>NZ_CM170152.1:0-10000 GCF_057221695.1 Neobacillus sp. plas4
TTGGAGAATATTGCGGATCTTTGGAACGCTGCTCTATCCAATATTGAGAAAAAGATTAGCAAGCCTAGTTTTGACACCTGGCTGAAGTCCACTAAAGCCCATTCCCTTCAAGGCGATCTACTAGTGATTACTGCTCCCAATGAATTTGCACGCGATTGGCTTGAGGAGCGCTATTCCCAGTTAATCTCCGGTATTCTTTATGAAATTACTGGGGAAGAACTATCAATAAAGTTCATTATTCCGCAAAATCAAAAAGAGGATGATTCAGATTTGCATTTGCCTGCTAAAAAGGCAAAAAGAGAGGACGATCAACATGATTTTCCTCAAAATATTCTAAATCCAAAGTACTTATTTGACACTTTTGTTATTGGTTCAGGAAACCGATTTGCTCACGCAGCTTCCCTTGCTGTTGCAGAAGCTCCAGCAAAAGCGTACAATCCATTATTTATTTATGGCGGGGTAGGTTTAGGCAAAACACACTTAATGCATGCGATTGGTCATTATGTGTTAGAACATAAACCAAACGCCAAAGTTGTCTATTTATCCTCAGAGAAATTTACAAATGAATTTATCAATTCAATTCGAGACAATAAAGCTGTCGAATTCCGTAATAAATATCGAAATGTAGATGTCTTGCTAATAGATGATATTCAATTCTTAGCTGGAAAAGAATCAACACAAGAGGAATTTTTCCATACTTTTAATACTCTTCATGAGGAAAGCAAACAAATTGTTATCTCTAGTGACAGGCCGCCTAGGGAAATTCCGACACTTGAGGACCGCTTACGATCACGTTTTGAATGGGGATTAATTACGGATATAACGCCGCCCGATCTAGAAACAAGGATTGCCATTCTTAGGAAAAAGGCTAAAGCAGAAGGTTTGGATATACCGAATGAAGTTATGCTCTATATAGCAAACCAAATTGATACAAATATTAGAGAGCTTGAGGGAGCATTGATTCGAGTAGTCGCTTATTCTTCCTTAATTAATAAAGATATTAACGCAGATTTAGCTTCCGAAGCTTTAAAGGACATTATTCCAAGTTCAAAGCCTAAGGTAATCACCATACTCGATATCCAAAGAACCGTGGGTGAACACTTTAGTGTTAAACTTGAAGATTTTAAGGCGAAGAAACGAACGAAATCTGTGGCATTCCCTAGACAAATTGCAATGTATTTATCACGGGAATTAACCGATTATTCATTACCCAAAATAGGTGAAGAGTTTGGAGGCCGTGATCATACTACAGTTATTCATGCTCACGAAAAAATTTCTAAGCTGTTACAAACTGATATTCAGCTGCAAAGGCAAATGAAAGAGATAAATGAGCTGTTGAAAGTTTAATACATCTGTGAATAACTTGTACTCCTTTATACACAGTCTGTCCACATGTGGATAGGCTGTGTTCCTATGGTGTAAAATAAGTTATCCACATATCAACAGGCCCTACTAGTACTTCTACTGTTTTTTATTTAAAAAACTTATTATTATATGTTTAAGAAATTCCATTTATGCATACTTAGAATAAAAATTTGCTGGGAGGATTATTAAATGAGATTTATCATCCAACGGGATCGCCTCGTTCAAAGTGTTCAAGATGTAATGAAGGCCGTCACATCAAGAACGACTATTCCCATTCTGACAGGAATTAAAATTACAGCTAGCAGCGAAGGAGTTACCTTAACAGGTAGTGATTCGGATATTTCGATTGAATCATTTATACCAAAAGAGGAAGCTGGAGACGAAATCGTTGAGATTAAACAAAGTGGTTCAATTGTCCTTCAAGCAAAATTCTTTAGTGAAATTGTTAAAAAACTGCCTACAGACAGCGTTGAAATTGAGGTACTGGGATCATTGCAAACCGTAATCCGTTCTGGAAAATCAGAATTTAACTTAAATGGTCTAGATGCAGAAGAATATCCTCACCTCCCGCAAATAGAGGAAAATAATAAATTTCATATTGCGACAGACCTTTTAAAAACCATGATTCGACAGACCTCTTTTGCCGTGTCTACATCGGAAACACGCCCTATCTTGACAGGTGTAAACTGGAGAATCGAAAATGGCGAACTAAACTGTATTGCAACAGATAGCCACCGCCTAGCTTTAAGAAAAGCAAAAATTGAAACGGAAAATAATGAAAACTACAATGTCGTCATTCCAGGTAAAAGTTTGAACGAACTAAGTAAAATTATTGATGACTCAAATGAATTGATTGATATTGTTATTACTGAAAATCAAATTTTATTTAAAGCAAAACATCTGCTGTTTTTCTCAAGATTATTAGAAGGTAATTATCCTGACACATCCAGACTGATTCCAAATGAAAGTAAAACTGATATTACCGTTAATACGAAGGATTTCCTTCATGCGATCGATCGCGCATCATTACTAGCACGTGAAGGCAGGAACAATGTTGTAAAACTTTCAACCATTGATGGAGGTGTGATTGAAATTTCCTCAAATACACCTGAAGTGGGTAAAGTTGTCGAAGAAATTCAAAGCCAGTCTATTGATGGTGAAGAATTAAAGATTTCCTTCAGTGCTAAATACATGATGGATGCCTTAAAAGCACTTGAGGGTACAGATATACGAGTAAGTTTTACTGGTGCTATGAGACCTTTTGTTATCAAGCCGATGCACGATGAAACCACTTTGCAGCTGATTTTGCCAGTCCGAACGTATTAGGACAAAATAGTCACCATGTTTTTGGTGACTTTCTTTATTTATTAATTTTTAGTAAAATATAGTATTGAGACCATTTTAGAAATGAGTGATAAACATTGCCTGAAGAATTAAAGCTAAGTACTGAGTTTATTACGTTAGGTCAATTTCTTAAATTGGCTGACGTCATCCAATCTGGTGGAATGGCAAAATGGTTTTTGAGTGAACATGAAATTTTTATTAACGGCGAACAAGATCAAAGAAGAGGAAGAAAGCTACGAGCTGGGGACAAGATTCAAATTCCTGGGTTTGGTGAGTTTTTGATTACCGACTAATTATGTATATTGAACAATTAGCGCTAAAAAATTATCGAAACTATGAAAGCCTATCGGTTGAATTTGAAAATAAAGTGAATGTGATTCTCGGGGAAAATGCCCAAGGGAAGACAAATGTGATGGAATCTATCTATGTTTTGGCAATGGCAAAATCCCATCGTACCTCAAATGATAAAGAACTTATTCGCTGGGACCAAGAATATGCTAAAATAGAGGGTAGGGTTCAAAAGCAATATAGCTCACTGCCTTTACAATTAATTATTTCAAAAAAGGGCAAAAAGGCTAAATGTAATCATATGGAACAGCAAAAATTGAGTCAATATGTTGGGAATATGAATGTTGTCATGTTTGCACCAGAGGATCTCAATTTAGTTAAGGGCAGCCCGCAAGTAAGACGGCGGTTTATTGATATGGAAATTGGACAGGTTTCACCTGTTTATTTACATGATATGAGTCAATATCAGAAAATACTACAACAGCGTAATCATTTTTTGAAAATGCTGCAGATAAAAAAACAGACTGACCAAACCATGCTTGAAATTCTTACCGAGCAGTTTATTAATATGGCCGTAAAGATTGTTTTAAAGCGATTCGAGTTTCTTTATTTGCTTGAAAATTGGGCTAAACCCATTCATAAGGGGATTTCTAGAGGGCTGGAATCGTTGGAAATTGTCTATAAACCATCAGTGGATGTATTAGAAGGCCAAGATTTGTCGAAAATGAAAGCATGCTTTGAAGAAAAATTCAATAAAGTCAGAACAAGGGAAATAGAACGTGGAACCACGTTATTCGGACCTCATCGTGATGATTTGGTGTTTTTTGTTAATGATAGGGATGTATCAACATTTGGATCACAAGGACAACAAAGAACTACTGCACTTTCTGTTAAACTTGCCGAAATTGAATTAATTCATTCAGAAATTCGTGAATATCCAATCTTGCTTCTTGACGATGTATTGTCGGAATTAGACGATTATCGTCAGTCACACTTGCTTAATACCATTCAAGGAAAAGTCCAAACATTTGTTACAACCACGAGTGTAGAAGGTATCCATCATCAAACATTAAAAGAGGCATCGACTTTTAATGTAGAATCCGGTTTTATTAAGAAGGTGAATTGAGGTGGAAATGTGTATATTCATGTCGGGGAAGATTTAAATATCAGGGCGAAGGATATTATCGCCATTCTTGATAAAGGGAGTGTAAATTCTTCAAATTTAATTGAGGAATTTTTAAGCCGGCATAACGAAAAGCTTATTAACCTTTCGAAAAACCCCTTTAAATCAGTCGTAATTACATACGACAAGGTTTATTTATCCCCTATCTCTTCCGGAACATTAAAGAAACGTTCAAATCAAAAGGAAATACAGGAATAGTGAAACTACTAGCTTACTTTTTACGTTAAATTGAGTATTTTTTGAATGAAAGTGCGGGTGAACGATAGTGACAATGGAACAAAAAGTAATCCAAGAAGAAGCATATGATGCAGATCAAATACAAGTTTTAGAAGGCCTTGAAGCGGTTAGAAAAAGACCTGGTATGTATATCGGTTCAACGAGCGGAAAAGGTCTCCACCATCTTGTTTGGGAAATTGTTGATAATAGTATTGATGAAGCCTTGGCCGGCTATTGTGACGAGATCAATCTAACAATTGAGGAAGACAACAGTATTACTGTAAAAGATAACGGCCGTGGTATTCCAGTCGGTATCCAAGAAAAAATGGGCAGACCGGCAGTTGAAGTCATTATGACTGTTCTGCATGCCGGCGGAAAATTTGGCGGCGGCGGATATAAGGTTTCTGGCGGTCTGCATGGTGTAGGTGCTTCAGTTGTTAATGCCCTTTCCACCAATCTAGAGGTCTATGTCCACCGTGACGGTAACATTCACTGCATAAAATTTGAACGTGGAGCAGTAGTGAATGAATTAGAGGTAATAGGAACTACCGACGAAACAGGTACGATTGTTCACTTTAAACCAGATGCAGAAATATTTACTGAAACATTGGAATATGAGTATGATATTCTAGCAACCCGCTGTCGCGAGCTTGCATTCTTAAACCGTGGAATTAAAATCACGATCGAAGATAAGCGTGTGGAGAATAAAAAGAATGAATACTACTACGAAGGCGGAATTAAATCATATGTAGAGCATTTAAACCGTACAAAAGAAGTCATTCATGAAGAACCTATCTTTATTGAGGGAGAACGCGAAGGCATTAGCGTTGAAGTTGCGCTTCAATACAATGAGGGTTATACCGACAGCATCTATTCCTTTGCAAATAATATCCACACATACGAAGGCGGAACCCATGAATCCGGTTTTAAAACAGCCTTAACTCGAGTAATCAATGATTACGCAAGAAAAAATGGCTTAATTAAAGAAAATGATACGAATCTATCTGGTGAGGATGTTCGAGAAGGAATAACAGCGATTGTCTCTATTAAACATCCAGATCCGCAATTCGAGGGACAGACAAAGACAAAACTTGGAAATTCCGAAGTAAGAACAATTACAGATTCATTATTTTCAAGCCACTTTGACAAGTTTCTAATGGAAAATCCATCGGTGGCAAGGAAGATTGTCGAAAAAGGTCTAATGGCTGCCAGGGCAAGGATGGCTGCAAAGAAGGCAAGGGAGCTCACCCGTCGTAAAAGTGCGTTAGAAGTTTCAAGTTTACCCGGGAAATTAGCAGACTGTTCTTCAAAGGACCCATCTATCAGTGAAATCTATATCGTTGAGGGTGACTCTGCGGGTGGATCTGCCAAACAGGGCCGTGATCGTCATTTCCAAGCCATATTGCCATTACGCGGTAAAATTCTAAATGTCGAAAAAGCTCGACTCGATAAAATATTATCTAATAACGAAGTTCGTGCCATGATTACCGCCATTGGAACGGGAATTGGTGAAGAATTTGATATATCAAAAGCACGTTATCATAAGATTGTTATCATGACAGATGCGGACGTTGATGGTGCGCATATTCGAACACTTATTTTAACATTCTTCTACCGTTACATGAGACAAATACTAGAAGCGGGTTATGTCTATATCGCTCAGCCCCCACTATACAAGGTATCACAGGGGAAAAAAATATTTTATGCCTATGATGATAAAGAATTAGATCGAATTTTTGCTGAGCTTCCGGCCCAGCCAAAACCAAATATTCAACGTTATAAAGGTTTAGGAGAGATGAATCCTGAACAGTTATGGGATACAACCATGGATCCAGGTACAAGATCCATGCTCCAGGTCAGCCTCGATGACGCAATAGAAGCAGATGAAACCTTTGAAATGTTAATGGGCGATAAAGTTGAACCACGCCGTAACTTTATCGAAGCAAACGCTAAATACGTTAAGAATTTAGATATATAATCTTTGGCAGGAAATAGGGGGTATCATCCCCCTCCTTTAGACAAACTTGTCAATTTAGGGTAGAGGGTGACCGCTATCCTCCTTTTTACGAATAAGGACAAATAGGAGGATGTCACCAAATTAGGAGGTACCAATATGGCTGATACACACAATCCGCAAGTAACTGAGATTAATATTAGTCAAGAAATGAAAACTTCATTCCTAGACTATGCAATGAGTGTAATTGTTTCTCGTGCCCTTCCAGATGTTCGTGATGGATTAAAACCGGTTCATCGCCGTATTCTATATGCTATGCATGATCTAGGAATGCATTCGGACAAACCTTATAAAAAATCTGCTCGTATCGTTGGGGATGTAATTGGTAAATATCACCCCCATGGAGATCAGGCAGTTTATGAAACAATGGTACGTATGGCACAGGATTTTAACCAGCGCTATATGCTGGTAGATGGTCATGGGAACTTTGGATCCGTTGACGGAGATTCCGCAGCAGCAATGCGTTATACGGAATCAAGAATGTCCAAAATCTCGATGGAACTATTAAGAGATATCAATAAAGATACAATTGATTTTCAGGATAACTATGACGGCGAGGAAAGAGAGCCTGTAGTGTTACCAGCAAGATTCCCTAACCTTCTTGTCAATGGGACAACTGGTATAGCGGTTGGTATGGCAACGAATATACCTCCACATCAGCTTGGTGAGGTTATCGATGGAGTTCTGGCAGTCAGCCGTGATCCAGAGATTACAACACAAGAGTTAATGGAGGTTATCCCTGGTCCAGATTTCCCAACAGGTGGAATCATTATTGGACGAAGCGGTATTCGTAAAGCATACGAAACTGGCAGAGGTTCCATTACCATTCGTGCTAAAGTTGAAATTGAAACAAAATCAAATGGTAAAGAAGTCATTATCGTTAATGAAATTCCTTATCAGGTAAATAAAGCGAAATTAATAGAAAAAATTGCTGAGCTGGCTCGTGATAAAAAGATTGAAGGCATTACCGATTTACGAGATGAATCAGACCGTAAGGGAATGCGTATTGTTATTGAGGTTCGTAAAGATGCAAATGCCAGCGTGATTTTAAATAACTTATATAAGCAAACGGCTTTGCAAACAACCTTTGGAATTAATACATTAGCGCTCGTTGATGGCCATCCAAAGGTATTAACGCTTAAGCAATGCCTAGTACACTATTTAGATCATCAGCAAGTAGTTATCCGCAGGAGAACAGAGTTTGAATTGCGGAAGGCAGAAGCTCGTGCTCATATCTTAGATGGTTTACGGATTGCACTTGATCATCTGGATCAGGTCATCGCATTAATTCGTGCTTCCCAAACAACCGATATTGCCCGGGAAGGCTTGATGACAACATTCAATCTTTCTGAAAAGCAAGCTCAAGCAATACTTGATATGCGCCTGCAGCGTTTAACTGGCTTAGAAAGAGAAAAGATTGAAGAAGAATTCCAAAACTTAATGAAGCTGATTGGTGAACTAAAGGAAATCTTAGCGAATGAAGAAAAAGTCCTTGAAATTATCCGTGAGGAATTAACCGAAATTAAAGAGCGATTTAATGATAAGCGCCGCACAGAGATTGTTACGGGCGGAATTGAGAATATCGAGGATGAAGATCTCATTCCACGCGAAAATATTGTTATTACTTTAACCCATAATGGATATATTAAACGTCTCCCAGTTTCAACGTATCGTGCCCAAAAGAGAGGCGGTCGCGGAATTCAGGGAATGGGAACAAATGAAGATGATTTTGTTGAACATTTGATTACAACTTCAACCCACGATACAGTTCTTTTCTTTACGAACAAAGGAAAGGTGTATCGATCTAAGGGGTATGAAGTTCCGGAATACAGCCGTACTGCAAAGGGATTGCCAATTATTAATCTCCTTGGAGTAGAAAAGGGAGAATGGGTAAATGCTATTATTCCAATTGAGGAATTTGTGGATGACTGGTACTTATTCTTTACCACAAAAGAGGGAATTTCCAAGCGCTCACCTTTAACTTCATTTGCTCATATCCGTAACAATGGTCTAATCGCCTTGAATCTCCGTGAAGGTGACGAACTGATTTCGGTTCGATTGACCGACGGAACAAAGCATATGATTATTGGAACGAAAAAAGGTATGCTGATTCACTTCCCGGAAACGGATGTTCGCTCTATGGGAAGAACAGCGACTGGGGTAAAAGGAATTACCTTAGACAGTGATGATGAGGTAGTGGGGATGGAAGTCCTTGAGGAAAACAGCAGCGTGTTAATTGTCACTAAGAATGGATATGGTAAGCGGACACCTGCTGAAGAGTACCGCATTCAAGGAAGAGGCGGTAAAGGTATAAAGACTTGCCACGTTACCGATAAAAATGGACCATTAGTTTCCGTAAGAGCAGTAACGGGTGAGGAAGACCTAATGTTAATCACTACTGGCGGAGTACTTATTCGTATCGATGTAGCCGGTATTTCCACAATGGGACGTAACACTCAAGGTGTTAAATTAATTAGTATCAAAGATGATGAACACGATTATGTAGCCACTGTTGCGAAAGTAGAAAAGGAAGAAGTCTCTGAAGATATAGATTCTGATGATACTGAAGGAGCAGAAGGCGGAGAATCAGTAGAAGTTACAGATCGTGCAGAACTAGAATCAGATGGAGCAGAAGAAGACAAGTTAGACTCCGATGAGGAAAGTTCCGATCCTAATACAGAAGAATAATTACTTTTAAAAGGAGCACCTAATAGGTGCTCCTTATTCATTGCCTTTTTATCGATTTTTTTAATTTTCTCTTGATAGATAGTATTAATGCTGGTATACTCATTTGAGTCGGCAACAACTGTTTTATTTTGAAACAATAAAAACAAAAAAAAGTTGACATTAGTATTGATAGATGATATATTAATAAAGTCGCTTCTGAGCGATTGTGAGAAATTGATCTTTGAAAACTAAACAAACAAGAACGTCAACAAACATTTTTTTAGTTTTTTTTAAAAAAGCTAAGCCAACGTAACAAATGAGCTATATCAACTTTCTTGGAGAGTTTGATCCTGGCTCAGGACGAACGCTGGCGGCGTGCCTAATACATGCAAGTCGAGCGAATCAAGAGGTGCTTGCACCTCTTGATTAGCGGCGGACGGGTGAGTAACACGTGGGCAACCTGCCTGTAAGACTGGGATAACACCGGGAAACCGGTGCTAATACCGGATAATTCTTTCCCTCTCATGAGGGGAAGCTGAAAGTCGGTTTACGCTGACACTTACAGATGGGCCCGCGGCGCATTAGCTAGTTGGTGAGGTAACGGCTCACCAAGGCGACGATGCGTAGCCGACCTGAGAGGGTGATCGGCCACACTGGGACTGAGACACGGCCCAGACTCCTACGGGAGGCAGCAGTAGGGAATCTTCCGCAATGGACGAAAGTCTGACGGAGCAACGCCGCGTGAGCGATGAAGGCCTTCGGGTCGTAAAGCTCTGTTGTTAGGGAAGAACAAGTACCGGAGTAACTGCCGGTACCTTGACGGTACCTAACCAGAAAGCCACGGCTAACTACGTGCCAGCAGCCGCGGTAATACGTAGGTGGCAAGCGTTGTCCGGAATTATTGGGCGTAAAGCGCGCGCAGG
>NZ_CM170152.1:12500-30000 GCF_057221695.1 Neobacillus sp. plas4
AGTGACTCTGCGCCGAAAATGTACCGGGGCTAAACGTAACACCGAAGCTGTGGATTGACATCTACGATGTCAGTGGTAGGAGAGCGTTCTAAGGGCGTTGAAGCTAGACCGTAAGGACTGGTGGAGCGCTTAGAAGTGAGAATGCCGGTATGAGTAGCGAAAGATGGGTGAGAATCCCATCCACCGTATGCCTAAGGTTTCCTGAGGAAGGCTCGTCCTCTCAGGGTTAGTCGGGACCTAAGCCGAGGCCGAAAGGCGTAGGCGATGGACAACAGGTTGATATTCCTGTACCACCTCTTTATCGTTTGAGTGATGGGGGGACGCAGGAGGATAGGGTAAGCGCACTGTTGGATATGTGCGTGTAAGCAGGTAGGCTGGTGAATAGGAAAATCCGTTCACCGTAAGGCTGAGCTGTGATGCCGAGGGAAATATAGTACCGAAGTTCCTGATTCCACACTGCCAAGAAAAGCCTCTAGCGAGATAAAAGGTGCCCGTACCGCAAACCGACACAGGTAGGCGAGGAGAGAATCCTAAGGTGAGCGAGAGAACTCTCGTTAAGGAACTCGGCAAAATGACCCCGTAACTTCGGGAGAAGGGGTGCTTTTTGAGGTGAATAGCCTCGAAGAGCCGCAGTGAATAGGCCCAGGCGACTGTTTAGCAAAAACACAGGTCTCTGCGAAGCCGCAAGGCGAAGTATAGGGGCTGACGCCTGCCCGGTGCTGGAAGGTTAAGAGGAGGGGTTAGCTCTAAGCGAAGCTCTGAATCGAAGCCCCAGTAAACGGCGGCCGTAACTATAACGGTCCTAAGGTAGCGAAATTCCTTGTCGGGTAAGTTCCGACCCGCACGAAAGGCGTAACGATCTGGGCACTGTCTCAACGAGAGACTCGGTGAAATTATACTACCTGTGAAGATGCAGGTTACCCGCGACAGGACGGAAAGACCCCGTGGAGCTTTACTGTAGCCTGATATTGAATTTTGGTACAGCTTGTACAGGATAGGTAGGAGCCTGAGAAGCCGGAGCGCCAGCTTCGGTGGAGGCGTCGGTGGGATACTACCCTGGCTGTATTGAAATTCTAACCCTCACCCCTGATCGGGGTGGGAGACAGTGTCAGGTGGGCAGTTTGACTGGGGCGGTCGCCTCCTAAAGAGTAACGGAGGCGCCCAAAGGTTCCCTCAGAATGGTTGGAAATCATTCGCAGAGTGTAAAGGCACAAGGGAGCTTGACTGCGAGACCTACAAGTCGAGCAGGGACGAAAGTCGGGCTTAGTGATCCGGTGGTTCCGCATGGAAGGGCCATCGCTCAACGGATAAAAGCTACCCCGGGGATAACAGGCTTATCTCCCCCAAGAGTCCACATCGACGGGGAGGTTTGGCACCTCGATGTCGGCTCATCGCATCCTGGGGCTGTAGTCGGTCCCAAGGGTTGGGCTGTTCGCCCATTAAAGCGGTACGCGAGCTGGGTTCAGAACGTCGTGAGACAGTTCGGTCCCTATCCGTCGTGGGCGCAGGAAATTTGAGAGGAGCTGTCCTTAGTACGAGAGGACCGGGATGGACGCACCGCTGGTGTACCAGTTGTCTTGCCAAAGGCATCGCTGGGTAGCTATGTGCGGACGGGATAAGTGCTGAAAGCATCTAAGCATGAAGCCCCCCTCAAGATGAGATTTCCCATAGCGTCAAGCTAGTAAGAACCCTGAAAGATGATCAGGTTGATAGGTCAGAGGTGGAAGCGCGGTGACGTGTGGAGCTGACTGATACTAATCGTTCGAGGACTTAACCAATTTTTAAAAGATGAACTCGTTTTTACTAACTTCTTCTGAAATTATCTAGTTTTGAGGGAATGAAACCTCAAAAACAGTCTGGTAACAATGGCGAGAAGGTCACACCCGTTCCCATACCGAACACGGAAGTTAAGCTTCTCAGCGCCGATGGTAGTTGGGGCATTGCCCCTGTGAGAGTAGGACGTTGCCAGGCACACGAAGCACAACCCTTATCAGGTTGTGCTTTTTTGCATTGTCTGTAAGGTCAATAGGCTGGAGAAGAGTTGTTTATAGGAAATTTATGTACGTATGATAGTGTTTTGCTAAAAAAGGTAAAGTATATCGGCTATTGGGTGCCCTTGCGGTGGTGTTTCAGTAAAAAGAGGTAACAAATGTCGGATATTCGTGCCCTTGTGATGGTGTTTTGGTAGAAAGAGGTAACGAATGTCGGCTATTCATGCCCTTGCGGTGGTGTTTCAGTAAAAAGAGGTAACAAAAGTCGGCTATTCGTGCCCTTGCGGTGGTGTTTCAGTAAAAAGAGGTAACAAATGTTGTGCCCTTGCGCTGGCATGTTTGTTGAAAAGAGGAATGATAGCCAGAAATTCATGCCTTGTGGTCTTATCTGATTCCCTCCGATATCATTTTCTATTGCAAAAGGGAATCAGACCCTCCTTTTGATTCCCTCACCCTAAGATTTTCAATGGTTAAGGGAACCAAAACTCTTTTTTGATTTCCACAATCTTAGATTTCCGTAGAATAAGGGAACCAAAGTCCCTTTTTGATTCCCTCAACTCAAACTTTTATCCAATCCAGGGAATCAAAGCCCTCCGCTACCCATCCTCATACCTCAACTCACCTTAACCCATCAAATACTCATAAACCAAAAACGGCCCTTTCGTCAAAGTTATGTCTAAAAAGGTTTTTATAAATGGATAGTCACGATTGGGCATCATTTTTGTCAGTTCACTCCACCACTCCGTCTCATATCTAGCAATCATACTTAAATTATAAAGTAAGAGATAATGCACCATTAATTCAGGAAACAAGAATAAGTTCTCTTTCTTTAGTGGGAGTACATACGCCATGCTATCTAGATTAAATTTAATCGGTGATATCCCAGTAAACTCATTTTTGTTGTATTGAAACATAAGACCGTCACTTAAAAACTCAATCTGATTTCCAGACTTTGTTGTAAGAAACTCCTTTAATCGCTCCTCTGTCATATGATATTGGTCTAATACTTTTTCTGGTACTGCCATTTGCTCATGCTGAGTATATATAGGGGTAAAAGTGCTCTTCCCCTCATGTAAGACAAATAGGTCATCCAATTCAGGAATAAGCTGCAGGAGCTCTTCCATGGTGATCTTATCCCCTTCCAATTGTTTCAGGTGGAACATCCTTTCTGACATAAAGGGGAAGAGCCCATTTTTTTGAAATTTTACTTCATCATGGAAAAACTGATAGTTTTGTTTTTTCCTTTTTCGAGTTGAGACTCCATGTGCCAGTACAGATGTTGTTTCTGGATAGGCAGGGTCAATCGTTAAAATACATGCCTTTATTAAATGAACGAGTCCATAAAAAAGGAGAATGGGCTTTAAGATTAATGGTGCATTTTCCGCCTGTTGGTAATATATTTGTCCATGTTCGAGATAATATAGAAAGGCATAACAGTTCTCATAGCTTTTTTGCTCAGGATTGTCAATGTTCCACTTTTTATAATTGCTTTTTAAGTAGTGCTGACAATACTCTGCAGAAAAAAAACAAGCATAGCTTTTCCATCCTTTATAGTCAGTAATCAAGTAAATCACCTTTTTCAGAAAAATTAGATTAAAACAACTTCCTTGACAGTATTTTGTCCAATTGATAACCTACAATTAAAAAATTTTTCTTGGAGGCCATAAAAAATGTGGGAGAGTAAATTTTCAAAAGAAGGTTTAACGTTTGATGATGTCTTATTAATTCCTGGTAAATCAGAAGTTCTGCCTCGTGATGTAAGTCTTCAAGTGGAGTTATCTCCCAGTGTAAAGTTAAATATCCCGATTATTAGTGCAGGGATGGACACTGTAACAGAAGCTGAAATGGCAATTTCTATGGCACGCCAAGGCGGTTTAGGAATCATCCATAAAAATATGACCATTGATCAACAGGCTGAACAGGTTGAGAAAGTAAAGAGGTCAGAAAGCGGAGTAATCACTGATCCGTTTTTCCTTACTCCAGAACATCAGGTATTTGATGCCGAGCACTTAATGGGCAAATATCGAATTTCAGGGGTACCAATTGTCAATAATCTTGATGAGCAAGTGCTGGTAGGGATTATCACAAATCGTGACTTACGTTTCATACAAGATTACTCCTTTAAAATTTCAGATGTTATGACAAAGGAAAATCTCGTTACGGCTTCTGTAGGAACCACATTAAAGGAAGCTGAAAAAATCCTTCAAAAGTACAAAATTGAAAAACTCCCGCTTGTGGATGATCAAGGTGTACTAAAAGGGTTAATTACCATTAAAGATATTGAGAAGGTTATTGAGTTTCCAAACTCAGCAAAGGACAAGCAAGGCCGTTTATTAGCTGGAGCTGCAGTCGGCGTAACCAAGGATACGATGATGCGGGTTGAAAAGCTGGTAAAGGCAAATGTAGATGTAATTGTTGTAGATACTGCACACGGACATTCCAAGGGTGTTCTCGACACAGTTAAGGAAATTAGGGACCAATACCCGGACTTAACAATCGTAGCTGGAAATGTCGCCACTGGAGAAGCAACAGCGGCACTAATTGAAGCGGGTGCGGATGTCGTAAAGGTGGGAATTGGGCCTGGATCCATTTGTACTACCAGGGTGGTAGCAGGTGTAGGGGTACCACAAATTACAGCAGTTTATGACTGTGCTACAGAGGCAAGAAAACACGGAAAAAGTATTATTGCAGATGGCGGTATCAAGTATTCAGGTGATATCGTTAAGGCATTAGCTGCAGGCGGTCATGCGGTTATGCTGGGAAGTATGCTGGCTGGTGTAACAGAAAGCCCTGGTGAGACTGAAATATTCCAAGGACGGCGCTTTAAGGTTTATCGCGGTATGGGATCCGTTGCAGCGATGGAGAAGGGTTCAAAGGACCGATATTTCCAGGAAGATAATAAAAAGTTTGTTCCTGAGGGAATTGAAGGCCGCTTGCCTTATAAAGGACCATTAGCTGAAACAATCTACCAATTAGTTGGTGGTTTACGTTCAGGAATGGGCTATTGCGGAACAAAAGACCTAGAAGAGTTACGAAACAATGCACAATTTATTAGAATGACGGGTGCTGGATTAAGAGAGAGCCATCCTCATGATGTGCAAATTACAAAAGAAGCACCAAACTACTCATTATCATAAATAAACAGAACAGAGAAGTTACCGCTTCTCTGTCTTTTTTTTGTAAAAACATAGGTAATTCCTCTGTCTAGGATTTGCCCCCTAGTTATGTTAAAATAACCAAAGTGTATTAAATCGTTGGAGGCGTTAGTGTGGACAAACTTTTTTATCGCAAATTCCTTGCAAGTTTCTTGGTAATGATCATGTTATTTAGCCTTTTTACAGGCTTAGATAAAGTGGAGGCAGAAACTACTGCATTAGATGTTAATGCATCTGGAGCTATCTTGGTGGATGCAGATACGGGTATGATTCTGTATGAAAAGAATTCTGAAACTGCTCTGGGTATTGCTAGTATGACAAAAATGATGACGGAATATCTTTTATTAGAAGCCGTAAAAGAAGGTAAGGTAAAATGGGGGCAAGAATACGTAGTATCCCCCGAACTTTCCAAAATGTCTCATGATGATAGTTTAAGTAATGTTTATTTACGTGTTGATGGAAAGTATAAGGTAGAAGACTTGTATGCAGCAATGGCCATTGAATCTGCTAATGCAGCCACTATTGCTATTGCTGAAATTGTTGCAGGAACTGAGCGTCAATTTGTTGAAATGATGAATAAAAAGGCTGCAGAGCTTGGTCTGGAAAAGTATAAGTTTGTAAACTCTACTGGCTTAAATAATCGTGATATGCTAAAACACTTTCCAGAGGTGGTAGGTGACCCTGATGAGGAAAATGTAATGTCTGCAAAGGATGTTGCAGCCTTGGCATCTCACTTATTAAAGGATTTTCCAGAAGTATTAGAGACATCTAGTGTTCCAGAAAAAGTTTTTGCAAAGGGTACGGAAGATCAGTTTGTAATGGACAACTGGAACTGGATGTTAGAAGGATACGAGGAACTTGCAGCGGATTACCCGAATTACCAACAGTTTGTATATGATGGGTTGGATGGTTTGAAAACGGGTTCTACCACTTTTGCAGGGTATAATTTTACGGGAACAGCTTCTAGGGATGGCCAGAGATTTATTTCCGTTGTTATGAATACAAGTTCTCAATCTGAACGGTTCAGAGAAACAAGAAAGATTCTAGACTTTGCCTTTAATAATTTTACAAAAAAAGAAATTATTCCAAAGCATTATCAAGTTAAAGAGAAAAAGAATTTACCAGTAATCAAGGGGAAAGAAAATCAAGTAAAAATTTATACAAAAGACGCCGTTAATATGGTTGTTAAAAATGGGGAAAAGGATAATTTTAAAACCAAATTAACACTTGATAAAAAGAAGGTTAATAAACAAGGTGAACTTACTGCTCCTATTAAAAAGGGCGAAAAGGTTGGAACTTTAACAATCCAGCCGAAAGAGGCTGAAAAGTTTGGGTTTATAACAGCTAAAGGACAGAGCAATATCACTGTCGACGTGATCGCAGCTGAAGATGTAGAAAAGGCAAATTGGTTCGTTTTAATGATGAGAGGAATCGGCGGGTTCTTTGGAGATCTATGGGGAGGCATTTCTTCTACCGTTAAAGGCTGGTTTTAATCATTAGGGAATATTTAACAGAGGATTCTTGTCTTGACAGGAGTCCTTTTTTGTTGCTTTAATGTCATTATGGGAACATTCTAATTCCGAATGAATTAACCATAATTCATAATTTTATACGTTAATTTTTTGTAATATTTATAAAAGTACAACCAACAAGGGGGATTTTACATGAAAACAGGTACAGATCGAGTTAAACGCGGAATGGCCGAAATGCAAAAGGGCGGCGTTATCATGGACGTTATTAATGCAGAGCAAGCAAGGATTGCTGAGGAAGCAGGTGCTGTTGCAGTAATGGCTCTTGAGCGTGTACCTTCTGACATTCGTGCAGCTGGCGGAGTTGCTAGAATGGCTGACCCAAGAATTATTGAAGAAGTACTAAATGCAGTATCAATTCCTGTAATGGCAAAGGCAAGAATTGGCCATATTGTCGAAGCACGTATCTTAGAGGCAATGGGTGTTGACTATATTGAC
The DNA here is from genome assembly GCF_057221695.1 of Neobacillus sp. plas4. Taxonomy (NCBI): domain Bacteria; kingdom Bacillati; phylum Bacillota; class Bacilli; order Caryophanales; family Bacillaceae; genus Neobacillus; species Neobacillus sp. plas4. The sequence continues at coordinate 19,614 of NZ_CM170152.1, forward strand.
GAGAGTGAAGTTTTAACTCCAGCAGACGAAGAGTATCACTTGCTTAAGAGTGATTATACTGTTCCATTTGTTTGCGGCTGCCGAGATCTTGGTGAGGCTGCCCGCAGGATTGGCGAAGGCGCTTCTATGCTTCGTACAAAGGGTGAGCCTGGAACAGGAAATATCGTTGAAGCTGTCCGTCATATGCGTAAGGTAAACGGTCAGGTTCGCAAGGTAGTAGGAATGAATGAAGATGAGCTCATGACGGAAGCAAAACTTTTAGGAGCATCATTTGAGTTACTTCTTGAAATCAAGCGTCTTGGCCGTCTTCCAGTTGTTAACTTTGCAGCAGGCGGGGTAGCAACTCCAGCTGACGCAGCATTGATGATGCAATTAGGAGCTGACGGAGTATTTGTAGGTTCAGGTATCTTTAAATCAGAAAATCCTGCTAAGTTCGCAAGAGCGATTGTGGAGGCGACAACTCATTACCAAGATTACAAATTAATTGCTGAGCTTTCTAAGGACCTGGGAACACCAATGAAGGGTATTGAAATATCATCATTATCCCCTGAAAACCGTATGCAGGAACGTGGCTGGTAATGGTTAAGGTAGGAGTACTTGCCTTGCAAGGCGCAGTTCGAGAACATATTCGTTCTGTAGAAGAATGTGGAGCAGAAGGAATCGCTATTAAAAAAGTCAAGCAGCTTAAAGAAGTAGATGGCCTCATCCTTCCTGGCGGTGAAAGCACAGCGATGAGACGCTTGATTGATAAATATGGTTTTATGGACGCTTTAAAGGAATTTGCTGCAGAGGGTAAACCGATGTTTGGTACATGTGCAGGTCTAATCCTTTTAGCCAAAAACTTAGTTGGTCATGAGCCTCATATAGGTGTGATGGACATTACGGTTGAACGTAACTCCTTCGGCCGGCAGGTTGATAGCTTTGAGGCTGACCTCGCGATTAAGGATGTAGCTGACAACTTCCCTGCAGTTTTCATTCGTGCACCGCACATCGTTGAAGCAGGTCCAGAGGTAGAGATCCTTTCAAAGCATAATGACCGTATTGTAGCAGCGCGGGAAGGACAGTTCCTTGGTTGTTCCTTCCACCCTGAATTAACAGATAACCATGACATTACGGCTTACTTCGTAGAGATGGTAAAGGAAGCAAAAGCAAAACAACTTGTATAATTTGGTTGCATTTGGTGGATAATTATAGTAAATTATCTACAATAAATAAATATCTTAAAGCAATGAGAGGAACTAGTAACAGGAAGTTCATTCTAAAGAGAGCCGATGGCTGGTGTAAATCGGTGTTTGAATCTTGTGAATCCCTCCTCGAGCAAGGTGCGGAACACCCTTATAAGGGTAAGTAAGTACTTTCGGTAAAAACCGTTAATTTTTTTCAAGGTGGACAGACTATAATACTGTCAACCAGGGTGGTATCGCGGGTAACTCTCGTCCCTGTTTTTGGGGACGGGAGTTTTTTGTATTTATTTTTTTTATCCTAGCTGCAGCGCCTAGGGGCTTGGGGTCATAAGCTTGTCTAGTTGCGGCTCCTTGGGACTCGAGTCATAAGCCGACCCCTGAAGAAGGCAAAAAGCGCCTTCTTGCAGGGTTCGTCTTATGCCTTCGTCCCAGGGCAGTCGCCTCTACATTTCAGACAATCCGGCAAAAAGGTTAAAAGGCAACCTTTCCGCCGGCTAGTCTTATGCCTGTCGCCCCTGTGCAAGGCGCTTATGCTTTATAATTAAGGAGTGGGTGAGCGTGCTAGATATTAAATTATTACGGGCTAATTTTGCAGAGGTTAAGGAAAAGCTCCAGCATCGCGGCGAAGACTTAACGGACCTTGGTAAATTTGAGGACTTAGATCAACGAAGACGCGACTTGATTGTGGAGGCGGAACAATTAAAAAGCAAGCGTAACGAGGTTTCCCAACAGGTAGCGGTCTTAAAGCGTGAAAAGGCAAATGCGGATCATCTTATTGTAGAGATGCGTGAGGTGGGCGATAGGATTAAAGTATTAGATGAGGAGCTCCGCAGTGTCGAGGAAACCCTTGAGCTCCTGTTATTAAGCATTCCAAATATTCCTCATGAAAGTGTACCGATTGGTGAAACAGAAGAGGAAAATGTAGAAATTAGAAAATGGGGCCACGTTCGGGAATTTGATTTTGAGGCAAAGCCGCACTGGGATGTTGCCGACCATTTAGGAATACTAGATTTCGAACGTGCGGGCAAGGTTACCGGGAGCCGGTTTGTCTTTTATAAAGGCCTTGGAGCCCGCTTAGAGCGTGCGTTAATGAACTTCATGCTTGACCTGCATGTTGATGAGCATGGCTATAAAGAAATCCTGCCGCCTTATATGGTCAACCGTGCGAGCATGACGGGAACAGGGCAGCTGCCAAAATTTGCAGAAGACGCCTTTTTAATTGAAAGTGAAGATTACTTTTTAATTCCAACTGCTGAGGTGCCTGTCACCAATCTACATCGTGATGAAATCTTAAGCGGTGACGAGCTTCCTATCCGCTTTGCGGCATACAGTGCATGTTTCCGTTCTGAGGCCGGGTCTGCGGGACGGGATACACGCGGGTTAATCCGTCAGCACCAATTCAATAAAGTGGAGCTTGTGAAGTTTGTGAAGCCAGAGGATTCCTACGAGGAGCTTGAGAAGCTGACAAGTGACGCAGAGCGTGTCCTGCAATTGCTTGAATTGCCTTACCGTGTGCTTAGCATGTGTACGGGTGACTTAGGCTTTACGGCTGCTAAAAAGTACGATATTGAGGTATGGATTCCGAGCTATGGAACCTACCGTGAGATTTCTTCTTGCAGTAACTTTGAGGCCTTCCAAGCCCGCCGTGCAAATATCCGCTTCCGCCGTGATCCAAAAGCGAAACCAGAGCATGTGCATACATTAAATGGTTCTGGCTTGGCAATTGGAAGAACGGTTGCTGCCATCTTGGAAAATTATCAGCAGGATGATGGAAGCGTGGTTATTCCTAACGTATTACGTCCATATATGGGGAATAAAGAAGTTATTAATCCGGAATAAAAAAATAGATAATAATGTGTTGACATGAGTAGATTACTGTGTTAATCTATATCTTGTCGATACGGAGGAATACCCAAGTCTGGCTGAAGGGATCGGTCTTGAAAACCGACAGGCGGGTCAAACCGCGCGGGGGTTCGAATCCCTCTTCCTCCTCCATTAATTTTAATAATCGCGCATAAAACTGGAGATAGAATCCGTCCCAAATATTGGGACGGATTTTTTTATATACTTTTTTACTAAATGCTTCAATACATACAAAAAAGCACACATTGGAATTAACCAATATGTGCTTTTGTTATATTTAGAAGTTCTTTAAGTCGTTCATCCACTTCACGGCATACGCGTAATGCATCTTCTGGGCGCTTTACGACATCTGTATGATCCATATCAATAATCAATACATCACTCGCGTTATAGCTGTTGATGACCCAGTCATCGTACCCCTTCCAAACTTCAAAGTAATATTCTTTCAGCTCAGGGTTGATTTCAAAGCTTCTTCCTCGTGCCATGATTCGGTCGATTACCGTATCAAAGGATCCTTTTAAGTAAACCATTAAGTCAGGGGCCTTTTTCGGCAGCTCGTTTAATTCTTCCATCATATTTTCAACTAGATCTTCATATATTTTAAATTCAAGATCAGAGATTCTGCCAAGGTTTTTATTTACATAGGCGAAGTACCAGTCCTCGTAAATGGAGCGATCTTGAATGGTATAGATAGGATCATTCCAACTTACACAGTCCTTTACTGTTTTAAATCGTTTATTTAAGAAAAATAATTGTAAGAGGAAAGGAATTCTTCTAGCATCTAATTCCTCAGCTGTTAGTTCGTAATATAGAGGGAGAATTGGGTTATCATCAACAGTCTCATAAAAAACCTTACTCTCAATTCCATTTCTTTTAAAGTGTGCATTTAATGTATCAGCTACACTCGTTTTGCCAAGGCCAATCATACCACCAATAACGATACTCACTTACATCCCCCAATTCTTATCTTGTGTTAGTCGTGCTGCTTTTCTTTAATGAACCTACTAGTCTTTCCATGATAAAATTTAAATCCTCTTCATTTTTTACAAAATCTAATTCATCACCATTAAAGCGAAGTACCGGAATTTCTGGATGTGATTGCTCAAAATTCGCTATGGTTTGTTCGTAGTCAATCGATAGCTGCTCTAAATATAAAGGACTGATATTTTTCTCAACTTCACGTCCTCTTATTTTTATCCGCTTAAGAAGAGTATCAAGACTCGCATTTAAATAAATAATGACATTCGGCTTTGGCATATCTTCTGTTAGGAGCTGATAAATTTTATAGTATTTTTGATATTCCTCGGGGCTTAAAGTCCTTTGGGCAAAAATTAAGTTCTTTAAGATATTGTAATCTGCTACTACAGCCTGACTTTTACTTAGGAAGTGGGTATTAATGTCTCCTAATTGCTTATAGCGATTGCAGAGGAAAAACATTTCTGTTTGGAAACTCCATTCCTCAATATTCTCATAAAACTTCCCCAAAAATGGATTTTCATCAACAATCTCTTTTAAAAGAGCAAAATTGAATTGCTCTGAAATAGCTTTAGCGAGAGATGTCTTACCTACACCAATCGGCCCTTCAACGGTAATAAAGGGAGTATATCCCATTTTTCTGGCCTCCTTCTCCAACTGCCTGCAATTTCTATGTCTAATCAGTAAAATACTGGTAGCTTTATATAAAGTTCATAATGGCACAAATAATATATTATCATAATCTTACACAGGAAGGGATATGGAAAATGTTGAAGAATGGATTTTCGTGTCGATAATATGAAAAAACTGCCGAATGACGGCAGTTCTTGTATTTATCTATTTTCATCTTTTTACGACATTAAAATTCTCAACAATTAAAAGCCAATTTTGCGGGAATGCCAAGCCAAGCTTCCAATAACTCATTCCTCTTATATTCAACTCTTTTATCAAATTAAACTTTGCTTGAATCGAACGTGCATCCTCGAACCAAACTTCATGCTGCTTTCCATCTGCAGCAGTATATCTGAAAAAAGGCGCCTGCGCCTTTGTATCATATTGGATAGGAACATTGTTTGTTGCTGCCAGCTGAATAGCCTGCTGTGGGCTTACCGCTTTTGCCACTGTTCCTTGAACAAAGGGAAGTGTCCAGTCATAACCATATAGGTTTTGCCCCATCATAATTTTATTAGGAGGCATTTCTGTAATTGCATATTCTAAAACCTTACGAACCTGATCAATAGGCGATACAGCCATTGCTGGACCACCGCTGTATCCCCATTCGTAGGTCATAATGACAACAAAGTCAACAATTTGGCCATGTGCACGATAATCATGAGCTTCATACCATTTGCCTTGTTGTGCAGCACTTGTTTTCGGTGCAAGGGCTGTTGAAATAAACCATCCTTCACGTTTGAATATTGTTTTTGCTTTCCGTAAGAATTGATTATAGGCTTCACGGTCAGCTGGTCTTAAAAATTCGAAATCGAAATGGATATCTCTAAAGCCATATTTTTTTGCAGCAGCAACAATATTATTTAGGAATCTGTCTTGGATGGAAATATCATTAAGTAAAATACGTCCCAATTCATCACTGAACTGATCGTTTTCTTGGTTGGTAATAACCATCATTAAAACATTTCGATTAGCTCTTGCAATGGCTGGAAAGTTATTTAGCAAAGGTTCCTTTAAGGAACCGTCACGAAGTGCTTGAAAGCTGAACGGTGCCAAATAAGTTAAGTAAGGAGCGGCCTCCCGTGCACTCGTTTCTAATATTGGTGCTACAGAGGTGCCGCGCGGTTCTACATAGGCATTAAATTCTGCCCTTCTTTTTGGTGCTGGAGGGATATAAAGGCGAAAACCAACATAAAGCTGCTGGTTTAATGAAATACGATTGACTGACGCAATTTGTTGATAAGGTACACCTGTTTTTTGCCCGATTGACCACAAACTGTCTCCAGGCTGTACATAATAAAAACTTCCAACGATAGGGATCACCATTGCCTGGCCGACGACAAGATCATTTGGATTAGGGATGTCATTTGCTTCGACTATATCATCAACGGTTGTATTATAGACCCGCGCAATAGTTGTTAATGATTCGTTACTCTTCACAATATGAATTTGCATATTCTTCCCCTCCTAAGCGAGACGCTACAACTATTTTATGAATGGGATTATGGATTCATGATATAATGGATAAAATTTCAATAGAGACAGTGTAGTGAGAATTGATAGGCGGTATACTTGATGGCAAGAGAAGAATTTTCAGACGAATATTATATGAAAGAAGCAATAAAGGAAGCAAAAAAGGCAGAAGCTCTAGCGGAGGTACCAATCGGAGCGATTATCGTTGTAGATGGGAGGATTATTTCCCGCGCACATAATTTGCGGGAAAGTAACCAGAGTGCGGTCGCCCATGCAGAACTATTGGCAATTGAACACGCCTGCAAAGAAACAGGATCATGGCGGCTCGAGAATTCGACCCTTTTTGTCACTCTAGAGCCCTGCGCTATGTGCTCTGGAGCGATTATCTTATCAAGGATAGAGAGAGTGGTTTATGGTGCGGCTGACCCAAAGGGCGGCTGTGCAGGAACCTTTATGAATCTCTTGCAGGATGAGCGCTTTAATCATCAAAGCGAAGTTACGAGTGGTGTATTGGAAGCAGAGTGCGGCAGATTATTAACGGATTTCTTTCGACAGCTTCGAGAAAGAAGAAAACAAGCGAAGAAACGAGACTTACAATAATTTACAGTCAATAAAGATTGATTTTTTTTCTGATTGTTAGTATACTAAGAAGGCGTCAGATAAGACGCATTAAAGCATTATCAACTTTGCCGTGCTAGGCGGGGAGGTAGCGGTGCCCTGTACTCGCAATCCGCTCTAGCGAGGCTGAATCCCTTCCCGAGGCTGGTATCCTGTAGGGTCCGCCTTAAGTAAGTGGTGTTGACGCCCGGGTCCTGCGCAATGGGAATCCATGAACCATGTCAGGTCCGGAAGGAAGCAGCATTAAGTGGAAGCTCCCATGTGCCGCAGGGTGGCCTGGGCCGAGCTAACTGCTTAAGCAGCGCCTATGGGTGCCAGTCGACGGAAGGTGCACGGCAGCTAATTATTAAAAAACAGCTCATCTCACATCCGAGATGAGTTTTTTTATGTTCTTTTTGGAAAATAGAAAAAGGATACGTTATAATGGAGAAGATAGAATTTTGAAGGGGGCGATGTTTTGGCATATCAAGCTTTATATCGTGTTTGGCGTCCTCAGCAATTTATTGATGTAGTAGGACAGGAACATGTAACAAAAACATTGCAAAATGCCCTGCTTCAACAAAAAATTTCTCATGCATACTTATTTAACGGGCCACGAGGAACGGGGAAAACAAGTGCAGCCAAAATACTAGCGAAGGCAGTAAATTGTGAGCGGGCGCCTGTTTCTGAACCTTGCAATGAGTGCGCCGCCTGTAAGGGAATTACCAATGGAACAATATCGGATGTACTAGAATTTGACGCAGCATCCAACTCTCGAGTGGAAGAAATGAGAGATGTTCTAGATAAAGTAAAGTTTGCGCCAACCTCTGTTAACTACAAGGTCTATATTATTGATGAAGTGCATATGCTATCGATTAGCGCCTTCAATGCATTGTTAAAAACGTTGGAGGAGCCGCCCAAGCATGTTATTTTCATTTTAGCTACGACCGAACCGCATAAAATACCCCTAACCATTATCTCTAGGTGTCAGCGATTTGATTTTAGACGGATTACAGCACAATCGATTGTAAATCGAATGAAACTCATCATCGATGAAACAGGCGTTAGTTGTGAAGAAGACGCTTTAAAAATGATTGCAAGAGCGGCTGAAGGTGGTATGCGTGATGCATTAAGTCTATTAGACCAAGCAATTTCCTTTAGTCAGGACACAGTAACTGTCGAGGATGCATTGACGGTTACAGGCTCTGTTTCGCAAGGGTTTTTAAATAAGCTTGCCAAGGCAGTAAGGGAAAAGGATGTAGCCAGTGGTTTAGAGGCCTTAGAGGAATTATTGTTTCATGGGAAAGACCCAACGAGATTTATCGAGGATTTTATTTTGTACTATCGTGATATGTTGCTATTCAAAACAGCACCAAATCTTGAAGAATCCATGGATAGAGTCTTATTAGATGAGGAATTTCGTCAGCTGGCCGAATCTGTTCCGTACGATCAGATTTATCAGCTTATTGATTTACTAAATAAAACCCAACAGGATATGCGATGGACCAATCATCCGAGGATCTTTCTAGAAGTTGCTATTGTTAAGCTATGCCAAACGGAAGTGCAGCAGCAAAAGGAGCAAATTCCCTCTGGACAACTATCACAGCTGCTTACAAAAATAGAACAGCTAGAGAATGAAATTCAACAATTGAAAACAAATGGACCTGCTGTTGTTCAGGAAAATGTACCTCAAAGTACACAAAAGCCTGCACAGAGAACTTCAAGAAAAGGATTCCAGCCTGCAGTAGGCAAAATAAATGAAGTATTAAAAAATGCAACAAAGAATGACCTGAATCAAATTAAGAGCAAATGGGGCGAAATGAGAGGGAAATTAATGAAGTCTCATGCGGCCCTATTGAATGAAGCAGAACCAGTTGCTGCTTCAGTTAATGCTTTTATTTTAAAATTTAAACATGAAATTCATTGCCAGATGGCAATGGATAACAACCGTTTTATCGAGACGGTGACGATGGCTTTACAAGAACTAATAGGCAATAAATATTTGGTCCTGGGAGTACCCGAAGAGCAATGGTTATCAATTCGGGAGAACTTTTTAAGCACCCAGCATCATGTTGAAGGAGAGACCTCAAACTCTAAAGTAGAGGAAGAGCCGCATATTGCGGAGGCCAAAAACTTATTTGGTGCTGAATTTGTGGAAATTATTGACTAATTAATTGGAGGTTGAACTTGTTATGCGTGGTGGAATGGGTAATATGCAAAATATGATGAAACAAATGCAAAAAATGCAAAAGAAAATGGCTGAGGCTCAAGAAGAATTAGGTCAAAAAAAGATTGAGGGAACTGCAGGCGGCGGTATGGTTACTGTTATTGTTACAGGCCATAAAGAGGTAGTGGACGTTCAAATTAAACCTGAAGCCGTAGATCCAGATGATATTGAAATGCTCCAAGACCTTGTATTAGCGGCGACAAACGACGCACTAAAAAAGGTAGAAGAATTGACGAACAGCACAATGGGACAATTTACAAAAGGAATGAATTTGCCTTTTTAGTTAATTATTATCGAGCGTATGCGCCTATCTAAGGGCGCATACGCTTTTCTAGGAGAGGAATAATAAAAAATGCATTATCCAGAACCGATTTCTAAGTTGATTGACAGTTTTATGAAGCTGCCAGGTATCGGGCCCAAAACGGCTGCCCGTTTGGCCTTTTTTGTCTTAAGCATGAAGGAAGATACGGTACTGGATTTCGCAAAGGCTCTGGTAAACGCCAAGCGAAATTTAACGTATTGTTCAGTTTGCGGTCATATTACGGATCAAGATCCCTGCTATATTTGTGAAGATCAACGACGTGATAAGAGTACGATTTGTGTTGTGCAAGATCCTAAAGATGTTATCGCTATGGAAAAAATGAAAGAATTTAATGGTATGTACCATGTTCTTCACGGCGCTATTTCACCAATGGATGGTATAGGCCCAGAAGATATCAATATTCCAGATCTCCTAAAACGTCTCCATGATGAAACGGTACAAGAAGTTATCTTAGCGACAAATCCGAATATTGAAGGGGAGGCAACAGCCATGTATATCTCCCGTTTGCTTAAACCATCGGGAATTAAGGTTACGCGGATTGCACATGGGCTTCCAGTTGGAGGAGATCTTGAATACGCGGATGAAGTTACTTTATCGAAAGCTCTAGAAGGAAGAAGAGAACTTTAATCGAAAAAGTGGCAGCGCCTAGGTGCTGCAGCTAGATCATAGCGGGGGAGTTAAGGATGTTTTTCCAGCGGAAAGGATGGCTGCGAAAAGAGTATGATGAAAAACTCTTAACGCAATTACAAGAGTATAAGGAACATTGGCAGAGGCAAAAACAATTACTAGATAAAAGTTTTGACCCTTCAGAAGACGCAATTTGCCAAACAAAAATTGCGCAGGTAAAGTACTTCTTTCTATTAAGAGAAGCAAAAGAACGTAATGTTAGTATTAAAGGTAAAAGATAAAAAGGAAGCTATCTCTGCTCAAGGTCTATTTATAACAACTTGTACATATGTTGTTATAAAAAGAGTTGAAGGGGGATAGCTTTTTTGGAACCTATTGTAATCATATCAATATTAGGCGGGCTCATACTCATCCTGTTGTTTGCGGGAGCTCCTTTTAGGCCAGCAA
>NZ_CM170152.1:35000-130000 GCF_057221695.1 Neobacillus sp. plas4
TTCGCCCATTAAAGCGGTACGCGAGCTGGGTTCAGAACGTCGTGAGACAGTTCGGTCCCTATCCGTCGTGGGCGCAGGAAATTTGAGAGGAGCTGTCCTTAGTACGAGAGGACCGGGATGGACGCACCGCTGGTGTACCAGTTGTCTTGCCAAAGGCATCGCTGGGTAGCTATGTGCGGACGGGATAAGTGCTGAAAGCATCTAAGCATGAAGCCCCCCTCAAGATGAGATTTCCCATAGCGTCAAGCTAGTAAGAACCCTGAAAGATGATCAGGTTGATAGGTCAGAGGTGGAAGCGCGGTGACGTGTGGAGCTGACTGATACTAATCGTTCGAGGACTTAACCAATTTTTAAAAGATGAACTCGTTTTTACTAACTTCTTCTGAAATTATCTAGTTTTGAGGGAATGAAACCTCAAAAACAGTCTGGTAATAATGGCGAGAAGGTCACACCCGTTCCCATACCGAACACGGAAGTTAAGCTTCTCAGCGCCGATGGTAGTTGGGGCATTGCCCCTGTGAGAGTAGGACGTTGCCAGGCACACGAAGCACAACCTGATGAGGGTTGTGCTTTTTTGTGTTGTTCGGAAGGTTAGTTTGGCGGGAGACGGATTGTTTATAGAAGATTCGTGCCCGTGAGGCAGCAGTTTACTAAAAAAAGGTAACGTAGATGTGCTATTCGTGCCCTTGCGGTGGTGTTTTACTAAAAAGAGGTAACAAATATTTGCTATTCGTGCCCTTGCGGTGGCGTTTTTGTTAAAAGGGGAACGAGAGCCGGGAAATCATGCCCTGCGGTCTCAGCTGATTCCCTTTGACGGGTCCCTTTGGGGCACGGAGGGAATCAGAACGACAATCTGATTCCCTCCGATATCATTTTTCATTGCAAAAGTGAATCAGACCCTTCTTTTGATTCCCTCACCCTAAGATTTTCAATGGTTAAGGGAACCAAAACCCTTTTTTGATTCCCATAATCTTAGATTTCCGATGATTAAGGGAACCAAAGCTCCTTTTTGATACCCTCAACTCAAACCTTTATCCAATCCAGGGAATCAAAGCCCTCCGCTGCCCATCCTCATGCCTCAACTAACCTTAACCCATCAAATACTCATAAACCAAAAACGGCCCTTTCGTCAATGTTATGGCTAAAAAGGTTTTTATAAAAGGATGGAGGGAATCAATATCTGTTTTTGATTCCCTTCAACTTGTCTTTTCAAGCTTAGAGGGGATTAAAACTCCCCGTCCCTTAAATACCACTAACCACAAACACACAAAAAGAAAAAAAGTACGAAGTGTTTTACAATAAATCGCTACTAGACATACACCCAAACGCAATTATCAACATAGGATATACCGAGGGATGCCCTGGTGATGATAATTCTAAAAATTGTATACAATTATTAAATGCTGGGAACAATAGGTGTATGGAGGTGGTGTGGTTGAGTTCATTAGCACATAGTCATTATCAGAAAACATGCGTTATATGTGAGAATCAAAAATCAAAAGGGATACATCTATATACTTCATTTATTTGTACAGAGTGTGAAGAAGACCTAATTAAAACTGAAACACATGATCCAAAATATAAATATTATCTAAAACAACTAAGAAAAATAACAACACCTGAAATTTTCTCGTAAAAGTCCACTAGGGCTTTATTTTTTTGTTAAAATAAATAAGACTCTTTGAAGGGATATAAACCAATGAATAAGCAAAATCGTGTTCCATTATATGAAGCACTATATAAACATAAAAGTACCAATCCGATTTCATTTCATGTTCCAGGCCATAAATCTGGAACTATTTTTCATCAGCAGGCAAAGGATATCTTTCAAGAGCTGCTCAGAATGGATGCTACTGAATTATCTGGATTAGATGATTTGCACTCTCCTGAAGATGTAATTAAGGAGGCTGAAGAGCTCTTAGCTGACTTATATCAGGTTAAAAAGAGCTTTTTCTTGGTAAATGGATCCACAGTAGGCAATTTAGCAATGATCCTCTCCGTCTGTGAGAAGAATGATGTAGTACTCGTCCAAAGAAACTGCCATAAGTCAGTCTTAAATGCTTTAAAACTAGCAAAAGCTCGACCTGTGTTTATTGAACCAGATTATAATCAGGATTGGAGAACGGCAACAGGTGTTTCAAAAGAAATCATCGAAAGAGCCCTTTCACTCTATCCAGAAGTAAAGGCAATAATATTAACCTATCCAAACTACTATGGAATGGGATATGATTTAAAAAGTGTTATACAGCTTGCCCATGTACATAACATACCTGTGTTGGTAGACGAGGCCCATGGCCCTCATTTTATTATTGGAGAGCCGTTTCCGCCATCCTCAATCACACTAGGAGCAGATATCGTTGTTCAATCAGCACATAAAGCCCTTCCTGCAATGACAATGGGGTCGTATTTACATATTAATAGCAATCGGGTTAACAGCAGCAAAGTTAAAGATTACCTGCAAATGCTTCAGTCTAGCAGCCCATCATACGTTATTATGGCCTCCTTAGATCTAGCTAGAAATTATTTAGCGTCATACGGACGTAACGATAAGGAATACCTCAAAAGGGAAGTTGAAAGGTTTAAGACTGAACTGAGAAAAATTGAGTGCATTAAGGTTTTAGATTACCCTGACCCGCAGGGGGATATATTAAAGGTAACCATACAGTCCCGGTCTAAATTAAGCGGATTTGAACTTCAAAAAAAATTAGAAGAAATCGGTATTTATACAGAGCTGGCAGATCCTTATAATGTATTATTGATTCTTCCATTATTAAAGGAAAACCAAGACTATCCATTAGCAGAAACAAGCAATAAAATGAAAGAGCTGCTTGGAGATGTACCAAGTTTTTTTTATAAGGAAGATTTTCGCATGAATTTAGAAAAAATCTCTGAGTTAGCCATCCCTTTTGAGAAATTGTCGAATGTTGAGAAAGGGGCTGTCCCCATTTTAGAAGCGGAAGGACATGTATGTGCGGAGACCATTATTCCATACCCGCCAGGTATTCCCCTCCTGCTCATGGGAGAACGTATTACACAAGATAAAGTAAAGCAGCTGATTCAGCTATTGAATACGGGGGCAAGATTCCAAGGAGGGTCGTGCCTAGATAAAAATCAAATCAACATCGTTAGAAAATGAAAAAATGATTGGAGCAGTTAATATGAGTTACTTCATTACCCTTGAAGGTGGAGAGGGATCCGGAAAATCGACCCTCATAAATTATATAAAAGAATTTCTTGAAAATAGAGGGAAAAGCGTGGTTCTAACTAGAGAGCCTGGTGGAATTGATATTGCTGAACAGATACGTTCCGTTATTTTAAATAAGAAGAATACAAAAATGGACGGCCGAACAGAAGCATTACTTTATGCGTCAGCAAGAAGGCAGCATTTGGTCGAAAAGGTTATTCCTTCTCTAAATGAGGGAAATATTGTACTATGTGATCGATTCATAGATAGCAGCTTAGCCTATCAGGGCTACGCAAGAGGTTTAGGAATTGATGAGGTTTTTTCCGTAAATGAGTTCGCCATTGCCGGCTTTATGCCTGATTTAACCTTGTACTTAGATTTAGATCCACAAATAGGGCTGAATCGAATCGCTAAAAATAAAGATAGAGAAGTAAACAGATTAGATTTAGAGGAAATTCAATTTCATCTTAACGTTCGAGAAGGTTATGAAGAAGTAGTGAAAAGATTCCCGGAAAGAATTGTAAGAGTAAATGCAAATCAAGAAGTTGAAAAGGTAATGTTAGATACCAGCAAAATATTAATAGATAAGCTGAAGGTATAAAACCCATAGCATGAACTTTTAAAAGCTGGCTTCAATTATGAAGCCAGCTTTTAATCTAGTTTTTCTTCCTAAGATTATTTTGTACTGTCGAAAAAAAATCAAGTAGGCAGATAACTGAATTTTTTGAGGAATAGGGTATTGCCAGTGAAAGGGTTTTCACTTATAATTTACCTAAACCGGTTTACTAAATCGGTTTAGGAGAGAGATGCTGAATGAAAAAGGTTACAATGAAAGATGTGGCTGTCAAAGCGGGAGTTTCTAAAAGTACTGTTTCCCAATATATCAATAGCCGTTATGAATATATGGCACCAGCAACGAAGGAGAGAATTGAGAGCGCTATTAAAGAACTTGGGTATTTCCCAAACTATGTGGCAAAGAGTTTAAAGCAAAAGAAAACATCCACGATTGGGGTTATTGTTGCCAATATTCTCCACTCCTTTACAACAGAAATAATAAGAGTCATTGAGGATATATGTAAGCAGAATGATTTTCATATTTTCGTATGTAATACAGATGATGATTCGGATAAAGAGCAAAGCTATATAGAAATGTTACTAGCTAAACAAGTAGACGGCCTGATTATTTTTCCAACGACAGGGAGCATCGAGTACTATGAAAAATTAAAAAAAGCCCAATTCCCTGTAGTGTTTATTGACCGTAAAATGGAACCTGTTATTTTCCCAACTATTTTGCTAGATAACGAGAAGGCATCTGAATTAGCTGTTGAGTGCATCCTTAAAGGTGGAAGAACAAGAATTTCTTTAGTAGGCCAATCGATTGAAAGCAGAATCACCCCACGTCTCGAAAGGATTGAAGGGTATAAAAGGGCCTTAATCAAAAATGGGTTACCTGTAAATGAAAAATGGATTATAACTGCTGATTCTCATGAAATTCAAAAGCAATTATTATCTGTTTGGCAGGACAAAGAAAATCGTCCCGATGCGTTTTATGCGATTAATGGGATGGCTGCGCTTCATTTATTCACCTTTTTGAAAGCGAATGGCGTTCTCATACCTGAGGATGTAAGCGTTGTTACGATGGATGATTCACCATATTTAGCTGCCTCTACTCCGGCCATAACGGTTGTGACTCAACCAAACTATGAGATGGGGAAAGATACAGCAAATTTAATCCTTAAGTTGATTGAAAGTTCGAAGTTTGAAGAAGAATATCAGGTCATACGATATCAGCCAACACTGATAGAGCGAGAATCTGTATAAGATTGAATAGGAGTGTGCGTTTATGAAAGCTGTTCGTATTCCAAAACCAATGGAGATTGTTTTAGAAGAAGTTGAGAAACCAGTCATTAGCAGTCCGAACGAAGTACTTGTAAAAATAAAACGAGTAGGAATCTGTGGGTCGGATATGCATATTTACCATGGAACCAATCCGCTTGCCACCTATCCTCGAGTGGTTGGCCATGAGGTTGCTGGAGAAGTTGTGTCCGTTGGTGAAGCGGTAACCAATCTAAAACCAGGTGATCATGTTGTCGTCGAGCCAATCCGGTATTGTGGTAAGTGTTATGCATGCCGCAAAGGACGTCCGAATGTGTGTGAAGAACTTTCTGTATTTGGAGTCCATGAGGATGGAGGAATGCGTGAATTTGTCGTCCTTCCAGCAAAGCAGCTACATACTGTTGATCCGTCACTAGATTGGGATGAAATTGTATTGGCTGAGCCTTATACCATTGGTGCTCAAGCTACATGGCGCGGCGATGTTCAAGAGGAAGATACGGTTTTCATTCAAGGGTGTGGACCGATTGGTATCTGTATCTTGAAAATGGCGAAGATTGCAGGAGCAACAGTCATCATGTCTGATTTAAAAGCAGAGCGGCTTGCCTTTGCAAAAGATAATGGTGCAGACTTTGTGATTAATGCCGAAAATCAATCCATTGAAGAGAAAATTACGGAATTTACAAATGGAGAAGGTGCCAATGTCGTCATTGATGCCGTATGTTTACCGTCTACATTTGAATTGAGTACAAAAGTAACCTCCGTTGCCGGGACTGTTGTGGTTTTAGGCTTCGATGAGCGCCCATCGCAAATTTCACAATTGCCAATCACAAAGAAGGAATTAACCATAGTTGGGTCCCGTCTTCAAACCAATCAATTTAAGAAGGTTGTTTCATTATTAAATGAAAACAAACTAAAAGAAAATGGCTTGGTCACTCATAAATTTGCATTAAGTGATGTACAAAAAGCGTTTACCTTTGTAGAGGAAAATCCAGACATTGTAAGAAAAGCGCTTATCGTTTTTGATTAGATTGAGAAATTCGTCATTTAAGGAGATAAGATGGCATTTTGAAATGGAACGACATCCTATCTCCCATTTGCCTGGCTAACGATAAGCGGGGATAGAGGTAAATCCCATTACGGACATAGGATTCATAATTTTCGAAATAACTGTTTTTTAAAAAAGTTTATTTAACAAAAGTAGGTGTCTTTTTATGAATATGACATTTCGATGGTATGGCAGGGATAATGATTCTGTTTCAATTGAACAAATTAGGCAAATTCCAAATGTGAAAGGGATTGTTTGGGCTCTTCATAAAAAACAAGTTGGCGAGGTTTGGACGGTTGATGAAATTCGTGAAGAAGTCGACTATATCCAATCATATGGATTTCATGCCGATGTAGTTGAGAGCGTGAACATCCATGAATCGATCAAGCTTGGTAATCAAGAGAGAGATTATTATATTGAAAATTATAAACAAACCATTCGAAATTTAAGTGAGTTTAACGTAAAGGTGATTTGTTATAATTTTATGCCTGTATTTGATTGGATTCGTACAGATTTATTTCACCCGCTGCCAGATGGTTCAACGGCATTATTTTATGAGAAAGCAAAACTTGACTCACTTGGACCAGACGAGTTAATCGAAACCTTTGCATCGGCGTCTTCGAAAATGACGTTAGCTGGCTGGGAGCCTGAAAAACTAGCAAAAACAAGAGAATTATTTGAGGAATATAAAGAAGTTGATGAGGACAAGCTTTGGGAGAATCTGCGTTATTTCTTATCAGAGATTCTACCGGTATGTGAAGAGTGCGGGATCAAAATGGCGATCCATCCGGATGATCCGCCTTGGAGCTTATTTGGACTCCCACGGATTATGACAGGAGAAGAAAGTTTAAAGAAATTAGTATCCCTTTCGGATTCTCCTGCAAACGGCATCACATTCTGTACTGGTTCCTTAGGCTCCAATCTAAACAATGATATGGTTAATCTCTCCAAGAAATATGCGAAGTACTCTCCATTTTCTCACCTTCGCAATGTGAAAATATTTGATAATGGTGATTTCATTGAAACCTCTCACTTTACTGCGGATGGATCGGTGGACCTTGCAGGAGTGGTCAAAGAGCTTGCTGAGCAAGATTACCAAGGGTATGTAAGACCTGACCATGGCCGGCATATATGGGAGGAAGATTGTCGTCCGGGATATGGATTGTACGATCGAGGACTTGGAATTATGTATTTGAACGGTCTATGGGATGCCTATATGAAAATGAAAAAGGAGAACGTGTAATGTTACCTATACATGAACAGTTAAATGGGAGAGTGGCTGTTGTCACTGGGGGAAGTGGTGTTTTATGTTCAGAAATGTGCCGAGAACTTTCAAGGCACGGAGTAAAAGTTGCCATCTTAAATCGTACGGTTGAAAAAGGAGAGGCGGTCGCGGAAGAAATCCGCTCAACTGGTGGAATTGCGATTGCATTAGCAGCGAATGTCCTTGATCGTACCTCATTAGAAAAAGCTAGAGATGAAGTCATTGAACAATTTGGCAAGATTGATATTTTAATAAATGGTGCAGGCGGGAACCACCCTGATGCCATTACTGCAAATGAAACTTACGGAGAAAAGGTGGAAGGCAGGACTTTTTTTGACCTTGATGAAGAAGGTTTTTCACAGGTTTTTGCGAGCAATTTTACGGGGACATTTCTAGCAAGCCAAGTATTTGGTGAAGCACTATTGGAACAACCTGCCCCATCGATTATCAATATCTCATCCATGAGTTCGTATTCACCGATGACAAAGGTACCTGCTTATAGTGCAGCAAAAAGTGCGATCAACAATTTTACGATGTGGATGGCTGTCCACTTTGCTGAAACAGGCTTACGTGTAAACAGTATTTCACCAGGATTTTTCTTAACGAAGCAAAATCGTAATCTATTATTGAATGAAGATGGGTCGCTTACATCACGATCAAACAAAATTATTACGCATACACCGATGAAACGATTTGGAACACATGAAGATCTTCTTGGAACATTGATTTGGCTTGTTGATGAGTCATGTTCAGGGTTTGTTACAGGAATTACCGTCCCTGTAGATGGCGGATTTATGGCCTATTCAGGAGTTTAATTTTTAGAATATTTGGATGTAGGGGTCCGACCCCTACATTCAAAATTTGTTTTTTTTATTGGGAAAGATAGCGCTTTAATCCAGACAGGCGATGGGGGGATAAAAATGAAAAAGGGTTTCATAAAAGGTTTATTAGGGGTTGCTTTATTGTCAGGAATGGCAGTACTCTCGGGCTGCGGTTCGAATGGCGCTGTGGCAGGAAAAAGTACTTTAGTGAAAGTGGGGACACCGTTTGCACCAACACATCCGGTGACTGTTGCATTGTTAGAGGTATTTGAACCGGAAATTGAAAAGGCGACAAATGGAAAATATAATGTGGAAATCTATCATTCTGGTCAGATAGGCGGAGAAAAGCAATTATATGATTTTACTCGCAGCGGAATCGTTGAAGTTACAGCGGTTGGTACCGTAATGTGGAGTGAAGTTCCAATGATGTCGACTCCTGACTTTCCGTTTATTTTTAGAGATGTTGCTCATGCGAGAAAAGTATATCAAGGAGAAGTCGGAGAGTATATAGCAGAGAATTTAGAATCACAGGAGCCTCTTCAATTTTTATCATGGCATCCAAATGGTGCACGTGTTTTTAGTTCAAGCCAACCAATTAACTCTATAGAAGATTTTAAAGGACTGAAGTTGAGAATGCCAAATAACCCAATTCACGTTCAGGTTGCGCAGTCTCTCGGAGCAAATGCACAAATTATGGATTTTGGAGAAGTGTTTACTGGATTAGAACAAAAAGTGGTTGATGGACAGGATAACCCAATTTCAACGGTTAGACAAGAAGGCTGGTATAACGTTCAGGATTATATCTATGAGTCGAACCATATGGTATCCTCAATTGAATTGTTGATGTCCAATGAGTTTTGGGAGACGTTGACGAAGGAAGAAAAAGCCATTTTCCAAGAGGTTGCCGATGCAACATCGAATAAAAGCTGGGATTTATATGAAGGCAGTCTAGAAGCGGATCGAAAGTTTCTGGAGGAAGAAGGCTTAACCTATGTGGTTCCAACGGAAGAGGACAGAAAGAAATTGGTGAAGGCGATGGATCCAGTTTACGATGTGCTTTTTGAAAAATATGATTGGGCAGAAGATTTGATTAAACGAATTCAGGAAGTTAAGTAGAAGAATTGGTTTTCGAACAGGGGGGAAGGATTATGTCTAATTTTTTGGATAAGCTTTTCAAAAATGTAGATTATTTATTGGGCATCATGATGGCGTTAATGGTTGGATTTGTATTCTTAAATGTCATTTTACGTGCTGGATTTAATTCAGGGCTCGTGTGGTCAGAAGAGCTTGCGCGTTATTTGTTTGTGTTTATTACCTTTATCGGCGCTATTGGAGCGATGCGTTCCAATTCTCATTTAGGAATGGATATTGTTGTCCGCCGCTTGCCGTATAAAGGAAAGATTGCAGCCTATTTCATCAATCAAGCTTTAATTCTTGTTGTCATGGGTATGCTTGTTCAAGGAACTTATTCGATGGTCATTCAGAGTGTGGAAGCAAGAGCAGCTGCAACAGGAATTCCATTATCGGTTCTTTTCGGCATTATGATTGTGACTGCTGTCTGTATTGGAGTTAATTGTATTGCGAACATCGTTAAGGTGATAAAAGATCCAACTATAATTGATGGACTTGTTACTCTGCATGAATCGGAAGAGGATGATATTGTTGACCAGGTTAACAATGACAATAAAACCAATTCTGAAGGAAAATTGAGCATCTAAGGGGGAATGGGCAATGACAATGGGAGTATTTTTAGTAAGTTTGATTGGTGCAATGGCTTTAGGGATGCCGATTGCCTTTGCACTGCTATTAAGCGGTGTCTTCATGATGTTTTTCCTAGGGGATTTTGATACACAGATTATTGCACAAAATTTGTTTGTTGGAGCCGATAGCTTTTCTTTAATGGCGATTCCATTCTTTATTTTAGCCGGTGATTTAATGAACCGTGGCGGGCTAACGGTACGAATTGTTCGTGCAGCCACTGCTTTGGTTGGTCATATTCGTGGAGGGCTAGGTTATGTTTCGATCTTAGCTATATTATTATTTGCAAGTTTAGTAGGTTCAGCTGTTGCATCAACTGCGGCATTGGGAGCTATCTTAATCCCGATGATGACAAAGGCTGGATATGACCGTGGACGTTCAACGGCATTGATTGCAAGTGGTAATATTGTAGCTCCAATTATGCCTCCGTCTGTTCCAATGATTGTCTTTGGGGTAACAGCAGGCGTATCCGTTACCGATCTATTTATTGCAGGAATTGCCCCTGCGATTTATATTGCCATTGCTCTTAGTCTAGTTTGGGCTTGGGTAGCGCGTAAGGACAAGGTGAAACCGCTGCCGCGTGCTAGTGTTAAAGAAATGGGGAAAGCGTGTTTGGATGCCATTTGGGCAATTTTAATGCCTGTTGGTATATTAATTGGTCTTAGAGGTGGAATTTTCACTCCTACAGAGGCCGGTGTGGTTGCTGTTGTATACGCTTTAATCATCGGGATGTTTATCTATCGGGACCTGAAGCCAAAGGATGTCATGGAGTGCTTAATTAGTTCTGCGAAAACATCAAGTGTCATTATGTTGTTAGCTGCCGCAGCAATGGTATCTGCATGGCTGATGGCAGTAGGGAATGTACCGCAAGACATTTCTGAGATTTTACGTCCGTTAATTGATCGTCCGATCCTTCTTTTAATTGTGATTAATATCATTATTATTTTGGTCGGTATGGCCATGGACGTAAATCCAACCATCTTGATTTTAACACCAGTGTTAATGCCTGTTGTTAAAGAAGCAGGAATCGACCCAGTCTATTTTGGTCTATTGTTTGTATTGAACAATGTTATTGGGCTTCTAACCCCGCCAGTTGGAACCGTTCTAAATGTTGCGGTTGGTGCCGGTAAAATAAGTATGGAACGTTTGATTAAGGCCATCACCCCGTTCCTGCTTGTCGAAATCGTTATCTTATTCTTATTAATCTTTATTCCGGAATTAGTAACCGTTCCAATGGAGTTTTTCTCTGGGGAGTAAAGCTTTAGTGCAGTACCATTTAGCAGAGGACAGCATAAATTTATCCAAAAAAGGCCTTCTGAGCAAGGCCTTTTACAGACCGTTGAGAAAGTCAATTCTCAACGGTTATTTTTTAAAAACTAAGAAAAAGCCATTAAATGGAGTTTTTTTTAATCTAGTTATTCTTCCCCATAAGGATCAATCGTTTGAATGGTCCCATCCTCGTTATATTTCAGTTCCGTGTATTTCACAGAACGTTTATGATTTACGCCGTCTGATAAAGAACAGTCATGGTAGAATAAATACCACTTATCATTGAACTCAACGATTGAATGATGAGTAGTCCAGCCGATTACAGGAGTAAGAATCGTACCTTTGAATGTAAAAGGACCTTGTGGATTATCACTAACAGCATAAACAATTTTATGCGTTGAACCAGTTGAGTAAGATAGATAATAAAGACCGTTGTATTTATGAACCCATGGACCTTCAAAATATCTGCGATCCTCATCACCTGCAAGAATCGGGTTGCCGTCTTCATCTACAATGGAAATTTCCTTCGGTTCGCTCTTAAATGTAAGCATATCGTCGCTTAATTCAGCTACTATTGGTCCTAAAGCAGGTTCTGTTGGTGCTGGACCTTCAGCATCCGGAATAAAGGTTCTAGTCTGCCATTTTTCCAGTTGTCCTCCCCAAAGACCACCAAAATACATATAAGCCCTTTCATCATTATCCACTAACACAGCAGGGTCAATGCTGAAGCTGCCCGGAATGTAATTTTCCTCTGGTGTAAAAGGTCCTGCAGGGTTTGGACTTGTTGCGACACCAATTCTGAAAATACCATCATGATCTCTTGCTGGGAAGAATAAATAATACGTATTGTTTTTGTAAGCAGCATCAGGTGCCCACATTTGTTTAGATGCCCATGGGACATCTTTTACGTGAAGCGCTTCCCCGTGGTCGATAACAGCAGAATCAACATCGTCCATCGATAGGACATGATAATCTTCCATCTTATATTGGTCGCCATTATCGTTTGAAGGTTCATCATGATCAAGGTCATGTGAAGGATAGATATAAAGCTTTCCTTCAAAGACATGCGCGGAAGGGTCTGCAGTAAAAATATGTGTAACTAAAGGTTCATTTGGTTTTGAATTTTTCATTATCATATCTCTCCTATAGCTAGTTTAGATACTTACGGTTTCATTATAACTGAAGTTAATAACTTTGTATATTGAATAAACTAACATTTTTTAAGAACTTGTAAATAAAAAAACCCCGCCTCCTTAAAATGGGGCAGGGGTGCATGACCTATGATTTTACTTCTTCCTTGATAAATCTCTCCACAACAAAAGCAGATACACCTAGTGATGTTGAGTATTTCCCTAGTTTCGGGAAATCTAAGTGGACTTCTTTTTGGTGGTGTGTGAGTGTATGGTTTTCAATTGTTGTTCGGATTGGCTGTTCAATCCATTGTCTTGCCATCGATAATCGGTTACCCAGAATGACCTGGTCAGGATTAAAGGTATTAATAATGTTATTGATTCCATATCCAAGGAAGGTTCCAATTTCACTGAAACTTCTTAGTGCAGTTCCATCTCTATTTTTTGCTAATTCTATTAATGACTCCAGTGAATCTGAGTTAGCCAGCTCCAATAGGGCGTTTTCAGAAGCATATGCTTCCCAACATCCTCTGCTGCCACAGCTGCAGGGCTTTCCGTTGAGATCGATGATCATATGTCCCATTTCGCCTGAAAATCCATTTTTACCTTGATATAATTCTTTGTTTAAAATAATCCCGACACCGATACCAATGCCAGCACTAATATATAGGATGTTTTGGAAGTCTTGACCCGCACCGAATTGCTGCTCACCAAAAGCTCCAGCGTTTGCCTCGTTTTCAATAATGACAGGAACATGGAATAATTCCTCAAGGTCGTTTTTTAACTGGATATTGGTCCATCCTAAGTTTGGAGCAAGAAGGATAGAGCCTTCCTTGTTTACAATACCTGGTACACCTACTCCTATACCTACAATTCCATACCTGCTTGCAGGCATTTCATCAATAATGGATTGAATCATATTCTGAATAATGCTCATGATCGAAGGATAAGGAGTTCGTTTTACAGATTGATTTTTTTCAATTAGAATATTGCCTTTCAAATCTGTCAATACACTTAAAACATAGTTTACACCAATATCAATTCCCACAGAATATCCGGCAACTTTATTAAAATGGAGGATTACGGGGCGCCGTCCGCCGCTTGATTCCCCTGGTCCAGATTCAAAAATAAGCTCTTCTTCTAATAATTCATTAACTAAAGAAGAAACAGTTGCCTTATGCAAACCAGATACTTGCGCTATGTCTGCTCTTGAGATTGGCTCTTTATCCATAATTAATTGTAATACGAGTGCTTTATTATTTTTTTTTACTATTTGTTGGTTCCATGACATGGGTTCCATTAAAAAGACTCCTTATTGGGTAGTATCAATATTTTAACACAAACTTTGTTTGGTGAGTATACAAATTAAAAACTGGAACAGTACTATGGACCGTCGTTTATCCGATTAAATCAATTATTATAGGGTCACTATACTTCATCCATTTAGGAGAGAATGACATAATTTGTTCTAATTTGGACAAAATTAAGTAGAAGAAAAAAATTTAAAAAAACTTAGTTTATTGAATAGACAAACAAAGATTAGTGATGCTATAATCTACTCAAGCAAAGGTTTTAGATTAAGATTAACGACCTTTTGTAAGCATTTACATCTTTAAGCTAAAAACCATTAATCTATTAGGAGGAATAACCACATGGCTTATTTCGAAACTGTAAATAAAATTCAATTTGAAGGTGCTTCATCAAAAAATCCATTTGCATTTAAATACTATAATCCGGAAGAAAAAATCAACGGAAAAACAATGGAAGAAGTCCTTCGTTTCTCGGTTGCTTACTGGCACACATTTAATGCTGATGGATCTGATCCATTCGGTGTTGGAACTGCAATCCGTCCTTGGGATCGTTTCACAGGTTTAGACTTAGCAAAAGCACGCGTTGAAGCTGCATTTGAACTTTTTGAAAAATTAAACGTTCCTTTCTTTGCCTTCCATGATGTGGATATCGCTCCAGAAGGAAGCACGTTAAAAGAGTCGAACGAAAACCAAGATGTTATTGTTGGTATGATCAAAGAATACATGAAAACTAGCAAGACTAAGTTGCTTTGGAACACTGCAAACATGTTCTCTAACCCACGTTATACTCACGGTGCTGCAACATCCCCAAATGCAGATGTATTTGCTTACTCTGCAGCAAAAGTGAAAAAAGCATTAGAAGTTGCAAAAGAACTAGGTGCAGAAAACTATGTATTCTGGGGCGGCCGTGAAGGTTACGAAACACTTCTAAATACTGATATGAAGCTTGAACAAGATAATTTAGCGCGCTTCTTCCATATGGCAGTAGACTATGCAAAAGAAATCGGCTTAAACGTTCCATTCTTAATCGAGCCAAAACCAAAAGAGCCAACAAAACACCAATATGACTTCGATGTTGCTACTGGTCTAGCATTCTTACAAAAGTATGATCTTACTGATTACTTCAAGTTCAACATCGAAGCTAACCATGCTACATTAGCTGGTCACACATTTGAGCATGAGTTAAGAACAGCTCGTATCAACGGAATGTTAGGATCTGTTGACGCTAACCAAGGTGATAGTTTACTTGGCTGGGATACAGATGAATTCCCAACCGATTTGTACACTAACACATTAGCAATGTACGAAATCTTAAAGAATGGCGGATTAGGCAAGGGAGGATTGAACTTCGACGCGAAAGTACGTCGTGGCTCATTTGAACCAGAGGATCTATTCCACGCACACATCGCTGGTATGGATGCTTTTGCCATCGGTTTAAAAGTTGCTAACAAGTTAATCGAGGACAAAGCTCTAGATAGCTTCATTGAAGAGCGCTACAGCAGCTTTACAAAAGGAATTGGCTTAGACATCGTTGAAGGAAAAACTAACTTCAAAGAGCTTGAAGCTTATGCCCTTGGTCTAACAGAAATCAAAAACACGTCCGGCAGAACAGAGCGACTTAAAGCTACAGTTAACCAATATCTATTAGAAACACTTTCAAGTGTCAGAGTTTAATCTATTAAATATAAAAAAAGTGCTGGCAGTCTATTACTCCAGCACTTTTTTTGAAAAGGCTATTTTCGTAAAGATGTTGTTAAAATCTTAAAGCCGATTTTAACGTGGAAATATCTATTTTGCGCTTTGGAATTTATTTTGCTGGCTCTTTTCTTAATTGAATTTATGTTTTCGAGGATTTTGCAAAATCATTAATTTTTGTTCTAAAAAGGAACAAAGTTTAAGAAAAGAGCCTTGAAAAGGATGATAGGAATGAAATACGTAATTGGTGTTGACCTCGGCACAAGTGCAGTAAAAATTTTGCTTGTAAATCAGAATGGTGAAGTTTGTCATGAAATATCAAAATCATATCCACTTATTATTGAAAAATCTAGCTACAGTGAACAAAATCCGGAAGAATGGGTTGAAAAAACGACAGTTGGTTTAGCGGAACTCCTCAAGCAGTTTAATGGAGACGTAAACGATATCGAGGGCATCAGCTTCTCCGGTCAGATGCACGGTTTAGTTTTATTAGATGAAAACAACCAAGTATTAAGAAACGCTATTTTATGGAATGATACCAGAACCTCGAAGCAATGTCAGGAAATCTATGATGTTATCGGAAGAGAGCGATTATTAGAAGTAACGAAAAATCCAGCTTTAGAGGGCTTTACTTTGCCAAAAATTCTTTGGGTAAAAGAAAACGAACCAGAAATTTTTGAACGTGCCAGAGTGTTTATGCTTCCAAAGGATTATTTGCGCTATCGTATAACAGGAAACATTCATATGGAGTACTCCGATGCTGCCGGAACACTGCTGCTAAATGTAGCAAAGCGGGAATGGAGCCAAGAGGTGCTAAATGCCTTTGGACTATCTGTTGATTTTTGTCCGCCTTTAGTAGAATCAAGTGCTTTAGTGGGTACGGTAAGTGCTGAATATGCGAAAGAGTCGAGATTATCAGAAGCTGTTAAAGTGTTCGCAGGCGGTGCGGACAATGCGTGTGGTGCGATTGGTTCCGGGATACTGGCAGAAGGGAAAACGTTAGCGAGTATCGGTACCTCTGGTGTCGTCCTTTCTTATGAAGATAGAAATGACCTTGATTTTGAAGGAAAGGTTCACTACTTTAACCATAGTGAGGAAAATGCTTACTATACCATGGGTGTTACCCTTGCGGCTGGCTATAGCTTAAGCTGGTTTAAAGAAACCTTTGCAAAAGGAGAAGCATTTGATCAGTTTTTAGCAGGGATAGAAGAAGTACCTGCGGGCAGCAATGGCTTATTATTTACACCATATATTGTCGGTGAAAGAACACCGTACGCAGATTCCAATATTCGCGGAAGCTTTATTGGCATGGACGCATCTCATGAGCGTAAACACTTTGCCCGTGCGGTTCTTGAAGGGATTACCTTCTCTTTAAATGAATCCATTGAGATTTTCAGAAGCAGCGGTAAGAAGATTGATAGTGTTATCTCTATCGGCGGGGGCGCGAAAAACGATATATGGCTGCAGATGCAAGCAGATATTTTTAATACAAAGATTGAGAAGCTTACAAGTGAGCAAGGCCCTGGAATGGGTGCGGCTATGTTAGCGGCATATGGCTGCGGTTGGTTCCCTTCTTTAAAGGAATGTGCACAGCATTTTATTCAGACTGCCAAAATCTATTATCCAATTAAAGAAAATGTCGAGGTATACGCAAAGCTATTTAACGTCTATCAACAAGTATACAGACAAACAAAGGTGCTGAATGACCAATTAACGGAGTATAGAAAGTAATCAGCGGTTTTGGCTCGTTTTAACCCCTTAGATGATATTCGAGCCTAAGGGGTTAATTATTTTTATAAACTAACCTAATCAAAAAATACGCAGAAGGAGATGTATGAATGACGACGCATACAAGCTTAGAGGTTCCTTCCTTAAAAAAGGTATACGAAAACTATTTTGACATTGGTGCTGCTGTTAACCTTCAAACAATTATGACACAACGTATGTTATTAGCTCAGCACTTTAATAGTATTACAGCTGAGAATGATATGAAGTTTGAAAACATACAGCCTTATGAAGGTCAATTTACCTTTAAAAAGGCTGATGAATTGGCGGAATTTGCACAGAGTAATGGAATGAAAATGCGCGGTCACACTCTCATTTGGCACAATCAGACTCCGGAATGGGTGTTTCAGGATGTTAATGGTGAGCAGGTTGATAGAGAAACCCTGTTACAGAGGATGAAGGACCATATTAACGCGGTAATGGGCAGATATAAAGGGACAATTTTCTGCTGGGATGTTGTGAATGAAGCAGTAACCGATGAGGGTTCACAATTGTATAGACCTACAAAATGGTTAGAAATTATCGGTGAGGATTATATCGAAA
Organism: Neobacillus sp. plas4; assembly: GCF_057221695.1. Lineage (NCBI taxonomy): Bacteria > Bacillati > Bacillota > Bacilli > Caryophanales > Bacillaceae > Neobacillus > Neobacillus sp. plas4. The sequence continues at coordinate 52,641 of NZ_CM170152.1, forward strand.
AAGCGTTTGAATTTGCCCATGAAGCTGATCCGGAGGCGCTGCTTTTTTACAATGATTATAATGAGTCCAATCCACAAAAGCGTGAGAAAATCTATAAGCTTGTTAAATCGCTGATTGATAAGAGTGTTCCCATTCATGGTATAGGGCTCCAAGCTCATTGGAATTTAGTAAATCCAAGTCTAGAAGATATTCGTACAGCTATTGAACGTTATGCATCTCTTGGTCTAAAGCTGCACCTTACAGAATTAGATATATCCGTTTTTAACCATGATGATAAGCGAACTGACCTTACGGAACCAGCTCCTGAAATGTTAGAAATGCAGGCTGAAAGATACCATCAAGTATTTCAGATACTTAGAGACTATCGAGACTCTATCACTTCAATAACGTTTTGGGGAGCTGCTGATGATTATACCTGGTTAAACGATTTTCCTGTTAAAGGAAGAAAAAATTGGCCGTTTCTCTTTGACGAAAATCATCAACCTAAAGAATCTTTCTGGAAGGTTGTTCAATTTTAATACCAGGAGATTAGTAGAGAAGGATAAAAGTGTTTGCTGTAAATCATTGAAGACAACGTGAAGGGAGAATAACAGAATGTTACCATTGAATTCAAATTTAGAGGGAAAAGTAGCCGTTGTTACTGGCGGCGGTGGAGTTTTATGCGGCTGTATGGCCAGAGAACTAGGAAGGCAGGGTATGAAAGTAGCTGTTTTAAATCGTACCTATGAGAAGGCTGCAAAGGTAGTGAATGAAATAAAGGCAGCAGGCGGAGAGGCACTTGCTATTGAATGTGATGTATTGAGTGTTGAAAGTGTGAAACGAGCGGAGGAAATAGTCTCTGCTGAATATGGCAGCTGTGATTTGCTAATCAATGGCGCCGGCGGCAATCATCCAAATGGAATCACAACAAAGGAAATCTTTGAAAAAAATGATCTTACCCGTGATGATTTAACAACCTTTTTTGATATGACACCTGAGGGATTTGGGTTTGTCTTCAATTTGAACTTTATTGGAACACTTATTCCTACACAAATTTTTGCGAAAAACATGATTGAAAACCAAGGGACCATTATTAATATCTCATCCATGAGTGCCCCAAGTCCGATGACAAAGGTACCGGCCTATAGTGCGGCGAAATCAGCTATTGAGAATTTTACAAAATGGCTATCCGTTCATTTTGCTGAAGCTGGACTACGCATAAATGCTATTGCTCCTGGCTTCTTTTTAACAGAGCAAAACCGTGCGCTTTTGACAAACCCAGATGGAACAAATACTGAAAGAACCAACAAAATTCTAGCAGGTACTCCAATGAGAAGATTGGGGAAACCAGAAGATTTACTAGGTACCTTATTATGGCTTGCTGACAAAGAAGCCAGCGGATTTGTCACTGGAATAAGTGTCCCAGTGGATGGCGGGTTTATGGCGTATTCAGGAGTATAAATTCGTAAGAAATTTGGGAGGAGAGTATACATGGATGTTGTGACGATTGGAGAAACAATGGTCCTTTTCACGCCACAGTCTTCCCCGCTAATGAGGTATGCTGAAACATTTTCAAGAGGTTTCGGTGGTGCTGAAACCAATGTTGCAATAGGTTTAACAAGGTTAGGCCATCAGGCAGGCTGGATTAGTAAGGTAGGTAATGACGAATTTGGCAAAGCAATGCTTTCCTTTATCCGAGGAGAAGGAGTTGACATAAGTCAAGTTAAAGTGGATTCCACTGCACCTACAGGGATGTATTTTAAAGAGATTAGAAGCGGCAATCAAGTCCGTGTTCAATACTTTAGGAAGGGTTCAGCAGCAAGTCTTTTACAACCCTCGGATTTAGACGAAAAGTATATTGCCAATGCAAAATATTTACATGTGACCGGCATTACACCGGCATTAAGTGAATCATGCTATCGAACGATTATACGAGCAATTTCAATCGCTAAAGAAAATGGCGTAAAAGTTGTTTTTGATCCAAACTTACGAAGAAAACTGTGGTCAGAAGATAGAGCGAGAAAGGTTTTATTAGAAATTGCCTCCTTAGCGGATATCATTCTTCCTGGGAAAGATGAAGGCTTCTTTTTGTTTGGTGTCGAAGACCCTGAAACATTGGGAGAACGATTTTTAAACAATGGTTCGTCAGTGGTTGTCCTAAAACTAGGGGCAGAAGGTGCCTATTATTTCACTCAATCTGAGCGAAAAATAGTTCCAGGGTACCAGGTGGATAAAGTTGTCGATCCAGTTGGTGCAGGAGATGCTTTTGCTGCTGGATTTCTGTCTGGTTTACTGAATGGACTATCTATCGACAAGGCCGTAGATAAAGCAAATGGGGTTGGGGCTATGGTTACCATGATTCCTGGTGATTTTGAAGGGTTGCCAGATGATGAGGAACTTGATGCGTTTATGCGGGTTTCCAATACAGAGGATGTAATTAGATAGGGAAGGAGATACCTATGAGTCTTTTACAAGAAATAATTGATAGTGGAGTTGTTGCAGTGATTCGAGGTGCAAAGCCGGATACGATTATCCCAATTGCTGAAACATTAATTGCAGGTGGCGTAAAAGCGATTGAAATTACAGCTGAAACACCAGGTGCCTTACAGCTAATTGAAAAGGTTTCTAATGTATTAGGTGATAAAGTGATTGCCGGTGCAGGAACTGTTCTCGACCCAGAGACGGCCAGAACGGCAATCATGCATGGTGCAAAATTCATTTTCTCACCAACTATAAATATTGAAACGATTAAAATGACAAAAAGATATGGTGTTATTAGTGTACCGGGAGCCATGACTCCAACCGAAATTTTATCAGGATATGAGAATGGGGCAGATATGATTAAGGTCTTTCCAGCAAATATCCTGGGTCCTGGTTACTTAAAGGATGTCCATGGGCCGCTTCCACAAATACCGCTAATGCCAACTGGCGGAATCAATATTGAAAATACTGCGAATTACATTAAGGCAGGTGCAGTTGCAGTTGGAGTTGGCAGCACTCTTGTGAATACAAAGGAAGAAATGACCGATGCCTATTTCAGTAATTTAACGGAAAAAGCAATTAGGTTTGTAGAGCAAGTTCAGCTTGCCAGAAAAGCTTAATATAAAAGTTCTACAAAAAAACTAAATTTTAAACAAAAAACTACAAATGTCAAGAAATATTTACATTAACAAATTTAATTATTGTAAGAATAATATTTTAGTTGAAACCGTTTGCAGTATCGTTTAAAATAAAAACATAGTTTATTGAGTGAATAAACTATGTTTGGAGCAAAAAAATCATTTATAAAAATGAGTTGAGAAATACTTCTATTCGCCGATAGGAAGGTAATTAAAAGACAAATAAGGAGGCGATCCAAATGAAACCACTTGCCGAAGTTTCGGCCCATACCCCGCAAGAGATTAGTGTTAAGCAGGTAAAAAAGAAACAGTGGGTTCTAAAGTTAAAGTTGATTAGAAAAGATTGGCAGTTATATTCCCTGCTTCTTTTACCAATCATTTACCTGGTTATTTTTAAATACGTTCCGATGATTGGTAATATTATTGCTTTTAGAAGATTCATGCCCGGGGGAAGCATTTTTGGCGAACAATGGGTTGGTTTTCATTACTTTAAAATGTTTGTTCAGGATGCAGCGTTCTGGCATGTATTTAAAAATACCCTTATGTTGAGCAGTTTAACATTACTTTTTGTTTTCCCTGCTCCAATCATCATCGCATTATTATTGAATGAAATAAAATCTATTAAATTCAAAAAATTTGTTCAAACGACATCTTATTTACCGCACTTCCTATCAATGGTTATTATAAGCGGGATGATTTTACAGTTATCTGCTTCAAATGGCGCAATTAATGCACTAATTCAATTCTTTGGCGGAGAACCGATCCTTTTTATGCAAGACCCAGAATGGTTTAGGCCAATTTATATTGCTTCAGAGGTTTGGCAAACAATGGGGTGGGGAGCCATTCTATATCTAGCTGCTTTAACAAATATCGATGAATCGTTATACGAAGCGGCCAGGATGGATGGAGCCAACAGATGGAAACAAACCATCCATATTACGATACCGGGTATTCTTCCTACCATTATTGTATTGCTGATCCTAAATATCGGAAACTTGTTGGCAGTTGGATTTGAAAAGATCCTATTAATCTATAACCCATTAAACTATCAAACATCGGATGTTATTTCTACTTATCTTTTCCGGGTAGGTTTACAATCCAGCAACTTTAGTTATGCAACCGCAATTGGATTATTTGAAGCAATAATTGGATTGACTTTAGTCTATTCTGCCAATTATTTTTCAAAGAAATTCACTGATAATGGATTGTGGTAAGGGAGGATTGAATGATGAAAGAGTCCTTACAGTACAAATTATTTAAAGCAATCAATGTCGTTATATTATTGCTTGTAGTCTATATAACACTATTTCCCTTTTTGAATGTTGTTGCACAGTCATTCAGTGGTCAGGCGGAAATTAACGCAGGGAAAGTAAATTTAATACCAAAGGGATTTAATGTCGACACCTATAAAACGATTCTGCACGACAAGACCTTCTGGACCAGCTACAAAAATACAATTCTTTACACAGTTGTTGGAACAGCGATTTCCATGGTAATGACAACCATGTTTGCCTATGTATTATCGAAAAAGCGTCTAATAGGCCGTAAGTTTTTTACATCCTTTGCCGTTTTCACAATGTTTTTTCACGGAGGATTGATTCCAAACTATATCCTTATTAAATCACTTGGCTGGACAAATTCAATCTGGGCAATTGTAATCCCTGGTGCCATCAGTATTTTTAATATGTTGATCATGAAATCCTTTTTCGAGGCAATGCCAGAGGAGCTTGAAGAAGCTGCATCGATAGACGGTTCCTCTACTTATGGAACATTCTTAAAAATCATCTTACCTCTATCAAAACCGATTTTGGCTACCATGTTTTTGTTCTATGCAGTAGGCAGCTGGAATTCTTGGTTTGGAGCATTCTTATATTTAGATAAGTCTGAGATGTACCCAGTTACTCTTTATTTAAGAAATCTTTTGGCGGGAGCGACCACAGGCCAATCAGCCGGTGCCACTTCTGCAGACGATTTAACCCAAATTGCTGCCAATATTAAGGCAGTTACGATGGTGTTGACTGTATTGCCAATTTTATGTGTCTATCCATTCGTTCAGAAATACTTTGTTTCAGGTATTATGCTAGGATCTGTTAAGCAATAACGTGGATGTAACTTATGAAAATAAGTTCATTATAAAACTTCTAAAATGAAAAATGGGGGAAAATTGCAATGGCAAAGATTTTTAAGAAGTTAGCCCTTTTAATTGCGATTGTTACTGTTATTAGCGGCGTATTGGCTGCCTGCAGCAGTAAGGAAAGCAATAGCTCAACTGAATCTTCTTCTTCTAAAGCAGAAGGATTGGCCATGGAAGATTATGCAGTTGGGAAAACATTTAAAGCAAAAGAACCAGTTACATTTTCAACAATGTATCAAGATGCTGCATGGTATGCTCATAAAGAAGATTGGCTGTTATGGAGCGAAATTACAAAGAGAACCAATGTTTCCTTTGAAAAGACAATTATTCCAATGAGTGACTACAACCAAAAAAGAAGTTTATTGATCAGTTCTGGGGATGCTCCATTAATCATTCCTAAAACATATCCTGGTCAAGAAACTCCATTTGTCGCTTCTGGCGCAATCTTACCAATCAGTGATTATGTAGAACATATGCCTAACTTTTTAGATAAAGTTAAAAAATGGGATCTACAAGCTGAAATCGATAATTTAAGACAATCTGACGGAAAGTATTACTTGCTTCCTGGATTACATGAAGAAGTATGGCCAGATTACACGTTAGCTGTTAGAACAGATATTTTCGAAAAAAATAATATTGCGATTCCTAAAACATGGGATGAATTCGAAGCAGCCTTAAAGAAATTAAAGGAAATTTATCCTGATGTTACTCCGTTCTCTGACCGCTGGAGCACAACAGGAAACGGTGGTGCATTAGGAGCATTATTGAACTATGCAGCTCCGTCTTTCGGAACAGTTGGCGGATTTGGTACACAAAACTATATTACATTTGACCAAGATAAGAAAAAGTTTGTTTTAGCTGGTGCAACAAAAGAATACAAAGAAATGCTAACGTATTTCAATGGATTGATTGAACAAGGCTTAATGGACAAAGAAAGCTTATCACAAACCGATGAAACGGCTAAACAAAAGTTCGTATCTGGTAAATCATTTGTTATTAGTACAAACTCTCAAGAACTAGTAGTGATGCGCGATACAATGAAAAAAGAACTAGGGGAAGGTAACTTCTCTGTCGCAAAAATCGCTGTACCGGGTGGACCTGCGGGTCATCTTATGGCTGGTTCAAGATTGGAAAACGGTATTATGATCAATGCGAAAGCGAAAGACGATCCAAATTTCATTGCATTACTTCAATTTGTGGACTGGTTATGGTATAGCGATGAAGGACAAGAATTAGCTAAATGGGGCGTTGAGGGTACAACCTATACCAAAGAAAATGGTAAGCGGGTTCTTGCTAAAGATATTAACTTCTTAGGCTTAAATCCAGCTGGAACAAGAGATTTACGTGTTGATTTTGGAATGGGAACAGGAACATTTGCTTATGGTGGAACAACTGAGTTACTTCACTCCACAATGAGCGAAGAAGAAGTTAATTTCCAGGATGAAATGCACAAAACGAAAAAAGCAGCGCCAGTGAACCCTCCATACCCGATGGAAGCATTGGACCAAGAACAGGCAACACTTCTTGCCACTCCATTGGTGGATGTAATCAGACAAAATACTGCTGAGTTCATTTTAGGATCTCGCCCATTATCTGAATGGGATGCGTATGTTTCAGAATTAAATGCAAAAGGCATGGATAAGTATTTAGATTTAGTTAACAAAGCTTATAAAGATTATCAAAAGACAATGAAGAAATAGAACGAAATTTAGTGGAACTGCCTGCAATGATTAATCAAATTACAGTTGCAGGCAGTTTTTTCTTATCAAGTATATTATTAAAATTATGACTATTAACTTTAATTAAAGTAATGAATTTCTCCTTACATTACCTCAGGTTAAAATAAATGATTAAAGGGAGATTGTTATGAATCCAAAAAATGCGTTTGGAGAAGGAACTTTATTTGATGTAACAAATCATATCTATGCTCTTTTCATGGCGAATGTTTATTTTGTACTAAGTAATATCATCTGTTTGTTTTTTTTCTTGGCATTAGAGCCAACCTTTTCAAATATCACGATTTATTTCCTGTCTCTTATACCGACAGGACCAGCGATTACTGCATTATTTTACTCAATTGGAAAATTGATTCGTGAAAAAGAACTGTCACCGTTACATGACTTTATCCACGGATATAAAATAAATTTTAAAGACACAATGAAATTTTGGCTGCCTTTGCTTTTAGTTTTGTATATCCTAATCGTTGATGTACACTATTTTAATTCAAATCTATCAATGATTAACAATGTTTTATCGGTAGTTTTCTTAATTGGGATTGTTTTGATTATGATCTTATCCGTAAATGCATTTTTAATTATTGCTGGCTACAAATTTCGACTAAAAGATATATGGAAGTTGTCAGTCTATTATAGTTTTAAAAAGGTAAAGATTACCTTTGGGAATATAAGCATTATCATTATCAGTTTGTTTTTGCTCTCCGTAACATCTAAATTTTTAATCTTATTTATTGCTAGTCTAATTTGCTATTCTTTTTTACTTAACAGTAAAGGATTACTTGAAGACGTTAAGCAAAATTTTGTTGATTCACAAAAAAATCCAAGTTAACCCTTGAGGTTAACTCTTTATGGTAAAATATGTTTGTTCAAGCAACAAACTTAGTTTTGGAGAAAGAATATTTAGAATGGAGGAAGTTCGGATGAAGATGGGCTTTAGATGGTATGGCGAGGGAAATGACTCTGTCACCCTTAATCATATCAAACAAATTCCAGGGGTAGAAACGATTGTCTGGTCACTTCATGATGTGCCAGCTGGAGAAGAATGGCCGATGGAAAAAATCCTTGAAGTAAAGAAGCAAGCTGAACAATCCGGATTTACTATCGATGTGGTTGAAAGTGTAAATGTTCACGAAGATATTAAATTGGGTCTCCCTTCAAGAGATGTATATATAGAAAACTATAAAAGAACTATTAAAAAGCTTGGAAAAGCAGGCGTAAAGGTAATCTGTTACAATTTTATGCCTGTATTTGACTGGATCCGAACTGATTTATTTAAGGAACTTGAAGATGGTTCCACTGCCATGTTCTATGAAAAGGCTGAGGTTGATCAAATAGACCCCATTGTATTAGTGCAAAGGATTGCCGATAATCCCAACTATACAATGTCAGGCTGGGAACCAGAGCGTTTAGAAAATCTAACGAAACTATTTAATGCCTATAAAGACATAAAAGAAGAAGATTTAATGAACAATCTGCGCTATTTCTTAGAAGCCATTATTCCTGTATGTGAAGAGAACGCTATCAAAATGGCCATCCATCCTGACGATCCACCATGGCCGATTTTTGGATTGCCGCGTATTATTACGAGTCAAGAGAACATTAGACGTGTACTGCAGCTTGTTGATAGCCCCTCTAATGGGGTAACACTATGCAGTGGATCTTTAGGTGCAAATCCGAACAATGATATCGTCAATATGATTAGAGAATTTGCTGATCGGATTCCATTTGCCCATGTTCGTAATGTAAGAGTGTATGAGAATGGGGATTTTATCGAGACATCTCACCGTGCACAAGATGGAACAGTCGATATGGTCGGTATCATGAAAGCGTATCATGAAAGTGGTTTCAATGGATATATAAGACCCGATCATGGAAGACATATTTGGGATGAAAAATGCCGTCCAGGCTATGGCTTGTATGACCGTGCACTCGGTATCATGTATCTTTTAGGAATCTGGGACTCATTAGAGCAGTAACATGCTTACTCATATTTAGGAGGGAAAATAATGAAGAGCGCTGTTGAAAATATATCACAAAGTACAACTGATTTATTCAAGGCAGAACACAAAGAAAGTTATACCGCCTGGCTTCAGTATAAAAATATAGATGATCAAGCATTAGTAAATGAATACAAACAATGGTGCGGCACCATTAGTACTTTAGAAGCTTCTGTAGTCATTGAGTCTGCTGAGAAAGAACTTACACTCGGCATTTCCTCCATGTTGGGAATTGAGCCTAATGGCAGTTCTGAACCATTGCAATCTGGAATTGTTATAGCAACAAAAGATACCTTTGGTGATTTAGCAGATGTGGACTTTGATCAACTAAATGATGATGGCTATGTAATAAAAACAGTTACAGCTGGAGATAAAAAGCAAATTTTCCTCTTAGGAAAAAGTCATTCAGGTGCCCTATATGCAGCCTTTCACCTATTACGCTTAATGCAAAACAGGAAAAGCCTGCAACAGCTTGATATCCTTGAAAACTCTAAAAATCAATTACGTATGCTTAACCAATGGGATAATATGGATGGCAGCATCGAACGCGGTTATGCGGGGAATTCCATCTTCTATAAGGATAATCAATTCTTTGAAGAGCTTAATAGAATTGAAGATTATGCAAGACTGCTTTCCTCAGTTGGAATCAATGGAATTGCCATTAATAACGTAAATGTCCATAAGGTTGAGACTGATTTAATTACAAGCAGCTTACTCCCTAAAGTGGCAGAAGTTGCGTCCATTTTCAGGGCTTACGGAATAAAAACGTTTCTTAGTGTGAACTATGCAAGTACGATTCAAATTGGAAATCTATCTACTGCAGATCCATTGGACCCTGAGGTTAGACAATGGTGGAAAAATAAGGCTGAAGAGATTTACAGCTATATTCCTGACTTTGGCGGATTCCTAGTAAAAGCCGATTCAGAGCACCGCCCTGGACCGTTTACATATGGAAGAAACCATGCGGACGGTGCAAATATGCTTGCAGAAGCGCTGCAGCCGTTTGATGGAATTGTCCTTTGGCGCTGCTTCGTTTATAACTGCTTACAGGATTGGCGTGACCGCTCTACAGATCGAGCAAGAGCTGCCTATGACCATTTTAAACCATTAGATGGCGAGTTCCATGAAAATGTTATTTTGCAGATTAAGAACGGTCCAATGGATTTCCAAGTACGAGAAGGTGTTTCACCGTTATTTGGTGCAATGGAAAATACCAATCAAATGCTCGAATTCCAAGTTACACAAGAATATACAGGGCAGCAAAGACATCTTTGTTATCTCGTTCCACAATGGAAAGAAGTCCTTGATTTTGATACGTATGCCAAGGGCAAAGGTTCTGAAGTTAAAAAGGTTGTAGACGGTTCCTTGTTCCAATATAAGTACAGCGGGATTACAGCGGTATCTAATATTGGAAATGATTATAATTGGACCGGACATACACTGGCACAGGCTAATCTTTACGGTTTTGGACGCTTAACATGGAACCCGGATCTTTCTGCTGAAACCATTACAGATGAGTGGATTGGGCAAACATTTGAACATGATGAACTGGTCAAAGAAGTGGTTAGCAAGATGCTGTTAAAATCTTGGAGTATTTATGAAAAATATACGTCACCACTTGGTGTAGGCTGGATGGTAAACCCGCATCATCATTACGGACCAAATGTGGATGGTTATGAATATGACGTTTGGGGAACATATCACTTTGCGGATTGGCAAGGAATTGGGGTGGACCGTACTGTAAAAACGGGTACCGGCTATTCTTCACAGTATTTTAAAGAAAATGCTGACATGTATGAAGAACTTGAAACATGTCCAGATGAACTGCTGTTATTTTTCCACCATGTACCATACACACATAAGCTAAAATCAGGTATAACGGTGATCCAGCATATTTACAACACTCATTTTGAAGGGGTTGAAGAGGCTGAGGGATTGGTTGAATCTTGGTTACAGCTTAACGATAAGATTGATCAAGAGCGCTTCAATGATATTTTAAATAGATTACAAGGACAAGCAAACCATTCAAAAGAATGGCGGGATATTATTAATACCTATTTTTATAGGAAATCAGGAATTAAAGATGAGCAAAACAGAAAAATCTATTAAACCAATATAGATTGGTCAGTTACTCAATATTTTGATCAATAGGTGGACTTTTATGGGAATTATCCAATAATAAATTTTCTCCGCAATTAAATTTATTTACCATCACATGGCCAATCTTTATCGAGCTTTTTTTACAAATTATTATGGGCAGCACGGACACCGTCATGCTGTCCCATATTTCAGATGATGTGGTGGCAGCGATTTCAGTGAAAGTCGGAGTACTTTCCATGTGGGGAATTTGTGTCCCGCTTGCCTATTTTTTAGGTATTCATCAAGGGCTTGGACTTCCTGGTATTTGGATTGCATTCATTGTCAATGAGTGGTTTAGAGGAATTACGATGTATTTTAGATGGAAGAGCCGGGTTTGGGAGAAGAAAGTGTTAGTTCATCATGAATCTTCTGTTTCTATTTAGTTAAATAAATGGAACATAGAAAAAGTAAGGAGGAGTCACTTTGTCACAGATCGTTAATCCAATATTGCCTGGATTTAACCCTGATCCTTCCATAATTAGGGTTGGGGATGATTTTTATATCGCAACATCCACCTTTGAGTGGTTTCCAGGGGTTCAAATTCATCATTCTAGAGATTTAAAGAATTGGAAGTTGATCGGACATCCTTTAACACGGAAGAGCCAGCTTGATATGATTGGGAACCCTGATTCAGGCGGAGTTTGGGCTCCGTGCTTAAGTTATCATGAGGGGACGTTTTATTTAATTTTTACAGATGTTAAAAGTCATATCGGCCCGTTTAAGGATACTCATAATTACCTTGTAAGTGCTCAGAATATCAACGGTCCTTGGTCCGAACCTATTCATTTAAACAGCAGCGGTTTTGATCCATCGCTTTTCCATGATGACGATGGCAGGAAATGGTTAATGAATATGGTATGGGACCATCGAAAAGGTAAAAATTCGTTTGGTGGTATCTTGCTTCAAGAGTATTCTCCTGAGGAGAAAAAATTAGTAGGCCCCATTCACAATATTTTCAGGGGTACTAAACTTGGATTAACGGAAGCGCCGCATATTTACAAACATGATGACTTCTATTATTTAATGACCGCTGAAGGCGGAACAAGATATGAACATGCTGTAACCGTTGCGCGGTCAAAGTCCCTTTTTGGTCCTTATGAGGTAGACCCGATTGGTCCTATTCTTACTTCATCTGGCAAACCCGAACTAGAGCTGCAAAAGGCAGGACATGCAAGTATTGTCCATACACAGAACGATGAACTCTATTTAGTTCATTTAACGGGGCGCCCACTGAAACCTTCAGTGAATTGTAATCTTGGCAGAGAAACAGCTATTCAAAAGGCAGCTTGGACAGAAGATGGCTGGCTAAGACTTGCCGATGGCAAAACCAGTCCACACCTTGTGGCAGAGGGACCAGAATTGCCAGAATATCCTTTTAAACCAGAACCTGAAACAGAGCACTTTGAAAATGAGAATATAAGTATTCATTTTAATACCCTTCGCGAACCGCTTAGTGATGAGTGGGGGACGACAAAGGAGAGGCCAGGTTTCCTTAGACTAAGAGGAAGAGAGTCCTTTAGTTCCAACCACAGGCAAAGTCTAGTTGCACGCAGGCAGCAGGCCTTTTCAGTTACTGCGGAAACAGTGGTGGAATTTGAGCCTGAAACCTTTCAGCACCTTGCTGGTCTAGTCTATTATTACAATACTAAAAATTTCTATTATCTTTGGATCAGCCATGATGAGGAACAAGGCAAATCTTTAGGAATCATGTCCAGTGACCGTGGTTTATACGATGAGCCAGTAGAAACGCCTGTGTCGATCGAAGGCTGGGAGCGAGTCTATTTAAAGGCAGACCTCCACTATTCAAATCTGCAATTCTATTTCTCTAGTGATGGAGAGGCTTGGAGTGCAATTGGTCCAATTTTAGATGCCGGCAAAATATCAGATGATAATGTTGAAATGAAGGTTGGCGGCATTTTACTTGACCAAGGATTTACAGGTGCTTTTATTGGTGTATGTACACAGGACCTCAGCGGCCAGGGAAAACACGCAGATTTTGATTACTTTACGTATCGTGAACGTAAATAAAGGATAGGGGATCTAATAATGACAACGGGTTTAATGGATGCAGCGGTGATGAACAAGCCATTGGATATTGAAGTAAAGAAGATTAATATTCCAGATCCAAAGGCAAACGAGGCGCTGTTAAAAGTATATTGTATCGGCGTGTGCGGTTCTGATGTTCACTATTATGAGCATGGAAGGATTGGCCGCTATGTAGTGAAGGAACCGATTATTTTAGGACATGAATTAGCTGGAGAAGTTGTAAAGATTGGCTCTGAAGTTACCAATGTATGTGTTGGTGACAGGGTTGCAGTAGAACCTGGTGTAGCCTGCGGCCGGTGTGAATATTGTAAGTCTGGGCGTTACAATCTATGCCCTGATGTCATTTTTATGGCAACACCGCCAGTTGATGGAGCTTGGGCAGAATATGTAACAATCCGCAGCGATTTTCTTTTTAAACTGCCTGATAATATGAGCTTCGAGGAAGGTGCTTTGCTGGAGCCGTTATCTGTAGGCTTTCACGCAATGAATCGTGGTAAAGTTACACCTGCTGACACCATTTTTGTAAGTGGGCTGGGGCCAATTGGGCTTTTAGCCGTACAAGCAGCAAAAATGTTCGGTGTTTCGGAAATCTATGCAAGTGATGTAGTACCTTACCGGAGACAGTTGGGTCTCGAAATGGGTGTAACGGAAGTCATTGATCCGTTAAGTGAGAATGCAAAGGACAAAATTGCTGAACTAACCGGTGGGAAAGGTGTGACGGTTGTCATCGAATCTTCTGGTAATCAAAGGGCAATTGCCGACGCTGTTAAAGTGGTGAATCGCGGAGGAAGAATTGTGTTTGTTGGTATGCCGGCAGTTAATGAGATTCCGCTGGATGTGAACCAAATCATTGATGGGGAAATCGATGTATATGGAATTTTTCGATATGCCAATACATACCCGGCAGCCATTCAAGCACTCAGCCAAACCGGAGTGGATATTGAAAAAGTCATTACTCACAAGTATGCCTTAAGTGAAATTAAGGAAGCAGTTGAAATGGCAAGAACCCAAAAGGATACAAGCATCAAAATTATGATTTATCCAGACAAATCAAATTTTTGATTTGTCCTGATAAAGTAAATATCCAAAAATAAATCTAAGAAAAATTTATAAAGGCTGTTTTCATAATGATTGGTTGTTAAAATCTTAAAGCCGATTTTAACGTGGAAGTAATTATTTTGCACTTTAGAATCTAGTTTGTAGGCTCTTTTCTTAACAAATTTAATCTATTTTCTACGTAAATTAACATAATCAACCAATAAATTTTGTTCCAAAAAGCAACAAAGATTAAGAAAAGAGCCATTACAAATGCTTGAGAGCTGGAAGAACAAGCCAGCTCTCTTTTTAACAGGTTTTTACGTAACTATCAGTAAATTCATTGGTAATGGGAGGAATAGTGTAATGAAGATCGAAACAGGTCAAAAACTATTATTTATTGGTGATTCCATTACGGATTGTGACAGGGCCAAACCAGAGGGTGAGGGATTATTTGGTGCATTCGGAAATGGCTATGTTTCTTATGTTAATGCTCTTTTAACAGCACTTTATCCCGAATTAGGGATTCGAGTGGTTAATAAGGGAATCAGCGGGAACACCGTCCGCGATTTAAAGAACAGATGGCAAGATGATGTAATGAATCAGAAACCTGACTGGTTAGCTATTATGATTGGTATAAATGATGTTTGGCGCCAGTACGACGTACCGCTTATCAAAGAGAAGCATGTTTATATTGATGAATATGAGGATACGCTACGGAAACTCGTGACAGAAACAAGGCCTTTTGTAAAGGGCCTGGTCCTCATGACCCCATTTTATTTAGAAAACAATGAACAGGATCCAATGAGGCAGACAATGGATCAGTACGGCCAAGTGGTCCGGAAAATAGCAAAAGAGAATGATAGTTTATTCGTGGATACACAAGAAGCCTTTAAAGAGGTATTAAAGAGTCTATATCCGGCAGCATTGGCATGGGACCGTGTTCACCCATCCGCTGCGGGTCATATCGTACTGGCAAGAGCCTTCTTAAAGGAAATCGGTTTTAATTGGGACCGGTCGAAACTAGAGTAAAGGAGTACATCGACATGAACCAGAAAACACTTTTTAATGATGGATGGGAATTTGCCAAAAGCAGCTTAGAAACAACAGATATTGAAGCGTTGAAATTTGAACCTGTCGATCTTCCCCATGATTGGCTTATCTATAATACCTTGGACCTTTATGAAAACAGTATCGGCTGGTATCGTAAATCATTTACCTATAAAAAAGTGGAGGACCAGGTCCTGCTATGTTTTGACGGCGTTTATATGGATTCTTCTCTCTATGTGAATCAGCAATTTATCGGAGAATGGAAAAACGGCTATTCCTCATTTGAACATGAGATCACAGAGAAGCTAAGGGAAGGGGAAAATGAAGTCCTTGTGAAGGTCGTACACCAGAGCCCGAATAGCCGGTGGTACTCTGGTGCCGGTATCTATCGTAACGTCTGGCTAAAGGCAAGGGAAATGACCCACATTTTAACGGATGGAATCTACATTACCACGAAACAAAAGGAGGATGGCTGGGAAGTTGAAGTCGAAACCAACTTGAACATTGAGGGTGATATACGGCTCTCCCATTCAATTTCGTATCAAGGTCAAGTAGTTGCAGCTGCTTCAAAGATGGTCGTGTCAGGCGTAGATGCCAGTATTCAGAACAGGCAAAGGCTATTGGTCAAAAATCCAGATGTTTGGAGCCCGGATGAACCGAACCTTTATCAGCTCACAACCCAATTACAGATGGCTGAGAACAATAAGGAAATTGAATCCATATCCCAAAATATTGGATTCCGAACAATCAACCTTGATCCCCAGCGAGGTTTTTTTCTAAATGGGAAAAGGATGAAATTAAATGGTGTTTGTGAACATCATGATTTAGGAGCCCTTGGAGCCGCGTTCAATAAAACAGCCCTAAAAAGAAGGCTTGTTATATTGAAGGAAATGGGCGTTAACGCCATCCGGACCGCTCATAATATGCCGGCAAAAGAACTGATGGATTTAGCGGACGAGATGGGAATGCTGGTCGTTTCTGAAGCCTTCGATATGTGGGAAAGGTCAAAAACTCCTTATGATTACGCAAGGTTTTTTAAGGAATGGGCTCCATTAGATGTGAAAAGCTGGGTAATGCGGGATCGGAATCATCCTAGTTTGCTGATGTGGAGCATTGGAAATGAAATTTATGATACCCACGCAGATGAAAGAGGGCAGGAAATAACAAAAATGCTTTTGGATGAGGTGCGAAGGTATGATCCGAAGGAAAATGCAAGTGTGACCATCGGCTCCAATTATATGCCGTGGGAAAATGCCCAAAAATGTGCGGATATCGTTAAGGTTGCGGGTTATAACTACGCAGAAAAATATTATCAAAAACATCATGAAGAACACCCAGATTGGATCATCTATGGAAGTGAAACTGCTTCGGTTGTACAAAGCAGAGGAATCTATCACTTCCCATTTGACAGATCGATACTGGCAGACGATGACGAGCAATGCTCTGCACTTGGAAATAGTTCAACAAGCTGGGGGGCAAAGTCGGCAGAAGCTTGTATTATAGCAGATCGGGACACACCTTTCTCGCTCGGACAATTTATTTGGACAGGATTTGACTATATTGGTGAACCGACGCCATATCATACCAAAAATTCCTACTTAGGACAGATTGATACGGCTACCTTTAAAAAAGATTCCTATTACATTTATCAAGCGGAATGGACAGATTACAAAATTAATCCAATGGTGCATATTTTTCCTTATTGGGAATTTAATAAAGGGCAAACCATTGATGTAAGGGTATGTTCGAATGCACCTAAAATCGAACTGCAATTCAATGATGTCACCGTCGGTACTCATGATATTGACCATAAACACGGGAAAGAACTAGTCGGATGGTGGAAGCTTCCTTATCAAGAGGGTGAATTAAAGGCCATTGCCTATGATGAAACAGGAAAAGTAATTGCAACAGAAGTAAAAAGATCCTTTGGGGATGCAAAGAAGATATGTCTGCAAGCAGATAAACAGGAACTGATTGCAGATGGAACAGATTTAATTTTTGTCGAAATTAGTATGGAAGATGAAAAGGGCAATCCTGTGGAGAATGCCACTAACCGTGTGAATGTTAATGTTACGGGCGCAGGTCGTTTGCTTGGTCTAGATAATGGGGACAGTACAGACTATGATCAGTATAAAGGGACAAGCAGAAGATTGTTCAGCGGAAAACTAATGGCCATCATAGGTGCAACATTGGAACCTGGAGTGATTCAGATGGAGGTATCCTCTAACGGTTTAGAAACAGAAATAGTAGAATTTGAGTCTTTTCCAATAAATGATGCAGCCTTAAAGGGAGTCACTGCGAATATGTGCAATCGTGATGTACCGGTTGTGATGGGAAGCAGAGAAGAAATACCGGTTCGAAAAATTGAAATTATTAGTGAATCAGGACAATTGTTTGATCAATCAAGGAAAGAGATGACTGTCCAGGCAAAATTGCCTCCAGTGGACGCTTCTTATCAGGAAGTCGAATGGAGTGTTGTGAATGAAGCTGGTATTGTTTCAAATATTGCCAGGGTAGAGGCATTCGGTCATGAGGCGAAAATTACCGCTTTAGGTGATGGAGAATTCAGAGTCCGTTGTACGAGCAAGAATGGTACCGATAAAACGAAACTTATATCCCAGCTGGAATTCATCACAGAGGGCCTTGGACTTGCTTATAAAGATCCATATAGATTTATCTCAGCAGGATTATATGATTTTAGTAAAGGGGAATTAGGAAACGGAAATGAACGAGGAGTGGCAACTAGCCGAGATGGCGAAACACAAGTAGGTTTTCGTGACATCGACTTTGGACCTTATGGCTCTGATACCATCACGATTCCAATATTCGCTTTGTCAAGTGAGGAATATTCCATGCAAATATGGGAGGGAATGCCTGATGAGGATGGAAGTGAATTAGTGGCGGACGTCATCTATCAAAAGGAATCCAAGTGGAATGTGTACCAAGAAGAAACCTATCGATTGTCAAAAAGACTCCACGGCATTACTTCTATTTGCCTTGTCCTTCAGAAGAAAGTGCATATCAAGGGATTTTCGTTTGAAAGGCAGAATCGTGCATTTAAACAAAATGCTGCTGCCGAATGTGACACCATCTATGGGGATACCTTTGCCTTGAAAGGACAAGCTGTCGAAGGAATAGGAAATAATGTTTCACTCGTGTTTGAGCAGTTTGATTTTACAAGTGAAGGTGTAAGGAAACTGGTCATTTACGGCAAATCGCCAATTGATAAAAATACCATCCATATCCACTTTGCCAATCAGGAAGGGGAAAGCAATCAACTAGTTGAATTCACCAATTCCGAAGAATACGAAGAGCGAGTATTTGAATTAGACAAAATAACGGGAGTACAAAAGGTCACCTTTATATTCCTGCCAGGTTCGAATTTTGACTTTGGCTGGTTCCGTTTTGAAAGGTAAAGGATATGAAATAAATGCGCAGGGAGCTGTTAATATGAACTATCGTGAACTAGGGAATACAGGAATAAAAATCAGCGAGGTAAGTTTTGGCACTTGGGCCATTGGTGGTTCCTGGGGCAAAACGAGTGACGCAGAAGCGTTGCGGTCTTTAGAATATGCAATGGACCAAGGTGTTAACTTTTTTGATACGGCGGATGTTTATGGTGACGGTCATAGCGAGGAGTTATTAGCGAAGGCGACAAAGAGCAAGGAAGATCAAGTTTATATCGCGACCAAATTCTGTCGCCAAGGTGATATTTTTGATCCTCAAAATTACAGCTATGAAAGTGTAAGCCGATATGCTGATGACAGCCTCCGCCGCTTGAACAGGGAAGCAATTGATCTTTTTCAAATTCATTGCCCGGCAACGGAGATATTGAAAGATGGAAGTGTCTTTGACGTACTGGATACTCTTAAGAAAGAAGGCAAAATCCGTCACTACGGTGTCAGTGTCGAAACCGTTGAGGAAGGGCTTATTTGTTTGCAACATCAGAATGTAAAGAGCCTGCAGATCATATTTAATATGTTCCGTCAAAAACCATTAGAAAAATTAATCCCTGAGGCTTATCAAAAAGGAGTAGGTCTGCTAGTCCGATTACCTTTAGCCAGCGGGCTCCTAACAGGTAAATTTACAGCTGATCATGTTTTTGAAACTGATGACCATCGCAGCTTTAATGAAAATGGGGAGGCCTTTAATGTAGGGGAAACCTTTGCCGGTCTAGGATTCCGAAAGGGTGTTGAATTAGCTGGCGATTTAAAGTGGATCGCAGAAGGCCGTAAATCAATGGCGAGTGCAGCACTGCGCTGGATACTAGACCAAAAAGAAATTACTTGTATCATTCCTGGGTTTAAAAATGTAAATCAAGTAATGGACAACCTCACAGCTCTAGATACAAAGCCATTTTCACTGGAAGAACAGAAAGAGATTCAACGTTTCTATCAGGAAAAAGTAAGGGATTTTGTAAGAGGTCCATATTAATTAAAGCCATTTAGAGAACTATTCGATTTAGCATAAACAAAAGGAAGCACAACTAAGGGGTTGTGCTTCCTTTTGTTATCTGTCTTTTTTTTTAAGTCAACTGTTTTTTTTTGTCTACTTTATTAAAAGCAAGATAGCCTGATGCCATTATTATGGCTGCTGAAATACTTCCCCCGAAGAAAAAGCCTAAACCTGGGATAAATTTCACCACAAAGAACATAGCAGCTATCCCCACAATCATTACTAGATTTTCAAGAGGGTTAATGAGCATCATTAAAAATGAATTTTTAACTATCTGTATCAGTTTTAACTCATAATGAACATATACCGGAATCAGGTATAACATTGTCATAACTACTGCAAATATAAACATGTAAAGAGGGATTTGGATGACACTCATAAAATCGTTTCCTAAATTCTTCATGAAAACTAAATCAAGAATAATAAGTCCGCTTACAAATGCAACAAGTAATCCTAGTCCATTGCTGCGAAGAAACTCAGATTTATAGGTTTTCCAAAATGTACGAAAGATTGGAATATCTCCTTCCCCCAACATCCATTTACGAATGATTGTGAACAACGAAATCGTAGCAGGGAAAAATCCAAGTATCACTAGACCAAGTAATGTAAAACCAATCCATAATAAATTAATATAAGCAAACTTGGCAATCCATTCAGTGGCAGAATTAACTCGATTTGCCGTTTTTGTTCCATTCACTCTAATCCCTCCAACATCAGCCTTTGACTGAACCCGCTGCCATTCCCTCAACAATCTTGTTACTTAAGAATAAGAAGGTTAGTAGAATTGGTACAATACTGATAACAAGAGTTGCCCCAATGGCACCCCAGTCTGTTAAATATTGTCCTACGAAGTTGTTAATCCCGACAGTTAATGTTTTCCACTTATCAGAGCTAATGAATGTGTTTACAAAGACGAACTCATTCCAGTTGTAAATCATGTTAATGATCGCAGTGGTTGATAGTACAGGCACGGTCATTGGCAGGGTAATTTGGAAGAAGATTCGGTGCACCGAGCATCCATCCATAACTGCAGCTTCCTCAATTTCACGTGGGAACGTTCTATAAAAGCCAAGCAGGATCATAATCGTTAATGGTAAGTTAAAGGTTGTGTACGACAATACAATCGATACTGGACTATCAATTAAATTCACGTTGTTATACATGTTAAATAAAGGAATGATTGTTGAATGCAACGGTATCATGTAAGCGATTAAAAACAATCCAAGTACTAGACCACTTAGTTTCCACTGCATCCGTGTTACAGCGAACGTTACCAAACTAGCAAGAATGGTGGTAAGGACGACTGATAATATCGTAATCCAGACACTATTGAAAAAGTATAATCCAATATTCCCTGAAGTCCATGCTCTTGTATAGTTCTCCCAATGTGGATTTTGCGGTAAAGAGAAGGGAGACATTCCGAATACTTCTTGATTGTTTTTCAGTGAAAAGAAAACCAGCCATATCAATGGGTAGATCTGAATAATAGCAAATAACCCTAATATTAGATAAAGAAATCCAAATCCAATTTTGTTCAAGTAAGATTTCTTTATAGTTTCGGGTTCGGAAAGGTTTGTTGTTACTGGTTGTGTACTCACCTTACTCATAATGTTTCACTCCCCCTTAAAATTGAACATCATCATTAGATTTCGTTAGTTTCGAAGTTAACCAAGTCATGACTAGACAGATTACTAATAGTCCAAAACCGATTGCACTACCGTATCCAAAGTTGTTTAATTTAAATGCTTCCTTGTACATATATGAGGCCATTACTTCACTTGCTCCGTTAGGCCCTCCGCCAGTCATTACATAAATCAGGTCAAAATATTTCAAGGATCCAACTACTGCCAGCATAACCGTTACTTTAAATACGCCAGAAATGAGTGGTAATTTAATTCTAAAAGCGATTTGTAATGCGTTAGCACCATCAATTTTCGCTGCCTCGATCACTTCATCAGGTACGTTTTTTAATGCTGCGTAATAAATAAGAATATAAAACCCTGCATACTGCCAGATAACTGGGATGAAAATGGAATAAAGGGCAATTTTTGGATCCGCCAACCATAATGGTGTATTTTCCACGCCAAAGATTTCAAGTAATCTGTTGGCCATTCCGTTATTTGGGTCAAAAATCTTCATCCAAAGCTGGGCAATCGCAACAGATGATAAGAGCATAGGAATTAAATAAATCTTACGTAGTAAATCCGAGCCCTTAATTTTGCTGGCTAGAACAAGTGAAATCCCTAAGTATAGCAGTAAACTAGCTGCGGAGAAAATGGCTAATTGAAATGAATGCCAGGTACTTGTCCAGAAAACTTTATCCTGAACTAGGGTGACATAATTTTCTAACCCAATAAACTTCATCTCTCCAATTCCGTCCCAATCCATGAGACCGTAATAACCTGATAATGTAATAGGAATATAGATAAGGACTAAAATGAGAAGTAAAGCCGGGAGAGTATAAAGGGTGATAACGAATTTATTCGACATAACATTTTTCATGTTGGTTCGTCCCCTACCTTTCTATAAGGCTGTTTTTCGTAAAGATTGTTGTTAAAATCTTAAAGCGATTTTAACGTGGAAATAGCTATTTTGTGCTTTAGAATTTAGTTTGCAGGCTCTTTTCTTAAATTTTGTTCCAAAAGGCAACAAAGTTTAAGAAAAGAGCCTCTATAAAGAAGAGGACATATTTTTTAACTATATGCCCTCTTTTAAAGAAATGATTATTTCTCAGAAGCAAGAGCTTCTTCTTGTGCTTTTGTAAACTGTTTAGGTGTCGATTGTCCGCCAAATAATGCTTGAATCTGATTTAAGTGCACATCAGCAACGCCAGCAGACATTTGAACATCCGCATACAGTGTAATATTAGTAGCATTTCCTAAATCATTAAGAATGTCGATGTACATTTGGGCAAGATCGCTATTGGATGTATCAACAGTTGTTGCTGGAATAACACCAGCTTCAACGACGGAACGCTTGCCCCATTCTTCAACTAAGTAAGAAACAAATTGTTTCGCTTCATCTTTTACTTTAGATTGTTCAGATACGAATAAAGCAACTCCAGGTCCCCCTACAAAGCTATCAATGTTGCCTTTTCCGCCTTCATAAGTAGGAAACTTGAAGTAACCAACCTTGTCTTTAAATTTCTGGTCAACATCTGGGCTGGTGGTATAGTTTGGTAATTCCCAAGTACCCATAATGTACATGGCAGCCTGCTCATTCATAAAGTAACCTTTTGCTTCATCGTTTGAAAGTCCGTTAAATCCTTTAACAAAGGCACCCATATCAACAAGTTTTGAGATTTCTTCAGCTGCTTTAACTAGAGCTGGATCTTCAAAACTGCCGGTACGATTTATTGCATTCGTTAATGTTTCAGGTCCACCGATACGGTCTGCAAGGTACATATACCACATAGAGCCAGTCCAACGGTCTTTGTTTCCAACTGTGATTGGAGTAACATCGTTATCAGCAAGTGTTTTAACAACTTTTAAAAACTCATCATATGTTTTTGGAACTTCTAATTTATACTTTTTGAAAATTTCTTTGTTGTAATACACTGGAGCAATGTTTAATTCAAGCGGCAAAGCGTATGGCTTTTGATCAACTGAAAATGCATCAAGTGTACCAGCAACGAATTTATCCTCTTGGGCAATATCATCTAATGGTGTAAACATATTTCCTTCAACGAAAGGTTTCATATAACCAGCAGCCCAAGTAATCCCAATGTCCGGAAGCTCATTTGAAGCAGATAATACCTTGATTTTTTCTTTGTATTGTTCATTTGCTAGTATTTCTGTTTGAATATCGATATCGGGATGTTCTTTTTCGTACGTTTTGATAATGTCATCTACAATTGTATACTGAGCTTTTGCACTTCCTTCAGGCCATAAATGCATCATTTTAACAACTGTTTTATCACCGCTTGATTTACCTGAATTTTCAGATGTACTTGATGATGAACAGCCTCCTAAAACTAGCCCGCCTAGTAATGTCAAAGACATTATAGTGGTAAACGCTTTCCTTTTTAGCATCTTAAACCCCCTTGGATATGTTTCATTTAGTTATACTTAACAATTAAAGTTTATCATTGAAGGAATAATCAAAAAAGGGAACTAAGATTAGGAAAAATACCATCTTTTTTAGAAAACGCTATCATCGTTTGTTTTTCGATAGGTACTTGGAGTTATACCTTCTATTTCTTTGAAGATTTTAATAAAGTATTTAGATGTTTTATAGCCGACTTCTTCAGCAATTTCATTTATTGGCAGATTGGTTGAAACCACTAATTCTTTTGCACGCTGGATTCTTCGCCTTGTGACATATTCACTAAAATTTAAGTTTGCTTGCTCCTTAAACAACACGCTAAAATAGCTTGGATTTAAATGAACATGAGACGCTACGTCCTTTAGGGTCAATTCATCCTTTAGATGCTGATCAATATAGGTAATAGCTTTGCGGATAGGATCTTTTGCTGAATCCATTTTGTTGTTAGTATTTACTATTTTTTCATCCACTACTTTTTCAATCACTCCTGCTCTTACTTGTTTCTGCATAACCGTGATAGCTTCTTCAACAGCTTCAATCAGCTTCTTTTTGTCGATGGGCTTTAAAAGATAATTGACTACACCGAGTCTTAACGCTTCCTGTGCATATTTAAACTCGGAGTAGGCCGAAATAATAATCACCACAGGTGAGAATCCTCTTTCTTTCATATTTTTTAACAGTTGTAAACCACTCATCTCAGGCATGCGAATATCAGAAAGCAATATATGAATCTTGTTTTTCTCTGCAATCCGCATGACTTCCATGCCACTTTCAGCGGTGAGAATAGTAAATTCACCATTATTCCAGCTTTCCAGCGTTCTCTGCAGGCCTTGCCGAGTTCTTGGTTCATCATCAACTATTAAGATATTTTTAGTAATCATTTTATTTATTCTCCTCCATCAATTGGTAGTTCAAATGAAATGCGTGTGCCGACGTTTACTTGGCTCTCAATCAAAAGGTCTGGATGTATGGCTTCTTTGTAATACAATTTTAAGCGTTTGTAAACATTAGAAATGGCCATCCCTTTTCCATTCACTGAGGATGTTCCACCCGTCTCCATTGATTGAATAATCCACCCAAGACGCTCTTTATCCATACCGGGACCATCATCTTGAATAGAGATACATATCCGTTCTTTGCCATCTCGCTTTACGGGTTCAACAGTTATAGAAACTAGACAATTTCCGATCTTGTTTCCTGCTCCATGTAAGATTGCGTTTTCTACCAGAGGCTGAATAATCAGTTTTGGAATTTTTATAAACTCATATTCGAATGGTACCGAGACCTTCCATTTTAATCTGTCACCAAAACGCATTTTCATAATTTCCATGTAGTCGCCAATATGATTAATTTCATCTTTTAAAAATACCCAATCATCATCGGTTTCTTTTGTGATGGTATAACGAAATAAGTTGGACATGGCTAAGACAAGTTCAGACAATTCTTCTTCATTTTTCTCTTCAAGTGACCAATGAAGCGCATCCAATGTATTGAAAAGAAAATGTGGATTAATCTGCGCTTGAAGGGCCTTCAATTCACTGCGGCTTCGTAAAAGCTCCTTTTGATAAACCATTTGGATTAAATGATTGGTTTCTTTAACGAGCTGATTATAGGTGCTGTTTAATTCGTTAATTTCATTTACGGAAGAAACACGTGGATTCAGTGTTAATGAACCTTCGCCCGCATGCTGCATGGTTTTCGTTAATCTTAGAATCGGTCGTGTAATGATTGTTGAAAGGAAGAAGGCGCTAATGGTAAAAATAAATACGCCAACAACTCCAGATAAGATAATGCCTGTCCGAATCTTTGACATTCCTTCTGTTAGTTCACTTACAGGGGTTAAAATAAGCACGGTCCAACCTGTGAGTTTGGATGTATGCTTGGTCATCATATACTCTCTTTGATCTAGTTGAATAATGTTTTCATCACTTTCAAGAATGCTTGTAATGTCTCCATTATAATTTTGAATAATGGGCTTTTTATCCTGATCTAACAGGATAGAGTACTGATTATTTTCATTTATTTCATTTGCAAATGTAAAATGATTACGATTTATACTAATTAAAAGATAACCGCCATTCTTATATTGTCTTTCTATTAAATTTACACTACGAATTGCAAGAAAGTGGTTTTTATCCATTGGATCCTCACCAATCCAAACGAGTCCACCCTTTGTGCGATTTGCCTCATTAATCCACTTTTTATCGATTTTGTTCAATAAAGAGTCTTCATCAAGGGGGAGTACACGCTGTTGTTTTCCAGCAAAGAGTTGAACTGAAAAGATTCCATCTGTATTACCCATAACTCTGTTAATATGTCCCATTAATTGTTGACGATCACTAAAGGTTACTTTTTTTCCCTGATGGACATCTGTTAAAATACGCTGGACTTTTTCATCCGTTGTCACAAGCTTTGAGGACATGTTAATTAGTTCGTAAAGTGATTCTATTCGACCGTTTGCTTCAATGGCCACTTGTTGAATTTGTATTTCAGCATTATTTTTCAATAATGATGAAACTTGTCTCAATGTGAGAAGACTGACAATCATTAGAACAAGTATCATAAAAAACAAGAAAATAAACAAAATTTGATTCCGTAAAGTATTCCACTTTTTAAGTAAATTAAGCATTGATTGCTCGCCTTTCTTTTGTAAAATAATATCTTATTATATTATAATACCTTGTTTTATGTAATCGTTGTCTTTTTAAAGTTATGTAGCAATTGTGAGAATGTATTTTTTAGACAACTTTCACAACACTAAGCTGTCGAATATCAATGTAACAAGGACAAATACCTGTTATAATATAGAGAAGAAGATTGAAAATTGTTTTGAAGGGGTTGGTAGAGATGAAACTTATCATCGCTGTTGTCCAGGATCAGGATAGCAACAGATTATCAAAAGCACTGGTTGATAATAATTTTAGAGCAACAAAGCTGGCAACTACAGGCGGCTTTTTGAAATCCGGCAATACCACCTTTATGATTGGCACTGAGGATATTCGTGTTGATCGTGCACTGCAGATTATAAAAGAAAATTGTAAATCGCGTGACCAATTAGTGGCACCTGTTTCACCGATGGGTGGAAATGCGGACTCTTTTGTCCCTTATCCTGTTGAAGTTGAGGTTGGCGGTGCAACAGTTTTCGTCCTCCCAATCGAACAATATATGCATTTTTAATCTATATTAATGGTAAGTGAGTGATGAACTTTGGTAAAAACATGGGATCAACTAGAGGAGCTGCAGCCAACCGTCTTAAAAATGTTAAAAAACAGTTTGTTGAAGGGTCGTGTGGCCCATGCCTATTTACTTGAGGGAATCAGAGGGACTGGGAAGAAAGAAATTGCTTTATTAATCACAAAGGCTCTATTTTGCAATTCGGTGTTAGAAGGATATAAACCTTGCGAGTCCTGTAATAATTGTCGAAGAATTAATAGCGGTAATCACCCCGATGTCCATAAAGTAGAGCCCGATGGGTTATCGATAAAAAAACAACAAATTCAAGACCTCCAAGAGGAGTTTTCAAAAAAAGGTGTAGAGTCGTCAAGAAAGGTGTATATGATTAGCGATGCCGACAAGATGAGTGTGAGTGCGGCAAATAGTTTGCTTAAGTTTCTTGAGGAACCTAACTCACAAACAACAGCCTTTCTTTTGACCGAGCAGCCTCAACAGCTATTACCAACCATTCTTTCACGCTGCCAAGTATTGTCATTTAAACCATTATCTCCACAGGCGATGATCCAGCAGTTGACCGAAAACGGCGTCAATCCTATGAAAGCGCCATTATTGGCACAGCTGACGAATAGCTTTGATGAAGCTTATGAGCTAAATGGTGATGATTGGTTTGCACAAGCTCAAAAGATAGTGGTAAAATTATATGAGGTGCTGAAAAAAGGTCCTTTAGAAGCAATGGTAACTCTTCAAGGGGATTGGTTCTTACACTTTAAAGAGAAAGAACAGATTAATCGTGGTTTAGATCTTTTACTTCTTATTTTTAAGGATTTATTATATATACAATTAGATAAACAGGAGCAAATCGTCTTTAAAGCTGAAGGTGACCGGTTAAGACAATATGCTCTTGAAACATCCGGACGGCGGTTGTCGGATCAAATGTCGGTTATTCTCGAGGCAAAAAGGAAGCTTGCGGCGAATATGAACCCGCAGCTAATGATGGAAGAGCTTGTGTTAAAGTTGCAGGAGGGATCTTCATTTGTATGATGTTGTAGGAGTACGCTTTAAAAAAGCGGGAAAAATCTATTATTTTGATCCTGGAGACCTCTCAATTGAAAAGGATGACTTTGTGATTGTCGAAACTGTACGCGGAGTGGAATACGGTAAGGCTGTCGTTCCCCGTAAACAAGTTGAGGAGCATGATGTTGTTCTGCCATTAAAAAAGGTAGTGAGAATCGCAGATCATAAGGATCGAATGATCGTTGAAGAAAATAAACAAGCTGCCCAGGAAGCATATGATGTTTGTAATGAAAAAGTAAATGGACATCAACTAGATATGAAACTAGTTGATGTTGAATATACATTTGACCGAAATAAAGTGATCTTCTATTTTACTGCTGACGGAAGAGTTGATTTTCGTGAGTTAGTAAAAGATTTAGCGTCAATTTTTCGGACAAGAATTGAATTGCGCCAAATCGGTGTCCGGGACGAAGCAAAAATGCTTGGAGGAATTGGTCCTTGTGGAAGAATGCTTTGCTGCTCCACTTTTCTAGGTGACTTTGATCCTGTGTCTATTAAGATGGCGAAGGACCAAAATCTCTCTTTAAATCCTACAAAGATATCCGGTTTATGCGGCAGACTTATGTGCTGTTTAAAATATGAAAATGATGAGTATGAAGCGGCAAAGGAACAACTGCCTGATTTAGGAGAAATGATTGAAACTCCTCAAGGTCGAGGAAAAGTGGTTGGATTAAATTTATTAGAGCGGGTACTTCAGGTGGAACTAAAGGAACAGGATCGAGTTCTGGAGTATACATTGGATGAAATCATTAAAGAAGGTGCCTTTTCTATACAATCCACAGATTAAGAGGTGTGTGACGTGGATAAAAAAGAGATATTTGAATCAGTAAGTAATATGGAGACACAAATTGGCCATCTTTACCAACAACTCGGGGAATTAAAACAGCATTTAGCCGAAATACTAGAAGAAAACCATTATTTAAAGCTTGAAAATGAACATCTAAGACGCCGTTTAGATGTGACCACGGACAAGGTAAAGAAAGATGAGAAGGTTAAAAAAGGGACAACCTCTCGTGTAACTGGCGGGGATCAGACATTAGATGTCGGAGAGGGCTATGATAATCTTGCTCGTCTATATCAAGAAGGTTTCCATATTTGCAACCTTCATTTTGGAAGTTTACGTAAGGAAGGCGATTGCTTATTTTGCCTCTCCTTTCTTAATAAGAAATAACTTAAAGAGGTTGACTTCGGTCAGCCTCCATTTTTTTACATAGGCTGTTTTCATAATGATTGTTGTTAAAATCCTAAAGCCGATTTTAACGTGGAAATAGCTATTTTGCGTTTTAGAATTTAGTTTGCAGGCTCTTTTCTTATTAAATAATGCTATTTTCTGAGGAAACTTAGCACAATTATTAAAAATTGTTCCAGAAGGCAATAAAGTTTAATAAAAGAGCCTTACATATTAGTTAGAGGTGTAGTTATGGTTATGTTAAAGGGTGATGAGCGGCTTGATTATTTACTTGCTGAGAATTTAAGAATTATCCAAAGTCCGTCTGTTTTTGCTTTCTCACTTGATGCGGTGTTACTGGCTCGATTTGCTTATGTACCCATTCAAAAAGGGAACATCGTCGATCTCTGCAGTGGGAATGGGGTTATTCCTTTATTCTTAAGTGCCCGGACGAAGGGGAAGATTACAGGGGTCGAGATACAGGAGCGGCTATATGATATGGCGGTAAGAAGTATTCACTACAACGATCTTCAGGACCGCCTCCAAATGATTCATGGAGATATTAAGGAAATTCCAAAACAGCTGGGACATGGAAAATTTGATGTCGTTACTTGTAATCCTCCTTATTTTCCTACACCTTCAAAAGATGAAATGAACCCGAATGAACACCTGGCTATTGCCCGCCATGAGATACTATGTACGCTTGATGATGCAGTGAAAGCATCAAGTCAATTGGTGAGGCAGGGCGGAAAGGCAGCCTTCGTCCATCGGCCGGGAAGGTTAATGGACATCATAACTGCTATGAGAAAATATCGTCTCGAACCTAAGCGTATTCAGTTCGTGTATCCAAAGCAGGGGAAAGAAGCAAATACCTTACTAATTGAGGCAATAAAAGATGGCAGTCCCGATTTGAAAATACTTCCTCCTTTGTTTGTCTATAATGAAGAGGGTGAATACACACAAGATATTAGAACAATTTTATATGGAGAATAGGGTGGTTAGGATGTGGCAGCAAAAAAGCTTTGAGAATGAGGCGGAAAAAGGAATACTTTATCTTGTTCCAACTCCAATTGGCAATCTTGAGGATATGAGTTTTCGGGCTGTACGGATTCTAAAAGAAGCTGATTTAATTGCAGCCGAAGATACAAGAAATACAAAAAAATTATGTAATTACTTTGAAATTCAAACGCCTGTTGTCAGCTATCATGAACATAATAAGGAATCAAGCGGAGGAAAACTCATCCATAAGATTAAGGAAGGCATGAAAATTGCTTTAGTAAGTGATGCCGGTATGCCAGCTATCTCAGACCCAGGATACGAACTTGTTGAGGCTGCAATAGCTGAGAAGGCTGCCGTTGTTCCGTTACCAGGTGCAAACGCCGCTCTTCCAGCCTTGGTTGCCTCAGGGCTTTCCTGTCAGCCCTTCTATTTTTATGGTTTCTTGAATCGAAGCAAAAAAGAAAAGAAATCAGAATTAGAAGGTTTAAAGAAACAAACTGGAACGCTTATTTTTTATGAATCACCACATCGGCTGAAAGAAACTTTATCAAGTATGGTTGAAATTTTTGGAAATCGACAGGCAGCGATTTGCAGGGAATTAACAAAGAAGTTTGAGGAATTTATAAGAGGAAGTCTAGAAGAAGTAGTAGAGTGGGCGAATCAGGGTGAAGTTCGCGGTGAATTTTGTTTGATCATTGAAGGTGCGGATGAAAGCAAATTAAAGGAAGAAGAAATAAGCTGGTGGGAAGCGATGACGGTTGAAGAGCATGTAAATCACTATATAAATGAAAAGGACATTCCATCAAAAGAAGCAATCAAACAAACAGCCAAGGATAGAGGAATAAATAAGCGCGAGGTGTATCACGCCTACCATATCCATCTTGAATAAGTCCAAAATAAAAAGCTTCTCCGTTTAGAGGAGAAGCTTTGTCATTACTATTTTACTAATTCAAATTGGTTTTGAATTTCTTTTACTAACTGTTCTGCACCTTCACGGCTAAGGATTAACTTACCGCCAGCAAGTGCCAAGTTTTCATCAGAAACTTCACCAGTTACTTGGCAAGTCATATTTGGCTTGTATTTCTTCAAGATAATACGCTCGTCATCCACGTAGATTTCAAGTGCATCCTTTTCAGCAATACCAAGTGTTCTTCTTAATTCGATTGGAATAACCACACGACCTAATTCGTCAACCTTACGGACAATACCTGTAGATTTCATTTTTTCTAGCTCCTCTCATGTTAAAACTATTAATTTATTTCTCTATCTTTTCGTCAATATTCGACATAATTTTTATAAACTAATAATACCAGCCATTCCATTTTCCGTCAATTGGTTTAGAGTAAAAACCAATTGGAAAATTTATCATTTTTTAAAATTGTTGATAAATCAACAAATAATGAATGATTATTCAGTTGGATAGAATTTAAATATTATTATTCGTTTATAATGGAGTTGTTTAAAATTAGTCATAATTCGACAAAAACCAACAATTATCAACTGTGTGCCTAGTTAAAAAATTCGACAGATAGCCATCGTTTTATGGGGGGAATTGTAAAAAAAATAAAATATATTAATGCTAATAGTTGAGTTTATTGCACATTTATTGATTTTTGGGTATATTTTGATGATAGAAGAGGATGAAAAAAGGCAATAATGAATTAATAGAATAGTCGATTTGCCTAAATTAGGAGGGTAACAAATGCAAGAAAAATTAAAAACGTTTTATCTCACTACCCCGATTTATTATCCGAGCGGAAATTTACATATTGGTCATGCTTATACAACCGTGGCTGGAGATGCAATGGCGCGGTATAAAAGGATGCGCGGTTTCGATGTAATGTATCTTACAGGGACAGATGAGCACGGACAAAAGATCCAGCGTAAAGCAGAAGAAAAAGGAATTTCTCCACAGCAGTATGTTGATGAAATCGTGGACGGGATTAAGGATCTATGGAAAAAGCTAGATATCTCCTACGATGACTTTATCCGAACAACTGAAGAGCGACATAAACAAATTGTCGAAAAAATCTTTGCTAGACTGCTTGAGCAAGGGGATATCTACCTTGATAAGTATGAAGGATGGTATTGTACTCCATGTGAGTCCTTTTATACCGACCGCCAATTAGTTGATGGCAATTGCCCAGACTGTGGAAGACCTGTGGAAATCGTTAAAGAAGAGTCCTACTTCTTCAAAATGAGCAAATATGCAGATCGACTATTGCAATACTATGAAGAAAACCCTGAGTTTATCCAGCCGGAATCCCGGAAAAATGAAATGATAAATAATTTTATTAAACCAGGCTTAGAGGATTTAGCTGTGTCGAGAACTACCTTTGATTGGGGAGTAAAAGTACCAGGGGATCCAAAGCATGTAATTTATGTTTGGATCGATGCATTGTCAAACTATATTACAGCACTTGGTTATGGAACTGAAAATGATAGCAAATACTTAAACTACTGGCCAGCAGACGTTCATCTAGTAGGAAAGGAAATTGTCCGTTTCCACACAATTTATTGGCCAATCATGTTAATGGCTCTTGAGCTGCCACTTCCAAAAAAGGTATTTGCACATGGCTGGCTGTTAATGAAGGACGGCAAAATGTCCAAATCTAAAGGAAACGTTGTAGATCCAGTTACATTAATCGATCGTTATGGACTCGATGCTCTTCGCTACTATTTATTAAGGGAAGTGCCATTCGGTGCCGATGGAGTATTTACTCCGGAAGGATTTGTTGAAAGAATTAATTTCGATTTAGCGAATGATCTG
Source organism: Neobacillus sp. plas4 (assembly GCF_057221695.1). Lineage (NCBI taxonomy): Bacteria > Bacillati > Bacillota > Bacilli > Caryophanales > Bacillaceae > Neobacillus > Neobacillus sp. plas4. The sequence goes on from NZ_CM170152.1 coordinate 85,560, forward strand.
GGTAATCTGTTAAACCGAACAGTAGCGATGATCGAGAAATATTTTGATGGTGTCATTCCAGCCTATTCTGGTTCCACGGGAGAATATGATGAAGCATTGCTTCAGGTGAACAGTGAAACTGTTTCTAAATATGAGGAAGCAATGGAGAAAATGGAGTTTTCTGTTGCGCTAACATCTATTTGGCAATTAGTGAGCCGGACGAATAAGTATATAGATGAAACGCAGCCGTGGACACTGGCAAAATCAGAAGAACGGAAAGAGGAGTTAGCTAGTGTCATGGTTCATCTAGCTGAATCATTAAGGAGAACCGCTATCCTGCTCCAGCCTTTCTTAACGGTGACACCGAATAGCATTTTTGCTCAACTGGGAATAAATAATGAAGAACTTAAGACATGGGAAAGTTTAGACAGCTTTGGAGCGATTCCTGCTAAAACAAAGGTTTCAAAAGGAAATCCGCTGTTTCCGCGGCTTGAAATTGCGGATGAGGTTGAATTTATTCGTTCGAAAATGGGAGCTACCACTCCGGTTGAAGAAGCAAAACAAGAAGTAAAGCAAGAGGAAAAGCCAGAAGAGGCTGAAGAAATTGGAATCGATGATTTCATGAAAATTGATTTACGTGTGGCAGAAGTAATTCAAGCTGAACCAGTTAAAAAGGCAGATAAGCTGCTAAAACTTCAGTTGGATTTAGGCTATGAAAAACGCCAGGTTGTTTCAGGGATTGCCCAGTATTATAAGCCTGAAGAATTAGTCGGAAGAAAGGTCATCTGTATTACAAATCTAAAGCCAGTGAAGTTACGCGGAGAACTTTCACAGGGAATGATTCTGGCAGGTTCAAAAGATGGTGCCTTATCGATAGCCACAGTCGATCAAACACTGCCTAATGGTTCGAAAGTAAAGTAGAATTTTGAAATGGAAATGTTCCACGTGAAACAAATTTCGTGGCATTTCCATTTTTTCTTTATATATTCGACATAAATGTAGTGATAATATTCGTCAAAAGGGGTTAATTATATGTTATTTGATACACATGTACATTTAAATGCGGAACAGTATGAGGAAGATTTAGAGGAAGTTATATTCCGGGCACAAGAAGCAGGAGTATCTCATATGGTTTGTGTCGGGTTTGACAGACCTACCATCCAAAAGGCAATGGAGCTTACTGAAAAATATGACTTTATCTATGCTTGTGTAGGCTGGCATCCTGTGGATGCCATTGACATGACAGATGAAGATTTGCTTTGGATAGAGGAATTAGCTGCACACCCAAAAGTAGTAGCAATCGGGGAAATGGGATTAGATTATCATTGGGATAAGTCCCCTAAAGAAATTCAAAAAGAGGTGTTTCGTAAACAAATCCAATTAGCGAAAAAGGTAAAACTCCCTATCGTTATACATAATCGAGAAGCAACAGCAGATATTGTAGAGATACTAAAGGAAGAGGGAGCAGATGAAGTAGGGGGGATTATGCACTGTTTTAGCGGCAGCCCTGAGGTTGCAGTAGAATGTCTAAAAATGAATTTTTATATCTCCCTTGGAGGTCCAGTTACTTTTAAAAATGCCAAAAAACCCAAAGAAGTGGCAGATGTCGTTCCGTTAGAAAAATTACTAATTGAAACGGATTGCCCCTATTTAGCACCTCATCCTTATCGTGGAAAACGCAATGAACCCGGATATGTAAAGCTTGTCGCGGAACAAATTGCTGAAATAAAGGGCATTTCCTTCGAGGAAGTTGCAAACGTCACAACTGCAAATGCAAAAAAATTATTCGACATAAATTGATAGACAAGCATGTCGAAGTTTATAGAAGCTTGTCCTAATTTTTAACTATAACTTAAAGTTCTACATGCCTCCTTTTCCTCATAGGATAACCGTGTCGATAAGTTTTCCTTTGCAAATTTCCCAACTATATGCATAATTAGAAATACGTTCACACATATGCAAGGGTTGACAGCCGACAGCATGTTTCTCAATAATCTCTCCAAAGAGAAGGAGGCGTTTTTCATCGTATTCAAAAACATGAAAAACCTGTTTTCCAAGTCTTTGGGTATGAAAAGGTTGGCGATCATTTTTGCTAGTTTTGTAGTTTTAGCAGCAACTCTGGGTTTTTCATATTATGAAGGATCAAAGAAAACGCTGGAATTGACACTAAACGGACAGCAAAAAGTAATAAAAACACATGCCGATACGGTAAAGGATTTATTCGCTGAGCTAGATATACCCATAACCTCAAAAGACTACTTGTCACCTTCAGCCAATGCTAAGGTGAAAGACAATCAGAACATTGTCTGGAAGCAAGCAAAACAGGTTCAAATTGTCCAAGACAACGAGAAAAAAACGATATGGACAACAGCAGGCACGGTTGCTGAGCTCTTAAAAGAGCAAAGTATTGTATTGAACGAACAGGACGAAATTACACCAGGACCGCAGGAAATAGTAAAAAACAAGATGGGAATTAGCATCAAATTCGCTCTTCATCTTACACTAGTAGACGGCGGGAATGAGCAGCAAGTATGGTCCACTTCGGCTACGGTCGCTGACTTTTTAACACAACAGGGAATTATACTTAATGAATTTGACCGAGTTGAACCGTCATTATCAGAGACAGTGAAAAGGGATGACGTAATTAACGTCATACGCGTAGAAAAGGTCACCGATGTAGTGGAAGAACCAGTTCAATTTGCCGTCATCACCAAGAAAGATGAGAGCTTAGAAAAAGGAAAACAAATTACTGTTAGTGAAGGCAGACAGGGGCTTGTTTCAAAAGAATATGAAGTCATCCTGGAAAACGGTAATGAAGTTTCAAGAAAATTAATGGGTGAGCAGAGTCTTAGAACGAAACTCGATAAAGTTGTGGCTGTCGGAACAAAGGAACTACAAATTCAAGTATCCCGTGGAGCAGAAACTGGAACAGAGTTTTATGTTAATACTACTGCCTATACAGCATATTGTAACGGCTGTTCAGGGAGAACAGCAACAGGATTTGATTTACGTGCCAACCCAACAGCTAAGGTCATTGCTGTTGATCCGCGTGTGATTCCACTGGGGACGAAAGTTTATGTGGAAGGCTATGGCTATGCTGTAGCTTCTGATACAGGCGGAGCAATTAAAGGACACAAAATAGATGTTTTCTTTCCAACCAAAGCGGAGGCATTCCGCTGGGGAGTTAGAAAGGTCAAAATTAAAATTCTTGAATAAGTTACCAGTGCAGAGGAATCGCAAAGCCTCTGCATTTTGCTTTTTCTTTAATTTTCATTATACTTACATGGAAATCACTAGGTTATTTACTAAATGATATGAAAGCATTTGTTAATATAGACGATGGACATTACAAAAATGTTTCATTTATTTTTCAATTTTTAATAATGGCTGTTTTCGTAATATTGTTGTTAAAATCTTAAAGCCGATTTTAACGTGGAAATAGTTATTTTGTGCTTTGGAATTTAGTTTGCAGGCTCTTTTCTTTTAAATTTATTCTATTTTCTGTGGAAACTAGCGTAATAATAAAATTTTATTCCAAAAAGGAACAAAGTTTAAGAAAAGAGCCTCTATAAAGATTCTTCGGAGGACCTGATGAGAATAAAAGAATTTATTGTAGTAGAAGGAAAAGATGATACTACCGCCATTAAACGTGCCGTTGATGCGGATACCATCGAAACCAATGGTTCCGCAATTAATCAAGAAACAATTGAAAGAATAAAAAGGGCACAAAAAACAAGAGGGGTGATTATCTTTACAGACCCCGACTATCCTGGTGAGAAAATTAGAAAAACGATTACAGAAAACGTCCCAGGCTGTAAACACGCGTTCCTGCCAAAAGAAGCTGCCATTGCTAAAAATGGAAAAGGCTTAGGAGTAGAACATGCACATATAGAGGCGATTAGGAGCGCGCTAAGGGACGCACAAACCATGTCAGAGGCTATCCAAGAAGAAATAACGCAAGAGGATTTAATAACAGCAGGCCTCATTGGAGGAGCAGGTTCAAAGGATCGAAGAATCATGTTGGGAAAAATTTTGAAAATCGGCTATACCAATGGAAAACAACTTCATAAACGATTAATGATGTTCCAAATCAGCAGGCAGGAATTTGCAGAAGCACTTGCAGTTGTTATACAGGAGGAAAAACATGAATAAAGACATTGCTACCCCAATAAGAACGCGGGCAATATTAGAAAAATACGGTTTTTCTTTTAAGAAAAGCCTGGGTCAAAACTTTTTAATTGATACCAATATCTTACATAGAATAGTGGATTTTGCTGAACTAGGTGAATCCTCAGGGGCAATTGAAATTGGTCCTGGAATTGGAGCCCTTACGGAACAGCTTGCCCGCCGGAGTAAAAAGGTTGTAGCTTTTGAGATTGATCAAAGATTATTACCCATTTTGTCTGATACACTTTCTCCTTATGAAAATGTAAAGATTATTCATAAGGACATTCTTGAGGCAGATGTTCAGGAAGTCATCGATACAGAATTTACAAATTTCAATGATATTATGGTGGTTGCTAATCTTCCTTATTACGTGACGACTCCGATTATTATGAAACTGTTAGAGGAACATATCCCAATTCGTGGTATCGTGTGTATGCTGCAAAAAGAGGTTGCTGATCGCATTTCAGCGAAGCCTGGCACAAAAGAGTATGGCTCTCTTTCTATCGCTGTACAGTACTACACAAGGGCAGAGACAGTGATGATTGTTCCAAAAACAGTCTTCGTTCCCCAGCCGAATGTAGATTCTGCAGTGATCCGCTTAACCAGAAGGGACGAACCAGCGGTAATCGTAAAGGATGAAAAATTCTTTTTCCAAGTAACACGAGCAAGTTTTTCCCAAAGAAGAAAAACATTGCTGAACAATTTAACAAGCCAGCTGCCGGACGGGAAACAAAAGAAAGAGGACATTCTTAACGCACTAAAAGCAGCCGAAATCGAGCCGACCCGAAGAGGGGAGACCCTTTCTGTTGAAGAATTTGGCCGTCTGAGCGACGAATTACTAAACTATTTTCAATAGACCATTTATGGTCTATTTTTTTTGATTTTGTGAGTGGCCGAAAAGTCTCCAATCGGGGGTCTTGAGGACAAATCATGTGAGTACCGAAAAGATTTGTCTCCAATCAAGGGTCTTGAGGACAAATCATGTGTAGTGGCCGAAAAGATTCGTCTCCAATCGAGGGTCTTGAGGACAAATCATGTGCAGTGACCGGAAAGATTTGTCCCCAATCGAGGGTCTTGAGGACAAATCATGTGCAGTGGCCGAAAAGATTTGTCTCCAATCGAGGGTCTTGAGGACAAATCATATGCAGTGGCTAGAAAGATTTGTCTCCAATCAAGGGTCTTGAGGACAAATCATGTGCAGTGGCCGGAAAGATTTGTCCCCAATCAAGGGTCTTGAGGACAAATCATATGTAGTGACCGAAAGGATTTATCTCCAATCGAGGGTCTTGAGGACAAATCATATGTAGTGACCGAAAGGATTTGTCTCCAATCGAAGGTCTTGAGGACAAATCATGTGCATTGGCCGATAAGATTTGTCTCCAATCGAGGGCCTTGAGGACAAACCGCACGGCATGCCCCTTCATTCGGACACAGTTACCTTTACACTCACCAAACTATGTCTAAGGTAATCTCTTGTAAACTATTTAGTATAAAAGCAACAAAGTTTACGAAAAGAGCCACTTTTTGTGAATGAAACTCTGTCATTCACAAAAATATGTGTAGTTGCATAGCCTATCTAAGAAAAACTTTATTTGGAAGGCCTATATGCTGGTCTAATTGGAGTGACGACAGTGGAAATAAAAATAATGGATATTGTCGGCAGACGTTCTTATAACTGTGATATCCTTTTCAGAGTCATTGATATTCAAAGACTAAACGGTCAGAGATTTGTGGTCCTATACGGTGAAGATATTCGCTTAGTGGCAGATGCACCTTACGAGGATTTAGTGGTTATTAACAAAAATGTAAGGTCTAAAATCATACAGGAATATAAAAACCTTGAAGAACAATCCTTTCGGTTATTTGCACAAGACGTAGAATTATTAAAACAAAGGCAGGATTACGAAGCGACGGGAGGCTATGTACAGCCAGCCAATTATTTTCAAATTCCAGGGAAGGTTCTTCACTTAGATGGAGACCCAGATTACTTACAGAAATGTATGACTCTATACGAGAAAATTGGGATTCCTGTCTACGGTATACACTGTAACGAAAAGGAAATGCCAAATAAAATTGGCGGGTTAATTGATCAATACCGTCCGGATATAATAGTTATTACTGGTCATGATGCCTATTCGAAGGCGAAGGGGAAGATGACTGATATTAATGCATATCGCCACTCAAAGCACTTTGTTCAAACGGTCAAAGAAGCCCGAAGGAAAATCCCTCATTTAGATCAACTCGTTATTTTTGCGGGTGCGTGTCAGTCCCACTTTGAATCTTTAATACATGCAGGTGCAAATTTTGCTAGTTCCCCCTCACGAATAAATATTCACGCTCTGGATCCCGTTTATATTGTTGCCAAAATCAGCTTTACGCCGTTTATGGAAAGTATCAATGTCTGGGATGTTTTGCGTAATACATTAACAGGGGAAAAAGGGCTTGGAGGTATTGAGACAAAAGGAGTCTTACGAACAGGAATGCCTTATAATCCCGTCCAGGAGGAAGAATAAGCCAAATCGAAAAGCAGCAGTCACCTGAGCTAGATAATTTTTCATACTTTCTAGCTTAACTTTTCAAGAGGCTTATTTTTTTTGTAAAAGGCACATAATCCTTCCTCTTTAAGGTAAACCTAGGATTGTTGAAAATTGGGAGAAAAAGTAGAAGAAAAGATATTGACAATCTTTTTGTCGGACTGATATAATTTTATGTTTTATTTGACAGAAAACATGTCAGTGTGATATACTTTACACAGTGAGGTGGACCGAATGCCAAAAACTTTAGCCGATATCAAAAAGGCTCTTGATTCAAATTTAGGGAAAAGATTGTTACTTAAGGCAAACGGAGGACGTAGAAAAACAATCGAACGCTCCGGTGTATTAGCCGAAACGTACCCTTCGGTTTTTGTAATCGAGTTAGATCAAGAAGAGAACGCATTTGAACGCGTTTCATACAGTTACGCTGATGTACTGACTGAGACAGTTCAAATTACCTTCTATGAAGATGCAGCAGGAAATGTAGCTTTAAGCTAAAATATAGGCAATTTTTTAGGGCAGAAAATCAACTGATTTTCTGCCTTTTGCTTTATCTAAAATAAAATTGAATTCTAAATAACATACTAATAATACCGTGAGTGTAATAAAGGGGTTGTTTAGATGGCAAGAAGAAGAGGAGTCATGTCTCCCCAGTTTAAAGAAGAACTTGCAAAAGAACTTGGCTTTTATGATGTCGTCCAAAAAGAGGGTTGGGGCGGCATTAAGGCCAAGGATGCAGGAAACATGGTGAAAAGAGCCGTGGAACTAGCTTCCGAACAGCTGATGAAAAACAACAGAAAGTCTTAATATAAGGTGGTTACGGCCACATTTGTTAGTCAGCATTTGCTTCTCCATATTTAAACAAAACAGGCACCACGGTAAAGGACAGGGAGAAGGAATCTCCTTGTCCTTTAAATTTATTCATAGACTTTTTTTCCTATTAGAAGTTTTATGGTAAAATAGGAAAAAATATATGATCGATAGAAGTGTAGGTGGGCGTAGTGAAGCTTTTAGTAAAAGCACCAGCCAAAATTAATTTATCCTTGGATGTTTTATATAAGCGTCCGGACGGTTTTCATGAGGTTGAGATGATCATGACGACGATAGATTTGGCGGATCGGGTTGAACTGACTTTATTAGAGCAGGATAAGATACATATTCTTTCCCATAACCGATATGTTCCTGATGACCAACGGAACTTAGCCTTTCAAGCAGCGCAATTGCTTAAGGACCGATACCAGGTGAAAAAAGGGGTTCAAATAACGATTGAAAAAACAATCCCTGTTGCAGCTGGTCTGGCTGGAGGAAGCAGTGACGCAGCAGCAACACTTAGGGGACTGAATAAACTGTGGGATCTTGGATTAACATTAGATGAACTAGCAGATCTTGGTTCAGAAATCGGTTCGGATGTATCATTTTGTGTGTATGGGGGCACAGCATTAGCAAAGGGAAGAGGGGAAATGATTACGTCCCTTCCTGCTCCGCCAACTTGCTGGGTAATTTTGGCAAAACCCTTTATTGGTGTTTCTACCGCTGAGGTGTACCGCAGGCTAGATCTAAACGGAATGAAGCACCCGAGTATCAATGAAATGGTCAAAGCAATTCTAAACAATGATTACCAAAGCGTATGTAAGAATGTTGGAAATGTTCTAGAAGATGTTACTTTAAAGCTTCATCCGGAGGTAGCCCAAATAAAGGAGCAAATGAAGCGTTTTGGTGCTGATGCCGTTCTGATGAGCGGAAGCGGGCCAACTGTCTTTGGAATTGTCCAGCACGATTCTAGAATGCACCGGATCTATAATGGCCTTAGGGGTTTTTGTGATCAGGTATTTGCTGTAAGAATGCTTGGGGAAAGACACACTCTTGATTAAAAACGTACAAAAGTGATATCCTTATAATAGAATATTCGTCTTTTGGAGGTTACTATGAAGTTTCGCCGCAGTGAACGATTGATAGATATGACGAGCTATTTACTTGACCATCCGCGCCAGCTTGTACCGCTTACCTTCTTTGCGGAACGTTACTCTTCTGCGAAATCTTCCATTAGTGAAGACCTAGCAATTGTTAAAGAGACCTTTGAGCAAAGAGGAATCGGAACGTTACAAACAGTACCTGGAGCTGCTGGTGGAGTTAAATTTTTTGTAAGCGTTAGTGATGAAGAAGCAAGACCGTTTGTGAATGAGCTATGTTCGTTAATTGCACACCCAGACAGACTTTTGCCGGGGGGATATTTGTATTTAACCGATATATTGGGTAATCCTTCGATTGTCCAAAAAGCAGGCCGAATTATCGCTTCTGCATATGTAAACACTAAAATTGATGTGGTTATGACAGTAGCAACGAAGGGAATTCCTCTTGCTTATGCGGTAGCCAGCCAATTAAATACTCCTGTCGTTATCGTAAGAAGGGACAGTAAAGTCACCGAGGGCCCAACCGTAAGCATTAACTATGTTTCAGGTTCAGCAAAAAGAATTCAAACTATGGTGCTTTCAAAAAGGAGCATGCCGGTAGGATCGAGGGTTTTGATTGTCGATGATTTTATGAAAGCTGGCGGCACTGTAATGGGAATGATCAGTCTCCTTGAGGAATTTAATGGTACGGTAGCTGGTATTGCAGTATTGGTCGAGGCCGAGAAAATTGAAGAACGGCTGGTTGATGAATACAAATCACTTGTGAAATTAACGGATGTTGATGTGAAGGAAAAGAAAATTCAGGTTACAGTAGGAAATTATTTCAAAGGCAGAACGGAGGAATAGCATGAAAGTAGTACAAACGAACCAAGCACCTGCAGCAATTGGCCCTTATTCACAAGGTATAATTGTAAACAATCTCTTTTACAGCTCAGGGCAGATCCCATTAACAGCAGAGGGCGTTATGATAGAGGGCGGTATAGAAGAACAAACCCATCAGGTTTTCAAAAATCTAGGTGCGGTTCTTTCAGAAGCAGGGGCGTCATTTGAAACTGTTGTTAAAGCTACAGTATTTATTAAAAGCATGGATGACTTTGCTGCCATTAACGAAATATATGGAGAATATTTTTCAACGAATAAACCGGCACGTTCTTGTGTCGAGGTAGCCAGATTACCTAAGGATGCATTAGTTGAGATTGAAGTAATCGCGCTCGTAAAATAAAACGAGCGTTTTTTTATTATTTTTACAATGATAAGCTTTATATATCAGACTTTTATAAATCTTCATTTTTTTACAAAATAATTTTAAAAATAATATAATAAAAGAAGGATTTACTAGATTACTTGTTGAATTAATAACACTAGCTTTTTAACACAAGAAAAGGGTGGTGTGAGCACATGGAAGTAACAGACGTAAGATTACGCCGCGTTAACACAGACGGTCGAATGAGAGCGATTGCATCAATTACATTAGACAATGAATTTGTGGTACATGACATCCGTGTTATCGACGGAAATAATGGTTTATTTGTCGCAATGCCTAGTAAACGTACTCCAGATGGAGAATTTCGTGATATTGCGCATCCAATCAATTCCGGAACACGCGGTAAAATCCAAGAGGCCGTATTGGCTGAGTATCATCGCTTAGGTGAATTAGAAGTAGAATTTGAAGAAGCCGGAGCTTCCTAGAAAGAGTTATTCAACCTAGAGCCTACTACATAAGTAGTGCTCTTTTTTTATTTCGCCTCTATTCTCCTCCATACTCCCTCAACAAATTTTTTCAAAATAACAAATTCGGACACTTTTCTTACATTCCTTGAAAAGACTGACTAATTGCGTTAATATTTTTAATGGATAAAGCTGTTTTCGTAAAGATTGTTGTAAAATTTTTATAGCCTATTTTAACGTATATGTAGCAATTTTGCGTTTTAGAATGTAGTTAAAGGCTCTTTTCTTTTATTGAACTTTTTACTCTTTATGTGAAACCTACACATAATTATGAAATTTTGTTCCAAAAGCATTAAAGTTTAAGAAAAGAGCCATAGATAAAAAGGTAAATTGGAGGACTGTTCATGACTAATCGTTATGCTGTGATTTTGGCCGCAGGACAAGGTACCCGGATGAAGTCAAAGCTTTATAAAGTATTACACCCTGTATGTGGGAAACCTATGGTTCAACATGTTGTCGACCATGTAAAATCATTAAACATTCAAGAAATGGTTACCGTCATTGGTCATGGAGCCGACTTGGTAAAAGCTCAATTAGGGGAAGTAAGTCATTATGCCCTTCAAGAACAGCAACTTGGAACAGCACACGCTGTAATGCAGGCACAAAATATGCTCGAGGGTAAAGAAGGAATAACCATTGTTGTTTGTGGTGATACCCCTTTAATAAAGGCTGAAACGATGGAGTCTTTGTTTAAACATCATGAGGAATCATCTGCAAAAGCAACCATTCTTACAGCAAGAATTGATGACCCGACGGGATATGGCCGCATTATTCGAAATGATAATGGTCATGTTGAAAAAATAGTGGAACATAAAGACGCAACAGAGGCTGAGCGGAATATAAATGAAATTAACACTGGAACTTATTGCTTTGACAATGCTGCGTTGTTTGAAGCATTGAAAAAGGTTTCAAATGATAATGTACAAGGTGAGTATTACCTTCCAGATGTCATAGAAATCCTAAAAAATCAAGGAGAAATTGTTACTGCGTACCAAACAAATGATTTAGAAGAAACGTTAGGTGTAAATGATAGAGTAGCTTTAGCGGAGGCAGAAAGAATAATGCAGAGCCGCATAAATGAAAAGCATATGCGGATTGGAGTTACGATCACCGACCCAAAGAATGCGTACATTGAATCTGATGTTGTCATTGGGCAGGATACCATTATTCTTCCGGGGACAATCCTAAAAGGTAAAACAGTGATTGGTGCAGACTGTCAAATTGGACCTAACACTGAAATTGATACATGCATAGTAGGAGATGAAAGTGTCATCCGTCAATCTGCCGCCTATAACAGCAGCATTGGCTCTTTCGTTAATATTGGTCCATTTGCTCATATTAGACCGGATTCAGCCATAAGTGACGAAGTGAAAATTGGAAACTTTGTTGAAATCAAGAAGGCTGTTTTTGGAAAGGGAAGTAAAGCTTCACATCTAAGCTATATTGGTGATGCTGAGGTTGGTAAGGATGTAAATATTGGTTGTGGATCTATAACCGTTAATTATGATGGTAAAAATAAATTCCTAACGAAAATTGAGGATGAAGTGTTTATTGGCTGTAATTCTAACCTAGTTGCACCTGTTACCGTTGGAAAAGGAGCGTATGTAGCTGCTGGATCAACCATTACAAAGGACGTTCCGGGTAATGCATTGTCGATTGCACGTTCACGCCAGGAAAACAAAGAAAATTATGTCGATAAGCTTAACCTTAAAAAATAATTTGGGCTGTTTTCGAATTGATTGTTGTTAGAATCTTAAAGCCGCTTTTAACGTGGAAATATTTATTTTGCGCTTTGGAAATTTAGTTTACAGGAACTTTTCTTAATTAAAGTTTAACAAAAGCTCCTAGGTAAAAATATTGGAGGGCACTATGTCGAATCAATACTTAGATCCAAACTTAAAGGTATTCAGTCTAAATTCAAATCTCCCATTAGCAAAGGAAATCGCTAAAGTGATTGGTGTCGAACTAGGAAAAAGTTCTGTAACAAGATTTAGTGATGGGGAAATTCAAATTAATATCGAAGAAAGTATCCGTGGCTGTGATGTATATGTCATTCAATCGACAAGCGCACCTGTTAATGAAAATATTATGGAATTATTGATCATGATAGACGCTCTGAAAAGAGCCTCTGCAAAAACGATCAATATTGTAATGCCATACTACGGATATGCCCGCCAGGACCGTAAGGCAAGGGCACGTGAACCGATTACAGCCAAATTAGTGGCAAACTTGCTTGAAACAGCAGGAGCGACTCGTGTAATCTGCTTAGATTTACATGCACCACAGATTCAAGGTTTCTTTGAAATTCCAACCGACCATTTAATGGGTGTACCGATACTGGCAGAATACTTTAAAAAGAGGGAATTTAATGGTGACCTCGTTATTGTTTCTCCAGACCACGGTGGTGTTACGAGAGCTAGAAAATTAGCAGAACGTTTAAAAGCGCCTATTGCCATTATTGATAAACGTCGTCCACGGCCAAATGTGGCAGAGGTTATGAATATTGTTGGTAATATCGAAGGGAAAATTGCAATCCTAATTGATGATATTATTGATACAGCAGGGACGATTACACTTGCAGCAAATGCATTAGTCGAAAATGGCGCAAAAGAAGTGTATGCATGCTGTACACATCCAGTGTTGTCAGGACCGGCGATTGACAGGATTCAAAATTCAAACATAAAAGAATTAGTCGTTACGAATTCGATCTCTCTTCCAGAAGAGAAAAAGACAGATAAAATTATCCATCTTTCAGTGGCTCCGTTGATGGGTGAAGCCATCATCCGCGTCCATGAAGAACAATCTGTGAGTACACTATTTGATTAATCTAGCTCCACAAGAGTAAGCTTCGTAAGCGATACTTCGCACGAAAGAAAAGCGTTAGCTTTTCTGAGGAGCGCCTAGCCCCTCGGGTCATAAGCAACCCGTCAAGAAGGTTAAAGAACAACCTTCATGCCGGGTCGTCTTATGCCTATCGGGGCTGGACACTAAGGAAAGCTGCTTAGAATGTTCTTCGCAGGAACAAGCTGTGCTTGTTCCGAAGGCGCTTCTGCTTTTTTAACATCCAATGTTTAGACCTTCCTGTTTTGGGGAATTTTTATAGAGACAGTTATTGTACAAAACTAGGAAGGTGACTAAACATATGAGTACTGTTTTACAAGCAATGGAACGTAAGGAACTACGCTATTCAGAGTTAAGGAAAATTAGAAACAATGGAAATATTCCTGCCGTTATTTATGGGCGAAGTGTTGAAAGTAAACCTGTTTATGTAAGTTCAGCAGATTTAACGAAAACAATCCGCCAAGTGGGCCGAAATGGCGTTATTTCTCTTGATGTTGAGGGCAGTAAGCATGATGTGGTGTTAAGTGATTATCAAGAGGATAGTATCAAAAGGGAAATTATCCATGTGGATTTTCTTGCAGTAGATAAATCGTCAAAAATAACGGTAACAGTAAGGCTTGTCTTAACGGGCGATGCAGCTGGTGTGAAGGACGGCGGTGTCTTACAGCAGTCTGTGCATGAATTATCGATTACATCCACTCCAACTGAGATTCCACAGCAAATTGAAGTGGATGTAACGAATCTACAGGTAGGTGAAACCTTAAAGGTCTCCGACATCCTATATCAAGGTTCGTTTACCATTAACCATGAGGAAGATGAAGTAGTTGCAAGTATTCTCCCTCCTAGACAAGAAGAGGAAATTAATGCAGGAGAGCAGCAAGAAGGCGGTCATCCTGATAACGAAGAAGGCAGAGAAACAACCCCAGTTGGCGAATAATTTGCAGACGTAACCTTAAAAGGTTACGTCTTTTGTCGCATAAATTAGAGAAAAGACGTATTATTAAGTGGGAGAGATTACAATGCTCCGAAAATTAATCAGCAGGTGGACTGGACCGAAAGAGAGTGAGAGAATGAAGTTAATTGTTGGTTTAGGAAACCCCGGAAAACAATATGAAAAAACAAGACATAATATTGGTTTTGAAGTAATCGAAGAGCTTGCCAACCAGTTATCCATTTCCTTAGATCAATCAAAATTTAAAGGATTATTCGGGATGGGTTTTCATAATGGTCAAAAAGTTATTTTACTTAAACCACTTACATATATGAATCTTTCAGGGGAATCTATTCGAGCAATAATGGATTATTACCAGATAGATATCGAAGATTTTGTGGTGATTTATGATGATCTTGATTTACCTGTCGGGAAAATTAGGCTTCGTCAAAAGGGAAGTGCTGGCGGCCATAATGGAATAAAGTCCACGGTTGCACATCTTGGAACCCAAGAATTTAACAGAATACGGATTGGGATTGATCGACCTAAAAACGGTATGAAGGTTCCTGATTATGTATTAGGACGGTTTCATGAGGATGAAATGGCATTAACGAATGAAGCTGTCCTAAAGAGTGCAGATGCGTGTAAAACCTGGTTAGAAAGACCCTTTCTACAGGTTATGAATGAATTTAATCAGTAATCGTTCATGGGATAACCTCTCCTTTCATAAAATAAACCAATTATCTTTTTTATGAAAGGCTGGCAATAAAATTTAAGAAAAGAGCTATATGAATAATATCAGTGAATAACTTCCCTCTTCATCGTAAATACTATAATCAATAGTAGAATAGGGAGGGAACTGCGTGGCCATTCATTATCATTGCCGGCATTGCGCTACAAACCTTGGTTCCATTGAGCAATCATCGATACACAGCGAAGCACTCGGTCTTCATAAATTAACAGAACAAGAAAGACAAGAGATGGTCGCGTATGATTTGGCTGGGAATATCCACATTACTGCCATTTGTGAGGATTGTCAGGAGTCATTAGAAAGAAATCCAGACTATCATCAATATGATTTCCTCATTCATTAAACATCCGCTTTGGACGCACTCCAAAGCATTTTTCTATTTTTATTAAATTAGTTAAAATATGAAAAAAGATTCAAAGAGAGGAGGAACGAGCTTTTGAAAGGGTTAAAATCTTTATTCCTAGACCAGGAAGATATTCACTCCATTATTTCAGGAGTCCAAGAAGGTTTGAAGGAACAGCTTATTGCTGGTTTATCGGGGTCATCTAGAACGGTATTAACTGCGGCTATTTATGAGCAGATTAAAAGACCAATTTTGTTTATTACCCATAATCTATTGCAGGCGCAAAAATTATACGAAGATATTGTAAATCTAGTAAGTGAGGATGAAGTTTTTCTATTTCCTGCAAATGAGTTAATTGCAGCAGAAATGAGTATTGCCAGTCCTGAATTAAAGGCCCAAAGGATTGAGGCATTAAACCATTTAAGCAAGACAAACAAAGGTATTATTATTGTTCCAATTGCTGGACTTAGAAAGGTCATTCCACCTAAGTCATTGTGGAAGCAGTACCAGCTATCGTTTAAATTAGGCGATGATTTGGATGTCACTAAGGTTCTTACTACTTTTGTGAAGATGGGTTATGTTCGTTCGGAAATGGTTTCTACACCAGGGGAGTTTAGTATAAGGGGCGGCATTATCGATATTTATCCTCTAACAGTCAGCAACCCAATAAGAATAGAATTATTTGATACTGAAATCGATTCCATCCGCTATTTTTCCTTGGAAGATCAGCGGTCCATTGAAAAGACAACAGAAGTTCTAATTGGTCCTGCTACAGAGGTGCTTTTTGAAGCAGAGGAATTTAGCAGGGTAATTGGTAAGTTAGAGGACGGATTGGCTAAGAGTTTACGTAAATTAAAGGATGATAAGGCAAAGATTCAGCTATCGCAGAATATTAGCTTTGAACTTGAACAACTTAAAAATGGTCAGAAACCAGACCAAGTATTTAAATATCTTTCATTAGCCTATAAAGGTGATACTAGTTTGCTAGACTACCTTCCGCGTAACGGAATGGTATTTATTGATGAAATCAGCCGGGTTCAAGAAATGAATGAATCATTAGTGAAAGAAGAAGCGGAATGGTATACATCCCTGCTTAGTGAAGGTCAAATCATTCATGATTTGACAATTTCTCATGACATACATGGGCTCCTTCAAAAAAGTGCGTTCCCAATTCTTTATATGAGTTTGTTTCTTCGGCATGTGGCAAATACAAGCCCGCAAAATATCATTAATGTTTCCTGCAAACAAATGCAAAACTTCCATGGTCAAATGCACCTGCTTAAAGCAGAAGTAGAAAGATGGAAGAAAGGTAATTTTTCTATCCTTTTTTTAGGAGCAGATGATGATAGAGTAAAAAAACTAGAACAAGTTTTAGAGGATTATGAAATAGAAGCATCCATCTCAAAGAACAATCAGCAGCTTTTACCTGGAAAAGTCCAGATTATGAAAGGGAACCTGCAAACTGGCTTTGAGCTTTCCATACAGAAAATTGCTGTGATTACAGAAGAAGAGCTCTTTACGAAACGTGTCAAAAAGTCCACTACTAATAGACAAAAGCTTTCAAATGCTGAAAGAATTAAGAGTTATTCTGAACTTAAAATTGGCGACCATGTCGTTCATGTTAATCATGGAATAGGTAAGTATTTAGGAATTGAGACATTGGTAATCAATGGAGTCCATAAGGATTATCTCCATATCCGCTATCAGGGGTCTGATAAGCTTTACGTTCCTGTTGAACAAATCGACCTTGTCCAGAAGTATGTTGGTTCGGAAGGGAAAGAACCAAAAATCTACAAACTGGGCGGCAGTGATTGGAAAAAGGTGAAGAAGAAGGTACAATCTACTGTCCAAGACATTGCCGATGATTTAATTAAGCTTTACGCTGAGCGTGAAGCAGCGGTTGGTTATGGCTTCTCTCCTGATGGTGATATGCAAAGAGAGTTTGAAGCGGCTTTTGCTTATCAGGAAACGGAAGATCAGCTCCGTTCCATCCATGAGATTAAGAAGGATATGGAAAAGTCTAGACCTATGGACCGTTTGCTTTGCGGTGATGTGGGTTATGGAAAAACGGAGGTTGCGATTCGCGCCGCCTTCAAAGCAATGGCGGATGGAAAACAGGTGGCGCTCTTAGTGCCAACAACGATTTTGGCCCAACAGCATTTTGAAACGATGAGAGAAAGATTCCAGGACTATCCAATCAATATTGGACTTTTAAGCCGCTTTCGTTCGAAAAAACAACAAACGGAAACGATAAAAGGGCTAAAGGCTGGAACAGTGGATGTAGTAGTTGGAACACATCGGATTTTATCAAAGGATATTGTCTATCGTGATTTAGGATTATTAATTATTGATGAAGAACAAAGATTTGGCGTAACCCATAAAGAAAAGATCAAAAGGTTAAAAACGAATGTTGATGTATTAACATTGACCGCGACTCCAATACCGAGAACGCTTCATATGTCGATGCTTGGTGTTCGTGATCTATCTGTTATTGAGACACCGCCTGAGAACCGATTCCCTGTCCAAACCTATGTAATGGAATACAATGGATCGCTAGTTAGAGAAGCGATTGAGCGGGAGTTGGCACGTGACGGACAAGTATACTTCTTATATAACAGAGTAGAGGACATTGAACGAAAGGCAGAAGAAATATCGATGCTCGTTCCTGATGCCCGCGTAACATTCGCCCATGGACAAATGTCAGAAAATGAATTGGAATCTGTTATGCTCAGCTTCCTATCCGGAGAGTTTGATGTTCTTGTCAGCACAACCATTATTGAGACTGGGGTAGATATTCCAAATGTGAATACGCTGATTGTCTATGATGCGGATAGAATGGGACTTTCCCAGCTTTACCAGCTTCGTGGACGTGTCGGCAGGTCAAATCGCGTCGCTTATGCTTATTTCACTCACCGTAAGGACAAAGTGTTGACTGAAGTGGCTGAAAAACGATTACAGGCGATTAAGGAGTTTACAGAGTTAGGCTCCGGCTTTAAAATTGCCATGCGGGACTTATCGATTAGAGGTGCAGGGAACCTGCTGGGAGCACAGCAGCACGGATTTATTGACTCTGTTGGGTTTGATTTGTATTCCCAAATGCTTAAAGAAGCGATTGAGGAAAAGAAAGGCGATTTGAAAGCAGAACAAAAAGCAACAGTGGAAATTGATTTAGAAATAGACGCGTATATTCCAGATACCTACATCAAAGATGGGCATCAAAAAATCGAGATGTATAAGCGCTTTAGAGGAGCGCAAACCCTGGAGGATATAGAGGAACTTCAAGCAGAAATGCTCGATCGATTTGGTGAATACCCAGAAGAAGTCGATTATCTATTCCAAGTAGCCGAAATGAAGGTTTATGCACTATTAGCAGGTGTTGAAGTGATTAAGCAAGTAAAGCAGGAAGTAACGATCTTAGTAAATGAAGTGGCAAGCAGTTCAATTGATGGTCAGAAGGTATTCGAATTGAGCAGTAAATATCCAAGAATGATTGGTCTTGGAATGGATGGTCAGAAACTTAAATTGACGATACAAACGAAAGGCACTGATACTGCCCGCTGGCTAAATATCGCATTTGAATTAATAAAAGGCCTTCAAACAGCAAAAAGAGGCCAGGAAAATCCTGTTTAAATGGATTTACCGTGAAAAGGGACACTCTTTCTGCTTCCAATATAGGATAAATTCCTTGTCTAGTTCCAGCGCCTAGGGGCTCGGGTCATAAGCTTGTCTAGTTTCGGCTCCTTGGGACTCGAGTCATAATCCGCCCCCTGAAGAAGGCAAAGAGCGCCTTCTTGCAGGGTTCGTCTTATGCCTTCGTCCCAGGGCAGTCGCCTCCACCTTTCCGACAATCCGTCAAAAAGGTTAAAGAACAACCTTTCTGCCGGCTCGTCTTATGCCTGTCGCCCCTGTGCACAAAGGGAAGCTCCTTTGAATAATCTTCACAGGAACAAGCTGTGCTTGTTCCGAAGGCGCTTCCATTTTTCGGTGTTTGTGAAAAAATATTACGGATGTGTATAGAACTTTCCAGATGAAAGATACTAAGTTCAAAGTTGGTAGTGATTAGCAAAGTTGTAACGCCTTGATAGTCACTAACCAGGTTAGTTAAAATCATCAGATGAAAGTGAGGCAACATTGGATGAAAGCAACTGGAATAGTTCGTCGAATCGATGATTTGGGTCGTGTTGTCATTCCCAAAGAAATACGCAGAACACTGCGTATCCGTGAGGGGGATCCGTTAGAGATCTTTGTAGATCGAGATGGGGAAGTTATTTTAAAGAAGTATTCACCAATCAGCGAGTTAAGCGATTTTGCCAAAGAATATGCAGAAGCCCTTTTTGACAGCCTCGGGAATCCGGTACTAATTTGTGATAGAGATAGTTATATTGCGTTAGCAGGTAGTTCGAAAAAAGATTATTTAAATAAAAATATAAGCGATCTAGTGGAAAAAACCATGGAAGAGCGCAATTCCGTTCTTGTAACCCAACAAGGTGATATCTCGTTGGCTGATGGGAATGATGAAACCATCTCATCTTATACAATTGGGCCAATCATTGCAAATGGTGACCCAATCGGAGCGGTAATCATTTATGCAAAAGAGGGTACACTTGGTGAAGTAGAGAAGAAGGCTGTTGAAACAGCAGCTGGATTTTTAGCAAGACAAATGGAGTCCTAGAACTAATAGTATACTTACAAATAAAAGAGACAGCCTTTGCTGTCTTTTTTATTTATGTGAAATCCTGCTATCGTCTAAAGTAACTTGTGGACTTGGCTTAACGCGCGCTTCCGCCTTTTAAACTGTGATATAATACTCTCGAGTTTATTTAAGGAGATTAGAAATGAAGCCAGTAAATCAATCGAGAGCTCTTTTTAGGGGGGCTTTTATTTTAGCGGCAGCAGCACTAGTAACTAAGATTCTAAGTGCTGTTTATAGGATTCCGTTTCAAAACATTGTCGGTGATATTGGCTTTTACATATATCAGCAAGTATACCCGTTTTACGGACTGGCTATGGTGCTGGCTACTACTGGTTTTCCAGTGGTGATATCCAAACTGTATGCAGAACAAAAGGCGAAAAATGATCATGAGAAAACGAGACGGCTTTTATTTGTGTCATTTGTCATTTTACAGTTATTTGGCCTCATCTGTTTTTTAATCCTTTATTTAGGTGCAGATTTTATTGCATTATGGATGAATGATGAGCAGTTAGCGATTTTATTGAAAGTTGTTTCCATCGTTTTTTTACTCTTCCCGATTACTTCTATCCTAAGAGGGTACTATCAGGGAAAGGGGGATATGCTTCCGACTGCCTTATCTCAGGTAGGAGAACAATTAATTCGAGCCTTTACGATTCTCCTTTCTGCCTATATTTTAACAGAGTTAGGATATTCGCGTTATCTCATTGGCGGTGGCGCCATGTTTGGCTCAATTACAGGAAGTATGGTATCAGCCATTATTTTGTTTACATTCCTTTGGATTCGTAAAGAATGGAAAATAATCGCTCCAAGGAAAGGAATGCTCCTTGGCTATTATCGAGAGGCAGGAGAGATTGTAAAAGCCCTAACCTTTCAAGGTCTTACGATCTGTATTAGTGGAATGCTAATGATTTTTATTCAAATGGCAGATGCATTGAACCTATATTCCTTACTCACAGAAAGTGGTTATGAACAGGATGTGGCAAAAGGGTTAAAGGGCATATTTGACCGTGGGCAGCCATTAATCCAGTTAGGTACGATTATTGCAGCTTCCATGTCCTTATCGCTTGTTCCCTTAATAACAAGTGCACGAATGAAAAAGGATTACTCATTCCTTAAGGATAAAATTCAGCTCGCCATTAGGGTAAGTATCGTGATTGGTGTAGGTGCATCGGTAGGCTTATGGGCAATTATCGAACCTGTGAATATTATGTTATTTAAAAATAACTCAGGTTCCTCCGTGTTAGGAATTCTTAGTTTTGTCATCTTGCTTAGCTCCATCATCACCACGATTATTGCGATTATGCAGGGGTTAGGTTCATTGTTTTTTCCAGCAGCAGCAGTGCTTGCTGCATTTCCTTTAAAGTACGGCTTTAATGCATTAATGGTCCCCGTATTTGGAACAGCGGGAGCAGCTTATGCTTCCCTATCAACCTTAGTGCTGGTTAGCTTGCTTTTATATGTTAAATTTAAAAAAATGCAGTCCTTTTCGCTGATAACCCTTCAATTTCTTGGGGTCATTGTGTCAGCAGCTGTTGTAATGGTGTTATTTTTAAAAGGCAGCTTGGCCCTAATTGATATGATTACAATACCAGCAGGTACTGAAAGAATAATGGCAACAATCAAAGCTCTTGGCGGTGCTTTTTCGGGAGGGTTCCTATTCTTATTTATTATCATTAGAGGAGGAGTCTTTTTGGAGAAGGAACTATCATTATTTCCATTCGGGAGCAAATTGAGCCTTTTATTATCCAAAAAGAATAGGAGTTAACTATTTATGGGCAAATCAATTGAAATTCTCGGTTTGGGAGCTGGAGACCTCGATCAACTCCCTTTTGGTATTTATAAAAAATTAGTTCAGGCAACTCATGTTTATTTGAGGACCAAAGAACACCCTGTTGTGATGGAATTGGAAAAGGAGAACTTCCGCTATACTTCCTTTGATTCCATCTATGAAAAACATGATCAGTTTGAGGACGTTTATCAAGAGATTGTCCAAACTTTACTGCAAAAGGCAAATGGAGAAGAGGTAATCTATGCGGTGCCTGGTCACCCGCTGGTTGCTGAGCGGACAGTGCAATTGCTCTTGGAATACGGTCCAAAAGAGAATGTTGAAATTTTAATTGGCGGCGGACAAAGTTTTGTCGATGCTCTTTTTCAGTCATTAAAAATTGATCCAGTCGACGGTTTTCAACTTCTTGATGGTACTTCCCTTCATTCCAGCCAGCTGCAAATCGATCAACATATCTTCATTAGTCAAGTTTATGACCAATTTGTAGCCTCAAATATTAAGCTGACTCTAATGGAAAGGCTTCCTGATGATTACGAAGTTGTGATTGTTCGTGCCGCTGGGAGCAGCCAGGAACAAATTGATCGGATTCCTTTATATGAGCTGGATCGGAAGGTTACCCTTGATAACCTTACTTCAGTTTATGTTCCTCCCGTACAGGATGAACAAATTATGCTTAAAAACTTCTCTAAGCTGCGCAGTATCATTGCAACACTAAGAGGCCCGAATGGTTGTCCGTGGGATAAAGAACAAACACATGAATCTCTAAAAAAATACTTAATTGAAGAAACGTATGAAGTCATTGAGGCCATTGATAGTGGTGATATTGACCATTTAATAGAAGAGCTTGGTGATGTCATGCTTCAAGTGATGCTTCATGCTCAAATTGGTGAGGATGAAGGATATTTTGCGATTGAAGATGTTATTGAGATTCTTTCCGCAAAGATGATTCGCAGGCATCCACATGTATTTGGTGATAAACAAGCAGAAGACTCAAAAGAAGTACTCCTGAATTGGCAGGAAATTAAAAAGCAAGAAAAAGGGGAAAAGGAAGCCTCTTTGCTGGATGGAGTTTCTAAAGCGATGCCAAATTTGGTAAGGGCATATGAAATTCAAAGGAAAGCGGCAAAGGTTGGCTTTGATTGGCAGGAGATTACACCTGCTTTAGAGAAGGTAAAAGAGGAGCTAAAGGAATTCGAGGATGAGTTGACAGGTGAGACTAAGAATCTGGAGGCTGCAAAAAAGGAATTTGGTGATATTCTTTTTGCCTTCGTAAATGTTGCGAGGTTTTTAGACATTCATCCAGAAGAGGCATTATTTGAGACAAACGAAAAGTTTATAAGAAGGTTCCGGTTTATTGAGGAAAAAGTAAAAAACAGTAATAAGCCAATAGAAGATTATTCCTTGGAAGAACTTGATCGGTTCTGGGATGAAGCAAAAGCAAACGGACTTTAAGATTGGAGGAGCTTTTATGAGATTAGATAAGTATTTAAAGGTATCAAGATTAATTAAGAGAAGGACGCTCGCAAAGGAAGTATCCGACCAAGGCAGAATTCTTGTGAACGGGAAGGAAGCGAAGGCAAGTACGACTGTCAAAGTTGGTGACGAGCTAACGATTCGCCTTGGACAAAGGCTTGTTACAGCAAGAATTGATGTTATTCAAGATACAACTCGAAAAGAAGCAGCTGCTGAAATGTATACGATTATTAAAGACGAAAGACTGAATGAATCACAGCTCTAATCTTGGCAGTAAAAAGGCTTGTTCTAATTCATTTATCCATTACATAAAAATGTAGTAAATGGATGTACAAATGGATTGTGAGGGATGAATGATGAGCCAATATTATGAAACAAACTCTGTTAAAAGCACTGTTCCAGAGCATGATGTTATCATGAGAGGGAGAAAACTCCTCGATATAACAGGTGTTAAACAAGTAGAAAGCTTTGATAATGAAGAGTTCTTATTGGAAACTTCTATGGGCTTTTTAGCTATTAAAGGGCAAAACCTGCAAATGAAAAATCTAGACGTTGAAAAGGGAATTGTCTCCATTAAGGGAAAAATCTTTGATTTGGTTTATTTAGATGAACAGCATGGGGAGAAAGCTAAAGGGTTCTTTAGTAAGTTATTCCGATGACACTGTCTACCCAATTCCTTACCATGCTTTCGATGATCGGAATGGGGTCCCTGTTTGGAGCAATGTTTGATACCTATCAGCGATTCTTAGATCGTCCTAATCGAAATTCTTGGATTGTTTTTTTTAATGACTTGTTATTTTGGGTCATTCAGGCACTAATCATCTTTTATATTTTGTTCCTTGTTAACAATGGAGAATTGCGTTTCTATATTTTTGTAGCACTTCTTTGTGGTTTTGCTGCTTATCAGAGTTTATTTAAAGGTATTTATTTGAAATCACTTGAATTTATGATAAATACCGTAATTGCCATTTACCGATTTATGAGAAGGGCATTCCTGCTGATCATCTATAAACCTGTCCTAGGTCTCATCCAATTGGTGATATCCATAGTGATCCTACTTGGCAGGGGGCTTTTTTCCCTTGTTCAATTTGTTTTAAAGATTGTATTATTTGTTTTCAAAGTCCTGTCGACAATAGTTGGGAAAATATTATGGATTATATGGAAACTTTTGCCGAAAGGTATTAAAAAATACGTCGAGAAGTTATATAATAGAGCGGCAGGAATTTTTATGGAAATCAAGAATTACTTATTTAAGTTAATTAAAAAATGGAAAAAACCAAAAAAGTAAAGGAGGGATGGGAAATTGAGTACAGTTAGAGATAAGAATATAGCAAAAATCGAGACAACCTATGTACACCAGCAAGAAATAGCCGAAATTGCATCTGCTAGAAAAAGGAAATTACTTTATCGAAGACTTTCTTTATTTATAGTGTTTGCGGCCGTCATGTCTTATTTAATGATCAGTAGCTTTATTTCCCAGTCCTCAGCATTAGAAGAAAAAGTAGCTCAAAAAGAACAACTAGAGCAACAGCTGTCAGAATTGAAAAAACAACAGGAAATTCTAAACGAGGATATCGTCAAATTAAATGATGATGAATACTTGGCCAAGCTCGCTAGAAAAGAATATTTCTTCTCGGAAAACGGTGAAATTATCTTCAATATTCCTGAAGAGAATGAAGGTAAAAACAACCAATAACTAGTCTTATTGACACTTATTTTTCCCATTTTGTATAATATAAGATATGTATGATTTTTTTAATTCTTAAGGAGGAAAAATTTTTTTATGTCAATCGAAGTAGGCAGCAAGTTACAAGGAAAGGTAACAGGGATAACGAATTTCGGAGCTTTTGTGGAGCTGCCTGATGGCTCAACTGGACTCGTACACATCAGTGAGGTTGCTGACAATTATGTGAAAGATATCAATGATCATCTTAAAGTTGGTGACCAAGTAGAGGTTAAAGTCATCAATGTCGAGAAAGATGGGAAAATTGGGTTATCCATAAAAAAGGCAAAAGATAGACCAGAGGCTCAGCAAAGGTCCCACTCACACTCGAACTCCCATTCACAACGCCCTCGCCAGGGAAGACAGAATGATAGAAATGCTCCAAGAGCCGAGACGTTTGAGTCGAAAATGGCGAAGTTTTTAAAAGATAGTGAGGATCGTTTAACTTCTTTAAAACGCCACACTGAATCCAAACGTGGCGGAAGAGGAGCTAGAAGGGGTTAACTTGCTGTTTATTTGTTTGAATCTAGCAGACATTTAAATAATTTCCTATTTTGTAAGACAGGTCCTAGCGGCTTGTCTTTCTTGTTTTCGTTATTCTTATTGACAACTTTTCTTACTCTATGTATTATATAATTTGTGCCTAATACTTGGCGGTGTAGCTCAGCTGGCTAGAGCGTACGGTTCATACCCGTAAGGTCGGGGGTTCGATCCCCTCCGCCGCTATATAGAAAAGTGAAAGCGCCTTGCTCAAGGAAAAAAGCAGTTCATTTTTTCTCAGGGGCGACAGGCATAAGACGAGCCGGCATGAAGGTTGCTCTTTAACCTTCTTGACGGATTGGCTTATGACCCGAGCCCCTAGGCGTTGCAGCTAGACAGTACGAAAAGCGAAAGCGCCTAGGCGCAGCAGCTAGACATACGAAAAGGAAGTATCGATTTTTATAATCGGTGCTTCTTTTTTTTTATGTAAAAAACTCCGAATTCCGACAGCAAACCAATATTCAAACATTATTTGAATGAATATAGTGAAAACCGTCGAACAAAATTTTCTGAATGTTCACTAATTTGACAAACTTCTAATTCTATTAAACTTATAATAGCTGTTAACGAGAATTAATAGAGGAGTGTGAAAGATGGAAAAGCTAGAACGGAGTTTACTAGAACCGGTCGGAGAGGTTAACTTTCAATCCACTAAATGGACGTGGGAGAGTATCATAAAAAAAATCCAGTTAAAAGTTGAATCTTTCTTCTTAATAAAAGGTTATCTTTTACTTTTGGTAGGATTCTTACTAGGAAGGGCTTTGATATTGTCCACGCTTGCTCCCTTCAGTCTGCCATTCTTCGCTGCAGTCTTTTTAATAAAAAGGGATCGCTCCCCGCTAGCCTTAGTGGGCCTCGTTGCTGGAGCAGCCACCATATCCTTAAAGAATGCAGCCTTTACCTTCTTGGTATCGGTATTATTTCTAGTAATTTATCGGATAAGTGAGAAGTGGATAAAAAATGAAATGAGAATGATTCCATTTTTTGTGGCCATCATTCTTGGAATAGGGAAGTTTGCGGAAGCTTTTATTATTTCTAGACAATTGTCATTATATGACGCAATGATGGTTGGTGTTCAGGCAAGTTTGGCCTTTATCCTAACGCTCATCTTTTTACAGAGTATCCCCTTGTTAATTTTAAATAAGCGCAGGCAATTATTAAAAACAGAGGAAATTGTTTGTTTAATCATTATGCTTGCCTCCATTATGACGGGTACCATTGGGTGGAAAATTTATGATTTATCACTTGAACATATTATGTCCCGCTATCTAGTTTTAGTATTTTCATTTATTGCTGGTGCAACTGTCGGTTCGACAGTAGGGGTCGTAACCGGTTTAATATTTAGTCTTGCTAGTGTTTCAAGCTTCTATCATATGAGTCTGCTAGCCTTTTCAGGGGTGCTGGGCGGCTTATTAAAGGAAGGAAAAAAAGTAGGGGTTGCGATTGGACTGTTTATTGCCACTCTCCTAATTGGAATGTATGGCCAAGAGGGTGGTACAGAAAGCTTAACGATTACAATATTGGAGTCGGCCGCTGCAATTGTCCTTTTCCTGCTTACCCCGCAAGTATTTACTTCTAGATTGGCAAAATATATTCCTGGTACACCTGAGTATACAACTGAGCAGCAGAAATACATGAGAAAAATGCGTGATGTTACAGCGCAAAGGGTCGCTCAATTTTCCAATGTTTTTAATGCCCTTTCAAAAAGTTTTTCTCAAATGGAAGAAAAACCGGGTGATGATGACCATGAACGTGAAATGGACTATTTTATGAGTCATGTAACCGAGAAAACATGTAACACATGCTTCAAGAAGGAGCAGTGCTGGGCAAAGAACTTTACTTCAACCTATGGCTACCTTGAGGAAATTATTCATGAGATGGACCAAAACGATGGGGTAGTTTCAACAAGACTATCACGAGAGTGGGACAAGTACTGCACCCGATCGAAAAGAGTATATGAGGCCATTGGGCAGGAACTAACCTTTTATCAAGCTAACCAAAAATTAAAGAAACAAGTTAAAGAAAGCAGGAAGCTGGTTGCAGACCAACTTCTTGGTGTATCAGAAGTAATGGAAAATTTCGCTAAGGAAATTCAGCGCGAAAGGGAGAACCACCATAAACAGGAAGAACAAATAATGGAAGCGATTCAAGCTTTCGGAATGCATGTCGAGCATGTCGAGATTTATAGTCTAGAATCCGGTAATGTCGATATTGAAATGTCTGTTCCGTTCTGTAATGGGCATGGTGAGTGTGAAAAATTAATAGCCCCAATGCTATCTGATATTCTTGGAGAACAAATTATTGTTACTTCTGAAGAATGTGCTGCCTATCCAAATGGTTTCTGTCATGTAGTCTTTCGTTCCTCAAAAGCCTTTACCGTTGAAACCGGAATGGCTCACGCTGCAATGGACGGAGGCTTTGTATCGGGTGATAGCTATTCAACGATGGAATTAGGTTTGGGGAAATTCGCCATTGCTATTAGTGACGGCATGGGGAATGGCGAAAGGGCTCATTATGAGAGCAAAGAGACATTGCAGCTGTTACAAAAAATACTTCAATCAGGTATTGAGGAAAAGGTGGCAATTAAATCTGTTAATTCCATTCTTTCGCTGCGAACGACTGATGAAATTTTCGCAACATTAGATCTAGCTATGATTGACCTGCAAAACGCTTCAGCTAAATTCCTAAAGATCGGTTCAACTCCAAGTTTTATCAAAAGGGGAAATAAAGTAATTAAAATTCAAGCAAGCAATCTGCCGATTGGTATTTTAGAAGAATTTGAGGTGGATGTAGTAAGTGAGCAGTTAAAGGCAGGAGATTTGCTTATTATGATGAGTGATGGAATATTTGAGGGTCCTAAGCATGTGGAGAATTATGACTTGTGGATGAAACGGAAAATACAAGAGTTACAAACAGACGACCCTCAGGAAATTTCAGATTTAATACTGGAAGAAGTGATTCGTTCCAGAGATAACATGATTGGAGATGATATGACCATAGCTGTAGCGAAAATAAAACATAATACCCCTAAATGGGCAAGTATTCCTGTTACAAAGATGAAGAAAAGAGCTTAATCAACTATTTTGTCCGGTTTATCCCTTCATTATGTATAAATCCCCTCCACCGTGTCGAAAATGGAAGTAACTCGATAAGTGGAGGGAGAATGAGTATGTATACAGGTAAAATTCGTCAGATTCTATTAATAACGGATGGCTGTTCGAATCAAGGGGAAGACCCTGTTGCCATGGCCGCATTAGCGAAAGAACAAGGTATCTCCGTAAATGTAATTGGCGTAATGGAGCAGGATGTAATTGATGAAAAGGGAATGACGGAAATTGAAGGAATAGCAATGTCCGGTGGCGGAGTTAGTCAAATTGTTTATGCTCAAGCCCTCTCCCAAACCGTTCAAATGGTCACACGGAAAGCAATGACACAGACCATTCAAGGTGTGGTAAACAGGGAATTGCAACAAATTCTTGGTCGTTCACAAACCATTGAAGATCTTCCTCCTGAAAAAAGAGGGGAAGTAATGGAGGTAGTCGACGAACTTGGAGAGACTGTCGAATTAGAGGTGTTGATTCTTGTCGATACCAGCGCAAGTATGAAACACAAGCTTCCTACGGTTAAAGAAGCACTACTTGATCTTTCTCTAAGCTTGAATGCACGTACAGGTGATAATCAGTTTGCTGTTTTTGTATTTCCCGGGAAAAAGAATGATGTCGAAAAAATTCTAGATTGGACGCCAAAGCTACAATCTTTGACAAGTATCTTCTCTCAACTGACAACAGGAGGTATTACCCCCACAGGTCCTGCTATCCGAACAGCACTTTCATCATTTAATTCAAAACGATCATTAAGGAGCCTTATGGACGGTGATGATGAATCATTCCTTGAAGAGTCGATGTAAAGTAAATCCTGGCACAGTAATCACTGGGAAATGGCATTCGAACAAATATACCATTTTAAAGGAATTAGGATATGGAGCAAACGGCATTGTCTATCTTGCGAGGTTTAAAAATACGCAGGTAGCGTTAAAGATGAGCGATAACGGAATGTCCATTACCTCTGAGGTCAATGTATTACGATCGTTTGCAAAGGTCCAAGGGTCAACCCTCGGACCTTCTTTACTTGATGTCGATGATTGGACTAGTAATCGCGGGCAGATTTCTTTTTATGCCATGGAATATATACAAGGACCTGACTTGTTGACCTTTATCCAAACAAAAGGCAAATCATGGACAACGGTTCTTTTTCTTCAATTATTAAAGGACTTGAATAAATTACATGATAATGGCTGGGTATTCGGAGACCTAAAGCCAGAAAACCTAATTGTTACTGGACCAACCCCAAGAATACGGTGTATAGATGTCGGCGGAACGACACTAAAAGGAAGAGCCATTAAGGAATTCACTGAGTTTTATGATCGAGGATATTGGGGACTTGGAACAAGGAAGGCAGACCCTGCCTATGATTTATTTGCAGTTGCTATGATTATGATAAACACAGCCTATCCAAAACGATTTAATAAGACAACAGGCGGATTATCGCAGCTTAGAGAAGCGATAAGGAGACAAAAAGATTTACTTCCAATTGAAAAGGTCATCGTTAAAGCACTTCAGGGACAATACGGAAGTGCGCTTCAAATGAGAACGGAATTAATGTCATTATTTATTGATAAGGAAAGCCATGACCCATTGTCTAAATCAGCGGCAGCTAGTAACAAAAGTACGATACAAAAACAAAAATTCAGCACATCAGGCATGCAGCAACAACCTAAAACCAGACAGATTTACCGAAGAAAAAAGAAAAAGAGCGGTTGGATGGAAACGCTCATCATCACGATTTTCCTTGCGTTTATGTACTCTTTGTATGTATTTCAAAAACTTCTATGATTTTTGAAACTAAAGGCTACATAAAACGTATAAGAGTGAAGGACACAAAGGCCTAATCCATTAGGTCTTTGTTTTTGATAGATTAGTCATAAAAGTGGTAAGCTAGTGGTATTCAAAAATTTTTAAACTATTTTTTAAGGAAGAATGCATAATGTTTGAAACTAAGGTAGGAGCACTACTTAATCGCCACTCATTTCAACTTGAGAATAAAAAAATAGTGGTTGGTGTTTCAGGCGGTCCAGATTCTCTGGCATTGCTGCATTACTTATGGGAACAAAAGGAAAATCAAAACCTTTCTATTGTAGCAGCACATGTTGATCATATGTTCCGTGGTCAAGAGTCGTTTGAAGACGCTTTATTTGTAGAAGATTATTGTAAACAAAATGGCATTCCATTTGAAATGGCACGAATCAATGTCCCTGAAATCATTGAGAAAACGAAGAAAAACTCGCAAGTTGCATCAAGACATGCAAGATATGAGTTTTTTGAAGAAATTATGGAAAAATACAGTTATAACTATCTAGCACTAGGTCACCACGGGGATGATCAGGTGGAAACCATTTTAATGCGTTTAACAAGAGGAAGTTCTGCGGCTGCAAGAGCGGGTATTCCGTTCATGAGACCTTTTGGAAAAGGGTTTATCTTTCGCCCTTTCTTAGCTTTAACAAAGGTGGAACTTGCAGAGTATTGTCAGAAACAGAACTTGGTGCCAAGAATAGATCCAAGCAATAAAAAAAATATTTACAGCAGGAATCGTTTCCGTAACGAAGTACTCCCTTTTTTAAAGCTCGAAAATCAACATGTACATGAGCATTTTCAACGTTTTAGTGAAGATGTCCAGAATGATGAATTACTTCTTCAGGAATTAACTGTCCAAAGAATGAATAAAGTAATGAAAATAAGAGAAAAAAATAAAATCACGTTTGATATTCTCCGTTTTTTAGAAATGCCAATTTCTTTACAAAGAAGAGGGATTCAACTAATATTAAACTATCTTTACCAAGTTATACCTGTGTCACTTTCGGCTTTACATATTGATCATGTTCTATCTTTAATTCAAAATCAGCATCCTTCAGGAATCCTGGATTTTCCCAACGGTTTAAAAGTCATTCGATCATATTCGCTTTTATCATTTCAATTTGAAGTAAGCGAGGCATCTCCGTATTTCTTTGAATTATCGGGGCCTGGTGTAATTGATTTACCAAATGGGGCAAGAATAAGAATGGATGTTATTAATGATAAAGAAAACATTGATAAAGAAGGTTGTTATGCACGATTTCCTACTGACAAGATTAAGCTGCCCATTGAGATTCGAACGAGAAAAACAGGGGATCGCATGAACCCTAAAGGAATGACAGGAACAAAAAAGCTAAAAGATATTTTTATTAATAGTAAAGTTCCTCTTCAGGAACGAGATACATGGCCGGTCATTACTGACAAAAATGGGTTGATTCTTTGGCTTCCTGGAATTAAAAAATCAGTATTTGAAGGCATTAATCATTCAACAAGTCAGTATATACTACTCACATATTATAAGTAATGATTCTTCTAGGAGGCACAATTAATATGAAACAGGATATTGAAAAAGTATTATTTTCTGAAGAAGAAATTCAGGAGAAAGTTAAGGCGTTAGGAGCTCAATTAACAGAAGAGTATCAGGATCGCTTCCCGCTCGCAATCGGTGTCCTGAAGGGTGCAATGCCATTTATGGCTGATTTGCTAAAACGAATGGATTGCTACTTGGAAATGGATTTTATGGATGTATCAAGCTATGGCACTGCCATGGTAACATCAGGGGAAGTGAAAATCCTAAAGGATTTAGATACATCTGTTGAAGGCAGAGATATCCTAATCATTGAGGATATAATCGATAGCGGATTAACATTAAGTTATCTAGTTGATTTGTTCCGCTACCGAAAAGCAAAGTCAATCAAAATTGTTACTTTACTTGATAAACCAACAGGAAGGAAGAGTGCAATAAAAGCAGACTATGTAGGTTTTATTTGCCCCGATGAGTTTGTGGTCGGTTACGGATTAGATTATATCCAAAAATACCGAAACCTTCCATATATTGGTGTATTAAAACCGGAAGTATATAGCGATAACCTATAAGTGAAACTAAAACAGTATTGCATTTTCAAAATGGTGAACCCAGTTAAAAGTAATATAAAGAATTGGAATGATTTTCTATGATACTATCTAAAAAAGTTTTTATCGTGGGAGGAGGTAAGAGATGAATCGGATTTTCCGTAATACCATCTTTTATTTATTAATATTTTTAGTCATTATTGGCGTGGTGAGTTTCTTTAATGGAAGCAATGAACCAACGGATAACATTTCTTACAATGAGTTTGTTGACCATTTAGAAAGTAATGAAGTGGATTCATTTTCTATGCAGCCTGAACGTGGAGTATTTGAAGTTCGGGGGAAGTTTGAAAAAGGGGTAAAAGACGGGAAGAACTTCCTAACTTACGTCCCTAATAGCGAGAAGATTCTTGAGCGTATCGACGCTGCAGGCTCTAAGGTTGAGGTCATGCCTGCTAAGGAAACAAGCGGCTGGGTAACATTTTTCACCTCCATTATTCCATTTGTGATTATCTTTATTTTATTCTTCTTCTTGTTAAACCAAGCTCAAGGCGGCGGCAGCCGAGTTATGAACTTTGGTAAGAGTAAAGCAAAGCTTTATAATGATGATAAGAAGAAAGCGCGATTTAAGGATGTTGCTGGAGCAGATGAGGAAAAGCAAGAATTAGTTGAAGTGGTAGAGTTCCTTAAAGACCCTAGAAAGTTTGCTGAACTTGGTGCGCGTATTCCAAAAGGAGTCTTGCTTGTTGGACCTCCAGGAACAGGTAAAACATTACTTGCACGTGCGGTAGCAGGTGAAGCTGGCGTGCCGTTCTTCTCTATAAGCGGTTCAGACTTCGTTGAAATGTTTGTTGGGGTCGGTGCATCCCGTGTACGTGATTTGTTTGAAAATGCTAAGAAAAATGCACCTTGTATTATTTTTATCGATGAAATTGACGCAGTTGGCCGTCAGCGTGGCGCAGGTTTAGGCGGCGGTCACGATGAACGTGAGCAAACATTGAATCAATTGCTCGTTGAAATGGATGGATTCGGTGCAAACGAAGGAATTATTATTATTGCGGCTACAAACCGCCCAGATATTCTTGACCCTGCATTACTACGTCCTGGACGTTTTGACAGACAAATTACGGTTGACCGTCCAGATGTTAATGGACGTGAAGCAGTACTTAAAGTACATGCAAGAAACAAGCCTTTAGATGAAGCGGTAAACTTAAAGAATATCGCTATGCGTACACCTGGTTTCTCAGGTGCAGACTTAGAAAACTTATTAAATGAGGCAGCATTGGTTGCTGCACGTCAGAATAAGAAGAAAGTGGATATGGAAGATATTGATGAAGCAACTGACAGGGTGATTGCAGGACCTGCGAAGAAGACTCGTGTTATTTCTGAAAAAGAACGCCGAATTGTTGCTTTCCATGAAGGCGGACATACCGTAATTGGTTTAATTCTAAATGAAGCAGACATGGTTCATAAGGTTACCATTGTACCTCGTGGTCAAGCCGGCGGTTATGCGGTTATGCTTCCAAGAGAAGATCGTTACTTTATGACGAAGCCGGAATTACTTGATAAAATCGTTGGTTTATTGGGTGGGCGTGTTGCCGAAGAGATTGTCTTTGGTGAGGTAAGTACAGGTGCTCATAACGACTTCCAACGTGCAACGGGAATTGCCCGTCGAATGGTTACTGAATTTGGTATGAGTGACAAGCTTGGTGTTGGACAATTTGGTCAAGCGTCTGGCGGTCAGGTATTCTTAGGACGTGACATCCATAATGAGCAAAACTATTCTGATGCCATTGCCTTTGAAATTGACCTAGAAATTCAACGAATTCTTAAAGAGTGTTATGAAAGAGCTAGAACCATTCTTACGGAGAATCGAGATAAACTTGATCTGATTGCGAAGACACTTCTTGAAGTTGAAACGCTAAATGCAGAACAAATTGAATACTTAATTCAAAATGGCCGTATGCCGGAATCTGCTGCAGAGCTTGAAGGATTTAAACCTGTGGAAACGAAGAAAATTGATGATGTAAAAGTAAATATCAGCACGAAGAAGGATCAAGAACCACCTAGCCAGCCTTCTGAAACTGAAGAGAAATAGAATTTTTAAAAAGAGTGCTTATAATGGCACTCTTTTTTTCACGATGAAAAATAATTGTGATATGATGTTTGCAGTGTAACCAATATAGAAATGCGTAGGGCGCCTTCAGAACAAGCACAAAGCAGCTTGTTCCTGCGAAGGTTATTCTAGGGAGTTTTCCTTAGGCCTATCGGCGGCAGGCATAAGTCTAGCCGGCATGAAGGTTGGTTTTTACCTTCTTGACGGTTTGCTTATGACCAAGGAAAAAGTGGTTCTCTTTTTCTTTGAGCCGATGGCGCCCGAAGCTAGACAAGAAAAATCAGAAAAGTGAGTGATTCTTTTGATTTTCGTATTTGACGTAGGGAATACCAATACTGTTTTAGGTGTATATAAAGGGGAAGAACTAAAATATCACTGGCGTATTGAAACGAATAGAAACCGAACGGAAGATGAAATTGGGATGATGATTAAATCCCTATTTGACGCATCAGGACTTTCATTTTCGCGAATAGATGGAATTATTATTTCTTCCGTTGTTCCGCCTATCATGTTTGCTCTAGAAAGAATGTGCCGTAAGTATTTCAATCTTACTCCGTTAGTTGTAGGACCAGGCATCAAAACAGGGCTAAATATTAAATATGAAAACCCTAGAGAAGTAGGAGCAGACCGAATCGTTAATGCCGTTGCTGCCATCCATGAATATGGCAGTCCGTTAATTATCGTTGATTTTGGAACCGCTACAACTTATTGCTATGTTAATGAACAGCGTCAATATATGGGTGGGGCTATCGCGCCAGGTATTGGAATCTCGACAGAGGCTCTATATTCCAAGGCGGCAAAACTCCCTCGGATTGAAATCGCACGTCCTGAAGGTGTCGTAGGGAAAAATACAGTTGCTGCTATGCAGGCTGGAATTGTCTATGGGTATGTGGGTCAGGTAGAAGGTATCGTTAAAAGGATGATTGATCATAGTGAACAAAAACCGACCGTCATTGCTACTGGGGGATTATCTGCTCTAATTGCTCAAGAGTCGAAGATGATTGATATCGTCGATCCATTTTTAACATTAAAAGGCTTACAGCTAATCTATAAGAGAAATATGGATACTATAAGAAATGCGTAGGGCGCCTCGGAACAAGCAAAGGGCCGCTTGTTCTTGCGAAGATTATTCTTGGGATTTTCATTAGTGTTAATCGGTGCCTGGAGCTAGACATAAAAAATAACAACTTGAAAGGAGTTACATAATGAGTGATTATTTAGTAAAAGCACTGGCCTATGATGGTCAAATTAGGGCGTATGCTGTACGTACCACAGAGGTGGTGTCTGAAGCACAGCGCCGGCATGAAACGTGGAGGACAGCTTCTGCAGCCCTAGGGCGCTCCCTGACCGCAGGTGTAATGATGGGGGCAATGTTAAAGGGTGAAGACAAATTGACGATTAAAGTCGATGGAGGAGGCCCAATTGGTGTCATTCTTGTCGATAGTAATGCAAAAGGCGATGTCCGCGGTTATGTAACAAATCCACAGGTTGACTTTGAGGCAAATGAGCACGGGAAGTTAGATGTTCGCCGTGCGGTCGGCACTGATGGGACATTGTCAGTTGTGAAGGATACGGGTCTCCGTGATTTCTTCTCAGGCCTTGTTCCGATCGTATCAGGTGAGTTAGGG
Source organism: Neobacillus sp. plas4 (assembly GCF_057221695.1). Taxonomy (NCBI): domain Bacteria; kingdom Bacillati; phylum Bacillota; class Bacilli; order Caryophanales; family Bacillaceae; genus Neobacillus; species Neobacillus sp. plas4. The sequence continues at coordinate 121,680 of NZ_CM170152.1, forward strand.
GAAGATTTCACTTATTATTTTGCTACTTCCGAACAAGTGCCTTCATCTGTTGGTGTAGGTGTGCTGGTAAACCCGGATGATTCTATTTTAGCTGCCGGCGGATTTATTTTTCAGTTAATGCCTGGAATTAAAGATGAAACGATTACCAAGGTAGAGGAACGATTAAAAACCATCCCGCCAATTTCAAAATTAGTTCAACAGGGGCTTAGTCCTGAGGAAATATTAGAGGAGCTTTTTGGTAAGGAACAGGTAGATGTCCTAGAAACCATGCCTGTTCAGTTTAAGTGTGTGTGTTCAAAAAATCGCTTTGCGGATGCCATTGTCGGCTTAGGGCAAGGTGAAATTGAGGCTATGATTGTTGAAGATGGACAAGCAGAAGCTCACTGCCACTTTTGTAATGAAAAATATCTCTTCACAAAAGAAGAACTAGAGGAATTAAAGAGTCAGGCGAAATAGTTTTTAGGGGGAGGAGTAGTTGAGGCGTAAACAGCTATGGAGCCTTATTGCGGCACTTATTTTTGTGAACTGTCTTACTATTGCCTTTTTACTTTCGAAAATGAAAGAGGTAAACGGTACTCGGGTCAGTGAAGAAGTCGTTGCTACAGTGGGGAAAGTGGACATTACAAGGCAAGATTGGCTCAATGAATTAGAGTCGAGATACGGAAAAGATGTACTTAAGGACATGATTGATCAAGTAGTCATAAAAGAAATGGCAGCAAAATATAAAATTAAAGTATCTGATCAAGATGTAGAACGGGAATATAGAATTCTTCAAACCACATACAGTTCGCCAAGTGAGAATAAAATGACGACAGAAAAGAAGTGGAAAGAACATATTCGGAATAGTCTTCTAAAGGAAGAAATCCTGACCAGAGATGTAAAGGTTTCTGAAAAAGAGATGAAAGCTTATTATGAAGAAAATAAGGAGCTCTTTAATATTCCTACAGCCTATCGTGTGTCCCATATTATTGTCGAAACAAATGAAGAGGCAGAAGTGGCGATTAAAGAATTATCGCAAGGATCAAGTTTTTCTGCACTCGCAATGGAACGCTCAATCGAAGAATTTTCCGCAAATGAAGGCGGAGATATCGGTTATTTGGTAGAAGGAGAAGAACGATACCCTTCTGACTATCTACAAGCAGCAAAAAAGTTGAAGGAAGGTGCCTGGAGTGATCCTATCAAGGTAGAACGAGGTTTTGCAATCGTGAAACTTGACGGTATCATGAAGGAGCAAAAGTATTCCTATAAAGATGTAAAACAACAAATACGCCGAGAAATTGCACTTGAACAAATGAAAACTTCAGCCTCTGCGACAACCTTTTGGGAAGAAGCGAAGGTGGACTGGTTTTATGGCAGTAAAGGTGCAAACTAAATGAAGCACAGAAAATATTTCTGTGTTTTTATATTCTATTTGGAGCATCGTAAATTGAAAAAATAGGAATTTTTACTCAGCAAAGTGGTTGACAAAACTAGTAGAAAACTGATAAATTTATTATAATACCAATAAAATTACTCGGAATTAAGAAAGAGGTGCTCTAATGGTACGCGTAGCAAATTCAGTCGCAGAATTAGTTGGTCAAACTCCTATTGTAAAATTAAACAGATTAGTAGATGAAAATAGTGCAGAAGTTTATTTGAAACTTGAATATTTTAACCCTGGCAGTAGTGTAAAAGACCGTATTGCTTTGGCAATGATTGAAGCAGCGGAAGAAAAAGGTTTAATTAAGCCTGGTGTCGATACAATTATCGAGCCAACAAGTGGGAATACAGGTATCGGTCTAGCTATGATTGCTGCAGCAAAAGGATATAAAGCTATTTTTGTTATGCCTGAAACAATGAGCTTAGAAAGAAGAAACTTGCTGCGTGCGTACGGAGCTGAGTTAGTTCTAACTCCTGGACCTGAAGGAATGAAAGGTGCGATTGCAAAGGCGAATGCACTTGCAGAGGAAAATGGTTACTTTGTTCCTCAGCAATTCGAAAATGAAGCAAACCCTGAGGTTCACCGCAGAACAACTGGTAAAGAAATTGTGGAACAAATGGATCAGGTAGATGCTTTTGTAGCGGGAATCGGTACAGGCGGAACAATCACAGGTGCCGGTGAGGTTCTTCGTGAGAAATTTCCAAATGTAAAAATTTATGCAGTTGAACCGACGGATTCACCAGTTTTATCAGGAGGTAAACCAGGACCGCACAAGATTCAAGGTATTGGCGCAGGTTTTGTTCCAGCAGTCCTTGATACGAAAGTCTATGATGAGGTCATTCAAGTTCAAGCTGAAGAAGCTTTTACTGCTTCTCGCCGTGCTGCTAAAGAAGAAGGAATACTAGGCGGTATTTCTTCCGGTGCAGCCATTCATGCAGCTTTAGAGATTGCTAAGAAGCTAGGAAAAGGTAAGAAGGTACTTGCTATTATTCCTGACAATGGCGAACGTTATTTAAGTACTCCTCTTTACCAATACGAAGGTTAATAAAAAATATCAGAGGGGTTGTAGCGTATGCTATAGCCCCTCTTTTTTTGCATTAAAAAACAAACTTCTTGTATGATGTAAGAAGTAAATTAAAATAAGGTGGTTAAAAAGATGCAGACAGCAGGAATAAAATGCGGGCCATATACATTGGATTTCGATAAAAAAACCATCATTATGGGGATATTAAATGCTACTCCAGATTCCTTCTCAGATGGCGGTAAATACAACAATTTAGAGATTGCCGTTGCCCGTGCAAAAGAAATGGTTGAAAATGGTGCCGATATTATTGATATTGGCGGTGAATCCACCCGTCCTGGTTATACATTGATATCAGAAGAGGAAGAAATCGAGCGAGTTGTCCCTGTTATTGAAGCCATTTCTAAAGAAGTGAGAGTCCCTATTTCCATTGATACGTATAAAGCTAAGGTTGCTCAAAAGGCAGTTGAAGCGGGTGCACATATAATTAATGATATTTGGGGTGCAAAAGCGGATGAACGTATGGCAGCTGTTGCTGCAGAATACAAGGTTCCGATTATCCTCATGCATAATCGCCATGATCGAAATTATTCTTATTTTATAAGAGACGTGTTAAATGACCTGTACGAAAGTATTGCGATGGTAAAACAAGCAGGTGTACAGGATGATCAAATTATTCTAGATCCTGGAATCGGTTTTGCGAAAGACCTGAATGAGAATATTTTGATGATGCAGCACCTAGATACATTAACGGCTCTTGGTTACCCTGTTCTTCTAGGAACCTCTAAAAAATCCATGATAGGCCAGGCACTTGATTTGCCGGTAGAGGAAAGAATGGAAGGGACAGGGGCAACGGTATGCTATGGTATCCAAAAAGGGTGCCAAATCATTCGTATCCATGATGTCAGGGAAATGAGCCGGATGGCAAGAATGATGGATGTTCTAATGGGGAAGGGTGTCAGCCATGGATAAAATACTTTTAAACCAAATGGAATTCTACGGTTATCATGGCGTTTTTCCTGAAGAAAAGAAACTTGGACAACGATTTATTGTCGATATGATGGTTCTAGTAGATTTGAAAAAGGCCGGAGAAACAGATGAGCTAGAGTATTCAGTAAACTATGGTGAGCTTTTTCAGGTATGCAAGCAAATTGTGGAGGGAGAGCCTTATAAGCTTGTAGAAGCTGTTGCAGAAAAAATTGCAGGGACCGTTTTGAGTCAATTTTCACTTATTTCTGAAGCAACCGTTAAAGTAATAAAGCCAGATCCGCCAATTCCTGGCCATTATCGATCTGTTGCAGTAGAAATTACAAGGAGAAGATAAAAATGGGAAATACAGCATTTATTGGACTTGGGTCTAACATCGGAAACAGGTATGATTATCTATCGAAAGCAGTAAAGCAGCTCGCAAATCATCCGAAAATTAATTTAGTAAATTATTCCTCCATTTATGAAACGGATCCCGTTGGTTATGAGGAACAAGATTTATTTTTAAATATGGTGTTAGAGGTCGAGACTTCTTTGAATGCCCATGAATTACTGGATTATTGTTTAAAAGTAGAATTAGAACTTGGGAGAAAAAGGGAAATTGTTTGGGGCCCGCGAACTATTGACCTTGACATTCTCCTTTATAACCAAGAAAATATTGAAACAGAGAAGCTTATTGTTCCGCATCCACGGATGCTAGAGAGGGATTTTGTCATGATTCCTTTGTCAGAGATAAAACCAGACCTAATTATTCCAAATATAGAAAGACCACTTACAGCATGGATCAATGAATTACCTAACAAAGAAGGAGTCCGAATATGGAAGCGGAAAAATGGGGAAGACGTATTCGAGCCTATCGGAAGCTAAAGGGTTATACACAGGAGAGCTTCGCGAAGGAACTTGGTGTATCAGTCTCGATAATGGGAGAAATTGAAAGAGGGAACCGACTGGCTACAGGTGATTTACTGAAGAAAATTGGTTCCACTTTAAATATAAGCCTGGAAGAATTATCACCAAATGACTAGAAAGGGAGGTGTTGAGAGCATGATAAAAATCGGCAATATAGAATTGAAAAATCAAGTCGTTTTGGCACCGATGGCCGGTGTTTGTAACTCTGCCTTCCGTTTAACGGTGAAAGAATTTGGGGCTGGTCTAGTTTGTGCGGAAATGGTCAGTGATAAAGGAATTGTCCTTAAAAATGAAAAAACGATGAATATGCTTTACATTGACGAACGTGAAAAACCACTAAGCCTGCAAATTTTCGGCGGTGAAAAGAAAACCCTTGTTGAAGCAGCGCAATTTGTAGATAAAAATACAAATGCGGATATTATTGACATTAATATGGGTTGTCCTGTTCCTAAAATCACAAAATGTGATGCTGGAGCAAAATGGCTGTTAGACCCGAATAAAATATATGAAATGGTATCAGCTGTTGTGGATGCTGTTGAAAAGCCCGTAACGGTTAAAATGCGTATGGGCTGGGATGAAGACCATATCTTTGCAGTTAAGAATGCACAGGCCGTTGAAAGAGCCGGCGGACAAGCGGTCGCACTTCATGGCCGTACCCGCGTTCAGATGTATGAAGGAAAAGCGAACTGGGACATTATTAAGGATGTTAAGCAGAATATTAACATCCCGCTTATTGGAAATGGTGACGTACAAACTCCGCAGGACGCAAAAAGGCTGCTTGATGAAACCGGTTGTGATGGAGTCATGATTGGCAGAGCGGCGTTAGGAAACCCTTGGATGATTTACCGTACGGTTCAATTTCTTGAGACAGGTAAACTAATGGGCGAACCATCCGTTCGTGAAAAAATCGATGTATGTATTCTACACCTAGACCGACTAATTGCTCTGAAAAATGAGCATATTGCGGTCAGAGAAATGCGTAAGCATGCGGCGTGGTATTTAAAAGGGGTAAAAGGAAATGGGCAAGCTAGAAATGCAATCAATGAATGTAATACACGCGATCAGTTGGCTGCCCTTTTAAATGAATTGGCTGCAGAAGTTGAAGCGAAGGAAAGTCAAGTTACCGCAGGATAAATTTGACTTTAATAAGCTCTTTTTCTATAATACTTTTGTTTGAGCATAAGGCTGCCAGTGAAATACTGGCAGTTTTTATTTATAAATAATCTTTTTTAATGTCTGAACTGTCAAGTTTGTGTAAAATAATAAAGTATGTAGAAAAAAGCAAATGCACAGGCGTTAATCCGAGGTTTACATAAAAGTCGTAATTGGAGTTGATTAGTATGAGTCAGGAAGAATTAAATGACCAGCTGCAGGTCAGACGTGAAAAAATGAATGATATGCGTGAAAAAGGGTTCGATCCGTTTGGTAAACGTTTTGAACGTTCTCATAATATCAAAGAATTAGTAGAGCAATACGGTGAATTAGAAAAGGAAGATCTAGAAGCGAAAAATATCTCTGTTACACTTGCAGGTCGGATGATGACCAAACGTGGGAAGGGTAAAGCAGGATTTGCTAATATTCAAGACCTAACGGGACAAATTCAAGTATACGTTAGAGTCGATGCGATTGGTGAAGAAGCATATGAGGTCTTTGACTCTTCTGATTTGGGAGACATCATTGGGGTAAATGGAACTTTATTTAAAACAAAGGTTGGCGAGTTATCTGTTAAGGTTCAAAACTATACGTTCTTAACAAAGGCACTTCGTCCATTACCTGATAAATTCCATGGCCTTAAAGACGTGGAGCAGCGGTACCGCCAGCGATATTTAGATTTAATTGTCAGCCAAGAAAGCAGAGAAACCTTTATTACTCGAAGTAAAATTATCCAAGCTATGCGCCGTTATCTTGATAACAATGGTTACCTGGAGGTTGAAACGCCGATGATGCACTCGATTGCCGGAGGTGCGTCAGCAAGACCATTTATCACTCACCATAATGCACTTGATATGGAACTATATATGCGGATCGCAATTGAACTTCACTTAAAACGATTGATTGTCGGCGGACTAGAAAAAGTGTATGAAATTGGACGAGTGTTCCGTAACGAAGGTGTTTCTACCCGACACAACCCAGAGTTTACGATGATCGAGCTATATGAGGCATATGCAGATTATCAAGATATTATGAGTCTGACTGAAAATCTAATTGCGCACATCGCTCAAGAGGTCTTAGGGACCACAACTGTCCAATACGGAGAATATGAAGTCAACCTTAAGCCGGAGTGGAAAAGGTTGCACATGGTTGACGCTATAAAGGAATATACAGGAGTAGACTTCTGGAAACACATGAGCGTTGAAGAGGCTCGCTCGATTGCTAAGGAACATGGCGTAGAAATAACTGAACACATGCTATATGGCCACATCGTCAACGAATTCTTTGAGCAAAAGGTAGAAGAAAAGTTAATCCAGCCTACTTTTATTTATGGCCATCCGGTTGAGATCTCTCCACTTGCTAAGAAAAATGAGGAAGATCCAAGATTCACTGATCGGTTTGAGTTATTTATTGTTGCCCGTGAACACGCTAATGCTTTCACCGAGTTAAATGATCCAATTGACCAAAGGGAGCGTTTTGAAGCACAGTTAAAAGAACGTGAGCAGGGAAATGACGAAGCTCATGAAATGGATGAAGACTTTGTAGAGGCGTTAGAATATGGTATGCCGCCAACAGGAGGTCTGGGAATTGGAGTCGACCGCTTAGTGATGCTGTTAACTAATTCACCTTCCATTCGTGATGTGTTATTATTCCCGTTAATGCGTCATCGATAATAATAGATGAAAAAAAGCACCAGGCACCTGGTGCTTTTTTATTTTATGTATAAAAAGTAAACTGAAAATTATTATTTTAATATATTTGATAAATATGTTGAAAAAGATATTGCACAGTTGAATGAATGGTGGTATATTTATTTTTGTTGTTGCGAGACAGCATGTTTTAAAAAATAATTTTTAAAAAGTTATTGACTTCAGGTTGATAACTTGGTAAGATAATAAAGTCGCCTTTGAGCGATGAATACGAATCGCTCGTTGAACTTATTATAAGAAGAAGTGATTCAGTGATGTAGCTTTGTTCTTTGAAAACTAAACAAACAATAACGTCAACAAACAATTTTTTAGCTTTTTTTAAAAAGCTAAGCCAACGTAACAAATGAGCTATATCAACTTTCTTGGAGAGTTTGATCCTGGCTCAGGACGAACGCTGGCGGCGTGCCTAATACATGCAAGTCGAGCGAATCAAGAGGTGCTTGCACCTCTTGATTAGCGGCGGACGGGTGAGTAACACGTGGGCAACCTGCCTGTAAGACTGGGATAACACCGGGAAACCGGTGCTAATACCGGATAATTCTTTCCCTCTCATGAGGGGAAGCTGAAAGTCGGTTTACGCTGACACTTACAGATGGGCCCGCGGCGCATTAGCTAGTTGGTGAGGTAACGGCTCACCAAGGCGACGATGCGTAGCCGACCTGAGAGGGTGATCGGCCACACTGGGACTGAGACACGGCCCAGACTCCTACGGGAGGCAGCAGTAGGGAATCTTCCGCAATGGACGAAAGTCTGACGGAGCAACGCCGCGTGAGCGATGAAGGCCTTCGGGTCGTAAAGCTCTGTTGTTAGGGAAGAACAAGTACCGGAGTAACTGCCGGTACCTTGACGGTACCTAACCAGAAAGCCACGGCTAACTACGTGCCAGCAGCCGCGGTAATACGTAGGTGGCAAGCGTTGTCCGGAATTATTGGGCGTAAAGCGCGCGCAGGCGGTCCTTTAAGTCTGATGTGAAAGCCCACGGCTCAACCGTGGAGGGTCATTGGAAACTGGGGGACTTGAGTACAGAAGAGGAAAGCGGAATTCCACGTGTAGCGGTGAAATGCGTAGAGATGTGGAGGAACACCAGTGGCGAAGGCGGCTTTCTGGTCTGTAACTGACGCTG
>NZ_CM170152.1:132500-215000 GCF_057221695.1 Neobacillus sp. plas4
TGCGTGTAAGCAGGTAGGCTGGTGAATAGGAAAATCCGTTCACCGTAAGGCTGAGCTGTGATGCCGAGGGAAATATAGTACCGAAGTTCCTGATTCCACACTGCCAAGAAAAGCCTCTAGCGAGATAAAAGGTGCCCGTACCGCAAACCGACACAGGTAGGCGAGGAGAGAATCCTAAGGTGAGCGAGAGAACTCTCGTTAAGGAACTCGGCAAAATGACCCCGTAACTTCGGGAGAAGGGGTGCTTTTTGAGGTGAATAGCCTCGAAGAGCCGCAGTGAATAGGCCCAGGCGACTGTTTAGCAAAAACACAGGTCTCTGCGAAGCCGCAAGGCGAAGTATAGGGGCTGACGCCTGCCCGGTGCTGGAAGGTTAAGAGGAGGGGTTAGCTCTAAGCGAAGCTCTGAATCGAAGCCCCAGTAAACGGCGGCCGTAACTATAACGGTCCTAAGGTAGCGAAATTCCTTGTCGGGTAAGTTCCGACCCGCACGAAAGGCGTAACGATCTGGGCACTGTCTCAACGAGAGACTCGGTGAAATTATACTACCTGTGAAGATGCAGGTTACCCGCGACAGGACGGAAAGACCCCGTGGAGCTTTACTGTAGCCTGATATTGAATTTTGGTACAGCTTGTACAGGATAGGTAGGAGCCTGAGAAGCCGGAGCGCCAGCTTCGGTGGAGGCGTCGGTGGGATACTACCCTGGCTGTATTGAAATTCTAACCCTCACCCCTGATCGGGGTGGGAGACAGTGTCAGGTGGGCAGTTTGACTGGGGCGGTCGCCTCCTAAAGAGTAACGGAGGCGCCCAAAGGTTCCCTCAGAATGGTTGGAAATCATTCGCAGAGTGTAAAGGCACAAGGGAGCTTGACTGCGAGACCTACAAGTCGAGCAGGGACGAAAGTCGGGCTTAGTGATCCGGTGGTTCCGCATGGAAGGGCCATCGCTCAACGGATAAAAGCTACCCCGGGGATAACAGGCTTATCTCCCCCAAGAGTCCACATCGACGGGGAGGTTTGGCACCTCGATGTCGGCTCATCGCATCCTGGGGCTGTAGTCGGTCCCAAGGGTTGGGCTGTTCGCCCATTAAAGCGGTACGCGAGCTGGGTTCAGAACGTCGTGAGACAGTTCGGTCCCTATCCGTCGTGGGCGCAGGAAATTTGAGAGGAGCTGTCCTTAGTACGAGAGGACCGGGATGGACGCACCGCTGGTGTACCAGTTGTCTTGCCAAAGGCATCGCTGGGTAGCTATGTGCGGACGGGATAAGTGCTGAAAGCATCTAAGCATGAAGCCCCCCTCAAGATGAGATTTCCCATAGCGTCAAGCTAGTAAGAACCCTGAAAGATGATCAGGTTGATAGGTCAGAGGTGGAAGCGCGGTGACGTGTGGAGCTGACTGATACTAATCGTTCGAGGACTTAACCAATTTTTAAAAGATGAACTCGTTTTTACTAAACTTCTTCTGACATTATCTAGTTTTGAGGGAATGAACCTCAATTAAATAGTCTGGCAGCAATGGCGAGAAGGTCACACCCGTTCCCATACCGAACACGGAAGTTAAGCTTCTCAGCGCCGATGGTAGTTGGGACTTTGTCCCTGTGAGAGTAGGACGTTGCCAGGCTGTATTATATGGAGGATTAGCTCAGCTGGGAGAGCATCTGCCTTACAAGCAGAGGGTCGGCGGTTCGATCCCGTCATCCTCCACCATATTTATTCACATAGAGAAGATAATCTTCAATATATGCCGGGGTAGCTCAATTGGTAGAGCAACTGACTTGTAATCAGTAGGTTGGGGGTTCAAGTCCTCTCGCCGGCACCATGCTTTTTTAGCAGGAAAGACATCTGACGATTTCAACTTTTCCTTAACAAAAATTAGGGGATTGTATTCGTACGAGCCATTAGCTCAGTTGGTAGAGCATCTGACTTTTAATCAGAGGGTCGAAGGTTCGAGTCCTTCATGGCTCACCAAAGTTTTTTCGCTAACGCGAAGATAACTTTCCATTTGCGGCAGCAAAAAAATCACAATATGCGGGTGTGGCGGAATTGGCAGACGCACCAGACTTAGGATCTGGCGCCGCAAGGCGTGGGGGTTCGACTCCCTTCACCCGCACTTATGCTTTTTACTATTATAATGCGGAAGTAGTTCAGTGGTAGAACACCACCTTGCCAAGGTGGGGGTCGCGGGTTCGAATCCCGTCTTCCGCTCCATTATTGCCGGGGTGGCGGAACTGGCAGACGCACAGGACTTAAAATCCTGCGGTAGGTGACTACCGTACCGGTTCGATTCCGGTCCTCGGCACCATTTTTAACATGTAAAATAGGTTTATATGCGCCCGTAGCTCAATTGGATAGAGTGTCTGACTACGGATCAGAAGGTTATGGGTTCGACTCCTTTCGGGCGCGCCATATTTTGCGGGAAGTAGCTCAGCTTGGTAGAGCACTTGGTTTGGGACCAAGGGGTCGCAGGTTCGAATCCTGTCTTCCCGACCATTCTTTTACTATAATAAAATTTGGGGCCTTAGCTCAGCTGGGAGAGCGCCTGCTTTGCACGCAGGAGGTCAGCGGTTCGATCCCGCTAGGCTCCACCAAGGTTAATTTCACTCTAGTGAAATTAGATAATAAATTTTGAATAAAGTTATTGACTTTAGGTTAATAACTTGGTAAGATAATAAAGTCGTCTTGAGCGACAAACAAGAATTGTTCGCTGAACTTATAATGAGAAGAAGCGATTCAATGAAGTAGCTTTGTTCTTTGAAAACTAAACAAACAATAACGTCAACAAACAATTTTTTAGTTTTTTAAAAAAAGCTAAGCCAACGTAACAAATGAGCTATATCAACTTTCTTGGAGAGTTTGATCCTGGCTCAGGACGAACGCTGGCGGCGTGCCTAATACATGCAAGTCGAGCGAATCAAGAGGTGCTTGCACCTCTTGATTAGCGGCGGACGGGTGAGTAACACGTGGGCAACCTGCCTGTAAGACTGGGATAACACCGGGAAACCGGTGCTAATACCGGATAATTCTTTCCCTCTCATGAGGGGAAGCTGAAAGTCGGTTTACGCTGACACTTACAGATGGGCCCGCGGCGCATTAGCTAGTTGGTGAGGTAACGGCTCACCAAGGCGACGATGCGTAGCCGACCTGAGAGGGTGATCGGCCACACTGGGACTGAGACACGGCCCAGACTCCTACGGGAGGCAGCAGTAGGGAATCTTCCGCAATGGACGAAAGTCTGACGGAGCAACGCCGCGTGAGCGATGAAGGCCTTCGGGTCGTAAAGCTCTGTTGTTAGGGAAGAACAAGTACCGGAGTAACTGCCGGTACCTTGACGGTACCTAACCAGAAAGCCACGGCTAACTACGTGCCAGCAGCCGCGGTAATACGTAGGTGGCAAGCGTTGTCCGGAATTATTGGGCGTAAAGCGCGCGCAGGCGGTCCTTTAAGTCTGATGTGAAAGCCCACGGCTCAACCGTGGAGGGTCATTGGAAACTGGGGGACTTGAGTACAGAAGAGGAAAGCGGAATTCCACGTGTAGCGGTGAAATGCGTAGAGATGTGGAGGAACACCAGTGGCGAAGGCGGCTTTCTGGTCTGTAACTGACGCTGAGGCGCGAAAGCGTGGGGAGCAAACAGGATTAGATACCCTGGTAGTCCACGCCGTAAACGATGAGTGCTAAGTGTTAGAGGGTTTCCGCCCTTTAGTGCTGCAGCTAACGCATTAAGCACTCCGCCTGGGGAGTACGGCCGCAAGGCTGAAACTCAAAGGAATTGACGGGGGCCCGCACAAGCGGTGGAGCATGTGGTTTAATTCGAAGCAACGCGAAGAACCTTACCAGGTCTTGACATCCTCTGACACTCCTAGAGATAGGACTTTCCCCTTCGGGGGACAGAGTGACAGGTGGTGCATGGTTGTCGTCAGCTCGTGTCGTGAGATGTTGGGTTAAGTCCCGCAACGAGCGCAACCCTTGTTCTTAGTTGCCAGCATTCAGTTGGGCACTCTAAGGAGACTGCCGGTGACAAACCGGAGGAAGGTGGGGATGACGTCAAATCATCATGCCCCTTATGACCTGGGCTACACACGTGCTACAATGGATGGTACAAAGGGCTGCAAGACCGCGAGGTTTAGCCAATCCCATAAAACCATTCTCAGTTCGGATTGTAGGCTGCAACTCGCCTACATGAAGCCGGAATCGCTAGTAATCGCGGATCAGCATGCCGCGGTGAATACGTTCCCGGGCCTTGTACACACCGCCCGTCACACCACGAGAGTTTGTAACACCCGAAGTCGGTGGGGTAACCGTAAGGAGCCAGCCGCCTAAGGTGGGACAGATGATTGGGGTGAAGTCGTAACAAGGTAGCCGTATCGGAAGGTGCGGCTGGATCACCTCCTTTCTAAGGAATATACAGTCCTTGTGGACTGATAAACGTTGACTGTTACTTGTTTGTTTAGTTTTGAGAGTACAATTCTCTCAAAGCTTTTTTTAATCGTTCTTTGAAAACTAGATAATCGTAAGAAGAAGAAACCAAGTAAAAACCGAGTGAATTGCCATTTTAGTTTTTCTCTCTTATTAAATTAAGAGAATAACCATTTAGGTTAAGTTAGAAAGGGCGCACGGTGGATGCCTTGGCACTAGGAGCCGATGAAGGACGGGACTAACACCGATATGCTTCGGGGAGCTGTAAGTAAGCTTTGATCCGGAGATTTCCGAATGGGGGAACCCACTGCTCGTAATGGAGCAGTATCTTTACCTGAATACATAGGGTATTGAAGGCAGACCCGGGGAACTGAAACATCTAAGTACCCGGAGGAAGAGAAAGCAAACGCGATTCCCTGAGTAGCGGCGAGCGAAACGGGACATAGCCCAAACCAAGAGGCTTGCCTCTTGGGGTTGTAGGACACTCAACATGGAGTTACAAAGGAACGGGGTAGATGAAGCGGTCTGGAAAGGCCCGTCATAGAAGGTAAAAACCCTGTAGTTGAAACTTCGTTCCCTCCTGAGTGGATCCTGAGTACGGCCGGACACGAGAAATCCGGTCGGAAGCTGGGAGGACCATCTCCCAAGGCTAAATACTCCCTAGTGACCGATAGTGAACCAGTACCGTGAGGGAAAGGTGAAAAGCACCCCGGAAGGGGAGTGAAATAGATCCTGAAACCGTGTGCCTACAAGTAGTCAGAGCCCGTTCATGGGTGATGGCGTGCCTTTTGTAGAATGAACCGGCGAGTTACGATCCCATGCAAGGTTAAGTTGAAGAGACGGAGCCGCAGCGAAAGCGAGTCTGAATAGGGCGAATAAGTATGTGGTCGTAGACCCGAAACCAGGTGATCTACCCATGTCCAGGGTGAAGTCCAGGTAACACTGGATGGAGGCCCGAACCCACGCACGTTGAAAAGTGCGGGGATGAGGTGTGGGTAGCGGAGAAATTCCAATCGAACTTGGAGATAGCTGGTTCTCTCCGAAATAGCTTTAGGGCTAGCCTCACGTTGTAAGAGTCTTGGAGGTAGAGCACTGTTTGGACTAGGGGCCCTCATCGGGTTACCGAATTCAGACAAACTCCGAATGCCAAAGACTTATCCGTGGGAGTCAGACTGCGAGTGATAAGATCCGTAGTCAAAAGGGAAACAGCCCAGACCACCAGCTAAGGTCCCAAAGTTTACGTTAAGTGGAAAAGGATGTGGAGTTGCTTAGACAACCAGGATGTTGGCTTAGAAGCAGCCACCATTTAAAGAGTGCGTAATAGCTCACTGGTCGAGTGACTCTGCGCCGAAAATGTACCGGGGCTAAACGTAACACCGAAGCTGTGGATTGACATCTACGATGTCAGTGGTAGGAGAGCGTTCTAAGGGCGTTGAAGCTAGACCGTAAGGACTGGTGGAGCGCTTAGAAGTGAGAATGCCGGTATGAGTAGCGAAAGATGGGTGAGAATCCCATCCACCGTATGCCTAAGGTTTCCTGAGGAAGGCTCGTCCTCTCAGGGTTAGTCGGGACCTAAGCCGAGGCCGAAAGGCGTAGGCGATGGACAACAGGTTGATATTCCTGTACCACCTCTTTATCGTTTGAGTGATGGGGGGACGCAGGAGGATAGGGTAAGCGCACTGTTGGATATGTGCGTGTAAGCAGGTAGGCTGGTGAATAGGAAAATCCGTTCACCGTAAGGCTGAGCTGTGATGCCGAGGGAAATATAGTACCGAAGTTCCTGATTCCACACTGCCAAGAAAAGCCTCTAGCGAGATAAAAGGTGCCCGTACCGCAAACCGACACAGGTAGGCGAGGAGAGAATCCTAAGGTGAGCGAGAGAACTCTCGTTAAGGAACTCGGCAAAATGACCCCGTAACTTCGGGAGAAGGGGTGCTTTTTGAGGTGAATAGCCTCGAAGAGCCGCAGTGAATAGGCCCAGGCGACTGTTTAGCAAAAACACAGGTCTCTGCGAAGCCGCAAGGCGAAGTATAGGGGCTGACGCCTGCCCGGTGCTGGAAGGTTAAGAGGAGGGGTTAGCTCTAAGCGAAGCTCTGAATCGAAGCCCCAGTAAACGGCGGCCGTAACTATAACGGTCCTAAGGTAGCGAAATTCCTTGTCGGGTAAGTTCCGACCCGCACGAAAGGCGTAACGATCTGGGCACTGTCTCAACGAGAGACTCGGTGAAATTATACTACCTGTGAAGATGCAGGTTACCCGCGACAGGACGGAAAGACCCCGTGGAGCTTTACTGTAGCCTGATATTGAATTTTGGTACAGCTTGTACAGGATAGGTAGGAGCCTGAGAAGCCGGAGCGCCAGCTTCGGTGGAGGCGTCGGTGGGATACTACCCTGGCTGTATTGAAATTCTAACCCTCACCCCTGATCGGGGTGGGAGACAGTGTCAGGTGGGCAGTTTGACTGGGGCGGTCGCCTCCTAAAGAGTAACGGAGGCGCCCAAAGGTTCCCTCAGAATGGTTGGAAATCATTCGCAGAGTGTAAAGGCACAAGGGAGCTTGACTGCGAGACCTACAAGTCGAGCAGGGACGAAAGTCGGGCTTAGTGATCCGGTGGTTCCGCATGGAAGGGCCATCGCTCAACGGATAAAAGCTACCCCGGGGATAACAGGCTTATCTCCCCCAAGAGTCCACATCGACGGGGAGGTTTGGCACCTCGATGTCGGCTCATCGCATCCTGGGGCTGTAGTCGGTCCCAAGGGTTGGGCTGTTCGCCCATTAAAGCGGTACGCGAGCTGGGTTCAGAACGTCGTGAGACAGTTCGGTCCCTATCCGTCGTGGGCGCAGGAAATTTGAGAGGAGCTGTCCTTAGTACGAGAGGACCGGGATGGACGCACCGCTGGTGTACCAGTTGTCTTGCCAAAGGCATCGCTGGGTAGCTATGTGCGGACGGGATAAGTGCTGAAAGCATCTAAGCATGAAGCCCCCCTCAAGATGAGATTTCCCATAGCGTCAAGCTAGTAAGAACCCTGAAAGATGATCAGGTTGATAGGTCAGAGGTGGAAGCGCGGTGACGTGTGGAGCTGACTGATACTAATCGTTCGAGGACTTAACCAATTTTTAAAAGATGAACTCGTTTTTACTAAACTTCTTCTGACATTATCTAGTTTTGAGGGAATGAACCTCAATTAAATAGTCTGGCAGCAATAGCGAGAAGGTCACACCCGTTCCCATACCGAACACGGAAGTTAAGCTTCTCAGCGCCGATGGTAGTTGGGACTTTGTCCCTGTGAGAGTAGGACGTTGCCAGGCAAATGAAGCACAACCTGATTAGGGTTGTGTTTTTTTGTGTTATTTGGATGTTTAAAGGGTGGAGACAGAATAGTTATAGAAGATTCATGCCCGTATGATGGTGTTTTACTAAAAAGAGGAACGAATGTTGGTTATTCGTGCCCATGCGGTGGTGTTTTACTAAAAAGAGGTAACAAAAGCTGGCTATTCGTGCCCGTGCGGGGGCATTTTTATTGAAAAGGGGAACGATAGTCGGAGAATTATGTAATCTGATTTCCAAAAGAGGTCATAATTAAGGTTTGAGGGAATCAGAACCCCAATGTGATTCCCTCAAACCTGATTTTCCCACGAGAGAGGGAACCAAGCCAACTCTTTGATTCCCTCAAACCTGATTTTCCCCACGATAGAGAGAACCAAGCCAACTCTTTGATTCCCTCAAACCTGATTTTCCCACGATAAAGGGAACCAAGCCACTCTTTGATTCCCTCAAGCTTAATTCTCCCACGATAAAGGGAATCAAAAGCCACAAAGCTCCTCCACCCCCTACAAATTACCTAAAAACTAATTTAACAGGTTTCACACACGCGAAATATGGAGAAAATCATTAGTAGCAGTTGTTTGCAACTACATAAAATTTTCAGTATAATTAAAGTCAAAGATAGTCAAAGTCAGATGAAGGAGGTGGGAAGATGAGGAACATCTCCGATATTATCGAAAAGTATTTGAAGCAAGTGCTAGAAATGAGTGAGCAAGAGCATGTTGAAATAAAGCGCAGTGAAATTGCTGATAAATTTCAATGTGTTCCTTCACAAATCAATTATGTCATTAATACACGCTTTACCATTGAACGAGGATATATCGTAGAAAGTAAACGCGGGGGAGGCGGATATATTCGAATTATGAAGGTTCAGTCACATGATTTAGTTGACGTAATCGATCATTTACTATCACTCTTTGATAATCGTATTGCACAGTCTACGGCAGAAGATGTTATCTATAGACTAGTCCATGAGGAGATAATCACAAAAAGAGAAGCGAAAATTATGTTAAGTGTTATTGATCGTTCAGTCTTATATATTGATCTTCCATTCCGAGATGAACTTAGAGCTAGAATGTTAAAAGCAATGTTAACATCATTGAAATATAAATAATATATACCAGCTAGAGAGGTGAAATAAAAAATGATTTGCCAGGAATGTAATCAAAGGCCTGCTGCACTGCATTTTACAAAAATCATCAACGGTGAAAAAACGGAAGTTAATCTTTGCGAAAAGTGTGCCCATGAAAAGGGCGAGATGTTTATGATTACTGGAGGATCTGGTTTTACTTTTAATAACCTATTAGCAGGTCTATTAAATATAGATACTACTGTTCAAAAGCAAAATCAAAATACGTTCCATCAGGAAGAAATTCTCCAGTGTAATGTATGTTCGATGACCTTTCCGCAATTCATCAAAGTGGGGCGTTTCGGATGTGCCCATTGTTATGAGACATTTCATGAGCAGCTTCCGCCAGTTTTAAAGAGACTTCACAGCGGGAATTGGTCACATAGCGGTAAAATACCGAAAAGAATAGGTGGAGGTATTCACCTAAAAAAACAAGTAGAAAATCTAAAAAGTGAACTAAAAGAATTAATCCAACAAGAAGAATTTGAGAAAGCTGCTCAGATCCGAGACGAAATCCGAACACTTGAAAAAGAATTACCGGGCAGCAATAAGGGAGGGGAATAACGTGTCGCTTGAACGCTTTATTAGTCAAGCAGTCAGCTCATGGATGAGCGAGGAGGGACCTGATTCAGATATTGTCCTTAGTTCCCGAATCCGTTTAGCCCGAAACTTTGAGAATGTAAAATTTCCAACATTATTTTCCCACGAAGAAGCACAATCCATTATTTTAAGGATGGAAGAAATACTCCGTGAATCAAATTTTTCAAAGTTTGGGCAAATGGAATTACTAAAAATTGATGAATTACAGCCTTTACAAAAAAGGGTGTTAGTAGAAAAGCATTTGATTAGTCCAAATTTAGCAGAGGATTCACCATATGGTGCAGTTCTTTTAACCGAAAATGAAGAAGTTAGTATTATGATTAATGAAGAGGATCATATCCGCATTCAATGTTTATTTCCAGGACTGCAATTAACAGAGGCTTTGGCCGCAGCAAATGAATTGGACGATTGGCTTGAGAGTTTTATTCACTTTGGTTTTGATGAGAAGCACGGATATCTTACAAGCTGCCCTACGAATGTAGGTACCGGTCTCCGAGCTTCAGTCATGATGCATTTGCCAGGGCTTATTTTGACCCAGCAAATAAATCGTATCATTCCGGCCATTAATCAGCTGGGATTGGTTGTAAGAGGGATCTATGGTGAGGGGAGTGAAGCGCTCGGCAATATATTTCAAATCTCCAATCAAATTACATTAGGAAAGTCAGAGGAAGATATTTGCCGTGACCTAAAAGGTGTTGTAAGCCAGTTAATTTCACAAGAAAGGTCTGCACGTGAAGCATTACGCAAAACTTCGAACATACAATTAGAAGATAGAGTATTCCGATCTTATGGTGTGTTATCCAATAGCAGGATCATTGAAACGAAAGAGGCTGCAAAGTGCTTATCTGATCTTCGCTTAGGTATTGATATGGGATACATTGATAATCTCCCTAAGAATATTTTAAATGAATTAATGATTTTAACGCAGCCAGGATTCCTGCAGCAATACGCAGGCGGGCATTTAAGACCAAATGAAAGAGATATAAGACGAGCAGCCCTAATTCGAGAACGACTAAAAATGGAGCAAGATAAAAGGTGAGGAGGAATGGAATATGATGTTTGGCCGTTTTACTGAGAGAGCTCAAAAGGTATTAGCTTTAGCACAAGAGGAAGCAATTAGACTAGGACACAACAATATTGGAACTGAGCATATTTTATTAGGTTTAGTCCGTGAGGGAGAAGGCATTGCTGCAAAAGCGCTTTATGGGCTTGGACTAGGTTCTGAGAAAATTCAAAAGGAAGTAGAATCGTTAATCGGAAAGGGCCAGGAAGCATCCCAAACGATCCACTACACACCTAGAGCGAAAAAGGTTATTGAATTATCTATGGATGAGGCTAGAAAATTAGGACATTCTTATGTTGGTACAGAGCATATTCTCCTTGGCTTAATCCGTGAAGGAGAAGGTGTAGCAGCAAGAGTTCTTAATAACCTAGGAGTAAGTTTGAATAAAGCACGTCAACAGGTACTTCAATTGCTAGGCAGTAATGAATCTGGCGGACATCAGGGAGGGACCTCAGTCAGCGCAAATACTCCAACTCTCGACAGTCTAGCTAGAGATTTAACGTCAATCGCTAGAGAAGGAAGCTTGGACCCTGTCATTGGAAGAAGTAAAGAAATTCAGCGTGTTATTGAAGTGTTAAGCCGTCGTACAAAAAACAACCCAGTTTTAATTGGTGAACCAGGTGTCGGTAAAACAGCTATTGCTGAAGGACTTGCACAACAAATTGTGAATAACGAGGTTCCAGAGATTCTTCGTGATAAGCGAGTTATGACATTAGATATGGGAACAGTTGTAGCTGGTACCAAATATCGTGGAGAATTTGAAGATCGTTTGAAAAAGGTTATGGATGAAATTCGCCAGGCTGGCAATATCATTCTTTTTATCGATGAATTGCACACATTAATTGGAGCAGGTGGAGCAGAAGGTGCGATTGACGCTTCTAACATCTTAAAGCCATCCCTAGCACGTGGCGAGCTTCAATGTATTGGAGCCACTACGCTGGATGAATATCGTAAGTATATTGAAAAAGATGCCGCACTAGAACGCCGCTTCCAGCCAATTCGTGTGGATGAGCCAACAGCTGAGGAGTCGGTCAGAATACTAGAAGGTCTTCGAGATCGTTATGAAGCGCATCACCGTGTTTCCATTACAGATGAGGCTATTGAAGCAGCGGTAAAGCTGTCTGACCGCTATATTTCTGACCGTTTTCTCCCAGATAAAGCAATCGACTTAATTGATGAAGCTGGGTCAAAAGTCCGTTTACGTTCTTATACAACACCGCCAAATTTGAAAGAATTAGAAGTGAAGCTTGATGAAGTTCGTAAGGAGAAAGATTCTGCTGTTCAAAGCCAAGAATTTGAAAAAGCAGCGTCCTTGAGGGATACAGAACAGCGCCTACGTGAGCAGTTGGAAGAAACGAAGAAGACATGGAAAGAAAAGCAAGGGAAAGAAAACAGTGAAGTTACAGTTGAGGATATTGCGAGTGTTGTTGCAAGCTGGACCGGAATACCTGTCTCTAAGCTAGCTCAAACAGAAACCGCAAAATTACTTAATTTAGAAGAAATTCTTCATTCCCGAGTCATTGGTCAGGAGGAAGCGGTTAAGGCTGTTGCCAAAGCGGTTCGTCGTGCAAGGGCAGGTTTAAAGGATCCAAAACGCCCAATTGGTTCTTTTGTTTTCCTTGGCCCTACTGGTGTAGGTAAAACTGAGTTAGCTCGAGCACTTGCTGAAGCCATGTTTGGTGATGAGGATGCCATGATTCGAATCGATATGTCGGAGTACATGGAAAAGCATTCTACATCCAGACTGGTTGGATCTCCTCCAGGGTATGTTGGTTATGAAGAAGGTGGTCAACTAACGGAGAAGGTAAGAAGAAAGCCGTATTCCGTTATCCTGCTCGATGAAATTGAAAAGGCACACCCTGATGTATTTAATATTTTATTACAAGTTCTAGAAGACGGTCGCTTAACGGATTCTAAAGGAAGAACCGTTGATTTCCGTAATACCGTTCTGATCATGACCTCCAACGTAGGAGCCGAAGCATTAAAACGTAATAAGTATGTTGGTTTTAATATTCAAGATGGAGAACAGAATTATAAGGATATGAAGGGAAAAGTAATGGAAGAATTGAAAAAGGCCTTCCGTCCAGAATTCTTAAACCGTATTGATGAAATTATTGTCTTCCATGCTTTAGAGAAAAAGCATCTTGGAGAAATTGTTACACTGTTATCTGACCAGCTTGTGAAACGTCTCCAAGAGCAAAATATATCTTTAGAGCTTACGGAAGCTGCTAAGGATAAAATATCGATTGAGGGCTACGACCCAGAATACGGTGCCCGCCCATTACGCAGGGCTATTCAGAAGCATATTGAAGACCGTCTCTCTGAAGAATTGCTCAGAGGTACAGTTTTAACAGGTCAGCATGTTATAGTTGATGTGGATAATGGTGAATTCTTAGTTAGAACTGCTGAGAAAACTACTCTAACTAAATAACCATTACTGACTTTTAAGAAAAACTAAAGGGGTACACGAAACAAGTTTGACCGTGTACCTCTTTTTATATTTGGCTGTTTTCGTAGATTATTGTTAAAATCTTAAAGCCGATTTTAACGTGAAAATAGTTATTTGTGCTTTTGAATAAATTTTGCAGCTCTTTCAAAAAATGCTATTTTCTGCAGGAATTAAGTACAAACATTAAATTTTGTTTAAATAGTAATAATATAAGAAAAGAGCCTTGTATTTAGAGTAGGAGAAGATAGAAATGGCCAAACGCAAAACGAAGTTCATGTGTCAGGAGTGCGGGTATGAATCTCCTAAATGGATGGGAAAATGCCCTGGATGCGGGCAATGGAACAAAATGGTGGAGGAAGTGGAGGTAACAGGTGGAAATAGAAGGGGTGCCTTTGCTCATTCTCAGGGAGGTTCTACAATCCTCTCCAAGCCAACCCCTATTACAGCAGTTGAATCCCTGTCTGAACCTAGGATTCTTACCGACTTACAAGAACTTAATCGTGTATTAGGCGGTGGAGTGGTAAAGGGTTCACTGGTATTAATTGGTGGTGACCCTGGTATCGGTAAATCAACCCTGCTTCTGCAAGTATCATCTCAACTGGCGAATAAAGGGAATAAAGTCTTATACATATCCGGCGAGGAATCCTTGAGACAAACGAAGCTCCGTGCGGAAAGGCTGGGAGTCCAGTCTGAAAACCTGCTTGTGTATTCTGAAACCAATTTAGAAGAAATAAACCGAAATATTGAAAGTACGAGCCCCAGCTTTGTTATTATTGATTCTATACAAACTGTGTTTCATCCGGAAGTAACTTCTGCGCCAGGCAGCGTTTCACAGGTTCGCGAGTGTACCTCTGAGTTAATGAGAATAGGGAAAACAAATGGGATTGCTATTTTCATTGTTGGTCATGTAACAAAAGAAGGATCGATTGCCGGACCAAGACTACTAGAGCATATGGTAGATACCGTTCTTTATTTTGAAGGGGAACGCCACCATACGTATCGAATTCTGCGGGCGGTAAAGAATCGTTTTGGATCAACAAACGAAATGGGAATTTTTGAAATGAAGGAATTTGGGCTTGATGAAGTGGCAAACCCATCTGAGATTTTCCTTGAAGAAAGATCACAAGGTGCAGCGGGTTCAACGGTGGTAGCCTCCATGGAGGGTACACGTCCGGTACTTGTTGAAATTCAAGCTTTAATCTCGCCAACAAGTTTTGGGAATCCAAGAAGAATGGCAACAGGGATTGATCATAATCGTGTTCCATTGTTAATGGCTGTATTAGAAAAGCGAATGGGCATGCTGCTTCAGAATCAGGATGCATACCTGAAGGTGGCTGGCGGGGTAAAATTAGATGAACCTGCTATTGATTTAGCAATCTGTGTAAGTATTGCTTCCAGCTTTCGAGATAAACCTACGAGGGCAACAGATTGTATTATCGGTGAGGTTGGGCTGACTGGTGAAGTAAGAAGAGTCTCTAGAATTGAACAGCGCGTTCAGGAGGCTGCAAAGTTAGGCTTTGAACGTGTCATTTTACCTGCTAATAATTTGAGCGGCTGGCAATCTCCGAAAGGTGTAGAGTTAATTGGTGTATCTACTGTAGCTGAAGCCTTAAAAGCAGCGTTGGGAGTGTAGTAGATGGAAAATAGAAAGCTGGGTGAACAAGCCGTAAGCGAGGTTTTACAGTTTATTGCCCCGGGTACACCTATTCGTGAAGGAATCGATAATGTGCTTAGGGCAAATACCGGCGGGCTGATTGTAATTGGGTACAATGATAAGGTTAAAAGTATCGTGGATGGTGGTTTCCAAATCAATTGTCCGTTTTCTCCAAGCTATCTATATGAGTTAGCAAAGATGGATGGGGCAATTATCCTGAATGAAGCAGGGAATACCATTTTAATTGCGAATGCTCAGCTTGCACCTGATTCAGATATTCCTGCTTCGGAAACGGGCATGAGGCATCGTACAGCTGAAAGGGTAGCGAGACAAACAAAGGCACTTGTTATTGCTATTTCTCAAAGAAGAAATGTAATCACGCTCTATCAAGGAAATTTCCGGTATGCACTTAAAGATATTTCTGTCATTCTAACGAAGGCGAATCAGGCTATTCAAATGCTAGAAAAGTATAAATCAGTCCTCGAGAGAAGCATCGCAAATTTGAGTATTTTAGAGTTTGAGGAGTCCGTTACCTATAACGATTTTCTTCTTGTTCTGCACCGATTCGAAATGGTGTTAAGAATAAAAAATGAACTGATTACGTACTTAAACGAGCTCGGTACTGAGGGCAGACTGATTCGTCTGCAAATGAACGAAATTTTAACGGACCTAGAAGAAGAGACAGCCCTTATTATTAAAGATTATGCTTTGGATAGGGATATAAAGGCAAGAGATGTCCTTAAACGAATGCAGACAGTCACCAGTAATGGATCATTAGATGATATTACGATTTTAAAACTAATGGGTTATCAAGGATATATTCCGTTAGATGAAAGTAAACAACCTCGTGGGTATCGGATTTTGAACAAAATACCTCGTCTTCCAATGGTGATTATTGAAAATATCATTAACAGCTTTAGTGAGTTTTCCGCAATCGTCTCAGCAAGTGTTGAAAATTTAGACGATGTTGAAGGCATAGGAGAAATTCGCGCAAAAAAAATCAAGGAAGGCTTAAAGTTAATTAAAGATCGCTTATATACGGAGCGACAAATATAAGTTTTTTAAATTTCCATTTGTTGACAGGAGATTTCTCGAGTGCTACCCTATGAAGTGAAAATTATAACGATTTATTTTAACCATTTTGACAAAATAATCGACAAACAAAGGTTTCAATTTTGGGAATATGTTTATAATGAGTAGAGGAGGTGAAGGAATGTTAAGACGTATTGTGCAAGCATGTTTTCTCA
Organism: Neobacillus sp. plas4; assembly: GCF_057221695.1. Classification (NCBI taxonomy): domain Bacteria; kingdom Bacillati; phylum Bacillota; class Bacilli; order Caryophanales; family Bacillaceae; genus Neobacillus; species Neobacillus sp. plas4. Next base: position 148,377 of record NZ_CM170152.1, read on the forward strand.
TAACTGGCGGTACGCTTGGAATATTGTTAATTCCGCAACTGCTAAAATTAATTAATTTTGATGACATTCCAATAATCAGTAACTCATATGCAGCAGCTATTATAGGTGCAATTATTTTTTATCTTATAACTTTTTGGGCAGTAGATTATGTACTTGAGTTTATTAAATGGGCAGAAGATTCACTGGTAAAAATCCCGGTAACAGATGTGATTTTTGGCAGTATGGGATTAATCTTTGGCTTATTAGTAGCCTTTTTAATCGGATTTGCTCTAAATGCAGTTCAAGAACCTATACTAAATGCTGTCGCTCCCATTTTACTGACATTATTATTTGGTTACTTAGGCTTTCAGGTGGGATTTAAGAAAAGAGATGAGTTTTTAAATCTTTTTGGCAGCCGAGGGAAAAAGAAATCTGGGGATGAAGATCCTGAAAAGGCTGAAGGGCAATCGCTGAAGATTCTAGATACAAGTGTAATTATTGATGGTCGAGTGGCTGATATTTGCCAAACAGGGTTTTTAGAAGGAACCATTGTAATTCCTCGTTTTGTGCTTGAGGAATTACAGCATATAGCTGATTCTTCTGACGTCCTTAAGCGTAATAGAGGGAGACGGGGATTGGATATCTTAAATCGAATTCAAAAGGAACTTGCCATTAAAGTTGAAATTTATGAAGGCGATTTTGATGAAATACAAGAAGTGGACAGCAAGCTGGTGAAACTAGCCAAGATTACGAACGGTATGCTTGTAACAAATGATTTTAATCTTAATAAGGTATGTGAATTACAGAGCGTCTCTGTCTTAAATATCAATGATTTAGCCAATGCGGTTAAACCGGTGGTCCTGCCTGGAGAAGAGTTAGCCGTACAGGTAATCAAGGATGGAAAAGAATATCACCAAGGTGTTGCGTATCTTGATGATGGAACCATGATTGTAGTGGAAGAGGGCAGAGAATATATCGGAAAAAGAATAGATGTTCTAGTTACGAGTGTTCTTCAAACTTCAGCAGGAAGAATGATATTTGCAAAACCAAAATTACTAGAGAAGGCACTGTAATGGCGGACAAAATAGCGGAAGCACCAAGTCGCTAGTGCTAGACAATAAGAAAGAGCAGATTGGAGTTTTTCTATGGCTTATCAAGTCATTATCCCGGCAGCCGGCCAAGGGAAAAGGATGGGAGCGGGGAAAAATAAGCTTCTGTTAGAACTAAATAACATGCCTGTACTCATTCACTCTCTAAAGGTGTTCGATGAAGATGAGTTATGTGAGGGCATTATTTTAGCTATTAGCCCTCAGGATGAGGTAGAATTTAAATTATTATTAAAGCAGCATCAGGTGAAAAAGGTGCTGAGATTAGTTCCTGGTGGAAAAGAACGTCAGGATAGCATTTATAATGCATTAAAAACAGTGGAGACCGATGGAATTATTCTTGTTCATGATGCCGCCCGACCTTTTATTCTGAAGGAACATATTCACCGATTGTTGGAAACAGCACAACAAACAGGTGCAGCAATCATTGGAGTGCCAGCGAAAGATACCATGAAAACAGTACGTGATCATTTGGTAATGGCAACTGTCGAAAGGTCTAGCTTGTGGGCTGTTCAAACCCCACAAGCTTTTCGTTTTTCCATATTGTATAAGGCATATGAACAGGCCGAGAAGGATTCTTTTATTGGCACGGATGATTCAAGTTTGGTAGAGAGAATCTCTCATCCAGTCACCATGATTGAGGGGGATTATGATAATATCAAGCTTACTACCAAAGAAGATTTATTTTTTGCAGAAGCAATAGTTAAGAAAAGACAAGGGAGTTTTTAAATATGTTTCGAATTGGTCAGGGCTTTGACGTACACCAATTAACGGAAGACCGTCCGCTTATAATTGGAGGGATTACGATCCCCTATGAAAAAGGGCTGCTAGGTCACTCAGACGCAGATGTATTATTGCACACCGTAACAGATGCATGTCTTGGAGCGATTGGGGAAGGTGATATAGGCAGGCATTTCCCAGATACAGATCCGGAGTTTAAAGATGCAGATTCTGCTAAGCTGTTGGAACATGTATGGCAACTTGTGAAGGACAAAGGATATGAGCTTGTAAATGCAGACTGTACTATTATTGCACAGAAGCCAAAAATGGCACCCTATATCGGGCAAATGAAAGAGCGAATTGCAGAATTACTAAATGCTTCTCCTGAACAAATCAATGTAAAAGCAACGACAACTGAGAAGTTAGGTTTTACAGGCCGTGGTGAAGGGATTGCCTCACAAGTAGTTGTATTGTTGAAAAAGATATAATTTATCTTTATTGCGTAAATACACAATGATAAAATAAATCAGATGTAGTTATTAAACTTAGAGAAATGTCTAGCTGCAGCGCCTAGGGGCTCGGGTCATAAGCCAATCCGTCAAGAAGGTTAAAGAGCAACCTTCTAGCCGGCTCGTCTTATGCCTGTCGCCCCTGGTCAAGGCGCTTCCGCTCTTCTAATAGGAGGCATAATGATGTCAAGTGAAGTTCGTGTAAGGTATGCTCCAAGTCCAACTGGACATTTACATATTGGAAATGCCCGTACAGCATTATTTAATTATTTGTTTGCCCGCAATCAGGGCGGGAAATTTATTATCCGGATTGAGGATACTGATAAAAAAAGAAATATTGCCGGCGGAGAAGAAAGTCAATTAAAATATTTAAAATGGCTTGGTATGGATTGGGATGAAAGTGTGGATGTCGGTGGTGAATATGGTCCATATCGACAGTCTGAAAGAAATGATATTTATCAAACCTATTACAATCAATTACTAGAGAATGGCCATGCCTATAAATGTTATTGTACAGAAGAAGAGATAGAAGCAGAGCGGGAAGCACAAACAGAGAGAGGCGAAACTCCTCAGTATTCTGGAAAGTGCCGACATCTAACTGCTGAAGAACGAGCCAAATTAGAGAGTGAAGGCCGTGAGCCAAGTATAAGAATGTTGGTACCAGAAGGAAAGACTTTTACATTTGATGATATGGTAAAAGGACCGGTATCTTTTGAATCTGAAGGAATGGGTGATTGGGTAATCATTAAAAAGGATGGGACACCAACTTATAACTTTGCGGTTACCATCGACGATCACTTAATGAAAATTTCGCATGTACTTCGCGGTGATGACCATATTTCGAATACCCCTAAGCAGCTAATGGTTTATGAAGCATTGGGCTGGGAGCCGCCGATATTTGGTCATATGACACTGATTGTAAATGAAAGCAGAAAGAAATTAAGCAAACGTGATGAATCAATCATTCAATTCATCGAGCAATATGAAGAATTAGGATATTTGCCTGAAGCCCTATTTAATTTTATAACATTACTAGGATGGTCTCCATCTGGTGAAGAGGAACTCTATTCGAAAGAGGAGTTTATCAAGATATTCGATGCCAATCGTTTATCAAAGTCACCAGCTTTATTTGATACACAAAAGCTTACATGGATGAACAACCAATATATGAAAAAGGTAGACGTAGACCGAGTTTATGAGGTTTCCTTACCACATCTCGTCAAAGCTGGACGATTAAATGAGAACATAACAGAAGAGGAACAGCAATGGACAAAAAGCTTAGTTTCGCTTTTACAAGAAAAAATGAGCTTTGGTGCAGAGATTGTTGAATTATCGGATATGTTCTTCATAGAGGAAGCATTATATGAAGAGGACGCCAAGGAAGTATTATCAGGGGAAACCGTACCCCAAGTCCTAAAGGCATTTTCCGAAGAGCTTGAAAAGCTGGAGCACTTTAAAGCCGACGAAATTAAGGGCGCAATGAAGTCAGTTCAAAAATCTACTGGGCAAAAGGGAAAAAATCTGTTTATGCCAATTCGTGCAGCTGTTTCAGGTCAAACTCACGGTCCAGATTTACCCCAAGCGATTGAGCTTTTAGGAAAAGAAAAAGTATTAAAGCGAATTCAAAAAATTATTGGTTAACATCGGAGCCAAAATGTAATATAGTAAAAGAAATAAACTTTTTATATGAAAAAGTGTAGATGAGGAAAAGTAGAAGATGATGCTTTAAAGAGAAAACCATCACCGGCTGAAAGTGGTTTAAGCCTCTCATGTTTGAACATGCACCTCTGAGTCCCATTTCGAAAAGATGAAATCTGTGTAGATTTGGGCGGAACCCTTCCGTTAACAGGTAGAGTGAGACCCATGTAAGCTGCATGCAGATAAGCTTACCGGTCTAATCAGAGTGGAACCACGCCGAACGCGTCTCTGTCGTTAAGACAGGGGCGTTTTTTATTTTATGGGGAAAAGATGGGGATTGTTTTACACATAACGTATCCATACATTTAGGGGGGAATGAGAACATGTTCAAAAGGATGAAGGAGGATATTGAGGTTGTTTTTGAACAAGATCCTGCAGCAAGAAGTCACATTGAAGTAATCTTAACGTATTCAGGATTACATGCCATTTGGGCGCATCGCATTGCCCATGCATTTTTCAACAGAAGGTTTTATTTCTTTGCACGGGTCATTTCTCAAATAAGTCGATTCTTCACAGGTATTGAAATCCATCCAGGTGCAAAAATAGGCAGGAGATTCTTTATTGACCATGGTATGGGGGTTGTCATTGGGGAGACTTGTGAAATTGGTGATAACGTTACGGTATTTCAAGGGGTAACACTCGGAGGAACGGGGAAAGAGAAAGGGAAACGTCATCCAACCATTATGGATAATGCATTAATCGCAACAGGTGCAAAAGTGCTGGGTTCGATAACGATAGGCGAAAACTCCAAGATTGGTGCAGGATCGGTTGTCTTAAAAGAAGTACCGCCAAATTCAACGGTTGTCGGGGTACCTGGAAGGGTAGTTATTCAAAATGGAAAGCGAATTACAAGGGATCTAGACCATAGTAATCTCCCAGACCCTATTGCGGACCGAATTAGAGATTTGCAAGACGAACTAGCTGATTTGAGAAATGAGTTATATGAATTGAAGAAAGAAAGGAAAAAGATGAATGACCATACAGCTGTATAATACACTAACCCGTAAAAAAGAAGTATTTGTCCCGCTCGAAGAAGGAAAAGTAAAAATGTATGTTTGCGGTCCGACTGTCTATAACTATATTCATATCGGCAACGCAAGACCGGCAATTGTTTTTGATACGGTTCGCCGTTATTTTGAGTATCGAGGGTATGACATTCAATATGTATCTAACTTTACAGATGTAGATGATAAATTAATCCGTGCTGCCAATCAGCTTGGAGTAGATGTCCCAACGGTTGCTGACCGTTTTATTGAAGCATATTTTGAGGATGTAACAGCATTAGGGTGCAAACATGCCGATGTCCATCCGCGTGTAATGGATAATATGGATATCATAATTGAATTTATTGATGCTCTCATCCAAAAGGGCTATGCCTATGAATCTGAAGGAGATGTCTACTTCCGTACAAGAAGGTTTAATGGTTACGGAAAGCTGTCTCATCAATCCATTGATGACCTGCAGGTAGGTGCGAGGATTGAGGTTGGAGAGAAGAAACAAGATGATTTAGATTTTGCCTTATGGAAAGCGGCAAAAGAAGGAGAAATCTATTGGGAAAGTCCTTGGGGAATTGGGCGGCCAGGCTGGCATATCGAGTGCTCCGCAATGGCAAAGAAATACCTAGGCGAGACGATTGATATTCATGCAGGCGGTCAAGACTTAACCTTCCCTCACCATGAAAATGAGATTGCTCAGTCAGAGGCGCTTTCTGGGAAACCATTTGCACGCTACTGGATGCACAATGGCTATATCAATATCGACAATGAAAAAATGTCAAAATCCCTTGGGAACTTTGTTCTTGTTCATGACATTATTAAGCAGCATAATCCACAAGTATTACGATTCTTTATGCTATCTGTTCATTACCGTAATCCAATCAACTATAGTGAAGAGTTATTGGAAAGTACAAAGGCTGCCTTTGAACGATTAACTACCTCTTATCAAAATCTAAAGCATCGGAAAGAATCGAGTACAAATCTAACAAATGATAATCAGGAGTGGTTAGACAAAATCACAGCCTTACAGGAAGAGTTTATTAAAGCGATGGATGATGATTTCAACACAGCGAAAGCTATTTCCGTTCTATTTGACCTTTCGAAGCTCGCCAATTACTACCTTTTAGAAAAGAATACAGCAGTAGAAGTAATTGATGCGTTCACAAACCAATTTGATGAATTATTTAATGTCTTGGGTCTGACACTGGAAGCGGCGGAAATGTTAGATGAAGAAATAGATGCCCTCATTGAAAAAAGGATCCAGGCTCGTAAGGACCGTAATTTTCAGCTATCAGATCAGATAAGAGATCAATTAAAGGAAATGAATATTATTCTGGAAGATACACCGCAGGGAACAAGATGGAAAAGAGGCTAATTCATGCTTGATTATCAAGAAAAAATAGACGCCAATCAATTGAATAGTCTTGCGCTGGCTTATATGGGTGATGCTGTATATGAGATGTATGTCAGACGTCACCTCCTGCAAAGCGGGAGAGTAAGGCCAAACCTTCTCCACCGCGAGGGAACAACCTATGTTTCTGCTAAAGCTCAATGCCAGGTACTATTTAAGATGATGGATGAAAATCTCTTGTCAGAAGAGGAGTTAGCGGTGGTCAAACGCGGGCGTAATGCTAAATCAGGTACAGTACCGAAAAATACAGATGTTCAAACGTATCATTACAGCACCGCATTTGAAGCACTAATGGGTTTCTTATATTTGACAGGTGATATAGAACGATTAGAAGAACTGATCTTAAAGTCCTTTGAATTTGTTGAAGAAAAGAAAGGAGGAACAAGCAAATGAACGAGAACAAGGATTATATCATTGGGAAAAATCCGGTAATGGAGGCTCTTAGGTCAGAAAGAGACATTAACAAAATATTAATTGCAGAATCTTCGCAGCGTGGTCAAATGCAGCAGTTAATCCAATTAGCAAAGGAAGCAAATGTAATTGTCCAATATGTCCCTAAGAAAAAAATTGATCAGCTATCGGATGAAAATCATCAAGGAGTTCTAGCTTATGTCGCTGCCTATCAATATGCAGAACTGGATGATTTATTTACAGCTGCAGAAAAGAGTAACGAGCCTCCTTTCTTTTTGTTATTGGATGAAATTGAGGACCCGCACAATTTGGGATCGATCATGCGGACAGCTGATGCAGTGGGAGCCCATGGAATTATTATTCCAAAAAGAAGAGCGGTTGGTTTAACGGCAACAGTGGCAAAAGCCTCAACGGGTGCAATCGAACATATTCCGGTTGTCCGTGTAACCAACATGGCAAGAACGATTGATGAATTAAAAGAGCGCGGTATTTGGATTGCAGGTACTGACGCCAGTGGAAAACAAGATTATCGTCAAATGGATGGTACAATGCCACTAGGTCTTGTGATTGGAAGTGAAGGAAAAGGTATGGGGAGGCTGATACGAGATAAATGTGACTTTCTCATAAACCTGCCGATGGCTGGAAAGGTAACTTCATTAAATGCGTCCGTTGCTGCAGCCATATTAATGTATGAGGTATACCGCAGGCGGCATCCTCTAGAGGGATAGAAATGGATATATTGCTTGTTGATGGATATAACATTATTGGGGCATGGCCGGAGCTAAGGGCATTAAAAGACCATGATTTGCCCGCTGCAAGAGACCGCTTAATAGAGAGAATGGCAGAATACCAGGCTTTTTCAGGTTATCGTGTTATCATTGTATTTGATGCCTACTATGTTCAGGGTATCGAGAAAAAATATAAAAACCATAAGGTAGAGGTTATTTTTACAAAAGAAAACGAAACAGCTGACGAACGGATTGAAAAAATGGCCATTGCTTTAAATAATCGGAGGACTCAAATTCATGTAGCTACCTCCGATTTTACGGAGCAATGGGCTATTTTTGGACAAGGAGCATTAAGGAAATCAGCGCGGGAGTTACTTATAGAGATGTCCTTGGTGGAAAAAGGAATAGAGAAAAAAGTAAAAAACATACAAGAGGAACGACCATTCTCAAAAATACCGATTAGTAATGAGATTGCAGAAATTTTCGAAAAATGGCGCAGGGGTGAAAAGTAAGCGTTGCACCCATAAGTTTCGGGCGGTATAATAATACTATCTATGCTTGTTCGGTGGAGGGGATCTTAATTGGGTACAGACTTCGGGGAAAAAGGCAACGAGCTATTTTTTTCAATGGAAGACGAGGAAATGGTGGATCTAGTGCACCAAGGAAATAGTGAGGCATTAGATTATTTAATTCACAAGTATCGTAACTTTGTACGTGCAAAGGCAAGGTCCTACTTCTTAATTGGAGCGGATAAAGAGGATATTGTCCAGGAGGGAATGATTGGCCTTTATAAGGCTATACGTGATTTCCGTGAGGACAAGCTGACTTCATTTAAAGCGTTTGCAGAATTATGTATCACCCGGCAAATTATTACTGCTATTAAAACAGCAACAAGACAAAAGCATATACCGCTAAATTCCTATGTATCCTTGGACAAGCCTATTTATGATGAAGAATCCGATCGTACATTAATGGACGTCTTATCGGGTGCAAAGGTGTTGGATCCAGAGGAATTGATTATTAATCAAGAAGAGTTTGATCATATCGAAGTGAAAATGGCCGAATTATTAAGTGATTTGGAACGGAAGGTTCTGGCATTATACCTTGACGGGCAATCCTATCAAGAAATATCAGAAGAACTGAACCGCCATGTAAAGTCAATTGATAATGCCCTGCAGCGTGTGAAAAGGAAATTAGAACGGTATTTAGAAATTAGAGAGTTTAGTTTGTAAAATTGAAAACTTTGTCAAACTTTTGAATCCGCTCACACGGGTTGTTGACAATAATTAGGGGTCGTGTTATCTTTTTATGGATATAAAGATGGATGTTGAAGGTGACACATTATGAGTAAAAAGGTTGTTCTAGCATGTGCTGACTGTGGTTCACGTAATTATTCCACGAATGCTAACCCGTCACAATCTGAACGGTTAGAATTAAAAAAGTATTGCAAAACATGCGCCTCCCATACAATCCACAGAGAAACAAAGTAATTTCAGTCATACATGCAATGTTATTCCGATAGTTGGAGGGTTACAGATATGCAACGCTTAAAGAATTTCTTCAGTGATATATTCCGTGAAATGAGAAAAGTTAGTTGGCCAAAACGGAAAGAACTAACACGCTATACGATTACAGTTATCACAACAGTTGCTTTTTTTGCTATTTTCTTTGGTGTTATAGATTTAGGGATTTCAGAATTGATTCGAGTTATTCTTGAATAACAAAAGGTATTTCATGGTATAATGGTGAATAATAAAGGAAATTTTCTTTCAAAGCCCGTTTAACGGGTTTTTTCATTTGGTTTAAATAACGAAAAGCGTAAGCGCCTTGTCCAAGGAAAAAAGCAGTTCATTTTTTCCCAGGGGCGACAGGCATAAGACGAGCCGGCTAGAAGGTTGTTCTTTAACCTTCTGGACGGATTGGCTTATGACCCGAGCCCCTAGGCGCTGAAGCTAGACAAAAACGTGTTTATAAAAGTACGGGGAGGGATGGACGCTTAGTCCTCTTGAATGGAAAAGAACTGGTATGTTTTACATACTTACTCAGGTTATGAGAATAAAGTAAAAGCAAATTTAGAAAAACGTGTAGAATCGATGGGTATGACAGATAAAATCTTTAGAGTGGTCGTTCCTGAAGAAGAAGAAACAGAAATTAAAAACGGTAAAACGAAAGTCGTTAAACGAAAAGTATTCCCGGGTTATGTTCTGGTGGAAATCGTGATGACAGACGATTCTTGGTATGTAGTTCGGAATACTCCTGGTGTAACGGGTTTTGTTGGCTCTGCCGGAGCGGGTTCGAAACCAACACCTCTTCTACCTGAAGAAGTACAGGTTATTTTAAAAAGAATGGGTGTTGAAGAAAAGCGCATCGATGTTAATTATGAAATTGGTGAAACTGTTCGGGTGAAGGAAGGACCATTTACGAACTTTACAGGAACAGTTGAAGAGATGGATAAAGACAAGGCGAAACTTAAAGTTCTTGTTAATATGTTCGGCCGGGATACCCCGGTAGAACTAGAATTTACACAAATTGAAAAGTTATAATTGAAAAAAACTTGAAATCACTTTTAAAAAGTGGTAATATTTCATAGGTCAGTATGTCTCTTAATGAGACTAGACTTTTGATAAAATCTTTATCTTTATCTTTATATAAAGAAAGATACCTGAGTGGGAGGGTAAAACCCTATTACCACATCACGGACTTTAAGGAGGTGTGTCTCGTGGCTAAAAAAGTAATTAAAGTTGTTAAATTACAAATTCCTGCTGGGAAAGCAAACCCTGCACCACCAGTTGGTCCTGCACTAGGTCAAGCCGGTGTTAATATCATGGGATTCTGTAAGGAATTTAACGCTCGTACAGCTGATCAAGCTGGATTAATTATTCCTGTTGAAATCACGGTGTTTGAAGACCGTTCATTTACATTTATTACGAAAACTCCTCCTGCTGCCGTTCTTTTGAAAGTAGCAGCTGGAATTCAGTCTGGTTCTGGTGAACCAAACCGTAATAAGGTAGCAACAGTTAAGCGTAACACAGTACGCGAGATTGCGGAACAGAAAATGCCTGACCTAAACGCAGCAAGCGTTGAAGCAGCAATGCGCATGGTTGAAGGTACTGCACGCAGCATGGGTATCACAATCGAAGATTAATCCATGTAAACTGTTTTGTTGTAATGAAGGGGGTTGCGTTACTTACGCAACCTTTATTCGTGGGAGGTTATTCCGTTAAAACCACAATCTAGGAGGAAATAAAAATGGCTAAAAAAGGTAAGAAGTATTTAGAAGCTGCTAAGCTTGTTGATAACACTAAAGCTTACCCAGTTGCTGAAGCAATTGAACTTGCAAAGAAGACAAACTTTGCTAAATTTGATGCAACATTAGAAGTTGCTTTCCGTTTAGGCGTAGACCCTAAGAAAGCGGACCAACAAATTCGTGGTGCAGTTGTACTTCCAAATGGAACTGGTAAAACTCAACGCGTTTTAGTATTCGCAAAGGGTGAAAAAGTGAAAGAAGCAGAAGCTGCTGGTGCAGATTATGTTGGGGATGCAGAATACATCAACAAAATCCAACAAGGTTGGTTTGAGTTTGATGTAATCGTAGCTACACCTGATATGATGGGTGAAGTTGGTAAGCTTGGTCGTACATTAGGACCAAAAGGTTTAATGCCAAACCCTAAAACTGGTACAGTTACATTTGATGTAACAAGAGCGATTAGCGAAATCAAAGCAGGTAAAGTTGAATACCGTGTTGACAAAGCTGGAAATATCCACGTTCCAATCGGTAAATCATCTTTCGAAAACGAAAAACTTGTTGAGAACTTCAATACTGTATTCGAAACAATGTTAAAAGTTAAACCTGCAGCTGCAAAGGGAACATATATGAAGAACGTAACTGTTACTTCAACAATGGGACCTGGAGTGAAGGTTGATCCTTCATCTGCTAACGCTAAGTAATTTTTTACCAATTGACAAATATAGATACATTTTATATAATCTATTTTGTTGTTTAAAATATAAACATTTGTACTGAAGACAGCAGGTGCTCATTAGAGCTTAATTTCCTGCCGAGGTAATACGATAAATCGGCTGAAATCTTCGGCTATCCGTATGCGCCTCCATGTCTGAGAACTGATATGGAGGCTTTACTTTGCCTGGTATAAATGTAGAGAACCTACAGGAGGTGTAAAGATGAGCAGCGCAATCAATCAAAAGATTCAAATCGTTGATGAAATCACAGCTAAGTTACAAGCTAGTGTTTCAACAATTGTTGTTGACTACCGCGGACTAACTGTTGCTGAATTAACTGAACTTCGTAAGCAGCTTCGTGATGCAGGTGTTGACTTCAAGGTATATAAAAACTCTATGACTCGCCGTGCAGCAGATGCTGCTGAGCTTTCAGGATTAAACGCAGCATTAACTGGTCCGAACGCAATTGCGTTCAGCGCAGAAGATGTTGTAGCACCTGCAAAAATTCTTAACGACTTTGCTAAGAAGCATGAAGCACTTGAAATTAAAGCTGGTGTAATCGAAGGCAACGTAGCAACAGTTGAAGATGTTAAAGCACTTGCAGAACTACCTTCACGCGAAGGCTTGCTTTCTATGCTACTCAGCGTACTACAAGCTCCAATCCGCAACCTTGCTCTTGCTACAAAAGCAGTTGCAGAACAAAAAGAAGAACAAGGCGCGTAAGTTGATTGAAAGGCGAAAGCCGGACAAACTTAACGCTTAACAAATAACGGAACGAAAACTAAGGAGGAAAATTAAAATGACTAAAGAACAAATCATTGAAGCGGTTAAATCTATGACTGTTTTAGAACTTAACGATCTAGTAAAAGCTATCGAAGAAGAATTCGGCGTAACTGCTGCTGCTCCTGTAGCAATGGCTGGCGGCGCTGGTGCTGCTGCTGTTGAAGAGCAAACTGAATTTGATGTAATCCTTGCTAGCGCTGGAGATCAAAAAATCAAGGTTATCAAAGCTGTTCGTGAAATCACAGGTCTTGGTCTTAAAGAAGCAAAAGATCTTGTTGACAACACTCCAAAGCCTGTTAAAGAAGGCGTGTCTAAAGAAGAAGCTGAAGAAATTAAAGCTAAACTTGCTGAAGTTGGAGCTAACGTTGAAGTTAAGTAATAACCTTATAGAAAAGCTCGCTGTATAAGCGAGCTTTTTTTAGATAGATTTTTTCCCTCTGGTTACCTCATTCATTTACACTCCTCAGGAGGTGAGCTATATGTCTGAACATTACTATTCTCGTACCCAAAAGGTTGAAAGTGAACCGAAATATTGGGACTTTACCTTAAAGAATAAGTTATTTCGTTTTAAAACAGATAACGGCGTATTTTCAAAAAAGGAAGTAGACTTTGGTTCCCGCTTATTAATAGAAGCGTTTGAAGTACCTGCCGTGGAAGGGCCAGTTTTAGATGTAGGCTGCGGATACGGACCAATCGGTCTTTCGATTGCAAAACATTATCCAGAACGTCGTGTACATATGATTGATGTAAACGAACGAGCGATTGAACTGGCAAAGGCTAATGCTGAACAAAATTCTGTACAGAATGTTGAAATTTACGAAAGTGATACCTTGAAAAGTGTAAGGGAATATAACTTTGCTGCTATTTTAACAAACCCGCCTATTAGAGCAGGTAAAAAGACGGTACACGCTATTTTTGAACAGAGTTATGAGCATTTAGTCACCGGTGGTGAGCTTTGGGTTGTAATTCAGAAAAAGCAAGGTGCGCCATCAGCGATTGAAAAATTAAAAGAACAATTTAACACAGTAGATACTATTGACAAGTCTAAGGGTTATTTTATTATTAAGGCTGAAAAATAGTTGACTTGAATTTGTCAAGTGTGTTAGCATTATAAAATGCCATCATAATAATTTCCGATTTATTCCTGAAAATACTTATTTTATTAGTATAAAATGTGTTTCAGACGGAAATGATGACAAAATAATAGTCAAAATGTGAAAATGTGGTTTTTGATACATAAAAACCCTTTTTCTTTTTTGTCCAATGAAGAAGCTATTTAGTTTCTGAAGAGGACCAAAATATATTTTTAAAAAACGCTTGATTTGAGGGGTGAATCAGTTGACAGGTCAACTAGTTCAGTATGGACGACACCGCCAACGAAGGAGTTACGCACGAATCAGTGAAGTTTTAGAATTACCAAATCTAATTGAAATCCAAACCTCTTCTTATCAATGGTTTCTTGATGAGGGTTTGCGTGAAATGTTCCAGGATATTTCACCGATTGAAGACTTTACTGGTAACCTATCACTAGATTTTATTGATTACAGCCTTGGCGAACCGAAGTATTCAGTTGCGGAATCGAAAGAGCGGGACGTTACATATTCTGCACCATTGCGTGTTAAAGTACGTCTTGTAAACAAAGAAACAGGCGAAGTAAAAGACCAGGATGTATTTATGGGTGATTTTCCACTCATGACAGAAACGGGAACGTTTGTCATTAACGGGGCAGAACGTGTTATCGTTTCTCAGTTAGTACGTTCACCGAGCGTATATTTTAGTGGAAAACTTGATAAAAACGGTAAAAAAGGGTTTACAGCTACAGTCATTCCGAACCGCGGCGCTTGGCTTGAATATGAAACAGACGCCAAAGATGTCGTCTATGTCAGAATAGATCGTACTCGGAAACTGCCCGTTACGGTTCTTTTGCGTGCACTTGGGTTCGGCTCTGATCAAGAAATCATTGAATTGATTGGAGACAATGAGTACATCCGAAATACTCTTGAAAAGGATAACACGGAGGGAGTAGAAAAAGCGCTTCTAGAAATCTACGAGCGTCTGCGCCCGGGTGAGCCTCCAACAGTAGAAAACGCAAAAAGTCTATTGGTTTCAAGATTTTTTGATCCAAAAAGATATGACCTTGCAAATGTAGGTCGTTATAAAATCAACAAAAAGCTTCATATTAAAAATCGTTTATTTAACCAACGTTTGGCTGAATCTCTTGTTGATCCTGAGACAGGTGAAATTATTGCAGAAAAAGGTACGCTTTTAGACCGTAGAAACCTTGATCGAATCATTCCTGCTCTTGAAAAGAATGTTAACTTCAAAGGCTTTAATCCTGTTGGCGGTGTAGTGGAAGATGAAATTACTCTTCAAGGTATTAAAATCTATGCGCCAAATGACGACGGTGAAAAAGTAATCAACGTACTAGGAAATGCCTATGTTGCAGAACCAATAAAGAATATTACACCGGCTGATATCATTGCTTCTATCAGTTACTTCTTTAACTTATTACATGGTGTTGGTGACACGGATGACATTGACCACTTAGGAAACAGACGTCTTCGTTCTGTTGGTGAATTACTTCAAAACCAGTTCCGAATTGGTTTGTCTCGTATGGAACGTGTTGTACGTGAGAGAATGTCGATTCAAGACACTGCTACGATTACACCGCAGCAGCTAATCAATATTCGTCCTGTCATTGCATCAATAAAAGAGTTCTTCGGAAGTTCTCAGTTATCGCAATTCATGGACCAAACGAATCCGCTTGCTGAATTAACTCATAAGCGTCGTTTATCTGCATTGGGACCTGGTGGATTAACACGTGAACGTGCTGGATTTGAAGTTCGTGACGTTCACTATTCCCACTATGGCCGCATGTGTCCGATTGAAACGCCAGAGGGACCGAACATTGGTTTAATTAACTCGTTATCATCATTTGCTAAGGTGAATCGTTTTGGATTTATTGAAACTCCATACCGCCGGATAGATCCGGATACTGGGAAGGTTACAAGCCGAATTGATTACTTAACCGCAGATGAAGAGGATAACTATGTTGTGGCTCAGGCGAACTCCCGTCTTGGTGATGATGGTACCTTCCTAGATGAAGATGTTGTGGCTCGTTTCCGTGGTGAAAACACAGTTGTAAAACGTGATCGTATCGACTATATGGATGTATCACCTAAACAGGTTGTTTCTGCTGCAACTGCGTGTATTCCGTTCCTTGAAAACGATGACTCTAACCGTGCACTGATGGGTGCGAACATGCAGCGTCAAGCAGTACCTTTATTACAACCCGAAGCACCGCGAGTGGGTACAGGAATGGAATATGTATCCGGTAAAGACTCAGGTGCTGCAGTAATCTGTAAGCATGAGGGTATCGTTGAGCATGTTGAGGCACGTGAGGTTTGGGTTCGTCGTATCAACACAGTCGATGGTCAAGAAGTAAAAGGTGACCTTGATAAATATAAAATGTTAAAATTCATCCGTTCTAATCAGGGAACCTGTTACAATCAACGCCCAATTGTTGCGGTGGGTAACCGCGTAACAAAAGGCGAGATTCTAGCTGATGGTCCTTCAATGGAACTAGGTGAATTAGCACTAGGCCGTAACGTATTAGTTGGCTTCGTTAACTGGGATGGTTACAACTATGAAGATGCGATCATCATGAGCGAACGCCTTGTAAAAGATGATGTTTATACTTCTATTCATATTGAAGAATATGAATCAGAATCTCGTGATACAAAGCTTGGACCAGAAGAAATTACCCGTGACATTCCAAATGTAGGAGAAGATGCCCTTCGTAATTTGGATGAGCGTGGAATTATTCGTACGGGTGCTGAGGTAAAAGATGGTGACTTGCTAGTTGGTAAAGTAACTCCTAAGGGTGTTACAGAACTTACTGCTGAAGAACGCCTATTGCATGCAATCTTTGGAGAAAAAGCACGTGAAGTTCGCGATACTTCCTTAAGAGTTCCGCATGGCGGAGGCGGTATTGTCCTTGATGTTAAAGTATTTAACCGCGAAGATGGCGATGAACTTCCACCGGGCGTAAACCAGCTTGTCCGTGTCTATATCGTTCAAAAACGTAAGATCCATGAAGGAGATAAAATGGCGGGCCGTCATGGTAACAAAGGGGTTATCTCACGGATATTGCCAGAAGAAGATATGCCGTATTTACCAGATGGTACCCCAGTCGATATTATGTTGAATCCGTTAGGTGTTCCTTCACGTATGAACATCGGACAGGTGCTTGAGCTCCATTTAGGTATGGCTGCCAGAGCACTCGGAATTCATGTAGCATCACCGGTATTTGATGGTGCAACGGAAGATGATGTTTGGAGCACGATTGAAGAAGCTGGAATGGCCAGCGATGCAAAAACTGTTTTATATGATGGACGTACCGGTGAACCATTTGATAACCGTGTGTCTGTTGGTGTTATGTATATGATTAAACTTGCTCACATGGTTGATGATAAGCTTCATGCCCGTTCAACTGGACCATACTCACTTGTAACGCAGCAGCCACTTGGCGGTAAAGCTCAGTTTGGCGGTCAGCGCTTCGGTGAGATGGAGGTTTGGGCACTGGAAGCATACGGTGCAGCCTATACACTACAAGAAATTCTGACAGTAAAATCAGATGACGTTGTAGGTCGTGTAAAAACGTATGAGGCAATTGTAAAAGGTGAGAATGTACCGGAGCCAGGTGTTCCTGAATCCTTCAAAGTATTAATAAAAGAACTTCAGAGTCTTGGTTTGGACGTAAAAATCCTATCAGGTGATGAAAAAGAAATTGAAATGCGTGATACGGAAGATGAAGATGACTTACAGCAAGTTGACACATTAAACATCGTACCAGATGCAGCAGCATTTGAATCAGAAAAGGTCGGTTCAAAGGAATAAGACTTAAGCTAAAAGCGCCTAGCTGTGCTTTTAGCTAAGGTTGTTTCCTAAAGATAGAAAGGGAGGTAGGCCCCTTGCTTGATGTAAATAATTTTGAGTATATGAAGATTGGTTTGGCTTCACCTGATAAAATTCGTTCTTGGTCTTTTGGAGAAGTAAAAAAACCAGAAACGATTAATTATCGTACATTAAAGCCTGAAAAGGATGGTTTATTCTGTGAGAGGATTTTTGGTCCGACGAAGGACTGGGAATGTCATTGCGGAAAGTATAAACGTGTCCGTTATAAAGGTGTTGTATGTGACCGATGTGGTGTTGAAGTAACACGTGCAAAGGTACGTCGTGAACGAATGGGGCATATTGAGCTGGCAGCTCCTGTCTCTCATATTTGGTATTTTAAAGGCATCCCTAGTCGTATGGGGCTTGTTTTAGATATGTCTCCTAGAGCTTTAGAGGAAATTATTTATTTTGCCTCTTATGTTGTTACGGAATCAGGAGATACAGCTCTTGATAAGAAACAACTTTTATCAGAAAAGGAATACCGAGCTTATCGCGAGAAGTACAGCAATAAGTTCCAAGCTGCGATGGGTGCGGAAGCGATTAAAAAGCTTCTATCTGATATCGATTTAAATAAAGAGGTTGATGCATTAAAAGAAGAACTAAAATCAGCTCAAGGGCAGCGTCGTACACGTGCTATTAAGCGTTTAGAAGTGTTGGAAGCATTCCGTAATTCTGGTAATGAGCCATCATGGATGGTTCTTGATGTTCTTCCTGTTATTCCTCCTGAGCTTCGTCCAATGGTACAGCTTGATGGCGGAAGATTTGCAACATCTGACTTAAATGATCTTTATCGCCGTGTAATCAATCGGAATAATCGTTTAAAGCGTCTTTTGGACCTTGGTGCACCGAGTATCATCGTTCAAAACGAAAAACGAATGCTTCAAGAAGCAGTTGATGCTTTAATTGATAACGGCCGTCGTGGTCGTCCGGTAACCGGTCCGGGTAACCGTCCGTTAAAATCACTTTCCCATATGTTAAAAGGGAAGCAAGGACGTTTCCGTCAAAACTTACTTGGAAAACGTGTTGACTATTCAGGTCGTTCTGTTATTGTTGTTGGTCCGAACTTAAAAATGTACCAATGCGGTCTGCCGAAAGAAATGGCTCTAGAGTTATTTAAGCCTTTCGTTATGAAGGAACTAGTTGAAAAAGGTTTAGCTCATAATATTAAATCTGCAAAACGTAAGATTGAAAGAGTTTCTCCTGAAGTTTGGGATGTATTAGAAGATGTTATTCGCGAGCACCCGGTTTTACTTAATCGTGCTCCAACACTTCATAGACTAGGAATTCAGGCATTTGAACCAACACTTGTTGAAGGAAGAGCAATTCGCCTTCACCCGCTCGTATGTACTGCATATAATGCGGATTTTGATGGTGACCAAATGGCTGTTCACGTTCCACTTTCATCTGAAGCGCAAGCAGAAGCTAGACTTCTAATGCTGGCAGCTCAAAACATCTTGAACCCTAAAGACGGTAAGCCAGTAGTTACACCTTCTCAGGATATGGTACTAGGTAACTATTATCTAACACTTGAAAGAGAAGCTGCTGTCGGAGAGGGTATGATTTTTAAAGATACGAATGAAGCATTAATTGCTTATCAAAATGGCTATGTACATCTGCACACCCGTGTTGCTGTCCATGCTGGTTCATTAGGAAATGAAACATTGACAGAAGAACAGAATAATAAGTTACTTATCACAACTGTGGGGAAACTTATTTTCAATGAAATTCTGCCAAAATCATTCCCATATATCAATGAGCCAACTAGACATAACTTAGAAGTTGAAACACCAGCAAAGTACTTTGTTGAAAAAGGTGAAGATGTTCCAGCTAGAATTAAGGAAATGCCTTTAGTTGATCCATTTAAAAAGAAAATCCTTGGTAACATCATTGCCGAAGTATTTAAGCGATTCAAAATTACTGAAACGTCTAAAATGCTAGACCGTATGAAGGACTTAGGATTTAAATATTCTACAAAAGCAGGGATTACCGTTGGTGTTGCCGATATCGTGGTATTACCTGAAAAGCAGGAAATTCTTCAAGAGGCTCAAAATAAAGTTGATAATGTTATGAAGCAGTTCCGTCGTGGATTAATTACGGAAGACGAACGTTATGATCGTGTTATTGCCATTTGGAGTGCTGCTAAGGATACCATTCAAGGAAAACTGATGAAATCCTTAAATAAAACAAATCCGATTTTCATGATGAGTGATTCCGGAGCCCGTGGTAACGCATCAAACTTCACCCAGTTAGCAGGTATGCGTGGACTGATGGCCAACCCGGCTGGACGTATTATCGAATTACCAATCAAGTCAAGTTTCCGAGAAGGTCTGACAGTATTAGAGTACTTTATCTCTACACACGGTGCGCGTAAAGGTCTTGCCGATACTGCCTTAAAAACTGCTGACTCAGGTTACTTAACACGTCGTCTAGTTGACGTTGCACAAGATGTAATTGTCCGTGAAGATGATTGTGGAACTGACCGTGGTTTGTTAATCCGTTCATTAAAGGATGGTACCGAGGTTATTGAGGGCTTGGATGAACGTTTAATTGGACGTTATGCACGTAATCCAATCAGACATCCTGAAACAAAAGAAGTTATTGTTCCTGAAAATGGACTAATAACAGAAGATCTTGCTGAAACAATTGTTGGTGTGGGAATTGAAGAAGTGAAAATTCGTTCTGCCTTTACGTGTAATACACGTCATGGTGTATGTAAGAAGTGTTATGGCCGTAACTTAGCTACAGGTCAAGAAGTTGAAGTTGGGGAAGCAGTTGGTATTATTGCAGCCCAATCAATTGGTGAACCTGGTACACAGTTAACAATGCGTACATTCCATACGGGCGGGGTTGCAGGTGACGATATCACGCAAGGTTTACCACGTATTCAAGAAATATTTGAAGCGCGTAATCCTAAAGGTCAAGCAGTCATTTCCGAAATTGATGGTGTGGTTGTCGGCATTAACGAAGGCCGTGACCGTCAGCATGAGATCATTGTTCAAGGTGAAATTGAATCACGTACTTATAATGCTCCGTATACAGCTCGTCTGAAGGTTGCTGTAAATGACCAAATAGGGCGTGGTCAGGAACTAACAGAAGGTTCTATCGATCCTAAAGAGTTAATTAAGGTAAAAGATGTAACAGCTGTTCAAGAGTACTTACTGCGTGAAGTTCAAAAAGTTTATCGTATGCAGGGCGTTGAGATCGGCGATAAACACGTAGAGGTAATGGTTCGTCAGATGATGCGTAAAGTTCGTGTAAGTGATGCTGGTGAAACAGATGTACTTCCAGGTACACTTCTTGACATTCACCAATTCACAGATGCAAATGAAAAAGCATTGTTAAGCGGGAAACTGCCTGCCACTGGACGTCCAGTATTGCTAGGTATTACAAAAGCATCCCTTGAAACAGACTCATTCTTGTCTGCCGCATCTTTCCAAGAAACTACTCGAGTTCTTACAGATGCAGCAATCAAGGGCAAGCGGGATGAATTACTCGGCTTAAAAGAAAATGTTATTATCGGTAAACTCGTTCCTGCTGGAACAGGTATGCAAAGATACCGTAAGGCAGAGCCAGTTTTAAGAGATACGACATCTGAAGAAACAATGTTGGTAGACTAAGCAAAATAAAATTAGCGGTACTTGCTTCAAAGCAAGTGCCGCATTTTATGAAAAATAATTCAAATATCTATTTGACATAAATTATAGAAAATGGTACTATATCAAAGGTGCTCCTATTCACCTGATACTTTGGAGGATATCGTAATATGTCTTATGAAAAAGTATTACAGGCTAATAAGATTGTTATAGGAACGAAACAAACAGTAAAAGCACTAAAGGATGGAACAGCAAGTGAGTTAATCATAGCAACTGACGCCGATACGAAGGTTACAGCTGCTGTAGTAAAACTAGCTCAAGATGTGAATATCCCGATTATCTATGTTGACTCGATGAAAAAACTCGGGAAAGCATGTGGAATAGAAGTTGGTGCTTCAACTGTAGTAATTATCCGTTAAAAACTGTTTTTGTAGATAGATGGTCTGCAAAGACTTTGTTTTTGCACAAAAATGAACCACCTGGATGTGTGGACTTAGAAATAATGAAGGGAGGAAACAAAACATGCCTACTATTAATCAATTAGTGCGCAAGCCGCGTCAGGCAATGACTGAGAAATCAAAATCACCTGCGCTAAATAAAGGTTACAACAGCTTTAAGAAATCACAAACAAATGTAACTTCACCACAGAAAAGAGGAGTATGTACTCGTGTTGGTACAATGACTCCAAAGAAACCGAACTCAGCGTTACGTAAATATGCACGTGTACGTTTGACTAACGGTATCGAGGTGACTGCTTACATTCCTGGTATCGGCCACAACCTTCAAGAGCACAGTGTTGTTCTTATCCGTGGAGGACGTGTAAAAGACTTACCAGGGGTACGTTATCACATCGTACGTGGTGCACTAGATACGGCTGGCGTTAACAACCGTATGCAAAGTCGTTCAAAATATGGTACGAAGAGACCGAAAGCAGCTAAGAAGTAATTCAGATTAAATAGAAAGCTCGTTTGAAAGGAGGAAATTAAATGCCACGTAAAGGTCCTGTAGCAAAAAGAGACGTGTTACCAGATCCACTTTACAATTCTAAATTAGTTACTCGTCTAATCAATAAAATGATGGTTGACGGTAAAAGAGGTAAATCACAAGAAATTCTATATTCTGCATTTGAAACAATCCGTGAACGCTCTGGTAAAGAGCCGATGGAAGTTTTTGAAGCAGCAATGAAGAATATCATGCCAGTACTTGAGGTAAGAGCACGCCGTGTAGGTGGTGCGAACTACCAAGTACCAGTTGAGGTGCGCCCTGATCGCCGAACAACTCTTGGTCTTCGCTGGTTAGTAAACTATGCTCGTCTTCGCGGTGAAAAAACCATGGAAGAGCGTTTAGCGAATGAAATTATGGATGCTGCTAATAGCACTGGTGCATCTGTTAAGAAGCGTGAAGATACACACAAAATGGCTGAAGCAAACAAGGCGTTTGCTCACTATCGTTGGTAGAATTACATTAATCATAAAATCTTTCATACTAGGAAGGAGAAAGACCCAATGGCAAGAGAGTTCTCCTTAGAAAAAACACGTAATATCGGTATCATGGCTCATATTGATGCTGGTAAAACGACAACAACTGAGCGTATCCTTTACTATACTGGTAAAATCCACAAAATCGGTGAAACACACGAGGGTGGAGCACAGATGGACTGGATGGAGCAAGAGCAGGAACGCGGAATCACCATTACATCTGCAGCCACAACTGCACAATGGAAAGGACACCGCGTTAATATCATCGATACTCCAGGACACGTAGACTTCACAGTTGAAGTTGAACGTTCATTGCGTGTACTTGATGGTGCTGTTACTGTGCTTGATGCACAATCCGGAGTTGAACCACAAACTGAAACGGTTTGGCGTCAAGCTACAACATATGGCGTACCACGTATTGTTTTTGTTAATAAAATGGATAAAATCGGTGCGGATTTCTTATATTCAATTTCTACACTTCATGACCGTTTACAAGCAAATGCAGCAGCGATTCAATTACCAATCGGTGCAGAAGATCAGTTCAGAGGCATCATTGATTTAGTTGAAATGAACGCTACAATGTACAATAATGATCTTGGGACAGACATGGAAGAAATAGAAATTCCTGAAGAATTTAAGGCACAAGCCGAAGAATACCGTGAAAAGTTAATTGAAGCAGTAGCTGAATTAGACGAAGAATTAATGGAAAAGTATCTTGGTGGAGAAGAAATCACCAAAGAAGAGCTAAAAGCAGCAATTCGTAAAGGTACTATTAACGTTGAGTTCTATCCGGTATTGTGTGGAACTGCATTTAAAAACAAAGGTGTTCAAAAGATGCTTGATGCAGCAATTGACTATC
Source organism: Neobacillus sp. plas4 (assembly GCF_057221695.1). Taxonomy (NCBI): domain Bacteria; kingdom Bacillati; phylum Bacillota; class Bacilli; order Caryophanales; family Bacillaceae; genus Neobacillus; species Neobacillus sp. plas4. Next base: position 171,563 of record NZ_CM170152.1, read on the forward strand.
TTCCGGCTCCAACAGATGTACCGGCAATCAAAGGTCATGCTGTTGATGATGAAGAAGAATTGATTGAACGTCATTCAAGTGATGAAGAGCCATTCTCAGCCCTTGCTTTTAAAGTAATGACTGATCCTTATGTTGGTAAATTAACGTTCTTCCGTGTTTATTCTGGTACTTTAGATTCTGGATCATATGTTCAGAACTCTACTAAAGGAAAGCGTGAACGTATTGGACGTATCCTGCAAATGCACGCAAACAGCCGTCAAGAAATCTCTAAGGTTTATGCTGGTGACATTGCTGCTGCTGTAGGACTAAAAGATACAACTACTGGTGACACTCTTTGTGACGAGAAAAATCTTGTTATCTTAGAGTCAATGAACTTCCCTGAACCAGTAATCCAGCTTTCTGTTGAACCAAAATCAAAAGCCGATCAAGACAAAATGACAACTGCACTACAAAAACTTCAAGAAGAAGATCCAACATTCCGCGCGCACACTGACGTGGAAACTGGACAAGTTATCATCGCTGGTATGGGTGAACTTCACCTTGATATTCTAGTAGACCGTATGCGTCGTGAGTTTAAAGTAGAGGCTAATGTTGGTGCACCTCAGGTTGCTTATCGTGAAACTTTCCGTGCTTCTGCACAAGTTGAAGGTAAATTTGCGCGTCAATCTGGTGGTCGTGGACAATACGGTCACGTTTGGATCGAATTCTCACCTAACGAAGAAGGAAAAGGATTTGAATTTGAAAACGGTATTGTCGGTGGTGTTGTTCCTCGTGAATACATTGCTCCAGTTCAAGCTGGACTTGAAGATGCTCTAAAACGTGGTGTTCTTGCTGGATATCCATTAGTTGATATTAAAGCAAGATTATTCGATGGATCTTACCATGATGTTGACTCCTCTGAAATGGCGTTTAAGATTGCTGCTTCAATGGCTCTTAAAAATGCTGCTTCTAAGTGTCAGCCTGTAATCCTTGAGCCTATGATGAGGGTTGAAGTAGTAATGCCTGAAGAATATCTAGGAGACATTATGGGTCAAATCACTGCACGCCGTGGTCGTGTAGAGGGCATGGAAGCACGTGGTAACGCACAAGTAGTTCGTGCTCAAGTTCCACTTTCAGAAATGTTCGGATATGCAACATCACTTCGTTCAAGCACACAAGGTCGTGGAGTATTCTCTATGCACTTTGATCACTATGAAGAAGTACCAAAATCAGTTGCTGAAGAAATTATCAAAAAAAATAAAGGTGAATAATTGATTTTCACCTTTTAATAAAGTATAACTACTTATGTAACCGTGGAAACTGTTAATTTGAGACCATCAATTTACAGTTTCCATAAAATATACTTAATTTTTTTATATTAAAGGAGGATTTTCCTAATGGGTAAAGCTAAATTCGACCGTTCAAAGCCACACGTAAATATTGGTACAATTGGTCACGTTGACCACGGTAAAACAACTTTAACTGCAGCTATCACTACTGTACTTGCAAAAGCAGGTGGCGGTGAAGCAAGAGGATATGACCAAATTGATAACGCTCCAGAAGAAAAAGAGCGTGGAATCACAATCTCTACTTCTCACGTAGAGTATGAAACTGCTAACCGTCACTATGCACACGTTGACTGCCCAGGACACGCTGACTATGTTAAAAACATGATCACTGGTGCTGCGCAAATGGACGGCGGTATCCTAGTAGTTTCTGCAGCTGACGGCCCAATGCCACAAACTCGTGAGCACATTCTTCTTTCTCGTCAAGTAGGTGTTCCTTACCTTGTTGTATTCATGAACAAGTGTGACATGGTTGATGACGAAGAACTTCTTGAATTAGTAGAAATGGAAATTCGTGATCTATTATCAGAATACGACTTCCCTGGCGATGACACTCCAGTTATCAAAGGTTCTGCTCTTAAAGCTTTAGAAGGCGATGCAGCATGGGAAGAAAAAGTTCTTGAGTTAATGGCAGCTGTTGATGAGTACATTCCAAACCCAACTCGTGACACTGACAAGCCTTTCATGATGCCAGTTGAGGACGTATTCTCAATCACTGGTCGTGGAACTGTTGCTACAGGACGTGTAGAGCGTGGTGTAGTTAAAGTTGGTGACGTAGTCGAAATCGTTGGTTTCACTGAAGAGCCAAAATCTACTACTGTAACTGGTGTAGAAATGTTCCGTAAGCTTCTTGATTTCGCTGAAGCTGGAGACAACATTGGTGCATTACTTCGTGGTGTAGCTCGTGATGACATCGAGCGTGGACAAGTTTTGGCTAAGCCAAAATCAATCACTCCACACACAAAGTTTAAAGCACAAGTTTACGTATTATCAAAAGAAGAAGGTGGACGTCACACTCCATTCTTCACAAACTATCGCCCACAATTCTATTTCCGTACTTCTGATATTACTGGTATTTGTAATCTTCCAGAAGGCGTAGAAATGGTTATGCCTGGCGACCACATCGAAATGACTGTTGAGCTTATCGCTCCAGTTGCGATCGAAGAAGGAACTAAGTTCTCAATTCGTGAAGGTGGACGTACTGTAGGTTCAGGTTCAATCACAACTATCACTGAGTAATCAGTAATATAAGAATCAGCTGGATGACGATCCAGCTGTTTTTTTATGCGAAAAACGAGTTTCTTCTATATATAAAGCTCGTTACATTTTCAAATAATAAAGCGTTATATTAGGTTATTTCTGGAGATTGATAATTTCTATTGAAAATGTCTATACTGGTCGTTATAATAATAAAAGTGTGCTGAACGTATTCAAAAAGAAATTGTAAAAAAAAGTTGCGTTAGCCTAATGTTTTATGTATAATAGACAATGTTGGTCTTTGACTGCGATGATGTGGAAGGTTGCTGACACACCCGGCCGCTTTGCCATGGCGAGTGTGTGGGAAATTTCCACTGAGAAATGTCTATTTTTAAAATAGGCGAATAAAGGAGGGAAAATAATGGCAAAACAAAAGATTCGTATTCGTTTAAAAGCTTATGATCACAGAATTCTTGATCAATCTGCAGAAAAGATCGTTGAAACAGCAAAACGTTCAGGTGCAGCAGTTTCTGGTCCGATTCCACTTCCAACTGAGAAGGCGATATACACGGTCCTTCGTGCGGTGCATAAGTATAAAGATTCTCGTGAACAGTTCGAAATGAGAACACATAAGCGTCTAATCGACATCGTTAACCCAACTCCACAAACAGTTGATGCGTTAATGCGTTTAGATTTACCATCTGGTGTTGATATCGAAATTAAACTTTAGTAAAAATAAATAAACAAATTCTCTAGGAGGTGTGACTTAAATGACCAAAGGAATCTTAGGAAGAAAGATTGGTATGACTCAAGTATTTGCAGAAAACGGCAACTTAATTCCGGTTACTGTTGTAGAGGCTGCTCAAAACGTAGTACTTCAAAAGAAAACAGTTGAAAGCGACGGTTACGAAGCTGTTCAAGTTGGATTTGAAGATAAGCGTGAGAAGTTATCGAACAAACCTGAAAAGGGCCACGTTAGCAAGGCGAATACTGCTCCTAAGCGCTTCGTTCGCGAATTCCGCGGAGTTGACGTAACAGGATATGAAGTTGGTCAAGAAGTCAAAGTTGATATTTTCGCTGCAGGCGATTTAGTAGATGTAACAGGAATCTCAAAGGGTAAAGGTTTCCAAGGCTCAATCAAGCGTCATGGACAATCTCGCGGCCCAATGGCACACGGTTCACGTTATCACCGTCGCCCTGGTTCAATGGGACCTGTTGCTCCAAACCGTGTATTCAAAGGTAAATTATTACCTGGACGTATGGGTGGGGAACAAATTACAGTTCAAAATCTTGAAATTGTAAAGGTTGATGTTGAACGTAACCTGATCTTAGTCAAAGGGAATGTTCCTGGACCTAGAAAAGCATTATTAAAAATCAAAAGTGCGGTTAAAGCGTAATATCTTCATATGAAAGGAGGGGCAAAAGAATGCCTAAAGTTTCACTATTTAACCAAAACGGTTCTCAAGTTGGTGAAATCGAACTTAACGAAACAGTATTTGGTATCGAGCCAAACCAACACGTACTATTCGAAGCGATTGTTATGCAAAGAGCTTCTTTACGTCAAGGTACTCATAAAACTAAAATTCGTTCTGAAGTGCGCGGCGGTGGACGTAAGCCATGGCGTCAAAAAGGAACTGGTCGTGCTCGTCAAGGGTCTATCCGTTCTCCACAATGGCGCGGAGGTGGTACAGTATTCGGACCAACACCACGCAGCTACAGCTATAAATTACCGAAAAAAGTACGTCGCTTAGCGATTAAATCTGCATTATCTTCTAAAGTATTAGAAGAAAATATCTTAGTGTTAGAAAGCCTAGCTTTCGATGCTCCGAAAACAAAAGATTTTAAAACAGTATTAGGTGGACTTTCTATCGAGAAGAAAGCACTTATTGTTACTGCTGACCTAGATGAGAATGTAGCACTATCTGCTCGTAATATTCCAGGTGTAACAGTTGTAACAGCTGATGGAATCAACGTACTAGACGTTGTAAATCATGATAAATTAATCATGACTAAAGCAGCGGTTGAAAAAGTAGAGGAGGTGCTTGCATAATGGATGCACGCGATATCATTAAGCGCCCCGTTATCACTGAACGTTCTACTGACCTAATGGCTGAAAAGAAATATACATTTGAAGTTGATGTGAGAGCTAACAAGACTCAAGTTAAAGACGCAGTTAAAGAAATTTTCGGCGTTGAAGTTGAGAAAGTTAACATCATGAACTATAAAGGTAAATTCAAGCGCATGGGTAAATTCGGTGGTTACACAAACAAACGCCGTAAAGCAATCGTAAAATTAACTGCTGACAGCAAAGAAATCGAATTCTTTGAAGCATAAGAACCTAACAAGAAGAGGAGGGAAATAAAATGGCGATTAAAAAGTACAAACCTACCTCTAATGGTCGTCGCGGTATGACAGTTTCTGATTTCGCTGAAATCACAACTAGCACACCAGAAAAGTCTCTATTAGCACCAGTCAAGAGAAAAGGCGGCCGTAATAACCAAGGTAAGTTAACTGTTCGTCATCAAGGTGGCGGCCATAAGCGTCAATATCGTTTAATTGACTTTAAACGTAACAAAGATGGCATTCCTGGACGCGTTGCCACTATCGAGTACGATCCAAACCGTTCTGCGAATATTGCACTAATTAACTATGTAGATGGTGAAAAGCGTTATATCCTAGCTCCTAAAAACCTAGTAGTAGGTATGGAAGTTATGTCAGGCCCAGAGGCTGATATTAAAGTAGGTAACGCATTACCATTAGTAAACATCCCTGTTGGTACTGTAGTACACAACATTGAGTTAAAACCAGGTAAGGGTGGCCAATTAGTACGTTCTGCTGGTACATCTGCACAGGTTTTAGGTAAAGAAGGAAAATACGTACTTGTACGTTTAAATTCTGGTGAGGTTCGTATGATCCTAGCTGAGTGCCGTGCTACAATCGGTCAAGTAGGAAATGAACAGCACGAACTTATCAATATTGGTAAAGCAGGTCGTTCTCGCTGGTTAGGCAAGCGCCCAACAGTTCGTGGATCTGTAATGAACCCTAACGATCACCCACACGGTGGTGGTGAAGGACGTTCACCAATCGGACGTAAATCACCTATGTCTCCATGGGGTAAACCAACTCTTGGATTCAAAACTCGTAAGAAAAAGAATAAATCCGACAAGTTTATCGTACGTCGTCGTAAAAAATAACGGGGTTGAACTACGGTTCAAAGAAAGAGCCGTAGACCAATCACGAAGGGAGGTTCATCCATGGGTCGCAGCCTTAAAAAAGGACCATTTGTTGATGATCATTTAATGGTTAAGATCGAAAAGTTAAATGAAACTGAAGGTAAGCAAGTTGTTAAAACTTGGTCACGTCGTTCTACGATCTTCCCACAATTTATCGGCCACACTATCGCTGTTTATGATGGTCGCAAACATGTGCCTGTATATGTTACTGAAGACATGGTAGGACACAAGCTTGGAGAATTCGCTCCAACTCGTGCTTACAAGGGTCATGGTAATGATGATAAGAAAACCAGACGTTAAGAGAGGAGGGCATCCAAATGCAAGCTAAAGCTGTTGCAAGAACAGTTCGTATTGCTCCTCGTAAAGCACGTTTAGTCGTAGATCTAATTCGAGGAAAGCAAGTTGGTGAAGCGGTGTCGATTTTAAATCACACTCCAAAGTTTGCTTCTCCAATCGTGGAAAAAGTATTAAAATCTGCTATGGCAAATGCCGAGCACAATTATGAAATGGACGTTAATAGCTTGGTAGTAACACAAGCTTTTGTAGACGAAGGACCAACGTTGAAACGTTTCCGTCCACGCGCAATGGGCCGTGCAAGCCAGATTAACAAACGCACTAGCCACATCACAATCGTTCTATCAGAAAAGAAGGAGGGATAATCTGTGGGTCAAAAAGTAAATCCAGTCGGTTTGCGTATCGGGATCATCAAAGATTGGGAATCTAAGTGGTACGCAGGTAAAGACTTCGCTGATCTTTTACACGAAGACCTAAAAATTCGTGAGTATATCACGAAGCGTTTGAAGGATGCTTCTGTATCTAAAGTTGAGATCGAACGTGCAGCTAACCGTGTGAATGTAACTGTTCATACTGCTAAGCCTGGAATGGTTATCGGTAAGGGCGGTACTGAAGTAGAAGCACTTCGTAAAGCTTTAAATCAATTAACTGGCAAACGAGTTCACATTAACATTCTTGAAATCAAGAGAGCAGATGTTGACGCGAAATTAGTTGCTGAAAATATTGCTCGTCAATTAGAAAATCGTGTATCTTTCCGTCGTGCACAAAAGCAAGCTATACAACGTGCTATGCGTGCAGGTGCAAAAGGTATTAAAACAATGGTATCAGGACGTCTTGGCGGTGCAGATATTGCTCGTTCAGAACACTATAGCGAAGGTACAGTTCCACTTCATACACTTCGTGCTGATATCGACTATGCTCATGCTGAAGCTGATACTACTTACGGTAAGCTTGGTGTAAAAGTATGGATCTATAAGGGAGAAGTCCTTCCTACTAAGAAGAAATCTGCGGAAGGAGGCAAATAATATGTTATTGCCAAAACGCGTAAAATATCGCCGTCAACACCGTGGAAAAATGCGTGGTAACGCAAAAGGTGGCACTGAAGTAACATTCGGTGAATTCGGCTTACAAGCTACTGAAGCTTCTTGGATCACAAACCGCCAAATTGAAGCTGCCCGTATTGCGATGACTCGTTACATGAAACGTGGCGGTAAAGTTTGGATTAAAATCTTCCCACATAAGCCTTATACTGCAAAACCTCTAGAGGTGCGGATGGGTTCTGGTAAAGGGGCACCTGAAGGATGGGTAGCTGTTGTTAAACCAGGGAAAATAATGTTTGAAATCGCGGGTGTTTCTGAAGAAATCGCACGTGAAGCACTACGTCTTGCTATGCACAAACTTCCTGTAAAATGTAAGTTTGTAAAACGTGAAGAAATTGGTGGTGAATCAAATGAGAGCTAATGAAATTAAAGACCTTACCACTGCCGAAATAGAACAAAAAGTTAAATCTTTAAAAGAAGAGCTTTTCAACCTTCGCTTCCAATTAGCGACTGGTCAACTTGAAAATACAGCTCGCATTCGTGAAGTGCGCAAAGCGATTGCTCGCATGAAAACTGTGATTCGCGAAAGAGAAATCAGCTTTAACAAGTAATAATTGAGAGGAGGTTCACATAATGAGTGAACGTAATCAACGCAAAGTTTACACTGGGCGCGTGGTTTCAGACAAAATGGATAAAACTATTACTGTTTTAGTCGAAACACACAAAAAGCATCCTCTTTACGGTAAACGCGTTAAGTACTCTAAAAAGTTTAAGGCTCATGATGAGCAAAACGAAGCAAAAATCGGCGATATCGTACGTATCATGGAAACTCGTCCGCTTTCAGCTACAAAACGCTTTCGTTTAGTTGAAGTAACAGAAAAAGCAGTTATTATTTAATTGTTCGGATTAAAGCTCTATTCCGAAGGGAGGTTACACACATGATTCAACAAGAATCACGTTTAAAAGTTGCTGATAACTCTGGTGCTCGTGAGGTACTTACCATTAAAGTTCTTGGTGGTTCTGGCCGTAAAACTGCGGGTATTGGTGATGTTATCGTTTGTACAGTAAAACAAGCAACACCTGGTGGCGTTGTTAAAAAAGGTGACGTTGTTAAAGCTGTTATCGTTCGTACGAAAAGCGGTGCTCGTCGACCTGATGGATCATACATTCGTTTCGATGAAAACGCATGTGTAATTATCAAGGATGATAAGAGCCCTCGAGGAACACGTATATTCGGACCAGTTGCTCGTGAACTTCGCGATAGCAATTTCATGAAAATCGTATCCTTGGCTCCAGAAGTACTATAATATAAATTAATTGCCTTTAAGGAGGTGCTTACGAATGCATGTTAAAAAAGGTGACAAAGTAAGAGTTATCTCCGGTAAGGATAAAGGCAAAACAGGAGTAATCCTAGCAGCCTATCCTAAAGATAGCCGTGTACTAGTAGATGGTATTAATATCGTGAAAAAACACGCGAAACCTTCTCAAGTGAATCCCCAAGGCGGAATTATGAGCTTTGAGGCACCAATTCATGTATCAAACGTTATGCCTATCGACCCTAAGTCTGGTAACCCAACTCGTGTAGGTTACACAACGGTTGATGGTAAAAAAGTACGCGTAGCAAAATCCGGTGAAGTTTTAGATAAATAATAGTTTAAATTAAGAAGGGAGGTACTATGAATGAACCGCCTAAAAGAAAAATTTGTTAAAGAAGTTACTCCTGCTCTAATGAGCAAGTTCAACTATAAATCTGTAATGCAAGTTCCTCAACTTGAAAAGATTGTTATTAACATGGGTGTAGGTGATGCAGTTGCAAACGCAAAAGCATTAGATATTGCTGTTGAAGAACTAGCTACTATCACAGGTCAAAAACCTGTTGTCACTCGTGCAAAAAAATCAATCGCTGGTTTCCGTCTTCGTGAAGGTATGCCAATCGGTGCTAAAGTTACACTTCGCGGTGAGCGCATGTATCAATTCTTGGATAAATTAGTTTCTGTTTCTTTACCTCGTGTACGTGACTTCCGTGGTATTTCTAAAAAATCATTCGATGGTCGCGGTAACTATACTTTGGGTGTTAAAGAACAATTAATCTTCCCTGAAATTGATTACGATAAAGTAAGCAAAGTTCGTGGTATGGATATCGTAATCGTAACGACTGCTAACACTGATGAAGAAGCACGTGAACTGTTAACACAATTTGGAATGCCATTCCAAAAGTAATCGCTAAATAAGGGAGGCGAAAACGTGGCTAAAAAGTCAATGATAGCGAAACAAAAGCGCACGCCTAAATTCGCGGTACAAGAGTACACTCGCTGTGAACGTTGCGGCCGTCCACACTCTGTATACCGTAAATTTAAGCTATGCCGTATTTGTTTCCGTGAATTAGCATACAAAGGACAAATTCCTGGTGTCAAAAAAGCTAGCTGGTAAACCCCAAGTCTGGGAAGGAGGTAAAAATAATGGTCATGACAGATCCGATTGCTGATATGCTTACTCGCATTCGTAATGCGAATATGGTGCGTCACGAAAAGTTAGAAGTACCTGCTTCTAATATCAAGAAACAAATCGCTGAAATCTTAAAGCGTGAAGGCTTCGTTCGTGATGTAGAATTTATCGAAGACAACAAACAAGGTATTATCCGTATCTTCTTAAAGTACGGTTCTAATAATGAACGTGTTATCACGGGTCTTAAGCGCATAAGCAAGCCTGGACTTCGTGTTTATGCAAAATCTAATGAGGTGCCACGTGTCCTTAATGGTCTAGGTATTGCATTAGTATCAACATCAACTGGTGTTATAACTGATAAAGAAGCTCGTGCTAAACAAGTTGGCGGAGAAGTATTAGCTTACGTTTGGTAATATAGTTTCTGAATGAATGGAGGTGCTACTTAAATGTCACGCGTAGGAAAAAAACCTATTGAAATACCTGCAGGAGTAACGGTTACATTAAATAATCATACCGTTACCGTTAAAGGACCAAAAGGAGAATTAACTCGCTCTTTTAATCCAGATATTGAAATCAAAATCGAAGAAAACATTATCACGATCTCTCGTCCATCTGACGTGAAAGAACACCGCGCATTGCACGGAACTACTCGTGCGGTAATCGCGAACATGGTCGAAGGTGTTTCCAAAGGTTTCGAAAGAAAATTAGAATTAATCGGGGTTGGTTACCGTGCTTCAAAGCAAGGTAGCAAACTTGTGTTAAACGTTGGATACTCTCATCCAGTTGAATTCGAACCTGAAGCTGGTCTTGAAATTGAAGTACCTGCGAATACAAAGATTACGATTAAAGGTACAGACAAAGAACGTGTTGGTGAATTAGCTGCCAATATTCGTCAAGTCCGTCCTCCAGAGCCGTATAAAGGCAAAGGAATTCGTTACGAAGGCGAATTTGTTCGTCGTAAAGAAGGTAAAACTGGTAAGTAATGCCGCATAGGTAAACGAAAGGAGTGACGTAAATGATTACGAAGCTTGACAAAAATGCTAGCCGCAAGAAAAGACATGCTCGTGTTCGTGCGAAACTTAGCGGTACTGCAGCTCGTCCACGTCTAAATGTGTTTCGTTCTAATAAGCATTTATATGCTCAATTAATCGATGACATGAGTGGAGTTACGTTAGCAAGTGCATCTACTATGGAAAAAGATATTAATCTTGAATCTACAAGCAATGTTGAAGCAGCTAAGTTGGTCGGAGAATTAGTCGCTAAACGTGCGGTAGAAAAAGGTATCACTGCAGTTGTTTTTGACCGTGGAGGATACCTTTATCATGGACGTATTCAGGCATTAGCTGATGCAGCCCGTGAAAACGGCTTACAATTTTAATAGACAAAGGAGGGACACATAAATGATACGTCGTATTGATCCAAACAAACTTGAACTTGAAGAACGCGTTGTAACGGTTAACCGTGTAGCGAAAGTTGTTAAGGGTGGTCGTCGTTTTCGTTTCACTGCTCTAGTAGTAGTTGGAGATAAAAACGGTCATGTTGGTTTCGGTACTGGTAAAGCTCAAGAAGTACCAGATGCGATTCGTAAAGCAATTGAAGATGCTAAGAAGAACTTAGTCGAAGTACCAATGGTTGGAACTACTGTTCCTCACCAAGTAATTGGACGATTTGGCGCTGGCGAAATTCTTCTAAAGCCTGCTTCTGAAGGTACAGGGGTTATTGCTGGTGGTCCAGTCCGTGCTGTTCTAGAATTAGGCGGGGTAGGAGATATCCTTTCTAAATCATTAGGAACAAACACTCCAATTAATATGGTACGTGCAACGATTGATGGTATTAAACAACTAAAACGTGCTGAAGACGTAGCCAAGTTACGTGGTAAATCAGTAGAAGAACTGCTAGGATAAGGAGGGAAATCAAATGGCAAACAAACTATTAATTACCCTCAATAAAAGCGTTATTGGTCGCCCTGGTGACCAAAAAGCGACAGTTACTGCTCTAGGTTTACGCAAATTGAATCAAACAGTTGAGCACCAGGATAATGCTGCTATCCGCGGTATGATTACGAAAGTTGCTCACCTTGTAACAGTTAAAGAACAATAATTGATTGTTTTCTTTCATAAGGAGGTGCCAATATGAAACTTCATGAATTAAAGCCTGCTGAGGGTTCTCGAAAAGAACGCAAACGTTTAGGACGTGGTATCGGTTCTGGTCAGGGAAAAACTGCTGGTAAAGGTCATAAAGGTCAAAACGCTCGTTCCGGCGGCGGTGTCCGTTTAGGTTTCGAGGGTGGTCAAACACCTTTATTCCGTCGTTTACCAAAACGTGGTTTTACAAATATCAATCGTAAAGAATTTGCAATTGTAAACCTTGATACTCTTAACCAGTTCGAAGAGGGTACAGAAGTTACTCCAGAACTTCTAATCGAATCTGGTATTGTTAAGAACGAAAAGGCGGGAATTAAAATTCTTGCAAAAGGGAACGTAGAGAAAAAACTTACTGTTAAAGCTCACAAATTCTCCTCTACCGCCAAAGAAGCAATTGAAGCTGTAGGTGGAACTACTGAGGTGATCTAATGTTCCAGACAATCTCCAATTTTATGCGCGTGGCTGAAATTAGAAGAAAGATCATTTTCACTCTTTTAATGTTAATCGTATTTCGACTTGGCAGTTTTATTCCTGTTCCGAATGTAAATGCTGAAATTTTGGCTGCACAAGATAAATTAAGTGTATTCGGGATATTAAATACCTTTGGTGGTGGAGCGTTGCAAAACTTCTCCATCCTTGCTATGGGTATTATGCCTTATATCACAGCTTCCATTATTATTCAGCTTTTACAAATGGATGTAGTTCCGAAATTTACGGAATGGTCAAAGCAAGGAGATGCTGGACGTCGAAAGTTAGCTCAGTTTACTCGTTATTTCACGATTGTACTTGGCTTTATTCAAGCCTTAGGTATGTCCTACGGTTTTAATAGTATGTCAAGCGGGCAATTGATTGAAAATCCCGGAATTGGTACTTATCTATTGATTGCAGTTGTTTTAACTGCTGGTACTGCCTTTTTAATGTGGTTAGGTGAGCAGATTACCGAAAAGGGTGTTGGAAATGGTATTTCCATCATTATCTTTGCCGGTATCGTTGCGAGTATCCCTAACACAGTTAATCAGATTTATGTACAGCAGTTTGAAAATGCTGGTGAGCAGTTATTCCTCCGTATCGTTACGGTTCTGTTAATTGTCTTGGCAGTAATTGCAATTGTTGTTGGTACTATTTTCATTCAACAAGCAATTAGAAAAATTCCAATTCAGTATGCAAAACAAAGAGCGATTAACGGTCGTAATGCTGGTGCACAACAATCCACTCATATGCCGTTAAAAGTGAATGCTGCTGGTGTTATCCCTGTAATCTTTGCAGTTTCCTTTATTGTAACCCCAAGAACCATTGCATCATTTTTTCCAACAAATGACGTAACACTTTGGATTACAAGAGTATTTGATTATTCCCATCCAATTGGGATGACGCTTTATGCTGCTTTGATTATCGCTTTCACGTATTTCTATGCATTTATTCAGGTTAATCCAGAACAAGCTGCAGAAAATCTACAAAAGCAAAGTGGTTATATTCCAGGTATTAGACCTGGCAGGAGTACACAGGAATACTTAACACGCGTACTATATCGTTTAACATTTGTAGGTGCCCTTTTCTTAACAGTAATTGCGATTCTTCCTATTATCTTCATTGAAATAGCGAATCTTCCGCAATCTGCTCAAATAGGGGGAACAAGTCTTTTGATCGTAGTGGGTGTTGCCCTAGATACGATGAAACAGCTTGAAGCACAACTTGTTAAACGTCATTATAAAGGATTTATCAAATAAGAAGGTTTTGGGGACTTTCGCTCCCTAAAACCCATAATTAGCACGAGGGGGAACACGTGTGAATTTAGTATTAATGGGGCTTCCGGGTGCTGGAAAAGGTACTCAGGCCGAGCAAATCGTCGAACAATACGGCATCCCTCATATCTCTACTGGAGATATGTTCCGTGCAGCGATGAAAGAAGGAACAGAGCTAGGGTTAGAAGCTAAGTCTTTCATGGACAAAGGTGAACTTGTTCCTGATGAAGTTACAATCGGCATTGTTCGTGAACGATTAAGTAAAGACGACTGTATAAATGGCTTTTTACTTGATGGCTTTCCTAGAACTGTACCTCAAGCAGAAGCATTGGAAAATCTATTATCTGACTTAGATAAAAAGATTGATTACGTAATTAATATTAATGTTGATAAAGAGATATTAATGGATCGTTTGACTGGCCGTCGAATCTGTAAAGAATGTGGTTCAACATACCATTTAGTTTTTAATCCTCCTGCAAATGAGGGCACTTGCGACAAATGTGGCGGAGAGCTCTATCAACGGGCAGATGATAATGCTGAAACTGTTCAAAATCGATTAGACGTCAATATCAAACAACAAGAACCATTGCTTACTTTTTATGAAACAAAAGGTTACCTGCGTTCAATTGATGGTCAGCAGGATATTAAACAAGTATTTGCTGATATCCAGCAGTTGGTCGGGGACTTACGTTAATGGCCATTAGTTTAAATGTACAATCGACTCTCGAACATCTCTTCATTAAGCTTCAAAAGTATGTAGATGTAAATGGCTTTTCTATTGTACTGAGTATGTAGGACCGAGAGTTGGGCAAGACTTACATGTGGAATTCGATATTTCAAACCATGTAATATTTACTTGCGGACAGATGACAAACATTATGTTACTATTATAAGGTTGCTATTGTTTTGTACGAGTGAAAAGAATTTGCCTTGCATTTTCAAAAAGAATAATTGAATTGAGAAGGGAGACGAATTAATGGCCAAAGATGATGTAATTGAAATTGAAGGTAAAGTAATTGAAACTTTGCCAAATGCAATGTTTAAGGTAGAATTAGAAAATGGTCATACCGTGCTAGCTCATGTTTCTGGTAAAATTCGAATGCACTTCATTCGCATCCTTCCGGGTGACAAAGTTACTGTCGAGCTTTCTCCATATGACTTAACACGCGGAAGAATAACTTACCGCTTTAAATAATTGCTTGCACTCCGTATTACTAAGGAGGTTAGGATAATGAAAGTAAGACCATCTGTTAAGCCGATCTGCGAAAAGTGCAAAGTTATCCGTAGACGCGGTAAAGTCATGGTTATCTGTGAAAACCCTAAACATAAACAAAAACAAGGTTAATCTTGAAGGAGGTGCGCTCATTTATGGCACGTATTGCTGGTGTAGATATTCCACGTGAAAAACGTGTAGTTATCTCTTTAACTTACATTTATGGTATTGGTAAAAATACTGCACAAAAAGTTCTAGCAGAAGCTGGTGTTTCTGAAGATACTCGAGTGCGTGATTTAACAGAAGACGAACTAAACAAAATCCGTGATATCATCGACAAATTAAAAGTTGAAGGTGACCTTCGCCGTGAAATTTCTCTTAACATTAAGCGTTTAATGGAGATTGGTTGCTACCGCGGATTACGTCATCGTCGTGGTTTACCGGTTCGTGGACAAAACACGAAAAACAACGCTCGTACACGCAAAGGTCCTCGTAAGACTGTTGCGAACAAGAAGAAGTAATCGGCAAAGGAGGTTATTTAAATGGCACGTAAAACAAATACACGTAAACGTCGTGTTAAAAAGAATATTGAATCAGGTATTGCCCATATCCGTTCAACATTTAACAATACAATTGTAACCATTACTGATGTACATGGTAATGCAATTTCTTGGTCTAGTGCAGGTGCGCTTGGATTTAGAGGTTCACGTAAATCAACTCCATTCGCTGCTCAAATGGCAGCTGAAACTGCAGCTAAGACATCGATTGAACACGGTATGAAGACTCTAGAAGTTACAGTTAAAGGACCTGGTGCAGGTCGTGAGGCTGCAATTCGTGCGTTACAAGCTGCTGGTCTTGAAGTAACAGCTATTAAAGACGTTACTCCAGTACCTCATAACGGATGCCGTCCACCAAAACGCCGTCGTGTTTAATTTTTCTGTATAGAATTTGTATCGCTGTCTATAATGGGATATGATACTAATTTTTCCGTTCTTACAGAAGATTTATTCCAGTTGTTGTGCACAAAACGGGAACGTATACATGGGGGAATTTCGATTAGATAATTTACTAATCGAGGTTTCGACGTTTTGAAGGAGGGTTATTTGATGATCGAAATAGAAAAACCAAAAATCGAAACGGTTGAGATCAACGATGATGCCAAGTACGGAAAGTTCGTCGTAGAACCACTTGAGCGTGGATATGGTACCACTTTGGGTAACTCCTTACGTCGTATCCTTTTATCTTCACTCCCAGGTGCCGCTGTTACATCGATTCAGGTCGATGGGGTACTTCATGAGTTCTCAACAATTGAAGGCGTCGTAGAGGATGTAACATCCATCATATTAAACATTAAAAAATTAGCTTTAAAAATCTATTCTGATGAAGAAAAAACTCTTGAAATTGATGTACAGGGTGAAGGTCCAGTAAAAGCAGCCAACATTACTCATGATAGTGATGTTGAAATCTTAAATCCTGATCTTCATATTGCTACCTTAGCTTCAAGTGGGCATCTTCGCATGCGTTTGACTGCTAAGCGTGGACGTGGTTATACTCCAGCTGAGCAAAATAAGCGTGAAGATCAACCAATTGGTGTGATTCCAATTGATTCTATTTTCACTCCTGTTTCACGTGTGTCTTATCAGATAGAAAATACTCGTGTGGGTCAGATGACAAACTATGATAAGCTAACGCTTGATGTTTGGACAGATGGAAGCACAGGGCCAAAAGAAGCAATTGCTCTTGGTTCAAAGATTTTAACTGAGCATTTAAATATATTCGTTGGTTTAACTGACGAAGCTCAAAATGCTGAAATTATGATCGAAAAAGAAGAGGATCAAAAAGAAAAAGTCCTTGAAATGACGATCGAAGAATTAGATTTATCCGTTCGTTCATATAACTGCTTAAAGCGTGCAGGAATCAATACTGTTCAGGAATTAGCTAATAAGACTGAAGAGGATATGATGAAAGTACGTAACTTAGGCCGCAAATCACTCGAAGAAGTGAAGGCGAAACTAGAAGAGCTTGGATTAGGCTTACGTAAGGATGACTAATTAAGTCAACTCCGACTAACTAACTAATCCGTTTAATGACTTCAACAAAGGAGGGAACCCTTCATGGCATACAGAAAGTTAGGACGCACAAGTTCACAGCGTAAAGCTATGCTTCGTGATTTAACTACAGACTTAATCATCAATGAGCGCATTGAAACTACAGAAACACGTGCAAAAGAAATTCGTGGTACTGTTGAGAAGATGATCACTTTAGGTAAACGTGGTGATTTACACGCTCGCCGTCAAGCTGCTTCTTACGTTCGTAATGAAGTTGCTGATGTTGAAAAAGGTACTGATGCATTACAAAAACTTTTCACTGATATCGCTCCTCGTTATCAAGAGCGCCAAGGTGGATACACTCGTATTATGAAACTTGGACCACGTCGCGGCGATGGTGCACCAATGGTAATTATCGAGTTAGTTTAATACTTGGAAGCAGACAACAAGGGCGCTGGACAGTTTAGTTACAAACTTGTTCTTGAGCCCTTTTTCTGTATAAAACCTAATAATGTACGATCCAAGCCAAAAAGAGTGTTATGATGAGCGTGACCCTTATCTTAAGGGCACTTTAGGGAGTTTTTTTTCCTTTGGAATGATAATGTAAGCCTTTTATCTTTTTCACGTCTCGTCTAGCTCATGCACCTCCTCCCATTTCTTTTTAGAAATCCCGTTAATCGGCAGAATGTATTCGAACTTCTGCCCGGGGGTGAGGTGCAGGCTTTTTTTGTATTCACGAGCTTAGCATAGAAATGGAACAATAGGCGAGTTGAGAGGAGAATAGTAAATGAGAAATTCTGTTGTTTCCTTAAAGAATGTTTCTTTTCAATATGATAACCAGAACAACTACGCTCTTCAGAATGTAAATATTGACATCTATGAAGGTGAATGGTTAGCAATTTGTGGACATAATGGCTCAGGTAAATCAACAATGGCAAAACTTCTGAATGGTTTACAATTTCCACAACAGGGTGAGATTGAAGTCTGTGGGATTCCTTTGAATGAAGAGTCCATTTGGGAGATAAGAAAGAAATTAGGAATGGTGTTTCAAAATCCTGATAATCAGTTTGTGGGAACAACCGTTCAGGATGATGTGGCTTTTGGTTTAGAAAACCATGGGATCCCAAGAGATGAGATGATCTTTAGGGTAGAGGATTCCTTAAAAAAAGTCAAAATGGATCAATTTCTTAATCAAGAGCCGCACCATCTTTCAGGAGGGCAAAAGCAGCGTGTTGCTATTGCTGGTGTACTTGCATTAAGACCCTCAATTATCATCTTAGACGAAGCTACGTCCATGCTCGATCCGAAAGGCAGAGAGGAAGTTTTGGAAACTGTTCGGGAATTAAAGGATGAGAAGTCCCTTACTGTTATCTCCATTACGCATGATTTGGAAGAGGCCGCTAAAGCAGATCGTATTATCGTTATGAATCAAGGTAAGGTATATCGAGAAGGTACTCCCGAGGATATTTTCTCCTTGGACGATGAATTGGTTCAATTAGGTTTGGATATCCCTTTTTCTATTAAAATGAGTAATGCATTCCGCCAAAAAGGAATTGGTTTATCCAAGCACTATTTATCGGAAGAAGAGTTGGTGAATGAGCTATGGACATTTCGCTCCAAAATATAGAGTACCGTTATCAAGCAAACACTCCATTTGAACATTTGGCTATTAAAGATGTGTCCTTTGACGTACCATCAGGAACGTATATGGCTGTAATTGGACACACGGGTTCAGGAAAGTCTACTGTCCTTCAGCATTTAAATGCATTGTTAATTCCTACAGAAGGAACAGTTGTTATAGGTGACCGTGAAGTTAAGGCCAAACAAAAGAATAAAAACTTACGACTGATTCGGCAAAAAGTCGGGATTGTTTTTCAATTTCCGGAACATCAGTTATTTGAAGAAACAGTTGAAAAGGATATCATTTTTGGTCCAATGAATTTTGGTGTCTCCGAAGAAGAAGCAAAGAAAAGGGCTCGACTTGCTTTAAAACAAGTGGGACTTCAAGAGGAGATATTAGAGAAGTCTCCATTTGATTTGTCCGGCGGGCAAATGCGTCGTGTTGCAATCGCAGGTGTCCTTGCTATGGAGCCCGATTGTTTGGTGCTTGATGAGCCTACAGCTGGCTTGGATCCGCGGGGACGTAAGGAAATTATGGACATGTTCTATTCACTTCATAAAGAGAGAAAGCTGTCTACCATACTGGTTACTCATAGTATGGAAGATGCAGCAAAGTATGCGGATCAAATTGTCATTATGCAACAAGGACATGTGGTTAAACAAGGGACACCAATTGAAATATTTTCCTCTGTTACTGAGCTTGTTGAAATGGGATTGGATGTACCAGAAGTGGTTCGCTTTCAGCGGAACCTTGAAGAAAAATTAGGGGTTAATCTTGGTATTACCTATCTTTCTATTGAGGAACTGTCTGCTGCAGTTGCTGAAATGTTAAGGGGTGCACCAGTATGATGGAAAAAATGATCATCGGCAGATATGTTCCTTCAGATAGTTTAGTTCATAGGATGGACCCACGGTCAAAGCTTGTCATTATCTTCTTATTCGTTTGTATCATATTTCTGGCAAACAATTTCTTTACCTATGCTCTTATTGGTCTTTATACATTTTTAATGCTTGGTTTATCTCGAATTCCCATTCGTTTCTTATATGCTGGTTTAAAACCGGTGCTCTGGTTGGTTTTATTTACCTTGCTATTACAGGTCTTCTTTACAAAAGAAGGCAATTTACTCTATGAGGTAGGCCCGATTAAGATTTATGAAGAGGGTGTGAGACAGGGTATTTTTATATCCATGCGATTCTTTTTTCTGATCTTGATGACGAGTCTGCTCACATTAACAACCACTCCAATAGAAATAACCGATGGGTTGGAAACACTTTTAAATCCATTGAAAAGGGTTCGTTTTCCCGTACATGAAATGGCATTAATGATGTCTATTTCTCTTCGGTTTATACCAACGCTTATGCAGGAAACCGATAAAATTATGAAAGCACAAATCGCAAGAGGGGTAGATTTCTCAAGCGGTCCTATTAAGGAAAGAATAAAAGCAGTTATTCCTTTATTGATCCCGTTATTTGTCAGCTCGTTTAAACGTGCTGAGGAGCTTGCTATCGCCATGGAGGCGAGAGGCTATCGCGGGGGTGAGGGCAGAACCAAGTACCGTCTATTGAGCTGGAGGTTTGCTGACACACTGCAAATTTTAATTCTTGCCTTTTTAACGTTATTATTAATCTTACTACGTTCATAATGGAGCTAAAAATGAATCGCTATAAATGCATCCTTTCTTACGATGGTTCCGGGTTTTCCGGCTATCAGGTTCAACCGAATAAACGAACCATTCAAAGTCAAATTGAAGCGGTACTAGCAAAAATGCATAAGGGAAGTTCTATTAAAATTTCAGCTTCTGGTAGAACCGATGCGGGTGTCCATGCAAAAGGTCAGGTGATTCATTTTGATTCACCGCTGCCGCTTGTTGAGGAAAAGTGGGAGCTGGCCTTAAACTCTATGCTTCCTGAAGATATTTCTATACTATCTGTGAAAAAAGTAGATCCGTCCTTTCATGCCCGTTTTGATGCCAGCGGGAAAGAATATCGCTATTTCCTTAATCAATCTCCGAAAAGGGATCCTTTTAAGCGGAATTATGCTTATCATTATCCCTATCCCTTAAATGTGGGGGCTATGAAAGAAGCTTGCCAATACTTACTAGGCACCCATGATTTTTCCAGTTTTTGTTCAGCTAGAACCGAAGTAGAGGATAAGGTAAGAACCATTGAGACGATTGAAATTTTGCAAGAGGAAGAGCGTTTTTGTTTTCGTTTTGTAGGAAATGGCTTTTTATATAATATGGTTCGAATATTAGTCGGTACGTTGCTAGAGGTTGGTTCTGGAAAACGAGAACCATCAGAAATTGCAGAGATTCTTGAAAAAAAAGATCGCCGCTATGCTGGGAAAACCGCACCTGGACAAGGATTATATCTTTGGAAGGTATATTATTAAAATAAATTTAGTAAACAACTCATCCTAGTGTAACATTTTCTTGACATTCAGCTCTAAAGAATTTATTATATAATATGGTTGTGTTTTTAATCCCACGATTAAGCCCCGGAAAGTCTTCATCGTGATTGAAAATATATGATACTGAAAATTGAGCGCACAGTGGCCTTATCGTTTTTTCCCGGAACAGAATAAACGATAACAGCTTATGATGGTGCGAAAAATAATCTTTATGGATTTAAATTAGGAGGGAAATTCATGCGTACAACGTTTATGGCTAACGCCAACAATATCGAGCGTAAATGGTACGTGATTGATGCTGAAGGCAAAACTCTTGGACGTCTTGCTTCTGAAGTAGCAGCAATCTTACGCGGTAAAAATAAACCAACTTTTACACCACATGTTGACACTGGTGATCATGTTATCATCATCAACGCTTCTAAAGTTGAATTAACTGGTAAAAAATTAACTGACAAAATCTACTACCGTCACACAATGCATCCAGGTGGTTTAAAAACTAGAACTGCTCTTGAAATGCGTACAAACTATGCTGAGAAAATGATCGAGCTTGCTGTTAAAGGTATGCTTCCAAAGAATTCTCTTGGCCGTCAAACATACAAAAAATTACACGTATATGCTGGCGCAGAACATCCGCACCAAGCACAACAACCTGAAGTTTACGAACTTCGCGGTTAATAAAGAGGGAGGGAATTAACTTGGCACAAGTTCAATATATTGGTACTGGTCGTCGTAAGAGCTCTGTCGCACGTGTGCGCTTAGTTCCAGGTACAGGTAAAATTACAATTAACGGACGTGACATCGAAGAATATATCCCATTTGCAGCTTTACGTATGGTTGTAAACCAACCATTAGTTGCTACTGAAACAACAGGTAGCTACGATGTTCTTGTAAACGTAAGCGGCGGTGGATATACAGGTCAAGCGGGCGCAATCCGTCATGGTATTGCTCGCGCATTACTTACAGTTGATCCTGAATATCGTCCAACATTAAAGCGTGCAGGTCTATTAACTCGTGACCCACGTATGAAAGAACGTAAGAAATACGGACTTAAAGGCGCTCGTCGTGCACCTCAGTTCTCAAAACGTTAATTATCAACATCTCAAGGCTCTTTTCACTTATGTGGAAAGGGTCTTTTTTATATCTAAAAGGCGCTTGTGACCACATTTTGACCACCAAAATATTTTTTGACCACTAATCATAGCTCTAGGTACCTTTGGAACTTAGTTGCTGTTTGTTCTCTTAGCGTGTCTGTGACGTGTGTATAGATGTTCATTGTTGTTTTGATATCCTCATGGCCCAGCCGTTCCTGTACTTCTTTTATACTTGCTCCAGCTTCTAAAGGATATTCTTGATCGCAGCGGTTATAAGGCGACTGATAAGATAGAACAAAAGAATGAGCATTCAGGTAAAATAACTTTCGGATTTTGCGGCCCTGCTGCAGCGGATGTATAATTTTGTTAAAAAACTGTTTGAATAGATGAGAGAAGTACAGTCATAATGATTGTATCTCTCTTTTTTTTAGCCATAATTATTGTTGATAAAATCATATGCCATGATAACAATTGGTGTGTTGTAGGGAATTCTTTAATAGGAGCTGGTCATATAGTAAAATTTCGTTAAGAGTAATCGGTGAGATGTTTGAAGTCACATTTCAATCAGTACGAAGAAGAGCGGCTGCGGAAAAGTGGCATAATCGGCGGTTATATTTGTGGTATGAAGAGAATGCTACAAAGATTGAAAAATGTTAAGAATTATGCATGTTCCAATCAGATGCAATTATCACTGAAACCTCGAAAAAATAAGTAATGATTTCAGTTGACTATTATTACCTTATTGTATTTATTAACTTTTATAGCAATCATTTTTAATGTAATGCCTGCGCTTGTGAATGGGAATAATTATTTTAGATTTACAGATGCCTAGCAATATTGCTGGGCATTCCTATTTTTTGTAGGTTCCGTTAGGGCATTTACAGAAAAATAAAGTTTTGAATGTTAAACCAAAATAGTTATTTTATGGATATTTTTGATATAGTAAAGATTGCCGCAGGTATGATTGTCGGGGTTTGTAGAACTTAAGATGCGAATGGCGCTACCGTTTAGATTATTATTGACCTCTGTCTTCATTAAAATTTAACAATATTGGTTGTAATATAAATGTTTAGCCTAAGGGATTTAGAAAAACAATTAAATTAAAGGAGGGAATCAAATGAAAAAACAAAATGAAGACTCAATTATTGATTGGCCAACTGATTGTTGCAGGGTCTATGATAAAGGTAAATTAGTGTATATGGAGGATATGAGCTATCTAAATAGTGATATTGCTTGTCTTGTGAAAAATTGGGGAACAAATCCAAAAAAGGAACCGGGAGATTCTTATAATGTTTCTTATGGGAAGAAATGTGATGATGTTCCTGATCCAATTATTATTGCCGATGAAAGTAACCCTAAATAGGGGAATGAAAAGTTGAGGCATGACTGGTGTTGTTTGTAAAACATAACTTACACAAATGTTAAACTATTTCATTGGTGAAATCCAATTCGTGAAAATAATGAACAAATTATATGTGGGCACTAAAAAAGTCCCTATACTGCGACACAGGTATAATCCTCTTTATCAAAAAGGATTATACCTGTTTTCTGTTTAACTATTATATCCATTTAAACCGGATGGGTACTTTGAAACGATTCCAACATTACATTTTAGTCCAGGTCCCATTTAGACTGAATGGAAACATTGCCTCTTCAAAGGTGATTTCCCATTCTGCAATGTGATTACCTGCAAGTAGAAGTCTTACCGGATATTTCTCAATCGCCCACGTGGATGGAGCTTCTGATACGGTAACCAATAAGGCGTCATCTTCTCTGATTGGAATATCGTTCACTGATGCTGGACCATGTATGATAGTGCTTTGCAGTTCCTGGAAAGGTATCGAAGTTGTAATGGCATTGGTATCAAAGCATTTGAAATTGTACCATGCTTGTTTCACATCGTTATCATAGAAAGCACATTGGAATTTAATAGTATTAACTCCGGAATTTATCCCAATAGACATATTTTCAAGAAGAAGTCCTTGTTTTGCCATTTTTATAATCTCCTTTATTAGATGCCAGAATTGATTGTAAATATGTCCCCACATTTAATTAACTAATGAGCTATGAGTCGGATAACAATAATCTTATTTAACAAGAGTAGCCGCTATCGATCTATGAGTCGCTATTCGTTATGTGTGCTTTATCTTCCATAAGTTATTTTCAATATGGGGTAATACCCCTTTTTTACGATAAAAAATACCCCTCTTATACAAAATGGATTTACACAAGAGGATAATATTAGTGAAAATTATATCGTGTAAGTTAGAAGCTCAATCATTTCAATGGCCGTAGGATATGTGAAAAAGTTCGCCGACCATGGTGACTCTTGTTCCGCTGTTGTAAATAGTCGCCAGGAACAAAGCTAAGGTGGGCGCTATTAATTCGTTTATTAACTGAACATAATTTCAGGGTCAACGATCCTCGCATGCCTCGGGATGGTGACTACAGTAAATAACGGCAATCATAATCATAAGTATTGCAAGGAGGATCATAAACCACCAAAGAAGGTTTACACCACCCTCTTGAAAAGCTTCCGCTGTAATTCCAATATTTGATGCTACTTCTCTGGCGGTTTCAGTCTGTCCAGTCAGAACGTGATTAACCATTGTAGCCACTTGCTCTGGGTAGTCTCGAAGGAATGAGGTAATTGTTTCGGTTTCTGCCAATGCCATATTTACAGCCTCAAGCCCAATTCGTTCAACTTCAAACGCAAACGATTCATTATCATAAAAATTTACCAACACGCCCTCTAAGCTTCCGGGGGAAAGAGTTAAATTTGTTGATATAGTTGTTGTCATGATTTCCTCCTTAACGACGAAAGTATTTTTTCCTACTTAGGCAACAGTAAGTTTGTCCAGGATTATTTTTTTCCGAAAATCATTATTTATTCTAGGTTAAAGTAAAATGACTGAATCCACCCCTCCATTTGGCGACCAGATGACTAGGAAAGGAAGGTTAATATAGTGATGGCATTGAATTGGGAGGTCAAGGGGTAGAATCGATGGAACTAATACAGGGGTGTTAATGTGTATACTATTTGTGTCTTTTTGAACTTATTCAGTAGCCTTCTCTAAAACCCGTACGCTTACTTGCAAAATCCTTTTCTATTCACAGTTGTAGCTAACCGAAAGGCGGAAGCACAACCATCAGCAATCCAGACTGAAATTTACAGCATTCATGAAAAAGAAAGTATAACTGATGAAATTGAACTTTATCGGGGCAAACCGTGGGCTTTATTCCTTACTGTATTATTAAAAGAACACGAGACTGAGGATCCAAATAAGTTTAAGGGAGCTTTGGAAGCGTCAACTCGTGCTGGAGCCGGAGCTCTCACTGTCGTTATAGCTGCTATCCCTAAAGTTGGACCAATCCTTGCAGCCCTTTCAGCCCCGATTTTACAAGAAGGTGCAAAAATGATTGCGGAGGAACTAAGCGGTCTACTTAACTTGGAAGATGGCGATAGGATTAGACCCGATTCGTCTGTCATGTAAAGACATGGTACTTGCGGCCAATAAAGAGCTCTCAGATTTTAAAGGAATAAGCTTTAATAAAGAAACTAAATTATTAGCGGCTCAAGAAGAATCGTATAAGGTTTATTTTAGTTGTTCATCGGCACTTTGATGTTGAAAACAAAAATATAGAAAATTTTTTAATAGCCAAAAACGTATAATTAATGTGCAAAACATGGAGGCTACACTGCTAGGCTTTAAATAAGAGAGCAAAAGCCTTTAGGTAGCCTCCATTAACGTGTATCCCAAAGGGACTGTATTGCCGATGGAATTCGTGGCTAAGAGGGATTGACTTATGTAATTGTTAAGAGAATAAATTTATCGCTGCACAAGACCCAGCTGCTGATACGCTTCTACCAATTGCAATTCAAAGAAATTGTATGATAAATAGGCAAAAATTCTTTTTCAGTATTTCAGGCATGAGTTTAGGGGAATAATAAAGGCGTGCTAGAAAAGGAGCTTTACATGAAAAAATTAGCTATCAATTCATTCATCAACTTTGACAATCTTAGTACAAAAATATTAATCCTATAGATGAATCAGGAGTTGGACTAAGAAGTTACTCTTACCATATCGCAAGCGAAACAGGAATTAATGACTTTGGTCAAATTTGCGAAATATGTAGTCGGGGGAAGACCTCTTACTTTCACCTATCTGAAACAACCCTCTGTCCAGTAGACTAATGTGAATTTGCCGGTTAGAATGATTTACTCTACGGACAAAGGTCATATTATTGTAAGGAGAGATAAAAAAATGGAAATTAGAGTCCCAGACAGAGAAACATATGACTTTGGAATGGGTGTACACCGCCTTTCCGGTAGTGCTATGAGTAAGGTGGTCGAAGGTGAAGTCTCTGGGGTTCCTCAAGCCCAAGGTGACATACAGACATTCCAGGTTTCACGTATAAAAAACAACAGCGAACTACAGCAACAACTTGGAATCGACGTTGATCTATCATATGGATGTGCCTCCTTCGGAGCAGGGGTAGAAGCTCGTGTAAATTTCATGAAAGAATCTAAAATTCAGTCATCTTCTTTATTTATGACGATAAAAGCAAATATCACCTATGAAAGCCTGAGCATAGATGAGCCGGTTTTAACGGAGACTGCTGGAAGGTGGATGGACCGACCAGATATTTTTGTACAACGCTACGGAGACATGTTCGTTCGGGCATGCAAGCGCGGAGGGTTGTTCATTGGAGTGTTACATGTACAAACAAACAGCGAGAATACTGCAAGCGATATTGAATTGAAACTAAAAGGAACATACGGCTTATTCAGTGCAGAGGTTAAAGGAAAATGGAAGGAAGTACTCAACACTTACAATGTATCCACATCGTACTACATTCACGCAGAAGGAGGTCCAATCATCCAAGTGCAGGACCCTACGGATCCTGAGGAACTCCTTACGCTTGCAAACTTCTGGCTGAAGGAAATGAAAGAGAAACCTAATGAAAATGCACGGGTCATCCAATGGACGCTAAGTCCAATTACAATCGCTGAGGGACCACTTCCGCCGAACTCATTGGATATTGAACACGCGCAAGATGTCTTAAAGCACTGCGTACGTAAGCGAGCTGAACTACTAGATCAGCTAAACCTACTCGATTGGATTGTTAGCCACCCAGGGAGGTTCGATTGGACGAATTCTGTTTCAACAGAAGAGGTACAAGAAGCATACAACAATACCCAGTATGACTTAGAAACTATTTCAGACTGCGCCAGCGAGGCAACTGACCATCCTCAGGATGCCAAAATGCCGGGACCCTACGCAGCGGCTAAAGGAGAAGTATATCCT
This sequence comes from Neobacillus sp. plas4, assembly GCF_057221695.1. Lineage (NCBI taxonomy): Bacteria > Bacillati > Bacillota > Bacilli > Caryophanales > Bacillaceae > Neobacillus > Neobacillus sp. plas4. Next base: position 198,674 of record NZ_CM170152.1, read on the forward strand.
AAAGCAATTGTACCATCACCACTCCCAAAACCAATCCCGGGAGTAATGGAGGAAACGGCGGAAGTCCCTGATGTCATCGGTGTGACCCCACCTGTAGCTTACCGGATAATAAGAGATGCTGAACTAAAGCCGGTAGAGCATATGATATTTAAGAATGGTATTACAGTCGCTTCTGGTATCATTAAAACGGAACCTGAAGCCAATGAGGAGGTACAAAAGGGCTCAGTTGTACACTGTTATTGGGAAGCACCTGATACAGATTACGGGCAGTGTACGCATCCTTCATGCCATTAACGAGGAACAAAAAGTTGCTTTCTGCGCGCAGGTAAGATAGCTTGCAGTCATTCAAGCTGTGAGAATATGATCGTCATAAAACAGGTGGGTACCTATTTGCTAAATAGTTTCCGAAAACGGATATGCAGCAGCTATAAGGCTGTATTTATGGAAGCGGTAGGTGAAATGGAAAGGAATAAGATTGTAGAACGGACTCAAGAAGGGAAAGCATTGGCAATGCAGCGTGAGGATTTTAGAAAGGGGTGACCGAAGAAGTTTAAAAAGGCACAGATAGAGCATGCATTGAAGCTCCTTGAAAAAAATTCATACATGCGAGTAGAAGAAATAACAGGTATTAGTAAAAGCACGCTCATTAGAGTAGCGGAGTCAATAAAGGGCTAGAGCAGTTTAGTATTAGTCGACCATTATGGTCGATTTTTTGTTTGAAGATATTTAATTTGTATTGTTACCGAATTTAAACAGGTTTTCAGTTGGTTTCAACTTCTAGTGATGTACATAATAAGAAAAGTCGGGTTCTTAGACCTAAACAACCGGTAGCATTTTATGGGAAGTTTCATAAATGTGATAGATTATTATTTTTGAGATTTGACATCCGGTTCCGCAAACTACCACGTGTTTCCGTTAGGGAGTTCTTGACGTAAAAATTTCTGGAGGGATGTAAAATGCAGCAGGTACGCCGCATTGAGTATAATGACGAAAGGATAGGTATGGGCTTTAACAGCGAGTCAGGATTGGCAATTGGGACGGCTTTGGAGGGTTTTACAGTTACAGAAGACCCAGTTGCTCCTGGCCAGCAGGTTTCATCAACAGTTACCATTATAAACTCGCATGATCAACTTATGGAACATTTAGGAATGTCATTTGAGGCACAAGGTAGATACGGGTTTTTTTCAGCCTCTGCAAAAGCAACTTTTTCATCAACCACGAATTACAACTCGACGTCAACGTTCGTAGTTGCGAAATGTGTTGTCAAAAATCCATTTAGGCGAGGAGAAAATTTTAGCGTAAAACAACCTGCTAAGAATTTACTTGACTCACTCCGTTTCGACGAGTTTAAGACTGCTTTTGGCGACTGTTTCGTACGAGGGATCCAAACGGGAGGAGAATACTACGCTGTCATCAGAATTACTTCTATTTCAACAAGTAAGCAGACCGATTTGGGAGTAACTCTCCAGGGTGAAATGAATGGGGTAGTCGCTAGTGGGGAATTCGAGGCTAAGTACCGAAAAGCCAATGAAAGTGAAAGTACCAGGTCTGAATATAGTGCGACCATGTTTCAGAGGGCTGGAAGAGGCCCGGAAACTTTTCCAATCGTTGAAATTAGCGAACTGATTAAACGATACAAGGAATTTCCACAAATAGCACTAGACAGCGCATATGCATACGAAACGGAGGTCGCAACTTACGACACGCTACCGCTTCCAGTTCCCACGAATGAAGAACAGGAAAATTTTGTTTTTGCTTTGCGCGATGCACAGGATAAAAAGCTGTACTACATACAAAAAAGGAATGATCTCGAATTCGCACGTAAAAATCCCGTGTTCTTTGAGAATCTTCCGTCAGAAGATGTTCTTTTAAAAGCCATTTCAGACTATACTAAATTGATTAATGCCGTCATTGTTCACGGGACCAAACTTTCTCGGGGTGAAATGAAGCCACCGAGCTATTTTGATCCTAGTACGCTTTCACCTTCGCTAAACGAACCATCGCAAATACCTTTGAAAAGAGCTACTCCGCCTGCCCTTCCAACCATTCGTGTACCAAACATGGTTGGCTACACTGCCTGTGACTTTGAGTGGGCTCTCAGATGCCTTTCTGAAGGAACAATTGACGAATGTTTCGCGGGGACTGTATGGCCAGATGAAGGTGGCAATCCTACTCCTATTCAGGTTTCTCGGGAGGTTGCCGAATTTCTAATCCTGCCAAGTGGCCAAGTGAAGTTAACTTTTGAACCGGAAGATCCCTATTCTTTATGTGTTTCCGGTCCTTTTGAAAGCTATGCACAATTCCCATCTGCTGGTACCCTTGTGCCGATTGGGTCGGAGGTTAATCTCCAATTCATATGTAACGATCCTACCTCACCAAATTGCCAATAAGGAGTATCATTAATTGATTTAAAACGAGAAGCTTCAAAGTATCATAATGGAGTTCAAAATAAGATTATTTATTATAATCATGCACCTAGGACCTAAGAAACCGCCTATGTTGGTTAAATATGGGAGGAGTTCGGCAAATCCGGCAGAATGATAAGACAGAAGACTTGATTTTCTTAGTTTCCTCATACATCCACCTTTTTTCGTGCAACATACCGGATTTATGCTTTTCCTTGCAGCTCCTGGGGGAGGTGTCTTCAACGGTCACATAGGTGGATATCGTATACTGGTAAGGGTCATACCCCAGAGGGTTAGCAAGAAATGAAAAGAATAGAATTCCAGCAACCTGCTAAAGATACTGTTTGAGGATAATTGATATTACTATGACTGGTAGGATTAAAAGAACTGTATACTGAAACTCCCATGTTACAGGGAGGTCATTATTTATTTAAAAGAATTGCCCATAAAGCCCTTGATTGAACAAAATCTGACCTGTTACCTAACCAGTTGAGATAGGAGAAGTGCGATGGAGATATCTCCAGAGTTAATTGCGGCCGTGGAACTTGCCAAATGGCCCATACTGGCTTTGCCAGGAGTTGTTGGAATAGGAATCGGCCTACAAGAAGAAAACGACGAGTTGTTTGACGAACTGGCCATTCGAGTTCACGTTTCAGATATATCCATGGTTCCCTCCGGTATACCTGAGGTAGTTGGAGGCGTCGGCGTCTGTATCATCGAGACTAACTTCAAACCTTACGATGAAGAATGTTGTTTATTCGAAGTATCAGAGGACATCAGCCGACAGAATACAATAGTGGGCGGAATCAGAATCATTAATCCTAATAGTAGGGGAGCAGGGACTCTCGGTGCAGTGGTCCAGGACTCTGAAACACGAGAACTCCTCGGGTTGAGCAACGCACATGTGGTTAGGATGGTAAATGAAGAGATATGGCATCCAGACCATCCACCATTGGTACATTCGGGAGGATTCCCTCAAGATGACCTTATGGGCAGTGTTGAACGGATAGACTTCCCGAAAACTCAACCTCTTCCGTTCTCACCGATTTTGGTGTGCCTCACGGATGCAGGGGTTTTCAAGCTAGGGCTCTCACTCGAGCATGGGAGTGTCTTGTCTCCGGCAATCATTGGTCAGAACGCTCCAGACATTTTGATTGATCGTATCACGGCAACGTCATTGCCACCACTGCCCCTTGAGGAACCGCTTAATCCGTTAAAAGCACAAGTTCGTAAACGAGGTTTCAGGACCCGTTTGACAGAGGGTAGGATCATTGAGAGTTTTATGACGTGCCAATGGACTGCTGGGCCATCATCGAGTATGTGGCTTATTGAACAGTCCTGTATCGCAGGGATAAGAAGCGAGAGCAATCCAAAAGGCGTATTCGCTTGTAAAGGGGACTCGGGATCTGTGGTTCTTAAAATGAATGAGCCCACTGCTGTAGGACTGTTGTGGGGAGGTAGTAACTGCGGAACGCGCGCGGTTATGTCGCACATTCACAATGTCGAGTCACAACTTGGCATAAACATGGTATGGTCGTGACGGAGTCGTCATTGATTCATAGAGTTTCCTATTTTTAAGTAAAACCCCTCATTTTAGGATGAGGGCTTTTAAGCATTTACCGAACGTAGGAAGGGAGTCTAAGGAGACCAGTTTTCGTTATATTTCGGTATTTTACATTACATGTAAAGGGTTCAATAAAAACAAACTTGTCATTCTCGTCTTTCTTAAGCATCTGGCAAATTTTCATTCTTCTTTCTTTTGGAACACCAAGCTCCATAATTCCTGCATACCTACCGTCCTCATATGATAAGAGCCAGCCAAATTCTTCTTTTCGGTACCCTTTAATTATCACATTTGAATATTGGTAGTTAATCACTTTTAGCAAGGAGTATGACCGTTTCCCAATTTCGTATGTGCTGTCTTTTCTCTTCAGAACAATTCCTTCAAGGTTCTGTTCTTTTATGAGCTCATAGAGGGTGATACCATTGCTGGCTATGCTCATTATCTTTGAGAGGTTTGGAGTGTTAACTGGTATGATAACATCGAGGATTCCTTTTCGTTCATGAAGAGGTAGATGGGTTACCTTCTCACCTTTGTGGTACAACACGTCAAATACAACAAACGATACTGGTTCATGCTTTGCCATATATTTTACCTTGTTTGAATTGAAATTGAAAATCTACTCATAACAGCTTCAAAATCTGGTTTTCCGGTTGAATCTGTGACTACTACCTCGCCATCGAGAACGGTTCCTTTAGGTATGTCCAGGTTCAAAAGAAAAATACATAGAAATAGTGCATACGTTCAATATCATGAGTAGAAAGAGTTGGGGAATAATGGAAACTGGGTTGCTATGATGTTTAGAAATACAAAAGAGTGACGTCATAGGTGTAAGGAGACCTTCATTTTAGAAGACATCTTTTTAGTAGAAGAAACAGAAATCTAGTCGAAATTTGTATTTTCGGGGAAATAATAAGCAGTTTTTGCTGATTATTCACCGAAAAAATATATTAGATCAAAATTATGAGTGTATAGCGTCACGCGATATAACATTTACAAATTCATCCATCACCCCCTCGTTTTATGTTTAAAAAATATTAAAAGGGCTTTAGAAGCCCCTTTAATCAATCATTCAAATATCAAATTTTTTTCGAAGCTCAGTTATAACTGAACTGTCTACCCCTAGTTGTTCCGCTAAAACCTTTTCTTCCGCATTTGGGTTCTTTTTTAGCAATTTTTTAAGCGTCTTCATTTGAGCTTTCCGGTCTGCCTTCAACACCAAATTCTTTTCTTTTTCACTTTGAACTGCTTCCAGCGCTGAACTTTCTTCTTTAACTTTCGGCTCTACTTCTTGCGCCGGATTTTCTGTTGATTGTGGTTTACTTTGTTGGTAGGTTAAAAGTGATACCAATCCGCTTAGCGAATCTAGTTTTTCTTTGTACTCTCCAATCAAGGTTTCTTTACTTTCATTGATTGCTTTCATTTCGTCTACTTTTTTATGAAGTTCTGCAATTTCCTTTTTGCTGTTTTCTAGACTTACAGCAAATGACGTAATTACTTGTTCTTTGGTGCCAATTATTTCTTTTAGCTCTTTTAGCTGCATTTCTTGCTCTGCTACTAGACTTCTTAACGCCCCAATCAATGTTTGATTTTCTTCATTAGAGGCTCTTAATTCTGCAATTTCTTTATTGCTATTTTCAAGGCTTGTAGTAATTGAAGCTATATTTTCTTTTTTAGTTGCCAATTCGTCTTTTAAATGATTTTCTCGTATTAATATGTTAGCCGCTAACTCATTAATACGAGTCGTAAGGGCTTCAAGATCTGAAAAATCTTGATTATGATCACCCCCGTTCTCGTTTAAATCATGAATTTCAGTATCATTATTTAATGTACTATCTTCCATTCCTTCCACTCCCTTTTTTGTTCACAATTTAAGTCTGTGGATCCAGAAAATCTTTCACATACTTATATTAAATTATGATGGTAAGTGGAAAATGGAATGGACAAGTATCCAAAATTAATGACTAAAAAAACTTTGGAATGAGCATCAGTCTTGTTTCTATCGTATCGCTGGGCGATATGCCTTGTGAATCGGACATAAAGAAACATATCACCACCCGATACGGCCAAGCTTCACGACACTATTTGGCAGGGAAAGGGGATAATTGTTTTTTTTATTTATATCGCTAGGTGATATGGCTCTTGAAAATTCATCAATAACCCTTCATATTTATTTAAAAGGCTATGTTAAAGGTAATTGTTGATATTATTAATTTTAAGAACCTAAATAGACGGAAAAATTTCGCTTAATTAGTAATTACTAATAAAAATAGCTTAAATAGACGGAGAGATTCCGCCTATTTACTGGAAATACGTGAAAATGGAGGATTTTACTTTGCATAACCGGTAAACCTCCCCATATTTACCCCGAAACAGGCTCCATTCTGCATTTAACCGGATAGTCTCCGCTTAATCTACTTTCGCTGGTTACTGGAGCGCAAATCAACAGCCTTATTTAACACAGCCATTTAAAAAGAAGGTGGACAGATATGCGAAATGATATTCAACCGTTTGAACGCTCATTCTCTTCCAAGGAAGTGGCAGAGGAGGCTGGGATTGCAACACCTACTGTTCGGAAATATGGCCAAATTTTAGAACGAAATGGGTATGAGTTTTTAAAAGAGGGAGATCGGCGTATTTTTGTTCAATCTGATATTGAAGCACTTATAGCGTTACGCGATACGGACAAGCCTCTAGACGATACAGCGAAAGACCTTGCGCAACAGCAAAAAGTAAGATTAGCAGGATTTAATGAAACAGAGATAGCGGTAGCCGATACGTATGACAATTTACCGCAAGACCCCAATCACTTAAAAGAAATATTAACCTATTTAGCCAATGAGCTAGCTGCTACACGTGAAATGAATGTCCAAGTAATAAACGATATAACAGAGCTTAAAACTACAGTTGCCGGGCTAAAGCAGGATCATCATCACTTAAGTTCTAACATTTCAAATTCAGCTCAAAAAACGCAAGCTAGGATTGAAAAATTATCTGAACAGGAAAAAATTCATTATGAAACATTGTTGGAAAAGGAAAAACAAAAGAGCGAATATTTACAAAGTGAATTACAAAATCTTCGTGAAGAAATGAAAAAAGAATGGCTTTCACAAAATGACTTTAATAAACGCTTAGAACAAGCCGTTCAAAGACCTAAAGATAAATGGGAGTGGATTTTCTCCATATTCCGTAAATAAGGTTCTTACAGACTCTAGTCATGCTCCTAATTTCAAAACATCTCTTAAGAAATTCCACAGGCTATCAACCAATTTTGGTTGATGGTCTTTTTTTATATATTAAGCGGCTGTGTTAAATAATTTAATTATTGCTATTGGAAAAAGGTGGAACACTTGCATATAAATAGTATTGTTGTCATGTATGGAAAAAAGGGGGCATGTAGATGAATAAAAAGATTTTGAGCCTTTTAATCATTTTTGGTCTTTTATTTTGTACGTTGGTTTTATATATCATTACGTTTGTTTTTATGGATCACTCAGAAAATAACAGTGGGTCCGGTGTGACACCCATTGTAAATGAGACACCTCAACCAACTCCCAATGTAGATGCTCCAATTGTTCCAAGTGAGTTTGATAGTAGGTGCGAAAATCAATCTCTGTCAATTGAAATTATAAATGTAAAGTACCAAAATACTCTAGATTACCCCCAAGTAAGTAACATGCCCTTGTCTTGTAAATCGGCTGAGGAAAAAATAAATGGGGCTCTGGAGAAGCATATTGCTGCTTCGTACCAAAATTATCTTCATCTTGAAGAGGAGGAGAAGGCGGCACGCAAGTTTTATGAAGAACAGTTTGGCATTCCCGTACCTGAGGAAGAGGATTATATTTATAGTTATGAATACACCACTCAGCATGAGGTAAAGTATCAAGAAAATAATGTGTTGAGCTTATTAATTTTTGACCATATCTATGCAGGCGGGGCCCATGGGGCGACCATTGTCTCTTCCTATAATTTTGATGTATCAACAGGCAGGCAAATACTTTTAGAGGATGTTGCAAAAACTTCTGTCAATCTAGATAAAATCAGACAGTATGTGATAGCAGAGCTAACGGAAAGACCCGAAGTGTTTCAAGATTCTCTGGTTGATGTTAAAATCGATAATTCTCGCTCGTTTTATTTCACAGAAACTGGAATCGTCATAAAGTTTTTAGAAGCTGAAATTGCACCATATGCTGCTGGTATGCCTGAAGTTGAAGTGCCGAATAAAGTATTCCAATAACACTAGAATCTCTGCCAATTGTGGTTGGGATTATTTTTTTATAAAAATTTACTTTGACATTTGCCTGACATCTATGGACGTTAAAGTAATGGTACAAGGTTCGGCAAGTACTAGAGCCTGATAGATAACCAGGAGGTAAGGATATATGAAAAAGTCAGTTTTAGGGTTAACCGTTGCGGGTGTATTACTTCTAGGGGGATATGCAACAACGGCATTTGCAAATGATGAAGGTACCACTAGCACAGGATCAAAGGTTCAAAATGTGATGATGGGGTTTAAGGGGATGTTTGGATTTGGGCATAGAGGGAATGTAGATTCAGATGCATTACTAGACAAAGCCAAAGATTTAGGAATTGAAACAAACGGCAAGGACGCGGAAACATTAATGCAGGAAATGCAAGAATCACTCATTAAACAGGAAGCAAAGGACCTAGGAATCTCAATAACGGATAAAGACTTGACTACTCTTGCAGGAGAAGTTCAATTAGCAAAACTACAAAAAGAGGCTAAATCTTTGGATATCACGACGGATGGAAAGGAATCCGCGACACTTCGCCAGGAAATCCGTTTAGCGGAACTTAAGAAGGAAGCTAAAGAGTTAGGGGTAGCTGCAGATGATAAAGATGCCCAAACCTTAATGCAGGATATCAGACAAGCAGAACTAAATAAGAAAGCGAAGGAGTTAGGAGTTTCAACCGATGGCAAGGATCTAACTACACTTTCTCAGGAAGTCTATACTGCTTCAGTGAAGAAAGAGGCTGCTGAGCTTGGAATAAGTATTGAAGGAAAAGAAATCAATGAAATTGCCCAAGAGGTATATAAGGCAAAGGTAAAAGCAGACGCAAAGGAATATAGTATAACGGTAGATGGTAAAACCATTCAACAAATTGCCGAAGAGGTTAACGAGAAGAAAGTAGTAAAATTAGCTAAAGAATTAGGAATTTCAACCACGGATAAAACAACACAAGAACTGATGGGGGAAATTAAAGAAAAGGACTCTGCTAAGTTAGAGGAGCTTCTAGGCGATAATGCATATGGAATGTTTGGAATGGGTAAAGGCGATTGCGGCATGGGCGGCTATGGACATAAAGGCGGCGGACATGGCGGTGGTATGCACCAAGGTAATGGTGAAATGAGTAACGTAGGTAAGATGGGACTTTAAACATTTTTTCTAAAAATCCTCGGTATAGGGCATCGAGGATTTTTCTAGTATAGTTAAATAGATAGGGGGTTTTGCAATTGAAAACCATTTTAGTTGTGGAGGATGAACAGACAATCTCTAGGGTACTGACTGTTTATTTACAGCATGCAGGTTACAAAGTGGTACAAGCCTACGATGGTGAACATGCATTGCAGTTATTTAATGAGCATGCTCCCAATCTGGTATTACTCGATGTTATGCTGCCAGGGAAGGACGGCTGGGGTGTACTAGAGGATATTCGAAAAATGAGCGCTTGTCCAGTGATTATGCTGACGGCTCTAGGCGATATTGATTACCGTTTAAAGGGCTTAAATCAGGGAGCGGATGATTATATCCCAAAGCCGTTTGTAGGCGAGGAAGTGATTGCTCGTGTCCATGCTGTCCTACGGCGTTCGGCCAATGTTCTGGATACAGAAAATAGTAAGCAATTTGGCAGTTTAAAAATAAATCTGAATTCCCATGTTGTCACCATAAATGGAGAAGAGGTCATCTTAACACCTAAAGATCTCAGCTTGCTCATTTTTTTAACCGAAAGACCCAATCGAACGTTTACCAGGGATGACCTAATAGAGAGTGTATGGGGGATGGATTATGAAGGCAGTGATCGTGCGGTAGATTTGGCGATAAAACGAATACGGCAAGCGTTGAGTGACTGGCCTTCCTCACAAGGCGAAATCCGTACCCATCGCGGATTGGGGTATCAATTCTGTGTTTATGAAAAATAAAAAGAGAACAACCTTACTTAAATTTTGGACAACAAGATATCTTGTTACACTTGTTATTGGTTTAATCCTATTGGGGGCCGGTTCTTTGTGGTGGATCCAAAAAACAACCCTAGAAAATCGACTGAAATTAATCGAATATTTAGCAGTTGAAACCGCAAATCGTGTGATTCAGTCACACGGAATGATGGAAGTTGATCCATTTTTCAATCGAATGCTGGAGGAAAGAGCGAGAGTCCTTCAATTAGAAAAAGAGCCGGAACTTTTTATTACAGATTTGAATGGAGAAGCGATTTTTTCAAGACCGCGTCATATGGGACCAGGGCGCATGGGTCCAAAAAGTCAAAGCAAAATAGATATTCCAAGCGGAGTTTTTGAAAAAGATGATACCGTCCAAAAGCTGGATATAGATGGTATTGGTATCATGTATGCTGTTAAATCTCCCATTATGGAAAACGGAAACCAAATCGGCTGGGTTGTATTAATGCAAAGTAAGGATGAATTATCTGACGTAAATCAAGAATATCGATTATTGATTGTCCTCTTAGTTGGTTTAGGTCTATTGGGGTGGGTTGTGATTTACTTGCTATCTAAAAAAATCCTCAAACCTATTCTAGAAGTGGCTCGAGCTGCCACTCAGATTAAAGAAGGTAATTATGATTTAAACTTAAATACTGAATCGAATGAACAGGAGATATATGAACTTGTCAGCTCCTTTACAGAAATGACGAATCGATTATTACAGCTAGAAACGCTTCGAGCTGAATTATTAGCGGGTGTTACCCATGATTTAAAAACACCTGTCACGTCTATTAGCGGTCTTGTTCAGGCAGTTCGTGATGGGGTCGTATCTGGGAATGAGCGGGATGAATTTCTCGACATAACGCTAAAAGAAGTGAACCGTCTGCAAACAATGATTTCAGATTTATTAGATTTTAATTCTTTAGCCGCAGGGGCTTTTTCAATCAGACCCGAACCCTGCAATATGAATGAGCTGGTTCAGAACATTGTTCGTGAATGGGCGGTCACACAGGCAAGACCGATTGACTATCACGTCAAATTGCCTGATGGTGTGGTGTATCGTACGATTGATCCCTTACGATTACAACAAATCATGATTAACCTTTTAAACAACGCCTCACAATCCCTTGATGGCGGGGGGTTAATTACCATTGTTCTGACGGATAATTCAATCGATGTCAAGGATACGGGGGCTGGAATACCCGAAAGAGAGCAGCCGTACATTTTTGAGCGTTTTTTCCGCGGGGAAAAGAAAAAACTAAAGGTGAGAGGGCTTGGTTTAGGTTTGCCATTCAGTAAAATGCTCGCGAAGGCTCTTGATGGGGATTTGTTGCTAAAGGAAAGCAGCACCAGCGGCAGCACCTTTTCAATACTTTTTGAAGGAGAGACGCATTAATTTAAAAATACGATAAAAATTGGCAAACGAAAACGCATGAGAGTTTGCATTTCTTAGGAGCAAGGGATGAAGAATAGTCCTAAGAGGTGAAAAGCAAGTGACTGTAATTACAACCTTTAAAGAGAAGCGCCGTGATAAACAATTAAAATACGAGCGGTCCGTATTGAAGGACTTATCTGTTAAAACCTTAAAAGAACGAGTACAGCAATACTTTGGCTCATCAAGAATTGCACAAAGCTTTGTTATGAATTCTGGGATAGAAGAAGCCTGCTACGATGTAGCGTTAGAAGCTTATTTATTAGGAGCCAAATTTAGCAAATTTGGTTATTACGGTGAAGGTATAGATGAAGTGAGAAAACGTTGTTACCGAGAAGAAAAACATCTGATTGATACCCTTTACAATTTTCTCCTTTATTGGGGAAATGGCGAAGAAGGAGTCATGAGTGAATCGCTTTATTACTCCTGTGAGGGCTATATAGATGTTTGGTGGAAAGAAGGCTATGAAAATGGTCAAAGACGCAGGAAATTACGATTACACTGACTAAATATGCTTGATTCAAACGCCAAGGTGAGGGAAATACCCTTTCCTTGGCGTTTGCTCTGTTCCTTCTTCCTGTTCTAATCCGTCCCTTTGTCCCATATAGTTTAGTGAATAGGGACGAGCGGGAAGGAATGATTTTGTGGCGAAGAAAAAGTTAAAGGTCATTGGATTTTCTGTTGGTTTGCTTCTTTTATTTCTGATTTTACAATATGATTTTGTTAAAGAAGACACCCTGGGTGATTCATGGAGTTTACCCCTGTCAGGCAAAATCATTTTGCTTGATCCGGGTCATGGAGGTCCAGATGGGGGTGCAGGGGATTCCAAAGCTTTGGAGAAAGACATTGCCTTGGATATAACCTTAAAAGTCAGAGATTATTTGCAGCAACAGGGAGCTTTAGTAATTATGACCAGGGAAACCGATACAGATTTAGCGGATGAGGATACAAGAGGATATAGCAGAAGGAAAGTGGAAGACTTAAAAAAGCGGTTAAAGATGATAAACGACTCTGATAATGACTTATTTGTCAGCATCCATTTAAATGCCATTCCGTCAGCCAGATGGAGTGGAGCACAAACCTTTTATGCGCCTCATTTCAAAGAAAATACAAAGGCAGCAAAATTTATTCAGGATGAGCTGATTGTCAACTTAGAAAACACAACACGAAAAGCAAAGCCGATTAGTTCGGTATATATTTTAAAAAATGCAAAAAAGCCAGGTGTTTTGGTGGAGGTTGGCTTCCTTTCAAATCCAAAGGAAAGAGCTCAGCTAAAAAAGGATGCCTATCAGGAGAAAATAGCGATTTCAATTTATCAAGGAGTTGTTCGCTACTTTACGAATGAAAAGGAATTGAAGGTGGAGGATTAAGGAAGGTGTAGGGCACCTTCTATTTTTTTGTATTTTTTTAAGAAGTGATTCATTTAACTGTTTACACTCTTGATTATGGTATACTTAAAACTGGAAACGAATTCATTAGGTGAGGTGTTTGTTTACATGTTAACAGAAGTGAAAATCCGAGAAGTTTTAGGCAATTTAAAAGAACCTTTTTTACATAAAACATTAGCAGAATTAAATGCTATTGAAGAAATAAAAATCAAAGAAGAGAAAAAACATGTCAGCGTGAAATTACAGATCGCGAAAACAGGTACATCTGAACAATTACAATTGCAAACACAAGTGGTTACTCTTCTTAAAGAGGCAGGTGCGGAAACGGTTGGAATTCGATTTAGTGAGCTTCCTGAAGCAGTGCTTGCTGAACACCGTCAGGCTTCAAGTGAAACAGAGGAAAAAGGATTACTTACGTCTAAGGAAACCACGTTCATTGCCATTGCTAGCGGAAAAGGCGGAGTTGGTAAATCAACGGTGTCTGTTAACCTTGCAGTAGCCCTGGCACGTCTAGGTAAAAAAGTTGGTTTAATCGATGCAGATATTTATGGATTTAGTGTTCCGGATATGATGGGAATTACGAAAAGGCCAGTAGTTAGGGGAGAAAAAATCCTTCCTGTTGAGCGTTTTGGTGTTAAAGTCATTTCGATGGGATTCTTTGTCGAGGACAATTCTCCAATCATTTGGCGCGGTCCAATGTTAGGGAAAATGCTAAATAGTTTCTTTAATGAAGTAGAATGGGGAGAAATCGATTATTTACTATTAGATTTACCACCTGGAACAGGGGACGTTGCCCTAGATGTTCATACCATGCTTCCTTCCTGTAAAGAAGTAATTGTCACCACTCCACATCCAACGGCTGCTTTTGTAGCGGCACGTGCTGGTGCGATGGCATTACGTACAGACCATGAAATTATTGGGGTTATTGAAAATATGGCTTATTTTGAAAGTAAGGTAACGGGAGAAAAGGAATATGTATTTGGTAAAGGCGGCGGTGACAAATTAGCCGAAGATTTAAATACAGAAGTTCTTGGCCGTCTGCCGCTCAATCAGCCTGATTGGAATGATGATGACTTTGCTCCATCCATCTATCAGGAAGATCACAAGTTAGGAAAAATATATATAGAAATTGCCGAAAAAATTACCAGTGTATTGAAAAAATAATCAAGGGAAAGCCTCTTCCGAATGTAGGAAGAGGCTTTATTCTATATGGTTAACTACTTAAGACCCGCCTTCTTTTTCCCCGCCTTTGCCTTCTTCTTTAGCCTTTGTTTCTTCTGCTGCCTTTAAAAGTAATTCCTGAATTTTTATTTGGTATAGTGGGCTTTCGATGGTTTCTGAAATTACCTTTTGAAGATGTTCTCTGTATTCTTTACTTTTTAGAGCGTCTGCCATTTCTTTTTGAATTTCAGGCTCTTTAAACACTTCAATCATCATACCTCGATACTCAGGATCATTCATCAAATCCTTCAGAAGGATTTCATTTTCAGATCTCATGCTTTTGGCAACGCCCTTAGCGAATTCCTTATCACTGAAGGTTTTTTTCCAAAACTCTGTAGCATTCTCAGAGGTAAGGGTTTGTTGAATCGTATCAGCTACTACCTTCTGGTCCATAACCAACGTTTCCTTCATCTTTTCGTCAGACATTACTTCCTGAATTGCTTTCTTTCCGTCATCCGTTTTTAGGATATCAACCACCATTTTCTTTGTGGCTTCATAATCTATTTGCTCTCCGCCACTTGCTTCCGGCGAAGCACAACTAGCTAAAAATATGGTGATAAGCAAGAGGAGAATTGGTTTTTTTCCTTTCATTTTAAAAGCTCCTTTCACATAGGAATCCTTAATTTTTAGGATGAAGAAAAGAGCCTTGGATTATGCGTGAAGAAATTGAAAAGATGGATTTTTTATATTTGGATTGGTACAATCAGATTGGAAATTTATTTTTTATTATTGGGGGATAATGGTGTGACGAGTCGGATTTGGGTTAGGCTGTTTATGACCACGCTATTAATTGGCGCAATTACAACAGCAATTGCTGGTTTTATTATCAATTGGAATGAATATGTGCATTATTTTATTGATTTCAAAATTATTAATATAGTATCCGCCCTTTTTTGGTTTATTCTTTGGGGCGTTCTTTATAGTGTTATTAGTCAAATGGGCTATTTTGCCTATCTAACTGTCCACCGCTTTGGCTTAGGTATCTTTAAATCCGTTTCACTTTGGAACGGAATACAAGTGGTCTTAATTTTATTTGTTCTATTTGACCTAGTTTATTTACGATATGTAACGTTTGCTAATTCAGGGGACAGTCTCCTGCCATATATCGGTCTAGCAGTCCTTTTGCTCATTCCGGGTTTAGTCACAGCATGGTTTAAGGCGAAGCAAACAAATCGTGAGGCTTTTGTACCAGCCCTCTTTTTCATGGTTGTTGTAACGGTTATAGAGTGGTTCCCTGTGTTACGTGTAAACGAACAGAGCTGGGTATATCTCATGTTGATTTCCTTATTAGCTTGTAATGCTTATCAATTATTAATTCTTCATAAATTAAATTTGAAATCCCAGCAGGAAAGACAAAGAATCGAGAATAATCGACAAAGCAAAAAAAAGTCAAATGCTTCAAAGAGGTCAAGCAAAAAACCGTCCCTATAATTTCAAGGACGGTTTTTTAATTGATATCATTTTATTTCTTTTGATTCAACAGAGCCATTCGCGATCATTTCTGAGACGGATACAAGTTTCAATCCTTTATTGCGCAGTTCTTGGATAATCCCTGGTATAGCTTTTGCTGTTTGCTTTGCGGAATCAGACGCATGAAGAAGAACAATATCCCCTTTATCCGCCTTCTTGACGTTTGCAACAATTTGATTTACTCCTGGATTCGTCCAATCCTTGGAATCAATACTCCAATGAACAACCGTATAACCATATCGTTCTGAAATTTTTAACGTACGCTCATCAAAATGACCCGTAGGTGCACGAAGGAGCTTAATATCCTTAATACTTAGCTTATTAAAGGCATCTTTAGCTTTTGAAATGTCTTTTCCGATGTTAGCTTCCTCTAATTCAGTATAATCCTCATAGGTATAGCCAAGAATCCCAACTTCGAACCCTTCCTTAACGATACGGCTGACAATATCAGGGTGTCTCTCAGCCCATGAGCCTGCTAAAAAGAAGGTTGCTGCTTTTACATTCTCTTTTTTTAGTGCATCCAAAATTGGTTCTGCCTTTTCATCTCCCCAGCCAATATTAAAGGTAAGGGCAATGTCCTTTTCTCCTCGGTATACTGCTTTAGGCCCATCTTTAGTAGAAAAGACTGGCGTTAACGACAGGTTCCCCATGAAGAGAAACAGCGCAGTA
>NZ_CM170152.1:220000-280000 GCF_057221695.1 Neobacillus sp. plas4
CTCCCCCAAGAGTCCACATCGACGGGGAGGTTTGGCACCTCGATGTCGGCTCATCGCATCCTGGGGCTGTAGTCGGTCCCAAGGGTTGGGCTGTTCGCCCATTAAAGCGGTACGCGAGCTGGGTTCAGAACGTCGTGAGACAGTTCGGTCCCTATCCGTCGTGGGCGCAGGAAATTTGAGAGGAGCTGTCCTTAGTACGAGAGGACCGGGATGGACGCACCGCTGGTGTACCAGTTGTCTTGCCAAAGGCATCGCTGGGTAGCTATGTGCGGACGGGATAAGTGCTGAAAGCATCTAAGCATGAAGCCCCCCTCAAGATGAGATTTCCCATAGCGTCAAGCTAGTAAGAACCCTGAAAGATGATCAGGTTGATAGGTCAGAGGTGGAAGCGCGGTGACGTGTGGAGCTGACTGATACTAATCGTTCGAGGACTTAACCAATTTTGAAAAACTCGTTTTTACTAACTTCTTCTGACATTATCTAGTTTTGAGGGAATGATTTTTTTACAAAACCTCTTGAAAAATATCAAAAAAGACAATATAATAAATTTTGTCTTTGAGATAAACAGTCTGGTAATAATGGCGAGAAGGTCACACCCGTTCCCATACCGAACACGGAAGTTAAGCTTCTCAGCGCCGATGGTAGTTGGGACTTTGTCCCTGTGAGAGTAGGACGTTGCCAGGCTGTTATATTACTATTCCGCAGTAGCTCAGTGGTAGAGCTATCGGCTGTTAACCGATCGGTCGTAGGTTCGAGTCCTACCTGCGGAGCCATCCTTATTGTTAAAATATTAGCTATGCTTCCATAGCTCAGTAGGTAGAGCACTTCCATGGTAAGGAAGAGGTCAGCGGTTCGAGCCCGCTTGGAAGCTTTCCTATTTAGATATTTATGGCCCCTTGGTCAAGTGGTTAAGACACCTCCCTTTCACGGAGGTAACACGGGTTCGAATCCCGTAGGGGTCACCAACGTTTTTCGCGATAGCGAAAATAACGTTCCATTCAAGTTAGTAAAAAAACTTTATTTCAAAATGGAGGATTAGCTCAGCTGGGAGAGCATCTGCCTTACAAGCAGAGGGTCGGCGGTTCGATCCCGTCATCCTCCACCAAGATTTTTTCACGTAGTGAAAATAATCTTCCGTATTTGACGATAGTGAGAATAATTAAAAGTAATATTATTTATGTGCCGGGGTAGCTCAATTGGTAGAGCAACTGACTTGTAATCAGTAGGTTGGGGGTTCAAGTCCTCTCGCCGGCACCACTTTTATTAAGTGGAGGGGTAGCGAAGTGGCTAAACGCGGCGGACTGTAAATCCGCTCCCTCCGGGTTCGGCGGTTCGAATCCGTCCCCCTCCACCACTTATAATTTTTAAAATGTTGGACAAACTAGTTAATGTCCTTAACATTGGGCTATAGCCAAGCGGTAAGGCATCGCACTTTGACTGCGACATGCGTTGGTTCAAATCCAGCTAGCCCAGCCAAATCATAACATCCCTGAAGATGCTTCGGCGGATTTTGCGAAAAATACCGAAAGGTATTTTAAGCAATTGTGAGCCATTAGCTCAGTTGGTAGAGCATCTGACTTTTAATCAGAGGGTCGAAGGTTCGAGTCCTTCATGGCTCATATTTAAATGACTGCCCAAAGGGATTTATTTCTCTAAGGGCTTTTATCTATGAATAGTAGCAGCAATCCAGTGGGAAACGCTACTACATAGAATTTCAATTCAAAAAGATGGGGCCTTAGCTCAGCTGGGAGAGCGCCTGCTTTGCACGCAGGAGGTCAGCGGTTCGATCCCGCTAGGCTCCACCAAAGTTTTTTACGAAGTAAAATAACCAAGTTATTTTCACGTTAGTGAAAATTAACCAAGGTTTTTTGCAAGGTATAACCACCACCACACTACATATAACAGCTCGCCTTAAATCACACGATTTAAGGCTTTTTTATTTTTAGTGAGAGTAAAAGTATCATAAAATATGCAGATAAATTCAAATCCTTCGAATTGCATATATATTCATTAATTTGTCGAGTTGAGTCATCCATTTGAAAACGGTTAAAATAGTTAGTAACGAAGGCTGGGGGGTAGAATATGAGAAAGCTATCTATTATTGGAATGCCGATGGACTTAGGACAAATGAGACGTGGAGTAGACATGGGTCCTAGTGCCATCCGTTATGCTGGAATAAATGAGAGACTAAAACCATTGTTCGATGAAATCCATGATATGGGTGATATTCCGGTTGGAAGGCCAGAAGTAGTAATTGATAAAGAATCAAATTTGCGCAATTTAGATCTTGTTGCGGAAAAAAGTACACTTCTTGCTGAAAAGGTGGATGAGGTTATTCAATCTGGATCCTTTCCTCTTGTCCTAGGTGGAGACCATAGCATTGCCATCGGAACTTTAGCAGGTGTTTCTAAACATTATCAAAGTCTTGGTGTAATCTGGTATGACGCACATGGGGATTTGAATACGGCTGAAACCTCGCCATCTGGAAATATACACGGTATGCCATTAGCTGTGAGTTTAGGCATTGGTCATCCTTCATTAACGAATATTGCGGGATACATTCCGAAAATAAAACCAGAGAATGTCGTAATTATTGGCGCAAGATCTCTGGATGATGGTGAAAAGGTGTTAATTAAGGAAAAAGGAATAAAAGTATATACTATGCATGAAATTGATAGATTAGGAATGGCAAAAGTGATGGAAGAAACGATTGCGTATCTTAAGGAGAAAACAGATGGTGTCCATTTGTCGCTTGATCTAGACGGGTTAGATCCTAATGATGCACCAGGCGTAGGAACCCCAGTTATGGGGGGGATTAGTTATCGTGAGAGCCATTTAGCAATGGAAATGCTAGAAGAGTCGAAGATGATTACTTCGGCAGAATTTGTTGAGGTTAACCCCATTTTAGATGAAAAAAATAAAACGGCAAGGGCGGCCGTCGAATTGATGGGTTCATTATTGGGTGAAAAATTATTATAATATTGTTCGGCAGCTTCCCCGGAAAGCTGCTGTTTTTATTTTTCACCAATAATTGACAAAAAACTTAAGCTTCCATTTATCAAAATTAGTTAATATTTGTTAATATTAAAAGTAGTAAGAAGTTAATTGTTATATTGAAACCTTTTTGCTATTGATTCGTAAGATTGTATAGCCGCATTGGAGCTGAGAAGAATAAATGGAAGCCCTTATAAAGAAGAGAATAAAACAGGTAATAAAAGGCGATCAGGATGCTTTTGCTGAAATTGTTGAAATTTATAGTAATAGTATTTATCAGCTTGGTTACCGAATGCTGGGAAACCGCCATGAGGCAGAGGACATTGCACAGGAGGCCTTTATCCGTGCATATGTTAATATTAAATCATTTAACCAGGATTTAAAGTTTTCCACTTGGTTATTTCGGATTGCAACA
This sequence comes from Neobacillus sp. plas4, assembly GCF_057221695.1. Taxonomy (NCBI): domain Bacteria; kingdom Bacillati; phylum Bacillota; class Bacilli; order Caryophanales; family Bacillaceae; genus Neobacillus; species Neobacillus sp. plas4. The sequence goes on from NZ_CM170152.1 coordinate 223,410, forward strand.
AATTTGTGTATTGACAGAATTAGAAAGAAAAAACCAGATTACTACTTAGATGCAGAAGTGTCTGGAACCGATGGTCTCACCATGTATTCACAGCTATCATCCGATTCACCTTTACCTGAAAATGAATTGGAAAGTCTTGAGCTTCAAGAAACTGTTCAAAAGGAAATTTTAAAACTGCCTGATAAGTACAGGAGTGTCATAGTTTTAAAATATATTGAAGAATTGTCATTAAATGAAATAAGTGAAATCCTTGATATGCCATTGGGCACAGTCAAAACCCGTATCCATCGTGGACGCGAGGCGCTGCGACAACAATTACGTTATGTGTGATAAGAGGTGAACACGTTGAAGTGTGAAGAAGAAATCGTTGAATTAATGCATGAATATTTAGACGAAGAAATTGACCCCGAAAATGAAATGATTTTAAGAGAACACCTCAAAGGCTGCAAGGACTGTGAGACACTGTTCAATGAATTTAAGAGGACCATCGCGGTTGTAAAAGGAACTTCTAGTATTCAGGCACCTCCTAATTTTACAGCGAATGTAATGGCCCGTCTGCCGAAAGAAAAGAAAAAGGTCGGGATGCAAAGATGGCTGCGAAATCATCCATTAATCGCTGCCGCCTCATTATTTTTAGTTCTAATGACAGGAAGTATATTTTCCACCTGGAATCAAGAACAAGAAGTTTCTTTTTCGAAACAGGAAAACCTAGTGGTCCAAAATGATACGGTGATTGTCCCTGAAGGTGAAGTGGTTAAGGGGGATGTCATCGTTCGGAATGGAAAGCTAAAAATTGAAGGTGAAGTTCAAGGTGATGTAACAGTTATAAACGGAGAAATTATAAATGGAGAAAAGTATTTAGCGTCTGCCGGGCATGTTACGGGCCAAATTGAAGAGGTGAATGCAGTTTTCGATTGGATCTGGTATCACATGAAAAAAACTGCCCTGGAGGCTATAGATATCTTTCATGATAGTGAAGAAAAATAGAAGGAAGTCACTCACAGTGGGTGATTTCTTTTTTAATTAGGCTGTTTCTGTAAATATTGTTGTTAAAATCTTAAAGCCGATTTTAACGTGGAAAAAGCTACTTTGCGCTTTAGAATTTAGTTTGCAGGCTCTTTTCTCCTTAAATGTATGCTATTTTCTGTGGAAACTTGCACAATCATCAAATTTTGTTCAAAAATCAATAAAGTTTAAGAAAAGAGCTTTAATGATAACTATTCTTATGACAAATAATAAGTACATGTTTAATTTATGATATAATAAATGGGCTATAAGTTAGACAAATATACGGAGGAAAAACAATGCCGTTTTTTGAGGATTTTGCTTTATGGAAGTATTTAGCTAGTATTGTTGATATTCTCCTTGTTTCGTATGTCATTTATAAGCTTTTAAATCTTATAAAAGGAACGAAGGCCGTACAATTATTAAAGGGGATTGTTGTCATTCTCCTTGTAAGAGTTGTTAGTGGTTTTTTTGGATTAAATACCTTAAGCTGGTTAATGCAACAGGCTATTGATTGGGGATTTCTTGCTGTTATCATTATTTTTCAGCCTGAGCTTAGAAGGGCCCTTGAGCAATTGGGCAGGGGACGGTTTTTTTCCAGGAGCAACGGTCCAGATGATGAGGAACAAGAGAAAATGGTGGAAGCCATTATTAAGGCAACGGATTATATGGCAAAAAGACGTATTGGTGCCTTAATATCCATTGAACGGGAAACTGGGATGAGTGATTACATAGAGACAGGGATTTCACTCGATGCCAAGATTTCTTCTGAGTTGCTCATAAACATCTTTATTCCGAATACACCGCTGCATGATGGAGCGGTTATTATTCAAAAAAATAACGTAGCTGCAGCTGCTTGTTACCTTCCGCTATCAGAGAGTCCTTTTATCTCAAAGGAGTTAGGTACAAGACACCGTGCTGCTTTAGGAATAAGCGAAGTTACAGACAGTATGACGATAGTCGTTTCAGAAGAAACCGGTAATATCTCTTTAACAAAAAATGGAGAACTCCACCGCAATTTAACTGTAGAGGGATTTAAAGAATTAATCTCTCATGACTTGATTGTTAACAACACAAAAGTAAAACCAGCTTCTTCAGCTCGTTGGAACTGGAGGGGAAAGAATAATGGATAGATTGATGGATAATCCCTGGTTTATTAAAATTCTGGCGATCTTATTGGCAGTTCTGCTTTATTCAGCCGTTCCAAATTCCGGAGGTAAGACAAATGAAATTAATGTACCAGGGGAAAATACATCTGTGATATTAGAAGAAATACCAGTAAAAGCTTATTACGACACCGAAAACCTCGTTGTTTCAGGATTACCAGATACGGTGGAGGTAACCCTTGAAGGTCCAATGCCCCATGTACAGTCGGCAAAGGCGTTAAAAAACTTTGAGGTTTTTGTTGACCTAACCAATGCAAAAATAGGGAATCAAAAGGTAGAGTTTGAAGTAAGCGGGTTATCAGATAAGTTAAAGGCAAAGATCGATCCAGCTTCGGTAACAGTAACTATACAAGAAAAGATTACCACAGAGTTTACAGTGGAGGCTGAATTCGATAACGATCTGATAAAAGATGGTTACTCTGCAGGACAACCTGTAGTTAAGCCAAATAAAGTGAAAATTACCGGTGCCAAAGATGTAATTGAGCGAATTTCATACGTAAAAGCAGCACTTGAGAGCAGGGATCTTCTTGATAGTACCGTAACGAAAGAGGCGCATGTACAGGTGCTTGATAAGGAATTAAATAAACTTGAGGTAATTGTAGAGCCAGAAACAGTAGAAGTGACCATTCCAGTAAAAAGCAATACTAAAACTGTACCAATTAACATCATTGAAAAAGGGACACCTGCTTCAGGAATAACGATTGAATCGATTACTTTAGATGTTAAGGAAGCAGTCATTTCGGGTGCCGACGATGTTTTAAAAGATACGGATAATGTCCGTGTTGAAGTGGACATTAGTAAAATGACTGAAAATACTACACTCACTTTACCAGTCATTATTTCAAATGGAGTAACAAAAGTAACCCCTGAGACTGTAGAAGCAACCGTGGTAGTGAAAAGTGAGGAAGAGAAAACCGTATCAGGACTCCCTATTAACATAAAAGGGTTATCCGAACAATATGAAGCGGTTATCAATGACCCAGCCAACCAACTAATAAATTTATTAGTATTCGGTCCAGGTAGTACCGTAACGGGCGTAGGACCGGGAGATTTCAATATATTTGTTGATTTAGAAGGTCTTACAGATGGTGTCCATAACGTAACCATTCAAGTGAATGGACCGCCTAATGTAACTTGGAAACCTGATAAAATATCTGCAAAAATTACAATCACGAGAGACAACGCATAGAACACAGCAGTATACATGATAAGGAGCGATTTTGATAATGGGAAAATACTTTGGAACCGATGGCGTCCGCGGAGTTGCGAATAGTGAATTAACACCTGAATTAGCCTTTAAATTAGGACGTTTCGGAGGTTTTGTTTTAACAAAGGATAAAGACAGACCAAAAGTGCTGATTGGGCGCGATACACGTATCTCAGGCCATATGCTGGAAGGGGCATTAGTGGCTGGGTTACTGTCAATTGGAGCGGAAGTAATGCGCTTAGGAGTTATCTCAACTCCTGGAGTGTCCTATTTAACAAAGGCATTGGGGGCTGAAGCAGGTGTAATGATTTCTGCTTCCCACAATCCGGTCGAAGACAATGGTATTAAGTTTTTTGGACCAGATGGGTTTAAGCTTTCAGATGAGCAAGAGCTTGAAATAGAAGCATTAATCGATATGACAGATGAACAATTACCAAGACCTGTTGGTGCAGACCTAGGTCAAGTAATGGATTACTTTGAAGGGGGACAAAAGTACCTTCAATATTTAAAGAATACTGTGGATGAAGATTTCGCAGGCATTCATATTGCCCTAGATTGTGCTCATGGAGCTACCTCTTCTTTAGCGACACATTTATTTGCTGATCTGGACGCAGATATTTCTGTTATGGGAGCTTCACCTAATGGCATTAATATCAATGCTGGTGTTGGCTCAACACACCCTGAAGCATTAGCCGCTATGGTGAAGGAAAAGGGTGCAGACGTAGGTTTGTCATTCGATGGTGATGGGGATCGTTTAATAGCCATTGATGAAAAAGGCAATATTGTGGATGGCGACCAAATTATGTTTATTTGCGGAAAGTATCTGAAGGAACATGGACGTCTAAAGCATAGTACAATTGTTTCAACAGTAATGAGTAATCTTGGATTCTACAAAGGTTTAGAAGGATATGGGATTCATAGTGTACCAACCGCTGTCGGTGACCGCTATGTGGTAGAAGAAATGAAGAAAAACGGGTTTAATCTTGGTGGTGAACAATCCGGACACATCATTTTCTTGGATTATAATACAACAGGTGACGGCCTATTAACCGGTTTGCAATTAGTTAATATTATGAAAGCAACCAAGAAAACTTTATCAGAATTAGCAGCAGACATGAAAAAATTCCCTCAAAAGCTTGTGAACGTACGAGTAACTGATAAACATCATGTCACGGATAATGAAAAGGTAAAAGCGGTTATTGAACAGGTAGAAGCAGAAATGAATGGTAATGGACGTATCCTCGTTCGACCATCTGGAACGGAACCACTTGTTCGCGTAATGGCTGAGGCCCCTACAGAAGAATTATGTGAAGCTTATGTAGAACGAATTGTATCTGTTGTAAGAGAAGAAATGGAATTAAAAGAGTAGAATAAAGCGACGATAAATGTCTAGCTGCGCACCTGGGTGCTGCAGCTTTTCTTATATGCATAAGGGAACGATACATAGCCCTTATGCATATTTTATTATGTAAATGGTAAAAACAGTAATTAGTTGACGAAAGTCAATGCATCGGTTACGATTAGTTTGCTTTGTTTCTAAAAGCGATAAAAATTAGGATAAAGGAGGGTCGTTTAAGAAATTTATCATAAAGCGCCTGAACTAACCATGGGGGTTAGTTGACGAGGAGGAGGTTTATCGAATGTTCGGCGGATACCTCCCGGTTGAACGCACAACCGATTTTTTCTTCTTTAAAACATTGAGGCAACTTGGTGCACAAAGAGAGGGAAATGCGCATACTAAACACAGCAACAATACAAGACAAAAGGTATATACAGATACCTTTCAAAAACAGAGATAAGGGGGCAGGTTTAGCCTCCGAAGGATTCTTGCCCCCTATATCAGGGAGGAAAAGAAATATGTGTGGAATCGTTGGATATATTGGATTTAATGATACGAAGGAAATTTTATTAAAAGGCTTAGAAAAGCTTGAATATAGAGGTTATGACTCAGCAGGTATTGCTGTAATGAACGGGAACGGAGTTCATGTATTCAAAGAAAAGGGTCGAATTGCTGATTTACGCGAAGCTGTAGATGTGAAAGTTTTAGCTAACGTCGGAATAGGACATACACGCTGGGCTACTCATGGTGTGCCGAGTAGAACGAATTCTCATCCACACCAAAGTACAACTGGACGTTTTACTCTTGTTCATAACGGTGTCATTGAAAACTATGAGCTTTTAAAGCGTGATTACTTGGCAGATGTTGCGTTTGTCAGTGAAACGGACACAGAAGTTATCGTTCAAATGATTGAAAAGTTTGTACACGAAGGCTTAGAGGTTTTAGAGGCTTTTCGTAAGACACTTACACTCTTACATGGCTCATATGCTCTTGCATTATTGGATGAAAAAAATAGCGATACTATTTTTGTAGCTAAAAATAAAAGTCCATTACTTGTAGGATTAGGTGCTGACTTTAATGTTGTGGCAAGTGATGCGATGGCTATGCTTCAGGTTACGAATGAATACGTAGAGCTAATGGATAAAGAAATCGTAATCGTAACAAAGAATGATATAACCATTCAAAACCTTGATGGAGAAACGGTTACTCGTACTTCTTACATTGCAGAATTGGACGCAAGTGATATTGAAAAAGGCACTTACCCACACTACATGTTAAAGGAAATCGATGAACAGCCTGCAGTAACGCGTAAGATTATCCAAGCATACCAAAACGAACAAGGTGAATTGACCATCGAACCTGAGATCATTCATGCGATGAATGGTGCAGATCGCGTGTACATTATTGCTGCTGGAACATCCTATCATGCTGGTCTTGTTGGGAAGCAATTTATTGAAAAAATGGCGAAGATTCCAGTTGAAGTTCACATTTCAAGTGAATTTGGCTACAATATGCCGCTTCTATCCGAGAAGCCGCTATTTGTCTTCATTTCTCAGAGTGGTGAGACTGCAGATAGCCGTGCGGTTCTTGTTACGATTAAGGAAATGGGGTATCAAGCACTTACGATTACAAATGTGCCTGGATCTACGCTTTCCCGTGAAGCAGACCACACTTTATTGCTACATGCCGGACCTGAAATTGCCGTTGCTTCTACAAAAGCTTATACCGCTCAATTAGCTGTTTTGGCTATTTTAGCGGAAGTAACCGCAAAGAGCCGCAATCTTGACCCTGGATTTGATCTCATTCATGAACTTGGTCTAGTTGCAAATGCGATGGAAGTTCTTTGTGACTCTAAAGAAATAATCGAGCATATTTCTAGAGAATTTCTAACAGTTACGCGCAATGCATTCTTTATCGGACGTGGAATTGATTACTATGTTGGACTAGAAGGTGCCTTAAAACTAAAAGAAATTTCTTATATTCAAGCGGAAGGCTTTGCAGGTGGAGAACTAAAGCATGGTACCATTGCTTTAATTGAAGAAGGCACACCAGTCATCGCCCTTGCAACCCAAGCAAGTGTAAACTTAAGCATTCGCGGTAACGTGAAAGAAGTTGTTGCCCGCGGAGCAAATCCATGCATCATCTCGATGAACGGACTAAACATGGATGAAGACAGCTTTGTTATTCCGGAAGTAAATGATTTATTAACACCACTTATCTCTGTAATACCACTTCAAATTCTTGCGTATTACGCAGCATTACACCGTGATTGCGACGTGGACAAACCGCGTAACCTTGCAAAATCGGTGACAGTTGAATAAAAAGGATTATATTCGGGGCGGATCTGTTGAAAGACAAAAAAGTCGGGAACTGAACAAAAAAGTCGGGAACCGTACAAAAAAGTTAGGAACTGGACAAAAAAGTCAGGAACTGATTTAAAAAGTGTTTTTCAACAATTATGAATTAAAATTGATCAAGTAAGACTCAATCCAATTTTAGGGTTGGGTCTTTTTTTGTTGATAGGTATCGATTTGAACCATTTGAATCTAATTGGAGAAGAGTTCTTGGTTAAACCAAAAGAATAAATTGCCTTTCCAAGAAAAAATTTACAAAATTACGTTGACATTTTAGCAACAAGAGTTTGAAATACAGTTAGATAGTGTAAATTGGAAAGAAGGCTTATCCTGAGTTTTATAAAGAAGACTAAAAAAAAGGGGAATTAATAATGACTGTACTAATAGCGGTTGCTGTAAAACCTGAACCTGGACTACAACCATATTTACTCATGGGTGCTGATTCATTAAAGTTAGATGTAAATTCAAATTTTGAAATAATATCTAGAGATGAAGATGCAAAAAAAATTTTTAAAATAAATGATAAATTAATTAGTATGGCTGGTCGAATCGATTCCAATTTTATCAATTATTTTCTAGATTTTATTAAAGAAAATGATTGTGATATTACTGATTTATCGGAAAAATGTTTAGAATTTATTAAGGATTATATTTCCGTTGATGAAACATATGACGATACGAAATGTGCTGTTTACATTGGTAGTTGTGTTAATGGAACTCCCAAATTGGTATTTATTGAAGTAAAAAAAACAAATCTACCAAACCATAGATATCAAATAATGGAACCACCTCAATTTAACAGTTTTGCACCTGGCTTTGCTGGGAGTATTAATTTTCCTGAAGACGATGATTTAGTTGAAGCATTTGTACAAAGATTACAGAAAAACTGTATTAACATGAATTTAACATGTGTTAAAAAAGCAGCAAAAGAATTCCTGATAAATGCTGCATCGAGATATCCTGAAACATGTAACCACAACATTAATTTTGAAGTTTTAAGATAAATGCTAAAACGCAATATAGGAATGTAATAGGCAATATACGAAAGGCTGTTTGTTGTAAGGGTACTAGAGTTAAGATTAATACGATATTTGAAAGAAGGGAAATCTTGTTAAAGAAAACGATAAACTATCTTGTAGAACCAAAATATGATTTAGGTGAATTCTTAAATGGGTACACTGTTGTTGACTCCTCAATTGGACCATTTGGGGAAATATGTGTTCTTGCAGTAAACAAAGTACCAGAAAGAATAGATGGTATGTTTCCGCCTGTACAAACAACAGAAGCGTATGACTACAAAGCAATAATACTCACAAAAGAATACATTAAGGAAGTTGTACTAAAAAAACAAAAATGGAACTACCATTTCATTCAATCAATAGAGAAAGATAACATATTATTAGTGTGTGCACGTTCACATTTATATGACAATGGAAAATTTGATCACAATGCCAGAGTTTTTGATATGGAAGGCAACTTATTAAGTGAATTCCTACTTGGTGATGGCATACAAAATTTGTATGTAACAAAGGAGAACAAAATCTGGACATCTTATTTTGATGAAGGTGTTTTCGGGAATAATGGCTGGGATAATCCGATTGGTAGTGATGGCTTAAGAGCATGGGATTCCTACGGGAATGAACTTTATAAGTACCCGAATAGTGGAGATCATTTTATTATCGACTGTTATGCACTTAATGTTATATCTGATGAGGAAATTTGGTTTTATTTTTATACCGATTTTGAGTTAGGAAGATATTATAAAGGTAACATTGACTATTTCAAGCCAGATGTAGAAGGTGCCGACAGTTTTACAGTGTATGAAAATTATGTTTTGTTTCGTGGAGGATATGGTAAACATGATAAGTATATCCTTTATAAAATGCTTCCTGGTAATCAATTAAGAAGAAAATATTTTTTAACATTAATTGATAAAGATAAAAATGTAATTAAAGCTGAATTTATTAGTTGCAGGGGATCATGCCTTTTACTTACAACAGGTACAAAGATTTATTTATTGGATTTAAAGAATATAGTTACTGGATTATAAAAAATTACAATTGAGCTAGTGAATTCTTAAGTTGAATAAAAATAAACAAAAGGACCAAAACACTGGTCCTTTTGAATTTGTTTAATATCAAAGTTATCGTTAAACATAACCTATTTTTTAAACAATTTACTAAACCGCTCCAACATGTTAAGGTCATCATTCATTTCATCTTTACTTGGTACTATACGACCAATAGCCTGAGATTCATCGTGTACGTAAGTGGATGTTTTTGTCATACCTTCAGTTACGAGTTGGACAATCTCATCCGAAAATTTAATTTTACTAAGTTTTTGTGTTTGAACACTTGGATTAAACCTTTCAACGACACCGTTTAACAACAATTCTTCTACGGCACGTTCCCACGATTCCCTAAGCAGCATATACCATGTTTTAACTTGCGGAAAATACATATCTGGATCTAACTGGCTTTCTAACTTTTTTAGCTTTGGCAGTTCATTTCTTAAGTATTTGATTCTTTTACTAGTTGAAAGGGTTATCCATGGCATTTCCGTTTTTGCAATCCCTGCCCTGTTACCATTTCTCCTTACAGAACAATAGGATGCGTTTACGTTTTGTAAATTAACATGTTTTTGCAAGGTATGTAGAAACACGATGTCGTGTGTAAAAATAATGACTTGCCGTTTTTTTGCTTCTTGTACTAGCCGATGAGCAACATACTCTCTCCTGCTATGGTCTAAGGAGGAGACAGGATCATCAAGTATGATTCCTCCATTTGATGGAATAGAAGAGATTTCTGCAAGGAAGAAGGCTATTGATAATGCTTTTTGTTCACCTTCACTAAGGATTTCGTTAATGTTAATTTTTGAACTGGAATCCAAAGCGAGTTTTATCGTGGTTTTTCCTTTTACCCCTCTGCTATTTAGCTTGAATAGAATGTGTTCCCTTCTTAGCTGCTTTAGTTCATTTTCAATTTCGTCCTTAAACTTGTCGGTCAACAATGAACTGGATAATTCGTTATATTTTTTTGTCAATTTGGTTGTATCCAGTGATTTTATTGCTTTATCAATCTTATCAACTTCTTGGCGAATTTTTGCTAAGCGATATAAATCATCTATTCTTTTAAAGACCTTTTCTTTTGAAACTAACTCGTTCTGTTCTGCAAGTAATTCTGCTGAGTTGTCTTGTTGGGCTATTGTTTTTAAATGTTTCAATTCATTATTTTTTATCTCTAACCAATGTGCCATTTCTTTTAGAGGTGGTAGTTCTATTTCTGGAATATCATCCAAGGACAGGTAAATATCTGTCTCGGCATTTTGTAATAATGTACTAACTTTTATTGCTGATTGGATAAACAATTCCGCTTTCATATCCAATTCAGGAGAATCATGATAAAAGAAAGTACGAACAGAGGGTTCTGCCACTTTTGTGAATGGTAAAGATTTTATTTTAGTTATTAAATCTTGTCTTTGAGAGTGTAACTGAGCTGTTTCTTGACTAATGCTGTCAGTGATAAATTCCTCAAAACGTGTTAATCGAATTCGAGACTCTTCCTTAAGGTCTTGTTGGCATAATAGGCATTTTGCTTCATTCTCGACGTGTGGAAATGACTTTCCAGGATAAGCAATTTCATGATATTGTTTGGCGGTGTGCCATAGTTTTTTCCAAGGATCACTCCCAACACCTGCTAAAGGTTGTTCTACAAATGCTTCACGAGTTAAAACTTCCAACGTTGCTTTCGAATCAAGGTATTGTTGATGTACCGAGACAAATTCTTTAACTTTTTCAAAAGATAATTCGTTAAGAATTTGTTGGAGGTTGTTTTTTAAGTTTGTAATATCATTTATGTTCCTTTGAAGTTCCTGCATTAATTTAACAGGATTTGAATCTATAAGGACCTTTAAATCTTTTGTAATCTGATTAAGCCGCTCCAGATCTTTTTCTGTAAAAATACAATTCTGTTGAATGTCCTTTTCTTTCGTTTTGTAAGAAATAGATTCAACAAAAGTTTTGGCTTTTGAAGAGGTGGTTAACTCATGGAATGAAGGCAGTGTTTCTAAAAGTTCATCTTTTAACTGTAATAAACCTTGTTTTATTGCAGTTTGATGCCGAGCAAGATCATCGAAGATTTTAAATTCAGTTGGAATAAATACAACCTCGTTTTCGGATTCTGCATAAACTCTCGCACAATCAGTGTCGAAAATACTGATGGATGTTAACTGCTGTTCAGGTGCGGTATTTACCACTCTATTAATAATAGTTTCTGTGCCATTTTGCTGTATATGAATGTCGGCTGTGCTTATTGACCCGCCTGATTTATAGATATTTGGATGAATCTTTGTTTTATCATCGACAGCTCGACAAGCCTGCTTTAACACCTTAGCATAACTAGATTTACCAGCGGAATTTTCACCGTACACAACCGTTAACCCATCAGGTAAAAATTCAAGTCCATACTCTGGTTCGATGGCGGCAATATTATTGAAGTTTTTTAATGCAGTAATCTTGATGGTTTCTTTCGGATTTTTATTAGGGATATGATTTTTTTCTAAAGGACTAATGGTTAAAATCCTCCCAGAAAAACCATTCTCATGAAGGATATTATTTATTACTTCATCTGTGTCTTTACTTTCTAGCATAGATTTTTGATATAGCCTTCTGATTAAATCATTTTGCCATTTAGGAAGCCCCGATGACCATTCCCAAATATGATCGTTAAATTCCATATATTTCCCTCCCTATGACAATAACTTAAACCATTCAACAAAAGAGAACAATATATTTTTGAAATATGTAGAAAAATGACACAATCATTACTCTTAAAATTCAATCTTACAAGTATTTATTCTGAATAATCGGAAATTACTTTAAAAAGAGAGAAACAAGGGAGAGAGAAAATATGTATGTCGATAATGTTCGGAATACAATTAGCAGACTAGAACAGGATGAATATGAGGAATATTTAAAAAAGCTGCGGTCTATTTTAATGAGAAAGTACAGTAAAAATGTAAAACCATCTGAACTTAAGCAGCGAGTGGATGAATTTATTGGTGGGAAAGATCCTAAAATTGAATCGTTCGAAGCCTATTTAATAACTTTTGATGAACTATCAACAAATGGGGCTATGAATGCCTTAAATAACAAAAAAGTGAAAATGCCAAAAACTTGGCGACAATTACTCCTAAAGGTGACAGAGGATCGAACCCTTTCTCCCGATGTCATAAAACATTTAGAGGAAGAAGAAATCCTAATTGAAATAAAGGCATTGTTTTACTATTCTATTGAATATTGTAAAAGCGAAAACAAGCATAAGTTCTTTGAAAATCTACGTCATTTTAATGACTTTATAAAAATAGCACTCAATAAAAAATGATCTGTTAATAAAGTAACAGGTCATTTTTTTGTAATTTTGGTGGTTTATAAATGACGTTTTTTGTTCATAATGATAGAAAAATGTCGTTTATAAATTACTGGAAAACAAATTTATTTCAAAAATATAATCAAAACTGAGATAAAAAATCGTCAAAAAAATATTTTTTTAAATTATTTTTTCTCAAAAATATTTTTTTGGTAAAAATCGGCACTAGAAAATTTTACAGCATGTAAGAAGTGAGCTTCCTGTTTATGATAGGAGCATGAATTTTCTTAGCAAAGGGGTGACAACTGTGTCAAAAAGGAAAACAGCATTAACTGAAAAGAAAATCCTAGAAATGGAAAAAGAAGGTCGAGGGCAAGGTTCTGGAAAGGAGTATAAGCCGTGGATTATCATTCAGGATTTCCCTTCAAATGGATTAGCCACAAGAGGAAAAGGGTGGAAAACAAATCGTATCCATCAATTCCTATCTAAATTGGAACGGGATTATTACTATGTGTTGGAATGGAACGATTCTGTGGTCGATATAAGAGAGCAGTATCCATTGTCCCGCGATGACACCTGGTACATCGCTAATGAAAAAGGGATTAAACACCCAACCGATCCAAAATCTCAAGTTCCTATTGTGATGACGACCGATTTCTTTATAACCCTAAAAGATTCCAAAGGTACAAGACACGTCGCTCGCACCGTTAAACCATCAAGCAATTTAGAAAACCAGCGAACGATTGAGAAATTAGAAATCGAGCGTGCCTATTGGGGAGATCGCGGAATTGACTGGGGGATTATTACGGAAAAAGAAATTCCAAAAGACTTGGTGGAAAATGTAGAATGGCTGCACCTTTCGTATTTTGAAATTGAGGATCTGCCTGCCTCCACACTTAACACTTACGCCAAGCAAATGAATTCTTTTATCAAAAAATATAAAACCTCTATTATCGAAATGGTGACAGAATTTGATCAAACCTTTCAGTTGGAAGATGGAATGGGGCTTGAAATCCTTAAGCATTTAATTGCTAGAAAAGAAGCCCCTGTTAATATAACCAAAAAGATTTTCACACATCTTTGGGTGGAAGATGTTTTCAAACTTGACTCTATTTAAGAAGGAAGGAATTGAATGTTTGTAATCAATGACATTATTAGCATCGAAGAAGTCGGTGGAAAGAAACGATTAGAAAGAATTATTTGGATAGATGATGGAAACATCATCTGTTACACCATCGATATGGAAAAGGAAAGCACACTACCTATCAAACGTAAGATTTCTGATTTGCAGCAAATGCATGATGAACAATTATTGTCTTTTGTAGATAATGATCCTTACGGCTTCATCTATCAGGACGAGGATCAGCTTTCTGAAAAAAGTAAGGAATTACGGGATGAACGATGGGAATGCATCGAAGATATGGTTTTACTAGAACCATACATCTACGAAGCAGACAAAAGAGGTTCCCTCATTAGAGACGCAATGGTGAAGACGGGCAAAACCAAGCGTTTGCTCTATAAATATCTGACCCAATATTGGCAAAGAGGGAAAGTCAAAAACGCTTTGCTACCCGATTATAAAGACTCTGGTGGTAAAGGAAAAGAAAAGACTTTTACAGACAAAAAGAACGGGAGAAAACGGAAGTTCGGAAGATCCTTCGGAGAAGGAATTATCATTACCAATGAAATAAAACGGATTTTTGAGGTCAGTGTAAAGAGGTTTTATCATACTACCAAAAAAAATCCACTCGCTACAACCTATAATTTGATGCTCCAAACGCACTTTGTAGCAGATTATCGGTATGAAAATGGTGTGAAAAAACCTATTCTCCATGAAAAAGATAAACTCCCGACTTTAAGGCAATTTAAATTTTGGTATGAAAAAACCTATAAAGCCGAAGAAAAATTGCGTAAGAGAAAGGGTAACCGAAAATACGAGTTAGAAAATCGTGCGGTTTTGGGAACATCAGTAGGTGATTTATACGGTCCTGGAACCAAATATCAAATTGATGCGACGGTTGCCGATGTTTATCTTGTTAGCAGCTTCAATCGAAATTGGATTATTGGTCGCCCTGTAATTTATGTAGTAATCGATGTATTCAGCAGAATGGTTGTAGGTCTTTATGTAGGACTAGAGGGTCCATCGTGGTTTGGAGCGATGATGGCGTTAGCCAATACAGCCAGTGATAAAGTTTCCTATTGTAAGCAATACGGGATTGATATAACAAAAGAAGAATGGGATTGTCATTATCTTCCACAGACCCTTTTAGCCGACCGAGGAGAACTGGAAGGTTACAACGTGGAACGGCTAATCAACGCTTTTCATATGAAAGTGGAAAATACACCACCATATCGTGCCGATTGGAAAGGGATAGTGGAACAGCACTTTCGAGTTATCAATACAAAAGTGAAACCATTTTTACCTGGAACAGTGGATACGGATGTAAGGGTAAGAGGTGACAGGGATTATCGATTGGATGCCACGTTAACCTTGGAGGAGTTTACAAGTATCATCATTAAATGTGTACTTCATCACAACAATCATCACTGGTTAAAAAACTATAATCAGGATGAAATGATGATCGAGGATGAGGTTTCCCTCATCCCGCGTGAATTATGGAAATGGGGGATAAAAAATCGCTCAGGTAAACTTCGTTCTTATTCTGAGGATATTGTAAAACTTCATCTCCTTCCGACCGCCAACGCAAGGGTAACGGAAAAAGGGATCGTTTTTAAAAAGATGCGTTTCAGCAGTGAAACGGCATTAAAAGAAAATTGGTTTGGAGAGGCAAGGGAAAAGAGCTGGCTAATCCCGATTTGCTACGATCCTAGAGACATGTCACACATTTATCTGCCAGGTGAAGACGGCAGAAGTTATGAAGTGGCAACTTTGCTTGACCATCAAAAGAAGTACAGCGGCAAAACCATGGAAGAAGTCGAGTATTACTTTGCTTACGAATTGTTTAAAAAACAATCTTTTGAACATGAAGAACTGCAACAAAACGTGGATTTAACAAGCGACATTGAACACATCGCTCAAAAGGCTAAGAAGTCTTTGGATAAAGAAAAAGTGGAAATGAGCAACAATCAAAAGGTGAAAGGGATTCGTGAAAATCGCTCAGTGGAAAAAGAAGCAAGGCGGAAAGAAGAAGCCTTTTTACTGGCTGATTTACAACCGTTTCCTCAACCTATTGAAGAGAAAGTTGTTGTTGAAGAAACAACTTCTACACAGGTGAGTTCAAAGTTACAGTTATTACGTCAAAAACAGAAGGAGAAGTTGAATCGTGCAAGGGTTAGCAACAAGTGAATCACAGATACTGCATGGTGAAGAAATGGTCGATGCCATTTATAGCGATCAAATTGTTCAAGATTATGAATCCAATCCTTTAATTGAGGCTCTTCCTCCTATTTTTACAGAGGATGATGTGATCGAGCATTTATCGGTTATACCTTCTTATGACGAAAAAGAACGATCCTTAAATGCTAACTATCGGTTTCATTGTGTACAACGATTGTTTCAATACTTTCAACCGTTCGAAAAGCATCTTGATTTGGAACAACGAATTTCAAGAGCCATTCGACAAGGGTATTTGCACCGAAATCCGATGAAAAGAGAAGAAGTCATGAGGATTCACGAAAGCTATAAGGCAATAAAAGAAGGGAAGTTTTTAAAAACCTATCAAACTGAAGCCAAACGTACAGCTGCTGGTTTTACGATTATTGGTCTTTCGGGAATTGGAAAATCCACTGCCATTGAAAGGGTACTATCCTTTTATCCACAAATGATCAAGCATCAGGAATACAAAGGAAAACCATTTCAATTTACACAAATCTCTTGGTTAAAGCTCGACTGTCCATTTGATGGTTCCCTAAAAGGATTATGTATGAGCTTTTTCTCAGAACTCGATCGGTTACTTGGCTCCAATTATTTAAACAAATTCGGAGCACAAAAAAATACACTGGATTTAATGATGCAACGAATGAATCACCTAGCAAGCCGTCACGGAATTGGTCTTCTTATCATTGATGAAATTCAGCATTTGAGCCTTAGCAAAAGCGGCGGATCTGAAAAGATGTTGAACTTCTTCGTAACACTCGTTAACACCATCGGAATACCAGTTTTAATGGTTGGAACAAATAAAGCCATTTCCATTTTGCAAAGCGAATTCCGCCAGGCAAGACGGGGAAGCGGGCAAGGCGATATGGTTTGGTCGCAGATGCCAAAAGATGAGTCTTGGGATTTATTTGTCGAGGGCATGTGGGAATATCAATGGACAGCTCATTATACCGAATTGACAAGCGAATTCAACGATCTTCTTTATGAAGAAAGCCAAGGAATTCTCGATATTGCGGTTAAGCTCTTTATGCTTTCGCAAGTACGAGCGATTGCAACAGGGGATGAAAGAATAACAAAACAAACCATGAAACAGGTGGCTAAGGACAGCTTACGACTCGTTAAACCGATGCTGGATGCGTTGCGGTCAGGAATTCCGACTGAAATTGCCAAATATGAAGATATTCTTCCGATTGATATGGATGAGGAAATCGAGAAATACAAAGCCTCCATTGATTTTCAGGATAAGATTCGTATTCAAAAGAAGTTACAACAACAAAAGCGTCAGAAAAAAGAGCAGTCTCTTTTAGAAGAAGTGACGCTGCAATTGTTAGCGATGGATTTCGATCCAAAACAAGTGGAAAGTGCTGTTAAGAAAGTGTTTAAAAATTTAGGCGATGATATTGAAAAATCAACGGTGCTGAAGGAAGCCGTCAAACTCCTGATTGATAAGGATGACAAGAAGGCTGAAATCAAAGCTAAGAAAAGGAAAATCGATACAATAAATGAAAATTACTTGGGACGATTGATGCAAGAAGCAAGACAAAAGAAGAAATCCGTCTATGAGTATTTTCTGGATAAAGGCATTATTAAACCACCATTAGACGAAATCTGGGAGGAAGATGAAAATGCTGCATTGGTTTCCCACGCCGTATCCTGATGAATTGTTGTATAGCGTACTAGCTCGTTATAATGTATGGTCTGGAAATACGAGTCCCAAAATGACGGTAGAGGAACTGTTCGGTAAACGGACAGTTCGTTCCGTTTGGGATTTGCCCGCTAACTTATATGCTTTACTAAGCCAATTGGGTCCTTATTGGGATGCCGATCAATTGATTAATGATCATACGATGTATCCATACTATGCTGCTTTTTTACTTCCGAAACAGGCGAAACAAGTGAAAAAGTCGATGCTAGAAAGCAAAGGAAGCACAATTCATACGCGTATCGGTGTGTCGGCAAGCAATGTGAAAGTAAAAACAAACCTTTGGGTATGCAGTGACTGTATCAAAGAGGACATGGAAACTTACGGCGAGACGTATTGGAGACGGGTTCACCAAGCCCCTGGTGTTTTTGTTTGTCCGAAGCATGAAAGGGTACTGGAGGAAACATCAGTTTCAGTGAAAACTCAAAACCAACATGAGTTTATTGTTGCCACACCTGATGTCGAAAGAACAAAGATAAGACTAGATGGACTAAATATGGAAGAAATTCAGCTGCTATTAGATATATCAAAAGAAACGGATTCCCTTTTAAATAACACACGTCTTAAAACTAATGATAATACCATTCGGTCAAAATACCTGGAACTGCTGAAACAAAAGGGATATGCAAGTGTGAACGGAACGGTAAAACGGGATAGACTGTACCAAAGTTTTGGTGCGAAATTCTCCGACCACAGCTTGGAGCTATTGCAGTCATCTGTATTGTTCGAAGAAACAGATTGGTTAACGATGATTTTCCAAAAACACCGCAAGTCCTTTCATCCGCTTCGGCATTTGTTGGTGATGATGTTTTTAGAAACAGATTTGGACCACTTATTTGGTAAAAAAGAGTATCAGCCATTTGGGAAAGGACCATGGTTATGCTTAAATACTGCCTGTCCAAATCATCGAAAACCAGTCGTAAAAGATTTTACAGTAACCATTTGTTATGATACGAGGAAACCTGTTGGAACATTCCGCTGTGATTGTGGATTTGTCTTTTCCAGAAGAGGACCTGACAGAAGCAGAGATGATCAATATCGTATCGGTACAATCAAGGATTACGGGCACGTTTGGAAAACAAAACTGACCGAATTGGTGAATGAAGGGAACTCCCTTACAGAAATCTCAAGAGAATTGCAGGCGGATAGGGCAACCATCAAAAAATATGCTGCCGAGCTAGAACTGAAAGTACCGTGGAAACTTCCAAAGGTTGAAAAGAAAGAGGTAAATGAGTCTCTGGAGGATTTTGAGACACAATTAAATGAAAGAAAAAGCAAATGGCTCGACCTTCAGGAACAATATCCTGAAAAGTCAAAAACGGAATTGCGAAAAATGGTTCCTGATGTGTATGCCTTTTTGTATCGCAATGATCGTAATTGGCTCAACACTAATTCTCCTGTAAAGAAAAGGATTCAAACAGCTTATCAACGGGTCGATTGGGAAAAACGGGATAAAGAACTTCTGAAACAAGTGAGGAAAGTGCTACGAAATTGGGATAAAGATGCTGAAAAGCCGACAAAGATAACGGTAACTTCTATTGGAAAGAAAATAAATGAATTATCGTTATTACAGAAAAAAGCGGACAAACTCCCAAAAACAATGGAATTTATTGAAAAGGTGTCGGAGGATTTAGTAGCTTTTCAAAAAAGACGTGTTGAATTTACGATTGAAAGGCTAAAAAAAGAGGACGAACCAGTCCTTGATTGGATAATTTACAAAAAGGCAGGACTTCGACCAACCGTTTCCAATGAAGTAAAAAGACTGATCACTTTAAGGACCACAGAATATGAAACAGTAAAACATGAAGGGACTTCGTAATTTGAAGTCCCTTCATAATTATTTCAATAAAGGAGTTAGTTGAACAAGAATCCCTTAATTATATGGTGTTTTATGGTGAAATTGAGTTATGGGAGGGGTTGGGATGAACAAAGAAATTGAAGAAATCATTGTCAAAACTTTTTTCATTAAAAAAACCCAAAAAAGAGTTCTTTTCGAACTATCTTCAAGCAAGAAACGCCGTGATAGGATAGGAAGATTAGAAAGTCCTTTCGAGTGTCTTCGTAAAGAATTTGTTTTCGAAATACCTAAACCTAATTCCGACCCAGAAGAAATTGAGAAATTATTGAAAAAACATGATGCGGGGAACATGTGCTATGTAATGACCTCTATTATTAGTGATATGGATGGAAAAGATTTGCCGCTAAGGGAAGCCTTAGAGAATTTAATTGGATGTGGAATGCCATTCTTAATTTCTTGCATTCCCGACAAACTAGCATACTTCCAAGGGGAACAGTGTTATGGTCCACCTCGAAGGTTTATTTTAAAAAAGCAATAGGGAAATCTTATTAAGCAAACTGGCTTTAGGAGGATAGCATGGGTTTAGAGCATGAGTTTTACCTCATTCCTAGCACAAACGATATTAAAGAATTTTGGATGCATAGAGAAAAGAACAACGGTATTATTGACAGTGTTGTAATATATGATGATTTAATTCAATATATTTATGACTCATTAGAATGGATCCCTAGTAAAAATCCAGCCTTACGAGGAACTCCAAACGGTAGGGGTCTAAACTATCATGGAGTTACGCTTTTTGATAAGCAATCTTCATCAACATTAGAAAGTGTTTTTTCCTCTTGGAGGGATTTATTTAAAAATGCACCTGATACACTTGAACTTACTGGGGAATTTATTTATGACAAAAGTGATGAAATATTAGGTGAATATGAAAAGCTAGTATTCAACCGAGATGAAGTAATTAAGCTATTTGAAAAAATAATCTCAATGTCAGCACAATTAGCCAAAGGTGATTATTATATATACCATTGCGGCATATAAAAAACTGTTGAAGTAAAAAAGGCATCCATCCTTATTAGGATACCGTTTTATGGAGGGATTAATATTAATAATTGGATTGAACTTTCTCAATCTGAATATGACGCTGTATGGAAAAAGGTATGTAAAGAATTTAAATTTAAACCAAGCATCTCAATATTTCCTTCGTTTAAAGTACCAAAACCATTTATCACATATGATATTTCTAGCTATCGAAATTGGTCAGGAGAATTAGAGGAGTTTGTAAAGATTTATAATGACCTTGAAAAGAAATCGATGTTTGCTTTTCAAGAATTAACGAATGATAATGAGTATTTTTATGCTTTAGATTGGCAGCATGATTGTTATTGGGTTAATCCCTTTTTAGAGTTTCCCAGAGACGAATTTAATGAGTGGATAATACCTATTTTTCCTGATGGGGATTATTACTTCTTTATACAAAAGGAATTCAAATGGGGATTTTTAGGTCATCCTTGGGAAGAGACCATTACTGTATTCGGTAAGGAACTAATCGATGTATTTGAAAAAAACAAGCCTAGAATGTTAAATACAATTTTACGGATTGGTTAATATTTACTTTATTGAAGTAACGAGAGTTAGGAACCTGTAAATATAAAAGCCTGTTTCAATTATTAATGATTAAAACAGGCTTTACAATCTGATAATATTTTAAGGTCAATTTTTTAAGCACGATATAGAATATCAATATCCCCATCTACAAATCCAATTCCTATTGCAGATGCACTTTTAAGGATGTTTGCATTCTCTCCTTCTTCCAGATATCGTTCTACTAGAATCGTAATGTAGTTTAAACCTTGTTCCCAATGCTCAATATCTTCTGTTCTTTTTATGTAGCAAATATCTTCTTCCGAAGTAAAATAGTCGGTGCAAGCCCAATCTGAGTCATGTTCATCAAATTCATCAGAACCAATTAATTGTATATCGTATGTATCTTCTGAACCTTCATATAAGTTAAAATTGAATGCTTTTATTCCTTTAGGGATGTCTTGCTCTAAAACCTGATTTAACCATTTTGAAAACAATTTATAATTGTCCATAGATATTTCACCCGTTTTTAATAATAATTTTATTAATATGATGTTATATTATGAAGTTATCTCAAGTCAATTGATTAAGGAAGCAAGGTATTTTTCTTCTTCAAGTAATGTGGTGTTTTAATTAAAGAGATATAACCAAAAATAACTATAATGTGGATCCGAGAAATAACGATATTACAGAAAAGGTCTATTCCAGTTCCCGACTTTTTTGTACAGCTGAAAATAACACGGTTCCCGACTTTTATTATCGGGAGTGACAAAAACGAACGTAGGAATGCGGGTTTCAAGCCTTCATAGTTCCCGACTTTTTTGTAATGCATCAGGATCCAATTGGATTTCGTCCCTTTTTCTATTATTCAATATGCTCTCAATATCGTATGTTCATTTGCTGCCCAGAACGTTATCAGTTCGAAAGATCACAAACGACGGGTATTCCTTATGTCATTTTGAAGTGCAGCATTAATTATTAAGATAGGTAAAAGAATTTTAAAAGGCCACGAGGGAAACATAGATATGAATATTTTCAAGGAGGAATAATATGCCTGAACATTTTGAAGTTATTATCAGATCAATATGTACCTTTGGTCTTCTTTTAATTGGCTCAAAAATCCTTGGAAAACAAACAATTGCTCAAATGACGTTATTTGATTTTATTGCTACTATCGCTATGGGGGCCATTGCGGCCAACTTAGGCTTTAATACGAATATTAAGGTGCACCACTTACTTTTATCATTTAGTGTATTTGTTGCAGTTGTTTATTTTATTTCATTGATGTCATTAAAAAACAAACGGGCAAGGAAGTTCTTTGCGGGAGATCCTACAATTGTTATACAAAATGGAAAAATACTTGAGAATAATATGAAAAAGATGCGTTACACTTTGGATTATCTCAATCAGCAATTAAGAGAAAAAGGTGTATTTAATATTGAAGATGTTCTTTATGCAATTGTTGAAGTGAATGGTTCCCTGGCTTTATTAAAAAAACCACAATATCGGAGTGTAACAAAGCAGGATTTATCTATTCCAATAAATCTTGAACAGAGGATCCCTATAGAACTTATAATGGATGGAAAAGTAATTGAAAAAAACCTTAAGCAAAATAACCTCTCCCAAATTTGGTTAGAGAGGGAACTAAATAAAAGGAAGCTTAAGGTTGATGAAGTGGTTTATGCGGTCCTAGCAGCTAATGGGAACATTTATATCGATACATATAAAGATAATATCATTTCACCACTTGATAAAGAGTAATAAGCCCTGAACCTAAGTACAGTTGAGAAAACAATTGCATAGGATAATTGAAAAAGGTGAAGGGGTGGAGAAAATTGTACTATGTTCCTTATTACGATCCATATCAGTTTCCATATTATGTGCCAACAAGTAACTACGAAAGACAATCTGATTACTGGAATCATCCAGCCAGACTAAGAGATTATGGGCCCAATCCATTTGTTGTGAATATTAATGAGGCGTCTAAACAAAACAATACGTATCGTACTGCTTTATGGACAGGAACACATTTACAAGTAACATTGATGAGTATTCAACCAGGTGAGGATATTGGTTTGGAAATTCATCCTAACGTGGATCAATTCTTACGGATTGAACAAGGTCAAGGGATTGTTCAAATGGGCATGAGAAAAAACGATCTTAATTTTGTTAGAAGAATCGCTGATGACTCAGCAATAATGGTACCGGCAGGAACATGGCATAATGTAACCAATACAGGGAATATTCCGCTTAAACTTTATTCCATATATGCACCACCTAACCATCCGCCAGGTACCGTTCATGTAACAAAGCGAGAGGCAATGGCTGCAGAAGCTCACCACCGATAGTCATGGCGAAGGATCTTCCAATGTTTTTGGTAAAAGAAGGACTATAGGATGTTCCAGGAATAATAAGGTTATACCAAATTTCAGCTTCAAAAGGTTAAAGAAAAAACCGTTTCTCACTATTTATGAGATCGGTTTTTTTAAGTATTATATACAATTCTAAAAATTCTTGACACTCATCTGCCCTGAATGGTACTATTTTCCTCTGTGACAAAAAGGGAGGGAACCATTTGATTAAAGTAGAAGGCATAAATAAATCTTTTAAAGTTCCTAAAAGATCATCGGGATTGCTGCAGGCCACAAAAGCACTTTTCCATAGAGAATTTACCATTGTTGAAGCCTTAAAAGATATCAGCTTCACCATCGAACCCGGTGAAATTGTTGGTTACATTGGGCCCAATGGTGCAGGAAAGTCTACAACCATTAAGATCATGAGCGGCATTTTAGTTCCAGATGGGGGAAATTGCAGCATTAAGGGCTTCACACCCTGGAAGGAACGTGTAGAGTATGTAAAAAATATAGGCGTTGTCTTCGGCCAGCGTTCGCAGCTTTGGTGGGATGTTCCGGTCATCGATTCATTTGAACTATTAAAGGATATATACAAAATACCGCCACAGGAATATAAAACGACATTAAATCTGCTCATCGAAACCTTAGAATTAAAAGACATCATAAACGCTCCTGTCCGACAATTAAGCTTAGGTCAGCGGATGCGCTGTGAAATAGCTGCCTCTCTTATCCATAACCCGAAAATTCTATTTTTAGATGAACCTACGATCGGGCTTGATGCCGTTTCAAAAATTGCTGTCCGGCAATTCATCAAAACGATTAATCAGGAAAAGGGTGTGACGGTCGTTCTAACCACCCATGATATGAACGATATCGAAGCGCTAGCTAATCGGGTAATATTAATTGGCAAAGGCAGTTTACTCTATGACGGGAATTTAGAGGAATTAAGAAGACGTTTTGGAACACATAAAACGATTACAGCAGACTACCGTAAAAACAAGAACTTCATAGATATACCTGGAACCAACATCATCCACTGGTCCCCTGAACACGCTGTCCTTAGCATCGATACAGAACAAATCCTTACATCAGATGTTATTACTGAGCTATCGAAACAGGTGGATTTATTAGATGTCACCATCGAATCTCAGCCCATTGAAGACATCATTGTTCAGCTTTATAAGGAGTTTCAAATATGAAGGTATATGCTGCAGTATTAAAACTACGACTCTTAATTGGAATGCAATATCGGGCAGCAGCGTTAGCTGGGGTGGCAACGCAATTTTTCTGGGGATTTATTTCGATTATGGTGTTTGAAGCGTTCTATGAACATGCTGCGGTTACACCTCCCATTTCTCTAAAAGAACTCATTACATATATTTGGCTTCAGCAGGCATTCCTTGCTTTTGTTATGCTTTGGTTTCGTGACAATGAGTTATTTGATCTCATTACAAGCGGCAATATCGCCTATGAACTATGCAGGCCAACAGATTTATATGGGTTCTGGTATGCAAAACTTCTCGCACAGCGATTATCCAGTGCATTATTGCGGTGTTATCCAATCTTAATCATCGCTCTCTTTTTACCAAAACCCTACAACATGACACTTCCTCCAAACGGTACCACCTTTCTTTTATTTGTTATTACACTTTTATTAGGCTTGCTACTTTTAGTGGCCATTTCCATGTTCTTATATATTTCTGTATTTGTAACGTTATCACCAATGGGATCACTATTGATATTTGGCGTATTGGGGGAATTTTTCGCAGGATTGATTATCCCGATTCCACTCATGCCATTATGGCTTCAAAAAATAGCATACGTCCTGCCATTTCGCTGGACCGCAGATTTTCCATTTCGTGTATATTCCGGTCATATACCCCAAACAGAAGCACTAATAGGTGTTTTCATTCAATTGGCTTACCTGTTGGGTCTCCTATGGCTCGGAAAACTGGCACTTAACGCCGCACTAAAAAGAGTCATCGTACAGGGGGGATAGGTGAAGATGAGCCTTTATTTTAAGTACTTACTGATTTTATTTAAATCACAAATGCAATACCGGACATCATTCTGGCTGTTATCGATTGGACAGTTTTTCATCCCATTCTCTGTTTTTGCAGGACTCTACTTTTTGTTTGAACGGTTTGGGCAGATAAAAGGCTGGGAGTTTTTTGAGGTCGCACTTTGTTTTGCGATTATCCATATGGCTTTTTCTTTAAGCGAGTGTTTTGCACGGGGATTTGACACTTTTTCCAGTTTGATCATCAAGGGTGATTTCGATCGTGTACTCGTGCGCCCGCGAAGCACATTCTTGCAAGTGTTGGGGTCAAAGTTTGAATTTACCCGGATAGGCAGGCTGCTTCAAAGTGTCATCGTCCTGCTATGGGCTTTGGCAAATCTTCCTATTGAATGGAGCCTGCTTAAGGCATTTACCCTGCTTTTCATGGTTACGAGTGGTGTATTAATCTTTACGGGTATTTATATGCTGGCAGCTGCGATGTGTTTTTGGACGGTTCAGGGGCTGGAGGTTGCTAATATCTTTACAGATGGCGGCAGAGAAATGGCCCAATATCCGCTAAATATTTACCAAAAGTGGGTAGCTCGTTTTTTTACCTATGTTATCCCTTTTGGTACCGTCAATTACTTGCCGCTTATGTATATACTTGGAAAAACAAAGGGAGATGAGTTTATTTATATGTTTATTCCTCTTGCAGGCAGCCTTTTTATTCTTCCCTGTTTCCTTGTATGGCAATTTGGTGTAAGGCACTATCGTTCGACCGGTTCGTAAGATTGCAGCGGAAAACTCCGCTGCAATCTTTAGGCTGTCGAGTAAGTCTCGACAGCCTTTACTTTTGATTTTTGACAATGTTCTAAAGAGGGGCTAGTGCAAATTGGTGTATTGAGGACAAATCGTTGCTCCATGCACCTGTTTTTCGTCCTCTAGTCCCTGTATTAAGGACAAATCGTTGCTTGGTGCTCCTGAGATTTGTCTTCAAGCCCCTGTATTGAGGACAAATCGTTGCTTGGTGCTCATGCAATTCGTCCCCAAAGCACATAAAAATAATATAACGCCGAGAAAAATACCTTTTCTCTACAGTCTGAAGAACCTCCGCTGCTACCGTTTTTTTATCATATTTTCTTGTGCCATTTTGACAAGCTCTCGGACCATGCTGCCGCCTAGCCGGCCGCCGACCTTACCCGCTTGCTGTGAGGTGAGCTGACCGTTGTACCCTTTTTTTAACGGAACACCAACTTCTTCGGCAGCCTCAAATTTTGCGTTCTCTGGATTTTGTGCCTGAACGACCTTCGCCTTTAATGCATCAAGCCCATTTCTTGCCTCAGGTACGAGAATTTTATTTCTTCTGGCCATTGATAACCCTCCTTTACATTAGGTTACCCATATTAAAAAAATAATCAGGAATCGCTGGATAAATCCTTATTTATCCAGTATAATAAACTACAAATTAAGTCGGAAAAAGTCAATGAAAAAGAGAGTAATTTTCTGGAAAGTCTAAGCGAGTCAGGAGTGGTGTGAGCCTGATACGGAACAGGGAATGAAGCGCACTTTTGAGATGTCTGCCTGAAAGCAGTAGGGCAGACCGGAGAAGTTCTTCGTTAACAAGCCAAGCTGGTTCATTTGAACAAGTAGAGTGGTACCGCGAGTTAACTCTCGTCTCTTCATTATAGAGGCGGGAGTTTTTTTGTTTTTAAAAATAGGAGGTCTAGAAATGAAGTATAAACAGGAACTTGCAGAGACATTAATAGAAGCACTAGAGCATGAGATACAAGTAAAAGACATTGAAATGCTAATTGAAAAGCCAAAAAGTCAGCTGCATGGTGACTTAGCCTTTCCGTGTTTTACACTGGCAAAATTAAAAAGAAAATCACCAAATGTAATCGCCCAAGAATTAAGTGAAAAGATACAATCACCCCTGTTTGAAAAGATAGAAGTAGTGGGTGCCTACATTAATATATTTTTAAATAAAAAACTGGTTTCAGAAGCTATACTAGCTGAAATTACGAAGCAAAAGGAACAATACGGTGCGCTTGCCATAGGGAATAACCATAATGTAACCATTGACATGTCATCCCCCAATATCGCAAAGCCATTCTCGATGGGTCACTTGCGTTCCACGGTTATTGGGAACGCCCTGGCTTTTATTGCGGAAAAATGCGGATATAAGCCCATTAGAATTAACCATATTGGTGACTGGGGAACACAGTTTGGAAAATTAATTACGGCTTATAAGCTTTGGGGAGAGGCTGAGAAAGTAAAACAAAACCCAATTAAAGAGTTATTAACCCTCTATATTAAGTTTCATGAGGAAGCGGAAAGTGATCCTTCACTGGTCGAGCAGGGACGGAGCTGGTTTAAAAGTCTGGAAGATGGTGATGAGGAGGCGCTGTCACTTTGGCAGTGGTTTCGTGATGAATCTCTCAAAGAGTTCTCTAGAATCTATGAATTGATGAACGTCCAATTTGATTCCTTTGCAGGGGAAGCTTTCTATAATGATAAAATGGACCGGGTGGTTGAACTCTTAGAGGGAAAACAGCTGCTGATTGAATCCGATCAGGCGCAAGTGGTAGAACTGCTTGAAGAGGAATTACCTCCTTGTTTGATTAAAAAATCCGATGGCGCCACCCTTTATGCCACCCGTGATTTAGCAGCTGCCCTTTATCGTAAAGAAAACTATGAATTTGATTTGTCTTTATATGTCGTAGGAAACGAACAAAGTCTACATTTTAAGCAGTTAATCGCCGTTTTAGAAAAAATGGGTTATCCATGGGCAAAGAAAATGGTCCACATTCCTTTTGGCATGATGTTGAAAGACGGAAAGAAAATGTCAACACGAAAAGGAAAGGTTGTCTTATTAGAGGAAGTTTTAAATGAATCGATTGAGATGGCGAGAAACAATATCGAAGAGAAAAATCCTAACCTCTCTAACAAAGATGAGGTAGCGAAACAAGTGGGCGTAGGGGCAGTTATGTTCCATGACTTAAAGAACTTTAGGATGAATGATATTGAATTTTCACTAGAAGAAATGCTGCGTTTTGAAGGGGAAACCGGTCCTTATGTTCAATATACCTATGCACGTGGCTGCTCCATTTTACGAAAAGCAAGCGGGTATACAGAAGCGTCACTTCAAGCATCTTCGTTATCCTGGGAAAAAGAATGGAAGGTTGTTATGCTCCTGACAGAGTTCCCAAATGCGATTAAAAGGTCATTTGAACAGTTTGATCCATCCCAGATTGCCAAATATATCGTTGACCTCGCGCAAGCCTTTAACAAGTATTATGCTGAGGTAAAAATTCTCGAAGAAAATGCCGAGCAGCAGGCCCGTTTAGCACTCGTCTCTTCTGTAACGATTGTACTAAAAGAAGGCCTGCGATTATTGGGGATTGAAGCTCCAGAAGAAATGTAAAATCAAATTAGTTAAATATTGGTGGATATTGGTATAAAATGAAAGGGTATGATGGGCGTAAAAAGAGGAGGAATTAGGGATGAGCGAATTATTGTTTAAAAACATGGAGTTAACAAGAAGTTTCTTTATCAAGAATGTTGAGGCGTTGGAAGAAGGGCAGGTTGACGTTCAGCCAGAGGGATTTAATAATAACCTTCATTGGCATATTGGACATGTGTTAACAACAGCTGAAATCTTTATGTTTGGATTCCCTAAAAATACGAGTCATTTATCAGCCAACTATTTGGATTTATTCTCTAAAGGGACAAAACCAGCAGATTGGCAGGGGGATGTGCCATCCGTTGCAGTCTTAACAACTCAATTGAAGGACCAATTAAAAAGAATGAAGGAAATTTCGGTTGAAAGCATTAGCCAAAGGCTGGAAGAGCCGTTTTTAGGTCAGGAAACGTTTGGCGAACTTATTAATTTTGCTTTATTCCATGAGAACTTGCACCTTGGCCAGATACAAGCAATGAAACGTGTTATTGAAAGTGTTAAAAAATAGTTTTCTATATCAAATTGCTTTCCAAAGCCACCTATTGGTGGTTTTTTTATTTGTATAAGAGTAATTGAAAAGATCGGTGGAATAGTAAAAGAGTGAAAAACCTGAATTATATTACTTTGACACAATGGATTGACACTAAACATTGGTACTTTTATAATCTCCTTTGAAGATGGAGGATTATCGAAATTTGTCGAAATGATTGTGTTTTTCCATATACATAATTTATAGGCATCATGAACAGGAGAGATATTTTTGAAGTATGTACTGTTTCTGGCTGCAATTGTAATCATCTTTTTGCTAGCCTATATCGTGAGTAACAATAAGAAAAGGATTAAGGTTAAACCACTTGTAACAATGCTCGTTTTGCAGCTTCTTTTTGCTTTTTTACTGCTGAACACAGAAATTGGTTTCGTGATTATTACAGCTGTCTCTGGTTTGTTCGACCATCTATTAAGTTATGCAGCAGAGGGAATCAACTTTGTTTTTGGAGGTATGGCGAATGAAGGAGCCGGTCCATTTTTCCTCAATGTGCTTCTTCCTATCGTTTTTATTTCTGTATTAATTGGAATTGCACAGTATATTCGAGTTCTTCCAATTATCATTCGTTATCTAGGTGTTATTTTAAGTAAGGTAAATGGTTTGGGGAAATTAGAATCCTACAACGCGGTTGCTTCTGCTGTTTTCGGCCAGTCAGAGGTGTTTATTTCAGTGAAAAAGCAGCTTCCTTATATTCCTGAACACCGGCTTTATACGTTATGTACATCAGCCATGTCAACAGTATCTGCCTCCATATTGGGAGCATACATGACTATGATAGACCCAAAATATGTAATAACAGCGTTAGTATTAAACTTATTTGGCGGATTTATGGTTGCGAATATTATTAATCCCTATGATGTTTCAGAGGAAGAAGATATTATCAATGTCCAGGAGCAAGAAAAACAAACTTTTTTTGAAGTAATTGGGGAATATATTTTAGATGGATTTAAAGTCGCGATAATCGTCGGAGCAATGCTGATCGGTTTTGTTGCGCTCATTAGTATGATTAACCATGTATTTGAAGTCATTTTTGGAATCAGTTTCCAGATGGTTCTAGGATATGTTTTCTCACCGCTTGCCTTTATTATTGGCATACCTGCAACAGAGATGGTTGAGGCAGGTACGATTATGGCAACAAAATTATTGTCAAATGAATTTGTTGCGATGATGGATTTAGCGAATGTAGCAGATTCCCTTTCAAGTAGAACAGTTGGAATCATCTCGGTATTCCTGGTTTCCTTTGCGAACTTTTCTTCGATTGGGATTATCACGGGTGCAGTAAAAGGTCTTAATGAAGCAAAAGGAAATCAAGTAGCAAAGTTTGGTTTGAAATTACTTTATGGAGCAACATTAGTTAGCTTATTAACAGCTGCCATAACGAGTATTATGGTATAAGCTACCATAAAAAAGACTGTCTAGAGATTCCTCTAGACAGCCTTTTTTAATGGTACGCCTTTTTCCTTCAATTCATTCAGATAGGCTTCAGCCTTACTTGAGTCAAACTTCTTTTCCCATTTAGATATGAAGACAGCAGTCAGCGACTTCCCGATTGATGAATCAATCAGTGGTTGTCCTTTTTTGTTTTCTTTATTAAGTAATAGATAACGCCTAGAATCACAGCGCCGATGAGAATTGGCATGGTATATTGCGCTGCATATTCCTTTATATGTGACCAATTCTTGCCTAACGCATGTCCTAAATAAAGAAAGAGAATTGTCCATGGAATGACGGCTGCTACCGTATAAAGAGTAAATTTTGCTGCGGACATTTTTGCAATGCCGGCAGGAATGGATATTGCATGGCGGACAACAGGAATAAAGCGGGCAAAGAAAATGACTCCCACACCGTATTTTTTAAACCATTGTTCTGAGAGGTCAATTTGCTTCTTTTTAATAAAAACGTATTTGCCGTACTTTTCTAAAAATGGACGTCCGCCGTAATAACCAGCCCAATAAAGGAATAACTGGGCCAACGTACCGCCTATGGTACCAGCAATAACAGCGCCGGGATAACCGAGAATTCCTTCTGAAATCATATAACCGCCATACCCTAAGACGATTTCACTTGGGATAACCTCTATCATTAATCCTAGTGCGATTCCGAAGTAACCTAACTGGGATAAGAATTCCAATACGGAAAAAATAAATTCTTTCATAGTTCACCTCTATGTTTATTTGCTTTTATAAGTTTATAACAGTTTAGAAAAGAAAGAAATAAAAACAGCGGAAATCTCCGCTGCTCCATTTTTTAACTACTTAGAGACTTTTCTGATGTGAACATATAGTTGCGATGATGGAAGCGAATGCTGTAGACGATCCCCATGGCAAACATATTGCCCATCAGCGAACTGCCGCCATAGCTGATGAAAGGTAAGGGGATACCAGTAATTGGAAGTACTTGGATGGTCATTCCGACATTTTGGAACACATGGAACGTAATCATCGAGATGATTCCTGTGCATACGTATGTATTAAACGGGTCAATGGTATCAAAGGCAGTTTTAATTAAGTGATAGATTAATAGAAAGAACAAACCAATGACAATACTGCCGCCAACAAAACCATATTCTTCGCCAATCACGCTGAAAATAAAGTCCGTATGTCCTTCAGGTATATATACTTCACGGTTGCCAAAGCCTTTTCCCGTAATTAATCCAGAACCAATCGCACTTAAAGATTTCAACAAGTGATATCCTGAGCTGCTAGAATGGTTAAATGGGTCGAGCCAGGCATAAATTCGGTTGAATTTGTATTCCTGTACATGTAAATATTTCTCAAGGATATCAGGTCTTTGCAGGACTAAATAAATGATGAAAGCGCCAAGTGAAGCCCCCGTAGTGAAGATTGGAAAAATAATTTTCCAAGTAATTCCTGACACTAGAATGAAGCCAACTAAAATCGATAATAGTACGAGTGATGTACCTAAATCGTTTTGCTTCATAATAAAGAAAATAGGAACCGCTGTAGTAATCCCGAATTTAATCAATAACCAAAAATCTAGTTTTACCTTTTTCATAGGATGTTTTTCCTGGTGCTGAACAGCTACACGACTTAGAGCTAAAATTAAAAAGGTTTTTACAAACTCTGAAGGTTGTATGGAACCAAGCGGTGTAATAAACCAGCTTTTTGCCCCGTTTCTTATGGGGGCTATACTTTCTGGAGCTATAAGGATTCCTATAAGTAAAATAAGTCCAAACCCATATAAGTACCAAGTAAGCCGCTTATATTGATAGCTGTCAAAAAGAATGGTAATCGATATGATAGCAGCACCAACAACATACCAGAAAGTTTGTCTGACTAAGAAGTTTTCATTGTACTGCCCAGCTGTTTGTGCACTATAAATACCAACACAGCTAACCAGGAAAAAAAGAAACAGAATTAAAGTTAATGTCCAATCAAAGCGATCCACTTTTTTTGTGAAATTGTCCATAGGCCCACCCAATTTTTACATTTATATAGTGTTATGCTAACAAAGAAAGGATTTGGTAACAATATATTTAGGAAATATATTACAAGAACTAATTATTATGATGAATTTACTGAAGAATTTGTTTCAAACAAAGTAAAACACGGTCTAGGACCGTGCTTACAGAAGATAGTTTAGGAACATCGTTGCAATACCAAAGTACGTGAGTAAGGAAAAAATATCATTAATGGTTGTGATGAGCGGGCCAGAAGCCACAGCGGGATCAATATTTAAACGGAATAAAATCAGCGGGATAATCGTACCAGCCAGAGTACCGATAATCAGTGTGAAAAATAATGAAACGCCGACAACTGCGCCTAATATAAAGCTCCCCTGCCAAATGTAGGCAATGATGGAAATGAGGATCGCGCAAGTAATCCCAATGGTCACACCGACGCCTAATTCACGGGCAATTAAGCGAATAATGACTCCCTTATCAATATCATGGGAAATAAGCCCTCTGACAACCACTGCAAGTGACTGTGTTCCAGTATTTCCAGTCATGCCCGCAATCATTGGCATGAAAAAAGCAATAGCGACAACCTGCTCCAGGGTATGTTCAAAGCTGCTTATGATCCTTCCAGAGATGAGACCGATAAATAAAAGCAATATCAGCCATGGAAGCCTCCTAGCAGCAGCAACAAATGTCTTTGTATCAAAGTCAATTGATTTTCCAGAAGCTGAAAGTTTTTCTATATCTTCATTTGCTTCCTGAATGACGACATCAATAATATCGTCGACTGTTACAATTCCAACGAGTATATTATCCTCATCTACAACAGGTATAGCGAGGAAGTCGTATCGTTCTGTCATCTGAGCTACTACTTCTTGGTCGGTGGTAACTGAAACAGCTATAACGCGTTCGTACATAATGTCATTAATTTTTTCATTTGGATCTGCCAACAGCAGGTCACGATAAGAAACGACTCCAACCAGCTTTCTTTCTTCATCGATCACGTATAGGTAGTTAATGGATTCTGCAAATTCTGCAAATGTTTTCAATTTGTCGACGGCTTCTCTTACAGTGTAGTAATTTCGGATCCAGACAAATCGATTGGTCATCATTCTTCCTGCTGTTTCAGGGGGATAATTCATAATATCCGTAACTGCTTTAGACTCTTCGGTCTTCATCCCAGAGAGCAAGGATTCCTTTTTCTCAGGTGAGAGTTCATCTAGGAAGAGTGCTAAGTCATCATTGTCCATTAAGTCTAGAACTTTACTGGATTTCTCAATACCTAGTTTATTTAATACCTCAAGCTGTTCTTCTTTATCGAGTTCCTGCATTAAATCCGCTAGGACTTCAAAATTTAAAAATAAAAGAAAACGAAGTTTATGTTTTTCTGGTAAGTCCTCGTATATTTTTGCTGTATCATAAGGTTGCAATTCTTCAAGGATGTTCAGAAAGTCTACTTTTTTGTTTTCCTTTAATAATTTGATAATATGCAGAGAAATTTCGTCCTGCGTCATATCCTTAATCATCGTATACACGCTCCTCTCTATAACAAGTATGTAAAAAAGATGGTTTGTTGATAATCGAGGTGTTCATACTAGTAAGGATTTAAGACTAGTATGTGTTATCCATAAAATTATCAAGCGAACTGTTTCAAAAGTATCACAGACATTTATTCATTTGTAAAAGAATTGAAATAAGCTATTTGGACTATTAATGATAAAATGATAAAAGACTGGTTAATATTGGTGAAGCGTTTACTGTAACCTTAATATCCCATAATAGCATTATTTTCCTTGATCGGAGGAGTTTGACTTTGAAAAGGCATCATCAAGACATACGGGATCTCGTCTATGTCCACTTAAATCAAAATGATCAGTATGTCCTATCTTACGGTATCGAATTTGCAGAATTCGCTGCTGCTTTTTCAGGTTTATTGAATCATTTGCTCTTAGTAAAGCACCGCTATGATGATGGTGACTTTAACATGCATACTTTACTGGATTACTGTCCAGAAGACAGAATCAAAAAATTAGCCGCTGAAGATATATACAGCTACGGAGATTTTTGTTGGATTGACTTTGTTGAAGAAGAAGGGTTAAATGAACTGACTGGACAAGAAATTGCAGAAATCTTATATTTGGGACACCAAAAGCAGCATTTGAAGCTGCCCTTTTATAATAAGCTTGGGAATCGTTTTGCATATTTGGCTCATGATGATGGTTACTTTAATAAAGTATATTACCGAAGCTTTAAGGACTTTTTTCAACTGTTAAGCCATGCACTTTCAAGTAAGTTAGGTGAGTTAAAGCTTGAAAAGTCACTCCTTGGTCTTAGGAAAAAACGACTATATCCACCGATTAATAAGGAAATTCTCCTTTCTTTAACACCTTTTATTAAAGAGGGAATCTGCATTTCCTTACGAGATGTGGATCATACGCGTAACAGGCTGGAAATTCCAATCTGGGTGATAGGGGATTTTGCCTCAATGGATGATATGTACGAGGAATATCAACAAATATCAGGAGAAACCTGCCATGCTAAAATCATCTATGATAAAAAAACAAAAGAATGGAAGCTTACTGTTATCTAATCTCTCCATTTTATTGGGGAGATTTTCTTTGTTTATAACGAATAGAGTTTTTAACCAAGCTGTATGTTACATAAAATAACAATTAGGGAAAAGAAAAATATTTCACAGAAAAACAAGACCAACACTATCTTATTTTTATATGATAAAGTGTTAAAATAAAATCGTGAAAAGCGAATTTGGAGGTTAACGATGAAAACGAAAATTGGGTTACTATACGGAGGTAAATCCGCTGAACATAAAGTATCTTTACAAACTGCTCTAGCAGTAATAAAGGCGCTCGATCTTGAAAAATATGAAATACATCCGATTTACATAAATGTTGAAGGCCAGTGGATAAAGGGACCGCAGCTTCATGCACCTGTAGACAACGTCAAAGCATTAGAATTCACAAGTGAAAATCAAGCAGCAAGCTCATTAGCACCAGCACTTTTCCAGCAGGACCAAGATCCGTTGGATGTGATTTTCCCATTGCTTCATGGGCCTAATGGAGAGGATGGTACGGTTCAGGGCTTGTTGGAATTGTTAAATCTTCCTTATGTTGGAAATGGGGTTTTAGCTTCTGCGGCTGGTATGGATAAAGTAATGATGAAGAATGTGTTCGCCCAAGCAGGCCTACCGCAAGTAAATTATTTAGCCTTTATCAGAACCGAATGGGAAAAGGCGAAAGATACCGTCTATGCAGATATAGAAGAGAAGCTTGGTTACCCTTGCTTTGTGAAACCAGCTAACCTGGGCTCTAGTGTAGGGATTAGTAAATGTACAAACCGCTCCGAGCTAGAAACTGCATTCGTAGAGGCATTTCAATTTGAT
This sequence comes from Neobacillus sp. plas4, assembly GCF_057221695.1. Classification (NCBI taxonomy): domain Bacteria; kingdom Bacillati; phylum Bacillota; class Bacilli; order Caryophanales; family Bacillaceae; genus Neobacillus; species Neobacillus sp. plas4. The sequence continues at coordinate 259,446 of NZ_CM170152.1, forward strand.
CGAAAGGTAATCATTGAAGAGGGTGTCACAGCGCGCGAAGTCGAGGTGGCGATTCTCGGGAATGACGAACCAAAGTGCTCGGTTGCAGGTGAAATTGTTCCAAAGAAGGATTTTTATGATTATAAGGCCAAATATGAAGATGGTGATACGGCCTTAATTATCCCTGCAGATGTTACGACAGAGGAGTACCAGCAAATTAAAGAGATGGCTATACAAGCCTTTAAAGCGTTGGATTGCTCAGGACTTGTTCGTGCAGACTTCTTTTTAACAAAGGACGGTAAGGCTTTAATTAATGAAGTCAATACAATGCCTGGCTTTACACCATTTAGCATGTTTCCATTACTATGGAAGCATACTGGCATAGAGTACCCACAACTCATTGAAACCCTGGTTAATTTAGCAAAAGAAAGACATGCTGAAAAACAAAACATAAAATATACCTTCTAAAAGCGTGACACGGCAGAGTGCCGTGTCTTTATTAAAATTCCTACCTGGAGGATTAAAATGATAAAAAAAACCTTAAGACAGATTACAGAGATGATACCTGTCAAAAATGATATTACCTCCTTTCTTGACCGTGAAATTTCGGGTGTTTCCATCGACTCTAGGAAAATTGAAACGGGAAACCTATTTATACCATTTAAAGGCGAAAACTCCGATGGTCATAAATTTGTAGAGGAATCACTGAGAAAAGGCGCAGCTGCTGCTCTTTGGCAAAGTGATGTTCCGAATCCGCCCACCCATTTACCCATCCTAATTGTTGATAACTGTCTGGAAGCTTTGCAGGATTTGGCTAGAGAATATCGGAAACAGTTACCAGTCAAAGTGGTTGGGATTACCGGAAGTAATGGAAAAACCACGACAAAGGATATGACGGCTTCCCTGTTATCCACGATCTATAAAGTTCAGAAAACAGAAGGAAATTATAATAATCATATTGGACTGCCTTTAACAGTCTTAGGTTTGGATGAGGATACAGATATAGCTGTTTTAGAAATGGGAATGAGCGGAAGGGGAGAAATTGAATTCCTCACAAAACTTGCGTCACCTGACGCGGTTGTTATTACCAATATAGGGGAATCTCATCTACTTGACCTTGGCTCAAGAGAAGGAATTGCTGAAGCAAAGCTTGAAATATTACAAGGTCTAAAAGACGGCGGTTTGGCGGTTTTGCATGGTGATGAACCGCTGCTAATGGAGCGTATCAATCAATACAAAGGGAATGTAAATGTGCAAACTTTTGGAAGAAGCGATACCAATGACTTTTTTCCTTCAGAAATAAAACAATTAGACCAAGGGAATAGATTTACGATCAACCGATCCACTGAAAACTTCGAACTTCCTGTACTGGGAACGCATAATATATTAAATGCATTGGCCGCGATGATCATTGCTCATTATTTTGAAGTGCCATTTAAAAAGATAAATGAGGGATTAACGAACGTTAAACTTACCAATATGAGGATGGAGCTAGTTGAAGGGGTACATGGTGAAAAAATCATCAACGACGCGTACAATGCGAGCCCTACCTCAATGATGGCTGCCATTGAACTTGTATCGAATCTTAAGGGGTACGAAAAAGTCATCCTCGTTCTCGGTGATATGCTTGAATTGGGCCCTCAGGAAGAACAATATCACCGGCAAATTGGTGAAGGGTTAAATCCTGAGAAAATTGATTTGATATTTACGTTTGGTAAATTGGCGGAGCACATCGCTGAAGGTGCTCGGTCCACTCTAGGAAAACACAGAGTCTTTTCATACATGGATAAGAACGAGCTGATTAAAGAACTAGAACAGCATGTTAATAACCAGACATTGGTTTTAGTAAAGGCTTCTAGGGGAATGAAACTAGAAGAAATCGTAACAGCATTACAAAAGAGATAGAATGACAAAAATATGGTATGTCAAATGTTCTTATAGGAACACTAAAGGAAAATATTCAAAGCAGGTGAAGTAAACATGATTGGTTGTTTATGTATTCATGGCTTTACTGGGGCACCATATGAAGTAGAGCCGCTTGCTGAGTATTTAACAAAGCAAACGGATTGGGTATTTAGTGTCCCAACTCTTCCCGGCCATGGCGAAAATCTTTCCCTAAAAGGCATCCACTATCAACAGTGGATTGAACATGCAGAGGCAGAATTAAAGAAATTGATTGATACCTGTGATCAGGTTTATGTGATAGGGTTTTCGATGGGCGGTATGATTGCAAGTCTATTGGCTGCAAAGTACCCGGTGGACAAGCTTGTACTACTAAGTGCTGCCGCTTATTACGTTAATCCTAAACAAATGGCCAATGAAATTAAATCAATGATTTTGGACTCGTTAAAAGGAAATTTGAAAAGTAATGAATTTTTTCAGCGTTATAAAAGAAAAATAAAAGCAACTCCCATAGAAGCGACTTTTCAATTTCGAAGACTAGTCTCTTATATCAAACCACTTCTCCCACAAGTAGAAGTGCCAACACTGATTGCACAAGGCGAATGTGATGGAATCGTGCCTCCTAAAAGTGCAGAATACTTATATCGCACCATTAGTGCAAAAACAAAAAGGCTTACGTATATTAAGGATTCAAGCCATCATATTTGTCATTGTGAGGAAAAAGACGCCCTATTTTCCCAAGTATATGACTTTTTGATGGAGCAATAATGCTTGTATGGGATTTGACATTAAATCGCATTAATTGCAATATAGTTGCAAAAGTGTTATGCTTATCAGCAACGTGTCTAAAGAACGAGTAAAATAGGGCATACTCCTTTGGAGGGATGTCTTTTTTTTGATAAAATTAAGATATCACCTAGTTACGGCATTTCGGAACATCCGTATTCTGCACATAGATAAAATTTTGATAGAAATGAAGGAGAATGAAAACATTGACAAAGTTTGAAGATTTAGGCCTAAGTCAGGCAACTTTACAATCAGTCCTTAAAATGGGCTTTGAGGAAGCAACACCAATTCAGTCAGAAACCATCCCAATGGGGCTAGCAAATAAGGATTTGATCGGGCAAGCTCAAACAGGAACAGGTAAAACAGCTGCATTTGGTATTCCTCTCGTTGAAAAGGTTGATGTAACGAAGGATGCGATTCAAGGGATTATCATCGCACCAACACGTGAGCTAGCGATTCAAGTATCGGAAGAGCTCTATAAAATTGGATCAGGAAAAAGAGTCCGCGTATTATCAATCTACGGTGGACAGGATATTAGCCGTCAAATTCGCTCATTAAAGAAATTCCCACATATTATTGTTGGTACTCCAGGGCGGGTTTTAGATCATATTAATAGAAAAACTATGCGTTTAGATACTGTTAATACAGTTATCCTTGATGAAGCAGATGAAATGTTAAATATGGGATTCATTGAAGATATTGAATCTATTCTTGCAGCAACACCAGCAGAGCGCCAAACCTTACTTTTCTCAGCGACAATGCCTGCGCCAATTCAAAGAATGGCTGAAAAGTTCATGCATGACCCACAAATTGTTCGTGTGAAAACAAAAGAAATGACAGTTCCAGCGATTGAACAATTTTACCTTGAAGTCATGGAAAAAAATAAGTTTGATGTCTTAACACGTCTTCTCGATATTCAATCACCAGAATTAGCGATTATTTTTGGCAGGACAAAACGCCGCGTTGATGAATTATCTGAAGCATTAACGTTAAGAGGTTATACAGCAGAAGGAATTCACGGAGATTTAACACAGGCGAAACGTATGCAAGTCCTTCGTAAATTTAAAGAAGGAACCATTGATGTACTTGTAGCAACAGACGTGGCAGCAAGAGGACTCGATATTTCTGGTGTAACACATGTTTATAACTTTGATATCCCTCAGGATCCTGAAAGTTATGTTCACCGTATTGGACGTACAGGACGTGCAGGTAAATCTGGTATGGCACTTACATTCATAACACCACGTGAAAAGTCTTACCTTACTGTCCTAGAAAGAACCACGAAACGTAAGATGGAAAGAATGACTGCTCCAACCCTAGATGAAGCGTTGGAAGGTCAACAACGTGCTGTAGTAGATAAAATTGTGCAAACGATTGAAGGAAACAACCTTCAGTATTATAAGAGAGCTGCCAACGAATTACTTGAAGAAAATGACGCTTCCACTGTCATTGCAGCTGTTTTGAAAATGCTAACAAAGGAACCAGATACAACTCCGGTGAAGTTAACAGAAGAATCACCACTTCATTCTAAGAGGGACAGAAAGCCTCAAGACCGTGACCGTAGAAGAAGAGACGACAATAGAGGAAGTTATAGTTCTTCACGCGGAGGCGGTAGTGGAGATCGCGATCGTAAAAAGTCGCCTTCTAAGCCAAGAACAGGTGAAAAGCGCACTTCTGGCAAATCAAAGCCAAGAAGCTTTAATCGTTAATAAAATGGAAGAGAGCATGGACATAAGTCTGTGCTCTCTTCAGTTTGTCGGGAATGCTAAGGACAAATCATACGAATCGCCAGAACTGAAGTAATTTTGTTATCTTGTGTCTGAAGGGGCTTTGACTTCGGACAGAACTGAAGTAATTTTGTTATCTTGTGTCTGAAGGGGCCTCGACATCGGACAGGACTGAAGTAATTTTGCCATCCTCTGTCCGAAGATGCCTCGACTTCGGACAAAACTGATATAATTTTGCCTCATACTGTTCCAAACTGCCCTTTTTTCTATTTTCAAACACTATGCCCGACTGATGTTTTTCTGTGCTCTCTTTTTCGTTTAAATGGGAACATTAGATGTAACAGCTTGTTAGGAGTGATGAGAATGATTGTTAAACTTGGTTATGTAGCAATGAGCATGGAGCTTCAGAACGCATCACCATCCCAAACGATGACATTTGCACAATTTAGCAGGATTAAAGACAGGGAAGCTGGTATTCGTAAGCTTGAGCGAATCGCCATTTCTAATATAGAGAATTGCCTGAGATTATTAAAACACAATGCTGGCAACCAGATTCATTTCTTTCGCTTAAGCTCGCGTTTAATCCCGCTGGCAAACCATGAGGAGTTGGCTGACTGGGATTACATTCAGCCGTTGAAAGAATCGTTAAAGAAGGTGGGTGAGTATCTAAACGCACACCCCATGCGAATTGATTTTCACCCTGACCATTTTGTTGTTCTTAATACTCCCAATAAGGAGATCCTATCCAATGCCTTAAAGACACTTGTCATGCACAGAAAACTGCTTTTGGGCATGGGAATCGATACGGAGCATCGCTGTGTCCTCCATGCTGGGGGCGGTTATGAGGATAAGGAAAAGGCACTTGAACAATTTATACATAATTGGGGGTATATCCAGCCAGCTATTCAAAAAATGATTATGCTTGAAAACGATGATACCACTTTCACTGTAAAAGAAACCTTATATCTATGTGAGAAGCTTGGGGTACCAATGGTATTTGATTATCACCACCACTTGGCAAACCACGAAGAAGAGAATTGGCAAGAGGATTGGGAACGGATTATCAATACGTGGAAGCATTCACCGCTTGTGGTGAAAATGCATATTTCCAGCCCTCGTTCTGAAAATGAATACCGAGCACATGCAGATTATGTTGACCCGGATATGTTTTTGAACTTTCTTACCGGAATAAAAGGTACGATACCAGAGATTCACTGTATGATTGAGGCAAAACAAAAGGATGCTGCCCTGTTTAAATTAATGGAGGATTTACAGGGACGAACTGGGATTAAGATCTTGGACGGATCGAGTTTTGAGGTTATTTAAAAAGGCTCTTTTCTTATACCTTGATACTTTTTGGTACAAATTTAATAATTGTTCTAAGCTTCGTAGAAAACAGTTAAACCTAATAAGAAAAGAGCCTGCAAACTAAATTCAAAGGCGCAAAATAACTAATTCCATGTTAAAATCGGCTTTAAGATTTTAACGATAATTTTCACGAGAACAGACTTTAACAAACGATATTTCCTTCCGTGGTATACTAGTAGCAAAGTCTGTATTTGAAACGGGAGGAATGTATGATACGAGAGCCGCAAAAAAGAATTTCTAAAGAGGCATTAACCGTATGGAGAATCTCAGCATTGATCATTGTTGTGATCAGTTGGGCTGTAGCAGCTTCAGTTATTTTCTTTTTACATAAATTTAATGTACCTAATTGGATTAGCATGATACTAATAGCAATAGAACTTATTTTTACTTATATAAGTATTTTTCTTTTCCCATCCTTAAGGTGGCGTCGCTGGCGTTATGATGTCAGAGAAGAAGAAATTGAGCTGCAGGAAGGGATCTTTATTGTAAAACGCACGTTAATTCCGATGGTTCGCGTTCAGCATGTCGATACCGTTCAAGGTCCGATTTTGCGCCAATACCACCTAGCCTCTGTCATTGTGAATACGGCTGCAACAGCACATAAAATTCCCGCAATAGAGGAGAACGAAGCAGAAGAATTAAGGCACTACATATCAACTCTTGCAAGGGTGGCAGATGAAGATGTTTGAGCCGAAAAGACTTCATCCCATCGTCATTGTTCTGAATATAGGTAAAAGAATAAAGGATCTTATTTTCACCTTTATCGCTTTGTTTTTTATCTGGAGTAAAGGTGAGCTGCTACTGGCAGCAGCCGTGACCATTGTGGTAATTTCGATTATCGTGATGAGTATCTTATCATGGTTAAGGTATACCTATCGATTAGAACAGAATGAACTTCGGATTGAATATGGCGTTTTTGTCCGGAAGAAGAGATATATTCCTCTTGAGCGTATTCAAAGCTTGGATATCACAGAAGGAGTCCTTCATCGGTTATTTGGGATGGTGAAGGTCCAAATTGAAACAGCTGGAGGCAGCGGAACAGAAGAAGCAGAAGCGGTTCTCTCTGCGATATCAAAAGAAGAGGCAGATTTTATACAAGAATACGTTGCCAGAGCTAAGAATTCATCTTTTCAAGAAACAGCTGGGGAACAAGAAGCTTCTAATCTTTACAGTATCTATAAAATTACCCCCAAGCAGCTTATCCTGCTTTCGCTTACTTCAGGGGGAGTGGGAGTAGTTATTTCGGCTGTCTTTGCCACTTTATCACAATTAGATGATTTTTTATCTTTTGGAAGATTGTTTCGAGGGGTCGAACAATTTATCGTAAGTAATTTAATTTTCATCGCTGTTATCGTTTTCTTTGGATTTGTCCTGGCATGGATGATCGCTCTTATTGGAACGATGTTAAAATATGCAAATTTTCATGTGATGAAAACGGAACATGATTTAGTTATTTCGCAAGGGCTATTAGAGAGAAGACAAATTACCATTCCACTAAAACGGATTCAAGCCATCACAATTAACGAAAATATTGTAAGGCAATGGCTAGGATACGGTGCCGTATTTGTTGAAAGTGCAGGGGGCTCAGCCAAGAACCAAGAGGGTTCAAAGGTCCTGCTTCTCCCGCTGGTTAAGATTGAAAATATTGAATCCATTTTGAAGCCCTATCTGACAGAATATCAATGGAATACTAGTTTTACTCGTGTTCCTAAAAGAGCGATGAATCGTTATATGTTTCGGAGCTGGTTTATTCTAGTTCCAATTAGTGTGATTTCCCTTGTGTTTTTTAAGTTTTGGGGACTTCTATCGTTCATTGTTCTTGGATTGTTTGCCTTTTGGGGACTCTTGAAATTTAAAGATGCTGGCTGGAGTGTTGACCAACAGCAATTGACACTTCGTTATCGGAATATTGTTAGGACAACCGTGTTGATAAAAAAGAATAAAGTGCAAACCATGGAAATAAAGGAAAGTTATTTTCAAAGAAGAAAAGGGCTGGGCTCCCTTGAGGCATTTGTGAAGGTGGGCTTTGGCGGTTCCGGGGGCCGCGTTATCGACATGGACCAGAATGATGTGAAAAAGGTCTACTCTTGGTTTTCGAGGGAAATCAAAAACGGGGTTTGAACCGATGAACTCGGACTCAATCCCTTTTTTTATTATAGGATATCGCTCCTAGTAAAAATCCGCCTAGCAAGCCAAATATGTGGGCTGTAATATTAATATTGGGTTGTATGAAGGTCATGACTAAGCTAAGTGCACAAATGATCAGGATGATTTGTGAATTTTGCTGAGAGAGCATATTCTTACGAAAGAGAACAATGCTTATATAATAACCAAATAACCCAAAGATTGCACCGCTCGAGCCAACATGTACATAAGTTAAAGGTTCAAGCAGCAGGGTAGCTAAATTGGCAAGGATACCAGAAACAAGATAGATAAGTATAAACTTGCCTTTCCCCAGCATACTTTCAAGTGCTGGACCAAAAAGAACAAGAGAAAAGCTGTTAAATAATACATGGGTAAACCCGCCATGCATAAAGATAGGAGTAACAAGCCTCCAATACTCTCCCTCCATAATATAAAGGTTTACGCCTGATAGTGTAGATTTAAACCAAAAGTTAGGGAAAATAGGTAATGCGGTAAAAAGATATAAAAGCAAATGGATGGCAATAATAGTAGAGACCACCGGATAAAAGCGTATAAATTCGCGAAAACTTTCTGTTCTCGTAAACATAAAAACCTCCTGAATATTACTACTTATAATGATAGACTGAATTTATTCTTTGTACACTAATATGCACATTTTATTTTATATAGAAGGGGATATAGCATGATTAAAGGGATTGGGATTGATATTATTGAACTTTCCAGAATCGAAGAAATTGTTACGAGGCAAAAAAAGTTAATTGATCGAATCCTCACAGAAAATGAAAAACAAACGTTTGAACAGCTTCCGGAACGGAGAAAAATTGAATTTTTAGCCGGGAGGTTTGCTGCTAAAGAAGCTTATTCAAAGGCAATGGGCACCGGAATAGGTAAGGAACTATCGTTTTTAGATATTGAAATCAAAACAGATTCATTGGGTAAGCCTTATATAGTAAAACCTGAAACGAGTGGCTTTCTTTCTATTTCACACAGCAGAGATTATGCTGTTGCACAGGTAGTTATTGAAGAGGTTTAAGAAAAAATGCATAATCAACAGACACCTTTAATCATATTCCAAAAGGTTGTCTCATATATTCATAGGGAAATGGGAGAGACAGGTCTTCTTTATATTCATATGAAAATGAGACAAGAAGGGGTTGAAGGAATTGAAGAAAAGGTTTTTGCTGGTGATTACGGGGTTAATGGTTATCTTTTTACTAGCTGCCTGCGGCTCTAAGTCAAAAGATGACGTGGTGAAAGAGTTAAACGGAAAATTGAATGATTTAACGGGGTATAAAGTAGACGCGAAGATGACGTTAAAAATGGGTACGGACTCACAAGTGTATAACGTTGAGATTTGGCATAAAGATCCGACATTCTACCGCGTTAATCTAAAAAATGCCGAAAAAGATCAAAGCCAAATGATTTTACGGAATGAAGAAGGAGTTTTTGTATTAACTCCAGCCCTTAAAAAGAGCTTCAAATTCCAAAGTGATTGGCCGCAGAACAGCAGCCAGGCCTATTTATACGAATCGTTAATTAAAGACATTGCTGCTGATAAAGAAGCAAAATTCACTGCAACGAAAGAGCATTATATTTTTGAAACAAAAACCCGCTACCAAAACAATAGCATGCTGCCAATCCAAGAAATTAAACTTAATAAAGATGATTTATCACCTGCAGTTGTAAAAGTAATGGATCCAGATCGTAATGCTCTTGTGACCGTAGAATTTTCTAAGGTTAAATTTAACGCAAGCTTTGATGATAGTGATTTTGATATGAAAAAGAATATGACGCGTGCAGACCTTAACCTTCCAGTCATGGCAGAAAGTAAAGATGCAGCCTTTACCGTTAAATATCCAACGGAGGACCTAGGTGCTGAATTGGTTGATGAAAAAGAAGTAAAGCTCGAGAATGGTAAACGAGTTGTCTTGACGTACGAAGGTGAAAAGTCATTTACACTTGTTCAAGAAAAGGTAACCGTTAAGGAAGCTTCAACTTCACCAACCTATGTGGATGGAGATTTAGTTGATTTAGGCGTTACCATTGGGGCTGTTTCTGAGGGCTCTATCACTTGGACGATAGATGGCGTTGACTACATGATTGCCTCCAACGACCTATCCAATAATGAACTTATCGAAATTGCTAGAACTGTACAAGGCGATGTGGAAAAATAAACTACAAGGAAACAGGCTCTTAAAAGGGGCCTGTTTTTTTGTGCTGCTATCTAAGTTCAGCATGCTATGGATTTATTTATCGATACTTGAAAAAACACCAAAATGAACTGTATATCGCTACACTTGGGCCATTAGCGAAGAAGTAATGCCGCCTCTTAAAAAAACGTTTAGCAAATTCAAATTAAGTAATAATAAGAATGGTGGAAGAGTTATGAGGGTATAACTTATCCACCTTCTTTTTTTACTATACTGTGGAGGATACTCATGAAAGCATTGATTACAGACTTAATAGAAAAGGCCCAAAAGATCGGTGAAGTTGATTTAGTATTAAAAAATGGTGAGATTGTAGACGTTTTTTCTTTGGAAACCTTTAAGGGAGACGTAGCCATCCATAATGGTTATATTGTTGGGATTGGTCAATTCGAAACGGGCAAGAAGGTAATAGATGTATCGAATCAGTACATTGTACCTGGGTTCATTGATGGACATATTCATATTGAATCGACCATGGTCCGGCCATCTGAATTCTCCCGGGCGATTATTAAGCACGGGATTACAACAGTCGTAACCGATCCGCATGAAATTGCCAATGTATCTGGTTTAGAAGGTATCAATTTTATGATAAGTGATGCAAAAAACTCTGTCGTAGATATCTTAATGAAATTACCATCTAGTGTTCCAGCTACGAAGTTTGAAAATAATGGGGCAACCCTCACTTCTAATGATTTAAGAGAGCTGTTAGAATGTGATGAGGTTATCGGATTGGCGGAAGTAATGGATTATCCTTCCGTCATAAATATGGAACAAGATATGATGGAAAAGATTGAGATGGTTAAAAATAGAAAGTTAGTCATTGACGGCCATGCTGCAGGATTGAGTGATGATATCCTTGATATCTATAGTATCGCTTCGATTCGCAATGATCACGAGGCGGTAAATGCAAAAGAGGCCTTAACCCGTGTTAGAAAGGGTTTCAATGTATTGGTGAGAGAAGGTTCTGCAGCGAAAGATTTATTGGCTGTCCTGCCAGCCATATCTTCAAAAAATAGTACTCGTTTTTCTTTTTGTACAGACGATAAGCACCTCGACGAAATGGTTGAGGAAGGCACCATCAACCATGCAATAAAACTAGCAGTTAAAAATGGGTTAGACCCGCTGATTGCCATCCAAATGGCTACGATTAACAATGCAAACTGTCACGAGATTGATAATAAAGGGGCCGTTGCTCCAGGGTATATAGCGGATTTAGTTATAGTGGATAATCTCGTTGATTTGTCCGTTCATAAAGTAATTAAAAATGGAAAAATCGTTTATATCGAGAACCAGCAAAGTTTAGAACAAATCGAGATTTCAAAATCCATCCTGCATTCGGTGAAAACTTCAAAGATCACTGAAAAAATGCTGCAAATACCCCTTGTAGAAGGACAAAAGGCAAATATAATTGAAATTTTACCAGGCAAACTAATTACTAGAAAAAGGGTTGATTTTGTAGAGACAAAAGAGGGACTCTTTCTAAGCAACCCAGAAAAGGATTATCTTAAAATGGCGGTTTGCGAAAGGCATAAAAGCACGGGTAATGTTGGACTGGGTATTGTACACGGTTTGAAATTAAAGTCTGGGGCAATTGCGTCAACCGTTGCTCATGATTCACATAATATTGTCGCTGCAGGTACGAATGATCAAGATATGATCCTGGCCATAGAAGAATTACAGAAAACACAGGGGGGCTTAGTCATTGTGAATGCTGGTGAAATTCTAGCTCGGGTAGAACTGCCGATTGCTGGATTAATGTCTGACCAGCCTTATGAAGTGACAGTCAACAAACTATTAAATATGCATGAAAAACTTAAAACCATTGTAGACCACAACTCACACAATACTTTCATGATTTTATCATTCTTATGTTTACCAGTCATCCCAGAATTAAAACTTACAGATAAAGGGTTGTTTGATGTTACTGCTTTTAGTCATATAGATGTTGGGGTATAGAAGGTATTTGACATATGATAAAACTAGTTCGATAATCAAAAAGGAAAAATAAAATATATACTGACTTTAGTTTTAATAGGAAGTGGAGAACATGCAAGAGCAGGGCTTTTTCTATAGAGACACTTGGGTGGAAATTGATTTGGATTGCATTTCCGAAAATGTTGCCTCTGTTAAAAAACTGTTGCCTGAAAATGTGGATATAATCGCTGTAGTAAAAGCAAATGGTTACGGTCATGGTGACCTTAAAGTTGCCGAAAGTGCACTGAATGCTGGAGCCTCCTATTTAGCCGTCGCATTCATGGATGAAGCGATTGCCTTAAGGAATAAGGGAATCCAAGCACCCATTTTAGTTTTAGGTGCAACACGTCCAGAGGATGTAGAACTGGCGGTTAAATTTGACATCACCATTACGGTTTTCCAATTGGAATGGGTGAAAGCGGCTCAATCTTATTTGCCCCCTGATAAGGTACTTACCGTTCATATTAAACTTGATACGGGAATGGGAAGGATTGGGATCCGTACCAAGGATGAGTTAACAGCTTTGGTACAAAGTATTTCAAATGATGACCGGATGGCCATTGAGGGTATTTTCACCCATTTTGCCACAGCAGATGAACTAGATTTGCAATACTTCGAAAAACAATTAGACTTATTTCACGACCTACTCTCTGTAGTGAAGGAACGTCCTAAGTATATTCATTGCAGCAATAGCGCTGCTTCATTAAGGTTTCCTAGTACCTATTTTAATGCCGTGCGTCTTGGGATTGCGATGTATGGATTAACACCTTCTCCAGAGATAGAGCATGAACTGCCTTTCCCGCTTAAGGAGGCCTTTTCACTTCGTTCACGGCTTGTCCATGTTAAGAAGCTTGATAAAGGAGATAAGGTAAGCTATGGTGCAACATATGAGGCTGAAGAGGAAGAATGGATTGGAACCATTCCAATCGGTTACGCGGACGGATGGATCCGCCGGCTTCAGGGGCAGGAAGTATTAGTTGAGGGCAGAAGGGTGCCAATTGTTGGCAGGATTTGTATGGATCAATGTATGGTTAAATTGCCGCATTTTGTTCCAGTCGGAACGACCGTTACGTTAATCGGAAAACAAAGTAATGAGTCCATTTCCGTTAATGAAATTGCTCGAAAACTAGAAACCATTAATTATGAAGTTCCTTGTATCATCTCATCAAGAGTACCCCGTTTATATAAAAAAGGCGGGAAAATTGTCGTACTAAAAAACTATCTTCTTCCGGAATAAATGGCCTAATTTTAAAAAAATATCATATTTATGTTAGTGCGGAATTTTTTCGTGCATAAAAGGTAGTTTGTTTGGCCTATAATACAGAAGTATTAGAATTAGTATTTGCATGTTGGGCAATAAGTGGTATTATTAAATATGGTAGATAGAAAAAATGGTGTGTAGTGATGGTGGAGGTGTATGTTTGTGTCTGAATCCGGCGCAACTACGGAAATCTTAGTGAAATTACCGCAACATCTTTTAACCGAGTTAGATGGTTTTGTAAAATTAGAAAACGTTAACCGGAGTGAGTTTATTTATCAAGCGACTAAAATGTATTTACGCGAACGTAAAAAGAGACAAATTCGCGAGTCTATGAGACGTGGATACATGGAAATGGCAATGATCAATTTAACAATTGCATCTGAAGCATTTCAAGCAGAATTTGAGGCAGAACACACAGTTGAACGTCTTGTAAGCGGAGGGTAATACCTTGATTGTCAAGCGTGGTGACGTTTATTTCGCGGACCTATCCCCAGTTGTTGGTTCTGAACAAGGCGGCGTCCGTCCTGTACTTGTCATTCAAAACGACATCGGGAATCGGTTTAGTCCCACAGTTATTGTTGCAGCGATTACAGCTCAAATTCAAAAAGCGAAGCTTCCCACTCATGTAGAAATTGATGCGAAGCGCTACGGTTTTGAACGAGATTCAGTCATACTTTTAGAACAGATTCGTACAATTGATAAACAGCGGTTAACCGATAAAATAACCCATCTCGATGACGAAATGATGGAGAAAGTGGATGAAGCCTTGCGAGTAAGTATAGGTCTCATCGAATTTTAGTATTTACACACGCTCTTCTAGGAAAGAGCGTTTTTTTATACTTATGCTCTGACCTCATATTTGTTTCTGCCTTAGCAAGCTATTTAGCTTGCTTCTTTTTTATTTATAGAGGGACATGATCCGATATGAATCAATTGAGATAATTTGATACAATATGGTAAGTAGGAATGGAGGTTTATATTTTGAACGATACAGTTGTGAAAGATGAACAGCTGCTTGGAAAGGTTGCTGCCGAATTAGCGATACCTCAAAAGCAGGTAAAAAGCGTCATTTCTTTACTGAATGAGGGTAATACTGTGCCATTTATCGCTCGCTACCGAAAAGAAATGACTGGGGCGCTCGATGAAGTCCAAATACGAGATATCCAGGAACGCTGGCAATACATACAAAACCTAGAGCAAAGGAAAGGAGAAGTACTTCGGACCATTGCTGAGCAAGGGAAACTAACTGATGAACTTACACATAAAATAACAAAAGCAGAAAAGCTGCAAGAGGTTGAAGATTTATATCGGCCTTATAAACAAAAGCGGCGTACAAAAGCAACGGTTGCAAAGGAAAAAGGGCTGGAGCCTTTTGCGGAATGGCTATTAACTTTTCCGAAGAGTTCTATTGAAGAAAAGGCAAAGGAATTTTTATCAGAAGATAAAGAAGTCTTAACGGTCGAGGAGGCCATTGCTGGTGCAAAAGATATCATTGCTGAAATGGTATCGGATGATGCGGAAGGGCGGAAATGGATTCGTAACGAAACCTTTAAGTCGGGAAAAGTGGAATCAACAGTAAAAGATGCCGAGAAGGACGAGAAAAAGGTTTATGAAATGTATTATGAATATGAGGAGCCTGTAAATAAAATTGTTCCACATCGCACTCTGGCGTTAAATCGTGGTGAAAAGGAAGATATCTTACGGGTGTCCATTAAGATGAATAATGACATCATCATTTCTTACCTGTCTAGAAAATGGGTCCTAAATCAGCACTCTCCAGCGGCACCGCTTGTTTTAGAAGCAATCGAAGACAGTTATAAGCGTCTTATTCAGCCTTCGATTGAAAGAGAAATTCGCGGAGAGCTAACAGATAAGGGTGAAGAGCAAGCCATTCATATCTTCTCTGAAAATCTCCGTAACTTACTTTTGCAGCCGCCGTTAAAAGGAAAAGTAGTAATTGGTGTAGACCCTGCTTATCGGACAGGCTGTAAGCTTGCGGTTGTGGATGAAACAGGCAAGGTGTTAAAGATTGATGTTATCTATCCGCATCCGCCTGTATCAAAGACAAAAGAAGCAAAGGATAAGTTTATTCGTATTCTTGGTGACTATAAAGTTGAGATGGCGGCAATTGGGAATGGAACGGCCTCTAGAGAAACGGAACAATTTGTAGCAGATATCCTAAAGGAAATGGATCAAGAAATCTATTATCTAATTGTGAATGAAGCCGGTGCTAGTGTGTACTCTGCATCTGATCTTGCAAGAGAAGAGTTTCCTGATTTTCAAGTCGAAGAAAGAAGTGCTGTCTCGATTGCAAGAAGACTGCAGGATCCGCTTGCTGAGTTAGTAAAAATTGATCCGAAATCAGTCGGAGTAGGTCAATACCAACATGATGTAACGCAAAAGCGTCTTTCGGAATCGCTGCACTTTGTGGTTGAAACAGCTGTAAACCGAGTAGGTGTTAATGTGAATACCGCTTCAGCTTCCTTACTGCAATATGTTGCCGGGTTAACAAAAACGGCGGCACATAATATTGTGAAGAAAAGGGAAGAGGAAGGGAAGTTCACTAGCCGGGTGCAATTAAAGAAGGTACCTCGCCTTGGCGCTAAAACGTACGAACAGGCTATTGGCTTTTTACGTGTATTAGATGGCAAGCAGCCGTTAGACCGAACCGGAATTCATCCAGAGAACTACGATGAAGTGAAAAAATTATTGACTAGTCTAGGTTTTTCAGCCAAGGATTTAGGAACAGCTGAATTACGGGATGCATTAAGTGGGCTTGATCTTAAAGCGGTGTCAGCTGAATTGTCTATTGGAGAACTAACATTAAAAGATATCATCGATGCGCTAGTAAGACCAGAACGAGACCCTCGTGACGACTTACCGCGTCCACTTTTGAAAAAGGATGTTCTTAAATTAGAAGATTTAAGTGCGGGAATGGAGCTTCAAGGCACGGTTCGAAATGTTGTCGACTTTGGTGCCTTTGTGGATATCGGTGTGAAACAAGATGGACTCGTTCATATCTCCAAACTAAGCAACCGATTCGTAAAACATCCATTAGATATTGTATCTGTTGGCGATGTTGTAACGGTTTGGGTTGACTCGGTGGATATGAAAAAGGGAAGAGTGGCGTTAACTATGCTGCCTCCTTCTAAAGAATAGAAGAACATTGAAGACTAAATAGCGGTATAGAGCTCATGGTGACCATGAAGTATCTTTAATAATGAAAATATGAAAAGGGAGGAGTGCAAATCTCGAAATAGATTTGTACTTCTCCTTTTTCCTTCCCTAGCAGAACTAGTTGTAATTAAGAAATATGTTTCTTTCTGTAAAAAAACCAGCATTGATTTAACAGTTTAATTTGGTATCGGTCCTTCTCGTAGAAAGCTCTTTTCATTTGGTTTTGAAACCAAGTCGGCATAGATTAACCCTCCCGAAAAGTGAATCATTATAGGTATATACAATATATGCTATAATAGGTTGTCACGTTCGCTTTATTAAGGAGTGTTACTAAATGGAGGAAAAAGAACTACAAAAGTTAGTCGAAAAAATCTCAATTGAATCTTTTGGTAAACCCTTTAGGCATAAAGCTTCCTTTAATAGCAGGCTGCGTTCTACTGGAGGTAGATATCTCCTTGGTACTCACGATATTGATATTAATAGAAAATATTTAGACCAACTGGGCATGAACGAATTAATTGGTATCATTAAACATGAACTCTGCCATTACCATCTTCATCTTGAAGGAAGAGGGTACCAGCATCGAGATCAAGATTTTAAAATGTTATTGAAGAAAGTGGGAGCACCAAGATTTTGTAGTCCGCTGCTAGATAGACCTAAGAAACGCACACCTAATAAAACTCTCATTTATGAATGTACAAAATGCAATCAGTCATATATAAGGAAACGAAGTATTAATACAAGTAGATATGTCTGTGGAAAGTGTAAAGGCAAGCTAACAAAGGTAAAAGAAATATCGAAAGAATAAGGAAAATATTCACAAGTTGTTTTATTGAAAAATCGTGTTGACTTTATAATACAACGTCATTATAATGTAAAGAGTCGACAAGCTGATTGACCTTGTTTGGCGACTTGTTTAACAGTGTAGTTCATTATTATTCCGCAGTAGCTCAGTGGTAGAGCTATCGGCTGTTAACCGATCGGTCGTAGGTTCGAGTCCTACCTGCGGAGCCATTTTTATGGGGAAGTACTCAAGAGGCTGAAGAGGCGCCCCTGCTAAGGGTGTAGGTCGGGTAACCGGCGCGAGGGTTCAAATCCCTCCTTCTCCGCCATAAAATATTTAGGCCCCTTGGTCAAGTGGTTAAGACACCTCCCTTTCACGGAGGTAACACGGGTTCGAATCCCGTAGGGGTCATCAGGGACGGGAGATGATTATAGCTCATTTCCTGTTTCTTATCTAAAGCATTATTCGGTCCGGTAGTTCAGTTGGTTAGAATGCCTGCCTGTCACGCAGGAGGTCGCGGGTTCGAGTCCCGTCCGGACCGCCATTATTTTATCAATAGTAATATTGGGCTATAGCCAAGCGGTAAGGCATCGCACTTTGACTGCGACATGCGTTGGTTCAAATCCAGCTAGCCCAGCCAAATCATAACATCCCTGAAGATGCTTCGGCGGATTTTGCGAAAAATACCGAAAGGTATTTTAAGCAATTGTGAGCCATTAGCTCAGTTGGTAGAGCATCTGACTTTTAATCAGAGGGTCGAAGGTTCGAGTCCTTCATGGCTCACCAAGTTTTTTTCGACAGCAAAATAAACGTCCTTATGCGTTAGCGAAAATAACTTTCCTTTTGCGATAGCAAAATAAGTTTATATTATGCGGGTGTGGCGGAATTGGCAGACGCACCAGACTTAGGATCTGGCGCCGCAAGGCGTGGGGGTTCGACTCCCTTCACCCGCACCAACCAATTATTTCCACTTGAAATACAGTTAATAATTTGGTATGATTGTAAATGTCGCTAAAACGTATGCGGTCGTGGCGGAATGGCAGACGCGCTAGGTTGAGGGCCTAGTGGGGGCAACCCCGTGGAGGTTCAAGTCCTCTCGGCCGCACCAAAAAAAAGATGTTGACATCTTAAGTAACATTTGATACAATATAAAAGTTCGCTTCAAAAGTTTGCGCCCGTAGCTCAATTGGATAGAGTGTCTGACTACGGATCAGAAGGTTATGGGTTCGACTCCTTTCGGGCGCGCCATTATTTACGGGAAGTAGCTCAGCTTGGTAGAGCACTTGGTTTGGGACCAAGGGGTCGCAGGTTCGAATCCTGTCTTCCCGACCATTCAATATTATATATGCGGGTGTAGTTTAGTGGTAAAACCTCAGCCTTCCAAGCTGATGTTGTGAGTTCGATTCTCATCACCCGCTCCAATTTTTATTTTAATTGTCCCTGCGCCATAGCTTATTAGAAGGTGTTATCCTTCAGCTCGTCGCAAGGCAGCAAGAAGTAAATTCATTGAAGTTTATCACGATGTTTTTACAACGTCGTAGCCTTGTTCTTTGAAAACTAAACAAACAAGAACGTCAACAAACAATTTTTTAGCTTTTTTAAAAAGCTAAGCCAACGTAACAAATGAGCTATATCAACTTTCTTGGAGAGTTTGATCCTGGCTCAGGACGAACGCTGGCGGCGTGCCTAATACATGCAAGTCGAGCGAATCTTGAGGTGCTTGCACCTCAAGGTTAGCGGCGGACGGGTGAGTAACACGTGGGCAACCTGCCTGTAAGACTGGGATAACACCGGGAAACCGGTGCTAATACCGGATAATTCTTTCCCTCTCATGAGGGGAAGCTGAAAGTCGGTTTACGCTGACACTTACAGATGGGCCCGCGGCGCATTAGCTAGTTGGTGAGGTAACGGCTCACCAAGGCGACGATGCGTAGCCGACCTGAGAGGGTGATCGGCCACACTGGGACTGAGACACGGCCCAGACTCCTACGGGAGGCAGCAGTAGGGAATCTTCCGCAATGGACGAAAGTCTGACGGAGCAACGCCGCGTGAGCGATGAAGGCCTTCGGGTCGTAAAGCTCTGTTGTTAGGGAAGAACAAGTACCGGAGTAACTGCCGGTACCTTGACGGTACCTAACCAGAAAGCCACGGCTAACTACGTGCCAGCAGCCGCGGTAATACGTAGGTGGCAAGCGTTGTCCGGAATTATTGGGCGTAAAGCGCGCGCAGGCGGTCCTTTAAGTCTGATGTGAAAGCCCACGGCTCAACCGTGGAGGGTCATTGGAAACTGGGGGACTTGAGTACAGAAGAGGAAAGCGGAATTCCACGTGTAGCGGTGAAATGCGTAGAGATGTGGAGGAACACCAGTGGCGAAGGCGGCTTTCTGGTCTGTAACTGACGCTGAGGCGCGAAAGCGTGGGGAGCAAACAGGATTAGATACCCTGGTAGTCCACGCCGTAAACGATGAGTGCTAAGTGTTAGAGGGTTTCCGCCCTTTAGTGCTGCAGCTAACGCATTAAGCACTCCGCCTGGGGAGTACGGCCGCAAGGCTGAAACTCAAAGGAATTGACGGGGGCCCGCACAAGCGGTGGAGCATGTGGTTTAATTCGAAGCAACGCGAAGAACCTTACCAGGTCTTGACATCCTCTGACACTCCTAGAGATAGGACGTTCCCCTTCGGGGGACAGAGTGACAGGTGGTGCATGGTTGTCGTCAGCTCGTGTCGTGAGATGTTGGGTTAAGTCCCGCAACGAGCGCAACCCTTGTTCTTAGTTGCCAGCATTTAGTTGGGCACTCTAAGGAGACTGCCGGTGACAAACCGGAGGAAGGTGGGGATGACGTCAAATCATCATGCCCCTTATGACCTGGGCTACACACGTGCTACAATGGATGGTACAAAGGGCTGCAAGACCGCGAGGTTTAGCCAATCCCATAAAACCATTCTCAGTTCGGATTGTAGGCTGCAACTCGCCTACATGAAGCCGGAATCGCTAGTAATCGCGGATCAGCATGCCGCGGTGAATACGTTCCCGGGCCTTGTACACACCGCCCGTCACACCACGAGAGTTTGTAACACCCGAAGTCGGTGGGGTAACCGTAAGGAGCCAGCCGCCTAAGGTGGGACAGATGATTGGGGTGAAGTCGTAACAAGGTAGCCGTATCGGAAGGTGCGGCTGGATCACCTCCTTTCTAAGGAATATACAGTCCTTGTGGACTGATAAACGTTGACTGTTACTTGTTTGTTT
>NZ_CM170152.1:285000-427500 GCF_057221695.1 Neobacillus sp. plas4
GAAGCGAAGTGGTTAGAGGCGAATGGTAAAATCTAAAATGGATAGGATTAGAGAGATATGGTAGATTCTTTTGTTTTTCGCTATATGAGGGAAGAGGATATCGACCAAATATTAGAGGTTGAACATGCCTCTTTTGCTACCCCTTGGAGCAGAGAAGCTTTTTATAATGAAATATCTAATAACAAGTTTGCAGTATATATCGTGTTAGAAGAGGATCATAAAATAATTGGATATTGTGGTGCCTGGGTGGTCATTGATGAGGCCCATGTAACAAATGTGGCTATATTGCCATTCTACAGAGGCAAGAAGCTTGGGGAAGCATTGCTTCGGAAAATGATGACCGTTGCGAAGGAAATGGGTGCAAGGAGCATGACTCTTGAAGTCCGCGTGACGAACCATGTAGCACAATCACTTTACCGTAAATTAGGATTTCAAAATGGCGGCATTCGGAAAAATTATTATTCAGATAATCAAGAAGATGCCCTAGTGATGTGGGTGAATATATGAGCAAAGATCAGTGGATAATGGGAATTGAAACAAGCTGTGATGAAACAGCAGTTGCAATAATTAAAAATGGCAGGGAGATTGCAGCCAATGTCGTTGCTTCACAAATTGAAAGCCATAAGCGATTTGGCGGAGTCGTTCCAGAAATTGCCTCGCGTCATCATGTTGAACAGATAACGCTGGTAATTGAAGAAGCATTGGAGCAGGCGAATCTTACAATCCCTGAGCTGGATGCCATTGCTGTAACGGAAGGACCAGGATTAGTAGGAGCTTTATTAATAGGTGTAAATGCGGCCAAGGCTCTAGCGTTTGCGCATAATATTCCACTAGTTCCTGTTCATCACATTGCAGGACATATCTATGCAAATCGGCTGGTGACAGAGTTAAAGTTCCCTCTTCTCTCCTTAGTGGTGTCAGGGGGGCATACGGAATTAGTTTATATGAAAGAACAGGTCCATTTCGAGGTCATTGGCGAAACGAGAGATGACGCAGCTGGAGAAGCTTATGATAAGGTTGCAAGGACACTAAAATTGCCTTATCCTGGTGGTCCTCATATTGATAGACTCGCTCAGGAAGGCAGTGATACCCTTAAATTGCCTAGAGCCTGGCTAGAAGAAGGATCGTATGATTTTAGCTTTAGCGGCTTAAAATCTGCGGTTATTAATACGGTCCACAATGCAGAACAACGTGGTGAAACCATCGCTCCGGAGGATCTTGCAGCAAGCTTTCAGGAAAGCGTTATTGAGGTTCTGGTGAAAAAGACAGTAAAGGCTACAGAGGAATATGATGTTAAACAAGTACTGCTGGCTGGCGGTGTGGCTGCAAATAAAGGGCTTCGAAAGGCACTGGAAAAAGCGTACGCTGACAAAGCAGGTATTGAATTAGTGATTCCGCCTTTAAACTTATGTACGGATAATGCAGCGATGATTGCAGCAGCAGGAAGTATCATGTTTGATAAAGGAATTAGAGCAGATCTAACCTTGAATGCAAATCCAGGATTAGATATTGAGTTATATAATTAGAAGTCCTTCTGAGAAAGAAGGGCTTTTTTTGTGGATAACTTTTTTAGAAAAATTGGACTTCACAGAAAAATGTGGGTAAGTGCCTTTTAATTGTTGATAATGTGGATAAGTCGATCGTTTTTTGTGGATAATGTGGAAAAGTATCTGGATAGTTGAATCAATCAGTTCTAATATGTGTATAAAGCTGTGGAAAAGGGGGGCATCTATCATTGAAGTCGAAATTTATAGCATTTTGTCGATTCATAGTTGAAAATGTAAGGGTAGATACTATATAGAATGGACGAATACATGAATATAATTAATAAACAGGAATTGTATAAATGGAGGATAAGAATGAGTAAAAAATTATGGATAAGTGTGTTAATGGGACTTTTTCTTGTACTTGCTGCATGCAGCCTACAGCCTGACACGTCACAAGGTGAAAAAGAGCCTCATGTGGTAAAGGAAGATGACAATCTAGACAAGGAACCTGATGTGGTAAATAAGGAAGACAATCAAGATGAAGAATCTGATGGTGTAGAAGGTGAGAACAAGCAATATGGAAATGAAGTATTTAATGAAGTAACCGTATTAAAAACAGGTGATCAGGTAGTAGTAAAAGGAAAGGCAAGAGTTTTTGAAGGTGTTTTTCAATATGCCGTCATTTCTGGAACAGAGATATTACGAGCAAACCATTATCAAACGGATGGTGCCCCGGCTTGGGGGAATTTTGAGATTACGATTGAAAAGGATCTATTAGCAAAAGACAATGTTTCGATGGAGCTTTTCGTTTATTCAGCTAAAGATGGATCAAAAACAAACATTCTAACGATTCCTATTAAATAGTAAAGGGGCTTGGACATAATCATCAAGCCCCTTTTTTATTATTCCGCCAGTTCGGCCCATTCATCCATTAACTGTTCGAGTTCAGCTTTTGCTTTTTCATTTTTCAAGTTAATTTCCAAGACCTTCTCATGGTCCTGGAATACTTCTGGTTCACATAACTTTTCCTCGAAATCTTGAATGAGTGTTTCCAGTTCTTCTATACGAATTTCTATTTCTTCTAATTTTCTTTTCCGCTGCCGCTCGAGCTTTTTGGTTTCTTTATCCTGATGATAGTTATTTTTCTCTAGTACTTCCATTTGTGTCTGCCTTTTATTCACACTTGCAGCTTCTAAAGCCTTTAGCTCTTCCTGCTCAAGCTTTTTTTCCACATAATAGTCATAATCCCCGAGATATTCAGTACTGCCATGGGCGCTAAGCTCCACTACCTTAGTTGCAATTCGGTTAATGAAGTAACGATCATGTGATACAAAAATAATCGTTCCGGGGTAGTCGACTAAGGCATTTTCAAGAACTTCCTTACTGTCTAGGTCCAAATGGTTGGTTGGCTCGTCCAATATCAGGACATTTGCTTTCTCAAGCATTAGTTTGGCGAGGGCTAGCCTTGCTTTTTCACCACCGCTCAGGGTGGAGACAATTTTTAATACATCATCACCCGAAAAGAGGAAGTTGCCTAAGACAGTACGTATTTCCTTTTCACTAATTAACGCCCATTCATCCCAAAGCTCGTTGAGAACGCGCTTATTTGAGGTCAATTCAGCTTGCTCCTGGTCATAGTAGCCAATGGCTAAATTTGCACCATATAGAACCTTCCCGGAAAGAGCAGGGAGTTTTTTGATAATGGTTTTTAGAAGAGTAGACTTCCCAACTCCGTTTGGACCTACTAAAGCAATACTTTCACCACGGTAAGCCCGCATGGAAATATTCTCAGATACCTTTTGTCCATCATAACCAACCGCAAGGGAATCCACTGTTAGAACATCATTTCCGGTCTGTTTCTCAATTTCAAAAGAGAAGGTTGCAGATTTCTCATCCCCTAATGGGCGATCCATCAGATCCATTTTCTCAAGCTTTTTGCGCCGGCTTTGTGCTCGTTTCGTCGTGGAGGCACGGGCTAGATTGCGCTGGATAAAATCTTGAAGGTTGGCTACCTCTTGTTGCTGTTTCTCGTATAACTTCAAATCACGTTCGTAACTGGCTGCTTTTTGATCGAGATACGCACTATAGTTCCCGATAAATTTTTGAATTTGTTTACGCGAAATTTCATAAACCTGCGTTACTACTTTGTCTAAGAAATAACGGTCATGTGAAACGATTAAGATGGCTCCGTCATACCCTTGAAGATATTGTTCCAGCCAAGTAAGCGTATCAATATCAAGGTGGTTTGTCGGTTCATCCAGGATTAAAATATCAGGCTTTGATAAAAGCAGTTTTCCTAACGCTAAACGCGTCTTTTGCCCGCCGCTTAGGCTGGAAATCATTAATGAGCTATCGTGAAAATTTAATCCATGTAAGATGGAGCGAATATCTGCTTCATATTGATAGCCGCCTTGTTCCTTGAATTTCACTTGCAGCTCGTCATATTCTTTTAGAATGCGCTCATAGCTGCTTGTATTCTCGATAGCAGCAGGGTCTGACATCTGCACCTCTAGTTGCCTGATGGCGGCTTCCATACGTCTTAATGATTCAAATACGGACAGCATTTCATCCCAAATTGATAAATGTGATTCTAAACCGGTATTCTGAGCTAAATAACCAATACTTACACCCTTTGGCTTAATAATCTCCCCGCCATCATGGGATAAATGCCCGGCAATGATTTTCAATAATGTCGATTTACCAGCACCGTTTCGTCCCACAAGTGCCACACGATCACGGGTTTGTAATTCTAGTTTTATATTCGATAAAATAAGGTCTGCACCATAGTATTTTGCTAATTGATTAACCTGTAATAATATCATTGTTTTCACCTCAATTACTCTAATAAGTGTACCTCATTCGGGGATTGTCGGCAATAAACTGCCTTGTTGTTGGGGAAAGTAAGGGGATAATCAAACATAAAATCATGTAATTTTTTATCATGAGTTCAAAGTTTCACAGACAAATTGTGAAAAATATAGTATGATTTTTGGTGGGAGGATACTGTTTATGTCTGAATTTACTCATTTTAACGAAGAAGGAAGAGCGAAGATGGTGGATATTAGCGATAAGCCAGAAACCACTCGTACGGCACTTGCTCATTCCAGCATTACTGTTAGTAAAGAAATTTACGAAAAAATAACCAATAATGAAATGAAAAAAGGCGATGTTCTTGCAGTAGCTCAAGTTGCTGCGGTAATGGCAGCAAAAAAGACGTGGGATATCATCCCGATGTGCCATCCTATTCCTTTGACGGGGGTAAATATATCTTTCTCATGGAAAAAGGAACATGATATGGCTTTTACATTAAATATTGCAGCTTCTGTCAAAACAAAAGGAAATACAGGTGTGGAAATGGAAGCGTTAACAGCTGCTTCCACATGTGCTTTAACCGTTTATGATATGTGTAAGGCAGTGGATAAAGGTATGGTAATTGGAAAGACCTATTTGGTTGAAAAAACCGGAGGGAAAAACGGAGATTTCCATAGAACGGAATCAGTAAGGTAACAATTATTAACTATAGGGGGTGGGAGAATATGAGTAATGAAACAATGAAAATACCACAAGCGACAGCAAAGCGGCTGCCCTTATATTATCGATTCTTAAAGAATCTACATTCC
This sequence comes from Neobacillus sp. plas4, assembly GCF_057221695.1. Lineage (NCBI taxonomy): Bacteria > Bacillati > Bacillota > Bacilli > Caryophanales > Bacillaceae > Neobacillus > Neobacillus sp. plas4. Next base: position 290,108 of record NZ_CM170152.1, read on the forward strand.
TCCGGTAAACAGAGGGTATCGTCAGCAGAACTAAGTGAGGCAGTAAAGGTAGATTCGGCAACCATTCGCAGAGACTTTTCCTACTTTGGTGCCTTAGGGAAAAAGGGATATGGCTATAATGTCAATTATTTATTAACATTTTTCCGGAAAACGCTGGACCAAGATGAATTAACAAAAGTAGCTCTAATAGGTGTTGGTAATCTCGGTACAGCATTTTTAAATTATAACTTTTTAAAAAATAATAATACAAGAATTGAATGTGCCTTTGATGTCGATCCAAACAAGATGGGAACAACTATCCGGGATGTTCCCATCTATCCGATGGATGATTTAGAAGAGTACTTAAAGAATGATGATATTCATGTAGCCATTCTAACAGTGCCAGCACCTGTGGCGCAGATGATTACCGACCGCCTGGTAAATTCAAATATAAAGGCGATATTAAATTTTACACCTGCAAGATTAAATGTACCTCCATCTATTCGCGTGCACCATATAGACTTAGCAGTTGAACTGCAATCTCTAATCTATTTCCTAAAGCACTATCCAACTGATGATACAGAAGAATAAGAGTAAAGACCTTTTCAGCAGCCGAAAAGGTCTTTTTTTGTCGATAAGAAATAGAGAGTGTGAACTTTACTAGCGTAACAGTGTTATGTTACACTGTATTTGGAAAGGGGTTATAAAGATGAATGAGGAGTTAATTTCAAAAAAAGATTTATTAGACTTGACCGGAATCTCTTATGGACAATTATATAGATGGAAAAGAAAAGACTTAATACCAGAAGATTGGTTTATTCGCAAATCAACGTTTACCGGACAGGAGACCTTTTTTCCTAAACAAAAGATTTTAGAGAGAATTGATAAAATTCAAACGATGAAAGAAAATCTATCCTTAGATGAATTGGCAGATATGTTTTCCCCAAATGTAAGCGATATAAAACTTGAAGCAGATGAATTAGTGAGACGTAACATTGTTTCTCGTCCAGTAATGGATTTCTATCTGGAAAATGAAAAGGGAAATCTTTCGTTTCATTTTTCAAGGATCCTGGAAGTATTTATTTTAGAAAAGCTGCTGCAGTCAGGAGAAATTAATTTGGATGAAGGGAAAATGCTCTTGCAGGTATTGATTGAAAACAGGGATCAAATCAAGCAAAAAAGAACGGACTTGGTGATGACGAGAAAATTAGGGGTTACACAATGCCTATTGCTAATGAATACGGAAGGATACCATTTTGATTCAGGAACGAAACTGGTTTCACATATTTCAATAAATGCATGTATGGAAGAAATCAAAGCGAGATTCGTATAAAGGGGAATGAACGATGGAAACGAAAAAACGAGGAGACCTCATCATCAATGGGCTTGGGTCATCTAATGGGGGACAATTTGAACGTGTTACCTTAAATGGTAAAGGAACGATTAATACTGATGTAGAATGTACCCAGTTTGAATGCAGTGGATTAGGGACAGTAAATGGGAATGTGGCAGCCGCTACAGCAAAGATTAGCGGGAATGGGAAAATAAACGGATCAATAGAAGGAGAATTCCTTTCGATTGATGGCACTGCAAAGGTTAAAAATCATGTGGCTGTAAAAAATTTAAAGGTATCAGGGAAAGCTTCTGTTGGCGGAAAAATCAAATGTGATGAGATAAAAATAAAAGGTAGAATGACGGTGGGAGAAGATTGTGAAGCGGAAACCTTTAAGGCAGAATCACAATTTACAATAGGCGGTTTGTTAAATGCTGATCTGATCGACATCACGATTTTTGCTGAGTGCAGAGCAAAAGAGATTGGCGGTCAAACGATTCTTATTAGACAAAAATCGCCATTTTTTTGTTTATTAAAAGCGTTCATTCCAACCCAACTAGAAACAGAATTAATTGAAGGCGATAGGATTGAAATCGAAAATACGAAGGCTGCTGTTGTCCGAGGAAACAACGTTACGATAGGTCCGAATTGCCTTATTGGTGTTGTAGAATATTCGGGAGAATTTTCGATGGATGAAAAAGCAGTGGTCAAAGAAGTCCGAAAGGCTTAAGGGGGGAAGAGAAATGGCAAAAATGCAAAATTTAACGATTAAAGGGTCTGGCAGTTATCCTGGCGGTCAATATGACAAAATCAGCATTCGAGGAGAAGGCACGATTGTGAATGATATCGAATGCTCCGTTATTCATGTGTATGGAACAAGTGAGGCATTAGAAAGTGTTAAAACAGGGTCGATCAAAGTGTACGGCGAGGCAGAGGTAAAAGGGGATTTACAGTCCGATGAAACGCTGATTATGGGATCAATGGAGGTTGGCGGCCGAGCTGGTTTAAAAAGAATTAAAATCCTTGGGATGCTGGAAGTGGGCGAGGATTTAACGGGAGAAGAAGCGAATATAAAAGGCAGTATATCTGTAAACGGAGACGTCGAATATGAAACCTTTGAATCAACAGGAGGGTTTGAAATCAAAGGTCTTCTTAATGCCGATAAGATAAAAATTTCATTGCGTTTTGGGCAAAGTTCAGCGGAGGAAATTGGCGGAGGGGTCATAAGTGTTAAGAAAAAAAGTTCTTTTCTTCCTTTTAGCAAAGATACAGGAACTCTAACCGCTAAAGTTATCGAAGGTGATGACATTTACCTGGAAAATACAAAAGCTGACATCGTTCGCGGTAAACGAGTAAAAATCGGCACTGGCTGCCAAATTGGGACAGTGGAGTATACGACGGAATTAGCACATGATCAAAGTTCCACGGTTAAAACAAAGATAAAGCTTTAGAGGAAGGGCTTTGTTAAAGACTGATGTGGGGTATTTTTCGAAAATAATTTATGAAGGACAAAACTCGTTGAGGAAATTCTTGAAATGTCCTTCACCCTGGTTATGAGGGACAAAACTCGTTGAGGAAACTCTTGAAATGTCCTTCATCCTGGTTATGAAGGACAAAACTCGTTGAGGAAATTCTTGAAATGTCCTTCACCCTGGTTATGAGGGACAAAACTCGTTGAGGAAACTCTTAAAATGTCCTTCATCCTGGTTATGAAGGACAAAACTCGTGAGGAAACTCTTGAAATGTCCTTCATCCTGGTTATGAAGGACAAAACTCGTTGAGGAAACTCTTGAAATGTCCTTCATCCTGGTTATGAAGGACAAAACTCGATAAGGAAACTCCTGAGATGTCTTTCATCCTTGTCATGAAGGACAAATCTCATTGAAGAATCTCCTGATATGTCCTTAATCAATCTTTTATATCGCTATACAGATAATCAACAATGAACAATAAAACAGCCAAAGGAAAAAGCCTTTTCACCCACAAAGTGAAAAGGCTGGTTTGTTATTTTTTTGGTTTTTCCTTATATCTATTGTGAAGGAAGATCATTCGTATACCTGAACCAAAGTCAAAGGTAGCCAATAAAACGAGCAGGTAGCTGAAAAATCCCCAGCCGTTTTGCTGAACATCCTCAATGGCAAAATAGGTAAACAAACCTCCTAAAACAAAATAGATAATCCCGGAAAACATAGGTGAACGTCTCATAGAAAGCCTCCGATAAAGTTTTGAATCGATTCTGCCTCACGAATGAATTCGTCTATCTCATCTTTGTAAACAGATTGAATCACGACAACCAATGTATTCATGGCGACATGGGCGAAAATCGGTACAATGATGTGTTTTGTTTTTACATAGAGAAAAGCAAAGGTAAAGCCCATTGCAGAATAAAGAAGAATATGCTGCGGTTCCATATGGGCAAGGGCAAAGATGACCGAGCTGATTAATGCTGAGAAAAAAAAGTTCAACCGTTTATGAAGAGAACCGAAAATAATTTTGCGAAAAACGATTTCCTCCAGAATGGGACCGATTACTGAACTGACCACCATAGCAAGGGGAAAGGATTCAATAATGGCAAGAATTTGCTGTGTGTTTTCTGAGCCCATTTCAACACCAATAAGCTGTTCAATATTAGCAGCAAGGGCTTGGGCGAATAAGGCGAGGAAAACACCAAATACAGCCCATACAGCAGAAAATCCAAATGAACTGCTTCTTTCATTCAGGCTAGGACTCTTAATTTCCTTTCGTAATAGGAAAAGAATAATAAGCAAGGCAATGGTAAAGCTGAAAATTAACCAGTAGGGGACAACTAAGCCTTGATTTATCCCTAAATAGCCAAATAAAAACATCATTCCCGGTATTCCTACAATGCTGGATAACTGCATGGCTATATAAACAATTAAAATAATCCAATATTCTCTTTTCAAATTGTTTTATCTCCTTTAGAGAAGCCTTCTTCTTATTTTAACCTATTCTCCATTTTACTAATAATCGCAGGCTCGTTTCAATTTTAATGATTTTATCTTTAGAGATATGTATATTCCTTTGAATGATTCGCATACTGGTTAAGGTTGTAAAAAAAAATTTAGCTTCATACTTGCAAATTTTCTATGCATTTATTATTATAATAATTGTGTTAGCACTCAAGTAAGGAGAGTGCTAATAAGTCAGAATTACATATCTATTTGAGGAGGTTGTTTGATTTGTTAAGACCATTAGGTGATCGTATTGTCATTGAGCTTGTTGAATCAGAAGAAAAAACTGCAAGCGGTATCGTGTTACCAGACTCAGCTAAGGAAAAGCCTCAAGAAGGAAAAGTTGTTGCTGTAGGTACAGGCAGAGTGCTTGAAAGTGGCGAACGTGTTGCTCTTGAAGTTTCTGTAGGCGATCGTATTATCTTCTCAAAATACTCTGGTACAGAAGTGAAGTTTGAAGGAAACGAATATTTAATTTTACGCGAAAACGATATCCTTGCTGTAGTTGGACAATAAGGATTTTTAAAAATCAATAATGAGTTTAAAAAATACGAGGAGGTTTTTTGAACATGGCTAAAGAAATTAAGTTTAGTGAAGATGCACGCCGCGCAATGCTTCGTGGTGTTGACGCTCTAGCAGATACAGTAAAAGTTACACTTGGACCTAAAGGACGTAACGTCGTTCTTGAAAAGAAGTTTGGTTCACCACTTATTACAAATGACGGTGTAACCATCGCGAAAGAAATTGAATTAGAAGATGCTTTTGAAAACATGGGTGCTAAGCTTGTAGCTGAAGTAGCTAGCAAAACAAACGATGTTGCTGGTGACGGTACAACAACTGCAACGGTTCTTGCTCAAGCAATGATTCGTGAAGGTTTGAAAAACGTTACAGCTGGTGCAAACCCAATGGGTATCCGTAAAGGGATTGAAAAAGCTGTTGCTACAGCTGTAGAAGGATTAAAAGCTATTTCTAAGCCAATCGAAGGCAAAGAGTCGATTGCACAAGTTGCTGCTATTTCTTCTGATGATAAAGAAGTAGGTAATTTAATTGCTGAAGCGATGGAGCGCGTTGGTAACGACGGTGTTATCACGATCGAAGAATCTAAAGGCTTCACAACTGAATTAGATGTGGTTGAAGGTATGCAATTTGACCGCGGATATACTTCTGCTTACATGGTAACAAACACAGATAAAATGGAAGCTGTTTTAGAAAATCCATATATCTTAATCACAGACAAGAAAATCTCAAGCATCCAGGAAATCCTTCCTGTCCTTGAACAAGTAGTTCAACAAGGCAAACCATTATTGTTAATCGCTGAAGATATTGAAGGAGAAGCACTTTCTACTTTAGTATTGAACAAACTTCGCGGAACATTCAATGCAGTTGCTGTTAAAGCTCCTGGCTTTGGTGATCGTCGTAAAGCAATGCTTGAAGATATCGCTGCATTAACTGGCGGTGAAGTGATCACTGAAGAGCTTGGCCGTGAATTGAAAACAACTACTATCACATCTTTAGGACGTGCTTCTAAAATTGTTGTAACAAAAGAAAACACAACAATCGTTGAAGGTGCAGGCGAAACTGCTGCGATTCAAGCTCGTGTAAACCAAATCCGTGTTCAATTAGAAGAAACTACTTCTGAATTTGACCGTGAAAAATTACAAGAGCGCCTAGCTAAATTAGCTGGCGGTGTTGCGGTAATTAAAGTTGGTGCTGCGACTGAAACGGAATTAAAAGAGCGCAAGCTTCGTATCGAAGACGCTTTGAATGCTACTCGCGCTGCTGTTGAAGAAGGTATCGTATCCGGTGGTGGTGTTGCCCTTCTTAACGTATACAGCAAAGTTGCTGAAATTCAAGCTGAAGGCGATATCCAAACTGGTGTAAACATCGTATTACGTGCGATCGAAGAGCCAGTTCGTACAATCGCTCACAACGCTGGTCTAGAAGGATCTGTTATCGTTGATCGCTTAAAGCGCGAAGAAGTTGGAACAGGCTTCAACGCTGCAAGCGGTGAGTGGGTAAACATGGTTGACGCTGGTATCGTTGACCCAACTAAGGTTACACGTTCAGCACTTCAAAACGCTGCATCTGTGGCGGCTATGTTCTTAACAACTGAAGCAGTTGTTGCTGACAAGCCAGAAAAGAACGCTCCTGCAATGCCTGACATGGGCGGCATGGGTGGAATGGGCGGCATGATGTAATATCAGCCCACTATCCCTTGATTTTATAGGGGTCTTGCTTGTAATGCTCTTTAAGGGGCAACATAAGGGTAACATTGAACCTTTATAAGGTTAATAATTAGAGGCTTCCCATAAGTTCTTTGAACTTTTGGGAAGCCTCTTTTTTCATTTCTTATATGACATCCCCACTGAAATGGAGAGTACTATTATTTTGATTAGATTAACAAGTATTTACATAGTTTTTTTACTAAAATGTTATTATACTTATAAAAATCATCAGTTTCATGTTTAGTTGTAACAAACGTCATATGAGCTACTTTTTTATTGCTGGATCCTTAACCCTATCGTTATTCTCTCTCACTGTTCCCACACTAATTCGCTTTATAAAGCTGGGGCATATGGGAGGAGTAATTGATACTCATCTATTTAGTGAATAACTAGAAGAATTCTTATCTTGAAATTAAGAAGTTTAACCCTGAAAATATACTTATAGTAATCCTGTATCACATCTTTGGTATAAACCTAGTTAGAAATATACCATACAACTCATAATTTATTTCTGTGGTGAATTTTCAATCAAATATAATATTTCCATTTCAAGGAGGAATAAAAAATGGATATGAATTATGTTGAAAAGCAAAGTTTTACTGTCGATAACTTTACTTTTGAAAGTGGAAAAACCATTCCGGTTACATTAGGTTATGAAACATATGGTGAATTAAATGAAGACAAATCTAATGTTATCCTAGTCAATCATTATTTTAGTGGTTCTTCGCATGCAGCAGGGAAATATACACCGGAAGATCCTCTTCCAGGATACTGGGATGATTTAATTGGCCCTGGAAAAGCGGTCGATACAAATAGATTCTTTGTAATCAGTACAGATAATATTGCGAATGTACATGTGAAAAATCCAAAGGTTATCACTACTGGTCCACGTTCAATTAATCCAGAAACAGGAAAGAGATATGGCCTTGAGTTCCCACAATTTAATTATAGAGATATGGCTAGAATTCAACATGAATTTTTAACAAAACAACTAGGCATTAAAAAATTGTATGCTGTTATGGGACCCTCTGCGGGTGGTATTATCTCTATTAACTGTTCAGTTCTCTATCCTGAAATGGTGGAGAGATTAATTGGTGTCATAACCAATTCACAAACTCCAGTTCATACAGCATTCAATGTATGTCAACACGCCATGCGGGTTATTGAGTTGGATCCAAAATGGAATAATGGTGATTATGAGGATAACGATGGACCAGATGAGGCGACTCGTTTAGCCTGCCAGTTAATGAATATTGGCGCATATACATCAGAATATTTTGAGCAAACTTTTAAACGTGATAGTAGTGAAACTGATCCTTATTTCGATATTAAAGCTAAAGCATCCTATGAAAAGCAATTATATGAATTAATCAAAAATGTAAGTTCAGCTACGGTTGATGCAAGCCATTGGTATTATACTAGCCGTGCTACAATGTTGCAGGATATTGCACATGATTTCCATTCCTTTGAGGAAGCGTTAAATAGAATTACAGCCAAGGTATTAATGGTATCCTGTACAAGTGATATGCTATTCCCAACAGTTTATAATCAGCGGATGGTTGAGATATTACAAAATCAAGGGAAAGATGCTCGACTATATAAGATAGAAAGCATAAAAGGGCACATGGCTGGAATATTCGATACACATTTATTTAGTAATCAAGTAGCAGAATTTTTGTCATAATTTAATCTAATTGTGGGGGACAAGGGGACAGAAACCTTCTGCGCCAAACGCAAGCTTTACTCTTCTTGAGAGAGCCTATCGTTTATCTAAAGTAAATGATGAGTTGAGAGTTCATGTAGGGAATGTTGACACTGGCGATTCATTCTATGAAGACGACGATTCAATGATCCATAAGCTGGCTGATTACGGTGTGTTAGGTGTAGATATGGAGACATCAGCCCTATACACACTTGGAGCAAAATACAACATTGACGTATTAAGTATTATGACAGTGAGTGATCATGTTATTACAGGTGAAGAAACACAGCGGAAGAACGTCAAACAACGTTCAATGACATGATTGTTGTAGCGTTAGAAACTCTTATTAATGAATAGACTTTAATGATGGTAGTAGATTCATAGGGATCTTGCCTTCAATGCTCTTTAAGGGGTAAACATTAAGTTAACATTTACTCCTAATAAGGCTAAAATTAGAGGCTTTCCATTAGTTCTTTGAACTTTTGGGAAGCCTCTTTTTTCAACTCTTTTGTTACATGCAAGTAAATATTTTTAGTAGTATCTTCATCTTTATGACCTAATCGTTTCATATGCTCCACATAAAGTTTTATGCAAAAAAGTTTTTATAATTTTTCTTGATAGTATTTCCGATATACGCTGGGAGTTATATTTTCATATTTTTTAAATGTCTTAATGTAGTACCCAGGTTCGTTGAATCCCAATTCATCGCTAATTTGTGCAATGGGTAGATCTGTTTTTTCTAATAGTTGTTTTGACCATTCTATTTTTTGAAGAGAAATGAAGGTAGAAAAATTCTTACCCGTTTCTTTTACAAATAATCGGCTGAAATAACTGGTGGTGATGTGGCATAAACCAGCCATCATCTGTTGAGATATTTTTTCACTTTTATTTTTATATATATAGTCAAAGGCAGGCTGTAATGTTTTGTTTTTACACACAAAATGATCATTCAGTGAAGTTTTTACGTAAGCATTAGTAACGGTATTTGCCAACTCTTTCTGTATATGTTGGATATTATCTAGAGAATATCCATTAGTAAAATCAACAGTTGAAAGGTCTTCTTTTGCCGGAACCATCTTTTCATATACTTCTAACATTAAATTTTTATTCATGGCTTCCTCTACGATATAGTTGCAAAGACTATATAACATTTGAGCCGCCTCGTTAATTTCAGAATAGGAGAGAGTAGGGATGGAATCGTATAAACGTTGAATTTCTTCTTTATTATTGATGTGTTCAAATTCCTTTGATGGAACGGTAAGCATTTGTTCCAATGAATCATGTTCTTTACCATCTGCAAGCTTTACTTCCCCCGCCATAATGGCACCTACATATTTATCATCAATGATGATTGGAATGGCAATATCGATAACATTCCAGTGGCATAAATAGATATAGGGGGCATTCTTTCTGACTGCTTCTAATCCTCCTCTTGCATCACACTTTTCACAAAGCTTTGCCGTATTTGGATCGTCACGCATAGCCTTACAGAATGGACGAACACCACTGTGATGGGTGACTGGTACTCCTTTATAGTCAACTGTAATAATCGCTAATTTTGTAACAAGTGCAAGAGAATCTTGAAGACTTTTCCACTTTGTTAAATCTAGTATTTTATTTAAATTCAATAAACTAGCTTTCAATTTGTTTCTTCCTCCTGTGAGATAAAACAGATTTTACTTAATATTTATTATTTTTTTCTATTTGATTAGATTGAAAATGGTCATTTTAAACCGAAAAAATAATAGTAATATTCAAAGGTTAATAGGTTGAAAATGATATTTTTTTAACCTATTAAGATGTCAAAATAATACCATTTAAATTGTGAAAAATCAAAAAAGTACTATATATTATTGTGAAAACTCTGCATTTAATTCTAATGTAATCTCCATCAAAGGATAGTAGACTTATTTATGGAAGGGATTTCAAAGTTTTATTAGGAGGTTTTACAAATGAGAAAAGCATTTATTAGTCCTTTAAAATATATTCAAGGTGAAGATGAAATATTAAATTTAGGTTATTTTGTGAAAACATTCGGTACATCTGCTCTTTTAATCGCACATCCTGAAGATGTGAAGCGTGTAAAGGAAAAATTGGATGCAACAGCAGACAAGTTCGAGATTACATTCGTAGAAAGCGGATTCAATGGTGAATGTTCGCGCCAGGAAATTGCAAGATTAAAACAAGTAGCTAAAGAAAGTAACTGTGATTGTACGATTGGTTTAGGCGGCGGTAAAGCGATTGATACAGCAAAATGTGTAGCAGAGGGTGATGCATTAATCATCGTTCCAACAATTGCTGCTACAGATGCACCTACAAGCCATTCTGCTGTTATGTATACACCAGATGGCGCTTTTGATGATTATGCATACTTCAAACAAAGTCCAAGCGTTGTTTTAATTGATACGACGGTCATTGCAAATGCACCAACTAGATTCTTAGTTGCTGGTATGGGAGATGCATTATCAACTTATTTCGAAGCAAGAGCAACTGCACGTTCTTACTCTAACGTCAATGCCGGTTTGCCTTGCGGAGTACGTGAAGGCTTATGCCCGCCTGCAAAAGGAACCAATGCAGCATTAGCATTAGCTGCACATTGCTATAAGACATTGTTAGAGGATGGGGTTAAAGCAAAAGCTGCCAGCGATTGTAATACTGTAACTCCAGCCTTAGAAAATATTATTGAAGCCAATATTTTATTATCAGGATTGGGTTTTGAAAGTGCTGGATTGGCAGGCGCACATGCAATTCATGATGGTCTTACAATTTTAGAAGGAGCACACCATTACTATCATGGTGAAAAAGTAGCTTTTGGTACATTGGCACAATTAGTATTGGAAAACGCACCTACTGAAGAAATAGAAGAAGTATTAGATTTCTGTTTGGCAATTGGACTTCCGGTTTGTCTTTCTGATATCGGTGTAGACACTATTACACAGGAAGAGTTAATGGAAGTGGCTGAAAAAGCTTGTATCCCAGAAGAATCAATCTATTCGATGCCATTCCCAGTTTCACCAGAATCAGTAGCTGCCGCAATCATTGCAGCAGATAAAATTGGCTCCGATTATAAAAAGAGGTTCATATAATATGAAAAAAATTATTAATAAACCTGAAGATGTCGTTCGTGAAATGTGCAAGGGAATTGTCTTTGCACATCCGGAGTTGGATCTGTTAGAAAAGTATAAAGTGATTAAAAGGAAAGAAATCAACAAAAATAAAGTAAGCCTTCTTAGTGGAGGCGGTAGTGGACATGAACCTGCTCACGCTGGCTATGTCGGTAAAGGGATGTTGGATGCAGCCGTTTGTGGTGATGTTTTTGCATCACCTTCCCAAATCCAGATCTATCAAGCCATTCGAGAAACGGCTAGCGATAAAGGAACGTTATTGATTATCAAAAACTACAGTGGCGATATGATGAATTTCAAGAATGCAGCTTATCTTGCACAGGAAGATGGAATTCTAGTCGATTATGTAAAAGTAGACGATGATATTGCTGTTCAGGACAGCTTATATACAGTAGGAAAACGTGGAGTTGCTGGGACTATTCTTGTCCATAAAATCGCTGGTGCAGCAGCGGAACGCGGGTATGAGCTTTCTGAAGTTAAGGCTGCTGCAAAGAAAGCCATTCATAATGTGAAAAGTATTGGCTTTGCCCTTACTTCTTGTACAGTCCCTGCAAAAGGAACTCCTACGTTTGAGATTGCTGAAGATGAGATGGAATTTGGGGTCGGTATTCATGGAGAACCTGGTATTCGTCGTGAAAAGATCGTTTCAGCAGATGAACTTGCAGAACGCATGGTGACTTCACTATTAAAAGAGCTGGAAATAGAAGATGGAGAAGAAGAAGTAGCTATATTGATAAATGGATTTGGCAGCACGCCTCTTCAAGAACTCTATTTATTAAATCACTCTGTGATTCGCGAATTGTCTCGTAAAAATGTTACCATTGCAAGAGCTTTTGTCGGAAACTATATGACGGCTATTGATATGGCAGGAGCATCTGTATCAATTATGAAATTAGATGAAGACCTAAAAAGTCTATTATCAGACGCTTGTGATACTCCAGCACTTAAAATTAGTGGTGAGTTCCCACCTGTTTCTTATGCAGAAATTGTAGGAAATGATAAAGAAAACAAAGAGGTTTCTTATGTGATAGAAACAAATAAGGATTACTCTTACATTGAAAATAATCAAATCACTTTAAATAATATGATCTTCATCGTCGATCAAATGAGTGAATGTATTATTCGAAATGAAGTACCATTCTGTGAATTAGATTCCCATGCTGGTGATGGAGACTTTGGCATGAGTGTTGCGAAAGGCTTTAAACAGCTAAAAGCTGAATGGCATGAAATGATGGAAAGCAAATCGAGTGACATTGGCACTTTCCTTGAAGCTTGTTCCATGGTCATTATGGAGCATTGTGGCGGGGCATCCGGTCCGATTTGGGGATCTGCATTTAGAGCAGCCGGTAAAAATGTTGGTCCCAAAACAGAATTGACTTTATCTGAATTTGCCGATATGGTCCAAGCCTCAGTGAAGGGTATCCAAGCAGTTGGAGAACGTTCTTTTGGTCGTGGTGCGGTTGTAGGAGATAAGACGTTAATTGATGCGTTGGTACCATATGCAGATACATTGTCGTCTTGCGCTGCTACTGGAGATCGGATAAAAAATGCTTTTGTTAAAGCTGCAGAAGCTGCTGTAGAAGGAGCGAAAGCCACGGAAAAAATTGTAGCGCATATGGGACGAGCAGGAACTGTTGGGGATAGAAGTATTGGGTATCCAGATGCTGGTGCGCATGGGTTAGGAGTTATTTTTACTGAATTATCGCAGGTCATACAGGAAAAGTAGTAAAAATAGGAAAAATAAAACCTACAGTTAGTATGGTATATTGAGTCTATTACTATCAACTAAGAGTTAACGTAAAGGAGTGTCTAATTTGGAAAAACTAAAGTATCCAAATCCACAGAAAATTAGGAGTAAATGGTTTGATTTAAATGGAAAATGGTTATTTAAGTTAGATAAAAATGGAGGCGCAAACATTACTGGGCCGATTAACAAGGAAGAATTTGATTTAGAAATCACAGTGCCTTATAGTTATATGTTTAAAAAGTCTGGTATTGATATTCAGGAATATTACCCTGTCGTTTGGTATTATCGAGAATTTCAATTGAATAAACAAGAAAATAAAAGTTATCTTTTAAATTTTGAAGCCATTGACTATAAATGCGATATCTGGATCAATGATGTTTTGGTTTGTACTCATGAAGGAGGGCATGTGCCTTTTGAAGTGGATATCACGAATCATGTAAGTACAAATAATACAATCACCATTAGAGTAGAAGATCATAATGATACAAATCAACCTATCGGAAAACAAAGTTGGAAAGATGAAAACTTTTTATGTTGGTATACACGTACAATTGGAATATGGCAGAGTGTTTGGTTAGAGGAAACAGGAAGCACTTACATAACTAACTTTACGATGAAGCCTAATATTCACAGCGCAGAACTATCAATTGATGCAACAATCAACAATCATAAAAACGTTTTTATTGAAGCAAAAGTTACCTATAAGGGTCAATTGATTGCGAAAATGTTGAGCTCCTTTAAAAATAGACGTGCTAAATTTTCAATCGATGTTAGTAGTAATTTGCCTCATTTCAGATTATTTTATTGGCATCCAACTGATCCTAATTTATATGATATTGAGCTCAATGTTTTGGATGAGAATGATAGAGTAGAAGATTCAATCGTGAGTTATTTTGGGATGAGAGGTATTGAGGCTCATGAAGAAAAAATTTATATCAATGATCAAGAATTCTATCAAAAACTCATTTTAAATCAGGGATACTACCCGAATGCTGGTTTAACAGGAACGACAGATGAATTTTTAGATGATTTGAAGAAAATTCAGGAAATGGGCTTTAATGGCTTGAGAATTCACCAAAAGATCGAAAGTCATAAGTTATTATATCTTTGTGATAAATTAGGACTTATTGTATGGGCAGAAATGCCAAGTATGTTTGAGTTTAGCCGTAAGTCAAACGAAAATATGTTCAAAGAGATTCATCCATTTGTTGACAAACATATCAATCATCCTTCCGTTATTACCTATGTTGTGATGAATGAGTCATGGGGAGTAAATGAAATATCTCACCATGAAGAAGAACAACATTTTGTGAATGCCTTGTACTACACCGTTAAATCATTAGATCGCACACGTTTAGTGATTGGAAATGATGGCTGGGAGCATACATTGACAGATGTATGTACCATTCATGATTACAATACGAATGAGGATACATTAATCGCTTCTTATGAAAATAAAGAAATGGCGATAAAGGAAAGCCCTTCCTTAACGAGTGGTCGAAAAACATACTGTAAAGGTTATGAGTACCAACAAAAACCATTCATTATTAGTGAATACGGCGGTGTAGCCTATCAGGAAGATATTTCAGAAGCTTCCTGGGGATATGGGGAACGTATTCAATCGAAAGATGATGTGTTACAAAAAATAGAGAATCTAACAAAAGCCGTAATGAAAATAGAGTTTTGCAGTGGATTTTGCTATACACAGTTAACAGATGTTGAGCAAGAAGTGAATGGATTATTAGATCACAATCATAACTATAAATTTGATCCTAAAACAATTAAAGCGATTATGGATTCTGACCGTCAATATGGGTTCATTTTCAAATAATACGGGGGGGAAATAAAATGCAAAGTGCAGCAGTTCGTGTTGAAGAAACGAAGATAGATGAACTTCATGAAAAAATAAGTATTAAGGAATATCTTGCCTATTTTTCTTATGGTTTCGGGCAATGTTTTAGTTTTGGTTTGGTAGGTACATTCATTTTATTCTTTTATACGGATATTTTAGGGATTTCAGCCGTAGCAGCAAGTGTGATCTTCTTAGTTGCTAGAATTTGGGATGCAGTTATTGATCCGATCGTAGCGGGATTTATGGATACAAGAAGAACAAAACATGGGAAATTTAGAGGGTATATGAAATTTGCTCCCATATTTATTGTGATTTCATCCATCCTTTGTTTTATTTCACCAGACATAAGTGTAACAGGGAAAATCCTTTATGCAGGAGCTACTTATATTCTTTGGGGAACGATGTACGCATTTTCTGATATTCCGTTTTGGTCTCTTTCTACAGTGATTTCTAAAAAGGGTCAAGATCGTACAACATTGCTAACAGTAGCTAATTTAGGCGTTTACGGCGGAATCGGCATGGTAGGATTTTTAGTTCCAATCATGTTAGGGGTTTTCAATAAAAGCTTCACTCCATCTACAAGTTATTTGATAACCGTTGGGATTATCATGGTAGCAGCCTATATCTTAATGTTTATTGGCTATAAATATACAAAAGAACGAGTTGAACCAACTCATAGTGAAAAAGTTACATTTAAAGATGTTATAGCATCCGCTAAAGTTAATAAGTATATGTTTATGATTTTAACGGTATTTTTCTTAAATATTTTTATGAATATTGTACAAGGAATTATCCTTTATTTCTTTACCTATAATTTGAATGCTCCTCAATTAATGAGTGTATTTGGAATCATCGGGACATTAAGTGCAGTAGGATTTTTATTTATTCCACTTTTAACAAAATACTTTAAGAAGAAACACATTTTAATCACACTGTTAATAAGTGATATCGTTTTACGTATTATTTTCTTCTCCGTGGGTTATGAGAGTATCCCATTAGTTATCACATTTTTAGCGATTACTCAATGTTTATATTCTGCGACAGGCCCGATTATTTCTGCGATGCTATCAGAGACTGTTGAATATAGTGAAGCGAAAACAGGACAAAGATTTGAAGCCATTGTATTTGGTGGACAAACATTTGCCGGAAAAATCTCTGTTGCGTTAGCAGGGGCTTTCACGGGACTTATTTTAACATTAATTGGTTACCAAGCGAATGTTGAACAAACAGAATTTACTTTAAAAGGATTATTTCTAGTCGTATCGATTTTACCAGCTTTAGGATCAATCTTACGATTATTATTGTTATCAAAATATGATTATACAGAAACTGAATTTAATGAATGCATACGAATTATTCAGGAAAGAAAAGCAAAAGAGATATAGAAACTCTGCCCTATAAAACTTAGATTGTTAAAACACGGGGACGGTTCTCGCAAAAATACGGGGAACGGTTCTCGTGTTTGTGATTATTCTTTTAACAAAATGGATTGGAGTTTCTAAAATGAATATACAGCAAGAAAAGTTTGGAGAGTTGAATGGGCAGGGAGTGACTGCCTATACTTTAGAAAATGATCACGGGATGAAGGTGACGTGCCTTGATTATGGCTGCACCATCACAAAAATGATTGTCCCAGATCAACAAGGAAACTTTGATAATGTCGTTCTTGGCTTTAATACCATAGAGTACTACGAGAGCCATTCCCCTTATTTTGGAGCAGTAGTCGGCCGTGTAGCGGGAAGAATCAAAGGAGCCCAGTTTGAATTAAATGATAAAGTGTACCAATTAGAGAAAAATGACCATCAAAACCATCTACATGGCGGATTGAGGGGCTTTGATAAGGTCATTTGGAGCGTCGAGGTTCAAAAAGGTGAAGACTATGCTAGTCTTGTATTTTCCTATATGAGTAAAGACGGCGAAAACGGATATCCTGGGAATCTTCACATGAAGGTCAGTTATACCTTGAATAATAGCAATGAGTTTCTCCTAGAATACGAAGGCGTATCCGATCAATCAACTTTGCTCAATGTCACCAACCATACGTATTTTAACCTTTCTGGTGATGTTAAACGGGATATACAAGATCATGTGTTGCAGTTAAAGAGCAAGCAGTTTCTTGAACTAACTGAGGAGTTGCTGCCAACTGGGAAAATCCTTTCAGTGGAGAATTCACCGTTTGACTTTACTGGCGGAAGAGTAATCCGGGATGGCGTAGTATCAACACATCCACAAAATATACTTGCCGGAAATGGCTATGATCATCCGTTCTTATTAGAGGAAAACGAACCAAACAAAATTGTTCTAAGTGATCAGGAAAGCGGCCGTGTTTTAATTATAGAAACCGATCAGCCTTGCGTAGTGCTTTACACGGGAAATCAATTAGAAGGAGATATCTCCGTCAATGGTACTCCAATGCGGAAGTATTTAGGTTTATGTCTTGAAACTCAAGGCCTGCCGGACTCCATTCACCATCAACACTTTCCATCGTGTATCCTGGATAAAGGTCAAGTTTACAAAGCCCGCACAAAGTGGCAGTTTCGGTAATGGAATGTAGAGGTCGTTTGTTCCTCATATTTAAGGTATGAGATGATTATTTTTTAAAAAGGTAGTTGGAAGTTCACGGAGTATTGCTATTTGTGGAAAATCCTAAAAATAGAAAACCGAGATTTTTGAAAAGGTTCCGGAGTAATATACTCTGAGCCTTTTTGTTTTAAAGACAAATTCTTGGTACGAAATATATTAATCTTCGGTGAACACTTACAGCATCATTATATCTGCAATCATATCCAAGTTTTAATCGTTGTAATGAATATAGTAATAGTCCGATTTCCTTTAAACAAAATGCTAACATTTTGCTAACGCCATCCTATAAAAAACGGTAAATTCCCGTTAAAGATGTTACACTTCAGATTTCTTTAAACCTTGATATACCGCACTTTTGAAACATATCGTTAAAGATATTACTCACTCTCACCTTAGGGGCGGCATGATGTAATAGCTGCTTAAACCCCTGATATATAAGGGTTTTTGAGTGAAATGCTAACATTTTGCTAACATAGAGAATTTCTTATAGAGGTTTTTCATTAGTTCACAAAACTAATGGGAAGCTTCTTTTTTCATTTCTTGCGTTACGTGGGGATACACATTTTTTGTAATTTGATCATCAGTATAACCAGCCGATCGATATTTTGTTTGAGTGAGACTCCTGCCTCTGCTAAGAGAGATGTATGCTTATGTCTTAAACTATGCGGTGTTAAATCGTAATTTAGACCGGACATAGACCTCCTCTTCTTCTAGCTGTTCAATCGTTTTCTTATCCTTTTTCACATAAGCAAATTCTGTAGGGTCCTTCGTAATTAGCTCCAGTTCTAGTGCCTTTTGAAAAATCTTTCATTAGCAGCCTGACTTTCTAAGATTAAATTAAATAAAAGGTTAAATCTTTTTTATACTCCTTAGGATTATCACTAATACCATCGATACTTGGAACCAAAATCATAGCTAATGTTTATTTAAAAAATTATATTTAAATAGCTTATTGCATTTCATGTCAGTGTTCCTTATAATCTAACTTTAAGGTAAATTCTAAATATTTACCCATTTATATTTATGCAATACTATACTTATTTATTAAAAGGAGAAATGTTTTATGGAACACATGGGCTGGATATCTTTACTCCCCCCTATAATAGCAATCATTCTTGCAATTATAACGAAGAATGTAGTAGTGTCTCTTTTTTCCGGTGCTTTTATCGGAGTGCTCATTCTTGTTGGAGGAAATCCTATTGCAGCAACAACAGAGACAATCGGAAATTACTTTTTCCCACTTGCAGCGGATGGCTACAATGCAGCTATTATCGTATTATTATTCTTTATTGGCGGATTTGTAGGGCTTATGGAGAAGTCTGGAGGTGGAGCCGCTCTTGCAGCAAATTCGATAAAATTTATTAATACAAAGGCAAAGGCACAGATTTCAGCTTGGATCGGAGGAATTATCATCTTCTTCTCTGATTTGGGTACGCCGCTTATCGTAGGACCAGTATTTGAAAAAATCTTTGATAAGGCGAAAATTTCAAGAGAAAAGCTCGCTTGGATTATTGATTCAACATCTTCTCCTGTCGCTGTATTAGTTCCTTTTATTGGATGGGGCGTATACATTATGGGACTTATTCAAAAGGAATATGAAGCGTTAAATATTACTACATCTGAATTTACTACTCTGGTTCAGGTTATACCTTTTCAGTTTTATGCCATATTGGCTGTGACGATGGTCCCTTTAATTGCTCTTTCTAAGTTAGATTTTGGGCCAATGGCAAAAGCTGAGCGAAGAGTTCAAACTTCCGGTGAGCTGTACTGGCCAACTTCTAAGCCGCTAAGAAGAGCAGAGATTGGTGAAGAAGGAACAGAACACGGACATGCCATATTAATTTGGCTGCCTTTGGCAGTATTATTTGTTACTCTATTCGGTTTGTTGATTTCATATGGCTTCCCATTTAAGCCAGTACCAGGAAATGATTTTAGAGTTTCCTTAAGTACAGCCTATTTATTTGCAGCTATTACGATTATCATCTTAATGCTTGTATACAAATTAAAAAAATTCAGTGATATTTTTACCATCTATACAACCGGGATGCAAAAGATGGTTTATGTTGCAGTTACATTAATCCTGGCTTGGTCCCTTGGAAAGGTAATGAAGGAAATGGGTACGGCTAACTTTGTGGTTGAAGCAATGAATGGAAATGTGCCTGCCTTCATTATCCCAGCTGTTTTATTCATAGTGGGAGTTTTAATGTCTCTTGCTTCAGGTACTTCATGGGGAACATTTGCGATTATGTTACCAATTGCCATTCCTATGGCTGTTGCACTAGATGCACATTTATTAGTTTGTATAGGGGCTGTCCTTTCTGGTGGAATAATGGGTGATCATAGTTCACCTATTTCTGATACAACCATTCTATCATCTACAGGAGCGGGTGCAGACCATATTGACCACGTGAAAACACAATTTCCATATGCCCTTCTTAATGCATTTATTGCCTTAATTGGATATATTGTTGCTGGCATTACAGGCAGTGTGTTCACCTTACTATTAATCTTTGTTTTACTCATTCTTGCTATTTATATTTTATCTAAAATTCATAAAAAGAAGTATGATGGAACCGAAGGAGTTGGAATATAGGTGAAATTATGGGGCGGACGCTTTACAAAGCGAGAAGATCAAATGATGGAGAAGTTTAATACTTCTCTACCTGTCGATCATAGACTTTACCTTCAGGATATAACAGGAAGCATTGCCCATGTAAAAATGCTTGTAAAATGTGAATTGCTGTCAGAAGCTGAGGGTACTTTACTTGTAAACGGTCTAGAGTCCATTTTAAAGGATATTGAGTCTGGTCTTCTACAAGTAGAAGGCAATTATGAAGATATACACTCCTTTGTAGAAATGAACTTAACGGAACGAATCGGTGAAACTGGTAAAAAATTACATACGGCTAGAAGTAGAAATGACCAGGTAGCTGTCGATATGAGACTTTATGCTAAACAAACGGCAAAGGACGTAATGGCTGCCCTTCAACAACTAATAGAATCGTTAAAAAACAAAGCTGTTCAAAACAATGTCATCATGCCTGGATATACTCATTTGCAGCGTGCCCAGGTTGTCACATTCAGCCATCACCTTGGTGCGTATGTACAAATGTTTACCCGTGATAAAAATAGAATCAGCAACGCCATTGATATCATGGATGAAAACCCACTGGGTTGCGGTGCATTAGCGGGAACGACGCATAATATTGATCGGCAAATAACTACAGAGCTTTTAGGTTTTTCTAAGCCAGTAGATAATTTTTTAGATGGCGTTAGCGATCGTGATTATTTGCTAGAACTTATGTCGAGCTTTTCCATCACCATGATGCACTTAAGCAGACTAAGCGAAGAGCTTATACTCTGGAGCAGCCAAGAGTTCAGATTTATTGAAATGGATGATGCGTATTCAACAGGTAGCAGTATCATGCCACAGAAGAAAAACCCTGACGCTGCAGAACTGATTAGAGGAAAGACAGGAAGAGTTTACGGCTCGCTTTTTTCCTTATTGACAACACTAAAGGGCTTACCCCTCACATATAACAAAGATATGCAGGAAGATAAAGAACAATTTTTCGATGCTCTTGATACCGTAATGGACTGTCTAGAAATTATGTCAAAAATGATTGATACCCTTCATGTCAAAGAAGATAACATGAAAGCTGCCATTAAGGCTGGCTTTCTAAATGCTACTGAGGTTGCAGACTATTTAGTCAGTAAAGGAATAGCATTTAGAGATGCCCACGAAATTGTTGGAAAAATCATCATCTATTGTGAACAGTACAAGAAAGGCATTGAAGATTTAACTTTGGATGAGTTAGCCAAATTCAGTAACAGAGTTTCAGATGATATTTATGAATATATCGATTACGAGAATATATTAAACAAAGGAAATAAAAAACTAATAAAGCAGATAGCAGAATAAATAATTCTTGGATCAATCATGTGATTGGTCCTTTTTTTGCAAAAGGTAGGCTTTAACCTAGGAGAATTTAAATAAATTGGATATTATAGGTACAAAATATTGACTCAAATTCAAAAAGTATTTAATATCCTTTTTTAAACTACCATGTAGGAAAAGAAATATACATCAAAAGAGCGCATCTTGAAATAATTCAAATTGCGCTCTTTGTTTTATAAGAAGTCTTTTTCTTACTGCTAATAGAAATGACGGCAGTAATGAATGATAAAATGATGAATATTCCACCTGCAAAAGGATTTACTTCGACTGAGAGTGTATCTACAATTCCAGCTCCAATCACTGAACCAACAGCAACACCTAAATGAAGAGCTGAATTATTCAAGCTTTGCTGAATTTCCGATGTTTCAGGCGCTATTTCAATCAAATAAGATTGCATGGCCGGTGAAATCGCCCAACTGAGAATCCCCCAAATGATAATGATGATGAGAAATACCGGAAAGAAATCTGTTGAATATGGAAATATAAAGAATAAAGCACTAAAAACGACTAGGGCAATAACCATTGTTTTTCTTGATCCCAATAAATCTGCCATTACACCGCCAAGACCTCCACCAACTACAGCAGAAAAACCAAAAATGAAATAGATGACACTAATCCAAGTAGCATTAAAATCAGAGGTTGCTTCTAAATAAGGCTTAAAATAGGCATACATAATCGTATGGCCAGTCATATAGAGGAATGTCGTTGTTAGCCCTAATGTGATCTTATGATTTTTAAATGCTGCAAGCTGCTGCCTCAACGGAATTTGGGGTTTCGGTTGTATACTTCCCATTAATACATGAACGCCAATAATTGATAATGCTGTTAAAATAGTTATAAGTACGAATGGAGCTCTCCAGCCAAAACTATCTCCGATGATAAGCCCAAGCGGTACCCCTAAAACTAACGAAGCACTTACTCCCACAGAGACGATCCCAATGGCCCTGCCTTTATACTGTTCTCCTACTAAGCTAGGAGCCATAACTAAACACAATATGATTAATAGCGCTCCACTTAACGCTAAAATAATTCTTCCTATAAACAAAATAGAAAAAGTAGGTGCAAATACTGTTACGATACAACCAATTAAAAAGATGTACAAGCAAACTAATGTTAGCCGTTTTCTTTCTATTTTAGCTGTCATGACAAGTAAAATTGGCGCTGCAACTGCAAAAATGACAGCAAAAACAGTGATCAGCAAACCGGCTTGGCCGATGCTTACATGTAAATCCTCTGCAATCAAATCTAATATCCCGCTAATGATCAGTTCAACCAGACCTATAATAAAGGATATGATCATTAAAAAATAAATACGCTTATCCATGTTGTCTCCTTCCTAAATATATCCCAGACTATATACTATCTTTTGATGAGAGTTTACTCAAGAATAAGATAATAATTGTCACACTAACATAATTACATAATGGTGAAAAAGCATATAAAGAGGTAGCTCAGGACTAGTTTGGAATCTAAGTCATAAATTTGTTCCACTATCATTTCATCGATAGTAGAAATACAAGAATTTTCCTCAACAAAAAGTTTATCTGGAAAAATGGGGGAAAGCATGGTTTAAAGGGGTTTCCTGCAATTTCAATTAAACGATTAGTTAGTATAATATTTGTTTGTCCTTGTTAGAATATGTATTTCGTTAGTTTCTATTGTCAGTTTTTAAGTTGATTCCTAACAACACAACTTTTATACGACAATTAATTCTCTTGAAAACAGCCCAAAGTTCAATAATTTAAAGGGTTTACCCTTCATTCACTCAAACGTTTAATTTAGTTGAATTCGTTTTAACCAAACGATTAATTAGAAAAGCCTTAAATCCTGTCAAACTAGTGTTTATTCCTCCTTAGTAGAAAAAATATTGTCGAGAAAAAGATCTGGTAAAAAATGGTGGAGAGCACATTTATCAAAATGCAGCATAAAACCCTAGTTTTAGCTGTGGGGATACTACAAATGCTTCTGCAGTTAACAGATTTATAGTAATATTAAAAATTGATGCAGTACGATCAGTTGAGGTACTTACCGTGGGTAGTTCGTTTGGGTTTAGGTATCAATTATATTGAAAAGTAGGTAAATACGGGATGAGATATATCGGATTGTCTAGGAGCCATCTATATGTATAGAATAAGGCCCTACGGTTTTAAAGGAAATCAGGTTATAAACTAAAAACCTAGATTAAGGAGATGGAAGCAATGAGTAAGGGCAAAGAAAAAGTGGGTGAAAACATTCCAACACTCGATTCCAAATATATTCAGCAGCATTTGGCAAATGAAAGGACGTATTTAGCCTGGATCAGAACTGCTATTGCCATCATTGGGGTTGGTTTCCTAGTAACGAATCTACATTTTAATATGAAAGAAAGCCTCTCACCAGCTGGGGATATACTTGCAAATATGATAGGCATTGCTTCCGTTGGTATAGGAATTATAACAATCATAATGGCAACCATTGTTTATCTAATAAAAATCAATACGATTAATAATCAAACATATACAGCATCAAGGAAATACATTCTTACTCTAAGTATACTTATTATTGTAATTGCCTTGTTATTTGGTTCTTATTTCTTACTTTTATAATATTATTACACACTCTCATCTTACGGGCGGCATGATGTAATCATGTCCTCCAGCCCTTGAACAATAAGGGCTTTTGAGTAATATGCTAACATAATGTAAATTAAAAGAGGTTTTCTCATTAGTTGACCAAACTTTTGAGAATCCTCTTTTTTTATTTTTGTGTACCGTGGAGAAAGACATTTTATTTAAATAATAGGAATATTATAAATTTTAAAAATTAAAAATTTAGGGTTGATAACGAACAATAAAAAGAATAAAATAAAAAATGTTCGTGTTATTTATCAGAATTCACGGTAGATAACACGTTTTTATTGTTTTTTTGAGATTAAACACAAATGTTCTAATGAACTAACCATATAGTTCATTGAGTTGTGTGGAGTCGTGGAGGATTCCGATTCAAGAATGATAAGTTGCTTCGATAGATTACTTAATAGTAAAGGGGTTAACAAAATGATTTTCAAAAACCAATACGAGGAAATAAAAAAGGTTGCAGAAGATATATATTATCATCCGGAGCTAGGTTATAAAGAAGAACGAACAAAAGAGAAGATTATAGCTTCTTTAAAGTCTATGAATCCGAATATTGAGATTGAAGAATTCAGTACTACTGGTTTCAAAACAACGTTGGGAGATGAAGATAAAACATTACATGTTGCATTTATTGCAGAATTAGATGCGGTGTATGCCCCTTCACATATGTATGCGGATAAAAATACGGGTGCTGCCCATAACTGTGGTCATTACACACAGGTGGCCATTGCGCTTGCTTTATACAATTATTTAGTGAAGTCAAATGTATACAAGGATTTTGATTATAAAATATCCTTTGTCTTTATCCCAGCAGAGGAATATTTGGATCTAGCTTATCGTGACGAGTTAATAAAGCAAAACAAGATCACGCATTATGGCGGTAAGCCGGAAGCAATGAAACTTGGTGTTTTTGATGATATTGATTTAAGCCTCTGTGTTCATGCTATAGGCGGAGAATTTGCGAAACGAACGATTAATACAAACTGTGATTTAGCTGGGTTCCTGTATAAAAGATATAAATTTATCGGAAAAGCAACTCATGCAGGGTTCGATCCGTTCTCCTCAAAAAATGCTTATAACATGTCTACCTTATTTAATGTAGCTGTCGGCTTAAGTCGTCAACA
Organism: Neobacillus sp. plas4; assembly: GCF_057221695.1. Lineage (NCBI taxonomy): Bacteria > Bacillati > Bacillota > Bacilli > Caryophanales > Bacillaceae > Neobacillus > Neobacillus sp. plas4. The sequence continues at coordinate 315,323 of NZ_CM170152.1, forward strand.
ACTCAAAGATTCAGAAAAGGTACGAATGAATCCAATTGTAATCGAATCAGATATGTCAACCAATGTTATACCAAACGCTATTACAGTAGGGACAGATTTGAGGACTTTATCCGTTGATTATATGAAGGATGTTGCAGTTAAACTAGATGATGCTGCAAGGGGAAGTGCTCTAGCGTTACAAGGAGATGTAGAAATTTCTACACAGATGGGGTATTTACCTTTTAAACAAGATCGTTATTTATCGGATTTTGTATGGAAAGCATTTGAAGAAAATAATGAAATTGAAGTGCTGTATAATGATGATCCGATCAGTGCAGCTGGAGATATTGGTGATCTTTCTTATATGCTTCCTTGCATTCAGATTGGTTACAGCGGGTTTACGGGAACGATTCATGGTGATGACTTTATCGATATCGACCCTCCATTTATATATGAGATTTTCCCAAGATTTTTAGCACAGGTTTTTGAAAAAATGAATGGAAACATCGATTCTTCAAGATTGTATAAAAGAAGTTATGAAGAATATAAGAATTTAATAGATGAAATCATGGATAAGAAAGGAAACGAAAATGAATAAGAATTTTATTTATCTCATTATTTTTGCACTAGCAGTCATTACAGCTTCTGAGATGATTGGGTTCCAAAGTGTTCAACTTGGCACTTTTTCAATAGGCTTATTGCCGCTTGTATTTGCCATTATCATAACGATGGTTTTAGGGATAAATGTTTTCCGCAAAGGATTTTGGAAAAAAGTCTATAGTAAAGAAAACGTTGAATTTGCTGGGAAGTACTTGATTTTCTTAATGCTGCCACTTATGGCGAGATATGGTGCAGATGTTGCTCCAAAATTAGGTGAAATTCTACAGATTGGCTGGGTATTCATCACTCAGGAAATTGGAGCTCTAGGAACCGTCCTATTAGGCCTGCCGGTTGCACTTATGCTTGGGTTACGACGAGAAGCAATTGGAGCTACACTAGGAATTGGCCGTGAAGGGGAACTTGCTTATATTTCAGAAAAATATACGTTGGATTCTGATGAAGGAAGAGGAGTTTTATCTTTATATATCATCGGGACATTATTTGGAACGATATTTTTCAGTGTTTTCGCACCATTGTTACTCAAGTTCGGTTTTAGTATTGAAGCCTTAGCTATGGCATCAGGTATGGGTTCAGGGAGTATGATGAGTGCCGCTTCCGCTTCTTTAGTTGCACAAGTTCCAGAAATGGAGAGCACCATTTTAGCTTATGCGTCCGCAAGTCAATTGCTTACTAGTTTCCTAGGTACTTTTACAATGGTATTTCTTGCGGCTCCATTACAGAAATTTATTTACAGACTTTTAGTCAGAGGTGATAAAAATGCAAAAAGCGCTGCGTAATTCATATATTAAATACGGTTTAATCATTTTATTAAGTCTTTCACTTATCATGTTTACCCAATTTATTAAGCATTTAAAAAATCCTGAGTCCATGGCAGTTACCGGGATGACAGTTGCGGGACTGATTGCATTATGGGTCTTCTCTATGATTGGAATCTTTATTTCGGAAAAGCTCAAAACATGTTCAATTAATTTTCTAAGGGAATTTCCGGTATTAGGGTGGGTGGCTATTACTTCTCTTGTCATGTGTTTGATCTCTGACTTTTTTGTGCAGGCTATTCGAGCGGTGGATTTCCTTTCTATCACAACACCCATTCTTACTTTTGCCGGAATTTCTGTTGCAAACCGTTTGGTAGATTTAAAGAATACTTCTTGGAAAGTTGCCATTGTTGCTATTTTCGTATTTAGTGGAACATATATTGGCAGTACATTGATGGCACAAATTGGATTACTTTTGGCAGGAAGGTAATAAGGCATGATGAATTAGAGGCTTCCATGAGTTCTTGAACTTATGGGAAGCCTCTTTATTCATCTTTTGTTAGTTCAGGATTTAGCTCAGCTATTTTCAATAAGCGTCTCATACGATTCTCTAATTTTATATATATATCGGGTAACCAGGTAGTTCCTAATCAAATAATCATCGATGAGTTTTTTGATAATCATCCAAGGTCAAAATAAAATCCACCAGCACATCCTGATATTCTCTCACAGAATCGATAAAAACCATTTCGTTCTCCCCATGCCAGTCGCTGCCAACGGGGCCAAATTCTACGGCTGAACCTCCGTACTCGTTGAAAAACTGTCCATCGTTAGAACCATGCTGACCGAATATGGTTACTTTTTCGAGCTGGGTGATTCGTTTGATTGATTCGCCCAATGCTTCTACATAAGGATTATCTGCTTTTGTTTTGACCGGATTATTACAATTATGGATTGTTACTGTACTGTCTGTTATTGCCTGAATCTGATGAACAATATCCTCCGGAGACTGGTCTGGCAGATATCTGATATCCAGGAACATTTCGCATAGATCCGGTACCTTATTATAGACGGTTCCTCCTTGGATCTTCGCGAGATTGATAGATGGCTTATTAAACATAGGGGAGCTTTCTTGTGCAAAAGGAAGCTCTAAAATTTCTTCAAAGAGATTAATAGCTTTAGTTATTGCATTCGTGCCTTCCCATGGACGACTCCCATGGGCTGATTTCCCCTGGATGGTAATATCGAGCTGAAGCACGCCTTTAGATTGGATGGCAATCCCCATATTTGTTGGTTCACCACAAATAATAAAATCACCCAAATATCCATTTTTTGTTAAAAATTTGGTCCCGTTGATGCCGCCGGTCTCCTCGTCTGGAACGATTTGAAGCATGACCCTGGATGTTAAGTTCCTATCTTTCAATTGTGCTGCTGCCACCATGGAAGCAGCCACTCCTGCTTTCATATCCACTGCACCGCGGCCATACATTTTTCCATCTTTGATATAGGGTTGGAACTGTCTTTCCTCCGCTTCAATGACATCGATATGTCCGTTTAATACAACCGTATGATCACCTTGGCCTATTTCAGAAACGAGCATGTGAAACCCATTATTCTCTAATTTTTTTACGGGTAGGCCTTGATCTGTTAACCATTGTTCACAATAGGCAATCGCTTGATTCGCACCTGCTTTTGTAGAACTATCTATTTTTATTAATTCTTCTAATAGGGGGATTGGATCGCTCATTTTATCCCTCCTCAATTTTTAAAAGTTTGATCCATCGTTTTCCATTCATTGTTCCTCTTGAAGTACTTACATTACCTTTTGTTTATTTATTGAAACAACAGTGTCATGTCGAGCTAGCTCGATATCAGGTTTTTGACGCAGCCAATCCTCTTGTAACTGTTTACCAGCGGTTAGCGCAATGATTGCCGATGGAATATCCGCTCCTGCTGAATGGGTAAAAGCATAACCGCCGCCAAAGCGGGGGTTGATGTCAATAATGTAATAATCGGTACCATTGAAATAGACATCTGTGTTCATATAGCCTGCATGGCCAAAGCTTTGACCTAAACGCTGTGCGATTTCTGTTAATTCCGGGATATTTACCGTAATGCACCGATCGATATCTCCGCCCCTCATACCTAATTGCTTCCGAGCGAATGAAGTAAGAAAGCGGCCATTTAAATCATTAAACATATCCAAACTAAATTTATCACCTTCAATCACTTCCTGAATAATGACATTGTCCTCCGGTTCTCTGGATGTGGCGCCATCCAATGGACTTTCTTTAATCTGTCGAACGACCTGCTGATAGGCAAAATCCATATCCTCTAAATTATCGATAATTTCAACACCGATTGAGGCTGAACCGTTACGGGGCTTCACAATTAACGGAAAGGATACTTCTTGTTTTTCCAATGCCTTCTTCGCATCTTCAACATTCAAGTAGGAAAGTGGACTCTTAACGCCCAACGGATCAAGCAGCTCCTGGTACTTTCCCTTGTCCCGTACCTTTTTGACAATATCTGAATCCGGCGCAAATACGGATACACCTAATTTCTCCAGTTCCTTTTTGTGTGCAGATATTTGGGGCACTTCCCAATCATTCAATGGGACAAGACAGTCCACATGATGTTTCTTACAAATCTCCATTATTTTTTCCATATAATCTGAATCCGTTTGCTCTGGAATGACATAGTTTTCGTCCCCTGCTTGGAGCGATGGGGCATTATATTCAGGATCAGTAGCAATTACTTTCCCATCGATGCCAGCATTTTTTAAAGCATCCTGAAAAAATCCTACAAAGTCTATTCGTCTTGCAGTTGATGTCAATAAGATATTCAATTTATTCCACTCCTCACTGTTTAAATCAGTTGCTAGAAAACAAGATACTAATATTTACCCGCCATTTTAAAATTTAACCCTCTTTTCTAGTAATATAGAAATGAAAGTATGCTATCTTTTATCAAACGATCTATCATATCAATGTTGTTCAGCTCTTAAAATTCTCTAATGCCTAACCTTCCATAAAGGTTTTCTCTGGATTAATTGGATTACAAAAAACAGGAGTTTGGTTACGAGTAAAGGTTTAATACTTATTATTTAAGGTTATATAATACAAAACGATATATCTGAGGTGAAAAGTATGAGTAGTAAAGATAATAAATCACCAAAAGAGAAAAAACAAAATGCTGCTGAAAAGTTAGAAGGTCAGGAATTTGTTGATGAAATACCGTTAGAAGATTTGAAAATCGAGATGGAAGATGAAAGGAAAAAATTTAAGACTAAGGATGATTCACAAAGTGAACGAAAGTATAATAGAAATGATATTAGGGAATAAAACCATGTTAGATCAAAGTTTTAAATGATAAACTGACAAAGTTGTCAGAGAATTTGTCCGCGTAAATCTATAATAGAAAAAGAAAGTTATTGGAGAAGGCCTTTCATCAGTATACTAAACTGTTGGGAGGTCTTTTCTTTCTGGAAAAAGGGAAAAAGGGTCAGTCCCCCAGTCTGCTAAAGTGCTAATGTAGCGGGGGACTGACCCTAATAGATATACTCTTTAGACACCATCCATTAAAATCTATCAGTATTCAAACTATTGCTGCCAGTAGTAGTTTCATTGACCGAAGCTTCGCCCTCTTTGGTCACTTCTGCTTCCTCACGCTTAATATTTTCTGTTACCTGTTGGGTTTCCGTAACTTGTTTCTTGCCAATCACCAATTCTTCAGCAACGACTGGTTTCTTCGTCACTTCTACTTTCTCCTCGACAATTGGTACGCGGATGGTTTCAGCATCGCCTATTGGTGTGGTTGTGTCTGCATCAGTATTGTCGACTGACCGTCTCTCTACATAGACCTCTTCATGCGTTACTGGGACATTTACTGTTTTCTGTTCTTCAACCACATCTTTTTTCACCTCTACCTCACCTGTCTGAACACGCTGTTTATTCACATCCAACTGCTCTTCGCGCAGCTCTAGTGATTGCTCCTTATCTGTTTCGAAAGTATCTTCAAGACCAGTTTTATCACGAGCAAAGTCTTCTGTAGAGATACCGTTGGCAGCACTATCAGTCGCTACTCCTTTTTCTGCGAGAAGCAGAATCATTCCGGAATTGATATCTTCTTCATATTTAAGCGCATCTGCTTGATTAATACCTTGAGCAATCAAATGATCATAATAGGTATTTCTGCCGTCATTTTGGGCAGTAATATTCACAAATGGGGTAAACAGGCTTGTTAAGAACCCTAGGTGGTCTTCTGATGGTGAATTATCCCTTGTGGTTATCTCCTGAGAAGTTACCCCTGTTTCCTCTTCGATGGTAGAAGGGACATCTACTGTCTTAGCAATAATAGAAAAGTCTTTTACGGAATATCCTCTGTTTTGGAATACCTCAATGGCCTTAATTACTTCATCGCTGGAATCATAAACTCCTAAAACTATTTTACTCATAGTTATAGCCTCCTTTTCCCTTTTGTTTGCTGATAAAAGCGTACAAAATATACATACCCGGTTTAACACCATTGGAAACAAATTTTCTCTGTCTGGTCAAAACAGAACCGACCGTGGTTGTTGCGGAAGAAGGAATTATAGACCGTCTAGCAATATTGGAGTGGGTCTCGTCAGATGTCTTTATCAAAACGGAAAAGATGGAAGACACAAGGCGAATAATCTGAACGTTGGGTACAGGAAGCCTAGGTAATAGAATATCTGAGGAGGATTTTAACTTAGATGAATAAGAGAGAGTTATACGTTAATGGTGCTTATACAAGCATACTATGAAAAATTTCATTTTGATCAACAGAAGCTGGATGCCTGGCACATAGCCCTGCAAAAATATTCGTATGATAAATTGCAATTAAAATTTGTGGTAGATATGCCACACCCGCCAAAAATTAGTCATTTGGTCCAGAATTCATTAAGTTGGCGGTATATTCCTAGTGGGTTTGATCTAGATATAAATGCAGGAGAAGATCGGTATGGAACATACCGACACTATTAGTACTTGAACATTTTTATTCATCGATTTGTTCCATATTTGTTTCACCTATTGTAGAAAAACAGGTGTTTTCCTCGACAATTTATTTTCTTGGAAAAGGGAAAAAGCTTAGTTTAAAAGGGATTACTACACTTTCAATCAATCGATTAGTTAGTATAAAATTTGTTTCTTATTGTTAGATTATATATTTCGTTAGTTTCTATTGTCGGTTTTTAAGTTGATTCTTAACAACACAACTTTTATACGACAATTATTTCATTTGAAAACAGCCAAATACATGTTTGTTTAAAGGGTTTATCCACTATTCAATCAAACGTTTAATTAGCTAAATCAGTTTTAATTAAACGATTGATTAGAAAAGCTTGAAATGCTGTCAAAACTAGGTTTAATCCTCCTTAGTATAAAAAATTTTGTCGAGATGAAGTTTAGTCCTTAATCAAAGGTCTTGAGGACAAATCGATATGAGCGGGGAGAAGGGTCTAGTAATTAGTGGTGGAAAGCTTTTTGCTGGTATCGATAGGTATCCCAAAACAACATGGGAAAAGTGCAGGAGAAACTGCCGCTTGCGGTGAGTGGGTAAACATGATCGACGCTAGTATCGTGGGTCCAACTAAAGTTACTAGTTCAGCTCTTCAAAATGCTGCGTCTATAGCGGCTATGTTCTTAGCAACTGAAGCAGTTGGTTGCCGACAAGCCAATAACTTTTTTCTAAAGAAAAGACTACTCCTAAAAACAAGGAAGTAGTCTTTTCATGTTGTTGAAATTAGCACAAAGCCCTGGCAAATTTTAATGTTCAGGATTTTATGCTTATAATGTGCGTTCCCAGAAACGGCCCTGTGCTACTCCTTCTATGAATTTAGGAATATCAGCCTTGGTTAAATCATAAACACCAGGTGCATCTAACACCACACGGCATCTTTCTAGGGCTGTGTAATCTTCAACGGCCATTGCCAAAGGTTTGAAGTGTTTATAGGTAGTTTCAATAAAATCTAATACAGACGGATCAGCTTCGGAACTCGTACTAATCAATATTGCTGCATCAAAAAGACTGGAATCTGCCGTATCAAACGTATCTGTTACTTTTAGAACAGGACTAATCGTATACATCTTTTTTGCCACAATACTATAATTGATATTATATTGCGCCAGCGTTCGAATCCAATCGGTTAATTTTTCATCATCGGGCTCACCATCTAACAAAATGGCGGCACATTTAGTAGCCGGTTGCTTCACTGTGTTTGCCATACTAAGGGCAGGAGACTTTTTATCCGATTTTAATTCAAGATTTTCCTGAGGAAGTTCTGCTCCAATATTGCCTGCGACTTCTTCCGCCACTTGCCGGTCAATATGATTTAATAGCGCAACCGCGTTATTTTTAACCATTTCCGATTTACATTTCCCTAGCTCAAAGCTTAATGCATCCTTTAAGTGCTTTTGTTCAAATGGAGCTAAACTGTTGTAGAATAACTTCGCTTGAGAGTAGAAATCTAGAAAACTGTCACTTCGACCTCTAATTTTACGACCATCGATTTTTTCCTGATAAGATTCATAGCCCCCTAGTTCAACCGGTGCCGGTTCTGGCTGATTGGCATTTAAACCGTTCCGATGATAGCTTGTTTGTCCTTTATGGATCACCATCTGATGCATTCCATCCCGCTGATTATTATGAAATGGACAGACAGGCTGATTAATTGGAATCTGGTGGAAATTCGGACCTCCCAGGCGGGATAGCTGTGTATCTGTATAGGAAAATAAACGTCCTTGTAAGAGAGGATCGTTTGAAAAATCAATCCCTGGTACGACATGACCAGGATGAAAAGCGACTTGTTCTGTTTCGGCAAAAAAGTTTTGAACATTACGATTCAAGGTCATTTTACCCACAATCTTTATGGGGACTTCTTCTTCTGGCCATAATTTTGTCGGATCTAAAATGTCAAAATCAAAGTTGAACTCATCTTTTTCAGGTATAATTTGCAAGCCTAACTCCCATTCCGGAAAATCCCCTTTCTCAATCGCTTCATACAAGTCTTGGCGATGGAAGTCAGGGTTTTTACCTGCAATTCTCTGTGCTTCATCCCAGACTAGTGAGTGTACACCAAGAAGAGGCTTCCAGTGGAATTTGACAAAATGTGCTTCGCCATCCGCATTAATCAGTCTGAAGGTGTGCACACCAAAGCCTTCCATCATACGTAGGCTGCGCGGAATGGCACGGTCACTCATGGCCCACATGACCATATGGGCCGATTCATGATTTTGGCCAATGAAGTCCCAAAACGTATCGTGAGCGCTAGCCCCTTGTGGAATTTCCGTATGTGGTTCGGGTTTAAGAGCATGTACAAAGTCAGGGAACTTAATCGCGTCTTGAATAAAGAAAACGGGCATATTATTACCGACTAAATCAAAGTTACCTTCATCCGTATAAAATTTGGTCGCAAACCCTCGAACGTCACGAACCGTATCGCTAGACCCTCTCGAGCCCTGTACCGTTGAGAAGCGGACAAAAACCGGTGTAGTTTTGGATGTGTCAGTAAGAAAATCAGCTTTTGTATATTCAACTAGAGATTCATAAAGCTGAAAGTCTCCATGTGCCCCTGCACCACGGGCATGAACAACCCGTTCAGGGATTCGTTCATGGTCAAAATGTGTCATCTTTTCTCGAAAATGAAAATCCTCCATCAATGTAGGCCCTCTTAACCCAGCCTTTAATGAAAACTCATCTTCAGATACTTTTAGCCCTTGGTTAGTAGTTAAAGGAGCAGTTTTTTCATTGTTAATGGTAAAGCTACTTAATTGAACAGCCTTCTTATTATCCATAGAAATCCTCCTCACGAAAATATGTAACCACAAAATTAAAAAAAGAGCATGTAAAGGAATTACACTCTCCATTCGGTACCCTTTTTAAAGGAAAGTGAAACCTAGTAATATAATCCTTATGTTTCAAAATCTCCATGGTGGATATAGTAATATACATCACCATTAAGGAGGTTTTTTAACGTGAAAAATCTACTTCAAAATCAGGTTGCTGTTGTTACAGGGGCTGGCTCAGGGATAGGAAGGGCTTCTGCTTTGAAGCTTGCTCAGAATGGAGGAAAAATTGCGTTAGTAGATTTGCATAAAGAAAACGTGGAAGAGGTCAAAAAACAAATTGAAGATATGGGAAGTGAAGCGCTTGTCTTGGAAGCCAATGTTTCTCACCCGAAGGAAGTAGAGAACTTCTACAAAAGAATCATTGATCAGTGGGGAAGACTCGATGTTGTCTTTGCTAACGCGGGGATTAATGGGGAAGTGGCGCCTATAGAAGACTTGGAGCCGGAAGAATGGGACTTAACCATCTCCAATAATTTAACGAGTACCTTTTTAACGGTAAAATATGCAATCCCGCATTTAAAGACAAATGGGGGAAGTATCATTATTACTAGTTCCATTAATGGGAACAGAATCTATAAAAATATTGGCATGTCCGCATATAGTACATCAAAAATTGGTCAGATGGGCTTTGGAAAAATGGCAGCTCTTGAGCTTGCCAACTATGGTATTAGAGTCAACATAATCTGCCCAGGAGCGATTGAAACAAATATCAATAAAAACACATGGAAAGAGTCCGAAAAATTAAAAAAGGTCGAAATCCCCATTGAATACCCGGAAGGGAACCAACCATTAGAGCACAAATCCGGAAAACCAGAACAAGTCGCCGACCTAGTACTATTCCTCGCTACCAACCTATCAAACCACATCACCGGAAGTGAAATCTACATTGATGGGGCGGAATCGCTTTTATAGGTGCCTGTCACCACAAAAAGACAAAACACACAAAATGTCCACGTACAGCGGACATTTTGTTTTTGCATTTAGGATTGCTTGAATTTCCCATTTATAGTTTGCATTACTCGCTTGGATGGTAAGCCCAAACGGATACGCTGCCGCCGTTAACTGGGAAAGTGGCATATCCATCTTCTTCGATGGTAATTTGGTCATGCCTCGAGTTTGTTAGGTCTACCCATGTTTCTCCAGCCTTCCTTTCGCCAACGTACATCCTTTTCTCGCCATCCTCTCCATTGGAGATGACGACTGCACAACCAGAGTTCGTAAGTTCTTTCACACCAAGCCGAACCCAGCCAATGGTATTTGGATGGTCGAAGTAATCATGCTGTTCCCCGTATGCTTTATCGTATCTGGCAAAGAGGAGGCGGTCCAGGATTGCCTTTTTTCCTTCTGCCGGTTCTGGACCTCCGATTCCGTAGTAATCACCATAGAAGAGACATGGATTTCCATCTTTTCTTAGGAGAATCAGGGCATACGCACTTGGCTTAAACCAGTCCTGAACCCACGATTCAAGGGATTCTTGGGGCTGAGTGTCATGATTATCAACGAATGTAACAGCATTTTTAGGGTGGGAAGCTACAAGGGTATCCTCGAAAATACTGGTTAAATCAAAATCACTGCCTTCGATGGAGGCTTTATGCAGCTTATAATGCAAAGGGACATCGAACAAATCTATTCGATAATCGACATGGTCAAGGTATTTTTGACATGCATGAAGCTGAGGTTTCCAGACTTCTCCGACAAAATAAAAATCATTGCCTCGATGTTTACGCATCTCCTCTACAAACTCGCTAATGAAATAGTGATTAATGTGCTTGATTGCATCAAGCCTGTATCCATCGCAGTTAAGGGTATCCGCAAGCCATTTTCCCCATTCTATCATTTCTTGTTTTACTTCAGGATGTTCATAGTCAATATCTGCAAGCATTAGATAGTCATAATTTCCGTTTTCATCATCTACATGTTTACTCCAATCCTTGTCATCGGCAAGAATTTTAAATATTCCTGATTTCCCTGTCTTTTCATCATAATCCGTACCGGTAAAATGCTCATACCTCCATTCAAAAGGAGAATATTTTCCTTCACGTCCTGGAAATGTAAATTTTGTCCAAGCTTCAATTTCAAAGGGTTCCGAAATTTCTGCGGTCCGGTCCTCTTGGTCCACTTCAATAACTTTAATCATTTCCGTCTCGTCAGCGCCTGCTTTATGGTTCATAACTACATCTACATACACTTTAATCCCGACATTTTGACAGTCAATTATTGCTTCTATCAATTCTTGTTTCGTCCCATATTTTGTCCGAATGGAACCTTTTTGACTAAATTGACCCAGGTCGTATAAATCATATGGGGCGTAGCCATTATCATCAGGTGAGGTCGCTTTTGTTACTGGTGGTATCCAGATAGAGGTAATTCCTTTTTCTTTTAATTCTGGCGCCATCTCCTTCAAACGTCTCCAGTGGCTTCCATCTGGCTCTAGATGCCACTCGAAAAATTGCATGATTGTGTTGTTTCTTTCCATGTTCCAATCCTCCTCGTTTATTGATCTATAGGTATATCAATACTTACCCAGTTTGATACCAAACGAATCCTGCCAAAAAACTAATGAGGCTGGGACAAAACACTACTCTATTTTAATAATCAACCAGTTAAGGTTGAAAAGGTAGATGACTATACAGGTAAATTCACTTTGCGTAAAATATGTATGGAAGCGTTCGAGGCTTGAGGAAACATTTTCATTGTGCCAAAACATATTTATGAAGGTGGTACCAATTATTGCTAACAGCCCACAAAATGCTCACCCAGTTGGTACAGGACGATACAAATTTAAGAGTATAAATTTGCTAAACCAATCTGCGCAGAAGCTAATCAACAATTAAAACAAGTGGATGATGACATTATGTGGTCTGTCATTTATTTTAATGAAGGGAAGGAAGGTATTGTGGAAAAGGTTAAGTTAGCTTTAAATTATGCCCTTATGCTTGAAATGATAAAGGCTAAAGGTTATGACAGTACAACAATAGTCGCGCTCTTGAATGAGGGAGATGAAAAAATACTTGGCAGTTGTGGTGATGGAATTCCAACATGGAAAACGCTGGTCGATTATTACCACATGGATAAAGCGAAATTTCACAAGGTCCTTAAAGAAGGATATGAAATTACATTCTTGACAAAAGGTGCTCTTAAAACCCTTTTATCCATAAAGTTTGGAATGAAAGAGGGCGTAGATTTTGTTGATACTGGTGAATTCCTTGATCAAGTTAAAATTACATCAGACAACCTTAAATCGCTGCGTGGAATCATCTCAAAAAACTGGACGATAGTTTTAGAGGATGAAAAGTCTAATGAAGAAACATACTTAATTAAAATTGAGCTAACCTATAAACCTGTCTTTAATATATAGGTCCTGTTAAATTTTAATGGTGATAAATGAGTGAATTAAAAGGGAATCCTATTAGTGAATGTTTCCCTTGATAGATAGATTTAGCAATGGGTTATAATGTAACATTCAATCAACTATATGATTTAGGAATTGACCCATTTTTAAAAGGTATATATAACGGTTATGAAAGAGTTTATAACAGTAAAGAATAATTGATAGTGTTTTTTTATTCAAAGGATTCATTTAAATTTAATCAAATGGAGAGTTGGTTAGTCATTTTTTCTGAGATTTTGGACATCCTCTTAATATGTAGAGTACTAAGGAGGAAAGCAGATGACGGAAGTTAGGAATTTTGAAGTTGAACAAATACTTAGTGGCCACCCAGAACACCAAAGACACGAATTCTCTTTTAAGGTTGATGACAATGAGTTTAAAGGTCATTTTCAAGAGGGTGAAATTACGTGGATGCATCCCTATCCAAAACAAATACTAGGTGAGGAAAAAGAAGCGAAAATTGAAAACAAAATCCGTGAATTGTTGGGAGAGCATGGGGTTCCAGGTGGGATTGATGACATTGAAATGACGCAAGCGTTTGAAGACCGACTGCACGAGCGCCGCCAAGTCACTCTTAAAGTGCAAGGACACGAGTTCAAAGGGTTTGTTCACGAAGGAGAAATCCAGTGGTTTCATCCTCAACCAAAACAAAAGCTTAATGAAGAGCATGTTGAAGCGATTGAAACAGAGATTCATGAAAAAGAATAGGTCAGGAATTGACAGTTTACAACGTTAAGGGAATAAAACGTTGACTTATAAGTAGTGTAATCTAGCCCACTCTTTTTTGAGAAATGGATAAGTGCATTTTCCACTATCTGAGAAGTAGTCATGTAAATAATTTATATCTATAACAAAAAACACTTCCTATAAAGTTTGAGGGCACTGAAAAACTTACGTTTTTTATTTCTGTAATCTAAAATGAATACAAAAAGGCAATTTTCCGTCTGTTTTTTAGGCGGAAAATTGCCTTTTTTTTTTATTCTTTTTCATTAAGGAGTTTCAGAATTCGCTTGATGTTAACTGTAAATATCGCTGTGGCTCCTTGAATTTCCATACCAAATAAACCCGCAGATGATGCCGTTTCATACCCGTGTCTATGTTTTAATTCACTATTTTTTGCCTCAATTTTATAACGAGAGCGTGCATGTTCCTTAAACTCTTCACTGTTTTGGAATGCTTCTTGTTCCTTGTGTTCAGTGGATCTTATTGAAACTGAATATGTTTTACTTTTTGCTCCTTCCTTATAACAGCCATCACGGAACGGACATACTCTACATTTTTTAATATCAAAGTAATAGGTGTCTTTTTGATTTTGCCCTTGATTCTTCTTTCCTGTTCGTGCTTTTCGTATTGCCATGTGACCTGCTTTACAAACGTACATACCTGCATCTTTATTAAACTCAAACTCATCCTCTTTAGCACGTCCACCTTGTGTGATCTGTGGATTTAGTTTAGATACTAGTTGAAATTCTTCGGTTTTTGCATATTGGATATTATCCTTCTCTGAATAAGCTGTATCACCAATGATTCTATCTATTGTCATTCCTGCACTTTTGCTTTTTTCAACTAGGTCTTTTAAGTATTTTCCATCACTTTTCTCACCAGTAGTAACAATTGCAGCTGTAATAATCCGTTCATCACTCATAGCAATATGTGTTTTAAATCCAAAGAAAGAAGAATCAGCCGATTTATGTCCGAGGCGTGCATCTGGATCATTTGAAAAACATAGTTGTTCTGCATAATCTTCTACAACTTCTTTTAGTACGTTTAATTTTTCTTTGACAGCAGGAATCTCGGCGATTTGTGGCTGAGTTTCAATAACTGTAATTACCTGACGACAATAATCCAATTCATCATTAACTTCGTTAGAAGTCGTTTTTGGTGGAAATTTTTCTTTCATTGATTCATCAATTTGATATACTGCTTTTCGGACATTTTTTGATTTCTCTTGTAAGAACTCTTTCGGTGATTTTTGGTTATAACGTGCCTTTGTATGTGTTGCATCCACAATAATGGTTTTACTTTTAATGATCTCTTTTTCTAGAGCAATCTCAACGGTTTTTCCAATAAGCATATCTAATAAACCCACATCATTAAGACGGAGTTTTCGGAATTTCGTTAAAGAACTCGGGTCAATAACAGAATCCTCTGGTGCCATGTCGAGAAAATATTTAAATGACATATCGTATTTGGAACGTTCTACAACATCCACATCTGACAAATCATAGATAGATTTAAGAAGTAAATATCTGAACATACGAATTGGCGAAACGGCATTACGACCATTATCAAGACAATATTTTGTTTTCAATTCTTCCAGTATGAATGAAAAATCTACAAGCTCATTAATTTTACGAAGCATATTATCTTTTGGAACAACAATATCGTATAAAGCCATGAATGGACTTAAGTTAAGAGATTCTTGATTTGAAATCACTTGGATACCACCTACATACATTTGATAACAATATTATAAAGTAAAAAGGCAGTTGAAAGTTCATTGAACTTTCAACTGCCTTTATTAAATATTGGACTTTTTCAGTGCCCTCTAAAGTTTAGGGAGTGTTTTTTTGTGTTGTTTCTTTGCATGTTCTTTTCCCCAGTTCGTTAATCTAAAGTATTTGAATATTTACCCAATTTGGTAGAAAAAACTAGTAGGGGCAGGGGGTTAAATTACTTGGACCTATAGGGTATTTACTTGATTGTTCTAATAGCAAATGAAAAAAATGATGTTTAATTTAATAGGGGGCGGGAATATAAAGAGTGCAACTGAATTCTAGTAAAATTAAGGAGGAATTTTTCTATGGCTAAGAATACCAAGAACAATCGCAGTGAAGACAATAATGGTAACATGACTGTCGAAGAAGCGGGACGAAAAGGTGGAGAAGCCACCTCCTCAAACCATGATAGGGAGTTTTATGAAAGAATCGGGCGAAAAGGTGGAGAAGCTACCGCTGCAAATCATGACAGAGATTTTTATGAAGAAATCGGTAGAAAAGGCGGCGAAGCCACTTCAGAAAACCACGACAGAGAGTTTTATGAGGAAATTGGACGAAAAGGCGGCGAAGCCCGCGCCAAACAACGTGACAATAATTAAATACGTGAGCAACTCTCATCAAAGTTAATCCGACATATTTTCCAAAAAGGGTGCCCCATACATTATGGGACGCCCTTTTTGCGTTGAATCAAATCAATAAGCTAATTACATAGAAGGCGTTCTTCTTTTTATTCCAAATGATCCCATTTTTGAATTTCTCGAGCCAATAGGCGAAATCCCTAAGTCTATTCAGGCTATTTTTTAAGCGGATTTTTCCAAAACGGAACCCGGTTTTTATTTAGGGAACGCCTACTTGTTGCTACGGAATTTTTTTTGATATATATTCATATAGTTAAAGAAAACTTCATTTCATAAAATTTGTGAATAGAAGTCTTCCACACTAATCAATTAGCATAAATCTCAATAGATAAATTAAATGAGAAAGCAAGGGGAAAAATTGAACTATAAAAATGGGGAAAACTGGATTGAGCAATTAATACAGTCAACTATAAGAGCAGTTGGAATAGAAATTGAACTGAAGCAAGAGCATACTGGGGTGAATATGAGCTATAATTTTATCCTTGACCATATAGGATATGATGTTAAACGTATAGAAGAAGCAATAAAGGAAATGCAGGCTCAAGTTTCACTTAAATCGTATATTAAAGCTTTCACCCTACATGAGTTAGGGCATGCCTTGGACCGGAAAGCTTTAATGGATTCACTGACAAAAACGCTTGAATTTTACGAGATGAAAAAAAACCATACAATATCCGAACAATACAGTGATTACGATCTTCTTAAAATGATAATCGAAGAGCATGAGATGAATATTGCGTTTGAAGAAACGGCTTGGGTAAATGCTGAAAAGTTGAATATGGAATACGGTATTGTTGACTGGGAAAGCTTTGAAAAAGTAAAGAATCAGGGAATGGCAACTTATTTGAATTTATTTTCAAAAGATTTACAGATATACAATAAGCTTATATCGGAGCAACAAACCGAGCAAATTGCTTAATGACTATAACCTGTAAGGTTCTGTTCCTTGAAATTCACAAGGACAAAACTTTAACTTGACAGAATGTTTGATAAATAGTAACATTACTACCATAAATTAATTGCTAATTATATCTCTATATAAATAGATTACTTTAGCATAAGGTTAATAACATCAAAATTGACATTATGAAAAGGTAAATCTATAAAATGAGGGTAAACTCTAAATATACTTCCGAATTGGAAGAAAGAAAATATTAAATAATTAGGTAGACTAATAAAAGGCCAGATTGGGCCAGTTAAAAGTAAACCGACAATTTTCAAAGTTTAATGGTTTTGAACCATTATACTTAAAAATTGTCGGTTTTTTTGTTTTTAAAAATTAAACAGATAGGAATGTAGTGAAATGAAGGGAATCGGTCAAGGTCATATTCTCAGAATGATGGTTTCTTCTATACACCGATGGGGGGAAGTAAAATGTTAATTTCTCTGCCAGAAATATTTTTTGCATTGCTTGCCATTTCGGTGCTTAGCGGGTTATTCCTGTTATACCCCAGGGTTCCGCTGTCTTTTGTTCAGTTTCACGTCGGTATCACACTGCTGCCCCCGGTTGTTGCCCTGCTGGCCCTTGTTACGAACAATGAGACTATTGATTACGGCCCTTGGCGGCTTGATTCTTTATCATGGCTGCTGGCTTTGTTTGTCCTTACCATCGGTTTTATCGTGCAGCGCTATTCTGTTCGTTACTTACTTGGTGATCGTTCTTATCGAAAATATTTTGCTCTGCTGACGATTACTACTACTGCTGATTCAGGTGCCTGGCTAAGTAATGACCTTCGCCTGCTGCTGGTTTGCTGGGGGATTACACTCCTAGGACTGACTTTGCTTATAAAATTAAAAAAAGAGTGGAGTGTTGCTAGAAACGCTGCAAAGCAATCCGGCCGTCTGTTTGCACTAGGCTGGCTTATTCTGTTGGGAGCTGTCATCTGGATTACCCAAAGCACCGGGCATTGGCAGCTGTCGCTCGTCCTTACCAAAAGCAGTCTTGCACAGCTTGAATCATGGGAAAGGACTTGTATTAACCTGCTGCTAATCTTGTCTGTTGTGATTCCGGCAGCACAATGGCCTTTCCAACGCTGGCTGTTAGATTCAGTAGTGGCTCCAACTCCTGTCTCCGCGGTAATGCATGCGGGATTAGTGAATGCAGGCGGAATTATCTTGACTCGATTTTCACCGCTTTTTAGCGGAGATATAGCCCAAATTGTTTTGCTGCTATTGTCCAGTGTTTCCGTCATAATAGGGACCGGAATTATGCTGGTTCATGTTGATTATAAACGGCAGCTAGTCGGGTCTACGATTGCTCAAATGGGATTCATGTTAATCCAATGTGCATTAGGTGCTTATTTGGCAGCAATTATCCACGCTGTCTTACATGGTCTATTCAAATCAACCCTTTTCTTACAAGCTGGCTCTGTGCTTCACGACCACGAGAAGCCAACCTCTGGGACGAACCAGCCAACATCATTGTTATTGACAATTACTGGCGGGATTTTAGGTCTCCTGGTGGCAATTGGTCTTTGGATGTCTTCTCCTGGAGAGGGTTATCGATTGATAAGCGCTCTTACCTTAGGATGGTCAGTATCATTTTCCTGGACCCATCTCGTGGCTTTTGGATCCGGACGTGTCGGGCGCATAGCAGGATTTTCTTTGTTTGCAGGAGCCGCAATTGTATACAGTTTGGTACATGACGCTTTTTATGGTGTGTTACAAGATACAATCCCGAAAGGAATTCAGCCACCGGCACCAGCGGCCATTTTTCTGCTGATTACCTTATTGGCCGGAAGTGCTGCGGTTGTATGGCTGGCTCGTCATCGTTCATCAACTGCCTATGCTCTCATTTATCTTTGGCTTGTACGATTAGGTGAGCCTCAAAATGATTCGGTCGAAAGTCATCCTAAGCATTTGACACAATCATTCTTTAAAGGAGGTCATTTACAATGAATACAACATTAGCAAAAACATTACATTGGGAAAAGCTGCCTGAAACCCTCGATATTGATCTCAATGACTTGGTGAAATCCGCGAGCAGGGTCATTGTACCGCTCGGTCCTATTAACACATTTGCAGCACGCAACCCCTGGGTAGGGTTAGAGGGACAACCGTTTGAAAAAATGGCACGCTGGCTCAAGGATACTTGTGATGTAGATATCTACCCCAATGACTCCGTATTTCAGTCAGCACGAGATCGAGGAGAGATTCATCAGGACTTTTTAGAAAAGGGATTTCAACATTGGCTAAACTCACAATCTTTGGAGTTGCCGCGTGTGGCCGCAGAGAGGTTTTGCCGGACTGCACTTTTACAGAATCAACCATATTCAAGCACTTTGGAAGCACCTGAGTTAAAAAGCATGGCAAGAAAACTAAATCGTTTTACATCCCAAATGACAGAAAAACATTGTGTCAAAACCTATAGTCAGCGCTTGGAACAATTGGGAAGGGTGAATGCAGCACACGAGTTAAACCGCCATATGATCAAGTGGTGTAAATTGTATTTGGATAAATCCCAGGCTGTCTGGTCGATGCCTAATCGGGAAGAAGGTTTCTATCATGCGTGGCGGAAACTAGTCCAGCATGACCCGGCACTTAGCCGTAAGGTACGTAAACAACTAAGTGAGTTGCCGGTAGAGGCAGAGGCTGCCTTAATGGAAGTTTTGCTTTTGCTGGAAATTCCTTTCTCAGAAATCCAGGACTATTTTGAAGCACATTTCCTTGCTTTGCCAGGCTGGGGGGGAATGCTGCTTTGGCGCTCACAGCAATCAGCCGAAGAAACTTCACTCCTGCTGGACTATTTTGCTGTACGAATTTCGATGGAATGGGCTTTGGTTAAACCCTGTCTTCCCTTGCCTGAAAAAAGAAATGATAAAGTAAATCTAGAACCATTAATTGCAGCTTGGGCGGAATGGGGGAACCTGCCAATCAATGCTTGGTTACAGTTATCCTCTACAGAAATAAAGGCACGTTTGGCCCTTGCGTATCGTTTTGATAAGACTCTACGCAATCGGCTTTTGCTTGAAGCATGGGAAAAAACATATGAAGACCAGTTGAGGACGATGATTACATCCCAAAGGCCTGCTGTAGCTGAAGAAAATGTAAAGCAGGCACTCGCTCAATTTGTATTTTGTATTGATGTGCGTTCAGAGCCTTTTCGCCGCAAACTTGAAAAGGCAGGAGATTTTGAGACCTTTGGAACAGCAGGCTTTTTCGGATTGCCGATTGAAACCTGCGACCTAGGCAGTACCCACACGCATAACTCTTTGCCGGTAATGTTTAAACCGCAATACAAGGTAAAAGAGATATCACCAGATTTTGAATCCTTTCAACAACGGCATCAGGTAGTCAGTACACTCGGTTATACATTTAAAACGATGAAAAATAATTTGGTTTCCAGCATGGCGCTTCCGGAAATTAGCGGTCCCTGGCTCAGCCTGCAAACGCTGGCCCGCAGCTTTATGCCTCGGAGTGCAGGCCGGACAATAAGTAAATTGCTCGAAACATGGCTGCATAAACCATCCACGGAACTCTCACTTGACTATATGCAAAAATCAGAAACAGGTCTGCCAATTGGCTTTTCCATGAAAGAAAAAGTACACTATGTACGGCAAGCACTAAAAATGATGGGACTCACCGACCAATTTGCACCACTAGTGGTTATTTGCGGACATGGAAGTCACAGCACGAACAATCCATATCGTTCCGCACTCGACTGCGGTGCATGCGGGGGAGCATCAAGCGGATTTAATGCACGGGTGCTGGCAGCCTTATGTAATCTTCCAAATGTAAGGAAGAGCCTCGAAACAGAGGGAATTATCATTCCGAAAGATACTGTTTTTGCAGCCGCGGAGCATATTACCACTCTTGATGAATTACGTTGGCTTTATGTTCCGGAACTTTCAGTGAAAGCTAAGGAAGCATTTAAACGGATTCAAGCCGAGCTGACAACGGTGAGTGAGGAAGCCAATGCTGATCGGATTCCGCAATTGCCAAATCTCGGAACTCTTCTTAAGAATCCGAAGGCTGAGGCGCAGCGTCTTTCAGAAGATTGGAGTGAGGTTCGACCGGAATGGGGCTTGGCACGTAACGCTGCGTTTATCATTGGGGAACGCAGGCTGACCCAAGACTGCAATCTGGGAGGAAGAGTTTTCCTCAACAATTATAACTGGAAGAAGGATAAAAACGGTGCCATTCTCGCCAACATTATTTCCGGGCCGGCAACGGTGGCTCAATGGATTAACCTGCAATATTATGCCTCTACTGTAGCCCCTCATTATTATGGCAGCGGGAATAAAATAACCCAGACCGTGACAGCAGGTCTCGGGGTCATGCAGGGTAATGCCAGTGACTTATTATCCGGACTACCCTGGCAGTCTGTTATGAAATCGGACGAAGAGGCCTATCATGAGCCACTGCGTTTGCTGGTGGTCATCCAAGCACCGAGGGGTTATGTGAAACGGATGCTGGACCACGATCATGCCTTTCATCAAAAAGTGAAAAACGGATGGATTCGGCTTGCGTCCATTGATCCGGAAGGACACTGGGAGAGTTGGTCTTAACCCCTTTCCCGGTTTTTATATAAGTCCATGTGTGAAGGCTGCTTTTCTTTCCGGCGCTTTTCTAACAATGACAAAGCTTTCCTAAGAAAGTCGTCACATGGGCGGAAAAGATTGTTTTTTAGAATATTATAGGCAATATTTGGCCATCAATGAATGTAACTTTGAAAAAAGGAAAAGGGATCTGTATGGAAAAAACAAAAGGAACACTTGAAGCTGAAATAAGCAAAGCTTTAACACATTGGGAGAAAAATTATCTTGGACGAGGCTCCGTAGCTGTTAAATCGGATATCTTACGGGATATGGTGATTGTAATACTCCGCGGTATACTAACTGCTGCTGAATATACAGTATGTCAGGATAAAGAAGGATTGTTATCAGTAAAAGAACATCGCAACAGTTTAGTGGAATCCGGTTTGGATGATTTAAAAGAAATTATCTTAACGATAACAGGGGAAGAAGTAGTAAGTTTTTACACCGATATTAGTACACAAACTGGAGAACGAGTAATGGTCTTTAAGCTTTCCAGTGACCTGCAAAGCAAATTATCTTAAAAACAAAAGGATATGTTGTGACTCGTGCATTTTTCAGATAAGGAAGAGTCGGGAAACTTATTTGGAACAAAAATCAAAACATATATGGGGTGAATTTGATGTCTAGAGATGAAAAGAAAAAAGTACTATTTGTGATTGGAATGGATCAGAAGTTAGAACGATTCATTAAAGAAGAAACCAATGTTAATTCGGAAAACATGATCATCTTACAAACATATCAGCCAGTCATTTCACACCCCTTCGATGATCTAATGAGGGACATCATTATTGCTGTGTTTCAGGATAATGTTGAGGAAATCGTTGTGGTCTCCACAAATGATTATCACAAGAATACTAGGGATATACTGAACAAAATATATAAAAACAAAGAATTACAGGACAAGATTCAAACATTAGATTATCTTTTTAAAAATTGCATGCCGGAATTTCCTGAGGGCACGGTAAGTGTATGGCTGCATGGAGGCAATACTTTAGCGGAGAGCGTACGAAAATCTGTCAACATCATACGCAATCATCCGCTTCTGCCGTCACATGTTAAGGTCAAAGAATTATATATTGAACAAGCGAATAAAAGGCTATCAGAAATTGTCTAAGAAACTATTGCTTATGTATATAATGAAATAAAAGTCTTAATTCCTCCAATCTATAGGGATTAAGACTTTTTGTTTTATAGATTAATTATAGTTGCAGTAATTAAAATAAATTGACTAATAGTGATAATGTTTTTACTAATTCTAGGCATGTTAAAGCTCGTGTGGCAGCTAAGATTGGTTTGAATGAGCAGTGGTATTGCAGCAAATCCATTTTTGGCTTGGAATCAATAAGCAAAAAAATTGCAGGAAGAGCTTGGGTTTATAATACATATGAAGAATGGCAGAGGCAGCTGCCATTTTGGTCAGTGAGTACGATAAAGCGGACGATTCGCTCTTTAGAGAAAAAGAGTCAGTCTCCGGTCTGCTGGTTTGAAGTTGCTCCAAGGACAGGGGGGTGTTAGGTTTATTAATAATAAGTGTTCGTGAACAATTAAGGTATCAGTTATATTGAAAAGCAGGTAATACGGGAATTCAGGGTATAAATTAAAAACCTAGATTAAGGAGTTGGAAGCAATGAGCAAGGGGAAAGAAAAAGCGGGTGAAAATATACCAACACTCGATTCAAAATATATTCAGCAGCATTTGGCAAATGAAAGGACGTTTTTAGCCTGGATTCGAACTGCGATTGCCATCATTGGGGTTGGATTCCTAGTAACAAATCTACATATTAATATGAAAGAAAACCTCTCCCCAGCTGGGGATATACTTGCAAATATGATAGGAATTGCTTCCGTTGGTATAGGCATTATAACAATCATAATGGCAACCATTGTTTATCTAATAAAAATCCATACGATTAATAATCAAACATATACAGCATCAAGGAAATACATTATTACTCTAAGTATATTTATTATTGTAATTGCCCTGTTATTTGGTTCTTATTTCTTACTTTTATAATATAAAATCCATTTATTTTCCTTCTTATTTTTAACACAGTTTTTATGCTTTAATGTTAAGAAAAACAAAAAATGAAAAGAAGAATCACCAGCATCCCATGTATTGCCGAATAACTCTGGACACGTGGAGTGTGTGTACACCGCCAATAGATTATCTTTTTGACTTTGCTACCATTTTGCTAATGCAATCCAGTGAAAAACAGTGATATCCCGTAAAGATGTTACAAACAGAATTTACAAAATAGGGATAAACCGACCGCACTTTTCGTACACGTCATTAAAGATATTACACATTCTCATCTTACGGGTGGCATGATGTAATATATTCATCCCAATATTCATAGTAGCAACTTCCAAGTGCAGGGAAGTAGTTCTTTTCTTATTTACCGAGAACAGTAAGAGTATTAATGACAATAAGTTTTAAGAAGTGCATGGGACTTTTTCTTTGCGCTCTACCTGAAACAGCACCTGCCGCTGCAACTGAACCAAATGGATCAATAGCAGAAGCCATAGTATCCCCAGTAAAAGCACCTACACCGGTTCCTGCTGCCTCAGTTTTGTTATCCTCACGTTTGCGTTTGTTGATATCAGCAATCTATTTCACTCCCTTCTCTTTTTATAGGGAAATGCTATTGTAAACCTTATCCTTGATAAAGAAATTTCTGAAGTGACGACAATTCATTTAAGATTCGTTTTTTAATAGGGTGTTTTCCCGGCTGAAAAAAAATAGGCATTCACCCAGACTTAACTAAGTGAATATCTTATTGGTAAAGCTTTCAAGGGGGAATCGGAGTGGGGTACTATGTTAATGTAGAATCAGGCGTAAAATTATA
This sequence comes from Neobacillus sp. plas4, assembly GCF_057221695.1. Lineage (NCBI taxonomy): Bacteria > Bacillati > Bacillota > Bacilli > Caryophanales > Bacillaceae > Neobacillus > Neobacillus sp. plas4. Next base: position 339,459 of record NZ_CM170152.1, read on the forward strand.
TGTGGAAGATATAAATCCCGAGGGCAGTAAGACGATCGTGTTTTTACATGGCTGGCCGCTAAGCCATAAACAGTTTGAATATCAATTTGATGTTCTTCCCTTCATGGGTTACCGCTGTATCGGAATTGACTGGAGAGGATTTGGAAAGTCGGATAAGCCAATAAGTGGATATAGTTTTAACCGATTGGCGGATGATATACGTACAGTAGTGGATGTACTTCAATTAAACAATTTTATTCTTGCAGGTCATTCTACAGGTGGAGCGATCGCAATTCGATATATGTCCCGACATAATGGTTATGGAGTATCCAAACTTGTCCTAGTTGACGCTGCAGCTCCTATAGGATTTACTACTGAAACTGCGACTAAATTTCTTACTCAAGCGTTAAATGACCGTCCTAAGATGATGCTAGAAGTGACAGACAACTTTTTCTTTCAATATATAACAAGCCCATTCTCTGAGTGGTTTATTCAAATGGGCTTACAAGCAGCAGGTTGGTCAACGGCAGCGATCATCATTACACTAAGAGACGAGAAACTTTATGGAGATTTGCCAAACATACATGTCCCTACCTTAATCATCCATGGTGTTCATGACAAAGTTATTCCATTTGCACAGGCTCATGAACTAAATCAAACCATAAAAAATTCACAGCTTGTTCCGTTCCAGTACAGCGGTCATGGTCCTTTCTGGGAAGAACGTGACAAGTTTAACCAATTATTAAGGCAATTTATTGGTTGATAGTCCTCTTCAACTAAAGGAAGCAAGTTTCGAAAACCAAGCTGCCCAATTGGCGGCTTTTCTTTTTGAAGTAACGGGCATGAGAGTTACTTAGTAGTGTTTAGTTGAGGCGGCAATGAGATACTGAAAAAACATTTAGAATGGTTCTTTTTACGAACAAATTACTTAAAATAGGCTTTTGAAGTAAAAAAAAGGATAAGCTCTTTTTTTGAAATAATATACAGAATTAGATATACTTGAAGAGTATGATGATTTTTTAATAGACCTAGTCTATTAAAATACAAGTCTAAGATTAACTAATCAGGAAGGTGGAAGTAAATAGTGAATACATTAGTAGCTCAAGAAAGAAGAGATTTTAAAAGATCTACTCTGAAATCGTTGAGAAATGATGGGGGAATCCCTGGGATTGTTTATGGAAGAAAGATTGATACTAAATCTATTTTTATTAAGAACAAAGAATTACGAAATGTGATTAAGGACGTTGGTAGAAATGGTATTATATCGCTAAACGTTGATGGGAAATCAGAAGATGTTATATTAAGAAGTTACCAAAATAACCCTGTTACAAAGGATATACTTCATGTGGATTTCCTTCAAGTTGATAATTACACTGAAATTGATACAAGTGTTAGTGTAATTTTAAAGGGAACATCTAGTGGAGAAAAAGTTGGAGGAGTTGTTAAACAGTTTCTTCACGAATTAAATATAACAGCAAAAGTTAATGATTTGCCTGATAGTATTGAAATTGATATCACAAACTTTGAAATCGGTCATACCGTTCAAATAGCAGATATTAAAAAAGAGTATAGTAACTGTACCTTCAAACATGAGGATGAAGAAGCTATCATGATGGTCGACTATGTGAAAGCTATAACAGAGGACGAAGAGGATGCTAAAGTTGAAGCACCGACAGTTTAGTCTCTGTTATATATTAAAAAATAATAGAAATAAGTTAAAGAAATAGGAATCAACTTACGAAGATTAGCACTCCACGCTAAACTTCATTATCTCTGACAATATTTCGTATTTTTTAATACTGTTTGTCTTTTACCATTAAAAGTATAAATAAAACGAAAAACTATGTCAATATTTTTTTTAAGCACTTTTGATCTTATTAATCGTCTTTGGCTTAAGCATTTATTGTTCTTCTGCTAACGGTTTTAAGTAAATTGGATTGAACAGCTGATATAGCTGATTTTTAAAGAAGCTTCTCATGAGTTGAGCAAACTTGTGGAAAGCTTCTTTTTCCATATCATGTGTTACAATGATGATATAATTTTTGTTCGATACAATCATATTAGAGTGAGAGTGAGGGGCGGAAAAAATGTACGCTGGTCTAGCATATTTTGTTTCCCTTTTTGTCATTGTGATATCAGTATTTACCACACTTTTTGTTAAGAATGAACTAGAACGATTATTTCGAGAAAAAAGTGTGCTTCCTTTTCATATATGCAATGTCGTTATTATCTTAATGGTTTCTATGTTGGCACATACTGTAATGACGAAATATATCATTGGGAATGAAGTCAATTGGTTCTTACAAACAGTAATCCTTATGCTCATTATCCTGCCAATTTATTTAATAGGGCACCTTGCATTTGAGAAGTATAAAACAATTTATCGAAAATACATACCCACGGATAACAGAAAAGTGGTTGTTCTTAATGAAAAGTACTTAAAAAAGAAAAAACCATCTTCAAGACTCAAAAATTATAATTCCTTTTCCAAGGAATAGTAAAACCTACACACACCTATATGCGAACGCAGATAATGGCTGTCGAGACTTTCTCGACAGCCTAAAGCCATTATAGAACCTCGTTATCTAGATATAAAACTATGAGTGTCTATTCCGAAGGCTTCCTTATCATCCTAACTATTCAGTTTAAGGTATTTCCTCCCCTTTTGTGGATAGATTCCTTCGGTTTGAAACCACTCCCAAAGTAAGGTTCCGCTTTTTCGTCCAATACATCCGCTCATAATAAGTCTAGGAACGATTATATAGGTGGGCAAGCCTTTTACGTAATAGGTTATATTGGTGTTAAATTCCTTTAAGACAGTAATCTGGTCAATGATACTTGTAACCTCAAAGAGGCTATCCCATCTTTTCGTACATTCCTTAAAACTCTGGTTAACTATTTCAATTTGTTTTTCGGGGCTAAAATCTTTCTGATGGAGTTGTGGAAAGTCTCTCAAAAAGAGAGTATTCAGCACTTGTTCACATAATTTCAGGTCGGAAATTGCCTCTTTTGAATACTTATCAACGACTGTAAACCATGTTGTGCCAACGCGCTTATCAAGCCACTGAATAAACATCTTTAATTGGGAAAGGAAGGTTTCTACTTGTTTTTCATCAGGGGTAAGTTTCATAACATGAGGCAATTGGGTGAAAATTAGTTCTTCCCAGAATGGTCGCTTGCATTTTTTCCATGAGGGTGGACAGTTATCTTCCAAAACGTCGGTCATGTAGTTAGATAAGATACGGAGAAACTCATTGCGGTTTTTGTCGTGGGGGCGTTCAAGTTTATAGTCAATTAAATCCTTTCCATAAAATAAGAAGTGTCCTCGATGCCTCATGTTAAATTCAGCGCTTAACTTCATATTTTTTAAAATATTTTCCCGTTCTTTTGGATTTTCAAAGTGCTTCATTAATACTTTCACTTGCGGTTCTTTCTCTTCTAAAATATTCTTCGTATTGTTGTTGTTCTTCATTCAATCAACCTGCTTCCATAGTGAATTGTTTTTCGGATTAGAAAAGAGGGGTTAATGGAGGATTTTACTGGGACTACTACTCATAGTATATCGTTTTCATAAACGTTTAATTGGTTGATTTATGTTACTTTTGTGAATAGATGCTTTTTTCTATGCAATCCATTGAAAAAACTTTATTCGTCCCCATGCTCAAAAATTATTGCATGTAGTCGGAAACTCATCGATAGTTTTATTAAATAGAGGGAATATTACCTGATAGAATCAAATAGGAGTTGAGCTTTCATTAAATAATGATACAAACTCTATAAGGCTTTACCGAAGGGATTTATAAAAATAGTGATAGGAGGAAAGGATTAAATGATTGAAGATAAAAAGGTGTCCGAACATGACGATATCCCTTTAACAGCTTCGGAAATCGGTTTTCTTTGGGCGCAATATGTAAACGATACCTTAGCAACTTGTGTGATGAGTTATTTTAAAAATACATGCAAAGATAAAGAGATCCTTCCGCTTATCGAAAATTCCTTAAGCATAGCACAAAATGACATTACGATAATTAAGGATATTTTTTTAAAAGAGAATCATCCTATTCCAGTTGGTTTTACTGAAGAAGATGTAAATCTGAATGCACCTAGATTGTTTTCTGACGCATTTATCCTTATGTACTTACAAAAATTAGAGGTAATTGCAATGGAAAGTATTGGTATGGCGATTGGTGTTTCGGCACGTTCAGATGTAAGTGATTTTTTTAGAAATTTACTCATATCTGTTTCTGAATTACACGATAGGGCAAGAAAGGTTATGTTATCAAAGGGCGTATATATTAGACCGCCGCAAATACCGATGTCAGATAAGGTTGATTTTGTAGAAAAACAAAGGTATCTATTTGATTTTTTAGGTCATAAACGCCCCCTAACAGCAATTGAAATTACACATCTTTTTATTGGTATCCAATCGAATGCTTTAGGGAAAGCAATGATGATGGCTTTTGCACAAGTGTGTAAAAATGAAGATGTAAAACAATTCTTTTTGGATGGAAAAGAAATTGCTAATAAGCATATAAAAAAATTTAGTTCAATATTGAGTAACGAAGACATTACAGCACCTATGGGGTGGGAGGCCCTTGTTTTGGATAGTACAACTGCACCCTTTTCAGATAAATTAATGATGTTTCATACTACTTATTTGATTGCCCTTGGGATAGGAAATTATGGTGTTGCGGCTGGTACTAGCCAAAGAATGGATTTAAGCGCTACATATGTACGCCTTGCCGCTCAAATTGCATTATATGCAGAAGATGGTGCAAACATAATGATTAAACATGCATGGCTGGAAGAGCCCCCAAAACTAATCGACCGTCAAGCACTTGTTAAACAACAAAAAGAAAAGAAATGATTTTTCTATATTATTGCCGGTTTTTGTAGAAAAACGAGCAAGTCGTTTCAATGTTTAGAATGGAAGGCAGTCCATTACCGCCGCTTCCAGAGTTGAACCTCGTCCGTTAGTTTAGGTTTAAAGCAGACAATATTGTTATTAATTTAGCCAAGAGTAATTCAAAAGTTTGGCGCCAGGCATCATCTAACTTGGTTGGTGCCTGGTACTTTTTTGAGTAACTATCAATTTTTATTATGTAACCTTATTTGCCTGGTTTTCCTCGACAATAAATTCTTCTGAAAATCGTTAAAAGGCTCAATTTAAAAGGATTTACTGCACTTTTAACCAAACGATTAATTAGTACCACAAGGTGTATAAATTTGTAAGAATGTGTATTTTTCTAGTTTCTATAGTCAGTTTTATAGATAATACCTAGCAATAACAAATTTTATACGATAATTAATACACATGAAAACAGCCATAGGTCCGTCTCACAAAAGGGTTTCCCCGTGATTTAACCAAACGATTAATTAGTTGAATAAGTTTTAACTAAACGATTGATTAGAATTGATTTAAATGTTATCAAACTTGTGTTTAAACCTCATTTGTTAGGCGGAACTTGTCGAGAGGAGGACTAGTAAAAAGGGTGGCTTTGATTAGAAGTAGTAATTGATCATAGTTATAACCACTTCCTATTAAAATAAGGGAGTGGTTATTTATTTGGTTACTTTTAAGCCTAACGGAATTAACAGAATTATAGTAAAATAAATAATAGATTAATAAAATACTGAAATAGGTGGGGTACTGATGGGTGAAAAGGTTACTGTTTTAGGTGCAGGTACAATGGGGCATGGAATTGCTCAACTATATGCACAGGCAGGATATGATGTTTTTTTATATGATATAAAAGCTGAATTTTTAACTAGTGCGGTCGAAAGAATTTCAGCGAATTTAGATATGTTAATTCAAGAGGGAGTTATTGGTGAAAAGAATAAAGAAAGCGCTCTATCCCGGATTTTTACAACCACGAATTTAGAAGTTGCTGTTAAGGATACATCCTTTGTTACCGAAGCTGCTTCAGAGAATTTAGAGATTAAATTTAGCTTGTTCAAACAATTGGAAGAATTGATCGAAGATGATACTGTTATTGCCTCTAATACTTCGACATTTTCACTAAGACAATTATCAGAGGGGATTCAAAAGAAAGATCGATTAATTATCACCCACTTCTTTAATCCAGCACAGATTGTTCCGTTAGTGGAAGTGGTGAAGGGACCTGATACGGCACAAGAAATTATTGATCGAACTGTAGAAGTTCTGAAAAATATAGGGAAAAAACCAGTAGTCTTGAAAAAAGATATCCCTGGTTTTATTGCCAATCGCTTGCAAGCAGCACTTGTCCGTGAGGCTTTTTACTTACTAGATGAAGGGATTGCTTCCGCAGAAGATATTGATTCAGCCATTACAGATGGTCCCGGATTCAGATGGTCATTTATTGGTCCATTAGAAACCGCTGATTTTGGAGGACTTGATATTTGGAAGAGTGTAGTTGAAAATCTTGCTCCTGAATTATCAAAAGAGATAAAGGTTCCAGCATTTGTTGAGGAAAAAGTTCAAAGTGGAAAGCTAGGAACCAAAACAGGCAGTGGGTTATTTACATATGCAGACGAGGAAGAAGTACAACAGAAGATCAAACGAAGAGATGAAAGTTTTGTTCGATTAGCTAAAATAAAGAACACATAAACCTTTAAAAGAAGGCAACGAATCAATTGTACTGCACCCCAAAAGTTAAAGTGAAATCTAATTATTGGGGGTCACCTCAAATGGGTGTTGCCTTTTTGTGTCTTGTTAGTTCTAGCTTTCTATGAATTGTTATAAAGTCATTATTCCTTCATTGGTTAATTGATTTGAATGTTGTTTTTTTATAATAATGACAAAAAAACTTGCTAATAAACAGAAAACTCCTGCCAAGAAGAATGCCCAGGTATAAGTGTTGAAAAATCTATAGATTAAACCTCCACCAAAAGCAGCTACTGCAGCACCTGCCTGATGAGATGCAAAAATCCAACCATAAACGACCCCGCTTTTTTTCGTGCCGAAGATTTGTCTTGAGATACTAATCGTTGGTGGAACCGTTGCAATCCAATCTAATCCGTAAAACACAGTAAAGATCATTAGCATCGTAATGGAACCTTCATTTAATGCAAAAGGAAGGAATACAAGAGAAGCCCCTCTTAAACCGTAATACCAAAATAAAAGCCAGCGATTATCGAAACGATCGGACAGCCATCCGGATAGAGTGGTTCCTACTAGATTAAAGATTCCCATAAACGAAAGAAACGAAGCCGCTGTAACTAAAGGGATTCCAAAACTAATACAGAAAGAAACAAAATGTGTACCAATTAACCCGTTTGTTGAAAGACCACAAATAAAGAAACTACCAGCTAACAACCAAAATTCTTTCACTTTTACAGCTTGGAATAGACCTTTGAAGGCTATAACAATAGGATTTTCCTTCCGACTTTCCTTGCTCTCTTGTATTTCTTGATCAAGTCCATAGGGAAGAACACCAGCATCCTTTGGTGTGTTTTTCATAAATAAAAAGATTATGATAATCATAATGATACTAAGGATCATAATTAAACCCATTGCTGTGCGCCAAGATTCATTTTCTATCATAGCGGCTAAGACAGGAAGTAGAATTAACTGACCTGTTGCTGTACTTGCCGTTAATATTCCTACAGCGAGTCCTCTTCTTTTGACAAACCAATGATTCGCCACATATGGACTTACTACCGTTAAAAAAAGACTCGCCCCCAGTCCAATAATAACGCCCCAAATAATAATTAACTGCCATGACTGGTTCATAATGAAGGTTAGTATGATACCGGCCAGCAAAGTTGTCATTGACATGAGCATCATTTTTTTTAACCCAATCACTTCTAATAATGCTGCCATGAACGGGCCTGATATACCATATAAAAAAAGACTAATGGCAAAAGCGAGTGCAATAACAGATCGATCCCAGCCAAATTCTTTTTCGAAAGGGTCTATGAAAACCCCCGATGATGACATGGCAATACCAGCTACAATAATGGAGAAAAATGTTATGGCAAGAATAAACCAGCTATAGTGTATATGTTTCAAAACTAGACTCCCTCCGTTTGAACCAGGGGGACGGTTCTAATGGCTTTGGTTATGACACTAACCTTTAATGGGACCATGAGAACCGTCCCTCCTGCATTCTTTTTCTTAATATTAACCGGCAACTAATTATTAGTAAAATTGAAGTTTATGAAGTTATCCATTGATTTTTTTGATACTATAGACATGAGAAAAGATAAAAGTGGGTGAAATGATGGAAATACGCCATTTTGTAACGTTTAATAAGGTCATTGAAATGGGCAGCTTTACACAAGCTGCAGAACATTTAGGTTACTCTCAATCCACGGTGACTTCTCATATTCAGGCGCTTGAAGAGTATTTAGGCGCACCTCTGTTTGATCGGCTGGGTCGAAAGGTGGAATTTACTGAAATTGGTAAGAAGCTGTTACCCTATACACAGGAAATTTTAGATACTTATGGAAAAATCGAAAGCATTACTAGTGATGAAAAGGATATTAGAGGGACGTTAAAGATTGCGGCTCCTTTCTCTAACAGTCTACCGCCTAGAACCAATATTAATAGAATATCGAAAGAACTTTCCAAATGTAAGCATCCGCTTAAGTAATGCCTCTTGCGGAGATAACAAGAGAGCAATCGTTGATGGTAGTGCAGATGTTGCGTTTGTCATGTTACCACAGTTTGAGGATTCAGATTTAGTCATCCATCCGTTAAGGAACGAACCGATTGTTCTCGTTGGAAGTCCTGATTGTCCCCTGAATAGTTTACCTAAAAGTTACGAAAATCAGAAGCTTAGCGAGTGTTTAATTACGAACGAGAAAGAAGGAAGTTATCGAAGAATATTTGAAGAGTTCCTACGTGAGAGAGGGATTGTACCTTCAAACATCATGGAACTTTGGAGTATTGAGGCGATAAAGCGTTCTGTAATGAGCGGGCTTGGTATTGCTTATTTACCTTTAATGGCTGTACAGGATGAGATCAAGGAAGGAAAGTTAAAAATTATTCCTTGCGAGGCTGATTTAAAACAGATATACTCTCAAGTCGTTTACACATATACAGGTATCAGGGATTTTTCTTATTTATTCTTGTTCAACAAAAGCAGTTTAAGTAGAAACCTTCACAATCTCTTCAGCAAGTAGCCTCCACATATATTCACCGCACTTTTAGCACACATGGTTAAAGATATTACACACTCTCACCTTACGGGCGGCATGATGTAATTAGGGATTTAAAACCCTATTTTATCAAGGTTTCGAATCGTTGATTAAAAGGCTTGTCCGCGAAATTGTCCGCATAAAAAAATAACCGACCATTGGAGAAGGTCTTTCATCAGTTTACTGAACTGGTGGGTGGCCTTTTCTTCCATATTGGCGGTCATATGAGCATAGTCACACTTAAACTTTATCATCTTTTTGAGTTAATTTAGTTTCCATCTTTTTAATCTGTCTGCTATTTTTCCATGAATTGATAAGGTGTGAGAACGCACTGCGGAAAAATGGGAGCGGGTCATCCCAGGCAAAAAGTGCATATTCTTTTTTACCTTTCAAATTTCTTAACCATTGACTCCCAGTCAGGTCCCCTTTTTTTCTTTTTTCTCTTGAGGATAAATAGTGGCGAACAAGATAAATCCATTTAATTCCTTCTGTCTGCGTAAGTATTGGTTCTGGATTTTGTTTTGTGAGCAATAAATAATATAAATAGGATAAATCAACTCCGCAGCGACCTGATAAGCTGTGCCACAGCCACGTTCTTGCATTGATTTCAATAAACTTTAACTGACCGTCGCGCGGATCCCGTTTAAACTCTGCCACTGAAAGTCCTTTAAAGCCAAGTGCTTTTAAAAAGGATACTCCCCTTTCAATAACCTCTTCATCTCTAACGCTTTTTACCAGCGCACCAGCTCCGAAATAAGCAGGAAATTGATTTAACTTTTGTCCCATAAATAAGCCTATTAATTGTAAGTTATCATCAAATAATGTGCCTACCTGATATATTCGTTCCTCTTTACCCGGAATCAATTCCTGTAGCAGTAGTTCACCAAATTGCTGATAGAAAGGAAACTCCTTTCTAAGTTGGTCAGCATTTTCCATTATGATCGCCTTTTTGCTTAATTTTTTACGGAACTCATGGCCAAATACTGGCTTTAAGATACAGGGAAAGCTCATATTATGAATATGTTGATCAAGTTCAGCTTCATTGTTGACAATGAAAGTTTTTGGACTTGGGATTTGATGTTTTTCCGCCAATTTTGCTGTTAACCGTTTATCCAATACAGCCTCAATTAAATCATGGTCAGGCAGGAGAAAATGATAGTAATTTAAAAGCTCATTACGGTGCTTTGAGATGAAATATACAAACTCGTCCGATCCTGCAAAGAGAGCCGGCTTCTTTGGCAAGCGCTCGCTAAATTGTATGAGTAGCGCAAGTAAATCCGACTCTCCCGTTTTAGGATCGGGACAAATACCACAAGTTGCATAACGAGTTTTCCCAATTTTGTACTTCCTTTCCGTATCAAAAGCATAGATAGGTATTCCTCGTCGTCGTAAACTGCGGATGATGCCAATTCCATTTGCGCTTAAATCTAAAACAACAGCTGCGGTATCATGATTCATGATACTCCCCTTCCTTTAAAAAGATTTGAAGACTTCAAGAATCTTCGTTACCATTCTTTCTGTTGTCAAATGTTTATGTGCATATTCCTTTGCATGATCTTATTTTGGTTTATAGTATTTAAAAGTTTCGCTTAACCCGGCTTGCAAATCAAAGGAAGGCTGCCAGCCTAAAATAGATGCAGCTTTAGTATTATCCAATTGACTATACCGGATATCTCCCTCCCGTGCAGGCTTGTAGACAGCTGGAATATCTTTAGCAATTGTTGTAATCATCTTGTAGAGGTCGTTAATGCTTGTTTTAGTATTACTGCCAATATTAAAGATTTCATTTGCACCGTTATTAATGGCTAATACATTAGCCAAAGCAACATCTTTTACATACACGAAATCTCTGGTCTGTTCTCCATCTCCAAAAATAAATGGAGATTTGTCCTTAATTACTTTCTTGAAAAATATCGATATGACTCCTCCCTCACCTTTTGAGGATTGGCGAGGACCATAAACATTGGCATACCTTAGAATGGTGAATGGGACTTGATGTAGGCTATTAAAGGCTTGGACATACATTTCTGAAGAAAATTTCGAAATACCATAATAAGATAGAGGCTGAATGGGGGATGTCTCCTTAATGCTTATATCATCTTTTTCACCGTATACAGCACAAGACGAGGAAAAAATAAATTTTTTCACGTTGTACTTATGGCAGCAGGTCAGTAAGCGAATCGTACCAAGAATATTTTGATGTGCATCCCATACAGGATCTTTTATGGAGCGGGAAACATCCACTTGAGCTGCGAGATGGATGACAACATCTGGTTTTTCCTTTTTAAATACATCTGATATTTGTGAAGATGTGATGTCAACTTCATATAGCCGGATATTTGGTGGAACAAATTCCCTTTGACCCGTGAGGAAATTATCTACTATAAACGGTTCATGACCGGTTTGAGATAATAAATCGACAACATGAGAACCAATGAATCCAGCTCCCCCTGTAACGAGAATCTTCACAGGTTCTCACACCCTTTTTGACTATCAGAGAAAGACCATAGCTTCTTTCTCATCATTGTAAAAAGAGCCTCTACTTTTTCTCCAGTAAACTCTTTATCCATTCTCATCTCCCCATCTCTTTGTTTTTGATGAAATAAAAGAAAATCATGAACAATAAACCTATGTGAGGAGGAAATTGATCTGTTGTGAAGGTAGATCGTTCATTTCCTCTTCATCATTTCCAAACCCTCCTAATAATTTCGAAAGACTCTGCATATTCCGCTCCTACTGTCATTCCTCTTACACGTGCTAAATATTTTACTCCATCATACGAACGTGGATGTGGAAACGGTCGCATCTCAACATCATAAGCCTTAAGTGACTCAATCTTTTCATCTATGGTGTCGGATATATCAACAAAATAATTTGGTTTAAATTCTTTATCATTTGTATGTTGACTCCATTCACTAGAAGAAACCGTTTCAAAACAAAGGATTTCAACCGGCCTTTTACCAGGAAGCGGCCGCGCTGCTGTTAATACCGCTTGAAATAGTATTTGGTGATCACGGTTGATATCCCCATAATGATGTGTAAAAATCATGGATGGCTCATTTTTGATTAGCAGATCTTCAATTTGTTTATTGACTTCAACAAGAGGGACTTTTTCCAATAAAAGATTAGGATATTCCCAAAAGATTACATTTTTAACCCCTAGGTTCTCATTTGCCTTTAAAATACACTGCTTAATGTGTTGCTCTTCTTCCTTTCGTCCCTTGACGGCTATAACAGTCGTAACTTCATATCCCTGATTTATTAATTTTTTTATTGTCCCGCCGCATCCTAGAATTTCATCGTCGGGATGTGCAGCGATTACTAGTACATTTTTATTCATAAATCCCTCGCCCCCAAAAAATATTATTCTCGTATATAGACAAGATATGAAAATAACTAAAAGAGGAACGGGGCATTTTGTTGAAAATGTGTAAAAAATGTGTAAAAAATGTGTTAATTAAAGAATAAATAGGCTACATTTAGTTGAACATCCGAGAAACTTTTTTTGACAAGCATAATATACTCTAGTGGAAGGGGTAATGGAATACAAGTAAGCCTAACTTGCCTTTTGTGATCATTACCCTTAGGTGATTACAACCCTGATTCAACATCAAAGGAAGCCTATAGGCTCTCCAGGAGGAATGAGAAATACATGGAAATTGAAGTTACAATCATAATGCCTTCATATAACCGCTATCCCCTTAATCTGCTTAGCCTTTATGCGTTGGAGAAACAGAACTTTGATTTATCTAAAATGGAAGTGATATTGATTGATGATGCTTCTACCGACCAGACCCCCAAAATTAAGGAGTACCGTCCTCCCTACCATTTTCAATATATTCGCAATAGCACCAATGTTGGGGTTGCTGCTTCAAGAAATATCGGACTTAGGCATGCGAGGGGAGAGATTATTATCCTTTTCGATGCAGAAACGATTGTTCCCCCTAACTATGTTGCCCTTAACTATCAGCATCATCTAACTCAGGAGAAAGCCGTTGTTATTGCAGGAAGCAAGCGCGGCCGTGTGTATACTTTTTTATTCCCGGATTTTACTGATAATCAAATCAAAGCGATTTATAAATGGAGAAAAGAAAAATCCCTCCTCAATCAACGCCTTAAAGAGGTGGTGTCGCAGGAACTGGCACTTGATACCCTAACGAATTATATTAGGCATTTACAAGAACCCCAACAAGTGATTAAGAGGGAGGATATTGACGATATTAAAAAATTACGCTCGATCACAAAATACAAGAGTTATGCTGGTCATTTATTAAAATACCTTAGGGAACACGAACATTCTGATAGCAGCCCATTGCGTTGGATGGCTTGTTTAGGTTTTCTTTCTATTAAAAGAAGTTTTATGGAGCAAGTCGGCGGTTACGAGGAGAATTTCAAAGGGTGGGGACCAGAGGATGCTGAATTTGCATATAGATTATATAAGGCAAATGCTAACTTTATTATCGAACATGATTTAGAATCGTACCATCAAGAACATCCACCGCTGCCAACAATGGAGGATGATATGCACAGAAATCGTCTGTTGTTTGAACAAAAGCACCTGGTTTTTGATGTATGCATTAGAGCTCTGCACTCTATTCAACCGACGGATTATGAACTCATGGAAAAGATTGTTTTAGAACATCAATCCCTTACCGCATGCTTTCCCAATGAGTTTCATGAATTTAACCGCGCCATCATAACCTTACTTCATCAAATTCGTATCAATTTTGCAGAAAACCGGCCCCCTGTTAACCTAATTCAAAATACCGAATTCGGCAATGATCCGGCTGCCATGGAACGCATCCTAGCAGAGAAAGATCAAATAAAATCCTATGGTAAATACAATCATCTTGTATGGTTGTTCGATAAACTGAGTACGACCTAGAGATGGTGGCAGCTATATATCGATATAAAAATGGTCAACCAGAAATATTTTCTGGCTAGCCTTGTACAACTTGTGAAGTAGTCATGTAAATAATTTATATCAATAGCAAAAACCACTTCCTAAAAATGAGGGAGTGGTTTTTGTTGTAAAAATTTTGCTAACAAGATTTTTGATAGATGGGCATCATCATGTTCATATACGTTTTTTCCATTTCTAATTCCTCCAATATGTCATTTTACTTTGAATAAAAAGGAAATAAAAAAGGCCCATAAAAGTTCCTTATGCTTAATGCTAAAAGAACTTTTTGTGGTCAAGTCAGCTTTCCTCTTTTATCCCAAAACAACAATACAACAACAACGATAATTTAAAACTTCTGATTAAATTACAAAAAATTTACAATTTTAGTGATTTTAACTAGGGCATTTATTGGTATGGTTATAGTGTCTTCTGCTTGTTAAATAGGGCTGCAGGCTTAGAAAATAATTAGGCTCTAGCAGGTTAATTTAAAAAGTATCGTTTTGTATGCTTACTTTAGGACGTTCAATGGTCATTTAGTCAAGTCTACTAAGAAACGAGCATGTAAGAAGATTGATAGAGACAAGGATAAAATTGAAAAAATATTATCAATGCAGGGAGGAGGAAAAATTTTGTTTTATAAAATTGTAATGAATGATTTCATCAGGAACAAAATTGTAACGATGACAGTATTTGTATTTATCACGATGGCAGTAATTTTAGCAGCCAGTGCCATTAATAACATTTCCAATCTGATTCAGGCGATGTCCGAACTTCAGGAGAGCGCCGTACCTGCTGACATTACGGTGATGCATGCCGGAGATTATGACCAGGCAGATATCGACCAATTCACAGAACACTACCGTGACCATATAGCGATGCAGGAGACGATGGTTCTTCAGAATATGGATGGAAGCAATATTCATTTTGGCCAAAATCAAACGATGGCTGGAACGATTCAGGATATTTCATTTGTTGTACAGAATAAGAGATTTGATTTTATATTGGATTTGGATAATGAAAAGCTGGATGTAAAGGAAGGTTTCGTTGCCGTTCCCATCTATTTCATGGAACAACATGACTTAAAAATAGGTGATACGATTACGGTGAAAAGCGGCGGGTATGAGAAAGAGTTTGTCATTTCAGATTATGCAAGAGATTTTGAGATGAACTCTTCCCTTACTTCTTCGAAACGGTTTGTGATAAATCAGAATGACTATGATGAAATGCTTGAAATGCAGGATGGGGAACTGGAATATCTGATTGAATTCAAGCTGCATGAAAACGGGGAATCTGCTGCTGTTCAGACTGCCTATATCGAAGCAGGTCTTCCGGCAAATGGTCCTATAATAGAAGGAAAGGTATTTATGATGTTTAATGCCATGTCAGATATGGCAGTTGCGGTTGTCATTATATTTATTAGTCTTCTGCTTATTGTGATTGCTTCGCTCTGTATCAGACTGACCTTTTTGGCAACGATTGATGAAGATATTAGAGAAATCGGTGTTATGAAAGCAATGGGGATATCTAAAAAAGATATAAAAAAGGTCTATCTTAACAAATATAGAGCCATCTCAGTAGCAGCCGGTATAATCGGTTATCTCATGTCTTTTGCAGCGGTAAATCTGTTAAACGGTCATATGAGACTTTATATTTCTTCCGATTTATCAGGAGGCTTAAAATATGTACTATCGCTTATAGCTCCATTACTTATATATAGCATGATTGTGATGTATTGCCAGCAAGTACTGAAAAAAATCGATCAGATTTCTGCGGTGGAAGCTTTACGGAAAGATTCTATGGAGAGTGGAAAGAATCGAAAATACAGTTTTCCGCTGCGAAGGAACAAATTTTTCAGCACCAATATTTACATGGGGCTGAGAGATGTTTGGAAACGATTCAAGCTATACAGGCTGCTGTTTGTTATTTTTATAGTATGTACGTTTATAGTTATACTCCCCTTAAATATTTATAACACCATGAATTCACCTGAATTTTCTACCTATATGGGAATAGGAAAATCCGACATGAGAATCGATCTTCGAAGAACCGATAGTATTACAGAAGATTTTAAAAAACTGCAGGAAGAGTTGAAAACGGATAATGATATTGAAAAGTTTACAGCCTATATCACAAGCTCCTACCAGGTCAAAAACGAGGAAGGTACCTGGGACTATATTAATATTGAAATCGGAGATTTTTCCGTATTTCCATTAAAATATCTGGAAGGCAGAGCACCGGAGGGTGAAGGAGAAATCTCGCTTTCATTTGCAAATGCCGCAAAAGACGGATTAAACAAGAAAGTAGGAGATGAAGTAACCGTCAGGGTTGGCGGGGAAGAACAGACTTTATCAGTGACGGGTATTTATCAGGATATTACAAATGGGGGGAAAACAGCAAAAGCTCATACGAGTCTTGGGGTAAATGAAGAGGCCGTTCTTTGGTATATTGTGAGCATGGATCTGGCTCCGGGTGTTGACATGCGCTTGAAAATGGAATACTACCAGAATGCTTACGATTCTGCGCAGGTAAGTGATATCAAAGAATATACCGGACAGACTCTTGGAAATATCATTGATCAGATGAGGCTGATTGTTATAGGAGGAATCGCAATAGCAGTAATCATTGCAGTGTTGATCACTGCATTATTCCTTCGGATGTTATTATCAAAGGATATGTCTCAGATTGCAATCATGCGAAGTATGGGATTAACTTCTAAAAATATTAAACATCAATATATGGCAGGGACTATGATGGTACTGATATTAGGAATCGTAGTTGGAGTACTGGCTTCTAATTATCTTGGGGAATTTCTTGTAAGTATGGCAATGTCTTCTATGGGAGCCGCAAAAATTGAATTAGTTAATGTTGCATGGCAGACTTGGCTGCTATGTCCGTTAGCACTCATTTTAGTCGTCGGATTTACTATTTCTGTGTGCTGTAAGGTAACAGCAGAAGATGATTTATCGGTAGTTTTAAGAAGTTAGAACTTCTGAAAAGGTCAAGGCAGGAGGAGAATCTGCGAAGGTGGAAGAAGTCTCCTGCGTGAAGGCGCCAATGTAAAGAATGCAGATTCCTGAAAAATCCGACATTCCGAGATATAGACTTTGAGTTAAATAGATGACATTGGAGGGATATACTTGAGCAATATATTAGAAGCAAGAAGTTTGAACAAAAAAGTAGGATTAGGAAAGGATAATGAGCTTCATATCTTAAAAGATATAAATTTGGAGATAGAAGAAGGGGAATTCGTATCGGTCATGGGGCCATCCGGAAGCGGGAAGTCAACGCTGCTGTATAATGTAAGCGGTATGGATCGAATGACTTCTGGCAGTGTGACATTTAAAGGCCATGAAATTGACAGACTCAAAGAAGAAGAACTGGCGAAGATCCGACTGAATCATATGGGATTTATCTTTCAGGATATTAATCTATTAAAGAATCTGTCATTGATTGACAATGTAATGTTCCCTGCTCTTGTATCAAAAAATACGGATAAAAATGCGGTATATCAAAAAGCAAAAAAATTGCTGGAAATGACAGGGATTGAAAAGCTTGCAGATAATACTATCACTCAAGGCTCTGGTGGGCAGCTACAGAGAGTCGGCATCTGCAGAGCACTGATAAATGATCCAGATATCATATTTGGTGATGAACCAACCGGAGCATTAGATTCCAAATCGACAGAAGAGATTATGGCCATTCTTGCAGAGATTAATCAAAAAGGGACAACCATCATGCTCGTTACACATGATACAAAGGTGGCAGCAAAAACCGAAAGAGTATTGTATATGATAGATGGAAACATAGTAGCACAGAAGAAAATGTGTAAATACGATGCCGAGCATGGCGATAGTAAGGAAAGAGAGGAAAGCATTATGAAGTGGTTAGTGGAAAATGGATTCTAAAAAATTTTTGCCGTCACCGTGGCTTTTTAAATCAAAGATAATAACTGACTAGAGAAGGCCACTCATCCGTTCACAGAATTGGTAGGAGGCCTTTTCTTCTATATTGGCGATCATATGAACTTGTTCCGTTGAATAGGACAGAATGATTCATAACTATCCTGGTCATAATGGATTGTAGGGAGAATTTAAGTGAGGTATTCCGATGATAAATAATACAATGAATCCTAAAGTTGATGAATTTATAAATAAAGCTAAAAAGTGGAAAGCAGAATATGAGAAGTTGAGAAGTATCGTTCTTGACTGTGAGCTGACCGAAGAATTAAAGTGGAAACTGCCTTGTTACACGTTTCAGAAAAGTAACATCGTTATCATACAAGGATTTAAAGAATACTGTGCGCTTATGTTTTTTAAGGGTGCGTTACTAAATGATCCCAATGGAATTTTAATCAAACCCGGGGAGAATTCACAGGCACAAGGCCAGATTCGGTTCACCAGTGTACAAGAAATAGTGGAAATGGAAGCCATCATGAAAACTTTTATTTATGAGGCTATTGAAGTGGAAAAAGCCGGATTGAAAGTAAATTTTAAAAAGACCGCAGAATACGTCATTCCTGAAGAACTTCTAAATAAATTCGATGAAATCCCTTCCTTAAAAACTGCCTTTGAAGGGTTGACGCCGGGACGGCAAAAAGCATACATTCTTCATTTTTCACAACCTAAACAATCCAAAACACGAGAGTTAAGGATTGAAAAGCATATGCAGCAAATCCTCAATGGAAAGGGTTTAAATGATTAAGTTATGAGTATAAGGATTGCTAATGGAAATGCTCATGATTTGGCTAAAAGAAAGATGCATTCATATTAGATAGATAGATCTCTTAAGTTATCAGTAAATAACCGTGAAAAAACACCGTACAGTTCAAAAGTACGGTGTTTTACCATGAGAAAATATAATCTTCTATGTAGCCTTTCATTTACTTTATCAATAGATTTCTTTTTTTTCTTACAAGAGTAGAGATGTTTACCCCAAGAATATTTGCACAATCCTGCATTGTGGGTGTCTTTGACAGCACATTGGCAATATACTCTTTTTCGAATTCAGCGACAGCCTCTTTAAGAGGCAAAGTTGTATTAGATACAGAAATTAATCCGTTATTTTGTCCTTGAATACTTTTGGGATTTAGAATGGATGGCGGCAGTTCCTTTATTGAAATTTTTTCAGATTCACTCATATGATACATCCGTTCAATTATATTTTTTAATTCGCGAATGTTTCCTGGCCATTCATATTCTATAAGTTTGTCTAGCACTTGGGTGTCTATTTTTTTATCTTCTTTGTATTTCTTTTTCAATTTTTTTAGATAGAAAAATAGAAGGACTGATATATCCTCACGTCTTTCTCTTAATGGGGGAATCGTAATAGATAAAACGTTTAGTCTGTAGAATAAATCCAGCCGAAACTTTTTTTGTTCTACTAGTTGCTCCAAATTGCAATTTGTGGCAGCAATAATTCGTACATGAACATCGCGTGTTTCGGTTCCCCCCAGTCTTCTAATTTTGGAATCCTGTATCACGTTTAATAATTTAACCTGCAGAGAATAGGGAAGATCACCGATTTCATCAAGAAAAATGGTGCCTTCATGGGCCATTTCAAACAATCCTTCTTTTTTCGCATTAGCCCCTGTAAAAGCCCCTTTTTCATAACCGAATAATTCAGATTCCAGTAGATGTTCAGGAATAGCACCACAGTTAATTTTTACAAATTCCCCATTTTTGTTACTTTTTTTATGGATATAGTTGGCGAGAACATCTTTTCCTACCCCGGATTCTCCTAATAAAAGAATAGGAGAATCATTTTTTGCAAATCGTGATGCAAGAGAGATAATCTGATGCATACTTTTACTTCTATAAATAAATTGCTGATTATTTTTCAACTCACCTTGGATTTTCTGCAGTTCGTGCTGATACGCCAAGTTTTCCTGTCTTGTTTCTTCTAATTCTTTTTGCAAATTATTAATTTCTGTAATATCTCGTACGTTTGAGACGACAAATAAAATTTCTTCATACTGATCATAAAAGGGAGTAGCTGTAACAATTCCCTTTTTTCCATTGTAATAATCGATGATCGTGCTGTAAGGTTGTTTGGTTTTGATTGCTACACCTGCACATGAAATAGGTACAACACCCATTTGATGTAATTCAATCGTGCTATATTGATTCATGGTATCTATAGAAATTCCTGAGATATCCAAAAATGCTCTATTATATAAAAGCGTATAACCCTTATTATCACAAATATATAATCCATCGTGAGATGTATCGAAAATACTCGTTAATAAATTTACAAGATCTTCCGTACCCATGTTACGAAAAAAAGGTGTTTTATACAATGATGAACACATCCTTTAAGGTTATAAATCTATTATAAAGAAAAACAATTTAAAGTGAAAATTATAATGATTAAAAATAATCAAATATGCGCAAATTTGCATATGCGTAAATGAATGGTAATTGGAATTTGTATGGCAGCGTATGTGTTTTTAGTTTGGCATGATTCTTGCAAAATATTAAAATGTAAAACCTTAGATTTTTAATAATTACAATATTTACTAATAGATTGGAGGAAGTTTAATGGAAAAATTAATCATTACAGTTGCCCCAACGGGAGGCCAAACAACCAGGCAGCATACACCTTATGTACCTCTGGCACCAAAGGAAATCGCAGATTCTGTTTATGAGGCTTGGCAGGAAGGGGCTTCTATTGCACATATTCATGTAAGGGATAAAAATGGGAATCCAACACTTGATTTAGATACTTTTCGTGAGGTTGTTGATCGAATAAGAGATAAATGTGATATTATTATCAATTTAACTACGGCAGGTGCAGCCGTTATGAATGACGAGGACAGACTCCGAGTTTGTGAATTAAGAACTGAAATGGCTACATTTGATGCCGGTTCCACAAACTTTGGATCTGAAGTATTTCTTAATTCACCTAACTTTCTAGAAAAATTAGCTGCCAAATTAAAAAAATACGAGATTAAACCAGAGATTGAAATATTTGATGCCGGAATGATTGATAATACATTACGAATTGCGAAAAAGGGGCTCATTGAAGGTCCAATTCATTTCCAATTCGTATTAGGAATTCAAGGTGGGATGGCGGCAACACCAAAGAACTTATTATTTTTATCCGAAAGTATTCCGGAAGGATCAACTTGGTCAGCACTTGGAGCCAGTAAAAATCAATTAGCGATCAATACGATGAGCATCATTACCGGAGGACATGTACGGGTTGGAATGGAAGACAGTGTCTATTATCGTAAAGGGGAATTGGCAAGGACCAATGCTCAATTTGTTGAGAGAATTGTAAATTTATCTAGAACATTAGGACGAGAAATTGCTACACCAAATGAAGCAAGGAAAATTTTAGGATTAGATAAGTCTAAGGCTAAAAATGAATCTAAGTTTGTAGAATTTCCAAACTAGTACTTTTGATGATAAGTACAAAGAGAAAATCATTTAAATAAATTTGTATGCGTTTACTACACAAAATGAGTATGGAAAATTATCATAGGGTTTGAGAAAAGGTGCGAAGGAAATTGGAAAATTTACTAGTTGTTGGTTCTGGGTTAATGGGAGGCGGCATTGCTCTTGTTTCAGCCAAAGCAGGTTATAAAGTAACGGTTGTAGAAAGATCGGAAGAAGATTTACAACGTGGATTTGCTTTAATGGAAAAAACAGTTTCCTCAATGGTAAACAAAGGGACTTGGACGGAAGAAGAAGCGAAAGGAATCTGGGAAAATCTTCACGGATCCACACAATTAGGAGACGGAAAACACATCGATTTAGTAATCGAGGCGGTACCAGAGAAATTAATCCTCAAGCAGGACCTCTTCAGGAAACTTGATCAGGTGATTAACAAAGATGCAATCTTTGCTACCAATACTTCTTCATTATCTATTTCTGCTATCGCAGGAGTAACGAAACGTCCTGATAAAGTGGTAGGCATGCATTTCTTTAGTCCAGTGCCAATTATGAAATTGCTAGAATTGGTCTGTTCTCCAAGTACTTCTAGTGAAACGATGGAAAAGTTGCAGGTAGTAGGGGAGAGGTTGGGAAAGACTACGATTGCCGCAAAAGATTTTCCAGGGTTTACTGTTAATCGATTGCTTATCCCTATGTTAAATGAAGCAGCTTTTCTGGTCATGGAGGGAAATGATCCAGAAGAAATTGACAAAGGGATGGTAATGGGAGCGAATCATCCGCTTGGCCCATTAAAACTATCTGATTACATAGGATTAGATGTTCTTCTTTTTATTATGGAGAGCCTTTACGAAGGTTTCAATGATTCAAAATATCGTCCATGTCCTTTACTTAAACGAATGGTTGAAGCTGGCTGGCTCGGAAAAAAATCAGGAAAAGGATTTTACACTTATTAAGTATTGCAATTGACAAAAAATTAATCGTGGGGTGATTTTTTATGAAAATAGGCGTTTTAGGAGTAGGTTCACTTGGAACAATTATCGGGGCACTTATCACAAAAGGGGGATATGATGTTGATTTAATAGACATCAATCAGGAACATGTCGATGCCTTAAATCAAATTGGAGCTAAGATAACTGGTTTTTTAGATGAGACGATTCCTGTAAAAGCAAAGCACCCAAATGAATTATCTGGTAAATATGATGTAATCTTTTTACTTACAAAGCAAGTTTATACAAAGAGTTCCTTGGAATCGATTCTTCCCTTTCTACATCAAGATAGTGTAGTTTGTACTTTGCAAAATGGTATCCCTGAAGAAAGTGTTGCTACCATTGTTGGGAAGGAAAGAACAGTTGGTGGTGTAGTTGGCTTTGGGGCCACTTGGATAGGGCCTGGTGTATCAGAGTTGACAACAGAATTAGATGTAGTGAAGAAATATGCTTTTGACATTGGTGAACTAAATGGAGAAATCACCGAAAGAATTCATACGTTAAAAGATATTTTAGGTACTGTAGGTTATTGCGAAATTGTAACCAATATAAATGGGATGAAATGGTCTAAGTTATTAATGAATGCAACTTTTAGTGGGATGTCTGCAGCGCTAGGCTGCACTTTCGGAGAGGTACTATATAATGCAGATGCTATGAGAAGTTTGGCAAATATCGCTGATGAAACGATTAAGGTAGCTCGAGCACATCATATTCGACTAGTAGAAATGCAAGGGAAGGACTTTGAGAATTTAGAGTTGGAAAGTCAATCAGATATTCCTGGGAAAATGGCTTTTTATGAGGAGGTATGGGGGCCTCATGCAAACCTCAAGGCGAGTATGTTGCAAGATTTAGAGAAAGGTATAAAAACGGAAATTGATTATATCAATGGATATGTCTCCGAAAAGGGAAGAGAAAAAAATATCCCAACTCCATTTAATGATATGGTTTGTACACTAGTAAATCTATCAGAAGAGGCAAAGGTGCTTCCAAATTTTGAGGAGAATATTAGCAAGTTTAATTCATTGAGTGTCAATTATATAAAAGCCTAATTAATGAAATAGATGTAGCAATGAGCAGGAAATAATCCTGCTCATTGTTCAAGTAATGTAAATATCAAAGATGGACGGTGTAGGAATGTTTATTGAAATCATGGCGATTCTCATCTCGTTAGGTTTACTTATATTTTTAGCTTATCGTGGTTTTCCCGTCATAGTCATTGCTCCCATTGTAACCTTACTAGCAGTTGCTTTATCAGGAGGGATTTTATTACCTAGTTATACCGAAGTTTATATGCCCAATCTAGCAAACTACATAAAAACATGGTTCCCTATATTTATATTAGGTGCAGTTTTCGGAAAGCTTATGGAATTAAACGGGGCTACTGCATCGATTGCTAAAAAAATTATGGAGATTGTAGGGGCAAAAAGAGCGCTTCTTGCAACAATAATTGCATGTTCAATATTAACATATGGAGGGGTATCACTATTTGTAGTAGTTTTCGCAGTATACCCTTTTGCAGCTGCAGTCTTCCGCGAGGCGAATATTCCAAAAAGATTAATTCCTGCAGTGATAGTCTTAGGCGGAGCTACATATACAATGGATGCTTTTCCTGGAACACCTCAAATTCAAAATATAATACCGACGAATTATTTTGGAACGGATGCCTATGCGGCACCAATTACAGGGTTAGTTGGCGGGTTACTCATTTTTGCTCTTGGATATCTTTGGTTGTCAAGCAGAGTAAAAAAAGCAAATTTAGCTGGAGAAGGCTACGGGAAAGATCATAAAAATGAACCTGTCATTAATCCAGACGAAAAAACTCTGAACTTTTGGATGGCTATTGTCCCACTGGTAGTTGTCGTAGT
Organism: Neobacillus sp. plas4; assembly: GCF_057221695.1. Taxonomy (NCBI): domain Bacteria; kingdom Bacillati; phylum Bacillota; class Bacilli; order Caryophanales; family Bacillaceae; genus Neobacillus; species Neobacillus sp. plas4. Next base: position 363,709 of record NZ_CM170152.1, read on the forward strand.
ACTTAATTTTATATTTACTAAAACAGGTTGGGCGGTCAGTAACTGGTACACTCCGGAAATGTTAAAGGAATCCTTTAATGTTGAAAATATGAGTAGTTTGACCTCAACATGGGCATTAATCGCAGCCCTAGTATGTGGAATCATAGTCGCTTTACTCATAAATATAAAGGCATTAACAGTCTCAAAGCTTACATCTGGACTGACTATAGCTGCTAGCGGCTCATTATTAGCTGTATTTAATGTAGCGTCAGAAGTAGGGTTTGGAAATGTGGTGAAAACTTTACCTGGATTTGGAACAATCAGGGATGCGATTTTGGGTGTTTCTTCACATCCATTAATATCTGAATCTATATCTGTTAATGTCCTGGCCGGCCTTGTTGGTTCAGCATCAGGCGGGATGTCAATAGCCCTTGAAGTGATGGGGGAACATTATCTAACACTAGCTAATTCAATGGGGATTAATCCTGAATTTCTCCACAGAGTTGCGGCCATGTCAGCAGGCGGCTTAGATTCACTGCCTCATAGTGGTGCAACGATAACGATTCTTGCAATTTGTGGTCTCACTCATCGCCAATCATATGGAGACATTTTCGTAATTACCATCATGAAAGCACTTGTAGCATTTGGAACGGCAATTATACTGTCATTAATTGTATAGTTTAATAGATTATTCTCAGTTTTAAAACCCTTATTTAAAGGGATTAAATCACGCCCATATGAGCACGATATTTAAAATAATCTTGTATGAAAAATAGTAGAGGTTTTCCAAGAGTTGAACGAACTTACGGAAAGCCTCTTTTTTTCATTTTCTAGATTCTATTGTCAGTTATGAAGATTATCCCTACAACCACAACTATTTTACGACAATTAATGCTCCTGAAAACAGCCCAAAGCCCGTATGTTAAAAGAGCTTAGACAGTATTTAACCAAACGATTAATTAGTTAAATCGGTACTAACTAAACGATTGATTAGAATAGCTTTAAAGGCTGTCAAGCTGGGGTTTAATCCTCCTAAGTAAGAAGAATATTGTCGAGAAAAGGCTCTAGTAAAAATGGTAGGCCAAAATTTTTTACGAGTTTCTATATATGGCAATGAAGCCCAAATCCCTTTAGAAAACAGGAGAAAGTGTTCTTCATAAAGGCGATGAAGCCCAAATCCCTTTAGAAAACAGGAGAAAGTGTTCTTCATAAAGGCGATGAAGCCCAAATCCCTTTAGAAAACCGGAGAAAGTGATCTTCATAAGGGCGATGAAGCCCAAATTCCTTTGGAAAACCGGAGAAAATGGTCTTCATAAAGGCGATGAAGCCCAAATCCCTTTAAAAAACCAGAAAAAGTGGTTTTCATAGCAGGACCACTGCCGCAGCAACAGGTATAATTCCTTTTTCTAATCAAATTATAATGTTTCTCTTAATATCCTTTAAGTTTAGTAGCGTAAATTCAAATGTATTAAAGGATTTTGGAGGTAATTTGATATGAAAATTGTAATTGTACCATCTGGATTTAAAGAATGTATGGATGCTGAGGATGTAGGAGTTGCGATGGAACGTGGTGTAAGACGATTTGATCCGTCTATCGATTTAGAAGTCATCCCAATGATTGATGGCGGAGAAGGCTTTGCCAAGACAATTGTTGCCATAAAAGGTGGAAAACTAGTTTATAAAAAAGTAACTGGACCAGTTGGGAAAAAGATAAAAAGCTATTTTGGTATTTTTGAAGAGCATGGAAAACGTACAGCAGTAATAGAAATGGCAGCTGTCGCTGGATTGAAACTTGTTCCAAGAAATCAAAGAAACCCATTAAAAACAACAACATATGGAGTAGGGGAGTTAATTCGAGCTGCACTCGATGAAGGTGTAGATTATATTTTGATAGGCTGCGGAGATTCTGGAACATCAGATGGCGGGGCTGGTATGGCACAAGCATTAGGAATCCGGTTCATGGATAAAAATCAATGCCCAATTTTCATAAATGGCGGCGAAGGATTACTAAAGGCGGATTCCATTGATATGAAGAATCTAGATAAGCGATTACAGCATGTTTCCTTTGATGTAGCGTGTAACTGGAAAAATGTTTTATGTGGAGAAACGGGTGTAGCACGTGTGTTTGGGCCGCAAAAGGGAGCAACGCCTGAACAAGTCGAACAATTATCTTTTGCATTGGAACGATATGCAGCTTTAATTCAAGAAGCAGTAGGAGTAGATGTTCGTTCATTACCAGGCAGTGGTGCATCCGGAGGATTAGGTACTGGATTAGTTGCCTTTACAAATGCAGTATTACATCCAAGATTCGATATAATTATGAATTACATTAATATAGAAGAAACCATTTCAACAGCAGATATAGTATTTACGGCAGAGGGCAGTTTAGATTTCCAAACACCAAACGGGAAGATTCCTGCTGAGGTTGCCCGGATTGCAAAGAAAAATAATATTCCTGTCATTGCGATTACCGGCACAATAGGAAAGGGAGCAAAACTAAATTATGAAGCAGGAATTGATGCGTATAGCAGTATCATACAAAGACCAACTACGTTAGAAAAAGCGATCATAAAAGCCCCAAAATGGATTGAGGAAAGTACGGAATCTGTATTAAGACAAATTTTAATTGGTTTTCGAGTTGCTAGAAGAAAGTATGCTAAAGAGAGAGTTTATCAATCATGATGACAAGAACGGAGCTGCGGAGAATCGAAAGGCACTCACGTTTGAAAAGCACTATAGCCCCTGTCTCGAAACCGTTTGTGCTGATTGCTTTACATGTTTTGTTGTTGTTGCTGATTGTTTTCATTGATGGTCTAGATTACAAAGCAAAGGTTGCCCTATTTGCTTTTCTATCAGCGATGATCTTATGGGTTGCAACAAAAATTCCTGCAGGCTTTGTTGCAACAGCACTGATTGTGTTTATTATCATAATGAATGGTGCAGAGGCAGATTTGCTCTATCAATCACTATCTGAGGAAGTGGTTTGGCTAATGGTTGGTTCTTTCATTATTGGTGAGGCGGTGAAGGAATCAGGTTTAGCGAACCGGTTAACTCTATTAATCTTAAGTAAGGCGAGCAAGAAAAGTAAACTTCTGCTAGGGGTATGCTCGGTGTTATTTTCAACGGCTTTTTTCATTCCATCTACTTCCGGACGCGCTGCGTTAGCTATGCCGATTCTCAATCAGCTTAGCAAAAAATTTACGGAAAAAGAAAAAAGTGTTCTCGGTCTAATAGCGCCGATTATTATATTAATGAGTACTTCCGCTGCACTTATTGGGGCAGGTTCACATATAATTGGTATTGGTTTACTAGAGAGTACAGTTAATCAAAGTATATCTTTTGTTGAATGGTTTATTTGGGCATTACCCTTCACACTGGTTATTACATTTATTTCATATATAATCATCAAATGGCTCCTATGGCCGAAAGATAGTATAGACGAACTCGAGGATTTTGCGGTAAATGAAACAAACCATTTGCAAAAAGGAATGAGTGACAGTGAAAAAAAGACAATCATCCTACTTTCTCTTTTAGTTATTGGATGGATAACAGAAGGTATACATGGTTATGATATTGCTTTTATTACCATGGTAGGGGCAATGATCGTCATGATGCCGAATTACGGAATTATTACTTGGAAACAGGGGATTAAGTCGGTATCTTGGAATTTGATCCTATTTGTTGCGGCCGCAACTGCATTAGGCAATATGTTAGTCGAAACAGGAGTAGTTCAATGGATTGAAGAAGCCATGCAGAATTTCCTATCTTCATTTGTTGGAGCACCTGAGTGGTTCATTGTTTTCGTTATCCTTTTGGTAACTGTTACAAGTCATTTATATATTACATCGCATACAACGCGCGCAATCGTTTTTATACCAATTCTATTATTATTTAGTGAAACCATTGGTTTGAATCCTACAAGTGTTGTCTTTATAGGTTTAATTGGTATGAATTATTGTGTGACCGTACCTGTGAGTTCCAAAGCATTACTATTCTTTTATGAAGAAGGCGAAATCTCCTATGACGCGAATGATCTTTTGAAGATTAGTGCGATTATGATGCCAGTTTATATACTAATCATGATGCTATTTTATTTCTTCTATTGGCAATGGGTGGGGCTGTATCTATAACGGAGAAGAAACAAAGGAGGGGGCTATGGAAACCACGATTACAAAAATTGATAAGGAAAAAGCTTGGGTTTTGAGGCATAAAGTCATGTGGCCAGATAAGGCCTTTGATTACATAAAGTTAGAAGATGATCATTTAGGGATTCAAACTACAGTTTTATAAAAGGCGGCAGTCATGGCTGGAAGAACCCCCAAAACTAATTGACCGTGATACACTTGTTAAACAACAAAAATAATATTTAGAGAAACCAGAATTTTAACAATAGTAAAGGATACAAAGAGGTGATGATTGAGCCCTTTGTATCCTTTTTTAATAAGCATACTATTCTTGAAAGTCGATCTAGTAAAAAGTCAAGCCATCATTGTGTTCTACATAAAAATATGGTTCATAAAATAAAAGGAAATACTGGATAATTTTATAAAGTCAATATGGCCTTAAAACCTGAGTGAGGGGGAAATTTTGACCCTTAAGTGGAGGGACAAATATGTTTTTTCATGAGGTTCAAGCTGGTGATTCCTTATTTACGATTAGCAGCAGGTATGGAATTTCTATAGATGAGATTCGCCGTGTGAATGGTTTAGTGCAGTCCAATATTGTTCCCGGTCAGGCTTTGCTCATCCCTTTATATACGTACATTGTTCAACCTGGGGACACATTTACAGCGATTGCTAGAAAATCTTTCTTATCTTTAGATCAACTAACAGCTGCCAATCCGGCTGTTAATCCGGCTGCACTACAACCAAGAATGAGGCTTACGATTCCTGATATATCAAATTATCGTGCATCAACACTAAGCTTCTATGTTGTTCGAAGTCCGGAGCTAGACCGTGCGTTAATTAGTGATTTTGCCCCTTATAGTACATCCATATCGATTTTTGACTATCACATTGCAAGTAATGGAGATATTGCCAATACCTTAAATGATTTGACAGCTATTCAAACAACTTGGAATCATCGGGTTAGACCACTTGTGACTGTCACGAACTTAACACCTGAAGGTTTTAGTCCCGAACTTGCTCATCAAGTATTAAACAATCCTGCTGCAAGAACGAACCTTGTTAATAATATTTCCTATTTAGTAACCAATAGGGGATATGGAGGGGTAAATATTGACTTTGAGCGTGTTCTGGCTGGAGATAGGGATCTTTTTACAGGTTTTTTACGTGAATTACGAGATCGTTTGAGACCATTAGGACGCACGCTAACCATTGCGCTTCCTGCAAAAACAAGTGAAGAAGTTCCTTGGCTTAAGGGGTATGATTACGGAGGAATCGGTTCAGTTGTGGACTTTATGTTTATCATGGCTTATGACTGGCACCATGCAGGAAGTGAGCCAGGGCCTGTTGCTCCCATTACTGAGGTAAGAAGAACCGTTGAATTTGCGATACAATATGTTCCTCGTCGAAAAATTATTATCGGTATGCCCTTATATGGATATGACTGGATCATTCCGTACAGTCCAGGCAGAGTTGCTCCAGCGATTTCAAATCAGAGTGCTGTTGAAACAGCCATGAAGTACCAATCGCCGATACAGTATTCAACTGAATTTGAGTCACCTTTTTTTCATTATAAAGATCAACAGGGATTAACACATGAAGTTTGGTTTGAAGATGTAAGAAGCATGGGTGCTAAAATGTTACTTATTCATGAATATGGATTAGATGGCTTAGGTGCATGGCAATTAACACTGGGATTCACACAAGGTCCTTGGCTTATAACAAAGTTTTTTACAATAATAAAGGTGTAAAAATATTAAATCAGGAGGGCCTTGGATTATTTCAATCCAAGGCTTTTAAAATTGGGAACTATGGGGACTGTTAGACGGCTCTTGTCTAGTATTTTCGACAATAATTTTTTCCGTAAAACAGATTAAAACGCTGTTTAAGAGGGTTTACTGCACTTTTAATTAAACGATTAATTAGTAAAACAACCTGTCTATATTAGTAAGAATATGTATTTTTGATGTTTCTATTATCAGTTTTGAAGATAATTCCTCACAACAAAAACTATTTTACGACAATTAACTCTCTTGAAAATAGCCTAAAATTCGGTTGTTAAAAGGGTTTAGACAGTATTCAATCAAACGATTAATTGAACAAATTTCCGCTAATCAAACGATTGATTAGAATTGCTGTAAATGTTGTCAAATCAGTGTTTAATCCTTTTTAGTATCAAGAATATTGTCGAGAAGAGGATTTAGTAAATATGGTGGCATCCTTTTGTATGTATCGGTAGGTTTCCTTAACTTTGGCTTGGGGGGAATCCCATAAGATAAACTGTTCACCCCCTACTTGCTTAAACATTATTTGGCTGGTTGGGATAACGATCCCGTATAACAAGTGAAGCTATGAAACTGTAAGAAGGACTAGGGGCTGCCGGCAAATTTAGATAACTATTGGAGGGGATAAAAAAATGAACCCTATTATTGGACTGGATGTGGCCAAAGGCGAAAGCCAGGTACAGGCTTTCCTGTAAGAAAAAACCTTATAAAACAAGCTTTAAAGTACCTCATACTCTAGAAGGATTGGGAATATTAAGTAAGTTTCTTAGAGAAATAGAAGAGTTTCTTCCTCTTTTCCTATATTTCTAAAATTTGTGTCAACTTTCGTAAAAATCAAATGCATAATTTTGACAACTAGGTGAATTTTAAAATAGTTGTATTGATAAAACAATTATGTAAGTTTACTATAAACCTATAGATATTTGTGAAACATTTCACAAACTAATGTCTAAGAAATTAATTAAAGAGGTGCTTATAATGGCAAAGATTTTAGTAGCAGGAGAAATACCGCAAAAAGGTTTAGATTTGTTAATGAAGGACCACGAGGTGGAAGTGTTTCCAGGGGAACAATTAATCTCCCAAGATGAGTTAATCGGGCGTATAAAAGATAAAGATGCATTAATAAGTTTACTTTCTACCTCTGTTGGCCAAGAAGTTATTGATCAAGCGCCAAATTTAAAAATCATTGCAAACTATGGAGCAGGCTTTAATAATGTTGATTTTAAATATGCAGCTACGAAGGGTATTCCTGTAACCAACACACCTATAGCTTCAACAAATGCTACCGCAGAATTAACATTAGCACTTGTGCTGGCAGTAGCAAGAAGAGTAGTAGAAGGAGATGAAGTTTGCCGTACCACTGGTTTCAACGGTTGGGCTCCGTTATATTTCCGCGGCCGTGAAGTATCTGGGAAAACAATAGGTATTATCGGATTTGGTCAAATTGGTCAGGCTGTTGCTAAAAGAGCTGTTGGTTTTGGAATGAAGGTTTTATACTCAGATATTAGACAACACAGTCCTGAAATTGAAAGCGAGTTAAATGCAACATATGTATCATTAGAGGAATTACTAAAACAGTCTGATTTTATCACTATTAACTGTGCTTACAATCCAAGTATGGAACATATGATTAGCACGAAGGAATTTGAATTAATGAAACCTACTGCTTACATAATTAACTGTGCTCGCGGTCCAATTGTTGAGGAAGCAGCACTAATTAAGGCTCTAGAAGAAAACGTAATCGAAGGGGCAGCACTTGACGTATTTGAGTTTGAGCCTGAGATCGGTGAAGGTCTAATGAAATTAAAGAATGTTGTATTAACTCCTCATATTGGTAATGCAACATTTGAGGCACGCGACGCAATGGCTGAAATGGCCTGTGGTAATGTTGTTAAAGTATTAAATGGTGAAGAACCATCTTATGTAGTTAATGGAGTAGTGAAAGAACTAGTATTGTCATAATGATTATTAACCATTTCTTTTAGCAGTAATGAGGGGGGATTTCCCCCTCACGATCATTTATTAAAAAATAGCAAAGAAGAATTTAAGATTACAAACCTTTGTAACTACATTATGTGTAAAGGGGTATGAAACCTATGGAGTGGGTTCATAATTATGCAGCCCTAAATGACAATATTATCTTAACTGCTTTTGTTGTGGCAATTCCAATCTTTTTCTTGATATGGGCATTAGCCATTAAAAGAATGAAGGGTCATGCTGCTGCTACTATTGCTTTAGTATTAGCGATTATTATTGTTATCTTAGTTTATAAAATGCCAGTTTCAACAGCTCTTTCAGCCGCTTTACTAGGAATTACCAATGGGCTATTCCCAATTGGCTGGATTATTTTAGGGGCAGTGTTCTTATATAACCTAACAGTAAAATCAGGTAAATTTGATATTATTAAAGCTTCTATTTCATCTCTTTCAGAAGATAGAAGAATTCAAGCCCTATTAATTGCCTTTAGCTTTTCTGCGTTTTTGGAAGGGGTATCAGGTCAAGGAGCCCCCGTTGCAATTGCAGCTGCTATGTTAATTGGACTTGGATTTGATCCATTAAAAGCAGCCATCATATGTTTAGTAGCCAATGTCCCGCCTGTTCCTTTTGGCCCAGTTGGAACACCTACGATCATGTTGTCGACTGTTACCGAAATAGACGTACTGAAAATAACTCAAGCTGTTGGTGGTCAAGTAACCATTATTTCAATCATCGTACCAATCTTTATGCTGTTAGTAATGGTTGGATGGAAGCAGACAATGGAAGTATTACCAGCCGCACTTGTTACAGGTATTAGCTTTGCGATTCCTTATTTTATCATTACAAAGTTTGTGGGACCAGAACTCCCAAGTATCATCTCTGCAGTTATATCTTTAATTAGTTTAACCGTTTTCTTGAGATTTTGGAAGCCAAAAACCATTTATCGTTTTGAATATGAACAGGAAGTTGCAGCTACAATTGATGTTCCTTTTACAAAAACACCAAAATATTCAGGTAAGGAAATTGTTGTAGCGTGGTCTCCATTTATCATTTTGATGGTGGTTATGTTCGTTTGGAGTACACCTGGATTTAAGGGCTCCATCACTAATTTAAAATGGTTTGCTTTGGTAGAAAATTGGCCAGGTTTAGGAAATGTATTTAAGGCTGCACCAATCGTAGCGGAGCCTACTCTTTATGCGGCTAGTTATAAATGGGACTTTATTTTGGCAGCAGGTTCAGCTATTATGCTGACAGCGATCATTACACTATTTGTTTTACGTATTAAGCTAAGTACTGCTGTTCAGGTTTTGGGCCAAACAGCTAATCAGCTTAAATTCACTTTTGTTTCAATTGCCGCTATTTTAGGATTTGCATATGTAGCAAACTACTCTGGATTATCCTTTACTCTAGGGTTAGCTTTCATAGAGACTGGTGAATTATTTGTTATCTTCTCACCTATTATTGGTTGGTTAGGTGTGTTCTTAACAGGTTCAGTAACGAACTCCGCAGCACTTTTTGGAAAAATGCAACAAGTTACCGCGACATATTTAGAGTTGAATCCATTATTAACTGTTGCAGCAAATCATACAGGAGCTATCATGGGTAAACTAATCTCTCCTCAATCGATTGCAGTTGCAGCCGGAGCAGTAGGATTAGTAGGTAAAGAAAGTGAGATTTTCCGAAAAACAATAAAGTATTCATTAATGTTACTTGGAATTGTTATCATTATTACCTTAGTTCAAGCTTATATATTCCCTTATACATTGCCAAAAGTTTAATTATTTATGTGAAATATTTCACAATGTTTTAGGGGTGTAAAACACACAAATTTTTAGGAGGAAAATAAAAATGTCTAGTATGATGAAAGATCGTTTATTTAAAATTGAAGAAGTAGCCCAATTCGATCCTGAACAAGGGAAAAAAGTACCTTTCTATGAAACACAACATACTTCAGGCTGCCTATGGTGCTTAGAGCCAGGTCAAGAGGTATTCAAACATTCACATTCAACGGGAGATGATCTTTGGATTTGTATTCAAGGAACAGGTACCTTCTATCCAGGAAATGGTGAAGAAGTGGAAATCACAAAAGGAGATATGATTATTTCAAAGCCAAACCAACACCATGGAATGAAGAATACGGGAAACGAAAGATTTATCTTTGTAGGCGTAGCTGGACCAATGCCGATGGACGTAATTCGTTATTAATATTGTTATAAATAACAAAAAAGTGCTTATTAAGAGGTTCATAGAAAAATTACTATCCAATTGGGGGGGCAGATGAAAAGGTACTCCCAATTTTAAAGGCAGAAAAAGGTATAGACCTTCAATGATTTGAAGGAACTATACCTTTTTTTGTATATTTAAATAATACTATTGAGCGATTAAATTGTGACAAAGGATTCCCTCCAGAAAGGAGCTTGAATCGCTTCTATTTCTTTTACAGATTCATCTAATAGTGCTTTTTCAACTGGACTTAATTCTAGTTCAATTGTCATTGCTCTACCGGAACGATTAATAACTGTTGGAGAACCAATACAAACATCATAGTAACCGTATTCTCCAGCAAGAATAGCGCCTGTTGGTAAAATAACATTTTCATTTTTTAGGATTGCTTTTGTAATTCTAGCTAACACTGTTGCGATTCCAAAATATGTTGCACCCTTTGCATTAATAACTTCATAAGCAGCGTTGCGAACTTGTACATAGATATTTTCTTTTGCGCCTGCTGTTAATTTGTCAGCAACAGGGATTCCTGCAATATTTACATTGCTCCATACGGCGAGTGAAGAATCACCATGTTCGCCAATGATATACGCATCAACAATAGAAGGCTCCACGTTAAATTCTTGGCTGATTAAATAACGGAATCTTGCAGAATCAAGACCAGTACCTGACCCAATGACTCTTTCTTTTGGCAATCCAGAGAACTTCCATGTTGCATGAGTTAAAATATCTACCGGGTTTGATGCTACTAAAAAGATGCCATCAAAGCTGGCTGCCATTACTTCATCAATAATTGATTTGAAAATACTCATATTCTTATCAACAAGTTGTAAACGGGTTTCGCCCGGTTTTTGCGACACTCCTGCACAAATAACAACAAGTGCGGCATCTTTACAGTCAGCATAAGTGCCAAAGGAAATATTCATGTGATATTGGTTAAATGCCAATCCATGATTTAAATCTTTAGCATCTGCTATCGCCTTATTTATATTCATATCTACAAGAACAAGCTCATCACATAGATTCTGATGCATAGCCGCAAAAGCATAGCTTGATCCTACTAAACCTGTACCAATTAAAACGACTTTATTAGAGAATTGCATAATTTATAGCCCCCTTATTAATATAAAACTCATCTTTTGGAGTTGAATTTAAGCCGATAAATCTAAACAAAAGCCCAATTCTAATCTACTATCAGTTGTTTTTCGGTGTATGTATTATGTGTAAAAAAAAGAAAGACACTATTGTTTGTGAACAATTTCACAAATGGTATCAAAAAAAACCGTACTTTGTCCATCTGTCACAGAACGGTTTTTTCTATATATTGTTGGTTACCAAATCAGGGTTTTTACCTATGTTTATAACAAATTCAATTAAATATCTACTAATAATTATACGATAGAACTCGAGCAAATTATATATTTAAAGTTTTAAAAGAATGTCGGACTCGTGAATATTCTTCTATTGGTATTAACAACTGCACAATAAGGACGAAAGGCTCTACAGGTAAAGCAAGAAACAAGTGAGTCTCTATGAAGGGTTTGCCCCGGTTTATGGCGAAGTACTTAATCGGTATCATACCCTTTTTGGAATTATGAGGTGCATAAATTGAAAAAACAAACAAGTTTAAGAGTTTATATCATGACAATAGCGGGTGCGGTATGTTGGGGGCTTATTGGTTTATTTATTACTCCATTGTATGCCCGCGGCTTCACCGCTTGGGACGTAGTTGCGATTCGGGGTATTTTTACCTTTGTTATCTTGATTCTAGTTATGTCAATATTTTATCGGAATCAGTTACGGACCAGATTAAAGGATCATATTTTTTTCGCATGTGCAGGAATATTTAGTATCGCTTTCTTTAACTTTTTTTATTTCGAAGTGTTTTCTCAATCGAGTTTGTCCCTTGCCGTAACACTTTTATATACAGGTCCACTGTTTGTAACCATCCTGTCACGGCTTTTTTTAAAAGAATCCCTGACGATTCGTAAAGGCTGGGCACTGGCTCTAGCGATTACAGGGTGTACATTTGTTGTAGGCTTGCTGCCACTTGGCCAAGAAGGGATACAGATGAAAACCTTGTTAATGGGGATTTTATCTGGATTTTGTTATGCGTTGTACAGTATTTTCTGTAAACCTATCACAAAGCGATATTCTGCATTGACGATTACTACATACACTTTTCTATATACGAGTATATTCATGCTACTGACAAGTGACATCTTAAAAAAAACCAATCAATTTCAATATGCTGATGTTTGGGCAGGAGCGTTGTTATTGGCTTTAGTGGGAACCGTTGCAGCTTTTCTTTTGTATACTTCAGGACTAAAGCATTTAGAAGCGAGTAAGGCCTCGATTTTAGCAACGATAGAACCCATCATTGCCGTAGTAACGGGAGTGCTGTTTCTAGGGGAACATCTACGTGGATGGCAGGTGATAGGAATCGCATTGGTTTTGTATTCAGCCATTCTTGTCGCAGATGGAAGGTCTAAGGCTAAAAAACCTGTTGATACGATTTTGAAGGAGGAAAAAAGAACAATATGATACAACTAGAGCAGGAAAAATGTGTATATGATGTTTTAGAAAAACTAGATATTTCCTTTACCAGGTATGAACATGGAGCTGTTTTCACAGTGGAAGAAGTTCGTCAATTGGATATTACGATTTCCGGCGGTCATACGAAAAATTTATTTTTACGAAATCGAAAAGGGGATCAACATTATTTAGTGATTGTATCAGAAGAGAAGGATGTTGATTTGAAACGTTTATCAAAGCTTATTGGCAGTACTCCATTAAGCTTTGGTTCAGCGGAAAGACTGAATAAATATTTAAACGTGTATCCTGGATCAGTCGGCGCTTTTGGATTGATCAACGATTGTACTAACCATGTCCAGGTTGTAGTAGACAGTGATTTGCTTGAGAAAGACACCATTAACTTTCATCCCAATGTAAACACAGCAACAGTTAACCTTTCAATCCAAGAGTTTAGAAGATACCTTGATTATGTCAATAATCCAGTTTCCATTATTAACTTTTAATATTTCTGATCTGCCTGCCAGAAGCTATAAAAAAACTAGGATAATCAGAGTAATGAATTAACCTTATCATACCAGGGGGGCAGCTCAAAAGGCCCCCTTTTTGAATTGGTTGATTACCATGAATATAAGATATAATAGACTCAAGAGAAATCAATTTTAACGGATATAATGGAAAACTTTGAAATAGTCATTGGCCTCATTGAAAAAGCAAGTTCTATCAATATTCTAGGTACCTGGCTTGTCCCATTCTTTCCTATGCGTCCGCAAAACTGAAAGTAGAAGTTAGTAAAGAACAATTTTCAGTTGTACCTACAATTGCGTTAATAGAGGCGTTGGTCATTGAAATTGGAAAACGGTCATCAGAAGAATCAATTAAAAAGTTGAAAAAACTAGAAAAAACACTTAGAGATAAGAAGGTAATATTTTCTTATTCAAACTAAAAAAGAGACTTTCCATGAGTTCTTTAAACTTTTGGGAAGCCTTTTTTTTTTTAGCGTTTTAACCCCCTTATTATCGATAAACGCTTACAAAATGTTGTTGACGAATGAATAAAGGGGATGATATTCTTATCAAGTTGATTTATTTGTTTACTAAACTAATTAATTAGCAAAAGTTGTTTATTGCATTAGTAGTTTTAGACTTCTAATCAATCAAAGGAACTTTTTTGCTAAAGATTGAAAACACTTTATTTATAAAGTTTAGGAGGATTTACAGCATGAATTGGATAATTGAAAATATGCCAATTATATCAGTAATCATCGGAGTTGCTTTACTGCTTTTCTTGAACATGAAATGGAAGTTAAACAGCTTCGTTGCATTACTAATTTCAGCTATTGTAGTTGGTTTTTTAAATGGAATGGGGCCATTAGACTTACTTGATACAATCAAAGCAGGTTTAGGCAGTACATTAGGGAAATTAGCACTCATTATTGGATTTGGCGCCATAATTGGTAAGTTGATGGTAGACTCAGGGGCTGCTCAACGAATTGCTTCAACATTACTTAATAAATTTGGAGTAAAAAAAGTAGAGTGGGCACTGATTATCATTGGTGCAATCTTTGGGATTTCAGTATTCTATGAAGTAGCGTTTATTATCCTAGCACCACTTGTTATTAGTATTGCAATTGAAGCGAAGGTTCCATACTTAAAACTTGGGATCACAATGGTTGCAGCGACTACTTTAGCACATAGTTACTTCCCGCCGCAGCCAGGTCCAACTGCATTGGTTGAAGCATATGGAGCAGACATGGGTATGGTGTATATTGTTGGAATTATTGTCTTTATTCCAGCTGTACTTGTAGGGGGAATTATTTTCCCGAGATTAATGAAAAATTTGGATCATCCTATTCCACCGTTAATGGCAAAACCAAAGGAATTTACAGATGAAGAAATGCCTGGATTCTGGACAAGTTTAATTGTACCTTTAATTCCAGCTATCGTAATCACGGTTGCAACAATTGTCAACATGTTCATTGAAGAAGGTACGACTTTCTACCAGATTTTAAACTTTGTAGGAAGTGCAGAAGTCAGCTTATTAATCGCAGTATTGATTTCTATTTATGTTTTCGGTATTCGTGTTGGACGTTCAATGAATGATGTGATGGATTCCTTCTCTGGTGCGATAAAGGGAATCGCCATGATTATCTTTATTGTTGGTGCCGGCGGTGCGTTTAAAGAAATCATTATTCAAGCGGGTGTTGGTGATTATATTGCCGGCATGATGCAAAATTCAAGTATCTCACCATTAATTATGGCATGGTTTATTACAGCTTTAATCCGTATTGCAACCGGCCAAGGAGTTGTGTCCGCAATTACTGCAGCAGGTATTGTTGGCCCATTAATGGATACTTTTGATGTAAACCCTGTTTTAATGGTACTAGCGACTGCAGCTGGAAGTAATACCATAACACATGTTAATGATGCATCCTTTTGGTTATTTAAAGAGTATTTTAATTTAACGATTAAAGAAACATTGAAGACGTGGGGATTATTATTATTCACATCCTCTGTAGTAGGTCTTGGAGTTGTGTTGATATTGGATATATTTATGTAATAATAAAAGGATCTGCATAAGTTCCCAAGCATAGAGGTTTTCCATCAGTTCTTTGAACTCTTGGGAAGCCTCTTTTTTTATCACAGTGTCACATACAGAAGGTGCTCGAGCCGGGGCAATGGAAAACACCTAGGTCTTCAGACGTTATTTTTTATAAATTCTGGTGGACGTACGGTACGAAATAACCAATTTTTTCTTTTTTATAGAATAATAAATAAATAGCTTTTATAATAAATAGGAAATTAGAGGGAATCGACCAGGGGACCAGGGGGACGGTTCTTGTGGCAATAACTAGCTTAAGTATAGACCACAAGAACCGTCCCCACGGCAACCGTGGCAATTTCGTAAAAAGCAGGTGATGAAGTGAGTATTAACGTTAATTTAGCCGCTTCGCAGGCAAATAAAATCAATGATTATTCTTCAAAACTTCTTGAGGTAAAAAATAGCTTAAATAGGGTAAAAGGGAATCTCAACAATGGCTGGAACGCACAAGAAATGATCTATATCAACCTAACAATCGATAATATAAACCGAGAAATTGCTGCTCTATCTACGAAACTAGATTCAATCGGATCGGATGTTCTCGCGGCTGCACAGCAAATTCAGCGTCAAGAGGAAGCTGAATCAAGAGCAAAAGCGGAGGCTGAAGCGAAGGCAGAAGCTGAAGCTAAGGCAAAGGCAGAAGCAGCACAAAAGGCGAATGCCACTGTAAAGTAAATTAATACTGTACATATAGGAGGTGCAAAAAATTGCCGCCCATAAAAATTCAAACAGAATATATTAAACAGACTAGTGCCAGTATTGGTCCTATGGCGCAAAAAGTATCTGAGGTTAGTGATGGGTTAAGTGCTCTTAAGCATTCTATTGATCATGAAATCATGAATCGGGGGAATTTACGTTCCAGATTCAATGCTGCCATAACCTCATCTCATCAATTAGAGACGAAATTGAGAGATTTGAATCGCTTTATTGCACAATCCATGGATAAGTATTGTCAGACAGAGACTGAACTGACGAAAAAATCGGAATCAGCTTTAAATCTAGAATCAAAGAAATCAACAATTGCGAGTATTTTGGATGTCTTCGACTACATAAATGGAAAGCTAAGTGTTGGGGATGCCGCCTTAGTTGGCACACAACTTTTCACAATTGCACTTAGTACTGCGATTTCGCGGAAGCTTAAAATTAATTACATAGGCGGTAAGCCAAAGTTTTGGAAGAAAATTAAGGGTGATTATAAATTTACAGTAGGAGCTCATTCAACCTGGAAGAGCAGAGGTAGAGGAAGATATGACTCAAAGCTGGCTCGTGCCATTTACAATTTTTCAAAATCGAGCCCTTCCAACCCTATCGTAAAAAAACTTCATAAGTTGGCAGCTTCTTATGATAACCCTTCAGCTATATTAAAGCATGCTGCTGGTTTTCCAAAGAATTTGAATCAGTTAAAAGGGGATACCTTATCTAATACATTCCAAAAACGAATAACAACTGGTACAAAGGAAATTGCCGAACACATATTTGATGCCAAAGGATTGACCAAAGTGGCAAAGAAGGTCCCGGTGGCTGGCTGGGTAATTTCACTCGCTGCAAACGGTGCAGAGTTTGTTGACCCTGATAATGCAAATAAGACCATTGGTGAAAAAACCGGACGTGCAGCTGCTGGAATTACCGCAGATATTATCGCGATTAGCGCAGGAGCTAAAGCCGGTGCACTGATTGGCAGTCTGGGTGGACCTGTAGGAATCGTAGTTGGTGGAGCTGTTGGTGCCCTTGCCGGTGGAGTTGGAAGTATAGTCTATGGGGATCAGATTAAAGATGTTGGTGAAAAATTCGGAGGAGCAATTGAAGAAGGAATAAAGGATTTAGGTGCAGGGATTAATAACACCTTTAAATCCGTTGGAAGCTGGTTCAACTAAAAACGTTTTGTAATGATGAGGAACTTTTATATTTTCAGTAAATCTCTTAATAAAGGATAAGGATGAAACATGAATTTAGAAACGATGGAACTGATTCAAGGCTTATTATCCTATTATCTGAGTGTCCAAGTAATTTTCAGTATCTTGGTGTTTCTACTCGGAAGGATCGTGCTTGATGTTTACGAAGCAGGTGTTTATGAAAATCCAAAAACGGTATTTCAAAAGACGTTTACGTATGTGATTAATGCTTTTTTTGGTATAGGACCTTATCTGAACAAGAAATTTTCAAAATACTCTTTTTTAAAAAGAAAGTTCTATATGTTAATTTCTATTGTTGTGCAATTTTTTGCCTCAGTTATTGTTTATTATGTGCTTAAAAGTCTACTTCGGGCAATTTTTCTATAATCACTCTTTCTATAATACAAAAAGGCTTTATAACGAAAAGGAACGTGAAATAAATGGATTATATCATGACTTGTACATCAGCGGAACTAGCGCTTTTAGTAACTCTAAGTGGATATCCTGGTGTTGCAAAAGGGATTGCGGAGGCATCCGTTGGAGAAAAGGGCCAAAAAGAGTGGGAAGCGATTATGGAGGTGACTACTCACCAATTAATCCTTAAGCAGCTCTGGGATGACGAAAGAGAATTGAAGGGTGAAATTCCATTAAAGGATGAGGTTCAGCACTTTATTAAAGGCTATGTCGAATCGAAATGGATGATTCGCTGCTCAAATAAAGGGCAATCGAACATTCTAATGATTCACCAGATTGATAACGATACATGGATGACTCATATCATTGATCGGGACATTATCCATGAATTCGCCTATATCAAAGGTGCAGATATTTCAAGTGTAATACGAAACTATTATTCTTTTTCGGAAGTGGGTTTTGAAAGAGCCCAGATGTTCCAACTCACCGATCAGGCATTTGATTTACTGAGTGAACACCGTAACGCAGGGAAGGTTAGGAAATTAAGCAGTTTTTCACTTGAAGAAGAGCAGAGCTTCCGGATATTCCTTGATGATTTAGAGTCACAGAACTGGTCTCTTTATAATATTTCAATGTTCCACAATCCAAGTATTGAAAGAGACCCAATTCTTGAAAATATTGTCTTCTTTCTTCCTTCTGAAAGAGGGATTTGGGTGGTAGAATACACCGATCATCCGATTGCACCCGTCAAGGTTGCATTAAATACATTTGAGCAGTGGTGTGACTTGTTAAACGGTGTTGGTTATGAGGCCTCAGGCGTGAATAGTTAGTAAGGTAAATCCATATGAGCATTCTCATGTGGATTTTTTTATGGTAAAAAAACTATTCATGGTTCTTTATTCTTATACCTTTTTGCATAAGCACTAGGAATAAAAGTCTAGAATGGCGCTATACCAGTCATTCTGTGAACGGGAATGGATTTGGGCAAATTGTGTCTAAAGTATGACGGACCCTTTAGAAAATTGCTTTATAATAACAAATATAGGAAATTGTTTCTACTGGAGCTATATAGCTAGTAATAGGGAGAGAATCGTTTTGATAGTAACGCTGTTTGATAGAGGTAAAGCATTTAATCTTGTTTTACCTGAAAAAATAACCGGGAGATACATTCTCACCAGTGTTGATAAAGATGGTAATACGATTGATTTAATGGCAGTTGAAGCAGAAAACGGTAAGTGGTTTGTGAAATCAAATAGGTATGTCTATCTGAAGGGCGCTGCTGGTGAAAAAGTCGGAAAGGTCCCAGTAGAGCCTTTTATGACGTATACCGTTTACCGTGATCAAGATTCATCTGCGCTATTATATGCAGAACCGGCAAGTGAAGGCCGAAACGAGTTTACTAGACATATGGTATCAGCGGATGTCATTAAGATCGGCAGGGCTAAGGATAACGATATTTGTTTTACCGACAAATTGGTATCCAGTTCACACTGCTCCATTGAGTATGACGCGAAGGGTCAAGCGATAATCCAGGATCACAACAGTTCAAATGGTACATATGTCAACGGTGAAAGAATTAAGGAAAAAGTGCTCGCTGTTGGCGATGTCATATCCATTATGGGCTTACGGATTATTTACAATGGGAGATTGCTTTCGTTAAATAATCCTCATCAATTAGTGTTTTTAGATCGAAATGCCTTTAAACCTTTTGTTGCTGACCAGCCAATTGTAAAAGAGGACGATGGTCTCGATGATTTTAAGACTGAAGAAGAGCAGGATGAATTGTTTTATCGATCTCCAAGATTCAAGCGGGATATTGAGCGAAAGACAATCAAAATTGACCCGCCGCCGCAGCAAAATAATGCCGATGAAACACCGTTAATGCTCATGTTGGGGCCGTCGATTACGATGGGGATGGCGTCACTGTTTACAGGAATATTTGCGGTCCAAAATGTGATGAGGACAAATGGGGACATTATGTACGCTATGCCAACACTTGTGATGTCGCTAAGCATGATGATTGGTATGATTCTTTGGCCGATTCTAACAAAAAGATATGAGAAGAAGAGAAGGATTGCACAGGAGAAAATACGCCAGGAAAAATATAGCAGCTACATAGAAGAGATGAAACAGGTGGTGGCGGACGAATGCAAGTATCAGAGTGAAATCTTGCATGAAAATCATATTCCCCTTTACCTGTGCTTGAAAAGAATTCGGAACCGCGAACGTAATTTATGGGAACGGACACTAGGACAAAATGACTTTCTTACAATAAGAGTCGGTCTAGGTGATGTGCCGTTAAATGCAGAAATTAAATACCCTGAAAAGAAATTCACGCTCGAGGATGACAATCTCTTAGATGAGTTGTATCAATGGGTAGAATCTCCTCAAATCATAAGACAGGTGCCTGTCACCATATCCCTTATAGAAGAGCGTATTAGTGGGTTTATCGGAAAGAGGGAGACCGTTGTCGAGTTTGTTAAGGGGATTATTTTTCAATTAGCTGCCTTACATAGTTACGATGAATTAAAGTTCGTGTTTATTTACGATAGAGATGAGCAAGAGTCCTGGAAGTTCGTTAAGTGGCTGCCGCATGTCTGGGATGAGGGCAGGAGTGTCCGATTTATTGCCACTGACGCGAATGAAATAAAGGAGCTTTCCGCCTATTTTGAAAAAGAAATAGCACATCGAGCTGCAATGGCTGACAGTAAAGAAGCGGATGTTAAACAGCATTATGTTGTATTTTCGATGAGCAAAGAGCTAGCAGGAAAAGCTGAAATGGTGAATTTACTTTTAAAAGAAAAGAAAGAGATTGGCTTCAGCTTGATTACCTTATATGACAGTTTGGAAATGCTGCCAAAAGAATGCACAAATGTCGTTGAGCTGAGTGATAAAACAAGCAAAATTTATGACAAGGACGATATCTCCGGAAAGTATCAAAACTTTACTGCTGATATTTTTTTACAGCAGGAGGAGGAACCCATTGCTGTAGAGTTGGCCAACATCCAGCTGGCTTCGTCTGTGAAGGCCTACACGCTTCCTGATATGATCACTTTTTTAGAAATGTTTGGCGTTGGAAAAGTGGAACATTTAAATGCGCCGACACGATGGAACGAAAATAATCCGACTCAGAGTATTGAAACGCAGATTGGTGTTAACCAGACGGGAGAGCCCTTCAGACTTGACCTTCATGAAAAATACCACGGACCACATGGATTGATCGCAGGTATGACGGGTTCTGGTAAGAGTGAGTTTATTATGACCTTCATCTTGTCATTAGCGGTAAACTACCACCCAGATGAAGTTGCATTTATTTTAATCGATTATAAAGGCGGCGGGATGGCCAACGCATTCCGTAACCTTCCGCATTTAGCAGGAACGATTACCAACCTGGATGGTGCGGCCGTAAAACGATCCCTCATTAGTATTCAAAGCGAACTAAAACGGCGTCAGGCTATTTTTAGCGAAACAAGCAGAGTGTTAAATGAAAGCAATATCGATATTTATAAGTACCAAAAGTTATACCGTGAAGGTGCAGTTTCAGAGCCATTACAGCATTTATTCATGATTTCCGATGAGTTTGCCGAATTAAAAACGCAACAGCCGGAATTTATGGACCAGCTTGTCAGTGCCGCACGGATTGGAAGAAGCTTGGGTGTCCATTTAATTTTAGCGACACAAAAGCCATCTGGGGTTGTCGATGACCAAATTTGGAGTAACAGTAAATTTCGTATCAGTCTGAAGGTTCAAGAAAAGGCGGATAGTATGGAAGTCATCAAACGGCCGGATGCTGCCGAATTAACACAAACAGGACGTTTCTACTTGCAGGTCGGCTACAATGAACTGTTTGAACTCGGTCAATCTGCCTGGGCAGGGGCGCCGTATTATCCAGCAGAAAAGAAGGAAAGTAGAAAAGATGATGGAATTACCGTCATTGACAATTTAGGACGTGTGATGAAATCCGCTAGATTGGATAAACGAAAAAATACGGTTAAAAAACCAGTGAGTCAAATTGATGAGGTCACGAAATATTTAGCTAATCTTGCAGACCAGGAAAATATTAAAGTAAAACAGCTATGGTTAGATCCAATCCCGGCTGACATCTACATCGATGAAGTAAAAGAGAAGTATCGTGCGACGAGCCAGCAGGGGTTTGAACTGAATCCGGTGATTGGCGAATATGATGATCCAGCAAATCAACGCCAGGTAGTGTTGAGGCTGCCAATCAGCCAAGAAGGAAATACCGTCGTCTATGGTGTGGCTGGAAGCGGGAAAACAACATTCTTGACCTCGCTTATCTATTCCTTGATGGAAGAACATACGCCTGAAGAAGTAAATCTCTATTTACTAGACTTTGGTTCGGAAACGTTAAGCTGGTACCGGGAGTCCCCGCATGTCGGAGACGTGATGCTGTCACATGAAGGAGAAAAAATCGACAATCTCTTTAAAATGCTCACGAATGAAATTGCAATGAGAAAGAAACAATTCTCGAATTATGGAGGAGACTTCAAAACCTTCAATCAGCAGTCAAACGAAAAAGTCCCTTCAATCGTGCTGATGATTCACAATTACTCGGCATTTTCAGAGGTGTATGAACAATATGAGGAATCTATTTCATTTTTAACTCGAGAAGGAACGAAATATGGAATTTATTTCATCGTTACAGCGTTAAATACGGGGGCAATCCGATACCGGCTTCTGCAGAACTTCAAGCAAATGTATGTCCTGCAGTTGAATGACACAACAGAATATTCTGGTGTGTTGGGCAATGTGGATGGTGTCTATCCTTCGAAAAATAAGGGTAGAGGAATTTTCAAAACTGAAAATGTTTACGAATTCCAAATTGCGCAAATTACAAAAGACGCATCGGACTTGTATAACTTTGTTACCGGATATTGCCATGATTATCAGCAGAAATGGAATAAGAATTCAGCAAAACGGATTCCGATTCTTCCAGATAAAGTAGACATCCACTACTTACAGAATGAAATTCGCTTTAATCAGACAAACAGAATTCCGATTGGAATCGAGAAGAGCACACTGAATCTCGCAACTTTTGACTTTACTGCATCTGCGGTTCATCTTGTAACCTCGCATACTGGTGATGAATGCTCCACTTTCATGCAGGGACTTGCGGAAGTCATCACGATGAAAGACAACAGAGAAGTAATTGTTATCGACGCTGATGACAGCTTTGCGTATGACAACGGCCGCACCTATCAATATGTGACCGGTCCAAAGTCGTTAGAAGAGATGATTGTCTATTTATTTAAGACATTGGTGTACCGCAATAACACAACAAAGGATGCGATTGCGGAAGGTAAGTCGGAACCGGTGTTTGAAAACATTACCTGTATCATCCATTCATTCACAGAATTGAATGCACAGCTCTCTGATGATGGAAAGGATAAACTGAAGGTCTTTTTAGAACGAGTCAATGGATTGAACGTAACGATTATCATTTCCGACGCCGTTGACAAACTAAGTTCCTACACATATGAACCTTGGTTTCAAAAACAAGTATCGCTGAGCGAAGCACTTTGGGTTGGAAATGGGATAGCTGATCAATATACACTCAAAATTAGTAAAATTACCAATGACATGTATGGCGAATTAGCTGAGGACTTCGGCTATGTGGTGAACAAAGGAAAAGTAAAACTAGTAAAACTCCTGACCACTGCGGCGAGTGAAGAGGGGGCAATGCAATATGCATAAGATTTTAGTCGAGGTATATAACCCGGCTTCAAACAACAGTTATGATGTCTTTATCCCTCTGAAAAGTCCTGTATATGAAGTTGTCTATCTGCTGTCGACTACAATCTCAGAACTTTCACAAGGCCATTACACCGCAACAGAGCAAACAATTCTTTGTGATCGAATTACTGGAAATGTATTTGATATCAACAAAACCATCGAAGAACTTGGGTTGAAAAATGGATCACAGTTGATGATTCTTTAAACAGACGTTATATAGACCCAGACGGCACTTTAAAGGAGGTGATAAAGATGGCAAGAACAATCACAGTTGATCCAGCAAAGTTAGATACTGCTGCAGCAAAGATTGACCAGCAATCAGCTGATTATGAGCGTGTTTATAAAGCTCTTTTCAACGAGGTTGAAGGCATGCAGGCTGCTTGGCAAGGTACTGATAACTTAGCTTACGTAAATCAGATTAAAGGATTTATGGATGATTTCAATCAAATGACGAGTTTAATGAAACAATACTCAGAATTCTTGAAGGTAAGTGCCCGTACTTATCGTGACACTCAAAATGAAATCGTTAATGGAGCAAAACGTTTAACAAACTAATATAGATTCATAATTTGAATGTGAGGTGGTAACCATGGCAGTAGAAGGAATCAAAATATCTCTGAATGAGGTTAGCAGTACAGCCAATCAAATCCGTAATTTAAACCAACAATTAACAGGAAGATTGGATGAAATGAAGAGAGAAATGAATGCTTTAGGAAATTCCTGGAACAGTGATGCCTCCAATACGATTAGAAATAAATTCAATGGTCTTACACCAAAGTTTGACAACTTCCGTGAAATTGTTGACAGTTATGCAAAGTTTTTAGACCAGACTGTTAATTCTTATAACTCTACAGAATCAGCGATCAACAACAACGCGAGTGCATTTAAATAAGCATGCAGGTTGTATTTTTCCTAACTCTCTTTTTAGAGGAGAGTTAGGAACAACACCATGCAGGAGCAAATAATAACGGGTAGTGTTGAAACCCTAAAGATGGAGACGATTAGGATGAAAACAGATTTGGAGAAGCTTTTTTCAGGGACGCTTACGAAAAAACAATTGATGACACATTTGGTCAACATCATCGACAGTTTAGCTGAACTAAAGAAAACGGGTGTAGATATCGAAAATATTCTGCTGGACAAGAAACATATTTTTCTTGATCACTTTTCAAATAGATTAGTATTTATGCATCTTCCCATAAAAGATAATGTCTTTGAAAAGGTATCAATGAGTGAATTTTTAAAAGAATTGATTGCCTCTACTACCTATGATGAAAATGACGACCTACAGTTTTTTATCAAGCTTCATAATTATCTAGCGAGTACACCGGCATTCCAGCTGCAGGAGTTTCAAGAAAAACTGATCGAGTTTTCCACCGGCCGCAAACAGAGAAAAGATGCAAGAAAACCGAAATCTAATTTTTATAGTCCAGGATTCATCACACGTGCATTGGCAGCTACTGATGATGAAGGGACGACGGTTTTAGGGGCATTTACTGAACACGACGAGTATGAAGAAGGTACCACAGCATTAGGGGTAGACAATAGAAGTATGGAAAAACCATTCCTTATAGATGTAGAAGCCGGTACAAAAATTGTCGTAACGAAAGAAGTTTTTAAATTGGGAAGAGATCCTGAACAAGCCGATTATGCTTCAAAGAATAAAGTAGTTGGGCGGATACATGCAGAATTGATCACGGCAGATGGTGAATATTTTCTAATGGACAAACATTCCAGAAACGGCAGCTATGTTAACGGAGTCAAACTGTCACCAAATGAAAAGATAAAAATTAAACACGAAGATCAAATAAAGCTGGCAAATCAGGAGTTTGTTTTCAAGTTATTTTAAAAAGGCTGTTCGCGTAAAGATTGTTGTTAAAATCTTAAAGCCGATTTTAACGTGGAAATAGTTATTTTGCGTTTTAGAATTTAGTTTGCAGGCTCTTTTCTTATTGGAATTATTCTATTGATGCGTAAACTTAGCATAATAATTAAACTCTGTTCCATAAAGCAACAAAGTTTTAAGAAAAGAGCCTTAAAAAAGGAGAGGTTAGCTGATGGCATTTTTAACGGCGCACCATACGGATGTTGGTATCAAAAAGAAGACCAATCAAGATGCCTTGTTACTAAAGACAGCCAAAACTCCGAAAGGTCCAGTCGGCCTATTCATTGTCTGTGATGGGATGGGCGGCTTGTCGCACGGTGAGCTGGCAAGTGCCACGGTAATAAGAGGAATGGCAGAGTGGTTCGAGGCAGAAATGCCAAGACTCTCGCAGTCAGAGCACATTGAGGAAGAAATTTATTCAGAACTAGAAAAGTGCATTAACAAATTGAATGAGAAAATCCTCAACTATGGAGAGACTTCAAACGTGAAATTAGGGACAACCCTTACTGCACTTTTGATCGTGCACAATAAATATTATCTTGCTCATATCGGGGATAGCCGGGCATACAACATTTCGAACTCTGCAAACCAACTTACAAAGGATCAAACATTGGTAGCGAGGGAAGTAGCACGTGGAAATATAACAGAAGAGCAGGCAAAAATGGATCCGCGCCGAAATGTGCTGCTGCAATGTGTCGGGGCAACAAAGGAAATTGAAATGGATTTTTCCACGGGTGATGTCCAAGCTAACACAGTGTTTATGTTATGCTCGGATGGATTTTACCATCAGATCACGGAAGAAGAGTTAGCGCTGAATCTCAAGCCAGAAACCATTGAAAACGATCAGCAATTAAAGGATAAAGTTGTACAGTTAGTTGAGTTAGTAAAAGCGAGGAAAGAAGTCGATAATATTTCGGTTGTAGCAGCAAAAGTTTTGTAACCAGCGGGGGCGTTTTACTTGATACAAATTGGGACGGTAATCGATGAAAGATATGAAATACTGAAGGAAATTGGCCGCGGCGGAATGAGTATCGTCTATTTGGCGATGGATAACAGACTGAACAAATCATTAGTCGTAAAGGATATTCGCAAACGCGCGTCTAGTAATAACGAACTTTTGATCAACAGCTTGATTGTCGAAGCTAATATGCTCAAAGTTCTCGACCATGGAGCGCTGCCAAAAATCTACGATATTATCGAATCAGAAGGCGATATCTATGTGGTGATGGACTATATAGAAGGAGAATCCTTAAAAGAAAAGCTGAAACGAGATAAGACCATTTCGGCGAATCAGGTAATCGACTGGGCGAGACAGCTGAGCGGGGTATTAGAGTACTTACATACAAGGAAACCGTACCCGATTATTTATCGGGATATGAAACCAGATAATATTATGCTTACCCCTGAAGGGAAAATTAAGTTAATTGACTTTGGGATTGCAAGGGAATTCAAGACTGAGAGTACTACCGATACGACGAATTTAGGAACGAAATCCTATGCGGCGCCGGAGCAGATGTCCGGTAAGCAGACAGATGCGCGCACGGATATTTATAGCTTAGGTGTCACCTTGTATCACCTTGTCACGGGTAAGAGTCTAAATGAACCGCCATTTGAGCTTAAACCAATCCGCCATTGGGATCCGTCCCTTCCTGAAGGACTTGAACACATTATTATCAAAGCGACCCAATCGGAACCTGCGAACCGCTATCAAAGCTGCAGTGAACTATCGTATGACCTTGAAAATATTAACAAGCTGACAGCAGGATATAAAAATAAGCTGCGTAAGAAACTTTCGATCTTTCTGGTTCCGGTTGTCTTGTGTCTCGCCTTTACGACAACATCCGTGTTTGGCTATAAAGGCGTGAAAAATACGCAGTTCCAGGATTATATGAGCTTTGTCAACGATAGTTCGGTTTATTTAATGGATGGCGACGATAAGAAGGCAATTGAAATGTTAGAAAAAGCAATCACAACAATCGACAAAAGCCGAGCGGAGGCCTACATCCATTTACTAGATCTATATAACAACCGTAATGAAAGTGATACGGGATTAGCAAAGGTCGAAGCCTATATCGAGGATGAGTACGGAAATATCCATGAGAATAATGAGGTCCGCTTTAAGATGGGGATGACATATTTTGATATCAAACGCAACTACTCGGAAGCCCTAAAGCATTTTCATCAAGTTGATCCCGAAGAAATTCCAGACGTACAGTATTATGAAGCATTAGCGACAACGATGATTTCAATGAATATTGACTATAAAAAGTTCTCCGAAAATCTGCGAGAGTTTGAAAAATTTAATGATCAGCTGCCAAATGAACGAAAAAAAATCGATAACTATAATTCTTTAGCGAATATTTACATTTCGTATAAAGGGCAAATTGCCGACGCCAATACAAAAGCCATTGAAATTGTTGAAAAAGCCTACGATGTTCTCCGGTTAATCGAAAATGAGAACTTATTAGTCAAATATGAATTGGATTTTGAACAAAAATTAGCGCAAGCCTTCTATAGCAGAGGTGTTAATTCAAAAGACAAAGTGACGGCTCAAAAAGATTTCGAGCAGGCAATACAGCATTATCAGAACCTTTCGGATTTAAATGCGGGTAATGAAGAAGAAATTTTAGTCAAAATCGGTGTGATTTATCAAGAAATGGGTGAGTCAGCCCGCGCTGTGGAGCAATTCCAAAAGGCGATAAAGGACTACCCAAAAAGTATCGATGCCTATGTGAAACTTGGAAATTTATTGCTAGATGTTGAACAAGGTAAAGCTGAGGGCAGTCGAAATTATCAAGCCGCGAAGCTGGTTTATGAACAAGCAAATACCTTGGATGGAGCAGGAGAGGATGAAGCTTTTAAAAAGCTTAAAAGGAGGTTTGATAACCTTAGTATTAACTAGAAAGGGGAAGGAGAAATGGAGTACCAAATTATGCTTTATGGGGGAATGGCCGGGGCGGTGATTACCCTGATCATCTCCATCATTCTCTACGTCAAAATAGGCATTGCGCAAGTGGTCGAGGACTTAACGGGTATAAGCCTTCGAAAAAGATTACATAAAAAGCGAAAAGCCCAGGATGAATTAAAGGAAAAGAAGCTGACAAAAGAAATCATGTTAAAAAAGCAGTATGCCAACGAGGCGGCAGCTAGTCAAGAGACGGAGCTTATGAACAGTGAGATCGAAGAAACGGCCTTACTTGGTGATGGATATATGGAAGAAACCACCTTGTTAACTGTGGATTTGGACGAAACAACCTCATTGTGCGCCGATATGGAGGAAACCTCAATATTACTAGAGGAAGAAAATTATTTTAAAAAAGAGGTAGATGTGATCGTTGTTCATTCCACCACGATCATCTAAAGGGAGTTTAGTAGAATGGCAGAAAGTATAGCTAGAAAGTACAAAAGTAAAAGGAAGGTCATCTGGATATTATCACTTAGCCTTTTGCTCATTTCAGTGTTTGTATTTAGCACAAATGCTTTTTCGCTGGATGGAGCAAAGCGATTTATCGTATTTAATGAAGAAAAGTGGGAAATGGGAACGATGGGTCAGCCAGACTGGGTGACGAATAAAGATAGTATTACCTTTAAGGTAGATTTAAAGGAGGACTTTGCAAATAACAGTCAAGGTGAAATGGTTACAGCGGCAGAAGCACCGTTTACTGTTAAAGCTGATTACCAGGGCAGTGAAATCAAAAATGCCCAAATTGAGGAAATAAAGGATTCTGAGTCAGGTTTTTTTGGTGAATATTTGATTACCATCCCATTACAACCAGATCATCCCGAGGGAAGCTTACATGTAAACGTGGAATTTGCTGAAGAAAATTCATGGAATATCCCTGCTTCAATCAACACCTTTACGATAAATCGAGATGCCGTTAAACCTATCGTGAATGTTACTCCTTGGTTCGAAAAAGGCAAATTTAGAGACGGAGATTTTACGAACAAGCCAGTCTCGATGAATATTAAAGTAACTGAAAGCAGTTTTACTCCTGGAAAGGATACGATTTCAATTTTAAAAGATGGGATCCCCTATGAACCAGCACAAGCACCTCTCTGGAATGAGAATGAAACATTCCTAACCTTTGATAATACTGGGTTTTATGAAGTAAGTATTGTTGCCGCTGATAAAGCAGGAAATAAAAGTGATCCGGTAAAAGTAACCTTTGGTATTGTGAAACAAGGCCCAAGATTAACGATTACAGATAAAAACGATAGTGGTTTTTATAAACAGGTTGAACTGAAAGTTGAAAGTGACATTCTGATTTATGAAGCAAGTGCAGCCATTGAGAAAACGATAAATGGCATAACGACGACGGAAGTAAAAAGTTTCGAAAGAAAAGGGAAAACAGCAGTCCTCACCCTAACAGAGGATGCGGAGTATAAGGTAAGTGTTACCGTAAAGGACCGACAAAATATTGATCCTGGACATCACTTAGGGGTCACCAGTTTTACGATTGATCAAACAGCGCCGGCCCTGGAGATAAATGGTGTTACCGATCAAGGCAAATACAGTGAATCCAAAGAAGCTGGGATTGTCGTGACCGATACGAATATTGAGCAAAGTAATACGGAACTAAAGGTAACGACTGGCAACCAAGTGATCACCTATAAGGGTGAAGAGGCCTATAAAAAACATTCTTTCACCAATGAAGGTGTCTATGTACTTGAATTAAGCGCCACTGATAAAGCGGGGAATACATCCGTTAAAAATTTGAAGTTTATTATTGATAAGTCTGCGCCGACATTGGAAATCACTGGAGTAAGTGCAGGGGAATTTTACAACTCGGATAAAGGTAGAAAAGAAGTAACGGTATCGGTTGAAGATTTAACCCTTGATTTAACGCAAACAACGTTAATAGTCGAGAAAGATGGTGCGACATATTCAGAAAGTATTCAGTTGAATGGTGTATCAGGCACAAAGGCTGTGGCAAACCATACCTTTACGGCAGAGGGAAAATATACGATTACCCTCACTTCAACCGATAAACTAGGACAAGCTGCACCAGCAAAATCCATTTCTTTTACCATTGATAATACCAATCCGATGGCAGTTGTTACCCTGGATGGTACAGTGTTGGCAGAAGATGAAATAGTAGTAGATGGCGAGAAAACAGTAAAACTAACACTAACCGATAAGCACCATGAGTTTTACAACGTTAGTGTAAAGAAAAATGGAGAAGTGTATGAGTTCGCTCCTTTTGTTCGAGACGGTAATACCGTTGCAGCACAGCATTTATTGAAGGAAGATGGAGTCTATGAAATTACAGTAGATTCTAAGGATAAAGCTGGCAATGAAAGTGTTCTAACGAAAACCATTACGATTGATACCGGTAACCCAGATATTCATTTTAAAGGGGTTGAACATCAGAAACATTACAACAGTGAAGCTGTGGATGTAACGGTCATCGTCAACGACTTCACGTTTGATAAAAAGAAAACAACCCTTGAAATGACAAGAACAAATGGTGATCAGGTCACTGAAATTAAGCCAAATGACTGGGACATCTATGATTACTTCAAGTGGCTGTATAAAGGAGAAATGAAGCTGACTTTTGCAGATGAAGGTGTTTATCAGCTTAAAGTTACCGCAGAAGACAGATTTGGAAAAGTGAGCTCGAAAACAGTAGAGTTTACCATCGATAGAACTGCACCAAAGATTGAGTTCACTGGGATGAACGAAGGTGATTTTGTAAAAAACGGTGAGGTTGTCATCGGGGTTAACGAAACCTACCATGAAACAAACAACGTGACCGTTACAGTTCAGAAAGATGAAAGTATAAAAGAAGAAACGTTTGTGAATTCAGGTGAACAATCTGAACTTGCTTTAAATTTTACGGAAGACGGAGATTATCAGATTACAGTAACAGCAGAGGACAAGGCTGGAAACAAAGCCTCTGATATGAAGTTATCGTTCACGGTCGATACGATTAAACCTGTGATTGATATTATCGAAGTGACAACCAACGAAGTGGTGAAAAACCATTCATACGACGCTGAGAGCAAAAAAGTTTCAATCGTAGTGAATGAACATAATTTTGCAAACAACAAGGTCCAATACGAGGTAATAGAAAAAAATACAGTTACGAATGAAAGTAAATCGATATGGATTGGTGAGTGGAGAAACTTTGCTGAAATATCCAGTCTTACCTACCATTTTACGGATGACTATGAGTATTTCATCACAGTGATCGCGGAAGACGCTGCCGGAAACATTGCAGATGAAAAATCCGTAACCTTTACCATCGATACGATCAATCCGATAGTAGCAAGTGATGGTATTGAGAGTGATAGGAATTACCAAAGTACAACAGCATCATTTTGGGTAAAAGATACCAACATCGACATTTCTAATACAAACTTGAACGTGTTAAAAGATGGGGAGCCTTATAGCATTGGTGATATTGCATTAAGCTATCCTACAGAAGGGGCACTAAGCTATACGTTTAAAGAAGAAGGAAACTATACAGTGACTTTGGAATCCAGTGATAAAGCAAAGCGAAAAACCATCCATGGACCGATAAGTTTTATTGTTGATTCAACAAAGCCTGTTGTAAACGTCGAGGGTGTGGAAGATCACTCCTTTAACCCAGCGAACAAAAACGTAACAATATCTGTTAATGAGAAGAATTTTTCAACAAATACAGTTGAACTGGCAGTAACAAAAGATAATAAGCCATATGATTTGGGTGCATTTATCACGAATCAAAAACAGCTTTCTGTCATTGGCCATAATTTTGCTGAAGATGGGTTGTACTCCATCTTTGTTAAGTCAACCGATAAGGCTGGCAATGGCCCTGTGACTGTAAACCGTACATTCACGATTGATAAAACAAAACCTGCCATTGAAATTACGGGTGTGAATCAAGACGCTTATTATAATGAGGATAAGCGGGTGAATGTCACCATTCGTGACGTAAACTTAGACATGAACAAAATAACGGTAACAAGAGATGGTGCCCGTTATCAAACCGGCAGCTTCGGAGTCAGCGGCAACACCGCAACGCTTAGTCACAATTTTAGTGAAGAGGGAAACTATCATGTCCTGGTAGAAGCAACCGATAAAGCCGGAAATAGCTTTTCGCATCAAGTGAGTTTTACGATTGATAAGACGAAGCCAGTCATCACCCCTAAATTTAAAGGGCAAAGCAGGGTTATTAAAGACGGTGAATTTATAAACGAAATATTTACACCCGAATTTGCTCTAGATCAGAAAGATGATTCGATCGTCTCTATAACATTAAACGGTGCCGATGCCGGCAGAACGGCTCCGACTGCATCAAAGGAAATGCTTTATCACTTTAACGTTTTGGCTCGGGATAAAGCAGGAAATGAAACAACATTGGAAATTAAGTTTACCTTGGATACGACAAAGCCAATTTTGGCGATTACGGGCATACTTGATGGATTCTTCAATGAGAACTTGTCACCCAATGTTACCTATTCTGATATTCATTTAGATCCAAGCAGAACATCTGTAACGTTGAACGGTGCTCCTTACAAAAACGGGACGAAACTTGAGTTGGAAAGAGACTATGTTTTCAAAGCGATCGTGACAGATTTAGCGAACAATGTCAGTACGAGAACCATTGTCTTTACGATTGATAAAACGTCACCGGTCATCAAGTTTAAAGAACCTGTTTCCAATGAGTATTTTAACAAAGATTTAATACCTGAATTATTGATTGAGGATTTTAGCGAATATGACATCATTGCTCTAACCTTGGACGGCAAAGAATATAATCTTGGCGATCCGATTACTTCTGAGGGGAAACATGTGTTGTTCTTCGAAGTTAAGGATAAAGCAGGTAATATTCAGCAATTAAGTGTCGAGTTTATGATTGATAAAACGGCTCCAAAGGTAATCTACGATGGAATTAAGCGCAATGAGATATACTACGATTCTGTTAAAGCAGCAATTACCCTTGATAATCCAAGCGATACGATCAAATCCATTATGGTTAATGGCAAGCTGTATAATTTTGATGAAACTGCAGATGAGAATGGAGTCTCCGTCTTTACGGCAACCTTCTCAGAAATCAATTCATATCAAGTTGAAGTTACGGCGTTTGATGAAGCAGGAAATGAAATGACTACAGTCATTCCGTTTGAAATTGCCGAGAAGACAGCTTTAGTGAAGTTTTATGAAAATAAACCATTATTTGCAGGCTCGTTAATTGGGCTATTCGGAATAATGGGCATCGGAATTACTGTTTTGGTTAGACGAAAGAAAATAGTGGAAGTTGAAGAATAAAGTCAGTGGAAGGCTGTGAATGATAAGAATATCATTTACAGCCTTTTTTTATTATGTTTCTAGGAAAATGAACTTTTTATGCCTATCTTCCAACCTTCGTAAAAACGTGTTTCTTGTTCATGGTCACTATGTTTCTTTTGTGGCAATACCTGTTAATTCGCGAACAATAATATAAAATATGATATTATTATTCGTATTTGTGGTTGCCAACTAGCATTTTATTCTTTATAATCTTAAAAGTGTAAGAGATAGATTAAACCGGAATCATAAAAATATTACTTTTTTGAATTGGAAAGTGAGGCCAGAAATGACACAGCGAAGAATCCCTTATCTCATCTTAGCTCCAGGAATGATTCTCTTGATTTTATTCTTGGTGTTACCTCTGATTTCCACGATTTTTCCGACGTTCTTTAATGGAGGTTTCACCTTGTCAAATTATACTTCCTTCTTCTTGGATGAGTATAATTTTGGTATCTTTTGGCGGACGATTAAGGTTTCACTAATTGCCACGCTGATTTGTGTAGTGCTGGGAGTTCCAACAGCCTACTACATTTCCCAAAGTCCAAAAAAATGGCGCGGCTTATTGATGTCGATCACATTGTTCCCATTGTTAACAAATTCAGTTGTGCGGAGTTTTGCTTGGATTACGATATTGGGACAAGACGGAATACTAAACAATGCTTTAATGAATATTGGTTTACTTTCTAAACCACTTACTTTACTTTATACAGAATTCGCCGTCATCATTGGCTCTGTATATCTCTTCTTACCATTAATGGTCATTACGTTAGTGGGAATATTAGAGAACATAGATTCTGAAATAATGGAGGCGGCAGAAACTTTAGGCGCCAATCGCTTGATTGCTTTTGTGAAGGTGATATTGCCATTAAGTATACCGGGGATTATTGTTGGCAGTATTTTAGTTTTCACAGGAAGTATGACAGCCTATACAACCCCGCAATTATTAGGCGGAAACCGAAACATTATGTTAGCTACCTTCTTATATCAAAATGCAACGGCATTAGGGAACTGGCAAGGTGCAAGTGTCATTGCCTTGATTATGATTGTGGCCACTTTAATTGTGATGAAATTATTCAGCTGGATTGCAAGTCGCATGGATAAAAGAGGTGAGGCAAATGCGTAAAAATATCAGTTTAAAAATCTTTGCAGGCCTTGTTTTTGCATTTCTTTTGGTTCCATTGTTCATTATCATCGTGACATCATTTGGAACAAATTCAACCATTCAATTTCCTATTCAAGGTTTTACTCTTGACTGGTACAGTAAGGTATTTAACAATGAATCCTTTATGGACAGCTTTTTTCTAAGTTTACAAGTAGCATTTATTGCAACGCTCTTGGCGCTAGTTATTGGAGTTCCAGCTGCTTATTCTTTGGCACGTCACAGGGTGTTTGGACGAAATTGGATTAAGAGCTTTTTCCTTTCCCCAACGATTGTACCGGGTTTAGTAGTCGGATATTCTATGTATCAATTTATTGTAATTCAGTTTCAATTTCCTATCATTCAAGGATTGTTATTAGGTCATTTCTTGATTTCTGTACCATACGTCATTCGAGTGGTTGGTTCAACCATTGAGCAGTTAGATTTTTCAATTGAAGAGGTTTCGTGGACGTTAGGCTGTACAAAGTTACAAACGTTTATCAAAGTAGTATTACCGAACATTACTTCAGGAATTTTTGCTTCTTTCATGTTGGCATTCATTAATTCCTTCAATAATATACCTGTTTCGCAGTTTTTATCCGGCCCAGGTGTAACCATGCTGCCAACTAGCTTAATGAATTATATCGAATACAACTACGATCCATCTGTTTCTGCATTATCCGTTGTTTTAATGCTTGGTACGATTGTACTAATGTATGTGATTGAGAAGACACTAGGATTAGCAAGTATTTCATAGGAACATCTAAGAGGTTAACAGCGAAGGGGGTAACACAGCATTATGTCCTATGTTGAATTAAAAGATATTCGAGTGAGTTATGATAACAAAAACAATATCTTAAAAGATTTAAATTTATCGATTGAAAAGGGAGAATTGGTTTCCTTATTAGGGCCATCTGGCTGTGGGAAAACAACCACTTTACGGGTCATTGCTGGCTTGATCGAGCCGAATGATGGTGAGTTTCTTGTTGATAATCAAAACTTAACAAAGGTTCCCGTTCATAAACGCGAATTTGGGATGGTGTTTCAAAGCTATGCTTTGTTTCCTCACCTTACGATTAAGGAAAATGTCGCTTTCGGATTAAAATTACGCAAGGAAAAAAAGAATAGCATTGATAAAAAGGTAAAAAATATTCTTGAGATTACAGGTTTAGAAGCGCTCAGTGACCGCTATCCCAAACAGCTTTCAGGCGGACAAAGACAACGAGTGGCTTTAGCTCGCGCTTTAGTGATCGAGCCGAAATTATTATTATTAGATGAACCTTTAAGTAACCTGGATGCGAAATTGCGTTTATCGATGCGTATTGAAATTAAACGAATTCAAAGCCAATTAGGGATTACATCAGTATTTGTAACACATGATCAAGAGGAATGTTTCTCGATTTCAGACAAGGTGGCTGTTATGAATAAAGGTGTAATCGAACAGTTTGATACACCCGAAGAAATTTATAATAATCCAAAAACGGAATTCGTTGCTCGTTTTATCGGGTTTGAGAACTTCTTTGATTTAACACCGACAGAAGATTGGAAATATAAAGCTATTGATGGAACAGTTTTCACAAGTAATCGTGAATGGGAACCAGGAAAAGGAACTGGAACCATTCGTCCAGATGATATCGAAATAACAGCAAAGGCAGCCAATCTTACTGAAAATTCGGTGTCAGGGATTATAAAAGTTCGTACCTTCCTAGGTAAGTCTTATCAATATGAAGTTGAAACTTCCATTGGTACCTTAATCGCAAATAGAGCTGATGATGTGGTTTATCAAGTCGGTGACGCAGTATCATTAACTATTCCAGTTCACAAGCTAATCATCGTTTAAAGATATCTAAGAAAAGGGGATTACACAAATGAAGAAGAAATTAGGATTAGTAAGTTTAACTTTCGTAACAGCTAGTATCCTTGCTGCATGCGGTGGTGGCGGCGGAGATGACAAATCTGCAAATAAGGAACCTCAGACATTGGTCATTTCAACATTTGGCTTGGAAGAAGATAAAATGCAAGAAGATGTTTTCAAACCATTTGAAGAAAAATACAATGTCGACATTGTGTTAGAAACAGGTACAAGCTCTGAGCGTTTAACAAAATTGAAAAGCAATCCCAACTCAACGGTTGATGTAATTGAATTGTCCCAATCAAATGCGGCTGATGGTGTTTCAGCTGGCTTATTTGAAAAAATCGACAGCAAGAATGTTCCTAACATGGACAACTTAATCGATAGTGCAAAAGATTTAGCTGCGGATGGTTCTGGCCCAGCTTACACGTTGAACAGTATCGGGATTGTTTATAATAAAAAGTCAGCCGGTAAAGAGATTAAGGAATGGGATGATTTATGGGACTCTTCTTTAAAAGGGAAAATCTCGATTCCTGACATTACTACCACATTTGGTCCAGCTATGCTATATGTAGCAAGCGGCCATAAGAAGGCAGACATTACAAGTGATAATGGAAAAGCAGCATTTGAAGCAATCACAGACCTAGCTCCGAACGTTGTAAAAACGTATAGCAAATCTTCGGATTTAGCCAACATGTTCCAATCGGGAGAAATTGCAGCAGCTGTTGTCGGCGACTTTGCTGTTCCGATTATTACAGAATCTAATCCAGATGTGGCCTATGTTGTCCCTGAGTCTGGAACATATGCAAACTTTAATACAATTAACGTCAACAAAAACTCAAAAAATAAAGACTTAGCATATAAGTATATCGATTGGAGACTAAGTCAGGAAGTTCAAGAAAAAACGGCAGTGTCTCTAAATGAAGCACCAACCAATAAAAATGTAGTCCTTGACGAGGAAACAGCCAAAAATAAAACGTATGGTGATGTGGCAGAACGTACAAATAAAGTGGATTCATTATTCGTAAATAAAAACCTTGAGTCTTGGATTAATCAGTGGAATCGAATTTTGAACAAATAAGTTAGGGCATTGAAAAAGGGCTAAGATTATTCTTGGCCTTTTTCTTATAATTAGGCACTCTCTAAAAGTTTTTGTTGTTTTAAGTAGATAACTTTAAGGTTTATTGGAATAAGATGGTCGCTCTGGTTACCGTTGAAGCCGAAAAAACATGGTAGAGGGAATCAAGAGAACCTTTTGGTTACCCGTGAAGCTGGAAAAACATGCTAGAGGGAATCAAAAGATCCCTCTGGTTACCTTTAAACTTGAAATATCATGCAAGCGGGAATTAGTTTAGTTCCTAATCCATATTTTGAGCTGAAATTACCAAAACAACAAAGTTACGAAAACAGCCTTTAATTAATATATTGAGAAGGGGGAAACTCAAATGAAAGTCGATTTGGCGATTATAAATGCACAGGTTTTTAATACTTTTACCAAAAAGTTTGAAAAGAAAAATGTGCTTATTGTTAAAGATAAATTTTATTATCTAAGTGCGGATGAAATGAAAGATTATCAGGCTGTACAAGTGGTTAATGCGGAAAATCAGTATATGATACCTGGTTTAATGGATATTCACATGCATATAGAAAGTTCAATGACATCTCCATCTATTTTTTCAGAAGCGGTGTTGACCCATGGAGTCACAACAGTTGTCGCTGATGCCCACGAAATTGCGAATGTGTTTGGGATGGAGGGATTGGAAGCGTTCTTCTCCCAGCCATCTATGATGGATATTTTCTATGCCATCCCTTCCTCTGTTCCTTCGACAACCCCAGAACTAGAAACAACCGGCGGCTATATCGGTGTAGAGGAAGTAAGGCAGCTTTTGAAGCATCCAAAAGTGATTGCGCTAGGAGAGGCGATGAACTTTAACGGCATTGTCAATGAACCAGACTCTTTGATTAGACAGATATTACGCGCTGTTCAATCGGAAAGGCCATTTATGCCTCTAGAAGGTCATGTTCCGCGTGTTTCAGGATTGGAATTATCCAAGTTTTTATATGCAGGCATAACAGCTGACCATACACATCAATCGCCGGAGTCAATTTATGAGAAAATCACCAATGGTATGTTTTTAGAATTTCAAAAGAAATCCATTACTCCTGAGAACATACGCGTTGTCGTTGAGAATCACTTTTATGATTATATGGCTTTTATTACCGATGATGTGATGGCCGACGACTTGTTAGAGGGACATTTGGATGCAAACGTACGCCTAGCGATTTTCTGTGGGATGCCACCAGAACAGGCCATCTATTGTACTACTTTTACGCCTGCAAGAAGAATGGGATTTCAGGACCGGGGTGCGATTGTCCCTGGATTTAAAGCGGATTTTTTATTGTTGAATGATGTGGCAAGCTTTGAAATTGGGTCTGTATATAAAGATGGGAAATTAGTACATAAACGGGGGATTGACATCCAATATCCAGCTGTCAAGCCTGAATTTCCAAAACATTTTTATAGATCTTTACATTGCAGGGCATTAACATCAGGGGATTTACGATTCAGAGTGAAGGCAGCTGAAAAGGCTGTCGTTAATGTGATTCAAATTTCAGAAGTGGGTACATTTACAGAGCATGTCCAACGTGAGGTTAAGGTTATAGATGGATTTTTAGATTGGGAAAATAGTGGTTTGGCTTTAATTGTTGTTATGGAGCGATATGGGAAAACAGGCAGCATTGCTTACGGATTTGTTGATAAAGCTTTATCTGAAAAAGGAGCTGTCGCCACAACTTGGGCGCATGATCATCATAATTTGATGGTAATGGGAACGAGCTCGAAGGATATCATAGCTGCGCAAAAACAATTATTGGACATGCAAGGCGGTTATGTCGTGGTACAAGACGGGAAGTTGCAAGGTGTATGCCCATTGCCAGTTGGCGGTATTATCAGTGATGCACCGATACAAGAACTAGGTGCGCAATTGAAAGAAGTGCGAAAAGCAATGAATAGGTTAGGGTACCGCAACAGCAATGAAATTATGTCGTTCTCGACTTTATCCTTGCCGGTTTCACCTATTATCAAGATTACAGACAAAGGAATGATGAATGTGCGTTCTCAAATGATGATTCCGCTCGTTGAAGGTGAACAAATTTGAAAATTTTGATTAAAAATGCTTGGATTTTAACCATGAATAAGCAAATGGAGCAGTTCCCAAACGGATATTTACTAACAGATGAGGAGGAAATTTTAGAAGCTGGTGCGATGGACTCATTGCCAAATGACGTCATTTATGACCAATGCATCGATGCCAAAGGAGCTATTTTACTGCCTGGTATGGTGAACACACATACACATATTGGCATGATTCCGTTTCGTTCATTAGGAGATGACTATCCCGACCGTTTACGCCGCTTCTTATTTCCGTTAGAAAATGAATGTATGAATGAAAGGCTGGCGTATACGAGCGCGAAATATGCCATTGCTGAAATGCAGCTTGCGGGTGTGACGACATTCTTCGATATGTATTATTTCGAACAACAATTAGCAGAAGCGGCAGAAGAAATGCAGAGCCGCGGTATATTAGCTGAAACCGTTATCGATTCAGTCACAGTTGATGTACCCGAGCCAATGGGAGGCTTACAGTATGCTCACCGTTTTATCCCAAAATGGCAAGGGAATAGAAGAATTCAAGCATCCGTTGCACCGCATGCCCCATACTCAAATACAATTGAAGTTCTTCAACAAGCAGATGCTCTGTCACAAAGGTACAATGTGCCATGGATGACGCATGTCAGTGAAATGGACTTCGAAATGGATAAATTTCGAGAGGAACACAATCAAACTCCGATTGAATTTTTAGCGGAGATTGGTGTATTGAGTCCAAGACTTGTCGCAGCACACTGTATTCATTTATCCGACCACGATATTGAGTTATTGAAGAAGTATGATGTAAAAGTAGCCCATTGTATCGGGGCGAATACAAAGTCTGCTAAAGGTGTAGCCCGTGTTCGGGATTTATTATCTGCTGGTATAGCGGTTGGGCTGGGCACAGATGGACCAAGCAGCGGCAATACCTTGGATATATTTAGTCAAATGCGATTGTTTGCCAATTTTCATAAAACCTATTTACAGGACCGCAGTGCCTTTCCAGCTGCAGAAATTGTAAAGTTAGCCACTATCGGAGGAGCAAAGGTTTTAGGTATGGAGAAGCAAATTGGCTCTATTGAGGCAGGGAAACAAGCTGATTTCATTCTGCTTGAAACGGATTCAATCAATATGTTTCCTATTTTTGATCCTTATTCTGCTATCGTGTACTCAGCAAATGCTGGTAATGTTAGGGACGTATTTATCGCTGGAAAGCTAGTGGTTGCAGGGAAAAAGTTAGTGGGTTTTGATGAAGTGCAACTACGTTCAGAGCTTGCTGAAGCCATGGAGCAATGCCAATTTAAAACAAAGGCGTTAAAAGCAATGATGGAATAACATTTTTTTACATAAAGGCTGCATCCTGATTACAAGGGGTGGCCTTTTTAATTGTAAGGAATAGGTATACAGAATTATTTATTTTTTAACACTATTTAGTTTAATAGGAAGATTAAATATGGTAGAATACTCATTATTCACAGTAAATCTATAGGAATTAATATTATTGGGAGAGAATCCCAATGATTATATCTTCTTCGAAGGGGTGGCA
Source organism: Neobacillus sp. plas4 (assembly GCF_057221695.1). Classification (NCBI taxonomy): domain Bacteria; kingdom Bacillati; phylum Bacillota; class Bacilli; order Caryophanales; family Bacillaceae; genus Neobacillus; species Neobacillus sp. plas4. The sequence continues at coordinate 404,833 of NZ_CM170152.1, forward strand.
ACAAATGGGGTCTCATGTGTTGGATTTAAGAATGTTGCAGAACAATTTTAGTACACCAGAAATGCGTTCGATATGGAATGATGAAAATCGATTGCAAAAAATTCTTGATGTTGAAGCAGCATTAGCATTAGCTGAAAGTGAACTTGGAGTTATTCCAGAAAAGGCTGGAAAAGTGATTAAAAGTGCTGCTAAAATAGAAAACTTTGATATTGAGGCAATTGCGACTGAGGCTGCAAAGTTAAAACATTCCTTAATGGCAACAGTAAACCATTTACAATCCCTTTCAGGGGAATATGGTGAATATGTCCATTATGGAGTAACCACACAGGATATTACCGATACCGGCACCATTCTGCAGCTAAAAGAAGCAAATGAAATTATCAGACGAGATACGAAGAAAGTTGCTGAGCTTTTAATTGGGCTTGCTTCAAAATATAAGGATACTCCAATGCCAGGGAGAACGCATGGAATGCAAGGATTGCCAACAACATTTGGCTTTAAACTGGCTGTTGTATTAAGTGAGTTTGAACGCCATTTGGAAAGATTAAAGGCTGCTGAAAACCGTGTATTAACGGGAGTCCTAGCAGGCGGCGTTGGAACGTATGCGGCATTAGGGAGTGTTGGTCCAAAAGTTGAAGCAAGAGCTTTGGAAATTCTAGAACTGAATGCTCCAACGATCAGCTGGCATTCTTCACGGGACCGCATTTCAGAATATGGTTCTGTGCTTGGATTAATCAGCGGCTCGCTCGGTAAATTGGGGAATGAATTCTATAATTTAATGCGCACAGAGATCGATGAAGTGGAAGAACCATTTGCACCAGGGAATGTTGGTTCGACAACGATGCCGCATAAACGAAACCCTGCTATCTTTGAGGGGATTGCAAGTTTAACCAAACCAATCCTGCATAGTGTCGCTTTGTTGCATGAATCATTAGTGATGGAACATGAAAGAGATGCGATGAGTTGGCGAAGTGAATGGGTTGCTTTACCTGAAATTTGTTTGTATTTATCTTCACAGCTAAAAAGCATGATTACTGTTTTACAGGGACTTGTGGTGAAGCCTGAAAATATGATGAGAAACCTAGAACTTCAGGGCGGACTCATTCTTTCAGAACGCGTGATGTTCGCACTATCTGAAAAGGTAGGAAAGCAAACAGCCCATCACCTCGTTTATGAAATCGCGATGGAGTCAGCTGAACAAAAAGTTTCATTTAAAACACTGCTTATTCAAAATGAAAAGGTAAGTGCTGTTTTATCTGAGGAACAAATTAATCAACTTTTGGACCCAAGCCAGTACACGGGGCTTGCCAGCCAAAAGGTAGATGAGGTCATTGCATCCATCAAAGGCGGAGGGAATTTAAGTGAGTAATTTGACCTTTCATCAAGCGAAGGATGAGGATATCCCAGCACTGTTGGATTTATCCTTACGAGGCTATGCTTCTATCCGTGACCTAGGAATCCATTTTGCTGCCGCAACTGCTGATGAAGAATTAGTGAAAAAAAATATCAATGAAAACATTTGTTTTTATATGAAGGATGGGGACGAGATGGTTGCCACGGCTTCGATTCGAATGCCATGGAGCAGTCATCATGGTCCATATGAAATTCCGCATATTTGGTGGGTAGCGGTGGCTCCCGAGTATAAACGAAAAGGGTATGCAACAAAAATCTTAGATTTTATTGAGTATGATTTTTTGCGGGACCAGCTTCATTGTCCGTCCGTATCGCTTGGAACAGCTAAGGAACATCCTTGGCTTGCTGAAATGTATCTAAAAAGAGGATACAAAGAGGTTGGCGAGGCTGATTTAGGAAAGGGTCATCAAACCATTTATTTAGAAAAATTACTTTTAGCAAAATCATATAAAAAAAGGCAGGGAACATCATGAAGAAAAAATTTGCATTAATCATTAGTATGGCACTTTTATTATTTTTAGCAGCTTGTGGCGGCGGAGCAAATGAATCATCAGAAAAAGGCGGAGAAAAAGAAGAGAAAAAGGTCATTCGTGCAGGTTCAACGGCACAAAGCTATCCAAATGGATATGAAGAAGATGGTAAATTAGTTGGTTTTGACGTGGAAGTATTAGAAACCGTTGCAGCAAATTTGGGCTATGAAGTGGAATGGGTTAAATCCGACTTTGCAGGCTTAATGGGTCAATTAGAAACGGGCAAAATTGATACGGTTGCAAACTTTGTTGCCGTAACACCAGAAAGAAAAGATAAATACAATTTCTCAGAAACATATGCCTATGCAGGTGCTACGATTGTTACACATAAAGACAATGCTTATGACAGTTTAGAAGATTTAAAAGGCAAAACGGTTTCAGGTGTACTTGGTTCTAACAATGTTAAGAACTTACAAAATTTTGATCCTGAAATTATCCCTAAAACATATGAAACACGTGATGGAGCAATGAATGATGCAATCAACAAACGTGTTGACGGATATGTTAACTCTAAATCTTCGTTAATTGCAGAAATTGAAAAAGGTGATCTGCCATTGAAATTTGTTGGTGATCCATTTGTATATGAAGATATTGCTCTTCCATTCGTGAAAACGGAGCAAGGCGAAAAATTAAGTGAAGAATTTAATGCTGAAATTAAAAAATTACGTGAAGATGGAACTTTAACAGAATTATCTAAGAAATATTTTGCTAACGAAGACATCACCGTAAAGAAATAATTCTGGAGGTAAAAAATGGAATTGAATCTTGACCTCGGGTATTTAGTCGAAATTACTCCAGAGCTTTTGACATTCATACCTCTGACCTTATTTCTTGCAGTAATATCAATGATCTTTTCCATAATTGGCGGGTTAATTTTAGCCTTAATTGTTAGATCGAATATTCCTGTATTAAAACAGTTAGCGACGATATATATATCATTTTTCCGGGCCATCCCAACATTGGTACAGTTATTTTTAATCTATTACGGTTTACCACAGATTTTTCCAGCCTTCACGGCGATGACTGCCATTACGGCGGCAATTTTGGGGCTTAGTTTAAAACAGTCTGCATTTTTGGCAGAAATCTTCCGTGCAGCACTGAATTCAGTCGATAAAGGACAAGTCGAGGCATGTCTATCTGTTGGGATGACCAGGGCGCAAGCCTTTCGCAGAATTGTTATTCCGCAAGCAACACGCAATGCGATTCCTGCTACAAGCAATGTTTTTATCGGTTTAATTAAAGAAACTTCCTTAGCATTCACATTAGGAGTCGTTGAATTATTTGCACAAGGAAAAATTTTAGCAGCTTCGTCCCTTAAATTCTTTGAAACGTATTTAGCATTGGCCTTACTCTATTGGATCTTGATTATCGTATTTACGTTGATCCAACAGGCGGTTGAAAAGCGAATGGAAAAACCGTATATATCGTAAAGGAGTTTTACCATGATCACTGTTACAAATCTGAAAAAGAGGTTCGGAGACAATGTTGTTTTAGATGGCGTTGATTTACATGTTAATCGAGGCGATGTATTGGCGATTATCGGACCATCTGGATCGGGGAAATCGACGTTGCTGCGCTGCCTAAATCTATTAGAAAAGCCGGACGAAGGCATCATTGAAATTGGCGGTACAAAAGTGGACGTAACGAAAATGAGCAGGAAGGAAATCCATCAGCTTAGACAGGAAACAGCAATGGTTTTCCAAAACTATAATCTTTTTAAAAATAGAACTGCTTTGCAAAATGTTACGGAGTCATTGATTGTTGCAAAGAAAATGGATAAACAGGAAGCAGAGAAAATCGGAAAAGAACTTTTAATTAAGGTTGGACTTGAGAATAAGTTTCATCAATATCCTGCTACCTTATCAGGCGGACAACAGCAGCGTGTCGGAATTGCACGCGCGCTTGCTGTGAACCCGCATGCGATCTTATTTGACGAACCAACATCTGCACTTGACCCAGAGTGGGTCTCAGAGGTGCTTCAAGTCATAAAAAATATTGCCGAGCAAAATACAACCATGATTATCGTTACACACGAGATGAAATTTGCTGAAGAAGTGGCCAATCGAGTGATTTTTATGGCAGATGGGAATATTGTCGAAGAAAACGAACCAAAAGAAATTTTCCATAACCCGAAAAATCAAAGGACAAAACAGTTCTTAAAAACATTGGAAAGAGTTGAATAATAATCATGAATATGTCTCATGAACTATTAAGTGATTTAATTGAAAAACGAAGATATTTACATGAGAATCCAGAATTGGCTTTTGAAGAATTCAATACGACCGAGCATATTAAAAAATGGTTAGAAGAGAACCATATTTCCATCCTGCCCTTGGATTTAGAAACAGGTATTGTCGCTGAAGTTAAAGGCGCATTTGCAGGGCCAACGATTGCGATACGCGCAGATATTGATGCTTTGCCAATAAAAGAACAAACAGACGTTCCTTTTAAATCTAAAATGGAGGGAAAAATGCACGCATGCGGTCACGATTTCCATACAACTTCCATCTTAGGGGCAGCGATTCTTTTAAACAGCCAGAAAGAAAGGTTACACGGAACCGTTCGATTTATTTTTCAAGCAGCAGAAGAAGTTGCCCAAGGTGCAAAGAAATTTGTTGAAAAGGGTGCATTAGAAGGCGTCTCTGCTATATTCGGTATGCATAATAAACCAGATTTGCCCGTTGGAACCATCGGGGTGAAATCTGGGGGGCTGATGGCTAGTGTTGATAAGTTTGAAATCAAATTTATTGGTGTCGGCGGTCATGCAGGAATACCACATAATTCGATTGATCCCATCATCATTGCCAGCCAATATGTAACCGCGGTGCAATCGATTGTTTCTAGAAGATTGGATTTGTTTGATAATGCTGTCGTTAGTATTACGAGTATTCATGGCGGGAATACATGGAATGTAATTCCGGATGTCGTAACGCTTGAAGGAACAGTCCGTACGTTTCAGCCGAAGGCGCGTGAAGCGATACCGGGCTTAATGAAGAAATTGGCTGAATCGATAGCAGAAGGAAATGGTGGTTCAGTCGAGTTTATTTGGGAAGATTACTTACCAGTTGTAAATAATGATCCGCAATTTGATGAACTTATTCGTGCCACTGTTTTTGAAAGCGGCTATGAAGTTGCGGAGGCAGTTCCGAGTGCGGGCGGAGAAGACTTTGCATTTTACCAGACCTATATTCCAGGCTTTTTTGTTTGGATGGGGGTGGATGGACCGGAGGAATGGCACCATCCTCAGTATGATTTGAATGAAAATGCGATTAAAGTCGCGTCCGAGTTTTTCGCTCATTTAGCAGTGAATGCATTAAAAAAATGAGTGACTTTACTAGAGCAATTGCAGGGCTCTTACAAAACGCACCGAATTATGACCAGCTGGGATTAAAGACAAAAAGAAACTTGAAAAAGGGCGTTTTTGACTATTTTATCTCTTGTTATGCGAGTGTGAAATACGATCCAAACTTCCACGATGTAGTAAATACAGCGATTTATACAGATTGTGCTGAGGCAGCTGTGATTGGTACGGAAAGGAAGGTCCATCCTTTCGATGCGTGCCTGATTAATGGCTATTCAGCACATGCCTTAGATCTCGATGATGTTCATTCCGAAATACGAGGGCATCCCTCTGCTGTTATCTTAAGCTTATTATTCTCGTTAAGAGAAGAAAAGAAAGACATAAAGTCTTTCTATGTGGCTTATTTAATAGGGATTGAAATCATGACTCGTTTTGCTAAGCTATTGGGTACAGAACATTATGAAAAGGGTTTTCATACAACTGCAACAGCTGGAGTTTATGGGGCCGTAGCAGCTGGAGTACACTATTTAGGGTTCTCTATCGATCAAATGACACAAGCCCTTAATCTATGTGTATCTAAAATTAGCGGCTCTAGAAGTCATTTTGGAACATTGATTAAACCTTTACATGCTGGTTTGGCTGCCCAGAGTGCATGGCAAATTCTCCATTTTGTTAAAAATCATGTCACGGGAAGTGAAAATACCATTCTTTCAAAGAATGGATTGTTGTCTATGTACAACGAGAATGAGAAGGATCCATGGCAGGTTTTTGAAACATGGGGAGAGCCATGGGCGATTGACACCCCTGGATTATGGTTTAAATTATATCCGTGCTGCTCTGCTAATGCGCATCCGATAGATGCCGTGCAAGATATTAAAAAGAGATATCGTTTTACAGCAGGTGAAGTTGCCGCCCTGAATTTATATTTTCCGCCTAAGGGAGACGCAGCCTTGGTATATACAAACCCGGAAAATGGAGAACAAGGGCGCTTTAGTGCTGAATATTGTACGGCACTGTTATTGCTGGAGCAGGATTTATCCATCGAAAACTTTACAGTGAACAGCATTTCTGTTGAAGTCCAGGATATGATGGGCAAAATAAAACGGAAATACGATGAAAACATTCCAAAAAGTGAAAACAGTTATCCAAAGGGCAGGTATTGTATAGCTGAAATTTTCCTGAAGAATGGGCAAAAGTGTATTTCTAGAGTAGACACTCCAATCGGGTCACCGGGAAAGCCGCTGGAGATGGAGGATCTAGTAAATAAAGCAAAAAATTTATTGGGTAACCAGGCTGATTACCTCATCAACCTCTTTTCAGCAGAGGGGGAATCATGGGGAAAGTGATTATATATATGACTTTCTCCTTTTCCCCTCTCTCCTTATTTAACCTTCTCCGTTTCTTGCTAATAAATAATTCACCACATCTTCCATTTTCATTTTACGAGCTCCTTTCACTAAAATCGTGGTTCCTTCCGCTAAATGGTCTAGGGCTTTAAATAAATCTAGCTTATTAGAAAAATAAATTACACTACCAGGGTCAAGCCCTTTGGCAATTGCTGCGTTTGCAATCAAATCTGCATCATCCCCAAAGGTGTAAATAAAATCAATCTTTTTCTCCGCTGCATACGTTCCAATTTCCCAATGGGCGTCCTTCGATATGACACCTAAACCTTTCATACCTCCTAGAATGGCAATTTTCTTTCTTTCCCCTCCTACATTGTCCAAAACATCAATAGCAGCTTTCATGGCATGGACATTGGCGCTGAAGGAGTCATCGATTAAGGTAATATTGCCCTTCAATTTATGGGTGACTAAACGCATTTTCGATTTGTTGTACTCGCGCAGGCCTTTATCGATTTGTTCTGAAGTAAAACCAAGCAAATCAGCTATGGCAATAGCAAACAAGGCGTTATATATATTGTGTACACCGTAAATTGGAATGAAAAAAGGAGCATACCTGCCTTTAACCTTAACCCGAAAACTCATGCCGCCCTCTACATATTTCACATCTATTGCCCGATAATGTGCCCGTTTGTTTATCCCAACTTTTATGACACTTCCTTCAAAGGAATCGATAAGTAAATGCTTTGAATTTTCGTCATCTGCATTAATCAGCATAATTCCTGTTTGATCCATATTTTGAATAAGTTCCGATTTGGCTTTTGCTAAATTTTTTATGTCACCGCCAAAGTTTCCTATATGTGCAGTGCCAATATTGGTGATGACGCCGATATTAGGGCGAATAAAGCCGCAATGCTTCACGATATGCCCATAGTAGACGATTCCGAATTCAACCACTACCGCTTGATGAAAATCACGCAATCTCTTAGCGCTCTTCTCCGTATTAATGAAAGCATTATTATAATCTCTAGATTCATAAATATTCCATTTTTGTCTTAATACTGAGGCTATCATGGATTTTGTTGTTGTTTTTCCGGCACTTCCCGTCACGGCTATGGTTGGCCGCTGATTGTTAAGGAACATTGATTATTCATTCCTTTCAACGTAACGTTTTATTATTCTGCCATACTAGGTTATGCGAAGGAAGATAAGGGAGTGTAGGTCAACCTTTGAAAAGGTTCTTCTTATTTATTTGGTATTATTGACCTGCTAAATATTGGAATTATCGAAGATTGCGCGAACTTTTTACAGGAATTTAACAGAAGAAAATAGAATATAAAGATATAATGTGTCTTAAGTCGGTAACTCATAAGGAGGATGTAGCGTGGCTCGTGATCAAATGAACCCTACGATAGAGAAAATTCTATTAAACATTGAAAAGGTTATGATTGGAAAAAGAAATGTAGCAGAGCTCAGTCTCATTGCCTTATTGGCAGAAGGTCATGTGCTTTTAGAGGACGTGCCAGGCGTTGGAAAAACGATGATGGTGCGAGCACTGGCAAAGTCTGTTAATGCTAACTTCCGTAGAATACAGTTTACACCTGACCTATTACCATCCGATGTGACTGGTATATCGATATACAATCCAAAGGAAATGGAGTTTCAATTCCGACCTGGGCCGTTAATGGGGAACATTATCCTAGCAGATGAAATTAACCGGACCTCGCCAAAGACTCAGTCTGCACTCCTTGAAGGGATGGAGGAAGCAAGTGTCACCATAGATGGTGTCACACATCGTCTTCAAAAGCCATTCTTTGTCATGGCCACACAAAATCCTATTGAATATGAAGGTACATATCCGCTGCCAGAAGCACAGCTGGATCGCTTTTTATTGAAAATGAAAATGGGCTACCCAGAAATGGATGAAGAGATAGAAGTCTTAAATCGAGCACAAAAGGTTCCTCCGATTGAAGATCTTTCTCCAGTCGTTGATCTCGAAGGTTTAAGGGCCTTGCAGCAAGAAATTAAAGATGTATATGTGGACCGAACCATTAAACAGTATATTGTTGATATCGTCAGCCTGACCAGAAATTTTCGAGGAGTCTATCTTGGGGCCAGTCCACGGGGATCGATTGCCTTGATGAAAGCGGCCCAAGCCTATGCTTATATGTATGGCCGTGATTATGTGCTGCCTGATGATATTCAATATTTAGCACCATATGTTCTATCACATAGGATTATCTTGAAATCTGAGGCAAAGTTTGAAGGGATTACACCTGAAGAAATCGTTAATCGAATCATTGCAAGAATTCCTGTTCCGGTACAAAGGCTTGTGAAGTAGCATGAAGAAATTGTGGATTCCCTTCAAAAAAGTATGGAGGTTCGTTGTCTTACTCTTTTTGATTGTGCTTACTTTTTCGTATGCAATGTTTCAAGGCGGATTTGTAAGCTGGTTCTTATTCTATAGCTTTTTACCTTTTGCCTTATATTGTATGGCCTTATCGTTCTATTCCTTGAATGAGTTAGAAATTACACGCCAACTGCCTAAAACAGATTACAACGCAGGTGAGCCCTTAAAGGTAATAGTAAATGTGAAGAGGAACTCTAGGTTCCCGATCTTTTATTTTCTTATTGAGGACCAACTGGATGAAGTCCTTATGCATACTAGGCAGACAAAGAAGGCTAAAGCATTAGTCATTCCTGGATTTAAGAAGGAATTTTTCTATGAATATGTCATTGATGAGCTTCCGCGGGGAGAGCATATTTTCCACAGCTTTCTTGTTCGCACCGGTGACATTCTTGGCTTAATTGAAAAAGAAAAACCTCATAAAAATGAAAGCAAGATCATTGTTTATCCTGCCTATACGGAGCTGCTTTACCGCCCCTTTGAAACCCATTTTGATCAAGGGATGACTGCCTCAAGAGAAAGGGTTCAGCGTGATACATCCATGGCGATTGGGGTTAGGGATTACCAGCCAGGGGATCGTTTTTCCTGGATTAACTGGAAAGCTTCTGCTAAAAGAAACGAAATCATGACAAAGGAATTTGAGCAGCGTCAATCCCATGATGTTTTTGTTGTGATGGATTGTGTCCCTGATAAGAATTTTGAAGTGTTGGTTTCCTTCACAGCTTCTTTATTGCGTTCGGTACTGAAGAAAGGGGCACAAATTGGACTCTTAACCTTCAGCCGGGAAAGGGCATTATTTCCGATAAAAGGTGGAGAAAATCAACTGCAGGAGCTTTTTTTTCATCTGGCTAGAATCGAAGCAAAAAGTCCAACCTCGTTCGACAAGGTGTTAGAGACGGAGGGAATGTTTGTTCAACAAACCGTTTCCTTCTTATTAGTAACATCCAAATTAACAAAACCTTTAATTGAAAAAGCAGGTTTTCTTGGACATAGAAAAGGTAAGATTACGCTTTTCCTGATTAAAGGGGAAAAAGAAGCTCCTACTCAGGAGGAAAGATCAATGATTGCATTGGCTAATGCAAGAAATGTGCGTGTGCTTATGATTCATGAAGGAGAATTTGCGTCAGCCTTTTCGGAGGTGCAGGTACCATGAAACGAGACATTCAATCTTTTCTTTTATATCTGTTCGGATTTTTGCTGTTATGGGAATGGTTACGTCCGGTAGAACAATTAACGAAGACAAACCATATTGAAATGTTTATTATTTTTATCCTGCTGTCATTTGCAGTCACCTTCTTAAGGCTTAGGTGGATTTGGCGTACGATTTTGAAACTATGGTTCATTCTATTTTCCCTAAATCAATTTCATTATCAAGATGGCTTCTTCCAGTTGGGCTGGCTGTCTTCCTTATTTGGTGAATTAACCAATAATTTCGGAATGATTTTTGCTCAAAATTGGGCGGGATTAACAAATGTATTTCGCACCTTACTATTTTTCATTCTGCTATGGTTAATGGTTTACTTGGTCCGCTATTGGCTATTAAATCGAAAGAGGATCTTTATCTTTTTCTTTATGACACTTATTTATATAACTGTTTTGGATACATTTACACTATATAGTGCCAATGTAGCGATCGTTCGGACCGTTATTGAAGGTTTTGCTGTCATGGGGATGTTAACTTATTTCCGGATTTTGGCTAAGGAAAATGTTACAAGTGATTCATTGATAACGCGCAAATGGATGAGACCATTAGTGCTCATGATTGTTTTTAGCGTTATAGTTGGAATTATTTCCCCTAAATTCGCACCCATTTGGCCGGATCCTGTTCCCTTTCTTAAGGCGGCGGCTGATAAAGGCGGAGAGGATAAAGCAGGCACAGGTGTTGGGAAAGTCGGGTATGGCGCAGATGATTCCCAATTGGGCGGGCCTTTTATTGGGGACGACAGTGTTGTGTTTCAGAGTGAGGCCGTTGAAAAGAATTACTGGAAGGTAGAGACAAAGGACCATTATACCGGAAAAGGATGGATTCCTTCCGGCTCAACGCTTTTGCGATTTGGTGGAGATGAAGTCATCCCTGTCTTTCCTATCCATTCAAGCGTAGAAACCCGGGATGAAAGTGCAGCGTTACACCATTTTATGGATTATACGCATCTAATTTATCCTGCTGGTATTCAAAGAGTTCAATTTGAACGAAGTTATGATTTGGAAATGGATTCGACCAAGGAGAAAATCATCATTTTAGGCTTTGACTCTACTCCTATCGCACCTGATTCCTATACCGTTCAGTTTAAGGTTCCGAAATATAAGGCAAGTGATTTAAGGCAGACAAGTGTTGTGGACCTTGAACAAATAAACACGGATTTTATTAGAAAATACACACAGCTGCCTGAAAACCTTCCTGAGAGAATTAAAGAATTAGCGGAAACGATTACGGCAGGGGAAACAAATTGGTTTGATAAAGCCAAAGCGGTGGAGAGGCATTTCAGTAGTTCTGTATTCACCTATGACCAGACAAATGTCGCGGTCCCGGGGGAAAATGATGATTATGTAGACCAATTTTTGTTTGAAACGAAAATAGGTTATTGTGATAACTTTTCCACTTCAATGGCTGTTCTGCTTCGCTCCATCGGAATCCCAACACGTTGGGTTAAAGGATATACAGGCGGTGAGTTTCTCAAATACAGTGATGATGAACGGCAGAGGCCTATTTATGAAGTAACTAATAATAATGCCCATTCCTGGGTAGAAGTTTATTTCCCTAACCAAGGATGGGTTCCGTTTGAACCAACGAAGGGCTTTACGAACAATGTATCTGTTGATTTTACAAATGAAGACGGAACACCTGCAGCTGCCGAAACGACTGCCCCTGTGACACCAGTGCCGAAGAAGGATTTGGAGGAGAATAGCAGCAAATCAAAGGAAAGTGATACATCCTTTACATTCAATGGTATCTGGCTTAGCATCATAACCTTTTTAGATCAACATTGGAAATGGATTCTCCTTTCGTTTGTAATGGCAGGCGGGGCAGTTGGCATTATGTACAGGATTCGTGGAAAATGGATCCCGTATCTTTATTTAGTGCAATTCCGCCTGAAAAAGAAGGATGAAAATATCGGAAAGGCCTATCTGGTTCTATTAGGCCAATTAGAGCGTTATGGTCTTAAGCGTAAGGAGGACCAGACACTAAGAAATTATGCTCGATATATTGATACCTTCTTTGCCTCGAGAGAGATGTCCAAGCTTACAGACAGATATGAGCAATACCTCTATCATCAGAAACTCCCTGAGGGAAGCTGGATGGAGTCACGGGAATTATGGGAAAATTTAATTAAAAAGACAATAGCTTGACCGGTAAAACCACCTATTGTTACAATAAGCTGTAAAATTAATCTTAATACCTTCATATATCCTCGAAAATAGGGTTCGAGAGTTTCTACCGGGTCACCATAAAAGACCTGACTATGAAGGCAGAATTTTCTGTTATAGCTATTGTAAGAATGCTAGAATTCTGCCTTCCTGTTTTATTTGGGGAGGAGAATTCTAGTTTTTTTTTGTTTTTTTGAGTAAATACTATTAGTACTATTTTGGAAGAGGTGGCCATATTGACAGGTACGCAGGATATGATTGTAGTTTTAGACTTTGGAAGCCAATACAACCAGTTGATTACACGCAGGATTCGTGAGTTTGGTGTATACAGCGAACTTCATCCGCATACGATTACAGCAGAGGAAATTAGAAAAATGAATCCTAAAGGAATCATATTTTCAGGCGGTCCTAATAGTGTATATGATGAGGGCTCTTTCCGTTGTGATGAGGAAATTTTTGAAATGGGTCTGCCTATTTTAGGGATTTGCTACGGAATGCAATTAATGACTGTTCACTTTCAAGGGAAAGTTGAAAAAGCGAAGAATCGTGAATATGGGAAAGCAGTAATGAACCTTCAAAATCAAACGAAGCTTTTCCATGACATGCCTGACGAGCAAGTAGTCTGGATGAGCCATGGTGATTTGGTTGTCGAAGCGCCGGCAGGCTTTACTGTTGACGGCACAAACCCACATTGCCCTATCGCGGCAATGAGTGACGAAGCAAGGAAACTTTATGCAGTGCAATTCCACCCGGAAGTTCGTCATTCCGTATATGGCAATGAGCTGCTTAAGAATTTTGTTTTTAATGTGTGCGGATGTAAAGGCGATTGGTCTATGGGGAACTTCATTGAAGTGGAAATGGCCAAAATCCGTGAGCAAGTTGGCGATAAAAAAGTACTTTGCGCTCTCAGCGGCGGAGTAGACTCATCCGTTGTAGCTGTGCTTATTCATAAAGCAATCGGTGATCAACTAACCTGTATATTTGTGGATCATGGTTTGCTTCGTAAGAATGAGGCTGAAAGTGTAATGAAGACCTTTGCTGAAGGTTTCCATATGAATGTGATTAAAGTCGATGCCAAAGATCGGTTCATGTCAAAATTAGAAGGCGTCTCTGACCCAGAGAAGAAACGTAAAATCATTGGCAATGAATTCATTTATGTATTTGATGATGAAGCGACAAAACTTGAAGGAATTGATTTTTTAGCGCAAGGAACGCTGTATACCGATATCATTGAAAGTGGCACAGCAACGGCACAAACCATTAAATCGCATCACAATGTCGGCGGATTACCAGAAGACATGCAATTTAAACTTATTGAACCATTGAATACTTTGTTTAAGGATGAGGTCCGTGCAGTAGGAACAGAGCTTGGAATTCCAGATGATATTGTTTGGAGACAGCCATTCCCTGGACCAGGTCTAGGAATTCGTGTCTTAGGCGCGATTTCTGAAGATAAACTCGAAATCGTCCGCGAATCTGACTGGATTCTCCGTGAAGAAATTAAGAAGGCTGGACTTGATCGTGAAATCTGGCAATACTTTACCGTGCTTCCTGATATTCGCAGTGTAGGTGTAATGGGAGACGCACGCACATATGATTATACCATTGGTATCCGTGCTGTTACTTCTATTGACGGAATGACATCTGATTGGGCACGTATCCCATGGGATGTACTTGAAGTCATCTCTACTCGAATTGTAAATGAAGTAGCACATGTTAACCGTGTGGTCTATGACATAACTAGTAAGCCGCCTGCAACGATTGAGTGGGAATAAATTTAAAATAATAGTTCTAAAAGCGAACGTTTTTTAATATATTTTTAAAAACGTTCGCTTTTTATATTTACAAAGAAGTTGATCCCTGATAATATAAAGAAGAAGTAAATAATTTGTCGATTTAACTCGTATAATATTGGGGATATGGCCCAAAAGTTTCTACCGAGCCACCGTAAATGGCTTGACTACGAGGCAGTGTTAAACAGGGAATAATTTCCCTATCTTACACTTGCCCCAAGTCAAGCGTTCCGGTAGATGTCGGAGCGTTTTTTTGTTTTTATTATAGATAGATTCCTAGGGGGTAATAAACAGATGCAGAAGTATTTTATGTTTAAAGAATTAGGGACGAATTATCGCCGTGAGATAATTGGCGGTGTGACCACCTTCTTGGCAATGGCCTATATATTAGTGGTAAACCCGCTAACATTGACACTATCAAGTGTACCGGATTTACCAGATTCCATGCGGATGGATTATGGGGCAGTCTTTGTAGCGACAGCATTGGCTGCGGCGATTGGTTCCATTATTATGGGGCTTCTAGGAAAATTCCCAATTGCCTTGGCACCTGGGATGGGATTGAATGCCTTCTTTGCTTTTACAGTAGTGTTAGGGAGCGGCATTCCATGGCAGCATGCATTAGGTGCGGTATTCATTTCCGGTGTGTTTTTCTTTTTATTAACATTAACAGGTTTACGTGAGAAGCTCATCAATGCGATTCCGATTGAGTTAAAGCACGCGGTTGGTGCTGGTATAGGTTTATATATTACGTTTATTGGCTTGCAGAGTGCAGGTATTGTAGTAAACAATGATGCAACCCTAGTTGGATTGGGTGATTTGACTGCCGGACCAACTTTACTTGCTATTTTCGGGATCATTATTACGGTTATTATGATGACTAGAGGAATTAATGGCGCGGTATTTTTCGGAATGATTATTACTGTTATCGTAGGAATGATTTTTAACTTAATCGACACTCCAGACAAAATCGTCGATAGTGTTCCAAGTTTAGCACCTACATTTGGAGCTGCGTTTTCTTCCTTAACTGAAAGTTCGTTCTATACAATGACTATGCTCGGGGTTATCTTAACTCTATTGTTTGTCGACTTCTTTGATAATGCTGGAACACTTGTAGCAGTAGCGAATCAAGCAGGTATGATTAAAGACAATAAATTACCTCGTGCAGGCAGAGCATTAATTGCTGACTCAGTAGCAACAACTGTTGGAGCTGTCCTTGGTACTTCAACAACAACATCTTATATTGAGTCATCTGCAGGGGTAGCAGCGGGTGCTAGGACTGGTTTTGCTTCACTTGTTACAGCAGCATTATTTATTCTTTCGCTGTTTTTCTTCCCGTTATTATCAGTTGTTACCGCGCCAGTTACTGCACCAGCCTTAATTATCGTTGGCGCATTGATGGTTGCTTCCTTAGGGAAAATTGAATGGACAAAATTTGAAGTGGCTGTACCTGCTTTCCTTACTATGATTGCTATGCCTTTGACATATAGCATTGCTACAGGGATTGCCATTGGGTTTATCTTTTACCCAATTACCATGATTGTAAAAGGACGTATGAAGGAAATTCACCCAATCATGTACTTCTTCTTCGTGATTTTCGTTCTATACTTCTTATTTTTATAATTGAGATGAAAGAGTCTGTGATAATCACAGGCTCTTTTTCTTGCTGTGAAGTACTTCACAAAATACTCTTATTTTTCACAATAAAGAATCAGGATTTCCAATTTATTACTGTGTGACTATAGATATAAGAAGGTGAACGGGAAGGAGCGTTGAACAGGCTGATGACCACTCCAGCTAAAAAGTTTCGGATCGTTTTTGGGTATCTGATTGCTTATTTCTTAATGGGATGGATTCAGTTCGCAGTATTAATGGCAGCAATGAATATCTTGTTTGATACACAGTGGGGGAACTTAACATATCTGATTCCTTTTGCTTCATTGGTGATAGTATGTGTGGTTGGTTTTGGTCTAATGATCGCAGGTGTTGTTAAAACGAAACAACAAGCAGGTGCAATTGGGGCTGTTCTAGTGGTAAGTACGTGTATGCTCGGCGGTGTATATTGGTCGATTGAACTAGTTCCAGAGTTTATGCGAAAAATAGCTTTGGCTGTTCCCCAAAGCTGGGCGATGTCAGGTTTTAAAGAAATTATCAGTGGCAGCCTCTTTCACTACCCTTCTCATGGATACGCTGGCATTGGTCGGATTTACGGCGGTTTTCTTTTTAATCGCGATAAGAGGAATTACATACAAGTAGGGGGCCTGTCGACTCTTGTCGTTGACTTCTTGTTTTGTCTCTTATAACATGGGGTAATATAGCAGTTGGGACGAATGGAGAAGAAGGTTATGGCAAAGCTGTTAATTGATAAGGTGTTAAATAACAATGTTTTGATTGCTGAACACCCTTCCTATGATGAAGTTGTTTTAATCGGAAAAGAATTGGCTTCAATCGGAAACGTGGAGAATTTATTGAAACACAATCGGTTGAAAAGCTTTTTGTATTGAAAAATGAAAAAGAGCAGCAGAATTATATTAAATTACTTCCATTTATTGATAATGATTTACAAGAAGTCATTATTTCTGCGATAAGCCTAATTAAACAAAAGACAAATGCCCGGCTGGATGAACATATTCATGTTGCCTTAACAGACCACTTGATGTTCGCGGTTACAAGGGTAGTGAAAGGGATGGAAATTAGTAATCCATTTCTTATCGAGACGAAAACGCTTTATCGGCATGAATATGAAATTGCGGCAGAGGTAATTGAATTAATACGTGAAAAAACGGGGATCTCGCTTCCTGTGGGGGAAATTGGGTTTATCGCTCTGCATATTCATAGTGCGATGACGAATAGGGAATTATCCGAAGTAAATCAGCATTCGCAGCTGGTCAGCAGGCTTGTAAAAATGGTAGAAGAGCAATTTGATATTGTTATCGATAAAGAAGGTATTGATTATATGAGATTGGTTCGTCACTTGCGCTTTACGATTGAGAGAGTCGTAAAAGGGGAGAAAGTAGAGGAACCAGAAAAAATATCTTCCCTATTGAAACAAGAATATCCAGTATGTTATAATCTCTCATGGAAGCTCATTAAGATAATGCAACAAACCCTAAAAATGAAAGTATTTGACGCGGAGGCAGTCTATCTAACGATGCATTTGCAGCGAATACAGAAAAAATTTAAATAGTTATTAATTTTTTACGTGTTACTGATTCGATCAGGCATGAGTGAAAAGATTAATTGAAACCAAGACTTACGGGTAGTCTATACCTGTAGTCTGATTCAATTGAACTTTTACTCATGCCTTTTTTGTGTTTTTTGGAGAATAAATGAAAACGCTTAATGAGCAATATAAAATATTTGGAGGTTCTTAATATGTTTAAAAAAGCTTTTGGTGTTTTGCAAAAAGTTGGTAAAGCATTAATGCTGCCAGTTGCACTTTTGCCAGCGGCTGGAATTTTACTTGCGTTAGGAGCAGCGCTTTTAAACCCAGCGCTATTAGACCTAGCGCCATTCTTAGATAACAGTACAGTTAGAATGATTGCGTCTGTTATGCAGAATGCCGGGAATATTATCTTCGGGAACTTACCGCTCTTGTTTGCGGTGGGTGTTGCTGTAGGCTTAGCTGGCGGTGAAGGAACAGCAGGTCTGGCTGCCATTATCGGTTACTTAGTCATGAATGTAACGATGGGGACAGTATTGGGTATTACTACTGAAGATGTCAATGGTCTAAGTTATGCAAGTGTACTTGGGATACCTACTCTTCAGACAGGAGTATTTGGTGGTATTATCGTCGGTATATTAGCAGCAGCGATGTACAATAAATTTTTTGAAATTGAATTACCATCTTATTTAGGATTCTTCGCTGGAAAACGTTTTGTGCCAATTATTACTGCAGCATCTGCTCTTGTTTTAGGGGTTTTGATGATTTTCATTTGGCCGTCAATTCAAAATGGTCTAAATGCTTTCTCGCAAAACATGGTGCATGCTAACTTAACGATTTCTGCTTTCATTTTCGGAGTAATTGAACGATCATTAATTCCATTTGGTTTACACCATATTTTCTATTCTCCATTCTGGTATGAATTTGGAGAATATGTTACAAAGGCAGGAGAAGTAGTTCGTGGAGATCAACGTATCTTCATGGCACAAATCACAGATAATGTTCAAAATCTAACTGCCGGAACATTTATGACAGGTAAATTCCCATTCATGATGTTTGGTTTACCTGCAGCGGCATTAGCGATTTATCATGAAGCGAAGCCAGAAAAGAAAGTTATAGTAGGAGGATTAATGGCATCGGCTGCCTTAACCTCTTTCTTAACAGGTATTACGGAACCGCTTGAATTCTCATTTTTATTCGTAGCACCAATTTTATTTGGTATCCATGCCATTTTTGCAGGGTTATCATTTATGATCATGCACCTGTTAGATGTGAAAATCGGGATGACTTTCTCAGGCGGATTAATTGACTACATTTTATTTGG
Source organism: Neobacillus sp. plas4 (assembly GCF_057221695.1). Classification (NCBI taxonomy): domain Bacteria; kingdom Bacillati; phylum Bacillota; class Bacilli; order Caryophanales; family Bacillaceae; genus Neobacillus; species Neobacillus sp. plas4. The sequence continues at coordinate 423,470 of NZ_CM170152.1, forward strand.
TCTAATTAACCCGCAAACCAATGCATGGATTGTTATTCCTGTGGGTCTCGTATTTGCAGTCGTTTATTATTTTGGATTTAGATTTGCAATCCGTAGATTTAATTTAAAAACACCAGGGCGTGAATTAGAGGAAGAGGAAAATCAAGCTCCAACCGGAAAAGCGGGTTCAGGTGATTTAGCATCTAACATTTTGGAAGCAATGGGCGGGAAGGAAAATATTGCTCACTTAGACGCATGTATTACCCGTCTCCGTGTTTCGGTTAATGATATTAAAGATGTAGATAAGGGCCAGTTGAAAAAGCTGGGTGCAGCAGGTGTTCTAGAAGTAGGAAACAATATACAAGCAATCTTCGGACCACGCTCAGAAACGATTAAGGGACAAATGAAAGATATAATAGAAGGAAAAAAACCACGGAGCACAGTGAAACCGCCGGAAAAAGGTGTGGAACAGCAAATTGAGGAAATTAATCCTGAAGCACTTCAAACTATACGAAGTACAGAAGATGAAGGATTTATGGCGCCGCTAAAAGGGGAATTAAAACCAATTACAGAAGTTCCTGATCAAGTGTTTGCAGGGAAGATGATGGGGGACGGCTTTGCGATAGTTCCTTCAGAAGGAACTATTGTATCACCGGTCAACGGAAAAATCGTTAACTTATTCCCAACTAAGCATGCAATTGGAATTCTTTCAGATGCTGGACGAGAAATTCTTATCCATATTGGAATTGATACAGTCAATCTTAAAGGTCAAGGGTTTGAAACGTTGGTTTCGGAAAATGACATTGTCGAACAAGGCCAGCCTTTACTTAAAGTAGATTTAGATTATATTAAGGAACACGCAACATCAACAATTACACCGATTGTCTTTACAAATTTGGCTGAAGGCGAAAAGGTAGTGATTGAAAAGCCTGGACATGTAGATTTGAAACAAGGAGGAATTATTAAGATCACCAAATAAAGGTGAAGCCGACCTAAAGTAGTGGGTCGGCTTTTTTCTTTCTATATATATGCGTCCGAAGCAAAACTTAAAGTTTATTAAAATCTTTATTGACCTTCTTTGGGAATGGTGTTATTATATTTGAGCGGCGTTAATAACGAATTAACATACATTGATGTTAATAAGTTTTTTAAAAAAAGATGTTGACGCCAAATCAACAAAATGATATAGTAATAGAGTTGCTTCTGAACGAAGTGTTCATGAGGTGAAATTGTTCTTTGAAAACTAAACAAACAAGAACGTCAACAAAAAAATTTTTAGCTTTTAATAAAAGCTAAGCCAACGTAACAAAATGAGCTATATCAACTTTCTTGGAGAGTTTGATCCTGGCTCAGGACGAACGCTGGCGGCGTGCCTAATACATGCAAGTCGAGCGAATCTTGAGGTGCTTGCACCTCTTGGTTAGCGGCGGACGGGTGAGTAACACGTGGGCAACCTGCCTGTAAGACTGGGATAACACCGGGAAACCGGTGCTAATACCGGATAATTCTTTCCCTCTCATGAGGGGAAGCTGAAAGTCGGTTTACGCTGACACTTACAGATGGGCCCGCGGCGCATTAGCTAGTTGGTGAGGTAACGGCTCACCAAGGCGACGATGCGTAGCCGACCTGAGAGGGTGATCGGCCACACTGGGACTGAGACACGGCCCAGACTCCTACGGGAGGCAGCAGTAGGGAATCTTCCGCAATGGACGAAAGTCTGACGGAGCAACGCCGCGTGAGCGATGAAGGCCTTCGGGTCGTAAAGCTCTGTTGTTAGGGAAGAACAAGTACCGGAGTAACTGCCGGTACCTTGACGGTACCTAACCAGAAAGCCACGGCTAACTACGTGCCAGCAGCCGCGGTAATACGTAGGTGGCAAGCGTTGTCCGGAATTATTGGGCGTAAAGCGCGCGCAGGCGGTCCTTTAAGTCTGATGTGAAAGCCCACGGCTCAACCGTGGAGGGTCATTGGAAACTGGGGGACTTGAGTACAGAAGAGGAAAGCGGAATTCCACGTGTAGCGGTGAAATGCGTAGAGATGTGGAGGAACACCAGTGGCGAAGGCGGCTTTCTGGTCTGTAACTGACGCTGAGGCGCGAAAGCGTGGGGAGCAAACAGGATTAGATACCCTGGTAGTCCACGCCGTAAACGATGAGTGCTAAGTGTTAGAGGGTTTCCGCCCTTTAGTGCTGCAGCTAACGCATTAAGCACTCCGCCTGGGGAGTACGGCCGCAAGGCTGAAACTCAAAGGAATTGACGGGGGCCCGCACAAGCGGTGGAGCATGTGGTTTAATTCGAAGCAACGCGAAGAACCTTACCAGGTCTTGACATCCTCTGACACTCCTAGAGATAGGATTTTCCCCTTCGGGGGACAGAGTGACAGGTGGTGCATGGTTGTCGTCAGCTCGTGTCGTGAGATGTTGGGTTAAGTCCCGCAACGAGCGCAACCCTTGTTCTTAGTTGCCAGCATTCAGTTGGGCACTCTAAGGAGACTGCCGGTGACAAACCGGAGGAAGGTGGGGATGACGTCAAATCATCATGCCCCTTATGACCTGGGCTACACACGTGCTACAATGGATGGTACAAAGGGCTGCAAGACCGCGAGGTTTAGCCAATCCCATAAAACCATTCTCAGTTCGGATTGTAGGCTGCAACTCGCCTACATGAAGCCGGAATCGCTAGTAATCGCGGATCAGCATGCCGCGGTGAATACGTTCCCGGGCCTTGTACACACCGCCCGTCACACCACGAGAGTTTGTAACACCCGAAGTCGGTGGGGTAACCGTAAGGAGCCAGCCGCCTAAGGTGGGACAGATGATTGGGGTGAAGTCGTAACAAGGTAGCCGTATCGGAAGGTGCGGCTGGATCACCTCCTTTCTAAGGAATATACAGTCCTTGTGGACTGATAAACGTTGACTGTTACTTGTTTGTTTAGTTTTGAGAGTACAATTCTCTCAAAGCTTTTTTTAATCGTTCTTTGAAAACTAGATAATCGTAAGAAGAAGAAACCAAGTAAAAACCGAGTGAATTGCCATTTTAGTTTTTCTCTCTTATTGAATTAAGAGAATAACCATTTAGGTTAAGTTAGAAAGGGCGCACGGTGGATGCCTTGGCACTAGGAGCCGATGAAGGACGGGACTAACACCGATATGCTTCGGGGAGCTGTAAGTAAGCTTTGATCCGGAGATTTCCGAATGGGGGAACCCACTGCTCGTAATGGAGCAGTATCTTTACCTGAATACATAGGGTATTGAAGGCAGACCCGGGGAACTGAAACATCTAAGTACCCGGAGGAAGAGAAAGCAAACGCGATTCCCTGAGTAGCGGCGAGCGAAACGGGACATAGCCCAAACCAAGAGGCTTGCCTCTTGGGGTTGTAGGACACTCAACATGGAGTTACAAAGGAACGGGGTAGATGAAGCGGTCTGGAAAGGCCCGTCATAGAAGGTAAAAACCCTGTAGTTGAAACTTCGTTCCCTCCTGAGTGGATCCTGAGTACGGCCGGACACGAGAAATCCGGTCGGAAGCTGGGAGGACCATCTCCCAAGGCTAAATACTCCCTAGTGACCGATAGTGAACCAGTACCGTGAGGGAAAGGTGAAAAGCACCCCGGAAGGGGAGTGAAATAGATCCTGAAACCGTGTGCCTACAAGTAGTCAGAGCCCGTTCATGGGTGATGGCGTGCCTTTTGTAGAATGAACCGGCGAGTTACGATCCCATGCAAGGTTAAGTTGAAGAGACGGAGCCGCAGCGAAAGCGAGTCTGAATAGGGCGAATAAGTATGTGGTCGTAGACCCGAAACCAGGTGATCTACCCATGTCCAGGGTGAAGTCCAGGTAACACTGGATGGAGGCCCGAACCCACGCACGTTGAAAAGTGCGGGGATGAGGTGTGGGTAGCGGAGAAATTCCAATCGAACTTGGAGATAGCTGGTTCTCTCCGAAATAGCTTTAGGGCTAGCCTCACGTTGTAAGAGTCTTGGAGGTAGAGCACTGTTTGGACTAGGGGCCCTCATCGGGTTACCGAATTCAGACAAACTCCGAATGCCAAAGA
>NZ_CM170152.1:430000-747500 GCF_057221695.1 Neobacillus sp. plas4
GGACGAACGCTGGCGGCGTGCCTAATACATGCAAGTCGAGCGAATCTTGAGGTGCTTGCACCTCTTGGTTAGCGGCGGACGGGTGAGTAACACGTGGGCAACCTGCCTGTAAGACTGGGATAACACCGGGAAACCGGTGCTAATACCGGATAATTCTTTCCCTCTCATGAGGGGAAGCTGAAAGTCGGTTTACGCTGACACTTACAGATGGGCCCGCGGCGCATTAGCTAGTTGGTGAGGTAACGGCTCACCAAGGCGACGATGCGTAGCCGACCTGAGAGGGTGATCGGCCACACTGGGACTGAGACACGGCCCAGACTCCTACGGGAGGCAGCAGTAGGGAATCTTCCGCAATGGACGAAAGTCTGACGGAGCAACGCCGCGTGAGCGATGAAGGCCTTCGGGTCGTAAAGCTCTGTTGTTAGGGAAGAACAAGTACCGGAGTAACTGCCGGTACCTTGACGGTACCTAACCAGAAAGCCACGGCTAACTACGTGCCAGCAGCCGCGGTAATACGTAGGTGGCAAGCGTTGTCCGGAATTATTGGGCGTAAAGCGCGCGCAGGCGGTCCTTTAAGTCTGATGTGAAAGCCCACGGCTCAACCGTGGAGGGTCATTGGAAACTGGGGGACTTGAGTACAGAAGAGGAAAGCGGAATTCCACGTGTAGCGGTGAAATGCGTAGAGATGTGGAGGAACACCAGTGGCGAAGGCGGCTTTCTGGTCTGTAACTGACGCTGAGGCGCGAAAGCGTGGGGAGCAAACAGGATTAGATACCCTGGTAGTCCACGCCGTAAACGATGAGTGCTAAGTGTTAGAGGGTTTCCGCCCTTTAGTGCTGCAGCTAACGCATTAAGCACTCCGCCTGGGGAGTACGGCCGCAAGGCTGAAACTCAAAGGAATTGACGGGGGCCCGCACAAGCGGTGGAGCATGTGGTTTAATTCGAAGCAACGCGAAGAACCTTACCAGGTCTTGACATCCTCTGACACTCCTAGAGATAGGACGTTCCCCTTCGGGGGACAGAGTGACAGGTGGTGCATGGTTGTCGTCAGCTCGTGTCGTGAGATGTTGGGTTAAGTCCCGCAACGAGCGCAACCCTTGTTCTTAGTTGCCAGCATTCAGTTGGGCACTCTAAGGAGACTGCCGGTGACAAACCGGAGGAAGGTGGGGATGACGTCAAATCATCATGCCCCTTATGACCTGGGCTACACACGTGCTACAATGGATGGTACAAAGGGCTGCAAGACCGCGAGGTTTAGCCAATCCCATAAAACCATTCTCAGTTCGGATTGTAGGCTGCAACTCGCCTACATGAAGCCGGAATCGCTAGTAATCGCGGATCAGCATGCCGCGGTGAATACGTTCCCGGGCCTTGTACACACCGCCCGTCACACCACGAGAGTTTGTAACACCCGAAGTCGGTGGGGTAACCGTAAGGAGCCAGCCGCCTAAGGTGGGACAGATGATTGGGGTGAAGTCGTAACAAGGTAGCCGTATCGGAAGGTGCGGCTGGATCACCTCCTTTCTAAGGAATATACAGTCCTTGTGGACTGATAAACGTTGACTGTTACTTGTTTGTTTAGTTTTGAGAGTACAATTCTCTCAAAGCTTTTTTTAATCGTTCTTTGAAAACTAGATAATCGTAAGAAGAAGAAACCAAGTAAAAACCGAGTGAATTGCCATTTTAGTTTTTCTCTCTTATTGAATTAAGAGAATAACCATTTAGGTTAAGTTAGAAAGGGCGCACGGTGGATGCCTTGGCACTAGGAGCCGATGAAGGACGGGACTAACACCGATATGCTTCGGGGAGCTGTAAGTAAGCTTTGATCCGGAGATTTCCGAATGGGGGAACCCACTGCTCGTAATGGAGCAGTATCTTTACCTGAATACATAGGGTATTGAAGGCAGACCCGGGGAACTGAAACATCTAAGTACCCGGAGGAAGAGAAAGCAAACGCGATTCCCTGAGTAGCGGCGAGCGAAACGGGACATAGCCCAAACCAAGAGGCTTGCCTCTTGGGGTTGTAGGACACTCAACATGGAGTTACAAAGGAACGGGGTAGATGAAGCGGTCTGGAAAGGCCCGTCATAGAAGGTAAAAACCCTGTAGTTGAAACTTCGTTCCCTCCTGAGTGGATCCTGAGTACGGCCGGACACGAGAAATCCGGTCGGAAGCTGGGAGGACCATCTCCCAAGGCTAAATACTCCCTAGTGACCGATAGTGAACCAGTACCGTGAGGGAAAGGTGAAAAGCACCCCGGAAGGGGAGTGAAATAGATCCTGAAACCGTGTGCCTACAAGTAGTCAGAGCCCGTTCATGGGTGATGGCGTGCCTTTTGTAGAATGAACCGGCGAGTTACGATCCCATGCAAGGTTAAGTTGAAGAGACGGAGCCGCAGCGAAAGCGAGTCTGAATAGGGCGAATAAGTATGTGGTCGTAGACCCGAAACCAGGTGATCTACCCATGTCCAGGGTGAAGTCCAGGTAACACTGGATGGAGGCCCGAACCCACGCACGTTGAAAAGTGCGGGGATGAGGTGTGGGTAGCGGAGAAATTCCAATCGAACTTGGAGATAGCTGGTTCTCTCCGAAATAGCTTTAGGGCTAGCCTCACGTTGTAAGAGTCTTGGAGGTAGAGCACTGTTTGGACTAGGGGCCCTCATCGGGTTACCGAATTCAGACAAACTCCGAATGCCAAAGACTTATCCGTGGGAGTCAGACTGCGAGTGATAAGATCCGTAGTCAAAAGGGAAACAGCCCAGACCACCAGCTAAGGTCCCAAAGTTTACGTTAAGTGGAAAAGGATGTGGAGTTGCTTAGACAACCAGGATGTTGGCTTAGAAGCAGCCACCATTTAAAGAGTGCGTAATAGCTCACTGGTCGAGTGACTCTGCGCCGAAAATGTACCGGGGCTAAACGTAACACCGAAGCTGTGGATTGACATCTACGATGTCAGTGGTAGGAGAGCGTTCTAAGGGCGTTGAAGCTAGACCGTAAGGACTGGTGGAGCGCTTAGAAGTGAGAATGCCGGTATGAGTAGCGAAAGATGGGTGAGAATCCCATCCACCGTATGCCTAAGGTTTCCTGAGGAAGGCTCGTCCTCTCAGGGTTAGTCGGGACCTAAGCCGAGGCCGAAAGGCGTAGGCGATGGACAACAGGTTGATATTCCTGTACCACCTCTTTATCGTTTGAGTGATGGGGGGACGCAGGAGGATAGGGTAAGCGCACTGTTGGATATGTGCGTGTAAGCAGGTAGGCTGGTGAATAGGAAAATCCGTTCACCGTAAGGCTGAGCTGTGATGCCGAGGGAAATATAGTACCGAAGTTCCTGATTCCACACTGCCAAGAAAAGCCTCTAGCGAGATAAAAGGTGCCCGTACCGCAAACCGACACAGGTAGGCGAGGAGAGAATCCTAAGGTGAGCGAGAGAACTCTCGTTAAGGAACTCGGCAAAATGACCCCGTAACTTCGGGAGAAGGGGTGCTTTTTGAGGTGAATAGCCTCGAAGAGCCGCAGTGAATAGGCCCAGGCGACTGTTTAGCAAAAACACAGGTCTCTGCGAAGCCGCAAGGCGAAGTATAGGGGCTGACGCCTGCCCGGTGCTGGAAGGTTAAGAGGAGGGGTTAGCTCTAAGCGAAGCTCTGAATCGAAGCCCCAGTAAACGGCGGCCGTAACTATAACGGTCCTAAGGTAGCGAAATTCCTTGTCGGGTAAGTTCCGACCCGCACGAAAGGCGTAACGATCTGGGCACTGTCTCAACGAGAGACTCGGTGAAATTATACTACCTGTGAAGATGCAGGTTACCCGCGACAGGACGGAAAGACCCCGTGGAGCTTTACTGTAGCCTGATATTGAATTTTGGTACAGCTTGTACAGGATAGGTAGGAGCCTGAGAAGCCGGAGCGCCAGCTTCGGTGGAGGCGTCGGTGGGATACTACCCTGGCTGTATTGAAATTCTAACCCTCACCCCTGATCGGGGTGGGAGACAGTGTCAGGTGGGCAGTTTGACTGGGGCGGTCGCCTCCTAAAGAGTAACGGAGGCGCCCAAAGGTTCCCTCAGAATGGTTGGAAATCATTCGCAGAGTGTAAAGGCACAAGGGAGCTTGACTGCGAGACCTACAAGTCGAGCAGGGACGAAAGTCGGGCTTAGTGATCCGGTGGTTCCGCATGGAAGGGCCATCGCTCAACGGATAAAAGCTACCCCGGGGATAACAGGCTTATCTCCCCCAAGAGTCCACATCGACGGGGAGGTTTGGCACCTCGATGTCGGCTCATCGCATCCTGGGGCTGTAGTCGGTCCCAAGGGTTGGGCTGTTCGCCCATTAAAGCGGTACGCGAGCTGGGTTCAGAACGTCGTGAGACAGTTCGGTCCCTATCCGTCGTGGGCGCAGGAAATTTGAGAGGAGCTGTCCTTAGTACGAGAGGACCGGGATGGACGCACCGCTGGTGTACCAGTTGTCTTGCCAAAGGCATCGCTGGGTAGCTATGTGCGGACGGGATAAGTGCTGAAAGCATCTAAGCATGAAGCCCCCCTCAAGATGAGATTTCCCATAGCGTCAAGCTAGTAAGAACCCTGAAAGATGATCAGGTTGATAGGTCAGAGGTGGAAGCGCGGTGACGTGTGGAGCTGACTGATACTAATCGTTCGAGGACTTAACCAATTTTTAAAAGATGAACTCGTTTTTACTAAACTTCTTCTGACATTATCTAGTTTTGAGGGAATGAACCTCAATTAAATAGTCTGGCAGCAATAGCGAGAAGGTCACACCCGTTCCCATACCGAACACGGAAGTTAAGCTTCTCAGCGCCGATGGTAGTTGGGACTTTGTCCCTGTGAGAGTAGGACGTTGCCAGGCGAAAGACAGAAATAATCTTTCTGTCTTTTTTAATCCCTTAATGAGAAATGGAAAAAACTTTCTCTTGCATTAATAACACCGATGGTGTTATGATAGTAAAGTCGCTCAGAAAGCACCATGTCAACATTACTTACTTCTAATAAATTGGAAATAATTAATAATTGATATAGTAGTAGAAATGCGATATACTATTAATCCAGTCGCTGAAACACAAGCGATAAATTGTTCTTTGAAAACTAAACAAACAAGAACGTCAACAAACAATTTTTTAGCTTTTAATAAAAGCTAAGCCAACGTAACAAAATGAGCTATATCAACTTTCTTGGAGAGTTTGATCCTGGCTCAGGACGAACGCTGGCGGCGTGCCTAATACATGCAAGTCGAGCGAATCTTGAGGTGCTTGCACCTCTTGATTAGCGGCGGACGGGTGAGTAACACGTGGGCAACCTGCCTGTAAGACTGGGATAACACCGGGAAACCGGTGCTAATACCGGATAATTCTTTCCCTCTCATGAGGGGAAGCTGAAAGTCGGTTTACGCTGACACTTACAGATGGGCCCGCGGCGCATTAGCTAGTTGGTGAGGTAACGGCTCACCAAGGCGACGATGCGTAGCCGACCTGAGAGGGTGATCGGCCACACTGGGACTGAGACACGGCCCAGACTCCTACGGGAGGCAGCAGTAGGGAATCTTCCGCAATGGACGAAAGTCTGACGGAGCAACGCCGCGTGAGCGATGAAGGCCTTCGGGTCGTAAAGCTCTGTTGTTAGGGAAGAACAAGTACCGGAGTAACTGCCGGTACCTTGACGGTACCTAACCAGAAAGCCACGGCTAACTACGTGCCAGCAGCCGCGGTAATACGTAGGTGGCAAGCGTTGTCCGGAATTATTGGGCGTAAAGCGCGCGCAGGCGGTCCTTTAAGTCTGATGTGAAAGCCCACGGCTCAACCGTGGAGGGTCATTGGAAACTGGGGGACTTGAGTACAGAAGAGGAAAGCGGAATTCCACGTGTAGCGGTGAAATGCGTAGAGATGTGGAGGAACACCAGTGGCGAAGGCGGCTTTCTGGTCTGTAACTGACGCTGAGGCGCGAAAGCGTGGGGAGCAAACAGGATTAGATACCCTGGTAGTCCACGCCGTAAACGATGAGTGCTAAGTGTTAGAGGGTTTCCGCCCTTTAGTGCTGCAGCTAACGCATTAAGCACTCCGCCTGGGGAGTACGGCCGCAAGGCTGAAACTCAAAGGAATTGACGGGGGCCCGCACAAGCGGTGGAGCATGTGGTTTAATTCGAAGCAACGCGAAGAACCTTACCAGGTCTTGACATCCTCTGACACTCCTAGAGATAGGACGTTCCCCTTCGGGGGACAGAGTGACAGGTGGTGCATGGTTGTCGTCAGCTCGTGTCGTGAGATGTTGGGTTAAGTCCCGCAACGAGCGCAACCCTTGTTCTTAGTTGCCAGCATTCAGTTGGGCACTCTAAGGAGACTGCCGGTGACAAACCGGAGGAAGGTGGGGATGACGTCAAATCATCATGCCCCTTATGACCTGGGCTACACACGTGCTACAATGGATGGTACAAAGGGCTGCAAGACCGCGAGGTTTAGCCAATCCCATAAAACCATTCTCAGTTCGGATTGTAGGCTGCAACTCGCCTACATGAAGCCGGAATCGCTAGTAATCGCGGATCAGCATGCCGCGGTGAATACGTTCCCGGGCCTTGTACACACCGCCCGTCACACCACGAGAGTTTGTAACACCCGAAGTCGGTGGGGTAACCGTAAGGAGCCAGCCGCCTAAGGTGGGACAGATGATTGGGGTGAAGTCGTAACAAGGTAGCCGTATCGGAAGGTGCGGCTGGATCACCTCCTTTCTAAGGAATATACAGTCCTTGTGGACTGATAAACGTTGACTGTTACTTGTTTGTTTAGTTTTGAGAGTACAATTCTCTCAAAGCTTTTTTTAATCGTTCTTTGAAAACTAGATAATCGTAAGAAGAAGAAACCAAGTAAAAACCGAGTGAATTGCCATTTTAGTTTTTCTCTCTTATTAAATTAAGAGAATAACCATTTAGGTTAAGTTAGAAAGGGCGCACGGTGGATGCCTTGGCACTAGGAGCCGATGAAGGACGGGACTAACACCGATATGCTTCGGGGAGCTGTAAGTAAGCTTTGATCCGGAGATTTCCGAATGGGGGAACCCACTGCTCGTAATGGAGCAGTATCTTTACCTGAATACATAGGGTATTGAAGGCAGACCCGGGGAACTGAAACATCTAAGTACCCGGAGGAAGAGAAAGCAAACGCGATTCCCTGAGTAGCGGCGAGCGAAACGGGACATAGCCCAAACCAAGAGGCTTGCCTCTTGGGGTTGTAGGACACTCAACATGGAGTTACAAAGGAACGGGGTAGATGAAGCGGTCTGGAAAGGCCCGTCATAGAAGGTAAAAACCCTGTAGTTGAAACTTCGTTCCCTCCTGAGTGGATCCTGAGTACGGCCGGACACGAGAAATCCGGTCGGAAGCTGGGAGGACCATCTCCCAAGGCTAAATACTCCCTAGTGACCGATAGTGAACCAGTACCGTGAGGGAAAGGTGAAAAGCACCCCGGAAGGGGAGTGAAATAGATCCTGAAACCGTGTGCCTACAAGTAGTCAGAGCCCGTTCATGGGTGATGGCGTGCCTTTTGTAGAATGAACCGGCGAGTTACGATCCCATGCAAGGTTAAGTTGAAGAGACGGAGCCGCAGCGAAAGCGAGTCTGAATAGGGCGAATAAGTATGTGGTCGTAGACCCGAAACCAGGTGATCTACCCATGTCCAGGGTGAAGTCCAGGTAACACTGGATGGAGGCCCGAACCCACGCACGTTGAAAAGTGCGGGGATGAGGTGTGGGTAGCGGAGAAATTCCAATCGAACTTGGAGATAGCTGGTTCTCTCCGAAATAGCTTTAGGGCTAGCCTCACGTTGTAAGAGTCTTGGAGGTAGAGCACTGTTTGGACTAGGGGCCCTCATCGGGTTACCGAATTCAGACAAACTCCGAATGCCAAAGACTTATCCGTGGGAGTCAGACTGCGAGTGATAAGATCCGTAGTCAAAAGGGAAACAGCCCAGACCACCAGCTAAGGTCCCAAAGTTTACGTTAAGTGGAAAAGGATGTGGAGTTGCTTAGACAACCAGGATGTTGGCTTAGAAGCAGCCACCATTTAAAGAGTGCGTAATAGCTCACTGGTCGAGTGACTCTGCGCCGAAAATGTACCGGGGCTAAACGTAACACCGAAGCTGTGGATTGACATCTACGATGTCAGTGGTAGGAGAGCGTTCTAAGGGCGTTGAAGCTAGACCGTAAGGACTGGTGGAGCGCTTAGAAGTGAGAATGCCGGTATGAGTAGCGAAAGATGGGTGAGAATCCCATCCACCGTATGCCTAAGGTTTCCTGAGGAAGGCTCGTCCTCTCAGGGTTAGTCGGGACCTAAGCCGAGGCCGAAAGGCGTAGGCGATGGACAACAGGTTGATATTCCTGTACCACCTCTTTATCGTTTGAGTGATGGGGGGACGCAGGAGGATAGGGTAAGCGCACTGTTGGATATGTGCGTGTAAGCAGGTAGGCTGGTGAATAGGAAAATCCGTTCACCGTAAGGCTGAGCTGTGATGCCGAGGGAAATATAGTACCGAAGTTCCTGATTCCACACTGCCAAGAAAAGCCTCTAGCGAGATAAAAGGTGCCCGTACCGCAAACCGACACAGGTAGGCGAGGAGAGAATCCTAAGGTGAGCGAGAGAACTCTCGTTAAGGAACTCGGCAAAATGACCCCGTAACTTCGGGAGAAGGGGTGCTTTTTGAGGTGAATAGCCTCGAAGAGCCGCAGTGAATAGGCCCAGGCGACTGTTTAGCAAAAACACAGGTCTCTGCGAAGCCGCAAGGCGAAGTATAGGGGCTGACGCCTGCCCGGTGCTGGAAGGTTAAGAGGAGGGGTTAGCTCTAAGCGAAGCTCTGAATCGAAGCCCCAGTAAACGGCGGCCGTAACTATAACGGTCCTAAGGTAGCGAAATTCCTTGTCGGGTAAGTTCCGACCCGCACGAAAGGCGTAACGATCTGGGCACTGTCTCAACGAGAGACTCGGTGAAATTATACTACCTGTGAAGATGCAGGTTACCCGCGACAGGACGGAAAGACCCCGTGGAGCTTTACTGTAGCCTGATATTGAATTTTGGTACAGCTTGTACAGGATAGGTAGGAGCCTGAGAAGCCGGAGCGCCAGCTTCGGTGGAGGCGTCGGTGGGATACTACCCTGGCTGTATTGAAATTCTAACCCTCACCCCTGATCGGGGTGGGAGACAGTGTCAGGTGGGCAGTTTGACTGGGGCGGTCGCCTCCTAAAGAGTAACGGAGGCGCCCAAAGGTTCCCTCAGAATGGTTGGAAATCATTCGCAGAGTGTAAAGGCACAAGGGAGCTTGACTGCGAGACCTACAAGTCGAGCAGGGACGAAAGTCGGGCTTAGTGATCCGGTGGTTCCGCATGGAAGGGCCATCGCTCAACGGATAAAAGCTACCCCGGGGATAACAGGCTTATCTCCCCCAAGAGTCCACATCGACGGGGAGGTTTGGCACCTCGATGTCGGCTCATCGCATCCTGGGGCTGTAGTCGGTCCCAAGGGTTGGGCTGTTCGCCCATTAAAGCGGTACGCGAGCTGGGTTCAGAACGTCGTGAGACAGTTCGGTCCCTATCCGTCGTGGGCGCAGGAAATTTGAGAGGAGCTGTCCTTAGTACGAGAGGACCGGGATGGACGCACCGCTGGTGTACCAGTTGTCTTGCCAAAGGCATCGCTGGGTAGCTATGTGCGGACGGGATAAGTGCTGAAAGCATCTAAGCATGAAGCCCCCCTCAAGATGAGATTTCCCATAGCGTCAAGCTAGTAAGAACCCTGAAAGATGATCAGGTTGATAGGTCAGAGGTGGAAGCGCGGTGACGTGTGGAGCTGACTGATACTAATCGTTCGAGGACTTAACCAATTTTTAAAAGATGAACTCGTTTTTACTAACTTCTTCTGACATTATCTAGTTTTGAGGGAATGAACCTCAATTAAATAGTCTGGCAGCAATGGCGAGAAGGTCACACCCGTTCCCATACCGAACACGGAAGTTAAGCTTCTCAGCGCCGATGGTAGTTGGGACTTTGTCCCTGTGAGAGTAGGACGTTGCCAGGCAAACTGAAGCACAACCTGATGAAGGTTGTGTTTTTTTGTGTGTTTTCTGAAATGATTCACTTTTATAAAGCAGAGTAATGATTGGATTGTTACCCTAATTAACAATTGACCAGATTAGAGGCACAATCACGACTGATTGTTACAGTAATTAGCGATTGACCGGAATAGGGGCACAATCACGACTGGATTGCTACCGTAATTAGCGATTGACCAGATTAGGGGCACAATCACGACTGGATTGTTACCGTAATTAGCGATTGACCGGAATAGGGGCACAATCACGACTGGATTGCTACCGTAATTAGCGATTGACCAGATTAGGGGCACAATCACGACTGGATTGTTACCGTAAATAGCGATTGACCGGATTAGGGGCACAATCACGATTTGAATCTTACCGTAATTAACGATTGACTGGACTACGGGCACAAAATAGTTAATCATGCACTTTTAATATAACGAGTGTGTCTTTTCTAAAAATAACTTCAATTAATTAAAGACCAATGGAAGGATAAAAAGTAAGTAATAGAGAAATGAGTTGGTAAGGATGCGAAAACAAGGAGGATACCAATTCAATGAAACTAGTAACGATCATAAAAGAAGGCAGGAATGTGTTAGGAGTAAAAACGGAGAATGGCCTTATTGACCTTGAAGAGGCATTAAAAGTTAGCCCTAATAATCAAATACATACAAATATCATGGATGTAATCGCAGGTGGTCAGGAAGCGATTTCTTTAGTCGAGGACTATATTGCCAATCTGCCAGTTGAAGATCAACCAAATTACATCAAAAGTGAAGAAGAGATAGAGTGGGGACCTTGTGTCACACAGCCGAACAAGATTATTTGTATAGGTTTAAATTATCGCAAACATGCAGATGAAACAAGAGCTCCCTATCCGGATGTACCAATATTATTTAGCAAATTTAATAATACATTAACAGGACATAAATGTGAGATAGCTGTACCAAAGGTGACCCAGCGACTGGATTATGAAGTTGAATTAGGGGTAGTAATAGGGAAAGAAGCGAAGTATGTAAGTAAGGAAAATGCATTAGAATATGTTTTTGGCTACTGCACAGCAAATGATTTTTCAGCACGTGACCTGCAAAAAAGAACACATCAATGGCTGCTTGGAAAAACATCTGATGGCTTCTGCCCTATCGGTCCATATCTTGTCACAGCGAATGAAGCAGGGGATCCCAACAAGTTGCAATTAAAAACATATGTAAATGGAGAAAAACGTCAAGATTCCAATACATCCGATATGATTTTTAATGTTGAAGAGATTGTCAGCTATGTTTCACAGCATATGACTCTTACACCAGGTGATGTGATTCTTACTGGAACTCCTGAAGGTGTTATCATTGGATATCCAAGGGAAAAGAGAGTTTACTTGAAACCGGGTGATGTGGTAACGGTTGAAGTTGAAAAGTTAGGTACACTTACCAATACATTAGTTGAAGACATTTAAGTCTGGGGGAGGAGACAGGCACTATAAACCTGCCTGGTGCTCCTCCTAAACATAAAAATTAGCGCCCCGTATATAAACTAAATACCTCATCCCAACTCCATTTTTCATAGTAAGAACTGCCAATATTGATATTGTTAATCCAAACCATTTCATTCATTTGATAGGTAGGCGATACGAGTACATGTGTATTCCTCCGATCTGTTCTTATCCAAATTAGATTATTTTTAACGACTTGAGGTCTAAAATCCCCATACTTTACAGGTGGAGCAGTTACCTGGGTTTGTTTATTATCCGATAGATTAATCTTATATAGGTTTGGCAATGGTCTTCTGTCTAAGATTCCTTCACCACTTTCCTTCGAACGTGAAACGAAGATAGTCCAGTTGTCTTGCCAAGTTAAATCGCGATCTACAAAACCGGCAGGGGTATAAACATCATTTTCCATTGTTGGGGCATTTAAAACCTTTAATAGCTTAGTAATGGTAGCTTCTCTTCCAGTACCTTCTATATATCCTAATAGGCTGTTAAATGGCGCCCATTGGAACCAGGCATCTTCCCGCAGCATTTCATCCACTCGGTGAAATGTTTTTCCATCAGAGGACAGGACGGATAAGATATTTCCATCAGCAGATAAGGAAGCGGTAGGGATTAATAAAAAGCTCAACCAATTCTTGTCGTTTGACCATTTAAATATACTAGTAGAGACCAATATTTCATCATTATCCACGTTTATTGTGTAAAAATAGCTAATCATAGGCTTTTCATTTTTTCTTAAGATAACTTTTGATAAAATTATATCTGAGTTAAGTTTTGGATTTTTCTTGGTTGAAATAAGTAAACCATTCCCTGTTGGAAGCCAAGAAAAGTTTTCAACGTTTTTCGCAACTGGAATAAATTGACCTAGTTGTCCGGAATTAATAGTAAATAAATTTTTTGCCACTTGAAATCCGATTTTATTTTCATAAGGGGACCATTGGAAATTATCACTGACATTTTCTTTTACCTTATAGTGTTTATTGGTTTTTACATTGTACGTCCATAGGTCAAAAACATCCCCCTCTTTTACTGACTTCAAATAGGCTATCCAACTGCCATCGAATGACCATTTGGGGTATCTTACATAACCTGAGTCTGTAATTTTCATTTCCCATTCCTTTATTTTTATCCATAATTCATTGTTTCTTACAAAAGCTGCTTTTAGATTTTCATGCGGTATTGCTGAGACAGCACTTGGAATAATGGTTAATAATAAAAGTACGAACACTAGTATTTTTTTCATGAGTTACCACCTAAAATCTTTTTTTCTTAGAATCCCCAATTAAAGGAGAATCATATGTTTAAAATTTTTGTTGTAGAAGATGATAAACAACTTGTTACACTGCTTGAAGAGCATTTACATAAATTTGGCTTTAATACCCAGTCAGTCAATCATTTTGACAGTGTCCTTTACCAATTTGAACAGTATTCCCCACATCTTGTTTTATTGGATGTTTAACCATTAAAAAGGTAGGTTTAACAGATGGGGAGCTGAACAAGACTGTTACACAGCAGCTGTTACTGCTTTTCTTTGTCCCCATTATTGTAGCCATCATTCACAGTGTTTTTGCCTTTATGGCGTTGCAAAGCTTATTTGCGATGTCAATTGCAACCGAAATGGTTATCGTAATAGCAAGCTTTTTTATCGTACAAATCATCTATTTTTTATTCATCCGTCATCATTATTTACGAAACTTGAAAAAAACATTAATCTAGAGGCTAAGCTGGTTACCAGCTTAGCTTTTTAACTTTTATAAACATTTAAGTTTACTTAAATGTTTATATTGGTTTATAATGGAAATGTAAAGAGGTGAAAGAAGTGAACAAAGATATAGAAATGTTATGCAGCAAAATATTAGATTACTCCAATGCGTTGAGTTCACTATTTTTAGAAGACTATAAAAAATTAATGAATGATGAGTTTGCAGACCTTTCAACAAAACAACAAGTAATCTTAGAACTATTAAGGGTAAAAAATCGGACTGTAAATGAAATCTCACACTTTTTAGCGATTACGGCAAGTGCTGCAAGTCAGCTTATATCAAAGCTTGAAAAGCAGGATTATATAAACAGAGAGATCAATCCTGACAACCGCCGCGAAATTATCGTCCAACTCGGTGAAAAAGGTCATCACTATAACGAAATGGTCGAAAAGAATCAGTTATTTATCATTGAAAAATATTATGCGAAATTACCAAAGGATGATCTGGAGAAGTTATTAGACATTCATGAAAAACTATATCATATCGCAGTCGAAGCTCAGAAGGAGTAAATTTTTTTGAGTAATATTTAAGTTACCTAAAATATTTAATTAAATTAAATAATGGAGGAGAATGAAATGAGAGACTATATGGTTCCATTAAAAGATGGCAGAAAGTTGGCTGTGATTGAATATGGAGAGCCGCAAGGGCTGCCAGTTATGTTTTTTCATGGTACACCAGGGTCCCGCTTACTATTTCTTGGGGATGATAAAATCTCTAAGACATTGGGAATTCGATTGATATCGTTGGACCGTCCGGGCTTTGGGTTATCAGACCCAAAGCCAAACCGAACCCTGCTTGATTGGGTTGATGATATAAATGAAGCAGCAGACTTTTTGAAGCTAGGTAAGTTCTCGATTATTGGGGTTTCAGGAGGCGGCGCATTTGCTGCAGCCTGTGCCTATAAGCTCGCTGAAAGACTTGAATCAGTAGCTTTAGTAGCCAGCACCACTCCATTTGAAAATGGGAAATCTCCAAAAGGTACAATGACTGCCAATAAAATCGCTTTTTTTCTCGCTAGAAAAGCACCGTGGCTAGTAAGAGCAAGTTATCGCTCAACGAAAAAGCTGCTTGAAGAACAGCCAGAAAAGTTCATAGAGCAAAATAAAAAAGGAAACAAGCATTTACATGAGTGGGATCGTCAATTTTTACAAACAGATGAACAGTTAAAAGGTTTAATGATGCATATGGGCGAAGCCTTTCGAGTATCTGTGGATGAATGTGTGAATGAACCTATTTTATTATCCAAACCTTGGGGATTTTCCTTTGCTGACATTGCTGTACCGATTGATGTTTGGCATGGTCAAGGGGATCGAATGGCTCCGGCAGAGGAAATGAAAAAGGCTGCTTCTCTTATCCCAAATTGCCAAACTCACTTTATCCCTGTAGCAGGTCATTTTTTAACGGATGATGACCAAATTTGGAATGACATTTTAACTACACTCCTTGACCATGCAAAAGACAATCCTTCAAATCAATTCCCCTTGGTTAAATAATCCTAGCTTGAGACCTGTCAAAATGGCAGGTCTATTTAAAATGAATGAAAAATTCTATAAAAAGGGTTACACTAACAAAATACGAAATAGTGATAGGGGTGTACTCATTGTTAGAGAATAGTTTTGTGATGGTCGCGATTATCTTGGTTATCAATATTGTCTATGTATCATTTTTTACGATCAGGATGATTTTAACATTAAAAGGTCAGCGATATTTAGCGGCGTCACTGAGTATGATTGAAGTAGTGATTTACGTGTTAGGACTTGGTCTTGTATTGAATAATATTAATGAAATTCAAAACTTAATAGCTTATGCGGTTGGGTACGGTATCGGTGTGATTGTCGGGATGAAAATTGAGGAAAAGCTGGCTTTGGGCTATATTACGGTGAATGTAATCACAAAGGAATATGATAAGGATCTGCCAAAGGTTTTAAGAGAAAAAGGTTTTGGAGTGACAGATTGGGCGGCCCATGGGCTCGAGGGAGATCGTATGGCCCTGCAAATCTTGACTCCAAGGAAATTCGAACTTAAATTATATGAAACGATAAAAGGTATAGATCCCAAAGCATTTATCATCTCCTATGAACCAAAAGCGATCCATGGCGGCTTTTGGGTGAAATCAGTGAAAAGAGGGAAATTGTTTTCATGAGTAAAAAGAAGAAAATGCAATTTGAGGTTCAAGAAGATGAAAGTATTGAGGCTTGTTTAGAGCGTATGAAGAAGCAGGGATATATCCCAATTCGCCGTACGGAAAAACCGATCTTCCACGAGGTAATTAATGGGAACGAAAAAGCCTATGAACCCATCGGAAGGCAGATTATATTTGAAGGAGCTTGTATCGAATAAAAGCGAACGTTATATTTTAAAAGAATAAAATTGTTCGTTTTTATTGACCATTTGCTCCATAAATTATAATATAAAGGTGTCAAATAAATAAATTACGTAATACCCTCGTATAATAATGGGAATATGGCCCATAAGTTTCTACCCAATTACCGTAAATGATTGGACTATGAGGGAAAGTGGAAATGCCGGAAATGACAAAATCATTTCAAGGTATTTTATCTGTGCCGAATAGCCCGGACAGACTACTTTCTCTCATTTCTGCGAAATTGGGGAAGTATCTGTTTAGGGCTTTTTATATAAGAAAGTAATAAAAGCGCAAGCGACTTGTTCAGGGGCGCTGGAGCTATAAAAAGGGGCGAGAACATGAATCCGATTGTCGCAGTAATAATGGGAAGTAAATCAGATTGGGAAACGATGAAGCATGCCTGTGAGATCCTTGACCGGTTAGAGGTTCCGTATGAAAAAAAGGTCGTTTCAGCACACCGTACTCCTGATTTGATGTTTGAATTTGCTGAGAATGCTAGAGAAAGGGGAATTAAGGTAATCATTGCAGGTGCCGGCGGTGCTGCTCATCTGCCAGGTATGGTGGCTGCAAAGACGACATTACCTGTGATTGGGGTTCCTGTTCAATCGAAGGCATTAAATGGGTTGGATTCATTATTATCGATTGTGCAAATGCCGGCTGGCGTACCAGTGGCAACGGTAGCAATTGGGAAGGCAGGAGCCACGAATGCTGGTTTGCTCGCTGCTCAGATCGCAGCGATTAACGATACAAAATTACAAGAACGACTTGAGAAAGTCCGCGAGGAAGCAAAAAAAGCGGCAATAGAAAGTAGTGAAGAGCTTGTCTAATCAAACAATTTTACCAGGACAAACGATTGGAATTATTGGCGGCGGTCAGCTCGGAAGAATGATGGCCCTTTCCGCAAGAGCAATGGGTTATCGAATCGCGGTTTTAGACCCAACGGAAGATTCTCCATGCGGTCAGGTGGCAGATTATAAGATTATCGCCAATTATGATGATCTAGCAGCCATTAGCCAACTTGCTGAAATCAGTGATGTCATTACCTACGAATTTGAAAATATAGATGCTGCAGCGCTTGAATGGCTTTGTAATCAAGCCTATGTACCACAGGGTAAGAACCTGCTTGAAATTACTCAAGACCGGGTGAAAGAAAAAGCGGCAATTTCAAATGCAGGTGTCGAGGTGGCACCATATGCGGTCATCAATTCGCTGAATGATCTTCAAGAAAATTGTGAACGACTTGGTTATCCCGTTGTATTGAAAACAGCACGCGGCGGTTATGACGGCAAAGGGCAAGCAGTTCTTAAAAATAGCCAGGATATTGAAGAGGCTAAAGTACTTCTTGAACACGGACAATGTATCTTGGAAAAATGGGTTTCTTTTACGAAAGAAATTTCCGTCATAATCGTTCGAAATTCGCAAGGGGAAACAGCAGTATTTCCGGTTGGCGAAAATATTCATCAGGATAATATTCTCCACCAAACGATTGTGCCTGCACGTATTAGTAAACAAGCGGAGGATAAGGCCATTCAATCCGCGATTCAGCTTGCCAATGCATTTGAGTTAGTGGGAACGCTGGCGGTTGAAATGTTTTTAACGGATGAGGATACAATTTATATAAATGAACTCGCTCCTAGACCGCATAATTCAGGGCATTATACGATTGAAGCTTGTGAAACATCACAATTCGAACAGCATATCAGGGCTGTGTGTAACCTTCCTCTTGGTAAGACTGAGCTATTAAAGCCTGCAGTCATGGTTAATATATTAGGAGAGCATGTTCAAAACGTGTTAGAAAAAGTAACATGTGTACCGGATTGGAAGGTTCATTTTTACGGTAAAAAAGAGGCGAAATTTAAACGAAAAATGGGGCATGTAACCATTCTATGTGATACGGTTGATACTGCCCTTGAAGATGTGAGTAACAGTCACATTTGGGAAGATAAAAGTTTGGAGGCCAAAAAATGATTGATCGTTATACAAGACCTGAAATGGGTGCGATTTGGACAGATGAAAATCGCTTTAACGCGTGGCTGGAGGTTGAAATCCTTGCATGTGAGGCATGGGCGGAGTTAGGAGAAATTCCGAAAGAGGACGTAAAGAAGCTTCGTGAGAATGCATTCTTTAATATTGACCGGATTAGAGAAATCGAAGAAGAGACTAGACATGATGTTGTGGCTTTTACCCGCGCTGTGTCCGAGACATTAGGAGAAGAGCGCAAATGGGTACATTACGGTTTAACTTCAACGGATGTGGTAGATACCGCGCTTTCTTACTTATTAAAGCAGGCCAATGCGATTATCCGAAAGGATCTTGAAAACTTTATAGAAATTCTAAAAAACAAAGCGATCGAACATAAATTTACCGTAATGATGGGGCGTACACACGGGGTACATGCGGAACCGACTACATTCGGCTTAAAGCTTGCTCTTTGGTACGAAGAAATGAAACGAAACCTGGAGCGTTTTAATCAGGCCGCTTCTGGTGTTGAGTTTGGAAAAATTTCTGGAGCAGTTGGAACGTATGCGAATATTAACCCGTTTGTTGAACAATATGTGTGTGAAAAACTTGGGACTCAGCCTGCACCGATCTCAACTCAAACCTTGCAGCGCGACCGCCATGCACACTATATGTCCACTCTTGCATTGATTGCGACTTCGATAGAAAAATTCGCTGTGGAAGTCCGCGGGCTACAAAAAAGTGAAACGCGTGAAGTAGAAGAGTTTTTTGCAAAAGGACAAAAAGGATCATCAGCAATGCCTCATAAACGAAACCCAATTGGGTCCGAAAATATGACTGGTTTGGCACGTGTGATTCGCGGCTATATGATGACCGCATATGAAAATGTGCCGTTATGGCATGAACGGGATATTTCACACTCGTCTGCAGAGCGGATCATTTTACCGGACGCTACGATTGCCTTGAACTACATGTTAAATCGTTTTGGCAACATCATTAAAAACCTTACAGTCTACCCGGAAAACATGAAACGTAACATGGATCGTACACTTGGGCTGATTTACTCACAGAGAGTACTGCTGGCGTTGATTGACAAAGGCTTATCACGTGAAGAGGCCTACGATACTGTGCAGCCAAAAACAATGGAGTCATGGGAAAAACAAGTACCATTCCGCGGCTTGATTGAAGAAGAGCCGAAAATTACTAGCCTGCTTTCAGCGGAAGAAATTGCTGACTGTTTTGATTACAACTATCACCTTCAGCATGTTGATACCATTTTTGAACGATTAGGGTTGAACGGGTAAAAAAATAGAAGGGGTGCAAGTGCACCCCTAACTTATCAAGAAGATTCCCAATATTGCCAATTCAGGAGGCGTTCTATGAGAGAGCTTTTGTATGAAGGAAAAGCAAAGCGGATTTTTAAAACAGATGATGAACAGACGGTTTTAATTGAATATAAGGATTCAGCTACAGCTTTTAACGGGCAAAAGAAGGCGGATATTACCGGTAAAGGGCGTTTGAATAACGAAATTACTAGTTTGCTATTTTTAAAGCTTAAAGAACAGGGAATTGAGTCGCATTTTATTAAGCAACTGTCGGAAACGGAGCAGCTGGTTAAAAAAGTAAGTATCATCCCTCTTGAAGTTGTCGTCCGAAACGTGGCTGCAGGCAGTTTTTCAAAGCGCATGGGAATCGAGGAAGGTAAAGAGTTAACAAAACCGCTGGTCGAGTTTTATTTAAAAAATGACGACCTCGGCGATCCACTCGTAACTGTTGACCATATTTACGAATTGAACGTTGCAACAGCAGAAGAACTGGCCGTTTTAAAAGAAAAAGCCCTGCAAATCAATAAAGTTTTAACAGGATTTTTCGCTGAACTAGGCATCAATTTGATCGACTTCAAACTAGAATTTGGCAAGGATGCTGCTGAAGACATTTTATTAGCAGATGAGATTTCACCGGATACCTGCAGATTATGGGACAAAAAGACAAATGAAAAGCTCGATAAAGATGTATTCCGTCGGGACCTTGGAAGTTTAACAGAAGCTTACGAAACTGTTTTTAACAGATTAGGGGGAAAATAGCATGTATAAAGTAAAGGTATATGTTACGTTGAGAGAAAGTGTACTAGATCCACAAGGTAAGGCAGTAACGCATTCACTGCAATCATTAAACTATCCAGAGGTATCCGATGTTCGAATCGGTAAATATATGGAGCTGACGATTGAAAAGTCAGAGCGTAATCTTGATGAAGTAATCAATGAAATTTGCAGCAAGCTGTTAGCAAATCCAGTTATTGAAGACTACCGTTATGAAGTAGAGGAGGTTGTTCCTCAGTGAAGTTTGCAGTCATCGTTTTTCCGGGGTCTAACTGTGATATCGATATGTACCATGCGATTAAGGATGAACTTGGTGAGCAGGTTGAATATGTATGGCATGATACGGAAAGCTTAGAGGGATTTGACGGCATCTTACTTCCTGGCGGTTTTTCATATGGTGATTACTTACGAACAGGCGCCATTGCTCGTTTTAGCAAGGTAATGAAAGAGGTAGTAAAAGCGGCAGAGGCTGGTAAACCGATTCTTGGTGTCTGCAATGGGTTTCAGATTTTGCTTGAAGCTGGGTTACTGCCTGGAGCCATGAAACGTAACGAAAGTCTATCATTTATCTGTAAACCTGTTGAATTAAAGGTAGAGAACAATAAGACGATGTTTTCTACGGCCTACTCTCAAGGAGAAACCATTAGCATTCCTGTCGCTCACGGTGAAGGAAACTACTATTGTGATGAAGAAACACTCGTGAAGCTCAAAGCGAACAATCAAATCGTTTTTACGTACCAAGATAACCCGAACGGAAGTTTAGAAGATATAGCAGGCATTATCAATGAAAAAGGAAATGTTCTTGGAATGATGCCGCACCCAGAAAGAGCTGTTGATGAGTTATTAGGCGGCGCAGATGGACTTAAATTATTTCAATCGATTGTAAGAAGCTGGAGGGAAGCAAATGTTGTTAAAGCATGAACCAAGACCAGATCAAGTAAAGACAGAAAAACTTTATCAGCAAATGGGCTTATCCGATGAAGAATTTACGCTCGTTGAAAACATTCTTGGCCGGACACCGAACTACACTGAAACGGGATTATTTTCAGTTATGTGGTCAGAGCATTGCAGCTATAAAAACTCGAAGCCAGTATTGAAAAAATTCCCAATTACAGGAGGAAAGGTTCTTCAAGGTCCTGGTGAAGGCGCAGGGATTGTCGATATCGGTGATGAACAAGCGGTTGTTTTTAAAATTGAAAGCCACAACCATCCATCTGCGATTGAACCATATCAAGGTGCCGCAACAGGCGTAGGCGGAATCATCCGTGATATTTTCTCGATGGGTGCACGTCCAATCGCACTATTAAACTCACTTCGCTTCGGAGAATTGGATGAATCTGCAAGGGTGCGCTACTTATTCAAAGAAGTTGTCGCTGGGATTGCAGGTTACGGCAACTGTATCGGAATTCCGACTGTCGGCGGAGAAATACAATTTGACGCCAGCTATGATGGGAATCCGTTAGTGAATGCGATGTGTGTCGGCTTGATTGACCATAAAGACATTAAAAAAGGTCTTGCACAAGGTGTCGGCAATACGGTGATGTATGTCGGTGCAAAAACAGGCCGTGATGGAATTCATGGTGCAACCTTTGCTTCTGAAGAATTGACTGAGCAATCCGATGAAAATCGTCCAGCCGTTCAGGTTGGCGACCCGTTCATGGAAAAGCTTTTACTAGAAGCCTGCCTTGAGCTGATCCAATCTGACGCGCTTGTAGGAATTCAGGATATGGGTGCAGCAGGATTAACAAGCTCATCAGCTGAGATGGCAAGTAAGGCTGGAATGGGTATCGAAATGAACTTAGACCTCGTTCCACAGCGTGAAACAGGTATGACTGCATATGAAATGATGCTTTCAGAATCTCAAGAACGTATGCTAATTGTTGTTACAAAGGGAAGAGAGCAGGAGATAAAAGATTTATTCACAAAATATGACCTGGAAGCTGTAGCGATTGGTACAGTAACAGATGATAAAAAACTACGTTTGCTGCACCATGGCGAAATCGTGGCAGATGTTCCGGTTGACGCTTTAGCGGAAGACGCACCTGTTTATCACAAACTATCCAAAGTTCCTGCGTATTATGAGGAGTTTCAGGCAATGGAGCAGGAAATCCCACAGGTTTCCGATCTAAAAGAAACACTTCTAAAGCTTTTAAGTCAGTCAACAATTGCGAGCAAGGAATGGGTTTATCAGCAGTATGACTATATGGTGCGGACAAATACAGTTGTATCACCAGGTTCAGATGCGGCAGTAGTTCGTATTCGTGGAACTCGTAAGGCATTAGCGATGACAACTGACTGTAACTCACGCTATGTGTATTTAGACCCTGAAGTGGGCGGGAAAATTGCCGTAGCGGAAGCAGCCCGTAATATTGTCTGCTCTGGTGCAGAACCATTAGCCATTACTGATAACTTAAACTTCGGTAATCCAGAAAAGCCAGAAGTGTTCTGGCAAATTGAAAAAGCAGCGGATGGAATCAGTGAAGCCTGCCGCGTTCTTGAAACTCCAGTTATTGGCGGTAACGTCTCTTTATATAACGAAACAAGCGGTACGGCCATCTATCCAACGCCAGTAATCGGAATGGTTGGATTGGTAACAGATATTGATCATATCACCACACAATCATTTAAAAATAGTGGCGACCTTATCTACTTAGTTGGAGAAACAAAGGATGAATTCGGTGGAAGTGAGCTTCAAAAACTAGTTCACGGAAAAGTTTTTGGAAAAGCTCCGGAGTTAAATATTGAGGTAGAAAAAGCAAATCAGGATCAAGTATTAGCGGCCATCCGTGCTGGCGTAGTTCAATCTGCTCATGACTTATCAGAAGGCGGTTTAGCAGTGGCGATTGCCGAAAGTCTTTTCGACAATGACAAACTCGGAGCGGAAGTGAATGTTTCAGGGAATCTCGTTTCTTCCTTATTCAGTGAATCACAATCTCGTTTCTTGTTATCTGTGAAAAAAGAACATCAAGCACAGTTTGAGAGTTTAGTAACTGCACAATTAATCGGAGAAGTGAACGAAACAGGAACGTTAAAGGTTTTATCTAAAACCGATACAGTATTAGAAGCTTCTGTAAACCAATTGAAGGATGCCTGGAAAGGAGCTATTCCATGCTTGCTGAAATCAAGGGATTAAACGAAGAGTGCGGAGTATTTGGTGTCTGGGGACACCCAGATTCTGCACAGCTTACCTATTATGGGCTTCATAGTCTGCAGCATCGCGGCCAGGAGGGTACAGGTATCGTCGTATCCAACGGAGAAAAGCTAAGGGTTGTCAAAGGTGAAGGACTCGTTTCAGAGATTTTCACTCCGAAGGTAATGGAAGAATTAAAGGGAACCTCTGCGATTGGGCATGTACGTTATGCAACGGCAGGAGGCGCCGGTTATGAAAATGTCCAGCCCTTGCTGTTCCATTCCCAAACGGGCAGTCTTGCCCTTGCCCATAATGGAAACCTAGTAAATGCTAATTTCTTAAAGCACCAGCTGGAAGCACAGGGAAGTATTTTTCAAACAAGCTCTGATACCGAAGTTTTAGCTCATTTAATTAGAAGAAGCGGATTTCCTGAGCTTAAAGATCAGGTTAAAAATGCTCTTTCGATGTTAAAAGGAGCTTACGCCTATTTAATCCTAACGGAGAATGAATTAATGGTTGCTCTTGATCCTCATGGGTTAAGACCATTATCACTCGCATGTTTAGGAGATGCCTATGTGGTTGCTTCCGAAACCTGTGCATTTGATGTCATTGGGGCGGAATTTATCCGTGATATTCGACCGGGAGAATTATTGATTATAAACAAGGACGGAATTACTTCTGAGCAATTCGCTTTCAATTCAACAAAGTCAATCTGTGCGATGGAATATGTTTATTTCTCAAGACCGGATAGTAACATTCAAGGTATTAATGTGCATACAGCCCGTAAGAATATGGGGAAAAGATTGGCAGTTGAAGCTCCGATCGAAGCCGACGTAGTAACAGGTGTTCCAGATTCAAGTATCTCTGCCGCGATTGGCTATGCAGAAGTTTCCGGTATTCCCTATGAAATGGGCTTAATTAAAAATAAATATGTTGGCAGAACTTTCATTCAACCTACTCAAACCTTACGAGAGCAAGGGGTAAAAATGAAGCTGTCCGCTGTTCGCGGTGTGGTAGAAGGAAAACGTGTTGTAATGGTGGATGACTCCATCGTTCGCGGAACCACGAGCAAACGGATTGTATCGCTGCTAAAGGAAGCAGGAGCGACAGAGGTACATGTTGTGATCAGTTCTCCGCCGATAAAAAATCCTTGTTTCTATGGGATTGATACATCGTCTAAGGAGGAATTAATTGCATCGGATAAATCAGTGGAAGATATTCGCGAGCTTATTGGTGCTGATTCCCTAACGTTTTTAAGCACAGAGGGAATGGTAGAAGCAATTGTAAAAACTGAAGGAACGGATGGTTTCTGCCTTGGCTGTTTTACAGGTAATTATCCAACGGAAATATATCCAGATACACTCCAATATTATTACCAAAAATAAGGGGGACCATCATGGCAAATGCGTATAAACAGGCAGGGGTAAACATCGAAGCAGGCTATGAGGCTGTTGAAAGAATGAAAAAGCATGTGCAAAGAACAGCCCGAGCAGGTGTATTAGGCGGGTTAGGCGGATTTGGCGGAATGTTTGACCTATCTTCTCTTAACCTAAAAGAACCTGTTCTTGTCTCAGGAACAGACGGAGTTGGCACAAAGCTGATGATTGCTTTTTGGATGGATAAGCATGACACCATTGGTATCGATGCTGTTGCAATGTGTGTCAATGATATCGTGGTTCAAGGGGCAGAGCCTTTGTTCTTTTTAGATTATATTGCATGCGGAAAAGCAGATCCGGAAAAGATAGAGGCAATTGTAAAGGGTATTAGTGATGGATGTGAACAGGCAGGCTGTGCACTTATTGGCGGTGAAACAGCGGAAATGCCTGGTTTGTATAGTGAAAGTGAGTATGATTTAGCAGGATTCACCGTTGGAGCTGTTGAGAAATCCAAAATGATCACAGGACAAAATATCAAGCCTGGAGACGTGTTGATTGGATTAGCTTCAAGCGGAATTCACAGCAATGGGTATTCACTCGTTAGAAAGGTTTTCAATAATTGGGCCTTAACGGAATATGTAGACGAACTTGGCTGCAGTTTAGGAGAGGAATTATTAAAACCAACAAGAATCTATGTAAAACCGATTTTATCGGCTTTGAAAAAATTCGAAATAAAAGGGATGGCCCATATTACAGGCGGCGGATTTATTGAAAATATTCCGCGGATGCTTCCTGAGGGACTTGGAGCTGCGATTTATGATAAGAGCTGGGAGATTCCACCGATTTTTAATTTAATCACGACAGTTGGCCAGATCGAACAGCAGGATATGTATAATATTTTTAACATGGGTATCGGCATGGTTATCGCTGTTGATAAAGAAAACGCCGCTGACTTGATGGATCATTTAAGAGAGTCCGGGGAAACTCCATATGAGATTGGTATGGTTACAGCAGAAGAGGGAATTGTACTAGGTGGCCGCCGATGAAAAAAGTTGCTGTCTTTGCATCTGGAAATGGTAGCAATTTTCAAGCCATCATCGATGTAGTACAAACGGGAGAGCTTAAAGCGGATATAGCTCTTCTTGTTTGTGACAAACCGGGAGCGTTTGCTGTTGAACGGGCAAATGCCGCTCGTATCCCGGCTTTTTCTTTTAACCCAAAGGAATATAGCTCCAAAGAAGCGTATGAGAAGGTAATTACGGAGCAATTAACCAGTTATGGTGTTGAATTTATCGTCCTTGCAGGTTATATGAGACTATTAGGTCCAACCTTGCTTGGTGAGTATTCGGGCAGAATCGTAAATATCCATCCTTCGCTTCTTCCTGCCTTTCCAGGTAAAGACGCGGTTGGTCAGGCCCTGGAGGCAAAAGCGAAGTGGACTGGCGTAACGATCCATTACGTTGATGAAGGAATGGACACGGGTCCGATAATTGTCCAAGAACGTATCCGAATTGAAAATAAAGAAACAAGAGAAAGTTTGCAGCAGAAAATCCAAAAAATCGAACATAAGCTTTATCCATCCATCTTGCAAATGCTGTTAATGAAAGGGGAAGTCACCAATGACAAAAAAACGCGCACTAATTAGTGTTTCTGATAAAAATGGTATTTCTGATTTTGCTAAAGAGTTAGTCAGCTTAGGGTTTGAAATTATTTCAACAGGCGGAACGAAAAAAGCACTGCAAGAACAAGGTATTCCTGTTCTTGGTGTAAGTGATGTTACCGGTTTTCCAGAAATATTAGAAGGACGTGTAAAGACGTTAAACCCTTTTATTCATGGCGGATTGCTAGCTAAACATGATGATGAGCAGCACCAAAAACAACTTGATGAACATGGTATTAATCCGATTCAAATCGTTTGTGTGAACCTTTACCCTTTTCAACAAACTATTGAGAAGCCAGAAGTAACCACAGACGATGCGATTGAAAATATCGATATTGGCGGTCCATCTATGTTACGTGCCTCTGCTAAAAATCATCAGTATGTAACGGTAGTTGTGGATCCTGTGGATTATAGTAATGTAATTGAGGAATTAAAGGCCGATGGTCAAACAACGCTGGAAACACGCAGAAAGCTGGCGGCAAAAGTTTTCCGTCATACAGCTGCATATGACGCTTTAATTGCTGAATATATGACTGATCTTGCTCAGGAAGAAACACCTGAAAAATTGACGGTTACATATGAATTAAAGCAATCGCTTCGTTATGGTGAAAATCCACATCAAAAAGCTGCTTTTTATAAAAAACCACTTGGTTCCACATTCTCCATTGCTAATGCGGAACAGCTTCATGGGAAAGAATTATCCTATAATAACATCAATGACGCGGATGCAGCTCTGCAAATCGTAAAAGAATTTACTGAACCCGCTGCAGTGGCTGTTAAGCATATGAATCCTTGTGGTATTGGGACAGGGACAAGTACTTTTACTGCTTTTGAAAAAGCATTTGCTGCCGACCCTGTATCCATTTTTGGCGGAATCATTGCCTTTAATCGAGAAGTGGATGCAGAGACTGCAGGCAAACTTCATGAGATTTTCTTGGAAATCATTATTGCACCGTCTTTCTCAGCTGATGCATTATCGGTTTTAACATCCAAAAAGAATCTTCGTTTATTAACGATTCCATTCTTAGACACACAAAAACCAGAATTAAAGTTAACGACCATAGAAGGCGGGCTTCTTGTTCAAGAACAGGACCGATTCACTTTGGAAGACGCTGAGATTAAAGTAGCGACAAAAAGACAGCCAACTGAGCAGGAGTGGGCAGCATTAAAGCTCGGCTGGAAAGTTGTTAAACATGTAAAATCCAATGCCATTGTCGTGTCAAAAGAGGATATGACAATTGGAATCGGCGCTGGTCAAATGAACAGAGTAGGTGCCGCTGAAATTGCTTTAAAACAAGCTGGTGAACAAGCAGCAGGCGCTGCACTTGCCTCTGATGCTTTCTTCCCAATGGATGATACCGTTGAAGCAGCAGCTAAAGCGGGAATTACGGCAATCATTCAGCCAGGCGGTTCCATCCGTGACGAAGATTCCATCAAAAAAGCGGATGAATACGGAATTGCCATGGTGTTTACCGGAGTAAGACATTTTAAACACTAAAGCGAGGTGAAAGAAGTGAAAGTTCTAATCATTGGACGAGGCGGAAGAGAACATGCACTGTGCAAAAAGGTAAGTGAAAGCCCCCTTGTTGAAAAAGTATATGCTGCTCCAGGTAATGATGGGATGGAAGATGTGGCTGAACGAGTCCTAATCTCAGAGAGTGAACATGCTCAGTTAATTCAATTTGCAATCGAACAGGAAATTGGTTTAACGATCATTGGCCCAGAGGTGCCATTGCTTGAAGGATTGGCAGATAAATTTCAGGCTGAAGGTTTAGCTGTGTTTGGACCAAGCGGATTAGCAGCTGAAATCGAAGGAAGTAAGTCGTTTGCAAAGGAAATCATGAGGAAGTATCAGATTCCTACTGCTGAATATGCGGTATTCACCAACTTTGAGGATGCAAAGCAATATATTGAAGAAAAAGGTGCTCCAATCGTTATTAAAGCGGATGGATTGGCTGCCGGAAAAGGTGTTACGGTTGCCTTAACGCTTGAAGAAGCATTACAGAGTGCGGAAGAAATGCTTGTGGGCCAAAAATTTGGCGACGCTTCTTCACGTGTGGTTATTGAAGAGTTTTTAGCTGGTGAGGAATTTTCCCTCATGGCATTCGTGAATGGGGATATTGTGATCCCTCTTGAAATCGCCCAAGATCATAAGCGTGCCTTTGATGGTGATAACGGTCCAAATACGGGTGGAATGGGTGCTTACTCACCAGTTCCTCATATTGACAACGAGACAGTTGAAACAGCTATCGAAACGATCCTTAAGCCTGCTGCAAATGCAATGATCCAAGAAGGAAGAAGCTTTTGCGGAATTCTTTATGCAGGATTGATTGTAACCGACAAAGGTCCAAAGGTAATCGAATTTAATGCTCGTTTTGGCGACCCGGAAACACAGGTTATTTTACCGAGGTTAAAATCGGATTTAGTACAGACAATCTTAGACTTATTGGCTGGCAAGACGCCGGAATTGGTATGGGATACGCAACCGATGATTGGGGTAGTCGTGGCAGCCAAAGGATATCCAGAACAATATGATAAAGGTGCTGTTCTTAAAGGATTATCAGATTTTTCACAGGAAGTCTATACGTTCCACGCAGGTACAAATAAAAATCAACTAGGTGAATTTGTTACGGATGGAGGCAGGGTTCTCTTAGTTGGGGCAAAAGCTGATAGCTTACAGGATGCACAAGATACTGTATATAGAGAACTGCAAAAATTATCATGCGATGGTGTGTTTTATCGTAAGGATATCGGTTCGAAGGCAATCGGGCGCGTCTTAAGTTAAAAAGGTAAGGGCTGACCATTTTGGGGTCAGCCCGTTTTTATATGGTACCGAAACCAGTGAAACCTAAGCGGAAGGGCAAGAATAGAGAGGCTATTCGTTACCGCAAACCGGATAATTCTGGGTTGAAGGGCACGAAAAGCATTTATTCGTCACCGCAAACCGGATAATTCTGGGTTGAAGGGCACGAAAAGCATTTATTCGTTACCGCAAACCGGATAATTCTGTGTGGAGGGGCACGAAAAGCATTTATTCGTTACCACGATCCAAATAATTTTGAGTTGAAGGGCACGAATAGCCATCAAGCAAACTATACTCAAACATTTACGAAGGATTATACGGCAATACCTCATCAATATTAGATTCAGCAGATTCATCGCCAAGCGCTAAAGGTATTTGCTGCTGCTCCATTTCCTGATACCTTTCAAACAGTGCCGTGACCGGGCAAAAACGAACAATACCTTCTGCAACCTTCATTGCACCACATATAGCAATAAACAAATAAGAATCTCTCCACGGAAACTTCACCATTTTAGCGGTACTCCAAGAAAGAATCGTCAGCCCAATGGTAATCCTAATTAATGCATTTAAAATCCCAATATTTTTTGTAACGTTCATTTTTGTTCACTCCTTCACAATATTTTTAAATCAATTACCATTTCTTTAATGCGTTAAACAGTAAAATATGTTAGTATAAGGTAAATCTAATTTTTGTAAGGGCTTTCTTTATTGATAAAACAATACTTTTAATAGATAGATAGCTTCAAGAAAGGAAGGGTATCGTATGCTGGAACAACGGTATCGATGGAAAAATAAACACTTACGCGCGCATGTATCAGTTTTAGATGGTAAAACTTCACCAACTCTTTTATTGAAAAATGCCTTGTATTTAAATCAGACATTTCGCCAGTGGATGCGGGCGAATATTTGGATATATGATGATCGGATTGTATACGTCGGCGAGAATTTACCGGCCCATTTGGAAAATTGTGAAGTCGTTGACTGCACAAATGAAATACTTGTCCCAGGTTATATTGAGCCACATGCCCATCCTTATCAATTATATAATCCCCATACGCTTGCAGCCTATGCATCCCAGTTTGGAACAACGACCATAATCAATGACAACATGTCATTGATTATGAATCTGAAGAAAAAGGAAGCGTTTTCCTTACTAAAAGAGCTGCGTTCCATTCCAACGACGATGTTCTGGTGGTGCAGGTTTGACCCGCAAACTGAAATATTGAATGAAGTGGATGTTTTTTCACATAGCAATATTAAATCGTGGTTAGAGCACGACGCTGTTTTGCAAGGCGGGGAATTGACAGGATGGCCGAAGTTGCTAGATGGCGATGATATGATGCTGCACTGGATGCAAGAAACGAAGCGGATGCGCAAAAAGATTGAGGGTCATTTTCCTGGAGCCTCTGAGAAAACGTTAGCAAAAATGATGCTCTTAGGTGCTGATAGTGACCATGAGGCGATGACAGGTGAAGAAGTTTATAACCGTTTAATGCAGGGATATATGGTTTCATTGAGATATTCATCCATTCGTCCCGACCTGCCAGAACTGCTAGACGATATAAAACGCTTAGGCATTCAAGCCTACGATCGTCTCATGTTTAACACAGATGGGGCAACATCGACTTTTTATGAACAAGGTATGAATGATCAAATGATTCGGATTGCCATAGAAAAAGGTGTACCTGTGATCGATGCCTATAATATGGCTACGGTGAACATTGCCCGTTATTATAATATTGACCATCTGCATGGAAATATTGCTACGGGCCGTGTCGCAAACATTAATTTCTTATCAAGTATTGAAAATCCAACACCGCATTCTGTTCTTGCAAAAGGGAATTGGGTAAAACGTGAAGGACAAACGGTCGATTCTTACCACTCAATCAATTGGGATGAGTATGGTCTAAAGCCAATGGAACTTGAATGGAAACTAAGTATTGATGACCTGCAGTTCTCCATGCCATTTGGAATTAAGATGGAGAATTCGGTCATTACGAAGCCTTATTCTATCGCAATCGATGCCTCAGGTGATGAGTTGTCCACCGATCATGACGAATGCTTTTTCACGCTGTTAGATCGGAATGGAAAGTGGAGGATTAATACCCTGTTGAAAGGTTTTGCAACAAATCTTTCAGCACTCGCAAGTTCCTATTCCAATACAGGTGATATTATCTTAATTGGAAAAAATAAAACGGATATGCTTGCGGCATTTGAAAGGATGAAGAAGCTGGGCGGCGGAATCGTCATGGTTGAAGATGAACACGTTGTGTGTGAGGTTCCATTAAGATTAAATGGTCTAATGTCTAATCTTCCCATTAAGGAATTAATAAATGAAGAAAAGAAACTGCTTGAGGAATTGAGGGGTCGCGGCTATTCTTTTTCAGATCCTGTATACAGTTTGCAATTCTTTTCCGCTACTCATTTACCTTATATTCGTATTACGCCGCAGGGAATGTACGATGTCATGAACAAAACGGTACTCTTTCCTTCGATAATGCGTTAAAATATAAAAGTATTTAAATGGAGATTAAATCTTCCACCTCCTTTTAGATAAAGTTAGGAGTGTTTAAAAGATGAAAAAGTGGGCTGTTGCAGCAACAGCAGCTCTTTTACTGCTCTCTGGCTGCAGTGAGAAAGAAAAAGCGAATGGACCAGAGCCAAAGGACCCGGTAAAAGAGGTGGAGGAAGTGATACAGGGAGAAGTTGAGACG
The DNA here is from genome assembly GCF_057221695.1 of Neobacillus sp. plas4. Classification (NCBI taxonomy): domain Bacteria; kingdom Bacillati; phylum Bacillota; class Bacilli; order Caryophanales; family Bacillaceae; genus Neobacillus; species Neobacillus sp. plas4. Next base: position 461,432 of record NZ_CM170152.1, read on the forward strand.
GAACTACCCTATCACTACCCATTAACAGGTATAGTTTCAGAGAAAAAGACCGAGGGCAGAGCAGTCGCGGTAATGGTTAACAATCATCCCAAAGCCAGACCGCAATCTGGTTTGCACAAAGCAGATATAGTTTATGAAATACTAGCTGAAGGCGATGTTACCAGGTTTCTTGCCGTTTTTCAAAGCGAACGTCCTGAAAATATTGGGCCTATTCGAAGTGCAAGGGATTATTACATTGATGTAGCAAAAGGGCTTAATGCACTTTTTATAGCTCACGGCTATAGTGCAGAGGCACAAGAATTGCTTGAACGCGGGTTTATTGATAATTTAAATGGAATGGTTTATGACGGTACTTTATTTAAAAGGTCTAGTGACCGCCAGGCGCCCCATAATTCTTATATCACGTATGAAAATGTTTTAAAAGGTGCAAAAGAAAAGAAATACTCTATGGATCAATCGCCGCATGAATTTACATTTTTATCAGAGGATGAAAGTAAATCGGTAACTGGGGATGAAGCGAAGTCAGTAATGGTTTCATACTCTGCTAGCGGGGTTTTCGACTCTATTTACGAGTATGATGAATCAGTTGGAAAATACAAACGTTTCTCTGATGGAGACCAAACCATTGATAACGAAACAAAAGAACCTATCCTGTTAGACAATCTGTTTATCATCGAGACAACGCACCAAGTCATTGATAATGTTGGCCATAAGGAAATTGACTTAGAAGCAGGGGGATCAGGTTACTTGCTGCAATTGGGCAAGGTAATACAAGTGGAATGGAAAAATGATAATGGTCTAATCGTGCCAATAAAAAATAGTGAAGTGGTTCCATTTGTCCCTGGAAAAACTTGGGTGAATGTTATCCCAACGAATCCTGGACTTCAATCAAGTGTATCATTTAATGTAAAATAATTTCTTACTATCTAAAGGGGTAATCCAAATGCAAATAAATAAGTTACGCGGAAAAGAGCTTGATCAGTTATTTCAAGCCGTTCTTTCCTTAAAGGATCTCGAAGAATGTTATCGTTTTTTTGATGATTTATGTACCATTAATGAGATTCAATCCTTAGCACAACGCCTAGATGTAGCTAGAATGCTCCGTGATGGAAATACTTATCATAAAATTGAAACAGAAACTGGTGCTAGTACAGCAACGATTTCACGTGTGAAACGCTGCTTGAATTTTGGTAATGATACCTATGAAATGGTATTAGAGCGGATTAAAACGGAAGAACCAACTGAAGAAAAGTAAACCAAGCCGAAGAGAGTGCTCTTCGGTTTTTTTAATCCAGCTCCGGCGCCTAGGAGCTTGGGTCATAACCTTGTCTAGTTTCGGCTCCTTGGGACTCGAGTCATAAGCCACCCCCTGAAGAAGGCAAAGAACGCCTTCTTGCAGGGTTCGTCTTATGCCTTCGTCCCAGGGCAGTCGCCTCCACATTTCCGACAATCAGTCAAGAAGGTTAAAGAGCAACCTTCTCGGCTCGCTTATGTCTGTGGACCCGAGGAAAAAAATGAACTGCCTTTTTCACTGACAAAGTCGCCCCCGCTTTTTTAATATGGTTAACATTTCTATTATTTCAATTAGTGTTTTCTTTTTTAAACGAATCTGTAAATGCTATAATGGTGGAATGAAGATGAATGGGAGGATCTTGGGATGTATGATTTTCGCGAGTGGCGCCATGTGTTTAAACTCGATCCAAATAAAGAGATAAGTGATGAACAGTTAGAAAAAATATGTGAATCTGGAACAGACGGTGTTATCGTTGGAGGGACTGATGGAGTTACTCTGGAAAATGTTCTTGATTTGATGGCTAGAATACGCCGCTTTACTGTTCCCTGTGTCCTCGAAGTTTCTAGTATTGAAAGTGTTACCCCCGGCTTTGACCTTTATTTTATTCCAACGATTTTAAATAGCAGTGATACCAAGTGGATAACCGGACTTCACCATCAAGCAGTGAAAGAATTTGGTGAAATTATGGATTGGGAAGAGATTGTCATGGAAGGCTACTGCATATTGAATGAGGAATGCAAGGCTGCTAAACTGACATCTGCTGATACAAATGCAACAATCGAAGAAGTAAAGGCCTATGCGATGATGGCAGAGAAAATGTTCCATTTGCCAATCTTCTATCTTGAATATAGCGGTAAATATGGAGATGTTCAGGTAATTGATGAGGTGAAAAAAGTTCTTGATAAGACCGTTCTTTTTTACGGCGGTGGAATTAAATCCGTTGCCCAAGCCGCCGAAATGGCCAAGCATGCTGATGTCATTGTGGTTGGAAATGCCATTTACGATGATTTTGCCCAAGCTTTGGCAACAGTAAAAGCTGTACGGTGAAAATTTGCTTAAATAGAACAAAAGAGTTAAAATAAGAACAAATGTTCGTTATGGTGGTGAAGGAATTGCAATATTTATCAGAAAAGCTTCTAAATGGTTTAAATCCAGAACAGCAAAACGCTGTAAAAGCAACGGACGGTCCGCTTTTACTGATGGCTGGTGCTGGAAGTGGGAAAACGAGAGTATTAACACACAGAATTGCCTATCTAATCGTTGAAAAACGTGTAAATCCTTATAATATTTTAGCGATTACCTTTACAAATAAAGCCGCTCGTGAAATGAGAGAGCGTATTGGAAAAGTGATGGGCGGAGCAGCCGAGGAAATTTGGATCTCCACCTTCCACTCGATGTGTGTAAGAATTTTGCGTCGGGATATCGACCGGATGGGGTTCAATCGTAACTTTACGATTTTGGATACAGGTGATCAGCAATCAGTAGTAAAAGGAATTCTTAAAGATAAGAACCTTGACCCGAAAAAATATGACCCGCGGGCGATTTTAGGGGCGATTAGTTCGGCAAAGAATGAATTAATTGATCCCGAAGAATATGCTAAAACCGCCGGGGGCTACTTTGAACAAACAGTTAGTGATGTGTATACAGAATATCAGAAACGGTTACGGAAAAATCAAGCGCTTGATTTTGATGACTTGATTATGAAAACTATTCAATTGTTCCAGCGCGTACCAGAAGTACTTGAATATTATCAGCGAAAGTTCCAGTATATACATGTTGATGAGTATCAGGATACCAACCGAGCACAGTATATGCTGGTGAAGTTTTTGGCAAATCGCTTTAAAAACCTTTGTGTGGTCGGGGATTCTGACCAGTCGATTTATCGCTGGCGGGGAGCGGATATAGCCAACATTCTTTCGTTTGAAAAAGATTATCCGGATGCCAAAGTGATTTTGCTTGAGCAAAACTATCGCTCCACCAAGAGGATTCTTTTGGCTGCGAATAAGGTTATAGAAAATAATATAACCCGTAAGGCAAAGAATCTTTGGACCGAAAACCCGGAAGGAAACAAACTTGTTTATTATCGTGCGGATAGTGAGCAGGGAGAAGCTCAGTTTGTAGCTGGGAAAATTAAAGAATTAACACGCGATGGCAAAAAGCTATCCGATATTGCCATCCTTTATCGGACAAACGCTCAATCCCGTGTAATGGAAGAAGTTTTGCTAAAATCAAATATTGAATATAGCATCGTTGGCGGGACGAAGTTCTATGACAGAAAAGAAATCAAGGATATGCTCGCTTATTTGAGGCTCATTTCGAATCCTGATGATGACATCAGCTTACAGCGGATCATTAATGTGCCTAAGCGCGGAATTGGTTCGAGTTCCATTGATAAGATGGCTGACTTTGCTGCCATGCATGATATATCCATTTTCCAGGCGCTCGACTCCGTGGAGTTACTAGGGTTAAGCCCGAAAATCACCAAAGGTGCCAGGGAATTTAGAGATTTAATAAAAAATTATACGCAAATGCAAGAATTTTTATCGGTAACCGAGCTAGTTGAGGAAATACTAGATAAGTCTGGTTATCGAGAAATGCTGAAGGCAGAGAAGTCAATCGAAGCCCAAAGCAGACTTGAAAACTTGGATGAATTATTATCTGTTACCAAGAATTTTGAACAAGTGAATGAAGATAAGAGTCTTGTTGCATTCTTAACCGATTTAGCGCTTGTAGCGGATATCGATTCACTTGATGATGATGGAGAAGCAGTTGATGCCGTTACCCTAATGACACTTCACTCTGCAAAAGGATTAGAATTTCCTGTTGTCTTTTTAATCGGGTTAGAAGAAGGAGTTTTCCCTCACAGCCGCTCACTAATGGAAGAAGCAGAAATGGAAGAAGAGCGCCGTTTGGCTTACGTAGGAATTACGAGGGCGGAACAAACACTATTCATTACAAACGCTCAGATGAGAACCTTGTTTGGTAGAACGAACATGAATCCAGCATCAAGGTTCATCAAAGAGATTCCAGAAGAGCTGTTAGAAGGAGTGGAACCAGCAGAAAAGAAAGGTACTTCGTTCGGTACAAGAGGAACTGCTTTTGGCCGGAGTACAATGGGTTCAACAAGCACCTCGTTCGGGACACCAGTAACTAGAAAACCAGTTATGAGACCTGTAGCGGCTTCCACTGGTGGAGATACGATTGGCTGGAAGGTTGGCGATAAAGCTGAGCATGGTAAATGGGGCATTGGTACAGTAGTAAGTGTAAAAGGGGAAGGTGAAGGAACAGAGCTGGATATAGCTTTCCCAAGCCCAACTGGTATCAAGCGCCTGCTGGCTAAGTTTGCACCAATAACAAAAAAGGTATAAAAAAAGAATGCCCCTTTTTGGGGCTATTCTCGTTATCATATTTAATTTTAATATGAAAGGGCTGGATGTATGGACCTTCAAACCGCGGAACTTAAAGTCAATGAACTAAAAAGCCTATTAAATCAATATGGCTATGAATACTATGTGCTGGATAACCCCTCTGTGCCTGATGCAGAATATGACCGTTTAATGCAAGAACTCTTAGAGATAGAAGCTGAATTTCCAGAACTGAAAACACCAGATTCTCCATCAGTCCGCGTTGGCGGTGAAGTGCTGGACTTATTTGAAAAGGTGGAGCATCGGACACCGATGTTAAGCTTAGGCAATGCCTTTAACGAGCAGGACTTAAGAGATTTTGACCGCCGTATCCGGCAGGCAGTTGGGGATGAATTCTCCTATGTTTGTGAATTAAAGATTGATGGTCTCGCAGTTTCATTACGCTATGAAGACGGATTGTTTATCCAAGGGGCAACAAGAGGGGATGGTACCACTGGCGAGGATATCACTGCCAACTTAAAGACCATCAAATCGATTCCACTCCGTTTACGTGAAAGTGTTTCACTCGAGGTCCGCGGTGAGGCATTTATGCCGAAAAGATCCTTTGAAGCTTTAAATAAGGCGAAGGAAGAACGTGGCGAGGAATTAGCTGCCAACCCTAGAAATGCAGCAGCGGGATCGTTAAGACAACTAGATCCGAAAATTGCAGCAACGCGAAATCTGGATGTCTTTTTATATGGAATTGGTGGTGCTGGGGAAATCTATGCTGCCTCGCATAGTGAAGGTCTCGATTTCTTAGATCGTCTTGGCTTTAAAACCAATAAGGAGCGAAGAAAATGCCCTACCATTAATGAGGTTATTGAATATGTAAATGGCTGGGTAGATAAGCGTCCGAATTTACCATACGAAATAGACGGAATTGTGATTAAAGTAGATTCCTATGAGCAGCAAGGTAAGCTTGGAACAACAGCAAAAAGTCCTCGCTGGGCCATTGCCTATAAATTTCCGGCAGAAGAAGTGGTCACCACTCTTTTGAATATTGAATTAAGCGTGGGTAGAACCGGTGTTGTGACACCAACAGCCATACTAAAGCCAGTTAAGGTAGCGGGTACAACAGTCGGGCGTGCCTCCTTGCATAATGAAGACTTGATCCGAGAAAAAGATATTAAGATTGGCGACCAAGTAGTCGTTAAAAAAGCGGGAGATATTATCCCTGAGGTGGTCAATGTATTAGCAGAACAAAGAACGGGAGAAGAACTTGACTTCCATATGCCAACGCATTGTCCAGAATGTGAAAGTGAGCTTGTCCGTTTAGAAGGAGAAGTGGCTTTACGATGCATTAATCCTAGTTGCCCTGCGCAAATTCGTGAAGGATTGATTCATTTTGTATCACGTGAGGCGATGAATATTGATGGTCTTGGCGAAAAAGTAATCAGTCAGCTTTTTGCTGAAAAGTTAATCTCGGATGTTGCCGATATTTATAAGCTCACGCGAGAACAGCTATTGGCATTAGAAAGAATGGGAGAAAAATCCGTAACAAATCTGTTAAAAGCAATAGAGGCTTCTAAAGCAAATTCCCTAGAAAGGCTGCTCTTTGGTCTTGGAATCCGCCATGTAGGAGCCAAAGCAGCAAAAACACTTGCGCAAAGCTTTGATTCAATGGAAAAACTAACTGCGGCAAACAAAGAGGACTTACTAGCGATCAATGAAATTGGAGATAAAATGGCAGACTCTATTGTTGCCTTCTTTGACCAGGAAGAGGCGGAAGCGTTAGTAAAGGAACTTACAGCATTAGGAGTTAATATGGATTACAAAGGAGCAAAGCCAGTATCTGTTGAAGAGTCAGATAGCATTTTTGCTGGTAAAACGGTTGTTTTAACAGGTAAACTTGAGCAGCTCTCTAGGAATGAAGCCAAGGAAAAGATTGAAGCCCTAGGTGGAAAAGTAGCAGGAAGCGTCAGCAAAAAAACGCATCTTGTGATAGCAGGTGAAGATGCGGGTTCAAAGCTTACGAAGGCTGAGGAGCTGGGAATTGAAGTATGGGACGAGGAGAAGCTGTTAGTAGAATTAAATAAATAGAGAGAGGTGTGTCGAAGTGAGAAAACTCTCAATCATCGCTCTATCTCTTGTTATCCTTCTAAGCGGATGTGCACCGAACTTTCAAAAGCAGGAGAACGTGGTGCAAACGAAAAAAGAGTCGGAAGAGAAAGCGATCATTCCCAAATATAATATTTCAGACAACTATTATCGGACGATTTTACCGTTCGAACCTGGGGAAGCACGTGGATTAATTGTAGGAAACATCAATACGAGATATGACATTAACGAATTTGAGACTGGCTTGATGAGAATCGCGCAACATCAATTTGACCCAAAAACCTATTTGTTCCGTGAAGGACAGGAATTAAAGCGCAATACCGTTAGATTATGGTTGAATCGCAAATACACTCCAGCTCAAGTTGAGGCTCAGAAATTAAAGGAGAACGAAAATATTGGCTTAAACCCAGTATTGGAAGACGGTGTGGATTTTCAGGCAGGAAACAGTAACAGCCCTATCTACTTAGCCCATATATTAGAGCATGATTACCTGATCAAAGGCGAAAATGATACGGTCAAATTGGGCGGTGTTGTGATTGGTTTGGCCTTAAACACGGTCCATTATTACCGGACAGCGGTGGGTGAGCCTTACTTCGAGCGCAAAATTGAATTTCCTGAAATGGAGCGCGAAGGGAAAAAAATTGCGGATGAGGTGATTAGGCGCCTTAGAGCAATGAAGAATTTGAAGGATGTACCGATTACCATTGCGCTATTTGAACAGCAAAGCAGATCCTCTGTCGTTCCAGGAACTTTTTTCACGTATGCGCACGTGGATAAAGGAAGCTCAACGATAAATGCGTGGGAGCCTGTTTCAGAAAAGTACTTCCTCTTTCCATCAACGGAGGCACAAGAAGCGCACCGTGATGATGTAACTGCTTTTTTAAACTTTAAACAGGATGTAGAGGAATATTTTCCAAACTTTAATGGAGTCATCGGCCGTGCTTTCTATATAGGAGATCAATTTACTGATTTGGATATCTCCATTCCAATCCAATTTTATGGAAAATCTGAGGCGATTGGCTTTACTCAATATGTAACAGGTCTTGTCTTAGAGCATTTTCCTAATTATATTTCTGTTTCGGTAAGTGTTACTTCTGTTGACGGACCTGAAGCATTAATTGTCCGCAAGGCAAATGAAGCTGAACCGTTTGTGCATATTTATTAAACCTAGCTGATGCTAGGTTTTTTTGCTTTCGGTTATCAATTGATACGGTTAAAAGAAACATGATAAAATGAATAAGGATGTTGAGTTTATAGTATATAGGAGGTTTTATGACATGGTACAACCTTATAAGCATGAACCATTCACAGATTTTACAATTGAGGAAAACCGCCAATCATATTTAAACGCTTTAAAAACAGTTGAGAGCTATTTAGGAAAAGATTATCCTTTAGTAATCGGCGGCGAAAAAATCTCAACAGAAGATAAAATTGTTTCCTATAATCCATCCAATAAAGAAGAAGTAATTGGTACTGTTTCAAAAGCAAGACGTGACCTTGCAGAAAAGGCAATGCAGGCTGCGGTTGAAACGTTTAAAACTTGGAGAAAAGTAAAGCCTGAAGTTCGAGCGGATGTATTATTTAAAGCAGCAGCAATCATCCGTCGTCGTAAACATGAGTTTTCTGCTCTTATGACAAAGGAAGCGGGCAAGCCTTGGAAAGAGGCAGACGCAGACACAGCTGAAGGAATTGACTTCTTAGAATATTATGGCCGGCAAATGTTAGCGCTTAAAAATGGCGTACCAGTAAATAGCCGTCCAAACGAATACAATCGATACGACTATATTCCTTTAGGAGTGGGCATTATTATTTCTCCTTGGAATTTCCCTTTTGCTATTATGGCGGGAACAACAGTTGCAGCTATCGTGACAGGGAATACGGTTCTATTAAAACCAGCCTCAACTACACCAGTCATTGCGGCTAAATTTGTGGAAGTAATGGAAGAAGCAGGTCTTCCTAAAGGTGTATTAAACTTCGTTCCAGGCAGCGGTTCAGAGGTTGGCGATTATTTAGTTGATCACAAAGATACACGTTTTATCAGCTTCACAGGTTCACGTGATGTCGGACTTCGTATATTCGAACGTTCTTCAAAAGTAAATCCAGGGCAAATCTGGATGAAGCGTTTGATTGCTGAAATGGGAGGTAAAGATACCATCGTGGTTGACTCAGAAGGTGATCTTGAGCTTGCTGCACAGTCTATTGTTGCAGGTGCATTTGGCTTCTCTGGTCAAAAATGTTCAGCATGCTCTCGTGCAGTCATTGTTGAGGATGTGTATGACACTGTATTGAACCGTGTGGTTGAATTAACTAAAGAACTAACAGTAGGTGACCCAACGGAGCAAGGAACGTTCATGGGCCCAGTTAATGATCATAATGCGTTCAAAAAAATTATGGAGTATGTTGAAATCGGCAAGCAGGAAGGCAGGTTGATGGCTGGCGGTGAAGGAGACAATTCAAAAGGTTACTTCATTCAACCAACCGTTATTGCTGACCTTGCTCCAGATGCTCGTATCATGCAGGAAGAAATCTTTGGTCCAGTGGTTGGTTTCACTAAGGCAAAGAATTTCACGGAAGCGATTGAAATAGCAAACAACACAGAGTACGGCCTAACTGGTGCAGTTATTACAAGAAATCGTGCACACCAAGAGCAAGCGCGAGAAGACTTCCATGTTGGTAACCTATACTTCAACCGTTCATGTACCGGTGCGATTGTTGGGTATCAGCCATTCGGAGGCTTCAATATGTCTGGAACAGACTCCAAAGCTGGAGGACCAGACTACTTATTGCTGCACATGCAGGCAAAAACTACTTCTGAAATGTATTAATGTGATGACCCCTTCTCGTCTGAGGAGGGGTTTTTTTGTATGGAAAACTCAGGGGGTTTTTGGTAAAAATTGTCTGATAATCCAAAACCCATTGAAAATTGTCCAAGACTAGCGGGAAAATGTCCAAAACCCAATAAAAAATATCCAAAACTAGTGAAAAATTGTCCAAACCCCCTTTTCAACAACCAACTTCCATACTTAGAATCATTTTTGACAATTATGTGAAACGGTTCACAAGTAACCATAGAATTGTGACGAACTTCACAATATTTCAGCTCCATGAGGATTACTATGTAAGTATAGAGAAAAACATTATTAACGTAAATTCATAGATAAATCATAGAAGGAGCGATCAAACATGAAAAAACTAGTTATGATCGGGAACGGAATGGCGGGAGTTAGAACCATTGAGGAAATTCTTAAACTAGCACCAAATCATTTTGAAATTACTATTTTTGGACAAGAGCCGCATCCTAACTACAACCGTATAAAATTATCAAATATTCTTCAAGGAGAGGCGAGCTTTGAAGAAATCATTATGAATCCAGTAGACTGGTATAAAGAAAATAATATTCAATTATTCACAGGTGAAGCTGTAACCAAGATCGATGTAGAAGCAAAGAGGGTCGTTTCCGATCGGGGTCGTGAGGTAGAATATGATGAGTTAATTATCGCAACAGGCTCGAATTCTTTTATTCTGCCAATACCGGGGGCAGACAAATTGGGAGTAACCGGGTTTCGGGATATAAAAGATTGTGAAATGATGATCAATTCGGCGCGAGAATATAAAAAGGCAATCGTAATTGGCGGCGGTCTTCTTGGACTTGAAGCTGCAAGAGGATTACTGAACCTAGGGATGAAGGTTGATGTCGTACATCTTATGCCAAGCCTAATGGAAAGACAGCTCGACCCAATCGCTTCAAGCCTGCTAAAAGCAGAGCTCGAATCCCAAGGTATGAACTTTCTAATGGAAAAAGAAACGGTTGAAATCATTGGTGATGAGCGTGTTGCTGGTCTTCGATTCAAAGATGGAACTTTTGCTAGAGCAGATCTTGTAGTTATGGCAATCGGAATTAAGTCAAATACGATTGTGGCGAAGGAAAGCGGAATTTATGTAAACCGTGGAATTGTCGTGAATGACTATATGGAAACGAATGTACCGAATGTCTATGCGGTTGGTGAGTGTGCCGAGCATAGAGAAATTGTTTATGGGCTGGTTGCACCATTATATGAGCAAGGAAAAGTCCTTGCTGAAAAAATTTGTGGGATTGAAACAACTCCATATAAAGGCTCTGTAACGGGAACGCAGCTGAAAGTCGCTGGTGTAGACCTTTACTCTGCAGGTGAGATTTTTGAGGATGGCACCACAAAATCAATCATGGTATATAACGAATATGAAGGTATTTATAAGAGGGTTTTAGTTCGCAATAACATAATTGTTGGGATTGTTCTTTATGGCGACACCAAAGATAGTACAAGACTGTTTCGATTGCTTTCAAAAAAGGAAGACATTACAGGGATTTCTATTTTTGAATCACAATGTTCAGCTGAAGGCAGCAGCGGCGATATCGCCTCAATGCCAAATGATGAATTGGTATGCGGTTGTAATGGTGTGACGAAAGGTGCCATCGTGGAGGCAATTAAAGCCCAAGGTTTAACAACACTTGACCAAGTTAGCCATTGTACCAATGCCGGCAGATCTTGCGGACGATGCAAACCGATGGTGAATGATATTTTAGCCTATACACTAGGTGATCAATTTGATGCCTCAGCGGCACAAAAAACAAGCATTTGCGGCTGTACAACCATTAGCCGTGAAGAGTTGATTGCGGAAATTAAAGAAAAGGGCTTAACAAGTGTGAAAGAAGTGATGAACGTCCTCGAGTGGAATAACGAGGAAGGCTGCACGAAATGCCGTCCTGCGATTAACTACTACCTAGGTATGGTTCATATGGACGCATACAAAGATGACCGTGATTCCCGCCTAGTAAATGAGAAAATGCATGCAAATATCCAAAAGGATGGAACATACTCTGTTGTGCCAAGAATGTATGGCGGTGTTACGACGGCTGCTGATTTGAAAAAAATTGCTGAAGTAGCAGAAAAGTATGAAGTTCCACTTGTAAAATTAACAGGCGGTCAAAGGATTGGTTTGTTCGGGGTTAAAAAAGAAGACCTTCCTAGTATGTGGGAAGAGCTTGATATGCCATCAGGCTATGCTTACGGAAAAACACTCCGGACGGTAAAAACTTGTGTTGGTGCACAATTCTGCCGCTACGGTACGCAGGATTCTATGTCACTAGGCATTGAGCTGGAGAAGAAATTTGAACGTCTTGATACACCGCATAAAGTAAAAATGGGTGTGTCAGCCTGCCCTAGAAACTGTTCAGAAGCTGGAATTAAGGATATTGGCTTTGTTGGAATTGATGGCGGCTGGGAAATTTACGTAGCAGGTAACGGCGGTGTCGACCTCCGCGCAGGTGACCTTTTGGCAACCGTGAAAACAGAAGCTGAGGTTATGGAAATGACCGGTGCCTACCTCCAATATTACCGCGAAACAGCTAATTACCTAGAGCGGACTTCAAAATGGGTTGAACGCGTTGGCCTAGAGCATGTCAAAGAGGTCTTGGCAAATGAAGAAACTAGAAAAGCATTAAATGCGCGTATGGATCAAACCTTAGCGAAGTACATCGAACCTTGGAATGAAGCAATTGAAAGTGATGAAATAAAAGATAAATATTATGCAGTACACACTGTTAAGGCTGGAGAGTGATCATAAATGATTTTAACAAATGCGAAGACTCTAGTAGCAAAATATTCTGACCTTCCAGTAAGGGCTGGTTATTCTGTAAAAATGGATGATTGCGAAATAGCTTTATTTAGAGTCACAAACGGAAAAGTATATGCCATTGAAAATCACAGTCCGCACCCAAAGGGCGGCGTGTTAACAGAAGGATTGGTAAGCGGCGACTATGTTTTTTGCCCAGTCTATGATTGGAAAATTTCCTTAGCAGATGGCAAGGTTCAGGCACCAGATGAAGGTCAAATCGAAACCTATCAGGTGGAAGTAGAAGGCGATAACGTTTATATTATTAGTTAAGACTGTTTTTCGTAAGCCTGTTGTTAAAATCTTAAAGCCGATTTTAACGCGGAAATAGTTATTTTGCGCTATAGAATTTAGTTTTCAGGCTCTTTTTTAATTAAGTTAGTTCTATTTTCTGAGACTCAGTACAATCATTAAATTTTGTTCCAAGAAGCACACAAAGCTCAAAAAAAGAGCCTTATATAAAGAGTTTGGAAGGATGGCTGCAGGATGAAGACAGGGAAGGTATTTTTAGTAGGAGCGGGACCAGGGGACGTCCGTTTAATCACCGTAAAAGGATTGGAAGCAATTCAGCAGGCTGAGGTGATCTTATATGACCGCCTCGCAAATCCAAAACTATTGGAGTATGCGCCGGCGGTCTGCGAACTAATTTATTGCGGGAAATTGCCTGACCGCCATATATTACGCCAAGAAAGTATCAATGACCTATTAGTAGAAAAGGCACTAGGAGGTAAGGTGGTCGTTCGTTTAAAAGGCGGAGATCCAGGTGTTTTTGGCCGGGTTGGGGAAGAAGCCGCGGCCCTTGCTCATTATCAAATTCCTTTTGAAATCGTTCCTGGTATATCTTCGGGGATTGCAGCCCCCCTTTATGCGGGAATTCCAGTCACCCACCGAGAGCATGCGGAGTCGTTTGCAGTGGTTACAGCGCATGATAAATCAGCGGAAGGCAAGCCAATGCTTGATTGGGAAGGCCTTGTTCGCGGCGTAGATACCATCGCCTTTTATATGGGAGTAGGAAACCTGCCTTTTATCTGTGAGAATCTGATTGGACATGGAAAACCTTCTTCTACTCCTGTTATCCTGATTCAATGGGGTACATTTGGCCGTCAAAAAACATTGCAGGGAACACTAGCGGATATTTCGGAAAAGGTATTGGAAGCTAATTTTCGTAACCCAGCGATTATCCTCGTCGGTAATGTGATATCCCTTCGTGAAAAAATCAGTTGGTTCGAAAAAATGCCTTTGTATGGCAGGCAGATCTTGCTTGCACGTACTGGGGAAAGTGTAAGCGGCTTGGCAAAGGAATTGATGGATCTGGGTGCGGATGTCATTGAATTTCCAAAATGGAAGAAGACCAAATTGCCTGTTGAGTTAAGTAATGTAAAAACCTATGAAAAGATCCTATTCTCATCCCCAGAAAGTGTCAGTGAATTTTTTGAAGCTGTCATGGATAAAGGGATGGATATCCGAGAAATACGTGCTAGTTTTTATGGCGGTTCTAGTAAATCAATTAAAGCTCTAAAAGAACGGGGTTTTATTGCTGGATTGTTGGTGGACATGCCTCGGGAGGGCAGCCTGTTGATTGTCGGGGACAATAAGAGTAAAACGATTGAGAATGCTGATTATTTGGTGACAAGTAAAAAAGAAATGGATATGCAGTTTATACCAATTTTTCAACGAATGCTTGAAGAAGCAGACGTGAATACAATGGTGTTTCCGAGTGCAGCTACAGTTGGAACGTTTTTGGAAGGGCTAGAGGTTTGTACTATTAACCCCATCGAACTTTTGAACAATCTACAAGTTGTTTGCATAGGGCAGCAGACAAAGAATGCAGTTGAACGTGCTGGCCTTAGATCAGACGGAATGCCGGAATCTGCTACAAAAGAAGCGTTGGCAGACTTTTTAGTTCAGCATCCAGTTGCTTGTGAAAGGTAGTGGGATTGCTTGAATTTTAATTATCCAATTATGGTAAAACTCGAGGGTAAAAAGGCAGTAGTGGTTGGCGGCGGTAAGGTTGCTGAACGCAAGGTTCACGGTCTCTTAGGCTCTGGAGCCCAAGTTGTCGTAATCAGTCCGGAAGCAACGAAGGAACTTAGAAAAGTTGCGGATATTGGAAAAATAAACTGGCAGCAAAAAATGTTTTCAGAAGAAGATCTCCATGGTGCGTTTTTGATTTTTGCTGCAACGGACAGCATGGAGTTGAATCAGACAATTAAGAAGTCTGCGGGTGACCATCAGCTTGTAACCATTGCGGATGATCCTGAAGGTTCAGACTTCCATGTTCCCTCTCAAATTCAACGCGGACGATTGACCATTTCAGTGTCAACGGGTGGAGCCAGCCCCACATTGGCACGAAGAATCCGAGAGCAGCTGGACCAGCAATTTGATGAACGGTATGAAGAATATTTGGAATTTTTATTTTCTGCGAGACAGAAAATCTTGAAAGAAGTGCAAGACCCTGTTAGAAAAAGGAATTTGTTATCCGCGATAGTTAATGAGGAGTTTTTAAACAGTCAAAATCGCGAAGGTGAATTTTTACAAATAATGCGGAAAAAATGACGTGTAATCACACACGTCATTTTTTGTGGCTTTTATAGATTTATCAGGTCATTATCATGCTTTTTTAATTGTTCCTGTAAATTTACGATGTAATTCATCATGGCTATTCGAACGATAGAAGGATAGTAACGGTTGTTAAGTTCATGCTCGCATTCCTCTAAATCCATTTTTTTCACTTCAATCACTTTATTTAATTCTTCCAAACTCATCGATATTCACCCCTGCTTGCAAAA
Source organism: Neobacillus sp. plas4 (assembly GCF_057221695.1). Taxonomy (NCBI): domain Bacteria; kingdom Bacillati; phylum Bacillota; class Bacilli; order Caryophanales; family Bacillaceae; genus Neobacillus; species Neobacillus sp. plas4. Next base: position 476,629 of record NZ_CM170152.1, read on the forward strand.
AAGTCTACATTTACCTTCCTAAATTTCAATTTTCTCACTCTCCTAATCTATGTTTATAGTTTTCAGCATGGACAACTTTTTCAGAGTTTATACTCACTTTTTAAGCGTATAAAAAGACCTCAAACAGGCAAAAAAGATAGATAAAAAGTAAATGAGGTTGAAAAGATGAACGAGAGAGTGTTGCATAGCTATCAAATTTTAGATCAGTTACGTTTGCCGCATGGTTTGTATTTGGCCTCTTCGTCAAAGGACTATCATTATGTGTGGCTGCGCGATTCCTTTTATATGGCACTGCCCTATTTGGAGCAGAACAATCAATTTTACGAAATGACTTATCACCGAATTTTGGACTTATTTAGAGAATACGAGTGGAAACTGGACATTCATACCGTTCAGAAGCCGAGAGAGCAATGGGAATACATCCATTCAAGATATTCTGCCTCCGAAGTAAGGGAAATCGACACTCCATGGGGGCATGCCCAGCATGATGCCATCGGGGCCATACTTTGGGGGATTGGAATGGGGCAGACAAAGGGAAAAAACATCATCAGAGATGAAAAGGATCATGAAATTGTTCAAAAACTGGTGGGCTATTTAGGCTGTGTGGAGTACTGGCAAGACGCAGATAATGGCATGTGGGAGGAATGGCGAGAAGTCCATTCTAGTTCTGTCGGAGCATGTGTGGCGGGCCTCCAAGCAGTTAGAGATATTGTTTTTGTGCCTGGTGAATGGATTACCAATGGATATCAAGCTCTTAGTAACCTGTTCCCGGGGGAAAGCAGCGATCGGCCCTTTGATTTAGCACAATTAAGTTTAATCTTCCCGTATCAGGTTTTAACTGGGGACAAGGCTAAGGTGATTGTTAACCAGGTCGAAAAGGTACTTTTACGCGAACGCGGAGTGATTCGCTACAAAGGAGATTCCTATTATTCAACGGTTGAACATGAAGGAAGGCACCATAATTTGACATTTTACTACGGAACAGAGGCTGAATGGACGTTTGGACTGCCTTGGCTGGCACTTTGCCATTTAGAATTAGGCAATATTGAAAAAGCAAACCATTACATAAAACAAACAGAAAGTGTAATGCTTACGGATGGCAGTTTACCAGAACTATACTTTGCCAAATGTGCAGAATATAATTCCAATACCCCATTAGGCTGGGGAAGTGCCATGTATATTTTGGCCAAAGAGCGATACGAAAGATTAATGTAAAGGAAGAGGCAGTTGAGAAATAGTTCAACTGCCTCTTTTTTAAAAGATAAGTATAAGTTTTTGAACCTAGATTACTGTCCAGCTCCAGCGCCCTAGCGGCTAGTGTCCTTCGCTCTCCGCCCTACGATTAGTCAACATCGAATCGCCTCCGGCTCTTCGTGTTTCCTTTATCTCGGTTGGAGCGCTCCAGGCCATACGCCGCTGAACAGGGCGCTTCCGCTTTTTTTAGTACTTTAGGATTATTTTACCTAATTTAATAAAACTTTCAGAAAAATAGTTCCTTTTTTAAATTTTGTGTTATATAATACAACACATGGTAATACACTGTGTTATAACAAAGGGGTGAACGAGTCCATGTCGACGCAAACAACAGGTATTGAGGTAGTAGGAGCCCTCAAAGCGCAATACGGTGAGATTTTAACACCCGAAGCGCTAAACTTTATTGAGGAGTTAGAACAAAGATTTGGAACAAGGCGACTGGAACTGTTACAGTCCAGGGAAAAACGCCAAGAGGAAATTAATAACGGGCACCTGCCGGATTTCCTTCCTGAAACAAAGCAAATACGAAATGGGGACTGGACCATTGCTCCCTTGCCGAAAGACCTTCAGGATCGCCGTGTAGAGATTACCGGACCAACGGACAGAAAAATGGTTATTAATGCGCTAAACTCTGGTGCAAAGGTTTTTATGGCAGATTTTGAAGACGCTACTTCACCAACCTGGGAGAACCTCGTCGAGGGACAAATCAACTTAAGAGACGCAGTAAGTCGGACGATTTCCTATGAAAATCAAAATGGTAAAAAATATGTTCTAAATGAGGAAAGTGCAGTCCTCTTTGTTAGACCGCGCGGACTTCATTTAGAGGAAAAACATGTGCAACTAAATGGCAAGCCCATTTCCGGAAGCTTCTTTGATTTCGGTATGTACTTTTTCCATAATGTAAAAAATCTACTTGCACGAAGGACGGGGCCATATTTCTATCTTCCAAAGCTTGAAAGTCATATGGAAGCACGTCTTTGGAATGATGTCTTTGTTTTTGCACAACGGAAGCTTGGAATACCTCAAGGAACCATTAAAGCGACTGTCTTAATTGAAACGATTATGGCTGCATTTGAAATGGATGAAATACTTTTTGAATTAAAGGAACATTCAGCAGGTCTAAATTGCGGAAGATGGGATTATATTTTCAGTTATTTGAAGAAGCTGCGTAACCACAAAGATATTATTTTACCGGATCGATCACAGGTAACCATGACTGCACCATTTATGCGCTCCTATTCCTTGCTGACCATTCAAACGTGTCACCGCAGGAGAGCCCCGGCTATTGGGGGGATGGCAGCACAAATACCCATCCGTGAAAATCCAAAAGCGAACGAGGAAGCATTTGCGAAGGTTACTGCTGATAAAGAGCGTGAAGTAAACGATGGTCATGATGGTACATGGGTGGCACACCCTGGCCTGGTACCGGTAGCTTTAGAAGTATTTGGTAGAGGGATGCCGTTAGCAAACCAGATTCATAGTAGCAAACAACAGAAGATTACGATTACTGCAGCTGATCTCCTTGAAGTACCAGGAGGAAAGATTACCGAAGAAGGTGTTCGCGTTAATATCAATGTTGGTATTCAATACATTGCTTCTTGGTTATCTGGAAAAGGAGCTGCACCAATCCATAACTTGATGGAGGATGCAGCAACCGCTGAAATATCGCGTGCTCAAGTTTGGCAGTGGATCCGCCATCCGAAAGGTGTACTTGCGGACGGCAGAAAAGTAACAGTTGAAATGTATGAGAAATTTAAGACTGAGGAATTAGAGAAAATCAAGGCTGAAATTGGCCTGTCTGCTTATGAGAATGAAACTTTCACTAAAGCGGTGGAGCTATTTGATGGCTTGGTCTTAAATGATGAATTTGTAGAGTTTTTGACATTACCTGGATATGAGCTTTTATAAAAAATTTTAATAGATTAATAGGAGGAATTTATAATGACAAACAAAAGAGCAATGGAATTACAAGAAAGCTGGGAATTAGATAAGCGTTGGAATGGGATTACTAGACCGTACACAGCTGAGGATGTTATCAAGCTTCGCGGTTCCCTGGACATCGAGCATACATTGGCAAGACGTGGTGCAGAAAAGCTTTGGAAGCAAATGCATGAAGAGGATTATGTTAATGCTTTAGGTGCACTGACAGGAAATCAAGCTGTTCAACAGGTAAAAGCAGGATTAAAGGCCATCTATCTAAGCGGCTGGCAGGTAGCAGCTGACGCCAATTTATCTGGACATATGTATCCGGACCAAAGCCTATATCCAGCAAATAGCGTACCGAGCGTCGTAAAGCGAATTAACCAAGCACTTCAACGTGCAGATCAAATCACCCATTCAGAAGGGGATGACTCAATTGATTGGTTCGTTCCGATTGTAGCCGATGCAGAAGCAGGTTTTGGCGGACAGCTAAACTGTTTTGAACTGATGAAGGGCATGATTGAAGCAGGTGCTGCAGGTGTTCACTTTGAAGACCAACTTTCTTCTGAGAAAAAGTGCGGTCACTTGGGTGGAAAGGTATTGCTGCCGACACAGACGGCTGTTAGAAACTTAATTGCTGCCCGCTTGGCGGCAGATGTTATGGGCGTTCCAACCGTGCTGGTGGCACGTACAGATGCAAATGCTGCAGATTTAATTACGAGTGATATTGATATGAATGATGCACCATTCATTACAGGAGAGCGGACGGCAGAAGGCTTTTTCCGTACGCAAGCCGGGCTCGATCAGGCGATTGCCCGTGGTTTAGCCTATGCACCATATGCAGATTTGATTTGGTGTGAAACATCTGAGCCGAACATTGAAGAAGCGAGAAGATTTGCTGAGGCCATCCATGAGAAATTCCCTGGTAAAATGCTGGCTTACAATTGCTCACCATCCTTCAATTGGAAAAAGAAACTGGATCAAGAAACCATTGCGAAATTCCAGCAAGAGCTTGGAAAAATGGGCTACAAGTTCCAATTCGTAACACTAGCAGGTTTCCATGCCCTGAACCACAGCATGTTTGAGCTTGCCCGCGGCTACAAAGAGCGCGGCATGGCCGCATACTCCGAACTGCAACAGGCAGAGTTCGATAGTGAGCAATATGGCTACACTGCAACAAGACACCAACGTGAAGTGGGAACAGGATATTTTGATCAGGTATCCATGGTTATTACAGGAGGTACCTCTTCCACCACAGCGTTAAAAGGCTCAACCGAGGAAGAGCAATTTACAAAATAATTTAGATGATCCCTCTCTCCAGGTGGAGAGGGGGATTTTTGTATGAGGGGGAGGGGATTGTGTGGGAGTGGCGTGGAAATACTGGCGGATGGCGAGAAATACTGGCGGATGGCGAGAAATACTGGCGGATGGCGTGGAAATACTGGCGGATGGCGAGAAATACTGGCGGATGGCGAGAAATACTGGCGGATGGCGAGAAATACTGGCGGATGGCGAGAAATACTGGCGGATGGCGAGAAATACTGGCGGATGGCGAGAAATACTGGCGGATGGCGTGGAAATACTGGCGGATGGCGAGAAATACTGGCGGATGGCGAGAAATACTGGCGGATGGCGGAAAATACTGGCGGATACCAGAAAATACTCTCGGATAACAAGAAACACTCCCGCATAAGCACTCTCAAATAGACAGTTTTTTTGGAAATGAACCTTTTTTAAGGTATCATCATACATAATAAATAGCCCTTTAAATGGAGTTGATTACTTTTGAAAAAGCCAAATGTTGAGGAGGTTCTTCAACAGGGTATACATGGCCCTTTGGAAACAAAGCCGGATGAGAGGCGGAAATATTTGGGATCGTTACGGGAGCGAATTATTATTGCCCTTAAGAAAAGTCAAGTTGCAGAAGCTGCGATTTATCCGCAGGTTGAACGGGAAATGAAACAGAATCCGCAGTCTAATCTCTTTCTAAATGGAAATATGGATTACTCAGTCCTATCTAAATATGTGAAGCTGGCAGTTAAATACAAGCTTGAGCATACGATTGTGACCAATAAAGAGCACGATACAGACATTGGCTTAATTTTAGCGATGGACTATGCGATTGATAAAGAAGAAATCTACATTACAAAAAAGGCAATCAATTTACCAGAGCAGCCAAAAAGTAAGGGTCTTTTTTCGAAACTGTTTAAAAAATAATAAACATAGAAAAAGCAGTCTAAAAAAATTTAGATTGCTTTTTTAATACCTCAGACATACGCCTATTTTACTATATTTGGATATCTCTGGAACTTTTATAAAAATTGGAATATTATTATTTATAGGGACAATTACCGATAGGTCCAAGTAAATGCAGTAGGACAGACAAAGGGTTAGTAAAACTCATAATAAGTACGCAAAAATAATGGTCATAAAACTAATAGATTACTAGATAAATAGCTTCTGACCAAAATTTAGGAGGGGAATTATGAGAAGATATACCATTCTTTTTATTGTAATTGTTCTAATGCTTACTCTCACAGGGTGCAAATATCCAACCCTAGAAAAAGCAATTGCTGAAACCATTCCATTTGAAGTGCAGAACGTGCTGTACAAGACAAAAAGTGATGGAATTACGATTGTTCTTTATAGCACGAAGGCTGAAGGGAAAGAAGTTAAACATATTAAAGAACCGGTGCTGGGTGTTTCCTTCTTTGAAGGGAACGATAATGATGGATGGAAGAATAGTGGTCCAAATGGCTGGGAGCATGCTGAAAGCATAACCTATTCTACCTACGTAGAAAATTATACAAAGTATAATGATAAAGGAAAAGTTCTGAAAGATATATATGTTGCGTTTGGAGAAATTCTGAATGAAGATATTAATAGAATAGAGATTGCCGATCACGAAAGTGAGGATTACAAAGAGGCGAAAGTAATTAACAAAGACGGCAAAAGATACTATATAGGACTAGGTTTTCGACCACAGGTTAGAGCTTTAAATAGCAATGGCGAGGTTATTCCGCAAGAATAGTTACATAATGAGATATATAGGCACAAAACAAGATCATCTATGGAGCTAAGGCTCCTATTTTTTTTGCCCAAAATCTTAAAAATTCTCCTTTTGTCCATACTGATGAGGCAATCATTGCGGTAAAGCGAAAAAGTTTGGTATTATCAATAGTAAATTAACTAAGACATAGAGGGATTGGGGGATTGAAAGATGACACGAATCTCAAACGAGCAGGTAAAGCATGTAGCCAACCTGGCTAGATTAGCCATTACGGAAGAAGAAACTGAAAGGTTCACAAAGCAACTGGACGCGATTATTACATTTGCCGAACAGTTAAATGAGCTGGATACGACAAATGTTGAACCAACCTACCATGTGCTGGATATGAAGAATATCTTCCGTGAAGACATTAAGCAAAAGGGTCTGCCACGGGAAGAAGTACTAAAAAATGCTCCAGATCACCAGGATGGGCAAATAAAGGTCCCCGCAATTCTAGGGGAGTAGAGACTGGTTCTGTAGCAATATAAAGGAGGGATATCATGAGCTTATTTGATTATAAAGTTTCAGATCTTCATGAACTTTTACATAAAAAGGAACTTAAGACTTCTGATCTTGTGGATGAGTCGTATAAACGTATAGCCCAAGTCGAGGGCAAAATTCAGGCATTTTTAACATTGGATGAAGAGAAAGCTCGGCAAACAGCCAGTTCCCTCGATGACAAGCTTGCCGCGGGTTCCAAAAATGGTATGTTATTTGGGCTTCCAATTGGTGTAAAGGACAATATTGTTACAAAAGGGCTTGTGACAACCTGTGCAAGTAAGATTCTAGAAAACTTCAATCCCATCTATGATGCTACCGTTGTTCAGAAACTGCATCAGCAAGAAACAGTAACAATCGGAAAGTTAAACATGGATGAGTTTGCGATGGGCTCTTCTAATGAGAATTCGCATTATCAAAAGACTCGTAATCCGTGGAATCTTGAAAGAGTACCAGGAGGATCTTCAGGCGGGTCCGCTGCTTCCGTTGCGGCAGGTGAAGTGCTGTTTTCTTTAGGTTCTGATACAGGTGGGTCAATCCGTCAGCCAGCAGCTTTTTGCGGGGTAGTAGGGTTAAAACCTACATATGGCCGTGTTTCCCGTTTCGGGCTCGTTGCCTTTGCATCGTCTCTTGATCAAATTGGCCCTATTACTAGAACCGTTGAAGATAATGCCTATCTTTTGCAAGCAATATCCGGTTTAGATCCAATGGACTCCACATCAGCGAATGTCGACGTGCCAGATTTCGTCTCGGCATTAACGGGAGATATTAAAGGGTTAAAGATAGCTGTGCCTAAGGAATACCTGGGTGAAGGTGTAAATGAAAGTGTCCGTCAGTCCGTGCTCGATGCATTAAAGGTGCTTGAAAAACAAGGGGCTGTTTGGGAAGAGGTTAGTTTGCCGCACTCTAAATATGCATTAGCCGCTTACTATTTACTTTCATCTTCGGAAGCGTCTGCCAATCTTGCCCGCTTTGATGGTGTTCGTTATGGCTATCGGACTCCAAATGCTGATAATTTACTTGATTTATATAAGAAATCACGATCTGAAGGCTTTGGTGACGAGGTAAAACGCCGAATCATGCTTGGTACCTTTGCGCTAAGTTCTGGTTATTACGATGCTTATTACAAAAAAGCTCAGCAGGTCCGGACGTTAATCAAGAAGGACTTTGAAGATGTATTTGAAAAATATGATTGTATAGTTGGTCCAACAACCCCGACCCCAGCGTTTAAAATTGGTGAAAAAATGGATGATCCGTTAACAATGTATGTAAATGATATTTTGACGATTCCTGTGAACCTAGCAGGGGTACCGGGAATATCAATTCCATGTGGATTTGATAATGGCCTGCCGCTTGGGTTACAAATTATCGGCAAGCATTTTGATGAAGCAACAGTCTATCGCGTGGCACATGCATTTGAGCAAGCTACTGATTATCATAAACAGAAGCCGGGACTATAGGGGGTGAAGACGATGGAATTTGAAACAGTGATTGGTTTAGAAGTTCATGTGGAGTTAAAAACGGATTCAAAAATCTTTTCGGCAAGCCCAAACCACTTTGGTGCAGAGCCGAATACAAATACAAGTGTAATCGACCTTGGTTATCCCGGAGTATTGCCAGTTCTAAATAAAAAGGCAGTAGAATATGGAATGAAGGCTGCAATGGCCTTAAATTGCCAGGTTGCCAGTCATACGAAATTTGACCGGAAGAACTACTTTTATCCAGATAATCCGAAGGCATACCAGATTTCTCAATTCGATAAACCAATCGGAGAGCACGGCTGGATTGAAATTGAGGTGAATGGCTACACAAAACGAATTGGTATAACGAGAATTCATTTGGAAGAAGATGCAGGGAAACTAAGCCATGGTAATGGATATTCATTAGTGGACTATAACCGCCAGGGAACACCCCTTGTGGAAATCGTTTCTGAGCCAGATATCCGGACACCTGACGAAGCCTATGCCTATCTTGAAAAATTAAAATCGATTATCCAGTTTACAGGAGTCTCTGATTGTAAGATGGAAGAAGGGTCGCTCCGTTGTGACGCAAATATTTCGATTCGTCCAGTCGGACAAGAAGAGTTTGGAACGAAGACAGAATTAAAGAACTTAAACTCGTTTAATTTTGTCCGCAAAGGCTTGGAATTTGAAGAGAAACGGCAGCGTGAAGTTATCAGTCAGGGCGGAAAAGTTGACCAAGAGACACGTCGATTTGATGAAGCTACCGGCGCAACCATACTTATGCGTGTAAAAGAAGGATCTGATGATTATCGTTACTTCCCTGAACCAGATTTACTCGATATCTATATTGATGAGGAATGGAAAGAACGGATTGCAGCTGAAATTCCAGAGCTTCCCGATCAACGCCAAAAGCGTTATGTGGAAGAACTAGGATTACCTGTTTATGATGCGAAAGTTTTAACGGTAACGAAAGAAATGGCCGATTTCTTCGAAGGTAGTGTTACTGCTGGTGCAGAGGCAAAACTGGCTTCAAACTGGATCATGGGAGATGTTTCAGCTTACCTGAATTCAGAAGGGAAAGAACTTCATCAGATTGCCCTAACGCCTGAAAGCTTAGCGGGCTTGATTAAGCTTATCAAAAACGGAACGATTTCTTCAAAAATCGCTAAAACCGTTTTTAATGAGTTGATTGAGAACGGCGGGGATGCTGAAGTAATAGTAAAAAAAAAGGGCCTTGTTCAAATTTCCGATGAAGGTACACTGCTGAAAATCATTTCAGAGGTCCTCGATGCGAATCCACAATCGGTTGAAGATTTTAAGAACGGTAAAAATAAAGCAGTAGGATTCCTAGTGGGGCAGCTTATGAAGGCGACGAAGGGTCAGGCAAATCCACAAATGGTGAATCAATTATTACAGCAGGAATTAGGCAAACGATAAACGTCAAACAGGCAGATTCTACTCTGTCTGTTTTTTTTGTCGAATCATTGATCGACTTATTCCGCATCATTTCCTGGGAAAGATCTTTATTTCCTAAGGCTTACAGTGGAACTAATTAAACGTTTGATTAAACGACAAAAATCTACCCTTTTCTGGAAGAAGAACCTTTAATAATAGGGTTAATGGCTTTTTTAATCAAATGTTTGATTAGTAAATTTGGGGCAGTTTAATGTCGTGAATTGGAGTGAATTTAAAATGGACTGGATTTCAGGAAATAATCCATTAAAAAGTGACAATAATTTCATAGGAAAAACGTAGAATATTCATTGGGATAAGGGTTTTTATTAAAACTAATCAAACGATTATTTAGTTGACAAAATCCCCCCATTTTTTAAGGGGAAACTCTTTTATAACAAGGGCGGGAGTCCATTCTAATCAAACGTTTGTGTAATGGAAAAAGGGGAAATTTGCTGCATTACAAAATTAGAAAAACGCTCAAGCTGAGCGTTTTTCTTAGTAACCTATTCTTGTTTTAATAAACGTACACTTTCATCAAACTCTTTTTCAATTGCTTCATTCTTCTTATATGTGACTAAGCTTACGATAACAGCAACGAGTAGGTTAAAAACAAAGCCGGGAACAATCTCGTAAAGTGTTTCGCCAAGTCCAACATTTTTCCAAACAATAACCGTTACAGCACCGACGATCATTCCGAAAAGGGCTCCCCAATTCGTAATCTTTTTCCAGAATAAACTTAAAAGGATGATTGGACCGAAGGCTGCTCCGAAACCGGCCCATGCATACGCAACTAAGTCTAATATCGTGCTGTTTTGTTTAAAAGCAAGTGCTGCAGCAACGACAGCAACAAGGAGAACAGCCATTCTTCCTAAGAAGACTAGATGTTTATCACTCGCATTTTTGTTCATGACCACTTTATATAAATCTTCAACAAGTGCACTAGAAGTAACAATTAATTGAGAGGAAATTGTACTCATAATCGCAGCAAGAATCGCTGCTAATGCAAATCCTGCGAATAACGGATGAAATAATATTTGACTAAGTTCTATAAAAACAGCCTCCGGATTCTCCAAAACATGCTGTGGATTCTGTTGGAAATAAGCAATTCCTATTAATCCAGTAAATATAGTACCGATTAGGGTAATAATCATCCAGCCCATACCAATACGACGGGCACTTTTTGTTTCATTAATCGTTTTAATAGCCATGAAGCGGACGATGATATGCGGCTGGCCAAAATAACCAAGTCCCCACGCCATTGCAGATACGATTCCTAAGAAAGTCGTTCCCTTTAATAAATCAAGTTTAGACGGATCGATAGCTCTGATGGTATCAAACGTTTCGGCAGGACCACCCGTACTAAAGATTCCGATTGCCGGAACAAGCATTAGTGCAATCAGCATCATTAATCCTTGGATAAAGTCCGTATAACTTACTGCTAAAAAGCCGCCAAATAAAGTATAGGCAACGACAACGCCGCCAACGATATAAAGACCTGTATGGTAGCTTGTGCCGAAGGAGCTTTCAAAAAAGACAGCACCGGAAACCATCCCCGAAGAAACATAAAAAGTAAAGAATATTAGTATGACTATACCAGATACAATTCGGAGAAGTTTCGTATTATCTTTAAAACGATTTTCAAGGTAGCTTGGAATCGTGATAGAATCGTTGGCTACCTGTGTATAGGAACGCAGGCGAGGTGCTACCAATAACCAGTTGAGATAAGCGCCAATTGTTAAACCAATGGCAATCCAGGCATCTGCTAAACCGGTTAAATAGATTCCACCAGGTAAGCCCATTAATAACCAGCCGCTCATATCAGCAGCACCAGCACTTAATGCTGTTACAGCAGGACCTAAAGATCTTCCTCCCAGCATGTAGTCTGTCAGATTGCTTGTTTTACGATAGGAATACCAACCGATAAAAAGCATCATCGCAAGGTAAATTCCAATGGATACAAGCTGAAGTGTTTCATTGGACATGTATTTTCCTCCTTTATTATGTTAGAAATCGTTTAAAATAATATTTTTTATATATGAAATATTCTATCAACTTAATAATATTATAGCTACTACTAAAATATTACTTTTTTAAAATAGGATAAAATGCTCTTGGGATATTTGAATAGAAGGTAGAATTCCTTACATTTGTAAGAAGGATATAAAAGGATTATGATAATAATAAGATGAAGGGAGTGTTTATAGTGGAGTTAAATTCATGGTTTCAAAAAGGATTAACGAAAGATGAATACATAGGGCAAATGACACGGAATAAAGAAGAGATGGTTTCCATTTATGAACGTTTTGAGTTAAAGGCAGAGGATAAAAACAAACTCGAAGCAATCCAGTCAAAGAATTTGCGTGCGATTGTTCTTACAGAGGATTGGTGCGGGGACGCCCTGCTTAACAACCCAGTGTTACTAAGAATAGCAGAAGCAGCCGGCATGGAAGTTCGGTTTGTACTAAGGGACCAGAACCTTGAGCTAATGGATCAATATTTAACGAACGGCACCTCGAGAGCGATTCCTATTTTTATTTTCATTGATCAAGAAGGAAATGAAGTTGGAGTTTGGGGACCACGTGCACCTGAAATCCAAGCTCTTGTAGAAAAAGGCCGTGCGGAACTGCCGGATAAAGAAGCACCGGATTTTCAAGAAAAGCAACTGGCTTTTTATAAAAGCTTGGGCACTACCTATCAACAAAATCCTTCTACTTGGCAAACGGTCGCAAACAGTATTATACAGAAGCTTCTATAATAAAAAGGAATCCCTGGCATTAGTCAGGGATTCCTTTTACATTTTAAGATTGTTATTTTTCGGTGGAATACGGTCATTGATTAAATTTTTATCGTTTATTTTGGGTTCAATTCCTAAGATGAGGTTACGAATATTTGAGCGGTGAAGATAAATTAAAAATAAGGTAAAAAATAAGAAAATAAGTTCAAAGTTAACATTGGTTGAAATAAAAGAATAAATCATCAGACTAAGACCCACAGAGATAGAGCCCAAAAATACATATTTTGATAGAAAAATCACTAAAAAGAAGGACCCAAAAGCAATCAAACCCAACGGTAAATTTGCTACTGCTAAGGTTCCGGCAGTGGTAGCAATGGCTTTCCCCCCGCGAAAACCGGCAAAGATAGGAAAGCAATGTCCGATAACCGCCAGCAGACCAAAGTAAAGCGGTTCGACATCAAGGTTGAAGTATAGAGGAAGGGACGCAGCGAGTGCACCTTTACCAATATCAACAAGTACCACGATTATGGCAGACCCTTTTCCAAGAACCCTTAAGGTGTTCGTAGCTCCAGGATTTTTACTGCCATGGTCACGAATATCAACCCCGAAGATTAGCTTGCCCACAATCAGCGCAGTAGGAATACTCCCAATTAAGTAAGAAGCAATGAGCAATAACCAGAGCATAATGATCATTCCTTTGTTAGAGTATCTAGATTATAAATAGCAAACTATCATAGTTCAATGGTACAATTTTTTTAGTTCCAATTCTAGGTAAATTTTAGGCGCGACGAACTTGAGACCTATAGATTTTGGACAAGTTGCTAATAGTTATGCTTGTTCATGAGAAGATATTCCCGTCAGACTAATAGATGCCTAATAAATTTGAAACGCCCAAAACGTGCGAACATACCGCACGTTTTCTTATGCTATTATTTTTTTAAAAAATTTATTAAATAAAAAGTGTAGGGGTTTGTAATAAGTATTCCGTCTATTAAGGTGAAGGTCAGAGAGAGAGGGGGAGAGTGCGATTAGTGATTCAGCTTTACTACAAAAAGTGATGGACGGCAGTGATCATGCCTTTCGCCTTTTGGTTGAGAAGTACCGCAATGATGTGTTCCGGACCGTCTTTGCTGTTCTTCGTGACCAAAAGGAAGCAGAGGATGCTGCTCAAGAAGTATTTGTGAAAATATATACCTCTCTCTCCCAATATGAAAATCAAGGCTTTAAGACTTGGATGACCCGGATAGCGGTAAATCATGCCATAGATGTAAAACGCAAGCTTGCGAGAAGAAAAGAAGAAGTGGTTGAAGCTTTAGAACAGCAGGCATTCGGTACTCCAAAGGATAGTGTGGAGAAAGAATTGCTTGAAAATGAAAGACGAAAGCTTGTTAGAAATCGACTTGATGAGCTCCCAGAGAATTATCGGGATGTCATTTATGGTTTCTATATAGCGGAAAAAAGTTATCAGCAATTGGCTGAAGAACAAAAGGTACAGGTGAAAACCATTGAAACAAAGCTTTACAGAGCACGGGTTTGGATGAAAAAGAATTGGAAGGAGGACGATTTTTCATGAAGCATTATCATTATGATGAGTGGTTGAGCTATGTTAAGGACGAAGTAAGCGGTCAGACACGAGAGGAACTTGAAAGTCATCTATATACATGCGATGAATGTCTGGAGCATTATCTACAAGCTGTCTCAGAACATGAATCATCACTTCCAGTTCTTCTAAATGAGACTAGTTTTACAGACCTAGTGATGGCAGAGGTTTCGAAACAAAATGAGTATATTGAAAAACCGTCAGTCATGAAGCAGCCGGTAAAAACGAAAAAGCCATTCTACCAACAGGCATCTTTCCACTATTTGATTGCAGCGGCTGCAACACTATTGCTTACCTTTTCAGGAGTGTTTCAATCACTTGCAACGTATGCAAGTGCAGTAGAGGCACCACAGCATATCAAGGAGAAAAAGCCAACAGTCACAGAGGGCGTTATTGATAAAACATTTGCATGGATGGATTCACTGGAAGAAAAGGAGGCAAATAAAAAATGAAAAATTCAACGAAGGCGTTAACGTTATCGTTATTTCCAGGCCTCGGTCATATTTATTTCGGCAATATGTTTCGGGGGGTGCTTTACTTACTAGCCGTTGTTGGCTGTGCATTTATCACCATTTTTGGTTTATTTTCTGGCAATGAGGAAATTGCAATCCTTTCTTTTATGGCTGGAATTTTTATCTACTTAGTTAGCTTTATTGACATGGGTGTGCAAATTTCCAAGCAGAAGAAAGCGTTAAAAGCTGCAAATCCAGATATTCTCCCAACACAAGTAACACAGGAGTCAGAAAGGTTTTATACCATTGCGTTATCGTTTGTCCCGGGTTTGGGCCATTTTCAACTTGGGTTAATGAATCGTGGTGTAACATTGTTAGCAGCGTTCTTAGGGCTGGCTGTAATGGTCATCTTTGTAACGGCACTTAGCGGCCGTGGTGAGTTTATGGTGTTCTTGCTAGGATTGCCAATTATTTGGGTGTACGGATTTTTTGACGCGGTGCAGCAGGTGAATAAAAAGCAGCGTGGTGAGGAGCTAATCGATCGAACGATCTTTGAAGACTTGGAAACACGAAGAGAAGATGGAAAGAAGAGCAAATCGATTGCCACCTTCCTTTCTATTTTCCCTGGTGCAGGCCACCTCTATCTAGGCTTACAAAAGCGTGGGATTCAATTAATGGCGGCTTTCCTGTTTTCCATCTACATCTTAGATATTTTACGACTTGGAATCTTCTTGTTCCTGATTCCGATTATATGGTTTTATAGCTTTTTTGACGCTATGCAGAAGGTATCCAAATATGGTGAGGAAGAAATCGAGGATGTTCCGATTATTTCTTACTTAATTAATCATCAGAAATGGGTTGGAATTGGTTTAGTTGTATTGGGGCTTTATTACCTATTCATGAATGTGGTCATTCCAGTCTTTGCACCAATGCTGTCAAATTTGATCAATATAGATTTAAATTATTGGGTTCAAAGATATTTTCAAACGGGAGTTGTCTGTGTGCTGTTAATTGGCGGTGGTATTAAGTTATTAGCCGGCAGCAAGCACAAAAAGGAGGAAGGAAAATCATGAAAAAGTGGCAAAACACGATTACAGGGGTGCTCTTAATCGGAGCTGGAATTGGATTCCTTTTTAGAAAAAGAAAGGAGGAACAGGAATGAGAACATGGCGTGTTGGTACATTTTCGATGGGAGCCTCGCTCGTCTTTCTTGGCATCTTCCTTTTCCTCTCACGTTTTATGGGGTTTGATCTTGTTCATGTGATGACGTCTTGGTGGCCAGTGCTGTTAATTGTCCTTGGAATTGAAATTCTCCTCTATTTATTTCTATCAAGGCAGGAGAAACCAATATTAAAATATGATTTTGTTAGTATCCTGTTTGTTGGAGTGCTTGGAATGGTTGGAATCATGTTCGCGACGCTTAGTGCTACTGGGATTATGGGGAAAGTAGAGGAGGCTGTTGCAAGGGAAGAGCGCTCGTTTGAGCTTCCTAATTTCTCCTATCAGTTGGATGATAGTATCAAACGTGTAGTGTTACGAACTACAGGCTACCAAACAACAATTGAAGCAACAGATGAAAAAGAAGTGTCGATGTTTGGAACGTACCGAATCCAGACAGCGAACAAGGATGGGCTCTTAAAAAGTGCGGATGAATACGTGTATGCCAACAAAAAGGGAGATACTCTTTACGTAAATGTAAAGACCTTGCCAAATGAGATGGGACCTTTTTATAGTCAACAAGAAATTGCCTCCACTATACTTATTCCTAAAGGTGTACAGCTTGAGGTAATTGGAAATGGGAATGATATTACGTTAAATCCACGGTCACTTGAAAATAACTGGAGTTTAGATGGTGCCTCGTCTATAAATGTTAAGGTTGCTGAAGACAGCCATTTAAATATAACAGCGGATGGTGTTGGTGATGTGAATGGCAGGGATGGAGCATGGCAGTTAACCGAAACGGATGTTCCGAATGAAGGAATAAAAAGGAATGCTGTTTTCCAGTCTGGTGAGGGTAAGTACAATATCACTATCACGAATACCCACTATGTTAGTGTAAATACAAATTAAATCACGTTTTATTTTTTGCAAATTAATAAAAAAAGGGTATGATAGTAGACGGCAATAATATGGGTAGAATAATATTTGTTGCCGGGGTTAATAATTGTAAGCCAAGGTACAAATTGGTAGAATATAGAAGAGAACCATCATATACCATTTATAGATTTCATAAAATAGGATGATGAATGATGAAACGAGCACGATTGATATATAATCCTACATCAGGGCGAGAGATTCTTAAGCGCCATCTTGCGGAAATTCTGGAGAAACTTGAGATTGCCGGGTATGAGGCGTCTTGTCATGCGACGACTGGTGCTGGTGATGCAACGGCTGCTGCTAGGATTGCGGTTGAAAGGCAGTATGATGTTGTTATCGCAGCCGGCGGGGATGGTACCATAAATGAGGTGGTAAACGGACTTGCTGAGCAGGAGTACCGCCCGAAGTTAGGAATTATTCCGGCCGGCACCACGAATGATTTTGCCCGAGCCCTTCATATCCCAAGAGATATTGGTGCGGCGGTAGATATTATCACGAAGGGTGATCTCATCCCGGTGGATATTGGTCGAATCAATGATCGATATTTTATTAATATTGCTGGCGGCGGCAGGATTACAGAGCTTACTTACGAAGTTCCCAGTAAATTAAAAACCATGCTTGGACAGCTTGCTTACTATTTAAAAGGGATGGAAATGCTTCCTTCGATTAAAGCAACAGACCTTACTATTGAGTATGATGGAAAGCTGTTTGAAGGGGAAGCGATGTTATTTCTTGTGGGGCTGACGAATTCAATTGGCGGTTTTGAAAAGATTGCTCCCGATTCATCGATAAACGATGGTCTATTTTCATTGCTCATTTTGAAAAAGATCAATTTAGCGGAGTTTGTCCGAGTGGCAACGTTAGCTATCCGTGGTGAGCATGTCAATGATCCGAATGTGATTTATGCGAAGGCTAGCCGAATTAAAGTACATTCAACAGAAAAGGTACAAGTAAATCTTGATGGTGAATTTGGCGGATTGCTGCCCGCTGAGTTTGCAAATTTGTACCGGCATTTGGAAGTGTTCGTCCCTATCGAGGACATTCGTCCACTTGATAAACCAAGCGACTGGATTCCGGGTCAAAGATATAGCTGAGAAAGGCGCGTTCCATTGCGGAGCGGGCTTTTTAGTTTAAAGGAATGGCTGTGCTCAAAAAGGCTGTTGATTTGCGATACAGTAACCAGCGAAAGTAAAAATAAGCGGAGACTTTCCGGTTAAATGCAGAATGGAGCCTGTTTCGGGGGGAATAAGGGAAGGTTTTCCGGTTATGCACAGCAAAATCCTCTATTTTCGCCTATTTCGGATCGATAGGCGGAATCTCTCCGTCTATATATGCTAATTTTATTAGTAAATACTAATTAAGCGAGATTTCTCTGCCTATTTAGATTCTTATAATTAATAAAATAAACGATAACCTATAACAGCCAAAGGAATAATGATTTCTGTACAGAAATAGTAATGGATGATAAGGGGGTAATTGGAATGGTAAAAAGGGCTTTAATTAATATCGATTATACGGTAGATTTTGTTGCGGATGCGGGTGCGTTAACCTGTGGAGTGCCAGGTCAGAACATTGAAAGTAAAATCGTCCAATTAACACAAGAATTTATTGACCGCGGTGATTACGTCGTTTTTGCCATTGATGTCCATGACGAAGGGGATGAACATCATCCTGAAACAAAATTGTTTCCTCCGCATAATATTCGGGGGACTGCAGGCAGAGATTTGTTCGGAGAGCTTCAAACTGTTTATGACGAGAGTAAAGAGCGAGAGAATGTGTATTACATTGATAAAACCCGGTACTCCGCATTCGCTGGAACCGATCTTGAAATCAAACTGCGAGAACGGGGAATTGCAGAGCTTCATCTAGTTGGTGTTTGCACAGATATTTGTGTTCTCCACACGGCCGTTGACGCCTACAATAAAGGATTTACCATCGTTGTACATAAGGAGGCGGTAGCTTCTTTTAATCAACAAGGTCATGAATGGGCATTGGGGCATTTTGAACAATCCCTTGGGGCGCTGGTTAAATAGTTTTTATAATGGTAAAATTATTTAATATGTTGAAAAAGTAGTTGTTCGGAGGGTTATGATGAAAAACATTTATCAGGATGATAGCTTGACTCTGCATACGGATCTATATCAGATCAATATGGTAGAAACGTATTGGAGAGATGGCAGATATAAAAAACGTGCCGTGTTCGAATTGTTTTTCCGAAAGCTCCCTTTTGGGAATGGATATGCAGTATTCGCTGGCTTGGAAAAAGTCATTCAGTTTATCCAGGGATTCCGCTTTACAGACGATGATCTGGAGTATTTGAAAAATGAAGTAGGCTACCAGGATGACTTTTTGGACTATTTAAGGGATTTGCGCTTTACGGGTACCATTCGCTGCATGAAAGAAGGCGAGCTTGTATTTGGAAATGAGCCGATTTTAAGTGTGGATGCCCCGCTTTGCGAAGCCCAATTGGTTGAAACAGCACTATTAAACATCGTTAATTATCAAACATTAATTGCTACAAAGGCCTCTCGTATTAAGCAGGTTCTTGGAAATGAAATTGCAATGGAATTCGGTACTCGCCGGGCGCAGGAAATGGACGCGGCCATTTGGGGAGCCAGAGCATCTTACCTTGCTGGTTTTGAAGGTACAAGTAATGTGAGAGCGGGTAAATTGTTTCAAATTCCTGTTTCCGGTACACATGCTCATTCTATGGTGCAGGCCTATAAGGATGAATATACTGCATTCAAAAAATATGCTGAGACGCATAAAGATTGTGTCTTTTTGGTTGATACATATGATACCCTTCGTTTGGGTGTTCCGAATGCCATTAAGGTAGCTAAGGAGATGGGCGATTCTATTAATTTCATCGGAATCCGTTTAGACAGCGGTGACCTTGCCTATCTTTCAAAGGAAGCGCGGAAATTGCTGGATGAGGCAGGGTTTACGGATGCGAAAATTGTTGCCTCCAGCGATTTAGATGAATATACGATACTAAACTTAAAAGCACAGGGCGCGAAAATAGACAGCTGGGGTATTGGGACGAAGCTGATTACTGCTTACGATCAGGCTGCTCTTGGGGCGGTTTATAAAATTGTTTCCATTGAAGGCGAGAATGGCGAAATGGAAGATACGATTAAAATCTCTTCCAATCCGGTAAAAGTTACGACACCTGGTATCAAGAAAATTTATCGAATCATCAATAATAAGAATAATCATGCTGAGGGGGACTACATTTCACTCGCGGACGAAAAACTGCCAGAGAAAAAGCTAAGAATGTTCCACCCAACGCATACATATCTGAATAAGGTCGTGACAAACTTTACTGCAAAAGAGCTTCATGAAGTGATTTATTCTAAAGGGGAACTTGTTTATGAAGTCCCGTGTTTAGAGGAGTCTCGTGAATATTTGAAGCAAAACCTTAACGCCCTCTGGGATGAGTATAAGCGAACACTGAATCCTGAGGAATACCCTGTTGACCTTAGCCAAAAATGCTGGGATAACAAAATGAGAAATATTGAAGAAGTAAAAGAGAAAGTTGCCGAAATGAAGGCAGAATAAGTATGAGGAAGGCACCCTTGATGGGTGTCTTTTTGCAGTTTTTAAAGTAGTTGGCAGGATCAGGGTGCCATGGTTACTGTAAAATCGGCTTTTTAAGGAAAACGGTCGTCATAAACGCTCTATGGTTACCGCAAAATCGTTTTTTGACAGAAACCGGTCACCATAAAAGCTCTATAGTTACCCATATATCGCTTTTTTATGGGGAACGGTCATCATGAAAAAGCAAAAAAACAGATGACCAAAATAAATAGTAATGGTCATCTGTTTTTGTTCATGGTTTTCTTATTTATTTTTCCAAAAATCCATAAATGCATGGTACATTTCTATGCCTTGAAAGGTAAGCATTCCTGCAGCAGTCAATGAAAAAAAGCCAATCATTACAAATCGAATCCACATATTTTTTCCTCCCTTATTGTAAGTTGTTAACTTATCAATGCAGGGGAGGAGATTACATAGTTTGATTGATGAAAAACTGGGATCAGAAAGATGAAGTTTCTGATGTGGGTAGCTGAAAAAATTCTGTGAAGGGTGACTACGACTAATGAAAATAGAGCAAGTACACCGACAAAATCAAAATGAAATAAATGTTTCTCTTCATCGTCCGTTTGTGCATTCATATTCCAATTATCCATCAGCACAACTTTAT
Organism: Neobacillus sp. plas4; assembly: GCF_057221695.1. Lineage (NCBI taxonomy): Bacteria > Bacillati > Bacillota > Bacilli > Caryophanales > Bacillaceae > Neobacillus > Neobacillus sp. plas4. The sequence goes on from NZ_CM170152.1 coordinate 497,355, forward strand.
GGGAATGATGTAATTGAATAGAAATCTTGGAAGTATGAAAGACGGAAAAGCATATGAAGGCAAGTAGCAATGCGATCGGAAGAAAATAAACCTTCTTTATCGTAATCACCTCCTTCGTGTGGGAATGTTTTCATTATAAACACTTTCGTTAGATTGTTAAATTAAAATACTCCGACAATTTATGCGAAAGTAAATAATATACCTTTATAATATGGCGTTTTTCGCAATCAGACTGGGTTTATGTTACAATCTTCCTAGTCAAAACGGTGAAAAGGAAGTAGACAATGACAAGAACAATTCCGGTAAGTAAAAATGATTATATAGATGTAGTGTTTGAGGATTTAACCCATGATGGTGCTGGGGTAGCAAAAGTAGATGGCTATCCGTTGTTTGTTCCGAACGGTCTCCCTGGAGAAAAAGCGCAGGTTAAGGTCATTAAAGTAAATAAGGGTTACGGATTCGGAAGATTAATTGAACTTTATGAAAAAAGTCCATATCGTTTGGAAATCGACAGCAGTGAGGCACATAAATATGGTGGCTGCCAGCTTGAACACATAAGTTATGAGGGACAGTTAAAATTTAAAGAGAATCAAGTGCGTCAGGTGTTGACCAGGATTGGTAAACTAGAGGATGTGAAGGTTCACCCGATTTTAGGGATGGAAAACCCATGGCATTATCGAAATAAGGCACAGGTTCCTGTTGGTGAGAAAGATGGAAAGCTGATTGCTGGCTTTTTTAAACCAAGAAGCCATGAAATTGTTGATACCGCTGAAAGTCTTATTCAGCTGCCGGAAATTAATGAAGCTATCCAGGCTGTGAAGGAAATCTGCAATGAGTTAGGGATAGCTGCTTACCAGGAAGAGACTCATAAGGGTGTCCTGCGCCACATTATGGCAAGATACGGTCAGCAAACTGGCGAGCTGATGGTTGTGATCATCACTAGAACCGCAGATATTCCTAACAGAAACAAATTGGTAGAGGAAATTATCACCCGGCTTCCGAGGGTAAAATCGATTGTACACAATGTGAATTCAAAGCGGACGAATGTAATCCTTGGTGAGAAAACGAATGTTCTTTGGGGCAATGAGGTAATATACGACATGATTGGTGACGTTAAGTTTGCTATATCAGCTCTGTCCTTTTACCAAGTGAATCCGGTTCAAACAAAAGTTCTCTATGACAAGGCTCTCGAATATGCAGATCTTAGTGGTGAAGAATCGGTCATTGACGCTTATTGTGGTATCGGAACGATATCCTTATTTTTAGCCCAAAAAGCAAAGAAGGTTTTCGGTGTAGAAGTCGTACCCGAAGCGATTGAAGATGCGAAACGGAACGCAGCACTAAATGGTTTCACAAATGTTGACTTCGAAGCAGGAGAAGCAGAGGTTGTTATCCCGAAATGGTATAAAGAAGGCAATTCGGCAGATGTGCTGGTTGTAGACCCGCCGCGTAAAGGCTGCGACGAAACATTTTTACAAACCATTATCGATATGAAACCGAAAAGAGTTGTCTATGTATCCTGTAATCCAGCCACACTCGCACGAGATTTACGGATTTTAGAAGATGGCGGATATAAAACTGTTGAAGTTCAGCCGGTGGATATGTTTCCGCAGACGACGCACGTTGAGTGCGTATCGCAACTCATTTTAAAGAAAGGCAACTAACCTAAATATGAGGTGACCCCAGAAAGTTAGAGTTTTATATTATGCAGCTAATTGGCTGGTATGGACACGGTATTGTACCGGACTCATACCTGCCAATTATTTTAAGAAATGTTTTCCTTATATTCATCTACAACCTTTTCAATACTTCTTAAATGTCCTCGACCTAAATTCCCATAGTATTTTGTATGAAGATCTACTGCTTTTAAAGCAATTTTAAGTTTTTCGAGACCATAATCATTTTTAATATTTTCTAAATAATAACGAGTAGCTTCAGTATTAATGGTTCTAGTATATCTGTCTCCATTCATCATTGATCCAAATGCCTCAATATAATCTCCAGCACTACCTTGGTTCATTCCTAACTCACTAAATAAATTGTTTGTAGCAGTAGTTCTATCAATCTGTTTTTGATAGACTTTTTTTGCATAATAGTAACAACGACCAATTATTTCTTTGGTTATTTTCATAGAAGTCACCCTCAGCTTAAATTAATTTTGTAATATAGATCCTCTAACTTATTTAATTTTTTAAACCAGACCTTCTAATGCTATAACATATCAATAATTTCAAGTTCATCATTTCTTTTAGAGTTTTGCTCTTGAATAAACAGCTTGTAAGCAACATTCCCTATAGTATTTGTAGCAACTGCATCTACGGTACCGCCAATAACTCCTCCCGCTAAAGGCACCATCTTACCTAAATTTATGACTCCTTTTCCTCCAAACTTTGTTAGTAAACGAAAGCCTACAGTTTGGTTGATTTTTTTTATTACTTCAAAAGGGATTTTTTTAATACCGGTTACTGCAAGTTTTTTTCCTATCTGTACGCCTGCATTTTTAAGAATATCTTTAGCTCCATTTCCAGCTAAACAGGCATAAACAAAAGATTTAACCTGGTCATCTTTTACATCATAACCACCCATATGTGCAATAGCTGCGACCATTCTCATTTGAACTAAAATAACGCTAGTTATATTGGCGGGTACAGCAACAGGTAATGTAATAATTCCTCCCAAACCTGTTAAAAATCCACTAGTAGCACTTTTGGTGTTTTGCCATAGTATTAAACTTTTAACTTGTTCATCTAAGGTCCCACTTTTTTGTAAGTAACTATCAGCTAATTCTATGGCCGTGTCCATTCCAGGTACACCACCATTAATTGCTTTATCATAAGACCAATCTAATGCCTTCATTATTGCGTCGTGTGTTAAAGATTTTGTTTTAGACAATTTTACTCACCTTTCATCTAGGAGATTATGGTAATATTATACTATAAAACTAAGTGCGGAAATTACTATTTTTCTTTTAAATAACATTACATAGAGGTGTGAGTATATGCCTATAGAAGTTGGGATATGGAAGGTAAATGGCGGTATCAAAAAGGTGGATTTCTCTGTAATTGAATCAGAAAAAAAGTTAGAAGATATATTGTCGGAAGATTTGTCTATTCTATCTGATGAGCTTTTATTGATTGGTAGACAAGTTCAAACAGAGTATGGAAAATATATAGATATGCTCGCAATAGATGGAGAGGGAAACCTTCATATTATTGAATTAAAGAAAAATAGAGCACCTAGAGAAGTAGTAGCTCAAGCATTAGACTATGCTTCCTGGGTACAAAATCTTTCATATGATCAAGTATTAAGAATATATGAAGATAAAAATAACGGTCCCTTAGAAGAAGCATTTGCTGAAAAATTTGATGATAGTTTACCAGACAAGCTAAATGACTCACACCAAATTACAATTGTTTCGTCACAACTTGATAGTGAGACAGAGAGAATAATTAATTACTTATCAAATAATTATGACGTTCCAATCAATGCTGTTTTCTTCCGTTATTTCGAAGAGGGGGAACAACATTTTTTAACTAGAAGTTGGCTTTTAGATCCTAATGTAATAGATGAGAAATCAAGTAATACGAAAGTAGAGAATAAAAAGGAAAAATGGAATAAACAAGACTTTGTAGTGAATTTTGAAGATAAGGCATCTAGAAAATGGGAAGATGCAGTAAAATATGGATTTATTTCAGCAGGTGGAGGACATTGGTATAGTAGGACATTAAACCAATTATTTGTTGGTGCTAGAGTATTTTGTATGATACCTAAAAGTGGATATGTCGGTATTGGTACAGTAATAGATACTGTTAAACCTATTAAAGATGTTACATTTAAGGTTAATCAAACAGAGGTTAAAATGTCAGATCTAAACCTCGAAGCAACCAATATGTTTCACGATGTAGAAGATCTTGATAAGTGTGAGTATGTTGTTAAAGTAAAATGGTTAGCCAATGTATCTAAGGACGGAGCTTATTGGGTGAAGGGCTTAAGAGCTAATCAGAATAGTGCCTATAAATTGAGAAGTCAATATACTATTGATAAAGTTTTAGAGTTTTTCGAAATAAATACAGATGAATAAAAATAGTGAATAGGCAGGTGCAAATATGGAGAGAAAAAGACCTATAATTCAAAACAAAGTAGAAATCCCCGTAAACATTTTCAAAGGAGAAGAATTAATCGCTGAATGTCAAAGTATTCAGGAGGCGGCAAGATTTTTCAAAAAAGAAACAAATTCTAAACGTTTCAATTGGTCTGCTATTAATAAGGGGATTTGGTACGGTGAATCGTATTCTAAAGATGGAGCTACTTATTATTTTACAACCGATAAAGAAGCTGTTAAGAAGAAAACTGGATACGATGTAGTCTAAAACTAGGTAAGAGGATAATACAGATTACTTTAAGTGGTATTTATGAAAACCAAACTCTGATGAATACGAGAAGGATGAGTTTGACCAAATCTAAATCTGATATATAAGTATATAAAAATAATGGGGAGAAAAAATTATGCCAGAATTTAGAGTTAATAAGAAGCAATCATCGAGGAAAAGAATTGTTATTACCATTGTTTTTGCCTTGCTTTGTGCCTCCGTTGGATCAGCAGGAACATATATGCTTTTGAAAGGTGGAGAAGAAAAAGTAGTAAAAGCAACAACAGCAATAGAAGGTGAGGTCACCGTAGAAAATATCGCATATGATAAGGTGCGAGAAATCAGCAAACATTTCGGATATGAGGATATCCAAGACTTCGATTACACCGAAGATGACACTTATGAATTTTTAAAAAATCAAGAGGATGATATTTGGCTTGAAACAACAGGCAAAAAATTCGGAAAGTATCTTTTCGGAAAAGAATACAACATTCATTTGTATGGTTACTTTATGCTTGGTTATGATTTGAAAAATATCAAAAAAGAAGATTTTTATTTTGATGAAAGATCCAAGATTTTACACATTAAAGTACCAGCATTAGAATTAGCTTATATTCCTATGTTTGACAAGAGTTATTTTGATAGTTTTGTAGGATTATTTAGAAAGGAATACACTGAGAGCTACCGAAAGTTGATTTATGAAGATGCAATAAATCAAGGCACCCAAGCTATCCTTGATGATAAAAGCAAAGTTCTTGAAGGTTATAAATTAACAAATGATTCTCTTAAAGAAACATTATTCGACAAACCAGAGTTAAAAAAATATGTAAAAGATATTGTTTTTGAAAAGTCCGTTCAAGAATCAACTATAAGAGTAGAAAAAACTAGAGAAGCCGTTCTTGGTGAAAAAAAAGAAACTGAAAAATAAAATTCATTCCATTTATTGCTACATTGTTTCTTTATTCTTAATGACAGTCCTCTTAAAGAAGGAGCTTATCTGATCTAAAACTCAATTTAATGATTGAATTTGGTAAAGGAAAAATAGTCATCAAAGTTGGTAAACCCACCAACATCCCTTTGTGTTGTCAATTACAGTCCACACACGTTGAATGTGTTTCGCAACTGATTTTAAAATAATGTAATAATAATGCCCAGTCTTAGGACTGGGCTGTTTGAATTTGAAAAAGGAGAAATTTATTAGTTTTTAATTTGCCATATTCCGCGGAACTTCGGGACGCGGCAGACACCGCATTTAACTGTTCCATTAAGAAAAATGATAGCCTAACAAGGTTTTTGAAAAATAGAATACTTATCTATAATCAAAGTAAAACAAGTTGCCTTCGTTAAGAAAAGGGCAGGATTTGCATTTTGTAGGTAAAGGAATTCGATTGAATGGGATATGTCAGTGACAAATTACTGGTCACGACAGAAAGGCTCGTCCTTAGATTATTTCAAACACCCGGTGCGGCAGCGGTTGTGACGATTTGCTTTTGAAGAAAAGAAACTGCACAAAGTGTTTGCACGAAATTTTCCATCGAACCTTGCTTCAAGGAAGGTTATGGAGAAGATTGGTATGAAAAAAGAGGGAATTTTAAATGAACATGTCATAAAAGGCAGTAAATATGGGATTTAGTATATTACGGAATTATTAATGAAAATGATCAATAATTAACATGCGAAATTAAGAAGTGGGGGCGATTATTACTTATTCTCCATTGGAAAAAATAAGAGTATTCGATTTTCATTTCGAATACTCTATTAATTTGAAGAAAATCAACTAATTTGGAAGGTGCCTGGCACTTTTTTTCTTGGGACTGACCCCAATGTCGATAACTCTCCTAAAACCTGGCGGCATGGCCGTGCATCAAGCCCGCAGACTATCATTCTACCTATTATAATGCATATTCCAAATTAACTAGCTAGGATCCTACCTTTTATAATTAGTTTAAATTAACTACAACAAAAGTATAGAAAATCCAATAAATTTAGAAGTATTATTAATTTTATCGCCATGTTAAGTGGTCAATTGTAACTACCATAAAACAGCATCTGGGCTTTAATGGTTAGTTTTTAAAGATTTAAACAATTCAAATTATTTATGCAAATTAATATTTATTAATCTATAATAAAACCGACTGATAATAATAGGGGGTATCAAATGTTGAAGAAGAAGTTTATTGTTCCTGTAGTTCTGTCGTCGGCGTTGTTGGTAGGTTCTATCCCAGCTAGTATTGTATTTGCGAACCCGATTGATTCGAAGGTGGCTAATAGTGTACAAGCATCTAAGAAATGGAATGAGAAGGCAAGCGTTCCTGTATTTGTGAAGGAACGAATGGCAGAGAAATTCTCTTCTAGCAATCCTTCCAATGCACTGAATTATTTGAAGAAAAACGAAGGTAAAACCGGAATTGAAAATCCGGACAAAAAACTAAAAGTGAAAGATACACAAATAGATAAACTGGGTATGACTCATGTCCGCTTCAATCAGTCAATTAATGGAGTTGACGTAGAGGGATCCGAAATTATTGTTCATTTTAATAAGAATAATGAAGTAGTATCCGTCAACGGAAGAATCAATCAGACGATTGCCGATGATGCAGTGGACACGACTGCCTCTTTAAGTAGTGATGCTGCACTAAAGGCGGCATTATCCTCTGTTAATGCTCCCGAAGAGCTGACATATGAGCCAACTTCTGAACTTGTTGTCTATCCTTTTGAAGGGGATAATCATACAGCTTATAAAGTGAATGTTAACTTCATGGGGGATGAGCCTGGAAACTGGTTTGTCTTTGTGGATGCAAACACAGGAGAAATCATCGATAAGTATAATGGTTTAATGCATGCTGATGAAATGAAAACACAAAAAGGTGCTGGAAAAGGGGTACATGGTGCTCACAGGGAAATACATATTACCCAAGTGAAGGAGCCTAAATCTGGAACTCAGTTTGCGTTAGCTGATTACTCTCATAATGGTCTTGATGGAATACTTACGTATGATGCTAAAAATGATAATAGTTCCAGTAATGATACTCTATATGTGGGGAATTCTGCTGCATTTATCGGCGATTATGATCGGGCTCTTGTCGATGCACACTATAATTCGGAAAAGGTATATGATTATTACCTTAATGAGCATGGCCGAAATTCCCTTGACGGTGAAGGCATGGCCATCATTTCTAAGGTCCACTATGGCAATAATTACAACAATGCCTCCTGGAATGGACGTTGGATGACCTATGGGGATGGTGACGGTGAGTTCTTTATTTCACTATCAGCCGGTCTTGACGTTGCTGCCCACGAAATGACTCATGGCGTCATCACTCATACAGCAAATTTAGTTTACCGCAATCAATCTGGAGCACTAAACGAATCATTTGCAGACGTCTTTGGTGCACTCGTTGATGATGATGATTGGGAAATGGGCGAGGAAATTATGGCACCAGCTGCTAAAGCTGACGGTGTTACAAGATTGCGCAGCTTAAGTAATCCAAACAGTGTTGTCGTCAGCAACGTGGATAGAAGGGCTTATAGTACAAATGGCGGAGTCTATCCGGCTCATATGGATGAATTTTATAATATGCCAACATCTGTTGATGGCGGTGGCGTCCATGTTAACTCCTCGATTACAAACCACGCTGCATACTTGATTGGTCAAGAAATTGGAAGGCACAAGTTAGGACAAATCTACTATCGTGCAATTAGCGTTTATTTAACGCCAAATTCCGATTTTAGTGACGCTCGTAAGGCTATTGTTCAGTCTGCAATTGATATTTATGGTGAAGGCAGCGAGGAAGAGGCTGCAGCTGCTGCTGGATTTGATTCGGTGGGAATTTACTAAGTATATAATTGGTCTGCCCGCAGGGATCAATATTTTTAGCGGATTTTAGAAGAATATTGAAGTGCGTTTTATGTTCCCCCAGACTAAGAGTTTGGGGGAGTCTATGTTATGCTCTCGCCAGCATCCCATGTGTTGCCACATACACTCTGGACACGTTGAGTGCGTTGCGCAATTGGCATTAAAATAAGAACCAGATAAATTAGGCTCAATCTTATTAGGATTGAGCCTTCACTCTGTTGAAAAAGTCTTTTTTTAATAGAAAAAATATGGAAAATTTTATAAAATCTCCTCGAAGTGAATTAAAAGAGGAGGTTTTTTTATGCTTTTTACTTATACTCCTCAACAAGTTGAACAGAATCGGAAGTTTTATCTTGACCAGCAACGGTCGAATTATGTTTCGCGCATAGTAAAGAACTCCACCGATTACGCTACGCGCGTTACCGTGGAGTCCAAAAAGTAAAGACGCAAGTTTTGATGACCGCCATCATACAAAACTTGAAAAAGTGTGCCAAACTCCGCTCATTACAGAAAATTGGCCTACACCTCACATATAAAATTATAAGTGAATCAATTTAAAACAATCAATAAATTCGTGTGAAAGTTCGCAGGGATTTCATCGACGAAATAGTTTTTCAACAATCTGAAGCAAAGAATTCTTTGCTCTTTTTTTATTTTTAAAGTTAGTAACAAGAATGTAAAAAAAGATAGAAAGTTTTCGTAAACCCAACAGGTAAGGTCTTTTAGTATTACATGAGTATTAAAGGATTGCTAAACCGCATAGTAAGAGAACGTTTTGGTTATTAATACCAGTTTGGTTTCGTGTTCAAAAGGAATATACAGACCAAACCTACAAGATAAAAATGTCCAAGTAACCTCTACAATGGAAAAACAGAAGAGAGGAGATTAATAAAGAAAAGATGGAAAACAAACATAATGTACAAGCGGAAGAAAACAAAATATGTGATGAAAATATGCAAACAGAGGAAAAAAAGAATAGCCCGAATTGTTCGATCAACCGGGCGATTATAGGAGGCTTTCTGGGAGCAGGGATGGGTCTGCTAGTTAATTCTAAAACGACCAAGAAGGTTATGGAGACTTTAGGAGAGTCTGAATTAGTAAAAGTGGCAAGCCATGAATTTAAAAAAACAGCCCATAAGCTTCTAACCGGCCAGGTGCAAAACAGTATCAGGCAATTAGCGGAGGGCTGCATCAATACGATTGAATCTGGATTGCTCTCTCCTAAAAAGGAAAGCAGCAGCGAAATAAATGATTCAAAAGAAGAGAATGGCCATGCGGTAAACTATGAAAAAATCAAGGAAGAAAACAGGAATCTAAATGAGCGTCTTGAGAGAATAGAAAAAATGTTAAATGACCTCATGGAAGTAAAGTAATGTGAAGCCTTTTCGATGATTCGAAGGAGGTGACTGATGGGTAAGCGTGCTAAAAAGGCAGCTCAGAAGATTATCAAAGAGGCAATTGAACATACTCCGAAGCCAATAAAAGAAAAGGTAAAAGATTTCGTTGTCGACAAGGGAAAAGAGATGGTAGTCGAGCATGTTCAGGATAAAGCTAATAGATTTACAGAAAAGCTGGAGAACGGCCAAGAGAAATTTGCTGACAAAGTCCACGATCAAGCGATTGAAGCAAAAGAAAAAACTCAGGATGTATTACTGAATGCCCGGGAGAAGCTTGGGAAAGTGGCGGAAGCTGGGAGAGGACTTCAAGAAAAGGTTTCATCATCCCATAAACATGACCATAAAAGAAAAGTTAAGGGTGCAAACCATATTAAAGGCGTCAGTAATATCAAAACATCCAAGGATATAAAGGGTGCTACTAGAATCAAAAGCTATGAAAAAATCAAATCCCAACACTAATAAGACAGCTTTTTTAATTGGTGACAGGCACCGATTTTCAGAAAATGGTGCCTGTCACCTGAAAGGAGATGCAAAGAATGGCAGTTCAAAAGAGTACGGATAGTTCTAGTCTGGCTGAGGTAATTGACCGCATTTTGGATAAAGGAATTGTAATCGATGCATTCGTAAGGGTTTCGGTTGTGGGTATTGAAATTTTAACAGTAGAAGCAAGGGTTGTTATTGCTAGTGTTGATACATGGCTTCGTTATGCCGAGGCGGTCGGTTTACTTTCAGATGAAGTGGAAGAAAACGGTCTTCCATCACAATCAAATGAAAGAAATGCACGCTTTAGTATTTAGTAAGGAAATAGGGCAATGCCAGGGTTCAGAAGAGCCTTGGCTGCCATCCTTATGCGGGAGGCCACCAAATGGAAATCAAAAAAATCATTGCCAATGTTACAGGCTTCTTCAATGAATTCGTCGCCCCAGTACATAAGATAACCTCAATAGAGGAAGGTGAAAACAATGGCTGGAAGCTTACGGTCGAAGTCATTGAAGAAAAAGAATATATGAAAAAGTATGCAAAAGACGAAATGATTGGTGTCTACGAGGTTCATGTAAACCCGAATAAAGAAATAACATCCTATACAAGACGGGATATCCGTTACAGAAGCTCCATTAATTAAAAGGTGAAGGACGTTGGAGTAGGAGGAAAAAGTGTGACGGTCTTAAAAAAGAAGATCAACAAGAATGCTAGAACAATGGTGAAAGACGAAAATATGGAAAACTTACTTTCCCGCTCATTACAATACATGAAAGCCGGCTACCCTATTCATTTTACAGGTCCTTCGGGAGCTGGGAAAACTTCACTTGCCCTCGCCCTTGCCAAAAGAAGAAAGAAACCGACCATGCTCATCCACGGGAACCACGAATTGAACAATAAAGATTTAATTGGTGATTTTACTGGATATACGAGTAAAAAAGTGGTCGATAACTATGTTCGTTCTGTTTACAAAAGAGACGAGAGTATGACAGAAACATGGAGGGACGGTCGGCTGCTTGAGGCAGTCAAGAATGGATACACACTGATCTATGATGAATTTACTCGTTCAAAGCCCGCGACCAACAATATCTTTTTATCCATTCTAGAAGAAGGAATCCTTCCATTATACGGGACAAAAATGACGGAACCCTTTATACGGGTTCATCCGGACTTTGCGGTAATCTTTACCAGCAATCCAGAGGAATATGCAGGAGTCTATCAAACTCAGGATGCGTTGCTTGATCGGCTGATTACCATCTATATCGATCATAAAGACCGTGACCGCGAGGCAGCCATCGTGTCAGAAAAAGTGAATATCGATAAGAATGATGCCATCGCGATTACAACACTAGTAGCTGAATTACGCAAGAAATACAAGGGTGATAGCGGGCCGAGTCTAAGGGCATCTTTAATGATTGCCCAATTGGCAGTCCAGCAGCAAATACCAATAGATGGGGAAGACCCTGCTTTTCATCGTCTCCTTATGGATATATTGGGCCACCAAATCAGCCGGTGTATCGAAACTGGAGATCCAATTAAAGAAGCAGAAAAAGCGATTAAAAATGCGTGTCGAAATATCAAGGTTAAAGAGTAGTAAAGGAGTGTTTTTACCATGGGCCAAGAAGAACAAATGGGTATTTATATCTTTTGCGGAATACAGATAAAGTCGGATGAGAACTTTGGAATCATCGAAGTGGAAGGTGAAAAAAGAGAACTATTTACGATTCGGTATAAAGATGCCGCAATGGTTGCTGCTGAAGTACCAATGAAAATTTATCATCCGAAAAAAGACAATTTGATGATGCACCAAAATGCGGTTTCGCAAGTAATGAAGAAGAACGACACCGTCATACCAGTAAGCTTTGGTAATGTGTTTCACTCCAAAGAAGATGTAGGTGTACTGCTCGAGAATCTTTATCCGCAATTTGAAAAACTTTTTCCTGAAATAAAAGGGAAAGTTGAATTGGGATTGAAAGTGATTGGAAGAAAAGAATGGCTCCAGTCACAGGTGAATGGAAACGCAAAAATGGAGAAGATGGCGAAAGCAATCCATGGGAAAACAGAAGCGGCAAGCTATTATGACCGGATACAATTAGGCGGTGCAGCACAAAAAATGGTTTCCTCTTTAAGTCACGAAGTAAAACAAAATGTAATGGAGCCCTTAAGGGAGCTGGCTGTTGCTTCCAAATCAAATGAGCCGACAAGTGAAAAAATGCTTTTAAATGCATCCTTTCTGGTTGAACGGGACAAAGAAGCCGAGTTTGACCAAAAAGTTAATGAGGCACATGACAAATGGAAAGATAAGGTTGAATTCAGCTATAGCGGCCCTTGGCCGGCCTATAACTTTGTGAATATCAGATTAACCGTCGATGTCTGATGCTGCACAAGTTGGTTTCAGCACCAATTAACCTCGTGATAAAAATAGGAGAAAAGGTAAAAGAAGAGGTGGAAAAAGAGCTGTATGACCTTCCTACCATTCAACAAAAGCTGATTCAACTGCAAATGATGCATGAGCTTGGTGACATTCCTGAAGAAGCTTATAAAGCGATGGAAGAAGAGCTGCTCTTAAGATATGAAGTTGCCAAACGAATGGAAATGGAACAATGGGAACAGATGACAAAGAGGAAAGAAGGTGGGCCGTAAAATGGACGATTTCATTTATTTATATGGATTAATTCCGACAAAAGAAGCAGCCAATCAATCGTTTCCATCCTTAACAGGCTTTGATGGTGCTAGTAATATATACACTTTTACAATCGGAAAAATAACAGCAATCGTTTGTAATCTGGATTCCAACATCTACTCAGAAGAAAGGGTGAAAGACCGGATTAATAATGATATGGAGTGGCTTCAAGAAAAGGCCTTCCACCATCATGAAACCGTAATGAAACTATCAAAAATGTTTACTGTTTTACCATTAAAATTTTGTACATTATACAAAAATATAGCCAGCCTGAAAACGGCTGTTCGATTGAATCAATCCAAAATAATGGATACGTTCCTTTTAATCTATGGGAATGAAGAATGGAATTTGAAAATTTACTGTGAGGATGACATCTTAAAAAACCGAGTAAGTCAATCCAATCTAGTGATCGAGGCGAAAAGAGCAGAAATAAGCCAGCTGCCAAAGGGGAGACAATTTTTCGAAAAGAAAAAGTTAGACAAATTGGTAGAAGCTCAACTGGAAAAAGAGAAAAACAAAATCAGTGAGCAAATCCACTCATTCTTATCAGAGTTTGCCCTTAAAGCAAACGTCAAAGAAAACTTGAGTCATCAGGTGACTGGAAAACAAGAGCAGATGGCATGGAATGGTGTTTACCTTGTTTCCAAATCAAAAGTAGAACCTTTTTTGGAAAAAATCCAACAATATGAAAAGGATATGAGGGAAACAGGATGGTGGTTTAAAGCAACTGGGCCATGGCCAGCCTACCACTTTTCCAGCTTTTCCTAAATGGGGACGAGAAAATGGCACTAAAAGATTCGATGGAAAACAAGAAGATTGCTTTAATTGACATTTTGGATGTGATTCTTGATAAGGGTGTTGCCATAAAGGCGGATTTAGTGATCTCCATAGCAGGAGTAGATCTCGTTTACTTAGATTTAAGATTATTAATTGCTTCCGTTGAATCGCTTGTTCAAGCACAGCAGGGAAATGGCAAAACCATATCTTCAGAAGAATTTGATAAACAGAGGGGGGAGCTGATAGATGCAACCGGCCAGCCAAACAAGTGGAAAAATTAACCTAGATCCAGATAATGCAGAGCATGGATTAGCTCAATTAGTGTTAACCGTCATAGAGCTTTTACGCCAAATCGTCGAAAGGCATGCAATCAGAAGGGTGGAGGGCGGGACGCTTACAGACGAACAAATTGAAAATTTAGGCGAAGCGTTAATGAACCTAGAAGAAAAAATGGATGAATTGAAAGAAATTTTTGGTTTAGAAGATGATGACTTGAATATTGATTTGGGTCCTTTAGGAAGTTTGCTTTAATACATCACCAAGGAGGACTTCTAATGGAACATTCCATGCAATCCAGTACCATTGTAGACGTATTAGAAAAAATATTAGACAAAGGTGTCGTGATAGCAGGGGATATCACAGTTGGAATTGCGGATATCGAACTATTGACCATCAAAATCCGGCTGATTGTTGCTTCTGTTGATAAGGCAAAGGAAATTGGCATGGACTGGTGGGAAACAGACCCTTATTTAACCTCAAAAGCCTCGGAGCATTCTACAAAAGCACTCGAAGAAGAAAATAAGAGGCTGCTGGAGCGGCTTGAATCTCTAGAAGAAAGTCTCTCCGCAAACCGTATAATTTCAACCGAGTGATAGTGAAATCTCAGGCATCAGGTTTGAAGAGATACTTGCAAAACTGGTTAAAGAAAAACAAGGTCATAAAACAGCAGTTTACTAGATACAGGGCTTGCTGACCAATAGTGGGGACCCTTGTTTTTACTTTATATAAAAATCTAAAATGGGAGGCTTGTTTATAATGAAAGAAACTAAAACGATGGAAAACCAAACAGAGGAAACAAAGAACAAACAGAATGAAACAGAGGAAGGAAAAAACACAAGCAGTTCAAATAGCAGTCAAATTAAACGTTCCCTAGCAGGCGGAGTGATTGGAGCGGCAGTCGGATATCTGGCGACTCCTGAGAATAGAAAAAAGCTAATGGAGACGGTGTCTGCGGATAATTTAAAAAGCACGGGATCAGACTTAGGGCAAGCAGTAAAGGAAAAGTCCAAGAATGCCGTTGGTTCTATAAAAAACTCAGCTTCTAAACTTTTCACTAAACAAGATAATGATTCTCAAGGTGAAAAAACAGAAACCAGCCCTTCAGGAGATCAGCAATCAAAACAGGAAGGCAGCAGTATTAATGACCGTCTTACTCATATAGAAGAACTGTTGGCTAAGCTAACATCAGATGAAAAGGGACAGGGTCAAGGCCAAAAAAAGAGTCAGCATGATGATAAATTAACGAATGAAACCTCATTATCAAATGGGGTGAGCGAAGAGCAGGAAGGCTCACAAGAACAAGAGGATAGCAGCAGCAAGGAGTCAGAGTCATATTTACAAAGACCCTCGAAAGGTCAATTCAAAGACCCAAATAATAGTGAAGAATCACAGTCTCAATTAAAGGGTCAAGATGACTCGGGTGGAACAAATCTCCAGCAGGAAGATCAAGCTGAAACCGATGGAAATAATGATTTAAATAACAAGGACTATGAGGCTGTGAAAAAGGAAAATCAGCAATTGCAGGATCGATTAGGCAAAATAGAAGAAATGTTAACAAAAATGATTCAGGAAAAAAAGGACCAAGGCGAAAAACATCATCATAATGACGAATCAGAAAACGAAGGAAAATTACGGGCACCTAGCCAACCAAATACTAATAGGGAAGAAAATGAAGAAAAATCTCAGCATGGCCAAAAAAAAGACCAGGCAGAAAACGAAGAGGTTACACAAGGAGGAAAAAAAAAAGGTCTAACTGATAACGAAAACAAGAGCAGTGCAGCCACAGACCAAGATAATAGAGAAGAGGCTGACACTGCAGAGGATGATAAAGATGATAAAATAAACAAAAAAAAACTAGATGCAAGTAATGGGGAAAAAGAACAAGAAAATAACAAGAAGACTAACAAAAATGATAAATCTAGTAAAAATAATAACGCGAACCCAGGTAATAAAGAATTAAAATTCAATCAGTCAGACGAAGAGGACAAGGAAGGTTACACAGTTCTAAAAGAGGACGAGGAAACTTATCTCCTTCTAGATGGAATGAGAAGGGAGAGCTAAATATGAATAGTAGTTCCGGAACAATGAAAGACAATATTCTTGAATTTCTTGTAATGGCATCCAATATACATGATTTTTCCTTAGATATTACTTTAAATGTAAAAGGCGCTGTTATTACCGGAACACTGGTGTCAGCTAAGGAATATTTCGATACTCTAAGTGAAATAATTGAAGATGGCAATGAGGTTGCACAAATGTTAAGTGAACAACTTAGCAGGGCGGGAGAATCAGCCCAATCAGAAGGCGGTTCGGAAGCAAATTTCATCCATATGAAAGAAACCAAAGTATATTGTGGCGACAGTAAACCTACACCCTCCAAAGGGGAAATTCTCTGGCGAGGAAAACTTAGTGAAGTAGATGGTTTCTTTTTAGGGAAAATATATGATAGTAGTAATAAATAGTTGTAGAATATAACTTTACAAGGAAATATTTTTGTTTTTAAAAAGGGGTACCCAAGTAGAATTTTACTCATTGGGTACCCCTTAATCTTTGTTTAAAACACTTTCGTAGCCCAATCCTCACAATTCCAAATATCCGTCGCGATTTCACGATAGAAATCAGGTTCGTGGGATAAAAGGACATAATAAAAGAAATATGTGTAGCTGTTATATATTGATTAATTAATCAAATAAAACAACACTAGGTGGATGTATTAAATCACGAGACTATCTCTGTTAGGGTAAACACTACTGCATCTATAACTATCTGCCATCACCATTCAAGCCACGTTGAAGCTGTCCCCATGGTTGGCGTTGGTCTAATAGAAATGCAGATGATATAGAAAAAATCTATATCATCTGTTTTTTTTAAAAAAATACCATTCAGCTCCAGCTAGCAGAATGTTTAACATATCACGGTGTGTTCACATAATTATAGAAAACACTTACAAAAGAAAAATTAATATGAAAATATAGTGTGATATAATTTTACCGGAAGGGAGGTAAAAAGTACCAAGTGATATATATAAGAGATTCCTTTCTACTAAATCCGCGATTTTCCCTTTCATTTCTCATCATTTTAAATCCACTACTAGTCTAATAATAACTTCCAATTAAAATGCTGAAGCAAATTTAATAATTTATTCATTGGGAAGGCTGCCGGTAAATCCAAGTTAAAAAAGGAGTCGTACTATTTAATGTACCTGCGGAAGGCACCGATATTGTTTTATGTACAAAAATTTGAAGGAGGATTATTAAAATGGGACACGATATATCAGGGTACAATAAAGCTGGAGAAGAAATTGCTTATGCCCGTTTTAGCATGGGGAATTACAATGCGACCATACTGTACAGGTTACTTGATGCAAATGAATTTTACGCAGGAGTTAGTGGGTCAGGCAGGAGCACAACCTTCACAACAAAACAAATTGAAAAGGCTTTGAAAGCTTACAAGGAATTTTTTCGTACTGGTGACTCGATATCAGAAATTGATCTATTAGCGATGGATCAAAAACAAATCCTGAAGTTTATACTTAACTGCTTAGCAACAGCACAAAAAGAAAACAGTGTAAATGTGTATTTTGGTTAATGAGTTGTAAGACGCTGCACGGAATATTACCGCTTCAAGGTTTATCCCGATGACTACTTTCTTTTTCTTCTATTTTCATTCAACCTCATGAATTGCCCATAATCTCCTAATAAACCATGATTAAATTCTCCATAAAAAACTTCCTTTTTCAAAGATCAATATTAAAAAGAATAAGTTTTTTCTATAGGAAAAGAGTGATAGCATATTTCGGTTTTTGAATGAAATCGAAGGCCATGGAGCCTCAATCAACAGTCATGGTTAAAAATACAAAAATAAAAGATAAGGTTACTTTATAATCACAGGCTGGGGCCGTGTATATGAAGGCTTAGAAGGGAAAGCGGTTAGCAATCTTCAAGAATAGTAAATCAAGATACCAAGTCCGGCTCTCATAATATGATGGGAGTCTTTTTTATTTATGTCTGGATGATGAGGCTGCTTTGGCAGTGGCAAAGAATTGGTGGAAAAATCTTGTTTCAACCAACTTTGAAAGGGGTATTAAAAAAGAAAACCTTTTAGAGGGGGTGGCACAAATGAAATTGGATGTAAAATGTAATGTTAAAAACTGCAAGTATTGGGCAGAGGGAGACCAATGTGTAGCAGACTCTATCTTCGTCATAGGCCCCAACGGCAGCAGAATGGCTGACACTGTGGAAGAGACAGCTTGCAAAACCTTTGAGCTTCGTGAATGAAACATGGGGACTGCTCTTCTGCTTCTGAAGCAGAAGAGCAGTCCTTTTCAAAAATGCCGGGATAGTAACGGTATAGCTTGAACGAGAGAGGAGAAAATCAAGCATGGAAAAACGATACATAATTATTCTATCGTGTTTGTTTCTGATGGGGATGCTGACTGGCTGTATCCAAAAGGACCAGCTGGCAGATGGAACAAAGCTGATAGATAAGCAAAAATTTATTTTTGCAGCTTCAGGTGAATTTAAGCCCTTTAGCTATGTTAGCAATGATGATTTATCGATGACTGGCTTCGATATTGCGGTAGGGAACGCAGTCGGAAAAGAACTGGGTCTTGAACCAGTCCAGAAGAGGATGAAATTCAAAGGACTCATCGAGGGCATTAAAACGGGACGGGCAGACGCAGCCGTTGCCAGCCACACCATTAACCCCCAACGTGCCAAACAAGTTGATTTTTCCACACCCTACTATTACTCAGGTCCACAGATCTTCACAAGACCTGATAGCGAGATTAAAACAGTAGATGACTTAAATGGAAAAGAAGTTGCCGTAGCAAAGGGCTCCACCTATGCGGATACAGCCAAAAAGTATACCAGCAATATTAAAATGTACGACAGTGATATTACGGCATTAAAAGCGCTAAGTATTGGCCGGCATGACGCCGTTATTACCGATTTTGTCACTGGTAAAAGTGCAAAAAAGGAAGGATTCAAAATCAAGGAGCAGCAGTTAATCGAGCGAAGCGAGCAGGCTATTGTTATTCCGAAGGATAATCCGGTCTTGCTCAAGCGGATTAATGACGCACTTCAAAGACTTCGTAACGATGGAACACTATCCCGAATCAGCCAAGAGTATTTTGGTGAGGATATTACAAAAAAACCAGAATAATAGATTGATCATTAGAAAGAAAGGATGTCGTTATTTTGCCTAGTTTTTCGCACTTTTTACATACGTTTATCAGTAGCAAAAATCTTTTTATAGATGCGGCGCTGTTGACATTAAAGCTAACGGTTGTCTCCATTTTAATTGGGATTTTATTCGGATTATTTTTTGCTCTTTTAAAAATTTCAAGGATTAAAGTATTGGAGTATATTTCAAATGCGTATGTATTCCTTGTAAGGGGAACTCCACTCATTGTCCAGATTTTCATTCTGTATTTTGGCTTCAGCGGAATTTTCCTGATTCCTGACTTTTGGGCAGCGGCTCTTGCGCTCGCCTTCCATAATGGTGCCTATATTGCAGAAATTTTCCGGGGGACGATTCAGTCCATTGATAAAGGTCAAATGGAAGCGGCACGCTCTCTCGGCATGACTAGAATACTAGCAATGCGCCGTATCATTCTTCCTCAGGCCTTAAAGAGGGCGCTGCCTCCCCTCGGAAACCAATTTATTATTGGACTTAAGGATTCATCTCTGGCAGCCTTTATTTCCATGAATGAACTGTTCAATGTTTCGACAACACTGGGTTCCAATAATTTCGATGAAATGACCTACTTGTTAATAGTAGCCGTTTATTATCTAGTACTTGTTGCAGTATTAACAATGCTGGTGAGCTTGTTCGAAAAGAGATTGGCAGTTAGTGATCGATAGGAGGACGATAAAGTGATTGAACGAGAAATGATAAAAATAGAAAACTTACATAAATCTTATGGCAGTCTACATGTATTAAAAGATATAAATATGTCCGTGTATGAAAGTGAAGTTGTCTGCTTGGTCGGCGCATCTGGCTCTGGTAAAAGTACTCTGCTGCGATGCCTTAACTTTTTAGAAAAAAGGCAAGGTGGACTAATTTCAATCCGCGGGGAAGAAATTAACCCGGAAACCCACAATCTTAACAATGTCCGCCAAACGGTGGGGATGGTTTTCCAACACTTTAATCTATTCCCGCATAAAACCGTCATAGAAAATGTCATTGAAGCACCAACGATGGTAAAGAAAATCCCAAAAGACCAGGCCATTGCCGAAGCAAAGGAACTGCTCCAAAAGGTGGGTCTTCTTGATAAGGCGAATGTTTATCCTAGCAAATTGTCAGGCGGTCAAAAGCAACGTGTGGCAATTGCCAGGGCGCTGGCAATGAAGCCGGATATCATGCTTTTTGATGAACCGACATCTGCCCTTGATCCGCAGCTTGTTGGTGAGGTATTGGCAACCATGAAGGAGTTAGCTGATGAAGGAATGACCATGGTAGTGGTTACACATGAAATGGGCTTCGCTCGTGAGGTTGCTGATTGGATTGTCTTCATGGACGATGGTAGAATTATCGAAAGAAATCGGCCAAATGAATTCTTTGATCATCCAAAAGAGCAACGTACAAAAGAATTCCTCCAGGCAACCATGTTAAAATAATTTGAAATATGGAATTAAAACCATTTACTGTTGAACTTACAGTGGAGAATGGATAAACCTGCCAGCATCTCGTGTGTTGCCAATTACACTCCATACACGTTGAGTGCGTAGCACAAATAGTTTTAAGGAATTAAAAACAAACGTGCTGGTGTTAGGGGTGCTTTATCATTAAAGTATAAAGAGGTATCTATTTTTAAAAAAGATTAGGCTGTTGATCAACCTATAAAGCCTCATATACAGACAAAGAATATGGTGAATAAAAAAGAAGATGATCCCTACATTCTGTAGAGATTCATCTTCTTTTTCATTTGAAGGGGCATTTGTGAACAGCCCCTTGAGCTGTTCATTTTTGTGTGAAGCATCTTAAATCTTAATATCAATCTTCGCATTTTTCTTTAACTCTTCAACCTGCTGAATTAGTTTTTCCTGCTGTTTTTGCTGTTGAAGAGATTGCTCGATTTGCGGTTTCACTTCTTCAAGCTTTGGAACTTCTTGTCCAGTGCTCTTTCCTTGTTCTGCAAATTGATCATACGTTTTTTGAATTTCTTCATCAGTTATTTCACCAGCTGGCACTTCTTTCTCAATGTACTGTTTAAGTTTAATATCGTCAGCTATTTGAGTTTCAAGTGTTTTCATATCCATGCCGGATTTTTTAAGAGCGGCTTCAAATTCTTTTTCTGTTTTAAACTGTTTTTTTATTTCTTCCAGCTGTTTATTAATATCTGCCTCTGAAACTTTATAGCTTTTTTTATCTGCCTCTTGAAGAAGAAGAGTTTGTCCGACTAAGCTATCAATTGTTTGTTTTTTTACCTGCTCTGCAGCTTCTTTGGATGTTGGATCTTGTCCCATTTGCTGCATTTGTCCTTGTGCAGATGCTAAAGCGCTATTATAGTCGCTTCCTAAAATTTCTTTATCATTCACTACGGCAACAGTTTTCTTTTCATCTATTTGCTGTGCTTCTAATTTCTTTTGCATTTCTTCCATTTGCTTTTGCAGTTCCTTCTGCTGATCGGTTTCCGCTGTTTTTGCTTTATCATCATTTTTAGCTTCTTTACTTTCTTCATTTCCTCCGCATGCTGCTAAAACAACGGCCATTAGACCGGTTATTAATGTAAATATTATTTTTTTCATAATCGATCTCCTTCCTTAAGCTAGAAGTATAATTTTCCCCTAAAAAAAATCATCTAGTGCGCATTATAAAGTTAAACGTAAGAAAAAGAAACAGTTGCGCTCTTTTTTAATATTTATAACAGGATTGAAACATTTGATAATGACTTTAACTGACCCCAGTAAACTGAAGCGTTACAACTCAGGGGCTAAGGTACCATTTTTTCGTTATTGATAAAGTAGGAATTGACAGTTTGGTTGCTTTAACCGTAAAGTTGCTTATGATGCAAATGAAAATGGAGGAAAACAAATGCAATTCATTAATAATCTACTTCTCGATATGGAAATAGATCCTAGATTAGTAGAGGATCTTTCGATTATCATCAAGATTTTGCTAATAGGGCTTATCTGTATCGCAGCAAATTTTATTTCAAAGAAAATCGTGATCAGGATCATTACTCGTGTCGTTACAAACTCCAAAGTCAAGTGGGGCAAAATCATTTTGGATAGACAGGTTTTTCGAAAGTTATCCCATATTGTTCCTGCGATCATTATTTATTCGTTTTCTTCAACCTTTCCAACCTATCAATCAACTATTGAAAAATTGGCGATTGCCTATATCATTATTGTCGGTTTAGTGTTTATTCAAAGTTTACTAAATGTATGTAATGATATATATCAAACCTTTGATATATCCAAGGTTAAGCCGATTAAAGGATATATTCAGGTAATTAACATTATTATTATGACTGTAGGGATCATTTTAGTGATTTCGAACTTAATCGGAAAGAGCCCTCTCATTCTATTAAGTGGGATTGGTGCGCTCTCAGCCGTTTTGATGTTAGTATTTAAAGATTCGTTATTAGGATTAGTTGCCGGAATTCAGCTAACGTCCAATGATATGGTTCGGGTTGGTGACTGGATTGAAATGCCAAAGTACGGAGCAGATGGGGACGTTATTGATATTTCTTTAAATACGGTAATGGTTCAAAACTTTGATAAAACGATTACGATGATTCCAAGTTATGCCCTTATTTCCGATTCTTTTATCAATTGGAGAGGGATGCAAAGCTCAGGCGGCCGACGAATCAAGCGTTCTCTGTATATCGATACAAGCAGTATCGCATTTTGCACTAGGGAAATGATTGAGAAATTTGTAAAAGTTGATTACCTTTCGGACTTCATTATCCAAAAGGAAAGGGAAATTACCGAGTATAATGCTAAAAATCAAATCGATCGAAACAATCCTGTGAATGGGAGGGCCCTTACCAATATCGGTGTTTTTAGGGCGTATATCAGCAATTACCTCAAAAATCTCGATGGCATCAATCAGAATATGACCTTAATGGTAAGACAACTGGCACATAATGAACACGGGCTGCCTATAGAAATTTATGCATTTACAAATTCCGTACAGTGGGCAGTGTATGAAACCGTTCAATCTGATATCTTTGACCATCTATTTGCCGTTGCACCAGAGTTTGGACTAAGAGTATTCCAGAATCCATCTGGGGCTGATTTAAGAAACATGGCAGAAGAATCGAGCAACAAAAAAGCCTTGATTGGCGAAAAAAGCTATTAAAATAATCAATCACCAATAAAACCAACTGTTTAAAATAACAAATGTGTTGGCACATACACTCAAAATGTGAAAAAACCCGTATAAATAAACGGGTTTTTTTCTTGCGAAAATGAATGAGATGCGGTTGAAAAGGGAATGAGTTTATTTAATAGCGAACAATGGAATGAGTGGATAACTTTTTTTAAAAGCATGTAAGACATAATTTGAAAGAATACTCCCTGTAGCACCACAACTTCTAGTCAAGTGAAAATGATTGATTTTCAGCCTGTCTATGACTAAACTCAATTCGATACCTCAATAATCATTTAATTTTTTCGTACCAACTATTTCTATTTTATATAAAGATAATTACATAATAATAAATAATCTTATTCATAGGAGGCTTCCATGGCAAACGATATAATTATCCGTTTTGATAACGTAACAAAATTTTACGACAGTCACACGAAAGTTTTACAAGATGTGAGCTTTGAACTTGAACGTGGAAAATTTTACACATTACTAGGTCCTTCAGGTTGTGGAAAAACGACGATTTTACGTATCATTGCAGGATTTGAAAAACCGACTACAGGGAATGTATACATGAACGGCAAGCTTGTAAACGACATACCAGCAAATGAGCGACAAGTAAACACTGTATTCCAAGACTACGCCCTATTCCCGCACTTAAACGTATTTGAAAATGTGGCATTTGGTTTACGAATTAAAAAAGTAAAAGAATCAGAAATTAAAGTGCGCGTAGCAGAAGCGTTAAAGTTCGTAAACTTAGCAGGTTATGAAAACCGTGAAATTACAGAAATGTCAGGCGGTCAGCGTCAACGGGTTGCAATCGCACGAGCTATCATTAATGACCCAGAAGTGATTTTACTCGATGAACCATTATCAGCACTTGATTTAAAGCTGCGCACAGAAATGCAATACGAGCTGCGAGAGTTACAGCAGCGTCTTGGTAAAACATTTATTTTCGTTACGCACGACCAAGAGGAAGCTTTAGCGATGAGTGATGAGATTTTCGTTTTAAACGAAGGGATTATTCAGCAATCTGGTACGCCAGTTGATATATACGATGAGCCAATTAACCGCTTCGTTGCAGACTTCATCGGGGAGTCAAACATCGTAGAGGGCGTTATGCTTGAAGACTATAAAGTCCAATTTGCGGGAAAAGTTTTTGACTGTGTCGACGGTGGGATGAAACACAACGAAAAAATCGATGTTGTCATTCGTCCAGAAGATCTACAAATCACATCGCCAGAAGCAGGTAAAATTGGGGTTACCGTCGATACGCAATTATTTCGCGGTGTACATTACGAGTTATCAACATATGACAAAGATGGAAATGAGTGGCTTGTACACTCGCTGAAAAAGGCTGAAGTAGGTGCACAAGTAGGTCTTGATTTCGACCCAGAAGCAATTCATATTATGCGTCTAAATGAAACAGAAGAAGAATTTGACGCACGCATAGAGGCATATACAAATGAAGGTTAAGTCAAGACCAGCGTTCGTCCCATATATACTATGGATTGCACTCTTCGTTATTGCACCGATTGGGCTCATTTTGTATTATTCATTGCTCAATTTAAACGGAGAATTTTCGCTAGTAAACTATAGAAACTTCTTTACATCAGCATACTTAACGATGACGTTAACGAGCTTTTGGTATGCATTCATCATTACTTTTTTTACGCTAATAATATCTTATCCAACTGCGTACCTATTAACAAAAACAAAGAATAAGCATTTATGGCTAATGCTCATTATTATTCCTTCATGGATTAATTTATTATTAAAAACGTATGCATTTATCGGGATATTCGGTTTATACGGGCCGGTCAATACAATAGTAGAATTGTTGGGCTTCGACCCGACGCAAATTTTATTTACCGACTTTAGTTTCGTGTTCGTTGCGGTGTACATTTTTATACCGTTTATGATTATCCCAATTTTCAACGCGATAGACAAAATGAATCCGTCATTAATTTACGCATCTCGTGACTTAGGTGCTTCACCGCTTACAACGTTCCGACGCGTCATTATTCCTTTAACCATTGAAGGTGTAAAATCAGGGATTCAAGTAACGTTCATCCCTGCTCTCTCACTCTTCATGATTACGCGCCTAATTGCTGGGAACAAAGTAATTACGCTTGGTACAGCGATAGAACAGCAATTTTTAGTAGCGCAAAATTGGGGAATGGGTTCAACCATTGCCGTGTTTTTAATCTTAATTATGTTTGCAATTATGGTGTTTACACGCACAAAGAAAAAAGGAGGTCGAGCATAAATGCGATCAACTTTAACACCTCTAGCTAAAGTATATTTAGCCATCGTGTTTGTTATTTTATATGCACCGATCTTCTACTTAATTTTTTATTCATTTAATAGCGGCGGTTCAATGGGGACATTTGAAGGCTTTACACTTGAACATTATCAAGCCGTATTTGATGATAATCGTTTACTCGTTATCTTAATCAATACCGTAATTGTTGCATTACTATCTGCGTTAATAGCTACCATAATTGGAACACTTGGAGCAGTTGGTATTGTTTCATTAAGAAATTACAAAATACGTAACATCTTCTTATCATTAAATAATATTTTAATTGTCAGCCCAGATGTTGTGATTGGGGCAAGCTTCTTAATCTTATTCACAATGATTGGAATTAAGCTTGGCTTTTCATCTGTATTAATTTCACATATTGCATTTAGTATTCCCATCGTTGTATTAATGGTTTTGCCTAAAATATTGGAAATGAATACGAACTTAATTGATGCAGCACTTGATTTAGGAGCAACTCGCCGTGATGTATTAACACGTGTTATTGTTCCGTATATTAAACCTGGGATTTTAGCTGGTTTCTTTATGGCCTTAACCTATTCATTGGATGACTTCGCTGTTACATTTTTTGTTACAGGTAACGGATTTAGTACATTGTCTGTGGAAATCTATTCCATGGCACGTGCAGGTATTACCCTAACCGTTAATGCAATCTCGGGGCTAGTATTTATCGTGACAGTCGGTATTGTCGTTATGTATTATTTCATTACGAAGCGGTCGAAAAAAACGGAGGGCTCTGCTCTATGAAATCTTTAATTCAAATAATATTAGCAATCGTGATAGCATGCGGTCTGCTTTCCTTTATTGCTTCAAAGTTAGAAGCAGCAGGCTCAACTGGTGGTAAGGACACTTTAGTCGTATACAATTGGGGAGAATACATTGACCCTGAGCTGATCGACCAGTTTGAAGAAGAAACAGGCATTTCAGTTATTTATGAAACGTACGATTCAAATGAAGCGATGTTAACGAAAATTAGACAGGGTGGCACATCCTATGATGTTGTTGTCCCATCAGAGTATACGATTGAAACAATGATTAAAGAAGACCTGTTAATAGAAATCGATCATTCGAAACTTCCAAATTTGAAGAATATCGATCCTTACTTTTTAGATTTACCATTCGATCCGAAAAACAAATATTCCATTCCATACTTTTGGGGAACGGTTGGTGTAGTTTACAATCCTAATGAAGTCCCAAAACATATCACTTTTGATTCTTGGGGCGATTTATGGGACCCAGCACTAAAAAATAAAGTATTTTTAGTAGATGGTGCACGTGAAGTCATCGGTATGGGCCTAAACAGTTTAGGGTATTCGTTAAATTCACGTGACGAAGACGAATTACGTGTAGCATTAGAAAAATTAAAACAGCTAAACGGAAATGTCAAAGCGGTTATTGGTGATGAAATTACACCACTAATGATTAATAATGAAGCTACAGTAGCCGTAACATTTTCTGGTCAAGCAGCAGACATGATGTTCGAAAATGAAGAGTTGAATTACGCCGTACCACAAGAAGGCTCAAACTTATGGTTCGATAACATGGTTATTCCTAAAACTTCAAAGAATGTGAAAGCCGCCCATCAATTCATAAATTTTATGCTGGATGCAGAAGTTGCTGCACAAAATACTGATTATGTAGGGTATGCGATTCCAAATAAAGCAGCGTGGGAACTATTAGATGATGAAGTGGTAAACGATGAACGTTTTTACCCACCCGAAGAAAGTCGCAAAAACTTAGAGGTATATGAAAACCTCGGTCTTGAGCTGCTGGGAAAATATAACGAATACTTTTTAGAATTTAAGATGTCACTTAAGTAAAAGCTTATCTTAAAAAAGTAATAGAATAATTATATGGTCCAGTTATAATGACTGGGCTTTTTTACATATCAGAAAAGAGGGACAGGAAGTAACATGAGGACTGGTTTGCATTCGAAGAGTATAATTAAAGTAGAATAAATTTTCCCGTATAGAAGTTGGATAAAGTTCCAAGAAAGGAGCAAGTACTAGATGCAAGTACGCGATTTTATGATTAGAAAAGTAATTACAGCGAAGCATTCAACAACGATTAAAGAATTAATTTCTATTTTAGAAACAAATCGAATTGGCGGTGTACCAGTGGTTGATGACAAGGGCAATTTAGTGGGCATCGTTTCAGACGGGGATATTGTACGCTATCTTTCCCCACATAAAGAAAAATTGTATTTGGCTTACTATGTTACCTATATAGAAGAATCCCAAAAAATAGAAGATGTATTAAGAGAAAGAATGAATGCGCCGGTTGAGAAAATTATGGTAAAGAAAAATATTAAAACGTTAGCACCTGAGGATGACTTTGAAAGTGCCATAAGATTAATTTCTAAACACCATTTTAAAAAGATTCCTGTCGTGAATGGAGCAGGCAGAGTGGTAGGGATTATCAGCCGAGGGGATATTATCCATAATTTATCAAAATCAATATATAATGAAGAAACAGTCCGGGAACAATAGACTAAGCAATCACCAGCCCCACACATGTGGAGTGAGTAGCGCCGCTCATATTAAAATAAATACTAGATAATTTAGGCTCATTCTAATTAGAATTGAGCCTAGCTGTGTTTTAAAGAAAACATAAGGAATTAATTCGAGACTTTTTCAGCAGTCTCCTTATTTAGCAGCTTTTTTTGTGTAAAAAATCATAGGTATGAAGAGAATAAAACTTCATTTTACCTCGCGATAAAATATATTGTCAATAAGAAATTTGCGATTTTCAAAAAAAATGTTATAATAGTCTTAACATAACTTTTTTTATCGTATTCCAAAATTCCGCTGTATTAATTTGCAGATTGAATTATGGATACGTTTTTTTAATATCCTTTTTAAACCGATGAAAAAATCAAACAGTAGTGTGAGCTTTTAAGGAAGTTAGTTGAAAGAAATTAACAATTAACGATCTAATTGTAACCGAGTTTTTATTCTGCAAGGAGGACTAGAAGAATGAATCTAATCAATAAGAAAGTTACGCACGAGCTTTTTGGCATGGGTAGTATAGTTAAACATAATGATTCTGTTATTGAAATACATTTCGCTTCGGAAAATAAAAAGTTTGTTTTTCCCGATGTATTTGGAAAGCACTTAAAACTGCATGATAAGATTGTTGCTAATTCACTTGGTGAAATTATACAAAAAAGGGAAGCTGAACGTAAGCAGGAAGAACGGAAGAAGGAAGAGGAAAAAAAACTGCAACTAAAAAACCAGGAACTTCGCTTGGAACATGAAAAACTTATGAAAAATCATAAGCTTCATCCCGAATCGCAAATGGTCTTTTGGTGTGACACAGAAGAACAGAATAGTTCTTTTTCTGAGTGGAAGGTTTTTTCAGGCGTAATAAAAAGTGGTAATAATCAGGGAAAGCCTAACAAACCCATCCGTCTGCACCAAAATAGCGCTGTCCTGTTAACAGCAATAGATTCTGGGATGCCTGAAAAAGACAGGCGTATCTTAGGTGTCTATATGGTGAATGAAGATTTTATCGGCAAGCTTTGTGAAGATGGATATATCCCTGCCCATTCTCAATACAGAATCCAACTTACAGAACAAGAATCGGATCAGATGCTTTTCTGGAAATATTACGTAAATGAAAAATTCCCCCATAAAATGACTTGGAATACAGGTAAATACCGTTATTTTAATAATTCATGGATGGCTCAAATTTTATTTGATATCGTTTCGTTGAAAAGTGACCCAAAGGAACAAGAGCTGGCACAACAATTTTTTGAACATTATTGCAAAATGAATCAGATAAATGATCAAGAGCTAGCAAAGCCTAATGGCGCATTATTGCGTATTTAATCGTTAGCCAAAAGATAATAGAAAAACAGGAAGTGACACATTATTCACCCATCATTATAGGCAAACTGTGCCTTCAAGGCTGTTGTTTCTAATTCTTCAAAACTAAAGAGAAAATAAAGGGTGATACAAATACATGTATCACCCTTTTCATCGGTCTTGAACCGTCCATGGATTATACTTATGCTTCTATTTTTGTAAAGAATTGTGGCAGGTGTTCTTTGTGTTCTTCTAGCATTTCATCTAGGATTTGTTTTGCTATTTTATCAGATGGGACGAGCGGGTTGATGGTCATTGCTAGTAATGCAGTGTTGTAATCACCAGTTACGGCTGCTTCGGCTGCTACTCGCTCGAAGGATTTGATTTGTTGTACTAATCCTCTTACAGCAACTGGCAGGTCGTCGACGGAGATTGGTTTAGGGCCATCTTTTGTGATCACACAGTTAACTTCTACTGCTGAGTCGCTTGGAATACTGGCAATGGCACCGTTATTGCGGGTGTTGACTGGTTGAATGTCTCTTTTGTCATTATAAATAGAATTAATCAAACTGCAAGCTGCATCACTATAGTAAGCTCCACCGCGTTTTTCTAATTGAGGAGGCTTAATATCAAGCGTCTCATCTTTATAGAGTTCAAACAATTCTTTTTCTAATCGTTGAACGACTTCTGCGCGAGTCCCTTCCGTTTCTGCTTTTTCTAATTCCTCTTGCAGCATTTCATCTGTTTTATAGTAGTAACGATGGTATCCACATGGGATTACCCCTAATCCACGAATAAAGTCAGGCTCCCATGAAAGACCAGAAATGTTTTTCATCGTTAATGCATTATCTGGATTTGCCATCGCTTCAATCACTTGGTCTTGTACGCTTACTCCATCTACGAATGTATCAAGGCCGTATACCATATGGTTTAGACCAGCAAAGTTGACCTGAACACGCTCTGGCTCTACATTCAATGATTTCGCAATTCCCATGCGCATTCCAATTGGCACGTTACATAAACCGACTACCTTTTTAATGGTACTGTAGCGTAAAATCGCTTCTGTTACCATTCCTGCAGGGTTGGTGAAGTTGACTAACCATGCTTCCGGGCAAAGCTCTTCGATATCTTTACAGATTTCAAGAATGACAGGAATGGTACGAAGGCCTTTGAATAAACCGCCTGGTCCATTTGTTTCCTGACCAATCACATTGTATTTTAATGGGATTCTCTCATCTTTTGCACGCGCTTCTAAAAGACCAACACGAAATTGGGTGGTAACAAAGTCCGCATCCTTTAATGCTTCTCTTCGGTCTAATGTTAAATGGACTTCAATGGGAAGACCTGCTTTTGCCACCATACGCTTAGCAAGGCTGCCAACAATCTCCAACTTTTCTTTTCCTGCTTCAATGTCTACTAACCAGAGCTCTCTCACCGGAAGCTCATCATAACGTTTAATAAAACCTTCTACTAATTCAGGTGTATAACTAGATCCTCCGCCAATTGTTACAATTTTAACGCCTTTTGACATTTAGGAAAACCTCCAGTAATTTAGTTTTTCTTTTCTTGTATTCATTCTATTTGTCGAAGGGGATGGAGTAAATGACCTTGAAGGGTTTAGGCAGGAGTGCCTTTGAAAGGAACGTGTTACAAATGAGTAACACGTTGTTCCAATAAATTGTGGTATGATACTTCCAAAGAGATTTAGGAGGGCCTAAACCATGTTCTCAAGCGAAATCATTGCTACATTTAATGAGCTAGAAACTTCTTTATACGACTACATATGTAAAAATAGCGAGAAAGTCATTTACATGCGAATTCGTGATTTAGCAGATGTAACTCATGTCTCTACATCTACCATTCTACGCTTTTGCCGAAAATTAAAGTGTGAAGGATTTACGGAATTTAAAGTGAAATTAAAGCTTTATTTAGAAGAAAATGAAGAGAGGAATATTAAAAGTACCCAGTACACCCTTTCGGAATTTGTGGAAAGGACCTTAAAGGGTAACCTTGATAAGGCAATAAAAGAAGCAGCGACACTGATCGTAAAATCAGATAACCTTATTTTTATTGGTTCTGGAAGTTCAGGAATATTAGCGGAATATGGTGCAAGGTATTTTTCAAGTTTAGGAAAGTTTTCTATGTATGTGAAGGATCCATATATTCCAATCCATGCAAATTATCTTCATAATAGTACAACCATTGCTTTATCAGTAAGTGGGGAAAATAGTTTTACGATTGCCCACTTAAATCAGCTTAAAGAAAAAGGCAGCAAAATTATTAGTATCACTAATAACAAACACAGTACCATCGCAAAAATCTCGGACATCAACATATCTTATTACGTCACCGAAGAATGGTACAAAAACTCAAACATCACCACCCAAATACCCGTAGTTTATATACTCGAAGAAACCGCACGGGAAGTAAATAAACTCTAAGAATAGGTTGTAGTACTGTTTTCAGAAAATCGGTGCCTGTCACCCATTGCTGAAAATGGAACAGCCACATCAAAGGGGCATCGGAGGGAAAGTGAGTTATGTTGAGAGTTAAGAGGATTTTTCATGCAGTAAGGTTGTTTGTTAAAGAGACTGTTTTGCTGAAGTTTAAGAGTAGTATTCGCTATAAGTTAATGGTTTTGATGCTTTTGGCGATGATTCTACCTTTCCTTATTTTAATTGTTTTTTTGAAACTCTAAAGCGTAATCACTCGCACCAATGGGAACCCTACAAATACTAAACTTTAAATCCTTACTAGGGTCAAATAATTCATCAAAAACTTTATCTCTAGCCTCTTCTGGCAAGTTTTGCAATGGCTGTAAAGCCAAGTTCATTAAAACAGCCTCCGAATCCTTCTATGATTCTCTGAGTTTGATTTACTACAGCTTAGGAGAAGAATTATGTATTTAGTAATCGATATAGGAGGAACATTTGCGAAATATACATTAAAACCAATCGATTGCGGTTAACGATTCATTGCTAACCAGTAAAGCGACTTTATTTTTTTTCTTATCATTGAAGATAAACTGTACCGAGGAGTTAATCTTTCTGCTGGGGAAGTAAGCTTTGTGATGGAGCAAATGGACATTAAAACAAAAGAGGCAAAATTTTTTGGTTCAGACGGGTCTGCTGTGAAAATGGTTCGCCGTATTGCTGAACTCAAAAATCTTGACGATCCGACAGATGGAGAAAAGGTATTTGAATACATTAACCAAGGCGATGAAAAAGCTAATGTGATTTTTAATGAATATTGTCTTTACTTAGCTTCCCAAATCTTGAATATACAATATATTTTAGACCCGAAAGTTTTTGCGATTGGCGGCGGAATCAGTGCACAGCCGATTTTACTCGAACGAATTAAATGAGCGATTGCCGAAATTAAAAAGGCTAACCCGCAGCATAGGGCTAATCCAAAAGTGGTAACATGCAAATTTCAAAACGATGCCAACCTATACGGGGCACTTTATCATTTCCTAAGCCAAAGGGACAGTTCGAAGCCACTGAAATAGTCACCTTTTTTTCAGACGCTTAATCGCCACTGAGCCATTTCTTTCGAAAAGCCGCTGTTTTTTATAATAATATGGTAAATGCGTGAAGTTAAAGGGGGAATTAAGAGGATAGCTTACTTGCTATCCTCTTTAAATTTACGGCTAGTGCCGTTAATTTTGCTTCCGTGGACATGCCTTTTAGACCGTACCCCCTAGCAAGATCCAGCCCGTGGAAATTTTTCATTTCCCCATTCTTCATTCCTTTGTCATTTTTGAATGGTTTATAAAAAGGGGTACCCAAGTAGAATGTTAATCACCGGGTACCCCTTACTCTTTATATTAAAACACTTTCGTAGTCCAATCCTCACAATTCCAAATATCAGTCGCAATTTCACGATAGAAATCAGGTTCGTGGGATACCATCAAGATACTTCCGCGATATGCTTTTAAAGCACGCTTTAGTTCTTCCTTTGCATCTACATCCAAGTGATTGGTAGGTTCATCTAGAATTAGTAAATTCGTTTCTGTGTTTAAGATTTTACACAAGCGAACCTTTGCCTTTTCGCCACCTGAAAGGACTTCGACTTTACTTTCAATATGTTTCGTCGTTAATCCACATTTTGCAAGAGCAGCACGGACTTCAGCCTGATTCATACTTGGGAAAGTGCTCCAAATCTCTTCAATACAAGTATTGTAGTTTGACTGTTTAACTTCCTGCTCGAAGTAACCGATGTGTTGATACTCACCACGTTCCACTTTACCCTCCAGCGGATCAATCAACCCAAGAATACTTTTTAAGAGAGTAGATTTACCAATACCGTTTGCACCCACGAATGCAATTTTTTGTCCGCGTTCCATTTTTAAATTCAGAGGGCGGGATAGTGGTTCATTGTAACCAATAACAAGATCTTCAGTCGTGAAAATCCAGCGGCTGGCTGCACGGGCCTCTTTGAAATTAAACTCTGGTTTTGGCTTCTCTCTCCCCAATTCAATAACTTCCATTTTGTCGAGCTTCTTTTGACGAGACATCGCCATATTACGAGTTGCAACACTTGCCTTGTTACGAGCAACGAAATCTTTCAAATCAGCAATTTCTTGTTGTTGACGCTTGTAAGCAGACTCTAACTGTTGCTTCTTCATTTCATATATATTTAAGAAGTTATCATAGTCACCAACATAGCGATTCAACTCTTGGTTTTCCATGTGATAGATCAAGTTAACAACATTGTTCAAGAATGGGATATCATGTGAAATCAAGATAAATGCATTCTCATATTCCTGTAAATAGCGCTTCAACCATTCGATATGATGTTCATCCAAATAGTTCGTAGGCTCGTCAAGTAATAGGATTTCAGGCTTTTCTAGCAAAAGCTTTGCTAGCAAAACCTTCGTCCGCTGCCCGCCGCTAAGATCATCTACATCTCGATCGAGTCCAACATCGTCTAATCCTAGACCACGAGCAACTTCTTCCACTTTTGAATTAATTTGATAGAAATCATTACTGTCTAACGTTTCTTGTAGCTCTCCAACTTCTGCAAGTAATGCATCGATATCAGCGCCTTCATCACCCATTTTTGCGTAAAGTTCATTGATCTCTGATTCAGCATCAAAAAGATATTGAAAAGCAGTACTCAAAGCTTCACGCATCGTAGTACCTTTTTGAAGTACAGCGTGCTGATCTAAATAACCAACACGAACTTTTCGTGACCACTCAACTTTCCCCTCGTCGGGTTGCAGCTTCCCAGTAACAATATTCATGAAAGTAGACTTACCCTCACCATTTGCCCCAACTAGTCCAACGTGCTCTCCTTTTAAAAGTCGAAAAGACACATTATTAAAAATCGCACGATCACCGAAACCGTGGCTTAAATTTTTTACATTTAATACGCTCATTTTTTTAACTCCTTATTTAATGTCACATGTGGATATCTTACTAGATTTTGGCTGCTTTTTCTATCTTGAAGTTATTTTTGTGAAAAATGTAATTTGATTTTTGGGCTGAATTGAAATCTGCCGCTTCTTAATTAAATGAGATTCTTGAATTAATTAACTTGGGGCGTAATACAACTAACTGGGTAAAAGTCTATTATACAATCGAACCTAGAGGCAAGATATGAGTTATTCCTATGTGGAAATAACTGTACAAAAAATGAAATAATTGGTTGGGTTATAAACGAAAATTTTAGGATGTACATTCCATAGGCAGGGGCGAGGTGAAACAGCTTAGAATATATTGTAGAAAAGTTTAGTTGACATAATAACATCTCCGTGCCTATAATACATGCTGGTGTGTTAATAGCAGTAGATCAGTTTGGAGTGACATTAATGGAGAAAACAGTAACAAGCATTAAAGAGATAACAGCTAACCCTGCTCCACTTGGTTTAATGGGATTTGGTATGACAACAATCTTGTTGAACATACATAATGCAGGATTTTTTGCATTGGATGCAATGATTTTAGGAATGGGAATATTTTATGGTGGCTTAGCACAAGTAATTGCGGGCATCATGGAATTCAAGAAAAACAATACATTTGGAACAACAGCATTTACGTCCTATGGATTTTTTTGGTTATCATTGGTTGCATTAAATATGATTCCATTAATGGGATACGGTGAAGCAGCTAGTTCTTTATCAATGGCCGCTTATTTATTAATGTGGGGACTTTTCACGTTATTCATGTTTGTTGGAACTTTGCGTATTAATAAGGCCCTTCAAGTTGTTTTTGGAACACTTACGATTTTATTTTTCTTATTGGCGATTGGAAATTTCACAGGATCTAGCTTGGTTTTAACTATAGCTGGATATGAAGGGATTCTTTGCGGTTTTACAGCAATCTATGCGGCTATGGCACAAGTGCTAAATGAAGTATATGGCAAAATCATACTACCAATTGGTGAAAGTAAAATTCAAGAGCGTTTAGTAGATGATCCTAAATTTAGAAAAGCCAGCTAGTTTTTTATTTAACTATTAAAACATAATCATTTAGTCATAATATACTTTTGCAAACCGACCCTAATCTCGTAAAAAAACTTTTGCGATTTTGGGGTCTTTTTAATTTCAAACTCTTGTCATTTTGTCTATTTCATTTGGAAAAAAGTAAAAAATTATCTTGTAAGGCTCGGGTGAATTACAGAGTCTTGTCATGGATGATACGGGATAGTATTATTGAAAAGGTATATAGTATGATTAAAGTAAATAGGTAGTGGATCTATAATGAAAATACGAAAATAATAGAAGTGGGGAAGTGCGCAATGAGTAATCAAATTAAAGTAGGAATTATAGGCTATGGTAACCTTGGCAGAGGAACGATTGAGGCAATCAAGCAATGTTCAGATATGGAGCTTGTGGGCATTTTTACAAGAAGAGCACCTGAAAATCTTTCAATAAATGAACCAAATGTAGAGGTTTTGCATATTTCAAGTGCAGAGGAATATAAGGACAAAATTGATGTGATGATTTTATGTGGAGGTTCCGCAACAGATCTTCCAGATCAAGGCCCTTATTTTGCTAGAATGTTTAATACAATTGATAGTTATGATACACATGCAAAGATACCTGAATATTTTAGTGTAGTTGATCAAGCAGCTAAAGAAAGTGGAAAGACTAGTATTATTTCTGTTGGCTGGGATCCTGGTTTATTCTCTCTGAATCGTTTAATGGCAGAAGCAATTTTACCGAAGGGTGAAACTTACACCTTCTGGGGAAAAGGACTGAGCCAAGGACATTCAGACGCTATTCGCAGGGTAGAAGGTGTAGCAGGCGGTGTGCAGTATACAGTACCGATTGATGAAGCGATAGAGAAGGTCAAAAGTGGAGTAAATCCTGAATTATCTACAGGTGAAAAACACAAACGTGTTTGTTATGTGGTAGCAGAAGAAGGATATGACCGCGCAAAAATCGAACACGATATTAAAACAATGCCTAACTATTTTGCTGATTATGATACAGAGGTAAACTTTATTACAGCAGAAGAATTAAAAGAAAACCACTCAAAATTGCCGCATGGTGGATTTGTTATTCGAAGTGGAAAATCAGGAAGCGACAATAATCAAATTATCGAATTCTCGCTTAACTTAGACAGTAATCCGGAATTTACAGCTAGCGTACTAGTGGCATATGCAAGAGCCGCTTATCGTTTAAATAAAGAAGGACAAGCTGGTGCAAAAACGGTATTCGATGTGGCACCTGGTTATCTGTCTCCAAGATCCGCGGAAGATTTAAGAAGAGACCTATTGTAAATAGTGTTAAAATAAGCAGAAACCTCAAATGGTTTCTGTTTATTTTTTGAACTTTGGATTTTATTTGCATGACATGGTATAAGTATAAAAGAAGCAGAAGCATTGCTTTTTATTTTTGGGATAAGGGGTAGGCTTGGATATCCCATAATGAGAGGATTTGGATTTAAATATGAAAGATAACTTTTGGCGTGAATTACCACGGCCATTTTTTATACTGGCACCAATGGAAGATGTGACGGATGTTGTTTTTCGCCATGTAGTGAGTAAAGCAGGTAGACCGGATGTGTTTTTTACAGAGTTTACAAACTCGGATAGTTATTGTCACCCAGAGGGAATGCAGAGTGTGCGTGGCCGTTTGACTTTTACAGAAGATGAACAACCAATTGTAGCTCATATATGGGGAGATAAGCCTGAATATTTTCGGCAAATGAGTATTGGTATGGCGGAGCTAGGCTTTCGGGGTATTGATATCAATATGGGCTGTCCTGTTCCGAATGTGACACAAAATGGGAAGGGATGCGGTCTTATCCGTCGTCCGGAAGTTGCAGCAGAGTTAATACAAGCTGCAAAGGCAGGAGGATTGCCCGTAAGTGTAAAGACAAGGCTTGGTTTCACAAACGTAGACGAATGGCACGACTGGCTGACACATATATTGAAACAAGACATTGTGAATCTGTCCATTCATCTGCGTACAAGGGAGGAAATGAGCAAAGTAGATGCTCATTGGGAGCTGATCCCTGAGATTAAAAAGCTTCGTGACGAGGTGGCACCAGATACGCTATTGACAATCAATGGAGATATTCCAGACCGTCAAACTGGGATGCAGCTTGCTGAACAATATGGTATTGATGGCGTTATGATCGGGCGGGGTATTTTTAAAAATCCGTTTGCCTTTGAAAAAGAGCCAAGAGAGCATAGCACGAAGGAATACCTTGATCTTCTAAGACTGCAGCTTGATCTTCAAGATAAATACTCAGAAGAAGTGCCGCGTTCCATCACAGGAC
Source organism: Neobacillus sp. plas4 (assembly GCF_057221695.1). NCBI lineage: Bacteria > Bacillati > Bacillota > Bacilli > Caryophanales > Bacillaceae > Neobacillus > Neobacillus sp. plas4. The sequence continues at coordinate 535,376 of NZ_CM170152.1, forward strand.
TGCATCGCTTCTTCAAAATATATGTTAAAGGTTTCCCTGGGGCAAGTGAATTAAGAAATCAATTAATGAACACAAAGTCAACAAATGAAGTGCGTGCGGCGCTTGATCATTTTGTGTCAAAAACCCAAAAGTAAACCTTTGTCAGTAAAATAATCATTTTAGATTCAGACTCGGTTCCTAAATTAGATATATTAAAGACATGTTCAAGCTGACATTTCAGGAGGCACGATTCGAACTGCAAAAAGTCCCAAGTGATCTTCACTTGGGACCTTTTCCATCCATACGGGAAAGACTCTCCTTCGTGAATAAAAGACTCTCAGCATTTGCGAATTGGATGGGATAAAGCTAGTTTACTAGTAAGCGCTAACATTGTTTATGTTCTATTTTAAACTCCCCAATAGTAAAAAACATTCTCCAGGACTGCTTGATTAAGGCACATAGTTGACCGTTATTGCTGTTATTGGAGAGATATCTTGTTTAATCGTTGTATTAAATGGAAGGGCCTGTTCCTCTTGTATTATTTACATGTACAAGAGGAACAGGCCCAAAAATTTACGCCAATACAAAATGCCCAGGTTTCACTTCTTGCAAAGCATTTTGACTGAATTCAAAACGGGGCAATTCCGGCATTTCCTGCTTTAGTTTATTCGTTTCAACTGCAGGGTCCGGAACTGGCACAGCAGCTATCAGTGATTTCGTGTAAGGATGGAGCGGATTGCTGTAAAGTTCTTCACTTTCGGCAAGTTCAATGATCTTTCCGGCATTCATAACCGCCACCCGGTCGCTGATGTGTTTGACCATCGAAAGATCATGGGCGATAAATAAGTAGGTTAGTCCTAACTTTTTCTGCAAGTCTTTTAATAAATCCACGATTTGAGCCTGCAAGGATACGTCCAATGCAGATAAAGGTTCATCACATACAATGAACTTCGGATTAACCGCAAGCGCCCGAGCAATTCCAATCCGCTGCCGCTGACCGCCTGAAAATTCATGTGGGAATCGATCTGCATGTGCTCTTTCTAAACCGACAAGTTCTAATAACTCTTGAACACGAGCCTTCCGTTCTGCTTTGTTTTTGACCAATTTATGAATATCCAAGGAATGTCCGATAATATCCAGTACCTTCATGCGCGGATTGAGCGAAGCGTAAGGATCTTGGAAAATAATTTGAATTTCCTTTCGCAGCTGCTTCATTTCTTTCTTGTTTAATCGATTGATTGCCATACCCTTATAGAGGATTTCTCCTTCAGTTGCGTCTTGCAAACGCAATAACAGTCTTCCGGTTGTAGACTTACCAGAGCCGGATTCACCAACAAGCCCCAGCGTTTCACCAGGCTGTATAGAAAAACTAATACTGTCTACCGCTTTTAACGTTCTTCCACCGCCAAGCGGATAAACTTGCTTTAATTTCCGTACCTCAATTAACGGAGTGTCTGGATTGATATCTTCCGGCAGATCAATAGCTCCCTTTGGATGTTTCTTTGCATCTAACCGAGGCAGGGCGTTCAAAAGCTTTTTTGTATAAGGATGCTTCGGTGAGGAGAAAATCTGCTCCGTTGTATTACTTTCGACGATTTCGCCTTTTTTCATGACAACAACCCGGTCACACATCCCGGCAACGACCCCTAAATCATGGGTAATTAAGATGATGGATGTACCGAATGACTTTTGCATTTTTTTCATTAAACGTAAAATCTGCGCCTGAATCGTTACATCGAGGGCGGTGGTCGGCTCATCGGCGATCAATAGCTTTGGCCGGCAAGCGAGAGCCATGGCAATCATTGCCCGCTGCCTCATACCTCCGGAAAACTCATGCGGGTATTGATCGTAGCGTTCTTCCGGATTTTTTATGCCGACTAGCTTTAGCATTTCAATAGACTCATGTCTAGCACCTTTTGCGGAAAGCCCTTGATGTTTGATTAAGACTTCATCGATTTGCTTCCCCACTTTAATTGTAGGGTTTAATGACGACATTGGATCTTGAAAAATCATGCTAATTTCTTTTCCGCGGATCTTTTCCATTTCACTATCAGTAAATGTAGAGATCGGTTTGCCGTCAAAATCAATTGAGCCTTCTGTCATTAATGCCGGAGGAGAAGGAAGCAGCTGCATAATTGACCTTGCAGTGACACTTTTCCCAGAACCGGATTCTCCCACGATACCGAGTGTTTCCCCTTTTCGGACATCAAACGTAACTCCCCTGACAGCCTCAAACACTTCATTATTAGAAAGGAAAGAGATATGCAAATTGTTGACTGTTAATAATTTTTCCATATTAAATAGCCTCTATTTCTAGTATTAGTATATCGATATTTTTTGAGTTGACATCTAGTTATTTTATAACTATACTTTATTACTGTTACAGGTTTTAATATACACTAAACTACTCGGAATTATCAACAATAAAAATTTCCTAAGGGGGTGAGTATTTGCTTTCGGAAAAGGATGTAACAAATGAACAAACAGGATTTCGTTTTGGAAAACATTATCGTGGAATTATTACACAGCCTTTATTAAAGTATTTATTTATTATACTTGGACTTCCTGTTCATTTGTTAACTTGGCTCTTTTATCAATTTAAATATAAAAATTCATCCTATAAGCATTTACTCCAAAAAGAGAAGGAAGATGTTCGGCAGTCTCCTACATACGGTCATTGGATAAGGCGTTATGAAGATCAATATAAGAGTAAAATGCATTATTTTAATAGACCGATAGATGAACAAGAGATGCGCAATGAAGCAAGAAAACTAGCAGATGAACAAGCTGAAGAAATGGCTAAAGCTAGTTTGTCAGAGAGAAATATCAAAGAAGTCAACTATCTGCAATTTTTTGGAGAATGTTTAAACAAATCAACCTTTGTAAGGGTTAGTTTTATACCTGGTATCCTGATGTATTTGTTCTTATGGATTTATTCCAGACAAATTCTTCGATATATTTTCGAACGGCTAGTGTTGACGGTATTCGTCATCATATCGGTAGCAATCTTCGTCTTTACTATTTTATATTTTTCACCATCGGACCCGGCAGCCAACATATTAGGTGAGGCCGCTACGTTGGAACAGCGAGAAGAATTTAATCGTCAATACGGATTAGATCAACCGTATCTGGTGCAGCTTGTGGACGCGATAAAAGGAATTGTTACTTTTGATTTAGGATTTTCCTACACAGGGAATGAAAACATTGCGGCAAGCATCGCAAATAAATTTCCGATTACATTAATAATCGCTGTATTTTCCTTATTAATGGCCATCGTGTTAGCGATTCCAATTGGAATTATCTCCGCTGCGAAACGGAATAGCTTCTGGGACTACAGTTTTATGTTTATCGCTTTAATCGGTTTGTCCATTCCGAATTTCTGGCAGGGATTAGTTTTCATTCTGAACTTCTCGATAAAATGGCATTTGTTACCGGCAACCTATTCACCGGATGATTGGCTATCCATCATTATGCCGGTTATTGTTCTAGGAACAGGATTGACAGCATCCATTGCCCGGATGACACGTTCATCCATTCTGGAAGTAATTAATGAAGATTACATCGTGACAGCGAAGGCGAAGGGGCTTAAACCTAGAAAAATTCTAATTCAGCATGCCTTAAGGAATGCAATGATCCCGATTATTACTGTAATTGGCTTACAGTTTGGCGGCATGCTCGGCGGGGCAGCTGTTACGGAGAAGGTCTTTAATATAAGCGGTCTTGGAAGCTATATTGTTGATAAACAATTTGTTCCAGACATTCCATCGATTTTAGGCGGCGTTGTCTATATCGCGATAACCATTTCTCTTGTAAACCTTGTGGTTGATATTATCTACGCATTATTGAATCCGAGAATTCGTTCTCAGATGAAAAGTTCTTAAGAGGTGAATGAAATGACAACGCAACAGGAGTTTGCCCTAAAACAATCACAAGAATATAAGCATGCAAATTTTTCCGTGTGTCTTTCATTCGCATTAACGTTGATCTTTTTCTTTAATGCTTATGATTTTGCACAAGGGACCTGGAGTACAGGCTGGGGGATTGTAACGGCTGCTTACTTCCTTACATCCATCTTACAAGGGTCCATTGCCATCCTTCTAAAAAAAGATTTATTAACCTTTGGGGCAATTCAGAAGCGCACAAGACTTTTGAGTGCAGTTCAACTGCTAAGTTTATTTGCCGGTAATGTTTTTACCGCAGCATTTGCCTTTCGAATGTTAATAAAGAAGAATTCGATTGAGTATGCCCTTGTCTGCTATATGTTTTTGACGCAATTTCTAGTGTTTTTCCTTTCGGTGTTTAATTTATTTAAGCCATATGTGTCAAATCTATTCATGCCCGCAATGGTACTTCTAATCTTGTCGATGGTCATTGAATTAATTTCAATAATCATCCTTGCGAAAACAGATGTAGAACGGGGCGAGAAGCCATTATTGAAATGGCTGGGAGTTGTCTTATTTCTGATTGGTTTAACCGGGAACTTCTTTGGTTTGATCATAGGATATAGCTTGGTGATGAAATCAATAAGAAGTGATGCTTCCACTATTGATAAGTGGAATAAATTTTGGATGAGTATGACGAAAAATTTTACGGCTATGCTCGGATTTTTATTCGTATTTTTAATGTTTGCTCTTTCGATATCAAGCTACGGAACCTTTGTGAGTTCCTTTGCTACAGAAAACGACTATAATGCATTACTATTAGATCCAAGCTTGGCTCATCCCTTTGGTACCGATAATTTCGGTAGAGATGTCTTTTCTCGAATCATTTTTGGTGCACGGATATCCTTGATTGTTGGCTTGTTGACGACCATTATCCCACTTGTAATTGGCGGGTTTTTAGGAGCCATTTCGGGGTACTATCAAAAATCGATTGATAACATCATCATGCGTCTGCTTGATGTGTTGTATGCCGTGCCAGGCATTTTGCTGGCGATTGCAATCATTGCTGCTTTTGGTTCAAGTACGTTTAACTTAATCATTGCGTTAAGCGTTGGCTCCATCCCTACCTATGCGAGGACCATGCGGGCGAATGTCTTGATGGTTTCCAATTTAGAATTTGTTGAGGCAGCCAAAGCATTAGGAGAAAACGAATGGAAAATTATTTTTAAACAGATTGTACCGAATGCTTTGGCCCCGATGATTGTTAAAGCTTCGCTAACCATCGGCGGTGCCATTATTGCTACAAGCTCCTTAAGTTTCTTAGGCTTGGGTGTGGAACCGCATATTCCGGAATGGGGAAACATATTAAAAATCGGCAGCATGTACCTTGAAACCAATCCATATTTGGCCATTTTCCCTGGTATAGCCATTATTCTTTTGGTACTTTCCTTTAACTTTCTGGGGGATGGCTTACGGGATGCATTGGATCCGAAGTTAGATTCATAGATTTGTTTCTTTCAATAGATCACTTAAAAAAATATAAAACGGAGGTTGAATGTAAATGAAGAAATTATGGTTTCTACTAGCAGCATTGATTTTGTTTGTTTCAGGCTGTGTTAAAACTGAATCAGATGTAAAAGAAGACGCTAAATCCGCTCCAAAAGGTAAAGCGCCAACGATTGAAATTTTAGGAATGTCTACAACCGAAGATAGTATGAACATTTTGCGAGACCAACTAACTAAAAATGGATTTGAGGTCAAACTAAATATCCAACCCGATTACGGCAGCTTTACAGCTCAAAAAGATGCTGGTAACTACGATTTAGCAGTGAATAGTTGGACAACCGTAACAGGTAACCCTGATTATGCCGTTCGTTCGTTATTTACTTCTGATGGTGACAATAGCTTATTTGCTGATAAAAAGGTTGATGAATTAGTAGAAAAGGCTGCTACACAATTACCTAAAGAATACCAGAAAACATACAAAGAATTAGAACAGCACGTGGTTTTAGACAATGCATACATCGTACCGCTTTTCACTTCGTATAAAGCGCAAGCGGTTAACAACCAAGTAGTGGACGAATCCACTGTCCGTCTTCCAAAATCAAGAGCGCAAGTTTGGGAAAAATTCGATTTCGTGGATCAATCCAAACGTGCTGCCCAGCCGTTGATTGTTCATCAGTCCATTAGTTCTTTAACATCTTTAGACCCGATAAAAGGGAATGATGGTTCGATCAACACGTTAAACACAAACATGTATGTTCGTTTAGTAAACCTAACTGACGATGACAAGGTAGTATCTGATGGATCACTTTCTTTAAATCACGTTATCGCTGAAGGAAGCAAAGACTACTACTTCTTACTACGCGATGATATTCATTTTGCCGCTGTTAGCGACAAAAAAGCAGTTGATACTGGTGAACGTGTTGGTGCAGAAGATGTTGTCTTTTCTCTAAACCGTGCGAAGGATCAAAAATCTGTTCCGGATCATCGTACTTACAGTCTTCATGAAAACATGGAATCCATCTCCATCGTTAATGATTTAAGTGAGCTTGATGGAAAAACAGCAGATGGTAAAACCATCCGTGAAGCATTAGAAAAAGGTATCGATGGAGAAATTAATCAATTAGTTACAGATAAAACAAAAGCAAATAATGATTCTGGTGCGTACCAGGTTGTAAAAATAACAACTGTGAACCCATTCCCGCAAGTATTGAACTATCTAGCTCACCAATCTGCTGGTATTGTTTCACAAAAACAAGTGGAAAGCATCAATACCTATGATGTAGCAAGCTTTGATGTTAACAAAGATATTCCATATGGTGACCAAAGAACCATTACAGAAGGTGCAAGCTACAACAACCACCTTTATGCAAGCGGTCCATATATCTTAACTTACAAAAATGATTATGAAGCTCATTTTGTGAAAAATCCTGCTTACATGCCGGGTACTGAAAATGAAGCAAAAGTTTCTGAAGTTGTTGTGAAATTTATCCAAGATGCAGACAGTGCTTTATCTGCATTACGTAACGGCGAAATTCATATCTTTAATGGTGTGCCTGAAACCAAATATGATCTTGTAAACGGGGATGAAAAGTTAAAGCTTCAACAAAACAAGAGTAATGGGGTTTCATACCTTTCATTCAACATGAATGGACGCGAAGTTTCTGACAGCGCGGCATTACGTAAATCCATTCTGTACTCTGTTAACCAAGAAGAATTTATTAGCTTCTACCAAGGAAACAAAATGAAGGCTGTTTCAACTGTAAGTCCTTTAGTTAACACTGGTTTAGAAGTAGTTGCAGACAGTGAAAAAGCGAAAGAATTCTTAAATGAATATTTGAGCAATAAATAATTTGAAATAGATAAGGTGCCTATCTCCTGGATTACTTTGGCTGGGAGGCAGGCACCTTATTTCTGTTTTAAGACACAGTTGATATAATTTTATAATTAACTATATTATAAGGACTTGTCTTATTTAAAGTTCAGCGCAATTTTGTAAGTTTATCCGTACATCATTTGTTCCCAATTGGTGAACAAAATGAAAGCGGTTGATATTATGATAGTAACAGGAGGACAAACCAATGATGATTGATAAACGTCCCTCGCTTTTATTGGAGTATCTTTTAAAAGTGAAGAGTACCAGCATGAATCAGATTATGGAGGTCACTCATTTAACCAAACGTCAAATATCCTATGACATGGATAAAGTAAATCAATGGTTAAAGGAGAGAGAACTCCCCGCCATCCAATTTAAAGGGAGCCATTCTATAGTAATACCTGATGCTGTTGTGGAGTATTTCGGCAATGAGGAGTTCAATCGCCATGAACGCGATTTTGTTTTTTCCGAAGAAGAACGCTTTGCAGTCATCTGCCTATACTTGTTTATGCGGAATGATACCATTTCGTCCTTTCATCTAACCCAGCTTTTACAAGTAAGTAAAAACACCGTTATTTCTGATATAAAAAAGGCAAATAAGATGAATCGCCCTTTCTTGGTGGAAATTAAGTATTCACGAAAGTATGGCTACCATCTGACTGGAACCGAGTTCGATAAAAGAGCTCTTATTATGCATTACATATCCCGTCTGATTCAGGTCCCTTACTTTGAAAAACTGTTGGAGTATCTTTTAAAAGAAGAAGCTGGAAAAATTGATTATCGAGGAACCTTAACCATTCTTAAACAAATTGAAAAGCAGTTTTCCCTTAATTTTGTTGAAGAACGTTTAAATCAATTAGCCAATTTTTTAGTTTTTTATTATTACAGGCAGCAGAAAAAAAAGTTCGTCCAATTTCACTCAGATGAAATGGCTCTATTTAAAAAAGATCCGATGCATAAGGCAGCAATTATGTTAAGTCAGCTTCTCCAACTAGAGAATGAGGAATCGGAGTTATGTTACTTAACGATACAATTTCTTGGTTTATCTTTTGAAAAAAGTTCTGCTGCAAACAGTAAACAGGATTTATTATTTAAACTTTGCCAGCAGCTAGTCTTTGATTTTGAGACAAAGGCCTGCATTGTTTTTGAAAAAAGAGATGAAGCTGTTCATACATTGTACCAGCATTTTAAACCGGCGTATTTTCGTATGAAGTATCGGATTCCTGTCGAAAATCCACTTTTAGATCAAATTAAGAGTGAACATAAAGATCTATACATGATTGTGAAGGAAATCCTGCAGCCGATTGGAACATTGTTGAATATCACCATTCCGGAGGAGGAAATAGGTTTTGTTACGATCCACTTTGGGGCATTGTTAGAAAGACCAAAGCAGGAGATGCCGGAAAAGAAGAAAGCAATCGTCGTTTGTCCAAGCGGCATAAGTTCTTCCTTAATGGTGAAACACCAGCTGGAATCACTTTTCTCAGAGATTTTGGTTGAAAAAACATTATCATTACGAGAATTTAAAGAGGGTACATTTGACGATTATGATTTAATATTTTCGACCGTAAGGCTGGAGACAAAACTTCCTTGTTTTTACGTAAAGCCAATTATGACTCCAAACGAAAAGCATAATTTAGTCAACGAAGTATATCAACTGCTGTTTGGTACTCACTATCACGATGTTTCTGTGAAAGAACTGATTCAAATCATTGGAAAGTTTGCTGCTATTTACGATGAAGAGGGATTAAAAAAGGAAATAGGCAAGTTAACATTTTATAAAAAAGAAAATGCTTATAAGGAAAAACAACCGTTATTAGAAGATTTATTACAAGCAGAAACCATTCAGGTAATGGAGGAAGCTTCTGATTGGAAAGAAGCTGTAAAACAAGCAGCAAATCCCCTTTTGATAAACGGAAGTATAGAAGCATCATATATAGAGGCGATGATTGAAAATATTGAGACATTAGGTCCATATGTCGTCATTGGTCCGGAAGTCGCAATCCCGCATGCCCGTCCGGAAAAGGGTGTTAATCGGATAGGAATAAGCTTTTTAAAGCTTAAACAACCGGTTTACTTCTTAAACAACAAGGATTTTCCGGTTCGATTGCTGTTTTGTATTGCAGCGACGGATAATACAACCCATCTAAAGGCGCTTTCGCATTTGACAGAACTGCTCAATGAAGAAAACAGCCTTGGAATTTTAAAAGAATTAGAGTCGATTGAAGAAATTAATACATTCTTTAGCCAAACCCCCACAATTGACTGAAGTGTCATTCCTGGGAAGCAGGCTAAAGTAAAAATATTTCATAATTTGGCTCTGTTATTACTAAATGTTTATTTTCGTGCAGGTATGAGAAGTGATAGGCGGAGAATTTCCGGCTAATGTGTATAGATGAAGCTTAAGAAGCAGTTATAAGCGGAGATATTCCGCTTAACTGCTTTAAATAAGACAAAATCCAAAGATTTGAATCATATAAGCGGAAAAACTCCCCTTATTTTTAAGGAAATATGGGTATTTCCCAAAATAGCCGGAATTTATCCGCCTATTTTTCAAACCTGTGAAATCAACATTCTGTTAAAACAGAGCTTATAACTTAAAACTAAAGGAGATAGAATAATTATGGTAACTAAAACATTCACAATTATAGATGAAACAGGTATTCATGCACGTCCAGCAACACTTCTAGTATCAGCAGCAAGCAAATTTGAGGCTGAGATTCTGTTAGAATACAACAACAAATCAGTAAACTTAAAATCTATTATGGGTGTTATGTCATTAGGGATTCCAAAAGGTGCAGTAATCAAAATATCTGCTGAGGGCTCAGATGAAGAAAATGCCCTAAGTGTATTAGAAAATACTCTAAAAACTTCAGGTCTTGCAGAATGAGTACGAATGAAGTGTTAACAAAAGAAATTTCAGGGATTGCTGCATCCAGCGGGATTGCCATCGCAAAGGCTTTCCGCTTAGAAAATCCAGAGTTAAAGGTAGAAAAAAAGGTGATCGCAAATTTTGATCAAGAAGTGAAACGCCTTGAACAGGCGCTTAAGTCTTCTAAGGAAGAGCTTGAGAAAATTAAAGAGCATGCCTCCCAGACAATTGGCGAGGATAAGGCTGAAATATTCGAAGCACATTTGCTGGTCCTAAATGATCCTGAACTCATTAGTCAAATTAAAGATAAAATACAAACACAGAACCTCAATGCAGAGTTTGCATTACAAGAGGTAGTGGATATGTTCGTATCAATGTTTGAAGCATTAGATAACGAATATATGAGAGAACGAGCTGCCGACATTCGCGATGTGGCCAAGCGAATATTATCTCATCTTTTAGGGGTGACCATCCCTAACCCAAGCTTGATTTCTGAAGAGGTTATTATTATTGCAGAGGATTTAACACCTTCTGATACTGCTCAATTAAATCGTCAGTTTGTTAAAGGCTTTACAACAGATATTGGCGGCCGCACTTCTCATTCGGCGATTATGGCTCGATCCATGGAAATTCCAGCAGTTGTTGGAACAAAAACAGTCATGGCAGACATTAATAATGGCGATATTATTATCCTTGATGGTCTTAGTGGAGTGGTAATTGTCAATCCAACGGAAGAGGTTATCAAGGAATACAACATGAAAAAGGCCGCATACGAGGCGCAAAAGGCCGAGTGGGCTAAGCTGGTTAATGAGCCGACTATAACAAAAGATGGCGAGCATGTAGAACTCGCTGCCAATATTGGTAATCCGGAGGATCTCAAGGGAGTGCTCGAAAATGGAGGCGAAGGCGTCGGCTTATATCGAACTGAGTTTTTATATATGGGGCGCACCCAGCTTCCAACAGAAGAGGAGCAATTTGCTGCTTTTAAAACGGTATTAGAGGGTATGGAAGGAAAGCCTGTCGTGATTCGCACACTTGATATCGGCGGAGATAAAGAGCTGCCGTATTTAGAACTGCCGAAAGAAATGAATCCGTTCCTTGGATTTAGGGCGATTCGATTATGCTTAGAAATGCAGGATATGTTCCGAGTCCAGCTTCGAGCCTTGCTGCGGGCAAGTATTTATGGAAATTTAAAAATTATGTTTCCGATGATTGCTACACTGGATGAGTTCCGTTCAGCAAAAGCACTACTTGAAGATGAAAAACAAAAGCTTTTATCTGAAGGTCAACAGGTTGCAGAAAAGATCGAGCTGGGGATCATGGTGGAAATTCCTTCTACTGCTGTTTTAGCGGATCAGTTTGCGAAAGAAGTGGATTTCTTCAGCATTGGTACAAATGATTTAATCCAATATACAATGGCTGCAGACCGTATGAACGAGCGTGTTTCTTATTTATATCAGCCATACAGTCCATCTATTTTAAGATTGGTGAAAATGGTGATTGATGCGGCGCATGCTGAAGGTAAATGGGCAGGTATGTGCGGTGAAATGGCAGGAGACGAAACAGCGATTCCACTTCTCTTAGGGTTGGGGCTTGATGAGTTCTCTATGAGTGCATCATCTATCTTAAAGGCACGTTCCCAAATCCTGCGTCTTTCCAAAGCAGAAATGAAGAACCTTGCAGAAAAAGCCCTACAAATGAAAACAACGGATGAAGTAATCGAAGCGGTAAAGGAAACGATTAAATAGAGTGCTATAAAAATGATTTTTAATGGGGTAGATACCACCTAAGTCCTTTATAGATATGGACTTAGGTTTTTTTATTTTCCTTAAAAGCGTTATCAAACGTTTAATAGAAATAAAATTTTGCGGATCGCCTTCTACTCGATAATAATAATAGGTTGATAGAGTATTTCTAAAATTATGTTAAAATAAAACCGATTGTCATTTCTAGCTCAAAGAGATCTAATAAAAAGGTGGATGGACGATGTTCTGCCTGTAACCTAATAAATGTGTAGAAAATAAAGGATGGATGGAAATGTTAAATTTAGCAGCAATAATGCTTGAAAAGGTCGGAATCATTGTCATTGTTGCTTTTTTGCTTTCGCAAATGAAGCCATTTCGTCATATTATTCAAACTGAGCACAAGACAAATGAGAGAATCCTGCTTATTTTACTTTTTGGTGCCTTTGGGATCATTAGTAATTATACAGGGATTGAAGTTCATCATAATTCCATTGATAGAGCAGAGTGGCTTTCGGAATTAGAACAAGAGAGCGCGCTGGCAAATACAAGAGTAATGGGAGTGGTCATTGGAGGAGTGCTTGGAGGCCCGATCGTTGGTGTTGGTGCGGGATTGGTTGCTGGAGTCCATCGTTACACGCTTGGCGGCTTCACCGCATTTGCATGCGGAATTTCTACTATCTTAGCTGGAATTATCGCAGGTCACTTTGGAAAAAAAAGAATGCAAACGGGGAAAAAAATTACTGCTAGATTTGCTGTAATGATAGGCATGATAATGGAATCCGTACAGATGTTACTCATCCTTGTATTTGCTAAACCGTTTGAACAAGCATGGAGTCTTGTACAGTTCATTAGCTTCCCGATGATATTCGGCAATGGATTGGGTACATTGCTGTTTATGTTCATTATAAGCGCAATTAAACGTGATAAAGAGGTTACCCGTGCAAATCAAACCAACCAGGCTTTTTTTATTGCCGATCAAACTCTGCCATATTTTCGACAAGGCTTAAATTTCCATTCGTGCAGGGAAATAGCGGAAATTATGCTGAAATTAACCGCTGCTGATGCGGTTTCAATTACAGATGACCATCAAGTTCTATCTCATGTCGGCGCTGCTTCAGATCACCATATTCCTAAGTTAAAACCGGAGACTGGTTTGACAAAAAAAGTGCTCGAATACGGCAGGATTTCAGTTGCAAGATCGAAGAAAGAAATTCTCTGTATTCATAATAATTGTCCTTTAGAAGCAGCTATTGTGCTGCCGCTAAAGGTTAAAAATAAAATCGTCGGTACATTAAAAATGTACTATACTAAGCCTGAAAAATTAGATAGGGTGCAGCAGGAGCTAGCGGAGGGACTTGCAAACCTATTTTCTACACAGTTGGAGCTTGCAGAAGCAGAAAGACAGACGAAGCTATTGAAAGATGCGGAAATTAAAGCCTTACAGGCACAAATCCATCCGCACTTTTTATTTAATAGTATCAATACCATCTCAGCACTTTGCCGTACAGATGCGGATAAAGCTCGTAAATTACTGTTGGAGCTCAGTTCATTTTTTCGCGGAAATCTCCAAGGTGCCAGGCAGATGCTCCTCCCGCTGGAGAAGGAATTGACGAATGTCAGGGCTTATCTATCATTGGAACAGACCCGTTTTCCAAATAAGTACTTCATCGATTTTCAAATTGAACCAGGTCTCGAAAAGATAATGATTCCGCCGTTTACCCTGCAGCCAATAGTAGAAAATGCGATTCATTATGGCTTTCCCCGAAGTAAATCTGAAGGGATAATTACCATTCGGATTTTCTCCGAAAATAATCAATTGCAAATTATTGTTGCAGATAATGGAAAAGGCATTCCTGATGAGAGGATAGAAGTGCTTGGTAAGCAAATTGTAAATTCTAAAAAAGGAAATGGCACAGCTATTTTTAATATAAATGAACGTCTTAAAGGAATTTATAATGGCAAAGCCTGTTTAACGATAAAAAGTCAAGTGGACCATGGAACAACAGTAACGATTTCCATTCCGCTCGACTATAAAGGAGTTTTTGATCAAAATGCTGAAAGCTTACATAGTGGATGATGAACCATTAGCAAGAGATGAATTAAAATACTTACTGATTCGCAGCAAGCAGGTGGGGGTCATAGGTGAAAGTGATTGTATCGAGGAAGCCACAGCAGATATTTTTGAACTAAAACCAGATCTTGTCTTTTTAGATATTGAACTGGATGAAGATAGCGGATTGGAGTTAGCAAAGCAATTAGAAAACCTTAACCCGGCTCCAGCGATTGTTTTTGCGACAGCTTACGATGAGTTTGCGTATCAGGCCTTTGAATTAAATGCGGTGGATTATATATTAAAACCCTTCGATGAAGAACGAATCGGAAAAACATTGGAAAAAATCAAAAGGATGAAAAAAATTGGGGATCAGGATCTCCCGATTTATTCCCCTGTGAAAAACAACCAAAATGAAAAAATTGCTGTCCCTGTCGATGATAGAATTATTTTATTAACCAATGCTGACATTGTATATTTAGAATCCAGCGATGGTAAGTGTACGATTGAAACAATGGACCAAAAGTATAAAGTTAGTGAGGCGCTCGTTGTATTAGAGAAGAAGTTACCTAAATTTTTTCGTGTCCACCGCAGTTTCATTGTAAACATCGATCATATCGTAGAAATAGAGCCTTGGTTTAACTCTACCTATAATTTAATCATGGAGAACGGCTCAAAAGTTCCAGTCAGCCGGACCTATATAAAAGAATTAAAGCAGATTTTAGGGTTTTAAATTATTTCATATGTCCATTATTGTATTTCATCTGTCGTTTTTTGCAATTCACCTCTCCATTTATGCAAGTTATCTTGAAAGTGGGATAATAGCGTTTTCATTTTGTAAGATAATAATAGTAGATTAGAAGAAATGGAGGGGGAGTAAATAATGAATGCGATTACAATTGTAGTTGGATCAATATGTATCCTCTTAATCGTTTATCGTTTATATGGCACATTTATGGCAGCAAAGGTTTTGAAGCTTAATGAGTCAAAGCCGACACCTGCTCAGAAATTAGAAGATGGACAAGATTATGTACCCACAAATAAATGGGTGGTATTTGGTCACCATTTTGCTGCGATTGCTGCAGCCGGCCCGTTGGTTGGTCCAATCTTGGCAGCACAATTTGGTTATTTACCAGGATTGCTTTGGCTGTTAATTGGTGCAGTCATTGGTGGAGCTGTCCACGATATGGTTGTTCTTTTTGCATCAATGCGAAGAGAAGGAAAGTCTTTATCAGAAGTTGCAAAGGAAGAACTCGGTCCTGTCGCAGGATTTTGTACAGGCTTAGCGATGTTATTCATTATCACTATTACAATGGCAGGTCTTTCAATGGTTGTATTGGGCGCACTTGAAAGAAATCCATGGGGAACGTTTGCAGTAGGGATCACCATTCCGATTGCAATGGGTGTTGGATTGTATCATAAAAAGACAGGCAATTTAAAACTAGCTACAACTGTCGGTTTCATTCTAATCATGGCAGCAATCCTTTGGGGACCGAATATTCAAGGTACATGGTTAGGTGATTTGTTAACACTTGAAAAAAGCACGCTTGCACTTATTTTACCAATCTATGCATTTTTCGCAGCAGCATTACCAGTCTGGTTATTGCTTGCACCACGTGATTATTTAAGTACATTTATGAAGATCGGGGTTTTCGCAGCTTTAATCATTGGGGTATTCATTGTAAACCCAGAAGTTCAATTTCCTGCATTTACAGAATTTATTAATGGCGGTGGTCCTGTTATTGCTGGTCCAGTTTGGCCATTTATCTCGATTACAATTGCCTGTGGAGCAATTTCAGGATTCCACGCATTCGTTGGGTCTGGTACGACACCTAAGATGATCAGCCGCTGGGGCGACATTAAAGGTGTTGCTTTTGGAGCAATGCTTGTAGAATGTTTAGTTGCAATTATGGCTTTAATTGCTGCCATCTCGCTGCAGCCAGGAGATTATTTTGCAATCAATTCAACACCAGAGAAATTCGCAACACTTGGAATGGAAACAGTTGAACTTAACGAACTCGAGGAAAAAGTGGGAATGGACCTTGAAGGAAGAACGGGGGGAGCCGTTACCCTTGCCGTAGGGATGACGTACATCTTCACAGCAGTTCCATTTTTCGCGAAGTTAGCCTCTTATTTCTATCAATTTGTCATTCTATTTGAGGCGGTCTTTATCTTAACTGCGATTGATTCAGGAACGAGGGTTGCTCGTTATCTTATTCAAGATTTCTTTGGAGACTTTATTAAACCTTTAAAACGAACAGATTCAATCGGTGCAAATATATTTGCCAGTGCATTAGCCTGCTTCGTCTGGGGATATCTTCTTTTCTCAGGGGACATCAGTTCTGTCTGGGCGCTATTTGGTGTATCGAACCAATTAATGGCATCTATCGGACTCATCGTCGGAGCAACAGTAATCCTCAAGATTGCTGACAAGCGCTGGTACATGTTGACATGTCTAATCCCTCTAGCTTACCTATTTGTAACCGTAAATGTTGCAGGTTACTGGATGGTTAAGAACGTCTATTTAAATGCAGATAATCCTGGATTCAGTGTATTGAACGGTATTCTATCCATTACAATGCTCATCCTTGGTTTAATCATTTTGGTTACTTCAATAAACAAATGGAGTAATCTTTGGAAGATTCCGCAACATGTATTAGTAGAACAATCGAAAAGAGAAGTAGCATAAATAACAAGCACCCATTCTACTTGATGAATGGGTGCTGTTTTTTTTATAGGAGAATCCTCATTGAAGCTTTGCGGAAATAGATTTTAAGAAACTGAAACCTGATAATTTAAGTATAAGTTTTTCCTTGCCTCTAATACTTTTTTGTACATAGATTGATATATTGTCGACTATAACCTCATTATATTGGCTTAATGTTTTGGGTTTTCCTGGTACTGCAACTAACTCCTGGACACCTGGAGCACAACAAGCCTTTACCTCAAGCGTTTTTACGGTCAATTGATTGCCCTTTGACTTTATCCACTGTATTGATTCAATATCCAATTCAACATTCATCCAGTATCGCTCCCTTAGGTCTTTTATTAAGTATAATATCTTAGTTTGTTTAAAACCACCGTTTTGGATCATAATGAAAAAAGGAGGGGGATAAAGTGCATTTTAAAAATCAACATAAGTTACTTTCACCAGTCGAGCTTAAGAGACTTATAGATGGTCACAGATATCAAACGGACCAAAAATATATTATTGTTTTTGTTGGGTTTGGTAATCAAACTGATTATACGAATGGATTTATTCCGGGTTCCATTTATCTAGATACAAATTTAATAGAAGGTGGACCATTGTGGAATCTTGTTTCAATTGAACAACTAGAAATCATTTTACATAAATTAGGTATTTCTAATGAAACCACCGTTATTATTTACGGACAACAACTAATGGCTTCCGCTCGGGCTGCGTGGGCATTCATGTACGCAGGTGTAGAAGATGTTCGTTTGGTTAATGGGGGAATCAATGCGTGGAAAGCCCTTGGATATGATGTTGAAGAACATCCATCGATCATACGAGTAAACAAAGGTCCCATAAATCGTTTAAACCCGAAATCAAACTATCTTTCTACAAGAAGTGATGTTGAAAAAAGTCTATTTGATAAAGACTCTATTGTGGTTGATGTTCGTAGTTGGAACGAATACACTGGTAAAACCACTGGGTATGATTATATGAAAGAAAAGGGTTGTATCCCAAATTCTGTTTGGGGTTATGCTGGTTCAGATCCATATCATATGGAAGACTTTGAAGAAAAAAATGGAGAACTCAAAAGCCTAAGAAAAATAAGAGGATTATGGGAGGAATCAGGAATTACTCCGCAAAAAAAGGTCATTTTTTATTGTGGTACTGGCTGGAGGGCTAGTGAAGCATTCTTTATTGCTCATCTAATGGGATGGCCTAATATCAGTGTATATGATGGCGGATGGTTGGAATGGAGTCAGTCAGAAAAATAGAGGCCGTCCCATGGGACAGCCTCTATTTTGTCTGAAAAAGAAGATAAGCGGTCCTACCTCCCTTTTCCATTCATCTTATTGAATAAGACCTTTTTCTTTTAACCATTCTTCTGCTACTTTTGCAGGGTCTTCTTTGTCGATTTCAACTTTTGCATTTAATTTTTGCATTTCTGTTTCATCAATTTTATTAGCTAATTTGTTTACTACTTCTTTCACTTCAGGATGTTTTTTAAGGACTTCATCTTTAAAAATAGGTACAGCATCGTAAGGAGGGAAAAAATGTTTATCATCTTCAAGAAGAGCTAAATCATACTTCGCAAGTTTCCCTTCTGTTGAGTAAGGAATAATCACATCCACCTCTTTATTTAGAAGGGAAGAATACCATAATCCATATTCCATCGAGATAATCTCTTTAAAGTTTACATTATATGTTTTTTTAAAATCCGGAAAAAGAGGTCCAAGCCAATCTTGTCCAGTTGAAAAAATCAACTGATCCGATTTAGCTGCTAAATCGGAGATCGTTTTAATACCGAGTTCTTCAGCCTGGTCTTTTCGCATCGTAACGACATAAGTATTACTAAATCCTAGTGGCTCTAACCATGTAGTTCCGAACTTCTTAGGAAATTCTTCTGCTACTATGTTATATGTTTCTTCTGCATCAGCTACAGGCTCTTGTTTTAAAATATACTGTAATCCAGTTCCAGTGTATTCTACGTAGCCATCAATTTCTCCTTTTTCTAAAGCTGGCCAAATAATAGTACCACCAAGACCGGTCTTTAATTCCACATTTATATCTGTTTCATTTTCAATCAATTGTTTTAGCATATTCGAAAGGATATCTTGTTCAGCAAAGTCTTTTCCGCCAATCGTAATGGTATCTGACCCCACACTGCATCCAACAATACTAAAAAGAATGGTTAAGCCGGTCAAAGCAGCCATCATTTTACGAGTAAAATTCGAATTAAATCTTTTTATTGAATTCATTTTAATTCTCCTGAATATTTATTTTTTTATTTTTTTTACGTAATCCTTTAGGTGTTAATTTATTATCAATATATAGCAGGAATCGATCAAAGAAAATAGCAAGTAAAGCTGTCGGTATGGCTCCAGTTAAAATGATTGCCGTGTCAAACATCCCTATTCCTCTCATGATTAAATCTCCTAATCCTCCAGCCCCAATAAATGTGGCAATCGTAGCAACACTAATGGTTTGAACGGCAGCCATTCGGACACCGGCCATAATGAAGCTTCGTGCCATAGGTAATTGGACTAGCCAAAGAATTTGTCTCTTTGTCATTCCCATACCTGTTCCAATTTCAATGAGGGACTTGTCTACTTCTTGAATTCCAGTAAACGTATTTTGTAAAACTGGTAATAGAGAGTAAAGGACTAAAGCGACAACTGCTGGAAGTGTCCCAATTCCAAAAATGGGAACCATAAAACCTAACAATGCAAGACTGGGAATGGTTTGAATAACCTGCACAACCCTAATTACCGGCGTTGCGATCCGGTCATGATTTGCAAAGTAAATTCCTAAAGGAATAGCAATCAAACAAGCAATAAAGAGAGCTGTAAAGGATAAGTAAAGGTGTTCCCCGGTTTTTGAAAAAATTTCTGCCCAACTCATCATCTTGGTACACTCTCTTGATCATCCAGCGAATTCATTTGATGGATAAATGAATCTTGAAAGTATTTTTCTCCAATAAATTTGCGGGCAAACTCATTTTTAGGTTGACGAAGTAGATCAATGGGTTCACCACTTTGAATGAGTTCACCATCTTTAAGAAGTACAATTTGATTGGATATTTTTAATGCCTCCTCCATATCGTGAGTAACAAAGATAATCGTCTTTTTCAATTTCTTTTGTAAAGAAATGAGCTCATCTTGTAATTGAATACGACTAATCGGATCAAGGGCACTAAACGGTTCATCCATCAAAATTATCGAAGGATCCGCACAAAGAGCTCTTGCTACTCCGATTCTTTGCTGCTGACCTCCGCTCAATTCATGTGGATAACGATTTCGATATTGTTCAGGTTCAAGACCGATTAAATTTAAAAGTTCTGTCACTCGATTCCTCATTTTTTCGTCTTTTTTTGCTCCTTTTAATCGAAGAACAAGTGAAATATTCTCTTCAATTGTCATAAGAGGCAAAAGACCAATTTGCTGTATCACATATCCTATATTTCTACGAAGATTCACAGAATCCATTTGACTGATATCCATACCATCAATAAAGACTTTTCCATCATTGGGTTCAATCAACCTATTAATCATTTTAAGTGTAGTTGATTTCCCGCATCCGGATGGTCCAATAATGGTTGTGATTTTTTCCTTTGGCAAGGTTAAATTTAAATTCTTTACTACATATCTAGCATCAAAAGATTTACTGATATTAACAAACTCAACCGCAGCAGTATTATCCATATTTATATAATGTCCTCTCTTTTGTTTTAACCATTATTATTCCCGAAAAGTCATTCTAGTATTGTAAATCTGAAAACCTGAAAAATATCTTCAAAACCCAATTTTTTTCTCAATTCTTGGACTTTTAGACAATAAAGTTTAACACTAATCCTATTCACTATTCCATTCAATCTATCTATCCAATCGAACAATTTTAATCTATTTTTTAGATTCATAATTAATATTCCAAGCCATTCATATACAATACCCAATCTAACCATGATTGGGCTGTTTGCGTTTGATGTGTATAATAAATGAGTGAATATTTGTAAATATGATATGATTTGCGTCAGGGGTGAGCATATGACAACGAAAGAATTAAGTAAAATTGTTATTGTAGATGATGAAATTTTAATAAGACAAGGCATCAAACATTACCTTAATTGGGAGCAAGAAGGCTTTCATATTGTAGGAGAAGCCTCTAATGGTAAGGAAGCACTTGAAATCATTGAACGAACTCATCCAAACATTGTTTTAACTGATATTGTCATGCCGATTATGGATGGGGAAGAATTAACTAGAATCGTTAAATCGAAATATCCAGATATCGAAATCATTATACTAAGTAGTTATGGGGAATTTGACTACGTTCGTTCTACCTTTCAAAGTGGAGTGGTTGATTATATATTAAAGCCCAAGCTCGATGCGAATACGCTTTTAGAAGTGCTCCAAAAAGCAGCGAGGAGACGACCAGCTGCTAATACAATTGAGGCAAAGCGGCAGGAGCAAATGTCTATTAATACTGTAATTGAAAAGTTACTATCTGGTTATGAAAGTGAATATGATAGAGAGCTATTAGCTCGGGTATTTCCCTATGAAAGCTTTTATTTATTAGGTGTAGTGTTTAATGGAAATATAGCTAGAGGGGACCTCATTAAAGTTCAAGATACTATCACGCAGCAGTACCAATCTTATATAGCCCAAGCAGCGTATCATGCCGTTACCACTGATAAGAATGAAACACTGCTTGTTCTTAATGTAAACAAGGACAAGTCACAGGATGTCATTGATTTCGCAAAAGGAGTCGCGGAAACTCATACAGACTCGGGCTTTGTTTTAAGTGAACCATTTTTTAATTTATCACAAATAGGGGCCGCCTATAATGAAAGGGTAGCAAAATTACTGCAATATAGATTTTACTTTCCAAACATCCCTCTTTTAAGAGAACAGGATTTACACGGAGAAATACCAACCATTGAAGCATTTAACTATGAGTGGTTCACAAAAGAATGTAAGCATGGCCGTTTTCAGGAAGCTTTCAGTTATTTACAGGAATATGTATCTGTATTTTCAAAATGTTACACTACGGATGTATTCGAATTTAAATCATTTTTTGAAAATATCATCTTTACCATTACTGTCATTCTTAATAACTTGGAATATGATGTAGCTGAAATTGTGAGCTCTAAGTATGAGTATTTTAGAGCAATTAACGAGGCTGATTCATCTAACGAGACCATAGAACAGCTAAATAAATTTATTGACCAGGTGAACAAACACGTACATTCCGAGAGAAATCAATCTAGTAATTTGAATATGAAGAAAATCCTGCAATATATTGAGGACCATTATGCGGATCAACTGAGCCTTGCAGATGTGGCAGAACATTTTCATTTTAACCCTTCCTATTTATCTAACTATTTTTCTACACATAATAAAGAAGGATTCATTGAGTATTTAAATAAGGTTCGAATACAAAAAGCTTCTCAGCTCCTGCTTAAGGGTTCTGCACCCATTTCAGAAATTAGCGGCATGGTAGGTTATTCAGATCACAGCTATTTCTGTAAAGTATTTAAAAAAATAAATGGAATGTCGCCAAGTAAATTTAGAAGAAAACACACTTAAAATTAAAGATGGGATGTATATGAGAATAAAAACCGAACAATTTAGACGCAACAGCCTATTTAGTAAGATGTTTCTTATCACCGTAATAATTATTATTACAATATCGATACTAATAACCTGGACCACATTCCGTATGTCAGAGAAGTTTTTTATTGATCGGTTTACTTTTAACAATAGCAAGGTTATGGAGCAGATAAAGGAGAGTTTAGGTACGTTTCAATACTCGATTGTTATCGCTTCAAATAACCTTATGAATAACGGAACGATTAAGAGTTTTCTAACGGGTACGCACTCAAACCGAATGTTGGGCAACTATTATTATAATGTAAAAAAACAAATGGACACGATCAAAACAAGTGTAGAAGCCTATGATGTTGAGATTTTGGTTTATGGTTTGAATGGGGTTAGTTTTGCAGTACCAGAAAGGCCTTCATGGGCAAAATCTGATAAAGTGCTGCAGAATCACTTCATTACCACAAACACACTCAAGCACCCTAAAAAATTGTTATTTCATCTAGAACAACCAAAAGATCAAACACAGGGTGATAGGGCGATTGTTGCTTCAAAGGCATTTATGGAGCCAACTTCAAAATACATTTATGGAACGATGTACTTTACAATTCAAGAAAAGGATTTTAGAAAATTTTATAACAGCTATACAAGCCTAGGTAATGATGTGTTGGTGATGGATCAGTCTGGTACTATTTTATCGAGTAATCGTACTGATTTGATTGGAAATAAAGAAGCAGTGCTCTTGAATTATGCAGCCCAGCTAGAGGAACAACAAAAAAATTATATGGATGCAGATTTTCAAGGTACGGACCATATTATCATGATTGAGTATTTACCTACCTTTGATTTGTATTTGGTAAATTTAATTGATAAGAAAGCTGCTTTTGAAAATATTATTGATAAAAAGTCAATTGTACTCATCTGTATACTATTCATTTTTTTAGCCATTATCATTGTATTTTTTGCTTCTAGAAAGGTAACAAACTCGTTGTCAAATCTAGTAAAGCAAATTGAAAATACCCCAAAGAATGAATTTGATCGTTATATACCTGTGATAGGTACGTACGAAACGAGACAAATTGGTCAAGCCTTCAACTCTATGCTTGATGAGCTTCATGAGTATGTTGATAAGCTTGTACTTATCCAAAAGCAAAAGCGAAATGCAGAATTAGCTGCATTGCAGCAGCAAATCAATCCACATTTTTTATATAATACGTTAACTTCAATCAAATTTATGGTACAGCAAGGTGGTAAAGAAGAAGCAGCTGAAATGGTTAATGCGTTGATCTCCCTATTACAAAATACAATAGGTAATATTAGTGAGACGATTACTGTAAAGCAAGAAATTGACAATGTAAAAAGCTATGCCTTAATTAATCAGAAACGCTATGGTGAACGTATAAAAGTAAATTATTTCGTAGAGCCCGAGTGTAACGAGATTCAAATTCCTAAATTAATTTTGCAGCCTTTTATTGAGAATTCCTTCTTTCATGGTTTCAATAAAAAGAGTGGGGGAACGATTAATGTCCTCGTATGGAAGGAAAGGGAAACCCTTGTATGTGAGGTAATGGATAATGGCGATGGTATGGAAGTATCTCCAGATAATAAACTTCCGAAAACGAAGCGCAAAAGGGAGAAGTTTAGCGGGATAGGTGTCCGAAATGTCGATGAGCGCATTCGGTTGATTTATGGTGATGGTTATGGTGTTTCAATTTCAAGTAAAATAGGTGAAGGGACAAAGGTTCGTATTTCCATTCCGATGGAGAAGAACTAAAAATAGTCATAGAAACAAAAAATAGTCCAAGTAAGCAATTGGAAGCGCATGCAATCTACAAAAATATCACAAGTTTACAAAAATATCGTCCTAACTTGCGCTCTCTAAGTGATGATAACATAGTAATTGTAAGGGGATAACGCTTACAAGGTAAAATATTCAATCTTAGGGGGAATATAGATGAAGAAACTATTAGCTTTGCTGATGGTAAGTATGCTTTTGTTGGCTGCCTGTTCTTCTGGGTCTTCAAATGGTACTGAATTAGAGAAAGGCTCAAAGGATGCAAATGAAATTACCGTTTGGGCATGGGATCCAAAATTTAATATTAAAGCATTAGAATTAGCGAAAGAAGCTTACGGATCTGAGAATCCGGACCTTAAAGTGAATATTATTGAAAATGCTCAAGATGACATTGTTCAAAAGCTAAATACGTCTCTAAGTTCTGGAACTACTAAAGGGTTGCCAAATATTGTGCTAATTGAAGATTATCGTGCAAAAAGTTTCCTTCAAGCATATCCAGATATGTTCCATCCGTTAACAGGATCTTTTGAAACGAAAGATTTTGTTCAATACAAGGTGGAAGCAACAAGTGTAGATGGTGAAACCTACGGACTGCCATTTGATACTGGAGTAACTGGATTATATGTTCGAACAGATTATTTAACAAAAGCAGGGTATACAGTTGAGGATTTACAAAACATTGATTGGAAAGAATACATTGAAATTGGAAAGAAAGTAAAAGAAGTAACGGGTAAAAGATTGCTTACCACCGACCCGAATGAATTAGCGATTATTCGGACAATGATTCAGTCAGCAGGTAAGTGGTATATGAAGGAAGACGGTACTACGCCTGATTTAGATAATAATGAAGCACTTAAACTATCTTTTGAACTTTATAAGGAACTTGTGGATAATGACTTAATGAATTTCCATTCAGACTGGAATGAGTACTTAGCTACATTTAATGGCGGCGAAGTTGCAACAGTAACAACTGGTAACTGGATGACACCTTCAATCAAAGCGGAAGCTTCACAATCAGGAAAATGGGCAGTTGCGCCGCATCCTAGTCTTCCAGGTATGAAATCTGTAAATGCTTCTAACTTGGGTGGTGCGTCTTGGTATGTTTTAGATGTACCAGGAAAAGAGAATGCAGTTGATTTCCTTACAAAGACTTTTGGTTCGAATGTAGATTTATATCAAAAACTAGTTTCTGATGTCGGTGCTATCGGTACTTATATCCCAGCTTCAGAAGGAGAAGCATATAAGACAGAAGATGAGTATTTCGGTGGTCAGACTATTATTTCAGATTTTTCAAAGTGGGCTGAAGAAATTCCACAAGTAAACTATGGTATGCACACATATGCGATCGAGGATATATTAATTGTTGCTATGCAGAATTATCTGGCTGGTCAAGACCTTGATAAAGTATTAAAGGAAGCACAACAACAAGCGGAAACGCAAATTAAATAATAGCCTTGAATTTAATCTCTTATCTATTTTATACGAAATAGGATAAATGCAAGATTAAGCCTCGGAACTCGCCGGCTTCTCTACGGTACAACAGAGCTGTAACAAGTGTTGGGTGAGCCGTTCCGGGGCTATTTTTTATAGATGATAGCAGGGAGTTGAAAAAATTGATAACGACAACTACGAAGCAGAACCTACAGCAGAAACCAAGAAAGTATACGAACAAACTTCGTTTTAAAAATGGACTGATTGGCTGGTCTTTTATTTCAATCGCAACAGTGATGATTTGTTTATTTTATTTTTATCCAATGGCTCAAGCACTTATTCTCTCTTTTCAATCAGGTGCGGGTCTAAATCTACAATTTGTAGGTTTCGATAATTACGTTCGGTTATTTACAGATCCGACATTTATAGCCGCAGTGAAAAACACTGTAATCTATCTCCTTATTCAAGTTCCTATCATGATCGTTCTGGCGCTGTTTATATCAGTTTTATTAAATGATAAGAAATTGAAACTAAAAGGATTCTTCCGTACGGCAATATTTTTACCATGTATTACATCACTTGTAGCGTATTCTGTAGTATTCAAATACTTATTTGGAACAGACGGCGTCATTAACCAAATGCTTATAAATATTTCTCTTATATCAGAGCCGATTCAATGGCTGACAGATCCCTTTTGGGCAAAAATAACCATTATTATTGCAATAACATGGCGTTGGACAGGCTACAATATGATTTTCTATCTATCTGCTCTTCAAAATGTGGATAACTCAATATATGAAGCGGCAAAAATTGATGGTGCAAATGCATTTCAACAATTCTTTAAAATTACAATTCCAATGCTAAAGCCAATTATCCTATTTACATCTATTACATCAACTATTGGTACACTACAATTGTTTGATGAGGTTATGAATATTACAAAGGGTGGACCAGGGAATGCAACAATAACAATTTCTCAGTATATTTATAATCTATCATTCAAATATACTCCTGATTTTGGCTACGCGGCGACTGTTTCATATGCAATTGTTATCATGATCGTCATCTTTTCAATCATTCAGTTCAAAGTAGCAGGTGATAAAAATGCATAATATTAAAAGAATTTTCATTTATATTACTTTATCAATCTTAACGATTATCTCTATCTTTCCATTTATCTGGATGATTGTTAGTGCAACCAATAAATCTGTCGACGTTACAAATGGAAGATTATTACCTGGAACTCATTTATTAGAGAACTTCCAGAATCTTTTGAGTACGGTAGATCTTGTTCCAGCTTTAATAAACTCAGTAATTATATCCATTACGACTACCATTTTATCTCTAATCATTGCATCTCTTGCTGGTTTCGGTTTTGAAATATATAGAAGTAAGTCAAAGGATATCATTTTTAATATATTGCTTTTATCAATGATGATTCCTTTTGCAGCACTAATGGTACCGTTATTCCGAATGTTTGGGACAATCTCGCAATTTGCACCTGGAATTGGGATTGATACATTAACATCTGCTATGTTACCAAGCATTACAACAGCTTTTTTGATCTTTTTCTTTAGACAAAATACAAAGATGTTTCCAAAAGAGCTGCTTGAAGCTGGAAGGATTGATGGATTAACAGAGCTTGGTGTTTTCTTCAGAATTTATGTACCTACGATGAAAACAACATATGCAGCAGCAGCGATTATTACATTCATGGCAAGTTGGAATAATTATTTATGGCCGCTCGTTGTGCTGCAGTCTCCTGAAAACCACACCATTCCATTGCTCATATCGAATCTTGGTTCAAGTGCTGCACCAGACTTCGGAATTATTATGACATCTATTGTAATTGCAACTTTACCGACGGCACTGCTCTTCTTCTTGCTCCAAAGACATTTCGTTGCAGGGATGATGGGATCGGTAAAATAAATAAAAAACGTTTGATAGATGAATAGAAAGGAAGAGTAGGAATGACAAATACACAAATCAAAGAAAATACACAAGCCCAAACGCCATCAATCGATTGGCTTACTGATTTAAATGTGTTTGCCGTTAACAGGGTTCCGGCCCATTCTGATCATGTGTACTACGCAACAATGGAGGAAGCGAAAGAAGCTTCTGCAATGAAAATGCGTCATGATTTAAATGGAAATTGGAAATTTCATTATTCCATTAATCCTGATTCAAGACCTGAGCGTTTTTATGAGCGTGACTTCGAATGCTCGGCTTGGGGGAATATCAAAGTTCCAGGGCATATCCAGTTACAAGGATATGGAACGCCGCAATATGTGAATACCATCTATCCATGGGATGGGCATAGAGATGTAAGCCCGCCGGAAATCCCAAAGGATTTTAACCCAGTTGGCAGCTATGTGAAGTATTTTGAAGTGCCTGAAACTATGGAAAACAAGCCTGTTTATATTTCGTTTCAAGGTGTAGAGTCCGCTTTCTTTATTTGGTTAAATGGAGAATTTGTTGGTTACAGCGAAGACAGCTTTACCCCTGCTGAATTTGATTTAACTCCTTTTTTATCAACAGGAGAGAATAAACTTGCGGTTGAGGTATTCCAGCGAAGTACTGGCAGCTGGCTTGAAGACCAAGACTTTTGGAGATTTTCGGGTATTTTTAGGGACGTATATCTCTATACCGTACCTGAAATTCATGCACAAGATATCCACATTCATACCGATCTTGACTCTTCCTATAAGAACGGGGAGCTTAAAGTAGATCTAACGTTTCTGTCAAACGTTCCCGCAGGATCCAAAATAATAGCAGAGCTTTGTGATGAAAAAGGAAATATTGCAGCGAAAAAAAGCAGCAAACTTACTGGTGAAAAAAGTTCAGTCTCGATGGAAGTGGAGGCTCCTAAACTTTGGAGTGCAGAAAACCCTTATTTGTACAAACTGTATATCCAAATCTATAACGCTTCAGGAGTACTTGTCGAAGTCATTCCCCAAAAGGTTGGGTTTCGAAAGTTTGAGCTTGTTGATAAAATCATGCTGCTTAACGGTAAAAGAATTGTCTTCAAAGGTGTAAACCGTCATGAATTCAACTGCCGTAGTGGCCGTGCGATTACAAAAGAAGACATGCTTTGGGATATTAAAACATTGAAACAAAACAATATCAATGCAGTGCGTACTTCTCATTATCCAAATCAAAGTTATTGGTACGAGTTATGTGATGAATACGGAATCTATGTGATTGATGAGATGAATTTGGAAACACATGGTACATGGCAATGGATGGGCGTGGTTGAGCCTTCACGGAATATTCCCGGCAACAAACCAGAATGGCAGAACATTGTCTTAGACCGGGCCGTTTCCATGGTCCAAAGAGATAAGAACCATCCATCAGTCTTGATCTGGTCATGTGGTAATGAGTCATATGCTGGTGAGGTAATCCTAAATGTTTCCCGTTACTTCAAATCTGTTGACCCAAGCCGTCTTGTGCATTATGAGGGTGTATTCCATAATCGTGACTATAACGAAACTAGTGATATGGAAAGCAGGATGTATGCGAAGCCGGCAGATATTGAGGGATATTTGAATAATAACCCGGAAAAACCTTATATTAGCTGTGAGTATATGCATGCGATGGGGAATTCTCTTGGAGGCATGGACAAATATACGGCACTTGAAAATAAATATCCGATGTATCAAGGTGGATTTATTTGGGATTATATTGATCAATCGCTCGTAAAGAAGGATCGCTATGGTCAAGAGTTTTTTGCATACGGAGGAGATTTTGGGGACCGTCCTTCAGACTATGGATTCTGTACAAATGGGATTGTCTATTCCAATCGAGAACTATCACCAAAAATGCAGGAAGTAAAATATTTATACCAGAATATAAAGCTGAATGTGGATAAATCCGGTGTTGACATTCGTAATGAAAGTTTATTTGAAGATACATCTGCCTATTATTTGGAATACATTCTATTCCTAGAGGGGAAAGAATTGTATCGGAATCAGGACCAGGTGGTGATCCTGCCGCAAAGTGAAGGTCGTGTTGAATTTAATTGGCCGGCAGAATTACTAAATAAAGCTGGTGAATATGTCATCCACACATCATTGAAGCTAAAAGAGGAACAGCTTTGGGCGGATGCTGGTTATGAACTTGCCTTTGGCCAATATGTGTTTGAGGATATCCAAAAAAATGCTCAGGTTCCTAGTGGAAATCTAAGGGTAGCATATGGAACTCAAAACATTGGTGTGCATGGAACTGATTTTTCCATTATGTTTTGTAGAAAGGCCAAAAGTCTGATTTCGATGAAATATGGCGGCAGAGAGATGATTGAAGCACCACTGCTTCCACTATTTTGGAGGGCAACGACCGATAATGACAAAGGATTTTCTCAAGGCTTTACCTCAGGATGCTGGTATGCAGCCAGTCTTGCACGGCAATCTACAGGGTTAGATGTAAAAGAACTAAAAGACAAAGTAGAGGTTACGTTTACCTATAAGTTTTCGATTCATTCAGAAATCGAAGTCAAAAATACTTTTACAGTATTAGCAGATGGAAGTGTGCATGTTAAATCACTCTATCATGGTGCTGATAACCTTCCGCAAATGCCGATTTTTGCACTTTCATTCAAGGTTTCAGCCGATTACGACCAATTAGAATGGTACGCAATGGGACCTGAAGAGAATTATTCAGATCGCGCAGCCGGGGCAAGACTTGGCGTGTTTACCAATAGGGTTGCAGATAATCTATCGGGATACGTAAGACCCCAAGAGTCTGGCAATCGTACTGGAGTACGCTGGGTAAACCTCACAAACAGTGACGGACATGGTATTAAAATATCTTCTACATCTCGTCCAGTTGAATGTAATTTTTCACCATATACTGCATTTGAATTAGAGAATGCAGCACATCCTTACGAACTGCCTAACGTCCACTATACAGTTGTTACGGTAGCGGGCAGACAAATGGGCGTCGGCGGTGATGATAGCTGGGGAGCGCCAGTTTACCCAGAACATCTAGTGAAGGCAAATGAAGACATGGAATTTGAATTCATGATTCGACCAATTAAATAATATTGATAGTAAAGAGCCTGAATGAACCTCAGGCTCTTTACTTGTGTCTATAGAAGCTAAATCAAGTATATTTTTTTATATCAAAATATTATAGATAGAATATTAAAAAACAGAATAATATGCTCACTTTTTCATGGACATTTTAAATTAGTTGAATTTCTTATTTGTCTATAAAATGCTTATTATTATTGAGGTGGTAATATTTATTAAATAAAATGCATTTTTATGCCAAAAATTTGTACTTCTATATTGCCTAATATAATGATATATTAATAGAGTATTACTTATATTGAAAATTATCTAAAAACAAGGGGTGCCTTAAATGAAGAAATTAAGTTTATTTAGTTTGTTTTTAATTCTTACACTCTTTATCGCTGCTTGCGGAAGTAAGGAAACAGCAGGGGAGAATGCAGATAGTGGAAAAGTATATAAAGTCGGAGTAGATACCACTTACCCTCCGTTTGAATTTAAAGAAGGAGACGAGTATAAGGGTATCGATATCGAATTAATTAATGCGATTGCGAAAAACGAAGGGTTTAAAATTGAACTTTCTCCAATGGACTTCGGGGGGATCATTCCAGCTATGCAAGCGGGCCAGCTTGATGTGGCTATTGCAGGAATGAGTATTACCGAGGATAGAAAAAAGATTGTAGATTTCTCATCACCGTATTTTGACGCCGGATTAATTGTTGTTGTTAAAGAGGATAATTCAACGATTAAATCAGTTGATGACCTTAAAGGGAAAAAAGTTGCGGTTAAAAAAGGTACGTCGGGTGCGAAATATGCAGTAGATAATTCTTCAAAACTAGGAATCGAAGTTGTACAATTTAACGATAGTCCTGCGATGTTCCAAGAAGTAGCTAATGGAAATGCAGATGCTCTAATTGAAGATTACCCTGTTATCTCTTATGCTATTGCCCAGAAGGATCTTGGATTAAAACTTGTGGGAGATCGTTTAAACGGAGATCAGTACGGAATTGCTGTACTGAAAGGTGAAAATCAGGATTTGTTGGAGAAAATTAACAATGGGCTTGCTGAGCTTAAAAAAGATGGAACGTATGATAAAATATTAAAAACTTATCTTGGAGAATAAAATACCATTTTAAGGCGTGCTTAAAGCTAGCGCGCCTTCTTTTTGAAAGGGGATGAAAAGGGTGGATATTATTGCAGCTGCTTTGCCAATGTTATTAAAAGGGCTTCAAGTAACACTTTATATCTTTTTGATTGCTATAATAATAGGTTTTTTAATAGGGTTATTGATTGCTTTGCTGCGACTTGCACCTCTTAAGATCTTAAACTGGATTGCAAAGGCTTATGTAGACGCCATTCGAGGAACGCCATTTATTGTGCAATTGTTCTTTATTTATTTCGGTATAAATTCACTTCAGTTTATTTCCTTAAACAGTACGACAGCAGGAATCATTACGGTTGCGATCAATGCAGGGGCCTATTTTGCTGAAATTATAAGAGCGGGAATTCAATCTATTGATAAGGGACAAACGGAAGCGGCAAGATCGATTGGCTTTACTAGTGCGCAAACGATGCGCTTTATTGTGCTCCCGCAGGCTTTTAGAAGAATGCTCCCAACCATAACGAATCAATCAATCATTAGCTTAAAAGATACTTCGCTTTTATCGGTCATTGGTATTGCCGATTTAACACAACAAGGACAAATCCAGGCATCAGCAACATTTGAAGCTTTTAAGATTTGGTTGGTTGTGGGTGTCATTTACTTCCTTGTCATTTACTTGTTAACACTTCTTGCTAATTTCGTAGAGAGGAGGTTTGAACTTCGGTGAGCATGATTACAGTAAAAAACTTAAGAAAATCATTTGGAAGCCTAGAGGTTTTAAAGGATATTAATGCTGAAGTAAAGGAAAAAGAAGTTATTTGTGTCATCGGTCCTTCAGGTTCAGGTAAGAGTACATTCCTTCGCTGTCTCAATCGATTGGAAGAAATTTCGGGTGGTCAGGTAGTCATCAATGGCCATGATATAACGGACAAAAAGGTCGATCTTAACAAAGTAAGACAAGAGGTTGGAATGGTATTTCAACAATTTAATCTGTTCCCTCATAAAACCGTTTTAGAAAACATCACTTTGGGCCCAATTAAAATTCATTCTACAGAGAAAACTGCAGCGGAAAAATTAGCGCTTGAGTTACTAGATAAAGTAGGACTAAGAGAAAAAGCAAATAGCTACCCAGGCGAACTATCTGGGGGACAAAAACAACGGGTTGCGATAGCAAGAGCACTGGCAATGAATCCAAAAATTATGCTTTTTGATGAACCGACCTCTGCACTTGACCCGGAAATGGTTGGGGATGTTTTAGAAGTAATGAAGCAGCTTGCAAAGGAAGGCATGACGATGGTAGTTGTTACACATGAAATGGGATTTGCTCGGGAAGTTGGAGATCGTGTTATTTTCATGGATGGAGGGTATATTGTAGAGGAAAATGAACCAAACCAATTATTCTCTAACCCACAGCATGAGCGAACAAAGGCTTTCTTAAGTAAGGTGCTGTAAATATAGCAGGGTAATTTTAAAGAGGGAACCTTGAAGTGGAAAAACTTTCAAGGTTCTCTTTTTTTTTTAAGAATTATATATTACGAAGGGTGTCAAGACCTCATTTAAGAAATATATCATGACAATATTGACAAAATTCTGAAAATAACTCTATAATTAGGAAAACGTTTTACGAAAACGTTTTCTTAAATCTGAAAATGGGGTTTTTCTATGGCGATCACGATAAAGGACATTGCCAGGAAGGCGAATGTTTCTATTACCACAGTCTCTCGTGTGATTAATCAAAAGAGTGAGGGAATTGGGGAGTCCACCCGGAAAAAGGTTCTAGAAATTATTGAAGAGCTTGAGTATCGGCCCAATTCGATTGCTAGAAGTATGATTACGAAACAAACGAAGACCATCGGACTCATTATTCCGGATATTCGAAACCCTTTCTTCCCCGAGCTTGTTAGGGGGGTGGAGGATTTTGCCAACTTGCATGCCTATAATGTCTTTTTGTGTAATACCGATGGGGACCCAAAACGAGAGTTAGAGTATGTAAGTTTATTGAAGGAAAAAAATGTCGATGGCATCATTTTTACCTATTCTTGTGCCGAAAATATCCTACGACTAGAAGAAATCATGATAGACCAGAACATTTCATTAGTACTGCTTGACCGTGGCGTTGAAGACCAGAAGTTTAGCAGTGTTTCAATTCATAACGAAAATGCTGGCTATCTTGCGACAAAACATTTACTGGATATTTCTCATACCAAAATTGGATGTATAACGGGGCCAGCGCAATTTCCAAACTCGAAGGCGCGGTTGAATGGATATAAGAGGGCTCTCAAAGAAGCGGCTATTCCATTTAATCAAGACCTGATACTAGCTGCAGATTACCAAATGGATGGCGGGTACCTGGCAGCCAAAACATTATTGGCGGAAAAAGACATTACCGCTATTTTTGCTTTTAACGATTTAATGGCCTTTGGTGTCTACCAGGCGGCAGAAGAGAAAGGGCTCACCATCCCAAATGACCTTTCAGTAGTAGGCTTTGACAATATTAAATATAACCAGTTATTACATCCAAAGTTAACAACCATTGAACAGTCCGTTTACGAAATGGGTGAAATCTCAGCCAAAATCTTATTGGAACAAATCACTCAAGGAGGTGATGTCAAAAACAAAACGTTGTATCTTGAACCAACACTAATTTTGCGAGAAAGTACCAAAAAACTTGAAAACTAGAAAAAGGAGAACCGACATGTCCAAACCCATTATTATTGATTGCGATCCTGGAATTGATGATGCACTTGCGATCCTCCTAGCCATCTCATCTGATGAACTGGATTTAAAACTCATTACCACTTGTGCAGGTAATCAAACGAGTGAAAAGATCACGACAAACGCCTTAAAGCTGGTCAGTTTTGTTGGTGAGGAAATTGAAGTGGCGAGGGGGGCGTTAGGACCGTTAATTCATGAATTGGTACTTGCGGATATTGCCCATGGGGAGTCAGGTTTTGGAGGAGTGGAGTTAGGCGCACCGCATTATTCCGTTAGTAGCCGCTCCGCACTGGAAGCGATGAAAGATACGATTCTCCATTCAACGGAAAAAGTGACCATTGTTGCTATTGGACCGCTTACCAATATAGCTTTATTGATTAAGTCATATCCGGAGGTCATGGGTAATATTGACCAGCTGTCGATTATGGGCGGGGCATGTGATGGCGGGAATCGTACTCCAGTAGCAGAATTCAATATTTATGTAGACCCGGATGCAGCAAAAATTGTTTTTGACTCAGGAATTCCGATTACGATGTTTGGCTTAGATGTGACCAATAAAATTCCAATGTATAAAGAAGATATTGATCGAATTCGCTATATTGGCAATAAAACAGGTCAAGCAGTTGCCAGCATGCTGGATTTTTATTTTCGTGATGGGCGTGCCGATGCCATGCATGACCCATGCGCCGTGGCTAATCTGATTGATCCTTCCCTATTTACCTTTTCCCCTTGCAATGTCGAAATTGAGACAAAGGGTGAGTTCACAAGAGGGCAAACCGTAGTCGACAAGAAAGGGAGGACAGGTAAGCCAAAGAATGCAAATGTAGCATTTGATGTGGACCGCGAAAGAATCCTTGATTTAATCTACAATGCGATTGAAAAATTGAAATAATCCATTCTAGTAATGCAGCTAAACCGATTCTATGTTCAATGTGGTTGAAAATTGAAATTGTCTGTACTAGTTTAACAGATTTACCAATCAACTTAATCCTATGTTTTTACTAAAAATACTTTATCCAGGGGGAATTTAACTTATGAAAAAAGGTCTGAAGTATGATTTCACACTGATTGCCATTTTGCTGATTCCAATTGGGGTGGCGATTAATGTCGTCATTTCACAGCTTGTGCAAGTATTGCGTATCCCATTATATTTAGATGCCATAGGCACGATGTTAGTTGCGATGATTGCCGGCCCGTGGGTTGGGATGGTTACCGGTGGTCTTACGAACGTCATAAAATCCATATTTGCGCCAACTGAATTGCCTTTTGCGATTGTATCGATGGTAATTGGATTGACAGTTGGTTATTTTTCTATCAAAAAAATGTTTACGAGTGTTGGAAAAACTATCATTGCCGGTGTCATTTTAACCTTTATTGTCATTATTGTTAGTACACCGATTAGCGTTATCCTGTTTGGCGGTTCAACTGGAGACTCCTCTTCTGCGGTTAGAGCAATCTTCCTGGCTTCTGGACAAGGAATTTGGCAATCAGTATTTTCCTCCAATCTTCTAGTTGAGAGCGTTGATAAAATTTTATCACTACTAGTTACGTATACGATTGTGAAAAAGATGTCTGACCGCTATTTGTCTAAGCATAATTACGGCTCCAACTTTTTAGATTCCTAGTTTATGATAATGAGAGGGTTTGCCATGAGGGAAAAATCCACCAATTTGCTTCTTAATCTTTATCCAACAACAAAATTTTTGATTTCGCTATTTATTATTATTTCTGTTTTTATTGTAAAAGGGTATTTGTATGGCTATTTAATGGTGCCTCTTTGCCTGCTGCTTGCCCTGTATGCGAGGGCTTTTAAAGAATTACTAAGCTTATTGATTAAGACTCTTCTAGTTTTGAGTACGTTTATATTTTTAATTCAGAGTTTCTTCTATCCGGGTGATACCATCCTATGGAGTTGGGGTTTCCTTTCGCTGAGGCAGGAAGGGATTGATTTCAGTTTACTACTGACATCTAGAATTGCTGCCATCGGGTCATCCTTACTGTTATTTTTCCGCATCACGTCTGTAAAGGATATTGTCTATTCGTTAGAACAGCTTGGTCTTCCATCAAAAGTAACCTACGTCGTCTTATCGACACTGACGATCATCCCTGAAATGAAGAAACTATCGATGACGATTATGGATGCCCAAAAAACGCGCGGGGTTGAAACAGAGGGCAATTTACGGGTACGGGCTAAAGCCTTTTTGCCTACGTTGACCCCACTTATTTTAACATCGGTCGCCAGTACCGAAGAACGGGCGATCACCTTAGAGGCACGGGCTTTCACAGCACCCGTCAAAAAAACAAGCCTCTACAGGATTGAAAAAACCACAAAGGACACTGTTGTAAGAATTCTATTACTCTTATTACTCATTGTCATCATTGTCTGGAGGGTTGCTTTATGAGTTTTATTCAACTAAGGAATGTATCCTACAAGTACCCGATTGGAAAACGCGATGTGTTAAAGGACATCAATGTAAATGTTGAAAAGGGCGGTTTTTACGCCTTAATTGGTGCCAATGGCAGCGGTAAAACGACTTTTTGCAACGTTTTACGCGGTTTTGTTCCTCATTTTTATAAAGGTGATTTACGCGGCGATGTGCTGATCGATGGGAAGGATATTCGTGAGTGGGATATGGGTGAGCTCGCCCAGAAAATAGGTTTTGTTTTTCAAAATCCCTTTACGCAGATCAGTGGAGTAAAGGACACCGTTTTTGAGGAGATTGCCTTTGGGTTGGAGAATTTAGGAGTAGCCGTGGAAGTGATTACCCAGAAGGTCGAGGAAGTAATCGGCCTTCTAGGGATTGAATATTTACGGGATAAAAATCCTCAGGAGCTCTCTGGCGGGCAAAAGCAACGGGTTGCCCTAGCGTCGATCATCGTCATGGAGCCAGAAATTTTAGTCATTGACGAACCAACTTCGCAGCTGGACCCTCAGGGAACGGAAGAAATTTTTAAAATAATAGAACTGATGAAGCATAAAGGAAAAACGATTATTTTAGCTGAGCACAAAATCGAATTAATCGCGGAAAAAGCGGATAAGATTCTTGTTTTTCAAGATGGTGAAGTGGTCATGCAAGGAACGACCGAAGAGATTCTTACGGATCAACGCGTGCAAGAATACGGTGCAGCACTGCCGCAATATGCATTATTGGGTCTTGAAATGAAAAAGCAGAATTGGGAAGTGGATCGGATTCCACTGACGGAACAGCAGGCGATTACTACGGTAAAAAGATTAGTGGCAGCGAAGGGGGGACAAATATGTCATTCTTAACGCTGAATGATGTAAGCTTTCGTTACCCTAATGGATATAAAGCAGTGGAAAATGTGAGTATGTCGTTTGGTAAAGGCGAAGCTGTTGCAATTGTAGGGCAAAATGGGGCTGGAAAAACCACAACCGTTAAATTAATGAATGGATTATTAAAGCCGGAATCTGGAAATGTCATCATTGATGGCTGGAATTCAAAAGACTATACGACCGCGCAAATTTCGCGGAAAGTTGGGTATGTGTTTCAGAATCCGGACGATCAGATCTTTCACAGTGATGTGTATAGTGAAATTGAGTTTGCACCAAAGAGGATGGGGTTATCACCTGAAAAGATCAAAGAAAATGTGATGAAGGCGGCTGAACTTGCGGGGGTTGTCCCCTACTTAAAGGAACATCCCTACAATTTGCCGTTTTCGATGCGGAAATTTGTGACCATCGCCTCCGTGCTAGCTATGGAGTCGAGTGTAATTATTCTGGATGAACCGACAGCTGGTCAGGATTTACTAGGGTTGGACAGATTAGGGTTGATGATTCGCACGTTAATGGCCGAAGGGAAAACTGTGATTACAATTACCCATGATATGGAATTCGTTGTAAATCATTTTGAACGAGTTATTGTCATGGCTAATCGCAGGAAGATTTCAGAAGGGAATAAGCGGGACATCTTTTGGAATTTTGATGTGTTAGAAGAAAGCATGCTCAAGCAGCCGCATATTAGCCGTGTCAGCCGATCACTGCAATTAGAAGAGAAGGTCTTGTCAATCG
The DNA here is from genome assembly GCF_057221695.1 of Neobacillus sp. plas4. NCBI lineage: Bacteria > Bacillati > Bacillota > Bacilli > Caryophanales > Bacillaceae > Neobacillus > Neobacillus sp. plas4. Next base: position 573,650 of record NZ_CM170152.1, read on the forward strand.
ATGAGATAATGAATCATTTACGATATGTGAATAATTGGTAGAATAAAGCTTGAGGTGGGATCATTGAAGAAAATACTTGTCATTGGGAGCTTGAATATGGATTTAGTTGCCCATGTTCCACATCTCCCACATCCTGGAGAAACAATTAGCAGTACAAAATTTCAACAAAATCCTGGCGGGAAAGGGGCAAATCAAGCTGTTGCTGCTGCGAAACTAGGAGGAAATGTCGCCATGATTGGACGAGTTGGAGCTGATGATCATGGTAAGGTGCTATTAAATAATTTGAAGCAAGCCGGTGTCGATGTTACTGAAATACAGCAAGAAGGCACGACAGGAATGGCTTTTATTAATGTAAGCCAAGACGGAGAAAATCATATTGTCTTAGTCCCTGGAGCGAATCATCAGGTAAGTTGTGCGGATATCGACGATTGCATTCAATTGATTCAAGAGAGTGATTTTATCATCATGCAGCTGGAAATTCCACTTGATGTAGTTGAATACGTCTTGAATATTGCGGCTGAACATCAAAATGAAGTAATTTTAAATCCGGCACCCGGTCGGCAGTTACCTGCAAAAATGCTTCGAATGGTGCATACCTTAATACCGAATGAAACAGAACTGCAGCAGCTGACAGGTATGTCCACGGCTACAATCGAAGAAATTGTTGAAGCTGCTCTTTTCCTAAAATCGTTAGGCTTAGCTAGAATCATCGTTACCATGGGGGACAAGGGTTCCTATTTACTTAACGACGACCTTCAAGTCCATATACCGGCAGTGGAAGTGATTCCGGTTGACACAACAGCAGCAGGAGATTCGTATATTGCCGCCTTTGCCGTCGGGTTAACAAAGGGAATGAGCGACTTGGAGTCAGCAGAGTTTGCTACAAAAGTCTCAGCCATCGTCACCACAAGGGAAGGTGCCCAGCCATCATTGCCAACACTAGCAGAAATTGTATAAGGGAAGAAGGGGGACGGTTCTTGTTCTTCCTTTTGGAGCAGAGTCTGTCACACCCAGCGAAAGTGTTACCAGAGCCAAGCATCACGCTTGGCTCTGTGGCACCTAGTCTAGTCTCTCCTAGGCAGGATTCAAAGTGAATCCTGCCTTTTCAATATATTGAAAAGGATATTTAGCAAAAATTCTAAACATTTATTACGTAATATTCAAAAAGAAGCAAAATTATGTATATTCTTTTTTACTATAGCTTTTAGGAGGGCAACAGGATGGGTTTCTTTGATATCACCCATATGGACGATTTTAGCCGCGTTGGTAACGAAAAATGTTATTATTTCAATATTTTTAGGAACTTTTCCGGTAAGGTGAAAAAATTTGGGGAAGTTTTCGATATTTATTTATTAGGAATGCAAAGAATGATAACCGTTGCAGCTATTCTTGTACTAGTTTGATCATTTGGAAGGGGAATGAATTCTGTAGAGGAATTGGCCTCCGCGAGTACCAAATAGGATTTATTTACCTATATATGTTAATATTAAACTGAGACCTTTTTTGGATAAAGGGCATTTCTTCCTTTTTATTGGGAATGCCGTAATGCCAATATTTCAGCAGGTCTTATTTTTTTATAAGGAGGAATTTAAAAATGAAAAGGTTTTCAAAAATTTATAAAAGGTTTAATCCAAGTCTGGGGGTTATCTACTATGAACCATAGTATACAGCAAAATAAGGAAGACTTTGTACAACAATTGGTTTATATAGATGAAAATATCAAGGAACTAACGAATCTTTATATTTCATCAACAGCGGTGCAGGAACGAATAAAGCACTTTTTCAATTTATACACGCTAGAGGTAGAGGACCTGCTAGAAAAGAATAAAAGAAATAGGACGATTTCTTCTTTTTCAAAGGTGTATATTGGAACGAAGGTCACTGTATGGTATGAAGAAGATAATGAAGCTGAGGATTATATCATTTGTTTACCGGAACAATCCGACCCTGATTCCGGGTTTATTTCTTTTTTATCTCCTGTAGGCAAGCAGCTTTTGCTTAGGGGGATTGGAGAAAAGCTGGCGCTAAAAATTCCAACTGGGGAGCTTTCCGTGATGATTAAGGAAATTACCTATGTTGGAACCAATTTAACTAGCCAGCAGCACACAAAAGAAGCATGAAAAACCTCTGTATGAGATTGAATGAATATGGGACGCTTCGTCGTTTGCCACTTCGTGATAAAATTGAAAAAAGGCTCGCCAAATGATCATGGCGAGTCTTTTTCATGTTTGACTATGTCATTCTGCTGCCTCGGCTTCGGCTTTCGTTTTATGAACGGTTCCATGAGGATGCTCTGGCGGGGCATATATGGAATAAAGCCTCAGTGGAATATTCCCGGTATTGGTCACATTATGCCATGTTCCGGCTGGTACCATGATTGAAAAATTGTCAGAAACGTTTTTTTCAAAGTTTAATTGATTTTTATCTTTCCCCATTTGGACTCGTCCTTGACCTTGTTCAATACGTAAGAATTGGTCAACATCAGGGTGTATCTCTAAACCGATATCTCCTCCAACATCGATACTCATCAACGTAACTTGTAAATGCTGCCCAGTCCATAAAGCAGTGCGAAACGTATTGTTTTGTGTTGTTGCTGTTTCGATATTAACGACGTACGGTTCTGGTCCGTGGTCTTTTGACACACGATTTTCCCTGCTGTTAAACGATTGTATATCGCTCAATCGTTTCGCATGTTCTAATTCATCCGTGGAAGCACGCAAAAACACATCCTGAACAGGTGGATTTTGGGATAGCAAAAAGCCCTTTTGATATTCTTCATAATCTGCTAATTTGGCTTCGTAAGCCTTTCGCACCCCTTCTTGAAAATTATGAATAGGAATTTTTTCAGTTTGGTACACCGGATGCATTCCTGTTGCCATGTAATAAAGATTGCTTAATTGTTGAAAGTGTGCTTTTTCATCTTCTAAAACCTGAAGAATTTCATTCTTCTGCTTATGATCCGGTGCCATTTTGGCTAAAGTGCTGTAAAATTCAATGGCGGATACTTCTTTTTCTATTCTAGCCAGGATTGTTTTATATAGCTTTTGGGGGTTCCCTTGATTTCGCATAAAGTTTGAGTTATCTATTGGTGTGTTGATATAGTATGGATATTGGTACCATAAAGGATTATGATACATTCTCATCATTCCTTCCCTTCACAATAATTCAAAGTTATCATATGCCTCATGTGGGGCGGGGTGCTTCAACTTATCTGAAACATGATGATAAAAAATAAATCATTTAAGTTGTGTGACTAAAAATGCTAGAATAAATTTAAGAGTTATCATAGGTGAATGGGCGCTCGATTTGACAAAATAAACTATATTAAGAATAGAACAGGAGCAAGTAAAATGTTAAGAGTTGTTGCGAAAGGTAAACTGAAACCAGATGTTCAGAAGGAAGAGTATATAAAGATTGCGAGAGAGCTTGTAACGGAAACCAATAAAGAAGAAGGCTGTATCTCTTACGTTCTTCATGAGGATATCAATGATCCAACCATCGTTACTATGATTGAAGAATGGGTAGATGAAGAAGCACTTGATCTACATAATAGAAGCGAACATGTAAGGACAATTGTTCCAGAACTAAGAAAACTTAGAGAAAGTACAGAAATCAATCTTTATCGAGAAATTAAGTAAATGGCGAATACTATGTGATAAGCCGAGGTGTCAGCGGCTTATTGCATAGTATTTTTTGTTGTGGCATACTGAATAATGCTTATGTAAATGGCATGGTTATAGGAGGTTTAACTATGGATAATAATGATATAGTGATTCGAGTAAGATATGCGCTGGATATTAAGGATACCGATATGGTTGAGATATTTGAACTTGGCGGTGTGGAAGTCACAAAGGAAGAGATACAAAAAATACTTACAAAATCACCTGACAGTTATGAGGAAGAACTATATTCCGACCAAATAAAAGTGAATAACGTGATGTTGGACTCTTTTTTTAATGGCTTTATCGTTTTTAAAAGAGGAAAGCAAGATCCAAAACCTGGGCAGCCTGATACACCCGCAGCGCCTGTAAAGAAAAGTGGAAATATGAATAATACATTATTAAAAAAGCTGAAAATTGCACTGCAATTAACCAGTGAGGAAATGCTCGATATATTTGAAAAGGCCGGACTCACGATTACAAAAGGAGAATTAAGTGCCTTTTTAAGAAAAGAAGGCCATAAAAATTACAAAGAGTGTTTAGATAAATACGCTCGAAACTTTTTAAAAGGGCTGGCAATACACTATAGAGGATGAATCAAAAGGCGCTATTTCCATTAGCGCTTTTTATTATGTTTGCAATAGGGGGATTTGTATCATTCTAAAAAAAATACAATAGAGCTAAATATCGTACAAGTGAGATTTGAATTACAAGTGATATATTCTTAATATAAATTACTGTAAACGATTCCAATAGTAAATCTATTCTAACAACTCTTAATTAAACAGAATGATAGTTTCTGAAAATAGATAAAGAGAGGGGAAATAAAGATGAAAAAGGTGAGACTGGGAATTATTGGTGTAGGAGCACAAGGCAGCAACTATAGCCGATTTATTTCAGAGGGAATGGTCAAGAACTTGGAGATTGGGGCATTTTGTGACATTGACCCAGCGAAAAAGGAATATTGTGCAGAAAAATTTCCGGAAGTACCTTTCTATAATAACTATATTGAAATGCTAGAGAGTGGTAATGTGGACGCCGTTGTTACTACGGTACCACATTACCTGCACCCTGAGATTGGAATTGAAGCGTTAAAGAGAGATGTTCACGTATTGGTAGAAAAACCGGCGGGAGTTTATACCAAACAAGTAAAAGAATTAAACGACTTTGCTGCAACCAAGCCTGAATTAACCTTTGCTGTTTTCTTTAATCAACGCACAAACCCACTTTATAAAAAAGTAAAAGAGTTAATTGATAATGGAGAAATCGGAAATATCCGCCGAACCAATTGGCTGATTACAACCTGGTGGAGACCACAAGGATATTATGATATGGGTGCATGGAGAGCCACATGGGGCGGCGAAGGCGGCGGTGTACTTGTCAACCAAGCACCACATCAAATTGATTTACTTCAATGGATCTGCGGAATGCCTAAGAAGGTTTATTCCAACCTAAAATACGGATATCAAAGAAACATCCCAGTCGAGGATGAAGTAACCGCCATACTCGATTATGGAAACGGCGCAACTGGAGTATTTATTACTTGTACACATGATGTTTTAGGAACAGACCGTTTCGAAATTTTAGGAGATAAAGGGAAAATTATCGTCGACAATAGCAGGAAAATTACGATTAAGCGTCTTTATAAGTCAGAACCAGAAATGAGCGCTACGTTAGGCTGGGGGGATATAAAGAAACTTACAAGTGGTGAGGGCCCTTCAAAAATATACAGTGAAGAAGTCATTGAATTCCAAAGTGTATGGGGTCAGCAGCATATCAATATTTTAGAAAACTTCGCAGCTAATATTTTGGATGGCACTGAATTGGTAGCACCAGGAAGTGACGGAATCCATGGGGTGGCATTAGCCAACGCAATCCACCTTTCAAGCTGGCTGGGGAAAGAAGTAGAATTACCGCTTGATGAGGATTTATTCTTAGCTGAATTAAATAAAAAGATTGAAGAAGAAAATAGCGTTACGGTACAAAACTAAGGAGGTACAGCTAAAGTGAAAAAGGGTAAATTTGCAGTACAGATGATGATGGTGAAAGGCAAGGTTGCTGAACACGGTGTCTATGAAACCATGAGACAGATTCACGAGCTTGGCTATCGCGCCGTCGAAGTATCTCAAATTCCAATGACAGCAGAAAATGTTGCTGAATTTAAACGAGCAGCGGAGGACTTCGATATTAAAATTGCTGCACTTTCCGCTGCTATCGATCCAAAGCCAGGCAGTAATGCTGATAATCTAACCGAGCATTTCCAAAAGATTGTCGATGATTGCAAAGCGCTTGATTGTAACTACCTGCGTATGGGAATGATTCCATTAGATATTTTGGGAGACAAAGATAAAATCCTGAACTTTGTAGAAAAAGTAGAATTAATGTCAGAAAGATTAGCTGAATATGGTATTCAATTCTATTTCCACAATCATGCTGTTGAGTTCCAAAAATATGATGGTGAATTATTATTAGATATCATTAAAAACAACTCTTCATTACTTGGTTTTGAGATCGATGTCCATTGGGTGGCACGGGCAGGCGTAAACCCTGTAGAACTTCTTAAGAAGTACACAGGAAGAATTGGCTTGCTGCACCTAAAAGATTACCGTATCGGTGTTGTAGATTTGAATGGTGTAAGTGATCGTGCAACATATGTACAAAGAGTGCATAACAACGTTGAATTTGCAGAATTAGGTGAAGGTACACTAAATATAAAAGAAATCATAGAAGCGGGATTAGCGTATGGGTCTGAATACTTTATTGTTGAACAAGATGACACATACGGCAGGGACCCTTATGAGTCTCTGAAAATTTCTGCCAACCATTTAAGAGAACTAGGTTACGCTGATTGGTTTTAATTTTTTTAGGATCAACTAGCGATAGAATACAATATAAATTCTATCGCTAGTAAGATCGTGATAAAGGAGTGAACATGGATGGAAGATACGAATGTCGTTTTAGACAAGAATGTAATTCAACACGAAACACCGACAAAAGTAAGCAAGATTACTTCAACTCTCCGCCATCTTAAGAAATACCAGATGTTGTATATCATTGCCATTCCAGGAATCTTGTATTTTCTAATCTTTAAATACATTCCTTTAGTTGGTTCCATTATTGCCTTTAAAGATTACAACATTTTCAAAGGTGTCTTCGCCAGTGAATGGGTGGGACTGAAACACTTTAAAACATTATTTGAGAATCCGGAATCCATGAGGATACTAAAAAACACTCTGTTATTAAGCTTTTACGATATGCTCATGTTCCCAGCTCCTCTAATTCTTGCTCTCTTATTGAATGAGCTGCGGCTTCAACTTTACAAAAAGATTGTTCAAACCGTTATTTACATGCCGCACTTTCTGTCATGGGTAATCATCAGTGGGATTTTTATTGGGATCTTGTCTCCAACAACGGGGATTGTAAACCAAGTAATTGTATGGTTAGGAAAGGAGCCAATCTACTTTTTAGGCTCAGAGAACTTTATTCGTCCGATCTTAATTCTTGCGCAACTATGGCAAAGTGTTGGGTGGGGAACCATTATTTACTTAGCGGCATTAACAGCCATCAATCCAGAATTATATGAGGCAGCAAAGGTAGACGGTGCAAACCGCTGGAAGCAAACGATGCACGTTACGATTCCTGCCATCATGCCTACATTCACTGTACTGTTCTTATTACAAATTGGTAATTTCTTAGACTTCGGTTTTGAAAGGGTCTACGTTTTCTTAAATCCATTAAACTCAGTAAATGGAGAGGTACTAGATACCTATATCTTTAAAGCAGGTTTACAACAAGCACAGTATAGCTTCACAACGGCTATCGGATTGTTAAAATCTGTGGTTGGATTAATTCTGCTTATGATCGCAAACTTCTTAAGTAAACGCTTTACCGGGAACAGTTTGTACTAAAAGGAGGGACAAGCATGAAACAAAAACAAAGTCTCGGCGGAAAAATATTTACAAGTTTTAATGTTGTTTTTATCACCTTACTTTCCCTAAGTATGCTGCTCCCATTCTTGCATATTATTGCAAAATCATTTAGTTCAGCAGAAGCTCTTACAAATGGAAAAGTATTCTTCTGGCCAGTTGAGTTTACAATTAATAACTTTGAATATGTAATGCAAGATGCCTCGATTTGGAGAGCTTTTGGGGTATCTGTACTGGTTACAGTAGGTGGTACGCTGTTAAACCTAATTGCAACCGCTTCATTAGCGTACCCAACCTCAAGACCTGAGTTTAAGGGGAAAAAGTTTGTGCTATTAATGGTATTATTTACAATGATTTTCTCTGTCCCATTAATTCCTTCTTTTCTAGTCATTAAAAGCTTTGGAATGATTGATACGTTATGGGCGCTTGTAGTACCAGGATTAATTAGTGCATTTAACTTCTTTATCATGAGATCATTCTTCATGAATATCCCAAGTACGCTTATTGACGCGGCTCGAGTAGATGGTTTGGGAGAACTTGGAATTCTCTTTAAAATTATTTTACCGCTATCCAAGCCTGCTTTAGCGACATTAGGTATTTTTTATGGTGTTGGTCATTGGAACAGCTATCAAAGTGCGATTTACTTTATCAATGATCCAAGACTATACCCGCTTCAGGTAAAACTAAGGCAAATGATTGTTTCAAATGAGATGGTTGATACAGAGGCGAACTTGACATCAATGGCCTTGAGCTCACCAGAGGGAATTCAGATGGCAACGATTATCTTTGCAACGCTGCCTATCCTTTTAGTCTATCCATTCTTGCAAAAGTATTTTGTGAAAGGCTCCATGTTGGGTTCTGTAAAAGAATAATCATTTTTAAAATGGCTATTCTTTTCTAACTATATTAAATAAAAATTTTAGGGGGAAAAAGAATGAAACAGAGAAAACGGAGCAATAAGTTCTTAGCATTCATCCTTGCGATTATTACAGCTATAATCATTGCCGGCTGTAGTTCAGGCAATACAAGCAGTGAAGAGAAAAAAGATGATGATAAGAAAAAAGTTACCGACGAAAAAGTAGCATTTTCTATGGCTATCCGTACACTTGCAATACCGCATGTAGAGAATTCTCCAAACATCAATGAAGATCCATATGTTAAAAAGATTGAAGAATTTACAAATACAGATATTGACATTCAGTTATTGCCACACAATGATTATAAGACAAAAATGGACTTAATGTTTGCATCAGGTGATATTCCGGATGTTGTCCAAGGTATGGGTAAATACACGAATTCAGGTCAGTCATTGGTACAAGCCGTTGAAGCAGGAGTATTCTTGCCACTTGATGATTTAATTGATGAATATGGACCAAATTTGAAGAAGTTCATTCCAAAAGAAGTATGGGAAACTCAGAGATTTACGGATGGAAAAATTTATGCTATTCCACAAATTTTGAGTAATCCTTCTCGTAGAGCAACATTTATTCGGAAAGATTTACTAGAAAAAGCAGGTTTAGAGGTACCAAAAACTGTTGAAGAAACGTTGGAAGTATTACGTGTATTTAAAGAAATGGGTGTAGACCAGCCATTTGTAGCAAGAAAAGGCTTAAGTTATTCTGATACATTCTTTGGAGCATACGATGTACAACCACTAATGGAATTAAATAAAGATGGAGATCCAGTTCCTAAGTATCTTGATTCTGTAAATATGAAAAAAGCCATTCAAACGTATAAAACAATGTACGATGAAGGGTTAATCCACAAGGAATTCTTAACGCAAGAATCAAATCAATACAAAGATATCATCCAGTCTGGTAAGGGCGGTATGTTCTCAGCAAATGCCAATGTCCTTAATTCTTGGAATAAAGTCTTACAGGCAAATGTACCTGATGCAGAACTTGCAATTATCCCTTCTCCTGTGGGTACAGAAGGAACGAATGGTGGATATGTTATCTATGATCCAGCTTTTAGAAACTACTTTATCAATGCAGAAACAAAGAATCCGGAACGTATTATTCAATTCTTAGATTGGATGGTAACCGAAGAAGCTACAGAATTCTTCACTTTTGGAATTGAAGGTGAAGATTATACAAAAGAGAACGGTAAAATCAACTACAAACAAGCAGTTGCACCAGATGAAGTGAACAAAGAAGCATTCCGTACAGGCTGGTTATGGTTAACAGGTGATGCAGCATATACAGAAGGCCTATTAAAAACAACACCTGAAGGACAAGCACTTTTAGACACGTATGAGAATGTTCTTGCTAAAGAAGGAAATGGCGGAATTACGTTTGAACCACCTTTGACAACTTTTACAGGTAAACCAGATATGGAAGATAAAAATGCAGATGGACACTCTGAATTCCTTCACGGACATATCGTGAAAATGATTACTGGAGCTGAACCTGTAAATGATTGGGATAAGGTATTAGAGGAATGGAAAAAGCTGGGCGGCGAACAATACCTTAAAGATGCAAAAGCACAATATAAAGAAGGCAAATACTACGAAACATCTAGAAAGTAATATGCTTTTAAACCAGCCTTTAGCAGTAAAGGCTGGTTTTTTAAAAAGGCTGTTTCCGTAACGGTTTCTCCGCTTTCAAACTAAATAGTAACATTATCAAAAAAATAGAAAAATTAGGACGATTACTTGAAATGAGAGATATAATGATGTTATAAAGTAGCTATTTCGTTTAATAAACAAACAAACATAATGGCATGCAGGGGGCGATTACTATTTCTATAACAATCAACATATTAATCATTGATGATGAGCCGATTGTCCGTAAAGGAATTAGTTATCTATTAAGTCATACAGAGTTAGAAGATGTTAAGATTGACATTCTTGAGGCGGATAGCGGTCTGATTGCCAATCAATTATTTGAAGAACAAGAGTTTGATATCGTATTTACGGATATTAATATGCCCGTAATGGATGGTTTAACGCTCATTGAAAAGTGGAGTAAAAAGATGACCAGGACTCAGTGGGTAATCCTCTCGGGGTATGATGAGTTTAGCTATGCCCAGAAGGCGATAACGCTGGGTGTAAAAGAATATCTTTTGAAACCGGTTACTAAGAAGATGGCGCAAGAAACACTAGTACGTCTCATTGATAAGTATCGAAAACCGACTGAACATTTCCTTAATATGAATGAGTTGGAGAATTTAATAGATACCCTGGAGGGGGCTATCTGGACACTTAATGAAGATATAGTCAAAATCTCTCTGTCATCATGGGGTGAAATCCTCGTTAGTAAGGAAATGGAAGTTAGTTATTTTTACAATACGTTAAATAATATTCTATCCAATCTTATTAAACGTGTGAATAAAAGAGGAAATATCGTACTGGATGAGCATGCAGGAAACATTAATGGAACAAATATAGCTGCACTAATAGACAGCTTTCAGCAAAACTGTATTGAGTTAATTGAACGAATACGGAGACAGCGTAAAGGCCAAGTGCTTGATCCAATTGAGTTTGCAAAGAAATATATATCAGAAAATCTGAGTGAAAAAATAACTTTAGACGATGTCGCAGATAAATTAGGGCTAAACTCTGCCTATTTTAGTCACCTTTTTAAAAAGGAAACAGGGACCAGTTTTGTTGAATATCGTATGCAATTGCGGATGGAACAAGCCTTGAAGCTTATGGATTCTAGTAATATGAAGATCACCGAAATCGCTAATAGCCTTGGGTATGAAGATCTTTCACATTTTACGAAAACGTTTAAAAAGTATACCGGATTATCTCCTTCAAAATATATCTCATCGCTGGAGATGAATTAATGAAGTTCTGGTTTCTTCGTTTAAACTTATTTCACAGATTGCTTATTTATTTTTCAGTGATTATTCTATCTTCCTTGGTATTAGTCTCTGTTACGACCTATAGTAAAGCTTCAATTACAATCGAGAATCAAGTATCTGTATATTTGGAGCAAATCGTCAATAACGTAAATCTTCAAATCGATGAATATTTAAAAAACTATGAACGGGCGACACTGCCGCTGATTACCAGCCAAGATGTGCGGAAATTCCTTGATAGAGATACTTTATCAAGTTATGAAAGCTATCTAGAATATTCCCAAATTAAGGATGGTATGAATGGCATTATAACGGAAAGGCCTGAAATCGAACAAATTTATCTAATGAGTGAAAATGGAAAGTACATCATGTCAAATGAACCTAGAGGCGTATTTCCAGTAAAGGAATTTTACCAAGATTTAAATAAACGGACACCGAATGATGGGAAAATTCTTATCTACCCAAGAATCAATAATAATAGATTGGTTATTACCATGGCCCGGAAAATCCGCGGGGCAAAAACGTTTGAGCCTAAAGGTATTATTGCCGTGGACTTAAAACCTTCTTATCTAACAAGGTCATGGGGAGAAATTAAGTTAGCTGAGAATAGTTTCTTTATGATTATCGGGGACGAAGGACAAATTATTTATCATCCGGATGATGAATATATGGGAACAAAAGTTAAGGAATCTATAAAGAATAAGCTGGCAAATAAATCTGTAAACAATTTCTATGACGAATGGAAACATGAAAGGGTTTTCTTTCATTTTAATACTTCTTCCTATACTGGTTGGAAGGTTGTTCTCGCTGTACCGCGGGTAACCTTATTTGAACCGATTGCGGTTGTACGCACAACGGTGTTGATTTCTGGTGCGATCGCCATCATCATGGCATTATTCTTTGCACAGCATTTCATTTGGAAAATTGTTAAACCCATCCGTATGATTGAAAGAACCATGAAGAACGTGGAGAGAGGTAATTGGGAATTAGCACCTGAACCAAGTGGAAATGATGAAATAAGCAGCTTAGTTCAAAATTACAATAAAATGGTGAAGCGATTAGCCTCTCTAATTGATCAAGTTTATAAAGCAGAGCTTGAAAATCAAAAAGGTCAAATTATGTTACAGAAGAGAGAGTTAGAAAAACAAAAGGTTGAGTTTCAAGCTTTACAGGCTCAAATCAATCCTCACTTTTTATACAATACGTTAGGAACCATCAACTCCTTTGCGATATTAAGAGAAGAAGAAGAGATTTCCGAAATGACAGAAGCACTTGCAAATATGTTTCGGTATTCACTTCAAAACCTTGAGGTTGTTAAGATTGAAGATGAGTTACAACATGTAAAAGACTTCTTAATCATTCAGGAACACAGGTGGCAAAAAAAAATTCCCTTATCGATTGAGATAGACAATCAGTTATTACGTGCAGAAATCGTAAAGCTAAGTTTACAGCCATTAGTCGAAAATGCAATGGAACATGGCTTTCAACCAGTGACGGATCAATCTGAAATTATCATTAGAGGAGAAGTAAAAGGCGATATTTTATTTCTTTCCGTTGGGGATAATGGTATTGGAATGAACCCTGGTAGATTACTAGAGCTTAGAACTAAATTGGAAGATGAACAATTACATCCAAACACCAATCATGGTATTGGTTTATTAAATGTGGCAAAAAGAACGAAACTGTTATTTGGCAATGACTATGGAATTGAGATTTTTAGCGAACAAAATAAGGGAACCACGATTCGAATGGCTGTTCCCTACCATATGAAAGGATGAGATTAATGACTGAACAATTGAATTGGGTAGATGGGGCATGGTCAACGATCAAGAATAAGCTAGAGAAAACTTCTGAAAAAATTGGCGCAAATTTCCCACATGCGAGTGAGAATGGGGAATATGTCTTTGAAAGACCCAATTGGTGGACAGCAGCATTTTGGCCTGGGCTTCTGTGGCAGGTTTATCAGGAATCTAAAGATGAAAAACTAAAAGCAATCGCGGAAGAGTGCGAAGTAAAGTTAGATGAAGTGATAAAGTACTTTTACACCATGCATCATGATGTTGGTTTTATGTGGAAGTTAACTAGTGTTGCAAGATATAAACTACTAGGTGATGAAGAGTCAAAGAAGAGAGCATTACTGATTGCTCACATTTTGATGGGAAGATTTAATGCTAACGGAAACTACATTCAAGCCTGGAACAATTGGGGAGAGGGCGATGATAAATCAGGCTGGTCCATTATTGACACAATGATGAATCTGCCCCTTTTGTATTGGGCTTCCGAAGAAACAAAAAATCCAAGATTTAAAGCAGTGGCTATGAAACATGCGGACACGGTTCTTTCCCATTTTATCCGCGAAGATGGAGCAGTTCACCATATTGTTGAGTTTGACTCAGAAACCGGAGAATGTATTGGTCATATTGCAGGACAAGGTCATGCACCATTTTCTGCCTGGGCAAGAGGAGCTGCTTGGGCATTGTATGGAATGACGCTTTGTTATCACTTTACAGGGGAAGATCGATACTTACAGGCCGCTAAAAAGGTGGCACATTTCTTTATCGCCAATCTGCCAGAGGATTATGTACCTGTATGGGATTTCCGAATTCCTGAAGACGTTACAGCTTACAGAGATTCATCCGCCGGGGCCATTGCTGCAAGCGGGCTGCTCTTATTAGCTGAAAAGGCAGATCCAATTGAATCCAAGCTTTATCGAACAGCTGGTGAAAATATCCTTCATTCTCTTTATAAGAACTACGGGGCCTGGGAAGACCCATCCCAGGATGGAATGATTTTACATGGAGTAAGTCATTATCATAATGGAAAATACGTAGATAATCCGCTTATTTATGGTGACTTTTATTTTGTTGAAGGCATTGCTAGATTAAAAGGTTTTGAGGCAATGTCACAATAGAGGTTTTAAATAAAGATAGGCAGCCAACTGGCTGCCTATCTTATTGCCTTTAGATCATTTCTGAAGGTGATGTTAAATAAGGCTGTTGATATGCGCTCTAGTGACCAGTGAAAGTAAAATAAGCGGAGACTTTCCGGTTAAATGCAGAATGGAGCCTATTTCGGGGTAAATAAGGGGAGGTTTTCCGGTTATGCAAAGAAAAATCCTCCATTTTCACGTTTTTCGAGTCAATAGGCGGAATTTCTCCGTCTATTAAAGCTATTTTTTCTAGTAATTACAAATTAAGCGGATTTTCTCCGTTTATTATGATTCTTAAAATTAATAAAATCAACAATAACCTGACACAGCCTTTCTGAGTTGTAATAAAAAACCAGTAAAAATATTACACAATCAACACAAAATTATCCCTCTTGCAAATTTTTATAGGAATTATAATGAGTGGTATGAAAATTCTGAATAATTCCTTCTATCCTCATCTAGAATCTACTCCATCTCCAGAATCTCTAATCTCAACAACTGTCAAAGGAAAGTAAGAGTTTTGTTTGTCCTCGATTTTAAGGAGGTGAGTTTATTTTAGACTTGTAAAGAGTGGATCCACTTTTAATACCTATTAATGAATACGTTTACACTAAAGGGAGTGAATACATGAAGATTTTGTCCAAAAGGACCATATCCATCCTGCTTGTTTTTTGTTTGATTCAATCTTTGTTTATGCCAGTGATGGGAACTAGTACGGCCGCTGAAGAAGGGCCGATAAATTTGGCTCTAGGGAAAACAGTAAATTTACAAAAGAGTTCACACTGTTCTGGCTGCGGATTGGCTGCGACTAATGCAGTTGATGGAAGTAGCACCACATATTGGTCGGTAACAGACGCAGATGTCACGGATAATCATAATTCTTGGATAGAAATCGATTTAGGAGAAGAGACTCAAGTAAATGAAGTAGTATTAAAAGGGTTAAATACCTCTTTTATTGTTTCCTACCAAATATCTTATAAGAATGCGTCAAGTTCTTCGTGGGTAGAAGTAGCGACAAAAGGTCAGGAATTAACAACGAAAGAAACAGCCGGTTTTGACTCGGTCCTAGCACGATACATCAAAGTCAGCTTAGATATTATTAGCTCAGCAACTGGAAGGCAGGGGCAAAACATCTTATCTGAGATAGAAGTTTACAACCGCCAAATCGACCCATCATTAAGTCCATTATCTTCCTTGGCAGTAGTAAGCAATAACCAAACAGTTGGTGCAAATGGGCTGGAAATCACTCCTGGGGATACCAAATCTATAGCGGTTATCGGTACATTGGCAAACGGAAGTTTAGTAGATGTAACAGAAGAAGCTGCTTTCCAAAGCAGTGCACCTGACGTTGTTACCGTAGATGAAACAGGACTAATGACAGCTAAGGGAGAGGGCACAGCAGCAGTGGATATCACTGTAACGAAAAATGATGTAACAAAAACGTATCGTTTATGGGTCGATGTTTTTGGTCCAGATACGGATAAAGCTCAAATAAATATCGCTTACAAGAAGGATGTAACTGTCAGTTCCTTCTGTGGCAGTAGCTGTGGGGGAACAGTTGGCCCCAATGCAGTCGATGGAGATGAAAGTACTTATTGGAGAGCATTGAGCGGAGATTTTAGGGACGATGGACAACATTGGTTATCCATTGACCTTGGAAGAGAGCTAACCTTTAATAAGTCACAAATCCTCTTCAATCTAGATGCTCTCGAAAAATATGAATTGTTCTATTCAAATGATAATAAAAATTGGTCATCATTTTATGAAAATCGTTTGGTTGTTGCAAAACAAGAACAAGCCAATTTTGAAAAAATAACAGCCCGCTATCTGAAGGTAAACGTCCATGCTAAGAAAGCATCCGTTCCTTTAATTTACGAATTGAAGATTTTTGACACAGATGAAGCTCCAGTGGCGCCAGCCAAAAACCCTTTAAAAGGAGTATATCTATTCGATGAATTAATAGATAAGTATGAAAAAGATTCAGATATTGATATGACAAAAGGTGATACCAAAACAGTTAATATTGAAGGAAATCTATATGATGGAGGAAAACTCTCTGATCAAGAGGCAAACATTGAGTTTACTAGCAGCCGGCCAGAGGTAGCAACAGTGGATGAGAATGGTACCATTACTGCTGTAGCAGGCGGCGTGACTGTCCTCACTGGAAAGGCAACAGTTGAAGGAATTACCCAAAGCATCAGTGTATTTGTTGATGTAGATGATCCGGAAGCACGGATTGTCGATACGTCATTGATTCATCCGGAATTACCAACCCAAATTGGACAGCCTGCAATCCTTTCGCCAGGAGGAGAATATCCTGAAGTAAAGGTGAATGCTCACCGTGATGGAAAGATTCGTGGAAGGGTTGTTAACGAAGACAATGAAGTTGTCCATAAGTTTAAACTGCTTCATATTTCTAAAGGTGATGAGTATACACTTAGTATTCCTGGAACCCTCAATGAAGGAAAGTATGAAATACAGCTGGAAATTCAATTGGATGAAGATAAAAGAGTGTATGATTCATTGCATTTCCGTGTTATGGATATGGAACAATTCCCAGAAGATCAAAGTAAAATGGCGTTTTTAAACGAGGAAGGAAAACTTGAATATTCTTCTGATTTTAGAGGAAACCAGATCATGGACTACTCTAACAGCGGCTATATGGGCGGCGGTATCAGTATCCCGGTTGTTCAGGAGCAAGTAGTGGTTGTACCTGTAGAAGGGGATGATACAGAAAATATCCAACAAGCAATTGATTATGTCTCAAATCTGCCACTTCAGTCAAATGGTTTCCGAGGAGCAGTTGTCCTAAAGAAGGGAACCTATGAAATTGAAGGAACATTAAAAATTAACAGCAGTGGTGTGGTCCTTCGCGGCAGTGGAGAGGGAGAAGAAGACACCATTTTGTATGCGACTGGTAAGACAGTACGTAATATTTTAGAGGTAGGCGATAAAACTGCTTCCCCTGCTTTACTTACTGATACAAAAACAGCTGTTACTGATTTATATGTATCAGTCGGAAGCTCCAGCTTCCATGTCGAAAATGCATCCTCCTTTAAAGTTGGCGATACAATCATGATTCGCCGCTATGGAAACAGCAGCTGGATTCATGACATCAATATGGACCGGATTCCAGACCGGGGAACGACCGTTCAATGGGAGCCTTTTACACTAGATTTCGACCGTGTTATTACAGCTATAAAAGGCAATACCATCACCATTGATGCCCCAGTCTCCAATGCCATTGAACGTGAATATGGGGGCGGAGAGGTTTACAAATATGATGATTCTAATCGATTAAATAATGTCGGGGTCGAAGATTTAAGAGTGGAAGTTGAATTTGATAAATCTGTAACAGCTAAACATGATAATGGTACTGAATACTATTCAGATGA
This sequence comes from Neobacillus sp. plas4, assembly GCF_057221695.1. Classification (NCBI taxonomy): domain Bacteria; kingdom Bacillati; phylum Bacillota; class Bacilli; order Caryophanales; family Bacillaceae; genus Neobacillus; species Neobacillus sp. plas4. Next base: position 591,363 of record NZ_CM170152.1, read on the forward strand.
AGAAAAAGCATCGACCTTTCTAACCTTTGAATATACAAAAAATGCTTGGATGAGAAATGTAACAGGTCTGTATTTGACTAAGAGTTTAGTCAATGTGGGCAGATATTCAAAATGGGTGACCATTCAAGATTCGACCAACAAAGATATGGTGAGTATCATAACAGGATCTAGAAGGTATCCGTTTAATTATGTGGGGCAGCTGACCCTAACACAGAGAGTCCATTCAGAAACAGCCAGACATGGGTTTATTTTCGATAAACATATGGCTGGACCAAATGCCATTTTAGATTCAGTCGATGTGGATTCCTTTGCTCGAAGTGAGCCCCATCAACGCTGGGCAACAGGAGGTTTATTTGACAGCGTGGAAGGAAAAGCAAATGTCATGGACCGCGCTTATTATGGTACCGGGCATGGCTGGGCAGGAGCGAATTATGTGTTCTGGAACCATACGGGTGAATTAGCTGTTCAAAGCCCGCCGACCGCACAAAACTATGCCATCGGACTTATTGGAAAAAGACAGCCGGGTGACTTTAAGACAGAGGGCAATTCCATTAGAGAAGATGGTTACTGGGAAGCAGAAGGACGCCATGTCGCCCCTCGAAGCCTTTATTTACAACAGCTTAAAGACAGACTCGGCAGCCAGGCTGTAGAGAATACTCAACAAAACTAAAATCTAGAATACTAAAAACTTTAAGCGTGAATTCCACTGTGAATTCACGCTTCTTTTTATTGATAAAATGTCCTCAATCCTGGGGATATTGAGGACAAAACTAACTGGTGCAGGGAAGGGATTAGTCTCAATCAAGGGTATTGACGACAAAACTACCGAGCGCACAGAAAGGATTAGTCCTCAATCAAGGGTATTGAGTACAAAACTAACAAGCGCACCGTAAGGATTAGTCCTCAATCAAGGGTATTGAGTACAAAACTAACAAGCGCACCGTAAGGATTAGTCCTCAATCAAGGGTATTGAGTACAAAACACACGAGCGCACAGAAAGGGTTAGTCCTCAATAGAGGTTATCCCGAAGTACACCTATCATCGGAAACCAAACAAAAAAATAATAAGGTAAAAATAGTGCACAAATTTGTAATAAAAGTCCCGATAAATCTCAGTCACATTACAGGTATGATAGTATGTGATGAGTAAAAGTTAAGTGTGGAGGGGAAAAAACGTGACGGATATTTTTGCACTCGAGACCAAAAAGCTTATTGAAGAAAAAACATATAGAAACTTAGATAGAATCCAAGATAAATTGCCCCATGTTGCTAGTAACGATGGTGTATATGATGACACCCGGCCAAGTTGGTGGACTTCAAGTTTCTGGCCAGGTATTTTATGGACTCTCTATGATCTTACCGAAAATGAACAATATAAAAACCTTGCCCAAAGCTGCAATCATAAAATTGAAAGAGCATTTATTGAGCATCCAGAAAAATTTGACCATGATATAGGCTTTCAAATCCTATTAACCTCAGTATACAAATATGAGCTTACCGGCGATGAAGAAAGTAAACGTCTGGGATTATTAGCTGCGAACTTTCTAGCAGGCAGATTTAACCCTAAAGGAAATTTTATTAAATCATGGGACCGTGCACCTGGCTGGGTTATTGTCGATTGTATGATGAATTTATCTCTCATGTTCTGGGCTAGTAATGTATCTGATGATCCCCGGTTTAAACATATTGCCATTCAACATGCTGATACCTTCCTGAAATATGGTGTTCGCGAAGATGGTTCAACTTGCCATATCCTTTCCTTTGATGCAGAGACTGGAGAATTCATTGAACCTATTGGAGGTCAAGGATTTGGTCCTGAATCGTCATGGAGCAGAGGGAATGCTTGGGCGATTTACGGGTTTGCGAACATGTATCGATTTACGGGAGACGAAAAATACCTAAATGCATCAAAGCGAATCGCGCACCAATTTATTACATCCTTACCAGAAGATTATGTTCCATACTGGGATCACCGTGTAGATTCCATTGAAAATGAACCAAGAGACAGCTCGGCGGCAGCGATTGCCTCCTCAGGATTATTGGAAATTGCTGATCACGTGCCACAAAATGAAAAACGTGTCTATCTGGATAATGCGAGGAGGATATTGACCTCATTATCAAATAACTATGCTACTTGGAATAACCCTGATTATCAAGGGATATTAGTAGAAGGAACGGGGCATAAACCAAAGGGCAACTTTGTTAATGTATCGTTAATATATGGAGATTATTTCTTTATTGAAGCGATTGCCAAGCTTAATGGATGGAATCGACATATTTTTTAAATATAATAATTCGATAAGATGGAAGAGTACCGGTTTGGTACTCTATTTCACCTTTTTGTGCAATATTTTTACCCTGCATGTAAAAATATTGCATACGGAAAAAGTGTATTTAAGATTATAATAGTAGGAATAGCTAGCCAAAGAAGGACCCCGGCTTTTGGCAGGAAAGGAGATTTAATAATGGAACAGAAAGGGATAATGGGAGGCTTTTACCGAGTAAGTGAATGGATCATGAGACTTGCCTATGTCAATTTATTATGGATCTTCTTTACGTTAATGGGAGGAATCATCTTAGGTATAATGCCGGCTACTGTTGGAGTATTTGCGGTTTCCAGGAAATGGATTATGGATAAAGAGGAAGAAGTTCCAGTCTTAAAATTATTCTGGCAAAGTTATCGAAGTGAATTTTTAAGGTCCAATTTATTAGGATGGTTTTTATTGATTGCAGGAAGCATCCTTTATACCTATCATGCAAACCTTGATTTATTACCAAATCAACTGCAAACTATTTTTCAGGTGATTTTTTATAGTGTTGTGATCATTATTGGGATAACGGTTAGTTTTATCTTCCCTGTCCTAGTTCATTTTGATGTGAATCTAAAACGGAGTATTAAAAACGCTTTCTTAGTTGGATTGACTTTTCCACATTATGCGATTCTTATGCTGTTTATCACGAGCGTTTCCATTGTTGTTTTTCAATATTTTCCTGTTCTATTTATCTTCTTTGGAGTTAGTGTGAATTCGATTTTACTTATGAAGATCGCGTATGGAGTGTTCCTCAAAATTCAGGTAAAGCAGAATGGAAAAATAGAAGAGTATAACGACAAATCAGAACAGATTTCAGTATGAGTATCCCCATAGCTAAAGCTAGGGATTTCGAAAGAATAGTCTTTAAAAGCACCATTGTCTTTACGTGGGCTACCACAAGTCCCGCTACTACATCAGGCCGAAGCCTTCAGCTTTGCATGTCTATTTTTCATGATGAAGATTTTCTGTGGGGCTTGAAGGAATTGTCTTCTTTCAAGTCCTTCAAAAGCATTCTTTACATGTTTACGTACGATATTATAGGCACCATTTACATCTGCATGAATTATAACTTTTGATCCTTTAAGTTTGTAAAAGGCTCTTGTGCTTCGATACCCGCTAAAAGTAGTTTGGTGTTCTTCTCCGAAAGTTGGGATGGGGTCATTATTCAAGAAACTTGACTTGGAGGTATAGCTCTCTTCCCTATCAATGACCTGAATACCTTTACGCTCAGATTTATATCGAATCATTTCAATGAAAGTCGCATAGGGAATTTGGATGAACGTTTGCTTATCTGCCTTTTGCATAGTAACCTCTACTTTCCAGCCAACATTCTTTCCAATGATGATGGTATCGATGTTTCTTTCTAAAGCAATTTCTACCACTTTAGCGCTAGCCTTATGCAAAAAATCCATGACTCGATTATTTCTTTTCCGATCCAACGAAATCATTCGATTAGTATTGAATATCCCTTCTTTTGGACCTTTACCATTTCGAATGATACTCATGTACTTTGCCTTTAATTTGTTATAGTATTGATTGGTTGATTTTAACCATGTTCCCTTGATAAGCAGAGGCTTTTGCCCCGTATTATCGACGATAGTTGCCAGGTTATCAACACCTAAATCAATACCCATTACTCGTTTCGGCTCAAATACCAATTCATTAGTTTGTTTTTGAGACCGTTGATTTCCTTATCTTGCTTACCTTTAAAAACAACTTCTACTACATAGCGTCTGTAGGAAGGTACAATTCGAACCTGTTGCAGTTTCGCTTTTAAATGAACTAACTTTCCCAAGTTTAATAGAAGATGGGTTCCTGGTAATTTTAGAACACTTCCATCTTTAATTTTGGTAATTTGATTGGTTAAATAACACGTTGTGCGTCCATTTTTCTTTTTGTATTTTGGAATCTTTGGTTTTCCAGTAAAGCTGGCAGGATTAATTTTATATTTCTTTGAGGCCTCGAAGAAACTTTTCCAATCGTCATATACTTTTTTCATCGTTTGTTGATTGGACTGGGAGGGCATAGAAGTGTAATCTATCTGTTTCATCACTTTAAATAAGGCTTCAACAAAGCCATATCCAATAAATGATTTTTCATGATGGGGCATTTGAAATGGCTTGAACTTTACATCAGTGATTTTACCGCTTTTATTTACTTGCTTAGGGTTCACCTTTCCTTTTTCATAGCTTTTCTGACGAATCTCATTCATTTTAGGTAAATGCAATTCAATATCCGTTAAAGCCTGAAGTTGATTTTCGTTTCTCGTTCCTTTTTTTAAAGCGGTGTAGACCTGTCTAATATAGTAATTGGTTATGTTGTACAAGTTCTTCGCTTTATAACATAGAGAATCACAGTAATCGAACAATTCATGGTCCGGATGTATTTGTATTTTATATGCACTATACATTGTGTTCACCTCTCCGGCAAGAACAAACGTTCCGTTACTACTTCATTATACCATGTTGTATTATAGAATGTATAGTGCAAGCCCATACTCTTATCCTAAAAAGAAATATAAACTACAGCTTATATCCCATATCTGAAGCTAGGGGTTTTACGCTGCTTTTCGATAATGAAATAATAACGTTTTCCGAGGATGATGGAAGTGAAACTCAAATATATACTAACCTTTTACCAAAGAATTCAGCTCTCACTACTATTCTTGATTATCCTTCCATTTACCATTAGTTCGATTATTACGTATGTCATTATTAACAATGAAGTGACCGATAGAGTTATCATCTCTAATCAACAAATCGTTAATATTATAGCCACTGATTTGACGGACACGATTGATGACATTACGTTTTCTACCGTAATGATTGCAAGAGATGTAAATATTAAAGAAAAGTTAAACAGTTTAAAAGGTTCTAGTAAAATCAGTACTTTTCAAGAATATCAAAATGTTCAAGAGGTAAGGGATTTCTTAAGCCTGTTAGAAACAAAAATGATCGGTGCTCAATCGAATATATTTCTTGTAAACCCTAGTGAGTACATCATTCATGCCTCGCAAACGGGGAGATTGGATCAATTAAAAACTGATTGGGATGAAATTAAATCCCGAGTAGATTTAAAGAATACTAGTACCATCCAATCATTAGGTGTCATTCATAATGATGAAATCTCTGAGAATGATTACTTTTTTGGCAGGGTTATTCGACATCATGTAAGCAATGAATATTTAGGTACGTTAGTTATTCGTATTCCCCATTCCTATTTTTCTAGTATTTTTAAGAGCATTGAAATGGGACGCCTCGTTCTCTTTGATCAAAATGGTTCGGAAATAGCCAGCAAACAGACAGATAGCTTTAGTGACAAGGAAATACTTAGTGTTGAAAAAAACATCAGTCGAGTTAATTGGACCTTGGTTTCGGAAATATCCCAGAAAGAAATTACTGGATCGATCACAAAGGTATTTTTTCTGTTTTTTATCTTAATTGTTTTATTTATCCTGGTATTTTTCCTGCTCTCCATCTATATGTCTAAAAGATTAATTAAACCGTTAAAGTCGTTTGAAAAGATTGTAAAGAAATTTGTTCGAGGGGATCATTCTGTTCGCTTTCACGTTAAGGGAAAAGATGAAATTGCGATGATTGGCAATACCTTTAATAAAATGTTAGATCAAATTAAAGACCTGATTCAGAAAATTGAGCAGGAGCAAGAAGAAAAAAAGGTGCTGGAACTTCAATCCTTAAGTGCTCAGATTCGCCCGCATTTCCTTATGAATACGCTGAATTCAATTAAATGTAACCTTAGTATTACAGGAGATCCTTTCCATAGTAAAAAAATCGATTCATTAATCAGCTTATTACGATCCTACATGCGAGTGAATGTTCCTAATACCATTAAGCAAGAATTCCAATTAATAAATGCTTATTTAGATATTATGAATATGCGAAATGGGACAGATATTGTTGCGAAGATAGACATTGAAGAGGGATTAGAGAATGTTGAAATACCAAGATTACTCATACAGCCAATAATTGAAAACAGTATTATTCATGGTTTTGTCGACCGCGAACCGAACGCCATTATAAACATATCTACGTATACTATTGAGAGTGAAATTCAAATAAGCATCTCAGATAACGGAAAAGGAATGACAAAGGAAAAGTGTGATACGCTCAATCTTCTTTTCAAGGAGTTGAATGACGAATTACTCTCTGACTATGATAGAGTCGGGCTCATTAATATTGCACAGCGTTTAAAACTGACATATGGACAGACTGCCTATTTAGAAGCTAAGAGCAATGAAAAAAAGGGAACGACATTTATCATGCACATTCCCACGTTATAACACCTGTTTTTCGTTTGCTTTTTTATATTCACCCGGACTCATTCCTGTATACTTTTTGAAAATCTTTGAAAAATAAGTTCGGTCGGAATAACCAAGGCTATATGTTATAAATTCAACACTTTCAAATCTTTCCGTAAGCATTGAAATAGCTATACGAATTTTAAAGCGATGAACATAATCGGTAAAGTTTTCACCCGTTAGCTGCTTAAAGTATCGAGAAAAATAGCTGGGATTTAAATGAAGATGATTGGCCATAATTATGGACGTAATGTTTTCGGACAGATGTTCTATAATATATTGGTCAATCTCTTTTAATTTTGGATTCCTAATGGTATGTTTGTAATTTGTATTCGTTAAGTCGTCAAGGCATGCTAAAATCTTTAGTTTTAGTAAATAGATCATTTGCTGAATGGTAAAGGAATTTTTTAAACATAATTCAAAATTCGTAAAAGATTGGCTTGAATTGAATACTTGATTCAAAATTTTTACACATTTTTCTTTTAATTGATTGGGCTCAAGCAGAAGGGTTTTGGCACTGTCCTCTAAATTGTGTAATGATTTTATCACTTCATCCGAATTAGAGTATTGAATGGCATCATTTAAACCTTTCATAAAAGGGTCGAGCAGAGAGTCTTCTACTAAATTAAACGTATTTTTTATTGAATGAACTTCTTGAAAAGATTGAATCTTAGTTTCGTAAAAAACGCTGGATTTTAATTTGGTAAGTTGGTTAATACTGCTTCCTAATGATGTTTTGTTGCAAATACTATTCGTAAAAAAGTAAAGATCAAGCTGTAAGGTTTCTTTTACTCTTTTTCGAATGCTGTTAAGAAAATGTTGAAACACCTCCACCCCTTTATTCGAAAAACTTTTCTTAAAATTATAGATAATAACGAGATTCATGTCCTTATCTTGTAAAATAGTAAATTGACTTTTATCTTTGGCAAGTTCCTCCGCAATGGTAAATAATTCACTATGAAACTCAGGGCTGTTATTTATTAATTGTTCTCGTGAGCAAGTCGAATAATCAACGGCAGAAGCACAAACAATAAAATCGTCATATTTCCAGTTAATTCCTAAACTCCGGCTGAAATCGAGAATCTTTTCATTGAATTCAATATCAGTTAAATCTTTGAGAAAGGATTGCTTTAATAAGTCTTTGTTGTGGATGATGGTATCCTGGTATTTTAACGCCTCCTGAAAATCGATAGAGTCCTTTATGTTATCGATTGATTTGAGAACGCTTTCTTTTAGCTGTTCTAAGTTTAGCTCATCTTTAATTAAGTAATCATCTACAGTTAACTGTATGGCTCGTTTTGCATAATAAAAATCCTCATGGCAGGTTAAGAGAATAACTCTAGCAGCCGGATTCATTTCTTTAAAACGTACCGCAAGTTCTAATCCATCGATTTGAGGAATCCCAATATCCGTTATGACTAAATCGGGCTGGTATTCTTCGAACAGTGCCAGCGCTTTCACACTTGAGAAAGTTGAAGCTACGATCTCTACACCTAACTCCTCCCAGTTCATGATATTTTCCAGATATTTAAGCATAGGAACATCATCATCAACCAGCATTACTTTGTACATGCCTAAACCTCCAGTCATTTGTTTAATAAACATATTATATACTGTATTTTCTTAATTGAAAGATAGTTTTTGAGAAGTGTGCATTATTTTTACCTATTGACCCTGGAAACAAGTAAAAATTATATGCAGAAAACGGTTGCTAAACCTCCTATAATAAGTTTGGATAAGGAATCACATGGAAAAGGAGGAAATATGAGTGGAAGTAAATATTAATAGCGAAAAAGAAGTCACCAGTCTATCTCCGAACAAAAAAAGACCATTTTGGAATGAAAAACGGAAAGAAAGCGCTGCTGGAATACTATTTGTTCTTCCAGAGTTTTTAGGAATTTGTCTCATGGGAGTTTTCCCATTAGGGTTTACGTTGTTTCTAGCATTTACTGAATGGAATTTTATAGGTGGTATGGAAACGATAAAATTTATTGGATTTGATAACTTTATCAGGTTAGCAAATGATGATAACTTTCTTTTGGCGTTGAAAAACAACCTATTATACACGATTTTCACTGTACCTGTGGGAATGGTGCTGGCATTAATTTTAGCAGTAGTTATTCATTCGAAAGCATATGCAAAAGATTTCTTTAAAGTTGCATTTTTCATACCCTATATCTCTACACAGGTAGCTGTTGCAGCAATCTTTGCAGCACTATTTCATCCATCTTTAGGACCAATTAACCAGTTCTTGATGAATATCGGAATTTCAGATCCACCGAAATGGTTAGGAAGTACTGACAGTGTAATGGCTGCCATTATCATTGTAGGTATCTGGCATACAGTAGGATATATTGTCATCATTTATATTTCAGGTTTAAGTACGATTTCTGAAGAAGTGTATGAAGCAGCTGAAATTGATGGGGCGAATTTTTTCCAAAAGTTCATAAAAATAACCGTGCCGCTATTAGCTCCAACAACATTCTTTTTAGCGATTACGTTAATGATTTCTTCGTTTAAAGTTTTTGATCTTGTTGCCTTTTTAACAGACGGTGGACCAAATCATGCGTCGAATGTCCTTGTTTACTATATTTACGAAGAAGGATTTAAAAACTTTAGGATGGGCTATGCTTCTGCGATTTCTTGGGTTCTATTTACCATTGTAGCTGTGCTGACCATTATTATGTGGAAAATCCAAAATAGAAAAGCAGATTAATAGAGGAGGTATTTTTTATGTACAAGTTGAAGGAGGATCTTAAAAAAAATCCCTCCAAACTCATTGTGACGATCATATTAGCGATCATATCCATTGCCTTTCTTATACCACTTATTTGGATGCTTTCAACATCTGCAAAATATGAAAGCGATGTTATGGTGTTTCCCATTGAGTGGATACCAACAAGATGGAATTTAGTTGAGAATTTTAAAGCGGTATGGATGAGTGAAGTTCCATTTACAACCTTTTATCTAAATTCCATTAAATTAGCATCGATTACAACAATCGTGACAATCATTGTTTCATCGATGGCAGCGTACTCATTCTCAAAGCTTAGGTTTCCAGGAAAAAGTGTTCTATTTGGATTGTTAATGGCATTTTTAATGATTCCGGAGCAGGCAACTTTAGTCCCTCGCTATATTATGATTAAATGGTTTGGACTATTTAATACGCATGAAGGTCTAATCTTAATGGCTATGTTTTCTATCTACTTCACTTTCCTTATGCGTCAATATATGGTTGGAATCAGTGATGAATACATTGAAGCTGCAAAAATTGATGGTGCAGGGTATTTTAAAATCTACTGGAAAATTATGCTTCCATTATGCCGTCCAATTTTAGCAACAGTGGGTATTATTAAATTTATTTGGGTTTGGAATGATTATCAAAACCCGCTTATCTTCCTTTACGATGAAAAGCTATATCCTATTACATTGGGGATGCAATATTTTAAGACTGAATACAGTGATAACTACGCAGTAATGATGATGGCTTCGTTATCAGCAATCCTGCCACTCTTAATTGTATTTGTCATCCTGCAGAGAAATGTAATTGCGGGTATTTCATTAGGCGGAGTAAAAGGATAGTAAAAAAAGTACACATTTATAAAAAAATCTTACACATCGTTTAAAAAAAATATACGCTACTATAAAGAAGCGTTCTCGTATTTTAAAAATTACAAAAGATGAAAGGGGTTACAATTCTATGAAGAGAAAAAATCGTTTTTTAATCATGCTTTCCGTTCTATTTCTTCTGCTTTTAACTGCATGTTCTGGATCTAAGGAAAGTTCAAGCAGTGAGAAGCCAGAGGGAAAAAAGGCAGAGAAAGAAGAAGTAGTAGAAATTAAATATTTCAACTGGGATGCTGACCAAACCGCTATTAATAAAATTATTGCGGATTTTGAAGCAAAGAATCCAAATATTAAGGTTAAATCCGAGGTTCTTATTCCTGGTGGAAGTGCAGTAGATAATATGACTCGTATGGACGTATTAATGTCTGCAGGAGAACAAGTTGACGTTGTTTCCATTCCTAACGTGGACCAAGCAGTACTACGTGCTGCAAACGGTATGTTTGAGCCATTAGATGATTACTTTAAGAAAGATAAACTCGATATTAAAGAAGAGTACTTAATCAATGCAGCATATGACGGTAAAGTATATGCGCTGCCACACTTAACAAACTACTGGTATATCTTATTGAATAAAGATCATTTAGACGAAGCTGGTTTACCTATACCTGAGGTTGGGTGGACATGGGATGAATTCAAAGAATACGCAACAAAGCTTTCTAAAGGTGAAGGAAAAGATAAGAGATATGGCGTATACTTCCATACTTGGGGAGAATATGCAAACCCAATTCTTTTTGCAGAAAAAGAACACCCTTATATGATTGATGAAAAGAAATCTATTTTTGATGATAAATCATTTGACTACTGGTTTGAATTACGCAGGGATTTAGAAAAAGCTGGTGCGATTAAACCATTCTCTGATGTAATTGGAGCGGAATTAAACTATCGTACTGAATTCTTTAACGAACAAGCAAGTATGTTAATGACTGCAAGCTGGACCGTTGCCGATGTTGGAAACGTGGAAAAATATCCTCATGATTTCAAAACAGCATTTGCTCCAATGCCTAGAATGAGTGAAGATTCACCAATTGGAAGCACGAACGTTGCAGGTGAGTTCTCAGCTATTTCAAAGAACTCTAAGCACAAAGAAGCTTCATACAAGTTCTTGAAGTATGTAACAGGTGAAGGTTCACAAGTAAGAGGTTTATCTTCTTGGAAAGATGCTGATGGAGAAGCAACAATCAATACAATGGTTGCTGGAAAAGAAAATTATTATGATGTAGATTCACTATTACACACATTATTTAATGATGAAGTAAAAGGTGCTTACACATCTGACCTTGCTATTTCTTATGGTAATGAACTTAAGAAGAATGTATTGGAAGCTGGATTTACTAAATTCATGCTAGACGATATCTCTGTTAAGGAAGCAAAGGAATTCATGGTAGAGGAAGCGAACAAGATTATTGAAGTGAATAAAAAGTAATCTAAGTAAACAATATTATGGATAAAGCCCTGCATGATGACGAATCGCTGAGCAGGGCTTTATCCATTTAGTTTTTTGAAACATACTTCAATCACCGTAGTGCATTTACTTTAAACTTATTCAATTTTATGCGACAATAGAATTGAATACATTTTTCATAGGTTCTTTTGATGTTTTTAGATGAGTTTGTCACATGGGGATTAAAGTGTCCTTTTTGGACAGACTTTTATTTTTTTAGCTTTGTTGTGTTTTTTTAGATTACTTCTAATCACGTTGTGGAAAGGAGGCAGTCAATGATGAACATCCATTATGCGGTCATAGGATTAGCCTATTTAATCATATTAGTTATTGCATATGCAGTTATTATTTTCACAAACTCGGAGGAGGAAAAAAGTGAGGTAATAATAGATAAAGCATTTAAGAATGCATATTCCATCCTCGCTTTTGGTCTGCTTGTGGTTTATGGCCTTTTCCTACTCCCTCACATTACCTTAGATAATCAAACCACTTCCTATCTCATTCTCACAAGTAAATATATTTCAGTGTTTACACTCGGAGCAAGTCTCTATGTATTCAGTAAAAAGTATGCATTTGATAAGTGATCAAGAAAAGGAAATCATCCGCTGGATTTAAAGGCAGGTGATTTTTTTTATTCTCCGAGAAGGTATTAAATTCACCGGTTAGTACATTTTAATACCAAATCAATTGTTTGTAATGTTACATAGTATATGTTATTGTTTAGTTATGTAACCTATTTAAGGTAACTTGTGGATGTCTAGGAGGTCAACTTATGGAGTATGTTGAGCCTATAAGAGATGTTGATAGTATTAATGCAATAAAAGAAATTTTACAAAAGCAGTCACAAAGAGACTATTTACTTTTTGTTCTTGGTATTAATACAGGAATTAGAATAAGTGATTTACTTTCAATAAAGATCGAGGATATCTGGGATGGAACGGGGATTAAGGAATTTTTATATTTAAAGGAAACAAATAGTGATGAAACCAAGGGTTACTATTTAAATAATAACGTTAAACTCGCGTGTGAGAATTACTTGAATATGTATGATTTTAAAGATAGTGATTATTTGTTTAAGTCCAAAAAGAATAATCAACCCATTACCCGCCAGCAAGCATACCGCATTATTAATACCGCTGCAAAAGAGGTTGAAATTCCAGGTAAAATTGGTACCCATACATTAAGAAAAACATTTGGCTACCACGCCTATCAGAAAGGAATTGCCATCTCCATTCTAATGGGAATCTATCATCATCATTCACCTTCAGAAACATTAAGATATATTGGAATAAGTAAAAATGAGAAACCGTTGATTAAAGTGGATGTGAATTTATAGAATAAAAAAACCCTCCACCCAAGGGTGGAGAGTTTTCCTCCATCCCCAAGGGGTGGAGGATTACACTCCACCCTCGGTGGAGGAGTTATAAGTAATCATCGTCAGAAGTTGAGTCCGTATCCATATCAACGTTTGTTAAGTCTTTAACAATGTTCTCTTTTACTCTGACTTGTAATGTTTCCTTGTCTTTCATGAATTTGAAAATACCATTATTAAAATCGGTTCCGAATTCCTTGAAGAAAATCCCTTCATATTCAACAGCCTTTGTATGTTTAAAAATGAGCTGGTAGTGGTCGTGCTCTTTAACAAGATAAGCACGAACTCCTTTTTCGAAATGTCTATCAGGATTTTTTAAATAGCGGGCTACAGATATGATATGAAGGTCCACGAATGGAATTTCACGTAATAAAGAATTAATAATTGACCCCTTAGCAATTTGTTCCCAGCGGCTTTGAGCAGTTTGACCGAGTATGATCTGTGTAATATTTTTTTCTCTTGCCACTTCAGCAATCACTTTTGAAATCGGTCTGTGTTCATTATCTTTGATAATAAATGCGTCAGCACTATGTTGGGAAGCTAATTGTTTCCATCTGGCAATATAGTTTGATTTCTCTGCATCCAGATCATCAAATGGATTAGGATCTACGGTGAGAATGTACAGCGGACAATCAAGCATATTGGCAATTTTACAGCCGCGTTGAATGAGACGTTCGCCATTCGGACCATAATATACACAGACAAGGATACTCTCGTCCATGCGCTCTTTCATTTTTTTCATTATTTGTTCACCTCGGAATCGGAATAAATGAAATCCGATACTATAACACTTTTAATAAACTTGACTATAACCCATGCCACACTTTCAGTCAATCTATTTACAGGTATACGATTTTTTAATCAATTATAGGGAGGGATATGATGTCAGCTTCGTTACACATTATGATTTTGATTCCATTTATATTTGCAATCGCTGTCCCCTACATTTATAAACAACTAACGCCGCGTATTCACACTGGGTGGTTTGTCCTATTTATTCCGTTGGTGATATTTGTTTATTTACTTTCATTTATTCCCAAAATTTCAGAAGGGAATACTTTCAGAGAAACTGTACCATGGATTCCAGCCTACAATATTAACTTCACCACCTATATGGATGGATTGAGCTTACTATTTGGATTAATAATTACGGGAATTGGTGCATTAGTAATCCTTTATTCTATTTTCTATATGTCTAAACACCGTGAGGCTCTGCATAATTTCTATGTGTATTTATTACTATTTATGGGAGCTATGCTTGGTCTTGTATTTTCTGATAATATTTTTGTTTTATATGTCTTTTGGGAAACAACAAGTGTATCTTCCTTTTTGCTAATTGCGTACTGGTATGAACGTGAAAAATCACGATATGGTGCACAAAAATCGATGCTTATTACGATTTTTGGCGGGCTGGCGATGCTTGCTGGCTTTATTATGCTTTCTATGATTACGAATACCTATAGTATTCGTGAAATGATAAGCAATGCAGCTGATATTTCCTCACATTCATTGTTTATTCCAGGGATGGTATTAATATTAATCGGAGCATTTACAAAGTCTGCACAATTTCCATTCAGCATATGGTTACCAGATGCGATGGAGGCGCCTACGCCAATAAGTGCTTATTTACATTCTGCAACAATGGTGAAAGCAGGTCTTTATTTAGTGGCGCGTATGACCCCGGTTTTCGGTGGTGTGGCTGAATGGTTCTGGCTGGTATCGGGAGTAGGAATCATCACTTTATTATATGGATCTGTGAATGCAGTGAGACAAACCGATCTTAAAGCTTTATTAGCATACTCAACGATTAGCCAATTGGGATTAATCATGAGCCTCCTTGGTTTAGGTTCTGCCTCCTTGTATTTCGGAGTGGGTAAGGATTCCTCTGTCTATGCTATGGCAATATTTGCTGCGATTTTCCACTTAGTGAATCATTCTACATTTAAAGGCTGTTTGTTTATGGTTGTTGGTATTATTGACCATGAGACAGGAACGCGGGATATTCGAAGGCTGGGCGGTTTAATGCACCTTATGCCGATTTCTTTTACCTTAACCGTGATTGGAAGCTTTGCAATGGCTGGACTTCCGCCATTTAATGGATTTTTAAGTAAGGAAATGTTTTTTACTGCGGTAGTAAATGCATCAAATATGTCGATATTTAATGCAGAGACAATAGGTCTGGCTATACCCATCATCGCATGGATTGCCAGTGTCTTTACCTTTGTTTATAGTATGATTCTTGTTTTTAAAACCTTTAGAGGGAAGAATAAACCTGAAAAATTAGGTAAGGTAGTGCATGAGGCTCCGATTGGGATGTTACTATCTCCACTTATCCTCGGATCCCTTGTTATTATTATTTTCTTTTTTCCGAATGTCCTTTCACATTACTTATTAAAACCTGCTTTGTATGCAGTGTTGCCAACGCTTGCTGGTGCTGGTGACTTGAATATAAAAATTAGTGCATGGCATGGTTGGAATACTGAGTTGTTTATGACACTTGGTGTTGTTGGACTAGGGACGTTGTTGTACGTATATTTGAAAAAATGGTATCGAATTTATCTCTTATATCCTGAAAATTTTACGATAAATAGTCTGTATAATCTTGCGCTGGAAAAAATGGAAAGCTCATCGAAGCTAGTTACAGAGCGATATATGACAGGATTTATCCGTGATTATTTAGTATATATATTCTCATTTATCATCCTGGTTGTCGGCGGTGCAATGTGGTTCTTTGATGGATTTTCCTTTGACCCCTCTGCTGATGCCCCTTTAAATCTATTTGAAGTGGGATTAGTGCTGGCCATGATTAGTACGGCAATCGCTGTTTTATTTTCAAAAACCAGGCTGACTGCCATTGTTGCAGTTGGGGCGCTCGGGTTTCTAGTTTCCTTTTTCTTTGTTCTATTCAGAGCTCCCGATTTGGCATTAACACAACTGGTAGTTGAGACTGTTACTACGGCCCTATTCTTATTATCCTTTTATCATTTACCGGAATTGAAGAAGGAGATAAGTCGTATACGGTTTAAAGTAGTTAATGCTTTCATTTCCATCGGAGTTGGTGTGACCGTTACGATGGTTGCCTTATCAGCAAATGCGAATCGTCTATTTGAGTCCATTTCAAGTTATTATGAAAACTCTTATGAGCTGGCGGGTGCGAAAAATATCGTGAACTCAATCCTTGTTGATTTTAGAGGATTTGATACGATGCTTGAAATTCTTGTACTAACCATGGCTGGGTTAGGTGTATTTACATTAATTAAGCTTAATGTTTCGAGGAGGGATAAGCATGAAGGTGCCGAATGATGTCATCATACGAAGCGTCACCAAGGTTGCAGTCGTCATCATTTTTACGTTTGCCATCAATCTTTTTGTTTCAGGTCATCATTTTCCTGGTGGTGGGTTTATCGGTGGTCTGGCGTTTTCCTCAGCTTTAATCCTTTTATTTCTAACATTTGATATTGAAACAGTTCGTAAAAATATACCGGTGGATTTTAAAGTAGTTGCAGCAGTAGGTGTATTGATTGCTGTTCTTACAGGAGTGGGGGGGATGCTTTTTAATGCTCCATTTTTATCACAGACATTCGGTTATTTCAATCTGCCTATTTTCGGGAAAACTGAACTTGCAACGGCGGTGCTTTTTGATATCGGGGTAGGGTTGGCTGTAATTGGGACCTCGATCACGATCATTTTGAGTATAGGTGATGATCGATAATGGAAACGTTAATGTCTATCCTTGTAGGTATATTATTCGCTGTTGGAACATATTTGATTTTGACGAAAACCCTATTTAGAATCATTCTAGGAACCTCCATCCTTGGTCATGGAGTAAATATATTGATTATTACGATGGGAGGGTTAAAAAAGGGAGGTCCGCCGCTTCTTGGGATAAAGAACCTAACCTATGCTGATTCTTTGCCACAAGCCCTTTTATTAACTGCAATCGTGATAAATTTTGCAACAACAGCTCTTTTTTTAGTGCTGAGTTATCGTGCTTATAAGGTGTTAGGCACGGATGATACCGAGCAACTGAGAGGTGTTGAGAATGAATAATTTGGTTGTTTTGCCAATCATTATCCCGATTATAGCGGGAATGATAATGGTGATTTTTAGAAAAAATATAAAATTGCATAGATTTCTAAGCGTTGTTACTACAATAGCGATAAGCATTTCTACTCTTTTGCTCATCGCTCAAATCCATACCAAGGGAATTCAAACCCTGCATTTAGGCGGCTGGGAAGCTCCCTTTGGTGTAAGTATGGTTGCTGATATGTTTTCGAGCTTACTAGTTCTGGTAACGAGCATCGTTTCACTATGTTGTTTATTATATGCTTTTCACTCCATTGGAAAAGAGAGAGAAGCCAACTACTTTTACCCGCTGTTTTTGTTTCTGATTACTGGGGTGAATGGCTCCTTTTTCACTGGAGATATTTTTAATTTATTTGTTTGCTTTGAGGTGATGTTAGTTGCATCCTATGTGTTGATATCACTAGGAGGTACGAAAATTCAGCTCAGGGAGTCTATTAAATATATATTGATTAATATTATCTCCTCTTTTCTATTTCTTGTTGCAATCGCATTCCTTTATGCCATGACCGGAACGTTGAATTTTGCTCACCTTTCGATACGTGTTGCTGAGGCGGGGCAAGGCGGGCTTATGACGACGGTTGCGATTCTATTTTTAATTGTTTTTAGTTTAAAAGCAGGCCTTTTTCTATTCTACTGGCTGCCGGGTTCCTATAGTGCTCCTCCGACAGCGATTTCTGCAATCTTTGCAGCGCTGTTAACAAAGGTAGGAATCTATGCAATTATAAGAGTTTTCACGCTCGTCTTTTATCATGAGCCAGAGGTGACTCATTTATTTATCGGAATATTAGCTGCGGTAACGATGCTGTTAGGAGCAATTGGGGCAGTGGCTTTCTGGGATATCAAAAGAATTCTAACGTATAACGTTATTGTGGGTGTTGGTTTTATATTAGCTGGACTTGCATCCTCTACAACGGAAGGAATGACGGGAGCCCTATACTATTTGTTTCACGATATGATTGTGAAGGCACTGATTTTCCTTTTAGGTGGAACCATCATATACCTTACCGGAACAAGTAAGTTAAAAGAAATCAGCGGTCTTATCCGTTTACACCCCGGATTAGGCTGGATGTTCTTTATTTCTGCATTATCCCTGTCAGGTATACCGCCATTAAGCGGTTTTATTGGGAAAATTTTTATAACGGAAGGCACTTTTGAAATAGGATACTTCTGGTTGGGCGGAATCGGATTGCTTACGAGCATTATGGTCTTGTATTCCATCATGAAAATCTTTATGAATGGATTTTGGGGCTATACCGATATATCGGAGGAGAAAGAGAAAGGGACAACGAAGGGGTTATTGTTACCGATTGGAATCCTTACCATATTAACGATTGCGCTCGGATTAGGCGCAGAAGGAATTCATGCTTATGTTGATATTGCGGTAGATGGCTTAATGAATCCAAGCTTTTATATTGAAGCAGTCTTGGGCAGCAATCTTGATCAATAGTTAAAATGGTTATCTTGATAGATGGAAAGGGGTGGTACCCATGCCCATGCAAGTATTAGTAAATTTATTAATTGGTGTCATCTGGATGTTTCTTCAGGATGATTGGAGTGTGTTAACATTTTTTAGTGGTTATCTATTTGGTTTATTGGTGCTTTATATATTACGCAGATATCTTCCTACTAAATTCTATTTGGTAACATTATTAGCAATCGTTCAACTTTTTTTGGTGTTTATTTATGAATTGTTCACATCTAGTATCTTAGTGATTCGACAAATTCTCAGGCCTACCATCAATATTACTCCAGGAATTTTTACGTTGGAAACAAGTTTAGAAGGGGATCTAGAGGTTACCTTACTAGCATTGCTGTTAACCCTGACCCCTGGGTCTGTTGTAGTTGAAGTTTCTTCGGATAGCAAGAAGTTTTATATACATGCAATGGATATCCCAGAATCAAGCGATGCAGTTATCCAGTCCACAGTTAAATTTGAAAAGGCTATTAAGAAGGTGACGCGAGCATGATACAGGGAATTTTAATTTGTTCATTAGTATTTCTAAGTTTTGCTGTTTTTGCAACTGTTTTTCGATTGATAAAAGGGCCGACTGCTCCAGATAGAATTCAAGCACTGGATGCATTAGGGATTAATATCATTTCTGGAGTGGCAATTTTTTCTGTTTTTATTAGAAGCACTGGATTTTTTGAGGTCATTTTATTAATTGGGATCCTTTCCTTTATCGGGACAATTGCCTTTGCAAGATATATTGAAAGAGGTGTAGTCATTGAACGTAATCAATCCGAGTGAACATATCGCAGTTTTGTTTATATTGATCGGTACCATCTTCAGCTTTTTAAGTGCAGTTGGGTTAATTCGTCTCCCTGACGTTTACACCCGCTCACATGCACTTTCAAAAGGGTCAACGATGGGCGTTCTTTTTACGCTTGTAGGAACGTTTCTCTTTTTTATGTTGGAAGGCTATTTTAGTATTCGCTTATTTCTTGGTATATTCTTTGTATTTCTCACTGCCCCTGTAGCTGCACATGTAATTGTACGGGCAGCCCATCGCTCAAATGTCGCTCTCTCAAAGGAAAGTGTACGGGATGACTTGAAGGAAATTATTGATGTAGTAAAAGAGAGTAAATAAATTTCTATAAAAAGACAAATCGTCAAAAAGTAACTGACTCAGAATGCTTGAGTCAGTTTTTTATTAAACTAGAACAATCGGGGCGGAATGTGTACGAAAAATAGAAAGGAGTAGAAGTTCGGTAAGATTAGGGATTGGATAGTGCTCGAAAAATAGTAAGGAGTGAAAGATCGGTGACAAACAGGGGTGAGTCCGTTTATATTGTTTAAAATTCTTATAACCTATACAATGAAATCTAAAATTTTTATATAAGGAGTGTTGTTAATGAAAGCACTTATCTTTGAAACATTCGGGGGACCAGAGGTATTAAAATACATAGATATCCCAGAACCATTCATTCGTGAAAATGAGATATTGGTTAGGATGAAGGCGATAGGATTAAATTTCGCAGATATATACCGCCGAAAAGGAAATTATCATCTAGCAGGAAAACCACCATATATATTGGGTTATGAAGGTGCAGGTATTGTAGAAAAGGTAGGTCCTGGCATTACCACCTTAAAGGCTGGAGACCGGGTTGCATTTGCGGATGTTCCATTTGCTAATGCAGAGCTAGTTGCAGTTCCTTTGGAGAAGTCCATTCCATTACCAGATGAGATTTCCTTTGAAACAGCTTCATCCATCTTACTTCAAGGTTTAACAGCACATTACTTAACAAAAGATAGTTTTGAAGTAAAGGTTGGACAAACAATCCTTCTTCATGCAGCAGCAGGTGGAGTTGGTCAAATTCTTATTCAAATTGCAAAATTATTAGGCGCGCGAGTTATTGGGCTTACTTCTTCAGTCGATAAAGCTAAGGCTGCTTATTTAGCCGGAGCTAATCATGTGTTTTTATACAGTGATAACTGGATTGAGGAATTAAAGAAGGTAACGAATGGGTTGGGGGTAGATGTTGTTTATGATTCTGTAGGTTCTACATTAATGGAGAGTTTTGAAGCTGCTAAAGTTGGAGGTACTGTTGTTTTTTATGGTATGGCAGGGGGTGACCCCGCTCCAGTAGATCCTAGGATGCTCATGGATACTTCAAAAACATTAACAGGCGGGGACCTTTGGAATGTTCTTACTTCGTTAGAGGAAAGAAAGGCGCGTTCAAAACAATTATTTGATTGGGTAATGGAAGGAAAAATAACAATTCAAGAGCCAACTATTTTCTCTTTAATGGATGGCTCTAAAGCACATACTTTACTAGAAAGTCGAAAAAGCACCGGTAAAATCATATTAAAACCTTAGAAATGTATGATAAAGCTCTTTGTTTGTCTGGCATTAAAAATAAAAGCCCTGAAAAGTGACGTTTCACCTTTCAGGGCTTTTATTAGTTTTCTATGATGTCTTTACGATTTTTCTTAAATATCTTCGATAACACCTCATAAACGATAGGAACAACAATTAATGTTAGTAAAGTTGAACTTGTTAAACCGCCGATTACGGTAATACCTAGACCTTTTGAGATTAAACCGCCGCCGCCTTGACCAATCGCTAATGGGATTAACGCACCGATCGTTGCGATAGCTGTCATTAGAATTGGACGCAGACGCGTTGCCCCAGCCTCTAATACTGCTTCACGCATCGTCATACCATCACGTTCCATATGAATAATCCGGTCAACGAGTACAATGGCATTTGTTACAACAATACCAATTAACATTAATAGACCCATCATGACTGAAACAGAGATGGTTTCATCCGCAATCAATAAACCTACAAATGAGCCAATTACCGCAAATGGTAATGAGAAAAGGATTGCGAACGGTGCGACACCTTCACGGAAGGTTACAACTAGGATAAAGTAAACAATCGCAATCGCTGCAAGCATAGCCATACCAAGCTGTGTGAATGTCTCCGTCATATCCGCCTGGACCCCGGCAACGCCGATGGTAACACCTTTTGGTAAATCTAATTTATCAATTTCTTTATCTACCTCGGCTGTAGCTTTCGATATATCTTTATCAAGGATGGTTCCTGATACGGTTGCATAGTATTCACCTTTACTTCGTGCAAGTGTATTCAGTGTTGTACCTTTTTCAACTGTTACTAGTTCAGATAAAGGCATTGTCGTACCAAATGCTGTCGGTACTTGTGTTGCTAAAATATCGTCAATTGATTTTGGCTGTGCAGCCTGTTCCTGCTGAACGATTACTTCTAATTCGTTACCGTCCTTTTCAACTGTTGTTAATACATCTTTAGTCGAAATTGGGTTCAACATCATGACGATTTGACCTGTTGTTAAACCATACTGCAGCAATTCATCTTGTGCTACTTTGAATGTATATTCAACGTATGCTTCCTCAGCACTTGAAGAAACATCTTCTAAGCGATCATTTGTGCTCAGAACGTCTTCTACCATTTTTACAGCTTCATTTAGTTTATCTAAATCTTCACTGTAGAACGTGTAGCTAACTTCATTTGAACCCATTGAAGTAGGAGCGAAGTTTTGTGACTTCCATTCACCTGTCTGTCCGATATTAAACACATATTCTTCAATTTCCTCACGGACTTCAGGGAAGTTCTCCATTTCTGGGTCAAAAATAAGGTACATTAACGCACCGTCTCCACCGCCGCCCATCATAGCGGCCATCGGATCTCCACTTTCTGTTACAGATATCTGAACGATGTCGATATCATCGCGTTTTAGCATTTCTTCTTCTACTGCTTCAACGTTTGCCAATGTTTCATCCTTAAGCTCACCTGCTTTTGGTGTGTACGTTAAGTACATGACCTTTTCTTCTTCACTGCCCATAAAGCTAAAACCGATTAATGGAGTTAACGCTAAACTGCCTGCTAATAACACAATAGCGATAATGGAGGTAATCACTTTATGATTAAGTGTCCATCCAAGAACTCCTTTGTACCAGTTAGCCAATTTGCCAGCTTCTTTATGGCTGCTCTCAGTCTTCTCACTATATAATTTTTTCTTAAATAGGAAGTGAGACAACGCAGGAACGATGGTAATAGCCACAACTAACGAAGCCCCAAGAGCAAACGTCATGGTTAGTGCAAACGGCATGAAGAGCTCACCGACCATACCGCCAACAAAGATAAGAGGTGCAAATACTGCAACCGTAACTAATGTAGAGGAAAGGATGGGCTTAAACATCTCAATTGTCGCTTCGCGGACAAGCGCACGACCTGACAATTTTTCCTCTCTTAAATGAAGTCGTCGATAAATATTTTCAACTACAACAATGGAGTCATCAATTACACGTCCAATGGCAACCGTAACGGCACCAAGTGTCATGATATTAAGGGTTATTTCCATCCAGTTAAGCAGCAGAAATGCCATGAAAATGGAAACTGGTATCGATACGATTGAAATAATCGTTGATTTAATATCACGTAAGAATAAAAGGATAATCAATACAGCGATTAAACCGCCGAATAATGCCTTTTCAACCATCGTTGAAACGGATTTTTCAATTGGAGCACCTTGGTCGAGTGAAACTTCGATAACAAGGCCATCAATATTTTTCTTTTCTTTGTCAATTAAATCCTTCACACTATTTACAACATCGACAGTGTTTGCTTCTTGACCTTTGACAATTTGAATAGCAATCGCGTCTTCACCATTTGTACGTGAAATCGATTGTACCTTACCTACTACTTCAATTTCAGCGATATCGCTTAGCTTCACAAATGGCAGCGGCTGGTTTGCAGAAGGTGTTACAGGAATAAGCATTCCCTTCAATTCGTCCGCCGTCATGAACTTGCCATCTATCGCTACAGCTTGTTCGCCTGCTTCGAATTCGTAAAGACCTAATGAAACGGCAAGATCACTTGCTTGAATCATTTGTTTAACAGTATCTTCTTGTAAGCCATATTCAGCCATTTTTACATCGTTATACGTAAGCTGAACTTCTTCAATATGTTGGCCTGTAATGGTGGCCGAGGCTACACCATCAATCTTCTCGATTTTTGGAAGGATAATATCCTCCACAGTGGACGTTAGTTCAACGATATCCTCTGTTGTACTGCTTATACTAAGTGCAGCAACTGGCATCATGTTCATGCTGATTGCTGTAATAATTGGTTCTTGTGCATTTTCTGGCAGTTTCACGGCCTCTAAGGCAGATTTTAATGCACGATTTGCTTCGTCCATATCTTCACCGTATTCATATTCTACTTGAATACTTGCCATATTCGCATTTGAATTGGAATAAACGGATTTAACACCCTTAAGGTTTTCTATCGCTTTCTCTAAAGGTTTGGAAACATCCTCCATCACTTGCTCTGGAGTTGCCCCTGGATAAACATCCATTACCATTAGATATGGAATTGAAATATCTGGAATTGTCTCCATATTCATTCTTGTACCTGAATAAATACCAGATACTGTTATAATTATTGTAAGTAACCATACTGCTAGTTTGTTTCCTAGAACAAAGTTAACTAAACCTTTCACACTTACACCTACCCTTAATTGACTTATCTAACCCATTTACTTATAATACTGACTAACCGGTCATCTGTCAATGATAGAAGCTAGGAGTGAAGAATAGACCATGAAAAAACAATTGATAATGGAAAAAGCAATAGAGCTCTTTGCTAAACAGGGATTTGAAGCTACTTCTGTCCAACAAATAACTGAGCATTGCGGCATTTCTAAAGGTGCTTTTTATTTGTCTTTTAAGTCAAAGGATGAACTGATCCTTGCGATAATAGACGACTTTATGATTCAATTCACTACGGATATTGACTATCTGGTCAGGAATAGTGCAAATCATCAAAATCTACTATATGAATTTTATATTGCGATATTTAGTTCTTTTCAAAAGCATTCTGATTTTGGAAAAATTCTTATTAAGGAGCAATCTCGATCATTCAATGAAGATTTCATTCTCAAAATCCGTTTCTACGACAGATTAATGGAGAAAACGATTCTTTCGATGGTGGAGCATTTGTATGGAGAAAATGAAATAAAAGAGATAAAATATGACTTAGTATTTTGTATCAAAGGATTTATAAGTATGTACTCCCAATTATTTTTATTCTATAATGTACCATTAGATTTGGACTTATTATCACAAACGCTAGTGGAGAAAACAAATATCATAGCAAGAAATTCTACTGTACCCTTTATTACAAAAGAGCATATCCAGATGTTCGAAAACCCGCTGGGTGAAGATGTAACGAAGGAACAGATTCTTGAATTGATACAACAAGAGATGGCAGAAATGAAAGAGTCTATTGAACAGGAATCATTACAATTGTTAAAACAAGAGCTGCTTGAACCAACTTTACCAAGGGCGATTGTTAAGGGGTTATTGGAGAATATAAGAAATCATCCTCAAACTAAATGGATTTCTTATATTCTGCGTATTTTCTATAAGATGTAGATATAAAGGGGGGTAATAAGTGATTGTACTAACAGAAGCAGCTGCTGCCGAAATAAAAAATAGGCTGGAACAATCAGATTCAGCGAAGTTTATCCGATTACAAATGCGTAAAAGTTGTTTTATGAAGGTGAAGTTAACGCTAGAAGCAGCTATCCAGTCAAATGATAGTAAAATCGTGAAGGATGATTTAACGTTTATCATCGACAATGGTGAATGTCATTACTTCAGAGATAAAAAGTTAGACTTTATACCGGACCAAACCGGTTTTAAACAATTTGAAGTGTTGTAAGTCATCTATATACAAAAAGAGCCCAATTCCCAAAAAGGAATTGGGTTCTCTTTTTTTTATTAAATTATGTCAAAATAATGAACTTAAACTAATTGACATACAATAAAATGCGGGTTAGTATAAAAGTATCGATTAGAAATTTACGAACGCTATTCGATAATGGCGAACGAGAGAAGGATGGTAATGTCTGAACGTTTAATTCAATCGATTGAAAGGGCAGCAGATGTCCTGGAATTGTTTTTGAGCACGAATCCAGAACTAAGTGTCAAAGAGATAAGTCAGCATTTAAACCTATCAAAAAGTACTGTTCATGGGATCATCAAGACTTTAGAACATAGAGGGTATCTTCAGCAAAACCCAGATGATTTAAAGTATAAGCTTGGGATTAAACTTTTCACTTTAGGTAATTTTGTGGCAAAACATCTCGATGTTGGAAAAATAGCTAGACCAATCATCAGGGACCTGGTGAATGAGTTAAATGAAACCGTTCACTTAGTTACCTTACAGCGAGATGAAATTATTTATATCGAAAAGGTAGAAGGCCCTAGAGCACTAACCATCTATTCACATACTGGTAAAAGAGCACCTGTGCATTGTACCGGTGTGGGAAAGGCTATTCTTGCCCACTTAAGTGAAAATGAGGCTGATAGACTATTATCATCTGCGAGTTTAGAAGCATTTACCGAGTACACGATGACAGATATTAATGAAATTAAACAACAGTTGATTTCGATTCGTGAGACTGGTTATGCTGTCGATGATGAAGAGATTGAGTTAGGGCTTAAATGTATTGCTGCGCCCATATTCAATCATAAAGGAAATGTAATCGCTTCAATTAGCTGCGCCGCACCAAAGATGAGACTTGATGAAGAGAAGCTTCCACTAGTGATAGCTGGTATTCAAAGGGCGGCATTTGAAATTTCAAAGGCATTAGGGTATAAGGATGAATTTATCTAATAGAAGCAAAATCTAATCAACTAAAAAATATTAATATTTAGGAGGAGAATTATTTTGTCAAAAGTTAAAGTTGCTATTCTTGGCTCAGGTAACATTGGTACAGATTTAATGATTAAACTCGGACGCTCTGAACTATTAGAGTTAACCGCTGTGATTGGGATTGACCCGCAATCAGACGGATTACGCCGTGCGAGAGAAATGGGTTATGCAGGGGTAGACACCGGAATTGATGGTTTTCTAGCAGATCCTACATTAGAAGCTGATATTGTGTTTGATGCCACTTCAGCAAAAGCTCATCTTTATAATGCAAAGGTATTAAAAGAGGCAGGCATTAAAGTAATTGATATGACTCCTGCAGCGGTTGGACCATATGTATGTGCTGCGGTTAACATTGACGAGCATTTGGAGAAAGAAAATATCAATTTGATTACATGTGGCGGACAGGCAACCATTCCAATGGTTCATGCTGTAAACCGTGTAAGCCCAGTAGAATATGCTGAAATCGTTGCAACGATTTCAAGTAAGAGTGCTGGTCCAGGAACTCGTGCGAATATCGATGAATTTACTGAAACAACTTCTCGTGCGATTGAAGTAGTAGGAGGGGCTAAAAAAGGGAAGGCTATCATGATCTTAAACCCTGCTGAACCTCCAATCATGATGCGTGATACTGTGTATACACTTGTAGAAGAAGGGAAATTGGACGAGGAAGGTATTAGAAAATCGATTGCTGAAATGACAGAAGTCGTTCAATCCTATGTTCCAGGTTACAAGCTTCGTACAGAACCTATTTTTGAAGGAAATAAAGTAACCATCTTTATTCAAGTAGAAGGTGCTGGAGATTACCTGCCTAAGTATTCAGGAAACCTTGATATTATGACAGCAGCAGGCGTGAAAATTGCAGAAGAGTTTGCTAAAAATCTATTAAAGAAAGAAACAGTATAAGCTGTAGAAAGGGGAAAATGAAAATGACAAATGAAAGAGATATTCTTATCACTGAGGTTGCGTTACGAGATGGAAGTCATGCAGTCTCTCACCAATTTACAGTAGATCAAGTATTGAAAGTAGCTAAAGCATTGAATGATGCAAATGTTCCATATATCGAAGTATCACACGGTGATGGTTTAGCAGGATCTTCCTTACAATATGGCCTTTCCCGCACAAATGAAATGGAATTAATCGAAGCTGCCGTTTCTGTTGCAGATAAATCAAAAATTGCAGTCCTATTATTGCCAGGTATCGGTACACTGCATGAATTGAAAGAAGCAGCAAATTTAGGTGCCAAAATGGCGCGTATTGCAACACATGTTACAGAAGCAGACGTAGCTCCACAACATATTGCTTATGCAAAAGAGCTAGGCATGGAAACAGTTGGATTCCTAATGATGAATCATATGGCACCAGTTGATAAATTAGTTGAACAAGCTAAATTGATGGAAAGCTATGGAGCAGATACTGTTTATGCAGTAGATTCTGCGGGTTACCTTCTTCCAGGACAAGTTCGAGAAAGAATTCGTGCACTTAAACAATCAGTAGGTATTAATGTAGGATTCCACGCTCATAACAATTTATCATTAGCCATGGCAAATACGCTTGTAGCAATTGAAGAAGGTGCGACACGTATTGATGGAAGTGTCCGCTGCCTAGGAGCAGGTGCTGGTAATACACAAACAGAAGTACTTATCGCAGTTTGTGAACGGATGGGAATCAAAACTGGTGTAGATTTATATAAAATGATGGATTTAGCGGAAGATATCGTAGCTCCGCTATTGCAAGTACCGCAGGAAATTACAAAAGACAGTTTAACTCTTGGTTATGCGGGTGTTTACTCAAGCTTTGCCCTGCATTCAAAACGTGCTGCTGAAAGATATGGCGTAGATTCTCGTGATATTTTAATTGAACTAGGAAAACGTAAAGTAGTTGGCGGTCAAGAGGATATGATCGTTGAAGTAGCAGCAGAACTTGCAAAAGCAAAAAATAAGTAATCCGTAATGATTCAAAAAATGGTTTTCTAATTTTTTTATAAATAGAATGAATCACCTTTAAGTGAGGAGAGAAGAATTTTGAAATCATTTTCTGTACATGGAGCACCGAGTGAGTATATTTTCAGTGAAGGTGTTTTAGATCAGCTGCAATCAAAATTGGTCGAAAGAGGCTTAAAAAAAGTACTTATCGTTCATGGCGTAAAATCATGGGAGGCTGCTAAACCATTTTGGCCAGATCTGAACGATATCGAAGTTGAAGAATATGTCTATGGCGGGGAATGCTCTTTTTCAGAAATAGACAAAGTGGCTAATCTTGTTGAGGAAAATTCATTTGATGGTGTAATCGCGGTAGGTGGGGGAAAGGTTCTTGATCTTGTTAAAGCTGCATGTAATCAGACCCATCGCCAAGCGATCTTAGTTCCAACGCTTGCCTCAAATTGTTCACCATGGGCAGCAGTTAGTGTTCTTTATGATGATGCAGGAACTTTTATTCGATACGACGTTTATCCTGTAAGCGCAAGCCTTGTATTGATCGAACCTAGAATTTTGATTGATGCACCTGTAAATATGCTCATTGCTGGTATTGGTGATACACTTGCGAAGTGGTATGAAGCAGATGTTCAGATGTCAGGGATCGATAACAAGCCTGTTCCTTTACAAATTTCTTATTTTGCTGCAAAGCAGTGTAAAGATCTGCTGCTCGAGCATTCGAAGGGTGCTATAAGTGCCGCGAAAACTGGAAAATTGAATGATGATTTCATGAAGGTTGTTGAGACAATTATCACTATGGCTGGTTTAGTTGGTGGATTTGGCGATTATTATGGCCGGGTTGCTGGTGCTCATTCCATTCATAACGGATTAACGATCTTAGAAGAAACACATCATGCATTGCACGGAGAAAAAGTTGCATATGGAATTCTTGTTCAACTAGTACTTGAAGGAAAATGGGATGAAATTGAACAGTTAATTCCAATCTACCGTGACTGGGGGCTACCTATTTCTGTATCGGAAATTGGTGTGCAAAATCTGACTCAAGATATGATTACAGCAGTAGCTCAAAAAGCTGTTATTCCAGAGGAATCCATCCATGTAATGCCAATGGAAATCTCTGCGGAGAAAGTGGCTTCTGCCATTGCAGAACTTGAAAGTAAAGTAGCTGTTTTTAATTAGGGATTCATTAATAGTGGATGAAAGTGAGATTTCATCCACTATTAAACTGCTATTATCTTTATTTATCTTTTTCGAAAGCGTTTTAACTCATATTTTAAATTATTAATCTATTATATTTTTTAAAAATTGTTATTAAACCAAAGACAACTACTAGCTAGAGCGGGGGAAAATTTCATGGAGTTAGTAATTATACTATTAGCACTCGGAATGCTAATGTTCATCGCATACCGAGGATTCACAGTTATCATTTTTGCACCTCTTTGTGCGTTATTTGCTGTACTTTTAACAGAACCCGGATGGATTCTGCCTTTTTACTCGAATGTATTTATGGGGAAAATGGTTGAATACATTCAATTATACTTTCCAATCTTCTTATTAGGAGCAATTTTTGGTAAAGTAGTAGAAATGTCAGGACTTGCGAAAACCATTGCTTCTACTATTGTCCAAGCCGTTGGTCAAAAAAGAGGTATGTTAGCGATCGTTTTACTTGCTGCTATATTAACGTATAGTGGAGTTAGCTTAGTGGTTGTAGCATTCGCGGTCTATCCATTTGCTGCACATCTTTTCAGACAATCAAATATTCCAAAGCGTTTAATTCCAGGAACCATTGCACTTGGTTCATTCACCTTTACCATGGACGCCTTACCTGGTTCACCGCAAGTACAAAACGTAATTCCAACAACCTTCTTTAAAACAGATCTTTATGCTGCACCTACACTTGGGATTATCGGAGCTATCTTTATCTTCGTCCTCGGAATGTGGTATTTAAATTCTCGTCGTATTAAAGCAGAAAAAGCTGGAGAAGGTTATGACAGCTTCGGAACAATTAAGGATGACAGTGAAGTAACCATCGATTTAGGGGAACAAGAAAGTATCGGACGTAAGATCTTTGCTTTTGTTCCAGTTTTATTAGTAGCAGTTTTAAACAAAGTATTAACAACGATTATTCCAAAATGGTATCCAAATGGTTTCGACTTCCAAGCAATTGGAATGAATTTTCCTAGTATTGAAACTTCAAAAGTGATCGGAATTTGGTCTGTGGAAATCGCTCTTTTAGTCGGGATTATTGCTACGATTATTTATAATCGTAAACCTGTAATCATGAATTTCAAAGATGGAATGAAAGTCGGAGTTGCAGGTGCGCTGCTTGCTATTATGAACTCAGCTACAGAATATGGATTTGGTGCTGTTATTTCCAATTTACCTGGTTTTGGTATGGCAAGAGATGGGATTGCCAAAGTATTTGGTCACCCATTACTAAATGGAGCTGTTACAACTAACATTCTTTCTGCTATCTCTGGTTCAGCTTCTGCAGGTATTGCCATCACCCTTGGGATGATGTCGGAAAAATATATTGAACTAGCAAATCAATTCGATATTCCGCTTGAGGTTATGCACCGTGTTATCTCCATGGCTTCTGGTGGTATGGATACACTTCCGCATAACGGAGCTGTTATTACCTTATTGGCAATCACAGGTTTAACACATAAGCAATCTTACCGTGACATTTTTGCGATTACCATTATTAAAACAATTGCGGCGTTCTTTATCATTGCAGTTTACTTATTAACTGGAATTGTATAAGATATTCGAGCAAGCAGACAAATCCTTTTTTTTGAGGTCAAGTCTGCTTGCTTTTTTATTACTCTATAACCCCGGATTCAGAGATTTTCACCTCAGGTTTTATCTTTACTACAAGGTCTTTATATTGATTTTCTCTCCAATTGTTAAAATCAAAATTTCTGGTCTGTGTCTTAACAAAATGACCAAACCCGATTGGATCAATCTCTTTTTCTTTAAAACGGTTTATCATGGCAAT
Source organism: Neobacillus sp. plas4 (assembly GCF_057221695.1). Classification (NCBI taxonomy): domain Bacteria; kingdom Bacillati; phylum Bacillota; class Bacilli; order Caryophanales; family Bacillaceae; genus Neobacillus; species Neobacillus sp. plas4. Next base: position 622,653 of record NZ_CM170152.1, read on the forward strand.
GCATTCTTTACGAATATCTTTTTCAAACTGCTCTTGTAGTTTATGCATTAATTTAGGCGTGAGCTCTTGACCGGTAAATTCATTAATGACGCCCTCAACCTTTAAATGGACTGTGATTTCTGTTGGGTTCCTCTTTGTTAATTCATAGTTATGGGATGAATGAATGCTTCTTATAGCTGCCTCACCATTATCAATTTTGACTCGGTGCATTCCTTCACTGTATTTATCTACTAACAGCTTGAAAGAAAACATCTCATCCGGTTTGATAAGATCAACCATTTTTCCAGACCTTAGAAGGGAAATCCCGTTTATTGCCATCTTACCTTTTCCGATATGTTTTATTTGTGGAAGGAAGGGGGTTTTACCTTCTTGATAAAAATCAGCTAGAAACAATTGTAGATTTGTTTTTGGAAGATCTTCGTTTTTGACATTATGCTCTAGCAACTTCGAGATATAGTCGGCATTTCCTCTTATTCCGTAATCACCAGCTAGTAATTTCTTCGTTTCCCCGTCCACTACAGCTAAATAGAGACCAGCCCCTACAGCTGGATCTCTTTGAAAGGCATCAACTAATGGAAGAATTCCTACCTTTTCCGATAAAGTCTTACTAAATAAAACCACCTCAAGACTTCCGGTTACAATTGGGTCTGCAGCCTCGCGTTGTATGTCCTGAAGGATAGATTTCTTAATCTCAGCTTCAGCGGTGAAGGTATTGTTTTTAGGTGGTTGATCGGGAAGGTAGACGGGGATAACAACTGTACCTTGAATGTTTTCCTTATCGATATAGTCAAAGCCAATACCTTCAATTAGACTTATTTCATCTAAAATCTCCTTTTTGACACATCCAGTTAGGATGAATAGCAGGCAAATATAGCGTGAAATTTTAAGAATTGGTTTCACGAGTTCTCACCTTCTTTGCAATGAATGTACCTACAAACAATAATGGAATATATATGATAATAAGGTAATAACCAACCTTTGAGGTAATATCAGTCAGTATATTAATCTGTTCTCTTGTTATGAGCAAAGAGGTACCGATTAGACAAAGAATTGAGATGAATGGAACGGATGTTTTTTGGCGAATGGAGAATATTTGCTTCATCAATCTGCTTGCACTCCATATAGAAATACATATATTAGGTAATATCACTAAACTCCAGTTTGCGATTCCAATGTATTCAAAGCGTTCAACAAAGGGCATTTTAATAATTTTCCACATGGTTAACGTTGGCCAAACATGCTTTTGCAATTGTGCCTCAGAAAAATAGCCAAAGGCAAGGATTGCTAAATAGACACATATAATTGTTGTGAACAAAACTCCAAAATGAGCCCACTTTTTTGCCTTTTCTGGGTTTTGTATGAAAGGATAAAAAAATAATAATGTTTCAAACCCTAAAACGGAAAAAGTCATATCACGACTTCCCAGTAGTATCTCTTTTACAGAATGGTCGAAAATCGGAAGCAAATTGGTAAAGTCGGAATAACGGATAATAACAACAAATAAAATGGCGATATAGAATGGTAAAACAATCGAGAAAAAAGCAATTCCGGCAACGGTTCTAAAGCCGCCATTTACGATATAAATTACGAGTAAAAGGAATACCAGAGCAAACCAAATTACTTTTTGTGCTCCTAAAAAACAAAATCTGTTATCATTTCCGTTTACCGTTAACACCACAGAGCCGCTAAAAAGCCGTTCTTCAATAAGGGAGATATCCTCTGAAACTGTAATATCAGCAAGTGGGATAATCTCTTTTGCATCATCAATTTGTTTAAAGTTCTCTTCAAGTAGATAGGGAAGTACACTATCTTGTACGGTTTTTTCATCCACAAGCGTCGCTAAAAATTTCAAAGTAAAAGAGATGTTAGATTTTTTATTAAAATACTCAACGCATTTATAATCATGAGATTTTGCTAATGCCTTTTTCAAACTTTCTATTTCTGTATTTTTACTTTTAAAAAAATTAAACATACTTCTTCTCCTTTTTTGGAAGAGACTATATGTAGTGTTACCAAGATTGGAAAGTTTATGATACTGAACAGCCGGGGTTGGCAGTATAATAGTTGTAATATGGAATTCGGGGGAATTTTGATGAAACGTAGTAGCTTTTGTGGGCCATTGGCTGCCATTTTAGTTCCTTATCTAACTTTTGAGGCTTTTCATTTGGGTTATTTTAAGGATTTGTTTTTATCTAAACCAATGGAACATTTTTATATCGTAAGTCTAGTATCATTATTAGCCGCTATAATTTCTATTGCAGTAGGAGTTGCTGGGAGGAGAATACGTAATATACAAGTAAGTTTTCTCTCATTAGCGTTTCTATCTCTTGGATTAATGTTTTCAATCCATGGACTTTCTACACCTGATTTCATACATGGTTTCACGCACCTGCCAGGAATCTCTTCGCAATTTAGTGTGTTGCTGGCGGTTATTTGGCTATGGTTATCGTCATTGTCATCTGACCATCCAATTGTAGAATTTCTCGCAAGGAGGCAGCACTTGCTCCTACCTTTATGGACGGCAGCTTTAACTGTTTTTGGGACAATCGGAATGTTATTTCCGCAAATTGTTGACATCGTTCCTCTGAATGCCAATCCGTTGAATATCATCGTAACACTTATCATCTTACTGTTAAGTAGTGCTACGATTTCCTGTTATTATCAATCATATAGGTACACACGCTTTCCTCTGCAAATCGCTATTGTTTATAGTTCCGGCTGGTTAATGGTCTCGCAAATAATCATGGTAAGAGGGGTGCAGTGGTCATTCAGTTGGTGGATCTATCACTTTCTATTACTTGCAGCCATGATCATGATGATTATCGGCTTGGTTAAACAATATGCTGTACAAGGCACACTTGCTGAGTCAATTCGTTCCTTGTTTACCAATGACCCTTTTGAACGGATTACGAATAGTATTTCTCCTAGTGTTAAAAATTTGGTCACTGCAACGGAAAAAAAAGATACCTACACAGCAGGACATACCTTTAGGGTTACCATGTATGCGTTAAAGCTAGCGGAGGAACTTAACTTGAAACCTGAACAACTGCGGGCAATTGTTCAAGGAGGACTTGTTCATGACGCGGGTAAAATAAAAATACCGGATGAAATACTGAATAAACCGGCGAGATTACTTGATGAAGAAAGGGCCTTAATTGAAAAGCATCCTGTGTTTGGCTATGATATGTGCAGAAGCTTAGGATTTATGAAGGAGGAACTAAGCATTATTCGGTTCCATCATGAAAAGTGGGATGGCAGTGGATATCCAGATAAACTGAAAGGAAATGAGATTCCTCTCTATGCGAGAATCGTGGCAGTTGCGGATGTATATGACGCGTTGACATCTGAACGTTCTTATCGTAAGGCATGGACACATTTTGAAGCCATGAAGTACCTAAAGGAAAACATAGGAACCCATTTTGATCCACAATGTGTCGATGCATGGGAACAGCTTTGTACACGTTCCCCAGAAGTTTACCGGTATCCTTCTCAACTTATCAAAGAAGAGAAAACCATCCAAAAGCTCTCTGTATTTTAATGATTCATTGTTTTCGTAGAAAGTTTTGTTTTTGTTATATAAAGGATTCCTGGCAGTAAAAGAACAGATACAATGAACAAGATTATGGTCATTGAATTATGGTTACCATCATTGATCCCAGTTGCAAACATCACTCCAAAAATACTAGAAGCAAGGATATTTCCGATAAATCTAGATGTCATTAATAAACCGGAAGCAATGCCGCTGTCGGATTTAGAAATAAATGAATAAAGTATTGTTTGTAATCCGATGCTTAATATGCCATTGCTTAAACCTAGGATCGATAACACTATAAATATCCACGAAATCGGAGAGTTTTGGTTAATCGTCAATAATGAGATAACACCGATCAGGCCGATAACGGTACCCGAAAGTAAAGGTTTCAAATAACCTGACTTCTCCATCCAGCGTGTTGCAACTGGAGTAACAACCATGGCAAATATCGAAATAGAAAGCATAACCATGCCGGTTAATTTTGATGAAAGGTTTAGTAATAGTTGTAAATAGGTTGGCATCGATAGTAGCATGGAGAAAAAAACGATCGTCGAAAGCGCATATAAAATATAAATTAATGTTATATTTAGGTTTTTCCTCAAAAAGTTCACATTAATAAAAGGTACCTGGTTCTTCTTTTCATATTGATAAAATACAAAGGTTACTAGGATAGATGCTAGTAATGTCCATAGATTTAGTTCATTCTCTAAGGCTTGGAGGAAGAACATCCATAAGGATATTAATAAACCAAATAAGATAATTCCAATTCCATCCCACTTGAAGGCTTTTTCTGAGACCTTACTGTCCTTGGGTATGTATAGAAAAGCCAATATCGCAGATATCGTGATAATAGGGAAATTCACATAAAATATAATAGGCCAGCCGCCCTTTTGAATCAACAGTCCGCTGATAGTCGGACCGAATGCGGCAGAGGTGGTAGCGAATACAGATAGTGTGCCGATTACCCTATTTTGATTCTTTTCAATATAAGATCGAACCATTCCAATACCTGCAGGATAAAGAGCAGATGTACCAATAGCCTGAATTGCTCTCATTCCTAATAAAAATGGCATATTTGGAGATAAAGGAGCGGTAAAGGAAGAGATAGCAACTAAAATGAGACCTGTAATAAAGATTTTCTTTCTCCCGTAGTAATCACTTAATTTACCAAGCAGCGGCAGGAAAATGGCACTTACCATAAAATAGGAAGCGATTAACCAGGAAAGATCTTTTGAAGTAAGGTGAAATTCATTTTTTATTTCCGGCAATGCCACTGTGATCATCGTGGTATTTAATGGATTTAATATAACACCTAAAGCGATTGCAGTTATAATTAAATTGGGTTTTTTAACAAAAGAGGCATTCTTAATTGCTGACATGGTATTAACTCCTCTTTCCGAATCTTAAAAAATTTATCAAGAGTAAATCATATTGTTAATCATATCAATAAAAGAGAGCATTTCAATCGAAACGCTCTCTTTTATTGTAATCACGATGATCTTATCTAATTAGATTATGATAATAAATGGAGTAAATCATCTTCTATTTTATTAGGTTCTGTGGTGGGTGCGTAACGCTCAATAACCACTCCATTTGAATCAACAAGAAACTTAGTAAAGTTCCATTTTATGTTTTTAGATAGAAGTCCTTTTTTCTGGTCTTTTAAGTAAGTGAATAAAGGGTCAGCCTCTTCTCCATTTACCTTGATTTTTGCGAACATTGGGAAGGTTACTCCGTAGTTTAACTGACAAAATTGTGTAGTTTCATCGATATTTTCAAATTCTTGATTATTAAACTGATCGCACGGAAATCCCAAAATCTCTAAGCCTTGCTCTTTGTATTTATCATATAATTCTTGAAGTCCTTTAAACTGAGGGGTTAATCCACATTTGCTTGCCGTATTAACAATAATTAATGGCTTTCCTTCGTATTCTTTGAGTGATTTACTCTCACCATTTGTTGTTTTAACAGTAAAGTCATAAACCGTTTTCATTTGAATTCCTCCCCTGGAATGCTTACAGTGAATAATTATGTACGATAAGCTTAGCGATTTTATTAGCAAATAACAAGTAAAAAGCAGTAACCCATAGTAAATGAGATACTGCTTTTTACGTTAGATTATCGAATTCCTTTCATTAAGCCCTGAATTTTCGGAGCTAATGCAAATAGGATTATACTTAAGACGATAGCTGCACCGCCAATGACACCGAAGTAGGCCATTTCATTTTCAGGTGTATAAAATTTAACGACTTGTGCATTTAGAGCTTGAGCCGCAGCACTTGCTAAGAACCATAAGCTCATTGTTTGCGCTGAAAATGCAGCTGGTGCTAATTTGGTTGTTGCAGATAAACCAACAGGTGAGATACACAATTCACCAAATACGACAATTAAATAACTTAGTACAAGCCACATTGGGCTTACGAGTGAATCTGTACCGCCAAGGTATGCTGGTAAAAGAATAACGAGGAATGAAAGACCAGCAAACAATAGTGCCAATGAGAATTTTTGAGGTATTGTTGGCTGACGGTTCCCCATTTTAACCCAAATCCAGGCAAATACAGGTGCTAGAATGATAATAAATAATGGGTTCAAGGATTGGAACCAAGCTGGAGAAATCGTCATTCCCAACCAATCTAATTGGGTCCGTTTATCCGCATAATTGGCAAGAATGGTTGAACCTTGCTCTTGGATTGACCAGAACATCACGGCTGCAATGAATAATGGAATATATGCAATGATACGGGAACGTTCAACAGCCGTAGTTTTAGGGCTGCGATACATAACAACAAAATATATAGTAGGAATTAGAATCCCTAGAAAAGTAACGATATTAATAAAGCTTGCAAATGTTAAGATTCCCGCTGGAATTAATACTGCACATAAGACAGCTAGGACGACTATTCCAAATCCAATCAAAGTAAAAGTTTTCTTTTTTTCTGCCTTTGAAAGTGGGTTGGGAACATTGGTACCAGCAAGTCCAAGATTTTTCTTCTTTGTTACTACAAACATGATAAGTCCTGCGAACATACCAACAGCAGCAATTCCGAAGCCTAAGTGGAAGCTATAACCCATGACACTTCCGACTATGATTGGTGCTAAGAATCCACCCAAGTTAATCCCCATATAGAATATGGTAAAACCTGCATCACGACGGTCATCACTTTCGCTGTACAGATCACCGACAACAGTGGAAACATTTGGTTTCAGCAAACCAGTTCCGAGTACAATCAATACCATAGAAACAAAGAACATGGCTACGCTGCCGGGTATTGCAAGGACGGTATGACCGAACATAATAAATATTCCACCATAAAATATTGCTTTAGAGGTACCAAAAATCCGGTCGGCTAACCAGCCACCGATAATCCCGGACATATAAACAAGAGATCCATATATGGACATAATGGAAAGAGCAAGATTTTCATCGAGTCCTAGTCCGCCTTTTGAAACTTCGTAATACATATAGTAGACGAGGATTGCCCTCATTCCATAGTAAGAGAAACGCTCCCAGAATTCTGTAAAGAAAAGTGTGAATAACCCTTTTGGATGTCCGAAGAATCCTTTCTGAGGGACACTATCCACAATTTTCTGTCTATCGTAATTCGACATGATTCTACCTCCTTATATATTATATAATAATACTTTTGATTCTTTTCAATTGTCAAAAACTATTTTTGGTAATTGTAGATTATAAAGGTATAGAACATTGATAAATAGGGATTGTGGACTGCAAACAGATGAAAAGAAAGTTTTTTTAAAATAATATCTCTATTTTGATAAAATAGATAATAAACAAAATAGGCCAGCTATTAATTTAGATTGCTATACAATACGACGTAAAGAAAGTAAACTTAAGTTAATAAAACCAATAAGAAAGGTGGGTTTTAATTGTCAGATGTACGTTTCATTCCTAGACCACTTGTTAGAACGAACCAATGGGTGATTTTCATTAGTGCAGTTTTAGCTCTAATTTTTGCTGAAGGATGGTTTTTAATTGTTCCATTACTCGCAGGGATATCAGGAATTGTTTTTAAATATAATCCAATTATGAATATTGCCAAGCTCTTTCTTAAGAAAAAACAAAAAGATTATATTCCAGAGGATTGGGAACAGCAGCAATTTAACCAGAAGATAGCTGTTTTCTGTTTGAGTGTTGGATTCATTAGTTTTCTGCTGGGGTGGAAAACCGCAGGATATGTGTTTACCATCATGGTTGGAATAGCGGCTTTTGTAGCGATTTTAGGATTTTGTATTGGCTGCTTTATTCATTACCAGTGGAAGATGTATCAATATAAAAAAGCCAATTCATAGCAGAAAAAGACTGATGCAGACCCGCATCAGTCTTTTCTTATACTATAAAACAGCTTTTGTCCTTAGTGAACGTCTTTGCCACGTGAATGTAATGAATAAAGTAACCACTAATAGTACAAATCCCAACACAAAGGGATAAGTAATTTTGATATCGTAAAGAAGTCCTGCAAGTGTCGGTCCAATTACGTTGCCAATACTCATATAAGCATTATTCATTCCCATTGCAAATCCCTGCTCATTGCCAGCAAGCTTTGAAATCAGTGTGTTGAGCACCGGGCGGAGAATGGAGGTTGATAGAAAGATAAAAAGAGAGATAATAAAGAATAGATTGTAGCTCGAAGCGTAAAGTGAAAACAAAAATCCTGCGGCTGCTACAGCTATAAAAACATTCAATACTGAACTTTCCCCAAATCGGTTAACAATTTTATCAACAACAAAGAGCTGAACAATAACACTGACCACTCCGGTAGCTGTTACCATGATGGCAATATCCTTAGCGGAAGAGTGGAACTGGTTGTCAAGGTATAATCCAATGACCGATTCATAGGCAATTAAGCCGAAACTCATTACTAGCGTAATAATGAGTGGAATAAAATAAGGCATTTTCACTGAACGGGCGATTTTGCGAGCCATAGACTCATCAGGGTGTAAATCAGCTGCCATATCGAATTTCTCTGTTTGACTCTCCTTAAGAAGAAGAACTGAAAACAATACGGAAACAAGTGAAACTAGTGCAGATATTAATATAGGAAATTTCAAACCGAATTCTGCTAAAAATCCTCCGATTCCAGGACCCACGACAATCCCGAGCGACATCGCTGCCGAAACTAAGCTATTTCCTTTGGCACGCTGCTCAATGGTCGTAATATCCGCTATATAAGCAAAGATTGCTGGTACCAGCATCGCGCAGCCAATTCCTCCGACAGCACGAGAGGCATATAATACCCCAATCGAATTCGAAGCGTAAAAAATAAACATCGACAGGGTAAGACCTGCCAGTCCATAAATAATCATTTTCCTGCGTCCATATTGATCTGTCCATTTACCTGCAATCGGGGAAAAGATGAACTGCGCGCCTGCAAAGATGGCAATGAACAGTCCAGCTGCAGTTCCGCCTTGATTAATCGATTCCAAGTAGGCTGGTAAAATCGGGATGATGATTCCAAAACTCCCAATTGCGATAAACATGTTGATCATCAACATGGTAATTTTCTTTCGTTGTTCTCCTGTCATCATAAGCCACCTTTCGAGTTAGGGGTTTTTCGTTTACTTGTAGTGTTAACCCTTTTTCACTGCTATCTATCATATATAGGGAGACAGGTTTTTGTCAAAGAGAAAGAAAATTCAAGCAAAGGAATTTTCTGATTGAATTTTGTTAGAAAATTGTTGAAGTTTAGCAATTCCAAAGGTGTTTTACTATGATATCGTTTAAGTATGAACACGGAGATTCATGCAGAGGGGGGTTCAAATACGATGAAGAGGCAATTAAATAATGGCCTTATTGTCCAAAAGGAAAAGGAAATTGTCACAGAGATGATTAATCTTTATTGTAAAAAGAAGCACTATCAACAACAAGAGGTATGCAAGGATTGTCATAACCTAAAAACCTATGCTTTAATGAGACTTTCACTTTGCCGTTTTGGCGAAGAAAAAAGTGCCTGTTCTAACTGTACTGTTCATTGTTATAAGCCAAACTATCGTTTGGAAATGAAAAAGGTCATGCGATACTCTGGACCATGGATGATGCTATATCACCCGGTCTATGCCGTGAAGCATTTGCTGAACAAGCCTAAAACACAACTGAAATAACCTTAGCAGCATGGGAATATGCCCATGCTTTTCTATATTTTAATACAAAGTTTTTCTAATATTTGGTATTATTTAACTAATACAAGACATGGAGGGGTTTGGATGACAGGGACAATCGCAGTTATTATGGTATTTTCGATTCCGATTATCGCAATTTTAACAGGCCATTTTCAGAAGCAATCAAAAATTAAGTACAAAATCATTGAAGGGGAATTAGAATTAGAGAAACTTAAACACCAAAACTATTTAATCGAAACCGAAAGAATGAGGCTTGAACTTGAGCAAATGAAGCTAGAAGAGCCTCAGGATAAAATTAAATTGGTGTAATAAGCAAAAAGAGTGTGAAATCATCAGGAGTTCCAATGATTTCACACTTTTTTTTATTTAGTAATGGTTGATGGATTTATTTTTCCAAGTGCCTCTTTATTGCAAATAACAAATAGCTGGGCTTCCTCTGGAATGGGTTCATCGAGTTTTTGGTTGATTTGCAGGTTCCCTCTGTCTGCAACAAGTGTGGCCCCTTTATTGAGAAGATCTAAATAGGCATCCCGGTATGTTTTCCAGTCAGCTTGTTTTGCGATTTCATACATGGATTCTTCATACTGACTGCTCATCAGTTCCGAATACATATTGGTAACCCCATGAGAAAATAACGAACGGACGGCAGCATGAGAAATCATTTCTTGTGTTGGAATGAATTCATCTACCTTTACATGTTGGAATAACCGAATATGTTTTTGGTAGACCACCTCTGCTGTAACATGGATTGGAGTATTAAGCTTCTCTTCAATCGCCGTAATCGCTGTTGCAATTAGCATTGTTTTCCCGTCAACTAGCAGCGGGTCTTTAGAGCCAAAGTTATCTTGCAGAATTTGATCAGCAAAGATAATAACCCCTTTCGCTTCTGGTAAATTTGCTTGGAGCAGTGTCTCTTCCTCCGTTGCATCACCACGGACATAATATAGTTGTTTCTCCACCATTGGAGCATTTTCAAGTTCGTCAATAATAACAATGTCAACGGATTTATCTGATTTAAGGATTTCTTGGATGGCAAGTTTTGATTTGTCACTCCATCCAATGAGAATAATATGATTTTTTCCTGTATATTTCATTTTTCCTCCAACTTTAAGTTTGTCGAAAAGTGTGACGATTTTTAGCATTTTTCCAATAAACACACTGACAAGTCCAATTCCGGTTATATAAAGGATAATAGTGAAGGCCTGCCCCATTTGGGTAACAGGTGCATAGTCTCCAAAACCCACCGTAGCAAGGGTAGTCAGCACCCAATAAATAGCGGTTAAATAGGTACCGAAGGTTTTTGGCTCAATGTATAAAGCAATATAGGCAGCAATTAAAACATACAAGATAAAAAGAGGGAAAAAAATTCTATTTCGTAACTTTGTTAAGTAATAGAGCATTTTTTTAAAGGGCATTCCCATGTTTTCTCCTAGCATTAGAATCATTGTATAAACTTATGTTCCCAAAAAAAGCCGGAAAATAATCATGATGGTTTTCTCCAATTAGAAAGCTTATAATGGAAACAAAATATTGCCTGTGGGAGTTGTGGAGACCGTTGTCAAACAGTTCATGGAAAGAAAAAAATATTGTTTTTATTGGTTTTATGGGGGCTGGCAAAACCACGATTGGAAAGTTAGTAGCCCAAAAGCTTTATCGAGATTTTATTGATATCGATGAGGAAATTGAAAAAGAATACAAGATGCCAATCCCTCAAATATTTGCTGAAATTGGTGAAAAAGCTTTTAGGGCCAAGGAAAAGGAATTCATTCAACGTCTATGTGACTATAAATTAAAGATTATATCTGTTGGAGGAGGAGCTTTCCTTCAAGAGGAAATTAGAAATGTTTGTCTCTCTTCCTGTATTGTATTTTATTTAGATATTACCTGGGATGCCTGGAAGAACCGTCTAGGTTTGATTGTTGACAGCCGCCCGGTACTTCATGGAAAGTCAATGGAAGAAATTGAAGAGTTATTTTACAAACGACAAGAAATCTATAAAAATAATTTTCACTCAACCATTGAAATTAGTCATCAAGATATGGAGGAATTGGCTGAAAGTATTGTCGAAAGCCTAAAATTAACTTGGGAGTTACATGAAACCAAATAAGGCTGGAGCGGAGGGGAGTATTTAATGAGAAAAACGATAACGGTAAAGGGTGTTACGCTTGGAGAAGGGGAACCAAAGATATGTGTTCCAATCGTAGGGGGAAATCTAGAGCAATTAAAGGAAGAGGCGGTATTTTTAAGAACCGTAGACTTGGATGTCGTGGAATGGCGTGTGGATTTTTTTGAACAAGTGGAAGATATAGAGAAGGTAACAGAAGCGCTAGCTGCCATTCGAACGATACTAAAAGATATACCGCTTATTTTTACCTTCCGCAGCGCCAAAGAGGGTGGAAAAAAGGAAGTCAGCACCCATTACTATTTTCAATTAAATCAGACAATCGCTGAATCTGGACAGGTTGAAATGGTGGATGTAGAGTTATTTAACGATGAACATGACATTAAATCATTGATACATACAGCGCATCAGAATGATGTTTATGTAATTGTTTCGAATCATGATTTTGACAAGACGCCGGCAAAGGAAGAGATTATCTCTCGTTTAAGAAAGGCACAGGAATTGGGAGCAGATTTACCAAAAATCGCAGTAATGCCGAAAACCGCAGCTGACGTATTATTACTATTAGATGCAACCAATACAATGGTTGAACAATATGCTGACAGACCGATTATTACCATGTCAATGGCTGGAAGGGGTATCATCAGCCGCGTAGCTGGAGAAATATTTGGTTCAGCACTGACTTTTGGATCAGCTAAGAAAGCCTCTGCTCCAGGGCAGGTTCCTGTCGCTGAATTACGGAATATTTTATCACTTATAAATAGAAGTTTATAATCGCTTATTTTAAGAGGGTAAATACCTAGTCATGATAGGTGTTTACCCTTTTTACTTTTAGACAGACATGAGAGATCCTCGTGTCTGTCTATTTTTGTGTAAATTTCTATGGTTTGGGTTGATTCATTAAAGATAGTTGTCCATAGATTCTAGTGGATTTATTCCGGAAAAGGGTACAAACCCAAAGCGGGTGCAGTTCATAGTACATATAAATAAAGTACACTCAGACAACAGAGATAGATGGAAGGGGGGGACAAGAGCGGACTTGGGCCATCGAGGAGGTAGAGTCATCTCATGAAACTTCATGAAAAACTAACTAGATTGGAAGGCGAGTAAATATGATTCAACCTATGGTTTGGATGACCATTTTAGCATTTGTGGCCACACTCATCTTTATTCTGTGGAGACCTAGAGGAATTAACGAAGCCATTCCTGCCACAATAGGTGCGATTTTTGTGTTAATCAGTGGAAGTGTTTCGCTGACAGACCTTGGAATTATTACGGAAACAATCTCGGGTGCAGCGATTACCATAATGGCAACGATTGTCATGGCTATTGTATTAGAAAGCTTTGGATTTTTTAATTGGGTAGCGGAGAAACTCGCTGCTAAAGCAAATGGGTCAGGTATAAGGTTATTCTGGTATGTCAACCTTTTATGCTTTCTCATGACACTTTTCTTCAATAATGATGGAAGTATTCTAATCACCACCCCCATTCTTGTAATGTTATTGAACAATATGGGGTTAAAAAATCATCAAAAAATACCGTATTTATTATCTGGCGGATTAATTGCTACTGCTTCTAGTGCACCTATTGGGGTCAGCAATATCGTCAACCTGATTGCTCTGAAAATAGTGGAAATGGACTTGTGGCTGCACACGGCAATGATGTTTGTGCCAGCAACGCTTGGTCTTTTGTTACTTGTTTGGCTTCTGTTTCTTCGCTTTAAAAAGGTTATACCAAAAACTGTTCCTGTTAAAGTAACCGGCTTGACGAGAAGCTCATATCATCCGCTTAAACCTGGTCCAACGTATGCCACCGAAAAGGATCGGTCTCGCTTTATGAGAAATGTCCTACTATTTGTATTTGCAGTACGTCTCAGTCTATTTGCCGCATCATATTTTGCCATACCTGTATCGGTAATGGCCGTGATTGGATCACTTGTCCTTTTAGGCTGGAGATGGGCCTATTTGAAAGTATCACCGGTCGATATGCTGAAAAAAACCCCCTGGTATATTCTTGTATTCGCCTTTAGTATGTATGTCATTATTTATGGCCTGCATAATATTGGATTGACAGATTTGCTTATTGAGTATATGCGTCCAATGGTATCAGGAAGCCTGCTCAATGCCAGTGTGATGATGGGAGCACTATTAACGGTCCTCTCTAATATCTTTAATAATCACCCGGCACTTATGGTCGGAACGCTTACGTTAATGAATATGGATCTTAGCCCGCTAGCCTTAAAAGTCTCCTATTTAGCAAATGTCATTGGAAGTGATATGGGGTCATTATTACTGCCAATGGGAACACTTGCAACGCTAATGTGGATGCACATCGTTAGAAAGGGAAAAGTCATGATTACATGGTGGGAATATGTAAAAATCACCTTTGTTGTTATTCCCCCAGCCACATTGTTTACTTTAGTTGTCTTATATTATTGGGTTTCATGGTTATTCGGCGGAGCACTTCAGTAATGAGAAGTAAATGATCAAAAGGAGAATGTAATATGAGTGTATTTAAGGATTTAATTGGAAAAAACATTGAAATTGAGCTTTCCGGGAAGAATTTTTACACTGGTACTTTAATCGATTCCGGGTTAGATATACTTGTTTTATATGTGGGGAGAAGTCAAAGGTTTTATTATATTCCAACCGTTCATATTCAGAGGGTGAAAGAGGCAAAAATGGACCAAAATTCATTTGTGTATGAGCTTCCTGAAGAAAAGCCGCTTAAACCGGATTCACTTACAATTTCATTTCGTGGAATATTAAATAATGCTAGAGGGAGGTTTGTCGAGGTATACGTAACTGGGAATAAAACAATTCATGGTTATTTGACGAGTATCATGAACGATTACTTTGTCTTTTACTCTCCTATATATAAAACAGTATTTATTTCGATGGATCATGTCAAATGGCTAGTTCCCTATCCGGAACATAGTGCACCCTATTCCATCAACAACCAGACACTCCCTGCCTCCCCGGCCTCGATACCATTAGCAAGAAGTTTTGAAGATCAGTGTAAAAAGTTAGAAAATCAGCTTGTGGTAATAGATGGAGGCGATAGCAGCGAGAAAATAGGACTGCTTCAGAAGGTATCAAATTACCAATTAACAGTCATTACGGCAGAAAGGGATATGGTATATCGAAATTTAGAACATATCAAAACAATCCATTTCGCGTGAATAGATTTTTTGAAAAGAGGGGTATCAAGTGGAGAGGAACATAAAAAATAATCCAAGCTTGTATGGCTGACAAGGATGGATTACTCTTTCACAAAGCGCGATGATATTGACCGTGACAGTAGGTGGTCCACGGTTTCTTTTTGTTATACTTATTGTAGTAATAAAATATGATATGGTCATCAAATTTGTTCAAGTTTAAAGATAAAATTATTGCTGAGGGGGATTAAAATGATCTATAAAAGCTTAGGGAAAACAATTAAAAAAATACCAGTCCTGGGTCAGGGTACCTGGACCTATGGAGAAAATAAAAGTGAAAGTTTAGAAGAAATAAAGGCATTAAGATTTGGAATTGAAAATGGACTCACATTAATTGATACAGCCGAGGAATACGGCAAAGGAGGTGCTGAAAGAATAGTAGCAGAAGCAATAAAAGATTGCCAGAAAGATATTTTTTTGACTACAAAGGTCTCAGCAAAGAACTGTTCCTATAGAGGTGTGATGGAAGCAGCAGAGAGAAGTCTAGATAGGCTGAAAACTACATATATTGATCTTTATTTACAACATTGGCCAAGTAGAGATTATCAAATAGAAGAAACCATGAGTGCTATGGTGGAGTTAGTTGAAAAAGGATTAGTGAAATATATGGGGGTTAGTAATTTCACTCAAAAGTTGATGAATGAGGCACAAAGTGTTTTGGGTAATCACGTTCTTTCATGCAATCAAGTGGGTTACCATTTGAATGACCGGCGTGTGGAGAATAATGTAATTCCATATTGTAATACTCACGGCATAACGGTAATGGTATACTCTCCATTTGGCTATGCTCCACAGATTTTTGGAGGTAATGGATTCCCTGAATCCGGAACGAAGGCACGCAGTGTATTGGATGAGATAGCTGAAAAATATGGTGCAACTGCATACCAGGTTGCTTTAAACTGGGTTATTAGACATGAGGGAGTTATCACGATTCCAAAAGCAAAAAATCTTAATCATATAAAACACAACCTTCAAGCGCTTGATCTTACTTTATTAGAAGAAGATTTACAACTTATCGATTTTTACTTTCCAAGGGGAAATGAAGATATGGGTTTATTGAGATATTAAATGGAGTTTTAGACAATCGCAGATAAATTTTGATTAACGCAGATAAATCTCCATTAACGCAGATAAAATTGAATTACCGCAGATAAAATGAACTTTTCGCAGATATAACATCCTAAGGTAAGAAATTGACTCGAAAAAAGGGGGATAAGCGTGCACCATAAACTTTGGATTGCAGTAAATAGTTGTTTAATTGTTTTTTCAATGATCTATATCTGGTTTTTCCGGCCGCATGACAGCAGTTTAGTGGTAACGGCCCAATTTTTAGCACAAATTGCTATGCTGCTGTTTTTGATTAATATCAATATGTATTTCATTTTTCTCGTTATTCGTAAAACATCCGTAAGGCAGGTAAAGATACGGCTTGCGAAGTTTTCAAGGTCCATGATGAAATGGCATATTTCAATAGCAGTCACAGCGACAACAATCATTATTGGTCATGCTGCGATTAACCTATATGAAATTGCGCCGGCTGTTGGGTATGATAATCTGAAATTAGTCAGCGGTTATTTAGCGATTGCCATACTATTCGTTACATTAGCAGCAGGCTATTTACGCCATAAAAAATCTTCAGGATTTCGGCGGAAATTCCATCTGACAACAGCAATGGTATTTTTCATTGTTTTTCTTATACATATGTTCATACCAATTTAATCGGGGTGGGGAAAATGCAGCCAACTGACAGTCATAAACGAATTGATATTTTGGATTACTTACGGGGCTTTGCGCTCTTGGGGATCATTCTAGTCAATATCCTGCCGCTCATGGCGGTTAAACTTCCGGAGCCTGGATCCTGGAATGCGGGCTATCAACGGTTTCTATTTTTATTTGTCGAGGGCAGATTTTATACGCTTTTTTCATTCCTGTTCGGTGTTGGGTTTTACTTGTTTATTTCTAGAGCCAATGCGAAGGGGAAAAATGGTTATGTTTTGTTTTTGCGCAGAATGGCAGTGTTATTTATCCTGGGATGGTTTCATGTAAAGTTTCATCCAGGTGAAGCCTTAAGTGTTTATGCGGTTACTGGGCTTCTGTTACTCCCATTTTACAAGATAAAGAAAGAGTTGAATCTTGGAATTGGCCTAATCCTCCTCGTTGGTTTAAGTATCATGGCATTTAAACTGTTTATGGTGGTACCGTTAATACTGCTGGGGATTGCTGCCGGTCAATATCGGATATTTGAAGAACTTGGAGGGAAGTTGAAAAAAGTAGCCATGTTTACTGGTGTTATGTTTTTAGTGAGTTTGGCTGGCATGATTAATCAAATTCAACATGCTCCATCCACCCCCATTGGTTTTTTTGAGGGGGGAATAGATGAAACTACCTACATGTTTTTAAGTATTGGAATTACGATTGGGCCAGCTGTTTCGGCTTTATATGCAGGTATTCTTATTTTGCTTTTACATATCCCGATTGTTCAAAGGCTGTTAGCACCTCTCAAAAGCTATGGACGGATGGCATTGACGAACTATATCTTTCAGACAGTTTTTATCTATCTAGCAGGTTATGTTTTTAACTTGTTTGACGCACTAACCTATCTCGAGTCTCTTGTTGTCTGTTTAATCGTTTATGCGGTTCAGCTTGTCTTCAGTGTTGTATGGCTTCGATTCTACCAATTTGGACCGCTGGAATGGATATGGAGAGGGCTCACATACTTGGACATGCCCCCAATGAGAAAACGAAAAAAAGAAGGGCTAATCTCATAACAATTAGGCCCTTCTTTTTGCTATTCTTCTGTTTGTTCCTTACGAATATAATCCGAGTATTCCATAAGTTTTAACGTATTATCGATACTTTTTTGCAGGTCTTTGGTATTCTTTGTTTTCTTCATTGTTTTTCGGTCATAGATGGAGGCAGGCAGCTTGGCGCTAGGTGCCATGTAAAACGTTTTATCACTAATAAATGATCCCCCTGGGAGGTAATACCGCATACCAAGCAGGTTCTTTTTGTATTGAAACAAGTTATGCCCGATCATTTGGGTATCATGCTCAATGCCCAGCATGTTTAAAAGGGTAGGCATAAGGTCAATTTGGCCGCCGAGGTGGGAGTACGTTTCCCCCTTAAACAGCTCCGGAACAGCAAAGATAACAGGTACAATAAAACGATCCTGCATAGTATATTCATGGCCTAATACTTCTTTTAAAAGGAGTTTATCATTTTCTGTAACCGGTGCTCCATGCAGCCCTGAATGGTCCCCATAAATGAGAATAATTGATTCATCATAGATTCCAAGTTTCTTTAGGTGGTCAATAAAAATCCCGATTTGTTCATCTGTATATCGAACAGATTGAAAATAGTTTCCGACATAGGTCTCTTTAAAGTGTTCAGGTAAGTCCAGAAACGCATATTCCTCGGGCATTTCAAACGGTGTATGACTTGTGAGTGTAATAATATTGGAATACATTCTATCGTGTGTTTTCAACTGTTTAGGTAGTTGTTCTTCGACAAAGGTAAATAGCACTTCATCTGCGGGTCCAAAACCAATTTCTTTCTCATTCGGAATTTCGCTGCTCGTGTAAATATAGTCAAATCCTAGTGCTGGATATAATTTATCACGGCTCCAATACGTAATATCATCAGCGTGATACGTCGCAGTCCCGTAGCCATTCTTTTGTAATGTCCTTACAAGAGAAGGGATCTCCGTTTCTTCAATTGTGTTAACGGTTGGATCCATGCCTTCAGGATAAAGGGAAGTGTGCATTAACCATTCTGCATCTGATGTATTCCCTGCACCGATTTGCTGGTAAACATTATTGAAATAGGCACTGTCTTTTAAAAGTGCATTTAAATTTGGCGTAATTTCTTGACCATTGATTTTTTGATTGATGGTAAATTCCTGTAAGGATTCCACCTGGATAATAAATACATGGCGATTGCTTGCGATACCAAAGCTTTCGTGTTGTGCAGCAGGGACAAACGTATTGCCTTTAAGTTTTTCAATCTCTTTTTCTGACAAGCGCTCCTGGCTGGCCAAGGCCGTTCCCAGGCTGTTTTCATATGCTTGAACGAACTGTGATTGAATATAGCCATGCTTTTTGGCAAAGTACGACACATCAATTAAGGGATAGCGAAAAGCAATAACCGTCATAATTAGCCCGATACAGCCAAAGCCAATTCCCCATCTTTTTACAGAAGCAAACGATGCACTATTCTTCTTGAGCAACCAAATCAGCGGGAGAACGATGACGACATCAAAGAAAAATAAATAGTCATATGGTGTACCGAGTAGTGCCACGGTACCGCCAACGGAATTGGATTGATAAATTTGTTTGACATCATAATAGGAAGGCACCGTTGAAAAATACCTGGTGTAGTAGACGACAACGATAAAAAGCACCGATAGGATAAGGTTGTAAAACCAAATAGCCAGCCAGGTCCTTTTTTTACAAAAGACAATTAAAAAAGTTAGTAAGAGTGCCCACATTGGAAATTCAACAAATAACACATGGAAAAACGATTTATTCTCAAAAACGACAACCTGAAAAGCATAAATCTTAATAAATAAAACTGCAAAAATTAATACGAGGGGGTGGAGGAAATAGTCTTTTATAGAAATCCCCCAATGTTTTTTCATAAGACAACACCTCTAAAAAGCTCTTCTCTCATAAACTTATCAAATCTTCTACAGTACTATCAACTAAAATGGTAAATAGATTGTAAATTTTCTATAAATGCCCAATGGTATTGGTGAAATAAATTTTCCAGTATGATATGATTATGCAGAATTTTGGCAAAAATAACTATATTAAAGTTTTGGGGAGGAATACAATGCAGCATAACAATGATGGTTCGTCAGCCATTTCAACAGGAAATATCTTTGCAAATCGAATTGTATTGGCCATTATGAGTTCGAACTTTTTGCTTCAGTTAGGGATTTGGATTAGAAATTTTGCTATTTTATTATATGTTACTGATATTACAAATAATGACCCGCTGTACGTTTCGTTGATTTCGGTTGTTGAATTTACACCGATCTTTATTTTTTCGTTTATTGGAGGTACATTTGCAGACCGATGGAAGCCAAAACTTACAATGGTTTGGTGTGACATGTTATCTGCGGTATCGATTGGATTGGTGCTGTTAGCACTTTTATTTGGTTCCTGGCAGGCGATCTTCTTAGCAACCCTTGTTTCAGCCATTCTATCACAGTTTTCTATGCCTTCTGCCATGAAACTATTGAAGCAGCATGTTCCAGGTGAACAATTGCAATCCGTTATGGCAATGTTTCAATCGTTGATGGCCATCTTCATGGTGATTGGCCCCGTTATCGGAACACTTGTCTATCAAAGGTATGGAATTTATGTATCGATTGGTGTGATGGGAACAATGTTTTTACTTTCAGGCCTCGTACTCATGTTTCTTCCGCGTGATGTAGAAAAGGAAAAAGCAGGTGTTGAAAATAACTTTAAGAAAGAACTAGCAGATGGATTCCGTTATGTGATGTCAAATAAGATTTTGAAATCCATGGGCAGTATTTTTGCTGTATGCGGATTAGCTGTTGGGCTGCTTTCACCATTAATGATTTTTGTGACAATGGAAAACCTAGGCCTGCCTAAGGAATATATGCAATGGCTGTTAATGGCGAATGGGATTGGGATGCTGGCCGGCGGCGGAATCGTGATGGCTTTTGCTAAAAAAATCTCTCCGCAAAAGCTCCTAGCCCTTGGGATCTTTGCAAGTATGGTGTTTACGGTGGGGATCGGCTGGTCAACAAGCTTTGTGATAACGATTATTTTGCAGGTCTTGAATGGAATGTTCTTCCCATGTATCCATATTGGAATTAACACGATTATACTAAAATATACAGAAGAGGCATTTATCGGTCGTGTGAATGGAGTACTTAATCCGCTGTTCATGGGAATGATGGTGATTGGAATGTCAATTTCAGGTGTTGTCAAAATACCGCTGACGATATCCGGTGTTTATACCGTATCTGGTGTGTTGTTTCTAATTGGAACTTTATTGGTGGTTCCACTCTTCAAAGAAAAAGATAAAGGCCCGCATGTCCAGATAACTGAGAACCAACCCCAGAATTAAGATGAAAAAGGTGCAGTAAGCTTAGCTTACCGCACCTTTATTATGCTCTAGGTCTCCGCTCGTTAATTGCTGTTCAGCGAATTCCCGATATAAATCATGGGATTGTATTAATTCGTGATGGGTTCCAATTCCGGTGACTTGACCTTTTTCAATAAAAATAATTTTGTCCGCATCCACAATGGTGGATAAGCGATGGGCAATCACAAAGGTTGTTCGGCCTTCCATTAATCGTGATAATGCCTGCTGGACGATTCCTTCAGATTGGCTGTCTAAGCTAGCTGTCGCTTCATCCATCATTAATATTTTGGGATTACGTAAAAAGGCACGTGCAATCGCGATTCGCTGCCTTTGTCCGCCGGAAAGTTTTACCCCGCGTTCGCCAACTTCTGTGTCCAATCCATTTGAAAAAGATCGAATAAATTCATCAGCATACGCCATTTCCGCTACTTCCCAAAGCCGATCATCTGCAATGGCGTTACCGATCGGTAAACCGTAACATAAATTTTCACGAATGGTTCCTGCCATCATGGCACTTTCTTGTGAAACATATCCAATTTGACTGCGCCATGTTTTTATTGACAGTTCTGTGATAGGGGTATCACCAACCAGTATTTGTCCCGAAGTTGGCTCGTAATAGCGTTCAAGCAAGCCAAACATGGTTGTTTTTCCGCCGCCGCTGGGACCGGCAAAGGCGATCATTTCCCCAGGCAGTGCTTCAAATGTAACATTTTCAAGGACAGGTTCATCTTCACTGTAGGCAAACGAAACATTTTGTACTTGGATGGGCTTATTGGTAATGTCGATTTCCACCCCTTCCTGTCCTTCTTCTAATGGAAGCTCCAATATATCAATGATTCTCTCGGTTGCCCCTTTTGCTTTTTGTAACTGGGTAAAAAACATCGCAAAACTAGTAATGGGAAAAATAATTTGGAAAAGGTAAAGTAAGAATGCAACTAGCGAGCCGGTTGACATCGTTCCATTGGCAACCCTCATTCCGCCGTACCCGATAATCATCACAATCACGATCATGACAACCAGGTACATGGTGGGAGCAATTAAAGCTGTAATCCGTGCTTCTTTAAGACCAAACCTGAGTAATCTTTCAATTCCCGATAATCCTTTTGTTTCTTCATGCTGCTCCGCTGTGGAGGCCTTCATTAAACGGATCTCACTGAGTGTCTGTTGGATGTTCCCCGTAAAAGCTGCCGTTTCATCTTGTAAACCACGAGAGATTTTGGCCATTCTTCTGCCAAGGGGCATCATAATCATAAAGGTAAGAGGAACAGATATTAGCATTAATAATGTCATTTTCCAATCCATGATAAGGAGAATAATAATCGCTCCAATAATCGAGATGATCCCTGTAATGAATTGCGGAAAATGGTTAGAGATTAAATCCCTTACGACACTCGTATCATTAATAATCCTGCTGACTGTTTCTCCGCTGGATTGTTTATCAAAATAATGGACGGGTAATCGAATCATTTTTACCCACATTCGTTCACGCAGCCGGGCAACAATTTTCTGTCCGACAAAACTAAGCAGATAAATGGATACCCCGTTGATGACCGCTTGAAAAATAAACGCTGCACCAATTCCTATCATGAGCGGAATGCTTAAGGTTGAAAGTGAGAAGCCATCCACTAAGTTTTTCGTCAATACAGGAACAAGAAGACCTGCGAGTGTGGTTATCAGGCTCGCAGTTAATCCGATTCCTAATGCAAGCTTAGGGATTTTTGTTGATAATATCAGGGAGATGAATGGCTTAAGACCGTCTTTATTCGTGTTCATTTGCATACTCCAATCCTTGTAAAAAGAATTTATCAATAAGCATGATACGTTCAAATGGTAGCATATGCAATGTTTTTTCTGTGGTGGGTTTAAAGCTCGTTCACTAAAAGGAAAAACATCTCTCGAATTTTTCGGGAGATGTTTTCTGTTTAATGAGTTGACAGCTTTTCCAATTCTGAAAAAACAGCTTCATAATCGTCTTTTTTATCCGCCTTAAAGGAGGTGTTGATGTAGGTGATCATTCCATCTTTATTGATAACAAAGACAGAACGAATCGCGACTTCACCTTTTTCGTTAAACACCTTGTAATCTTTTATCGTTTGTCTCTTCCAATCGGACACTAAGGGATAGGGTAATGTCCCCATGCTGGCGGCAAAAACTCTATGTGAATGAACATGGTCCGCACTAATTCCCAGGACTTCTGCATTTAGCTGTTCAAATCTTTTATAATCCTCTTTCCAAGAGGAAATTTCTTTAATTCAGCCAGGTGTGAAATCCATCCCATAAAAGGCAACAACCACGTTCATCTTTCCTCGATAATCAGAAAGTGACAGCGGGTCCTTTGTTGTTGCAGGCAATGAGAAATCAGGTGCAGTATCCCCAACCTTCAAACTTGCTTCCAAAATAACTCCTCCTTTCTTTTAAGGCTGCGCTAAAAAATCAGCTTTGAGATTTTAACAACAATCTCTACGAAATCAGCCTTATTAAACCAATTCTCTTACCTAGGTTTCCCGGTTCATGAAAAATTAGACAAAAAAAAGAGGGTGCCAGGCACCACATTTTATTTAATCGCTATAGCCTGACTCCCGAATTGGGTCCAGCTGGCTACAAAGTTTTCGAAATTGGCTGATCTGTTTTGGTCACGGTAGAAGGGGTCATTAAAATAGATGTTATTTTCGTCATACCCTGTTACGAGAACGGAATGGGTTTTGAAGGTGATTTTAATTTCCCCATCACTTGTATTCCAGGTTTCCCAATGTTCTTCAGGTAAAAAAGTGTACCTGCTGCCAACAATCACCCAAACCGGTTTCCCCTCGTTGAGTTTCTTTTGTACTGCAGAAAATTGTTCTCCGGTCATATTATCGATTTGGTTTGGCAGGTATTGATTTGCGAGGTCTTCTATTACTTCATGGTAGACGGCTAAACCAGGTTCATTATATGTATACATATTTCCCACAAATCCATGATGGGGATTCCCATAAAATCCTTCGCTTAAATATGAAACCTTAGGAACTTCGTCAGCGAGGGTAAGCTTATCAACAAGCACACCAGCAAAATTTAATAACATCGCCAAACTCGTTACTTCACAGCCTCTAGGCAGTTCAGGGAATTGTTGTATTGCTGGAACATTAAGGAGGACACTTTCCTTGAGGGGAGGCTGCTTATGGTAAACGACTACAGTTCGATTAATATGAATATTTGATTTAAATTCAGCATTGGTTTTAATAGGGGATATAGAAGCTTGATAGATTGGGAAAGTTAAAAGGAGACTGACGATTAATACTCTAGGCCGGCTCTTAATCATAAAATCTACTCCTTTTTCTGCATTTTGTAATCTCTTAGATTTAGAGTCCACGCTTTACGTAGATTACCTGCAACTATATCCCTATTTACTAATTCTTCATCTAGATAGATTTACCTTTATTAATGAAGGATTTATTGGAATATTTCATAAAGCGGCTATTTGAGGTTTACGAGGTTATCAACCTGTTTATGTCACAAATTAGTCAGAAATTAATGAAAATAGTTCTCACTAACCTGTTGACTTGAAAATTATCACTGTTTATAATCAAATGTAAGGGGCGTTGATAATGATTTTCAATGCCGTTTATTTTTGAGATTAAGTGAAAACAATTCTCAATGGATACTTTTTTGATAATGAGTGATAATGATTCTCAATGATATTTTTTTGTAAATAGGTGAAAATGATTCTCATTTAGAGTTGTGATGGTTATCAGTTATAACTATTCTTATTTTGTCTATTGATGATAATAATTCTCATTTATGTGAGAATCATAGAAAAAAGAATGTTGGAGACTACTATGAAGAAACGATACTTACTACTAGCATTAATAGTCTTATCTGCTGCCTCCTTATTTGTGGGAGTAAGCAGTATAACACCAATGGACCTGTTTGATGTTCAATCAGAAGAAACCCAGATTTTCCTGATAAGCAGGCTGCCTAGGCTTGTGGCAATTTTACTTGCAGGAGCTGGAATGAGTATTGCAGGATTAATTATGCAGCAGCTCAGCAGGAACAAATTTGTTTCACCGACCACGGCTGGAACGCTGGATGCAACCCGACTTGGAATTCTTGTTTCCATGCTGTTGTTTGCGAATGCTACCATGCTTGAAAAAATGGCAGTAGCCTTTGCTTTTGCACTTGCCGGGACGTTTGTGTTTATGAAAATACTAGACAAAATTAAGTTTAAAGACGCTATTTTTATACCGCTGGTTGGTATGATGTTCGGAAATATCTTGTCCTCTGTGACTACTTTTTTCGCCTATCGAGCTGACGTCATTCAAAACATGTCTGCTTGGCTGCAAGGTGATTTTTCCATGATTATGAAGGGGAGATACGAACTTCTTTACATAAGTATCCCCATCCTTATCATTGCCTACTTTTATGCCAATCGTTTTACTGTAGCAGGCATGGGTGAGGATTTTTCGAAAAACCTTGGGCTTGCCTATCGGCGTGTTGTCAATATTGGCTTAATCCTAGTAGCACTCGTAACCACCACAGTTGTTTTAACCGTTGGGATCATTCCTTTTCTAGGTTTGATTATTCCAAACATCATCTCGATTTTTAAAGGTGATCATTTGCAAAAAACCTTACCGCATACAGCACTTCTTGGGGCTATCTTCCTTCTGATTTGTGATATATTGGGCAGAATTCTAATTTATCCCTATGAGATTTCGATCAGTCTCATGGTTGGTGTAATCGGAAGCGGAATTTTCTTATACCTATTGTTCCGGAGGAAGGCATATGCGTAATTCACTAAAATTGGTTGTTCTCGCGTTGATCGCTGCGGGAGTTTGTGCTATCTATTTATTTCATGAATTAAATGGAAGTTTTGGGTATGCTCTTCCGAAACGAACCATTAAAGTGTTAGCAATGGTGTTAACGGGTGTCACGATTGCCTATGCAACCGTTGTTTTCCAGACGATTACTCATAATAAAATCTTAACCCCAAGCATAATGGGTCTAGATTCACTTTATCTGCTCTTGCAGACATTGATCATATTCTTTTTAGGTTCTGGTCACATGATTATGGTCAATAAACAGGTGAACTTTTTAATTTCCGTTGTGGTAATGATTATTTTTGCACTTCTTTTATATAAGTTTTTATTTAAAAAGGGCAATCAGCCAATCTACTTTTTACTGCTAGTCGGAATCATTGTTGGAACGTTTTTTTCAAGTATCTCAACTTTCTTTCAAGTATTAATTGACCCGAATGAGTTTCAGATTGTTCAAGACCGTATGTTTGCAAGCTTCAACAATATCAATTCTGACTTGGTCTGGCTGGCAATTATCATAGTCTTGCTTGTGATGATTTATGCTTGGCGTTTTTTAAAGTATTTGGATGTGTTATCACTAGGGCGGGACACAGCTATTAATTTAGGTGTTCCATATGATTCGATTGTTAAAAAAATGCTTGTGATTGTGGCGGTTTTCATTTCAATCTCAACTGCTTTAGTAGGACCGATTACTTTTTTTGGGTTAATTGTTGCCAATCTATCTTATCAATTTTTCAAAACATACAAACACACTGTCCTAATAATGGGTGCGATTTTCATGAGTGTGATCGCCCTTGTTGGCGGACAATGGGTGGTTGAACGTGTCTTTACATTTTCAACCACGTTAAGTGTGATTATTAACTTTATTGGTGGAGTCTACTTCATCTACTTACTGTTAAAGGAGAGAAAAGCTGCATGATTAGTGTCCAGTCATTGTCAAAGTTTTATGGGAAAAAGACAGTTGTAGAAGATGTGACTGTTGATATCCAGCCTCGGAAAATCACGAGCTTCATCGGACCGAATGGAGCAGGTAAATCAACCTTATTATCCATGGTCAGCCGGCTTCTTGATTCGGATACAGGTGAAGTGCTAATAGATAAATCCGATGTAAAAAAGATGAAGTCGAATGAGTTTGCTAAGAAGGTATCAATTTTAAAACAGTCTAACTATATGAATGTTCGTCTTACAATTCGTGAACTTGTTTCTTTTGGACGTTTTCCCTATTCGAAGGGAAGGTTAACGGAGGAAGATGTACGGATTGTAGATCAATCACTTGAATACATGCACCTGACTGAAATGCAGAATAGCTTTTTAGATGAGTTATCCGGAGGTCAAAGGCAGCGGGCATTTATCGCCATGGTTATCGCACAAGATACGGAGTACATCTTACTTGATGAACCGTTAAACAACTTAGATATGAAGCATTCCGTGCAAATCATGAAAATATTGCGCCGCCTTGTGGATGAGCTTGGAAAAACAGTGGTCATCGTGCTCCATGATATTAACTTTGCGTCCGTTTATTCAGATCGAATTGTTGCGATGAAGGACGGTAAGGTCGTGAAGGACGGACCAACAGAGGAGATTATCCAATCTGCTGCATTAAAAGAAATTTACGATATGGATATTCCGATTCAGCAAATGGGCGGCTGCCGTATCTGTGTATATTTTAGTTCATAATTAAAGGCTTTTTTAACAATCATTGCGAAAACAGCAAAAAGGAGAGATCACGATATGAAAAAGTGGAGTTTTTTAGTTGTTATGATTTCTATGATTTTTGTATTGGCCGCTTGTGGCGGTGCGAAGGAAGAAAGTAAGTCAAATACAAGTGATGGAAAAACAGCAGCAGCGGAGAAATTAACGATTGAACATAAGTATGGAGAAGTTGAAATTAATAAAAATCCAGAAAAAGTAGTGGTATTTGATTTTGGAATTTTAGATACATTAGATGAATTAGGTGTAGAAGTAACGGGAGTTCCACAGACGACTATTCCTTCTTATTTAGAAAAATACGCTGGTGAAAAATATACAAACGTTGGAAGCTTGAAAGAGCCAGATTTTGAAGCCATTCATGCTATGCAGCCGGATGTTATCTTTATTTCTACACGACAAGCTGAATTATACGAACAGTTTGCAGAGATTGCTCCAACTGTATATGTGGAATTAGATTATACAAAATACATGGAGTCGTTTGAGAAAAATATGAACCTTGTTGGTGAAATTTTTGATAAAAAAGACGAAGTCGCAAGCGCTGTTGAAGAGATCAACACAAGCGTAGAGGAGTTAAACAAAAAAGCTTCACAACTTGATAAAAAAGCGTTAATCGTCTTAGCAAATGAAGGAAAAGTGAGCGCGTATGGTCCAAGTTCTCGTTTTGGAGTCATCCATGATGTGTTTGGATTCGGAGCAGCGGATGAGAAAATTGAAGTATCCACGCATGGTCAAAGCATTACCTTCGAATACATTATGGAGACAAACCCAGACGTATTGTTTGTTATTGACCGTAACTCAGCTGTAGGCGGAGAAGCTGGTGCAGAAAAAGTAATCGAAAATGAACTAGTCAAAAAGACAACAGCCTATAAAGAAGACAAAGTTATCTACCTTGACCCAGACGCTTGGTACTTAAGCGGAGGCGGATTACAATCTGTAAAAATGATGGCGGAAGAAATCGAAGCAGCATTATAAGTTGCTGAAGTAGAGGTACGGTGCCTGTCACCATTATTGAAATGAGGGAGTTAATGTTTTATCAAATTAGAAGAATCATTGTTAAAGAAGGTTTTGGTGAGCAGGTAGTTGAGAGCTTTTCTAACCGGGGCGGCTTGTTAGCACAGCAGCCTGGATACCTGGGGAGACAGATTCTGGTAAAAAAGGTTCGTCGCGGCGAAGAAGAAGTTATGGTGATGGTTCAATGGGAATCTGAAGAATCCTGGAAAAACTGGGAGAAGAGTCCGGAGCATATCGCTGGGCATAAAGCAAAGCGCGGGGCAGAAAAACCCGAGTATATTGTTGAATCAAGCATGGATCTATACTATGTTAAAGGGTAATAGACCGTGATAGTGATTGAAAGAGGTTGACACCGAGAGGGGAGAGGTTTTTCCCTTTGTGTCAGCCTCTTTTTGGTTATTTTTTTTCAATCTCCACGTTGTGTTCTTCAGCCAGAGCGTCTAGTTGATCATTATAGTCCTCGATTTCAAGGCTCCCCTCTTCTAAAAGTTGATTGGCTTCATCAATGATTCCGGAATCTTGTTTTTCAATTGCCTCAATGATTTTTTCAAAGGCACTATATTGTTTCTGTGCACCTGACAGGTAAATCGCATGTATCTCCTTCAGTTCATCACTTTCAATGCTTACAGTCTCTAATTCGTTCAACAAATCGGTATACGTGGGAATTACTTCATTTACAAGCGCATCATACATGGTTTGATCATCTGTATAGTTTGCACCAGCCACACCCACATACGCAGAAACCGCCTTCTCCTCCAGTGTCTGAGCAGTCTTCAACTCCTCATTTATATAATTCAAAATGTCATCCTGAACAGGCCCGCCACAACCAGCCAAAACAAGCAAACACCCAAACACCGCCACGGCCAACACTCGCTTCACCATCACACCACCTCCACCCAACATTATATGAACCACCGGAAGTCCACTATGTATTAAGAATAGAATGGTGATAAAAAGTGGTTACAAAAAGTGGTGATAAAAAATGGTGACAGGCACCACTCGTGGACACTTTCAACCCCAGGTGGACACTCGGCATACACTTTTATAGAAATTGTCTCAAAAACAATCAAATGCCTAACAATTTTTATGCCAGTCCATCATTAGATAAAGAAACAAGATTAATTACGAATAGGGGATTGAAATGGCGAAGAGGAATAGGGGCAAAACGATTAATTATCTGCCATCAAAAGGCCGCGGGACTTGTCCGTTGTGCGGGAGGACAAGAATTAAGCTGTTATATCCGCAAAAGAATGAGTCTAATCAAACCATTAAAGTATGCAAAAACTGCCGGCTAAAAAAATACTAGACGTTGTTCCTAAGGAGTTTCCTTAGGAGCTTCATTTTTTAATAGGGAAATATATATTTAGAGTTTCAAAACTAGTTTATAGTTAGTTGTTTTAGGTTTGTTATGCTAAGGGGGAGAAGAGATTTTAAAGGCTATCACAAGAATTCTTTTCCCTGCTGTGTCGGGCTTTTGCAGGTATTCCAGTTGGGTGCAGTGAAATACATATTATGATAACAATTGGAGGGGATGGGGTTCATGGATTATACTGAAAAAGAAGTTGTTGTGGAAACAAACCAATTTCATGTTAGTAATGTGCAACTCTATGAATATTTGGATGAGGCACGTACAGATTGGTATAAATATATTCGTATTGCAGGAGTTGAACCTGTATTAGTACATATCAGGGTGGATTTTAAGAAGGAAATCTTTTCAAAGGATAGGCTGCAAATTCGAACTTCGCTTGAACGGGTAGGGAGTACTAGTTATACTCTGAAGCAACTAGTGCTGAATCAAAAGGATGAACTAGCTGCTTCTGTTGTGGTAGTGCTGGCAACCATTGAACGTGAAAAAAGGACAAAGGTTACGGTTCCAAATGAGATTCGCAATCTTCAGGATAATCCATTCGGTTTGGATTTATCTCTGATTAAATAAGTAATGAAAAATCCCAAGGAGTGGTATCCTTAGGGATTTTTTTCTGTTAGAAAGTATTTTATTTTGACTTTTTTAAAGATTTAGATATGATAGAACAGGATTCCAAAAAATAACTATTTATGGAGAAAATATGAAAAAAGTATTTTTGATTATTGGGATACTAGTGGGGTTAATCGTTTTATCACCATTTTTACTGTTAGGAGTATATGCTTTAGACTTTGTCTACTATGGAGCAAATGAACCAAAAGCTGAAAAAGCTGCATTAGAATATCTGAAGGAAAAATATGGCGGGCAGTTTGAAATCGATGATGTCGAATATACAAAAATATTAGGCGATGATGAGGGTGATTTTACCCTTCAGATTCATCCTTTGGCTAATGCAGAAATGACTATCACGGTGAATGTTTCTGAGAATTATCAAGTAACAGAAGACAATTATAAAGAGGAAAATTGGGGAGAACAGTTTAAAAAAGAAATGCTGCCTCCGGTTGCAGCTATTTTTCAAGACGCAGGAAAAATCTATGCTTATGGTTCTTTTCCTGATGAGATTGGGAAGAAGTATCGATTTGAAGACAGCTATCAAACTATTTATAATGAAAATCCTCTTCAGAGCTTCGAACGTATCCATGTAGTAAATTTTGCAGAGCCTTTTGAAAAAGAGAAAGAGTTACAGAAAATTTACGAGCTGTGGGAACTGGTCAAAGATAGGCAATTTAAAAACAATAATATTGAAATCAATTATTATCCAAAAGAGCTTTATGGCAAATTAGCTGCCTCCCCCTCAGATATAAATCAATTTGAAAATGAGTATCGTGACAAAATGTTCTACTTCTGCAGATTCTCACATGAAGAAGAACATGAAAAAACAGTCACATCACCTGAAGATATAGAAGGTTTTTGTAGAGAGTTTAAGTGATAAGATTTGGTGTAAAAAATGACGAAAAAAATTTGGTGACAGGCACCACTCGTGGACACTTTCCACCTCAGGCGGACAGTTGTATCAAAAAAGGGATTGGGCATATCATGCTCAATCCCTTTTTTTCTATTATGTCGGTAGTTGTGTTTTTGTGGATAATTTGTACTCCCTATATCCATAATAATTATATTTGATTCAGGATAATATAGGGGGGATTTTATGTTCATGAAACGTCATGGTAAATGGATTTTTTTAGTTGCTATCAGCTTATTAATCACAGGAACCTACTATCCGGAGATAGGTAAAGCAAATGAGAATAGTAGTGGAATTAGAAATATTATTTTTCTAATTGGTGATGGGATGGGTGTATCATTTACTTCAGGATATCGCTATTTAAAAGATGACCCGGCTACTATCGAGCTTGAATCAACAGAGTTTGGACCGTATCTCGTGGGCCAGCAGACAACCTTTCCGAATGACCCAAGTTATAATATAACAGATTCAGCAGCTGCAGCAACCGCAATGGCAACTGGTGTAAAAACCTACAATGGGGCAATCGGCATAGGGAGCGATCACGCAAAATTGAAATCTGTCCTAGAAACAGCAAAGGAAAAAGGAAAAGGAACAGGGATCGTTGTTACTGCCCCCATCACCCATGGGACCCCTGCCGCTTTTGGTGCTCATGTATTCAACCGGAATAGCATGGATGCCATTGCGGACGAGTATTATCAGGATTTAATAAATGGCAAACATAAAATTGACGTAATGCTTGGAGGAGGCTCCGATTTTTTTATCCGTAAAGATAGGAACCTTGTGAGAGAGTTTGTCAAAGACGGATTCAGCTATGTTACGAACCTTGAAGAAATGGAAAAAGATCATAATCCTCAGGTACTAGGGCTCTTTGCACCGAAAGGGCTGCCAAAGATGATTGATCGTTCTAAAAGCATACCATCTCTGGATGATATGACCACTTCTGCAATAGAACGATTAAATCAGAACAAAAATGGTTTTTTTCTTATGATTGAAGGAAGTCAAATTGACTGGGCCGCACATGACAATGATATTGTGGGTGCTATGAGTGAAATTGAAGATTTCGAGAAAGCATTCAAAGCCGCCATTGAATTTGCAAAAAAGGACGGACACACATTGGTGATTGCAACGGCTGACCATTCAACAGGGGGGTTATCGATAGGAGCACAGGATCAATATAATTGGTTAAGTTCTGTGATAAAAGCGGTTAAGCGCACACCTAATTACATGGCCGCGGAAATAGCCGAAGGAGCATCTGTCAAAGAAACCTTAACGAAGTATATCGACCTGCCTTTAACAAAGAATGAAATAAAATCAGTAGAAAGAGCAGCAAGAACCATGAATGTCAGTACCATAGACAGCGCCATTAAAGAAATAATAAACTTGCGTTCCTTAACAGGATGGACAACCAAAGGACACACAGGCGAAGACGTAAACGTCTATGCGTACGGACCGGGAAGCGAACGCTTCGCGGGTCAAATTGATAACACTGACCATGCGAAAATCATCTTTGATATCTTGAAATAATGCGGTGCCTGTCACCGACGGTGACAGGCACCGCTCGTGGACAGTGTCCACCTCAGGCGGACACCTGGAACAACTTTACTAATTTCTTCACAATGTGGAGCTCCTTTTTAATAAGCCCAATTTTATAATGGTGATAAGATAAAAAACATGAGGAGCTTTCTTACTATGAATAGGTTAGTGAAGGGCACGGTTTTAACAACCTTAATTTGTATCGGTTTATCAGCGTGCGGAGGGCAGGAAGAGGTTAAGGCACCAATAAAGCAGCCTGTAAAGGAGCAAGCCGCAGCGCAAGCGAGTGATCTTGATCCAAAGAAGCTTCTAACTAGTCTCCGCAATCATACAACACTTGTTCCAATTGGGGAGGTACCGGTTCCTGAGGACAATCCGATGAAGCCGGAGGTACTTGAACTGGGGCAGATGCTATTTTTCGACCCACGGCTTTCTGGGAACAACGAGGTTAGTTGTCAAACGTGTCATGACCCTGGAATGGGCTATGGAGAAAATCAGGCTACCTTTAATACGTATACTGGCGGATATGGGGCAAGAAACAGCCCTACGGTTATAAACGCAGGCTATTACAGTACAAATTTTTGGGATGGCCGCGCTGCTTCGTTAGAGGAGCAAGCACTTGGACCAATTGAAAATCCTAATGAGATGAACCAACAGCTAGATGAACTCATCCAAGAACTATCTGCGATCCAAGGCTATCAAGAAAAGTTCCAAGCGGCATTTAACGATGGAATCACTGAACAAAATATCGCAAAAGCGCTTGCTGCCTTTCAAAGGCAAATCGTTGTAAAGGACACACCCTACGATAGGTTTCTTGAAGGTGAAACAGAGGCGCTGACAAGCCAAGAAATCAACGGCTTGAGATTATTTACAGGAAAAGCATTTTGTGTGACCTGCCATAATGGGCCGAACCTTTCAGATAACAATTTTTACAATATTGGTATCAATACCCAGGATAAAGGCAGACAAGCTGTGACGGGACAAGAAACTGACCTGGGGAGAATCCGTACACCTGGCCTTTATGGAATTACTCACACGGCACCATACATGCGGGATGGCAGTCTAGCCACGTTAGAAGAAGTAATAGACTACTATAACCGCGGGGGAGATAACCACCCGAATAAGAGCTTTTTTATGCAAAAATTCATGAGTCCCCTAGGCTTAACAGAACAAGAGAAGGCTGACTTATTAGCGTTTTTAAAAACCTTAGGTGGGGAGCCGCCGGTATTTAAAAAACCAGAGCTTCCATAACAAAAAATCCTAAACCACCCGGCGTTTTGAGTAAAACGCAAAGTGGCTCAGGATTTTTACTTTATTGACGCTGCCAAGTTCTTAATTACCCTTTTGTAATGTTTAATAGACACTAGTTTCCCAGAATAAGAAACCTGTTTTTCGTTACCTAATGAAATAAACACAATAGCAAGCTTAGGGAAAAATTTCTTTGAGCGAAAACGAAGATCTTTCCAATAAATGAAATAGCCGCTTTTCCTTTTTTGAACAAACGGGAAGGCATAATGAGTACTTCTAAGAAAGTTATCTACCTGCTGATCTTTACAGCTATATAAAACTAACTCCGGGTATTCTATTTTTTTGGAAAACGTATGCTCAATCCATAATTGGCTTTGCGAATAAGTTCCAAATAAAAAGTCCAAGTCCGTTTCAATCAGAATGCTCCACTGGAAAGGTGAAGTTTTAGGAATCAATTTTATTTGCAGGGCATTTTGAAAATGCAGTGTTAGTTTCCTTTTTAAGAGCAGGGCTGCTGTCAAACGGATCAAAAGGTAAAAGACGATTACTAGGTAAATAACAGAAAACACACTGCCTGGAGCATAGAAAGGCAGCAGGCTGAATCCAAGAATATGAAACATTATTATATAGGGGTCGACCAAGGGAAGGAAGTCTAAGGAAAACCATTTTGACGAAAATGGGCGAAATGCTTGTGTCCCATTTACGTTAAATAAATCAAAAAGGACGTGGATAGATACAGCAAGTAATGTCCAGAAAAATAAGTGGGAAAAGGAGGTGCCAGTGAACGGAATGAGTAAACAGGTTGAAATGAGTAATGACCAAATTGAGATGGCCGGCAGAGAATGTGACAACCCGCGATGATTTCGGTAATAACAGCTTTTCCCTTTGAGACGATACATGAAATCGAAATCAGGAGCATTAGAACCAACTACGGTTCCAATCAGGACAGCCGTTGATAAGGTGCTGTCGGTTGAAATCATCGGGTCCATTTGAGCAAGGGCACCTAGGCCGAAGCCGATCATAATATGAGAAACTGTATCCATATCCTACTCCTCCTCACCTTCAAGCATATATCTTTTTTACAGGCTCATCGATCACAGAGTAATAATGGTTCACTAAGTTTTCGAATATCTGGTCCCACTTTTGAGTAAGTGCATATCTCCTAGCATTAAGCGCAATTTGAGCCCTTAGTGAATCATTCGTTAACAAAAGAACAATACGCTGGAGAAAATCCTCTGCATTGCCTGGCTCACATAAATGCCCCGTACCGCCATGTGTAACGATATTTTTCACTCCGCCAGAATTTGCCCCAATGACCGGTGTCCCGCTTGCAAGTGCTTCTAGAACAACATTGCCAAAGGTTTCAGTTGGCGATGGAAAAATAAATAAGTCTGAAGCTGAATAAACTTCTGCTAATCCTTCACCTTTTAAATAACCTGTAAAGGTCATATTGGCTGGCGCAATCATTTTAAGTTCTTCAAGGAGCGGGCCATCCCCGGCAATTATCCAGTGTACCTGTTCATTTATCCCAGCAGGTAAAGAGTTTGCGATTTTCATAAGAGTGTGTAAATCCTTTTCTGGGGCCAACCTTCCTACAAAAGTAAGGGTGAATTTTTTAGAAATACCGTACCGGTGACGAACACTCGCCTTATCATAATTGGGATGATAAAGCTGGCAATCGACACCCCTTGGCCAGATTTCCAGGTTTGAAAATCCGCGGATATTTAGCTTTTCTAGCGTATCCATAGATGGGACGAAGAGTTTTTTAAATGGGCTATGAAACCATTTCATGTACTTCCAAAGAGGTTTAGAAAGGAATTCTAGGTCATAAAACCGTAAATAGTCACTGAAATCAGTGTGATAGGAACCGACAACCGGAATATCTAATTTTTTAGCAAAATAAACACCAGAAAGACCGACAGTAAATGGTGTTGCAACATGAATCAAATCTGGGGAGAATTGCTCTATATCTGACTTTATTTGCAAAAAGTTTGGGAAAGCTACCCGGCATTCGGGATACAGGAACAAGGGCAAGCTTTTTAACCTGTGAATATTGTCTGAAACATATTCATTTGGAACAGAATTAGGAGCGAATACCTTATAGGAATGCCCTTGATTTTCAAGATAGTGAGTAAATCGATTGAGTGTCCGTGCAACCCCATTTACATCTGGAAAAAAGGTATCAGTGAAAATAGCAATTTTCATAAAAACCCTCCTCTACAAGTCCTGCATCTTAGTTGATTAAGAAAGAAAAACAAAGACTTCCAAAGCTTGCACCAAGAATAGCTCCTGCAATGACATCAGATGGATAATGAAGACCCAAATAGATTCTCGAAATCCCAACACATAGCCCTAAAGGAATTAGACAAAAGGCTAATAAGGGGTTAAGCAGGACAAATGGGACAATAACTGAGAAAACCGCTGTGGTATGACCAGATGGAAAAGAATGATCCTTTAATGGATTAGGCAAAATCTTCGTGGTTTCCAAAGATAAATATGGCCTCTTCCGAGGGAAAAGCTTCTTTACCAGCTGCACCGGTATATGACTCAGAGCCAAGGACACAGCGCTAGAAATTGCTGCGAGTCTAGTTTGGCCAGAAGAAAAGATAATAAGCAACAAGGCCGTTACACTGATAAAGAATGCTCCTCCTATATGCGTTATCGTGCGAAAAAAGAGATTAAAAAACTTCTTATCAAAATGGCTATTAATCCCTTGAAATACTTTGCATTCGAGGTGATAAAAGGATTGAATTATTCTCATGGTAGGATTCTCCCTCTATTTTAAAGATATAGGCTTTACATTTGAAATAACAGGTCTGCCAATCGATACGTAAGTAATGGGGTATCGTTGAACTTCTCGTAGTGCATAGCAATTTCGTCCATCCAGCACAATCGGTTCTTTCATATAGGCAGCGAACGTATTCAAGGGCAGATGCTTTATTTGCTCCCACTCGGTGGCAATGACAGCAAAGTCTGCGTCTTTAAGCGCTTGTCGAATATCCGTACTGTATTCAATAGAATTTCCTAACAGTTGATGTGCTTTTGGAATGGCAATCGGATCAAAGGCTGTGATGATAGCCCCTTCTTCAAGTAAGTCCTTAATAATGGTGATTGAGGCTGCTTCACGGATATCATCTGTTTCTGGTTTAAAGGCGAGTCCGAGTAAGGCAGCTTTTTTTCCTTTTAACGAGCCCATTATTTCCTTTGCCTTTCTTACTAGAAGGGAATGCTGGGACTGATTTACCTTGATGACCGACTCGAGTAATTCAAAAGGATGTTTGACATTGCCGGCAAGCTGGACCAATGCTTTTGTGTCTTTAGGAAAACAAGAACCCCCATATCCAATCCCGGCTTGGAGAAAAGATGTCCCAATCCGTTTATCCCTTCCAATTCCGTATACCACCTCGTCAATATTCGCTCCAACCTTTTCACAGAGGTTGGCAATTTCATTGATAAAACTGATTTTCGTTGCAAGAAATGCATTGGAGGCATATTTAATCATCTCTGCGCTCCTAATGTCCGTTATAATGATTGGTATTTTTAATGGAAGATAGAGCTGTTCCATAATGTTTGCAGCTTCAGGGTTATCAGTACCAACGATAATTCTGTCTCCTAAATAAAAGTCCATAATGGCTGAACCTTCACGCAGAAATTCAGGGTTTGAAACGATATCAGCTTTAAGGTGCCGCGGCTTACGATGGTGGAAGATTTGCTTGATGACATCGTTTGTGCCAACGGGGACAGTACTTTTCGTACAGACAATTACGTCATTTTGAATATTTTCGGCAATGGTGTAGGAGACAGCATAAATATAGGATAAGTCCACAGAACCATCTTTTTTAGCAGGTGTTCCAACTGCAATAAAAATAATCTCAGCATTGGAATAGGCAAGCTTCGGATCAGTCGTAAAGCGGAGTTGCCCATTGGAGAGTGTTTTTTCTAACAAAGGTTCCAATCCAGGTTCAAAGAATGGGGTAATTCCCTTTCTGAGCATTTCTATTTTTTCTTTTTGTGTGTCAACACAGGTTACTTGGTGACCCGCATCGGCCAGACAAACGGCT
Source organism: Neobacillus sp. plas4 (assembly GCF_057221695.1). Lineage (NCBI taxonomy): Bacteria > Bacillati > Bacillota > Bacilli > Caryophanales > Bacillaceae > Neobacillus > Neobacillus sp. plas4. Next base: position 661,017 of record NZ_CM170152.1, read on the forward strand.
GTGACTAATCCAACATTTCCTGCACCCGCAACTGTAATCTTCATTTTGTCCCTCCCGGATTAGTGTCGTTTGTTTAATCTTATCTGAAAAATTTGAATTCTTTCTTAACCCGGTGTTAAAAGAATGTAAAGACTTTGTATAGTTCGAGGAAAAAAGTAGAGACCTGAGCCCTGGTGCGTATTTGTAGTGAACGCAACATGGCTCAGGTCCCTATTTTGTGTAGCGATTGGCATAGCTTGAGGCAACAAAGGCATTTGGCTTTATCTTAGGCTCTACTCCCATCGATTCCATTCGCGAAACCATTTCTTTTACGAACTCCCTCGTTTTGTTTCGTTTTCCCGCTCCAATATCAATATGCCCTTCCATGGTGAATGTAGCTCCCTGATAGACAAAGGGAAGTACGATATTGATTAACCGATCTTTTCTCTCTTCCGTAAATAATGCTACGATGTCCTCGGTTAACGAGAGCTCAAAGGAAATTCTTTCATGAAGCTGCGTCATTTTCCTTGGAATGATGATTTTCCTTATGCAAGCCCATGCTCCCCTGCCTTCATTTTGAATCACAATACCCGTTATAAAAATGGTGTGTCTTTTATGAACTTGGGAATCCGTTCCGACCATTAAACGGTAATTCCCGCTGGGCGCCAAGTTCATGAATTTGATGATATGTTCAAATACCTCTTCAAACGACATGCTCTTCTCACGAAGATTCTGAAACGAATAATCAAAAACCTGATAATTTTTCATTACGAACACCACATCTTTCCCTTCACAATTTATATTTACTTCTACAATTCTTAATATTATTTTATGGAATAAAAATTATTCTTGTGCACCTTGTTCACAACAAACTTGTCCAACACAAAATGAACCAAGCCCCAAAAGTTTTTTGAACACACAATGGATATGGTTAATTATTCGTAAAGGAGTGTACGCCTGAGGTGGACAGTGTCTTTCTGTGGTGCCTGTCACCTCTTTATAATCTTTCCTTTCTAAAAATGATTGTAAGGGCAGGCTTTGTTGTTGTACTATTTGTATAATGATTTTTTAGAAGGATAGGGGTGTTTTTGTGGTGAGGGAGGATCTTGAGAAGCAAATTTTGGCTTGGTTTGAGCATTTCCATGCAAACCCTGAGGTAAGCTGGAAGGAGTTTAAAACTACGCAGGCTATTGCTGGTATATTAGATAATTTGGGTGTTACATACAGGACGTTTTCAGATGTTACTGGGCTTATCGCTGAAATAGGCGATGGGGACGAAGTAATTGCGGTACGGGCAGAAATCGACGCATTATGGCAAGAGGTAAATGGCGTTTGGCAGGGTAACCACTCCTGCGGCCATGATGCGATCATTTCAATGGTGCTTGGAGCACTGCTTTATTTGAAAGATCAGAAGCTGACTAAGAAGATACGTTTTATCTTTCAGCCTGCCGAGGAGAAGGGGAACGGATCTTTAGCCATGATTGAGCGCGGGGCGATTGAAAACGTGAGCCACTTATTCGGTATTCATCTTCGCCCTATTGAGGAGCTTTCAATGGGACGAGTTTCACCATCTATTCATCATGGTGCGGCTTTCTTCTTAGAAGGAAAAGTCTTTGGTGAGGACGCGCACGGGGCGAGACCGCATCAAGGCAAAAACGCGATCGATGTGATTTTTGGGCTGCACCAATTCATCAAATCTATCTACCTATCCCCATTCGAGGCCTATTCTGCAAAACTTACGAAGGTCCTAGCTGGCGGAGAGAGCTTAAACATTATCCCGGGTTCGGCGGAATTTGCCATCGATGTCCGTGCTCAAAAGAATGAGGTACTGAAAAAACTGAAGGACAAAATAGAAACTGGGCTAGCCAGTTTATGTGATTTATATGGTGTAAAGATTGAATGGAATTGGAATGACTTTACACCTGGGGCAGAGGTTTCTCCTGAGGCAGAAGCCATTGCTGAAGAAGCAATTCGACATACATTCGGTGATGAAGTATTAGCCCCGCCAGTAATCACTTCTGGAAGTGATGATTTTCATTTCTACACCATAAAGAATCCAGCATTAAAAGCAACTATGATTGGTGTAGGTGCTGATCTTCAGCCAGGTTTGCATCACCCTTATATGACCTTTAATAAATCTGCACTTGACGTTGGTGCCCGGATACTAGCGGAAACCTTGATCAGAGCCTAAAAGAAGGAGCCATGCAGCATTACTAGCTGCAGGCTCCTCTTTTTTTGTTGTTGTAAAAATATGGATGTTTATGCATGGATGTATAAATGGTGACAGGCACCATTCCATTTAAAACATTACATCACTTCACCAGTTTAAGCTCTTTAATTTGCTCGATATGGCGCTCTTCATGGAGGTAGATTAAATCAACCCATTGATTTAGCGGCAGGTAGCCGAAGAGCGGGTGCTTTGTGGATTTTTCTGCAAGCACGGATTTGTCTTCGATTTGATTATAAAAGTCCAAAAATATAGTTCTTGATTGATTTAATAGGTCTTTAATTTGCTGCATTTCCCATGGTCCATCTCCAGGTATGACTATTTCGGGTGCTTGTATCTTTTGTGTCCGGTCAGCTGTAACCTGGATCTCCTTTGCTTCTGCCTTTTTTCCATTACTTTTATTAAGTCCGTAAATAATCGCTTGCGTGAAGACACTTTCTGTTAAATACAAATGGTGGCAAACCTGAGCGATACTCCAGGTACTGGAATCAGGCTTTTTGTTGAGATCCTCATAGCTTAATAACTCAATCTCCTTTAATAAACAATCCCTTGCCGTAACTAAATTTTCCAATACAGAAGTACTCATAATCCATTCCCCCTCAAAAAATATACATAGATGTATAAATGGTTAAAACTACGTTTCAACCCCGGTGCCTGTCACCGTTTTATATTCACTACATTTAGAGAATATTACCAATTACCTTTCATAAAGAAATATTGTTCAGTATGAATTATTTTAGGAACAACAATAGTGTATGACGCATAGTATAAAGCATAGTGTACGACGCACAGCATTGTGACCGAAGGAGGTGGAAGGATGAGTACGTTACTGAATTCGTTGACGACAGAGCTTAGGCGAGGAACTTTAACGTTGGCTGTGTTAAGTCAGCTGAAAACTCCTCAATATGGATATTCTCTTGTCCAATTATTAGAGGAGTGTGGGATTACCATCGAACAAAGTACACTATATCCATTGCTTCGCCGTTTGGAGAAACAAGAATTAGTTTCGAGCAGCTGGGATACAACAGAAAGCAGGCCGCGCAGATATTACGTGTTAACACCATACGGAACAGAGATATTCCAGCAATTAAAGAGAGAATGGGAGAAAACATCCCAAGAACTTACCCTATTATTAAAAAGGAGTTGAAAAGGATGAGGTTGATTGAGCTTTATATTCAAGAGGTTACGCGCAGACTGCCTGAAAAAAGTCGTGCCGATATTGCCCTGGAGCTGCGCTCAACCATTGAGGATATGCTGCCAGATGATTTTTCAGAGGAAGATGTTAAGGATGTCCTTAAAAAAATGGGCAATCCTGTGCTCCTTGCCAGCGGTTATTTAGATCGACCGCTGCATTTAATTGGACCACGTTACTATGACATCTATATAAATCTATTAAAAATGATCCTTCCCATTGCAGCAGCAATCACACTGATTTCCATGATTGCAGAAACGATTATTACACATTCATCGGATGAAGCATTATTAAACGTCATTTTGAACCTAATTGGCTTGGGCATATGGAAGATCTTGAGCACGGGAATTCAAGTGTTTTTCTGGGCAACGGTTGTGTTTGCAATCATAGAACGTACGGATCACAAGAAAACTCAAGTTCCCTTAACACCATGCTTTAAAGAGTGGACACCTGAGGATTTGAACAACATCCCTTACATTCTAAAGGAAAAAGCAATACCAAAGGGAGAAGTATTCCTCGGTTTACTATGGACGGCGATTTGGGCAAGTGTTTATTTTAATGCATCAAGTCTTCTTGGAGTCTATGAAAAAGGAAGGAATGGTCTTGAATTTGTAATGCCGGTATTCAATCAAGAGGTTTTACAATCATATTGGCCATTGGTGGTTCTTGTTATTGTGCTCGATATTACCATGGCCTTATATAAATTGAAAACCCGCCAATGGACTAGGAAACTTGCAATCCTCAATACTGTCATACATGGTGCAGCTTCGATTGTATTTATTGTCATCGCTAGTAACAACCAGTTATTTAATTCAGGATTCGTTACTTATATGACTGATTTATTTAGTATTACAGGTAATCTAGATAATTGGATTTTTGGGGGTGCTATTTTTATTTTCCTTTTATTCGCAGTCATTGATGTATACCAAGGATTTAGTAAGGCGGCCATCCAGAAAGTTGATGTTAAAAAATAATCGAAAGGCACCTGCTATAAAAATGCAGGTGCCTTTTGTCAGTTTTCACGAAGAATTTGCTTGTTTTTAACATAAAAAAGTAACGTTGTCATAATGGTGAGGCCGCCAAAAAGTACACACATGAGCTGCAACCCGATAAAGTCTAGCAAGAACCCAGTTATAAGCAGTACGATTTGGAAGGCAACGCGATCGAGCATATTGCGGAACGAAAAAAATCTTCCATGAAAATCCTTTGGTACACTTGTTTGAAAGATAGTAGAGGCTGTTGGAAAGAAGCAGCCAACTGAGAATCCAAAAATCAGGAACGCTGCAATCGTAATGAACGGAACATCTGCAAAATATAGCAGAAGCTGTGACAAACCACAGAGAATAGAACTGATTATTAATATTCGGTGTGGAGAAAGTTTGTCACTTATTTTTTTTATGAAAAAGGCACCAATCATAAAGGAAATTCCTTCAGCCGCGTAAATCCATCCTTTTATAGCCGAGCTGTCCTGTAATTCACTAATATTGATGACGAGAAGATTAAAGCCGCCCAGAAATAAAAGTGGAACAAGTGTCATCAACAGAGTTATAAAGACAACCGGTAATCCCTTAATAACTGGTAAAACATCTTTAAAACTCGCTTTTTCCTGGGCACTTGACGCAGCTGACGATTCTTCCTTGGTTTCTTCGAAATTGAGGAACCAAGTTAGGATTAGTAACCCAAGGTAGGCAGCCAAAGAACCGATATAGAGCATAGACAACGGAAGTACAACCAAAAGTATACCCGCAACAGAGGTACCAATAATTCTGGAAAGGGTCGAGACATTCATATGAACTCCATTCATCTGAAGCAAATCCTTGTTTTTAACAATAAGAGGGATCGCCGCTTGCAAAGCCGGAAAGTAAAAGGCAGCAGAAATCTGTATCGTAACGAAAAAAACAACCATCCACCAAACGGAGCCAGTGGCAATTGCAATAAGCATAAAGATCACACTGATTGTACGCAGTAAGCCAGACCATAACATAACCGTTTTCTTGCTTACCTGATCGGTGATTTTGCCTGCGTAAGGACCAACTGCAATTCCAGCTAATAGTCCGGTGGCCATAAGAAGTGATTTTAAAAAATCAGAAGGTATTTTCTCTTGCATAAACTCTAAATTCCCAATAATCCCAAGCCATAACCCAAGACCTGCGATAAACTCCCCCATTAATAATATCCATACATTTCTATTTCGCCACATAAGCAGTTCTCTCAATCTATATTTTTTATTCTTCTACTAAACCTATAATAATTCAATCGTAGTAAAAAGAGTAGAACTACTTAAGAAGATTAAAATGGTGACACCTTGGTGACAGGCACCGCTCGTGGACACTTTCCACCCCAGGCGGACAGTCCGAACGAAAAATGCCTAATCTTTATAATAGGTTAGGTATTTTTTTGTGGTCCATTTGTTAAGTGCTTGCTAATGGTAACGGTAATTTTTAATACGAAAACAGATAGGATGAGGTAAAACCATGGATCCCACCAGACTTGGCTGTGGAGGATACCGGCTTTTTGTAGGAAAAGGTTTAAGAGGTACATTAAACATGGTGTTACCACATACTTTAACCATTTTAGCTTCCAAGGAAATTTGGCTATCCAAACATAGAAAAGACAAGCGGATATGTAATAGAGAGCACTAAAAGCAGTGGTATCTTCTGAAAAGGTCTCAAACCAGCCCAATTCATAATAACGATTTGAGAAGAACATAATTGGTGTAAATTGGAAACTTGCTGATATTGGACTGATAATTAGAAACAGTAAAATGGAGTGAAGTTTCCCTTGTAGCGATTGGAGAAGCAAGGAATAGAACACTTTTGCTAAAGGAAAATAAACAAGAAGAAGTCCTAAAACAGTATATCTGATTTTCCACCAATTATGTTTATAGATGTCAAGCTTCAAGAATAACCATTCTGTACCGGCAAAAAGGCAGACAAAAAATAGAATCCAGAGCCAATTCTTTCGAAGTACGGCTATAAATGTTGCTGCAATAGGTAATGCCAGCGCATTGGAGGCAATGGCGCCCATATTACTGTCATAAAAAGAATCGTACATAAGAAGTTTAGGGTAATACCGATAACTATGTCCGAAATTATAAATCACAGCTTCTATTATATATCCTAGACCCACCATAGTAAGAAAAAGCAGTATACTTCGAGGGTTCCTAGTTTTTAGATACACATAAATTAACAGAAGAATACTTAAGACACCTAATCCCAGATACCAATAGGAATTAAACTCCATATTTAATTCTCCTTCTGTTTTTATTGTTAGCAGGTAGTATTCTTCAATCTGGAGATTTTATTCAAAATACTTACTTCTCACTTTACTATAAGAATATCAACCTTAGTATGTTCATATATTAATGCGTAATATAAAAATTATAAATAGGGGGAAGAAGGATGAACACAATACTTATTATTGTGAATGTCGCCGTTTTGCTTTTACTCATGGCCGGTTTGCGGTTTATGGCAAAGAAGCATGTATCTTTCTCAAAACGTGTATTCTCTGGATTAGGTTTAGGACTTATATTTGGTTTTATTATTCATTTACTTTATGGTGCTGATTCTAAGGTTACAACGGAATCGATTGGGTGGTTTAACATTGTAGGAACAGGGTACGTTAAGTTACTGCAAATGGTGGTCATGCCGCTTGTATTCATTTCAATTGTAGGAGCATTTACAAAATTAAAATTAACCAAAAACATCGGGAAAATCAGCATCCTTGTAATTGGAATTTTACTTGGAACAACCGCTATTTCTGCAGCGATTGGCATTGGTACATCATTAGGATTTGGTCTGGATGGTATTGAGCTGACGGAAGGGGAAGCAGAGGCAGCGAGAAATGCGGCTTTAGAAGAAAGAGTCGGCACTGTTGAATCCATGACCATCCCACAGCAAATCCTTGAATTAGTGCCTGCGAATCCATTTTTAGATTTAACAGGTGCTCGTGCAACCTCAACCATTGCAGTGGTTATCTTTGCCGCTTTTATCGGGATTGCTTACCTTGCCGTAAAACGTAAAGACCCTGAGAATGCTGAACTTTTTGCTAAAATTATTGATTCCATATACGCGGTTGTCATGCGAGTTGTAACATTGATTCTTCGCCTAACACCGTATGGGATTTTAGCAATTATTACAAAGGTTGCGGCAACAAGCAACTATGATGCAATTGTAAAATTAGGAAAGTTTGTTATCGCTTCGTATGTAGCACTTATTCTTGTATTTATTGTTCATTTACTTTTGCTAACAATTGCAAAAATTAACCCAGTTAATTTCGTGAAAAAGTCATTACCAACGTTAACATTTGCTTTTACTTCACGCTCGAGTGCAGGAACACTGCCTTTAACGATTAAAACACAAACGAAAGACCTGGGTGTTTCTGAAGGGATTGCCAACTTTGCAGGTTCCTTTGGACTTTCCATTGGTCAAAATGGATGCGCTGGGGTATACCCTGCAATGTTAGCGGTTATGGTTGCACCAGCAGCTGGTATTGATCCACTCAGCCCAGGTTTTATAATTTCCTTGATTATCGTAGTTGCCATTAGTTCATTTGGGGTAGCAGGTGTTGGCGGCGGTGCAACATTCGCTGCACTTATCGTGCTATCCGTCATGAACCTTCCAATTGCAATTGTAGGTCTGCTAATCTCAGTAGAGCCGCTCATTGACATGGGACGTACAGCCCTAAACGTAAGCGGTGCAATCACATCCGGAGTCCTAACAAGCAAAGCAACAGGCGAATTCGATCAAGAAGTATACCAACAACCAAACATTGTTGAAGCTTAAACAAGTTGATGGGGGGACATTGAACAGTTCAGTGTTGAAGATGGTAATGAGTTTTTGTTAATAGGATAAAAAGCAAGCCCCTCACTATTGTATACTGAGGGGCTTGCTTTTTATATTATTCCTTTTTCCCTATCCCGTGCATAATAAATTGTATCGTCCGCTCAATTTCAAGCTCATCTTCCCATTCCAAATGAGGAAATAGAATGTATCGGGAAAATAAGAAGCCAAGAATATTGGTAATCGTTAACCTAGCGATACTTTCTGGCGGCATATTGATTAATAGCCCTTTTTCCTGATAGCTAATGATAACTTTTTCAACCCGGTTAAAAATATTCTTTACCACAAGTTCAAGAAATTGTTCACGCAATTCCGGCTGGAAGGGAATTTCTTGAAACATGATTTTCACCACAGGGAGCATTCGGATGAGAAGGTCCCTTCGATTTTCAATTGTAGCTCGTAGAAAATCCTCAACTGTTTCATATTCCCGGTCGAGTACTTTATTGAAGTCTTTGACCACTAGCGGTGCAATGAACTTTGTCATCAAAGGTGCCACAATAGAAACTAATAATTCCTTCTTGGTTTTATAATGACGAAAAATTGTTCCTTCTGCCACACCGGCCTTCTTAGCGATCTCACTTGTGGAAGAGGCTGCATAGCCTTTTTCCGAAAAGGTTTCAATTGCGGCCACAATGATTTTCTTTTGTTTATCCGTTAATTTATCCTCATCAAATAACTGCTCAAGCATTAATTCGTCTTCAGTCATTGCTTGCTCCTTCACACAATCTAAATTTTCCTATATTTTTTCAATGCTACTATATTTAAAACTATGAAGACAAGGGCAAATCCCCATAACACGAAAAGGTCGTTCATAATGTCAATAAAGCCTAAACCTTTATACATGACGTCCACTAAAGCACTGCCCCCGTAATACATCGGCATACATTTCGCGAGGACCTGCATCCAGCCAGCCATAGACTCAAAAGGAAAGATCCCTGCAAAGAAGACCTGTGGAATGATCGCTAAGGGAATAAATTGCATCATCTGAAACTCTGAATTAGCGAATGCTGATAAAAGAATGCCAAGTGTTAATGCCACGAGAGCAAGGGTTAAGTTAATCAGTACAACATTCCAGAATGAACCTGCAAGATTAATATCTAATACTTTAACAGCATACGTAACGACAATGATGGTTTGAATTACTGCAAATAATCCATAGCCGAGTATATAGCCAAAGACAATATCTCTTCTCAGAATAGGTGTTGCCAGTAATCGTTCCAGGGTGCCGGTGGTTCGTTCTCGCAGCAAGGCAATCCCAGAGATTAAGAATACAAAGAAGAAGACAAAGAAACCGACTAAAATGGGACTTAATTGATCAAAAAAGATGGTATCTTTATTGCCATAGAGATAAGACATTTTGATTTCAGGTGCTTTTACTTGCTCCATGTTTAACGGAACTCCGGGAAGCTTACTTTGAATGTTTTCCATGAATACAGCTAAATTTTCAGCTTGTTCTTTTGACTTTTCGGCTGCAATCGCCTGTTGAACCTTTATTTGCAATGCTTTTGCAGCATTAGGCTGGTCGTTGGTAAGGGTCAAAGAAATTTCTTCTCCATCAAATTCAAGAATGCCATCCAGGTCTTTTTCAAGCAGCATTTTATTTGTATGACCATTCACCTGTAAAACGGTAATGTGGTTATCTTCTAATCTTTCAATTAGTTTGTCATCACCTTGAATGACACCCAGTCTCGGGTCAACGGTATTACCAGCTAGAAGGTAATTTAAAAGGGTAAGAACCAATAATGGAGCCACCATCATCAATGCGAGCGCCCGCTTATCACGTAGCATTTGGCGGAAAATTCGTTTAACCATTGCCAGTATACTCATCACCGTTTACCTCCCGCAGCTAAAAATACCTCTTCTAGAGAGGTAATCCCGTATCTGTCTTTTAATTCTGATGGAGATCCAATCGTGAGTATTTCACCGTTACGGACCATAGCAAGAACATCACATTTTTCAGCTTCATCCATTACATGTGTGGTGACTAAAATGGTTTTACCGGCATTTTTTAAACGAAATAACTCTGCCCATATCGACTGTCTCAGCTCAGGGTCAATCCCTACAGTCGGTTCATCTAGAATAAGTATGTCTGGGTCCTGGATTAACGCAACAGCAAGGGATAAACGGCGCTTCATCCCGCCGGAATAATTTTCAACCTTCTTTTTTAATTCACCTGTTAAATTCACTAAGTTTGCCGCATAGGAAATACGTTCTTTTCTAACGTCCTTTTTAAGCTTGTAGAGGGAGGCAAAAAAGGCAAGGTTCTCTTCTCCTGTTAAATCAGAATAAAGAGCGTCAGCCTGGGCCATATAACCGATTCTCTGCAGCAATTTTAAATTTGGAACAGCAGAATTCAATACCTCAACATTCCCTTGGTCAGGAGAATCCATGCCTACAATAAGCTTTACCAGGGTTGTTTTACCTGAACCAGAAGGCCCGATCAGCCCAAAAATACTTCCTGATTCCACGTTTAGAGAAATATGATTTAAAACTAACTTCTTCCCAAAACTTTTGCTCACATCATTGATCACGATGGTTGATGACATTATAAATCAGTCCCCTCCAGAAAGTGAGTGATTACTCACTTTAATTATAACAAATCCTCAAACCAGGTCAATAAACAACAGAATAGACCGATCAAAAAATTTTTGGTCAATATGGTATACTATTTTTATATAGTGACTGGGGGTGCATAAATGGCACGGGAACGAAAATTTAATACAGTGGAATTATTTCATGAAGCAAAGCAGCTGCTACTGCAGCATGGTTATGACGGGTTTACCTTTAGTCTTTTGGCGGAACGTATGGAAGTATCGAGAGCAGCTCTATATAAATACTACGAGAATAAAGAAGAGTTAATTACCGACTTCATGATTTATGAAATGGAAGAATTTCTGAACGATTTAAAGAAAATGGAAGAACTAGACGGGTTTGAAAAGCAATTTGATTTTCTTATGGATCTTATTTTTAAGAAAACGGAAGTACATCATTTGATTGAAGCGGCTCAACAAGTCTTGGCAAGAATAGAGCATTCTATGGAAAGCAAAGCAAAACTCAAAAAGCTGCCATTAGAAATGTACAAGTATTTACATGGGTTTATCCTTTTGGGGAAGAAAGAAGGAGTTTTGAAAAAACACCTTCCGGATAGTCTTATCATCGGTTTTATCCTCCAAACCGTGGCAATTCCGAATCATTTCGCGGTCCCTCAACGAGAATGGTTAACATCAATAAAGGAAATAATTAGTCAAGGAATGTTCATGAATTGATAATTGACACATGTGTCACTATGATTGATAATAAAAGTGCATTGTGTTAATTATTTTTTCATTAAAGTTACACAAGTGTCACTTATAAAGAAGGGGGAAAATGAATGAACTCATTTTTACGATCAATAACTGACCGGGCAACCTCAAAAAAGGGAATGTGGATAACGCTTGGAATGTGGCTTTTAATAACAATGTTATTGGCAGTCCTCGCTCCAAGTGCTAAGGAATACGAGGTCTCAAGTATTAATTCTATTCCTTCAGATGCAAAATCGATGATTGCCCAAGAAAAGCAAGATAAATACTTTGAAAATAATGAAGGAACACCTGCCATATTGGTTTTTCAGAAGGATGGCAGCAATGTTACCCTATCGGACTTAGATCCCCTGTTTGAAAAAATCGATCAGGTAGAGGGGATCAAGGAATATGTTCCCTTAACAAAGATGCCGCCACAGGCGACAGCTAATTTCTTCTCTGAGGATCAAAGTACAGTCATTCTTCCATTAACATTAGACCCTTCTCTAGAATCAAAGGAAATGAGGACGGTCCTAGAGGAAGTAACTGAAATTGTGGAAAAAAATACGGACTTAACGCTAAATATTACAGGTCCAGCAGGTATTGCTGTGGATTCTCTCAATTTGTTCTCCCGTGCTGATATTGTTTTATTATTATCCACTGTAGGAATTATTCTTATCTTATTGGTAGTAATTTATCGTTCACCATTATTAGCGCTAATCCCACTGATTGCAGCTGCATTTGTATATGAGGTAGTGAATCAGGTATTAGGATTGATGGGAGCAGCTGGATTAGTCATAAGCAATCAAACCTTTTCGATCATGACGATTCTTTTGTTTGCAGCCGTCATTGATTATTCCTTATTTGTCTTCTCCCGTTTCCGAGAGGAATTAAAAAAATCCGAAAGCAAGTTTGACGCGATGAAATTTGCCATGAGAGAAACGGGTCTGCCTGTATTCTTCTCAGGCGGGACAGTTTTAGCAGCCATGTTGGTATTGTTTTTTGCGGAGTTTGGGGACTATCGCAACTTTGCACCGGTCTTCGCAGCAGCCATGCTCATTATAATGCTCGCTTCGATTACGCTGGTGCCAGCCTTGTTTACTTTGTTTGGACGAAAATCTTTCTGGCCCAAAATTCCTAGAGTTGGAGAGGAAACCGTTAAATCCAGCTCTCTATGGAGTAAAGTTGGCCGCTTTGTGGTGAAAAAACCAATCCTTTCAGCTTCAATTATAGGATTAATCCTCCTAGCTTCGGCACTTAACATGTTTAATTTGAAATATGAATTTGATACGATGAAGTCGTTTCCGAAGGATATGCCTTCAAGGCAAGGCTATGAAATATTAGAAGAAAAGTTTGAAAAAGGTGATTTAGCTGCCACTACGGTATTGTTTGAATCGAAAGAAGCGGTAACACCTGAACAGCAAGCCGATTTGCTGGAGGAACTGGCAGATCAAGAACTAGTCAGCAATGTTCGTCCGAATGGAAGCACAGACGATAATGCCGTAATCCAATATAGTCTCACTTTTAAGGAAAGTCCATACGCAGCAGAAACCATGGATGCATTGGAAAAGATGAGAGATCAGGCAGATAAACTGTTAGCAGATAATAATCTCGAAGGAGAACTTCACTTCGCTGGGGAAACGGCGAAAAAAGTGGATGACCGCGCCATAAATGATAGAGATTTGATTGTGATTGTTATACTCGAGTCATTATTAATTTTTACCATGTTAATTGTCATGACAAAATCATTTAAAATGCCGATTTATATGATGGGGACTATTTTAATTTCATTCTTAGCGGCTGTTGGGCTGGGAATGTTTTTAAGCAAACTGTTTTTTGATATAGATACGATTAGTAATCGAGTTCCGCTATACTCGTTTGTCTTTTTAGTAGCGCTGGGTATTGATTATAACATCATATTAATATCTCGATTTATGGAAGAACGGAAAAAGCATTCTGTAAAAAAAGCAGTGGAAATTGCGGTAGCCAATACGGGCGGTGTGATCTCGTCTGCTGGGATTATTTTAGCAGCAACGTTTGCGGTGTTGATGACACAGCCAATCCAATTATTGTTTGTATTCGGCTTCATCGTGGCGGTCGGTATTTTATTAGATACATTCTTAATACGTGGAATCTTATTGCCAGCATTAATTGTTTTATTGGAAAAAGATAAACCTGCCGTAGAAAAGAGCGTTTAATAAAGTGATTTTACAAAAGGAAGGATCAAAGAACCCTGGGATTTGATCCTTCTTTTTTCTGGCGTAAATTTACATTTAAAATAATTTATTACATATAGCCATGGCGAATATTCTAGTTTATGATAGAGGAAAAAATAGACTTTTTATGGGTGGGAGTTCATTGTTTTTACTAGATTATATTGTCAATCTCTCAATTTTTTCGCTCCTGGTTAGTACTCCATTAGTAATTCGTTCTTTTATTAATCATAAACCAATAAAACATGTCAACCTTTGGGTGGGGATTTATGGTGGAATTGTATCCGTAATTCTCATTCTACTGGCAATACAAGAGCAAGGTTATACTTACGATATACGCTACGCACCAATCATTCTGGTTTTTGCATACCTGGGACCGATTGCAGGAATAATTACGGCAGTATTCGGGTTAATGGCACGGCTATTATCAAGCGGCCACTGGGAACCTGCCATTATCGGCTGGATTGTTCAAATGATTTGTTTTACCTTCATCTGTTATAATTTTAAAAAATTTACCCCCATTAGAAAAGCTATACTTTTAATTGCAGCTTATATCATTATCTATGTCGTGACGGTACCAATTGCTTTCAACATTTTTAGAGATAACCCATTCTTTCATTTTCAATATATCTTGTTTGTCATGCTAGGAGTTGCTATCGGTGTATTACTGATAGAGTCCTATGTTAAACTTCACAGACTAAACAATAGATTGTCGGATATGTATAGAATGGTAGAGGCAAGTGAATCCAAGTATAGGCTGATTGCTGAAAATACATCTGATCTTATTATGGTGATGGATAAAGAACATTCCCTTACCTATTTTTCTCCATCGCATGAGGTGGTATTAGGTTTTCAATGCTGTGAACTGCAAGAGGCGAAATTATGCAAGTTCCTTAACCCTCATGATATTGAATTATTTAAAGATACATTAGACAGGATGTTTGAAACGAAAAAATCAGAATCCATTGAGTTTCGTCTTGGTCATAAGAATGGCGATTGGATTGAATTTGAATCTCGATGTATGCCAGTTAAGGGAGAAAATGATGACATTGAACATATTGTAATCATCAGCCGTGACATTTCAGAGCGCAAAAGGTCAGAGGAAATACTCATTCAATCCGAGAAATTATCCATTGTTGGCGAATTAGCGGCAGGGGTGGCACATGAAATCCGCAATCCGCTCACAACAATCAAAGGATTTGTTCAACTATATAAATGGGAAAATGGAGTAGACGAAATCAATGAACTCCTCCTTAGTGAACTTGGACGAATTGAAACCATTACGAGTGAAATGCTTACACTCGGAAAACCACAGGCTGTGCAGCTTCATCGTACCAATGTAAGAGAATTGCTTGAGAATACGCTTGAACTCCTTTCTCCGCAAGCGCATATGCAGAATATCCAATTCATTCTAAGTGTAGAGGAAGCGTTATTTGATATAATCGGAGAGAAAAATCAATTAAAGCAGGTTTTCTTAAATGTATTTAAGAATGCGATAGAAGCAATGCCCGATGGCGGAAATATACATATTAGGCTCCAAAAGGCAGAAGCGAATAAATGTGTTCTTTCTGTTCAGGATGAAGGCGTTGGGATACCAGAAGAACTGCTGCCTCGCCTAGGTGAACCTTTTTATAGTTTAAAAGAAAAGGGAACAGGACTTGGATTGATGATTTGTAATAAAATTATTAAACAGCACCATGGCAGCATTACGTATCAAAGTAAAGCACAGCAAGGTACCTTGGTAGAAATCGTGTTACCATTGGCTAGTTAATAACAAGGGGCGCTTTCCTCATTAGGAGAGTGTCCCTTGTTATTTTGGCACGTTTCTTGCATTTTGTTAAGGTGTGAGCAATATACTCACCTATTTTTTCAGGAGGTGCTGTTACGTGAATAAATTGATTTCGTTAAAAGAAGTCCCTTCTTTTTTTTATGATGGCATGACGATTATGGCAGGCGGCTTTATGGGAGTTGGTACACCAGAAGACCTAGTGAATGCCTTGCTAGAAGCAGACGTTAAAGATATAACATTGATCGCAAATGACACCGCTTTCAAAGAGAGCGGCGTAGGACCGTTAATTGTAAACCATCGAGTGAAGAAAGTGATTGCTTCACACATTGGTACAAACCCTGAGACTGGCCGGCAAATGATTGCAGGTGAAATGGAGGTTGAATTAGTTCCCCAAGGTACACTTGCTGAAAGAGTTCGTGCAGGCGGCGCAGGTCTAGGCGGAATCCTTACTCCAACTGGAGTAGGAACCGTTGTCGAAGATGGAAAGGAAAAGCTGACGGTAGATGGGGTTGAATACTTGCTTGAAAAACCACTTCGTGCAGAGGTCGCTCTTCTTAAAGCATATAAAGCCGACAAATCTGGGAATTTGGTTTACCATCGCTCAGCCCGCAACTTTAATCCTTTCATGGCATTGGCAGCAGATCTCGTCATTGTTCAGGTCGAAAAATTGGTGGAAGTTGGAGAAATTGATCCAGATGATGTTATGACACCGGGAATCCTTGTAGATAAAATATTTGTTCAGGGAGGTAGTAACTAATGATTGCAACATTAATGAGTCCAAAACAAATGATCGCTGCGCGTGTGGCAAAGGAAATGAGAGACGGGGATGTAGTAAACTTAGGAATCGGCTTGCCAACAATGGTGCCAAGCTACTTGCCTGATAGTGTAAATGTTATTCTACAATCGGAAAATGGTTACGTTGGATTAGGTCCTTTAGAGGGAGAGATTGATCCCGATTTAGTAAACGCAGGTGGACAGCCATCGGGAATCCTTCCAGGTGGTGCATTTTTTGATAGCGTTTTCTCTTTTGAGTTAATTCGCGGCGGGCATGTGGATGTAACGGTCCTTGGGGGACTTGAAGTTGATGTTAAAGGAAACCTCGCAAACTGGATGGTCCCAGGAAAAATGGTCCCTGGTATGGGCGGTGCGATGGATTTGGTTACCGGAGCAAAGAAAGTAATTGTCGCCATGGAACATACAGCCAAGAATGGTTCTTCTAAAATTCTAGAAGAATGTCGATTACCACTGACTGGTAAAGGGGTAGTAGACATGATTGTAACGGAACTGGCAGTCTTTCGTGTAACAGAAGAAGGACTCATACTTGAGGATCTTCAAGAAGGTGTTGACCTTCAAACAGTGAAGGAAAAAACAGAAGCTTCATTTACGATTAGCTCAACGATGTTAATACCAGCATAGTGATTAAATGGTCAAGGTATCACAACAATTGCTTAATTGGAAAAGAAATAGAGAAATAAACCATTCCGTAAATACGGAAAATTCCGGTTTTGCGGAATGGTAAATACTTAAAATTCCGTAAAACCGGAATTTTAGCTAAAATCGGATTCTGTTAGGATCTAACTTATTTTCTTTTAATTACTAGTTAAATAGTATAATAAGGGAGAATTTTCTTATTATTTCGAACTTAATACAACTTGGCACAGAAATTGCATTTATAAACATGTAAGCATTTAGTGAAAACGCTTACTAAGGGGATGTGTTTTGGAAGCTTACAAAAATAAATGTATAGGGGGATTTAAATGGATTTAATTATTATTCTATTGGCGCTCGGACTGTTAATGTTTGCCGCCTACCGTGGTTTTTCTGTCATTTTATTCGCACCACTATGTGCCATTTTAGCTGTTGTACTAATTGATCCAAGTCAAGTTTTGCCGTTTTTCTCTGGAATATTTATGGAAAAAATGGTCGGATTTATCAAATCTTACTTCCCAGTCTTCTTATTAGGAGCGATCTTCGGTAAGGTTGTTGAAATGTCCGGGATTGCTGAATCCATTGCAAAAACTATTGTTCGTATGCTTGGTGCAAAACGCGCAATGTTAACGATTGTTCTACTAGGTGCAATCTTAACGTACAGCGGTGTAAGTTTATTCGTTGCCGTATTTGCGATTTATCCGTTTGCTGCGCAAATGTTCAGAGAAGCAAACATTCCAAAAAGACTTATTCCAGGAACGATTGCTCTTGGTGCATTTACATTCACGATGGACGCATTACCGGGAACGCCGCAAATTCAGAACGTTATTCCCATCGCTTTCTTCAAAACCGACATTTATGCAGCACCAGTCCTTGGTATCATCGGTGCCATATTCGTCTTAACCCTTGGTTTATTGTATTTGGAAATGAGAAGGAAAAAGGCTGAAAAGGCTGGAGAAGGCTATTACGGCTTCGGTGAAGAGAATGCTGCTGCTTTAGCAAAAGATCTAGTTGAAGAAAAAGAAGAAGGAAAACCTGATTTAACTTCAAATCAATCGGTTTTAAGACAAATTTTAGCCTTTGTTCCACTTATCCTTGTAGGGGTAACCAATAAACTATTTATTACATATATCCCTAAGTGGTATCCAAATGGCTTTGATTTTAAAGCAATAGGTTTACCGTACACAATCGACGTAACAGCGAATCAAGCAATTTGGGCGATTGAAATGGCATTAGTTGTCGGTATTATTTCTTCTCTTTTATATGATTGGAAACGAGTAACACATAAATTTAAAGAAGGAATCAATCAAAGTATTGGCGGTTCACTTCTTGCAACCATGAATACCGGTGCTGAGTATGGTTTCGGCGGCGTTATTGCTGCACTTCCGGGATTTGCAAAAATTAGTGATGGAATTTCTACTACGTTCACCAATCCGCTTGTAAATGGTGCTGTAACAACAAGTACACTTGCCGGTGTTACTGGTTCTGCGTCTGGCGGTATGGGAATTGCATTAGGTGCCATGGCTGATCAATACAATAAAGCAATTGCTGCAGCTAATATTCCGCCTGAAGTTATGCACCGTGTTGTTGCGATGGCTTCCGGCGGTATGGACACACTTCCACACAATGGTGCGGTTATTACCCTTTTAGCTGTTACAGGCTTAACACACAAGCAATCCTATCGCGATATTTTTGCCATAACGATTATCAAAACTGTAGCTGTTTTCGTTATTATCGGAATTTATTCACTTTTTGGTCTGGTATAGAAGGAAACAATTTTCAATAGAGTTCGAATATGGAGGTTTTAATATGTTAGTAGGAAAAGTAGCGTTTATAACTGGCTCTGCAAGTGGAATTGGTTTAGAAATCGCTAAGACTTTTGCACAAGAAGGAGCAAAAGTGGTCATTTCTGATTTAAATCAAGAAAAAAGTGATATCGTTGCAGGGGAATTAAGAGATCAGGGGTATGAAGCATTCTCTGCCCCATGTGATGTGACCGATGAGGAAGCTTTCAAGGGCGCTCTTGAGTCTGCACACAGCAGGTTTGGCAGAATTGACATTTTGGTTAATAACGCTGGCCTTCAGTATGTTTCTCCAATTGAGGAATTTCCTACTGAAAAATTTGAGTTTATGATAAAAGTAATGTTGACAGCTCCGTTTATTGGGATTAAGCATGTATTCCCGATTATGAAAGAACAGGGCTTTGGAAGAATCATCAATATGGCTTCTATTAACGGTGTAATTGGGTTTGCTGGAAAAGCTGCCTACAATAGTGCCAAGCACGGAGTTATTGGTTTAACAAAAGTAGCTGCATTAGAAGGCGCAACACACGGTATTACTGTCAATGCCCTATGCCCGGGTTATGTGGATACGCCGCTTGTTAGAAACCAGCTGAAAGATTTATCGATTACAAGGAATGTAAGCATAGATCGTGTAATCGATGATGTCCTTCTAACGCTTGTTCCTCAAAAAAGGCTTTTAGCTGTATCTGAAATTGCGGATTATGCATCTTTCTTAGCAAGTGAAAAAGGAAGAGGAATAACAGGTCAAGCCGTAATTCTCGATGGTGGATATACTGTCCAATAAAGTAAAAATCCTGGTCGGAATTTCCGGTCAGGATTCTTTTATTAAAAGCAATACCACTTTGTTATAATGGACAAATAAAACTACTAGGGTGAAAAGATATGAAACTAGGAATAGAAAATATCCCTCATCACTGGATTGAAGAAATTGTGAATCTGGCGGGTGAGCGCATTGTCGTTGTAGACCGGGAAGGGATTATTCTTTATATCAACGCAGCTTATTGTGAATTTTTAGGGACCACCGTCGAAAAAGCAATCAGAAGACCTGTTCAGGATGTAATTGAAAACTCGAGGATGCATATCGTTGCCCAAACTGGAAAAGAAGAGCTTGCCTCCCTTCAGCCCATTAATGGCAGTGAGATGATTGCCAACCGATATCCGCTTATCATTAATGGTGAATTAGTAGGAGCAGTGGGAACGGTAATGTTCCGAAATCCTGAGGATTGGTTATTATACAAAAATAAAATTCAACATCTCGTTGAAGAATTGAATTATTATAAAACAAAAGCAGAAAGAAATAGTAAAAGCAAATATTATTTTAGTCACCTAATTGGGGATAGCCCTTCTTTCACTGCAGTCAAGAAATTAGCGGAAAGAGTTTCTAGCAGTCAGTCAGCGGTTTTATTACTTGGAGAATCAGGTACGGGGAAAGAATTGTTTGCTTCTGCTATTCATAATAACAGCACGCGTGCATCTTTTCCTTTTGTTCCAATAAATTGTGCGTCTATTCCGGAGCATTTACTGGAATCTGAATTGTTCGGATATGATGAAGGCGCTTTTACAGGGGCAAAGAAAGGCGGTAAGAAAGGCCACTTCCAGTTGGCCAATCGTGGAACGATTTTTCTTGATGAAATCGGCGATATGCCGCTCGCGATGCAAAGTAAACTTTTGAGAGTCCTGCAGGAGCGTGAAATCCTGCCAGTCGGCGGTCAAAAACCAATTGCGGTTGATGTCCGCATCATTGCAGCAACACACCGGAATTTAGAGAAAATGGTAGAAGAGGGGACATTCCGTCAGGATTTATATTATCGATTAAATGTTATAAAAATAGATATCCCCCCGCTAAGAAATCGTGATGGGGATGTTGAATTAATTGCCATCAATCTTTTGGAGAAATTAGGCAGGAAATTTTATCGCAAGGGTATAAAATTATCTCCTGAAGTTGTAGAGAGGCTTAATCAGCATAAATGGCAAGGGAATATTCGAGAGCTGGAGAATGTTCTAGAAAGGTGTATCAATGTCTTGGATGGAAATATAATCGAATTGGTACATTTACCATTATATTTACGAGATGATGAAATCATAGATATTCCTAAAAAACAAAACGGGCCTGAAACAGTCCATGATGCAGCCCTCCCTGTTCAGCCATTAAAAGCGACACTTGCGGAAGTGGAAAAACAAGCCATCCTTAATGCTTTAACGGCTGCCAATGGAAATAAGCAGGAAGCGGCCAAGCTTCTCGAAATTGGAAAAACAAGTTTTTATGAGAAATGCAAAATTTATGATATTCATTAAATTTAAAGGCAGATTTCCATTGGGATTCTGCCCTTTTTCGCGATGGGTAATATAAAGGAAACTTTGGAGTGACCGAAAGCTGGTAGAAAGAGAGAGTTGGGTAAATGCAGAGGTGCTGGAGTGACCGAAAGCCGGTAGAAAGAGAGAGTTGGGTAAATGCAGAGGTGCTGGAGTGACCGAAAGCTGGTAGAAAGAGAAAGTTGGGTAAATGCAGAGGTGCTGGAGTGACCGAAAGCCGGTTGAAAAAGAGATTTGGGGAAATGCAGTATACACTGCTGTTTACCGCTATTTTAGTAAAAGTATAGTAAAAAATGGATGCAATTTTCAGAATCATTTAAAATGAAGGAAAAGGTACAACGACAGACGAAGGATGGGCTATGAATAACAGAAAGGTTACCTAAGTGAGTGATAATGGAGTGAAATAGATGAAAATGACAGATACATTATTTGGTCATACGAACGATGAGCCAGTGATGGAGTATACCCTTGTTAACGATTCAGGAATGAGTGTTTCTTGTTTGAATTACGGTTGTACCATCACGAAAATATTAGTTCCTGATCGCTGTGGAAACATTGAAAATGTCGTGCTTGGATTTGATCAATTCTTTGATTATCTAGATTTGTCCCCGTATTTTGGATGTGTTGTCGGGCGAGCAGCTGGCAGGATTCGTAATGCAGAGTTTACGTTAGATGGAGAATCCCTCCAACTGACAGCTAATGAAGAGCCCAACCATCTACATGGCGGAAAGAAGGGCTTTCATTCCGTCATATGGAAGTCGGAACCGATTGAGACGGAGAGTGCTGTTGGTTTAAAATTTTTCTATCGCAGCAAGGATGGCGAAGAAGGCTATCCAGGAAATTTAGACACGACGATTATTTACCTATTAAATAATCAGAATGAGCTCAGCATTACCTATGAAGCCCGTACAGATCAAAAAACAATCGTCAATTTAACCAATCATTCTTATTTTAATTTAAGCGGTAATCTAAAAAGAGATTGTTCCGAGCATGTCCTTCAATTGGACGGTGATCGTTTTTTAGAGCTGGACTCAGATTTAATTCCTACTGGAAGATTGCTAGAGGCTGCGAATACCCCTTTTGATTTTAAGCATGGACGTTTGTTAAAATCAGGAATGAAATCCTCTCATCCACAAAATGTACTCGCTGGCAATGGTTACGACCATCATCTGGTTTTTTCAAAAAAAGGTGAAAATACAGTGGTGTTAACGGACAAAGAAAGTGGAAGGACGCTGCTAATGACAACAGACCAGCCATGTGTGGTCCTTTATACAGCTAATCATCTTGAAGGTCTTTATTCTATATCTGGTGTCCGAGCCAGGAACTACTTAGGCGTGTGCCTTGAGACGCAAGGGCTTCCTATCGACTTTAACCAACCCCATTTTCCTGCCACCTTGTTAAACCCAGATGAAGTATACCGTTCTACAACAACCTATCGCTTTTTTTCCAAGACAATAGGTGTTTAATATGTGCCTACAATTTTTTAGAAGGTAGTGAATGTCATGTGTTTAATACTATTTGCATACAAGGTAAATCCCAAATATAAGTTAATGGTTGCAGCGAATCGCGATGAATTTTACCTGAGACCGACTACTCCTGCACACTTTTGGGAGGATGCTCCTGAGATACTGGCAGGGCGTGATCTAGAAAAAATGGGGACATGGATGGGAGTTACAAGAAGCGGTAGATTTGCGGCGTTAACGAATTATCGAGATCCGAATGAAGTTACCGAGGGAAAACGTTCCCGTGGGGAACTTGTAGCAAATGCACTTCAGTTTAAAGGAGATATAAAGGATTATATGCAGGGGTTAGCTGGAGAGAATGACTGGTATCCTGGATACAATTTGCTGGCCGGGGATGGGGATGAGCTGTTTTATTATTCAAACGTTGGACGTGAATTAAAAAAATTAACCCCAGGGATTTATGGAGTCAGCAATCATTTATTGAATACCGATTGGCCAAAAGTGCAATCAGGCAAGGATGGACTAAGTACAATCCTAAGTAATGATAATGAAGATTTGCTAGAACCACTGTTTACACTCCTTCAAAAATCAGAGCTGGCGCCCGATGAACGGCTGCCGAAAACAGGCGTTTCGATAGAATGGGAAAGAATGCTTTCCCCGATGTTTATCAAGAGTAAGAACTATGGGACAAGGAGTTCAACACTTTTATTGCAGTCTGAAACAGAAATGGTCTATGCGGAACGTGTCTTTACAGACAATGAAATAAAGAATCAAAACTATACACTAAAACTGTGATAAAAAACGAATCAAACGTTTGATTAGACTGGGTGGTAAACTAATCAAACGTTTGTTTAAACCATATTTAATACAATTAGGTCTCGGTGGTACCAGGTGTGTCTCCGCTTGGTTGTTCAGACTTTGCTCTTTTAACGCCTTTGCTAACATAAGGTTTAGCATTTTTTGCTTTTTTAGCACCAGCCTGCCAACGATTCCATCCCTTCTTACCTGTTCCTCTTCCTACTCCACTCTTTGCTTTTGCTTTCGGCATATAATCACTCCATCATAATTGAAGATTAGGCTGCGGGTGATTTTAAGAGAAAAGTTATTGAATCTCGTTTCCGAAAAAGCCCAATGCATATTTAATGCCTTCTTCAATTTCATTTGTATCATAACCTTGTAAATCCTCATGTGTAATTTCTAAAGTTGTTCTAGATAATGAATACCCGCTGTCCAAATTGATATCAAGAAGGACCTCAAATCCATTCACTGTGTTTTTAATTTCAATAATATCATAATCAAGAATAGGTGCACCAGTTTGATATTCCAATGGTTCTAATTCTGACATCATCACACCTCCAACTTTTGCATATAAGATTCGAACATAGGTTATGACTAAACCGAAAATTATAAACAATTTTTTTACCATTGTTTTATCCAAAAAAAATTCTTGACAGGCTAGTTGTAATTATCGATTAAAAATTCTTTGCAGTTCAGCATGATATTCTGTATATTAATATAGTTAATATTGTAACAATTTATTGAATTAAGGCTTTTTTGTTTAAATAAATTATTATTTAAATTAGGAAATTGAGGTTTTCCTTTTTATATAATCACCGGAGGGTTTTCATGGAACGGAAATTACCATTTAAAGAAGTAATCGCATTAGGCTTTTTTATGTTCGCACTCTTTTTAGGAGCAGGAAATATCATTTTCCCGCCATTACTGGGACAGCAAGCTGGTGACTCCCTTTTGTCAGCGATTATTGGATTCTTAGTAACTGGTGTAGGACTGCCTGTATTGGCTGTGTTCACGATAGCAAGATCGGGCGGGGACTTGGATGACTTATCCAACAGAGTACATCCCGCATTCGCGAAGGTTTTTCCAGTTATTATTTATTTAACGATTGGGCCGTTTTTCGGAATACCTCGAACCGGAACAGTCACCTATGAGATTGGGGTAGCTCCATTCTTACCAAATGACAGCAGTTTCGGCTTATTTATATCCACACTCATATTCTTTTTGATAACCTTTTGGATTGCGCTTAATCCAGCAAAGCTAGTGGATCGTGTAGGGAAAGTTCTTACTCCGCTTCTTTTACTATTAATTATTATTATTTCAATCAGAGGATTTGCTTCACCGATTGGACCGATTGGTGAGGCAGCAGGGAAATACAAAGAGGGAGCGTTTTTTGGAGGGTTTGTTGAAGGGTACCTGACTATGGACGCCATCGCTGCTCTTGTATTTGGAGTAGTTGTCATTAACCGAGTAAAAGAAATGGGGTTTAAAACAGCACCGTTTATTCGCTCTTATACCATTAAAGCAGGAATCATTGCTGGGTTGGGACTATCTTTTGTCTATATCTCATTATCTTATATTGGGGCAACCAGTACAGACGCAATTGGAATTCAGGACAACGGCGGAGCCATTCTCTCATCGGTAACGTCGCTGCTATTTGGTTCTTTTGGGTCCGTTTTACTGGCAGGAGTTATTACTGGGGCCTGTTTAACAACCTCCATTGGTTTGGTGGCTGCTTGCAGTGAATATTTAAGTCATCGGTTTAAAAAACTTTCCTATCCTGTTGCCGTTACGATTCTCTGTTTCTTTAGTTTTACGATGGCAAATCTAGGTTTAAGTCAATTAATTTCCGTTTCTATTCCGCTGCTCATCATGATTTATCCGATTGCGATTGTCCTAATCCTATTATCTTTATTACACTCCTATCTGCCAATGACGAGAGCAATCTATGTGGGCGCCATTGTTGGTGCAGGACTGGTTAGTGTGTATGATGGCTTAACCGCAGCTGGCTTTGAGATTTCTGCTATTTCTTCTGCTTTAGCTTTTATTCCGCTTTACTCGAATGGACTAGGATGGCTGCTGCCAAGTGTCGTTGGGGGATTACTGGGGCTGCTTTTTCAATATGTTAAAACCCTAAATGGTATGTCGTCAACGTTCCGTTAAGGTAAAATAAAATAAAACAACAAGGGCAGTGGTTTTCACTGCTTTTTGTTTTATTTTAAAAGGATGATGAAAGTGGATGAACTGTTAAGTAAATGCCGGCTTATTAAGAATGCTTTTAATATAGATGTTCAAGTAGTAGATAAACAATTTCAAACGATTTATCACCTATCAAATGATAGTGAACCTCTTATTTTAGTAGAAGCTAGAAAAGCAATCTATTCCGATCTTCAAAAAGCATTAGGAGAGGCAAATAAAAATAGCTTTTGTTTTCATACAGACTCTTTCCAACTATCGTATCTGGCAGTTGCCTTGCATGAGAATGACCAATTTCAAGGAATGGTTTTGGTTGGACCTTTCCTGAATGAGCGGGTCACGGACTTATTCTTATGGAATATTTTGAAGCACAATCGATTAGATCATAATTGGTTTAATCCTTTGGAGAAGTTTTATAAATCATTAGCCTATTTGGGGCAATCGTACTTAGCCATTAGTGAATTGTTAGTAAATATCGTTGTGAACCCGCGTGTTGACTCTAAATTGATGACGGTGAAAGGTGAAAACGCACCATCTCAGCCGGTTGTACAGCCGCAGGACTATTCTCAAAGCGGTATGGATGTGAAATTAAGATATGAAGCAGAAAGAATTTTTTTGCATTTTATTGAAATAGGAGATAAGGAAAATGCCTTCAAAGCATTCCTTGAATTTGCCGGTGACTTTTCATATCGAGTTCCAGGCAATCCTTTACGCGCAAAAAAGAACCTTTCTTTTTCAAGTAACACAATGTCCAGGCTGGCAGCGGGTAGGGGAGGGGTGGAACCACAATATTTACATGCAATTTCGGAAAAATTTGCCCTTAGGATCGAAGCTGCAGTGGCAATGTCGGAATTAGACGCGATTGAATTCAATATGATCGAAGAGTATTGCGAAGCGGTTCAGAATTTTACCGTTAAAGGCCATAGTCCCGTTGTCAGGGAAGCATTAATGGAAATAAACCTTTATTTTAAGGAACCCATAACAGTGCAATCGATAGCAGATAAAATTGGATTTAGCCGGAACTATCTCGCTCGGAAATTTAAAGAAGAAATGCAGATAAGTGTAATTGATTATATCCATAAAAAACGAATCGAGGAGGCTGTTTTTCTTCTTGAACAAGGGCGGTTATCCATAACGGATATAGGAATACAAGTGGGGTTCAGCAGCTATAATTATTTTTGTAAAATATTTAAAGATGTAAAAGGAATAACAGCTACAGAGTATAAGGGAATCAAACAATAAAAGAGGCACATGGGCATTGTCATGGCCTCCTTGTTATTTTTAAGAGGTGATTAGACAAGGAAAGCATGAAACTGCTTTATGATGTCCGAAGATGGCAGGACTTCGGACAAGGTCAGTGTGAATTTGCTGATGAATGTCCGAAGATGGCGGGACTTCGGACAAGGTCAGCGCGAATTTGCTAGAGGATGTCCGAAGATGACAGGACTTCGGACAAGGTCAACGTAAAATTGCTAGAGTATGTCCGAAGATGGCAGTACTTCGGACAAGGTCAGCGCAAATTTGCTAGAGGATGTCCGAAGTTGCTGGCGCCAATGATGGAACAAGAAAACTCAATCTAAATTCTCAATAAATTTGTATAAAAGACAATGAATTTGTACCTATTTTTTTAAAAAATTATTGGGAGAAGTGTGCAATTTTATATAAAAGTTTTCATTATTGGGTGTGGAACCGGATTCAAATTGTTAATATGAATCTGTAATAAACATTCAGGACAATCTATTTAAGTGGACTGATTAAGTTTAGGAGGCCTTGATTTGGAAAATAACCAACAACAACCGAATTTAGAAGTCAGAGTCAAAAAGATCATTGAAGTAGATGGATTAAAGTTTAAAGATTTAAATAATAGCGGGAAATTAGAACCTTATAAAGATTGGCGATTAAGTCCAAAAGAACGGGCAGAAAACCTTGTTTCCTTAATGAACCTTGATGAAAAAGTCGGCATGATGCTGATCAATACCCGTAAAATGGGCCTTTCCCAAGAAGATAAGAGCAAGACAAGTCATGATGGTCTTCTAGATGAAGCAATCGTTGAAAAAGGTGAAAACATTTTTGCAACTTCAAAAATCTATGGAACGACCCATACGATTGAAAATATGCATTTACGTCACTTCATTCATAGAGACAATCATAGCCCTGCCCAAATGGCAGAGTGGATCAATAAGATGAATGAATTATGTGAGGAAACACGTCTTGGGATTCCTTGTTTAATGGCATCTAATTCACGAAATGAAAATGGTGAATCCATTTTCGGTATGAACGATGCGGTGGGTATTTTCTCTACATGGCCAGGTACTTTAGGACTTGCTGCTGCAGCGAAAGGCGATATCAAAAATGGCGGCGACGCCTCATTAATTAGTCAATTTGCAAAAATTGCACATGACGAGTGGGATGCGACTGGAATCAGAAAAGGCTATATGTACATGGCGGATACTGCTACAGATCCTAGATGGCAGCGTACATATGGTACATTTGGGGAAGATCCAGAGTTTATTTCAGATGCAATTGGCCGTATCATTGACGAATTCCAGGGAAAAGAGTTAGGAAAGAATAGCATTGCTATGACAACTAAGCATTTTCCTGGCGGCGGTGCAAGGGAAAATGGATTCGATCCACACTATGAAGAAGGAAAATGGAACCTATATCCAACCCCTGGAAGCTTAGAAAAATATCACTTACCGCCATTTAGAGCAGCGGTTGAACACGGAACTTCTTCAATTATGCCATATTATTCAATCCCACGTATTAATAAGAGCACGGTGCAAGAATTCGAGGGTGAGGATATTCCATTTGAAGAAGTTGGATTTACGTTTAATCATTATTTCTTACAAACTATCCTTAGAGATAAACTAGGATTCAAAGGCTATGTAAATAGTGACAGTGGAATTGTTAATAAAATGGCATGGGGCCAAGAAACGAAAACTGAGGCGGAACGTTTCGCAAAAGCAGTTAATGCTGGTACAGACCTTGTTGCCGATACAAATGATATTGAAAATCTTAAAAAAGCAATCGAAAATGGCTGGATCAGTGAAAAGCGTATTAACGAAGCCAATGTACGTTTACTAGAGGAAATGTTTACATTAGGATTATTCGATGATCGTACGTATGTTTCACCAGAACAAGCTACCCAAGTAGTTAGCACGCCGGCTCACTGGGAAGCTGCTTATCAAGCACATCTAAAATCAGTAACTGTTCTTAAGAATTCAAATCAAACATTACCTTTAACAGCAGAAAAGCTAAACAATAAGAAGGTTTATGTTGAAGTTTTCCATAAGGATCCAAAACTTGCTGATACTTACACGGAACAAGCAAGGAAAGAATGGAAGGAAATTGGAATAGCTGCGTTGACTGAAAATCATGAGGAAGCGGATGTTGCGGTATTGATGTTACAGCCAAAATCCGGAAACTATTTCCAGGCAACACCTGGACTGTTAGAACTTGAAATGGTTGAGGATAAAACACTAAAAGCTTTAGATGGTTCTGAGTATCAAGAAACAACGTTGAGCCGTTTGGATCATTTAAAGGAAGTTTGTGATCATATCCATAATCGTGACGGGAAAGTCATTATGAGTGTGAATATCACATTGCCATGGATTCTTGGAAATGTGGAACCATTAGCTGACGCGTTAGTAGCTGGATACGATACTTTCTTTAAGCCGCAATTTGAAGTCATTGCAGGCCAGTTCAAACCATCAGGTGTCCTGCCGATGACATTGCCAGCAAGTGAAGCAGTCATTGCGGTTGATGAAAATGGAGACTGTTTCTCAAGAAACGATGTCCCAGGCTATGACAAAGACAAGTATATGCCTGAAGGAACTTCCTATGCATATAAAGATAGCGATGGAAATGTCTATACACTTAACTATGGACTAACTTATTAATCGTACGAAAAAGCGTTAAACCCTTGATTTTGGGTTTAACGCTTTTTTTGCTATGAGATGAGTTGATTTTCATGAAGATTTTTATGAAGGACAAAACTCATTAATAGATCTCGTGATTTGTCCTTCATCGACCTTATGAAGGACAAAACTCATCGGAAGCTCTCGTGATTTGTCCTTCATCGACCTTATGAAGGACAAAACTCATCGGAAGCTCTCGTGATTTGTCCTTCATCCACCTCATGAAGGACAAAACTCATCGGAAGCTCTTGTGATTTGTCCTTCATCGACCTTATGAAGGACAAAACTCATCGGAAGCTCTTGTGATTTGTCCTTCATCCACTTTCCAATAAAGCAGTATGAAAGTTTTTTAAGACGATGTAATCTGTCCGCCGTTAACATGAATGGTTTGCCCGGTCATGAATCGGGAATCATCCGACGCAAGATAAACATAGGCTGGGGCAAGTTCAAAAGGCTGACCCTGACGCTGCATGGGATTCCCTGCTAGAGGAATTTGGTCTGCAGAGAAGCTGGAGGGAATGAGCGGGGTCCATACTCGACCAGGAGCAACGGCGTTAACACGAATGCCTTTATCGACTAAATTGTTCGCCAGTGCACGTGTGAAACCAATGTTTGCCGCCTTTGTTGCTGAATAATCGATCAATTGTTCATTTCCGTAAAAAGCAACCACCGAAGCGGTATTGATAATAGAGCTGCCAGCTTTTAAGTGTTTTAGAGCTGCCCGGGTGGTGTAAAAATGGGAATAAATATTGACTTTAAAAGTAGTATCAAACTGTTCATCGGTAATATCTAGGAGGCTTAGCTGCTGAAACTGGATTCCAACATGGTTGCATAGAATATCTAGCTTTCCAAAGGCTTGAACCGTTTTTTCTACGATATCAATACATTGCTGTTTTTCTCGTAAGTCGCCAGGCAATAACAAGCACCGCTGCCCAAGCTCTTCAATCCGAGTCTTTGTTCGATTTGCATCTTCATGCTCATCCAGATAAGAGATAGCAACGTCGGCACCTTCTTTTGCGAAAGCAATCGCTGCAGCTGCTCCTATTCCGCTGTCACCACCAGTGATGAGTGCAGTCTTTCCTGCCAGTTTTCCGCTTCCTTTGTAGTTCGGATTTTCAATGATAGGTCTTGGAACCATCAACTTTTCTACTCCAGGCTGGCGGTGCTGGCGCTGTTCCGGAACCGTAAGAGGTATATCTTCATAGCGTGTTATTTTTCCGTAATGGGGATACATAGGATAATTTTGATCATCTTGTGACACATGTAACCCTCCTTGAAAAACCATTTTGGGTTTAAGATATGATACATGGGCGAATACCGTGCATGGTCTTTCACATTGCTTTAGTGGAATGAATAGTGTGAAGGGTAACCCTTAAGGAGGTAATGTGCTTGTACTATTATAGGTTAAATCGGGAAGTAAAGCTGTTGTTAATTAATCATTCAAAAGACAAGGAAGAGATTCTCTATAACTCCAATCCAACAACTTGGAAAATGCCAAAAATAGGTCCGAGACCGCCGTATTATACAAATTCAAGATATGAACCTTATTACCCTGTAATCTAAAAAATACTATGCTCAGCCTAACGGGATCCGCTGCCTATCGCAACCATTAGAGATGTAATTTAAAAGAGTGCCGAATTGTATATGAATTTGACACTCAATTAGGGCTTAACCTATTGATTAGTCACATAAACGGATGCATATGATAGTGCAGCCGAAGCACCATATTCCCTTATCCTACATTACACATACACCTTAAATAGGTATTCTCAAATACAAAAAAGCCCTCACAAGGGCTTTTTTGTATTTTTAGAAAAGTGTAATTGTTTTTACTTAGAAACAGATTACTGCTCCAACGATGATTAACAAGATAAACAATACAACGATTAATGCAAAACCGCCGCCGAAACCAACGCCTCCGTAGCCGTAGCCACCACAACCACCATATCCGCCGTATCCAAACATTTGTTAGCCCTCCTTTATATACTTATTCCCTATAAAATATGCTGAGAAATTAAGGTGGGAAGGGCTATTTCACTAACTTTTATGAGATCAACTATGGAATATGATTAAAGCAGATGAAAATAAGCCGAACGCTGCTGAAAATCTTTATGCACCTTTGACGCAAATAGCGATCAATCGTAACCATAGTGAGTTCAAGTTTTTCGTAAAATGATCCGGGACCAAACTAATTGAATGATTCCAGCAACCAATACACCGACTAGTGTGTCTCTCAACCTGTCTGTGGCATAATGCTTTGTTTGGTGTTCAAAAGCAAAAACAAATAGTATTGTAATTGAAACCTGATGAAGGACTTTTTTTTCCAATTTAAGATAAATGGAGATGTAACAACCTAAAAGAATTAAAATCCCCAAATTCCAACCGTTAATGTTTAAGTGTCCAGCAATCAAAACTGTAACCAATATTCCGATAATCGTTCCAATCATACGTTTTATCGAAAGGCTAACAGTTTTATCCATTGTAGATTGAATAGTTAGGATCACAGAAAGCGGAGATAAATAAGGATGGTCGGAACCTAAAAGTTCGGATAATTCCCAAGATAAAATAGAGCCTATAGATAATTTCCAAGCTAGGATAGATAAATTTTCATTAAAAAATTTGTTTCTCTGTAATTCCATAGGAACCTCGACTATTTTTATTCTTTTCGTGCATTGTGTAAACTCATCTTAGTCGGTGGGAGCAGAAACTTGGACCTACTTGTTCGTCTTGCGTTAGTTCCCATAATTAAGCTTAACCTAACTTATAAGTTTATATGTAAGGAATTAGCATCACCTTTTAATGATATTGTGAGGTAATTCACAAGCTAACGAACAGTTTTGTTGAAATATACTTATACATTGCACTTTTCAGAAAGCTAGGATAAAAACTATATATTCTGAATTCCATGTTTGTCCATTTCTTATTATGCTTGTTCAACATATTGTATATTAAATTCAAAATGTTCTTTTAACTGGAGGATCTTATGTCTAATCAAATTAAAATTTTCAACCTGCACGTAAACGGGATGGCACAGAATGCAAACATTAATATAGGAAGTACAGTCCAAAATAGCCATACTTCAAACATAAAATTATATGGTGCTAATTTTTCAATGGGAGACTTTTCACCAACAAATTCCCTGATTATTACGGTGACCCAAGATCCCGATATAAGTGATCAAGGTCAAATCGAAAATCCATCTTCAGCAAACAATAGCCAATGATGGTTCATCTATTTCATTCTAGGAACCTGTCTAAGGATTCATGAACTATTCTCTGAACATTTTATGATTAAATATCACGAAAGTGAAAAGAATGGTCATATATATTAGAGCTGCGAAGGCAGCCTTTTTTATTGTAAAAAAATGTGAAGGAATGTACTTACTTCAAGGATAACAATGCCCATTCCTGACGGATCCATGTTCAAAGTTCTGCCTGCTAAGATAAGTTTTCTTCCTTACAGCAATCCTTACAGCACCTCGAAATGACGCTGGACAATGTTTTCTTCTCTTCCTGACCATTTGACCTCATCTAATAATTCAGGAAATTGCAACTTTTCCATGCATCAATCCTCCTATAATATTGGTTTGCAAATACGGTAATGACCTTTACCAGGCAAATAGCCTAAACCTCTATTAAGCTTCTGCATAGCCTCATTGCCTGCTTCTGTCTCCGTCATCATCGTATGAGCCCCTTCATTTATTGCTGCATGAATGGAAAGAAGTTTTAGAGCTTTGGCAACTCCTTGGCCGCGATAGCCTTGTTTCACTCCTGTATAATCCGTGTGCATTACCCCAGTCTCTTCCGTTCTAAAAAGGGTGGACACACCTACGAAATCATCTTCATCAAGAGCGATAAATACCCATTTTTCCTGCGAACAGTCTTCAGGAAGTGCCTCCTTACGCCATTGAGGAAATGCAGGAAGGTTTCCGGATTGTCCTGGGTTGTCTTTTGATGTCTCTACATATAAATCATATAATTTCTTTTCTGACACCTCACCAGCTATATCAGCTAAGGTAACAAAGTAATAACCAGTATCTTTTAATCTATGTATGGGATCTGCTAATTTCGTCAAATCTAGTTGTTTCAAGTTTAACCTTAATTCAAAAATATGTGCCTCCAGTACAAAACCATGTTTCTCTGCAAAAGGTAGAGAGCCAGGGACCCAATCCTTTACTTCTGAAAATATAACGGATGCGTTCTGACTTGCTGCCCAATTTTCGAGATAAGAAAGAATAAGTTCTCCAACACCTTGTCTTTGGTAAGAGGGATGAACGCAAAAAGTACTTGCCAGCTCTCCAGGGTCACTCCAAGGAGCCCGCCATGAGGTACCATAGCCAATTACCTGACCTTCTGTGTTTTCTGCTAAAACTCTTAACCTCCCAAAACCAGTTAGAAGACCATTATCATTTAATGTGAGTGTAGATGTTTGAGGAATATGGCGATCTTCATCCTCAAGAGCCTCAACGGTTGCAGAACCGGGTTCAATAGAGTTAAACAATGTGGCTATATGCTGGTAATCTTCCGGTAACTGAAGATTTCGAAGCCTTATTTTTGTAGATAGATTACTCTCAAACGCCATTAAGCTCTTCCTCCCAATATAAGATTAGAAATTAATTATTCTATCTTTCCTATAAAAATCCTGCTTTTTACAAAAGATGGATACATAAAATAAGCCTATTGTAAAATAATGGTCAAAAGTGTAAAATTACACTATACACCTAAAAAAGTTTTTAGGAGGGACATTCTATGGGGAAAAATATGCTTCAACTGTTTTTGTATTTTGGTGTAGTTCCACTTGCTATTTCATTCATCACACTGATTATTACAACAAATAATTTTTTAATTTCAACCATCCTGCCGCTTATCATTGGCGGGTGTATTGCTGGCGGGATTGCCAGCAGGACACTGCCCAAATCGGATGATAAAAGAGGGCTTAGTCTGCTGTTTTTACTTCCGCTGGCGTATACGGCTGTAATTTGGGCAATTTTTATGCTAATCAGCGGCGGGTTTTACGGGGACGATGTCTGGCTTTTCTACGGAATTCTACATATTGCAATTGCGCCAATCTTTTTTATGACGATGCTAATGGGCGAGGGTAGATTGTTTCTATGGGCGCCACTAACATATGAATTAGCATTTGTGGTTGCTATTTTCATTGCACTTCTCATAAAAAGTATTCGCACCTCTGTTAACAAGAAGCAGGTATTGACACTGATAACTGTTTTTGCCCTGGCAATGGGTACAGGTTCAGCTGTTCAGTGGCACCGGAGTAAGACGGTCCTGCCATCCTATGGCTTTGAATATGGGGGCGGCTACTCTTCAACTGATTTATTCCCTTATTATGTTACAAATCCAAATCATATCCTGCCAAAGCTTGAAACAGCGCAAACCTTTACCATTAAGAATCCAAGTGAAATGCCGATATTGGACGGGGCAGAAGCAGCCTACCCAGTCTATTCTGCCTTTGCCAATGCAGTCTACGAAGATATTGGAAAGCTGGATCGGGCAGAGGAAATTGTCAGCTTTACCAATACGATATATTCTTATGAACGCCTCTTATCAGGTGAGGTGGATATTTACTTCGGTGCAGAACCCTCGAAAGAGCAGCAGGAAATGGCCAAACAACAGGGTAAGGAATTAGTCATGACGCCCATTGGCAAGGAAGCATTTGTCTTCTTTGTTAATCCCGATAATAAAGTAGATGGTTTAAAAGTTTCAGAGATTAAAGGCATCTATTCTGGAAAAATAAAAAATTGGTCGGAGCTTGGTGGAAAGAATGAAAGAATCGTAGCCTTTCAGCGGCCGAAAAATTCAGGAAGCCAAACGCTTCTTGAAAAAATAATGGGGAATACGCCAATAATGGAGCCTTTAAAGGAAGATGTTCCTGAAGGGATGGGCGGGATTATCGAGCAAGTAGCCGATTATCGAAATTATGATCATTCCATTGGATTTTCCTTCCGATTTTTTGCAACAGGAATGAGGAACAACCCGGATATTAAACTTCTTGCTATTGATGGAATTGAACCATCTCCAGAGAATATCGCGAGTAGAAAATATCCTTTCACTGCAAACCTTTATGCGATTACGTTAAAGGATAACCCTAAACCGCAGATAGAACCTTTCTTGGAATGGATGAAGAGCCCTCAAGGTCAGGACATTGTCGGAAAAATTGGATACATAAAAAATTGATATTCTCACAATTTGGCCTATGTTAGACTAGTGATATAAGTAAAGCAAAAGGAAATACCCTTTTGTTAAGGAGGAAAAGTGGTTGAAAAAAGTAAGATGGGGAATTTTAAGCACGGCAAATATCGCACAAAAAACGTTAATTCCTGCATTTGATCGTGCCGAAAATGCAGTGGTGGCAGCGATTGCCTCCAGCAGTGGAAAAGCAGAGGATGTTGCCAAACAATTGAATATAGCAAAGTCATATACGAGTTATGAAGAATTGCTGCAGGATCCGGAGATCGATGCAGTCTATATCCCGCTGCCAAACCATTTACATAAAAAGTGGACTATTGAGGCAGCAAAACACGGCAAGCATATTCTATGTGAAAAGCCTGCGTCCCTAACAGCAGAAGAAACCAATGAAATGGTTGAATACTGCAGAGAGAAAAATGTTAAATTTATGGAAGCGTTTATGTATCAATTTCACCCTCAGCATGAAAGGGTACGAGAGATTATCCGTTCTGGCGAAATTGGTGAGGTTAAATACATGCGGGCAAGCTTTTCATACTTCCTATCCCAAAAAGAAGGCAGCATTAAAATGAATCCAAATAAAGGCGGAGGAAGTATCTATGATGTAGGATGTTATGGCATCCATGCCATTAGAAATATACTATGTGCAGAGCCGGTAGAAGTCCAAGCTCACGCTGTGATTGATTCAGACTATCAAGTTGATACCTCCGCATTTGGTTATATGAAAATGGATAATGGCGTTCATGCCCATTTTGATTGCGGCTTTGATAGGGTTTTTAGAGCGGAATATGAATTAATTGGAACAGAGGGTCAGATTAAGGTTCCAAGAGCATTTCGTCCAGATAACAATGGGGGAGAAGGTCTCGTCATTGTCCAAAAAGCCGGTGTAACAAGAGAAGAAAAAATCAGCTGTGATATTTATAAAACGGAGGTTGAGCATATTTCACAAGCCATTTTAGAAAATGGCGAACCTTCTTATACAGGTGAGAATGCGATTCAAAATATGCGTGTCATTGAAGCATGCTATCAATCCATTAAATCAGGAACGACGATACATCTAAATTAGAATCATGTAGTTAAATAAAACAGTGTAAATCCTAAAAGCTTGAGAGGGAGGTACACTGTTTTTTCTTGTGTAAATAATTTTTCGAATTATTTGATTTTCTGGGTTTTTGAGATAATACTCCAGCAATCATAACTATATACTATAGGATATTGTTGCTGGAGGGGTTCACATGAAAGACTTCACAATTGAATATTTCACCATGACGGAACAGGATGCGGTGGATTACGCAAGAACAAGTATTGATTTTTTCCAAACAGATGCTGAATTATCCTGCAAAGAAATTGGTGACGGCAACTTAAACTATGTGTTCAAGGTTGTAGACGGGAAAAACAACAAGTCGGTTATTATTAAACAGGCAGGACCAGTTGCTCGGATCTCCGATGATTTTAAACTTTCGACCGACCGCAATCGAATTGAAAGTGAAATACTAGGCGTACAAAATAAACTAGCTCCAGGGTTCGTACCTAAGGTATATCACTACGATTCGATTATGAACTGCTGTGTGATGGAAGATTTATCAGATCACGAGATAATGAGAACCGCTCTATTAAAACATAAGAAATTTCCGCTCTTTGCTGACCATATTACCTCATTCCTCGTAAATACCTTATTATGTACGTCTGACGTAGTACTAGAACATAAGGAAAAGAAAGCACTTGTTAAGCAATTCATTAACCCAGAGCTATGTGAAATAACAGAAGATTTGGTCTATACAGAACCGTTTTATGATTGTCCTCGTAATGAAGTGTTTGAAGGCTCGAAGGAATTCGTAAAAGACCATATTTGGAATGATAAGAAATTAGTTCTTGAAAGTGCAAAATTAAAATTTGAGTTTATGACAAATGCTCAGTCATTACTGCATGGTGACCTCCATACAGGGTCGATTTTTATCAAAAAAGATTCTACGAAGGTGATTGACCCTGAATTCGCTTTTTATGGGCCGGCTGGTTATGATATTGGAAATATCATGGCCAATCTCATTTTTGCCTATGCCAATGGAAAATTTACGATTGATGATGAGAAAACACGTAATGACTATTTAAATTACCTTGTAACTACTATTAGAGATGTTATTAATCTATTTACAGATAAATTTAATAATGCTTGGGATGATAAGGCAACTGAACGAGTGGCGAGTTATGAAGGATTTAAGGAATATTATTTAGAGGCAATTTTAAGAGATACGGCTGCTGTCACAGGTCTAGAGTTACTGCGCAGAATTATTGGACTTGCAAAAGTGAAGGATATTACCTCCATTCAAAATCCAGAATCCAGAACGCGTGCGGAAAAAATCTGTTTAACCGTAGGAAAAGAATTAATACTCAACCGTGAATCAATAAAATCTGGACCTGATTATATCAATGCCATTCATGGTGCTGAACGAACATCGGTGAAGGAGGCGTAATACATTTGCAAAATCCAGTTACTGTCATTCAATCCGTAAGACTAGATGATGAGAATGATACGTTAGTATTGTTAGATCAAACGGTTTTACCGAATGAGACCAGCTTCTTAGCGTTAAAGGAATTAGAAGATATTTGGGATGCCATTTATCAATTAAAGGTTCGCGGAGCACCCGCCATTGGGATTGCTGCAGCATATGGTGTCTATTTAGGGACAAAAAAATCAACAGCAGAAACCTATGAAGCTCTTTTTGAAGATTTTAAGAAAGTGAAAGATTATTTGGCCACTTCACGTCCAACTGCTGTAAATCTGTTTTGGGCGTTAAATCGGATGGAAGCGCGATTTAAGCAAGAAGCAGGGAAAAGTGCAGTAGAGGTGAAGGCTGCACTAAAAGAGGAAGCTGATGCGATTCGGGCTGAGGATGAAAAAATCTGTGAAAGGATTGGAGAAAATGCCTTATCCTTGCTTGAACACGGATGGGGAATTCTTACTCATTGTAATGCAGGAACGATTGCGACCGCCAAATATGGAACAGCATTAGCCCCGATTTATTTAGGGCAGGAAAGGGGCTATAACTTCAGGGTATATGCAGATGAGACTAGACCATTATTGCAAGGTGCCCGCCTAACAGCCTGGGAGCTTCAGCAGGCAGGAGTGAATGTCACATTAATTTGTGATAATATGGCTTCGATTGTCATGAAAGAAGGGAAGATTCAGGCAGTGTTGGTTGGCTGTGACAGGGTAGCAGAAAATGGCGATAGTGCCAATAAAATTGGGACATCTGGTGTAGCGATTCTAGCCAAACACTACAAAATTCCGTTTTATGTTTGTGCTCCATTGTCAACGGTTGATTTGGAGTGTAAAACAGGGGATGATATTCAGATTGAATTGCGTCCTTCTGAGGAAATAACAAGCAAATGGTATGAAAAGTCCATGGCACCTGAGGGTGTTCAAACCTATAATCCGGCCTTTGACGTTACCGACCATTCATTAATCACAGGGATCGTTACGGAAAAAGGGATTGCTTATGCACCGTATACAGAAAGTCTTCCAAGGATGTTTGAAAAATAAACCATAAAAGCTAGGTCTATCGAGAAAAGGCTCCTATATTCGGCTGCCTTCTTAATATGAACATAAGAACTGACATGTGAATTGGCACACGTCTGTTCTTATGTTCACGGGCAGGTGAGTTGAACAAAAAGGTTTAACAAAGTTAACACTTTTATGAACTATATGAAAAAAAGAGCTTCAGTTGGTCCTTTTTTTACCATAATTCTGATTTAAACTCTTTTTAAAAAAACATAGCTAACCTTGTCATATTCCATCTTATTTTCATAAAAACGATGAGCATCTACTCTTTGTAAACCTGATGATAGTGAGACAATATCATAGCCATTTTCCTTTGACCACTTTTGTACATAATTTAGAAGTGCTTCTCCATACCCTTTCGAACGACTATCTGAATCTGTAACTAAATCACAAACCCAAATGGACCTTCCATTGTATAAAGTAATCATAGGCATAAAGCCTGTTACTGCTACCATTTTTTCATTATCATACAAAGCAACCAATTTATAACCTTCCTTTTGGATTGCTTCTTGAACTAATTGAAGATAATTTACCTCATCCAAATGAGATCTCAATTGCTTCATCACAACAAATGCTGCCTTCCATTCCGTCTCATTTTTCAATTCCTTAATTAAAACCATTTTTCTTCATCTCCTTGAAGAGTTGTTTAATTATTATTAAATCACAACCTGGTATAATCGAAAGTACCAGATACGATAAATTTAATGGTACCAGTCAGACAATGGGAGTGGAATAATGATTGAAATAACCCCCGTTTTGGATAGTAGAAGTAATAGTCCACTGTATGTCCAGCTAGCCAATTACATTAAACAAGAAATTTTATCAGGAAGAATAAAACCAAATGAAAAATTACCTTCAAAGCGAAATTTATCTCGTTACCTTAATTTAAGCTTAAATACAATTCAGTCAGCCTATGAACAGTTATGTGCAGAAGGATATGTAGAAAGTAAACCCCGTAAAGGAATATTTGTTTCAACTTTTAATGAAGAAATTCCCTCTAACCAAATATTTTCTCAAAAATGTGAGCCAGAGAATGAGGAATTGAAAGTAAATATTAAATATGATTTCAATTCAGGTAAGGTAGATTTAGAACACTTTCCATATTCCATATGGCGAAAATTAACCATTCAATCTTTATACCAAGATAAGGGCGAATTATTTTATAATGGAAATCCGCAAGGGGAGTTGTTACTTCGAGAACAAATTGCAAAATATCTATTTGCATCTAGAGGTGTAAGGTGCTCTGCCAATCAAATCATCATTGGTGCAGGTACTCAGGTACTTATTGGATTATTATCTCTGTTAATTGGTAAAGACCATATCTATGCACTTGAGAATCCTGGTCTCCATAGAACGAGGACTACTTTACAAGATCTAGGAGTCCATACGATTTCAACACCTCTTGATGAAGATGGAATTAATATAAATCAATTAAAAAATAGTGCTGCCAGTGTTGTTTATGTTACACCATCTCATCAGTTCCCTTATGGAATGATAATGCCAATTTCACGAAGAATGGAATTGTTAAAATGGGCAGAAGGCAAGAACGGTTATATTATTGAAGATGACTATGACGGTGAATATCGTTTTAAAGGGAAGCCGATTCCTTCCTTACAGGGGTTAGATACAAAAGGAAATGTTGTCTATTTAGGGACATTTTCCAAGTCATTGATTCCGTCTATTCGTATAAGTTATATGGTTTTACCATCCTCGTTGATTAAAAAATATCAGGAGAGCTTTACTGTTTATAAGCAGACCGTTTCTCGCCTTCACCAGGATACTCTTTATCGCTTTATGAATGATGGACATTGGCAAAGCCATTTAAATAAAATGAGAACTCTTTATCGTAAAAAGCACAGTACCTTAATGGTATCTATTCAAAATTATTTTGGGGAAAATGCAATTGTTGTGGGTGGAAATTCGGGACTTCATATTGTTTTGGAAGTGAAAAACAGTATGAAGGAAGATGAGTTAATTAGCAAGGCATTGAATGTTGGTGTCAAGGTATATCCAATATCGATATATTATCACTGTGCAAAAGAAAGCTTAAGTCCTGGAGTCATACTAGGCTTCGGAGGTTTATCAGAAACGGAAATTGATATAGGAATTCGTTTATTAAAAGAAGTTTGGGAGCTTTAAATATTCCATACGACAATAAGGAATATGGTTATTTGTGGTAAAATGTAAGTGTTAGGAGGGGTTTTTTTGGAATTTATTATGATTTTAGTCGCTTTTTTAGTTTGTATGGCTATTGGTTCATTACTAAATATACTTTTAAAGACAACCAAAAAAATAAATTGGCTTATAACCTTCTTTGTAAGTCTATGTGTATCAATATTTGCTCAAATCTTAAACATTATGTGAAAATATCCAATTAGGATAAAAGATAAATTTCAACCAATTCAAATATTATGCCAACATTAGTATTTAGAATATTTAACTAATAAAAGCAGGCTAGATTAAGAAATAATGATTAATATATTGGTAGGTAAAGGAGAAGCGAGTAATGATAAATTATAATGGACGTAATTTTGTATCCATCGAAAATACAGAAAATGGAGAGGTTTCTTCGCAAACTTTATTTAAATATAAACAAAAGGGACATATAATCTCAGCGACATATAGTGGCGGAGAAATTATACAAGGTACTTTAATTGGAGTAGTCCAGGATGATTGTTCCCTAGAGTTCAGATACAACCACGTGAATAATAAGAATGAAATTAGAGGTGGAAAATGTGTTTCTATTCCTAAAATCTTGCCAGACGGAAGAATTAGACTTTATGAAAAATGGAGATGGCTTGATGCCGAAAATACTGAGGGAAGTTCCATTATTGAAGAAGTTGTTGGATGAAATTATTAAACTTATGAAGTAGTTCTTGTTTCACGAGCGGGTGCATTACTCAAACAAGCAAATAGAAATCAAAAAAAGAAATGGCTTAGTATAGTGAACTTAGCCATTTCTTTTATTGCAAAAACAGATACAAAACACAGTACAAATTGGGTTGCACTTTCGGCTCCCTTTATAGAATACCTTTCCAAAAAATATCAAAAGTAATCCTTTGAACTCTCTCATAAGCTTGGCGTGTTTCATATACTAACTGGATATCGAGGCCATCTAGTATCGTAATAAAAGCAATCGTACATTCTTCAGGGCTTAATCTACAAGGATGTTTGGTAAAGCACGAACTAATTACCTCTTTTAATGTTGCTAGATACAGGCGGAATTGAGAGAGTACGAAATCATGTACATCTAAAGGAGTAATGAATGACAAAGAATACATAAGTGTGACATTGGGTTCCGTTAAAAAACGATTTTTGTGTTCTGTTAAAAAACCGTACAACAGTGTTTCTAATGCTTCCTCTTTATGTTTTTCAAAATAATAACGAACAAAAGCTTGCTCTTCTTCGATTACTTCTTTATAAACTTCAATGAGTAAATCCTTTTTTGTAGGATAGTGATAGGAGAGTGATTGCTTACGAATTCCGGCCTCTTCAGCGATTTGAGCCATTTTCGTTCCATCATATCCAAACTGGTTAAAATGCTTGATTGCTATTTTTTTTATTTCTGGTTTGCTCATTTGTCCTCCGTTAATGAAAAGTTGAAACTTTATCATTGCTTTTTTGAA
Source organism: Neobacillus sp. plas4 (assembly GCF_057221695.1). Taxonomy (NCBI): domain Bacteria; kingdom Bacillati; phylum Bacillota; class Bacilli; order Caryophanales; family Bacillaceae; genus Neobacillus; species Neobacillus sp. plas4. The sequence continues at coordinate 703,835 of NZ_CM170152.1, forward strand.
TAATACCTCTTTTTTTACTTGCTGATATGAAATAGATAAGTAGAAACAGTAAATAAGCTACTATCGCTATGTAATATACGGCCTGGTATGAAAATGCTTCTGCCACGATACCAAGAATAATAGCACCTCCTCCTAAACCAAAATCGAAAAAGTTAAAAAAGGATGCCATTGCATTTTCACGTTCATATACCTCAACCAAGTTTAAGCACCACGTCATAAGTGCTGGAAAAATAGCTCCTATTCCAGAGCCATATAAGAATCCAGCTAGTAGAAACTGGAGATCATTCTGTGCTGCAATGAGTACAATAAATCCAGCAATCGTAATGACTCCAAAAGGGATCACCACAACCCCAGCTCCATAACGGTCAAACATCTTACCGGATATAACCCGTACCAATAAACCACTTGCAGCTGATATAAAGAAAAACCAGGCAATTAGGTGAAATCCTTTCTCTACTGCGTATAAAGTCGTAAAAGACATGACACCGCCAGCAGCGATTCCCGTCATCAAGATAAGAATAGAAGGGAGCAGAACTCGTTTTTCTACCCACTTGAATTTTGAGAAGGGGACGGTTTCAGGCTCATTGTCATTACTAAACTCGGATTTTCTAGAAGTAAAACCAGCGAATAAGATCGCTAAAAGTGAAATCGCCATAGCACTCCAAAACATCCCATTAAAATCGAACCAATGTAACACACTGATGCCTAATACCGGTCCGAGAGAAATTGCTACCGTCTCCCCAACACCAAAATAACCCATCGCCTCGCCCATTCGCTCCTTAGGCATGTTTTCAGCTGCAATTGTTGTAATATAGATCGTTGCAAGACCGAATCCAATCCCATGAATCAAACGGATAAAAATTAGAATCCAAATATCTGACGACAGGTAGTATAAACCGGTTGAAAGTGCACAAATGGCCATTCCAATCATTAGCAGGAGTTTCTTGTTGAATTTTGTTGTGAGTATCCCTGCAAATGGGCGGATAAGAATAGCCGAAACGGTGAAAATCCCTGTGACCAGGCCAATTTGAGAAGCCTCTCCGCCAATGCTTGAAACAAATAGCGGCAAGGTCGGAAGCAGCATTTCAAACGCCATAAACAGCAAGCCGTTTGCAATCATAATAAAAATAAAAGAGCGGGTCCATAATTTTACTTTTGAAGCCGTATGGATTTGACCAGTCATAAATTCACCTCAGGTACGATGTATATCCTTCTTGATATTAAGTATTTTATCTGACGTGCGTCAGTTAGTAAATGTTTTTATGAATTTGATGCGATTATGCAGGGAATACCAAGACACGTTCTCTTACATACTTCATTCATTTTATTAACCCACTCTGCCATATCTCGATATGATAAACTCCCTTTTTCGAATTCGTTCACTGCCCATAACTTGTCATCAAATGTGAATTTAGCCATATAAAAAACTGCACCTCCATTGTTAGTTTTGAGTCTAACAATGGAGGTGCAGTACATATCTTGGCGAGGTTTCTTTTTAATTCCGCTATAAAAGATAGTATTAAAAGACTATGAAAAAACAGGTAATTTGTCACTATTTGACAGTTTCGACAAAGCATGACTATAATTTACTTAATTCTGAAAATTTTCAAAAGTGGAAACTCGATAATTGATAGGTTTGTAATAAGGAGGTCAAGCATGATTGTATTTAATAAGGTAAATAAGTTTTATGGAGATTTTCAAGTCTTAAAAGATATTAATCTTACAATCAATCAAGGTGAAGTAGTTGTAGTAATAGGTCCATCCGGTTCAGGGAAAAGTACTCTGCTGCGCTGTATCAATCACCTGGAAACAATCACTGACGGAACACTTACGGTAAATGGGATATCAGTTGGGGATAAAAAAACAGATATCAATAAGCTAAGACGCAATATTGGAATGGTTTTTCAACATTTTTATTTATATCCCCATAAAACCGTGCTTGAAAATATTACTCTGGCTCCTATGAAAGTATTGGGCCAATCCGAAAAAGAGGCTAAAGAAACAGCCCGGCATTATCTAGAAAAAGTAGGGATATTGGATAAGGCTGAATCTTATCCTTCTCAGCTATCCGGAGGCCAGCAGCAGCGTGTAGCAATTGCCCGTGGTCTTGCAATGAAACCAGAAATTATGCTTTTCGATGAACCCACCTCTGCACTTGATCCCGAAATGATCGGGGAGGTTCTGGATGTAATGAAAACCCTAGCTAGGGAAGGCATGACAATGGTCGTAGTAACCCACGAAATGGGCTTTGCTAGAGAGGTGGCCGACCGAATCGTATTTATTGATGCAGGAAGAATTTTAGAAGATGCAGTTCCGGCTGAATTTTATGAGAATCCTCGTGAAGAACGAGCTCGCTTATTTCTCAGCCGTATATTAAATCATTAATAGGGGGTAAAAAGGAATGTTCAAAACAAAAAAATTCGTAAAAATGGCGTTAGTATCTGCAATGGCTGCCATATTTCTTGCCGGTTGCGGCGGGGACAAGACTTCTACTGGTAGCAGCAAGGATGTACTAGCCCAGATCAAGGAAGACAAAAAAGTTGTATTTGGCGTAAAACATGATACGCGTTTGTTTGGATTGAAAAATCCATCAACAGGTGAAGTGGAAGGGTTCGATATCGATCTTTCCAAAGCGCTGGCAGAAGAAATGTTTGGCAAGGAAGTTAAGCCTGAGTTCGTTGAGGTTACTTCGAAAACAAGGGTAGGTCTCTTAAATAATGGTAAGGTTGATGCGGTTGTCGCTACGATGACAATCACGGAAGAACGCAAAAAGGAAGTTGATTTTACTGATGTTTATTTTGATGCTGGGCAATCATTGCTTGTAAAAAAGGGCAGTAAGATTCAGGGCATTGATGACTTAAAAAAAGACACAAAAGTTCTTGCTGTTAAAGGCTCGACATCTTCTATCAATATTCGTGAGAAAGCTCCTGAAACAACAGTACTTGAATTCGAAAACTATGCTGAAGCCTTTACAGCACTAAAGGCAGGTAAGGGTGATGCCCTGACTACAGATGATTCGATCCTTTATGGTATGGCAGAAGAAGATCCGTCATTTGAATTGGTCGGAGGAACGTTTACTGAAGAGCCATACGGGATAGCTGTAAAAAAAGGTAATACAGAGCTTGTTGATGAGTTGAATAAAGCATTGAAAAGCCTGAAGGATTCAGGAAAGTACGATGAGATTAAAGATAAATGGATTAAAAATTAATTATTAATACCAGGTTTCTCATCGGGATGGGCTGTAATCCGTATTCAATCTTTTCGGAGCGGCCCATCCTGATTATTTAGGAGGAGATCGTTTGCTGGATTTCTCGATACTAACGACTAATATGGATTCATTTTTAGAAGGATTAAAAGTAACCATAATTGCCAGTTTAATAGCTTTATTAGGAAGTTTTATTTTGGGAACACTTCTTGCTGTTATGCGAATTGCTCCGTTTAAACCTCTTAACTGGCTGGGTACGGCATATGTTGAATTTATTCGTAATATACCTGTACTGGTTATTGTGTTTTTCGCTTATTTGGCTGGTAATTTTGGCGGGATGACTGCAGGAACAATCGGGTTGACCATCTATACAGCCGCATTCATCGCTGAAGCAATCCGTGCCGGAATTATGTCTGTACCAAGAGGGCAAATGGAAGCTGCCCGCTCGACAGGATTAACTTACGGCCAGGCAATGAGAATGGTTATACTCCCTCAGGCTATAAAGATCGTTATCCCCCCTCTTGGCAACCAATTTATCAATTTAGTTAAAAATTCATCCTTGTTAGCGGTCGTTGCTGGAGGGGATTTAATGTATCAGGGGGATTTAATATCTGCAAAAACGTACGTAACCTTTGATACATATGTTTTCGTTGCCTTATTTTATTTAATTTTAACTATACCTTTAAGTCTTGGCGTAGGATATTTAGAAAAACGCTTGGCTAGAAGTAATTAAGGAGGTGCGCAGATGGATTTTCTAGCACCGTTCATTGAAGTATATACACCTGAACATTTTAAATTTTTGCTGGAAGGATTTGGGGTAACTCTCAAGGTTGCTGCAATTTCAATCGTGCTCAGCTTCATTATTGGAGGTCTAATTGGAACTCTCAGATATGCGCGGATTCCCGTTGTTTCTCAATTACTAGCCGTGATTGTCGAGACGATTCGTAACCTTCCTTTGCTGCTCATCATTTTCTTCACCTATTTTGCATTGCCTGAAATTGGGATTGAAATGGAAATAACCACTGCGGCCATCGCAGCATTGACCGTTTTTGAATCAGCGATGCTGTCTGAAATCATCAGAAGTGGCTTAAACTCGATTGAAAAAGGACAGATTGAAGCAGGACGTGCGTCTGGTCTGAACTACATCCAGACATTACGCTATATCATCATGCCCCAAGCACTGAGAAGAATGGTTCCGCCTATTGTCAGTCAATTTATTTCTCTGCTAAAAGATACATCATTAGCGGTCGTCATCGCGTTGCCGGATTTATTGCACAACGGACAAATAATTTACGCGCAAAAGGGATCGTATGTGATACCTGTTTTTGTAATAGTGGCGTTGATGTACTTTATCGTTAATTATGCTTTGTCACTAGTTGCGCGAAGGTTAGAATTAAAACAGTCTTAAGAAATCCGGCTCATTAATTGGGCCGGATTTTTGTTTTTAAAAAGTTCATAGTTTATCATAAAAAACAGAAAAAGGTTACATACAAATTTACTGCTGAACACATAAAATAAGATTATTGTTAATGGATGATTAAAGTTGCTGTAAAAGGAGTTCAATACTTATGCAGGATAACAAACAATACGATTCCGATTTCGAAGCAAGAGAAATGATCTGCGAAATCGGCAGAAGAATGTATAACAGAAGTTATGTAGCTGCGAATGATGGAAATATCTCCGTGAAAGTGGGTAACAATGAAATATTGACGACACCAACAGGGGTAAGCAAAGGGTTTATGACTCCAGACATGATGGTGAAAATGGACCTTTCTGGGAATGTTCTATCCGGAAAATTAAAGCATTCTTCTGAGGTGAAAATGCACCTGAGGGTTTACAATGAAAATTCTGAAGTCCATGGTGTGGTCCATGCTCACCCGCAAGTAGCCACTTCTTTTGCAGTTGCAGGAATAAGTTTGGATCAACCAGTACTGCCAGAGGCAATTGTCCTGTTAGGGAATGTCCCAGTGGCACCGTATGCATTACCAGGAACACAAGAAGTTCCCGATTCCATTGCACCTTACTGCAAGACACATAATGCCGTTCTCTTGGCTAATCACGGAGCCCTTACATGGGGAAGAGACCTGATGGAGGCATACTTCCGGATGGAATCGCTCGAACATTACGCTGCTATCCTTATGTACTCTACTAATATTTTGAAAAAGATGAATGAATTAAATAGTTCACAAATTGCTGACTTGATAAAGATTCGAGAATCGATGGGAATAAAAGCAGGCGGCGTACCGATAAGTGAAGTTGATAGGAAAAAAGAAAAATAAATCATTTTGTACAGATTATCGCAATTTAGGAAAAGAAATAATTCCGTCCTCCCTTTATGATGAAGGTGAGGGGGAAGGAAAATGAATCTGTTAAAGAAGAAGGATCCGTATCAGGTATATATTTATACTTGTTTCGTATCACAATTGTTTTTTACTATTATTTTTACAGTTAACTTGTTATATCAAGTGGAAATGGTTCAACTTGATGCATTGCAGCTCGTGTTAGTGGGGACGGTATTGGAGGCGACTGTTTTTATTTTTGAAATTCCTACTGGAATTCTGTCCGATTTAAAAAGCAGAAAGCTTTCTGTCATAATTGGCTTTTTCCTAATTGGAATCGGGTTTATTATCGAGGGCATGTTTCCGTTTTTTACGGCAGTGATTTTAGCACAAATTATTTGGGGGATTGGCTATACCTTTACGAGTGGGGCCCATCAAGCATGGATTGCTGATGAGATTGGGGAAGAACGTGCTTCTTCAGCATTTGTCAAAGGTGCCAAGGCAGGCAATCTCGGAAAAGTCCTTGCGATTCCATTAAGTATGCTGGCAGGGTATTATTTGCTCAATCTGCCAATTGTTTTAGGTGGTATAGGGTTAGTCTTGCTTTCGATCCTTTTAGTTTTCTTTATGAAAGAAGAAAATTTTAAACCTGCTGAAAAGGTGGAGCAAGTTTCCGTTTGGAAGAACATAAAGGGAAATATGAGCCAAATTCTATATTATTCTCGACTAAATTATCTAATGAGAATACTCTTTCTGATTGCGTTGTTTTTTGGTTTTTATAGTGAGGGCTTCGATCGATTGTGGCTATCCCACTTTCTAGAACAATCTGGTCTAGCAAATCTGTCGGACAGTCAGTTAGTTTTGCTGATGGGCGGGGTTGAATTCATTGTCGTCTTTTTAACATTTGCTGCGCTCCATTTTATTGATAATAGTTCTATCCACCAGCGTCTAAGCCATATATACACGGCCCTTTTTATAGGGAGCATTCTAATTATATGTTCCTTAATGGGTTTTGCTTTTACCACATTCGCTGTAGGGTTGATCGCTTTTTATATCATCATCCAAATTTCAAGAAGCGTTATGTATCCTTTGGAGAGTGTCTGGCTGAATAAAATCATCCCAGATTCTTCTACACGAGCTACCTTTTTTTCAGTCAAAGGCCAGGTGGATGCAATCGGACAAATTGGCGGCGGTCCGGTAATTGGCGTGATCGCTTCAACCTTTACGATTAAAATAGCGATTCTGGTGAGTGGAATTATTTTGACGCCTGTACTATTCTTATATAGCCGAATGATGAGAAAAACGAGAGGGGAGGAATCGTAAAGATTCCTCTTCTTATAAAATGGCTAGGAGGCAAAGAATGGAGTTCTGGGAATCAAGCTTTATAGAAAAACAAACGATGTGGGGATTCGAACCAACAGACTCTGCCATCTTAACAAATGAATTTTTTCTTGAAAAGAATGTTACGGACATACTTGTACCAGGAATCGGATATGGAAGAAATGCAAAGGTCTTTATTGACAATGGAATCAATGTTACGGGTATTGAGATTTCAAAAACTGCGATTGATTTAGCAAGGAAGAATGGGATTAATATGCCTATATTTCATGGTTCTGTAATGGACATGCCTTTTGATTCTAAACTCTACGACGGCATTTTTTCTCATGCACTGATTCACTTGTTAAATAAACATGAAAGAGAAAAGTTTATTATGGATTGCTATAATCAGTTAAAGCCAAATGGATATATGATTTTTACAACTGTTTCACAAAAAGCCCCGATGTTTGGGAAGGGCAGACAATTGGATAAAGACTATTACGAGATTATGGAAGGCATAAAAATGTTCTTTTATGATTCCGACTCCATAAAGCAAGAATTTGGAAAGTATGGACTGGTAGAGGTTTCTGAAATGGATGAGCCAAATAAAGAAATGAAAAATAAACCTTCCATAAATTTTCTCATGGTGAAATGTAAGAAAGAATAATGTTCGAAATTTACTGTTTAGCCTGGTTCCTATGAGCTGGGCTACTATTTTTATAATGAAAAAGCACCGCAAAAGTGGCGCAAGTACACGTTTGGCAAAAGAGGGGAACGGAATCCGTGAGGAGACTCACCCTCGCTCTTTAATGGGAATACAAATTTCCATATATACTCTGTCGTGGTCCCAGTAGTGGCAATGTTCATCATAGTATTCAAAGTCATAGGCACCTTCATCCACTTCATAGGAGGAATGTGGGAACCAGTCCTCTAAAATATACTTCCATGTTCCTTTGATCGCGGAGGCAAACTTCTCCACTTCTACCAGAGGGGTTCTGAACACAGCATAAGTAGCTGCTGGTATATCTAATGGTGTCAGGCCATCTGGAAGCGAAGTATCATTGTCTAAATCTACTGCGAACAAATAGATAAATGTATCTTCAACGTTTGCAGAACTTAAATTTATACAGTACTCCCCATGTTTGTTTGGGGCAAGCGACGAATAGAGCAATCTTTCGATAGAACCGTCTGCCAGCCCTTCTTGATCCCAAATCGCGGGCGCCTCTCTTGTATAAGCTACATTTCCCATGTTAATTTCAAAGGTTTTACCTGCAACCGTGAAGGAGGGCATCTTCACAATCATTGGCTGCATCACGATTCCGCCTGTCTGTTTTTGATGAATACTCATTAAATCCAATTTTTGCGGCAGCGATTTGGGACAATGAATCTTATACAATCGAGGAGGACTGCCAAAGCATTTTTTAAACGCTTTGGTAAAGCCGGCATGTGTTTCAAATCCATAATCCATTGCAATTTGGATGATTTTTTTTCCATGGACCAATTCATGTAATGCATACTGGAGCTTTCTTTTTACGACATAGTCCATCAAGGTGTAACCTGTATGCTTTTGAAACACTCGATAAAAATGATAAGGGGAATATCCCGCCTTTTGTGCTAGATCTTCAGGGTTAATGTCACCCTTAATATGTTCTTCAATATAATCGATTACTTCCTGCAACAAATGTAACTGTTGAATAAGGTTCACCTCGAAAAATAACATTGTTTAATAAATTATAATTTATATTTGAATCTGTGCACCATCATTCTTTCTTTCTGTTGAAATTCTGGTGGCTGTCCTTCATTATAAGGATAGAGACATTTCTGTGAATAAGTATATTTTTATGAAGGAAGTAGATTATGACGGAAGAAAATATAACCCGAATTGATTTGGATGGCAAAGAAATCATATTAATTGGTACCGCTCATGTTTCCAAGCAAAGTGTAGAACAGGTTAAGGAAGTTATTGATCGGGAACAGCCTGATTCTGTTTGTATCGAATTGGATGAACAGCGATATAAATCCATTATGGAAGGCAATAAGTGGCGAGAAACAGATATCTTTAAGGTGATAAAAGAAAAAAAAGCGACATTACTCATCATGAATCTCGCAATCTCGTCCTTCCAGAATCGTTTGGCTAAGCAATTTGATACGAAACCGGGACAGGAAATGATTCAAGGAATTGAATCGGCAAAGGAAATTGGTGCGGAGCTTGTACTAGCAGACCGAAATATTCAAATTACTTTTTCGAGGATTTGGAGTAATGTTGGGATCTGGGGAAAAGGGCAGCTGTTAACTTCTATTTTCTATAGCATTTTCAATAAAGAATCAATTTCAGAAGAAGAGCTTGAGAAAATGAAAACGCAGGATACCTTGAATGCTTCGCTTGCTGAAATTTCGGAAGCATTTCCTAAGTTAAAGAAACCATTAATTGATGAGCGTGATCAATACTTAGCTCAAAAGATAAAGGAAGCACCTGGTAAAAAGGTTGTTGCTGTACTCGGAGCGGCCCACGTTCCTGGTATCACGAGAGAAATTCATAAGGAACAGGACTTGCATGCTTTAACCAAAACAAAACCAAAATCTAAAACACCGCAAATCATCGGCTGGGCAATTCCATTGCTGATTGTGGCCATAATTGCGTTTACCTTTTTCATGAATCCTGCGGCTGGTATGGACCAAGCAATTAGCTGGATCCTTTGGACCGGTATCACGGCGGCGATTGGTGCTGCAGTTGCATTGGGGCACCCGCTCGCGATATTATCGGCCTTCCTGGCAGCGCCGATTACCACCTTACATCCGTTATTGGCAGCCGGCTGGGTTTCGGGTATTGTCCAAGCGTATATCAAACGTCCAAGTGTAGCAGACTTTGAAACATTATCAGAGGATGTTTTCTCACTCAAAGGCTTTTGGCGAAATAAATTTACACGGGTTCTTTTAGTCATCATCCTTACTAACATTGGAGGTTCATTTGGAACCTTTATTGGGGGAGCGGATGTTATTCGTACATTCCTCAATAATTTATAAGCGAGGTACCTTCAACATGAAGGTGCCTTTTTCTAATGGTGTAAAAAGTTTTTGTCTTTCTCGCTGGCTGTATTCTTGTGTCAAACTAAGTTTCTAGTATAACAATATTCCTTATTTCAATATAGGAAATTTTACATAATCCTAATGGAAAGGTAATGAAATCGGTTGCAAGAAAAATTTTAATAATTTAAATTGACTGAAAAGTATAATTATATTATTATTCTAGTAATAACAAATATTTCGATTTACGAAATAATACCAAATTCATCCAAGAGGGGAAGACACCTTATGTCACAAATGTTAGCTTTAGTTATTCTATTACTTATTCTATTTATCGGAGATTTAGTTGCCGTTCGAACAAAGGCCTGGGTACCGTCCATTTTCGTTTGTGCTGTTCTGTTCCTTCTAGGATATTGGACATTCTTTCCGCAGGACATCGTAGCGTTGGCAGGAGTACCGCCAGTGGTAGCCACGATGATGATGTACTTACTCATTACGAATATGGGAACGTTGCTTTCCCTACAGGAATTAAAGAATCAGTGGAAAACAATCATCATTGCGCTTTCAGGTATTGTAGGAATTATCGCACTTCTATTTGGGGTTGGAACCTTGCTCTTCGGATTTGAAACCATCGTTGTTGCCATCCCTCCATTAGTTGGTGGTGTCGTATCGGCGTTGATCATGTCAGAGGGTGCGAAAGAAGCTGGTCTAGCCACATTATCGGTATTTGCCATCGTTATTTATGTCATGCAGGGATTTGCAGGATATCCGCTTACCTCTATCGTTTTGAAGAAAGAAGGAAAGAGACTTCTTCAGCAATATCGAGGCGGGAAGCTGGCTATGAAAGCACAAGAAGCGGCAGCAGCAGAGGTTGCAGCTTCGACAGCAGTTACAAAGCCAGAGCTAAAGTTGTTTAAAAATATGCCAGAGAAATACAACACAGACTTTTTTAAGTTTTTAAGGTTATCATTAGTTGCATACCTTGCCTATCTAACATCAACATTATTAGCACCAATCGTTTCTATCTCCCCGTTTGTTCTATGTTTACTGTTCGGGGTTATCGCAACAAGTATTGGGTTTCTTGAAAAGCAGGTTTTACAAAAAGCAAATGGTTTCGGCTTTGCCATCATGGCGCTTATGCTCTTCATCTTTGATGGTTTAAAGCAGGCTACGCCAAGTATGATGCTTGAAATCATTTATCCACTTGTAGGTGTTATTGTACTGGGTGTAATCGGAATGTATATCTTCTCGTTCATCGCCGGGAAACTATTAAAGGTAAGTAAAGAAATGGCGTTTGCTGTTTCACTAACAGCTTTATATGGATTTCCAGCCGATTACATTATCACAAACGAAGTCATTAAATCCCTAACAGAGGATGAAAAAGAGAGAGACATGCTAACGAGCCATATGCTGCCTCCTATGCTTGTCGGCGGATTCATCACCGTTACGATGGTGTCGGTTATTTTAGCAGGTATCTTTGTAGGTTTCTTGTAAGAAAGGTTGTGTAATAGAATGAACGCAAAAACTGATCGTAATCTAGCAGCAATACAGGCCAAGGTTGAAAGTCATATTGATACTTTAAGTACCTTTACCGCCACGCCGGGTAAAGGTACTACCCGGCTTACATACAGCCATGAGGATTCGAAGGCACGTCAGTATCTGAAAGCAAAAATGAAAGAATACGGTTTACAAGTCAGGGAAGATGGATTTGGCAATATTTTTGGAAAGATGGAAGGAACGTTGAAGGATGCTCCAAGTGTTCTTATCGGTTCACACTTCGACTCGGTGCCGAATGGCGGCTCCTATGATGGGCCGGCAGGTGTAGTGGCAGGCCTTGAAGTAGCAGCACTGTTTGCTGAGAAAGGTTTAACACCGAAATATCCTTTAGAAGTGATTGCCTTAGTCGAAGAAGAAGGTTCTAGATTTGGCGGCGGACTGATGGGTTCACGGGGAATCGTCGGATTATTAGATGAGGAAGGTTTTAATGCTTTAATAGATAAAGATGGAATACATGCTGTCGATGCCATGAAGAGTATTGGACTCGATCCTTCGCTTCCGAAAAAAAGAGATCCAAAAACGATGAAGGCATACCTAGAATTGCATATTGAACAAGGACCGATCCTTGAAGAAAAAGGTATCCCAATTGGTGTGGTGGAAGCGATTGTCGGTTTGACTCAATTAGAAGTAACTGTTAAGGGGCAAGCAGGACATGCCGGCACGACTCCAATGGACCGGAGGGCAGATGCGTTAGTTACTGCTGCGAAGATGATTGCGCAATTCCCAGAGCTTGCGGGCTCAGAGGGGGAAGGTACGGTTGTCACAACAGGCCGGTTGAATGTGTTTCCGAATGGAGCGAATGTAATCCCCGATAAAACAGTGTTTACGGTGGATATTCGCTCAGGGAAGGAAGAGCGTGTTCTGAATGTTATCGAGAAAGTGAAAGAATTAGCAGTTTCATATAGTAGCAACGGAATGGAAATAAGTGTTGAGCAGCTATTATATATTCAGCCAAAAGAGATGAACAAGGAAATTGTCTCTTTGCTAAAGAAAACGACGAATGAGCTTGAGATTCAGAACTGTCCGATAAACAGTGGTGCAGGTCATGATGCAATGGTCTTTTCTGATTTTACCGATGTAGGGATGCTGTTTATTCCAAGTAAAGACGGATTAAGTCATTGTCCGGAAGAATGGTCGGATTCACGTCATATTGCAAATGCAGTCCAAATTCTATTTGAAGCTGCGAAAACGTTAACGGAGGCGGAATAAGATATGATTCATACAAAAATAAAAGAAGCGATTCAAACCTATAGTGAAGAACTAACACAATTACGCAGACAGCTTCATAGTGAACCGGAAGTATCATGGGAGGAATTCAAAACCACGCAGTTTGTCTGCGACTATCTGGATAGACTAGGAATCTCTTATCGTAAAACAGAACCAACCGGTGTTATTGCCGAAATTCAAGGTGGAAAGCCGGGGAAAACCGTTGCATTAAGAGGCGACATGGATGCCTTACAGGTTGAGGAACTGAACAAGGATTTACCATATGCGTCCAAAGAAGAAGGTAAAATGCATGCGTGCGGACATGACGCACACACTTCAATGCTCATGATTGCAGCCAAAGCCCTAAATGAAATAAAAGAAGAACTGCCGGGTAATGTACGGTTATTGTTCCAGCCGGCGGAAGAAGTAGCAGAAGGTGCGAAGGCATTGGTGAAACAAGGTGCCATGGAAGGCGTGGATAACGTCTTTGGTATCCACATTTGGTCACAAATGCCGACAAACAAGGTTTCTTGTCCACCGGGACCGTCTTTTGCTTCAGCAGATTTATTTAAAGTCACGTTTAAAGGAAGGGGCGGCCACGGGGCTATGCCTCATGCATGTATTGATGCGGCAGTCGTGGCTTCATCCTTTGTTATGAATGTGCAAACTGTAGTATCCCGAACCATCGACGCACAGCATCCAGCTGTTCTAACTATTGGAAAAATGGTTGTTGGCACTAGGTTCAATGTCATAGCGGAAAATGCAGTGATAGAAGGAACCGTTCGCTGTTTCCACCCAGAAACTAGAGATCATATTGAGACACAACTACAGCATTACGCTGATCAGGTGGCTGCAATATACGGAGCCACTGCTAAGGTAGAATACATCCATGGAACGCAAGCGGTCATTAACGATGAATACAGTGCAAACCTGGTGCAAAAAGTTGCATCTGAATCATTTGGTAAAGATGCGATTTATCACGAAAAACCAACGATGGGCGGGGAAGACTTCAGCGAATATCTCACAAAGGCACCAGGCAGCTTTGCCCTCGTCGGCAGCGGCAACCCAGAAAAAGACACAGAATGGGCCCACCACCACGGCAAATTCAACATCGACGAAGATGCCCTAAAAACAGGCGCCGAACTCTATGCGCAATATGCTTGGGCGTACTTAAATGAATAAATAAATAAAAAATAAACAAATATAAAAGGATAACGCAAGCTGCTAGTGTAAAATGTGAAATTACAGATAGGATTTCATACTAAAACACATAAATATTATTACACTAAATCATATACAAAAACGCTTGGATAAACCAAGCGTTTTTTCATCTTTATATCTATCACCATAATGTAAATCCTTTTTTGTTTTATATTATATAAAAAGTGATATAATCAAGTAATTTAAATTAAAAGGTTGTGATAAATAATGTCTATTTTTAAAGCAATAAAAAATTTATTTTCAGCAAAACCACAATCGGGAACCTATATGGAATTTTCGATAGAAATGTTTGAGGCAAGTATGGATAGTTTATATCAGGTTCCGTTAATGATTAAAAAAGATATTTTATATTATGTAGAAAATCAATTGAAAGATAATGACCCAGAATTTGTTGTTGATGAATTAAAGGATAATGCTGCAAATCAAATAATATTTTCTCCATTAGATAAGGAAGATGTCTTAATTTCTTATTATCAAGATAATGAAACTTGGGTCGTTACTATTTTTAATAAATACTTAGAAAATTGCGGATATGAAAAAGAAGATGCATTTAATCGTATTCAAAAGGTTGTGCAATTTAATGATATTCGTGCAATGAAAATGTATATATCTTTATTAAATGTAATTTCTCATTGTAGTTCTGGATTTTATTATATATTTTCTGAAAAGTAAAATAATAAATATTATTTATGTAAAAAACTCCTTGTTGTTATCAAATAGAAATATAAGTTACATCTATTCATAAATGTGTTTGAATTATAAAAACTGTTATTTTTTTTAAAATCCCATTCACCATTTGTTACGTTTTTCCATAATTCTGCCCCTAATAACTATTTATTTTTTTCTACTTCTTCCACTAAACCGCTTCGTTAGTTCAATTCCAATCCTTTTATAACTCATGACTTATAAAACCAAACTACATTGTGTCATCTATTATGTGAAGCATAATATGTATTACCACTCATTGTAACACCTCCTAAAAAGGAGGTGATTTTATGTCAGGAGCAGTTGGAGGATACGCTGGCGGGGGTTTCGCCTTACTTATCGTATTGTTTATCCTCTTAGTCATTATTGGAGCTAGTTTCTGGGGTTATTGATACTAATAAAAAAATGGATCTCATTTTTGGGATTTTCATTTTCCAAATTGACTTTACCTGAACTAAAATCAAAAAAAGGTGATTCCTTAATTTGGGAATCGCCATTTTTTTTGTGTGCCAAGCATGTACAGCTGCAAATAGAGAAAAAGTACGTTCAGTTTGTTCTCCAGGTAGAGAAGTCTTCTTTATCGCACCCGTTTGTTTAAGTAGAATCTTTCCCTATCGTAAAATCGAAGTTTAATCTAATTTTAATCGGGAAGATATACTATATATTTATTTCAATTGGAGGAGATTCGCAAATGGATAATAATTCACAAAAAACAGCTGCAAGTGAAGCCCCAGCTGAAGATCGGTTAAAATTAGCAACAACTGCAATGGTTAGTAATCAAAAGCTACATGCAAAAGGGTATGGTAGAGAAAAAGGCTCGACAGGTTTAATTAATTTGGAGGATGCAAAAAAGATTATTGAGGAATGGCCTGCTACTTCTAAAATGGCGGCTGAAAATACAATTAATTTTTATGGCCCCCCCAATGAAGCAACTTCAAGCTGTTTAATCTGGTATAACAATGGACCTTGGAAACGAACTATAGCCTTTCGCGATGAGGTACCTCATGATTTCCCTGAGCCCCACACTGACGTACTTGAACAATTCATTGATTATCATGTGCCAGCAGATAAAATAGGATTAGTTGCCCAGCTGGAAGGTAGTATCGTTATTGACCGTACAAAAGGTGAAGTTTCTGTCCACTGCGATAATGAAGGGGCAAATACTCTCTCTTTAAATATGATGCATGAAATCGTTACGGGTAAACGTACTCCCGAAGAAGCAAGAGCCTTTATCGCAAAGGAAATTGTTGAGTATGTATTAGGCCGTCCAGCACCCTATGCCGAGAACTTCCAATTTGAATTACCTTTAGGAGAACAATGGGACACTGATATAACCATTGTGCAAGATGAGGAATTAGATCAAGCAGTTTCTAAAATGAAACAAACACTTGGTTTAGATCAAAATTAAAGTTTGTTCAGTTAAAACAAGTGCCCATTATATAGAGGGCACTTGTTCATTATTTTATATACCCCCGTTCAACAGCAAAAAGGATCGCCGCAGCGATCTTCATCTGTTATCTTTTAGCACCAAGTACCATCTAAATATTATAAACGATTTCCATAATGAAGGTGCCAATGCATATGTTTATTGCTTTGATACACCTATATAGGTTGATACAGTACAAGCACCGTATTTGTCGTTTACTTGTTTTGATACTTTCTGAATCACTGAAATTAAATCGGTCAGCACATCTTTATCTTCTGGTTTAACATCGATTAGTGAAGTAATGTGTTTTTTTGGGGATAACTACGATATGTACCAGAAATGGCAGCTGGATCTTTAACTCTTGCACCGATATTGACCTTAATCCAGTCAACCAATTTATTGATTTTAGCGTTGATTTAACAACAAAAAAATAGAGTGCTAAGCCTTATGTGATTTAGTACTCTATGTCTAATGTTATTTCTGATTTTCTCTACAAAAACTGAACTACTTAGCCAGCGGCAGTATCCTTTTTTTGTTTAACTACTGTCCGCTTAAGTGGACAGTGTTCACCTTGGTGACAGGCACCATTATTTTTTTAAAACAAACTCTCGTTCTTCCCCGTAACCAAGCGGGATTACGGCTGTTTTTTTGTAATCCTTTAGGAGTTCTTTTAACTCGTTATCTTTATCTATCATGAATTTCACTACAGGGAAAGCCTGTAATAATTGCGCCAAGGATTCGGGTGATGCTGCTGTCTCAGTAGTAGGGAAGGTATGGCTAGGTATCACATATTTTACGTTTAATAGATTTTTTACTGCGTAGGCTGCTTCTTTTGGTCCCATGGTAAAATGTCCTGATGAAGACAGGATGGCGATTTCAGGCTGGTAAACATCTTGAATCAGCTTTATATCTGCCATTAAGGCGGTGTCGCCTGAATGATAAAGAGTATAGTCATTTTTAAAATCAAATATATACCCCGCTGACTCCCCGGCATATACCGGAGCACCCGTTGTTTCTCCATAGGAGGAGGAGTGTCTTGCCTGCACCATCGTTACTGTCACATCATCAAATGAAACGGAACCGCCAAAATTAATAGGAAGAACATTTTTAATCCCTTGGTGCAGAAGAATGAGCGCCAATTCATACTGGGCAATAATCATCATCTCCGGTTTGTGCTCCACTATTTTCGATAATCCGCTCGAATGATCAAAATGGCCGTGTGTCAGTAAAACACAGTCAATAGATTGATAGAAGTCAGCGGTGTTTAACTCCTCAGGAAAACCAGGATTCAAATCAAAAAAAGGATCAATCAAATAATTTTTCCCTACCTTACTTTTTAGTACATACATCGCATGTCCAAGTCGCAAGATCTTCATAACAATTCCTCCTAAACAAATAAAACTCCCTTAACCATTTTATTTTCATAATAGAAAAAAAGAACAGGGGGGTTGAAGAGATTAGTCCTTAATCAAGCTCCTTAAAGACAAAACGAATAGTAGTGTTAGAGGGATTAGTCCTTAATCGAGCTTCTTAAAGACAAAACGAATAGTAGTGTTAGAGGGATTAGTCCTCAATCGGGGTTCTTAAAGACAAAACGAATAGTAGTGTTGGAGGGATTAGTCCTCAATCGGGGTTCTTGAAGACAAAACTAATAGTAGTGTTGTAGAGATTAGTCCTTAATCGGGGTTCTTAAAGACAAAACTCTAGCAGCTTTAAAGAGATTTGTCTTTAAGATCCAAAAAAAATTAATTCAACACTAAAAAACTAAGCAGCCAAGCTGACCTTTTGTTTCCGGCGGTACACCACCTTCGATAGTAATACACTACACTCGTATAGAAAGATGAGCGGGATGATGACCAAAACGTCTGATAGTAAATCAGGCGGCGTGATTAAGACGGCTGTTACGATAAGCACGAAATAGGAATATTTACGAATTTTTTGCAATCTGTAAGGGTTCAAGACTCCTAAACTTGTCAGAAACATGATCACCACGGGAAGTTCGAATAAAAATCCAAATGGCAGGGTCATATGCAGTAAAAACTGAAAGTATTTTTCTGTGGTGAAAAAGGTCATAAACATGTCTTCAGATAAGGAAAGAAGGAACTGAAACACGATTGGGAAAATGACAAAATACCCAAAGCTAATTCCGATAATAAACAGAAAAAATAAAGCTGGAATATAGGCTAAAGTTACTTTACGCTCCATTTCTTTCAATGCCGGACGAACAAAAAGCCAAATTTGATAGGCAGCCATAGGAATCGTTCCCGAAATGGATACGACACAGGCGAGCAGTAAATACACCCATAAAATATCACTCGGACCTAATATGGCCAGCTGTACTTCTATATCCCTCACAATCCATTGATAAATATCTTGTACATAAACAAAGGCTAAAATAAACAATACCAAAAAGGTTCCTAGTATGATAATAAGACGTTTACGTAATTCTTCAAAATGTCCAATCAGATCCATATCCTGTGGCTTAGCCATTATATATCCTCCTTAAAAAAGAAGATGCAAGCACCTGATTCTGCCTACATCTTCCTAAGAAATAGTTTATATCTCTTTTTTAGTCTTCACCTTATCAGATTCATCATCTGAAACAAGATCGCGGGTAGACTTCTTAAATTCCTTCAGTGTGGAACCAACCGCACGGCCTAATTCAGGCAATTTGGATGGTCCGAAAATAATTAAGGCAATCACTAAAACGAGAATTAATCCCGGTATGCCGATATTTTGAAGCATGGATTGTTACCTCCTTTACATAGCTTTTCTTGTCAAATTCCTTTGGTAGCAATATTGAAAAAGCTTATATTTTGCTTTGCACTTACAAAGATGGCAGCGATTGCCTTCTTCCTCAGGAATCAATTTAATGTGTGGAACATACATAAGCCCCAAGGCATCCTTTACGTGGTTGGAACATACAAACATGGTGAGAATGGACTCCTTTCGCATTATCTTATTTAAAGCTACCGCCTTGGACAGCTACTAAACAAGAGCGTCCAAAGGTTTGACCAGGGTATGGATTCCAGGTCTCAGGATGCTGAACATCTAGGAATAATGTTTTTTCATCTGGAGTTAACCATGGACCTGTTAGTTCACTGCCTTTTGGACCTGAGGCAAATTGGAAAGGTTCCCCGTATTCTTTTCCATCAGTTGGAATCATGAACACACCACAGTTTTTATAAGCAGCATATTGATTCGTTTCGGATGCACCAAAATCTTCAACAACCCATAGGTTCCCTTTGCTGTCAAAGTGAAGATTGTCTGGGCAAGTAATCCCGCTTTGCTGTCCGCCAGCAACAAATACTTCAAATGTGAAGGCTTCACTAGCATGGTCGCCATTTGCAGGAACAAAGCGAACAATTTGACCATGGAAATTACCGTGACCAGTGTTGTTTGTTAATGCTAAGAAAACAGTGCCGTCATGAGGATGAATTTCTACATCTTCCGGACGATCTAATTTCGTACCGCCAACGGCAAGACCTGCTGCACGTGCATTTGTTAAAACATCCGCTTGGTCAGCAAATTGTTTCTGAAGAGTAGAATTTGTTGCATAGTCAAGCGCAACCCATTTTTGATCTTTCATATTGGCCACATATAAAGTTCCGCTTTCTAAAATATCGAAGTTGGCTTCACGACTAGCAGGAATGAATTTCTTATTGCTGATGAATTTGTAGAAACACGCGTCACCTTTATCATCACCCATGTATACTACAACTCTGCCATCATTGGTTAAGCCCATTGCTGTATTTTCATGTGCAAATCTGCCAAGGGCAGTATGCTTGCGAACAGGTCTAGCAGGATCAAACGGATCCACCTCTACAACCCAGCCATAATGATTATCGTTAAAATTCGGCCAGCCATAGTCATCGCCATATTCTGTATTTTCCTCACAGGAAAGAACGGTATTCCATAGAGTACGACCGCCAGAGCAGTTGCCTAATGAGCCGACAACACTTGTAGCACCTGCTACATATTTGCTTCCGCGGGCTGGACCCGTTAATTCAATCGGAGTATTGCCATCAACTCGGCGATTATATGTATCATTTACTACAAGCTTCCATCCATTTTTTTCTTTCTTAACGTGAATAACAGATCCGCCGACTGCTTCTTTTTCCATTTTAAGAAGCTCAGGATAGTTTGCTAGATTTTCCTTTTTAAAAGTAGATTCATTGATTCCTAACATTTTCATATAGTTTCCTGGTTCCGGGAACTCATGATTCACCCAGATTAAGCCTTCTTCGGAATTGTTTCCGCCTTTTAAACTATCAATAGGAAAATAGACTGTAAGGTCAGCGGCATCTCCAAATTTCTCGCCCTTTGAGTTAATGACATCTCCATAGGAAGCGATAATCGAATAGTCATATCCATTTGGAAGTACCACATCGTTTTCCCAGGTGCGACTAATTGGTTTGAATGGTGAAGTAAGTGATTTGCCCTTACCCGATGGTTGTCCATTCTGTAAATGGTTTCCAGTCATAGCGTTTCCGGTTAAAGCTCCAATTCCTGATGAAGCGGCAACCAGTGCGGCAGTACTGCTTCCAACATATGTTAAAAATAAACGGCGATCCATTTAATCATTCTCCCTTTTTAGCTGGTTTAATAACTTCACTTATGATTATAGGCAGTCCCGATTTCAATGTTAATTAAGGGAGTGTAAAGATTTGTTAAGAAGTTTTAAAGTGTTTTAATTATCTGTAAATTTTAGAAAAATGGTCAAAAAGGCCGATTTAAATGACGAAAGATATAGTTTATACAATTGATAAGATTTTCTTATTCTTTTTCATAAAAAATAACAAATTTCTTGAAGGATATGGATGGATTATACTGTAATTAACAAACAGGAGGTGGGCCAAATGGAGTACATTTTCCTTTTCTTTATCGGCATTTGTGCCACTACACTCGGTACTCTGGCTGGAGGAGGCGGGTTAATTAGCCTTCCTGCTATGCTGATTTTGGGGATACCCGTTCACTCTGCAATTGGGGCAAACAAGGTATCGAATACGATTAGTTCCTTTTCAAGCTTCTATCACCTATTGAAAAAGAAGGAAATTTCCCTTAAGGAATCATGTTGGATCATCCCCGTTAGTCTAGGCGGCGGGATAACTGGCGGATTCATTGCCTCCAAACTGTCAGGAGAGTATATGTTTATCATTGCACTCGTTCTACTCATTTTCGCCTTCAGTACATCGTTTATTGGAAAAGGAAATTTCACCGGTAAAGAGCCTTTAAAAATGAATAAGATCAGTATCACGGGGCTTTATGGAATTGGGATATATGATGGACTGTTCGGACCTGGCCAGGGAACGCTTATGCTGTATTTATTTGACTTTTTGAATATCGCGTATATTCGCGCAGTGGGTCTTGTCCGTCTTGCCACTTTTTCAAGCTGCTTTGGGGCAGCAATTTCGTATATCGCTTCGGGGAAAATTATTTGGCCATTTACAATTGCCCTTCTCCTTGGCTCATTGACTGGTGCGCAAATCGGTGTACGGTTAGCTGAAAAGCTGAAACCGATTGTGGTAAAAGTCATCTTACGTTTTGTAACAGCTGCGCTTATTATTTAAATCGCTGTCGAACAGATAATTTGAATTACTTTTATGGATTGTTGAATAATAAGGTAAATGGAGGGATCTAGACAATGGAAGGTTTTCATCAAAAACCCAATATCTATGTGGGCGAAGTTACGCTCAAAGTGGAAAATTTAGATAGGGCATTAACTTTTTATCAAAACTTAATTGGTTTTCAAGTTTTAGAAAAAACAGATCAGAAAGCAGTTTTAACCACAGATGGGAAAACTGCATTACTTACACTTGAACAGCCTGAAAATGTGATACCAAAAGAAGGGCGAATGTCGGGGCTTTATCACTTTGCCATTTTGCTTCCTAGCCGTGCTGATTTATCCGTCTTCTTACGTCATTTTCTTAGTACTGGATACCCGCTCGGTGCTGCCGATCATTATGTTAGCGAAGCACTTTATATTACCGATCCTGATGGAAACGGGATTGAAGTCTACCGGGATCGCCCTTCAAAGGAGTGGACTTGGAATAATGGGTTAGTGGATATGGCTACGGTAGAACTCGATGGAAATGGGATATTAGCTGAAAGTAATGCAGAATGGACGGGCTTGCCTGCGGGGACAATCATGGGCCATATTCACCTCCACGTGGGAGATTTACAGAAGGCAGAAGAATTTTATACAAAAGGACTCGGATTTAAAGTGGTAAGCCATTATCCACAAGCGGTCTTTTTATCAACAGGCGGTTACCATCACCATATTGCCATTAACACTTGGCAGGGAGTGGGAGCAGCTACACCGCCAGAAAATAGTGTTGGTTTACATTGGTATACACTCGTCTTTCCGGATGAGGCAATAAGAGAAAGTGCTGTCAAACAACTAAAGCTATTAGGCTTCCCTACACAAAAAGAAGCGGATTATTATTTAACCAGCGATCCATCAGGAAATCAAATACGGTTAAAATGAAAATTAACTTCTAGCAATTTAAAGATGAAAAGAGACTTGGGGTAACCTAATGTCTCTTTTTTATTTGGGAATAATCAAAATATAACACCAAGTTGCAACATTTCAATAATATACTAATCGCAAATGGCAGGAAACATTGTATAATAGATTTTGCTAAATCCTTTAAATATAGTTTTTTGAAAGGGGTTTCAAGTGAAAAAGCTTATTTTCGTTTATGTTATTTTAATCAGTGCCTTTCTTATATATTTAGTAAACTATCAATCACAGGAATTGACTGCAAGTTCTAATTGGAAAGGGGAAGGACTACAGGGGGATATAGATGAAAAATATGTCATGGTTACATTCCTAGTTGGAATTGATTATTGGAAAAATGTCGTTAAAGGATTTGAGGATGCTGCACAAGGACTAAATGTATCCGTAGAATATCGAGGAGCAACACAATATGACGTGAATGAGCAAATCACAGTTCTTGAACAGGTAATAGCTAGGAAACCATCAGGGATTGCAATCTCTTCGATGCACCCAGATGCGCTAAGTGCAACCATTGACAAAGCTATTAATACAGGGATTCCTGTTGTCATGTTTGACTCTGATGCACCCGACAGTAGAGCTTATTCCTTTTTAGGAACTGATAATTATAATGCAGGTGTTACAGTAGCTCATAAAATGGCTGATTTAATAGACAATAGTGGGAAGGTCGCCGTGATCTCCTTACCAAATCAACAAAATCACATGGATCGCACGAGGGGATTTCAAGAGACCGTGGAGAAGCAGTACCCTAATATTGAAGTGGTAGCGATTGAAGACGGAAAAGGTGATGAGTTAGTTTCAGGAAATTTGGCGGTTGATATTTTAAAAGAACATCCTGATTTAAAAGGTGTGTTTGTAACAGAGGCAAATGGCGGTGTTGGGGTTGCTAAAGCAACGAAAACTCTAAATTTAGACAAACAAGTAAAAATTATTGGTTTCGATACGGATAAACAAACTTTAGATATGGTGAAAGAAGGAGCCATATCCGCCACAATAGCTCAGGGGACCTGGAATATGGGTTTTTGGTCATTACAATATTTGTTTGAACTTAAACATCGACTAATTGAACCGAAAAGTGCCCAGTCCATAGCCAATAATCAATCACCACCGAAAATGGACACGGGTATAACAGTTGTGACAAAAGAGAATGTTGACAGCTATTATGCGAAGTAAGGCAACTTAGAAAAGAGTGATAATGTTGAAAAAAGTAAAATCATTTGAAATAAATGATTTACCAATTCGTTCCAAAATAATTGCGCTATTACTTGTAATTAGTATTCTCCCTTCTATAGGTTTTGGTTCCTTAGTAAGTATCGCAGTAGATAAAATTATTGAAAAACAAGCATCTGAGCATACACTCCAATTAATTGGGCAGGCAAATAAGTCACTAGAATCTTACGGAGAAACTATGCAGGATGCCTCTTATTTAATCTCTTTCAATCCAGATATTATTCGTTTTCTACAAGGTGAGGAATATCAGGGTTCAAATGATAATTATCAACTTAAGAAATTCTTGCAAGGTTTCACAACGGTTAATCCTGAAATTGCAGGAATCCTTGTGGTAAATAATGAAGGTAAGTATCTTAGTAACGAGTTGTATCCCAGAAATATCAAATCACTGACGGAAGAAAGATGGTATCAAGACGCAGTAGAGAATAAAGGCATTTTTAAATTTATTGGTCATCCTGCAGACAGAAGCTTGAAATCTCATATCAATTATACAGATAATGAAATTGTTGCAGGTGCACGAGCAATAGTAGATCCTGAAACGGAAAAGGTGATTGGTGTCGTCTTAATCGATTTAAAATTACGAGTAATCTCGGAAATAATTGAGGATGTTCGTTTAGGTAAATCAGGTTATTTGATGGTTATTGATGATGAGGGTGAGGTCATTTATTCCCCGCAGGAATCGCTGGTAGATAGGATTCAGCTAAATTGGTTTAAAGAAGACTCACCAAACTCATTCTCAAAAAAAATAGATGGGAAAAACATGCAGTTTATTTATAGGAAGTCTCCTTTTACGAATTGGACGACAATCGGGGTATTTTCTACAACGGAATCTGTTATGGAGGTTCGACAAGTTAACTTTTATGTTATTAGCTTTTTATTTATTGTTTTTGCATTTGGTATTGGTGCCTCCTATTATTTGTCTTATTCGATGTCTAGGCCTATAAATCAATTAAATAGAATTATGAAAAAGGTAGAATCAGGAGATTTATCAACTCGTTATAGGGGTAATCGTGCGGATGAAATTGGTATGTTAGGAAGAAGCTTTAATACGATGATTGAACAAATTAACAAGCTTATTTCCTTAATGCAAATTCAGGGCCGGCAAAAGCGGGAGGCAGAATTACAGGCACTTCAAGCGCATATTAAACCACACTTTTTGTATAATACGCTCGATACGATTAATTGGATGTCTCGAAAAAAAGGGGCATTGGATGTTGCGGAACTAGTGGAATCTTTATCACAGCTTTTTAGAATTGGACTAAGCAAAGGAAATGACATCATTTCATTAGAAAATGAAATTGAACATATTTATAGTTATCTTAAAATTCAGACAGCAAGATATAAGGATAAATTGAATTATAGTATTTCAATAAATCCTGAACTAAACAATATAAAAGTTGTAAAACTAGTGCTGCAGCCTATTGTGGAAAATGCAATTTATCATGGGATTAAGGAACGGCGAGGACCTGGATATATTACTATTACTAGTGAAGTAGCTGAAGGGAATTTAGTCATTTATGTAAAAGATGATGGTGTAGGAATACCCGAGGAAAGACTTTGCAGATTAAATGAAAGTTTGGCTGTTTCTTTTGGTAGTCTTGAAGAAACAAGAAATCGGGAAGCTATCGGTTACGGAGTCATGAATGTACAAGCCAGAATTAAATTAACCTTTGGGGACCCGTATGGAATAAGTGTTGAAAGTGTCCAGGGAAGAGGTACAATGGTAAAAATTCTACTTCCAATAAATACCGAGCAATGACAACAATGGACATAATGGGGTGTTATATTTGCAGGAGTATTTAAAGGTTTTAATTGCGGATGATGAGCCGATAATTAGAGAAGGCATTCGATATTCGATTCAATGGAATGAAATTGGAATGGAGGTTGCAGCAGAAGCAGAAGATGGGGAAGAAGCTTTAGAATTAGCGTTAAAATATGAAATTGATATTCTTTTAGCTGACTTAAATATGCCAATTATGAATGGATTAACATTAATTAAAAATATTCGCAAAAGCCTGCCGCATTGCAGAGTAGTAGTTATTTCTGGATATGATGAATTTCGGTACGCTCAGGAGGCATTACGGCTACAAGTGGATGATTATATTTTAAAGCCTATTAAACCCGATAATTTAACGGATATCCTTGAAAAAATAGGTGAAGCACTTAAATCTTTGGCTGCTCAAAGGAAGTTTTTAAAGGTTGCTTCTAATCAAATAGTACAAAATACGTTTATTATTCAAGAGCAGTTTTGCAGAAACTGGATAGCTAGGAGCTTTACAGGAGAAAAGGTCAAGGAACAGTTGCAATTTTGGGGACTCCCCGAGGAAAGGCCCAATTTGCTAGCTTGTATCCGAAGTCAGGAATTTGAAAGTAAACAGCAGCTTATAACAGAGTCGGATAAAGAATTAATCCTATTTGGGGTAAAGAACATTGTGTTAGAAATATTTGAAAAGGAACCAAGGCTCGTTTTTGGTGACCCCTCTTCTGGGTTACTTTTTATCCTATTATGGGGACATGAGTACGATGAATTATTTTTAACACTCGAAAAGAACATTCAAAACTATCTAGACGTTTCGGTTACAATTCATACGGAAACAGTCACAGGGGATTTTGATAATGTTCCTTTTGTTTATGAAAGCTGTTTAAAGAAAGTATATGCTGAGGTTCCTGTTTCTCCTATCGTAAGAAGGGCGAAAAATATTATTACTGAATCGTTTACAAATCCTGATTTTACATTAGAAATGGTTGCCCAGCTGTTACAAGTATCACCTGTCTATTTAAGCAGAACGATTAAACAAGAGCTGGGGACATCCTTTGTCGGTTTAGTTACCCAAAAGAGAATCGAGAAAGCTATTAAACTATTATATACAACGGATATGCATATGGTTGAGATTGCAGAGCAGACAGGGTATGCATCTCAGCATTATTTTAGTACGGCATTTAAGAAATTTGTAGGGGTGTCTCCGAACCAATATCGTAAAGGATTAACGCTGCAGTCTATTGAAAAATAATGAGCTGCCATTTATTTTAACTTTTCCACAAGAGTTACTATTTTTTAGTAGCTCTTTTTTGCGTTTAAAATGTAAGCGTTTAAAAGAATGTTAATTTTTTATAAAAATAGTCATTTTTTTGAAAAGACTGGATTTGGATGCACTGTTATTATTTTTTAGAGACAGGAAAACACCCTGACTCATAAAAACTACTTAAAAGGGAAGTGGAAGACTAATGAAGAAAATGCTCTCATTAATCTTGTTGTTAACCATGATGTTCATACTTGCTGCATGCGGAAGTAAAGAATCTTCTGGTGACGCTGAAAAAGGTTATGTAGGAATTGCAATGCCGACAAAGTCCTCTGAAAGATGGGTACATGATGGAGACAACATGGTAAAGGAGTTTGAAAAATTAGGATATAAAACAGATTTACAATATGCAGAAGATGTTGTTGAAAACCAAGTTTCCCAAATTGAAAACATGATCACAAAGGGTGTCGACGTACTAGTGGTTGCTTCTATTGATGGTGAAGCACTAACAGACGTTTTATCAAAAGCGAACGATGAGAAAATCAAAGTGATTGCCTATGATCGTTTAATCAAAAATACAGAGCACGTTGAATACTATGCAACTTTTGATAACTTTAAAGTCGGTGTACAACAAGGTACTTACATTGAAGAAAAATTACGATTAAAAGATGGAAAAGGCCCATTCAACATTGAATTATTTGCAGGTTCACCGGATGACAATAATGCATACTTCTTCTTTGATGGTGCAATGTCAGTTTTACAGCCATATATTAAATCTGGAAAGTTAGTCGTAAAGAGTAAACAAACTTCATTCGAACAAGCTGCCACTTTAAGATGGGACGGAGCAACTGCTCAATCCAGAATGGATAACCTATTAAGTGCTAACTATGCTTCTGAAAGAGTGGACGCAGTTCTATCACCATACGATGGTATTAGTATCGGAATTATCTCTTCATTAAAAGGAATCGGTTACGGTTCTGCCAGCCAGCCGCTTCCAATAATTACAGGACAAGATGCAGAATTAGCATCTGTTAAATCAATTATTGCTGGTGAGCAAACACAAACAGTATTTAAAGATACTCGTGAACTAGCTAAGAAAGCAGTAGAAATGGCAGTTGCGGTATTAAAAGGTGAAAAAGCGGAAGTGAATGATACAGAAACATATGACAATGGAAAGAAAGTCGTTCCTTCTTATCTATTAGAGCCTGTATCTGTTGATATCGAAAACTATAAATCTGTATTAGTTGATGGCGGTTATTGGAGCGAAGACGATCTTAAATAGAGAATCCTAGAAAATGATTTAGTGGTTTTTTCATAAGACCACTAAATCATTTATGCAGTTTTCGTAACGATGGTTGTTAAAATCTTAAAGACGATTTTAACGCGGGAATAGTTATTTTCCGCTTGTGAATCTAGTTGCAAGCTCTTTTCTTTTCAAGAAAAGAGCCCTCATTTATTACATTATGAAAGTGTGGTGTTAGAATGTCGGAGATTATATTAGAAATGAAGAGTATAACAAAAGAGTTTCCGGGCGTTAAAGCACTTGAGAATGTTAATTTGCAAGTGAAAAAAGGGGAAATTCATGCACTAATGGGCGAAAATGGTGCAGGAAAATCAACTTTAATGAAGGTATTAAGTGGAGTATACCCGATTGGAACGTATAGTGGGGATATTCTTTTTGAAGAAAAGATTTGCGAGTTTAAGGATATCAAGCAAAGTGAAGATTTAGGAATTGTTATTATTCATCAAGAATTAGCATTAATACCGGATTTATCAATAGCAGAGAATATTTTTCTAGGTAATGAACAGGCAAAAAAAGGTATTATCAATTGGAACGAAACGACTCTTAAAACAAAAGAACTATTAGCAAAAGTAGGTTTGTCTGAAAACCCTCACACAAAAATAACCGATATTGGTGTTGGTAAGCAGCAATTAGTAGAAATTGCAAAAGCACTATCTAAACGAGTAAAATTACTAATTTTGGATGAACCGACTGCGGCATTAAACGAAAATGATAGTGAGAATCTCTTGAATTTATTACTAGAATTAAAAAAGCAGGGAATTACAGCTATCATTATTTCACATAAATTGAATGAAATTTTAAAAGTAGCGGATTCAATTACAATCCTTCGTGACGGACAAACAATTGAAACGTTAGATGTTCATGGTGAAAACATTACAGAAGAACGTGTCATTAAAGGTATGGTTGGGCGTGACTTAACCAATCGTTATCCAAAAAGAGAGCCTAAAATTGGAGACGTTATTTTTGAAGTGAAAAACTGGAATGTTTATCATCCTTTGCATAGTGAGCGCAAAGTGCTGGATGATATTAATTTTAAAATTAAAAAAGGTGAGATCGTTGGAATCGCTGGTTTAATGGGTGCCGGAAGAACAGAACTTGCCATGAGCCTTTTTGGTAAAACATATGGGCAGAAGATTAGCGGGAACATCTACTTGAATGGTGCGGAAGTTCAGTTTAAAAGTGTCGACCAGGCGATAAAAAAAGGGCTGGCCTATGTATCGGAAGACCGAAAAGGAAACGGTTTAATTTTAATGGATGATATTAGAAAAAATATCTCACTTCCAAGTTTGTTTTCTATCTCTAAAAATAATGTCATTAACGAAAATCAAGAAATTATTGAAACGGAAAAATTTCGTCAAAAATTAAATATCAAAACACCGAGCATTTGGCAATCTGCTGGGAACCTAAGTGGGGGGAACCAACAAAAAGTTGTATTAAGTAAGTGGATTTTTTCTAATCCTGAAATCTTAATTTTAGACGAACCTACCCGTGGAATTGATGTTGGAGCCAAGTTTGATATCTATACCATCATTAATCAATTAGCAAATGAAGGCAAAGGTGTTTTAGTGATTTCTTCTGAGCTTCCGGAAATTTTAGGGATTTGTGATCGAATCTATGTAATGAGTGAAGGCAGAATCACTGGAGAAGTAGACAGAAAAGATGCCACTCAAGAAAATCTTATGAAATATATGACGAAGACGAGGGGGTAAAAAAATGCAAACGCTAGTAAGCATGGCGAAGAAAAATTTAAGATCATCAAGTATGATTATTGCATTAGTTTTTATTATGCTGCTCTTTCAAATCTTAACGGAGGGCATACTTTTAAAGCCTTTAAATATAACAAACTTAATTCTACAAAACAGTTACATTTTAGTGTTAGCAATTGGTATGGTATTAGTCATTATTACAGGTCATATTGATCTTTCTGTAGGATCGATTGCAGCCTTTGTCGGGGCCATAGCTGGAATATTAATTGTTACCTATCATGTCTCAACACCCCTTGCTATCATTATTTCATTATTAATTGGAGCGGTCATCGGAGCTTGGCAGGGATTTTGGATTGCTTATGTTAAAATACCAGCCTTTATTGTTACTCTCGCTGGGATGTTATTGTTCAGAGGTTTAACAATGGTTGTCTTGCAGGGACAATCGATTGCACCATTTCCAAAGTCATTTCAAGGTATGAGTTCAGGCTTTATTCCGGATTTATTTGGAGGAGGAGAAACCCATCTTTTAACCATTGTGATTGGTGTCCTATTATCGGTTATTTTAATTTTTACAGAATTGAAGAATAGAAGAACTCAAATGAAATATCAATTTGATGTTTCTCCAACAAGTGTATTTGTTGCAAAACTAGCAGTTTTGGTAGCTATTCTTCTGGTATTTTCATATGTGCTTGCGACTTATAATGGTATCCCCAATATTTTAATTATCTTAGCAGTATTAATTCTTGTTTATACATTCGTTATGAGAAAGACCATTATTGGCCGCCATATTTATGCAATTGGCGGAAACGAAAAAGCAGCGCTGCTTTCAGGTGTAAAGACCAAGAGAGTTACATTCTGGGTATTCGTTAATATGGGTGTACTATCAGCGTTATCGGGGTTAATCTTTGCTGCACGTCTGAATGCTGCAACTCCGAAGGCGGGTAACCTATTTGAATTAGATGCCATTGCAGCATGTTTCATTGGAGGCGCCTCCGCGTATGGCGGTATCGGTACTGTTCCCGGTGCGATTATCGGTGGTCTTGTAATGGGTGTTATGAACAATGGTATGTCCTTAATTGGCTTAGGTATCGACTGGCAGCAAGCCATTAAAGGACTTGTTTTACTAGCGGCTGTTGCGTTTGATATTTATAACAAAAATAAGGCAGCTTAATAGAACGGAAGACAGTTTGCAGCTGTCTTCTTTTTTTTGTTTATTAATAACTGGGAAAATATTCAATATTTGTTGTTTCCCGACGGAAATAGTGATATAGTACATTACAACAGTAATGTACTATATCAGAAAGGAGGAATTGGGTTGATTCTTAATATGGACGGAACAAAACCGATCTATCTGCAAATTTCAGAGTGGCTGGAGAGAGAGATTCTGAACGGAAATTTTGAAAGTGATCAAAAAATTTACTCCCAGTATCAGCTTGCAGAAATGTTTACGATTAATCCCGCTACGGCAGCCAAGGGATTAACGCTGCTGGTCGAGGAGAACATTTTATATAAAAAACGTGGACTTGGAATGTTTGTGGCAAGTAATGCGAAAGAAATCATCACGAATAAACGAAAGGATCAAACCCTAAAGCGATTAGTCGTTGAAATAGTAATGGAAGCGGAACGGTTAGATGTAAGCAAAGAGGAATTGATCCAAATGATTCGCAATGTAAAAACAGGGGAGGCGGGGAAATGAACGTCGTTAATTGCAGAGGACTGACCAAGGTTTATAAGGGAACAAAAGCACTTGATCATCTTTCATTTACCATAGAGGAAAATAAGATTACCGGTTTAATAGGACGAAATGGTGCGGGGAAAACAACGCTTCTAAAAATCATTGCCGGCTTTATGAGAGAAACAGCAGGAGAAGTGGAGGTTTTTTCCGAAAAGCCGTTTAACAATCTCTTTGTTTCTGCCAATGTTATTTATATAAATGATCAAATGAATTTTCCAACCGCATTAACGTTAAAAGAAATATTAAATGTGGCAGCAACCTTTTATGAAAATTGGGACCACGAGCTTGCTATTCGTCTTTTTGACTACTTTTCCTTTCATCCAGCCCAACAGTATAACGACCTTTCAAAGGGGATGAAAAGCACGTTTAATATGATCGTAGGTTTGTCTGCGCGATGTGCCTTAACCATGTTTGATGAGGCGACAACCGGGATGGACGCAGCAGTAAGAAAGGATTTTTATCGGGCTTTGTTAAAAGATTACCTTGCTTATCCCCGAACCATTTTACTCTCTAGCCATCACTTAAATGAGATTGAGGATTTAGTAGAAGACATCTTGCTGTTAAAAGATGGGAAAGAATATCTTCATATGCCAATGGCAGATTTAAAAGGCTGGGCGATTGGCGTACAGGGATTGACTGCGCATGTGAAAGAATGGATACAGGATAGAGAGGTCATCCATTTAAAAACCATCGGTCCAGATCGTATGTATGCAGTGGTCAGGAATGATTTTACTGAGTATGAAAAGCTTCAGTCACAAG
Source organism: Neobacillus sp. plas4 (assembly GCF_057221695.1). Taxonomy (NCBI): domain Bacteria; kingdom Bacillati; phylum Bacillota; class Bacilli; order Caryophanales; family Bacillaceae; genus Neobacillus; species Neobacillus sp. plas4. The sequence continues at coordinate 736,045 of NZ_CM170152.1, forward strand.
ACGCAGGGCTTACCTTTATGCCGGTTTCTTCAAGTGATGTATGTGTGTATGTAACAAGTAAAACGAAAGGGGGAATCGATGATGTCTTTATCTAAGATTAGTATGTTTGATATTGTTAAAAAGCAATATATCTATAAGCTTCGGGCATATATTCAGGTGTTTATGTCCCTGGTCTTTATTCAGATGTTAGGAATACTTTTCTCCTTTAACGGTGTTGGGATGTCAGGAGGAGGCAGTAATACGCTTGGAGTGAATGTCCATTTTTATTCTGCAGATATAGTGATTGCTTTCACGATTGTTTGGGCGATTATTTCTGCTATTCTTATCACTACTCAGGCATACAGAAATGATGATTTTGTATTTATTACAAATAGAATAAGCAGTAATTTTTCTAATATGTTGTTCTTGTTAACTGCGAGTATCATTGGTGGCATAACGGCCATCATGTCCACTTATGTAATGAAAGTATTGATGTATGTATTGGAGCGAGCTGAATATCTATCGAGTCCCATTGCTGCATCTGAAATGATTATTGGTTTTGGTGCTACCATTCTCTATGTTTTACTTGGTACTGCAATCGGTTATTTTATTGGAACCCTTGTCCAGCTTAATAGGGTATTTGTTGTTTTGGTACCGGGTGTATTCATTGGAATGATTGTGCTTGGAGCGGGAAGTATGGATGGGGGATTTTTTCAAGATATGATTAAATTTATTTTTATGGAGTCATCCTTCGCTTTATTTTTTATAAAAATAGTAATTTTGGTTACTCTGCTTTTTTCTAGCTCGATGCTGCTATCGAATCGATTGGAGGTGAGGTAGATGGTTTCTATTATACCTCTATTAATCATCTTAATTATCATAATTGCCATAGTAAGAATGTCGAAGAGCAGCGGTAGGAATAATTACTTCTTTGGTAAGCCAATTCGCTGGCTTTTTGGTGGATATTTAGCCATCCTGGTCATCTGTGCTGGCTTAAGTCCCTTGCTGCCGGAGGACGAAAAAATTGACAAAGCCATTGATGTAAATAATCTAGACCGTGCGGGTATCGAGTTATACGAGACAGCACTTGCGGGGAATATTGATAAGGTGGATAGTAACTATATCAAAAAGACATGGAATCTGGAGTATCAAAATCAACAACTTGCAATAATTGCTCCAAATGAAGAATATATCGAAACGTCGATCATTGTAAAAAGAAAAACAGTGAATGATGGCGGAATTGATGCGGTCTACTTAAAATCGGAGTCCAGTGTTAATGGCATGGACATCTCGGATTTAGAAAAACCACTTCAAATCAAAATTGAGAAAAATGAGATGAGAATACAGAATCCAGAGAGATTAGAACTAAAATTCACCCAATTCCAACAACCATTCGTAATTAACCAATTTACAGGAAAAAGCACCTTCAGCCATTCAAATAACATCTACGAAGGAACCAGCGTCCTTTACCTAAAAGTTCCCAAAGACCTAAAAATCAACGCAGCAACCGAACTTAATGTACAATATGTGGAGTAAGGAAATATAGCGGCGAAAAATAATAGTGAAAAAATATTGGTGACAGGCACCGTCGGTGTACAACTGTACGCCTGGGGTGGACAGTCACTTTTTATTGATTAATATATCCCTTGGAGAGGAGCGGGACATTTGAATACTACTATCACTCATAAACAGATTAAAGAAATGTGCGGAACTGTCTCCTTTAAACGAGGGGATTCTTTTTATAGAGCGGGAAAGGTTTCTTTTGATTATTATAGTCCTATTCGTTGTGTGGCAAGTGTCAAGGGAACGGAAGATTTTTATGTCACTGTAAATATAGAAGAGACTGGAACCCTTCGGACGTCATGCAACTGTCCAACACTCATGTCGGTGAAAACAGAATGTCAGCATATCGCGGCGGTATTACTGGCGCTTTATGAACATCAACAGCAAGGCACAACGCCAGTCGTGACGACTGGAAGTCAAATGGATTCAGCAGCCAAACAAGAGCTGACCAAAGGACTGCTCACCATTTTTACCGACCAGCCTAAACGTTCAAGCGGTCATCAGCTTCATTTTGAGAATAGAAAAGTACTTGGAGCAGCGTTTTTATGTAAACCAGTGGAAATCCGAAAAGGCATTGAATTACTTGGAATTCAAATGGAGATTGACCATGTAAAAGTCAATAATATTCGAGAGTTCCTTGTTGGGATAAAAGAAGGGCATTCTAGTATTCTTGCTGACACTTTCACCTTCGATCCAAATCAGCATTGTTTTCAAACAGAAACAAATGATGTGATTATGCAGCTTGGCACCGTGCTACAAGATGAAAAAGCTTATGTCAGTACAATGCCAGAAACTTTAAAGAATCCTTCTGCATTCGACCAGCTGCTTATTCCACCATCTTCCTGGGAGCAGCTGCTTCCATTATTGGTAAAAGCACCTGCAGTAAACGTTCAATATGAAGGGGAAACATATACAGGTCTTGACCTAACAGAAAAATTACTTCCATTAAAGTTTGTCTTTTCATCATTTGGAACCAAAGGGTATCATCTGAGAATCAAAGGGTTGAACCATTTACTTGTCTTGGAAGCCTACAGCTTTGTTCTATATAAGGGTAAATTCATTCGAATGGAAGAAAGTGACTGCCAACGATTGGCAGATCTAAAAAGGATGTTAGACGAGTCAAAAATCAATCAAATCGAAATACCCCATGACCAAATGGATTATTTTTTAGAAAAAGTGGTCCCTGGTTTAAAAAAGCTAGGTGAGGTGGAACTGCCTTATAACGTAACTGACAGATATAAGAAGACGCCTTTGATTGCCAAGCTTTACTTGGATCGTGTTAAAAATCGGCTGTTAGCTGGTTTAGAGTTTCATTATGAAAATATCGTGATAAACCCATTGGATAACCCAAGGGAGCAGAAAAAGGGCCCCATACTAATCAGGGATCTGGAAAAGGAAAATCAAATCCTGGCACTGATGGAGGAGAGCGCGTTTGCGCATACAGACAGCGGTTATTATTTACATAACGAGGAGCTGGAGTATGATTTTTTGTATCATGTGGTGCCCAAACTGCAAAAGCTGGTACAAATTTATGCGACCACGTCTGTACGAAACAGGATTTTTAGAGAAAATACTATTCCGAAGATACGGGTAAAGGTAAAAAAAGAGCGGACCAATTGGCTCGAATTCAAATTTGAAATGGATGGAATCCCGGAGAAACAGATAAAAGAGGTTTTGGCCGCGCTTGAGGAAAAACGCAAATATTACCGGCTCCGGAATGGTTCCCTTCTTTCATTGGAAACAAGAGAGTTTGAGGAAATCAACCGGTTTCTACAGGCAGTTCCCGTTCAGGCTGAGGATTTAGAAGCAGGTTTGAACATGCCCATTGTTCGCGGAATGAAGCTGATTGACTCTGTTGAAGACAATGATACGTTTACTTTAGAGGAGTCGTTCCGTCAGTTTCTAGAAACAATAGGTAATCCGGGGAGGATGGAGTTTGAGGTCCCTGAATTGTTAGCACCGGTTTTGAGAGACTATCAAGTTCATGGTTATAAATGGATGAAAACACTTGCCAGCTATGGATTTGGTGGAATTCTAGCAGATGATATGGGGCTTGGGAAAACCGTGCAAAGTATTGCCTTTATTCTTTCGGAGTTGCAAATCATCCGAAAAAGAAAGCTTCCGATTCTCATTGTCTGTCCATCTTCACTGACCTATAACTGGCTTAGTGAAATAAAGAAATTTGCTCCTGTTTTACGAGCTGTCATTGTCGATGGAAGTAGAGAAGAGAGGCAGGTAAAACAGAAGGGGAAGGGAGTGGCAGACGTCGTCATTACCTCTTATCCATTACTGCGAAAGGATATTGCTTGGTTCGAGAAACAAACTTACCACACCGTGTTTTTTGACGAAGCACAGGCATTTAAAAACCCGATTACACAAACGGCAAGAGCGGTGAAGAGAATCAAGGCCGATCACCGATTTGCTCTTACAGGAACACCAGTAGAGAATTCGCTGGAAGAGCTGTGGTCTATTTTTCATGTTGTATTTCCGGAACTTTTTCAAGGACTTAAGGAATACAGTCATTTAACACGGAAGAAGATTGCAAGAAGGGTCCGGCCATTTTTACTGCGTAGGTTGAAGGAAGATGTGCTTCTAGAACTCCCAGAAAAAATTGAATCGATCGATTTAGTCGAACTACTGCCAGAACAGAAGAAGCTGTATGCAGCTTATTTAGCAAAACTACGGCATGACACCCTAAAACATCTAGATAAAGACACTCTTCGAAAAAATAAAATTAAAATCCTAGCAGGTTTAACAAGGCTGCGGCAAATCTGCTGTCACCCGTCATTGTTCATTGATGGCTATAAGGGAAGTTCGGCAAAATTTGATCAGCTGCTGCAGATTATTGAAGAATCAAGGCAAGCGGGCAGAAGGGTTTTGATTTTTTCGCAGTTTACGAAAATGCTGGAGCTGATTGGAAGGGAAATGGCTGTTCAGGGGCTGCAATTTTTCTATCTTGATGGACAAACCCCATCAGAAGAACGTTTAGAACTTACCAATCGATTTAATGCTGGCGAACGGAACCTTTTCCTCATATCTCTGAAAGCAGGAGGGACAGGTCTCAATCTAACAGGTGCAGACACTGTCATCCTTTATGATCTTTGGTGGAACCCAGCAGTTGAAGAACAAGCAGCGGATCGAGCGCACCGAATGGGTCAAACCAATATTGTGCAAGTGATCAAAATGGTTACCCGAGGGACAATCGAAGAAAAAATGAATGAGCTGCAGGAGAAAAAGAGAGAATTAATAGAGGAAATTATTGATCCGAGCGAGAAAGGGAATTCTACCTTAACGGAGGAGGATATTCGGGAGATTTTGATGATCTAAGGGTGCGAACTGTTGAACTGTACGGTTATATGTAAAAGCTGTACGGATTTATTCAAGAGACTATGTTGAGTAACGGACAATCCATTAGTATTATAAGATAGGCTGCCAAACTTGAAAGTTCGCAGCCTATTTTTTTCGTTTATCGAGTCTCTTTTAGTCGATCTGACTATATTAATTAAATTAACTAACTATGTTATACTTTACAGATAAGTAACTGTTAAATGGGGGATTCTTATATGCAGCAGCGTGGCACTTTTCAATTAATGAAATCCGTTAATAAATCAATTATTTTAAATAAGATTCGTATCTCAGAACCAATATCCAGGGCACAAATCGCCAAAGAAACGAGCCTAACTCCCCCGACCGTCAGTACGATTGTAAAGGAACTGATTGAAGAGGGTCTGGTACGAGAGAGTACACTGGGGCATTCAAGCGGCGGGCGGAAGCCTACGATGTTACATATCAATCACAGTTCACTTTACGTCATTGGGATTGATGCCGGGCCAGAAACGATCAAAGGTGTTCTAACGGATTTATCAGGTGAAATTTTGCAGCGAACCTCCAGTCCTATTAACAATCCAATCACGAATGAGCGGTTTCTGTCGGTTTTAAAAGAGAATATATATTCCATTTTAAAATCAACAGAAATCAGTCATGATCAAATTATTGGCATTGGTATTGCCATGCACGGCGTTGTGGATGTTGAAACCGGAACTTCTCTGGTTGCCCCAATATTAAACTTAAGAAATATTCCCATCAAAGAGGCATTGGAGGAGGAATTTAATCTAACGATTAAGGTTGAAAATGACGCCCGGGCGATGGCGCTTGGTGAATCATGGTTTGGCGGTCATGGTGAAACGGAAAGTATGGTTGCTGTCAATATAGGCCGTGGTGTCGGTGCCGGAGTTGTCATGAACGGAAAATTGTATCATGGTGCTCAGGGAATTGCAGGAGAATTTGGTCATATGACGATTGATATGAACGGCAGTACTTGTGAGTGTGGAAATCGTGGTTGTTTTCAAACCTTCGTAAGTGGAGCGGCGATTGCTGAAAGGGCAGAAAGACAGGGAAATGAGAGCAAGGGAATCCTGACAGGAAAAGAAGTATTTGAATTGGCACAAAAGGGTAATCCCTTATACAGAGCCCTTCTTCATGATACCGGTACGATTATCGGTGTCGGATTAACAAACTTAATTCACTTACTAAATCCGCAAAAAATAGTTTTAGGCGGAGGGGTTATGAAGAGTGAGGAATTCATTATGCCTGCCATTCTTGAAACCATTCAGCAAAGAGTCTTGACTTCAGAGGCAAGAAATACGGAAGTTACTGTCACGCAGCTTGGTGATGATGCCACATTGCTAGGTGCGGTGTCCCTGCTGTTGGTAGAGTTATTTAACCCTATAAAAGAAATAGGCTGATCCCTTTTTCGTCAGGGGGGTGTGTTTAGATGAGAAAATATGGTATTAGTAAACTCTGGCGAAAATATATATAGAAATTGGTTGATGTGCTAACAGGTAACTGTTAAAGGAGGAGAAATATTTGGAACAAACATTATTAATCATTGATGCTCAACAGGACTTAATGGAAGGTAATAATGAAGAACAAGGAGTTTTTGAAAAAGAAAAAATCATCAATAACATTAACACAGTAATTGAAAAGGCGATAAATAATAGTATCCCCATTGTTTTTATAAGGGATCTAGATGTTGCGAATGGTAAGGGACCTGGATTTCAGATACATAAAGATATTAGAGTACCACCCACTGCTACCATATTTGATAAAGCTGCCACAAATTCGTTTTATGGCACTCCATTACTCGAACATTTAAATACAAACAATGTAGAACATCTTGTAATAATGGGATGTAAGACAGAACATTGTATTGATACAGCTATTAGAACAGCAACAATCAATCATTTTGATGTAACATTAGTTGGAGATGGACATTCTACCTCAGACTCGAAAACTTTATCGGCAGAACAAATAGTTCTTCATCACAATGCAACTCTTCACGGTCATTATAATGTAGATAATTTTTCAGTTGTTAGAAATACAGATGAAGATTTATTTATCCCTATTCACAATAAATACCGTTAAAATATTTATTAAGGTTTCGGTATCCCTAATAAAGAACCTCGCCAATTACTATGGCGAGGTTTGCCTTTTTATTTTTCGTCTTCTATTAGAAAGGTAAAAATAGTTTGTTTGTTATAATCTTCTCCTGCATTTAGAATCACCGTCGGAAATCCTTCGTGATGCAAGGAGGCAGGTGATGCTTGAGTTTCGAAACAAACGCCTAGGTGTTTACGGGAGGATCCTTCTGCTAATTTCAGACCTTCCTCCATAGTGTTTGATGTATACATGACCATTCCAGGTTCATTTGTATTCACGAGCATGACGCGGCCGCTATCAGGGTCTAGCAGGTTTGCTTGATGTTCCTGGGCATTGTCAAAAATAAAATAATGATCATACCCGCTTCCGGCGACTTTATTTTGCTCGAAGTCATTGTTAAACCCTTCTTCAAGTGCACGTCCGCTGCGGAAATCAAATGATGTCTCAGAAACATTTAGCATCTTACCAGTGGGAATAAGGTTTGAATCCAGCTCAACGAACTTGCTGCTATCAATCGTTACTTGATGATTGTGAACCGTATTTTTTAAATTGCCGCTTAGATTAAAATAAGAATGGTTTGTCAGTGTAAGCGGGGTAGTTTGATCACTTTTTGCTGCATAATCAAGGATGAGTTGATTTTGGTTATTTAGCGTATAAGTGACCTTTATTTCTACATTTCCAGGATATCCACTGTCCAAATCAACGCTTCTATGGCTAAGAGTTAATCCAACTTCTTCATCAGATTCAAAGGTGCTTGCTTCCCAAACTAGTTGATGAAGCCCGCGAGGACCGCCATGCAAATGGTTTTCTCCATCATTTGCAGCTAATTTATACGTTTCTCCATTCAGATTAAAGGAGGCACCTTGAATTCTGCCTGCAACCCGGCCAATAATAGCACCAAAATAATTCGGATTTGCTTGATAATCTTCATAATTACGATAACCCAGAACAACATTTTCAATGTTTCCATCGCGATCGGGAACCATGATTTTGGTAATAATTCCTCCGAGGTCTAGTACACTAACACTCATGCCGACGTCATTGGTTAACGTGTATTCTATCCATTTTTCGTGAATCTCTTTTTTTTCTATTCTCATTTGACTTCCACCCGTTTGTTTAATGTGTTAATAAATCGATTAAATGCTTCCTGTTCCTTTAATACCCCTGCATCCTGCAGTACCCTTACAAATTTCTTTCCTAGTTCTTCGCGTAAAATAGTTTCCGCTTGTTCTGAATCAGAAAGTGTGCCATATGCTGCTTTTATTTGGTCTGCCCATTCCTGATGATACTCTGCAACATGAACGGATTCGCCTAATAGAAAACTTTTAATTTCAGCAAGTTCATCTAATAGTCTTGGCGGGAGAACTGCAAGCCCCATAACCTCAATTAACCCGATGTTTTCTTTCTTAATATGATGTACGTCCGCATGGGGATGAAAAATCCCAAGTGGATGTTCATCTGTTGTCCGATTGTTTCTAAGTACTAGGTCCAATTCAAAGCTGCCATTTCGTTTCCTGGCAATCGGTGTAACTGTATTATGCGGGGTTTCTCCCGTATAGGCAATAACATCTGCTTGTTCATCAGAATAGCCTTTCCAAGTTTGCAATATATTATCACCAGCCTCGAGCAGGGAGGCTTTGTTTTTGCTCCTTAAACGGATAACAGACATCGGCCAGTTTAAAACGGCTGCATGGATTTCTGGATAGTTTTTTAACTCAAAAGTAAAGGCATCCTCTGCCCGCGTCATGCCGAATTCGTAGCAGCCGCCTTGATAATGGTCATGACTTAAAATAGAACCTCCAACAATAGGTAAATCCGCATTTGAACCAATGAAGTAATGAGGGAATTTATCTGCGAATTCAAGTAATCTCTCAAACGCACTTCTATCAATCTTCATATCACGATGTTCTTCAGAAAAAACAATACAGTGCTCATTATAATAAACATATGGGGAGTACTGCAAAAACCAGCTTTGCCCTGAAAGTGGTATATGGATAATCCTATGATTGGCACGTGCAGGATGACCGGTACGCCCTGAGTAGCCTTCGTTTTCTTTACATAACAGGCATTTTGGATAATGAGCAGTTTGTTTCATTTCACGTTCGCGTTTTATTTGCTCCGGGTCTTTTTCCGGCTTGGAAAGATTAATGGTAATATCCATGACACCGTAAGCAGTGTCTACCTTATAAGAGATGTTTTTGGCAATCCGATTTATTTGAATGTAATTATTGTTTTTACTTAGGTTGTAAAAATAATCCGTTGCTGCTTGAGGTGAGTCCTGATACTTTTGGTTAAATACAGCATTCACAACAGAAGGTCTAGGGACAAAGCAGTTTATAATGTTGGCTGCGAGAATTTCCTTATCATCAAAGATGTTCTCTATGACACCTTGTTCAACAGCATAAATAGTAATTTTTTCAATGAGGTTTGGGATGGTATCCTCACTTGATACTACTTCCTTATCAGGAAAAGCCTCAAGCTTTAGCAAGCTCATTACCTGGTTTCGAACATAAATCTGATCAGCAGCTTCAATTAATTCCACTTCCAACGCTTTCTGAATAAGTCCATTTAATAGTTGGTAAATCATGTTCACCCTTCCTTCCCATATCCTTCTGGATGTGCGGAATGCCAATTCCAAGCGTCACTGATAATCTTAGTAATGGAAGTACGTGTTGGATTCCAGCCTAATATTTGTTTTGCCTTATCAGAGGAAGCAATTAATATGCTTGGGTCGCCTGCTCTGCGTTCACCAATTACACTAGGAATTTCCTTGCCTGTAACATCTATTGCAGTATCAATCATTTCTTTAACGGAGAAACCTTGATTGCTTCCAAGGTTGAAAACATCACTGCTATTGCCTTCATTCAAATATTTTAAAGCGAGCAGATGAGCATTGATTAGGTCTTCTACATGAACATAATCACGAATACACGTTCCATCACCTGTATCATAATCTTCACCAAAAATCATGATATGTGGACGCTGTCCTAATGCTGTTTGCAAGATAATCGGAATGAGATGTGATTCAGGACGGTGGTCTTCGCCGATTTCCCCTGTTTCTCTCGCTCCAGCCACATTAAAATATCTTAGTGAAACATATTTTATACCGTGCGCCTGCTCGGTCCACTTGATCAGCTTTTCCATTGCAAGCTTTGTTTCACCGTACGTACTGGTTGGATTTGTCGCCATTGATTCTGTTATCGGAACAGCTTCTGGTTCTCCATAGGTGGCTGCTGTAGAAGAGAAAACAATTTTTTTGACACCGAATTCCACCATAGCTTTTAGTAAAACCTGTGTACCGTACACATTGTTATCATAATATTTAAGCGGGTTTTCCATGGATTCACCGACAAGTGAATTGGCTCCAAAATGAATGACGGCATCAATGGATTCTTTTTGAAAAACGGAGCGAAGGAAATCAATATTACGCATGTCTCCTTCATAAAAAGCTGCCTTTGGATGGACTGCCCCTTTGTGACCAGTTTCAAGATTATCTATTACCACAACCTCCTCTCCTTGGTCGATTAATTGATAGACAGCATGTGAACCGATATAACCTGCTCCTCCTAAAACGAGTACACTCATCTTTACCACTCCTCAGAGATTTCTTTTGCGCCATCACCAATGGCTGCGGTGTAGAACGTTGCCTCATAGCCAACTTTTTCGCGATATATATTGTTAATATCTTTCTTAAAATTATCTATTTGGTCCTCCGCAACAACAGCAATCGCACAGCCTCCAAATCCTGCTCCTGTCATACGAGCTCCTAAGACACCTTCATGTTCCCAAGCTGCCTGTACAAGGGTATCAAGTTCAAGGCCCGTCACTTCATAATCATCCTTTAAGGACAGGTGAGATTCATTCATTAATTTGCCAAATCCCTTGAGATCACCTTGTTGAAGTTTTTCTAATGCTTCTAGAGTCCGTGCATTTTCGTAAACTGCATGCTTTGCACGTTTTTTATTTATTTCAGTACGAATTAGGTGCTTATTTTCGTCGAATTGTGATGGTGTTAATTCTCCTAAACTAGTAATTGCTAGTTTCGACTGTAGGTCACTAAGCGCTTGTTCACATTGGGAACGCCGTTCATTATACTTCGAACCGGCTAAAGTACGCTGTTTATTTGTATTCATAATCATAATCACATAATTGTCCAATACGATGGGTGCATACTTGTATTCTAAGGTCTGACAGTTTAGAAGAAGAGCATGATCTTTTTTTCCCATCCCAATAGCAAATTGGTCCATAATCCCGCTGTTTACACCGATGTATTCATTTTCAACCTTTTGTCCGATTTGAATCATAGGAATACGATTTAGTTTTAGATCAAAAAGTCCATTTAACAAAACACCTGTTGCCAGTTCAATGGATGCGGAGGAGGAGAGACCTGCACCATTTGGGATATTTCCATAAAACAAAACATCTGCACCTTGTTGAATATCATATCCAGCTTCTTTTATATAGAGGATCATACC
>NZ_CM170152.1:755000-3132500 GCF_057221695.1 Neobacillus sp. plas4
TCACACCACGAGAGTTTGTAACACCCGAAGTCGGTGGGGTAACCGTAAGGAGCCAGCCGCCTAAGGTGGGACAGATGATTGGGGTGAAGTCGTAACAAGGTAGCCGTATCGGAAGGTGCGGCTGGATCACCTCCTTTCTAAGGAATATACAGTCCTTGTGGACTGATAAACGTTGACTGTTACTTGTTTGTTTAGTTTTGAGAGAGTAATCTCTCTGATATATTCGTTCTTTGAAAACTAGATAATCGTAAGAAGAAGAAACCAAGTAAAAACCGAGTGAATTGCCATTTTAGTTTTTCTCTCTTATTAAATAAGAGAATAACCATTTAGGTTAAGTTAGAAAGGGCGCACGGTGGATGCCTTGGCACTAGGAGCCGATGAAGGACGGGACTAACACCGATATGCTTCGGGGAGCTGTAAGTAAGCTTTGATCCGGAGATTTCCGAATGGGGGAACCCACTGCTCGTAATGGAGCAGTATCTTTACCTGAATACATAGGGTATTGAAGGCAGACCCGGGGAACTGAAACATCTAAGTACCCGGAGGAAGAGAAAGCAAACGCGATTCCCTGAGTAGCGGCGAGCGAAACGGGACATAGCCCAAACCAAGAGGCTTGCCTCTTGGGGTTGTAGGACACTCAACATGGAGTTACAAAGGAACGGGGTAGATGAAGCGGTCTGGAAAGGCCCGTCATAGAAGGTAAAAACCCTGTAGTTGAAACTTCGTTCCCTCCTGAGTGGATCCTGAGTACGGCCGGACACGAGAAATCCGGTCGGAAGCTGGGAGGACCATCTCCCAAGGCTAAATACTCCCTAGTGACCGATAGTGAACCAGTACCGTGAGGGAAAGGTGAAAAGCACCCCGGAAGGGGAGTGAAATAGATCCTGAAACCGTGTGCCTACAAGTAGTCAGAGCCCGTTCATGGGTGATGGCGTGCCTTTTGTAGAATGAACCGGCGAGTTACGATCCCATGCAAGGTTAAGTTGAAGAGACGGAGCCGCAGCGAAAGCGAGTCTGAATAGGGCGAATAAGTATGTGGTCGTAGACCCGAAACCAGGTGATCTACCCATGTCCAGGGTGAAGTCCAGGTAACACTGGATGGAGGCCCGAACCCACGCACGTTGAAAAGTGCGGGGATGAGGTGTGGGTAGCGGAGAAATTCCAATCGAACTTGGAGATAGCTGGTTCTCTCCGAAATAGCTTTAGGGCTAGCCTCACGTTGTAAGAGTCTTGGAGGTAGAGCACTGTTTGGACTAGGGGCCCTCATCGGGTTACCGAATTCAGACAAACTCCGAATGCCAAAGACTTATCCGTGGGAGTCAGACTGCGAGTGATAAGATCCGTAGTCAAAAGGGAAACAGCCCAGACCACCAGCTAAGGTCCCAAAGTTTACGTTAAGTGGAAAAGGATGTGGAGTTGCTTAGACAACCAGGATGTTGGCTTAGAAGCAGCCACCATTTAAAGAGTGCGTAATAGCTCACTGGTCGAGTGACTCTGCGCCGAAAATGTACCGGGGCTAAACGTAACACCGAAGCTGTGGATTGACATCTACGATGTCAGTGGTAGGAGAGCGTTCTAAGGGCGTTGAAGCTAGACCGTAAGGACTGGTGGAGCGCTTAGAAGTGAGAATGCCGGTATGAGTAGCGAAAGATGGGTGAGAATCCCATCCACCGTATGCCTAAGGTTTCCTGAGGAAGGCTCGTCCTCTCAGGGTTAGTCGGGACCTAAGCCGAGGCCGAAAGGCGTAGGCGATGGACAACAGGTTGATATTCCTGTACCACCTCTTTATCGTTTGAGTGATGGGGGGACGCAGGAGGATAGGGTAAGCGCACTGTTGGATATGTGCGTGTAAGCAGGTAGGCTGGTGAATAGGAAAATCCGTTCACCGTAAGGCTGAGCTGTGATGCCGAGGGAAATATAGTACCGAAGTTCCTGATTCCACACTGCCAAGAAAAGCCTCTAGCGAGATAAAAGGTGCCCGTACCGCAAACCGACACAGGTAGGCGAGGAGAGAATCCTAAGGTGAGCGAGAGAACTCTCGTTAAGGAACTCGGCAAAATGACCCCGTAACTTCGGGAGAAGGGGTGCTTTTTGAGGTGAATAGCCTCGAAGAGCCGCAGTGAATAGGCCCAGGCGACTGTTTAGCAAAAACACAGGTCTCTGCGAAGCCGCAAGGCGAAGTATAGGGGCTGACGCCTGCCCGGTGCTGGAAGGTTAAGAGGAGGGGTTAGCTCTAAGCGAAGCTCTGAATCGAAGCCCCAGTAAACGGCGGCCGTAACTATAACGGTCCTAAGGTAGCGAAATTCCTTGTCGGGTAAGTTCCGACCCGCACGAAAGGCGTAACGATCTGGGCACTGTCTCAACGAGAGACTCGGTGAAATTATACTACCTGTGAAGATGCAGGTTACCCGCGACAGGACGGAAAGACCCCGTGGAGCTTTACTGTAGCCTGATATTGAATTTTGGTACAGCTTGTACAGGATAGGTAGGAGCCTGAGAAGCCGGAGCGCCAGCTTCGGTGGAGGCGTCGGTGGGATACTACCCTGGCTGTATTGAAATTCTAACCCTCACCCCTGATCGGGGTGGGAGACAGTGTCAGGTGGGCAGTTTGACTGGGGCGGTCGCCTCCTAAAGAGTAACGGAGGCGCCCAAAGGTTCCCTCAGAATGGTTGGAAATCATTCGCAGAGTGTAAAGGCACAAGGGAGCTTGACTGCGAGACCTACAAGTCGAGCAGGGACGAAAGTCGGGCTTAGTGATCCGGTGGTTCCGCATGGAAGGGCCATCGCTCAACGGATAAAAGCTACCCCGGGGATAACAGGCTTATCTCCCCCAAGAGTCCACATCGACGGGGAGGTTTGGCACCTCGATGTCGGCTCATCGCATCCTGGGGCTGTAGTCGGTCCCAAGGGTTGGGCTGTTCGCCCATTAAAGCGGTACGCGAGCTGGGTTCAGAACGTCGTGAGACAGTTCGGTCCCTATCCGTCGTGGGCGCAGGAAATTTGAGAGGAGCTGTCCTTAGTACGAGAGGACCGGGATGGACGCACCGCTGGTGTACCAGTTGTCTTGCCAAAGGCATCGCTGGGTAGCTATGTGCGGACGGGATAAGTGCTGAAAGCATCTAAGCATGAAGCCCCCCTCAAGATGAGATTTCCCATAGCGTCAAGCTAGTAAGAACCCTGAAAGATGATCAGGTTGATAGGTCAGAGGTGGAAGCGCGGTGACGTGTGGAGCTGACTGATACTAATCGTTCGAGGACTTAACCAATTTTTAAAAGATGAACTCGTTTTTACTAACTTCTTCTAACATTATCTAGTTTTGAGGGAATGAACCTCAATTAAATAGTCTGGCAGCAATAGCGAGAAGGTCACACCCGTTCCCATACCGAACACGGAAGTTAAGCTTCTCAGCGCCGATGGTAGTTGGGACTTTGTCCCTGTGAGAGTAGGACGTTGCCAGGCGAAGCCTATGGGGCTTTTATTTTACTGATTTTTGTGATGGCCCCTTGGTCAAGTGGTTAAGACACCTCCCTTTCACGGAGGTAACACGGGTTCGAATCCCGTAGGGGTCACCAAGTTATTTTCGTTAGAAAATAATCAAATTTTATTCGCGATACCGAAAATAACTTTCCTTTCACAACTTTTTCAATAATATGGAGGATTAGCTCAGCTGGGAGAGCATCTGCCTTACAAGCAGAGGGTCGGCGGTTCGATCCCGTCATCCTCCACCAAAGTTTTTTGCGAAGCAAAATAACCATAGTTTTTTCATTTAAAAAGATTTTTTCTATTGTCGCGGGGTGGAGCAGTCTGGTAGCTCGTCGGGCTCATAACCCGAAGGTCGCAGGTTCAAATCCTGTCCCCGCAATTAATTAAATTTCTAGGTTTACCTGGTGTTAAACCTCAACTATATTATTTTGGCGGTTGTGGCGAAGTGGTTAACGCACCTGATTGTGGTTCAGGCATTCGTGGGTTCGATTCCCATCAGCCGCCCCATTTTAACTTAACATATTGGGCTATAGCCAAGCGGTAAGGCATCGCACTTTGACTGCGACATGCGTTGGTTCAAATCCAGCTAGCCCAGCCATATTTTTTTATGCGGGTGTAGTTTAGTGGTAAAACCTCAGCCTTCCAAGCTGATGTTGTGAGTTCGATTCTCATCACCCGCTCCAAATATTAGGGCCTATAGCTCAGCTGGTTAGAGCGCACGCCTGATAAGCGTGAGGTCGATGGTTCGAGTCCATTTAGGCCCATAAATAGTATAAATAGAGTGATTGCTAACAATAGTAATCACTCTTTTTGTGTTTTTTTAAAGCATGAGATTTTCCGCAATGGAATTCCTAATAAAGTTCTTCTATTACCGTTGTAATCATTTTTGCAAGCAAAAGGTAACGAAAACGCACTAATCGTTACCACGGTTATCAATTTTCTTAAATAAAGGGAACGAATAGCTTATTCTAGGCTTTTACTGCATGTGTGGTTACAATAAGATTAAGTGACAGTACAAAAGAAAGGAGGATCGACATGAGCCTCATTGAAACCATGGAAAAACGCCAGTCCGTTAGAACGTTTGATACCCAATCCATATCAGAAAATGATTATAGAAAAATAAGAGAATACATAAACAATCAAGAAAACCTAGTCGGACCTCTTGGAAATAAGGGGAAGATTGAGCATATTCAAGTAACCAATAATGTAAGCGACAAAGGAATAAAGCTGGGTACATATGGATTTATTAAAAATCCCCAAGGATATTTAGTAGGTATCACGGAAAATAGTAAAAGCACACTAGTGGAGTTTGCCTATGTCTTTCAAAAGCTGGTTTTATTTTTAACAAAGTTAGGAATAGGTACATGCTGGATGGGTGGTACCTTTAACCGAAGTTCATTTGAACAGGAGATTCAGCTTGGCGAAGGAGAATTCATCCCCTGTATAACACCAATCGGCTACCCGAATCAAAAACAGAGGGCCTTCGACAAAGCTCTTCGATACGTTGTAAAGGCAGATAATAAGAAGCCCTGGGATAAGCTATTTTTTGCTGACACATTCGAAGACGTCTTATCTAAGAAAGAAGCGGGTCCTTTTGAAATCCCTATTGAAATGGTGAGGCTTGGACCATCTGCCTCCAATAAACAGCCCTGGAGATTGGTGTTATCTTCAGAGCGTAAAGTCTGCCATTTCTATATAGAACACAATCCGAATTACAGTTCCAAGTTAGGATATGATATGCAGCTCTTAGATATAGGAATTGCCATGTGTCAATTTGAATCAGCCTGTAGAGAATTAAATATTGAAGGTCGTTGGATTATAGAAAACCCCAATTTGCAACTCCCTAATCAGCAAACTGAGTATATAGTCAGCTGGAATACATTTTAATGTAAGGTAGAAATGGAGAAGTTAGATATGCCTGTTATTGAGTATAAACAATTCATAAAGGCGCCCATTGAAATTTGTTTTGATTTAGCCAGAGATGTCGAAGTTCATACTCAAACTACATTAAAAACAAAGGAAAGGGCTGTTGGAGGGATTACTAGAGGGCTCTTGCAGGAAGGCGACAGTGTAATCCGGGAAGCTGTACACTTTGGTATAAAACAAAGGTTAACAGCAAAAGTGATATTTATGGAAAAACCACATAGTTTTGTAGACGTAATGGTGAAAGGTGCATTCAAGTCCTTCATACACATCCACCAGTTTATTGAAGAAGAAGAGGGTACAACAATGATTGATCATTTTCAATTTAAATCCCGGTTTGGTCCAATTGGTGTTCTAATTGATAAGTTGTTTTTAGAGAAGTATATGAGGAAATTTATATCCAAACGTGCAAGTGATTTAAAGAAATTAGCTGAAGAAACAGCTATATAATGGAACGAATCAAACGTTTGATTACATGAGTTATAGCCTGATATAAATGGGCTATATTCAATTTGAAAAAAAGAATCAAACGTTCAATTACCTTACTTCGAGAGTTCCACTTTTCGCTTTTCCATATCCATAGCCGAAACAATATAGGCAAATCCATTCATTAAAAAGTAAATAACGTTAGATTGGACTCGTTCAGTTTCTCCTAAATAGGTATTTAAAATAATGATAACGGAGTATAGAACCACAAAAAATAGAGCAATTTTATTGAAAATATTCATACAAACAACTCCTTTATTAGGATACTTATTTTTATCATATTTATCGAAGGCTGAACTTATGCAGGCCATGATACTTTTGGTGATGATTATCGGTTTTATGCTGCAAGCCTAGATCATCACGATCTTTATCATTTTAGATTGATAGAAAAAAATTAAGCAAGGGTGATAAATATTATGACAAAACCTGCTATTACAATGAAAAGTTCCACGCCAATCCTCCGTATATTTGATGTGGAAAAAGCAAAAGAGTTCTACTTAACCTATTTGGGGTTTACATTAGACTGGGAACATCGATTTGAAATGGATATGCCCCTCTACATGCAAATATCAAATGGCAGTTGCATCATTCATCTTTCAGAGCATCATGGAGATTGCTGTCCTGGAGCTGCGATTAGGATTGAAGTAGATAACATCGGAAAATTTCATTCAAATTTGCTATCAAAGAACTACAAATATTTACGACCTGGTATCGAAAAGACGCCTTGGAATACGCAAGAGGTCAATCTCGTAGATCCATTTGGAAATAGAATTGTATTTTTTGAAAGTGTTAAAAATGAATGATAAATCGTTCATTTGGTGCAAATAAGGATAGTAAATGGGGGAGATAGTAATGGAAAAGATACTTATTCTAGGTGGAAGCGGTCTTGTTGGGAGAGCGTTAATCAACGAGCTTAAAGACATATATGAAGTGTACGCAACCTATTATTCTACGTTAACCAGTCTCCCTGTTGAGAAGCAGTTCAAATTGGAAGTTAATCAACTTGATAAACTCAAAGAAATACTAAATTCAACTCAACCTGATATTGTCATTTCATGCCTAAGAGGAGATTTTGAGCGGCAGCTTAAGTTTCATAAAGAGTTGGCCTTGAATTTAGTTCAGACAAGAAGTCGTGTGTATTACCTGTCTACCACCAATGTTTTTGATGGGGACTTTTCAAAACCACATTTAGAAACAGACCCTCCTATTGCTGAATCTGATTATGGCAAATATAAAATTGAATGCGAAAATGTGCTAAAAGAAATTTTAGGTAAGCGAACAATGATTATTCGTATTCCAGCGATATGGGGTAAAAATTCTCAAAGATGGAACATGATTATAGAAAGTATAAAAGAGCAAAAAATGATTGAAGTATACAGTAATCTTGTATGCAATAATCTCTTAGATATACAATTAGCAAGACAGCTGGTGTTCATTATTGAAAATGGGCTCAAAGGAGTCTTTCACTTAGGTTCAGTGGATATGCTTACACAAAGCCAGTTTTTTGAACAGATTCTAAGTAAATTAGGGGGCAGTTTTAACCTTCGATATAACCCATTCCAAGACCATGGTCAGACATATTATTTTGCACTTGAGACGAATCGGAATGATATTCCAGATTTCCTGCACATTACAAATAATGAGATTATTTCATACCTGCTGGGATAATCAAGACAAAGCCTATATTAACCATACAGGCTATTTTTTATTGACTTATGGACACGGCGTCCCGTGGACGTGCGGCTTGATACCATTGACGGCAGAATAAGAAAATCAATACAATATCCACTAAATCTCCGCCATAATACATGATCATGCCTCCCCATTCCGCCTGTTTAATCGGTACATAGGCTGGCGGATGAGCATAGATGTACTTGGATAAAATTCCGTGGGCAGCTAATGAGAGGATTAACACGGCCGCTCGGAAGGGAAAGCTGTACTTGTGGGGAATGGGATCAATATAGATAATGGATATAGTAAAAAGATAGCCTGCTAGGAATACGTGAAAATGCACGACTACATGAATAAGGGTATTATGCAGCATCAGCATGTACAGGTCTGTTGCATACAGAACCCAAAGCCCGCCTATATTAATTAGTGCAGCGAAGGCAGGATTACTATAGAAGCTTACTGGCCAGCTCTTCAACACTTGTGAAAGACGTCTTGCATGGACCACACTCAATGTCCTTAGGAGGAGAGTCATCGGTGCACCGAGAGCAAGGAGAAGCGGTGCCAGCATCCCAAGTAACAGGTGTCCCATCATATGTGCTGTAAAATCTACATGAGCGGAATCAGCGATAGGACCAAAAAGTGCAGTTCCTGCACAAAGAATTCCAATGGCCCAGCAAAAGTATCGATGAAATGGCCATCGTTTATGACCCTTGTTTGAAATCAATGCAGTAATGATATAAAAAATAATGGCAAGCAGAAATGGAAGAGCCATAAGTGATTCGAATGCCAACTCACCTGGCTGCAGAACATGATTGTGTTTCATGAAGACAGTTCCTTCCGTCCTGTTCGATAAATCAGATTGATCCCAATGACAAGCATTAGCGCGGCAATTATGTTCCAAGTCCAATCGTAGGGAGCAATTTCCACATTATAGCGAATCTGATGGATCTTCATTAATTTATGCTGAATGGTTCCATCGTATAATTGGAACCCGCCGCCTCCCAGCAGAAATCCTCCAATCCATCTTTTTGGCCACCAGGCATTTCGGCGGCGGAGGTCAGAGACAAGAAAGGCACCTGCAACAGTGGAAAACCAACTAAATGCATGAAATAGTCCATCAGATACGAGCCCGATATCTGGAGTAGATTTATCATAGAAGTGATGCCAGTGCAGCACCTGGTGGAAAACCGCCTCGTCTATAAAACCGACAAAACCTAACCCTAGCAAGCAGCCAGATAATAGATTACGACCTAAATAATTCAACCGTTCATTACGACCTTTATTCAAAGGTTTCTCCTCCTATCCAGCATTTACCTACCAATTAGTTTAGCCTGTCTGAATAGGTTCCAAACCGCCTTTATTTCGTTGTGGAAATTCAATGAATGAATTGTTGAGATTGATTTTTAGAAAACAGTTAAAGAAGAATAGGGAGTAAATTCTATGGTAGAATGGAAAAATGGATAAAATTAAAAAAGTCAGGCGAGAGAATGAAACATTCCAACGTACTAACAGAAAAAGTCAAAGAAGATAATTACAAAGTAAATCATGCACCTGACTTTATTACCAAAAAAGAAATCGATGAGATTGTTACAAGCGGTGTTTCATATGAATATGCATTTGGTGTTATATTAGCTGCCGCATTCTGGCTTGATATCGTTGATAATAATCAAGATAAGGACTTGTTCAACCAATATTTTAAAAAGATGATTCATAAACTTGATGAAAATGAATTTTATGATAATCCATATTATAAAAACATCAAAATTCCAACGGTGAAAATTGGTAATAGTGAGCTAAAGTATGAAAACTACAAGTCTTTTGAAGGCTTTGTTTGTAATGATATTATCCAAACAAAAGAGGGAAGACAGATACCTCAAATCGGATTTTTTGATAAAGAATTTAGGTTTCCGGCTGTTTTAGAAAATGATCGAATTTGGATGACCATTACACCAAATGAGATCGAAACAATGAAAGAAGCGGTTGATGGTGCATTTGGTAATGTGCTTACATTTGGCTAGGCCTTGGGTATTATGCCTATATGGTTTCTGAAAAAGAAAATGTGGAAAGTGTCACAGTTGTAGATATGAATGAAGATGTCATTCAATTATATAAAAAATATGTATTACCGCAATTTAAACATGCTCATAAGATTAGGATTATCAAGGCAGATGCGTTTGAATATGCACAAAAACATACCGCGAATGGTAAATATGACTTTGTGTTTACCGATCTATGGCATGATGTTTCGGATGGGATTGACATGTATGTGAAAATGAAAAAGATTGAACAGCAGCATCCCAACACAGTATTTTCTTATTGAATAGAAAAGTCTATATTGTGCTATGTGTAAAAGGTTTTGATGATAATGAGGGACCATCACCAGGATGGTCTATTTTCATGCTTAAAATAAAAAAGCACCTGCCTAATTAAGACAGGTACTATGCAGCAATCTTATACAAATAGATTAACTTTACCAGCTTCTAGAACACTATTTAGAGTGGTCATTTCATCTTCGTTTAAAGGAATCAATGGTAAGCGGACGCCGCCAACTTGAATACCTTGTAAATTCAATGCAGCTTTAACCGGTGAAGGGTTTGGTGCAGCAAATAATACTTTCATGATTGGAAGAAGATGGCGATGTAAATCCGCTGCTTCTTGTACACGTCCATTTTTAAATAGTGTAACCATTTCCTGCATTTCATTGCCGATGATATGAGAGGCTACGGAGACAACTCCAGCACCGCCTATAGCTAAAACAGGAATTGTTAATCCATCATCACCGCTAAACAAAGTGAAATCAGCAGGTGTTTGGTTAATGATTTCAGCCATGTCATCTAAATTACCGCTAGCTTCTTTTATAGCCACGATATTTTGAATTTCTGACAGGCGGACTATAGTCTCTACTGACAAGTTTACTGCACTGCGCCCAGGGATATTATAAAGCATAACCGGAAGGGAAGTAGCTTCGGCAATAGCTTTAAAGTGTTGATACATTCCCTCTTGAGATGGCTTATTATAGTATGGAGTGACGAGCATAATCCCATCAACACCCGCTTCTTCAGCCTGTTTTGTTAAGTTAATAGAAGCTCTCGTGTTATTTGAGCCAGTACCAGCAATAACTGGGACTCTGCGTGCTGCAACGTCGACTACGAATTTAAATAAGGAAACTTTCTCCTCAGTCGATAATGTAGGAGACTCGCCGGTGGTTCCTGCAACAACTAATCCATCAGTTCCATTTGCAATTAAATAATTTACTAGTTCTCTAGTTGCGCCGTAATCAATTTCTCCATGCTGATCAAATGGTGTTACCATCGCTGTTAATACTTGGCCAAAATTCAATATACTCACCCTTTGGATAATTTTTTTTGAAAAATTAGAGGTGGATCAGGCCAACGAAAGATAACGCAAAAAAGCAGCAGCGAGGGTTCGCTACTGCAGTAGAAACATAATAATAAACCGTTCCCTTGCGTAAGATAGCCCTCCATATAGATACCTATATGACAATTCTGTATTTATTCAATAGCAGAACCAGCTTCAAGACAAATGAGATTCTATCCGCTTCGGCAAATTCCCCTTTCCGCAATCATCCCAGGACCTCATTATCCTCAAACTGCGTACTAATGGTCATTGCGCCTCTATCCTCACTTCAAAACGTAATGAAGTAAGAAAAATATTTAATTATTACTAATAATAACAGAAAATTCATTCTAAAACAAGCAAAAGACGGTGAGCAAAAAACGGTGCCTGTCACCGCTGCTTTTGCGGTGACACTTTTCGGTGACAGGCACCGCCCGTGGACAGTGTCCACCTCAGGCGGACACTTGTCCAAGAACTGATCTTTTATTTCATCTTTTTGATAAAGACTACTTTTAGGTAGTTGGATTCTGGGTAATGTTTGTTGGTTCTGAAGTCTTCAGGGAGTGAGAATTCTTCCAATATTTTATAGTGCTTGTTTGATTCCTTAAAGGCTATATCAATGAATCCTTTGAATTTTTCTATACCAAAGGAGCTGGAATTGGTTGAGGCCAGGATGATTCCATTATCCTCTGTTATCGAAATAGCTTCCTTTAACAGGTTTTTATAATCCTTTTCAGCGCTGAAGACAAACTTCTTTGATCTTGCAAAGCTTGGGGGATCAAGAATCACCACATCAAACAATAGACCCTTTTTCACCGCATATTTGAAGTAGTTGAATACATCTTCAACAATGATATCTTGAGCTGTCTCATCGATTTCATTCAAACGAAATTGCTCGATTGTTTTACTTTTACTTCGATTTGCAAGGTCAACACTGGTTGTTTTCGTCGCTCCTCCTAAGGCAGCAAATACGGAAAACACACCGGTATAAGAGAAGGTATTTAATACCCGTTTCCCTTTTGAATATACATCTCGTAAAGTTTTTCTAACATCCCTTTGATCTAAAAATACACCGACCATGGCACTGTCATTTAAATAAACTGCGATGTTGACACCATTTTCTTTCACAAGGATTGGGAAATCTCCTCGTTCACCTGCGACGAAGTCATCCTCTTCAATATATTTACCACTTTCATCAAATCGCTTTTTCTGATAAATGCCTTTATATTCCACGAGTTCCTTCAATGAGTCTATAATAAACTCCCTGAAATGGTAAATGCCTTTACTGTACCAGGTAATCAAGTAATAACCAACAAAGTAATCAATCGTTAAACCACCGATTCCATCACCTTCACCATTAAACACTCGGAATGCCGTTGTTTCAGAACTCCTATAAAGCGATTCTCTCTGATTGAAAGCAGACTTTAAGGTCTTTTCAAAAAAACTTTGATTGAACTTCTCATTTTCTTTTCGGCTAAGCACCCAGCCAATTCCCTTATTTTGCTTTCCATAATAGCCTTTGGCAATAAAGTTATTCTGTTCATCCACAAGTTTTATGGTTATACCTTCGTCAACTAAAACATCAGGATTACTAATGGTGTCCTTTGTTATAAGCGGGTAGCCGTTCTTAAATTTATTAACGAATTTTGATTTCACTTTTAAGCTGATTTCCGTTTTCATCTTTTCATCCTTACAAATGTATTTAGGTTAGTAACATTGTAAACAAACTTCTGGCAAATCAATCACTTTCGCTTAGCAAATTGCTACAACCTCTAATTGCTGCAATAAAGTATAATCATAACACTCTTTCCTATAGTAGCGCGCCTTCACAACAAAATAACAGCAAAAGAACCATCTTTTCAAACTACATGAAAAAAAGATCCAAACTATCTGGATCTCAATTTTTTTATCTAAAAAGTATTTTTTTTTTAGCAAGTTTTAAGGCTGCTAAACGTTCGACTTAATGGGTATCCGCAGTTAAGCTTGATTCATCTGGTCTTTTCCCGTTCTGCAATTCTGCAAGGGTCAAACCAAAGTCCATTTGCAGATGGGGGTAATCTTTGAATTGGCTCCAGTCACCGCCCCATTCAAAGCCTAATGCTTTGGCCAGTTCGACCACTTCGTTCCAATCACCTTTTCCGTTTTTATTCCCATCGTATTGCCTATCCCAAATGACCTCTTCGGAGGGAGTCTTGATCGCAAAATCAATGGCTAATCCATAATTGTGATAAGATTCTCCACCTTTTGCATGCGTGACAATATTTCCTTCGGCAGTACGGCCTTTTTCATAAAGTCGATTCTGGTCTTCGGCACTGCGAAAGTCATCCGTTATCATAATGACAATTCCCTTTGCGGCAGACTGTTGGATTAATTGGTCCGCCCGTTCCCTGACAATCGGATGGAGTTCTGTTGGCAAGGAAACATTTTGATTCCTATTTGAACCTGTGAAAGGGTTAGTTTCCATATGATTAATGAAAATGAATAATACAATAAGAATCAGAAATAATGGAATGAACGCTTTAAATTTAAATTTCAACGCAAAAACCCTTCCTATCAAAAATCTACACATGTACTATGACGTCATAAATAGAATCATTGTTTCAGATATTTCTCTGCCATTTTTTGGGCCAATATTATTATGTCAAAATTGTGACGTTTAAGCCCCTCCAATGTACCAAAATTCTTTCAAACATGACAAGTGTAACTTGTGACAACGTATTCAATTTTGTAAATTTAACGTGGTTACAAAACTACTATATTAAGATATTACTTATACACATTGGAAGAATTTCTTTGAAGGACGTGGATAAAATGATCAAACCAAAAATTGCATGGATTACAGACACAACTGCTTCTCTCAGCAAAGAATTCATTCAGCAGCATCATATACATGTAATACCATTACACGTAGTAATTAATGACACATTTTATAGAGAAACCATCGATATAACCGCAGAAGATTTCTATGATCGAATGAAAAATGAAGAAGGAAAGTTCCAGTCGTCCCAGCCAAATCTTGGTGAAATCGTTGAGCTTTATGAAAGGTTAAAAGAAGAATATGACTTTGGCATTGCGATTCACGCCTCAAGTACCTTAACCGGCACTTACCAAACTTCTGTTATGGCAGCGGAAATGGCTGGCTTTAAAATATTTGCTATTGATTCACAAACGGGTTCGTATCCTTTATCCTATTTAGTGAAAAAGGGAATGGAACTAGCAGAGCAAGGGAACGATGTCAGTGATGTGGTTGCTCAATTAAACAACATGCGTGATCAAACTAGATTATTTTTGGTTCCATCCAACCTGGATCAGCTACATAAAAGCGGCAGGGTATCGGGAGGTCAAAAAATACTAGCATCGTTATTTAGTATCAAGCCAATTCTATCCATTGAGGATGGAGGGGCAGCGAAGATTAAAGATAAAGTTCGTACAGAAAAAAAGGCATTCGCTTGGCTGGTGGATCATCTGAAGGCTGACGTAGATACCAAAAAGGTACAGAAAGTGGCCATTGTCCATGCGAACGATCGAACAAAGGCAAACGTTCTTCAACAATTAATTAACGACAATTTTCCTGCTATCGAGACAGAATTATTCATGCTCATTACCGTTGCAGGTGTGCATACAGGTGTGGGCACACTTGGACTTTCATGGGTTAATGAATAGAACAAAAAGAAGAGACACCAAATCCATAGGGAAAGGGTGTCTCTTGGGTTATGAAGTTAGTAATATAAAATTTCGTGGTCTTAGGCTACCCTAAAAACTCTGATTACTCATCTTCTGTATAAGCTTCGGTTGTCGTATCACGGCAATCCCAGCATTCACATCGATTTCTCTCCATGATTGACAATTCCGTTCCACAAGAAATGCAGACATCCATAACGACAGATTCCCCTTTCCAGTGAAATTTAGGTTCATGATATATATATTCATGAAGGGCAAATAGTAGTGCAAATAATACTCGACAAAAAATGTGGTAATCAAAAATATAATTGGATATATGTTAAGAAGTAAAACTTTGTGATAATAATGTACATAAGACAACGACACAGGGTAGTTAATGTAAAAAAATGGCTACATTATGTCCTGATTGTAAAATTATTAAAATTTGAATATAAAGAAACCAAGTGAAACAAATGTTTTTTTGAATAAAAAATAATTAAGGAGATGATGTAGTGAGCGAAATAGATAAACGAAACAGATTAAGTGAAGAACCATTTGCTTATCAAACAACAAAAAAAGGAACGGTAGTTATCTATTACCAAGGTAAACAAATAAAAATTATAAAGGATAGTGAGGCTGAACGTCTTCTAGCAAGAATTAAAGAAGTTGAAAATAATATAACAGAAGTTCAGTTATTGTTAGCTAAAATTACGGGTAACTTTAAACGGGGTAATGAGAAAACCGGTAAAAATAAAAGACACTAAACTAATCCTTTACTTCGTAAGTCGACAAATAGAAAAAAGAAGAGAAGCTGCTTGCTGTAATTAATAGGTGCTTTACTTGAAAAAGAACAACAAAACCAGATAAGAAAATTCAGGCGGCAAAAATGGTTATGTTAAGTCTACTTGCAAATACATTTGAAAGATGTTATGCTTTAGAAGAATTATTTTTGTTCGGTGTAAAAGATAGTCTAAGATTAACTTTTCGTCTTGATGATCACTGAGTGCAAGGATAGTAACACATTGTGTGCAAAGCACACAGCAGGAGGAAACAAAATGGAACAAGGTAAAGTAAAATGGTTTAATGCAGAAAAAGGTTTCGGATTTATCGAGCGTGACGGTGGAGAAGACGTATTCGTTCATTTCTCAGCTATCCAAGGCGAAGGTTTCAAATCTTTAGACGAAGGTCAAGCAGTTACTTTTGACGTTGAGCAAGGTCAACGTGGAGCTCAAGCAGCTAACGTGCGTAAAGCTTAATTATAAGTCAAACTCGAGCAGGCTCTTTATAGAGTCTGTTTTTTATTTAACTTAAAGGCAAGGAACCCTACTCACGAATGAGTAGGGCAAATGTAAACAGTAAATCAAATGGTAAACAAAGTGTATCACAAAATCACGAATTCTCCTAAATAACATTTTAGAGAGTGACTTAAATTGATATTTTTTTGTGTGATTCAATTTATAGACAGCTTGAATTTAAGAGGATTGGCAGCAGCAGCAGCCTTATGGTTATTAAACCTCAACCTGTGCAACCTTCACTGTCCAGTTAAATGGATCTTCTTTTTTACCAAGCTGGATTCCAGTCATCTCATCATAAATGTCTTGAGAGAGGTGTCCAATTTGATTATCGTTAATGACGATTGTTTTGTCTTTCCATGTTAATTCGCCAACAGGTGAAATAACAGCAGCGGTTCCTGCTCCGAAGACTTCCTCTAGTTCGCCGCGTTCATGTGCCGCAAATACCTCTTCAATTGAGATTCTTTCTTCACGAACAGTGATATTCCAATGCTTTAATAATTGAATAACTGAGTCACGGGTAACACCTGGCAGAATACTTCCAGTTAATTTTGGTGTAACGACTTCGCCCTTAATCTTGAAGAAGATATTCATACTGCCAACTTCTTCAACGTATTTATTCTCTTTCGCATCCAGCCATAGAATTTGTGCATAACCAAGTCTATCAGCCTTTTCTTGTGCTTTCAGACTAGCAGCATAATTGCCTGCGTTCTTCACATGGCCCACTCCGCCAATGACTGCCCGGACATACTGCTCTTCTACATAGATTTTAACAGGATTTAATTGGCTGCCATAATAAGCTCCTGAAGGGGAGAGGATGATGAGCAATTTATATTCTGCAGCAGGACGTACACCGAGATAGGCTTCCGTTGCAATAATAAACGGGCGAATATAAAGTGATGTTCCTTCACCTTGAGGAATCCAATCCTTTTCTGTAAAAATTAATTGTTTGATCGCATGTAATACAAAGTCCTCATCAATTTGAGGAATACACATTCTGTCACAGGTATCATTTAAACGCTGCATGTTTTTCTCTGGACGGAAGAGCTGAGCCGTTCCATCTGCGGTCCTATAAGCCTTCATTCCTTCAAAAATAGCCTGTCCATAATGAAAAACCATCGATGAAGGTTCGAGTGTTAAGGGCTCGTATGGGGTAATTCTTGGATTATTCCAGCCGTTTTCTCTGTTATAATCCATCACAAACATGTAATCCGTAAAATACTTACCAAAGCCTAATGAATCTGCTGCAGGCTTTTCTTTTAAAACCTCTCTTTGAATAAACGAAATTTCCTGATTCATAATAGCACCTCATTCTTATTAATAGGTTCAGTTTTAAAACAATGAATCGTTCCAAACTGACACATATCAAAACATATAAAAATTATATTTTTGAAATAGTAAAAATACTTTCCTATACTATACCACTTTTTTTATTAAAACAGGATATTTTTGTTTTAGTTATGCCCAAGTTGTGACCACGTTTTTCCTAGTCCTAAAATCAATTAAAATTCTTCCAATCTCTACATAAAAAAGTGGGATAAAGGCAATTGTAAGTGTGAACTCATTTTAGGAGGAAAATAGATGAAAGCTATTAAACAAATATTGTTCTGCTTATTGATTGGTACTTTAGTGACCGGGTGCAATATGAAAGACGAAGGCAGAGAAACGGATCAGCATGGAGAGATAAACAATCGAAATTCGGGCGGTTTAAATATAGGAAATAGTTTAGGAAATCCCAACCTTACACTTACGAATACTTCCACAAATACAAACAATCAAACTCATGCGGGGGTACACGTAGAGAATGGAGCCCAGGAAAAAGTCCAGAACCTGCCTGAAGTAAAACAAGCCACTATTATTGTTTCGAACAGAAATGCGTATGCAGCGGTGGAGATGGATGATGATTTTCATGGTGAAATGAGCTCATTTGTTGAAGATCAAATTGCCCAACAAGTAAGAGAAGCAGACCCAAACGTTCAGAATGTATATATTTCAAGCAATCGTGACTTTATTAGAAAGATGAACCACTATAGGGACGAAATCCAAAATGGCAGATCAACGGATGGAATAAACGATGGGTTTCATTCAATGGTAGGCAAATTCTTTTTAAATCATCAGAGGTAAAAAGGAAACTCAAGAGTTTCATTACCCATCCCAAATAATAAAAAGCAACTTGAAATGAGTGCCAAATTGTATGCTGATTTGTCACTCGTTTTTTATTGACGTAAAGCCCCGATGTGTAAGGGGACAATGGCTGTCTTATCTCACATTTTGATATACAAACTGGTTCTACCAAATAGCAAAATGGATTGTCCAATAACCAGACAACCCATTTTTTTGTGTTATTTATTTAATTCAACCGTTTCATTAATATCTGAGCTTTTAGAACTTTGCCCTGTCATGCGTTGATAAAGAAAGGCGATTTTCTTCGTAAAATTACCGGTTTCCCAATATTCAGCTGCTTCCGCTCTAACCTTTATCAAGACCACGTTAGGGTCATCATAAGAAGTTTGCATAATCTTTTCATATGCTTTGCTCCACAATTCCTTTTTCTTGTCTAAATCCTCAACGATTTCCGCTCTTCCACGGACGGAAACATAGGATTTACCTGCATAAGCCACATTAATTTCTTGATCATGTAAAATTTCTTCATATTTATTCGTCTCTTTTTTTGTGAAAAACCATAAGTCACCATCAAACTCTACTTCTTGTGTTTTCATAGGACGAGATACAAGCCCTTCTTCCGTTACCGTAGTCAGCATGGCCGTGTCTACGTCTTTGATTAACTCTCTTATTGTTTCTAGTTCTTCTTGTTTCATCTTAGACATTTCTATCACCTCATTCATGTATACAGAGGTATAGTACCCTTTACATCAACTTTTATTCAGATATAGCGGATTACTAAACTAACCCTAAAAATGAAACCAAACAACCGGAACGAATAGAGAAGGTAAACGAAGTGAATTTTAAATAAAATAAGAGGAGTTTTTGATACAATAAATGGTGCGTATAAAACTCAAATATTTATAGATCAAAGCAGGTGCAGGATGAGTATTATTTTGGCATTATTGGCAGCTTTATTTGCTTCCTTCACAGCGATTTTGGTAAAAGTCGGGATTGAAAATGTAAATTCCAACCTGGCAACCGCCGTTCGGACCATTGTAGTATTAATCATGGCTTTTATCATGGTCATGATCACTGGCAAGCTGGAGACGATTTCTCAGATTTCAACTACCGCTTTATGGTTTATTCTGTTATCTGGGTTTGCAACAGGCTTTTCATGGTTATTTTTCTTTAAAGCCCTTGCGATTGGTGATGTCTCCAAAGTGGTACCGATCGATAAATCAAGTGTGGTCCTTACCATAATTATATCTATACTTTTTTTAAAAGAGCCAGCAGAACCTCTTGTGATGGCTGGCGGAGCGATCATAGCCATTGGTACGTTTATATTGATTGGAAAAAATGAAGAAAAGAAACGATTTTCAGGATCCCATCAATATATTGTCTATGCAATACTAGCGGCGGTTTTTGCCGCCTTAACATCGATATTAGCAAAAATCGGAATGGAAAATGTCGATTCCAATGTGGCTACCTTTCTACGAACGATTGTGATCCTTCTATTTGCTTGGGCCATAGTGTTTTTTCAAGGAACACACAAGAAATTGAGAGAGATTTCAAAAAAAGGATATCTCTTTTTAGTCCTATCAGGTGTGGCTACTGGTTTATCCTGGTTATGTTATTTTGCAGCACTGGCAATGGGGAAAGTTTCCGTTGTCGCTCCAATTGATAAATTTAGTGTCGTCCTCACGATGGTATTGAGTTTTACTATTTTAAAGGAAAAAGCGTCCAAACATACCATTATCGGCGGAATTGTTATAACGGCAGGAACGATATTGCTAATAATATAATCAAAAAGGCTACCACTACTTCAATAGAAGGATACACTCCTAAAAAAACCACCGGCATAGACCAGATAGTTGAATTCAACAGAAAGTAATTTTTTTCAGCGTTAGCTGCCTTAATGGAAAGCTCTGGCATATAAGTAGATAAAAGCATTTTTAGGTGGTGTTCATCATAACCAGTATCCGGGAAGTAAATGATGTTCTCGCTAGTCTACCTCATCACTTAGCACAAAAGTGGCTGGGCAATGACTTCATAAAAAAAACGATTGCAACTAGTTATGACTATTGGGTAGAAGATACAAATTTCCCCATGACTTTAGAAGAATTGGTGCTGCAGTATCTCGACCATTCTGAATATCTGGGAGAAATGTTTGCTGATGATTAGTAAACATTAAATTAATAAATGCAAAAAAATGCGGACAGTGCCTGGCACCGTTCGCATTTTTACTGCAGTTACAAATGTGATTAGTTTATAATCGTTGTTCAAAATCAGTGGGAAATTAAGAACTCTTATTTACTTTCATTATCTTTAGAGAGAGACTATTTATTTTTTATAAGACCTTGTTCTTTGGGCTATGTATATATCGTTATCCTTATCGATGAGAATGAGTATTTTCAAAATTAATCCTATATTATATAATCAATAAGTTTTTGAATTTGAAAAATAAGAGGTTAAAAAAGTCCATAGTTAGTTTACTATTATTATAGAAACGATAGGGAAATCCTAATTTTAAGTTTAGGTTTGTAGATACATTTAGATGAACACCAGGAAGGGGTTAAAGATACAGTGGATGTAAAGAATTTAGAGTTAGCTAAACAACTGCGCCATGAATTGCACCAGCATCCTGAACTTTCGAATGAAGAGGTTTGGACAAAACAGCATTTAATAGATTTCCTTAAAAAGCATACACGTTTGGAAATCATAGATAGAGGCCGTTGGTTTTATGCGATTTACCGGGCGGGAGGGGATAAAAAGAACATTGCTTTTCGTGCAGATTTTGATGCACTTCCCATGCCGGAGGTGATCGATCTTCCATATGCCTCTAAGAATACAGGGGTATCCCACAAATGTGGACATGATGGTCATGCGGCAAGCTTAGCTGGCTTTGCACTCGAAGTTGACCAGAAGGGTGCAGAAAAAAATATCTTTTTCCTTTTCCAGCACGCGGAGGAAACGGGACATGGCGCGATCCAATGTGCAACATTTATAAAAGAACATAACATTGAAGAAATTTTCGCCTTTCATAATATGAGTGGAATGGCTTTTAATTCTATCAATGTCATCGACGGAACCGCTCATTGTGCATCGAAGGGCATGACTATCCACATGGAAGGTTCTCCGGCTCATGCCAGCCAGCCTGAGAATGGAGTCAATCCTTCCTTTGCGATTGCAAAGATTATTGATGCCATCCCTGAGCTTACCTCCCCTGAAAGCAATGAAGGTTTGGTACTTTGTACGGTTGTTCACGTAAACATAGGTGAAAAAGCGTTTGGTTTAGCAGCGAGCAAAGGTGAGCTGCTCATAACCATCCGTGCTCTCTACGAAGCAGAATTGGATACGCTTCAGAAAAACCTTGAGGAACTTGCATGTGAACAAGCGGAAAAGTACGGACTGAAGGTGAACTTCTCTTTCAATGATGAATTTCCGGAAACAGTCAACCACAAAGAAAGTTCTGACAAGATCCGTAAGGTTAGTAAAGAAAAAGGATTTCAGCTGGTTGAAATGAAGGAAGCCTATCGTGCCTCAGAAGATTTCGGCCACTATACGAAGTTAACAAAGGGTGCGATGTTCTACATCGGAAACGGCGAAAATTATCCTCATATTCATACCTATGAGTATGACTTCCGAGATGAAATCATTGAAACCGCAGTGGAACTATTCAAGGGACTTGCGGAAATATAAGATCTCCGTAGCGAACTGTGCCAGGCACTGTTCGCATTAGGCGTTTAGCCAGACCAAATGTAAATAAGGTTTTACATAAATACAAACCAGCACTTCCTCAATTTGATAGAGAAGTGATGGTTTGTTATTTGAATCCTTAGATGAACATGAGCCTTTGCTTACTTTAATATTCGCCTTTTATGACAAAAAACGAGCCCCGAATGGTACCAGCAAGTTTAGACTTCTGCCTAGCAAACTTAAACTTCCCTTCTAACTCCTTTGGTACCTCCATTCCCTCAGAAAGCTTAAAACCAACAGCCCGCTTCGGCTTAGGGCCATCAACCGTATACAGGACGTTGACCGAAAGACCATCCTCATAAAAAACGTAGGTCCATTTGATATTTTCCACTTGAAAGCGAGCTGTTTCTAAAGGTTTGGCCGCAAACTCAATATTCCGTTCATTCTTCAAAATTCGATTCACATAATCAAGGGTCTCGCTGGACTCGCTAGCTGGCACAACCGTAAATTCATGTTTGTATTTGTTCATAAAATAACGGGCTTCATTGGCACGTAAACCAGCAAGTGCCTCAGCTACAGGTGAAGACTCTAGACCAACCGCAGACACATTTTTAAAATCGACAATATAGGACATTTTCCATCAATCCTTTTTTCTCTTTATTTCCTAACAACTGGAATCCACATTTCACCAAAAACTAAGCCATCTCGCTGCCCCATCTCAACCGACGCATTTGGCCCGCCAACATAGGCAACTTCCTTTACTTCTGGCAAGACTTGACCGAAGGCAATGCCAGTAAGCATATTACTTAACTCTTCAGACGTTTTTGCTTCCCCTTTCACAACGATGTATTCCCCTTTTGGAAATTGGATCACTCTTGTTGCTTCTGGTAACGATTTCTCTGTCATGACGCCAGCATAATGCATCATCTTGTTATTCACTGCTTCGTTCACGACAAAAATATAGTCGTTTTTGGCAACAGATTTCAAAGTGTCAAGCGTTCCATCTTGTTTGACGGCCTGCCAAAAGTCTGCCTTTTCCTTCGTTATGCCAGTATAGTCGGTGTAATCACTCTTAAGCTCGGTTCCAAAACCTAAAACGTTAAAGCTATCTTTTTCTTCTAAAGTATAATCTGCCATATTCAATACCTTCCTTTTTTTAAATTGAATCAAATGATTTGTCTTTTCACTTGATGAGTTTATAATAACCTTAAATCGTGTCAAAAAATGATACTGTTTAGGAGGTGCGCAGCTGAATGAAAAAGGTTGAACGGATTAACATCATCATGCGGTATATCAACAACCGTTCCCACTTTACCATTTCTGAAATCATGCAGGAATTTAACATCTCTCGTTCGACAGCTATTAGAGATATCAGAGAAATTGAAGCTATGGGTATGCCTCTTGTTGCTGAAGTTGGAAGGGATGGGGGGTATTTTGTCATGCACAACTCTGTCCTGCCCAATGTTAGATTTACCGATAATGAGGTCAAAGCTCTTTTTATTGCCTTTATGGCCACAAGAAACCAACAGCTCCCTTATCTAAAGAGCCGCCAGTCTTTAGCTGAAAAGTTACTAGGTCTTATATCAGAAAACCAACAAGATGACCTTGTTCTTTTAAATCAAATCTTGCTGTTTGAAGGGACTAACCCGAATAATCCTGACCTGCTTGATCTGTCAGACCTCCCCCATCCGATGTTAGAAAAACTCATCCAAATCCTTCTTTTGAATCGGTATTTACTGGTTACCGTAAAGGAAGAGAAGCTCATAAAGTCTTATCCAATTTATCTTTTGCATCTTTATCGAGAAAAAAGCCTGTGGCTGATTGAGGGCTTTGACTTTAAGGAAGAAAAGAAAAAGATCTTTCATGTCGACAATCTCACCGACGTCAAAAACTGCCCAACGAACAAAAGATGGAGTAGGAAAAAAATTATAGAAAAACTCAGTAAGCAGGAAGAAGTAATCAATCTTTACCTTGAGCTTGGTCCTAAAGCGATTGCCCAGTTTAAAAAATACCACCCTTTAAAATTATCAATTTCCTATACGAATCCTTACCAAGCCACAGCCATTCTAAAGACTTTTATCAATGTAAATATTCCCGAAGAATTGGCTGAAATAACAAATTGGCTGCTTTTCCTAGGTGAAGATATCAAAGTTAAGGAAATGCCAGTAGAAGTTTACGAAGGTTTACATAAGAGATTAGGCTTATTCTGCCCATAAGCAATCACAGTTACACTATATTTGTTAATGAAAGTAAAGGTGAACAGTGATAGGCACTGTTCACCTTTCGCTTTTTGTTTTTTGTTTAATTTTTCACTCTACGAAGCAAAGAGTGTTTTTAACCAAAAGCCTCGTAAATTTAATTAAACAATCCACGGGTGCAAGTTTTGTAAAAGAAGGAAATAAATTGAAGGAAATACCTCGGTGTATCTAACGATAATAATTCCACCAAATGGAAAGGATCAGAAATATAATCTTTATATAAATCCTCTCGATTTCAACTGAAGTATCACCAAAATCTTCAGACTGAGCATCATTTAATAAAATAAATTACGATACTTTTCTATGACCGCTTCTCCCAAAATCTCACTTTTATTAAAACGGCTGACATAAATGCTCACCATCATTTCATTTTCTTCTGTCATCTTCATTTTTAATAAGACCCTGTTTATAAACGCTGCCAGTTCTTTCGGATTTGCATACATTGTATTCCATGCATGTACTTGTAATTCCAAATCATTCCCTAAGGCAGGCAGCTGCTTCGATTTGTTCGGTTGGAACAGGTTCGTTAAAATGTGCATACGGATCTTCATAGACGTCGGTGTAGATGAGCTGAATTGGATTGTACTCTTTTAAATCATAAATAAAACGTTGATTGTCAACAGAAACCACCATCTCATTTTGTCGCAATTCGAATTTTCCGTTATCTAAAATAAGATTATCTGTAAATGCTTTAATACTGCATTTCAAATGAGGTGTAATCAACCAATAGCGATTATCGGGATTTAACAGGGAAACATATTCTGCAAGTACGGTTTCTTCCAGCTTTTCTTCATCTCTCAACCTTGTATAAACCTTCGGACGATAATAATATTGGGCATCCATCCCATTCATGGTAATTGTCCACTCTGCATCAGGACAATCAAACAACACACGGAATGCAAAACCTTCATCCGTTTTCTGCAGCTCATAGTAAATTAACCATTGCCCAACTTGTAAAGGTTCATCCGATTTTTCCGTTATGACATCATGAAAAATTAGTTGAATATGGGATTTCGTTGAAAATCCGCTGTCTGTATTGATGTAAAGATGAAGCGTATTCCCTTCACGTTCTATTCTCTCAATGATGGCATCATGTAAACTTTCCTCAAAGACATCCTGAACCGCAATTGGTAAATAGGCAGCGGCTTGTTGTGTTTGTCCATAGGCAGCATCTAAAATTTGTTCAAATTCTTTGGCTGATTCCTGGACCCATTGCAAGTAATCTTCTCTCACTTTTTTTGGTAATGTCGATTGATTTAATGTACCATTCTCCAAATACGGAATGAAACGTTCAGGTAAGACGTGTAACAATTCCTCTTTGACTTCCTCAAGTTCTTCCTTCAAACGTGTAATGAGGTCTTCCCCTTCCGCTTTTGCTTCTGCTATAGCCATTTTCCAGTCATCATCAGATTCATGAATGGGAAGAAGATGACATTTTGAAAATTTTACTTTCACTTCTTTTGTTAAATTCCACATAAACTCACCTCAAAGTAATTGGTAAAAATAGTATACTATACTTTTTACCTTTACCCCGAAACGAACTCCATTCTGTATGAAAAGGAAAAAGTTTAACAAAAAAATTAGATGCCCTATATGGAGGCATCTAGTTTTTTTGAATATCCTATTTTGTATAATTATCAAAATAACCTTGGATAAAGATAATAGGTGTACCCTTATCTCCACTTCCTGAAGTTAAATCTGATAGAGAACCGATTAGGTCGGTAAGTTTTCTAGGTGTAGTCCCTTGTGATTCCATCGATCCTACAAGGTCAGATTCTTTATTATTAATAAATTGAGAAATCGCTTGTTTAAGTTCCTCACCCTTTAAATTAGCAAAGTTATTATCAGCGAGATATTTTAATTTTACTTCATTAGGTGTGCCATCAAGACCTGATGTGTAAGCCGGTGATACTACTGGATCCGCTAGTTCCCATATTTTACCTACAGGATCCTTGAACGCTCCATCTCCGTAAATCATCACCTCAACATTTTTTCCAGTCTTTTCTTTAAGCATATGCTGTATGTTATCAACTATAGGCTGGCAATTACGCGGGAAAAGTTTAACACTATCCTCTGTAGCTTTATTTGATCCTAGCAGACCATAAGCTTCATTACATCCGCTGCCATCAACAGACTCTGATAAGATGTTATCAAGGCTGTAAATCTTTTCTCCACCATTTGCTTTTAATATTCTCTTTGTTCTAAATCGTGTATGTATATCGCAAGTTAGAACATTTTTTGTGTAATCCAAAATGGTTTTTGGATTGTTTGAGAAGATAACCTCACATTCAACACCGTATTCTTCAACTAACGATTTATAATAATCAATATAATCAACACCAGTAAAAGTATGTTTATTATATCCAAAATAATCACGGAATTGTTTTTCTGTTAATACATCTGTCCAAGGATTAACTCCCTTTTCATCAAGCATGTCAATATCCACTAAGTGATTACCAACTTCATCAGCTGGATAGCTAAGCATTAAAACAATTTTTTTAGCTCCTTTTGCAATACCACGGAGACAGTTTGCGAAACGATTACGACTTAAAATAGGGAAAATAACTCCAATCGTATCTTCTCCGAATTTTGTATGAATATCTTTCGCAATATGATCGATTGTCGCATAATTACCTTGTGCACGAGCAACGATTGATTCTGTTATCGTAACAATATCTTTATCATTAATCGTGAAGCTTTCAACTTCTGAAGCCTTTAACACACTATCTACAACGATTTCTTCTATTTTGTCCCCTTGATTTATGATTGGGCAACGAAGACCTCTTACAACAGTTCCAACTACTCTTTCCAATATAATCGCTCCTTATAACTACTTACGTTAATCTAAATTATATCTACTTGTAATATACATTTGTTTAATGATATAAGTAAAATTAATATCTCTAATGATGGGTATAAGAGGTGATTATGTGATTAGTAAATTAGATTTATATAAAGTATTTTGTATGGTGGGGAAAAGTGGAAGTTTTTCTAAGACAGCAAAAGATCTTTATATGACACAACCAGCAGTTAGTCAAGCAATTATGCAATTAGAAAGAGAATTAGATACACGTCTTTTTAATAGAACACCTAAAGGGGTATCTTTAACAAATGAGGGTAGTCTTCTATTTGAACATGTAAATTCGGCAATTAATTTAATTGACGCCGGGGAAGAAAAGATATTAGAATTTAAAAATTTAACGGCGGGGGAATTAAAGATAGGTGTCGGTGATACGATTTCTAGATATTTTTTGCTTCCTTATTTAGAAGATTTTCATAATAAATATCCTAATATTAAATTTAAGATTAAAAATGGTACAACATTAGAAATCTGTGCTTTATTAAAATCCGGGGAGGTTGATATTACAATTTGTAATTTTCCGATTGATGATCCTACATTAGAACAAAGACCATGTATTGATATTCATGATACCTTTGTTTGCGGGGAGAAATTTAAGAAGATAGTATCTAAACCCTTAAGTCTTCATGAATTAGTAAAACTGCCACTCATCTTTCTTGAACCAAAATCAAATTCAAGACAGTATGTAGAGGATTATATATTATCTAGAGGTATAAAGATGTCGCCGGAATTTGAATTGGGCTCACATGATTTATTATTAGAATTTGCTAAAATAAATTTGGGGATAGCATGTGTGACGAAAGAATTTTCACAAGAGTATTTAAATAAAGGATTATTGTATGAAGTACAACTAATAGAAGAAATTCCAAAGAGAAATATAGGTGTATGTTATTTAAAAAGTGTTCCTCTGTCACCATCTTCAACAAAATTTGTAGAGATCATAGAAAAAAGGTTGGAATGAAAAACAGCACCTTCTCGTAATAGCTTTCCCCGATATATGATTCGGAAGATTTTGCTTACTATCTTGAAAAAATCCCTGGTTGTTTCTTTTTCATTGGCTGTAAACCATAAAGGGATGTCGTAATGAATTCACAATAACCTTCCCATTTTTTAAAAGTATAAGGTGCTATTCAAAGGAATAGCGCCATTTTTAATAGCTAAAAAAATATATCTAGAAAAATGAACTTTTTATCCCTGCCATGACTCTTATAATGGAGAGAGGTGAAAGCATGAATGTCGTTCGGTTAGTGAAAAAGGCAAAAAAGGGTAGTAAAGAGGCATTGCTCCAATTAATTATGGCAGAAAAAGATGATTATTATAGACTCGCTCTCACCTATTTGGAAAATTCGCATGATGCCATGGATGCAATGGAAGAAATGATTGTTAAGGTATATGAAAATATCGATCAACTAAAGAAAGAAGAAGCTTTTTACAGTTGGAGTAAGACCATTTTAGTGAATGCTTGTAAATCCATGCTTCGGAAGCAAAAGCAGCTAGTGTTAATAGATGATGATTGGCATACGTGTAATCTTAGTCATGAGCAGACTAGTAATCCATATTTAAGTACTGAGCAACAAATAGATATCAAAGAGTTATTGATTCATTTAAATGCGCAGCAAAAAGAAGCGATTCAATTAAAATATTTTCATGATCTCGATTATCAAACCATAGCGGAAATGACATCTGTTCCGATTGGAACGGTTAAATCAAGGATCTCCCAAGGATTGAAAAAGCTAAGAGATCATTATAGGGGTGATGTTCATGGATAATCTTGAGAAACGGTTAGCGGAAGAGAAGAAGCTTATCGACTCTATACAAGCACCAGATGAATTAGAGATGAGATTAAGGAGCGCACTTCATAATACTTCGAAAAAAACAAAACGATATTCGTTTAGCTGGAAGGCAGCTGTTGTCGCTTTATTTTTTATTATCCTAATGGGATCTCAATACAATGCTGTTGCATTTTATGGAAAGAAACTGCTTGGTTTCGATGAAGTAATAAATGGTACTTTAAAAGAGCTCAATGAAAAAGGCATGGGACAAATCGTGGAAAAAAAGACAAGGCTTGAAGATGGAACTGAGCTTATGATTAATGGATTGATTTCAGATTCTAATCAGTTAGTAGTGTACTACACATTATCGAATCCAAAGGGGATAAAGACTAGTACTAGTGACAATTTCAGACTTTCAAGAATTTCTGGTTTTCTTACAAACTCAAATGCGGAGGGAGGTACGTCCTTACTTAATGATGAACATACGGAAATCAAAGGAACCATTTCTTTTGAACCCGTTAGTCCATTTTCAAAAAAGTTAAATTTATACTTTTGGCAGGGTCATCAGAACGGCCAGATGACCGAAGGCAGTATTGAAATTCCATATAATCCAAACAAAGCAATGGTTGCCGAATTTAAGCAATCGCTAAAAAAGACATTTAAAGTCGATAAAGGTACCATCACATTTCATTCGATTACAGCCTCTCCAACGATGACAATGATCAAAGGCACGTTAAATGTTGAAAACTTTGATCGAGTGGATTCCTCGTTCGGTGCAATTGAATTAATGGCGAACGGAAAGCCGATTGAATTAATGGGCAGCAGCAATACATCTTCACTAAGAGGAAGAAAGTTTGATATTCGTTACAATGCATTACCGAAGCAGCTGGATTCACTTGAACTAGTCATAAAAGAGTTTGTCGGCTATAAGAAGCTAGAAGAAAAAATCTCCCTTTCATCCAGTAGTAATGGGCCGATTACGATTGATGGGAAAGAACTGTGGATCAAAAATGTGTCAACCACGTCACAAGGAGTGGAAATAACGATTTCTACAGATGATGATGTAATGCTTGAAGGTGTATCCATTCAATTACAAGAGGAAATCATCCCTTTAAAAACTACCGTAAATCAAACCTATCCAAAACAGGAAGACGGCAGGGTAGTAAAGGAACGCACCTTGCAATTTGATTCAACGACAAAGCCAGAATATCTTCTAATAGAGGGCATGCATTATATGAAGGTATACAATCAGAAAATGAAGATTTCGGTTGATTAGAACAAAAGCCAGTTGAAATACGGACTTATAGTGTAAAAAAAGACTGCAGAAGAGATTCCTCTGCAGTCTTTTTAGTTTGCCGGCAAATGAAAATATCGTAGAAAATCAAGATAATGTAATGACTTCATATTTTGAGGCTAACTCAATGAATTGAGCCATTCCGCTGATTTTTCCAGCTGTAAGCTTATCACTCAGCTCATAATAGTCAACACATGTTTTACAAGCAATGACGTCAACACCATTTTCTTCAAGTTCTTTTAATTGGAGTGAAACAAGCGACCTTTCCGTTAATGTAAACACACCGCGGTTCATGCAAAAAA
This sequence comes from Neobacillus sp. plas4, assembly GCF_057221695.1. Taxonomy (NCBI): domain Bacteria; kingdom Bacillati; phylum Bacillota; class Bacilli; order Caryophanales; family Bacillaceae; genus Neobacillus; species Neobacillus sp. plas4. Next base: position 785,161 of record NZ_CM170152.1, read on the forward strand.
CAGCCGCAGGCAGTTCTTCCCTTTGTTTAAGAATCGTAAAAAAGGTTTCTAAAATTCCTTCTCCTAGTTCTGCTTCACCTTTGCCAAGTTGATCGGAAGCAAGTAAGATTACTTTGTTTTTCATTTTCTTCACCTCTTTGATTTAATCATGCTATGCTGAATTTCGTATTTCACTATGTACGGCAAAATCATACTAAGCAGCAGTACATAATATATAAATATTACTAAAATAACAAATGGAATAGATAATTCTTGTTCTCTTGCAAATGGAACGATTAAAACTATTAGAGTAAATAATATAGCTGATATAGTCCTGGAAGAAAAAGTTATCTTATAATCAGCACCACAATGACTACAGGTAATAGGTTTATAGCTAAATAAAAGGGATTTTGAAATTTGAGCCCACTTAAATCTCTTATTACATTGACCACATTTTTGTAATCTCATACTCCCATTTCTCCTTTAACAAAAAATCAATTTCTGCTAACTTAACTTCCCCTGTTAGAGTGAGTGTGAATTTTCAGAGTTTTTATCTACATTTTAACATAAATATCCAGTTGAAAAGATGTTTGCGATTTTTTTAAAAAGAAGGATTGCCACTTGTTTTTGTGAAAATCGTTATTTTCCTTAGCGCAAAGATAATTCGCTTAATAATTAAGCGAATTATCTTTTTTTGAAGGTAAATGGAAAATTTATGCTAAAGTTGTTTTAAAGGTGGGGATTACTATGAAAAATAAACAAATATTTTTAATGGTGTTGTTCACCATAGTATTTGTTAGTTTGGCTGCTTGTGGAAACCCAACAAATAAAGACATAGCAGCTAATACAACAAAGGAAGATTCAGTAGAAAACAATGCTCGAGAGAGTGATGACAAGAGTCCGGTAAATGGACAAGTGGATACGTCTACAAATTCAAGTGATAAAGAGTCATCCAATTTCGATACTAGTGAAAATGAAATAACAGTAAGTAAGAAGGAAGAGTATCTCCAAAAATTAAATACTACGAAACAAGCAACGGAAGAATTGAAAGCAACAGATTCGTCAACATTCGCATTAAAAAAGGTGGAAAACGATAGATGGGAAATGTGGGATGCATTGTTGAATGAGGTCTATGGAGTCCTTAAGGAGCAGCTTTCTACTGAAGAGATGGACCAATTGAGAACAGAACAACGGAATTGGATAAAACATAGAGATGATACTGCACTAGAGACATCCCTAAAATATAAAGGCGGTACGCAGGAGCATTTAGAATATGAGGCTGTGTTAGCAAATCTTACAGAAGAAAGATGCTATCGGTTAGTCGAAAATCATATGAAATAATTTTAGCGAACAGTGTGCTGGGCATTGTTCGCTTTTTTAATCTTTCAAAATATTTCTTGTGCTCCAAAAACCAGCAAAAGAATAATAAGCGGAGACTTTCCGGTTAAATGCAGAATGGAGCCTATTTCGGGGGGATATAAGAGGAGGTTTTCCGGCTATGCAGAGAAAAACCTCACATTTTTGACATTTTCATGCAAATAGGCGGAATATCTACGTCTATTTTGAGCCTTTTTAATGAAAACTATGAATTAAGCGGAATTACTCCGACTATTTAGATTCTTAAAATTAATAAAATCAACTAAGAAGAAGGCTCATGCTTCAGTCTGCTCTATAATAAGCCGATAGCATTGCGGCTAAACTAGAGTGAAAACTTGAAAAGGAATTTGAATAAGAGAATAGAAATTATCTTGAATTAATTATTTACGATGGCCCAACCTACATTTTAGTGAGTTAATATCCAATCAAAAATGTATACGAAAAATTTTAGTAAGTTTAAAATAGGACAGTTAGCATTTTGTTGTAGGAAGGGTGATAAATATGTTAAAGGCATATGCTTGGCTAACGTTTTGTGTCATGGTGTGGGGAAGCAATTTTGTATTTGGAAAGATGTTAGTCCAAGATTTTTCCCCAGCTCTGTTGACCATGCTTAGACTTTTGTTTATTGTACTATTTTTAATTGGATTATCCTCTTACAAAAAACAATTTAAACGAGTTAATATATCGGATTTACTCGCGGTCTTTTTTCTAGGGGTTATTGGTGTTTTTATTAACCAATGGTCTTTTTTTGTAGGATTACAAACAGCTGATCCAACAACATCTGCATTAATTTTGGCAACTACCCCTATTTTAACTAGCGTACTAGCTGCCATTTTTTTAAAGGAAAAATTAACCACCCGTATGTTAATGGGGTCTATTGTGGCAATCATTGGTATATTTTTTGTGGTAGCAAAAGGTAACTTATCTTCTTTGCATATCGATAAAGGTCTATTATGGATTGTTATAACGATGATTACATTCGCCATTATGATTATCATGACGAGGATTCTTTCTGATAGAATAGATCCACTTACCATTACGTTATATTCAAATGTTGTAGGCTTGATTGTGTCAATTCCTTTTGCTTTTTTACTAGACAAGCCCTTACAAATAAGCTCTAAGATTTCGGATTGGTATTTTCTGATTGGAACTGCCGTTGTTGTACACGGTATAGCAACGTTGATTTGGAATAACAACATTAGACATGTTGATGCTTCAAAGGCTTCCATATTATCTAATTTAGAACCTTTTGTAGCAATGATCATGGGATTGATATTGCTATACAAACCAATAACTGGAGAAGAAATTTTAGGATCACTATTTATAGTGGGAGGGGTAGTACTATCTACATATCAACGAAAAAGGCTACATAGCCTTTCGAATTAACAAAACCTAAATCATAAAAAAGTTTAGCCAAAATATAAGAAGCAGTATGGAAAATATCTACTCGGGTAGGAAAAGAAAGTGAACCATGTTACGAGCAGACCATAACAGATTTTAACATTAATGTAGATGAGGTTTTATATTAATAAAATCCCCCTCTAGTATTGGCTGCGATATTACTGAGTTTAAAGAATCATCAACATAACCGCATACTAAACAACTATTAATTTTGTTTATCAGCTTATTTTTCTATAATGTGGGGATGATTGAGGAAAGAGAGAGAAAAGTGTTGCAATCCAACATCTATCCTAACAACCAACGTTGCAACACAGCAGTGACTATGGACTTAGAATAAAATTTATGTGAGGGATTTTAATGAAGAAAGAATTAATGGAGATGTTAGAAGCCCGCAAGGATGAAATGATTCAAATTCGCCGTTATTTACATGAGAACCCGGAGCTTTCATTTAAAGAGGAAAAAACCGCTCAATATATTGCTGATTTTTACAATGGAAAAGATGTTGAAATACATAGAAATGCAGGTAACGGAAACGGGATCATCGTATCGATAAAAGGTGGGAAGCCTGGAAAAACGATTGCTCTTCGTGCTGATTTCGATGCACTGCCCATTTTGGAAGAAACAGATGTACCATTTAAGTCGAAAAATGAAGGTGTGATGCATGCCTGCGGCCATGATGCCCATACTGCTTATTTACTTGTTCTAGCCGATTGTCTAATCCAGTTGAAGGATTCAATTGCAGGAAGTATTAAAATTATTCATCAGCATGCAGAGGAAGCACCTCCTGGAGGAGCGAAAAGTATTGTTGAATCTGGCGTGCTAGAGGATGTAGACAATATATTTGGTATTCATATTTTCCCTACACATCCAGCAGGTTTTGTCGGCTACCGCAGCGGATATTCGTTGGCGGGCAGGTCATTTTTCAAATTAATCGTCCAAGGTACTGGAGGACATGGTTCTTCTCCGCATTTGGCAAATGATGCAATAGTTGCTGCTGCCCACTTTGTAACAGCGGTACAAACAGTGATCAGCCGCCGAATTAATCCTTTTGAGATGGGTGTAATTACAATCGGCTCATTCGATGGTAAAGGAACGTTCAATGTGATTAAAGATAGTGTAGAGCTTGAAGGAGACGTCCGCTATATGACAGTTGAAACACAGCAGATCATCGAAAGAGAAGTAGATCGAATCGTGAAGGGGATTGAGTCGGAATTTGGTGTACAATGCACGCTTGAATATAAGGCTGATTATCCGCCGCTCTATAATGATCCGGAAGTAACAGCAAATGTTGTCACAAGTCTAAAAAACATGAGTGATCCAGACATTAAAGAGGTTGGAGAATATCCGATGCTCTCTGGATCGGAAGATTTTGCTTACTATCTTGAAAAAATCCCTGGTTGTTTCTTTTACATTGGCTGTAAACCAAAAGGGATTGAGAACGCCTATTTCAATCATCATCCGAAATTCGATATTGATGAAGAGTGTCTTCTTGTTGCGGCCAAATCAGTTGGACAAGTTGTATGCAGCTATTATGGGTTGGAGTAGGACTGGAATAAGTCCCTTCATCACCCGCATTTTCTTGAATTCACCAACATTACAGCGAACAGTGACTAGGCACTGTTCGCTATTTACTTTAAAGTATCCAGTAAAGGAGTTTCTAGTTTTTTATCAAACAGCCTTGATGAAGGATTTGAAGAAAAAAATAGAAATTGTCTTTTTGAATTAATTATTTATGATAGGGCGAGCTTTATTTTAAGTAGATGAGGTTTTTTCCTAAAATAGTAACAGCACCTTTTCTAAAGAGTAGGAAAGGTGCTGTTTGATGTTTGGATGATTAGATAACATTTTCTGCATGAAAGTTTGTTGCATTTTAAATTAGCTGCTAGTGGGCAAAAAAACTCTCACTTCGGTCCCTTTATTTACTTCACTATTAATCTTTATAGAACCATTATGTTTTTCAATAATACGGTTAGAAGTTAATAATCCCAGCCCTGTTCCCTTTTCCTTTGTTGAGAAAAATGGTTCGCCTATCTTCTTTAACCGTTCTTTCTCAATACCACTTCCGTTGTCAATAAAGATAATTTCCACTCCACTATCTGGGACATTCTTCAAATATATATAAATGTCCCCATTACTTCCGATGGCTTCAATAGCATTTTGAAATATATTTATAAGCACTTGTTTAATTTCATTTGGGTTACACATTATTTGGTAAGAGTGATCTAATTCTGAGTGAATAGTAATATTTCTTAAGTTTGTTTGACTCTCAAAAAGAGTAATCACATTTCTTATAAGAGTATCAATATTTTGAAGAGATTTTGGTGAGTTTTGGTTTGGTTTCGCTAATGATAAGTATTCAGAAACAATAGACTCGATTCTAGATATTTCACTTAACATTATTTGCACGTAATGGCGATCAAATTCTCCGATTTGATCAGCTAACTGTATAAACCCTTTTATTGAAGTTAGAGGGTTTCGTATTTCATGTGCAACACCAGCAGCAAGCTCACCTACCACAGCAAGTTTTTCTGATCTTAAAATTAGGTCATTCGCCTTCTTTTGTTCTGTAATATTACGTCCTATAACCAATAAATGTTTCCTGCTACCGTCTGCAAAAAAAGTAGGTACCTTGATAATATCAAATGTAGCGGAGAATTGATTGCCTATAAGAAGATCCAATTCGAATCTATGGGGTATACCCTTCTCCCAAGAAATTTCATCGTTAGAAAAGCAATTTTGAAAGTTTCTAAACCATTCATTTTGGGAAAAAAGTTCGTCTAGATGTTTATTCCTATATTCATTATTTTTCAGTTTAAATAAATCTTTAGCATACTGATTCATTTCAATAAATCTTCCCGTGCTATCCTGAATATAAATTAAATCTGGCATTGAATTTATTAGCGCTAAAATTTGTTGTTCATTGTCCTTTCTTACTTCTTCCTTTTTAGCATTATCATCTCTTTCTACTGCTCTGCTATAGCGAATTTGCAGGAAGGCTACTAGAAAGGTAACAGAAAGTGTAAATAAAAAGTAAGAAAAGTCACCTTTGTGATAAGTATAATTAAGACGTTCCTCGTAATGATAAAAATGGGCGCCTATAAAAATACTAATTATGCTCATTAATATTACTGGGCGGTAATCCTGATATAAAGATAAAATAAAAATTACTAAAAAAATGAGGTAGAAATTAGATATTACAGGTTCATTATTTATAAGTACGAATGTAACAAATGACATCCCCAGTACACATAAATACATTGTTTGCTTAATAAAAATTTTCCTGAAAACGAAAATTGATATTGTTCCACATACTAAAATCCCACTACCAAAAAGGATACTGATAAAAGCAGGATCTTTATGTTTTAATATTTGTACTAGCATACATATGATAAAACAAACCCATAAAATACGGGTTAACAAAATGTTTTTATTGTGTATTTTTTGAATACTCACTTTTTATTTCACCTCTAAGAAATGAATGAACTGCTTTTTAGTTAACAAGATATTATGACTCCAATAATAAATATTTCACCTGTAGAGGCTATTAAAGATCATGTAGAAACATCAAAAAAACTTTAAAACATGATTATTACGGCAAATTAAGAAAGTAATTACAATGGAAATCATATAAACGAGTCTTTTAAGAAAATATTTCAACTGGGGAATTCTACGATTAAAAGTTATATTAATATTAACATAGTTGAAAATATTAAATAAACTAAGTTTGAAAAAGACAACCTTTTATTTACCAAACCTAAAAAATAAAAAACTGCTCATTAATTTTTGATTTAATTTGAAGGTTCTAAACACTTATTGATGTTGTACTGGTTGTCCCTTTTTTTAAGGGTAGCCGATTCAGCATGACCATATACCATTCTCCTTTCTCATTTAGATAAGTTACGGCGAGCCTTACCAAAAGTATATGAGGTTCTTATAGTAAAACCTTTCGATACTGGTTCAGCAGCTTAGAGTTTTTTAAATCGTTCCGTTTTCAGGTGCATATCCTGTAAATGACAATGAAAAAGGCGTGCAATCTGACAACAGATTTGACACGCCTTTTTTCATTTATTATTGATTCTCTGTCACCCATAAATGTAAAACGTCTTCTTCAACTAAAGCACCCGTTAGCTTAAGTGCACCACTTCACAAAGTTACACCGATTTTAACATATATACATTGAAACTTTTCTTACTCACATTTCATTTTATATCATATAGAGCACCTCCCAGAACAAAAGGTACTCTATACATACGATTCATTGAACTTCTTGTTATTCTTTTCCGCTAAACTCTAAAATATTTAAACCCTCGGATTCTTCTGGTGCTTCAAAAAAACTAGTTACATGAATAAACACCGCTTCCGTGTCAAAAGCCGCTCTTTCAGGTTGTTCGTTACGCCTTTGTGCAATTTGACGTAAGCATTGGTCGTTATTTAGATTAAGGAAAATTAGTTGATGGCTTGCATTGACCTCTGATGCCATATCCAAAAACCACTTTCGTAGTTTTTTAGTGTTAGCTGGAAAATCCATTACAACATCTGTACCGACGCTCAATATGTTTTGGACATGCTTTTTCACCAACGGTTTGAGCTGTGCTGAGAATTTTATATAATCATCAAATGATGCGAACTGATTGGGGTAAAGAGATGAAAGCCATTCATCCTCAGACAACAGTACCGCATTTTTATCTATCGCCAATTGTTTTGATTTAGTTGATTTCCCTGCACCCATTTTTCCACAGAAAAAGTATAGCGTTCCCAATTGTTTCATATTTTTTAACCCCCTTTTAGTTTAAACTTTTTACTTCTTTAGTTCCCATAGACATTCTCCGCTTATTAATATTTAGATGTTAAGATTTATATCCAATTACTTATTCTACCAATTTAATTTATATTCCTTCTTAAACAAACCTGCCCCGTTAATTCAATAAAAAAAGGACCGCTGCCGTTACGATCCTTCTTAACTCTAGCATCGGTTAATTGAACGAGGTATGCAATAAAAAGTAACTCTTGCACCTGGTTAGTAAAAGATGAACTAAATAACAATACGATTTTTCTTAGATGGAGTGGAGGTTCTTAATCAACAATAAGAGTAAAAAGGATGAGGCATTTCTTCTTCCTTTCGTATTATAAGTTCAACCAGATATTTCTGGTTGAACATTTTTTTAGCTACAAGAAAAACAAGACCGCCGCAGCAATCATCCTCAGCCATCACAATAAATGAATTCCCCCCACTTTATGAATATTCAAACCATTAAAGATAATTTACCAATTATAAAAAAAACCTTAAAGAATGTTTCCCTTCTATTTTTGGAACAATACAATTGATTCCATTAACGAATAAGGAGGTTAATTAGAAATGGATAATCAAAAATTAGCCGATCATGAATCATTGGATTTACATGAAGTTATTAATTTTAAAACCCTATGCTTAGCGAAATCAAAACTAATGCAAGGACTTGTATTTGATCATGATTTAAGAGCATTAATGCAAAAAGATGTTGAACAATCCATGCAAGCACTTGGAGAATTACAAGCAATTTATCAACGTGCACCTTTTGAAGCGCCTGTTCCTCAAAATCGGCCAACACCAATAATAAATTGAAAGGAAGGCAAATTCATTGAACAATGACTATTTAGACCCTATAAACTCGCTACACGTACCAGAGTTAGCAGATACCACATTTGCGATGGATTTACTTCTTCGTGCCAAAGAAGGTGTGCGCAATATTGCGGTTGCATTAACGGAGTCCGCGTCACCTGATGTTAGAACCCTCTTACGAAACCAGTTAATGCAAGGGATTGCCATGCACCAAGAAATTACAGAATTAATGATAAGTAAAAAATGGTTCCATCCATACGAATTAAGTGAACAATATCAATTAGACCAACTCTCTGCGAACAATACTTTGATGATTGGCAAAATGAATCTATTTCCTGTTGAGACCAATAGAAAAGGTATGTTTGACCGGACACCTGATGAACACTAACACTGGAGGATGTAACCAATGAAGGCTGTAACGTATCAAGGTATTAAAAATGTTGTAGTCAAAGAAGTTCCAGATCCAAAGATTGAAAAACCAGATGACATGATTATTAAAGTAACGAGTACAGCTATATGTGGTTCTGATTTACATTTAATTCATGGCATGATTCCTAACCTGCAAGAAAACTATGTTATTGGCCATGAACCAATGGGAATTGTCGAAGAAGTTGGTCCAGGTGTGACTAAACTAAAAAAAGGCGATCGAGTAATTATCCCCTTTAATATAGCATGCGGTGAATGCCATTACTGTAAAAACCATTTGGAAAGCCAATGTGATAATTCAAATGATAATGGTGATATGGGTGCCTATTTCGGATATTCTGGTACGACGGGTGGCTATCCAGGTGGGCAAGCTGAATATTTAAGAGTGCCATTTGCCAACTTTACTCATTTCAAAATTCCAGAGACTTGTGAAGAACCAGATGAAAAGTTAGCAGTTATTGCCGATGCGATGACTACTGGTTTTTGGAGTGTTGACAATGCAGGTGTAAAGGATGGAGATACAGTTATTGTTCTTGGCTGTGGTCCGGTTGGTCTTTTTGCTCAAAAATTCTGTTGGTTAAAAGGGGCAAAGCGAGTCATTGCCGTTGATTATGTCAATTATCGCCTGCAGCACGCCAAGCGCATCAACAAAGTAGAGATTGTTAACTTTGAGGACCATCAGAATGTAGGAAGTTACCTGAAGGAAATCACCAAAGGCGGCGCTGATGTTGTCATTGATGCAGTTGGTATGGATGGTAAAATGACTGATATGGAGTTCCTTGCAAGCGGAATGAAGCTTCAAGGCGGAGCATTAAGTGCGTTTATCATGGCTTCACAAGCAGTGCGTAAAGGCGGGACAATTCAAGTTACTGGCGTTTACGGCGGCAGATATAATGGTTTCCCTCTTGGAGATATTATGCAGCGAAATATCAATATCCGCTCCGGTCAAGCACCTGTCATCCACTATATGCCATATATGTTTGAATTAGTTACGACCGGAAAAATTGATCCAGGAGATGTCGTAAGTCATGTACTTCCACTTAGTGAAGCAAAGCGTGGCTATGAGATTTTTGACACAAAAATGGATGATTGTATAAAAGTCGTGTTGAAACCTTGAGGAAGGAGGTATAAAAAATGAACTACGCCTTACATGAAGTTCTTGAGGTCCATGAGATGGCTGCATTTAAGACCACTTGTTTAACTAAATCCAAAACGATGAGAGCGTTAGTTACAGATCAGCTATTAAAAGATATTATGCAGCAAGATATTGATGTATCTACGAGACAATTACAAGAATATGCTTCTATCCTTTCCAACGCTAAGCAGTAAATTAGGAGATGAATGAACATGAATCCAATCATTGAAACTTTAACGGGCATGGACGGACTATCGGATCAAGTCGTTGCAATGGATCTACTCATTTCAGCTAAAAGTGGAGTTAGAAATTATGCCATGGCAGTAACAGAATCAGGAACACCGGAAATTAAAGAAATGCTCACTCGCCATTTAGTGGAATCTCTTGATATGCATGAACAAATAACCGCATATATGGTAGAAAAAGGATGGTACCATGCTTGGGATACAAACGAACAGATCAGTTTGGATTTAATTAATATCAATACAGCATTGAACTTACCGACATTATAAAAATTTCCAGGAACAGTTTAACACCATATAAACTGTTCCTATTAAGCCATTATGAGTTTATTTCGCAGAAGTAAATAAAGTTAATACTTCTTGCTTACTAGTGATTGATTTACACTATATAATGAAAACAATTAATTGACTATTTTTATTATGAAAAGGTCGGAGCAGGAAATTCATCAATTTTGATACGAAGTAAACTATAAGGTTTCTGTCGTAAGTCTTTTCCATAATGAAATCTAGGCTGTCGATGTAATTGGTTCACAATGACATACAAATATTGATCCGGACCAATTGAAAAAGTATCCGGCCACAAAATTCTCGGATCATGTGCGATAGTTTCCATTATGCCATTTGGCAATATCTTACGGATACTGTTGTTTTCATAATCTCCAGCATAAACAGTTCCCTTTGCATCGGTGATCATTCCATCAGACGCACCTTTTTCTCCCCAATACTCCACATGATAAGGAAAATCCATGTCCGGTATCGTTCTGTCTCTCAGGGCTTCTGTTGAGATTGAGAACAAATGACGACTGGTTAGTGGAGCAAAAAATAATATCTTTCCATCGGGAGAAATCGCAAGACTATCAGATGCCAATCTAAATGGAGAAGTTGAACCGTCTTTGTTTCGATTCATTAAAATTTGACCTTCTACTTTTGGTAAAAAATAGGGATCGGGTGAAGTTGAATTTGCCCCATTTAACCGTCTAAACGCGTTTCCATTTGATAAATCTACTACGATAATAGCTCCTGGTCCTCTTGAAGAAGAATCCGTTATATAGGCATAACCTGCTTTTCCTACACGAAAATCAAAACGGACATCATTCAGATAAGTTGTAGGCAGGACAACATCTTCTGTAAAGGTATATACTTTTCTTATTGTATTGGTTTCTAAATGAACAGCGACTAATTTTGCTCCCCCTTTAATAGGTTCAGAAAAATTGGGTGCCGCTGTATCTAATATCCAGAGCGTTCCCCTTCCATCAGCAACTACACTTTGGACACTGATGAAAGTCATTGTGATATTCTCGGGATTAACCAAATTTGTTTGTAAATTAGGATAAGGCTGCAATTTATCCTCAACAATTTCCCCCACCGTAAATTTAACATCGTCTCCCCATTTCGGAAAGCAAATGAAAGTACGACCGGTTTCTGAAACAGTAACACCTGTAGGCATAGCCCCATAAAATGCATAAACTAGTTCTAAATTACCGAAATATTTTTCACTAGGTAACATAGGTTTCATAATTTCCTCCTCAAGCATTCAAACGGGATATCACCTATATATGATTTATATTTTTTCTAGTGCATGTTTCTTAATAAGTTTTTCTATACGAAAAGATGAATGAATGGATTATTTTTGAAATTTAATAAGTCTGTCAGAAGAAAGGAAACATTTTATTTTATAGGTCTCCTGTCCAACGATACATAGGAAGAACAGTCACTGTTATTAAGAAACCAATCGTAGAACAATTAATAAATGAACCAATAATAGTAATACGTTTATCTTCAAATTTCATCGGGAACATTAGTAGTACAGAGATTAAACCAAATATTATACCAGATATAATTCCAAAGAAAATCCTGCTCATTGGTAATAAATATCCTTTCTCTAACTAACTCATTAATTGATATGATTCTTTTAAAAGAACTAAAAACTCTTGATTTAGTTCGTCTTCACTATAAAATCTAAAGTTATTGTGAAATCGGTTTTTTGAAACTTGTTCAATTTTAGTAATCTTCTCGTGTTCAATCTGTCGGTTTGTTACTAAATTAAAATCTAACCATTTCTTTTTTGGATGAACTCCTCCGAAGGAAGATTTATTCAAAAGATGTATAGAAGTCTTTTTAAACTCAATTTCAAAAGGTCCAATTTCTTTCAATAAATAGAGTATTTTTGAATATATTTCATAAACATTAGATGCCTTATTTGAGAATAATTCATCTTCTGACATATCACCATCTCCTACTTTCACTTTAACATATTAAACTTTATTACCTTTATTTTTCCTCTTTTTACCATTTCCTTATTCACTAACCTCCGTTCAATAAAGTTCAACAAAAAAAACGTTAATCCTTCTTGAATCAACGCACCCAGTTAGTGTAAAAATGAGGTTAATAAATAACCGATTGTTTTTTCTCCATCGTGATAAACCTCAATTACATATTTCATTGGTACATATAGATATGTATCTGAAGAAACTGTGATCAAATCGTCAAATGCATTTATGACATTTTGAAAATTGGTTTTTATTACAGGATAATTTCCATAACTCCAGTATACTTCTACAAATTCCTGATTAAGTAGGCTAGCTACCTCTGATAAATCAGAAATCAGATGGTGGTGGTTTATTTTGCTCCAATCTACACGAGTAAATGGTGTAAAAGGTACTTGATTTTGAAACGAATCATAAAGTTCATTACTCTTCTCATTAGAAAAAATAGTTACTTCGTTACCGAGTGCTTCAATACATTCACCAAATAAAAGTCCAAAGTCCATTTTTTCTAAACTGGACTGTTTTTGTTTGTGGCGGTCTAATAAAAATTCTAATCTTTTCTTTTTATTGTTTTTTCTATATTATTAACCATCTCAACTTCCCTTGTTCCACCTAATAATTTCTTTAAAAAGTGAAAATTACCTTCTTGAGCAACCTGCCCGTTAACTTAAGTACATTGCTTCACAATACGTTCGAACTGTGACATTAATCCCACTGTCGAACTTTGTCTTTATTTGATAACTTTTGACGTAAATGGTTATGATCACCTTATTTTTGGTAAAATCCTAAAGTGACTGGTTATGACCACTTTATTTTTGGTAAAATCACAGTTTATTTTTACTATCTATATTTAGTATTGGAGTAGTAATGTAATGATTATTAAAAATACAAATAGTACTAATGGATTACTATCAAAAATAGATATTCTTAGAAATGAAATGATTCATATTGGAGAACATAAGGGATTATGTCATCCTGAAACAATAAGATGCAGCGAAAAGTTGGACAAGTTAATTTACTAATTCCAAAAGTCAACAAATGCAACTAATTCTTTCACTCAGTAAGGAGTTCTTATTTTGTCGTCTTTTAGTTCAAAAGTGAAAAAAACGATTATCCACTTGATCAGCTAACCTGCCCCGTGCTCAATTAAGACAGCCGCCAGAAATGGCAGCTGGATCTTAAACTCTTGCACCCGATAATTTAAGTGTAATTTTTCACAAACTATTAGCCAGCTTAGTTCTATCCAATTTTAGTTAGAATATAGCATTAATAGTTCTTGTAATGGTAAATGATTTTGTTCATTCACCTCAACAAAATATTCTAATTGCCATTTTTGAGTTTCAATAGCCTGTTTGCTAGTTGGTTTTTCCCATCTAGGGTAAACTCTAATTGCCATTTTTCCTTTTGTAGTGGCTGTTTTAAGGATATTTTGTTTTACAAGAACTTCTTTTGGAAAAACGAATTGTCCAAAATTATTTTCACTAGTAAAGGTATTGATAACCAATAAATCAGTAGCCTTTTCATATGAAAAGGCTTGGTTTTTATAATTCCCATCTTTTTCCCAAAAAACAACAAACTGTCCTGTCTTAGTAGGTGTTTTCTTTGCTACTCTAAATCTAACCGATTTCGAGTTTAGCTGAAATATACCCGCCCCATAATCTGAATTTTGAGCTTCTTCTCGGATAGCTTTTATAATAAAATGATTTGGCTCATAAAAATTTTTATTTACATATTTTAACGCCTTATAAAATTCATTCACTACTTTTACCCCCTTTTTTATACTACTAGAAATAATGCCTCTCAAATCAAGGTTACCCTAATTTTGATACAATGCCCAAATAAAGTAATTGAACTATCCTGCTTCGTTCGTATTATAAGGTTAGCCAGAATGCTAAATATTTCTGGTTGACCTTTTTTAAATTGGTTTTATTATATCAGTAGCCAGGGTAGAACGTATCTGCTCGTGGGGCTTCGACCCCGTCAGCTAAACTGTTCGCCCCCTACTTGTAGAAACATGATTGAGGCTGGTTGGGACGTAGATCTCGTATAACAAGCGAAGCTGTGACACTGCATGGAGGAATTAGGGGTTACTGGCTAATTAATAGTTCAGGAGGAGGAGATTTAGAATGAATCCAGTCGTTGGTCTGGATATTTCAAAAGGGGAAAGTCAAGTTCAAGCATTTTTAGATAAAGGCAAACCTTATCGTAAGAGTTTTAAAGTTTCACATACTGTTGAAAGTCTTAGTTCACTTGTGTCGTTTCTTGAGGATGTGAAAAAAGAGTCTGGCAAGAAGCCTTCAATAATTTTAGAAGCTACGGGGCATTATCAAACACCAGTAGTCCATTACTTGGAGGAACGAGGTTATTTATTAATTATCATCAATCCATTGATTTCCTATAAGGCTAGATCATCAAGTTTAAGAAAAGTAAAGACAGATGTCATTGATGCTTATCTTCTCTGTGAGTTGTTTTATAAGGAGGAATTAGAGCCTTATAAAAAGCGTGGAGTCCAGTTATTAAACCTTCGCAACCTTACTAGACAACATGAAAATATAACTGGAGTAATGATTCAAACAAAGCTTCAATTTCAGGCAGTGCTTGAACAAGTATTTCCTGAATATAAAGGGGTTTTTGGAGATTTATATTCAGTGGTGTCACTTTTAACTCTTTCAGAGTTCCCTTCTTCTGAGGATATTTTGAATGCAAGCGAAGAAGTAATTACAGACAAAATAAATGGTCTTTGTAAGAGTCGATCAAGCAGGTGGGCAAAGGAAAAAGCAATTCAACTTAAAGCAGCGGCTGTACGTAATCCTTTTGAAAAGACAGTCTATCAGAGTCATATTTTAAGTCTTGGTATGTACATTAAAATGATTCTTCAATACAAAGAGCATCTAGCAAAGTTAGAGACCGAGATAGATGCCCTCGCTAAAGATATTGAAGATTATAATATTATCAAATCTATTCCTGGTATTGGAGAAAAAATCGCTGCAACGATTATTTCAGAGATTGGGGAGATAGATCGATTTAATGACCCTAAAAAGCTTGTAGCATTCGCTGGTGTTGATCCTAGTGTCTTTGAATCTGGTAAGTTTTCTGCCACAAAGAATCGAATCACGAAACGAGGGTCAAGTAGGCTTCGTCACGCCTTATATATGGCTGTTCGTTGTGCGATTCGTGATTGCCGTAAAAAGAAAACAACGGATGAAATTCTCCCTCGCAACAAGAAAATGCGAGAGTTTTACGACAAGAAACGTGGCGAAGGAAAACCCTTTAAAGTAGCTGTAATTGCATGTGTAAATAAACTCTTACATTGGATATTCGCCCTTTTAAAGAACGGAACTACTTTCCAAGATATAGCTTAGAACCAAAAATAAACCAAATAACACAAAACCTTCCAAGAGCAGAATAACGGAAGGTTATTTGGCATGCACATGTTTAGTATAGCATGAGATTTTTTATTTTTTTATTGAAAAATATTGACAAACTATTAGCTGGTTTAGCTCAATATCAAACAAGGATCGCCGCAGCAATCCTTGTTCCTCCACTATTGCACCCTTTAGTTGAAGAAGGAATATTTTAAACATAGAGAGATAAAACTATTTAAAAAAGCAATTTAGGGAGGAGCTATGGCATTTTCAATTTTTTTTGCATTAACAGTGATAATAAATCTTACATATGCCGTATCCAAAAAGAATCTTCATCTATTTGAAATATTCTTCATTTGGATGGTAACTAACATTATTCACCATAACTTTATGACCATCTTCGCATTGAATATGGAGATGATCAATTTTAATAGCCATTCAACTAGTTATTGGACAATGGCACTTATCAGGGTCTTCCTTATTCCTGTACTTATTATTTGGTATATAGATAAAACCCAAGGGGCAAAAAACAGGAAAAATTGGATTATGCTATTTATTTTAATACCCCTTTTGATAGGGATTGAATATCTAGCCAATCTTCTTAATGTATATGATTTTGTAAAATGGAATCTTTTTTATTCCATAATAGAGTGGGTTGTCATTTTACTTCTTATAAGCTACCTCTCTACTAGCTTTAGAAAAATTCTTAGAAAAGGGATGAGCTAATTGTTACCATTGCCAGAACAGTTTAACGAAAATGAATGGTTTACAATTCTTACCATTGTTTGTGGTTTCATATTGATTTTGTTCCTCCCAAAAAGATACCCTCTTGTAATTTCTATCTTATTGATTTTGTTCACTGTAACTATTGCTATTATTATGGATCACCTGATTGCAACGCCACCCTTGAATTTATATGACCTTAATGACCTTGAAAAATACGAGGTAACAGACATAATAACGTATTTGATGTATTCCCCTTATGCATTACTATGTGTGTACTTACTTGACAAGTTTGATCCAAAGGGTATTTATATTACTGCATATGTGATCCTTTGGTCTCTTTTTGCTCTAGGCTTTGAATGGTTAGCTGTGTTTTTTAATGTTTTTAAGTTTAGTGGATGGACTTTTCTTAATTCATTTGCTTTTTACCTTCTTGCTACATCCATATACATACTTTTTTTTAGATTTATTATGGACTCATTAAAAAGTAAAAAAGTTAAAGAGGTATGAAGTAAAATTTTTACAATAGGAAGACTACAGAGTCTTCCAATAATAAGGTAAAATAGAGCAAAAATAATATTGCTCTATTTTTATACAATCGTTTCACTATTGCTTATTCCACATTCCTGCCCCGTTAGTTAAAGAAGCAAATGTATTTTTTTAGCTTTATCCTTGGAAACGTCGTAAGAATTGACATCCCAAGTGACACACCATTTGACGTTTGATTTTGGGTGTACAACAATCTTTGTCCTATAAATTTATTATGTCATTATTGGTTCTACTTTTCTATTAGAGGTGTTCAAAATCCTAATATCAAAGGGAAATGGCATACGTCAATTCGTATGCCATTTCTTATGTCAATTTATCGTTATGCACCTCAAAACGGAACGGTTTAAGAGTTTTTCTAAGCTGTTTTTGTTTCTAATCCGATAAAGTCCGTATATAAAATATCGAGTGAAAAATTAATAATAGCGATATGATTGATTTGAAGAGGAGGGAAATGAAATGTTACAAGAGTTTAACCTTTTAATGGATTACATCGAAGAACATTTAGCGGAAGAGATTTCTGGAGAAGAAATATCAAAAATTGTTGGGCTATCTGATTATCATTTTAAAAGAATGTTTTCGTATATGGCTGGAATGACATTGAATGAGTATATCAAAAACAGAAGATTATCCAAGGCTAATGTTGAATTAATAAACGGTGCAAAAGTGACAGATATTGCCTATAAATATGGCTATCAATCAGTTGAAGGATTTTCTAGAGCCTTTCGTGAATGGTGCGGCTTCTTACCTTCAGAAGTAACGAAAAATAAAATTCAAAAATCATTTCCCAAATTTTCATTCTTTATAGATATTCGGGGAGGAACTTCCATGGAATTCAAAATTGAAAAGAAAGAGAAATTTAATATCATAGGTGTATCAAAAAGGGTGCCGATACAATTTGAAGGTGTCAATAATGCAATTTTAGAACTGGCCCAGTCCATTACCGAACAACAAAGAAGTGAAATGCACCAATTAGCTGATTTATATCCTCATCAAGTCTTGAATGTATCTTATAATTTTGATGATGGATATTTGGAGGAAAAAGGTTACTTAACTCATATGATTGGTTTTGCAACGACAAAAGAAAATCCATTCGATGATTTAGAACAACTTTCTATTGAAGATAGTTTATGGGCAATCTCCCTAATCAAGGCCCATTCCCTGCTACCCTTCAAGAAACGACTGCAAAAATTTATTCTGAATGGCTGCCATCTTCAGGTTATGAAATAGCCAAATTACCTGGTATTTCTTTTACAAAGCATGATGGTACTTATGAAAATGTATACAGCGAAATATGGCTGCCAATAAAGGAAAAAAGTAAACGATAATCATAAGTCTAAGGTATAGTACCTCATCTAGATATTTAGCAGGAACATTTTTTTACTGAGTTTCAGCTAATTATAGAATTTGACATGGAACGCGTTTCATAATTTACACTCTAAGCTAATAACAGAAAGCGAGGAGACAATGAATGTTTGAAATAATTTTACTTTGCTTCTTAATCTATATCCCAGCTTTTTATTGCATAAAGTCGTCTGAACTTAATATACAAGTGGAGCCAATCCGATCCTTTGATGATTATTTCATCGATTCAACTATAAAAAAACATACAACTCATCGGAATAATTAGGTGAAACTAAGAGGAAATGGAGGTCAACTTGTAAATATATAAATTGATGATGATTACTATCGTATTTTGAAAATAGGTGAGAACATGGCAAATATAAAAGACTTGGCCAAAATGGCTGGAGTATCCAAAACCACTGTTTCCCGTGTATTAAATAATCACCCATATGTTAGTGAAGAAAAAAGGAATGCCGTATTAGAGGCTATTAAATTGACCAATTATCATAAAAACATCAATGCTGTTCATTTAAGTAAGGGAAAAACACAATTGATGGGAGTGGTTCTGCCGTTCTCTGACCATCCATATTTTGCTCAGTTATTAAAGGGAATAGCAAAGGAAGCATTGGACAATAACTATAAATTGGTCTTATTTCAAACCGACTATATGGAAAGCAGGGAAAGGGAAGCTTTACAAATGTTGAAACAAAAACAGATTGATTCTCTAATTATTTGTTCGAGATCCTGCGGTTTGTCTGTTATTGAGGAGCATTTGCAATTTGGACAAATTGTATTATGTGAAAGTATTGAAGGGAAAAAGTTGTCATCCACGTATGTTAACCACTACAAAATCTTCTTTCGGGCATTAGAATATTTGTATCATAAAGGTCATAGGAGAATTGGGTATTGTATAGGTAGAAAAACAGGTCCAAATAGCACTTATCGGGAGAAAGCATATAGGGATTTTGTTGAGAAATATGATTTGCTTTTCCGGCCCAATTATATTATAGATGAGTGTCTCTATTTCGAAGACGGTGAAAAAGTCATAAAACAATTAAAGGAAATGGATACACCACCATCGGCATTGTTAGTGACAAGCGATCAAGTTGCAGCTGGTATCGTTACCTTTTGTCAATCCCAGAAAATTTCAATTCCAGATGAACTTGCAATCATTGGATTTGATAATCAACCAATAGCTAGAATGATGAATATTACCACAATAGAAATCCCTCTTGAAGAGATGGGTAAAAGCCTTTTCATTCAAGCAGTAAATAGCGATATCCTAAATAAGGAAATATCAGTAAAGCTAATTGAAAGAGGAACAGCTTAAGCGGATTCATCTCTATTTCTGGTTGTGATATATTTGAACTAATTTAATTACTGTTTTTGCGTAGATTTATTAAAAAAAGCAGATAAACGTAAAAGATAACGAAGGTGTCAATAATGCAAGTATAGGACTAGCCCAGTCCATTACCGAACAACAAAGAAATGAAATGAACCAATTAGCTGATTTATATCCTCATCAAGTCTTGAATGTATCTTATATTTTTGATGATGGATATTTGGAGGAAAAAGGTTACTTAACTCATTTGATTGGATTTGCAACGACAAAAGAAAATCCATTCGCTGATTTAGAACAACTTTCGATCGAAGATAGTTTATGGGAAATATTCCCTAATTAAGGGCCATTTCCTGCTCCCCTTCAAGAAGCGATTCAAAAGTTTATTCCGAATGGCTGCCATCTTCAGGTCATGAAATAGCCAACCTACCTGGAATTTCTTTTACAAAGCATGATGGTACTTATGAAAATGTATATAGCGAAATTTGGGTGCCAATAAAGGAAAAAAGTCATAAGTCTAAGTTATAACACCTCATTGGGATACCTTACGGAGAACCGTACCATAAATAGAGGCAAAAAAAGTTGTAAATATGGTGGCATTTTGTTATTGGAAGCGGGTATTGGCTGTGAATAACTATCTTCATTATCCGTTCTCGATACAACATGTGGATTAGTGTAAAGGTCTTTGAAACATTTAACTCTGTAAAGTCAAAGTCGAGTTCAACTTTATCGACCATTCGTGGTTGGTCACTGTTGTTCGTGATTGTAATTCTTTGAAGAAGTAGCTGTAATAGGTACTTTTGTCTGACTCTCGGTGCCTTCTTATAGGCGGCAGAGAATTGTTCTAAGAGCATTTGAATAAGCTCAGGTTAATAATTTTTGAGTCAGTAGAGCCTAATTGTAAGGATATAAGAAGAGGAAAAAATCCTAACCCCATTTTCGTTGAAGGACAACATGAAGCAATCATTTTTGATGAACCTTCGGAATACCATTCATAGATAAGTTGTACTACCTGTGCTTAATTTTGATTTACAACTAGCTCCTTTTCAACAGTATCGTAGCTAAAGACCTTACCGCTATTCCAAGAGCCTTCTAATGCCCTTTGCTTCATTCCGAGTTCAACATTCTCTGATAATGTATTACGTTCCATCTTGGCAATAGAAGCCATCAAGATTGGACAACAAGTTTGCCGATTGGACTGGATGTATCAAAATTCTCAGAGTAAGAAATAAACTTTACATCATACTCCTCGAATTTATCTAGTAGCACAAAAGTATCTAGCATATTGCGTGAAAGGCGTGAATTCTTCACACCAGTACAGCTTGAAATTTCCCCTTTTCAACGTCCGATATAAGTCTTTGCATGGCAGGACGACCTTTAATATCCCGCCACTTATACCTTCATCAACATATTCTTCTGAAATCTGCCAACTGTAGAGGTATGCATATTGACGTAAGGTATGTAATTGTGCAGAAATACTGTAACCTTCACTTGCCTGCTCCTCGGTGCTTTCCCGACAGACAGTCGTGCAACCTAGTGGGATTGCTCCATATAATTTAAAGCACTAAAGTTTTTTTGTGTGTTGGGTATAGGATTGTGTTTTTGTCAAAGGATAAATATGTAGGATTTTCTAATAAAGGGTTGGGCTGCAATGTTTAAGAAGCCATTTTTTAGAAGTGGGCATAAAGAGAAGAGTAGTCAGCAACATTTTGAGGTGGAGGGTCAACGGCTTTCGTCAGACGTGCAGGTGAATATTCAGTCGATTATCCAAAGTTTTGTTAATACGGGTGACCTAGGGCAAAGAAAAATTGACCATGTAGGGACACTGATGTATTTAGAATCCCTAGTCGACCAAGATAAAATTGAAAAAAATGTGATTAAAGGATTGACTCTATCTGATCATTTCCTTTCTGACTCGCAAACGGTTGATAATCTTGATGATGTGATTACGAAATTGCTAAATGGCTTTTCGATTCTTCTAAGGGATGATTATCAAAAGGCTTATTTTTTTAATACGGGCGGATTCAAGAACCGGGCCGTTCAGGAGCCTTCAAGCGAACATATTATTAGGGGTTCACATGAGGGGTTTATTGAGAGTTTATCCACGAATATTCAATTAGTTCGAAGACTAGCAAAAAATGAAAAGCTTGTCGTTAAGTATATGGAATTTGGAGAAAGATCAAACTCCAAAGTGGCTATCATTTATATCGACGATTTGATAAATAATGAAATCCTTGTGGAGTTGGAGTATCGATTGTCCTACTCCAAAGTGGGGTATATCCAATCCCCAGGTTACTTGCTTGAGTTCATTGAAGACGAGTCTTTTTCACCGTTTCCGCAGATGCTGAGCACGGAGAGGCCGGATCGGGTGGTGGCCAATTTAATGGAGGGGAGATTTGCGTTGATCTCGGAAGGAAGTCCGATTGCTTTAGTGGCGCCAATTAACTTCTTCGCTTTTTTTCAATCACCTGATGATTATAACAGCCGCTTTTATATTGGCTCTTTCCTGACGTTGGTTCGTTTGATGAGTTTATACATTGCGATGGTATTGCCAGCCTTGTACATTGCTGTAGTATCCTTCCATTATGAGGTCGTACCGTATGAATTTATGCTGACATTAAAAGGAACGCTGGAATATGTTCCGATTCCTCCGATTGTCGAAGCAATCGGGATGGCGATTATTTTAGAACTGCTGTCTGAAGCGGCCACTCGGCTTCCAAGTCCGATTGCCCAGACGATTGGGGTGGTCGGAGGGTTAGTCATTGGTTCCGCCATCGTTGAAGCCAATCTAGTTTCCAATTCAATGGTTATCGTGATTGCCTTAACAGCGATTGCTTCCTATACGATACCTGTAAGCGAAATGAGCACAACGATTCGATTATTAGGTTTTCCAGCTAGCATGGCTGCTTCCTTATTCGGTTTTATTGGCATTGCCTTTTACATCACGCTCTTACTGATTCATCTATGTAAATTAGAGTCATTTGGGCAACCGTATTTTTCACCCATTGCTCCATTGAAACTAGAAGAAAACAAGGATACGTTTTTTCGATTTCCGATATGGATGATGAAAAATCGGCCAACTACCACTGAAGTGAAGGATGTCAGAAAGATGGGCAACCCACGAGGCTGGAAAAAACATGAATGAAAAATCCATCACACTTAATCAAATGTTTTTTGTCATTCTTCAGGCGCAAGTCGGGATCTCCTTACTAAGCATCCCATTTAAGGCACATAAATACGCGAAGGGTAATGCTTGGATTTCGGTAATCATTGCCGGATTGATTGTTCAAATTTTCGTTTTAATCATTTGGATGTTAATGAAGCGGCATAAAGGAAAAACGATTTTAGAGATATCGCAAACAGTGTTAGGAAAATATATCGGCAATTTAGTTAATTTCTCCTATTTACTATATGGAGTCTTGGTGATGAGTAACGTCGTCATTTTATACGCTGATATTATTGAACGTTGGATTTTAGAAACGACACCAAAAATGGTCATGATCTTTTTAATAATCGCCACTGGAATTTACCTGGGAAAACAAAATTTAAGGGTAATTGCTCGGTTTTTTACGATTGTTAATGTGGTAGTATTTCTATTGTTCGTACTGTCATTCTTTGCCTTTTCAAACAATTTAAGCTTTACTAATCTTTTGCCTATTAGTCAATCAAGTATCACTGATATTTTTAAAGGTTCCACTCAAGTAACTTCTGCGCTTCTCGGCTTTGAAATCTTATTATTTATTTTTCCGTTTGTCTTAGGGCAAGAAAAGCAAATGTTAAAAAAAATGACATCGGCCATTGCGACCGTAGTAATCATCTATCTCTATTTTACCGTCCTCACACTTGCAACTTTCAGTCAGAATGAAATTGCCATTATTCCGGAACCTGTTTTATATATGCTGAAGGGATTGAGTTTTCGTGTTGTGGAACGCATTGATATGATTTTTTTATCTTATTGGATCATTCCAATGACGACCTCGTTTGTGGTCTATTTATACATTGCTAGTTCTGCTGCGGGTAAGATGTTTCATAAAGGAAAAAGAAAATATCCAGTCTGGTATTTATCGATTCTAGTTTTCGGAATAGCTTACTTTTTCTCAGACGAAATACAGATTCAAACGTTTAATCATTATACCGCGGTAATTAGTTTAATTTTTATCTTTGGGATTCCGCTTTTTCTTTTGCTACTGTCGATTATTTTCAAAAATAGGGGCATCCGTGCATGAAAAAAACAAACATATTACTAATAATGTGCCTTCTGATTTTAACAGGATGTTGGGATCAGGATCAGTTGAAGGAGACTCGTTTAGCAGTTGGGGTTGGATATGACGACTATGACAATGGCGAGTTATTTCAAACGACCGATATTCGTGTTCCGAAACTTGATTCTAGCGGAACGGGTAGACCAGCTGTTACATCGGTGATTATGCATTCGACTGGTGCCACGCCGCGACAAGCGAGGATGAATTTAGAAAAAGAAGTGGCGGGGAACTATGCGCCTAATAAGGTTTTGGTGTATATCCTCGGTGAAGAGCTTGCTAAAAAGGACATTTACCCTATATTAGATGTCCTATATCGTTACCCAAGAAACTCTTTATCTTCAAAAATTGTCGTTGCAAACGGACGGGCTGAAGATATCCTATCCTTAAAAGTCGTCGAGGAAAAGCTAGTTAGTGACGCATTATTAAAGATTATTGAAAGCGCTGAGGATGATACTTTTATTCCGCGAATATCCATCCAGTCCGTTTGTCCGATCATTTTTAACGAGGGGCAAGATTTTGGCTTACCAAAGATTGGAAGGTCAGATAATGACGCACTTAAGATCACTGGATTGGCGTTGTTCAACGGCAAGAAATATACCGGAATTGATCTCGGAGAAGATGAGGCCAGTATCTTATTAATCTTGAACAATGAAGAAAGCAAAATGGCACGTTTTAATTTAAAAGTAAATCCAGAGGAAAAGAGAAAAATTCTGCAATACGTTACTGTCCATGTCTTTACCAAAAGGCATGATTTGAAAATCAAGTTGTCCAATAATCAACAAATAAGTGCAGAAGTCAAGATTAAACTTAAAGTACATGTGGCCGCGTACCCGAAAGACAATTTATCAAGCAAAAAAGAGCTTCAAACATTGACGAAAAAAATTACCGAAGAATTTACCAGAAAAGCAGAGCACGTCATCAGTGAAACCCAAAGAGCCAACTGTGACTACCTAGGAATCGGAAAACACGTCCAAGCATACTACCCAAAAACTTGGGCAAAACTCGACTGGAACCAAACCTACCCAACCATAAAAATAACACCCAAAATCCAAACCCAATCATCGAAACCGGCATCATCAAATAGCTTCGCACTGTAGCGCTTAAATAAGTATTCATGACTGAAGGGGAATAGACAGATTCATTTGTGAAAAAAATAGCGATAACTGGGTATAGATGGGCAATGGGAGAATCTATGTCCCAAATTTTTTTAAAAAAGGCTCTAGTGGATATACAGTTTATGGCACTTGGTCTCCCAAGAGAGCCTGCTATTAAGTTAGCTGGAAAATTTTCACCAACATCATTAGAAGAAAGTGAATTTAATATTAACTGGTTGAAGAAAATCGATATAAATACTATAGAGATGCCTAGTTAATTAAGGAAACAGATAAAGAATATTCAAAAAGTATTTTAGATATCAACGTTTCACCTTAGTAGTGGCATGATGTAATTTATGTTATTTGTTAAAAAATATAGGTGGAAAGAAGATAACCGTTATTGTATGAAAAGGCATTGGATATCCGTGTTCCAATGCCTCGTTTTTTGCAACTTAAATTACTACGGTGAGCCGTATCATAAATAGTGGTTTTGCAGAGAGTAAGCGAACAGTGCTTGGTATTGTACGTGTTTTTTTATGGGCAAAAATTTATTTAACTCTCCTTTTTAAACTATAATTAAATTATTTAACAATCTAGAAAAGTGAGTGAAAAAGAATGGCAATTTTAAAAAATGATTGGGCACCTTTATTGGAGGAGGAATTTGAGAAACCGTATTATCAACAATTAAGGAAAAAACTACAGGCAGAATATCAAACAAAGGTCATTTATCCAGATCAAAATGATATTTTTAATGCGCTCCACTACACATCCTATCAAGATACGAAAGTAGTGATTATCGGTCAGGATCCCTATCATGGCCATGGACAAGCTCATGGTTTAAGTTTTTCCGTCAAACCGGGAATAAAAATTCCACCATCTCTACGCAATATCTATAAGGAACTTCAAGAAGATGTGGGCTGCTCGATTCCTAATCATGGGCATCTAGTAGAGTGGGCAAAACAGGGAGTATTAATGCTAAATGCAGTGCTGACTGTACAGGCTGGAAATGCAAACTCACATAAAGGTCTTGGTTGGGAGATGTTCACAAATAGAGTTATAGAGATATTGAATCAAAGAGAGACACCAGTCGTATTCATCCTTTGGGGTAATTTCGCACAGCAGAAACAACAATTGATTACTTCACCCCATCACTTTATTATTAAATCTCCTCACCCGAGTCCGCTTTCTGCCCATAATGGCTTTTTTGGTAGCCGGCCGTTTTCAAAAGCTAATGGATTTTTGAGGGAAATTGAGAGAATGGAGATTGATTGGCAAATTAATCATTTTTAGGTATATAGATTTATAAAAACTTATAGTTGTTATTATTTAGATCTTTATTCATCATCGAATAGGGGATCTTTTTATTTCTTACTATATATTGTACAATTTTTGTATATCCAAAATATAACATTGGTTAGACAGAAATAACTATATAGTCAGGGGAAATTCGATGGATACGATCGAAAAGAAGTTAATTGTGAATTCCGATAAAGGGAATTTATTAAGAGAATTAGTGAGATCCATGAACGAGTGTGAAAGGTTTTATTTTAGTGTGGCTTTTATTAACTTTAGCGGACTCCAGCTTTTGCTAGACCCTTTGAAGGAAGCAGAGGAAAAGGGGATTCAAGGGAAAATTATTACTTCAACTTATCTAAATTTCACTGATGCAAAGGCATTGGAAAAGATAAGAGAGTTTAAAAATGTGGATTTAAAGGTTTTTGTTACGGATAAAGAGATTGGTTTCCACACCAAGGCATACATATTTGAATACAAAGATAGCTATAAGGTGATTATTGGTTCTTCTAATATTACTCAGAGTGCATTGAAGAGTAATATTGAATGGAATGTTGAAATCATCACGAAAGAGAATGGTCGATTTATACAGGATGTTTTAAAGGAATACGAATATCTTTGGAATATGAGTGAGGTTGCAGATCAAGATTTTATTAATAGATATGAAGAGTTTCTAAAGAGCTTTAAGGATACCAAACAATCAAGGAACTTAATATATGAGAATAAAAAATATATTGTCCCCAATAGAATGCAAAGAAGAGCTACTGAGAATTTAGAGAGACTGAGAAACTTTGGTGAGAAAAAGGCTCTTGTCATTGCGGCGACTGGTACAGGTAAAACCTATATGTCGGCATTTGATGTAAAAAGCTTTAAACCAAAGAAACTTCTTTTTATTGTTCATAGAGAAGAGATTTTGAAAAAAGCAAAGGAAGCATTTGAGTTGCTATTACCAAATGAAGGGCTATCCTTTGGTCTGCTCACTGGTAACCATAAACAGAAAAATGTTGATTATGTATTTGCTACCATTCAAACCATGTCTAAATGTTACTATGAATTTAAAAGGGATGAATTTGAATATCTAATCATTGATGAAGCCCATCATGCGACTAGCCCAACTTATCAAACGGTATTAGATTACTTTAAGCCTGAATTTACATTAGGAATGACTGCAACACCAGAGCGCAGTGATGGTTATAACGTTTTTGACCTTTTTGATAATAATGTAGCAATAGAGGTTCGCTTGCATGAGGCACTTGAGGACGAGCTAGTTATTCCTTTTCACTACTTTGGAATAACGGATATTGAAGGTATAGATTTGAGTGATGTGAACATCGACGATATCGCTGAAATCACAAAAAGGTTAAAAGTTAATGAACGAGTCGATTTTATTATTGAGAAAATGGACTTCTATGGTCATGACGGTGAAAAAAGAAAGGGACTAGGTTTCTGCGCCAGTATTGAGCATGCACAGTATATGGCTAGTGAATTTAATAAAAGAGGTTATCAGAGTGTTTGTTTACATGGTGGAGACTCACCCGAAACAAGGGAACGATTTATTAATCAATTAGAAAGTGACCATGACGAATTAGAATTCATTTTTACAGTTGATATATTTAATGAAGGTGTGGATATTCCATCTGTAAATAGTGTACTAATGTTAAGGCCAACTAATTCTCCCATTGTTTTTATTCAGCAGCTCGGAAGAGGGCTACGGAAACATGCAGAAAAGTCTTTCTTAACAGTACTCGATTTTATTGGGAACCATAACAAAACTTTCCTAATTGCGTTGGCATTAAACGGAAGTCGTTATTATGATAAAGAAAGCTTGAAGGTAGCAGTTGCAACAGGATTTGCTAATATACCTGGGTGTACCCATATTCAAATGGATAAAATAACTCAGGAGAGAATATTGACTCAGATTGATAGAGAAAACTTCAATTCAATGAAGTACCTCAAGGAAGAGTACTTTGAATTTAAGAAACTTAATCAGGGTCGTATACCATTATTGTTATTGGATTATCTGAAATATGATGGAGCACCGGATCCTGTTAAATTCATTGATCGGGAAAAAACATATATACAATTTGTGGCCAAAGTGGAGAAGGATGATTATTTAAAGGAACTTTTACATAATGAGGCATTTGAGGGGACTTTAAAAGAATTATCAAGCAAGCTTCCACTTAAGCGAATTTATGAGTTTGTTATCATTCGATATTTATTAGATCACGATGAAATAGATCTTGAAATTGCAAAAAGACAAATCTTAAAGATGATAACTGAAGTTGATGATGATAGTGTTCTACATGCATTTGAGTGCCTGAATCAAACCTACTATGATAGTGTCCAAATAAAGAACAAGCCGAAATTAGTTCATTTTAGCAATGGCAAAGTTATTAAATCTCCACTCTTTAAAAAGCTATTGGAAACTGAAGATTACAGGAAGTTTATCGAAGATATTATTACCTATGGGATCTTCCGATATGAAAAGGAATTTAAAAATGAATACTACGGAGTTCCACATTTTAAACTTTATGAGCAATATCAAATGGTGGATGCAGCTTTATTGTCTAACTATCGTAAAATCCACAGTTCCTTTAGAGGGTCAGGATTGTTAGCAAATGGGAATGAGTATTTTCTGTTTATTGATCTACACAAAGAAGAGGATGTAAAAGAAAGTATTAACTACAAAGATAAATTTATTAGTCCTCATGAGTTCCAATGGCAATCAGTGAATAGTACCACTCAACAGTCTGAAAGAGGGAAAAATATTATTTTCAATAAACAACGTGGTATTAATCTTCACTTGTTTATTCGTAAGTATAGAGAGATTGATGGGAAGACGGAACCCTATATCTATATTGGAAAAGGGAATTCTGTTTATTTCGAAGGTGACAAACCAATTACGGTAAGAATGGAATTAGGGAATGAAGTACCGGCAAACCTATATACAGAGTTTACAGAAAAAGTTTAGTCTTCTCATTCGAGAAGACTATTTTTCTTGAATTAACTGCTTAACAGCGGGAATATCCGCTGGAGCCCACTTGAGGGAATCAAGGTTTTCTCTTTTTAACCAGATTAACTTTGAATGTTCACTAGGTGTGGGCGTACCATCGACTACTTTACATTTAATCGAAATTAAATTAATGATAAATGTTTCATATTCATGTGTGTTGTCGTTGAAGATTTCTTTGGTTGTTTCAATCTTACAGTCCAATTCTTCATCTATTTCTCTCATTAGTGCTGAGTATATATCCTCATTAGCCTCTACTTTTCCACCTGGAAACTCCCACATATTAGGAATAGACATTTCTGGAGATCTTAACGCACATAATATTTCGTTATTTTCATTTTCAATAACAGCAGCAACTACTTTTACAAGTTTTTTCATGATAGCCTCCTAATGAAATAGTTATAAACATAATAATATCATTTTTTTAAGATGTATTCTTTAAACTGATAAAAGAATGTGTCTTTGCATCTTTGGTATTTGAATTGTTGCCAGAAAATTTATAAGCAAGGAAAAGCTCTGAATTTCTAATAGTAATAAAAACCTTACTAATTAACCCAGTAAGGATTTTGCTATAATAGAGATAATATTTGGAGAAATTTGTTAAAGGGGGAGAGGTATATGAGCGCAGAGACTTTATGGAATCATTTAAGAGCAAAAGCTAGTTTATCAGAGTTTGAAATACATACGGTTCCGCAAAATAAGAGTGTTCCTTTGTGGTTTTTAGTAGGGGAAAAAAGATAAGCACCTCGTCATCAAGAAGGCCAAACCACACTCACCGAGTGTCAAAATATCAATGGATAGAACGATCACTTTTAAAGATTTAGAACATGTGTACCAATATTATGAACGTTGGTTAAATGGCGATACCGGCAGCCGGCAGGAGGCAGCAAAGAAATCACAGAACACTGCCTATATTTTTGCTTTAATTGCTGAGGCAAACAAAGCTACCGTATAGGGAAAAAGGCAAACTACTAACACGAGGGGGAACAAAATGGCTGGGGATCATTCTGCAGCGAGAAATGTTAATAGAGATATCCTTATCAATGAACTAGATTTAAAACAGGCTTCGAACACAACTATCTTTCTCAAAGGAAAATATTTCGTATTATCACCTTCAGTACAGAACTCCTATAATTGGTTTGATCTTCGATTAGTAAATCTAAAACAGTTTGATCGAAAGAATCAAAAAGGTTATTTGCTTATCAGGTTTTTTGATAAATTTTTGCTGGGAGATTTAAGATTGTTTTTACGATCAATGGTTTCGAAAGAAAACTATGTAAAAACGAAAGTAAGTGGAGTTCATTGGAAATTCAATATTAGACATGTAAATGGTCAATACATAATTATAAATCAAAGAGATAAAATGCAATTTATTATTGAGGAAGTTACTCAAGATGAATTGAAGCAAAAGCTTGGTAGACTATCAAAGGAGACGATTTCTGCCCAGAAAGATACTGCTATTAAAGCTGTTGATGGGACTCAAAATGAGGAGGTAAAATTAACAGATCTGCGGGAAAAAATAACTTTATTAAATGAGCGGGACACAATGAAACCACATGTATACCAGAACCCTAATGCCAGACAGGAGAGTATGATACCTGCGAACGGACTAGTTCATTGGTTTTTAAGATTGCTAAGGAGGAAATAAGGTGGATGTAATTGCTGAAAAAGAGTCCGATAGATAAAAATGTACCTCGTGAACTTATGAACCTAGTAATAGAAAGATTGGAACAAACTCTTCCATACAAATGTCGCGGTATTAAAATAACACATCAATTAATTCAAGTTACATTAGAATGTTTGAATGAGGAACCATCCAAGACCTTACCTCAAAATTGTAGAAATGACGTTAGAAGTAGGACACCAGATGGACTGGATTATAGGATAAAAAACAGAATGGGATCTGATTTAAGAACAGCTAATATCATATCTGATATTTTGGCGGAGGCTGGAATTGTGAAGATTACACATATAATCAACCCGAAAACTGGCAACAGTTTAAAAGCTAGTCAATTATTAAAGGATTGGACCTGGTAATAGACGTTAAAAAATGGCAGCTATTTTTGAAAGGACTGGTGTTTATATGAATCATAACCAAGCTATTATTCTAGCGTTGGATAGTTTAGGCGGAGAGGGAACCATAAAAGAAGTAAGCGATTGGATTCAAACAAGGTATCCTAATAAGTGGAAAGATGCTGGAATAGCCCTAGCAGATATGGTTCCGAAGTCGCTGGGTGGCAATTCATCATCTACTGTAAGTGAAGAAAATAGGGTTTTATAAAGAGTATCACCAGGACGGTATCGGTTATATCAAAAAACTGTTAGTATAAAAGGATAAAAATTTTAAAATTTATTTGAAAAATTTAATAATTTACAAAAAATAGATCTTGGAGAATAAACATGAAAATCATATATAATTTAACCGAAGAAGATTATTTGAATTTTAATTTGTTTCACATAAAAAACTCAGAGTCCGCTAGTAAATCCTTTAATATACAAAGATACTCGATTCCTATTATTTACCTAATAGTTGCTTATGTATTTTCAAATCTTGCGGACATCCCATTTTTATATGCATTCATTCCCTTTTTAATAATGGGAATCTTTTGGGTCCTATTTTATCCGAAGTATTTTCAAAATCGTATTAAAAGTCAAACCAAAAAGATGATTAGAGAAGGGAAAAATGAGGGTTTATTAGGAGAACATACGATGCTTTTGACAGAGGATGGAATCATTGATACGAATTCTAACGGTGAAACGAAGGTGAATTGGTCAGGGGTCGTTAAGATGATGGAGGATAACTCTAATCTTTATTTATATAATAGCTCTGTTAGTGCCTACATCATTCCTAAAAGAGAATTAAAAGAGTTAGAGGAAGTACGTGCATTTTTCGAAGCAAAATTATCACATTTACAACTTTAATGTTAGCAAACATTTATAGGCACTGTTCGCAATCTTTGCATGCTTTGACCTAAAGTGTTTTTACAGTGCAGTTTTTTATGTTAAATATCTATTAAAACAATTTTAATATAAGGTGATTATATGCTGAAATGTTCATGGTGTATGAAAAAGTTTAATAGCGGAAAGCCAATTTATGGGCTAAATATAAAGTTTGTCGAAGAGAAGAAGATTTCAGATCCAGACGGAAGAATTGTACATATACATCTTGAGTCAAGGAACACAAGTGTTCCAATGTTAGTTCCTGGTATAGACTCTGAAGCAGATAAAAAAGGAATTGATGGTATTTTTCCTATTTGTAGTGTGAAATGTGGAGAAAAAATGAGGGACGCATTATCAAAGGAATTTGGCACGATCCAAGCAGTTAATAATACAATTCAATTGTAATTTGCCAAATTGGTACAGATGGATATTACTAAGCTGCTGCTAGCTACTAAAAGACCGTACATTAGAAACATTCAGATTAACGATATTGGTATCTTTAGTGTGAAAGGAGTAATAATGAAAGACATACAAAACTTTGCGAAACAGTATCAAAAAGAAATGGGATGGGAAATTTCTGAAGAGAGCTATGCGGAGAGCAGAGACTCTCTTTTAAATAACTACATGCTGCTTACGACCGAGGTTGCTGAGGTAGCGGAGGAGCTGCGAAAGGCCTTTAATCTTACTGCGTCCTACGTTGAAAATGGCATGGAAGAAAAGAAGGCATTTGAGTTAGCAAA
This sequence comes from Neobacillus sp. plas4, assembly GCF_057221695.1. Classification (NCBI taxonomy): domain Bacteria; kingdom Bacillati; phylum Bacillota; class Bacilli; order Caryophanales; family Bacillaceae; genus Neobacillus; species Neobacillus sp. plas4. The sequence continues at coordinate 818,243 of NZ_CM170152.1, forward strand.
GGATCAAATTAAAGAAAACATGGGCAAAGAGCTGGCAGACTGTCTGGCTTATATGTTGAAATTTTATAATTATTTTGGAATCGATTTGGAAGAAAGCTTTTATTCAAAGATGGATGAAGTTAAAAACCGCAAGAATAAGGATTTAGTAAAATCAACGAAATGACGATTCATAGGGCAGTGTTGTATCGTAACATAGGTAACGATTAAATAGAATTAAAAAGGGTTGGTCCAAATGGGGCCAACTTATTACATTCACAGACACTCATATTTAGTAGGATTGTTGTGACGGCAGCCACTTCGCTTATTGAAAGTAAAGGCAGTTTAATGAAATAAGACATCTTTATCACTGCCTTTTGGTATACATGGTTAGAAAGGATAGTAGTTTTAGATGATAAGTGCAATCATTCACGGTATTATTTTGGCTTTTGGGCTCATTCTTCCATTAGGAGTTCAGAATGTATTTGTTTTTAATCAGGGGGCAACTCAAACGAAATTCAGAAGGACCTTACCTGTAGTCCTTACTGCATCCATTTGTGACACTCTCCTTATTTCTATAGCAGTATTGGGTATATCCGTCATTGTTTTAGGGGTTTATTGGATAAAGTTTGTTTTATTAACAGCTGGAATTATTTTTTTAGTGTTTATGGGGTTTGTGACTTGGAAAAATAAGCCTAATTCAAATTCATCAGAAAATAAAGCACTTTCTCCAAAAAAGCAAATTGCTTTTGCTATTTCCGTTTCTTTGTTAAATCCCCACGCAATCATGGATACCATTGGAGTAATAGGTACAAGTTCAATTTCGTATTCAGGTATAGAAAAACTGGGATTTACCTTCGCATGTATCACCATATCTTGGATCTGGTTTTTTTGTCTTGCATTCATTGGAAGACAGGTTGGAAGGTTAAACAAGTCAGAAGGATTTATGTCCATTTTAAACAAAGTATCGGCGTTAATAATGTGGGGCACCGCCATATATCTTTTTTCATCATTAATTTCCTAAAAATACAAACGGTTGCTTTAATGAAGAAATCATTCATATTTATCTTATATTTTATGATTTACAAACATTTAACAAAGATTTTGTAGGGTTTTATTCATTATTGGTTAATTCTTAAATAGAAGAGATGTAAAAGGAAGGAAGTGGAGAGTTTGAAACGTCAAAAGACTTTTTTTATTCTAAAAGATCTGGTTTTTGAAATGAAGAAACCAGAAATAACATTGAAGCAAATTAGAGTAGCACAGATTAAAATTGAAAATGAGGAATATAAAGAACTAAGAAAAAAATTCGATGAAGATGTATTTCATATAGAAAAAAAACCTGAAGGATGGTTTATTACCGAAAAAGAGTAAACTTCAATTTATTTTAAGAAATGTTTTTTTACTGCAAGTAACGTTCCTTCAGAATAACAGGATCGGTTGACGGGGAGAAAACATCCAATAACAGACTAATTGAGGACATAATTCACATACGAATTGCTGTCCTTCTTTTTGTTGTTATATCAATACTTTAATGGAATTAATACACTAATTAGCACATCAATTCACATACAATCGGAGATACCAAGAGATAAATAGATTTTTTCAAATGATGTTAGATACTCAAAAAATTAAGAAAGTTATTAGACATCGTTATCCATTTCTTTTAGTGGATAGAATTTTGGAATTAGAAGAAGGATAAAGAGCAGTTGGTATTAAAAATGTGACTGTGAATGAGGACTTTTTTAACGGACACTTCCCCAATTATCCAGTTATGCCAGGCGTATTAATTGTAGAGGCATTAGCCCAAGTAAGTGCAGTTGTAATGTTAACTAAAGAAGGAAATCAAGGAAGATTAGGGCTTTTAGCAGGTATAGATAAATGCCGATTTAAACAGCAAGTAAAACCAGGAGGCCAACTCCGTCTTGAGGTTGAAATAACCCGAATAAAAGGTTCTATTGGAAAAGGCAAAGGCATAGCTACAGTTGATGGAGAAGTAGTTTGCGAAACAGAGATAATATATGCATTTGGTGATTAGAAGCTATTAATTTCTAAAAGTCATTCAAATTGTTGGACAGAAGAGTGTCTTATTTTAAAGGGGGACTTTAAGTTAATAAGAAGTTAAAGTAATAGGATCCATCGGTCCTTTTTACTTTTTTTCCTTGTTAAACTACAGAGAAGCTTTAGAAGATTTTTTCTAGCCCCATACAATCCTTTTTTATTTTCTAGGCTCTGTTAAAGAAAAATGTTGATATTTTGAATTTTAAAAAAGGACTTGTCTAAATTAGACAGTCCTTTTACGATCTTATGTAATAACGAATGAGTTAGTTGAATAGGACAAATGTTTTATTTCACTTCTTCTACTTTATCCAGCTTAGAATTAGATGTCATTATTTCATCTTTGGAAATAAAGGTAATAGCAACATATGATCGTTGCTTTGCATGTTAAATATCCATTAGAAGCCTATCCTTTATTTCTGATATATTACCAGGCCTAGAAAGAACATCAATATTACTCTTAATTGTTCCTCTTCCTAATTTTTTCAATTGAAAACGGCCATAATTGATATTTATAATAATTATATATTCAAAAAAATAAGCCCTCAATGGAGGACTCTTTTTGGATCAACTACTTTTATTTTTTCCATTAATTCCTCAAGGCACTTAAAGCAAAGAATACCTTCTTCAGGGACGTTTTTCTCATTACAATGAACGCATTTAAGCTCCATATAGCTTCCTTTCTTAGTCAAATTTGCTACCCCAGTTCTCCAAAACGAATTGGGCTTCTTCTTCAGGTGTGAACAATCCAGTAGACCAGCCTTTAGTACCATCTTGCATTTTTAAGATATAGTCATGGTCACCGTTGACAGAAGAGAAGTCTCCTTCTTGCCATTTGTCTAAAATCCTTAGCATTTCATCTTTATGCTCAAATTCGCTGTTTTCAACGAATTCAGTAACTTCTTCAATGTTCGCTTTAGTCATTGGTACAGCACCGGTCTTCTCTTCAGCAGCTATTTTCTGATGTGTCATTTGATTCATAGTCATTAGAACGCTATCCTCATTATCAAAGAGACCAATTGCATTAGCTTTTGTGTCTTCCAATTTGGCAGCTATTGCTATAGCATCATTTGGATGTTCCTGCGCAAACTTCTCAGCTTCGTATTTTTGGACGTTTCCACTTATGTAATACCAAGCAATTCCAACCATCGCTGCAATCCCAAGAATGGTACCACCTAAAGCTACTCTGTTGATTTTTTTATTTTTAGAGTTTGTTTCAACTTCCATTTCATCTTCAAATTCAGGTTCGATCTCTTTTATCATAAATAATTCCCCCAAATATTATTCTATCACACCATTTCAATTTACAATAAAAGGATTAATCAGAATTAAATAAACAATTATAATATTGAGGAAATCAAATAACTGTAAGAAATTGTGTATCACTATGGCATATAAATTTTGACATATAACCATATAATTTAAAGAAACTTAAACAAGATCAAAAAAAAGCCTAACATCAGCTAGACTTCATAGATGTCGGGAGAATGTTTGAAAGTTTTTACAAAATCAACAAGACAAGTCTCGAAAATGTCAAATTTCCATCTTTGTTCATCATACATAGATGGATATCCAAAAGATAAGTTGAAAGCATGAAATTCATTTACTTCAAATCCATATTCAGTTATTTTTTCCTTCTTACCACATTTATTGCAAGTTATTGAAGTGGCAACATTTTTCGTTACTGTTATTTCTTGATATTCTTTCATAACCACAGTCTCCCATCCAATAATTAGAAATGTTCCATCATCAATTTCCATCCTTTTAGAATATCCTCTGAATCATTTCTTGTACAATACCAAATATCGTTTAATATAAATTTGTTTTCTTTTTCAATGCCTTTCGCAATTGATTGTGAAGAAATACACTTAAAGTAACGTTGCAATTTAGTTGAAGAATGGAAATGGCTCTTTTATGTTTGTACCAAGCAAGAATAGCCCCCTCCGAACAGATTGGAGGGGGGTGTGCTATCTAAATTCATCCGTTATTCCAAGCTCTTATTCTGACCAAGTAACCACTTGGGGACAGTTCAGACAAGTTGTATAGGAAATTACCAATTGGGGAATGATTTATAAGTTTGAAATAGCCTCCTGTGTCGTCCAAGTAGCACTGGCAAATGCTTTATAATTGGTAACGGCAGCTTGAAAATCCTCTTCACTAATTGTTGCGGTGGCATCGTATACAACAGCTGTTTCAAAACCAGTTTCGATTAGATGCCTCATATGGGACTCTACACAAACGTTGGAAAGCACCCCTGCAATAATTATCTTCTCTTTTCTATGTTGTCGTAACTGATATTCCAAGTCATTTGTTTGTGGGCTGGCAACCTTGTGAGGAGTTGCAATGACGGTTCTTCTATCAAAAATATAAGGTTTGAAAGAATGAACAAAATCAGCTCCAAATGACGGTGGTGTGTACGCATTTGCCACTTGATACATTCTAAGACCTAATAGCATCTTTTGTTCATTTCCTGTAAATTGCCAGCCATAATCATGAGGGTATAAATAATGGGGCGATATGAAAAGTTGGTATCCCTTATTGATGGCAGTTCTCATTAATAGTTCAAGTTTTTGTATGGTATTGTTTCGTTCAATAGTTCCTTTAGTCAGATGATAGCCTCTTCCCCCAGGACTCATAAAGTCATTTTGTGGGTCTGTGATTACAATGGCAGTATTATTGGGATGTGGTTTAAACGGCAAATTACTTACCTCCCTCGCAGCATAAGCTTGCGGAAATGTTTGTTACCTGTTCAGGAAAGATAGAGAAGTTGTTTTTTTAAAAGTTCAGCATTGACACGACAGCCGCATCGAACAAGTACATAGTCATTAAAAACTCTATAGGCATCTATATGTATTTGTAGTTTGTTTAGTTCACTTTGTTATAGAAAATTAGTGTGCAACTTTGACGAATGTTTCCAGAAGGTACTTGTTAAGCTAACGGGTAGCTTTTCTTAAAAAAGGGTGATAAATGTGACAACTGGTTGGAATTTGAATAAAACAACGATTACTTTACCATATTCATACGAAAGTTTAAGTGAGCTATTAAGTTGCATATCCAAAAATAAAAACCATTTCTCACATTATGATTTTGCACAGTGGTGTGATAATTTTACAATGGTCTTTGAGGATGCTGAATTGTCTCCAATCATTGAAAAAGCAGCTATTGTTGCACGAGATATAGAATGTCAGTGGGATTTATTTTTGGTTAATTCCTATTCATTAAAAGAGTTGCAGAAAATAGACTTATCAAAGGTAAAATTACCTCAAGAGTGGTTTATTCAGTGGTTAGAGCGATTAAAAGAGAGGTAATTGGAAACCACCCTTGTTCCACTAACGGGTAGCTTAGTTCAATTAGGTTGATAAATATTACGACAAAAACGCTCAGGAAAAATCTGAGCGTTTTTACTTGTCATTCATATTGCTCATTTGTTGTTAAAACATATGTTAATTAGTTTGTTATTTACATATGTTTTTAGGATTTTTCTCCTCATCAACCGAACCCGTTACCTTCAGAATTTTGTTTTTCCTTTGTGCTGGAATCATTAAATGTTGAGTCTGTATATAATTTCACATTATGCTAAATACTATCGGAAAAAGCAATGCAAGGGGTTAACATGATAGCACTTAAACCGATTAATCTAAGTTCACCAAAAACAGACACTACTGAAAAATTAACTTCAGCAGAAATGGGAAAACTTTGGGCAACATATATGGGAAACAGTATGGCAAAATGCATTTTAACTTATTTTCGTCAACACGTTGAGGATGAGGATATTAAAACGTTAGTAGAAAATGCATATCATTTATGTGCGGATTTCATGAAGACAACGGAAGAAATTTTTAAGAAAGAAAATTTCCCTATTCCTAAGGGCTTTTCTGAAGAGGAAGATGTAAACCAAGGCGCACCTCGCTTATTTGAAGATGAGTTCTATGTCCATTACTTAAAATATACCGCAAAAGCAGGAATGAGTATCTATAACGTAGGATACCCGCTTGTTTACAGGAAAGATGTAAGAGATCTTTTTAGATATTGTTTAGAGTCCACTATGGATTTAATGGACCAAATCAAAACAATCCTAATGCATAAAGGGCTTATAATAAAACCACCTCTTATTCCAGTTCCAGATAAAGTTGAATTTATCCAAAAGGATTTTTTAAATGGTTTCTTCGGTCATGTACGACCTTTACATGCTTTGGAAATTACCCATTTTTACGATAATATTGAGAACAATGTAACCAGTAAAGCACTCATTATGGCATTTGCCCAAGTTGCAAAAGATGAACAAGTTCGGCAATTGTTTGAAAAAGGGAGAGATCTTACACAAACAAATGTAGAACGTTACATGCAAAAACTACACGATGAAAATTTGCCTTCTCCATCTCTTATAGACCACTTAGTGACAAACTCTGTGTTTTCTCCTTTTTCAGATAAGATCATGTTGTTTCACAAGGCAGATATGTTTTCAATGAAGTTAAGAGCATTTGGAAATTCAGTTGCTGTAAATGGAAGACACGATGTTGGGCTAGTCTATACAAGATCGTTTGCAAAAATTTCATTATTCTGTGAAGAGGCAGCTAAAATCATGATCGAAAATGGCTGGATGGAACAACCTCCATATGCAGCAGAGAGATAGTGATAGGGGAGTTTGTTTACTATCTAAAGTTATCAGTAAGCCGAAGATATGCTGAATTTTTATTTATTTCTTGCATATTTTCGGCTTTTTTCATTCTAAAAACCTACTGCGTTTTTAATAGTCCAAAACATTTATCTGTGCCTCAATGGGAAATACACTAGTATATAAATCCGAATTTAAATTATCTACTTTTGAGATAAAACGCACGGGCATTTAATTTACCAATCTGTTTCTAATCACTGAGATCTAATATAAATCTACCAGGGATAGGGCGTCCATTCGATGTATTCTGGACCAGGTCACTAATTTTTGGCGGATGAGGCGAATCTGCCACAAATTTCAATAGATTCGATTGCACTCGATCATACGAATATTTTTGCAGGACCAAATGCCAGGCATCCAGCTTATGTTGATCAAATTGAAACTTTTCATAATAGGCTTGAATCTGTATCATCAACATATAAAACTCTTTCTTAGTCATCCAAATTAAAATCCTCCTCGGATATTTTATTCTTGCCTTCCTGCTGATTCAGATACGATTCAAACTTTGTCCCAAAGAGTGTCTCAGGCCGCAGGAACTTATTCCAAGCAGGATTAGACAGCCAATCAGCGGACTTCAAATTTATGACTCTAGTAAAATCCTCAAGCGTAAAACCTTCTCTATATCTAGCATGAATCAGTTCCCTGGTTTTAATCGAACTTAGTTTAAAGTTCTTTCCCGCTTTCTCATTCAAATAGTCAATAATTTCTGCATGGGATCTCCTTTTTCGTGGAAGAGGGAACAGCGGATTCTTTTGTAACACCGGAATCTTCCTCAGGTGCATGTTCCTTAATAGGAGCAGCTTTGCGTTCTTGCAGGCTTTCTTCAAACTCCAGCAATTTTTCATAGTCAATGCTATACCATTTTGTCTTATCCATTTTCAACTGATTAAAATTAGCTGAAATCAATAGCCCCAGCATCTCTAACGAGCGTATACTCCGTTTTATGGTACTCACTGACCAAAATGGCAGCTGCTTCTGCCACTCTTCATATGTATTATAAACCCAGGTTCTGCCCTCGATCTTATGCTTGCTGATTCCAAGCCAATAATGGATCTGCTGTAGCACCACTGCCTCATTTAAACCTATCTTAGCTGCTAAACCAGGAATAATCATTACGGGGCTTTCATTGATTAACAACCTGCTCAAATTTATCTCTCCTTTATAGATCTTAATAATAAGGAACCTTGGTTCGGTCGTAAGACGATAATAGCCCGCCGATTGGTTTAGTCCCTTCAATGTGTATATATTTATTACATTGTAAAAAGGATAGGGTATATAAAAATTATTTTTGATTGGTGGTATATGAAATGGAAGAGAACATATTATTTTTTCTTTGAAGAAATCTTTGAAGTAATCTAATGAAGAAATCTATGGTATTGCTTGGGTCAACACGAGGTTCTCTTCGTGTCATTCTGAATTGAGCTGCACATCAGGATGAGAGAATCAGCTTGTCAGTTTGAGCGGGTGCACATTCCATCAAACTAGCCAAGTGATAGCTTACCTAACACTAAAAGTGGAAATCCCCGCGGAAATCCATTTGCATGTTGTACGAACGAGTTTAGTGCATTAAGGAGGCATACTGTAAACTGTAATGGAAGGCGAGTTCATGCAGGGTTAAAATAGGAGGATGGGAACAATGGATAGGACCGTTACATTTTCATTCAGTAGTACAAAATATGAAGGTACAGAGGCGACAGAAACATTTGCTTTTAAAGAATTAGGTATTGATGAAAATTTGGATGATGAAGCTCTAAAAATAGAAATAGACAGAGTTTTTCAGGCTTGGGTTTGGGATAAACTTAATATTTCATACAGTATAGTAATAGGATAACATGCTTAACTTTATCAAACCAACATGGGTTTTAGTTTTATCTGCATTGTAAAAATATGTATTATCGGACATGAAAATCATTTTCTAATTTGTTTTTGTTAAGGGTCTAACTTTATCAAATAGTCGAAAAAGAACGAACCCTATAATTGCTCCAAGCGTATTCAGTATAAGGGTCCACATCAAATGAACGTATAGAAGTTAATAACTGTATAACCTCAACTAAACATGAAGTGAAAAATCCAAAAATTATTACTTTCCAAAACTTGTTTACCTTAAATCTTAGTGGAATAGAAAAACCTAAGGGCATAAATAATAGGATGTTTCCAACTATATTCCTTAATGTATACATAAAATTAGAATGAGTTAATAAATTATATATGCTCTCAAAGGGAGTCAGGTTTATACCGCCACTTTCCATATTTGGATAGTCATAAAAAGGAAAAGGAAAGAGTGTTAAGGAATAGATAAAAGTTACCGAAAAATAGAAAAGAACTTTAATCAATTCGTTTTTTATGGAGATTTGCTTTTTAACTACTAAAACTACAACTCTGTAAATTATCCAAGGAATAGCTAACAATATTAGTGAGTCTAATCTAATCATATTTATTTATCTCCATATCAGCTTAATTATTTCTGTATATCATCTTAGCATAAAATCTTCAACTAACAGGATGCTTTAGTTTAGGAACAAGGCTGTCAATAGACAGACTTGTTTTATGGTGCGCCCGGAATTGACGGAATGACTGTAGATGAACTCTTTGGTCACGTCAGTAAATACCTGCACCATCTTAAAAGGAAACTTAAAGATGGCTCAATCCTTAGTAATGTTTACTTAAACTAATTAGATAAGGAACTGAAGAAACGTGGTCAAAATTCGTTCGCTTTGCGGACGATTTTTGTGTTTATGTTAGAAGAGAACGGGCTGATTTCCGAGTTCTAGATAGTATTAATCAAATAATGATTAGCAACCTGTACATGTCTGGTACACAAAAAAAGGCGATTCCTAAGGAATCACCTCTTTGATTTTAGTTCAGGTAAAGTCAATTTGGAAAATGAAAAACCCAAAAGTGAGATCCATTTTTAATTAGTATCCATAACCACAGAAACTAGCTCCAATAATGACTAAGAGGATAAACAATACGATTAATAAGGCGAAACCTCCGCCAGCGTATCCTCCAACTGCTCCTGACATAAAATCACCTCCTATTTAGGAGGTATTACAATGAGTGGTAATACATATTATGCTTCTACATAATAGATGACACAATGTAGTTTAGTTTTATAAGTCATAAGTTATAAAAGGATTTCTTTTTGAACTAACGCCCCCTAATATATAGTATCAACTTAGAAAATGTTGAAGGAATGCACCTCAAATTCGTTGTTTATATGTATTCTTAGGTACGTGATTTAAGGACTTGTATTAAGCCCTCTTTGGGTCATAATAGACCCTGTGTTTAAGCAGTCTCTTTAGCAGGCAGGGCAGTAGTTGCATTAAACCTCACTTTGTAAACCAATTTACATCCATTTGGGGAATTAAATTGTAAAAGGAACCATATAAAATTATGAAGGGGGTGGAGAATCATAAAATGCTGATGACCAACAACTATGTTCATTCGAGTATGGTTTATATTATGACTAATATGGAAGCAATGAATTCAGTCATTGCCTTTTACAGGGATTTGAATGGAATGCTTACTTTTGTCGGATCATACCCAACATATGGAAAAGGTACCGGTGCAAAGGAGGTCTCAACTGCAACACCAAACGATGGAATTGATCCCCTTATGTCAGAAGGTTCACTAACTTTGTCCCCTGATGGCCGTTTCCTATTTGCAGTTAATACAGGCAGCAATAGTATAAGTAGTTTTATCGTATCCGACAGCAGAAAACTTATTCTCGTGGATGTGAAGCCTTCTGGAGGCACTCAGCCCAATAGCATAGGTGTGTTCGGTAATCTTCTCTATGTTTCCAATGTGGGTGATCCCGCTAATCAATTTACATCCAATATTTCGGGTTTTCGCATAGAGGATAGTGGGCACCTTTCTTATATCCCGGAATCTATTCATTCTCTAAGTACCATTAATGCTCAGCCCGTGCAAATTCTCTTCACTCGGGATGGCAGTAAAATTGTTGTACCCGAGCTTACTACAAACCATCTCAGTGTATTCCTTGTTAATAAAAATGGTACTCTTACCGGACCAATTATTAACGAATCCAATGGGATGACACCGTTTGGCTCTATTATCCTTTCCTCAGGACTGCTTTTGGTTTCGGAGGCAGGTTCTAATGCGCTATCATCATATTCGTTAAGTGACAACGGGATACTTAATGTAATTAGTGGCTCTGTACCGACCGGCCAAAAAGCCACTTGCTGGGTTACCACAACGAGGAATGAGCAATTTGCTTACGCTATCAACACCATAAGCGGTACAATAACCACCTATCGTATTGATCGTAACGGTGTACTAACAGTTGTCGGGCATACTACTAGTACACCAGCAGGGACAGCAACTGGCTTGCCATTGAATGTTGGAGTGAGTAAGGATGGCCGAAATCTTTACACTCTAAACGGAAATCAGGGTACAGTATCAGTCTTTAATATCAATGATGATGGTAGTCTAGTAAGAATACAAGTTGCTAAATGGAGAAAATTTCCTTATTTTGGATCGCAAGGTTTATCTGTTCTTTGATTGTATTGGTTTAACCATATTGGGTGCATAAAAAAATACAAGAGTTAAAGATTGGAGCGCCATTTCGCGGCTTTTCTTATTGAGCTACGAAGCAGGTAAGTAAACAGAACGGATGAAACGATGGGAGGCTTGAGAGGAGGAACAGTGAAACGCTTATTCAAAAGAATAGAAGAAGGCAGGCGTTTTTTGTACGCCTTCCTTCATACTATATTGATTCAATGATTCGTGTCTCGATATGGGACATACTCATGGGAGCTCGGTTAGTTCTTATTTAGAGGCGTTCAGCCATTCGGGTCCGACATGGCTAGGCTGTAAAGGCTTATTTCTTATAGGTGTTTTGGATACCTCATCCGCTCCGGCATCCCTGTTTCCTTGAGGTCGGGGCTGGCCATCCATATCATCTTTTACGGAGTAAGGCCCGTTTTTCAATGCATTGATAATCGGACTTTTTTCGCCCGCACGGAATAATCCGTCTTCTGTCAAAGCCAGCTGAGGATTTTGCTGGTTAATCCCTGCGACCGGCCCAATCCCGAGTTCAGCGCCATCCATGAAATTTCCTTCATACATAAGAGCTGCTGAATCGTCGATTACCTTAATAAGAGGAAGCTTAGCGTTCCCGCTTGCCTGTACAACGTTATTTGCTATAATCGTTTCTACAGGCGCTAAAGTATTCGTACTGCTTTTTTTATCGCCTACGACAATGTTGTTTTCATTGTTCACCAGTGTGTTGTGAGTAATGAGCACATTTTTGACTTGAAAATATTTGTTGAGAGCAGAGTTAGGTATGCCATTGGTTAGAACAATGGCCCCACGTGTCGTATTGCTGCCCACAATGCCACTGATATAATTGTTGGCTATCACATGGTCTTCGCCTATAACGCGGATCGCGCCGGCGTTCGCCTTGCCATTGGCGAAAAAGAAGTTGTTTTCAATGTGCGTTCCATTGCCATGACGAAGTGTGACGGTGGCTGCATTGTTCAAAAATGTATTGCCGCGAATCACATTCTTCCCTGATTTAACCGAAACCATTTCGATTTCTCCATCATTGTTCTCGAATAGGTTGTTCTCTACTGTTGTATAGGAATCCGAGAGCGAATAGGTACTCGTTCCGATTCTCAGCGTTTCCGCTTCATTACTAATCACTTGTCCACTATCGTCGAGCAAGATGGGACGGCCGGCAAAATGATTGTGATCAATGACATGGTGCTGCTCGCCCGCCTGCTCTCTCCAAACTACCATCATCGCACCGATGTTTTTCTTGCCTTTGAAATAGGAATGATCCACCCTGTTATAGCTGCCGTATAATCCAACCCACTTCGTGTTCTTCTCATTGCTTGAAGGGTTATAATCAATCATTTGGACGTTAGTAAGACGGGAATGCGTGCTTCTTGATCTCCCACCCTGAACTCAATGACACCGGAATCATCAATATCTCCCCCATCTTTGAATACCAAGCCGTCCACCACTATATACGATCCTCCGATATTGAGTGTGGAGGCACCGCTGAGCACTACCTGACCCGGTGTTTCCGCTCGCAGAGTGATGGGCTTATTCGGCTTGCCTGCGCCTTCCATCACAATGGCAGCATCCTTCCATACTCCGTTTCTCATCACAATCGTATCACCTGGTTGCGCTTTGCTCATCGCTGCTGAAATTTCGTCCACTGAAGAGACCTTCACTAACGATTCCTCAGCAGAGGCACCGAAAGGGATTGCAGAGAAAGCGATCACAATACAAAATGACAATAAAGATTTCCGTAACTTTTTCACTATACAGCCTCCTTTTTGTAAATCTACAGATATTATCCTATACTTTCCGGGACTGGATTATGGTTTTTTTTAGCCTAACTATGGGTGTTTTTTAGCCTAACTATGGGTGTTTTTTAGCTTGACTATGCATTTATTAGTCAACGGAAACACATAGGTGCTGTCCTTCTTCTTTAGGGCAATCCCATCGAGGCTTTGCTCTTTAACCAGGTCGAATAGGTTTACCTTTTCAGCTTTGAACATTGATAACCTACTCATTACAGCTTCGAAATATGGTTTTCCTGATAGTACAACCTCCATATGCAGCTGAGAGATAGAATTCAGCTTCAAGGTTGCGGGCAGAATCGAACCAAGATGGGTAACTTATTAACTACATTGTAAAAATATGTATTTTATAGTATAATAATATTAGACTTGCTTGAATATTGGAAAAATTATTGAAGGAGGTTATTTTATGTCATTCTTCGCTTACCTGTTTTGGGGATTATTATTGTCACTTGTTCTGTTTGGTGTAGTCTTCGATAAACTATTTCCTAACAGAGCAAAATTTATAGATCAAGAACATCACAAATCGACTAATCAACAATTAAATGAAAATGCTTCTTTGAACACTAAGAGTGCAAATGAAATAGGTTCAACGTTTCTACCGTGAGTATATTAGGGTGATATATTAGAGTTAATGGGGAGATCGCTGCAGCGATCTTTTTTTTTGTTCAAAACGGGGAGGTCAGTTAATTAGCCAAGTGGTATTTTTGGTTATATTCACTATTGGTTAACTTTTAGAAGACATGCTCATAAATAGCTGTCTAACGTATAGTGTTGATAATTACCTTTTTAGGAGAGATGTGTTTTGTACTACTATCATAATCCCTATTTGAACCACTTCATTAACGATTATAACTATGGTACTCAATATCTATATTCAACCACCGGAAGTACGAACAGGTATAGAAATAATCGATCTGCAGCTAGGGTTAAATCATTTTCCAAAGAGGAAGCAGCAGCAATTGCTTTACTATTAGGTATTGATTTTAATAAAAGCAAGTTCGATTTAAATGAATTTTGGATGGGAGTAAATACAGAGCTTGAGCATGGAAAAATTTCCAGCCAAACGAATGTTACAGGCGATGATCCTATTATGACTGGAAAAATTGCACTGGCCCATCTTAACGAGTTTCCTGATTACTATAAAAGATTAAAGGTACTTGAGGAAGAAGCAAAAGCCTTTTGGAACAGATGATTTAATTGGATACCTAAATGATAAGAATAGCATATATTTGTAAGAGATTTCCCTAAAAATTGTATAAACGATCGAGTGCTTTTAACACTGTGAGGAATAAAATTAAAGAGCTAGAACAATCTTTTTTTGGGCCATGGGGAGATTAGTTTAATAAACAAATCTAATATTTGGGTTAACAAAGGAAGGTCCCTCAAAAAGGTAAGTAGTTCCGATAATTTGGAGAAAATCAGAAATCACAGATTAAATAACATATGTAATAGCAACATAAATAACAATATGTTTAGCATACAAAAAAGGTTGGGTAAAATTGAGGAAACCCAACCTTTGTATGATTAGTGCTTATTGAATCGAAGAACCCATTCGTACAATTATAAAGCCTATTTCTTAAATGTTTTATAATATTCATAACCTAAGATTATCAAACCAATTGTCGCAAACAAAGCTCCAACAATAAATGGGAAACCAAGAAACAAAGACTGTACAACTTCATCGCCGTATTGTTTTTCTCCAAAAATTGCAAACCATAATTTTGACTTTCCAGACCAAGCTGTAATACTCGTTGCGTATATAGCACCAGATAATATTATTGTTAAACAAACTAATAAACCACCAAACATAACAAATCCACCGATTAAAATTTTATTCATTTTTTCCCCCCATATGATTTTTGAAAAAATTCAACACCTTACTTATTTTTTCTATAAATTAATTGTTTTTTATCTTAATATAGTTGAAGTAAACAATTTTCGAAAATATTTAACTATATTTTAACATAAAATGGTAACAATCCTTGATTTTTTTCAATAGCAAGATGACATTAACTGTTGTCACTCTGTTATTAGGTATGTTAATTACTATGCTAATTTACATATAATTTAGGCGAAAACACTGTTATGTCAACAGAAAAAAAGCATACCAATTACTTTGTTAATTGATATGCTAATTCATATTCTATTTACAATGTTTCTATACAATAACGGAACTAATTATCAAAAAGGACCGTCCTTTAATTATTCTGTATAACTAATGAATAGGGATTGACCGAATTCTTCTTTGCCGAACGTTTCGATTTCTTCTTGTGTTTTGCTATGGGGAGGTTAGTTGAAATTAGGTTAGGGAATCTGTTCGATTGAATGTATAATACCTTGGGTTATTTTAAGTGTTTCATAAAATAAGATTTCAAAATAATTGTATGTTTGTCCAAACATTTTTCTGCCTTTTGAATTTAATGAAATCATAGGGAGGTGGAAAATAATGAATAATGACGTTGTTTCTATTGGAGCAAATTGTGTGGTGAGAATTGGAAATCGGTTCTTTCTACTGGTAGAAATTGAAGTGGAGAATATAGACTTAGAGGAATTTGTTTTTATCCGAATTTCTGAGCGGGAGTTTAGAACGTTAATAAGAGCGGGAGTCGAACGTTGTACAATTGCTAACCGTATTCCACGTAACAATGCAGAATTCATATGTGTTTTAATTGAAAATGGTCAAGCATTTTTGGTTTTCGACGTGGAAAACAATGAAGACGAAGCTGTACTTGTTAGAATTTCATTAACAAGAGCAGAGGAGTTAATTCGCAGAGGCGCAATGCGATGTACTGTAATTAATAGATAAAGAAAAAGGTATTATGGTTCTGCAAAGGAAAACGATTGCGGAACAAGAAGTAAAGGTTGATACATAGTCATGTCTATATGTATCAACCTCTATTTTTTATGACTTTTTACGATTTAGGTCTTGATAAATTTCAAATTTACACCCTAACAAGATTAAATTGTTTATTTACAGTTATAATAATATTATTTTATATACATAGAATTTCTATATACATAAAATAACTAAGTAAGTAGAAGAATAGTGCGATGCTTCCATAATGAAGAATCGCCTTTTCATTATTCAATGTTTGATAATGAACTTACGGTTAAAGATTATCTGTATTTATTCTTGGGGTATTGGTTTCAGGATCCGCTGCTGCCATAGCATTATCATTGTGTCGATCGTTTTCGTTTCTATCTAATTTACTGTATTTTTCTATTGTCTCGGAATTTTTCTTGTTATCAGCCACCATATCACCTCCTACGGATAATATGTCCAACTTTTTCCTTGAAAATAAAAATAGTTGAAGCCAATTCCTAGATTATGTCCGAAGTCGAGTCACCTTCAGACAAGGGAAGACATAAAAAGCAAGGTCGTGTCCGAAGGCGTGTCACCTTCGGACAAGGCAGGGTCAAAAAAGCAAGGTCATGTCCGAAGTCGAGTAAACTTTGAACTGGGTAACGTTTTGGTGCTTAAACGATTGAATGGTCGGAGCAAGTTGATTTTTAGTTAACACTAATCAATCTATTAATTCTTTAACTGATCTGAAGCAGCGCCAGCATTATCATTAAAGCTAATGGCAAGAAATTTGATAAGTTTTTTGGCAAGCCGTCTGGGATGATAAATTGGTACCAACCCTAGAATAATTCAACACAAATCACAGTTTTTTTCAGAGTCAAAAAAGCTTAAATTTATTTGATTTTCTCCGCCAACTCTAAAATAATTCCCTCTGGACCACGAACGTAGCACAACTTATAACTTTCTTCATATTGCTGTATCTCACTAAAGATTTCCGTGCCATTCTTTTTCAATTTGGCAACAATAGCTTCAATATCTTCAACAGCAAAGCATATATGTCGGATACCCAGCGTATTTGCAAAAGGCTGCTGAATATTTTTTTCATCTGAAGGCGTATAAAATTTGACTAACTCTATCCATGCCTGACCATCTGGCATCCCCAATCCTACACATGCCGTTTTAACATCATTAAGCCCAACTATTTTGTCCAACAGTTCTCCAGCCAATTCCCATTCCGCCTGCACTTCAAGTCCTAAATCAAGAAAAAACATTTTAGCCGCTGAAAGATCATTTACGTTTATACTCACATGATCTATTCTATTGATCTTCATATCTAATACCTCCTATGTTCCAGTTATATACAATACCTGTTTTCGTACAAGATTTGTTTGAAATTCTAATTCGCTTAAAACAGAAAATAACCTTCTTCAACAAACCTTTTAGTGCAATAAAAAGGGATTGCCGCCAATCCCATAAAATTAGTCAGCCTCAACAAACACCAAATCAAAAAGGAGAAAAGAGCCTTCTCTCTTTTCCCTTTTTATCAACAGCCCCATACCACAGGTTAAAAGAATTGGATGAAGCGTCCTATATATCCATCTCCCACCACTTTTGTTCTTCTTGTTTCATCTGTTTCTCTGTTTGTTGAGGATAGGCGGTTCGGAATTTATGTTGGTCAGCTGGGATGATTTCTACCATTTTTGCAATTAGAACTTCCGGGTCATACTGGTTCTTTAACCCATCTTCCGCCTTTTTGATATCCTCTTTTTTTGTGAAGCATTTCCCTTCATCGTACCATTTCCATAACTCTTCTGCCGCCCGATCATTAAAGCCCGTCTTGAAGGCACCAGGGTTAATAGTAGCAACTTTTACTCCGAATCCTTGAAGTTCTAACTTTAGGGTATGCGCAATTGCTTCAATCGCATGCTTTGTAGCGGCATATGCACCGTTGTAAGGAGCTGCTAATATTCCAGAAATCGAACTCATAAAAACGATTTTCCCGCTTCCCTTTTCAACCATCTTCCGTGCAGCTATCTGTACTGTTTCCAAGGTTGCGAAAATATTTACCTCAAAAAGTGCCCGAAAACGGTCCATCGGCATTTCCCCGAGTGGCCCTCGTTCATTGATGGCAGCATTTGCAACAAATACGTCAAAATCATACTTCTCCATCTGTTCCAGGTCCAAAGGATTCGTAATGTCCACTTTAATCACTTCTATATTCAGTCCTAAGTCATTTGCTTCCCGCAGTAGGTCTGTCTTTTGAGAAGTCAGTTCTGTAGTTGCAATCACACTATGCCCATTTTTGGCAAGACCTATTGCTGCACCTCGGCCAAGCCCGGTGCCTGCACCAGTAATGAAAATTGTTTTGCCCATGTTAAATTCCTCCATTTGAAATTGCATGCCAATTTATTTTTCCCAATAGCAGTAAGGGCATACCAAACATTAGCAGCTATACCCATTCTTACAGGATCAATGATGTCGTGACTGCCTTGTTAGTGGGAACATAAAAAAGGGTGCAACGATACAGCTACACAAGAAGGAAATTCTACTAAATATTTAGTAGAATTGTAAGCTATAAATTTTTTGAGGATGATTAAATTGAGTAAAGTTATAAAGAGGAGGGGTCCCAATAAGTTATCAAAAAGCAGCGTAAAACCCCTAGCTTTAGATATGGGGATATTAGCTGTAATTTATAATTTTTTTATGATAAGAGTATGTGCTTGCACTATACATTCTATAAAACAACATGGTATAATGGAAATAAAAATAGAACATTTGTTCCTTTAGGGCGGGTGAACCTAATGTATAGTTCCTATAAAATACAAATACATCCGGATCATGAATTGTTCGATTACTTTGATTCTCTATGTTTTAAAGCGAAGAATTTGTACAACATTACCAATTACTATATTAGACAGGTCTACACCGCTTTTAAAAAAGGAACGAGAAATAAAAATCAACTTCAGGCTTTAACGGATCTTGAATTGCATTTACCTAAAATGAATGAGATTCGCCAGAAAAGCTATGAAAAAGAAAAGGCGAAACCTAAGAAAATAAACAAAAGCGGCAAAATAATTGATGTAAAGTTCAAACCATTTCAAAGGCCCCATCATGAAAAATCATTTATTGGATATGGCTTTGTTGAAGCCTTATTTAAAGTGATGAAACAAGTAGATTATACTTCTATGCCCTCCCAGTCCAATCAACAAACGATGAAAAAAGTATATGACGATTGGAAAAGTTTCTTCGAAGCCTCAAAGAAATATAAAATCAATCCTGCCTGCTTTACTGGAAAACCAAAGATTCCAAAATACAAAAAGAAAAATGGACGCACGACGTGTTATTTAACCAATCAAATTGCCAAAATTAAAGATGGAAATGTTCTTAAATTACCAGGAACCCATCTTCTATTAAACTTGGGAAAGGTGGCTTATTCCGAAGGGAAACTGCAACAGGTTCGAATTGTACCGTCCTATGGACACTATGTAGTGGAAGTTGTTTTTAAAAGTAAACAAGAAAAGGAAATCCAACGGTCTGAAAAACAAACTAATGAATTGGTATTTGAACCGAAACGGGTAATGGGTATTGATTTAGGTGTTGATAACCTGGCAACTATCGTCGATAATACGGGGCAAAAGCCTTTGCTTATCAAGGGCACATGGTTAAAATCAACGAATCAATACTATAACAAATTAAAGGCAAAGTACATGAGTATCATTCGAAATGGTAAAGGACCAAAAGAAGGGATATTTACCACTACTCGAATGATTTCGCTGGATCGAAAAAGAAATAACCGAGTCATGGATTTTTTGCATAAGGCTAGTGCTAAAGTGGTGGAAATTGCGCTAGAAAGAAACATCGATACCATCATTATTGGAAGGAATGTTGGCTGGAAATTGGAGGTGACTTTGCAAAAGGCAGATAAGCAAACGTTCATCCAAATTCCCTATACAACTTTCATTGAAATGATTCGATACAAAGCTGAGCGTAAAGGTATTCAAGTCATTGATAGGGAAGAAAGCTATACCTCCAAGTCAAGTTTCTTGAATAATGACCCGATCCCAACTTTCGGAGAAGAACACCAAACTACTTTTAGTGGGTATCGAAGCACAAGAGCCTTTTACAAAATTAAAGGATCAAAAGTGTTAATCCATGCAGATGTAAATGGTGCCTATAATATCGTGCGTAAACATGTAAAGAATGCGTTCGAAGGACTTGAAAGAAGACAAATCCTTCAATCTCCACAGAAAATCTTTATCATAAAAAATAGACATGCAAAGCTGAAGGCTTCGGCCTGATGTAGTAGCGGGACTTGTGGTAGCCCACGTATAGACAATGGTGCTTTTAAAGACTATTCTTTCGAAACCCCTAGCTTTAGCTATAGGGATACTCATAATGTTGAGAATTCAAAAGACTCAATAAATAAGTCAAGTTATGTAATGCTAGCTTTTATAGGTGCGGGAATAGGTGCTTTATTAGGATTAATTGCTTATGTGAAAGATTGGTTATGATCTAATCTAAGACCGCGAGTGCATTGAATAGGGGGGAAGAAAATATATGTATGAATATAAGTTTATTAAAATAGAGTTTAAAAAATTGTCTGGTAAACCTGAAGAAGACTATCAAGAAGTAATTAAAAAACATGCAAATGAGGGCTGGAGATTTGTACAAATTTTCTCACCAGACTTTGCAACTTCTGGAGTTGCAGTAGGGACATACTATGAATTAATCTTCGAAAGACCCATAAAACAATAAACAGATAGAACAATGTACATATGAATCAGATACAAAACTTGAAAAAAGGGGTAAAAAGTATTTCAAAAATTAAAGAAGAACAGCCTCCTAGGGATATTATGCCTTTTAGGGGTTTTTTATTTTTTCAAAAAAGGCAGAAAAAATAGTTCAGACGAAAGGGCATGAGGCAGCTTCGTGGAAGAAGGAATTTGTTCTTATTTCTAGAAATTATAGTTTAATGGCAAAATTATGAAATTAGATGAAGTGAGGGAGATAATTATGATGATAAAAGGTTTTGGTGGAATATTTTGGAGAACTAAAAATCTAGAGGCTACAAAAAAATGGTACAGTGAAGTGTTTAAGATGGAAATAGACAATTGGAATGGAACTATTATCAAGCCCCAATCAGAAAGTGAAACGATTTTTTCTTTCTTTACTGAAGAGGACAACTACTTCCCAACAGAGCAACAAGTGATGTTAAATTTCCAAGTTTATAATCTGGATGAGATGATTAATCATCTTGAACAAATTGGTGTCCCTCTTGTAAAGGAAAAAGAGAGTAGTGAATTTGGTAAGTTTGTTTGGATTGAAGATCCTGAAGGCAGACGAGTGGAGTTATGGGAAAAATAATTTGTCGTAATTATTCATACATAGTTAAACAGGTGCTTAAATACGGTCGCTGCGGCGGCTTTTTTGCTAGTTCTATTAAAGGGACAGGATTATGAAAGAAGATGGCTGAAAAGAAATATTACAAAATAAAATACTCTTATCGTGTAATATTTATCGTATTTTAAGATAGAAACAACGTATAAACCAATAAATAAATCTAAAGGAGTTATTGTAGTGGACCAACACAAATTCATAATAACTCAGTATATTCCTTCTTATGCTAAACAGACAGTGGAAATGTGGAGAGATAGTAAAGAACGAGCTATTGGTCAGAAAGAAATTCATAGTATTGAAAATCATATACATTTTTTAAATCATATATTACCTGAACAGTTTCAAATAGATTTAGCGTTAATTGATGACAAAGTAGTTGGCATGATTGCCTATAATGAAAGGGAGATAAGCCAACTTTATATTCATATTGATTATCAAGGAATCGGTATAGGTCAAACGTTACTTAACAAGGTAAAAGAACAATCAAGTGGGAGATTAACATTATATACATTTGAAGTAAATGAAAACGCACAACGATTTTATGGAAAGAATGGATTTAAAATCATTAGTAGAGGACACGAAAATGAAGAAAATTTACCTGATATTCAATATGAATGGAAATCCAAATAATAATGTAAACGGTATTAGACTTGAAGAACTGAATCAGACTAACTTCCTTTAACTTGAAAACAAGTAATAACTTTATTGTAAAATGAAACATATAGATTAAATGATTAAAGGGGAAAAATGGTGGAAATTAGAATTTTAGATTCATTAGAAGATGCAGAAAAGTATCGTAATATAAGGCTCGAATCTTTAAAAAATATTCCAGAAGCATTTGCTTCCAGTTATGAAGAAGAAAGAGTTTTTTCTATTGAAAAATATCAAAACGAGTTTCAATCAAACGACTCTTTTACTTACGGAGCTTTTGAGGAGGGAGAACTGGTTGGAATCATTACTTTATATGAAGAAAAGTTATATAAACTAAGACATAGGGCACATATTGGAGCAATGTATGTTTCTGATTCCATAAGAGGTTTCGGAATTGGGAAGGCTTTAATGGGAGAAGCAATAGAGAAAGCAAAAAATATAGAAGGGTTGGAACAAGTATATTTAGCGGTTGTTTCAACAAATGAATCAGCAAAAAAACTTTATTCCTCATTTGGATTTGAAGTTTTTGGTACAGAGAAAAAAGGTTTAAGACTGAAAAATAATATTTATTTTGATGTAGACTTTATGATTATGTATTTATAAGTGTTATTGAACTAATGCAACCTTACTGTAACAACGGTAATGCTTTTCTGTTACTGACACCCAAATGAGTGATATTTTTTTAAACAAACGGTTTCTTAAATACGGTCACTGCGGCGGCTTTTTTTTCTTGTACACAAACGGGGCGGATTGGTGAAAGACGGATTTCTTAATTCTTTATAGAATAACAGTTAATGGTAGTAAGTAACATGCAAATTCAAGGAGAAGTATTATGGAAATATCATTGATTAGACATGGAAAATCACAACTAACTGAAAATGATAAAATAAGTGGTTGGGAATTTAAGAAGTGGGTTGAAAAGTATGATTACAATGGAGTGATTGAAGAGTCAACCTATCCCTCTGCAACCCTTGAAAAAGTTGCAACTGCAAATATTATTATTACCAGTGATTTAAAAAGGGCTGTTGAGTCAGCAAGACTATTAGATCCAGTAACGAATATCATTTCTGACCCTTCATTCCGAGAAACTGAGTTACCTTCTTATACATCACAAATATTTAATTTAAAATTCAAGCCAAGTACCTGGGCGATTGTCTTAAGAATACTATGGTTTAGTGGATATTCAACCAATTGCGAGTCTTTGGATCAAGCAAAATTCAGGGCAAATAAGGCAGCACAACAGCTAATTGATTACGCGAATGAATACAAATCGGTGGTTTTAGTTGGACACGGTTTTTTTAATATGTTTATTGCTAAAGAATTACAAAAAAGGGGCTGGATAGGTCCAAGAAAAAGGGATTCAAAGCATTGGAATTGTATGTCATTTTCCTTGTTCAATTAACTCGGGCATTACTTAAATTTCCCACTGGATTGAAAGCAATTCCCAATAAGGAGAATTGCTTTTTTGGGTATTATTTTTCCAATATTCATTTCATTTCATTTTCTCTTCTTAAGATATTTATCTCCAATCATCCCAATATAAAAATACATACTCTGGTTCATGCTCTTTTTTCAACTCATCAATGCTTGCTATTGTATCTGGAGTTTTCTGTTTATTTGTAGGTAAAGTATTACTTGCGTCCTGTTTTAAACCCTTTTCATCCATGATATACACTCTCCTTTTTGCATAGTTTGTGTCCTGCCCCTCATCTTATACTTGCTTTTCAAGGAATGTAATCAGGTGAAATATTCAAAATCAAGAAAATTTGAGTGCTTCTTTTCTTAAATATAAGGGTTATTCCCTCCACTTACATCATTTGATCTTGGATACATCTATAAATTACATCAGGAACTTCTTGAAGTGAATCTACTGTTATAAAATCACTACGATGCTCAACGTTTACTTCAACCATGTTATATTTCCATTCGCTTTCTGCCGGGATGTATATGGCGTGGATATCCATTTCCAGTGCTGGAATAATATCCGTCCTTAATGAATTTCCAACCATCCATGTTACATTAGGGTCAGCCTTAATGGTTTTTAAAATATCGGATAAAGCTGTTGTATCTTTATGTTCCGAAATAAAAATGCGGTGTTCAAAAAATATAGTCAATTCTAACTGGGAAATTTTTCTGCGTTGATTAGCCTCATCTCCTCCTGTATGCAAATATAATTCATGTCCCTCTTTTTTTAAACGTTGTAAAGTTTCATTCATATAGGGAATAGGTTCAACAGGGATCTCGAATACCTTAAAACCCAACCTTCTTAAATATTGTATTTCATCTTCTTTCTTTTCCCTTCCAGTTAAGTCGCAAAAGTATTTATAAGTACCAACAAATGACTCGGGAAAACGCTCCGACTTTAGACCGTACTCACTAATCGCTGCAACATCAAGTTGAAGCTGTTTCTGTTTTATCTCTTCCTCGGTACTCGAGTCAAACCACGCCATCATTTGTTCAGCGAACTCGTCTATTACCAGGCTAAAATATCTATTACAGTATGATAATGTATCATCTAAGTTAAATAAGATGTTTTGTTTTAGCATTTTTAACTCCTTTTCAAATATATTACTTTAGCTATTGTTCCACTATGACTGAGTTAATATTACGAAAATAAGTAAGCAGTATGTTAGAGTTATTCAACTAATGAACAGGTTAATGAATAAGGCTCATTCAGCTAAAATGAGCTTCGGGATGGGTTTATAGAGAATTGGAGGTAATTACTGTTAAAATAGTAAATATATATTTAAATAAAATCATATAAAGCAAAGGAGAGAAAATTTGGTGTTAAAAGTAGGAGATGTCATTACGTTTGAACGGAAGTTTACAGTAAGGGATGTTGAATTATTTACAGAGATTTCAGGTGATAAAGGGATTCACCATATAACCCCAGATGAACAGGGAAGACTTGTCGTTCAAGGGTTATTAACAGCAACTCTGCCTACAAAAATAGGTGGAGATTACAATATACTGGCTCGTACGATGAATTTTGAGTTTATAAGACCTGTTTTTACAGGAGATACAATCAAATGTGAAGTTAAAGTTGAAGAATACGAGATTCAAGAAAATAAAAATAGAATAGCCATTACAACATCCTTTGTATGTAAAAATCAGGATGGAAAGGAAGTAGTAAAAGGGAGCTTTTCAGGGGTAATTCTCCAATGAGCAGAGGGCGTTTAAAACCCATTGTTGTTCTTTCATTATTGAACGAAAGAGTTTAGCGCTGCTGGACTGTTTCAATCAGCCCTTTTTCTGGCATTTAATCAAATATTGAGAGAGGTGTATATAGGATGTTTATTAAACAGGCATTTGACGAATTTTTAGGTTTGAAATACACAAGGCTTGATGAAGATCATTTGCAGATTAAATTGCCCGTTCAGGACCTATTCATTAATAGTGCAGGGGTCATACATGGTGGTATCATTTCTTCCTTGGCTGATGTAGCCGTCTCCAATTTGCTGCCAGCAAATGAAGACGGTATTCAACAAGCTGTAACCGTTGATCTAAATGTTTCTTTTTTGAAACCCGCTACTGGTACATACTTGCTGGCAAATGCCAAAATTGAAAAACAGGGCAAAACTTTAATTCACACGGAGTGTTCAATTTATAATGATAGACAAGAAATTGTAGCTAAATCTAAAGCAATCCTATTTCGCACAAACCTAAAATAAGCCTACAAGAGCCCCAAGGGGGTTCCGCTTTCGGGTGCTTACTTATTAAAAGAGACAAGAATTATCGGTTTGAAAATCAGGTTAAGCACCCGTTCTGATAAATAGAGGGAAAAGTTCCGCTTAATTGGTAAATTTTATTAAAAAGGGCTTAAATAGACGAAGAGATTCCGCCTATTGACTAGAAACATTCAAAAATGGGAAATTTTGCTTTCCATAATCGGAAAATCTCCCCTTATATCGCCCCGAACGAGCTCCATGCTCCATTTAACCGGAAAATCTCGCTTATTTTTCCTTTGCTGCTTACTCGATTAAGTATTGTTTCGTTAGTTTTTAATTATAGCAGGTGAGGAATCTACATTTTTAATCCAAATGCCCGCAAATTTCTGCTTATAATGCTTTATCCAGACACTACTTCTGGATGTATTATCTTGGTTTCGTAACCATGTCAAATAAAAGCCAACAGCCTGGGGATCTATATCTAACTCATTTTCTTTGGGGGATGTGATTTGATTCTGAGTGCCTGAACGTAGATCTATTTCATATAGAGAGGTAAACATTTTGGGTACTGGACCTTCTTTCCACGTTTTGTTTTCCTGTGAACGTGTGACGACTACTTTGGAAGGTGAAAGCCACTCCAAATCTAGGTCTACAAATCCTTTGGGAGTATATTCTACCTGCTTGGCAGCTGCTTCTATATCAGCAATTTTCATACTCTTATTCTCAACAAAAAAACGACCTTCTCCTGAAATATAAGCTAATTGGCTGGCTTGTGGAGCCCACTTAAACCAGTCGCTAAAACCTAACATCCTGCCAACATCTTTGAACACTTTTCCATCTGAAGATAGAACACATAACGGATTACTGTCCATCGCCCAAGACGGTGTAGGGGTGCCGAGAAAGCTGACCCACTTTCCATTATGACTCCATTTAAAATCACCTACATCAACAGCAAATAATTCATTTTCATCAATTGGGATCGAGTATAATAGCTTAGCCTTTTTCTCATTAAGCTTCATATCCTTAGGAATTCGGTACACATTAATAGGCGACCAGCCTGTGGGAAGACGGTTTGAGCTAAAGAAACAATAAGCTCTTTCCCATTTGGATACCACTCAAAGCCACTAACTCCTAACGAGACATTTTCAAATCCATAAGGCCTATCATCCTTCATCTTTGTAACATTCAATACCCATCCAGATAAATAGGCCAGCTCATTTGCAACAGGGGACCAAGTAAAAGATGAAGTTTCAATGCTAGTATATGGTTCATAGTTTTCCTTCCTCTTCGTATCATATATCCACAAGTTATACTTCTTACCATGCTCATCGCCGTCGAGGTAAGCAATAAATCTACCATCATGGGACCACTTCGGTGAATAGACATATTTATCTTTCGTAAGCTGAATTTCTTGTTCTCCCTCTTTCATCCATAACTGATGGTCGCGAACAAACGCAGCTTTCAATGGTACCTCTGCCTTCGTCACAGATAAGAATTGAGATAAGAAAAGGAACATAAGTAATAAAACTTTTATTGGCATGGCATTACCTCCTGCTAGTTAGATTTTCCTAACAAGTACAGGTTAATGCTTTGTTCTATGAAGTGATAGTTTGGGCGAAAAAGAAACGAAAACATACTTTGAAACGGCTTTTAGCAAAAAATAAACGCAGCACCTTTAGGGTAATACTCGAACAGTTAAAAGATTGTAACGTTAATGTTGATTTTAATTAGTTGCCATTAATTTTATCCTTACTTCTATGCAGGAAGTAGGGATTTTTTGTTGAATCATAAAATTAGAATATTATGGAACTTTTATGTGACTGGAGTGGTTAAAATGCCGTTTATGATGGTTAAAAAAGTATTTAAGATTGTTGGATTAAAAGGCAGTGGGGAGTTTGTTAACTTTGGTCATGAAGTACCCTTGCTGGCAAAGCAACTATTAAGTCGCTCAAACGAAATCCTACATACTACAGAGACCGAAATTGCATTATATGAGCCTAAAAAGTATGAGCAGCATAGGATAGGTCATTATTATGTAGGGCTAATTGTGAGTGAGAAATTAAATGAAGTACCAACAGGAATGGATTATATAGAAACAAATAAAAGTTATATTACTACAAGAGGGAATATGTCTAACTTGGGAGAACTTCATTTGAATTTATTGAATTGGGCAGAAGAAAAAGGTTATCAAAGAGATCTCGATTCTTATATTATCGAGACATATCACCCTAAAGGGGAAGGAGATGAAGAAGTACAGATTTATTTACCAATTCAAGCGTAAAGATTTTGAAAGGAGACAAAAAATGGGTGAGAAATTATTAAGGATCGGAACAACATATATACCAGTAACGAATGTAGACCTTTCTTCTGATTGGTATGTTAATAAAATAGGAGCAGAGTTAAGCTACAAGGATCAAGACAAAGCTATTTTAAACTTTGCCAATCAAAGCATTTTTCTTGTGAAGTCAAATGAAAATCAAAGCGCCAATTTCTTTGATATTTACGGTAATGAGCGTTTTTCGTTAACATTCGAAGTGAATGGATTAAATGCATTAGAAGCAATACACAAAGACTTTAAGCAAAGTGAAATTAGAGTTGGAGAGATTGAAGACAGAGGGCACGCTGGAAGAAACTTTGTTTTTTATGATTTAGATGGTAATAAATTTGATGTATGGAGTGAACTAAGTCCAATCTTCAAGGAAAATACCTTATTTCCTAATAGATAGTTAGTTAATTGAGGCGATGTTTTAATATCCATCGCCCGTGAAAACATATCCTTGAACTACAACTACCTTATAAAAGAGTAATCAAAGGGGTTGCCTGTGGCGGCTCCTTAATTAATGAGCTAAGTTCTCTTAGTAGATACACATCACCATTCATCCCAATATAAAAAGACATACTCTGGTTCATGCTCTTTTTTCAACTCATCAATGCTTGCTATTATTTCTGGCGTTTCCTTTTTATCAGTGGGTAAACTATTACTAGTGTTCTGTTTTAAACCCTTTTCATCCATGAAATACACTCTCCTTTTTAGCCTAGTTTGTGTCCTGCTTCTCTTCTTATTCTTGAGATTCTTGTTTGTATAAGGAAAAATAATGGCAGGTTTGGGTATGAAGGAAAAAGTAGTGGTTTTGTATATTTTTCTAAATAAATCGAAGAATACAGAGATGATAGAAAACACTGGAGGAATTGACAATGAAAGAGAGCAATCGAAATCAGAACGAACCTGAAAATAAAATGAAAAGATTTAAAAACATTAATCAGTCAGCTTTAAACTACGTGCAGCCAGCAATTGAAAATGCGGCAGAGCCGTCTCGGGATGCAACTCAAAACTTAGTTAACAATACAATCAACAGTAAACACCTATAAAGGTGAAAATTACGAAAGTTTGAACTAGAAATAGGATTCCAGTTTTGAAGAAACAATGAAAGCAACCTTACCTCAGGTTGCTTTCTCCAAGTTAGTCCCGATTTTCTGTTCCTTTTGATTCAGGGACAGGTTTGTCAATGGATTCAACAAATTTATCCTTGATAACAGGTATGTGTTGTTCGTCAGTTCGTGTATCCCATATACTATATTGTATTGTATTGGGCGGGTCTGTGTTTTCATTAGCCATTATCCATCCACCTCGACTTAATAACGTTTAATCTGTACAAAATATAGAATGCTTCAAAAAAATTTTTTAATTCTTTTCTCCTTTTTTAAAGACTTGTATGGCACGGATCCTTTATCCTGCGGTCATACAGTTCCAGATAAATGAATCAGTAATTGAAAGACACTGGAACCCAATTTATTTTGATAATATTTAATGAATTGGTAAAAATAGTGATAGAAATGGAGGGATTGAAAATGTTTGTGAAAAAGTGGTTAACAGGATTGGTTGTTTTGCTTGCAATGATAGTGGTTGTGACAACTACGGGCTCACTCGGCGTGTTTGCTGAAACACGTGTTGCAACACAACCTATGGAGACGGTTAAAGCGATTGAGGTCGTGATGAACGATAATTCCTTTAAACCAAATGTCATCACTATACCCAATGGCAGAACGACAACGTTGGTATTGAAAAACACAGATACAAAAGAACATACCTTCACAGTAAAAGAGCTTAGAATTGATACCGAAGTCCAGCCTGGAAAAGAAAAAACGATTACTGTGATATCGAAAAATCCTGGTACATATGAACTGATATGTAGGTATCATGTCAACGAAGGTATGGTTGGAAAGGTAATAGTCAAATAAGAAGCAGGGCCAATCGGGCCTTGCTTTTTAATAGGTACCGGTGACTTTTTTATTATTAAACCCTAAAGGGGTTGAAATAATTTAACTTGGATTTCAGTTAATTCTCCACTATCTGAATAGCTGCAGTCGTACACTTTTGGTTCACTCGTAAAATCTATAACATCCTCAATAAAAAATGGGATATTCTCCACCACACCCTTTGAGGATAAAATCCAATCGATTTTCTTCCATTCAAGGATTCCTTCATCAGATGGAAGAATATTGCCTTCGAAGTCATTACTGGCAAATACATAAATGCATTCAATCCCGTTCAATGCGATCATGCCTTTAAAAATTTGGTTTTTTAATTGTAACCCCGTTTCCTCCAATACTTCTCGTTTGCAATTTTCAACAGGTGTTTCTTCGTGCTCAATCTTACCGCCGACACCATTCCATTTTCCTTTATTCGGTTCTTTTGCACGCAATAACATTAAACTTCATCATCTTTTTTCAAAAAACAAAGAGTATATTTCAAGAATTCTGCACCTCAGTATAAATAATGTCGATAGAAATAGATTAATCTTTTTCCTGGGTGTGTTCAATGGTATTTCTAAGTTACTTTTATTGACGATTTTTGACATGAAAGATATATTATATTAAGGTAAAGTAATAAAGTAATAGATTAAGAAGAATGAAGAAACATACATAAAAGAATTGGAGGAACTACAACATGAAATTTTTCATTGATACTGCAAACCTTGAGGAAATCAAAAAAGCCTATAAAATTGGTGTATTATCTGGTGTAACAACGAACCCTTCATTAGTAGCTAAAGAAGGCGTAAAATTCGAAGATCGAATTGAAGAAATCTTAAATGCCGTTCCAGAAGTGGAATCCGTTTCTGCTGAGGTAACTCCTCATGCTGTAACAGCTGAGCAAATGATTGCGGAAGCAGATGAGCTCATTAAAATTAACGGCGGAGATAAGAATATTACAATCAAACTTCCAATGACTCTTGATGGACTAGAAGCTTGCCGCTACCTAACCAAAAAAGGTGTTAAAACCAATGTTACCCTTATTTTTAGTGTAAACCAAGCACTATTGGCTGCACGTGCAGGTGCAACTTATGTTTCACCATTCTTAGGCCGTTTGGATGATATTAACGAAGATGGTGTAGAACTGGTAGCAAAAATTGCTAAGATGTTCCAAGTTCAAAACTTAGATTCACAAATCATTGCAGCATCTGTTCGTCACCCTGATCACGTAACACGTGTAGCGATGGCTGGAGCACATATTGCAACGATTCCATTCAAGGTGATTGAGCAATTATCAAAACATCCTTTAACAGACCAAGGAATTGAAAAATTCGCGGCTGACTGGAACGCTTAAAACCATCCATAAAAGATAAAGAGATATGATCTGAAAAAAACATAGTATAAACAACCTGTAGACGACTCCGGTATTTACCCGAGTCGTTTTTTTAGTGATGAAGGAGTCAGCGAAGCAAGACAACGTTATATTGAAATGAATTTGGAAATTCCTTAAGAGTGGAATAATTGAGAGTAGATTGACTAAAACCGACAGAATACGTTGCCCCTCATTATAGATTATTTATGACTAATTTATAAGGTTAGTCAGGGAACTCCTGCGGCCTTCAGAAGGAGATGAAATACATGAATCTTGAAGTCCTAGTCGAAGAAACGAGAGCCGGATTAGTTGAAAATATACACACGGGAGTCATATGTGGGGTAAATGAACAATTGCAAACGGTGTACCATGTAGGAGATGTAAATCACTACACATATTTTCGGTCCGCAGCAAAACCAATACAAGCGATACCTGTTTTTTTATCAAACATAATAGAAAAATATAATCTTACTAATGAAGAAGCCGCTTTGTTCACAGCTTCTCATAGAGGAGAAACTTATCATATCGCTGCTCTAGAATCAATGTTAAAGAAATTACCAGTCAAGGAAGAAGAATTGTTCTGCCCCCCTTCCTATCCCTTAAATGTAGGACCTAGAGAGGAACTATTAAGGAAAAATGTAGAGAAAAGAAGACTTTACCACAATTGCTCTGGAAAGCATATGGGATTCATTACTGTTTGTAGAGAATTAGGGTACCCTGTGGAAGGGTACTGGGAAGAGAGTCATCCGCTTCAGCAGCAATTGTTGAATATCCTATCAACCTTATCCGAAGTACCGGTTTCCAAGATTACAGTAGGGCTAGATGGGTGCGGTGTACCAGTATTTGCAATTCCGTTACAGAATATGGCGATTACATACTTAAAGTTGGCCTGTCCTGATTTAATTAATGACTCTTCACTACAACATGCAGTTAGTAAAATGACAGGCATTATGAACGAACACCCACTTATGGTTGCGTCAGAACGTTTTATTTGTTCAATCCTGCTACAGGATACAAATATCGTAGCAAAAGGCGGAGCTCAAGGTGTGTATTGCTTCGGACTAAAAAATGAGAAACTTGGTTTTGCCTTAAAAGTATTAAATGGTTCAGAGGATGTCTGGCCAAACATCGTTGCCTCCATTCTAGAGCAAATTGATTATAGTAATAAAGAAACAATTAGAAGGTTGAGGGAGTTAAAGCCGTCTATTGTAAGGAATGATTCTGGGGTTGTGGTGGGAACAGTTAATGAGACGTTTTTACTAATAAAATCTCTCGAGTGTGCAAGAATATAAATAAAATTTTTGTTGATAGAAGTCTGTGTGGAAAATTTCTTATGGTGCTCAAAGCAATCGAACACGGTGCCAGCCGCATTGAGTTTTGCGACAACTTACCTGTTGGAGGGTATAAAGAACATATGCTAGATTAAGTAAACTCTTGTAGAAAGACCCTGATTTCACAAAGAATTATTTTGTGAAATCAGGGTCTATTTATGCATATGCAGCCTATCGTCATTTGGAAAACTTATTGAAGTTAATAAACGAGGTTGAACAATTTCGCCTGGTTGCACCAGTCCTTTTATTTTGCTTTTTAGTATTAAATAAGGAATTAGAAGGATGTTATTTAAGAAATGTCTCAAATTCGAGATATTTTACTTGACGTTATTCGACACTAGGATATATTATGGTTACATAAAGTTACTTAGGTTATTATTTATAACCGTTATAAGTCAAAATAATAATAATTGAGGGAGTGAACAAGATGATCGAAGTAACTGTAAAACTTAATTTTAAAGGGAAGAATTACCAAACGAATGTCATTGCAAGAAAGGACACTCCTGAAAATCAAATCTTGCAAATGGCATGGGAACAAGTTGCGAAACAATGGACAAATTAATAATGGAGAAATCCCAACTTTAGTTGAAGGGAGATAAAGCCTTGAATGAAAAAAAAGAAGTGGGAGAAAAAGCTGTTGAATATGTAAAAGACGGTATGGTGGTTGGACTTGGTACTGGTTCGACAGTATTTTATACCATCACCAAGCTCGGTCAGTTAGTCCAGCAGGGACTTTCCATTAAAGGAGTTCCTACTTCTGAACAAACGAGACAACTTGCGATAGAACTTGGCATTCCGCTAGCTTCGTTTGCTGAAATTGAACACATTGATGTCGCCATTGATGGTGCAGATGAGGTAGATCCTAAGTTAAACCTCATTAAAGGCGGCGGCGGTGCTCTTTTAAGAGAAAAAATCATCGCTGCAGCAGCAAAAAATTTTATTGTTGTTGCTGACTCTGATAAAAATGTAGAAACACTAGGGACTTTTCCACTGCCGATAGAAGTTGTTCCATTTGGATACGAAATGACAGTAAAACATATCAGGGAACTTGGAGGCAGTCCAAAGCTGCGGCAAAAGGATGGGAAAACGTATCTAACAGATAACGGAAACTATATTATAGACAGCTCTTTTCATAAAATTACACACCCAAGAGAGTTAGAGAAAAATCTAAACCTTATACCAGGTGTGGTGGATAACGGACTATTTGTAGGAATGGCAGATTGTGTGATTACCATGAAAGATAAAAAGCTTACAACAATGGTCCGAAGTTAGAACGTGGGAGAAGTCAGAATACGAACATGGGGGAACAATAATGGAATCAATGACCTTTGTCTTATTTGGAGCAACAGGGGATTTAGCAAAGCGAAAGATTTTTCCAGCTCTTTACAATTTATATGTTGATCAAAAATTACCACAGTCGATATCAATTATTGGACTCGGAAGAGGGGAACTTTCTCATTCAGATTTTCAAGAAAAAGTGAAAGACTCAATTTTGGACTTTTCACGACGCCTTGAACATGAGGCAGCTGCGATGGGGGAATTTTTAGATTACTTCCGCTATAGTAAATTGGATGTGTACCGTGAAGAAGATTACAAATCATTACTACACTTAGTAAAGCAGCGTGAAGACGAACTTGATTTAACACAAAATCGTATGTTTTACCTTTCAGTGGCACCTGAATTTTTTGATACAATTGCCTTAAACATTAATAACAATGGACTTGGTGAGACATCTGGGTGGAAACGATTAATCATTGAAAAGCCATTTGGTCATGACCTTCGATCTGCACGGGAACTAAATGAAAAACTAAGTCGTGCCTTTCTTGAAGAGGAAATTTATCGTATAGACCATTACTTAGGCAAACCGATGGTACAGAACCTAGAAGCTTTGTCTTTTGCAAACCCGATTCTACAGTCCTTGTGGAATAGAGAACATATTGCAAATGTACAAATTACCGCGAGTGAAACGGTTGGAGTTGAAAAAAGAGCTGGATACTACGATCAGGCTGGAGCAATACGAGATATGGTTCAAAACCATATGCTGCAAATGCTGATGATGACTGCTATGGATACACCTAGAGAAGTAAACGCAACAGAAATTAGAAAAGAGAAACGGAAGGTCATGGAATCGCTTCGTTCCATAAGTAAAGAAGCTGTTCATTACGATGTAGTTCGCGGACAATACATCTCTGGAGAGGTAAACGGGCAGAAGGTTCCAAGCTATAAAGAGGAGCCAGGTGTAGCCTCTGCTTCCACTACGGATACCTTTGTGGCTGCTCGATTGTGGATTGATCATCCATCATGGGCTGGGGTTCCCTTTTACATTCGTACAGGAAAAAGAATGAAGGAAAAATCTACAAGAATTGTAATTGAATATAAAAATCAGGTAAACCTTTCGTATAAAAATAATCAAATGAACCCTAACTTATTAATTATTGAGATCAATCCAGATGAAAATATTTCTTTCCAATTAAACAGCAAAAATCCATTGAATAATGGAAAGGTTGAACCTGTTAGGATTCAGTTATCGAATGATCAAATAAGCTTAGGGGTCCCTGAAGCGTATGAAAGGCTTATATATGATGCAATTAACGGAGATTCGACCTTCTTTGCTCATTGGAAGGAAGTTGAATTGTCATGGGAATGGGTACAGCCCATTCTAGATGCCTTTGAGGAAAATTTAGTACCGCTCAATGAATATCAGTCAGGTTCTTTCGGTCCTGCTGCCGCTAATTTATTACTTTTCGAAAATGGCTTTAAATGGTGGTTGGATGAAAAAACTCAAATAAGTAAGGATAAGGTACTACAAAACTAAGAACATCTAGGAGGAAATAAAAACAATGTCACAAAACATTGAAAACCTATCAATATCTACTATTCGAACATTATCTATAGATGCCATTAATGCGGCAAATTCAGGTCATCCCGGTCTCCCGATGGGTGCAGCACCCATGACATATGCATTATGGGCGAAACATCTGAATCACAATCCTGAAAACCCAAAATGGTTTAACCGCGACAGATTTGTCTTATCTGCGGGACATGGATCGAGTTTGCTTTATAGCATGCTGCATTTAGCTGGCTACAATGTCACGATTGATGATTTGAAAAATTTCCGAAAGTTAAATAGCAGAACACCAGGGCATCCTGAATTCGGTCACACAGCGGGTGTAGAGGCAACTACAGGTCCATTAGGTCAAGGAATTGCAAATGCAGTTGGAATGGCGATGGCAGAAGCTCATTTAGCAGCAAAGTTCAATAAAGAAGGACACCCGGTAATTGATCACTACACCTACGCGTTAGTCGGTGACGGTGACTTAATGGAAGGTATTTCCTATGAAGCCATGTCAATGGCAGGTCATATGAAACTTGGGAAGCTAGTTGTTTTATATGATTCAAATGATATCTCACTCGATGGAGAATTAAATGCTTCCTTCTCTGAAAATATTGAGAAAAGAGCAGAATCAGCGAACTGGCACTATTTGAGAGTGGAGGATGGAAATGACGTTGAGGCCATTTCTAATGCCATCGAAGCAGCCAAACAAAAAACAGATCAGCCAAGTTTGATTGAAATCAGAACCATTATTGGATATGGCAGTCCGAAGGTTGCAGGAACCAATAAAGCACATGGTGCACCACTTGGAGTTGAAGAAGGAAAAGCAACAAAACAAGCTTATAACTGGCTTTATGAAGAGGATTTCTTTGTACCAGAAGAAGTAAAAGAGAATTTTGCGCAAATAAAGCGTAAGGGAATCGATACGGAACAAAACTGGAATAACTTATTCCAATCTTATAAGCAAGCATATCCAGAATTAGCCGATGAATTAACAAACGCTATAGATGGAAAAGTGCTGATCGAAACAAAAGATATATTGACCTTTGATACAGGGAAAGCAGTTTCAACTAGGGTTGCCAGTGGAGACGCAATCAACCATTATGTGAAATCTGTGCCAGCAATCTTCGGAGGAAGCGCAGATCTTTCCCATTCTAACATGACAGAAATTAAAGGCGAACAAATCTATGCAGTTGAATCATACGGTGCACGCAATGTTTACTTTGG
This sequence comes from Neobacillus sp. plas4, assembly GCF_057221695.1. Classification (NCBI taxonomy): domain Bacteria; kingdom Bacillati; phylum Bacillota; class Bacilli; order Caryophanales; family Bacillaceae; genus Neobacillus; species Neobacillus sp. plas4. Next base: position 854,820 of record NZ_CM170152.1, read on the forward strand.
TGTTCGTGAACATGCAATGGGAGCAGCAGCTAATGGGATGGCCTATCACGGTGGTGTCAAACCTTTTGTAAGTACATTCTTTGTTTTTAATGATTATTTGCGACCATCAATCCGCCTTGCTGCTCTCTCTAAACTTCCAGTGATTTATGTGTTTACACATGATTCCATTGCAGTAGGTGAGGATGGTCCAACACATGAACCGGTTGAACATTTAGCAGCACTTCGATCCATTCCTGGATTAACGGTGATAAGACCAACTGATGCAAATGAAACAGCAAGCGCTTGGGCATATGCACTTCAGCAAACAGAAGGCCCGGTTGCGTTAATCCTAAGCCGCCAAAACTTACCGGTGTTTAACGAAACAAAAGCAAATCTAGAGAACCTCTCTAAAGGAGCTTATGTACTTGGAGAGACAAATTCAAATCCAGATGTCATTTTAATCGCTACCGGTTCCGAAGTATCATTGGCAGTGAATGCTAAGACCGAACTTGAAAAAGAAAATATTTCGGTCCGTATCGTTTCCATGCCAAGTTGGGAATTGTTTAGTCAGCAGTCAGCAGAATATAAACAAGAAGTACTTCCTTCTTCTCAACCTAAACGAGTTGCTATTGAAATGGGGATCTCACTTGGATGGGAGCGTTTTGTTGGATTTGAAGGAAAGATATTATCCATTGAAACATTTGGTGCATCAGGCGATGGAGCTGCGGTCATGAAGGAATTTGGTTTTACAACTGATAATGTAGTACGTATGGCGAAAAGTGTCTTAAATATTTCTAAGTAGAAAAAATATAAAACAAATTAATTTCACAATTGGAGGAGAACATAATGAAGGTAGGACTTATTGGTTTAGGAAAAATGGGATTAAACTTAGGACAAAATTTATTGGACCACCATCACGAAGTGGTAGCATTTGATGTGAATCCAAGTGCAGTAGAAAATATGAAACAGTATGGAGCAACTGGGGTTGCAAGTTATAAAGAGCTCGTCCAATCCTTGGAACAACCAAGAATTATCTGGATCATGGTCCCACATGCAGTGGTTGATTCCGTTATTGGTGAAATCTTACCTTATTTGGAAAAAGGCGATATTGTCGTTGAAGCAGGTAATTCGCACTATAAGGAATCAATTCAACGCTACAATGAATTAAAGGAAATAGGCGTAAGATTTATGGATGCGGGTACTTCAGGCGGTATGGAAGGTGCCCGGAATGGTGCTTGTTATATGATCGGCGGGGATCCAGAAGCATGGGAAGTTGTACAACCTCTTTTCAAAGATACAGCTGTTGAAAATGGCTTCTTATACGCTGGTAAAGCAGGCAGCGGGCATTTCTTAAAGATGGTTCATAACGGAATCGAATATGCGATGATGGCTGCTATTGGTGAAGGTTTTGAAGTTCTTGAGAAAAGCGAATTTGATTTTGATTACGAAAAGGTCGCACGTGTTTGGAATAATGGATCGGTTATTCGTTCATGGCTGATGGAATTAACAGAAAATGCATTCTCAAAATATCCAAATTTGGATGAAATTAAGGGGATTATGCATTCCTCAGGTGAGGGAAAATGGACTGTAGAAGCTGCTTTAGACCTTAAAACAGCAACACCAGTCATTGCCATGTCCTTATTAATGCGCTATCGCTCCCTAGAAGATGATACCTTTACAGGTAAAGTTGTAGCTGCACTTAGAAATGAATTTGGCGGACACACTGTCGAAAAAAACTAAATGAATCATAATTGGAGGATTACATCATGAAATTCTTTATCGATACTGCAAACTTAGAAGAAATCAAAAAGGCCTATAAAATTGGCGTGTTATCCGGTGTTACAACGAACCCATCTTTAGTGGCTAAAGAAGGCGTAAAATTCGAAGATCGTATTGCAGAAATCTTAAATGCAGTTCCAGAAGTTGAGTCAGTTTCTGCCGAGGTAACACCCAACGCTTTAACGGCTGAGCAAATGATTGCGGAAGCAGACGAGCTCATTAAAATCAATGGTGGCGATAAGAATATTACTATCAAAGTTCCAATGACACTTGATGGACTAGAGACTTGCCGTTATTTAACTAAAAAAGGTGTTAAAACCAATGTTACCCTGATTTTTAGTGTCAACCAGGCATTATTGGCGGCACGTGCAGGAGCTACGTATGTTTCACCATTCTTAGGACGTTTAGATGATATTAATGAAGATGGTGTAGAACTGGTCGCAAAAATTGCCGAGATGTTCCGTGTTCAAAATCTAGATTCACAAATTATTGCAGCATCTGTTCGCCACCCAGACCACGTAACCCGCGTAGCGTTGGCTGGAGCACATATTGCAACGATTCCATTTAAAGTCATTGAGCAATTATCAAAACATCCTTTAACCGATCAAGGACTTGAAAAATTTGCTGCTGACTGGAAAACTGTTTAATATTTTCCGGAAAATTTAAGGGCGTTACTTTAACTAACGCCCTTACACATTATTAAAGGAAACAACGAGTCCTCTGATTACCGTTGAAGCTGAAAAGTCATGCTTTTGGGAATCAGACAAGCCATCTGGTTACCGTTGAACACGAAAAAAGAATCTAGAGGGAATTAGACGAGCCATCTAGTTACCATTGAACACGAAAAAAAGGCTAGAGGGAATCAGACAAGCCATCTGGTTACCATTGGACACGAAAAAAGTAGCTAGTGGGAATCAGATTAGTATCTGATAGGTTTTAGCCGATTTTCAAAAAAACAACATTGGTTCTGCAAAATGGACAAATTAAAAGATAGAACGAGGAGAAACAACAATGACTATTACATTTGATTATTCTAATGCATTATCATTCATGCAGCAGCATGAAGTAGATTATTTAAGTGAATTTGTGAAAACTGCGCATGAGATGCTTCACGAGAAAAAAGGTCCGGGTTCTGATTATCTTGGATGGGTAGATCTACCGCATAACTATGACAAAGAAGAATTTGCAAGAATCAAAGCTGCTTCTGAAAGAATCCGTAGTAATTCAGACGCATTAATCGTAATCGGTATAGGAGGCTCCTATCTTGGTGCGAGAGCTGCGATAGAGGCACTATCTCATACGTTTCATAACCAAATGGATGGCAAAACAGAAATTTATTTTGCAGGACAAAATATCAGTGCTACCTATCTAACCCATTTATTTGATGTAATTAAGGACAAAGATATTTCAGTCAATGTCATTTCAAAATCAGGTACAACAACAGAGCCTGCGATTGCGTTCCGAATTTTCCGAGAATATTTAGAGAAAAAGTATGGGAAAGAAGAAGCGAAGAAACGTATTTATGCAACAACTGACCGTGCTAAAGGTGCATTAAAAACATTAGCTGATGAAGAGGGTTATGAAACCTTTGTCATTCCTGATGATGTCGGCGGCAGATATTCCGTGTTAACCGCAGTTGGTTTATTACCTATCGCAACTGCAGGATTAGATATTGATAAAATGATGGCAGGTGCCGCAGCTGCTGCGGATAAGTATAATAATCCGAACTTGGAAGAAAATCAAAGTTATCAGTATGCTGCAGTAAGAAATGCTCTTTACCGAAAAGGAAAATCAATAGAATTGCTAGTCAATTTTGAGCCATCTCTTCATTATGTATCTGAATGGTGGAAGCAATTATTTGGTGAGAGTGAAGGAAAAGACCAAAAAGGACTTTATCCTGCTTCTGTCGATTTCTCGACCGATCTTCATTCGATGGGACAATATGTCCAAGAAGGAAGACGGGACCTTATTGAAACAGTTATATCCATAAAGGCACCTGAACTAGATATTACCCTTAAGGAAGAAGCTGCTGATCTGGATGGATTAAACTATCTTGCTGGAAAAACAATGGACTTTGTTAATAAGAATGCTGCACAGGGTACCGTGCTTGCCCATGTGGACGGAGGAGTTCCTAACCTATCTGTCGAGATGGATCAATTAAATGAATATACCTTCGGTGAAATGGTTTATTTCTTTGAGAAAGCATGTGGAATCAGCGGATTATTAATGGGAGTGAATCCTTTTGACCAGCCAGGAGTAGAGGCATACAAGAAGAATATGTTTGCGCTCCTAGGCAAACCAGGATATGAAGCAGAAAGAGAAGAATTACAAAAACGCATTTCCGAATGATAGGAAATGTGGGTAAAGGGAATTAGAACCGAGAGCATAAATGATGTTCCTGCGTGCAAAATAAATAAGGTGTTTATTCACCAAATAACGGTGTGTGGAGGGATTCATTCGATGAATATACGCGAAGGATTAATTCCAACTGCATTAGGTTCAGCTGTAACAGCAACTGGGTATATACTAAAACAAAGACGTGGAACCAATAAAATGATTGCCAATACCGTTTTTGGTTTCGGTTTAGCACATGTGGTTTTAGGAGCTATTGACCTTGTCCAACACCGACGTTAAAAAGGTACGAGCAGCATCGCTGCTCGTCTTTTTTATTTAATTAGTATAAGGTAAAGCATTCCTTGCATATCATAGCGGAGCTATTCTAGATGAAAAAGAACAGTTTAAAAGGACCGATTCTTTAATAAAATGGACCGTTACTTGAATAAGACAAATTAGGCATTTTTTTGCTGCACTCGGCTCCCTATTTACTGCGTTATTCATATTCCGTAGGTTTGTCCTTATAAAAACTAGTGAAATAGCCCTTACCACCTTAGTTTCTAAGCATATTTTATAAGGAATAAGTATATAAAGGAGGGCTATCTAATGTTTGGATATGGTGGATATGGTTGTGGTGGCTATGGCTATGGCGGTGTCGGTTATGGCGGCGGTTTTGCATTAATTGTTGTATTGTTTATCTTGTTAATCATCGTTGGAGCAGTTATCTGTTTCTAAGTAAAAACCAATTAACCTTTCTTCAAATGCAAAAGAGCCCTTGTAGGGCTTTTTTGTATTTGGGAATTCTTATTAAGGTGTTTGCAATGTTGAATCAATATCAATCATCCTAACTCTGGGATAAATAATCATAACAAACCGATATTTTTTTAAGACTTTAGTTCCTTTTAGGCACATTGTGTGCTGAAACCTCATATACAGTTGTTAAAAGTTCAACTATTGGAGGAGTAAAATGCAACGTTATATGTGTAAAGGGAAAATCCATAGAGCTACTGTAACAGAGGCAGATTTAAATTATCCAGGAAGCATTACAGTAGATAAAGAACTAATGAAAGCAGTAAACCTCTTGCCCTATGAAATAGTCCAAATTACCAATCTTCGCAATGCAGCCCGCTGGAAAACCTATGCCATTCCTGGAGAGGCACATTCGGGTGTTATTTGTTTAAACGGTCCACCTGCGCACCTTTTTACTAAGGGAGACCTTGTCATCATTTTAAGTACTGGAATATTCACTGAAGAAGAAATCAAGAATTTAAGAACGAAGGTGGCCTATGTAGATGGCCAAAATAAAATGATTAAGGTTGAAGAAAATCCATTAATGGAATCATGGGAGGATTAATAGAATGTCGCCTTTTTTGGATCCAAATAGGGAGTTTTTTAACAAATGGGAGATGTATAAATTACTATTCCGGCATTCCATAAAAAACATACAAATCCCAGATACAAGATTATTTTCAAAAGAATCTTTGTCATCGATGCTTATCGAATATCCCCTTCTTTATATAAAGCCAATTGCCTCCTGGGGTGGGAAAGATATCAGTACCATTCAACAAAACGACAACTCCTTTGTTTGGACTATACAGGGGAGAGAAGCAGTCTTTACTCATGACTTTAATAAGATCTATCATCAAATTGACCAATTTTATCAAGAAAAAAGTACTATCATACAAAGAGGAATCCCAACAGTCAGGTTTAACGATCATGTATTTGATATAAGGTCCCATTTATATAAGGAGATGGATGGTTCTTGGGTCTATGCAGGTGATTTAGTAAGAATTGGCGGGACAGGATCCATCGTTTCCAATGTTGAAATTAGCAATGGTTCAGTTAGACCGACTGATGAAGTTATTTCTATGATATTCCCTGATCAAAACCAGCCCTTTTCAACCGAAACATTAAAGAATGTCTCCTTGGAAATTTGTCATATGCTTGATCAATACCATTTTTTTTCTGAAGTAGGACTTGATTTTGGATTGGACCATCGTGGAAACCTATGGATTATTGAGATCAACACGGATGATACCCAAGGAGGCCCGGATCCGTATTTATTCTCCCTCCTTCCAGACCAAAGCTCCTTTGATAAAATCATCCATCATAAAGCTAAAATTTATGAAAAATGGATGAGGAATGTGATGGACTCATTTGAAACCTATTTAACGGAAAAGGGGAATGAACCAGATTGATCTAGTAATATTTATAGGCAGTTAGAATTGAGACGTCAATCTTCTTAGAGTTCTTATCTAAGTTTTGTGTCGGTTACAGCTGGTAAAACAAAAAGACTTGCAAGGTTTCTGCAAGTCTTTTGTTACATCTAAATTATTAAGTGTCAAGGTAAATGTTTTTTCCCATTAATCTTGACACCTCGTGGAAACCCAGCTTTTGATAAAGTTGTTTTGCACAATTTCCTGCAAATACATGTAATTGTACTTTATGATGTCCCTGTTTCTTCAAGTTTTTAATCCCTTCTATACACAACTGTCGTGCGATTCCTTTCCTGCGATATTCCGGGATAACATACACCTCTGAAATAAATCCAACCATTTCACCGTTATAATAGTTACATGTACTCGCTACACCTAACCACCCTTTAATCACGTTATTCTCTGAATATACAAGATAATAACCATCATCTCCTGAAAAAGGTGACCCTATTGGGGTTTCATGATTTTCGATACCATCGAGCAGACCCATTGTGGATTCCTCGAAGACTTTCTTAGAATAAGTCAGAATCTCCTGATTCTCTTGGCAGGTGGCTTTTCTGATTGTCATCCTGCTCCAACCCCTTTATCAACAGATTTTTATACATGGTTAAGGTTTTATCTGACTTGATCCTTTACTATTACACACAGCATCTAAACACTCGGAAACCTATTATATTACGATACATTTCTGTTAGTTGCAGATGTTGGTCTAGTATGGCAAATAACTTATCATCTAACTGTTCAGAAATGGAAAAATCAGTAGCACTCTCTAAATCAGATTCATCAAATTGCAAATTGACTTTTTCAATATTTATTTGTTGGAAATTGGCCTTTTGAAAAAGGGAATTCCACTCCGGAACTGTAAGAATCTGGGGAACTTCATAAAACTCCTTGATTGTGGTTAATTCTTCCTTAGGAAGGGGTTCCTCAAGAACCATTTCTATCGCTAATAAAACACCATTTGGCTTCAAAACTCGTCTTAACTCTGCAAGGGTCTTGGAGACATCTGTGAAGGCTGCGACCGATTCGGATAATATCAGATCAAATGATTCTTCACCAAACGGCAGACGTTCAACACTTCCATGCTTTGTTTCAATAGAAAGATTTCTAGATTTAAATCTTTTTTTCGCCTTCTCAAGCATGATTTCATTGTTGTCTAAACATGTTATTTTACATTTATACTTTTCCGCTATATAGGCAGACGTTTGTCCGGTACCACAGCCAACATCCAAAATGATGGTTTTTTCACTTATTTTTTCCCGTGGCAAAATTTCTTTAGTCAATTGAAGTCCTCCAGGGTGAGCACCCCCAACTCCCAAAAACGCCAAGCAATCAAGATATGTGTATTCCACCTTTTTGCTCCCTTTTATTAAAAATTTTATTTTTTAATTCAAATTAGTAAAATTTGGACTAATTTGATCATAAAGTTGTTTTATATTTCCAGCAGTTGTTGTCATCATCTCTATATTAAATTTTCCTTCCGAATCATAAAGCTGGGATAAAATATATGGATTTTTGGGCCTTTTGACGACGATGTGTGTGTCTTTCATGATGATATCGTGGTGAGAATGGGTGTCTAGATCTCCCTTAAAACATGATGAATACCTTCTATATTGAATGCAATATCTTATTCAAAAAGTAGGTTTGGGATAGGGCATCCGCCTTGATTGAGGCATTATTTTTTTTGTGAAATAAGTTTTTCATGTTTTGTTTCTTACTTCAGATTTTTATATGGATTGTTTGTTGTAATCAAGACGGTAACTTCAATTTGTGCTAAATTTTATAAGAATAGACGAATTTTAGTGGAATGAAACAGTACAATGAAAATTACTCCTATCATAAATTTATGATTGAAGATTACGTACAGAGCCTCTTACCTCACAGATGAATGAAAACAAGATCGTGAAGAATGAACCATGAATATACTTATATGGAAACTGTGAGTTAATTTAAGTAAAAAGGGAAAAGCGGTGCTGGTATGAGCGTGATGAGAACAGATAAATGGCTGTTAGAAGCATATGAAAGGCCCATTGAACTTTGTGAAAAACTAAGGGAGCTTTTTGATGGTGCGTATGCCTCCGAGATTTATGATTATTTATTACTACATGGAATGTATTCTCCCTCTACAAATGGAAAAGATCGAATAATAAAGTTACAAAGTAATCAGGTCTGGGGAATGGTTCAAAATGAAGCACAAATCCTTCAAAATATGTGGAAAGGTCCAGATATTCCTATTTTTATCTTTCCATCAGATAATAGTAACCAAACAATGAAGATTGATTTCAATGGGAAGTCTGGTTTATCTTTTAAGGATAAATTATTTTTGTTTATCTCCGAGAAGAATACTGAAGCGGAAATAAAATCATTGCTTACACATGAATACAACCATGTTTGTCGGTTGAATTATTATCCAAAACATGAAGATGACTACACATTATTAGATACTATTATTTTAGAAGGATTAGCTGAAAATGCTGTACGTGAAAGGTTTGGGGAAGAATTTTTGTCCTCTTGGACTTCTTTTTATACAGACAAAGAGTTGCTTAAAATGTGGAAAAAACTAATTGATCCAAACCGCTCTATTTTAAAAACAGACCTTAAACACCATAACCTATTATATGGATCACCTTTATACCCCAAAATGGCGGGATACTCTGTTGGGTATTTCTTAGTTAAAACACATATGGAAAACAATGATTTAACGTCAAAAGATTTACTTTCCGCCGAGCCCGAGCAGTATAGTCTTTAAAAAAGGGATTGAATCAATTTTTTTCAAAATCGATGGGATCATGAAAATAGTAAAAAAGGGTGACGGGTTTATTCCGCCACCCTTTCTGCTTCTTTTAATAACGAACGGGACCGATAATAATCAGGAGGAAATATAATACGACAATTAACGCGAATCCTTTTGCAAAGCCATCGCCGTATCAATATCCCACTAAATCCACAACATCCAAAGCCCATAAAATTTAGTATCCCCACCAAGAAGCTCCAATGATGATAAGCAGTATAAATAATACGACTAATAAGGCAAATCCGCCTCCGTAGCCTGCTCCAGCTCCACTCATTTATGATCACCTCCAAACGCTCTAAAATAGTCTATGTCGTTTCAAGGTCATTGGACCTCGATTAAAATCCCAACTTTTTATTTTATGGGGCTTCATTTAATAACCTCCCGCTAAGGAGGACTTAAAAGGAGGTTTTAATGCAACACGATCACTTACCCTGGAAATTAGATTAAGTTCATAAATCACGATACTGAATATTTGGATAAAAACAGCTTAAATGTTTGGAAATTAATCAGGTTGTATCAAAAATTTTTTAATAAAGACACACTTCCGCAAAAAACCTGGTATGTCTGTCCATACGACTATTAATTAATAACATAAGATATCTTGTACTTAAATCGGATGGGGGTAAAAATTTATGACAATGGGAAATTATTATGGTTTATGTAACAAATATAGAGGTAGAGCAGTTGTAATCAGGACACGCGATGGGAGAGTTCACAATGGAATTATTCATCGTGTTACTCCAAACAGAGTGTATCTACAACCTCTAAGACGTGGAAGAAACCTAGGGGGATTTGGTTATGGTTATTACGGATATGGCTGGGGGGCCGGCTGGGGAATTGCTTTAGGCGCAATCGTTGGAGTATCTCTAGCTGCTGCATTTTTATGGTGGTAACATACCTATATGTGTATTCGTAATAGTAAGGCAAAGTATAACTCGAAGCACATATATTATATGATTTATGATCCTTCAAAGGTTTAAACTAAAATGGGGCTTCTTGAATTTGGAAGCCCTATCCGTTGTTTCGCCTCCATTTTAGAGGAAATTCGAAACCCAGGCATCCAAATTTCCGTCGATGATTTTGGAACAGGGTATAGTTCACTAAGTTATATCAAAGATCTTCCAATTGATACATTAAAAGTCGACCAATCGTTTGTAAAAGATATTCATACGAATAAAGAAAGTAAGGAAATTGCAAGGGCTATCATAAACTTAGCAAAATCCATCGGATTAACTGTCATTGCAGATGGAATTGAACGAAAGGAACATGTTGATGAACTTATCAAAGATGGTTATATACTTGGACAAGGTTACTTCTTCAGCAGACCATTGAAAGTGGGAGCATTTGAGGATTTTATGACATCTATTCATGTGGCGTCATAAAGCTTGAAATAGAATACTTAGCGGATGCGTTTAATAAAATGAAGAAAAAGCAATGGTTCGGTTCATAGAATTTGTACTGCCCCATAAATGTTAGACATTAATCTAACATTTATGGGGTTTTTTTATATCAAGAAAATGCAGTGTTTTCGTAAATAACGAAGTAACGTTTTTTATTTTAATTTAACGATGTGATTAGCGGGTTAATCCAATATAAAAGTAGTATTACAATATTATTTGTAGGCGATACAACGCTTAGATTATATTGGTAACAAATAGTAAAATTGTAGATAAGTAGTGCAAGATATTTTTAGGGGAGATGACAATGAAAGTTTTATATTCTTTTCTTTTGCTTGTAGCTTTATCTATTATTGTAGGTTGTCAAAATAGTCAAGAAAATACGATGGTTCTGTTAGATGAAAAGGTTAAAGAGATAAACGTATCCAAATCAAGTGGAATTGGTGGCATGAATCAAGACATTATTCTTACCTTCGATGATAAACAATCAATTGAAGTGTTTGAGAAGGCGATAAGAACCGCAGTTAAACAGCAATCAAATATCAATGACACAAAGCCTGATTATGACTTAATGGTTGAATATGATGGGGAATTTCCTACTCATGCCATCCATGTATGGTTAGGAGAGGAAGATGAAAAAAGTACCCTCATGTATATGGTAGGAGAAGGGGAAACGTATCTAACATCGTCAAAGGCTGCAGATCAGCTAAGGGAATTAATACTCACGGAACAATTAGACAAGAGGTAATTGGATTAAGGTTAAAACCCACGAACTGATGTTGTGATAGTTGAGAAACAAAAAATTTATAAGGATACACCAAAGTATAAAGGGGTAATGCAAGTGGATAAAAGAATAAAAGAATTAATTGATTTGACAAAAGTTAAATTTGGATTAGAGCAATACCATTTACAAAGTTATAGTTTTAGCCGATACGTCAATATTTTTAATGAAACTGTCTATAGTTTTGGGATGGAATGGTTTCCTAATCTTGTAACGGAAGAAGAGGATGATGGTTCAAATCCAGAAGGAACAGCAGTGATTGAGGTAAATTTGAATACTGGTAAGTTTGAAAGTGTTATTTTTGTCATGGGCAAGACATATGCCAAGGGTGGAGTTACGTTTGCTAATCATAATAAGAAGGATATTATCAAATGGCTTGAACATGAAACTGGATTGACATATGGGAAGCAATTTCAATTACATCAAGAAGAGGAAGGAGAAATGCTTTTTAAAGAATGTTTTGAAGGCATAGCGGTGTCACCCTCTGGATTTATTGAAGTTAAAGTTAATCCTGAAGGGAAGCTCACTTCGTTTTCTGTCTCTGGACAATTTCCTTCAAAAGAAAAGGTAAAGGAGGAAACATACACACTTTCCTTTAATAAAATAGACCATCTGGCAAAGGAACAATTGAAATTGGTTGAATTTCCTTTGTACGAAAAGAATAAATTATTTCCTGTTTATGCAGTGGAGGAAATCTATGTCAAGAATGACCAAACGTCAACCATTCCATTTGAATTTATTGTGGACGCAAACTCATATTTGAAAATTGACAAAACCATTCATTGGGATAAACCCATTAATAAACCATTTGAACGAAAAGAGATTAGTTGGATTGAAGACGTATCAGCAGAACAGGCATTTTCATGTGAACCAAGCCCTGTATCATTCCCAATAACAAAAGTAGAACAAGAGAAATGTGATCTTGCAGTCAAAGACTTTTTACGACAGGAATATCCGAAAGATAGTGGAAACTGGATTTTAAAAACACTTCATCGTGATAAAGGGTACATTCATGCCATATTAAGAGCAAACAAGCAAGACAATCGTGTTTTTAAAAGAAAATTGGTGATCATGATTGAAGCAAAGAGTCTTCGAGTTGTAAATTATATGGATAATAAACCTATGTTAGAGGTTTTTGACCAATTTCAAGCACCTGATAATGCAACAATTACAAAAGAAGAAGCGTATGAAAAACTTAAAGAATTGTTTGAGCTTAAACCTTACTATGTATATGACTTTAAACAAAAACAATACGTTTTATGTGGAAAGTTAGATTCTAGTTATGGCGTGATAGCGTCAAACGGAGAGGTTATAGCTTTAGATGATTTGTAGACTAATTGACAAAGAATTAAAACAAATTAAAAGTAAAGTTAGATGAAACGAATACACAAGGAGAGGCAATCGAACAACATGTTTAAAAATTAACATTAGAACCAGAATATAAAGCTATTGATGTGTTGATTAATGGGAAAACTATACCCAATAGAATGAAAACTAGGAATACTGGAGGAATTACCATGTCAACTCAAATCAATATCACTCATACTTTCAATGCTTCACGTGAACTTGTATTTAAGGCATTAACGGAATCAGAGCATCTAAAGAACTGGTGGGGACCAAAAGGATGGACATTCGAGGTTTCTAATTCAGATTTCCGTCCGGGCGGTGTTTTTCACTACAGCCAGAAACCTGCTGACGGCAGCGTAATGTGGGTTAAATTTGTATACCGTGATATTAGTGCGCCAGAGAAAATCGTTTACACCAGTTTTTTTTCTGATGAAGAAGGTAACATTGTACGTGCACCCTTTCACCCAAATTGGCCCATGGAAACCCTGAATACCATTACACTCAACGAGGATGAAGGAAAAACAACACTAACAATGGCTGTGGTTCCCGTATCCCCGACAGCGGAAGAGATCAAAACCTTCGAGGATTCGAAAGAGTTGGCTCAGGAAGGATATGCCGGTACCTTTGATCAATTAGAAGAATACCTGCCAAAGATATAAACCCTTAAAATCACCGACCAAATGGTTCCGTAATGTGTTTAGCATGCTTTTAAATGTATCAGTTGGTTCCCAGTGGATGACTAAACCACGAATAGATGAGGCACAAAATAAGTCAGACATATATTAACTATCATGTGTTCGACTTTGTGTCAGCTTGCCTAGAATGTAGTATTAAAGCTAGGGGGAAGGTTGAAACCGTAAAACTTTACTAAAAGAGAATCCTTAGGTAGGTAAAAACTCTTAAAAAATACAAGGTGTTCCAGAGTATCTCGCGAAAAGGAAACTGTTTAGACAATTCGCCCATGGAGAATTTTTTCGGTTTATTGAAACAAGAAATGTACTATGGTGAACCACTGTGCTCTTTTGAGGAATTAAAAAAGAGAATTGAAGAGTATATCAATTATTATAATAACAAGCGTATAAAGCAAATATTGGCAGGTATGAGTCCGGTTCAATACCGTAACTATACCCGCCAATAGCTGCTTAATATAAAACTCTAACTTTTGGGGGTCACATCAATTAGTAGGCTCTTTTTTCCTTTTTTCAATAACTTACTTGTGAAAACCATTTAAATGAATTTTCTTTCTTATTGTTAAAATCCGCATGACCGCTTCTGACAGCACCAGGCCAACAGCAATGGCACCTGCTGTCATAATGGCTTTTACGCCAATCTGAATTCCTAAGTTATAATGATCTTCAACAAAGTTTCTTGTTGCATCATAGGCTAAGCCACCAGGTACTAAAGGAAGGATACCTGAAATACTAAATACAATAACAGGAGTCTTGTAGATCTTCGCAAATATTTGGCTAATTACGCCAATGGAAAAGGAGGCGATTAAGGTAGCTTGCACTGTATTATAATCATGGTTCATCAACGTACTGTGTAAAAGTCTGCCTACCATACCAACAATGCAACATTGCAAGATATTCTTTTCTGGTATATTAAATATTACAGCAAAGGCCCCTGAAACAATAAAAGTACTCAATAGTTGTATAATCATGTCCATCTATTCCTCGATCTATTTAAAGAGTGAAAAAACAATCGCAGCACCAGCCCCAATGGCAAATGCAGTTAAGGCTGCCTCTGCACCTTTTGATAATCCAGAAACAAGATGCCCTGCCATTAAATCTCTTACAGCGTTTGTAATCAGAAGGCCAGGTACTAGCGGCATAATACTTGCGACTATAATATTAGATAGGTCCTGTCCCAAACCAATATATTTGAAGAAATAAGACATTAGACCCACAATTAGCGCTGCTAAAAATTCTGTAAAAAATTTAATATCTACTAAACGATGAATATAACTCACACATGAAAAACCTGCACCACCGGCGAGGAATGCGGGAAAAAAATCATTCCATTCCCCATTAAACATGACGAGGGAGAAGCCGCTCACGATGGAAGCTGAAATAATCTTTACATATAAAGGATATTTTAGGTTTCCTTTCTCGATTTTTCTTAAAGTAGAGTAGGCCTCCTCTGCTGAGATTTCCCCGCTGCTAATTTTCCTGGATATACTATTTACGATAATGACTTTGTATAAATCCGTAGACCGATTTGAAATTTGTACTAATTTGGTTTGTTCAGTTCCACTTAATGAAAATATAATTCCAGTCGGTGTCACATAACTGTTTGGGTTGTTTTTCCCAAAAGAACTAGCAATTCTCATCATTGTATCTTGAACTCGATATGTCTCTGCTCCGCTTTCTAACATAATTTTTCCAGCAAGTAAACACAATTCTCCTAATTCATTAGTATTCATTCTTATATCCAACTGTTATCCTCTCCATTAAATGACATAAGGCTATTGTTATCTTTCAACTTATTTGGGATTATATACATTTCAAGAAAATTAAGAATATATATGTAAACACATGTTTGATTTGGTGAATATTCGGTGAAGATTTAGTATAGAAAAATAATTGAGATAATTAAATACTTAAATATTCGAAGGGTAATATTAAAGTTACTCCAATTTATTTGTATTATATTTAGATTTATTAAGATAAAAATGGGGGAGAGCCCCAACTTTTTAGAATACCTCTCAAAAATTATGATTGATCTCAAACTCCTCTAATCTTGATAAGCGTTCCTAAACAATCTGGCCCTAAAATGGAAAAAAGCACTTTCCTTATTACAGGAAAGCGCCCGATTGTGGAAGATCGATTAATTGATTTCAACTGATGTTTATTGCAGAACTTTTTAGAATCAGATGTTTAAAAAACGTCTAATTTTTTAGTAAACAAAACTTGATGTTATAGGAAATTTAAAAAAATATTGGTTATCGTTTTAAGACAAAAAAATTTTCTAAAGAGGAAACAAAAGGAAGACGGGAATTCTTCTTTTTGCTTTATATATGAGAGGATTGAATGCTAAGATAATGATAAATACATTTATAAATCTATTAATATAATCTCAATTCTTCATTTTATAAAACTAAGAATTTTATAACATTTATTAGTTCAACACTCAACTAGACTGACGAAATATATGATCTGCAAGTCTAATGGCTAAAGCAGAGCCAGAAAGTGTGGGACCAGCTGCTGTAAGGGTTGGAAGAACACTGTTATCTGCAACATACAGACCCTGAACTCCATGTATTTGGCCATGACGGTTTGTTGCCGATGTTGCAGGATCATTCCCCATTCGACATGTGGAGGCCTCATGCATATCAGCACCCGGAGGTCGGAGCACTAATGAAGACTCATCAAGAGTCACTCCCATAGCTGCTGCCGATCGTCTAATTCCTTGTTCCACTTGTTCAGCTGTTTGACGATCTTTATTACTTAATGAATATTGCACTTGCTGCATTGGTACACCATATTCATCTTTTTGACTTTGTTCAATATATACACGGTTTTCACGTCTAGGTTCTACTCTTCCAAAGGTTGCATAAACAATCATCAACTGGTCTTTCAACTCTTTATCTTCGAATTGCTGGTAGGACCAATATTGGTCAGGACCAAGAATCTGAATTTGATAAGGATCCTCTTCAGTCTCAAATTTCAATATCGATAAATTACCGAGTCTATCAGAAAACTCTCTTCGACTTACTGTTCCTATTCCAATCATCGATACATGACCTGTTAAATAACGACCGATTGCATCCCCTTTTATGTTAGAGTTAAGCAATAAACGCGGAGTTTCTAGAGTACTTGCAGAAACCACTACATTTTTTGCCCGAATCGTATGGGATTTTTTATTAGCGTCATAAACATCGACACCAGACACTTTTGCACCCTGAGTTCTGACTCGATAAACATAAGCGTCTACAGCAAGATCATAAGGGCGATCAAACAAGGCGGCAGCCATCGCATTAATCGAACTATACCAAGCATTGGAATGAACTTCTCCCTGCCTGGAAGGTGCTAAATCAAGAGCAAGCGGCATATCTTTTGCTTCCAAAATTCCAGCAGCATGGAGCCGCCTTAACATTCGTTCTTGTAAAGATGAACCTTTCGCCCAATCAGTTGTTACATTTAGTAATCTTTCTGCCATCCTATAATAAACATCTAGTTCATGGCGATTAATTGGCCATTCTCTCAGTTCTTCATCAATCGGTCTCGGAGTTGCGCAATTCCAAAGCAACGACCTTCCTCCTAAAGCATATATCATCGTAGCGCCAGAAAATTGAGGCAGGCGCTTACCTAGAGGTGTGGAATTGTATGCAATAAGTTGATCACGTGACGTGTTTACATTTTGTGTAGGGATATTTTGTCCATGGGAATGAAATAACTTATCTCCCTTTTCCAATATTCCAATCTTTTTTGCTCCTTGGTTTTTCCACAGCTGACAAAGTCTTTGTAAAGCAGCTCCCCCTCCAGGACCAGAACCTACAATTAGAACATCATATTCTGAGACTGACATTTCACTGAGAGTTTTGGTTGGAATCCAGTTATTCGCATATCGTATTACCACAATAGTCACTCCCTGTTCATGTTTTTCTTTTCATTAAAAGGTATGTACTACTGTTTATCCTATATACCAATTAATCTCCTGGAAATCCTAACTGCAAGTTTATTCTCTCGTATTATAGGAGAAGAAAAGTTCAGCATGAAATTTATAGACGGAATAAAAATATCTTTAATTCGAGATATTTTTATTGCCTTTTATTAACTTGAGGTGTAAAGTGAAAGTAACGAAAGGAAGTGAGTCATATTGAGAAAAAATACACTTGGTTCACTAATTTGGTTGCGTATTGCTCGATTTACACATCAAAGTAATTTATTATCGAATGATTTCTTAAAACAGTTTGGGATTACAGCTGCACAGTTTGATGTATTAAACCAGGTTTCGACTTATCAGCCGATCACACAAAGTCAACTTGCCACGAAAGTAACGGTGTCGGAGGGTGGAATTTCACGTATGCTCACTCGACTTGAGCAAGAGGGATATATACAACGTAAGCAGGACTGGAAAACCAAATGGATAACCTTGACGAAGAAAGGGGAAGATAAAATGCATGAAGTTTTTGAACATCAACTTACTTTCCAAACGTCCATTCTCAATGAGTGTTTAACAGAGGATGAGCAAAAAACACTATTCAATCTGATGACTAAGCTACAAAAACATGCTGAGAATAAATTAGAAAAATAGGATTCTTTTACTAGTGGTAAATGCGGGTCTATTAATTTTTTGCTTATCACTTGATTAGTTAACTGATTGGAGGAATCATCTATGTATAAAATTCCAGGACATCATCATATTTCAATGATTACAAAAAATGCAAGTCAAAATAATCACTTTTACCGGCATGTGCTTGGGTTACGTCGTGTGAAGGTAACCGTGAACCAAGATGATCCATCGATGTATCATTTATTTTTCGGAGATAAAACAGGTAGCCCAGGTACTGAATTATCGTTTTTTGAAATACCACTAGTTGGTCATACACACCGTGGTACAAATGCTATCACAAAAATTGGTTTACTTGTACCATCAGAAGCGAGTTTAACTTATTGGAAAGCACGTTTTGAGGAACACGGTGTAACCAATAGTGACATTACAACGTATGCCAATCACCCAGCATTACACTTTGAAGATTCTGAAGGCCTACGTATGGTACTTCTTGTCTCAAACGGTGCGAAAGTAGACCACTGGGAAACTTGGGAAAAATCCGATGTTCCCACCCAGCATCAAATTCAAGGAATGGGCTCGGTGGAAATGACGGTACGAAGACTTGATAAACTAGCAAGCACACTTACAGACATGTTTGGCTATACCGAGACAAGCCGTACAGATGACGAAGCGATTTTTCAATCCATTAAAGGAGAGGTTTTTGGAGAAATCGTAGTGAAATATTTAGACGGCCCTTCTGAAAAACCAGGTCGCGGCAGTATTCATCATTTAGCGATTCGTGTAAAAGACGATGAAGAACTCGAATTTTGGGATATGAAAGTACGAGAACGCGGTTTCCATTCATCTGGCATCGTGGACCGCTTTTACTTTAAGAGCCTGTATTTCCGCGAATCAAACGGGATTCTATTTGAAATTGCAACCGACGGGCCAGGGTTCACGATTGATGGAGATATTGAAACACTAGGAGAAAAATTAGATTTACCGCCATTTTTAGAAGACCGCAGGGATGAAATTGAAAAAAATCTAACACCGATTGAGAAGTTTTAATGAACGAACTATAAAATTTGAATTTTTTAGGAGGAAATTATAATGAACCATCTAAAAGGAGTACACCACGTAACTGCGATTACAAGCAGTGCAGAAAAGAACTATGAATTTTTTACTTATGTTTTAGGTATGCGTTTAGTTAAAAAAACAGTCAACCAAGATGATATTCAAACCTATCATTTATTCTTTGCTGATGATAAAGGCAGCGCAGGCACAGATATGACGTTCTTTGATTTCCCAGGCATTCCGAAGGGTGTACATGGTACAAACGAGATTTCAAAAACCTCTTTCCGTGTACCGAGTGATGCAGCATTAGACTATTGGGTAAAACGTTTTGATCGTTTAGAAGTCAAACATACTGGAATCAAAGAGCAATTTGGCAAGAAAACACTCTCCTTCGTTGATTTTGACGACCAGCAATATCAATTGATTTCAGATGAATTCAATAAAGGCGTGGAATCAGGTACACCATGGCAAAAAGGTCCAATTCCACTGGAATATGCCATAACTGGTTTAGGTCCTGTATTTGTTCGTATTGCGAACTTTGATTATTTTAAAGAAATGCTGGAAAAAGTTTTATTATTTAAAGAGACTGCACATGACGGATCATTCCATTTATTTGAAGTGGGCGAAGGAGGAAATGGTGCCTCGGTTATTGTAGAATATAATGCGGTTCTTCCACAAGCCCGACAAGGTTTTGGTACGGTTCACCATGCGGCATTCCGTGTAGAGGATCGCTCAGTATTAGAGGAATGGATTCAGCGTCTAAGTAGTTTTGGATTCCAAACTTCTGGTTATGTAAATCGTCACTTTTTTGAGTCATTATACGCAAGAGTGGCACCGCAAATTTTATTTGAGTTCGCTACCGATGGTCCTGGCTTTATGGGTGACGAACCTTATGAAACACTTGGGGAAAAATTATCGTTACCTCCGTTCTTAGATCCTAAACGTGAAGAAATAGAAAAATTAGTACGTCCTATTGATACAGTGAGAAGTACAAAGGAATTCGTCAAAGAATAGGAGAGGAATTAGAAGTGAATAGCAAAATCTTGAAAATACAAAAATTAGGATTTCCATGGGAGACAGAAGATCCATTCCTTATGACCGTACATCATAAAGATGCATATCCACCAGGAAATGACGAGCAGGGTCCGAATGTTTCATTGGAAGGCAGAAATCTTGGCGAGGATTTTACATTGCGTGATGGTTTTCGAATGTATCATGGCAAAACGGTTCCGGGGTTTCCTGTACATCCCCACAGAGGTTTTGAAACGGTTACCGTTGTTCTCGAAGGTCTTATTGATCATTTTGATTCACATGGGTCTGTAGGACGTTTTGGGAATGGAGATGTTCAGTGGATGACCGCAGGTAAGGGTGCCCAGCATACTGAAATGTTTCCTCTCGTCCATCAGGACAAAGGCAATCCACTTGAATTCTTTCAGATATGGTTGAATCTGCCTGCAAAAAATAAATTTGCTGAACCTGAATATAAAATGTTATGGGCTGAAGATATACCGGAAGTACAATCAGCCGCTGCGAATGGACAGAAAACGACGGTAAGATTGATTGCCGGAAGTGTGATGGGCAAGTCTGGTTTAGAACCAAACTCTGCTTCTTGGGCAAACGATAAAAATCATCATGTGGGGATTTACGTTATTCATATGGAGCCAGATGCAGTCTTCACCCTGCCATCCGTTTCAGCGACAATGACTAGAAATATTTACTATTATCAAGGAGATAAACTAAATATAGACGAAACAGCGATTGAAGCGTACCACCGTGTAAAGCTTGCCGGTGATCAGGAAATCACGATGACAAATGGTTCATCTGATAGTTATTTGCTGCTCCTAGAGGGTGAGCCGATACAAGAACCTGTCGTAAGCTATGGACCGTTTGTAATGAATACGGAGCAGGAAATTCGCGATGCATTCAAGGATTATCAAACTACACAATTTGGGGGCTGGCCGTGGGACCGTCCAGATCCTGTAAATAAGCGTGAGTCAGGAAGATTCGCACGCCATGCGGATGGAAGAGTTGAAAAAAGGTAAAATGTTAGGTTAGGAGGAAAATGAGTTATTATCCTCCTTAATGGGTAGGTCAATTATAATAGAAAAAAGCGTACAGTTTTTACAAAAAACCATACAAACAAAAGCCAAAATTGTGATTCGAATATCAAACACTATGTAAAAATAGTGCTTGATATTCGTTTTGCATTTACAAATACTCCTATCGTTTAACTGGAAACCAACCCTCGACCTCTAAAATTAACTTCCAAAGTGGAGTTGGAATAACTGCTTGATGTTGATCAGTAGTTGTTAGTTGGTGTCTAATAGTTTCTTCTTCATTATGCTGTACTTTTTCTACCCAATGAGGCTCAACCACTATTGCTCGTCCGAGTGCTACAAAGTCTGTTTTTCCTTTCTCATATACAAGTGCTGCTTCATCTGGGGTATGAATATTTCCAACACCAATGACTGGCACACGCCCATTAATATATTCTGCAATTAACTCTGTACGAGATTTTTCACTATCCATTCCTCTACGCGGCTTAGCCCAAGCATTGGTTGTGGCAATATGAATATAATCGATATCTGCTTTCATTAATTCATCAAGTAACTCAAATGTTTCTTTCATGGTGATTCCTGGTGTTTCGGGTTCTTCAGGTGAAAAACGATAACCAATTAAGAATGGTTTTGTTGCGTATTCTTTGATCACACGCTTCACTTCATCAATTAGTTTAATGGCAAATAAATAGCGATTTTGGAACTCATCTGTTCGTTGATTCGAGTGTGGTGAAACAAACTGCTGTAATAAATAACCGGTTGCACCGTGCAATTCTACTCCGTCGAATCCAGCCTCAATTGTACGGCGTGTTGCGTCACCAAAGTCCTTTATAATTTCAAATACCTCTTCAGTAGTTAATGCTCTCGGTGTTTGCCCGATACTATAAAATCCACGATCTCCAAGGGGAGCTACAGCACTTGCACTTACAGTTTCTCCATTTGGAATAAGTCTTGGGACTGCTAAACGGCCGCCATGATACAGTTGAACGACTCCCTTCGCACCACCAGAGTGAATAACATCTGCTAATTTTGAAAGACCGTCAATTGTACCATCATGATCAATACCCATTTGACCGTCAAATCCCTTACCTTTTTTTGAAACATATGCACAAGCAGTAATAATTGTACCAACACCATTTGCACGTTCTTTGTAATATTCAAGTTCTTCCTGTGAAACATAATCATTTTCATCTGCAGAAAATGTGGTCATTGGTGCCATCATAAGACGATTTTTTACGTGAACACCACTTTTAAATATGTAGTCTTGAAATAAATTTTGATAATTACTTTTCATGGGAATCCTCCGATAATAGTTCATTCATTGATTTAAAGTTTCAATTTCTTTTGTAATGGCTTTGCTGCCTGTATTTAGCTTTTCAGCAATCTGTTTAATATTGCTGCGTGAAATTTGCTCTGCAGGTGCAGCGATTGCTAGGGCAGCAATTACTTCCTTATTACGAAATACTGGTACAGCTACACAACGGATACCGACAATACGTTCCTCATCATCAAATGCATAACCATCTTCACGAATGGCCTTTAAATGATAACGAAATAGTTGTGAGTCTTGAAATGTATTTTTCGTTGCACGTTCAAGTGATAATTTATCAAATATTGAAGCTAGTAATTCTTCATCTAAATTAGCTAAGATCACTTTACCTAAAGCGGACTGATGTAGTTTTGAACGATTTCCAATTTCTTCGTCTGCTGAATTCTCATATGGGGAGTGTAATACTTGTGTCATAACAAGATCGGTCCCGTCCACTTTTCCTATATAGGTACTCATCTGTACATTTTGTGCCGCCTGGTAAATCGAACGTAATGAAGCCCAATCCATTTCCGAACGCTTTTCAAAGCTTTCGAAAAACATTTTATGATGAATAAAAAATTGAGTTTGAAGTTTATACACATACCCCATTTCTTCTAGGGTTGTTAAAATCCGAAAAGCTGTAGATTTACTTAAATTCAGTTCGTCCATCACTTCTCTTAATGTAATGCCTTTATGTAGTTTTATTAATTCTAATACTAGAAGTCCTTTTTTTAATGTCGATACTTCATTCCGTGCCATTTCATCACCTCAGTCTCCGATAGTATAGATGTTTTATTTTTTTATCTCAAACTATACAGAATGAGTTTCATTATATGAAACTTGTTTAATGAAATTTGTAAGTTTCATTTTTAAAAAATAAGATAGGACTAATCACTTTTAGGAGGAAAAAAATGAAATATACAACATTAAAAAAATCTAATCTTAAAGCATCCGTAATTGGACTTGGTACAAATGCAGTTGGCGGACATAATTTGTTTCAAAACTTAAATGAAGAAGAAGGAAAAGATTTTGTAAGGGAAGCATTAAAAAACGAGGTAAACTTTATTGATACAGCTGATATTTATGGTCTTGGCCGTTCTGAAGAATTAGTAGGGGAAGTATTAAAAGAATTTAAGCGTGATGACATTGTGATTGCAACGAAGGGAGCGCAGCATTGGTTTCCTGATGGCTCTGTAAGAACGGATAATCGTCCTGAATATTTGCGAGAAGCAGTTGAAAAGAGTCTACAGAGGTTGCAATTAGACTATGTAGACTTGTATTATTTGCATTTTCCAGACAATGAAACATCTTTTGCAGAGTCGATTGGTGAGTTAGCTCGACTAAAAGAGGAAGGGAAAATCCGAGCAATTGGAATCTCGAATGTTTCGCTAGAGCAATTAAAAGAGGCAAATGCTAATGGTGATATTTCTGTTTTGCAATCACCCTATAATATGTTGGATCAATCAGCGGAAGCAGAATTATTACCTTATTGTATTGAAAATAATATTTCCTTTATTCCATATGGTCCATTAGCATTTGGATTACTTGGCGGAGGCTTCACAAAAGAGTCTAAATTGGATCCACAAGATTGGCGTAATTCCGTTCCTTTATTCCAAGGTGAACAATTCCAACGATCACTTGAAATAGTGGAAAAACTAAAAGAGATTGCTGCCCAAAAAGAAACAATCCTACCTAACTTAGCACTAGCTTGGTTACTCACTCAAGAGGGTGTTGATGCAGTCATACCAGGAGGTAAACGAAAAGAGCGCATCCGTGAAAACGTTCAGGCAAGTGGAATTAATATATCTAAAGAAGAATTACAAATTATTAATGAGATTCTAAATAACTAAAAACGAATATTCAAAAAAAGAGAGAAAAAGCCGTTTGATAGGCTTTCTCTCCCTTTTTATTTCTAAGCTATATTTTCCAATCTAATCATGAATTTTATATCTTCATTACGAACGTATAATAATCTTTCTAGCACAGCCAACTTAATGTTTGCTTCCTCGACTTCAAAAACATTCATAACATCTTCCTTCTTTAGATTACTTATCATTTCTGAGACAACTTGTTTAAAGGTTTGTGAATCAACCAATAAATAATGAATTAGTTCAATTGCTGCTTCTTTTTCTTGTTTGTTTTTGACAGCAAAAAGGCTTTGAGCATCAGGCTCTATTACAAAAAGAGATTGTAAATCTTCTGAAATTCTTATATTAACGTAACTTGTTTTATTTCCATAATACTCATTATCCCTTATTCGAATGAGATCAAGTCCTATCATAAATTCATAAAAAGGAGTGTTCTTATCAAGCGTACGAAACTCTTTCATTTCAATGTTTGATTTTTCTTCTATAAATATTTCTTTTTCACATCTAGTTTGAATTACTTTTGATTCTAACATATTCATTTTCCTTACCTCGCTTCTAAAATATGATTATATAAAAAGTAACGTGTATACTTTAAGTAACCTATTTAAATTATAATAAACATGAAAAAACAAATCAATTAAAGTTACTTGAGTTTAAATGCTCATAAATAATTTACAATCGCCAAACGAATACTATTTCTAACAGTACCGTTAATCAAAAGAAAAGCGGAATGAAGAGGCTTTTAGCATATAGTTGGAGGAATATCTATATGGATAGTAATTGTGATTTTTCACCATTAAAGCAAAATGTGGAGGAGGGTATTAAAAATATAATTGATTTACTCGGAACCAATTTAAAACTCCTAGGTAATGAAAACTACTGTGTATTAGGAAGTCTAGAGGATGTAAAAGAACATCTAATAAAAATTGAATCGATGGCAGCCTCCTTTTATTTAAATTGCTATTTATCATCCTTTACAGATACTTATGATGATATATCTATCGCCGCTCAAATCCTGTCGAAACAAAAACATGGTGCACTTATTGTAGTAGAACGTAGAGATTCTGTAGACACCCTTATCCAAAAGGGAACAACAATAGGAGCACAGGTAACACCAAAATTATTGGGATCGATTTTTTATCCTGGAAATCCATTACATGATGGAGCAGTATTAATACGGGGAAATACCGTCATCTCAGCAGCAAATGTTCTTCCGCTGACAACAGTAGTAACTGGAGACAAGAAAGTTGGAACACGCCACCGGGCAGCCCTAGGAATATCCGAAAAGAGCGATGCACTTGCTCTTGTTGTTTCTGAAGAAACTGGTAAAATTTCATTTGCGTTAGATGGAAAACTATTTCCTATAAACTCAAGAAACCCGATTTTGTTTTAAAGCTCAAAAGGATTTAAAGGTAAAAACATAATTCAAATACTTAAGGAGATTTATTTATGGTAAAAAACCTTAAATTGTTATTTGTTTCAGTTTGTATCGTTCTGTTGACCCCGAATTTGACAAATGCACAAGTCATACATGAAGTGAAATATGGAGATAGCTTAAGTAAAATATCAAAACAATATAAAATGAACAAAGACGAACTTGTAAAGCTCAATGGTTTAGCAAAAAATATAGGACTAGTTCCTGGGCAGGCAATGTTAATACCGGGTTCCACATACATCGTGCAGCCAGGAGACAGCGTTTGGGAGATTGCAAAACGACATGCAATTAGTGAACAAACGTTAATGAACCAAAATGGGTTGAAAAGTCGAGTCATTGTTCCTGGACAAAAATTGACGATCCCCCGTCCACCCAAAGTGGATGTTTGGACTGGAACCTACTTTGTTCCAAAAGATAAGAGTGCGAATACTTGGATGATTAATAATTATAAAAGTACCCTTTCTAGTATTTTTGTGTTTGAGTATAAACCTGATGTACAAGGCAATCTGATTGAAGTGAAAGAGAATGAAGCACATAAAATCGCATGGAAAAAGAATCTGGCTCCATATGCGACTTTATCCAATTTAAGCGAAAAGGGATTTGATCCTGAGCTAATCCATACATTATTTAGTACGGATTGGCTGAGACAAAAATTTATTAACAATATCTATTCCCTATTGGATAGCCACCACTATAAAGGTGTTGTTATCGATTTTGAACAAGTTAGACCTAAAGATCGAAATCTTCTTAACCAATTTATTAAAGAATTAGCAGAAAAACTCCATCCAGCAGGAATGGAGGTCATGATGGCCGTCCCTCCTAAAAAAGGAGACAAGGAGCCCTCCTATTCAGCAGGTTATGATTATCAAACACTTGGAAAGTATCTGGATAGGTTATTTTTAATGACGTATGATTGGCATTGGCCAGGAGGCCCATCAGGCCCAATCGCTCCAATTGATGAAGTAAAAGCAACACTTGATTATGCTGTATCCGTTGTAGATAGAAAAAAGTTGATGCTAGGAATTCCTCAGTATGCGTATGATTGGACAATAAAAGAGAAGAAACAGTCTGGAAAAGCTTATTCTACTCAGCATGCTTTAGATTTATTAACAGGCTACCAAAGTACTGTCCATTATGATGAAAAGGCAGCAGCACCGTGGTTTCGTTATGTAGACAATAAAGGGATCTTACATGAAGTGTGGTTTGAAGACCCAAGAAGCCTGCTTACTAAGTTTCGGTTAGTTGGACAATATGGACTAGGTGGAATGGGATGCTGGCATTTAGGTTTAACAATGCCTCAAACGGAGAAAATACTGCTAGAGGAATTTAATGTGCAATAAACCTGCTCCCCTTTATGAAAAATTACATAAAGGGGGCTTTTATTATTATTTTATTATTTGCCGTTGACAAATGTATAAGATGATATATAATAAATATATCTCCAATTCGAGATATATTAATTCGAGATACGCTGATTTAAGATAAATGGTAAAGCTAATGGATAGAAGTCGAACTGACGAAAAAACATAATAGGGGAGTGTTCATAATGGTAACTTTATATCTATCACCTAGTTGTACTTCATGCCGAAGAGCAAAGGCATGGTTTGACGAACATCAAATTCCTTACAAAGAAAGAAACATTCTTTCTGAAAAGCTTTCAGTTGATGAGATAAAGGATATCCTTCGTTTTACAGAAGATGGCACCGATGAAATTATCTCGACAAAGTCAAAAACATTCCAAAAGTTAAATGTAAATATCGATACGATTTCACTTGGAGAATTGTATACACTTATCAAAGAGAATCCAGGGCTATTAAGAAAACCTTTAATCCTTGATGAAAAAAGATTACAAGTAGGCTTTAATGAAGAAGAAATCCGGAGCTTTTTGCCGCGTAAAATGCGTGTATTCCATCTGGATGATGTCTATAATTTTGAAGAAGCTCAATAGAGAAAATTAGATAACAGCAATTTGTAAGTATGTATTGACAATATCTTTAATTCGAGATATATTAATTAAGGATATTTAATCAGGAGGTGTAAATATGGAAAGGAAATGTACAAATCAGCCTTTTTTACTGCTCATGCAAACCTCAAAAGCCATACAGGAACGGCTAAGAGATGAAATGTCCAAATTTAATCTAAGCATTACAGAGTTTTCAGTCTTAGAAGCACTTTTTTACCAAGGAAAACAAACCATTCAGCAGATTGGAAATAGAATCTTGATCTCTAGCGGTTCTATGACATATGTAATAGATAAACTTGAACAAAAAGGGATTATAAAACGAAATGACTGTAGAGAAGACAGGCGGGTTATTCATATTACTTTAACGGCTGATGGCATGAACATGATGGAAAACATCATGCCGAAGTATCAAGAATTGGTTGATTCTTTTTTTGGAAATTTAACAGATGATGAATCCGAGTTATTGGTCAACGCTTTAAAAAAAGTAAATAACAAAGTTTAATCGTATATTTTTTTGGTAAATATCTCGGAATCAAGATAAAAAGAAAATAGGAGGTCTAATTTAATGATAGGTATTGGATTATTAATGATTAGGTTAGTGATTGGGCTGTCGTTCATGGCTCACGGAGCACAGAAATTATTTGGCTGGTTTGGCGGTTATGGTTTAAAGGGTACAGGAGGATGGATGGAATCACTCGGATTAAAACCAGGTGTGACAATGGCTCTCATGGCTGGTCTGGCAGAATTAATAGGAGGATTATTGCTTACCTTAGGATTCCTTACCACGCTTGCAGCGATCATGATTGCAGGTACAATGGTCATGGCAATTGTTAAGGTTCATGCTCCAAATGGTTATTGGTCAACACAAAATGGATATGAATATAATTTAACAATCATCGCTGTTGTCATAGGTATAGCATTAATCGGACCAGGTCAATATGCATTGGATGCTTTATTATTCTAAAATATCTCGAAATAGAGAATCTTAGCTTACAGCATTTATCGATAATTTAATCTAGAAATAGACATCATAATAGAAAAAGGAGTGTTTTAAAAATGAGTAAAAAAACAATGGGTATTCATCATATTACTGCGATTGTAGGTCATCCACAGGAGAATGTTGATTTTTATGCAGGCGTTCTAGGGCTGCGTTTAGTAAAACAAACGGTAAACTTTGATGATCCTGGCACGTATCACCTCTATTTCGGTGATGAAGGTGGAAAACCTGGAACCATCATTACATTCTTCCCATGGGCTGGAGCTCGTCAAGGGAAAATCGGCGGTGGTCAGGTTGGAGTTACCTCCTATGTTGTTCCTAAAGGAGCCCTTGAATTTTGGGAAACAAGATTAGAAAAGTTTAAAATTCCTTTTAAGAAAACAGCTCGATTCGGCGAACAATATTTGCAATTTGATGATCCACATGGCCTTCATCTTGAAATTGTAGGGAGAGAAGAAGGAGCAGTGAATCATTGGAATTTTGGTGAAGTAACTCCAGAAGTTGCCATCAAAGGGTTTGGCGGAGCCACTTTATTATCCACTCAGCCTAATAAAACGGCTGATTTGTTAGAAAATGTTATGGGCCTTGAACTCGTGGGAAAAGAAGGAGAATTTGCACGTTATCGTTCTTCAGCTGATATCGGAAATGTCATTGATCTAAAATTAACTGTTAATGGACGCGGGCAAATGGGTGTAGGAACTGTACATCATATTGCTTGGCGGGCTATTGATGACCAGGATCAATTGGATTGGCAAAAATATGTGGCAGCGAATGGTTACGGCGTCACTCCAGTACAGGACCGAAATTATTTTAATGCCATTTATTTTAGAGAACATGGGGAAATCTTATTTGAAATTGCAACCGATCCTCCAGGCTTTGCGCATGATGAATCACAAGAAACAATGGGCGAGAAATTAATGCTGCCTGAACAGTATGAGCCACATAGAGGACAAATTGAACGTGGGTTGCTATCATTTCAAGTAAGAGAACTAGACTAATTTTATTAGGAAAGGGTATGATTTCTTGCTTTCAATTGATCCAGCCTCATTGTCCGAAAGAGAAAATTATAAATTTCTAATCGGGAGTATTATTCCAAGACCGATTGCTTTTGTTACCACGCTATCGAAAGATGGAATTTTAAATGGTGCACCATTTAGTTATTTTACTATCGTTTCGTCAAACCCTCCGATGATTTCGTTATCGATTCAGCGAAGAGAGGGGCAGCCAAAAGATACAGCGAGAAATATTCTAGAGTCCAAAGAATTTGTGATTCACATCGTAGATGAACAAAATGTTGAAAAAATTAATCAAACAGCAGCAAGTCTTCCTGCTGATGAGAGTGAAATAGAATTAGCTCAACTAACACCTATAGAAAGTGTGAAAATTTCTGTACCCGGCGTAAAGGAGGCCAAAATTCGTATGGAATGTTCTTTAGAGCATTCCCTTGAATTAGGCGGTTTGGATTCACCTGGGTGTGACCTTATAATAGGAAGAATTGTTCAGTTTCATATTGAAAATGAAATTTATGAAAAGGGAAGAATTGACCCTAGGGGCTTAGCGGCTGTGAGCCGGCTGGCTGGAACCAACTATGCAAAAATCGGCGAGCTGTTTTCTATTAAAAGACCTAAATAAAATAGTAAAAAGGCCTGAGGTGAAACGGAGGGAATACAATGCAGAAGACATCTGGCATCCATCATATCACAGCGATGGTCAATGACGCTCAAAGAAATATTGACTTTTATGCTGGTGTACTTGGGTTAAGGCTTATTAAGAAAACAATCAACTTCGATCGTCCTGAAGTGTATCATCTCTATTTTGGAAATGAAATGGGTGAGCCGGGAACAGTGATCACCTTCTTTCCTTGGGAGAAGCAGTTAAAAGGACGAATTGGAAAAGGGCAGGTTGGTGTAACAAGTTACATGATCCCCAAGGGCAGTCTTGCTTTTTGGGAGAATCGATTCAAAAAATTCAACATTGAAACGCATGTCTCCATTCGCTTTGGAGAAACATACCTTACATTTCAAGACCCAGATGGCTTGCTTCTGGAACTTGTGGAAAGAGATGAAGGACCGATCAATTCTTGGAGTTTTGGTGGTGTCCAAGCAGGAACTGCCATTAAAGGATTTGGCGGTGCAGTTCTTTACTCTGCTCAGCCGCATAAAACAACAGATGTATTAGAACATGTGATGGGATTAGAATGTATAGGCCAAGAAGGTGAATTTCTAAGATTTAAGGCAGAGGGTCAACTCGGAAACACTGTGGATATTCAGCTGAATCCAACTGTCCGAGGTTTAATGGGGGCTGGCACTGTTCACCATATAGCTTGGAGAGCAAAGGATGAAGCTGATTTACTCCGATGGAGATCACTTCTCCAAGACAAAGGTTACTATCCAACAGAAATACGAGATCGAAACTATTTTAAAGCCGTGTATTTTCATGAAGAAGGGGGCATCCTCTTCGAAATCGCAACCGACCCGCCAGGCTTTTCAGTGGATGAATCAGTCGCTGTACTTGGAGAAAAACTTATGCTGCCATCTTGGCTAGAGTCAAAACGAGAAGAATTAGAAGAGACCTTACCGCCGGTAGAGGTTCGAGTTCTGGAAGGAGATAAATAATGAAACATATATTCAATAAGGGACAAAATCCAACAAAACCAACGCTGTTATTACTTCATGGCACTGGAGGCAATGAATTAGACCTGCTGCCACTTGCAGGAATGATTGATGATGAAGCAAACGTACTTAGCGTTCGTGGGAATGTATTAGAAAATGGAATGCCGCGATTTTTCCGCAGATTGGCAGAAGGTATCTTTGATGAGGAAGATCTAATTTTTCGAACAAAAGAATTAAACGAGTTTTTAGATGAAGCAGCTGAAAAGTATGATTTTGACCGCAATAATATTCTTGCAATCGGCTATTCAAATGGCGCGAATATTGCTGGGAGTTTATTATTTCACTATCAACATGCATTAAAGGGAGCGATTCTGCACCATCCAATGGTGCCGCGAAAAGGAATTGACCTGCCTGATTTAACAGGGAAATCAGTTTTTATTGCAGCCGGGACGAATGATCCGATTTGTTCTCCGATGGAATCTACAGAGCTTCAGTCTTTATTAGAAAAGGCAAATGCGAAGGTAGAACTTCATTGGGAAAATAGAGGGCATCAACTAACGAGAGAAGAAGTAGAGGCTGCTGCAGCTTGGTATCAAAAGCATTTTATAACTAAATAAAAAAACTAACGGGGGAAATACTAGATGTTAAAACATGAAATTGGAGCACTTTTATTACGCATTACATTAGGAGCAATCTTTTTTATTCATGGAGTTGTAAAGTTTCAAGGCGGAATAGAAAACACGGCTGGCTGGTTTGAAAGTCTTGGCTTACCAGGAGTAACTGCATACGGTGTTGCTTTACTCGAAATAGTTGGGGGCATTCTATTAATCGTTGGATTGGCAACAAGACTTGTAGGAGCTTTATTTGCATTATTAATGATTGGAGCAACACTAAAAGTAAAACTAGCAGTTGGGTTTTTAGGAAATGGTCAAATGGCAGGTTATGAATTAGACTTAGCATTTTTAGCAATAGCAGTTTACCTTGCAATCAATGGGAGCAAGCTATTATCAGTTGGTCAATTGTTTTTTAAAAAGGAATCGAATGAGATAAAAAGAGCAGCTTAATAGTGAATGGAAATTTTAAAAAAAGAAAACAATAGGTGGTGTTACAAAATGGGTTTCTTATCTCGATTATTTGGTAATAAAACTGAAAAGGAGGAAGAAAAAATGACAAATGTAAAATTAGCCGTGATTTATTACAGTATGGGTGGAACAAATTATCAATTAGCAAGATGGGCAGAAGAGGGTGCAAAAGAAATTGGTGCCGAAGTAAAAGTATTAAAAGTGCCTGAACATGCTCCGCAATCTGCTATCGAAGGAAATCCTGTATGGAAAGCTACAGTTGAAAAAACAAAAGATGTACCAGAGGTTACATTAGATGACTTAGAATGGGCAGATGCGATTATTTTCAGTGTGCCTACTCGCTTCGGTAACATGCCGGCTCAAATGAAGCAATTCCTAGATACAACTGGGGGTCTCTGGTTTAATGGAAAACTAACGAATAAAGTGGTAAGTGCCATGACTTCTGCACAAAACCCTCACGGCGGTCAAGAGGCAACTATTTTATCTCTTTATACATCGATGTATCATTGGGGTGCTATTGTTGCAGCTCCTGGTTATACAGATCCCGTCACATTTGGGGCTGGCGGTAACCCATATGGGACAAGTGTTACAGTTGGTCAGGACGGTAAAATGATTGAAGATGTTCAAGCTGCTGTAAAACATCAAGCGAAGCGTACTGTAACAGTTGCAGAATGGGTAAAAAAAGCGAACCAATAAAATCCTAATCAATATAAAAAGCTAATCGAAGCCATTCGATTAGTTTTTTAATTACATAAAAATATTTTAAAACTCTAAGGAATAATAAATACAACCCAATGAAATAATAGGTAGGAAATTATGGTTAACAATCAGGTTTTTAGGAAACATTTTATAAATCTTATTGTGCTTACATTTAATAATAAAGGAGAAGAACGATGACTAAACAGGAACCTTTATTTACGTCCTCTGCAACAGCTGTTGGGGGGAGACATGGAAGAGTGGAAACGGCTGAGGGTAATATAAAAATAGATTTAGCCATGCCAGGGACACCAAGAGCAAAGGAATTACCAAATGCCACAAATCCTGAACAATTGTTTGCTTGTGGTTACTCTGCTTGTTTTGATGGGGCTTTACAAAACATAGCGAGGCGAGAGCGTGTCAAATTTGATTCTGAAGTAACGGCAAATGTAAGTTTCTTAAAAGATGAAGAAGATCAAGGATTTAAAATTGCTGTAACGTTACAAGTAAAAGGACATGGGATTGAAAAAGGAAAATTAGAAGATCTTGTACAAAAGGCCCATGAATTCTGTCCATACTCAAAGGCAACAAGAGGGAATATTGATGTTACTCTAGAGGTGGTTGAATAACTTATATCGCTTTAATAAAGGTCTATCATTTAATTCAATTGAAAATTTTTCTTAATTGAAAAGGAGACTGGCATGAATGGCAAATGTAAATCTTGCAATTATCTTTTATAGCTCAACAGGTACAAATTATCAGTTAACACAGTGGGCCTCTGAGGGGGCAAGAGAAGCTGGGGCCGAAGTAAAGGTGTTAAAAGTTCCGGAACTAGCACCTCAATCTGTAATTGATTCAAACCCTGCATGGAAACATTATTCTGAAGAAGTTGCAGCATGTGTACCCACTGTTTCGCTCGAAGATTTAGAATGGGCTGACGCCATTATTTTTAGTGTACCAACTCGATTTGGAAACATGCCAGCTCAAATGAAGCAGTTCTTAGATACAACGGGAGGTCTATGGTTTAATGGAAAGCTAGTAAATAAAGTAGTAAGTGCAATGACATCAGCTCAAAACCCACATGGTGGTCAAGAGGCAACCATTTTAACACTATATACCACGATGCACCATTGGGGTGCGATTGTTGCCACTCCAGGTTATACAGATTCAGTAATATTTGGAGCCGGAGGAAACCCCTATGGAACGAGTGTAACGGTTGATCAGAATGGCAAAATGGTAGAAGACTTTTCTGCTGTTCAAGCTGCCGTTAAGCATCAGGCAAAACGTACCGTCACAGTCGCGGAATGGGTGAAAAAAGGGAATAGCTAAAAGATTGAAAGAGCTAATCGATACTTTCGATTAGTTTTTTTGGAGGATGTTTTTTTGGAAAAGAAACTGTTGAATTTACTTACTGCTTTGTGTTTAGTTTCCTTGCCATTTCTATTTAAAGGATCTAAAATGCGAGAAAATCTAGTTATATTTTTTTCAAAAGGCGTTATTGCGATTTTAATTGATGCTTATGTTGTCGGTACCAAAAGACTAGAATATCCAGTCCGTCCTTTTCCAAAGATTTTTAAGACGAACATCATCTATACAGTATTGTTTTTTCCACTTTTAAGTGTCATCTGGGTAAAACTTTCTTATAACGATCATTTTGGAAAAATACTTCTGAAAAGTTTACTATTTAGTGTTCCGATGAGTATCGGTCAATGGTACTTTGAAAAGAATTCCAAATTATTTAAATGGAAAAAATGGACACCTTTTCATACTTTTGCAAGCGTAAATTTCACTTTGTTTACGATAAGAGGTTTAGTTGGGTTGTTAAAAAAATTAGATAAAGTAAAGAGTGCATAGAAATTTATAGAGAGCTAATTCAAAGGTGAATAGAAGAAATGGGGAGAATGAAATGACTAGTCTTATTTTAGATATTCCGAAAATTGGGGAAGAAGCATTTGAACTAATCTGGGAGAACACCAATGATGCTATTTTTCTAATTGGTCAAGATGGAGCTATTCTCCATGCAAATCCTACTTTTACAGATATACTTGGCTGGACACTCGAGGAATTGAAAGGAATGACTCTGCCTCCATCCTTGCATAATATGACGAAAGAACAACAGGATGCATTTTTAAATAAATTAAGAGAAGGAGAAAATGTTAATTATAGTCTTACAAAAAGAAGATGCAAAGATGGGGAAATACTGGATATCCTAGCAACCTACCGCGCCATTAACAAGGGTGAGATTCTTGCTGTAGGTATGTATAAAGACTTTACAGAACAAATGGAAGTTCAGAGAAAGCTCGAGGAAAGTGAAGGCTGTTATCGCAATCTTGTTGAACTTTTACCTGATGCAGTGATTGTTCAAAATAAACATCATATTGTCCTTGTAAATCCTGCAGGTGTAAAGCTTTTAGGACAAGAAAGTTCAAATTACATGATTGGCAGATCGATTTGGGAGTTTATTGATTCGGAAAACAAAGAAAGTGTGGATTCCAAATTAATAGAAATGGTTGAGAAAAACGATGGAGCTAAACCGGAGCCTATTGAAGAAAGATTGATTCGATGTGACAATAAGGAGTTTTATGCAGAAATTACCGCTATTCCCATGGTTTTTAACGGGGAATCGGTCATGCAAATTCTAATCAAGGATATAACGGATAGAAAAAAGATTGAGACAGAGTTAGAAAATTTGGCCTTCTATGATTCTCTTACGGGGCTCAGGAATAGACGAAGCTTCCACGATTTGTTGGAACTATCGATTGAAACTGCAAATAAAAAGGGAGAACAGCTTGCCTTATTGTATATGGATTTGGACAAGTTCAAAGAAGTAAATGATACTTTAGGGCATGAAATAGGTGATGAGCTCCTGAAACAATTTGCTAACAGATTAATTAATAATGTAAGGGGAAATAGTGTCCTTGGACGTATAGGCGGCGATGAATTTTTAATCCTGTTAAAAGATATTAAGAGTTACCAAAATGTTGATAAAATTGCAAAGAGGCTGTATAAAGCACTTCAGCAGCCTTATCAAATTAAGGAACATTCTATTAAAACAACAGCGAGTATTGGAATCTCTATTTACCCTAAGGATGGAACGAGAGGCGAAAAGTTAATAAAATATGCAGACCAAGCTCTATATGCAGCTAAAGAAACGAGAGACCAACTAAAATATTATAGTTAGGTTAACGCATTTCAAATTTTATGAATTTATCAGTTTGGAGAAGCTTTTTTTGACAATAAAATTTACTTCGAATACAATTATCTCGAATTAAAAATAAAAAAATGGATAGGTGATAGAAAATGACTAAAATTGGTATTTTACTTGGTTCGCTAAGGAAAGATTCTTTTTCTAAAAAACTTGCTGAGAATGTTGCAACGTTATTCCCTGAAGGTTATAAATCAGATATTATCGAAATTGGAAATCTGGCTTTATATAATCAGGACTATGATGATGAAAACAATGTACCGGAAGCATATACTACTTTCCGTAATACAGTTAAGGAAATGGATGCAATTTTATTCGTAACTCCTGAATATAACCGTTCGGTACCAGCTGTCATTAAGAATGCACTAGATGTAGGATCCCGTCCATATGGAGCCAGTGTTTGGAACGGCAAACCTGCTGCCATTATCAGTCAGTCTCCTGGTAACTTGAGTGGATTTGGGGCAAACCACCATTTGCGACAATCTTTAGTTTTCTTAAATATGCCAATTGTACAACAGCCGGAAGCGTATATTGGCAATGTTTCAGCACTTTTTGATGAAACTGGCAAAATTAAAGATGACGGAACAGTCCAATTCTTACAATCATTCGTCCATGCGTTTGTGGATTTGATTAAAAAATATCAAGCATAAGGCTAAGTAAGATGGAGTTGGATTATATAGCAGAAGAAATCCTGTTATATTTTCCAACTTTTTGTTTTTTTGAAGAATCGATAAAAATTAGATAGGAGTGTTAAAATTTGATCCAACTTTTTCCCGCGAGCACAAGATACACAGTAAAAAATGAATGGCTGGAGAGTAATTTAAGTTTTTCTTTTGGTGAATATTATGATACTTCCAATATCCGATTTGGTCCACTGCGTGTTTTTAACGACGACACCGTTCAAGCTGGACGCGGCTTTGGTATTCATCCGCATCGAGAAGCGGAGATTGTTTCTATCGTATTGAAGGGACAGCTCAAACATGAAGACAACTTGGGTAACTCAGGAATTATCGGCAATGGAAATATTCAGCGTATAAGTGCTGGAACAGGAGTACTTCATTCAGAATTCAATGCTTCTAGTGATGAAGAAGTACGATTTTTACAGCTTTGGTTTACACCAAATGAAAAAAAGTTAACACCGTCCTATGAAGATATTTCTTATGATGTTGAACAATTAAAAAATAACTTATTACCTGTGTTGTCCCATAGTGGCTCCGAAGGGGTGGCTGGAATCCATCAAGATTTAACTCTGTATTTATCAAAATTAGATGGAAAGAAGAGTTTGAATTTCCAACAGGAGGCAGGCAGGAGGATCTATGTCTTTACGATAGAAGGGGAAATTTCAATTAATGGAGATACTGTTTTAAAGTCCCAGGATGCTGCCCGGATCACAGACATTCATGAAATTACAATACAGGGAAATCAAGATAGTTTCTTTTTATTAATTGATTTACCAGGGGGTGACTTCTGATGTTGATGATTCGTCACACTGTTGGCAGCCGTTTGCTTTGTCAGACGAATGTATACGATATTGAAAGAAAGGATGGCCACTGGCAGATTTCACTTCCTATTGATGAGGAAACAGCTTCAAAAGTGTTAGAATTTCAGGATGAATTAAATATATTTGATGCAAAGGAAAAGGAAAAGACTTGGTATTACTCCTCTGATGCACAAGTAAAATTTCAACCTAATGAAAATAAATTGGTAATCCTTGCAGATCATAAAACCGTCTACCCGGTATAGTGATTAACTCAATTAAGTTGAATGAAAATAAAAAAGTCTGATGAGATAATCACACCACCAGACTTTTTTATTTGGGTCAAACTATTTAGCATTTGCAAATAGTTTTAATTTATTTTTATCTAGTTTATTTGTTTTTGGATTTTTGGGCATGATCAGGTGTTCCTGTTTCGCCGGCATGATCAGGTTTTCCTACCGCTTTTCCTTGATTGTAGGAAAGTCCAAATCCAAACCAATACTCCTGTCCAGCTTTGTTTTTGTACACATAAGATGGATCTTCTTCATATCCAGGAATGTCCCCATTCTCATTTGCTACTGCTTCTTCGTCAGCAGGAATTGTGAATGGTAGCTTTCCAGTTGGATTAAATTTACCACGAATCACATCAACCAATGCTTCCGCCTTAACTCCAAATGTACTAATGACCGCAGCAGCATTTGGTTCAATTTCATCAATTAACCATGGATTTGTCATGTTAATCGCTGTAATGGTAGGAACTGTTTTTTGAATTTCTACGATGCGATCCACATTTGCAATTCCTGTTTCAGGTCCTAATTTAATAGATGGATTTGCTGTTGTAGTGTTTGGATGTACCCAAACTAATGCATGTGTTGCATCCTCCAAATTATCGACAACCTGAATCGATGGGTCGTAGTTTGCTATCGTTTGTCTTAAAGCTTCTGAACTACCTTTTGCATTACTTCTTGTGAATACTTCCACATAAAGCTTAACCTTTTTGATTTGGCCATTATTTAGTGGAAGTAGTTTTTCGTCATTACGTAAAAGAACGACTGATTTACGGTGTGCTTCATCAGCAATTTTTTGTGATTCAGGATTAGACGCAACCTTAACTGCATTTGCAGGATCCACATACGGATCTTCAAACAATCCTAATTTCATCATTTCTGTTAGTAAGAATTCAACTGAATCATTCACAGATTCGATTAATTCAGGTTCAGCCGCGATTGCATCAAGTATATATTTAGGATCTGCTTCACCAGAGAAAATGTTCACTCCAGCTTTTAACGCATAGGCAACCCTTTCGGCACGTGTTAAATCTTCAACACCCCAAGCCTGTGCAGTTGTAATACCTGTATCCGTATTCACATAGCCTTTAAAACCGAGCTGGTCACGTAAAAGAGTGCCAATAATCGCTTTATTATAAGAAAAACCAACTTCTTCGAACGGTTCATCAGTGCCTAATTGTCCTGGTGCACTATGTTCATTGCTTGGGTACGCATAGTAAGGCATAATGGATGTCGTGCCTGCTTCAATAGCAGCTTTAAACGGAGGGATATGGTACTTAAGTAAGCTTCCCTCTGTTGGATATGGATTAAAGTTCCCATATAAGTAATGTGGGTCCTTCCCATCATCACGTGCTCCACCGCCTGGGAAATGCTTCGTTGTTAAAGAAACACTACTTGAAGTTAATTGATCCCCTTGGAATCCTTTCACAATTGCATAAATCATATCTGCCGCAAGTTCAGGGGACTCACCAAATGTTCCATTTGTTCTACCCCAGATTGGGTCTGTAATGATATCAGCCATATACATATAACCCTTTTGGATTCCAGAAGCTCTCCATTCTTTTGCAGCAAGTTGACCGAATTTCTTAACCAACTCAGCATCCCTTGTAGCTGCTAAACCAAGTTCACCAGGCCATACTGAAAATACTCCACTTGCTTCCGCGAACCCAAATGCCAAGTTATTATTGATATGGTTTCGTGGATTAGACGTCATCACAACCGGAATTCCTAATCTTGAGCTTTCAGCTACTTCTTGGAGTTCATTTGTCCATTGTGCTAATACATCAGCCTTTGGATTATCGCGAATGATGAAATAGCGCAAGTTTCGATCAAGAATCCCTGTTGTCGCTGCAGAAGCATCTAACACTGGCTCATCAAATAGATAATTTTCGTCACCAGGCTGTGCCCACATATTTGTTGTACTCCATGTATCTGTCTCACAAAGGAGTGTACCTTCTTCTGGAGGGCATTTAGTTGTGCCAAAGCCGCCACCCTGCATAAACTGTGAGGAAATGAGCATTAAACCAGCTTTTTCTTCAGTGGTCATTTTCCCTAATAAATCTTCTACCCTTACTTCTACTGGTAATCTCCAGTCTTCATATTTATCGAGTTGTCTATTCGCATTTAAATCTTTAAATTTTTTGCCATCTACTTCTAAAATTGGCTTTGCTTTCGTTTCTACATTCTTTACGATTACATCCTCGTTTGCACTCGCTTGCGGAATGACGAGTGGTACGAATAACAACGCTGATAATAACATAATCGTAACCTTTTTCCATTTGGACGATTTCGCCATCATACTATCCCCTTTTATAAATAATCATTTAAAAAGCAAAATAATAGTTTTCGACACCTATCCTCCTTTTCAATTGAAGTGCTGCCAAAAAACCTAGAAGATAACGCTTTCATAAAATGATTGTATGATTCTTAATCTTCTGTCTAATAGGGGATTTTTTCAGGTTTTTTTGTGTTTTTTTTACTTTTCATAAAAACAGGACAAAGGTCTATAGTCCATTCTATTTATAATTTTGCGGAAGTACTAACCTCTTATAGACCTATTATCCTATTTGAACTTTTTAATAGATATTGATTTTTTATTCATTGCGACCTTTTGCTCTCATGCAGAACCTGCTTAAATTAATACCAAGGAATCTGATTCACAAATATATTTTCAACCTTATGAAAATCAATTGATCATCCTTGCACATCATAAAATAGTATTTACAGCATAGTTTACTCAATGGAGTTGAATGACTACATAAGTCTGATGGGATGATTAGTCCATCAGACTTTTTTATTAGCTATTTCACAATATAAACAGGAAATATCTACTATGCGAGTTTCATTGACAAAAATACTAGATTAATATATTATTAATTCGAGATAAATAATTTTAAAATAATCAAATTCGAAATAAAAAGGAGATTTATATAAATGAATATATTAGTAGTTAAAGCAAACAATCGTCCAGCTTCAGAGGCTGTATCAAGTAAAATGTATGAAACTTTTATGGAGAACATAGAAGGTGTGAACGTCACAACTTTCGATGTTTTCGCTGAAGATATGCCTTATTTTGGTCAAGATTTATTTAACGCTTTTGGGAAATTAGAATCAGGCGAAGAAATGACAGACTTAGAAAAACGTCTTCTTGCTGCAAAACAAAAAGCAATGGATGCTCTTACAGCAGCTGACTTAGTTGTATTCGCATTCCCATTATGGAACTTAACAATCCCAGCGCCATTACAAACGTTTATTGATTATGTATACCAAGCTGGTTTCACATTCAAATACGATGAAAATGGTCAAGCAGTACAATTAATGACACACAAAAAGGCAATTATCCTAAGTGCACGTGGTGGAGTTTACTCAACACCGGAAGCAGCACCAATGGAAATGTCTGCTACTTATATTAAAAACGTGGTTGGTCACGTATTCGGTATGGAAATCGTAGACGAAGTTATTATTGAAGGTCATGCTATGATGCCGGCTCAAGCTGAAACGATCATTGCTGAAGGACTAGAAAAAGTAAAAGAAGTTGCAAAGAAATTATCAGCAGTAGCAGTATAAAAATAAATTAACAAGAAACGCGCTTGGATCATCCAGGCGCGTTTTTTGTGTGTGTTGAATTTTGTGGAAAATAGGGGAAATACAATAATACAGAGATTAATAATTGCAAAATTATCAGGAGAGAATAATTGACAGGTTATTGTAATATAATTTATACTGTGGCAACCACGA
Source organism: Neobacillus sp. plas4 (assembly GCF_057221695.1). Lineage (NCBI taxonomy): Bacteria > Bacillati > Bacillota > Bacilli > Caryophanales > Bacillaceae > Neobacillus > Neobacillus sp. plas4. Next base: position 896,461 of record NZ_CM170152.1, read on the forward strand.
TATGATACTACTGTATCACAATGTGGTTAACTTATACTGATGCGTCTTTATTCAATAAGAATATTAATAAATAAGAGATCAAAAAGAGAAGATACTTATAGGGAGAGCGAATTGAAATGAAAAAGGAATTTGGGTTTGCTATTGTCGGAACTGGGCTTATTAGTACCACGCATTATGAGCAAATTTCAGCGATTGAAGGAGCAAAAGTGGTTGCTGTTTACTCCCGTAAGGAAGAAAAGGCAAAATCACTTGCAGAAAAAGCAGGTGCTGATTGGTATACAGATTATCAAGAAATGCTAAAGAGAAAAGAGATTGATATCGTATCGATTATTACACCAAGCGGCACTCATGCTGACATGGCAATAGAGGCTGGACGGGCAGGAAAGCATGTAATCGTTGAAAAGCCAATGGATATTTCCCTTGAAAAAGCACAGCAAATGATTAACGTATGCCGTGAGAATAATGTGAAATTAAGCGTTATTTCTCAACACCGGTTTGATCCATCAACTGTAAAAATTAAAGGGGATATTGATTCAGGACGATTCGGAAAAATGGTCCTTGGGCAAGCAGCTGTGAATTGGTATCGACCTCAAAGCTACTATGATACTAGTAAGTGGCGGGGAACTATGAAAATGGAGGGAGGCGGCGTATTAATCAATCAGGCTATTCATACCATAGATTTATTTCAGTACTTCATGGGAGAAGTGGAAAGTGTTTACGCACATACAGCCATTTTAGCTCATGAAGGAATTGAAGTGGAGGATGTGGCTGTAGCTACCGTGAAATTTAAAGATGGCGGGTTAGGAACCATTGTTGGAACGACAGCTGCCTATCCAGGTCTGTCAGCTCGCTTGGAGATTATCGGTACGAATGGTACAGCTGTGATTGAGAATGATCAATTAATGAAGCATTATCTTCGAAATTCAAATCATGAAACGGAAGCAATCAACTTAGCTGAAGTGGAAAATCCTAATGGAGGAGAGCTGGATCATGCATCTGTTGATCCTGCTGCACTTGATGGTGCTTCTCACCGTTTACAGTTTATCGATATGATTAATGCCATTCAGGAGGATAGAGAACCACTTGTGAATGGTGAAGAGGGATTAAAACCACTAAAAATCATATTAGCTATTTATCAATCCGCACGGACAGGTCAACCTATACAAATAGATAATTATTAACAACTCCGGCACCATGTTCAAGCAATGATGGTGATGAACAAGAAAGTATTAGAATAGCATAATTAAAATAAACGTGAGGTAATCAAAGTGAACTTGTTAGAGGCCAAAGTTATCCAAACGAAGTTAGAAAAAGAAATATTTATTGATCAAAGCTCAAACATTGAAATAAAGATATTACAATTTCTTGAAAAGGACTTACCCTATTATGAATTTATGATTGGGTTAGAGTTTCTTCGTATAAGGGAAAATGAATATTTTGGAACGGAAACAAAGTATTTTGGTATTCGCTTTACAAATCATATGAAATCTTTAATCGTTTTTGAACCGGATAAACATAGTATTTTTTCCACAAAGAACGAACAGGAAAAAAATGCAGTTACGGAATTAATTATGTATGTATTAACTAAATCCTCCTTTTTTAAAGAAGTGGTCTCAACTATGTTTAATAAATTTCAACATGAAAATGTAGTTTGTGAAAAGGAAGAGAATGAAATCGATGCAAAACAGGTACAGTTAGAAAAATTGTTAAATGTACAATTTGAGAATGTTAAATTTCATATTGATATGAAAGCTTAGTATTGGACCCTTAAACCTTTTTAAGGGTTTTTATTATGCTCTTAAATGATTAAAACGGTTAAAAGATTTTGATTCAATTTGCCTCTTCATATAAAAGAATTCGATAACACATAATATATATATGAAATAAAAAGTGAGAGCAATTGAAAAGATGCCAAGCAAGATTTTAATCAGGAAGAAGTCCGTGGATTTTTACCACGTAAATTCCGAACATACCAACTTCAAGAATTTCGCCGGATTATCAATCATTAAGAAAAATTCAATTTTTTTTAGGGGGGAATAGAAATGCCCAATATCACCGTTCTTGGATATGGAACTTTTGAAGCTGAAAAAGGGAGAAAGCTGGTACTAGCATTAGAAGACAACGGTGTGAATATCCTCCACCAATGCGGAGGAAAAGCAAAATGCACAACTTGTAGAGTAGAAATAATGAGTGGTGAAATTTGTGCCGAAACAACGATAGAAAAAAACGCCTTTAATAAGAAGGGAATTATTGATGATAATTTACGACTCTCTTGTCAAGTTCGAGTAGATGGAGATGTAGAAATTATCCCAATAATGACAGTGGAAAATTCAGGACTGGAACCAGGGCCAAGGCCAGAGGAATGAGTTGATTGAAATATTAATAGCAATATAAATAATAAAGGATGGCTCCAATGACAAATAATTTTTATGATAAAGGAAATTTACAAAATCTAAGTAAACTTAAAGAATTAGCACCAGAACAGCTGCAAGCTTTCTCGGAATTTAATACCGCAGTTATGAAAGAAGGAGCACTTAGTAAAAAGGAAAAAGAAATCATAGCGGTTGCCATTGCCCATGCAACAGAATGCCCTTATTGTATTGATTCTCACACTCGTCGTGCAAAAGCGGAAGGAGCATCACTGGAAGAATTAGTAGAAGCGGTCTTTGTCGTAGCTGGTGTAGAAGCAGGTGGAGTTGTCACTCATAGTACTCATATACATAATGCGATGGATTCAGAAGCAGATGATTCCCTTTATCGACGATCTAATCTTAAAAAACTTATAAAACTAAATAAATTTGCTCCTGGGGGCTTTAGGAGTTACTCAGCGTTTAGTAGAACAGTGTTCAAGGACGGAAATTTAAGTGGGAAGTTTAAAGAGATGATTGCCGTGGCAGTTGCTCATGCTACTCAATGTCCATATTGTATTGATGTCCATACAAAAAATGCTGTAAAGCTTGGATGTTCAAATGAAGAGCTTGGAGAAGCAATATTGGTTACGTCTGCTTTACTTGCAGGAGGATCATACGCTCATTTAGCAAATTTAATTCAAAGCTATGGTGAATAAGGAAAAGGTATTAAAATAAAATGCATTGAAAAACCTCTCTAAAAAATTTTAGAGAGGTTTTTCAATTTATAACCATTTATCTGCCCATTCCTCTAGAGCTTTGAGCGACCGTCCAAGTTCTGTCCCTTTTTTGGTTAAAGAATATTCGGTCCGTACTGGACGGTCTGCAATGACATTTCTTAACACAATCCCATTTTCCTCGAGCTCTTTCATCCGTTCATTTAATACTCTTTTACTTAAGTCAGGTATGAAGGCATGAATTTCACTAAACCTTTTAGGTTCATCCATTAGTGTGTGAATAACAAGACCCACCCATTTTTTTCCTAATATATGATAGCACTCTTCTACTTTGCTGCATAATTTATTTTCTGTATCCATCTATGAACACCCTCTAATAGTATCTTGGTTATTTTTAATAACTTAAATTAATGATAACAAAATCGGTTGTTAAAATAAAGTATTTACTGGAACAAAATTACCAAATGAATAGAATCTGTTCTTTTTCGTTCACGAATTTGACACATATTAATTGACAGCTAAATTTTAAAAAGTTATTATAGTTACATAAAGTTACCTGGTTATTTATTAGTAAATTATTAATCTAATGGAACTAGAGTACAAAAGAAATATTTTTTTTGAAAATAATCTCGAATTCGAGATTATTTAATTAAGGGTAATTGAGATTACCTATTAGCATTAAAAGGAGGTCATTATGAGAAGTCCATTTTTTAGAATGGCAACAAGCTTGTATATGAATTATTTGTTATTAGGGATGATGAATATCATTTTAGTATCGAATATGAGTTTCCTGTCAAAACAATTTGGTACAGATTCTCTTGGAATTAGCTTATTAATTTCAGCAATCGGGCTGGGTAAACTTGTTACATTAGGTTTTTCAGGAAGGCTTTCAGATAAAATGGGAAGAAAACCGCTTATTGTTACAGCAACTTTTCTAAATATTATTTTTTTAGCAGGTATTCCATTAGCCCCTAACTTCCAAGTAGCATTTGTTTTGGCATTAATAGCAGGCTTTAGTTATTCTATTATGGATTCAGGGACGTTTCCAGCCTTGGTTGAAGCTTTTCCAAAGAATTCAGGCTCAGCAACTGTTTTGCTAAAGGCGTTTATCTCAGTAGGGGCAACTCTTTTACCGATAATGATTGTATTTTTAATTTCTCATGATTTATTCTATGGATTATCCTTTTTCGTGCCTGCCGCAATTTATTTTATTAATGGAATGGTTTTACTATCAACTCCATTCCCTAATCATAAAGCAAATAATATCAAAGATTATGTAAAGGATTATCGTTCTATAGGCAGGGGCTTTTCCATTCAGCCCAAGATGTGGAGAGAAGGTTTAGGGATCATTCTTACTGGCTTTACCTCGGTTGCTTTATTAATGGTTATTCAAGTTTGGCTGCCAACTTACGGGCAAGAAGTAGTGGGGTTAAGTAAAACTGAAGGTGTAGGGTTGTTAAGCTTCTATAGCATAGGAGGATTTATTTCAGTCATACTGTTAGCTGTGCTATTGAAAAAAGTAATCAAAACGATTACGGTATTGATTATTTATCCTAGTATATCACTTGTTTCTTTATTGTTCTTGTTAGCTTTCCCGAACCCCATTGTGGTGATGGTTTGTTCCTTTATGCTAGGGGTTTCTACGTCAGGGATATTTCAATTGGCGGTTGCGTTAATGGCAGAGTTTTTTCCTGATAAAAAAGGATCCAGTTCTGCGTATGTCAGTATGGCATCCAGTACAGCATTCATTGTAATCCCCTTTCTCACAGGATTGTTAACAAAATATTTTAGTGTTACTTCTGTATTTGTTTTTGATATTGGAGTAGCGATTGTAAGTATTCTATTAGCTTTTCATATCTCTATCCAGTATAAAAAAGTATTTAATCTCCATTCGAAGAGTGGATTGATACGAAAGGCAAGTTAATGGATTTGGGAGTTATAAACACGGAAAATAGGTATTATTTTTTTGTGAGTTATCTCGAAGTCGAGATAATTAGAATTAAGATTAACGAAAGTAGAAATCATTTTTAACAATAATGGGAGGTAATAAAAATGGATAGAAATTTATCAATGGAACTGGTTCGAGTAACTGAGGCTGCAGCACTGGCTGCTGGACGTTGGTTGGGCAGAGGTAAGAAAGATGAAGCAGATGCTGCAGCTACACAAGCCATGAGAGAAATGTTTAATTCAATTTCAATGAGAGGAACGGTTGTTATCGGGGAAGGGGAAATGGATGAAGCTCCGATGTTGTATATTGGAGAACAATTAGGAACATGTGATGGGACAGAAGTAGATATTGCTGTAGACCCTTTAGAGGGAACAAATATTGTTGCGGCAGGTTCTTGGAATGCTCTTGCTGTCATTGCAGTAGCAGAGCGAGGCAATTTATTACATGCCCCAGATATGTATATGGAAAAGATTGCTGTGGGTCCTGAATCAGCAGGGAAAATCGATATTAATGCCCCTGTCATTGACAATTTAAAGGCTGTTGCAGCAGCGAAAAATAAAGATATCGAAGATCTAGTTGTAGCTATATTGGATCGAGAAAGGCATGAAAAAATGATTGAGGAAATCCGTTATTCTGGTGCAAGAATTAAGCTGATGCAAGATGGTGATATTGCTGCTGCAATCAATACAGCATTTGATAATACAGGTGTTGATATCATGCTTGGTTCTGGCGGTGCTCCTGAAGGGGTAATAGCAGCAGCTGCACTCAAGAGTTTGGGTGGAGACTTTCAAGGCAAGCTGATTCAACAAACGGAAGAAGAAAAAATCCGGTTAATTAAAATGGGCATTACCGATTTTAATAAAGTTTTATTAATGGATGATATCGTAAAAGGCGATGATGCCTATTTTGCTGCAACAGGTGTAACCAATGGGGAGCTTTTAAGAGGTGTGCAATATAAAGGGAAAATTGGAACAACACATTCAGTGGTTATGCGTGCAAAAACAAGGACAGTTCGATTTATTGAAGGACAACATAGTTTGGATCAAAAACGATAATCGTTTTTTTGATCTTTAGAAATGAGGGATTAAATTGGGGAAAAGTGTTGGTCAAAAAATGATAAAACCAGAAACAATCTCTTCAAATATCAAGATTAGGCCATTTGGATTTAGAGATAAAATTGGCTATATGTTTGGAGATTTTGGGAATGACTTCTTCTTTATTTTAGTAAGCTCGTTCTTAATGGTTTATTATACCGATGTTTATGGGATTAGTGCAGCTTTTGTTGGGGTTCTATTTCTAGTTGCACGTTTATGGGATGCCATTGCGGATGTCACCTGGGGACGGTTTATTGATACTAGAAAACCTAGTAAACATGGTAAATTTAAACCTTGGATTTTTAGAATGTCATTACCTCTCGTTGTTTCTGGAGTATTAATGTTCGTTCATATCCCAGGAATGTCAACTGGGTTTTATGAAGCATATGCTTTTGTCACATACATCCTATGGGGAACGTTATACAGTACGGTAAATATTCCTTACGGTTCAATGGCCTCGGTCATTACCAATGATCCAATTGAGCGTACATCTTTATCAACATACAGGACGATGGGTGCGATGTTGGCAAGTTTAATCATCAATGCAGTTGGACCTTTACTTATATTTGTTGACAATAAGGCAAGTGCAAATGGATTTCTAATGGCAGCAGTCATATTTGGAATTCTTGCTTACGCGAGTTACCTTGCGTCTTATAAATTATCTACTGAACGGATCGTGCTGGAGGAAAATGAAGGGCCAAAGGCAAAACTAGGTCATACAATAAAAGGGCTATTAAAAAACAAACCATTAATTGCAATCCTTGGGGCATCACTAATATTCATGATGAGTACGATGCTGATTGGTTCGGTTAACGTATATTTGTTTAAAGATTACTTTAACAATACTCCAGCATTAAGTATTGTTGGAATTATTCAGACGGTCACCGTATTCATTGCCATTCCAATCGTAAAACCATTAGTGAGTAAATTTGGTAAAAAGGAAACGACAACAGTAGGAATGCTACTTGCAGCTGCTGTATATATTTTATTATTCTTTCTTCCAAACTTAACCACAACCCAATATATTTCGTTAACAGCTATAGGGATGTTTGGATATGCCTTCTTTAATATCATGATATGGGCATTTGTAACAGATGTCATCGATTATCATGAATTTTTAACCGGATTAAGAGAAGATGGGACGGTTTATTCATTCTATTCCTTTGCCCGGAAAGTGGGACAAGCTATTGCTGGTGGAATAGGCGGGTTTGCGATTACAGCCATAGGCTATCATTCAGCTCGTGAAGTACAAACAGAGAGTACCTTGGAAGGAATCTATGCATTGGCTACCATCGTGCCTGGTATTATCTATCTATTGATTTCCTTTATATTAGTTTTTCTATATCCATTAACGAAGCAACGGATGAAACAGCTTAGTATAGATTTAACAAAACAAAGAATCGCTAGAAAATAATGATTGCACATGGGTTTCTGACAGTAAAATATCTCGAGTTAGAGATGTTTTAATTAAAAATATTTGACAACCGGTTGAGGTTGAATTACTATTATCTCGAATACAAGATAATTTAATTAGAGAATTATTAAATCGAGGTAATTTTAAAACTTACGAAAAAAATTTTGGATTGATAATAGTGAAAGGGGGTGATAAAGGACTAAAAGATTTAAATTCTTTTAAAATTTACCAAAGCTATAGATTAAAAGATAGAAAAATATTAAATATGGAGAGTGGAAGAGAATGAAAAAATTATTTAAAAAGTTAACTGTTGCAGGCATTGCATTATCTATGGCACTTGGAGTGATTGGGACAACATCGTTTACTACTATTACGGGTACACAAGCAGCGGGAAATGGAACAGAAAAGGTAGAAGCAAAAACTTCATCAGATATATTAACTCCATCAAACCATACGTTATTAATGATTGATCACCAGCCTCAGATGGCTTTTGCGACAAAGTCGCATGATATGACGTTAGTTCGTAACAATGTAGCTGGATTAGCAAAAACAGCGAAAACATTTAATGTACCAACTGTTTTGTCAACCGTAGCTGCTGATACATTTAGCGGTCAAATCTTCCCGGAGATTAAAGAAGTTTTTCCTGATCAAGAAATTATTGATCGTACTTCCATGAATGCTTGGGATGATCAAAAAGTTATCGATGCAGTTAATAAAGCTGGCAAGAAAAAACTAGTGGTTGCTGGTCTTTGGACTGAGGTATGTGTAGTTATGCCAGTGCTAGACGCACTTGAGGATGGTTATGAAGTTTATGTCGTTACGGATGCATCAGGTGGGGTAACAACAGAAGCACATGATATGGCTGTTGAACGAATGATTCAAGCTGGTGCAACACCAATTACTTGGATGCAATATATGCTGGAACTACAACGTGACTGGGCCAACCAAGAGACCTATGATGAAGTAATGGCGATTGCGAAAGAACATGGTGGGGCATACGGATTAGGAATACAGTACGCAGAAGAAATGTTTGGAGCTAAAGAAGGTAAGTAAAATTTTTTCGCAGTATATCTCGAAATTGAGAGGTTTTAATTAAAGATATCTAAAGTTCAAATTATAAAAAAATAGGGAGTGTTTTTACAATGAATTCAGTAATGAAAAAATTAACAGCAGTAGGAATGGCATTAACAGTGGCACTCGGTGCCATAGGGACAGTAGCTGTAACCAATAGTTCTATTACACAAGCAGCAAAAAGCGAAGTAAAGAAGGCAGATAATAAATCTACAAATGATATATTAACTCCATCAAACCATACGTTATTAATGATTGATCACCAGCCTCAGATGGCTTTTGCAACTGTGTCGCATGATATGACGTTAGTTCGTAATAATGTAGCAGGATTAGCTAAATCTGCTAAAACATTTAATGTTCCAACAATATTATCAACCGTAGCGGCTGATACATTTAGCGGTCAAATCTTCCCGGAGATTAAAGAAGTATTTCCTGATCAAAATATAATTGATCGTACATCCATGAATGCTTGGGATGATAGCAATGTGGTGAAAGCAGTTCAAGATACAGGAAAGAAGAAATTGGTCGTAGCCGGTTTATGGACTGAGGTATGTGTAGTTATGCCAGTGCTAGACGCACTTGAGGATGGTTATGAAGTTTATGTCGTTACGGATGCATCAGGTGGGGTAACAACAGAAGCACATGATATGGCTGTTGAACGAATGATTCAAGCTGGTGCAACACCAATTACTTGGATGCAATATATGCTGGAACTACAACGTGACTGGGCCAACCAAGAGACCTATGATGAAGTAATGGCGATTGCGAAAGAACATGGTGGGGCATACGGATTAGGAATACAGTACGCAGAAGAAATGTTTGGAGCTAAAGAAGGTAAGTAATTTAACCGATAATCTGTTTGTAAAGACAAAATTATATGATAAAAATTAAGATCACGCCATCCAAATGAGGTTGGCGTGATCTTTTTCAACATAGCACGATTTTTCTAGAACAAAGATGATTAGAAATGGTTGGAATGGATCCAGACTGTCCTACAATATGATCTGCTAATCTGATTGCCAAAGTCGTATTTGTAAGCTTGGGACCTGCAGCTGTTAGGCAGTTTTGCATTGATGGATCTTCAGGAACTATTAGGTATGAATGGGTAGTGAGGCATCTTTTCGCTTTTCCTAACTAAAGTGTGTTATTATTTTCCATAACAACAAGTAGGAAAGGATGGACAGGATGTCAATCGAAAGTGTAAAAGCCCATTTCAGACAATGGGACAGAGAACAAGATGTGATGGAATTTGACACATCGAGTGCAACAGTGGATTTAGCAGCTGAAACAATTGGAGTTATTCCGGCCCGCATAGCAAAAACATTGTCATTTAGAGGTGAAGGGGAAAAGGCTGTTTTGATTGTCGCTGCAGGAGACGCGAAAATCGATAACAAGAAATTCCGTCATACCTTTGGGTTTAAGGCCAGAATGCTGACTCCCGAGGAAGTTCTTGATCAGACCGGGCATGCAATCGGTGGAGTTTGCCCATTCGGGTTAAAAAATGAACTAGATGTTTACTTAGATGTTTCCATGAAAAGGTTCGATACAGTTTTCCCAGCATGTGGCAGCACCAATTCTGCAATTGAACTAACGAATGAAGAGATTTATCGTTATTCATATGCGAAAGAATGGGTGGATGTTTGCAAAGGGTGGGCAGAGTCTGAGCAAGAAGATAAGGTTAGTTAGAAGAGTATTATTAGCGAGGTATAACATGAAAGAAGAAAGACGTGAAGATATCTATTCTCATGCCCAAAAATGGATTTTAGAGGCAGGGGAATTAATCCGTAATAAAATTAACGAACCATTGATTGTTGAGACAAAGTCAAATCCTAAGGACCTTGTTACAGCAATTGATAGAGAAACGGAATATTTTCTGGCAAAGCATATCAAGAGCACGTTCCCAGATCATAATTTATTTAGTGAAGAAGGCTATGGCGAAGATTTAAAAACGTTAGATGGTGTCGTCTGGATTGTGGATCCTATTGATGGCACGATGAATTTTGTAAAGCAAAAAAGAAATTTCGCGATCTCGATTGGGATTTTTTATAACGGAATTGGTGAAATTGGTTTGGTCTATGATTGTATGGGGGGGAATCTTTACACAGCTTTGAGGGGGAATGGCGCCTATAAAAATGGTGAAAGACTACCTGATTTAGCTCCGAATCTTACGCTTGAAGAATCGATTCTCGATTTTAATCATTATTTGTTATGTGAAAATGATGTAATCGATGAAACTGTCATGCAATTGTTAGTGGAAAAAATTCGCGGAGCAAGATCGTATTGCTGTGCCGCTTTAGCACTTGCTTACGTTGCAGAAGGGATTGTCGATGGTTATTTGACCAAGAAACTTGCCCCATGGGATATAGCGGGAGGAATGATTATCGCTAATGAAGTGGGCGCTGTTACAACCAAATTGGATGGGAATCCTGTCAACATGTTGATGAATGAAGCAACTTTAACATGCCATCCTGCTATCCATAAAGAAATCATTCATGATTATTTAAAAAAAGGGAAGAAGTAATTAGTAGATTTGCGGTGGGATAATAATTAAAATAACTCGGATCTGGGGCTGTTGACAAGTGGCCCCAAATGCCGAGTTTTTTTGCTGAATGAATTTTTCCAACTTTATACTTTACGAATGCAAAAGAAAAACTAGGGACAAATCTATGAAATCTTAATAAGCAGGCAGCCTCACTTTTCTGTTATATTAAACAAGACTGCTACTTGAATAGCTAAAGTTTGAATATAATAGTGATGTATTTTTGAACTAAGGAAATTATTAGGGGTGGACCATTTGAAAGACTTCCTTTTAGGAATAATTAGTATTTCATTAACAGTTCTTATCTACGAAGGGATAACGACTCGTATGGGTTTTAATTATGAGTTGTTTAGGGATGAATTAAACTTTTTATCATTATTGATTGATATAGGTATTTACGCTGCAATCTTTATGCCGATTTACATAGTTACCAAAAAAGTGATATTTAGAAAAGCTAATTAGATTTTAGTCTAGGAAGGAAGTTATGTACCCACTGCATTTAACCGGAAAGTCTCAGCTTATTTTTACTATCGCTGGTTACTTTACTGGAGCGCAAATCAACAGCCTTATTTATTGGAGACAAAAGAAGCTTTAGGATAAGGTTACCTTATTCTTGGCTTTTTTTTTTGAGAAAAATAAAGAACTTAAAAACTTCCTACCCTGACACATCGTCTAAGTATAGGAAGGAGTGAAGGTAGTGGAAGAATTGATTATAGATGGGCTTTTAACAGAAGATAAAGAACTCCTAATGGATGAGATTATGAACCAATATGGACAGGAGATCTTACAGCTGACCTATTCCTATGTTAATAATAGAGCAATTGCGGAGGATTTAACGCAGGACATCTTTGTTAAATGTTATAAAAGCCTCCATACATATAGTGGTAAATCTAAATTGAGAACATGGCTGTGGCGGATTGCCATTAATCATTGCAAAGATTTCCATAGAAGCTGGTACAACAAGAATGTGGTCATAGCGGGTGAAGAGATAGCTATTAACAGTACGAAAAGAGAACTAATCGAGCAGACAGTGATTCAAAAGGAAGAAGATGATGAATTATTAGCTGCAGTAATGAATCTTCCGATTAAATATCGGGAAGTGATTTACCTCTTTTATTATGAAGAGCTTCCCCTTAAGGAAATCGCACTGGTAATTGATGTTGGGGTGAATACCGTTAAAACCAGACTAAGACGGGCCAAAGAACTTCTAAAAGAAGAATTGGAGGAATAGGTGTGGAAGATCGCTTAAAGAATTTAAAGAAAGTAATGGATAAAAGAACATTTACAGACTTGAACTTTTCAGACAAGCACCAAAAGGCAATTCACAAAAAGATAAATCAATTGGAAGTGAGTGATGAGGAAATTCTGTTAGCACTTATGCAGCTTCTTGTTCAAGAGAAAACAGGACATGAATTAACTTCACTTCTTCGGGCAAGAGGAATACAAAAATTCGAGAATAACGAAGGTTTTTTGTATACCCTGTTACATCGTCTAGAGCAGTCTGGGTGCATTGAAACTAACTGGGACGAGTCAGCTGCTAAATATTATTGGTTAAAGGATAAAGGCAGGAAGGTATTAAACAAGGCTGAACAAAAGCGAACAAAACGACGATTTGTATTTAAGGAATTGTTAGAGGGGTAAGTGATCATGAAGAGTAATAAAAAACAGATTTTCTTAAATGAGGTTACTAATCAAATACGATCAAAGGAAGCCAAAAATTATGTGGCGAACGAATTAAATTATCATTTAAATGAAACAAAAAGGATGTGGGTGGAGAAGGGATTACCAGAGGGTGAGGCGGAAGAAAAAGCCGTTGAGCAGATGGGCAGCCCGACAAAACTGGGAATCCAGATGAACAAGCTGCATCGTCCGAAGGTGGATTGGTGGCTGGTCATCTTGGTAGCAGCAGCCATAGGGCTGAGCTTTCTTCCGATGTTTTCACTTGGTTATATGGATCATTCCTATTTTATTATTTTCAAGAGCCTTATTGCGGGTATTGGTTTTGCAACAGTGGTCACCTTGATGTTGATTGATTATCGGAAGTGGCAAAAATTCGGGTGGTTATTTTATGTAATAGGAGTATCCCTGCTGCTGATTTTGCGCCTTTTTTCCAACAGTATGAAAAATGGGCTGCACCTTCTGGAGATAGGACCGATTACAATCGAAGGTCTTATGGCATTACCATTCTTCTTTCTCGCTTGGGCTGCGTTCTTTAATAATAAAAACTTTAAGGTCTGGCAATTTCTTGTTCTATTCTTATTCCCTATTTTCCTCTTTCTCTCATTACCGAGTATTTCAACCATTTACATCTACTTTGTAATGGTATTCGTCATGCTTTGGTGGAGTAAGTTTAGTAAAAAGGTAAAATGGTTCATTTCCACTGGAACAATTAGCTTTATCGTATTGGCGTGCCTATTGGCTGCACCCGCTATTAGGCCTTATCAGGCTGAACGATTGCTGGCCTTTTGGGATCCGGAAAAGTATGCAGATGGAGCGGGATTTATGATTCTTAAGATTCAGGAACTTCGGTCCAAAGCAGGCTGGTTTGGAAGCACTGTGTCAGGGGAATTTATTCCTGAGGCTCATACTAATTTTGTCTTTGTGAGCTTTACGTATTATTATGGCTGGCTTTTTGCCATTGCTCTAGTAGTCATTCTTTTACTATTTGCTGCAAGAATGATGGTCATCCTTCCAAAGGTAAAAGATTCATATGGCAGGCTTCTTCTGATTGGTGGAATGGCCCTTTATGGGGTACAGTTAGCCAGCAATATTAGTATGGCTTTGGGATTATTTCCACTAACATCAATGTCTTTGCCGTTTATGAGTTACGGTTTAATGCCTACTGTTCTTAATGCAATCGTAATAGGAGTAGTGTTAAGTGTCTACCGCCGAAAGGATTTGATTAGGGTATGTTATTAGATATGGGATAAGGTATTAATATAAATGGAGGCGATTTACAATAATGGGAGAAGGGTGGAGAGGGCATGAGGATTAATAGGCGGAGTATTTCCGGCTAATGTATATAGGGGAGGCTTAAATAGCAGTAATAAGCGGAGAATTTCCGCTTAACAACTCTAAATAAGGCAAAATCCAATGATTTGTATGATATAAGCGGAAAAACTCCCCTTATTTTTAGGGAAATATGGGTATTTCCCAATTTAACCGGAATTTCTCCGCTTATTTTTCAAATAATTATTCGGTTTTTAGTGGAATCCAAATCTCAGAGTAGTATTCAGGACTAGATGGATTTCCAGATGAATATACCTCTAAGTCTGGTGTACCAGCATGCTCATAATGACTTGATGGAAACCATTCCGAGAATATTTGTTTCCAGGCATGATGCATAGCGTCCGGCATAGCTCCGTGAACTTCGAAAACTCCCCACTTTGACGCAGGAATCTGCAGCTCCAACAGACCCTCGGGTGCATCACCAGCATGATCTGTTGCAATCCAGTAATCCATTAATTGGGACTCTGAATCTCGTTTATCCACACATACGCCAAGAACTCCTTTGATTTGTCCATTATTCAACTGGAATAATAGATCGTTGGTTCCATCTTGATGAACTTCAGCCCACATTTTTGGTATCATAACTTGATTTTCTCCATTGATACATGAAAACTCACGCTTTACGCCAACGACTTTAAAACTTCCCTTTTCCACAATTTTGTAATTCATAGGTTCCGCTCCTTTCAAATTTACCTGAATGGCAGGCGATTGTATGATGTTAACTTTCCGCTGTTACGCGAGAACATACTGACTAAATATTGAGTTATAAACTTCTATTACTGACCAAAAAAGAAAAACAGTCCTAAAGAGTCAATTTACATATAGAATTTTGCTTGGTTAAGGTAAGTTTATATTAAAATCATAAATTCTTGCAAAACGGTAAAACATATATCCTGTCTCTATGTTTTTTTAAAATTTTCCATGGAGACAAAATAAGATGTAAGGGAAGGAAAGGGATGGATAAATATATACTGCCAGTTATAGTTGGCACCTTGTTGGGTTTTGTGGCAAGGATCATATTGTTACGTACAGATTTCCGTCAATACCCTTCATATCCGACAGGGAGAATTATACACCTTTCGTTTGGATTTATCGCTGCATTTATTGGAGCTGTAGCTGTACCATCTATTATGGAATCAGATTGGGCTGCCGTCACATTTTTGGGACTTGCTGCTACACAGTTTCGGGAAGTACGAAAGATGGAAAGAGAAACACTTGAAAAGATAGACTCCATGGAATTGGTAAAGCGTGGGGTAGGGTTTATTGAAGGGATGGCACAGGCATTTGAAGGTCGAAATTACATAGTTATGTTTTCTGCTCTTATTGCCACATTGTTTTCTGTTATAATATTTGGTTTGGAATCATAATCGGACTTATCCTTGTACTATTTGTAAGAACTAGGATAAAGGGGAAACTGTTAATGGAAATGGCCGATATTTCAGAGGGTGATATTCGGTTTGAGGGCCCAAATTTGTTTGTAAGTGATATTCATATTAAAAATGTTGGATTAGAGGAAAGCCGCAAGGTTATTATGGAACGAGCAGTTGGGGCTATTATTACCCCTGAAAATGAAAATAGCGTTGTAACATTATCTCATCTTGGGCAGAGACAGGCCATGTTGCACCATTTGGCAAATGTACTAGGTTCCTATCTTGATTCAGGAGAACCGGATTTGATTCCCCTTTCCAAGAGAAATATGGATGATGGAAGAGTTGCCTTGTTTTTCCTACCAAAAGAAAAAGATTTTAAACAAATTAAAGAAGTTTTAAAACATGTTCCTATCCTTGATAGCGCCATTCGTTTACCACGTCAATCTGATAAGGGAAAAGGAAGCAGTTAAAAGAAAAAGAGAAGAAGGAGCAACAACATGGGGCAACCAACGAAAATTCTTGCGGTTATTACAACAAAAAAGGAGAATATCATGCCTGGTGGTGCACCGGTTTTTATTACGGAGAATAGAGAGACACTGCAAAAGATTAGCTTTTCCTTATCAAAAACCCTTAATGCATCTGCACATGAGGTGGATTTAGACACAATAATCATCGTAGCACATTAGTATTTTATTCAAAAATGAAGCCTTAAACTTTGAACTAGGAAGTTTAAGGCTTATATTTGTGTGTCCATGGATAATTAGGTTCCTATGCTAATGGGAATAATTATGATAGTTTCTAATTTTAGTAGTGTTGGAGGAATGAAACATGTAACGGATATCTGTTGGGTAGTCACACATATGAAAAACAGTCATTATGGTGCAAATCAAACCAATGAAAAACAACCCACTTAAATTTCGATGTTGATAAGTGTAAAAATCAAACTAGTTTTAAATAAGGAAGAGAAAAGATGAGCAGGGTACCACTCAAATTCCCTCTCAATTCTTATTTAAGGTAGACTAATATATGTTATCCCCGTTAAAGATGGAACTTTTAACGACGACATAATCAACATAGCGAATGGCTTCCAACTTATTTCCCCCAGCATAGGAAATAGAGGATTGAAGATCTTGCTCCATTTCGGTCAGTGTATCTTGTAAAGAACCTTTATATTCAACAAACATTTTTTTGCCCTCTACATTTCTCTTTTCACCCTTTTGGAACTCGGAGGCCGAGCCAAAGTATTCCTTATAGCGCTTCCCGTCCTGCTCATATGTTTCTCCTGGAGATTCTTCATGACCAGCAAATAAGGAACCAATCATCACCATCTTCGCCCCAAATCGGACGGATTTAGCAATATCCCCATGGGTACGGATACCACCGTCTGCAATCACCGGTTTACTAGCAGCCTTTGCGCACCATCTTAGAGCCGCTAGTTGCCAGCCTCCCGTTCCAAATCCAGTCTTAATCTTTGTAATACATACCTTCCCCGGACCGATACCTACTTTGGTTGCATCTGCCCCTGCATTCTCTAATTCTCTGACTGCTTCCGGGGTTCCAACGTTTCCTGCGATTACAAAACTATTAGGAAGGTATTGCTTAATATGTTTGATCATCTTTACTACTGCATCAGAATGTCCATGTGCGATATCGATCGTTATGTATTCTGGAGAAAGTTGTTCATCTGCTACTTGTTGGATAAATTTATACTCCTCCTCTTTCACTCCAACACTAATAGAAGCGTATAACCCGCGAGAATTCATATCTTTTATAAAAGAGATTCTCTTCTCTGGCTCGAAACGGTGCATAATATAAAAGTAATTATTTTCTGCTAAATAAATGGCGATCTTTTCGTCAATAATCGTCTGCATATTTGCAGGCACCACTGGGAGCTTAAATCTACGGCCGCCAAAGGATACCGATGTATCACATTCAGAACGGCTTTTTACAATACTTTTGGCCGGAACCAATTGAATATCTTCATAATCAAATACATTATCCATAATACTCCTCCTCAGGACACGACAGGTAGACTTAAATTGAATAAAAAACATAGTCTTTGCAACAATAGGTTTTGAGGTTTCAGGGGATCTTATACATCAGACAAGTTTAAATGTGTGTTGCTAATGCTAGTAGAGAGGCTGTATACTGCTATAAAATGAAAAGGCTGGTTGCATACCGGAGGATGTCCGGTGAAATTAGAGTACCAATCGAATCCTAAGGAGATGCTTTTATGAAATTCGGAATCAGGAAGCCAAGCTTGAAGAAAAGAATTTCAGCTAGAACGAGTATCAAGAGACAGATTGTCCATCGGGCAGGATTGAAAATGCCTCGGGGTTATGGATGGCTGAGAAACCCCAAAAAGTATGTCTATAACAAGGTTTATAATCGTACAACGTTTGATATTTTTAAATTGATTAAAAAGCTATTCAAATAAGAGAGAAGAAGGGGTGAAAGGAAAAAGTAGAAATCAACTACTACCTAATTATTCTTAAGCTGAACTTATTTGGAATCTTCGGAAGATGTACGACTATGATGTCGCGTATGTGATAGGAACTGTTCGCATTATAAAATGAGTGTCCAACTTTTGTGGTGGACACTTTTTTGTATTTTCAAAAAAATATAGGCGTGGAATATCATTATGAAACGATAAAAGTTGAGTAGTGACACAGGCACTGAGATTGTCGACCTATTAATATTTCTGTTAGTAATGATACTTATCTGAAATATTTGTTAAATACAGCCACTCATCAAAATGTTGTCAAGTCCTTAAATGGTAATAATTTTTGGTAGATTTTCCATTAATTATTATATGCTAAAATAGGAGATTTTTGATTAAAAAATAACTGTAAAGGCTTATCTTTATAGTCTAAATACAATTTAGGGGTCAGTAAAAAGAGCAAGTAGTGTTTTTGTCTGTAAATTCCTCCCATAAATATGACAAAAATCGTATGGTACGATGAATCTGTAAATACGGCATTTATTTTAGGAGGATGTTATCATGATCAAGAAAAAAGCACTTCTAACCGTAGCAGCTGCTGCAGCTGTACTAATGGCAAATCCATCATTAAATAAAGCAGAGGCTGCTTCCTATAACCCAGAAGTTCAGCAAAAGGTGTATGTTTATCAAGGCTCAAATCTGAATGAGATTAATAGTATCATTGAAAAATATCTTGCTAGTTTTGGCATAACAATTCCACAAACTGTCAAAAAGCAGCCAGTGCCGGCACAAACAACTCAACCAGTACCAGCACCAACACAACCTGCACAGACAACAACTCCACAACCGGAGCAGCAACAACCTGTAAAAGCACCGAAACCATCTACACCAGAAGCAACAGGTACTTTAAGTGCATATGAGCAAAAAGTGGTTGACCTAACCAATCAAGAGCGTGCAAAAAATGGTCTACCTGCGCTTAAAGTTGATTTAACACTTAGCAAAATGGCACGTGAAAAGTCTCGTGATATGTCTGCAAATGGCTATTTTAGCCATACAAGCCCAACATACGGTTCACCGTTTGATATGATGAAAAAATACGGAATTACCTATCGTACTGCAGGTGAAAATATTGCGATGGGACAGCGGACTCCGGAAGAAGTGGTCAAGGCTTGGATGAATAGTGAAGGCCACCGCAAAAACATTCTTAGCTCAAACTTTAACTATATTGGTGTTGGTTATGTCTCACAAGGTAACTATTGGACACAGGAGTTTATCGGTAAATAAAACGTTTAGCTTGGGGTAAGTATTCCCCAAGCTTTTTATATGAAATTAGCAGCAAATGTGAATCTATTTGCAATGTTTGTAGGTTAATTGGAAGCAGTAAAGGACCTCTTATTCGACAAGATATTTTCCAGGAAATAAACAAAAGCTCGTTTTTCAAATAGTTAAGGGGAATTATGCCGATAAACTAGCAAATATGTAAAGGAAATTACCACAAATCGACATCTTCCTGTAATTTCAATGACACAACTCTTTGGTAATCTAATGATAAAATGCGGATTTTCTTAAGGAGGACCATGAAATGAGAAGGAGAAAAAGGAGGAGGCTTAACTGGCGTAATATAATAGGTTTGTTCCTATTTATTATACTTATCGTCGGGAGCGTCTATGGGTTCTCTGTATATAAATCTTTTAATAAGGCAGCAGCAACCATGCATGAACCGCTGGATGGCAAACAACGTAAGGAGAAGCAGCCTGAAGATTTAAAAAAGAAAGAACCCTTTTCCGTTTTAATGCTGGGTGTTGATGAACGGGAAGGAGATAAAGGCCGTTCCGACACGATGATTGTCTTAACAGTAAACCCAAACAATCATTCAGTCAAAATGCTGAGTATACCTAGGGATACCCGAACAAAGATTGTTGGTAAGGGGAAAGAGGACAAGATTAACCATGCTTACGCATTTGGCGGGGTTTCGATGGCGGTAGATACGGTGGAGAATTTCCTTGATATTCCGATTGATTATTATGTGAAAATCAATATGGAAGGCTTTAAGGATATTGTTGATACTGTTGGCGGAATTGATGTCGAGAATGATTTTGCTTTTAAAGTGGATGGATATACTTTTCCTGCCGGTAAGATTCATCTGAGTGGCGAGGAAGCATTAAATTATACAAGAATGAGATACGATGATCCGAATGGGGACTTCGGACGTCAAGAACGCCAGCGCCAGATCATTCAAGCCGTAATCAGTGAGGGTGCAAGCATATCTAGCTTATCAAAAGTCCCAGATATTCTCCAGGCCATTGGCAGTAATGTCAAAACAAATCTTACCATTGAAGAGATGATTTCCATCCAAAAGAATTATAAAGATGCTAGTAAAAACATTGAGCAATTAGCAATCCATTCAGAAGGAAAAATGATTGATCATATCTATTATGGAATTGTAACGTTCGCAGAACAAAAGCGACTTCAGGATGAATTGAAAACACAATTGGAAATGGATAATGAAAGCTGATGATTCAACATATTAATAATGACGATCGAGTTTTAAACGAGCGATTAAAGGACTGAGTTTACTATTCTCAGTCCTTTTCTTTTTTCTAAACTATGATTTGTAATCATGGGGAAAAGAAGGTTATATTTAACTGAAAGAGAACCAATTTAACTACTTATAGAGTGGAGATGATAGATTTGTATATACCTAAACATTTTAAAATTGATAATGATGAAGTTATCTATAATTTTATTGAAAAGAATAGTTTTGCGACCTTGTTTTCTCAGCATAATGGTGAACCTTATGCCACTCATCTGCCTCTGCTTTTAAATAAAGAAGAAGGTTTTTTGTATGGACATTTTGCCCGTCCGAATGAGCAGTGGAAGGATATTGAAAATCAAAATGTTCTTGTAATCTTTCAAGGCCCTCATTGCTATATCTCACCATCTTGGTATGAAACCGATCAAGCCGTACCAACTTGGAATTATGTTGCTATACATGTTTATGGTCAGTTGGAGATTGTCGAAAATGAGCAGGAAGTCTATGAATCGTTGCTGGATATGGTAAATAAATATGAAAAACCAGGCAGTTCCTATCATTTAGAGGATGTTGATGACAAGTACATAAAGGGAATGAGTAAAGGAATTGTCGGTTTTAAAATCAAAATAAATAAAATAGAGGGGAAGGCAAAACTTAGTCAAAATCATCCAGTTGAACGACAAGAATTAGTCATTAAACAACTGGAAAATTCCTTAGATCAAAATAATCTACAAATTGCTGAACTTATGAAGAAAAATCTGTTAAGTGGAAAATAAAATTTCACGAAATAGAGGCAAGGACCGATAAGATGAAACACAGTTTAGAGGGCAAGAGTGGATTCGTATTCCCCATTTTATGGAGCTTAAGTTTAGAAAGAGAATGTCCTTCAGGTCTAAATGAGGGGCATTTTATTTTACCTGCCTAATTGGTTTCCAACCATTGACAAATAGGAGTGTATTCATTATGATTTATTTATTAATCAATAAATAAATAAATAAATCATGATAAGGATGGTAGCAAACGTGGCAGTCCGAGAAGATAAGAAAGAAATCATTATCGAAAATGCAGTAGGGGTATTCGCTGAGAGGGGGTACTATAAAGCAACTACAGCAATGGTTGCAAAAGCTGCTGGAGTGACACAGCCGTATGTGTTTCATTTTTTTGAAAACAAGGAAGAATTATTCAAGGCCGTTATTGATACTGCATTTGGCCGTATTTATGATACTTTTAAGGAAGTGCATGCACCAGCAGACCAATTAATCGAAACGATGGGGCAAGCATTTGAACAAATTATCCAAACACATCGTGATGAGGTTTTAATGGTCATGCAAGCTCACGCTATTTCCGATACAGGCATTCGCGAACACGTCAGGAGCTTATTTCTCCAAATGTTTGAATCATTAACATATAAGTTTGAAAATGCGGGTATTCCAAATGCCAAAGAGACAGCCGCACATTTTATTGGCACAGGATTATTAATTACAGTTGCAGAAGTTTTAAATCTGCCGCAATTAACGACTGGAAAAGATCATTGTTAAAAATAGGAGCAATCTTGCTCTCCTTTTTTTAATAATGCATTTATTGATTAATAAATAAATTTTTTTGATTTTTTATTTATTGATTGATAAATAAATAATATAAGAGAGAAGGGACTATTTATGTTGAAGTTTTTGAAGGCTAATGTAAAAGAAGGTGTACCATCTGTTAAGCTTTTTGAAGGAGAACAAGCTCTAGTAATCACGGGTTTAATTGGTTTTATCCTATCAGCTGGCATTGCTATTTTTATCTTTTTTAACGGGCATGCCATTGCACCAGAAGGAAATATGAGAGATGCCTTTTCCTTTAATGCTGCGATAGGCATGTTTATACTATCGATAGCTGCAATCATGCCGCTTGCGGGATTTGGATCAAGGAAAAGGAAGACTGTACGTTTTTTTTTTATCATAGCAACCATGTATTCCTATGCTATTGAAACCATTCAGAACTTCCGAGGCATTAATCCAAGGTTTTCTCGTGAAGGAACGGTAGTCGATATAGGTGCAGGAATGCTATTTGGGGTTATTTCATTAGTACTTGTAACTTTAGCCATTGTGCTTATGATCCAATTCTTAAAGATGAAACCGCCTTATGAACAACCCTTGCTTATACAGGGAATTCGATATGCATTTCTCTCTGTCTTTGCAGCAAATATGGCAGGTATATGGATGATTTTGTTACAGGACCGCCTTACACAGGATGGAGGTAATATCATTATCCTGCATGGATTAGGTTTTCACGCGCTTCAGACATTAATCTTGCCTGCATGGCTTTTGGAAAAAGTCCATGTACAGGACCGCTTGAAAAAATGGCTGATCCAAACTGGCAGTATGGCTTGGATGCTGTCCATTTTACTAATCGGCATCCAAACTGCATTAGGTCAGACTGTTTTTGAGTTAACCTTATTACCAATTCTTGCAGGCCTGTTATTGCTTATTTGGTTTGGAACAGTAATGGTATCGTGTGGGTTATTAATGAAACAATTGAGAATAGAAATACAGATTACAATCACTAAAAAAGAATTGGTTAAAACTAAAAGTTAATGAAAAGAAACCTAGGATAACCAGATGATTAGCTATTCTAGGTTTCTATATTGTTAGTTAACTTATTTTAGGCAAAGAAGTGATTTATGTATCCTTCAAAAAGTGGGTGATCCACTTTTTGTTAATAATGGCTGTTTTAAGAGTAAAGGGCTATTCCGACCAGCCCTGAAAGTAAAATAACATAAACAGGATTCCAACGAAGTTTTAATAAGGCAAATAAAGATAATCCAAAGATGATGACATAGCTAATTGAACGGAAAGTGATACCCATGGTTATCATGTTATTGGCAAGTGCAAATTTTATTGCCGCAAAAATGATTAGGCTTGTAACTAAAGGTTTCAATCCATAAAAAATTCTTTCGACCAAAGGATTATGATGTAATTTAACAAAGAACGCTGCTACCGTGGTGACTAGGAGTAAGGAGGGCAGCAAAATTCCAATGGCTGAAACAATAGCCCCTCTGATGCCTGCAGCTGAATATCCTATAAGAATCGCACTATTCGCGGCGATTGGTCCCGGGGACATTCCTGCAATTGCAAACATATTTGTCAGCTTTTCTGCAGACATCCATCCGTATTCCGTTACAGCCTTTTCAATAATTGGAATCATCGCATAGCCCCCTCCAAAGGAGACAAAGCCCGTGATAAAAAATGTTTTAAAAAGTTCCCATAATACCATTTCTTTGCACCTCCTTCTCCTTAGATTCCAGCACCCATGAAATAATCGGGGTTAATGGTTGGATCATCTTCCTTCCTCTTTTGCATGTCAATGCTGTAGCCCAATTTTCTTTTAAGGGGGACAATAATTAATCCAGTTATGGCTCCAAAAAGAATGGCGATTACCGGATGGATGAAAAACAATACAGGCACCCCAGCAGCCATAATAAAGAAGGTAGTCTTGTCGGAAATGGCTGTTTTTGCTATTTTAATCGCGGCATATACAATGATTGCAACAATTGTCACTCGTATTGATACGAATGCTGCTTCTAATTTTGGATTATCGTGAATGAAATAATAGGAAACACCTAATGTAAGAACAATAAAAAAGGTCGGCAGCGAAACCCCCAGCATAGCTGCTAGTGCCCCTCTGATTCCACCTATTCTGTGACCGATAAATGTTGCTGTATTTACAGCAACCGCTCCCGGTACAGTTTGAGATAGGGCAATCACATCGCTCATTTCATCATTTGTTAACCATTTTCGCTTATCTACAATTTCCTTTAAAAGAGCCGGGATCATGGCAAAACCCCCGCCAAACGTCAAAGGACTAATCTTAAAAAAAGTCCAAAAAATATAAAACAACAACTTCCATTCCACGTGCATCAATACCCTTCTTTCCAAAAGGCCTTAGAACAAACATCCAATTCAACCTATAAATATAGTAAATAGTTCTAGCAGTCTATTATAAAGGTACCAAAATAGAGAGGAACGGTAAATGGCAACAAATGTAAATGATAACAAATATAAACGATAATAGTTATAATTTGGTGACAGGCACCACTAAAGTACAACTGTCCACCTCGGGTGGACAGTAAAGGGCGGAGAAAATTGGATTCTCACAATCCATTTTCATATCTCCTTGGTTTTATTTTAGATTCCAGCGCCCATAAAATAATCAGGGAAATTAGAATGATCGTCTTTTTTATTATGTTTGATTTCCTTGGTGTCACGGCCCATTTTTTTCTTAATAAAAGTCGCTGCTAAGCCGATTAAAGCTCCAAGAAATATGGCGACAATTGGATAGATGAAGAAAAGTGCGAGAACTCCTGCAATCATAATACAAAAGGTGGTCTTATCAACAATAGCTGTTTTTGCTATTTTAATAGCTGCATAGCCAATTATCGCTACAATGGTAATTCTAATGGAGGTAAAGGCAGCTTCTAGCTTTTGATTATCATGAATGTATAAATAGGAAATCCCTAATGTTAGAACAATTAAAAAAGTCGGAAGCGATACACCAATCATAGCTGCTATTGCCCCTTTTATGCCTCCAAGTTTGTGGCCAATAAATGTTGCAGAATTAACCGCAACCGCTCCAGGGACTGTTTGAGATAAAGCTATCACATCTGTAACTTCCTCGTACGTGAGCCATTTTTTTCTTTCAACAATAACCTTTATGATTAATGGTACCATTGCATAGCCCCCGCCAAACGTAACAGGACTAATTTTGAAAAAGGTCCAAAAAATGTAAAACAGTTTTTTCCATTCCCGCATTCTATACACCCTCCTTTTCACTTTTTAGAAATGTATATCTACTTATGGATTGAGTTTCTTTCTACCTATAACGTTACCAGAAAAATGTTAGATGTGAAATTGCAACAAATTTATAGGCTATAACAAAAACGTATAGCTCAACTGATTCTAAACCATTGATTATGATACTATAAAAGCATAGTTGTCTTTGGAGGGAATTCTGTTGAATATTGAAAGCTTAAAAATGTTTTGTTTAGTGGTGGATGAGGGCAGTATTAGTCAAGCCGCTCGATTAAGCTTTGTTTCTCAGCCTGCGGTTACAAGGCAGATTCATCAATTAGAAGACTCATATGGAACATTGTTATTTGACCGTACGGATGGAAAGCTCAGGGTAACTGAGGCGGGAAAAATGTTATACCCTTTTGCAAAAGCAATTGTTGGTGATTATAGCCGTTCTAAGGAAGTCATTAAGCAGGCAATGGGGCACAACCAGTCTAACCTTAATGTAGGTGCAACCTTTACCATTGGAGAATATTTATTACCCAGTTTGTTAGGGAAGTTTAAAAAACAACAGCCTGAAATAAGGGTAACGTTGACAATCAAAAATACTCCCGGTGTGTTAGAGGATTTAGCCAATGATGTCATCGATATGGCTTTAGTGGAAGGGATTGTTGAGAGGAACGACTTTATTGTTGAGGAATTTGCAGATGATGAGCTCATTCTTGTATGTTCACCTGACCATACTTGGGACAAACAGATTCAAATAGAAGAGTTATTAACAGAACGTATGATATTGCGTGAATCGGGTTCGGGAACACGATTGATCGTCGAAAACATGTTAAGAGAAAATGGAATATTAGAAAAAATCGATAGTTATATGGAATTAGGCAGTACCCAGGCAATCAAAAGTGCTGTAGAAGCAGGCCTAGGAATTAGTATTCTTCCAAGATTAACAGTAGAAAGAGAGCTTCAACTTAATCTTCTCCGTGATATAGACATAGATGGTGTTACAATCATGAGAAAATTATGGCTGGTCAAAAAACCCCAGCGCTTTAACAAAGCCGGCGTCTCCCAATTTTTAGAGTTCATTCAAAATAAATGATGTAGTTTCAAATGAACTTTGATCTGTTCCTGTTTGAAAAAACGAAACGTTTGATTGGATTGCTGCAAGTTATGGTAAATTAGGTTTTGCAGAACGAATCAAACGTCGTTTTACTAGGGATTAATGTTGCCCTTTACTGTTAGGGTCCTTAATCGATACATTCTTCGGTCGTTGTGGATAGGAGGCCTTGCCTTCATCATCCGGACCCGTGAGCTGGTTTCTTTGATTTAGGACTTTCCCTGTATATTCGATTGGATTATTCTTTGACATGATTAACACCTCCATGTCATAGTATGCTTGAAAAGTAAATGACAAATACAAAAAATGGGACTTGTTATGAGTAGGGGGAGAAAAAATGGCAGCACCAAAACATATCGTTTCAGCGGCATCCATTGTATTAAATGAAAAGAATGAAATTTTATTAATAAAAGGTCCGCGACGAGGCTGGGAAATGCCTGGGGGACAGGTAGAAGAAGGGGAATCCATAACCGATGCCGTAATCAGAGAAACAAAGGAAGAATCAGGGATAGACATTGAGGTTGTAAAGTTTTGTGGGATTTTTCAAAATATAGGGGACTCCATCTGTAACACACTATTCTTAGGGAAGCCGATTGGCGGAGAATTGACGACCAGTCCAGAGAGCCTGGAAGTAGGTTTCTTTCCACTAGATGAAGCCTTAGAAATGGTCACATGGAATAACTTTAGACAAAGGATTGAATATTGTTTAGATGAGAAACAGCATCCTTTTTACATTGGATTTTAAAAGATATACATAAAAAAAGCGGCTTCTATATTAGAAGCCGCTTTATATAGCTTAATGGAGACTATCCCGCCCCTTTTTCTTGTTCTTTTAATCATCCACCAAAAAATAAATCAAGGATATTGGAAGCCTTAGATGATTTTTTATTATAGAATTCGGAATAACCACAGTTTTTGCAGAAGATAACTATAAATGTGTTATGTTGAATATCAAGTATTTTGGAAATGCCAGTTCCAGTCATAGCCACTTCTTTTTGTCCCGTATCTCTAGAACCGCATTTTATACAACCTTTTTGGCTCATTGCAAATCCCCCCTGTTTAAACTATTCCATATATTTACGCATGATATATTCAAAGGGTTTCATAATAATCAAAAACTTAAGCTTGTCCCCATATGAGAAAAAGGTTAAAATTCAATAAAACTAGAAAAGAGGGATGAAAGTGGCATTTGATATTTCTATGTTAGGCATGGGTTATTTTAGCCTTGATGCAGCAGCAGTCGATAAGAGTCCAAGTGAAATGGTGATCACTGATAGTAAAGAGGAAACATACTACATCGTATCACGGGAAGTATACGAAAATGGACCACAGCAAGAAGGATATAAAATTATCGTGAATGAAGGAGAGTAAACGACTTTCCATAGGAATTACATATATGTTCATTGAATGATTGTGTAAAAGGAAGGAAGGCTCGATGGGATTCGAGCCTTTTTTCTATTTTAAAAGTTTTATTTAACATCGTGAGTAAGGAATAAGAACCAGCTTTGCGGTTAAAATGATGTAGAAAATACTCTAGATGGAGGGGCTTTCATGAGTGAAAAACCAACGGAAAAAGAGTTACATGAGGTTATTGAAAGAAGAAGCACAGGAAAGACAAGCTTTGCTGAGTTTTTGAAGGAATTATATAAAATTGGAATTATTCAATACGATATTGATGTTGCCACAGGTCAAGCCACATATAAAGGCGAGCTCTCAGATATTAAAACAGAACCCCAAGTGAACTTTGTAATATCAAGTCAATTCAATAGAAATCAGGCAATACAAGCAATCACAAACATTACACTTCCATTTTTAGATTTTCTAAGAGAAATTGGTAACGCAGGAATTGCAGCGTATAACGTAAATATTACTGAAAAAAAGGCTACTTACGCGGGGATAAATGGCGAACAAATAGTAGAACCACTGCAACTTTAAAATTTGACGAGTGCGAACGAACGTTGAGTTAATTTTTTATAAAGGATTAGTCCTCTAGGGAACTCTATAGATAGATGGGATGTGCAGGTGATGTTTTCTTTAAAAGGGGATGCTCACAAAGTTTTCTTACGATTGAAAAGAACATTACATAATGGCGATACCATAATAGACATGAAGGAATATAAGGAGATTGATGAGATACAATCTCTTTATCGGTCACTTGATAGCAATACCTTGCAATTGATACATTACCGTATGATTAAAGAATACAACGGGTCGGGAATGATTCCTATTTTGGTTTCCTCTGCTCCCTGGTTGTTACTGTTATTTTCAAAGCAATTATCTGCCTATTTGTTTAAAGAGGGGAAATGGTTGTGGGCTGTATTTAGTACTGTTTATATCATTGCCCTTGCGGTAAGTGTGATTCTTCACTTTCGCGAGAAAGCATGGGCTGCTTTTCATATGGAAATCATCCAAGATATATTAAAAGAAAGAGGAAATGCAAATAATAAGGGTCATTCTAATTCTTAATGTTCCTTATTATTTGCATCCAGAATTAAACTTTTTTAATTCATTGAATATCTGATATAGTAGTCTTTTAGAAAGATAGAGGAGATGAAGACTACACGATGAAATGTTTCTCAATTGATTTAGACGGTACATTATTAAATTCTGAACATGATATATCTGAAGCTAACCTACAAACCATCAATGAGTTGCGTGAACAAGGTCATGCAGTTATTCTAAATACAGGCAGGGCATATGCCGATGTTATAAAACTTAAAGCACTAGAAAATGTAGAGATTCCGATATTTTGTGTGAATGGATCGGTATTATTCTCGGAAAAAAAAGAGCTGCTCTATGAGGCAACGATATCGATTGAAACGTATAAACAACTGTTTCCGATATTAAAGGGATTAGGTGTAGGAATTTTAGTTTACACCAATTATGGCGGCTTTCCATCGACATTGCCTCCGCTTCATAAAAAAAGCAAAGAAGAACTCAATACTCTTTTTGAGGAATTCAATTATGACGAAATTCTTGAAAAAGATCAGTTGAAAATCTATAAACTCATTGCTCTGACACACCATGATCAACTAGAAAAAGTGGAAGAAGTTAAGAATGCATTAGGGGATAAGTTTGAAATTTCCATGGCTTCTTCGTTCCCAAATAACGTGGAAATCACTTCAAATGAGGCACATAAAGGAAAAGCGTTATTACGCTATCAGAAAATGATGAATTTGAACTTTGAGGAGATTATTGCCTTTGGCGATGGTGGTAATGATCTTGCTATGTTCGAGGTAGCGTCCACTTCTGTTGCAATGGCAAATGCCCCGCTTCATGTACAGCAAAGAGCAAACATCGTTACAAAGTCTAACGACGAAGATGGTTTTGCCTATGCAGTTCGTCATTTGTTAAATCCTCAAACAGCAACAATCGTAATATAATCAAAAGCCCAGTTTCCCATTAGTGAAGGGAAATTGGGCTATTAATTATTCGTTAGAAACTGGCTTTTTCAAGAAGCCCAATAAAAATGCAGAAACTAGTGCACCAATCACTACTGCAAGTAAATACATCAACCAGCTGCCATCCACGAGTGGGATAACGAACAATCCACCATGGGGAGCACGCAGTCCAATACTGAACATCATCGATAATGCACCTGCAATGGCTGAGCCGACCAAGACAGAAGGGATGACACGAATGGGATCAGCTGCTGCAAATGGAATTGCTCCTTCTGTGATAAAGGATAGTCCCATAATATAGTTTACTTTTCCTGCTTCCCGATCTTGTTTGCTGAATTTCTTCTTAAAGAGTGTTGTAGCGATGGCGATTGCTAATGGAGGAACCATCCCTGCAGCCATAATTGCAGCCATTGGTTCATAAACACCATTTGCCAGTAATCCAGTTCCAAATACATAAGCAGCTTTGTTAACCGGGCCGCCCATATCAAACGACATCATTAAACCTAAAATAATGCCAAGTAAAACCGCATTTCCCGTACCTAGACCTGATAACCACTCAGAGATAGCAGTATTCAAGGCACCAACAGGTTTATTCACAACAAACAACATAATAAATCCGGTTAAGGCGATACCTAATAAAGGATATAGCAGGATCGTTTTAATCCCTTCCAAGGAAGAAGGCATACCAGCCAATACCTTTTTCAAACCAACCACTAAATAACCTGCCAAGAAACCTGCTACAAGTCCTCCTAAGAATCCGGCACCGCCGCTAGTTGCCAGCATACCGCCGACCATACCCGCAGCAAAACCTGGGCGATCCGCAATACTCATTGCAATAAATCCTGCTAAAATGGGAACCATTAAGGCAAAAGCATTTCCGCCGCCAATCGTCATTAACGCCTCAGCGATCGGATGATAAGTTGGGTCATTAGGATCTGCTGAATTAATGCCAAACATAAAACTGATAGCGATTAAAATACCACCGCCAACAACGAATGGAAGCATATTCGATACACCGTTCATTAAGTGCTTATAAATAGTTGATCCAATTCCTCTACCGCTTGTTTGTTCACTTTCCTGATTAGACTTTCCACTGCCGCTATAAATAGGAGCATCTTGCTTTAAAGCTCTTTCGATGAGTTCCTTTGGTTTACGGATCCCATCAGCAACAGGTGTTTCTAATACATGCTTGCCATTGAAACGATTCATTTCAACCTTTGTGTCCGCGGCCACAATAACTGCTACAGCATTTTCAATTTCATCTGCTGTTAGGACATTTTTTGCCCCGCCAGAGCCGTTTGTTTCAACTTTTATATCAACACCCATTTCTGCTGCTTTGGCTTTTAACGAATCAGCAGACATATAGGTGTGGGCAATGCCTGTAGGGCAGGCGGTTACCGCAACAATAAATTGTTTCTTGCCAGCCATAGACTGTTCTTCTTCTTTTTCCTCTTGGTCATGAGAATTAATAATGGATAAAACCTCATCAGCGGTACTCGCTTCTAAAAGCTGTTTGCGTACTTCATCTTTTAATAGAATCGTTGAAAGTCTTGAAAGTGCTTCTAAATGTGTATTGTTTGCCCCTTCTGTTGCTGCAATCATAAAGAAGAGGTGGGAAGGCTGACCATCAAGAGCTTCATAGTTTACGCCAGCTTTCGATCTTCCAAAGGCAATCGCCGCATGCATAACTGCGTTTGTTTTCGCATGAGGGATGGCAATGCCTTCTCCAATCCCAGTTGTACTTTGTTCTTCTCTTTTTATAATGGCGGCTTTATATTCAGCGCGATTGTTTAACTTGCCTGCGTGATCTAAAGACGTCACTAACTCTTCAATGGCACCGATCTTAGTGGTACTTGTTAAAGAAAGGTTAATGGTTTCTTTTGTTAAGAGTTCTGTAATCCTCATCGTCATTCTCCTCTTAGGTTTGTCTTTTCTATTTTTACTTGAGGGAGTAAGCCTTCCATTTTTTCGCGTGTGCATAATCCGATTGAAAAAGCAGTCGCACTGCCAGCTGCCACACTAAAACGGAAGGCTTCTTCGAGTGATTTTGTTTTTTCATAGGTTGCAATAAAACCAGCTACCATGGAATCTCCTGCACCCACAGAGCTTTTTACTTCACCTTTAGGGACTGTGGCAATCAAGGCTATGTCCTTATTGATGAGAACAGCACCTTTATCAGCAAGGGATACAATCACGTTTTGCGCACCTTGTTTCACAAGCTCTTTCGCATAGGGAATGACTTCTTCACAAGATGTAATAACTGTATTGAATAAGTCACCAAGTTCATGGTGATTTGGTTTTATTAAGAAGGGGTGTAATGGAAGTACCTTCTTAAGTAATTCACCTTCCGCATCGACAACAAACTTCGCGCCATTTTCATAACAATGTTTTACAAGCTCTTCATAGGTACTTTCTGGCATAGTGGATGGAATGCTGCCAGCGAGAACAAGGATATCTTCATTTGTAAGATTCCTAATTTTATCTTTTAAGGCTTCAAAATTTTCTTCGGAAATATTGGGGCCTTTTGCGTTAATTTCTGTCTCTTTTTCAGACTTAAGCTTTATATTGATTCGTGTATCCTCAGCAACATTCACAAAGTCAGTGTGAATTCCTTTGGATGATAGGAATCTCTCAATATAATCTCCGGTAAAACCCCCAATAAATCCGAGGGCACGACTGTCAACATCTAATCGTTTTAATACTTGGGAAACATTGATTCCTTTTCCACCTGGAAATTTAGTTTCCTTTTTTGTTCTATTTAATTCTCCAAGGGTAACTTGATCAACTTCTACAATGTAATCAAGTGATGGGTTTAACGTAACAGTATAGATCATGATGAAACCACCTTAATTTTAGTCTTACTATGGTATTGCTCCTTCGTATCAGGGTCTAACTCATTGGTAATAATTGTTGCCAGATGAAGGTCGGTAATTTTTGCAAAAGCAATTTCTGAGAATTTTGATTCATCTGCCACGACATATGCTTCGCTCGATAATGAAATGGCCAGTTGTTTGACCATTGCTTCTTCAGGGTCGGGAGTTGTATAACCGAATTGTGAATGGATTCCATTTACTCCCATGAAGCACTTGTCGAATCTGTAATGTTCCAGGCTATCTAATGCACCGCGCCCAATCAGCGCTTTAGTGGTTGGTTTTGCGTAACCGCCTATTAAAAATGTTTTAATATTTTTTTCCAGAAGTTCATTTGCATGTGATAGTCCGTTTGTTACAACGACAATGTTATCGGGAAGAAAAGGGATCATTTCAACGATTGTTGAACCTGCATCCAAATAAATGCAGTCACCTTCGTTCACTAAACCCGCCGCATATTGGGCGATTTGACGTTTTGCTTGAAGGTTTTTGGATGATTTCTCACTCATACTAGGTTCCTGGAGCTTTCCTTGTAGCCTGGCAGCACCCCCGTGCACACGCTTGAGAAATTTCCCTTGTTCTAACTGAATAAGATCTCTTCGGATTGTTGATTCAGAGGAATTTGTTAATTCAACGAGTTCTTGAAGTTTTACAGAACTCTTTATTTTTAATGCATCTAATATAATTTGATGGCGATCCGGCTCTAACATAATCAATGCCTCCTAAAACGCTTTCAAGTTTTTCTACTTTCATCTTACAATTAAAAGTGATTAAAATCAATCATAAAAATTCAAAAACATTCATTTTCGTTCAAAAAGTGGCAAATAAAAAAGGATGCTTATTTAGCATCCTTGTAACAAATAGTGTTCCCCTTAGAATTAGTAAAAACAAAGATATTTCATAGTTTAATAATACTAATTTCTGGAAGGAAGAACGGTGAATTCTTTCTGAACTTTTTAGACTCTTTGCACTTTTAAGTAATAAAACAGTTTTAGTTAAAAATATAGATATATTTGAAACCTTATTGAGTATAATACGTATATGAACAGTAGAGGAATTGAAAAAAATTTATAGATAGGAAGAAAAAATTTGGGCACAAATATTTTGGTAATAGCAAATTATATCTATGATATTTATTATTGGTTAATTTTGATTAGTATTTTTGGTTCTTGGTTCCCGCAATTTCAAACATCCAAAATAGGGATGCTGGTTGGAAGACTCGTTAACCCTTACTTATCTATCTTTAGGAAATTTATCCCGCCGCTTGGAATGATTGATTTTTCACCAATCGTTGCGATATTAGCTTACAGCTTTATAGGGAGATTTGCTTTAGAAGGTCTTCGCCAATTGTTAGTCATGTTAGGTGCATTCTAATTAAAAAATTTTACTATATAGGGCCTTACTTACTTTTCATCGTAAGTAAGGCCCTATTGCTGTATTTTGAGTATCATTCCACTGGTAAATTAAGTTAAAATAAATAGAAAGGACAGAGGAGAGATTTGGTATGAAATCGGTATTAATACTCGGGGGAACGCAATTTGTTGGCAAGAGGCTGGTACAATTATTAATCGATGACGGGGTTGAAGTTACTATCGCAACAAGAGGTCTGACAGCTGATGCCTTTGGTAATCAAGTTTCTCGATTGATAATCAACCGAGAAGACTCAGAGTCTCTGTATACAGCTTTTAAAGATAAGGAGTGGGACGTAGTATTTGATCAAACGTGCTATTCCTCTCAAGAAGCACTTGATACTTTGAACGCATTAACAGGAAAAGTTCAAAAGTATATCTTTACATCGAGTCAGGCAGTATATGATTTTGGCATCAATCATAAAGAAGAGGGTTTTAACCCTTTAGAATTTACCCCAGTTTTAAAAACTAGGAGAGAGTACATAGGGTATGTTGGCTATCAGGAAGCAAAGCGTGCAGCAGAGGCAATTCTATTTCAAAAAGCTGCAATTCCTGTGACTGCGGTGCGTTTTCCAATCATTTTAGGCCAAGACGATTATACGAACCGCTTAAAATTCCACGTAGAGCATGTGAAAGATGGAAAAGCAATGTTTATCGAAAATCCTGATTTAAGGTATAGCTTTATTGATTCTGGTGAAGCAGCTTCGTTTTTATATTGTATCGCTCAATCCGATTTTCATGGAAGTATCAATCCAGGATCACAAGGAGACTGCAGTTTAGGCGAACTAATTTCTTTAATAGAAGAACTTGTATCCGTTAAAGCAATTCTACGTGAGGATGGTGAGCTATCACCTTATAATTTTCCTGGTTCTTGGTCTGTGAATACGGATCTTGCTCAGTCATTGGGATACAAATTTACAACATTAGATAAGCTTTTAAGAGATTTAATTATTTACTATTCATAAAGGGGGGATACCATGAGTATTCAGAGAGCTACTATAAATGATCTTAATTCTTTAGCAGAACTATTTAATTCCTATCGAATATTTTATCAGCAGGAATCGAATCTAGAAGGTGCAAAGAATTTCTTAAAAGAAAGATTAACGAACGGGGATTCGGTGGTTTTTATTGCTTTTGATGAGGGTAATCCGGTAGGTTTTGTTCAGTTATATCCAACCTTTTCGTCTGTAAGTATGAAACGATCATGGATCCTTAACGATCTATATGTAAAGGCATCTGCTCGTAAAAAGGGACATGGAGATAAATTAATTAATAAAGCGATAGCATTTGCAGAGGAAACAGGTGCAAAAGGAGTATCATTAGAGACAGGGAACGATAATATAACTGCACAGAGTTTATATGAAAGAATCGGCTTTAAAAAAGAGTCCAATTACTTTTACTATTTTTCGCTCTAATTGTACAAACTACCTCTTGAGGCAAAATTAGTCAATCGGGAGGCAGTCAATATGAATACTAATAATGAAACTTCAACGATTATTTCAAACGACGCATTGCGCGGTAAACCTTATCTGGATATTGACCGTGTTATTACAGAAGGAAAAAATAGGAATGACCTCGCAGGAAATGATGATCAATTGGATACGTAAAAGGATTCTGAGTAGAGCCAAACCTCTATTTAAAAAAATAAGAATAAATTTGTCACTGCCACAGGACTTGTTACTGTGGCATATTTTTGTATGGGGAGAAGTGGTCACCATGAAAGGACGTTGAATTTATTATCTATCTATTTGAAATTTTAGTAATATAGTAGATATACCATTTAAGTGGAAAGGGAGGGTGTCCTATGGAAATTAGACAACTAACCTCATTGGATGCAAAAAAATACTGGGATCTAAGGCTAGAGGCCTTGAAGCAAGCCCCGGAGGCGTTTTTGACTAGTTATGAGGATGCCATTAAAAGAGAGAATCCGGTCACGCAAGTTGCAGGGAACTTCGCAGATGAAGGAAATTATACGTTTGGGGCTTTCGAAGGTGACAAGCTAATTGGTGTTGTAACACTCTTACAAGAAAAAGCGGAAAAAATCCGGCATAGAGCAAACATTTATGCGATGTACGTCACACCAAAGAAGCAGGGAATAGGTGTAGGCAAAGCATTGCTTACAGAAGCGATAAATAAAGCAAAATCAATTGAAGTAATTGAGAAAATTAATTTATCGGTGGTTGCAACGAATGAGGCTGCAAAAAAGCTATATTTGAGTTTGGACTTTAAAGTATATGGACTTGAAGAAAAAGCTATGAAACTAAATGGTGTCTATTTGGACGATGAACATATGGTGCTGCATTTAAAAAGAACATAAAATAGGGGTGTAAGTATAATGACAAAAAATGGGCAAGGAAGCGTTGCGGCTGAAATCAAAGCTGATGGTTCGTTTAATCGCCAAAAAAATAGATTTAATACTCCGTTTGGATTCGAGGATGGTGACCTTCCAGTTGAAGCAGGACGATATCGTCTTTTATGGTCTGCAGTCTGCCCATGGGCGCACCGCTCGGTAATTGTTAGAAGATTGCTAGGTTTAGAGGAGGTAATCAGTTTAGGTACTGCAAGTCCCATGCGTCCAAAGCTGCACCATGTAGATTGGGAATTCTCATTGGATGAAAATAATGTAGACCCTGTCTTAGGAATCCGCTATATGAGTGAAATATATAAGAATACCGATCCTGATTATTCAGGCAGACCCACTGTTCCTGTCAT
Organism: Neobacillus sp. plas4; assembly: GCF_057221695.1. Taxonomy (NCBI): domain Bacteria; kingdom Bacillati; phylum Bacillota; class Bacilli; order Caryophanales; family Bacillaceae; genus Neobacillus; species Neobacillus sp. plas4. Next base: position 933,248 of record NZ_CM170152.1, read on the forward strand.
GGTAGATGTGAAGGAAAATAAGGTTGTGAACAATGATTATTTCAAACTAACAAACTATCTAGAAACAGTTTGGGCACCATTCCATAAGGAAAATGCACCGAATTTGTATCCTGAATCTCTACGGAAAGAGATAGATGCCCTGAATGATGTCATCTTCCATGATGTGAACAATGGGGTCTATAAATGCGGCTTTGCGCAAACGCAGGAAGCCTATGAATTCGCATATGATACCTTGTTTGCCAGGTTAGATGAATTAGAGGAACGTTTATCGAAACAGCGTTTCTTATTTGGAGATTATATTACTGACTCCGATGTTCGTCTTTATGCTACGTTGGTTCGTTTCGATGCGGCGTATTACTCTGCTTTTAAAACAAATCGAAATCGGATTATTGACTTTCCAAACCTATGGGGTTATTTGCGAGATTTATATCAAACGCCAGGTTTTGGTGATACAACTGATTTCGACGCCATTAAAAGGCATTATCATTTATCAAACCATATCGCAAGTAATGACCAAAAGGGGCATAATAGCATTCTGCCAAAGGGGCCGGATCTATCTGGACTCCTATCCCAGCATAACCGTCAAGCACTTAGTAATAAGGAAGAAAAGTTTCTTATTAAGGAAAATTTGATTATTCGTGAAGCTGTAGAAAGTGAATTAGCTTTCATTCGAGAGCAGAGGGTCAACGCTTATCAGGAGCATGCAGTAAAAATCCCGGAAGGTCATTGGCAGGTTCTGAAGCAAGGAATCTCCTCCATTGCAGATATACAGTCAGGAGTTGAACTGCTCGTCGCGGAGGAGGCTGGTAAGATTGTAGGCAGTGTAGCATTGTTTCCGGCAAAAACCGATGCCTATGAGGGGTATGTTGAGGAGTTGGACTATCCTGAAATCCGAATGCTCGCGGTTTCACCAGAAGTACGAGGCAAAGGGGTAGCGGCTGCCTTGGTTTCAGAGTGTATCAACCGTGCTAAGGAGAAAGGGCATAAGGAAATTGGTCTTCATACAGCGGATTTTATGAAAAGTGCGATGAGTTTATATGAACGGTTAGGTTTTGAGCGATTGCCACAATATGATTTCGAGCCTGCTAATGATGGAATCATTGTTAAAGCCTACCGGCTCACTTTTAATAAGTAGAGTATATTTATGATCAAAATTTGTAAAGCAAATCCAGAGCATGTACAAGGAATAGCTAAAGTTTGTAGTGATGGATATCGAGCCACATACAGTGAAACACATTCTCGAGAATATATTGAGAGAATCATTAAAGAGTTTTACAACATAGAAAGAATACTAAATGAGGTATCAAACACTAGCAGACATTGGGGAGGTTACTTTGCAGCGGTCGAAAATAGCGAGGTAATTGGTGCCGGCGGCGGCGGGATGATTAGCGATTCTGCAGGTGAAGTTTTTGTGTTGTATCTGAATCCTAACCGGCGTAATGAAGGAATTGGATCCAGGCTGTTAGAAGCTATTACGAAACAACAGAAAGATGAATTTCATGCAAGAGAGCAATGGGTTTCCGTCCAAAAAGGGAACAACAAGGGGATTCCTTTTTATGAAGCAAGAGGATTTATTTTTCAACATGAACAACATGGATATGGGAATGCAGAGGGAGAAAACTACTTATCATTGAGGTATTGGCGTTCCATTTTATTGAACCAAAAACACTTGTCATGATTGTATGACAAGTGTTTTTTAATGGCTAGTAGCAGGAGCTTCACGTATCGTTTTTATTTTATAAATAAAATAATAATATTTATAAAATACGATTAGTACGAGCAACACTTTGACGATCAAGCTATCAAGGATGAAGAAGGGAATGGCAATCATCGCATCTGCAAATAACAGAATCGTCAGCTTCTGTTTTAACGTCATTGCTTTTTCTTTTACGAAGGTCTCCAAATGGCGTTTATAAAGTTTTGTCCCTTTAAACCAGACTTCAAATCGTTTTGATCCTTTTACAAAGCAGTAGGATGCTAATAGCAATAAGGGAGTTGTCGGCAAAACAGGCAGTACAAGTCCCACAACCCCTAAACCCAGGGATATAAATCCGATGATGATATAAACAAATTTAACGATTTTTTTCAAGTAAGTTACCCCCTTCGACCAGGTTTCTCTTTATTATATCACTAAAAAAAAGGAAGTTTTATGACAGATTAAGTACATTAAAACCGTTTTAACCACCATTATGTTAAAATAGTGATGTCTAGAAGAAGGGGGTTGATCGTAAAAATGATTACTTTTTATAAAATAATTGTAGTTATACATATTTTCTCTGCGATTTTAGGAATGGGACCAGGTTTTATCTTAACAACTGTTGTAAAATCCGGAAAAACAATGACAGAATTAAGACATTCCTACGCCCTTAGACATAAACTGCATATCTTTGTTATGGTAGGCGGCACACTCCTGCTCGTAACAGGATTAATCATGGGCTTTATGAATCCGAGCCTATTTCGGATGGGTTGGTATGTTACTAGTTTAATCCTTTTTTTAGCAGCGCTTGCGAGCGGTCCACTTTTATTATCACCAAGGTCCAAACCGGTAAAGGAATTGTTAGCAGCACATAAGGGTGAGGAAATTCCAGATGAGTATTTCCGATTATCAAAAATTTTGTTCCGTTATGAATACCTAGCAAACGTAATTTTTATTATCATTATTGCCTTGATGATTTTGAAACCATTTTAATAGGAGTCGATTATTTTAGGTAGTTTGGTAATGTGGATAAAATCAGAAAAAACATTTCAAATAGATATAAAAAAGCCGTCAAAATTGGCGAGCTTTTTTTATATCATTCCAATCCTTTGATAATAAGCTGTAAGTAACCAAGTCTTCATAATGGTCATATAGCCATTGCCCTTCCCTTTTGATACCTTCTTTGACAAAACCAAGCCGTTCTGGAATAGAAATACTCTTATGATTATTTACAGCACATTGGATTTCCACTCGATTCATATTCATCGTACCGAAGAGATAGCTCAGCAATGCCGACACAGACCTTGTGATGATCCCTTTACCTTGAGCTTCTTCAGAAAGAAAATAACCTATACTCGTTGAACGATTTTTCCAATCAATATAATGAAGCCCTACCATACCAACTAATTTATCATTATATCGAATACCCGCATCGAAACCGTTGTTATCTGCGTAATTTCTTATCCAGATAGGGATTATCGGTTCAAAGTCTTCTGATGATTTTCTTTTATCAACCCATAATAACCATTTTCTTAGATGTTCACGGTTTGTATGAATGAGTTCATATAACTCTTCCTTATGGTGCTGCTGTAATAATTCGATTGATATTTCTTTTTCTACTCTAAAGGAAAACAATATTACTCCCCCTAAATATTTTCAAAGTTATAAGGTTTTTGGATTCATTTTTTAACAGTGATCCGAAAAAAGATAGGCTAACACCTGAGGAATCCTCTTTCTAAATGAAGTATAGTTGTGCTCGCCATTTTCAATTGTTTGATAGAGGGTATCTGCTATTTTACTGTCCAAGATTTCATAAATGGTTTGAATCATTTCTGTGAACTCTTTGTTCCGTTCCTTATCATCAGCGATTTCATGGGTACCAAAATCCATATAAAACTTCTCTACCCCTGATAAGTCGGAGTTCTTTACAAATATCTCAAGTTCCTCTTGGTTCCGATAATAACCTGGTGAGATCGCAGCAACCCGCTTGAAAATACGAGGATAGCGGCAAGCTGCATATGTAGAGATAAGTCCTCCTAGTGAAATTCCGGCCATTGAAGTCTGATTTTCTAGCGTTCGGTATTTACGGTCTATCAATGGCTTCAGTTCGTTTACAATAAAGTCTAAGTATTGCTCACCTTTCCCTCCGGCGGAACTTGGATGTCCAATCATTTTCTCTGCGATTGCACCCGTCACCCATGGGCAGTATTCGTTAAAACGTTCTTCACCTTCGGGATTTAAATCAATGGCGACCACGATTATTTCTAGATTATTTTTATCTAAATAATCCTTTAACCCTAAAGAAACCCCTTTAATAGCACCTTCATCTTCAAAAACATTTTGTCCATCATGCATATAAAGAACAGGGTAGCGTTTATTGGACTCTTTGTAACTATCAGGTAAGTATACGCGTATCATTCTTTCTTGTTTAAGGGATGACATATAAAAATTAAATTTCTCTAGCATTTATTTTACCTTCTATTCTCGTAATTTTTTATTTTAATTTTACCATTTTTTGTATTTGTTTGAAACAATAAACAAGCTTGCGAGACCTATTTATCTCACCAGCCTGTGGGAATTGAAATTATCCCTTTAAAGAATCAATTAAGACCAGAATCCTCTTCTGTCATCTCTTCTTCTATCATTCTCGTCAACAATGATAACTCTATCAGCACGGATAATAACTTCTTCTGCATTGATCACTCTTCTGTCATCTCTGCGATTATTACGACGTCTTCTGTTGCGATCACTAACACCTGCGACATTATCATCACGACGTCTTCCACAATTACACATTCTATATCCCTCCTTTCAACTTGTACTATAAATTATGCTTGTACAAATAGATGTGATTGGGCAATAAGACAAATTTCTTCCATCCGCCAAGGAGATTTGTTGAATTTTGTTGAAATATGGTAAAAATAGAGCTACTAGAAGAATTCAAAATGGAGGGGTTAAGAATTGGATGTAATCGAAAAAGCACTGCAAACAGCAAGCAAATATCATGAAGGTCAGTACCGGAAGAACACAGATATTCCCTATATCACACACCCAGTTTGTGTTGGAATGATGTTGTTGAAAGCAGGGTATAGTGAGGAACTGATCGCGGCAGGAATCCTCCATGACACTGTTGAAGATACTTCGCTTACACTGGAAGAGATAGAGAAGGAATATGGACATAACATAGCAAGTATTGTTGAAGGGTGTTCAGAGCCTGATAAGTCACTTCCTTGGAAGGATAGGAAGAAGCACACCATAGAATATTTAAAAACAGCTTCAGAAGAAGTTCGGGCTGTGGTTTGTGCAGATAAACTTCATAATATCCGTTCTATCTTAAGTGATTATGAGGAAGTGGGTGAGGCAGTTTGGAAGAGGTTTAATGCAGGAAAGGAACAGCAAAAGTGGTACTACACAAATATCGTAGAAAGCTTAGGCACCAAATCCAGCTTTGATTTATTAAAAGAATTGCAAAAAGAAGTAGATAGGCTTTTCAGGAAGATGGCTTAGGATGATGGATTATAAGGGTTCATATAAAAAAGGCAAGCAAAATAATTTGCTTGCCTTTTTCTATATCAATGTGAATGTAGAAGATACTTTATGAAATACCCAATGCTTATGTTAAAATTTGCTTTCTTAACAAGGACTTTAATTTAGCATCCATCTTGTCAAAAAAGAATGTAGCTTTAACTAACAAAGTAATTAAGGCTGATAATAAGCTAAGAAGTAGATTCAAAGTTTTTCCTCCACATTGAAATTTAGTGTTAATTTAACACTAATGTTAGTATCTGTTTAAAGACATTTTTTATTATTCATTTCTATTTATTAATTGACCTCTATCTTCTGTTTGCGGTGGTTCTTCATACCATCCGTTTTTAAACATAATCTCAAGGCCTTCTTGACCGTAAAAATAGACATCTTTTGCTAGTAAAGCTGTTTTTAAGGATATATCATTTCTCAAAGTAAAGAATGTTCCGAAGCTTTCCCCAACAATACTAAATCCATTTAGTAGGTCGATGCAATATACCATAAGTTTGTCGGAAAATGGGGCAACCGTTGATGTCGTTACCGTACTTCCAGCGGTAGCCGAACTCTGTGTATCGTTATCTAAAAGAATTTCCTGAAATGTTTTTATATGCTTTTTTGAAAGTTCTTTTCCCTTTTCAAAATACTGTCTTACCTCTTTATCCTTTGCACATTGCGCAAATCCTGTAATAAGCTGCATCCCGATGTTATTCGTTTCAATTCCATGATGAAGAAAACCTAACTCAATTGCATTTAATGCCCTTTTTTCATTAAATAGTTTAAATCCTTTCATGTACCTTTTACTTTCAATAAATTCAGTTCTTTTAGGCGGCGTTATTATAGGAGGACGAGTTAAAATTCCTCTTTTTAGTAAATACACGTTAGCCAATTTATAAACCTTGTGGGTTACAGTGGTTAAGCCTTCGTAAATCGTCATTACATCTATTCTATATGCCATATTCATATTAATTGAGTACATACCCATACTTACTTCTTTTAATATTCGAAGAAACATAATGTCGAATCCATTATCGAATAAGTTTGGGGCCTCTAAATTTACATCATCTTTTTTGAATCCTGTTGGAATAACCACTCCTTCACTTTCAAAAACCCCTTGAATTAATTCCACGTAATAATCCAATTCCTGCCACAACATACCCATGATATTTTTTGCTTCTTGATCATCCGACTTTTCTAAAAAGTATTCTAAAATTCTTAGTATCATCGTTTTTTCTTGATATGTAAGCCAGAGTGTTCCTATTTCTGATGAACTTAACGGTTCTTTAACCTTCAATTCTTTGTTCCTCCATCAAGGTTTATTAATTTAAGTATGTTTAAATATAAGATATATTATTCTAATTTTTACGATTGATGGAAATGATCTCACTTCCTTTTAGGTTGACTGCTAGAAGGAATGAATCATAATGATTTTTGTACAAAAAAAGAGATAAACCATTATGGTTATTCACTATACTAAAATTCTTCCTTCATTTAATGTTTGCGATAGGTGAGGGAACCTGTTATCAGAAATAATTTCCTCTTTTTTATGTACAAGCTGTTTCCGTTTGGCTCAATCCTTCATATTTTATATAAAGGCTGTTTTCGTAATGATTGTTGTTAAAATCTTAAAGCCGATTTTAACGTGGAAATAGTTATTTCGCACTTTAGAATCTAGTTTGCAGGCTCTTTTTTTATAAATTGATTCTATAATCCTGCTGAAACTTAGCACAATCATTAACATTTTGTTCCAAAGAGGCAACACAGTATAAGAAAAGAGCCTTATATAAAGGAGATGAGTAAATATGAGATGTCGAAAAAACCGTCCTTCTTTCTGTGTTTTTCCAGGATACAAATGGTGCGGGCCAGGATGCAGCGGACCAGGAGCTCCGATAAATGATGTGGATTCCTGTTGTTATAAACATGACCGCTGTCTAGAAATTGGTTTTTCCCCTTGTTACTGTGATAAGCGATTTATGGATTGCCTATACCCCAAAAGAAATCCTCGAACCCAAAAGGGCCGGCACGCCAATACCATGTTTAGATTCATGAAACTCAAAACAGCGTTTACCTGCAGCCATAAAAAACGCCGTAATTGGGGTTCATAAATTAACACTTTTAACCATTCATACTCTATAGTTTTACTTACACTATGTTTGATATAATAGTTCTAAAGAAGTAGTGTCCTATTTTGGCCGCTGCTTTTTTCGTAAAGGCATATAAAGATAGGAGCTATGGTCACAGCTGTGATTATTTCAGTCAGCTTCATACAGCAGGCAGGACTAATCGATTTAGATTAGTTGGGGGATGAAAAATTCAGATGGTAAAAAGGTTTGAATCATTAAATGAGCTTAAGATCCGCATTTATCTTTGGGTTGTGCCATGTATTATTATTTCTCTCATCTCTAATACACTTTTACAAAATATTCATGCCGCAAGTACATTTAATTTATCGATTAATAATACCCTCACTATTTGGTTTTCTATCAGTTGGATTTTACTATATAAGCGATTTTTTATTCAGTTCACAGAATACTCCAATTTAGCTTTAGTCAGTTTTTATCATGTTACGACCTTTTTTGACGCGGTACGCAACTATATGGTTGTTGACGGAGGTTCTCTGGGTGATTTTATCATTTGGATGCCGATTATTACTTTGTTCTTTTTCTTAACGCTGGGGACTAAGCGGGGACTCTACTTTTCAATTGTTATATTTCTAACAACTTTTGCAATGGGAAGTATGTATTTAAACCATCTAACATCAGAATCGATTGATTCTTTAGGGCAATATTACTTTGCCAATCTCGTATATATTATTATTCTTTATTATGCTCAACATGTGTTTAAGACCTATGCAGATCTAGAAATGTTTAGAAAGCATGCCTATTATGATTCATTAACGAGAATCGCGAATCGGCTGCAGATTGATGAATGGCTTGAAAAGAAACTAAAGCTATCCGCAGAAAAGCATGAGGCATTTTCAGTCATTTTTTTTGATATTGACCACTTTAAGGAAGTAAATGATAACTATGGGCACAAAATTGGTGATGAAGTCTTAGTAGAGTTAGCAGAACTCATCCAAGGCCGCCTTTCCAATCGAGAGCTTTTTGGTCGTTGGGGAGGGGAGGAGTTTATTATCATCTCTCCTTCAACTGGAGAAGAAACGGTAAAGCTTGCCGAAAGGCTCAGAAAGGTTGTTGCAAACCATTCTTTTAAAGGGGCTGGACATCTTACTGCTAGCTTTGGAGTCACCGAATCCAAAGCAGGGGATGACATTGATTCTTTATTGAATCGTGCAGATAAAGGGCTATATCATTGCAAGTATTGTGGTAGAAATCAAGTTAGTTATATTAGATAAAAAGGGTTAGTGCACTGGCACTAACCCTTTTTATCATCGGATGGGGCGGAGGATTTCATTCGTAAGACAGCGGGAGGGTAATCTCTACTTGTGTCCCGGCGTTTAGACTGCTTTTAATAAAAATTTTCCCGCCAAACGTTTCAATTATTCGTTTACATATGGTTAATCCAAGACCTGAACCCTCTTTTTTCATTGAATAGAATGGAGTAAATGCTTTTTTTAACTGTTCCTTTCCCATTCCGACTCCAGTGTCTGCTACATGAATCACACAAGATTCAGCGTTTTTTTTGAGAACAATAGTCAATTTGCCCCCATTCGGCATGGCTTGAAGGGCGTTTTTTGCTAGATTAAGAAGTACTTGCTTCACATTGTCCTTCACGCAAGAAATCGGCAAATCAACATCACCATAATGAATCATAAGCTCTACATTCATGAAATTGGCTTCTGAAAGGATAATTGGCTCGATTTCTTTCACAATCGTGTTTACATCACAAGTGTTTAATTTATAGGCTGTAGGTTTTCCAAGAACAAGCAGTTCACTAACAATTGCATTAATCCGGTCGATTTCCTGCTGGATCACCTGGAAGTAATACTGCGATTTTGTATCAGAATGTTCCTCACTTAACAGTGTAACCAAACCTTTTATTCCTGTTAGGGGATTCTTAATTTCATGAGCAGTACTTGCTGCAAGATTTCCTATCAACTCAAGCTTTTGCAATTCTGTTTGTTTCTTTTCTTGTTCTACCTTTTTTCTTAAATGTAAATATTGAGCTAGCAAATAAAGAATATTTGTTAGTATAAGAAAAATAAAAAAGTATTGGAAATAGGTATTCCTAAATATATGTTTACTTTCAGGAACAACCATGGCCGTAATGGTCCAAGGAACTTGGGTCATGTGTATACTTGATTTCACGGTATTTTCTAAAGGCAGCTTTTTACCTGCCTGAATTAAGGTCTCTTCTTTTTGATCAGCAACAATGATTTGTTCATCGTTGATTAACCCTATCATCGACTTTTCAAATTCATCAATTCGCAAACTAGCCAATAGAACACTTTTTATATTACCATGTTCAACTATTGGCGTAGCGATAGTTATGACATATCGCCCTGTGACCCGTCCAATATGGGGTTCTGATATACTGGTTTGCTCTGTTCTAATCGCTTGTTGGAAATAGTCTCGATCACCAACATTGACTAATGAGGAAGTAGGGTTTGTGCTTATGAGCAAATTACCTGTTGAACTGGCAAAATAGAACCCAGAAAAACGTAAATCCTTTGCTTGGGTTTCCTTAAGGATTGTTTCAATATTAATTAGATTGCTATGTTGAGTTTTAATGGAGGAAGCAAGCATTTCTAGCCTGCCGACGGTTTCGCCCATAAATTTTTCCAGATTCATCGCATGAAAATTTGCATATTTCTGGGCTTTATCTTTAGTTGAAATCTCAACAACTTTTACTTCGTGCTGGGCAAAATAGTAACTAATTACCAGCGAAGGGATTAGGGTAATGACAATATATATGAGTAACTTCTTTGAAATGGATTGCAACTGGTGTTTTGAAAACAAAAAAATCTTCCCCTCAAAAGTAGTTTCAGTGATAGTTTACCATTACTTTGTACGTATGGAAAAACAAAGAAACGAATTAGGGAAAGATTTATAAATAACACAAAAAAAGTGCCTGGTACTAGAAGTACCAGGCAAAATTATGGGAAGTTTTTAAGAATAAGGTTCCTAAAACCTAAGTCTCAAATAAGTTATCTTTATAATAAGATAAACTTTTGAAGAAGTTATAGAGAACTTATGTGGAAATTATGAAGATGAAAAAATTATTTTTAGTAGAGTGAAAATGGACAAAAAATCGAATAATAAATTTGCCAGATTCGATTTATTAAGGAGATGATTTTTTGAACAAGCATTTATCCAAATTTATGTTTTTGTTCCTTTCATTTGTATTAATCTTCCCAGCATCCATGAATGCGGAAGAGACCAGACAGGCGGAGCGGGTAACCGCAGAACGGCCGCTAAGTCAGAAAACTGTCCAACTTAGGGTTAATTTGAGAGAACTTTGGACTGAACATGCATTTTGGACAGAAAAGTTTGTAACAAGTTCAATTGCCGGGTTAGAGGACCAAAAACCGGTACTTGAAAGATTATTGAAAAACCAGGACGATCTTGGGAATGCAATTAAGCCATATTACGGAGAGGAAGCAGGTAACAAGCTTGCACAATTGTTAAGAGAGCATATTTTGATTGCCGGTAAGGTTGTAGAAGCAGCGAAAAGCGGGAATCAGGCTGACTTAAAAAAATACAATACGGATTGGTATAAAAATGCAGACGATATTACAAACTTTTTAACTGCTGCAAATCCAAATTACAATAAACAAGAATTAAAAAATATGATGTATACGCATTTAAAACTAATCACAGATGGCGTGGTTGCCAAGCTTCATAAGGATTGGAATGCGAATATCACGGCCTTAGATAAAAATCAAGATCATTTAATGCATTTGGCAGATTTCCTAACAAACGGAATTATCAAGCAGTTCCCAAATAAGTTTTAAAAAGGCTGTTTTCGTGGAAATTGTTAAAAAGCAACAAAGTTTAAGAAAAATGGAGCCCAACTTCTTGTTGGGACTCCATTTTTTAATGCGGTAAGAATGCAAGTTGATAAAAGAATAGTACGGCGAAAACATATAAAAGCGGGTGTACCTCACGCCATTTGCCTTTTACAATTTTTAGAAGCGGATAGCTGATGAAACCAAGTGCAATTCCAGTGGCAATGCTGGATGTTAACGGCATGCTCAGAATCACAAGGAATGCCGGAAAAGCTTCATCTATTTCGTTCCATTTGATCTTTGCAATGCTGCCCATCATCATACTGCCGACAATGATAAGGGCAGGAGCGGTAATGGCAGAAATACCTGAAACTGCGCTGACAAGAGGTCCGAAAAACGCCGATAACATAAACAAAACTGCTACAGTAAGGGATGTTAATCCTGTCCGGCCGCCAGCCGCAACTCCTGAAGTAGATTCAATATAAGCAGTTGTTGGACTTGTACCAAAAATGGCACCAATGGATGTTGCAACAGAGTCGGAAAGCAGCGCATGGCGGGCACGCGGCAATTTTCCATTTTTCATTAAACCCGCTTGATTGGCAACACCAATCATGGTTCCAGTGGTATCGAAGATGGTTACGAGAATGAATGAAAAGACGACTGCATAGAGACTATTCTGAATCACATCTGACAAAGCCGTAATGGGATTGCTTACCATTAATCCATCGGGGAGAGAAGGTAAGGATACAAAACCTTGATCAAAGGAAAGCTGGTTGGTAAAAAGGGCAATTAAGCCGGTAATAATCATTCCAATAAATAATGCTCCATTGATTCGAAGTGCCATAAGAATTAGCGTAATGGCTAATCCTGCTACCGCAAGCGAGGCAGATGGCGAGCGCAGGTCCCCTAATCCTACCAAATTAGTAGGATGAGCAGTAATAATATGTGTAAGTCTTAATCCAATAAAAGCAATAAATAATCCAATTCCCGCTGATATCCCATGCTTAAGGTTTTCTGGTATTGCATCTATTAATTTTTCTCTAAAAGGTGTTAAGGACAAGATGACAAAAATAATCCCCGCTATAAAAACTGCCGCGAAGGCTGTTTCATAGGTAATATTTTGCTGACCGCCGACAACGGAATAGGCAAAGTATGCGTTTAGTCCCATTCCCGGTGCGATGGCGATAGGATAATTTGCAAATAATGCCATCCAGAGTGTCCCGACAACTGCGGAAATGATGGTGGCCGTGAAGACCTGTTCAAAGGGGACACCAGCATCAGCAAGAATGACTGGATTCACAACAACAATGTAAACCATTGTGAAGAAGGTGGTAATCCCTGCGAGTAGTTCCGTTTTTGTGCTTGTTTGATTTTCTTTTAGCTTAAACATAGTGGTTCCTCCAAAACACGAACATTTTTTGACAACTTTTATATAATATTCGTTTTCAATGTGATTTTCAAGCTTTCATGGAAGAAAAATTTGAAGTGGTGGAAAGGCAAAATTTTTGTTTTATTCCCAAACTTCAATAAGGGTTTCACGAAATACCTGATTTAAGAGTTCGGTAGGATCGGGTTGATTGACTGTTAATTCCGTTACATATTTCTCTAGCTGCTCCATTTCATTTTCCAAGAATGGATTCATGATTGCAGGCTGTGGAGTAAGGTCTAGGTCATTCCCCGCTATTTTCTGCTTAATAGCGGCGTCAATTATCTTTCTAATCTCGCCGTTTGGAAGGATTTCTTCCACCAGCACTGTAAATGAAACAGGTGGAAATTCCTTGTGTTTTTCAATCCATTTAGCTGCCAAAAGCGGGCGGAATATATTGAAGTATCTTTTAATTTTGACTTCGTCCCGATTCAAATAATCACGATAATTACCTTTTGCCATTTTTAAATAGTGGTGAATGCAAGAAACAGGAGAAAAAATGTGGTTCTTCAACCCTTGGATTTTTTGTATGGCAGAGTACTGCTTATAATAAATAATATTTGAATGGAGCCATTCCAAAAGAGGCGGATTGGATTTGCGAAATAACCGCAAGGCTTTGGCAAGTTCCCAGCCATTTAGGTCGAGGAGATTGTCCACTGAAATTGTAAGCCTATCATGCTTTGGAACCTCCAGCACATCACGCCTTTGATCAATCGAGAGGTACCAATCCCTCTTATGAATATAAATAAATCGAACATCAAAGTCGCTGCCCATCGATGGAAATCCCCAGGAACGGCTTCCCGATTCACATGCATAAAGGATTTTAACTTCATATTCAATTTCGATTTGGTTGAGTACTTCTAAGATGTGTTCTTTCATTCACAAAACCTCCTAATAGTACTATTTGTTTCCTAAAACAATCCAATCTATATTCACCAAAATAAAATCTAAGAAAATAAATGTTTAATGTTGTTTTTCCTGTAAAATTTGCCCTATAATAGATATATAAACGTTCACAAAATTGTCAAAAATATATTTTTCTAATTTGGAAATAAAATAAAATATAAGAGCTGGTATGGAGGGGAACAGAAATGATTCGAATGGCTGTTGCGGGTGTTGTAGGTTTTATTCTAATTTTCATTGAATCTATGATTGTAATGAAAATAAAAGGGTATCATGGAATTGAGTTCGGAGGCTTAGCACCTTTCATTAACGTATGGGCTATGAATTTCTTTTTTGTATTTGCTATACTCACTCAAATTACAAATTGGTATCAAGATCGCGTAGGATTTGAACACGGTGAAGACAATAGTTATTAAATAAAAATGCCTCAATCACATTGTGACTGAGGCATTTTTACTGTCCAGCTCCAGCGCCCTAGCGGCTAGTGTCCTTCGCTCTCCGCGAGTAAAAATCCCTTCAGGATTTTTACCTACCTACGAAGTCAAGCACGAATGCGCCTCCGGCCCTTCGTGTTTCCTTTATCTCAGTTGGAGCGCTCCACAGGGAACGCTTCGGCAGCATAGGCTTCGCACGAAGGAAAAGCGTTAGCTTTTACGAGGAGGCCATACGCCGCTAAACACTAAGGAAAGCTCCTTCGAATAATCATCGCAGGACCAAGCTGCATTTTGGCTTGGTCCGAGGGCGCTTGCGCTTTTTTATTTATGCATGTTGTTTTGCTGTTTCTTTACCTTTAAGAGCGGTTTTACGGATGAATGGTACCACCCAGCGGTCAAGACCAATACGACCAGCGTTGTAACCTGCTGTTAAGATGATGAATCCTAAGAAGATATCAGTTGGGTTATGTGATACTGTTCCTGCTAAGAAGAAACTGAAGTTCATTACTAGACCAAAAAACATTGCAGTTGTTGTTAAACATCCAAGCATAAGACCTAAACCGATTAATGTTTCGCCCCAAGGAACGATGAAGTTGAACACATCGATATTTGGTAACGCAAAGCTTTCTAAGAAATTAACATACCAGCCGTAGACCACGCTGCCATCAGGGCCTTTTACTGGATTAGCGATTGCTCCTTTTAAGAAGCCAGAAGCATCGAAGGCACCGCTTTGTAATTTTCCTAGTCCTGCAGTGAACCAAGCATATCCTAGATATAAACGTAAGATTGTTAAAATACCAGTTGCAATTTTATTTTCTCTTAAGAAGTTATTAAACATAAAGCATTCCGCCCTTCAAAATTAATTAATTTGTATTTGATAGTTACACTATAAAAGATTTTTTAAGTTAACTACATGAGTGTAGTGATAAGTTCACATTTTGTTAGAAAAGTTTTGTCAAACTTTTGAACAACCTTTTTTAGGCAGCTGATTTTACTTTTTCTTTCAAACCGTTTGCTCTCATTGTCTTACGAAGAAATGGAACGACCCAGTAATCAAGACCGATACGACCAGCATTAAATCCTGCAGTTAAGATTATAAATCCTAAGAATATATCCGTTGGGTTATGAGATACTGTGCCTGCTAAGAAGAAAGAGAAGTTCATTACCAATCCAAAGAACATTGCAGCTGTTGTTAAACATCCAAGCATAAGGCCTAAACCAATTAATGTTTCGCCCCAAGGAACGATAAAGTTGAAGACATCAATGTTCGGTAACGCAAAGCTTTCTAGAAAGTTTACATACCAGCCGTAAACCATGTTGCCATCTGGACCTTTAACTGGATTTGCTACAGCATTCGTCAGGAAGCCAGAAGCGTCAAATGCACCGCTTTGTAATTTCCCTAGCCCTGCAGTGAACCAAGCATAACCAAGATATATACGTAAGACTGTTATGATTCCAGCCGCAATTTTATTTTCTCTTAAAAAGTTCATAAACATTCTTAAGCCATCTCCTTGTTAATTACGTTTTCAATATTTATTACACTGCTAATATATCAAATTAATCTCGAATTCAGTGTAGATTGTTCATTGATTCACATATTTGTAAAAAAGTTGTGAACAAATTGCGAACACGGGAGGGATTGACAAAACTAACATCATTAGTTAATGTTAAACTAATGATATTAGTTAAAGGGGATGGCCGCAATGAGAGTGATCAAGAATGGATATTTATATCAAGTCACATTTTTGCCGAATTTTTTTCCTGTTAATTGCTATTTGGTGGAGGAAGAGAAAGAACTAACCCTGATTGACGCTGCACTGCCCTTTAGTATGGACGGTATATGTAAGGCGGCAGACAATATTAAAAAGCCAATCACTAAAATTATATTAACGCATGCACATGAGGATCATGTTGGTGCGCTAGATAGAATAAAAGAGAAGCTGCCAAATGTGCCTGTTTATATTTCTGTTAGGGATAATAGAATTATGAATGGTGACCTTTCCTTAGATCAGCATGAACCTCAAACCCCGATAAAAGGCGGAGTTCCAAAAAAGTTGAAAACCAGAGCGAATGTACTATTGAAGGAAGGGGATCTTGTTGGATCATTAGCAGCCATTGAAACACCTGGACACACACCTGGATCGATGTCTTTTTATGATACCCGTACACATGCGTTGATCGCAGGGGACGCTTTTCAAACACGAGGTGGTATTGCAGTTGCTGGGGATGTCAAGCCATGGTTTCCTTTTCCAGTGTTTGGAACTTGGAGTAAAGAAACTGCGTTGGAAAGTGCAAGGAAATTAGCTGACTATAAGCCAGATCTTCTCGCGGTGGGACATGGGGAACTAGTGAAGAATCCAACTGGAGTAATGGAGCAGGCAATTCGCAGTCTTGAGAAGAAATTAAACTAAGGAGTTTTGAGCAATGTCACCAAGACCTAAATTAGGACTAGAAATAAATGAAATTCTAGAAGCAGCAGGGGAGATTGCCGATGTTTTTGGGATTCAGGAAGTTACATTGGCAAATCTGGCGAAAAAACTTGGAATTCGGCCTCCTTCGTTATATAACCATTTTGATGGTCTTGGAGGCTTACGAAAAAAAATGGCCATTTATGGAATAAATCGTCTTTATGAAGAATTAACCACAGCTGCTATTGGCGTGTCTGGAGATGAGGCATTACTGGCAGTTAGTACAGCCTATGTGAATTTCGCCCGGAAACATCCGGGTATATATGAAGCAACCTTAATGGCACCTGATATGGAGGATAGAGATGTGCAACAGGCAGGTGCTAAGGTGGTTGAACTATCTGTTCGGGTATTGCAGGCATACGAATTAGATGGCGATCATGCTTTACATGCAGTTAGAGGGTTGAGGAGCATCCTACACGGCTTTTCTGCATTAGAACAGCGCGGTGGATTTAAGATGGATTTGGATTTAAATGTGAGTTTAGAAGTAATCATTAAAGCATTTATTAAGGGGATGCGTAATAGCTAGGGGTCGTTTTCGGCTGTAATTGATATCATGATATATGGTTTACCGCAGATATAATCACTTTACCGCAAATATAATCACTTTAACGCAGATATCCGTTAACCCAAACTACAAATCTCAAGTGACTTGCTAAATTGGCAAGTCTTCTTTATGAATAATGATGTTATAATGATAGTAATATTAAGATTTAGATCAAAAAGGAATGAAGATATATGAGTAAACTTGATAAGTTTGGCTTAGTTTTGGACGTTGAAACAACTGGGCTGGGCCCGACTACGGATGAAGTAATTGAACTTGCAGTGAAATTGTTTTCTTATAGAGCCGATACAGGAGAAATTCAAGAGATTATCGAAGAAGAATCTTTTTTAAGAGAACCACTTTCCAGTACTGCTAGAAGAAACTATGACCGTGCGTACCAAATTCATGGAATTCCCTATGAATTAGTAGAAGGGAAGAGTTTCTTAGATGGAAAGATTAAGACCTATTTCCATCGTGCTGATACTGTCTTTGCACACAATGCCTCTTTTGACAGAAGCTTTCTTTATCAGATGTACCCAGAAATAAATGATTTAAAGTGGTACTGTACAATGAGAGGGGTCAAATGGAAGAATTATGGTTTCCCTAATGGTAAACTCTTAACCCTTTTACAAGCGCATCAAATCACAAACCATCAAACACATAGGGCACTTGATGATATTACATACCTCATGGACTTACTCAGAAAAACCAGTCCCAATGGAAACCTGTATCTACAAGAAGTACTCGAAAATGGCCCGATGAGAAAATACCAGCCAGCAGCCACACGATCTAGATTGGGATAATTATACTGGGAACCTGCAAAATGAAAAAGAGCAGTCATTCAGAGCAGTCATTCAGAGCAGTCATTCATAAGAGGGATGAGAGCCCGAAACCCACAAAAAGGGGAAGGGACGGTCACTCATAAGAATGATGAAAACTCAAGGAATACTACTATAGATCAAAAAGAGGTAGAAGCCCTAAGATATTTGGGATTTCTACCTTTTTTTCTGATTTAAGTGCGTTAACAACACACTGTCCACCTGAGGTGGACAGTGTCCACGAGCGGTGCCTGTCACCGGGGAGTGTCACCGCGGTGACATCCCCCGGTGACAGGCACCAAACTACATAAAATTATATGTATCTATCTTCCACAATCTTGCAGTGGTGCATTTGGTGACCGGCTAGGATGTAGGCGATGGCTCTTGTGGTGATTTCTGTTCCATTTGCGTTGCCTTTGTTTTCCCATGCTTCATCTGGCAGGTTCTGAATTAGGGTGATGGTTGCGTTTCTAACTGCTTTGAAGTCTTCCAGGATGGTTTTCAAAGGCAGGTTATTTGTTTGTGCTGCTTGGACATAGTCGCTTTCATTAAATCCTGCTAGAGGTGTTTGATCCCCGCGACCCACACGTAATAACCGGTAGCTCATAATTCTTTCTGTATCGGAAATATGCCCTAACACTTCTTTAATACTCCACTTTCCTGGAGCATATCGATGTAAACTAACCTCTTCTGAAATGCCTTCAAAAAGTGTGATCGTCTTTTGGAGATTCTCTTGCAGCAGCTGAACTAAATCAGCTTCAGGAACTAGATCTACATAAGGTACATAATAAACAGGATACTCATTTTTCGTAGGACGTTGAAGCATTTTTCCATTCTCCCCTTTCCATTACTACATAATGGTGAATTTATTATGGGGCATTGCAGCCTCCCATTCTCTTCCACCATTTAATCATACATCGAAAACTTTGGATTGTTAATTACCTCTTAAGACCTGATTTCTTAGGGTGGAAAAATAATTAAAAAAACGTTTACAAAAAGTTGTTGACGAATATTGTCGAGGATGATATTCTATGTTTACAGTTAATTTGTTAGTTCATTAAACAAATTAATTGTACATTCTCGAGATGATATGGTTATAAATATTTTGGTAAAGAGTTTCAAAAAAAGGCGACAAAGCAATTCATTATTATGTAAGGGTTTTAATTAAATATTTTAGAATGATTTATGGGAGGGTTAACAATGGCTCAAGCATTACAAAAGAAAGTAGATTCCTCACAATCAGGTGGAAAAGCAGTTCGTCCATTTGGGATGAGAGATAAACTAGGTTATTTATTTGGTGATTTTGGAAACGATTTCTTCTTTATTCTAGTAGCGGCGTTCCTTATGGTTTATTACACCGATGTATATGGTCTTAATCCAGCTGCTGTCGGTGGTCTATTCCTAATCGCCCGTTTATGGGACGCAGTTGCTGACATTACTTGGGGCCGCTTCATCGATACAAGGAAACCAGGAAAGAATGGGAAGTTCAGACCATGGATTTTTAGAATGTCATTTCCACTTGTCATTACTGGTGTCTTAATGTTTGTTCATATTCCAGGAATGTCTGATGGATTTTACCTTGCGTATGCATATGTAACCTATATTATTTGGGGAACATTATATTCTACTGTGAATATTCCTTATGGCTCTATGGCTTCTGTCATCACAGGTGATCCTGTTGAACGTACGGCATTATCAAGCTGGAGAACATTAGGAGGAAACTTAGCTGGATTGATCATTAACGTGGTTGGACCAATGATTTTGTTTGTTGACAATAAAGCAGATGCAAATCGATTCCTTTTAGGCGCTATCATTTTCGGTGTTCTTGCAATCGCTTGTTATATGGCATGCTATAAATTATCTGTTGAACGTATTGTAATGGATGAAACAAATAAACCAAAAGCGAACTTTATGAAAACAGTAAAAGGTCTTGGTAAAAACAGACCACTCATTGTGTTCCTTACTCTTTCTTTACTGTTCTTGGTTTGCTTTATGTTAATTGGTACTGTAAACGTATACTTATTTAAAGATTTCTTTGGAAACGCTAAAGCATTAAGTATGGTTGGTCTTCTTCAATCAGTGGCAGTATTTGTTGGTATGCCAATGGTAAAACCATTAGTTTCAAAATTTGGTAAAAAAGAAGTGGCTTCAGCTGGTCTCTTACTTGCAGCACTTGTATATGGGGTTTTATATTTCTTACCTAACTTAACAGCAACACAATTTATCGCAGTTTTAACAGTTGGTATGTTTGGTTATGGAATTTTCAACCTAGTTATTTGGGCTTTCGTTACAGACATCATTGATTACCATGAGTTTTTAACAGGACTTCGTGAAGATGGAACTGTTTACTCTATCTACTCAATGGCTCGTAAAATTGGACAAGCCGTTGCTGGTGGTGTTGGTGGTGCAGCGATTGCAGCGGTTGGTTACCATGCGGGTGCCGAATCTCAATCAGCTGAAACTCTGCAAGGAATTCATACACTTGCTACATTAGTACCAGCGGTGATATTGTTGGTTATATTCTTAATGATTGTATTCTTGTATCCATTAAACAAAAAACGTACGGAACAACTTGCAATAGATTTAGCAGCTAGAAGAAAAGCATAATAAAACTATTTTTTATCAAAAAGGTAGCAAACACTGTTTGCTGCCTTTTTCTATCTAAAAAATCCCTTTTTTGCTTATAGGGGATCAAAGGTTAAATGCTAAAACCGGAAGATGCTTAAGACTTACATGTCACTTTTGACAATTTTCAAAAATAGTAAACATTCCCATGCTAACCGCTTACAAAAATTATTGACGAATAATTAATAAAGGTATATTCTAAGTACACAGCAGAATTTGTTAGTTTATTAAACTAATTAATTGCAATCACCAACCATTCTCTAGATGACAATATTTGTTTTTGTGTATTTTAGAAAAGAGTTACACAAAATAAGCAACATAGCAATTCGAAATTATGTAAGGGTTTTAATTCATTATTATTATTTTAGAATGATTTTATGGGAGGGTTAACAATGGCTCAAGCATTACAAAAGAAAGTAGATTCCTCACAATCAGGTGGGAAAGCAGTTCGTCCTTTTGGGATAAAAGATAAACTAGGTTATTTATTTGGTGATTTTGGAAACGATTTCTTCTTTGTTCTAGTTGCATCGTTCCTTATGGTTTATTACACGGATGTATATGGTCTTAATCCAGCTGCTGTTGGTGGTCTATTTCTAATCGCACGTTTATGGGACGCATTTGCTGACATTACATGGGGCCGTTTCATCGATACAAGGAAAGCAGGAAAGAATGGAAAGTTCAGACCTTGGATCTTTAGAATGTCATTCCCGCTTGTCATTACTGGTATATTAATGTTTGTTCATATTCCAGGTATGTCTCATGGATTTTACCTTGCGTATGCATATGTAACCTATATTATTTGGGGAACATTATATTCTACTGTTAATATTCCTTATGGCTCTATGGCTTCTGTCATCACAGGTGATCCTGTTGAACGTACGGCATTATCTAGCTGGAGAACATTAGGGGGGAACTTAGCCGGGTTAATCATTAATGTGGTAGGACCAATGATTTTGTTTGTTGACAATAAAGCAGATGCAAATCGATTCCTTTTAGGCGCTATTATTTTCGGTATTCTTGCAATCGCTTGTTATATGGCATGCTATAAATTATCTGTTGAACGTATTGTAATGGATGAAACAAATAAACCAAAAGCAAACTTTGGTCAAACTGTAAAAGGTCTTGGTAAAAACAAGCCACTTATTATTTTCCTTGTTCTTTCTTTATTATTCATGATTTGCTTCATGTTAATTGGTACTGTAAACGTGTATTTATTTAAAGATTTCTTCGTAAATGCTAAAGCATTAAGTATGGTTGGTCTTCTTCAATCAGTAGCAGTATTTGTTGGTATGCCGCTGGTAAAACCGTTAGTTTCAAAGTTTGGTAAAAAAGAAGTGGCTTCAGGCGGTATCTTACTTGCAGCAATTGTATATACAGTTTTATATTTCCTTCCAAACTTAACAGCAACGCAATTTATCGCAGTTTTAACAGTTGGTATGTTTGGTTATGGAATTTTCAACCTTGTCATTTGGGCTTTCGTAACAGACATTATTGATTACCATGAGTATTTAACTGGACTTCGTGAAGACGGAACCGTTTACTCTATTTACTCAATGGCTCGTAAAGTCGGTCAAGCAGTAGCCGGTGGTGTTGGTGGTGCAGCGATTGCAGCAGTAGGTTACACTGCAGGTGTCGAAGCACAATCAGCCGAAACTCTGCAAGGAATTCATTCACTTGCAACTTTAGTGCCTGCCATTACACTTGGTATTGTGTTCCTGTTGCTTGTATTCCTATATCCATTAAACAAAAAACGTACGGAGCAGCTTGCGCTTGATTTAGCTGCAAGAAGAAAATAAATTTTATTTGAAGCTAGAGGAAGTAAACACTGTTTGCTTCCTTTTTTATATTCTATTTTTACAAAGGGGATTAAGGTTACTTGGACGAAGACCGGAAGTTGCTGACGATCTTTCTAATGTTCCTAAATGAACTTTAAATTTCAAAATCAGGAACTGTAAACACAAGAAAACGCAAACAAAATTATTGACGAATAATAAAAATGGGTATATCCTAAATTATGCAATTAATTTGTTAGTTTACTAAACAAATTAATAGATTCAGTAAACGTTTACGTGATCTAAGACTTTTGTTAAGAGTATTTAAGTAAGGGGTTACACAAAATAGTGTTAATGACATTTTAGGTTATTTATTGGGAGGGAAAGAAAATGGTTCAAGCATTGCAAAAGAAAGAAGAAACCCCACAATCAGGTGGGAAAACAGTACGTCCATTTGGTTTCAAGGATAAATTAGGGTACTTGTTTGGTGACTTTGGAAACGATTTCTTCTTTACTCTAGCCGCCGCTTTCTTGATGGTTTTCTATACGGATATTTTTCATATTAATCCTGCTCATGTCGGACTATTATTTACAGTCGCTCGTCTTTGGGATGCATTTGCTGATGTAACATGGGGACGTTTTATAGATACTAGAAAAACAACTGCACAAGGCAAATTTAGACCCTGGATTTTAAGAATGTCATTTCCAGTAGTAATTATGGGTATATTGATGTTTGTAAAGATACCCGGTATGTCTCAAGGGTTCTACCTTGCTTATGCATATGTCACATATATTTTGTGGGGTACATTATATTCCACTGTTAATATTCCTTATGGCTCGATGGCTTCAGTGATCACAGCTGATCCAGTAGAACGTACTTCACTATCTAGCTGGAGAACTTTGGGCGGGCAATTAGCAGGTTTAATTATTAACGTAGTTGGACCGATTATTTTATTTGTGAATAATAAACCGGATGCGACTCGCTTCATTATTGCAGCATTAATTTTCGGTGGTCTTGCGATTGCTTGTTACTTGGCTTGTTATAAATTATCTGTTGAACGTGTTGTCTTAGATGAAACCAATAAACAAAAGGTCAATTTTGGCCAAACCATGAAGGGGCTTACGAAAAACAAACCGTTAATGGTGTTCCTTGTAGCTGCATTGGCGTTCATGGTTGTCTTTATGTTAATTGGTACGGTAAACGTATACTTATTTAAGGACTATTTCGCTAATGCTAAAGCATTGAGTATGGTTGGGCTTCTTCAAGCAGTTGCGGTATTTATCGCCATGCCATTTATTCAACCATTGGTTAAGAAATTTGGTAAAAAAGAAGTGGCTTCCGGTGGATTATTAGTCGCGGCGCTTGTATACGGAGTTCTATATTTCCTTCCGAATTTAACAGCAACGCAATTTATCGGTGTATTAACAGTTGCGATGTTTGGTTATGGTGTTTTTAACCTTGTAGTTTGGGCGTTTGTTACAGACGTGATCGATTATCACGAGTATTTAACAGGTCTCAGGGAAGATGGTACTGTTTATTCAATCTATTCAATGGCACGTAAGATTGGTCAAGCCGTTGCCGGAGGTGTCGGGGGTGCAGCGATTGCGGCAGTTGGTTACCATGCTGGTGCCGAATCACAATCAGCTGAAACGCTGCAAGGAATTCATACACTTGCAACTTTAGTACCTGCACTTACACTAGGCGCTGTTTTCCTAATAATCGTCTTCCTATACCCACTAAACAAGAAGCGTACGGAACAACTTGCAATTGATTTAGCTAAAAATAGAAAAGCTTAATATTATTAGAAGGAAAGGTTGTTAAGCTGGGGCTTAACAACCTTTCTTCTTTACGAAAAACCCCTTTCAATTATAATTGAAAGGGGTTTCGGCGGAAGCGGTTTCAGTTTTCTTGATTCTCAAGTGGTAAATTTAACATTGGAACACCTAAGAAATGCTTGATAGCAAGAGCGCAGGCACCAAGTTCACATGATTTTTTTCCAATAGAAGAGATCAATAATTCCCGATAATGACTAATAGATGAATGAAGATTTTCCTTTATTTTTTCAAGTGCATTCGGATACATCCGCAGGAGCTCACTATCTAATACAAGCACATCTGGGTTGTACATATTAATCATATTATTTAACCCTATGGATAAGTAAAAAATAAATTCTTCCATTAAGGCATGAACTTCTTCATCACCTTCATCCAGCCATTCTTGGATGTGTTGATAGGTTAAATTCTTTATTTGTCTTTTTTTAGATAGATATTCAAAAATACTGGACTCTGAGGAGTATTTCTCCCAGCAGCCTCTGTTTCCACAATTGCATGGTTTACCTTTTGGAACAACAATCATATGCCCAATCTCACCGGAAAAGCCATCATGACCGCGGAAAAAGTCATTATTCATCATCATTCCGAGTCCGATTCCTGAGTAGAGAGTGGCGGACAATAAATTATCTGTTTCGTGATGAACAAATACCCGTTCAGCAAATGCACTCAAATTCGCATTGTTTTCGAGGTATACGTTGATTCCAACTTGTCTTTCAAGGTCTGTTTTTAGTGGGATATTATTCCATTTTAGTCGTGGAATATAGTGAATCACTTCATCTTTTCCGACTAGACCATGAATGGCAATCACAATCCCGATAATCCCATAACGACTTTCAGCAAATTCTGCTTTATATTCTTCAATTTGGTTAATTAGGATTTTTACTATTTCAGAATAGTCGTCCGTATCGATTTCCGTTCTAGTAGAGCGGACCGGAGTACCCTTAAGGTCAGAAACAGTAAAAGATATATGATCGTAATCAAGATCTATGCCAATCGCAAACCCGATATCACAATTCAAGGAAAGCATGATTGGCTTCCTGCCAACTGTAAAGTGATCAAGTTGTTTTTCTATAATAAGACCTTCATCAATTAAATCAGCTACCTGTGCCGAGATGGTCGCTCGGGTAAGGGCTGTAACCTTCGATATATCGGCTCTAGATATTAAACCCTCTTTAACAATTTCTTTAAGAATAATCGAGCGATTGATTTTTTTTATATATGCCGCATCACCGGTAATCATTTATTTCCCCCATTTCTAAGTAAACGCTTTCCTATATCAATATTATAACAGGTAATTCTCTTAGGGTCTTGTTACTTTTTAATTAATTCATAAATTGTCAATTGACTTAACAAAATAAACATGATAAGTTAAAAATATCATTAATTTGTTTACTAAACAAATTAAGAAAAGATAAAATTAATTTTTATGATTTGTAAGGGTTTTCAGTGAAATACTAAAATAGAAGGAGGATTTAAAATGAAAAACTTTTTAGACAAAGACTTCTTGCTAGATACAGAAACTGCCGTTAGGTTATATGAAAATGCAGTAGAGGGATTACCGATTTTTGATTTCCACTGCCACCTTGACCCTCAAGAAGTATGGGAAAATAAGTCTTACGAAAATATTACTCAATTATGGCTGGGCGGCGACCATTACAAATGGCGTACTATGCGTATGAATGGTATTGGTGAGAGATACATAACCGGTGATGCTAGTGATTGGGAAAAGTTCTCAGCGTGGGCTGAAACTGTACCAAATTTAATTGGAAATCCACTTTATCATTGGACGCACATGGAATTAAAAATGTATTTCGGGATTGAAAAAAGGCTGAGCCCAGCTACAGCACGAGAAATCTACGATGAATGTAATGAAAAGCTTAAAACAAGTGATTTCACTGCAAGAGCATTTATTAATCGTTCAAACGTGAAGTTTATTGGAACAACGGATGATCCAATTTCTACATTGGAATATCATAAATTATTGAAAAATGATGAATCCTTTACTCCAATCATTGCACCTACCTTCCGTCCAGATGGAGCTCTTTTTATTGAGCGACCTACCTTTGCAAGCTGGATTGAAAAATTAGGGCAGGTTTCTGGGATTAAAGCTGACACGTTAGAAGGCTTCTTGAACGCGCTGCAGCAACGGGTTGATTACTTCCATGAAAATGGCGGCCGAGCATCCGATCATGATATTCAAAAATTAGAAGTATATGTAGAAACACCGCAAGAAGAAGCGGAAAGAATCTTCAATAAGGGATTGAACGGAGACCAGCTTTCCGACAATGAAATCAATGCATACCGCTGCTTCTTATTAACGAAGCTTGGAAAAATGTATGCCGGAAAACAATGGGTTATGCAGCTTCATATGGGTGCAATTAGAAACAACAATACAAGAATGAAAGAGCTAATTGGTCCAGACACCGGCTTCGATTCTGTCGGTGAATCTAATTTTGCTCAAGGTTTGTCCCGATTCCTTGATGCGTTAGAACAGCAGAATGCATTACCAAGAACAGTATTGTTTAACCTAAATTCTAAGGATAATCCTGTACTTGCTGGTATGATGGGTAACTTCTATGAAGAAGGCGTTCCGGGTAAGATTCAATTCGGTTCCGGCTGGTGGTTTAATGACCATATCGATGGAATGGAAAGACAAATGAAGGATCTTGCGAATGTAGGACTCTTGAGCCACTTTATTGGAATGTTAACAGATTCCCGCAGCTTCTTATCTTATGCACGCCATGAATACTTCCGTCGTATCCTTTGCAATATTTTAGGTGACTGGGTAGAAAGAGGATTAGCGCCAGATGATTGGGAATACCTCGAACAAATGGTTAGAAATATTGGTTACAATAACGCAGAAAAATATTTCTTGGAGCGTTAATTAGGCAGAGGGAGGGCCCTTTTATAGGGCTCACCTGCTTTCTTACATAGGATTTAAATGTTTTTATTTTGAGCAAGCTAATGTTGAGAGCTATATCTTATGCTCTACACTAGAAGTAGAAAAAATTATCGAATTATTTGATGTTCTCACATTTAATCGGTATTATGGATGGCGTGAGTTACTGAATTTTGACTAAAAGAAAGAGGGATTATCAAATGTCTAAACAACAAATCGGTGTAGTAGGTTTGGCCGTAATGGGTAAAAACCTTGCGTTAAATATTGAAAGCAGAGGGTATTCTGTCGCTGTTTTTAACCGTTCTTATGAAAAAACAGAAGAGTTTTTAAAGAATGAGGCAGAAGGAAAAAACTTTGTTGGTGCTAAAACGGTAGAAGAATTCGTTAATTCATTAGAAAAGCCCCGCAAAATTTTATTAATGGTTAAAGCCGGTACTGCAACAGACGCTACGATTGATTCTTTAAAACCATTTCTTGAAGAAGGTGATATCCTGATCGACGGCGGAAATACTTTCTTCCAAGATACAATCAGACGTAATAAAGAATTAGAAACTGCAGGATTCCATTTCATTGGAACAGGCGTTTCAGGCGGAGAGGAAGGCGCATTAAAAGGACCTTCTATCATGCCAGGCGGCAAAGAAGAAGCATATAATCTTGTTAAACCGATCTTAGAAGCCATTTCTGCAAAAGTAGAGGGCGACCCTTGCTGTACGTATATTGGTCCAAACGGCGCAGGTCATTATGTGAAAATGGTCCATAACGGAATTGAATATGGTGATATGCAATTAATTTGTGAAGCTTATTTTATTCTAAAGAATGTTCTTGGATTAGAAGCGAAAGAGCTTCATGAGGTTTTTGCTGAATGGAATAAAGGCGAACTAGACAGCTATTTAATTGAAATTACGGCAGATATCTTTACAAAAGTTGATGAAGAAACAGGTAAACCAATGGTTGACCTAATCCTCGATACTGCTGGTCAAAAGGGAACAGGAAAATGGACAAGCCAAAATGCTTTAGACTTAGGTGTTCCACTTCCAATTATCACAGAATCAGTATTTGCCCGCTTTATTTCTGCTTTGAAGGATGAGCGTGTTAAGGCAAGTAAGGTTCTTAATGGACCTGAAGTTAAGGCTTTTGATGGCAACAAAGAAGAACTAATTGAAGCTGTTCGTAAAGCTTTATATATGAGCAAACTTGTTTCTTATGCTCAAGGATTTGCGCAAATGCGTGCTGCGTCTGAAGAATACGATTGGAATCTTCGTTACGGCGATATCGCGATGATTTTCCGCGGCGGTTGTATCATTCGTGCACAATTCTTACAAAAAATTAAAGACGCATATGATCGCGATCCTGAATTAAGAAACTTATTATTAGATCCTTACTTCAAAGAAATCGTTGAAAATTATCAACAGCCATTGCGTCAAGTTCTTGCAGTAGCAATTGAACGTGGAATTCCAGTTCCATCATTTGCAAGCGCAATTGCTTACTATGACAGCTACCGTACAGAAACGTTACCTGCAAATCTTTTACAAGCACAACGTGACTACTTCGGTGCACATACGTATCAACGTGTTGATAAAGAGGGAGTATTCCATACAAACTGGATGGAGTAAGATTCCTTGTTTTCCTAAAAAGAGACAAAACTGCCAGGGAATTGGTCAGTTTTGTCTCTTTTTTTGCTGATATAACAATTATAAAAGCAATACCAGTCAAAAACTTCAAAAATGAAAGCAGTTTCAGTGAATGCTTTTTTTATCATGCAGGGGTAAAATATAAGTAAGCTTAATAACGCTTAAGGAAGGCGTGAGGGCTGTGGAAAATTTATTCAACCTGCCTTATAAAAGAAAAGTATTAGATGAATGGATTTATGCAAGTTATCGAATGCAGGGAGTGCATTCCTATGTTTTCCAGTTTCACTCACATCACGAGTATGAGATTTATTTCTTCGGCGGTGGTGATTGCAAGTATTTAATTAACAATCGGATCTATGAATTAGTGCCCGGTGATATTATTCTTTTAGATGGCATGACCCTGCATAAAGCCAACCCTAGGAGCGAGAGTACCTATACAAGAAGTGCGCTTCATTTTTCACCAACATGGCTGTCTGATTTGATATCCACACTCGGATTACCCAATTTGCTAGATCCGTTTAAGAAACTGAATAATCCGCTTCTACGTACACGCTATGATGAAAATGGCCAATATGTGGACAGGCAGATGAAAAAGATTTCGGGTCTTTTATCGGAAATCGATGAAGAGCTTCAGCGTACGGGTAAAAAGAATGAACTATTAGAAGCTGAGGTGAAGCTTGAACTGATTCAGCTGCTCTTATGTATTTATAAAATGAGCCAGCAGGACTTAGCGCAGGTTACTAATAAGAAAACAGAAAAAGAATTACATGCAGAGGCAATTGCATCCTGGATAAGAGACCACTTTAAGGAGAAAATTAGTTTAGATCGTATTTCGTCTGAACTTAATTTAAGCAAATATTATGTTTCGCATGTCTTTAAGGAAGTTACGGGTTTTACTGTAATGGAATATGTAATGGGCTGCAGATTAAACCAAGTTAAGTACCTATTAGAAATGGAACCAGACCTTAGTATAGCTGAAGTATCGTCTTCTTCGGGTTTTGAAAGTCTCGCCCATTTCAGCCGGTACTTTAAGGAAAAAGTAGGGTTAACCCCTTCCAAGTATCGAAAAAATAAACTCACAACCGGCAGCCCCTTAATATAGGAGGAATTCGTTTACATGAATCAAGATTTAATGATTTCAGGATTTTCAGATGAAATTTCATCTGATTTTGATACCCAGCTTGAGGTGGTATCAAACTTAGGTATGAAATATATTTCGTTACGCGGCATTGATGGGAAGAATATTGGTGA
This sequence comes from Neobacillus sp. plas4, assembly GCF_057221695.1. Lineage (NCBI taxonomy): Bacteria > Bacillati > Bacillota > Bacilli > Caryophanales > Bacillaceae > Neobacillus > Neobacillus sp. plas4. Next base: position 962,975 of record NZ_CM170152.1, read on the forward strand.
TTTTACTGTCGGTGAAATTAAAGAAAATGTTCAGCCAAGACTGCAAAAAGCAGGAATTGGTGTTTCCTCCATTGGTTCGCCAATCGGAAAGGTATTCATCAATGACGAAGAAGGCTTTGCGAAGCAAAAACTAATGTTGGACACGCTTTGCCAAATTAGCAACTTGCTCGATTGTAAATATATGCGAATTTTCAGCTTCTATATTCCTAAGGGTGAGGATGCAGATCAATATCGCAGTCAAGTTGTCAGTAAGTTAAAGGAATTTGCTGCGATTGCAGAAAAATACAATGTAATTTTGCTTCATGAAAATGAAAAGGATATCTTTGGTGATATCGCCAGACGCTGTCATGAGATTTTGACAGAGGTTGGCTCTCCGTATTTTAAAGGAATTTTCGACTTTGCGAATTTCGTTCAGTGCGGTGAGGATACACAGGAGTGTTACGATCTCTTAAAAGATGAGATTGTTTATATACACATAAAGGATGCTGTAACATCAGACAGTCAAAACGTTGTCTGTGGAACGGGTGAGGGTAAAATACCTGAACTACTAGCTCAGTTTATTAAGAGCGGCTACAAAGGCTTTTTAACTCTTGAGCCACACCTTGTGCTTTTTGACTCTTTAAAGGATTTAGAGCTTGAGGATGCAACAGAGATTATTAAGGACGACAAAGGGCTGGATGGTGCCGGCGGCTACAAGCTTCAATATGAAGCATTATTAGAAATTCTTAACAAAATTGAAAGCGAGGGAATTTAATTATGGCAGATGTAAGATTAGGGATTATTGGATTAGGTGCAGAAGGTGGTATGTACGCTAATTTGATTACTGAAGGCAAAGTTAAAAATATGGTGATTGGTGCGATCTGTGATAATGATCCTGCTAAAAAACAAGTAGCAGAAGAGAAGTATCCTGGTGTTCCTTTCTATGATAATTATATTGATATGCTTGAAAGCGGTGATGTTGATGCAGTCGTTACAACTGTTCCGCATTATCTACATCCTGAAATGGGAATCGAAGCATTAAAACGTAACCTTCATGCATTAGTGGAAAAACCAGCTGGCGTTTATACAAAACAAGTGAAAGAGTTAAATGACTTTGCAGCAACAAAACCTGAACTTAAATTTGCAATCTTCTTTAACCAGCGTACAAATCCACTTTATAAAAAACTAAAAGAACTTATTGATAATGGTGAGATTGGCAGCATTCGCAGTACCAACTGGATTATTACGACTTGGTGGAGACCTCAAGGGTACTACAATCAAAGTGAATGGAGAGCAACTTGGGGCGGAGAAGGCGGCGGTGTTCTTGTAAACCAAGCGCCTCACCAAATTGACTTGCTTCAATGGATTTGCGGCATGCCGAAAAAAGTATATGCAAAAGTAAACTATGGCTATCAAAGAGATATCGTTGTTGAAGACGATGTAACTGCAGTATTTGATTATGGAAATGGTGCTACTGGAGTATTTGTAACAAAGACACATGATGTAATGGGGACAGACCGTTTAGAAATCCATGGTGATAAAGGAAAAATCGTTGTAGACGATAGTAAGAAAGTTACCATCAAACGCCTGAAACAATCTGAGAAGGAAATGAGCGATTCCATGGATATGTCAGATGTTATGAAGCTGTTTATGGGCGGCGGTGCTGGTGATATATTCACTGAAGAAGTAATTGAATTTGAAAGCGTTTGGGGCAAACAGCACGCTGATGTATTAGAGGACTTTGCTTCAGCGATTGTCAATGGTACACCACTATTAGCTCCAGGCAGCGACGGTATTAATGGTGTTAGACTTGCAAATGCTATGCACCTATCAAGCTGGTTAGGCAAGGAAATCGAAGTACCATTTGATGAAGATTTATTCCTAGAAGAATTAAATAAACGAATTGCAGAAGAAGGCAAATATCCGGTTAGAAAGTAATCATACACATGAAACGAACTCGGAGCGCTAATGCGCTTCCGAGTTTGTTTCAAAAAAGGGGAGAAGCAAATGCTGAAGGTGGCAGTTATAGGGTTGGGAACCATTTCACACATCCATATTCCAGCAATAAAAGCAAACCCAAATGCTAAGTTGGTGGCTGTCTGTGATAATAATGAATCATTATCAAATTCAGTACCAGGAGCAAATTTTTACAGTGACTATGAAGTAATGCTAGAAAACGAGGACTTAGATTGTGTTCATATCTGTCTGCCTCATTATCTGCACTACCCTGTTACCAAGGCTTGTGTGGAAAAAGGTGTTCATGTTTTTCTAGAGAAACCATTGGGCCTGAACAGTGATGAAGGGCTGGCTCTGGTGAAACTAGAGGAAGAGTCTAAGGACGTTAAGATTGGTGTCTGCTTGCAAAATCGCAATAATGAATCATTTGAAAAACTTCAAGAAATCATCAGCACTAATGAATATGGCCCTATTAAAGGGGTTAAGGGTCTCGTTGCATGGTTTAGACCAAAACAATACTATGACGTCCAGCCGTGGCGCGGGCAGTGGAAATATGCCGGCGGTGGAGTGATGATCAATCAAGCACTGCATACGTTAGACCTCATGCAGTTGGTTGGCGGTGAAATTGAGTCAATCAGAGGCTCAGTAGATCAATTATTGGATTATAACATTGAAGTGGAAGATACAGCTTCTGCCCGTATCCAGTTTAAAAATGGTGCTAAGGGATTATTCTTCGCTACCAATGCAAATGCAGATAATTCTAGTGTTGAACTTGAGGTTCTTTTTGAAAAAGAAAGGTTCATTATTAAAGATAGCATTCTGACAAGAGTGAATGAAGCAGGGGAAAAGGAAGAGTTGATGGAGGACGCAAAGCTGCCAGGTTCAAAACATTATTATGGGGCAAGTCATGCAAAAACCATTAATCAATTCTATTCCGCTATTACCGAAAACACTGAAGACTATATCCATGCAAAAGATGCGCTAGCGTCCATTGCGATCATTGATGCAATTCACTTGTCATCAGAGAAAAAACAATCAATACAAATGGAGGTATTTCAATGAAAAAGGGAAAAATCGGCGTTCAAATGATGATGCTTAAAGGCAAAGTCGAAGAACTAGGTGCCTATGAGACAATGAAAAAGGTTAGTGAGCTTGGTTATCACGCTGTTGAAGTATCTCAAATCCCAATGACGGCTGAGAACGTAGCGGAGATAAAAAGGGCGAGTGCAGATTTTGATATTAAAATTGCGGCAATGTCTGCTGCTGTAGAGCCAATGCTTCCTGGAATGCCTGGTGAGACATTGACAAGTGATTTTGACAAAATCGTAAACGATTGCAAAACACTTGATTGTAATTATTTGCGAATTGGCATGATGCCGTTAATGGCTATGGGGAATAAAGATAAAATTATGGAATTTATTGCTAAAGCTGAAGAGATGGCTCACAGATTAGCAGAACATGGAATTGAATTGTATTACCATACACATCACTTAGAATTCCAAAAATTTGATGGTGAATACTTATTGGATATTATTAAAAACAACACGACAAAGCTTGGGTTTGAATTAGATGTTCACTGGATTCAAAGAGCAGGCGTCAATCCTGTAGAGTTTGTTAAAGGATATACCGGCCGTATTTCACTCTTACACTTAAAGGATTATCGAATTGGACAAATGGATTTAACCGATGTTGACTTCCAGAAGGATATGGCTAAATTCTTTGACAGATTCACGAATACAATTCAATTTGCTGAACTTGGTGAAGGAAACCTTGATCTCAAAGCAATCATGGAAGCGGGACTTGATAGTGGTGCACAGTATTTCTTGGTAGAACAAGACGATACCTACGGACGTGACCCATTCGAATGCCTGGAAGTTTCAGCTAACCACTTAAGAAAACTAGGGTTTGCTGACTGGTTTTAATTAATTGAAATAGAAAAGGCAGTGGGTGTCCACTGCCTTTTGCGTTGTTGAAAGATAGTAAAAGAAATTCAAAGGGATTTTTTTGATATAAATATGCCCTTCCGCATTATATTTTTCTGAATTGGTTTTAATTTGTATTATCAATTGAAAACAATATGAGTTAAAAAATTTGAATTATAAAGCAGGACTAGAGAATGATTAATGTATCTTGGTGCAATATAATGACAATATGCAAACTGATAAAGAAATAGCTGCCAGCTGTAAGATATTGTCAGTTGAATATTGCGAACCAGAACCACTTCTTAGTAGAGTAGGATGATATGTATGGACGCGATCCATTTGATTGTCTTAAGACTCTCTGCTAATCACTTAAGAGAGCTAGGGTAATCTGTTTGTTTTTAATATGGTAAAAGAATAAAGTTTCGATTCTTTTTGCATGGGGAAATTTGGTTCGTATATCGCCTTTTTAGGTATTTTTATACGAAAAAAGCTATTCTATCAACATAATTTTCAAAAAATTAAAAACTTATTGACTCAATATTGCAGAGATGTTACTATATGTTTAATAATTAGTTTATTAAACTAATTAAAAAATAGAATAATAGTTTACATGCAATTAAATATTTATTTAACTGTTTATGAAAAGGGTTTCAAAAAAGGGAGAGGTTAAGTAAAAGTTATTGTTTAATTGGTGATGTTGATTGGAATCAGGGGATTAGCGGGTTATAAATTTTTGTAATATTTCGAGTAATCTGCCAAGGAGTTACATGAAGTGGTGTCAATAGAAAATTACTATTCTAAGAAAATAATTTATTGAAATGTGACAATCTATTGACAGTGATAAATAGTAGATGTTATCCTTTATTCATAATTAGTTTATTAAACTAATTATGAAATAGAATAATATTTTCTATTAAAGAAAATAGATTAAAAGGTTGGAAATTTTTTTTAGAATTTAAATGAAAGGGTTTCCAATTGAAAGAACAGGTAAGTAGAAGTATTGGTTGTGAATTAAGTTTTTGGATTAAGTTTTTGGATTAAATAGGGGTAAGTGGGGAAAGTTTTTCTAAAATTCAACAAAATGAAAACGTTTAACTTCAAGGGGGCGAAATCATGTCAAATGTAAAAGTGGAAAAAGGGAATCAATACAACACAGCGAAATTATGGCAAATTGGTTTGTTTACACTAAATAATACTTCAACAAACCTCCATTTGTTTGTATTAGGTTTTGTTACTTATTATGCAACTGGAATAGCTGGCCTCGCCGTAATGGTGGTAAGTTCGTTATTAATGGCGGCGCGGTTATTTGATGGAATTATCGATCCGGCGATTGGCTATATCATTGATAAAACAGAGGGGAAATTTGGTAAGTTTACGCCGCTAATTGTTATAGGCAATATCATTTCCGCAGGTACAATACTCATTATCTATAATGTGACACATCATTTACCAGCGTCTGCACAATTTCTTTTCTTTACAGCCATGTTAATTGTAAACAAAATTGGTTATTCATTACAAACAAGTGTTACAAAGGCAGCACAAACAGTTTTGACTAATGATCCAAAGCAGCGTCCACTATATGCAATTTTTGATGGAGTCTATAATGCAGCACTTTTCACTGGCGGACAAATTTGGGTTTCTTCTACATTGATGGCAAAACACGGTGGCTTTAATCTCGGGTTGTTTACAGAATTAAATACCTATGGACTTATTCTATCAGCAGTATTTGCGGTACTAGCAATCGTAGGTATTTGGTCAAAAGATAAGAAAGAATACTATGGATTAGCAGAAGAAGGAACACAAACTACACTTCGTGAATATTGGGGTGTTATTAAAGGAAACAGACCATTACAATTACTTTCTTTATCGGCGTCTTTTGATAAACTAGCAACTAGTATAGCTCGCTATTCTGTAGTCGGAGTTATGTTGTTTGGTATTTTGCTAGGGGATTATGCATTAAGCGGTAAAATCGGACTCATTACATTGGTACCAACATTGTTGATTACTTTCTTAGTAGTTGGAATTGCAAGGAAGACAGGTTTAAAGAAATCTTATGTTACATCAGCCTGGATTGGAATGCTATCTTACTTGGCATTGATTGCCCTATTCTTACTCATTGATCCTGCAGCCATTTCACTCTCTAATATTGGAATGACTACGATACTATTCTTAGTGTTATATTCCTTAGCTGTTGGCTTCTCAGGAATTCCAACAACGCTTGTTGTACCAATGATTGCTGATGTTTCAGACTATGAAACACATAAATCAGGCCGTTATGTACCTGGAATGATGGGCACGATTTTCTCATTCATTGATCAGCTTGTTTCATCATTAGCTCCAACCATCGTTGGTGTTATGGTAGGTATCATTGGTTACAAGGAAAAATTCCCTGAGGTTGGGGAAGCTTTAACATCACCATTGTTTGCGATGACGTTATTAGTAGCATTCGGTTTACCAGCACTATGTTTGGTCGTATCAATAACAGCAATGAAATTCTATAAACTAGATAGAAAACAAATGGAAAACATTCAATCTGGTATTGCAGAAATGAAAGCAAAAGGAAATAAGGATCAATCTGCTGCCGTTTAAAAAAGAAGAAATTTGGAACCCTGGCGAATGCTGGGGTTTTTTTATGAAAAAAACCAATTCACTTTTTACTTGTGTGAATTGGTTTCTTTTTGTTTATGGTTTTCTTGTGGAAGGTAGTTAACCCATTCAATTGTCTCGATAATCGTTTGCCATAATTTTTTCATGTTCATTTCCTCCTAGTGATTTGATACCTTTATTATGGAGGATTAGGAGAATTTTAACAATGTTGCTGAAAACGTAAACAATGACCGTGAAAACGAGAACAATGTTGGTGAAAGCGTAGATCACCCCTTATTATCTCACTCATTCGCCTTTTTTCTCTGATTTTCTCTCGTTTTCAAATTCCAGCCCAAAAAAAGGAAAGAAATAGTCCTTATCAGGAGCTATTTCTAGTTGCTTATCCGTATTCAAATTGAAATATTCATTGAGTCAAACTTAACTCAGAAACATCTAAAAACCTCTTGATGGCCAATGCACAAGCGCCGCGGCTGCATGCCTTTTTGCCGAAATCAGAAATTAGCAGCTTCCGATAATGACCAACAGTAGAGGTCAGATGCGTATTTATTTCTATTAAAGCGTCCGGATACATTTGCAATAATTCACTATTAATTACTAGAATCTCTGGGTTATAAAGGTTAATAATATTATTAAGACCTACTGACAAGAACTTTATATATTCTGCCATTAGTGTGGTGGTGATGGGGTCTTTCGTTTTGAGCCAATGGTGGATCTCCTCATAAGTGATCTCTTCCTTATTTTGTCTCTCAGCTAATTGTTTGATAAAACTTGACTCAGAGGCATATTGTTCCCAACAGCCTAAATTTCCGCACCTGCAAGGACGCCCGTCGGGAACGACAATCATATGACCAATCTCACCCGCAAAGCCGTCAAACCCTTTTAGTAATTTACCATTTACCATGATTCCTAGACCGATTCCTGAATATAAACTAACCGATAATAAGTTCTTGCTTTGATAATGTTTATAGACAATCTCGGCAAAAGAGCAGAGGTTTGCATTATTTTCTAAGTAAACATTGACACCGGTTTCATTCATAAGCTCAGATTTTAGAACTTTGTTATGCCATTGATGATGAGGGACAAAATAGATCATTTCATCATTATCCACAATTCCATGAATTCCAATGACCACACCGATTAGTCCATAACGTTCTTTAGAACATTTCTGTTTATAGTTCTTAATCTCTTTGATTAACATCTCACGGATCACATCATAATTAGTGGTGTTCATTTTCAATGATTTCGACTCAAGCGGAGTTCCATTTAAATTGCATAATGTGAAAGAAACATTGTTTTTATCAAGGTCTATCCCTAAAGAGTATCCGGCTTGTTCGTTAATCGAAAGCATGATGGGCCGTCTGCCTAAATTCTTATGCTCTTGCTGGGTTTCAATAATTAATTCTTCCTCTAATAAGTCAGCTACTTGGACTGAAATGGTAGCTTTATTTAGGCCAGTTATTTTTGCTAAGTCTGCTCTTGAGATCATCCCGTGTTCAATGATTTTTGAAATGATGTGTGAACGATTTATCTTTTTTATAAATGCCGCGTCTCCAGTGACCATATAAAGCACCTCCTTGTGAAAATTTCAATATAATAAGATTAAAAAATATTGGTTTTTAATGGCTGCATATTAATTGACGTAAACTAACCATAATGATATTATACAGGTAATTAGTTTGTTTGGTAAACAAATTAAAATATTTTCATAAAATTTTAGTACATAGTAGATTTTGAAAGGGATTACAGGGAAACAATAATCCTGGATTTAGTGTTATTACCATACATGGAATTTAATTCCCTGTGGAACACTTAGTAGTATAAAAAAAAGTGAGGTAATGTTATGGGAATTCTTCAGGACTTATTAAAAGATATTCCAGTGCCAAAGATGGCAAAAGTGAAAGTGAAGTTTGATGATCAGAAAATCGATCAATTAGAACCAGTCCTAACAGAAAAGTTACAGCAAGAACATATACGGACCCAAATCAAACCTGGAATGGAAATTGCTGTTGCTGTTGGGAGCCGCGGGCTTGACAGACTTGTAGAATTAACGGCAGTAACGGTTAAATTCTTAAAAGACTTAGGAGCGAAACCGTTTATTGTGCCAAGTATGGGAAGCCATGGCGGAGCGACAGCGGAAGGGCAGCGGGAAGTATTAGCGCATCTTGGCGTAACAGAAGAAAGTGCCGGCTGTGAGATTCGCTCTTCAATGGAAGTAGTGAAAATCGGGGAGCTGCCAAATGGTTTGCCAGTCTATGTCGATAAATATGCTTCAGAGGCAGACGGGATCGTGGTAATCAATCGTGTGAAGCCGCATACTGCATTCCGCGGCCCAGTTGAAAGTGGAATTATGAAAATGATTAGTATTGGTTTAGGTAAGCAAAGAGGTGCTGAAGCTTGTCATCAATTAGGCTTTAAGTATATGGCGGAAAATGTACCTGCGATGGCAAAAATGATTATGGAGAAAAAGCCATTTTTGTTCGGGGTGGCAACCGTTGAAAACGCCTTTGATAAAGTCACAGTCGTTGATGTTCTATCACCTGAAGAAATTATTGAAAGAGAAGCTGATTTACAAGCAAAGGCAAAAGAATTATTGCCAAAGCTCTTTTTTGAACAACTAGAAGTTCTTGTTATTGACCAAATTGGCAAGAATATCTCTGGCGACGGTATGGATCCGAATATTACCGGTAGATATCCAACTCCTTATGCCCATGGGGGACCAGATGTAAATAAAATGGTTGTTCTTGGCTTAACACCGCAAACAGAGGGAAATGCCAATGGTGTTGGAACAGCTGATTTTACAACGCAGCGTTTAGTTGACAGGATGGACCTAGAAGTAACTTACGCAAACGGCTTAACTTCAACAGTAGTAGCACCGACTAAAATTGCGACTACACTGCCGAATGATCGTGAAGCCATTCAGGCTGCAGTAAAAACAAGCAATATTTTAGACTTTGCAAAAGTGAAAATGGTTCGTATTAAAAATACATTAGAGCTTAGTGAGATTGAAGTATCAGAAGCTTTACTCGACTATGTGAAACAGCATCCAAATATGGAAGTAGTCTCAGAACTTTATGATTTACCTTTTGATGAAAACGGAAATTTATTTTAATAACTAGGGAGAGTTGAACAAACATGACAAATTTATTCGATTTAACAGGTAAAACAGCGGTAGCAGTTGGAGGAAATGGTGTATTAGGTTCTGCAATGGCGAAAGGTTTAGCTGCGCACGGGGCTAAAGTAGCAATCGTCGGACGTAACTTAGAAACTGCTGAAAAGGTAGCTAAGGAGATCATTGAAAATGGCGGCGAAGCGAAAGCATTCTCAGCAGACGTTAGCTCAAAGGATTCTCTAGTACAAGTTGCAAACGATATTGAACAATGGTCTGGCGGCTGGGATATCCTCTTGAATGCTCCAGGGACAAACAGCCCAACTCCGTTTTTTGATTTAGACATGGATGAGTATGATAAAATCATGGATATTAACTTAAAAGGAATTGTAATGACTTGCCAAATCTTTGCGAAACGCATGATTGAACAAGAAAGAAAAGGAAGTATTATTAATATTTCTTCTGTTTCTTCTACAACTCCATTATCAAGAGTATTTACGTATTCTGTTTCAAAAGCTGGGCTTAATAGTGTAACTCAATTCTTAGCACGTGAATTTGCTACTAGCGGCATCCGTGTCAATGCGATTATTCCAGGATTCTTCCCGGCTGAACAAAATCGTAAAATTTTAGACAAAGAAAGAATTGAATCCATCATGGGCCATACGCCTATGCAACGCTTTGGAGAAGCGGAAGAACTTCAAGGTGCTACCGTTTTCCTTGCATCAGATAAAGCATCCAGCTTTGTTACAGGTTCATTACTCCGTGTTGACGGCGGATTTGGAGCTATGACAATTTAATTCTTGGACATAAGCTTATTGTCCAATTAATATGTTAAAATAGGGGATTATTTAGAAAGTACGTGGGGAGATGAGACCTTGCTAACAGAGAAATATAATAAATTACAGTCTATTCTCCGTGACATGGAATCAGTCGTTGTAGCATTCTCAGGTGGTGTGGATAGTACATTTTTGCTAAAGGCAGCTGTGGAAACATTAGGTGCGGAACGTGTATTGGCCGTTACAGCGGATTCAGAAACGTATCCTTCTAGTGAGCTGGAAGAGGCTAGGGTTTTAGCGAATAAAATAGGCGTTAAGCATCAAGTGATTGAAACATCTGAATTAGCGATTCCTGGCTATGCAGAGAATAATAAAAATCGGTGTTACTTTTGTAAAAGCAGCTTATTTGATCATTTGATTCCGGTTATGGAAGAAAAGGGATTTCAAAATGTGATTTATGGAGTTATTGCCGATGATATGAATGAACATCGACCAGGAATGCAAGCGGCTAAGGAGAAGGGAATCCGAGGTCCGCTGCTAGAGGCTAATTTGTTTAAACAGGAAATTCGAGAGCTTTCTCAGAAGTTCGACCTGCCAACATGGGATAAACCTTCATTCGCCTGTCTTTCTTCCAGAATTGCATACGGTGAGTATATAACAAAGGAAAAGCTGACGAAGGTTGAGAGAGCCGAAGGCTTTTTAAAAAGTCTTCGAATTCGCCAAGTACGAGTTCGAACACATGATGAAATAGCACGAATTGAGGTAGAACCGAATGATATGAAAACGGTTCTTGAAAATCATGATTTGATCGTCAAGGAACTTCAAGAGTATGGATATAAATACATCACTTTGGATTTACTTGGTTATCAAAGCGGCAGTATGAACAAAGTTTTATCGTAAAATTAAAGAAGAAGGCTTTGGAAATTTCCAAAGCCTTTTCTACTAAGGCTCTTTTCTTAAACCTTATTGCTTTTTGGAACAAAATAATATTTGCGCTGTATTTTCGCAGAAAATAGCAAAAGTTTATTAAGAAAAGAGCTTGCAAATTTAATTCAAAGGCGCAAAAATAACTATTGCCACGTTAAAAGATTTTAACAACAATCGTTACGAAAACAGCCTCTACTAATAAAAATGACAACATGATAGTGGAAAAGGAAGATGTATATGTCAAGAGAGTTTGTAATGGGACTAGATTTTGGTACCACTAGCGTGAAAGCATGCATATTTGACATCAATGGTAAATTAATATCAGAATACGAGAAAATGAACAGCTTTCATTATCCAGAGCAAGGATGGTCTGAACAAGATCCGGTTGAAATCGAACGATCTGCTGTATTGGCCATCAAAGGGGCCATCCAAAAAGCTGCCATTGATAAGGATAAGCTGATTACAATAGGATTTTCGGCTGCCATGCACTCACTCATTTGTGTGAATGAAGAAGGCAGTCCAATTTCACCTGCACTTATTTGGGCAGATGGAAGAAGTTATCCTCAGGCAGAAGCTGTGAAAAAGACAATTGGAAGCAGCATTTATGCAAAAACAGGAACACCAATTCATCCTATGACACCATTTAATAAATTATTATGGATGAAAGAAACAAACTATCAACCCTATAAAGATGCTGCCTATTTCATGTCCATTAAAGAGTATGTCATCCAGTCCTGGTTTGGCGAAAGAGTCATTGATTACTCTATGGCGTCTGCTACTGGATTATTCAATCCAGCTGCCCTTGATTGGGAGCCTGAGACGTTAGAAATGACTGGAGTTTCCAAGGAACAGCTTTCGGAAATTGTTTCTCCAACGAAGGTACTGACAGGCCTAAAGAGAGAAATTGCTGAGGAAATGGGAATTAATCAAGAAATGCCATTTGTTATGGGGGCAGCGGACGGTCAGTTGGCAAACCTAGGAATTGGCGCTATTTTACCAGGAGAAGTTGCTGTTTCTGTTGGGACAAGCGGAGCGATTAGACAATTCAACAAAGGCGTAAAAATTGATGAAAATCAAGAAACTTTCTGTTACTCCTTTACAGCAGATACGTCTATTGTAGGCGGACCGACAAACAATGGTGGAATCGTCTTGCAATGGTTAAAAGATCTCCTTCACGATCAACGAAGTTTTTCTGATTTCCTTGCCGACGCAGACAAGGTTGCTCCTGGTGCAGACGGAATGCTTTTCCTTCCTTATCTAAATGGAGAAAGAGCACCAATCTGGAACCAGCAGGCAAAAGGCAATTTTTACGGAGTTTCGATTACGCATAAAAAAGAACATTTTATCCGTGCAGTACTTGAAGGTATCACGTTTAATCTCTATCAAATCGGTAAAGCGCTGGAAAGAATAGCGGGCGCGCCGGAAAAAATCTATGTGAACGGCGGATTGGCAAGGTCTCCGCTTTGGCTGCAAATGATGGCCGACGTCTTTAATGCGGAAATTTATGTTCCTGAAAGCCATCATAGTGCTGCATGGGGAGCGGCGTGGACCGCTTTAGTTGGTATTGGCAAGGTAGATTCTTTTGAAGAAATCAAAAAGAATATCCCAATGGGAGAAGCCGTATTACCAAATAAAGAAAACAGCAAAGTCTATAAAGAAATTTACGAAAACTACGAAAAGCTTGCTAAGGATATGGTGAAGTTTTTCTAAAAAGGGCCTCTGAAGGACAAAACTCATTGGGAAACCGAGTGATTTGTCCTTCATCCAGGCTATGAAGGACGAAACTCATTGAGAAACCGGTGGATTTGTCCTTCATCCAAGCTATGAAGGACAAAACTCATTGGGAAACCGAGTTAATTGTCCTTCATCCAGGCTATGAAGGACAAAACTCGTAGAGAAACCGGTGGATTTGTCCTTCATCCAGGCTATGAAGGACAAAACTCGTAGAGAAACCGGTGGATTTGTCCTTCATCCAGGCTATGAAGGACAAAACTCGTTGAGAAACCGGTGAATTTGTCCTTCATCCAGGCTATGAAGGACAAAACTCGTCGGGAAACCGGTGGATTTGTCCTTCATCCAGGCTATGAAGGACAAAACTCGTTGAGAAACCGGGGGATTTGTCCTTCATCAAAGCCAAATTATAGAATTACACTAAGATTTAAAGGGGGGAATCATGTGCTTGAAGATATTTTAAAACAAGTTCAAAGTGGAACCCTCAGTATTGCGGAAGCAAAAGATCAATTAGCCACCTTTGAAAATTTGGGATTTGCAAAGGTGGATCATCACCGGAAGAAACGCCAGGGTTTCCCGGAAGTGGTCTATGGTGAAGGGAAAACGGCTGAACAAATAATCTCAATTATTAAGGCATTAAGGGCAAGAAACAATCAAGTAATGGTAACTAGAATTTCTGAAGAAAAAGCATCAATCGTACGACAGGCTTGCCCTGAATTTACTTATCATGAAATCGCTCAGATTCTTTTTTGGAAGGACCAAAAGGAAGCGCTGAAAAACACTCATGGTTATATTGCTGTTGTTGCTGCAGGAACCTCTGATTTACGGGTTGCAGAAGAAGCAGCGGTTACAGCGGAAATAATGGGCAGTATTGTCCACCGTATTTATGATGTAGGCGTTGCTGGTATTCATCGTCTTTTGAATCATGCTGAAGAAATTCAAAACGCCACCGTTTCTGTGGTTGTTGCTGGGATGGAAGGGGCGCTGCCGAGTGTTGTTGGCGGACTCGTATCACATCCAGTAATCGCCGTTCCTACAAGTGTCGGTTATGGAGCTAACTTTAATGGGTTATCAGCTTTACTGACGATGCTGAATTCATGTGCTTCAGGAATTAGTGTTGTTAATATAGATAATGGCTTTGGCGGTGGGTATAACGCAGTATTAATTCATCAACTTGCACAAAAAGGGGAAAGAAATGAAGACACTATATTTTGATTGTTTTTCAGGCGTAAGCGGAGATATGGTAATCGGAGCACTTATTGACGCAGGTGCTGACCCGGTCAAATTAGTAGAAGAACTAAAAAAGTTAAACATTGAAGATGAATATGAATTGACATGGAAAAAGGTCGTTAAGAATGGGATTACGAGTACAAAATTCGATGTGCTGCTAAAAAATCATCACCACGAGCATGAGCATACACATGATCACGCGCATGACCTTGGGCACACGCATACCCATGATCACGCACATACGCACACTCACGATCATGATCACGAACACGCGCATACGCACACTCACGATCATGATCACGAACACGCGCATACGCATACGCACACTCACGATCATGATCACGAACACGCGCATTCGCACACTCACGATCATGATCACGGACACACACATACGCACGAACACACTCATACCCATGATCACGAGCACGTACATACCCATGATCATCACCACCATGACCATCGATCATATAAAGATATCGTACGATTAATAGAAGAAGCTGATTTCTCGGAACAAGTGAAAGATACTGCATTGAGGATTTTTAAAAAAATTGGTGAAGCAGAAGGACTCATTCACGGTGTTCCATTGGAGCGAGTTCATTTCCATGAAGTCGGTGCCGTAGATTCCATTATTGATATAATTGGAACAGCGATTCTGATTCATCAGTTAGAAATAGAAGCTATCAAATCTTCACCAATTCCTGTTGGAACAGGAAAAATTCGTATTGACCATGGTCTCTATCCAGTGCCGGCCCCTGCAACACTCGAGATTTTGAAAGGTGTTCCTATTGAACATTCAGAGGTTCGATTTGAGCTGACAACGCCAACGGGTGCAGCGATTGTTGCGGTACTTGCAGAGGAATTTGGCTCAATTCCTTCTATGAAAGTTCGTTCCATTGGCTATGGTGCTGGAACGAAAACTTTTAAAGACCATCCTAATGTTGTGAGAGTTATCATCGGTGAATAAGGCTTCCTGTCCTAATAGGTATGCTATAGTGCCCCAAACTCTTTCAAAAAGAAGTTTACGGTAACTATAAACGCTTTATAGTTACCGAAAACTATTTGAAATCAAGCTCAAGGTCACTATAGACATACTATAGTGCCCCAAACTCTTTCAAAAAGAAGTTTACGGTAACTATAAGCTCTTTATAGTTACCCAAAACCATTTGAAAACAAGCTCAAGGTCACTATAGACATGCTATAGTGCCCCCAACTCTTTCAAAAGGAAGTTTACGGTAACTATAAACTCTTTATAGTTACCCAAAACCATTTGAAAACAAGCTCAAGGTCACTATAGACATGCTATAGTGACCCAAACTCTTTCAAAATCAAGTTTCCGATCACTATAGAGATACCCAAAAAGACAATTACCGATAATTTTGAAAAACAACCAGTAAGAGGAGTGTATCCGAATGAATGCTCACCCTCCTAATCATGAACATATAGACGACCAGATGATGAAAATGGAAGTAAATCTGGATAATATTCCTGGTGAATGGCTTGGTTATGTAATGGACTTGCTTTTCGAGGCGGGTGCCAATGATGTTTTTTATACTCCGATTTATATGAAGAAAAACAGACCGGCTATTTTGCTCCAGTTACTCTGCTCTCTAGAGAATGTTAACAAAATAAAAGAGGTCCTTTTCAGGGAAACAACTACGCTGGGTGTGCGTTATTACCCATTAACCGTTCACCGGTTAGAAAGGGTATTCCGTAAAGCTGACACAAGGTGGGGACCCGTCACCGTAAAAGAAGGTATACTAAATGGTCAAGTTGTGCAGCGGGCGCCTGAGTATGAGGATTGTAAAAGCCTGGCACAACTCCACAACATCCCGTTAAAAAAGGTATATGAACAGGTTTGGCAGGCGTTGAATAACAAGGAGTAATAGTTTAAAAATAGGGTCAAGGCTGTCCAAATCGGGGGCAGCCTTATTTAAGTTTGAATTTTATATTACATAATCTAAACCTTTATTGACGGGAAAGAACTTGAATGCTAAACTGATTTTTGATAATTCGTTTATTAAACAAACAAAAACAAAAAAACGAATTAATAGAGCGTAATTAAAAATGAAAAGGCTTTCCGGAAATTCCAAACCTAAAAAAATCACAAATACTTCTAAAAAAACAACATTTTAAATGTTCCTTCTAATTCGTAAAATGATAAGTAAGTAAACGGTTTCAAAGAAGAGGGGGGATTCACTTGGATTATATCAAGAAGTTAATTAAAGCTATAGACACTATTTTCGAAAAATTCACTTTACTGTCTTTAGTGGCGTTAATTTTAGTTGTAACCACACAGGTTATGACACGGAAATTATTTAATTTTGTATTCTTTTGGTCCGAAGAAATTACACTGTTACTGCTTGCATGGTTTGCCTTTATGGCTATAGCGATAGGCTTTAGGGAGTATATTCATTTAGGAATTGATTCCTTTACCAACCTATTTCCTAAATCTTTTAATAAAGTCTTAGATAAAATCATTCATGCTTCGGTTTTTGCTTTTGGTTTTTACCTCGTAGTTCAGGGGTGGGAGTTTACATTGTTGACGGCGGAATCGACTCTACCCGCAACAAAACTTCCAAGTAGTGTCACATATGTGGCGATGCCGGTCACAGGTATTATGATTTGTGGTTACTCGCTCCTGCAATTCTTTAACATTAATACATCTAGACATAAGGATTTGGAGGAGGATATGTAAAATGGATACAAATACAATCGGAATTATCATCTTACTTTCCAGTTTTGTTATTTTAGTGCTGCTTCGCTTTCCGATTGCTCTTACGCTTGTGGCGTCATCCTTGCTAACAGTAATCTATATGAAAATTCCGCTGCCGGTTATCGGTCAGCAAATGGTCCAAGGAATGAACTCTTTTTCCTTGCTTGCCATCCCATTCTTTATCCTAACTGGACAAATAATGAGCGAGGGTGGATTAGCACTCAGAATCGTAAATTTTGCGAGTTTACTAGTTGGTAGAATCCGCGGTGGACTTGCAATGGTAAACAGCGTGGCAGCTTTGTTCTTTGGAAATATTTCTGGGTCAGCTGTAGCAGATGTTTCGTCCGTCGGATCCGTTATGATTCCCATGATGAAAAAGAAGGGCTACGAAGCAGATTATGCTGTTGGGGTTACCATCGCTTCCGCCATCCAAGGTGTTGTAGTACCACCGAGTCATAATCTCGTCCTATACTCTTTAGCAGCAGGGGGCGTATCCATTGCGAGTCTATTTATGGCAGGTATCGTTCCTGGATTCATCATGTTAATTTCACTCATGATTACAGGCTATATTATTGCTAGAAAAAGAGGATACGGGAAAGCGGATCCTGTTCCAAAGTCACAAATCGGAGGAATTATCCTTCATGGAATGCTATCACTAAGTCCTGCCGTCATAATATTAGGCGGAATCATGAGCGGATGGTTTACGGCTACTGAGTCAGGTGCATTAGCATGCTTATATTCTTTTATTCTAGCATTCATTGTCTATAGAGAAGCACCCATTTCAAGTATTGGAAAAATATTAACAAGAACAATGAGAACGGTTTCTATGGTATTTTTCTTAATCGCCGCCTCCGCTTCATTTGGCTGGATACTGGCGTATCTGCAAATTCCTGCTATGGTAACCGATCTGTTCTTAAGTATTTCAGATAATCCGCTGATCATTTTATTAATTATTAATATTCTATTGCTATTACTCGGTGCACCAATGGATATGGCACCAATGATATTAATTATGACACCGATCCTGCTTCCAGTGGTAACGAGCTTTGGAATGGATCCTGTCCATTTTGGAATCGTCTTAATCTTAAATGCGGGAATTGGTTTATTGACACCGCCAGTTGGAACCGTTTTATTCGTTGGGTGTGCTATAGGTAAAGTATCCATCCAACAGGGCACGAAGGCTATGATGCCATTTTTCTATGCGTTACTTGTTGTTCTGTTAATTATCACCTATATTCCTGAGGTTGTTATGTGGCTTCCAAATATGTTAGCCAAGTAATCTGGGAAAATGGTGAATATTATATAAAAAAATTTAAAGGGGTGTTGATTTTGTTAAAAAAGAAAGTTACTGGCATTTTAGCTGCATCGTTATTAATGGGTACAATCCTTGCAGCGTGTGGGAAAGAGGAAGCAAAGCCGAGCAATGGCGGTACTAAGGAAGAGGAGAAACCATCCTATACGTTCCGTTTAGCGGACAATCAGCCGCCTGATTATCCAACTGTCCTTGGTGACAAAAAGTTCGCTGAATTAGTGGAAGAAAGAACGGATGGACGTATTAAAATTGAAGTTTATCCATCTGCTCAATTAGGAGATGAAAAATCAGTTCTTGAACAGGTTCAACTTGGAGCTATCGAATTTACACGTATCAACTCCAGCCCGCTTGCCGAGTTCAATAATCAATTTACTCCAATCGGACTTCCTTATGTCTTTGAGAGCGAAGATCACCTATGGAATTTCTTAAATGGGGATATGGGAACAAAATTACTAGATGGTCTTGAGCAATCTAAGATGAAGGGATTAGCTTATTACGATTCAGGTTCACGTAGTTTTTATTCTACGAAAGAACTTAAAGGTGTAGAGGATCTAAAAGGATTAAAGATTCGTGTTCAGCAAAGTAAAATCAATATTGATTTCATGGCTGCTTTAGGTGCAAGTGCTACTCCAATGCCATATGGAGAAGTCTTCAGTGCTCTTCAAACAGGTATCATTGATGGAGCAGAAAATAACCTGCCAAGTTTAGATTCATCAAACCACTATCAAGAAGCTAAGAACTTGATTCTAGATCATCACCAACGTATTCCTGAAGTCCTTCTAATTAGTAAAGTAGCTTGGGATAAGCTTGACAAAGAAGATCAAAAGATCATTAAACAAGCAGCTCTTGATTCAGTAGAAACACAAAGAGCTGAGTGGGATAAATATGAAGAGAAATCTACAAAGAAATTAAAAGACGCAGGTGTTACATTTACTGAGGTTAAAGATCTTAAACCTTGGACAAATGCTGTAAAGCCTATGATTGATGAATATTCAAAAGAGTATAAAGAGGTAATGGATGCGATTGAAAAAGCTCGTCCATAATCTGTAGGTACAGAAATACCTAGCTGGTTATTTTCTCCATTTACCAGCTGGGTCTTTTCTGTTTTTATTATAGGTAAGAATAGAAATAAGGAAGTGGAAGAATGCAGACGCGGCGGAAGAAATTAGATGACTTTATTGAACGATATATTCTCTTGAAAAATCAATCTCTAATGACGAAGCTTTGTATTTTTTCCAGCTTTCTCGTTATTTTTCCTGTCCTTTCCGTGGCAATCATTTCATATGCCCGTTCATCAGTTGAATTGGAAAATGAGCATAGACAATACAGCGGACAAGTTATTGAACAAGTAGAATCCCATATTGAATATTATTTACAGGAGTTTGAGATTACTAGCTTAAAAATTATTAACTCTCCAGAAGTATCAAGTCTTTTTAAAAATGAAAAGAATGCTAATGTAGTGGAAGCGGCACGGAATACCTTGAAATATGCAGCGTATTCTCGTGCGGATATATCGAATATCACCGTTTTAGTGGATGATGATATTGTCATTGATACGCTCGGGCTAAGGAATTTCTATCCTTCGGTAAAAATAAAAGGAGAATATTGGTATTCATCTGTACCGTTAAACGGAATGCCAATGTTAGTAACCCGAACTCTTAAACTTAAGGATAAAGAACAGCCTGTGATTTCACTTGTCAGAAGATTATACAATCCGGATACTCTGCTCCCTGTCGGAATGCTCATTATGGATATAAATTTTAGAAGAATTGAAGAAATTTCAAACAAAGTAACCATTAGTAGAAACGGATATTTCTTTATATTAGATGCCAAAGGGCATTATGTCTATCATCCCGATTATACAAAGCTAGGCACAAAGGTTGAGTTCAGCCAGCTCTTACAACTTCAAAATAAAGAAAGCAGGACACAAATATTAAAGAATAAGCGGAAGGATTTTGTTACCTATACATATTCCCCGAATCTAGGCTGGGGCTTTTTTACAGCAGTACCCTATAAAGATTTAACGGGGGGAATTATACAAATTGGAAACACCATTATCGTGACAATCTTAATCTCGTTGACCATTGCTTATTCAATTGGTTTTGTTTTTGCCACCAGCATCATTCGCCCTATCCGGCGCCTAAAGCGGTTTATGAAGGAAGTAGAAATCGGAAATCTAAGCGGCAGGGTACAAGTGGAATCAAATGATGAAATTGGGCAGCTATCAGCGGGTTTTAATAATACAGTTGAAAAACTCTCTAACCTGCTTGAAGAAGTATATGTTTCTAAATTACGTGAAACGGAAATGTCACTTAAACAAAAGGAGATTGAAATTAAGATGCTTCAGTCCCAAATGAATCCGCATTTTTTATACAATTCCTTAGAAACCATTAGAGGGATGGCATTAGAAGAAAATCAGGAAAATATTGCCATTATGTCATTTTCTTTGGCAAAGCTTCTCCGCTATAATCTTAAAAATGATTCGTCAACTGTAAGTCTAGGGGAGGAAATTAAATTTTGTAAAACGTATCTGCAGATTCAAAAGTTTCGCTTCGAGGAACGATTTGAGTATGAAATAAATATTCCAGAATGGGCGCTTCAGCTGCAGGTTGTAAAATTTTCACTTCAGCCATTAGTTGAAAATTGCTTTGTTCATGCCTATGGTCAATTTATTCAAAAATTCAGGATTACCATTTCCGTCGTTCTCCATTCTGAGTCTTCTTTTATGATTCGAATTGAAGATACAGGTACTGGGATACCAAACCATATTTTAGATGATCTTACAAAAAAAATTAATCAAAAAACAGCAAACTATGATGGACAAAACATCGGTATCTTAAATGTTCAGCAAAGGATTCATCACGTGTTTGGCCAAGATTATGGACTAAGTATTAGGAGTCAATTGGGAGTAGGAACAGTGGTAGAGATGGTGCTGCCTATGAAGGAAATGAGTGATGAAGGTGAGATGTAATGAAAAGAATCTTGTTAGTTGACGATGAGAGATGGGTACGGACTGCTCTTAAGTGGACCATAAATAAATTGAATCTTCCCTTGGAAGTAGTCCACGAATGTCAAAATGGATTGGAAGCCTTGGATTGGATTAAAGTGAATGAGGTGGACCTAGTACTAACGGATATCCGAATGCCGATTATGGATGGACTTACTTTGGTTAAGGAACTTAGTAGTCTAAACGGGGCATATGATGTTATTGTAATCTCTGTCCATGATGAGTTTCAGTTTGTCCAGCAAGCAATGCGGAGTGGTGTTACGGATTATCTCCTTAAACCAATTGAAGAAACGGAATTAAAGGTTTGTTTGGAGAAATGGTTAACTAAAATTAGCAATGAAGAATTAACGAGTAAAACGATTGTTTCTGAAAAAGATAATCTCCCATTATCGACGATTGACCGTGTCTTGGAATATATAGAGAAAACGCCTTTAGATCAAATCACGTTAAAAGAAGTGGCGGAGAGTATTCATATCAATCCCAGCTACCTTAGCCAGCTGTTTAAACAACAGCTTAATATAAAATTTGTTGATTATATAACAGAATTAAGAATCGAAGAGAGTAAGCGTTTATTGCATCATACAACCTTAAGGATGTCAGAAATCGCTGAAAGAGTAGGATATTCTGATTTAGCCTATTTTAGTAATAATTTTAAGAGAATAGTGGGATGTTCTCCATCAGAGTATCGCAATATCAAAAGCAAAACGGGTGATGGAAAATTAAATAAGATAAGATGAATCAGAAACTTATATTCTGATTCTTTTTTTGACTGTTTTGGCAAAGATTGTTGTTTTTATTATAGGTTATTAATTTATTATTTTTGTTTAAGCCGCATATCGTTCGGACACCTTGACTCGGAATTTGATCAAGCTTGTCTGAAGTTGCTTCTGGTTCGGACACCTTGACTCGGAATTTGATCAAGCTTGTCTGTTTACTTCTGGTTCGATACATGCCTCTTAGATTCATCAAACCTTTTTAGAAGTAGCCTTTTAATTTAATGGTAAATCGTACAGAAAGCAACAAAGTTTACGAAAACAGCCTTTTTTTAGGCTGTGTTAAAAAGAAGCTTTCTTTAGTAGAGAGGAACTCAATAGATAAATATAACTACAGCATTTGCATAAGAAGGAAGATAGTCATAGGTCTTATTATCTAAATATTCTAAATATAAAAAAACTACAAATATACCTAAAAAAACTCACTACTTGGTCGTCTAATCTTAATTATATATTGAACATAGACATAATTTGTAAACGCATTCAATATAAAAAAGGGGGAAGAAAAATGGCTTCATTATCAAAACAAATTAGAAAATCTTCTAAACTAAGAAAAAAGCTTCTCGCAACCGCACTAACTCTATCATTAGTTGCTCCAGTTATTGGACCACAGGCAATTTTTGCAGATGACCAAGGGTACACAGGTGAAGAAGGAGAAGCTACTCCTTATGCTGGCCGGGGTTCAATTACAACTTATAAAATTCCAAAAGCTGAAGGTCAACCAGAAATTGAAGTAGCAACTCAAGATCTTATTCTTGAAATTAACGGCAAATATTTTAGAGATGCAAATAGAAATAAAAGCTTAGATGGTTACGAAGACTGGAGAAAGCCAGTTTCGGAGCGTGTAGCGGATTTGATTAGTAAAATGACACTTGAGCAAAAAGCTGGATTGATGTATATCACTACTCACACTCCAGTGGCTGATCCAGGAGCAGATGGGAAATTTGTAACCGAAGCAAATGCAAATAATGTTATTAACAAGCAAATGCGCCATGTTATATACCGTCTAACTCAAAACTTAGGCGATATTGCCAATTATAATAACCAAATGCAACAATTAGCAGAGGGTCTAGAATTAGGTATTCCGGTTGTGATTACTTCAAATCCAAGAAACTCTGCCTCAACAGATTATACAAATATTACGAATGTTCAGGATCAACATACTTTCTGGCCAGGAACATTAGGTTTAGCAGCGGCACGGGATGTAGAAGCTGTTGGTGAGTTTGCGGAAATTGCCCGTCAGGAATGGAGAGCTGCTGGTATTCGTAAGGTTTATGGATATATGGCTGACGTTGCAACAGATCCACTTTGGGCACGAATTGAGGAGACATTCGGCGAAGATCCAAAATTAGTTGGTGACATGAATTATGAGATCGTCAGAGGGTTCCAAACTGAAAAACTTGGTACAGACAGTGTAGCTATCACAGTTAAACACTTCCCTGGCGGTGGAGCTCGTGATGATGGACAAGATCCTCACTTTGCAAACGGCAGCTTTAACATTTACCCTACTGAAGGAAGCATGGAAAAGTATCACATTCCACCTTTCCAGAGAGCGATTGAAGCTGGTGTAGCATCGGTAATGCCTTATTACGCATATCCAAGTAACGATAGTGCTGATCAAGGTTTAGAACCGTATAGTGAAACTCAGCAATTTGAAGAAGTTGGTATGACTCTAAATAAAGGAATCATAGATTACTTACGTGAAGGTCTTGGTTTCCAAGGATATATTAACTCTGACTCGGGTGCAGTTGCGGGTAGCGCATGGGGCTTCCTAGTTGATGAAGATGGAAATCCAATTCCTAATGCACAAAAAGTAGCCAAAGCATTAAATGCAGGAACCAATATTATTTCAGGTGGTGCAAATCCAGAGTATGTAATTGAGGCAATTAACAAAGGTTTAGTAAATGTATCAAAAGTTGACGAATCCATTACGTATACGCTATCAGAAATGATGACACTAGGTTTATTTGAAGACCCATATGTAAATCCTGCTGAAGCTATTGCTGCTGCGAACAATGAAGAACACAGAGCATTAGCATATGAAGCACATCAAAAGTCAGTCGTTCTCATGCGTAATGATAAAATCGATGGTGGTAAAAAACTATTACCATTAACGAATGGAAAGTTAAAAGATGTTAAACTATATGTTGAAGGATTTATTGGAGTTGCTCCAGGAAGAAATAATCCAAATCCTCAAAAAACTATTAATGAAGAATCAGCAAAACAAACTGCTGCATTTAATGCGGACTTAAAGAAAATGCTCAAAGAAAAATTCCCTAACATTACGTTAGTAGATAGTGTTGATCAAGCAACTCATGCATATTTATATATTAAACCAACTCAATCTAACTGGGATAATAACCCACGTATTGATGTTAATGAAACAACAGGTATTCTTGAATTAGATCGAATCATTGAAATTCAAAAAGCTGTTCCAACAATTACTGCGGTAAACTTTACTAACCAATGGTTAATTAACGAACTTGAACCAAATGCTGCTGCATTAATTGGTACTTTTGGTACTCTGCAAGAGGCAGTATTTGATGTAATCACTGGAAAATTCAAACCTGCAGGAAAACTTCCATTCGCTATTCCAGCTAGTGCAGAAGCGGTAGAAAAGGAAGTCGGAGATGTTCCAAGCTTTGCACCTGAAGAATATGCAGATTTCGAATATGTAAATAAAAATGGTGACAAATATGAATACGGATTTGGTCTTTCTTACAGCGATGGCAACAACGGAAAAGCTGTTGGTAAACCTGACCATGCCGGTGAAAACGTAAAAAAATAGTTCAAAACTATAGTTTGAATCCAAAAAGAGATGCTGCTTCATTCCCTGAAGCAGCATCTCTTTTATCTATATCCTTTTTTCGAAATTAACTCGTTTATTAATAAAATATATTATTGGCATACCCACCGCCATGACAACAAATTCTCCTGCTGCTACAGTGAGCCAGGTAAAGAAGAATGGCAATTCAAATGCCAAGTTTAATTCAAAGGCGATAATAAACATCGTGAAGGTGAATACTACCGTATTGAGCACCATTCTGGTCCAAATTCCTTTGATAAAACGTGCGGATAGGATGGTAATGGTCAAGGCAATTACCGATTGTCCGACACCGAAAATGAGGTCATAGGCAACCATTGGTGAAAAGAATAGGTTGCTAAAAAATACACCCAAAACGATTCCGAAGATGTATTTTTTATTGAAAACGACTAGATGGTTAAACATTTCGGATACACGAAATTGCACATTTGTGAAGCCGAAGGGTGCGATTAATCCGGATACAGCAATATATAAAGCTGCCAAAATCGCGTTTACGACAAGTGTTTTTAATTTCATATTCAATTATCTCCTTAGTTTTTTTACGTGGGAGGTTCTCGAACCACGTTTTATTGACAAAATACTATACTAGTATATATCATTCTACTAGTCAACAAGAAGTTATAAGTTTATCCTCATTTAATAAATTATGTTAGTAAAGTATATTTTATGTAAAAATTCTGGATAAATTTTCCCCTTTTGTGCATTCTAAAAGGTAAAAAAGGATTTGTGATCGATGGATTTTAGAAGGAAGCTTTTGCTGGTTATCATGATATTGCCGTGGATGACGGTACCATTCCTTGGAAGGCAGGCATTAAAAAGATTTTCCCTTACTTCACTGTTTATTGGCATTTTATTTGGGGGGCAGTGTGTTTATGCTCACCGAAAGAGCTGGTGGAGAGTTTATCCAAAAATATTCCCGAATTCAATGGCGGAAATACCATTTATCGCAGGACCTTTTTTTGTAGGAGCAATATGGATCCTAAAATATACATATGGTAAATTTCTGCGTTATACGTTCCTTAATCTTGGAGTAGATTTTTTTCATGTCTATATTTTTGTCGCTTGGTTAAAAAAGTTAGGCGTTGTATCTCTGATTAAATTGAAAGAATATCAAGCTCTACTTTTATTAACAGCCAATGCCGTCGTTATGTATGGATTTCAATGGCTGATAGACAGCAAAGTAGCACCTAATAAAACGAAATCACTGCTTACAAGAATCTTTTCGTAACTTATTATCGATAGGAAGCTCAAAACATTATGATTTGCTACTATTTTAAAAAATAATTTAATACTTCAGAATACCCCCATTGAAGACTTCGTGCTATTATATTTCTAATGAAAACATAACTATGGTTGAATAATATTCAGAATATTAATAAAGTAAAGTGAGAGGGGGGACTGGATGAAACCGATTATTGTTTTTGATGATGTATCTTTTTCATATAAGATCAATGAAAACTCTGCTGTTGATGTTTTAAAAAATGTCTCTTTTTCCATTTTCCCAGGTGAATATTTAGCGATTATTGGTCATAACGGATCTGGTAAGTCAACGTTATCCAAGCATTTTAATGGGCTATTGACACCGGCTTCGGGCGATGTTTGGGTGCAAGGCTATAATACCAAAGACGAAAGCAAAAAGCTCGCTATTCGTAAAGGTGTTGGTATGGTGTTTCAGCATCCAGATAATCAAATTGTTGCGACCATCGTGGAGGAAGACGTAGCCTTTGGGTTAGAAAATACTGGAGTACCAAGGGCAGAGATGAAACAAAGAATTGATGAAGCGTTAGAGGTTGTAAAAATGTCTGAATTCCGAAAAAGACCACCGCACCACCTATCTGGAGGACAAAAGCAAAGAGTGGCTATTGCGGGAGTGCTCGCGATGAAACCGGATTGCATCGTATTTGATGAGTCTACAAGCATGCTCGATACGTTTGGCAGAAATGAAGTCCTTCAGGCGATACGGCAGCTGAATAAGATGGGAATGACGATTATTACCGTAACCCATCGCATGTCCGAGGCAGCGGAAGCAGACCGGATTATTGTGGTCGAAGATGGTAAAATTGTAATGGACGGTAAACCTCGTGATATTTTTAAACATAAACAAGTACTTATGGATCTGCAGCTTGATGTACCAGCCGTTAACCAGATGGCTGAAAAGGTCCATCAGCAAATTTCATCTTTTTCAAATGAGTTAATCCAAGAAGATGAACTGATTAAAGAAGTAAATAGAGTATCACAAGCAAGGAGCAGGGAGATGGTTTGATGCCTGGAAAGCCAATGATAGAGATAGAAAATCTAGGTCATACTTACATGAAAGGAACTCCGATGGAGCATAAGGCTCTAAAGGGGACAAGTATGGTCGTCAATGAAGGGGAATGCATTGCGATTATAGGGCATACCGGATCAGGGAAATCCACCTTAATTCAGCATTTTAATGGTCTAATCCGTCCTGATTCAGGGAAAGTCATCATTGATGGAGTAGATTTATCGAAAAAACGATTTGATATAAAAGCGTTAAGAAGAAAGGTTGGCCTTGTTTTTCAAAATCCTGAGGACCAAATATTTGAGAAGTTGATTGGTGATGACATTGCCTATGGACCGTTTAAGCTTGGTTTGCCCTTGAAGGAAGTAAGGGAACGAGTTAAATGGGCGATGGAAATGGTCGGCCTGAATTTTGATGAAATGAAGGACAGGCAAACATTTGCCTTAAGCGGAGGGCAGAAACGTAAAGTAGCACTCGCTGGAATCTTAGCGTTAAAGCCTAAGATTTTGGTTCTTGATGAACCGACAGCTGGCCTTGATCCAAGGTCTCGAAATGAGTTGTTGGATAAAATAAAATCCTTAAATAAAATCGAAAACTTAACGGTTATCTTCGTTTCACACAATATGGAAGAAGTCGCTTATTTAGCAGACAGAGTTTATGTAATGGCAAATGGTAAGGATGTGCTATCAGGGACGCCAGAGGAAATTTTTACTGACAAGGATAACCTTCAGCGATATCAAATTGGAACACCTGAAACGGTACAGGTATTATATCGGTTAAAAGACTTGGGTTACCATGTAGACACTGCTGCTTTTACGGTCTCAGAAGCAGCAAACGAAATTGTAAAGGTTCTCACCAATGGTGGAGAGGTGGAGAATCATGGCTAGTGAATTTGAACTATCACGAAATATTACTATTGGTCAATACGTTCCGACGGGTTCCTTTATCCATCGGCTGGACCCGAGAATAAAGCTATTCGTGTTCACCATTCTGGTTTTAGCCATAGCTCTCAATACTAGTTATTTGGGAAATGCTTTCGGTCTGCTATTATCTATTTATTTATTCTGGGCATCCAAAATACCAATCAGTTATGGCTTATCAGGTATCAAGCCGGCTATTCCCTTTATCATTCTATTAGCTGTCCTGCAGCTGATCTTCCAAGGAAATGTTTTTTCTGGCGGAACAGTATTCTTTGAATATGGATTTATCTTGATTACGAGTGAGAGTATTCGTTTGGTGATTGTTTCAGCCGTACGGTTTGTGGAAATTATTTTACTAAGCAGTGTTCTTACATTATCAACTTCAACGACGGAGTTAACCCATGCCATTCAAAGTCTCTTAAGCCCTTTGAAAAAGGTGAAGTTTCCTGTCCATGAAATTTCATTAATTATTACCATTGCAATTCGGTTTGTTCCAACATTTGCGATTGAAATGGAAAAAATGATGAAGGCACAAGCATCCAGAGGAGCAGATTTCGGTTCCGGTGAATGGTGGAGAATCATTCAAAGGACAAAGGATATGTTTCCGATTATTATCCCTTTATTTACGATTGCGTTATCCAGAGCAGAGGATCTCATCTTAGCCATGGAATCCCGCTGCTATACACCCGGGAATGATAGAAGTGCCTATTCGGTTTACAAAGCACTTGGACGAGATTATATTATATTAATTTTTGGGATACTAGTATCTTTACTATTACTATTTTATCCATTTCCATATTAGATAAATTTTAAGGGGAGAAAGAGAATGAAGGGTTCATTAACGGTTAGAAATATTGTTATTGCTGGTGTCCTTGGAGCGATTGCTATTCTTTTAGGGGTAACCCGTATTGGATATATTCCTGTCCCTACGGCGGCTGGAAATGCCACCATCATGCATATTCCTGCTATTATTGGGGGGATTATGCAAGGACCAGTTGTGGGTGCAATTGTTGGACTAATATTTGGTGTTTCATCTTTCTTAAATGCAACGGTGCCCTTATTTAAGGATCCATTAGTTGCCATACTGCCGCGGCTTTTTATTGGGGTTATTGCATGGCTTGTGTACGTTGGGATTCGCAAGAAAAGCGAGTATCTTGCCATTGGTGCCGCAGCATTTTTAGGAACTTTAACAAATACGGCACTCGTTTTAACAATGGCTGTCGTGAGAGGTTATATGGCGGCCGGGGTAGCTTGGACGGTTGCCCTTACCAGTGGGATTCCTGAAGCCATCGTAGGTACAATTGTGACACTAGCTGTCGTCTTGGCATGGAAACAAATTGGTAAACGGAAAAAATCTAGAATTTCAGAGGATTTATAATCCAGTATTCTTTCCGTGTTTTACCGTTTTGTAGATTAATGAATTGCATCCTTTTTTAAATCATTCTTCTGGTATAAGGATGTCATTGCTACTAGCGGTGAAAAATTATAAAACTTTTTAAGGGTCTAACCTGTCACTTTTGGACGTGAGTACAGGTTAGCCCTTTTTTAATGAGTATTTTAATGCTAAAATATCTTCAATCTTGAGAAGACGTTAAATGAACGATAAATGGGGAATAGTATGTTACATCATGTTGAGATATATGTATCAAGCCTTCCTAGAAGTATCGAATTTTGGGGCTGGTTGTTACCTAAATTAGGATACGAACAATTTCAAAAATGGGAGTCCGGCATTAGCTGGAAATACCGGGAAACCTATCTTGTCTTTGTACAAGCCGAAGAAAGATTTTTGGACATTCCCTATCATCGCTGCAGAGTAGGGCTTAACCATCTTGCATTTCATGCTAGGTCTAAGGAACATGTTAATGAAATAACCGAGATATTAAGAGAGAAAGGAATCCCAATTTTATATCAAAACAAGCATCCATACGCGGGAGGAAACGAGTATTACGCTGTTTATTTTGAAGATCCAGATCGTATCAAAGTAGAACTAGTAGCACCAAGCGAAAATTAAAAAAAGTGTGATATAAATCACGAAAAACCGTCGCACTTATCTTTATAATCTAAAGAAAGCAATGAATTAAAGAGGTGTGGGTATGGAATATAATTTTAAATCACTTTATAGTGAAATCGGCGGGCAGGAAACCATTGATAAACTTGTAGCTGCTTTTTACCCTAGGGTATATGCGGATCCTGAATTAAGACCGTTGTTCGAAGGGGATATGGAGGAAATTATGAGGAAGCAACGAATGTTTCTTCCGCAATTTCTAGGTGGTCCTGCTCTGTATAGCCAGGAATTCGGTCCTCCCGCCATGAGACATCGTCATCTTCCTTTTGAGGTTACTCCAAGAAGAGCACAATGCTGGCTTCGCTGTATGAAGGAAGCCTTTCAAGAGATTGGCCTTTATGATCAACCAGCAGGGCTCGCTTTTTATGATCGGTTAACGCAGGTAGCTGGAATAATGGTTAATAGTCCGGATAAAGAATAGAGTAAAAAGGGTGACCCAAAAACTTGGTCACCCTTTTTTCTGAGCGACGAATTACTAAAGTACTTTGAATAGACCTCTATGGTCAATTTAGGTTTTCGAGAAATGGTGTTTTTCTCGATTACTTATTTAATATTGTAAATGCAGGTTGAGGACAAATCGTTGCGGGCCGCCAGAAGGATTAGTCCTTAATAAGGGGTCTTGAGAACAAATCGTTGCGAGCCGCCAGAAGGATTAGTCTTTAATAGGGGGTCTTGAGGACAAATCGTTGCGAGCCGCCAGAAGGATTAGTCCTTAATAGGGGGTCTTGAGGACAAATCGTTGCGAGCCGCTAGAAGGATTAGGACAAATCAGTGCGATCCACCTATATAATACGCAGTGAATTAATTTATAAACAAAATCGTGACTGTCATTATTTTCTCGACAGCCTATAAAAAGGGTGACCAAAAAACTTGGTCACCCTTTTTTGTTAATAAAACCCTAGCTTCTTAAAAAACCTCCTTCTGAATTCAATACCTGTCCTGTAATCCATTGACCTTCTTCGCTTGCAAGGAATGCAACTAGGCTAGCAGCGTCTTCAGGAATTCCAATTCGTCCTAAAGGGAATTTTGGCATCAATGCATGCTTTATTTCTTCATTCATCCAACCAGTATCCGTTGGACCAGGGTTTACTGCATTTACAGTTATACCAAGAGGGGCAAGCTCAGCGGATAAGGTAAGAGTAAAGGCAGAAATAGCCCCCTTAGTTGCTGCATATGCCAATTCACCTATCATTGGTCCAAGTGCTTGCCCGGATGTAAGATTAATAATTCTGCCATTTGCTTTTTGGGATTGTCTAAAACGACGTGCAAATTCAACTGATAATAGAAAGGTGGCTCTCATATTTACAGCATAATGATCATCAAGGGTTTTAGCGTCTAAATTCAAAAAACCATCTCTTGTTGAATGTGCTGCATTATTAACGAGAATGGCAGGAGAACCTAGTTCAGCAGTAACATCATCCAGCAACTTATATGGTGCACTTGGATCAGACAAATCGACTTCTAAGCTTCCACAACGAATACCATATTCTCTGATGCTGTCTTTAAAGTGTTTTACCCAATCGGTACTAGAACCCCAATGAGAAAAGAATATATCTACTCTTTCAGAAGCTAATTTTTTGCAAATAGCTGCTCCAATCCCATTTTCATTACTGACTCCTGTAATTAATGCAATATTGCCATTTAGATTATAGATAAAAATACCTCCCTTAAAGTCTGATGATTATAGGTGCGGATAGTTAAATTTAGTTGCGCATGGCTAAATTTAGTTGCGGATGTCTTGAATTTAGTTGCGGATGTCTAGAATTTAGTTGCGCATGGCTAAATTTAGTTGCGGATGACTGAATTTAGTTGCGCATAGCTAAATTTGGTTTCGGATGCATGATTTTAATGTGGATAGCTTGAAAAAAAAGCACATCAGACTCTATTGATGTGCTTTTTTAGTATTTTTATTTTTTCAATTTAGCCCAGGTTGCATCAAGTGCTTTCATGGCTTCTTCTTTTGTTTTTTGGCCGCCTACATATGCTTGCAGGGTTGCACCAAATTCTTGACCTGCTCCATCAGGATACTTCATAAACTGCCATTGGTAGGCTTTTCCTTCTTTTGAATATTTAAGAAGGTCCGCACCTAGAGCACCAATATCTTCTGGGGCTGCTTCAATTGTTTTAAAGGCTGGAATGTATTTAAATTCCTTCGTCAATGCTGTTTTACCTTCTTCAGATGTAACCATCCAGTTTAAGAAATCTTTGGCAGCTTCTTTGTCTGCTTCCGGTGCTTTGTTATAGATAACCCAGTTGCTTGGTACATCAATCATTAATTTATCTGATTGAGCTGGGTCATCACTAAGTGCTAATGGAATGAAACCAACTTCTAGGTTTGGATCTAATTTATCTAGCATTGGCTGAATCCAGTTACCTTGCTGAATCATTGCCGCTTCACCTGTAGCAAATAGTGTTACTTGAGTGTTGTAGTCTGTGGTTAAAGGATTTTTGTTGCCGTATTTCATTGTTAAATCTAATAGCTTAAAGAAATTATCGAATTCTTTATTTCCTTCTATTTTAGCAGTGCCTTCATTTAAACCTTTGATAAAAGAATCTGGATCTTCTTGGTATGCGAATGGAACATTCATCCCGTGATTAGCTAATACCCACCATTCAGCATATCCAATTGAGAATGGTGTAATGCCTGCTGCATCAAGCTGTTTCGCAGCTTCCTCTAACTCAGAAAATGTCGTTGGAAGTTTCGTAATCCCGGCTTTTTTAAATAACTCTTTATTGTATGCAAAACCATATCCCTCCATATTAAAAGGCATACCGTATACTTTTCCATCGATTGTCATTCCATCTAAAGTACCTTCAAAGGTATCCTTTATCCAAGGCTGGTCAGATAAATCTTCAAATTTATCTTGCCATACTAGAGCTCCTTGGTCACCGTCATTTGTAAAAATATCAGGTGCTTGATTAGATGCGAATTTAGCTTTCAGAGCTGCAGAACCATCCGCACCGCCGCCTACTGTTTCAATATTAAACGTCACGTTTGGATTTTGTTTTGTATATTCATCAGTTAAAGCTTTTAACTGGTCGGCAATTTCAACTTTCCCTTGGAAGATATCAACTACTACTTTATCGTCCTTACCACCGCTGCTTTTTTTATCTCCAGATGTACTGTCACTAGAACATGCGCCTAAAAGTAGTGAAGCGGATAGTAAACCTGCAACGATTGAATACTTTTTGAATGCCATTTGGTTTTCCCCCTAGAATAATAATGATATATTTTTATATCTCTGCTGTCTGTTATTTAAGACAGCAAAAAGGTGTTCCCCGAACAAATTACTTAATAGAACCGCTGGTAATTCCTTGGATAATGTGTTTTTGCATACTAAAGAAGAAGATTAATAATGGGATAATTCCGATTACTAATGCTGCAAGTGCTAAATCCCATTGCTTTGTATACTGCCCAAAGAAGAAGAAAGTTGCCAATGGAATCGTTCTTAACTCTGGATTTTGAAGCACTAAGGATGGTAATAAGAAGTCATTCCAAATCCATAAGCTGTTTAAGATAACAATGGTGACCGTAATTGGTTTTAATAATGGAAAAACAATTCTCCAGAACACGCCAAACCGTGAACAGCCGTCAATAATGGCAGCTTCTTCAAGCTCTAACGGAATTCCTTTGATAAAACCGTGATACAAGAAGATCGTCATTCCAGAGCCAAAGCCAAGGTACATAAAGATAAGTCCCCATAAGCTGTTTAAAAGTCCCAAGTTCCCCGCCGTTTTTATAAGCGGAATCATAATCGATTGGAATGGAATGATCATCGCAGCAACGAATGTCATGAAAATGATATTGCTGATTTTCTTTTTGGTTCGAACGAGCATATACGCAGCCATCGAACAAAAGATTACGAGAACGATATTACTGCCAATGGTAATGATTAATGAATTTTTAAATACGGTTAAAAACTCTAATTTTTCGAATGCGTTTACATAGTTATCAAACATTAACACTTTAGGCAAGGCCGATGTGTTGGTTAAAATCTCAGCAAATGGTTTCAAGGAGTTTGAAAACACATAATAGAATGGGACTAAGAAAATAAGACCGAGCAGGATTGCAAGGATTTCAACAATAGATGTTCTCCATGTGTACCTGTTGCCCATTAGGATTCAACCTCCCTTTTCTTAGAAATCGTAACTTGAAGAATGGTAATCGCTGCTACAATAATGAAGAAAATTAATGCTTTTGCCTCACCAATCCCGTAGCGGTTATTAACGAACGCTTCTGTATAAATGTTAAGCGCCAGCATTTCTGTTGACTTAAATGGACCACCGTTTGTCAATGACAGGTTTGCATCAAAGACTTTAAAGGATGATGCGGTGGTTAAAAATAAACAAATGGTTACGGCTGGTGCAACAAGCGGCATTGTGATATGACGAAGGACTTGGAAGCGATTCGCTCCGTCAATTCTTGCTGCTTCGATTAACTCCTGCGGTACGTTCTGGAGGGCAGCGATATAGATAATCATAATGTAACCTGCACCCTGCCAAACACTGACGATAACGATTCCCCAAAATGCAGTCTTGGCATCCCCTAACCATGCTAGCTCAAAAAGAGGGATCCCCGTTAACTCACCAATGGAAGCAAAACCTTTTACAAAAATAAACTGCCAGATAAATCCTAAAATCAATCCACCAATTAAGTTAGGCATGAAGAACACAGTACGTAAAACGTTCTTAGTTTTTAACTTCTGCGCTACTAGTAAGGCCAATCCAAACCCGATAAGGTTTGTTAAGATAATGGCAACGACTGTATATTTTGTCGTAAGAATGAAGGACTGTTGAAATTGCTTGTCCTCGGTAAATAAGTATTTGAAATTATCCAGACCCACCCATTTGACCGAACCTGTAACTCCGTTCCAATCGGTAAAGGCATAATAAATGCCTGTAAAGAAAGGGATTAAAACAATAAGGATAAAAGCTAATAAAACAGGTCCTACAAATAAAGTAAATAACCCTGCTTCCTTCCATTTCTTCTTATTCAGAAAAGAAACAGACTCAGCTGCTTTCGTATTTTTCTGATTTGCGAGGGCCGCCCCCTTAACTGTATCCAGCTTACTTTCGTTATTCATTCCCTGCACCTCCATACCCTTATTTTAGTGATTGCAAAAAAATATGAAATGGCTTACATTGACCACTAGGGTGGAAAATATTGAACAGGTCAAAATGTTGCACGATGAAAGAGAGCTAAATGTTGTGCTACAATGTTCTAAAAAATGACACAAGGGGGAAAGGTTCGTAACCGTGATGAAATGAGATGGGGTATAAGAAAAAAGCTAATCTTCTTTTTATTGTTGGCAACAGTTCTCCCTTTTGGGACGGCCATTACCGTAACTTATTTTTATACAACGAAGTCACTTAATGATCGGTCTGTAACATTGAATCATGATTTGATGTTAAAAGGTCAGGAAGAGCTATCCGTATATTTGGATGATGTTGCCCAAATGTCATCTGTCCTATATCGGTACACTCCTTTTATTAATGTGATGCGTAATGGGGTCTCCTCGAACTTAGTTGTAAATCAAGAAGAAGTCCGCAGGGTGCTAGCTTATTTGTTTAATTCACGTCCGGAAATTGAACAAATGCATTTATATATTCATGAAGACAAGGAGTCCTACACCAACTATCATTCAAGAATCAGCGGCAGGGCAAAGTATGAGAATATATTTTCCCACCCCTACTATGGACGGTTAACCGCAGTTGATGGTTATTCTCTTATTGAACCTCCGCATGAGATTTATAGTTATAACAATATATCCGTTATTCCTAATTCTCAAAAGGTCAATGTTTTAAGCTTCCACAATGTGATTCAGGATGTACCATTAGCAGATGTATTAGGGTTTTTATCAATCGATATCAATCTTTCTAAAATTAGTGCAATAGCCGATCGATTATATACGAAAGACGTCGAAGATCTTTATATTATGAATGAAAAGGGAATGATTATTTACTCTTCCAATGAAAATGAAATTGGAATGGAAAATAAAGAAAAGTGGTTTGAGCAAGTGAAAAAGGAGCCGGAAGGCGGGAAAAGCCTTGAGTGGAAGGATGATCATTTTTCCGGCGTCATCGTTTACGGGAAATTTACGGATTCGTTTAAGGACTGGTCAATTGTGAAAAGAATCCCATACGATGTGCTTTATCAAGGAGCTAGAGAAACTGCCCTAATTAACATTTTAATTGGATTTGCTACACTCGTATTTGCAATGCTCGGGACCATGTTTGTTTCCTTTAAGCTTACAGCTCCTATAAAAGTGTTAATTGGCAATATGAAAAAAGTCGAGAAAGGTGAATTGAAGGCAGATTTCGATTCATTAGGTACCGACGAAATCGGAATGCTTGGAAGGCATTTTAAACTAATGCTTGCGAAAATGGATGAGTTGATTGAGAGTGAGTATAAATTGGAGATAGAAAATAAGGCGTCACAGCTGCGGGTGCTGCAATCGCAAATCAATCCTCATTTCCTATATAACGCCCTTCAATCAATAGGAACGTTAGCGCTCAAGTCGAATGCGGTCCCTGTGTATTCCTTGCTGACATCGTTATCGAATATTATGAGATACAGTATGAATATGAAGGACGATATTGTTTCATTTGGATCAGAGCTGAACCATGTGAAATCCTACCTATCCTTACAAAAACAGCGATTTGACGAGCAGTTTGAATTTAAACTGAATATCGAGGAAGAAGTCAAAGAGATACATGTTCCGAAAATGATTTTACAGCCCATCGTAGAAAATTGTTTTAAGCATGGATTTGATCAGCGCATAGAAAATGCATGGATTGAAATTGAGGCCCTTTTTGAGAATGACAATAGAGTTGTTATCCATGTGAAGGATAATGGGATTGGTCCAAGTAATGATCAACTTGAAAAAATCCGCCAGGAACTGTTTCATGGTAATTCAAAGACAGACAAGCAAAGAGAATCAATAGGGTTAAAAAATATTTATGATCGTTTGCAGATTTATTATCACAATCAGGCAAACCTGATAATTAACCGGAATGAGGAAGGTGGTTTTACGGTAACCATCCAAATTCCAAAGGAAATGCCAAAAGAGGTGGAGCACTCATGAAAGTGTTAATCGTTGATGATGAAAAACATGTTCGGGAAGGTATTAGGCTGCTTGGAGAATGGGAAGAGAATGGAATTTGTGAAATCTATGAAGCAGGAAATGGTGAAGAAGCCATTTTGCTGATTGAAAAGTTAAAGCCTGAGATTATTTTTTCAGATATGAAAATGCCAAAAATGGATGGGACACAGCTTCTTGAGTGGATAAAAGAGCACCATCCTAATAGTAAGACAATTGTGGTCACCGGTTACGATGATTATCAGTATATGCGAAAGGCTATTCATTTTGGCAGTTCCGATTATCTATTAAAACCAGTTGACCCTAGTATTTTAAATGCGACGCTGGAAAAAGTGGTAAAGGAATGGAAAAAGGAAGAAGCGGAACGGAATAGCAAAGTAAGCAGTATACAATTAATCAATGAAATGAAGCCTGTTTATCGTGATCGTAAGCTAACCCAGTTGATGAATAGCTTAGTTTTAAAGGAAGCTTCCTATGAAGAATTTGGTTTTCATCTATCTCATAATTATACCGTGGCACTGGTTCGAGTAGGCGGAAAAACGATTGAGACGTTTCAAGGTGACCGGGACTTAGCCTACTTCACCGTTCTAAATATCATTAATGAAATTTTGATGGAAAATGAATGTGGGATTGGCTTTCGTTACTTATCCAATAAGGGAGAAATTGTGATTATCTTTTGGGATAAGTTCCCGCAAATAGAAAAGCTTTTAATCAAAATCTATAGGACGCTAAAGAATGGATTGGGAATCTCCTGTCCGATTGCTGTTGGGAAACAGGTGAACAATAGTTCTATGTTAATGGATTCCTATGAGCATGCAAAAAAAGTTTTATTAAACAGTAATATTTTAATAGTTAAGGAAACTAGAGTTTACATGCCGGATACGAAACCTTCCCCGTCCTTAAGAAGCCTAATTGCGTATTCCTCAAGTATCGAGCTCGCGGTACAAGCGGGAGAAATTGAGGCTTTTGGTGACGTGATCCAGCAAATCATTGGAGATTTTACCAAAGACGGGTACCTATCCCTCCATCAGCTGCTCCATTTTGAAAATGAATATCTCGTTATAAGTCGCCGCTGGTATAAGAATTTCAATATTTCGATTGAAATTTCAGACCAGATCGAAAAACGAGTCGATATATTTTTCGATCAAAACGGTTCCTTTCAGCTGGAAGAACTTGTGAAGCGAATTAAGCGTGAGATAGTGGTTTTTTTGAAAAAAGTAAAGCGAAGCTCGATCCAGAAAAATAGTAACATTATTTATGACATAGAAAAATATTTGCAGGCAAACTTCGACCGAGATGTAAAGCTGCAGGAAATTTCTGAGCAGTTTTACATCAGCAGAGAATATATCTCTAGGAAATTCAAACAAGAATTCCAAGTGAATATCTCCGATTATCTTGTAAGCATCCGAATGAAAAAGGCAAAATCATTATTAAAAAATAGTCAGCTAAAAATCTATGAAATTGCTGCCATGATTGGCTATCAGGATGACAAGTATTTTCGAAAGGTATTTAAAAAGGTTGAGGGCATTACGCCAAATGAATATCGTGCAGAATATGTGAAACAGTGATAAGCAGAGATAGGATTCTATGCTCTGCTTATTTTTTTTACAATAGGAAATAGAATGAATTTTTTGTAAATTTATCTATGAGTAATTCACTATGTTTATTTACATGACTTTAATTAAGTCTAAATGGTAACTACATATTGGCTAAACAATTCTCCCGTACAATTTTATTTGTAGTAACAGCATATAAAAGGGAGATGGAGAAAAATGAAAAAAGCATTTGTAATTGGAGCGAGCCTGGCTTTTAGTTTATTATTTAATCCTTTTCAACAGGCTTTTGCAGCAGAAACAACTGGGGAAATACGACAAGTGGATCTTGTTGCCCACCGCGGAGCAACAGGGTATGCACCGGAAAATACGATTGCCGCTTTTGATAAAGGCGTCGAAATGAAAGCAGATTATATTGAAATTGATGTCCAAAGAAGCATGGATGGGGAATTGGTCATTATTCATGACACAACGGTTGACAGAACAACTGATGGTACAGGCAATGTTAAGGATTTAACCTTTGAACAAATCAGAGGCCTTGACGCTGGCAGCTGGAAAGGTGAAGAATTTAAAGGAGAAAAAATCCCTACTTTCGATGAAGTTCTTGACCGTTATCGTGGAAAAGTTGGGATTTTAATAGAATTAAAGGCACCTGAGCTTTATCCAGGGATTGAAGCACAAGTGGCACAGAAATTAAAAGAACGAAACCTCGATAAACCTCAAAATGAAAAGATCATTATTCAATCGTTTAATTTTGAATCTATGAAAATAACAAACAGCTTGCTTCCAAAGGTACCGATTGGTGTCCTTACATCCAATAGAGCCCACACAACAGAACAAGCGTTGAAAGAATTTGCAACCTATGCGGATTACTTTAACCCAAGCTACGGAATCGTATCAAAAGAATTGGTTGATCAAGTGCACTCTCTTGGAATGAAAATCCAATCCTGGACAGTTCGCAGCCATGAAGCAGCTCAATTTCTTTTAGATATGAACGTGGACGGAATTATTACCGATTATCCTGATTATGTAGATCCAAGAAAATAGGACAAACTATTACAAAAAGAGGGAAAGCTTTCATCCCTCTTTTTTCTAATATTCTTGACGTCTGTATACCCCGGGAGCAACGCCATATCTCTTATGAAATACTCTATGAAAGTATGGATAGCTGCCGAAGCCGCAATCCACGGCAATTTGCTCGAGTGTCAAGGATGTGTATTTCATTCGCTCAATTGCAGCGGATAAACGGATTTCAAGGGCATATTCAATCATCGTTTTTCCAACGCTGCTTTTGAAAAGATGAACGGACCGCGAGATGCTAAGACCAGCATGCCTAGCCACATCCTCGACTTTAAGTGAGGTCGTAGCATGTTCTTCTATATATCGCATCATCCTTGTCACAGAATAGGGAGCGTTGAAAGAAGGCACTGTTTCATTAATGGCCCGTTCTAAAGTTAAGCAGAGAGCTCGCAGCAAATAGCTTGTGAGCTCTTCGTTTTGGCTGGAAGAGGGACGACGTTTTTCAATCATGATATGGCGCCATAGAACTAGCAGCTTATCATCCAAATCGATACTGGAGACATCCGGTTTTTCGGAAGTGTTCCACCATTCGTCTATCCATGTGCCTTCGCAGACTAAGTGATAGTCGCCACTTTTTTGGCCTGCATTTACTAGAAGTTCATAGTGATCCCCTGGCTTTATAAGCAGCAGGTCCCCTTTTTCGAGCTTCATTTTTCTACCTTTCACTACTACCTCACAAAGTCCATCTGTTTGCAAGCGGAATAGATAAGAGGGGTATCCGGATTTATGCTGCGAATGATATCCATTTCTGTGAAACGAGTAGCCGCAAAAAAGTATATTTGTGGTCATAACCATTCCTCTTTTTTTATAAAAATAGCAAAATAATAGATGTTTTAATTATATCATCTATGTTTAATTACAGAAACAGCCGTTAAGATGTAATCAAATAAGGAAGGTTCCAAGAAATGGAGGAGAAGTTATGACCAGCATTCCAATAGCTGTCCAAATGTACACCTTGCGGGAAGAGTGTGTACAAGATTTTGCTGGAACGTTAAAAAAAGTAGCTGAACTTGGTTTTGATGGTGTTGAATTTGCGGGGTATGGCGGATTGACTGCCAAAGAGGTAAAGGGGTTATTGAATGAATTTGGGCTAAGGGCAGCAGCCAGCCACGTGCCGCTGGAAGAATTGGAAAACAATCTGTGTCAAGTTATTGAAAATCAGAAAATATTAGGAAGTAACTATGTGGTCTGTCCGTACTTGCTGCCAGATCGCCGCACGAAAGAGGATTACAAAGCACTAATAACATTTCTAGATCAAGCTGGTGAAACCTGTCATCAGGAAGGCATCATCCTTTCCTATCATAACCATGATTTTGAACTAGAGCGCATATTCAATGACAGAACAATCCTTGAAACTATTTTTGATAAAACAAACGCGAACAATCTAAAGGCAGAGCTGGATGTGTATTGGTTGACGAAAGCGGGTGAAAATCCGGTTGAGTGGATGGATCGTTATAAAAATCGAACACCGCTTATTCATTTGAAAGACATGACGACAGATGATGAACAGTTTTTTGCTGAGCTTGGAACTGGTGGTGTTGATATTGAAGCCGTGATCCAAAAAGGAAAGGAAAACGGAGTCAAGTGGTGGGTAATCGAGCAGGATGTTTGCCGCCGTTCACCCTTTGAAAGCATTGAAATCAGCATGAATTACTTAAAATTA
The DNA here is from genome assembly GCF_057221695.1 of Neobacillus sp. plas4. Classification (NCBI taxonomy): domain Bacteria; kingdom Bacillati; phylum Bacillota; class Bacilli; order Caryophanales; family Bacillaceae; genus Neobacillus; species Neobacillus sp. plas4. The sequence continues at coordinate 1,004,482 of NZ_CM170152.1, forward strand.
TTGAAGGATAAGTAGGTATTGAGTTCAATATTTTCCACCCTACGTGTCAATGTAAGCCATTTCAATAATTGTTTAATCTATTAAAATGAGAGATAAAGTAAACTGAAAATGGAGATGTTTATTATGGTAAACGTAACAGTATGGAATGAAAACCGTCACGAACAAAAAAATCCAGTTGTAAGGGATATTTATCCTAACGGCATCCACGGTGCAATCGCTGAATTTCTTAAGGCCGAAGGATACTCTGCAGGAACAGCAACCTTAGACGAACCGGAGCATGGCTTAACGGATGAAGTTCTGAAAAATACAGATGTATTAGTTTGGTGGGGGCACTTAGCACATGGTGAAGTAAAGGATGAAATCGTTCAAAAGGTTCAGCAGCGTGTTCTTAACGGCATGGGTCTGATTGTTCTTCATTCCGGACATTTCTCCAAAATCTTTAAAACCTTAATGGGAACAAGCTGTGATTTAAAATGGCGGGAAGCAGACGAAAAAGAAAGACTTTGGGTCTTAAATCCAAGTCATCCGATTGTAGAAGGTATCTCTGAGTATATTGAATTAGAAAAAGAAGAAATGTATGGGGAACATTTTGATATCCCGCAGCCAGATGAACTGATCTTTACAAGCTGGTTTGAAGGAGGAGAAGTGTTCCGGAGCGGATGTACATACCAACGCGGGAACGGAAAAGTATTCTATTTCCGTCCAGGTCATGAAACCTATCCGACTTACCACAATACAGACATTCAACGTGTCATTACCAATGCGGTGAAATGGGCAGCGCCGGTAAAGCGTGAACGTCCGGTTTATGGAAATGCTAAACCACTTGAAGTAATTGGGGGAAAGTAAATATGGAAAAGTTACGAGTAGGTGTAATAGGCTGTGGCAGCATTGCCCAGCACCGTCATTTACCTGAATATCAATCGAATAAAAATGTGAAGCTCATTGCTGTTTGTGATATCAATGAGGATCGTGCACTTAGCGTGGCAGAAAAATATGGTGTTAAAGCCTATACGAACTACGAAGAGTTAATAAGCAGCGGTTCAGTGGATGCAGTCAGTGTTTGCACACCAAACTATCTTCATGCCCCAATTTCGATTGCTGCATTAAATGCAGGTATTCACGTTCTATGTGAAAAACCAATGGCTACTTCAAAAAAAGAAGCTGAAGCGATGATTGCAGCGTCAAAAGAAAGCGGCAAAAAGTTAATGATTGGGCATAATCAGCGGTTTGTACCATCTCATCAAAGGGCACGCAAGTTAATCGAGGACGGAGAAATCGGTAAAATTTATAGTTTCCGAACAGCATTTGGTCATGGAGGACCAGAAGGCTGGAGTGTCGAGGGTAAAGAAGGCTGGTTTTTTCAAAAAGAAAAAGCATTTGTTGGTGCCATGGGTGACCTGGGAGTTCATAAGACCGATTTACTTCGCTATGTTCTAGGTGAAGAAATTACAGAAGTAGGTTCTTTTGTGGAAACAAGCGCAAAAGATTTCGCTGATGTTGATGATAATGCGGTATGTGTCCTAAAAACCGAAAGTGGTATTATCGGAACCCTTGCGGCAAGCTGGGCTTATGTAAGCAAGGAAGATAACTCTACGATTATTTATGGAGAGAAGGCCATTCTTCGTTTAGAAGATGACCCAACGAATTCTTTAGTGGTTCAATTTGCGAACGGTGAAGTAGTGAATTATCAGCTTGGCAAAATTCAGTCCAATGACGCTGGTGGTCAGAAAAATTCACATGTGATTGATAAATTTGTGGATTCAGTTGTTCATAATCAAGATGTACCTGTAACCGGTCAGGAAGGTATGAAATCATTGGAGGTTATTTTGGCAGCACTCGAGTCCAACAAAACAAAACAAATTGTAAGAGTGAAAGAACGATGAAAAAACTTCGCATTGGAATCATTGGGGTTGGCGGTATTGCTCAAAGCCGCCATATCCCTGCGTTTATTCAACTAAATGATTGTTGTGAAATTACAGCACTATGTGATATTAACATTGTACGAGCACAGGAAACTGCAGATAAATATAACATCCCTCAAGTTTTTGCGGATTATCATTATCTTTTTTCACAGGTTGATGCAGTATGTATTTGCACACCAAATAAATTCCACGCAGAAATCACAATTGCTGCTTTTGAAGCGGGAGTCCATGTATTGTGTGAGAAGCCGATGGCGTTAAGTACGGAGGAATGTGAGAAGATGGTCGCCGCATCTAAAAAGGCAGATAAAGTTCTTGCCATTGCCTACCATTACCGTTTTATGAAGGAAGCCCAAGCAGCCCAAAAGGTCATGCAAGATGTAGGGACACCGCTTGTGGTAAGGGTTCAGGCATTAAGACGCCGCAAAGTACCCGGATGGGGAGTGTTTACCAATAAAGACTTGCAGGGAGGCGGCAGTTTAATTGATTATGGCTGTCATCTGCTAGATTTAGCTCTTTGGCTGATGGGCAATCCAAAACATCTCACGGTGACAGGCACCGTCTATAACACGTTAAGTAAGACACCTAATCAAGTCAATCAATGGGGTTCGTTTAATCATGAAACCTTTAATGTCGATGATCATGTGACTGCCTATATTCAATTTGAAGGTGGACCTTCTATGTTGTTTGAAACATCATGGGCAGCCAACATAAAGGATGACGCCGAGCACCTCAGTATTTCAGGTGTAGACGGAGGCCTAAGTGTTTTTCCATTTGAACTTTACACTACGAAAAACGGAATGCTATTTAATAGTGAGCCAGCTTGGTTACCTGGTGATGATGAACCAGGTCTTCTTCAAGCAAAGAATTTTATCAATACTTGTCTAGGTCTTGAAGAGTTGGTAGTGAAGCCAGAAGAGGCACTTCAGGTTTCACAGATCATTGATCGAATATATGAGAGCGGGGGAAATCATTTATGAAACTAGGGGTGTTTACCGTCCTATTTGCGGAAAAGTCGTTTGAAGAAATGCTCGATACTGTTAAGGAAGCAGGCCTTCATGCAGTTGAAATTGGAACTGGCTGTTACCCTGGAAACAGTCATTGTGATTTAGACGGATTAATAGAGAGTGAGGAAGCCCGCAAGCAATTCATTCAAAAAGTCGAGGAACGGAATCTAATAATCAGTGCGTTTAGCTGTCATGGCAATCCTATTTCACCTGAAGAGGCATTCGCCAAAAATTCTCATGAAACACTCTTAAAAACCATTAAACTAGCTTCACTTTTGGGTGTACCAGTTGTTAACTGTTTTTCCGGTACTGCTGGAGATCATGAAGGAGCGAAATATCCAAACTGGCCGGTCACCCCATGGCCGAACGAATATGGCTCAGTCTTACAATGGCAATGGGAAGAAAAATTAATCCCATACTGGAAAGAAGTTGGCCAATATGCGAAGGAACACAATGTAAAAATCGGGCTGGAACTTCATGGGGGCTTTTTAGTACACACACCTTACACACTTTTAAAACTTCGAGAGGAAACTTGTGACGCCATTGGTGCAAACTTAGACCCAAGTCATTTATGGTGGCAGGGGATTGATCCCGTTGCAGCAATCAAAATATTAGCAAAAGAAAATGCAATTCACCATTTTCATGCGAAAGACACATACATTGATCAGGAAAATGTGAATATGTATGGATTAACGGATATGCAGCCTTATGGAGAATTAAGAACGCGCGCGTGGACCTTCCGATCAGTTGGCTGTGGACATAGTATAAAAGAATGGTCAGATATGATGAGTGCGCTTCGGACCTATGGATATGATTATGTTGTTAGTATTGAGCATGAGGATGCAATCATGTCTATTGAAGAAGGCTTCAAACGTGCGGTAGCCAACTTGAAGTCTGTTTTAATTGAAGAGCCTGTTTCGCAAATGTGGTGGGTATAGGTACAGACATCAAGGAAAGGGTGCAGATATGAATAAAAAGTGGTGGAAAGAAAGTGTTGCTTATCAGGTGTACCCCAGAAGCTTCATGGATAGCAATGGCGATGGGATTGGAGATTTAAAAGGAGTAGCCTCTAAATTAGATTACTTAAAAGAATTAGGAATCGACGTGATTTGGTTGTCACCGATGTATAAATCACCTAATGATGATAATGGTTACGATATATCAGACTATCAAGATATTATGGATGAATTCGGTACCATGGCAGATTTTGATGAACTGCTTGAAGGCGTTCACAGCCGGGGAATGAAATTGATTCTTGATTTGGTCATCAATCATACGAGTGATGAGCACCCTTGGTTTATTGAGTCCCGCTCTTCAAAAAACAGTCCAAAACGAGATTGGTATATTTGGAGTGAGGGCCAGGATGGGAAGGAACCGAATAACTGGGAATCAATTTTCAGCGGTTCAGCATGGAAATATGATGCTGCCACTGAGGAATATTTCATGCATATTTTTTCAGAAAGGCAGCCTGATTTAAACTGGGAAAACCCCGAGGTTCGCAATGCTTTATACGATATGGTGAACTGGTGGCTGGACAAGGGAATCGACGGTTTCCGAGTTGACGCCATTTCACATATCCGAAAAGAACCAGGATTTCCTGACATGCCAAATCCGGAAAACTTAGATTATGTACCTTGTTTTCCTTACATGATGAATGTGGATGGAATTGATGAATGGTTAACTCAGTTTTCTCAGAAAACCCTTAAAAACTATGACATTATGACGGTTGGAGAAGCAAATGGTGTTGGGCTTGATGACGCCGATAAATGGGTAGGCGAAGAAAACGGTTATTTTAACATGATTTTTCAATTTGAATTTCTAGGCCTTTGGGAAAAAAATGCAAAAGGTGAAGTTGATATTCGTGCGTTAAAAAAGAATTTAACCAAATGGCAAAAAGGATTGGATGGTAAGGGCTGGAATGCCTTGTTTATCGAAAATCATGACCAGCCTCGCCGGGTTTCAAGCTGGGGAAATGACAAGAAATATTGGAAGGAAAGCGCGAAAATGCTTGGAGCTATGTATTTCCTTATGAAAGGGACTCCGTTTATCTATCAGGGCCAGGAGATAGGGATGACCAATGTCCAATTTCCTTCTATTGAGGATTACGATGATGTCGGGATGATTAACTTCTATAAGGTTGAAACAGCGAAGGGCAGGTCTCATGATGAAATCATGGAGATTATTTGGGAGCAATGCCGCGATAATGCTCGCACCCCTATGCAATGGAATGCCGGCAATATGGGCGGTTTTACAATGGCGGATCAAACATGGCTGGCCGTTAATCCGAATTATTGTGAGATTAATGTTGAAGCACAATGGGATGACCCGGATTCTATTCTATCTTTTTATAAAGAGATGATCCAATTACGCAAAAATCATCCATTGTTTGTATATGGAACCTATGAATTATTGCTGCCAAATCATCCTAAATTGTTTATCTATACCCGTAAATTAGGAGGGAAAAAGGCGATCGTCATCAATAATTTTAGTGGTGAATCAACAAGGTTCCAGGTTCCAAAGAGTGTGTCTTATTCTAAGTCGGAACTCGTCCTTCATAATTATCAAACCGCTGATAAAAAACTGCGGAAGGAATTTACACTTAAGCCTTATGAAACAAGAGTATATTTACTGAAGTGAAATCAGGATCGGCAGAGATCTATTAAGAAATATATTTATTAGTTATAAAACATACAAAAAACGTAAGGAGTAGAAGCCCCTTACGTTTTTTGTATGTTATTCTATTACCAATCTAATGCTAGTTTTTTAAACCGCTCCCAAGGTTTGGACTGCCATCGCCTTAAGGCAAAACAGCCGCGCAGCCATTCATCTGCTCCTTGAGCAAGCCATACTCCTAAGAGTCCCATGCCAAAGTGAACACCAAATAAATAGCTAAGAAGAACGGCTACTCCCCACATAGAAATAACCCCAATTACAACTGGAAATCGAACATCACCAGCTGACTTTAATGAACTCATTAAGACAATATTCATGGCTCTGCCAGGTTCAACGAAGACAATGGCCCATAAAACAGGAAGACCAATCATAATAATGGATGGGTCTTTCGTAAATGCATTTAATATTGGCCCCCCGCCTATGGCCAAGACGAGTGAGGCAAGGGTGGATGCAATCATTGCGATTTTTAATGTACGAATTCCTCGTTTTAAGGCACGGTCATATTGTTTCCCCCCAATATAGCGTGCGACTAGAAGCTGGGTACCTTGTGCAAGCGCGAGTGTGAACAAAAAGCATAGCATGCTAATATTCAATATATAAACTCTTGCAGCTAATGAGGCTGTACCCATTGTAACTACAAAGCTAGTAATAACCACCTGGGATAATTGGTAAGAGAGATTTTCCCCTGCGGACGGAATTCCTATCTGGAGCAATCCTCGAATATCTGCTTTTTTTACGTTGAATATGTCCTTGAAAACTATTTTTAAAGAAAGCCGGCTATACAACAAATATAATAGAGCGATAACAGCAAAGAACCGTGCTGCAAAAATCGCCCAGGATACACCCGTCACACCTGTAACCGGCAGCCCAAATATACCGGTAGTGGCAATAATATTTCCGCCAATGCTTATTAGATTCATATAAACGGTGACCATCATGGATTCTTTGATAAATCCATTACTGCGAAGGATTGCGCTTAAGGCCAAAGAAATAGATTCGAAAAAGAGTGATAGTGCACATATTCGTACAAAGGTAAGCCCATAGTCAAAAACCACTCCTTGAACATTATAAAGACGAAGCAGCGGTTCTGCTAAAACAAAAACAATAATGGCAATCAAAATTCCAAACCAGAAGTTCAATCCAAAAACGGAGTAAGATAATTCCCTTGCGCGCTTAAGTTTTCCAGCACCAAGATTTTGACTGATTAAAACAGTTGCACCAATGGATGTGACATTAAATACCAAAATAAAGACGTTTAACAGTTGGTTCGCTACACCAACACCGGCCACTGCTTGATCGGAGTAATTACCTAACATCAATGTAGCCACAATTCCCATTCCCATATGAAGCGACAGCTCAATTAAGAGCGGCCATGTAATCGTAAAAAGTGTTTGTTCTTTAAGATTCTTATTTTGTTCCTGCACGAGATTCTCCTAGTCCTAAGTCGTTTTATAAACTATGTTTTATTTTACTCCTATAGGATGGAATTAGAAATAGTAAAATAATAGTTTAACAGGCTAAAATGATCTGCATATGGAAAAATAATAGATTTGTTATCTATCCAGTTATTTGCTATTTATATAACTTATAACACCCAAAAAAATATTAATAACACCAGGAATAGAAAAACTATATGGCTATAAGCTGCAAAACTTTTATGACAATACAAACCTATGGAAAGAAGTTATTTATCCAGGGGATTTACATGTACTTGAGGAAAGAGGGCGGAAACTGGCCATGCAAGAAACGGTCACAAGCCTCTATCATATTATTCGTCCTGATGGTGAAGCAGAGGAAGGCGTGGAAGGACGCTGGTTATGACGATTTTCCCATAGCGGTAAATGTTTTTGTTCGGCAATTACAAGAGAACTTCCGTCCTTTTTTGTCCCAAAAAAGAGACCTTCATTTGAAGGTCTGTTAGCTTCCCCATTGTAATTCTACTCTTAAGGTACAGCAGTTCGGGGGTGCATGTGGATCTGTGTGTGCTTTAAGTTCAAATGTAACCCCAGTTGGCGTATATATTGTCTTCACAGGCACTTTTAGTCCAATCGATTTAATTAACCTATCCACTTCTGAATTGTTTCCCTGCTGGGCAGCTGTCATTAATTTAACATCAAAGCCTGGATCGCCTAATCTGTCTAACAGGAGGCTACCTTGGTCCATTAATAGCCGATAGGTCTTAATGGACTTCTTGAAAACATTTGGATCCACCTGCGGATATTGGCGGTGCATTGGCTGATAATATTGATTACTGGGGTAAACGGGCGGCTGAGTGTTTGGTGGGTTTGGATAATGGTAATAGTACATCATAACGCTCCTTCCATAGTAAAAGCACGAGGCATTATACGTTATGACAAGTGAACTTTTTTGGTTACACGTAAAAAGCGCATGGATGATGAAGTCCATGCGCTTTTTATAGAATTAGTTAATAGTAACAGTGCCGCTTGAAACGGAAATATCTATCTTATGCATACCAGAACCATGGGTTCCTTTAAGGCTTTTCTTATCACTGCTGGTAGTGGTTAAAGGAAATTCACTCGAAATATTTCCACTGCTTACGTTTCCATTTAAAGTAAAATCAGCGTTATCGGGCAAATCAAGGTTCACATTTCCAGAACTAAGATCAATATCAATTGAATCATTTAATTTATCCATTTGTACGGTGAACTTTCCAGATGAAACATCTGCAGTAAGAGGGCCGGTATAGTGTTTAATATCTAAATTTCCAGAACTAAGATCGAAGGTACCTGTTTTTGTAGTTAACGTGTCAATTTCAACATTGCCAGAAGAACCATCATGTGTAAATTCATCCACTTCTAACTGATTGAGATTTACATTCCCTGAACCAATATCCAAAGATAGTTTATTTAAGTTCATTGATTTGCCGGAGAAATCCAAACTGCCTGAACCAATTTGAATGTTCATATTCCGGTTAAAGTCTTTTGGAATATAGATTTTTAGCTGCCTTTTTTCTGAAAAGGAGAACCAATTAAACATTTTCTTTTTCGTTTCAACTAATACCCTGTTGCCTGTTTCTTTAACGGTTAATGAGCCTTTGCCAGTTAACACCGCTTCTACATCATTTCGGTCTTCAGGAATAATCGTAGTCCGAACGCTGCCCACATTAATATCAATACTGTCTATGGTTTTTGACAGCGCAGCCCTGCCATCTTTACTTCCTCCAAAAGCAAAACCATCAAACTGGAATGACTGATAAAAAACAATATATAACCCTGTGATAATTAATAGGAGAACCACAATTCTCTTCATCATAAATCCCCTGCCTTTACTTCTTATAGCTTAATCATATGGGATTTCCTGAAAAATACGAATGAACTTGAGATTTATTTATTACTAAGACTTGAGACGTATTTAGACATTAATATCAATATAAACTTTTCAAATACCGAAAGATTAAAAATGTGATATTCTTTGTAATGGAGGTGTTACCATTGAAAAAAATTAGTCTAAAAGAACTTCATGAGAGAATGCAAGGTGAAGAGAAAGTGCTTCTTCTAGATGTTCGATCAGAAGAAAAATATAATGAATACCATATAGAAGATCAGAAGTGTCTAATTCTGAACATCCCGAAAACAGTGATTTTCAATCTTGAAGAAGGGGATGTGCTGGCACAAATATCGAAGGAACAACCAGTTGTTGTTACTTGCACCACTGGAAATTCCGCAACGAAATGTGCTGATATTCTGGACGGTCTCGGCTACCAAGTCGAAGTCTTAGAAGGCGGTCTTACGGCTTGGAAGGAATATAGAAAATAAGTTTGGAGATAACCGAAATGCTGCAGAAGATAAATAAACAACTAGAAAAAATCATGCCCTTAATCACTCCCACAAGTGTCGTATTGGGAGTGTTACTTTCTGTATATATAACAGACTTTTCATATTTAATCCCTTGGATCTTTGCGTTTATGACATTTGCAGGAAGTTTGAACTCGAATTTCAAATCTTTATCAGATGTGGTCAAGCATCCGCTTCCCATACTTGTTGCGATGGTGTTATTACATATCCTGATGCCAATATGGGCCTGGGGTGTTGGTCATTTAACGTTTCAAGGGGATATTTTTACGATTACTGGCATTGTGCTGGGTATGGCGATTCCAACTGGGATAACCAGCTTTATTTGGGTTTCCATTTATAAAGGTAATATCCCGTTGACCCTTTCGATTATTCTAATTGATACCATCCTTTCTCCATTGATTGTTCCGTATTGTCTGTCATTCCTAATCGGTGAAAAAATTGAAATGGACTTTATGAGTATCATGCAAGGATTAGTTGGAATGATCGTGCTGCCTTCGCTTCTAGGAATGTGGTTAAATCAGAGGTCAAAAGGTAACACGGTGAAAAAACTAAGCGCTGCATTGGCACCTTTTTCAAAAATCTGCCTAGGCGTTGTGGTCATGTTAAATGGTGCAGTAATCGCACCTTATTTAAAAAATATAAATTTAAAACTAATTAGTATTATTGTAGTGGTCTTTTTTATTGCCTTAACGGGGTATTTATTTTCATTTCTACTAGGTAAACTAATCAGAAGTGATCGGGATACAATTGTATCGTTGACCTTTTCTGGTGGAATGAGAAATATCAGCGCTGGTGCTGTTATTGCTGTTACCTATTTTTCCCCGGCCGTTGCTGTACCGGTAGTGGTTGGAATGCTATTCCAGCAAATCCTCGCATCCTTAACGGGAAATTTTTTAGCCCGTTATTATGACAAGAAGACCATTTATTTTGAGCAGAGTCATAGGATTTAAAATTTTGGCACTTCCTTCTGGAGGTGTCTTTTTGTATGGCAAACGGTTTTAACGGGAAAAGTAAATGAGAAAATTTTGTATTGACATGAAACCAAAAGGTTTTATATAATTCAAGAAGCGAAACCAAAAGGTTTTATATTTTATTGTGAAGGCAGGAGAAATCATTGGAAAATACATTACAAGATATTAAACAAACAGTTGTCATTAACGCGCCTATTCAAAAGGTTTGGGAGCAGGTATCTTCTGCAGAGGGCATTTCTGCCTGGTTTATGCCAAATGATTTCAAACCGGAAGTGGGAGCAGAGTTTCATTTACAATCCCCATTCGGTCCATCTCCGTGTAAAGTGACTGAGTTTAATCCTCCTCATTCACTTTCGTTCAAGTGGGATACAGAGGGCTGGTTTTTATCGTTTAGCTTAAAGGATTTGGGTGATAAGACTGAATTCACCGTTATCCATGGCGGCTGGCCTCAATCTGACGCAATGATTGGCAAGGCTAACCAAAAGGCCTCTGATATTAGAGAGCATATGTCTCAGGGCTGGGCTGGTATTGTTCAAAAACTTCGTACTCTTTTGGAGAGCTAAGTGTCATCCTCCGCACAAAAGCATGATGTATTTCAAGCGATTGCTGATCCCACTCGGAGAGAAGTACTAAAGTTACTTGCGGAAAAAGAGCTGCCGATATCAGAAATAACATCTCATTTTTCCATCAGCCGAACAGCTATTGCCAAGCATCTTCAAGTTCTTTCCGAAGCGGAATTGGTGAGCGGGCGAAAGGTTGGGAGAGAAAAAATTTATCGGCTGCACCCAGAGCCGTTAACAGAGCTTAAGCGATGGCTAGCCTTCTACGAAAAATTTTGGGAAAACAAGCTATCTATCCTTAAGCATATTGTTGAAAACCCTGAAGACCAAAGGCTGCAGGTAATCAAATCAGAAGAAACCGACAAAAAGTAATGTCGGTTTTTTTGTGTGTAGATTTATAGTGACTAAATGAAGAAATATTAAGGTGTTTGGGTAACTTTGAGAGGTTCATAGTTACCAAGAGATGGAATCATAAGGAGATTGGGTAACTATGAGAGGGTTATAGTGACCGAGAGATGGAATCATAAGGGGTTTGGGTAACTATGAGAGGGTTATAGTGACCGAGAGATGGAATCATAAGGGGCTTGGGTAACTATGAGAAGGTTATAGTGACCGAGAGGTGGAATCATAAGGGGCTTGGGTAACTATGAGAGATTTAAAGATTACCGAAGAGCATAGAGAAACAGCATTTGGGTAAACGCAGGAGGCCTAGAGTGACCGAAGAGCATGCAGAAACAGCATTTGGGTCAATGCAGGCGGTCTGGAGTGACCGAAGAGCATGCAGAAACAGCATTTGGGTCAATGCAGGCGGTCTGGAGTGACCGAAGAACATTCAGAAACAGCATTTGGGTCAATGCAGGAAGTATGGAGTGACCGAGGAGCATTCAGAAAAAACATTTGGGTCAATGCAGGAGGCCTGGAGTGACCGAAGAGCATTCAGAAACAGCATTTGGGTCAATGCAGGAGGCATGGAGTGACCGAAGAGCATGGGGGATCAGCAAATGGGTAAATGCAGGAAGCCGTTGGAAGAGAAAAGTTGTAGAAACTAAGCATATTCCAATCCAAAGTCAAAAAAAAGACAGGCGGCACATACAAAAGTGTGCCGCTATTTTATTGACATCGTCATAGAATTTATGATATTTAATTAGTGTCGATGTTAGCACTCTAAAGTCGAGAGTGCTAATCGTTAAAAAATAATTGAATCCAAATAAGTTAGGAGAGATTTCAATGGCAAAAAAGCAGTTTAAAGCTGAGTCTAAAAGGCTGTTAGAAATGATGATTAACTCTATTTATACCCATCGTGAGGTATTTTTAAGAGAGTTAATTTCAAATGCAAGTGATGCAATTGATAAAATCTATTACAAAGCATTAACAGATGATTCCTTAAGCTTCAATAAGGACAGCTACTTTATTAAAGTAATGGCTGACAAGGAAACAAGAACCTTAAAAATTATCGATACCGGTATTGGGATGACGAAGGAAGAGCTTGAGACAAACCTTGGTACGATTGCCAAAAGTGGATCTTTAGCTTTTAAAAAGGAAACAGAACTAAAGGATGGCTATGACATTATTGGTCAATTCGGCGTCGGCTTCTATGCTGCATTTATGGTGGCAGATCTGGTTACTGTAACGAGTAAGGCATTAGGAAGCGAGGAAGCCTACAAGTGGGAATCAAATGGCGCAGAGGGTTACACCATTGAACCAGCTGAAAAGGATTCGGTTGGAACGGAGATTGTCTTAAAGATCAAAGAAAATACCGAAGATGAGAATTACGATGAGTTTTTAGAAGAGTATCGTTTAAAGTCGATTATCAAAAAATACTCAGACTTCATCCGCTATCCAATTAAAATGGACGTGTCCAGCAGTAGACCAAAAGAAGGCAGTGAAAACGAGTTCGAGGACTATGTGGAAGAACAAACACTAAACAGCATGGTTCCAATCTGGAGAAAAAATAAAAGCGAATTAACAGATGCTGATTATGAGAATTTCTATACAGAAAAACGTTACGGATTTGATAAGCCGCTTAAACATATTCACATCAGTGTTGATGGCTCAATCCGTTACAATGCGATTTTATATATTCCAGAAAAAACTCCATTTGACTTCTATTCAAAAGAATTTGAAAAGGGCTTAGAACTCTATTCAAATGGCGTTTTAATTATGGACAAGTGTGCAGACTTACTGCCAGACCATTTCAGCTTTGTTAAAGGAATGGTTGACTCGGAAGATCTTTCTCTTAACATTTCAAGAGAAATGCTCCAGCATGACCGTCAATTGAAGTTGATTTCAAAAAATATTAACAAGAAGATAAAAAGCGAATTGCAAAGCCTGTTAAAAAATGAACGAGAGAAATATGAAGAATTTTATAACTCATTTGGCCGCCAGTTGAAATATGGGGTTTATAGTGAATTTGGTGCCAATAAAGAAGTTTTACAGGACCTCATCATGTTCTACTCATCTAAAGAAAAGAAGTTAGTAACATTGGATGAATATGTTTCAAGAATGCCAGAAAATCAAAAATATATTTATTACGCTTCTGGTGAATCGATTGAACGAATCGATAAACTTCCGCAAGCTGAGTTTGTTTCTGAAAAAGGCTACGAGATTCTTTACTTCACAGAGGATATCGATGAGTTTGCCATCAAAATGTTAATGAACTATAAGGAGAAAGAATTTAAATCTATCTCCAGTGGTGACTTAGGAATCGAAGGGGAAGAAACCAAGAATGATTCCGAATCAGAAGAGAAGGAATACAAAGAAATCTTTGACTATATGAAAAGTATCTTAGAGGGTAAGGTCAAGGATGTTCGCGTTTCAAAACGCTTAAAGTCTCACCCTGTCTGCCTGGCTACCGAAGGTGACATCTCTATCGAAATGGAAAAAATCCTTGCTGCCATGCCTGATAATCAAAATATCAAAGCTGACAAGGTGCTTGAGATTAATAAAAATCATGAAGTATTCCAATCTTTAAAAGAAGCTTTTGAAAAGGATAAAGGGAAGCTGGATCTTTATACGAAGTTACTCTACAATCAAGCGCTTCTGATTGAGGGATTGCCAATCCAAGACCCTGTTGAATTTACAAATGATATCTGTAAAATAATGGTATAGACTAGACGTTGGCTTTAACTTTTGCTGGAAACTCAGAAAATTAAACTTTGCCGTTCTCATTTTTTGAATGAGGGCGGCTTTTTTCTTTTTGGAGGCGTCATTGATTGTGTGAATTTTTCAAGTGCGACAGCCTAAACATTTTTCTATATAAATTAAAAAACATAATTTTTTCATAATATCTACACGATTTTGCCATTATTTCGCCCTTATAATTAAGACTTTTAATATATACTCATTTCATAAGTAATTGTACTATATACATTATAAAATTATGGAAAATGTTGGTTTATACCTTAAAATTCATTATTCTACACCATTGGAGCTTAAAGTTTATTTAGATCAATTCATTTGCTCACTACTTCACAAATTATTTTTAAAACAAAATTAGAAGGGAGTTAAAGAGATATGAAAAATTTTCTTTACCTATTAATAAATGTAATGATTGCCGTATCCCTGTTAGGCTGTGAGCAGCAAGCAGAAGAAAGCATAAAAGAAAAAATTCAAATGGTGCCAAATGAAGAATATCTAGGTAACCCAAATCCTGATGTAAAGAAAGAAATGAAATTAACGGATGAGGAAAAGATAGAATTCGAGAAGCTTCAGAAGGAAATCCAGTTTAAAAACGAGGTTGAATAATATGACTATCAAACAAGAAAGTGTAATGAAACTTGAAGAACGATTATTATTCTATCAGATATTTTGTCATTACTATCGAGGGGATTTACTTCAACTGACTCGAGATCAGTGGAAACAGGTTGTCCGGATGATAAAAGAATATCAAAATCCTAGTTTACTAGACGAAATGGCTCAAAGCTTAAAGGTGTTGGAAGAAGTAACAGAGAGCACTCTTCAATCGTTTGAATATGATTTTAATCGTTTATTTGTGGGTCCCAATAAGTTATTAGCGTCACCATTTGAATCTAGTTACCGAAACTTTGAAGGAAACGTGCTGCAACAGGAAACGTTGAATGTAAGGAACTTTTACCGTTATGTTGGACTTCAAGTGGCGAATGAAGGACAGGTTCCAGATGATCACATCCAATTTGAATTGGAATTCATGCTGCACGTATTAAGTCAACCAACAACCGAAAATCTACAAATCTACAAAATGTTTTTAGATAAGCATCTCTTGCAATGGGGATTCAAGCATTGTGAGCGAATCCTACAAAATAGTCAAAATCCCATCACATACGCGATGGCCGTTATATTAAAAGAATTTTTACAAATGGAACAACATGATGGAAGGTGGGAATAAAGATGTTAACTCAAAATGTTTCTCGTCGAACTTTTCTAAAAGGTTCTGCAGCATTAAGTACCCTTTTAGGACTTGGGACCATCGGAGGTAAAGCAGCGAATGGCCTTGTCCCAACAGCAGCTGCGAAGTCCAATAGCCAAAAACAACAATTTTTCAATGCCTGCCCCCGAAATTGTTATGACACATGTTCGATTGTCACAACGGTAGAAGACGGCAGAATTACCTTTGTTACTGGGAACGAAAAAAACCATTACACAAAAGGAAGACTTTGTGTAAAAGGAAATACGTATCCACGAATCGTCTATTCTCCTGACCGAATTAAGTACCCTATGAGGCAGAAAGGGCGCGGAACGGGAAATTGGGAAAGAATTAGTTGGGATGAAGCTTACACAATCATTGCCAAGAAAATTCTTTCCATCAAAAAAGAGTACGGAAACACACTGCCAATTTGCTTAAATAAGTATTCTGGAAACTTCAATATATTAAATTATGCAACGGAAGGAATGCTTTCGAGTATTGGGTATACCACACGTGCTCAAGGAACTCCTTGTGATCCAGCCGGTTCGGATGCCCAAGCATTTGATATGGGGACAGCCTATAACAATGATCCTGAGCAATTTATGGATGCAGAGTATATTATTCTTTGGGGAGCGAATCCAGCTTGGACATCTGCCCACTCAATGTATTTTATTGAGCAGGCTAAAGAAAAAGGGATAAAGCTTGTTGTCATTGACCCATTGATTACACAAACCGCTTCAAAGGCGGATGAGTATATTCAAATTAAACCAAGTACAGATGGGGCCCTAGCCCTTGGAATGATTCGTTATATTATGGATCAACATTTATATGACGAAGAATGGGTAAATAACCATGCGATTGGGTTTCATGAATTTGTGTCATATGTAAAAAAGAATATTACCGTTGAATGGGCAGCTGAAAAAACAGGTGTACCACAATCCCTGATTGAACGAATTGCCCGTGAATATGCGACTTCGAAACCTGCTAATATTTGGATTGGTTTCGGAATGCAGCGTCATACAAACGGAGGTTCTATGGTTCGCGCGATCGACGCACTTGCTGCTATAACAGGAAATATCGGTAAAAAAGGCGGCGGTGTCAATTATATCGGCGGGGAAACATGGGGATTTAATTACCATACAATGAGCTTTGGAGCACCTGAAGGAACCGCAGGCGAAGCTGATCGTTATGTCAATATGAACAACTTTGGTGCACAAGTCCTTGAGGCTAATGATCCTCCGATTAAGATGATGTGGATTGCCTGCCGTAATCCAATTGCTCAGGACCCTGAGCCAAATGTAGTCAAAAAGGCATTTGATCAAATGGATTTGATAGTTACAGCAGATCTATATATGAATCAAACAGTAGAATATTCGGATATTGTCTTACCTGTCACAACTCCGTTTGAGACGGTTGGAATCAATGTGAGTTACTGGCATTACTGGATGAATGTGAATGAGCAGGCGATCAAACCGCTATATGAAGCGAAAAGTGATTTAGAGATTGCCATGGGGCTTTCAAAGAAATTGAATGAGTTAGAATCAGGTTCCTGTACATTCCCAGTTTCAGGAGATCTTGTTGAATGGGTTGAAAAAGAATTTAACGATGACATTAGGGAAATGTTTGGCGTTAAAAGCTGGGATGAATTACGAAAAAAGGGTGGAACAGTTAAGGCAAACGACAAGGTAACCGTTGCCTGGGAGGACTTAAACTTCCGAACTCCATCTGGTAAATATGAATTTTACTCAGAAAAGGCCGTTGAATATGGTCACCATCCACTTCCGGTATTTGTAGAGGAATATAAAGCACCAAAAGAATATCCGATTCGCTGTATTTCACCACACTGGAAATTAGGCATTCATAGTCAATTTCAGCATATCGATTGGTTAGGCGCCATCCAAGAGCACCCTTTTGTTGAAATGCACCTGGATTTGGCCAAGAAACATTCCATTCGTGAAAATGATATGGTCAACATCCTAAATGAAGCAGGGTATTTGACCCTTCCAGCCAAACTAACAAAGACCATTCCGACAGATACGGTTGTGATGTATGAGGGCTGGTGGAAAGATGTAAATTATACCGAAAACTTTAATGTAAAGGCATTGCCTTCGGATATGGGTAACTATAAAAAAGGCCAGCTTGGAATCGCCTTCCATGATAATTTTGTCAAAATAGAAAAAGCGTAAAGAGGAGGGAGAAACAATGGCGAAAAAACTAGGTTTTTTAGTAAATATTGAACGTTGTATCGGCTGTCATGCTTGTGAAATTTCTTGTAAAAGCTTTTACCAGCTTGAACCATCTATGAGACGGAGAACAGTACGGGAGCTGCCGGAGGATCTTGTGGGTTCTCCCGTCCGTGCTTTTGTATCAACTGCTTGTAACCATTGTGATGAGCCTGCCTGTAAAAAGGCTTGTCCAGTTGGAGCTTATACGAAACGTGAAGAGGATGGAATTGTTGTTCATAATCAAGATCTTTGTATCGGATGTCAAATGTGCGGAAAGGCATGTCCATACGGTGTGCCGCAATACAATCCTGTTAAGAAAAAAATGGACAAATGCAGCATGTGTTATGACCGATTAGATGTAGGTGAATCTCCAATTTGTGTATCAAAGTGTCCGATGGAGGCCATTGAAATTGTGGATTACAATGAAGCCAAACTTTCTGGTGCGGTGAACGTGGTGCCGACATTTGCCGATCCTTCCATTACTCATCCAACTACTCATTTTATTTTGCCAAAACCGGGCAAACAGTTTAGGAGGGTATAATCATGCATGATCTTCCACTTGTGATCTTTACCATTTTGTCACAGCTTATATTAGGCGGATTTGTGACACTATGGTGGATAGATCGAAAAAAAGCTGGTATATCGCAAAAAACGGGATTACTGATATCGATTTCTTTGCTTATCCTTGGCGGTCTTTCACTAGTAGTTTCCATGCTCCACTTAGGTCAACCTTTTTTCGCGTATCGTGCAATCTTAAATATTGGAGTCTCATGGCTAAGTCGTGAGGTAGCATTTTATGGAGCATTTGTAGGGTTACTATTATTTTATACTTGGTTTTGGTACAAGGAAGATCGGGCAAAGCGCAGCATGCTTGGCTGGATCTCTTCAATTATTGGGGCTATCGCCATCTTTTCATCAGCCAAGATCTATATGATTGCAGCCATTCCTGCTTGGACTGGAGTCAGTACTCTTTTTGCTTTCTTTCTAACATCGCTTTTATTAGGTCCGCTATTCGTGGCTGCCTTTTTAGCAATTAGAGGAGAACTAAACGTTAATATTACGGGGTTTTTAATTTTGTCGCTAGTTGTTTCAGCTGTGGTGATGGTTGGTTATTTTTCATCACTGCTTGCTGGTCTGCCAGAGGCAGTTGAAACTGCTAGATTAACATTCAAACATGTATTCTTTTGGATAAGGATTACGATGTTCATGGCAGCTTCTGCGTTATTATTCCTATCTTATAAAAATAGCAAATGGAGAAATGTAAAAATCTATTCTCTAGCATTTGCAGTTTTACTCGTTAGTGAATTTTTAGGCAGGGTTTTATTTTATGAAACAGCTATTCATTTGTAGGTAACTGTTTGCGAGGAGGGTTGGCAGAATGGATTTGTTAAAATGGGTAAAGGTAATGGATCAAAAAATGACGTCATTGAGGGTCGAGCCAAATTTATGTGCGCATTTGATATCCCCGAAAAGCACTTGTCAAAGCTGTGTTGACCATTGCCCAACAAAAAGCATTTCTTTTTCGAAAAAACAGATTGAAATAGATGATCATTGCTTGGAATGCGGGCTTTGTTCAACCGTTTGCCCAACGAATGCACTGCTATTTAATCGCCCCCCTCTCAATCAAGTCATTTCAGAACTTGTTCATCTATGTGAACAAAATGAAAAAGTGTACTTGCATTGTGAAAAAATGACCGTAACAGATAGGAATGTGACATCTTTAACGGTGCCGTGTTTAGGAATGATTCCAAGAGAAGCATGGGTTACCATCTTGAAAAAGTGTCAAAATCTTAGCATCTACCATACTGATTCAGGTTGTACTTCCTGTGAAATCACAACTGGTGAAAGTGTTTGGAAAAAAGAGCTTCATGCTGGAGAGAAGATGGCAGGTTCTTCTATAGAAATTACTTCCGATATCACTTATTCTGCGAAGCACAAATCGTTTGATCAAGATCGACGGGCCTTCCTATCCGGCTTTTTTAATGAAATCAAGGCCACGAATAAGTTAGCGATTAAAGAACTATTAGGAAGTCCTGAAGTTTCATCCTACCAAGAAAGAAGGCAGGAGAATACACATTCAAAAGTTAAAAGAGAGTTGGCGGGTGTGTCTCATCATTTATATGAGAAGATGACCGGTGAATCTGCTCTTCCTTATATGAATAAACGATTTTTTCTTTTGATTCAAATAGAGGAAAATGAAAACTTGCAAAAACAAAAGGATATCAGGCTGCCAACTATTACGGATGATTGTAATTTTTGCGGTGCTTGTACGATTCTGTGTCCAACTGCAGCGTTGAAAATGGATACGGACAATAACCGGAAGTCGATCACACTCGATCCTGCCAAATGTTTAGACTGTTCATTATGCGAAGATATTTGTTTTACGAAAAGTATCCAATTACAGCACATGCAAAACAGAACCCTTCTCAAAAAGGAGCAGCGACTTCTCGTAAAGGGCAGCAATCAGTAAACCCTATCATAGTGCAAAAAAATAACAGCCCAATTCGGGGCTGTTATTTTTCTTGCTTTTCTTTATCGAACCAAAGCAGTTCTTGATCTTCTTCATCACCATTATAGTTAATCAGTAGCTCTTCGCCTGCTTTAATATCTTTGTAAGCAAAAAAATCAAACGTATGGTTTGGAAAATTAATCTCATAGGTGGCATTTGGCTGATACGAGTGGTTAAATAGCATCCCGTATCCCAAGAGAATGCATGTATGGTTAATGCCATATTCAAATGCATAGTCGGCAAGTAATGTTTTTTCAATGTGTTCATGCTCTGCATTTGGATATGCGATAACAGGTGCTTCATGGATCAGTTCGCCTTTTTTTATATCACGTGTCGCAAATACGCCTCTATTGAACTCTCCGTCACTAAGCTGTGAAGATTTTATTTCTATCATGTTGGTCACCTACATTTACTTTCTTTGAAATCAATTTTCAGGGCTCATTTCTTAAGCTTTGTTACCTTTTTTAGTTTGACAGGTAATGGCATTGAAAGCAACCATTTTAGGTTTCTCGCATGATAGTTTGTCTAAAAATCACAAAATTTAAACGCAGCTTATGTCAATATGTTCGAACTTTGATACCTTAAACAAACCTTTGTCGGTTAGTTTTAATTCTGGAATGACTGGCAGAGCTAAGAAGGAAAGAGTTAAAAAGGGATTGAATTGATCGTTTGCCCCCAGCTGTTCAAGGGCGATGTGAAGGTTATTGAGTTTAGCATAAACCTCCTGAAATGAGCTGTCAGACATTAATCCTGCAATGGGCAAATTTAATGATGCCAGAATTTGGCCATTTTTAATGACAACAAGTCCGCCCTGCATTTCTTTAATGGTATTTGCAGCTAAAACCATATCTTCATCATTCGTCCCGGCCACTATGAGATTATGTGAGTCATGGGCAATTGTCGTCGCGATGGCACCATATTTTAAACCTAAGCCTTTGATAATGCCTAAACCTATTTGCTTGGTCAAATGGTGCCGCTCGATTACGGCAAGCTTTAACTGATCAGCACTGATTGAGGGTTGGAAGAATCCTTGACTGCAAATATCCACCTCTTCCACGATATGCTGAGTGATAAGACTATTCGGGATAATTTCGATGATATTGCCTTTTTTTGAGGGTAAGGAAATGGTGAAATGGCTTGCCTGAATTTCATCAAAATGAACTGATTTTTCCAATCCATGTGTATGCTTGTTACTACAATCAACGATTAATTTGCCATCTTGTACGACTGCAACCCCGTCCTTATATACATGTGATATCCTGACACTATCTAGGTCATCGACGAAGGAAAAATCAGCTTTGTAGCCTGCAGCAATCGCACCCTTATCTTCAAGCCCAAAACATTCTGCTGCATTGATGGTAGCCATTTGAATTGCGGTTATCGGGGATATTCCACCCTGGATTGCCAGCCGGACATTGTGATCAATACTGCCCTCAAGCACAAGGTCATCTAAATGCTTATCATCTGTAACAAAAAGGCACCTTCGCGCATTGTGATGATTTATGATGGGAATTAACTTCATTAAATCTTTTGCAACAGTGCCTTCGCGAATCATTAGATACATTCCGCTCCTAAGGCGTTCTTTGGCTTCTTCAGCCGCGGTGCTTTCATGATCTGTGCGGATGCCGGCAGCCATGTAGACATTTAAATCATTACCTCTAAGCCCCGCCGCATGTCCATCTACTTTTTTACCGAATCGTTTGGCGTCAGATAATTTATTCAGCATATCATCCTGAGCCTGAAGAACTGCAGGGAAATTCATAACTTCAGCTAACCCTAAGACGCGTGGATGGTGGTAGAAGGGAAATAAATCAATTGCGCTCAAAGAAGCACCAGAGTTTTCGAAGCTTGTAGCTGGAACACAAGAAGGAAGCATAATATAAATATCAAAGGGAAGGTTTTCGGAAGAATCAAGCATGTATTGAATGCCGGCAGTACCTAAGACATTGGCAATTTCGTGGGGATCGGCAATCACGGTCGTTACACCATGGGGCAGAAGAACTTTTGCAAATTCACTAGGTGTGACCAAGGACGATTCAATATGAACGTGACCATCAATAAAGGCAGGAACAACATAACTTCCCTTTGCATCCACAATATATTTTCCATCATATTTCCCGACACCTGCGAAATAACCGTCCACTATGGCGATATCACCTTCAATGATTTCTCCGTTAAAAACGTCAACAATTTTTCCGTTTTTAACGACAGTATCGGCAGGTACTTTTCCTGAGGCGACTAAAATTCTGCGGGTTAATTGATTTCTCTCCATTCTAAACACCCTCTATTGTCTGATTAGTAATCTACTTTATTCCTCGAACTTTCCCATGTTTGAAAAGGAAGATTGGCATCATCTGTGAAAATCTGTTTCATTGATATTTTTCTAGATTGCATTGGAAGTTCAAGCTGATCATAGATGAATTGGTCATCAAACCCTATTTTTGCTGCGTCCTGTTTAGTGCAGGCATAATAAACAGCTTTTGGTCTTGCCCAGTAAATTGCACCAATACACATGGGACAAGGTTCACAGCTCGTATAGATTTCACAATCAGTTAGTTGAAAGTTGTTTAAATAACGACAGGCTGCACGAATGGCCTGGACCTCAGCATGTGCTGTTGGGTCGTTAGAGGCAGTCACTTCATTTCGTCCTACTCCAATAATTTTGCCGTCCTTTACTACGATGGCCCCAAATGGTCCGCCGTGATTGGTGAGGACATTATCGAGCGCTTCTGCAATTGCCTTTTTCATAAAATGAATTTCGGACATATAACCTCTCCATTCTGTGTTAGTTTTTAAGGCATGTAATCCTATGAATTAATTTGTGGCTGGGTATATAAGTTATTTCATTATTCTCTATCATCGATAGAAATGCTTCAATGTTGGCAGGTTTGTTTACATGATTTTTTTATCAGCGGTTATAAAATAACTTGTTAGATTATATGACACTAATGTAGATACTATTTCAGCAATTCGATATTATGGTGAAAATTGGCAGGACAAGTTAGCTGTACCACGACAGTTGACAAATAGACGAGCCATTTATAAAGATTCATAAAATTAGAGATAGAACAGGTGGGTATTTTTAGGAGGTCTAGAATATATATAGTTTTAATAAAAAGTAATAGGGGAGACGGGGCTGTGTTTTCAATAGACGATATCAATCTAATGAACAAAGAGGAATTTGTTCGAAAAGTTGGCTGGGTGTTTGAACATTCTCCTTGGGTGGCTGCGGAGGCCTGGGGACATCAGCCGTTTCTATCACATGAAAACCTCTTGCAAAGAATGATTTCTATTGTTCAAAGTGCGGACGAATCCAGGCAGATGGCATTGCTCCGTGCACACCCAGATTTAGGAACAAGATTGCAAATTTCGGAGGTCTCCCAGAAAGAACAGGCTGGTGTGGGGCTTGATAAGCTTACAAAGGAGGAATATACAGAGTTTCATTTGCTTAATAACTCATATGTAGCCAAGTTCAATTTTCCTTTTATTATGGCTGTAAAGGGGCAAAGCAAGGAAAGGATTTTATCCGAGATGAAACAAAGGGTTCTTCATTCTTACGAAGAAGAATATAGCATAGCCTTACAAGAGGTGTATAAAATCGCTGGCTTTCGATTGAGTGATATTTTCATAGGATGAAAGGGTCATGGTGACCGAAGTTTAAAAAATAGAGGTAAGATTGTGCCCATAATCTCGCAGAACCGAATTTACGGGCACAATTATGGATGAATTGTGCCCATAATCTCGCAGAACCGAATTTACGGGCACAATTACGGTTGAATTGTGCCTGTAATCCCCGTTTAACATATTTACAGGCACAATCTTTATTGCCGACCATGATGCGTTTTGACGATCAACATCAAAAGGAGGCTGACTTAATATGAAAAGAACAATGAGCTATGGGAAAGCAGATGTGTGGGTCTATCGAACATACGCAAAGCCGTTAACCGGGGTTCGTTCCATTCCCGAATCCACCTTTTCAGGAAGGAAAAACATTCTCTTTGGGATGAATGTAAAAATCGCCGTAGAAGGAGAAGCATTTTTATCCTCCTTTACAGATGGTGATAACACGTTGGTTGTTGCAACCGATTCGATGAAAAACTTTATCCTTAAGCATGCAGGTGATTATCAGGGAGCCACCCAGGAAGGATTTCTTGAGTTTGTCGCCCGCCGTTTTCTTGAGACATATTCACATATGACGGGAGTTAGTATTTCAGCTGAACAGATTTCTTTTGAAGAGCTTCCTGTCCCAGCAAATAACAGCTTCGAACCAAGTCCGCTTGTATTTCGCTACTCAGTAAATGAACAGGCAGCTGCTTCAATTGAAGTGAAACGGGAAAAGGATAAAATCCAGACGACGAATCATGTAAGCAGTTTGAAAGGTCTTAAGCTTATTAAAGTTAAGGGCAGCTCTTTCTATGGCTATGTGAAGGATGAATATACCACATTGCCGGAATCCTTTGACCGCCCGCTGTTTATTTTTCTAAATATTGATTGGAAATATAACGATATCGAAGATGCAAGAGGAGATAAACCTGATAGGTATGTGGCAGCAGAACAGGTTCGAGATATTGCCTATACCGTCTTTCATGAGGAGAACTCTCCATCCATCCAAAATCTTATTTACCGAATTGGCAGTAGAATCCTAGAGCGTTTTCCACAATTACTAGAGGTCACCTTTGAATCCAATAACCGAACTTGGGAAACGGTGCTGGACGAAATTTCTGCCCCGCAGGAGGGGAAAGTGTTTACTGAACCTCGTCCACCATTTGGCTTCCAATGTTTTTCCATGACACATGCTGACCTCGAAAGTGAAGGAGAGTCAAGCAAATGACCGGAAAGCTGACAACACATGTCCTTGATATCAGCATAGGGAAACCCGCTGTCGGTGTGTTAGTCGAGTTAGTACGGGTCGGTCCAGACAAAAAAATAAAAACCATCCAAACTGATTATACCAATGAAGATGGCAGATTAAATCACCCTCTTTTAGAGGGAGATACTATGAAAAAGGGGATCTATGAACTTCATTTTTATGTCGGAGACTATTACCGAAGTCGCGGAACATTCACTGAAGACCCCTCATTTTTGGATTGTGTTCCCGTTCGATTTGGTATTTCTGAACCGGGTTCCCACTATCACGTACCGCTTTTGATCTCACCGGGAGGGTACAGTACCTACCGAGGGAGTTAGGAGGGAAAATGAGTACTGAACTTTGGGTGAAAAACGGATATGTTTTTACAGAAGAAGGGTTTCGGTATGCAAGTATAAGAATTATAGATGGCAAGATCGATGCTCTATACGAGTGCGAACCTGAGCCAATAAAAGAAAACAAAAATTCCATAGATGCAAGTGGCTGCCTAGTCGTTCCTGGATTTATCGATGCACATGTTCATTTTAACGATCCCGGCCGTACCGAGTGGGAAGGCATTGAAACGGGCAGCCGTGCCGCAGCCATTGGCGGCACCACAACGATTTTTGATATGCCCCTAAATTGTTCTCCTTCCATAACAAACTTGAAAAATTTACAAAGTAAAACAGCGTACTTAACCTCTAAATCACATGTTGATTATGCTCTATGGGGCGGAATGACTGGTGATTCCGTGAAAAACAAAGCGGAACTAGACCAGATGTGTGAGGGCATTATTGCATGGAAGGCATTTATGTCTGAGAGCGGTATCGATGATTTTCCCTTTGTATCACCTGGCCAATTGGAGCAGGCAATGAAAATCGCAGCACAACAAAGGAAGATCCTTGCCTTGCATGCGGAATGGGAGGAAGAGATTCAACCCCTTACCGCTTTTTATAAAAGACAAAATAGCACCAATGAGCGTAAGGCATTTCTCGCAAGCAGGCCGATTTCTGCGGAAGAAAAGGCGGTTAGTTATGCATTAGAGAAGGCTGCGAAATATGGTACATCACTCCACTTCGTTCATATCAGTTCTGCGAGGGTTGTTAAACTCATTCAACAGGCAAAACAAAGTGGAATGGATGTGACAGTCGAAACATGCGCACATTACTTACTTTTTGATGAAGAAGATTTCCTTCAAACCGGAGCCATCCTGAAATGTGCCCCGCCGCTCAGGTCAAGAGAAGTAGTAGAGGGACTATGGGAATGTATTGCAAATGGCTGGATTGATACGGTTGGATCTGATCATTCCCCCTGTCCTTATTACATGAAAAACACGAACTCAATTTGGGAAGCATGGGGTGGAATCCAAGGAGTACAATTTACATGGCTTGCCTTACTCGATGAGGCGATGAAAAGGAGTGTTCCATTTAAAGATATCCTTCCTCTTGGCACTGCTAATGTTGCAGATCGGTTTGGAATATCGGGACAAAAGGGAAGGATTCAAACAGGCTTGGACGCGGATTTAGCCCTGATTTCATTAGATGAAACCACGACTGCAAATCAACAATGTATTGCATTTCGAAATCAATATTCCCCCTATGAAAATAGAAAATTTCTGTTGAAAATAAAAAAAACGCTGCTGCGAGGCAATGTAATTTACGACGATCAAACCGGAGCAGCCACAAAAAAGTATGGTCAATATATACAGCTAAGGGAGGAAGCAGATGGCTCAGTTCCCCACTAATCTAAATGAGGCAATAGAATGGCTGGCCTCATTTGGAGGTGAGCCGGATGGAGGTGTAACTCGGACACTTTATTCCCAGTCTTGGAAAGACGCCCAGCAAAACTTAAAGGGCTGGATGGAGGAAGCAGGGCTGCTCACAAATTATGATTGTGTTGGAAACTTATTTGGGAAATTGCCTTCATCGAACCCGAATGACCAAACGATCTTGATTGGCTCACATGTCGACACTGTTAAATCTGGCGGTAAATATGATGGGGCTTATGGAATCATTGCTGGAATTCTAGCATTAATTCAGTTGAAAAATCAGTTCGGGCAGCCAAGTATCAATCTTGAAGTGGTTTCTTTTTGTGAAGAGGAAGGCAGCCGCTTTCCAATCGCTCTCTGGGGTTCAGGGATGATGACGGGGGTTTATTCATATAAAGATATTCGTGATATCAGGGATTCAGAGGGCATCAGCTTCGAGACGGCGATGATGGCAGCAGGATTTGGACGTTCTGAATACAGGGTCCGGGATGATATCCAAACTTTTATTGAACTACATATCGAACAAGGGCCCACCCTTGAAAAAGTTAATAAATCAATAGGTATTGTCAAGGCAATTGTCGGTCAAAAGCGGTTTCGAATCACAGTGAACGGCGAATCGAACCATGTTGGTACAACTTCAATGAAATGGAGAAGAGACGCTCTCCACGGAGCAATCAACATGATTCATGACTTATATGAAGGTGTAAAGGAATACGATGAAGATCTTGTCACAAGTGTGGGACAGTTATTTGTGGAGCCTAATGTACCAAACGTTATTCCTAATCATGTGCAGTTTACTGTCGATGCCAGACATCCAAACGAATCGGTCTTGAGCTCTTTTTGCCAGCAATTCACCAGTAGGTTTGAAACCCATGCCAAAAAACATGATCTAGATATAAAGATTGAGATGTGGCATGAGGTTCATCCGGCCCAGATGGATCGTAAACTAAATGAAATGATAGACAGCATTTGTACTGGCAGCAGTATTGCCTCCCATTGGATGAATAGTGGTGCCGGCCATGATGCACAGCTATTTGCTCGCATTTGTCCTACAACTATTCTTTTCGTTCCCAGTAAGGGGGGGATTAGCCATTCGCCAATGGAGTTTACCTCAACCAAGGATTTAGAAACAGGTTTAGAGGTACTCATTAAATTTTTACATCAATTAGCGTACAACCGCTGAGGAGTGATTTTATGACTGATGATAAAGCAAAGCTGGTGCAGTGGATAGAGGACCATGAGGAGGACCTAATCGCTTTTTTAAAAAAATTAGTCCAGACGCCATCCGATAATCCAGCTGGAGATTGTTTGCCGATAGCCAAAGTTCTAGAAGTACAGCTTTCCGAGCTTGGGTTTAAAGATGTAGCTTTACTAGAAGTAGACGAGGCGAGTGTAAAAGCCAACGGGATGATTAGTATGGCCAATGTCCTTGCTCCTACAGTCTTTGGTGAAGGGAGCAATGTTGTATTAAATGCACATGGAGATGTCGTTCCTCCTGGGTTAGGGTGGAGTGTCGACCCGTATGGAGGAGAAATTGTGGATGGGAAAATGTACGGGCGTGGGGTAGCAGTGTCAAAGTCTGATATTGCAGCTTACACCTATGCCGTACTTGCATTAAAACAGGTCAAAGAAAAACTGTCTGGAAGAG
Organism: Neobacillus sp. plas4; assembly: GCF_057221695.1. Taxonomy (NCBI): domain Bacteria; kingdom Bacillati; phylum Bacillota; class Bacilli; order Caryophanales; family Bacillaceae; genus Neobacillus; species Neobacillus sp. plas4. The sequence goes on from NZ_CM170152.1 coordinate 1,032,804, forward strand.
TGGACCTTGCGTTTACATTCGATGAAGAAACAGGAGGAGAAATTGGTCCGAAGTGGCTTATCGACCACGGTCATATCAAACCTGACCAAGCCATTGTCGCGGGATTCAGCTATTCAGCTGTGAATGCCCATAACGGCTGTTTGCACTTTGAAATTAAAACGATCGGAAAGTCTGCACATGCAGCCCTGCCGCATACAGGAGTGGATGCCATTGAGGCAACTACTAAAATCGCATCGGCTTTATATGATTATCATAAGAACTTGGCGGAAAAAAAATCATCGATTCCAGGAATTGACTATCCAACATTGAATATAGGGATGATTTCAGGTGGAATTAATACCAATGTCGTTCCAGATGAATGCACCATCCGAGTGGACAGACGATTAATACCGGAAGAGGATTTTGTTGAAGCAGAATCTGAGTTTCGGGAACTCGTCTATCAAGCTATTTCGGATCTTCACGGGATTAATGTAGAAATAAGAAAAATCCTCCATGCCAAGAGCTTTGGCCCCGTTCCAGAGAATACACCATTGATTCGAGCGTTGGCTGCCAATTGGAAAGAAATATTACAGGAGGACGAAGAGTTACCAGTCCACGGAGTACCGTTATATACCGATGCCCGCCATTTCTTTGCGGCAGGAATTCCTACCATTATGTTTGGTGTCGGTCCGAAAGCGTTAGAAGAGGCAAATGGACATCGGGCAGATGAAAATATTCGTCTTTCCGATTTACAGGCTGCCACAAAGATCATTGCTTGTACACTTTATGATTTGTTGCGTACGTAAAAAATTACACGTAAACTTTATCATCAATAAAATAAGCCAACGATTTCGTTGGCTCTTTGTGTATTAAAAGGTATGTGCTAAATCTTTCGCCCGAGCAATCGCGTTTTCCTTAATTTCTTGGGCTTTGTCAGGCATTGCATTGTGACCTTCTACAAATAATCCTTCAAATGATGGGACTCCATAAAATTGCATGATAATCTCAAGGTAGCGGTGACCCATTTCCATTGCTGCAGCAGGCCCTTCGGAATAAATGCCGCCACGCGCTTGGATATGAAGGGCCTTCTTGTCTGTTAATAGACCAATTGGTCCCTTTTCCGTGTATTTGAAGGTTTTTCCTGCAACCGATACTGCATCTATATAGGCTTTCATGACAGGTGGAAAGGAAAAATTCCATAATGGTGTTACAAAAATATATTTATCTGCAGTAATAAATTGCTCACAAAGCTCGGATAGCCTGCCAACCTTTGCTTTTTCTTCGTTGGAAAGTTGTTCGAAGTCTGAACCTGTTCGGAGTTTTCCCCAGCCGCTAAAGACATCGACATCAAGTTGAGGGATATCTTCTTTATAAAGATCCATATTAATAATCTCATGATCAGGATTTACTTCTTTGTAAGAATCAATAAATGCTTTCCCAACTGCCATACTATACGACTGTGTATCGTCATGAGGATGAGCTGTTATGTATAATACTTTTGTCATTTTCGTATCGATCCTTTCTGTATCTAGCATGCATTCTAGTTTGTGTAATGAAGGTAAATCTTATGCAGATACAAAAACAGATACAGACCAAAAATAAAAGGAATTTGCGCTTTGCAAACTCCCTTTATTTTTTAGTTATTATTTTCGCTGAAGTAGGGGTTTCCACTAATGTTTGCACGCATTTCATCCGTTATTGTAAACGGCTCATTTACAGCAGAATTAGCAGCGGAAGTTTCATTGTTTTGAATACTTCCATCATAATGAATTGGGTTATTTGTCATGGGTAAATTCACCTCCATCAATCTAGTTTATACATAAATTTTACTATTTATTTACTTGTATTCATAGGTAATTTTTAATATTCTAAATGCTATTTCCACTAGTATTATTTACTGTATAATTGCTTGCTGGTATTTGAGTGTTTAGTTTTTCCTTCATTTAACCTTTCCTTGTTATTTATGATAAAATTTTTTACAAAAGGAGGAAGCTCTCAATGAAACTAATTGACCTGCATTGTGACGCATTATTAAAGCTTTCTGAGGGAAATGGCACGCTGAGTTTTGCTGATGCGAAAGAATTGCAGACAAACAAAGCTCGTTTACATAAAGGGCAGGTTAAGGTTCAATGTTTTGCAATCTTTATTGAGCCAGCCATCCCATCGGACCTGAAGTTTCAGGTGGCGCTTGAACAAATAGATTATTTTTACAAGGAAGTCCTCGGGAAAAATCCAGATATCATTCATATTAAAGAATGGTCCGATTTTGAACGAATCAATATCGGCCAAATTGGTGCTATGTTAACCCTTGAGGGCGTCGATGCCATTGGCAATGATTTAATGAAGCTTCATATTCTTTATCAGCTGGGGGTTCGTTCCGTTGGGTTGACATGGAATAATGCGAATTTAGCTGCCGACGGAGCGGGTGAACCGCGCGGTGGCGGATTGACGCTGTTTGGAAAAGAGATTGTAAAGTTTAATAACGAGCACCAGATTCTTACGGACATTTCTCATTTAAGTGACAAGGGAATCTGGGAGGTAATCGAATTAGCTAAATACCCCATTGCCAGCCATTCTAATTCACGTACTCTCTGTAACCATCTTCGAAATGTTACGGATGAACAGGCAACGGCGATGTTTAAAAGAAACGCAATGATTCATGTGGTTTATTACCCCCCTTTTATAAAGGAATCCGGGGAAGTCACCATCGATGACCTTGTGAAACACATTGATCATTTCTGTTCATTGGGTGGAGTCAGGCATATTGGATTAGGTTCGGATTTTGATGGAATATCCATCTTTGTTAAAGATTTAGAGGACGCCTCGAAAACTCAAAATCTAATCAATGAATTATTAAAGCATTTTAAAGAGGATGAAGTACGAGGGTTTGCCTATCAAAACTTCCTCGACCATCGGCCAGGTGTGTTAGGATGAAGATTAGAGAAACTGGTATAACTGTAGGAAAGCTGCCGACAGGTATGAAAAATTGTATTACAGATGTCGAGGGTGTAATGGTTGGCCATGTAACCTTGGATTACCCATTAGATGCTGCTGGTGAGGAATATGCTTGTACAGGAGTGACCGCGATACTCCCTCATCAAGGGAATGTATTTAAACAAAAAGTAACAGCAGCAAGCTATATTATTAACGGCTTTGGAAAAACGACAGGGCTCGTTCAAGTTAATGAATTAGGACAAATCGAATCACCGATTATGTTAACAAATACGTTCGCTGTTCCGGCTGTTACCCAAGGAACCTTAGAATATATGCTGGATGAAAATCCTGAAATTGGTGAAACAACAGGCACTATTAATATTGTTGTCGGCGAGTGCAATGATAGTTATTTGAATTCGATTCGGAAATTTCCAGTTAAGCCGGAGCATGCGATTGAAGCAATTCGTAACGCTTCGGGTGGTCAGGTTGAGGAAGGTGCTGTTGGCGCTGGCAAAGGGATGATTTGCTTTGGTTACAAAGGCGGGATTGGTACGTCTTCACGTACCACCGGTGAATATACAGTTGGATGCCTTGTTCTCACAAACTTTGGAAAGAAGGAAGAATATCAAGGGTTTCGTTTTTCTGAAGTGGAGGGACTTTCGGAGACTGCAGATGGATCCATTATTATGGTGCTGGCAACAGATGCTCCTTTGAGTGACAGACAGCTTTTGCGTGTCGCAAAGCGCTGTGGAATCGGACTGGGCAGAACTGGAAGCCACTTTAGCCATGGCAGCGGTGATATCGTAATCGCCTTTTCAACAGCACATAAAATTGATCATTTTTCTCAAGTAAGTACGGAACAGCGAATTCAATTGCGAGAAGATCATCCTCAAATGAACCAGTTATTTACTGGAGCAGCTGAAGCTGCCGAGGAAGCCATTTTAAACTCACTTTCTCAGGCAGTGACCACAAAAGGAAGAGCAGGAAGAGTAGTAAATACTATCACCTTTACGGACGGGGAATGAAATAAATATGTATCTAACCATAAAAGAAACAGCAGAATATTTATCAATGCCAGAATCAACCATCGAAGACCTAATCAAACAAAAAAAAATCCGTGCCATCCATGACGGAGAAAACTGGATCATCAACAAAGAACAATTCAACACCCACCTAAAACAAATAGAAAAATACAAACACCTAATCGAAGAAATCCTAAACGAACCCATCCCCGAAGACCTGGATATAAAAGATGAGGACTAAATGAGTTGGTGAGTTGGTGAGTTGGTGAGTTGGTGCCTGTCACCGCCCGTGGACACTGTCCACGTGGAATGGACACTGTTATCAGAAGACTAATAAATAAGGAGGGAACCCTTCTGAATAATCTCTTCCTGAAAAGGATTTATGAGCCATTTGATGAGTTGGATGGTTTTCGGATCTTGGTGGATCGGCTTTGGCCGCGTGGGATTTCGAAGGATGCAGCCAAGTTGACGGCATGGGAAAAGGAGATCGCTCCTAGTCCTGAGCTTCGAAAGTGGTTTTGTCATAAGCCTGAGTTGTTTGAGGAATTTCGAGTAAAATACATTGAGGAATTACGTACAGATGAACAAAAACAGATGATAATCAATCAAATCATAGCCATGACTTCAAAGGGGAGAGTTACTCTTCTTTATGGTGCTAAAGATCCTGTATATAATCATGCGATTGTAATTCAAGAAGAGCTAAACAGAATTATAATGAATTAAAAGCCTAAAATGAGGAGCTCCGCGATAAACAGGGGCTCATTTTTTTATTTATATCTCTCTATTTCTAAGAGGATAATTACACAAATTTCTTGAATATGTAGGATATACAATCTTGGAGTTAAACTCACAGATACTACCAACATGAGTCTGGGTGTAACTGGGAAAACTCCTAAATAAATCAGCAAAAATAGGAGTTTAAAATGAAATGAAAAATTATATCCTTTTCTTCTGTATTATTTTAGTAGTATTCGGTATGTATACCGGTATTCGTAGTTCTTCGGCCAGTACAAAGGTTATTAACCTTGTAGCCCTCGGTGATTCTATCACACATGGAGTAGGGGACCCTGCAAAAAAGGGGTACATTGAAGGCGTTAAAGTATTATTGGAGGATGTACAGAATACTCCCGTCAAGGTGAGTAACTTTGCTATACCTAGATATTCAACTGATAAAGTTCTCGAGCAACTGCAGGATAAAAAAATCAATGCGCAAATAACAAATGCAAATTATATTATTCTTTATATCGGAACGAATGACTTTAGAAAGAGCGCAAACCATCAATTTAACCCACTTGATGTAAAAAAAGTAAATGAGGGTAAAATTAACTTCACTACAAACCTTAATAAAATCCTTGAAATCGTTAGGAAAGACAATTCTGTGGCTCCTATTTTTGTTTTAGGTTTATATCAACCCTATATAGAATACTCGAACCGCCAAGAAATCCTAAGCACCATTGAAGATTGGAACAATGAAATTGTCCAAGTGGCAGGTCATTTTGATCGCACTTACTTTGTTTCCACGCTTGACCTATTTCAAGATAAGCCCAAAAGCACCTATTTCAGTGATTCCCTACATCCCAATCCTGCTGGCTATAAACTAATTGCTAATCGATTATCTGAAAAAGTATTAAAGGAAATGAGTATTAAATCATCATCAAATTAGAAACCATAGTGAAATAAGCTATGATTAATGAAAAAGGGAGTATTTGCATGATAACACTAAACGAAAAACCCATTGTAAAAGCAGAAATGCTTATTCGCAAACCAGTTGAGGAAGTATATGAAGCTTTTATCAACCCTGAAATCACGACAAAATTCTGGTTCACCAAAAGCAGCGGCAGATTGGAGGAGGGAAAGCGAATCAGATGGGATTGGGAGATGTATGGTGTTGGAGACGAATTAGATGTAAAAGAAATAGACCCAAACAAGCTTATTCGCATTGAATGGTCTGACGGAACAAAGGTAGAGTGGAAATTTACTTCCCGAAACGACAATCAAACATTTGTATCGATTACCAACACAGGTTTTTCAGGTAGCGGAGATGAAATGACTGCACAGGCCATTGACTCAATGGGTGGATACACGATGGTCCTCTGCGGGTTAAAGGCGCTCCTTGAGCATAATATTATTTTGAATCTTGTATCCGACAAAGCCCCTGATGCGATTGTTCAAAAATAGAAATTTCTTTTAATTCAAGGTACTACAAGAAAAGCCTCCATGGATTGGGAGGCTTCTCTCGTAGAACTTTCCGTTAAACCATCATCTAGGTGTTTCTTTATAGGTGACCTTAATAACTTTTTGGGTCTGATTATTAAATTCTATATCGACAAAGACGCCAAATTCCTTTTGGGGTCCTTTTAACCATAGTTTGAACTTTTCTGTTGATGAAACTTCGCCCGGTACCTTTCCAATATGAAGATAATCCACTACTTGCACATTGGGATACTTCTTTTGTGTTTCTTTAACTGCAAGTTGCCCCCACTTGGCATAAGAAGGAATAGGCTTTTGCTGGGCATAGGCAGTGTTGTTAAAATAGCTTGTATATAAAGGACTTGGGAAGAAAGTCATTGTTGCGCATATAAAAATAAATAGGATTCTCACGGTTTCCAACTCCTTTTTTACTTAATATGCGAAAACGAGTCATGGCTTATGTAATTTACGTTCAATCTATACGTAGGGAAATACTTGGGAGGTAGTAAATTCTATAATGAAAATGGAAAATGCCTCTGCAACAACAGAGGCATTTTCCATTTTAGATAACATATAAAAACACACATAAAAAGTGAGACAAACTGCCAAGCATAATAAAAATGTGGAAAATCTCATGAAAGCCCATATATTTTAATTGAAGAAATTTTGGTTTAGCTCCGTAAATCACTCCGCCTATTGTATAGAAAATGCCTCCCAGTATTAATAGAAATAAGCCAGCCGGGTCTAAACTACTTGCTAAAGGAGAGAAGAAAAATACAATCATCCAGCCCATTACAAGATACAATGCCGTTGAAATCCAGCGTGGGCAATTAAACCAGACCATCTTGAACACCACTCCGCTTAAAGCCACCGCGGCAATGATTGAAAATAGAATATTACCCGTGGTGCCATTCAAACTAATAAAGCAAAAAGGTGTGTAAGTACCTGCGATTAAAATAAAAATCATCGAATGATCAAGCCGCCTTAGAAACGCGATAACGTGATCACGTGCAATTACCATATGATAAGTGGCAGATGCAGAATAAAGGAGGATCATGCTGACGCCAAAAATAATAACCGCAGCAATTGCCATCGCTGAAGTGGTTGTGCTTGACACTTTCACCAGCATTGCGAGGAGTCCGACGAACGATAGCAGCGCCCCTGTTAAATGCGTAAGTCCATTAATTGGTTCCCGAATATAATTGCTCAAAATAAAACCCTCCTAACACAACATGTAGTTTTAATAACTACTTATAATGATAAAGGTAATTCAACATCTAGTCAATAGATATTTCTTGGGATATACTAGTAAGAAGAACATGCAGGAACGAGGTTTTACGATGGAAAAAATCCATGAAATTATGGAAGAACTTGCTCTAGAGGCAAACCTACTGTTAGATGAAATACCGAATATTGATTTATATATGGACCAGGTCATTCAGTTATTTGAAAATAAATTTAGAGATACTAAGCGAAATGATGAGGAAAAAATTCTAACCAAAACAATGATCAATAACTATGCGAAAGGGAAGCTTATTTTTCCAATAAAAAATAAGAAGTATTCCAAGGAACATTTGATTTTGATGAGCCTAATTTATCAGCTTAAAGGTGCTCTGTCGATTAACGATATTCAAGTAACGCTTGATGGTGTTAACAAAAAGATTATTAAAGAGGATATCGAGTTAGATTCTTTTTATACGAGTTACTTATCTCTTTCTCAAAGAAATGTAGAGGTTTTCAATGAGGATATCGATGAGAGAGTGAACGATGTTAAGGAGGAAGTAACGAAAATGGGGGAAAAGCATTCTCCGTATTTAGAACAGGTGCTAATGATTTCTTCGCTTGTACATATGAGTAATTTATATCGAAAAGTCGCAGAAAAGCTGGTAGATGAAATTGTTGTAGAAAAAGAAGAAAAGCGTCATCGATGATTAAATCTTTGACGCTTTTATCGTTCTTTCACATTTTCAACGATTATATCTTGTACACCTGCACCAATATCAATTGCTTTTGTACCAGAATTACGAACCTCAACGTTACTTATTTTGACAGAGTCCGCAAGGTTTTTTCCTCCGTAAATTTTTATGGCTGCACTAGCACTTTTAAAATCCTTGATTGAGATGTTTTTTAGAACAACATTCCTAGCGCGATACTGAATCGCAATAACAGGGTTTCCATTATAGTCGTATTCCGGGTCACCGATACATGTAAAGTAATTAACCACAACATTTTTATAGGCAGAAACAACCAAGCACCGTGGAGTGGAATATTTATATAGATCTGTAAAAATTGGTGCAATTGCTGCAAGGTTTATTGCTGAAATATTGTAGGCAGATTTAGACTCTGAATCTGTGCTTTTGTGGTGTCCGATATGACGGAAATTGTAACTGCGGTTATCGTTTAAAGAAATATGCCCAACAATTTGCACATTCGAAGCGGCAGACGAATCTTGGTGAGCCTTAATTTCAACTCCGCCAAAACACCTCGCAGATGAATTATTAACTAATAAAATATTCCTGGAACCATCATCAATTTCAATCCCATTTGAATTAGAAAAATCTTTCTGGTGAGCGCGACCGCTTGGGTCACACATATGAGAGCGAGAAATAAAAATGTAATCGCTATGATGGGTAGTAATCCCATCATCTCCGAAACCATAACCATTTAGATTATCGAGCCAAACGTACTTACTGCCTCCACGTGCTCTGTAGCCATCTCCAGCATAATTGTACAAGGTAGAGGAAATATCAAAGCAATGCAGACCTGGATTAATGCCTTCTACATCTTTTACCCAGCCATAGGTGACATTTGCATAGGTTAAACAGCTGGAATAGTTACCCCAGGTACTAGTCTTTGTTACATTCCCAAGCCTTTCAACATTCCAGTTTAAACTCATTCCCTGCACAAATAAATGATGATTTCCTATCCTGTGGTTTGCGTTGGTAATGAGTCTGGTTTCCTTTGCTGCTTGGTCATGCAGCTTGATTGTTGTTTTGCCTTTTCCAGCACCAACGAGAATGGTCCAAGAAGGCATGCAAATACCTTTTGTAATAAAAACACCCTCGGGAACGATAACTTTTACTCTTCCATTTCCAAACGCTCTTTTAAAAGCTTCCGTATTGTCTGTTTTTCCATCACCTATACCGCCAACGTCTAGAATGTTTACTTCTTTCTTAATGGTATTTAGCAAATGACTATACTCGTCATCCAGCTTAGTTTTCCACTTAGGGTATACATTTCCAACAGAATCAACCAGAATCTGAGTTGGTTCTAGCAGGATGAAGGGTTTTGCAAAACAGCGATAAAACCCCTCAAGCACCTTCTTATAAAAAGGAACGGGAGTAAATTTATGGTTTATCTGAGGACGAGGCTCATGCTCACTACATTTCTGGAAAAGCTGTTCCGTTTCCTTAATGACGGCTTCGATATCAAGCTGTTTTTCAGTAATTTTCACTAACAGTTCTCCATTTTTTCGAGGATCATGATATTTATCCAAATACAGCATACAAACTCACTCCAATTATTCAACTTTGTAGAATTATTTTCACCTAAATAAGGAAAAAAGCTCTAGTGATGAAGAGTGTTATGAAACAAAATGATTTCAACTCCGTCTATAAAAATAAAGGGGGAATGATGTTTGAGGATTAAACAAATAAAGATTCTTTTCATTCTAATACTAGTACTTACTGCTTGTACAAGTAAAGAAAAATCAAAAGAACATTTAGGTGAGATTTACAGTATCGCGTTGGAAGCTATGATGGAAAAAGATCATGCTTTAAATAGTGAGTTGGAATTTATAGCAATCAATATGGGCAACATGACTGAATTAAGCAGACAAGATAAAGAAGAAATAATAGATTATTTCAAAGAAAAGTATAAGGTGCAGGTCATGGATGCTGACTTGGAGAAACTTAAAGAGCAAGGTTTATACGATTCAGAAAAAATGGCATTAAAAGGCGTGCTTCTCAGTTTTGAAAAAGTGATTTTTAATTATAATAATAGCGTATTCTTTGAAGGTTCCAAATATCATTCCGTATTAGGCGCAATAGGAGTAGAAATTACCGTTCATTTTAAGGATGGAAAATGGCAAATAGAAGAGGCAAAAGAAACTTGGATAAGTTAGTCTTACGGTGAAAAGCCCCCAGTTAGGTGTATTACATACCACACTAGAATTAGGGGAGTTTTTGTAGGTTTGTGTACATTTGAATATTTTTTCGCAGTTAACCTCAAAATACTAACATACGTTCGGAGGTGGATGGATGGAAGAGAAAAATTTTGAGGAAATTTATGAAGATTACAAGCAGCAAAGTGAGCAGCAAGCCCGCCTTGAGGCGAATCATACTAACCCAGGTGGTAAAGAGGAAATTGTTGCTGTGCGAAAGAATGATGATGGAGACATTATCGCTTTTAAAACAAACTCTGGCCGAGAGCTTGATTACATCACCGCCCTAACAGAGGCAAAATCAGGTCAGATTGCCCATGTTGATGTTTTCCACAAATATGGAAGAGATATCATCCGCAGTGAACCTGACGGGATAAAAGAAAACAATCTTGATCAACTGCCGGAATTTTAAGTGGAAATAAAATGGCAACATATTCCGTTGGTAAGCCTTAAGAATGTAAATTAAAATGAGTGCCGAATTGTAGGATTTGGCACTCATTTTTCTTTGTTGTTTCTATATGATAAATATTCTAGAAATTTCTTGGATGCAAGTGAAAGTGATTTTTGTTCTCTCATGGCAACACCAATATTCCTAAAAGCAGGAACTTCAAGCTCTTTCGCTATAATTTTGTGAGGAATACGCTTTAATATCAATTCCGGTAATATACTGATTCCTAGTCCATTTTCAACCATGGACATAATGGCATAGTCATCCCATGTTGTAAAATTTACATGTGGCGAAATTTCGTGTTTCTTAAAAATTTCAGAGATTTCTGCTTTTGCTCCCTTTTCCAACAGCATAAACGGACTATTCAGTAAGCCGTTAATGGGAAACTTTTCGCAATTAGCAAGAGGATGATTTTGTGGAATCACTACCAGCAAACGGTCTTGTTCCAAAAAGATAGTTTCAAGTTCTGCTGTTGTAGGCAGCCGCAAAAATCCAAAGTCAACACGTCCATTTATGATCCAGTTTTCAATTTCTGTATAATCACCTAGAAGAAATTCGAAATCAATCTTTGGGTAATCCTTCTTAAAAATTTTAATCATGTTAGGGAGCCAATGAGATGCTACGCTGGAAAAGGTCCCAATACGAATCATTCCAGATTCCATATCGTGTAAGTCTTCGATCTGCTTCATTAAGATTTCATACTCATTGCAAATTCGCTTTAATTGGGGCAGTAGCTTTAATCCATCAGAGGTTAAATTGATACCGGCATGTCCTCTTTCAAAAAGGAAAATTCCCCATTCCTTTTCTAAATCGTTAATCATACGGCTAATCCCAGACTGTGAATAGTCCAATATTTCGGCCGCTTTTGTAAAACTACCGTATTCTACTGCTTTGACAAATGCCATATATTTTTGGATATTCATTTCTCTTTTCTCATCCCATCTGATTTTGTCATACCTCTCATGATAAACATTCGTTTTTGTAATGTGTGTAATAATGATATATTTTTACTATTAAATATTCAAGTTCGGAAAGGAAAAGGTTAAGCATCTGCGAAATAGTTGTTTCACAGATGTTTTTGGGGGAAATGATGAAATCAAAAATTCAGTTTATATTATCCATGATGATTTTCGGTACGATTGGTTTAGTGGTTCGATATATTGATCTATCCTCGAGCGAAAGAGCTTTACTAAGCAGTTTCATAGGTTGCTTATTTTTACTGTTAATATTCTTCATGATGAAGAAAAAAATATCATGGAATTTAGTTAAAGCTAATGCTTTATGTTTGATTCTTTCAGGTATTGCTTTGGGAGGAAATTGGATTTTTCTTTATCAATCGTATGACCATACGACAATTGCCAATGCAACCCTAGGTTATTACTTTGCACCTGTATTTGTAATGATTCTTTCTCCCTTTGTACTTCGGGAACAGCTATCCATCAAGAAAATGGTGTGTATTGGTGTAGCGATCATTGGGATGTTAATGATTTTAGGAGAAGGCGTGAGTGCCTCCGGATCAGAAGATCTACTTGGACTAACCTTTGGATTAATCGCAGCTGCATTTTATGCTGCGTTATTACTTTTAAATAAATTTATTAAAGATATGGGAAAGTTAGAGCTGACCATCATTCAGCTTGGAACAACCACTTTACTTCTAATGCCATATGTTTTCGTGACCTCTGGCTTTGGTATTTTTGAAGTATCAAGCTCTTCCATTCCTTTTATTTTAATTTTAGGGATTATTAATACAGGGATTGGGTTTTGGTTGTTTTTCTCTGGTATGAAAGGATTAAGAGGACAGAGTATAGCTATGCTCAGTTATGTGGATCCATTTGTAGCTATCTTGATCTCTGCCATTATCCTGCAAGAACAAATGACAATTGTTCAAATGCTTGGTGGTGTACTGCTATTAGGTTCTACATGTGTTAGTGAAATTAGATCAGACAATAGTTTAAATCAATTAATGAAAACACGGCTGAATAAAGTTAATAACAGTGATGGCAATAAAAGAAATGGCTCAGTCTTATAAACTGAGCCATTTCTTTTATTACAAAAATAAAAAACACGTACATGTTTAATAGAAAAAGGTTTTTTGCCTAATAAATGGAATATAATTAAAAAAGTACTTCTTAGGGGGATAAGCAGTGAGGATTTTGAGAGTAATTGGGGCAGTTGTTTCGATTGGAAGCTTTCTATTTTGTAGTTTCATTTTACTTCAAAACCCATATACCCATTCAAGTGTGGAACCAGATGTGTTTATTTCCTTTACTATAATGTACTTAATGCCTGTTATGGTTGCAATTTATGCTAGTATTTCTAGAAAGGCCAAACTGCTATTGGTATGTTCTATCTGGGCATTGCCGCTTAGTTTGTATGGTTTAGCCACACCTAGTGTATTTGAATTTTTTGTAATAGGACCTATTCTTCTACTGATTGTAGGAATCCTAATGTTAAAGAATACGAGATTTAAAGAATGAAAGGTGACATTTATGTTTTTTCTTTTGCTCACAGGAATGATTATTCTATTTGTGGTCGGAACTACATTGTTGGTGAAAGGTGAAATCCTATATGGTTCGATTGTGACTGGCGCAGGTATTCTATTGCTGCTGACTGTATTGATTTATTATGGAAGGAAGAAGTACCGAAAAAAGAAATATGACTGTACGCCAGACTGTGATTGTGGCCCAGATTGTGATGGAGGACCTGATTGTGATTGTGGACCAGATTGCAATTAATCTAAAGCGGATAACCGACATTGTTCCTTGTCACCGGATGAAATCAAGGAGTCTAACCATTAACGGATATACACTGCCATTATGCGCAAGATGCACAGGTATCTTAGCTGGCTATTTATTTTTTCCATTTTTTTTGATCCTGAATTTGAATTTTCCTTTATGGCTGGGGATAGTATTAAACCTTCCAATGGTGATTGATGGCTGGACACAAAAAAGGAAATACAGAATAAGCAATAACTCATTAAGATTATCAACTGGCATCGTGAGCGGCTTGGGTCAAAGTATGATTATCGTAAGTGTGAGTCAAAAGATTATTTCTATTTTTCTATAACAAAAGTACACGCTTATCCATTTCAAACTCGTCCAATAAAGCATTAAATAATATAGAACGATTTTGAAGGGAGTGAGTGTGATGTTAGACTCCTTATTTGAATTTATAAAACAGCTGATTTCACTGATTTATCAATTCTTTTTAACAATTTTAGAAATGCTGCAAAATATATTATAAAGGTCGAGATTTAAGGCCTTTTTTTGTTAGAGTAAGAGTATTAGAATTTCAAAAAGGTTGTGTTTAAAATGGCCTGCTTAGGTTGTAATTTGGCTAATAAGATTCTGCCAGTCTATGTTGTTTACGAGGATGACTTTGTTTGCTGTTTTTTGGATCATGAACCATACAATGAAGGTCACGTGTTAATTTTGCCGAAGAAACATATTTGTGACCATGAAGAACTTGATGGTGAGTCAGCAAATTCAATTATGAAAGCATCCATTCTGTTATCAAAAGCAATAAAAAAATTGTTTCATCCAGATGGGATCACCATCTGTCAAAATGGCGGGATATTTAATGAATTAACGCATTATCATATGCACGTGGTGCCTAGAAATAAAGATCAATCATTTGCCAATTTTTATTTAGAAGATGAGATTATTATAGAAGATGAAACAAAGTTAAAAGAGACAACTAGAAAACTAATTAAAGCAATAAGTGAAATAAGGAGAGACTGATTATGATCACACTATACATAACAAGGCACGGAGAAACAGAATGGAACACTGAAAAAAGAATGCAAGGCTGGCTGGATTCAAACTTAACCGAAAGCGGGATAAAAAATGCGGTATGTTTAGGTGAAAGATTGAAAGAAACAGAGATAACAGCTATTTTCTCAAGTCCAAGCGGGAGGACGAAAGCCACTACCGGCTTGATACGGGGAGAAAGAAATATTCCTGTAATTTATGATGAGAACTTGAGGGAAATTAAACTGGGTCAATGGGAAGGTAAGACTCATTCATCCATTAAAGAAATGTATCCCACAGAGTTTGAGTCATACTGGAATGCCCCGCATCTATTTACGACTATTGGAGGAGAAAAGTTTGAAGAAACACGAGCAAGAGCCATTCAGGTATTAGATCGAATAAAAAGAGAATATAAATCTGGAAATATATTAATTGTTACTCATTCTGTAGTCATCAAATGTTTGTATTCATTTTTTAAGAATTCACCAATCGAAGCCTTATGGGACCCGCCTTATATTCATGATACGAGTCTTACGATTGTTGAAATGGATGAGAGTGGTTATAAGCTTGTATTAGAAGGGGATACAACTCATCTAGGATCTTTGAATTTTATTTTATAGAGGGTGCGGATAAAAAAAAGAACGTTTGAAAAATGGGAGTGAGGAAGATTAATAGAATCGACGCATACAAAGCAGCGGAACTATTTACTTTGAAACAATTTCCGAATTGTCATGGAGCTTTATTAGCCGGGAGTGTGGTTCGAGGTGAGGCCACCGAAACATCTGACCTTGATATCGTGATATTTGATAAGTATCTTAAATCAGCATATAGAGAATCTGTCATTGAATTTGGCTGGAATATAGAGGTTTTTGTACATAACTTAACTTCTTATAAGGATTTTTTTACAAGTGATTGTGAAAGAGCGAGGCCTTCCTTGCCTAAAATGGTTTCAGAAGGAATCGTGTTAAAAGATAGTGGAATCATGGAGCACATTAAACAAGAGGCAATAGATTTATTAGAAAACGGTCCCCAAGAATGGTCAGCTGAAACCATAAGAATCAAGCGTTATTTTATAACAGATGCTCTTGATGATTTTATAGGTTGTACAGATAGAGCGGAAGAAATATTTATAGCGAATACACTTGCTGAATTAGTTAGTGAATTTGTCTTGAGAACGAATCGACACTGGATTGGTGCTTCTAAATGGGTAATCCGTTCATTGAGAAACTATGATGAAAAGTTTGCAGAGTGTTTTGTGAATGCCTTTGATACTTTTTATAGAACTGGGGATAAAAATAAGGTTATTGCATTGGTTGATGATATCCTGCAGCCATTTGGCGGAAGGCTATTCCAAGGTTTTTCCATAGGAAAGTAGTAAAAAAGAGCTTAGACTAAGCTCTTTTCATTTTCTTTATATTTGAATTTCTTTAATAATCCTTGCTGGATTCCCGCCAACGACAACATTGTCTGGTACATCTTTCGTCACGACTGCACCAGAGGCGATAACGACATTATTGCCTATATTAACCCCAGGATTAATGACCGCGCTCCCGCCAATCCAGACATTGTGGCCGATATAAACCGGAATTCCATATTCGGCTCCAGAAATTCTCTCAGTTGGATTTATTGGATGGGTTGCTGTATAGATATGTACACCAGGGGCAATAAAACAGTTATCACCAATATGAATTTCACAAACATCTAAAAATACACAATCAAAATTAGCATAGAAATTCTCGCCAATATGGATGTTGTACCCATAATCACATCGGAATGTTGGTTCTACATAAAGACTTTTTCCAGTTGAACCGAATAGTTCTTTTAATAGAATAGTCCTTTGCTCCTCATCGGTTTCAATCGTTTGATTATATAATCTGGTAAGTCTTCGGGCATTTATACGTCCTTGTAATAATTCAGGATCTGCTGGATTATAAAGTTCACCAGCCAGCATTTTCTCTTTTTCAGTTGTCAACTTCAAACACTCCTCATTCAATAGCCAATAAGACAATTGTATCATATTGTGCGAAAACGTTAAAAAATACCACATATAATGGGTTAATTTTACACATACTTTCCTCATTATGACTTAATATAGAGGAGTATAACAATGCATTGGTATGAGAAATTAAATCAGTATTTTCCCGTTGAGGAAATGAAATCGAGAGAGCATATGGAAACACTGCTAAAAGAGCGTTCTGATATTTATCATAAAGATGAGGGACCTAATCATGTGTTGATGTATGCTGAATCGGATGATTTTGTATTTATTGATTATCTTTTTGTTTCAGGAAATGCCCGTGGCCAGGGACTTGGTCATAAGTTGATCGAAAAAATGAAACATAAAGGAAAGCCCATTATCCTCGAAGTTGAACCAGTGAACTATGAAGACAGCGATAGCGAAAAAAGGCTTCATTTTTATAAGCGAGAGGGCTTTGAACACGCAAATTC
Organism: Neobacillus sp. plas4; assembly: GCF_057221695.1. Lineage (NCBI taxonomy): Bacteria > Bacillati > Bacillota > Bacilli > Caryophanales > Bacillaceae > Neobacillus > Neobacillus sp. plas4. Next base: position 1,049,736 of record NZ_CM170152.1, read on the forward strand.
TGTTGGTTACGAAAGAAGATCGTTAGCTACTAATGAGCTTAATAAAATGGAAATCCTCTATTGGGCACCAAATAACGAGTCTGAAGAGCAAATTTTTGAAGCGATGAGAAAAACGTATGATAAGATACATACCTATAAGGATCGACATTTTTATGGGGAATCCTACGAACCAGTTGATGATGTATTAATCTTTAGCGAAAATCCACAAAATCAAAATATATTAGACAACCTATGAGAAATGCTTTACTCCATAATGGAGTAAAGCATTTTTGAAATTTATTTAAAAACTATCTTCCTAATAGAAACAGGGGTATCTTTGTATGCTTGTAAAACGCCATTTTTCTCAATTTGTTCTTTGCTTACAGCTCTAAAGGGCAATTCTACTTCCATTTCACCTTTCAAAGGGGAGAAGGAAAGCGAAACACTTTCTTGGTTTTCCCAATGAGCGACAATTGGTTGTTCCGTAACAAAGGAAAATAACTGTGGAAATCCATTGCGAAAAAAAGGGTGGATCCCTTTATTATCGCCAGGTTCATTTAGACTGATAAACAGGGATAGGTAATCACAAAACTTTAATAGATCTAAGTGGTACATCAGGGTTTCTTGTTTGTGCTCATTACCGGCTAATTGTAATTCCTTTGAAAGCCTTTCCTGTCTTTGCTTTTCTTCTTTCCAAAATTCCCTGACAGCTGGCTCGCTAGGATTCTGAATGAACGAGGTATAGTGCAAGCTGCATAATAACCCTGCGTACTTGCTCATTTTTTCTACCTCATCTAATCCCTTTTTATAAAAAGTAATTTTGAGTGATAGTGGGTAATCAATAAAAGAGTATGGTTTCTCGGTTTGATCATTCCATACCGGAGACGAATCCAACTCAATCCAGCCTCGGTCATGTTCTTCGATTGCAAGGAGTATTTCTTGGGTATGATTATCATCAAAGAAATACTCCCCTTTGCAATTTCGGGCAATAACGCCAGCAATTTTTGCGTGGTCATTCTGAGTTACCAAAGAATAGTTTTGTTTCCGTTCTAGTACAATCATTCTCGTAAATCCCTTTCTTTGCAAAACCGAACTTGTCCGGTTTCTCATGTTACCTACTATATTTCCTTTCATCAGTAGATTTAAACTACAAAGTTAAGAAAAGAGACATTTACAAAAGAAGGAAAAAAGCGATGTAATAAAGAATTTACTATTTCTGCTATATATATTTTAGGCTAGAGTATTTTCACGTAAAAAGTTCGTGTGCGTGGTCCGTCAAACTCGCAAAAATAGATACCCTGCCACGTACCTAACAGCAGTTGTCCGTTTGCAATAATAATATATTGTGAAGCCCCGACAGTACTAGCTTTCATATGGGCTGCGGTATTGCCTTCCATATGGCGATCAAGTTGGTGGTGCCATGGATAGACTTCGTCAAAGCGCCGAATCATGTCGCGTTTCACATCCGGATCTGCATTTTCATTAATGGTAATGCCTGCAGTTGTGTGCGGACAATACACAATAGCAGATCCTTCCTGAATGTTATTTTCTGAAATGAATTCCTGAACCTGATCGGTGATTTCTATCATTTGATCACGGGTGTTTGTTTTTACCGTAAATTTTTTAAGCATAGAATACTTCCTTTCGAATCTTTTACAAATTATTATAGTCGATATCTTGAATTTTTCATCTAAAGTATTATCAGTATTATAATAGGGGGGATTAACCAATGAATCACATACATATCCGAAAGTATCAAGAGAGTGATTTTAATAGAATTCAAGAGTTAAACGAGGAAGAGGGCTGGAGTAACTTAGTAGAAAAGAACGAAGATACAAAAGAAGCATGGAAAAATTCAAATGTTTCGTTTGTTGTGGAAGCAGAAGATGAAGGAATAGTTGGATATATTAGAGGTTTCACCGACACGCGTATCACTCTATATATTTGTGAATTGCTAATTGATAAAAAGTACCGTGGTACGGGTATTGGCAGAGAGTTACTCCGATACGTTCATGCTCAATATCCAAGTACTCGAATGGAACTTCTTGCTTCAAGTACCTCTCATACATTTTATGAGGCTCAGGGATATCGGCCATTTTACGGGTTTAGAAAAACATTTGAAGAATAGGGGCGAAAACATTATGAAGAAAATTTATCTTATCAGGCATTGTGAGGCTGAAGGGCAGCCGGCGGAATCAGCATTAACAGACAATGGTTACAAGCAAGCTAACCATTTATCTGAATTCTTTAGAGGGGTTCCGATTGATCGCATTATTTCCAGTCCATATAAGCGTGCTGTGCAAAGCGTAGAGCCACTTGCAAAAAGAATGAATCTTGAGCTTGAAACTAACGAGCTATTAACAGAACGTGTACTTAGTTCCAAAAATCTTTCTGATTGGCTTAAAAAACTAGAAGCCACCTTTGATGATTTTGATTTGAAATTTGAGGGCGGAGAGTCTAGTAATGAAGCAAAGAAGCGAATCATAAAAGTAATGGATGAAGTTCTACAAAGTGAAGAGCTAAATACCATCATTGTCACACATGGAAACTTACTGTCCTTACTTTTAAATCATTATCACCATCAATTCGGCTTTGAAAATTGGAGAAACTTACGAAATCCGGATGTGTTTCTTTTGAAAATAGAGAAAGAAACTATAACATATGAAAGATTGTTACTGGAATCAAACCATCACTTATCATTAATTAAACCAACTGTGGAGTTAAAGAATGAATATCTCGCATTCTATAACGAATGGGTAGAAAGCAAAGAAGATATGGTCCCATGGGTTATTCAAAAGGATCCATCGGACTTTGAGGCAATGGTCCAATTTCTAAAGGGTAATGAGCAAGGACGTAATCTGCCAGAAGGCTGGGTGCCTGATTCAACGTTTTGGTTAATAAACCAAGACAAAAGAATAATTGGTGCTGTAAATATAAGACATCAATTAACACCTTTTCTTTTAAATCGTGGAGGACATATTGGTTATGGTATTCGCCCGTCAGAGAGAAGGAAAGGTTTTGCGACCAAATTATTGTCATTGTCTCTTGAAAAAGCAAGAGAGTTAGGGATACGAAAAGCCCTTGTTGTATGTGATGAAGAGAATACAGGTTCCATTAAAACGATAATTTATAATGGAGGAATACCAGATACCGACTTTATTGAAGAAGATGGAAACATTATAAAGAGATTTTGGATAGAATTATAAATATATCAATATGAATTTCAATAAGGAAGGAACAACCATGGAAGCAAAAAAAACAATTAATTCTATCGATGAATACATCATTCAATTTCCCATTGAAGTGCAAGCAATACTACAAAAGTTAAGGGATGTGATCAAGGAGTCAGCACCAGAGGCAGTAGAAAAGATAAGTTATCAAATGCCGACTTTTTACTTACATGGAAATCTAGTACATTTCGCAGCCAATAAAAATCACATTGGATTCTATCCAGCCCCTAGTGGGATCGAGTCTTTTAAACAGGAATTATCACAATATAAATGTTCAAAAGGAGCCGTCCAGTTTCCTAAAGACAAACCGTTACCATATGAAATAATTAGTGAAATCGTCAAATTTCGGGTTACAGAAAACAAGGTGAAGGCAGAAGCAAAAAGTAAAAAGAATAAATAGAGTGAAACCCTGAGTAACAGAAATGAGGACATAACTATAAAATTATAAAAGTAGAGGAGTTAGTATGAAACGAATGCCCTTTGAACGACCAACAGAACATTATGATAAACGTATCCTTTCAATAGATGAGCAAATTTGTGCATTACTGAAGGAGAGAAAGGATGTATCTAACTATAATCCAGGATTTCCCCCGTCAGAACAAATTGAGGAATGGGCAATAAAGTACAATCAGTATGAGGATGTATTAAATTCGATATTTTCGACATTAAGAATGGAAGAAGAATTTAAACCTGGAGTTGAGCCTGAGAATTTTATCAAGCATTTACCAATCCTAAAATCGGTTGAAAAAAATGATAAGTTGTACACGATCACTTTTATTCGACAATTCGAGAATGCCAGCGTTGTCCAATTAAATATTGATTGGGAAGAAAGAGCGGAAGATATAGATGACCGTCACCACCTGCGGCACATGAGTCATCACCCATTTCTCGAGCTAAGTTTAGGAGAAAATTACGAATGCCGACAAGATAGTGGAAGCGGCTCTGAAGGACACTTCCGACAAAATTATATTGTATCTCCACCCATTCCAGATGATACTTCTGGGCTTAAGCTAGTATTTAAAGAATATCATGACTATTTCAAGGGCAAACCAACTGGTCTTGATATAGTATTCCATTTGGATTAAGTCTTGTCCTTGATCAGTGTAATGAAGGACAAAACCAATGGGATATTATAAAGATTTGTCCTTCATCGGTGTTATGAAGGACAAAACCAATGGAATATTATAAAGATTTGTCCTTCATCGGTGTTATGAAGGACAAAACCAATGGAATATTATAAAGATTTGTCCTTCATCGGTGTTATGAAGGACAGAACCAATGGAATATTATAAAGATTTGTCCTTCATCGGTGTTATGAAGGACAAAACCAATGGAATATTATAAAGATTTGTCCTTCATCGGTGTTATGAAGGACAGAACCAATGGAATATTATAAAGATTTGTCCTTCATCGGTGTTATGAAGGACAGAACTAATGGGAAATTATAAACATTTGTCCTTCATCGGTGTTATGAAGGACAGAACCAATGAAATATTAAAAGGGCTTGTCCTTCAACAATATGAAAACATGCTTATCTGTTATTAAGTCAGCTTTTCTTCCCTTGGTATTTCATCTTATACTCGGCTTCGCTCATATTTGGGTTCTTCCTAGGAGTAGTTTTGCTTAGCGCCTTTTTCATTTCCTGACTTGCATCATCGTTCGTATTATATTTTCCATCCATATAAATCCCTCCCTTTCTTTTTGTTACTTATTATCAAACTTGGTAGCTTTATTCATTCCTGAAATTTAAAAGAAGGAGGAAAGATGGATATGTATATCGAATATTGAAGTGGCTTTATTCCAATACAATATATAAGGGGAAAACATAATGAAAAGCTGGAATCAAATGCTTGTTAGCACTGAGCGCGGAACTTTTGAGATATTTACGAAAGGTGAGGGGGAACCTATCTGTGTTACCCATCATTATTCTGAATTTAATGTGACGGGAGATTATTTTGCTGAAACTTTTACAAAGACACACAAAGTTTATTTAGTGAACTTACGTGAAGCAGGGAATTCAGTAAAGGCAATAGAACCCTATCAACTTAGTATGCTAGAAACCATTTTTGACTTAGAAGCAATTCGTGAAACATTAGGATATGAAAAGTGGGGGTTTGCTGGTCATTCTACCGGAGGAATGTTAGGAGTCATTTATGGAATCTTTTATTCAAGCAGCCTGAAATTTAATGTTATTGTCGGTGCAGCGGCTAGAGAATATTCGACATTTTCCTCAGGTTGTATTTATAATAAAAATCATCCAAAGTACAAAAGAATGCAAGAATTGATGGAAGTGTTGAAACGTTCAGATTTATCTTTGGAAGAAAGAAACAAGCTTTCAGGTGAACGAACAAAATTATCATTACATAATCCGGAGGGATATGATGAGTTCTTTAATTTAAACATAAGGAAGAAAATATCCGCTTCCCGGCTGAATTTTTTTAGCCGAGAAATTCAAATTTTTGATGTTACAAAAAAATTAACGCTCATTTCAACCCCAACGTTAATTTTGTGTGGAAAATATGATGTTCAATGCCCACTGCCATACTCATTAGAAATGAATGAATTAATACCTGATTCAAAGCTAGTTGTTTTTAATAATAGCAATCATTATCCATTCCTAGAGGAATCATATTTATTTAAAAAGGAATTTAACAACTACATAAATGAACTTAGTTAGAAAATAAAAATGCTTAATCGATATTTCCGATTCAGCATTTTGCTACTCTCCTGGGTCATCGCCACCATAGTCTATGTCATTATCATCATCATTACTATCATTGAAAAAATAATTAATTTTTTCAATGATAGTTTGTTTAGGTTCCAGAATTTCATTATCAGTACTTGCTCCCATAAATGTCGAAATTGAATAGGTCTGAATCATTTGCTGCTTATTATTTGTTAAGATTAAGAAGAGTATAGTTATGGAGAGAAGTATGAGTAGAATAATGAACACTAGTTTAAGCAAATAACACCACTCCTTAACATGTCTATTATTAACACTATGATATGTAAACTTTTTTATACCGAGCGGCTGTATCAAATTAGATCGGGGCAGTTCTCTGATTACCGCTGAAGTGACTTTTAAGGTAAAACGGTAATCAGAAGCCGAATCTGATTCCCTCAGGAGTGACTTTTAAGGTAAAACGGTAATCAGAAGCCGAATCTGATTCCCTCAGGAGTGACCTTTAAGGTAAAACGGTAATCAGAAGCCGAACCAGATTACCTTAAGAACGACTTTCAAAGGTAAAAGGTAATCAAAGTCAAAAGGAAGTGATGGTAATGATTCAAGCAACAGTATTGTTTATTCTAGCAGGACTAGCAGAAATAGGAGGAGGGTACTTGATCTGGCAATGTCTGCGGGAGGGGAAGCCATCCTTCTGGGGACTAATTGGCGGAGTCGTGTTGGCCTTGTATGGCGTAATAGCAACCTTTCAGGCCTTTCCATCATTTGGACGAGTTTATGCTGCATACGGGGGAGTATTCATTGTGCTTTCACTCTTGTGGGGATGGGGCATCGATAAAAAGACTCCAGATTTATATGACTGGATCGGCGGCGGAATATGTTTAATAGGTGTTTTGGTGATATTATTGGCACCAAGACAATAGAAAATGAGCTTGGATATCCAAGCTCATCGTTTTATTTATGTGCTAACTCATACTGAGAAATCTTATCTTCATAGTTTAAAGTAACACCAATCTCATCCCAACCATTTAGCAGCATTTCCTTAGGATACGGAGCAATATCAAATGAAAACTCCAACCCCTGATTATCGGTAACCACTTGGTCTTCGAGATTCACAGTCAGCGCGTAGCCTTCCGTTTCAGCATTACGCATAATAGTTTGAACTTGTTCTTCACTCGCTACAATTGTAAGAATCCCATTCTTGACGCAGTTATTTTTAAAAATGTCTGCATAGCTTTGGGCAATAATAACCTTGAAACCAAAATCTTGAATCGCCCATGGGGCATGTTCACGAGAGGAGCCGCAGCCAAAGTTTTCACCTGCTACCAAAATAGAGGCATCCTGATATTTAGGGTGATTCATCGTAAAATCCTTACGAAGGTTACCTTCGTCATCAAAGCGCCAGTGATAAAATAAAAATTGACCAAAACCGCTTCGTTCAATTCTTTTAAGGAATTGCTTTGGAATTATCTGGTCTGTATCAACATTACTCCGATTTAACGGGCAAACGATTCCTGAATGAATGCGTAACGGTTCCATTATAATACCTCCTGAGCTGTGAACTGACGAACATCTACGAAATGGCCTGCAATAGCGGCAGCTGCTGCCATTTCAGGGCTGACAAGGTGGGTACGTGAACCGTTTCCTTGACGACCTTCAAAATTTCGGTTAGAAGTGGAAGCACAGCGTCCGCCTGGAGGAACAATGTCATCGTTCATGGCCAGACACATACTGCAGCCAGCTTCACGCCATTCAAAACCTGCTTCTTTAAAGATTTGATCAATACCTTCTTTTTCAGCAGCAAGTTTAACACTAAAAGATCCAGGAACAACAATTGCTTTTACCTTAGGATTAACTTTGTGCCCACGAATTACGTCTGCTGCTTTGCGTAAATCACTTATGCGAGAATTTGTACATGAACCGATAAAAACATGGTCAATCTCTACATTTGAAATCGGCTGGCCGGCTTCAAGGCCCATATATTGAAGCGCTCGGGAAATTTCATCTTTTTTATTAGCTTTTTCTTCATCTTCTGGATTTGGAACAGAAGCCGTAATCGGAATACACATACCTGGATTTGTTCCCCAAGTGACTTGTGGTTCCACTTCAGATGCCTCAATTTCAACCACCGCATCATAGTTGGCACCTTCATCTGTAGCAAGGGAACGCCATTTTGCCACTGCTTCTTCGAAGGCCTCATCTTTTGGAACATGACGGCGGCCTTTCATATATTCAAAAGTCGTTTCATCAGGAGAAATTAAACCTGCTCTTGCACCAGCCTCAATGGACATATTACATACGGTCATACGCTCTTCCATTGAAAGGGAGCGGATCGCTTCACCTGTATATTCCATTACATAGCCAGTTCCAAATTGAACGCCGAATTTACCGATAATCGCTAAGATTAAATCCTTTGCAGTTACGCCAGTTCCAAGCTTTCCATTTACTTTTACATTCATTGTTTTTGGAGGTGCTTGCCAAAGTGTTTGTGTCGCTAGGACATGCTCCACTTCACTTGTCCCAATTCCGAATGCTAGAGCACCAAACGCACCATGTGTAGAAGTATGACTATCACCACAAACAATCGTCTTACCAGGTTGTGTCAGACCAAGCTCAGGACCAATAACGTGAACAATCCCATTGTCTGGGTGCTGACGATCGGAAAGCTCGACACCAAATTCCTGACAGTTTTCTTTTAATGTATCAATTTGTTTCTTCGAGACAGGGTCTTTAATAACATTCCTGTCACGTGTAGAAACATTGTGATCCATCGTTGCATACGTAAGATCCGGCCGGCGCACTTTGCGTCCGTTCATTCGTAATCCTTCAAATGCCTGAGGAGAGGTTACTTCATGAACAAGGTGCAAATCAATATAGAGTAAATCTGGTTTTCCTTCTTCTTGATATACAACATGCTGGTCCCAAACCTTTTGGATAATATTTTTTGGTTTTTGCATAATGTCCTTCCTCACGTTCATAGATTTAGTTAAAAACTATTCAACCAAATATACTGGAGATTAATCCGCTATATCAGCGCTAAATCAAATATATCGGCGACAAAACAAATATCAGCGATAGAAAACTTATAGGTAGGGGAGAAGCCGCCGGACTGCTCGAGCCCGACGGCTTCTTAATCGCCCCGTTATATTTTATACGTAACAGCTCATGATACATTTAGAAGCGTTTTGCGACTTAATATAATCAACAATTAGACGAGTCATTTCATCTGTGCCCACTTGTCTGCCTTCAGGAATATGAAGATCTGCTGTATGGACTCCACTATCCAAAATCGACTGAACGGCATCTTCGATTAATTTCGCCTCATCGTTTAATTGGAAAGAGTAGCGCAGCATTAATGCAGTTGATAAAATCATTGCAGTTGGATTGGCAATCCCTTTGCCGGCAATATCCGGTGCTGAACCATGAACAGGTTCATATAAACCAACACCATCTTCACTCAAGCTAGCTGAAGCAAGCATTCCCAATGAACCTGTTAGAACAGAGGCTTCATCACTAAGAATATCACCGAACATGTTCTCAGTAACAATAACATCGAACTTTGTAGGGTTTGTAATCAGTTTCATTGCAGCTGCATCAACCAGGACATGCTCAACAGTAACATCTGGATACTGAGCTTTTTTCTCTTCGACAATTTCGCGCCACATCTTACTTGACTCTAAGACGTTTGCTTTATCAACAGAGGTTAGGTGTCCACGCCGTCCTTGTGCTGCTTGGTATGCTTTGTCTACGATTCTTTCAATCTCTTTACGCGTGTAAGCAAGTGTATCAACCACTGTTTGACCGTTGTCGCGTCTTTCACTTGGGGTACCAAAGTAAATCCCGCCTGTCAGCTCGCGAACGATTAATAAATCACTACCTGCAACAATTTCCTCTTTAAGAGGGGAAGCATGCAGTAAATTTTTAAATCCTTTAATTGGTCTTAAATTTGCAAATAAATCAAGTGCTTTTCGAATACCAAGTAATCCTCTTTCAGGGCGTAAATGGGAGGGGTTGTTATCCCATTTAGGGCCGCCAACTGCACCTAATAATACAGCGTCTGCCTGCTTACAAGCTTCAACTGTTGATTCTGGCAGCGGAGTGCCGTATTGGTCAATGGCTGCCCCTCCGATTTCATGGGTTTCGAAGGTAAAACTATGATTAAACTCATCTGCAATTGCATTCAAAACGTCTTTCGCAGAATTAATAACTTCCTTGCCAATCCCATCACCAGGTAGTAAGACAATACGTTTTTTCATTCGAAGCAACCTCCTCATCATTTTTTACATCGCCTCAGAAAGACTTTTAAACTTGCACAACAGCTTTTTGGTTAAAAAACACTCGATTTACAGTGTTCAAGAACGCTTTAGCCGAAGCTTCTAATACGTCCTGAGCCGATCCACGGCCGCTTACTTGTGCACCATCGACCGTCATTTTTACATGTACTTCGGCCAATGCGTCTCGCCCTTGACCAACTGAATTTAATTTATAATCAGTAAGATGAATTTCTTCTTTAATTAGAGCTTCCAAAGTATTCATTAGAGCTTCAACGCTGCCTGAACCCGTACGGGCAGTTTCCACTCGAACACCTTCTGGGGTGTGGAGTGCTACTGTTGCAGTAGGGAGGTTGGCAGAACCATAATGGACCTGGAAAGCCAAAAGCTCATATTTTTTAACATCAGCAACGGCAGTTTGGATGTCTGTTAAAATGGTAAACAAATCTTCATCGGTTACTTCCTTTTTCCGGTCGGTGAGCTGTTTAAAAGCTGTGAATGCTTCTTGAAGCTTTTCAGCTGATAATGTGAAGCCCATATTTTCAATTTTATCCTTAAATGCATGACGTCCTGAATGTTTACCGAGAACTAAATCATTTGATTGAATCCCAACCATTTCAGGAGTAATAATTTCATAGGTTAAGGTGTTTTTTAATACACCATCTTGATGAATTCCCGACTCATGGGCGAAGGCATTCTTTCCTACGACCGCTTTATTTCCAGGAACAATCATTCCTGTAAAGCGGCTGACTAAGTCACTGGTACGCTTGATTTCTTTTAAAACAAGGTTCGTAGTATAAGGGTACTTATCTTTTCTAATATTTAAAGCAACAGCTACTTCTTCAAGTGAGGCATTTCCTGCACGCTCGCCAATACCATTAATCGTTCCTTCGACTTGGGTAACTCCGTTTTCAATTGCTGCAAGTGAATTGGCAACGGCCATCCCTAAATCATCATGACAATGGCAAGATAACGAAGCCTTGTGGATATTTGGAACATTTTCTCTGATATAACGGAACATGTAACCATATTCTGATGGAGTTGCATACCCTACAGTGTCAGGAAGGTTAATGACGGTTGCTCCGGCATCGATGACCTTCGTAATGATCTTGACAAGAAAATCTAGATCAGAACGAGAAGCATCTTCTGCTGACCATTCGATATGAGGGAATCTTTGTTTTGCATAGGCTACCATATCGACAGAGGTTTGAATGACTTCCTCAGGTGTTTTAAACAACTTATATTTCATATGAATAGGGGAGGTTGCAAGAAAAACATGCAACCTTGGTTCTGCAGCATCTTTTAATGCGTCCCACGCAATGTCAATGTCCGATTTGGTTGCTCTTGCCAGTCCAGTAACAGAACTATTTTTAATCGCCCTGGCAATTGCTCTTACTGCCTCGAAATCCCCTTGGGAGGAAGCCGGAAATCCGGCCTCCATAATATTCACGCCAAACTTTTCTAGTTGTCTAGCGATTTCTAGTTTTTCAAGCTGATTTAAATTTACCCCAGGAGATTGTTCACCATCACGTAGTGTCGTGTCAAAGATGTTAACGTGAACCATTTACCACCACTTCTTTCTTTTGGTTTACAGGGTTTTTAATAAATGGCATTAAGGCACGAAGCTCACGGCCAACCACTTCAATCTGGTGATTGTTTTCACTGTTGTTAATTGCGTTAAATTGTGGACGGTTTGCTTGGTTCTCCAAGATCCAGCCCTTCGCAAATGCACCAGTTTGGATATCTTTTAATACTTCTTTCATGCGTGCTTTTGTATCTTCGTTAACAACACGTGGTCCAGAAACGAAATCTCCCCATTGTGCAGTATCAGAGATTGAATAACGCATGTTTTCTAATCCTCCTTCATATAGAAGGTCAACGATTAATTTCAATTCATGTAAACACTCGAAGTAAGCAACTTCTGGCTGATATCCAGCTTCAACAAGAGTTTCGAAACCAGCTTTGATAAGGGCTGTAGTACCGCCGCAAAGAACTGCCTGCTCTCCGAATAGATCTGTTTCTGTTTCTTCTTGGAAAGAAGTTTCCAATACACCTGCACGAGCAGAACCGATTCCTTTCGCATAAGCAAGAGCAAGTTCACGTGCTTGACCTGTATAGTCTTGGTATACTGCGTAAAGTGCTGGAACACCAGCGCCTTCTGTATACGTACGACGTACTAAGTGCCCTGGACCTTTAGGAGCAACTAAGAATACGTCAACATCAGCAGGAGGAACGATTTGTGTAAAATGAACGTTGAAGCCATGGGCAAATACTAATGAGTTACCAGCTTCAAGGTTTGGTTTAATGCTTTCTTCATATACTTTAGGCTGCATTTCATCTGGAAGTAAAACCATGATAACTTCAGCTTGTGCAGTTGCTTCAGCAACAGATGTAACTGCAACTCCATCTTCAACTGCTTTATCCCAAGATTTTCCTTCACGTAAACCAACAACAACGTCAAATCCGCTTTCCTTTAGGTTTAATGCATGTGCATGACCTTGTGAACCATAACCAATTACTGCAATCTTTTTCCCTTGTAATACTGCCTCTTGAATATCTCCGTTATATAATACTTTTGCCATTATAATCATCCCTTCGAAAATGTTTATTTTATTTGAGAGTAGGTAGTTAACTCGTTAACCTGTGGTTGATGTCCGCGCAAGAAGGCGGTTAGTCCTGTTCTAGCAATCTCTTTAATTCCATATGGACGAAGCAGATCAATCAATGCGTCAATTTTATCTGGGCGCCCTGTAATCTGAATCGTTAAGCTTTCTTTGCTTACATCAATGATCAATGCACGGAATGGATCGATAATACCGTTGATCTCACTGCGAAGCTGTGAACTGCCCGCTACTTTAATTAAAGCAAGTTCACGTGCGACAATGGCTTTATCGGTAATATCCGAAACCTTTAAAACATCAATTTGCTTGTTTAGTTGTTTTGTAACTTGTTCAAGCCGCTGTTCATCCTCGACTTCAACGACTAGGGTCATTTTTGATATCCCTTCCGTTTCAGTTGGACCAACTGAGATACTTGAAATATTAAATTGTCGTCTTAGTAATAGACCAGTGACTCGATTTAAGACACCGCTTCGATCCTGAACGGTTAAGGAAATAATCCGTTTCATGAAGGTTTCACCCCAATCATTTCGTGTATACCTTTGCCAGGAGCAATCATTGGGAATACTTTTTCCTGCTGAAGCACTCGGCAATCCATTAAAACAGGACCGTCATAAGCAAATACTTCAGGAAGCTTTGTAATTAATTCTTCTTGGCTCTCAATCTTTAAGCCTTTAATTGAATAGCTTTCAGCAAGCTTCACAAAGTTAGGCTGCGTTTGAAGGATGGACTCCGAAATACGGTTGCCGTGTAATAATTCCTGCCATTGTCTAACCATACCTAGGGCACCGTTATTAACGATAATGATTTTGACAGGAAGATTCTGTTCATAAATGACGGATAATTCCTGTAACGTCATCTGGAAACCAGCGTCACCGACAATGGCTACTACTGTGCTGTCCGGAGAAGCCATTTGTGCTCCAATTGCTGCAGGGAACCCGAAGCCCATTGTTCCAAGTCCGCCAGAAGTTACCCAGCGATGAGGTTTATCAAAATTGTAATATTGTGCTGCCCACATTTGGTGCTGACCAACGTCTGTCGTAACAACGGCTTCACCATTGGTTACTTTATGAATGGCTTCAATCAGCCATTGCGGTGACATTCCGTTTGGATCATGCTTATACCATAATGGGTATTCTTCTTTTAGCTTCGTTAATGTTTCTAACCAATCCTCAGAATCTGGTGATTCCGTTGTCTGATTCATTAGTTCAACTAATGCTTCTTTTGAATCTGAAACAATTGGAATTTGAGTTGGAACATTTTTACCAATTTCAGCAGGATCGATATCAATATGAGCAACCTTCGCATTTGGAGCAAAGTGCTTTAAGTTCCCGGTGAGTCGGTCATCAAAGCGGGCACCGATATTAATAAGTAAATCTGCTTCGTACAATGACATGTTAGCTGTGTACGTTCCGTGCATGCCGGCCATTCCAAGAGAGAGAGGGCTGGCTGCTGGGAAAGTCCCAAGACCAAGAAGGGTGGTTGTAACTGGAATCCTATGCTTTTCTGCAAAAGCGGTTAATTCTTTTGATGCTTTTCCGTGAAGAATGCCAGCACCTGCAAGAATGACCGGCTTTTTTGACTTTGCAATCGCGTCAGCAAGTTTTTTGATTTGCAGCGGATTTGGTTTTGTTGTCGGCTGGTAACCCGGAAGATGAATCGTTCCTACTTCAGGCACCTTAGATAATTCTCCAGCAGAGATATCCTTTGGAATATCAATTAACACTGGACCTGGACGGCCCGTCGAAGCGATATGAAAGGCTTCTTTTACAATCCTTGGTAAGTCTGAAATGTCTTGTACCTGGTAATTATGTTTGGTGATGGGTGTTGTTATAGCCATAACATCCGCTTCCTGGAATGCATCTGTTCCAATGACACTTCGTGCAACCTGACCGGTGAAAATCACTAGTGGTAAAGAATCCATCATTGCATCTGTAATTCCGGTAACCAAGTTGGTTGCGCCAGGTCCCGAAGTCGCTAATACGACACCGGCTTTTCCAGTAATGCGGGCATACCCTTCAGCAGCGTGAATACTTCCTTGCTCATGACGGAAAAGGACATGATTGATTTTGCCTCTTGCACGATAAATTGCATCGTATATTGGCAGAACGGCACCACCTGGATACCCAAAAATGGTATCTACTTCTTCATTAATTAATAAGTCAATGAGCAGGTCTGCACCAGTTTTTGATGCCGTACTTGTTTGGGAGTCCGGCTTTGCTTCTACTTTCACCTCGTACCCCTCCTTGTAAATGTTTTAATTTTTCGAAAATATATTTAGGATTATACCTGAAAAATATCGGAATTTGTCAAAAAATTTGAATTTGGTGATAAAAACCAAAAAGGTAAGATTTCTAACAAAATAAAAGAAGGCCATAATCTCCCCAAATAAACTGCAGTCAAAAAAGAAAAGCAGAATAGATCGGGGAGAAATGGCCTTCCATTTCTCGGTACCACCCGGTTTTACAGCATTCTCACGAATACTGCCTCTTGAAGCGATTAACACATTCTAAAACCGCTTCTTTTTGTAACAGGTGCCATACTGGTCACCCGATTGAGCCTAATTAGATAGGACTGTTCAGCTCAATACTCAGGGATGATGTCGGAATAAGGTGTATTACTGGGCTTCCAGCAACCCCAGCTCTCTGAAAATACATGTTCTTATTCCTTTATTCCCGTCATCGATTTGTACTATAAACTTTTCAAAAACTACTGATAGGTCTTTAACCTCGGCTATTAAAAGGGAGCCTAAACCCTGAATAGGTTAAAGCGGCAGCAATTTTTTTTAATGTCTAGTTCCAGCGCCTAGAGGCTCGGGGTCATAAGCCAATCCATCAAGAAGGTTAAAAAGCAACCTTCTCGCCGGCTCGGCTTATGCCTGTCGCCTCTGGGCAAGGCGCTTCCACTTTTCTTTTTAAATTTTCATAACCCCGCCAGTGTTGGCAGATGTAACTAACTTTGCGTATTTGGCTAGGTAGCCGGTTTTGATTTTTGGTTCTGGCTTTTGCCATTGACGGCGTCTTTCTGCCAGTTCCTCATCATCTATAATTAGTTCGATAGATCTTGCTTCTAGATCAATTAGGATTTTGTCACCATTTTCAACGAGTGCAATAGGTCCGCCTTCCGCTGCTTCCGGTGAGATATGACCGATGGAGATTCCTCGACTTGCGCCTGAAAAGCGTCCATCAGTGATTAAAGCAACTTCTTTACCTAAACCGCGACCCATAATAGCGGAGGTAGGGGCAAGCATTTCTGGCATTCCGGGTCCGCCTTTTGGACCTTCATAGCGAATAACTACGACGTGCCCAGCTTTTACTGTGCCATTATTAATGTTTTCTTGAGCTTCATCTTGTGATTCAAAAACAATTGCCTCACCTAAAAAGGTTTTAATTGATGGATCTACAGCTCCAACTTTGATAACTCCGCCATCTGGTGCAATGTTTCCGTATAGGATGGATAGTCCACCAACAGGGCTATACGGATTATCTTTTGTCCGAATGACAGCTTCATTTGTTATTGTTGCATCCTTCACATTTTCAGCAAGCGTTTTTCCTGTAATACTTAAGCAATCTTGATGGAGTGCTCCTTCCACTTTACATAACTCATTAAGAATGGCACTAACTCCTCCAGCGCGATGTACATCATCCATAGAGTAATCAGACGCAGGCATAATTTTTGCTAAATATGGAACTCTTTCAGCAATTTTATTAATTTCTCGTAAATCATATTCAATGCCTGCTTCATGAGCGATAGCCAAGGTATGAAGAACGGTGTTTGTCGATCCACCCATAGCCATATCTAAAGCAAATGCATTGTCTATTGCTTCACGAGTGATAATATCACGTGGTTTAATATCTTTTTTTACTAATTCAACTAAGTGTTTCGCTGCTTGGCGAATTAACTCATGTCTTTCTTCAGATGTTGCAACGATTGTTCCGTTACCCGGAACCGTCATTCCTAATACTTCCATTAGACAGTTCATTGAGTTTGCAGTAAACATTCCAGAACAAGATCCGCAAGTAGGGCATGCTGCAGTTTCAATATCAAGCAGCTCCTGCTGAGTCATTTTTCCGCTATGGTAGGCTCCAACACCTTCGAAGACAGAAGTCAAAGAAAGATTCTTTCCGGTAGAGGATACACCTGCTTCCATCGGCCCGCCTGATACAAAGACAGAAGGGACGTTGGTTCTAACTGCAGCCATTAACATTCCTGGTGTAATTTTGTCACAGTTCGGAATGTAGAAAACACCATCGAACCAATGTGCATTAATGACAGTTTCTGCACTATCAGCTATAATTTCACGGCTTGGAAGGGAGTATCTCATTCCGATATGTCCCATTGCGATTCCGTCATCAACACCAATGGTGTTGAATTCAAATGGAATTCCGCCAGCCTCTCGAATGGCTTCTTTTACGATTTCACCGAAATGATTAAGGTGTTTATGTCCAGGGATAATTTCAATAAATGAGTTGCAGACCCCGATAAATGGTTTGTCTAGGTCCTTCACTGTTACCCCAGTTGCGTATAATAGGCTGCGGTGGGGGGCTCGATCGATCCCCTTTTTAATCATATCGCTTCTCATTGTTTTATCTCCTAACTAACAACTGCGTGGTTTGTAGATTCTGGGTAACAAGCCACTCCGTCCGTTGTTACGATTTTTCTGAATTCCTCTAAAAGGTCGTTTGTAATGACTCCAGGCTTTCCATCACTAATCTTGCGGCCATCGACACTTATCGCGGCAATGACCTCAACAGCTGTTCCGGTTAGGAACACTTCATCTGCAACATACACATCGTGCCGAGTGAAAGGAGATTCTCTAACCTCATAGCCTTTCGCCCTTGCTACATCAATAATAGCGTTTCGGGTAATACCTTCTAACGCCCCTAAGTAAACAGGAGGTGTGAAAATTACTCCATTTTTTACGATGAATATATTATCTGCAGAACCTTCTGTTACGTAGCCTTGATCATTGAGCATTAAAGCTTCTTGGACACCAGCTTGGTTGGCCTCTAATTTAACAAGAATATTATTTAAATAGTTTAATGATTTTATTTGTGGACTTAAGACGTCCGGGCGATTTCTTCTGCTGGGCACCGAAGCAATTTTAATTCCATTTTCATAAAATTCCTTTGGATACATGGTTAGTACCTCAGCGATAATAATAACGCTTGGCTTTGAGCAGGAGGAAGGGTCCAGTCCGAGGTTTCCTTTACCTCGTGAGATAACAACACGAATATAGGCGCTGTCCAGTTCATTTTTTCTAATCGTATCGACAATTAATTGTGTCATTTCTTCCTTTGTATAAGGAATATTCAACATAATGGATTGTGCTGATTCGAACAGTCTTTTTAGGTGGGCATCGAGTCGAAAGACGTTTCCGCTATAAACACGAATGCCTTCAAATACTCCATCTCCATATAAAAATCCATGATCAAAAACTGAAACTACAGCATCCTCTTTCTTGACAAATTTATCGTCAAGGAATATCCATTGACTTCCCAACCTAACCACTCCTTTTAATGATGAAACGCATTAGATAGTTAAAAACTGTTTGTAAAAAAATATCTATGCCTTATCTCCTATGTAAGGGATGCTTCGAGGCATATTTGATTGTAAGAATTTTTAATACAAATTATATTTTCAGTTATCTTACACCCAATCTAAATCTTGGTCAACATAGAAATCTGACAATTCAAATAAATCGGATAAACTGGTAGCGTTTACAACGTTGATAAATTAAGGTTGGGAAGAAATTAAAATAGTAAAAAAATTTTTTTTGAGGTTTTATTGTACAGGGGAATCGGAGGAATCTAGCGAGGGGATTCTACTATAATCAACTGATAAAACAGCTTGGATTAATCAGTTAATGAATAAATATTGATATGAACAATAGTTTACTACTATACTTATTTTTTAACGTGCTGCTACTTAATTTTTGCCAGGTATTCATATACTTCTCGTAAATTCTTATAACCTAGGGACTGAGCAAGTCCTAAATAATTGCCCCAGACATGAGCAGTCAATTTTGCGTCCTCCAGGGCATGGTGCCGGTTGATTACTTCAATTCCACATTGTTCGCATGCCTCTTCTAGTGGAATTGATCGAATTATAGGATTTGATAAACGCATCAGAAAGGAGGTGTCAATGATTCTGTGTTCGAATCTAGTTTTTAATACATCCCATGTTAGTTTTTGTATAAATGACTGTTCATGCCTGGCGTGATGGGCAACAAGAGGATGATACTTAACGAATTTGAAGAAATCTATTAATACATCTGAGGCTGTAGGTGCAAGATGTAAATCTTCATTGCAAATGTTGGTTAAGGCAGTTATTTCAACTGAGATAGGGTATGGAGAATGTACCAATGAATAAAAAGTTTCTGTTTTAACTATTTGGCAGCCTTTCATTTTGATCGCACCGATGGATATGACTCGATCTCCTTTTTCGGGATAAAAGCCAGTAGTTTCTAGATCAAATACTACAACCTCTAAATCTTGGAGGGTGGTGTCTAAGCAGTTGTTTTCTTTCATTTCTTTTTGAAGATGTCTGATGAAGGAAATATTTTGCATATTGGTTTGCCCTTGTACACCAGCATAAATGTTGGAACTAAGTCTGCCTGATATCTGTCTAAAAAATTGAATCATTTCATTCATTCCCATTAGGTATCCTCCTTTTCTATTAAATTTCGTACATAACGATACAGTGCTGCCCCATTTTTTAGTATTTCCTTTATTTCCTCCTTTTGCTTTTTGGAAAGAGGGGAGATAGGCAGATAATGACTATTTTCGTAATTGTCAGATTGTGATAATGATAGACGAAGGATAAGTAATTTCATAAATTGCTGTTTATATAATTCTTTCATATTAAATGACAGTTCAAATTCTGACAGTTTTTCCAGCCTTGTAAGAGTAGAAGTTTCCATTATATTCCCTTTTAAAGCCAATAGACGAATACCGTTTACATATGGAAAGAGGGCTGTCTCTTTTATATTCAAGGAGCCTGTATGTGGTCCGTGTGTTTCCACTAGAATTTGACCAAGTACACCAATTCCTTTCTTTCGGTATAGTGTATTATTAAGTATTTTTTTTAAGAGGTCCTCTTTATGGATCAACTGATAAACTTCTAGCTTTACATTGTTTAGAAGGCTTGCTTCACCATAAAGGGATCGTCCATCAATAAATATCAATAAATGGCGAATGGATTCCCAGTTTGAGTTGTTGGACCAGTTTGTTACTTGTTGTCTCCATTCGGGAAGTGATTTACACCATAAAGGATTACTTGCCATAACACCTCCATCACAATAAGCATACCCTGCTAGCAGCAAGCCGCAGGCAATTTCTTTTCCTAATTGCAAAAAATAATCGTTTATTTCTGTGCCTCGCTGCTGATAGATAATGCCGTGGTCCTGATCACTCCAAAGTGATTGCTCAAACCGTCCAGCACTGCCCATCATAAAAAAAGTAAAGGGGCAGGGAAGGGAGCCGTATTTTTCTTCCGTTTGTTTTACGGATACAGAGATGACGCGCTGTATGATTTCATTGTGAAGATGATTTAATTGAATAGGATTATCAGAGACCCAGTTGATTTGGTCATCACGAAATCTTCTAATCTCTAAGTAGCTAGTCATCCATTTCCGTACCTCCTTTTTAATAAACAGTCTTCTATCCCCTCAGAAAGGGGATAGAAGACTGTTTATTAAGCATTTAGCTTTGAATCTGAAGGAATTATTGTTTTATCCATTTTTACCATTTCAGGGTAACCGTAGCTTCCATGCTCACTCATGTCAAGACCGATAATTTCTTCTTCTTCAGTAACACGTAAACCATTCATGACTGCCTTCATAATGGTTAAGAGGATAAAGGAGACAATAAAGGCGAAAGCCCCGCTCGTTACAACACCGAGTGCCTGAACACCAAGTTGGTGTAACCCGCCGCCGTAAAATAAACCCGGCTTACCAACTGCAGCCAATTCTGGTGTTGCAAACAACCCTGTTGATAAGGTTCCCCAAATCCCTGCTGTGCCGTGCACAGATAAGGCAGCGATAGGATCATCAATTCCTTTGCTTTCAAAAAATCGAATGCTATAAAATACTAAAAATCCTGCAATGAAACCAATTAAGACTGCGGCCCAAGTATCTACAAATGCACAGGAGGCTGTGATGGCAACTAATCCTGCTAAGGCTCCATTTAACATCATTGGAACATCTGCTTTGCCCATTACAATCCAGGAAATTATCAGCGCTGCAATCACGCCGGCACCAGCCGCTAAGTTTGTGTTTAGTGCAACGAAACCAAAGAATGCGCCATCAACGGAAACTGTGCTTCCTGCATTAAAACCAAACCAGCCAACCCATAATATTAATACACTTAAGGCTGTGAATACTTGGTTGTGTCCTGCGAGATTATTGGCAGAACCATCTTTATTATATTTTCCGATACGAGGTTTTAGGATTAAAGTAGCTGCAAAAGCTGCCATCGCACCTGTTAAGTGAACCACTGTCGAACCTGCGAAATCTTGCTTGCCATGATTTGCTAACCAGCCGCCGCCCCAAATCCAGTGGGCAATCGGTGGGTAGACAATGACGGAAAATAGTACAGCGAAGACGAGGTATGCTCCTAATTTTGCTCTTTCAGCAAAGCCTCCAAAGGCAATGGTTAATGATATCCCTGCAAAGGCTAATTGAAATAAAAAGAAAACAGAACCGGAAAGTGCCAAACCTTTGATTCCGTATCCAGAGTAGAAGAAGTCCGAAAGTCCGATAAGTGGATTTCCTTCACCAAAGATTAACCCAAAACCTACTGCCCAAAATACGATTGATGAGATTCCAAACGTAAGTATCGTTTTTCCGGCTACATGGCCTGCATTTTTCATGCGAGTAGATCCAGTTTCCAGCAGAATGAATCCTCCGATCATTAAGATGACAAGTACTGCTCCAACCATTACCCATAAACTATTCATTAAGAATAAAGTATCCATTTCTTTTTCCCCCTTTGAATTCGTGTTAACATTCTTACCGTTCGGCGTATTTGTATTTTTACATGGATGCAGAAGGGAATCTACAATTATGTAAGGTTTCCTACCATGGTTTTTGAGGAGATGTATAAATCAATAGAAAAAATCCACCTTCTGCTTAAGAAGATGGACCTTTTCGTATGCCGAATTGTGCATTCAATTGTCCTTGAATCATCTTTCTTGTAATATCCTTCTCATTTTGCTTTTTCTGAGCCCGAAGCATTTCTTTTCTAATTTCATGTGTTTGAACACCATCCTCGATCTTGTTCGCAATTTCCACTAATAACTCAACATCTGCAAACGAATATTTTCTGCTTCCGCCTGCAGACCTTTCAGGAAAAATTAATCTTCGTTCCTCATAATAGCGTATTTGCCGCTCTGAAAGGCCGGTTAGGTCCCTTACAATCCCAATCGTTATCACCTTTTTATCTTTATAGGAAAAGTCATTTGTCATTTATTTCCTCACCTCTCCTTTTGTTTATTTTAATACAATTTTGAATCTTTACAATATTATATGTTAGATTTTCTAACATTGTTTTAGGTTTACGCCTCATAATAAAAAAACCGAGCTTGGCTCGGTTCTTTAACTTTCTTTCTTAATATTCTCCATCAAAAGGGGTGAATGGGAAGTTAAAGCGTCTTTCCACTTGACGCAGACGTTGGTTGACACGTTGCAAGCGGCGCTGAAGTTGATTGATTTCTCTTTCTTGACGTTGATTTTCCCTTTCTAGCTGATTGACTCTGCGCTCAAGTTGTTGTGGTTGTCGATCAGGATCAAACTGATCTTGTAGGACAAACTGGTCTTGTTGGACGTATGGATCATACGAATTGTAATCATACTGAACTGGCGGTGCTTGATAATAGCCATAAGGATACATTGGGCAACTCTCCCTTTTTGATTTAATACCCTATAGATTATGTAGGTATATGCGGAGAGTGTGGGCCAACGCCTAAGTAGCCCATAATAAATAAGAAATATAAAGTTATGTTGAGCAACCTATATCCCTAACCACTGGAGGAAAGGAAGCTCGCCACAGAATGATGAAAGTAAAAGATGGAGGCAGAAATGCCTCCGCTTATTTTGTCCATCTTGCTAAGTAATTTAAGGCTTTGTATTCAAATTGATATATAATTGAAATAAGAATAATAAAAACGTTTGGTAGAATCTTATAATTAGGACTAAAAATGGATACTTTGTTCGAAATGTATAGAGGAATAAATCTGCCTCTTTTCCATATGAATGCAAAGAAGTGTGAAACGGGAGGGTATCAGACATGACATTGGAAAGTCAGTTAATCAACAAAACATATTATCAAATGTATATAAATGAACATGAAAAGGCGCAGCCGATACGTGTGTTGGGTGACGCGTATCAGGAAGAACTCCAGAAAGATTTACCTGATTTAACTTCAATCCGCTTTGCACAGGGTGAAATTTATTTTCACAATCGAGATTTTGAAGCAGCTATATTCAAATGGGAAAACATTGCAGGAGACCTTGAACTTTGGGCGCGGAAAAATATAGCGGATGCTTACTATGAATCAGGGCTTCTTTCTAATGCGGAGGACCTTTACCTGTCTATTGATACAAACAATCTTACCTTAAAAACGGAAGTGGCACTTCAGCTGTTTTCTCTTTATATTGAACGAGGCAAGCAAGAGGCATCAGTAGAGATTATTAAAAAGACGATTGATTCAAACCCAGATTATCCTAATGTGACATCAATTGCCCGTGCCTATTTTGAGGAACAACAGGACTGGGAAAATGCCATTGAGCTGGCGGTAAATGAAGCGAAACGAACTAGCTCTCTTGAATGGTTTGATATCGTGAATGCTTATGTTCAAAAAGGGGTTACAACCAATTTACATCCAACCTATTTCTTACAAGCCCTATTTGAGCTTTATCATTTAGATAAGGGGACGTTTGAAGAACTGACAACATCCCTTTGGAACAGCTACAAAAATGAAGAATCCTATTTTACGTGGTTAAAAGAATTGAATCAGCTTCTGCTGAATCTTGATATCAGCCGCAATGATCAATGGCAATTGCTATCAAATCTGCATCACGAATCCTATTTTAGTTTATTAAATGGAAACTACTTTATTAAAACTCTTGAGGAACTTGTACCAGAACTATTAACAAATTGGCTTCGATTATCTGTCAGAGAGCATACCGTTATGGTTTCAGCTGCAGTATTATCATGGAATGAACTTTTCCCTACAAGCATTAGTAAGGCAATTGTCAGTGAGGCTGAAAATCTTATTGGTGAAACAGAATGCCATATCGATGAATTAGAAGAGTGTTTAGCTCTATTTGAAGCAATAACGAATTGGGCGCAAATGCATGATATGGGTGAAAATAATCGCTTGAATTGGGTTGTAAACCAACTGAACGATTTTGAAACCCATCACTTGTTCATTACAGGATTAGCCGGCAGTGGTAAATCTGCTTTTGTTAATACCATTCTTGGAGAAGAACTGCAGGATAGCCCTACTTCTTCACTCGTGATGTTTAAGGACAACGAGGACGTAAATATACTAGAAATAACTGATCAAGAAACCCTTTCACTCGAAGACTTTACTCAATTTCAAGAGAGAATGGACCGACGCCGAAATGCCCTGGATTCGATTTTTGAATTTCAACAGCCGTTTCCTTTTTTGTATGAGCAGAAACTGGCATTAATTGAAACACCAGGTTTAAGCGGAAACCACCGAGATCGTTATGAAGTGCTACAATATCTTCAAATGGCAGATACATTATTATTTGTCTTAGATGCAAATGCTTCGTTTACGGATAAAGAGAAAGCTGCTCTTTCACAAATTCAGGAGCTTGCTCCTGATATTCCAGTCCATTTTCTTTTGAATAAAATGGATACGATTGCGAATGAACAGGAAGCAATTAGAATTTTCGATGAAACAAGTTCAAAGATTCATAGTTATTTACCTGAGGCTCAAGTATTTGCTTTCTCCTCTCAATATGAAAGGGGACAGCAATTAGTCGATATGAAAGATTTCCTTAAATCGATTAAAGATACTAGAAATCTCGCAGATAAACGGTTGGCGAAGCTTTTATACTTTATCAGGACAACAATTTCCAGACTGTTGCAAAAGAGAATTGATGTTGAAAATCAATTAATTGAATCTGTGCGTTGGAATGAAGAAGTGGTAATGAAGTTAAATGGGGCACTTAACCAATTTAAAGATGCGGAGTCACAAAAGATAAAAGTTATTACAAGATCTTTCCGGACCATTAAAGAATCCATCCAAAACGAAATTACGAACTCTGTACCGAAGCTGCTGCAAGAATGTTCCGAGTTAATTAAGGAAGACAGCAATCTTAGCACGATTCATATGGAGCTCAATGATGTAATGAACAGTAGAATACAAGATTTCTTGGAGAAAGAGGTAATGGCAAAATACTATACATTACTCCAAGAATGGATTATTAATAGTAAAGAAGAATTTGAGCAAGGTCAGGAATTTTTAAATGAAATGGCAGAAGGTTTGAATAGCTTGTATGGGGAAGAAAGAATTAAGATAGAATGCGACTTTAAAGTTCTGGATGATTGGCGCCGTGATACGGATAGAATGACGAGCAGGGTCCAATTAGAAAAGGTCAATATATTGCTTCGTAACACTCCATCACAATTTTTATTTAAAAGTGCAGGGAAACTATTTGGCGCCTTATCTCAAAATAAAGCTATGCTTTATAACAAATACAAAGCATTTGTTAAAAATGATAACTATTCAGAACCAACTGCAATTGTCACGGAACGGTTCTTCCAACAGTTTGAGCTATTTGAAAAATCATTGGAACGAGACATCACCATGTTTTTCAGACAGCCAATGAATATTCTTAATGAAGCAATCGAGGAATCACTTTTGCATATATCTACCAATCAAGATGTATTGAAAAAAATGAATACCAATCCCGAAATGTTCCGCGATCCGTTAACATTATTTGAGGTAAGACTTCGTCAATTTGAATGGACTACAGTCGCAGGAAAGGGAGTACAAACCGCGTATTAATTAATAGAAAAAGGGTGCCTCAGATTATACATGAGGCACCCTTTCTCTATTAGACAAATGCAGCAATGATGATTCCCATAATCGTTAAGGACACGATGTGATAGCCTGCACTGATGAAGAATAGAGTATAGTTTCGGCCTTCAAAAAATGTTGGGGATAATTCCCTAAAAGCAGCAATTAAACCGATTAAAAAGCCAAATAATGCTCCATCTAAGATCGTAACTCTGTCCAATAATTGAATGAACAAAGAAATAACCACTGCGGTGAAAATTCCTCCAAGTGTGGTTAATCCATAACCCACGTAGGCACCCTTCGGATCAATATCCTCCATTTTTTTACCTAAGGCTTTCATCCATATGTTAGAAAAAAGTACTGGAGAGTACCAGAGTGCTCCAATGATCATATTTGCGATAACTGCTAAAATAATGGCAAATATACTTATATTTGAAAAATCCATTCCAAGTACCCCTTTATAGTATTCAGTGAATTCTAACATAAGTTAAATTCAATATAAAACGTTAATCTGTATTATCAACCTAGTTCCATAAGCCCTTTTCTTTAAGAAGCTTTAGTAATAAATCAGGTCGATTCGTCAAGATTCCATCAGCACCTGTGTCAATGAGTTCTTCCATTGTTTTCGGATCATCAATGGTCCAGTAATGGATGTTCATTCCGAGCTGGTGCGCCCCATTGATTAATCTTTTGTCAGTTAAGTCAAAGCCACTGTCTTCCACAGGTAATTGAAAAGCATCTACTTTCGGTACATAAAGATTTCGTAAAAAGAATTTATGAAAGATCACAAAGCTTTTAACCTCTTGTCTTCCGGCAGATAAGGCGACCCGGCCTTTAGCATATTTATCAAACGTTGTTAGAATATCTTGGTCAAAAGCTGCAATGATCATTTTATCTTCCATTTGATATTTCTCAATCAGGCTCCATAATTTTGAAGCAATTTCGTTTATTCTTTCAGGAGGATTGTCGTCTTTGATTTCTATTTCTATTTTCATCTTTCCGAATGCTTGAAACATTTCATCGACCGTTGGGATATAGACACCCTTACCGCGGAAGCTATAGTTGCCTTCTAAATCAGTAAAATGATAACCAGCATCAAGCCCTTGAATTTCTGCTAAGGTCAGGTCTGACACTGCACCTTTTCCATTTGTTGTTCGGTCGACCGTTGGGTCATGAATAGCAACTAAGTGACCATCTTTGGTAATATGTATATCCGTTTCGAGGACATCAACCCCCAAGTTAACGGCATTTTTAAAGGCTGTCATGGTATTAGAGGGTGCTAACAGCTCCCCGCCTTGATGGGCAATGACTAATGGACGCTTTTGATTAAAAAAGCTTTTTTGTTCAATCGTTTTAACTGGGAATAAATTTATCACCAAAAGGAAAATAATGATCGCAGAAACCATCATCTTAAAAGAGAGAAATACTCTATTCCCTCTTGTCACTTTTTCTATATTGCTTGGCTGCATCGTACTGAACCTCTTCTAATAGCCCTTTAAAAAGTCAACAAGATTAACAGAAGGCTGTTTACCAGAGAGATAGTCTAGTAAATTTGGGATGAGAATATTTTCAATCACTCTTTGATTATAATGCTCAGTTGAACCAGAGGTATGAGGGGTAATGATTACATTTTCCATCTCCCACAATGGACTATCCACACTGAGTGGTTCTCGTTCAAATACATCTAAACCCGCACCAGCAATGATCCCCTCACGTAATGCATGTATCAAAGCTTCCTCATGAACAATTTCGCCACGTCCAATATTAATAAAGAACGCAGTAGGTTTCATAAGGTCGAATTGCTCGGAGCCGAATAAACGGTGGGTCTCCTTAGTAAGAGGCAATGTGACCACTACATAATCGCATCGGGGAAGAATTTCATTTAATTGATTTGTAGTATACATCTCATCGACAAATTCCTGCTGTCTTCCGGAATGGCGAACGCCAAGCACCTTCATTCCAAATGCCTTTGCAATTTTTGCGGTTTCTCTTCCAATGGAACCCACTCCAATGATTCCAACCGTTTTTTTATGCATTTCCAGCTTCATTCCCGAATGGTCCCATTTCCTTGCTTGTTGGTTTCTTAAATAGGTATGAACCTTACGTGTTAAACCAAGCATGAAGGAAAGAATAGTTTCGGATATTGGATAGGCATGTACTCCATTCGCACTTGTAACAGTAATATTTCTTGATTCTAGGAGTTCTAAAGGTAAGCTATTGACACCTGCACTCCAAGTTTGAAGCCATTTAAGCTTTGAATTAGGTGCTAGACATTCTTTCTCTATACCCTTTTTCCAGCCCGCTATGATTTCTGCATCAGATAAATGATTCTGCCAAATCTCTTTATCTTTTCCAGTAATAATATTCCAATCAGGAATAATTTCTTTTATTTGATCGATAAGATTCTGCTCTATGTTTTGGGTAATGACTATTTTTCTCTTTCCCATAGGTTCCTCCATATTGATATCGTTTACTTATATTCATGATAACGGAATTTAGTAAAAAATGATAACGATTCTCGCTGATTTCATAATTTTCTTTTAATTGGTTGTATGCTATTATTTAGTGAAACGAAATAAACATAATTATTCAAATCTTCAGTAGGAAGATAGATAGGCGGTGTTACATTGAAGGAGCGTTTGTGGACTAAATCTTTTGTTATGTTGATGGTTGGGAATCTTTTTGTTTTCATGTCTTTTCAAATGCTTATTCCTACTCTACCGCCTTATATTAAATCTATCGGTGCATCAGGATTAGAAATTGGACTTGTTACTGGGTTGTTTGCATTCGGTGCTGTAATTATTAGACCTTTTATTGGGTATATGCTTGAATACAAACACAGGAAATCACTTGTCTTAATTGGGGCAGTTATTCTTTTAGCTATTACTATTCTTTATCCATTATCAAGAATCGTCATGATATTCCTGCTTATCCGTTTTGTCCATGGTCTTGCCTGGGGTTGGTCAACAACCGTGAATGGTACAGCGGCAGTCGATGTCATTCCATTTTCTAGACTTGGTGAAGGAATGGGCTATTTTGGGCTATCAACCACGATTGGATATATCATTGCCCCTAGTTTAGGAATCTTTCTATATAATGTCACTACATTTACGAATCTCATTGTAATTTCAAGCCTATTAGGGTTTATTTCTGTCGTATTGCTTGCACTGGTTCGCTACCAAACACCAGAAGCCGTTATTAAAACTAAAAAGGAGAATCTTAAATTTTCCTACCTTGGTTCATTAGTGGAGAAAACGAGCTGGTACCCATCACTTATTACCATCATTATTTGTCTTGGGTATGGCTCGGTTTCAACCTTTATCGTTATCTTTGGGGAAGAAAGAGGCATGGACCAAATCTTTTTATTCTACATTCTTAATGCGATTATTGCTTCGGCAGCTAGACCGTTTGCAGGAAAGTGGTTTGATGAAAAGGGTCCGGTCGCCATTGTTTACTTCTGTATTTGTGCTACATTTGTTGGATTGTGGGTTCTTTCTTACGCGCAAACCAATTTCATGCTTGCTATAGCTGGAGGGTTGTTTGGACTTGGTTTTGGCTGTGCATTACCAACCTTACAATCCTGGACCCTTTCCATAACACCATCCAATCGAAGAGGTGTAGCCAATGGGATGTTCTTTTCATCGATTGATTTAGGGATTGGCTTAAGCGGTGTAATTTTTGGTTTATTGGCTCAATTCGTCGATACAGCCAGCCTCTTCCGCATAGGAAGTCTATTTCTGATAGCAGCGATCATACTAACGGTAATCGAGGTACGGAAAAAAAGAGTCACTCCAAAGGAAAGTTCTATTTAATAAAGAAAGGTCAGTTCCTCTAAATTAGAGGGTCTGACCTTTTTTTAAAATTAAACTCCTTGTCTACGTCTTTTTTGAATTTGTAATGTAACAAAACCTGCTAAAAGGATTACTGAACCTATTGCAACAAAGTTGTAGGCAGGAGAAGCTGTGTTTGGAATAACATATCCAGTTGCTTTTACTGCAGTTGATACAGGTGTTGGAGTCGGTGTAGGTTCTTTAACTGGCGGTGTCGGTGTTGGATTTTCAGCCGGCACTTTTTCTTTAATATTTTCAATTGTTATCGTTTGAACTACTTCAATGCCGTTTCCATCTAGGATATAAATAGTGTAGGTTCCATTTTTGGTTACCTCGAATTTATTTTCAATGATTGCTGTTCCTATTGGGAAACCATCCTCATTGTAGAAATTATCAGCTGTTAAGGTTCCTTCCAACCACATCATTGAAAGAACTTCTTCTGTATTAGTAAGAACTTCGATCGTAACAGGACCAGTTGTTTCTTCCGTTTGAGCTGGAGTTAATTCAACAGTAGGTTCTTCAGGAAGTAATGGAATGAGTATCTCTGTTGCTAATCCAGCAAGTACAGCTTGCCCTACTGAAGTAGGATGGATGTCGCCGGGAATAATATATGTCGTTTGATTGTTATCAAATACAGTTTTTGCGTTTGCAACAAAAGTGCCAGGTACATTTGAAAAAGGCGAAATAATATTTGTATTTACACCCGTTACAATTTGCTCGCCAATACTATGTAGGAAAGCATTAAATTGGTTGTCAGTACTTGGAACAAAAGGATTGTAAATATTATATAGGATAATAGGTGCATCAGTGTTTAAGCTTCTAATTTTTCCAAAAATGGATTGCAAATTTTGACCTAACTGTGCTGCAGCTATTTCAACTTTAGGCTGAAGTGCAGCTGGGTCTACTGGAGTTCCATTATCAATAATAGTCTTAAGACCTACGGCTCCCATTAAATCATTACTGCCAATATTCAGTGTAAATACATCGGCATTTTGAATTGCTGCTTCATTAGCAGGATCATTAACTTGTGCTAAAATGTTTGAAGAGGTCCATCCTCCGCCGCTAATATTGGTTACATTGAAAAATCCTTGTTCTAGTATTAAGTTTGGAAATGACTTTGATGATTTTTTTGTATTTCCATTTGTATCATCAAGATTCCAGCCATAAGTAATCGAATCCCCTAATGCAACAAGATTAGGCTTTTCTACGTTTTCATCTGCAAAAGCAAATGAGGAAAAGAAGGTGCTAAAGGCTAACATGAGTGTTAATAAAATCGAAAATCTTTTAAACTTCATTTTAAATCCTCCAAACTATTATTTTCTATTGCCAAATTCTATTATAATCTCCTGTTTTTTGAATATTCAATATGTATAATTCTACAATTTATGCAAAAAGACCTATGACTTTAAGAATATAGAAAGAAATAAATGTATTAAATTTCTAGTTTAATATTCAAAATATTCTTTACGTTTGGTACAATAGGTTGGGGAAGTAATGTCCAAGATGTAATTACGATTGGAGAGGAAAAAACGTAAGCTATCCCTTTTATTGAAAGCGCTTTATTTACTAGCGGAAAGTGAGGCGACCATCATGAAGCATCCATATTTAACGGACGATCATGAAATATTTCGAAAGTCATTAAGAAAGTTTTTAGAAAAAGAGGCTGTTCCATTTTATGATCAATGGGAAGAAGATCGAATGATTCCCCGTTCCTTGTGGAGAAAGATGGGGGAGCAGGGATTCCTGTGTCCTGATTTAGACGAGAAGTATGGTGGCAGCGGTGTTGATTGGGGGTTTTCCGTTGTCATTAATGAGGAATTAGAACGGGTAGGCTCTAGCTTAGTAGGTATTGGGCTGCATAATGATATTGTTGTTCCTTATATCCATGCGTTTGGTTCAGAGGAACAAAAGCAGCGCTGGCTGCCTCGGTGTGTGACCGGAGAAATGATAACTGCCATTGCAATGACAGAACCCGGAACGGGGTCAGACCTAGCTAATATTAAAACAACTGCCAAACTTGATGGGGACCACTATGTACTAAATGGACAAAAGACATTTATTACAAATGGAATTCAATCCGATCTCATCCTTGTAGCGTGTAAAACGGACCCGAATGCGGTACCAAAGCATAAAGGTGTCAGCTTGCTCTTAGTTGAGCGGGATACTCCGGGATTTTCACGGGGAAGAAAGCTAAACAAAGTTGGTCTTCATAGTCAGGATACTGCTGAGTTGATTTTTGAAGATTGCCGAGTAGCTAAGGAGAATCTGCTTGGTGAAGAAGGTAAAGGATTTATATATATGATGGATAAACTCCAGCAGGAACGGCTTGTGGTTGCGATTGCGGCTCAAACTGCAGCTGAGGTTATGGTTCAGGTGACGATGGAATATGTGAAAAGCCGTGAAGCCTTTGGAAAATCAATTAGCCATTTTCAAAATACACAGTTCAAGATGGCTGAAATGGCGACAGAAGTTGAGATGGGAAGAGCATTTTTAGACCAACTAATAGCAGAGCATATGGATGGTCAAAATGTGGTGACCAAGGTTTCAATGGCAAAATGGAAGCTGACAGATACTGCAAAGAAAATCGCGGGTGAATGCCTGCAGCTTCATGGCGGCTATGGATATATGGAAGAATATGAGATAGCAAGAAGATTCCGTGATATTCAAGTTTCAAGCATTTATGCTGGTACCAACGAAATCATGAAAACCATTATTGCAAAAAATCTAGGTTTGTAAATTGGAGGAGATTAGATGACAACCACTATTGGGAAAATTTTTGAACTAACTGTAAAAAGATACCCGAACAAGGAAGCTATTTACGATGTTAGAAAAAATGTTCGTTATACATACAAAGAGTGGAATGATCAGGTAAATCGCCTTGCAAATGCATTGTCAAACGAAGGTGTAAAAAAAGGTGACCGTGTTTCCACATTCATGTTTAATACCGAAGAATTAGGAACTGTACTTTTTGCCTGTGCCAAAATAGGTGCCATCTTCAATCCAATAAACTTCCGCTTAATGCCTGAGGAGGTGGCTTTTATTCTATCAGATGCAACTCCAAAGGTAGTTCTGTTTGAAAAGGCGTTAGAGCCTGTCATTTCTGCGATTGAAAATCGTTATGATTCTACTGCCTTTTGGTTTATTGATGAAGAAACGCCAGCTTACGCAGTAAGTTATCATGATAAACTTGCGGGTTCGTCAATTGAAGAGATTCATGCGGATGTTAATGAAAATGATATTTATGCGTTCATTTATACAAGCGGGACAACGGGAAGGCCAAAAGGGGTTATGCATAGTCATCGAAATATGGTTGACCAAAGTATACTATGTATTGCTGCTCAAAAGGTAGATTCGGAGGATGTTGGACTTGTTACCGCTCCTATGTTTCATTGTGCCGAGCTACATTGTGCCTTTTTGCCAAGAATTCAGGCTGGAGCACGAAACGTCATTCTCCATCAATTCAATCCAAAAGTCATCTTACAATTAATTCAGCAAGAGAAAATCACGAAGTTTTTTGCTGCACCAACGATGTGGAACATGCTGTTGCAGGAAGATCTAAGCCAGTATAATACGAAAAGTCTTAAGCTTGGTTTATATGGTGCTGCACCAATGGCACCGACGCTTGTCCACGCTCTCCACAATCAATTCGGTATCCGCTTAGTTCAGGCCTATGGAATGACAGAAATGGGTCCCGCTATCACCTTCTTATCCGAGAAGGATCAGCTTAGAAAGGCTGGATCAGCTGGGCAAGCAGCATATAATCATGATATTCGCGTGGTTCGTACAAGAGAGGACGGACCATCTGATCCTAATGATATCGTTCCAGTGGGAGAAACAGGTGAAATTATTGTGAAGGGCCCATGCATGATGATCGGCTATTTTAACCGTATAGAAGCAACTGAAAATTCGCTGTATAAAGGCTGGTACCATTCTGGTGATATAGGGTATCTAGATGAAGACGGCTTTCTATTTGTCAATGACCGGGTGGATGATATGATCATCAGTGGCGGGGAGAATATCTATCCGCGTGAGGTTGAGGATATTTTACATGCACATGAAGGTGTACTCGATGTTGCTGTCGTTGGCCAGCCAGATGACCGCTGGGGTGAGACGGTTACCGCTTTTGTAGTGAGAAAAAATCCTAAGCTGACTGAACAAGACCTAGAAGACTATTGTAAAAACAGTGAAAATCTAGCGAACTATAAACGTCCACGTAAATACATTTTTTGTGAAGCATTGCCGCGGAATGCAAGTGGGAAAATCCAAAAATTTGTTTTGCGGAAACAGTTAGAAGAGCTGTTTACACAGGGTAGATGATAGGAGAGGGCTGCCGGGATATGTCTCGGCAGCTTTTTATTATAATTATTTGCGGATGGCAAGAAATACTGGCGGATGGCGGAAAATACTGGCGGATGGCGGAAAATACTGGCGGATGGCGGAAAATACTGGCGGATGGCGGAAAATACTGGCGGATGGCGGAAAATACTGGCGGATGGCGGAAAATACTGGCGGATGGCGGAAAATACTGGCGGATGGCGGAAAATACTGGCGGATGGCGGAAAATATTGGCGGATAGCGAGAAATACTGGCGGATAGCGAGAAATACTGGCGGATAGCGAGAAAAACTGGCGGATGGCGGAAAATACTGGCGGATAGCGAGAAATACTGGTGGATAGCGAGAAATACTGGCGGATAGCAAGAAATACTAGCGGATGGCGGAAAATACTGGCGGATAGCGAGAAATACTGGTGGATGGCGGAAAATACTGGCGGATAGCAAGAAAAACTCTCGGATAACGGAAAATACTCTCGAATAACGGAAAATACTCTCGGATAGCGCGAAATACTTGCGGTCATCAAAAATTGCATCGAACTCATCTAAAAAGAGGTATAATGATAGAAGATTATTTAGTAGAAGGGTGGAGACGTTTTTGTTGTTTGAGAAAGCCCAACAGTTATTAGAATCTCATTTTGGATATTCATCTTTTCGAAATGGGCAGGAGCTTGCAATTCAATCTGTATTAGCCGGTGAAAATACGATTTGTGTCATGCCCACTGGCGGCGGTAAATCTATTTGTTATCAAATTCCTGCACTTGTTCTGCCAGGTACTACGATTGTAATCTCCCCGTTAATCTCACTGATGAAGGATCAAGTCGACGCCCTCGTACAGGTAGGAATTCCTGCAGCTTTTATTAATAGTTCATTAAGCTTTAGCGAAGCAAATCAAAGAATCTGGGAAGCAAAGCAAGGTATTTACAAACTCCTATATATAGCCCCCGAGCGGTTAGAATCAAGAGAATTTATTGAAGATCTGAAACAAATGGACATTCCGTTAGTTGCTGTCGATGAAGCCCACTGTATCTCACAATGGGGGCACGATTTTCGCCCAAGCTACCGGCATATCCAGCAAATGGTCCACAGTCTGCCGCAGAAACCCAACGTCTTGGCACTTACTGCCACTGCCACACCAAGGGTTCGGGAAGATATCTGTGAAACATTAGATATTGACCAAGAGAATTCAATTCTTACAGGTTTTGAACGAGAGAACCTTACTTTTTCCGTTATTAAAGGCCAAGACAGGCTGCATTTTTTAAAGGATTATTTAAAAAAGAATGAAAAAGAGGCGGGCATCATCTATGCTGCCACCCGAAAAAACGTAGACCAGCTTTACGAAAGACTGAAGAAAGATAATATCAATGTTGCCAGGTATCATGCAGGGATGGGGGATGCTGAGCGTGTACACGAGCAGGAGCGGTTTTTAAAAGATGAAGCATCTGTTATGGTAGCAACTTCAGCCTTTGGGATGGGAATTGATAAGTCCAATATTCGATATGTTCTTCATTTCCAACTCCCCAAAAATATGGAGAGCTACTATCAAGAGGCGGGGCGTGCTGGACGAGACGGGCTCGAGAGTGAATGTATTCTCCTATATTCCTCACAAGATGTGCAGGTTCAGCGCTTTTTAATCGATCAGTCCAGCGACCGAATCCGGACAACACAGGAACTTGAAAAGCTGCAGCAAATGGTGGATTACTGCCATACCGAGGACTGCCTGCAAGAATTTATATTAAAATATTTTGGAGAAACCGAGACGGAAACATGCGGGCATTGTGGGAATTGCCTCGATTCGCGCTCTAGCGTCGATGTTACAAAAGAAGCGCAAATGGTAATGTCTTGTGTGATTCGGATGGGGCAGCGATTTGGCAAAACCCTGACGGCTCAGGTTTTGACAGGTTCAAAAAATAAAAAAGTAACAGAAATGGGTTTTGACAAACTAACAACATATGGAATCATGAAGGAAAAAGGGTTGAAAGAAGTCACCGATTTCATGGAGTTTCTAATTTCACAAGATTTAATTGCAATTGAACAAGGACAATTTCCAACACTTTATGTATCTTCTAAAGGGAAAGACGTCTTGGTAGGAAAAGAAAATGTCCATCGTCGGGAAAGTGTTAAAGTTAGAGAGATTTCAAAGGATGACCCGCTATTTGAAACGTTACGTGAAGTTAGAAGAGCGATTGCAGAAACTGAAAATGTGCCTCCATTTGTCATTTTTTCCGATGCCGCAATAAAGGATATGTGCGCAAAATTACCGAAGACGAATGAGGAATTTTTACGTGTAAGTGGTGTCGGTGAACACAAGCTGCAAAAATATGGCCTTGATTTTATACAAGCTATTCGTCAGTTTTGTGAAGCCCATCCAGATCGCCAGCCAGAGTTAATCCAGGGAGCTGCTCCTAAAAAGGCGGCCAAAAAGGCTGTTGGAGATTCTCACCTAGAGACCTTTCAGTTACACCAGCAAAACTTATCCATAGAGGAAATTGCTGATAAACGAGAGCTGGCGCACAGCACTGTTGAAAGTCATTTAATTCAGTGTGCTCAACAAGGGATGGAAGTAGATTTCAACAGGCTTATTCCTGAAGAATATCTCAAATTAATTGAAAAAGCAGTTGAAGAGGCAGGTAGAGATCGGCTAAAGCCCATTAAAGAGCTGTTACCGGAAGAGGTAAGTTATTTTATGATAAAGGGTTATCTCTATTTTATAAGTAAGAAAAAATAGAATCTCAAATTATTCCTGTCATCTGTCGACTTATTTCCCGGGAATTTGTCGAAAAACAAGAGCCATATTAAGTAAATAGGGCTCTTGTTTATTCCTGATAATCATCCAAAAACGGCTTATTCACAAAATAATACATCCATGCCATTAGAATACTTCCGCCAAATAAATTGCCAATCGTTACCGGTATCAGGTTATGGATGACTCCACCCCAAGAGATTGTTCCTGGATGATTCAACACAAGAGCGATAGCAAAGGTACACATATTGGCAATACTGTGTTCATAACCTGAAATGAAAAAGCAGAAAACGAAAAGAATCATTGAAAACATTTTCGGGCCATCGCCTTTAAGTCCCAGTGGAATAAAAAAAGCTAAGCAGACAAGCCAATTACATAGTATGGCTCTAAAAAACAACTCTATCGTTGGGACCTGCATTTTCTTTTCCACGACACTTAATAAAAATCCATTTACGGATGATTCTTCGTATAGACCTGTTGTAAAAATAATAAATGCAAAGAGAGCGGCTCCTAAAATATTTCCTGCATAACTGCTAATCCATAACTTTGTTACTTCGCTCCAAGCCATCTTTTTGCGCAGTGCAGTGTAGGTATAATAAAAGGTATTACCAGTGAATAAGTCTCCTCCAGCATAAGCGATTAAGATGATGGCAGATCCAAAAGTTAGAGCGGCCATTGGGTATGCAAAAGGAGAATGTTCTAAATAAAAGTAGTTTCCAGTCTTAAAGGCGACAATCACGCCAAAACCAATAAACATACTGGCAAGCATGGCTCTTAGAATGTATCGTAACAAGCTTTGTCTAAAGATTTTTACCTTCTTTAAGGCTAACTTTTCCACTTCACTTAACGGCTGCATTTCCATATATGTATTCCCACCATTCACAGTTAGCATTTTCTTAGTGTTTTTCTGGGAACATTAAATTATGCATGTTGAATATTAAACATATTCATAACATAAGATTTTTAAAAGCTTTAAATTAGCCATAAAAGCGGTATTTCGGCTATAATGAAGTGGTTTTTCTATTATTGAGTTTAAGGAGTTTACTATGTCTGATTTTAAAAAAATTTCCCCAGAATATGACCCGTGGGAAGCATATAATGATATACAACAATATGGGAAGCCTCAACTAACCAATATCGAATTTACGACCACAACCTTATGTAATATGCGCTGTGAGCATTGCGCAGTAGGATACACCCTTCAAACAAAAGACCCCGAGGCGCTTCCACTTGAATTGCTTTTGAATAGGTTAGATGAAATTCCAGCCTTACGCTCCCTTAGTATTACAGGGGGGGAACCAATGCTGTCTCTGTCCTCGATTAGAAACTATGTGGTTCCTATTTTGCAATATGCTCATGAACGAGGTGTTCGGACGCAAATCAATTCGAATTTAACCCTTGATTTAGGACGCTATGAACTAATCATTCCTTATTTGGATGTTTTACATATCTCACATAACTGGGGTACAGTAGATGATTTCGTCGAGGGCGGGTTTGCTAGGATGGCCAACAAACCTGATTTCAAGCAGCGGGAAAAGTATTTTATCAGAATGATAGAAAATAGCAGGGAACTAGTAAAGGCGGGGGTAATGGTATCAGCGGAAACCATGCTAAACAAACGAACGCAGCACCACTTGGAAAAAATACATCGTCAAATTGTAGATGAAATGCTCTGTCAGAGGCATGAGATTCATCCTATGTACCCAAGTGATTTTGCTAGTAATCTTGAATCGTTAACTCTAAATGAAATTAGATATGCCATTCATCACTTATTAGATGTCCGCAATGAAAACGTCTGGATGCTTTTTGGAACGCTCCCTTTTTATGCATGCAGTAATAAACCTGAGGATTTAAGACTGTTAAACAAACTCTATCAAAGTAAAAATGTAACGGTCAGAAATGATCCGGATGGACGTTCACGATTGAATGTAAATATTTTTAATGGAGATATAATTGTCACTGACTTTGGTGATACGCCTTCATTAGGAAATATCATAAATACCAAGCTGACCGATGCATACGAAAACTGGCAATCTACCACTACGGCTATGGAATTAAGCTGCCATTGTCCAGCTGTTTCCTGCCTTGGCCCAAATATTTTGGTGAAAAACAGTTATTATCGGGATTTGGATTTTTCAAATCTCAAAAATAATATAAGCAAATAGAACAGCAGGAGAACTCCCTCCTGCTGTTTTCTATATTGTATGATGTTTTACGAGCTTTGGATGACGCTGCATGGAGATATACAAGATGATTCCACTTATGATCAATAATCCACTTGTACTAATAAACACGGCGGAAAATCCAAAATAGCCGGAAATAAATCCGCCTAACAGCGGACCAATAATATTCCCAAGGAAGCGTAAGCTAGTATTGTAGCCTAAGACTTCCCCCTGCATGGCGATGGGCGCCTCTTGACGAATGTAAGCAATCCGAACAGGAATAATCCCGCCAATGGCAATACCGAGTACAAAGCGGATGATAACCAATTGCCAGTAATCCGTCACCATAGCACCAGGAAGGTATATGATTCCTGATATAAAAAGCAGGATAACCAGGATTTTTATATAACCATGATTATCGGCAATCTTTCCCCACGTCCTTGACATAAATAGATTTCCTAAACCAGCTGCAGAAAAAGCGATGCCTGAATAAAAAGCTATGTTGGCAGGTCCGTGCAATTCGCTGACAAATAAAGATAAAATCGGTTGGATGCTGAAGTGGGCGATTTGAACAAGTGCAGAAATAAGTAATACCGTCAATAATACCGGATTCTTAAAAATATGTGCTAATACTTCTTTACTGGAATAATGTGATTTGCTTCCTTTTTTCGCTTCCATTACATATTCCTTTGTTGCAAAAACCAGCAGACCGGAAACAAAAATAGCAATGGAAGTCCACTTAAAGGTCAAGGCATAACCCAACGAATCCGCTAAAACCCCGCCAAGCAGCGGGCCAAGCAGCGAACCCGTTATACTGCCTGTTTGTAAGGTCCCAAGGACACGGCCGGCAATTTCTTTTGGTGTTTGGGTAGAAATAAAGGCTTGTGACATTGGAATAAAACCTGTGAAAAACCCCATCAAAAGTCGAAGCAGGAACAGCTGCCAAACAGATTGTACATAACCCATTAGAAAAATGGAACATCCCATCCCAATCCCGGTAATAATGAGAATTCTTTTTCTTCCATATCGGTCGCCAATCTTGCCCCAAATGGGTGAAAAGATAAACGCGGATACAAATGTTACTGCAAATGTTATGCCAGACCAGTGCTGAACATATTTTTCCGAAAAATCACCAAAGGTCTCTATGTATAATGAAATAAACGGAAGTACCATTGTCATACTGCCGGCAACAAAGAAGTTAGAAAACCACATAATCACGATATTACGTTTGGCTATCTTTGATTTCGACATGTCATATTTCACTTCTTTCTGGAGGTATTTAGAGTACCTAAATACAATAATACCGAATTTTTAAATTAATGAAAGGAATACCACCTATTGATTGGTCCTCCAGCATTGGAATTGATAAAAACCCGGTTATTGATTAAACTTAGGAAATCATAGGAAGATAGAATGAATGTGGTGAACGGTAGATGGAAATTCAAAAAGAAGAAACATATGAAATTATCGAGGTTTGCATACTCGCTGGGAAAATCATGCTGCAAAGCGGCGGGGAGACCTATCGTGTTGAGGACACAATGATGAGAATCGCTGCAGCTTTTGGAATTGAAAAAACACATAGTTATGTAACCCCAACAGGAATTATCTTTTCTGCAGAGGGCTTTGAACCTACTAAAACGAAGTTGATTCGAATCTTATCGAGGTCTACCGATTTGAAAAAGGTGGCCATGGTAAACAGCATTTCGCGAAAAATCACCTCAGGTGAAACCAATCTGCAAGAAGCATTAACTCTATTAAAAGAATTAGATGCTTTGGATGTAAGCTTCCCATTTATGGTACAGGTTGCAGCTGCTTCCATTGCCAGCGGGTGTTTTATGATCATGTTTAGGGGGGAGTGGAATGACTTTATCCCAGCCATGATAACTGGAGGTTTGGGATATCTGGGTTTTCTCTACTTTCACCGTTATGTCCCGATCAAGTTTTTCTCGGAGTTTTTAGCTTCATTCACTATTGGGTTACTCGCATTAATTTTTATTGAATCAGGAATTGGGCACCAGTTAGATAAAATAATCATCGGTTCGGTAATGACCTTAGTACCTGGACTATTAGTTACGAATGCAGTGAGGGATCTAATGGCGGGGCATTTAGTGTCAGGGTTATCAAAGGGTGCGGAGGCAGTTCTAACGGCATTTGCCATCGGGTCAGGGATTGCGGTTGTTTTATCATTTTTATAGGCTGTTTGTAAAAATAGATGTTAAAATCTTAAAGCCGATTTGAACGTGGAAATAGTTA
The DNA here is from genome assembly GCF_057221695.1 of Neobacillus sp. plas4. Taxonomy (NCBI): domain Bacteria; kingdom Bacillati; phylum Bacillota; class Bacilli; order Caryophanales; family Bacillaceae; genus Neobacillus; species Neobacillus sp. plas4. The sequence goes on from NZ_CM170152.1 coordinate 1,090,889, forward strand.
TTTTGCGCTTAAAAATTAAGTTTGCAGGCTCTTTTCTTATTAATTTCACGCTATTTTCTGCGGAATCATTGCGTAATCATGAAATTTTGTTCCAAAAAGTAGCAACGTTTAAGAAAAGAGCCCTTATATAAACGGAGGCATAAAGTGGACATAATTGGACAACTACTCACAAGCTTTTTTGCAACAGCTGCCTTTGGAGTGATATTTAATGCACCGAAGAATACATTAGTAAAATGCGGCTTGGTTGGAATGGGTGGCTGGATTATTTACTATTTATCTGAAAGCTATACGGGCGACGTGGTTCTCGCAACATTCGGGGCGACTCTTTTTATAGGAATCGTTAGTCAACAGCTCGCTAAATTTTATAAAACACCTGTTATTATTTTTAGTGTCGCTGGAATTATTCCCTTAGTTCCAGGTGGACTGGCTTATGACACGATGAGGAAATTTGTAGAGGATGATTTTTTTACAGCGTTAACCTTAGGTGCAAAAGTAATCTTGCTGTCTGGCTCCATTGCGTTTGGGCTCGTTTTTTCAGAAGTCATTAACCAAGTGGCCCGTAAAATAAAAGGAGCAAGCAAAACGATGCGGGTGTAATTCAATCGAAAATGAGATGAAGGCAGAGGATTTATTTCCACTGCCTTCTTTTTCTTTTGATTTGGTGGGATTACAATCTCAACTTATAGCCTCCCAAACCTCGATTGACAGCTGGTCTGGTTAAAAATGGTTTACAATGAATATCCATCCATATAAAGATACAAACTAACCTATCTTATTTTATAATAGGCGGGTTTTATCTATGGCTTTTTTTCGAAAATATCGTAATAAAAGGAATCAACAAACTTCATTCCAAATACAGAACAATGACCCTGCAAACAAACACATAAGTACATTTTTATCGGAGAATACGGCAGAAATTCAGAAGATTTTTAGCGAGACTCCCGATTTAGTTGTGAAGAACTTTGTCATAAAACAAACAAAGCGCCAAGCCACCCTTGTTTATTTAAGCGGTCTTACAGATACAAAGACCATTCATAATCATGTTTTAAGCCCGCTTTTATTTGAAGTGAATAAGGAGGGGCATGAATTTGAAGTACAGGTATCGATTGGGGGAGTAAAAGAAAAAAATTCTTGGCAGGACATTGAAATTGCAATATTACAAGGAAATAGTGTCTTATTTATTGATAAGAGGAATAAGGCATTCATCTTTGATACACAAGGATGGCCAGAAAGAGCAGTTGAGGATACTACCATTGAATCTTCCTTACGAGGAGAACATCTAGGTTTCACAGAAACAGGCAGCACTAATATCGCTTTGATTCGCCGCCATATTCAAAACCGTGAGTTGAAAATGAAGGAAATGACCGTTGGTACAAGAGGGAATTTAAAGCTTACGATAATGTATTTAGCTGATGTTGTAAATCCAGAAGTATTGAAGGAGCTTGTAGACCGAATAAACAAACTCGATGTCGATAGTATTTTAAATGCGGCCTCATTAGCAGAATATATTGAGGACAACCCCTATTCTCCATTTCCGCAATTATTTTTAACGGAACGCCCAGATTTTGCTGCTGGAGAAATTTTACAGGGTAGGATTGTGACAGTAGTAGATCGTTCTCCCAATGTCCTAATTGGACCAGCAACGTTTGAAATTTTTTTCAAGAGTATGGATGATTATGGGGCACGCTGGATCGTGGCATCCTTCATTCGCCTCATGAGATATTTTGGATTTTTTATTGCTATATTTCTACCGGCAACCTATATTGCTGTGATTGCCTTTCACTTTGAAATCGTCCCTTTAAAGCTGCTTTTATCCATTGGTGCATCTCGAGAACGAGTTCCATTTCCACCTTTTATAGAAGCAATCATTATGGAAATAACATTAGAAATGCTGCGTGAAGCAGGTATACGTCTTCCTGCAAAAATTGGTCAAACAGTTGGTATCGTTGGTGGTATTGTCATAGGTCAAGCGGCTGTACAAGCAGGAATCGTAAGTAATATCATGGTGATTGTCGTTGCCTTAACTGCAATTGCTTCTTTTATTATTCCAAATTATGATATGGGCGCAGCCATTCGGCTGCTTCGATTTCCAATGATGATTGCAGCAGCAATATTCGGATTTGTGGGACTCGCAGTTGGATTAATGACATTAATCGCTCATGTTATTGCACTCCAATCTTTAGGTACACCTTATGGCAGTCCATTTGCTCCGTTACGTTTTCCAGATTGGAAAGATCTATTTATACGGTTTCCAGAGTGGTCGATTGTCAAGCGCCCTGAAAGCACTAGAGCTATTCAAAGGAAAAAAGCTAATTCAAATCGTCCAAAGGGTGACGAACATTGATGAAATATACACAAAATCCAATTACGTTCATGCAATATATCTTTTTAATTCATGGTGTCCAGGTTGGGGTCGGTCTTTTAACATTGCCGCGTGAATTAGCTGAAAAAGCAGGGACAGATGGCTGGATCGCTCTTATTATTGGCTGGTTATTTTCTACACTAGCGAGTTTAATCATTATACAAGTGATGAAGAATTACCCTAATGGAACGATTATTGATCTAATCACCAATTATTTCGGAAAATGGTGTGGAAAAATCGCGGCTGCTATTTTTATTTTGTATTACGCTTTTATAGGCTCTACCATTTTTGTTCGGGAAGGTCTGTTTATCCAATTTTGGATTTTGCCACAAACAAATATGGTTATCTTACTATTGCTCTTATCCATTCCCAGCTACCTGATTGTTCGAAATAATATAACGATAGTAGGCAGGTATGCTGAATTGGTTTTTTTTATGACGATATGGATGTTCTTCTTTTATTTCAATCCATTAAAAGAGGCTCACTGGCTTCACCTGCTTCCTATTATAAAAGAAGGATGGTTTCCAATACTTACAGCAGTAAAAACAACGATTTTTTCCTATTTAGGATTTGAAATTGCTTTTTTCCTGTATCCTTTTTTGCAACAAAAACATAAAGCATCCATCGGAATAGTCATTGCTAATACACTTACATTGGTCGTATTTTTAATTGTAACGATCGTTGCTTTTACATTTTATAGTCCAGATGAAATTACCCAGTATAAAGAACCAACCATAAATCTATTAAAAATAGTTGAATTCAAATTTTTGGAACGGTTGGAAATTATCTATTTATCTTTGTATATATTTGTCATATCTACGACGGTCCTGCCAATCTTTTTTGTTACTGTATTTTCTGCCAGTCAATTATTTGGTAAGCAAGATCACAGTAAATATGTAGGATGGTTATTGCTTCTTAACCTGGTCTATGTTTTTTTCTTACCTCAATCTTTTGACAAAAATACTCAGCTTCAAAAAATGGGCGAACCCATTAGTTTCCTACTTGGATATGCTTTTCCAATATGCTTATGGGTATATCTCCTGCTTTATTCTCACTTAAAAAAGAGGGCGATAAAATGAAACGGTGGTTATATGCGACTCTTTTGATTTTCCTTATCGTCATCCTTTCTAGCTGCGGCAAGAAAGCTCCTTTAGAGGATTTGACGCTTGCTTTAATCCTTGGTATTGATCTAGATGATAAAAATAACCTTGTCTTTTATGAAATTAATCCAGTTTTTAGTAAAGAAGCAAAGAAAGGAACTGAATCATATGAGGTAAAGGCGAAAACAATACGAGATTCAAGAAGACTTTTTGACGCTTTGACAACAGGAGAGGTAACGGCTGGGAAAATTCAAGTATTATTAGTGGGAAAACGTGTCTTGCAACATGAAGATTGGTTTCCAATATTGGATACTGTTTATCGAAATCCTACATTTTCCATGAGTACAAGAGTAGTGACGGTTGATGGTCCTGTTTCAAAAGTTATTTTTCATAATCCAGGGGAGAAACCACAATTATCTTTACATCTGAAATCATTGATCGATAAAAACTATGATCGAACGAGAGCGGTAAAAGGTACACTTCAAGAACTGCATAGGGAGATTTACGAGAAGGGTATGACCCCTTTTATTTCGGAAGTGAAAAAAGAAAAAAATATTGAGCTGGCAGGAATATCTCTTCTTGATAATAAAGGGAAATATGCTCAATTTCTTAATGTGCCTGAATCAACTCTACTATTGATGGTACAGAATAAAAAGAGGCATGAAATCACCCTGACGATTCCCGTTCTTCCTAATGAAGATAAGAAAAACATCTTCCATAATAATGTGATAAGTTTTGCAGTTAACAAAGTAAAAACGAAGATAAAGTCTGGATATAAGCAGAATAAATTTCAATTTGATATTAACATTAAATTGACCATCAATATTGTAGAACGTATATTTCCGGAAGAGAAGCTAAATAATGATCAGTTAACAAAGGCGATTGAAAGAGTGTTAAAAAAACAAATTGAAGACCTCATAAAGAAAATCCAAAAAAAGAAAATTGATCCGATTGGACTCGGTCTTTACGCCCGTGCGTACCAATATACTCATTTTAAAAAGGTGGGTAATAATTGGGGAGAAGCATTGGCAGAATCTGATGTCAATGTATCTGTAAAAGTACTAATCAACTCTAATGGGGCTGTCGAACAAAAATAAAACACTTTAAAATTAGACGAAGGCAGAGGATTTAATTCCTCTGCCTTCTTTTGCTTTTAATCCAAGTGGATCACTATTGTAACTTGTGAATGGTTGTTTCTACTATCAGCCATCGCAAGGTAAGTATTTATATATAATAAATGGTATTAAAAGACCAAATTGCCGCGGTTACTCTTCCACCTGATGGTTTTATACCTAAACGATGTAAGCCCTACCTCTCTTACATCCTTACGGCTCCGAAGCCGATCCAGCGTGAATAAGTTTTACTTTTAAAACATAAGCAGAATGCCAGAAAAAATTCTTACATTGCGTTATCTATCTATTACAAGTTACATAAAATCTAAAGCACAATTAATAATATTACACCCTATTTAAAAATATGTCAATAAAATTTGCTAAGGCCATAAAGTGTGCCTATGTTTCATAAAAGGAAATACGCAATCGTAAATAGAAATTATAGGTTAAAAATAATGGAGAGGGTGAGCAGAGTGGAGGGGTTTAATTATCAGCAGTATGATGGGCTGGGCCTTGCGGAATTGGTGAAAAGGAAAGAGGTGCATCCCAAAGAGATAGTGGCAGAAGCGATTAAAGTAATTGAAATGCATAATCCAAAATTGAATGCAGTCATAAATAAATTGTATGAAAAAGCTGAAGCAATGGCAGAAAAAATCGATTTAAATGGGAGTTTTGCCGGCGTGCCTATGTTGTTAAAAGACTTAGCACAGGAAATGGAGGGTGAGAAAATTACTTTTGGGTCCAAAGTCTATCAAGACCACTATGCAAAGGTTGATTCTAACTACGTAAAACAGGTTCGAAAAACGGGAGCTGTATTGATAGGACAAACGAACATACCAGAGTTTGGATTAATGGGAATCACAGAACCCGCCATCTATGGACCTGCAAGAAACCCGTGGAATACGGAGCATACTCCAGGCGGATCGAGCGGAGGGTCTGCAGCGGCAGTGGCTAGTGGGATGGTTCCGATTGCGGGAGCAAATGATGGCGGAGGATCTATCAGAATTCCAGCTTCATTTTGTGGACTTTTTGGCTTGAAACCAACAAGAGGAAGAACGCCTGTAGGTCCTTTAGCCGGCAGGAGCTGGCAAGGCGCAGCAGTGGATTTAATCTTATCTAGATCCGTTCGCGACAGTGCAGCAATGCTGGATGCATTAAGTGTGTATGAAAAAGGAGCTGCATTCCACGCCCTCCCATTTGAAGGAAATTACCTTTCACAATTACAAATGAATGTAGATAAAAGGTTAAAGATTGCCTTTACTGTTCAATCACCATTAGGAAATAAGGTAGACCCAGATTGTAAAGAAGCCGTTATGAAAACAGCAAAATTTTTGGAATCACTAGGACATCATGTCGTTGAAAAAGAAGCTCCTGTTGATGGAAGGAAAATAGTTTATAGCTTTTTAACGATGTATTTTGGTGAAGTTGCAGCACACCTAGCTTCCCTTGAGGAAATACTGGGGCGTAAAGTAAAAATGAATGATGTGGAAATGACCACATGGATTGTAGGTTTAATTGGAAAGGCAACGTCTGCGAAGGAGTTTGTATTAAGCCTAAGGGAATGGGATAAAGCGGCACTTGAGATGGAAATTTTTCATGAAACATATGATTTTTATATGACACCAACAACCGCAATGCTACCAGCAAAAATTGGTGAGCTCGATCCAAGTCCATACGAAAAACTTGCTATGCAGGTTAGCGGAAGCTTGGGATTTGGAGGGATTTTGAAAAAGGCGGGTATTGTTGAACAAGTTGCTGAAAATAATTTAAAAAGAACCCCATTTACACAATTAGCAAATCTTACGGGACAGCCGGCGATGACAGTACCACTCCATCTCACACAAGAGGGACTGCCAGTGGGTGTTCAATTTATGGCTGCTAAAGGAAGGGAAGACCTTTTATATTCTATGGCTGGGATGCTTGAACAATCTGAATTATGGGTGCCAGTGCAGAGTAATCCGTTTTTTAAATTGGTATAAGGAAGGAGTAGGGGGTGTCTTTTATAGGCTGAATGAAGGACAAATCCCAAGGCTCGAATCGAAGATATGTCCTTCATGAGCTGGATGAAGGACAAATCCCAAGGCTCGAATCGAAGATATGTCCTTCATGAGCTGGATGAAGGACAAAACCAAGGCTCGAATCGAAGATATGTCCTTCATGAGCTGGATGAAGGACAAAAACACAAGAACCGTCCCCAAGATTTGTCCTTAACAAATTAATTAAGAAATGCATTATACCGCTGAGTTCTTTAATACGTCAAACATCCTGCGATCACGATTCCGATGGATACGGAGAGTAAAAGGAGAAAGAGTCCCACAGCTCGGTTATCTTCTTCAATGCTTTGGGTAATGTTAAAACGCGGGGTAAGCCATTCGGCAAGATAGTAGACGATAATTTGTGCCACAATACCAACTGCTCCCCATATCACCATATCCAATAGAGAAATAGAATTAGCAAGAGCAGAGTATAAAACGATGGCAAGACCCAGCAGTCTGCCTCCAAGTACATAACTTGCTGCTTTATTTCCTTTGCCCATTAAAGAAAATTCCTTCACCTTCGTGGTGATTTCCATTAGAAAGAGTCCAACGAATAATAAAGCTAAAGAAACAGCTAAATAAATCAAGAAATTTAACATTTTATAGTCCTCCTTCATTTATTGCCACGGGTAAGAAATAAGACTCATTACCTGTGATTTTTCCACCAGCTCGAACTCCAATACTGCTTGGTTTACCTGCAATGAGGAAAGAACCAAATACATATGAAAGCTCCTCGATACCTTTTTCCGTTTCAAGTGAAATAACGGGAAGCGGTATATATGATTGATAAACGGGCAGCTCTTCCTTATAAGTGTTAAAGGAATTTTGGGCAGCCACATTCGTATGTTTATCCCATATCGTAATGGTATCACCTTCCCTGCCGAAGGATGGTTTTTGAACATAAGCTTCTTTGCCTAAAAATGGGTCACTTTCAAGATAGGTCGGCAGCATATATGTTTTTATCCACTCTAGTTCTTCCCTTGTATAAAAACCCTCATTTTCAGCTAAGCCCCATATTAGGCATTGTACCGATTTGGGTTGAAGAAGAAAGGCAGAAACAGGATTTACAATCGTGAGTTTTCCTTCCATTGCCAGCTGTAATAATTGTATTCCGACACGATCACCTGCATTTGGATCTCTGTCCTCAAGCAAATGTTCAAGCGGGTAGGTCTGGCGGTATAAAACATCAATGGGCACTCCATCCGCATCTAAAAGTGCTTCATCGGTAATTCGCAGCTCCGATATCGGAAGTGTTTGGTTTTTAACCTTACATAATTGACTTAAATAAATGGTTGTATTCCAGTCCTCGCTATGGTCGCTGTGGGCAGTGAACACCACGTTTGGAGATACGAGACCTTTTGTGGATTCTAGGACAGCTTTTGTTACACCAGATGATAAAAGGCGTTCTTGGTTGTCATTTGGATCAAGATAGCCGAATTCAGAACATACTTTACCGTTAATATGGAAGCATTCAACGATAAACGTTGGAGTATCAGCATTAAACTCAAGCATTTTAATCCCGTCTGTGGTCAAGGCAAAATCGAAACGAGAAATGACTGTTTCCGGAAAAAGGTGCTTCATTCGAAGAAATGGCAGGCTTGCTTCAGGGTATCCAAGTTCAAGCAGCTGTTCATCCTGTAGACTTCTCAGGAGCCGGGCGGTTTTAAAGAATACCTTTCCCATTCGTTCCGTCGCTTCTTTTATGAGAGTATGTGTTTGTTCGTTAATGGGTAATACATGATAAAGACTATATTCACTGCCATATAAGTTCGCCCAAAAAGTCGGGAAATTTGAATAAAAACGGTTTCGATTCTTAGTGTATTTGGACATGAACTTAACCTCCAAACCCGCCTTTTGAGCCACTGCCAAATCCACCCTTAAAGCTGGAAGAGGATTTATAAGACTTGTATGCAGATGAATTCCTTAAAGCGGATTTGTTACTAAAAAACATTCCGGCTAAAAAGAAGTGCCCATAATAGCTTGACCGAGTATCATCACATTGCCATACACCATCTTCATCGTCCCATTCCCATTCCCGGCAATTTGAATCGTCTGGTTCAGGAGGTATGTCCTGTGTCTGTGAACATCCGGCTAAAGTGGTTCCGGCCATTAGAGTAGTAAGTACACCGGTAATTAACCATTGGGTTTTCTTCACCTTATCACACTCCTTTTTACATTATAATAACCATTATAAAAGTAAAATTTAGGAAAACAATGATAAAATAAATGCAAAAAAGAAAGAGGGATGGAGATTGAAGCTGGAATACCGACTTGACGATGAACTTAAAAACTATCCTGCGTTATGGAATTACCAGAATATTACCCCTGTTGAAGCCGTCGCGAGGATGACCTGTGAATATTTTGTAAAAGATGGTGATACCTATGCTGTGACAGCGACAGCGTTGGACCCGGACGGCACATCCGTTTTGTATGTAAAAAAAGAAAGCCATACGAATGATTTGCTAGAAAAAGAATATTCACATATTGGTTTTGAGGTCAGAGAGCTCAAAGGCTCAACCTATACGCTGATAGAAAATAAGGAAGTTTGGAGTCATGAGGAGATCCTGTCAACTCTGCATTCAGATTATATTTACATTCAAAGGGCTGGGAAATTTATGGAATTTGAACTGGATTCAAGAGAAATTGATGAGGACCGTAAATGCTATGTTTATTACGGGAAATTTACGGGTAGAAATCTATAATTTGTTAGTAGGCGAATTTATACGAATTATAATGTAAAAGGACTTCGATTGTATCGAGTCCTTTTACGATCGGTGGAATTATGTCGAATATCATCGGATTTCCAGAAATAACATCAGGATTTTATAAAAAAAAGTGGTAGAATGGTAGGAGATAATTTGAATCATAAATGAAAGATTACCCAAGGGAGTACCAGGTATGAAAGATAGCAGCACCAGACTAAAGTTATTCTATGAAGAAAAAAAGGCAATTCAGTTATTTTTGTGGCTATTTTATATTTTTTTTATCTCATTTGAATTAATTTATTATTATATATACCCTTACTATGGGAATGGTGTCATAACAAGACCCAATCAGGGATTAGGTTTTTGGATTTACATTATCAACTTTGGTTTATTACCTTTAGCCATTTACCTTATAAAAAAAGGGAATCCCTATATTATAAAATATCTATATATTTACAGCTTCCTATTGTGGGATACGATTCATAATTTTTTGCTTTATTATGGCAAAGACGAGTCTTTTGCTGCAGGAGATATTGTGGAAGTTGTATTTATACTCTTTTCGCCAATTTTCGTTAATAATAAGTATTTTTGGACTGTTTCATTAGGAATGGTACTAAAGTATGTATTTTTTGGAGTCATTTTACTTGATTTAGAGGTATTGGTTCCCTTGTTCATTTATATCATTCTTTCTGCCATAGCTTTTGTCATATTAAACCGTTTCGAGTCGTACATTGAATCAGTAAATAAAGCACATGAAGAGCTTAGACGAAAAGAAAAACTTGCTGTAATAGGACAAATGGCGGCTGCTATTGGTCATGAAATCCGTAATCCACTTTCATCATTAAAAGGATTTACCCAGCTTCAGCACGAAAATTACCCAAATACGAATGACTTTTATCCAATCATGATTCAAGAAATAGATCGGATTAATTCAATTGTAAATGATTTAATGACACTAGGAAAACCAAAAATAGTCCAATTTTCTAAAGTGGGAATTGAAGAAATTATTGACTACACACTTTCTCTAACAAAACATCTAGCTGAAAGACAAGGAATTACCACTGAAACAATCATGGAAAGACCTTTACCTCCACTAGATTGTGATCCAAAACAGTTAAAGCAATTGTTTATTAATTTAATAAAAAATGCAATTGAATCGATGCCTAATGGCGGGAAAATAACAATCACTGTTAAAGTAGAAGGAAATAAGATGAATATCTCAATCCAGGATGAAGGCAGCGGAATTTCGGATGAAGACTTCCTTAATATTGGAGAGCCTTTCTTTACTACAAAAAAAGAGGGAACGGGTTTAGGTTTAATGGTTTCAAATCAAATTATTAAGGATCATTTTGGGGAATTCTACATTAATGGATTTGAAAAAGGGACATTGGTAAAAGTAATGTTGCCTATCAACCAAAAATAACGTCTTTATTTTGATTTATGTCGATTACTGAATATTCTGTATTTTTATGGAGTTGTTCTAGAATTCTACATAAATCATAATTATTTTATGTATTTCTTTTAAAATAATTGATGTATAATAAGGAAAAGTGTCATGAAAGTAAACGTTCATAGTTCAAAAGTATTAAAGAATATAACTCCTTATGCGAGGTTAGCAATGAAGAAGCAGATAATAGATCCTAACTTACAAAATGAAGAAACTCGGACACTTAAATGGTTTTTAGTTTTATTTTATATTGTCGCCATTTCTTTCGAATTAATATTTGAAGTTATTTCAGAGGTTATTCCACAGATAAAAAACGATACTCCAGATAAATTGACTTATCTAGTGTATGTTATTATGTTTCTCCTATTACCAATTGCCTATAATCTTGTCAGAAATCAAAAATCTTACCAGGTAAAGTATATTTATTTTATAAGCTATACCTTATTAACTTTACTAAATGATGTCGTTACATTTATTGATCAACCAGAATTATATAAGGGTGGAAATACGGTTGAAATCTTTTGGCTTTTGCTTGCACCTATTTTTGTTAATAAACCGTTTCTTATAGTGGTAACGATTGGAATAATAGCGAAATATATAATAGTTGGTCTAATAATTAAAACCCCATTGGCATTATTAGGAATCGTATTGGTAGCAATTTTTTCCCTGATTGCGTTCATTATATTAAATCGTTTCCAATCCTATGTAAAAGCTGTAAAAACTTCCTATGATCAGCAGTTGACAGGGATTGTAAAAGGAGTAATAGCCACGCTGGAACTTAAGGATCCTTATACAAGAGGTCATAGTGAACGAGTTGCAAGTTATGCAATGGAATTGGCAAAAGAATCTGGTGGATTTTCGGATGAAGAGTTGAAGGCATTTAATTATACTTGTTTACTCCACGATATTGGAAAGATTCATATACCAGATCAAATATTGATGAAGCCAACCTCACTTACTAAGGAAGAGTACGAAATTATTAAGTCCCATACTGTTGTGGGAGCAGAGGCAGTATCAAAAGTAGTAGGCCTCAGTAATAATATCGATGTTATTCGTTCGCATCATGAACGATGGGATGGACAAGGCTATCCAGACCAGCTAAAAGGTGAAGAAATACCTTATTCTGCTCGAATTGCGGCTGTTGCTGATGCGTTTGATGCCATGACCTCTACAAGGTCCTATCGATCCGCACTGACGGTTGAAGAAGCCTATCAGCGGATAGTAGAGGGAAAAGGTACACAGTTTGATCCTGAATTGGTTAATTTATTTCAAAAGGTGTATCCAAAGTGGAAAAAAATTCACAAAATATCCCAAGAAAATAGAGATGCAGATTTTTATACTAATCAAGCATTTTAATAGTTTGAGGAGGTGAAATCATTGAAAATCCGCAAATTAAAAAAAGTGAAAGTAACTGGTTCATGTTGGATATGCTGGTGGATGTAAAAACGTAGAAGGATGCTAACAGTATACAGCATCCTTCTTTTTTGTGACTCTAAATTAGGAATGATGCTTATAATGGTATTATCAATTAATTCCAGACTAGTGTTGATGCCAATAGACATTCGTAAGGATCAAAAGCACTTCATCGTTGAAGATCCTGCTTCAGGTGAATTTTATGAAATGCCAGAAATTTGTATTGATACGATTAATCTAATCAACAAGGGTTTATCCTTGGTGGAAATTGAATTATTACTAGTAGAAAAATATCCTAAGGAAGATATTGAACTTATCGATTTTGCCGAACAGCTTTTAGAAATCAATCTAATTGCTGAGATTGATGGCATGCCTGTTGAAATTCAGGAAAAGGAAAGGGATACCTTAGGGTTTATGGGGATATCACCAAAACTTGGAAAGTTCTTTTTTAATAAGATTGCTTATTTTGTTTATTTGTTTTTCTTCCTGTTTAATTTATCCATTTTCATTGCGAAACCCACTTTAATTCCTCACTATAAGGATTTATTTATATTTGACTTGATGATCCTTAATATTCCGACGTGGATCATATTGACGGTATGTCTAGTGCTTTTTCACGAATTTGGACATATTCTAGCGATAAGGGCTCAAAACCTCCCAACAAAATTAGAGGTTGGCCACCGCCTATTTCTTATTGTACTTGAAACAGATATGTCACTCGCGTGGAAGCTGCCTTCGAAGGCTCGCAATGGTTTGTACTTGTCTGGTCTGTGCTTTGACACCATTATCCTTTCGTTTGCTTTAATTAGTCAAATACTCTTTCCAAATGGTTCTGCAGTTTTCTTGAGTATTCTTAATTTCGTGGTCTTTAATACATTCATTCGAATGGTATACCAATTCTGTATCTATATGAAAACTGACATCTATTATTTAGTAGAAAATGTAACAGGATGTTACAATCTGTTGGAAAATGCACAACAGATGCTGAAAAATAAGCTATTGTTTTTTAAACCATCCAGTATAAATGATGATATATTTTCAAGTGAACGGAAGACTGTTGCTGTATACTCTATTTTTTATTTAGCAGGGGTCGTTTTGACGATTTCCTTGTACTTGATCTTCTATATCCCACAATTATTGTTTGCATGGAATGAAGTTCTCCCAGGATTTAAAGAAAGTCCCGCATCGCTTCCATTTTGGGATGCTGCGATTTTCTCATTACTCGTAATAACAGGAATAATGATTCTCTTCTATTCGTGGAACAAAAAGTATCTCAGGAACTAATATGTGACAAAGAAATGTCTAAAACAAAAAATCTAAGGGTTTTTTCCTCTGTTGATGGGGGAGTTCCCCTATATGGATAACACTAATGAATTTCTTACAATTAGAGTAAGAAAAATCGTTAGTGTTATTTTTTTTAGGAGGAGCTAAAATGCAGACAAATACGCCATTAAATAAAAAACCGGAACACTCCATTAATAATGCATTTGCATCTAAGTTTGCTAAATCTATGTTTTTAACTGTTTCCGCAATTGTTATTCTTTCCTTTATTGCGACGAGAATGTTCACCCATGTTGATTTAAATCTCTATGGATATATGGTCGGAACGATTGTTTTTATCGGAGGTTTTTTCTACCGCTTTATCGCATGGGGCGAAAGACCGCCAACCAAAATTTTTATCAAAAAAGGCTTAAGGCTTTTAAAAAGAAAAAGCACACCCAAAACAGCAGTTAATCATTTAGCCATTTATGATTTCATAAAAAACCGTGGTTTGTACCGCTGGGTGCAGCATATATTAATCGGTTGGGGATGTGTCCTTGCTTGTTTAGTAACATTTCCACTCGTGTTTGGCTGGATGTACTTTACGATGGATGAGATGGGTCAATACACAATCGTGCTAATGGGTATAGATTTAATGACGGTAAAGGCTGATGGAATCATTGCCTGGTTCTCCTATAATGCCTTAAATATTTCAGCAGTTATGGTGATTTCAGGTGTCTGTATGGCCTTATATCGCCGCTTGAAAAACATGCAGGCAAGAGCGGAACAAAAATTTATCTATGATTTCCTTCCACTCTACTTATTAATCTTTATTTCGGTTACAGGACTTTTATTAACAGTCCAAAACGTATGGCTTGGTGGCTGGATGCAGCCGCAAATGTCATTAATACATCAATTTTCTGTTATTGTAACATTAATTTATTTGCCATTCGGTAAACTTGCTCATATTCCTTTCCGTCCGGTAAGTGTTTTTGCAAGGAACTATCGTGAGCACTACGCGGAACAGGAAGAGAAAAAGTGTAAAGTATGCGGTGATCATTTCGTTTCGGTTGAACAGTCAAATGATGTCATTCAAGTATTGGGAGTAAATGCGATCGAATTCAATATGGAAGATGGCTTTAATCTTGCTGAGCTATGCCTCCCTTGCCGCAGAAAATATCGTATTTCAAGATTCTCTGGATTCGCAACACATCAAGTAAAGGTCAAGGAGGCAAACCAGAATGCAAAGGGATAAGTTTTTTAAAGAAATAGAAAATGTTCGTCATCCAAATGAAACTCTCGTAAAAACACACTGCAGCTATTGCGGAATGCAATGCGGGATGAACTTACGTGTAAATACAAAAACGAATAAAATTATTGGCGTTGAGCCACGTTATGATTGGCCAGTTACAGTAGGGAAAATGTGTCCAAAAGGCGTTACTGCTTACCAGCAAACAAACCATGATGATCGTATATTAAAACCTTTAATCCGTGATGACGCTTCATTAAAAGGAACGAAAGAAGGTTTCCGTGAAGCTACATGGGATGAAGCCTATGATTTAATCGTGAAAAATTTTAAACAGCTTCAACGTGATTACGGTAAAGATTCACTGAGTGTTTACAGCGGTGTTTCTATGACCAATGAAAAATGTTATTTAACTGGAAAGTTTGCACGTGTTGGTTTACAAACACGTTACATTGATTACAATGGCCGTTTTTGTATGGCGAGTGCTGCCGGTGGATTTATGAGATCTTTCGGAGTTGACCGTGGATCAACGCTTCCATGGACAGACCTACATGAAACAGATTGTTTGTTCATCGCGGGAAGCAATACAGCAGAGTGTCACCCTACATCCATGTTCCGTGTATGGGCGGTTCAAGAACGCGGCGGTTATTTAATTGTTGCAGATCCTCGAGAAACGCCAATTGCAAGAAGAGCGGATGTCCACCTAGACTTAAGACCAGGAACAGACCTTGCGCTAGCTAACGGAATCCTAAATCTATTAATTCAAAATGGTCATGTGGATGAGGAGTTTGTTAACAACCATACAAACGGTTTTGAAGAGACAAAGGAACTAGTGAAGGAATTTACACCAGAATATACGAGTGAACTTACAGGAGTTGCTCCAGAGAAGATTATCCGTGCAGCAGAAATATACGGAAAAGCACCAAATGCAATCGTCATGTTTGCCCGCGGAATTGAGCAGCAGGTAAAAGGCGTAGATAATGTTTCAGGCTATACAAACATGGCATTAGTAACAGGTAAAATTGGCCGTCCTAAAGCCGGTGTTGCTACATTTACTGGACAGGGCAATGGTCAAGGCGGCCGTGAGCACGGTCAAAAAGCCGATGCACTTCCAGGATACCGTAAAATTGCTAATCCTGAACACGTGAAGGCTGTAGCGAAGGTGTGGGGCATTGAACCGGAAGAAATGCCAAAAGAGGGCGTTTCCGCTTATGAAATGTTTGGATTAATGGAACAAAAAATTATTCGTGGATTATACTTATTGTGCTCAAATCCAGCTGTTTCCGCGCCAAACTTAAATTATGTACGTAAACAGCTAAAAAATCTTGATTTCATGGTTTGTTCTGATTTCTATCTATCAGAATCAGCAGAATTTGCAGATGTAATCCTTCCTACTACAACTTGGTCTGAAGATGAAGGGACCGTTACAAATCTTGAAGGACGTTGTATAAAAATTAACAAGGCACAAGAGCCGCTTGGAGAATCGAAACCAGATTGGCAAATTCATGTTGAATTATGTGAACGTCTTGGCAGAGGTAAATACTTCTCCCATTTAAAAACAGCTAAAGATGTTGCTGATGAATTCCGTTTAGCTTCAAAAGGCGGATATGCAGATTATTACGGGATTACTTGGGATAAAATCGAAAAACAAGACGGTGTATTCTGGCCATGTAAAGATGAGAACGACCCCGGAACACCTCATATGTTTTTAGATAAAAAATTCTATCATCCAGATGGAAAGGCTAAAATTTGTGCTCTTCCTTATCGTCCGCCAGCTGAAGAGCCTGATGAAGAATATCCATTACGTTTAACAACAGGACGTGTCGTTTATCACTATTTATCTGGGAACCAAACGAGAAGAATCAATTTCTTACGCGATATGAGTCCGGAACCATTTGTAGAAGTTCACCCAGAAACAGCAGAAAAGTATGGAATTAACCACGAAGAAAAAGTCCGTCTATTCACCAGAAGGGGAGAGGCTTATTATCAAGTGAAAATCACGGAGGCCATTCGAAAGGATACCGTGTTTGTTCCTTACCACTGGGGTCACGATAAATCTATTAATCTCTTAACTATTGGTGCCTTAGACCCAATGTCACGGATGCCGGAGTTTAAAGCTTGTGCAGCACAGATAGAAAAACTAGAACTAAAGAAGGTGCAATAAATGAAAAAGAGGCTATATTTAGAACTTGAAAACTGTATCGGATGCCGCTCTTGTTTAGCGGCATGTACGCAGTGCGGAGGACATGAGGAGCGTAACCGAAACTATGTGTACGATGTGAACCCGCTTGTTAATCGTCAAACGATGCCTCTCATGTGCCTGCACTGTGTGAATCCAGCCTGTGCAAGAAGCTGTCCGGCGCAAGCGATCCAAATACATGAAACAGGGGCCGTACTTTCGGCTCTTGTTGAGAAGTGCATTGGCTGTCAAAACTGTACGATTGCCTGCCCATACGGAATACCTAAGTTTGATACAGAGCAAAACTTAATGTATAAGTGTGACTTATGTATAGATCGGACAAAGGACGGAATTCCACCGATGTGTGCAAGCGTATGTCCGTCAAATACCCTGCAATGGTTAACGGATGAAGAAATCGAAGCAAAGCAAAAGCATTTTAATTTAGATAATGGTAAATGGGTTACAAGTATGCCTTACTTAGAAGGCGAAACCAATGTAAGAGTGAACCTCCCTGGAATTCTTCAGGGTGTCACGAAATTGTTTTAGGAGGGATTAACATGACAGATAAAAATAATAAAATCCCATTTAATGAAGATAACTATACTCATAATATAAATCGTAATAATGAAAGAAAATTAGACCGCCGCGGTTTTATGAAAACATTAGTCGGGGCTGCAGGAGTATTTGCGGTATCCTCGCTTCCATGGGGTGTACTCGCTGCGAATGAGCTCAACGGGCTGGGAGATAAAAAATATCCAAAACAGAAAATTACCGATGTTAAGGCGCTGCCTATTGGCGATGCAGTCGATTTTCACTTTCCAGGAGAGCATGACAGTGCGATTTTAATCAGGTTATCCGAGGAGAAATATGTAGCCTATCAAAATGCCTGCACTCATCTTCGCTGCCCGGTATTTTGGAAGAAGGATGAAGGGGAAATGCTCTGCCCTTGTCATCATGGAAAATTTGATGTTGAAACCGGTGCGCCTACAGCAGGTCCACCTAGACGCCCTTTACCTGAAATCCATGTGAAAGTAGAAAATGGATCGATTTATGCTGTAGGAGTGAAACGTTATGAAGCGTAGTTACCTGCCAGTTGCACTCCTTTTAGCTGTATTAATGTTGAATATTATCGCTACTCAATATATGGTTCATCAATACTTTTATGAAAACTATACAAACAGTATTATCGCTGCAAGCCTAAATGTCATCTTATTCCCAGTTGCATTCCTGATTTATAAAAAAGGTGTGAACGTTAATGACTAGTGAAACATATCTTGATTTTTGTTTTATGCGAGGACAATCAGGTGGATTTTCAAATGAAATTAATGAAATATTAAAAGAGACATTTGGAAAGAAACGTTTGAATTGGTTTCTAGAAGAAAAGACCATTGAAGGTGCTGAAATGGTGATTGCGGAAGTAAAAGGGATGAGCGATTGGAATTCTGAGGAAGAAACCGTCCTTTTCCTTGAAGAAAATGCCGGTGAAAAGTTTTGGGAGTATCTTCAAGGCTATAAAATGTTCATCTACCCTGTAAAGAGAGGGTGTAATAGCTGTGGAACCCATTAGTTTAGAGGAATTGCGAGGATTTGTTGGAGCGACTGTTGAAATCACGGTACACGACCAACAGGGTGGAGACCAACCGCCTGCTATAAATAAAAAAGTAGAAAAAGTTGAGTACTGCCCTGACCACACACATATTCGGTTCTATTTTGATCATGTGAATTTTTTAGCTGTTCCGCTTGCCTGCGATATTGCTCAATCAGAAACGTTGTTTTCTGCATCAGACACTAGGAGCGGGCTAACGTATACATTTAAAATCCAATAAAAATCTAAGGGAGGAGGGCGAGAGTAATAGAAAACGCTGCATCAAAAAATCAAATTAGTTCCTATATCATTCAGGCACAAGAAGAGGAAATTAAACGAATTTCCTTAGAACTTCATGAAGGAGTAGGACAAAATCTATTTAGTATACTAACAGGATTACAAATAGTTGAAGCAGGAATTGGTCAGGACCATTTGAAAAATTATCTTCATGAAATGACTCAGTTAATTGAAAAGACGATGCAGGAGATCAGATTACTTTCCGTTGAACTTTATCCGCCTGCCCTTACTTCTCTTGGATTACTGCCAGCAATAAAAAGTTATCTTAGGGTGTATACTTCAACATTTGGGATCCTTGTAGAAATAAAATCCGCAGGTATTGAAAAAAGCATTCCTGAAGCTGGCAGTATTGCTGTTTTTCGGGTATGCCAAGAAGCACTGGCAAACATTGCAAAATATGCAGATACGTCTCATGTGAAAATGGAAATGATCTGGAGAGAAAATGAATTAAAAATTTCAATTTTTGATTTCGGAATAGGATTTCAAGAAGAAGATCTTGAAAAGAAACCATATTCACTTGGGATTGTTTTGATGAAAGAGAGAATGCTTCTAGCTGGCGGAAAATGTAGGGTTTACTCTAAAATAGGTGAAGGGACGTCTATAGAAATATCTCTTCCCATCTAGGGAGCGAAGGAGAGTTAGAATTGATCAAAATCCTATTAGTTGATGACCATGCTGTTGTAAGAAGCGGCTTGAAAATGCTTTTACATACAAATCCTGAAATGGAAGTGATTGGTGAAGCTTCTGAAGGAAATGAAGGCATTAAAAAAGCCTTGAAATTAAAACCCAATGTAGTAGTAATGGATTTAAGTATGCCGCATGGAAAAGATGGATTATCAGCGACTGCGGAATTAAAAAAACAAATGCCAGAAATAAATATCCTGATTTTAACCATGCATGATGATGAGGAATACCTATTTAGAGCAGTCCAGGCTGGGGCTGCAGGCTGTATTTTAAAAAGTGCTCCACATGATGAGTTAATGTCTGCAATCGAATCCGTTGCAGCTGGGGATGCCTATCTTCATCCAGCGGCAACCAAGCGATTAATGGAAGAATATTTAGGCAGTATTAAGCAAGGCAGCAATGATACGTATAGTCTTTTATCCGATCGTGAAAAAGAGGTCCTTACCCTTATTGCGAAAGGATATTCAAATAAAGAAATTGCTGAACAGTTAGTGATCAGTGTAAAAACGGTTGAAACTCATAAAGGAAACCTAATGGAGAAGCTGAAAATGAAGACGAGGCCGGAATTGGTTGAGTATGCTGTCAAGAAGGGGCTGCTGGGTTATGGGATATAAGGAGAATACCGGCATATGACAGAAATAAGAGAAATACCAGCGGTTATCGAGGTTTGTGACGGCTTACTGAAGGAGGTAAGCTGCGAATTTGTGGCTCTAGCTTTTCAGAATGAAGTTGGGCCGGATGTTCGATGGCATTATGCTGCGGGAAACTTAAATGATAAATATCAAAGAATAACCGTCCGTTTTGGAAAAGGAATCGCTGGAAAAATTATATCAAGCGGCAGTCCCATGATGTTGAGTGACTTTCCCAATGATATCTATGGAAAAGTAACTGACCATCCCATTATGCTTGCCGAAAAACTTATTTCCTGTTATGCGGTCCCTTTATTTTTTAATAGCTCCCCAAAAGGTGTTTTACTCGTTGGAAAAAGAAGTGCATACACGTTTACCGAAGAAGAACAGCAAATGGTGAAGAATTCTGCCGAGAGACTAGAGCAGCTAATTAGAAATCATATCTCAGGTGAAGGAGTTTAGTATGGAAATGGATCGTGAGCAGCCGTTAAACGAACTCACCAGCCTTGAAATGGAATTAAAAAAGTCCATTCAAGAATTAATGGATTTTAAGTTTGCACTCGATGAATCTTCTATAGTAGCAATAACGGATTCTAGAGGAACCATTACATATGTAAATGAACAATTTAGTCAAATCTCGAAGTATCCAAAAGAAGAACTGCTTGGTCAGGATCATCGGATTTTAAATTCCGGCTATCACTCTGAAGGGTTTTTTAGGGAGATGTGGAGAACGATTGGCGGCGGGCAGGTATGGAAGGGTGAAATCCGAAATCGTGCGAAAGATGGCACCTATTATTGGGTAGATACGACGATTGTTCCATTTTTAAATGATAGCGGAAGACCTTATCAATATTTGGCAATCCGATATGAAATAACGGAACGGAAAAGGGTAGAACAAGAACTTCAAAAAATGATGACACAAATTATTGATGTTCAAGAGGAAGAACGTAAACGTTTATCACGTAATTTACACGATGGCATCGGTCAAAACTTATACAGTCATCTAATTACCATCAATCGTCTACTTTCAGAAATGGACCACCCGCTCCTCCATCAAATGCAAAAGGAAGCGACACAATTAATTGAGGAGATTCGCGATATTTCTTGGGAGCTGCGCCCATCCGTATTGGATGACCTTGGACTTGTTCCAGCTATTCGGTCCTTCCTATCTCGGTTTTCGGAAAACTATCAAATTGATGTTTATTTTGAATGTATGTTAAACAGGCGTCTCGATATTAGTATCGAATTAACCATTTATCGAATCATACAAGAAGCCTTAACAAATATTCGGAAATATGCAGATGTATCGGATGCTACTGTTACGGTTAGAGAAGCAGATCAATCAGTGAGAGTAATGATTGAAGATAAAGGGAAAGGTTTTGAAGCAGGAACTGAGACACGTGGTGTTGGTCTATTTAGTATGGATGAAAGAGCACGTGCAGTAGGAGGGGAACTTACGATTAACTCTACACCTGGTAAAGGAACAAGGGTCATTCTTGAAGTTCCAATCACAACCACAATGGAATTATAAAAATAGAACCAGGCATGGTGCGCCAGGTTCTATTTTTTTTCTAGCTTCAGCGCCCTAATGGCAGGATATGCTTTATAATTTAAATGAACTTTTTAAGGATACGATTCGGTTAAAAACAAGTTTATCCACTGTCGTATGTTTTGGATCCACGTTGAAATATCCGTGTCTAAAGAACTGGAATTTGTCATGAGGTCTGCTTTCTCTCATGTTAGGTTCAACAAATCCCTGTAATATCACAAGTGATTCCGGATTAACGTTATCAAGGAAGGATTTCTCTTCCTCATCCTCTTCGTTTTTATCCAGGATCAGTGGTTCATATAACCTAAATTCCGCTGGGACAGAATTGGTTGATTCCACCCAATGAATCGTTCCTTTTACCTTCCGTCCAGTAAAGCCAGTCCCACTCTTGGTGAGTGGATCATAGGTACAACGCAGTTCAACGACTTCACCGTTGATATCCTTAATAACTTCTTCACACTTAATGAAATAAGCATGTTTAAGGCGAACTTCATTACCAGGGAAGAGGCGGAAATATTTACTTGGCGGGTTCTCCATGAAATCATCTTTCTCAATGTAAATCTCACGTGAAAAAGGAATTTTCCTCATTCCCATTTCTGGAACTTCAGGATTTATCTCAGCATCTAGTAACTCGATTTGTCCTTCTGGATAGTTGGTGATAACCACTTTTAAAGGATTAAGTATCCCCATTGTACGAGGAGCCTTCAGCTTCAAATCTTCTCTAACGAAGTGTTCAAGCATTTGTGAGTCAACTGCTCCAGAACCTTTCGAAACA
Source organism: Neobacillus sp. plas4 (assembly GCF_057221695.1). NCBI lineage: Bacteria > Bacillati > Bacillota > Bacilli > Caryophanales > Bacillaceae > Neobacillus > Neobacillus sp. plas4. Next base: position 1,113,268 of record NZ_CM170152.1, read on the forward strand.
CCTGTTTCACGGACAAAATTTCGAATCGACTCAGGCGTGAATCCCTTGCGTCTCATTCCTGAAAGGGTAGGCAACCGCGGGTCATCCCAGCCATCAACAAACCCTTCGTCAACGAGCTGCTTTAGTTTACGCTTGCTCATTACGGTGTTAGTCACGTTTAAGCGGCCAAATTCAATTTGCTGAGGCGTACTTTCCATTTCGCATTGTTCCACTACCCAGTTATAAAGTGGACGCTGGTCTTCGAATTCAACCGTACAAAGGGAATGAGTTACGTCCTCAATTGCATCCTCTAGAGGGTGTGCGAATGCATACATTGGATAAATACACCACTTATCACCGGTGTTATGGTGTGTAGCATGTGCAATTCGATAAATAACAGGATCCCGTAAATTAATATTAGGAGACTTCATATCAATTTTTGCACGAAGAACTTTTTTCCCATTTTCAAATTCTCCATTACGCATCCGTTCAAATAAATCAAGGTTCTCCTCGATTGAACGGTCTCGATATGGACTCTCTTTCCCAGGTGAAGTCAATGTCCCGCGATATTCACGGATTTCATCCGGTGTTAGGTCATCTACATAAGCAAGCCCTTTTTTAATTAATAAAACCGCGCGTTTATACATTTCCTCGAAATAATCAGAAGCAAAGTACAAGTTATCCCATTCGAATCCCAGCCATTTTACATCTTCTTTAATGGAATTTACATACTCGACATCTTCTTTTAACGGGTTGGTATCATCAAATCGCAAGTTGGTTTTTCCGTTAAATTCATCTGCTAAGCCAAAATTAATAATGATTGATTTAGCATGGCCAATATGTAAATATCCGTTTGGCTCTGGAGGAAAACGAGTGATAATTTTATCGTGCTTACCTGATTCCAAATCCTTTATCATCACATCTTTTATAAAATTTGAACCTAGATTGTCCAATTTATTCAACCTCTCCTTCATTCCTTCTTATATAAATACCATAATTAATGATAATTTTCCATTGTTGCCATAATTCATTTGAAAAATTAGTCTAAGATTAATTTTATCAAATAACCTGCAAGAATGTAAAATTGGTAAAGGATAGTGAAAGAGGATACAATAAAATATTGAAGAAAGAAGGGATAATTATGATTAATTTAGGAACAGTCGGCACGAGCTGGATCACAGGCTCGTTTATTGAAGCAGCCAAACTTAGCGGCAAACTAAATTTAACTTCAGTGTATTCACGAAGTGAAGAAAAGGCAAAAGAACTTGCCCATACATATCAAGCAGCACACTATTATACGGATTTGGATGAGATGGCAAAAAGCCCAGAAGTTCAGGCAGTCTACATTGCCTCGCCTAATTCAGTTCATCTCGAACAGGCACTTACATTTTTAAGAAATAAAAAGCATGTTATATGCGAAAAGCCGATATTCTCTACGACTGCTGAATTGGAACTTGCCTATCAGACTGCAAAAGAAAATGGAGTCTATTTGTTTGAGGCGATTCGCAATATCCATACACCTAATTTTGATATCTTAAAAAGGAACCTTCAAATGGCGGGTACTCTAAGAAGTGCGATGCTGCCCTATATTCAGTATTCTTCTAGGTATGATTTGTTTTTAGAAGGTGAAATGCCAAATATCTTTTCTAGTACTTTTTCAGGCGGAGCTCTAGTAGATTTAGGTGTTTATCCACTTTATCTGGCTGTGGGGCTATTTGGGGAACCAAGTAAGGTTACGTATCATCCGGTTATCTTATCAAGCGGTGTCGATGGCAGTGGTACACTGGTGTTAGAGTATCAAGACTTTGTCTGTACGATTCTCTGCTCGAAGATTTCCCATTCGGTTATGCCCTGTGAAATCCATGGAGAAAAGGGTACCTTCGTCCTTCTTGATGCGGCACCGATATCGGAAATTAAATTTATTGACAGCCACACAAAAGAAAGCGAAATTTTGAGTGTTGTCCAGGAAGAAAAAGACATGGTGTATGAATGCAGCCATATTGCCGAAATCATCGAATGTAAGGATGATCAGCAGTATGAGGAATTAAAATCCTTAAGCCTGATAGTCCTACGAATAACAGAAGAGGCCAGAAGACAGAACAATATTGTTTTTGAAGTAGAAATGTAACCCAAACTTTGTCTGTTTTAAGTTTGGGGTTGTGAACTCTTTATGAAAACGGTATTTCCGATGACTTTTATCACATCGCCAATTTTACTTCGTTCCTTATATTTAAGGTGAAGAAGATTGGAGGAATCGAAATGAAGTCGATGAACTGGTATAAGAAGCAGCTGAAAAGTAAGCCGGTTCAAATAACAAGATACGTAGTTCAAGCCGTATTCTTGTTGTTTCTACTATATGTCGGTGTTCGTTTTTATCAATTTTATATGCACTTTGAAAGTTTAGGTGAAACACCTTTTGTTGAAAGACCTTCGGCAGTTGAAGGGTTTCTGCCCATCAGTGCTTTAATGGCATTAAAGGTTTGGTTAGGGACTGGTGATTTTGATCTTATTCACCCAGCTGGACTTGCGCTGCTTAGCTTTTTTGTAGGCGGTGCCATTATTTTTAAACGATCATTTTGCAGCTGGATTTGTCCAGTTGGAACAGTAAGTGAATGGATTGCCAGATTTGGAAAAAAGCTGTTTAAAAGAAACTTTGAAGTTCCCACTTGGCTTGTATGGCTGTTGACTCCTATAAAATATTTATTATTGTTGTTCTTTTTGGGGATGGTCATTGTAATGCCAACCTATGCGGCGATTGCTTTTCTAAATGAGCCTTATAACAAAATTTCTGATATAAAAATGCTGACCTTTTTCCTAGATATTAGCGGCTTTGGTCTGGGGTTTCTCATCGTGATGGCTGCCCTTTCCTTGTTTTATAGAAACTTCTGGTGCCGTTTTCTCTGCCCATATGGTGCATTTATTGGGCTAGGTTCTATGCTTCGAATAACAAAGATTCGCAGAAATGAAGAAACATGCACCAATTGTGAAATGTGTACAAAAGTTTGCCCTTCGAGGGTGAAGGTACACAAAGTGGAAACAGTAAACACGCTTAACTGTACTGCGTGTATGGCCTGTGTGGAAGCCTGCCCTGTGAAGGATACTTTGAATATGACTGTAGCGAATAAAAAGGTAAATAAATGGTTTATACCGGTATCATTTTTTGTTGCATTTTTCTTAATTATTGGATTCGCCAAGGTTACCGGACACTGGGAAACGATTATTAGTTATGAGGAATGGAAAATATTAATACCAGAAGCTAAGTTTATAGATTAAGAGAAGAAAGTAATCTGTCATGATGACAGGTTACTTTTTTTATTGTTTAGGAAATTGAGACTTCGGACAAGGGAGGCGTGAAAGGGCATGTGGTTGTCCGAAGTCAGCGGCGCCCATGATGAAACAGCAGGCTGGATTACCCCAGTCGAAACTTTCGGATTATTTTAAAAAATAAGGTTGAAAATAAGTAAGCGGTCCCATATAATAGGCTTATAGATTTCCGAATGAACAACTACATTTCCTATTTGGAAATCAAAGGAGGTGAACATCATTAAAAAGACGAATATTCTCTTGAAAATTGAAAAATGCGGTGTCATTGCAGTTTTACGTTCAGACACTAAGGAAGAATCACTGAAAACGATAGATGCGCTAGTTAATGGTGGGATGACAGGTTTAGAAGTAACATTCTCCATTCCACAGGCTGAAGAAGTGATCCGTGAAACGGTATCCAAATATAATGATAATTCCAGTATTGTTGTAGGAGCAGGAACCGTTCTTGATGCGATGACAGCTAGAATTGCCATTATGGCGGGAGCTGAATTTGTTGTAAGTCCGATGTTTGATTCAGAAATTGCAGAGATTTGCAATCTTTATCAAATTCCTTACTTACCAGGATGTATGACAATTACTGAAATCAAAACTGCACTTCGTTCTGGTGTTGACATTATTAAGCTATTCCCTGCGAGTACATACGAACCAAGTTTTGTGGATGCTGTAAAAGGACCACTTCCGCAAGTAAATATTATGCCAACAGGTGGAATTAACCTGAACAATATGGAACAATGGCTTTCAAAAGGCTGTGTTGCAGTTGGTGTGGGAGGAAACCTATTAGCTCCGGCTAAAACAGGAGACTATGACCAAATAACCAAGCTGGCAAAACAATATATGGATAAATATAACGAATTAAAGATGGTGAATGCATGAGCAACATCGTTACTTTTGGTGAAATCATGTTAAGGCTGTCAACATCTGCTGGCACCCATTTTAGCAATGCCGGAAGCTTTCAAGCACATTATGGTGGAGCCGAGGCAAATGTAGCTATTAATTTAGCGGGCTTTGATCATACCGTTAGTTTTGCGAGTAAGGTACCTGACAACGCTTTGGGACTTGCTGTTAAAAGACATCTGCAAAAGTATGGTGTAAACATCAAGCACTTGCTGTTTGGCGGCAATCGCCTTGGAACCTATTATCTTGATAGTGGAGTTGGTGAACGATCTTCAGCTGTTATTTACGACAGAGCGAATTCAAGCTTTGCTTCAGTTAAAGACAATGAATGGAACATAGAACAGATTTTTGAAAACGTCGACATTCTGCATCTATCAGGTATAACACCGGCACTTTCAGAAAAATTAGCTGAAATTATTTTGACCTTGGTGAAAGAAGCAAAAATGCGCAATATTAAAGTCAGCTTTGATATTAATTTCCGCTCAAAACTCTGGAATCACGACCAAGCAGCGAAGGTGATTTCAACTATCATTCCTTATGTTGACTATTGTTCTGCTGGAAAAATGGATGCGCTTTATTTGCTGGGCATCCCAGAAAATAATACGGATTTACCTGATACAGAATATTATTATCAAAAAATGCATGAAAAATATAGTAATATACAAGTCTTTTATTCTACGATTCGCGAGGTTCATTCAGCAACCTCTAATACATTGCAAGGCACGCTTTGGAAAGACGGTAAAACCTATGTATCCAAAGTTCATAAGCTAGAACCAATCATCGATCGTGTTGGCGGCGGAGACGCGTTCTCAGCAGGAATATTACATGGTTTATTGACCAATGCAGACCTAAACTATACGGTCTCATTTGCAACCGCATACTCAAGCTTAAAACATACCGTATATGGTGATTGTAACCCTTTTACTGTAAAAGAAGTAGAAAACTTATTGGAAAATGGCTCAGCAAAAATTAATCGATAACAGGAGTGAAAAAAATGGAAACTCGTTATACACATAGCCCAGAAGATATTCGTAACTATTCAACAGAACAATTACGTAAGGAATTTTTAGTAGAAAGCATTTTTGTACCTGGAGAAGTAAGATTAACGTATACCCATAATGATCGAATGATCTTTGGCGGGGTTACACCAACAGACAAGCCTTTAACCATTGAACTTTCAACAGAATTAGGAGTTACTTATTTCTTAGAACGCCGTGAACTTGGTGTAATTAATATTGGCGGACCAGGATCAATCGTGATTGAAGGTACCGAAGAGCCAATGAAAAAGCAAGATGGCTTTTACATAGGAAAAGAAACTAAGGATATCCAATTCAAATCAGAAGATCCGGCTAATCCAGCTAAATTCTATACTGTTTCTGTACCTGCACATCATAAATATCCAAATGTGAAAATTAGCATTGACAAAATCGAACCAATGGTAACAGGTGATTCAGCAACATTAAATCATCGTTCTATTTATCAATATATTCATCCAAACGTTTGTGAAAGCTGTCAGCTTCAATTAGGATACACGATCCTAACTCCAGGAAGCGCTTGGAACACCATGCCATCACATACGCACGAACGCCGTATGGAAACATATCTGTATTTTGATATGAAAGAAGATACACGTGTATTCCACTTCATGGGCAAACCAGATGAAACAAAACACTTAGTAATTGCCAATGAGCAAGCTGCTATCTCTCCAAGCTGGTCAATTCATACTGGAGTGGGAACAAGTGACTATACTTTCATTTGGGCAATGTGCGGAGAAAACATTACTTATAATGATATGGACATGGTTCCAATGAAGGACCTAAAATAAACGCTTTTGGCTTTAATGTGTTCTTCATAAACTGATACGGAGGCTTTGAAAAATGACTCAAGACTTACAACAATTCTCATTAGATTATTTTAAATTAGATGGTAAAGTTGCCATTGTTACAGGCGGTAATACTGGGCTTGGACAAGGATTTGCGGTTGCTTTGGCAAAAGCTGGTGCAGACCTTTTTGTAGTCACGCACGGGAATAATTGGCAGGAGACAAAGGAACTCATCGAACAAGAAGGCCGCCGCGTAGAGTTTTTTCAAGGTGATTTAACTCAAAAACAAGTTTCTAAGGATATTGTTGCTAAATGCTTAGAAACCTATGGACGAGTGGATATTCTAGTAAATAACGCTGGCACAATCCGTCGTTCACCATTGCTAGAGGGTAAAGAAGAAGATTGGGACGCTGTAATGGATATTAATTTAAACGCTGTATATTTATTAAGCCAAGAAGCGGCAAAAGTAATGGTCGAACAAGGCAGCGGAAAAATTATCAATGTGGCTTCCATGCTTTCTTTCCAAGGTGGTAAATTTGTACCTTCTTATACAGCCAGCAAACATGGCGTTGCCGGATTAACAAAAGCATTTGCCAATGAATTAGCAATTAGTAACGTCCAAATCAATGCGATTGCACCTGGTTATGTTGAAACCAAAAATACTGCACCAATTCGTGCGGATGAAGTACGTCATGCAGAGATTACATCTCGCATTCCAGCTGGCCGCTGGGCGACACCAGCGGACCTGCAAAGTGTCGTGGTATTCCTTGCAAGCAAAGCATCTGATTATATGAACGGAGCCATTGTACCAGTTGATGGCGGCTGGTTAGTTCGCTAATTCAAAAGGTCATATATAGATTTATTTGAAAGATAAGAGTTAAGGTTTTTGAACTTAGATTACTGTCCAGCTCCACAAGAGTAAGCTTCGAAAGCGTTACTTCGCACGAAGGAAAAGCGTTAGCCTTTCCGAGGAGGCCATACGCCGCTGAACAGGGCGCTTACGCTATTCTGCTTAAGAATATAGCTATTTCAATATAGCTATATTCTTTTTATTATCTGGAGGGATTATTAAATGCAAGCATCTACTACAGCCGCCAATATTAGAAGAAAAGAGATTATTAAATTAGCGGCTAATAAAGCTCTGGAACTTCCTATATTGCCTAGCGGGTACTGGTTTCATCAAGATTTACGGGATAATTTTTATTATGCTGCTCACTTATTTGCCTATTGCGCAGATAAGGAATTTGAGTGTGATTGGAATGAGGAGCAGCGTGAAAAGGCAAAAGAGATTGCTCTAACTATGCTTAAAAACGTATTAGTGCTTCAGGAGGTTAATCCTCATGATCCCATGTACGGGCATTGGCCATTGAATTTGCGTGACAATCCCCAGGAGGCAAAACCCCATTTCCTTCCGGTTGAGTTGATGGGATGTTTACTCATTTTGTTCTACAATAAATATCAGCATGAGCTGCCACTTGATGTGAAAAATGACTGTTTACAAGCGATAACTCATATCTACAAAAGTGATGTTTACAAACACCCGCTTAAAAATATGCATCACCATGAAGCCAAACATACCTCACTAAAAATACTGCTTGGAGATTTCTTTAACAATGCTGATTTAGTAGAACAGGGACTACAGCTGGCACAAAAACAATTAAACCATATAAGAAAATTTGGCTTTAAAGAGTATGGTGCACACCCTTGGTTTTGGCATTGGGTCCAGGCTTTTACATGCGTATGGGAGAGTGTCGAAAATACAGATGTGAAGAGTACGATGAGTGACCTTCTTGATTATTTATGGAGGTTACGAGCTGTCTACTATTTACAGGGTACATGGGCGGGACCGCATTCAAGACAGTTACGCCATGATAGCCCAAGGGATAGAAATACGTTACTAGATTATATTCAATTTGGTGATTTTTCACTGCCTGCGGAGATTGTAAGATTGGAAGGTTCGGCATTGTATACGTATGAGGTTTCCCAAGATATTGTACAAAGTGCAACTAATCGAACTCAGCCAGTAGAAATAAAACGAAAAATTCAATTTGCACACGCTGATGATATCGTGACAGAAGAGGCACATACCTACGTATACATTACCCCAGACTATGCTGTTGGCGGTATTTGGGAGAGAATAAGGGAATTTGACAATGAACAAAAGCGTTGGGACATCACACTGCCGTTGACTCAAGGCGAAAGTGCAAATCAGGCATTTTTCTTTCATCCGGGAGAAAAATACGTGCCAGGAGACGACCGACATGCAAGTTCTTTTGGAGAGGTAATGTTCCACAAGGATACTGTCATTCAAATTTGGAATGTCCCTGCCGATCATAAAGAAGCTTTCCCAGATATTCTTGGCTGTCTCCCTAAAGGAGAGTGGAAGCTTGAAAAAGATAGAGGATATGGGAAAGTGGAGGACTGCTTTATTATCTTCCAGTTAATCAATGAATATAGTTGGGAAGAGAAAAGAGACAGAATTTCAATTACGAGCCCGCTTACTTCTAATTGGAGTGGGGTAGTCATGGAGATTGTATCTTTCCGGGATGGTGTTGATTTAGGTATAATGGATTTGGAGTCGTTTAGCAAGTTAGTCAATGAAAAGAATAAATCATGCTTTACGTTTGACGATACTGCTAAAAAAATGACCGTATCCTATGTAACATGGAGAAATGAAATCGTCAAATTCACTTTAGACAATCAAGGAAACCTAAATCGTTTGGTAAATGACGGTGAACTTACATTTGCGGATTATCCAGTTATTTAAATGCTCGAATAGCACTTAATAGAATTTTTTAAAAAATGGAAGGAGGTAGATGAATGGAGAATACAAAACAGCCTTATGGAACGGTTCTAATAAAAGCTGCCAGTATCCTTGATTTTTTATCAGAAAAGAAAGAAGCACAGCCATTAAATGTAATTGCGCAGGAAACAGGCTTAACGAGTTCAACTGCCTCGAAAATATTAGATACACTTCAGATGATTGGTTATGTGAAAAAACATCCAGAAACGAAAAAATTCGAGCTCGGCAGCGCTTTAATAAAATACGCAAACAACTATCTTGCAAATCTAGACATTTCCAAAATTTCTTATCCTTACTTAAAAGAATTGCAAAATAATTTAGATGAAACCATTCATTTAGGTATTTTAGAAGGCGATGAGATTCTAACGGTTAACAAGCTGGAAACGAATAAGCCAATTGTTTGTTTAAATTCAAGAATCGGATTATCTAAGCCACTTTATTGTTCAGCGATGGGCAAGGCAGTACTTGCAGAAATGCCAGAAGATGAACAATTAGCTTATTTAAGTCGAGTTGAACTCAAGGCTCTAACGGAAAATACCATTACCGATCACGAAACCTTACTAAAACAGTTACACGATGTAAAAAGAAATGGGTATGCTATTGACGATAGTGAGGCTGAAAAGGATGTCTATTGTATAGGTGTATCACTGCGAATGAATAACCAAACATATGGTGCTTTCAGTGTAAGTGTGCCATTTTATCGAATTACACCGGCTGTAAAGGATGAAATCGTTCAGGCTATTTTAAAAACAAAGGAAAATATCTTGAGGGAATTACAGCAGAATTATGTATTTATCTAAGAAAAGCGCAAGCGCCCTCAGACCAAGCAAAGTATAGCTTGGTCCTGCGATGATGATTCAAAGGAGCTTTCCTTAGTGTTCAGCGGCGTATGGCCTCCTCGAAAAAGCTAACGCTTTTTCTTAGTGCGAAGCCTATGCTGACGAAGCGTTCCTTGTGGAGCGCTCCAACTCAGATAAAGGAAACACGAAGAGCCGGAGGCGCATTCGTGCTTGACTTATCGTAGGTAAGTAAAAATCCTGAAGGGATTTTTACTCGCGGAGAGCGAAGGACAATAGCCGCTAGGGCGCTGCAGCTAGACAGAAAAAGAATCTAGTATGGACAATAGACGTTCATACTAGATTCTTTTTCTTTGTAAGTAAAGATAAGCTGCATCAAGCCCATTTATTCATATAGTAATGTAAAAGTAAAATGGGGTAATACGGATGGTTCGAAATATTGAAAATGAAAATTGGATTACCTACATCCTTTCTTTATCCAGAATGGTTTACCTCTTTCCAGCAGCAGTGAAGGAGATAGGCGGAAATAAGTGGGGATACATCAACGAGAAGGGGATTTTTGTTCTTCCTCCCCAATATGAAATGGCAAATCAATTTCAGGAAAATGGTTTAGCGATTGTTCAATTTAATAACCTCACAGGTGTGATTAACAGTGATGGATATTTTATTGTGAAACCAAAATATAATACAATCAGTCCCTTTTCGGAAGGGCGGGCAGCCGTTATCGATAGTGAGGGCTTTAAAGTTATAGATGAAAACGGAAAGGTCATAACCTCAAAGGCGTATTCTTTCATTGGGGCTTATAAAGAAGGAAGAGCAGTCGCAGCCAGTACTAAAGAGCAGGGAGAGTATTTGTACGGCTATTTAAATAGAAGAGGGAATGAAGTCATTCCTGTATCATATGAATCTGCAAGTGACTTTATTAACGGAAAAGCGCTGGTAAAAATGAAAGCAGGCAGCTATGCACTTATTGATCTTACTGGTAAGGTATTGAAATCTTTCCCTCACGAAACGGTTGACGATTACGGAGAAGGCATGCTGGCCTACCGTAAAAGTAACGGAGGAAAATGGGGATACATGGACGTATCAGGAAAGGCGGTTATTGAGCCGAGTTTACTGGAACGCAGTCGTTTAGCGAGGGAAGGGCGATTGTTAATGTTGAAAATAATTATGGTGCTGCAGGCTTTCCTACCTTCACCATACCATTTGCCCAAATAAATAACATACTGAATAAGGATGGAGACTTTTGGCGTTCCTTTCATTAATTGACAGCTCAAGTGATGCAATATATTTTTAAAGTAAACAAATGTGTCTTAGGGGGTGAAAGAAATGAAGATTATTGATATTTCAAGAAGGCTTGAAAATGGGATGCCAGTTTGGCCAGGTGATACGCCCTTTCATTACGAGGTATCATGGTCTAAAACAGATAGTGGTTCCGTAAATGTAGGCAGTCTAACCATGAGTACCCATACTGGGACACATGTGGATGCGCCTTTTCATTTTGATGACAATGGGAAAAGAATTATTGAGTTGGATCTCGATTTATACATCGGTCCTGTCAGAGTTCTTGATATGATTGGGAAGGAATGTATTGGAGCGAAGGATCTAGAACATTTAGATGTGGAAGGCTTTACAAGAGTGTTGTTCCGGACCCAATCATGGAAAAGTACTGCAGAATTCCCTAAGAAGATCCCTTATTTAGAAGCAGATCTGGGGCCATTTTTAGCAAAGAAGGGGATCCGTCTCATTGGTGTAGATGTTCCATCCGTTGATCCAATTGACAGTAAAGAACTTCATGCCCATCACAGTTTAAACAATAACGGAATTCATATACTCGAATCGGTCATTTTGGATGAAGTAGAACCAGGTGATTATGAACTAATTGCCCTGCCGCTTCCTTTGGCTGAAGGTGATGGCAGCCCAGTTAGAGCGATATTACGTTCCAATAAAAAATAGAATCAGCGGAAAATTCCCGCTGATTCTTTATGTGATGCTCATCATAAAAGCTATATACCCAGTAAGAATAAAGAGCAGGCTCATGAGTAACGCCAACACCTTTGGTGCTTTTTTAATAAAGGTGAAAATGATTAATGCGAGAAAAACCAAAGCCATTCCAAACAGGGTCATGGAAATGATTCCTGGAGTAAAACTTAATGGAAAAATGACCTCACCAGGATGGAATAAACTAAAAATCTTTGAAGTACCTTCTGTTAGGAGCATCCTGCTCAGCTCATGTGGAGGTGAAACTTGTCCAAGTGCACCTGTGATGGAAAATACAACTAAAACTATGACACTTTCCAGCTTCGCCCATGAAAGCGGGTTATAAGAAGGATCTTTTTTTATTCTTTTCCGGATTAAGAAACTGTTAACAAAGGCAAATACCAATAATGGGATAATCGCTAAATGTTTAATTAGCAGCGATTGACCATAAGAAATGGTTGTAACATTCACATAATCCGTTAAATTCATGTGAAAGGTCATTAATGATATTCCCGTAATTGCAGTAATCACTAAGCATAAGAACGCTAGGGGTGAAAACCATTTTAAGAATGTAAGCCAATTGTCATGGTTCTTAGAAAACCAACTAACCACCAAAAGGACTCCAACCCAGGTTGTAATAGCCAAAAAATGTGCTGTGTGTGTTAGAAATCCTGGCAATTTGGATAAAGAGGCTGCATGGCTGGACCAGCCAAGTGAAGCAATCAAAATGAATGTAAAAGCTAGTCCTGTCAGTGCAAATAAAGGTTTTTGCTCAAGTTTAATGGGAATCAGATAAATGAATAAAATCAATGAAATTAGTCCAGTACTGACCCATGTCTTTCCAACTTCGAAATTGGTTAGCACTGATTTAAGTGTATAGCCTAAACCAAGATCCTCATAAATATAGAGAACAATTTTTAATACTGGTAAAAACGAAAAAATAGCAATACCTAGAGCTGCAGCTAAAAGTATACTTTTTGGAATCTTTATTTCCGGCCGCGCTGTTTTAGGTATAAGACTCATAATAAAGCTTCCTAGTAATACTGAAAAACAACTATAAAGCAATGCCTCACTGACGATACCTGCAATAAACATCTAGACGTGTTTCCTCCTAAAAATCAACCAGTAACTTCCGAATCCCAAGATAATAATCAAGGCAATAACTGCTGGCAGCAGATAATTCATCATGCCCGTTTCATCAGAAGCACCGTTTTTTGTATCCGCAGCCTGTTCTTTCATTACGGTTTCCGAATCTATTGTGGATTCTGTTTCGGCTGATACAACTGTAACAGCTTCTTTTGGTTCAACTGAATCAGGGGCAATTGAATTTTCCGGGAGCTGGACACTAAATGGAATATCGCCTTCAAGCGGATGACCGTCCTCCCCAATAATTTTCCAATGAATTGTATATGCCCCGTTTACAAGTTCATTTTCTACATCTGCAATTAATTGATTGCCATTAATGGAAACTGCTGATAGTGCAATAGGAGCATTTTTTTCATCATCTAAGGTAAATGTGCTTGTAGGTTCTACATCCGTTTCAAAAGAAAGCGTGATCGTTTTAAGTGACTCTGTCACAATCTCTCCATTACTTGGAGTAGAATCTTCCAAATGAGAATGGGCAAAGACATTAGCACCAAATAGAAAGATGAATAACGAAGATAGTAAAGCTATTCTATTTAACATCATTTTCAACTCCGATATATTGTTATCTTGCTGCTATACATTCTACCATCTATCTAAGGAATTATATCAATTTCAAAATAATGTTCACAATACGTTCAAAATTTATTTTACCTATACTAAAGGTATTAAACAACTAACCGGCTATAAATCATGGATATGTGTGATATAAATCAATTATTATATAGAAAAAGGATGGTACTCTTGATGATAATCATAATCAAGAGGAGATGAAATGATGAGCAGTTTTCAAATGGAAGGAAAAAAAGCCGTCATAGATATTCGAGAGAGAGTTTTAAAGGGCGAACATCCACGAAGGGAAATTTTAAACTTTGTCAAAACAGCACCAATTGGAACCATTTTTGAGATTCATTTACCACACCGTGCTGAACCGCTCGTTGCAACTTTCCAATCCTTAGGAATGAATGCAATCGTAAAAGAAATCGAACCTGGACATTACCTACTCATGGCAATAAAGTTAAATGAAATCTAATGCAATTCTGCTAATTTTTTTAACTGGTCCAACTCTAGAATCTTTATTTGGCGCTGTCCCTCCATATGAATTAGTTTTTTAGACATGAATGTCAAAAGCTTTCTGCTAATAGATTCTGGAGTTGTTCCGATAAAACTTGCTAAGTCCTTCTTTGTAATCGGTAATGTGAAGTACCCATTTTCCCTATTCATTTTATCGTGAAAAAGAACAAGCGCCCTCGCAACCCGTTGCTCAACTTCTAATAAACTCATATTTCCAACCGACTCGTCCGCTTCATATAAGCGGTCGTTCATTGCTAGTAAAAATTGAAAAGCTAAATCTGGGTTTTTTTCCACTGTTTTAAGGAAATCCTTTTTTTCTATCGAACATATTACGGTTTCCTGTGCTGGCTCGGCATTCATATAGTGGTTCTCATCTCTTAATAACGAAAATAAACCGAAAAAATCACCCGGAAATAGAAGCCGAACAATCTGTTCTTTCCCTTCTAAAGAAGTTTTCGTCAGCTTAATTAAGCCTTCTTTCACTACAAAGAGCGTTTCCGAGCGATCACCTTCGCCAAAAATATATTCCCCCTTTTTAAACGTATGGTTTTTTGTCACTTTTCGCAATGCCTGTATATCCTGATCCTTCATCCCTTTGAAGACAGGAACAGTCACGAGACAGGAAGATTCATGAGAGCAATGTTCACAACACATTTACCTAACACTCCCCTACTAATAAATTGATTAAAATAAGTTTATCCTTTATTAAATTGCTTTGAAGTGATTTATATCAATACTTGATTTAAGTCAAGGTAAAGTGAGAATCGTTCCTATAAACTCAAGGAAAACTGAGTATTTCAAAAAGGAAAGGGGTTATGTTGAATGAGTACGATACAACTCGCGTTAAACGACGTAGCTTGCTCAGGTTGTATTAGTAATATAAAAAGGAAATTAAAAAGGAATTCGGGTGTGAAAAAGGTTAAGATTTTATCTGGCAGCGGCAAAGTGGAAATTAACTATGATGAAAAGATGATTGGAAGTGAAGAAATCAACCGGAGTATTCATAAATTAACTTTAAGGACCTTTGATTAATATATTTATCCTCTCTGTTAAATAATAAGCAAAAACAGGGGGGATTTTTTTGGAACAAAATCAAGATAGTAAGTTCGAAGCAGCATTTCTGCCGATGACCTCAATTGGGAGTGGAATGGGTGTGCTTGTTTTACCTGATGTGTTTTGTTATACCAATCAAATTGTCAATCTTGCTGTAGTTGGTACGAAAGATAACTTTGTTTTAGTTGATACAGGTATGCCAAAAAGTGCAGACGAGATTACGGAAATGATTACAGAACATTTCGATGGAGAAGCCCGTCCAAGTGCCATTGTTTTAACACATGGACATTTTGACCATGTAGGATCATTAGTCGAACTTTTAGAGAAATGGCGCGTTCCTGTTTATGCTCATGAAATGGAACTACCATATTTAACGGGTAAAAAAGACTATCCACCTGGCGACCCGGGCGTAGACTCTGGGCTTGTGGCAAAGATGTCACCGATGTTTCCGAATCATGGAATTAATGTAGGTGAACAAGTAGAGAGACTCCCACAAGATGGATCCATTCCACATATGCCAGGCTGGAAATGGATCCATACGCCCGGTCATACACCAGGTCATATATCACTCTTCCGTGAACACGACCGTGCACTTATAGCAGGAGATGCTTTCGTAACGGTTAAACAAGAATCACTGTACAAAGTATTAACACAAACGCTGGAAATCAGTGGACCGCCAAGATATTACACAACCGATTGGAACGCTGCGTTTGAATCGGTAAAAACATTAGAGGCACTTAAGCCCGAATTCGCCGTTACCGGACATGGAATCCCGATGAATGGTGAAGAATTACGAGAGAACTTAAGTTATTTAGTTGCTAATTTCAATGAAATCGCTAAGCCGAAAAATAGCCGATATACGCATTAATTATATACCCATTCCCGTGATAGGAATGGTTTTTTTATGGACAGTGTTTAATAATTAGGTTAGTATCAGAGGCATGAATGGATATAATATGAAGAAATGAGATTAAAAGGAGTAACATATGTTAAATAACTTAAACCCTTTTTTACAGGAAGCATGGGAAAAGTCTGGATTTCAACAGGCAACCTCCATTCAAGAATCGGCAATCCCGATGATTGTAGAAGGAAAAGATGTAATTGCTGAATCACCAACAGGTACAGGTAAGACACTTGCTTATTTGCTGCCATTGTTAAATAAAATTGAACCCAATTCACAATCATTGCAAGCAGTCGTTCTTGCGTCCTCACAGGAATTGGTCATGCAAGTATATCAAGAATTTCAGAAGTGGTCTGAAGGCAGCGGCATAAGAGGCACTTCCATAATTGGCGGAGCAAACGTTAAACGTCAGCTTGAAAAGTTAAAAAAGCGTCCTCACGTTATTTTTGCAACTCCAGGACGACTTTTCGAGTTAATTAAACAGAAAAAGGTAAAAATGCATGAAGTAAAACTGGTTGTTTTGGACGAAGGTGATCAACTGTTGATACCGGAGCATATCAATACCGTCCAAAACATTGTTAAATCAACGATGTCTGACCGCCAAGTCGTTCTATTCTCAGCAACGATGAAAGCTGGAACAGAGAAATTAGCAAAGGAAATAACGAAGAACCCTGAAATAATCCGAATCGAAAAGGATGAGCTGGCTTCTTCTGGAGATGTGGAGCATATCTATTTCCTTGCAGAACCAAGAGATAAAATTAAACTGCTTGAAAAAATAGCCCGTTTAGACGATATCAAAGCTCTTGCGTTTATCAATGATATCGGTGAGATTCAAGTTTATAAAGAAAAGTTCAATTTTAAAGAGTTATCAACTGGCATTTTACATAGTGATATGAAGAAACTAGAACGGCAGGCAGAGCTAAAGGCTTTCCGCGATGGTAAAACGAAAATGCTAATCGCAACAGACGTAGCAGCAAGAGGACTCGATATCCAGGGAGTCACACATGTTGTTCATGTGGATTTTCCGAGAGATATTGCCCAGTATGTTCATAGAGCAGGAAGAACAGGCAGAATGGGCGCGGATGGTATCGTCATTTCATTGGTAACAGAGCGGGAAGAACGAGAATTAAAGCGGTACTGCCAGGAATTAAAGGTAACTCCTAACAGAAGAATCTTTTATAAAGGCCAAATAGCTGAACCAGAACAAAAGGTGAAGCGATAAGACAAGGCAGCGGGGAAATCCCGCTGCCTTTTAATAATTGCTGGATTTTTATAACTATAATAAAATTTATGATGGGAGGGGAAAACATGGAGAATCCGAAGTTAAAGAAGCTGCTCGATAATTGGATCGAGGAAGCAACAATTACTCAAATGCAAGAGAAAATGGCGAGTGGAGAGCTTACATCAAAAGAACTGGTGTTACTGTATTTACATAGAATTTCGATTTATGACAAAGGTATTCATTCTATCCTTGAAGTGAATCCTGACGCGCTGCAGATTGCAGCTGCCCTTGATGCGGAACGACAGGAATCGGGATCACGCAGTAAGCTTCATGGAATACCAATTTTGATAAAAGATAATATTGATACTGCTGATAAAATGCATACTAGTGCTGGATCATTAGCATTAAAGGATTCAATTGCCCTGAGAGACTCTTATGTCACTGAACAGCTGCGTAAAGCTGGAGCCGTCATCCTTGGTAAAACAAATATGACGGAATGGGCAAACTTTATGGCTTTAGGTATGAAAAGCGGGTATAGCTCACGCGGGGGACAAGTGGTAAATCCATATGGACCGGGCAAATTCGAAGTCGGCGGTTCGAGTTCGGGTTCGGGAGCAGCAGTTGCTGCAAATTTAGCTGCGGCTGCGATTGGCACGGAAACGTCTGGATCGATTTTGAATCCATCCTGTCAGAACTCACTTGTAGGAATCAAACCGACCGTGGGCTTAATTAGCAGGAGAGGGATCATTCCCATTGCACATACACAGGATACAGCAGGACCGATGGCTCGGACGGTAAGGGATGCAGCAATAATTTTGAATAGCTTAACTGGAAAAGATGAAGGAGATCCGATAACTACAACAAATCCTCATTTAGGAAAAGACTTTACACAACATCTGCGTCAAGACGGTCTCAAAGGAAAACGAATTGGAGTCGCTTTAGAAGGTTTCATTGAACTTCTAAGTGAAGAAAAGCAAAAAATCTTTCATGATTCAATTGCTATCTTAGAGGCAGCTGGCGCAGAGGTGATTGAAAAAATTGATCTTCCATGTGCCAATGTAAAATGGTCGTACGATGTTTTGACTTATGAATTTAAACCTGATTTAAATGCTTATTTAAACAATCTTCATCCTTCGATACCGATTCGTACTCTAAAAGATCTTATTGATTTTAATAATAGGAATAAAGAAATTATGCTAAAGTATGGACAGGCTGTTTTGATCCAATCAGAGGAAACAAGCGGTTCGTTATCTGAAGAAAAATATGTTAAGGCACTAGAGTTCGATTATTATCAGTCAACTCAGCTGGGGATTGATTATGCCCTCGAACAGTACCAGTTGGATGCTATTCTTTTTCCAAGCGAAGAGGGTTCCCATATTAGTGCCAAAGCAGGTTATCCCACAATTGCTGTTCCTGCTGGTTACACATCAGAGGGAGAACCCTTTGGAATTACCTTTGCAGGTACTGCATACAGTGAACCTCAGTTAATTGAGGCAGCTTTTGCGTTTGAACAAGTAACAAGATTCCGAAAACCACCAGTTCTTGAAGGAGAATAACTTCATTTCATTTCACTCATACTATTGATGAATTTCTCTAAAGGAGATGATAGTGTGGGAAGACAGAAACTCGGTAATGCCAATGCCCAGCGAAATAATAATCGTAAAAAGGGAATGAAAACAGCCGAAGAGCTTGTTGAGTTTGAAACTGGCGAAGACTTAAAACGGAACCGTCCTCATGGTAAATAAAGGTAATGCCCCCTTAATCAGGGGGCATTTATTTGTAGGATATCTATTCATGTCATTGTTCACCAACATTTTTTAGCGGCTTTTTAGCAGGACCTTCAATAACATCTCCAGCATATGAGAACCGGGAACCGTGACACGGGCAATCCCATGATTTTTCTGCATGGTTCCATTCCGTTTCACAGCCTAAATGCGTACAGGTAGTATCTACAATGTACATCTTGCCATTTTCATCTTTATAAGCGCCGGCACGTTGTCCATTATGCATGACGACAGAGCCTTCTCCGTTCTTTAAATCCCCTGGATCTTTTGGAACAAACTCAAGCTTGCCCTTAAGCAAATGTTTAGCAACATCTGCATTGGTGGAAATAATGGACTTAATATTAGGATCCGCATCAAACCTTGATGGTGAATACAACTCCTGATAGGGATTATCTCGATTTAAAACATAATCAGTTAGAAGATGGGCAGCGAGAATTCCGGTAGTCATCCCCCATTTTTTATAGCCTGTTGCCACTAAAATATTCTCTTTATTTGCTGTTAGCGGGCCAATATAAGGAACGTTATCTAATGTTACCAAATCCTGTGCAGACCAGCGGTAATGATACTCTGATAAATCAAACACCTCTTTAGCAAACGATTCAAGTGCAAGATAATGACTGAGCGTATCCACCCCTTGACCTGTTTTGTGGTTTTCACCGCCTAGGATAAGAAGATTTCCTCCATCAATTGGTGTATAGCGGATCGAACGGCTTGGACTGTCAGCGCTGATATACATACCGCCTGGGTACGGCTTATCCGTTTTAATCCCAATAGCGTAGGACCTGTCAGCGTACATTCGTGCAAAATAAAGACCTGGTTTATCGTAAAAAGGAAAATGGGAAGCAATAATCACATGTTTACATGAAACCTTATGTCCACCTTTAATCTTTACCTTTGGCTGTGTGGATTCTACATCTTCGATTCCTGCTGCCACCGAATTTTCATACACCTGACAACCCGCTTTTACTGCTTCGTCCAATAGCCCCTTTAAAAATTTCAATGGATGATACTGTGCCTGATTTCTCATTAATAGTGCAGATTTAATTTGAATATCAAAGGGAATGTTTCCTACTAAGTCACCATCAATACCGAGTTTTTGATAAGCAGAAAATTCAGTTTCAAGCTTTCTTTCATATTGATCTGTTGTGGCATAAACAAAGGCATCCTGTTTGCTAAAATCACAATCTATCCCTTTTTCTTTAGAGGTATTTTCAACGAATTTAATGGCATTCGAGGCTGATTCGAAATAGTGCTTCGCCTTCTCCTCTCCAAAATGGTTGATTAATTCATCGTAAATCAATTCATGCTGTGCCGTTAGCTTTGCCGTTGTATGACCAGTTGTTCCGTTTAATACTCCACCAGCTTCAATTAATGCGACTTTTACACCATCTTTTGCAAGTAAGTATGCTGCGGTAATGCCTGTAATTCCGGCACCAACGATCGCAACATCTACGGTGATATCTTGATTCAATTTATCAAAGGTTGGTAATTCAATTTCACGCCAGTAGGTTCTTGGGAAATGATGTGTGTTTTCTGATGAGCTCATGGTCATCCTCCAGATATAATAGTAATAGTTTTAATTTTTCCCAAAGTAGAGAAATCATGTATTTTTAATATTTATAAAAAATACTATCTGGAAATAAATTTAGATTGACGAAAGAATGTTGTATTGATATTTTTTAATATAATAACTATTTTGTTAATAAAAAGAGGGTGCAGGTATGGGGAAGCGATTTGAGACAGAGATTTTACATGGTAAAAAGAAAAGCAATAGTAAAATTGCTAGTAAGGTAACGCCAATTTATCAAACTTCTGCATTTGCCTTTAAAGACCTTGATGAATTAGAAGGGTATTATCACGGAAATGGCCAATATCTTTATTCACGGGTTGGAAATCCAAATACGGACGAGCTTGGTGAAGCGGTTGCGAGGCTAGAAGGTGCTCCAGCAGGCGTTGCATCTTCATCAGGATTGTCAGCAATTTTAGCGGGCGTTTTGGCTGTAGTAAAAAATGGTGAACATATCATTGCAGCAGATGATTTATATGGCGGCAGCTTCCATATGCTAAAAGAAGAATTAAATCAATTTGGGATTGAAACCACATTCGTCTCCTTTAAAGATCTGAACGAGATAGAAAAGGAGATTAAAGAAAATACGAAATTACTCTACACTGAATCAATTACAAATCCGTTGTTAAGGGTAGAAAATCTAAAAGGTGTCGTTGAACTGGCCCATAAACACCAGCTAAATACATTGGTAGATAATACATTTGCCACTCCTTTTCATTGTCAGCCCTATCCAATGGGAATTGATTTAGTCGTTCATAGTGCGACCAAATATATCGGTGGTCATAGTGATGTAACGATTGGTGTCCTCACAGGCAGAGAGGATTTAGTGGCTAGTGCACGCTCAAAAATTGTTAATTTAGGAACCAATGTCAGTCCATTTGAAGCTTGGTTGACATGCCGTGGTTTAAAAACATTGGCATTGAGAATGAAAGCACAATCGAGTAATGCCAAGAAATTAGCAGAGGCATTGTCACATAATTCTTTTGTCGAGAAAGTATATTATCCTTTTGAACAAAAGGAAGATGGTTTTGGTGCGATGGTTACAATCGAGCTGTCGAAAACGGTTGATATCAATCTCTTTTTTGGCTCTCTAGGCTGGGTTAAAATTGCCCCAACACTAGCAGGAGTCGAAACGACTGTTTCTCATCCATTAACAACATCTCATCGTTCACTTCCACAAGAAGCATGTGAAGCATTAGGAATTACAAAAGAGGTTGTTCGAATTTCAGTAGGGATCGAACATGCTGAGGATATTATTGCTCAATTTGAACAGGCTATTGAAAAATCACATTAAAAAACTGAAAGAACCCATAATATTTTAGGGTTCTTTATTTTTCCTTCGGATCATGCAGGCAAACTCCTTACAACGTTACTTAGCCCGATGGCTGATTCGTTGTATTGGCTGAGGATTGTCTTTTTCTAATCTTCCCAACTACAACTAAAAGCAGCGGAAAAATAAAACAGATAGCTAAAGAATATGGTGTCAGTGTTGTAGTATTAAAATGATTGATGGATACAACATTTGGAAGCAAAAAGATAGAAAAGGGTAAAATTAAAAATGATAATGGGAAAATAAGAATTTGGTAATTTTCCAATTCAAATAATTGTGCCAGTCCAAGCGTGAGTGCATAATAGGAAATCGTCACCTTAAAATAAATCGTAAACACCCAAGTGATCGCTACAATCACTTCAACCCGTTCGAAAAATTTTCCAATGCTTATCGTTTGCCCTAAAACATAAGTAGGGTACGCTTGTCTTGAAGTAAATTCATATCCCAATACTAAAATACTGAATAGAACAATAAGGGATAAGATGAAGCCGCCCATGACTGTACCTTTATAAAAGGATTTTTTTATGTCTGATTTTTCCGCAACAAATGGTGTAACCATTAATAATATGAGTAACTGTAAATAAGGTATTCCCAAATGGTGATAGGATCCACTTATTATGGGTTTTATACCTTCTCCAAAAATAGGTTGAATATTTTCTAATTTAAGCTGTGGGATAAGCAATAAAAATAACAT
This sequence comes from Neobacillus sp. plas4, assembly GCF_057221695.1. Classification (NCBI taxonomy): domain Bacteria; kingdom Bacillati; phylum Bacillota; class Bacilli; order Caryophanales; family Bacillaceae; genus Neobacillus; species Neobacillus sp. plas4. The sequence continues at coordinate 1,135,635 of NZ_CM170152.1, forward strand.
GGATAGTAGCAAGATAATCCATGGGAAAAAGATTAATGCTGTACGGCAGATAACTTCCAAGCCCAATCGGACACCGATGACACTTGTTAATACAATTAAGATTATAATGACTTGAATAGGTGTTTCAATCATTATTTGCGTTGTGAAAAAATCACCGATCGCTCTATACCCGCCAGAAATAATAATAAGAACATACATCAGAAATAGAACCGATGCTAGTTTGCCAAACCATTTTCCTAAAATTTTTTCATTCATTTCTACATATGTCATGGATGGATAAAGGGAAATTAACTGGCTATAGACAAATATTATTAGTAATCCTGAGAGAATCGTTATTGCAGCGGCAATCCAGGCATCCTGTTTGGCTATAGCTGCAAGTAAAGCGGGTAATGAAATGATAGCGGTTCCAACTGTATGAGTAAATACGATAATACTAAATTCACCGGCAGCCACTTTCCCTTTCTCAAGCATATCGATTGTACACCTCCTATGACAGAATCCGATCGAAGTAAAAAGTTATTGGACTGAAAATTTCCGTTAACAAGTCCAGAGGTGTTGGAATGGAAACATCTTTGCTTAATAGAATTGCCAAGGTCATACCAGCTGAAAGCAATAGAAAATAAACAATCATTTCTCGCCGCCATTTTTTTTTCACAAGCGAGGGAATTTCGTAAAGAGAAATAATCGCCCCGATCAATATAATTCCGAATATAGCCCACATGGATTATTGCTCCTGGATTTCTTTTTGAAATGAATCATTAATGGTGCCTAAACGACGGATTTCTGCTTTTACATTGATGGTTACTCCCAATTTTGCAAATTCTTGATCCCAATCTTGTTGAAGACGCTTCCAAGCTTTTGGATTTTCCCGGTGAATTACTTCCCCGAAACCAAAGATATCGCTTTGATAATCTTCTTGGACCTTTTTAATGGCAGCTTCTATTGTTCCTTTAATTGATTTTTGATATTTTTCATTTAGTTCTTTGATTTTTTCAGGTTTAGATAAATCGAATTTGCACCCCACTTCACCGACATTTCCTTCTGAAGATACATTTATAGAAATTTTTGGTTTCCCTTTCTCCATTATCCCCTTGAGTTTTGTTTTTGAACGGATGGTGGCAACTGTGATTCTACCGTCTTCACAAGGGAAAGTTACGATTGTTGCCTTCACTTTATCGGTAATATAATTAAATCCTTTACTTTCTTTCTCATTTAACCACCCGATCAGTTTATCGTTCTTAAATACTCCTATATCGTTGATTTTTATCCCCGTTTTTGGAGAAACATTTTGTACATTTGAATAAGCACTGCCGGCCTCAGGATTTCCATAAACATAAACTCCAGTTAAAATAGGTTCTTTTCCTTTACTAATCATGCTCGTTACTAATTCATTAATCGTAACGGTCGTTGTCGGAGCCCATATTTTACCAGACGTTTCTAGGGCATTGGAAATTTTGGTTCCTGGATTTTTTTCCAGAGCTGTTTGGACATTAAGAATATCGTATGCTTTCGATCCTTTAGCAACAGCTAGGAAAAAGTCCGAACGGATTTCATGATGCCGGGAAAAAATATCGACGACTTTTCCGATTCCTTCTTTCGCCAGTTCCTCTCCAATAACAATTTGACGGAGATGGGCTACATAAATTCTTCTTGGTACATCGGTTGATAATCTCCTCATGGCTTCAAAAATGGTGTCTCCCGTTTTCATAAATCTTATTACTTCCGTCCGACCGGTAGAGGTTTTTCCGGCAATCTCTGCTGGATTAACAATTTGGACGGAAACAAGGTATCCATCCTTTGTTTTATCAATCCCAATGGCTGTGACAATAGCAATCTCATTCAACTCTTTTCTGCTCCAGCAGGCGGTTAGAAGACTATTTATTATAAGGAACATGATGAATAAACTTATGACTTTTTTCATTTTACAACCTCTTTCAGGTTTCCCAAATTAATCTGATGGTTTCGGAGAAGGTGTATCTTCTCTTTTTATATCTTTCTGACTTATCAACCTGGGCCGTGAAAATAATGACCAATGAGGAACTCGTATAATACTGTCTTTTTGATCCTTTAAGATAAATGGTGCAAAAGGGGTTAAATAAGGTACCCCAAATGATCGTAAGCTGTTGAGATGAAGGACCATCACGATTAGACCTAAGATAATTCCAAGTAATCCAAACGATGCTGCAAGTAACATAAACAAAAAGCGAAGAATCCGAACGGAGATGGAAATATTAAAGTTGGGTGAAACAAAGCTACTAATAGCTGTTAAGGATACGATAATGACCATAGAGGCAGATATAATTCCAGCTTCCACGGCTGCCTGGCCAATAACTAATGCACCCACTATGGAAATGGATGAACCAACCGCTCTAGGCAAACGTACCCCTGCCTCACGTAAGATTTCAAATGTTAATTCCATCATCAATGCCTCAACGATGGCTGGAAAAGGAACTCCTTCACGCTGAGAGGCTAAACTAATGAGTAATTGAGTCGGAAGCATCTCTTGATGAAACGTTGTAACAGCAATATAGAGTGATGGAGTTAGCAGGGCTAGAAAAAATGATATATACCGAAGTAATCGGATTAATGTGGCGATATCTGCCCGTTGATAGTAATCCTCGCTTGATTGCAAAAAATGTACAAAAAGTGCCGGTACGACAAGGACAAATGGTGTACCATCGACAAGTATTGCAATTCTTCCTTCTAATATTGCTCCGGCTACCGCATCGGGACGTTCGGTATTATAAACAGTAGGGAAAGGTGAGTAGGTTTCATCTTGGATCAGCTCTTCAATATAGCCGCTTTCAAGAATCGCATCGGTACTGATTCGATTTAACCGGCTTTGTACCTCTGCAACCGTTTTATCATTGGCAACGCCTTTTAAATACATCATCGCAACGTCTGTTTGTGTTTTCGTCCCGATTTGTTGTGTTTCAACCCATAGATTGGGATCTTTTATTCTGCGGCGTATTAATGCTGTATTTTTCCGCAGCGTTTCTGTAAATCCATCCTTTGGGCCCCTTACAACGGTCTGGGAAGAAGGCTCCTGCACACCACGGTCAGACCAATGTCTTACACTTATAGCTAATGCCTGTGGATAACCATCAATTAAAAGAATCGAATCCCCGGATAACAACTGCAGATAGAGCTTCTGAAAATCATTGATATCACTCACTCCTGCGACAGGAAGAGAATGGGCTTTTATCAAACTAAAAAGATTTGATTGATCGCTAACCGGAAAATCCAGCTCAGCATTTCGAATTTCATACATAAGCGTGTTAAGAACAAAGTCTTGAAGTTCGGATGAATTCGTTAATCCATCTGTGAAAATGATGGCAATATTGATTTCGCCATTATGGCCAGCCTCAAATTCCCTTATGACAATGTCTGTACTATTTCCAACTGTTTTTTTTATATAATCAATATTCTCTTTAAGGTTCAATGAAATATCGGTGCTTTTCTGGGTATTTAAAGATTGGCCTTGGTCTTGTGGCTGTTTTGGAACTTGATTTATATCTTGTGTTGCGTTCGGAGGTCCACTCTGATTATGATTCTTTTGCTGTTTAAGTATTTTTTCATTTTGTTTATCTTGTACTAATTTTTTTATTGGAATAGGAATACGGGTTTTCATTTCCAACCCTCCTCAAAAACCAGTTTGTATGTTTCTATACTTTCACTATAAATGGTAAATTATCCATCCCTGCTAGAAAATGACAATCCCTCTTCGAATACCACAAAAAAAGACCATCAAATTCTAAATTGATGGTCTTTTCCATATACATTTTTGTCTTAGTGCGCAGGAATCAGAACCCATTACGGTTTTTACCCTATCCTTCTTATGTTAATCAACATCCTTCTTTACCGGATCAATACGGGTGGAGTCTTCAGAGTTAAGTGTTCCTCTTAAAAAATAAATCATAGTGCCTCCAACAAAACCAAGACAGATGACAAACCCAATGGTAGTAACCCACCATTCAGCCATGCTAATCCCCCCTTTGTATTGTCCAGCTCCAGGCGTCATCGGCTCGAGGGAAAAGGATAAATCGCTTTTTTTTCTCGGTCACAAGCCAATAACAGACGCCTTACGCTTTTCTAATTTATATGCAAAGGGGGAGTCTTTATTTACTCCTTCTTTTCAAGTTCCGCATAATAATCTACTTTTTTTATATTAACCCCTACAAACGTTTCAATGATCGATTGTCCGCCAGCAATCGAGAAAATTAAAATAATCACAAAGGTTATCCGTGGAAATAGTAGGTATCCGCCGCCAAGAAAGATGGCACTCCAAACGCCAGCACACCAGTAACATTTTAGTAAATACCCAAACATTGATTTCGGTACCTCTTTGGTTACCATGCCATGATTTGTTTCTACTTGAACCTTTTTCATAAAAGGCTTACGGATAAATTCAGTAATTTTGTCAAAAACAATTAAATGGGTTAAACGATAACTCGCCAGAATTAACATGACATATGTCATCCACGATATATCTCTCACATTTTCTCCTCCGGTATTTCAATTAAAAATTTACCATCTGTATATTTTGAGCTTTAAATCAAAAATATATATCGGAGGAGGTGTAAAATGAAAAAATCATTTTGGATAAGTCTACTGTTTTTACTTTCACTTTTTTGTGTTCCAAGTGTTTCATTTGCCCAGCAAATACATACTGTTCAGCCTGGGGATACACTTTGGAAGATCGCAGTTCGTTACCAAGTTGGGATAACTGAAATTATCTCAGCGAATCCCCAATTTAGGAATCCAAACTTGATATATCCAGGAGATAAGGTTACGATTCCTAGTTTTGACGCAACAAAAAGCATTGAAAGCCAAGTTGTTCAATTAACGAATCAAGAACGTGCAAAACATGGGTTAAGGCCATTAACACAAGATTGGGAGCTTTCCAGGGTAGCCCGTTATAAATCCATGGATATGCGGGATAAAAACTATTTCAGCCACACAAGTCCGACCTATGGAAGTCCATTTACCATGATGAAAAACTTTGGTATTGCATATCGTGCAGCAGCAGAAAATATTGCTGCAGGACAAACGACGGCACAGGAAGTAGTTCAGGCTTGGATGAACAGCTCAGGTCACCGCGCCAATATATTGAGTGGAAATTATACGCATATCGGTGTTGGTTATGCGAAAGGCGGATCGCAAAGACATTATTGGACACAAATGTTCATCTCCAAATAAACACGTGAAGGGTCAGTTCCTAAAAGGGGCTGACCCTTTCTACGTCTCAAGACCGAGAAGAAAATCAAGCGCTGGGTCGTTATAGGAAAATCGTAATAAAGGTAAGATGAAATCAAGATAAAGAAAGGAGGAAACAAAATGAAGAAATTTGGTTTACTTGTAGCTGGTGGGGTTGCAGCCATCATTTTGCTTTCAACACTAGGTCCCGTGATAGGGCTATTGGTTGGAATTGCGGTTTTGTATTTCATTTTCAAGCAGTTTTTAAAGGCTGAATCAACAGGAGGAAAGATTTTACTTGGGATAATTGGATTTTTTGTCCTAATGGCTTCCATCCATAATGCTCCTGCAATTATTGGTGTACTTGCTGCCTATGTACTTTATCTTGTTTATAAAAACTGGAATAGCAGCAAAAGGACTGTTGTAAAAGAGGATTCTGACCCATTTGTAAATTTTGAAAAACAATGGAATGAACTAAACAAACATTAATTAAGGCTCTTTTCTTATACTTTGTTGCATTTTATAAAGAAATTTAATGTCTGTCGCTGTTACCCTATAAAATTGCAAAAATTTAATAAGAAAAGCGCCAGCAAACTAAATTCTTAAGCGTAAAATAACTATTTGCACGTTAAAATCGGCTTTAAGATTTTAACAACGAACTTTACAAAAACAAACATTAATCAAAGGAGAGAAGCAAAATGACAAACTTATTTACAAGAATTAAGGATACCATCATGGCTGATTTACATGAGGCGGTTGATCAAAAGGAAAAGAAAAATCCAATTGCCCTTCTCAACCAATACCTTCGTCAATGTGAGCAAGAGACAGAAAAGGTAAGAAAGCTCTTAGAACGTCAATACGCTTTGAAAGATGAATTCACTAGAGAATACTCTCAAGCTGTGGAGTTAGCAGGAAAAAGGAAGTATCAAGCAGAAATCGCTTCTAAAGCAGGAGAAATGGAACTTTATGAGTTTGCTTCAGCAGAACATCAGCAATACTCTAATCGTGTAGAACGCCTTGCTGCTTCTCTTGAGCAAGTAAAAAATGAACTTGGAGAATTAGAAAGAAAATATGAGGAAATGAAGCACAAGCTAAAAGATATGCATATTCGCCGCTTAGAATTAATGGGACGTGAGAATGTAACACGAGCCAATCATCGGATGAACCAGGTTTTAGATTCAAATACTGATTCTAATAAGGCATCCTCTCATTTTCAGGAAATTGACAATTACCTAGATCGTTTAGAGCATCAAGTAAATAGCTCATACTACCGTGATACAATTGATGCAAGGATTGCTCAATTAGAAAAAGAAATGAAATTAGAAGAAAGCAAGTCCATTTAATAACTAAAACATGGTATTCTAAAAGAGGTGCAGTATGCTGTACCTTTTTAGACTAAACACTAATAAAAGGGAGGGGGGGCCGAATGTTAAAAAATGCGAAAAGTGATTATACGGGATGGCTGGTCATCATTGGGATTGTCGTTCTGCTGCTAGAAATCCTATTTTTCAACAGTGGTCTGATTTTCTCCCTTTTCTTATCTTTTGCAATGATCTATTACGGTCGAAAAAAGTCAGGGAAAAAGAGGGGAAAATACCTTTTCTTTGCCGGAATGATCTTTTTAGTTATTAGTGTTTTTAGTATGATGACCTTTAAATTTTTACTTCTGGCCATTTTACTTCACTTAATTATTCAATATTCTAATTCGAAAAAGAATCCTAATAAAATTGCTTTTGATATAAAGGAATCTGAACAGGTACAACTGGAAGAGACACTTATTAAGAGCAAGCCGCTCTTTGAGAATATATTATTTGGTCAGCAAAAAACACCAAACAGTGTTTATGAATGGAACGACATTAACATTCACACTGGAATTGGTGATAACATCATTGACCTTAGTTATACGGTTTTACCAAAAGGTGAAACAGTCATCTTTATTCGCAATGTTTTTGGTAATATCCAAATTCAAGTGCCCTATGAAATAGAAGTTAGCGTTCATCACTCATGTGTGGTTGGTTCTACTACTGTTTTTGATCATCATCAGCCTCAGGTTTTTAACCAAGCATTCCATCTTAAGACAGCAGGCTATGAGCAAGCAGAGCAAAAGGTTAAAATCTTCACATCCTTGCTGGTGGGGAATTTAGAGGTGAGCCGCATATGAGCACTGTCCAAAGGCAGATACTTTGGAACGTCGGCTTTTCACTCATTCTTGCTTTGGGTGTTACTGGGGCGTATTTCTTTGTATTTCCCATTTCCGATTGGTCGGAATTATGGAATCGAGATTTTATGGATATTCCTTTTGTGATTTTTATACCGGCATTCAGCATTGCCGTGGGAATAGTACTAGGAATCATTTCAGGCTTTTTTTGGAGAAGACAGCTCACATCTGTTGAACATTCTTTACACCATTTAGAGCAGGGGAGACAGACTGCTTCAGAAGGAAAACCGGCCCTCTCGGAAATGCAAGGGATTGCAGAGTATATTGACCGAATAGGCAGGCAAATGGCTGAACAAGCTAAGCTTTCCCAACGATTGGCTACAGAAAAAGTTGAGGATCAAGAAGCCAGGATTCAAGAAATTATTGAACAAGAGCGAAATAGACTCGCACGTGAATTACATGACTCCGTTAGTCAACAATTATTTGCTGCTTCTATGATGATGTCCGCCATTAATACAACAAAACAAAGTTCTAGTGAAGATGATAGAGAAGCAAAGCAGTTAAAAATGGTGGAAGAAATGATCCATCAATCCCAACTTGAAATGAGAGCCTTACTTCTTCACTTACGTCCAGTTGCCTTAAAAAATAAAACACTTCAAGAAGGAATTGAAGAGTTATTAATCGAATTATCACAGAAAGTAACAATGGAAATTAAATGGAAAACAGAAGAATTTCCACTTGATAAGGGAATAGAAGATCATCTTTTCCGCATTCTTCAAGAGTCTGTATCAAACACACTTCGGCATTCGAAAGCGAACAAACTAGAAGTGTTATTAATAAAGCGGGATGACCTTGTCATTTTAAGAATTGTTGATGATGGGATTGGTTTTGAAGTCGATAACATGAAGGCTGGTTCTTATGGTATGCAGAATATGCACGAGCGAGCGCTTGAAGTTGGAGGCACGTTAAAGGTGGTTAGTGTAAAAAGTAAGGGTACGCGGCTCGAAGTGAAGGTACCGGTTATCAAAAATGGAGATGGTGTAGATGATTAGAGTAGTATTTGTTGATGATCATGAGATGGTGCGTATTGGTGTTTCTGCATTTTTATCCGCACAGCCAGACATTGAAGTCGTGGGTGAGGCTGCTGATGGAAAAAGGGGAGTGGAGCTGGCACTTGAACTGAGGCCTGATATTATTTTAATGGATTTAGTCATGAAGGAAATGGATGGTATTGAAGCAACAAGAAAAATCATTGAAAACTGGCCCGAAGCGAAGGTAATCATTGTCACAAGCTTTTTGGACGATGAAAAAGTTTACCCTGCACTAGAGGCAGGCGCCACCAGTTATATGCTTAAAACCTCAAAAGCAGATGAAATTGCGAATGCTGTCCGCGCTACATATCATGGTCAGTCGGTTCTTGAGCCTGAAGTTACGGGGAAAATGATGGTTAAAATGCGCCAGAAACATCAACAACTGCCACATGAAGAACTCACCACCCGAGAAATGGAAATCCTCCTGTTGATGACTGAGGGCAAAACCAATCAAGATATTGCCGATGAATTATTCATCGCCTTAAAAACCGTCAAAACCCATGTCAGTAATATACTAAGTAAACTAAACGTCCAAGACCGTACACAAGCAGTCATTTATGCATTTAAACACGCTTTAATAAAATAACCCAAAAAACTTTCCAATCTGAATAGTTGGAAAGTTTTTTTAAATTAACTATTGAAAACCATTATCAATTACTGATATGATACTAACGAGAATGATTATCATTATTGGTGATGGGGGACATTTACATATGAAATTATTAAAAGTTTCGGGAAGTTTATTATTGTCTAGCAGTCTATTATTTGGTTGTGCTAATTCAAATGAAAATTCAGCCAAGGACACGGCAAATGAATCAAAGAATTCTGTGTCTGATTCATTTTCTGGAGTAACGGATGAATACCGAAAGTATGCTATAGGAGAAATTGAAGAATTTGTAAAGGCAACGGAGGCATTTACAACAGCAGTAAAAAATGGAGATGTAGATGAAGCTAAAGCACTATATGCCTCGTCAAGAGTGCACTATGAGCGTGCAGAACCGATAGCTGAAGTGTTCGGAGAACTTGATCCGAAAATTGATGCGCGTGAAGGCGATGTCCCAGAGGATGAATGGGGAGGCTACCACCGCATTGAGAAAGGATTATGGGTCGAAAACACAACTACTGGTTATGAACAATATGCAGATCAGCTGATGAAAGACGTAAATCTTTTACGAGCAAAGGTAGATACAGTCGAAGTTACGCCTGACCTATTAATTACAGGGGCGGTAGACCTCTTAAATGAAGTATCTACTTCAAAAGTGACAGGTGAAGAGGATCGCTATTCTCATACTGATTTATTTGACTTTGCTGCGAATGTAGAAGGTGCGGACAAAATTTTCCAACTTTTAAATCCTGCGTTAAAGAAGAAGGATGAGGATCTTTCTAAGGAAATTCAAAGTCGCTTCGATGACGTTTTTACCTTATTAAATAAGCACAAAACAGACGCAGGATACAAGGTCTATACAGATTTGTCAGAACCTGAGGTAAAGGAACTTAGTCAAGCAATCGATGCACTTGCTGAACCACTTTCGGAAATCGGAATTGTAACGGAGGCATTATAGATGTCTAAGAATGAGTACATCATTGAAGGGGAATCTCTTGGAGTAAAGAAAATTTCAAGAAGGGATATTTTGAAAACCGCTGGAGTTGGTGGTGCTGGGATTCTAATCGGTGCATCTGGAATAGGGGGCTTGTTGTCTATTACAGAAGGGAAGGCATCAAGTGCGAAAGTGAGTGACGTTGTTTCATTTTATGGAAAGCACCAAAGTGGAATTACGACAAAACCACAAAACCATGTTTATTTTGCTGCCTTGAATGTGACAACTTCTAGAAAAGAAGATTTAATAACCCTTTTTAAAGAATGGACGAAGGCTGCAGCATTAATGTCTGAGGGTAAACCAATCGGGGAACTCTCTAGTAATGAATTTCTTCCGCCAAAAGATACGGGGGAGGCGGAGGGATTATCTGCCTCTAATTTAACGATTACTTTTGGGGTCGGTCCTAGTCTTTTTATAAAGGACAACCAAGACCGGTTTGGATTAAAAGTTAAGCAGCCTAAGGAATTAGAAGACCTTCCCGCATTTTCCTTTGACGCATTAGAAGAGGAATGGACTGGAGGAGATTTATGTATTCAGGCTTGTGCGGATGATATGCAAGTAGCATTTCATGCGGTAAGAAACCTAATTCGAATTGCGAGGGGGAAGGCTGTTTTAAGATGGGCACAGCCAGGATTTCAGCGAACGAAGCAGGCAGATGCAAAAGAAGGAACACCTAGAAATCTGTTTGGCTTCAAGGATGGAACGGTCAACCCTGATGTGAAAAGTGAAAAACAGATGAATGAACATGTTTGGGTTCAGCCAGGTGATGGACCAAATTGGCTTCAGAACGGCAGTTACCTTGTTGTTCGAAGAATCCAAATGTTTATTGAAGTCTGGGATCGTACCAATTTAAAGGAACAGGAAAATACCTTTGGAAGATATCGTGACAGTGGTGCACCTTTTGGGAAAAAAGATGAATTTGATAAACTAGATTTAAACCACAAGCAACCAAACGGAGAAGATACAATCCCTGTAGATTCGCATGTTCGGCTATCACACGGAGATGGATCGCAGCAAATTCTCCGCAGAGGGTATTCTTACTCAAATGGAATGGATCTGAAGACGGGGAGTTTTGACGCAGGTCTACTTTTCTTAAGTTTCCAACGTACACCAAGTAAACAATTCATTCCAATACAAAAGAGACTTTCAAAAATGGATAAGTTGAATGAATATATTTCACATCGAGGCAGCGCCCTTTTCGCCTGTTTACCAGGAACGAAACAGGGAGGTTTTATAGGAGAGACACTCTTTATGTAATGTTTTTCCTATTATAGAGGAGAGAGATAGATGCAAATGTTATGGAAGCCCTTTATATTACTTATATCTTTATTCATTATTTTTCAAACTGCCCACCAGGTGGCCGCAGCAGAAAATCATGACGAGCTGTTTGTACTAATTGGCGATAGTTTAATGAAAGTGAAATCAGGTGATCAAGAAACGGTTTCGAATAACATTGAACAGTTTGCTAAGGAATGGATGAAAATCAAGAATCCTAATAGTGAACAGGCAAAATCGGTTAATCAAGATTTGGAAAAGGTTCAAAATATACTAGCAAAAGGGGAAGTAGAAGAAGAGATGCTTTCTAATAGTATCTCAGCATTATCAAGTTCCCTGGTAAAGTATGATACAGAACAGAACCCTGTAGATCGAACAAAACAAACAGTCAAAATCAAGAAATTGCTCCCGCTACTAGAGAATCTGAACGGAGCTATTTTAGATGGGAATATAGCGAATATAAAGATCCAGTATCAAACACTAATGGATCAATGGAATGTTTCGGAAAAAATCGTCCATGATGAAAGTATTGCTTCTTACGGGAATATTGAAAAATACATGGCCTTAATCCGAATTTCAATTACTCAAAACCCTGTAGATCTAAAAAAGGCTGAAACGAATGTAGCTAAATTAACACAAGAAGTGGAGAACTTTTTAGCCGGTAAATTTTCGAACCAGGTTAAAGGTGATTTTTCTTTAACAGACCTTTCCACGCTATTAAAGAAGACAGAAAAAGAGATTGCCAATAAAGATTATAAGAGTTCTATTAAGTATTTAAATGACATCCTCAACATTTGGCCAATCGTTGAAGGGGAAGTACAAACGAGAGACAGTAAGTTATATAGTGAGATTGAAACAAAAATACCAACAGCTATCAGTATTCTAAGTTCTGATAAGGTGGATGGTTCAAAGGCATTAGCTATAGTTAAGGATTTAAATATGAAATTAGAACCATTAATTAGTAAAATCAATTATTCATTTTGGGATTCTGCACTTATTTTATTAAGGGAAGGGATAGAAGGATTATTAATCATTGCAACCTTACTTGCCTTTTTAAAGAAAATGGGTCAGTCATCTCAACAGAAATGGATTTGGGCAGGAGTGGCAGGTGGAATCATAGCAAGTGCATTACTTGCCGTTCTTATCAATATTATTTTCTCTAAGATTACTGCAGCTTCAAGTCGAGAATATATTGAAGGAATAACGGGTATCTTGGCTGTGGTTATGATGTTATCCGTTGGAGCATGGCTTCATAAAAAATCTAGTATTGAAAATTGGAATAAGTATGTAAAGCAGCAGATGCAACAAGCCATTGCAAAAGGAAGCCTCTTTTCATTTGCCATAATCAGTTTTCTTTCGGTTTTCCGTGAAGGGGCGGAGACGATTATTTTTTACACCGGAATAACACCGTATATAAGCATGCAGCAGCTTGTTATGGGGATTATTCTAGCAGTAATCATTTTAGCTATTTTCGGCTTTACGATTATTTACTACAGTGTAAAAATACCAATTCATGTATTTTTTAAAGTGGCAACCTTTGTAATTTATTTCTTAGCGTTTAAAATGCTAGGAATTAGTATCCACGCTTTACAGATTTCTAAGGTTTTTTCGACGAGTACAGTTATTAACTTCCCGTTTGTTGATTGGATTGGATTGTACCCTACATGGGAAACCACTTTACCACAACTATTGTTAGTTGTTGTCATTCTATTTATGACGTGGGGAGTTAGAAAACAGACGATAACAAAAACTGTTTAGAAAGGGCAAAGTGCCCTTTTTTTTATGCTTTTTTTAATTCTCCCTACTAATCTTAGAACTTGTCTCATAGGTTTATAAAAGTGAGATTTGTTCTAAAGGGGAGTTCGTTATGGCTATCTTTTACAAAGGGATATTATTTTTGGCACTTTCTGCTTTCTTAGGAGAAGGTGTTGAGTTTTTAGTGAATTTAATTCTTGCAAAAGAATTGGGTAAGCATGGCCTAGGTTTATATATGTCTATCCTGCCATCCATTTATTTACTCGTACTTTTATCGAGCTTCGAACTGCCAGTTTCGATTTCTAAGTTTGTTGCGGAGAAAGAGGAAAAGTTTCATCGAAATATTCTTTATCATGCAATTACCATTACCATCATTTTTACAAGCAGCCTATTGCTGCTGGCGGTCATACTCATGCCTTTTATCTCTGTTTTTGATGGTTACCATCCTTATACCAGATGGTTAATTATCTTTTTAATTCCCGTTATTTCTTTTACCTCTGTGGCACGGGGATATTTTATGGGAAGGCACCAGATGGGGAAAATCGCCATTGCTAATTTCATAAGAAAATCAATTCAGCTAGTATTATTATTTCTTTTATTTCGTTTCTTTCAGTTTGACTCAGAAGCCTCGGTACTCATTGCAATTGCATCGTTTATAGGCAGTGAAATCGCCGTGTTTCTTTATTTATGCTATACATTAATCATTCAATTCCAACAGCTAAAACGGATGCCCTTCTCCAATCTAAATCGTAAGGCTGTCCGAAAAAGTTTATTGGCTGTCTCGGCACCAACCACTGGACTGCGGTTATTCTCAGCGTTAACGGGGGCGATCCAACCCTTTTTAATTAAGGTCGCACTGGTCAAATCTGGACTTTCTGATACCATTGCCACCGAGCATTTTGGAATGCTAATGGGTGTTGCTGCTTCAATTGGATTTTTTCCTGCCTTTATCGCCCACTCCCTCATGACGGTTTTAATACCAGCTGTTTCAAAGACGTTTTCGTTGAGAGATTACACCACATTACAAAAAATGCTATCACAAGTAATGATGCTTACCTTTCTTTACGGAGTTCCAGCGATGGTTGCTTTCTATGTTTTTGCCCCTCAGCTAACATCGATATTCTTTGAATCTTCTACAGCTGCAGTTTATTTACAAATGCTATGGCCATTTTTTCTCTTCCACTTTTTTGTCATGCCGATGCAGGCAATTTTAATTGGGTTGGGACTTATTAAGGAAACGTTTATCCATGGCATTTGGTCCACCATTGTTTCCTTTGCGATTATTATTATCCTTGCGCCACGTCCGGAATGGAGAATGGAAGGTGTGATTATCGCCATGAACACCGGATCTGTTTTATTGGCTTTATTGCATTATTTAACGATCTGCAAAAAAATTGGAGTTTCTATTCTAATGAAAGGTGTCATCCAGAAAAATAATTAAGAAAATCAATTTGATGGTGTAGGGGTTAAGCATGTTTATTCCGTCTATTCATGTAAGAAGAGTTATTAGGAAAGTAGGTTTCGAAAAATGCGGGATAGAATGTTAGATTCATTTGAAGAAATAGTGAATGTACATGGAAAAATGATTTATCATTATATTTTTTCTTTAGTCAGACATAAAGAACTTGCCGAGGATCTTTACCAAGAGGTTTTAACATCCGCCTATTTGGCCATTCATACGATTAAGGAACCAGACAAAATAAAAAATTGGTTATATACGATAGCAGGAAATAAATGTCGTGATTATTGGCGAAAGGAAAATAAGGCAAAGAAATTTTGGCAGGAAGAGGTATACTCCTACGCTTCCATAGTCGAAGCGCCGCCTCTTCCAGAAGAAGAAATTCTCCAAAAATATTCTGTTAAAAAAATGGAGGAAAGTGTAATGTCTTTACCAGAAATATATAAGTCTGCTATCTTTCTATACTATTTTAAAGACCTTACGCTATTGGAAATTTCTAATAAAAGCAATCTCCCCATTTCAACAGTTAAAACAAGAATGAAAAGGGGAAAAGAACAGCTAAAACCGAAACTTCAATATTTGGCATAAGAAAAGCCGGGTGCAATCACCCGGCTTTAGTCTTTACTTGATAGAATACCAAAGATACGTAAAATACTTACAAATAGATTGATAAAGTCTAGGTATAAATTCAATGCCATCAATGGAACTTCTTCCGCACTTACACCATAATGCTTCATCCGATTGAAATCATATAGGACGAAGCCGCTGAAAACCACTACACCGATAAACGAGAATGCCAGCATAGCGGTAGAACTTAACGGCATGAAAATATTCCAAATGGAAATCACAACTAAAGCGAGCAGCGCTGCAAGTAAGAATCCGCCTAAAAAAGAAAAATTACGTTTGGATTTAGTAGCATAAATCGCTACTCCCGTAAATACGACAGTAGTAGTCCCAAAAGCCATCATCACCACATTGGCTCCAGCCGTCAACGCATAATAAGATACAATTGGATATAAGGTAACTCCTGAAATAAATGTAAAGATATACAAGAAAGTATAAGAAATAGCTTTTCTCCGTCTAAAGAAAAAGGCAATCATCAATAGTACAAATTCAAAAATGGCTAATGGCAAAAATAATGCCGGTGGTACAAAGGTACCCGCCATAGTCCCGACGAAGGCGATGGCAAGTGAAAGAGCAAACGTCCTGATAACAGAAGGTAAAAATTCAGTAGATGTTTGTGCGTACAATTTTCTTCACCTCTAAAATATATTTATATCTAGAATATACGAATAAAAAGTCAAGATGTTTCATTTTTTCTAGAAAATTCTTTTTCTGCTTTTAATAAATCTCTTATTTCAGTAAGAAGTTCCTCTTGCTTGTCCATTTTAACCTCTACTTTGACTTCTTCTTCCTTCTTTTTAAAACGAGAAAGGAATTTTATAAACAAAAATATTGAAAAAGCAATGATTAAGAAATCGATAATGGATTGGAGGAATACCCCATATTTTACTGATCCAATAGCAAGATCCGCAACATCAACCCTTCCAACGAGCATTGCTATGATTGGCATAATAATATCTGCCACAAGAGAGGAAACAATTTTTCCGAAAGCCCCGCCAATAATCACACCGACTGCGAGGTCAATGACATTCCCTCTCATTGCAAACTTCTTAAATTCATTTAACATACAAGAAACCTCCATGTTTTGATTCTAACAAAATCAGTAAAAAGCAGCTTCTTAAAACGAAGCTGCTCTTTTTATTATACCATTTAAAAAGCCCAATTACCGTTTCTAAATACTGGTTCTGATTTTCCATCAGCCGTAATACCGTCAATGTCCATTTCCTCGGAACCAATCATAAAATCAACATGAGTAATACTTTCGTTTAGTCCGTTTTCTTTTAATTCTTCAGGAGACATCTTCTTTCCGCCCTCGATACAGAAAGCATAGGCACTGCCAATTGCTAGGTGGTTAGAAGCATTTTCATCAAACAAAGTATTATAGAATAGGACATTTGATTGTGAGATTGGTGAGTTATAAGGGACAAGTGCGACTTCACCAAGGTAATGCGAACCTTCATCTGTTTCGATAAGGCGCTTTAAGACTTCTTCCCCTTCTTCCGCCTTATAATCAACAATTCTTCCGTTTTCAAAGGTAATGGAGAAACGATCGATAATATTTCCTCCATAGCTTAGAGGCTTCGTGCTTGCCACGGTTCCATTTACACCTGTACGATAGGGAACCGTAAAGACTTCTTCCGTTGGCATATTAGCCATAAACTCAAAACCAATTTCATTTACACTGCCCGCACCAACCCAAATATGGTCTTTTGGAAGTTCAATCGTCAAATCTGTACCAGGAGCAGTGTAGTGAAGTTTTTTATAGCGCTTTTCATTTAAATAGCTAACTTTCTCATGTAACGTTTCATCATGCTTTTTCCAAGCTTCCACAGGATTATCCGTATCTACGCGAACAGATTTAAAGATGGCATCCCAAAGTAATGAAACTTGTTTGTCACTCGGTGCGTCAGGAAATACTTTTGCAGCCCATGCAGGGGATGGAGCAGCAATTACTGTCCAGCTAACTTTGTCAGATTGAACAGCTTGACGATACTTAGCCAATGCCGTTCCAGCTGCTTTTTGGAAGTTAGAAATCCGCTCTGGATTTATGCCTTTCAATAAATCAGGGCTTGAGGAAACAATCGCCATAAACGCTGCACCTTGCTCAACCAAATCTTCTTGTTCTTTTGCACGCCATACTGGATATGTAGTAAAAGCTTCATCTGGAGCTAATTCGTATTTTGTTCTGGATACAACATCATCATTCCAGTTAACTATCACATTCTTTGCACCTGTTTCATAGGCGTTTTTTACAACTAAACGGACAAACTCTGCACCGTCTAATGTAGCATTGACAACCAAAGTTTGCCCCTTTTGAATATTCACACCAACCTTAACGGCAAGCTCAGCATATTTCTCAAGGTTCTTTTGAAATTCGCTCATATTTTTTGTCTCCTTCTATCAAAATCTTCCATGTATTATTTTAGCTTTTTTACTTGGAAAAAGAAACTGAAAGCAGTGTACCTCAAAAAATGGACAAAAAAATAGTAGGGATGTTATCTCTACTTTAACTTGCTGCCGTAAACTTTTATATTAAGATAGACCCCTGCTGAAAATATAACTAAAAATGTAAGTATACCTGACCATGAAGTGGGAGACATAAATTGTGAAACTTCCACCATTACCACCACCCTTATAAGTAGGAAATGTTTACACCTTAATTATAATAGTAAAAGGGGTGATTGTGAACATTTTGTTACAACTTATTGAAAGTTTCTTGACAATGAAAAAGGATCCTATTTAGGATCCAACAGCAGGTTTTTTTTCAAAGGAATAAAACATAAGCCAATACAACCCGGCACTTGCTAAAGCAAGTATGGTTAAAACAAAAAATGTCCACTCATATCCTATCCAAACAGTCATTGGAATTGATAATGGAGCTATCGTCCTACTAATGGTGAATCGTAAACTAGCAGCAGCAAAATATTGTCCTCGCATATGCTCTGGTGCAAGCTTGGAAACAAAACTTTGTTGAATTCCAGCCCCCATTAATTCCGCAAAAGTGAAAACCGCCATCGCCACGATAAATCCCCAAATCCAATGGGTTTGACTAAAAAGTACTATGGAAATGGCGTATACAACAGAAGATAGGACAAATACATTCTGTTCTTTGAACGTGCTCATCCATTTTGTTACCGCAACGGTTAATAAGGCAACGAGCAGACCATTTTCTGCGAGTACTAATCCAAAGGCCTGCTCTCCTTTAACGGTAAATTCCCAATCGCCAATTGAGAATAGGGTTTGAAAATCGATTACATCCTTCATATAAACAGGAAATAACAAGTCCAATTGCATGAACGTCTGTCCAGCTAATACACCCGCAATAATAAAAAGAAGAAAGGTCCTATCTTTTATAATCAATGCGTAATCCTTTACCTGATTTTGTAAAAAGTAGTACCATTTTCGATCTGCACAGACAGCTTCCACTTTTTGAATCGGTGCCGTTTCCCTCGTCCATTTTGCTAAAATTAATCCAAGTAAAATACATACAATTCCTGCAACAACTAAAAGTTCAAATCGGTAATTGACATAAAAAATAGCACCTAAAATAGGTCCAATAACAACCGCAATATTGATCGAGGTGTAAAAAATAGCAAATACGCTGCTTCGATCCTTTTCGTCCACAACATCCGCCACCATTGCTTGACTAGCGGGCCAATAAAACGAGCCGAAAACTCCTGCAATACTAAATGCAACAAAACCTACCCAAGGGGACTGAAGCCAAGGTGAGCTCGCAAAGGCAAAAGCTAAAAAAGAAAGACCTTGTCCAATGGCTGAGATAACCATCATTCTTTTCCGCCCAAAGCGATCCGCACAATATCCCCCCATAAGATTGGCGATAACTGAAAAAATCTGCGAAAACACCAACAAAAAGCCAGCTTTATTTTTACCGAATTCTTCAGCGAAATAAATCGTCAAAAACGGGAAGAACATCCAAAACGTAATGTTCATCATCGCTTCACTAAATAAGCGAACTATTAAATTCGGATCCCAATCTCTAATCCGCATTTTGTACCTCCGAAACAATTATGTATGATAGCTAATACATCATACTATCCTCTTATAGGAATATACAAGAAAAAAATAGGTACATCTGAATGCTCTAATACATCTTTCGTAAACCTTTCATGATTTAATTAATTGTATGCTATATTAATGGTTAAGGGTAATTCTGAAAGGGTGTAAAAATAAAGTGAAAAAAAGCGTTGTATTAGCTGAAAAGCCATCTGTTGCTCGTGACATTGCACGGGTATTAAATTGTAATAAAAAAGGAAATGGTTTTTTAGAAGGAGATAAGTATATCGTTACTTGGGCACTAGGGCATTTAGTTACACTTGCCGACCCTGAAGTATATGATGACAAGTATAAAACATGGAAATTAGAAGATTTACCAATGCTGCCTAATGAATTAAAGCTTGTAGTGATTAAGCAAACAGGAAAGCAGTTTCATTCGGTAAAAAGCCAATTGATTCGTTCTGATGTAGGAGAGATTATCATCGCAACAGACAGTGGTCGTGAAGGAGAATTAGTCGCCCGGTGGATTATTTCAAAAGCGAAGATAAACAAGCCGATAAAACGTCTTTGGATTTCTTCTGTTACGGATAAGGCCATTAAAGATGGTTTTGCGAACTTAAAGCCGGGTAAAGCCTATGAGAATCTTTTTGCTTCAGCTGTTGCTCGATCAGAAGCCGATTGGTATATCGGTCTGAATGCAACCCGTGCGTTAACAACTCGATTCAACGCTCAACTTAACTGTGGCCGTGTCCAAACTCCGACCGTGGCAATCATTGCAGCACGTGAGGACGAAATCAAAAACTTCAAACCACAAAACTATTACGGGATTGAGGCACAGACCACCGATAAATTGAAACTTACTTGGCAGGACGCAAAAGGAAACAGCCGCAATTTTAATAAAGAGATCGTGGATGAGATTGTTGAAAAATTGGGGACAAAAAATGCCATTGTAACGGAGATTGAAAGGAAGCCAAAGAAGTCCTTCTCTCCAGGGCTTTATGATCTAACAGAATTACAGCGTGATGCTAATAAAATTTTCGGGTACTCTGCTAAGGAAACGCTGAATATTATGCAAAAGCTTTATGAACAGCATAAAGTGTTAACGTACCCTCGTACAGATTCACGTTTTATTTCATCAGATATTGTTCCTACCATTCCGGAACGCCTAAAAGCCTGCGGGGTTGGTGAATATCGTTTATTGACAAGTAAAATTTTAAAAAAGCCGATTAAGGTATCCAAATCGTTTGTAGATGATAGCAAGGTATCCGATCATCATGCGATCATACCAACCGAGGGATATGTGAACTATTCTGCTTTTACAGATAAAGAACGGAAAATTTATGACTTGGTTGTTAAAAGATTCCTGGCTGTCTTATTCCCCGCATTTGAGTATGAACAATTAACGCTTTGTGCAAAAATCGGTGAAGAAAACTTTGTTGCTAGAGGAAAAACGATTTTATTAAATGGCTGGAAAGAGGTTTACAATAATCACTTGGAAGATGATGATGAAAGTGATGATCTGAAAGAACAGATTCTGCCGCGTATTGAAAAAGGCGATACATTAAACGTAAGTCTAATTGCACAAACATCAGGTCAAACAAAACCGCCGGCACGATTTACAGAGGCAACTTTATTATCAGCAATGGAAAATCCCGTGAAGTATATGGAAACTCAGGATAAAAAGCTTGCTGATACTTTAAAATCAACGGGCGGTTTAGGGACGGTTGCGACCCGTGCTGATATTATTGAAAAGCTATTCAATTCATTTTTAATCGAAAAGCGTGGTAAAGACATTCATCCTACTTCTAAAGGCCGTCAATTGCTGGATTTAGTGCCAGAAGAACTAAAATCTCCAATATTGACTGCGGAATGGGAGCAAAAGCTTGATCAAATTGCTCATGGCAAGCTGAAAAAAGAAGTATTTATCGGTGAAATGAAGAATTATACAAAAGAAATTGTATCAGAAATTAAGGCAAGCGGTAAAAAATACAAACACGACAATATTTCTACGAAAAATTGCCCGGACTGTGGAAAACCAATGCTTGAGGTAAATGGGAAAAAAGGAAAAATGCTGGTATGCCAAGACCGCGAATGTGGACATCGGAAAAATGTTTCGCGAGTTACAAATGCACGGTGCCCACAATGCCGTAAAAAACTGGAGCTTCGCGGCGAAGGAGAAGGACAAATTTTCGCATGTAATTGCGGGCACCGTGAGAAACTATCTGCTTTTGAAGCACGCCGGAAAAAGGAATCTACTGGTAAAGTCGATAAACGTACGGTGCAAAAGTATCTGAAAAACCAACACAAAGAAGAAGAGCCAATTAATACAGCTTTAGCTGATGCTTTAAAGAAGTTGAAACTGAAATAAGGAATAAAAGAGTAAGCAAGTTGTTAAATCACATAAATGGTCCTGCAATTCGCAGGACTATTTTTTGTAGTATGATACTTTTATTTGCTATTGTGCTAAAGTATTATTGAAGTAAAATTCTGACAATTATATTGACAATCGGACTTTTTATCACATACAATAATTATTAATATAATAGAATCATTAGTGCCGAAATTAGTTGCGGATGGCCGAGAATAGTTGCGGATAGCCGAGAATAGTTGCGGATAGCCGAGAATAGTTGCGGATGGCCGAGAATAGTTGCGGATAGCCGAAAATAGTTGCGGATGGCCGAAAATAGTTGCGGATAGCCGAAAATAGTTGCGGATAGCCGAGAATAGTTGCGGATAGCCGAGAATAGTTGCGGATGGCCGAGAATAGTTGCGGATAGCCGAGAATAGTTGCGGATAGCCGAGAATAGTTGCGGATAGCCGAGAATAGTTGCGGATGGCCGAGAATAGTTGCGGATAGCCGAAAATAGATGCGGATGGCCGAGAATAGTTGCGGATAGCCGAAATTAGTTGCGGATAGCCGAGAATACTTGCGGATAGCCGAAAATACTTACGGAAAAAGAAATTAGTCGGAATGGGATGATATCAATGAGGCATCAAAAAATGAATCAAATAATGATAAAAGAGGCTGGACTCCAAATCTAATCGGATATGGAATCCAGCCTCTTTCTTTATTCTAATAAAGTGGTAGAGGTGAGAAATATGATTATGCTAACAGGTCAAAGCTTGACATTGGAACAAATGAAGAAGGTTTTGTACCAAAAAGAAAAGGTTTTTGCTTCTGATATAAGCATGGAGCTTGTAAAAAAGAGCCGTGAAGCAGTTGAGAAAATTGTTTCCGAGCACAAAGTAGTCTACGGTATTAATACTGGATTTGGAAAATTCAGCGATGTATTAATCGATAAAGAACATGTAAGGGATTTACAGCTTAATTTAATTCGCTCTCATGCTTGTGGAGTTGGTGAACCATTTCCGGAAATTGTTTCAAAAGCGATGGTTCTCTTACGTGCAAATGCACTTTTAAAAGGGTATTCAGGTGTTAGACCTATTCTTATTGAAAAACTAATTGACCTTGTTAATAAAGAAATTATTCCCGTTATTCCACAACAAGGTTCTCTTGGTTCCAGCGGTGATTTAGCGCCTCTATCTCATTTAGCATTGGTGCTGATTGGAGAAGGCGAAGTATTTTACAAAGGAAAGGTGATGGAATCGATTGATGCCCTTCAAGTGGAAGGAGTTCTTCCTATTACATTAGAGGCAAAAGAGGGTCTAGCGTTGATTAATGGAACACAGGCAATGACGGCAATGGGAGTGGTCGGCTATCTAGAAGCAGAGCAGCTTGCCTATGAAAGTGAACTGATTGCCGCAATGACAATGGAGGGATTGAACGGGATCATTGACGCATTTGCGGAGGAGGTTCATATCGCACGAGGTTATCAGCAGCAGATTGATACAGCAGCAAGAATTCGTCGATACCTAAGTGATAGTTTATTAACCACATTACAGGGAGAATACCGTGTTCAGGATGCTTATTCCATACGATGTATTCCTCAAGTACATGGTGCTTCCTGGCAGGCATTGGATTATGTAAAGGAAAAATTAGAAATTGAAATGAATGCGGCTACTGATAATCCATTAATCTTTGAAGATGGTGAAATAGTAATCTCAGGAGGAAATTTTCATGGTCAGCCGATTGCGTTTGCAATGGATTTCATGAAGATTGCTGTAGCGGAGCTTGCAAATATTTCGGAAAGACGAATTGAAAGATTGGTAAATCCACAGTTAAATGATTTACCTCCTTTTTTAAGCCCTGAGCCTGGTCTGCAGTCAGGGGCAATGATTATGCAATATGCAGCGGCGTCGCTCGTATCCGAAAACAAAACGCTTGCCCACCCTGCAAGTGTTGACTCCATTCCTTCATCTGCCAACCAAGAGGACCATGTAAGTATGGGAACGATTGCTGCAAGGCATGCTTATCAGATTATCCAAAATGCTAGAAGAGTATTAGCCATTGAATTAATTTGTGCAATGCAGGCTGTTGAAATTCGCGGCGTTGAAAAAATGGCAAGCCAGACAAAGAACCTTTATGAGAAGGGAAGAGCACTTGTTTCTTCTATAAAAAAAGATCGAATTTTCTCGAAAGATATCGAAAGGGCAGCAGAAGGACTAAAAGAATGGGACTTAAGTAAGATTATACAAGAAAGTAAAAAGGCGTGAATTTCACGCCTTTTACTCTACTTCTTCTGTTTCGACTCTATTTTTAAATGCCTCCTGTACTACAATAAGCTCCTCGTCCCCGATGGCATCCTTTGAATGTCTTTCCACTAAGTTATCCTTTGGTAAATTTCCAGGATGACCTTTCTTTTTATGGTTAAAATGTTCTCCACGTGCCAAATCAAACACTCCTTTCGTCTACGAATGTATCATTCCCAAACGAAGGAAATTTATTATTCATCTTTCACTTTTTCTTTTGACTTTGATGGGCTGCACATACGGTCAAGCAGAAAACCAAAGAATACCATAAAGGCAATCGGTATCGTGTAATTCAACACATGAATCAATGTCATACTGTGTCTCACCACCATTATTTGAATATTATTAATATTTAGTCTATTTTAGTGTTGTTTATTGTATAAGTCAATTGTCACAAAATAGACAAATTATATTGATTTTTCATATGTTTTTACAAAAATTTGCCCATGGGAAAATAAGGTATTTTCGACTAAAAGCACCTTTATTTTCCAATAAACTTCCAGTTAAATCACGGAGCATCGATAGAGAATGAAGATTCTTTGTAGAAATATGGTAAAAAATGTTTAAAAAAAAGGTTCAAAAGATAAATGCAACCGACAAATTACAACACGCTACTGATAAAGTACTATATATAATAAGCTTATAAATTTAGAATTTAGGAATACGAAAAGTTGTCCATCAAATATAATGAATAATCAATGATTTATGAGTGGTTTGAAGCAGAAAAAGGCAAACCTATTGAAAAATAGGGACGCAAAGCCGAGGATCTAAGGTATAGGTTTTTTACTATGATGGCCGGGCTACCTGGAATACACAAAGTATTTTAGGGGTGGATGAGAGTGGTAATTACGGATAGTATGACGAATGGAATGGATTCAGAATGGTTGGAACTTATTGTTGAGGCAAAAGAACTAGGTCTTTCGAAGGAAACAATTCTTGATTTTCTCCATCAAAATGAGGTCAGGGACATACTAGTAAAGAATCGCTAAGATACATAAAGAACAAAGCATACTCCCAATTAAGGCTGTATGCTTTGTTCTTTTATTATTCGTTATTATTTTGATTGATCCGCCACTTATTGAACTCAAGAAAATCACGAAATTGTTCTTTTGAGACTCCAGATTCCATTGCCTCTTTTACAATGCTCATCCAATCGCTGTCTAATTCCTCTTTATTTATCTGTTCATTTATAAGATGATCTACTGGAACGTTTAACACAGCCGAAATTTTTTCTAGAAATTGAATAGAGGGATTTCTTTGCAGATTTCTTTCAAGCGAACTTAAATAAGATTTAGCAACGCCAGCTTGCTCTGCAAGTTCGGATAATGACATTTTTTTCTCTAAACGTAGTTTTTTAACACGATCACCTATCATTTGGCTCACACACCTACTATTTAATATTCCTACAATAATTTTATCAAAGAAGTTGAAAAAGTTCCATATTAAGAACGACTTATTATACAAAAAATATTCGTTTATTTCAAATATTTTTTGAAAAAAGAGCCTGATAACGATAATATTAAAATGCGGGTTTCCGTTTATATAAAGTATATATAAAAAAATAATAACAAAGGTTGGGAAGATGGATGATTGTTCTTAAATCGCAGAGGGAAATTGAAGCAATGAAAAAAGCAGGGGAAATCCTTGCATCATGTCATAAAGAAATTGCAAAAATGATTAAACCTGGCATTACAACTTGGGAAATTGATGAATTTGTTGATGAATACTTAAGTAAACACCATGCAACCCCAGAGCAAAAGGGCTATAAAGGTTATAAATATGCTACATGTGCCAGTATAAATGACGAGATTTGCCATGGTTTTCCTAGAAAAGAACCGTTAAAAGAAGGTGATATTGTTACCATCGATATGGTTGTCAATTATAATGGAGGCCTGGCTGATTCCGCATGGTCCTATGCAGTTGGAGCAGTATCGAAGGAAACAGAACGATTATTAGAAGTGACAAAGGAAGCACTTTATAAAGGTATTGAACAGGCTGTTGCCGGTAATAGAATCGGTGATATTGGTCATGCCATCCAAACGTATGTGGAAGGAGAAGGTTTTTCAGTAGTTCGTGATTTCATCGGTCATGGTATTGGCGCGGTAATTCATGAGAAACCAGATGTGCCACATTACGGGCTGCCTGGAAAGGGTCCAAGAATTAAAGAAGGTATGGTATTTACGATTGAGCCAATGGTGAATATCGGTATGTACCAAATGAAGATGGATAGTAATGGCTGGACGGCTCGGACGGTTGATGGGAAGTACTCTGCTCAATATGAACATACGATTGCAGTGACCAAGGATGGTCCGATTATCTTAACGGACCAAGAAAAATAAAAAACAGATCCCAAGAGATCTGTTTTACTTATTTTTACGAAGGTTTCCCAGCTCTTCCACCAAGGCCTGCATTTCATTAGGACTGAAAGAAGGCTTTTTCATGACCATGTCGTAAATTTCCTTTAACTCTTCATACATTTCTTCATCAAAGTGCGAAGGTTTAATAGCTCCAAGATTTAAAACTTTTAATTTTTCTTTTATTTGTTCAATCATATACTCCACATTTTCGATGGTTTTCTCTGATAAATTCATCCCGTCACCCTTTTCAAGAATTGTAATTGTAATTTTATCTTTTCATTTTAATTGGCAGATGTCAATCTAAACATGTTTTATTACAATGATTAGCGGGTAATAAAGAAATAAAGATAAAAATATGGCGAACTCTTGCTTTTGATAACAAGCTTAAAGCAAAATATAAAGTGATGATTATGGTGTTTTATTTATAGTGATAAAAATAGTTTGAAAGGAGAGGTTAAAAAATGGGAAAGAACCTATTTTTAAGAGGCATGATTTATGGTGCAATCGCGGGCGGAGCGCTAAGCTTATTAGATAAACAAACCCGCCATGCAATGAAGGTAAATGTGAAAAAAGTTTATGAGCAAGTTTCCTATGTCGTTCATCATCCGAGTGAACTCACTGAAAATGTAAAAGAAACAGCGGAAAAGATTAGAAATACGATAGAGCAGGTTAGTGAGGACATTTCGTATATTACTGGGAAAGTGGACGAACTTCGTGAGTTAACCCCACAGGTAAAAGAAAGAGTAATGGAAGCAATAAATACCTTTGATGATACAAACTCAGACCTTATGGAAGATTTACTAAAAGAAGTCAAGGTGGAAGAAGAAACAAGCATTAATTAAGTAATTTGAATAAATGATCGTTTAGGTTTAAAGGAGTGGTGAGTAAATGAAGAAGGAAGTGAATGTTCGTAAATCGTTGGTAAGACTTCTTTGGCATCGAATTGAAGAAGATGATATTTCTGGTTTATCCGCCCAACTTGCTTATTTTTTTCTACTATCACTATTTCCACTCCTAATATTCATTTTTACATTACTGCCGTATCTGCCCATTCCATACCCCGATATTCTTGGCAGCATCCGGGAGTTTGCCCCGCCTGACACGATGGACTTAATTGAAAAGAATGTTAATTATGTGATGAATAATCGAAATGGTGGATTGCTTTCTATTGGGGTTATCGGAACCATGTGGTCTGCTTCTAATGGAATTCATGCCTTAGTAAGAGCCTTTAATAAAGCATACAATGTGAAAGAAAGTCGTTCCTTTATCGTTTCTAGAGGTATGGCTATTTTGCTTACTCTTGGGATGATCTTAGTTTTTATTGTTGCTGTTTTACTTCCGATATTTGGAAGGGAAATTGGAGTGTTTCTCTTTTCTTATTTAGGCTTTAAAGGGGAATTTCTCCGCATTTGGAATATGTTACGTTTGGCAGGAAGCGCCCTAATTTTATTTATTATTTTCACGGGATTGTATTGGATTGCTCCAAATGTCAAATTACGCTGCAGAAGTGCTTTTCCTGGTGCAGTCTTTGCAACGGTTGGCTGGATTGTTTCTTCGTATGCATTATCCTTCTATGTGGGAAGTTTTGGTAATTTTTCCTTAACATATGGAAGTATTGGAGCTATTATTGTTTTATTAATTTGGTTATACATATCGGGCTTCATTATCATCATTGGCGGTGAAATTAACGCATTCTATAGTGAAAAGTACAAAACCAATTGCTAGACTTTTCCTTAATGAAATGTGCTGAGTTGTAAACAATAGTAGTGGGGAACAAGCCAATTGAATAGGGGGATTATCATGACAAAACATACAAAAAAAGATGGCGGCACAAAACAAAAAGGTAAAGGCAGCAAAGGAAATAAAACATCAGGATCTGCCAACGGCAGCAATGGCTATCACTAAATAAAACCGGGCTCAGCGAGCCCGGTTTTTTAACTTTTCAGCAGTCTTAAACTGTTAAGAATTACAAGAATGGTACTGCCTTCATGCCCGATGACACCATATGGCAAATCAAGCATTTGAAAAAAGTTTGAGGATATTAAAACCATAATCACGGTAATCGAAAAAATAACATTTTGTTTAATGATTCTATTCATCCGTTTTGAAAGCTGAATGGCTTCAGAAATCCTTGGCAAATCATTCTTCATCAACACCACATCCGCAGTTTCGAGGGCTACATCCGTTCCTTCCCCCATGGCAATACCAACATTTGCAATGGCCAAAGCCGGTGCATCATTTATTCCATCCCCAACCATTGCGATTGTTCCATATTTCTCTTTCAGAATTTTAAGCTGCTCCACTTTTTCTTCGGGCAGACACTCTGCAAAGAATTGGTCTACATGGCTTTCATCCGCTATGGCCTTTGCAGTTTTCTCGCTATCTCCAGTGAGCATGACTGTGTAAATATCCTGTTTCCTTAGATGTTCGATTGCAAGTTGGGTTTCTTGTCTCACAACATCCTTTAAAGCAATCATCGCGGCTAAGCAATTATTAATTTGTATAAAAACAAGTGTATTCCCTTTACTTGCCAGCTCTTCTGCTTTTCCATCCGCAAATACTAAGGCAGTTTCTCGGCCGACAAAATCCATTTTTCCAATTTTCCATTGTTCGCCATTGATATCAGCTTTTACACCCCATCCAGGAACATCCTCTAAATTCTCTGGCTGTATAAGGTCTCGATTAAGGCTTTTTTTCACATATTTAACAATTGACTGTGCTAAAGGATGATTCGATTGATTTTCGATCGAAGCAGCTTTCCATAGCAGTTCTTCTTTATCAAACCGTTCATCTACAATAAAATCGGTCACTTCAGGTTTCCCTTTTGTCAGTGTTCCTGTTTTATCGAAGGCAATGGCTTTCACGTGACTGAGGTTCTCTAAATGGACACCGCCTTTTACTAAAATACCTCTTTTTGCTCCATTCGAAATAGCAGATAACGTGGCTGGCATGATCGAAGCAACAAGGGCACAAGGGGAAGCGACGACAAGCAAAATCATGGCACGATAAAATGACTCGTTCCAGCTCCAATCAAGCAGGAAATAGGGCAGGAACATCATCAATAACACGGCAGCTAAAACCGTTTTTACATAGGTACCTTCAAAACGTTCAATAAACAGCTGTGATGGAGATTTTTCACTTTGAGCAGACTGGACTAATTCAATAATTTTATGAAAAAGTGTTTCATTACTTGCCTTTGATGTTTGGACGGTGATTGCTCCTGTTAAATTAACCGTACCCGCAAACACTTCTTTATCCAGCCCTTTTGAAACGGGCATGGATTCTCCAGTAATAGCAGCTTCATCAATATTTGTAAATCCATTCTTAATGATTCCATCAGAAGGAATTCTTTCCCCAGGCTTTACAAGTATTTGGTCTCCAACTTTAAGCTCAGAAACAGGTACTCGTCGTTCCATTCCATTATGAATAAGAAGGGCTTCTTCAGGCTGCAGCTCCATTAAGGAAGAAATTTCTTTGTGACTTTTGTTCATTGTATAGGTCTCTAAAGCACCGCTTACAGCAAAGATAAAAATCAATATTGCGCCTTCGGTCCAATAACCAATAATCGCAGAACCAATAGCCGCAAAAATCATTAACATTTCAACGTTTAGCTCTTTGTTTTCATAAGTAGCTTCAATCCCTTCTTTGGCTTTAGCAAAACCACCAATCACAAAAGCCAGTAAATAAAGAATAATAGAAGCAACATGATCTCCCGTTTTATCAGTTAACCATCCAGCTGCAATGAATACACCACTCAGACCAGCAGCTATCAATTCGATATGAGGTTTAATTTTTTCATGAAGTCCAATCTTTGGAAGTTCTTTGGATAATCTCTTCGCATCCGTACTCATTTCCTTTTCCCTCCTCTAATTTTTTCTAACTGTGCAACTCTACCACCAAGAAAGTGCGTCTGCTTTCTTTCTAAATGAGAAAAATAATCATATTCACTACCCTTAAAAAACACGAAAGCTGTCATCATGAGGATGACAGCACAGATTGTAGAGCAGTCATCGTAAGGATGACTGAGACTTCAGTGATTTATTTTATTGATTTAATTTTACCATACAATTTATGTTAATAATATAAAATTGCTCCATGAATCCTAGGAGTTTTGCTGCTCAACCATTGGGAAAGTTTTTTTACCGAAAACGTACAGGATAATGGATAAGATAAGCAGCATGGTACTGATGATATAAAAGAAACTAATTCCTTTGAAAAATTGAATAAATAGCCCCCCGATTATGGGACCGCTCAGACTTCCTAAACTAAAAAAGATACCGCATAATAAATTTCCAGTTGCTAACAGATTCCTAGGTACTAAATCCGTCATATAACTAATTCCAAGTGAAAAGGTCGAGCCTACGACCATACCTGATAAGAGGAAGGAGACAAAAAGACCAATAAAGGAATGTTCGAAAATACTTGCAGACGTAAAAGTAAAAAATCCAAGTAAAAGAATAACCATTAATAAATTTCTTCGGCCATATGTATCACTTAGGACTCCTAATGGCAGTTGTGTAATAATACCTCCAACGGCAAAGACTGTTAACATAATGGAAACTTTTGCTACGTCAATATCCATTCTTAAAGCGTAGACGGGAAAGCTGCCGTTTAAAGAGGATTCTAAAAAACCGTAGCAGAACGGAGGGAGGAAGGCTACCCAGCCAACCTTCATCGTTTTACTAAAGCGCTTGATGGTGTTAAGGAATGAATTGATTCCAACTTCTTGCTCTGGAAACTCATTTTTTAGTGTAAAGACAAACACCCAGCCGATGAAGCATAAGATGGATGAAACAATAAAGGGAAGTGATTCATTAATATTTACGAGAGGTGTCATCAATGGTCCGCTCGCAAAGCCAATACCAAAAAACAATCCATATAGTGAAACATTCCGCCCTCTTTTATCGGCTGGAGAGGAGGATGTAATCCAGGTTTGGGTAGCGAAGTGCAAGGCATGGTCACCAATACCAATCAAGGCGCGCAAACAAAACCAAAACCAAAAGGACTTCCACACAGGAAACATTGCGAGTGCAAGGACCACTAGGCCGCCTCCGAAAATAATTGTTGGTTTATACCCATATTTACGAAGAGGTGCTTCCATAAATGGAGAAATCAATAGAATTCCAATATAGAGTGCTATTGCATTTAATCCGTTAAGAGAAGAAGAAACTCCGCCCTTCTCGAATATTACAGCAATAAGCGGGAGAAGCATTCCTTGGGAAAAACCAGATATTGAAACAATCGTCACCAAGATCCATAAGCGAAATTTATCTTTATTCATAATAGGTCCCTCGTTATTTATTCGTTTGTAATCCCATAGAATGGCTACATGGAAGATGGTAACGAGAATACAAAGCATTTGCAAGTTAAATATTTTGCACGGTTTTAATATAGGAAAAATGGGGAAGTCTCATATTGGAGGATATTTTACATTTTTTAGTTGGGATTTTAACAATATTTTTTGGGAGGGACAATAGTTGGAAAAAATATTTATGATCCTTACCTTTATTGGGGTTCCACTTTCAGTAATCGGGACACTCATGCATTGGCCAACGATGCTACTTTTTATCGTTTATTGTGTTGCAATAATCGCTCTGGCTAGTTATATGGGGAGAGCTACGGAAAGTCTTGCCATTGTTGCAGGTCCGCGGGTCGGTGGACTGTTAAATGCAACTTTTGGGAATGCAGTGGAACTTATTATTTCTATCTTTGCGCTAAAGGAGGGATTGGTGGGTGTAGTTCTAGCCTCATTAACTGGGTCTGTACTCGGTAACCTGCTTTTAGTCGCGGGATTTTCCTTCTTTATAGGCGGCTTAAAATTTAAAAGGCAGACCTTTAACGTCCACGATGCCCGTCATAACTCAGGCCTCTTAATGTTCGCTGTCATTGTAGCATTCGTTATTCCTGAAGTTTTTTCGATGGAAATGAATGAGTCAGAAACATTAAGTTTAAGTATCGGGATATCCGTCATTTTAATTTTGCTTTATCTTGCTGCACTGTTCTTTAAATTAGTAACCCATAGAGGGGTTTATCAAAGCGAAAATACCGAAAAACATCATGAGGAAGAACCAGAATGGGGGAAGGGCAAGGCTATCACTGTTTTGTTAGTTGCTACTCTAGCCGTTGCCTATATTTCTGAAAATCTTGTTCATACGTTTGAATATGTTGCAGAATCTTTTGGATGGACTGAGCTGTTTATCGGGGTGATTATTGTAGCCATTGTTGGGAATGCAGCCGAGCATGCTTCAGCGATAGTCATGGCCTTTAAAAATAAAATGGACATTGCTGTCGAGATTGCCATTGGCTCGACTCTGCAGGTTGCCATGTTTGTGGCGCCAGTGCTTGTTTTAATTTCCCTTTTCTTTACAGAATCGATGCCGCTTGTATTTACGATGCCGGAATTGATTGCAATGGTAACCTCGGTCCTGCTTATTGTTGTTATCTCCAATGATGGTGAATCGAACTGGTTTGAGGGACTGACCTTACTTGCCGCTTATTTTATTATGGGGATAGGGTTCTTCCTGCTTTAAACACAAAGACTCTGAGCCGGTAAGCTCAGAGTCTCCTCTTTTTTAACTATTTTCGATGTAAGGGTAATCCATAATCTGTGCTATAATGTTCAAGCATATGCTATATTCGGGTAAAACCAATCGCTTTCTTGGGACCATCTATCACCAACCTTCATGTTAATTTATAAATGAAAAACACGAGTGTTGAATATCATATATGAGTGGAATCCCAACCTCCTTAAGTGTAAATGGTTAGTCGATTGATTACTGCCCTCCTTTTTTAAAGGATAAGTATATTATAATTGATTATTCGAATTTTGTAAATGTTCAGATTATATTTCAGGAGAAAAAAATGGCATTATTTTATCGCACTTTATTTTTTATTATTGGGTTATTTATCATGACGTTTGGTATATGTTTAACAATTAAAGCAGAGCTGGGTGTTGGTGCTTGGGACGCATTAAATGTGGCTCTGACTCAATGGGTCGGTTTAACAATTGGAACATGGGTAATTATCGATGGAGCCGTTCTTATCCTTGTGAATGCGCTTTTGATAAAAAAGAGACCCGAAATACTATCATTATTTACGATTATCTTGATAGGTTCATTAGTGGACTTTTGGATACTAATTGTTTTTAAATCTTGGGAGGCTACTGGATTTATCATTCAATTGGCCACGTTAGTACTGGGACTTTTTATTATAGCGGTTGGTGCTGCAATTTACTTACAGGCAAAGTTCCCATCGAGTCCTTTTGATTCTTTTATGATGGCAATCCAAAAGCGTTTTAGTGTTAATTTAATGACTGCAAAAACCATTGGGGAAATCATCGCATTAATTCCAGCACTATTTCTTAAAGGTCCCATTGGTTTTGGGACGATCATCATTACCTTTTTGATTGGACCCTTTATCCAGCTTTGTTTTCCGTACTTCGAAAAATTACTGAATAAACTAATCGCAAGCAGTTACGTGGAGAAATATTGAAATTTTTCGTGGTAATGGATAAAAATTTTCAACTCCGAAAACACTATGAGCAGACTTATCATTGCTAATTGTGTGAAAGGAGTTTTCTTAATGAAAAAATTGATTCCCGTGATAACAACACTGCTATTACTGTTAGCCTTTTTGCCAACAGCTTCAGCTGAAAATGCTAAAAAAGAACCGGCAAACTATCAAGTTCCTCCTTCGGTTCGTAATATTACGAAGGAAAATACCTATCCGAATTCAACACAGGATTTACCTACCTTGCAGCCTAGTGAGTTAACAAAAAAGCTTATTGACTCTTCCAAGGTGAAAATTGAAAATCCAGATTTAATACGCATGCTGAATGAATCAAGTGTCAATAGTACCCCGTTTGCACTTGGATATCGTGCCATCGTCTATCTAGGTCAGTGGCCATTAAATTATGAATCAACAGAAACATCACCAAACTGGGAATATCAAAAGATTAATACAAATTATTACGATAACCGCGGCGGGACAGTCCCTTATCAAATTCATTATGTTCAAGAAGCGCAAAAAATGATCCGCGGTGGATTGACAGCTAAAATTGCTAGCGCAGAAGATGTTAAAAAGATGATGCTCTTAAAAGCGATGGAAAAAACTCGTCTTCCGCTCGCATTTGAAACCATTATCGGTGCTGGAACGAAGAATGATCATGTTTACAATATCCCTGTTAACCGTTTAGGGTACTTATACGCTTATGCACCTGCGGTAAATGAAAAAGGCAAAGTGACGTATGGTGAGGTCTACTTAATGCTAAAGGGAAGCAAAAAAATGATTGTAATTAAAAATGTAACACAGCAAGGAATTGGGGCATGGATTCCTGTACAGGATCATGTTTCATTTGGGTTTGCTGCGTCAGAAAGACCTAGATGAAGATGATGTTGAGGAAGAACTCCTTTTTGGGGTTCTTTTTTGAAATGAATGGCAAAAAGTGCTAGGATATTGGATGGAAGGGAGAGGAATGATTTGGGTAGTCCAACTTATGATAAAAATTCACAAGTTAGTTTTTTAAAGCAGCGATTAAACATGTTTCTAGATGTATTGGAATCAATCGATCCGGAGGATACGGATCTTGATGATATTGATAATTTAATCAAAATGATTGATGAATTAGAATCAAAATGTAAAGAATTCAATCATCGTGAAACCCCAGAGTCTGTTTAACTACAGGCTCTTTTCTTTTGGAAAACCTTTATCTTTAAATCGTTTGTTTATAGGAGTATAATAATAGTCGTATAAATAGTTGTAATTTTTAAATAGATTGCGAATCGGATAAGGGGAAAGGGGTACTTTAGGTGAATATCGAGAAATTTCAGGAGAGCATGTACAAATTGGTAGTGGAAACTTCTACGAAGCTTCCAAAGGATGTCCGTCGGGCAGTGCGTGCGGCAAAGGAAAAAGAAAACGCGGGTACAAGTGCAGCAATGAGTCTCGCCACAATTACTAATAATATTAAAATGGCAGATGATCAAGTTTCACCAATTTGTCAGGACACTGGTTTGCCAACATTCAAAATCAAGACGCCTGTTGGTGTAAATCAATTGGAACTAAAAGAAGCGATCAAAAATGCAATTGTAATCGCAACCAAAGAAGGAAAACTGCGCCCTAACTCTGTGGATTCTCTAACAGGGGAGAACAGTGGAGACAACCTCGGAGCAGGTTTACCGGTTATGAAATTTGATCAATGGGAAAAAGATTATATCGATGTACGTTTGATTTTAAAAGGCGGCGGCTGTGAAAATAAAAACATCCAGTACAGTTTGCCATGTGAGTTAGATGGACTTGGACGAGCAGGTCGTGACCTTGACGGAATCCGAAAATGTATCATGCATTCCGTGTATCAGGCACAAGGCCAGGGCTGCAGTGCAGGTTTTATTGGAGTAGGGATTGGCGGCGACCGTTCATCAGGCTATGATTTAGCAAAAGAACAATTATTCCGTTCATTAGATGATGTGAATTCAAATGAAGATTTACGTGCTCTAGAAGAGTATGTGTTAGAAAATGCGAATAAATTGGGTATCGGTACCATGGGCTTTGGCGGTGAAGCAACTTTATTAGGCTGTAAGGTAGGGGTAATGAATCGAATTCCTGCTAGCTTCTATGTATCTGTCGCTTACAATTGCTGGGCATTCCGCCGTTTAGGTGTTAGTGTCGACCCTGTATCAGGAGAAATTAATGAGTGGATGTACCAAGATGGTGAATTCATTGATTTTGCGGAAACAGAAGCGGAGAAAGAAACGGCTGCAGCACGTGCAAACGATGTGATCACTCTCCAAGCCCCAATCACAGAAGAACAAATTCGTGAATTGAAGGTCGGTGATGTCGTCCAAATTAACGGTATGATGTACACCGGCCGTGACGCTATTCATAAATACTTATCAGACAATGACTCACCAGTAGATTTGAATGGACAAGTGATCTATCACTGTGGTCCAGTTATGTTAAAGGATGAAAAAGGTAACTGGCATGTGAAGGCAGCAGGTCCGACTACAAGTATTCGTGAGGAGCCTTACCAAGGTGATATTATGAAGAGATTTGGCATTCGTGCCGTTATTGGTAAAGGCGGAATGGGACCTCGTACCTTAGCTGCACTTAAAGAGCACGGCGGTGTATATTTAAACGCAATTGGCGGTGCTGCTCAGTATTATGCGGATTGTATCAAGGGGGTTGAAGGTGTAGACCTCATGCAATTTGGTATCCCTGAGGCGATGTGGCACCTGCGCGTAGAAGGCTTCACTGCCGTTGTAACAATGGATTCACACGGAAACAGTTTGCATGCAGATGTAGATAAGTCTTCGTTGGAAAAATTGGCACAGTTTAAGGATAAGGTGTTTAATTAAGATAGGCGGGCAGGCTCCTTATGGGGCCTGCTCTTTTTGAATGGGTTGTTTTGTAGGTGCTGTATGGTTTTGTGTAAAAAGTTATAAAAAATGTCTGAACATTAATGGGGTATTTGCAATTATCTGTACCTGAAAAATCATGCTTGTGGTAATCAGCGGGCTGTCTGATTACCGTTTAACACAAAAAAACGTACATGTGGGAATCAGGTGAGCCGTCTGATTACTGTTTAACACGAAAAAACATACATGAGGGAATCAGACAAGTCTTCTGATTACCGTTTAATACGAAAAAACATGCATGAGGGAATCAGACAAGCTGACCCATCCTTTTTCCTTAAACTGCTAATCATGTTTCCCAAATTCAAACAAACACTATAAAAAACAAAATAGGGGGAACATGGATGAAAAAATTATTATGCATCCTTAGTTTGCTGCTTTTAATGGTGCCTCAGGTTACATATGGCTCCGCACCAAATAAGCCAATTAATTGGGGATTTAAAAAAGCAGTTAATGAACAGCCGCCTGATGCTGGGGCTGAGTATGAAAAGATACTTGAAAAGTATGGTGCTTTTTATAAAGGAGATCCAAGCACAAAAACTTTATATCTTACCTTCGATAATGGCTATGAAGCAGGATATACAAGTAAAGTATTAGATGTACTAAAAAAGGAAAAAGTGCCGGCAACATTTTTTGTAACAGGACATTATTTACAATCTCAACCTGAATTGACGAAGCGGATGGTGGATGAAGGACATATCGTCGGAAACCATTCTTGGCATCATCCGAATATGACACAAATCAGTGATGAGCGAATTCGTGAAGAGCTTCAAAAAGTGAAGGATAAAACAAAAGAGATTACGGGTCAAAAGAAAATGACGTATTTGCGTCCGCCAAGGGGCGTTTTTAGTGAGAGAACCATGCAAATTGCGAAGGAAGAAGGCTATACGCATGTTTTTTGGTCACTGGCATTTGTCGACTGGAATACCAATGCACAAAGAGGCTGGCAATATTCCTACGATAATATCATGAGACAAATCCACCCTGGCTGTGTGTTACTATTGCACACCGTTTCAAAGGATAATGCCGATGCCCTTGAAACAGTAATAAGAGATTTGAAAAAGAAAGGCTATAAATTTAAAAGCCTTAATGAATTCAAACCGGAAAAGAAAGGTATCATACCAAGTTTCTGGAGAAAATAATTAGGAAAAAGCTGGATTCGCGTAGAATTCAGCTTTTCTCTGTTAATAATGCTATAATACGGTGATATCAAACAGGAACCGGAATTTGGAGTGAACAAAATGAAAACTGATCAATCAATAAAAATACAAGAAAAACAGACCTTTCCCTTAACCATTAAACGACTCGGCATTAATGGGGAAGGAGTAGGATATTTTAAAAGGCAGGTAGTTTTTGTGCCTGGCGCACTCCCAGGCGAAGAGGTAGTAGTCGAGGCAACCAAGATTAACCCTAAATTTGCTGAGGCAAAAATAAAAAAGATTCGTATTAAATCACCGCATCGAGTTCAGCCGCCTTGCCCTGTTTATGAGCAATGCGGCGGCTGTCAGTTGCAGCATTTAGCATATAACCAGCAATTAAAAGAAAAGCGGGATATTGTTATCCAATCGCTTGAACGTCATACAAGGCTGCAAGTAGAAAAACTTAATATTCGCGAAACCATTGGAATGGAAGACCCTTGGGGCTATCGGAATAAGAGTAGTTTTCAACTAGCAGGGAGAGACGGAAAGGTTTTAGCAGGATTATACGGTTTAAACTCCCACCAACTCATCGATATTGAACATTGTGCGGTTCAGCATTCGCAAACGAATGAAGCGGTTAATACTGTTAAAAAGATTCTCGAAGAGCTAAAAATTACGATTTATAATGAAAAAACACGTAAAGGAATCGTTAGAACCATTGTTACCCGGGTGGGTGTCCAGAGTGGTCAGCTTCAGGTGGTTCTCATAACAAATCAAAAAGAGTTACCGAAGAAAGAACAAATCATCAAAGAAATCCAAAAACGCCTTCCACATGTGAGATCCATTGTTCAGAACATTAATGAACAAAAAACGTCGTTGATTTTTGGGGAAGAAACGTTGCCACTCGCTGGAGAAGAGTTTATTCAGGAAACATTGGGTGACCTGCAGTTTGAGCTATCAGCTAGGACATTTTTTCAATTAAATCCAGTTCAAACGATTAAGCTTTATAATGAAGTGAAAAAGGCTGCAGCACTGACAGGTAAGGAAAAAATCGTCGATGCCTATTGCGGTGTTGGAACTATTGGTTTGTGGCTGGCGGACCAGGCAGCAGAAGTTCGGGGAATGGATGTTATTCCAGAATCTATAGACGATGCTAAGAAAAATGCTAAGCGCCACGGGTTCACCAACACGAAATATGTACCTGGAAAGGCGGAAGAAGTTCTGCCTAAATGGGTGAAAAAGGGCTGGAAGCCAGATGTTATCATTGTCGATCCACCACGTACGGGTCTTGACGGACAATTAATTCAAACCATCCTGCAGACAGCACCAGAAAAACTCATCTATATCTCGTGCAATCCGTCCACTTTGGCAAAGGATATCAATCTGTTAAGCGTAAAATATGAAGTGAAATATATTCAGCCGGTGGATATGTTTCCGCAAACAGCGCATGTTGAAGCGGTCGCACAGTTGGTGTTGAAATAGTTCATTAAGGGACCAAAATTCATAAAGGAATTTGGTCCCTTTTGTACTATAAATGGGCTTCAGGACGTTTATCAGGGATAGTTCCTCGATATAGGTAAATGGGATTATTCTTTTCGCGCAAACATTCTTTTACGCTGTAATGCAAATAGTATTGATCTCCTCATTCAAAACAACATAACTGCTTTTAAGGAGAAAAAGGAGGGGATATTCATGGAAAATAATATTAAGATAACGAATGATAAGGTTGAAGTGGTCTATCTGCCGTTTTGGGCAGGTTGTATGGTTTTTCTTAGTGGGTTAATGACCATTGCGTCACTATTTATCCTCTTTTACATTGTACCTAATTCAAGTATTATTAGAGGATTTTTTGGAATCATAATTGGCATTATTGGTACACTATTTTGCGGAAGTATTCTATTAAAGGTTCTTTCTGTAATACTTGCTGGAAAGGCATTATTTACTGTTGAAGATGGGAATCTGAAAGGTCGGAAAAAAGTCATCCCTATTAGGGAGATTAAAGATATTTATTGGGGTGGGGCTTCTTTAAAATATATTAAGGTTAAAACCCTTAATAATAAAAAAATAAAGCTTTCCACATACAACCTAGTGTCCGAAAAACCTGTAAACCATGTAATTGAAACGTATATCCTTCCACACGCAAATCCGGAGTTAAAAAGCAATTGGAGAAAAAGGAAACAAAGGTAAATTTATCCATCCCTCAAAACCACCGCTTCGATTAGTTGGGAGAGTAATTCAGATTTCAAAAGTAGAAGCACCAAGCACCTTTTCGTAAAAGTTAAATCAAATCACCATAACGAAAAAACCAGTGCTATTTTAAAATAAGGGTCTGCCCCCAGCTTACTAAAGCGTTACTATAGTGGGGGACAGGCCTTGCTCTAAATTAGTTATTGTTTTTGCAGTTACTTCTTATTTGCTAATTCATCTCTGTCGGCAGCCAATGGGGGCTGTTCCAGCCATTTGTTCTTGATCATAATATTTGCGCCGTCCTCAGCAAAAAGTTGAATTTCAGCAGATAACCTGTTGTATAGTACTCCCAAATCTATTCTTGGACTGCTGGCAATGCCTATTCCATAATAGCCAATACTTAAAGAGGATAAGGTCGTTGTAAAGAACATCATAAGTTTATCGGAAAAAGTATTGGTTGTACTGGATGTCACTTCTGATGTCCATATAGTAGGGATAGGAAGATTACTTTCCTCAAATTTATGGCCAAATAGCTTTATATGTTTTTGGGAAATCCCTATTCCTCTATTGAAAAAATTTTTTACATCCTTTGACTGGGCCACCTGCGTAAATCCTGTAAGTACTGCTATTCCTAAGGCATTTCTTTGAAAGTCAGCATATAGATTTGCTACTTCTGGTGCATTTAATGGTCGTTTATCTCTAAGGATGTCCCACATAAATTCCTGCTTCTTTACAAATTCAACTTCAGTCATGTTAGGAAGATAGGGAGACCTAGTAAATAACCCTTTTGATAGTAATAAATCCTTGGATATTTTATATAACTGCATGGTATCGGATAGGCATTCTATAAAGTATTCTGTTAAGTCAGCTCTCACTGCTAAAGAAACAGCTGCGGAGTATGTTGTTAATCCACCTCTCGCCATCTGGTAAATAAACTCTAAAACAAAACTGTCTGAATATAATCTTGGAGCAGTTAAAACTACGTCCTCTTCAACAGTAAAACCCTGAGGGATTGCATACTTTTCATCTTTAAACAATGAGGTTGTTTTTTGAATATGGGATTTTGCCAGATTTAAAACATGTTCAATCACAGGTTTAATTTCCTGGTCTTCAGCCTTTTCTAGAAAGTATGAAAGGATACAAATACTTGCACTATCATTCATATACTGTGCCCATAATGGAGCAATCTCCGCCGATGTTAATCTAAGCTGTTTTTCCTGCTCATTCATAAGATCCCTCCTTAAATACAATTCAGTATTATTATCTGTAGTTTGCAGCAATATGTGTGAGTTTATTTATAATTTTTATACTTCTTTAGAACGAATCTTTCTATAAAAAATCGCATAAAAAACTCAGAGGTTGAGTGACCCTCTGAGTTTATCTTAAATTATGAGTTCAAATCATACATTTGACCTTTAATTAAATAAGCTGCACTCTCAGCAATATTTGTTATATGGTCAGCTGTTCGTTCAAGATAACGATTAATCAATAACAATTGTACTAATTGGTCTGTTTCCTCGGGGTGTCCCTGTAAATAGCTGGTGATTGTTTTATAGGCTTCGTCACTAGCATGATCAACCTCGTCATCCAATTTGCCAACTTCTCTAGCAAGGGCGATATCTTCATTTAAAAAAGATTGTAATCCCTTTTGAAGCATGGTAATTGAGATATCCTTCATTTTCTCAAGACTTGTGATATTCACTAACGAATTGAACTTCCCGATTTTGATTGTCGATTTTGCAATATTAACTCCAAAGTCTGCAATTCGTTCAATTTCAGAACTGATTTTTAATGCTCCGATAATTTTTCGTAAGTCCCTGGCGACAGGTTGCTCCTTCGCTATAAGCCAAATAATAAAATGATTAATTTCGATTTCAAGATCATCCACAACTTCATCTTCTTCAATCACTTTTAATGCTATTTCCACATCTTTTGTTTTAAAGGCTTCAAAAGCCTTTTCAAGTGATGAAGCAGCCAAGTCAGACATTGTGTTCATTTTTACCTGTAGTTCCTGTAATTTATTATCAAAGTTTTCACGAACAACCATTCATTATCCTCCTAAATTAACCAAAT
Organism: Neobacillus sp. plas4; assembly: GCF_057221695.1. NCBI lineage: Bacteria > Bacillati > Bacillota > Bacilli > Caryophanales > Bacillaceae > Neobacillus > Neobacillus sp. plas4. The sequence continues at coordinate 1,177,620 of NZ_CM170152.1, forward strand.
CTGCCAGTTATATAATCTTCCGTTCGCTGATCGCTTGGCATTGAAAAGATTTTACTCGTTGCGTCATACTCAACAACTTCTCCATTTAGGAAAAATGCAGTTTTATCTGAGACCCTTGCTGCTTGTTGCATATTATGGGTTACAATGACAATAGTATAATCCTTCTTCATTTTTTCAATCAATTCTTCTACTTTTAAAGTAGAGATTGGGTCTAATGCGGAAGTAGGCTCATCCATTAGGATGATATCCGGCTTCATCGCAATGGCACGTGCGATACAAATACGCTGCTGCTGACCACCAGAAAGACCGAGTGCCGATGTTTTTAAGCGATCTTTCACTTCATCCCAGATGGCCGCACCACGTAAGCTGCTTTCAACAATTTCATTTAGCTCTTTTTTATTTTTAATTCCTGCCATTTTGGGACCATATGCTACGTTATCATAAATGCTCATAGGGAATAGGTTTGCCTTCTGAAAAACCATACCTACTTTGGTTCTTAATCTTATCACATCAGTGCTTTTGTATATATCCTCATGATCAACCTTAATATCACCAGTAATTTTTACGCCATCAATCAAATCATTCATCCGGTTTAAGGTTCGCAGGAAAGTTGATTTACCACAACCCGATGGCCCAATTAGAGCGGTAACCTCATTTTCATGTATATCAAGTGAAATGGAGTAAAGTGCCTGCTTTTCTCCATAGAACAAATTAAGATTTCTCACATTGATTTTCACTTCTTTATTTGGTTTTTGTACCAGTTTTGGATTATTCATCCTTAATTTAATATCTTTTGCACTCATTTCAGCACCTCTTTTAATAGTCAGCTTTATTTAGTTTTTTCGAGATAAACGTTGCCGATAGATTCAACGCTAGGATAATTACGATCAAGACAATTCCAACTGCCGAGGCTAATTCGATATCGCCTGACTCCTGTGTTACTAAAAAGGAGTGAACTGTTAATGTTCGTGCCGATGAGAAGATACTTGAAGGCATAGCTGCAACCGTTCCGGCGGTTAAAAAAATAGCAGCGGACTCACCGACAATTCTTCCTATTGATAGGATAATTCCAGATAAGATACCAGGCATTGCACTTGGTAAAATGACTTTATATAAAGTTTGCAGTTTTGTTGTTCCTAATGCGAGTGATCCTTCCCGATAGGAGTGAGGAACTGTTTTCAGCGATTCTTCTGTTGTTCGAATAATGACAGGTAAGACGATAATTGTTAACGTTAAGGAAGCAGCGATGATTGACATGCCCATTTTTAACGTTGTCACAAAGAATACCGCTCCAAATAACCCATAAATAATCGACGGAATTCCTGTTAAGCTTTCGGTTGCAAAACGAATCAGATTTACCAATCGACCTTGTTTTGCATACTCCTGCAAATAGACTGCGGCACAAATTCCAATTGGGGTTGCGATAAGTAATGAGATAACAATTGTATATATGGTCGTGATAATCATCGGCCAAATTCCACCGCCGCCAGCAGGAGAATAGTCACCAAATATAAAATCAAAGCTGATTAAACGATAACCTTTTAAAAAGATATAGCCAACAATCAAGACGAGTACGGCAACTGTCAAGAAAGCTGATCCCCAAAGAAGTCCACGGTATAAATAATCTTTTTGCTTTCTCAACTTACTTACCACCCTTCGCACTGATCTTTGCTAAAACAAAGTTTAAGATTAAGATAAACGAGAATAACACAATACCTGTAGCAAATAACATCTCTTGATGGGTACCGAATGCATAACCCATTTCTAATGCAATATTTGTCGTTAGTGGACGCACGCTGTCTGTAAGACTTGTTGGCAGAATAAGACTATTTCCTGCTACTAAGATTACAGCCATGGTTTCACCAATTGCTCTGCCTAATCCTAATACAATTGCGGCCATTATTCCTGACTTCGCAGCTGGGACAACAACCTTAAAGATTGTCTCTATTTCCGAAGTACCCAGTGCCAATGAACCTTCACGATATGTTTTTGGGACAGCACGAATCGCTGTTTCAGCGACTGTTACAATGGTAGGAAGCATCATAATAGCTAAAACAAGGATTACCGCTATCAAGCTTTGTCCTTTTGCTAGGTTTAATTGATTTTGTAAAAATGGGACGATGAGTGCAAGTCCAAATACACCATATAAAACGGATGGAATTCCAGCCAATAGCTGTACTGCTGGAGAAATAAATTTGGCCACACTTTTTGGTGCTATTTCTGCTAAGAAAATAGCTGTAAACAAACCAATTGGCACTCCAATCACTAATGCACCAATTGTCGCGTAAATGGATGCTACAATCATTGGCAAAATGCCAAATTTCTCTTCACTTGGAACCCAATCCACTCCAAAGAGAAAGTCAAAAAAACTATATCCTTCGACTATAAATGGTAGTGAACCTTTATAAAATACAAATCCAACGATTAATAATAAACTGATAACAGAAAGTAGTGCACAAAACTGAAATAATCTGGATGACAGCTTCTCTAACATGTACTTCCTCTTATTTGTTTTCGTTTCCTCTTCAGGCAGCCGCGGCATACGCATTCCTCCATGATTCTCTTTTTCTCTTGCTGTTCCTTTAGTGAACAAATCTAGCTGTTGTTATTTAATTGGAATGGCCCCAGTTTCACCAACAATTTTTTGTCCATCTGGGCTCAAAATATATTCGATAAATTGCTTTCCGGCATCGGTAATTTGATCTTCTTTGTGTACAAACAAAAATGGACGTGACAGGCTATATTTTTGCTGCAATACATTCTCTGCTGTAGCCTCCACGCCATTTATATCTATAGTTGAAATAGAGGAATCAATATATTCAAATGAAATAAAACCTACTGCATGCTTATTCGTGGCAACCGTTGTTTTTATATTGCCGTTTCCACTCGCAATGATGGCACTTCTTACTAATTCACCTGAAGAATACCCTACTATTTCTTGAAAGGCATCGCGTGATCCGGAGCCATCTTCTCTAGAAACAACGACGATTTCCAAGTCATCTCCCCCAAGCTCTTTCCAATTTTTAACCTCACCCGTAAAAACGGCCTTTACTTGTTCCATCGTAAGGTCTTTCACTTTGTTGCTTGGGTGTGTTACGACAACAATTCCATCATACGCAATAATGGTCTCGACTAGCCCGCTTGCTTTTTCCTCTTCTTTTAAATCACGAGAGGACATTCCGATTTCTGAAACTCCGTTTATAGCATTGGTTATCCCAGCTGACGATCCAATTTGATTTATTTCAACTTTTACATTGCTTGTCTCTTTAAATTTTTCTGCAATTTTTTCTGCTAAAGGTCCTACGGACGTAGACCCCGATACAGAAACGGTAGCTGAACCTTGATTTGATGATCCTGCACCTTCATTACTATTATTTCCACATGCTGATAGTATGGCAGTTAAGATTAGTACCAATAATCCTAACAATGTCCTGCTTTTTAACGTCATTTTTAAACCTCCATGATGATCGATTAATACTTTTATTCGACAATGTAAAGAATAAACGCTATTTGTAAAGAATAAACGCTATTTGTAAAGATTAAGTGGATGTATTGTAAAGGTTTTGTAAATTTTATTAATTCACTGTTGAAATAATGTAAATTGTCCAATTGCTTCCATATTAACCTGTGACTCTCAGACATTCTTAATATGCAATTCCGTGTGAAGATATATGATGTGAAATGCAAAAAGGGAATTTAATATTGTGTTCCTTTTTAGCCATTAATTCCATAACATAGCTGTTCATTTAGATATGGTAGAATAACTCTGATAGACTACAATGGAGGTGTAAAGTGTGAAACATGAGTGGAGAAAACATGAAAAAAATTTATATTTGCCAAAAAGTCATCCGGAACTTGTAACCATTCCAGAGCAAAAGTTTTTAATGATAAAGGGAAAAGGAAATCCCAATAGTGAGGAATTTACAGAAAAAATAAATGTTCTTTATTCATTAGCTTATGCCATTCGAATGATGCCGAAAACAGGATATACCCCAGAAGGATATGTTGAATACACAGTGTATCCATTAGAAGGAATATGGAGTTTGACTGAGGAAGGCATAAACTCCGATACCTTCAATAAGGATGAGTTATTATATACGATCATGATTAGACAGCCAGGTTTTGTTACTGAAGAGATAGTAGAGAAAGCTTTTCAGAATGTAAGAAAAAAGAAACCACATCCATTTCTAATGGACGTAACCTTCGGCACCATGGAAGATGGCTTATCTGTCCAAATGCTTCATATAGGTTCCTATGATGATGAACCTCAAAGTTTTAAAAAAATGTATGAATTTATTTTAATCAATAATCTTGAAAAGGTTACTTTTGTACATAGAGAAATCTATCTTTCAGATGCAAGAAAAGTTGAACCGGAAAAACTAAAAACAGTTTTGAGATAGAGTTAAGCAAAGAGATTAAATGAAAAAGGAAGATATATCAAGGTCGAATGGCTGCAATAGGAACTGGCATTTATTATCATCCTAGCGATTTTCCTTGCTAGAAATAAAGTTTTAATGAACCTGAACTGGAAGAAGCATTAGGACTTATTAACAAGATGGAGAAATCCGGTGATAATTAGTGGAAAAATATATAGGGCTACAATATAAAAAAGCAAAGTAATCAAAGTCGATTACTTTGCTAGGCTGTCGAGTAGGTCTCGACAGCCTTTATTTTTTGATTATGACAATGGTCAAAAGAGTGACTAGTGTGAATCATGTATTGAGGACAAATCGTTGCTTGGTGCTCATGTGATTTGTCCACAAGCCCCTTTATTGAGGACAAATCGTTGCTTGGAGCTCATGCGAATCGTCCACAAGGCCCTGTATTGAGGACAAATCGACGCTTGGTGCTCATGCTATTTGTCCCCAAGCCCCTGTATTGAGGACAAATCGTAGCTTGGTGCTCATGCTATTTGTCCCCAAGCCCCTTTATTGAGGACAAATCGTTGCTTGGTGCTCATGCGATTCGTCCCCAAGCCCCTGTATTGAGGACAAATCGTTGCCTGGTGCTCATGTGATTCGTCCCCAAGCCCCTGTATTGAGGACAAATCGTTGCCTGGTGCTCATGTGATTCGTCCCCAAGCCCCTGTATTGAGGACAAATCGTTGCCTGGTGCTCATGCGATTCGTCCCCAAGCCCCTGTATTGAGGACAAATCGTTGCCTGGTGCTCATGCGATTTGTTCTCAAGCCCCTGTATTGAGGACAAATCGTTGCTTGGTGCTCATGCGATTCGTCCCCAAGCCCTTATATTGAGGACAAATTGTTACTTGAAGCTCATGCGATTTGTTCTTAAACCCTTGTATTGTGGACAAATCCCACTAATGGCTCATACGATATGTCTCCAAAGCATAGCCTGCGGAATCCACAAAAAAAGTTCGGAAAATTCCGATTAGATGGTTGTTTTTTAAAACAAAGTATAATAAAATAACCTACAATACACAGTAAACTAATAGGAATTAGTAGGTTTTAAATTAGGGGGTTGAGATGTGTCAAAGTATATGATTGAAGTAAGTGATGTGAATAAGCAATTCGTTAATGGGAAGGAATCCATTCATGTACTTGATCATGTTTCATTTCAGGTTGAGAAAGGGGAAATTGTCACGTTACTCGGAAAAAGCGGATGTGGCAAAAGTACTCTATTAAATATGGTGGGTGGATTTGAAAAAGCGGATGGGGGAACGGTGATTCTTGATGGAAATGAAGTGAAACGTCCAACAAGAAAATGTATCATGTTGTTTCAGCAAATAAATCTTCTCCCATGGAGAACAGTTTTAAAAAATGTAGAACTTGGACTTGAAGGCGAAAGAATTTCCGCTGAGGAATTAAACCAGCGGGTAATCGATGCAATAAAGCTTGTTGGACTAGAAAACCATCATCATCTATTTCCACATGAATTGTCTGGCGGGATGCAGCAACGCGTTGCCATTGCCAGGGCGCTCGCGATGAAGCCGGATGTCATATTGATGGACGAACCATTTGCGGCATTGGATACATTTAACCGCTATCTTTTACAGGATGAACTTTTGCGTATTCAAGAAAAAATGAAGACAACAATCTTAATGGTTACACATGATATAGATGAAGCTGTCTATTTAGCTGACAGAATATTGATTATGAGCTCCCACCCGGGAAGGATTTTCAAGGATATTCCAATTAAACTAGTAAAGCCGCGAGACCGAGCGGGAGAGGACTTTCATTACTACCGTAAAAGAATATTAGAAGATTTTGAGTTAAGCGGCAGTCGTCAAGAACCGGAATATATAATTTAAGGAGAATATACCATTGAGAAAAAACAGGAAATGGATGATTTCAATCGTAACCGCTGTTGTAATACTGTTTATTACGTCATGTGGACAGACCACACAGCAAAACTTGGGGAAACCAACGATTAAAATTGGCTATCTTCCCATTACACATGCAGGACCGTTGTACTTAGATGCCCATGTTCATGGGGGGCAATTTGAGGATTATAACATTGAAATGGTTAAATTTAACTCATGGCCAGATTTAATGGATGCCTTAAATACAGGACGTGTAGATGGTGCCTCAGTTTTGATCCAACTTGCGATGAAAGCAGTTGAAAAGGGAATTGATTTAAAAGCTGTTGCACTCGGTCATAAAGATGGAAATGTATTAATTTCCTCTAAGGATATTGAAGATGCTAGTGAATTAGAAGGGAAAACCTTTGCAATTCCGCATAAATATTCCACTCATAATCTTTTATTATATGAAACATTAAAAAAAGAAAGCTTAACTTATGAGGATGTTAATGTTGTAGAAATGCCTCCTGCTGAAATGCCAGCTGCATTAGCTGGGGGACGAATTAGTGGTTTTGTAGTGGCAGAGCCGTTTGGTGCGTTAGCTGTTAAACTCGATAAAGGGCATGTTCTCCATCATTCGGAAGATATTTGGCCAAATTCATATTGCTGTGTTCTTGTCTTAAGAAACGACTTTATTCAAGACAATCGAACTGCTGCTCAATCAATGGTGACTCAATATGTGAGATCTGGAGAGCTAGCTAACCAAAAAAATGAAGATTTATATCAATCATTTGGGCAATTCATGAAGGTAGACAGGGAAGTGTTGGATTTATCTTTACAATGGATTTCATATGATGGATTACGCATTGAAAAAAAGGAGTACGAGAGGCTCCGCAATCTGATAGTAGAGATGGACTTAATGGAAAAGCCGCCATTATATGAAGAATTTGTTGACAATACATTTATTGAAAAAGCGATGTGACGAGAATGAAAATCGGAAAAAAACTGGTGAACTTCCTAATAGGGATGGTCGCTTTGGTGTTCATCTGGCAAGTGATTATTTGGGTTGGAGGTTATCCAGAAGCACTTCTTCCTTCACCGTTAAGCGTTGGAAAAGCAATTATTGTTCTGATTGTCGGGGGAACTTTGTTTGAGCATTTGCAAGTGAGCTTTGGCAGGTTTCTAGCCGGATATTTCTTAGCTGTCATTCCTGCTATCCTTTTAGGGATGATACTAGGCAGACTGCCTAGGGTTTGGCAAATTTTTGACCCAATTGCACAAGTGCTGCGGCCGGTATCACCTGTAGCATGGTCACCGTTTATCGTCCTATGGTTTGGTATAGGCAATATGCCAGCCATTGCTATCATTTTTATTTCAGCCTTTTTCCCGGTATTATTAACTACGGTAGCAGGGGTCAATAAAATTGATCGATCTTATTTGAAAATTGCTGAAAACCTTGAAATTACCAAGTTGAAGTTGATGGTTAAATTCATTTTCCCTGCTGCCTTCCCATCTATCGTTAGTGGCATGCGTCTAGCTGTGGGGACAGGCTGGATTTTCCTTGTAGCAGGTGAAATGGTTGGAGCCCAGTCAGGCCTTGGTTTTTTAATTGTTGATGCAAGAAATACGTTAAATCTTGATTATGTTTTAGCAGGGATTATTTTTATCGGCGTCAGTGGATTTCTATTGGACCGTTTAATTGGCCTATTCGAAGGATGGGTGGGGAAGCAGTGGGGAATGGCACGGACTTAAGGTACAGAAGTTCCCTGGACATTACAAAAAAGCTGGAGATTATTCTTCTCCAGCTCTTTGAAGTTCTTCCTGAAGAGCGACTACTTCTACAGTATCAACAAGCTCGCCCGTCTTTTTATTAATATAGGCAACTGCTACTTCATCACCTGTTTTTGGGTCAATTAATTTTTTATAACACTTTTGTAAATTATTGCTGCCCCAAATAATGAGTGTATTGAAAACATGTTCTAATTCCTCACCATTTTTCGATAATGTGTAACGATAGCGCGGGGGATGGTCAGAATAGAGCTCTACCGAAATAAGTCCTTCTTCCTCTAAATATTTTAGTCTGTCTGATAAAAGGTTGGAGGGTATACCTGGTAAGGCCTTCTTAATTTCATTAAACAATGTTTGTCCATTTAGGATTTCATGGACAATTAATAATGTCCACCGATCCCCAATGATATTAAGCGATTGGGCAATATTACACGGTATATTGTATCTTGACTTCATTTGTAATTTCCCTTCAGTGTTTTATTCTATTTTATCATAAATAAATAAAAATTAATAAGGTTGATTTTTTAAACTCAGTATAATAAAATAACCTTAATGAACCATAACAAAATATAATCAAAAAAGCGAGGGAACTACAATGGCACTTTATTTAATTGAATCATCTTTAAAAGAAGTTGTTTCTACAAAAGAGGAATTGAATAAGAAGGTTTCTGCACTACAAGCAACATTAAATGATAAAAATTCAGCTCTAATTGAAGTACAGGTATCAAAAGACTTTTCTCGCTCTTTCTTTATCGTTGAAGGCGAAGATCAAAATGCAGCGACTGAGACTTTAAAAGCTGCGGGTGTTCCTGTGGAACTTGTAAAAGAAGTTCGACTTGTTGGAAAAGAATTAGATGATGTAAAGAAAAAGAACGATGTTGTGAATTATTTAGTAGAATGGAATATTCCAGCGGATATCACAATGGATCAGTACTTAGCACGTAAAAAGAAAAACTCTGTACACTATCAAGAAGTTCCTGAAGTTGCATTTTCAAGAACGTACGTTTGTGAAGATATGTCAAAATGTCTTTGCTTCTATGACGCTCCAGACGAAGCCGCTGTAAAGCGTGCGCGTGAGGCGGTAAACACTCCAATTGATTCTATTACTGAATTAGCTGGCGAATAATTATTTTCACGATAGTCAAAAGGCTAAAACCTAAAAAATGGTTTTAGCCTTTTTTTATTTTTAAAATATTAATATATTTAGAAAATTGCAAGTTGATTTTTTAAACGAAGTATAATATTATAACTACATAACCTACTAATCTAATAGGAATTGATTGATTAATAAATGTTTGTATTGTTTAATAATAACTTATAAAGGCAGGAGTGGCAGCCATGGATCTACAGATTTTAAGTCAAAAGTCTATTCTTGAAAAGTTAATTGAAGAGAAATTAAAACCTTATGTGAAAAAAATTGATACGGAGGCTTTCTATGCAGAAGGATTCCTAAGAAAGCTTGGGGAAGCTGGATTATTATCTTCATTAAATAAATCTAAAAAAGAATATTTATTAAATGAGATGTACCTTGTAGAAGAGACTGCTAAAGTTTGTATGACTACCGCATTTTGCCTTTGGTGCCACCTTGCTGCATTAACATATGTACGGCAAACGAAAAATAACAAGTTGAAAGAGAGATTGCTTTCATCACTGGAAAAGGGTGAGATATTAGCTGGAACGGGTTTATCAAACCCGATGAAATATTATGCTGGACTTGAGAAGCTCCATTTAAGTGCGAAGTCTGTAGAAGGAGGCTATCTATTATCGGGAGTGCTTCCATCAGTTTCGAATCTTGGAGAAGACCATTGGTTTGGATGCATTGCGGGCATTAAAGAAGGAAATGATATCATGTGTTTTGTTCCTTGTAATGCTGAGGGGCTAAAGATGAAAGAAAAGATCGATTACCTTGGCATTAACGGCAGTGCCACCTATGCATGTTCTTTTACCGATGTATTTGTTCCAGATGAGTGGGTACTTTCTGAGAATGCGAAGGAGTATGTTGAACAGATTCGTCCCGCATTCCTGTTATATCAAATTCCACTTGGTCTTGGAGTGACCCAGGCTTCCATTTCTTCAATAGAAAAAGTTTGTCAAAAACAAAATGGCTGTAATCAATTTCTAAAGAAGCAGCCTGACGATTTACGAGCTGTTGAACATGACATCCAGCTAAAATTGCAATCCTTATTTAATGGTGATAGCCTTAATTTCAAAGATATTGCTAAGATACGTTTGGAGGCAGCCTATTTAACACTTGAAGCGGTCCAAGAAAGTATGCTGCACAACGGCAGTGCAGGATATATACAGGATAGTGCACCATCCCGAAGACTGCGCGAAGCCTATTTCTTTGCAAACTTGACACCAACAGTAAAACACTTGGAAAAAGTTCTAAATGGATAATTGTGTTCCCCTATTGGGATTTACCATGGGGGGTATTTTAAATTTCGAAAGGCGGAAGGAAAATGAAACTTTACAGTTCAGTTCTTGACTTAATTGGTAAAACTCCGATTGTAAAATTAAATAAATTACCTGATCCAACTGGTGCGGAAGTTTATATTAAACTGGAATCCTTTAACCCAGGCGGCAGTGTAAAAGACCGGGCGTCTATTAATATGATTGAACGTGCAGAAAAGGAAGGAAAACTAATCCCAGGAAAGAGTACCGTGATTGAACCGACTTCTGGTAATACCGGTATTGGAATTGCGATGGTTTGTGCAGTAAAAGGGTATCGCTGTATTATTACCATGCCTGATAATGCGACAAAAGAACGGGTCAAAATCATGAAAGCCTATGGAGCGGAGGTCCATCTAACTCCGGCAAGTTTGCGAATGCAAGGGTCTATTGATAAAGCAAATCGATTGGCTGAATCAATTTCTGACAGTTTTATTCCGATGCAATTTGAGAATTCTGCAAACGCGGACGCCCATCGTGAAAAAACAGCTGTTGAAATTCTGGAAGCTTTTGAAGGGAAATTGGATGCACTTGTGTTAACAGCAGGAACAGGTGGAACGGTAACCGGAGTTGGAGAAGAGCTAAAAAAACGGATTCCTAACTTGAAAATTTATGTAGTAGAACCATTTGGATCCCCTGTTCTATCAGGTGGTGAACCTGGACCACATAAAATCCCAGGAACAGGTCCGGGTTTTATTCCAACGATATTAAATCGTTCTATTTTTGATGAAATTTTGCTCATCAAGGATGAAGACGCTCAAGTGACAGCACGCCGGCTTGCTGCAAAAGAAGGGATTTTTGTAGGTGCGTCAGGAGCAGCTTCAACCTACTTTGCTGTCGAGGTAGCAAAACAGCTTCCACCTTCAGCTAGAGTTCTTTGTTTAGCTCCAGACACAGGAGAACGCTATCTGTCTTCTGACTTATTTTTGGCTTGATCTTTTATTACTCTTTCAAGAGACATATCTATCAGTCTAGACTGATAGATATGTCTTTTTTGTTGTAATTGAATGTTTTTCCATCTTTTTCTCTATAATAGAGAGGAAAAAGGATCGTACAACTAGAAATTCTAGTAGAAGTTCTTATAAGTAGGAGGTAATCATGGGACGATTAGTTCATTTCGAAATTCATGTGGACGATATGGATCGAGCAAAAAAGTTTTATGGAGAGGTATTTGGATGGTCATTTCAGGATTGGAGTGAGTATGCAGGTATGCCATACTTTGGTGCAGTGACTGGTGATCAGAATCAACAAGGAATCGATGGTGCATTAATGCAGCGGCAAAGTCCACGGCCAGAAGCAAACCAACCCTTAAATGGATTTGCTTGTACAATGGGCGTGGAAAATTACGACGTAACGGAAGCGAAAATTATGGATCTTGGCGGAAAGGTAGCAATGCCAAAGTATGCTTTGCCAGGGATGGCATGGCAAGGATACTATATTGATACCGAAGGCAATATATTCGGCATTCATCAACCCGATGAGAATGCAAAATAGGTTGATACGAACATGAAATTACAAGATACCGCAGGCATGTTGGACAATGTGCGCACTATCTGTCTCGCACTGCCTGAAGCTGTTGAAATCATTGATGGGTTTGGCCACAATACCTTTAAAATCAATGGAAAATCATTTGTAATATCAGGAGAAAATGACAAAGGGTTCAGCTTGTCGTTTAAGTCTGATAGGGAAACTCAAGAATTGTTGCTTCAAAAAGCGTATTTTTATAAAACCGCCTACATAGGACATCATGGCTGGGTTTCTATTAATAATCCAAATGGAGAAGTTTGGGAAGAATTAACCGATCTAATTCAAGAAGCCTATTTACGCGCAGCTCCAAAGCGTTTGGTTAAGAAATGGAATGAACTGCATAGAGGCTTATAGTAGATGATTCCGAGAATGACTTTCCCTGATTATGTCATAAATTAGTTCAAAGTTGTTGAAAAAGGCTTAGGGCATATCCTGACCAACAGTAAACCACCGTCCATATACACTACAGGACGGTGGTTTACTGTTTTTAAGTCTATAAATAAAAAAGTGAGACCAAAACTGTTGCTCGTCCGTAGATATAAATAGTGAACCTTTATTTAGTATTTAAGGAGAAAAGGGTGATGAAATGAAGGTCTTTTGGGATATTTTGTTTTTTATTGTCATCGGGTACCATTGCTATAAGTTTATTTTTATCTTAATAAAGATGAATCGAAATGTGGTTGTCCCTGTCACTAGTGAGGAGATTGCGTTTATTAGATTACGCCCTCAGAAAACAGTAGATTTTCCAATATACTCTAATCAGAGAGTAGGAATCGTGATCTATTCTGCTATGTTATTATTTGTCATCATCATGTTCATTTTTGGCATTTTTACCAACATATTCGATTGGCAGTTTTATTTATTATTATTTTTACCTCTATCTTATTCGCATGATCTTTTTAATATATTTGCGGTTTCAGAGGAAGGCGTTTTTAGCGGAAGTCGATTTGTTTCTTGGAGAAGAGTAAAATCATTTCTGTTCATTCCAATTGATGTCAACCATAAACTATATGGCTATGCAGCTGAGGTTAATAATGGCTATGAATTAATTATCAAGACAAAAGGCTTTTCTATCAGGTGCATAGTTACCAGCAATGAAATGAAAGAGAAGTTGACCAAAATTTTAAGTGAACATGTATAAAAAATAATATTTACAAAAAAATGAAATCATGGGATAATAAAGAAAATTTTGAAGGAGGAAAGTAAGTTTATGGAACCAACTAATTGCTAATTTACATTCATTTTGAAAATGAATAGGGATTTTGTATGGAGTGTTCAATTACCTATTAAAGTTAGGTTTATTTGTTATGCTCTTTATGAATCAGGCAATTAGAAGGTACTTACTTTACTAAAATCAAAATTATAATTTAATTTCCCCAGTTTTTACTGCAGCTGGTGAAAGGGGTATAGGCATAATCTTGTGTTTTTTTGCTATGCTTGCTTTCGTAAATTATATGGACTGATTTTTTAGACTGTAAGAAGAAACAATCTTCTTATGGTCTTTTTATTTTATAGATAAATAAGTAATGCAAGTCTTCTTTGTCCTGTCCATAAAAGGGCGTAACCTTAAATTATGGAGGAAAGAAGGAAGTTTTATGTTAGAAATGAAATTAAACGGTGTTAAAAAATTCATGGAAGCCACGCTTGTGGTTAATAATATTTCATTTGAAGCGTATGAAGGAAATAAGGTAGGGATTGTAGGAGCCAATGGAAGCGGAAAGAGTACAATTCTTAAGCTAATCGCAGGAATTGAGAAGATGCATTATTACCCAGGCTATCCACAAACCTCAAGCCCTGGATATGATGAAGGTTTGATTAATCTGCCGAGAGAAGCGACTAAGGCATATCTTGAACAATCGCCTGTTTATCCGGAAGGCTTAAAAGTTATCGATGTACTGAATCTTGCTTTTGAAGAGATTGTCGGCATAGAAAACCAAATGCGGGAAATAGAAGAGCAAATGAAGACGCTTGAAGGTACTGCTTTGGAAAAGGCCTTGAATAGATACAGTGATTTGGTTCAGTTATTCGAGGTAAAGGGCGGCTACCAACGAGAAGAAAAATTGAGCAAGGTTTGTACAGGGCTGAATTTTACAGAACGTTTTTTAAACAAGGATTTTGATTTATTAAGCGGAGGGGAAAAAACCACCGTCGTGCTTGGAAAACTGCTGATTCATAATCCGAATATATTACTGCTGGATGAGCCGACCAACCATTTAGATATGGAGGCTATTGAATGGCTCGAAGGGTACCTTAAAGACTATAAGGGAATCGTGATTATTGTTTCTCATGACAGATATTTTCTGGACCATGTAGTCAATAAAATTGTCGAAATTGAGGATATGGAATCCATCTCCTATAAGGGCAACTACTCATCCTTTGTTCGTCAAAAAGAAGAAAATATGCGGATTCAATATGAGCATTTTCGAGAACAGCAGAAAAAAATTAATAACATGGAGAAGCAAGTGACAAGTCTGAGAGACTGGGCAATGAGGGCAGATAATAATAAGTTCTTTCGAAGAGCAGCCAGTATTCAAAAAAAGCTTGATAAAATGGATCGAATTGATAAACCAATTTTTGAAAGAAAGAATATGAGGCTGGATCTTAAAGTGGGTCAGCGGTCCGGGAAGGAAACCATAAAAGCAATTGGAGTCTCGAAAAGGTTCCAAGATAAGATTATTTTTAAGGACATAAATTTAATGATTCATTACGGAGAAAGAGTAGGGCTGGTCGGGCCGAATGGCAGCGGGAAAACCACCTTTTTAAAAATGCTCTTAGGGGAAGAAAAGCCCGATCAAGGTGTAGTGGAATTAGGTGCGAATGTAATGGCTGCCTACTTGCCTCAAAAAATTATTTTTAATAATGAGGAACACACAGTGTTGGAGGCATTTAGAGAGAATATATCGATCTTGGAAGGTAAAGCAAGAGAATATTTAGCGAAATTCATGTTTTATAAAAAAAGTCCGTTCAAAAAAGTAAAGCATTTGTCTGGTGGAGAGAGAATCAGGTTAAAGCTGGCTATGCTGTTATATCAAGATATAAATTTATTAATACTTGATGAACCAACCAATCATCTTGATATTGACTCCATTGAAACCCTAGAGGAAGCACTTCAAGATTTCCAAGGGACGATATTCTTTATCTCCCATGATCGTTATTTCATCAATAAAATGGCGGGAAGAGTAGCTGCTGTTGAGGAACATAGTATTAATAGTTATCCTGGAAATTACGATGATTATAAAAATATTAAACAAGAAGAGGAAAGTCAGAAGGCAAAAAAAGAGCCTGAGATAAATGGTAAAAAAGAACAAAAGAAAAACTCCGAGGAAATAAACCTTGAAGCATTGCTGGATAAAGCTCTCGCTAAGATTGAAAATCTTGAAAAAGAAATAAATGAGATTGATTTATCTATGGCTCAAGAATTCAATCATGAGGAGCTCAGTATGTTTTATAATAGGAAAATCGATTTAAGTAATCAATTGGAATCCGAAATGGAATCGTGGCTGCGTTTAAGTCAAAATAATTCTGTTTTCGAGTAAAATTATATAGCCCTTTAAAGAGGTAGGCTATTACAGAGCTTACCTCTTTAAAATTTCACCTAAGGAAATGATTCTATGTTTTAACTCATTATTTGAATCTAGAAAACCGATAACAATTTGATTTGCTTCTGTTATTGTTGCATATCTTAAGTGTTCGTCTTCATTAATAACAAAAGCTTCTCCTTGTTTAACTTCCAACTTTGCAAAGACACACTCTGTGTACTCAAGTGGCAGAAAATCATCTAATCCTTCTGCCGGTGCTCCAACCCATCTGAACAAAAAGTCTTTGAGTGAAAATTGTTCAATCATCGTTAGTTTTTTCTTGAATGTTAATTTATCTACTGTTACTGTATTCAACTTAATCACTCCTTATATAGTAAGTAAAGCTTATACCTTCAGATTTCTAACATCAACTATATTAAAGTGACAGAGTATTTACATTTTGATTACGGGCAAATGTATAATTATGAATTTTCTTAACTCTATTAAAGACAAAATTATACCTCCAACATCTTATGTATTACTATAAAC
Source organism: Neobacillus sp. plas4 (assembly GCF_057221695.1). NCBI lineage: Bacteria > Bacillati > Bacillota > Bacilli > Caryophanales > Bacillaceae > Neobacillus > Neobacillus sp. plas4. The sequence goes on from NZ_CM170152.1 coordinate 1,193,710, forward strand.
ACACTCTACGACATATTAGAGTTGCTAAACCTAATTTTGAGGTACTTACTAAAAATTGTGCATTGTGTACTGAAATACATATCTGATATTATAATATTGTGATATTTATAAAATATATTAACTTTTGGAGGTATAAGCTTTGCAACTTACTTTGGAAAACCCTAAAAATGCCAAAAGTGACAGTCTACCATTCTCTAGGAACAATCCATTTCATGCGGAGGTTCTTAAAAATATTAATTTAAATGGCCCAGGCTCTAGTAAAGAAACTAGACATATTGAATTATCCTTAAAAGATTCAGGCCTTTCTTATGCCCCAGGAGATGCACTTGGCATCGTCCCTGCGAATGATCCAGAGCTAGTAGCAACCCTGCTAACGGAAATGGAATGGGATGATGAAACGGTAGTTACTATTAATAAGCAAGGTGAGACACTGCCACTTAAGGAAGCGTTAACAAACTATTTTGAAATAACACTGCTGACGAAGAAAATTTTACAACAAGCAGCAGCATTTACAGAAAACGAAGAGTTACAAAGACTTGTGTTGGTTGAAAATGCAGGTCAGCTAAAAGAGTATTGTAATGGCCGAGATTTGCTTGATATGTTAAGAGACTTTGGACCGTGGAAGGCTTCCGTCCAGGAAATCGTCTCTATATTAAGAAAGATGACACCGCGTCTGTATTCTATTGCAAGCAGCATTACGGCTAATCCTGATGAGGTTCATCTAACTATTGGTGCGGTTCGATACACAGCGAATGAACGAGACCGAAATGGTGTTTGTTCTATCCTTTGTGCCGAACGTGTTCAAGAGGGCGATACGCTTCCTGTTTTTGTGCAGACGAATAAACACTTCTATTTGCCGGAATCCCAAGATCTCGATATTATTATGGTTGGACCTGGGACAGGCATTGCACCTTTCCGTTCTTTTATCCAGGAACGTGCAGTGACCAATTCACCTGGACGGTCATGGCTATTTTTCGGGGACCAACATGCAGCGTCAGACTTCCTCTATCAAAATGAATTGGAAAACTATCAACAGGAAGCTGTCTTGACAAAACTTGATACTGCATTCTCCCGTGATTCAGAGCAAAAGGTTTATGTTCAACATAAAATGCTTGATAACAGTAAGGAATTATTTGACTGGATTGATAATGGTGCCTATTTCTACGTCTGTGGGGATAAAGAGCGTATGGCGAAGGACGTTAACGAAGCACTTATTAGCGTGATCGAAAAAGAAGGCGGGCTGGACCGCGATGCTGCCGAAGCCTATCTAAAAGATATGCAAAAGCAAGGGCGTTATCAACGTGACGTGTATTAAAATATAGCAAAAAAAAGGGAGCGAGTGTTCAGCTCCCTTTTTTGTTGTTGTCTGGTAAATCAGGTGGTCTTGAGGACAAAACATACGAGTTTCGAATGAGGATACGTCCCCAATAGAGTATCTTGAGGACAAAACTCGTGAGAGTGCTAAGAAGATTCGTCCCCAATAGGGTGTCTTGAGGACAAAACATACGAGTTTCGAATGAGGATACGTCCCCAATAGAGTGTCTTGAAGACAAACTCGTGAGAGCCCTAAGTGGATTCGTCCCCAATAAGCGGTCTTGAGGACAAAACTCACGAGGTCCGAATGAGGATTTGTCCTCAATCCGGGGTGTTGAGGACAAAGTTTGGGTTAGTACGATGAGGATTCGTCCACAATAGGCATAAGAAGAATTTTTAGAGACAGTTTATTTGTTTAGTTGGTGGATTGATGGTACAAGTGGTGGTATAATAAATATAATTTTTCGGAAAAGGATAGGAAGGAAGATTTAGATGAAGCCGTTGCAAAATGACAGTGTCATACCACTGTACCATCAACTTAAGGAAAGATTAAAACATTCTATTGAAAAAGGGGAATGGCTGCCAGGAGATCAAATACCCTCTGAAAATCAATTAGTGAATGAATATAATGTTAGTAGAAATACGGCAAAAAAAGCAATCGAAGAATTGGTCCAAGATGGACTGCTTTACCGTAAACAAGGAAAAGGAACATTTGTTGCAAAACCAAAATTTCAACAGTCATTAATGGGTTTATATAGTTTTAGCAAAGTTTTTAAGGAAAAAGGTTTGACCCCTAAGGATATCCTTATTGAAATAAGAGAAGTCAGACCGACTCAAGAGATTATCCAAGAGCTGCAATTACCGGACGATGAAACGGTTATTGAAATGAAGCGCCTTCGGTGTGTGGAGGAAGATCCATATATTCTAGAGTCCTCCTTCTTTCCCAAAAGTGTTGTACCGGATATATCTATGTTGAACAAAGTGGGACAAATCTCGCTTTATGATTTTCTTGAACAGGAATTTAATATTATCATAAAGAAAGCTATCGAGGCCTTCGAACCTGTATTAATTAAATCAGATGAAAGTGAGTACCTGCAAACAGAAGAAGGGAAACCTGCTCTGTTATTGGAAAGAACAGCTTATGACACAAATGGAGTACCGGTAGAGTTTTGTCGTTCGATTGTTCGTGGTGACCGCTGTCGTTTTTATACGGAACTGACTTAACGTGATATTGAAAAATCGACTGGTATGAATTTTCTAAAAAAATTCTATTTGTTGGGTTGACCCTACAAGTTGAAATGTTATAATGAAATTACAAAGTGAATGAGCTCATAGTAAAAAACCTATGAGCTTTTCTTCTATTATCACTTGTACCATCAACCCATCTACATAGAGATTATCTTTACTCAATTTAAATCGAGGTGCAGGAAATGAAAAAGTCCATTGGCATTGATATTGGCGGGACAAAAATTGCAGTAGGAATCATTACCGAGAAGGGTGAATTGCTGAAACGCACAGAGGTAAAAAGTGATCCCTCCGACAGAGAAAAAATGTTTTCTAGAGTGGTAGAAGCAGTCGAGCTGCTTTTAAAAGATTCCTCTATTTCAATAACGGATATGGCAGGGATTGGCGTTGGAGTCCCTGGTAAGGTAGACCGGGAAAACGGGATTGCCGTTTTCCAAAATAACTTACCTTGGGAGCAGTTTCCAGTAACACAAAGGCTGCGGGAGTCATTCGGAATCGACAAAATCGTAATCGATAATGATGTCTATACTGCCGCTTTCGCGGAATGGTCGGCTGCCGGTGGGAACAGAGAGGAAACCTTCGTCTATGTAACAATTAGTACGGGTATTTCCTGCGCCATTATCCACCGAGGTTCCTTTTTTAGAGGGGCGGGATTTGCTGGAGAGATTGGCTTAATTCCTATTTTTTCAAAAAGAACTGCACCCCATCTGGAGCGGCTTGAACATGCAGCTGCCGGACCGGCCATCGCCAAAAAAGCGGAAGAACGTTTGGCGTTGCGACTATCCACTAAGGATGTCTTTGAACGATATCTGGCAGGAGAGCCTGAGGTTCAGTCAATCATCGATGAGGTGACGGATAATTGGGTCCAGGGGCTCTACTCAATTTCTAGTTTATTGGACCCTCACAAAATGGTATTTGGCGGCAGCGTAATTGCGAATAACCCTTTTCTGCTTGAAATAATAAAGGAAAAACTTAAAACCTATCAAATCCCTGAACAACTGCATGTCTTAAATCAAATGACCATAAGTACTATTAAGCAGAATAATGGCGTTGTTGGTGCGGGATTAAGCGTATTTGAAAATATCTAAATTATATAAGGGGTGTCGTTAATGTTTACTTTAGGTAAGGATAAATTAGTTCCATTAGGAGCAGAGATTACAACGGCAGAAATTCAACAACAGCCTGAATTGTGGGCAGAAACTTTTGAACTGTATGCTGAGAGACGCGGAGCTATTGCAGCATTTTTGAACACCATTAGGGAAAAGCATGATCGTGTTCGTGTGATTTTCACCGGAGCTGGTACGTCCGCATATGTCGGTGACACCGTAACACCCTATTTGAAAGGAAAGGTCGATGAATGGCAGTGGGATTTGCAGAGTGTGGCGACAACTGCTATTGTTTCAAACCCGTACCAATTTTTGAAAGCAGATATTCCGACCTTACTCGTTTCCTTTGCCAGAAGTGGAAATAGTCCGGAAAGCGTGGCAACCGTTGAGCTCGCACAACAAATCGTAAACAATCTTTATCAAATAACGATTACTTGCTCAAAGGATGGCAAACTTGCACAGCGGGCTGCAGGGGATGACAGAAATCTTCTATTATTAATGCCTGAAAAATCCAATGATCAGGGCTTTGCCATGACCGGAAGCTATACATGTATGACTTTAACCGCACTGCTTGTTTTTGATTCGTTATCAGATGAGGAAAAAGGTGAGATCGTTAAAACAATCCGCCGTTTGGGTGAAAGTGTAATTCAAAGAGAAGCCTTGATTGAAAAGATCGTTTCTGTTGATTTTGACCGGATCATTTATCTTGGTTCCGGGGGCTTTGAGGGATTGGCAAGAGAGGCACAATTGAAAGTCTTAGAATTAACAGCTGGAAAAATGGCCACTGCATTTGATTCATCGCTTGGATTCCGTCATGGTCCGAAGTCTTTTGTAAATGAAAACGCCGCCATATTTTGCTTTGTTTCCAACCAGCCTTATACCCGTCAGTACGATTTAGATATGTTAAATGAACTGAAGCAGGACCAGATTGCCCGCTCGGTTTGTGCCATCGTAGTGGAAGGTGAAAATAATTATTCGGGTGACAGCTTCTCATTCGACAGTGAGGGTGCAAACGTACCGGATGCTTATTTGTCCTTACCTTACGTTATGGTTGGTCAAACGATTTCCTTACTTGCGGCCATTAAAGTCGGGAATAAACCGGATACACCATCACCAAGCGGCACTGTCAATCGCGTGGTAAAAGGGGTCACCATTCACGAATACAAGGAATAGAAGGAAGGCAGCTCGAATGTATTTGTAACATAGGCTGCATTTCAAGTTTGCAGATACCAAGCTAACAACTTCAAGGGGAAAGAGGAATTCTAATGATCTTAACTGTCACAATGAACCCATCCGTTGATATTTCCTACCCGATTTCTGATTTCAAACTCGATGATGTCAACCGTGTCGAAGGGGTTCGTAAAACAGCAGGTGGAAAAGGATTAAATGTGGCCAGGGTCATCAAGCAAATGGGAGAAGGCGTTGTGACGACTGGCGTGCTGGGCGGTACGATTGGCGACTACATTATTCAGGAGCTTTCGAAAGACAGGATTGAAAATGATTTTTTGAAAATTAATCAAGAATCCAGAAACTGTATTGCCATTCTCCACGACAGCAAGCAGACCGAAATTTTAGAATCAGGTCCGACCTTGACAGCCGAGGATGAAGCGGCCTTCCTTACTAAATATGAAAGTCTACTTACTAATGTTTTATTGGTAACCATCTCTGGCAGTTTGCCCAAGGGATTACCTTCAGACTTCTACAGGCAGATGGTAGAACGGGGTCATGAGCGGGGAATTCCCGTGGTCGTTGATACTTCGGGTGAATCTTTGCGCCAGATTTTGATAAGCGAGGTTAAGCCTTTTGCAATAAAGCCTAACATCACGGAGCTTTCCCAGCTTCTTGGTATAAATGTGGAACCTAGCATAGAAAGTCTTAGGCAGGCACTCACAAACGAATGGTTTCAAGGTATTGAATGGATTGTAGTTTCGATGGGCGGAGCAGGTGCCTTTGTGAAGCATGGGCAGAATTTTTACCAGGTAACAATCCCGAAAATTAATGTGATAAACCCGGTTGGTTCCGGTGATGCCACAGTGGCCGGATTCGCTGTCGCTGTTAAACATGAACAGTCTGTTAAGGTTGTATTAAAAACGGCGATGACGACTGGGATACTAAATGCGATGGAAGCAGTAACAGGTTATATTAATACAGCAAATTTTGAAGATATATTCAACCAAGTCCAAGTAGAAAAAATAGACTTATAGGAGTGAAGACTGATGTTAAAACTAACAGATAGCAAACTAGCGGCTCTTACAAGATTATCAGATGAAAATGGGATTATTGGGGCATTAGCCATTGACCAACGCGGTTCATTAAAGAAAATGATTGCATCCGGAAGTGCCGCTCCTGTCGGCGATGAGGGGATCGTCCGCTTCAAAGAACTAGTTTCTGAAGAATTGACGCCATATGCTACTTCCATTCTATTAGATCCAGAGTATGGGCTGCCAGCAGCAAAAGCCCGCCATTCGGAAGCAGGGCTATTAGTTGCATATGAAAAGACAGGTTATGACGCCAATGCTGTTGGCCGTTTACCTGATCTATTAGAGGAATGGTCGGTAAGACGCTTAAAGGAAGCTGGAGCCGATGCAGTGAAATTTTTACTTTATTACGATGTAGATGAAGATGAAAAAATCAATGACTTTAAGCATGTATATATGGAGCGGGTTGGGTCAGAGTGTGCGGCAGAGGACATCCCATTTTTCCTAGAGATTGTCAGCTACGATGCTAAAAACGAAGATGTGAAAAGTTTAGAGTATGCAAAAGTGAAACCGCATAAAGTGATTGAGGCAATGAGAGAATTCTCGAAGCCGCAATATCAAGTAGACGTATTAAAAGTCGAGGTTCCGGTTGATATGAATTTTGTCGAAGGATACTCGAACGGTGAAGTGGCGTATACGAGGGAAGAAGCAGCAGGATATTTCAAGGAACAAAGCGAGGCAACCCAGCTTCCATTTATCTTCTTAAGTGCAGGCGTCAGTGCGGAATTATTCCAAGAGACATTAAGATTTGCCAAGGAATCTGGTTCCACCTTTAACGGTGTTTTATGTGGCCGTGCTACCTGGAAGAATGGAGTTGCACCATTCGCGGAAGTCGGTGAAGAAGCAGGACGCGCCTGGCTCCGTGATACAGGCAAAAAAAACATCCAAGAACTAAATACTGTTTTAAAGGATACTGCCAGCTCATGGTTTCAAAAAGTCTCCACTAAACGCAGTGAAGCAGCGGGGGTCTAGCACACTGGGGGGAAAGCCCCCGGTGTTTTTTAGTGTTTGGTTACAGCTAGGGCCAAAAATCTCACTGCGTGTTACGGCAATCTGGGGGTATAAAGTTTTCCACTTACCTTGTTACAAGTTTCCCCTACAATGGTAACTGTAAGCGTTTGCGAATGACGTTTACAAAAGTGGAAAGGAGATGGATAGAAAATGAGAGATTCGATGGACAAGCAACAACTATCTGAAAAGGGGAGTAACCAGTTAAAAAATGAATGCAGGAGGTATGGGAAACGGTTCGCAGCTTTAACACTTACAGCAGCTTTAACAGTTCCGCTCATCACATTACCTCCTATAACGCAAGCTTCTGAACTAAGAACTTTTTCCGCTAGTACGACTATAGGCGGTCAGGAACTGTCCGCACTTGCTCTGCAGCTAGAAAATGAAGCAAATGCGTTGGGAATTCCACTCTATTTGTTTGAAAATGGGGTGCCCAAGACTTTTAAAGCGGAAAAAGGCAGTACCCTTAAAATGGATGACCGTCACTCCAAGGACGGCAAGCACTCGCTAAAATGGAATTATACAAAAGGCTCCAAGCTAATGATTAACGATAAAATGGGATATAAACCTTTTGTCGCAAACAACCAAGATCAATCAATTCAAACCTTTGTTGTCTGGATCTATAATGAAAAGCCTGTAAATGATATAGTTACCTTTCAATTCGGCAGAGGCAATCATGTCGATAGTTGGTTTGAAATGAACCTCAATTTTACAGGATGGAGGACGGCATGGGTTTCATATGAACGTGATATGGAAGGTACTCCTCATCCAAATATGAACCGAATGACGATTGTCGCTCCTGAATCACAATCTGGAACACTTTATTTTGACTCCATGATGTTATCTACTCCAATTGACCCGCGTCATCATACACCGGATCAACAAGTTCCATTTGTCAACCCGGGAATTATGGAAGCAGCAAACGCTCACTGGCTTGGGCTTTTGCATTACTCCAAACTTACACCTCCAGATCCTCAAACAGAAGTAACTCTGGACAACTTAGCAGGCATCCGAAAAATAGAATCGAAGTTTACCGAATTGGTCTTTAAGAAACAAAAAGTAACCGATGCTTTACTTGATGACATCCGTACTCGTTTTGACACCTATGGTTTAAATAGAGACGCACAAGAAATCAAAGGGGCTTCCCTGTTTATGCCACATTTTGACCAGGTTCCAGCTGCCTTAAAAACATCTTTTAAGGAGCTTAGTAATACAGCAGACCTTCGAGAATTTACTGACTTTATGAGCTTAGTGGCAAATACGTATCTTTCAACCGAAGATAGTGTCATTAAAAATGAGTTAAAATCCATGTTCATTGATTTATCTGACCATTTATTTGATCAGGGATGGGTTGATGGGAGCGGGCAAGGAACCATACATCACCTTGGATATAATATTCGTGGGTTTTATTCCTCTGCATTTCTGATGCGGGATGTTTTGAGGGAAGCCAATCTACTGGACCGTACCCAAAAAACACTTTTTTGGTTAAGTGGAGCGGGTGAAATATATACGCCTAAAGAAGAAGTGGTAAGTAATATTGACATATTAAATACAACCTTAAATGGGCGGCTGGCTAGTATCCTCGTCCAAGATGATACTAAGGAAAAAATAAGAGATATGGAATCCTTCACTGCATGGCTGTCTCAAGGACTTCTACCAGCAAAGGGATTAGATGCTGCCTTCAAGAAGGACGGGTCTGCCTATCATCATGCCAATCATTACCCAGCCTATGCGAAGGATGCTTTCAATGGTGTCACTCCGATGATGTATGTGTTATCAGACGGACCTTTCCGAGTAACTGAAGCTGCCCATGAATCATTGAAAAAGGCCTTGATGGCCATGCGTTTATATTCAAATAAAACTCAGTGGCTAATCAGTGTAGCTGGGCGTCATCCGGATGGCAATGGTGCTTTGGTGCTGCCTCCATTCCGTTATATGGCATTGGCAGGTTCCCCTGATGGGAAGGAGCAAATTGACCGTGAAGTGGCATCAGCTTATTTAAGGCTGGCAGATAAAGAAGATGCAACCGTTCGTCAGTTTAAAAACTTGGGGATTGAAGCGGAAACCGATCCTAATGGTTTTTGGTCCATGAATTACGCTAACCTTGGAATTCATAGACAGGACCAATGGCTTGTTGGTGTGAAAGGCTATAGCCGTTACTTATGGGGGAATGAAACCTATCAAAATGCCAATCTATATGGACGTTATATGTCCTATGGTCAGATGCAAATTATGGGTGCATACAATCACAGGGAAAGCGGTTATGTGCAAGAAGGCTGGGATTGGAACCGCTGGCCAGGAACAACAACCATCCATCTGCCTTTTGGAAAATTACGTTCCGATGTCCGGAATGTAGACCGTTTCAGCGGTTTTGAGGAAATGTTGATTTCGGATGAAACCTACTCTGGAAGCTTAAGTCTTCAAGGACAAAATGGGATGTTCGCGATGAAGCTGCATGAACATCCTAAATATGATGGCAGCCATCGGGCAAGGAAGTCTTATTTCTTTTTTGACAACCGAATTGTTGCGCTCGGTTCAGATATTGAAAATGAAAACATTGAATATCCTACAGAAACCACTCTGTTCCAAAATCATATGGAATCAGAAACAGAGGCAATTTGGATGTCAAAAACAGGCGCTATTACCGAATTTCCTTATAAAAACCAAATTGCCCTTACTCAAAATGCCTGGCTGATTGATAATAAAGCGAACGGATTTTATGTGCCTGCTGGACAAACAATATCCATTTCACGGACAGAGCAATTGTCTAAGCACCAGAAGGATGGTTCTGATACATCCGGGAATTTTACTACAGCATGGATTGACCATGGTAAGGCTCCGAAGGATGGAATTTATCAGTACGCAGTTTTGGTGAATACGAATGAAAATCAGATGGCTGGGTTTGCTGCCTTGATGGAAGAACAGGACAAGGCTCCTTACAACATCCTTCAGCAGAATCGAATGGGGCATATTGTATATGACCGCGCTACCGGTATTACGGGATACGCTTTATTTGAAGCAAGTGAATCAATTGATAAAGGAATCGTGCGTGCAGTTGATACCCCATCAATGGTCATGTCTCGAATGGATGGAGAAAAGTTGGTCTTAAGTGCAGTTGACCCTGATTTACGTTTATATGAAGGGCTTGAGGAGGACCAATATGATGAGAATGGGGTGCAAAAAGAAGTAAGCATTTATTCCCGTCAGTGGCGTCACTCAGAGAGCATAATGCGTCCAATGAAATTAACGATTGAAGGAGAATGGACCATTACATCCAACGATAACCGTATCAGAATTCTTTCATCAGAAAATGGGAGAACCGTGCTAGAGTTTGATTCCAAGGATGCCGAGCCATTAGAGGTTGTATTAGAGCCAAAATAATAAAAGTAAGGGATGGTACTTGCTGACGCAAAAGTACCATCCCTTTTCTTATGATATTTCCCCAATTAATTCAAACAGTTTGAGTTCATTGACTTCTGTAATGATTTCTTTTGTGTTACTTTTATCGAATTTTTTTAGTAAGCTGCTGATTTGCTTTTTAATCGTTTCTACTTCAACAGCACGGATTTCTGCAATATCCTTGCGTTTTAAGCCGCTGCAAAGCAGTTTTAATACCTCGAGTTCCGATTGGGTCAGGTTTGCAACGATTTTAAAAAAATGGGTTAATTGATCTTCTGATTTTTTAATTCGGGCGAATTCCTGCCTGATTTTCTGCGCAATAATCGGCCGGATCGGTGACTGATTGTTAGCAGCGGAATAAATCGCTTCGATAATTTCTTCTTTTAGGGCTGATTTTATCAAGTAATCAACAATCCCCGTTTGAAAGGCAGCAAAAACAATATTGTTATCCTGATGGACGGTCAACATAATGATCTTCGTATCGGGTAAAATTTTATGAATTTCGGAAGCTGCCTTAATCCCTGCCATCTGACTTTCCATTTCAATGTCCATTAATACAATATCCGGTTTCTTAATCGCCGCAAAAGCAACGGCCTCGTAGCCGCTTTTGGCAGAGGCAACTAAAGAGAGGTTGTCCACACTGTTTATGATTCGTTCCAACCGTCTGCGATGGGCCTCCATGTCGTCAGCTATTAAAATATATATCTTTTCCAAATGAATACCTCCCCCAAGAAATAGGAAAAAGGGGTATGTTTTATCCCCTCTTTACCAGTGGCAATAGAATATCAAATTGTGTGAAGTTACCTAATTCACTTGTCACTTCAATTTTTCCTCCATGAGCTGTTATAACTTTATGACAAAATGATAGACCAATTCCCCAATTGGTAATGCTTGGTTTTGTTGAGAAAAAGGGGGTAAATATTTCATCTACATTTTCGGCTGCAATCCCAGGACCGTTATCTCTAATTGTAATCGTCCCCCATTGGTCCACACGGTTTAACCTAACCGTAATTGTTCCACCTCGACTTCCGAGTGCTTCAACTGAATTTTTTAGAATATTATAGATCGCCTCGCTCGTTTCTTCTTCATCAATATATACAAGGATACTTGATTCTAGTTTTTCAAATTGGAAGTCGACATCAGACTGCATTGAATGAAAACGCTGAATCGCCTTTTCGATTGGGTGGTCGATAGGAACGGATTTGATGTTCAACGTGATATGCTTCAGCTTCTCATTGGCTTGGTTAATACTCTGAAACGAATGTTCACACGAATCGGTAATTAATTTAAGGCTATATAAAGCATCCTCATCATCAGCGAATTTTTCTTGCAGGTATTCAGCCTCCGATCGAATCGCCAGTAGATGGTTCTTAATGGCATGAGTAAACGCTCGAATCCCAAGAGAGGCAGTATCAATCTTTTTCTTCGTAATGATATTGCTATTTGAATAGCGTGCCTCATTTGTTTTATATTTGTAAATATTGTAGAGCATGACGCCGATAGCTGCGATTGCTAGAAACGGGAAAAAACGATATTCCAATAAAAATAAATTAATCGGCGGCTGTGAATAATTAATAAAGCTTTTACTGAAGGTGGTTTTGACAAAGTTGGAAGGAGCCCAGTAAAAAACAAATAGTTGTAAAAAGGTGATGGGCAGTAAGCTAATCATCATGTAAAGTGTATGTTCACGAATGGACCTTAGTTTGTAATAACGAATGTAATGGCTGACAAATAAGACAAAACTTAGAATGAGATAGGCATAATTGACTGCCTGGAAAAAAATATCTCCTATTCTGCTGAATTGCTGGTATTGCTTCATGAGTATCTCCGTTTCAGAGGTTAATGTCTGAAGGTAGAGGTTGACACTTGGGTCGTAAAATAGAAACTGTATGATTCCTACAATGCCTAATGCCAAGTAAATATAGCGCAATTTCGTTCTAATCTTAAAATTGTTGGTAAAAGAAATAGAAAAACTTAAATAGGAAAAATAGAAGAGGATAATTCCTAAATTAAAGAGCCGAATTAACGTATGAGTATCAAAGTTTCCTAATACTAGACGGCTCCACGTCCCAGGACCAAGGTCAATAAATTGGTTAGCAATATTATAATAGTAATTAAATTTTGATAGATAGAGGGTGAAAGAAATATACGCCATAATCCATCCAATCGTTAACGCGCATAAAAAGAAAACAGACCTGCTGCTAAGGTTTTTATAGATAAAAAAGATTAGAAATACCATGAAAATAAGGCATAGAAAAATCATGCTGGTCACTCCTAGTTAGAAAAAGGGGGTAAGAAATTTTCTACTTATTTAAAAAAATGAAAACCTTTACACTGAGTATATAACAAACTAGTAAAAAAAATAAGGGGGAACAAAGAATGAAAAAGTTATTCAGTTTACTAGCTATTCTTATTCTATTTCTTGGAATCTTAGCAGGCTGTGCAAGCGGCGGGTCTGAAAAAGGAAATGCTGAACCGAAAGAGAAAAAAGATCCGAATGAAAAAGTAAGTTTGAAGATGGCAGTTTTTCCAGCAGATGAGGCAGTATTTAAGAAAGGCTATGAAAACTTTAAAAAGGATAACCCAAATATTGATATCACATTTGAAACTTTCCCACAGCAGCAATATTATGAAAAAATCCGTATGCAGCTTTCAGGCGGTGAAGGATATGATCTTTTTACTGGTCAATTAGACAATATGGTTGATACCGGTATTGTAGCACCATTAGATCAGCACATTAAAGACAGTGGTATGGATGTATCAGGATATGGTTCAATGTATGACACATATAAGTATGAAGGAAAAGTGTTGAGCCTTCCATATCGTAAATCCAATTGGATGCTTTATTATAACAAGACGCTTTTCGATGAAAAGGGTGTCGAGTATCCTAGCGATGATATGACTTGGGATGAATTCCGTGAATTAGCATTGAAAATGACAAGTGGCAGTGGTGAAAGTAAAGTATATGGTGCATTTTTACAACAGTGGCCGCAAACTTGGTATATGAGTGCAGTTCAAAATGGTTCCTCCATTATTGATAAAGATTTAACACCATTTAAAGAAGCATTAGAAGTAAGGATGAATCTTGAAAAAGACGGTTCAATTATGCCATGGTCTGAACAGGTAACAACAGGAGCACACTATAACGCTGCTTTCCAAAAAGGAAATATTGCGATGAATCTCATTGGAGACTGGCATGTTGCTCAGCTTCGTCAAGGGGAAAAAGATGGAACTGTTAAGTTTGATTGGGATGTTGTCCCGATTCCACACCCAAAAGGTGTAGCAAAGAATACATCACTTGCATTGCCTGTAACGATTATGATGAACAAAAAAACAAAGCATGCAGAAGAAGCATTTAAATTCCTTAAGTATATGTCAGGGAAAGATGGCGCCGAGCTTCTTGCTTCTGAAGGATATTTAACTGGATATATGGATAAAGATGTTGAAGCTGCCTATCTTGGTGACGGTTCACAGAAACCAGGAAACCTTCACTATTTCCTTGAAACAAAAGAATACTCTGAATATCCAATGCTGCCTGGTGTGAAAAATATTGTCGTTGATCAAATCTTTAAGCAAGAAGGAGAACTTGCTTTACTTGGTCAGAAATCAGCAGATGACGCTATTAAAGAAATCGCTAAGCGTGTGAAAGGCGAATGGGCTAGTAAGTACGGTGAAAAGTAATAAAGAAAAGTGAGGTACTGCGCTAGTTTATTCAAACAGCAGTACCCCTTTTTTTAAGGCAACAGAGTATAAGAAAAGAGCCTTTAAGAAAGGATGAAAATCTATCATGAACCCTGCTAAAAAAATAAAGTCAAAAACCATTAGGCGAAATCGAATCATTGCTTATACCTTTCTTCTCCCCAGTATTATTGGCTTCGTATTATTTATTCTAGGTCCAGTAATTGCTTCCTTTTTAATGAGTTTTACCTCCTGGAATGGTTTCGGAGTCGTTGAGTTTATTGGATTAGATAACTATAAACAATTATTAAAAGATGAGAATTTTAAAATTTCATTTATTAATAGCATTCTTTTCATGGTTATCTCTGTTCCCATCACTTTGTTTCTTTCTATGTTAATTGCTGTTGCATTAAATCAGGGAATCCGCTTTGTTAAAATATTCCGCACAGCTGTTTTCCTACCTTATGTTACAGCTACGATTGCGGTTGCAGCTGTATGGCAGCTGATTTTTAATCCTACAATGGGCCCCATAAATGGAGCATTAATGAACCTTGGGATTGAACAGCCGCCTGGCTGGCTATCTTCACCAACATGGGCGTTAATCTCGGTTTCTATCGTATATATTTGGCATTCTGTCGGCTATTACATGATTCTATTTTTAGCGGGACTTCAGGGTATACCAGATTATCTATACGAAGCAGCTGAACTGGATGGAGCAGGACCTGTCAGGAAATTTTTCAATATCACGGTGCCAATGTTATCCCCGGTTCTATTCTTTACTACCATTATTGGTATCATTAACTCGTTTAAAATATTTGATTTAATTTATGTCCTGACCGGTGGGGGACCTGGCCGTTCAACCCATGTGCTTGTTTATGACATTTATAATACTGCATTCAAGCAATTTGAGTATGGGTATGCATCTGCAATGGCCTACGTGTTATTCCTACTCATTCTTATCATCTCAATCATTCAATTTAGAGGACAGAAAAAATGGGTGAATTATTAATGGAAAATCAAGAGAAAGGCGGATGGAAGTTATGAATCTTGCTACGGAAGCACCCGTATACACCGGTGAGGCCAAACGTCGAAAAAAAATATCTATAGGAAAAATTCTCAGATACCTTGTTATCATTCTTGTCTCGTTAGCAATGGTTTTGCCATTTGTTTGGATGCTGTCTGCTTCTTTAAAAGCAGAAACGGAGATTTTTGGGTTCCCGATTAAGTGGATTCCAGAAACCTTCCGCTGGGAAAATTACAAAAATGTTTGGACAACTGTTCCGTTTCATCTTTATTACTTGAATACCTTAAAAATTGCGGTTATTACAACGATTTTGGTTATTATCAATAGTTCACTTGCAGGCTATGCGTTTGCCAAAATTAAATTCCCTGAAAGTAATAAAATATTCTTCGTTTATGTAGCGACAATGATGATTCCTTATCAGGTAATGATGATCCCTCAATTTATGCTGATGAACCAACTTGGATTGGTGAACTCTCATTGGTCACTTATTATTTTGGGAACAGTTAATCCGTTTGGAGTTTTCTTATTCCGTCAGTTTTTCTTATCGATTCCAGATGAGTTATTAGAAGCAGCTAGAATAGATGGTTTGAATGAATTTGGCATTTATTGGCGCATCATTATGCCATTGTCAAAACCGGCTATTGCGACACTCGTCATTTTCTCATTCATGCATTCTTGGAATGACTTTTTAGGGCCATTAATCTACCTAACTTCCGATAATTTGTATACATTACAATTGGGTATCCAGCATTTTATAACGCAATATAACACTGAATATGCACTGCTAATGGCTGCGGCTGTTTCGGCGGTTATCCCAACCATCATTGTTTACTTCTTTGCTCAAGATCATTTTATCAAGGGAGTTGCCAATACGGGAATCAAATAATAAAGGAGAAAGAATATGGAGAGAAAACAAAGGCCGAATCTAATCTATATTTTTGCAGATCAATGGCGCCGTCAGGCTGTTGGGTATGAAGGAGAAGATCAGGTTATTACGCCGAATATCGACACCTTCGCGCAAGAAGGTACGATTTTTTCAAATGCTGTTACCTGCTCTCCCTTATGTTCTCCACACCGTGCCTCCTTGCTTACCGGGAGGTATCCAAGCAGCACGGGGGTTTATACGAACTGTAAGGTTGGGGCAGATGTTATGTTAAGCCCAGATGAAATCGGTATTGGTGACGTGCTGGCAGAAAACGGCTATCAAACGGGTTATATCGGAAAGTGGCATCTGGATTTACCGGAGTTAAATGTATCGGAGCAGCCGGAATCCGGTGCAGAAGGGTGGGATGCGTATACACCTCCCGGACCGAAACGCCACGGATTCCAATACTGGTATTCATATGGGGCTTGGGATGAGCATCTCTCTCCGCATTACTGGCAGGATAGCCCGGAAAAAATTAAAGTAAACCAATGGTCGGTCGAGCACGAAACAGACCAAGCACTAAAATATATCCAAAACCGGACCAACGATAAGCCGTTTGCTTTATTCTTATCCTGGAATCCGCCGCATAGTCCTTTTGATCAAGTACCTGAAAGATATAAGGAACTTTATAACAAGGATCAAATCACACTCCGCGTAAATGTCACCGGTTCCAGCTTCTCTGTTCATACCGGAGAAGAGGTGGACGGAGGCTTAGAAGAATTAAAGGAAAAACAATTGAATTACTTTGCTGCGATATCAGGAATTGATGATCAGTTCGGGAGGATACTACAATTATTAAAAAATGAAAAGCTGGAAGAGAACACGATTGTTGTGTTGACTTCGGATCATGGTGAAATGATGGGTTCTCACGGTCTGATGGCCAAGCATGTTTGGTTTGAGGAATCGATTGGTGTCCCATTTTCTATTCGCTGGCCGAATGTAATTCCACAAACGAAGACAGATCTTTTACTCAATACGGTTGATATTATGCCGACTTTGCTTAGTTTTCTAGATTTAGAGATTCCTAGAAGTGTTGAGGGGAAAGATCTATCGGAATTCATTGTAAACCAGCAAACTGGAGGTCCAAAAGAAGCGTTTATTTGCGCTTATCCGGGAAGAAAGGAGGCGATTGAAGCCTTCCGTGAAGCTGGATTGGATAATCGCCAATTTGGATGGAGAGGCATTCGAACAGACCAATTCACCTATGTGATTCACCATGGTTATTCTCCTAAAGATGAAAGAATTCGCTTGCTATACGATTTGAAACAGGATAAATATCAGTTACATCCAGAGCATATCAAAAATCCTTCCGATCATCTGATTGCAGAGGGTCTTGAAAGGAAGCTGCAACATTGGCTGAAAGATATGAAAGACCCATTTTATTACAAATTAGAGGAGTATTGCAAATGACTGTACTAGTTAAGGAAGTACGCAATGAAGAAATTAAGAACAGTGTTCGTTTTACAAAAGGCCCAGCTATAGACCGTGCCTTTGTTGAAAAAGCGATTGAGCATGTTTTGGCTAAAATCAATCAAAGCCTCGATTTATTTACAGATAAGTTTCCTGATTCCAACAGTGTAGATCTTATCTATCCACCGATTGAAAATGTAGAATGGACGACAAGCTTTTGGACTGGTATGCTCTGGCTTGCCTACGAATATACAGGTGATGAAAAATACCGGAAGGTTGCGGAGAAGCAGATTCAAAGTTTTAAGGAACGTTTGGAAAAACGAATAGAGGTTGACCACCATGACTTAGGCTTCTTATACTCATTGAGCTGTGTCAGCGCTTATAAGCTTACCGGCAATGAAGAAGCAAAGGAAATTGCAATAAAGGCGGCAGATTTGTTAATTACCCGCTATTACGATAAAGCTGGGATTATTCAGGCATGGGGAGATCTTAATGATCCAAAGCAGCGCGGGCGGATGATTATTGACTGCAACCTTAACCTGCCTTTACTTTATTGGGCAACGGAAGTTACAGGGAAATCAGTATATCGCGAAATTGCTGAAAGTCATGTCATGCAGGCAGCCAAATATATTGTCCGCGAAGACGCCTCCACTTTCCATACGTATTACATGGATCCGGAGACTGGTGAACCATTGTACGGAAATACCCATCAAGGTCATTCCGATGATTCCTGCTGGGCCCGCGGGCAAGCATGGGGGATCTACGGTTTCCCGCTCAGCTACAATTACACAAGTGATTGGAGTTTAGTTGAGTTAGCAAAGAAGCTGACTAACTATTATTTGAACCGTTTGCCGGAAGACGAGATTTGTTATTGGGATTTAATTTTTACCGAAGGCGATGAGGAGCGGGACAGCTCTGCAGCAGCGATCACAATATGCGGCATGCTTGAGATGGCAAAGCACTTGCCATTAACTGACCCGGAAAAACAAATCTATGAAAATGCAGCATTAAAGATGGTGCAGTCTTTATATGAAAACTATCGTACCGATATCGATAGCGAGGCAAATGGAATCCTTAAGCATGCCGTATACTACAAAGCCGGCGGCCGTGGTGTCGATGAGAGCTGTATCTGGGGCGACTACTATTATTTTGAAGCATTAATTCGTCTTGTTAAGGATTGGAAAATGTACTGGTAAGATATTCGGGATAGGGAAACATCAAGAGTGACTGGCGTTTCCTATCCTAAAAGGATTTGAAAGGGGAATTGATGAAATGGATGGGAAGCTATATCGAACAATGGAGTTTATCATGAATGCCTTTATATTGAATCTATTATGGCTGGTGGTATGCCTTCCGATTCTGACCATTTTTCCAGCGACAACCGCTTTGTTTGCTGTAGTCCGAGAGTGGCAGAAGGAAAATGATATTAAAGTGTTTTCCACTTTTTTCCGCCATTTTAAGGCGAACTTTAAACAAAGTTTTTTTCTTGGAATTTTATGGCTCGTCTTTACCTTTTTGCTAATCGGTGATTTTATCATTACCAATCAAATGCAATCGAGCCTAAAATACGTACTATTTGCGGTTTTTTTCCTTTTAAGTATTGTTTATCTGTTTGTGTCGATTACGATTCTTCCCGTCATCGTTCATTACCAGGTGTCTTGGAAGGACGCAATCAAGAATGCTATGCTGTTTTCGATTGGAAATCCTCATTTTGTGCTTGTTTCCCTTGTGGTGATTGCCGGTACAGTCGTGCTCATTTTTAAGTTTCCAGCAGCCTCGATGGTAGCTTTTAGCATTGCTTCCTATCTGATTTATGCCGTGGTATCAAAGGGGTTTCATAAGGAGAAAAAGGTTCAAACCAATTACCAAACAGCCGCTGAGTAACTTTTGCTACGCGCCCTAGAAGTAGGAGACAGAAAAGTTCCCAATTCCAGGGCGTATAGAGACGCTCTATGTACATAAAGATAAAATCAATGGGATGGTGTATTATGGAAAAAAATCTAAAGAAAATTCTGGCGACATCCTTGACACTAACAACCTTTTTATCTGTTTCGGCACTAGATTTCAACAACTCCGCTCAAGCCTCTGAAACGCCGACAGCTTCCACCATGGAAAATTCCGCAGATACTGTGAACGAACTGAATCAATTAAAGGAGAACTTTAAACAGTATCTAGTTGGGACTGAAAGCTTGAATTCCGAACCATTGCTAGCTAGTAAAATCAATTCTGTCCACAACACGGCCAATTCAAGACTCGGAGAGTTCCTTCCCATCGAGGAAAGGGGACAAGGTCTGTTCAAAGGTGTCGCACTTGGCCAAGATCCGAAAAATTTAGCCAACTCCTATTTGTATTTATACCAAATGGTGCTGGCTGCCAAGACCTATAAAGACCCTAGCCAAGGTGGTAATAATTTTTATAAAAATGAAGAAGTAATCAATAAGGTTATTGAGGGATTGGATTGGCTTTATGATAATCACTTTGCCGACCAAGAAAAAGGTTACTATGGGAACTGGTATGAATGGGAAATAGGTGCCCCAAATAATATTTCGAAAATCTTACTTTTGTTAGAGGATGAGATTAAAACTCAGAAACCGGACCTAATTGGTGCCTATGTGAACTCGATGGATTTATTCTTAAGAAACGGAAAAGATGGGGATATCGATTTAACCGCCCGTCAACATACAGGCGCAAACCTCGCCGATATCGCCACTAATCGCATCATCCAAGGGGCGGTTACCGGAGATGGGCAGCGGGTATCAAAGGCAGTGGCCAACATTTTGACTGTTTTTCAAACGATTGATCCTGATCATATTGTTAATGGGAATACGGATGGATTTTATGAGGATGGCTCCTTTATTCAGCACCACCGGGTCGCCTATACGGGTTCTTACGGTAAAGTTCTCATCAATCGAATTATCCAAACTATGAAAATTCTGGATAATAGTTCTTATAATCCGAAAGAAATATTGGTTCCAACCGTCAAGAATTGGTTATATCAAGGATTCTCTCCCGTAATTTTTGAAGGGTATATGATGGAAATCGTCAAAGGCCGGGCGGTTTCAAGAACAGGAACCGGGTATGCGGATGTTAATGGTATCGTCGAAGCAATGGTTGATTTAACGAATTACTTGAATGAAGAAGACAGTCAGCAATTAAATTCCCATATCAAATATATTGCTCAAACTACGAAAGGCACTATTAATACGGGTTCCTTCACTTCTAATTTAGCTGTTGTACAGTATAATAACCTAATTGCGGATTCCACGATTGAGGCTAAGAACGCAATTGCGAACGAAAATCATTATGCATTTAACTTAATGGATAAAACGGTCCATTTAAGGGACTCCTATGCATTTGCATTTGCAAGAAGCTCTGACAGAATCAGCAAGTATGAGTATATGAGCGGCGAAAACTTAATGCCGTGGTTCCAAGGTGATGGCGCGTATTACTTATATTTATCAGGGAGAGATCAAACGAAATCATTTGGTGCAAATTACTTTGCGGCAATGGATCCTTATAAGCTACCGGGTACAACTGTACCTGTAGAGGAAAGAAAAACGATTCCTCAACTTTATGGCGGAAAGCTTTTCTATGAAAATACCAATCACCCATTGAATTTCTTTGCCTCCTCAGTGTCGCAAAATGATTATGTTTATTTTCCGGTGGGAACGAATACCTATTCCGGCGGGGTTAAGCTGGGGAAATACGGGGTAACAGGTATTCAGCTCGGGGACGAGATTGGCTATCGTGATAAACAGAATGGATTACTGCCTGAGGACTTTGTTGCATATAAAAATGCTGATGCGAATAAATCAGCGTTTATGTTTGATGATGAGATTGTTTTACTGGGTTCTGGTATTAATGATCAGCTGGGCAGGGAGGTTATTTCTACGATTGATAACCGGATGTTTGACACTAGCGAAACCAGCTCCATAACCGGAGCAACCTATGAGAATAACGAATTAATCAATCCAGCAAATGGAAAATACGAGTTAAAATGGCTAAATTTCAAAACGGACGATGAAGCCAACAAGGTAGGGTATTACTTCCCGGAGGCCACCAGTATTAATGTTTCAACCAATACGGTAACAGAAAGTCTTAAAAAAATCCGTACTGGAAATACAGACACCAACATTACGAAGAACTTCTTTACGTTAGGACTGGATCATGGGACGAATCCGCAAAATGCGAAATATGCCTATGTGATTTTACCTAATTTCAATGAAGAGGCAACGGAGCAATATGCGAACAATCCAGGTGTGAGTATCTTGGCAAATAACGAAGATGTGCATGCTGTTGAACATGTAAATCTTGGGCTGAAAGGTTTCAATTTCTTTGGTGACAAAAAGAGAAGTGTTAGCAATGTTACTTCTTATAATCCGGCATCAATTCTTGTGAAAAAAGATGGAGATATTGTGACGATTGCTGTTTCCGACCCGACGTTCAGCTTGGATAAAATGAAACTGGAGGTAGAATTCCCACGCCCTTCAATGGTAGAAGCGAGTAAGGGTGTTAAGGCTTCCGTATCCAGTAAAAAGACGTTAATTCATATTGATTCAAAGAATTCTTATGGAAAGAGTTTTGAAATTAAGCTAAAAGTTAAAGAGTAACACTAGTTGAAAAAATGCGGTGGAGTGGACGGCATTATCGCGGGCAGGATCCACTCCCACTGCTTTTTCGTGCTATTAATAAAGTTAAAGAGGTGCAGGCAGTTATGAAAAGACCCAACATATTATTGATCACCAGTGACCAGCAGCACTATGACACGATAGGTGTCTTTAACCCGGAAATTTCCACCCCAAACCTCGACCGATTGGCGAGAGAGGGAACCTCCTTTCAACGTGCCTATTGCCCGAATCCGACATGTACTCCGGCACGGTCCTCGATTATTACCGGCACATATCCAAGTCAGCACGGGGCATGGACATTGGGTACAAAACTAAGCGAGGAGCAACCGACAGTCGGCG
The DNA here is from genome assembly GCF_057221695.1 of Neobacillus sp. plas4. Classification (NCBI taxonomy): domain Bacteria; kingdom Bacillati; phylum Bacillota; class Bacilli; order Caryophanales; family Bacillaceae; genus Neobacillus; species Neobacillus sp. plas4. Next base: position 1,216,044 of record NZ_CM170152.1, read on the forward strand.
ATGTTTTTGTTGAAAATGGGTATCGAACTGCCCTTGTCGGGAAGGCTCATTTCCAGCCAACACGCTCGTCAGATGCGTATCCATCGTTAGAATCGCTGCCGCTACTCCAGGATATTGATTTTTGGAAATCTTACAATCAGCCATTCTATGGTTTTGAAAAAATCGAGCTATTGCGCAATCATACCAATGAATATTTGGTGGGACAGCATTACGTCGCATGGTTGGAGGAGAAGGGACATCATGACTGGAATCAGTATTATATGGCGCCAACGGGAACCATGGATCCAGCGATTAAATATACCTGGGGGATTCCGGAGGAGTATCACTACAATACCTTTATTACGGAAAAGACCATTAAGCTCTTGGAAACCTATCAACAACAAGGTGAAAATTTCTTCCTTTGGACAAGCTTTCCGGATCCGCATCCTCCTTATTTAGTACCAGAACCGTGGGCTTCGATGTATGATCCTGATCAGTTGAAGATTCCTGAAGCCGTTCCGGGTGAACATGAAAAAAATCCTCCGCATTTTAAAAAGACCCAGGAGGAGAACCCTGATTTTTCTTACTTGGAGGAATCAGGCTGGGGCATTCACGGCTATCACTCGCATTTGCTGCCAGAGGACGACCGCAAAAAATTAGTAGCGAATTATTATGGAATGATAAGTTTCATGGATAAGTATATTGGAAAGATTCTAGATAAGCTGGATGAACTGGGAATTGCCGATGAGACACTGGTTGTTTTTAGCACAGATCACGGTCATTTCTTTGGCCAGCATGGCTTGCAGTACAAAGGCGGGTTTCATTATGAGGATTTGATTAAACTGCCATTTATTGTCCGCTATCCAGGGAAGGTTCCGGCACAGAAAGAATCGCACGCCCTGCAATCGCTGGTTGATCTAGCACCAACCTTTTTGTCCTTTGCGAATATCCCTATTCCGCCGCAAATGTCTGGAGAAGACCAAAAAGATGTTTGGCTGGGAATCCAAGAGAAGGCAAGGGATCACATTCTCTGTGAATTTCGCCATGAACCAACAACCATCCATCAAAAAACATACGTTGATGAGCGCTATAAAATCACAATTTATTACCGGCAAACCTACGGTGAAATTTTTGACTTGCAGGAGGACCCAAAAGAATTAAATAATTTATGGGATCATCCAGACTATCAAGAATTGAAAAAAGAACTTCTATTAAAATATGCGTGGGCAGAGCTGCATAAAGAGCAGATGCCAATGCCAAGAATTTCACACGCATAAAGAACATACATCAAACAGTAAGGAGACAATATAAAAATGGTACAAGCCTGTTTAACTTCAAAGAACCATGGCCATATCGGTGTAATGTGGAAAACCGTTTCCGAGGCATGTAATCTTGCTTGTGATTATTGCTATTATAGCAGCTGCGGCGGTCAGCCGGGAAAAATTGAAAAAATTGACTCCATTATGCTGGAGAAATTTATTAAAGAATATATGGCTCTTACCAATGGTTTGGCATCGTTCGCCTGGCAGGGAGGGGAGCCGCTCCTTGCTGGCTTGGATTTTTTTAAACAGGTTGTATACTTACAAGCAAAGTACGCTCCGAAGAATACAATCATTAGCAATTCACTGCAAACCAATGCCACGCTCATTACAGAAGAATGGGCAAGTTTTTTTAAACAATATAATTTTTTAATCGGTGTTAGTCTGGATGGACCAAAGGAAATTAATGACGCTAGAAGGGTGAATGGTCAGGGCATTGGGAGTTTCGACCGTGTCATGCGTGGAATTAATCATTTGCGAAAAGCCCATGTTGATTTTAATATCCTGACGGTTATTCACGAAAGCAATGTAGGCAGGGCAAAAGAGTTGATGGGGTTTTATCAGACAGAAGAGTTTAGCCATGTGCAATTTATTCCTTGTATGGATTTTCGAGCCCAAGAACCGAATAAGCCGGGGCAATATTTGATTACTCCTGAACAATATGGCCAGTTTTTATGCGAGGCGTTTGATGTTTGGTATAACGATGGCAACCCGAAAAGATCTGTTCGGTTCTTTGATAACATTCTTAGTGTCTATTTACATCAGGAGGCAGAATTATGTGTGCATCGCCAGTCATGCCCGAAAACACTGATCCTTGAACAAAACGGAGATGCTTACCCGTGCGATTTTTATATAAATGATGATTATAAACTAGGGAACGTTGGTCAGGATTCGCTCGTAGATATTTTAAACAGTCCCAAATATGAAGACTTTTTAGGCTTAAAACCTAATTTGCCAGATAAGTGTGGGAGCTGCAAGTATTTACATCTATGCCATGGCGGTTGTCCAAGAAATCGAGTATGGAACCAAGAGGAAGACCAGGTAATGTATGATTATTTCTGTGAGAGTTATCTTCAGCTCTATAACTATGGCCACGAACGAATGGAAAAGTTAGCTGTTACGATAAAACAGCAATGGATGCAAAATCATCTTCGAGAAGGCCGTCCAAAGCCAGACAGAAACGATAGTTGTTTGTGCGGCAGTGGAAAAAAGTTTAAAAAATGCTGTGAACAGCTGCTGCAACACAGCATATCGCATTGAGTATATTAGTGGTTTGGGGAAATAAAATATAACACAACATCAAACACCGTCCATAAACACTTTGGACGGTGTTTAAATGTTTATTAACTTGTAAGTTAAAAAGTGAGACAAAATTACTATGTAATTACCTGGCTCTTAATGGTCTTATATTCATATATTACTGCTTGTAATTAACACTTTTTAGGTTATTTGAACTACCGATAATTCTTTACATTAAGTTTACAATATATTAATAGTATAATTGTATAATTTTACTAGATTTACTTATGCACGTTTCAATCTAAAGGAGGAGAAACATGAAAAGAAAACTCGATTTGATGAGTAAGAAAAAGTGGCAAAAGCCTTTCAATGTATTATTATCGGCAAGCTTATTAACAAGCATAGTCGGACCGACATTTGCTTCCCCGGTGGAGGCTGCCACACAAAAAACAACGGATCTGATTATTTCGGAGTATATTGAAGGCAGCAGTTTTAACAAAGCTATTGAGCTATACAATGGGACTGGCACTGAGATTGATCTAAGTAATTATACCCTAGAACACTATAATAATAGTGGAAGTGCTACAACAGGAACTACCACAACAGATAAGGTCCTGCCTTTAGAGGGTAAACTAGCAGATGGTGATACATACGTCATTTCTCGATCAGATGCAGCTGCTACTATTGCTGCTGTAACTGATAAATTCGATGAAAGCAAACAAGTTATTAATTTCAATGGTAACGATCAAATCGTCCTTAAAAAAAATGGAAGTGTTATTGATTCAATTGGACAGGTTGGATCAGTAGAAAATTCCCTTGCAGATGTATCTCTAGTTAGAAATAGTAATGTTTTAACTGGCGATACAATAATTAATGATGCTTTTGATGTTAAAAAGGAATGGACTAATTTAGGCAAGGATGTCTTTTCGAATTTAGGACAGCATACATTAGATGGTTCTACTGTAGAGGAACCATCCGAACCTGAAGCCCCTCTAGAGGCTATTACAGTAGCAGAAGCTCGTAAAGCAGCTGTAGGAGATACAGTAACGATCGAAGGTATTGCTACAACGAATACAGGTCTTTGGGGTAACGAAACTTTCTATATGCAAGATGAAACTGCTGGTATGTTTGTTTTTAGAAGCTCAAAAACTGTAAAACCAGGCGATAAAGTAAAAATAACTGGTAAATTGCTCACGTATAAAGGTGAACTTGAGATTGAACCAACAAATCTTGAAATCACTTCATCCGGTAATACACTTCCAGCGGCACAGGTAGTGACAAAAGTAGATGAGACTACACTAGCTGAACTGCTCAAATTAGAAAATGTAACAATCACTGAATTAACAAAAGATAACTATGGTACGGCTATTTTCCAAGCAGTATTCGAAAACGGAGATAAAGTAAGGGTTATCCACGATAATCGTACTGGCTTTGATTACGATGAACTTGTTAAGTTTTACAAAGAAGGCGATAAAGTTCATCTAACAGGACTTGGATCTATTGATGATAGTGGATATCACTTAAAGACTACTGGTCTTGAAAGCTATGATTTGGTAAACAAGCCAGCCGTATATGTTACACAGACACAAGGCGTTGTTCCAGCTGGTACCAAGATCGAATTGAATTCAGGCCTTGAGGGCGCGGAAATCTATTATACAACTGATGGTTCTGTACCAACCGAAGAAAGCACAAAATATGTTGCACCAATTGCATTAGAAACTGGTGAAACAACCCTCAAAGCAATTGCAGTGAAAGGTGAAGATGTAAGTGAAGTATTCAGCTTTACTTATAATATCCTGATTACTGAAGGCATTAAAATCCATGATATTCAAGGAAAGGGACATGTTTCCGACTATAATGGGGCTTCAGTTACAAACATCACTGGTGTAGTAACGCACGTATTTGGCACGAGTAGCTTTGTTATGCAAGACGTTGAAAATGCAGATACTGACATTGCGACATCGGAGGCAATTGAAGTATCCAAATCAGCTCATGGAGTAAAAGTTGGCGATACCGTTTCTGTTGATGGAAAAGTTACAGAAAATGGCGGAGGTGCCAACCTGTCTACAACAAGAATTACTGCGTCCGCAGTTACAAAAACAGGCACAGCAGATTTGCCTGCACCACTTGTTGTCGGCAAAGATATCGTGCCTCCAAACAAAGTCATTGATAATGATGAAATGAAATCTTTTGATCCAGAAGAAGACGGCATTGACTTCTGGGAATCTGTTGAATACATGCGTGTTTCATTCCCGAATGCCCTTGTAGTTGGACCTCCATATAGTAATGATGTTCCAATTATTGTTAAAAGCACAACAAATAATCAATTAAATGTTCAGGGCGGACTTAATATTGCAAAAGACGATTATAACCCTGAAAAAATCTTCTTGGACAATGTCGGCTCTGATTTCCGTCCGGGTGACCAATTTAATGGGGATGTAATCGGTGTCCTTACTTATGCAAGCACTGGTTATCAATTAGTCACTGATAAAACTAAATTACCTGCTTTAATCAAAGAAGACTTAAAACCAGAAGTTACTCATATTGAATCGGCTACAGATAAATTAACAGTTGCAGCATACAATATTGAAAACTTCTCAAATAACAAATCAAAAACACCAGATGATAAAGTTGCTAGAATTGCAAAATCATTTGTAGACAATATGAAATCTCCAGACATTATTACTCTTGTAGAAGTACAAGATAATGACGGGGAAACTGACTCAGGCAGTACAGATGCGTCAGAGAGTTACAATCGTTTAATTGAAGCAATCAAAGTTGGTGGTGGTCCTACTTATAAATGGACAGATGTTGCTCCTGTAAACAATGATAACGGTGGAGCACCTGGTGGTAATATCCGTGTAGGTTATCTTTATAATCCTGAACGCGTTTCATTAGTTGAAGGTACAAAAGGTACAGGAACAGAAGCTAATGCATGGAGTGAAACAGGAAATTTAACGCTTAACCCAGGAGTAATTAATCCTGCTAAATTCCCTGATACTCGTAAGCCAATTGCTGCCGAATTTGAGTTCCAAGGTGAAAAACTAGTTGTTATCGGTGCTCATTTAAATTCTAAAGGTGGAGATCAATCCTTATGGGGTTCTAATCAGCCGCCTAAATTAAGTTCAGAAGCGGAACGTCTTGGTTTAGCACAAGCTATTAATGACTTCATTGACCAAGGGCTTGCAGAAAATCCCAATTTAAATTTTGTTGTTGCTGGAGATATGAACGATTTCGAATTCACCCCAGCTCTTGAAACACTTAAAGGCGATGTTTTAACTAATATGGTTGATCAAGTTCCGGCTGAAGATCGTTTCTCTTACTTTTTCCAGGGCAACAACCAAACGTTAGACCATATTTTAGTATCAAACAACTTATTAGATGTTACAAAAGCTGACATGATTCACATCAATGCGAACTTTACTGAACAAGCCTCTGACCACGATCCAGTATTGGTTCAAATTGATCTAGCTAATGCAAAGAAAAAATTTGAAGTAAGTATTATGCACACAAATGATACTCATGCTGCTTTAGACAAAATGGCTAAAACTGTCACGGCAGTAAAAGAAGTAAGAGCAGAAAAGCCAGATGCATTACTTTTAAATGCAGGGGATGTTTTCACTGGAACTTTGTATTTCAATGAATTCCAAGGACAAGCTGATTTGGCTTTGATGAATCTTATGGGCTATGATGCTATGACATTCGGTAACCATGAGTTTGATCTAGGTTCTTCTGCTGAAGGACATCCAGGTTTAGTTGACTTTATTAGGGTGCAAAATTCCCATTTGTGAGTGCAAACGTAGATTTTGCCAAAGATAATAAATTCACAGGTATTTTTAGTGATTTACTATCTAACACACCAAAAAATGGAAATATTTACAACGGAATCATCAAAGAAATTAATGGTGAAAAAGTGGGAATCTTTGGTCTAACAACTGCAGAAACTAAAGATTTATCCAGTCCTGGAGCTATCACTTTTGAAGATTATAAAGCAGAAGCAGAAAAAGCAGTCGCTGCTTTTGAAGCACAAGGTGTTAACAAGATTATTGCATTAACACATATCGGATATGACGATAATGCAGCCATTGATAACGACTTAGTATTAGCAGAAGAAGTTGAAGGTATTGACGTTATTGTTGGCGGACACAGTCATACTGCATTAGCTAAACCAGAAGTTGTTGCAAAAGATGCAACACCAACCGTAATTGTTCAAACTGGTAATGCAAACAGCAACCTAGGTGTGCTTGATGTTGAATTTGATGGAAATGGTGTTGTAGTTGGACAAGCTGGGAAATTAATCGCTATTGATAAACAAACTGATGATCATGAAGCAGCAGCATTGTTAGCACCATACAAAACTCAAGTTAATGAAGTAGCGCAGAAAGAAATCGGAGTAACAACACAAAAATTATTAGAAAATCCACGTACAAATGGTGAGAATACAGCACCAAGTGTACGTAAAAACGAAACCATTCTTGGTAACCTTATTACGGATGGTATGCTTACAAAAGCAAAAGAATTCACTGGTAAAAATGTCATTATGGCATTGCAAAACGGTGGTGGAATTCGTGCCGAAATTAATGAAGGACCTATTACAGTAGGTGAAGTAATAACTGTACTTCCATTCGCTAATACATTAGCAACAATGGATGTAACGGGGGCAGAATTAAAAGAAGCATTTGAAATCAGCTTTGGTAAATATCCTCTAGAAAATGGCGGATTCTTACATGTAGCTGGTGGTAAGGTTAAATTTGATTCATCTAAACCAGCAGGTGAACGAGTTGTATCTTTATTTTATGAAGATGCAGAAGGAAATGATGTTCCTGTTGAGGATGGGGTAACATACACAATTGCAACAAACGCATTTACAGCTAAAGGTGGAGACGGATATGGTGTCTTTGCAAAAGCTTATGCAGAAGGCCGCGTAACAGACTTAGGTTTATCTGATTGGGAAAACTTCCGTGATCATCTAGTAAGCTTAGAAACTATTCCTGAAGAAATTGAAGGCAGAATTGTTGATGTAAAAGATTACTCAGAATTAACGATCATGCATACCAATGATACCCATTCAGCTTTAGACAAAATGCCTAAAACTGTAACGGCAGTAAAAGAAGTAAGAGCAGAAAACCCAGGAGCATTACTTTTAAATGCTGGGGATGTTTTCACTGGTACTTTGTATTTCAATGAATTCCAAGGACAAGCTGACTTGGCTCTAATGAATCTTATGGCCTATGATGCGATGACATTCGGTAACCATGAGTTTGATCTTGGTTCTTCGGCTGAAGGACATCAAGGTTTAGTTGACTTTATTAAGGGAGCAAAATTCCCATTTGTGAGTGCAAACGTAGATTTCTCACAAGATGATAAATTCACTGGAATATTCAATGATTCCATTTCAACTGAAGTAATGAATGCTCAAATTTATAATGGCATTATCAAAGAAATTAATGGTGAAAAAGTGGGAATCTTTGGTTTAACAACTGCAGAAACTGAAGATCTTTCTAGCCCAGGCGCTATTACTTTTGAAGACTATAAAGCAGAAGCAGAAAAAGCAGTCGCTGCTTTTGAAGCACAAGGTGTCAACAAGATTATCGCATTAACTCATATTGGATATGACGATAATGCAGCCATTGATAACGACTTAGTTTTAGCAGAAAAAGTTGAAGGCATTGACGTTATTGTTGGTGGACATAGTCATACAGTATTAGCTGAACCAGTAGTTGTTGCAAAAGACGCAACACCAACTGTTATTGTTCAAACCGGTAATGCAAACACCAACCTCGGTGTGCTTGATGTTGAATTTGATGGAAATGGTGTTGTAGTTGGACAGGCTGGGGAATTAATCGCAATTGATAAACAAGCGGATGATTCAGAAGCTGCAGCATTGTTAGCACCATACAAAACGAAAGTAGATGCTATTGCGAATGAAGAAATCGGCGTAACAACGACTATAGAGTTGGAAAACCCACGTACGAATGGTGATAATACAGCACCAAGTGTACGTAAAAACGAAACCATTCTTGGTAACCTAATTACGGATGGTATGCTTACGAAAGCAAGAGAATTCACAGGTAAAAATATCATTATGGCATTGCAAAACGGCGGTGGTATCCGCTCGGCAATTGATGCTGGTCCAATCACTGTGGGTGAAGTAATCACTGTTCTTCCATTTGCTAATACTCTAGCAACCATGGATTTAACTGGTGCTGAGTTAAAAGAAGCATTTGAAATTAGTTTCAGTAAATACCCAGGAGAAAATGGTGGTTTCTTACATGTAGCCGGTGGTAAAGTGGAATTTGATTCTACGAAACCAACAGGAGAACGTGTAATATCCGTAAAATATTTAAATCAAAATGGTGAATATGTAGAAGTTCAAGACGAAGTAACCTACACAGTAGCCACAAATGCTTTCACAGCTAAAGGTGGAGACGGATATAATGTCTTTGCGAAAGCTTATGCAGAAGGCCGTGTAACAGACTTAGGTCTATCAGATTGGGAAAACTTCAGAGATCATCTAGTAAGCTTAGAAACTATCCCAACAAAAGTTGAAGGCAGAATTGTAGATAAAAGTGTTGAACCAGGAGAAAATCCAGGCGAAAACCCAGGAAATAAACCGGGAGAAAACCCAGGTAATAAACCGGGAGAAAACCCAGGTAACAAACCGGGAGAAAACCCAGGTAACAAACCAGGAGAAAACCCAGGCAATAAACCAGGTGAAAATCCAGGTAAATCAGATAAAACAAAAGAAATTAAACCGTCAGTGGCTAAAGAAGGTAACAAGTATACAATTAGTAAAAATGCACTTAAAAATCTTGAAAACGAAGCAATCGTTGTTGTTGAAGTTGATAATAAAATAAATGCAACATTAACACTGACGAAGGAACAAATTAAAGCCTTAAAAGAAGCTGGTGCAGCGATTCAGGTAAGCAATGGAAATGTAGATGTACAAATTCTTGCTTCTATCCTGCCATTAGCAGAAAATCTAGATATTAAAGTAAAGAAAATGGCAGCAAATGGTTCCCTAGCTGTTTATGACTTTACAATTGAAGCTGATGGCAAATTGTATCATAAGTTCAATGAAAAAGTTAAATTAACATTCAAAGTGGATCCTAAACAAATTAAAAATCCTAAAAATGTAAAAGTTTACTATTGGAATGAAGAGGCAAAAAAATGGGAATCAATCGGTGGAGAATACAATAATGGTGAAGTGTCAGCTTATACTGATCACTTCAGTACGTATGGTGTATTTGAAGGTGAACCAGATACTAATAAGATTCCCACAAAAGCTGATCATGAACTTCCAAATACCGCGACAAACAACTTTAACATTTTACTAGCAGGATTAATATTAGTTCTATCTGGTGTCGTTTTATACTTCGTTAAGAGAAGATTTCAAATTAATTTATGATTATTAATTATGTACCCTCAGACTAAATGTTTGGGGGATTTTTTTTATGGTTTACCAGAAAGAAGATTATATATAGTTTATAATGTTGTTTATACATTTCGGCAGGAGGGCTATTTTGGAAAAACAAGGAGTTATATCATTAGGAGAAGCCTTTGTAGATTATATTTCAACTGACAGTACCAATACCAATTTCCAGCGGCTGTTGGGAGGCGCAACTGTTAACCTGGCAGTCGGTACCAGCAGACTGGGGCTCCCCACTTATTATCTGTGCAAATTGGGGACAGATTCAATCGGTCAATTTGTGGAACAAGAATTAAAACAGGAAGGAGTCAATCTTACGTTTTCTGTTCGTACTGATACAAAAAGAATGTGCGGGGTCTATGTACATCTGAAAGAAACTGGCGAGCGAAACTTCCATTCTTATATAAACCCAACTCCGGATGAAGTATTAAGAGAAGAAGAATTAAGAAGAGACGTTTTTGAAAAGACAAAAATTCTTTATTTTGGCTCCGGCACCCTTTTTCAACAAAAATCCATAAAGACGACCGAGGCCGCACTAAAATATGCTAAAGAGTTTTCCAATCTGATCGCTTTTGATGCAAACATTCGTTTAAAGCGGTGGGAAAGCGAGGAACAATGCCGTCAAACAGTTGTTTCGTTCCTTAAACATGCTACTGTCGTCAAGTTGGCTGAAGATGAGTTGAATTTTTTAATGGAAACAAATTCAATTGAGGCTGGATTGGGAAAAATATCAAAGTTGAACATTCCTTATTTATTTATTACGATGGGTGGGAAAGGCGCTTATGGAGTAATGAATGGAGACAAAGTGTTCATCCGCGCTCCGAAGGTAGATACAATTGATACAACTGGTGCAGGAGATGCTTTTACGTCCGGACTTTTGTATTGCTTCCACGAAAAGGGAATGCCTGTAGGGAAAAAGGAATTAACGGAGTATCTGCAATTTGCAAATACTGTTGGTGCTGCAGCAACAACTGAAATTGGATCTTTAACTTCCAGCATAGATTTAACGGAGTTGAAAAAAATTTTTAAGCAGTGAAGTTTTTAAGAGAAAACACCATTTTTCTGTTAACCTTTTACTCTGAAAACGTTTTAACGGAAGGCGAGCGGCAGATTCCCGATAAGGGATTCCTGTCGTTTTTTTGCGCCAAGCATGGGTGCAGTCTATAGGTGCAAGTCCCGAGCTGTGATGGGAGAAGTAACAGTAGCTTAATGCAAAGGAGTTCGCGGGGACACGGGATCTTAAGAAAGCGAGCGGCAAACCTCCGATCTGATGAACACGAACTGCATATAAGAGTAGAATTAAAATATGTAATAAAATCCTTTTAAAAACAATTAAAAACCCCTGAAGACATCGCTCAAGGGTTCCATTTTGTATGTTAACAACAGGACCCGTGATGGAATCCATGATGATGGTGAAATGGATAGCCACCATAACCCATGCCGTGACCAGGAAAACCACCATAACCCATGCCGTAACCAGGAAAACCGCCATGACCCATGCCGTAACCAGGAAAACCACCATAACCCATGCCATAACCAGGAAAACCACCATAACCCATGCCGTAACCAGGATAACCACCATAACCCATACCGCTGCCAAAGTATTGTCTTTCCATTATTTTTCTCCTCCTCAAATTGATTCAAAATAGTGTATGTGTCCATATTCAAAGAGGAATGGATAATTGCCTATTTCATGTTAGTTATCTTTCCCTGGATTGTAGTAAAAAGGATTACCTTTATGGTCCTTTTCATCATTATTATCGATAAATAACTTTCCATCTTCTAAAAGAGTTGCCAAGGTAATATTTTCTACTCGTTCTCCTTTGTTTTTAAGTTCATTCATTAGCCATCCACGATCTAATTGTAGATATTTTAAATTATGGTAAATGATCTGTCCGTCCATTATCAATGGTATTGGAATAAATTCTTTCTTTACTTGTAAATTTAAATCATTTGGTTGAACAGGACGATATTCCGACTTAGGGATAACACTAATATTCCCTGTTTCCTCCATCACTGCAATAGAAATACTTTGAATATCTGTGTACCCTTTTACTCTTAAATGTGATAATAAATCGTTCATAGGCATCCTTACCTTCTTTAAGCCTTTTCGATCAATATGACCATTTTGAATTAACACTGTAGGACTTTCATATATTATCCATCTCAATTTATTATGTAACGATAATCGAATAAAAACTTTATATAAAATTACTGTTATTCCAGCATAGATAAGGGCTTTACCCATATTATTATCTTCAACAGGAGTACTAATAATATTGGTAAGAATGAGGATATAGATAATATCAAATGTGTGCATCTGAGCAACTGCTTTTTTTCCAGTAAATCTTATAAACAAATATCCGACTACAAAAACCAAGAAAGTACGGTAAAATGCTTCCAAATTTGCACTCCCTTAAAAGAATGTTCTAGATATAATATATAGTATTTGGCATTTAATCCGAGTCTAAACCGCGATAAAAAAAACACACAGATGTTATGTAAAACTGTGTGTTTTCCTAGCTGTTTTATGTTTTGTTTATAGACACTAGCTGTACGAACTCAACATTATTTATCGATTCCCTGGCGCTGGATGGTCAACACCTCTAACATGATGCCTATGCCCATTATCTTCAGAAGTATAAAAATCATAATAATGAACATGCATCCCATTCACTACTGGTATAGCAGGACCTGAATATGCCTTATAATGATGGGTATGCCCATCTTCAAAAACAACATAACCCTCCGTGTAATGAATGTGATTTTGATCCTGTGTTGCTATTGGAGGTGAAGTGACATCTAAACACTGGTGGACATGACCCGCTTCAACAGAAGTATAATCAACAGACCCATGATTATGATGTGGTACAAAGCCATTTACAAAGTCATCTTTTCCTACATTAGCCATAATTAAACTCCCCCTTTAATCCGTTGCACTCATCTTTAATCATTTTTCCGATTATTAACTTCCCCCTCCTTTATTCCCCTTCTTTACTCATAATATTTTCTTAACTATTCAGTTATGATATAGACATGTGAAATATTCATAAGATATGAAAAAAGTCGATAAAAACAAAAAAGACAGTAACTACGGAACATAGAAATAATAAAAAATAACATATATAGTTAATGGATAACCTATTATATAGAAAAACAAAAATAGAAAAGAGGATACAATGACAAGAGAATTAATGGATACGGGATGGAACTTTGATAATAGTTATGCTCGGCTGCCGAAAATATTTTTTACAAGTCAGAATCCAACGCCTGTTCGTTCCCCAAAAATAATCATCCTTAACGAACCGCTGGCAGCGACCCTAGGGTTGAACGTAAAAGCTTTGAAAAGCGATGAAAGTACTGCTTTTTTTGCTGGAAACAAAATACCAGATGGCGCTTTTCCTATAGCCCAAGCATATGCGGGGCATCAATTTGGTCATTTTACGATGTTAGGGGATGGTAGAGCGATATTGCTAGGTGAGCAGATTACACCTCAAAATGAGCGGTTTGATATTCAGCTTAAGGGTTCAGGGAGAACACCATATTCCCGCGGGGGCGATGGCCGAGCGGCACTTGGTCCTATGCTGAGGGAATACATAATTAGCGAAGCAATGAATGCGCTTAGTATTCCAACCACTCGTAGTTTGGCAGTAGTCTCTACTGGTGAGTCTATTATCCGTGAAACCGAACTTCCTGGTGCCATTCTAACGCGAGTGGCTGCGAGTCATCTGCGTGTCGGTACTTTTCAATACGCGGCAAGATGGGGAAATGATGAAGAACTTCAGGAGCTGGCGGACTATGCGATTGAACGTCATTATCCTGAAATTGCAGATGATGACAACAAATATCTATCATTACTTCAGGAAGTGGTAAAACGGCAGGCATTGTTGATTTCTAAATGGCAGCTTGTTGGCTTTATTCACGGGGTGATGAACACTGACAATATGACAATAAGTGGAGAAACCATCGATTATGGACCATGTGCATTTATGGATACTTATGATCCGGCAACGGTCTTCAGCTCCATTGATAGACAAGGCCGATATGCTTTTGGCAATCAGCCAAATATTTGCGTGTGGAATCTTGCACGATTAGCAGAAGCTTTGCTGCCGCTGCTTCACGAAAATCAGGAGCAGGCTGTCACGCTTGCACAGGAGAAACTCTCCGAATTTGCTGGATTATTTAAAGCGAACTTTTTCAAGGGAATGAGAGCGAAATTGGGTTTATTCCAAGAAGAGGAAGAGGATGTATCCCTTATTGAAAGCCTGCTCCAAGTCATGCAAAAGCATGGTGCCGACTATACAAATACATTCAGAGCATTAACCATTGACTCTATTGAGGAAACCGGTCTGTACGGAACACCAGAATTTACTCAGTGGTATGAGAGGTGGGAAGCGAGACGCGGCAAGCAGAAGGAATCGAAGGACTCTTCGAATCAATTAATGCGGAACAGCAATCCTGCTGTAATCCCCCGAAACCATCGGGTAGAAGAAGCACTGGAGGCGGCAGTGAATAGCGGAGACTATAGTGTGATGGAACGTCTTCTAAATGTTCTTTCGAATCCATACTCCTACTCTCCAGAACAGGTTAAATACTGCTCATTGCCGGCACCTTCCGCTCGACCTTATCAGACTTTTTGCGGTACTTGATCAGGCAAATGGATGCAATCATGCTGGTTAATTTCTGGAGTGACCGAGGTCCAATCGGAACAGCGTTTTGGGTCAATGCAGAGGTGCTGGAGTGACCGAAACCCCATTGGAAAAGAGTAATAGGTCAATGCAGAGGTCCTGTTTCACCGGAAAACCAATTCCCAAAGCACTTGGTAACTATAGAAGGGTCACATAATCAACAAAAAGGCTGGCGCATTCGTCAGCCTTTTCTCATATCTCAAAACTGAAAAACTAGAAATATATTACTATATTGATTGAAAATATTTCCATAATTGGTATAGTAAAAATAAGAAAACAAAGAGTGGACGGAGGTATATTGTGAAGAAAAAGATATGGATTTGGGTTTCAGTAATTGTTGGCGTACTTATTATTGCCAGTACAGGAAGCTATTTATATGCGAAAACAGGTGCTGAAACGGTAGGGAATGAAATCGTTGAAATGGGGGTAAGTGTTCAAAAAGTGAGTGAACAGGAATTGGTAGAATCGATTCTGGTAACAGGTAAAATAGTACCAGAAAGTGAGCAGAAAGTCTTTTTAGAAGCTGAAAAAGGAGAAATTAGTGAATTTAAGGTGGCAGAAAACCAAGCAGTCAAAGCTGGCGATTCTCTATTAATCTATGATTCTTCCAAAATTGATAATGAACTTAATAAAGCAGTTCGACAAAAAGACTTGTTACAAAACAGGGGGAAAACCGAACAAAACCAAATTGCAGACAGTGCAAAGAGATTAGCTGAAGCAAAAAAGAAATTGGAAACGCAGGCTGCTGCAACAGAAGGTGTTACAGAAGAACTTGTTTCGAAAGAAGACATTAACCTCCTTTCGAATGAAAAGGTTCAACTAGAGATGCAATATGAAGGTACGAAATCTGAAATTGCTTCAGCTGACGATCTAATAAAAGAACTAAATGCACAAAAAAAGGAAATGACTGTTGTTAGTAAAATGGATGGGATCATTGTAAAGGTAAATCAGAACGTAGCGAAAACAGAAGCAGGAGCTTCTGAACCTGTCATCCACATCATTTCCAGTCAACCATATAAAGTAATTGGAACGATGAGTGAATTTGACACGGTCAAAATTCAACAGGGGCAGCAGGTTATTATTAGGCCCAAAGTATATAAAGACCGCGAATGGAATGGTACAGTTGAATCTATTTCACAGTTCCCGAACGAAGGTGGCGGCGGTGGTGAAGAATTCGGCGGCGGTGGAGGCGGCAATGTAACTATGTATCCATTTAAAGTTGCCATTACAGATGATACCACTGAGTTGCGCCAAGGCTTCCATGTTTCTTTAGAAATTAAAGCCGGCAGTTCTGACAAAAAGATTGCCATCCCACATCCAGCTTTAATGGACGAAGCTGGAATCAAATTTGTTTATATTTTAAAAGATGGGAAGCTTGAAAGACGGGAAGTTCAAACTGGGGTTATGAATGACGCGTACATCGAAGCAACCGATGGGGTAAAGCCTGAGGAACTTGTTGTGATTGCACCAACAGAAGAAATGCATGATGGAATGGAAGTGACTTCATTTGATGAAGTTGAGTAATATTACCAAAGTATACGGGAAAGGCTCCTTGGAGGTACCTGTCCTTCATGGGATTGATTTGACAATAGAAGATGGAGAGTTTGTTGCCATCATGGGTCCATCCGGATCTGGAAAATCCACTTTAATGAATATTATTGGGTTTTTAGATTACCCTACGTCGGGTACATTTGAATTAAACGGGCAACAAATTGACTCCGCCAAAGAAAGCGCCCTTGCACTACTTAGAAATGAGCACATTGGCTTTGTTTTTCAACAATTCTTCATGTTTCCAAGGGACAATGCGATAAAAAATGTTGCCTCTCCACTAGTATATGCGGGTGTTTCCAAACGGGAAAGAACGGAGCGGGCGAAAAACATGCTGTCAAAGGTCGGTCTAGGAGACCGGATGAAGCACTTGCCCAATGAATTATCTGGAGGTCAGAAGCAGCGCGTTGCGATTGCTAGAGCTCTGGTCAATAATCCAACCATTCTGTTAGCAGATGAACCAACAGGGGCCCTTGATTCACATACCAGCGGACAAATCATGGAACTATTTTCACAGCTCCACCAAGAGGGAAAGACTGTAATTATCGTTACCCATGAGGAAGAAATAGCCGCTTATGCTAAAAGGATTATTACCATAAAAGATGGCAGGATAACAGATGACCGGCGGGTGACGATATGAACATTTGGGAGAGTTTCAAAATTGCCCTTTCGTCAATCTGGAATCATAAGGTCAGGTCGATATTAACCATGCTTGGTATCATTATCGGTGTGGCTGCAGTTATCGTTATTGTTGCAATTGGACAAGGTACGAAAAAACAAATGACTGATGAATTGTTCTCTACGGATAAAAATGCCATTGATATTTATTATGAATACATACCACCTGAGGGTGAGGAACCCATGTTTTGGCAGGAACCTGAATTGACTTCAGATGATATTCAAACACTTGCAAATGTTCCGGGTGTTAAAGCTGTTATTGCTACAAATCAAGGCTGGGGAATGATGAGGCATGATGAAGTACAAGGAGAAATGCAAATAACAGGTGTGGGTGCTGAATACTTTCCAGCAAGAGATATACAAGTAGTAGAAGGAAGGGCATTATACGCCGCGGATAATGACGGTTTGAATCGGGTCATACTTATTGATACCATTGCCAGGGAAAAGTTCTTTAAAGAAACAGAAAACCCAATTGGTGAGATCATTGATTTAAATGAAAATCCTTATAAGATTGTGGGTGTATATGAATCACCGCTCCCTGAACAATTCCGTAATAAGGAAACGGGCGAAATGCTGATGCCGCGTTCCGTTATTTCAATGATGTTTGGTAATCGGGAAATTGAACAATTATCGGTCATTGCGAGTGATTCTGAAAAAATTTCCGAGACAGGAAGGCTAGCTGCAGAAACATTGACAGAAACGAAAAAGCTCGAGGATGGGATGTATTCAACCAATAGCTTTGAAGATTATGAAAAAGAATTAAATACAATGATTTCTTTACTCACATTACTAATCGGAAGTATAGCAGGTATTTCTCTCCTGGTAGGCGGGATTGGTGTTATGAATATTATGCTTGTTTCCGTTACGGAAAGAACAAGAGAAATTGGACTCCGAAAAGCTATAGGTGCTACTAGAAGGAAAATTCTTTTACAGTTTTTAATTGAATCTATTACCTTAACCTCAATAGGGGGGTTGATAGGTATCGGACTAGCTTCTATTGGAAGTGTGATTGTTTCGCAATTCTCACCAATCACCGCTACGATTAGTCCTCTAATTGTCCTAATTGGTGTAAGCTTTTCAGCGTTTATTGGGATCATATTCGGATTACTCCCAGCAAACAAAGCCTCGAAGCTTAGTCCAATTGATGCATTGAGATATGAGTAGAAAATAGAGTGTAGTTACCTTATGATTATTCCCCTAGATTAACAATCTGGGGGATTTTTTTACCTTTGAGCTAATAATTATAGTTTTATAGTTATAAAGGCATTTTCGAAAGTGTATTATAATAAATACATACATAAAAAAGAGAAATGAAGTAGAGGTAATGTATTAATGAGTGTGGAGTTCGTAATAAACGCAGGTAAATGCTACCAACTGGCGGAGGAGAGAGCACTAAATTATTTTAAAATCCTCCAGATCCAGCTCACCAAAAAGACGTATGTCCATAACGTAATAAAAGATTTCCAATCTTGGCAACACAACCATATTCATCATCATTCCTTTTTCTCTTTCTTTTCACGTAGTAAAAGAAAATCAACTCCCCATGATTATCATCATTATATTCAATACTTGAATTACACCGGTAAGCTGGACCATTATCTTGATCGAAGCATATCTTATATTTTTATGCGTGACTTGGGCAAAGCACTGGATTCAAAAGATGCACAGATGAGGATTCGGAATGTAGTCGATTCTTTAAAAAAACAGTTGACGAATTCCAGCACGTCCGAAACGGATATGTATAGTTTCGCAGGAATGTACAAGTGGGCCCAGAAAGAGGGCATTGAAACGACCATAATTTGGCTGATAGAAAAACTTAAGACCGCATCCTCCTATATACCTGAAGGGATGGACGCGGACCATGCTCAGCGAAAACTGATTAAAATTATTGCTGGGGTAGTGATGCAGGAAATAGAAGAAATGGACGAAAAAATATCCTCAAAAGAACGCTCTAGTAGACTCGCTAAAGCGTTAAGGTTGGGCTATTGCTATGGTTTGACGTATCCGTTTATTGATGATCTTCTTGATGCCAATGTTTTATCTGATTACGAAAAGAAGTGTTATTCAGATTTGATTCGTACCACACTTATTACAGGAACAGTTCCGGCATTAGGTGATTGGGCTGACAATCAAATAGAATTGCTTACAAATATCCATTCAGAGCTCCGTGAAGCCTATGAGTTCATTAAGACCCATCAGCGGCCTGAAACATTGCAATCATTCTTTGAACAATCGTATGTATTTTTTCAATCTCAGGAAGTGGATCGGGTAAAGGAATTATCCAACCATCAATACACCAATGAGGATCTCTATATACCAATTATCCTTAAATCCTCCTCTTCACGTTTGATTGTACGTTCTGTACTCGATGCTCAGGAGGATGAAGGCTTTGATAACCGAACCTTCTTTTATGGTATCTATAACCAGCTTGCCGATGATTTTGCTGATATGTTTGAAGACTTGGAGGCTGGTGCGGTTACACCCTATACGTATTATTTAAAATACCATGATCAACGCGCCGATCTCATTAACCCTTTTGAGTTATATTGGTGTGTCATCAATCATTTGATTCATAACGTGTATCAATCAGATTCAAAAGCTTGTGAGGTAATTCTAGATCGTGCCATCAACGGTTTAAAAAGATATAAAGAACGAATGGGAACAAAAAAATACAATGAAGTAATGAAATTATTTGGTGTTGGAAATCCCAAATTCAATGCTTTAATACAAAAAATGGTGCAAAAAGCGGATGATGTAGATTTCTTTGATAAACTGCTTCGCGATCATATGATTAAGAATCTAAAAAATGATCGGAAGGAACGGACGGAATTTTTAGATACCATCGAAGGAATCAGATCGGAAATAAACACACTTTTACCTATTCCCACTTCTTTTGTGAAAGAGCCGATTGTTGAGGCGGCAAACTATAGTTTAGAGGGAGATGGTAAGCGGATAAGGCCGATCATAACGTGGATGATGGGAATAAATGAATACGGATTAGATCAATCTGCCATTATTCCGCTGCTTCGCTCATTAGAATATATGCATACAGCTTCCCTGATTTTCGATGATCTTCCTTCGCAGGACAATGCCTCGATACGCAGGGGACGTTCTACCTTGCATATGGTTTACAACAGTGCGATTGCTGAATTAACTGGACTTTTTCTTACCCAAAAGGCTTTTGAAGAACAAGCGTCACTTGATCAGTTTGATTCGAAAACAGTGCTTAGTTTGATTCACTATTCTGCCAAAATGACAGGGGAAATGTGTAAGGGGCAGGCAATGGATTTGGATTCCAGAGGGAAGCAGCTAACGCTCGAACAGTTGAATCAATTGTGCTTCTATAAGACGGGAATCGCCTTCGAAGCTTCGCTTATCATGCCAGCCATTCTTGCGAATACAGTGGAAGAAGACATGCAGGCTCTGAAAAAATATGCTTACCATGCTGGGATTGCCTTTCAAATTAAGGATGACCTGCTGGATGTTGAAGGAAATCAGGCTTTATTAGGAAAATCGGTAGGAAAAGATCAAGCAAACAAAAACTCAACTTTTGCGTCAATCCTTGGTACAGATGGTGCAAAGAAAGCAAT
The DNA here is from genome assembly GCF_057221695.1 of Neobacillus sp. plas4. Lineage (NCBI taxonomy): Bacteria > Bacillati > Bacillota > Bacilli > Caryophanales > Bacillaceae > Neobacillus > Neobacillus sp. plas4. The sequence continues at coordinate 1,236,514 of NZ_CM170152.1, forward strand.
GTGGGATCATTACTGTCTTGCTATTGATTCATTAAAAGATGTTAAACAAAAGACCAATTTTTTGAAGCATTTATTGAATTATATTGTTCATCGGGACCATTAAGCAGGTAATATCAAATGGAAGTTTAATATTTAAAGCGGAAATATTGGAAAAGGTGATCGAATAAATTTCGATCACCTTTTTATTTTTCGTCGTGAATTTTTTTAAAAGTCCAAAATATTGTTGACAAAAGAAATAGGGCTAATTAGAATAAAATTATATTAATTGATAACAATTATCATTATCATTTTCAAAAACTAAGAAGAGGCGGGTACATATCATGGCTTTATCAAAATTATTCAAACCTTTATTGGCAAGTGCGATACTGACGATTGGCTTAGCAGGTTGCGCAACAAATCAAAATGATTCAGAAGGAGATAAAGCGGCTTCTAAGCCAAAAACAACTGAAAAACAAGAAGTCAATATTTACACAGCAAGACATTATGAAGTTGATGATGAGATTTATAACAAATTTACAGAAGAAACAGGCATTAAAGTTAATGTTGTAAAAGGGGAAGCGGAAGAACTTATTGAGAGATTAAAGCGTGAAGGTAAAAGTACACAAGCAGATTTATTTGTTACAGTAGATGGCGGGGTCCTTACTAATGCTAAGCAAAATGATATCCTCCAGCCAGTTACTTCAGATATTATTGAAAAAAATGTACCTAAAAACCTTCGGGATGTTGATAATAATTGGATTGGACTGGCAACAAGAGCACGTATAATCGCCTATTCAAAAGACAGAGTTTCACCTGAGGAATTGTCTACTTATGAAGATTTAACAAGTGAAAAATGGAATGGGAAATTGTTAGTTCGTTCTTCAACCAGTTTATATAACCAATCATTACTTGCTTCATTTATTGAATTAAATGGTGAAGAAAAAGCAGAACAATGGGCGAAAGGGATTGTAAATAATTTTGCTCGACAGCCGGATGGCGGTGACCGTGACCAAGCAAAAGCAATTGCAGCAGGCACTGGTGATGTTGCGATTATGAACACTTATTATGTAGGGCTGCTTGCAAATTCGGAAGATCCCGAAGAAGTAAAAGTTGCTGAAAGTATCGGGGTATTTTTCCCTAATCAAGAAACAAATGGAACTCATGTAAATATCAGCGGAATTGGTTTGACAAAGCATAGCAAGAATCAAGAAAATGCGATTAAGCTAATTGAGTATATGACTGATGTTGAAGCACAAGAAATCTTGTCAGCAAATAATTATGAATTTCCTGTAAACCCTAAGGCTTCAAAACCAGAATTACTTGAAAGCTGGGGCGACTTTAAAATGCAAGAACTAAATTTTGATACTTTAGGAGAGCATAATAAAAAGGCAATCGAGATCTTTAATAAAACAGGCTGGAAGTAATATGAATGCGAAATTAATAAAGCGTACTATTAAAAAGGAAATAAACGGCTGGTGGATCATTAGTTTAGTTGGGGCAGTAGTTATTCTACTGCCTATCCTTTTTATTTTCTCTTCTATATTTTTAGAACCTAATGAAAACTGGCTTCATATTCGTCAGTATTTGCTAACAAATTATGTTGCAAACACCGTCGTCCTGGTAGTCTTAACTGGCCTTTTTACGTCCTTTTTAGGCGTAACTTTGGCGTGGCTGATTGCAGCCTTTGATTTTCCACTAAAACGGTTTTTCCGTTGGGGGTTAATTTTGCCACTGTCAATCCCAACTTTTATAGCGGCTTATACGTACAGAACGATGCTAGGCTATACCGGAGTAGTACAAACAACGTTAAGGAATCATTTTGATTATCAGCTAGACCCAGAATGGATAACCGTTTCGGGAATAGGTGGAGCTGTTTTTATTTTTACTTTATTTCTATTTCCGTACGTGTTTATCATAACCAGAGCATTTCTTGAAAGTCAAAGTACATCTTATGTAGAGAGTGCAAGGTTGTTAGGAAGAAAACCATTCGCTGTATTTTATAAAGTAGTTCTTCCTCTTTCAAGACCAGCAATTGTAGGAGGTACCGTTTTAGTCATCTATGAAGTGCTTGGAGACTATGGAGTTACCAGCTATTTGGGCATCCATACCATTTCAACCGCTATTTTTCAAACATGGTTCGGGATGTATGATGTAAATTCAGCTATGAAACTCGCTGCGTGGCTGATGGTGATCATTGTGGGCATTTTCTTTTTAGAAAGACTGCTTAGGCAGCGGCGGCGTTATCACTTGAGTAATAAATCGAGGCCGCTTGTACCTGTGAAACTGAAAGGACTCGCGGGGGTGGCAACCTTTATATATTGCGGAGTTGTATTTTTATTAGGATTTCTCATCCCATTCATACAGTTGATTGCATGGGCAAAGATGACGTTCCATAAAGTTTGGGAACCTGCCTTTTTTACCTTGTTATATCAAACCGTCTATGTTGCCGTAATATCTACATTGATTATTCTAGTTCTTTCCGTTGTTGTTGCAAACATTTGCCGATCTCATTCTTCGTTTTCTTTTATCATATCGAAATGCGTAACCTCAGGTTATTCCATTCCAGGTCCAATTATTGCTATTGGTGTTCTTGCTGTTTTTATCTCACTTGATAAATGGCTCGCACCAATGTATTTTACATTGGGTCTTGGTGAAGAACCTCTCATCTTAAGCTTGTCTCTAGTCATGTTAATCGTCGGCTATTTCATTCGGTTTATGGCTACTGGGTTTAATGCAACTGAGGTGGGTTTTGAGAAGGTAGGAACGAAATATATGGAAGCTTCAAGAATGCTCGGAATGGGAGTGACAAAAACGTTCTTTAAAGTAGACCTCCCATTAATAAAAGGATCTTTAATTAGTGGTTTCATTTTAACGTTTGTTGAAATTTGCAAGGAATTACCATTATCATTGTTGTTAAGGCCTTTTAATTTTGAAACGTTAGCAACAAAAACATATCAATATGCAAACGATGAACAAATCCATGAGGCTTCTATTTCATCGCTTCTAATCATTTTAATCAGTATTTTATCTGTGGTCATTTTTCAAATAGTTGGTAAGAGGGTGAAACAATGAGTATTGTTGAAATTAAAGGTCTCACTTTTTCATATTCTCGTAAAGAGGACCCTGTTATTAACGATTTTTCGTTTTCTATGGAAAAAGGGGAAATCGTCGGTATTTTAGGACAAAGTGGAAGTGGGAAAAGTACATTACTTCGCCTGATATCAGGATTAGAAATGCCGGTCAAAGGAACCATAAAAATTGCCGGTACTACCGTTGTAAGTGAAAGTGTATTTGTTCACCCAGAGGATAGAGGGGTGGGGATGGTTTTTCAAGACTATGCTCTATTTCCTCATATGACTGTCAAGGATAATATACTTTTTGGACTATCACGTTTACCAAGGAAAGAGCGAAACTCGCGTGTAGATGAGATGTTGGAACTTGTTCAAATGAAGGAGTTCTACAAAAGGTATCCTCATGAATTAAGTGGCGGGCAGCAGCAACGGATTGCTCTTGCTAGAGCGCTTGCCCCAAAGCCCAATGTATTATTAATGGATGAACCATTTAGCAACTTAGACGCTGATTTAAAAGAGTCGATTCGAGACGATCTAGGGTTGATTTTGAAAAAAGCCAACATGACATGTATTATGGTCACACATGATAGAAATGATGTTGAAGCAATTTGTGATAATAGTATCGTCCTAGGTCAATCGAATGTCTCTAATGGCATAAATAGAGTAAAACTTAAAACCGTAAAATAGTAATCTAATGGCAAATTATAGATTGTAATAAAGCCTCAATTCCTAATGGAGTTGAGGCATTTATATTTTTTATAAAGACAAATATAGTGGAAAAATAACAATATGATAGTAGAAAAAACGAGGAGTAATATTTTAGATTTCGTAAAATAAGAAGTTTTTTTCAAATAGTAATGAATATTGCCATGATTTGTAATAAAATATTATTTTGCGAGGGGGATTATAATGAATTTATTAAAAACGACATTAGGACATTTCAAACCTTATTGGAGGAAATTATTGCTTGCCTTATTTTTTTCATTATTAGGTGGAGCATTTACCATCTTGCCGCCGTTACTGGCAGGAAAATTAGTGGACGAAGTGATTGGGGCTAGAGAGATATCCTTTTTACTTTTACTTGTCGGTGGTGTTTTGGTCGCATTCTTAGGAAAGTCTTTATTTGAGACTTTACAAGAATATGTACAGGTGAAAATCGGATTCGATGTAATAACGGATATGCAGATTCGGGCCTTTAAAAAGCTGCATCGAACACCGATGTCGTTTTTTACAACGACACCAAGAGGAGATATGTTATATCGATTAACGCATGACGTGGAATCTGTTCAAAACCTAAATAACACCGTCGTTCCACGTATCTTACAGCAAGTGATTGGTGCAATTGCTGCATTTTCAGCCGTATTTGCATTATATTGGCCAGCAGCTGTTGTTATGTTTGCCGTGTTTGCCATTTACATACTTCCATCATTTAAGCTCGGTAAAACGATGCGGAAAATGAGTGCGGTCCAAAGGGATATGAGTGCAGATATGTACCAGCACCTGCAAGAAAGTATAGAAAGCACCAGACTTGTTCGAACATTTCAGACACAAAAGAAGGAAATTGAAACACAGCGAAAAAAACAGACAGAATGGAAAAACTACTCGATTCGTGCAGCGTTAATTGGAAAGGTCAATTGGCGGCTTGGAAATTTATTTAATATCGCAACTCCCGGTGTTGTCATGCTAATCGGTGGATTCTCTATTTGGGAAGGCACGATTACGATTGGAACCCTGATTGCCTGTCTTAATTTTATTCCTATTATGTTTTTGCCTGTCCGGTCATTGGCTGAAAATGCGCTGACCATTCAACAGGCAATTCCGGCACTGCAAAGAATCTATGAATATTTTGATTTACCGGAAGAGCATGAAGAAAATCTGCCTTCTTTTGGAGAAGTAGAGGGAAACATAGACATAGAGAATATTTGGTTTACCTACCCTTCCAGTGATAAAAAAATTTTAAAGGGTGTTTCGCTATCATTGGAACAGGGGAATCACATTGGAATTGTAGGTACCAGTGGCGGGGGGAAAAGTACCCTTATCCAAATCCTCCTAGGTTTATATGAACCTGAAAAAGGATCGGTCTTGATTGATGGTAAAAATTTATTCGCATACAACCGAAATAGCTTTAGACAACAGGTTGGGGTGGTTTCTCAGGAAACCTTTCTACTAAACAGTACACTTAGAAATAATCTTCTATACGGAAAAACAAATGCCACCCAGGAAGAGCTCGAACTCGCAGTGGAAGCAGCCGGGCTAAAAGAACTAATCGAATCTCTCGAAGATAAATATGAAACAGTGGTCGGTGAACGAGGATTGAAGCTCTCCGGCGGGCAAAGACAACGAGTGGCGCTTGCCAGAGCCATCCTGCGCCAGCCGCGAGTCTTAATTTTTGACGAAGCCACTTCCTCATTGGACGGGGAAACAGAAGAAAAAGTTCAGGAAGCCCTTGAGCAGCTAATACCGGGCAGAACAACGATTACGATTGCCCACAGGCTGATAACAGTAAGAAATGCCGACAAAATCCTTCTTTTAGATCAGGGGATGGTGGCGGAACAAGGAACACATGAAGAATTGCTTGCATTAAGAGGTCAGTATTATGAATTATACAAGGCCCAATATAGCGAGTTGGAAAAGGAGATGATTGGATGAACGTGAACACTGTCTCCCATCAAAAAAAGAATCGGGACGGTCGAAGAGTCCTTGCTTTTTTAAGACCCTATAAAAAGTGGGTTTTTGCGGACTCATTCGTTATTGCAATTAGTCAGGTTTTCTCAGCACTAATCCCAACATTAGCTTTCGCTTGGCTTGTTGATACCATTATTCCGAATGAAAATCACTCCTTGCTATGGGGATTAATGTGGCTGCTGGTCTTTTCTGCTATTTTTGATTTAGTCATGATGATCATAGATGAATATTTTTGCCATCAGACGGCAAAGACCGTAACTAATTGGCAAAAACTGCGCCTGTTTAGTCATTTACAGGTGCTGCCCTTTTCCTTTTACCATAACAATTCATCCGGAGAACTACTAGCAAGAGTCTCGGATGACCCTGATACGCTCCATAATTTCCTTGCATGGGAAGGATCGACATTCATGGCAAGTGTCCAGGGAGTATTAATTTATAGTCTCGTGCTGTTATGGATTCACCCTTATTTGATGATTACTAGTGTGATTCTAGGTGTAATCTTCTATTGGGCATCTAATTATGTAGGAGCGAGGACTAGAGCTGCTTCCGCCGATGCTAGACAGGAGGCTTCCCGCTATCTTGAAAGACTAAGAGAATCGGTGACGGGAATCCACTTGTCAAGGGTTATGGGGGTTTCTGAAAATGAGGTGGAAAGTGTTATTGCTATCCGAAACTCTTTCGTGAAGCATTCTATTAAGGAATTAAAGGCAAGAATGCAGTCCGTGGTGGTAATTGCCAGTTACAATGGATTCGCATTGGGAATTGTCTACTTCATTAGTACATTATTAATTTGGAATGATAGTTTAACAAGCGGACAAATGCTGACCGCAGGTGGCTTAGTGACGATCGCTGCCAATGAAATGCAAAGACTGCTTCGTAACTGGCTTTCTGTAAGAAGAACTGGGCCAGCACTAGATCGCTCTGACATTCTTCTTTCCCATAAGCCTTCCAAGGCAGAAATAGTGGAGGGGATCCGCGGCGGCAGAGCAAATGGTGAAATCAGACTAAAGGATGTTACGTTTGCTTACCCGGAAAAAGAAGAGAATGTACTGTCAGGGGTTTCGTTTACGGTTAACGCTGGTGAGAAGGTGGCATTAGTTGGACCGAGTGGTTCTGGTAAATCAACGATTGTTGATTTGTTATTTAAGCTTTATGATACGAAGAATGGCTGTATTGAAGTAGATGGAAGAGATATAACAGAATGGGATACAGGATGGCTACGATCTCAAATGGCAATCGTGACTCAGGATGTTCAAATGCGAAATGGTTCCCTGGCAGACAATTTAAGAATTGGAAAACCTGATGCCACAGAGGAGGAGCTGCTTAAAGCATTACATGACAGCGGGTTGGAAGAATTGGTGGAAAGTCTTCCCGAAGGATTGGATACAAAGGTAGGAGAAAGAGGAAGCCTGCTTTCAGGAGGTCAAAAGCAGCGATTATCGCTGGCTAGAGCTATTTTAAAAGATGCTCCAATCCTTATCCTTGATGAAGCAAGCTCGGCACTCGATCCAATTACGGAAACGCAAATCAATGAAGCAGTTTTAAAATCAGGAAAAAAACAAACGATTTTAATCATATCGCACCGCCTTTCAACGGTTCTTTCTGCAGATAAAATCATTGTCCTTGAAAATGGGACAATAGCCGAACAAGGAAAACATACCGATCTATTAGAGAATAACCATGGTGTCTATGCTAGATTATTTGGCAGAGAAGCCGAAATCGGCGGTGAAACCATAAGCTCCTCAGGTGTTCAAGTGAGGTAATATTAGAGTAAGGCAGCTTTCAAAAACTGAGGGGCTGCCTTTTTTTGCAATGTTCGGGAGGGGAGAGGAGACGACAGTATACATTTACAGTTGAATTGTTCCCGTAATGAACGGGTGACCATTATTACGGGAACAATCCCGGTCGGATTGTTCCGATAAAAAGTGACTGCCTCGATTATGAGCACAATCCTATGTTGATTGTTCCGAAAAATCGGGTCCGCATCAATTACGGGCACAATCCAGGTCGAATTGTTCCGATAAAAAATGACTGCCTCAATTATAGGCACAATCCTAGTCGAAATCGTAAATCGCACACATATTTTTCCAATAGATGTAGATACTATTTTTGACATTATCAAGGAGGTGCTAATATTGCCAAAGGCTCAAGATTATGTAAACCAAAGTATGTCTTCCGTACAAAATACAGTTAACACCCTGCAGCAAGCCCTAAGTACTGCTGAAAAACCAGAAAATAAAAACAAAATTCAACAAGCAATTAATTCCCTAAACTCCGTGCAAGACCAACTATCAGGATATCAGGATTAATATAATAAAATGGCAAAGAGAGCCTGACCACTGTGGTCAGGCTTCTCTATTAGGTTTCATCCATAATTTCGATAAATCAACATAGCCAAAATGTTTAATTTTTACGTTCATTAAATTAATTGAAAATGGTATTTGTCTTTTTGAATAATAAAGAGGAATGCATAATGAGTTTTTAATTAAATAATCCTCTATGATTAAATGCTGCTCCATCCAATTCTCAAAGGGGATAAAATCATAGTTTTGCAGTAGCTTTTGCAAAAGTTGATCAGATCGAGTTAATTTATAGAGCGGCGAAATCGTGTTTTTCAAAAAGCTAAAGTAGGAAAAACTCTGGTTCATCTCAAATATTTCTCCATGAATAAATAAATCTGCTTTCTGCAAATGAGCATGGTACAATGCATCATGAAATGAGACTTCTTCCAACTCCAACGGAATACCAGCCTCATCGAGGATGTTTTTTAACCAAAAGGATGTGTCCTTTGAATACCCAACATACTTCATCTTTAATGGATTTGAAAGGATTGGTTTTGGAATTTCGGGCACCGTGTAACTCCCTGAATAGCCAATTAAGCAGCCATCGGTATTTGCTGATATCCGAGAATCAATCATTGAAATTTGCGAGCGATTTTTATCTATCAGCATATGAATATAGTCTCGTACTTCTTTTCTAGCAATATCACTTTGACGAAAGGCATTCATTACTACGACACCAAATCCTGAATCACTCTCAACCTCAAAGGTTCCAACTTCTCTTGATTCATGAGCACCGTAATAAACATTTCCAAACTCTCTTAAAACCTGTATAAATTCCACTGTATCCAATAGCGGACGCTCACCGTAATAATGTTTAAACGCATGTAATACTGTTCTCTCATCGGTATCTTCTTCCAGATAAAAGCTGCCTGTTCCGATCACCAATCCGTTGGCAGATTCTTTATAGATACTTGCAGAAATCATACTTAGAAGCGGCAATACATAGGTACAGCCATATGGGAATTCAAGTTCTACGATTAGTGGTGCAGGGGAAAATATTTTTGTAATTGGTTTCCACAGTTCAGCATAAATCTTATCTTGCTTCATTCTCATAAACGTTTTGACGACGTCCTCCGCTTTTAAGATTGAACCATCATGAAAACTGACATCCTTTCGCAGGTATAAGGTTAGCCGATGATCTTCAACCTCCCAGCTATGTGCAAGCTCAGGTATGACCGTATTATCATCCTTCAGTGCGACAACCCGGTTATATAGGTTTGCGATTAGATTTGCACTATGTACGTCCGCAGCCTTTAATGGATGATACGTTATGAATGGGTAAAACCGCGGAATAATTAACGTGTCCTGACCCTCTTGATGAAAACCAAACTTGGATTGAAACCTAGTCATTAACCGCTGTTTTGTTTCTGTTGACCATTGATATAATAATAGTTTGCTAACCTGTTCAATGGAGTATCTTTCCAAGTGGGCTATAAATTGCTGTTCATACGCTGATTCCACGTCCCTGTTCCAAATCAGCTTTGAATAAATGCCTCTGCCTTTTCCAGACTGGAAGCTCAGCCAGCCTTCATCCTGCCATTGATTCAGTTTACGGCGGGTTTGTTTGGTGCTCAAATCCAATCTTTCTGCCAGCAGTTTCACTTTAACTTCTCCAGAGGGAGTTGAGTTCCATAATGCTAATAAATAGTGGTCCATCCCATCATTCCTTTAAAAGTAGACATATTTTTGAAAATTGGACATTTTTATATTATTACGTCTAGTTTACTATATAGAGTGAGAAAGGTGTTGATAAATATGGCGTGGAAGGACTATCCTCAAAATATTAAGGTTCGGCTGATTACCTCGTTTTTTAACCGAGCAATTGCCAGCTCGGTAATGCCATTTATGGCGCTCTTTTTTGCACAGCACAAAGGGGCGGTTTGGGCAGGTATATTCTTAGCAATTACGGTAATCATAGGCTTCTTTATTAATTTTATCGGCGGCTATATTTCAGACCGCTTCCCTCGAAAAAAGATTATTATTCTATCATCAGCGTCTAGTGCATTTATGTTTGCACTTATGACAGTAAGCTTGTTCCCAGATCAAAAATGGATTGTTCTATTTGCGGTCAGCTATGTGATTTTCACGATTACCAGCAGCCTTGGCCGGCCAGCCGTTCATGCCATTATCATTGACTCGACAACACCCGAAAATCGGAAGAGTGTTTATGCAATAGAATATTGGCTTACTAATCTGTCGATGGCAATAGGTGCAGCTTTGGGTGGTCTTTTGTATGTGAACCATCAAATAGAACTATTTATCGCTTTAACAATCGTTTCTATTAGCCTGCCGATTGCGTATGGAATATGGCTTCAAGATACACGCGTTAAGCTGCTGGAAAAAAAGCATGAAAATATTTTTGTGGATCTCTATCAAAACTACAAAGTCGCGTTTCAGGATAAACCATTTGTCATGGCAGTTGCTGGGTCAATGTTTATTTTTGCAGCAGAATTCTCACTAAATAGTTATATTGGGGTACGATTAGCAGAGGAATTCAAATCGGTATTTGTCGGGAATTTCGAAATTGCAGGGGTAAGGATGCTGAGTTTTCTAAATATCGAAAATATGCTGATGGTAGTAGCTCTTACCTTTTTTATAACAAAAATAACAGATAAGTATTCAAAACGGAAGATGTTACTCCTAGGATTATTGTTTTATAGTGCAGGGTATACGATTGTCACTTCAGCGAATAGTTGGTATGTCCTGATTTTATTCAATGCTTTGGCCACAATTGGTGAGCTTATTTACTCCCCAATTATGAATGCAGAAAAAGCAAATATGATGCCGGAGGACAAGCGTGGTTCTTACTCAGCCTTTTCTAACTTAAGTTTCAGCGGGGCAGATTTAATCGCACGTGCATCGATCATTTTGGGAGCTTTTTTAGTGCCAACCATGATGTCTGTGTACGTAGGAATTATTTTAATGGCCGGAACTTTCCTGCTCTATAGTGGACTTTTTGTGGTAAATAAGATCACCGTTCAAAAAAATATGTCAATGTAAGTAAGGAGGCTTTGGTGTGAGAAAAGTCGAGATTAGAAGGCCAGAATTTGAAGACACCGAAGAACTGAACCATTTTTTTAGGGTTGTGGTTACCAATACCTTTGATAGAGAAGGACTTTCGGAGTTAAAGGAAGATATTGAAATTGAAATTACCAGCAAGAAAAATTATCTGCAAATCGACCTTGAAGGTAATGGAGAGAAAAGGTATATTTTAATAGCTTTGGCTGGAAATAAAATTATTGGGACAATAGAATATGGTCCTGCCAGCAAACTGATTCAGGACTGTACCAATGGAGTACTTGGGAAAATGATTGAAGTGGGAACCGTATTTGTACATCCTGACTATCAAAGACAAGGTGTAGGGAATAAACTGCTTGCTAAACTGCTGCAAACATTAAAGTCAAAGGGTGTCCTAGAAATCTGTCTCGACAGCGGCTACAAAACTGCCCAAACGATCTGGAAAAAGAAATTCGGAGAACCTGAGTATTTACTGAAGAATTATTGGGGTCAGGGGCAAGATCATATGATTTGGAAAATACAAATAGGTGAGTCTATTAAGTAGACTCCTTTTTTTTATAATTCTTTTTCTAGCTATTGTATTTGATAATATTATAGTGTTATAATGTGGTAGCGCGATAATATGGTAACGTACTAAAGTAAAAATAATTTTCTATAAAAAGGGGTAAATACAAATGAAGAAAAGTTTAGCAACTGTGATTCTTATCGTAACTGCCGTACTTTTAGTTTTTACAGGGTGCTCAAAATCACAGAGTAAAGAGGAAAAGGATTCGCTAGTTATCGGGATTGATGATAAATTTGCTCCAATGGGATTCCGTGATGAGGATAATAATATTGTAGGTTTTGATATTGATTATGCGAAAGCAGCAGCAGATAAAATGGGAACAGAAGTTAAATTCCAGCCAATCGATTGGAAAACAAAAGAAGCTGAGCTTAGCAGTGGACGAATTGATCTGATTTGGAACGGATACACAATCACGGATGAGCGCAAAGAGAAGGTCCTTTTCACAAAACCATATCTGAAAAATGCACAGGTTCTTGTTACCCTTGCTGATTCAAAGGTTACGAAACTAGATGATTTAGATGGGAAAGTAGTTGGGCTGCAGTCACTTTCTTCAGCTTCGGATGCCCTTGATTCTTCACCAGTGAAAGAAAAACTTAAGACTGTTACTGAATTTGCAGATAATGTACAAGCCTTAACAGACTTAAAGAGTGGTCGTTTAGATGCTGTGGTCATTGATGAAGTTGTAATCAATTACTATATGACGAAAGAAGAAGGTACATTTAAGGTACTTGATGAATCGCTGGCTCCAGAGGAATATGGAATTGGTGTTAAAAAAGGCAATGAAGAATTACTTGAAAAACTCCAAAAGGCACTTGATGAAATGAATGAGGACGGAACAGCCGCTAGTATTTCAGAAAAGTGGTTTGGAGAAGATAAAGTATTAAAGTAATATGAAAATAAGGTAAAACAGGATTTCCTATGGGAACCCTGTTTTGTTTTTGGAGGAGTTTTCCATGTCATTTGACTATTTTACTTCGATTCTCAAACCGATGCTTGAAGGCGCACAGATGACGATTCTTTTATTTTTCATTGCGATCATCGTCTCAATTCCGCTCGGTTTTTTATTAACGCTTGCTGTTAAGAGCAGTTTGAAGCCTTTATCATTACTAGCGCAAGGGTATATATATGTTATGAGGGGTACCCCGCTATTACTGCAATTATTACTTATCTGCTTCGGTCTTCCTATGCTGCCAGTAGTCGGAGAATATTTAGTATTAGATCGATTTGTTGCAGCATGTTTAGGATTTGTCCTAAATTACGCAGCGTACTTTGCGGAAATATTCCGCGGTGGTCTCCTAGCCATTGATAAGGGACAATATGAAGCTTCACAGGTACTTGGTTTAAGTAAATGGCAGACAACTACGAGGATCATTTTACCGCAAATGTTTCGAGTCACGCTTCCCGCAATTGCAAATGAATCGGTAACACTCGTTAAAGATACCGCACTGCTCTATGCAGTGGCTGTACCGGAATTACTGCATTACGCGCAAACAGCTGTTAACCGAGACTTTACGATTGTGCCATTTTTCGTTGCTGGTTTGATTTATCTGATAATGACACTTTTGTTAACATTTGTTTTTAAAGGAATTGAGCGGAGATATAAATTTGAATAAAAGGATTGGTAAATGTGGCTATCATTGAAGTATCCAACCTGAAGAAATCGTTTGGCAATGTGGATGTTTTGAAACGAATAACGTTTGACGTGAATAAAAATGATGTTGTTGCTGTAATTGGTCCGTCTGGATCAGGGAAAAGCACAATGCTCCGAAGTTTAGTCCATTTGGAGGAAATAAATGGAGGAAGCATTACAATATCGGGTGACCCATTCGTTCAAGATGGAATTTACGCGAAACCACTAGAAGTAAAAAGAATAACTTCTAAAATGGGGATGGTCTTTCAGCAATTTAATTTATTCCCACACCTGACAGTAAAAGAAAATCTAGAGCTTCCGCCTAGATTGGTAAAAAAGGAACCAATTGCCGACATTCAACAAAGAAGTACCGAACTTTTGAAGAAAATTGGTCTTAGTGATAGATCGGATTTCTACCCGGCCAATCTTTCAGGAGGTCAAAAACAAAGAGTTGCCATCGCGAGAGCACTTATGATGAATCCTGAAATTCTTTTGTTTGATGAGCCTACTTCGGCATTGGACCCTGAATTGACGGGAGAAGTCCTTGAAGTAATCAAGGCACTTGCGGAAGAGCAAATGACGATGATTGTTGTGACGCATGAAATGGGCTTTGCCAAGGAAGTGGCCAATCGGGTGATTTTCATGGATAACGGAGAAATTATTGAATCTGGGAACCCAGAAGAATTGTTTACAAATCCACAGAACGAACGGACAAAAGCTTTCTTAAGCAGAAGTTTGAAGTAAATAAAAAGGATACAGCCGCAAAATTGGCTGTATCCTTTTTATTTATGATAATTACTTGCCGTATTCTCCGCTATCATGACTGATTTGCCAGTGGATTCCGAATTTGTCCGTTACTTGACCATAAAGTTTTGCCCAGAAGGTTTCTTGGAGCTCCATCGTAACCTTTCCGCCTTCTTTTAGTTGATCATACCAAGATTGAATATCATCCAAATTTTGGCTGACTAAAGCCATTGTTATATTATTGCCTTCAATAAATGGTGACCCAGGGAAGTTATCAGAAAACATGACAGTGCTTCCATCGATGTTAAGTCGTGTATGCATAACCAAATCTTTTACTTCCTCTGGCATTTGATAATCAGGATGTTGCGGTTGTTCTCCAAAGGTCATGATATTCGGTGTTTCTGTCTTAAAAACCTTCGCATAAAACTCTACTGCTTCTCGGGTGTTACCATTAAAAACAAGATAAGCATTTATTGGCATTTTCTTCACTCCTCTTAAATGATTATGTACAAATTCCATTCTAACCGATTTATTCCATATTAATCTCTTTTTTCCTCTTTTAAATTAATGGATTTAAATTAAAATAGTCCAAAGCCTGATTGATTTGATAAAATCATATATTTTTATCACGAGACAGAACTGGATGACTAAATCAAAGGTATCGCTGTCTGATAAAGAATAACCAGCAGAACTGGTAGAAATGTCCTTCATGAAGGCGATGAAGGACAAAACCCGGTAAGGTGCTGGAGGAAATGTCCTTCATGAAGGCGATGAAGGACAAAACCGGGTAAGGTGCCGGAGGAAATGTCCTTCATGAAGGCGATGAAGGACAAAACCCGGTAAGGTGCCGGGGGAAATGTCCTTCATGAAGGCGATGAAGGACAAAACTCGGTAAAATGCTGGTAGAAATGTCCTTCATGAAGGCGATGAAGGACAAAACTCGGTAAGGTGCCGGAGGAAATGTCCTTCATGAAGGCGATGATAGACAAAACTCAGTAAAACCCCGGTAGGATTGACCTTCATTCCCGCGATGAAAGACAAAACTCGAAAAAATGCCGATAGAATTGTCCTTCATAATGAAAGAGCATTACCCAAATAGAAATTTGTTTCAAGATGGTATAAATCGGGAATAGTAATGTTGATTAATTCGGATTAAATAGAAAGAAGGTATGGTTCTTGCCCTATCGAATAAAAGACACGATGATTTCAGAAAACGAGATCAAACAAAGAATACGGGAATTGGCTGAGAAAATTGAAAGCGATTTTAACAATGAGCCAATAATGTTAATCGTTGTGCTGAAGGGATCATTTGTTTTTGCAGCAGACTTGATTCGTGAAATGAAAGGAGACATTAATGTCGATTTCATTTCGGTTTCAAGCTATAGCGACCAAACCGAAACAACTGGAAAAGTTAAGCTGTTAAAGGATCTTGATGAGGATATTACGAATAAGAATGTTTTGGTTGTTGAAGATATCATAGACAGTGGACTTACCTTGCATTTTCTGAGGAATCATTTGGACATGCATAAACCAAAACAAATTAAACTTTGCACACTATTAGACAAGCCCGAGAGAAGAAGAGTGGAATTGCCTGTGGATTATGTTGGCTTTGTGATTCCAGATGAATTCATTGTAGGCTATGGAATTGACTATGCTCAAAAGTACAGAAACTTACCACATATTGCAACAGTGGAGGAGTATTAGGTACCTGATTTTAAAGGAGGCATATGCTTTGACTGCAAATATCTTTAAAGGGAAAAGTGAAAAAGAAGAAAAAAATAATCTTGAAGAAATTCTTAAGGATTCTATAGAGATGGAAGAGGATCTAATGCGGACTTATTTAATAACGGCCGAACGGGTTCACGATGACGATGAACTAAAGGAACGCCTTGAAAACTTTGCAGAAGGAAACGCAAAAAGAACAAAGCAGCTTATTGATGAATTAAATGATCATAAATAAAAAGAAAAAAAGCTGTGCGGATTAAATAAATCCACACAGCTTTTCATAGTAGAAATAGTAAGTGAAACATACTATAGGGAAAGGAGTGTGTTCAATTGAAAAAAGGATATATCGTAATTGGAATTATTTTAGCTGTGATTGTTTTTGCTGGGGTGATGTTGGCGTCGAGCTACAATAACTTTGTTACTCTTGAAGAAAATGTAGATCAATCCTATGCACAAATCGAAAATCAGCTGCAGCGAAGGCTTGATTTGATACCAAACCTTGTGAATACCGTAAAAGGATATGCTTCACATGAAAAAGAAGTGATCGCATCGATTTCTGATGCTCGGGCAAGATTAGCAGGAGCGAATACAGTAGAAGAAGAAGCGACGGCAAATGCTGAATTATCAGGTGCATTAAGCCGGTTACTGGTTGTCGTTGAAAATTATCCGAATCTAAAAGCGGATCAGCAATTTACGCGATTAATGGATGAGTTGGCTGGAACGGAAAATCGGATTTCCGTAGCAAGAAAAGATTATAATGACCAGGTCGCTGTGTATAACAAAAAAGTAAAGCAATTTCCTGGGGCACTTATAGCAGGTATGACCGGTTTTGACGAGAAAGAATATTTTACAGCAGATCCGAAAGCGGCTGAAGCTCCTGAAGTTGACTTTGGAGGCAATGGATAATGAAACCGAAAGCGGTCTTCAGCCTTCTTTTTTTATTTTTTTTCCTGCTATCAGGCAGTACAGCTGCTAAAGAAATTAAAATGCCTGCGCCCATTGGCGATATTTATGTTCAAGATTTCGCGAAGATATTAACACAAGTAGAAATAGCAGAATTGAGAAATTTAGGAAGATCTATTGAAGATCAAACCACTGCCCAAGTTTCTGTATTAACAGTAGACACCATTGGAGAAAACACAATAGAGGAATATGCGAATGCAGCTTTTAGACAGTACGGAATTGGCAGCGAGCAACAAGATAATGGTGTATTGCTGGTTATTGCCGTAACCGATCGTTTAATAAAAATCGAAGTGGGATATGGATTGGAAGGGAGAATCACTGATGGAAAAGCTGGGCAGATTCTTGATCAGCATGCCATTCCATATCTTCAAAATAATCAGCCAAACCAAGCGATCATAGAAACGTATAAGGCACTGGCAAATGAAGTTTTAGCCGAATACGGGCAAGAGGGAGGCATGCCGGTACAGAAAAATCAAGCTGGGCAGCCATCTGGAAATGAAGGGCTCGGTATACCCTCATGGCTGTTAATCCTTATAGTCGTTGTCGTTGTTTTTCTTGATTTTAAGTTTTTTGGCGGAACCCTAACGTATCTTCTGCTATCGATCATCTCACGTGGAAGAGGTGGAGGCGGCGGTGGTCCCCGGGGAGGCGGAGGCGGTTCTTCAGGTGGCGGCGGCGCAGGACGAGGATGGTGAGTTTGGAAAATTTTAAGTGATGAATATCATGCAAAAGGCTTATGATGTATGATTTAATGATAGGGAAGGATTTAAGTTTGGAGGTTTAGTGAAATGAGTAAAAACGATATATCTTTTTTTCAGATAGATGATAGAAACCCCTCTAGCTTAATCTCTGACCTAAAGTCACTTTTTAAAGCAAGTGTATTAATTGCTAATGTTCTGCCTGTTTTTTCTGGTTTCTGGTTGGCGCTGCATTTTTCTAACCATTCATTTAGTGATTACTGGGAAGTTTTTTTGCTAACAGTTATTGGAAGTACAATGGTTATGGCTGGAGCTCTCGTCCTTAATAATTGGTATGATGTTGATATAGATACAATAATGGAAAGAACGAAAAATAGACCAACTGTAACGGGAAATATTCCTCTAAACGTTGTTTTGACCATTGGTATTGTTTTAACCATTCTGGGTTTAATTCTTTTACTATTTACTACCATTGAAGCAGCACTATATGCTTTCGTAGGATGGTTCACCTATGTCATTTTGTACACGATGTGGTCAAAGCGGAGATATACCTTAAATACGGTAATTGGCAGTGTTTCAGGAGCCGTTACTCCCTTAATTGGATGGGCAGCAGTTGAGTCAAGTTTTCATATCGTTCCCATTATCCTTTTTCTAATATTATTTGTATTTCAAATGCCGCATACTTTTGCCATTGCTATGAAGAAGTGTGAAGAATATAGAGCTGCGGGTGTGGCAATGCTTCCGGTGGTAAAGGGATTTAAAAATACAAAAGTCCAAATTGTCGTGTATGTTGCCTGCCTGCTGCCATTGCCCTTTTTTTTAACGCAGCTTGGTACCGCCTTTGTAGTGGCTGCCACGATCCTAAACATTGGCTGGCTAGTCGTATGTATAAGAGGATTTTCTACGAAGGATGACTTAAAATGGGCTCATGCGGTTTTTCTATATTCGGTAAATTATATAATGATAATATTCCTAATGGTGATTATTTTTACACTGCCGCTATTTTAACAGATTTTAATTCATATAAATACATTCAAGCTGTCCATTAACGGGCAGCTTTTTACTTTGACAAAATTTAAATATTGTTTCTATCGTTCATAAATTTGTCACTTTTACCACCTGAGAATCCTTTCTATATCAGAATATAAAATATTGATTCTTCAGGGTTTTAAAAGGTTGATATTCGTGCGTTTTTCTCTAAATAGACACAAAACTGATATAAAAATTCAGTTGATATTTTTGTATTTTTGTTTTTTCTATGTGATTCAGTTCACTTCAGTGAGAACGTTTCGCAATTATTATATAAGTAACAACAAATTAAGGGGGTTGAATTTCGATGGCAGCTACAAAGATTACTCAAAAAAATAAAAAAGATCAGGAAGAACCATTAAAAGGAACATGGCTTTCCGTAACTGTGGTTGGAGTCGTGATTGTTGCTACGTATATAGTTCTATACGGTCTTTATATGGCCAGAATATAAGGGGGGATAAAGATGAAAATGCACCTTGATGAAAAAATATGGCTTACGATAAGTTTTGGTATCATCATGGGATTCATGTTAATCACAGGTTACCAAGCTTTTGCACTAGAAATGGGACCACCAAGTAATATGGAAACAATCGATCCACAGAATGTTGATAATATAGCTCCTTTTGATAATCCAGGAGTAAAAAAAGTGGGCGACAATGAATATGAAGTCGTTATGACGTTACAAGCATTTGGCTTTACTCCAAATAACATTGAGATTCCAGCTGGAGCAAAAGTTACGTTTATTATGACTTCAAAAGATGTTGTACACGGATTTGAAGTGGCAGGAACAAATATCAATGCAATGGTTATGCCAGGGCATATTCAAAAAATCACACAAACATTTGATAAGGCAGGCAGTTATTTGGTTATCTGTAATGAATATTGTGGTGCGGGTCACCAAGTAATGAGTACAACGATTACGGTGAAATAAGGGGGGATAGCAGATGAAAATGGAGGCAGATTTAAAAATAGGTTTTAAAGATAAAGCAAACAAAATGCTGGGATATCACCCAGAGGATGCAAAAATTTCGAAATCATATATAGCTGTAGCATTTATCGCATTATTAGTTGGTGGATTTTTAGGATTATTACAAGGTTTAAACCGGGCAGGATTGTTAGAGTTACCAACTTGGTTTAATTATTATCAAGTATTGACGGCGCATGGTTTAATATTAATCCTCGTGTTAACAGCATTCTTTACCATTGGATACTTTTATGCAACACTTTCACATAACTTGGGAGGACTTCTTCCAAAAGTAAGAAAGCTCGCCTGGGTTGGTTTCTTCATCAAGTTGGTCGGGTTTGTCTTAGCGGTTATTCCAATCTTAATGAATGAAGCGTCGGTTATGTACACCTTCTATCCGCCGATGGCTGCACATCCAGTATTCTATATTGGTTTAGCTTTAATCGTAGTCGGCGTTTGGTTATGCTGTGTTGGAGCATTCATCCAAGTAGCGAATTGGAGGAAAAATCATAAAGGTCAGCATGTTCCAATCCTTTCTTACTTTGCAACAGGTGTATTCATTCTATTATTTTTCGCTCTCATGTTCGTAGCAGTTGAAGTCTTGGTTATGATTTTACCATGGACGTTTGGCTGGGTAGAAACAATCAATGTAATGGTCGCTCGTACACTGTTTTGGGCTTTTGGACACACATTGGTTAATATCTGGTATTTAACAGCTGTTTCTGCATGGTACGTAGTGGTACCCAAAATTATCGGCGGAAAGCGCTGGAGTGATGTATTAACTCGTGTGGTTATTATCGCTCTAGTCGTTATGAACATCACTGGTGGATTCCATCACCAAATCATTGACCCTGCTATCAATCAATACGTTAAATTTATGCACGTCTTTATGAGTTTGGCAATTGGATTCCCTTCTCTCATGACAGCATTTGCACTATTTGCAGTATTTGAGCGTACGGCTAGAAGAAAAGGCGGCAAAGGCCTAATTGGCTTCTGGAAGAAAATGCCTTGGGGCGATGTTCGCTTCCTAGCTCCATTTATCGCGATGGTTGCTTTCATTCCAGCTGGAGCTGGCGGTATTGCACAAAGCACAAATCAATTAGACCAAGTAGTTCATAATACAATGTGGATTGTTGGACATTTCCACTTAACATTAGGTATGTCAGTGGTTATGACATTCTTTGGAATCAGTTATTGGTTAGTTCCTTTTATATCGAACCGCGTATTAACGCCGCAAATCAATCGTTTAGGTGTTATCCAAACATGGATTTGGACAATTGGTATGATCTGTATGTCTGGTGCAATGCACTACGTTGGTTTGCTAGGTTCACCGAGAAGAACCTCTTACACAACGTACGGGGATCATGCAACAGCATTAGGCTGGGACCCATACTTGATGTTATTAGCAGTTGGCGGTACTTTACTAATTATCGGTGTTATTCTACAAGTGTACGCTGTATTCAATATGATGTTCTTTGCACCAAAAGGTGAAACAGAATTCCCAATTGCAGAAGAAGAGGAAAATGCATCAAAAACTCCTTATTGGACAGAGCGTTGGGGCATTTGGATCGTAGTAATGCTTATTATTGTTGCAATGGCATATGTAATACCTTTAACTGATATGATTGTAAATGCGCCTCCAGGATCACCACCGTTTAAGACTTGGTAATAAGAAAAGCGGAAGCGCCCTGGCCAGGGAAAATTGCAGTTCAATTTCTCCTAGGTGCTGAAGCTAGACAGTGATTTAAACTATAAGAGATAGCTCAAAGTGCTTGGGCTATCTCTTTATTCAAATAAAACAAATTTGGAAGTGATCTATATGATCAATAATAGATATACGAAAATCTCATTTTTTCTTGTTATAGTATTTGGAATTGGATTGTTTTTTATCGGAACCGATGGATTTACCGCATTTACTGCAGAAAAAGCAAGAGTGCAGCAGCTAAAAGATGATAAACCTAAATTCCCGGATGTTACCCTTGAAGACAGTATGGGACGAAAATATTCAATATCTGAATTTGAAGATAAATATGTATTTATTACATTTCTCTATACATCCTGTACCACGGTTTGCCCTGAATTAGAATACAATATGAAGCAGGTTTACGATAAACTGCCAAGCAGTGTAAAAGGAGAAGAAATTGTCTTCTTGAGCATAAGCTTCGATCCGGAAAGAGATACTCCGGCTGTTTTAAACAAATACAAAGACTTTTTTAAAAGTGATGCTGAAACCTGGCGTATGGCAAGAATTCCGGACCGGGCTGAGTTAGATTCGTTATTAAAAGCATTCGGTGTCATTGTGATTCCAGATGAAAACGGAAATTTTGCTCATAACTCTGCTTTTTATTTAATAGATAAAAAAGGCAGTTTGATTGATGTAATGGATTATAAAAAAATCGACGAAGCTGCTCAAAAGGTTGCTAACATCCTTGAAAACAAAGGGGAGGAATAGTCCATGAATCAGTCGTTTTATGGCTTACTTTTACTCATTTTCTTAGTTATTCCTCCTGTTGCAGATTTCATGGAAACCTTAATGGTCATCCATATGCATATGCAGATGCCGATGCTGGTAATCGCCGGAATGTTAATGGCACCTTTTTTCCAAAAAAGATTTCCTCATTTTTTTGAAAAGTGGAATAGTAATGGAGTTCCGGGAATTACGTTATTTGTCATTATCATGGTATACTGGATGTTACCTCGAAGCATGGATGAAGCATTGACTTCGCAGATGGTAGAAGTTTTTAAATTTATTAGTTTACCATTATTAGCGGGAATTCCTTTACGAGACAGTTGGAGAAAACTCAGTTCATTAGGAAAAAATGTTGTGATCATTAGTTTCACTCTAATGTTTATTGGACTGGGGTGGTTATATATATGGTCACCTGTGCAGTTATGTAATAACTATTTAGTAATCGAGCAGCTAACGCTCGGTTGGGCATTTTTACTGACGGCAATCGGAATGGTAGTTTATTTAGGCTATAATTTTTTTATCGACCCTTCCGCGTATGAATGAGAGGGCAGGCAGGAGCAAATGCATGAAAGAACGTAATTACGATGAATTACTGAATATAAAAACAGAAGGGTATCAAAAGGGATTCAACAAGTCCTTCCATTATCACAGATATGAGCCAACACCTTACCAGGCACTTGAAAAATTATTTGCTGAATATGAATTGAAGAGCAGCGACCATATCGTTGATTTTGGCTGCGGAAAAGGCAGACTCAACTTCTTTATTCATTACTTGTTTCATGCTTCTGTTACCGGAGTTGAAATGAACGAGAATCTTTACCAAGAAGCATTAGCCAACCAAACGAGTTATTTAGGAAAAATGAAAGAATATAAGGGCAAGATTCAATTTCAGTGCTGCTTGGCAGAAAAGTATAATATTACAGCTTTCGATAACCGTTTTTACTTTTTTAACCCATTTACGATACCAATTTTTTGGAAAATCATGAATAAAATTTTGGCTTCGGTGGAGAAATACAAACGGGAAGTTGACGTAATTTTATATTATCCATCTGAGGATTATATCTATTATTTAGAAAATCATACTTTATTTGAATTAATAAAAGAGGTTCAACTTCCTGGCTTATATGAGAATAATCCCAATGAGCGGTTCTTAATTTATCGCTTGGCATATTAAAATAGCCCTCACAGTCTAATAGAGACAAACGAGGGCTATTTTATGGGGTTATTAACTAATAATTTGTTTATTGCGTTTTCCACTTTTGTATCCATGTGGGTCTGAACCCATTTATTAGGAACCGTTGTATAACGGCAATGGCTACTTTTTACATAATTATAAACAATTTGTGCTTCATCAATTTCATCTCTACTTACGTGTTTGCGGGCATGTTTAGCACTATCGGTAAAGGTTGAACTGATGGTCCTACTGAGCTGATGAAGGTCTGCACTGTCAATCGTTAGGATTTGACTGTAAAGAATTTCGTTCCGTTTAATGAGAAAAAGCTTGAAGGAGTTCTCGTTTAAATTTTCTAAAACGATTAAATTCTTATTTGACTCGGTAAACTCGATAACCTTTTCTTTTCTAAGAAGAGACTGAATGGCATCGATTCGATCTCGATACTTAGCGGCAGCCTCAAAATCAAATTGGGCTGCAGCTTCCGCCATATTTTTTTTCATCTGATCAAGAATTACCCTATTCTCACCAGAAAGCAGGGCAATGAAATCCTCGATAATCGCATTATACTCCTGTATAGCCGGTCCGCCTCCGCACATACCAATGCACAACCCAAGTGAATGGTTTAAGCACAGCGAATTCTTTGCTTTAGGGTTGCTGCAAAGAATTTTATAAGATTCCTTAATGCCTGTTATTGCTGTTTCGACTTTATTCTTGCTGGGAAAAGGCCCGAAATATAGCCTGCCATCCTGTTCATCACGACAGTTTGTAATCTTAACATCACGGTACCTTGTACCTTGGTCGACCACAATGTAGGAGTAGGATTGGGGGCTTTTCATCATTTTATTAAATAGAGGTTTGATTTCCCTAATTAACTTACACTCCAGCATAAATGCTTCAAATTCTGTATCTGTTAACAGAATATCAAAATCTCGCACATTGCTGACAAGCTTAATAATCTTTTGAGGATGTGCTTTAGATTGCTGGAAATAGGATTGAACACGCCTTTTAAGATTCTTTGCCTTGCCGACATAAATGATGGTTCCGCGGGAATCCTTCATTAAATATACCCCGGGGGTTGCGGGAAGACTTTTTACCTTTTCTTTTATAAAAATAAAGATCTCCCCTTTGCTTGTTTTTCATCATTTTAACATAAATTGAGAACCGGATTGACGAAAACAAACTGGTAAACATCGGTTATGATGATGATTTTGAATATAAGGCAAACAAGAGCACCAGCATGACAATATCTAACCTTGCCTTAAAGGCAAAAGGTAAAATCCCGTTGTGTAACTCAGGGAGCTTTGTCAGCAGAATGGCCGCAATCATAATTCCAATTAAGGGGATAACTGCGTATTTTACACTGCGGTTTACCAATATGAGAATACCGCAAATAATTTCCAGAAAGGCTGTAACATACAGGAGTATATCTGGAAAAGGCAGTCCTAAACCGATAAATACTTGTGCAAGTTCTGTGCTAAATAATTTCATCACACCAGATGTAATAAAGACATATGCCACAGCAAATCGGATGAATTTAAAGTTTGTAAACGAATCACTCAAGTCCATTACCCCTTCAACTAAATTCTAAAGCGCAAAATAGCTAAAACCACGTTAAAATCGGCTTTAAGATTTTAACAACAATCTTTACGAAAACAACCTTAATAAAATGTATTCAATAGCTGGTCCAAACCATGAGTAAAATAGAAAAATTTATAAAATTAGGGTTAATTCGTACGAGAAAAGCAAAAAATAAACTTGCCCAAAAGGGGAGGAGAAGCTCGGAGTCGAGCTTCTCCTCTCTTCGCGTAATAGGGGAATATGACATTTATCATGGTTTGCATATGACAGCTATGGACTAAAATGAAAGAAGGGAATAATGAGAAAATGGATCAGAAGCAAAAGAATTTACGAAAGCAAGTTGCAGCCTTTGAAAAATCAAGTTTACCGGCAAGTATTTGGCAGCTGCTAAATACCCTGATACCGTTCTTTGGATTATGGGTGCTGGCCTATAAAAGTTTATCTCTTTCATACCTGCTAACATTGGGTATTTCCATTCTAGCTGCCGGATTTTTGGTGAGGACGTTTATTATTTTCCATGATTGCTGCCATCACTCCTTTTTTAGGAATCGAAAAGCAAATGCCGTGCTTGGAACCATCACTGGGATAATGACGGTTTTTCCTTATAACCAATGGCAGCACGATCACTCTGTACATCACGCAACAAGCAGTAATTTAGATAAGCGGGGAACCGGGGATATCTGGGTATTGACCGTTGAAGAATATTTGGCAGCTTCAACATTTGAAAGAATTAAATATCGCTTGTATCGGAATCCGCTTATCATGTTTGGATTGGGTCCAATATATGTTTTTTTAATTAAGAATCGCTTTAATCGAAGAGGTGCAAGGCTAAATGAGCGAATCAATACCTATATAACAAATGCAGGGATTTTGGCTGTAACAGTCATACTATGTTTGATTCTTGGCTGGAAACAGTTCATATTCGTACAAGGACCGATTTTTTTAATTTCAGGTTCTCTTGGAATTTGGCTGTTTTATGTCCAACATACTTTTGAAGATTCTTACTTTGAAGAAGACAAGCATTGGGAATACTTGAAAGCAGCGGTTGAAGGCAGTTCCTTCTATAAACTGCCCAAGATATTGCAATGGCTTACGGGGAACATTGGCTACCATCATGTTCATCATTTAAGCCCAAGGGTTCCAAACTATAAGCTGGAAGAGGCACATAATCAAACCCTTCCATTACAAAATGTTCCCACGATTACGTTAGCAACAAGTTTCAGCTCACTCAAATTTCGGCTTTGGGATGAGCAAGCGAAGAAGTTTGTCGGCTTTAAAGAAATAAAAGACCTTGTAAAAAAACAAAAAGAGATTCTTAGACCTGAGAAGGCATAGAAACGACAAGTCCTATCATAAGGGCTTGTCGTTATTTATGTTCTAAACGATTGGTTTGGTCGAATAGATAGTAGTAAATGAAGATTAAGGAGAATTGTGGTAAGATTAGGTTAATTAACTATTTTTAGCTGAAAATGAGGTTCTTTTATGTTTAAGAGGTATATGACATTCCAGAAAAATAGCGGTATTTCACCTTATATTTGGACAATTCTTTGTATATTACCATTTTATTTTATATTCCAAACATCCTCGCCTATTAAAATCATCGTTGGAATAATCCTTACGATTCTCTTTTTTATCTTCTATCGAATTGCATTTTTCGCCAAAGGCTGGCCAGTATACCTTTGGACATTCATCTTAATCGGTATATCAATTACATCCACCAGTCTTTTCAGCTATGTTTATTTTGCCTTTTTCCTCGCGTATTTTATCGGAAATATTAAAGATCGGATTACGTTCTTTACGTTATATTTTATTCATTTGATCAGCACTTCTGCATCGATTAACTTCAGCATTGTACAGATGGATGCACTTTTTCTCAAACAATTGCCTTTTGTTATTATTATTTGGATTAGTGTCATTTTGCTTCCTTTTAATATTCGTAACAAAAAAGAGATGGGGCAGCTTGAGGAGAAACTAGAGGATGCAAACAAGCGGATATCAGAGCTGGTGAAGTTAGAGGAGAGACAGCGAATTGCCCGCGACCTTCATGACACTTTGGGTCAAAAGCTTTCACTTATTGGTTTGAAAAGTGATTTAGCAAGACGCCTAATTACAAAAGATCCTGAACAGGCACGCAGTGAATTAAAGGATGTTCAGCAAACAGCAAGAACAGCATTAAGTGAAGTTCGAAAAATGGTATCTTCGATGAGGGGAATTCGATTAAAGGAAGAGATTGTCCGGGTGAAGCAAATATTAAAGGCCGCCGAAATCAACTTCGAAGGTAATCAAGACTTTTCGTTAAAAAATGTTCCGTTACTAACCGAAAACATTCTTAGTATGTGTATGAAAGAGGCAGTAAATAATGTCGTCAAACATAGCGGTGCAAGCTCCTGCTCTATTTCTATTGAGCAATCATGGAAGGAAATAGTGATGACCATCCATGATAATGGTGTGTTTAAAGATGAAGGAGATAAAGATACGAGAGGAAGCGGTCTTTTAGGAATGAAAGAACGCCTTGAATTTATTAATGGCAGCATAGAGCTTTTAACAAAAGAAGGCACAACCTTAGTCATTAGAGTACCGAATGATGTAAAGCCGTCGGAAAAGGGGGATGTGTAGTAAATGATTAGAATTGTAATTGCGGAAGACCAGCAAATGCTATTAGGCGCCTTCGGTTCACTTCTCAATTTAGAGGAAGATATGGAAGTGGTGGGGAAGGCTTCAAATGGGGAAGAAGCAGTGGCTTTAGTAAGGAAGCATCAACCAGATATTTGCATAATGGACATAGAAATGCCAGGAAAAACAGGACTTGAAGCTGCAGAAGAGCTAAAAGGAATGGATTGCAAGGTGATCATCTTAACAACCTTTGCACGGACAGGATACTTTCAACGCGCAATCAAAGCAGGGGTTAGAGGGTACCTGTTGAAAGATAGTCCCAGTGAGGAGCTGGCGAGTTCCATCCGCCGGGTGATGGAAGGAAAACGCATTTACGCCCCTGAGCTTATGGACGATGTTTACAGCGAAGAAAATCCACTTACAGACCGGGAAAAAGAAGTCTTAGAACTCGTCGCAGATGGCAAAAACACACAAGAAATCGCCGAACAGCTCAGCATCAAAACAGGGACCGTCCGAAACTACATTTCAACCATCCTGGACAAACTCGACGTAAAAAACCGAATCGAAGCCATCAAACAATCCAGAGAAAAAGGCTGGTTTAAATAAAAGGACACATTAATCGCGGTGATATACTCGTGGTATATATTCGTGGTGACAATTCGCGGTGACAGGCACCGCTCGTGGACAGTGTCCACCCTAGATGGACATTAATGACTGAATATTGAATTAGAATAAAAAAAGAGGCATCACCCAGACGGGTGGATGCCTCTTTTTTTATGAAAATAGGCAAACTAGTGATTGACTTTAACGTTGCGTAAAGGTGTATCGTTGTTAATGAGGAGATGATTACATGGAATATACTGTTCAAAAACTAGCAAGTCTCGCAGGTGTCAGCACGCGAACACTCAGATACTATGATGAAATTGGAATTCTTAAGCCGGCAAGAATCAATTCATCTGGATATCGAATCTATGGTCAGGAGGAAGTTAATCGCCTTCAGCAAATCCGTTTTTTTAGAGAGTTAGGGCTAGGGTTAGACAGCATCAAGGAAATTGTAACTGCTCCTGATTTCGACAGTGCAATAGCACTGCGGGAACACCGTGAAAAACTCCTCAAAAAAAGAGAACAACTAGATTTATTAATCGCTAACGTCGATAAAACAATAGCAG
The DNA here is from genome assembly GCF_057221695.1 of Neobacillus sp. plas4. NCBI lineage: Bacteria > Bacillati > Bacillota > Bacilli > Caryophanales > Bacillaceae > Neobacillus > Neobacillus sp. plas4. Next base: position 1,264,931 of record NZ_CM170152.1, read on the forward strand.
TATCAGAAGGGAGAATGACCATGTCAAATAAGGAAAAATTTGAAGGCTTTAAGAAGATGCTTGTTGAGGATAACGAGGATAAGTATGGTAAAGAAATTCGCGAAAAATATGGCAAGGATAATATCGAAGCCTCTAACGCAAAAGTCATGAACATGACACAGGAACAATTTGAGGAGGTAACTACGTTAGCCGATCAAGTGCACGTTACACTTGCAGAAGCCTTTAAAACAGGGGACCCCGCAGGTGAATTAGCGCAAAAGGCTGCAGATCTACACAAGCAATGGTTAACTTATTATTGGAAAGAATACAATAAGGAAGCCCATGCAGGTTTAGCACAAATGTATGTGGATGATGAAAGATTTACAGCCTACTATGACAAGGAACAGCCTGGAACCGCAGAATTCTTAAGGGATGCCATTCATATTTACACAGGGCAAAAGAAATAAGTGAAACAACTCACCCATGTATAGTTTGGGTGAGTTTTTCAATGTTCCTCTAAGTGTAGAAGTCTGTGTTTTTTGGTAAGATAAACGGGAGATACAGTCTACCAATGATGAAAGGCGATATGCAAATGTATGAAATAACCAATTTAGAAATTTTAAATAGCCACAATCTATTTTTTCAGTTGTTTAATAATATGACGGATTTAGTTTTTTTAACAAAAGTAAACAGTGATAAATCGTTTAGTTACGTTCTTCTAAATAAACCTGCTAAAGACCTTTACGGATTAACGAATGAATCCTTTGGAAAACCGATAGAGGAGGTTTTGCCCGAGAAGGCTTTTCAAATTATTAAGGAAAAATACCGTGAAGCAATGGAGAAGAAAAAGCCAATCATCTACGAAGACCAGGTTAAGATTTCAACACTTCCCCAAAAATTCGATTATAACCATAAATTAATTTATTGGGAGTCGACCATTACACCAGTGTTTAATCAAGATGGGGAGTGTACCCATTTGTTAGCCATTGTACGTGACTTAACAGAACAAAGGGAGAAAGAGCAGGAAATAAAAAGAATAAAAGACCATTTTGAGCTCGTGTGGAATAGTGTAGCAGACGCCATGTATACATTCGATAGAAATGAAGATTTTGTATCTGTAAATAAATCTTTTGAAAAATTATTAAGATGGCCGCAAGAAGAAATTTTGAACGATAAGTCAATTAGTATTATTCCAGAGGACAGTAAGGAAGATTTAAGAGAAATTATCGAAAAATTAAAAAGAGGTGAAAATATCCAATCTCATGAAGTGAAACGCATCACGAGAGATGGAGAAGGAATTGATTTTCTTGCTTCGTATTCACCTATTTATGATCATAATGGTAACTGGGATGGCGGTGTCGCAGTATATAAAGATATCACTGAAAGAAAGAAATATGAAAACAAGTTAAAGCACCTTGCTCTTCATGATCCATTAACAGGCTTGCCAAATAGGAATTACTTTTCGCAAAGCTTAAAAGTAGAAATGGCGAGGGCCAAAAAAACAAATATGACACTCGCAATTTTCGCACTAGATATAGATTCTTTTAAAAAAATTAATGATACACTTGGCCATGACATTGGTGATGAGGTGCTGAGAGGATTTGCCTCGTGTGTAAAGAACACGTTGAGAAAGAATGACATAATGGCAAGAATGGGTGGTGATGAATTTGTTATTCTATTACCTGATTTAACTGATAAAACAAATGCCAAAGAAATCGCGGAAAGAATACTGCTAAGTCTAAGTGAATGGCATGTATCAGGTGAAAATATACAAATCACTACTAGTATTGGGATTTCCTTCTATAACGACTTTCAACTAGACGAAAAATCATTATATAAACAAGCGGACATGGCTTTATACCAGGCGAAAGAAAAAGGAAGAAATAATTATCAAATTTATCAAGATTAAAACTGGCTAGTAATCATAAGCCAGTTTTAATCTTGAAAAAATTTAACTAGATAATATTTAGTTATAGCAAGATATTCCCGGCCATATGATTTTGGAATGGCTACAGCTGGAGTTTTAGCGGGTAGTCCTTCTAAATCTAAACCTTGATCCTTAGCTATAGATTTTGCTCGATAAAGGTGAAAATCATTTGTTACAAGTAATCCAGTCTGCAGATTATTTGGAATTAGTTTTTTTGAAAATTTGATATTCTCTACTGTGTCCGTTGAATGATCCTCTAATAAAATTCTATTCCTATTAATCCCTCGGGCAATTAAGCCTCTTTTAATTGCTTCTGCTTCACTAATTTCTTCGCCTGCCCCTTGTCCCCCCGAGGCAATTGCAATACTTTCCTTATTAGCTTTTAAATAGTCGGCTGCGGTGTCTATTCGATATTGAAGAGCCAATGAAGGTACTTCACCTTTTACACGAGCACCAAGAATAATAATATAGTCTGCATGATTAGGTGCCTTTACATTCGTATGTTCTCTAATCTTTATATGTAAAGAAGCAAAGTATAAAAGTAAGATGAGTGAAAAAATGCCTAAAGCTTTAATTAAAGTCCTCCGTGTTTTCATCCTCATATCCAACCCTTTATGATAAATTTAAACTTCCTTTATTTTACCATAGTTATCCAATTGGATTTTGTATTTCTCAAGATTATAGTGAATCAATCTTGCTTATTACACCAATATACTGGGAACTTCGGGGGAAATTACGCACATGCATATACTTTGCATAATATCCGTATATTCATGCATACATAAATGAAAGCGTTTCCAAATATTAGGGTAATAAAACCCAATAAAAAACTGAAAATTAGGCAATTTTTTTGTTGAATAATTATTACATGGAATGTATAATGATTCATTATAAAGGAACTGCAGGAGATGAATTAAATGAAAGCAGCCATCATTGGTGGAACAGGATACGGCGCTATTGAATTGATAAGACTTATTCATAATCATCCTTTCTTGGAGGTTGGATCCGTTATTTCCAACTCGCAGGCAGGGCACAATTTTAGTGAATCCTATCCACACCTAACAGAAATTATCAATCAACCACTTGAAAGTTTTGATTTAGATAGATTAACTGAACAAAATGATATCGTGTTTTTGGCGACACCATCAGGCGTAAGTAGTAAGATGGCGCCGCAGCTTGTAGATAAAGGAATAAAGGTTATCGACCTTTCGGGAGATTTCCGGCTAAGGTCGCAAAGTGAATATGAAACTTGGTATAAGCATACTGCACCAGAAAAGCAATATTTAAGCAAAGCAGTTTATGGATTAAGTGAGATTTATGCAGAAGAAATTAAAGGGGCAAGTTTTATTGCTAACCCGGGCTGCTATCCAACTGCAACCACACTAGGTCTAATACCTATCTTAAAAGCAAATTTAGCAGACAAAAAAAGCGTTATTATTGATGCGAAGTCAGGGGTATCCGGTGCAGGAAGAGGTCTTTCCTTAACAACCCATTATGCGGAGATTAATGAAAATATCAAAGCATATAAACTAGGCGCACACCAGCATATACCGGAAATTGAGCAAGTACTAAAAGATGAAACTGGAAGTTTGATTACCGTCTCATTTTCAACCCACTTAGTTCCAATGAACAGAGGAATCATGATTACAGCCTACGTGAATTTAACGGGGAATGTTTCAACGAATGAGGTAAATGAGTTATATAGGGAATTTTACAAAAATCATCCTTTTGTACGGATTCGGCCAGAGGGGAATTATCCCGCTACCAAAGAAGTACAAGGAAGCAACTACTGTGATATCGGATTACATGTTGACCCGCGGACCAATCGCCTTACAATCGTTTCGGTAATCGACAATTTGGTTAAAGGTGCTGCAGGGCAAGCCATTCAGAATGCGAACTTAATGAACGATTGGGATGTCAGGACGGGGCTTAATAGCATACCAATGTATCCATAATGATAACTTTTGAGTTAACGAGTTTAATAACGAAACAGGAAAAGAAAAAGGGGGAGTTAAAAGTGCCAGCAATTTCAACTAAAGAAATCGTTGTACTAGAAGAAGGAAGTGTTACCCTGCCGAATGGATTTACAGCAGGAGGCATGCATTGCGGAATAAAAAGGAAACGTCTTGATCTTGGTTATATTGTTTCGGAAGTTCCGGCAGCAGTTGCTGGCGTTTATACAACGAATATTTTTCAAGCAGCACCCCTTTTACTTACTCAAGAGAGTATTGCAAAAGAAAACAAGATCCAAGCAATCATTGTTAACTCTGGAAATGCTAACGCATGTACAGGAGAACAGGGATTATTAGACGCTATTGAAATACAAAAAGGATTTGCCAGCCAATTAGGGATCCAGGAGCACTTGGTGGCAGTCACTTCAACAGGTGTTATCGGAGAATTACTGCCGATGGATAAAGTAAAGTCAGGGATTGACCAAATCCTCCACCCGGAATATGAAGCAGAGGAAAACTTCAAGCAAGCGATTTTAACAACCGATACCTGCATTAAGCAGTTCGCGGTTCAATTGAAAATCGACGGCAAAACAGTAAGCATTGGCGGTGCGGCCAAAGGATCAGGGATGATTCATCCAAATATGGCGACAATGCTCGGTTTTATCACAACAGACGCAAATATTGCCCATGAGGATTTGCATAGTGCCCTAAAAGATATTACGAATCAAACTTTTAATATGATTACCGTTGATGGTGATACAAGTACAAATGATATGGTTTTAGTCCTAGCAAACGGCTTAGCAGGTAACGACCAGTTAACAAAAGATCATCCAGATTGGGAGCTTTTCAAATCAGGCTTAAAACTAGTTAGTGAAGAGCTTGCAAAGAAAATCGCCAGAGATGGTGAAGGAGCCACGAAGCTAGTAGAAGTTCAAGTAAATGGGGCATTCAGTCATGATGCTGCAAGAGCTGTTGGAAAGTCCATTATCTCTTCTAATCTTGTAAAGACAGCAATTTATGGAACGGATCCGAACTGGGGAAGAATTGTTACAGCCATCGGATATTCAGGAATTCCAGTAGAACCGAATAAACTAAAAGTAGCGATTGGCCCATACAAAGTATTTGAAAATGGTTTGCCTTGTTCGTTTGTTGAAGAAGAAGTGAAAGAATACCTAGAAATGGAAACCGTTAAAATTCTTGTTGAGCTCAATCAAGGGGAAGAAAGTGCAACGGCATGGGGCTGCGATTTAACCTATGATTACGTGAAAATCAACGCTTCCTACCGCACGTAAGTGGAGGGTTATCGATGAAATATTTAGTCATTAAGTGTGGCGGAAGTGTGTTAGAAAATCTGCCAAAGTCCTTTTATGAAGATGTCATTACGCTTCATCAAAAAGGTGAATGGACACCGATTATTGTCCATGGAGGCGGACCACTTATCAATAAATTATTAAAAAGCTTAGAAGTTGAAACTACCTTTGTAAATGGGTTACGAGTAACCAATAACGAGGTTTTGGATATTGTAGAAATGGTATTAAGCGGAACGGTGAATAAACAAGTAGTACGGAACATCATTGAAGCCGGCGGAAGTTCATTTGGTATGAGTGGAGTGGATGGAGGTTTGTTAAAAGCCATTCCAACTGCAGATGAAAGTTTAGGGTTTGTCGGGGACGTTGTTGAAGTGAATACTTCCATCATTGAAAGTATTGTAAATCAAGGACATATTCCAATCATTTCACCAGTAGGGATTGGAGCGGACGGACAGCGGTACAACATAAACGGTGATGTTGCCGCAAGTGCAGTAGCCAAAGCATTAGGGGCGAACCTTTGCTTTATCAGTGATATCCCAGGAATTTTAGTTGAAAAAAATGGGGAAAAGACAAAACTAGATATGGTTACGAAAACAACGGTTGAAGAACTGATTGAAAATCAAACCATCTATGGCGGGATGATTCCAAAAGTGAAAGCTGCCATTGACGGGCTGGTTCATAAAATACCGATGGTTGGTATCATTGATGGATTTGAAAAAAATAGCTTGATAGATTATGTGAACGGCAAAAACATTGGAACAAAAATTGTTTTAGAAGAGGAGATAGCCTAATGACCATTGATACTTCCGTCTCCCCAATCTCGCCAGTAATTGCTACGTATAGCCGCTTTCCTGTTACGTTGGTAAAGGGGAAAGGAAGCTATGTATGGGATGATCAAGGGGAAAAGTACTTAGATTTTACCTCTGGTATTGCAACATGTAACTTGGGGCATGTACCTGATGTTGTGAAAGAAAAGGTTGAAGAGCAGCTTCAAAACCTATGGCATTGTTCAAACCTATATAATATTCCAAATCAACAGGAGCTTGCTGCACTGCTGACAGCCAATAGCTGTGGAGATCAGGTCTTCTTTTGTAATAGCGGCGCGGAAGCAAATGAGGCAGCCATCAAGCTTGCGAGAAGATACGCACAGAAAATCAAAGGAACAGGTTCCTTTGAGGTTATTACCTTTCAGCAATCCTTTCATGGAAGAACATTAGCAACTCTATCAGCAACTGGACAGGAAAAAATCCAACACGGTTTTGCTCCATTAGTCAAAGGGTTCAGTTATCTGCCATTTAATGATCTAGAAGCACTTGAACAGCTAAAAGACCTCCAGCCGGCTGCCATTCTACTGGAACTTGTCCAGGGCGAAGGTGGAGTGATTCCAGCAAATCAAGAATGGGTAAAGAAAATCGCTGAAATTTGTGTAGAGAAGGATATTCTTTTAATGGTTGACGAAATCCAAACTGGAATCGGCAGAACAGGAACACTGTTCGCCTATGAACAATACGGTATAGAGCCGGATGTTATCAGTATAGCTAAAGGTCTCGGCTCGGGTTTTCCAATTGGGGCGATTATTGCCAAGGGAAAGGCAGCAAAGGCATTTGAGCCTGGAACACATGGAAGTACGTTTGGCGGCAATCCATTTGTGACGGCTGCTGGGGTCGCAACGATAACCTATATCATCGAAAGTAATTTGTTAAAACATGTGAATGAAATCTCAGTGTACTTAGATGAACAGTTAACAAAGTTTAAGCAAAAGTACACTTTTATAGAAGAAATAAGAGGAAAAGGTCTCCTAAAAGGGATCGTTGTCGGAAGTAAGGCTCCTCAAATTGTTCAAAAGGCAATTGAAAATCAACTTTTAATTCTAACAGCAGGACCAAATGTGGTACGAATTTTACCACCATTAACAGTATCCAAAGAAGAAATAAACGAATTCATAGAAAAGTTGGAAAAGGCTTTCCAAAGTATATAGAGAAAGGCGTGTGAGTGTTTTGGAAAATGGTTACCTTACTTTGGAAACCGGAGAAGTTTTTGAAGGAATTTTAATAGGTGCAAACAAGGACTCTTTAGGAGAAGTTGTTTTTAATACAAGCATGACTGGCTATCAAGAAATCATCACCGACCCCTCCTATGCAGGGCAGTTGATTACGTTTTGCTATCCGATTATCGGAAGTTATGGAATCAATGCCATGGACGATGAATGCATTTCGCCTTCACTCGCTGGAGTGGTTATCGGTGATTTATGTGAAACACCAAGCCATTACCAATCCATTAATAAATTCTCTGAAAAACTAATGCAGGCAGGAGTTCCTGGTATTGCTGGTGTGGATACAAGATTGCTTGTAAAAACGATACGCAGCCGTGGTACTGTAAAAGGCTATTTAAGTAAAACCAAGCAAACCGATTTCTCTGGGAACGAATTAACACATTGGGTAGAGAAAGTTTCAATAAAGAATATACAAACTTTCCAAAATGAAGGACCACACGTCGTCCTAATTGACTTTGGATATAAAAAATCAATTCTCAATGCACTGCTAGATAAAAATTGTTCGGTAACCATTGTCCCGTTCAATACATCTTTTGAAAAAATCAAAGCGTTGAAACCGGATGGTGTTCTCTTAAGTAACGGACCTGGGGATCCAATGATGTTAAAACAATGGTTTCCAGAAATCAAAAAAATTACACAACATTATCCAACATTAGGCATTTGCCTTGGCCATCAATTAATTGCTCTTGCTTATGGAGCGAAAACGGAAAAACTTGCCTATGGACATCGTGGCGGAAATCACCCGGTAAAAGAAATTGCCACAGGAAAAGTAAAAATTACTGCTCAAAATCATGGGTATGTAGTTGTCGATGAAAGTATCGACGCGCAAGTATTCCAAGTCACATACCGTAACGTTAATGATCGTTCAATCGAAGGATTAATGCATCGTCGTTATCCTATACAAACGGTTCAATTTCATCCGGAGGCACATCCAGGGCCTAGCGACACAGAATATATACTCACAGAATTTATAAGTCAGATTACCTCAGCGGGAGAAAAACGTTATGCCATTAAATAAAAACCTAAAAAAAGTATTAGTAATTGGATCAGGACCCATTGTAATCGGGCAGGCAGCAGAATTTGACTATGCGGGAACACAGGCTTGTATTGCTCTTAAAGAAGAGGGAATACAGGTGGTTTTAATTAATAATAATCCAGCAACGATTATGACGGACGAAAGTGTTGCTGATAAAGTTTATATTGAACCTTTAAACGTTGAAATCATTGAAAAAATTATTCAAAAAGAACAGCCTGATGGAATTATTGGAACTTTAGGTGGTCAAACCGGGTTAAATCTAACAGTAGAACTCTATGAAAAGAATATTCTGGAAAAATACAATGTAGAGCTGTTAGGCACCTCTGTAGAATCGATAAAAAATGGTGAGGACCGCGACAGGTTCCGCAGTTTAATGATTAAGATTGATGAACCAATCCCAGAATCAGCGATTATTCATACTTATGAGGAAGGTGTAACGTTCGTCAACGAAATAGGTTTTCCTGTAATCATCCGACCAGCATATACACTTGGCGGACACGGCGGCGGCTTTGCCCATAATGATGAAGAACTTGAAACTGTCTTAAAGAAGGGGTTAGCAGCAAGCCCGATTCATCAGGTTCTTGTGGAAAGAAGCATTAAAGGCTGGAAGGAAATTGAGTATGAAGTAATAAGAGACGCAAATGACACCTGTATTATTGTTTGTAATATGGAAAATTTGGATCCTGTTGGGGTTCATACGGGTGATTCGATTGTTGTTGCTCCATCCCAAACATTGAATGATGTTCAATATCAAATGCTAAGGAACTCTTCGTTAAAAGTAATAAGAGAATTAGAGATTATCGGTGGCTGCAACATTCAGTTTGCTCTAAACCCTGAATCAAATCAGTATTGCATTATTGAGGTTAATCCGCGTGTAAGCCGTTCATCGGCATTAGCATCAAAGGCAACGGGCTATCCGATTGCTAGGATGGCAGCAAAATGTGCCATTGGTTATCATTTAGATGAGATTGTGAACCCAATAACAGGTAATACCTTTGCATCATTTGAACCAGCCATTGATTATATTGTTGTAAAACTTCCACGCTTCCCATTTGATAAATTTCCTGAAGCAGACCGTACATTAGGTACACAAATGAAAGCGACTGGGGAAGTAATGGCCATTGATCGTACTTTTGAAGGTGCGCTTAATAAAGCCATCCGCTCCATGGAATTAAATATATATGGGCTATGTTTGGAAACGTTCCAAGGTCTTGACAACGAACTTATATTTGAAAAACTTGAAAATCCTAATGACCAAAGACTATTTATCATAGCTGAAGCCTTCAGAAGAGGGATTTCACTTGAAAAAATTAAGCAATTAACTGATATAGATTCATGGTTTTTACACAAGATTAACGCAATTGTTGCCTTAGAAATGGAATTAGCTTTATATAGCTGGAGCAATGTTTCAACTGATCTATTAAAGACAGCAAAGCGTCACAATATTTCCGATAAGCTGCTATCACAAATTTACAGTATAGATGAAAAGGAAATAAGAAGGAAATGGAAAGAACTTAACTGGAAACCTGGCTATAAGATGGTTGATACCTGTGCAGCAGAATTTGACGCAATTACCCCTTATTATTATTCAACTTGGCTTGGAGCCGATGAGGTAGAGGTGACAGATACCAAAAAAATCCTTGTGCTCGGATCAGGACCGATCAGAATTGGTCAAGGAATTGAATTTGATTATTGCTCTGTACATGCGGCGAAGGCAATTAAGAAGCTGGGCTATGAGGCAGTGGTAATCAATAATAATCCAGAAACTGTTAGCACGGATTATTCTGTTGCAGACCGTCTCTATTTTGAACCATTAACGGCTGAAGACGTTCTTACCGTTATTGAAAAAGAGAAAATTGAAGGTGTATTAATTCAGTTTGGCGGACAAACAGCGATTAATTTAGCACATGATCTTCGGGAAGAAGGAGTAAAGATTCTAGGTACAACAGTTGAAAATGTCGACCGTTTTGAAGACCGTGAAGAATTTTATCAGCTGCTAGAAGATTTAAACATCCCGCATATAGTTGGAAAGACTGTTAATCATAAAGATGAATTGGTAAATGCAGCTGCAAATATAGGTTATCCAGTGTTAGTTCGCCCATCCTACGTTATCGGCGGACAATCGATGTTTACTATTTTTTCAGAGGAAGATCTAAACTACTACATCCAGCAGCTTGAGGAAAACAGCTCACAGGATAAAATGTGGCCATTATTAGTGGATCGCTATATGCCAGGTCTTGAATGTGAAGTCGATGTGATTAGTGATGGAACGAATGTAGTTGTCCCAGGTATCTTTGAACATATCGAAAGAGCAGGAGTACATTCTGGAGACAGTATCAGCATTTTTCCACCTCTTTCAATCGCAAAAGAGACTAAAGAAACATTAATTGATTATGCTGAAAAAATTGCTAAATCTGCACCAATTGTAGGCATTATGAATATCCAATTTGTTATATATCAGGGTGAGGTTCTTGTACTAGAAGTAAATCCACGTTCTTCCCGAACCGTTCCAATCATGAGTAAGGTTACAGGAATTCCGATGATTGAGTGGGCTGTAATGGTTCAGATGGGAGTATCCTTAGACTCGCTATCGAGTGTAAATGGTTTATTAGCAGAGCCTAATTATTATTCAGTAAAAACACCTGTATTCTCAAGAAGCAAATTAAAGGGAGTTGACCATGTACTTGGACCGGAAATGAAATCAACTGGTGAAGTATTAGGTTTAGGAGCAACCTTCCATGAAGCGCTGGAAAAGGCTTTTCCAACTACATGCGGAGAAACAGAGAACTATTTATTCTGTTCCATTTCCGATCGGGAAAAACAAGCTAGTCTATCGATTCTACAGCAATTTGTGAATCAAAATTATAAAATAGCGGCAACGGAAGGAACGGCAAATTTCCTTAAGAAAAATGGACTTTCCATTGAAAAAATCGTGAAGGATAACGAAGATGTCAATGACTTTTTCCGAAACAATACCATCCATGCCGTCATTAATATACCAAACCAAGGCAGAAATAAAATAAAGTTCGGATTTTACATTCGTGAACAAGCAACTCGTTACAATGTACCTGTGTTTACCCATCTTGATACAGTGGAGGCGATGATTGACCTTCAGGCTCAATCGAGTGCACCTTCAAACGTTCGAACTGTAACAGAGTATTATCAAATCGAAGAGAGCGGTGCAAAACATGTCAAATGTAATTAAATGGAATTCAAAGGACGTATCACAACAACCACAATTTAAGGGCAAGGATTTTTTAACCTTGTCCGATTACCATTCAGATGAAATACTCTATCTTCTTGATGAAGCAAAGAAACTGAAAAGCCTCCAAAAGCAAGGAAAGCCACATCCTTATTTGAACGGAAAGGTTCTAGGGATGATTTTTGAGAAGGCTTCTACTCGTACTAGAGTTTCCTTTGAGGTAGGGATGCTCCAATTAGGAGGCCATGCGATTTTCTTGAGTTCAAAGGATATTCAGATTGGCAGAGGAGAAAGCATTTCGGATACAGCAAAAGTTTTATCACGATATATTGATTGTATGATGATTAGAACGTTTTCGCATGAGACGGTTGAAGAACTAGCAGAGCATGCAACTGTTCCGGTTATTAATGGTTTAACCGATTTGCACCATCCGACACAAGTAATGGCTGATTTATTAACGATTCAAGAGCACAAAGGCAAATTGGCTGGATTAAAGATGTGCTATTTAGGGGACGGGAACAATAATATGGCACATTCATTAATGGAAGGTGCCGCAAAGGTTGGAATGCATATCAGCATTGCAAGCCCTCCTGGATATTTACCTGATGGTCAAATTACGGAAAAGGCGATTGAAGCCGGCAAATTAACTGGAAGCAAAATTACGATTACACATAATCCAATAGATGCGATCAAGGATGCTGATATTGTCGTTACAGATGTTTGGACTAGTATGGGTCAAGAAGCAGAAACGGAAAAAAGATTAAAAGATCTAGGAGCCTATCAAGTAAATGCTGAACTATGCCAACACGCGAAAAAAGATTATATCTTTTTGCACTGTTTACCAGCACACCGTGGTGAAGAGGTTACCGCTGAAATTATTGATGGACCACATTCGGTCGTGTTTGATGAAGCAGAGAATAGACTTCATGCTCAAAAAGCAATTTTAAAACTTTTGCTAGAATAGTAGCTTTTTTTGAATTTTGTTGTATAATAATTCTATTGATTGAATATTAATTCACGTACATGCGAGGAGAATATAAATGGCTAAGGAAAAAATTGTTTTAGCGTATTCAGGCGGATTAGATACTTCGGTTTCAGTTAAATGGATTCAGGAGAAATATGGTTATGATGTCATTGCACTAGGTCTAGATGTTGGTGAAGGTAAAGATCTAGAAGCGATTAAACAAAAGGCATTGAATGTTGGGGCTATTAAAGCCTATATGATCGATGCGAAAGAATTGTTAGCAAAGGAATATATTTTACCAGCCTTAAAGGCGAATTGTTTATATGAAGGCAAATACCCGCTATCATCTGCACTTTCACGTCCATTAATTTCAAAATTATTGGTAGAAGTGGCTGAAAAGGAAGGAGCAACAGCTGTTGCTCATGGCTGTACAGGAAAAGGAAATGACCAGGTTCGTTTCGAAGTTTCCATTCAAGCGTTAAATCCAAGCTTAAAGGTTGTGGCACCTGTTCGTGAATGGGGCATGACGCGTGATGAAGAAATTCAGTATGCTGCGGAAAACGGTATTCCAATTCCAGTAGATTTAGATAATCCATTCTCAATTGACGCAAATATTTGGGGACGTGCCTGTGAAGCTGGTGTCTTAGAAGATCCATGGGCAGAAGCTCCAGAAGCTGCTTTTGACTGGACAGCACCGATTGAATTAACACCAGACCAAGCCGAATATATTGAAATTGAATTCGAGCAAGGTGTTCCTGTTGCATTGAATGGTGAGAAGCTGCCATTGGTACAATTAATCGAAACACTGAACGAACTTGGCGGTAAGCATGGGGTTGGCCGTATTGATCATATTGAAAATCGACTCGTTGGAATTAAATCCAGAGAAGTGTATGAAAACCCAGCAGCATTAATTTTAATTAATGCTCACAAAGAATTAGAATTCTTAACTCTAACACGTGAAGTAACGCAGTTCAAAACTCAAGTTGAACAGCAAATGGCAAAAATTATCTACGAAGGACTTTGGTATTCTCCAATAAAGCCAGCTCTTGATGCTTTTATTGATGAAACACAAAAAGTAGTTAATGGTACGATCCGAGTGAAACTCCATAAAGGAAACCATACAGTTGTAGGTCGTAAGTCTCCAAACAGCCTTTATAATGAAGAATTGGCAACTTATTCAAAAGGAGATGCCTTCGACCATAATGCGGCAGTTGGATTCATCAAAATTTGGGGACTGCCTACAAAGGTAAATGCTGAGGTAAATAATAAAGAAAAGATAATGAAATAATAAACAGGTGCCCTCGAAGGCTTTTTCGAGGGCAAACTTGTTAGATTCGAGGAGGGACCATCAATGTCCAAATTATGGGGCGGGCGTTTTACAAAAGAAACAAATAAATTAGTGGAAGAATTTACGGCTTCTATTTCCTTTGATCAAAAGCTTGCAAAGGAAGATATTGCCGGCAGTCTAGCGCATGTTCAAATGCTAGGTGAATGCGGCATTATTCCGACGGAGGATGCTGAAAAAATAAAAGCTGGACTTCTTGAAATTAAAAAGATGATAGACCAAGATGAGGTTGAGTTTTTAGTAGAAGATGAAGATATTCATATGAATATTGAAAAACTATTGATAGAAAAAATCGGCCCCGTTGGTGGTAAGTTACATACAGGCCGCAGTCGAAATGACCAGGTAGCAACGGATATGCATCTTTACTTACGAACAAAGACAACGGAATTAATTAAACTGCTTGAAGATGTTCAAGGTTCACTGCTTGCGCAGGCAAAAGAAAATATTCACACATTAATTCCAGGTTATACACATCTCCAGCGTGCACAGCCGGTCTCATTTGCCCATCATTTGATGGCATACTTCTGGATGTTTGAACGTGATAAAGAGAGACTCATTGATAGTTTAAAGCGTGTGAATTGGCTGCCTTTGGGTTCCGGTGCTTTAGCAGGGACGACATTTCCTATTAACCGTGAACGTGTTGCAGAAATACTGGGTTTTGAAACGGTTTATCCTAATAGTATGGATGCCGTTAGTGATCGGGATTTTATTTTAGAATTCCTTTCAATTGGATCAATAATTATGACACATATTTCAAGATTATCAGAGGAGCTTGTAATTTGGTCAAGCCAAGAGTTCCAATTTGTTGAGCTTGATGATTCTTTCTGCACCGGGTCTAGTATTATGCCACAAAAGAAGAACCCAGACGTTCCTGAACTTTTAAGAGGAAAGACTGGTCGCACGTATGGGAACTTGATTGGCCTGCTGACTGTTCTTAAGGGGCTGCCGCTAGCATACAATAAGGATCTCCAAGAGGACAAAGAGGGTATGTTCGATACAGTAGAGACACTTGAAGGGTCTCTTATGCTTTTAGCACCTATGATTGAAACAATGACAGTAAATAAAGATATTATGAGAAAAGCCATTAATAATGACTTCTCAAATGCAACGGATATTGCTGACTATTTGGTGAGAAAAGGTCTGCCATTTAGAGATGCACACGAAGTGATTGGAAAGATTGTTTTATATGCCATTCAACAAGGTAAATTCTTGCTCGATTTGAGCTTTGAAGAATACCAAGAGTTCAGTTCGTTATTTGAAGAGGATATATATAAGATTTTAGCACCAGAGCATGTTGTTGCAGTAAGAAATAGCTTCGGAGGAACATCACCAGAACAAGTGATTAAACAAATCGAGCTTGCACAAGGAAAACTAGGGAATTAAACGAAAACCACCTGATCAGGTGGTTTTTATTTGTTTCTGTTGGTAATCAAGAGTTCTTATAGTTTATAGTTACCGTTGTTTATGATTATTAAGGGGTACGGTAACTATGGGGCGCTTATAGTGACCGTGTCATCTAATTTTTAATGTTCAAGGTAACTATGGGGCGCTTATAGTGACCGTGTCATCTAATTTTTAATGTTCAAGGTAACTATGGGGCGCTTATAGTGACCGTGTCATCTGATTTTTAATGTTCAAGGTAACTATAGAGCGCTTATATTGACTGTGACTCACGATTAATAGTGTACCGGTAACTATAAAGCCGGGGGAACCGGAAATTTATACAAAAGCCACCTCATGGGTGGTTAGGCTGTAGAGTAAATCTTGACGGCCTTTATTTTGACAAAGGTTAAAAGAGGGAATTGCGTAATTTGCCCTCAAGCCCCTGTATTGAGGACAAATCCTTGCTCTGTACTCAAGCGATTTGCCCTCAAGCCCCTGTATTGAGGACAAATCCTTGCCCTGTACTCAAGCGATTTGTTCCAAGCCCCTGTATTGAGGACAAATCCTTGCTCGGTACTCAAGCGATTTGTTCTCAAACCCCTGTATTGAGGACAAATATGACTGATTGCTCAAACAATTTGCCCTCAAAGCACATAATAATAAATAAGTCCGAGAAAAAATACCTTTCTCCATAGTCTGACCACCTCATGGGTGGTTTTTATTTGTATTAATAGGTAAAATATTGGATAATTTTCACAATGAGATTTTATTAAGAGGAGGAAAACATGAAAATACGTGTATCTGTTGTTCAATATCACTTACATACGATTACTTCCTTTGAAGAATTTGCTGCGCAATGCGAGCATTACATAAAAACAGCTGAAGAATTTGGTGCGGAGTTTGTTCTTTTCCCTGAGTTCTTCACTACACAGCTGTTATCGATAGGAAATGGCAAGGGTCAGAGTCTTACAATCAACGAACTGCCTGGCTTCACTGAGCAGTATAAAGAGTTATTTAAGAATTTTGCCAAACAAACAAACATGCACATCATCGCTGGTACACATGTAATTGAAAAGGGTGGCAAGCTTTATAATACCGCTCATTTATTTTATCCAGATGGACGTATTGGTGAGCAGGCAAAACTTCATATTACCCCTACTGAGGTAAATGAGTGGAACATGGAGAAAGGTGACAGCTTTCAAATATTTGAAACTGACAAAGGGAAAATTGCTCTTCTCACTTGCTATGACATTGAGTTTCCGGAAATTGTCCGCATGGCAAAAGCAAAGGGTGCTGATGTCATATTCTGTCCTTCATGCACGGATGACCGCCATGGCTTCCATCGTGTTCGCTACACAAGTCATGCTCGGGCAGTTGAAAACCAGGTTTATGTTGTTTTAACCGGGACAGTAGGTTCGCTGCCAACCGTGGATTTCATGCGTGCAAACTTTGGTCAGGCCGTTATTATTACGCCAAATGATATTCCATTTCCGCCAAAAGGAATTCTGGTGGAAGGGGAATTGAACAACGATATGGTAGTTACTGCTGACCTTGATTTAGACCTATTATATGAAGTGAGAGAACGAGGCGCAGTAACAACCTGGCGTGACCGGAGAACAGATTTGTATCCAGATTGGGAATAAGGGTGAAATGCCATGTATCATAGTCAATTTTATGTTTTTGACGAGGATAAGCCAGTTCCTTTGACTATTCGCAATTACACTCAGGAGGATTTTGATCAGCTAATTCAGATTCAATCTGAATGTTTTCCGCCGCCGTTTCCATCTGAGTTATGGTGGAATAAAGAACAGTTAACCAATCATGTCAGGTACTTTCCAGAAGGAGCGCTATGTATTGAAGTCAATGGGGAATTAGCTGGTTCTCTTACAGGTCTTTGTGTGAACTTTGATCCTAACCATATGGAACATACATGGGAAGAAATAACTGACAAAGGATACATTAAGAATCATGATCCAAATGGTGACACACTATATATTGTTGATATCAGTGTACGGCCAAAGTACCGAAAACTTGGATTAGGAAAACAGATGATGCAGGCCATGTATCATGTTGTGATTCAGAAGAAACTGGTGAGGTTGCTTGGCGGCGGCAGAATGCCTGGCTATCACAAAGTGGTAAATACGATGACACCTGATCAATATTTACAAGGAGTGTTGGCAGGTAACTTGAAAGACCCTGTGATTACATTTTTACTCCGATGTGGAAGGGTGCCAATTGGCATTATAAAAGATTACCTTGATGATGAGGAATCTTGCAATTATGCTGCATTAATGGAATGGAAAAACCCATTTATAATCGAATGAAGGAGAGTATGATAATGGACTATATACGTATTACATCCATAACAGATCCAAACTTTAAAAAACTGCATAACTTAATGAGCGAAATCTTTCCTCCTGAAGAAGTTTTAGAATACGAATTATGGAAGGAACCTCTAGAGGATCCTGGCATACGTGTATTTGTAGCCATTAATGACAATGAGGTTGTAGGGGCAACGGAGTACCGTTATTATCCAGATTGGAATATAGCGATGACTGATTTCACGATCATTAGTAAACCCGGTCTTAGCCTTGGAAGATTCTTGGCACAGAACCGCTTAAAAGACTTGCAAAAGCTGGCTATTGAAAATGGAAAAGAACTTTTTGGTATGTTTGCTGAAATTTATGATCCTTATCGAGTAGGCTATGAGTTTGGCGGTGTGAAGGTCATGGATCCTTATGTCCGACGTGAAGTTCTCTCCCATTTAGGCTATAAACGAATTGATTTAGATTATGTACACCCATCATGGGAAAACAATGGTGAAGCCGTTAAGGGCCTTGATTTCTGCTTTATGCCAATGAACGACGAGCTAGAAAATATTCCTGCATCCCTTGTGGCTGATTTTCTAACCGCCTATTATTCCATCCTTTCAAACAAGCCAAAGGAATGGCTGGAGATGATCGAGCAGTTGAAGAGAAAAGAAACAATTTCTTTATTACCGCTATAATAGTAAAGAAGCAGGAAAAACCTGCTTCTTCTTTTTTTGCAGCAATGATAAATGCTGCCATATTTTTTAAAAGGGTTTATTTTCTTCGCTTGTTTGTAACACGCTGGTTGGCTGCGTTTGCACGAGCCATTGCCTCAAGATCGGCATGATCAGCAAATTCTGCTGAATATTCCACGTCATTTCCATCGGATTTCATGTTCTTAGGTACTTGTGGAAGTGAACCTTTGTTTTTATCACGAGTTTTATGTCCTTGAGCACGACCCATTACAAAAACCCCTTTCCATGTTAGCAATAAGGAACTGGAGTTGTTCCCTTTCATAGCATGTACCATTTGAAAGAGGTCCATTAATGGAAAAATATTAAAGTTTAGTCTTACTGTCGTTAAACCCGCCAGCACGGTCCGCTAACTTAAAGTCACGCTGATATAAAACTTCCTGCGTACTGGTTAAGCTGTATTTACCTCTGCCCAAATCCTTTTTCTTCTTTCCTGCCATATTGCTCATTCCTTTCAACATTTTTGTTAATCGTTAAAGCTTATGGAAAAAATTAAGCACATTCTCCATTTTTACCTTTTAGGAATGGAATGATACTCAAATGTAAAAAAAATATGGTAAAGTAAGGGGGAGGTGACGGATATGGCTGTTATTACAAAAATCACCACGCAGCAGAAAAATAAAGATCGGTTTAACATTTTTACGGATGATGGTAAAGGTGAAGAATATGCCTTTAGTGTCGATAGTGATGTGCTGATTCGATTTCAATTGAGAAAAGGGATGGAGGTTGATGAGTTTTCCATATTGGAAATTCAATATCAAGATGACATCCGTAAGGCCTATTATTTAGCTGTCAATTATTTGGCAATCAGAATGAGGGCTGAAAAAGAAATAAAAGATTATTTAGTAAAAAAAGAAGTAGATGAACCGATTGTGAATGAGGTTCTTCATAAATTGGCTTCTCAAAAATATATAAATGATGAGGAATTTGCTCTTTCATATGTCCGAACTCAAAAGAATACGACGGATAAAGGTCCAGATGTAATTCGCATGGAATTAAAAGAAAAAGGTATAAATGAAAATACCATTAAATTGGCACTCGCAGAATATCCGATCGAGGAGCAAGTTGAAAAGGCAATAAAGCTATCTGAAAAATTATTGAAAAAGAGTACGAAGGAATCACAGCGTCTTGTTAAGGAAAAAGCTGAGCAAATGTTAGTAAGAAAAGGTTACCCATTTGATATTATCCATTTGGCATTAAATGAAGCGGACCTTGATAAAGAAGAAGATGAAGAACTAGAAGCTATTAGGTTTCAAGGTGAAAAAGCACATCGGAAGTATAGTAAATACACTGGCTTTGAATACAGCCAAAAAATGAAACAAGCCTTATACCGTAAGGGATTTTCAATCGAACTTATAGATAAATATCTAGAAGAAAGTAAAAAATCATGACACTTTTGTCATGATTTTTTACTTTCGATGATAATCGAATCCTGTTCGATTTGCTCGATAATGATTTTAGCCACTTCTTTCGGTGAACGAAAACGTGAAGGATTGGAAACATGAGTGCTGCCTTCCCAAAAGGGAGTGTCCATACCGCCCATATAGACGGCCTTAATTTGAATTGGGCTGTTTTCGTATTCTTTTTGCAGGCTCTCGGTAAAGCCTCTAACTGCGAATTTACTAGCTGCATAAACGGCTTCATTGACTTTCCCTCTTAACCCTGCAGTTGAAATGATATTCATTAACAGACCCTCACCCTGGTCTTTCAGTAATGGTAATACAGCCTTTGTCATTAAGATGGTTCCAAGTACATTGGTGTGGAGCATTTCAGAGATTTCCCTTTCTTTTATTTGAGCGAAAGGACCGAAATACCCGACACCAGCATTGTTTACTAAGCCCACAATCGTATGCGTTTTGCTTATATCATCTATTTTTTTTATTATATCTGCTTCTTTTTGGACATCGAGTTCAACAAAATCAGCCCTGCCGCCAGCACCTTCGATTTCTGCCTTAACGGCTGTAAGCTTATCGATGGTTCTCCCAGTTAATAAAAGATGATAACTCTGCTCTGCGAACAATAACGCCAATTCCTTCCCCAATCCGGACCCTGCTCCGGTAATGATGATGGTTTTCACTAAAATCTCTCCTTCAACCTTTATTAATTTTATAAAAGTAACTATACTAAAATAAAAGAGAAAACGAAAACGGGAGTGGAAGGCATGCAACAGGAGAAACGCTATAGTATGATGACGGAGCATGAATTAAAGCAGGAAATCGCGCAGCTTTTAGAAAAGGCTAGAAAAGCAGAACAAATGGGGATGGTCAGTGAATATGCGGTACTAGAGAGAAAGGCAGCAATGGCACGGGCATATTTGTTAGATCCATCTGTATTTAAACCAGGTGAGATTTATGAGCTTGAAGGAAACCCAGGAGAATATTTCAAAATTGACTATATGAATGGTGTTTTTGCTTGGGGTTATCGTTTGAAAGGTGATGGGAAAGAAGAAGCACTGCCGATTTCTATGCTGAAATGGCTGAAGTAAACTAAAAACAAACCAGAGACTTCTCTCTGGTTTGTCACTGTTCAGGTGATTAAAAATACTCAGGAGTATCCTTATCACGCTGACCAGAAGCACGCATACGCTCCTGCGGATGTGTGTTGATCGTACCATCGGCTCTTGTTGAAGCATATTCGGCCTTTGCCCGCGGCTCTCCCTCGAGCTTGTTGTTATTTTGATTCGGGAAATTTCTTTGTTTATTTCTCACCATGTTGGTACCTCCATCAAAAGGGAATGAGAAACCGTGAATAGCAAAGTGTCGTCACAACAATGCTTATCACGTGGTAATAGTATTTGATTTTTACGTTGAGGTTATGTTAAAAGAAATTGGCAATGAGGTGAATGTATGAACGATTATCATGAAAGATTATCAAGGCTACTAGTAGAAAAAAATAATCAGCTCTCGTACAATCAAGCACGAACTTGGGTCGAGTTAATGTGGGAGGATTTTGAAACCACTGCTGCTAAGGCGGGGAGGGAGTTCCTCGGCAGTGAAATGACGGAACGAATAGTACGCCAATGGATTGAGAATTATGGAGATCGGCTCCATGAGTTTGTAGCCAAGAACCCAAAATATAAAGATTTTTTTAAGGAAGAAAAAGATAAGATAAATTAAAAGCGATGACGTTAGTCATCGCTAATTTTTATTCCACTGGTAGTATACTTAGCTTTTTCCGCAATTTCTTCTCGCTGAACACCCAGCCTGTGTAGGAACTAATCGGGTTTAATTCCAAATCTAATTGAACAACTGCCACGAACGGGTAGTGGCCATTGCTGCGATACCTTAAATCAATAAACCGAACCTCATAGTGGTCATCATATTCATCTAATTCCCAACGGTACACAGGGGAAAAGGAAAGAAAAGCTGCAAGGTTACTATCCTTCTTTGCTGCTTCAAGTACCGGTGTTTCTGGAACAGGAATTCGTTTAAAACGATCTAATATCTCGACATTCGTTCCTAACGCTTTGCCAACAAAAAACTCCCCTTCATTCATCGCTGCAATTCTCCATTGATGAAACTTCATTGTAGGAGCAATAATGATATCTGTGGCATCTGGAATTATTTTTAAAACTTCTCTTCGTACTTTTCCTTGAGCTCTGAAGCGAAGGAGGTAATATCCAATTAAAACAATAAACATTGTTAAAAAAGTATAGCCAGGATCTGCTCCAATAACCCAAATAATAATTGCAACAATGTGAATGGCGAAAATAATAGGGTCAAAAGTATTGATGACTCCCAAGGCTACCCATTTAGAAGTGAAAGGTCTTAGAGCTTGTGTTCCATAGGCGTTAAAAATATCAACAAATACATGGATGAAAACTGCAGCAAATGTCCATCCCCATAAGTGGAGAAGATTTGCAGTAGGAAAAAAAGGATAAATCACCGCCAGAAGTATAAGCGGCCATATTAGTACTGCGGGAATAGAATGGGTAACCCCCCGATGATTTCGAATATAGATGGCATTATTTCTTAACTTCAAAACGGTATCAATATCTGGTATTTGTGATCCTACAATCGTAGCAATTAACACACTTGTAGCTGTTACTGAACTGCTGGCTACTATAGGGTCAAGGGTGGCAAGACCCCCAAGGGCAATTCCCATTACAACATGAGTTCCAGTATCCAAAAGGAAAAATCCTCCTTTTATTATTTAAATTTCCAGCGGCAGCGGACTTTAAAAAGGATGCTTCCACTATCTTTATCTTGTCAAAATCAACAAATTGGCTTATCGTTATAAAATGTTTATTATTATATTCCCTTATTTCGTTTAGTTTAACAGGCTGGAGGCATTTTTGTAATGGGTAATGTGCTGAAAAATATAGAAAAAATCTCAATAAAAAAATTTCAAGATGATTTAATTTCCTGGTTTAAAGCCGAACAGCGGGAATTACCATGGAGAAAGAACCAGGACCCTTATAAAGTTTGGGTTTCAGAAATCATGTTACAGCAAACAAGAGTTGATACGGTTATCCCTTATTTTAATCGTTTTGTTGAATGGTTTCCAACGATAGAAGCCCTTGCAGAAGCAAATGATGATAAAGTACTAAAAGCTTGGGAAGGACTAGGTTATTATTCGCGAGTAAGAAATTTACATTCAGCCGTTAAGGAAGTTAGCGAGAAATACAATGGTGAAGTTCCAAATACACCAAAAGAAATTTCTAAACTTAAGGGTGTTGGTCCTTATACCGCTGGTGCTATTTTGAGCATTGCCTATGGTATTCCTGAACCGGCAGTGGATGGCAACGTAATGAGGGTATTATCAAGAATCCTTTCTATCTGGGAGGATATTGCAAAGCCATCTACTAGGAAGGTTTTTGAAAATGCTGTAAGGCAGCTCATTTCTCATGATGATCCGTCAGCATTTAATCAGGCATTAATGGAACTTGGGGCATTGATTTGTACACCAACCTCACCGTCTTGTTTACTTTGCCCAGTTCGGGATCATTGCCAAGGCTTTAATGAGGGAGTAGAGTCTGAACTCCCTGTTAAATCCAAAAAAAACACTAAAAGGTCAGTCGATCTGGTTGCTGTCATTTTAAAGGATGACCAGGGAAAAATTTTAATTCATAAGCGTCCCGAAACTGGACTTCTGGCGAAATTATGGGAATTTCCAAATATTGAAATCCATCAGCCTACCGTGATGGACCGTGCCCAAATTTCAGACTTGTTTCGTGAATCCTTTAATTTGAATAGTAAGCTTGAAAAGGGTATTGGTCAGATTGAACATATTTTTTCCCATCTGATTTGGAATATTCGCGTTTATACTGGATCAATCATTTCACCTTTCCAGGAAAATAACGAATGGAAATGGGTCTCGTTAGATGAAATAGACGAATATGCCTTCCCCGTTTCTTATCATAAAATAGTAAAGCTCTATCATGAATATAATTAAAAAAGAACGCCATATTTTGGCGTTCTTTTTGGAATCAGTCATATCCTACATGTGTGCCATGTGTGTAATCAGCTTCTTGTCGCTTCAATCCGCCTCTATTTTCTATCTCTTCAATGATTTCCCGATGAATAGTAACTCCTTCACTATTTAAATAAGGAGCGATTTGTTGTAATGAATGATGGAAAAATGCCAGCTCACTGTTATCCCAATCCGATTTAGCAACCATTGACAGTTCTGTCATATCACGTCCTATGTACATTTGCTTCTTCCTCTCTGCTTTTAATAGCTATAGGTTTTGTAATCAATTGTCTTCTATTCATGAAAAGGCTAAAATGGTATGAATACTTTATAATGAAGGGGATAACAATCATGACACAAAAAGTAGCATTAATTACAGGCAGCAGCAGGGGAATAGGAAAGGCCACAGCATTAAGGCTTGCCCAATCAGGATATGATATTGTCATCAATTATGCCAGAAGCAAGAAGTCTGCACTCGAAGTAGCGGAAGAAATCGAAGCTATGGGAAGAAAAGTTTTAGTGGTAAAAGCCAATGTTGGTGATGTAAGTAAAATTAAAACTATGTTTACTCAAATTGAGGAAGAATTCGGCAGACTGGATATTTTTGTTAATAAT
This sequence comes from Neobacillus sp. plas4, assembly GCF_057221695.1. Taxonomy (NCBI): domain Bacteria; kingdom Bacillati; phylum Bacillota; class Bacilli; order Caryophanales; family Bacillaceae; genus Neobacillus; species Neobacillus sp. plas4. Next base: position 1,289,170 of record NZ_CM170152.1, read on the forward strand.
GCAGCCTCCGGGGTACAGCGGCCAATTATGGAATTAGAAGAAAATCACTGGGATTGGACATTAAACATAAACAGTAAAGCATTATTATTTTGTGCTCAAGAAGCGGCCAAGCTAATGGAGAAAAATGGCGGCGGAAAGATTGTCAGCATTAGCTCGCTCGGCTCCATACGTTATTTAGAAAATTATACAGTAGTAGGTGTTTCAAAAGCGGCCCTTGAGGCGTTGACAAGATATTTAGCGGTTGAATTAGCCCCGAAGAATATTGTCGTAAATGCGGTTTCTGGTGGTGCTGTTGATACAGAAGCATTAACTCATTTTCCAAACCGCGAGGAGCTTCTTCAAGAAGCAAAAGAGAAAACTCCTGCAGGCAGAATGGTCGAAATAGAGGATATGGTAAATTGTGTTATGTTCCTTTTATCTGAAGAGTCCAGCATGATTAGAGGACAAACGATTATTGTTGATGGTGGGATTTCATTGCTCGTGTAATAAAATTTTTTAAAAAAATTTTGGATAGTCTCCACAATAAGCGGGTATCTTAATTTTTGTGGAGGTGATTACAATGGCAAACAACTTCAACCAACAACCTAACAGAACTCAAGCTGGTACTAACATTCAAGAAGTTAGACAGCAAAACGCTCAATCTCAGGGCGGTGCAGGTGCAGCTGGTCAATTTGGAACTGAATTTGCAAGCGAAACAAACGCTGCAGAGGTAAGAAGACAAAACCAACAGTCTCAGGCTAACAAAGGTCAAGGTTCTTCTGGTCAATACGGAACTGAATTCGCTAGCCAAACAGACGCTGCTGAAGTAAGAAGACAAAACCAACAATCTCAAGCTAATAAAGGCCAAGGCAATTCTGGTCAATTTGGCGAAAGCTAAGAAATTTCGTAAGTAGAAGGTGCTCTCATTCGGAGGAGCGCCTTCTTTATTTTGTCCTGCTTTTTGCGCCCAGGTATGATGTTATAACATATGAGCTGTTCGACAAAACTTCTCTTTACTCTACATAATTAGTCAAAGGATATAATTATTTGTTAAAGAATATTATTAGATAGAAAAAATAAGGCGGTGTGGTAGATGGATCATTTTAACCGTTTAGTATCTGAACAGATGATGACAATGGAAAAATTACTATACCTACAAGGAGAGCTTGAACGTTGTCAAGAAATCGAAGAACAGCTAATGACCTTGCAAAATGAAACTGAGTTAGAAAGTGTCCAGTTTGATATTAATCAAATGAAAAAAGAATTAAAAGAGATTCAAGAAATTTTTGAAAAACAAACCGAAGAAGTCATTCAATCTTACCGTGAAAGTGACTTAGAACCTTCAATTTAACTCGAAAAATCGAATTATGGTTGAAAATATGCAATTATTTTCAAAGAGTCATTGAAATCAATGGCTCTTTTGTTTTAAATTCTGTATTCAACCGTTATAATAATAAGAAATAGTAAATGAACTTTGTTGCCATTTGTCGTTTAATTGTTGGAGGATCGGTTACAAAGCGTTTAGGAATGAAAGAAGGGGAGAATCATGGGCGTACCCATCGAAGGTGAACCAATACAAATACATAGCTATAAACACAATGGGCACATCCATCGCGTCTGGGAGGAAACGACCGTATTAAAGGGATCTCAAAATCTGGTGATTGGCGGAAATGACCGTACCATTGTAACGGAATCAGATGGAAGGACATGGATTACAAGGGAACCGGCTATTTGTTATTTTCATTCACAGTATTGGTTTAATATTATTGGGATGATTCGAGAAGATGGTATTTATTACTATTGTAATCTAAGCTCTCCATTTATCTTTGATGGCGAAGCTGTTAAATATATTGATTATGACCTGGATATTAAGGTATTCCCTGATATGACGTTTAATTTATTAGATGAGGATGAGTATGAACGCCATCGTCGTGAGATGAGGTATCCAGAAGTAATCGATCAAATTCTGAAGAGAAATGTGGATAAGCTTATCCATTGGATACGGCAGCGTAAAGGGCCTTTTGCGCCAGATTTTATTGATATTTGGTATGAGCGGTATCTAACTTACAGACGTTAATGGAAAATGCTTTAGCGCTAGGAAAGATGATGAAGGCATCTACTAACGATATAGTGGCTGCCTTCATCATTTTTCCATGTTGTGGATTAATAACTAATGTGACAGCAAGAAGGGAGGGCCAATCTTGAGCAGTGTTCGCAGGTATCTTCAATTTGTTAAACCATATCGCCTTCAAATTATCGGAACCATTTTGATCGGGCTTGTAAAATTCGCTATTCCGCTTATCATTCCCATGCTGATTAAATATGTAGTGGATGATATCATTGGCAAAGGGAGTTTAACCAATGATGAGAAAATAAATAAACTACTGTTAATTATGGGGGTAATGATTGTTATATTTGTCGTCTTAAGGCCGCCAATTGAGTATTACCGTCAATATTTCGCACAATGGACGTCTAGTAAAATTCTTTATGATATCCGTGACCGTATGTATACACATATTCAGAAACTTAGTTTTAAATACTACTCCAACACCCGGTCAGGGGAAGTCATTTCGCGTGTTATTAATGACGTGGAGCAGACGAAAACATTTGTCATCACTGGTTTAATGAATCTGTGGCTAGACATGGCCACAATTGTAATCGCTATTATTATTATGTTTTATATGAATGTCAGTCTAACTTTCGTATCAATTTTGTTATTCCCGCTCTATGCAATTTCGATAAGATACTTCTTTGGAAATCTGCGTAAACTCACTCGATCTCGTTCACAAGCACTGGCTGAGGTGCAGAGCTACCTGCATGAGCGTGTGCAGGGAATGCCTGTTATTAAAAGCTTTGCGATTGAAGAGTTTGAGCAGACTCAGTTTGATAAACAAAATAAGAACTTTTTAGATAAAGCATTAGAGCACACTAGTTGGAATGCAAAGGCATTTGCTGCCGTTAATACCATTACAGATATCGCACCGCTTCTTGTTATCGGATATTCAGCTTACCTTGTTATTCAAGGAGATTTAACGCTTGGAACAATGATTGCGTTTTTTGCCTATATTGATAAATTGTACAATCCTTTGAGAAGACTGGTGAATTCCTCCACAACCCTAACGCAGTCATTCGCCTCGATGGATAGGGTTTTTGAGTTTTTGGATGTAAAATATGATATTGTCGATTCCCCAAATGCAATACAGTGTAAGGATGTGAAGGGGAACATTAAATTTGATCATGTTCAATTTAAATACAATGAAAAAGAGAATCTGATTCTGAAAAACATCACCCTCGATGTAAAAAAAGGAGAAACCATCGCCCTTGTTGGTATGAGTGGAGGAGGCAAGTCGACACTTGTCAGCTTGATTCCGCGTTTCTACGATGTCACAGAAGGGAAAATTCTTTTAGATGGAGTAGATATCCGCGACTTCCAGGTTCAATCCTTACGGGACAAAATAGGTGTAGTTTTTCAGGACAGTATTTTATTTAGTGACTCTGTTAAGAACAATATTTTATTAGGGAAACCTGGAGCAAGTGATGAAGATGTTTATCAAGCAGCCAAAGCAGCCAATGCCCATGATTTTATCGAGAATTTAGCAAATGGGTATGATACGAAGGTTGGTGAAAGAGGAGTGAAGCTTTCAGGCGGACAAAAGCAAAGGGTAGCCATTGCTCGTGTATTTTTGAGAAATCCACCTATTTTGATACTAGATGAGGCAACTTCAGCGCTGGATTTAGAGAGTGAACACCTTATCCAGGAAGCACTTGATATGCTGGCGAAGGATCGAACGACATTTGTTGTAGCGCACCGTTTATCTACTATCACCCACGCCGATCGGATTGTTCTAATTGAACACGGAGAAATTGTTGAAGTGGGCACACACGATGAATTAATGGCGAAACAAGGCAATTATCATAAATTATTTCAAGTGCAGCAACTCGAACAGCATGAAGACATGCCGCTGGAAACATAGAAAAAGTAAACAAGGAATGATGTAAAAATTTGCATAAGTCGTTTTTTTATTTAGCAAACCTTCGGGTAAGGTTCGTTGAAAATGCCATTAGTGTTAACGCTAATGGCATTTTTCTATATACTATTTTGAAAGATTATTCTAATAAATCGAAAGTATTTGATTATCTTAAGACGGAAGGAGATTTATCATTTATTTTGATAGCGGAATGCTTTGTTATGCTTCATTACTACCACCGTTTCAATTTTCTGAAAGTTAATTGACTTTACTAGATTTTACTATATATACTAAAAAAAGAAAAAAGTGAATCGATTCACTGATTAAGAGTTTACGAGAGGAGTAAAAATGATAGTGTATGAAAAATGCTTAGAATTAAAAGAAAAGATTAACGGAGAAGAGGCAGAATTATTTAAGGAGTTTTATTATGGAAGGTTTTTTACCGGTAATATTACATTAAGCGAAGATGAAGAATCAGTGACGTTCACGTTTTATAAAGGAAACTGTATTGATGTTGTAAAAGGAATCCCGAATACAGGCTTGGATATCGGAGTGGCTGGTACAAAAGAAGATTGGAATAAGTTTGTGACCCATAAAAGTTTAAGTGTCGCAACGAACAAAGGGAACACCAATAATTTAACGACACATGGAGGTGCCATTCGCTTCCGGCAAAACTTTAACGTTGTTGCTCAATTCATTCGTGTGTACGCATTTATTCGATAGGATTAGGAATGAGAAGGGGAAATAAACATGGCTATTCAGGGTTTTTATATTACAGTAAATGGAATTAAAACATATTGCGAAACAAATAACGGACCGGAAAATGGGGAAGTAATTATTTGCTTACATACCGCAGGCAGAGAGAGTCGACAATATCATGAGATGATGGAGATTTTCCAGGATAAATATAAAATGATCTCGTTTGATATGCCAGCGCATGGGAAGAGCTGGCCGCTGCCAGGAAATAAAGTGATCAATAATTATGTTGACTACGGAAAATTTGTTTGGGCGGTAATTGAAGAGCTAGGGGTGAAGGACCCGATTGTCATTGGCTGTTCAATGGGAGGAAACATTGTCTACCATATGGCACAAGAGTATCCAGTTAAGGCAATCTGCTCAATGCAGGGCGCTGATTATACGCCGACCATCAATGAAGATATTCTAGAATTATTAAATCATCCTTATGTAAATCCGCAGATTTCCCATTTAGAGTTTTCGGAATGTCTAATCGGAAAAGCGACATCACAAGAAAGAAAAGATTTTATTCTTTGGGGCGTGCAAACTGAAATCGGGATTACGAAGCAAGGGGATTTAACACAGTACAATGGATTTGACGTCCGGGAAAAAATGGGTCAAATCACTTGTCCAGTCCTCGTTGTACACGGATTGGATGATAAAATCGCTACTGCCGAAATGGCTGAACAAACGATTAGCAGATTAACCAATTGTCCAAACCTCGTCTATAAACCAATTCCCGACTATGGACACTTTATCTTAGTCGAGAATCCTGAATTAGTATGTAAGTATTTGGAAGAGTTTATTCAGTCATTATAAAAGAACTAAAGGCGTCCCGTAATCACAGGGTCACCTTTTTTATTGTTGAAAAAAATTTAGTAATCTTTTGAAAAGTTAGGAACACTCATTTTATAGGATTTCTTTTGCTTTATGTTTGATCGAAACTGTTCTTTGTGTTGAACCATAAACCAAAACAAGGCTAAAACTTATAGTTAATAAACTTAAAATAAACGCTATTTCACCGAACCAATGTAATTTCTCCCAAAAATAGCCACCTAATGACCCCAAAACGGAAGATCCAAGGTAATAAAAGAGTAAAAAAAGTGAAGAAGCCTGTGCCTTGTTCTCCTTGGCACGTTCTGCAACTAGACTGCTAGCGATTGAATGGCTTCCGAAAAATCCAAACGTGTAAATGGCTAATCCTATAATTTTAAACAATAAGGCGGGAAACAAGGTAAAGAGTGCCCCTATAATCGCAATGGATAAAGATATTTTTAGAATAAACAAACTTCCATGAAGACTAGCTTTTTTCCCCATATAAATAGAGCTAAATGTACCGCAAATATAAGCGGTAAAAATAAACCCAATCGCTGTTTGACTTAATAAATATGGTGGTTCCATTAGCAAAAAGCTAATATAGTTATAGATTGATACAAAACTTCCCATAAGTAAAAAACTAAGAATAAATAGAAAATTAATATTTTTATTTGTCAGATGTTCTTTAAACGATAACCATCCTGATGAACGCTCTAATTTTATTCTTGCATGATTTTGAGGATTAGGAAGTATAAACCAAAACAATAAGCTTAAAATGAAGCAGATAATTCCAATTATTAAAAACGCTATTCTCCAGTCAAATAGATCAGTCAAAACCCCAGTTAATATTCTACCAGACATTCCACCAATACTAGATCCAGAAATGTAAAAACCCATAATCATTGCCTTATCTTTTGGGCTGAATTCCTCTCCAATATAAGCCATAGCAATTGAAGGAACTCCTGCAACAAATATCCCTAACAATGCTCTGAAAAAAAGAAGCACCATAAAATTAGGACTCCATGATGATAAAATTCCTAGAATAGAAGTAATCAACATGGAATATAGCATAATTTTCTTTACTCCAATTCGATCTGAAAGAGAGGCTGCAAATAACATAAGGAATGCAAGTAATCCAGTCGTTAAGGATAAGGTTAAGCTTACAACTGGAGCAGTAACATTAAATTCTTTAGTAAAGATCGGCATTAGCGGTTGAGTAGTATAGATCAAGGTGAAAATGACAAAGCCAGCAATAAATAATGAAATTTTTGCCCGATTATAGGCTTTTGTTCCGAGTTTAATATAAGGCATTAGAATTCCTCATTTCCTGTACTTTCTATATTCAATACTATAATCTGTAAATTCTAATGCGTCTAATTTATAATAAGTATCAATGTGATAACTTTTTGTTATGTAAGTGAGGGAATGCGGATGGAATGGCATCAAATAGAAAATTTTATTGCGGTAGCAAAATATAAACATTTTACAAAAGCAGCGGAACATCAATCTATATCACAGCCTGCATTGAGTCGGTCCATTATAAAGTTAGAACAGGAATTAGGCGTCCGATTATTTTTGCGGGAAAGAAAAAATGTAAACCTTACAAGATACGGCGAAATTTTTTTAAAAAAAGCAATGCAGGCTCAAACATCAATCAGAAAAGGGATAGAAGAAATACAAGAGAAGAGTTCAATTGAGGCTGGAGAAATAACAGTCGCTTTTCTACACACACTTGGCCAACATTTTATCCCTAAATTAATTGCTAATTATAAAAAAATGTACCCAAATGTCAATTTCCAGCTTTATCAGGGAGCGAATAATTATGTACTAAATCAAGTTTTGCAAGGGCTTGCTGATATATGCTTATCATTACCGCCTGTTCAAAATGAACAATTAACCTGGACTACGTTAAAAACAGAACCAGTCTATTTGGTTGTCCCTAATAACCATTATCTTGCAAATAAATTTGATATTTCTTTTAAGAGTTTAGAGGGGGAAGACTTTATTTGTCTTAAAAAAGGTTATGGGATTCGCGATATGTTTGATGAGATGTGCATGAAACTAAAAATCCAACCGAACATTACGTTTGAAGGGGAAGAGGCAACAACAGTTGCGGGATTTGTAGCCGAAGGACTTGGGATTACACTTTTACCAAAAATCAGTGAAATTAATTATGATAATCTGAGTTTCTTAAATATATCAGATTATAAGTGTCAAAGAACCATTGCTATATCATCGCTGGATGATGAATTTCTAACACCAATTGTGAAAAGGTTTAAAGAATTCGTGACCGAGTACTTTGCCTCAATTGATACATGATATGTAGGACTTGAAACAAAAATTATAACAATCACTATCTGTTGAGGTATAGTGATTGTTACAATGCAAGTCATTTCTTTCCCTTATGTCAGATGCAACGAGGGCTTAACATATGAGCTAGTTTTTTTTATTTCCAAACCAAAAATTTTTTCTAACTTCGAGAGTAAAAATGCATTTGTTAAAGAATACCTCCCTAAGTTCGTGAAAAAGTTGGCGCCAGTTAGTTCGTGGATTTTTTCCAATCTGTACCGTAATGTACTGCTATGAATAAACAGGCTTTTAGAAGCTTCTTGTAGGGAAGGTGTTTTTAGACAAGTTTCTAGTGTATCAAGCAAGTGTGATTTATATTTTTTATCGTATTCTTCCAAAGGTTCAATAATTCGAGACCGAATTAAGTCATGTTCCTTTGTATTCAACAAACCCATGATGATCCGTATTTCAAAATAATCCTCATAATAATAAATGCTTTCTTCTGGATATATTTCTTTTCCTATAAGGATGGAGTTTTGGGCAGACTTCAGTGCATTCGAAATATCTATAAGGCGGCTTTCTTTCTGACTGCATCCTATTTTAAAGCCGAAGGGGATCTCTATTATTTTAGCAAGTTTGTTCAATGATTCTTTTAAAATAGTAGTATCATTAAACCGACTATGATGTTCAAAAGTAAGGAGGATATAGTATCCATCACTAATTTCAGAAATTAAGTAATTGAAGTTATGAGTTTCTAGAAATAAAGAGATTTTATCTTTTAGATAACTTGAATTGATAATATTGTAATGATTCTGTGTTTGATTTGATGGCTCAATGTAGACTAAATAGTAATATTCTTCTGGACTTAATCCCAGTATATTGAGCTTACCTCTAATCGTATCCTCGTTCAAATTTGTATTAAAAAATAGATCATTTGCTAGTTGGATTTTGTATTTTGTTTCACTTTCTTTTTTGATGGCATCCTCCATTAACTTAATCGATAGAAAGGAAGTAATTTGTTTTACATTCATCATCGCCTCGGAATTAAAGCGATTTAAATGCTGTACAGCGAAGTACCCTAAAATTTTATTATAGGCAATGCACGGAAAGACAAAAAACTCCCCTGTTGGATTTGCAAGATATTTTTCTCCAGAGCCGATAAGCTCCCAAACTTTTTCAGGCTCATTCATTAATGAACGGATAAACTGAAAGAGCAATTCTGTATTTTCAGGAGTCGTTTGAATATATTGCTCAAGTAATTCATCTGTATGAGAAAAACAAAAACAATTACAAGATAAAGATCTACCTATTTGCTGGAGATAAAAGCTTAAATCCTCTCCCTTTAAAATGGACGTATATAAATCTTCATATTGGTCGTTTAATGATTTAATCGTTTCAAACTGTTGATTAATAATCATTGAAGTAACATCAGTAATAACCGTGCGAAATGGGACTTCCTTTTCGATAAGAAATAAAGGGGTACTAAATTTGTTTGCTAATCTGATTAAGGAGAGAGGTATTTTTTTTAAGAACCGATTGATTTTTATTCCGATTCCTGAGATGTTCTTTTGAATAAGATTTAAGAAAATTTTCTCCATTTTTTTAGGATCATCCGCGCTTGTAGAAAAAGTCGTCAGCACGAAGAGCCCTTCCCCAAGGTGAAACTCCGTAAAATCTTCTACCTCCATGACTGTGATAGATTGAACATTTTTATTTATTCCATTTTTACCTGCGACTAAGTAAATTGATTGTTTAAATACCTTTAAATTTTGCAAATTCTCAATGCGGATTGCCATGTAAAACAACTCCACTTCTGTAGTTTCCTATTTTTATAGTAAAATTCACATATTTTTTTCCGTGTTTTCTAGTAAAGACATAGGATTTGATAATTATTATACTAAATACATAAACCGCTTTCAATTTGTAAAGGGAGGTTCAAGAATGTCAGGAGTAGGAATAACATCCATCGGGGCGTATATCCCATATTACTTTATGAATCGAAAAACAATTGGGGATGCCTGGGGAGTAAAAGGGATAAAAGGGTTAAGAAGCATTGCGGCATCAGATGAAGATAGTGTGACAATGTCAGTAGAAGCTGCATTAGAGTGTTTTAGATACAGAGAACGGAGTGATATTGATGGGTTATTTTTCGCTTCAACTACTGCACCATATTCAGAAAAATCACATGCAACATTAGTTTCTACAGTATGTGACTTGAATAAAGAAATCTTTGCCGCCGATTTTCAGTCATCTCTTAGATGTGCAACAAGTGCACTAAAAGCTGGATTTAGTGAAGTTTTATCCGGTAACTCTAGGGAAGTGCTAATAACATCGGCCGATAGCCGGAACGCTTACCCCAAATCACAGCAAGAGCAATTATTCGGAGATGGCGCGGCTGCAGTAACTATTGGAACGAAAGATGTATTGGCTACAATTGACCATTCTTTTACATGCCAAAACGAGATTCAAGATATGTGGAGAAATAAAGACGATCATTATGTAAGAAATGCTGAGGCCAGATTTGCCATTGATGAAGGGTACAATGCCTCTGTAGCATATGCCTTCGAGAAGATTTTAGAGAAAGCGAACCTTTCTTCGTCTAATTTAACGAAAGTCATCATTACGACTCCTGGAATGAAAGACAATATTAAAATAGCAAAAAAGTTGGGTTTAACGACTGAACAGCTTCAGGATGCATTCGTTTCAGAGATCGGAGTTTTAGGAGCAGCTCAACCATTAGTGTTGCTAGTGGATGCACTTGAGCATTCGCAGCCTGGAGATAAGATCCTATTAATCTCATATGGAAATGGTGCTGATGCCTTACTTTTTACGGCAACAGAGAATGTCAAAAAAGTTTCAAAAGCCAATTCAGTTAGAAAATATTTGGACGATCGAATGGAATTTAAAGATTATGGAAGATTTCTTTCATTTAAAGGCATTATCGAGGCTGTACCTGGTGAGGATTATAAGATTCCAGCATCAACAGCTCAAACATGGAGAGAGCAGGAAACTTATTTAAAACTATATGGAAGCAAGTGTAAAAATTGTGATACACATATGTTTCCAATTAACAGGGTCTGCTACCAATGTGGCTCGAAGGATGAATTTGAAAAGATTAATAAATCAGAAGAAATCACCAAGTTGTTTACATATTCAATTGATCAGTTAGCTGGAAGAAGCGATGATCCAGTCGTCGTTCAATCCATTTCAGAGGATGCTAATGGCACAAGGTTTTATTTAAATATGACAGATTTTAATCGAGAAAAAATTGAAATAAACATGGACCTTGAATTTACTTTTCGGAAGATTCATAGTCTTGGAAATTTTGTAAATTATTATTGGAAAGTTAGACCTATTCGTAGAAAGAGGGTGTAAGTGATGAAAGATAATGTAGCCATTATTGGAATGGGATGTTCAAAATTTGGGGAAAGATGGGATTGTGATATATCCGATTTAATCCTTGAATCAGTTTATGAAGCTTATGAAGATGCTGGTGTGGGACCAAAGGACATCGAGGCTGTTTATTATGGGAATGGTTTTGCCCATGGAATTGGAGCAACTGCTGTAGCAGATACTTTAAAGTTAAGCGGAATCCCGATTATTAGAAATGAAAACTATTGTACATCCGGACATATTGCGTTGATTGAAGCCATCTTGGCAGTCGCAAGCGGAAAGCATAAAGTTGTTATGGCATTGGGAGCTGAAAAGTTAAAGGATACTGGATATCCAGGTTTAGGAGTAGGACGCGGAATGAGCCCAGTGTTGGAATCACGGAGAACAGCCCCTGGTTCGTTTGCACTGATAGGTACACGATATTTTCATGAGTACGGTTTATCTTATGAAGAAGGGCGCAGCACAATTGGAAAAATTGCAGTCAAGAATCACAAAAACGGCATGTTATCACCAAAAGCTCATTTTCATAAGGAAATCACTTTAGATGATGTCTTGAATGCACCCATGATAGCTTCTCCACTTGGCCTATTTGATTGTTGTGGAAATAGTGATGGCTCTTCATGTGCAATCATTACGACGGCTGAAATTGCTCGTAGTTTTAGAGAGGATCCTATTTATGTCAAGGGGTTTGGATCGGCTATGGATGATGTTTCTCCCTTATATAGACCAAATTTTTCATGGACCAGTTTTGGAGCGCTAGTCAACTCATCTAAAAGTGCATACGAGATGGCTGGTATAAAGAATCCACGTAAGGAAATTGATATTGCGGAAGTTCACGACTGCTTTACCGTAACAGAGATGCTCATTTACGAAGATTTTGGATTCTCCGAAAGAGGAAAGGCAAGAGAAGATATTGAAAACGGCTTTTTCGAATTAGATGGTGGGTTGCCGGTCAATACAGATGGAGGCCTTAAGTGTTTCGGACATCCTGTGGGTGCTAGTGGAATTAGAATGACCTACGAAATTTATAAACAATTGCAATACAAAGTAGATAATCCCAAACGTCAAGTGAAGAACGTTTCTCGAGGGTTGTCACATACATTCGGTGGACCGCCACAAATTAGTGCAGTGTTAATTCTAGGAAATGAAAAAGGCTAATGTAATAGAAAGGAGTGTAGTTGGATGAACGCTTACAAGAAAGGTTCTGCTTTAGAGGGAATTAAAGTGCTGGATCTTGGTAGAGTAATAGCTGGACCATTTGCTGCGACTTTGTTAGCTGATATGGGGGCAGAAGTGATAAAGGTTGAAATGCCTGGAGTTGGTGATAATGCACGAGATAATTTACCGATGAAAAATGGGGAATCCACCTATTTCATGAATTTTAACCGCAGCAAAAAAGGGATTACCTTAGATATTAAAAAAGGGAAAAATCTATTTCTTCAAATGATAAAAGAGGTAGATGTCATTATAGAGAATTTTCGCCCAGGTGTAATGGAAAAGCTCGGATTAGGCTATGAAACATTAAAGGAAGTAAATCCTGGATTAATTTATGCATCTGTTTCTGGTTTTGGGCAGACTGGTCCTTATAGTAAACGTGCAGGTTATGACCCGATTGCACAAGCAATGAGCGGATTGATGAGTATTAATGGATGGCCAGATAGTCCACCGCTTCGTGCGGGTGCGTCCATCGCTGATATTTTGGGAGGAACAAATGCAGCATTAGGAATTTTGGCAGCCTTGTATTATCGTAATCTAACAGGTGTTGGTCAATTGGTTGATATTTCCTTATTAGATTCTACCATTGTTAGTCTTGCCTCAGTAAGTCAACTATATTTGACTGACCGTACTATGCCTCAAAGAAGAGGAAATGGATATGTTGCTGGTGCACCAGGTGGCTCCTACAAGTGTAAAGATGGTTATGTCATCTTCTTGGCTCTAGGTGATTCTGCGTGGCTGAAATTATGTAAAACAATTGGCAGAAAAGAGTTGTTAGAAGATGAAAGATTTATGACGAATCAGCTTCGAGTTCAAAATTATATTGAATTAGATGAGATTATGAATGATTGGACCAAAGATAAGGAAGTTAACGAAGTAGTCGAACTGTTTTTATCGGTTGGGTTGCCGGCAGGTCCGATTTTTGATATGGAACAAGTTTATAATGATCCACATATCATGGGTGATCGTGAGATGTTTACGAAAATCAATCACCCAATTGTCGGGGAGGTAGAAGTTACGAATCAAGCTATTAAAATGTCTGAAACCTCCCCGTTTGTCAGAAGTTCATCTCCTTTACTGGGTGAGCATAATGAAGAAGTTTATAAGAGTTTTGGTTTTAGTGAAGAGCAGATTGAAGAGTTTAAGCAGAATAATATTATATAATTATTATGAAACAAGCATTCAATAACTAATAAACTAGTTAGAATATCATGTTAATGCACCATTAAAAAACTGAAAATTTAGATTGAAAGATATTTTCAGAAAGCTTTTGTAGTATGGCGATTTACCTAAATAATAATAAATGAAATTTGGAGGTTCACAAATGGCAGAAAAAAAACACTATTCTATGTTTGTATTTAGTAATCCTACTCAAGGTCTTGAAAACGAGTATTTAGATTGGTACGCGGGACAGCATATCCATGATCTATTACGAATTGATGGATATGTAGGTTGCAAATTCTATGAGCTATCCGATAAACAGCTTTCAGATGGAGAACAAAAATATAAATATATGATAATTTGGGATATCGAAACAGATGATATCGATGCCGTCATGAGAGACATAAAAGAAAGAATGAATGATGGACGAACTGTTTTTATACAAGCTTTTGATACCGCTTACCTTGATGTGACAATGTCTCCTATTACAAAGTATGTGACTTCTAAGGAAATAGAGGGGAAATCTCCTAAGGAAGTCTTGCAAATCTCGGAATTAAACAAACTCGTTTATTAATCAAAAAATTTAACATAGTAACAGAGTAGGAGGGTAACGATGAATATGGTTGAAAAAACGATGAACCTGTATGACACAATGCAGATATTGAAAGAGAAGATTAATTGCGAAGAGGCCGAATTATTTAAGGAATTCTACTATGGGAAGTTTTTCAACGGGAATATCACCATCACGGAAGAAGATGAAACGGTTACTCTGACCTTCCATAATGGGACCTGCATTGATGTTGTCGAAGGGATACCAAACAGCGGACTGGACATCGGCGTTTCAGGATCAATAGCAGACTGGGATAAGTTTGTTACTCACAAAAGTTTGAGTGTAGCGACCAATAAGGGAAACAGCAACAATCTTATCACCCTGGGCGGCGCAATCCGCTTCCGTCAAAATTTCAATGTAGTTGCCCAATTAATCCGAATCTACGCATCTATTAGATGATGAAAGGAGAAAGTAAAATGGCAATAACTGGATTTTATATTAACGTGAAGAATATTAAGATTTACTGTGAAACAAATAACGGCCCAGAGAATGGTAACACGATCGTCTGTTTGCATACTGCTGGCAGGGAGAACCGGCAATATCATGACATGATGGAAATATTACAAGATAAATATCGAATGATATCTTTTGATATGCCAGCCCATGGAAAGAGCTGGCCACTACCAGGGAACAAAGTGATCAATAACTATATTGATTACGGAAAATTCGTTTGGTCAGTTATTGAAGAATTAAATGTGAAGGATCCAATTGTTATCGGCTGTTCAATGGGTGGAAATATCGTCTACCATTTAGCACAGGATTATCCTGTAAAAGCAATTTGTTCGATGCAGGGAGCTGATTATACGCCCACTATTGATGAAAAAATACTTGAATTGCTAAACCATCCATATGTCAATCCTCAACACTCACACTTAGAGTTTAGTGAATGTTTAATTGGTAGCAAAACCAATCAGGATAGAAAAGATTTTATCTATTGGGGTGTCATGCAGGAAATAGGCATTACCAAACAAGGAGATTTGACGATGTATAATGGGTTCGATGTCCGTGACAAAATGGACCAAATCACTTGTCCTGTGCTGGTTATTCATGGTTTGGATGATAAAATAGCTACCGGTAAAATGGCCGAAGCAACCATTAGCCGGATGACAAATTGTAAAATGCTTCAATATAAACCTATTGAAGGATATGGTCACTTTATCCCGGTGGAGAATCCTGAATTAGTCAGTGAGTATTTGGATGAATTTCTCCAAATGTTAGAAATGGATAGTAAGGTTGAAGTTCTTTAATTTAATAGGCTTGGAATTTGCTTTTTAAAAAAACAGGAGGTGTTCAAATGAATAGAATGTACCAGATTCCAGAAACAAACACGACTGAAGAATTAAAAAAAGAGGGATTTTTTAGTAGAGTCGTTTCATTATTTAGTGATGTATTCTCTGCGATTGTAAAAAAGTATATGCCTGATCCCTTTATATTTGCAATTTTATTAACGGCTATTACCATATTGTTAGGTGTTTTTGTTGAAGGGAAAACACCGGTAGAAATGGTTGGCTATTGGGGTGATGGTTTCTGGGGCCTACTTACCTTTGCCATGCAAATGATCATTGTTCTGGTAACAGGGTACGTATTGGCTGAGGCACCATTGGTACAACGTTTTCTCGACCGGGTTGCCGGCATGGTCAGGACACCTCGTGGAGCTATAGCATTAGCTACCTTTGTTGCCGGAATAGCCAGCTTTATCAACTGGGGTTTTGGTTTAATCGTTGGAAGCATTATGGCGAGAAAATTAGCAGAAAGAATCCCAACGTTGCATTATCCTCTCGCTATTGCTGCTGCCTACAGTGGCTTTGCGTTTTATGGATTTGGAATTTCCGCAACCATTCCGTTATTAATATCAACAGAGGGGCACTTTTTGGAAGGAAGCATGGGAATTATCCCAATTAATCAGACCATATTTTCAGGTTTTGCCCTCACAATGTTCTTTTTATTAATCGTCACTTTACCTCTCGTTAATAGTTTGATCAAGCCAAAGGGAAGGATTGTCAGTGTTACTAAAAAGGACGAGAATGCTCCTATAATTGAATCAACAAGCGAAGGGGCGTCAACTCCGGCTGAAAAGATGGAACGAAGCAAGTTTATTGCTTTTATTGCAGTCACGTTAGGCATGGTATTTCTTATTCAATATTTTGCATTTACAAAAGGAAGTTTGAATATCAACAGTATCAATTTCCTTTTCCTATTCCTAGGTTTATTGTTGCACGGTACACCTCGCCGTTATTTAAATGCAGTCAGTTCAGCCTCAAAAAATGTTGGTAGTATGATCATTCAGTTCCCTTTTTATGCGGGAATTATGGGGATGATGGATCATTCAGGCTTAGTTAATACCATTTCAGAAGGATTTGTAGCTATTTCTTCTCCCGAGACCCTTCCATTCTGGGGATTGCTTTCATCGATGTTAATTAATTTTTTCACTCCTTCAGCGGGTGGACACTGGGCAGTTCAGGGACCATTTATGATTGAAGCAGCGAATGCCATGGGAGCAGATCTTGCGAAAGTATCGATGTCCGTTATGTGGGGGAATGCATGGCAGGACATAATCCAGCCGATGTGGCTGCTGCCGGCATTAGCCATTTCAGGTCTCGGGATTCGGGATATTATGGGTTACAATGTCATCGCTTTCCTATGGGTGGGTGTTATTCTCTGTACTGGTGTTTTCCTTTGGGGATTCTTATAAAGACTGAGGGTTCACTTTTTAAAACCAATTATACTAAAGACACAATGTACCTACTATAAAGCTTTTAGAAATAAAAAATCCTCCTCATGAAATCTAAATAATTGAAAAGCTGGTCTGAACGAAGCAACAATAGAAGCGGAAATTCGAATTTTAAATTCGGAATATTCTTTATGGCATGAAAAATCACCGTATCATTTTCTCCTATAAAGGAGACAGGCCAGCTATCCTTTTAAAAGTTAATCATATAAAAAAGAATTAACTAAATTCTTATAAGGTAGGGGATGAAGCAAATGGAAGCAAGTAAAGTGACACCAGCACTGCCACAGCAAAAAAGCAAATCGAACAAATTCCTATATGCACGTTTACATTCACTAGCCGGAATTATTCCACTGGGATTATTTCTGATAGAGCATATTTATACAAACGCCCTTGCAATTCTTGGCAGTGAAAAGTATAACGAACAAATTCATTTACTGCAGAGCATTCCTTTTTTAATCGTAGTTGAGATTGTATTCATAGCTATTCCACTGCTGTTTCACGCAATTTATGGCATATATTTAGGATTTATATCTAAAAACAATGCAAATCAATACACCTACAAAAGAAATCTATTATTTTTATTTCAGCGAATGAGCGGAATTATCATTTTAATATTTGTTGCTTATCATGTATGGTCGTTTAGAATATCAACGGCAATTACTGGAACAGAAGTGAATTATAATCTCGTCAGTGAGCATTTACAAAACCCTTTTATATTCGCCTTTTATGTGATTGGGGTTATCTCAACAGCCTTTCATTTTTGTAACGGTTTATCAACTGGTCTTATTACGTGGGGAATCACAATCGGAAAAAAATCACAAAAAGTCTCCACACAAATTAGCCTTGTTTTATTTTTCGTAATCAGTGTGATCAGTATCTTAACTTTGACTGCCTTTATCTAATTAGAAATGAATTTAAACAGATTAATTTGAATGCAATTTTAGGGAAATACAGCGGGAGGGAAAGTCCATGAAAACAGAAGACTACATTATTATTGGCGGCGGGTTAGCAGGATTAATGGCAGCCATAAAAATAGCTGAAACAGGTGGAAAAGTAAAATTATTCTCGTTAGTACCGGTTCGCAGATCACATTCCGTCTGTGCTCAAGGAGGAATTAATGGAGCGGTCAATACAAAAGGTGAAGGAGATTCTTCTTGGGAACATTTTGATGATACGATTTATGGCGGCGACTTCCTTGCAAATCAGCCTCCTGTAAAGGCTATGTGTGATGCAGCACCTGATATTATCTATTTACTAGCAAGAATGGGGGTTCAATTTAATCGGACTCCAGAAGGAAAAATTGATTTCCGTCGATTAGGTGGCGCTAAATATTCAAGAACAGCCTTTGCCGGAGCAACTACAGGACAGCAAATCTTATACGCTTTAGATGAACAAGTGAGAAAGTATGAGGTTGAAGGTTTAATAGAGAAATATGAATATTGGGAATTGGTCTCACTTGTACTTGATGAGGAACGTACATGCCGAGGGATTGTAGCTCAAAACTTAAAGACAATGGAATTACAGGATTTTAGAGCGGATGCTGTTATCATGGCCACTGGTGGTATTGGCAATATTTTTAGAAAAAGTACCAATTCTATTATCAATACTGGAAGTGCCCATAGTATTGCTTATCAACAAGGAGCCTTTTATGCGAATCCTGAGTTTATACAGATTCATCCAACCGCAATCCCTGGTGATGATAAATTGAGATTAATGTCAGAATCTGCTCGTGGAGAAGGAGGAAGGCTCTGGGTATATAAAGATGGAAAGCCATGGTACTTCCTTGAGGAAAAATATCCTGCGTACGGGAATTTAGTGCCTCGTGATATTGCAACCCGGGAAATCTTCCATGTATGTGTCGACCTTAAGCTAGGTATAAATGGGGAGAATATGGTTTATCTCGACTTATCACATATCGATCATAAAAAGTTAGATCGGAAGCTTGGTGGGATTTTAGATATTTACGAAAAATTCGTAGGGGAAGATCCAAGAAAACTGCCTATGAAGATATTCCCGGCGATGCATTATTCTATGGGTGGCTTATGGGTTGATTATGATCAAATGACGAATATCAAGGGGTTATTTGCTTGCGGCGAATGTGATTATCAATACCATGGAGCCAACCGTCTTGGAGCCAACTCTTTAGTTTCTGCGATTTACGGTGGGATGATTACTGGTCCAAACGCTGTAAAGTATGTGCAAGGTCTTGAAAAGAGGTCTGCTGATCTTCCTAGTTACATATATGAAGAGGAAAAAAGGTTCCAAAAAAATGAATTTAATAAAATTCTCAAAATGGATGGGGATGAAAATCCATATCAGCTTCACGTTGAAATGAGCGACTGGATGGTCAATAACGTAACGGTGGTTCGAACCAATGAAAACCTCCAAAAAACAGACGAAAAATTACAAGAGTTGCTGGAGCGTTGGAATCATATTGGAACTGATGATCGAACTGTCTGGGAAAATCGAACAGCCCCTTTCATAAGACAGCTTCGCAATATGATGGAGCTAGCCCGAGCCATTACACTTGGTGCTTTAAATAGGAATGAAAGTAGAGGCGCTCACTACAAACCTGAGTTTCCAAACAGAAATGACGAAGAATGGTTAAAAACCACAATTACCGAATATACGGGTAATGGTCCCATATTCCGTTATGACCCAGTGGATTTACGATATATCCAACCTCGGGAAAGAAGATACGATGTCGTCACAACTAGTAAAAAAGAAGAAGTTACTCAAAAGGCATAAATAAAGGGGGATAAATGATGGTCAAGGTAAAAGAAAAGCTGCTTCAATTCAAAATTAAACGACAAGATTCTCCAGATGAACCTTCATATTGGGAAGAATTTTCAATCCCTTACCGCCCTAATATGAATGTTATATCAGCTTTAATGGAAATCCAGCGCAATCCTTTTAATATAGAAGGAAAAAAAGTTAAATCCGTTGTCTGGGAATATAACTGCCTAGAAGAAGTTTGTGGTGCCTGTAGTATGAGAATAAACGGTAAGGTAAGGCAAGCTTGTTCAGCTTTAGTTGATAATCTTAAACAGCCGATTACATTAGAACCGATGTCTACTTTTCCAGTTCAAAAGGATTTAGTTGTTGACCGAAGCAGAATGTTTGAAGCTTTAAAAAGAGTAAAAGGGTGGGTTCCAATCGATGGAACGTATGCATTAGATGGGGGACCGAATATCTCTCCAAATGACCAACAAACAGCTTATAAATATTCTACTTGTATGACATGTGGGTGCTGCCTTGAGGCTTGTCCTAACGTTAATAGCCAATCACCTTTCATAGGTCCTCAAGCAATGGGACAAATTAAGTATTTTAATATGCATCCAACTGGTGCAACTCTTAAGAATGAAAGAATGGAAGTTGTCATTGGAGAAGATGGAATAGCGAATTGCGGGAACTCACAAAATTGTGTTCAGGTGTGTCCAAAGGAAATTCCCTTAACACATGCCCTTGGTGAGTTGAATCGAGAAGCCAATTTTACAGCTTTGAAAAACTGGTTTAGAAGTTAGATCTTACTTGTTATGAAAATAGTATCCTACTAAACGAGAGGGTAATGTAAATGTTGAAGGATTTTCTTTTACAGGAAATAAATAAAGACCTAAACGAATTAAACGTACAAGAATTGGAACATATTCACCATGTCCTTAATTCGATAAAAGAATCCAAACAAGGCAGTTTCTATTATTTAGGTCGATTTCTCGGTATAGATGTGACAGATCCCGATGTAGTATCCATGAATCTTGGCATGCAAAATGCCAACACATATGGGGTTGCTCAGGGAGGAGCTATTTATACACTGGCGGACATTACGATTGGATATAAAATTCTCTCTGCGGTGAAAGATGATAGCCAAGTTTTAACAGTGGAACTGAAAGTCAATTATATTAAGCCAGGAAAAGGAAGGAAGCTTTATGCAAAGCCAACCATCCTGCATGAGGGAAAATCTACCGTTGTAGGACAATGTGCCATAACAGATGAGGAAGGTGATCTTGTTGCAATGGCATTAGGTACCTTTTTTATCAAACATACTAATAAAAACAGTCCGTTGGAAGATTCGATGAACATTAAAATGATGCGAGGATAGTAGTTTTCTCCTATTATCCCGCCTTCCAATAGATTGGAAGGTTTATCCTTATTTATACTCTTCAGTACATATTTTTAGAATCCAATACCCTAATATTTGAGGAGGGATAGAATGGAACGTTCTTATTTATTTGTACCAGGCACCAAAGCTGGAATGATTAAAAAGGCTATTTCTACAAATGCAGACTGTGTCATTATTGATTTGGAGGATGCAGTAGCTTTTTCAGAAAAAGAAACGGCTCGTGAAAATATAAAAAAAGTTTTATTAGAAGACAGTCATACAAAAAAAATAATTATAAGAATCAATGACCTAGATTCGCCATATTGGGAAGAAGATGTGATGTGTGCGATCACAAGCGGTGCAAAAGGTATCATGATACCGAAGTCGGAATCTTCAGAGTATATCCGGGGGGTCTGTAATAAAATTCGCAGGTTAGTTATTGAAGAGGGAAGAGCCTTCGAAGTTATTCCTTTAATTGAAACAGCCAAAGGCGTCCAAAATGTGTATACAGTTGCGTCAGCTGATCCTATGATATCGAGACTGGCTTTTGGATCGATTGATTTTGCCCTTGATATTGATTGTGAGCTTACCCCTAATGGTTTAGAACTTTTATATGCTCGTTCACAAGTCGTTATTGCTTCAAGAGCAGCAAGTATTAATAGTCCGATTGATGCGGTTTATCCAGATTTAAACAATGAGAAAGGTTTGGAATATGAAGCTGTTTTTTCAAAGCAAATCGGATTTAAAGCTAAGCTTTTGATTCATCCAAAACAAATTGAAATTGTTCATAGTGTATTTTCCCCTTCAGAAAATGAAATAAACAAAGCGCTAGAGATTGTCCGTGCATTTGAAGAAGCGGAAAGAAACGGGATCGCTTCGATTAATGTAAATAATGCACTAGTTGATTATCCTGTTTACAAAAAAGCGAAAGGGATCTTAACACTCTCTACAAAATAACCATGAGCGAAAAGTGTAATAGAAACAAACTAGAATTTTTAGCAAGGACAATTTATGAAACTATAACTGATATATAGTCTTCGTTATTTTTGGAATTTTCCGAACTAAGGAGGGAAACGGTTTGAGAAAAATAATTTATGAAGAAATTGTTGAAAAGGTGAGTATTGCCTGCCAAGAAGCAAATTATGATCTCGGTGAAGATGTTTTAAATGCATTTAAATCGGCCTTGAAAACAGAGGTCTCTGAAAATGGAAAAGATATTTTGAACCAACTCATCTTGAATGCGAATATTGCGACCAGCGAGCGTGTTCCTATGTGTCAAGATACTGGTGTTGCTGTATTTATTGTTGAGTTGGGTCAGGATTGTCATATCATTGGCGGCGATTTATATGAAGCTATTAATGAAGGTGTAAAAAAAGGCTATGAGGAAGGCTATTTAAGACATTCGATTGTCGATCATCCTTTAACAAGGAAAAAGAGCACTGGATATAATTCTCCAGCCGTTATTCATGTCGAAATCGTTCCGGGGGATCAACTCGTTATGCATATGTCCGCAAAAGGCGGAGGCAGTGAAAATATGAGCACGCTTAAAATGTTAAAGCCTGCTGATGGGTTACAAGGTGTGAAGGATTTTATAATTGATACGGTAAGGATAGCTGGTCCAAATGCTTGCCCACCCCTTGTAGTTGGGATTGGAATAGGCGGGAATTTTGAGAAGTGTGCCTATTTAGCGAAGAAATCACTATTTCGCCCAATTGGTGAGAGAAGTGGTTTGTCTGAAATAGCAGATTTAGAAGAAGAGTTAATGGATGAAATCAACAGGCTTGGAATTGGTCCTCAAGGGATGGGAGGAAATACAACAGCTCTTGATGTGAAAATTGAAATCGCTCCTTGTCATATCGCCGCTTTACCGGTAGCTATTAACTTAAACTGCCATGCCAGTCGCCATAAAGAAATCATCCTTTAATGGGGGGAATGAAAATGTCAGCCATTCATATAGAAGCACCATTTAGTAAAGACACGATTTTATCGTTAAAAGCCGGTGACCGAGTGTTGATCAGCGGGACAATTTATTCGGCAAGAGATGCTGCCCATAAACGTATGTTTGAAGCCCTTGAACAAGGAAAAACGTTGCCGATTGATATTGAAAGAAAGGTTTTTTATTATGTCGGTCCAACCCCTCCAAAGCCAGGGCAAGTGGTTGGTTCAGCAGGTCCGACTACGAGTGGAAGGATGGATAAATATACTCCAAAACTCCTCGATATGGGACTAAAAGGAATGATTGGAAAAGGTTATAGAAGTGCGGAAGTTATTGAAGCCATGAAACGAAATAAAGCCGTTTATTTTGCAGCTATTGGTGGGTCAGGAGCTTTGATTGCACGGACGATTAAACAAGTGGAAGTGGTTGCCTACGAAGATTTGGGAACGGAAGCTATTAGAAAAATGGTTGTTGAAAATTTCCCAGCCGTTGTGATTAATGATGCATATGGAAATGATTGGTATAAATTAGGAGTGGAAGGTTTTCAATCCAATTAAAATATTTACTCGAAAACTGGGGACGATTCATGAAGGGGGAAAACGATATGTTACCATTGGAGGGAATTACCGTTGTATCTCTAGAACAGGCGATTGCAGCTCCTTTTGCTACAAGACAGTTAGCTGATTTAGGTGCACGTGTTATTAAAGTAGAAAGACCTGAAACAGGAGATTTTGCACGTAATTACGATAAAACTGTAAATGGTATGTCAAGTCATTTTGTATGGACCAATCGATCGAAAGAATCCATTGCTTTGGATTTAAAACGAGATGATGCCAAGAAGGTCTTGGATAAGCTCTTGTCAGAGGCAGATGTATTCATTCAAAACTTAGCTCCTGGTGCAGTTGATCGACTTGGGTTTGGAGCAGAGGAGTTAATAGAAAAATATCCGCATTTAATTATTTGCGGGATTTCAGGATATGGTACGTTCGGTCCATATACGAATAAAAAGGCTTATGACCTCCTAATTCAATGTGAGGCAGGATTAGTATCCATTACTGGTACAGATGAATCCCCATCAAAATCAGGGATTTCAATTGCTGATATTGCAGCAGGGATGTATGCCTATACGGGAATTTTAACAGCGATATTAGCACGTCATAAAACGGGCAAAGGAACGGTTTTAGAAGTTTCCATGCTAGAAGCCCTCGCTGAATGGATGGGGTATCCACTTTATTATTCCTTATATGGAGGTACGGAACCAAAAAGAACAGGGGCAAGCCACGCCACCATTTATCCTTATGGTCCATTTACCGCTGGCGATCAGAAGTTAGTATTTTTAGGAATCCAAAATGAAAGGGAATGGGTCCAATTTTGTGAGAAGGTTCTTGGTAACCCTGCGTTAGCTAACGACAGCAGATTCAGTAGCAACTCTAACCGTGTAGAAAACAAAGCTATTTTAAAGTCAATTATTGATGAAGTGTTTTTAAGAATAGATTCAGATCAAATCATAAAAAAACTCGAGGAATCTAAAATTGCGAACGCTCGATTAAATACAGTAAAAGAGTTTATCGACCACCCGCAATTAAAAGTTCGTAATCGTTGGAGAGAAGTGGATTCCCCAGTCGGAAAAGTGAAGGCACTGATTCCTCCAGTTACATTCAATGGAATAAACGCAGTAATGAATCCAATTCCAAGAGTTGGAGAGCATACCGAGGCAATATTAAAAGAATTTATGGTTGAAAAAGAAATTAAACTAATGTGAATGATTAAGTGATTTTGTAATTCGATGTTTAACGGTTGTTACGGGGACAGACCTTGCGGCCGAGCAAGGTCGTAACTATAACGGGTGGGATTTCCGTCTAGCATTAATAGGCCAAGGGGATAGATTTAAAAGTATTAAACAGATTTTCGAATGTCGAATGGAAAATCATCACCTAATCTGTGTCTTTTAGAAGACCGATGAAATTATCGATTTCATTTAAGAGAATCGAAACCATGGATGACATTCTCTTCTTCGGTAGAGGCATAGTCACCACGAATGGTACCTGGCGCTGCTTCAAAATTATTTCAAGTGCAGCAACTCGAACAGCATGAAGAAACAGCAACAGCAAAACCATAGTCAAAAAGCAGCTGAACCAATAACAGCTGCTTTTTTTATTCGATTTCTTTTTGCTCAATGGATACTTCATTATGATGAAAGGAGTGAAAGCTGTTTATAAGTGTATCAAGGTGTTCAACCTG
Source organism: Neobacillus sp. plas4 (assembly GCF_057221695.1). Taxonomy (NCBI): domain Bacteria; kingdom Bacillati; phylum Bacillota; class Bacilli; order Caryophanales; family Bacillaceae; genus Neobacillus; species Neobacillus sp. plas4. The sequence goes on from NZ_CM170152.1 coordinate 1,314,343, forward strand.
TTCCCCATAATCAATAATAGAAGAAATTATTTGCATTGTATGATAAAGATGCGGATCTTCTTGATCGCTGTAATGCTTCTGATGACTCAAGAATAACTCTAATAACTCCTTTTTATCAATACAAGTATATGCTTCACTTTCTATAGGTGTTGGAACTTTGCCGATAAATCGAAGCATTAATTGCTCATGATGATAGATGACACGATCGAGCTGTTCTTGGATGGACAGTTGAAAGCTTTCAGATAAGTGCAGCATTTCGTTTTCAAATCGATGAAGCTTTTTTAATGTATCAAGTGCTCGTTTTGCAGTTGAAGTCATTTGTCTAAATACCACGAGTTTTCTCGACTTTTCTAAACTATTCTTTTTGAAATAGCTTCTTTCTTCTTTATACATTAAATAAAACTGTTCCATTTTAAGTAAATTTTCTTTTAGTTTTTCAATATCCGCTTTTAGAAGGTTATAGTCAAAATCATGGCGGGTGCTTAATCGTATCCAACGAATAATTTCTTCGGTTGTTCCTGTTATACTAAAATAAAGCTTATTCTCATATTTAGGCGGCAGAAACACAAGGTTGACGATAAAAGCAGAAAATACCCCAATCATAATGGTTGAGAAGCGAATACCGGCAAACGGAATAAAGTCTATTCCGGGTGTTTCCATAATCGAAACCAATGTAACGAGTGAAAGACCGATAGTATTTTCAATTTTTAATTTACGGATGATGATAATAACAATAATAGCAGCCAATCCAATGACGATAGTATGATTTCCTAAGAGAAGGACAAAAACAACTGCGAGGATCGCGCCAATTAAATTCCCTTGAATTTGTTCAACAATCGTCAAATAAGAACGATAAATCGTTGGCTGGATGGCAAAAATGGCGGCAATGCCTGCCAATACAGGAGAGGGCGAGTGCAGCAGCTGTGCTAAATAAAGGGACAAGACAATGGCAATTCCCGTTTTTAAAATGCGGGCACCTAACTTCATTCTAAATGGTTCCTTTCAAATTTAAGTGACTTATTCTTAGTTTACTTCATAATGAACAATTACGTACTATACATGGATTAAAATATTTTATCAAGAGATATAATATGAAATTTGCTTAGGGGTTCATAGTGCCCGTGACATAGAAAAAACAATGTTGACGGTCACTCAGGAGGTTTTATAGTACCCGTGCATTGGAAAAATCAAGGTGACCGTTACTTAAGCGGGTTCAAAATGACCTTCCCATCAAAAAAACTGCTCCTACGGTAAGAAGAAACGCTCATGGATTATGGTGTTAAAAAAATAGAGAGTGTTGCCACTCTCTAATTCTGCATGAAAAATGTCTATTCTCCTTTAAGTAAAGAAAATGCATTGTTTACCGCATGAAGTGTTGCTTCAATGTCCTCTTCTGAATGCGCAATGGTTAAGAACCATGCTTCATACTTGGAAGGAGCCAAGTTTATTCCTTGTTGCAGCATAAGCTTAAAGAATCTTCCGAACATCTCACCATCTGTGTTTTCTGCCTGCTCATAGTTTTCAATTCTTTCATTTGTGAAATAAACGGTGAGGGCGCCTTTTAAACGATTGATAGTAATTTGAATATCGTGTTCTCGAGCGGCTTCTAAAATTCCCTCTTCAAGCATTGCGCCTAAACGATCAAGATAATCATATACACCCTCTTGCTTTAATACTTCCAAACAAGCAATACCTGAAAGAATGGAAGCTGGATTTCCGGCCATCGTTCCCGCTTGATAAGCTGGGCCGAGCGGAGCAACCTTTTCCATTATTTCTTTACGTCCGCCATAAGCACCGATAGGCAGACCGCCCCCAATAATTTTCCCGAGTGCGGTTAAGTCAGGCTGGATTCCTAATAAATCTTGTGCACCTCCATACATAAAGCGGAAAGCAGTGATGACTTCATCATAGATTACAAGTGCCCCTGCTTCATGAGTAAGGTCATTTACCTGCTGTAAGAAACCAGGTTTTGGCTCAACAATTCCGAAGTTCCCTACAATCGGTTCAACTAAGACAGCAGCGATTTGGTCGCCCCATTTCTCTAAGGCTTCTTTAAAAGGTGCAATATCATTAAATGGAACGGTAATGACTTCTTGGGCAATACTCTTTGGAACACCGGCAGAATCAGGTGTTCCGAGGGTGGATGGTCCTGAGCCTGCAGCTACAAGTACAAGGTCAGAGTGTCCGTGGTAGCATCCAGCGAACTTAATAATTTTGTCTCTTCCTGTATAGGCTCGGGCGACTCGAATGGTTGTCATGACCGCTTCTGTTCCTGAATTCACAAAACGAACCTTTTCTAAAAAAGGCATAGCTTCCTTTAGCATTTTAGCAAACTTTACTTCATGCGGTGTAGGCGTGCCAAAAAGAACACCACTCTCCGCTGCCTTTTTAATTGCTTCTGTAATATGAGGGTGAGCATGACCTGTGATAATCGGACCGTAAGCAGCAAGGTAGTCGATGTATTGATTTCCATCGACATCATAAAAGTAAGCACCTTGAGCGCGTTCCATTACCACTGGCGCTCCGCCGCCAACAGCTTTGTATGAGCGAGAGGGGCTGTTTACCCCGCCGACTATATGCTTTAGCGCCTCATTATGTATCCGTTCTGAATTGGTAAATTGCATGAGTTTTCCTCCTCGTAATGACTTCCTTCCAATTTTATCACTTTTCACAGGGACTTTTATTTATTTTACTTTTTGAAAAATTTTCACTCTCTGCATATTTTATCGTCCAAGCCTGCATAGAATGAGAATAATTGACTCAATTGAGGTGGCTGCTCGTGTTCTATTTTTTACTTCCCATCGTAATTTTCTGCATTTTTATGAGTTTAAGAACGTTGTTTATCCCAAACACGGTTAAAGGAAAGTTGGTTTCGATTGAAAATGCCCTTTTTTTGGGGTCAATCTACGTTACCGTTATCCTTGGATTTGGACTCATTTATTTGTTGTTTGAATTAAGGGGCATATCATTGCTTGTAGAAACAAATGGCGAAAACAACTATAACATCTTTGAAACAAGTTTTTATTTCAGTGCGATGACTTTGTTTTCTGTTGGGAATGGCGATGTCATCCCTCATGGTGTTGGGAGAATGGTAGCGGTTGTTGAAGCATTAATTGGCTATACAATGCCTGCAGCATTTGTAGCACGCGCATTGATGGACCGTGAAGTAAAGGAAATCAAATAGTTGTATTGTGGAGCATGTTTGGTTAGGCTTATGGGAGAGAATATTTTCCATGAGGTGATGATAACCATGACAATTGAAATTGGGAAGCAAGCTCCGGATTTTGAACTGCCGGCAAATAATGGTGAAACAGTAAAGCTATCAAGCTTAAGAGGATCAAATGTTGTCTTATATTTTTATCCTAAGGATATGACTCCTGGATGTACAACAGAAGCCTGTGATTTTCGTGATCTAAGTGAACAATTTAAAGAGTTAAATGCAGTGATTCTCGGGGTTAGTCCTGATCCAGTCGAACGTCATCAGAAATTCATAGAGAAATATGGATTGCCATTCTTGCTGCTTGCAGATACTGAACATCGCGTAGCAGAAGAATTTGGTGTATGGAAATTAAAGAAAAATTTTGGTAAGGAATATATGGGTATTGAAAGATCTACCTTTATCATTGATAAAAATGGATCTCTAGTTAAGGAATGGAGAAAGGTTCAAGTAAAAGGGCATGTAGAAAATGCGTTAGCATACATTAAAGAAAATCTGGGCTAACAATTTTTAAGCCTAATTTCTACAGTAAAGGCTTTTGTCCAATGCAAATGAATCCGATTTGAATATCATTCTATTAGGGCATACCTCCTCAGATAAAACTTTTGGGTCGACTATCGGCCCTTTTTTTTATGGTTAAACACTATATCTTGTGTTTATAGGCGTTCAATTAGATGATATGATGAAGAAAATACAACAGTGGTATACATATAGTAGTAAAAATAATATTTCGTTATGGGGGTTGGAATATGAAGATTTATACAAAGACTGGTGACAAAGGGACTACATCTTTAATTTATGGGCAAAGGGTTGCAAAAAACGATTTGCGTGTTGAGGCATATGGAACCTGTGATGAAACGAATTCAATGATTGGACTTGCATTAAGTTATCTACAAGGCGAATCTTTTCAAAAGAAAGAATTAATAGAGAATATGTATCATAAAATACAAACAAATCTTTTTCACGTGGGTGCGGAGTTGGCTACTCCAAAAGGAAAGCCAGTAAAGTGGTCTCTTAAAGTAAGTGATATAGAAGAAATGGAAAAGCAAATAGACCAGATGAATCAATCACTTCCGGAGTTGACAAATTTTATATTGCCAGGTGGACATTGTGCTGGAGCTGCATTCCATGTTGCTCGTACAACTACAAGGAGAGCAGAAAGATGCGCGGTTTCGTTGGGGGAGGAAGTAAATTCCCTTGTTTTGGCATACTTAAATAGACTTTCTGATCTATTATTTGTGACTGCCCGTTTTGTTAATCATGAGCTGGGGAGTATAGAGCAAACGTTACACCAAGAGAATTGAAAAACATTTGTATGATAACGATATTACAATATTGACAAAAGTATTATTTCCTTAGTAAACTAATTATAACAATTATAATTTAAGAATTTTTTTGGATTAGAGGTGCATGGCGATGAATCAGTTAAAAGAAGCGTTAGAAACTTTAAAGGAAACGGGAGTACGGATTACCCCGCAACGTCATGCGATACTTGAATATTTAATAAACTCGATGTCACATCCTACAGCAGATGAAATTTATAAAGCCTTAGAGGGGAAATTCCCTAATATGAGTGTGGCGACAGTTTACAATAATTTACGAGTATTTCGTGAAGTTGGTTTAGTAAAAGAATTAACGTATGGTGATGCTTCAGCACGGTTTGATTTTGTAACATCACACCATTATCATGTGATTTGTGAAAGCTGCGGCAAAATCGTAGATTTCCATTATCCTGGATTAGATGAAGTGGAACACCTTGCTTCGCATGTTACGGGATTTAAAGTAAATAATCATCGTATGGAGATTTACGGAACTTGTCCTGAGTGTACAAGTAAAGAAGTGCATTAATGAGGCGCAACAATAAAAGCCGATTAGACGATCGGCTTTTTATTTTGGCGTTTTTTGTTATATGACTCATCGAATTCTTTTCCTTCAAGGTTAGGATCAAGTGTTAGGGGTTCACGACAATACATACACATATCCACTTTACCTAGCATTTTCGTGTGTTTTCCGCAGGTTGGACATTTTACTTGAATTGTTTTAGTGGATAACATTCCAATCCAAAAATAAACTACGGTACTTGCAATAATAAATAAAAGTCCAATTAACATGAAAATGGTCATAATAAGTGGTGAGTTGCGAAAATAGATTCCACCGTACATAACAATAAAACCGATAAAGATTAAGGACAATGCAAAACTGCGAATTTTATTTATTTTACTTGAATATTTAGCCATATTCTCTCCTCCTAGACAAACTATACCATATTTACATCTGGGGAAAAAAGGGTATGTATAAAAATGTCGAAGTTTGTCTTATTCGTAAGAAGGAGATTTTATATTACTGTCGAACTTATAGTTATCGAGAAAATTGGAGGAATGAGTGAATGAAAGACATTCTTCGGCCTATATATCAGGAACGGGCTAGTCAATCCAATACACTTGGTGTATTGATGATAGAAAAAAGACATAAATCAAGTCATACCACAGACACCTTTGATGTAATCCTTTTAATCATAATAAAAGAGGGAGAACAGCCATTACTAATAAAGCATTATACTTACAATGATAATAAGGCAGCGATGCATATCATTACCGAAGCACAATTAAAAGAATGGCTTCTCCTAGGCACAAATCGAAAAATATTTGAATGGCTTCATAATGCAAAAATATTATTTGATCGCAATGAGTATATTGCGAATCTCAAAACCGAGCTCCGTGAATTTCCGTTTAATGGTCGAAAGATAAAAATGGGGTTAGAATTTGCTAAGCTGATAAGACGGTATGTCGATGGGAAAGCGCTCTTTGAAAACAAACAATTCTTAGATGCCTATAATTATGTTGTTCATTCTCTACACCACTTAGCGCGATTAGCAGTAGTTGAAAATGGGCTTCATCCCGAATTAACGGTTTGGCAGCAGGTTAAACAAATTGAACCTGAAATAGTAAAATTATATGAAGAACTCGTTAATAGTGAAGAACCAATAGAAAAAAGGCTGGAGTTATTATTTTTAGCAAGCGAGTTTATGATTCATTCACGTACCAAAGTAGGATGTGCTCATCTCTTAGATGTCCTCGGTACAAAAGAATACTGGACCTTCAATGAAATTCAGAATGAGAAAGAGTTAGTCCCTTATTCAGTGGATCTTGCTGTTTTAATTGAGTACTTAATAGAAAAAGGATTAATTGATGTTGTTAGTCTAGATACAAAGGGACATGGCATTTTTCATCGATGTTATCAGGTGAATAAAAAATTATTGTAAAAAATAATAAAACCTATTGACCTTTTTTGAGATACTTGATATATTTATAACCGTCGCTGCGAACGATTGAATAAAAGTTCTGCGAGTGACGGTTTTCTTTTTTTGAAAAAATAATATTGACACTTTAAATTACGTTGTGTTATATTATAAAAGTCGCTTACGAGCGAAAGTGTTAATTGCTCTTTGAAAACTAAACAAACAAGAACGTCAACAAAAAATATTAGTTTCTTCTATAAGAAACTAGCCAACGTAACAAATGAGCTATATCAACTTTCTTGGAGAGTTTGATCCTGGCTCAGGACGAACGCTGGCGGCGTGCCTAATACATGCAAGTCGAGCGAATCAAGAGGTGCTTGCACCTCTTGATTAGCGGCGGACGGGTGAGTAACACGTGGGCAACCTGCCTGTAAGACTGGGATAACACCGGGAAACCGGTGCTAATACCGGATAATTCTTTCCCTCTCATGAGGGGAAGCTGAAAGTCGGTTTACGCTGACACTTACAGATGGGCCCGCGGCGCATTAGCTAGTTGGTGAGGTAACGGCTCACCAAGGCGACGATGCGTAGCCGACCTGAGAGGGTGATCGGCCACACTGGGACTGAGACACGGCCCAGACTCCTACGGGAGGCAGCAGTAGGGAATCTTCCGCAATGGACGAAAGTCTGACGGAGCAACGCCGCGTGAGCGATGAAGGCCTTCGGGTCGTAAAGCTCTGTTGTTAGGGAAGAACAAGTACCGGAGTAACTGCCGGTACCTTGACGGTACCTAACCAGAAAGCCACGGCTAACTACGTGCCAGCAGCCGCGGTAATACGTAGGTGGCAAGCGTTGTCCGGAATTATTGGGCGTAAAGCGCGCGCAGGCGGTCCTTTAAGTCTGATGTGAAAGCCCACGGCTCAACCGTGGAGGGTCATTGGAAACTGGGGGACTTGAGTACAGAAGAGGAAAGCGGAATTCCACGTGTAGCGGTGAAATGCGTAGAGATGTGGAGGAACACCAGTGGCGAAGGCGGCTTTCTGGTCTGTAACTGACGCTGAGGCGCGAAAGCGTGGGGAGCAAACAGGATTAGATACCCTGGTAGTCCACGCCGTAAACGATGAGTGCTAAGTGTTAGAGGGTTTCCGCCCTTTAGTGCTGCAGCTAACGCATTAAGCACTCCGCCTGGGGAGTACGGCCGCAAGGCTGAAACTCAAAGGAATTGACGGGGGCCCGCACAAGCGGTGGAGCATGTGGTTTAATTCGAAGCAACGCGAAGAACCTTACCAGGTCTTGACATCCTCTGACACTCCTAGAGATAGGACGTTCCCCTTCGGGGGACAGAGTGACAGGTGGTGCATGGTTGTCGTCAGCTCGTGTCGTGAGATGTTGGGTTAAGTCCCGCAACGAGCGCAACCCTTGTTCTTAGTTGCCAGCATTCAGTTGGGCACTCTAAGGAGACTGCCGGTGACAAACCGGAGGAAGGTGGGGATGACGTCAAATCATCATGCCCCTTATGACCTGGGCTACACACGTGCTACAATGGATGGTACAAAGGGCTGCAAGACCGCGAGGTTTAGCCAATCCCATAAAACCATTCTCAGTTCGGATTGTAGGCTGCAACTCGCCTACATGAAGCCGGAATCGCTAGTAATCGCGGATCAGCATGCCGCGGTGAATACGTTCCCGGGCCTTGTACACACCGCCCGTCACACCACGAGAGTTTGTAACACCCGAAGTCGGTGGGGTAACCGTAAGGAGCCAGCCGCCTAAGGTGGGACAGATGATTGGGGTGAAGTCGTAACAAGGTAGCCGTATCGGAAGGTGCGGCTGGATCACCTCCTTTCTAAGGAATATACAGTCCTTGTGGACTGATAAACGTTGACTGTTACTTGTTTGTTTAGTTTTGAGAGAGTAATCTCTCTGATATATTCGTTCTTTGAAAACTAGATAATCGTAAGAAGAAGAAACCAAGTAAAAACCGAGTGAAGGGAAAAATGAAGTTCAATTTTTCCTAGCCATTTTAGTTTTTCTCTCTTATTAAATAAGAGAATAACCATTTAGGTTAAGTTAGAAAGGGCGCACGGTGGATGCCTTGGCACTAGGAGCCGATGAAGGACGGGACTAACACCGATATGCTTCGGGGAGCTGTAAGTAAGCTTTGATCCGGAGATTTCCGAATGGGGGAACCCACTGCTCGTAATGGAGCAGTATCTTTACCTGAATACATAGGGTATTGAAGGCAGACCCGGGGAACTGAAACATCTAAGTACCCGGAGGAAGAGAAAGCAAACGCGATTCCCTGAGTAGCGGCGAGCGAAACGGGACATAGCCCAAACCAAGAGGCTTGCCTCTTGGGGTTGTAGGACACTCAACATGGAGTTACAAAGGAACGGGGTAGATGAAGCGGTCTGGAAAGGCCCGTCATAGAAGGTAAAAACCCTGTAGTTGAAACTTCGTTCCCTCCTGAGTGGATCCTGAGTACGGCCGGACACGAGAAATCCGGTCGGAAGCTGGGAGGACCATCTCCCAAGGCTAAATACTCCCTAGTGACCGATAGTGAACCAGTACCGTGAGGGAAAGGTGAAAAGCACCCCGGAAGGGGAGTGAAATAGATCCTGAAACCGTGTGCCTACAAGTAGTCAGAGCCCTATGTTTTTTCTTTCGAAAAAACCCGGGTGATGGCGTGCCTTTTGTAGAATGAACCGGCGAGTTACGATCCCATGCAAGGTTAAGTTGAAGAGACGGAGCCGCAGCGAAAGCGAGTCTGAATAGGGCGAATAAGTATGTGGTCGTAGACCCGAAACCAGGTGATCTACCCATGTCCAGGGTGAAGTCCAGGTAACACTGGATGGAGGCCCGAACCCACGCACGTTGAAAAGTGCGGGGATGAGGTGTGGGTAGCGGAGAAATTCCAATCGAACTTGGAGATAGCTGGTTCTCTCCGAAATAGCTTTAGGGCTAGCCTCACGTTGTAAGAGTCTTGGAGGTAGAGCACTGTTTGGACTAGGGGCCCTCATCGGGTTACCGAATTCAGACAAACTCCGAATGCCAAAGACTTATCCGTGGGAGTCAGACTGCGAGTGATAAGATCCGTAGTCAAAAGGGAAACAGCCCAGACCACCAGCTAAGGTCCCAAAGTTTACGTTAAGTGGAAAAGGATGTGGAGTTGCTTAGACAACCAGGATGTTGGCTTAGAAGCAGCCACCATTTAAAGAGTGCGTAATAGCTCACTGGTCGAGTGACTCTGCGCCGAAAATGTACCGGGGCTAAACGTAACACCGAAGCTGTGGATTGACATCTACGATGTCAGTGGTAGGAGAGCGTTCTAAGGGCGTTGAAGCTAGACCGTAAGGACTGGTGGAGCGCTTAGAAGTGAGAATGCCGGTATGAGTAGCGAAAGATGGGTGAGAATCCCATCCACCGTATGCCTAAGGTTTCCTGAGGAAGGCTCGTCCTCTCAGGGTTAGTCGGGACCTAAGCCGAGGCCGAAAGGCGTAGGCGATGGACAACAGGTTGATATTCCTGTACCACCTCTTTATCGTTTGAGTGATGGGGGGACGCAGGAGGATAGGGTAAGCGCACTGTTGGATATGTGCGTGTAAGCAGGTAGGCTGGTGAATAGGAAAATCCGTTCACCGTAAGGCTGAGCTGTGATGCCGAGGGAAATATAGTACCGAAGTTCCTGATTCCACACTGCCAAGAAAAGCCTCTAGCGAGATAAAAGGTGCCCGTACCGCAAACCGACACAGGTAGGCGAGGAGAGAATCCTAAGGTGAGCGAGAGAACTCTCGTTAAGGAACTCGGCAAAATGACCCCGTAACTTCGGGAGAAGGGGTGCTTTTTGAGGTGAATAGCCTCGAAGAGCCGCAGTGAATAGGCCCAGGCGACTGTTTAGCAAAAACACAGGTCTCTGCGAAGCCGCAAGGCGAAGTATAGGGGCTGACGCCTGCCCGGTGCTGGAAGGTTAAGAGGAGGGGTTAGCTCTAAGCGAAGCTCTGAATCGAAGCCCCAGTAAACGGCGGCCGTAACTATAACGGTCCTAAGGTAGCGAAATTCCTTGTCGGGTAAGTTCCGACCCGCACGAAAGGCGTAACGATCTGGGCACTGTCTCAACGAGAGACTCGGTGAAATTATACTACCTGTGAAGATGCAGGTTACCCGCGACAGGACGGAAAGACCCCGTGGAGCTTTACTGTAGCCTGATATTGAATTTTGGTACAGCTTGTACAGGATAGGTAGGAGCCTGAGAAGCCGGAGCGCCAGCTTCGGTGGAGGCGTCGGTGGGATACTACCCTGGCTGTATTGAAATTCTAACCCTCACCCCTGATCGGGGTGGGAGACAGTGTCAGGTGGGCAGTTTGACTGGGGCGGTCGCCTCCTAAAGAGTAACGGAGGCGCCCAAAGGTTCCCTCAGAATGGTTGGAAATCATTCGCAGAGTGTAAAGGCACAAGGGAGCTTGACTGCGAGACCTACAAGTCGAGCAGGGACGAAAGTCGGGCTTAGTGATCCGGTGGTTCCGCATGGAAGGGCCATCGCTCAACGGATAAAAGCTACCCCGGGGATAACAGGCTTATCTCCCCCAAGAGTCCACATCGACGGGGAGGTTTGGCACCTCGATGTCGGCTCATCGCATCCTGGGGCTGTAGTCGGTCCCAAGGGTTGGGCTGTTCGCCCATTAAAGCGGTACGCGAGCTGGGTTCAGAACGTCGTGAGACAGTTCGGTCCCTATCCGTCGTGGGCGCAGGAAATTTGAGAGGAGCTGTCCTTAGTACGAGAGGACCGGGATGGACGCACCGCTGGTGTACCAGTTGTCTTGCCAAAGGCATCGCTGGGTAGCTATGTGCGGACGGGATAAGTGCTGAAAGCATCTAAGCATGAAGCCCCCCTCAAGATGAGATTTCCCATAGCGTCAAGCTAGTAAGAACCCTGAAAGATGATCAGGTTGATAGGTCAGAGGTGGAAGCGCGGTGACGTGTGGAGCTGACTGATACTAATCGTTCGAGGACTTAACCAATTTTTAAAAGATGAACTCGTTTTTACTAACTTCTTCTGAAATTATCTAGTTTTGAGGGAATGAATTTTTTCAAAAACCTCTTGAAAAATCTCTGAAAGACAGTATAATAAAGTATGTCTTTGAGAAAACAGTCTGGTAATAATGGCGAGAAGGTCACACCCGTTCCCATACCGAACACGGAAGTTAAGCTTCTCAGCGCCGATGGTAGTTGGGACAAGCGTCCCTGTGAGAGTAGGACGTTGCCAGGCTGTAACAATTTTATTATTCCGCAGTAGCTCAGTGGTAGAGCTATCGGCTGTTAACCGATCGGTCGTAGGTTCGAGTCCTACCTGCGGAGCCATTCTTTTATGGAGAGCTGTCCGAGTGGCCGAAGGAGCACGATTGGAAATCGTGTAGGCGGGTAACCCTGTCTCAAGGGTTCAAATCCCTTGCTCTCCGCCATAAAAACACTATCTATATTGTATGGCCCCTTGGTCAAGTGGTTAAGACACCTCCCTTTCACGGAGGTAACACGGGTTCGAATCCCGTAGGGGTCACCAGAGTTTTTTTCACGATAGTGAAAAATAACTTTCCTGTAATATGGAGGATTAGCTCAGCTGGGAGAGCATCTGCCTTACAAGCAGAGGGTCGGCGGTTCGATCCCGTCATCCTCCACCAAAGTTTTTTCGCGATAGCGAAAATAACTTTCCATAGTATTTTTATTGTCGCGGGGTGGAGCAGTCCGGTAGCTCGTCGGGCTCATAACCCGAAGGTCGCAGGTTCAAATCCTGTCCCCGCAATACGGTCTGGTAGTTCAGTTGGTTAGAATGCCTGCCTGTCACGCAGGAGGTCGCGGGTTCGAGTCCCGTCCAGACCGCCATCTATATTTTAAACCTACTGGTTTTTAATAAAGAGGCCTAATAGTGTGGCTCAGTAGCTCAGTCGGTAGAGCAAAGGACTGAAAATCCTTGTGTCGGCGGTTCGATTCCGTCCTGAGCCACCATTTTAATTCTATTGATTATATGCTTGCCGGTTTAGCTCAATTGGTAGAGCAACTGACTTGTAATCAGTAGGTTGGGGGTTCAAGTCCTCTAGCCGGCACCATTAGGTGAAAGATTCATATTATGTGGAGGGGTAGCGAAGTGGCTAAACGCGGCGGACTGTAAATCCGCTCCCTCCGGGTTCGGCGGTTCGAATCCGTCCCCCTCCACCAATGTTTTTTCACGATAGTGAAAATAACATTCTATATATAGGGGTATAGTTTAAAGGTAGAACGAAGGTCTCCAAAACCTTTGGTGTGGGTTCAATTCCTACTACCCCTGCCAAAAAATTTTATTGTGGCGATTGTGGCGAAGTGGTTAACGCACCTGATTGTGGTTCAGGCATTCGTGGGTTCGATTCCCATCAGTCGCCCCATTAAATCATTTTTCATTGGGCTATAGCCAAGCGGTAAGGCATCGCACTTTGACTGCGACATGCGTTGGTTCAAATCCAGCTAGCCCAGCCAATTTGCGGAAGTAGTTCAGTGGTAGAACACCACCTTGCCAAGGTGGGGGTCGCGGGTTCGAATCCCGTCTTCCGCTCCATAATACGGCGCCATAGCCAAGTGGTAAGGCAGAGGTCTGCAAAACCTTTACCACCGGTTCGAATCCGGTTGGCGCCTTTATTTTATTTAATATCATTTATATTTTGCCGGGGTGGCGGAACTGGCAGACGCACAGGACTTAAAATCCTGCGGTAGGTGACTACCGTACCGGTTCGATTCCGGTTCTCGGCATTACGTATTTAAAACTTTATTTTGCCGGTGTGGCGGAATTGGCAGACGCGCACGACTCAAAATCGTGTTCCGCAAGGAGTGTCGGTTCGACCCCGACCACCGGTATCATCAATCGCTTATCAGGCGAAAAAAAACGTTTCTTACACTAAGTAAGAAACGTTTTTTTTTTACTTTGTTAATTTATATATAGGATCTCCGTGACTGTATTTTAGTAATTCTATCTTTTCCAGTCATCATGAAGACTTCATGGTTAAAAGCCTATTTAAAGTCCAATTCTCGTCAGTAAAAACTATATGTCTAAATAGAATTTTTAAGTAGAATCAATATATGTAAAAGGAAGGGGATGAAAATGGGAAATATTGATTTAAGAAGTCGGAATATTAAAAAAGGGGAGGTTTGTTGTTTGCAAAATCGAAGTTACAAAAAAGCAAAAATGCTTACATTCAGTTTTATGCTACTTTTCTCCTTAATTGCTCCATACACGGGTTTTTATTCGCAGGCAATTGCTGTCGAAGCTGCTGCTACAGATGTTCACAATGGGGGCTTTGAAGAAGTTGAGATTCCTGGTTGGAGCCTTGTTACGAGTAATACATTAAGTAGGGTTTCCATTAGTGAAGATAGAGCCCACTCCGGTTCGAAAAGCTTATATTTTAATAATCCAAGTAATGAAGAACAATTGCAAATGAAAAGTGAGATGCTACCTGTAACTCCAGGTGGATCCTATACGGCTGCGGCATTTGTGAACGTAGTTTATCAGTCTCACAGTTTAGGTTACGAGGTCCATTATTTTAATGAACAGAATGAAAAAGTGGGAAGTGCAACTTTTATTAATTTTGGAACTGCAGCTTTAGGAAAAGATCAATGGACAGAAATTCGTGTACCCTTTGTCGTTCCAGCTGGCGCTACACAGGTTCAACTTCGCTTTAATTCAGGAAAAGTGGCGATCACAGAGGCCTACATAGATGATGTAGCAATCAATACAGGATTTGAAGAAAATGGACTAGCCGTTGTGAATGCAGGCTTTGAAGAGGAACTCGCTATTCCTGGTTGGAGTCCAGTAACTCAAAATTCATTAAGCAGAATTTCTATCAGTGAGGAACGCGTCCATACTGGATTTAGCAGTCTTCATTTTGATAATCCAAGTAATCTAGAACAATTGCAAATAACAAGCGACATGATTCCCGTTACCTCAGGTGAACCCTATACTGCAAAAGCCTGGGTTAATGTGATTCGTCAGTCCCATAGTATTGGTTACGAGGTTCATTACTACAATGATCAAAATGAAAAGATTGGTAGTCCAACCTTTATTAACTTTAAATCAGCTGATATAGGAACGAATCAATGGAGCGAGATCAGTATCCCATTTACAGTCCCGGCGGGTGCAACACAGGTTCAACTTCGATTCAATTCTGGGACTATCGCTATAACCGAAGCCTTCATTGATGATGTATCCATTGTAGGTATAGGTAGTGAGGGTCCGCCTGTAGAAATACCAAACAGCGAAATCATGAATCCTAGCTTCGAAGCTGAACTACAGGATGGAGACATTCCGGGTTGGATATCTGAATTTGCTGGGCCAGGCATTACAATCAGTTCAGAGAGGGCTCGCACTGGAGTGCAAAGCTTACATCTGCATGATACTACTGATAAAGCAGGAGTCAGTGTTTTAAGTGATAAAATTGCCATTGAGCCTAGTGAATCCTACCTGTTAACAGTCTATACCAATGTTGTGAATCAAACACATAATATTGTGACTGAAATCCGCTATTTTGATGCAAACAATAATAGAATTATAGAACATAGACAACTTAATGGGAATTTGCCTAGAAACGAATGGAAGGATTTAAAAGTATTTAGTGATGCACCTGACAATGCAGCATATGCAAGACTCTCATTTTATTCTGGAGGAATTAGTTTTACCGAAGCCTATTTCGATGATGTTACTTTAGAAAAAGTGACTGACGATTCCAAATTAGACCGAGAATATGGACCGTCTACTAATCTTGGAGAAATGGTTAGTGTTCAATTAGGTCAAGCTGGTGCTATTCAGGAAAATAGCCTTGGAGAGAATGAAGTATACTATCATTCCAATGGGCACCCTGGAACGTTTTCAGTGTTAGATGCAGAGACAGGGGAACTCAAGTTTTCAAAAGTGATCCCAAATACAGAGGCCGTTTGGGCAATTAGCATTGGTCTGGATAAAAACGTATATTTTGCAGGTACTTCTGATGGAAAATTGTATCGTTATGTCCCAGCTTTAAAAGAAGTTCAGGAGCTTGGAGCCAACCCTTCCGCAGCATGGGTTTGGGATTTGGAAGCTGCCGATGATGGTAAAATATATGGTGCCACCTATCCAGGTACAGGAGTGTTCGAGTATGACATCAACACCAGTGAATTTAAAGACTTCGGCAGTGTTGTTGACCAAGATTATGCTCGTGGATTGGCGGTAGATGGAGATTTTCTCTATGTTGGAATCGGAACAACCAAACATCTTTATAAAATTAATCGACACACAGGGGAAAAAGAAGAGATTATTATTGAAGGTCAATCCGGTGAAAACGGGATTATCCAAGACATTTGGGTTGTTAATGGTAAGCTGTTAGTTGCTGTATCAACTGTAAATATGTTAGTAATTGATCCAGCTACAAAGACAGTGGAAAATTCGTTTGTGTTTAGTAATATGATTTCTGAACCGGACCCTGACCAACCTAATATTTTCTATTATAAAAATGAATCACAATTGTACAAATATGATATGAATACCAATGAGTCATCATTGATTGAAGGAATTCCACTTCTACCAGATACATTGCGGGTAAAGGATATGTCTTGGATTACCTTATCAAATGGTGAAACCGTATTGGCGATGGTAACGCAATATGGGGAATATATGCTGTATAATCCGGATTCAAATGAGTTGACCTTTGTTGCTTTAAATCTTGCGGCAACATCTGTGGCGATTCAATCACTAGAAGCTGGTCCCGACGGAAAAATTTATATGGGTGGATATCAGCGTGGAATGAGTGTGTATAATCCGTTTACAAATGAAATCGAAGTTAATATTCCATCTTTTGCACAGCCAGAAGGAATTGGATTTTTGAATGACAAAGTATATTTTGGAACATACGTGGGGGCCATTATGTACAGCTATGACCCAACACAGCCAGTAGATTTAAACAGCAATCCGAATCTTGAATATGATATTACCGATGAACAAGATCGTCCTTTTGCGATCACTTCAGGTGATAACAAGCTCTTTGTCGGAACAATCCCAGATTATGGGGTATTGGGAGGGGCCCTTGCTATCTATGATGCAGATACAGAGAAATGGTCTCAGCAAAGAAATGTAGTTCAGGATCAAAGTATTATTAGCTTAGCCTATCATGATGGTAAATTATTTGGAGGTACATCGATATGGGGTGGTTTAGGAATTAATCCTGCAGCTGATGAAGCCAAAATATTTGTTTGGGATGTTGAAAAGGGTGAAAAAATTGCCGAATTCACTCCTGAAATCCCGGGAATCGATGTAACACCGAAAATGATTGGTGATTTATCAATAGGCCCTGATGGATTCTTATGGGGAGCCATAGAAGGAACTATTTTTAAAATGGACCCTGATACCTATGAAGTATTAGATAGTAAAGTGATAAGACCTAGCTTATATAACAGCAGCAAATGGTTTCCGTACCAACTAAGTTGGGGACCTGATGGAATGTTATATACAACATTGGCCCGCAGCCTAATTGCTATTGATCCTGAAACGTTGGATTACAAAGTGCTTGAAGAGGATTTCATGAACAGCATGACGATTGGAATGGATGGAAGTATTTATTATGCCCTAGGCAGTGAGCTTCATAAAATTGCTGTACCTGAAACGGATGCAACGTTAAAATCGGTTACGATTAATGGGGAGGCCCTGGAAGGTTTTCAACAGGGAGTACTAAACTATACAGTAAATGCTAAGCCAACTGAAAACATTCTAGTTGAAGCGAATCAATCAGGTGCTATTTTGGATATCGTCCATTCAACCGATAAAACAGAAATTATAGTCATTGGTACGGATGGAAAATCAACGTTAACGTATACCATTGTTTGGTCAGATAAACCAGGAAAACCGGATAAACCAGGAAAACCGGAGAAACCAGGAAAACCAGAGAAACCAGAGAAACCAGGTAAAAATTAAATAGTAAAATCAAGAGGGTGTCCCAACTTTGGGGACACCCTCTTTTAACGATTGTTAATTAGAATAAGTTTTTTCAATTGAATCTACATTGTTGTGTAATGCATTTTTCAATGTTTCATCAATGTTGCTGTTATCTAAATGATTACGAAAATCTTCGAGGTGCTTCATTGCTTGTTTGGTATTACCTTTTTGGTAATGATGTTCCCCTTGTTTCAACTTGTTTGTTAATTGTTTTGCCAATGAATGGGGAATGCCACCTGCTTCTTCTAACTCAAAAATTTGCGCTGATAAAGTATCAGTTGTGACTTCAACAGTTACAATTAACTTATTGGTAGTGACAACTTCTCCATTGTAAGCAACTTTTGCATAAATTTCGGTTGTTCCAGCATTTTTACCGATGATTTTACCTTCTTCAACGATAGCAGCATTAGGATTTGAATTCACCCATTCTATTTCAGCACCTGCTAAATCGATTGTGTTTCCATTTACGAGTGTAACAAACAAATCAATGTTCTGTTCGGCCCCTTGAAGTAATGAATCATTTGCTACCGTCAATGTACCTTTGTCTAGTCGAACTGGTAATTGATATAAGTTATGGTCGGCTGTATAGTAAATATTGCCCTCATTATCAAGATCCATTAATTGAACATTCCCGGTAATTAATTGTTTGCTTTTCATTGTTTTCGGATCGATGACTGTTAATTGGCGTCCTGCTGTTGTGTAAAGATATCCTTGATTATCCCAGCGTATGAAAAATGGTCGCCATTGACTTCCTCTGTTTACACCTTTATAAAGTTCCATGCTTTTAATAATTTCTCTATTTTTTGGATTCATCGCAAAAATCACCGTGTTATGGGCACCGGTTTTATCTAATCCCCATGCCACTCCCCAAATGTTTCCATCAGGCCCTACAGTTAGTTCACCAATCATTTCTGGTTTCTCTAATCCATCCACATGAAGGTCGAATTCTTCGTGCGTACCTGTTTCAACATCATATTTAAACATTTTTGCCTTGTGTTCGGTAGGGTCAATACCGAGCCCTCCAGAAATAGTCGATCCCCCAAACACGGTACCATCCAAATAAGCTAATCCAATGATACTTTGATTTTTAACAATATTACGGATTGTATTCCATTGGTCCGTTTCAGAATCGTAAATAGTTAATGCACCGCCAAGTCTTCCGTAATCAGAAATGGTACCAACAAACAGCTTGTTGTCGCCTGATGCAAAAGTGAAAGGCCTGCTTTGATCATCCCCGATGTCCTGAACCATCACCGGATTATCACCACTTACACCACCTGTATAATTAAACGGAAGGTCTGGATCATATTTAAAAATTCTGGCGCCCCCATAGGTACCTAAATAAACATCGCCATTCAAAAATCCGATTCCCTCTATTTGGTGAGGATCCCGTTCATGCAGGATATATTCATCGATAGAAGTATCAAAGACTCCAAAGGAACCTTGATATCCGCCCATATAAATTTTTTGATCTTCACTAATTTCTAAACTTTGCATTAATAGTCCTTGCATATCTACTTCAGGATAACTTATTTTTACAGCATTAGTAGTTGGATCAAAGATAGAATACTCGATTTGATGATGTAAGATGGCTAATACATCTTTCCCACTTTCATCTTTTATCCAACTCATCGCTTTTGCCGGTGTGGCAGGCAATTGAACAGTCGGTTCTACTTTTGCCGTTTCATGTGTTGTCATATCGTATGTCCATAATTGCTGCGTATTTTTATTAATATAGTAGATAATATTTTCAGCATATGGTGATGGAGATGATATAAGCCCATCAAAGGTATGCTCATCCTGCCAATTCATGGTACTTTTCTCTTCGCCTGTTGTCTTGTCGATAGTAACCATTGAAGTTCCATAAGCAACAAAGATATTATTTCCATACTCCCAAATATTTGATATTTGTGTTGCAACGCCAGTAATTGGAAGTTTAATTTCTGTTCTTTCACGGGTTGCAAGATCCATTTTCATTAAATAAGCCGTTGTACCAGTACCTACATAAAGAGATTCTTCAGTGATTCCAAGTCCACGTGCATATTGTTGACCCTCATAAAAAGTACCTAAATCGGTAAATTGGGCAGATTCAATATCATATTCAAACACTTTAGCATTTGGATAGGTAGCGCCATAGATTTTCCCATCAACAGAAGCCTCTAGCTGCCAGACCCAATTATCAGATGGATTTTTTCCAAGCTGCTCAAGGCGTTTTTCCTCGACGACATATCTGTATAAAATTCCATTATAGGTGCCTGCAAAATAAACATTGCCATCTGCACCGATGACCATTGCCCAAACGACATCACTGCCCGGCAAGTCTTGAGAAAATATCTTCTTACCCGTTACAGAATCCGTTGCATAAAAGGTGGCTGGTGAACCGTTCGTTGCATAGTAGAGCTCGCCATCACCTATGGCTACCCCTTGAGATTTAGCAGCTAATGCGGCAGGACCATGATTAATAGGTTTACCATATTCAATAGGGAAATCTAAAATATTTGATTCCTTTTCAAATAGCTTCACATCATCATAATATCCCTTCATGTTGGAGGTGGTTGGTTGATAGATAAAAACCTTTACTCCCGTTGCACCGGCTGGAGCAGTTGCTTCGATTTCTACTGTTTGCCACTTATTGAAGGCAGGAACATCAAAATATTTTGGTGTGTCAGAAAAATTCTTTCCTTCATCATTATACCAACGCAGCCAAATTCCGGGTTTACCTGTTAATTCTTCAACATACAGCTGTGCTGATAATTTATATTGATTTCCTGGAGTTATATCAATTTCCTTACTGAATAATCCAACCGCGCCTTTATTATCCACAGCAAGACTTTGATTGCCAGCAAAAACTACATTCTCTGTTATCTTCATTCCAGTTTTAAGTCCGCCTGTCCAATAAACCCATGATGGCAGATTTGTTTCAGAGGCTGTTTCTGCTTCAAAACCACCGTTTTCTATATTTAGCTCTTTCCAACCATCTGCAGCCTTTGCAGAGATAGGTTGCTGGTTAAAGGGAAGTGATGATAGAACTAGAATGGCTGCTAGAATACAGCTATAAAGTTTTTTAATTTTATATTTCAATATTTTTTCCCCCTTATCTACAAATCTATCTTTCATATTGATAAAGCTTATGTCCTCTAGCAAAATAGATGTTTCCATCAGGATCCATTGCAAAAAGGTTGGCATCTTCTACTAATACCTCTTGATCCAACGTATCAGGATTGATTCTAAATAATTCTCCGTGAGCTTGGCCATATAGATAGCCATCTTCATCAAATTCTAAGAAACCACCGCGCCATAGATGTCCAATTGAATCCCAATTCACTGAATATAGTTCCTTTGTAGCAACAACTTGGTTTGTTTTAGTATCGTATTTAAATAAAATACCTGAAGTAAGCCCCCATAGATTGCCTTCCTTATCAAAGGTTAGGGCAGAAATGGCTTTTTCACCAGGTACAGGGATGGTTTCGAACTGCTTTTCACCAGTTTCCATATTATAGACAAATAATTTTGCTTCTTCCTCTGTAGGCGAAATACCTAAACCGCCCCAAACTGAAGTACCGCCATATAGCAGCCCATCCTGATACGCTAATGAGATCACACTTTGATTTTGAACAATATTTCGATGAAGGGTATAATCATTTGCTGCTGGATCAAATATAGTTAATGCCCCGCCGAGTTGTCCATAATCCGGAACCGTACCGATGGCCAATAGATTACCTGCAGACTCTAAAGCAAAGGGGCGATCTTGACCTTTAGATTTTAAGCTAAAATGTTGAACTGGATTTACACCCATTTCATAGCTTTGCATCGGATTATAGGAATGTAAGAACCCCCCAGGATAGATCCCCATGTATAAACGATTTTGATGGGTAATCATTCCTTCGATTTGTCCTAGACCCTTGTTCTCTGTTACTTGGTTTGTTAGATAGTTAAATTCAGCTAGCCCGCCAGATAAATATCCACCGACAAATATGTTTCCGTTAGGACCTTGAGTAAGGGATTGGATACCAACAGGCTGACCGCTCAATTGCCCCTGTAAAATTTGATGATTTCCGGTAATCGGATTGTAATGACGAATTTTTCCATCCCAAGCAATGGATACTAATGTTTTGCCCGGATATTGATTATTTTTAAATTTTGCCCAGCCGAAATCTCTTGCTGAGAAAAGATTATTAAAACCAGTTGGTGTTAGCTTCAATGAGTTCAAATCATAGGAATACAGCTCTTCATTTTTGATAAAATAAACCAAATTACCTGGACCAGGTTCAGAAACATCAAGTCCATTTGCACCATCAATCTCGTCCACGATCTTCATTGTTTTCAAGTCAAATACTAGAATCGTATTACTAGAACCGGTTACCCGCGCGAACATTTTATTGTGAACTACATCGATATCATATACATTGGTTCCTTTTGCATATTTTTCAGGCAGAGGGATTTCCACCTTTTTACCAGACTGGATATCTACCTCGAAAAGATTTGCTCCATTCGTTCCGATGCCAACATAAAGCTTGTCTTTATGGACAGCAAGGCTTCTAGAATATTGTTGTCCTTCCATGATTTGTCCATAATCCCGAAACTCGTTGGTTTCAGGATCATATTGGAATACCTTTCCATTAGGGAAGGTCCCCCCATAAATGCGTCCATCGTCATCGGATTTTACTCGCCAAATAAAGGATTCACCTGGAATCGGATTCCCTAAGTTCTCTACATGATCTGCGCCTGGAACATATTTAAACAAAGAGGCTTTTGAGTTTGTTCCGACATAGACATTTCCCATCGGATCAACCGTTACCCCCCATGCTCCACTTGCACCATCTAGTGGAAAGCTAGCAACGCGCTCGCCGGTTTTTGCATCAAGAACATTAAAAACAGCAGGGGAACCGTTAGCGACTGCGTAAATCCAATCTTCACCATTTGGACCTTTTCCGTAATCAGCTGCGGGAACGGAGACTGAATTCAGAACAGTACCAATCTCACGAACATTACTTTCCTCAGCATTTGCTGGAGGACTTCCAACAACACTTGAAAATAATAAAAAGAATATTACTGTAAACAAAATATAAGTAAATGTTTTTCTTTTCATAGCTTACCTTCCTTTCGCTTTTTGATAGGGGAGGGAGACTGATGTTGTAAATAATTGGTTGTTTAACTCACAACATTTGAAAACGATTACAAATTTTAAGGTCAAAACACCTCGATTCCTCTACTCACTAACTGACTGTAAGTTGGAGTATAAATTGGTATTCATTAGAACTATTATAAATTTTCTAATTTCAGTTAAAGGATAAATAAGGAAACTAGTCTTTAATATGACGATAAAGAAGTTAGTACTTTAGTAGGTGGGGAGAAATGATGATAATTACCTAAATTTATTTATACCCAATTAAAGACAATTTTCAGACTTGTTACACTATTGTGATAGAAATACAATGGGGAAGATTAAGTGGATGTTAGCTTTACTACCAATCAAAAGGGAGAGGGGTTTTACTGTGGCTGCGAAAAAGAAGGTAATGCTGTTATTCTTATCTATTTTGTTGGCGCTTTCTGGAACTTTTCAGGGATCATCACTATTTTTAGAAAATGCTAGTGCGTCTACAACATCAACATCGATCTTAGTAAAAAATAGTAGTTTTGAAGAGGCGGTGGTGGATGGACGAATACCTAGTTGGACACCATTGTTCGCGACAGGGCAAGGATACACGTTTGAAGTATCAAATGCACAAGGTGCAACAGGAGAAAATAGTCTTCATATTTCCGATAGTGATAGGGGAAAATCAGTCGGCTTGCTAAGTGAACCGATTGTCGTTCAACCAGGGGATTCGTACACAGGTACAACGATGTTGTATTTGAAAGCCAATAGTACTGCAAGCTTACGTATACAATTTTATGATGAAAATAACAAGCAGATTCCAACAGTAGAGTATGTTACACACAGTGAAACATCTAAGGGATTTCCAGTCGAAAAATGGTCAAAGGTATCAACACCATCTGCCAAGGCACCGAGTAATGCGAAATCTGCAAGAATAGTAGTTTTTACAACAAGTTATGCCATTGCACAAGCCTATTTTGATGATGTGGCCATTGAGGGTGAAATAGTAGTAGAACCAATCGGAAAAGATGTAAGAAATTCGAGCTTTGAAAAACCATTATATAATGGGAAAATCCAGTACTGGGATTCGTTATTTAATGTGGGAGCTGATTATAACTATGAATGGAATGAAGAGGTTAGTTCAACTGGAGATCATAGTTTAAAGATTTATGATCAATCCAGAAATCAGTCAGTTGCCTTAGTGATTATGTTTCTGTTACACCAGGGGATTTTTATACAGGTTCGAGCAAGTTGTATTTAAAAGATGGTGGTACGGCAAGCATCGATATTCGTTTTTATAATGCAGATAATACCCGAATTGATGTAGGTGCAACTGAAATGCATTATCAATCAGGAAAAGACGTTCCAGTCGTAGAATGGAGTGATATTTATACTAGAAAAGTAGTTGCACCGGATAATGCGGTTTATGCAAGAATGGTAGTGTATACAACATCGTACCAAATTGCTGAAGCATACTTTGATGATGTTACGATTATACATGAAGCAGATCCATCACCAGCAGCACTAACGATTACTGCTCCTGCTCAAATAGAAAAAGGTGAGACATTTAGAATTAATTTAGAAGCAGCAAGGGTAAAAGAACTTTTTCAGATAAATGCCTATCTTATCTATGATCGTCAGAATTTACAGTTTACAGGATTTGAACCACTTGGTTCCTTTTCAACAGAAAATGCATCGGTAACAGCAGAAGATTCAAATGGGAAAATAAATATTTTAGCCTCTACCAATCCGGAGCAGCCGGTAGATAGTGATTCAGGGATTGTTCAACTGCAGTTCAAAGCGATTTCGGACTCTGGACAAGCTTGGGCGGTATTGAGTAAAGAAACGATATTGAACAATGAATTTCAGTTAGAAAGTGATCAAACTACATTGATTAGTATTGGAGAAGTGAATGGGAAACTCGGTAACTTAGTTTTTGTTGAGCCCGAAAACCTTAATGCACCGATTGCGGATACTCTTGGATTGTTTGATGGACATGCAGGAAAAGAATCCGGTATCAATGTCATGTATACGACAGTAAAAGGAGTTCCTCCAGTTTTTCATGTTATGAATATAGATGACCATAAGCTTATTCGCAGTTTGCCAATGGAAGGTGCAGGGGACGTTTGGAGCCATACGATTGCACCGAATGGAGATGTATATGTTGCTGCAGGTGGACAGCTTTGGGTCTACTCTCCTGTAACACAGGATATTAAAAAAGTTTATACGCATAGTACAGAGAATGTATTTTGGGCACTTGAACATGATGAAGCTGGCAATATTTATATTGCAACAGGTCCACTGGGTAAAATTATTAAATATGACCCAAGTACACAAACAGCTCATGATTATGGTCGATTAATGGGACATATTAGCCAAGAATATGTACGTTCTATTGATTATAGTAATGGGTTTGTATATGGCGGAACTTCCCTCGGAGAGATATATAAAATCAATGTAAAGACTGGTGAGAAGGTTGAAATTGCTTCGCCGCTAAATGAAGAAGGTTATGTATATGATTTAGATATTGTCGATGACAGGCTGTTAATTGCCCGTTTTGAAACGTCCCAAACTAGATATGTGTATGATTTACAGTCAGAGCAATGGCTAGATGTTAAAATTGAAAACAGTACTTCCGGTCTTCAGCTGCCGAAAACTTCACAAGATGGAAAAATTTATATGCCGGTTAATGGGAAAATAGCTTCCTTTGATGTCAATACATTTGAGGTAGTAGAAATTGTGGATTATGGTACAGGATTTAGAGGTGCCGATTGGGTAGAATCATCTGATCCAGACCTCCCAGGGGTAAGTTTGGTGACGATGAATTTTGCTGGAAGTTATATATTCTTTAATCCAGCTACTGGAAAAATTAAAACAATCAATAATTTCTTGCCTCCTTCACCTTCTATCACCCACATGTTTAAGAAGGGGGAGAACGGAAAAATCTATATTACCGGCATGCAAGCTTCTAAGGCAGCCGAATATGATGTGTTTACGAAAGATTTAAAGCTTTTCCCTATGGGGCAAGCTGGAGCCGTCATTCCTTACCAAGACAAAGTCTACTTTGGAGTTTATCCGGGTGCTGGTTTTGAGGAATATACTCCAGCAAGCGGCAATAATCCTAGGAAACTATTTAAGATTGGGGATGAACAAGATCGCCCAATAAGTGGGATTGAAGCCGAAGGGAAAATCTTTGTTGGGTCGATACCAGACTATGGTGAACTTGGTGGAGCTTTAATGGTTTATGATCCATCTGCTCAAAACCAAGAAGAATCTCACAAGGTATACCGCAATATTGTAGAAAATCAAAGCATTATATCTTTAGCTTATAAGGACGGAAAAATTTATGGATCAACAAGTATTAACGGTGGACTTAGTTCTGAGACCAGCGCTAAGGAAGCAAAAATCTTTGTGTGGGATATAGAAAAAGAAGAAAAAATAAAGGAAATCTCATTAAATATTCCTGGTCTTTATAGCCCTCCTGCTATTGGTGGACTTACCATTGGATCAGATGGATTGCTTTGGGGTGCTGTAAATGGAATTGTGTTTGCAATGGATCCAGAATCACTTGCATTAATTAAATATAAAAACTTGTTCCCTTCAGATGGTTCTTGGGGACAATGGGGAGCGTATAATGCCGAATGGCATAACGATATCCTTTATTTGCAGCTCGGCCGCCGACTTGCAGCCATCGATCCAACTACACTTGATTTTGTTTACTTTGAGGATTCAGAAGCCTTTACGATTGGTGAAGATGGACATCTTTACTATTCACCACGTTCAAATCGAACGTTATTGTACAAGGTAACCATTACAGATAAAACACATCCTGGGAAATTAAATTTGAATGGTCCATTAAGTGTTGAACGAGGGGAAGAATTTGAAGTAACGCTACATGCAAATCAAGTCAATAATCTTAATCACTTTATTGCTCAAATGGGATATGATTCAAAAAACCTTATATTTAAATCAGCTAAGTTGGCTGGTACATTTAGTGAAGAGGGTTCAGAAATCCAAGTAACTAAAAAACCTGGAAAATTAAAAATTGAATCTGCTTTGACTGACGGTAAATCACTAACTGAAGACGCTCAAATCGTTGTGCTCCGCTTCAAAGCTAAAAAAGAAACTGATTTAACTAGTATTTCACTATTGGCTGAATCTGTGGTATCTAATGTGGACCGTGATGAGAACGTAATCACTGGAAAGGATCAATCCATTACGGTGAAGATTATACCTTCAGTAAAGGGGAAGCAGCCAGTAAAGTCAGGAAACTAGATTAAATGAAGATAAAAAATGACTACATTACACAAAATGGTAATGTAGTCATTTTTTTATTGCTTTCCAAATGTCGATTTCATTCGTAAGATAGGGTCGTCCTCTATGGAATCATCCCACTCGAGTACTTGTCCGTAATTAACTAACTGATCTTTCAACTTTTCATAAGATATGTCTTGTACAGTTGTATTGTTCTGATAGGCTAGTGCTGCCGCGGCTCCTGCAGATTGGCCTAATATCATGAAAACAGGCTCCATTCGAATCGAACCATATGCGATATGTGAACTAGATAAACAAACTGGAACAAGTAAATTGGTACATTCATCAGCTTTAGGTCGAATACTCCGGTATGAAATAGGATATGGCGAAATGGGGATTTCAACATCCCCCTCATTGTATACACGGCCGTCGATAATCACTCTTCTACAATGATGGGAATCCATTTGATAGGAGGCCAGGCCAATCGAATCCTCAACTGAAAGATCCCCTAAACAATTATGATCGGTCATAACATAGTCAGCTAGCATTCTTCGTGCTTCTCGTATATACAACTGATGCGGCCAATGCCCAGTTTCCTCGAATTCATCCTTTGCCAATCCCCACTCACTTACCTCGTCTCGAACCGCTTGTGGAACTTGTTCATCATTTGCTAAAAAGTACAGCATGCCAAGGTTATATGTGAAATGGTCTTGGAAAATTTTTTCACGCGATTGATAGTTTCCATCTGGCCATTCATAATTCATCCCAATGTTATCAGTGGAAAATCCGCCATAATTATTTAAGTCAGTTTTTCCGCTTGGGAGAAATGTATGAAGGTTCATTGCATCCCAAACCCCAGCCTTGATGTATCGTAACAATAAAGCATATCGTTCCGGGTCATAAGAAGGTGGTTTAGGAAAAGAAACACGGTTATCAGGATTTTTTGTTAGGCAAACCCGGAAGTTAAACGCTTGAATTCGGTGGTCTCCTTGTCCTTGATACCCAAGAGTTTCATACGTGGTTTCTGTAATGCCTGGTAACACCCCGCTTAAAGGGTCTCCTTCGACCACATATGGGTCAATCCATTTTTCAAATTGATGGTGGGGATGTCCAAACTGAATTCCATTATAGGTCTCTTTATACGTGGCATTCGATTCTCTGCCCACAAAGTACGAAACACCTGCTTTAGCCATTAGGTCGCCTTCATAGCTAGCATCAATGAAGAATGATCCCTTATATGTAGTGCCATCTTCCATTACTATTTCGATAATCTTGCTATTTTCTGTTTTTACAACTTCTAAATGCTGGCTAAAAAATACATCAATTTCATTATCTTTAAGCCAATTATCAAATACAAATTTTGCGGCTTTTGGTTCGAAAGTCCATTGTTCATCGGTGTGGTAATACTTTCCTAACTCTTGAAAGAATTCTCTTGATAAACCTCCAATTGCTTCTTTAGCACCACTATCAGAGGCACCTAAACCACTGGCTGTAATACCGCCAATATGGGTACCAAATTCTGCAATTGTTACAGACAAGCCCATCCGTTTCGCTTGTATGGCTGCTGTGATTCCAGCAGGTGTTGCACCATATACGATTAAATTTCTTTCAATTATCTTTGGTTTTATTGGTTTAGTAGTTGGTAAGTAATAATGTAATGCACTGAAATCCATTTGATTACCTCCTCGGTTTTACTTAAAGTTTAAAATAATCATTGGAATAAGCAAGACTCTTAACGGACTTTAAATATATTGCTAGGAAAAAGTAAAAAGAGTGCTCAAATATGGGCACTCTAAAACAAATAGCAAATTAATAATCTAGAATTTTTTTCCGGGTATTAATTTTGTGAAGGGCACGGTTGCTGCACCATGTAATCGCAATAGCTAACACACTTCCAGTAAATAAAGGGAGAATCCCTGGTATGAATCTTACAATAATCATTAAAAGCATACATGAGGTAAAAATAAGAATCGTTTCTAACAGGGCACTGGCGCCGATTAAAAAGGATTGTTTAATATATTGAAAGAATTTCATTTCAAATTGTGTGTAGATAGGAAAGAAATACAGTAAAGTAACGATGTATGAAATAGTAATAAATCCGATAACGGGATAGAGCCATTGTAATTTCTCAGCATTTTTTAGTAAAAATAAGAAGTCAAAAACTAACATATAGCCAATCATGATAAAAAAGATCCCATATTTATTCAGGGAAATAAACTCTTTCTTATAGATGTTCCAAAAAGTATGGAAAATTTTCTCGACAGGCTCTTTTCGCAGCCACTTTTGTACAATTGAAAACATGGCACCAGTGGAGGGGAACAGACCAAATAGCACCACACCTAGTAGCGTAAAACCAATCCAAAGTAAATTTAAATAAGCCACCTTTAACATCCAAATTGCAAAAGTATTAAATTTTTCCCATCCAGTCAAATAAACCACCTCATGTAAAAATAGTGTAATGGAATTATTTAAAGACATTTAATAGACGTGTCACATCATAAATAATAAAAAGTAGGTTATATAGTTTAGTAGTAGTATAGCATAATTCAAAATGTTAACTAAATAAAAACTGAGGTGAAAAGAATGATAGAATACCGATTATTACAAAAGGGAGAATTTCAACAGGCTTTTGATTTAGCAGATAAAGTATTTCGTAAAGAAGGACATGTGTCTATGGGAAAAGCCTTCCCTCAAGTGTTTTCTTCAGCTTTAAATCAATCATATGGAGCCTTTATCGATGAAAAATTAGTCTCTTTTATTGGATTAGTTCCATCAGTTCTTCATATCGAGGGTGCAGAAGTGCAGGCTTTTTCAATTGGTGCAGTCTGTACGGAGCCTGATTATCGTAAAAGAGGACTAGCGAATACACTTTTACAAATAATTTTTGAACATGTCAATAAGTCATGCGCTTCTGTACTATTTATTTCTGGAGATTTACCCATCTACATGAAACAAGGATGTACCTATTATGGAAAAATGAATCAATATAAAATTCATCCAAATGATCTTCAAATAGATGAAGACTATACAGTTCGCGAGCTGCAGCCTTATGACTGGTTTCAGTTAAGGAAACTAAGTCAAAATCGATCGATTCGATATGAACAAAGTATTTATGAAATAGCTACTCTTAATGAGGCCGCTGGTTTTGCTAGTATTTTTAAAATGAATCATAAAGTTCTTGTAGCGAAAGAAAATCAGGAATTAAAAGCATTTTTGGTGTTTGGAACGCCATATGAGGAACAAGAAAATATAGATTCTAGAGTGATAGAATGGGGAGGAGACCCTTTAGCCATCCGGAGTTTACTTGCAGAAGCCTTTAACTATGGTTTGAATACTTTGATAGCCAATGTCCCTGCCTTTGAAAAAGCTCTTAATCAACTGCTCGACTCATTGGAGAAAGGGGAAGTACCATATCCAGGAACAATGAAGATTATGAATTTGGATTTATTACTAAAACAGCTTGGTTCATATTTTGATGGAAAGGTAGAAATATCGAATGAAGATGAAAATCATAAAAAACTTACCTTTAAACAAAATTCTGTAGTCATTAGTAATCAAGAATTAGAAGAACTAATCTTAAAAGGGAACATAAGTTTTGATTCCTATTTAGAAAATATTTTTCCAGTTCCCTTTCCATTTCCGCAAGGGTTAAACTATGTTTAATCCAACTGAATTAATATAGGGACTATATTAATTCATGGTTTTTATTAAAGACACTTTATAGACTTGTCACAATATTTAAAAAAACCTAAAATGAAGGTATTAAGAATTTATGGGTGCTCATTTTTTTGGATACCCTTGTTAACGCTTTCAACTATATGTTTTTTACAAAAAAGGGATAAAGGATTAAGGAGGGGATCAATAAAAAATAAAAGTTTATTAGATTTAAGGACTTTAAGATTTTTATTTCAATAATTAAACGGGGGTTTATTACATGAAAAAGAAAAG
This sequence comes from Neobacillus sp. plas4, assembly GCF_057221695.1. Classification (NCBI taxonomy): domain Bacteria; kingdom Bacillati; phylum Bacillota; class Bacilli; order Caryophanales; family Bacillaceae; genus Neobacillus; species Neobacillus sp. plas4. Next base: position 1,345,073 of record NZ_CM170152.1, read on the forward strand.
TCAATGGTTACTGATACTTATGGTAGCATTTAGTTTAATTCTTGCAGCTTGCAGTGATAAAACAAGTTCAAAACCAGGTGATGACAAAGGTGAAGATAAAGTTGATGGTGAAATAACAGTTTGGGTACATCCTTATACAAGTGATGCGAAAAAAGAAGAAGCAATGTGGAAAGACATTATTGCAAACTATAATAAAGAGTTTCCTGATGTAAAGGTAAATATTGAAACGATTCCTTGGTCCAATCGCGATCAAAAAGTGTTAACTGCATTAGCTGCTAACAATGGACCAGATGTATTTTATGCCATACCTGACCAAATGCCACAATATGCAGATGTAGGAATGCTTCTAGAATTAGATCCCTATTTAGATGAGGGTGATCTTGATGGATTCGTTGAATCTTCATTAGTATCAACAACATGGAAAGATAAGAAATACGGATTACCAATTTTACAAGAAGCCTATACATTCTTCTATAATGTAGATGTTGTTAAAGCGATTGGTGAAGATCCAGCTAATCTTCCAAAGACTTGGGAAGAATTTGAAGCTTGGGCAGCAAAAGCAAAAGAAAAGGATTTCTATGCATTAGCTTATTCTGGCGGAGGTTCCATGAACGGTACCATTTATCCATGGATTTGGCAAGCTGGCGGCGGTGTTGTGTCAGAAGATAATAAAGTTCTAATCAATAGCGCAGATAGTGTTAAAGCGTTCGAAATTGTTAACAAGATGTACCAAAATAAATATATTCCTGAAGATTCGATTACAGCAACCAACCAAAATGAATTATGGTTTGGTGGGAAAATCATGGCAGTTCTAGGCTCAGGTATTGATGTTACAATGCTGCAAAAAGAGGGTAAGTTTGAGTTTGCCATTGCAGAACCATTAAAGAATAAAGAACAATTAACGTATGGTACGACGGGAATGTTTGTAGTACCTTCCAATACTGACAATCCAGATGCAGCCGCAGAATTTGTCAAAGCAATTACCAATGCTGAAAACCAACGAATTTTCAATAATGTGACACAATATATCCCAACACAAGAAGAAGCGAAAGACATATTTGATTCCAATGAACATATGAAACAGCTATCCACATATACACAATATGCATTACCTGGTGTGATTCACCCTAAAGGTCGTGCCATCATGCCATTTATTCAAGCAGAAATTCAATCAATGATGTCTGGAGAAAAAACTCCTAAAGAAGCAGCAGACGCAGCAGCTAAAAAGATCGAAGCCGAATTAGCTAAGCCGTAAACGAATAGTTTCTTTAATTAGAGAGTTTTATTCCAACGTGAATAAAACTCTCTGTTACTTAACAAAAAAGGAAATAAGGTGATTGCTTGGAAAAGGTCATGGTAAACAAAAACAAGATGACTTTAGAAAATGAAAAAAAAGTGAAGCGTCCTCTAAAGCAAAGAATCAAAGACGAATGGAGAAAGAATGCCCTCGTCTATATTATACTTGTACCAATTTTAGCTCATTTCCTTGTCTTTCAAGTCATTCCATTTATTTATAGTTTTATATTAACCTTTCTAAATTATCGAATTATCGGTGTTTCAGAATTCGTTGGGCTAAGAAACTGGATGCAATTATTTAATGACGACATTGCATGGAAGTCTATTTGGAATACATTATTATTTTCCTTCTATTATATTGTTCCTACAATGGCACTTGGATTAATTTTGGCGCTCATCATCAAGTCTGGTATTCGATTCACCAAATTGATTAAAGGCATATTTTTCCTTCCTGTTGTCACATCGTTTGTTGTTGTAGCCGGAATTTGGGAATGGTTATTTTCGGGAACAAAATCAGGTTTTATCAACTATTTATTAAGCTTTTTGGGAGTGAATCCCCAATTATTTTTATCCGATTCTACACAAGCACTGATCGTGTTAGCTGGATTAAGTATTTTCAAAGTATCCGGAAGTACAATGATCTATTATTTTGCTGGATTGCAGTCGGTACCAAAAGAAATGTATGAAGCTGCAAAAATCGATGGTGCCTCACCTTTTAAATCCTTTTGGATGATTACCTTCCCGTTATTAAAACCAATTCATTTTTATGTATTAATTATTACAACCATCGGATCTTTCCAAATATTCGACTCAGCTTATTTATTAACGAGTGGCGGACCGAACTTCTCAACAAGTACGATTGTGTATTACCTATATACGATTGGATTCACGAATTTGAATTTTAGTTATGCAGCCGTATTATCCTATGTATTATTCGCTATTATCTTAGTCATTTCGCTAATTCAGAAAAAATATTTTGGAAATGATCAAAGTATTTACTAATGAGACAGCGTGATGTAAGGGAGATGAAATAACTTGTTAAAGCAAATATTAAAATATTTTGTCATGTTCTTCTTAGGATTTTGCTTTCTCCTTCCGTTTTTAATCATGGTGTTAAGTTCACTAAAAGAAACTACATTTGCATCCTTAGATCCATTATTTTGGCTCCCAGATAATCCATCTTTGAATAATTTTATTTACTTATTTAGAAATGATAATTTTCTGCGCTGGATTTTAAACTCAGTAATCGTGACAATCATTCCTGTTTTTTCACAAATGTTTTTTGCAGGTATTTTAGGTTACATTTTTGCTAGAAAGCAATTCGTTGGGAAGGAAGTCATTTTCTGGACATTTATGGCAGTCATAATGATTCCGCCACAATTACTAATCATTCCTAAATTTATTATGTTTTCAAAATTTGGCTGGATTAATGAATATCAAGCATTAATTATTCCAGAACTTTGGGCCATTATGGGTGTATTTTTAGTTCGCCAATTTATGCAAGGTATTCCGATGGAATTAGATGAAGCTGCTCGGATGGATGGAGCCAATGACTTTCATGTTTTTCGGAAAATTTATATGCCATTAGCATTTCCATCGATTGCAACTGTTGGGACATTTGCTTTTGTAAGTAACTGGAATGATTTATTTCAGCCTTTAATTTATATGACGAATGAAAAAATGTATCCAATTACAGTCGGTTTAGCCTCTACTTTGAGTAAGGAAGGGAATTTTGGAATTGAAATGGCAGGTGCCACCTTATCCTTTATTCCGACCTTCTTAATCTTTTTGTTCTTCCAAAAATATTTTACAGAAGGCATACAGATGTCAGGGTTGAAATAGTCTCTTTAGTTTAATTGAGGAGAGGGAATATGGAGAATTTAAAAATTGGAATGATTGGTTTAGACACCTCTCATGCTGTTGCTTTTACAAAATTATTAAATGATCCGAAAAACCAGTTTCATGTACCAGGTGGAAGGGTTATAATGGCATGCCCCGCTGGATCATTTGATTTTGAGTTAAGTTATTCTCGGATTGATGGGATAACGAAGGAAGTTGAACAATATGGGGTAAAAATCGTTCGGACCATTGAAGCAGTGGCAGAGCAATGTGATGCCATTTTATTAGAGTCTGTAGATGGCAGAGTACACTTGGAACAATTAAGTAAAATGGTCATGTTTAATAAACCAATATTCATTGATAAGCCATTTTGTTTACGTTCCTCTGATGCTGCTAAAATGGTGAAACTATCAGAAAAATATAATACTCCCATCATGAGCACTTCTGCGTTGCGATTTGCTGAAGCCTTGAGCCAGGCACTTTCTATACAAGATAAAGGAAAAATAATTGGAGCAGACTGTTTTGGTCCAATGGAAATAGTTGAAACGCAGCCAGGGTACTTTTGGTATGGGATACATACAATTGAAATGCTTTATGCCATTTTAGGGCGCGGGGCAAAAAATGTACGGACAGTGTCCAATCAAGATTATGATTTGATTATTTCACAATGGGAAGATGGCAGAATAGGTACAGCAAGAGGGAATAGAAAAGGCAATAATAACTTTGGTGCAGTTATTCATTATGAATACGGGAATGAATATGTATTAATCGACTCGGCATCAAAACCGTATTATGCTAGTTTGCTAGAACAAATTATCCTTTTCTTTAGAAAAGGCAAACAGAGTGTACCAGTAACTGAAACGCAAGAAATAATTCGCTTTATTGAAGCGGCCAATGACAGCAAAGTGACTGGGGAACAAATATGGATTTGATTTTAGTTGGGATAGAAACAATGTGAAACAGCGGTCACTTTCCTATTCCCGCTGTTTCATCCTATCATTATTATTATTTATTGCTATCCATTATAAAACTAAGCCGATAAATGCGTCTTGGCCTGCCTTTATAGGTGATTTTTTCTTCACCTACAATATCTACCAAATTCGCATCCATCCATTTTAACAGGATCCGGTGGGCACTTCTCGTTGTAATGGTTAATGTTGAAGCTAATTCTTGGGCCGTATAATCATATTTTTTATGACGTGCCACTCTTGCCATTAATTTGGTCATATAGGCTGCAGACATTCCTGCTTTTTCTGCTTTTTCTAGCAGCTCTGCATCTGTGATTGATAAATCATATTTTTCATATTGGGTATCGGTTATAATGTCAACCGGTCCTATGACACTTTGGTCTTCTCGAACGATATAACATACATTACCACCTAATTCTTTTGATTGACGCAGTGCCATCCTTGCATGGCTGCCTGCCTCAGCTGCTGAGCGTCCAAATCCAACGCCAATGCTTAATGACACACCAAGTTCGCTTTTGGCGGCATTTAATAATGGAATAAATTTATAACCACGTGTTTCTCTTTCGAAAATACCTCGTGTAGTTATAAAAGAAAATTCCTCTCCGCCTGAATTGATTAAATGGCCATCAAGGAGTTTTGTGTAATTCAGCATCATTTGTTGAAACTTCAGCTTTAATAATTGTACTTCATGTTCAGTTGTATATTTTTCAGTGGCTTTATCAAATTTATCAATATCGATGATTCCAAAGACAATTTGCGATTCCTTATTTTTGCGAGCTTCCGTAGCGAGTAATGCTCGTTCAAGGGAAACAATTATATCCTGATAGGTTGGTGTAACCCATTCATTAGGAATGCCCATTTCTGATAATTCCAGTGAAACTTCCTGTATACCCGTAATCGCAATGGAACCAAATTCTCGATAGTTTTCTTGATGAAATTGAACGATTGAGTGAATGGGTTCGGCCTGATTATATGTAGGAAAGGATTTATATTCATATTTGGTTTCACCCAAATCATAAAAAATATGTTGAATATATTTTTCCTCAACTGTATCGATAGATAAATATTTTGAATCATATTGATTTTTAATTAGAAACAATGATCGATAAAGACCTGTCCCCATTAAAGGAACATAATGAGAAGGAATTGAGAAGTCCATAAGCTGTTTTGCTTTAAAGTAAGTGGGAAATTCGGTGAATAGAAGTACTTCAACTTTATTAATCAAGGTAACAATGACTTCAGGGACGATTGTTGATGGTGTTGCATTTAAAAAAATGGGATGAAAATTCGGGAAGGCTTCAAGCGCTTTCATTATTTCTTTGTCAAGTGCTTCAGGACCAACGATTCCAATAATAATTTCGGGGACGTTGTTAGATAATTGGTTAGTTTTCATCTTGTCATCTCCTGTTTAAAGACACATTAAAGAAATGTCTTTATATAATCTTACTACTAGATTAAGATGAACGTTTCTAATTGTCAAACATAAAATTTTCTTCTGAAAAGTGATGGCTATTAAAAGACCTTTAAGTGACTTGTCTTTTAATAAAGCTAAATATAAAATGAAATCAAATTAGTAATATATGAGTTTCATAACAGAAGACATTAATATTTATTCTAGGAGGATCAGTATGAAAACGATTGCAGAATTAGACAATTTTATGACCAAACCCAGCCAAGAATTAATTCAAGACATCGCACAGGTAAATGGCGATATTATGATATTAGGTGTTAGTGGAAAGATGGGGCCAACGTTAGCGAAAATGACAAAAAGAGCTATTGATCAAGCAGGCGTACAAAAAAGGGTAATTGGTGTGGCAAGATTTACCGATAGTAGTTTAAGAGAAGAATTAGAGGGATTCGGAATTGAAACGATACAGGCTGATCTTTTAAAAGAAGAAGATCTTCAGGACTTGCCTAATGTTAACAATATTATCTATATGGCAGGAAACAAATTTGGAACAGTAGGGAATGAGCATTATACATGGGCGATGAATGCCTATTTGCCAGGTCGGTTAGCGGAAAAATTTAAAGACTCACGTATTGTTGCTTTTTCAACAGGAAATGTATATCCATTTTCAACTGTTTTAAGCAATAGTTGCACGGAGGATGTACCGGCAAATCCGGTTGGAGAGTATGCTCAATCTTGTTTAGGAAGAGAACGTGTGCTTACTTATTTTTCTCATAAAAATCAAACACCAATGGTTATATTTCGATTGAATTATGCAATCGATCTACGCTATGGAGTACTACTAGAAATTGCAAAAAGTGTGTATTCAGAAAAACCAATTGATTTGACAATGGGAAATGTAAATGTAATCTGGCAGGGAGATGCGAATGAGTATGCGATTCGCTCATTATTACATACCAATCACCCTCCGAAAATCTTAAATGTGACAGGACCAGAAACATTATCTGTAAGATGGCTGGCATCGGAGTTCGGAAAACGGATGGATAAGAAACCAGTGTTTGTTCATACAGAAAGCCCAACTGCGCTGCTTAACAATGCATCACATGCACATAAATTATTTGGGTATCCAAAAGTAACGGCACAACAAATGATTGATATGATTGCTGACTGGGTTGTCAGTGATGGGCAGACCATTAATAAACCAACTCATTTCCAAGAAAGAGAAGGTGCATTTTAATGCTGAAAGAGGCTGTTAAGAAAAAGCTTCATGCAGGTACAGTTATACCAGCACATCCGCTGGCATTGACGAAGGATAGACAGTTGGATGAACCTGGTCAACGGGCATTAACACGGTATTACATTGATGCTGGTGTAGGTGGGATTGCAGTTGGGGTTCACACCACCCAATTTGAAATTCGTGAACCTGAATATAATCTATATAAAAAAGTGTTATCTCTTGCGATAGAAGAAACAAAACAGGCCAATGTTCCGGATGAATTTATTAAGGTGGCAGGGATTTGCGGACCAACTGAACAGGCTCTTTTTGAAGCAAAATTTAGTAAAGAAGCCGGTTATGATTTAGGACTTCTAAGTATGGGTGGATTAAACCATCTGTCAGAAGATGATTTAATTGACCGGGCAGAGAAAGTAGCAGAAATCATTCCACTATTCGGGTTTTATTTACAACCGGCAGTGGGTGGAAGAGTTTTATCATATGATTTTTGGCTAAGATTCGCATCCATCCCGAATGTTTATGCAATAAAAATAGCACCATTTGATCGCTATTGTTCGATAGACGTTGTACGTGCCGTTTGTCATTCTCCTCGTAATGAAGAAATTGCCTTGTACACTGGTAATGACGATAACATCATAAATGACTTGCTTACAACTTTTCAATTCAATATTGGAAATCAAAAAGTGGAAAAGAAAATCGTCGGCGGTCTACTTGGACACTGGTCCGTTTGGACAAAACGAGTAGTTGAGATTTTTGATCAAGTAAAAGAAGTGCAAAATCACGATTTGATTCCAAAAGAGCTGCTAACTCTTGGTCAAGAGATTACAGATGCAAATGCAGCAATTTTTGATTCTAGAAATAGTTTTAAAGGAAGTATTGCTGGAATTAATGAAATTTTAGCAAGACAAGGATTGTTACAAGGGAATTGGTGTTTGCTTGATCATGAAGTATTAAGTCCGGGGCAGGCAGAAGAGCTGAATCGGGTTTATGCTAGCTATCCACACTTGCACGATGATGATTTTGTGAAAGCAAATTTATCAAAGTGGTTCGCTAAATAATAGACGAAAGGCAGAGTTCAAATGAAAAGAATTGTAGCCCACAACAAGAAGGTTGAAATTATTGAAGACGAGTTACCGCAAATAGAAGGAAAGCCTTCTTATATATTAGTTAAAACGTTATATTCTGTCATTTCGCCAGGAACTGAACTTACGATTCTTTCAAATAGTGAAAATAAACAGATTCATCTTGGTTATAGTGCGATGGGTGAGGTTGTTGAATGCGGAAGTGAAATCACCGATGTGAAAAAAGGGGATTTGGTAGCGTGTTATGGAGCTCCATATGTTCATCATGATGAATATTTGTTAGTTCCGAAAACTTTATATGCGAAAGTTCCTGAATCAGTTGATCCAAAAGAAGCGGCTCTTGCTGGACTCGGTGCTATTGCCATTCATGGTCTGCGTATTGCGAATCTACATTTTGGTGAAACGGTGGTTATCGTAGGATTAGGCGTTCTCGGACAATTAATTGCCAAAATTGCTAATGCTGCTGCCTACAATGTCATCGCCTATGATCTTCACGAAAGCAGAGTTGAAATGCTGCAGGGAGAAAAAATTAAATCCTTTTCGACAATTGAAGAGATGGAAGAGGCCATTCGGGTTGAAACGAAATCCCATGGCGCTGATGCGGTTCTATTATGTGCGGGAGGCAAACGTTCACCACTAACACAGGAATGTTTGAAATGGATCCGCAATAAAGGAAAGGCTGTAATTGTTGGTGATATTGAACCAGATTTCCCGAGAGATTTAATGTTTGCTAAAGAAGCACAGCTGCTTATTTCTCGAGCAGGCGGACCTGGCAGATATGACAAAGTATATGAATATGAAGCAATTGACTATCCATATGAATATGTTCGCTGGACGGAAGGTAGAAACGTAGAAGAATATATTCGACTTGTCAAAGAAAAACGGATTGATGTTCGAGCATTTATTACTGAAGTAGTTGAATTTGATGAAGCACCACAAGAATTTGAAAAATTGTTTAATAAGGAATCTACGACACTTACTAAACTAATTCACTATAAGTAAATAAATAAAATTCACTTTTTGAAGGAATAGATTTGACCCATTGTATTTATGCAATGGGTTTTATCTACACCGTACTTACTGAAATTATGAAATTGGTGAAATGAGGTATGACCATATGCAAATAAATTTAATGGGCGAATCTAATTCGATTTTAACAGGATTACAGCTTTTATCGGATGAGTTGAACATTCAATTACATGAAAAAGGGTACCCGATTTCTGTCACACAAAGGGTCGGTCCTATTCAAGTTAGTAATAAAGGTGGCAAAGGTGAAATCATTTATCAGGAAAAAATTCATTTCTTTCGAGCCATTGGTTTATGGTTGGAAAACTACCGGAAGAATGGTGAATTTGAACTGAAAGAACACCCTCAATTTCAAACCAGTGGTGTGATGCTGGATGTTTCTAGAAATGCTGTTTTAAAAGTAGAGGAAGTAAACGGACTGCTTAGGAAAATGGCAGTAATGGGTTTAAATGTCGTTATGCTTTATACAGAGGATACATATGAAGTTCCAGATTATCCGTATTTTGGTTATATGCGTGGAAGATATACAGAAGCAGAACTGAAAGCTTGCGATGAATATGCTGATACCTTTGGCATTGAAATGATTCCTTGCATTCAAACCCTAGCCCATTTAATAATGGCTTTAAAGTGGGGCTATGCTTCAGATATAAGAGATACAGCTGATATATTACTAGTCGGTGAACCGAAAACTTATCAATTTATCGAAAGTATGATCGAAGCTGCCTCGAGACCATTTAAATCGAAACGAATTCATATTGGGATGGATGAAGCCCATCAGCTTGGGCTCGGGCGTTATTTAGACTTAAATGGTTATGAAAATCGTTTTGAGATTATGAACAAACATTTAAGTCAGGTTGTTTCCATCGCGGAACTTCATGGTTTAAAGCCAATGATTTGGAGTGATATGTACTTCCGATTAGGCTCAAAGCATGGGGAATATTATGATACAGATGTTAGTATTCCAAAAGAAGCGATTGAATCCATTCCAAAGAATGTTCAGCTTGTTTATTGGGACTACTATCATGATGATGAAGACTTTTACCGCGCTTATTTTGAGAAACATAGAGAGTTGGGAACAAATACTGTTTTTGCTGGCGGCGCATGGACGTGGAATGGGATATCACCTAATTATGGAAGAGCGTTTGCGACAACGGAAGCAGCTTTAACGGCATGTAAAAAAGAAGGTATTCAAGAAATTTTCACTACATTATGGGGTGACAATGGAGCAGAAACACCACTATCTACTGCATTACCCGTCATTCAGCTTTTTGCTGAACATACCTATCATGAAAAGGTTGGGAAAAATCAATTAGCAGACCGATTCCATTTCAGTACTGGTAATCATTTAGAGGATTTTCTTTTATTAAATCAATTAGATGAAACCCCAGGTGTAATGGAAAAAAATCTACATTCATCAAATGCTTCAAAATTTTTGCTGTGGCAGGATTTACTGTTAGGTTTATTTGATGAAAATATCCGCGGGCTGGGAATGAATGAGCATTTTCAAAAACTAGTTCCCCAATTAAATGCTGCCAAGGATAGAAACCCTAACGCATTGCTTTTATTTGAGTTCTATGAACAATTAGCTCGTGTTTTAAGTGTAAAGGCAGAAATGGGAATACAGTTAAAGTCTGCCTATGACCAAAAAGATAAGGAGAAAATGACATCTCTTTTAGAAGAAAGTAACGAACTGACCAAAGAGGCCGGGTTTCTTCGACACAAGCATAGAGAAGTATGGTTTTCCTTATATAAACCATTTGGATGGGAAGTATTGGAACTTCGCTATGGTGGTCTAATTGCGCGGATGGAAACTGCACAATTCCGTATACAGCAATGGCTAGAAGATAAGATTACAATCATTGAAGAATTAGAAGAAAAGAGATTAATACATGATGGTCCAAATGGTATTGAAGAAGGTTCTTTAGGAAACCACTTCTATCATCGGATTGTCACAGCGGGCAACTTAATTTAGGAGGTCAGACATATGCCAATTATTCAGTTTCCGAAAGATATGAAGTGGGGAAGTGCAACTGCTGCTTATCAAATAGAAGGGGCAGCATTCGAGGATGGGAGAGGGTTATCCATATGGGATACCTTTTCCCGTACCCCGGGAAACGTGAAAAATGGAGATAACGGTGATGTCGCATGTGATAGTTATCATCGTTATACAGAGGATATTGAACTATTGGACCAATTAGGGGCGAATGTGTATCGCTTTTCAGTTTCCTGGCCAAGGATATATCCAAACGGAAAAGGAGAACTCAATCCTAAAGGGTTGGAATATTACCATAACCTTGTTGATCATTTAGTGGAAAAAGGGATTGAACCAATGCTTACCCTTTACCATTGGGATCTCCCACAGGCTCTACAGGATAATGGAGGCTGGGCAAACCGAGAAACCGTTGAAGCCTATAGTCAATACGCTGAAACGATTTTTAAAGAATTTAATGGGAAAGTAAAGTATTGGCAAACAATTAATGAACCTTTGTGTGCAGCCTTTTTATCCAATTATCGAGGTGTTCATGCGCCCGGGTTTAAAGACCTGCAGCTAGCTGTTGATGTTTCCCATCATTTAGTTTTAGCACATGGAAGAGCAGTCAAGTTATTTAGAGATATGGAAATAGAAGGTCAAATTGGCACAGCAACCAATACAACGTGGAGAGAACCATTTAGCAATAAGCGGGAAGACATTGAAGCTTGCAGAAGAGAAATTGGACATAATATTGACTGGTTTCTAGACCCCATTTTAAAGGGGCGTTATCCAGACTATTTGGTGGAGTGGTTTAAAAAGAAAGGCGCAGAACTCCATATTGAAGAAGGGGATATGGAAATCATTCATCAGCCGATTGATTTTATAGGTGTTAACTATTATTCAGGAAATATTGCACGTTATAAAGAAAATGCTGGATTATTGGATATTGAAAACATTGAAATCGATTATGACCAGACCTATATTGAATGGCCAATCTATGCAGACGGCTTTTATAAAGTGTTTCAATATCTTGCAGAGCGCTATGGCAATGTTCCATTATTTATTACAGAAAACGGGGCATGTTGTATTGATGAACTTGTTAATGGAAAAGTGATAGACCTAGATAGGATCAAATATTATAAACAGCATTTAACAGCGGTAAGCAGAGCAATTGATTCAGGAATCAATATTATAGGTTATCTGGCATGGTCATTACTCGATAATTTTGAATGGGCAGAAGGATATGGAAAACGATTTGGTCTTGTTTATGTAGATTTCAATACAGCGGAACGGATAAAAAAAGATAGTTACTACTGGTATAAAAAAGTAATTTCTAATGGCTGGATGGAAATATAAATTGGCTGACAGAATCCTGAATATATCGAAAGAGGGATTAATCGTATGCAAAAGATAGTATTGATTGGTGCAGGAACGATGGGGATGGAACATGCCACTTCCTATTATTCTATGGAAGATGTTCATGTAGTCGGGATTGTTGATTTAAGGAAAGAACAAGCTGAACTAATTATTGGTCAACATGATACAAAGATTTTTCAAACCTTAGAGGAAGCAGTTGATAATCTAGATCATATTGATGTTATCGATGTTTGTGTTCCTACTTTTTTACATAAAGAATATGTGATGAAGGCAGCGGATTATGGAATTGATGTAATCTGTGAAAAACCGTTAGCGTATACACTTCAAGATGCACGAGAAATGATTGATTATTGTGAAAAGAAAGATGTGAGATTATTCGTTGGGCATGTTGTTCGGTTTTTCCCTCAATACTCAAAAACAAAAGAACTCGTATCGAATGGAACGATTGGAGATATAGGTGTCGTTCGAACGAAAAGGGGAGGGAACTTTCCTGCAGGATGGAGCGATTGGTATGCCGATCATACGAAAAGTGGAGGAGTGATTCTTGATTTAATTATTCATGATTTTGATTTCTTGCGCTGGACCTTTGGAGAGGTTGAGAGAGTGTTTGCAAAAGGCCTTTCTGAACGGAACATCGAACACCTTGATTATGCGTTAGTGACGGTAGTTTTTAAATCAGGAATTATTGCTCATGTAGAAGGAACATGGGCACATCAAACCTTTTCTTCACAATTTGAATTTGCAGGAAAAAGCGGCATTCTCGAATATGATAGTTTAAAAGAAGAGCCCGTTTTACTTTCAGTTAGAAAATCAAATGAGGAAAATAGCGGTGTACCCGTACCTCAAAGTCCTTTGAAAAAGTCACCGTATTATATTGAACTTGAACATTTCTTAAAATGTTTACAAACCAATGAAACGCCTATTGTAACAGCAGAAGATGCCTATAAAGCTATGGAAATCTCAGTGGCTGCACTAAAGTCTTTAAAAACAGGTTTACCTGTATCACTTGATACAGAAAGGGGCGATCTGAAATGAAAATTGGAATTATCAGTTTTGCCCATATGCATGCACATAGTTATGCATCCGTATTGAAAGGTATGGAAGGTGTGACACTGGCAGGAATAGCCGATGATAATGAAGAAAGAGGCAAAACGTATTCTCAGTTTTTTGACACGACCTATTATCAAAACTATCAAGATTTGCTAAAAAGCGATATTGAGGCTGTGATCGTTACATCAGAAAACAGTTTACATCATCAACATGTACTGGCAGCAGCCAAAGCTGGCAAACATGTTCTGTGTGAAAAACCATTAGCAACGAATTTAAACGATATGGAAGAAATGATTACTGTATGCGAAGAAAATCAAGTTTTGTTAGGGACAGCTTTTCCAGTTCGATTTAACACTCCCATTCAACAGGCTAAAAAGATGATTGAACAGGGCGTGCTAGGAGAAATTTTAGCGATTAAAGGAACCAATCGTGGAACTAATCCTGGAGGCTGGTTTATTGAAAAAGAGAAGTCGGGTGGTGGAGCTGTGCTTGACCATACTGTTCATGTTGTCGATATTATGAGATGGTTCACAGGTGCCGAAGTGACGGAAGTATATGCGGAAATTGGTAGTGTTTATACGAATCATCCCATTGATGATTGCGGAATTATTACGATGGAATTTACGAATGGGATGTTTGCCACTTTAGATTGCAGCTGGTCTAGGAATAGCTGCTATCCTACATGGGGCGATGTAACGCTAGAAATTATTGGAACGAATGGAACGTTAAAGGTGGATGCCTTTTCACAAAAGCTTGATTTATATTCTGATCACGATGGTGTCAAATGGATTGGCTGGGGTGATGATATGGATGCAGGGCTTATAGAAGATTTTGTTAACAGTGTAAGAGAAGGGAAGTCTCCGCTGGCAACTGGCTTTTCTGGTATGAAGGCAGTTGAGGTAGCACTTGCAGCCTATCAGTCTAATGAAAAAAAGACCCCAATAAAACTGAACTAATAATGATAGGAATCAAGGGGGTTACTTGATTCCTTGATTGCTTTTACATGAACAAAATGAAGGGGTGAATACATTGAAAGTTTCACAAGAAATATCTGCGGATCTTGTCATTATTGGCGGCAGTCTGGGAGGTTGTGCAGCTGCACTTGCTGCACTGCAGACTGGAAAAACGGTAATTTTAACTGAAGAAACAAAATGGATTGGTGGTCAAATTACCAACCAAGGGGTACCGCCAGATGAACATCCATGGATTGAAAGTTTCGGTGCAACAAGAAATTATCGAACATTCCGAAGAAAAATTAGAGACTACTATTTTACTAACTATCCAGTGAAGAATAACCAACGAAACAATCAGCAATTTAATCCTGGTAATGCATTAGTTAGTACTATTAGCCACGAACCAAGAGTGGCATTAACTGTTCTAAATGATATGTTGGCTCCTTTTTTAAGTAGTGGGAAGCTCACATTGTTAATCGAGTACAAAATAATTTGTGCTGAAACAGAAAAGGATCAGGTGCTTGCTTTAACCGTTAATAATCCAATAACAAAACATTTGCTTCTACTAAAGGGAAACTATTTTTTGGACGCAACGGAAACAGGTGATGTATTGCCTCTTGCGAATGTTGAGTATGTAACTGGAGCCGAATCACAAGCAGAAACCGGTGAAGACCATGCGGTTAGTATGGAAGCAGAACCTTTCAATATGCAGGCTTTTACGTATTGTTTTGCAGTTGATTATGTTGAGGGGGAAGACCATACAATCGAAAAACCTGCCCAATATGAGTTTTGGAAAGACTACCAGGCGCACTTTTGGCCTGCAAAGCAATTAAGCTGGTGGGGTCTAGTACCACATACATTGGAACCCATTGAGTATTCATTTTTTTACGAGCCAAACCGTTTTTCATTATGGAATTACCGGAGAATTATTGATCAAACAAATTTTGAACAAGGAACATTTCAAAGTGATATTACCATTGTAAACTGGCCGCAAAATGATTATTGGTTAGGTCCTATTATTGATGTATCGGATGAAGAAAGGGAAAAGCATATATTTAATGCAAAACAATTAAGTTTATCGTTACTATATTGGATGCAAACCGAAGCCCCGCGTCCAGATGGAGGCAGCGGGTATCCTGGTTTACGGTTAAGAAAAGATGTTTTAGGCACAGAAGATGGTTTGGCGATGTACCCATATATACGGGAATCAAGAAGAATTAAAGCAGAGTTCACGGTGAAAGAACAGCATATTAGTGGTGAAATCGATGGAAAGGATACTGCCACTTTTTTTGAAGATAGTGTAGGGATTGGTTGTTACCGTTTAGACCTTCATCCAAGCACAGGAATGAATAGTTACATTGATATAGCAGCCCATCCATTCCAGATTCCACTTGGCAGTTTAATTCCGATTCGAGTTCGAAATCTTTTGCCTGCTAGTAAAAATATCGGTACCACTCATCTAACCAATGGTTGTTACCGGCTTCATCCCGTTGAGTGGAATATCGGAGAAGCGGCGGGGCAATTAGCCTCTTATTGTATAGATAAAAACATAGTTCCACATGAAGTGAGAAATAAAGAATCATTTTTAAAGGATTTTCAGTCACGATTGGTACAAGCAGGAATTGAATTAGAATGGCCAAAAATTCATAAAGTCTGATTCCTATTTTAGAATGGAGTGGATAGCTTTGATCGCTCTTGTTGACAACAGTAAGCAAATGAAACCGTTTGTGGATGTTACAAACTACTTTTCAAGTATTGAAGAGTTACAAGAAAAAAATCTGTTAAAGTATGAGTTTATTATCATCAATGGTAACGACAATGGGATACCAATGAAATTGCCTTATGGAATGATAGAAAAGTTATGGGAATTTATAGAGCAGGGCGGGACCTTATATGGAGAATTAATTAATTGTGAGGAATTCCCAACATCAAGACTGTTTGGATTCAAACAAGATTTTGCTGTGACCAATCGCCGTCTTGAGAAATTAGTCATTTCCACCGATAACCTCTATTGTAAAAAAGGTCAGCTGCTCGAATGGCAAGGTCCCTTTTTAACTGGGTTTACATTTGATACGGAAAGATTATTGGATATCGGTCATTTTAAAGAAACCCATAGGACAGAAGAGGAAGGGGCATATCCTGGGATAATTGTAAAAAGTCATGGTAAAGGGAAAGCTATTTTTTCTACTTTTTCCTTTTTAGGAAATGAACAAATCTGGACGCTGCGACCTAATTGGTTATGGAATGATGTTATAAAATGGCTGATAAAGGATTATCAAATGCCACTGAAGATGATAAATCCGGTTATTCAGCTATCAAAACAAGGTGATTTTGAAAAAACCATTGAAAAGGGTGTGCAGTGGTTTTTACATTCAGGAATTTTGCCGAAGGCTGATGGAAGTCTCGGGGTTTATGAAAATGTTCATTCGATTCGAAGTGATATTAGCAATGATTTACGGCCTGATTGTCATGCTCATACCGCTTTAATGTTTTATTTGTATGGAGAATATACCAAGGATAGTAAATGGGAAAACATGTCTGCAAACTTGCTAACTTACTTATTCGAAGCAGGCTATCAGGACGTTGTCCCAAATTCGATAACTTATGGTTTTTGGAAGTGGTATCAAAGTCCTCGAAGCAAACCTGATCAAATCTTTTCAGATGATAATAGCTGGGTGGCACTTGTTCTATTATATCTTTATCGAAAAACGGGTATTGAAGAATACAAAAAAAGAGGTCTGTTAACAGCTTATGCTTTATTAAACACTCAAAATGTAAATGGTCTACGACCAGAATGTATCCGAGAACAAGAATTAGTAGATAACGGAAAGGCTTATTTTCAAACTTCAACGGAAGCCAGTATGAATCCGCATTTCGAAGCAATTGTTCATGCTGCATTTATACAAGCCTATCTTGTTTCAAATGATGGTGAATTTCTACAGACTGCCTCTAAGGGTACGTTAACTTTGTTGGAAAATAAAGAGAAACTGAAGTTTATGTATAGCAAAACAGCAGGATACAGCAGATTCCTATTATCATTAGCGCAATTGTATGCCATAACAAAAGATGAAGAAATCCGTAAAGGTCTATATGAAGTTACTGATTATTTAACTAGACACCAACATGAACTCGGAGCTATTGAGGAAGCGGATAATCCTGATCCAGAACGATATGGAACGGAAGATACCGGTGTTTTTCGTTTGAATCAAGAAGGTATTGCTGATCAGTTATATACTAATAATTTCTTATGTGTAAATGCCTGGGAAGCCGTGAAAGCAACTAGAAATTCTGATTTAAAAGATTTCCATGAAAAAATAGTCCATTTTATCTCTTCCATTCAAATCTCCGCTCCGAAATGCGAATTTGATGGCGGTTGGATGCGTTCTTTTCACCTGGAGCGTGGCGAGTATTATGGCAATAATGGCGATACAGGCTGGGGTGCTTATGTAATGGAGAGCGGTTGGACGAATGCTATCATTGTGTCAGGATTATTATTGAAAGAATTGGATCAGTCGCTACTAGATTTTTGATGTAAAGCTAAAGCAAGGAGATGTTTATATGTCTACCATTAACTGTACAATTTTAACGGATGAAACCCCTGTTAAATTTGCGAAAGAAGAGTTACACAAATATGCAGAAGAAGTTAAACAGCCCATCCATTATTCATTTGTATTAGGGGTGGAAAAAGATTTTCTTCAAATTGGCTTCATTGATCAACCATTATTTCAAGATGGCGCATCAATCGATGCATTTCAACTGATTCAAAAAGAAAGTGTAATTTATATTGTTGGTGCAAACCCACGTTCAGTCCTATTTGGTGTTTATCATCTTTGTAAAAATCTTTTTGGTTATAAGTGGGTTAGTTTTTTTCCAAATGAAAAAATCACATTTGATGATCAAAGAATCCTTGTTCCTGCTATATCTAAAGGAAAAATGAAACGGAGAGGGTTGGTTGTTGAAAACTATGATGAACCTGATTTTCTAGTACAGTTAATCGACTGGGCAGCCAAACATTATCTAAATGAACTATTTTTTACATTCATGTTATGGGATAAAGTGAAACATATTGTGGTAAAAGAGATTGAAAAACGTGGATTGTCAATCACTTTGGGCGGTCATAGTATGCACTACTTATTAAAGGAAACTTCTGTTATAGAAAAACAACAGATCAATTTTGCAGATGACAGTTGGAAGGACTTGATCATCAAAAAAATAAAGGATTATTGTGCTGAAACCAGCTCGATAGAAAGAGTATCATTATGGCCTGCTGATATTGGAGTAGAAGATGACCAACCGTTTTTAGCTCATTATATCGCGTTTACTGAACAAATCCAAAGTGAACTTCCCAAAATTCACGTTGAACATATTGCCTACAATGCGGGTCTATCGTGGAAAATGTTAGAGTTAACGGACGATGTGGAAAACTCAAAATCTGTGAATACATTATTCGCCTATTGGGGTAGAAACTATCAGCAATCTTTCAGAAATGAAGAAAGGGCAATGGATGTACTACAAAAATGGTGTGATGCAACAAAAGCATGGAATAAGGAATTAGCCGTTTTTGAATACTATAGTGATCATTTTATGCTTGGTGATTTATTTCCACCATTATTCAAACGGATTCATGAAGATATCGAGTCTTTTTATCAGCTAGGAATAGAAAATATTGTTAATTTGATTGTTCCTTATCTTCCAAAAGAACATGCAACTGAACTAGATTTTTTGTATCCATGGAAATCAACTCAGTTAATGAATGGTTATTACTTTGCTCGATTAAGTTGGGGAGATGTTTTTGAAGATGTAGAAACAGACTTTTTTTCCGTTTTTGATGAACATGAAGCTGAAGTCAAACATGCGTTAGGAAAGATTGAATCTATACTATCGGAAGTCTCTAAATGGAATGTGCCATTATTTCCAAATCGGATTATGGATCCAGAAAAAGTAGTAGGTCATAAAGACTTACAGTTAGTTTGTAATGATTTATTAAAATGGAAAAAGGATCTTGAACAATTGAAGGGCAATGCTGTACAAGAAATTGTCGATCCTTATAGTATGATTTGCTTTTATATACAGTACTTAAACGAAAAATTAGCAGAGTACCTATCTGAGTGGAATGATAAGTAAAAATGAGATATGGAACGGTGGGAGTAAGAATATGAAACAACGAATTGTCTTTATTGGGGATAGTATTACATGGTGGGGAATAAGTGAAGATGATCCAATAGGTACTGGCTATGTGCGTTTGCTTCATGATTATTTAAAGGTTACCTATCCAAATCGGAATTTGGCCATTTTTAATAAAGGTATCAGTGGGAATCGTGTGACAGATTTGGCCAATCGCTGGGAGAGTGATGTTATTTCCTTAAATCCGGATTTTGTTTCTATCTCAATCGGTATTAATGATGTATGGCGACAAGTCGATTCTCCTGAGATAGATCAAGTATATCCAGAGCAATTTGAAAAAATTTATGATTCTCTCCTTACAAGCATTACAACAAAAACAAAAGCCTCTATTGTACTAATGGAGCCAACGATTATTGAAGAAGATGTTCACTCTTTAGGAAATAAATTGCTCATCCCATATATTGAAGCTATTCATCGATTAGCAGATAAATATAATGCAACTGTCGTCCCAACACACCAAGCGTTTATTGGATTTTTGGAGTCTAGTAATGATAATCCTCTTACAATAGATGGTGTCCATATGAATTCGTTGGGGAATATGCTGATGGCAAAAGCATGGGTAAAAGCAACAAAGTTAGTATTAGGGTAGAGAAGGAAGACTTACTACTTCAACTTGAAACCTATTGCATTATGAAGGTAATGTTTATTTAAATGTACCAACCTCGTTTAGAAAATAAACGAGGTTTTTTATGCTATAAAAACAGGAAATCAACCTAAGATAAAGGTAGTCTCTCAGGATTCCATGTTTTTTATATACTTTTAGCTTACTAGTTATGGTATAGTACCAGTGTGAAAATATCGTATTTAAAGGGGCAATTATGAGAAAAGAATGGATTTGCCGCTGGTTTTTTTTATTTTTGGATTAATCGTATTTGGGTTGGGCATTGCCTTAACAGTCGGAGGAAAGTTAATAGGAATAGGTCCTTGGGATGTGTTTCACTATGGATTGTTTTTGCGAATCGGGCTAACAATCGGAACATGGAATATCATTATGGGCTTGCTATTATTAATGGTTTCCTTTATTGCAACGAAAAAGCTGCCTAAAATTGGTGCGTTTTTAAATATGCTGTTGATTGGCTTATTTACAGATTTCTTTATCTGGCTTTTGCCAAGTACCAATAGTTTAATAGGAGCTGTAATTTTCTTTAGCATAGGTGCAGTTCTCATGGGGGTTGGAACGGGAATCTACATGTCGGCTGATTTGGGCTCTGGACCGCGTGATGGAATCATGCTATTGATTATCGGAAAGACAGGCTGGAGTATTCAACGGGTTCGTAGTGAATGGAAGTACTCGTACTAATACTTGGTTGGGCATTAGGAGGTCCAGTTGGTGTCGGAACAGTAATTATTGCCTTCCTTTTAGGACCAATTGTAGGAATTTCTTTACCACAGTCTAAAAAACTGCTAAGGTTTTTACTCGAGGAAAAAGCAGATAATAAACTAGCAGTTTAACGGACATGTTTCCAGCGGAACCAGGATGATTAACTAACTATCAGTTAATCATCCTGGTTCCGCACTTTGTTGATAAAGATAACAAGAGTGTTAAAATAAAATAGGTATAGGATAATTTGAGTCCAGGAGGATCCATGGATGGTAACCATTAAAGAAATAGCCGAAAGGGCAAATGTTTCGCGTACTACCGTTTCAAGAATCATAAATAATACGGGGTATGTTAGTGAGGACGCGAAAAGAAGAGTATTAAAGGTAATTGAAGAAACCGGATATATCCCTAGTGAAAATGCTAAATCATTACGGACGAAAAAGACAAAGGTTATTGGTGTGATTCTCCCTAAAATCAGTACGGAAACATCGAGCCGGCTTGTAAGTGGATTGGACGAAATTTTCGCAAAAGAGGGTTATCAAATCCTATTAGCCAATACCAATCTCAATCCGGAAAAAGAGATTGAATACTTAAAGCTGTTAAAAAGCAGACATGTCGATGGCATGATCCTGTCGGCGACCAATATTAACCCGCCATTAGTGGAAGAGATTTATCAGTTAAAAATTCCATTTGTTACTGTTGGGCAGCCTATCTCCGGTTTGGCCAATGTCCTGTTTGATGATTATCAGGCATCTAAAGATATGATTTATTACTTGATTAAAAAAGGCTATAAAAATATTGCTTTTATCGGCGTAACGGAGGAAGACTATTCAGTTGGGTATTTACGGAAGTTGGGTTACCTGGATGCGATGAAAGAGAATCAGTTAGGTGTTGAGGAAAGCTGGGTGCAAACAGGAATTTTTAATGTCGATTCGGGTTATGATTGCATGAAGACCATCATGGAAACCTCCAAACGAACACCTAATGCGGTGGTGGCTGTGACGGACCGGCTTGCGATAGGTGCGTCCCATTACATTAAAGATAAAGGACTTTCCATCCCAACGGATATCGCTGTTACTGGAATGGGTGCCTCAGAGCTGGCAAGACATATTTCTCCTCCTTTGACCACAATTGATTTTTCAGTGGAAGAGGCAGGGCGCGAGGCTGCCAGTTTATTATTGGCGCAAATAAAAGGTGAAAATTATCATGAAACCGTTAAGACAATTAAGTATAGACTTCTGGAACGTTCCAGTATATAATTAGTGTGTAATCGATTCCACAACGGTTGCACTTTATTTTTTCAAAAAAGGGAATCGATTCCACAAGGTATAAATGTAGGATACATTCCACAAAATAAGAGAAATTTTTTTTTTACTATCTGGAATCGATTCCATACTAAAAACTGAGGTGAATACGATGTCAGAAAATCGCAAAATTGCGCAAGATGTGATCGAAGCTGTTGGGGGCGAGGAGAATATCCAATCAGTAGCCCATTGTGCAACACGACTAAGAATCATGGTCAATGATAAAGAAAAAATCAACCAAGAACAGGTAGAACAAATCAATAAAGTAAAGGGAGCTTTCTATAATTCCGGTCAATACCAAATTATCTTTGGCACCGGTACAGTAAATAAAATTTACGAAGAAGTATCCAACTTAGGACTCGATACAAAGTCCGCAACTGATCAGAAAAAAGAAGCAGTAAAAAGCGGAACAAAATTTCAAAGAGCAATCCGTACTTTTGGGGACGTATTTGTACCGATTATTCCGGTTCTAGTGGCAACAGGTCTCTTTATGGGTCTTCGCGGTTTGGTGATGCAGGACCAACTA
This sequence comes from Neobacillus sp. plas4, assembly GCF_057221695.1. Taxonomy (NCBI): domain Bacteria; kingdom Bacillati; phylum Bacillota; class Bacilli; order Caryophanales; family Bacillaceae; genus Neobacillus; species Neobacillus sp. plas4. The sequence goes on from NZ_CM170152.1 coordinate 1,367,613, forward strand.
TTAGCTTTATTTGGAATGAAGCCGGAGGATGTATCACAAAACTTCTTGCTCTTTACACAGGTGTTAACGGATACAGCCTTTATCTTCCTGCCGGCTCTTGTTGCCTGGTCAACGTTTAGAGTATTTGGCGGAACTCCAATTATTGGATTGATTCTCGGACTCATGCTGGTTTCACCTGCCTTGCCTAATGCCTATGCAGTTGCAGGCGGCAGTGAAGAAGCGCTACGTTTCTTCGACTTTATTCCGGTAGTTGGTTATCAAGGTTCTGTGATCCCAGCCTTTATTGCCGGTATTATTGGAGCGAAGCTTGAAAGAGCGATTAGAAAACGTGTTCCTGAAGCATTGGATTTAATTGTTACTCCTTTTGTTACGCTACTTGTGATGAGTGCTCTTGCACTATTAGTCCTCGGCCCAATCTTCCATACAGTTGAGCAAGGTATCTTAAATGTTGCGACCAATGTCCTTTCATGGCCATTTGGATTGGCGGGTCTATTAATTGGCGGATTAAACCAGCTGATTGTAATCACAGGTGTTCACCATGTATTCAATATGTTAGAAATTCAACTGCTGGCTGAATTCAAAAACAACCCTTACAACGCGATTATAACGTGTTCGGTTGCGGCACAGGGCGGTGCTGCCCTGGCAGTAGGATTAAAAACAAAATCTGCAAAATTAAAAGCACTGGCTCTGCCTTCCTCATTCTCAGCATTTTTAGGAATCACTGAGCCAGCCATCTTCGGGGTAAATCTTCGTTACGGAAAACCATTTATTATGGCACTGATTGGCGGTGCTGCAGGAGGATTTTTAGCTTCCATTCTTGGACTAAAGGCAACAGGTATGGCGGTTACCGTTATTCCTGGAACCCTGCTTTATCTAAATGGGCAGATTTTACAATATATTTTAGTAAACGTCGTTGCAATCGCCGTAGCCTTCATTTTAACTTGGATGTTCGGCTATTCAGATAAAGAAGTGGAGAAATAGGCAAGGTTAACTTGCCTTTTCTTTTTAATTGGAGGTTCTGAAATGACAGAAATCCTTGTTCAAACAGCGTACAATGAAGTAGAAAAATATAAGAATAAGGTAATAAACGATCATTACCGGTTAGACTATCATCTCATGCCGCCTGTTGGATTGTTAAACGACCCTAATGGATTAATTCAATTTAAAGGGATTTATCATGTTTTTTACCAGTGGAATCCATTTGATACAACGCATGGTGCTAAGTTTTGGGGGCACTTTACGTCCGAGGATATGGTCCATTGGCGGGAGGAGCCGATTGCCTTGGCCCCAAGTGAGTGGTATGAAAGAAACGGCTGTTATTCTGGCAGCGCCGTAGAAGCGGATGGAAAACTGTATCTCTTTTATACAGGGAATGTGAAGCAAGAAGATGGAACTCGAGAAACGTATCAATGCCTTGCGGTGTCTGAAGATGGAATGCTTTTTGAAAAGCATGGCCCGGTATTACAGCTTCCAGAACAGTATACAGCCCATTTCCGCGATCCAAAGGTTTGGAAAAAAGATGATACCTGGTATATGGTAGTCGGGGCGCAAACCTTGGATGAAAAGGGTATAGCGGTATTGTTTCACTCAAAAGACTTGTATCATTGGGAGGAAGCGGGCCCGATTGCAGGCTCCGGTATGAATGGACTCGGGGACTTTGGCTATATGTGGGAATGTCCGGACTTGATTCATTTAAATGGTAAAGATGTCTTGTTGGTTTCGCCGCAGGGGCTTGAGCCAGAAGGGGATCTCTATCATAATTTGTTTCAATCTGGATATTTTATTGGAGAGTTAAATAATAAGAGCATAAAGTTCCAGCATGGCCCGTTTACCGAACTTGACCGCGGCTTTGACTTCTATGCACCGCAAACCTTTAAGGATGAGTCAGATAGAACGATTCTATATGCCTGGATGGGAATAACTGATGAGCAGGAAGCTTATCAGCCGACCATCGCGAATCATTGGGTCCATGCCCTAACCATCCCAAGAGAATTACAGCTTCATAACGGGAAAATTTTTCAAAAGCCAGTGGACGAATTAAAGAAGCTGCGAAAGACTCAAGAAGTTGTGGAAGGGAATACATGCGAAGGGACTTCAACAGAATTACTTGTGGACTTTGTAAAAGCCGGTCCATTTGAAATCTCATTTCGTAATGAAGCTTACCTAAGCTTTGATTCTGATAAGCTTACGTTAAAAAGAAGAAGTTTAAAGACAGGAGAATTCGAAAAAAGATCCTGTAAAATAGATTCAGTTTCTACGTTGCAAATTTTTATGGACCATTCCTCTCTGGAGATTTTCATCAATGACGGTGAAGAGGTATTTACGGCACGGTATTTTCCAAAACCGAAAGATACTATGATTAGCATTGAAGGGGAAGCAGAATTTAAATGGACCAAGTGGAATCTTGGTTAGACAGAGGTGACGATGATGAACGGAGTTTTATGTTTAGGCGAAGCCCTTATTGATTTTATCCCGCTTGATTCCGACAATTTAACATATCAAAAAGCTCCGGGCGGTGCACCGGCTAATGTTTCTGTTGGAATTGCAAAGCTTGGAGGGAAGGCAACTTTCCTTGGCAAGGTCGGAAATGATGTCCTAGGGCATTTCCTTAAGAAGACGTTGATAGATTACGGTGTCAATACACAATCGATGAAGTTTACAGATGAAGCCAGAACAGGGCTTACGTTTGTTACATTGGAGTCTTCCGGAGAGCGGAGTTTCAGTTTTTATATCAATCCGAGTGCGGACCGATTTTTAAGAAAAGAAGAATTGGATCCGTTACTATTTGAACAGCATCAGATTTTTCATTTCGGTTCAATCTCATTAATCAGCGAGCCGGCTAAATCAGCCACACTTCGGGCGATTGAGCTGGCGAAGGAAAAAGGTATGTTGATTTCGTATGATCCGAATCTTCGGTTGGGTTTGTGGGATTCTGAAGAACAGGCGAAGGGGACCATCCTTGCTACTCTTTCCCATGCAGATATCTTAAAAGTTTCCGAGGAAGAGCTTATCTTTTTAACAGGCTGCAGCCATTTAGAAGAAGGGATGGGGCAATTACCTGATTTGCCGCTGGTTTTGGTGACATTAGGCGGAGAGGGTTGTATGTACCGATTTAAAGGCCAGATTGGAAAGGTGCCTGCATTGGAATGCAAGGTGGTTGATACAACTGGGGCCGGTGATGCATTTGTTTCCGGAATTCTTTATTCGGTGAATGAAGCTGGAAAAGCCTTAGATAAGTTTTCGGAACAGGAAATAAGTGAAGTTATCCAATTTGCAAGTGTTTCCGGCGGTTTAGCCACGACCAAAAAAGGCGCCATGACGGGTCTGCCTGCACTAGAGGAAATCAAAGACAGATTAGCAAGGGAAAAAGCTTAATACATGGTATGGAAAAGGTGTGTACTTTTTATTAGTATGCACCTTTTTTGTTCTTGTTGAGTTCATTATGCCGATGATGAACAGAATTCCTAGGAAAGTCGTGGAGATGGTCATCATAACATCGCTTGAGGACTTATCACCAAGACAGGTCAGAAGGATTTGTCCTCAATGCGGGGTCTTGAGGACAAATCAGTAAGAGCAGCCGGAAGGATTAGTCCTCAATCCGGGGTCTTGAGGACTAATCAGTAAGAGGAGCCAGAAGGATTGGTCCTCAATCCGGGGTCTTGAGGACCAATCAGTAAGAGGAGCCAGAAGGATTAGTCCTCAATGCGGGGTCTTGAGGACAAAACGAAACGAGCAGCCAGAAGGATTTGTCCTCAATCCGGGGTCTTGAGGACCAATCAGTAAGAGGAGCCAGAAGGATTAGTCCTCAATGCGGGGTCTTGAGGACAAATCAGTAAGAGCAGCCAGAAGGATTAGTCCTCAATCTGGGGTCTTGGGGACAAAACAAAACGAGCAGCCAGAAGGATTAGTCCTCAATGAGGGGTCTTGAGGACAAATCAGTAAGAGTAGCCAGAAGGATTAGTCCTCAATCCGGGGTCTTGAGGACAAAACCAAACGAGCAGCCAGAAGGATTAGTCCTCAATGCGAGATCTTGAGGACAAAACGAAACGAGCAGCTAGAAGGATTAGTCCTTACTCTAATTTTCAAAAAAATAATTGGAAATATCCTACATAATATTCAATTAGATTAATAGATTTTTATAGGACATGAAAAAATAAGGAGGAGATAGCTTGAACAATGTTTATTTTGAAGGTAAGGAATTTGCAAGGTCCTACATACTGCCTTATACAGAAATGATTGACAAGGAGTCGATATTTCCTGAAGAGTCATTTAAAAAGCTAAATGAAAAGGGCTTTTTAAAACTGCTCATACCTAGACAATATGGCGGACACGGGAAAGGGCTTGAAGAGCATGCACAGGCCTGTCTGGCATTTGCAGAATCATGCGCCACTACAGCTCTTTGCTATATGATGCACAATGTTGCGGTGATGTGTGTTTTAGCTCATGGCAGTGAGGAGTTAAAGGAGAAAATTTTTACCGACATTATAGAAAATGGGAAATTCATGGCACTGGCATACAGCGAGTTTGGAACAGGGACAAACTTTTATATTTCAGGCATGACTACGGAAATTAACGGAGATTACACAACATTTAATGGAAGTAAGAGCATGGTAACCTCTGCTACATATGCTTCCTACTACCTCGTTCTTGCACCATCTGTGGAAGAAGGAAAAATTAATAACTGGGTATTTCCTCTGGAAACAAAAGGTCTATCGTTTGAAATGGCCAAATGGAATGGTCTTGGAATGAGAGGTAATTCATCCTGTCCAATGAACATTGATCATGTGACATTGGACTCATCCTTGCGGATCGGCGAAGAAGGTTCAGGCGAAGAGCAGGTATTTAACGTAGTAGCTCCATTTTTTGTTACAGGGCTTGGAGCAGTTTACAGCGGTACCGCATTGCATATGTTTGAAATCGCCAGCAATCATGTTGTTGATAGGCAATATCCTGATGGAAGGACACTTTCAAATATTGAAACAGTCCAGGTGCATATTGGAAACATTTATAAACATGCAGCTGCTGCCAAAGCTATCACGCTAGATGCTGCCAGAGCAGGTGCAAATGGGGAAGCCGACGCGCTCGCAAAGATCCTGGCTGCAAGAATCGTGGCATCAGAAGCTGCAATCGAATGTGGAAGACTTGCCATGAGAGTGGGAGGAGGGAAAGCATACAATAAGGCACTCCCTACAGAAAGACTTCTGAGAGATGCATATGCCGGTCAAATTATGGCCCCAAGTGCCGACGTTCTGGCTGTTTGGCTAGGAAAAGCACTAACTGGTCAGATGATTCCATAAGGAAAGGGTGAGCGCATTGAGTAATGATACAATAAAAGTCGGTGCAGTTATTTATGATCCGAGAGTTACAGTGATCTGGGGCATTATCGCAGATTTTTTCAAAGAGGAAGGGCTTGAAATCGAATGTATCTTCTATAAGGATTATGAAAAACAGGTTGACGGTCTAATGAACAGAGAGATTGATATCGCCTGGAATTCGCCCTTAGCATGGCTGGATGCGTATACGAGAACCAATGGCAAATGCCAGATGGGATCCATGAGAGATACGGACAGAGACAGAAAGTCCTGCTTTATTGTTAGAAAAGATAGCGGCGTCACCAATCTTGATGGACTTAGGGGCAGGACGATTGGTTTTGGAGCGATTGACTCTCCGCAAGCAAGATTGATCCCAATCAACCATTTGTATAAAAATGGACTTGAGTATGGAGAAGATTACACAGAGATAAGATTTGATATTGGCATCGGCCTCCATGGAGACCATATCGGAGGTGAGCTAGAGGCTATTAAAGCATTGTTGGAGGGAACAGTAGATGCTTCTGTCACGCTGGATTTGAACTGGGAAGCTTGGAAGAAGGATGGAAGTATTGATGAAAATCAATTGGTATGCATAGACACGACGGATTTGTATGACCACTGTATTTTCGTCGCTCATCCTGAGTTTTCACATGAAAGGTTTAAAGAATGGCAAAAGGTGCTCCATCGAATGGACTATTCCAATGAAGCCCATCAAAAGATGATGGATATGGAAGGGTTAAAGGAATGGGTTGAAGGCAGAATCACAGGATTTCAGCAATTATGTGAAGCTCATGACTATCTTAAAAGGGTGCTTACTAGATAAATAGAGGACTAATGAAATCGGTAATAAAAAAGAGAAGCGTGTGGTTTTTCCGCTGCTTCTCTTGTACTTTACATTGAGTTTTGGAGTTGAATGACATGATAAGGTCATTACCGCTATTTCCCACTTCGTTAATAGGAAGTATGCCAAGATCAAAAGAGGTTCTAAAAGCCCTTAGAATGAATAGAAGAGGAACGATTGGACGAAACGACTTCAACAAGCTTATTGAGAGTGAAACGCAAAAGGTCGTCAAGCTTCAGGAGAATTTAGGGATTGATATCATTACAAGTGGAGAGATCGGACGGGATAACTATGTGTCCTTTGTTTCCGATAAAATTGGCGGAGTAAGAATGATGAGCATGAGTGAAATGCTCGATTATATTGAGGATAAAAAAGCTTTTGAGAATATTTTAACCACGCTTGATGTTCCAGCAGTCAGTATTAAAAATGCTATTTGTGTTGGTAAGTTGAACTACAATGGTGATATTGTTGCAAATGAGCTTATGACGATGAAGAAGTTCACCAATAAACCCATTAAAATTACCATGCCGGGTCCCTATCTTCTTACCAGATCAATGTGGCTTCCTACTCTCTCTGGTAAGATTTATGGGAGCAAGGAAGAACTAGGGCAAGACGTAATAAAAATCATGAAGGAAGAGATAGACCATCTTATGGACATAGGGGTTGATGTGATTCAATTAGACGAACCAGTTTTGACTGAGGTTGTTTTCACAGAGGGAAAGCCAAGGTCATTTATGTGTGCTGCTCTTTCCGAGAGAAAGGATCCTAAAGAGGAGCTCGAATTTGCCTGCTCCTTGATTGGTCAAGTTATGGGGCATATAGATAGGACAAAGACAGTTGCTTCTTTACATGTCTGCAGAGGAAACTGGAGCAAGAATGAGAGCATTTTATTATCAGGATCCTATACTCCTTTGCTTGATTTATTTGCAGAGGTGAACCCGGACCTTTTAACACTTGAATTTTCAACACCAAGAGCAGGGGAGTTAAGCTCATTATTGACTGATTCAAGAATCAGAGAGCTCACAACACTTGGTTTAGGTGTGATAAACCCACGTACAGATGAAATTGAAACATTGGACTCCATCCTTACTAGAGCGGAAGAGGCAATAAATTATCTTCCAAGAGAAAAAGTGTGGCTGAATACGGATTGCGGTTTTGCAACCTTCTCAAATAGTCCCGTTAACATACTTGAGAATATCTCTAGAAAAATACGCTCATTAACAGAAGCAAGTTCCATACTCAGGAGCAAATATGAATAAAAAGTCGAAAGCTGAATTAAACACTTTATATGAGTCTAGGATTTTTGACATGAGCTTTAGGGGAACGTCAAATGACCTTTCAACTGTAAAAATTTTTACAAGTAAAAATAGCTTTGAAATCGAGAAGCAAATCAGCTTTGACTCAGAATACCAACAAATTAGTAGTATTGAATACTTTGCTGGTTCAGTTTTAAGCAGCATACTATTGACTCTACTGCAGCAGTCGGAAAAAAGGGGTTCCAAGATTGAAGAAATAGAAGGGGTTTTGAACCTAACACTGGAAAATCCTCTGTACTTGGTAGGTGTAAAAGGATATGATCAAGAACCGTTTATCAAAAAAATAACCGTTACCGTTTTTTTATTTTTAGATCTTGAGGACAAAGATTTTAATGACTTGTGCTTCAGGGCACTTAAAAATTCCCCTATTTACAATACGTTAAAAAAATCAATGGAACTTGAGGTCTTTTTTAAAAAGCTTTTATAAGTGCTCAATTCAAATGGTAAGCAGCCATTGAAATGGAATTATTCTGTTCCTGGAAGAACCGAAAAATTCAGGCAGGATATCTATTTTTATATTAAAATAGATAAACAATTTTACAATTTCAGGGTTTTTCTGGTGGATAGCTTGATATTCTTACAAAAAAGGCTGTCCCTAAATTATTCGAGACAGCTTCTTCACTCTAAAATCAATTTTTTTATTTGTTCTTCAATTTCCACTCCAGCAACAGGCTGTATATAGACTATTTTCACGCCTTCGACGGTTTCTGGAGTGGTGAGCCAAACACCGTTTTCACCGTGAATAAAACTTAAATCCGCGGTATCCCAGTTACCTCGTTGATCATCCCATGTGATGACCTCGACTTGTCCTGCTAATTTCCGTGTTTTCAAACTATAAAGGAATGCTTCTATTTCAGGGCCCATATCAACGGGCTGACTCTGTAACAATTGGTTAAAGGTATCCCTCGATAAATAAATGCTCCTAGAATCTACTTTTTCCACATGAGACAGAGAAAACCGCTCCACGATTTCTGTAAATGCCTCGAGAGGGGTTCCGATTAATTCAATCTTATGTATATCTGCATCGGGAGCTTTAGTTCTTTTTACTACAAGCTTAGGTGTAAAGTAATAATGGGTGTCCTCCTGCTGATGTTGCTCAATCCTACTCAATCGCAGGTAAACTGACTGTGGTCGCATCGCATTGATCAGAATCGCAACCCTTCGTTCGATTTCAAAGGTTTCTTTTTCAAAAAGAATTTCTTTTTCGATCAAATCCTCTTGTATTTGAAAAAGAGCTTCCTTTAACTCGCTTTGGGTATTTCCTGCAAAAGGATCCGTCATTCCTACAATTACTTCTATATGAAGCAGCTCACTCAAAAAATAAATTTCCTTTGATGATAACCTAATATCCATAAATAGTGACACTCCCTTTTTTGGGACGTTTATCTTTGAACCGAATAAGTTCGGATTCTTGTGTTAAACTCATACGTTAAATCCTTGGTAATCGTTTCGGTATCCGCTGTGACGCTTACGTTTATAGCAACGGTAATCATGCTGTTATCGGTGAGATTTAAATTTTTATTGCCGTTTATTTTTTCAAAAAGAACATTATCGCTTAGCTGGATAGATGGAAGTTCTTCATCCGCAGTAAACTCCAGAGGAAGTGCTAAATCCTTCGTTATTTCTTCGAAATTAACATCTTTAGTTCCAACGATTTTAATGCTATTTATCAAAATAGTATTCATATTATCCTGCTGTTTATAAGCGGCTAATTTCAGCGTGAAATTGGTATAATCATTGCCTTCCTCATCCTTTTCAAAGCCAGCATGTCTCATGTAGGGCATGAAGAGTACCTCTCCCACAACATAAGGCTTATAGGCATCGTCAGAGAAAACTTCTTCCGAAATCTTCATCTTTTCCGTGTCAGCATGAATCAGATCGATGATTGAGTCCTTTTGACAGCCGGCCAGACTAATAGAAAGCACACCTATACTCAGAATTTTAAGTAATCTCTTAAACACACTTCAGCCCCCTTAAGAAATTACTGTTGAACCGAATAGGTTCGGGATCTTGTTTCTAATTCAAAGGTTAAATCCTTTGTAATGGTTTCTCCATTTTCTTCTACACTTACGTTGACTAAAACCGTAATAATACTGTCGTCCGTTAGTTTCATATTTTCTTCGTTTATTTCTTCAAAAAGAAGATTGTCACTCTTTTGAATGGAGCCCTCCCAGTCGGAAAACTCCAAAGGAATGGACAAATCTTTAGAAAGCTCTTTAAAGGTTACATCTTTCGTTCCCTTCACTTTAACACTATTGATGGTAACCGGATTGCTATTTTCCACGAGTCTAAAGGCTTTAAGATATAAAGAATACTTGTAATAGACGGGATCGGTATCAGACTCATTTTGTACAGTATAAGGAGCAAAGAAAACAGTACCCACCCTATTGGGTTCATAGGCAGGATTTGAAAAAACAACTTCCGTTACTTGAAGCTTTTCTGTTTTGGCATGAAATAAATCGATAATGGTAGCTGTTTGACAGCCAGCAAGATTTATAGCAAGCATTCCAATCGTAAAAAATTTTACTAACCTCTTAAACATACTTAACCACCCCTAATCATTTAAAAATCTTTGTTGATCCCGTTCGTTCTTTTGTCCAACCATATAATAAGGGACAACATCTGTAGCAACATGGCCAATTCCAGTTTTACCGAACTCTATCCATTCTAGTAACTCCTCCTTGTTTGTCGGAAAACCTTCAGGTTGCAGGGATGGATTAATATAATTATAAGTTCCTATATACCGGGGGTCCGTTACAAGGCTATGATCGTCTCCATTAAACACAGCTTCTCTGCCATCAGGATGGATGAATTTCAGTTCAGGCTCGCCTTGATTATTATCATGATAAATCGACATCTCCACAGGGAGTCTGATCCATCCCGATGCAGGGTCTTTTACCTCTTCATAGATTGGAGGGGGGCCATTCATTTCTTTTCTCTGCTCATAATGGAAATACTCCAGCCGTTCCCTAAAATCCTGTCCACTCGGGGTGATATCAAGAGTCTTTCTCACTCCAGTTTCTAGCAGAGCATTAAAAATATCTGTTTTATTGTCTTTTGCAAATTCATAAGTAGTGATCATTTGCTTGCGTTTCGTTTCCACATAGTTCCAAGCATCGCCTGCCTGATTTTCAATATAGTTAGTGCTGCGATTCCAAGCATGGGTGGCTTGATTTCCGATATAGTTCGTCCCGCGGGTCCAAGCATTTGTTGTTTCACCAACAGCCTGATTCCATTTTTTTAATAAAAGTTGACCCCAGCTTATGTCCGCGTTCTTCGATACACTCGGGAATTTTCCATTTATGGAAGTGCTCCAAGCCGCTGCTCCTCTAAAAAGAGCAGCATTTTGAAAAGTTCCTAAACCTAATGCACTAAGTCCGTTATTCGATCGAAAAGTGGAATTCCCAAGTGCCAGATGGATTCCGATTGTAGTGGCCGCTTTCGAATCCGCACCTTGTAGTGATTGGGACTTTCGCTCTATAATTTGTTCGGCTTGTACATATTTTTCTATTGAAATACGAAGGAAGTTTTCGAGTGCTTTAAGTTTCATTTCCAATTCATTTGTTGCCTGTACCGTATGATTTAATCTGGCGCCAATTCCTCGGCGGTTTATTATTCTTGTATCGATACCCGACTTTAAACCGGTTAACTGATTTTTAATGTTAGAAAGTTTATTTGAACAAGTATGAACCTCGGGAATCGTTTGTTGAATACCTGTTAAATTCACCTTAATTGTAGACAATTCCATTCCACCTTCACCCTGGATCATTATGAAAAATCCCTATATTTTACCATAACGAATATTCGGCAGGTTTAAAATAGGAATTTAATACTATATAGGTGCCTATCACAGGAGTATGTAGAGAATGATTAAGGAAAGTCTTCTGGAAGTTTCAGGTCGTGAAGTCTCTATGTAACCACTGCATAGAAATTTACGAATTGGATGGAGTAAAGCCAAAATCCAAGAGTTAACTTGGTTCGAGAAGGTGTCACACTTTGTAAGAACATAACATTAGCTTTATTTTCGTTTGTTTTTTAAACGGGTTATTTATCCATGGAAGTTGGGGGAATCAACCTTAAATATATTAGTCTTACACTGGATTCCATATATTAAATATACTTTTAGATTGCTAGTTATGGTATTATACGTAAGAGAAAATTTATGCATTTAAAGGAGCAGTTATGAGAAAAGAAAAGATTTGTCGCTGGTCTTTTTTTATTTTTGGATTAATCGTATTTGGGTTGGGCATTGCCTTAACAGTTGAAGGAAAAGTAATAGGAATAGGGCCTTGGGATGTGTTTCACTATGGACTGTTTTTGCGAATCGGACTGACGATTGGCACATGGAATATCATTATGGGCTTGCTATTATTAATGGTTACCTTCATTGCAACGAAAAAACTGCCTAAAATTGGTGCGTTTTTAAATATGCTGTTGATTGGCTTGTTTACGGATTTCTTTATCTGGCTTTTGCCAAGTACCAATAGTGTAATTGGTGCTGTCATATTCTTTAGCATAGGTGCAGTTCTTATGGGTGTTGGAACAGGAATCTATATGTCGGCTGGTTTGGGTTCTGGACCGCGTGATGGAATCATGCTATTGATTATAGGGAAAACAGGCTGGAGTATACAACGGGTTCGCAGTGGAATGGAAGTACTAGTACTTCTACTTGGTTGGGCATTAGGAGGGCCAGTGGGCATTGGAACAGTAATCATTGCATTCCTATTAGGACCAGTTGTAGGAATTTCCTTACCGAAGTCTAAAAATCTACTAAAGTTTTTACTCGATGAAAAAGCTGATAATAAACTAGCGGTTTAGTTCCGCAGTTCCATTACAGAAGGCGCAGATCACTAATCTGCGCCTTTGTTGATAGTAAGTTATTTTTAACCCTTTTCCACATCCATTTTAAGGTAGTCTATGAAATATGAGCCAGTGCCGTGTATGATTAATTCATAAAAAGATATTCCCCAGAACGGAAAAAGGGGCTTGACCCTTTTTCATAATAAAAGCATCCAAAAACTCTACCCCTTAAGATGTTTCCTGACCCTAAAAATACTACTGCCAAGTTCATTTAAAGCAATGGCTGCTAGAATAATAGCCGTGCCTAACCACTGAAGCGGAGTTATCTCCTCTGACAAAATAATGCTGGCAGATAGGATAGCGACTGGTAATTCAATCGATGTAAGTATATTGGCGATTCCACCTGAAACCAATGGTGCGCCAACAGCGAAAAATAGCGGGGGAAGGACTGCTCCAAATAGCGAAACACCAAGTGCAGTTGTTAGCAAATTTGCCTCGAATGGCAGTACGGATGGAATGTCACGCATGAATAGGACAAGTACTAAGATAGTTGACCCTGTTGCCATTAAAGAAGTCCGAGTCAATGGGTCTACATTTACAGCTACCTTTCCGCTGAAAAAAATAAATCCGGCATAAGTGAATGCGGATAAAATTCCAAAAAGGAAGCCTTTCAAAGGTAGTCCCTGTAGATCGCCATTTAATAAATTGGAAGCAAAAAAGACCCCGATCAAAATTAAAATGATGGACAATATGGTGATAGGAGCAGGTTTTATTTTACTAAAAATCCATTCTAAAATTATTCCTATCCAAACGAATTGGAACATTAAAATGATGGCCAATGAGGCCGGCAGATATTGCATCGCACCATAATAAAAGATACTTGTTAAGCCGATAAAACAACCAGTTACCATAATTTGGGGAATATTTTTCCTATTAAGTCCCTTAAAGCTGCTGCGTTTAAGTAGAGTCAAAGACCATAATAAAAATGAGGAAATGATCATTTGAACGATATTAATTTGGCCAAGAGAATAGCCGTAGTTAAATCCCAATTTAGCAAATATCGGTGTAAAACCAAAGCAGCCAGCACCTACTAATATAAATAAAATCCCTTTATTGCCTTTCATGATGATACCTCCTTGGAGCAAAAAACTATCAAATTATTATATCATAAATAGAAAAAAAGGTTGTTCCTAGTAACTCCTTTAAGTGAGGGGTTTAGATGAACCTTATCTGAAGTAACAATAATAAAATATATTGACAAAATAATAAACTACTATTAATATATAGAAAATATTCAAAAATAATTTCACTTTTAAAAATTTAATAATTAGCAGCTATGATTGCTATGGATCACACTATAGCAGGAGCAGCTTCTGGAGAGACCGCTGGATTTTCCACGGCGCCGAAGGGTTCACTATCTCAGGCAAAAGGACAGAAGAGTACTAAATATTTATTTGTGGTGCTGATATCCGTTAGCATTACAACTATTATTTGCTATTCTTATGACCTAAGAGATTGGAAAACTTCCAATCTCTTTTTTGATGGGTAAATTTATTGCTCATCGATTCACAGTGAAAATGGTTATAGGGAGGAATTTGGTATGGCACAGCAAGAATTAAAAAGGGATTTAAAAAATCGGCATGTTCAACTCATCGCCATTGGCGGGACTATCGGAACCGGATTATTTCTGGGATCAGGTAAAGCCATACAACTGGCGGGGCCATCTATTATATTTGCCTATTTACTTGTAGGTATCGCTATTTTTTTCGTCATGAGGGCACTGGGAGAACTTTTGTTGTCAAAAGCAGGGTATCAATCTTTTACTGACATTGCCGAAGATTATCTTGGACCTCGGGCAGCGTTCGTAACCGGGTGGACCTATTGGTTTTGCTGGATTATGGTGGCGATGGCGGATGTGATTGCGGTTGGTGTGTATGTCCAATATTGGTTTGATATTCCGCAATGGATACCTGCCATCATCTGCTTAATTATCTTATTAGGATTCAATTTACTAACGGTAAAGCTTTTCGGAGAATTAGAGTTTTGGTTTGCATTAATAAAAGTCATCACGATTCTCGTATTAATTGCCATTGGGGTTATTTTGCTGATAATGGGGTTCAAAACCGAAGCAGGAAGTGTTACAGTTCAAAATCTCTGGGACCATGGAGGGCTTTTTCCAAACGGCGTTACAGGTTTCTTACTTTCCTTCCAAATGGTCGTGTTCGCCTATGTCGGTGTGGAATTAGTTGGGGTATCGGCAGCGGAAACATCCGATCCTAAAAAAAGTATTCCATCGGCTATTAATAAAATTCCCTTAAGAATTCTATTTTTCTACGTGGGTGCACTGATTGTCCTATTATGCGTGAATCCTTGGACGGAGCTAAATGCAGGGGAAAGTCCGTTTGTTAAAACCTTCAGTTTAGTCGGGATTCCGATTGCTGCAGGCATTATTAATTTTGTCGTATTAACGTCAGCGGCTTCTGCTTGTAACAGCGGGATGTTCTCAACAAGCCGGATTCTTTTTAACTTAAGCAAAAATGACCAGGCACCATCCAATCTGGCAAAACTGAATAAAAATCATGTACCAAGTAATGCGCTATTTACATCCACGCTTGTCGTATCAGCGGGCGCACTTTTGAGTAAACTCATTCCAGAACAAGCCTTTGGAATTGTGACAACGATTAGTGCGATTTGTTTTATCTGGGTTTGGGGTGTCATTCTCGTTTGCCATATTAAATACAAGAAAACACAGCCGCAATTACATGCAAAATCAACATTTAAAGCACCATTCACACCATTTATCAATTATGCGGTCCTAACATTGTTTGCAATGGTTCTAATTATCATGCTGGTTGCGGAAGAAACACGTCCTGCGTTATTGCTGACACCGCTGTGGTTTATTCTATTATTTATGCTGTATTCAAATAGAAGAAAAAAGAATAAAAATATCAAGATATCAGCATAAGAGCATGGAATAAAAGCGCACTTCTCACTTTGAAAAGCAGTATTATTGAAAAACTAGACCGCGAGGATAACTCGATACTTCATTCAGATACGTCATGGTGGACGACTAAAGGCTTCTACAAAGAAGCCTTTTCAGTATGATTATTTAAATGACTTTTGTAATCCATTTATCTATTACAAGCAGGGACAACTTCTTTAGGAATTGGTCACTGATAGACATTTCCATGCAACGCGGTCCTTATGTTCTTTTTTGAATTTCATTTTAGCTACCCATCTTTTTATCAAGTAGAAATACACTATCATCGTTATCTCCTTATTACCTTAATTACTCCCTTTTTAATAAGCAATCAAAGCTTAGTTAAAGACATTTCCCTTGACATCCTTTTAAAAAGTATTTATGGTTATCTAAGGTAATAGTTACCCATGGTAACTAATTTGGTTGGAAGGGGAGAATGAATTGGAAGGTTTTTTTCAGCATTATTTAAGTCTTTATAGACCCTTGATAACCAAATTGAATGAACTTATGAGTACGTATGAGCTTTCTTATTCTCTTTGGCAGGTTATTTTTTATATAAAAACCAATGGGCCATCGACACTTGTAGATATTGCCAATAAATACAATGTAGAAAAACCAACCATTACAAGAAGGGTTCACCGTTTAGAAGAATTACAAATGGTGAAACAAATTCCTGGTATGGATAGGCGGGAAAAAGTTATTCAGTTGACAGAATTTGGAGAAGAGATTTACTTAGCATGTAGAAAAAATATTACGAATTTAGAAAATAGTGTGATGGAAAGTATTTCTTATGAAGATCAACTGATTACGTTTCAAACTCTTCCTAAAATACAGGAAAATATTACCGTAGGCGAGGGGAACAAACGTGAATAAACCTAAATTATGGACGAAGGATTTTATTATTGTTTCCGGCGTCAATTTTTTGTTATCGTTAATCTTTTATTTATTAATCGTGATTATAGGTGTTTATGCGGTAAATGAATATCATGCAACCACAAGCCAGGCGGGGTTGATTACTGGAATTTTTATTGTTGGGACATTAATAGGGCGTCTCCTAATTGGCCGCAGTATGGATTCAATTGGCTTAAAAAGAACGTTGTTCATCGGATTAATTCTTTTTGTTTTAACAACAGCGTTATATTTTATTCAATTGGGTATCACCTTCTTACTTATTACCCGTTTATTACATGGTTTTGCACTTGGTATTGCGAGTACCGCAGCAGGAACAATTGTGGCTCAGATTATACCGAAGAAACGAAAAGGAGAAGGTATCGGTTATTACAGTATGAGCTCGACACTGTCTACAGCAATCGGACCCTTCTTTGGTCTTTATATGATCCAACATGCAAGCATTCAATTCATATTTGGTCTTTGTCTAGCTTTAGGTATCTTCAGTTTAATAACAGCATTCTTTGTGAATGTGCCGGCATTGGAAGGCATCACAAACATAAATGGAATAAAGGGATTCAAACTCTCTCAACTTATTGAACCAAAGGCAATTCCCATTGCAATGATTACTTTAATATTAGGTTTCTGTTACTCTAGTGTTCTTTCTTTTATTAGTTTCTATGCCATTGAAATTGACCTGGTTCGTACAGCCAGTTTCTTCTTTCTTGTGTATTCCATAGCAGTATTGTTTTCACGCCCATTCACAGGACGTTTAATGGATGTAAAAGGGGCGAACTATGTGATGTATCCGTCCTTTGTCCTATTTGCAGCTGGAATGCTTCTATTAGGTACAGCCCATAGCAGTTTTACTTTGTTGTTAGCGGGAATCCTTATTGGCCTCGGATTTGGTAATATGCAGTCATGCTCTCAGGCAATCGCTATTAAGGTGACTCCTCCTCAACGTATGGGACTGGCCACATCGACTTTCTTTATCTTTCTTGATGCAGGGCTTGGATTCGGTCCTTATTTACTTGGATTCTTCCTGCCATTTTCGAGCTTTAGTACTCTTTATATGATTCTAGGAGTTGTCGTGTTGGGAACGTCTGGTCTTTACTTTTTTCTACACGGAAAGAAAGAAAAGGCTAGTATGAATGCTATGCTTTAACTTAATAAATTTGTTTACGTACAATCCTTCACAAGAAAAGCCGAACTTCCTATCTGGATCTCGGCTTTTTTCATATATAAATGTAATTTAATGAGCGATCGGCTGTTTTTCCAATTTAGCGGGATTTTGTTCGATGGAAAAAAGAGATTTCATATCCAATTTTTGTTATATTAAAAGTAGGTTAATATGTTTAAAGGGGGAACACACTTATGATCCCAGCAAAAATAGATTCCAATTCAATCGCACCGATAAGAGAAAGAGACGTGGAATCCATTATCGATTGGTTCGATCAGCATAAACAATCGTTCTATTTACTTGGTTTGTCCTATCTTAGCAATCAGCAGCAAATGGAAGAGCTTTTTTACCAGACTATTATTAAAGTACATAAGCAATTGCCCCGATTTAAAAGAGATACATCATTCGAAACGTGGGTTACATCCATTTTCATACATATTTGCAGGGAGCTTTCTTATGATAGAAGTTTACTAGCTAGAGTAGAAACTGAACCTCGTCAGGATTTTTTCAAAGCACTAGATTGCTTAAAAGAGAACGAGAAAGATGCGGTGGTCCTTACATATGTTAAAGGAATGTCTAAGGAGGAAGTGGCACATCTTCTCCAAGTTTCAGAGAATAAGATAAAGGGGATTTTGTTTTCCGGAATCCAGTCACTTCGAATTGAGATGGGGTACGGACCAACCTTTAATGGTTGTAAGGAGTATCATAAGGATTACATCAATTACTTAGAAAGAACCCTGGATCGGCCCAGAAAGATAGATTTTGAAAAACATCTTTATCATTGTCAAGATTGTCAGGAGGATTTGGCCAGCTTTCAGGATGTCATGTTGACTATGTTAAATCTACCTGATAGGCTGGAAGATTTTCATGTGCCCGTTGATTTCATAGAGAACCTCGAAGCTAGGCTGGCAGAAAAGGAAAAGCACAGACAAAAGAGGAACAAGAAACGAATAAGAAAAGGATTTGTTTTTGCAGGTATATTCGTCTTATTAATAGGAATCGATTTTTTCACTGGGGCGTTTTCCAACCTCTACTATAATTGGACAGAAAAAAATCAGGAATTGCGTGCCTTTCTGCAACATGACCTGGGTGAAAGGCTGAACCTTGAGGATGAGAGCGACGGAGTGAAAATCAAGATTAAGGGTACGATTGCGGATGAGGTTCAGACGCTCGTTTTTTATGAAATAGAAGATACAAAAAAAGACTCCCAATATATGATGGATAATTTTGATGGTGTTTTTGTGGAGAACCAACATGAAATCATGGATGGTGAAGGGTACCAAGGGTTCTATCCCCCTGATCTTGAATCGGATATGAATAAAGAAGAGAAGAATGTGTATCATGGAAAAATTAGTCTGCAGCCAATCAATACTGATAACGGGACAATTAAACTGCAGATCTCCAAGCTTCAAAAAATAATTAGTGATTCCGCTGAACAGAATGGTGGGATGGGTTTCCAAATCATGGGGGATAAAATAGGGAAGTGGACCTTCGAAATCCCTGTAACCAAAAAGCCTTCCGTCGAATATGCATTGAAAGGAGAAACACAAGTCGAAGGAATACCGGTTCGATTTGATAAGCTAACCATTGCGCCAACAGCGACGGTTTTGCACTATGACATCAATATGGAACAACCCAATAAGCAGATTGACAATCTTAATTTTAATCATCTGCAAGTGAATGATAAAAAAGTGAAAGTAGATTTGTATGCCAGGTCCTTTTTCGATACACAACTAGATGTAAATTGGATTTCTTATCAAAGACACTTTTCCCCTCTTTTTGGAGAGAAGCCAAAGGAGGTTAACGTTCAACTCGAATCCGCTCAGTTAACGTTTGATGACCATCATATCATTGAGCTGGATTCTTCAAAGGATTATCCTCAAACCTTTGAATATGCTGGCAGTACAATTTCTATTGATAAGGTAGAAGCAGGGCAGCCGGCTAAAGTGGTCATAAGCGATCATGGAATTGAGAATCGTGCATATGAGACTCTTCATTTCCAAATTTTCGGTGAGGACGAAAATGCCATAAATTCAATGGAGATGTATACGGAAGGAGTGCTCATGGATAAAAACGGGGTCGTTTACGATTACAATAAAAACCCGGTCATATATGAAGAAATTGAGCAGCCCCGCCATTTTATTACCGTTCTTAGCGTGGAATTACAAAATGACAGAACTGGAGAAAAAGTAAATCCAAAAAGACTCGAGATTTATGGATATAATGCGATAAAATATTTGGATGATCTAGTAAAGATTTCGTTGAAATAAGGGATTTTGTTCATATTAGGAATCTTGCTTGTGGTCATTACCAAGCTGATGATGTTGATGATGACCAAAACTACTATTAGTCATGGTGATTTAATCGTGAAAGTTGCTTTTAATAATAGAACGAAGTAGGATTATGGAAGGCTAGATACATGGACAAATCAAAGGAGGCAAACTAATATGAAAGTCATTGTGACCAGTATATTTGTAGAAGACCAAGACAAGGCACTGAAGTTTTATTCTGAAACCCTGGGCTTTATAAAAAAGCATGACGTTCCAGTAGGAGAATATAGGTGGATAGCGCTTGTTTCTCCCGAGGATCAAGAAGGTACGGAGATTTTGCTCGAACCGAATAATCATCCCGCTGCCAAAGAGTATCAGAAGAGGCTATTTGCAGATGGCATCCCAGCAACTATGTTTGGGGTTGAAGATATACATAAAGAGTACGAACGATTAAAGAATCTTGGGGTGAAATTTAAGATGGAGCCGACAGATGCGGGACAAGTCACAATCGCTGTCTTCGACGATACCTGTGGCAACTATATACAGATCGCACAAAAGAATAAATAGAAGGAACCTTGGGAAGGGAGATTTAAATACCGTTAATAGTAGGAGAGATCATTCCGTTTAAACGGACTTTTACAGAAAGAGAAGTTGAATTATTTACGGAGATTTCATAATCTAAATGCCTAGTCCAATTAGGACTAGGCTATTTTTTATGAATTCCTATAGTTGCAAATAGGAAAAATTATGAAAACTATTTCTGTTTATATATTTACAGATGACATTTCATGATGTATTGTTATGTCATACGATATATCGTTATACATAATATCGCGTTACATACTATCTCTAAAAACGAAAGAAGTGAGGTAACAATGGCATATAATGGGGGACCGATGACCGAAGCAATGTATTATGTACTACTAGCTTTAATGCGTCCTAACCATGGGTATCAGCTAATGCACGCAATTACAGAGGTATCAAATGGCAGATTAAAAATGGGGCCGGGGACACTTTACGGGGTACTCTCACGGATGCAAAAAGACGGTCTTATATCACTAGCAGAAGATGATGGCAGAAGAAAAACCTACCGAATAACACCAGAAGGGGAACAAGCTCTTCATTTAGAGTATGGTCGATTGAAAGCCTTGATAAAAGATAGCAGCATTTTAGAGGAAGGTGATGAGGATGAATAAAACAGTCCATAAACTTCGGCCGAGTGATTATTGGCGGATTGGTAAGCATGAAAGCTGGTTTACAGACATGGCGGCTAATGGGCTGCATCTAAAAAAGATGGGGATACATTTTGCCAAGTTTACTAAGGGTACTCCGGAAAAAATGAGGTACAGAATAGAGGTATCTCCAAAGAAGAGGATTACACCAGAACAAACCCAGATGTATGCGGAAAGTGGCTGGGATTACATAACAAGCTATAGTTTTTTTCATGTATTTTCATCACCGGAAGAGCTCGATGCACCGGAGCTTCATACAGACCCCGCCGAACAGTCTTATACATTAAAGGAACTGGATAAGAAATTAGCTTCCAATGCTTTCATCGTAGTCATAGCAATGATATTAATAATCGGTATGTTATCTGCAATTTGGTTTCTTGATGGGGCACCCACATTCGTTATGGTGAAGGGCGTTGCTATTCAACAAACCATATTGGCTCTCTTCTTGGGATACTCTGCCTTTACTTCGCTGCAAGCATCTATTTCAATTCGTGCTTTGCGAAGAAATCTTATTGAGGGTAAACCGATTGATCATCATGCACCTTGGAAGAGGCACTACCGATTACATTCGACCATCGCATTTCTTTTTACAGCAGGGGTGGGATTGAGTGCGATCATTCCATTCGTTCAGCTTGTAAAAATGGAAACCAAAACCTTGCCTGCAGCAAGTCTTGACTTACCGATTGTTAGATTAACATATATAGAAAAGAATCCGGCAATGGTCCGAGTGGAACCTTCCTATGTAAGTGACAATGTGGATTGGGGCAACCGGTATACATATGAGTGGAGTCCATTAGCCCCTGTGCAATATGAAACAGATGAAGAGGGTGTAGTTCCAGGAAAGATGTGGAAGGACGGCAGCGGTGAATATTCACCGTCCATTCATACACAGTTTTATCAGCTGAGTATTCCTTCGATGTCGGATAATCTGATTTATGATTTAATAGAAAGATATCGATATGAAGATAGTAGAGAAGATTTTGTTGAAACAGAACATCCTGAATTGGAACTCTTGATTGTTCGTGAGGAAGAAGAGAGGAAAGAGGTATTTGCATCTAAAGGAAAAGCTGTGATGTATGTACGCTATTTTGGCTATGCAGATATAAATTCAATAATTGAAAATATCGTGGAGAAGTTGGATTAATCGATCGTAAAACTTTCTATTAAAATAACGGTTGGGATAATAAAGATAAAAAGGGGCGATTGCCCCTAGTTAATTTTATATCATTTAATCAATTTCATAATGATAAAGCCGACAGCTAATCCTGGAATGACAAATAACATCGGAAGCCAAACAGGTCCAAAAAGTATCCCAAATATCCGTAAATTCGAGGAAAAAATGCATCCAACAGTTACAAAGTATGCTGAAAATACAAACGGAAGGAAAGAATTCTTTTCTTTTCCACCCCCTGCATCTTTAAACGCATCCCACATTGCAAAGAAATACAAACAAGGATAAAACATTAACCATTGATAATCAGTATGTGCAATGGCTTTTTCAATCTCCCCATGAAAACTTAAAATAATCACTTCGTTAAAATTGGATTGCACATTGATTAGAAATTCTAAAAATATAAAAACAGTACCTTTAAAAAGTTTTCCATTTAAATATTGTCCAAACCCTGGCAGGGCAATACTCCACATTAATTTTTCTTTTGCATTTTTCACATTAATCCTACGATCCCTTATCAATTTTATTTTTTAGGTAAGTAATCAATAAGCATTTCAGCCCTATTAACACAGACTATATGCAGGGTAATTTCGAGATTGTGGGAATTTTCCACTAAGGTACCTCTTGCTAATTCAACTATAAATTAGTTTCCCTTTATTTTAGAAAAAATATTTAATGCTGATAAAGTACTTTTTAAAGAGGAGAGATTTATCATTTGGCAGAAAGTGTTTAACACTAAAGGAAAAATAATAGTTGGTATTTATACTGGTACAGCAGCATAACAATAAACAGAATGTTCAAATGGGATATTTATGTTAATAACTTTTTTCGACAAAAAAACACAAAATCCTCTTGACCATTGAGAAAAAACTTAGTATTATAATAAACGTGTTTAAGTTATTTGTTTTTTGTTCATAATTATTATTGTGCGGGTGTAGTTTAATGGTAAAACCTCAGCCTTCCAAGCTGATGACGTGAGTTCGATTCTCATCACCCGCTCCATACATATTACCAAACGCAGTGTATCGTTACTTGAGAACGATGCATTGCGTTTTTTTATATTTTGGCTGCTAATAAAGGAGGCTCTAATCGCTTCCTATTATATAGAAGCTTGCGTCACCGCCATGTATTTGGTTAAACATCTTCATCAATGACTCTGTCAGCTTTTCGGCACTAATCAACGCTGTTTTCGGTTGTAAATAAATAATCTGCAGTGCATTTTTGGTTGCTTCTGTAACTGGCGCTCTATTGGAATCGACAAACGGGCTTCCAAATGGTCCAAGCTGATCCGAGGAGACAATCAAGTTTTCTAATGAATTCATCCGGCCATTTAGGCCAAGATATTCTTCTCCTGCCTTCGCGATTTTGATTGTGATAGGTCCTTCTAATCGATCGGTGTCATAAATTCCAATCGGAACTTGGTATTGGAGGGAGAAAAAGTTATTAATGTCGATGGCACTTTGAACACTGGTTAGATAATTCTGTTTCTGGACTCTGCGGTATAGAGCCTCTGCTGAATGCCGGTAACGGTTAGGGTCCTTGCCAAATGTTTTGAAAATACCACGCCATTCATGAATTCCAGGAAGCTCAGATAAATTTTTATTTTCTAAATCAAAGAATATTGATTCCTGAAAAAGCTGCAGTCTTCCTTTTACCATTTGTGGGGAATCGCCTACAGTGATATTTTTATATTCAATGATTCCTAACTTAAAATGAGGAATCTTGCTAATGATTTCTGACGAAAGCTGAATTTCCAATGATTCCACCTCCAAAATTTAATAAAAATAGTTTATCATAATTAGATGTGTACCGAAAATTAACGGCTTACTGATTTGATTTTTACTATATTTTGATAAAAGGTTGGATGAAGGACAAACCGGGAGAGTTTCCAGTAAGATATGTCCTTCATAAGGCGGATGAAGGACAAATCGGGAGAGTTTCCAGTAAGATATGTCCTTCATAAGGTAGATGAAGGACAAACCGGGAGAGTTTCCAGTAAGATATGTCCTTCATAAGGCGGATGAAGGACAAATCGGGAGAGTTTCCAGTAAGATATGTCCTTCATAAGGTAGATGAAGGACAAATCGGAAGAGATTCCAGTAAGATATGTCCTTCATAAGTTGGATGAAGGACAAATCGGGAGAGTTTCCAGTAAGATATGTCCTTCATAAGGTAGATGAAGGACAAATCGGAAGAGATTCCAGTAAGATATGTCCTTCATAAGGTGGATGAAGGACAAAACAGAAGAGTTTCCAGTATGATATGTCCTTCATAAGGATTTTTTTAGATAAATCAACTTAGCCGAGAAGAAGGGAGGTTTCCAAATGAATGTTGATCAATTGAAAGAGGAAGTCATTGCTTATAGCAAAACAATAGGCATTGATAAGATTGGTTTTACCACGGCAGACCCTTTTACTGAGTTGAAAAATAGACTGATTCGCCAGAATGAGCTTGGGTATCAATCAGGTTTTGAAGAACCTGATATTGAAAAACGGGTGACACCTGCATTACTTCTTCCGGAACCGCGGTCAATTATCTCTATCGCTCTGGCCTATCCAGCGAAAATGAAGGTTCGTGTTGAAGGGAAAAAGGGCGAGCGGAGAGGCTTTTTTTCCCGTGCTTCCTGGGGATTGGATTATCATCATATATTACGTGATCGCCTTAAAAAACTGGAAGAATTTATCCTCACAAAAGTACCAGATGCTCGTCTAAAATCAATGGTCGATACCGGTGAGCTTTCTGACCGTAGTGTTGCCGTGAGGGCCGGAATTGGATGGAGCGGTAAAAACTGTGCCGTTATGACGCCGGAATATGGCTCCTACGTCTATCTAGGCGAAATGATTACGAGTATTCCTTTTGCTCCTGATTCTCCAATGGAGGATCAATGTGGTTCCTGTACAGCCTGTCTCGAAGCTTGTCCTACTGGAGCGTTGGTTCAAGGGGGACAAATTAATGCTCAGCGCTGTATCGCCTATTTGACACAGACAAAAACTGTGATTCCTGAGGAATACAGAGATAAAATCGGCAACCGGGTGTATGGGTGTGATTCCTGCCAAACGTCCTGCCCAGTCAATAAAGGGAAGGATTTTCACTTCCATGAGGAAATGGAGGCTGACCCTGAGATCGCGAAGCCATTACTTAGACCCTTGTTAAAAATGAGTAATCGTGAATTCAAGAATAAATTTGGCTCGGTAGCAGGATCGTGGCGAGGCAAAAAGCCGATTCAACGGAATGCTATCATCGCTCTTGCCCATTTCAGGGATGAAACCGCAGTTCCCGATTTACAAGGTGTTTTAGAAAATGAAACCAGCGCTGTTCTAAAGGAAACCGCTGCCTGGGCTCTAGGTAAAATTGGCAGTCCGGAAGCAGTAGAAGTACTAGAAAAAGCGGCAGCAAAAGAAATGGACTTAGAAGTAAAGAATATGATTGAAAAAAGCCTACTAAAGCGAAAGAACTAAATGAGCAATGGACATTCTGTCCTTGCTCATTTTTTTTGATTAATTTTCCCTTCTGCACATATGTATGAAACAGAAGGGGGAGATGAAGATGGATCAATCACTCCAAAAATTGTTTGAAGCGCGTATCGAACAATTTGTTTCAAAGAGTAAAAGACAATCTGGAAATTATGAAAAGGCAGAACGAAAGCTGGAGTCTTTTGCGAAGCGTTCTGCAGATATTGTAAAGGTAAAGGCACGGGGGGATATCCTCAATCAATCTTTCGATGGGGATTATCAAACTACTATCTATCGGGTTCATTACCAATACCTGATAAAACAAAGAGGGACTCTCTATCAAGAAGAAGAAGTCGAAGTACGAATGTGCACGTTTTTTAACAATGATCTGATTATGGATGAAGAAGTAAATCCTTATGAAAATCAGCCTGAGTTAGAAATCGAAGTAGTTGGTGAACAGGAGGAACGGATTAGCTATCAATATAACCGCATAAAGGCGGTTCAATATGCGGAACGCTGGTGGAACAGTTACAATCCTGCTTATAAGTCGTTTGAAAACAACTGTACGAATTATATCTCGCAATGTCTTCACGCAGGCGGAGCACCGATGAGAGGATATCCAAACCGGGGAACAGGCTGGTGGCTTCGAAATAATAATTGGAGCTATAGCTGGACTGTGGCCCATTCGTTACGCTTGTATTTGGCTAATTCTAAGAGTGGCTTAAGGGCAAGGGAAATGAGCAACCCGGATCAATTGTTATTGGGAGATGTCATTTGCTATGACTTCGAAGGGGATGGCAGGTTTAATCATAATACGATTGTTACAGGTAAGGATGCCTATGGAATGCCGCTTGTAAATGCAAATACGTACAATAGCCGTATGAGGTATTGGGCATATGAAGATTCATCCGCATATACACCTAACATGAAATATAAGTTTTTCACAATTGTGGATGGGTAGGAAAATTTGTTTGACTGGTGGTTAATGGTATAATGTTTAGAGAGTTTTTTTATGAGGTGAGTGACTTGGCAATACATGTTGTACTATATCAGCCGCAAATCCCTTCAAATACAGGAAACATCGCGAGAACCTGTGCTGGAACCGATACATCCTTACATTTGATTCGCCCATTAGGATTTTCTACGGATGATAAAATGTTAAAGAGAGCAGGATTGGATTATTGGGAGTTTGTAAACATTGTTTACTATGATTCTCTAGATGATTTTTATCAGAAGAATGAAGGCGGAGAGTTTTTCTATATCACGAAATTTGGTGAGAAGGCATATAGTTCCTTTGACTATAGCAGCCCAGATAAAGATTACTTTTTCATTTTTGGCCGTGAAACGACGGGGCTTCCAAAAGAAGTAATTGAAAAGAATAAGGATGTCAGCTTGAGAATTCCAATGAACGAAAATATTCGTTCCTTGAATTTATCCAATACCGCTGCGATTCTAATCTATGAAGCGTTGCGCCAGCAAGACTATCGTCATCTAAAATAAGACGTAAGGGGCCAAGCGAAGGGGCCTCTTTTTCGTAATGTGAAAGGAAGTATTTTAATGAATGAGACTATTACCACTATGTTAAACCACCGTTCCATCCGACATTTTAAGGACAAACCATTAAGTGATGAACAAATTAAAATGATTGTTGCTTCTGCACAAGCCGCGTCCACATCCAGCTTTATACAAGCCTATTCCATAATAGGTATTAAAGATATGGAAAAGAAGCGAAAGCTTGCTGAGATTGCAGGTAATCAAGAATATGTTGCCCAAAATGGTCATCTCTTTGTTTTCTGCGCCGATCTAAGCCGCCATGAATTGATTGGAGAATTAGAAGGGAAGGATGTACTGCCTTCAATTGAAAGTACAGAGAAATTTATGGTTGCCCTCATTGATGCCTCGTTAGCTGCACAAAATGCTGCAATTGCTGCCGAATCCATGGGGCTGGGTATTTGTTACATAGGTGGAATTCGAAATAAGCTCGATGAAGTGAAGGAATTATTAAAGACACCTGAAAGAGTAATACCGCTGTTTGGAATGACGGTTGGCTATCCAGATAAAATCAATGACCAAAAGCCGAGACTTCCCTTTGAACATATCTATCATGAAGAAGAATATGAGCAGGATAAGGACACTTATGTACGTCAGCTTCAAGAATACGACCAATTAATTTCCAGCTATTATGATGAAAGGACAGGCGGGAAACGGAAAGATCGCTGGTCCGAGCAGATGGCGAACATGCTAGAAAAACAAACCCGTATGTATATGAAGGAATTTGTTCAGAAAAATAAGATGAATCTGAGATAAGGTGTGCAGTTCCTGCGTAAAAGCGTACAGGTTTTATATATAACCGTACAGTTTCTACAAAAAACCATACAGTTTCAACAAAAAAATACCGTTCCTACAAAATAAAGGCTGCCTCGAAGGCAGCCTATTTATGCAGAAAATTATTTATTTGAACCTGGCTTATCATTATAACCTGCTGTAAAAATAGCTGATAGAAACGCCACCATAACTAAAATAATTATAAATGTTCCCATGCTTATGTAAAGCCTCCTTAATTTTAAGATATTTCTCTATTTAGTCACATATACATTTATTATAGCCTATCTTAAAAAAATGAAAAGAGCAATATTCCAATCTTTTTGTAAAACAAAAAAGATAGGCAGGAATCATTCATCGGTACGCATGTTCAAGTTATTTGGTGCATAGAGTATATTAATCGTCTCTGAAAACGCCACAGGGGGAGGGCCTTATGGATATTCTAAAAAAAATTGAGATGTTTCGAGAAGAGGAAGAAAAGCTCCGTTGGGAAGGTTCATTTGCTGATTATCTACAGTTGTTAAGAGAGAAGCCATGGGTAGCACAATCTGCACATTCACGCGTATATAATATGATCAAGGACTCTGGTATTGAGGACGTAAAAGGAACAAAGAATTATAATTTCTTTAGTAATCAATTATTTGGTCTTGAGGAGTCACTGGAAAGACTGGTTGAGGAGTACTTCCATCCTGCAGCAAAACGACTGGACGTAAGAAAAAGGATTTTACTATTAATGGGTCCGGTAAGCGGAGGGAAATCTACTCTTGTTACTATGCTTAAGCGGGGGTTAGAGGCATATTCTCATACGGATAGAGGCTCTGTATTTGCCATTAAAGGGTGCCCAATGCACGAGGATCCACTTCATTTAATCCCGCATCATCTGCGCGCCGATTTTTATGAAGAATATGGAATTCGAATTGAAGGAAATCTTTCACCATTGAATATGATGCGCTTGGAGAAGGAATACGGTGGAAGAATTGAAGATGTATTAGTAGAAAGAATCTTCTTCTCAGAAGATAAGCGAACTGGAATCGGAACCTTTAGCCCATCCGATCCAAAGTCACAAGATATCGCCGACTTAACAGGAAGTATTGACTTTTCAACGATTGCTGAATTTGGTTCCGAATCAGATCCACGCGCCTACCGGTTTGATGGGGAACTTAATAAAGCAAACCGTGGGATGATGGAATTCCAAGAAATGTTAAAGTGTGATGAAAAATTCTTATGGCACCTGCTGTCATTAACGCAAGAAGGTAACTTTAAAGCAGGAAGGTTTGCCTTAATTTCAGCAGATGAGTTGATTGTAGCTCATACGAACGAAACGGAATATCGTTCCTTTATTTCAAATAAGAAGAATGAGGCATTACATTCTAGGATTATCGTGATGCCAATTCCTTATAATTTAAAAGTTTCTCAGGAAGAGAGAATCTATGAAAAGATGATCCGTGAAAGTGATGTTTCGGATGTGCATATTGCACCGCATACATTACGCGTTGCGGCAATGTTTACCATTCTAACTCGTCTAAAAGAGCCGAAAAAAGGCGATATTGATTTAGTAAAGAAAATGCGCCTATACGATGGTGAAAACGTAGAAGGTTTTAACGCCGTAGATGTAAGTGAACTTAAGAAAGAGTATCCAGATGAAGGTATGAGCGGAATTGATCCGCGTTATGTTATCAACCGAATTTCATCTACGATTATCCGGAAAGAAGTACCGTCCATTAATGCTTTAGATGTATTAAGGTCATTAAAAGACGGGCTGGATCAACATCCATCAATCACGGCTGAACTCCGTGAGCGTTATATGAATTACATTTCGGTTGCCCGAAAAGAGTATGACAATATCGCTAAGAATGAAGTTCAAAAAGCCTTTGTTTATTCCTATGAAGAGTCTGCTAAAACGTTAATGGACAATTATCTTGATAATGTTGAAGCATACTGCAACAAAGCAAAGCTTCGTGATCCTTTAACTGGTGAGGAAATCAATCCAGATGAAAAATTAATGCGTTCGATAGAAGAACAAATTGGTATTTCTGAGAATGCGAAAAAAGCGTTTAGGGAAGAAATCTTGATTCGTATCTCAGCCTTTGCAAGAAAAGGGAAGCGATTTGATTACAACTCACATGATCGTCTTCGTGAAGCAATTCAAAAGAAATTATTTGCTGACCTTAAAGACGTAGTGAAGATTACTACTTCTTCAAAAACACCTGATGAGCAGCAGTTAAAGAAGATTAATGATGTGGTTGCCAGACTTATTGACGAACATGGCTATAACTCAACATCCGCGAATGAACTATTAAGGTATGTAGGCAGCTTGTTAAACCGGTAAAAATAGTAGGGACTGGCGGAAGGATCTGCCAGTCTGTTTTTTTCAATAATTGGTTTAACTTATATAAATTATCACAAATGCTCGTCCATTTTTGTTTGCATGAGCCTAATTGTCATAATAATTTGTAAATAATTTGCGGTTTCTGCATAGGATAAAGTAATCAATATAATATGCATTTTTGCACTCGGGTTATTTTATGACATTTGAAAGAAAATGTGACTCAAGCAAACAAAAAATTCATAAGGAGGGGTTTACATTGTCTGACAATAACCATCAATTTGTGATTTCTAGAGAAGATTGGTCCCTCCACCGCAAAGGCCACGATGACCAGCAAAGGCATCAAGAAAAAGTTCAGGAGGCTATTCGAAACAATCTTCCTGACCTCATTACAGAGGAAAGCATTATTATGTCTAATGGACGCGATGTGGTGAAAATTCCAATACGCTCCTTGGACGAATATAAAATCCGCTATAATTATGATAAAAACAAACACGTGGGCCAAGGTGACGGTGAGAGTCAAGTAGGTGACGTTATTGCTCGTGATGGTTCCAATGCGCAAAAAGGTCCAGGAAAAGGGCAAGGTGCTGGGGATCAAGCCGGTGAGGATTACTTTGAAGCTGAAGTTTCATTAATGGAATTAGAAGAAGCTTTGTTTAAACAACTAGAACTGCCAAATCTGAAGAGAAAAGAAGAACAGGAGCATTTGGTTGAAAATATCGAGTTCAATGATATCCGTAAAACAGGCCTAATGGGTAATATTGATAAGAAGCGTACCATGATGTCGGCATTCAAGAGAAATGCTATGACGGGGAAACCTGCATTCCATCCGATTTACAAGGAAGATTTAAAATTTAAGACGTGGAATGAAGTGATTAAACCAGACTCCAAGGCGGTCGTTATTGCCATGATGGATACAAGTGGATCCATGGGAATATGGGAGAAGTATATGGCGAGAAGTTTCTTCTTCTGGATGACTCGTTTCTTGCGGACCAAATATGAAACTGTAGAAATTGAATTCATTGCCCATCATACAGAAGCTAAGGTTGTTCCTGAAGAGGATTTCTTCTCAAAGGGTGAAAGCGGTGGAACAATCTGTTCGTCTGCATACCGAAAGGCTTTAGAAATTATCGATGCTAAGTACAACCCGCGAAAATTCAACATTTATCCATTCCACTTTTCTGATGGTGATAATCTAACATCTGATAATGCTCGTTGCGTAAAGCTTGTTGAAGAACTAATGAAAGTTTCAAACATGTTTGGTTACGGAGAGGTTAATCAGTATAACCGTCATTCGACATTAATGTCTGCCTACAAGAATATCAAAGATGAGCAGTTCCGCTACTATATTCTCAAGCAAAAAGCGGATGTATTCCATGCGATGAAAAGCTTTTTCCAAAAAGAAGAAAATAAGATGTATGCTTAACGAAAATCGACAGGTACAATGCCTGTCGATTTTATCTTTTTTACTGTTCATTTTTATGAATAGATGTGATGGTTGGAAATTTTACGCGAAAGGTAGTACCTGCCCCCAATTCACTTTCCACTTTGATAAAACCATTCATAGCTCGTACAATACTATAAACCACCATCATGCCAAGCCCAGTCCCATTTTTGCCTTTTGTTGAATAATAGGGTTCGCCAAGTCGTTCAAGCTGTTCGGAAGTCATCCCCATTCCAGTATCTCTGACACATATGGTTACATAATCCTTGCTGAAAAAAGTATCAATATAAAGATGACCGCCAGTTGGCATTGCCTCTAAAGCGTTCTTTAAAATATTTATAAAACATTGCCGAAATCTTTGGCGATCACCCTTAATAAATCCAATGACCGAAAAATCGGTGATAATTTCTACAGAATTTTGATTCGCCATCGGTGTTAAGATGTTAATGATTTGCTTTAGTTCATTTTTGACATTTAGTTCTTCAATTGAAACCAAGGAAGGTTTGGCAAATGTTAAATAATCTTGAATGACTCTTTCAGCAGAATTTAGTTCGTCTTTTACAATCGAGAGATATTCTCTTCTTTTATGTCTAGGAAGGTAGTCATCATTGAGTAACTGAACAAACCCATTTGCTGCAGTCAGTGGATTTCGAATCTCATGGGAAATGGCTGCACCCATTTGTTCTACAGCTTTTAATTTTTCCACTTTGATTAATTGAAGTTTAAGTTCCACACTTTTTTTGATATATTCTATCGAATATGCGATAAGCCCAATACCTAAAGGGGGAATCGTTAAATATGCTAACCATACATCATACCAGTTACTTCCGGTTTGATTGATAAATTCCATACCCCCGACAGTAAGGATTCCCAGGATGATTCCTAAAAAAATTGATATGGTAATTCGACGGTCTGAGGGTTGTTTCCAGAACCAGGGTGAAAGCCGGAAAAAAGCGATGGAGAGTGGAATATAAAGAATGATTGTCTCAATTAGACCTGCATCAAAACCGTAAAAGATTCTAATAATAAACATAGCAGCAATAAGAATGAGACCAATTCCAAAATATAAACCGCCTATGACAATGGGAATAATACGCAAATCATACCTTGCATATGGAACAGGACTATAGGCGAAATGAATACAAATCCATAACATTAAGATGGATATAAAGATAATAACAGTTTTTGATAATGATATATTGCTGCTTCGGTCAAGCCAAATTAAGAGAAAGAGGAGCAATATTATTAAAATGGAAAGATTCAAGAAAAGGTGTTTCGTTATTTCCATCTATTTCACCGTCCAATAGTCCTTTAGGAAAATTTTACAATCTTCTTCGACTTAATACAACTAAATTTACTAATTATTTAGAATAAATCCGTGAAAACAGATGGAAAATGTAGAAGATTGACATAAAAAAGGGTATGTATGCAACATCCCTTCAGTATTTTTATGAAATAGAAATGGTATTTCTCCCATTGGTTTTGGAAGTATATAAGGCCGTGTCTGCCAAATGAATTAATTGATTGGGTGTATTTACAGGAGACGGAGTTAGTGTGGCCATTCCTATACTAAGTGTTACAATTTTGGATATTTCCGAACTAATATGGGCGATTTTAAGTGATTCAACTTCCTCTTGAACCAGTTCGGCCAATTGCATTCCTTTTTTCTGTTCAGTGGAAGACAGAATCATCGCAAATTCCTCTCCGCCATATCGACAAAAGGTGATGTTTGGTTTGTCGATTACCAATTTATTTATGGCTTCAGCAATTCTTTGTAAACAATGGTCGCCTTCTAAATGACCATAAGTATCGTTGAACTTTTTAAAATAATCAATATCAAACATAATTAGTGTAATTGGTGTATTTCTTGGGGCTCCCATTGACCATTCCTTTGTTAAAGTTTCATCAAAATGTCTTCTATTACCAATGCCTGTAAGACCATCCATATATGAAAGGCGATTTAGCTTTTCATTTGCTCTATTGAGTTTTTGTTTACTTTCCTTTAATTTTATTAAGCTCAAATGTAATTCTCGTTCCGCAGCATTTGAATTGGCAATATACGCGGATAAGTGATAGGCCAAAAATCCACCAATGAATGAAATAAGATAGTGGGTAATGAGTACATATGTCAAGGTTGTTCGATCTTCAATAGATGTAACAAAAACAATTGAAATGAAAAATAAACCTATTAAGTTCATATAAAAGGCTTTCACTGCAGGATGGTAATCTAATTTCGAAAACATGCTACACGCAATCCCTGTTAAAAGTGCTCCGATAGCTGCAAGTAAAGCTGTTTCATTATAGCCAAAAAAGAATAATCTCCCTAAAGCAATGATCCCAGAGGCAATAATAGCGGGAATATATCCACCAAAGGCAGCAGCAATTACTATAGCCAAGTGGCGTAAATCTGCTATGGTCGTTGTATTAATTTGAAAGCTATATTGCATTAAGATATTTCCAAGAATCCCGTAACAAATCCCCCAATAAATTTTTGTTAGAGCACGTGAGGAGGAATGTAATGGCTTGTTTTTAAAAAGTTGACCCATCATTGTAAATGTGGCAATTAAAATTGTTGCATTAGATATTAAGTCTTTTATCATTCATAAACTCCTATATTTCTGGAACATTAGTCCACTCTATCATTACATAAACCATCAATTAATTATAGTAGAAAAACATACATCTGTGAATGAGCAGGTGCGAATATTTCCTATCGCTCGAATATTTAGGCGTGTATCCGAAAAACATATAAATGAAAACTTTTTGGGGAGGACCTAATGAAGAAGAGAAAAGCTATAGTCGTAATATTATTTGTTTTTGTTATGGTTTGTTCACCTTTTTTGGTGGATGCACATGTAAAATGGTTTACGGAAGTTACATCGGAAAAAGAGGAAGTCGAAAACATTTTATCGCCGATGTTCATATCTATTACCTTATTGATTGCCGCATTACTTGCTGTCTTAACGCAGCTATTGCCAATACTTGATAATATTCCAATCACCAAAAAAATTGATGGGTTCCTAGATAAATATCGTAAATCTTCTAGATATATTTTAAAATATGGTACTGCCCTTGCGTTCCTTATTCAGGTTTTGTCGGGTACCCTATTTGCACCAGAATTTGCGATTACTAACTCAATCATACGTATATTAATGTGGATAACAATCCTTCTATTACTTATTCCAAATCATTTTGCAACCAAAGCCGGAGCACTGATTATACTGATTTTATTCTTCTATCAGCTGGGGCAATCAGGACTATTTCATATGCTTGATTATGGATTTTACCTGGCCATTGTTGGAGTTTTATTAGTAGGAAGATCAAAACTAGAAGATTGGGGATTTCCATTTCTTTACTTAGGGACAGGTTTGTCGCTATGCTGGGTGGCTGTTGAAAAATGGGTCTATCCGGCTATGAGTATTGATATTATTCACCAGCACGCCGTTCCAACATTTGGGTTTGCGCCAGCAACCTTTGTGGTTCTTGCTGCGTTTATCGAATTTGTTGTAGGCTATTTGCTAATAGTAGGGATTCTGAATCGTCTCTTAGCTTTTGTTTTGACCTTAATCTTTATCACATCGACCATGCTATTTGGTGTAACGGAGATTATTGGTCATCTCATGATTCACATCGTTTTGCTGATTTTTATTATAGAGGGTGTATCCTTTTATGACCCGCCTATTAATATCCATAGTACCAAAATTTCCCGTATGGTATTTGTATTTTTGAATTTTGTCTTTACCCTATCAACATTCCTTCTCATTTACTATCGTTTTGCATAAGAAAAGCTTCCTCTATAAGGAAGCTTTTTTCATGCTATGCTTGAGCGATTGGAGCTTTTATCATTTCCTTTGCTGCTTGAACAGCTGCTTCTTTCGCTTTTTCAATAATTTCTGGAACTTTTTGAGGATAGATGTCTAATGCTTCGGCAATAATCGTGTCCATTACTTCAATTCCTAGGAAGTTAAGTGCAATTCTTAAATAACGGTCTCCACATTCTAACTCACTCATTGGTGTACCAGTGTAGAGACCACCGCGGGTATTGATATGAATTGCCTTTTTACCAGTAAGAAGACCTTTTGGACCATTTGCCGTATGCGCAAAGGTTTTACCTGCAATAAATAGATTATCCAAATATGCTTTTAACACTGCTGGAGAGCTTAAATTCCATATAGGAGAGACGAAAACATAATAGTCATAAGACAGGAATTCCTCAGCTAGTGTATGCATTTTCAGGATTTTCTCTCTTTCTCCATCGGTTAATTGATCTAATGTATATCCATATCCTGCTAATTTTCCTCTTGCAGAAACTAATTCTGCATCCATATGAGCAATATCTAATGTAAAGAGGTCGATATGTTTGATTTCCATTTCCGGATTTTCCTCTTTAACTGTGGTAATAAAGGCTTCACCAATTTTTAACCCTTTTGATTTTCCAAGCCCTTTAGGATTAGCAGTGATATATAATAATTTCTCCACCTAACACACATCCAATCAATTTTTATGAGATCAATCATTACTATTATTATAAGGAAAAAAACTTGAACATTCTTGAACATAAAGTGAAGTTCTTGAACAATCAGTGTCTATTTCCTTGAAGGAAAAAATTTAAAATTTTCATTAAATTGTTAGAAATCTAATAGATAATGATTTAGAAATACAATATGATTAAGTTATTAAAGTAGCAGATATCAGACTAAAGGCGGAATTTATGATGATTCGGCAAAAATCGCATTTTAATGAGGAAAGTGAAATAGAAGAATTACGGAATAGAGTAGAAGAGTTAGAAAATAGAGAGAAACATCTTATAAAGAGCCTGCGCTTAAACGAGTCCCTGCATCTAAAAATTCTTGATGCGTTACCTATTAATATTTTTTTAGAGGATCCGGAAGGTCGAACCATTTTTGTAAATGAACAGGTCTGTAAAGCACATGGTGTAAATGGGGAAGATCTTGTTGGAAAAACAGTATTTGACTTTTTTCCTAAATCTATAGCTGAGAGTTTGCGTGAAATTGATCTAGAGGTATGGAAAAAAGGGACACTTCAAACAAATGAGGTAAGCACAGAATTCAACGGAAAAAAAGGTCATATGCTTACTGGAAAAACAATTATAAATCTTGAGGAATCAAAGAAAGAGTATTTACTTGGTTTTGGTTTGGATATCACAGATTTAAAAAATGCAGAAGAGAAGATTTCACATATGGCCTATCATGATGCCCTAACTGGTTTACCGAATCGCTGGTTTATTAAGTCCTGTCTAAATAAATATAACTCTGCGGCTGATAAAGGTATTCTCTTGCTGGATTTAGACCATTTCAAAATAATTAATGACAGCTTGGGTCATGAAGCAGGAGACCAGTTATTGCAATCTGTTGCAAGGAGGCTAAGAGAAGTAATAAAAGAAGATAACGTCCTAGCCAGATTTGGCGGAGACGAATTTATTATCTTTATGCCCCAAATAACATCCGTAGATGAAGCATTTGAAGTGAGTGAAGAGATCATCAAGACTATGAAAGAACCATTTAGGATTTATGGACAAAAGTTTATCATTTCTCCTAGTATTGGAATTAGCTTGCATCCCATTCATGGTGAAGATATGGAAACCTTAATAATAAATGCGGACCTAGCTATGTATCACTCCAAGGAGAAAGGGAGAAACTGTTATTCATTGTTTACACCAATGATGAAAGAAAAGGCAATTGACCGCATGCATATGTTGTCAAAATAGAAAAGCGGAAGCGCCCGTTCAGCGGCGTATGGACTGGAGTACTTTGACTGAGATAAAGGAAACACGGAGAGCGTTAGCGATCCGATGTTGACTTATCGTAGGGAAAAGGGCGAAGTACACTAGCCGCTGGGCGCTGGAGCTAGACAATAAAAAGAATCGGCTTCACTTTTAAGTGGATTCCGATTCTTTTTTTACCATAAGATTAATAGATAAAAAACAGAACTACAAAATAAACTGCCATGGTTATTAGTCCAACGGGAACACCAAAACGTGCCCATTCTTTACTTGTAATGTTCAGTTTCCCAGCTGCAATAATATTAGGAATGTTACCAGGTATCAGCATACCGCCGCTGATAATTAGACCCATTAAAACAGCACGTATTGTTTCTTGGTCCATGGCTGGACTAATTTCTGCTGCTGCAAGGGTAGCATTATCTAAAATTGCTGAAATCATATTAATCCAGTATAACAACATTGGATGAAGTCCAAGAATATACTCATTTATTAATGGCTCAAATCCGTGTCCCAAGAAGGTTAGACCCATGACAAACAAGTAAATTTTTGCAGATCGAACCAAAATTTCTTTATAGCTTTCTACCTTTTGTTCTGACGCTAAACCATCAGAGCTTTCTTGGGGTTTAACCAAAAAGATTGTCAATAAACCAAACAGGACGACCGCAGGAATAACTTCTGGACCAATTAATTTTAGAAGATAAAAAAAGTCTTCATTTAACTTACTAATGGTGATCGTTGCTAATGGCTCGCCAATAGGGGTGAGGGCAGCGCCAAGCCCAATTGAAAAACAAGCTAAAACGGTAAAGCGAATTTCTGATTTACGGTCAAGTGGAAGGACGTTGATGATAATAACCAGGACAATCGCTGCGATAATCGCAGTAATAATACTGGATGCTAGTCCTAGAATAATGACGGTTAAGCCGAAGAAAATTCTTGGAGTTAATGCTTTGCTTAACCAAAGAATCGACTTTTCGAGTTGAACCTGCCCCCACTTACATACTAATCCAGCAATCAATACTGCAAGTGTAATGTTAATCGGATCAATAAGTGCCTTTTCGATTAAATGAAGGTTCATCATACCGCTAATCGTCGCAGCGGCAATTCCCATAACAAATAAGAAAATCTCCAAATTGTGTTCCACTTTTTTCACGGAAAAAGGTAGAAATAAAACTAAAATTAAAATGATTACTAATCCAATCAAACATACCAAATCCTTTATATTTTATTAAATGAAAAAACTATAAGTCTATTATAAACCTTTTTGGATGAAGTTTAACAGAATATTGAGATATTTATAAGTTATATTTATTAAATTTATAACTAGATTATCTTAAATATTTACACAAAAGACTAAAGATTCTCAATTAATTAAGAAAGGGTTTCCATATAAAATGAGGATAAGTAAATCTGCCTTTATTAAAAATTGGAGGGATTTGTATGAAAAAGTATGTAATCTGCGGCGTTAGCAATCGCGCATTGGAAATGTTTATTAAACCTCTTTTACATGAGTTTTCAAAAGAGAATGAAATTGTAGGATTACTAGATTCAGACACACTTCGATTTACGATTTGCAAGGAAAAGTATCCGCAGTTAGAGGGAGTTCCAATCTTTCTCCCAGAACAGTTTGAAACGATGGTCGATCAAACAAAGCCGGATTATGTTCTTGTAACAGGCAGAGATGATACTCACGTTGATTATATTTTAAGGGCCTTAAAGAAACAGGTGAATGTGATTACTGAAAAGCCAATGGTGACAAACGCAGATGATGCCTATAAGGTAATGCAAGCTGAGGCAGCCAGCAAAGGAAAGGTCCTTGTCACCTTTAATTACCGCTATAGTACCTTTCACAGAAAAATTAAAGAAATGATTCTTGAAGGGAAAGTTGGCAGGATCACTTCCATTGACCTAAATTGGTATATTGATACGTATCATGGGTCAAGTTACTTTAAAAGATGGAATCGGAATCGTAATACATCAGGAGGCTTATCAGTTCATAAGTCTACCCATCATTTTGATCTAATCAATTGGTGGTTAGACCAAAAGCCTGAAGAAGTGTTTGCATACGGAGCTTTAAATTACTTTGGTCATGAGAGTGAGTTGAATCCGCAAAAAGAGTCGGGACGTTTTTGTGGAACTTGTGATGTTCGGAACGATTGCAGTTATTTTAGGCGTTGGAACCCTCGAAGCGGGTCGACTACCGTAAGAGATGACCATCTTTTAGCAGGTGTTTATGAAAAGGATGTGCCTTATACGAATTATCGACCTGATGCTTGTATTTTTGATGAAGACATCTCGATTGAGGATACGTATGTGGCTGCAGTTAAATATGACGGCGGGAGTATGCTAAGTTACTCGATTAATTTTTCGGCTCCTTATGAGGGGTACCGCCTGGCGATCAATGGAACGAAAGGAAGAATTGAAACAACGGAATACCATGAACCTTCTCGAATTCCTTTTGAGTATCCTGAACAAAAGATCGAATATTTTCCTCTTTTTGGTGGAAAAGAAACGATTGAACTTGTCAAAGAGTCTGGCGGACATGGAGGGGGAGATCCTATTCTTCTAGCAGATCTATTCCTTGGTCCGGACCCAGCTAGAAAATATCAAATATTGGCAGGTGCGGATGCGGGTGCCTATTCCATCGCTGTTGGGGAAGCGGTATGGCGATCCGTAGCAGAAAAGAGACCTATTAACATAAAAGAAATTTTATTTCAGTCTGATCTCCTGCCAAATAAGTTTTAGGGAATGGATAGAAAAACATACTATCGTAATTTTAGACTGATAGTATGTTTTTTTCATTTTTCAATGAAATTAACTTTGCATGGTGGTTCAAAATGAGTAGAATGATTTTATACTTTAAGGAATTATCGGCTGTTCAAAGAGGAGAGTAAAGCATGCTTAGGAAGAAACGAACAACATCTGTGATGGCTCTAATCATGATCATTGGATTGCTGCTTACAGGGTGCAAAGGCAAATACTCCTTTTACCAACAGACAAACCAAGAAGAAGATAAATTGATTAAAATTATTTTTTGGGATGATAATACTGGACCACAGCGGACCCCTATTTGGGACGAATTAATTACTAGATTTGAAAAGGAGCATCCAACCATTGATGTTGTATACGTTGGTTTGCCTAAGGACTCAGCAAAGGCCATGTTTGATGCTGCTATTGCATCAGGAGAAATGCCTGATGTTGCTAGCGTTTATGCGAGCTGGCTGCCAGAGTTTTCGATGCGTGACGCATTAATGCCATTAGATACTAATTTTTCAAAATGGAGCGAAAAGGAAAAAATAAATAAAGCTGCAATCGAGTTTAATAAACGCATCGTGCATAATCAAAAGTTATATGGAATTCCCTATACACAAAACCTGGATATTCTCTGGGTTCGATCGGATTGGTTTAAAGAAGCCAATTTGAACACGCCTGACACATGGGATGATTTCTTTCAATCCGTTGAAAGGTTAACGGATAAAATGAATAATCGTTATGGATATTCCATTCGAGGAGGAGCAGGGGGCTCTTTCCAGTTACAACGGATGATGTATACCTACTCAGGCATTGAAACATACTTCAAAGATGGGAAAAGCACAATCAATGACCCCAAGCATGTGGAATTCTTAAAGAAATATTTTGCCTTGTATCAAACCTATACTCCTATTAGCGATATCACGAATGATTATAAGGCGATGATTGCTGGATTTGATTCAGGGAAGATTGCGATGGTTCAGCATAACATCGGATCTTTTGCGGAACATAGCGAAGCGTTGAATCCGGGTCAATTCCAAGCGATCCCCTTGCCAAAATCTATTAAAGGCCATTATGTAGCGGAAGACGGCAATACTATTGGCTTAAGTATGTTTAAAGGAACGGAACATCCAGAGGAAACATGGAAATTTATCACTTTTATTAATTCGCAGTGGGCACAAAGTTTTTGGAATCAAAGAGTTGGCCAAATTCCTACTTATACTGATGTTTTCGATGAAGAATGGGTCAAGACTTCACCGCATATTCAGACAGCTCTGAAAGTCTATAATGACCCGAATACTATTCTTTTTCAGCCGCCATTCTATCTCACGGGATATCGAACCATTCTTAATACCATCGTCGACACCGGTACACAATCAGTGTTAAGCGGTAAAATAACCGTGGAAGAGTTTCTAGATAATTGGGCAGAAGCAATGGAAGAAGCAGAGCGGCAATACGATGAATCATTAGCTAATTTAAGATAAACTTAGGCATTTGGTGCAAATAAGCACCGGTGCCTTTTTGTATTTTAAACTATATTTTGAAATATCTTAAAATTTTAATCAATCATCTTAAAATCTTTAATTATTTAAGTAACCGTTTTCATTTATTATAAAAAACAGAGAGGAGGAAACGAGATGAGTTTATCACAAGGTTTTACTGAAACGGTTATTAACAGCAAAAAGGCGGTGAATCGGAAGAAAATCAAAAAGGATAAATGGGTTCCCTACCTTTTTATACTGCCCTCTTTCCTGATAATCTTAGGTTTTCTATTTTATCCGATAGCGACTGTATTCTATTACAGTGTTCAACACTATGATGTGTCGGCACCATATTATAATGGCTTTGCTGGTTTAGAGAACTTTAAAGAAATATTTACAAATGACAAGATGTTCATACCTAGTTTAATAAATAGTTTGAAATGGGTTGTAACGGAAGTTGGACTACAATTAGTGTTTGGTATGATCCTAGCCCTACTATTGAACCAAACATTTAAGTTTAGAGGGGTAGTACGTGCGGTGGCTTTTATCCCTTGGGCTATATCAGGGGTGCTGGCATCAACTATGTGGTCATTGATGTTTAATGAACATATGGGTGTACTCAATGACTTGCTGATGAAAATGGGAATCGTTGATGAACCACAGGCTTTCTTAGCAAGTACGTCAACAGCCTTTACGTCGGTTATTATAGCTGAATTATGGAGGGGGATTCCGTTCTTTGCCATCACGTTACTAGCTTCATTATCAAGTATTCCGAATGAACTATATGAAGCAGCCAAGGTAGATGGTGCAAGCAGATGGAAGTCGTTTATTTATGTAACATTACCACAATTAAAAAATACGATTGTCCTAACTACATTACTAAGAGTAGTTTGGGAGTTTAATAACGTCGATCTTTTGTTTAACTTAACGGGTGGCGGACCTGCACATTCAACTACAACACTTACGATGTATATTGCAGATTTAGCTGTTCATGGAAGCAATTTTGGATATGGGTCAGCATTAACGGTCGTTTCATTTGGAATCTTACTCGTTTTCGCCATCCTTTATTTGAAGCTATCACGTTATGAAAAGGAGTGATTTGAAGGATGTTTACAGCAAATAAAAAAGTCGACAAACTTTTAACTCTATACCTTCCTTTAACCATGTTGTTGAGTTTTACCATCTTTCCAATCTACTGGACATTAAATACAGCTTTTAAACCTGAAGGAGATATCGTAAAACGTCCTCTGCAGTACTTGCCGGTAAACCCGACAACTGAAAACTTTGTGACTGCGTGGACCAATGTCGGTTTTGCTACTTTCTTTAAAAATAGTTTAATCGTTGGGGTTTCTACTGTTTTGGTTGTGCTTGTCTGTTCGACATTGTCCGGTTATGCATTAAGCAGATATCAGTTCAAAGGAAAACGCAGTTTTATGATTATGCTGTTATGTACTCAATTTATTCCAAGAGCGATGATGATTATTCCTTTGTTCGTCATTTTCAAAAATCTTGGGTTAATCAGTAATCCACTTTCACTTATTATTACATATACAGCAATTGAGATTCCGTTTACTACGATCTTGATGAGTGGATTTATCTCAAATGTTCCAAGGGAATTAGAAGAAGCAGCGATGATTGACGGCTGCTCGAAACTTCAATCACTGCGTCATGTAGTATTCCCATTATTGCTGCCTGGGATTGTAGCAACTGGAGTTTTTACCTTTATCTATACTTGGAATGAATTTTTAATCGCACTGATGCTGACCAATCAACAATCCAAATTTACCCTCCCAGTTGGATTAAGTACGATGCTGGGAGAATTTAGTATCAACTATGGTGCACTGGCGGCTGGGAGTGTAATCGCTTTAATTCCTGCAGTTATATTATTTGCCTATGCACAGAAGCACCTTGTAAACGGTATGGGTGGAGCTGTAAAAGGCTAATTATAAAAGGCTCTTTAGAAAAGAACTTGCAACCTTTATTTCAAGCACCAAACTATTTTGTTCAGCGTTAAAATCGGCTTTAGGATTTTAACACCATACTTTTAGAAACAAGACTTATAAAAAATATTAAGGGGGCATTACCATGATGAAGAAAAAAATGACAACCTCTGTACTTGCACTAACAATGGCGGCAAGTATGCTGCTTGCAGGCTGCGGTGGGGAGGAACAAGCTGCAACAAAAACGACTAAGAAAGACACAACGAAATCGGATGAACCTGTAACACTCCAATTTTGGGATGAAAACGCAGGCCCAGCACGTACCCCTGTTTGGGAAGAAGTCATTAAGCGATTTGAAGAAAAGAACCCTAATATTGATGTTGAGTATGTT
The DNA here is from genome assembly GCF_057221695.1 of Neobacillus sp. plas4. Taxonomy (NCBI): domain Bacteria; kingdom Bacillati; phylum Bacillota; class Bacilli; order Caryophanales; family Bacillaceae; genus Neobacillus; species Neobacillus sp. plas4. The sequence goes on from NZ_CM170152.1 coordinate 1,411,450, forward strand.
GGTATTCCGAATAGTTCTGCAAAATCAAAATATGATGCTGCAATTGCGGCAGATGATATGCCGGATATTGGCTCTGTGCAAACAACCTGGCTGCCAGAATTCTCTATTCGTGAAGCTTTGCTGCCACTAGATTCTTATTTCGAAAAGTCTGACATCAGTAAGAAAATTAACCCTAGTGCTACTGGTGTAAATAAGAAAATTACTCAAGATGGCAAGCTTTATGGTATTCCATATGCACAGAATTTAGATGCTTTATGGATTCGTACAGACTGGTTTGAACAAGCTGGTGTACAAGAGCCTAAAACATGGGATGAGTTCTTTACAGTTATTGAAAAAATGAAAGATCAAAACAATAATCGTTATGGATTTACCATTCGCGGTGGTGCAGGTGCATCTTTCACGATTCAAAGAGCAATGTTTGCTTATAGTGGTTTAGACTTTTTTGATAAAAATGGTAAGACGAACATCAACGATCCGAAACACGTAGAATTTGTTGAGAAGTATTTCTCTTACTATGACAAATTTACACCAAAGAGTGATATCACAAATGGTTATAAAGAAATGATTGCAGGCTTTGACACAGGTGTAGTAGCAATGGTACACCACAATCCTGGTTCTTACGGTGAGCACAATAAAGCGTTACCAGCTGGTTCCTACAAGTTAATTCCACTACCGACAACAGAAAAAGGTCAATATGTTGCAGAAGGTGGTAATGCAGTTAATCTAGCGATCTTCAAATCAACAAAGCATGCTGATGAAGCATGGAAATTCGTAGAATTTGTTAACTCAGAAGAAGCACAAAGCTATTGGAATGAACAAACGGGCCAAATCCCTACAAACTCTGATGTGTTGGATGATAAATGGGTACAAGATGCACAGCATATCAAAACAGCCTTTGAAGTTTACAATAATCCTGATACAAAACTATATGAACCGCCATTCTATCTGCCAGATTATCGTGCCATTCTTGATGGTGTAGTAGACCCAGGTGTACAGGCAGTTATGAGTGGAAAAATGTCTGCAAAGGACTTCCTAGATGAGTGGGCAAAAGCAATTGAAGACTCTAAAGAAAAATATGATGCAACATTTAAAAAGTAAGTTAGTACATTCTGGGTGTTGATTCTATTAACACCCAGTTTTCTTATATGGAAGATTAAATAGATAGCTGAGAAGGAGATAGGATAATGGAAAATACAACAGATAAAATAAGAACAGAAACTCCGTTGGTGATGGCGGAAAAGGCATGCCAAGCATTAATGAATACTTATCGGGCTGCGGATTTACCTCCAGTAAATTGGTTCCATTATCACCAAGGTGTCTTTCTATATGGAATGTATAGAGTATGGGAAGAAACCGGTAAGGAAGAGTATTTTAACTACATCCAAGGTTATTTTGATCGCTTAATTGATGAAGAAGGAAATGTCGTTTTCGAGAGAGATCAATTAGATTCTATCATGCCGGGGATTCTTTTATTTCCTTTATATGAAAAGACAAAGAATCCTAAATATATGATTGCGGCAAAGAAATTAAGAAGCGCATTAGATACCATTAACAGAACCACTGAAAATGGTTTCTGGCATAAGGAAAAATACCCTTATCAAATGTGGTTAGATGGTCTTTTTATGGGTGGGCCATTCATGCTTATGTACAGCAAGCATTTTCAAGAAGAAGAATTGGTTCAGCATGTATTGCTTCAGGAAAAGTTAATGAGAAAACACATGACAGACCCTAGTACTGGTTTGCTCTTCCATGCTTGGGATGAGAAAAAAGTGCAGCCATGGGCTGATCCAGAAACAGGCTGTTCAACGGACTTTTGGGGCCGATCGGTTGGCTGGTACGGTGCGGCATTGATTGATCTGTTAGAGGTTTTGGGTGAAAAGAAACGTGGTCAAGAAGAATGGATTCAATCCCTCCAAAGTTTCATTCCAGCTATCGTGAAATTCCAGGATGAACAGTCTGGCCTATGGTACAATGTGGTCGATAAAGGAGACCGTCCAGACAATTGGTTAGAATCCTCTTGTTCTGCTCTCTTCTTATATTTTATTGCGAAGGCTGTAAAGCATGGTATTGTTGATGATTCTTACCGTGAAGTTTGTGATAAAGCCTATGCAGGATTATTAGAGCATATGGTGGAAACGAATGATTCTTCTTTCACCTTAAAAGGAATCGTGATCGGAACTTCAGCAGGAACATACGATTACTATGTATCACGTCCAACATCCGAAAATGATCTTCATGGAATGGGTGCATTTATTTTAGGCAGCATGGCGTACTACGACCTAATTAAGTAATAGCATTCAACGGAACGTTTTTTTTAGCCCTTCAGAATATTAAGATATGAACCTTTTCCTATGTAGCTTTTTTGCATAGGAAAAGGAGTTCCATAAAGTCAGAAAAAAGGTGGTAAAAGAGTTGAAGATATTTAAAAACAGTTTCTCTTTATTTTTTGCAATATTGCTGATATTCAGTAATTTGGGAACAGCACCTCTGGCAAAAACACAAACTTCTACTTCGGATGCACCAGTAAACTTACAGATACCGAAACTTGCTTTTGACGATGACAGCATCACCCTTGTGTGGGAAAAACCTGAAGATTATAAGGATATCGTTGATTTTAATGTTTATATGGATGGGGTAAAAATTGGCAGTGCTTTAAAGGATAACAGCGGTCCGGCAAAAGAGTATATAGATAGTTTCTATGAAAATATTGATAAAGATGATTTTCATGTCGACATTCTCATTCATAATTTCACCGTAGAAAATCTGGAAGCAAACCGTTCATATCAATTTTATGTCACTTCCGTAAAAAAAGATGGAGTTGAATCAGCTCCTTCTAACAAGATTGAAGGAAAAACAACACCAGTACCAGAGGTTTTCAATATTGTCGACTTTGGTGCCACTCCAGATGATGACACGAAGGATACTGCAGCCATTCAAGCTGCCATTGATGCAGCATCAACAGGAGCGAAAGTTTTAATTCCAGAAGGAAAGTTTACTTCCGGAGAGTTATGGCTTAAATCGGATATGACTTTACAAGTAGATGGTTACTTACTAGGTTCCAATGACCCGGAAGATTATAGCAGGAATTTCTGGGTATATGATTATTCGACAGATGAACGTTCCTATTCCCTGATCAATGCTCATACATATGATTATGGCAGTCTTAAGAATATTAGAATTACAGGGAAAGGAACGATTGATGGGAATGGCTGGAAGCTAGACCCGTCAAAAAAACCAACCATTGATGAACTAGGTAATGAACTGCCATTTTACTTTGCGGGCAATAACTCAAAAGTTACAGGCAATGTAAAAGTAGAAAATGGAAAGATGAGTCCGTTAGATCTTAATTCTCCTAATACACTTGGTATTTTAGGAGCTACCCAATCCTATGCGTCACAAGAGATGGGGATGAACGTGAAATCCGCTTATTCCACACGCTCTAGCTTAATTACGGTACGTGGTGTAGACGGTATGTATTATGAAGGATTTACACAACTGAATCCCGCTTTTCACGGGATTGTGAATCTTCATAGTAAAAACATTGTTGTAAATGGAACGATTTCAAAAACATACGATGCCAATAATGCGGATGGTTATGAGTTTGGGGACTCCCAGCATATTATGGTCTTCAATAACTTTGTGGATACCGGAGATGATGCCATTAACTTTGCAGCAGGTATGGGGCAGGCAGCAGCAGGTAAAGAACCGACTGGAAATGCATGGATCTTCAATAACTATATTCGTGAAGGTCACGGCGGGGTGGTAACAGGCAGTCATACTGGCAGCTGGATCCAAGACTTTGTCATCGAAGACAATATCATGTATAAAACGGATGTTGGTTTACGCAGCAAAACCAATACCCCGATGGGTGGCGGAGCAAGGAACATCCTATTCCGGGATAATGCTTTAGAAGGAATTGACGGTGATGGTCCATTTGTTTTTACTTCTGCATATGAAGACGCGAATGCTGCGATACTTTATGAACCAGCACAGCAAATTTCGCAATTCAGAGATATGAAGATTGAAAATACCACTGTACGCAACCAAGGCGGCAGCAATAAACAGGCAATCCTCTTACAAGGAAATAATGATGTCGGAGAAGTCTATCACGAAAATATTACCTTTAAAGATGTGAAATTTGATAATGTATATTCCGTGAAAATGGATTACGCGAAAGATATTAAATTTATAAATGTTGCATTTACGAATGTCAAAGATAACAATGGAAGTCCTTGGAGAATTACCAACTCTACTGGTCTAGTTTTTGAAAATACGACAGCAGCTCCTGTAAATGCCGCGCAAAAGCCTAAATGGTCTAAAGGTGCTGCGATGCAGGCAGTCTCATCTGAAGATGGTAAGAGTGTGACTTTAACCTGGGATGCCGCAACAGACAATTTAGGGGTAGCGGGGTACACTGTCTATAAAGATGGTGAGAAGATTGGAGCTGGCTACACGACAACGAAAGAATCGAGTTTTTCAGTTTCCGGTTTAACACCAGCTAAGAAATACACCTTTAAGGTAGAAGCAACGGACGGGATTGGCAATCGTACTTCTGATGGCCCAACCACCAAAGTAAAAACAAATGGAGGAGCGGATGTAACTGCTCCAGTGCTTCCAGCAAATACTGAGATTAAGGAACCAACAACTACGATTCCTGCTAGTGATACTTTTAGCGGCAAGGCAGTTGAGGTTATATATCCCGGCTTTACATGGGCTTCCGTTACATGGGATGCCGCAAGTGATGATACTGGTATTGCAGGTTATAATGTATATGCAAATGGCAAATTACAAGGATTTGCTAAAACTAGCAACTATACACTATCCAATCTTCAACCAGGCACAAAATATGATGTAACAGTGGCAGCAGTAGATCTTGCAGGAAACAAGACACCTTATAACACCACTCTGGAAATCGAAACAGCCGCTCCATATGCGATTGGAGCACCAAGCTTTAATGGTGGATTAAGGGCAAAAGTCGAAAAAGATAAAGCAAGTGTGACTCTCTCTTGGAACAATGCAAAAGCCAATAACCAAGAGGTAATTGGATATCGCGTATATATCAATGGGCAGCCAATTAGGCCTGAAGGTGTGGATTTTACGCCAATTAACGCAGAAATGACAACTGCTGCTACTACTTATACAGCAAAAGGTCTCGAACCAGGAAAAGAGTATACATTTAAAGTAGAAGCAGTCGGAAAAGGAATCAAGTATTCAAAAAGAGAAAGACTATCCGATGTCATTCCGAACGGTCTTGTCAGAGTGGAAGGCTATCGTTGGAGTGGCTTTGGACCAAGCAAAACGCTCACTTTAAAATGGTAATAATGCAGTAAAAGCATTAAGATTAATTGCTCCAGAGGTAAACTAGACTACAGCGGCTAGATTTTTTAATCTGGCCGCTGTTTTTATATCCAATTGACCAATAATTTTGTATTATGATAAAATGCGGAAAACGGTTACAATTAAATTAGAGGATATTAATAATTTATATACTAACAGGGAGTTCCTTCTATGACAGCTGTAAAGATTAAAAACTTTATTCGCAAACATTTTTTCTATTCTTTTAAATCCACCATTAATACTCTCTATTTACCTATCATTATTCTTTTTATACTCATTACAGGATGGGTTTCATCTTTGCTAGCAACCGCACAAATAGAAGAAAATGCCTATAAAAATGTGAATGATACGATTTTTCAAACGAAGAATTATCTTGATAATATGCTGGCAGATGTTTTTCAGCAGTTAGTCTCCTTATCGAATGATCCTAGAATATTATCGTTAGTAGATAAAGATGTATCTGAAATAAAGCCGGAATCTTATGTTGAGATTGATAATAATTTAAAGCTAATTTATTCACGATACAATGTCATTCTTGAATCCGTCCTCGTAAATCATAAGCAAAATGGTTTCTTATTGTATCATACCAATTACAATTCAAATCCAACGATCAATTATGATGAGTATTTTACAAAATTTAATGGTAACAAAGAGGGTTTTTATTGGAGAAATATCCACGAAGACCATGAATTTAATAAAGATAATAAGGTCATGTCGTTATTTCGATTGATTGATAAGAATCAATCATCCTCAAAAGGAATTATTTTATTTAATTTACGGGTAGAATTTTTTGAACAAGTATTGAATAAATCGTTAATCGGAGAGAATGGATACCTGACACTGATTAGTCCAGATGGAATCTATGAATCTAAAACTGTTAAAACCGAATATAAGCTGGATCAGCCTACTCTTCAATCGCTGCAAAACCTTAATGACGAAGCTGGGGAGTTCTCCTATGAAAATACCGCAGGGGAAGAAATGATTGTGATTTTCAATACATTACGTTCGAACAACTGGAAAATAGCAGCTGTAATTCCACAAGATGAAATCTTAAATAAAGTCAATTACATCAAAGATTTCACCATCCTATTGGTCATTTTGATGATTATGAGTGCAATTTTTATTACCAATATAGTAGGGAAATATATTACCCATCCATTTAAAAAAATGGCGAACCAGATGGCGATGATTAATAAAAAAAATCTGGACCTAAATATTGAAATGTCAGGTCCAGAAGAAATGAAAATTCTCCATACAGGCTTTAAAGAATTAATTATCCGAATTAATACCTTAATGGACCAAATCCGTTTAGAACAAGAAGAGAAACGACAATTAGAGTTCGCCATTATGCATGCCCAAATTAATCCACACTTTCTTTATAATACGATGTATTCCATTAAAGGATTGTGTGATATGGGTCTAAATAAAGACGCTAGCCAAATGATTAGTGCACTTGCAAGTTTTTTCCGCATTGGAATCAGTAAAGGAAGAGAAATTATTTCCATTCATGAAGAAATGGAACATATTCAGCATTATTTGTTTATACAGGAAATGCGCTATGGCGATGATTTTTCCTATGAAATTGCAATGGACAAAGAGATTCTTTCCAATAATATTATTAAACTTTCATTGCAGCCTCTTATTGAAAATGCTATTTACCACGGGGTAAAGCAGAAACGAGGGCAAGGAAAAATCACCATTCGTGGATTTCAGGTTAAAGATACCATCCACTTAGAGGTCGAGGATAATGGAAACGGAATTGAACCACAAAAGTTAAAAGATATCTTGCTAGAAATAGAAGCCTCGTATCAAGAGAAAAAGAGGTATCTCGGTATTGGCCTGCAAAGTGTAAATGAACGAATTAAAATTCACTTCGGAAACGAATATGGTCTTACTATTGCAAGTGAACCTGGTAATGGAACAGTAGTTAGCATTAGGATTCCCAAAACAAAAGGGGAGATTAACGAATATGCATAAAGTAATTGTTGTAGAGGATGATAGAATTATTCGTCGGGGCATATGCCAGGCGATCCCTTGGGGAGAACATGGTTTTGTTATAGCGGGAGACGGTGAGGTGGCATTAGAGTTAATCGAAAAGGAACAGCCCCAAGTGGTCATTTCCGATATAAATATGCCCTTTATGAGTGGGTTAGAAATGGCGAAACAGATTAAAGAAAGAAGCCCTGAGACAAGAATTATTTTTCTGACTGGATATGAAGATTTCAAGTATGCACAGGAAGCTCTTAAGTTGAGAGCATTTGACTATTTATTAAAGCCTGTTGATTCGGAATACCTGCTAAAAAAAGCCAAAGAAGCAGCAGCAGATTGGGAAAAAGAATCAGTGAAGGAAAAAAGAATCATAGAGTCCCTGCCTTTACTGCAGCAGAAATTCTTTCAAAAGTTGTCTCGAGAAGGCGATTACCGAGTGGATGTCGAGAATGAGCTGCTGGCGCTGGATGTTGAAATGGAAGGTCCTTTCTATGCGGTTATTCTTGTTAAGAATACCATTGAGCTTGAGCTCGAGGGAAACTTTTTTAAAGATAAGATTACAAGTTTCACTTCTTCCTTTTTTATTGACTTACCTTGTTTGGTGATGAACGCAGAAGTTGGTGAATATGTCATCCTTTTATCACTTGAAAAAGATCAGGATTCAAGGAAAGGGGAGCTAGCCGAAGCTCTGTTTAATTATCTAAGCATAGAAATAGACGATAACATTACCATTACACATGGACGTGCCTATCCAAATCGGTTTGAAGTCGGTAAGTCTTTCCTAGAAGCCAGGGTAGCTATGGATATGAGACATATTATGGGGACAGGGCGTGTCATCTCTTTGGATGAGACGGTTTCAAAGTGTAACCAAAAAGAAGAGCATATCCAAGATTTAGAGATGAAATTCGAGAATCAAATCAAGTCCGGTTTACCAGAAAAGGCAAATGAAGCACTGGTGGAGTTAAGCACCGCTATAATTGATCGAAAAACGGTTCCTCTAGCAGATTTAAAAGTACTGGGACTTAAATTCAGTACTATGCTCTTTTTTGAAATTGAGAAATGGAAAAAGGAAGACTCAACAGATCGTTTTAACTCATCTGATGTATATAAAGATATCATGGCATTATCAAGCCTGACAGAAATGACAGAAATGCTGCATAGTCTAATCGAAGAATGGTCTTCAGCTATGTATAAAAAGAAAGAAAACAATTACTATAGTCATGTTGACCAAGCAATTAAGTATATGCAGGAGAATTTCCACGACAGCAGTTTAACTCTTCAAAAAGTTGCTGAGTTCATCCATGTCAGCACACCTTACCTTAGTAATCTATTTAAAATAGAGAAAGGGTTTAACTTTGGGGATTTCTTGCTAGAGTTACGCATGAAAAAAGCGATGGAGCTGCTGGGAGAAGGGAATATGAAAACGTACGAAGTATGTGAACAAGCAGGGTATAGTAATCCTCAATATTTTGGTATCTGTTTTAAAAAATATACTGGTTTTACCCCCGCTGAATTCAAGAAAAAATTCAAATAAATAACGAAAAAAATCCGCGTGGAAGATTCCATGCGGATTTTTTAATATTATGAAATTTTTAAGAAAATTGTTTAAGATTTTAAGGACTTTATCAGTATTAATTGTAACCCCTTTCACGGATTAATATAATCAACTTGTAAGGGAATGAACGGAAAATGACTGGAGGATGGAAATGACGGCGAATATAGGAATCCGGGCACATGATATTGGGGACCCATCAATCGAGAATGTCGTTAAAATAATCGCAAATAAAGGGCTCAGTTCTGTTCAGTTAGCATTAGGCAAATCCTTAAGGAATATCAATTCCGAATTAGGAAGCTTAAGTCCCGGTTTTGTACAAACTATACGGCGTGTTTTTAATAACCAGGATATTCAAATAGCTGTATTAGGCTGCTATTTCAACATGATTCATCCTAATCCCGCGGAAAAAAGAATAGGGATGGAGCGATTCAAGGAGCATCTCCGGTTTGCAAGGGATTTTGGCTGCTGTATTGTGGGGACCGAAACTGGAAATGTTCAGGCTGAAATCGTTTATACAGAAGAGAACTTTACGGAAGAGCCGTTTCTTGAAGTAGTGGAGAGTGTTAAGGAGCTCGTGGAGGAAGCAGAAAAGTTTGGTGTAATAGTAGGAATCGAAGGAGGAATCAACCACCCGATTCATACACCTGGGCGGATGAAGAGATTACTGGAGCTTGTTCCATCTAATAATCTTCAGGTAATTTATGACCCTGCCAACTTTATTTCCATAGATAATTATCCAAATCAAGAAGCAGTTATCCAAGAAGCGTTTGAGTTGTTTGGAGACAGAATGGTGATTATGCATGCGAAGGATTTTATTATTGAGGATGAACAAGTCAAAATCGTTCCAGTCGGTCAAGGATTGTTAAATTATGACTTACTATTTACCTTATTAAAAAAGAAAAAACCATTTATCAATATTTTAATGGAAAGCACACAGGAACCATACGTTGATGGAAGTCTAGCGTTCTTAATCGATAAATACGCGAATGCCTAGTTAGAGATAAAACAAAACAAAGAGAGTTGGGTGTCGAGATGAGAAACTTTATGGATGATAATTTCTTACTAAACAATAAAACAGCGATTACTTTGTATCGTGAATATGCAAAGGATATGCCAATCATTGATTACCATTGCCACTTAAGTCCAAAGGAAATATATGAAAATAAGAAATTTAAAAACATTACAGATATCTGGTTATCTGGGGATCACTATAAATGGCGCTTAATGCGCAGTAATGGAATTAATGAAGAGTTTATTACTGGCAGTGCCAGTGATTATGAAAAGTTTCTGGCTTGGGCAAAGACCGTTCCAATGACAATTGGGAATCCACTGTTTAATTGGACGCATTTAGAGTTACAACGGTTCTTTGGGATTAATGAGCTATTGAATGAAGAAAGTGCTCCAGTTATTTGGGTGAAGGTAAATGCTTTACTCAATAGTGATGGCTTTGGAGCAAGGGATTTTATCAAAAAATCGAATGTTCAAGTGGTGTGTACCACGGATGACCCTGTAGATAGTCTTGAATATCATCAACGATTAAAAAAAGAGTCCGATTTTGATGTAAAGGTACTGCCAAGTTTCCGGCCGGATAAAGGACTAGAAATTAATCGCGATGGATATCTCGAGTGGGTAAACAAGCTGCAGGAGGTTTCTGATATTCCGTTTGATACCTATGATGGCTTTTTACAAGCGCTTGAATCAAGAGCTCGTTTTTTTCATTCCGTTGGAGGAAGAGTTTCGGACCATGCGATTGACGTTATGATGTATGCTGATACAACAAAAGAAGAAGCTGCACAGATTTTTAAAAAGGCCTTGAATGGTCAAAAGGTTTCTATTGAGGATGAAAAGAAATATAAAAGCTATACATTAACTTTCCTAGGCAAGCTCTATTCCGAATTAGGCTGGGCGATGCAGCTCCATATTAATGCATTAAGAAATAATAATGCGAGAATGTTTAAAATATTAGGTCCAGACACAGGCTATGATTCTATTAATGACGAGGAAATTGCTAAGCCATTAGCAAGATTATTAAATACAATGGAGCAGGACAATGCGCTTCCTAAAACGATTATTTATTCTCTCAATCCTAACGATAATGCAATTATCGCAGCGATGATTGGTAATTTTCAAGGCGGCGGTATTCCAGGAAAGATTCAATTTGGAACCGCATGGTGGTTCAACGATAATAAATCAGGGATGCTTGATCAAATGCAGGCATTAGCCAATGTTGGGTTATTTACTCGTTTTATTGGAATGCTTACAGATTCCAGAAGCTTCTTATCCTATACAAGACATGAATATTTTAGAAGATTAGTCTGCTATTTCATCGGTGAATGGGTGGAGAATGGCGAGGTTCCTAATGATACAGAATTCTTAGGAAAGATTGTTCAAGGAATCTCTTATGACAATGCAAAAGAGTATTTTCAATTTTAGATGCCCCATTTATAAGGAGGAGCATTCATGGAACTTTTAAATAATAGCTTAGTTAAGGATCGCCAAAAATACCCTGAAAAAGTATTGCAATTTGGTGAAGGGAATTTTTTAAGAGGATTTGTTGATTGGCAGATTGATGTCATGAATAAACAGGGGATGTTTAGTGGCAGTGTTGTGGTGGTCCAACCGCGCGGCCAAGAAAAAATTGAGAGATTAAATATACAGGATGGTCTGTTTACACTCTACTTACAGGGGGTGAAGGAAGGTAAAGCAGTTCAGGAGCATTCAATAATTACCAGTATTAGTAGAGGCATAAATCTTTATAACGAATACGATCAATATCTTGAGCTGGCAAAGAGTCCAGAGCTGAGATTTATTTTTTCAAATACAACAGAAGCCGGAATTGCCTTTGACGAAAATGATCATTTAGAAGATCGCCCGCAAAAAAGCTTTCCTGGAAAATTAACCGCTTTTTTATATGAGCGCTACATTGCTTATCAAGGTGATAAGGAAAAAGGCTTTATTATCATTCCTTGTGAACTGATTGAACGGAATGGTGAAAAGCTAAAGGAAATCGTCCTAAAATATGCAGAATTTTGGTATCTGGATGACGAATTTATCTCATGGACACATGAAGGGAATACATTCTGTAATAGTCTTGTTGACCGAATCGTTCCTGGCTATCCAAGAGATACGATTGAGGAAATCACACAAGAGCTTGGATATAAAGATAATCTACTAGTCGCCGGTGAACAATACCATCTATGGGTAATCGAAGGACCACAATCAATTCGTGAAGAGTTTCCAGCACATTTGGCAGGACTAAATACGTTGGTAGTTGATGACTTGACACCTTATCGGACAATAAAGGTACGTATTTTAAACGGAGCCCATACGGCAATGACACCAGTTTCCTATTTATACGGGATCAATACTGTAGCCCAAGCAATTGAGGATGAAGTGACCGGGCAATTTGTCAAAGAGCTTATTTATGATGAAATCATCCCGACGCTGGACCTTCCAATCGAAGAATTGCATTCATTTGCAGAGGCTGTTTTAGATCGATTTAGGAATCCATTTATGCAGCATTTTCTATTAAGTATTTCACTTAATTCGATGTCTAAGTTTAAGACAAGAGATTTACCTTCATTATTGGAATATCACAAGCGGAAGTGTGAATTTCCAAAAAAACTTGTCTTTTCTCTTGCAGCCCTTATCTCTTTTTATAAGGGAAAAAGAGGAGAAGAACAGATTCAATTAGCCGATGACCAGGATGTACTGGAATTATTCAATGTACAGTGGAGTCAGTATAATGGAACAATCGACAGCGTTAAGAACATCGTTTCTACTGTGTTAGCATTCGAGAAGGTTTGGGAGATGGATTTAAACCAAGTGCCTGGACTAACCGCTGCTGTTACGAATGATCTTTTCACGATTGAAACAAAGGGAATGAAAAAGGCAGTAGAAGCAATTTTAGGACAAAAAGCAGCCAACTAACGGGGGGAAATCGAATGTTGGATATCATCCAGATCCATAATCAAGACAATGTTGTGGTTGCCTTAAAAGATTTAAAAGAAGGTCAAACTTTTACTGTAGATGGGGAAACAATCACGCTAAAGGAAGATGTGCCAAGAGGACATAAGGTCGCCATTCAAAACTTTGACATAGATGAGCATGTTGTTAAATATGGTTATCCGATTGGGCATGCCATCAAAGGAATTTCTGTGGGGGAACATATTCACACCCATAATACGAAGACAAATTTAGAGGGTATCCAGGAATATCAATATAATCAAAGGCTTAACACCACTCAATATGAAAAAGAGAACCGAACATTCAAAGGATTCAAAAGAAAAAATGGGCATGTAGGAATAAGAAACGAGCTGTGGATTGTGCCAACAGTAGGTTGTGTAAATGGCGTGGCTGAAAGAATGATTAAGCTGTTTGAAAAAGAAATAGGCGATATTAGTCCTTTCGAAAATGTCCTTGTCCTAAAACACAATTATGGCTGCTCACAGTTAGGTGACGACCATGAAAATACAAAGAAAATTCTTAGGGATGCTGTGCTACACCCAAATGCCGGTGGAGTGTTAGTACTGGGTCTTGGTTGTGAAAACAACAATTTATATGAATTCAAAGAAAGCTTGGGAGAATATGATGAAGATCGAGTAAAGTTTTTAGTCTCTCAAGAGGTGACGGATGAAATTGAAGCTGGTGTTAAGCTGCTTAAGGAAATCTATGAGAATGCAAAGGATGACAAGCGGGAAGCAGTGCCGCTATCCGAACTAAAGGTTGGTTTAAAATGCGGTGGTTCGGATGGATTTTCAGGGATTACCGCAAATCCGTTATTAGGAAGATTCTCAGATTTCTTGGTATCACAAGGCGGAACGACGGTGTTGACAGAAGTACCTGAAATGTTTGGCGCTGAAACGATTTTGATGGAACGGGCCGCAGATGGTAAAGTATTTGAAAAAACCGTTGAATTAATTAATGAATTCAAGGAATATTTCATTCAAAATAATCAACCAGTGTATGAAAACCCATCTCCAGGAAATAAAGCAGGCGGGATTACTACCCTCGAGGATAAATCACTTGGCTGTACGCAAAAAGCAGGTACATCGGTAGTAATGGATGTCCTTAAATACGGAGAAATGATTAAACAGAAGGGTCTAAATTTATTAAGTGCCCCTGGAAATGACCTTGTAGCATCTTCCGCTTTAGCTGCAGCAGGATGTCAATTCGTTCTATTTACAACTGGTCGCGGAACACCATTTGGAGCTTTTGTTCCAACAGTTAAGATTTCCACTAATACACCAATATACGAGGCGAAGCAGCATTGGATTGACTTTAATGCAGGCGTGCTGTTGGAGAAGGAGCCAGATGTAGTATTACGAGAATTTATTGAGTATATTATCCAGGTGGCAAGCGGCGAACTAGTAAATAACGAAAAAAATGATTATAGAGAGATAGCTATTTTTAAAACAGGAGTTACTTTATAGGAGTAGTAAAAAACGATAGGTCAGCGAAGACCTATCGTTTTTCTATATACCAAGTTTTTTTAAGAAGTCAACGGTTTCCTGATGTTCTGGTTTAATCAGTTTATATAACTTTTTATCAGTTTTCACAAGTGGGTTTCCGTTTTCATCGGCAATAGGTCTAGTAAATGAGGTGCTTTTTAGGATCTTCCACTTTCCAGCATTAGCCTCAAGCTGAAGGTCAATGATTCCAAGCCGGCTTCCAAAGGCACCTGCCATGACTACAGGTTTTCCATTAATTTTCCCTTCACTAATATTGGTCTTTGGTAAATCCTTATAGGTGCTTCCGGGAAATACGCTATGAGAATGTCCGGCCAATATTACATCAATATCTTTTATTTCGCTTAGGTAATAGACTGCGTTTTCTGTTTCAGGATGGTAAGGCTCACTATCTATTCCCGTATGAGCAAGGGCAATGATGATATCCGCACCTTCAGCCTTCATGATTGGTACAAATTCCTTGGCTGTCTCCACGATTGGCCTGGCTATCACTTTACCCTCTAGGTTTGCTTTGTCCCATTTCATAATTTGCGGCGGCATGAAACCGATGACACCAATCTTTATATTGTGGGCTGCCCCTTGTTTATCAACCATTTTTCTTTTTAAAATGACATAGGGCTTAAAGTAGGGCTTGGCTTTAATTGCTGAATAAACGTTTGCATTAACAACTGGCATTTTAGCCCCCTTCAAAACTGTTTTTAGAAATTTTAACCCATAATTTAGTTCATGATTGCCGATTGTAATGGCATCATACTTTAAGTAATTAAAGGCACGGTAAACGGGATGGATGTCTCCTTTTTGAATACCTTTGATCCGTACTAAGTATTCACCAAGGGGGTTCCCTTTTAAATGGTCACCATCATCAAACAAAAGAGAATTCATTGCCTCACTTCTTGCCTGATGGATAAGGCTAGAGGTCTTTACAAGTCCAATACTGTTGTCCGTTTTTGTTTGATAATAATCATAATTTACTAAAGCAGCATGTAAATCAGTTGTTTCAAGAATGCGTAAATCGATTATTCCATTGTTGTCTGCTTTAGTGGTTTCTGCGGACATCATGGAAGGAAATAAAGTCCAATTTACTGTAAGAAGAAAGAGTAATGGGAAAAACTTTTTAATTTTCACTAATGAGAGCCTCCTCTAAACTTCTAATTATATGTATTATTTGGCAGATGGTTTCGGTTGATACATTAGAAAAGACTCGTTTTCATTAAATTGTGACATTGGTCAACACAGTTGGGTGAAAAAGTCATTTATAATAAAAGTAGGCTAGGTACGTGATAGTGTTGTAAGTGTTTACAAAAATTCCTGGCGGAGGTGTTCATTCCATTGGAATTACATAAAAGAATTATTATTCTCACAGGACATTTTGGATGTGGGAAAACTGAAATCGCTATTAATTTAGCATTAAAGGAAAAGAAACTATATGAGAAAACAGCTATTAATGACTTAGATATTATTAACCCTTATTTTCGCTCAAGAGATGTATCCGATATTTTTCTGCAGCATGACGTAGATTTAATTGCCCCTCATAACCGCCTCGCAGCCTCAGATCTACCAATTGTATCTGGTGAAATCTATCGTGTATTACATGACGATCGCTATAGATTAATAATTGACGCAGGTGGTGACATAGATGGAGCCAAAGTATTAGGGCAATATTATCATGAATGGAAGTCATTAGAACCTGAGCTGTTATTTGTTTTAAATGCGAATCGTCCCTATGTCAGCACCTTGAAAGGAGCGAGTTACACGATTGAACAAATCGAAAAGGCATCGCGACTAAAGGTGACTGGAGTCATAAACAATTCCAATATTGGGAATGAAACGAGCATGGATGACATCCTTAAGGGTTATGAGTTGGGAGTCAGAATATCTGACGTGATTTCAATACCACTGGTTTGTACAACTATTTCTGTCGACTTAGAAAAGGAAGCAGAAAGTTTTGCGATAAATCATCCAGTCATGTTTATCAAACGTTTTATGAGAGTACCTTGGTAAGGATAGGAGATGAAATCAGGTGGAAAAGAAGGTTGTTTTTCATGAGGACATGTGTAAATCGTGTGGGCTTTGTGTACAGGTATGCCCGGCAAATGTTATTTTTCTCGCAGACTATTTGAATAGAAGAGGGTACCGTCCGGCTGCGGTAACCGATCAGGAGCATTGTATCAGCTGTGCAAAATGTGCACAAATTTGTCCGGATACTGTGATATCGGTATACAGACCGGTAAAGGTATTGCAAACCGTTTAACGTGAAAGGAGACTTCTTTATGGGGAAAGTATTAATGAAGGGAAATGAAGTAATAGCAGAAGCTGCTGTCCAAGCAGGCTGTAAGTACTTTTTTGGCTACCCAATTACACCGCAAAGCGAACTGGTTGCCTATATGGCGAGAAGACTGCCTGAGGTTGGGGGGCTTTTCCTGCAGGCTGAAAGTGAAATTGCCGCTATCAATATGGTATATGGTGCTGCAGGAACAGGTGTAAGGGTGATGACTTCATCATCAAGCCCTGGCTTTAGTTTAAAACAAGAGGGGATTTCTTATTTGGTAGGTTCGGAGCTTCCTGCCGTGGTTGTAAACATTGTTCGAGGTGGTCCAGGTTTAGGTAATATCCAGCCTGCCCAATCTGATTACTTCCAGGTAACAAAAGGAGGTGGTCACGGTGACTACAATATCCCAGTGTTGGCACCTGCCTCTTTACAAGAAATTGTCGAATTGACGAGTGCAGCATTCGATATTGCAGATCACTACAGAACACCTGTGATTCTGATGGGGGATGGGATGCTGGGACAAATGATGGAGCCAGTAGAATTTGAAGAAGAGGCCCAATCTGAACTTCCGGATAAGAATTGGGCAACTACTGGGACCCGCGGCGACGGTCCTCCTAAGATTATCACCTCGCTTGAGCTTAATGCAGAAGCGCTTGAAATGCGTAACGAGGCATTACAGAAAAAGTTTGCAAGAATAAAAGAAAATGAGGTTCGCTTCGAAACTTATAAAACGGATGATGCGGACTATATTTTGGTTGCTTTTGGCACAGTTGCCAGAATTACAATGAATGCCATTAATAAAGCAAGGCAGCAAGGCATAAGAGTTGGATTAATCCGGCCGATTTCACTTTGGCCTTTCCCTGAAAAACCTTTCCTGGAAACAAGAGATAGAGTAAAAGGATATATTTCTGTGGAAATGAGTACTGGGCAAATGGTTGAAGATGTAAGATTGGCTGTTAACGGTCATGCAGAGGTGGACTTTTATGGACGGACAGGTGGAGTTGTACCAACGCAGGAAGAGATTTATGCGAAGATTTTGAGTGTAACGGGAGTGATTACCGTATGACGATGAAGACAGTTTTCAAAAAGACAAGCGGTTTGACCGATACCCCTACACATTATTGTCCTGGCTGTACTCACGGTGTAATTCATCGCCTTGTTGGTGAAGTTTTAGAAGAAATGGATATTTTAGAAGATACGATTGGAGTTGCCTCTGTTGGGTGTTCGGTTTTATCGTATGAATACTTTAACTGTGATATGACACAGGCTGCACACGGAAGAGCACCAGCTGTGGCTACAGGTGTGAAAAGGGTTTTGCCAGACCGCTTTGTTTTCACCTACCAAGGTGATGGCGATCTTGCCTCCATCGGCATTAGCGAGGCCATTCATGCTGCGGCTCGAGGGGAAAAGATTACGGTTATCTTTGTTAACAATGCCATTTATGGAATGACAGGCGGACAAATGGCACCAACAACCTTGATTGGACAAAAAACAGCAACAACCCCTTTGGGGCGTGATGAAAGTGTTCAGGGTTTGCCGATTAAAGTCTGTGAAATGTTGGCAACACTGGATGGAACTGCCTACATCGAAAGGGTCTCAACACATGATGTACCACATATTCAAAAAGCAAAACGTGCAATTGGGAAAGCGTTTGAAGCACAAAGAAATGGTCTTGGCTTTTCAATGGTTGAAATATTATCGACCTGCCCGACAAACTGGGGACTTGATCCTTACGAATCCCTTGAATGGGTAAAAGAAAACATGATCCAGGTTTACCCTCTAGGTGTTTTTAAAAACAGAAGGGTGTGAAGTAACAATGTTGCAAGAAATAATTATTGCAGGATTCGGCGGACAAGGAGTTATGTCGATGGGTCAGTTGATTGCCTATGCGGGGATGCTTGAAGGAAAGGGGGTATCCTGGCTGCCTTCCTATGGTCCAGAACAACGCGGCGGTACGGCAAACTGTGCGGTAGTTATTTCCGATGAACCCGTGGGTTCGCCACTCGTCACAAATCCTTCGACTGCGATCGTTCTAAATAATCCTTCCTTCGAAAAATTCGAGCACCGTGTACGGCCAGGGGGATTACTGATTATTAATTCCTCATTAGTTACAAGGGTTTCAGACCGAAGCGATGTCGAAATAATTGAAATAACTGCAACCGATATAGCAGCGGACCTTGGAAATGCACGGGTCGCGAACACGATTTTATTAGGAGCATTTATCGAACTTACAAAAGTGGTTACCTGTGACTCCATCATCGAATCATTGAAGAAAGTCTTGTCAGAAGACAAGCATCATTTAATCGAAGTCAACAAACAAGCACTGCGTAAGGGAGCAGCAATGGTTTCGGTCACGGTAAAGTGAGATAAGCCAGCCAGACAGTTTGTCAGGCTGGCTTATTTATGGTTTGTTCAGGGAAATGTAAGAAAGAATAAACAGTGACACGCTTCACTTAATTGAAAATAATTTTCAGTTAAGATATAAGTAAGACAACGTTAGGAGGGAATTTAGGATGGAAAAAAATTCGGTAAAAGCCTACCAGGAATTTAATGAAGAGAGATTTACAAAACGAATTATCTACAAAAAAGGGGAAACAACAGCGTTTGTGTTAAACTTTATGCCTGGACAGCAGCTTCCGGTGCATAAGCACCCTGGTACTGAATTATATCTATATGTAGTAACAGGAAGCGGTACACTCATCATTGATGGTCAGGAAACCGTGATATCTGAAGCGGATTTAGTTCATGTAGGTGGAGAAGAAGAACTTGCCTTTAACCATACAGGCACTGAACCCGTAAGCTTATATGTAGTTTTAAGTAAGGTACCAAGTGAAGAATATGCTAAAAATATCTAGTAAGTAAGCGATCTAAACAGAAAAAGCCAGCTTAAATCATGCTGGCTTCTTTGTATTCTTTGTTTTACCTTTATATTTAATTCCAAAGAACCACCAGTTCCAGTCACCTAACAACTTCATCAACGCCGGAACGAGGACCATTCGAACGATGGTGGCGTCAATGAAAATGGCAATTGCGATGCCGACGCCAAGCTGTTTAATCGGCATAACTCCTGTAAAGGCAAAAGCTCCTGTTACGACAATCATAATCGCTGCGGCAGAGGTAATGATTTTACTTGTGTACGTCAACCCGGATATGGTAGCTTCCGTATTATTTCCAGTTTCTAAGTAAAATTCCTGTATTCTCGAGATTAAAAATACTTCATAGTCCATTGAAAGCCCGAAGACAAGGGTAAACACAAACACTGGTAAGATCAAGGCGATATCAACAGGCTCTACTCCAAAATGCCCCTTCTGAAAAATCCAGACGACAATTCCAAATGTACAGCTCAGGCTCAAGATGTTCATTACGATCGCCTTTAGTGGAATGAGAATGGACCTAAAGGCAGCCATGAGAATGAAGAAGGTTGAGACAACAATTAATAATAAACCATATGGTGCTTTCTCAAATATCTCATCGAAGATTTCTTGTTCAAACTTAATTGCTCCACCGAAATGGGTCGTTAGTTTTTCATCTCCATTTGATGACCAATCACGGACCCATTGTCTCGCTTCAGCAGAATGATCAGTAGTCTTTAAATACACGTCAACCAGCATTTTATTATCTCTGACAAAGTAATCAAGGATCGGTGCTGTCTGTTCTTTTGGACCAAAACGCAGCAATTGCGATAAAATTGACGTGTCGTCCACTCCCGTTGCAGAAAAAGGAGAATCAATCGTATCAACAAGTTTATCCTTCGAAAGTTTCTCAAGAAATCTGTTTACTTTCTCAAGATTGCTGGTTTCAATCATATTACCTTGCGTTTCTATAACAATTGAAACTTTGTTTTCAGTTCGTTTGTCTTTCGGGATAAAATGTTTTTCAAAGGCTTCGATGGCTATTCTAGATGGATATTTTTCAGGAAGGGATTCTGTTCCTGGAATTGACATAGTCATTTGGGCAACGGGAACAAGTCCTGCTAGAAGAATAACCAGAGATAACCCTGCCATAACAACGGGGTGCCTCATGACTAACTTGGCAAACCTATGCCATATACTTGTTTTTGTATCCTTGAAACGAAGAATGCTATATTTGTTAATTCTTGTACCGATAACCGCTAACAAGGCAGGAAGAAAGGTTAAAGCACAAAAGGCCGAAATCAATACAACGGCCATCCCGCCTAATGCAACATTCTGAAAGATATCAATTTGAATGAACCAGAGAGCGGATAAGCCAATAAAAACACAAAGACCTGAAAAGATAATGGATCGTCCAGCGGTTGCGACGCTAATTTTAATCGCTTCTTCAATCGACTTGGTATGTAATTCCTCTTTGTAGCGGTTTATTAATAATAAGGCAAAGTCAATACTTAAGGCGAGCCCAATCATCGGGACAATATTTAAAATAAAGATCGTCAAATCGGTGCCATAACTAAAAAAGAAAACAACACCCATTGTAGTTAAAATGGATAACACACCAATTACAATTGGAATAGAGGCAGCAATTAACCCTCCAAATGCAAGGACCAACACGATCAAGGCAATGGGTAATCCAATCATTTCTGCTTTTGCTAAATCCTCTTGGCTTGCGATATTTAGATCTTGAACAATAATCGGCTCACCCGTCATCGTAACAGATAGTCCCTGTTTGTTTTTCAGTATTTTTTTTAATTGATCAATTTCCTCTTCGAGATCCTCTGCTTTTTTATCAAAAGCTATCAGACCATAAGCAATTTCACCTTTCATCATTCCGTCCCTGTCTAAAGGACTGGTAATGCTTTTAGCACCATCGAACTCTTTTAATTTCTCAAAGGTATCATTGATAAATTGATTCCAGTCTGTTTTGTTAACAGTTTGCTCTTTTTCAAAAACAAGGATGATGGATGACTTGGCTTGTCCAAATTCCTCTTCAAGGAGCATTCTGGTTTCGTTGTATTCACCTTTATATTCAAAGCCATTTCCACTTAAAACGGCAGGTAATTTTAATGCAAAAACCACTGATAACCCAATCAGTACTACCCAAAGGGCTAGTACCCATTTCCGATAACGGTATGTGAATCCCCCTAGTCTCTCCAAATTTACCCCTCCTTTATCATAGGTTTTGATTCCCTACACTAGTATATCAGAACCAGTTCATGGAAAAGAATTTGAATATTACATTAGTTCGATAACTAATTTACAATTGTTTACCCGTTTTGTTATAGTTACATTTGTGAATATTAACCATAAAATTTATGCTTTTCTAAAATATGGAGGATGAAAAATATGACTCAAAATATAACTAAAATGATTGATCATACATTATTAAAAGCGAATGCAACCAAGGAAGAAATCGTGAAGTTAGTAGAAGAGGCAAAGAAATATTCATTTGCTTCCGTATGTGTGAATCCAACTTGGGTAAAAATATCAGCAGATATGCTTAAAGAAACCCCAGAAGTAAAAGTATGTACCGTAATTGGTTTTCCTTTGGGAGCATCTACATCTGAAACGAAAGCATTTGAAACAAAAAATGCGATTGAAAATGGTGCGAATGAAATCGATATGGTGATCAACATTGCAGCACTCAAGGATAAACAAGATGATTTAGTGGAAAGGGATATCAAAGCAGTTGTTGAGGCAGCGAAAGGCAAAGCATTAACAAAAGTTATTATTGAGACATGTCTTTTAACGAACGAGGAAAAGGTTAGAGCATGTGAACTTTCCGTTAACGCTGGGGCTGATTTTGTAAAAACTTCTACTGGGTTTTCTACAGGCGGTGCTACAGTTGAAGATATTCGTTTAATGAGGGAAACTGTCGGGCCAAATATTGGTGTGAAAGCCTCTGGAGGCGTTCGCAGCCGTGAGGAGGCACTTGCTATGATCGAAGCAGGAGCTACTCGTATTGGTGCAAGTTCTGGAGTATCGATTAGTAAAGGTGAAATTTCTCAAAGTAATTATTAATTAACGATTTGAGGGATAAAAATGAAAGAAGTAGTATTGGCACTAATTGCTGGATTAATTGTAGGAATCATATTTAAATTTATGAGGCTGCCATTACCGGCCCCTCCAGTATTTTCCGCAGTAGTTGGGGTTTTTGGTGTTTATTTTGGAGGCGTTATTGCCAATTGGATGGTTAGTTTTTTCAATAAATAAAGTTTTTTACGTGAGACAGGCTGTGATCCCTGTCTCTATTTTTAATACTTTTGGAGGGTGAGCTTGGTGAATAGGAAGATCGGCTTCATCGGTGCAGGGAAAATGGCACAAGCTATGATTGAAGGCATGCTAAAAACAGATCAAATAGCAAGAGAAAATGTTATGGCAAGTGCTATTTCTGAAGAAACGATTGATAAGATAAAAACCGCCTGCCAAATAGCAGCGACTACGAATAATAAAGAAGTGGCAAGATTTGCAGATATTCTTTTTCTTGCTGTAAAACCTGACTTACATTCAAAGGTCATAGCTGAGATTCGTAACGAGATTAACCCCGATGTAATAATCATTACGATTGCTGCAGGGATTACATTAGCAGATATTGAACGTGAATTTGGTTTTCGGATTAAAACGATACGGACTATGCCCAATACCCCAGCATTAGTGGGTGAGGGGATGAGTGCAATTTGTCCAAATGATGTATTGAGTGAAAATGAAATAGTGGAAGTAGAACAGATTTTTCATACCTTTAGTAAGACTGAAAGAATCGTAGAGAAATTAATGGATGGTATTCCGTCGATAAGCGGCTCGTCACCTGCATATGTGTATATGTTCATTGAAGCCCTAGCAGACGGTGGTGTACTCCAAGGTATTCCAAGGGATAAAGCGTATCGTCTAGCAGCACAGTCCGTACTTGGGGCTGCTAAGATGGTTCTTGAAACGGGAATACACCCAGGAGTCCTTAAAGATAATGTCTGCACCCCTGGGGGAGCAACAATTGAAGCCGTATCCACCCTTGAGAAAATGCAGTTCCGCGGTTCCATCCTCGAAGCGATGGAAAGCTGTACAAAAAAAGTAAAATCACTAACTTAACGATGTTTAATAGGAAAAGAACCTACAATGGAGTAGGTTCTTTCCTTTTACATTAATAAGTTTGGGGTTTTTTAATCACTGTCAGAGATGTCATTAAGCCTACAAAAATAATCGTTAATAAAGAGTAGAAAAATTTCTCTAATCCAATTACTTGAATTCCACTTGTAATGACAAGACCATCAATTAAAAATATGATAACTCCAACATTAATGGAGGTAAATTTCGTTAGTATCTGGGCAAGTAAATCAGTTCCACCCGTACTCGTTTCGTAGCGCAGCATGAGCCCGATTCCAACTCCTACAAGAATGCCTCCAATGATTGTACTAGGAAAAATGCCAACCTCTATTTTTCCATTTATAAAGGATAGCAGGTCAATACAGAAAGAGGAAATAATTAATCCATGCAGACTGTAATAAAAATAACGTCTTTCATAAAACCATGCCAAGATATAGAGAGGAAGACTTAAAACAATCATACTCAGCCCTGTCGGCCATCCATAAAAATAATGAATAATTAATCCTAAACCAATCACGCCGCCATCTAAAAGATGATAAGGCACGAGAAAACCATTGACACCAAGGCTTAATAATAAGCTGCCAATCAGCATGGCGGCTATTTTTTGTTTCATTTCGCTCACTCCAAACTTGTCCCTCCATAAAAAATATGAAGAGGATTTCCATTTAGAAGTGCCGAAAATAAAAAAAGGATGGGAAAACCATCCTCTTTTAAAGTAGTATGCTAAAAAAACAGGTTTAAGATGAAATAAGAAATGGCTGCGATTCCAGCTGATATTGGAAGAGTGATCACCCAAGTTATCAGCATCCGCTGCGCTGTATCCCACTTAACTCCTTTTATGCGGTGTGCCGAACCAACCCCTAAAATACCGGAAGAAATAACGTGTGTTGTACTAACTGGTACATGTAAGAAGGTTGCACCAAAGATAACAGCTGCACCAGTTAAGTCCGCTGCTACACCGTTAATAGGTCTGATTTTCATGATTTTACCGCCAACGGTTTTAATAATTTTCCATCCACCGACAGATGTACCTAGTCCCATTGCCAGCGCACAGGAGAACTGTACCCAAAATGGAACTTCAGCATTACCGCCTAAGTAACCATTCGCAATTAGTGCCATAGTGATGATCCCCATCGCTTTTTGAGCGTCATTGGTACCATGAGAATACGATTGAAGTGCAGCGGTAGCAATTTGCATAAACCGGAAATTCCGGTTTGTCTTCGCTAAATTTGCATTTTTAAACACCACTTTAAAAATACTGTAAACAATATAACCGACAGCAAAAGCTAAAAGTGGTGAAATAATTAACGCTTGGATGATCTTCAAAAATCCACTATAGTTAAGTGCACCAAAACCTGCAGAAGCTAGCGCAGCACCAGCAATAGAACCGATAATAGCATGAGAGGAGCTGCTTGGGATTCCATAGTACCAAGTCAATAGATTCCAAAAAATAGCTGCGAGTAATGCTGCTAGAATAACCAGTGATCCATTTTCAAGCGTAAAAGGATCCACGATATCCTTTGAAATTGACTTTGCGACACCTGTAAACGTCATTGCCCCAACAAAGTTCATGATTGCTGCTAAGAGAATAGCTTGCCGCGGTCTTAGAGCCTTTGTTGAAACGGAGGTTGCGATTGAGTTTGCTGTATCATGGAACCCATTAATAAAGTCAAATGCAAGGGCACCAATGACAATTAAAATAATTAATATATCCATTTGTTTGCTCCTTAGGCATTTTTCATGATGATGGCTTCAAGTGTATTCGCAACTGACTGGCAGCTATCAGCGATATCCTCAAGATTTTCATAAATTTCCTTAAACTGAATAATTCTAATTGGGTCTTTTTCTACTGTAAACAAATGCTTAATCGATTGACGTAGAATGTTATCACACTTTGATTCGTAATCTTTTATTTTTATTGCATGCTCCCTCATTTGAGGTAATTTCTTATTCGCTAACAAATCAGTCGCTTTATCAATTTCATGAACACTGGATTTTATGGCGCTAACAAACTGAAGCATAAAATCATCCGCTTTAGTTATGGAATACATTTCAAATAATGCAGCTGTTGCTTCCAATCCGTCTAGTACGTCATCCATACTATTAGCTAGGTGAAGAATATCCTCCCTTTCAATAGGGGTGATAAAGGCATCATTTAATTGTTTAATTACTTCGTGAACAAAAGAATCACCTTTCGTTTCAATCTCTTTCATCTTTTCGGAGAAAATTTTCAAGTCACTAACATTTTTTAATTTATAATCAGCAAAGTAATCTGCGCCTTCGGTTAAATTAGAAGAAATATTACGTAAAAGACCAGAAAATTTATCTACTTTTTTCGCCATTGTATGAATCCCCCTAAATAGTATGTAAAAATTATTAGACCAACGGACAACATTTTATAGGAAAAAGAACGAAAAAACACAAAAAATTAACCTAATTTACAAAAACTTAACAAAAGAAAATTCTGTTAATTCAGTCTATCAATATAGATTATTATTTATTTCATTAATGTTACCTGACCAAATATTATTATGTATTTTTCGGAACAAAGAATAATCCTTTGTATGGAAATTCAAATGTTGGGTATTTTAAGGGTACACGGCAGCAATGTTTATCAATAATAAACCGTGTCATTAAAGTAATGATTTTAAAAAGGAGTGTTCTGAATGAGTTTCATTTGGTCATTAATCGTCGGAGGCGTTATTGGATGGTTAGCTGGTCTTATTTTAGGTAGAGATATTCCAGGTGGTATTTTCGGTAACATAATTGCTGGGTTTGTAGGTGCTTGGCTAGGTACTGCATTATTAGGAGATTGGGGACCTGTGGTTGCAGATTTTGCGATTATCCCCGCCATTGTCGGATCTGTGGCGTTGGTCTTCCTGTTATCACTAATTATGAGGGCATTTAGAAAACAGACAGATAAATAAGCAAAGGCCTCCCAAAATGGGGGGCCTTTTGCATTAAATACGATAGACATCGATTCCTCTAAATATAGGGGGCTGATCTATAAACGGGGCATAGCAAATAATTTCTTCACCCGTTATAGGGTGGGGGAACTCCAATTTTGCGGCGTGCAGTGCCTGCCGCTTAAACAGTGGTTTGCCCCCATACAATCGATCGCCTACTAAGGGATGGCCGATATGGCTAAAATGGACACGTATTTGATGGGTCCTTCCGGTATCTAGCCAGCATTTTACATAACAATCCCCATGATCTTCTTTGAGAAACTGATAATGTGTTTTAGCTTCTTGCCCAGTCACAGATACTCTTCTTCTAGTCGGGTGATGCCGGTCTCGTCCTATTGGCTCTATTATTGTCCCCTTCTTCTTCTTTAAGTGACCCTGGACGAGGGCAAGATAGGTTCTTTTTATTTCGCGCTTCTCAAGCATTCGATCTAAGATAGCACCCGCTAATCCATGTTTTGCAAAAAGGATAGCACCGGATGTATCCCTATCTAATCGATGTATCTGCCGAACCATCATAACTTCTCCTTTTGATTGGGCATAGAACTGAGCTGCATTTACAAGTGAGTTTGTATCAGAATCATCATTCGGATGAGTGTTCATATAAGGTGGTTTATTAAAAACAATAACATGGTCATCTTCGAACAAAACTTGTACATCATAAACGAAGGCAGGTATAGTATTTTGCTCTTCTTCAGCAAATAATTTAATAAGAATCTTATCTCCTATTGTAAGTGGTAAATTCCAATTCGCTCTATTTCCATTTACTAATAGGCTTTGTTCCATGCGGAAATGATGAGTAAGTTTCTTCGGGACCTGCCATTCCGTTCGAAAGATATCTTCAAGTGTTTTTCCTTCCCATTTTCTTGGTGTAATAATTTCCATCCAATTGCCTTTTCGCGTGTATGTAAGCATTTTTACTCCTTTTTCCTGGGATACCCCTGCAAGTTTTGACGTGGTTATAATTACCACCGTGAATTTTACTTTTTATATGCTATTCTTATGTATATATATTACGATAGATTATTGTTATCGCAAAGGTGGGTTACAAGTGAAAATTGTCTTTGCCTCGACGCCGGGTCAGGAAGAAGAAATTAGTGGACTTGTGAGGTATATCTATTCAACTGTTTTTCCACTCTACTTTACGGATAAGGAAATTAGTGAATTTGAAGAATTAAAAGTATTGCATACTCCAGATGACTTTAATACATTAAAAGATGCTTTTCAAGTGATGACAAGTATGCAAACTGTAATTTCGATATTGGAGTCTCCAACATTAGATGATCAATATGAAGCATTATTTAATAAGAATGTTTCCACATTACAAGAATTCGGTCTTTTCTTTCCGTTTGAGTTTGAGCAATTCGTTGAAGCAAAAAATATGAAAAACAGTGTATTTAGTGTTTATATCAAAGCCGCTAATGAGTTACTTATATAATTTAGAGGAAAATGTCTGCAATTGCAGGCATTTTTTTATTAATTTATCCTTGGAACTACTAAAGATACAATATACAATAAGTAGGTGTAAGTTTTTTGGGAGAAACAAACAATAATTAAGTATGGAAGGAACAAGGAGGAAAAATCATGAGTTGGAAAGAAAATGCAAACAGGTGGATGGGGTTTCCTGCTTTAAATGAAGAGCTAAAGCAGCAGCTTGAGGAAATCAAAAACGATGAAAAACAACTTGAAGAAGTTTTTTATAAAAATCTTGAGTTTGGTACTGGCGGAATGAGAGGGGAAATTGGTGTTGGTACCAATCGGATGAATCTATATACAGTTCGCAAAGCTTCCGCTGGACTAGCTGCGCACATAGATGAACAAGGCAGTGAGGCAAAACAACGTGGAGTCGTCATTGCATACGATTCAAGACATAAATCTCCAGAGTTTTGTATGGAGGCTGCCAAAACACTTGCTTCTAAAGGGATCAAAACATATGTATTCGATGAATTAAGACCAACTCCAGAACTATCCTTTGCATTAAGGTATTTGAATGCCTTTTCTGGGATCGTTATTACCGCAAGCCATAATCCGCCAGAATATAATGGATATAAAGTATATGGATCTGACGGCGGTCAGCTGCCGCCAGAGGCAGCTGACGAGGTAATTGCGAAGGTGAACGAAATAGCGAATGAATTGATAATTGAGGTTGACACTGAGGAAAATCTTAGAGCCCTTGGGTTAGTTAACACCATTGGTGCAGAGATTGACCAAGCTTATAACGAAAAATTAAAAACCATTTCAGAAAATCCATCGATTTCAAAAGAAATTGATGTGAAGATTGTATTTACACCGTTGCATGGAACAGCGAATAAACCTGTTCGTGCAGCTTTAGAGGCATTGGGATATACCAACGTAACCGTTGTCAAAGAACAGGAACTGCCAGATCCCGAATTTTCAACCGTGAAAAGTCCAAATCCTGAGGAACATGCTGCCTTTGAATTAGCGATTCGGGACGGTAAAAAAGTGGGAGCAGATCTATTAATCGCAACAGACCCTGATGCAGACCGCTTGGGAATCGCTGTTCTAAACCATGAAGGTGAGTATGTGGTGTTAACAGGAAATCAAACAGGAGCTTTATTGTTGGATTACATCCTGACACAAAAACAAAGCAAAGGTACTCTTCCATCAAATGGAGCTGTACTAAAAACGATTGTGACATCGGAAATCGGCAGAAAAATTGCTGAAGCATACAAAATTCCTACTTTTGATGTGTTAACAGGCTTTAAATTTATTGCTGAAAAGATTAAGGAGTATGAATTAACTGGTGAGTATTCTTTCTTATTCGGTTATGAAGAAAGTTATGGTTATTTAATTGGAGATTTTGCAAGGGATAAGGATGCAGTTCAAGCAGCTGTTTTAGCAGTAGAAGTCTGCGCTTATTATAAAAAACAAGGTAAATCACTTTATGAAGGCTTACTGCAGGTATTTGAAAAGTATGGTTATTACCAGGAAGGCCTAAGATCGTTAACGTTAAAAGGGAAAGAAGGGGCTGAACAGATTCAAAGCATTTTAGCTTCTTTCCGTTCAGAGCCAATCAAGAACCTTGGAAATTTAACTATTGCGTTATCAGAGGATTACCTCACAGGTATCCGCCAAACAGCAAATGGTGAGGAAAAAATTGATTTACCAAAGTCGAATGTATTAAAATATACTTTTACTGATGGATCATGGGTTTGCTTGAGACCATCCGGAACGGAACCAAAAGTTAAATTCTATTTTGGAGTAAATAGTGTAAGCTTAGAGGAAAGCAGAAACAAGTTACAGGAAATTGAAAAGAACTTTATGGGACTGGTTGACGAAAAAATTAAAATGGTCACAGGAAACTAATTTGCGACGCAGTTAAGTACTTCATCACGAAAGGAAAGAACAACATGCTAAAGGATCAAATCGCCATTGTAACTGGTGCTTCTAGAGGTATTGGTAAAGAAATTGCGGTTAAACTTGCGGAGCAAGGAATGAAGATAGCAATTATTGGGAGTTCGGCACAAATATCAGAAACAGCTGATGAACTTAAGAAAAGGGGCTTTCCACATATATTGCCGATTCAAGCTGATGTTTCAAAGGAAGAAGACTTACAGCAAGTAGTAAAAAAGACCATCGAAGAATATGGCCAGGTGGACCTTTTGGTTAATAATGCTGGTATTGGATTTTTTAAATTAACAGAGGAAGTAACGCTGGAGGAATGGAAAAAGGCGTTTGAAGTAAATGTCCAAGGTGTGTTTCTTGCTACGAAAGCTGTCCTGCCTCATATGAAAGAGCGCAAATCAGGCACCATTATTTCAATTGCTTCAGATGTAGCCAGATATACGATTCCCAACGGAGCAGCGTATACCGCAACGAAATATGCGGTTCAAGGCTTTTCTGGTTCTGTCGCACAAGAAGTTCGTGAATATGGTATCCGTGTAGGGACGATCAACCCCGGTATGGTGGATACGTACTTTGCTGAATCTACACAAGGTTTACCGGAGAAACAAGATTGGCTGAAAGTGGAAGATATTGCAAATGCGGTTGTCTATATGGCTTCAGCACCGAAGTATATGCTTATCGATGAAATTGTCCTTCATCCGCTTGTTCAACAATATCCCATTGCTTAATATAAAGAACTTTTAAAACGGCTTCCAGTTAGGAAGCCGTTTTTTTGGTGGAATTCTTTGGTCCGGTTAAGTATTTCTCAACAAAAATGGTATCCACTTGTTTTTTTCAGGAAAGACTATACATCGGTAACTCATTATTATCAGGATCACTGTTTTCGTTAGCATGGTCGATATAACGGAGCAGTGAATATAATTTCTTTTCAATTACTGAATAGTCACGTTCAAAGTGATAGGCATGCAGGAATTGCTCTATCCTTTTTGATAAGAACTGATCTTTCGTTCGTACCATGAGTATCAGTAAATTATCCCATTGAGATCGATGTGTATAGTACAAAGCTCGATCATAATCCATTTTATTCATTTGGTTTGTCTCCTCCTTACTAGGAGTTGAATTTATTTTATGATATTTTGCAGATAACTTTCGCAGAAAATGTTGGACAAACCATTATATAGCGGTTTTCAACATTTACCTGTATAAAAGCAAAATTATTCATTTCGAAAGGAAGGCAGTATGAAGAAGCTACTCTCCATTTTGTTGGTTGTATCCTTCCAGATTGAACATATTGCGCATGCTAAAATTCTTGATACAAAACAACCTTATACATATGAAGGAATGAAAGAAGATATTGTGAAAATTAATCATCAATATCGTGCATTAAAAGTTAAAAAAATTGGGGAAACTCATTTTGGAAGAAATATTTACGCGATTAAGCTTGGAAAAGGAAAGAAAAATATTGTATTAATTGGGGCCCACCATGGGCGTGAATGGATTACAAGCATGCTATTAATAAAGAAACTTGAGGAGTATGCTGACGCTTATCATAGAAAAGTCAAATTTGGATCCTTTTCAACAGATGTATTAAATGATGTATCCATCTGGTTTATTCCTATGCTAAATCCTGACGGTGTCACCATCCAACAAAATGAACTTGATTCGTTTCCCAATAGATTTACCAAGAAACTGTTACGTATGAATGATGATTTAAAGAACTTTGAACGGTGGAAAGCAAATGGAGTTGGAATTGACTTAAATCGACAATATCCAGCGGGGTGGAAGGGGCTGAAGGATGGACCTACATATCCTAATTACCAATTTTACAAGGGGAGAAGGCCATTAGTTGCTAAAGAGGTAATATACTTAACTAACTTCATTGACGAGGTGAAGCCGGAAATTGCCATAGCCTATCACTCATCTGGCAGAGAGATTTTTTGGAATTACAAAAATGGCAGGCACCTTCAACGCGACAAGAAGGTTGCGGCAAGAATCTCAAAACTGACGGGGTATCCACTAGCTAAACCGCCTAAACAAGCTACTGGTGGAGGTTTTACCGACTGGTTTATTACAAAATACCATCGCCCTGCCATGACGATTGAAATTAGCCCGCTTGTTGGAGAAACTTCCCCTCCGCTTGATGTCTTTGAATCAGAGTGGGAGAGAAATAAATATGTGGGACTAACCTTGGCCGAAGAAGCAAAAAAACTTGTTCAAAAGCAAAAATAAGTGGGTAGACTTGTTGTTTTTTACATCTTGTTTCATCATTCCAATATTTACTTCATACATTGTGGTAAGAGGTAAAGGGGGAATGGCGATGAATGGGGACGATCGCAAAGCACTTGAATACGCAATTAGTGAAATAACTGAAATTGCACGAGGCTTTGGTTTGGATTTTTATCCTATGCGGTATGAAATTTGTCCAGCTGAAATCATTTATACGTTTGGTGCCTATGGTATGCCTACTAGATTTTCTCATTGGAGCTTTGGCAAGCAGTTTCATAAGATGAAACTTCATTATGATTTAGGGCTAAGTAAAATATATGAGTTGGTTATAAATTCCAATCCTTGTTATGCATTCTTATTAGATTCCAATTCACTCATCCAAAATAAATTAATCGTTGCGCACGTACTTGCCCATTGTGATTTCTTTAAAAATAACGTTCGGTTCCAAAATACCAAGCGGGATATGGTAGAAAGTATGGCCGCCACAGCAGAGAGAATTCGCCGCTATGAAATTCAATTTGGTAAAAAGGAAGTGGAGACTTTTCTCGATGCGGTGCTGGCTATTGATGAACATATTGATCCTTCACTGATGAGACCTAAGCTTGCTTGGTCACTTGAAGATGAGGCTGAAGAAGAAGTCCAGCAAACAGCCACTCCATATGATGATTTATGGAAGTTAGACGATAAAGGGAAACAGGCGCCGGCTCAGCCTAGAAAAAAACAATTTCCACCAAGACCCGAAAAGGACCTACTCTTATTTATTGAAACGTATAGCAGAGAGCTGACGGATTGGCAGCGAGATATTTTAACGATGATGCGGGAAGAAATGCTATATTTTTGGCCGCAGCTTGAAACGAAAATCATGAATGAAGGCTGGGCATCCTATTGGCACCAACGAATTATCAGGGAGATGGACTTAACAAGTGGTGAAGCGATTGAATTTGCAAAGTTAAATGCCGGAGTCGTTCAGCCATCAAAAACAGGAATCAATCCGTACTACCTAGGTATTAAAATCTTTGAAGACATTGAAGAACGTTATAATAATCCAACCGATGAAATGATTAAAAGAGGGGTTGCACCTGGTTCTGGTCGGGAAAAAATGTTTGAAGTTCGAGAGGTTGAATCAGACATCTCGTTTTTACGCAATTATTTAAATAAAGACCTTGTCATGAGAGAAGATATGTATCTTTTTCAAAAGCAGGGAAGGGATTACAAAATAGTGGATAAACAATGGGAACAAGTACGTGATCAGTTAGTAAATATGCGGGTAAATGGAGGGTTCCCATACATTACTGTCAATGACGGTGACTTTTTAAAGAATGGCGAGCTTTATCTAAAACATTGGTATGAGGGTGTCGAATTAGATGTTAAATACCTTGAAAAAGTATTACCCTATATTCAACAATTATGGGGAAGACCTGTTCACATTGAAACTTTGATTGAAGAGAGAAGAATGTTATTTTCCTATGATGGAAAAGGTGTCCATCGGAAATACCTATAGACGATATCAAAACTTAAAAGAGTGGAACAAATTATTCCACTCTTCTCTAATTTCTTTTGAATAATTTTACGTCAGAAATGTTATTAGGTACAAATGAAGTAACATTAAAATCCCGGTCTTGGGTAAGTTTTTCAAGACGCCTTACTGCTTCATTAAACTCTTCCACAGTCATTTGTTTGGTTGCGAGCAGGGAAGTAAGGATGGCAAATGCAATTGGAGTGGTATCAACAAATACGTCAACTTGCACATCTACATCGGAATTACCACTTTGTCCAATCGTGTTAATGTTTTCACTTTTAATCCTTACATCATCTTTTTCGAAAGCAAGAGATTCAGAGGTGTTGTTATTATTCATCCTTGAGTTTTGCCAGCCAGAAGGGATATACCCGTTTCTACCTCTGTGTTTTTCCATTAATTCCCACCCACCCTTGTTATAAGGGTGGAATACATTTATCCCACCCTCAATGGTTTATTATAAATCAACGTCCACATCTGTATTTTGTTCTTGATCGTTGTCTTGGTCTTGATCCGATCTTACTCGAGCATTACTTCTGCTATTTAGTGCAATATCTACACGAGAATTTCCTGAATTATTGATTGTCGCTCTCGCAACATTTGTATTTCTGTCAGTATTACGTACTTCCGCATCTGCTTCTGATTCTGAACGGTTGCGAACATCATTTTCAAAATCAGTATTTACATCCACATTAACGTTTGTGTTTGTGTTATTACGGCGGTTTCTTCCTGAATTTCTTCTTGCCATTTTGGTAATCCCCCTAAAATTATAAATTTTGTAAAAGAGTTTAAGAAATATAAATAAAATAACTTAAAAATCTATATCCAAATCGGTATTTTGGTCTTGCTCATTGTCTTGCTCTTGATCAGTTCTTACACGAGCATTGCTGCGGCTGTTTAATACAACATCAACCCGAGCATTTCCTGAATCGTTGACAGTTGCTCTAGCAACATTTGTATTTCTGTCAGTATTACGTACGTCTGCATTTGCATCTGATTCAGAACGGTTGCGAACATCGTTTTCGAAATCGGTATCTACATCAATATCTATGTTAGTGTTATTGCTGCTATTGCTGTTATTGTTTTTAGAGCTTCTAAACCCACTTTGATTTCCCCGATTATCAAATTCTCTTCTAATCAATTAATCCACCCCTTTTCCTTTACCTGTTAAATAGTTTATTCTTCAAATGGAGTAAGGGAATGGACAAATTACCGAGGGACAAACACCTTTTTTTATTTGGTGAAAACTCTTCGCAAAGGTCATCGCATGAAGTTGAAGGAAACCGTTGTAATGACTAAAAATGATCTCTATATATTTAGTACTGGTAGCTATTACATAAGCTATGGAAGATATTATAGGGATAAAATATTTAAAGCCATTTGTGAGATAGAATAATAATCGTCACAAATGGCTTTGATTTTAAATCAAACCAACTTCTCTAGCGGCTTCAAAACTGTTTCTTGCAAACTTAAACGGATCTCCAACATTCTCCCAGTGCATATACATTAATCTTGGATTCTCAAAAAGCCAATGGTTATGAAATGCAGTTACAATAATGCCTCTCTTGCGCAACGCAGTTAGGAAAGGATTAATTTCTTTTTGAAGGATAACTGTTTCTCCTAGATTCAGCGTTCTTCCGTCAATGTTATTTTCAAAGGATAATGCAAATGGAAGTGCAAGTGGGGATCGGGTGCGGCGGCCTAAAATAGTAGCATCAATGTTACGAAGACGTTGCACAACACAGGCAGGAGCTGCAGTAATAACCTCTCCTCCAATAATATCTGCAAGTTGTTGGCAAGTTGAGGTATTACTTTTTTTATCCATATTTCTTCTATCATTTGAAGGTCTTTTTCTTGAATCTAGATCCATATTCTGGTCAAAATCAAAATCTCTTGAGTAATTATCATTTCCTGAGTAATCATACTCTCTTCTACTCACTAAAATCACCTCCTTGTCCAAAAGATTTATTAATCAGTTTATTCAGTAATGAAAAATCGGAATAGGCATTAAACCGTTGGTAAACAACTATTTTCGAAAAATGGCTATAAGGTATTTTCAAAAGTAGTATATCACCAATGTTATTTTACTGTGTTAGGTGTTTCGCTATTGTATATCCAATTAGGTAAGCGGCTGCAGAAGTGTTACCGTCGACTGTAAACGGTATGATAGAAGCATCGGCAACAATTAAATTATCAACTCCATGTACATTACCAAAGGGATCAACTACCCCTCCGCGATTAAAAGGTGCCATACGTAGTGAGCTTTGTTGATGGTGGTTATGGTCGAAGTTTTCTCTTATATAGTTTTCCAGTTCTTCATCGTCTTCAATGGTTTCAAGAGTGGGACTAACCAGCTGATAATTAGGGTCAATTTTTGAAAGTTTGTCGGCAATATCTGTAATGTAAGTTTTATATATTGCTTTAACTACCTCCATGTCATAACGGTTATCAAGAAAACCTTCATCCGCAAGTACAATTTTTAACGGATCATTGTTTTGAATTTCAATTCTTCCACGGCTTCTAGGTTGTAAAAATAAAATAGCAATATTTAAACTTCCTTCCGAAAATATCCCTATTAACTGTACACCACGACGTCTGTCATTTTTGCTGTTAAGTGGATTAGGCAAAAAAGCACCGCCTGTATAAAGAGCGAATGGGTCATTTTGCAGCTCTGGAATATCTTTCCGATTTACCGTAAATGTAGCTGTATTTAAAGTATGATTGGTTAAAAATTCACCTACATTTGGATTATTAAATACAACAGGAATACCTACCTGGTGAAGATCGTCTGCTGGTCCAATCCCCGATAACATTAAAAGTTGGGCACTGTTTATGCCTGCTGATATAATCACTTTTTTACGGGCAAATGCACGTACTTTTTTCCCTTCACTTAGAAATTCAATACCAATTGCGGTTTTGCCATCGAATAAGATACGTAGTGCAGTTGACTTAAACACCACTCTTAATTTACGCCCATTTACACCAATTCCTTTAGGACTCATAATGTCTGAAGACAAAAATGCAGTGGATGAACTCTCACGCTGTCCATTGTTTTTTTGAAATAGTTGCCAGCGAGTAAAAGGACCTATAGGGGTTTTGGGGTCATTATAATCAAGTATTTTATGAAAACCAGTTGCTTGTTCCATTGCTGAAACCAGCTTTTTTGTCATATTAGGAGGATTTAATGGGGATTGCCTGATATTCAAACGCCCATCAAAACCGTGAAATTCTGGGCTATTTGTTTTACCACGAAAATTTTCTAACTGTTTAAAGGTTTGTATAGCTTTTTCAGGTGACCAGAGTGGTCCTAAGAGCATTTGCCAATCTCTTAAAACAGAAGGTGTAGGTCTAACATATTGTTCTCCATTAATAGATGAACCGCCACCAGAAAGCCGGCCGGTGGTCCATTCAAAGGTTCTGTTATCTACTCCTGGTTGAGGTACACCTTCTCCTTGCCAAAAATATTGTGCGAAAAATTGTTCCTCTAATTCTGGAGCAAATCTAGAATCCTTAATCGGCTTATCCCTATCATTATTTTCTCCTGCCTCTAAAGCTAGCACCGACGTTTGTTTATCATCAGAAAGTGTCTTAGCCATCACTGCACCAGCAGGACCCGTTCCAACGACGATAAAATCAAACATGTTTGTTGAACTTTTTTCCATATAAACATCCCTCTTTTTATCAACTTTCTATGATACGGCAAAATAGGGGAAACGAAGCTCAAGGGAGGTCTATAATAAAAATAATTAAATTGCTAATCCCTCGTTCTCTAATAAATTTTATTGAAAAGAAGAGTGGTACAATTAATCCACTCTTCTTTTACTTCTTGTGAACAATTTTACATCAGTAACATTATTCGGTATTAATGAAGTAACATTAAAACCCTTTCCATGGAAAAGACTTTCAAGCCGTCTTACCGCTTCATCAAACTCCTCCACAGTCATTTGTTTAGTAGCAAGTAGCGAAGTCAGAATGGCAAATGCTATTGGTGTAGTCTCCACATGTACATCAACATGCACATCTACATCAGAGTTGCCACTTTGTCCAATCGTATTTATGTTTTCGCTTTTAATTCTTACGGTATCTTCTTTGATAGCAAGAGATTCGGAAGAGTTATTATTTTTTGAATTTTGCCAACCAGGAGGGAGGTACTTACTCTTGCCTGTGTATTTTCCCATTATTTCCACCTATCCTAATAACATGGCCCCACCATTTATTGTTAAATTAAAAATCCACATCTACATCAGTATTTTGATCTTGATCGTTTTCTTGATCTTGATCAGTTCTTACACGTGCATTACTTCTGCTATTTAAGTTAATATCTACACGGGAATTACCTGAGTTATTGATAGTTACTCTAGCCACATTTGTGTTTCTGTCAACATTGCGTACGTCTGCTTCTGCATCTGACTCTGAAACATTACGAATGTCGTTTTCAAAATCATTATTTACATCAACATTCACATCTGTGTTTGTGTTATTACGACGGTTATTTTCTCTTCTTGACATTTTATTTCCTTCAAAATTTCTTAAATGTTTTTTAAAAATTCATTTGTCAGAATCCATCTTAAAAATCAACATCCACATTTGTGTCTTGATCTTGTTCATTATCTTGCTCTTGGTCAGATCTTGCACGAGCATTGCTGTTGCTGTTTAATCGTACATCCACCCGAGAGTTCCCTGAGTTATCGATCATTGCCCTAGCCACATTTGTGTTTTTATCGGTGTTTTGTACCTCTGCTTCCGCTTCTGATTCTGAAGTATTTCTCACTTCATTATCAAATTCATTATCAATATCCACATCAACATCTACATTTGTATTATTGTTGTTGTTCCTATTCCTGTTCCTGTTCCTGTTGTTGTTAGTGTCATTGCTTTTTGCAAAACCTCTAAACACAGATTGGTTTCTTCGATTATCAAACTCTCTTTCCCTTTTCATTTAGACCAACACCTTTCCCTATTCTCTTTAGCATTTTATTCGTTAATCGCCTCTCTAGATTGGACATGAAGCCGAAGACAAACGCCCTTTTTTGGGTAAAAATGACCATAGTTGGAATTATTTTTCGAGAAAATATCTTAAGTAGGGAGGGAGTAATGGTTTAATTTACAATATTTTCAAAAAAATAGGTAGTAACCTCAGACACGCAACCATGCCATTTTTAATCAAAGGAATAAAATATTTAGCAAGGACAAGAAAGGGGAGATTTTCAATGGAAAGAAACCGACATAACAGGAATAATGTCAATACAAATGTAGATGTCGATACAGATATCGATAATAGAGTAAGAAGTCGAAGCGAATCTGAGGCTGAGGCAGATGTTCGCAACGTTGATAGAAATACCAATGAGGCTCGTGCAACAATAACAAACTCAGGTAATTCAAGAGTAGATATTACTTTAAACAGTAGAAGTAATTCGAGGGTTGCTTCTGAACAAGAACAAGAGAATGATCAGGATCAAAATTTAAATGTTGATCTTGATGTTGAACAAAGACGTAGACGTAGACGCAGACGCAGAGGAGTCTAATTTTATTATGGGTGGAGTTTTTAAAAAATAGTAAGGGACAAGGAGGTGGTTTTTGATGGAGAGAAGAGACATTTTTGGTAATTGGTTCGGATTTTCTAATCGTGATACCGATCGCAACTCTTTTGATAGTATTCAGGCTGATGCAGAATTTGAATCAAGTGGGTACAATTCAAACAACAGAGTTAGGAATGAAATGGATTTTGAATTAGAATCGAGTTCAAAATTTACTAGGCATGATTCCCCTGGTGATGTTAGGGGTATCAGTACTTCACAGTGCCAACGGCTGGCAGATATTATTGGTGGCATGGTTATATCAGCAGCTCCTGTTTGTACTATAATGCGTTTACGAGATATTAAAGCTACTATTTTAGGTCGTCGCACTCGTTCTCCACTTGCACTGCCATTTATGTTAACGTTTGAAAATAATGGTCTTAATCTTGGGGAATCCGTTGTTCTCCAAAGAGAAATTAATCCATTAATTTCAGCATTACGAAAGAGAGGAATTATTGTAACGGCATTTCATAACCATTGGCTGTTTGAAAAACCGCGTTTAATGTATATGCATTGGGAAAATGTTGGCATGACACCTGAAGAGTTTGCTAGAAATAGTTTTGCTGCTGCAAAAGAAGCAGGTCTATTCTAAACAAATAATGCGAATCTGAAAATTTAGACCTTCTTATTGAAGGTCTTTAATTTTTTAAAAATTAATCAGCATTGGATTTGTATTTTTAAAAAAGCGGTAATCGTTATAGAACTATCAAAAGACAGTGCCTTATTAAGCATCCCAAAATAAAATAAAAAGTAAAATAGAAGCGTCGCTTGACGCTTCTATTCACTAAAGAAGTTGTGTGTTTTTGTTCTGTAATTCATTTACAGGGTTAGTACCCGCTCATGAAACTTGCACCAATAATAATTAATAGAATGAATAGAACCACGATTAGTGCGAAGTTCATTCTAGATCCACCACCATATCCGCCTTCGTATGACATAATGTTTCACCACCTCTTTATAGATTCTATATATAGTATGGAATTATGGTAAATCTGAAATGGACAAACATGCAATTTTTTTTAGATTAATCACTCTTAAGTTAGGATTTTGGTATAACGTAACTGCTATTTTCGGATGTAGTTTTATATTTGCTTTGTATTTTGGCTTACTATTTTCTATAAACATTTAAGGCTATAATTATTGAATTATTTAAAAATATAGACCTCCTTCAAAATACCATCAATGGAGTACTAATCAACAAATTGGAGATAAATAGGGCAATTTTATTTTGAGATAATGAAAGAGCGGTCCATTGGAAATACTTATAAAGTGAAAGGATGTTCCTAAAAGTAAAACTTTCAGAACATCCTTCTTAATATTAGGATTATGGTTATTTTTCTTTATCTTGATTATCGTCCATTATTCCTTTTGTGGACTGTCTAAACTCTCTAAGCGTTGTCCCCACTGCACGACCGAGCTCTGGAAGCTTTTTCGGTCCAAAAACGATTAAGGCTATTACAAAAATGATAATTCCACCGCTTAATCCGATATTTCCCATTTTTAAGCACCCCTTAAAATTTTACAAAGAAAGCTGTAAAATACATGATTAACATTCCAATTGTAAAGCCAGCAAAATTCATCCATGAAACAAAAGGTTCATTGTTCTTTTTATGATCTTCTAACAGCATTTTAGAGATCACGAAGATTACCTGTAAGATAGCACCCGCACCAATTCCTAAAAATACTGCACCCCAAATAGGTGAAAAGATAAATCCACCGAACCAAGTTCCCAGTATGGCGGGTGCACCAGCGATTGAGCCTAATAATACAAATTGGCTGAATTTTGGATTAGTCTTCAATAAGGGTGCCGCAATTCCGATTCCCTCCGTGATATTATGCAGGGTAAATCCAATAATTAAAAACGTACCTAATGCAGCTTCACCAAGGGCGAAGGAGGAACCAATTGCCAATCCTTCACCAAAATTGTGAAGTCCGATTCCTGTTGCCATCAATAAGGCGATTCCAAGTGGTGAATACCCATTTCTTTTCTGCCTTTGTTGTTGATATTGATCGAACCCAATTAAGAGAAGGAAGGTAAGAACAGTACTAATGATAACGACCATATTCCCTTGAAACACGGACGGTGCTTCAGATCCAATTTCGAACCCATCGAATAACGTCCCAAAAAATAAAAATAATAGGAGCCCTACAGTAAGAGCAAGAATGGCATTAATCCAGCTTTTTTTCATACGTTTCATAAATGGATACCACAATAATCCTAATGTAATCGGGACAATCCCTACATAAAAACCAATAAATCCGTAATTCAATACATTATCCCAAGAGAATTCTGGGGTTAATGCGGCGGCATCAATTACAGCTTCTGTTATGATTCCGTTTTCAGATAGTAAAAGTATGGTATGTGGATCACCTTCAACCCATGGATAAGGGATGGTTACCTGCGCACTATCAA
The DNA here is from genome assembly GCF_057221695.1 of Neobacillus sp. plas4. Classification (NCBI taxonomy): domain Bacteria; kingdom Bacillati; phylum Bacillota; class Bacilli; order Caryophanales; family Bacillaceae; genus Neobacillus; species Neobacillus sp. plas4. The sequence goes on from NZ_CM170152.1 coordinate 1,453,138, forward strand.
ATCGATTAAGCGTTGAATCCGGAGTCATGGTGAAATTCCAGACTGAATCATCAACAATCACTTGAGAGATCGTTAATGCCTCCGGCCCCGTATTACTGACATCTAACTCAAATCCTGATGGGACAATGTTAATTTGCTCGACATTTAGCACTTCAATGGGAGCCGCAGGATCTCGTTCTACTCCGGCCCCATTTTTAAATACCCATCCCAATACCAGCATTAAAAGAACTAGTGGAATTAGTAAGGTAATCAGCCATTTTGCTTTCATTATCATTTACACTCCTTTCTATTCAACCTGAAAAAATCCCATCCAGCCCAGCTCAGCAAATTCACTAACATGAGCATGAAACATATATTTTCCCTTGTATGGAAAACGGACTTCAAGTATCCCGCGTTCACCCTGACATTGCATGATGGTGTCTGTAAAATGTGTTGGGTTTTCATTTCTGCCTGTTGGGATATAGGTAAAATAGTTGGCGTGTAAATGAAATGAGTTTAATAAATCAAACTCGGTTAAATTACTTAAATAAATACGGACAAGTTCATCCTTCTTCACTTTAATTGGATGATTCATAAAGGCAAAGGCATACCCATTTACCGTATAAAATTCGTTTGCTCCATCCAAATCTAAATCATATGCATTCATGACCATATTTAATTCAAGTGCAGGATTTCGCGGCGTTTTTGGATCAATAATAAAGTTGCCGTATAAGCCTTTGTGAATATGTCGAGCCAAAGGCAGTACGTGGCAATGATAAATTTGTAACCCATAGGGTTTTGCTTCAAATTCATAAGTAAATGATTGGCCAGGCAGGATAGGACTTAATCCATCCATTTCAGGTGGATGAATACCGTGAAAATGAATAGAGTGGGGATGGCTTCCTTTGTTCACAAAATAAAATCGTAATAGATCTCCTTCGGTACAACGGAATGTTGGCCCAGGGATGGTTCCGTTAAAGGTCCAACCAGGAAACTTAATCCCTTTTGCAATTTCAATTTCCTTGTCAACTGCTATAACCTCATATTCACGTAAAGTCCGACCGTCTGAAAGCTTTGTTACTTTTCCATAATCAAATTCAGTAAGAAGACGATTGGCCATCATATATCCTTCTGTTTTTGAAGAATCATGCATATTGCTGTGATTCACAGAATGAGTACTGTGACTTGATGGATGCTCTTCAGCATGAACTACATTAGAAAGGGGTGCCATTTTATTTAAATAAATACTGCCGGCTATCCCTAGTGCCCCTGTAGTCCCGATTTTTAAAATATCCCGGCGTGAAATCTTATTATCAGCCATTCTTTGACCTCCTCTTAAAAAGTTTCCTTAGTGCAAAAATATTTGTATTTGCCAATACTCTATGTTAAAGACAATCTTTTTGTCAATATGAAAATAAAATAATATATTAAAACATTCAAATAATCGTTTGACCATTAATAAACCAATTGTATATACTATAATCAAATGAACATTTGAATGTATATACGAAATGCCTTTACTCACCGATTGGAGTTGAAAGCAAATGAGTAATGCTGGTTTGGAAAAAGTAAATGATAAAACCGTTTATCGTGTACAAGGGTTCACCTGAGTAAGCTGTGCGACAAAGTTCGAAAAGAACGTAAAACACCTGGATGGTGTTTCTGATGCGCAAGTAAACTTTGGTGCTGCTAAACTAACTGTTTATGGTGTAACCACCATTGAGGAAATAGAAAAAGCAGGAGCTTTTGAAAACATAAAAATATTTCCTGAAAAACAAAAATTGGAAGAGAAAAAAGAACCATTCTTTCAAAAACATTCGACCGTGATTGCCTCGCTGGTTTTCTTATTGATTGGGTGGATTTCGGCGGAATTGTATGGGGAAAATAGTATTTCTACGATTATAGCCTATGGGGCTTCGATTTTAATTGGCGGTTACCGCCTATTTAGCACCGGAATTAAGAATTTAACCCGTTTAGAGTTTGATATGAAAACGTTAATGACCCTTGCTGTTATTGGAGCAGCTTTTATCGGTGAATGGGGTGAAGGGGCCACTGTTGTTATTCTATTCGCCATAAGCGAAGCCCTGGAGTCTTACTCAATGGATAAAGCCCGTCAGTCCATTCGATCTTTAATGGATATTGCTCCTAAAGAAGCCTTGATTAGAAGGGGGAAAAAAGAATTTACAGTCGAAGTGGAAGATGTTCAAATCGGTGATATTATGATTGTCAAACCTGGACAGAAAATTGCGCTGGACGGAATCGTAGTAAAAGGGGAATCTGCTGTTAACCAAGCAGCTATTACAGGTGAATCGGTTCCTGCGGCAAAAACGATTGATGAAGAGGTCTTTGCCGGAACTTTAAATGGAGAAGGTTTACTTGAAGTTAAAATTACCAAACATGTCGACGATACAACGATTGCAAAGATTATTCACCTGGTTGAGGAGGCTCAAGCAGAACGGGCACCTTCGCAGGCAATTGTTGATAGATTTGCAAAATACTATACGCCAATCATCATGCTTTTTGCATTAGGGGTAGCCGTGCTGCCACCACTGTTTCTTGAAGCAGATTGGGGAAAATGGATTTACCAAGGGCTGGCAGTATTAGTGGTAGGTTGTCCTTGTGCACTTGTTATTTCCACTCCCGTATCCATTGTAACCGCAATTGGTAATGCGGCTAGGAATGGTGTTCTTATCAAAGGCGGAATCCACTTAGAAGAAATGGGAGCCATTAAAGCAATTGCCTTTGACAAGACCGGGACGTTAACGAAGGGGATCCCGGTGGTTACGGATTATCTGCCACAATCCCCTGTAGATTCAGATGAATTACTAAAGATTGTTGCCGCATTGGAAAATGGGTCGCAACATCCACTAGCTTCAGCGATTATGAAAAAAGCAGTAGATGAAAAATTATCATATCAAAACATAATGATTGAGGATTTTACATCTATAACAGGTAAAGGAATTAAAGGGAGAGTAAATGGGTTAATGTATTATGTTGGCAGTCCTAACTTGTTTGAGGAAATCTTACCAAACGGATTGGCAAATGATCAAAAAGCCCAAATTGCACACCTGCAAAAACAAGGGAAAACAGTAATGGTGGCTGGTACTGCATCAGAGGTATTGGGAATGCTTGCTGTTAGTGATGAATTGAGAAATAACAGTAAGGATGTTATCCAAAAACTTCACTCCTTAGGAATACAAAAAACGATAATACTGACGGGGGATAACGCTGAAACAGCACATGCCATTGGAAAAATGGCAGGAGTTTCTGATATAAAAGCAGATCTATTGCCTCAAGATAAATTAACTTTCATTAAAGAACTTCGAAAACGATATGATCGAGTTGCTATGGTTGGTGATGGGGTGAACGACGCACCAGCATTAGCTGCCTCTACGATTGGTGTTGCCATGGGGGGAGCTGGAACCGATACAGCTCTCGAAACTGCAGATATTGCATTAATGGCTAATGATCTTGGAAAACTACCGTTTACGGTTATGTTAAGCAGGAAAGCCTTGGTAATTATTAAACAAAATATCACCTTCTCTTTGGGAATTAAACTTGTGGCATTATTGTTAGTAATTCCGGGATGGCTGACACTTTGGATTGCTATCTTTGCTGATATGGGTGCGACGCTTATTGTCACATTAAATGGTTTACGGCTTCTCAGAATAAAAGAAAAATAATAAAGGCTTCCCGACAGTTTGGGAAGCCTTTATTCAATTTATATTAGAAAGGGGTATAATCCACGTTTGGAGTATAGTTATTTGCTGCATTCCATAATAAGAACTCATTGATTCCCTGTGAATGTAATGCTCGGATTTGGTCTTCGACTTCTTTCTTACCATAGGCCTTATAGTTACCATTTCCGAGCCAAGAGGCAGTAAAATCCTGTAACCATGGACGGGAAATTGGCGGATTGGTCAATCTTCTTAATCGTTCCTTTTCAACCTTCGCATAGCCTTCAACAAGGAGATAGGGGTGTAAATCAGGTTTTTCTATACCGAATATCGCTGTCCAGTGGCTTGGATAAATCATCGCAGAAATAACATCTACATGTTGGGCGATATTTGTGAAATTTTGTCCTATTCCACTTGCCTCAGGGATAACAGTAGCATTTCCAAAAACATCGACTGACACCTTAACATTATATGGCGAGAGTTTCTCCTTTGCGTATTTTACAAACTCGCTTACTGCCGTAACCCTGTTTCCTTGAAATGACAATTTATCGTAGGTAAGCTCCTTTTCCACTTTTTCAAACTTCTCAGGAAAACGTACATAATCGAATTGGATTTCTTTGAAACCTAATTTAACTGCTTCAAGGGCTATACCAATATTATAATCCCAAACCTCCTTGAGAAAGGGGTTTGTAAAAGAATCTCCGCGGGCATTCTTCCATAATCCATTCGTTGATTTAAAAGATAAGTCTGGGTTCTTATTAGCTAGGACATTATCCTTAAAAACCACAATTCTTGCAATTGGATAAATATTATTTGACTTTAAGGTAGTCATGAGTGAAGAAGGATTCGAAATGTATGGACGTCCTATTGGGTAATAGGTTGAATTTTTTGAAGGGATGAAAGTTAGATTTCCATGATCATCTTTGATATCAATGACCATTGCGTTTAAATCGGTATTGTTGATAAGTGATAGTAATTGATTAAACAAGGGTTTTTTTGTGTTTGAAGCAGTTACATAGATACCCCTGATGGGCTCTTGAAGGGGGTTAGAAGCTAGAACCGTTTCATGAAACAGAAGACTGAAGGTTAATAGTAATACAAAAAGGGAAAGCAAATATTTTCTCATACCATCGCTCCTTTTTTATTTATTCCTTTTAGCATGTGCATAAAAGTGAAATTTATCAAAAAGAGCTATCTTGAAGTTCAAGATAGCCCGGATTTTTAAAAAATTAATTTTATGCCGACCAAGATAAGCCCAATGAGAAATCCGCAAACAGCACCATTGACCCGAATCCATTGCAGATCTTTTCCGACATTGTTTTCAATCATATCAATAAGTGTTTTATTATCCAGCTTTTCTAGGTTTTCCTCGACTAGTTTTCCAATCTTGGAATGATTATTATCGACAAAGATTGTGATTTGCTGTTTAATCCAAGACTCTATGGCGTCTACCTTTTCCTGATCTGATTTTAAGCTTTCAATGGCTTTTATTAATAGTGGAAGGAGATAATTCTCGTAAAAGTTAGGTGATTCTATAAATATAGTGGCTTTTTGTTTTAGCTGTTCTATAAAATCAATAATTTTATCCTCTATTTTCCATTCTGTAATCATTTGATCTTTGATATTGTTTAATTCCAGGGTAAGGTTCTTATCGGTTTTAATATCCTGAAGCTTTGTATTTATATGAAAAAGCAGAGTTTGTCTATTTTGATTGTAGGGATCCTGAAAGCTGATAACACCCTTTTGAATAAGACCCTGAATAATACTCCCTAATTTCTCTTCATTCACAATATTGGTAAAAGATTTTAGAGCAAACTGCATAAAACCATCCGCTTTAATATTTTCTAATGCGTCAACTGCCATCCTGCCAAGTCTTTCTTTTGTACTTTCTTTTTTGGACCACTCATCAATTTCTTTAAGGACAAAATCGAGTGCCTTTTCATCATATTTCCTGCTTATTAACTGCTCAATTGCGAGTGGTAGATAGTTACTTGTGTCTATATCATTTAGCTTAGATTTTAATTCAACTTCGATGACAGGGGCGATTTTCTTACTATCAACAGAGTGTAGCAAATGCTCGATAGCCTTAATTATTCCTGTTCTAACAGGTTGACCTGATATCGCTTGTTCGGCAATAGGAAATAATCTTTCTGCAAATGGAATCGTTGCTATTTTCTTTCTGATACTATCTTTTGTCAACCAATCATTTTCGAGCATAGAAATGATACCTGCAATGATTCTTTTACGGTTTTTTGGTAATAGTGCAGTATGTGGTATAGGTAACCCTAAAGGATGGCGAAATAATGCAGTGACTGCAAACCAGTCTGCTAAACCCCCAACCAAACCTGCTTCAAATCCTCCCTGGAGAATGGTTCCCCAGAGAGTATCCTGAAAGGGGAAAGTCCCAACGAAACCTACTCCCATCACAGCAAGAGAAATCTTCGCTAAATGCTGCGACTTATACGTTTTTCTCGACATCATTGTATCCCTCATTTTTTTACTGTATAGTGTCTATTTCCTATTATCTCAATATCACCAAAAAATGCAAAAAAAAACTCCTCATTTGCTAGTATGAGGAGTTTTCTACTTTTCTTTTTTCAGGGCGGATGTGGGTTATGAGACCATCTAATTCAGTTATATAAAATTGTGTTTCAGGTGTGGATTTTAAATAATTATCTTGAATTAACTGGTAATAGTTTACTCTTCGATCGGGATCAAATCGAAGCATGGGGAATTCCTTACGTTCCTTCACATATAAGTCGACTGCATTTTGAACCATATCCATTTCAACCGGTATTTTCTTTTCGGCCTCTTCAAAAAGATCATAGGTTTCTTTTGACATATAAAACTTTTTCGAAGGAATCCCGCCTAAAATATGGGCTAGTTGTTTAAAGTCAATGCGATTATCGTCCTCGACAATAATCGTCCGATATACCCCTTTAGGAAGATTATCTGAAAATTGTCTTATGGCTTTCCTAACCTCATCAATGGTTAAATCAATGATTGGATATTCAGTTGCTTGGTTCACTTCCCTTTGTGAATCATACTCATTCTGAATCGTTGTGTTCACTGGTTTTTTTAGGTATTTTTGAACCATTACATAGCCTGTAAGTCCGCCGATTCCAATGCCTGCAAACGTACAGAGGACTGTCAGCCAAGGTTGGAGGCCATAGCGGCCATCTAAGAAGTAGCCTAATTTATAAAATCCAAAGACAATTATGGCGGCTGTTAAACCTAATACCATATTTAGAGAAAGGGTCTTCATTAAGAAATTTGTGAATTCGCCCCAATGTTCATCGGTAAAGTTCTTCTCATTGTTAATAAATTTTCTTACCTCTTTCTTCATTTCTTCAGAGACATTGTTTTCTTTGAAGAAAGGCTCTAGATAATCATTTTTAGTTTTATCATTATTTTTTAAAATACAAGCTGTTTTTTCTGTGTCGCCTTTTGAGTAATGAATGTAAATAAATTTTTCTTCAAAACCTATTTCAAGATTTTCAGTTACTCTGCCCACATGTTTAATAAACTTGTGTTTCATATTTTACGCCCCCTTACTATCTTTATGCATAAATGAACGGGAACGGAATGATTCCTCTTTTACTTCCTTTAGGATTTCTTTAGCCTCGACTTTAGCATTGAAAATAATTGATTTTGCTTCGTTTTCACTTTTCTTCATTATTTCTCTAGCGTCTTTTCTAGCTTGATTAAGAATTTTAGTACTTAGCTCTAGTTTTCTTTCAGCTTCTTGCTTATATTGCTCTGTTAATTGAAGTTGATTTTCGATATGTTGTTTTCTGCTGTCTAAGACACCAACTAACTTTTTAAAAACGAGTTTCTTTAAAATAAAAACTAAAACGGTAAAAATAAGTGCTTGATATACCATCGTTCCCAAAGAAATGGGGAGTCCAAACAAGGTTATATCACCCAATTTTTACAACTCCTTTCATTTTATTGTCTAGTGTAAGCAGCCGATACGCTGTTATGTTAAGCGGTGAGCAATATAAACCATCGTAAGTGTTACAAATATGTAAGCCTGAATAGCACCAATAAAGACACAGAATGCTTGCCAAATGAGCATTGGCAATGCTGCTAAAACTGCTGCCGCAAATCCATGAGTGACAGCACCAGCCAATAAGGCAAGCATAACCTCTCCAGCATATATATTACCAAATAAACGAAGCCCTAAGGTTAAAGTTGTAGCAAATTGTTCCAAGATATTTATTGCGAATAAGGCTTTAAAGGGTTTGAAGAAGCTGATTAGGAAATGTTTAAAAACCATGCAGGCGGATATCGATGAAGTGTGTGTAGGCGATAATCATGATGGCTAACGTCATAGTGACATGGGCATCTGAGGTAGGGGAGCGCCACCATGATACTGGGTGGTCTTCACTCGTGATAATTGAAAATGGGACACCCAATAGATTGGCGATAAACAAATACATTAAAAGTGATACCCCAGTCGATAAAATAAATAAATTATTTGTGGAACCCATTGAGCTAGTCATAATGCTCTTTACAAAGTCCATAATCCATTCCATGAAATTTTGCCATTTTTTTGGCACACCCTTGGTAAGATTTCTAGTGCAAAAATAGGCAATGGAGAAAACTAGTAGAGCTGCAATGGTGGTGGTTAAGATGATCGATAAATCAAAAGTTAAATGAAATAGTACTATCTGAGGTCTAGCGTGTTCCAAGATGTCCAACCCCTTTCTCGAGATTAGGCGGATAAGCTATAGCTCATAAAATATAGGTAATATTTACTAGATGACGCTTTCATTATATAACGAATGAATTATTATTTCAACATAATTAATAATTTATTTCTAATTTTCGGAAAAATATAATTTTCATGATTTAAAACAAAATTAATGCAGAGTTAGTGAAGTCATTTATATTGTTTTGAATAGTATTTATGGAGTTAAAAGGGCACCCGCTAATCATGGGTGCCCTAGATATTATCTGTATAGAATTGAATTTCCTAGTTAATCGCGATTGTTTCCTTGAAGGATATTTGAATTTCTTTCACATCTTCATTATAAGATAAACATGTTTCAGTATCCTCGAAAAACCAAACATCGTTCCCTTCAACATAAAGCCGAACACCTTTTATTTCTTTTGTAAATCCAATATTGGATGGTGCTTCTGCAGAAAATGCCAGACTAAAACCCTTATTTTTCACACCAAAACCATCATATTGTGGGTACATTCTTACGGAATTGTTTTGGAATTCATTCGTTAACCACTTTGCAGCTTTTTCATCAATTGAAATGATCATCTTAAATCCACCAGCCTTTTCCAAATGGTAATATTCCTAATAGGATTGAAACCTTGTATATTTTTTAAAAGAAATGTTAGGACATTCCTTATGATATTAGAGTAAGGGTTTTCAGAAGGTTTGCATGTGACATTATTCACAATCCTTCGTTTGCTGATTATGTTTTTTATAAATGTTCAAAATTCTGCAATATTTACCTTTAAAAGTGGATAATAAGGATATATAGACTGGGAAGGATTAAGGGAAAATGGCTGATGTAATGGTTCAATAGGAAAGTTAAATGTTCCAGCTAATGTTTTCTAAATTGTAACATAATTAAGATAGTAAAGATGATAAAATGGATTTACTACGAAAAGGGAGTTAGAAACGATGGAGCAAAAACTTGATAAATTAACTGAGAACATTTCAGACATTAAAACGTTAATTCATACTTTTAATAAAACCTTAGAGAATATCGAACATCGACTTTCTCGTTTAGAGCAAATGGACAGTATTGAACATCGAGTAGAGGTCAACCAAATAGACTTATCTGATATTAAGGAATCTCTGCAACGTATTGAAGATGTGCAGAGTAATGTGGTGAATGAAATAAAGAAGCATGCAGGAAAAAGTGAGGAAGTTAAACACATTAATCGTCGGCTTGATTCACATCTAATTAAGCTAGCCAAAGCCGAAGAGGAAATTATTATCCTAAAAAATAGATAACTGCAAAAAAGATCAGATAATAATAATCTGATCTTTTTTATCGAAAACGTTTGAAATCGCCTTCAATTTATCTGCCAAATAATTTTTTGAGCGCTGTAAAGAGAAGTGCTAAAGAAAAAATAATCATTGCTAATGAGCCTACGATATCAAGAATTGGACCTAAGAAACTTAAAAATGATACCAGTTCAACACTCATTAATACAAATCCAGATAGGATTGCAGCTAAAAATAATAAAATTAATTCCATCGGTAGTTCTCCCCCCTTTAGATTAAAATATGTTTTCAAGGTGGAGAGTGATTGGATTATTACAAAAATATTACAAAAAAACAGACCAAATTTGGCCTGTTTTGAAGAAGGAAATTAGGATAGCACTTCAGTTTGTGACAAGGTAATTTTTTTAGAGTTTGCTTCTTCATCACTTACATTTTTTGTTACCTCGACATATTTAATATGATGCTCCTCCATATCAAGAATCTTAAATGAATAGGATTCGTGATGAATCGAGTCTCCTTCTTTTGCCTCATAATTTTCGGTTAATATCCAGCCGCCGATGGTGTCAACATCTTCATCATCAATATCGACTCCGAGTAAATCATTTACTTCCGTAACTAAAACCTTAGAGTCAATAATGTAGTGGTTTTCCTTTATTTTCCGAATCATTGGGATTTCATCCGAATCAAATTCATCTCTGATTTCACCAACAATTTCTTCAAGAATATCCTCAACTGTAACTAGACCGGATGTTCCGCCGTATTCATCCATTAAAATTGCCATATGCATTCGATCTTTTTGCATTTTAACGAGCAGGTCATGGATTGGAATCGTTTCTATGACTCTAATAATGGGACGAGTATAGTGTTCTAGTGTTTTTGTGGAAAGAGTTTCGTTACTGATTAAATCAGTCACCATTTCCTTAATATTAACTAAGCCAATTATATGGTCCTTATCACCATCTATAATTGGATATCTAGTATATTTTTCTTCCCGGATGACGTGAAGAAAAGTATCCAGAGAATCATCCTTTGATAATGAAACGATTTCCGTTCTTGGAACCATAATTTCTTTGGCGATTCGGTTATCAAATTCAAAAATTTTATTTACATACTTAAACTCAGATTGGTTAATCTCGCCACTTTTATAGCTTTCAGATAGGATAATTCGAAGCTCTTCCTCGGTATGTGCCATTTCATTTTCAGAGACAGGCTTAAGACCAAAAATGCTCGTCACAATACGTGCTGACCCATTTAATATCCAAATAAAGGGGTACATCACCTTATAAAAGAATATTAGAGGTCGTGACATAATAAGCGTAATTAATTCGGCCTTTTGAATTGCCAATGTTTTAGGTGCTAGCTCTCCTACGACAACATGTAAAAATGTAATGGTCGCAAATGCAATCCCAATGGATAATATGTGGGAAACACCTTCAGGAATTTCTAGTCCGTTGAAAAGGGGAGTAAGTAAATGCTCAATCGTTGATTCCCCAATCCAACCTAAAGCAAGGGCAGTAATGGTAATTCCTAACTGGCAGGCAGATAGATATTCATCCAAGTTCGAAATTACTTTTTTTGCTGAAATCGCACTCGAATTACCTTCCTCAATTAACTGGTCGATTCTTGAACTCCGGATTTTTACAATAGCAAACTCTGAAGTTACAAAAAAAGCAGTTAACGCAATTAAAATGGCTATTATCACCAAGTTAAATATGTCCAAATAATTTCCCTTACCTCGAATAATACGAGGTAAGGAGTCACCTCCTAGTAATATAAAAAAATTAACACTTAACAGTCAAAAGGGATTTCTTTAAGACTGATTTAAGCAGCATAAGATTGGTAGTTAAATTTTCTTTCTGCAGGTCATCCAATTTATAACTAATTGGAATGAGGTCAAATAAATCATTTTGCAGTTGATGCATTTGCTGTATAACTATATTTAGATGTTTTTCCACTTCTGCTTCACAAATTGATTTGTCTTTCCTCATATCTAGCTTTCTTTTAATCTCTTCAAGTGGAAAGTGTAAACTCTTACATTCTTCTATAAACTTTAAGTCCTTTAACGTTTCCTCAGAATAAATTCGGTAATTAGATTTGGAACGCTCTGCGTTTAATAAACCAAGTGAAGTATAATAATCGATTGTCCGCTTAGAGACCATTGCAATTTCCGCTAATTCACCGATACGATAGACAGCCCCATCATACCACCTCGATCACTAAATTTTAAAATAATTATAGTCAATTACAACTGTACAGTCAAACGTTCTAGTTTGAATAATAGTTAGTATCAATATTTTATGAATAAAGTTCCGCAGGTATGAATAAGAAAATTATAAATTTTCAAAAATAAAATAAGAAACAAAAGTCTCCTATAAAGGAGACGCAGCTAATGGTAATCTAATTGTAAATATCGTGATTTTAGGCGACGATGAACAGGTTAATTCACCTTTATGTTTTTCAATAATTTCTTTGCACACGAACAACCCGAGCCCGGTACCGAGTTTTTTTGTTGTAAAAAAAGGCTCGAATATCGTTTTACTTAATTCAGAAGGGATCATTGGCCCATTATTGGATATAGATAACATAACATGGGTGTTATTCTCAATATAACTGTTAATTTCGATGGTTGGGTTTGGAATTCTGTGATGAATTAACACGTCAATGGCATTAAAGATAATATTAATAAAAACCTGACGAATTTCATCTGCATATCCATAAAGAGAAATTTCTTCGACAATTTCTTTTTTTATTTTTACTTTACCATCTAAAATTGAAGGATATAAGAAATTTAAAACCTCATCAATTAATTTATTAAAATGAAATTCCTCTTTTTCTTTTCCTATTAGTTCTTTCTTTGATAATAATAAAAATTGTGAAATTCGAAAATTCAGCTGGTCTAACTCACTTGAAATAATCTCTAAATATTTCATATCCGGATGGTCAGCCTTAAGAAGTTGAATAAATCCTTGAATCGAAGTGAGTGGATTTCTAAATTCATGGATAAAACTTGATGTCATTTGCCCGAGAAGGGTTAAACGGTCTTGATGAGTCGAATCAATAAACATCGTTTTTTCTTCAATAATTTTGTTTTTAGCTTCTGTATAATGAGTAACTGCGTAATAAAGGAATTTATCAAAGCAGAAATTTATCCTATTAATTGATTCTTGAAGAACTGACCATTGTAAACCAGATTTCCCTAAATAACTGTATAAAATGGTTCTTCCGAGATTGACATTATAGACAAAATCGCCAATATTAATATTGGCTTGGGCTCTTTCTTCAGAAGTTTCTAATGCATGCTGTTGAATCATCTCTAATAAATCTTGTTCATTCAGTTTATGCATGTCTAGCACTATATTAAACATAGTTATCCCATTCTGCCTTATTTTTTCTTTAAAGGGATCTCCATCAGCTATGACAATTGAATTTTCCCACTCTTCTATTAAACTTTTTTTATTCTTATCAAAAAAAGTAATTAATTCCGTTTGTACTTCAGATACCATCACACTTTTCCTCCTAAGGCAAATCCGAACAGACTAGTTATTTAATTATACCATGATTAGGAGGTTTTCCTTGTAAAAGTTCTATAAAAATAGTATATTTGTTAAGAAATTAATTAAATATTTCCACAAGGGGAGCTGCTTTCGGTGGCTGAGAGTGAACGTTCGAGTTCTGACCCTATGAACCTGTTAGTTAACGCTAGCGTAGGGATGTGGTTTGCCAGATATCAATATCAAGCAATGCAGACAATCCTTATATGTCGTGCATTGCTTTTTTTTGTTAATAAGGCACCATATTAAATTACAGGAATAAGCCTATCGAACGTTCTCCAAAAAAATTAGGGGGAACAAGTATGGAAAAAAAGCGCAATAAAACATTATTTCTAGTCGAAGTAGCCGTATTTTCAGCACTAGCATATTTATTAGATTTGGTTTCAGGTCTCTTGTCGCTAAAAATATGGCCGCAAGGAGGATCCATTTCGATCGCGATGATACCAATTTTCTTAATGTCCTTTCGTTGGGGGTGGAAAGGCGGTATCCTATCTGGGTTTTTACTTGGATTACTTCAGTTCATTCTAGGCTTTTCGCAAATCTATACACTGCTTCAAGGTATTATTGATTATGGCATTGCCTTTTCAGTCGTTGGTTTAGCAGGAATTTTTGCTTCACAGGTGAAAAATTCTCTTGCAAATAATCACAAAAAAAGCTGGATCACTTATGTAGTTTTAGGTACATTCTTGGGAAGTGCATTAAGATATCTTGCTCACGTCTATTCCGGAATCGTATTTTTTGGTGAATATGCGCCTGCGGGTCAGCCAGTAGCTGTGTATTCCTTTGTTTACAATGGAACCTACATGCTTCCAAGCTTTATCGTAAGTGCAATCATTGTAATCCTGATTATAAGTGCGGCACCGAAAAAAATGATCTAAGATAAAAAGAGAAAAGTCCTTGACTTTTCTCTTTTTTTTGAAATAAAGGATGAATTTTTGAACCTAGATTACTGTCCAGCTCCAGCGCCCTAGCGGCTAGTGTCCTTCGGTCTCCGCCCTACGATAAGTCACCATCGAATCGCCTACGGCTCTTCGTGTTTCCTTTATCTCAGTTGGAGCCCTCCAGGCCATACGCCGCTGACCAGGGCGCTTACGCTTTTCTTATTTTATTTCGGTTTTTTGTCACATAATTTAGCAGATATAAATGGTAAAATTACCTTATAAATAAAGATAATCATTCTCAATTAACATATGTAAGGGTGATAGAAATGTTCGGATCATTTAAGGTAGGAGAGAAAGGAATCATCGTTAATATTTCTAAGGTAGGCCGCTTAGTACAGAGAAGGCTGATGGACCTGGGAATTACTGAGGGTTCAGAAGTTTGTGTTAAATGTATCATGCCATTTGGCGGACCAGTGATGATTGAATCATGCGGACAGTGTGTTGGTCTCCGCCGCAAAGAGGCACGCTTAATAGAAGTGGAGAGAGTTTAATGGAAGTTGCCCTCATTGGAAACCCGAATACTGGAAAAACCTCATTGTTTAATAATCTAACAGGATCCTATGAATACGTTGGTAACTGGAGTGGCGTAACCGTTGAGAAAAAGGTCGGAGTCTTTAAGAATAATATAGGAAGGTTAATTGACTTGCCTGGTGTTTATTCACTTAATCCATTATCAAAGGATGAAGGGGTTGTAACTTCTTTTTTCTTGGAAGAACAGGTAGACAGGCTGTTAAATATTTTAGATGCTTCTCAGTTAGAACGTAATTTACATTTAACCTTACAAATGCTTGAATATGAAAAACCATCTCTAATCGGCCTAAATATGGTTGATGTCGCATCAAAACGAGGAATTCAAATTGATCCTGAAAAGCTGTCACTAATCCTAGGGGTACCCGTTGTTCCTGTAGTTGCTCGGAGTGGAAAAGGGTGTGATCGATTAATTGAAGTTATTTCCACTGAATCCAACCATTCAAAGGTAAAAAAACATATTTATTATGGTGGTGCTGTAGAAGATGCCATAAATAAAATAAGTATGGAATTAATAGGGAAGACCAATCATTCACCTAGATGGCTTGCTATTCAACTATTTGAGAGCAATGAATATGTAAAAACATATCTCGCTGATTTTGTTGAGGTTCATAAGCTTGAAGAACTTATTTCCCAGTTAGAGTCTGTAGTTATACAAGAAAATAACAATGTAAAAACACTTGCAAGTTTTATATATATGAAGAGGAAAGAAGTTATAGAGAAAATTTTAAAGTCATCTGTTCAAAAAATAGGTACAACTAAACCCTTGTCGGAAAAAATAGACGCAATTGTTACCAATCGTTACTTAGGAATGCCAATCTTCCTGCTATGCATGTATTTGATGTTTATGCTGACGTTTGATTGGCTGGGAACACCATTGTCTGACATCCTTGATGGATTTTTGACTGGACCGGTAACAGCGGGATTTGAAAGCCTATTACTTGCGATACACGCTTCTGACTTTATCCATGCGCTGATTATTGAGGGTCTCATTGCAGGTGTCGGCGGGGTACTAGTATTTGTTCCACAGATTTTTATTCTTTTCTTTTTTATTTCTTTATTAGAGGATTCAGGTTATATGGCACGGGTTGCCCTCGTAATGGATCGGATTATGGAGTCTGTTGGGCTAAATGGAAAGGCATTTATTCCGATGATGATCGGGTTTGGTTGTAATGTACCTGGTATCATGGCTGCCAGAACAATTGAAACGTCACGTGAAAGACTAATGACAATATTATTAACACCACTCATGTCATGCTCTGCACGACTTCCTGTATACGCATTATTTGTTGGTGCATTTTTTGTTGGACACAAAGCTCTATTTGTGTTAAGTCTTTATGTTCTGGGAATTGTAATTGCATTACTATTAGCAAAAATATTCTCTAAAACCTTATTGAAATCTGAAATATCTCTGTTCGTTATTGAACTGCCGCCATATCGGCTACCTCAATTCCAGTCGCTTTGGAGAAGTACCTGGGATAAGGGAAAGGGCTTTGTTCGAAAAGCTGGAACATTTATCTTTGCTGGCTCTGTTTTCATTTGGCTGTTATCCTATACGGGACCAAATGGATTAAAAGTGGAAATGGATGATAGCTTTTTAGCAGCGATTGGGAATTTATTTGCACCAATTCTTGATCCAATTGGATTTGGGACATGGCAGGCAGCGGCCTCTCTAATAACAGGATTTTTAGCAAAAGAAGCTATTATTTCTACCATGAATATTATTTATTTCGTACCCGAAAATGCGAGTTTGCAAGGTTTACTGAGCGATTTCTATACACCGCTTGCTGCGTACAGCTTTATGGTTTTTATTCTATTATATATCCCCTGTTTGGCAACTGCCGCAACAATCTATAAAGAAACAGGTTCAAGAAAATGGACGGCTTTTTCAATTCTTTATGCCCTAATACTTGCGTATGTTTTATGCTTGTTTATTTATCAGGGCGGCAAGCTGTTTGGTCTAGTCTAAGAGTAGGAAGGTGATCTCAATGATAGCAAATATTATCATTGGCGCTGCGATTTTTGGTTACGCCACATGGGCATTGGTTAAATTTATAAATAAATCAAAAAAAGGAAAATGTGCAGCTTGTGATCTTGAAAAATCCTGCTCTAGTCAAAGTCAGTGCGGCATTCCCCCTAAATGAACAAAAAACTGCTATCATCAAATACGATAGCAGTTTTTTTCTTTTAATTTGTAGGGAACTTGTGTAATATTACACTAGTAGGAATTGAAAGTGGGTTACGAAGATGAATAGAGAAGAGATCATTAAGCTAGTTTCTGATAAATTACGATTAATCCGCACAGAAGCAGGTTATACACAAGATAAAATGGCTGAGATTATAGGTATATCCAAAAAAACACTGGTACAGATTGAAAAAGGGAGGGTACTTGCAAGCTGGTCAACGGTTGTATCAATCGTTGCATTGTTTCGAGAAACCGAAACAGTCCAATTTTTATTTGGAAATGAACCGCTAGAAGTTCTAGAGACAGTTGCGCGCGAAGGGATCGACTACCGAAAAATGAAAACATTTGGCGGCCGGATTTGGTGGCGAGAAGTGTTAAGAAAAAACGGCTTTATCCTTCAGCAGAATATTCTTAGTAAACATTTTCGTATTTTGGATGACAAACATTATCGGATTTATAGCAGCTTTGATGAGAAACAAGCGAAAATCCGCTTTAAAGAGGTTACCAAGCTATACCAATAAAGAGAAGCAATCGGGAAATATTTCGGTTGCTTTTTTATTTGCACCCATTTGGTTAATTTTTCCCCTTTTAGGGAAAAAGAAAATGATGTCCAACATAATTGTATATTTACATCAAGGAGGAGAGCATGAAAAAGGTTGTGAATAATTGGAAGCGGTGGCATATGACCCAAGTGATGGTTCTTTCCTTTTCTCTTCTGATTTTAGGCTTTTTAGGAATTGTATATGCTTATTCGATGGATGTGGATATTTCTCCACTAAAGAATGAACTCCCTCAAGCGACAGTATTTTATGATTTACATGGTGAAATTGCCAGCAAGATATCAGCCAACAAAAATGAAGGCATTTCAATTAAACATGTCCCTGACACGTTGAAAAATGCAGTCATCGCCATCGAGGACAGACGATTTTATGAACACCATGGTGTTGACTTTATCGGGATTACCAGGGCGCTTATCCGGGATATAAAGGCTGGCGGTATGGTAGAGGGCGGCAGCACCATTACCCAGCAGTTAACAAAAAACACGTTACTAACCTCACAAAAAACCTTGAAAAGAAAAGTAGATGAAGTATTTTTAGCAATGAAAATTGAGAGGCAATACAGTAAACAGGAAATCCTTCAAATGTACTTAAACCAGATCTATTTTGGTGATGGAGCATGGGGAATTAAGCATGCGGCACGAAATTATTTCGCAAAAGAAGTGAACGATCTGACGATTGGTGAATCAGCTTTACTTGCAGGTTTAATTAAGGCCCCTTCATCTTTAAATCCCTATCATCACTTAGAAAAAGCAACACAGAGAAGAAACCTTGTTCTAGCACAAATGAAAAAGCAAGGCTATTTAACACCACAGGAGTATGAACAAGCAATAAATGAAAAAGTAATCTTAAATAATAGAGGCGGGGACCCCTACCGAGGGAAATATCCTCACTATGTTGACCAAGTGTTTGAGGAAGCCATTAAGGAATATCATTTGTCTCAAGATGAATTATTAACAGGGGGATATAAAATCTATACCGAACTGGATCCTAATATGCAAAATTCGATGGAAAAAACCTACGAAAATAAGACCTTATTTCCAAAGGGAAGTGATCAAATTGTTCAAAGCGGCGGGATTCTGCTTGATCCAAAAACCGGCGGCATCCGAGCAATCGTTGGAGGACGCGGGGAACATACCTTTAGAGGCTATAACCGTGCAACTCAATTAAAGGCACAGCCAGGCTCATCGATAAAACCGCTGGCAGTCTACACGCCTGCACTAGAAAACGGCTGGAAAATAACAGATATGTTAAAGGACGAACCAATGAGCTTTGGGGAGTATGAACCAAGCAATTACAATCATGAATATGCAGGCGAAGTACCTATGTACGAAGCGGTAAAGGATTCGAAAAATGTTTCAGCCGTGTGGCTATTAAATGAAATTGGGATTGAAAAGGGATTAGAGGCAACGAGAAGATATGGGATTCCTTTAGAAAAGGGTGACCGAAATCTTTCCCTTGCTCTAGGGGGTGTAGAACGCGGAGTATCTCCCTTAATAATGGCTGAAGCCTATTCTGTTTTCGCAAATAATGGTGTCCGAAAGAAAGCCCATGTCATTAATAAAATAATAGATGTAGAAGGCAATCTGGTAGCAGAGTGGAAGGAGAGGAAAGAAAAAGTTACAACAAAAGCTGTGACGGATCAAATAAATACGATGCTGCTTGGAGTAGTAGAGCAGGGGTCGGGGAAGAGTGCCCAAATACCAGGCATAGAAATTGCAGGGAAAACAGGTTCAACACAAGTGCCAATCGAAGGGGTTAAAGGTGTTAAAGATCAATGGTTTGTTGGCTATACACCGGAGTTAGTTGGAGCGGTATGGGTAGGATACGATAAAACCGATGAGAAACATTACCTTAAAACAACAAGTGGTGGAGGGGCAGCAATTGTGTTCCGTGAAATCATGAAAGAAGCATTAAAAGATACTCCTCCCACACGTTTTAATGTCCCACACATTGATACGTTGATGAAAGATAAACAAGAAGAGGAAGAGATAATTCGAAAATCACTTGAAGAGAATTTTTATGAAGGTGCCAGAAAATGGGAAGAAAAATGGCGTAGGCAAAAAGAAAAATGGGAGAAACGCTGGAATAAAATAGGACCTAATTTTAATCATTAATAGGGTGGCGGAACGAGATTGCCCATGTAGTCCTTCATAGATGTGATGAAGGACAAATCGAATGGAAACAAGGTGAGTTTTGTCCTTCATAGGTGTGATGAAGGACAAATCGAATGGAAACAAGGTGAGTTTTGTCCTTCATAGGTGTGATGAAGGACAAATCGAATGGAAACAAGGTGAGTTTTGTCCTTAATAGGTGTGATGAAGGACAAATCAAATGGAAACAAGGTGAGTTTTGTCCCTTCATAGATATGATGAAGGACAAATCGAATGGAATCTAGGTGAATTTTGTCCTTCATAGATGTGATGAAGGACAAATCGAATGGAAACAAGGTGAGTTTTGTCCTTCATAGATGTGATGAAGGACAAATTGTATGGAATCTAGGTGAGTTTTGTCCTTCATCAATCGCGTTAGTAAGTATTCGAACCCAGGCACGAAGAAATTCGTGCCTTTTGTGATAGAATAAAGTAGATTTTGGATTATAAAAAAGTAAAAAATCAGTGAACGAAAATCGTGCATACACGTCTTATACATAAATAAATAAAAGAGGGATTGATGGGGGAAAGAGAGGACTAACGGATGGATCCAATCATAAAAAGTGCAAAAGAAGGGGATCATCTTGCATTTGCTTGTGTTTTTAAAGAAAATTATCCATTCCTTGTAAGGTATTTATTGAAAATTACAATGAATCCCGATATAGCAGAAGAACTCGCACAAGATACTATGGCAAAATGTATTCAAAAAATTCATCTCTATAATGGTCAAAGTAAATTTTCAACTTGGTTAATCTCCATTGCTACCAATTCATACATTGACCAATGTAGAAAGCAAAAAAGAGAGCGTAAATGGAAAGGACAAGAGGAAGTTTTTCGTAAGTTAAAATGGCATTTTGAAAGCCGTAATGAGGAATGGAATGATGCCTTGGAGGCATTAGGAAAATTGCCAGTAGATGTACGGGTCCCAATCGTACTTAAACATTATTATGGATATTCCTATGATGAAATTGGTGCTTGGATGAAAATTTCCCCTGGTACGGTTAAATCAAGAGTCCATAATGGAATTTTGGCAGTAAGAAGGGAGCTGAAACTAGGTGAAGAAACAGAAGGTCGTCCAACTCGAAAACGAACATCAAAATAAACATGACTTAGATGCTATTCACAAACTACAAGAAGGGTTAAGTAAGGTTGATCAATTCCCTATCTATACTCCTGATTTACAATGGTTTGAACAAATGGTTGAGGTTGAAATGGAGAAAAACAGGAAAAATTTACGAAAAGAATTATCCTTGTTTATTATGACCGCATTAATGATTTTAAGCGGAGTCATTGTTTCTTTATATCAAATGCCGACCGTTTTTATACTAATTCAAATTATTACCACGGTTTTTATTGCACTTTATACCATGAGCCGTTTTAGTAAGAAGGTGAAAAATCAATGACTCAAGAACTTTCACCAGCTGTTATCATTCTAATAGCTGGGATACTGCTGCTTCAAAGTATCTTTTTATTCTTAGATGCCAGGAAACGCAACCATAATTATTGGTTATGGGGAATCGTTGGTCTTATTCAAGCACCAATGCCAACACTTTTTTACTTATTATTTGTACGAAAGATTTTTCGAAAAAAGACAGATTAGTCGTTAGGAAAATTCTGAAAAATAGCAATTGACATCTAAATAAACTGGTGATACTCTAACAAAGGATGAAAAAAAAGGAAATGGAGGGTTACAAAATGATTGAAGTAAACGGAACTTTATCTGCAACTGAATATTCGAATGTAACCTGCGTCCTTTTGACCTTTTTTGGTGAGTCGATTTAAAAAATTGGATGGATTAAAACACAGGTTACGTTCTTTTTATACGTAACGTGTGTTTTTTTGTCTCTATTTTTAGGTGGGGCATACTGCACTCTATTGCGGTATGCCTTTTTCTTTTTTTTACAAGGGGGGTTAGACATGTTTTCAGTTTTAAAGAAATTAAGTTGGTTTTTTAGAGAAAACTGGCAGCGTTATCTGATTGCGATTACATTATTAATTTTAGTTGGGGTACTAGATGTTTTACCCCCAAAGTTAATCGGAATGGCCATAGATGATATACATCTTGGTGAAATAAGTACGGGGAGTATCTTTAAGTATGTTGGCTATATGATGATAATAATGGTTTTTTCATACGGTATTACGTACGTTTGGATGTATAAATTATTCGGCGGTGCCTTCCTTGTTGAAAGGAAGTTACGTTCTCGATTTATGAAACATTTATTAAAAATGTCGCCTACCTTTTATGAGAAAAATCGAACGGGAGATTTAATGGCGAGGGCAACCAATGATTTAAAAGCGATATCCGTTACCGCAGGGTTTGGGATATTAACACTAGTAGATTCAAGTGTCTGGATGCTGATACTTATTATTACAATGGGGATATTAATTAGCTGGAAGCTGACGATTGCCGCTATCCTGCCACTGCCAATCATGGCTTATATCATGAAGGTTTACGGAAATAGGATTCATAAACGTTTCATGGAAGCACAGGATGCATTCGGGGAGTTAAATGATCGAGTTTTAGAATCTGTTGCAGGCGTGAGAGTGATTCGTGCCTATGTTCAGGAAGAGGCAGACGCAAGACGGTTTCATCAATTAACAGAAGATGTTTTTCACAAAAATATCAATGTAGCAAGAATTGACTCATTATTTGATCCAACCGTAAAAATACTGGTCGGAATCAGCTATATGATTGGCCTCGGTTATGGAGCCTATTTAGTATTCAAACAGTCGATAACACTAGGTGATTTAGTTTCCTTTAATGTATATCTGGGTATGCTGATTTGGCCGATGTTTGCAATCGGAGAATTGATTAATATCATGCAAAGAGGAAATGCTTCTTTGGACAGGGTAAATGAAACACTTGCCTTTAAAGAGACAGTAGAGAAACCTCCACAGCCGGTTATGGTTGAAAATGCCGACAGTATTGAGTACAAAGAGGTAACATTCAAATACCCAACCTCCAAGGGGGATAATTTATCCAAGATTACCTTCCAGTTGCAAAAAGGGCAAACACTAGGAATTGTCGGGAAAACTGGAAGTGGGAAAACCACTCTAATCAAACAATTATTAAGGCAATATCCTCTTGGAACAGGTTTGGTTTCGATCTCAGGAGTCTCACTTAAAGAGCAGACAGTAAATCAGGTCCGTGATTGGATTGGCTATGTACCCCAAGATCATGTTCTTTTTTCAAGAACTGTAAAGAAAAATATATTATTTGGAAACAAGGAAGCAACGGAGGAAGAATTGGAAAAGGCCATCGATTTAGCTGCACTCCGAAAAGATTTAGATATGCTTCCAGAAGGGTTAGAGACACTTGTTGGTGAAAAAGGAGTAGCACTATCAGGGGGTCAGAAACAAAGGATATCCATAGCACGTGCGCTAATAAAAAATCCGGAAATTCTTATTCTTGACGACTCCTTATCTGCTGTCGATGCGAAAACGGAAAAGAGAATCGTCGATAATATTCGTACGATTAGGAATGACAAAACAACTATCATTACCACACACCGAATGTCAGCAGTGCAGCATGCTGACCACATTATTGTCCTAGATGAAGGCAGAATCATCGAAGAGGGAACACATGAACAATTGTTATTGAATGAGGGCTGGTATAAAGAACAATATTTACGGCAACAGGTGGAAAGTAATTTTGAAGAGGAGGTTACAGCATGAATACAGGACGGCGATTAACTCAATATGCCTTAAACTATAAAAAAATCATTATTGCTGCCCTATTGATGCTGACTATTTCGGTTGGAACTGACCTAGCAGGTCCATTTATCGCAAAAAATATTATCGACCAGCACATTCTAGGGATTGAGTCTGTTTGGTATGAAACGAAGAAGAATGGAGAAAATGCCGCAGAATATAAAGGGAAATTTTATAAAAAAGCAAAGAATTTCTCTAAAAATGAAGAAAAGGGCAAAGAAATTAGAATTTTGCAGGTAGCTGCTAAGTTTATCTTTATAGAGGAGAAACTGGAATTTGATGGAAAGAGAACCTTCGAACAGGGAATCTTAACACTTCAAAAGGGAAATGAAAAGGTTGAGTATACCGCAGAGTCGCTAACAAATAAGGAGCTAATGGCGTTCTACCAACTTGAAATCCCAGGGATTGTCAAATTGCTAATCATTTATTTTGGTTTATTAGTTATATCAGCGCTATTTCAATACGGACAGCGGTATATGCTGCAAAAGTCAGCCAATCGGATCATCCAAAAAATGCGAGAGGATGTATACGGTCAAATTCAACGGCTTCCCATCCATTATTTTGATAACCTGCCAGCGGGAAAAGTCGTAGCAAGGGTTACCAATGACACTGAGGCAATTCGCGAACTTTATGTAACCGTATTAGCTCAATTTTTTACGGGTGCGATTTATATTACCGGCATTTATGCAGCCTTATTTATCTTAGATGTGAAGCTGGCTGCCATTTGTTTAATCCTATTGCCGATCCTATATGGCTGGGTAATCTTATATCGTAAGTTTGCTGCTAAATATAATCATGTTATTCGTTCTCGAATAAGTGATATTAATGCCACGATTAACGAATCCATTGGCGGTATGAATATTATTCAAGCATTCAGCAGGGAGCAAGATACCCAAAAGGAGTTTGAAAAGCTTAATACAGAACATTTTACGTATCAAAATAAATTATTAAGTTTAAATGCCTTAACTTCACATAATTTAGTGGGCCTTTTAAGAAACTTAGTTTTTGTTGCATTCATTTGGTACTTTGGCGGTCAATCGTTACATCCTGAATCAGTCATTTCACTGGGTGTTCTCTATGCATTCGTTGATTACATCAATCGTCTTTTTAATCCCGTACAGGGAATTGTTAACCAACTAGCCAATTTGGAGAGCGCATTAGTTGCGGGCGAAAGAGTGTTTAAGCTATTGGATGAGCAAGGTGAAAATGTAAGTGCTAAACGTATCGAAAGGTTTAATGGCAATGTTACATTCGATCATGTGTCATTTGGCTACAAAGAAGGCGAATATGTCTTAAAGGATATTGATTTTGAAGCTAAACATGGGCAGACAGTTGCACTAGTAGGACACACTGGATCGGGAAAAAGCTCGATCATGAATCTACTTTTCCGCTTTTATGATTGTCAAAAAGGAAAGATTCTTATTGATGGGAAGGACATTAGCAGCATACCTCGTCAAACGATTCGAAATCATATGGGGATTGTGTTGCAGGATCCGTACTTATTTACCGGTACGATTGCCTCGAATGTAAGCCTAAATGACCCAGAAATCTCGAAAGAAATGGTCGAAAAGGCATTAAAGGATGTGGGGGCAGAAAAAGTCTTTAAAAACTTGGAAAAGGGGTATGATGAACCAGTAATCGAAAAAGGCAGTACACTTTCTAGCGGGCAGCGCCAGTTAATCTCCTTTGCGCGAGCTCTTGCTTTTAATCCAGCTATCTTAATTTTAGATGAAGCAACATCTAGTATTGATACAGAAACAGAAGCAGTAATCCAGGAAGCTATGGATGTCCTGAAAAAAGGAAGAACTACCTTTATCATCGCCCATAGGTTATCCACCATTCGAAGTGCAGATCAAATTCTAGTCCTAGACCGTGGAAAAATTGTTGAACGCGGTACACATGAAGAATTGATGATGCTAAAGAAAAGATATTATCAAATGTATGAACTGCAAAAAGGTGGTTCTAGCATAGCTGGATAAAAGTTCACAAATATTTCACAATTTTGGTGAAAGACTGTTATTTTTATCACATTGAAACCCCAGATAGTATGTTAATTTATATTTGTTTAAGCTTTTATATTAAAGGGGTGGGATGAAAATGGCAGACTTCTCAATTGTAAATGTAATAGGAAGCTTCTTAATTCTTTCATATTATATCGGGTATATGATTGTTAAACATTAAACTACAGCTAAATGTCTGTAGTTTTTTTTACTTTAATGGGAATATATATGATAGTGAGGTGAAAAGAATGGTAAATTTTAGAATTGAAAAAGATACACTAGGCGAAGTTCAGGTTCCAGCGGATAAATTTTGGGGAGCACAAACACAGCGAAGTCTAAATAATTTCGCTATTGGTTCCGAAAAAATGCCATTGGAAGTCGTCTATGGTTTAACGCTCGTTAAAAAAGCAGCAGCGATAGTAAATCATTCACTAGGTAAATTAGCTGATATCAAGATGAAGGCAATCGTAGCTGTTTGTGATCAAATCCATTCAGGAGATTATAACGATCATTTTCCACTAGCAGTTTGGCAGACAGGAAGCGGCACCCAGACCAATATGAATGTGAATGAAGTTATTGCAAACCGTGCAAATGAATTATTAATGAAAGAAGGAAGTAAAGAGAAGATTCATCCAAATGATGACGTAAATATGTCGCAGAGTTCTAACGATACTTTTCCCACAGCCATGCATATTGCTGCGTACATAAAAATAACGGAGAATTTACTTCCCGCTCTTCACGAATTAAAGACCACTTTAATTAAAAAGGAAAAGGCATTTATGAATGTCGTCAAGATTGGCAGAACTCATCTGCAGGATGCGACACCATTGACTCTTGGACAGGAAATCAGCGGATGGAGGGCAATGCTTGAAAAAGGTGAACAAATGATTTCAGACTCATTCAAGTACCTGCTAAGTCTTGCGATTGGCGGCACTGCGGTAGGAACAGGGATTAATGCCCATCATGAGTTTGGGGATAAAATGGCGAAACAGCTTTCAACTTTGACAGGTTACCCATTTCAGTCATCCGTTAATAAATTTCACGCCTTAACAAGTCATGATGAAATTGTCTATGTACATGGTGCCCTAAAGGCACTTGCAGCCGATTTAATGAAGATTGCCAATGATGTGAGATGGCTTGCTAGCGGGCCGCGCAGCGGGATAGGTGAGTTAACGATACCGGCAAATGAGCCGGGAAGTTCTATTATGCCTGGTAAAGTCAATCCTACTCAAAGTGAAGCATTAACAATGGCAGTCTGCCAGGTTTTCGGTAATGATGCTGCCATTGGCTTTGCAGCAAGTCAGGGTAATTTTGAATTAAATGTTTTTAAGCCGGTCATCATTTACAATCTAATTCAAACGATTACCCTGTTAACAGACAGCATTCGCTCTTTTAATGAAAAGTGTGCAGTTGGAATAGAAGTAAACGAAGAAATAATCACAAAACATGTGGAACGATCTTTAATGCTTGTGACAGCATTAAATCCACATATTGGCTATGAAAAAGCAGCAGAGATTGCCAAGCTGGCTTTCAAAGAAAACAGCACCTTAAAGGAAGCGGCCATTAAAACAGGGTATGTATCCGCTAAGGAATTTGACGAATGGGTTAAACCTGAAAAAATGGTTTAACCCATTGAAAGCCCCCTCCGCAGGTGGAGGGGGCTTAAGCCATGATATTTATTTGTTTGATTGTGCGTTACTAATATTTAGCGTTGGTATCCGCCAAGTTGTGATTCAGCCATTGCTACAAGACGCTTAGTGATTTCTCCACCGACAGAACCGTTGGCACGAGAAGTTGTGTCTGCACCAAGTTGTACACCAAATTCTGATGCAATTTCATACTTCATTTGTTGAAGTGCTTGCTCCACTCCAGGTACTAAAAGTTGATTAGAGTTGTTGTTACTAGCCATAGTTGAATAACACTCCTCTTAATAATTTTGGGGTCAGTATGGAATTGAACCATTATGGTTAAGATAAACCATTGCCACCTTGGCCTAACCCATCATTAAAGTATAAGATATTGGAGCTGCTTTCTGCTTTCCTTAGTGTGGCTGGGTTAGCCGGATTTGCACCGGCTTAAGACCCTTTATATGGTTTAACCCATCGCTATAAGTTGGTGGTGCTTTGTAAGTGTTGCTTGCTTTGTAATATTTATTATGATAAAAAATGGACAGCTTATTCGATTAATTCATTAGTAATTTTTCCCATTACATAGTGCGTGTTTAGTAACACAAACTAACCTCATACAAAAAACTAAAGGGTGAATAGAAATGTCAATATGCCCGATTTGCAATGGTTTACGCGAAGTATATCTGATATGTACACAATGTGGACAGCAAATGTTGGATAGCGGAAGGTTAATGGATTTTTATGATGATTACAGCCCGTACATGGATATCGATTTAATGAAGATGGAAGACGGTTACATGGACACAAATTCAGGTCAAAAATGCCCGCACCTCTATACATGTTCAAACTGTCAGAAGGATGATGTAATCTTTATAAAAGAATAAAAAGGTCCCGGAAGAAGGGACCTTTACGTTTATCTATTGTTCATTCTTTGCGCGAATACGATACTCATTTTCTACATCAAAGAAATGTGCTTTATTCATATCAAATGCTAGATCAAGTGAATCTCCAGGGTGAATATCAGCTCTTGAATCAAGACGCGCTACAAAGTCCTGGCTGTCAATGCTGGAGTAAACCATTAATTCTGCACCCGTTAATTCAGCTACGTCTACGTTTACTTTGACTTTTGTACCTGTTGAAGCTTCAATGAATACTGGCTCATCATGGATGTCTTCTGGACGAACGCCAAGGATAATTGGTTTTCCAACATAACCTTGCTCGCGAAGAACCTTCATTTTACCTTCAGGTACAGAAATAGAAGTGTTACCAGCTACAAACTTGCCATCTTCAAGCTTACCATTGAAGAAGTTCATTGCAGGTGAACCGATGAAACCGCCAACAAATACGTTTTCAGGCTTTTCGTATACTTCTTTCGGTGTTCCTACTTGTTGAATAAGACCGTCCTTCATTACTACCAGTCTTGAAGCCATTGTCATCGCTTCTGTTTGGTCATGTGTTACGTAAATAGTAGTTGTGTTTAAACGACGGTGAAGCTTAGCGATTTCTGCACGCATGGCAACACGAAGTTTTGCATCAAGGTTAGAAAGAGGCTCGTCCATTAAGAATACCTTTGCGTCACGGACAATCGCACGTCCTAATGCAACACGCTGACGTTGACCACCTGATAATGCTTTTGGCTTTCTTTTTAAGTAAGCTTCTAATCCTAAGATTTTAGCTGCTTCGTTTACGCGGCGATCAATTTCATCTTTTGGAAACTTACGAAGTTTTAGACCAAAAGCCATATTATCATAAACGGTCATATGTGGATAAAGTGCATAGTTTTGGAAAACCATGGCTATATCACGATCTTTAGGAGCTACATCGTTTACTCTTTTTCCGTCGATGAAAAAGTCACCTTGTGAAATTTCTTCAAGTCCTGCAACCATACGAAGTGTTGTTGATTTACCGCAGCCTGATGGACCAACAAATACGATAAATTCCTTATCTTGTATATGTAGGTTAAAGTCGGTAACCGCCGTAACCTTATTATCGTAAATTTTATAAATATGATCTAATTTTAATTCTGCCATTGTGTAAACCCTCCCTGTTTTGATTAACTTAAGTGTACATGAAAAGGTTTACAAACAATATGGACAACCTGCACAAAGTTACCAGCTTATTCTTTGTGCAGGTTGTCATATTCGAATAATAAACAAGCTAACAATACAGTGAAAGCTCCGTAAAAATCTTTTAATTGAACGCCTGTTTTATCGATAAATTTGTCTATTCGATATTGGAGGGTGTTTCGATGAACGTACAATTTTTTAGCTGTCATACTGGCGTTTAAGTTATTCTCCAGAAAAACTCTAATCGTACCGTATAATTCGGGATCCTCTAAAAATACCCCTGAAAAATTCTTATATACCTTTTCTTTAATCTGTTCAGGAAGGTTTGCCGCAACAAAAGAAGGAAATACTTTTTCGAAAGAGAGAATATTTGCACCTGAAAGATGTTTCTTTGCAAATTCAAAATACTCCTTTTCTTGTTGAAACTGGGTTCGCAACTGATTGGAATAGGGATAAAGTTTGCCGATATAAAAAAATACCTTTACATAAAAGTCACTTTCTAATGTATCAGATATGGAAGTAATCTCACTTTCTGAAAGAGTAATCTGCCTCTTCTCTTCTATGACAATACCATTATAAGGATCTTCCCATATGATTTGGATGTCTTCAGAAAAAAAGCCTTGTAAGGCAGATTCGATCTCATCTTGATCCACTCCGCTGCCTTTAATCTGGAACTGAATAAATCGGAATTCACTTTCAGAATTGAATGATGGAAGTTCCTTATTTAAAAATAAAAATTCATGCCATTTTCTAGAGAGTGTAGGTAAGGGCATTGAAGGAACTTTTACTTGTTCATAAAGAACCTGAAGCAGATTTAACTCTTTTTCAGTTAGACTGGATTTTGGAATTGCAAGCCAATCTTTCTCAGATTGATCAAAGAATATGTAGTATTTGTCAGATATGTATAGTGGAGGTTCAGAATATAGGACTGAATCCTTGTATAACGATATGATTTTTTTAAGCAAGGTCAACTTCTCCGTTTATGTCATTTTAGAATAATGCAATAATTATATCATAAAAAAAGACTAACTCCTGATAGTCACAAGGAATTAGTCTTTCAACCTTCATTCTGTTGTGTGAGGGGGTTCCTCTTCCGTAAGGTTTCGTGCTTCTTCTATATTAGTTGTATCATGCCGAGAATGGACAGATCCCCCCGACAATCCTTCGTTTATGATTCTGTCAATATCTAAATAGACATTGTCTTTTCCTTCATACTCTAAGTCTTTTTTTACTTGAACCCTGTTTTTTTCATCCATCTTCATCCTACCCTTCCTTAGCTTTTCCTTAGTTTGTGGAAAGGGCAGGATTTCATTCGGTTAATCATAGACATGATAAAGCATTAGCTCGTGAATTTGACTGGTCAAATCCTCCATATCCACCTGTTTGGGTGTAGGAGCACTCCATTCAATTTTTCCAGTTTGGTGATAAATACCAGAATATCGTAGTTTTTGATAGTAAAAAGAAAAACTCCATCCCGGGATATTTTTATTTTCAAATAAAGGCTTAAATTGAAAGTGTGTCAGCATTCTTTTCATCTCCCTGCAGGCTAGTTACTACCTCTAGCTTACGAGAAAAGACAGTAACATTCCAGAATAATTTTTCAGTCAAACTTAAAACCAGTGAGCTGCAGGAACAACCGGCACAGGTGCTCAATTTTTCTAGCTTCTATTTCATCTTCATCAAAGCTCATTGGTTTTGAGTTTACCTCGAAAATATAGTATTGCCCGGATTGACTAATCCCTGCATCAATTGAAAATTCACCAAAAAAACCATACTGTGCTGAAAGAGCTTTGCCGATGTGCTCGACAATGGTTACAATAAATTGATCATGATCCTCAGTCTGTAATAGTTCATACGGAAGGAGTCTTCCTCCTGTAGGGATATGAGTGGTTAAATCCTGCTCCTGTGATTGTCTGATTCCAACTCCTGTTACAATATAATGATCATATTTAGCATGAGCGAGAATACGAAAGTCGAACCGTTTACCATCATAAAGGCTGGGCTTTATCTCTTCCTGAGCCAAATAGTTTTTCTCTATCAATTCGTGTTCATATTTCATCCAAAAATGGTCAAAAGTTAAAAACAATTCGGCTTTCTTTAATCCCTTTAAATGGACTTGTTTATGTGAATCTATTTCTAATTTGAATATCCCATTTCCTCTTGCAGACTGAGCAGGCTTTAAGTAAATACTTCTGAATTTGCCTAGGAAAGAGCTAAGTATTGGTTTTTGAACGGCAGGAATAGTAGCAGGTATATAGGAATGGAGAAATGGATGGCTTCTAAAGAGGTCATATAGCTCATATTTATCGATAAATCCTGGATTGAAAAAGGGGATGTTTTTATCCTTTAAAGAAGAAAAGAATTCAGTGCCTTTTATCTCTGCTTTCCGGAAGGGAATTCGATTATATACAAGGTCTGGGTAGGGCGCCGTTATTTTTTTCCATGAATTCTCTTCTGGATTAAAGGAAAACCCTTCAATAACCTCTTCATGAACTCCTTCAAGTGTAAAGACAAAGCTTATTCCATTTAGTGAAATAAGCCGTTTTTGTATTTCCATAAATAGGGGACCATTTCCGGCAATCGAGCCATCCTTTTTTCGTGCGGTTAAAATTCCGATAACGGGGTTTACACTATTGTTCCATAAACCTACCATTTGATAACATCCTCGGGATACAGGATAGATTGTTCCGTTAAAAAAACCGCAAAAGCCATTGATAATTTACAGGTAAGTTGATCAAAATCCCTTAGCTCAGGGTGGCTGAAAATCGATCTGCCGGGTTTTGAATTTGCTTCAAATAACCAAACATTACCATGCTTATCAATGCCTAAATCAAATCCAATCTCCGCTATAAAGCCTTCCATATTGTTTTCGATGCTTTTACTTAACAGGAGAGCGGCCTTTACCAGCTTCTCTGTATAAAGGCGGCATTCTTCTTTTTCAAAAATTTCAGCAGCTGTTTTAATTTCCCCGCCGTTTCTCGCATGGGTGGTTACACTGCCGCGTCCTGCTATTTTCGCAGCCAATGCTGTGACATGCCATTCCCCGGCATCATCTTTATTCGTATGGATACGGAAATCAATCGGTCGTTGTTCATGTCTCAATAAGTGAATTCCTTGTTGGAC
The DNA here is from genome assembly GCF_057221695.1 of Neobacillus sp. plas4. NCBI lineage: Bacteria > Bacillati > Bacillota > Bacilli > Caryophanales > Bacillaceae > Neobacillus > Neobacillus sp. plas4. The sequence goes on from NZ_CM170152.1 coordinate 1,485,211, forward strand.
AATCATTTTGTCTAAATTACGATGTGCAAAGACCGTTTGAAATAGAGCTTCAATTGAAGAAAATTTCCTTAAACGATTCACACCAGTATGATCTTGATAGCGGCAGTAGTACTCGACCTGAATTTTATCATAGAGGATTTGATGAACCCCTAACCCAAGGCTGCCGTTTATTGGCTTTAGATAGATATGACCATATTTTGATAACATGCCTTCAATCAATGAAAAGGATGTGAATGGATGGGTCTCTGGAAGGTAAATGGTGACTGAATCATCCTCTTGTAATCTTTCGTAAATATCCAGCTTACTAAAAAATCCAGGATTATACCATGGAATGAGGTAGTCCTTTTGTAATGTTTCCTTCACTTTTGCTAATTTTGGGTTTCGTTCGCTTTTTCGATTCGGCAGTCGATCATAGATCACGTGAGGAAATGGCACCTCTAAGCTCTGCCAACTGTTATCATGATAAAAATAGCCATTAATCGTACCCTTTTCCCAGTTAATATGCTGTTCACCAAAAACAAATGGGATTGCTCCAACATTTGATTTTACCGATAACAATTTAGAGAAAAAGTTCGTTCTGTCTCCAATCGGACGGAGTGGAAACGGAGTGAATCCAGCTGTAAAGATACCAACTAATGGTCCGATATGGAGAACTTGTTCTTCAACAAATACATGTAATCTTATTGAAAAATTAGGAAAAAGAAGGTATTTTTGAATTTCTTTACTAATTACTATGCTATTTTCATGCTTAGGATGCGGGACAAAGTCAACCTCGACTGCTTTCGATCCAAAGGCAATTTTTTTTAGTATCTTATCCTGCAAGAGCTCCTGAGGACAGTATGCAATTAATTTGCTCGTCTCAGCAATTTCAATGGTATAGCGTTTTCTCATAGTAGCTTTTCCTTTCTTTATGATCAGTATCAGTAAGGTATTTCCCATAAAGAAGCGGGGCAAGAAATAAGGTTTCTTGTAAATCTGGCTTTGTTTTTACTATCACTTTTCTTCCTGGCTTTGAATTAACATCAAGAATCCAAAGGGCACCATTCTTTGCCACTCCGATATCAATACCAATCTCAAATAACGGCAGGATTTCCTTTTCAAGTATGTGCGGGAGATTGGTTGTTATGAAGTTCAATTCATTACAAATATATTCTTTGTTGACTAATGATAAGGTGGAGGACCATGAAGGGAAATCATTGACCGTGCCGCCTGCACTTAGGTTTGATAATAAGCCTCCAGTATTTCCTACTCGAATTCCCATACCACGTTCAACCCATAGACCTTGTTCATCTTTCTGGAGTAAAATTCTGATATCAAAAGGCTGTGAATCGTTATTTGATAGCTCTAGATAAGGCTGCAACAGATAAGGCCGGTAGTTGAGTAACGATTGGAGCCATTGGCATAACTTTGACTCATTCGGAAAAATCCTTGAGATAATTTTTTTGTTTTTTTCTGTTTTGACATGGATGGACTTTTCGTTTTTCTTTAAATAATAAATTCCAAACCCTTGAGAGCCATTTATTGGCTTCAGAATGATTCTTTTCTGTTTTTTTAAGGCATTGACAACATCCGAGCTATCTCCAATCGCCTGTGAAAGAGGTAAATAGGGGGCTAGACTAGAATGGCTTAATGTTTCATATAAATCTAGTTTATTGGGCAGCCCAAAACCTAAAAAGGTACTATCTTCTCTGCTTTTTAACCAAGAAACAATCGGGATACATTGCTTTGAATGTTCATCATCACCATAAAAACAGCGGTCATAGATGAGAGAAGGAATAGGAAACTCATCCTCCACCCAACGCTGTTCCTTGTTGTCAAAACGTCTCCCCTGCACTTGATTTGTAAGTGGATTAATAGTCGAAGGAAGAAAGTGATAACACTCTATTCCAAATGAATGACTGCGGGAGGCTATTTGATAAATATAGGAGGCCTCGCTTTCAAAATTTAAAGTCATAATGCCAAACGTTATCATCTATGAATCCTCCATTCTGAGTCCCGAATCTAATGCGAGTTTCGTACAAAACTGGATAATCGCCTTAGCGGACGGTCTTAGCTTCATTTGACCATCCTCAAAGTTTTTTGATGGCTTTGAATTGACTTCAATAAGCCATGGTTTATGACACATATCGATTCCAATATCAATTCCGAGTTCACCGGTTATTCCCGGCGACTTTCTATCAATGATTAAAGCTGTTTCAATCGCTAGTTCCTTTATTTTGGATATCAGCTGTTTTGCTTCGGAAATGTCCATGATTTCTTTTAGAGCATGGATTGGAGTCATTACTTCTCCGCCCCTGGCAATATTTGATACAAACTCTTCTTCAGCAGAAATTCTGGCAACCACAGAGGTTACATTCCAGGAGTTCTGGTAGTTTTTATGACACAGCACTCTGTAGTCCATTCCTCTTGATTGATACGTAAGCAGGGGAATACCCTGCTGGATAATGTAGATTCGATTGTTCAGTAACGGTTTTAAATGCTGATAAAGCTTGTCAATGGGCAAAACAATTTCCTTGCTCCCTGATATCGTGGTTACTGACGATTGCAATAGAGTGTTGTTACCATCCTTAGCTAGTTTGTATATGTTACGCCCCTGACTTCCATGTACAGGTTTAATAAAAACAGTCTCATATTTTTGTACAAAAGCTGCTAGATGATCCTTTGTGTAGATATTGGTCTCAGGAATATAGGAGTGGAGATGATTTTCATGGATTAAGTGCTCATGGACCTCCCATTTCGAAAGAAAGCGATCATTAAAAATAGGAATACGTAAGTCTGCGAGCGATTGACGAAATTGTTGGTATTCCTTCCCGTATTCTGTTCTGCGAGAATGGATCCGATTATAGATAACGTCAGGAAATGGCAGTTCAGCAGATTTCCAATGCCCATCCTTGAAATAAAATCCTTGAACAGAAAAATCTGGATAGGAAAAAACATAGAGGAAACCTCCATTGTCTGCTATTCCATGATGAAGTTCTTCACAAAAGCTGTGAATGGAACGAAAATGGGGTTCTTCGGTTCCTTCATTCTTAAAATCGGTAACCAGACCAATGACTGGACCAAAAAAAAGGTAATGAAATTCTTTATTATATATGGCGTGAAATTTATAGTGTTGAATCGGCAGGGAAAAATGCTGGAACAGAAACTCTGGAAAATAAATCATATTTGCTGGCATTTCTACTGGCTGAATTTTTACTGATACCATTTTCTTTCCTATAGAAATTCTGATATCACGTGTTTCTAGCTGCCACTGATTAATTAAGTGTGATGAAATATGAACAAATAGCTCTGTCGGATTAGAGGCTCTTATAGGAACAATCGTGATTAGGGTCATAGAACATTCCTCATTTAACGGCGAATATTTGGTGAAAAATAGGCATTCGTTGATATGGTATCGTATGTAATCGCCCAATGGTTGGTGATTCAAAAATGTCATAAGATTGAACATTCTCGCATTTCCCAACATAGTTTGTTATAGTTATTAAGATTATTTTCTATAGAGGAGTGGGATGGATGTCAGTTAATTTATACGATGCAGCCTATGCTTTGGAAAAGGCGATTCGTCAAAGTGATGAATATAAACATTTACAGCAAATGTATAATGAAGTAAATGCAGATCCAGCAGCAAAAAGAATGTTTGATAACTTCCGACAGGTCCAAATGAATTTACAACAAAAACAAATGATGGGTCAGCAAATTACAGAGCAGGAAGTTCAACAGGCACAATCAACGGTTGCTGTAGTCCAACAGAATGAAAGAATTTCTCGACTAATGCAGGCAGAGCAAAGAATGAGCATGATTATTGGAGAGCTAAATCAACTAATTATGAAGCCTTTAGAGGAACTTTACGGTAACATGTCATAGAGAACAAAAAAGCTTTCGGGAGATCCGGAAGTTTTTTCTTTTCTATTTGACCTTGTTCTATCTGTGGTGAAAAAATCATAAAAGTGATATAAGGGTAACTTCACCAAGAACAGGGGGCAGCGTCATGATTTATCGTTTGCTTGCATTAAATATTGATGGAACTCTCTTGCAAAGTAATGGAAAAATTCATAAGTCAACGAAGGAAGCCATTGAGTATGTTCAGCAAAAGGGAATTTATGTAACGCTTATGACATCTAGAAGTTTTCCCTCAGCCAAGAAGGTTGCAAGGGCATTAAAAATAAAAAACCCGCTTATTACGCACCAAGGTGCGGTTATTGCAAATGTCCAGGATAAACAGAATTATGTTGAAAGAATTCACGAGAATATTACCTATGATACCGTTCGTTTCTTAGAAGGAATGCCTTGTCAAATCAGGTTAGTCCATGAACAATTTTCTTTAGCAAATAGGCTGAAATTAAATAACAATTTGCTAGCGAAAACCGTATTTACATCGGGGGATCCTGTTTTTTATTCTCAGCAGTTTGTTGGATCACTAAGTGAGTATTTACATGATCAGCCCGTTACTCCTCCGAAAATTGAGGTTTATTTTGAAGAGGAGAGTGATTTGGAGGACGCAAAAGAAGCAATGGATAAGATGTTTACTGAAATAAACACCATTCAATTAGATCGTTTACGGTTAGATATCGTCCCTGCAGGAGTTTCGAAGCTAAATGGCTTGACCTTTCTAGGCAGTCATCTTGGCATCAAGTTAAAGGAAATGGTTGTAATTGGAGATGGATTAGATGATATTCCAGCCATTCAGGCTGCTGGTCTAGGTGTGGCAATGTCTAATGCAGAATTTGAGGTAAAAAGAGCAGCGGACTGGGTAACTAGATCGAAAAATGAGCATGGTGTCGCCTATATGGTGAAAGAGCACTTCAGAAAACAGCAGCCAATTGAGTTTTTAAGAAAAATGAATATTATTAAAAAGTAATTAAGCGGGCATCATCGTCACATACGGTGATGTCTTTTAGGTTTTGTGAATGATTTCCACTGTATTGACCTTATTTTGGTGATTATGTACACTTAAAGAAGTTTATTTAAGGCGTTTAAGATTTTTAAAACTATTTTAAGAATACAGCTATTTGAAAGAGTGGTTCTAATGAGAATTTCGATTATTGGGTTAGACGACGAAAGGTTAAATCGTCAATTAACGCTGATTGCAAATCTGTTTTTTGAAGAAACAGAGATTGTAAAGGTTTTAGACAATAAGGCTGATTTAACCATAAAATTTAATATAAATGAAGATAAATTTATTCATGTTTGTGCTGAGTTACTTGATACAGAGGGCAAAACCTTTTCAAACGATTATCAAAAAGCAGTGCAGCCTTTTCAAACAGAGAAGGAGTATTTTAAGCAGATAAAAAATGCCGTTGCCCATGTGTATGTAACATTATTGCAAAATTGGACAGGAATTACTCAGAAGTGGGGGATTTTAACAGGGATTAGACCAACAAAGCTTTTACATCGTAAAGTTCAAGAAGCGATTCCCCAAGAAATTGCTCACCAGCAATTAAAGGATGATTACCTGATTACCGATGAAAAAATACAGCTTATGCAGCAGATTGTCGACAGACAGCTGGCGGTTGTTCCTGATCTTTATTCCCTTCAAAAAGAGGTTAGTATATACATCGGTATTCCTTTTTGCCCGACAAAATGTGCATATTGTACATTCCCGGCCTATGCAATAAACGGCAGACAAGGATCTGTCGATTCTTTCTTAGGCGGGCTGCATTTTGAAATGAAGAAAATTGGTGAATGGCTGAACGCAAAAGGTGTACGAATTACTACCGTTTACTTTGGGGGAGGGACACCTACAAGTATTACGGCAGAAGAAATGGATATGCTGTACGAAGAGATGTATACTTCGTTCCCAGACGTTGAGAATATCCGTGAGATTACAGTCGAGGCAGGACGTCCGGATACGATTACCCCTGAGAAATTATCGGTATTAAAGAAATGGAAAATAGACAGAATCAGTATTAATCCACAGTCGTATACGCAGGAAACATTAAAAGCGATTGGGCGCCATCACAGTGTTAAGGAAACCATTGATAAATATCATTTGGCAAGAGAAATGGGCATGAACAATATTAATATGGATCTTATTATTGGTCTTCCAGGTGAGGGGATGCCTGAATTTACACATTCACTTTCAGAAACCGAAAAGCTGATGCCAGAATCATTAACGGTCCATACGTTATCGTTCAAACGCGCCTCGGAGATGACGAAAAATAAAGAAAAATATAAAGTAGCAGATCGTGATGAAGTAGAGCAAATGATGAAATTGGCAACAGAGTGGACAGATAGTCACGGTTATGTGCCCTATTATCTCTATCGGCAAAAAAACATTCTTGGCAATCTTGAGAATGTCGGGTATGCGTTTCCGAATCAAGAAAGTATTTATAATATCATGATTATGGAGGAGCAGCAGACCATTATTGGGCTTGGATGCGGAGCAGCCAGTAAATTCATCGACCCATTAACAGGGAAAATCACTCAGTTTGCGAATCCAAAAGATCCAAAAACATATAATGAAAGCTTTGAAACGTATACAGAGCAAAAAATAAAAATATTAGATGAAATGTTCTCAGAAAAAGGATCTCCTGCTTAATAAAAGGCAGGAGATTTTTTTGCGAATTTTTCGTTCTTTATAAAGGGGTTGTCATAATCATGACGAATATTTTATAGGACAAAAGAATAACATGATTTGAGAACGTTATCATTAATGGAGGGATTTAGCAATGATGCAAACGCCTTTAACAATGACACAGATGATGGAAAGAGCGGAAAAGTATTTTCCTAAAAAACAGGTAATCTCCAGAACTGCAAGCGGTATGCATCGAATGACCTACGAGCAAATCGGTGAAAGAACTAGGAGACTGGCAGATAGTCTTAAAAAGCTAGGAATAGAAAAAGGTGATAGAGTAGGAACACTTGCATGGAACCATCATCGTCATCTAGAGGCATATTTTGCAATACCGTGTATCGGTGCTGTCCTTCATACGATCAACATTCGTCTTGCTCCGCAGCATATTTCCTACATTATTAATCATGCAGAAGATAGTATCCTCTTAGTAGATCCTGATTTGATTCCATTACTTGAAAAATGTGCATCTGAGCTAAAAAGCGTTAAGGCTTATGTGATTATGACAGATGACAAGGTACTCCCTGAAACCACACTTTCACCAATCTATCATTATGAAGATTTATTAGCTGAAGCGAATCCGAATTTTAACTATCCTGAAGACATAGAAGAAAATGACCCTGCTGGTATGTGTTATACCTCTGCGACAACGGGCAATCCAAAAGGAGTCGTCTATTCTCATAGAGGGATTTTTCTCCATAGTATGGCGTTAGGTCTGGCAGACAGTGCGGCAATGAGTGAAAGAGATATTGCATTACCAGTCGTACCAATGTTTCATGCCAATGCATGGGGAATGCCCTTTGCTGCAGTATGGTTTGGCACATCCCTAGTGCTGCCGGGACCATATTTTACACCAAAACTAATTGCAGAGCTTATTGAAAGTGAAAGAGTAACCATTACGGCGGGTGTCCCAACCATTTGGCTGGGGTTGTTAAAAGAAGTTGATGAGTGCTCTTATGACCTTAGCAGTTTAAGAGGCGTGCTTTGCGGCGGCTCTGCAGCTCCAAAAGGGATGATTAAGGCTTTTGAACAACGGCACAACATTCCATTCCTGCATGCGTATGGTATGACCGAAACAAGTCCGCTCGTAGTTATTTCAACATTAAAAAGCTATCAAGAAAATTTAGATTATGAAGAAAGACTAGAAATAAGAGCAAAGCAAGGGGTTCTAGTTCCGGGCTTAAGCATTAAAGTTATCGGCATGACTGGCGAAGTTGCTTGGGATGGAAAAGAAATGGGAGAATTATGCATCAAGGGCCCTTGGATTGCATCAGAGTATTATAAAGATGAGCGAACTTTGGAGGCATTTCAGGACGGCTGGCTTCATACAGGAGATGTTGTGACGATTGACGAGGAAGGGTTTGTAAAAATCGTCGATCGTACCAAAGACTTAATTAAAAGCGGTGGTGAATGGATTTCTTCTGTCGATTTAGAAAATGCTTTAATGGCCCATGAAGCTGTGTTTGAAGCGGCAGTAGTGGCTGTCCCGCATGAACAGTGGCAGGAGAGACCTGTAGCATGTGTGGTGTTAAAGGAAGCATATAAAGATAAGGTGACAAAAGAAGAGTTAATAGAATTTTTACAACCGCAGTTTGCCAAATGGTGGCTTCCAGATGAAATCTTATTTATGGACGAAATACCAAAGACATCAGTTGGAAAGTTTTTAAAGATGAACTTACGTGAACAGGTGCAAAATGAAATGTTAAGGAAGTAGGTTGGTGAGGCATTGAACTGCACTGCATTTCGTCAAAGACAAAGAGAATACTCTCTTTGTCCTTTTTGTAGTATGAAAGTTTCATAAACCTTCATAGTGAAAATTCCATATATTATGAAAATTTATTCTTTATCACATCAATTCAAGCTATAATGGAAGTGAGTAAAGGAATGGGAGGCGTTTGGGGTGACAATCAATTTTGTAACGGATAAGGTAAAAGTGAGGGTAAACGGCCGGGTTGCAACCGTTGAAATGAATAGGCCGGAAGCGTTAAATGCAATTGATGGTGACATGATCAGGGGATTAGTCAGCAAGCTTAAAGAAATTGCTGAATCAGATGACATCGATGTTGTAGTGTTAACAGGAAGCGGCAGAGCGTTCTCAGCAGGCGGAGATATTAAAACCATGCTTTCTGAATTGAGTGAAAGCGAATTCTTCCCGGTAATGGATTCTATTAGTGAATTAATTATTACACTTTATAGTATTCCAAAACTGACTATTAGTGTTGTAAATGGTCCAGCTGCAGGCCTTGGATTCAGTCTTGCGCTGGCTACTGATCACATTATAGCCGACAATACCAGCAAACTGGCCATGAATTTTATTGGAATTGGTTTAATACCAGATGGGGGTTCCCATTTCTTTTTAGAAAAAAGATTGGGAGAAATTAAGGCAAAACAGGTAATTTGGGAAGGGAAAATGATGAATGCACAGGAAGCCTTAGAAATGGGGTTAATTCAGGAGGTGGCTGCTGGAGATTTGCAAGATGTCCTAGAAGCTAGACTATCTGAATGGCTTAGCCGTCCCGTGCAGGCGATGATTAAAACAAAAAAAATACTAGCTGACATGAATCGGCCGCAGCTATTAAAACTATTAGAACTAGAAAAGCATGGTCAGCTAAATATGCGTCGAACATTCGACCACCAAGAAGGAATGCGGGCATTTATAGAAAAGAGACCAGCAAAATTTATTGGAAAATAAATAAAATAGAGAAAAAAGAAGCGAAATCGCTTCTTTTTTCTTTTTAAAAGACTAGGAATGGAACAATAATAGTTTCCCGCTTGGTGATGTGAAACGATGTGTTTTCTCTAGTAAATTCTTTTCAGCTAATAATTTTTCAGCCAATTCCTTTGCTGCCTCATCATGTTCAGCTTGAATGGCTTCATCAACTATTTTTTCTCCATTTGCTTCAAATGCAGTTAACTTGTAAGTTTTCATTTTTACTCCTCCTAAATACCTGTTAATATTATAATATTCCCATAATTCTTGGTATTTTGCAAAAGTGAAACTTTACCAGATGAATAACGTATAGTAAATTCTGAAGGGGGAATTTGTATGGTATTAAAACTTGACCATGTAACAAAACGATTCGGCGACTTTACGGCCGTTAAGGATTTATCCATCGTTATACCTGAAAAAGAAATGTTTGGCTTTTTAGGGGCCAACGGTGCCGGGAAGACAACAACGTTTCGAATGATCTTAGGACTGCTGGATGCTAGCGGCGGACGAATTACTTGGGACGACAAGCCGATTAATTATTCAACCAGCCATTTAGTTGGCTACCTTCCAGAAGAAAGAGGTTTATACCCAAAATTAAAGGTTAGCGACCAAATCGTTTACTTGGCAAGATTAAGAGGAATGCCAAAAAGCGAGGCAGTCTCCGAATTGAAATTCTGGCTGGAGAGATTTAAAGTCCCTGAGTATGAAAATAAAAAAGTAGAAGAGCTCTCAAAAGGAAACCAACAAAAAATTCAGTTCATTGCCGCGGTCATACATAAACCAAAATTATTAATTCTTGATGAGCCTTTCAGCGGTTTGGATCCTGTTAATGTTGAAATGCTCAAAGAGGCTGTGCTCTCACTAAAGGAAAATGGAACGACCATTGTTTTTTCAAGCCACCAGATGCACCATGTGGAAGAGATGTGTGAGCACCTTTGTATTATGCATAAAGGATCTCCGGTTGTACATGGTTCATTAAAAGAAATCAAACGTGCATTTGGTAAGAAGAATTTAGTGATTCATGCCGATTTTCCATTGGATTCGCTAAAAAATTTCTCCGGTGTGGTTAAGTCAAGGTCTACTTCAGAGGGAATCCATCTCCAAATTGAGGGAGAATACATTGCAGAAAAAATACTTAAGGATATAGTAAACAAAGGATTCATTCGGAAATTTGACCTGGAAGAACCTTCTTTAAATGATATTTTTATCGAGAAAGTAGGTGATTCATATGAATAAGTTTTGGATTATTTTATTCCATACGTATTTCAGTAAATTAAAAACAAAGTCATTTTTGATCACAACCTTGTTGACCGTAGTCATCACTTTAGGTTTGACCAACATGAGCTCAATCATTGAGGTTTTTGATAAAGGCAGTGATAAAGAAAAGGTTGCTGTGTTAGATGAAACAGGTCAGCTATATGCACCGCTTAAAGAACAAATGAACGTTTTAAATAAAAACTTGGAGCTGACTGAGTTTAACGGTACGGAAAAAGAGGCTGAAAAGGCTGTAGAAGAAGGCAAATATACAGGGGTTGTCGAGCTGCGTTACGACCAAGACCAATTGCCTGAAGCTACTTATAAAGCGATGAGTGTAGCAGATTCAACGTTATCTACCGATCTTCAAACTGGGCTTCAGCAAATGAAAACGGCGCTGGCAGCTTCAAAAATCAACTTAACACAAGAGCAGCTCCAGCAACTCTATGAACCCGTTTCCTTCGAGAAAACGGCTCTTGAAGAAAATGCCAAAACAGAAGAAGAATTAAATCAGGCTAGAGGACTTGTTTATGTCCTGCTGTTCATCATCTATTTTGCAGTGATCATGTATGCCAATATGATTGCAATGGAAGTGGCTACAGAAAAGTCTTCGAGAGTGATGGAAATCTTGATATCCAGTGTATCACCGATTAAACAGATGTTTGCAAAGATACTCGGTATTGGTTTATTAAGTTTAACTCAGCTCGCAGTACTTTTATCTGTAGGTTACTTCTCGATAAAAAGGAATTTATCTTCTCTAGAAGGCGGCTTTTTTGATGCATTTGGATTTGGGAATACATCTTTATCAACAATTGCCTATGCTGTTATTTTCTTTATCCTAGGTTATTTCCTCTATGCGACCCTTGCCGCCTTTTTGGGTTCACTGGTCAGTAGAATTGAAGATGTTCAACAAATGATTACTCCTATGACATTACTCGTGGTAGCCGGATTTATGATTGCCATGTTTGGTCTTGGAAAGCCGGATTCACCTTTTATCGTCATTACATCCTATATACCATTTTTCACCCCAATGATTATGTTTTTACGAGTCGGAATGCTGAATATTCCAGTTTGGGAGGCTGCATTAGGGATTGCGGTCCTAGTAGGCACGATTGCCTTCTTAGCAGTATTTGGTGCTCGTGTTTATCGTGGGGGAGTCCTTATGTATGGGAAATCAAATTCTTTCAAAGATATAAAAAAGGCGCTGCAATTAACAAAAAAAGAATAAAAGCACGAGGCTTTGTCAAAATTGGCAAAGCTTTTTTAAAAAATTTCATCCAGAACGTGCATTCGGTTTTTTAGGATGCTACAATGAAGGAAAACTCACTGAAAGGAAATTCTATGAAACAGATATCATTTATACACGCAGCTGACCTGCACTTGGACAGTCCGATGGTAGGCTTGAAGAATTTACCTGCTGCCATCCTTTCAAGAGTGAGAGAGAGTACGTTTGCAGCTTTAAAAAAACTAACAGCAGCAGCTATTGATCACAACGTTGATTTTGTTGTCGTCGCAGGAGATTTATTCGATGGTGAAGACAGAAGCTTACGGGCTCAATCTCGCTTCCGTAATGAAATGAAGAAGCTTTTACAAAAGGAAATTCCTGTTTATATTATACACGGTAACCATGACCACTTAAATGGTTCATGGGTTCATCTAGATATGCCTTCAAATGTCCACTTTTTTGGAAGTGATGTTGAAATGAAGGTATTACATACAAAACGCGGTGAAAAGGTCCATATATACGGCTTCAGCTATTTACAGCGACATATCCTAGAAAAACGGATCGATGACTATCACAAAATCGAGCCCGCGGATTTCCATATTGGACTGCTTCATGGGAATGAAGGAGGTCGGACGGAGCATGATAATTACGCTCCCTTCTCAATCAAGGACCTTATGGAGAAACAATTTGATTATTGGGCTTTAGGTCATATTCATAAACGCACAATATTATCTGAAAATCCACCTATTATCTATCCAGGAAACCTTCAAGGCCGAAATAGGAAGGAAATTGGGATAAAAGGCTGTTACCATGTTTGTTTAAATGAAGTAGAAGCTAATATTAAATTTATTGAAACTTCCGATGTAGTATGGGAAGAAGTGTCTGTCGATGCAGCTTCTGCACATACTTTTCAAGAAGTCTTGCAATTATGCCAAGTTACGATTGAACGTTTCCGGAAAACAGGAAGGGGAACTCTGTTAACCTTGAATCTAAAAAATGTTCATTTGGAGGATAGTCACGAGAAAAAAATCTTAGACACTGAGCTGCTTGATTTACTTCTAGACTATGAAAATGAGGAACAATCATTTGTTTGGATCGTTGACTTACTCATACAGCAAAACCTTGAGCATGATAGAAAACATCTAATGAATGAAGCGGATTTTTATACAGAGCTTTTTGCAGCCATAGATAACTATCAAAATGTAGAATCTGCAATAGCGCCATTATATGAACATCATCAAAGCGGCAGAAAATATTTAAAAGGCTTAACAGAAAGTGAGCAGAAAGAATTAGTAGAAAAGGCTGAAAGACTATTAATTGGGCTTTTATATCAGTAGGAGGTGAGAGGAAAGGTTGAAAATCCAAGAGATACACATATATGGCTTTGGTCATTTAAATAACATAGAAATAAAAAATTTGTCCGACTTTCAAGTGTTCTATGGTGAAAATGAAGCAGGGAAATCCACTATCATGGCATTTCTTCATGGCATATTATTTGGGTTCCCAACAAAACAATCTTCGGAACTTCGCTATGAGCCCAAAAATGGGTCAAGTTATGGTGGAAAGCTTAGGATATTCTTTGATGGACATGGACTTGTAACGGTTGAGAGGATAAGAGGTAAGGCTCTCGGAGATGTTACGGTAACGCTAGAGGATGGAACGACTGGTAATGAGGAACTGCTTAAACAATTACTTGGAAATATGGATAAAGGGTTGTACCAAGCCATTTTTTCATTTAATATCCATGGGCTGCAAAACATCCACCAAATGAAGGGCGAAGAACTAGGCAGATTTTTATTTTCTACTGGTACACTCGGAACAGAACGATTAGCAAAGACTGAGGCAGAGCTTCAAAAGGAATTAGAGGCCCGTTTTAAACCAAGCGGCAAGAAGCCAGTGATAAATGAAAAACTAAAAGCCGTTCATGAACTTAACAGTGAACTTACTAAAGCAGCAGCTAAAAATCAAGAATACGAGAAGTTAATTACAGATAAAGAAAAAATTAATACAGAAATAAAGAATATAAGTCATTCTCTTCTGGAGCTAAAGGGTGAGGTAGATAAATTAAATGAATGGCAGAAAATTCATTCACTCGTTAAAGAGGAGAGATGGATCAATAATGAAATTGTGTCGTTAGGGGATATTCCATTTCCTGCTAGAGGTGTTGAGCGAATAGAAAAGTTAAATCAGCTTATCTATCCATATAATGCTCAGATTTCTGGTTTAATGGAAAGAGTGATGCAATTAAGAAATGAAATTGCAGCGATTAAGCCAGATAAGCAATTTCTTGAACACGAGTCACAGTTGCTTGCTGCTTTAAACCAGATTCCCATTTACGAACAATTGACTTTAGAAAAACAACAATGTGAATTAAAATTAGTTGATTTAGAAGATAAAATCTCGAATATTAACGAAAGACTGCACTTACCTTTGAATGAAGAAGAAATATTTGCCATTAATACAAATATTTATATGAAAAATCAAGTTGAGCAGGTTTCTCGAAAAAAGCAAAAGCTTTCGGAAGTAAAACAGGAGCTTGAGGAGAAATTTCGCGAGGAGCAAAACGTGCTGGAGGAACTAGAAGAAAAAGTTCACAAGGCCGAAACGAAAGTGATAGCAGTTCAAGAAAGAGCAAGACTTGAAAAGTTAGTTACTGAAGAGAGAGAAAAAGGAAAAGTTGAACTTGAATTAAAAGCTGTCCAAGACAAAATGGAGTATTATCAACATTCAAATGAGCAAGAAAAAAAAGCTTTTGCAAAAATTCATAAACAAAAGCAAATACAATTTCTTGTAATCGGTGTGCTTTTACTGTTGCTAGCCTTTTACGGATTATATAGTCAGCAATGGATACTATTGGTTATGGGAATATTAGGCAGCATCCTCATTGGTGCTTTTCTGGGGAATCGTCGTAATCCTAAAAATGAAACTGACATCAGCCAGGTGCTAAGTCAATTGTTAGAAAAGGAAAAACAGTTAATTCAAAAACTTGGGTCTTTTAAAAATAGTAACATCTCAGCCATCCAAGAGAAATTGAATCAGGATCAACTCCTAAGAGAGAAGCTTCAGCTGTTAAAAGTAAAGCTTGAGCAGCAGCAAACCCAATATGAAAAGGTAATCCGGAAATTTGAAGAGTGGGAAAGTGAAGAAGCAGAAAATAAAGAATTGCTATTGAAACTCAGCAAGGAGCTTAATATCCCTGAATACATTGCCAATTCGTTTTTCCTTGAAGCATTTCAGCTGATTGAACAATATAAATTAGTTGGAAGAGAAAAAAGGCATCTGCTCATAAGATTGGAAAATATCAACCTTGAACAGTCAAAGATTACTGAAAGACTTGCATTTTACTCAAAAGAATATATAGCTGATCATGGAAATGATTTGGCAAAAACCGCCTTCTTACTGCGGGATAAATTAAAGGAAGAACATGGAAGGCTTATAAAGAGTCAAGAGAAGAAAGAAAAGCTTGAGGATTTCGAAGCAGATCTTAAACAAATGAAGCAGGAGCAAGCACATCTAATCTTGGAAAGGAAAAAACTTCTTCAAGAAGCCAATGTAGTAGATGAAGAGGCATTCTATGAGCTGGGCAGGAAAGTTGAAAAGAAAATCAAGCTAATTGAAAGGCTTGCGGATATAAAGAAACAGTTACAATACTCGGTCCTAACAGGAAAAGAGCAGGAAAGATTATTACATATCCATAATGTGGATGAACAAATAAGCCAGTATCATGATAAAATAAAAGCCTTATCATCAAAATTAGCTGAACTGCAAAAAGAACAAGCTGCGATTAACTACCAGATTCAAGTCCTTGAAGAGGGAGGATCTTATTCTGAGCTGCTTCATATCTTTAAACAGAAAAAATTTGAATTAGAAGACGCAGCCAAAGATTGGTCTGTTTACTGCATAGCACAGAACATTTTATCACAAACGGTTGAGAAGTATAAAAATGCTCATCTACCAAGAATGCTGGCAAAGGCAGAGGAATACCTGTATTTTCTAACTGAGGAACAGTATCACCGTATACATTTGCAAAAGTCAGGAACAGGTTTTCTTATTGAAAGAAGTGACTATACGTTATTTGAAGCAAATGAGTTAAGTCAAGCAACTACAGAGCAAGTATACGTTTCTATTAGATTGGCGCTTGCTGCTACATTATATGAAAAGTATCACTTTCCTATAATCATCGATGATAGTTTTGTGAACTTTGATGAGAACCGAACCAAAAAGATCATAGAGCTTTTGACCACATTAAAAACGAACCAAATTTTATTTTTTACCTGTCACAAACATTTGCTTCCACATTTTCAAACTGAAAATATTCAACATCTTCATAAAGATCATGTCGAAGTAATTTCATAGACAATGTTATACTTTTACTATCGGGGAAGGGGAGAGAAAGATGAATAAAGGAATCCTAGATTATGATACAGGCGTACAGGTAGATTTGTACTTACTTATAAAAAGTGCCACAAAAGGAATCGCTAGTAATGGAAAGCCGTTTTTAACACTTATCCTGCAAGATCAAAGTGGTGAAATAGAAGCGAAACTCTGGGACGCCAATGAAGAGGATGAAAAGAACTATACGGCGCAAAAAATCGTTAAGATTATTGGGGACACTCATAATTATCGCGGGAAAAACCAGTTGAAGATTAGACAGATTCGCAGAACAGGACCAAGTGACATCGTTAAATTGGAAGACTTCATTGAGACAGCTCCATTAAGTCGAGAAGACATGACTGGCAAACTGACACAATATATTTTTGAAATGAAAAATCCGAACATCCAGAGAATTACTCGCCATTTATTGAAGAAACATAATAAGGCTTTCTTGGAATATCCGGCTGCAACGAAAAATCACCATGAGTTTGTCTCTGGATTGGCATACCATGTTGTCAGCATGCTAGATTTAGCTAAATCTATTGCCACACTTTACCCTAGCCTTGATAAAGACTTGCTTTATGCAGGTGTTATCTTGCATGACATGGGCAAAGTAGTAGAACTATCAGGTCCCCTTTCAACCGTGTATACGGTCGAAGGAAACTTGCTTGGTCACATTACGATTATGGTAAATGAGATAGGGAAAGCTGCTGAAGAACTCGGGATAGCGGGTGAAGAAGTATTAATCCTCCAGCACCTTGTTTTAAGCCATCACGGAAAAGCGGAGTGGGGCAGCCCGAAGCCGCCGCTCATTAAAGAAGCTGAAATTCTCCATTATATTGATAATCTCGATGCAAAAATGAACATGCTTGACCGTGCGTTAGAACGTGTAAAACCGGGTGAATTCACTGAACGAGTATTTGCTTTAGATAATCGTTCATTCTATAAGCCTGTATTTCATAAATAATAGATAACCCTCCTGCGGGGTTATTTTTTTTGCTTGTAGGATGAATATTTAGCTTTTAATCGAATATGTTTAAGTAAAAAGTGGACAACCGCTAATGAAGGGAGCAAATGTAAATTGACTATTCCTATTTGGGTATATGCAGTTGTGGTTGGTATTGTTATTAGTGCGTTAATGGCGATCAAAACAGGCAGGGAAGAACGCTTATTGGAAATGGAAAATATCGAAAAAGAAGGAGAAATATATTTAACGCGACTTGAAGCAGAAAAAGAAAGACGTGAGGGAGAAAGAGTCACGGCAGAATAAAAATAAGAAGGGATGCAATGTCCCTTCTTACTTTAATTTATGTTATTAATTGTTATTGTTGTGCTGCAGCAGCAGGATTAAGTGCGTTCTTTAAGTCTTTGTCACTTATTTTTACATCTGCGTCTTTAATTTCTTTCTGCATGATTTCGTTTACTTTTTCATTCGTTAGTTTTGATTGTTTTAATTCTTTTTCCATTTGGCCTTTCATTTCTTCAAATGGTTTTTTCTCTTTTTTGTCAGTTACTTGAATAATATGGTAACCATGTGATGTCTGAACAGGGCCACTGATTTCATCCTTTTTAAGCGCATAAGCAGCTTCTTCAAACTCCGGAACCATAGCTCCTGGACCAAACCAGCCTAGGTCGCCGCCATTTGCTTTAGCAGCCTCATCCGTAGAGTAAGTGTTACTTACATCTTCGAATTTTTCGCCCGCATCAAGCTTTTGCTTCACTTCATTTGCTGTTGCCTCATCCTCAACAAGAATATGACGAGCCTTTATTTCAGGCTTATAGTTATCGTAGTATTCCTTAACTTCTTTATCCGTTACTTTTATTGCCTTCATAGCAGCTTTTTCTTGCAACATACCAAGTTTCATGGTTTCTTTAAAGTCATCTTCATTCTGATAGCCGTATTGTGCAAGTGCAGCATCGAAATTTTCACCTAGCTGCTCCTTTAATTCCGCAACCTTCGCATCCAGTTCTTTATCGGTTACTTCGTATTTGTCGGAAAGGACTTTTTCATATACAAGCTGTTGTAATGCTTGTGCACCCACCTTTTCCTTCATAGCTTCATAAAGTTCTTCCTGTGTAATATCTCCAGCCTTGCTTTCTGCCACAGTAGAACTGCCGCTCTGATTACATGCACTTAAGGCAATAACCCCGCCAGCTAATGTAAGGGCTAACATCCATTTTTTCATGAGGAACCTCTCCTAAACAGTAAATTCTTGTGGGTTTTTGTCCACAAACTATACTATAACATAATTGCTTACCACTGCAAAAAAAATTCTGCGTATTTGTTTCGTAAATTTTGGGCATTTACCTAAAGCTAATACGGAATTGATACATACGATAATATCTAAGAAATAACTAAAAACCTATTCATCTGCCCCTTGACTAAGCTGTTATCCTTATTAGATAAACACCCAGAAAGAAAAAATTGGACTTTTTCCTAAGAAATAAGGTAAGAGCCTAGACGAAATGAATAAAGCTTGAATAGTATATCGTAGTAAGTAATAAAGGAGCCGTATTACGATGAGTGGTGGACACGGATACGGAGCAGGATTTGCATTGATTGTAGTCCTATTCATTCAATTGATTATTGTTGGAGCATCTTGGTTTTAATAAATGTATAACATCTGATGCAGACAACAGCTTTAACCGTTTAAGGAAGGGGAGGATTGTGTGTCTGGAACATTCCACGGTGGGGGATTTGCGTTAATTGTAGTCCTTTTCATCTTGCTAATCATTATTGGAGCATCTTGGCTATAAGCTGAATAAAAAGCGATGAGAATTTTCTCATCGCTCTTATTTTTTGTTCAGACAGAATTACATGATGGTAAACCTATGTATACAAAATTTCTACATAGGATGAAATCAGTAATATGGTGACTAATATATTTATTGTGCGAAATACTTTATGCTGACGTTCCTCTGGAATATCCTTTTGAATACAAAGGGAATTAGTCATTTTGTTAACATAAAACAAAATAAAGATGGCGAAAACAATAAATACGGAGATCATCAACGATTCCCTCCCTGATGTTCGTTTATATGCTTATTACATTATCAAAAATTTACAGAAAAAGATAGTTAAAAAGAATGGTAGAAAAGTAGTAAATGAATTTTTATTAATTTAAAATAAACAATGCTGCAAAACTATTTAAACAAAAAGGTTTATTTCCAGCTTGAAAAGGTAAATAATGAACGTATGATAATTTAGAACAAGAGTCAGGAGGTCAAAGTAAATGGATAAATTAGTTGAACTACAATCTCGAGTGCAACTTCTTGAATATCATCAAAAGTTGCTGTTAAAAATGTTAGCTGCCCCCAACCTTGATTTTTATAGATTGGTAATTGAGAAGGGGATATCAGAACAGGAAGTGCAGGCATTTAATGAGATTTGTGAGGATTTGAACAAAAAAATGGAAAAACAAAAAGCGGAAGGTTTTATCCATTTTCATCCGCTTTTCATCGAGTTTTTAAATTCATTGCCAGCAGAACTTGACGCGAAAGAAGTTGTTCAATCATGTTTAAGGCAGCACCTTTACGAAACTCTTTTTCTAGAGTTTAATAAATGCCTCAATGACTAAGAGAGTTCTTGTTCTGTTTTCTCTGTCTTCTTAAGTTTACCATCATCTTCATTAAATTCTGTTTCAATATTATGAAAAGAACGTTCAAAGATTTCCATGAAATCATCACCATATATATTACGAACAATTGCCATCATTTCAATAATATCGGGAAACTTCCCATACAGATCTCTTAATGGCAATGCACCTGTATACGCAGCATTACCTGTTGGATGATAGGATTCCATTATTCGCAGAAAGATATCTTCACCTTGAGGGGTGAGTTGAATATACGTATTCCGTTTGTCGTTCTCTTTCTTTGAAAATGTTAGCAAACCTCTTTCTTCTAACTTTTTTGAAAAATTAAACGCTGTTGAGACATGCATGACCCCAAACTTTGCCACATCCGAAATTGAAGCCCCATTTAAATGGTATGCGATCCAAAGGATATGATGTTCATTAATATTTAAATCATAAGGCTTAATCCATTGCTGCCAATCCTTCTCAATTGATTTCCACAAAGCTTTACTCAATTGTGCAATCCTTTGGCTAAATAGCATCGCTTCTTTCATTGAATACTGTTTCTCCGACATCCCCAATTTCACCTACTTTTTTATTTCTCTATTAACATTATGCCAATAAAATAAAAATTAATAAAGATATAAATTCACAAAATTTTTAGAAATTATGATTTTTTCTACTTGAAAAAGTATTTCTTTTTTATTTTACTTTTTTTCCCTTAATAATTCCAACTTTTTGAATATTCCATATAGAAAAACATAGGGAAGGACACTATATCATATAAATCGTAGTAGCAGCTTTGGTATTCATAAGGGGGTTGTATATGAAAAGCGTGATAACCATTCTTTTTTTGTTAAGTCTATTGCTCTTTGCCAGCGCTATTTGGAATATTCTATCTTTAAAAAGACCCGGATTTTATCCACCTAAGCAAGTATTAAAAAAACGGGCTTCTTCATTAGCTGGGGGTGGAGCACTTTTTTTAATTCTGTCCATTCTGTTATCAAGCATTTGATTGTTACTACGTTTATAGCAGAAAAGAACCTTTTCGGTTCTTTTTCTGCTTCTTATTTTGAAATGGTGATAGACGTTGACGGCTTCGTTCTTTTAGCAACTGAAAGAGCAACTGGATACAAAATAACCATAACAATTGTATTCAGCGCAATTGCGGGTAAAACACCTGCAGCAAATAGTGCTGTGAAAGGACCTGGCAAGCCTACAATTAAATTTGCTGATCCTAAAAAGATGGAGCCAGAAACTAACGTCCCAATAGCAGTTAGGACAGCAACACTAATAATAGAATTACGGTATTGCTTTAATGCCAAAAATAATCCAAAAAATATTAAGGCTGTTATTGGCTTATCAATGATATTAGGAAGCTGGCCGCCAGGAAATCCCGTTGTAAGGGCAGATAATCCTCCAGTTACAATTGATAAAAGCATAACACTCTTTATTTCTGGAATAAGAATAATTCCTAAAAACATCATAGCCAGCATCATGTCTGGTTTAATGGTTAGAAATGCTGGCATTACGGTATGCAAAACAACACCAATTCCTGCTAAAAGTGATAGGACTACTAGATTCTTTGTATTCATTTCTTATCTCTCCTCTGCTAAACTAGCTATTTGCCTCTCCTGTAGTACGCTAAATGTCTACAGCGAAAAACTTGTTATCATTATAGCACAGGAATATCAAAATAATAAAGAAGTAATTTTCAGATAATTTATTATCCTTTATAAATGCTTGCTAATATTTTCTGCCATTTCTTTTAACGTTTGAGATGTATAATCACTCGTATTGGATTTCCAAACGGCCCCAAATCCGTCCCCTTGTCCATAGCGCGGAATTAAATGCATATGGAAATGATAAACAGTTTGCCCGGCTGCCTCGCCATTGTTATTCACAAGGTTTAAACCAAGCGGATGATATTCCTTCTTTAGTGCATTGGCTATTGCAGGTACAGCTTCGAAAAGGTTTTTAGCGATATCAGGAGTGAGTTCAAAAACATTCTCTTTATGTACTTTAGGGATAACGAGAGTATGTCCTTTTGTTACTTGACTAATATCTAGAAAGGCTAAGACATGTTCATTTTCAAATACTTTTGCTGCTGGGATGTCCCCTGTCACGATTTTACAAAAAATACAATCACTCATTTTAAAAGCCCCTTCCTTTATTTTAATCCGTATTTTACCATATTAAATGACAATAAAAAAGAAAGACAGGATCCGCATGGAATCCTGTCCTCTCGAAGGGGAATTGCTTCAAACTATACGTTCATTCGGGAATTACCTTTGATAAACACCTCATTTGACAATTTAGTGTTTTTTATAAAGAGTAATCATTGTTCAAGCTGACCATCCCCTATGTTGTTTTTAAAGTATTTTTCAACTTATAAAAACGGATGATAATCTGCCGTAAACACCTCATTTATTTTTTTAATAAATAGCTGGTGTTACATGAACTCTAAATGGTTACCAGGCAACTTGTGCAAAACAACCATCCCCTTATTTGAAACGTTTAGAATCTGCGTGTTTGAAAAGTAAAATGTCTTTGACAGACACCTCATTTCAAATTTTTGATGAATCACTTCATCGAGTAGGTGTTTCCCCTTCGAATATTATGATAACCCGTTTGAACAGAAATATACAAAAAAGTAATAAGAATTTGAAATCCTATTTTTATCAAAGGTGATTTGGTAAAATGTAAGGTAATTATGATATGGAGGGACTTACACATGTCTTTATTATCGATTGAAGACCTAACAGGTGGATACACAAGGAATCCTGTACTTAAAGACGTAACATTTGAAGTGAATGAAAAAGAATTGGTGGGATTAATCGGTTTAAACGGTGCAGGGAAAAGTACCACCATTAAACATATTATCGGTTTAATGGAGCCTCATCGGGGCAATGTGAAGATAAAGGGACGTTCCATTCATGAAGATAAAGAAGTTTACCGGAAAATGTTTACCTTTGTTCCCGAGACACCAGTGTTATACGAGGAACTTACCCTTGAAGAGCATTTAACTTTAACGGCTATGGCGTATGGATTAGATAAAACTACATATGAAACAAGAATAGAGAGGTTATTAGCTGAGTTTCGTATGGAAAAAAGAATGAAATGGTTCCCGGCACATTTTTCAAAAGGGATGAAACAAAAGGTAATGATTATGTGTGCTTTTTTGGTACAGCCCTCACTTTACATTGTTGATGAGCCATTTGTTGGATTAGACCCGCTAGGAATTCAATCGCTGCTTGATTTAATGAAAAAAATGAAAGATAACGGTGCAGGAATCTTAATGTCAACTCATATTCTTTCCACAGCAGAAAAATACTGTGATCGCTTCGTTATTCTTCATGAGGGGAAAGTTCGTGCAAAAGGTACGCTTAACGAACTCCGTAAACAATTCGCGATGCCAGCTGCTTCATTAGATGATTTATATATCCAATTAACGAAGGAAGAGAATTATGTTTGATGATAAGAAGCTCTGGAAAGACAGGGCAGTCCATCGTTTAAAAGAATTTGGCGTTTATCTTCGATATATATTAAATGGCCATTTGATGGTCGTCCTGCTATTTTTAATTGGTACAGCTGCATTTTATTACCAAAATTGGATAAAAACATTATCACTAAATTTTCCTGCTGAGATTATTATTGCATTGATATTAGGAATTATTTTAACCCACAGCCCTGTATATACTTTTTTATTAGAAGCAGACCAAGTATTTTTAATTCCACTCGAATCAAGGTTAAAAGGATACTTTTTACGCTCTGGGTTGATTAGTCTAGTCTTTCAAGGATATATTTTATTAATGTTCCTTGCTGTATTGATGCCATTGTACGCACATGTGAGCGTAAACGGATTTCAATCATTTTTTATTTTCTTCCTGGCCTTGTTGATTATGAAAGCCTGGAATATTGCAGTCAATTGGAGGATTCACTACTATGTGCAGCCTTCAGTTTATATTTGGGACATGTTTGTCCGCTATTTCATAAATGTTTTATTTACCTTTTTACTTTTTAGCAATGCAAATATTTTATTTTTATTGATATTTGCATTCATTTTGGCGTTTTATTATTTCTCCTTTAATAGTAAAACGAAGAAAATGGGATTGAAGTGGGATTTGCTTATAGCTCAAGAAGAGAAACGGATGGCTTCCTTTTATCGGTTAGCCAATTTATTTACAGATGTACCGAAATTAAAGGATACAGTGAAAAGAAGAAAATGGCTGGACTTGTTTATTCATTCGATTTCCTTTACGCAAAATAATACGTATCTTTATTTATTTGCTAGGACATTCTTGAGGTCATCAGATTATTTAGGACTGTTTATTCGATTAACGGTCATTGGTGCAATTGCACTGTATTTTATCTCCTTTGGAGCAGGGCAATTAGTTTTCTCTCTTTTGTTTCTTTATTTAACTGGATTCCAGCTTTTACCATTATGGTATCATCACCAAAACAAGCTTTGGATTGACTTATATCCAGTTTCTCAAACATATAAAACTGAGGCTTTCCATACGATTCTTAGGAACATTCTTTTCATTCAAACCTCCGTGTTTGCCTTGGTTCTATTGATAAAAGGGCAATGGATGTTTACGGGAATCATCCTCCTGACAGGACTGCTGTTTAGTTATTTATTTGTTCATTTTTATAGTAAGAAAAGACTAAAAGCATGAATGTATTTTTAAAAAAACTAATATCTTTTTGCTGAGGGGGAGTGAAGCATGAATGAATATGAGTTAAAAGTATATGACGAAGTAGAAGACTGGAAAAGAAAATTAACAAGACGTTCT
Organism: Neobacillus sp. plas4; assembly: GCF_057221695.1. NCBI lineage: Bacteria > Bacillati > Bacillota > Bacilli > Caryophanales > Bacillaceae > Neobacillus > Neobacillus sp. plas4. The sequence goes on from NZ_CM170152.1 coordinate 1,509,716, forward strand.
GGGATGATGAATCGAATATCTAAAAAAGCTCAAGGCAAAATAAATGAAATGATCCCTGAAAAAGTCCATAACATGATGACTGAAAGCATTAAGGGTATGGTCAAAACAACATTATTTGGTTCGCAATTAACGACCAACAAAAATCAAGCTGCTGGATTAACACTAGCAGAACGAGATGAATTAATGCGAAAAAAAACGGCTGTCTTTCAGAAAACTGCACTGGTTGAAGGGGCAGGGACGGGAGCAGGTGGAATTCTGCTTGGCCTTGCTGATTTTCCTTTACTTCTATCGATTAAAATGAAATTTCTCTTTGAAGCGGCTGCTATATATGGATTTAACACGAAAGAATTTGAAGAACGGCTATTTATTCTCCATATCTTCCAGTTGGCATTTTCAAGTGATGAGATTCGTCGAGAAACATTATCTGAAATCGAAAACTGGGAGAAGAGAAAGCAATCCCTTGTTGAAATGGATTGGCGAAAATTTCAACAAGAATACAGAGACTATATTGATCTGGTAAAGATGTTCCAGCTAGTGCCGGGTATCGGTGCCTTCGTTGGCGCTTATGCCAATAACAATCTGCTAAAACATTTGGGCGAGACTGCAATGAATGCCTATCGGTTAAGAATACTTAAAAAGGCCCCTGAACTTTAATAATGTCAGGGGCTTTATTTTTACTCAGATTGGTGAATCCGAATGGCTGCAGTACCAAGTGTTTTGGCAGCAATTAACATTGCCTTTTCATCAATATCAAATTTTGGATGGTGGTGGGGGTAGGATGAGTCTTTACCAGGCGGCTTTGCACCAGTAAAAAAGAAGGTGCCCGGTACTTTCTTTAAGTAATAAGAAAAATCCTCTCCACCCATTTGCGGTTCCGATTCTTCAATATGGATTATCTCGGGAATTTCCCTAGCAGAAGCTTTAAGAAATTCTGTTTCTTTTGCATGGTTAACTACTGCTGGATAACCTCTTTCAAACAAATAGTTATACGTGCTATCAGAAAGATAGCAAGTGCCCTTGATAATTCTATCAATTTCTTCTTCTATGAACTGGCGAACTTCATCGTTGAAGGTACGGACGGTTCCAATAATCTTCGCCTTATCTGCAATCACGTTAAAGGCATTATCAGCTAAAAATGAGCCAACTGTGACGACCGCAGATTCAACAGGGTTTACCTTCCGGCTGACGATTTGCTGTAGATTGATAACAAGCTGGGAAGCCGTGACGATGGCATCCTTTGTCTTATGTGGCTGAGCTCCATGCCCGCCTTTACCTTGAATTTCAATTTCAAAACGATCAGCTGCCGCCATAATGGGACCTGTTCGATATTGGATGGTACCGGTCGGTTCACTTGCCCATAAATGAGTTCCAAAAATGACATCCACACCATCTAGACAACCATCTTCAATCATTGTGACCGCCCCGCCTGGTGCATATTCCTCAGCGTGCTGGTGGATAAAGACGTAATTTCCTTTGAGCTCATCCTTCAACTCATTTAATACCTTGGCTAACACGAGAAGGGTTGCAGTATGACCATCATGTCCACATGCATGCATGACTCCAGGGACTAATGATTTATATGGTACTTCTTTTTCATCCTGAATAGGAAGTGCATCAAAATCTGCCCTGAGGGCAACTGTTTTACCGGGAAGTTTCCCATTAATTCTTGCTACGACCCCGTTACCCCCTACATTACCTTTTACAGCTATTCCAAGGTTTTCGTAGAACTCCTTTACAAACTGGGCTGTGTTATATTCTTGAAAGGACAGTTCTGGGTGCTGATGCATAAACCTGCGGATCGAAACCATTTCTTCATAGTAATCTTCTAATTTTGCAAACAATTGATTTATCATTTTATTAACCCCCTGACCATAAAATAAATCGTATTTTCAAACTATTTTAACACCTTTTTACTATAAAGTAGATTTTTATCTATATTACCATTATAATTTTAAAGTATTTTATTAAAGAAAGGATTACTTAAGGCTTATGAAAAGTAAAAGTACCTACATATTGTTATTTCTAGCAATTATTATATCAATTTATATTTCTATGAAAGTGGCTGCAAACGAAACTTTTTGGGTAGATGAAAGACTCGCGGACTTATTTGCCTATGTACCTGACAGCTTAAACCCATTTTTTCTCCTGTTGACTGAGTTAGGGGATAAAAAGGGGATTGGAATTGTTGCATTGGTTGTATTAGTGTGGTTATTGTTAATAAAACGGCACTTTTTGGGAGCAGCAGCTATTGCACTTTCAACTGCGCTAGGAAATGAAGTGAACAAGCTTTTAAAGGAGTGGATTGCACGTCCAAGACCTGAGCTCGAACACTTAGCACATGTGGATAGTTTAAGCTTTCCTAGTGGACATGCCATGGTGGGATTAACGTTTTATTTCTTTATTGCGTACCTGGTGATTGAAGGGCTGAATTCTGCGTCTGCTAAAAGAATGGTTGTGACCATCACTGTATTGTTACTATTGCTGATTGGTGCAAGTCGTGTCATTCTTCAAGTACATTACCCGACCGATGTCATTGGCGGATTTGCCTTTGGTTATGTTTGGTTGATGTTGTCCATTTATATTTACACTTACTTTAAGAAGAGATTAAATAGAAAATAAAAAAGAGGCTGCATGCCTCTTTTTAAATTGGCTTTGTTAAAGATTGATGTTGATTATTTTCCAAAAATACTTTATGAAGGACAAAACTCGTTGAAGAATCTTCTGATTTGTCCTTCATCCTCGTTATGAAGGACAAAACTCGTTGAGAAATCTTCTGATTTGTCCTTCATCCTAGTTATGAAGGACAAAACTCGTTGAGGAATCTCCTGATTTGTCCTTCATCCTGGTTATGAAGGACAAAACTCGTTGAAGAATCTCCTGATTTGTCCTTCATCCTCGTTATGAAGGACAAAACTCGTTGAAGAATCTTCTGATTTGTCCTTCATCCTGGTTATGAAGGACAAAACTCGTTGAAGAATCTCCTGATTTGTCCTTCATCCTCGTTATGAAGGACAAAACTCGTTGAGAAATCTCCTGATTTGTCCTTCATCCTGGTTATGAAGGACAAAACTCGTTGAGGAATCTCCTGATTTGTCCCTCATCAATCTTTGATGTCGCTGTCCAGATATCACCGTAAATATTAACCCCGCCTTTATATCAAAAACATTGCCACAATTGTGGTGACCACCAGTCCAATGATTACTGGTAGTAAGTTTCGCCTTGCCAATTCAAATGGATCAACATTACAGATAGCTGCAGCAGGGATTAATGCCCAAGGTACCAATGTTCCGCCACCTACCCAAATAGCGGCAATTTGCCCAAGTGCAGTCAGAGTGGCAACACCTTTGCCAATCGCAACAGCAAATAAACCTGCGACTGAACCAGCGAGTGATATTCCAGAAAATCCTGAGCCATCCAAACCTGTAATAGCCCCTACAGTAGTAAGTGTCACCGCTCCGACCACTTTACTTAAAGGTACGATATTCGCTAATGCAATACCTAGGTCGTTTACAATTCCTTGAGATCCGTCCGGTAAAAAGTCCCCAATGATTTTTCCAAAACCAGCATCACCTAAATAGAAGAAGGCAGCAATTGGGATGACAGGTCCAAAAACCTTAAAACCAAAGGTGAAGCCTTCAATTAAATAGCTAGTTGTCTTTTCTAGCCCCTTGTTTTTATGGCTTACCATGGTAATTAGAAGAAGAATAAAAATAGATGTCCCGCCAACTAAAGCAGTAGCTTCCCCGCCAGTCAGTTCAAGGATAAACATAGCTGCTACATCAACTGCAAATAATATTGGCACGAGAATCGCAAGGAATCGCTTTTGTCCAATGGATAGCAGGTTCTTCTCAGAAGTTGTTTCTAAGTCTGAATCGACAGGAACATACGGGGTTGGCTGAAGTAAACCGTTTTTCATATCTCGTTTTAGAAAATAAAAGGCAGCAATCGTAGTTACTATCCCCATCGTGAAAACTAAAGGAATACTAGCACTAATGACATCACCGATTGGAATTCCGGCAGCATCAGAGGTTAATTTTGGTGCAGCTTGAATGACAAAATCGCCTGATAGAGCGATCCCATGTCCAAACAAGTTCATTGCCATGGCAACACCCAAAGCAGGCAGACCTGCCCGCAGCGCTACAGGAAGCAGCACAGCACCTAGAAGAGCAACTGCTGGCGAAGGCCAGAAGAACCATGAAATGACCATCATTAATATACCAATGGTCCAATAGGCGAGTGCCGGGTTGCGGATCAATCTTGTAAAAGGTGAAATCATCACATCGTTGATACCAGTAGAAGTTAGTGTTTTACTCATAGCTACAATGATTGATATAACTAAGATGGTTGATAATAACTCCGTAATCGCATAAATAAAACTGTTGAAAATACTACTAACTGAACTGCTTAAGGATCCTGTTGCGGTGACAGCAATGAGGAATATCCCTAAAATACAAATAAGTGTAGTATCTCTTCGTTTTACCATAAATCCGATAATAAGGGCAATAAAGACAACATATATCCAATGAAGAGCTGACAGTTCGATAAGCATACAATGACCTCCTTTCATCATCTAAGGACGAAAAATAGGTATTCGCCCTTTGGATGTAATACAGAATATGAATCTGCAATAAAGTGGTGAAAGGGATTCCAAGGAAAATTTAATCTGTAAAAACGACTTTTCTTTGACACTTTCCATCTTAACCTATACACAAATAGGATTAATCGATATAGTGAAAACAGTGCTATACTCTATGAAGTTGGTTATTTTAAGCTACATATATTAAAATGAATGAGACAGGTCTTTTGAAAGGTGGATTTATTTACATGTCAAAGCAAATAAACGAAACATTCTTAAAAGCTGCAAGAGGAGAAAAAACTGACCATGTTCCAGTTTGGTTCATGCGTCAAGCAGGTCGCTCTCAGCCAGAGTATAGAGAAATTAAAGAAAAGTACTCTTTGTTTGAAATTACTCATCAGCCTGAGTTATGTGCGTATGTTACCCGTCTGCCAGTAGAGCAGTATAATGTAGATGCTGCTATTCTTTATAAAGATATTATGACTCCACTTCCAGCAATGGGGATGAAAGTAGAAATTAAATCTGGTATTGGTCCAGTTATTGATAATCCAATCACTTCCTTAGCTGATGTTGAAAAACTTGGTGAACTTCATCCGGAAGAGGACGTATCTTATGTTTTAGATACGATAAAAATATTAACTCAAGAACAATTGTCTGTACCCTTAATTGGATTTTCTGGGGCTCCATTTACGCTTGCTAGTTACATGATTGAGGGAGGACCATCAAAAAATTACAATAAAACAAAAGCATTTATGTATTCTGAGCCAAAAGCTTGGTTTGCTTTGATGGATAAACTTGCTGATATGATTATTACATATGTAAAATCACAAATTAAAGCAGGAGCTAAAGCGATACAAATTTTTGATTCCTGGGTCGGGGCATTAAATGTAGAGGACTATCGCTATTTTATTAAACCGGTTATGAACAGAATTTTTACAGAACTAAAAGAAGAAAATGTTCCACTTATTATGTTTGGAGTCGGCGCGAGTCATTTAGCGCTGGAGTGGAATGACCTTCCGATTGATGTGGTTGGATTGGACTGGCGTTTGCCGATTCAACAAGCGAGACAAATGGGAATTCAAAAAACGGTACAAGGTAATCTTGATCCAGCAATACTGTTAGCACCTTGGGATGTAATTGAAGAAAGAGCTAAAGCAATTTTAGATCAAGGCATGGCTCAGGGGGGCTATATCTTTAATCTTGGCCATGGTGTGTTCCCATCCGTAAATCCAGCAACCTTGAAGAGATTAACATCGTTTGTCCATGAGTATTCTGCGTCTAAACGCAGCAATTAAATACTCAAGTGGTAATAATGGTAAAATAGATTATTTTTTGGCACAATATAATATGCGAAAAAAGAAGGAGGGCCCTAACTAATTAGAGGCCCTCTAAATCCTTGATTTGAGGAAACTAGACTTTAAAAGAGGTGCACCAGATGACTAAAAAGAGAATGGGATTACTAGTAATGGCTTACGGGACCCCATATACTTTAGATGACTTGGAACGTTATTATACACATATTCGGCATGGCAGGAAGCCAACTCTCGAAATGTTAGAAGAGTTACGGAATCGCTATGAAGCTATTGGCGGAATTTCTCCCTTAGCAAAGCTTACTCTCGAACAGGCAAAAACATTAGAAGAGCATATTAACACAGTACAAGATAAGATTGAATTTAAAATGTATCTTGGCTTAAAGCATATTGAACCATTTATCGAGGATGCAGTTGCACAAATGCATGCTGATGGAATTGAAGAGGCAGTAAGTATTGTTTTGGCGCCTCATTTCTCAACGTTTAGCATTAAGTCGTATAATAATAGAGCCAAGGAAGAAGCAGAAAGACTCGGTGGTATTGCTATTACTTCCGTTGACAGCTGGTATGCTGAACCTAAATTTATTCATTACTGGGCGGGAAAAATCAAAGAAATATATGACCATATGCCGCAGGAAGAAAAAGATCATGCGATGTTGATTGTTTCCGCCCACAGTCTTCCAGAAAAGATTTTGCAATTTGGTGACCCATATCCAAATCAACTTCAGGAAACAGCAGATTTGATTGCAAAGCAAGCTGGGATAACGAATTATGCAATCGGCTGGCAAAGCGCAGGGAATACGCCAGAACCTTGGCTGGGACCAGATGTTCAAGATTTAACTAAGACTTTGGCTAAAGAATATCCATATAAGGCATTTGTTTATGCACCTGTTGGCTTTGTATGTGAACACTTAGAGGTTCTTTATGACAACGATTATGAGTGCAGAATGGCAGCAAAGGAAGTAGGAGCAAGTTATTATCGCCCTAAAATGCCTAACGCACATGATGATTTAATCCAAGCAATGACATCAGTCATTTTAAAAAAATTAGCAAACTGATATTGATCTGAAACGAAAGTAGGGTGACATCCGTGGCGGAAGAAAAACAGAAGGTAGCGATTATTGGTGGAGGTATTGCAGGGCTTACTGCCGCATACTACCTTCAAAAAATAATAAACGAAAAAAAGCTGCCTCTTGAGATTAAACTGATTGAAGCATCTCACCGTCTCGGAGGTAAAATGCAAACCGTTATTAGAGATGGTTTTATTATTGAAAGAGGTCCTGATTCATTCCTAGCAAGAAAGACAAGCATGACCAGGCTGGCAAAGGAAGTTGGAATGGAGGATCAATTAGTATCAAATTCGACCGGAAAATCCTATTGTTTGGTGAAAGACAAGCTTTATCCAATGCCTGGGGGTTCCATAATGGGAATCCCGACTGAACTCGGACCATTTATTACAACTGGTTTGTTTTCGATTCCGGGGAAGTTAAGAGCAGCAGCGGATTTTATTTTACCAAGATCCCCAGGTAATGTTGACCAATCTTTAGGTGAGTTTTTTCGAAGAAGATTAGGCGATGAGGTAGTTGAAAATCTAATTGAACCGTTATTATCGGGGATTTATGCGGGCGATATTGATCGAATGAGCTTAATGTCGACCTTTCCGCAGTTCTATCAGGTTGAACAAAAATACCGTAGTCTTCTTTTGGGTATGAAAAAAAACACACCGGCAAAATCGAAAACTGAAGAACCTGCCGAGAAGAAAAAAGGTGTATTTTTAACCTTTAAAACCGGTCTCCAATCCTTTGCGGAAGCAATTGAAGCAAAACTTGACCCTGACTCAATACTGAAAGGACACCGGGTTGATAAAATTACAAGGACAAATAAACAATACAAGCTTTACTTAAATAACGGTGAAACAATGACAGCGGATTCTATTGTTGCTGCAACACCGCATAAAATTACACAATCTATGTTTTCGGACTATGAATTCTTTGAACCGTTTAAGTCAGTTCCATCTACATCGGTTGCTACGGTTGCCTTAGCGTTACCAGAGGAAGCAATAAAAAAGGACATTGATGGAACTGGGTTTGTCGTTTCGAGAAATGGAGATTATTCTATTACAGCTTGCACCTGGACACACAAAAAATGGGTTCATTCCACTCCGAAAGGCAAAGTTCTCCTTCGCTGTTATGTTGGAAGAGCTGGAGATGAAACGATTGTTGATCTTTCTGATGACAGAATTATAAAGATTGTTCTTGATGATTTGAGCAGAACGATGGATATAGGAATGCAGCCTGAATTTGCAGTTGTTTCACGCTGGAAAGATTCAATGCCGCAATATACAGTTGGACATAAACAGCGGCTGGAGACCATTAGAGGCCATATAAAAACAGATCTGCCAGGCGTCTTTTTAGCCAGTGCATCCTTTGGCGGTGTTGGACTTCCTGATTGTATTGACCAAGGTGAGGAAGCTGTAAAAGGTGTATTAGAATATTTAAATGTGAAATAATGAACCAGAAGCTATTTTTGAGAATAGCTTCTTTTTTATTCGCAGCTTTTTCAAGTATAGTAAAGGTATGAAAAATCAAGAGGGGGTAGTTTAGATGAAACTTACAATAATAGGTTATTGGGGAGGATACCCAAAAAAGAATGGTGCAAGTTCAGGGTATTTACTTGAGCATAATGGATTTAATCTGCTGATTGATTGTGGCAGTGGTGTTCTTAGCAAGCTGCAAAATATTATCGAACCTGAGGAGCTGGATGCCGTGATACTTTCTCACTATCATCCCGATCATATCGCTGACATTGGGGTTTTACAGCATGCAAGGCTAATTCAGGGCTTTCTAGACAAGAGTTTCCCAACATTACCTCTCTATGGCCACTCCTTCGACCAGGCGGAATTTACGAAACTGACCTATAAAGACATTACAAAGGGAATAAACTATGATCCCAATAGTGTACTTTCTGTTGGACCATTTCAAGTTTCTTTTCTGAAAACCAATCATCCAGTTCCTTGTTATGCAATGAGAATAGAAGCAAACGGGAAGACACTCGTGTACACAGGTGATAGTTCCTATAAAGAAGAATTTATTGAGTTTGGTAAAGGCGCAGATCTATTACTATGTGAATGTAATTTTTATCAGCATCAAGACGGGAAATCTGCAGGTCATATGAACAGCATTGATGCTGGGAGATTTGCAGAAAAAGCAGGTGTTAAACAATTAATTCTAACCCATCTTCCACATTACGGGGACTCATCAAAGCTTATCAGTGAAGCAAATACTGAATATACTGGTATAATAAAACTAGCAGATGAATTTCAAACCATTTTAGTATAAGAAGGAGAAAAGGCAGTATGTTATTTATTGATAATAAAGGAATTACCGACCCGCGTATAAATCTAGCGATAGAAGAATATGCGTTAAAAAATCTTGATATAAATGATACGTATTTATTATTTTACATAAATGAGCCATCTATCATCATTGGGAAGAACCAAAACTCAGTAGAAGAAATTAATACCGAGTATGTTGAGAGGAACGGTATCCATGTAGTGCGCAGGCTGTCTGGCGGCGGCGCAGTATATCATGACCTTGGCAACCTAAATTATAGCTTTATTACAAAAGATGATGGGGATAGTTTTCACAATTTCCGAAAGTTTACTGAGCCGGTGATTACTGCTCTTAAACAAATGGGGGTCAACGCTGAATTAAGCGGGAGAAACGATATCTTGGCTGAAGGAAGGAAAATCTCCGGCAATGCACAATTTTCTACAAAAGGCCGGATGTTTACTCATGGAACTCTCCTTTTTAATTCAGAAATGGAACATATTGTCTCCGCCTTAAGGGTGAAAAAGGATAAAATTGAATCTAAAGGAATTAAGTCAATCCGCAGCAGAGTGGCTAATATTTCTGAATTTTTGAAAGAAAAAATCGATATCGAAGAGTTCCGTTCGTCACTGCTAAAATATATTTTCCAAGGAAAAGAAATAACGGAATATATATTAACGGAAGAGGATTGGGAGAAGATTCACCAAATTTCAAAGGAACGTTATCAAAACTGGGATTGGAACTACGGTAAATCTCCAAAGTTTAATCTTCAGCATTCCCATCGTTTCCCTGTAGGGCAGATTGATGTGCGCTTAGATGTTGAAAGAGGAGTCATTGAGAATTGTAAAATATATGGTGACTTTTTTGGTGTGGGGGATGTAAGTAATATTGAGAATAAACTCAAAGGTGTTCGCTATGAAAAAGGCGATTTGGAAACAGCACTAAAGGATATTGATACAACCTTTTATTTTGGAAATGTCTCCAAAGAAGAATTAATCAATTTAATTTATTAGTATTTGAAACGATGATGAAAATCATCGTTTTTTTTAGGCCCTTCAACCGGTAGGTTAACACAAACACAGTTTACATCCGTTCATATATATATTAGACAAGTACTTAATCTTAACCGTATTTAAAATCTTACTGGAGTGGATGTTTATGGAAGAACTCACCGTCTCTCGCATGACTTTTGAAGAAATTGCTCCTATAGTACCTTATGTGATTAAAGGACGAATGAGGGTAAGAAATACTGAGAATACCATTTGGTTTGGGGCAAAAATGGGAGACGAAGTAGTTGGTATTGTTTCATGTGTTTTAAGAAGGGAATATGTTTATTATAATACTGACTTTGTTCGAAAAGATTACAGAAGTAAAGGAATATATAGACGTTTATTTGAAGAAAGGGATAAATTTGTATTTACCCTAAACAAGGACTTAATTAAGGCAAAATGTACACCATATTCCTTGAATCACTACTTAAAGAATGGTTTTATAGCCACAGCTAAAGGGAGAAGCTTAACCCCTGTGGAAAAAAGATTACGGTAAATAGAAAAAAGAGGAGCAAAAATTGCTCCTCTTTGAGTATTATTGAACGCGACGGGCAGTTTTATAATTTTGTGTTGCCCAATCTGAATTCAAGTTTTCTTTTATTGTTCCTTTACCTCTAATTAAATGAATGAATTGATCATCACCTGCATAAATTCCTACGTTACTAATTGAGGCTCCGCCAAAGAAAATTAAATCACCTTTTTGAAGATTCGCTTTCTCGACAGGCTGTCCTAATGTCGCTTGGTAGCTGGCAAGAGTAGATTTTAAGTTGATGCCATGCTGACCATAAATATATTTCGTGAAACCGCCAGGTGTAAAGGTTAAGGTACTTACATTATAAACATAACCAAAGTTTGCTTTCCCAATAAGGTTTGTGGCAGAAGTAACAATATTATCAGCTTTTGTTGGTACAGCTGGCGTTGGAGCCGGCGCAGGTGCTGGCGTTGGTGCTGGAGCCGGCGCAGGTGCTGGTGTTGGAGCCGGCGCAGGTGTTGGTGTTGGAGCCGGCGCAGGCGTTGGTGCAGGTTCCGGTGTCGGTGTAACTGTTACTGGTGTTTCCGTAATTACACGTCTTGCAGTAATATAGTGCAAATCATTATAATATGGCAGGAACAGAATTCTAGTAACCGTTCCATAGGCAGTAGAGGCTAAGAGTAAGCGATGATCGCCTCCGTAAATACCTACTAATGCTGGTGTATTTGAACCTGTTTTATTGTTAAAGAAGACAAGGTCACCTTTTTTTAGATTATCTTTAGAAACAGGCTGACCCAATTTCATTTGCTCATTCATGTTTGTTGTACCTAGATTTATACCAGCCTGCTTATAAATATGATCAACTAATCCGGCATTTGTAAATGTAGCTGCTGCTGTATTATTCGTTGTAGAATTGATTTTCACCTTATCTTTTAAAGCGAAATAACTAGAAACAACTTGGTCACCTTTTGTAGTAGGGTTTGCTGATAATAGACTTGGAAGTACCCGTTTAGCTTTTACATAGTTGTTACGATAATAAGAAGTGCTATCCAAATCAGAAATAGTAATATTTAATTCAGGGTTTGCCATGTGAATGATCTTATTATCGCCAATATATATCCCAAGATGATCGGTTGGATCCGTGTTTGCTGGGTTGGCGTCAAAGAAAACAAGGTCACCTTTTTGCAGTTGGTCTCGAGGAACTTCATAACCTTGTTCCATCATATATTCTTCTGTTTCGGTCGCTATATCAACTCCATTTTGTGCAAATACATAATTAACAAATGTTGCACAAGCAAATTGATATGGGTAGGTTAATTTCTTCGTACCGTACGTAGCTTTTCCAATTAAATTCTTCGCTGTTGCGATGATTTGGTCTGCTTTTACGTCAACTGCGGCCTGGTTATTGTAGGGGTTTGGGATGGTTGTTGTTGCAGCAGCTGCATGGTTGGTACTTAAATGGAAAGTTGGAATACTCATTCCGCTAAAAGTTATCATTAGGGCAACGGATGTTGTAATTAATTTCTTATTCATATAAAATTTCTCCTCGCTTTCTGTATTTTCTCCCTGCGTAGGAACAAAACCATCGTAACATAGAAAGTGGAGGAGAAACGGTGGAAATTTCTTCCTATAATCTCAATAAATTGCATTAAATCTATTCAAATTCAGCCTATTTTTTTAAGTTGGCCGCTAGTTCAATCATAGAGGTGTTATTTCCAAAACTCTTAATCAAAATGGTTGAATTGTCATTCAGTAATTCTTTTAAAAGTGTGTAAACCTGGCCGTAATCTGTAAATGAATAGGTCTTGCATTTTAACCCAAGTTCGATTGCATAGTTCGCCATTTCCTGTGCACGATTCCCTAACGTAATAATTGTATCTGCGCCATACTTTTTAACAATTTCACCAGCTTGTTTGTGAAGTTGAAGGCTATAATCTCCTAATGAAGTCATATCCGTAAATAAAGCAATTCTATGTTTTTTACCTGCAACATGATTTAAGACCTTCATACCAGCCTCCAATGAGGTCGTGTTGAAGTTCCAAGTATCATCAATAATGGTTGCTCCATTATAACCAGAAGCGATTTCTAAGTGCCTTCCCAGGTTTTTGAATGTCTTTAACCGTTCTGCCGCTTGTTTCAGATCTATGCCTATTTCATTCACTGCTGCTAATGCTGCTAATGCATTAGCGACTTGATGCTCTCCATATCCGGGAATAAAGATGGGCATGCTTCCATTATTGGATTGGAGAACAAACCTCATCCCGCCATCTCGGTATTCAATGCCGGTTGCACGGAAATCAGCACGATTTTTGATACCAAAGTACACAATCTTTCCTTTAAAGTTCTCTAAACTGATTGACTTTGTTTTCTCATCATCAGCATTCAAGATTAAAACACCATCATCCTCTAAACCTGCAGCCATTTCTCCTTTTGCTTTTATATAAGCATCAATGGTTTTACAGGCATTCAAATGACATGCACCGATGTTTGTAATAATACCAATTGTTGGTTTAAAATATCTGCAAGCATTCCTGACATCTCCAGGCATACCTACAGCAGTTTCGAAGACGGCCGCATCGGTATGCTCATCTATTCCTATAAGATAGTGCAGGTGAGCAAGCCTAGAATTATTACTGTTTACTGTATATCGAACATTTTTTTTCTCACGAAGGATATGTGCAATCATTTCCTTCGTGGTTGTCTTACCACATGTTCCCGTTACAGCTACAACTGGAATAGAAAACAATTGCCGGTAGTATTCAATAAATTTCCATAGTGCGCTTTTTACATTGGCCACCCTAATCACAGTTAACCCTTCAATGGATTTAAGTGGACCGAAAGAATGGTCAATGACGATTGCACAAGGAAGTCTGGATTTAATGTAATTTAAATCAAATTCGAATTTTCTTCGAATAAATATGAGTACGTTTCTCTTTTTTCTTCGTATATTTTTATAATAAGGGATATAATCAATGACCAAATTATCTGATCCCAGCAGAAGCTCACCATTGATGATTTTTCTGATTTCTGAAATAGAAAAAGCTTTCATGATTTCTTCATTTCACTTCCCACTTGTAAAGTAAATTCACTTTTTAGTGTATGACACACTTTATTCGTGGGATTGCACAAATAACTATATTTTACTCATTATCATATTTAATGAATTGCTGAAAAAGTCTATCCAAAACTCCATTTCTTTCATAACATATAGGGCGTTCATCTTTGTCAGGGGAAATAGGAGTGAGAAGAATGAGAACGATCATTTTTATCGGTGTAAATAAATCGGGATCGAGCAGGGAAGCAGTAAAAGCTGCAAATGATTTAGGCTATTATACGGTTGTATTTACAGATCAAGAAAAACAAATCCAGCAAAGAAACGAATATCAGGATGTTCATCTACTCACATTGGTTGATACTAAAAATATAGATGAATTAAAAGGCCAAATAAGGTTATTACAACAAAGGGGACACGAGATAGTAGTGATCACCAGCTTTGTTGATAATTACGTTTATACAGCTTCGTTATTAGCTGATGAATTTTGTAACAACCTTTTATCCACTGATGCGATTTCGATAATGGAAAATAAAGAAAAGACACGAACCTTTTTTTCAAATCAATCTTTTACACCTGAATTTAAATTAGTATCAAAGAAAGCTCAACTCCCAGTTGAATTGGACCTAAATAACTTTCATTTCCCAGTAGTCGTGAAGTATGCCTCTTCTACAGGCTCGAGAGATGTACTTTTTGCCTCCAACTTGAAAGAGCTAGGAAAAAATGTAGGTAAATTGAGGACGAAGAATCCAAATGAAACCATCATTATTGAAGAATATGTGGATGGTGACCAATACCTAGTTGAAGTTTTAGTCACCAATTGGCAAATCCAAATTGGTGCCATTATTAAGCAGGAAATTACCAAGGGTAAACGGTTTATTGTTACTGGATATGGTGTGTTAGCTGAAGTACCGTATTATATAGAGGAGAGTTTACTTAATGTAATCGAAATAATTGTCTCTTTATTAGCATTTAAAAATGGTGCTTTTCATTTGGAACTTAGATTGACAGAGGACGGCTGGAAATTGATTGAAATTAACCCTAGAATATCTGGTGGAGCCATGAACAAGATGATTCAGGCTGCTCATGGTTATAGCCTCGTGGAAGAGACATTAAAGATGTTAGCCGGAGAGGAACCGTCACTAGAAATGCGTACAAGGCACAATGTTTATACACAATATGTGATACTTGAAAACAAGGGGATTTTAGAAAAGGTTACAGGGAAAAACAGGGCAATGTCTACACCTGGGGTAGTTGAAGTGTACGTAAAGCCAAAGAGTGGAACGTATTTAACTCCTCCGTTATCCATGGGACACCGGTATGCATATGTTATTGCTAAAGGGGATACCCTGGAAGAGGCACAAAGCATAGCAAAGCAAGCTGCAAATGAACTTACATTTCATATTCGAACAGAGTAAAAAAAATCCCCATACTCGTTATTATGGGGGTTTTTTTTGCTATTCTTTAATACCTAAGGTTGAGTTGATAAATTGAACTGTATTAAACATATTCATTATACTTGCGCCTTTTACAAGAATGGTATCTTTTTCTAGTAAAATATCTAAGAGGTATTCGTGCATCGTATCTTCATTCAGGAAATGTTTGAAATTTTGTGGAGGTAACCCTGCCTTGATTGCCTCAAGTCCAATATCTTTGGCATACCGGCCATAGGTAATCACAACATCTACGCCTTGTTTAACTAAATAGTTACCTATTTTTTGATATTGCTCCATTCTTCTATCGCCAAGTCCTATCATCCTGCCGAGTACGGCTATTTTTCTGGCAGGGCTAATATTTTTTAAAACATCTATGGCTGCAATGACGCCTTGAGGTGTGGAGTGAACAGAATCATCGATTAAGTTAATCCCAAAATTTAAGTGGTAGACCGTTAATCGTCTCGGCGGCTTTCTGAATAGTAACCCTGATTTAATTTCTTGCGGCGAGAAGCCAAGATAATCTGCCACGGCAATCGCATTTAAAGCATTATAAACATGGTGCTCACCATATATCGGAATGAAAAACGACCATTCTTTATTGTGAAGCATGACCTTGAACCTCATGCCGCTATCAGCATAGGAAACATGATAGGCTCGATAATCCGCATCATTTTTTACTCCAATTGTAATAATATTCCCTTTAAATTGGTCAGTTTCGAGTAATTTGGAATTTTCGTCATCCTTGTTAATAAATAAAATGCCATTTTTCTTTGTTCCATGGATTAATTCAGATTTGGCTTTGGCAATTTTTCTAATATCGCCATCAAAATTTCCAATATGTGCCATTCCTACATTCGTGACCACACTAATATTTGGCTGAATAATCCGGCAATGTTCGGTGATCACTCCTGGGAACCCCATCCCATACTCTAAAACAACGGCCTGATGGCTGGAATTAATTAAATCAGCATGTATTTGAGTATGGTCCGTTCGATTCCAGTAATCCTTTGATTCAAATGTATTCCATCTTGTACGAAGGATAGAGGATATAAAAGATTTTGTTGTTGTTTTTCCTGCGCTCCCGGTAACAGCAATAATGGGAATTTTTCTCTTCTCCAAATCCATCTTCTTAAAGCGTCTAATTTCCTGCTTAACCTTTTCATTATGATGGGCCAAGTATAATGCATATTGGATTGTGTTTCTTACCACATCAAGTTCTAAATAAAAGGCAGGAGGGCAGCCAGGGCGCCAGTTTACTTCATAAATCCAAAGTTTCTGGTTTTCGTCTAAACCAACATCAATTCCAATCTCATCTATGACCTCCGAATATTCAAGCATTTGAAGCTCATCGAGATGCCGAGCAAGTGAAAGGGTGAAGTATTCGAGTGTCCTCTTTAAATTAAAAGCCTCCTCTTCACCAAACTCCTGGTTTAGGAAGGGTTCTAAATATTTGGTATATCCACCATTATTAATATTGGTAATAATGGTGCCATCTGTTGCGATTCGAGGATAAATGGCGGTAATGACCCATTTACCTTCCCCATTTTTCTGGGCATGAAGGCGAAAATCAAAGATCAATCCTTTTTTAGTTTTACTGCTAATATATGGTTGAACAATATAAGTGTTTTCTTGCAGTAAAGCTTCTAAAAACACCTTCAGTTCCTTTTGTGTATAACTCTTATCCTTACAATCCTTATTGACAATAAAGCCATTCTTGGTTGTTTGGATAAAGTATATTCCTTGTCCTTTCCTGCCATCCATAGGCTTTACCACAACGTTCTCATATTCTCGTAAAAATCCACTAAGATCATTCCAGTTCCTAAGCACTTTTGCCGGGATTAAATAATTTGAGAATTGTTTTCCCTTTTTTAGCCTTTCATTTATTGTCCATTTATTCCCCAATGAAACGGTAGTAAAAGGAATCCTTTCCTTTAACTGATTAATAATATCTTTTGAAACATCAAGTTTCTCTGGACTGCCCGTATTGTAGATAACATCTGGGAAAGGTGTTGTTACTTCCTGCCAAGAAGCATTTTTATATTCATAACCCTCAATCGTCTGGTTATCAAAATTTACACTCTTCGGTGTAAAATATACAAAATCCGCACCTTCCGCCTTTGCAACAACAGCATAGGCATAGGACTTTATAACGGTAGCTGGATCTTTTCTATGATGGAGCATGCCAATTAAGGTCATGGAAATCCCCCTTCCTTATCACATAATTACTACTGTTAAAATATGATTACTCTGACTATTTTGTTATGGTCAAATGCGGAAGTAGTAACGTGTTCTTTCTTGACGAAATTTATATTTGAATACTTAAATTTGATTTATTGTTTGTGGATTTAATGTCTATCTACAAGAGGTCGAAAAAGTACTTTATAACCATCCTGAATCTTCGCCATGTTTTTTTATTTCATTTTATTCGAAAATTTGTTAAAATTTAGCTTTGATTCAAGCGTGAAATTTGTCTAGCTTCAGGCGCCATTGGCTCGAGGTCGTAAGCAATCCGTCAAGAAGGTTAAAAAGCAACCTTCATGCCGGCTCGTCTTACGCTTGTCGCCGATAGGCAGGCGCCTTATGCTTTTCTTTGGAGGGGTCAAGTTGTCGGAAATTGCAATAGGAAAAGAATCGTCTGAATTTAAAAAGGGACTCCAGGCAGGTATCAGCATCGGGATTGGATATTTTCCCATAGCACTTACGTTTGGTCTTCTAGCTAAAACATCAGGACTATCTATTTATGAATCAGTGTTAATGAGTATGATTGTATTTGCTGGTGCCTCACAATATATCTCATTGAGTTTGCTTACCTATGGGACAGGAATCATAGAAATTGTTTTAACGACCTTTATTGTAAACATTCGCCATTTTCTGATGTCCACTTCCTTGAATGAAAAGTGTGAGGATGACCATCTTGGGAATAAAATGCTCTATTCTTTTGGAATTACCGATGAAACATTCTCTGTGGTGGCGACCAAAGAAGGAACAGCAGCAACTGGTTTTATGTTTGGCGTAAATTCAGTTGCCTACTCGAGTTGGGTTGTTTTTACCGCGATTGGTCACTTGATTGGAGCAAGCCTTCCACAAACACTGCAGGAGAGTATGGGAGTTGCCCTTTATGCGATGTTCATTGGACTCCTGGTTCCATCTTTGAAAAAAAGTGTTAAGGTAGTATATCTTGCTGTACTGGCAGCAATATTTAATTCGATTTTTACACTTGGGGAGATATTGGCACAAGGATGGGCAATTGTTTCTTCCACCATTTTGTCAGCTGTTCTTATTGAGTTGATTGAAGTGGTAAAAGCAAAACATTGGGGTGTAAAGGATGAAAAGTGAAATTGTTTGGATGATTATTGGGATGGGGTTAGTTACATATATACCAAGAATGCTTCCGTTTGTTTTGTTTAAAGGAAAAGAACTTCCCACATTTATTCAAGGAGTACTAAAAAACGTGCCCTACGCCACACTCGGTGCATTAATTTTCCCAGCTATTCTTTTGCTTCAAAAAGATGATATCTGGTATGGAATCGTTGGTGCTTCCGCAGCTTTTGCTGCTGCATTTTTAGGAGCGAATGTAATTGTTGTCGTTCTTGGGTCCATTACAGTCCTAGCTGTATATTCTTATTTTCTCTAAGCCGGTAAAATCCGGCTTTTTGTTGTTCTAAATATGAACGTACATACTAAACTATGTATAGAGAGGTTGTACAAAAAGGAGGACAAAACATGGTTAGAAAAATGGGAGTCTATGCAGTTTTGGCCTATGTAATATATGGGTTGTTTTTTTATTGGTATTTATTTCATTTTACAGACTCAAACCTGCCCTTCGAATTTCAAGGAACCAAAGCAGATCCCGCAACTTTTTTAAATGGCAGGGAGTTAATGTTAAGTGAAGAGTATTCAAAAATCAGAAATCTGTTGTTTTTTCTATCGACACCATTCGAATGGCTTTTTTATTTTCTAATACTATTAGTTGGATTTTCTAAAGCGTTCAAATCGTGGGCTGAAAATTCATCAAAGTACAAACTGCTTCAAACAGCTATTTACCTTATTTGGCTATCGTTCTTTGCATTTGTTGCAACATTTCCTTTAAGCTATATCGGCTATACTTTGTCAAAGTCCTATAACATCTCAACACAAAGCTTTGCTTCTTGGATGAAGGATGAACTAATTGATTTCTGGATCAATTTTGGAACACTAATGATTATTGTGCCAGTATTATACTGGTTGATGAAAAGAAGTGTAAAACGCTGGTGGTTTTATGCATGGTTATTGTCTGTACCGTTTACTTTGTTCTTGATGTTTTTACAACCTATTGTGATTGACCCTTTGTACAATGACTTTTATCCTTTAAAAAATAAGGAACTTGAGACAAAAATACTATCATTAGCTGAAAAAGCACAGATCCCGGCAGAACATGTTTTTGAAGTAAATATGGCGGACAAGACAAATTCTTTGAATGCTTATGTAACAGGCATTGGTTCAAACGCGAGAATTGTGTTATGGGATACAACCTTAAATAAGTTATCAAATGACCAAATTTTATTTATCATGGCACATGAAATCTGTCATTATGTTGAGAAGCATATTTATATCGGTATTGCCTTGTATTTACTTTTTTCATTAGTTGGTTTATATCTCACGTATCGAATAATGAATTGGGCAGTTAGTCGCTTTGGAAAGGAATTAAAAATACCTGATGTCAAAGACATTCGATCTTTGCCTCTATTTTTTATGATTCTTTCGATGTTAATGTTTGTTTCCAGTCCTTTCAGCAACCTGATTTCTCGTTATGAGGAAAAACGCGCTGATCAATACGCAATAAATATGACTCAAAATCCAGAATCAGCCATTACATCCTTCCAGGAATTAACAAAATCAGGGCTGACCCAGGTGAATCCGCCATTACTTGTAAAGATATTCCGTTATAGTCATCCTACCATGTTGGAGCGTATTTCTACTCTGGAAGAATTTGAAATAAAACAAAGGATAAAAGATAAATAATGGCTGTAGATTAAGAAAGGGCCTAAATAAAAAATGGGAGAGGAGTTTTGAGCTCCTTTCCCGTTTTTGTGACTACGTTCCAAATCGTTTGTTTATTTCGATAAGTTGTTTAGACAGGTAGTAAAAATGTTGTTTATCTCGATGGTCAATGGCAAGGTCAATTTTTTTTTGCAGTTTTTCTTTTTCAATCGTCAATTGAATTTCTGATAAGAGCATATCAATGTACAAATCCTGAACGAAGTTCTCTTTCCGTTGACGTTTCATGGCACCAATTTTCATTAATTCCGTGTATGATTTCTCATTCATCAAAATCACCTCTGATGCTTTTTAATATTATATGGTTTTTTTTTTGATAATATCAATCAATTATTATAATTTTCCGACATATATTTTCGTAACTTTGTGAATAAATTCGCAACAATTTTGAAAAATTAATCAACTAGGAAACAAACATGCTATGATGGGTAATATTGCTAATGGAGTTGAAAAAATGAAGCTGAGGCAAATTGAAGAATATGAGGTAAATCCATATACGATGTTTATTAAACCTATCGCGTATGGCAGTAAAATTTATTCAGAGATCGTTGAAGTAGAAGATGAATTTTTATCCCCCTTCAAACCGCTTGATATTATAAGAACCAGTTGTGAATATTATGGATGTGATTATGAAGGTCGCAGGAATGGTACGAAACAATTAGTTGGGTACGCGCATAAAATTCCAATTGCGATCGATCCCACCAACCGGATATTTTTCTTCCCTACAACATCACCTAACCGACAAGAGTGCATTTGGATTTCCCATGAACATGTAAAAGATTATGACCGTATTAATCCGCAAGAAACATTAGTTCTTTTTAACAACAATCAGTCCTTTAAATTTCCGATATCGTACAGCACGATTAGTTCTCAATTAGAGCGGACAGCGTATTTAAGAACAAAGCTAATGCAAAGAATTGAATTTAATGAAAGGAAATCTTTTTATTTATTACAACGTCCCAAGAACATAGAAGCATCGGAAAATTTCAATACGTATGATAAAGAAAAGTTAAAGAAGTAACTGTAAGGTCTTATCGAGATAGGTTCTATTTTAGAAAATAAAACTCCATTAACTCTTGAACTTTATTGCGAATTCTTGGATTAAAGTAATTATGAGACTCCTCATACCCTTTATATAAGAACATATACATAGTAAAAGCATCGTCCCGTTTTGTCTCGATTACTTGGAGTTTATGCTGCTTCATATATTTTTTTACTTCTGCTAATTCCTTTTGAATGGTCTTCATTGTTTCTTCAATTAGTAATAAATATGGTTTTTTTAATTTAAAAGGACTCTTTTCTACTATGGTTAAATCACGATTTAAGACAATCAATACCATGGGTAAATAGATGGCTTTTTCCATTATATTGCGATCTTCCTCTGGAATTCTGGTCATCCATTATCGGCACCTTTCTAGTTTTTATCATTAGAACGTTTGTTCTTGTTTAATCATACGAAAATTTAATCTAAAACGCAATGCTTAAAAGCTTGCGTTTTTTTATTTGCAAAATTTGGTACGAGTATGAGAAAGTTTTTTATAGAAGGATATTATCTCGGAGAAAATGAATTATATAATAGAACCATAAAAATAAATACATTATACATAGATGGGTGAGTTGGTATGAGATATGAAAGACATAAAAAAAGAAAAAAAAGAAAATCAACATCTATATTATTAGTTCTCTTGGTGTTAATAAGTGCAACAGCTGGTTATGTATTTTTTCAATATAAACAAGGAGTTAATCAATCTTTAGAGAAAATTAATAATGAGGAAAAACAAAGCGATATAAATAGTGAAGTTTATGCTTTTGAGGGTAAAAAGGATCAATATGGTGCCACTAATATTCTGTTGCTAGGCAGTGATGCCCGGGGGAATGAGAAGGCTCGGGCCGATACGATCATGATTGCGCATTATAATGAAGATAAAGGGACATATAAAATATCGTCTATTATGAGGGATAGTTATGTCAGTATTCCAGGGCATGGTAAGCATAAAATCAATTCTGCTTTTATGCGGGGCGGTCCTGAACTTATGAGAAAAACAATCAAAGAAAACTTTGAAATAGACCTGCAATATTATGCGATTGTGGACTTTGAAGGGTTTGTACAATTAATAGATGAAGCCTTCCCTAAAGGTGTAGAAATAAATGTTGAGAAACGAATGAAAGAATACATAGAAGTTCCGTTAGAACCTGGACTTCAAAGGTTAAATGGCGAGCAAATGCTTAGCTTTGTGCGGTTTCGGCATGACGCAATAGGTGACTTTGGCCGCGTTCAGCGTCAACAGCAGGCACTTCAAGCTATTGGGGATCAACTTACAGGGATCCAAACGATTCCAAAGCTGCCAAAATTAATCGGGGTGGTCACCCCATATATTAATACAAATATGGATACAGGTGATATTTTATTTATGGCAAAGGATTTCTTTGCAAAGGGTAGAGGTAATATTGAGACTTTTAGGATTCCGATAGAAAATGGATATAAAGATGCAAATATAAAGGGGGAAGGTGCTGTATTGGATTTAGATTTAGAAATGAATAATGAGGCTTTTCACCAATTTTTAACACAATAAGCAAAAAGAAACTGCAGAATTTTAAGGAGCATTCTTATGGACATCGAAGCATTCAAAGCATGGTTCACTCTTGAAAATATAATGGACTTAATTCAAGAATACAGGTCATTTGGACCATTACCAGGTATCGTGCTGCCCATGATTGAGGCATTTTTGCCATTTTTGCCATTGGTCATATTTGTAATGGCGAATGCAAGTGCTTTCGGGCTTTGGTTAGGGTTCTTATATTCTTGGGTGGGCTCTTGCTTAGGAGCACTATTACTATTTTTACTAATAAGAAGGTACGGACAAAAGAGACTATTTTCTTTTCTTTCCAAACACCAAAAGGTTCGGAAGTTGATGGATTGGGTGGATCGCCATGGTTTTGGACCGTTGTTTCTACTGCTCTGTTTCCCATTTACACCATCTGTAATTGTAAATGTTGTAGCAGGTCTTTCAAAAATCAGTATGTATCAATACATGCTTGCTGTTGCGATTGGCAAGATGGTAATGATCTTTACCATTAGTTTTGTAGGATATGATCTTCGATCATTGATTACTCAACCCTACCGCACAGGGATAGTTTTAGTCGTTATTTTTATTCTTTGGTATGTTGGAAAAAGAATTGAAGTAAGATTGAATAAGCGCATTGAAAATGACCATAATGAGGAGATAAATAGAGGTAAAGAATTGAAGAAAAGGAGGAGTTAAAAATGAATAATGAATGGAAAAAAGAGGGGATTGAATGGATTAAAGCCTTTGCAATTGGAATTATCATTTTTGCTTTTATACGAACATTTTTCTTTTCTAACTATGTTGTCGAGGGAGAATCGATGATGCCTACTCTTCAAGATGGGAACAAATTAGTTGTCAATAAGTTGGGATACCAAATTAGTGATCTTAGCCGTTTTGATGTTATTGTCTTTCATGCAAATGAGAAAGAGGATTTTGTTAAACGTGTCATCGGACTTCCAGGGGATAAAATTGAATTTGTAGATGATCAATTATACATCAACGGACAAAAGTATAAAGAACCATTTTTATCTGTTTATAAGCAGGATATACCTGGCATTAAACTTACAGGTGATTTTAGTTTGAAGGAAATTACCGGTGAAAGTACAGTACCGGAAGGAAAGCTATTTGTCCTTGGGGATAATCGCTTAGGAAGCTGGGACAGCAGGCATTTTGGCTTTATCTCTGTCAGCCAAGTGGTAGGAAAAGTTGACCTCCGTTATTGGCCGCTAAATGAAGTGGATGTTCAATTTTAATATGGTAATCAGAAACCAGAGAGTACGATGATGATGTCGGCTCTTTTTTGTTTTTAAAGACTCTTTTCTTAATTTTAAAATTTACCAATATTGGTTTTAATCTGTATGGAGTCTTCCAAACGTTTGTGCTCTTTTTGTGATAAAATGGGATTATATAGTTTAAGAAGGGGAATCGGAAAGTGAGGAAGTAACATGTCT
Source organism: Neobacillus sp. plas4 (assembly GCF_057221695.1). Classification (NCBI taxonomy): domain Bacteria; kingdom Bacillati; phylum Bacillota; class Bacilli; order Caryophanales; family Bacillaceae; genus Neobacillus; species Neobacillus sp. plas4. Next base: position 1,533,995 of record NZ_CM170152.1, read on the forward strand.
TTAAGATTGGTAACTGGAAGGACGGGCAGTGGTAAGACGCACCTGTGTATGAACGAAATAAAGGACCGGCTGCTGGAAAATCCTAAGGGAGCGCCGATTATATATATTGTTCCTGAACAAATGACGTTTCAGGCAGAATATCAATTGGCGACCGACCCTGTACTTGGTGGAATGATTCGCGCACAAGTATATAGCTTTTCACGATTGGCATGGAGAATTTTGCAGGAGACGGGCGGTATAAGCCGTTATCATCTTAGCAGTGTTGGAATTAGCATGCTCATTCGAAAAATTATCGAAGAAAAAAAAGATCAATTAAAATTGTTTCAGCGAGCAGCTGATAAAAATGGTTTTGTACAGCAAGTAGAACAGATGATAACGGAATTTAAGCGTTATTGCATTCAGCCCAATGAGCTAATGCAAGAGACTATGATGGTTAATCAGAGTGGTGGTTCAGCTTCTAGAGCGTTACAGGATAAATTGAAAGATTTAGAAATGATTTATAGACAATTTGAGGACGAAGTCTTTGGGAAATATATTGATTCCGAAGACTATTTTCATTTACTTTCAGAAAAGATTTCTGTATCAACCTATTTGCAAGAAGCGGAAATTTATATTGATGGTTTTTATAGCTTTACACCTCAGGAATTTTTAGTCATCAAAGAATTAATGAAACATTGTCAGAGAGTGACAATAACCATGACGACTGATCGTAAAACGTTTGAAACTCCTCCAGATGAACTGGATTTGTTTCGGTTATCAAGTGATGCTTCATACTCTCTATATGAATTGGCAAAAGTTGAAGGAATTGAAATCGAGCATTCAACCTATCTATCTCAGCAGCAGAAATGGAGTCATCCTTCACTAAGACATTTAGAGGCTAATTTTGATTCAAGACCAGCAGTCCCTTTTTATGGCCGAGGAGACATCCATATTAGTCAAGCAGTTAATCGCAGAGCTGAAATCGAAGGGATTGCGCGCGAAATTCTTCGGCTGGTTCGGACAAAGAATTATCGATTCAAAGACCTGGCTTTCTTGATTAGAAACGGCGGTGACTATCATGAAATAGTAGAGCCAGTTTTTACAGATTATAAGATTCCATATTTCATCGACCAAAAACGAACCATGTTAAATCATCCATTGATAGAATTAATTCGTTCAACCCTGGAGGTTATTCAATCATTTTGGCGTTATGAGCCAGTTTTTAGGGCAATAAAGACCGAATTATTATACCCGCTTCAGGAAAATCCAGATACAATGCGCGAAAAAATGGATAGACTCGAAAACTACGTACTTGCGTACGGAATAAAAGGGAGTAAATGGACAAGAAAAGATCGATGGACATATCGTCGCTTCAGGGGACTGGAAATGGACAGTAATGTGCAAACAGACGCCGACAAAGAAATCGAACAGCAATTAAATGAATTAAAGCTTATGGTAACTGCCCCCATTCTCCGTTTGTCAAGGAGACTTAAAAAGGCAGATACAGGCCGGAAGCTTTGTGAAGCAATCTATTTATATTTAGAAGAATTGGATATTCCTGCAAAACTAGAAAATTGGAAAATCGACGCGGAACAAAAAGGCAATCTTGTAAAAATGCGCGAGCACGAACAGGTATGGAATGCTTGTATTGATCTTTTAGATCAGTATGTTGAAATACTGGGCGAAGAAAATGTTTCCTTAAAGTCATTCTCAACTATATTAGAAGCTGGATTTGAATCTCTCTATTTTTCACTCATTCCTCCAGCTCTTGACCAGGTTATCATTGGAGATTTAGAAAAATCCAGATTAACAGACATTAAGGCAGCGTTTGTCGTGGGGGTAAATGAGGGGATTTTACCAGCTAAAATTGCCGATGAAGGGATATTATCGGATGAAGAGCGTGAAATGTTACTTGCTGCAGATGTAACAGTGGCACCTAGCAGCAAAACACGTTTATTGGATGAAAACTTTATTGCCTATAAAGCACTAACCACACCTTCCGAGGCTCTTTATGTCAGCTACCCGCTTGCGAATGACGAAGGGAAGGCATTAATTCCTTCCTCATATATTAAGAGATTGAAAGATATGTATCCCGAAATAAAAGAGCATTTTTATGGTACAGACCCTGCTGAGTTATCAGAAGAGGAACAGTTGAACTTTGTCACAAATTACAAAACAACCCTGTCTTATTTAACCACGCAGCTTCAGTTGAAAAAGCGAAATTATCCGATATCCGATTTGTGGTGGGATGTTTATAACTTTTATATTCAAGGAGAGTGGAAGCAGACGGCAGAGAAAGTTTTTTCCAGCCTTTTCTATACCAATCAGACGATACAGCTTTCAAAGGAAACAGCGGATGAACTATATGGTGATACGATACAGGCAAGTGTATCACGGATGGAACTATATAATGGCTGTGCTTTTTCTCATTTCGCACAGCATGGGCTAAAGCTTCGCGAACGGCAGGTTTTTCGTTTAGAGGCGCCTGACATTGGTGAACTATTTCATGCAGCTTTAAAGCATATATCTGATTTCGTCAATGAACAAAAACTTAGCTGGGCATCTCTTTCAAAAAAGCAATGTGAAGAACTAGCTAGGGAAGCTGTAAATGCGTTAGCCCCGAAGCTCCAAAATGAAATTCTACTAAGCTCTGATCGTCATCATTATATAAAACGAAAACTAGAACAGATTATTACCCGGGCGTCTCAAGTATTAAGTGAGCATGCAAAGGTAAGTGGATTTTCGCCAATCGGATTGGAATTAAGCTTTGGACGAAATGGCAAGCTCCCGCCATTAGCATTTTCATTGAAAAATGGTAAACGGATGGAATTAGCCGGGCGCATTGACAGGGTTGATCAGGCAACGGACGAAAATAATCAAACGTATTTACGGGTTATTGATTATAAATCAAGTGAAAAGGATGTTAATCTCAACGAAGTATACTACGGGCTGGCATTACAAATGTTAACCTATTTAGATATTGTTATCACGCACTCAGATGAATTGATAGAAATGAAGGCAAGCCCGGCTGGAGTCCTTTATTTCCATGTTCATAATCCATTAATAAGCTCTAGCAAATTGCTGAGTGCTGATGAAATTGAAAAGGAAATCATGAAGCGATTTAAGATGAATGGCTTAATGGTGGGTGACCAAGATGTCCTTAAGCTAATGGATCAATCGCTTGAATCGGGGGACTCACACATTATTTCAGCTGGTATTAAAAAGGATGGTAATCTAACCAAAAAGTCAAAAGTAGCCAGCTTAAATGAATTTGAAGACCTTAGGGCATATGTTCGAAGGCTATATCAATCTACAGGAGAGGCTATTGTTGATGGACAGGTTGCAATTGAACCTTTTAAACTAAAAGACAAAACACCTTGTACTTTTTGTTCCTACAAATCTGTTTGCCAATTTGACGAGTCCATGGAAAATCATTACCGAATACTGTCACCTCAACCAAAGGAAACAATTTTTGAATTAATAAGAAAGGAGGTTGGGGCAAATGAGTAGTTTTGTGATACCTCCAAAACCTGATGGCGCAACTTGGACGGAAGACCAATGGAAAGCTATCATGGGGAAAAATAAAGATATCCTTGTCGCAGCAGCAGCTGGTTCAGGAAAAACGGCTGTACTTGTAGAACGAATTATTCAAAAAATTCTTTCGGAAGAAGAACCAATCGATGTCGATGAGTTATTAGTAGTAACCTTTACGAACGCTTCTGCTGCTGAAATGCGTCACCGTATCGGGGAGGCACTTGAAAAAGCGATAAACAAAGATCCTAGATCAAGACATTTACGCAAACAGCTCAGCCTATTAAATAAAGCTTCAATTTCAACTCTTCACTCCTTTTGCATGGAGGTTATTCGCAAAAACTATTATCTCATTGATATTGATCCTAGTTTTAGAATCGCAGATGAAACAGAGGCTCAATTAATGAGGGATGAAGTAATGGACGAGCTGTTTGAAGAGGAATACGGAAAAAAGGATAATGAACCATTTTTTCAGTTAGTAGATTCCTTTACCAGTGACCGGAGTGATAGTGCCTTAATGGATATCGTCAGGGATATTTATGATTTTGCCATGTCGAATCCTCTACCAAGGCATTATTTACAGTCCATGATTGACATGTATGATGTTGGTGATGTAACAAATCTAGAAGACTTTCCCTTTATCAAAGCTCTTCTTTTTGATATCGAACTACAATTAGAAGGTGCTAAAGAAATGATACAGCGTGGCTTAGAAGTGACAAAGCTTCCAGGCGGACCTGCACCCAGGGCTGAAAACTTTATAGATGACCTAAATGTTATTCATACACTAATCCAAGCAAATCGCGATTCGTGGACAACCCTTTATCAGGCAATGCAGACTTGGACTTTTACAAGAGCAAAACAGGTAAAAGGGGATCAATATGATAAAGAGTTAACGGAAAAATCCCAAAAACTTCGTGAAAAGGCAAAAAAGAAAATTCAAGATATTAAAGAAGAGCTTTTCGTAAGAAAGCCTGAAGGCTTCTTACGTGATATGGAAGAAATGCGTCCGCTCATAGAAACGCTTGTCTATTTGGTCACTGCTTTTTCCGACCGTTTTGAGAAAGCAAAACGGGAAAAAGGGCTCGTAGATTATGCAGATTTGGAGCATTATTGTTTAAAAATATTAACCGGTGAAATAACCGATAGCCTACAATTTTTACCTTCAGATGCTGCATTGGCCTACCGAAATCACTTCAATGAGGTATTTGTTGATGAGTATCAGGATCTAAATTTGGTTCAGGAAACCATTTTAAAACTAGTAGCGAAAGAAGATGAGGTGAATGGTAACCTGTTTATGGTTGGGGACGTAAAACAATCCATATACCGGTTTCGTTTAGCAGAGCCTAATTTGTTTTTGGGAAAATATAATCGTTTCAGACCGGATGGTAATGGTACGGGATTACGTATAGATCTTGCAAGGAACTTTAGAAGCCGGAAAGAGGTCCTTGAAGGGACAAACTATTTATTTAAACAAATCATGGGTGTTAAGGTTGGGGAAATAGAATATGATGAGGCGGCTGAATTAAGGCCGGGTGCACCGTATCCTGAAGATGAACCTTTTCCTATTGAACTATTACTAATTGACCAAAATAATGAAAGTAAAGAATTGCCCGCCGAAGCGGCCGAATCAGAAATAGAGATAGTACCAACCGAATTTGATGAGGTGGATTTGGAAAAGTCTCAGCTTGAAGCTCGTGTAATGGCTGCAAAGATTAAACAATTAATTGCAAATGAAACGAAAGTGTATAACCCAAAAACAGAATCTTACCGTCCGATTAAGTATCGAGATATGGTCATTCTTCTTCGTTCCATGACGTGGGCGCCACAAATAATGGAGGAATTCAAACAACAGGGAATTCCCATCTATGCCAATCTATCCTCGGGATATTTTGAAGCAACGGAAGTAGCCATTATGATGTCGCTACTAAGGGTCATTGACAACCCTCTTCAAGATATCCCATTGGCTTCTGTCCTAAGGTCGCCGATTGTCGGGCTAAACGAAGAGGAGCTGGCGCAAGTACGTTTACACAGCAAGGGTACATTTTGGGAGGCTGTAAAGAGGTTCTGTCGCAGCAAACCGGATCATCAAGCGGAACAATTATATGAAAAGGTCCGTCGTTTTTATGACTTTTTAGATGAATGGCGATTAATGGCACGTCAGGGGTCATTATCAGAATTAATATGGCAGCTGTATCGAGATACACAATTTTATGACTTTGTTGGTGGTTTACCGGGTGGCAAGCAGCGTCAGGCTAACTTACGTGCCTTGTATGACAGGGCAAGACAGTATGAGCAAACTTCGTTTCGAGGGTTATTCCGCTTTTTACGTTTTGTTGAGAGAATGATTGAAAGAGGAGACGACCTTGGAGCGGCCAGGGCGCTTGGCGAGCAAGAAGATGTAGTTCGGATTATGACGATTCATAGCAGTAAAGGGCTAGAGTTCCCAGTCGTATTTATAGCAGGATTATCACGCAGTTTTAATCAATCCGATATCCGTAAACCATACATGCTCGATAAAGAATATGGATTTGCAGCAAAATATGTAAATGTGGAAAAAAGGATTACCTATCCTTCTTTACCTCAAATTGCTTTTAAGCGAAGAAAAAAAATGGAAATGCTGGCTGAAGAAATGCGTGTTTTTTATGTAGCCTTGACACGTGCAAAGGAAAAACTTTATTTGATCGGAACGTTGAAGGATGCCGATAAAAAAATTGAACAGTGGAACGATGTATCCACTCATACAGATTGGCTGCTTAAGGATTATGAAAGAGCAGCTGCAAGCTGTTATATGGATTGGGTTGGACCTGCACTTATCCGGCATCACGATAGTATCGCATTAAGAAAAACTGAGATTAATCATTCTCTTATTTCCGATGACATCGCTTTTCACCCGTCTGCATGGAGTATTACTCGAAAGAGTGCCGAAGATATTAAAAAGCAGGAAATCTTCGAGGGCATGGAGGAGGACAGTTACCTTCAGCAGGTAGAAAAAAATGTATTAATTCCCGTGACATCAGTCTTTAAAGAAGAGATAACATCTCGTTTAACTTGGGAATACTCTTTTTCGAATGCTTCGACTCACCGCTCGAAGCAATCAGTATCAGAAATCAAGCGTCAGCGGGAAGTGTCAGATGAGTATAGCGGGACCGAATTGTTATCTAGATTTAAAAATTCAATTACAAAACGGCCTAAGTTTATGCAGGAAAAGTCGTTGAGCCCCGCTGAGAGAGGGACAGCCTTGCATATGGTGATGCAGCATGTTGATTTTTCAAGACCTGTTACACCAGAGACTGTTAAGGCACAAGTAGTATCGATGGTTACCAACGAACTGTTAACGGTGGAGCAGGCGGAAGTCATCAATACAGCACTAATTGTAGAATTTTTTGAAACAGATTTAGGTCAAAGGATGATAAAAGCAAACGCAATAAATCGTGAAATTCCCTTTACTCTTTCATTACCAGCTTCGGAAGTATACCCGACATGGAAAGAGGCAGAGGAATCTGTTTTTGTCCAAGGTATTATCGACTGTGTTTTTGAAGATGAAAAGGGACTCGTCCTAATTGACTTTAAATCGGATGGAATTACAGATCGTTATAAAGGCGGCTTCGAACAAGCTAAACCGATCTTTGAAGAGCGGTACAGAATGCAAATTAATTTATACACAAAAGCATTGGAACAAATCTGGAAGAGAAAAGTGAATGAAAGATATTTATTCTTCTTTGATGGAGCCAATATTTTGAAACTCTAACATAACAAAAACAGACAAAAACGACATAAACCATGAGTGGTTTATGTCGTTTTAATTATTCCCGCCAATTGGCTGGTCAAGCAAATTAGCATCAAGTACGTTTGTACCGCTTAAACCGCTAGCAGTAAATATAATTCCCCCTGTATTGAAGCCTCCAGAACCTGTATAGGTCTTTGAAGCACTTTTTGGGGAAATATATACAGTATCCCCGAATTGAACAATTCCACCGCTTACATTCACAATCTGAACTGGACCCATTATCGCTGGCATTTACTAACATCCTTTTCTTTACTTGCCCTTAGTAATCTTGTAATATCGTATTCAAACTTCCTTGTCATTGTTCATTCTTGATGCAGATGTCTGATATGTTTTATCCGTGCTTCCATTGAGACGTTTTCACTGTTTCCAACATGCAGTATGGCGACCGAAGACATTGCAAGGATAGATATAGTATTGACCTTAATGATGGGAAGGCTATTATGAGTAGATATCGTCATGCTTTCATTGATTGGCAAAAAAGGGATTGGTTCTGAAAACACACTATAGTTTGAAAAATTACCTTCTTTTGAATTAAAAACTTCAGCTTCCCTTTGAACAGCCAAGGCACGTGAAAATCCATTAATAATACGGGAATCTCCAAGCTGGATGATAGAGGCGAAGGAAGCAGAGGTCACATGAATGGTGTTTACGACGGAAGATCTCTGGAGCATATTCTTAAGCACTCCTAAAAAAGTGGCACAAACGGCCCGATGATGAGTGATTCAGCAGGAGTGTCGAAAGTTGCAGCCAATTGAATTGTTTGTGTGTCACCAACCATTACGAGTGAAGAACTTGCAACGCCTAGAATTCGAATGGTATCAACACAGATATCCCGATTATATACTTCAAAGTTCATTTTTTGTATTCATTCCTTTCACGTTCTCTGGCAAATGATTAATAAAAATTATAATACCTTTTCTGATTTCCTGCTTGAGTAAATCAATAATGCTCTCCTCTGTATTATGTTCGCCTTCACGTTCTTTGGCTGCCGTATTTTGTATATGGTAATCAATCCTAGCTGGAAGCTGTTTCATGATATCTTGTTTGATAAAAGCTAAATAGGAATCATCTAATCTAACATTTAATTGATTTTGGGTTTCCTTAAATAGTGCTGGCAGTTCGGTTTCTAAATACTGATAAATAGATTCCTCTACTTTCATAGACCGCTGCATTTGTGCTTTAGGATGGATGGGTGTTTTTAAGGATTGATTTTCTACAGCAAAATCTTCAATATTAGCCAAATCGGATGGATTTAGACCAATGTTTAAGGTTCCTTCCAGCGTTTCAACTTTCAATTGATCGAATTTGTATTCAATTTTATCAACCCGAACGCTAGGCTTTTCCTTTAATTGCTTCATTTCTTCCTGCAATTTTTGGATGGTGTGTTCCAGAGCAGCAATTCTATTTTCCTGTGCCTGCAAGGTCATTTGGACCCATTGAAGAAGCTGTGAATAATCCTGGTACATATACCATCACCTCACTTTGAATCATCTTCTCTCCCGCCTGATAATGGCACTGCAGGGCTGCTAGATTGCCCGCCTATAGTTGGAGGACCTCCTGCAGTTGGCGCGGGCTGGGTAAAACCTCCTGTATTATACAAATAGGAGGCAGGTTTAATGATTCCAGCGCTTCCAATCTGCAGGACAGAAGAATTTGTAATAGCGTTAATTTTAATAAAGTTTATTTGAATCGACTGCTGAATATAAAAATTCATTAAAAACCAACCTTTCCTTAAGCATTAAGGAAGATTCCTTGATCTACACCATCTGCATCATATGTGTTCGTATTACTTAAATTATTATTATGAACATTTAAACTTTCACCCGTATTAAAGGAACCAGCTCCGGAGAAAGTTCTTGCGGATGAAAATGGCATAATTTTATAGACATCTCCAATATGAAAAACGGAACTGCTGTTAAGTGTTATGACTTGTGCAACTCCTACAATAGCTGGCATTAACAACACCCTTTACATTTATTCTCTTACTATCGTATGTATGGGATGGTGTAATGTGATTAAATCGCCTAATAAATGTTAAGAGTGAACCTTTTTTAGAAATAGTACGGCTTTAGGCTGCCAAACTGAAATGGTGTTACGAGGTAGGTTAGAGGAATGTTGGGAAAATTATATAAATGAGTAATATTACCTATATATAAATAAAAAATGATAAAATAGTAGGATGTAAGAAAAGGTAAAAGGCCTTATGATAAATATAAGAGATCAGTAGGAATGATGAAAACACTGATTCTCGATAAAGGCAAAACTGATGAAAGTCAGTGACGCAAAGCTAAAGGGGCTAAGGTGTACATATGCACTACGCCAGCCAGTTACCGAAAGAATAGGGTGTTTTTTAATATACTATAGCATGGTTTGTATAGGACCTTCTATGCGCTTTGTTGTAGTAAATTTGGCAACCCCCCTTTCGGTAAAGGCGGGGTTATTTATTTTTTAACAACCCCGCTAAACCGTTATCAATAAGCCAAGGTGGGTGGAATGATGGGTCTAGTAAATCGAATCCAACAAAAAACAAAAAGACAAGCAGTAAATCACAAACATGACTTTTCAAAGGTTTTGTTAAACGCTTCCTTGCGGCCGAATGAAATGAAAATTAGCGTCAGAGAAAAATATCCAATTGCAAAATTTAATGAATATCCAAAGGTATCGCTGCTGGAGAAGTATAAGGAATCAAAGATAGCGATTCATTTTGGCCCGATACATTCCTTGTTTTTGGACGAAAATGTTTCGGGGATTATGGTAAATGGGCCATGTCAAGTTTATTGTGAAAGAAATGGTAAGATAGAATTAACATCAATCCAATTTCGTGATAATGAACATATCGTGAATGTAATTGGAAAATTCGCAGCACAACTAGGAATAAAGATGGATGAAAACTCACCAATCCTTGATACAAGGCTGCCAGATGGTTCTTGCGTCAATGCTATCCTTCCGCCAGCAGCCACAAAAGGTCCGGCCATAACCATTAAGAAAACTTCCAAGAATTCTCTTCAATTAAAAGACTTAATTAACTCCGGAATGGTAACAGAAGAAATGGCTCATTTTCTAAGTGCATGTGTGGAGGATAGGTTAAATATATTTATCTCAGGTGGTTCGGGGGCTGGTAAAACTACTCTTCTGAATGCGCTATCCCATTTGATTCAGAGGGATGAAAAAAGAATTATTGGGGATATTCGCGGCAATGACGCTTTTTCCATATTCCAAGCTATAAAAAAGGGACATGATGGTTTGCTTGCTGAAGGTAACTCGAATAGTCCAACTAATTTGATTGACCGCTTAGAAATCATTTCCCTGCTCTCAGGAATGGGTACACCGATAAGGGTTATAAGGGAGCAGCTCGCTGGTGCGATTGATGTGTTTATCCATCTATCACGCTTAACTGATGGAACCAGAAAAATTACTAATATAGCAGAGGTACAGGAAATCAAAGGCAATACGATTGTGCTTCGGGATATTTATAGCTATCAATCTTAACGAAAACAAGTTATTACTATTAGCATTTTTTATTTAGGAATTTTCCAATCCCTATGTTATGATAGTGTTGCAATATGCTATTGATACATAGGAGGAAGATTAAATGATTCATGGTCACGTTACAGCTTGGGTTTTAGCCCTAATCTTATTTATTGTCGCGATATTTTTACTAAAAGGCGGAAAAGAAAAGGGAGCTAAAATTGTTAGAATGATCCTGCGCGTGCTTTATCTGCTAATTATTGCAACAGGTGTAGGCTTATTGTTCATGCTGTCAAATATTGATTTGTTGTATATATTAAAAGCGGTAGTAGGGATATGGGTTATAGGATTATTTGAAATGATTCTTGCCAAGGTTGCGCAAAATAGAAAGACGTCCGTTTTGTGGATACAGTTTGTTATCGCCTTCTTACTTGTATTGTATTTAGGTTTTGATAAACTTCCTATGTCAATTTTTCACGTATAAGATTAACCTTTCGATAGAGTTGTCGGTTCCTTAACTGGCTGCTCTTTTTTTATTGAAAAAAGGATGACAAGGGTTACAAATCATTTTACTATTTAGATAAGGGAGAGGTGAGGAATCGTATGCTGGTAAGAGTATTTGCAAATCTCCGGCAAATTTGCGGCGGGGTTGGGGTAGAGGTTAAACCGGAAGGCAGACGGGTAATCGATATACTCAATAAAATGATTGAAATGTTTCCAGATTTAAAGGATGAAATTTTTACAGAGGAAAAAGAGCTCCTTCCTTTTGTTCATGTTTTTATTAATGGTAGAAATATTATCCATTTAGATGGGCTTGACACGATTGTCCATGAGAACGATCAATTTGCCCTGTTTCCTCCAGTGGCAGGTGGATAAAATGCCACAGCAGGAACTGGAGTTTCGTGGAATTAATCGTAAACATCTTGAAATGTATTTCGCGGAATTAGGGGGTAAACAGATTACAAATTTATATCCTATCACTTATCAAACGGATGACTGGATTGGGGAAATTTTAAGTGAAGAGGAACTTACCATAACCTCCACTTTTAAAGTAAATCGTGTCTATATCCGATTTACTGCAAACGACGGCGAGGCTCTTAAGGAAATTATTAAAAAATTTCGTGTAAAAACAACTAGAATCGGCGGATAGATTCGCCATAACAAAAGGCTTCTGCAAAATAGTGCAGAAGCCTTTACCTATTAAACTAACTGATTTTCTGGGCCAATAATTTCAAGCTCACGAAGCTTTTCTTCGGTCACTTTTCCGTTTTTCCAGCCGCGAACCTGATAATACTCAGTAAGCATGATGTCCATACGGCTTACTTCTCCTGCACTATTACCGGAGGCTGGCTCTTCCGTGAATCGTTTTGGAAGATAGTCATCATCTTCTTTATTGAATCCTGCTAAATTATTGTAATAACGCTCAAGATTATAGATTCTTTCTCCGGCCTTCATTACATCATCAGCAGTCATTGAAATACCAGTCATCCCGCTATACTGCTCAGCATAGTGTTCAGCGTTTTCGGAGAAAGACGAAAACTTACAAATATTCATAGAATCAGAGAATGCAAGCATATCTTGGAATATTTTTAATAGTTCACCTTTTCCTTCAGGCTTCAAGCGGTCAGTTGGTTCAGGGATACCCGCGATTTCGCTTGCTACCGTATAACCGCGTAAATGGCAGGCTCCGCGGTTACTGGTTGCATAACCGAGGCCTATCCCTTGAATTCCGCGTGGATCATAGGCTGGAATGGACTGACCCTTAACAGACATAGATAGCTCTGGTGCTCCCCATGAAGCAGTTGCTCTTGCTGGACCCTCGGCAAGGATCCCACCAAAACCTTCACGGTATGCAATTTTCTTTGTCAATTCAATCATTGAATCGGCATCGCCCCAGATTAGCTCCTCGGTGATTAGTCCTTTTTCATATGCTTCCATTGTAACGGAGAAGCAATGTCCTAGCTCAATCGTATCTAGACCATACTCATTACAACGGTCAATTAGATAAGAAATTGCCTCTGCGTCACTTAACAAACAATTAGATCCAAGTGACCAAGCAGATTCGAATTCAATACTTTCGACTCTAGTTTTATACTTTCCATCCTTTACTTCAACTTCGATTTTACAGCCTACAGGGCATGCATGGCAGGTATTATTCTTAATTAATAAATGTTCATTTACAAACTCACCACTGTGTTTTTCAGCCTCATCCCAATGAGTGAACTGAGAATTCTTTGTCGGAAGAGCACCCACTTCATTGATAATGTTTGTTAAAACATTTGTGCCGTAAACGGAAAGACCACCTTTATTTGGTGCAGTTAGGCCGCCATCAAGAATGGCTTTTACTGCCTTTTTATTTGCTTCTTTATATTCAATTTCTAACTTCGGCTGTGGCATATTTCCTTTTTGCGGCGCCTTAATCGCAATCGCTTTCAACTTTTTATAACCTGCTACTGCTGCAGTACCGCCACGTCCTGCTGCACGATCATGTTCGTTAATAAACGATGCGAATCGAACCGTATTTTCACCTGCTTGACCGATTGTCATTACACTAAGGTCTTGTTCTCCATGCTTTGCTTGCAGCGTTTTAACTGTTTCTCTTGTTCCTTTACCCCATAAGTCAGAAGCATCGCGTAATTCTGCCTTTCCATCTTCAATATAAAGGTATACTGGTTTATCACTTTTTCCAGCGAAGATGATATTGTCGATACCTGCCCATTTTAGACGAGCTGCCGTCCAACCGCCCATATGAGAATCTGTTACTGTTCCTGTCAACGGAGATTTTGTCACAACACAAAGTCGTCCGCTCATTGAAGAGCGTGATCCTGTTACAGGACCTGTCATGATACATAGAATATTTTCAGGTGATAATGGCTCTACCTCAGGACCGTTATCAAGTACATATTTGACACCCAGACCACGGCCGCCTATGTACTTCTTTGCATCCTCCTCATTAATAGGCCTGTAATTTACGGTTCCAGCTGTTAAATCAACTACAACTTCTTTGTTTAAAAATCCACCTAGATTCAATGTTTCTTCCTCTCTTTCATTGATATTAGATGCTAATATCCTATTTTTGGATAGAATAGGATACCCCTCCTAAAAAGATAAATAAACCCAACTTCTATTATACTATTATTTTTTATTATTTAATATTTAAAGTTTTCTGAAATTACATTAAAATTAACATGTTACGTCAGAGAACTATTAATTTAGAAAAGAGGACTTCAGATGGACGATTTAGGACGCTATTCAAGACAGATGCTTTTTTCAGGAATTGGGAAAGAAGGACAGTTAAAATTGCTGAAAAGCAAGGTGGCGATTGTCGGTGTTGGCGCATTGGGAACCATCGCTGCCAATCATTTGGTCCGGTCTGGTGTGGGTTACATCAGGTTAATTGATAGGGATGTAGTGGACTTGTCAAATTTACAGCGACAATCCCTTTTTAATGAAGAAGATGTAAATCTAAATCTTCCAAAGGTAATTGCCGCACAAAAGAGATTGAATACGATTAACTCGACTGTCACAGTTGATGCCGTTATTGCAGATGTAAATGTAGATAATGCCGAAGATCTATTGTCCGGGTTTGATTGTCTTATTGACGGTACCGATAATTTTATGACTCGTTATCTAATAAATGATGTTGCGATAAAGTATGGGATTCCTTGGATTCATGGTGCAGCAGTTAGTTCTAGAGGAATGTATGCTGTTATAAAACCAGGAATCACACCATGTTATCGCTGTTTATTTCCGCACGTACCAATTGGCAGAGGTGAAACCTGTGACACCATAGGAGTTCTCTCTCCTATTACAGATATTATTGGATCTTTCCAAGCAATTGAAGCGATCAAACTGCTGACAGGGGCAGCTACAAGTCCAAATCTTGAGCAAATTGATATTTGGGATCCCTCTTTATTTTCAATGAATATTATGGATGGAAAGAATCCACATTGTCCGGCATGTGTAAACCGTCAGTTTGACTTTCTCAATCGGTCATCTTCCCTTCAAGAATCGTATAGTTCTCTTTGTGGACGAGATACCGTACAGATTTATTTTAGGGAAAAGCAGGAACGTGATTTACTAAAGCTTGGTGAGAGGCTGAAAATGCATGGTAAGGTTATGGGAAACCAATTCTTACTTCGTTTTTCTCCAGATAAAGAAACTTCTATCGTGGTATTCAAGGATGGGCGAGTTTTGGTACATGGTACAAACGATATCGTAAAAGCAAAATCTATGTATTCAAGATATATTGGAAATTAATTGAAAAAAAAGTGTGTTTTTCTTCAAATGAAAAACACACTTTGTACCTATGAAATCATCTTTTCGATGACTAGTCTCTTCCCCGTATTTATTGTAAATTCAAAGCGGTCATTTACCTTTTCAAAATAACAAAAATGGTGCTGAACATTACAAATTTGTTCTTGGTTATCAAAAACAATAAAGTTTACCCCATCTCTCCGATTTTCATCTGATAAGAAGGAGAGGTGATTGTAACAATATATACAATCATAGATAGAAAAATCTAACGAGTTCAATGTCGTGACAAATTGAAAAAAGGCGTCATCATTCATTCCCTCTAAAAGCCTTTCCAGTGAATAGATTAAATGCTTTCTGATTCTAACCGAATCTTGGTCTCGAAGCATAATAGTCTCATTCCCACTTCGAATCTTCCCAGATTCAATCAAGATTCCTTTCTTCCAACGATTTACACGAAATATTTCTATTTCTTGCTGAAGATAATCATCCAGCATCGCTGCCTCTTCTGTTTCTTCGTCAAAAAAGATCCATTGATCACTTATTTGTTCAACTGAACCTTCGTTATAGGCCCTTAGCTGAAAATCCATTAGTTTTATTCTTTGTTGTCGATTCATGTTTAACCTCCGTGCCTAATACTTTCATTTTCTTTGTAGACATCTTTGTGAGATTTTATAACTTGTTTATCTTTAATTTGGACAATTTTCCAAATATATTGGGCTGAATAGAATAAGAACATGCAATGTAACCCAGTGTTCAAAACTGGAGAGAGGAGAGCTATATGTGCGGAGTATCAGGATGGGTTGATTTTACTAAAGATATAAGAAAAGAAAAATATACAGTCGAAAAAATGACCAATACTCTAGCCAGAAGAGGGCCAGATGAAACAAACCTCTGGGTTCAAACACATGTGGGGTTTGGACATAAGCGTTTAATTGTTGTTGACCCTGAGGGCGGCAGACAGCCAATGACAAAACAAAAGGAAGGTAATGAGTACACCATCTGTTATAACGGTGAACTTTATAATACCGAAGATATCCGCAAAATTCTCCTTACTAAAGGATATTCTTTTAAAGGTCATTCTGATACAGAAGTTCTGTTAACTGCCTATATAGAATGGGCGGAAGAGTGCGTAAATCATTTAAACGGAATCTATGCATTTGCCATTTGGGATCAAAAGGAAGAAAAGCTGTTTATTGGACGGGATCGATTAGGGGTTAAACCATTGTTTTTTACACAATTAAATAAAGGAATTTTATTTGCATCGGAAATAAAAGCCATACTCGCTAACCCTGGAATGAAGACGGAGTTGGAATATGAGGGGCTGGCTGAAATTTTTGGTTTAGGTCCATCAAGGACACCTGGCTCTGGTATCTTTAAGGGAATTAAAGAGTTAAGGCCTGCCCACGCATTAACTTTTTCCAAAAAGGGCTTAAGGATTTGGCGCTATTGGAATGTAAAGAGTGATGTGCATAGGGATAATGTAGAAGAAACAGCTGAAAAGGTACGATATTTGGTAACAGATGCTGTTACAAGACAGCTTGTATCGGATGTGCCGCTATCTACTTTCTTATCAGGCGGGCTTGATTCCAGTATTATTACAGCTATTGCTGCTCAATGTTTTAAGGACCAAGGAAAAGGTCAGCTTCACACGTATTCTATTGACTATGAAGGAAATGACCAATTTTTCAAGGCAAATGAATTTCAACCAAATGCGGATGAAAAATGGATTAACATTGTAACCAATGAGTTTAATACAAAGCATCATTTTAAGACCATTTCACAGCAGCAATTAGTGAAAGACTTAACAGAAGCGGTTCATGTTCGCGACTTGCCTGGTATGGCTGACATTGATTCTTCCTTACTTTGGTTTTGTAACGAAATAAAAAATGACTTTGTTGTCAGCCTTTCTGGAGAATGTGCGGATGAGATTTTTGGAGGCTATCCATGGTTCCACCGCAAGGAAGATTTAGAGAGACCAAGTTTCCCTTGGATGCGTTCGGTAAATGATAGGAATAACCTGTTAAGAACGGATTGGCAGGAAAGATTGAATTTAAAGGATTATGTGATTGATAAATACAATCAAGCCATCCTGGAAACACCAGGATTGGATGGAGAAAGCCTAGAGGAAGCAAAACGAAGAGAGCTTTTCTATATTAATATGACACATTTTATGACCACACTGCTTGACCGTAAGGATCGAATGAGCATGGGTGCAAGTCTAGAGGTAAGAGTTCCATTTGCGGACCATCGACTTGTTGAATACGTTTGGAATATCCCGTGGGATATTAAAATGGTTCACGGCAGAGAAAAGGGGATATTGAGAAAAGCGTTTGAAGGGATTCTTCCAGAGGAAGTTCTGTATCGAAAGAAAAGTCCATATCCAAAAACCCATCATCCAGAATATACACTAGCAGTTCAACAACAATTAAGGAAGATACTAGGAGATAAGGCATCTGTACTATATGAGTTATTCAATCATGATCTACTAAATAAACTAGTGGAATCTGGGGGTAATTCGTTCAAAGAGCCATGGTTTGGACAGTTGATGTCAGGCCCGCAGCTTTTAGCTTACTTTATTCAACTTGATATTTGGTTTAAAGATTACAATATTAATATAGTAAAATGATAAACGATAATAGTTGGATTCACAACATTATTAGATTAAAATGAGTGTATGGAAGGGGATTGAACATGAGAAAAACCTTAATGACACTTATTTTAATCTGTTTTTTGGTTATCACATCACTGCCAGTACAGGCTGAAATGGAGAAAGAAGACCGTAAATGGCAGGATGAAACCATTTATTCGATTATGGTCGATCGTTTTTTTGATGCCAATACAAAGAATGATATCGATGTGAATACGCAAGACCCTTTAGCCTATAATGGCGGAGATTTTCAAGGGGTTATGGACAAGCTTGATTACATAAAGGAAATGGGCTTTACAGCAATCCGACTCACATCAATCGTTGATAATACGGATGGTGGATACCATGGATATTGGGTGAATGATTTTTATAAGACGGATGAGCATTTTGGATCACTCAAAACATTCAGGAAGTTGGTTCAAGAAGCACATCAACGTGATATGAAGGTTATTATCGATTTTGTAACCAATAATGTTTCTAAAGAACACCCATGGGTTACGGATAAAACGAAACAAGACTGGTTTAATGAGAAACGGGATATTCATGATTTAAAAGATCAGGACGAACTAGAAAATGCCTGGATAAACGATCTGCCTGATCTTAATCAGGATAACCCTGAAGTCAAAAATTACTTGTTAGACGCTGCAAAGTGGTGGATAAATGAAACCGATATCGACGGATATAGTCTTCCGGAAATAAATTTTGTACCTGAGACATTTTGGAGCGAATTTTCAAAAGAAGTAAAAAAGGAAAAAGAAAACTTTTTCCTATTAGGGATAACCTCCACTAATAGTAAGGTTGATCTTAATATTTATAAAAGTACTGGAATCGACAGCATTACTGATTATCAATATAGTGAGAATTTGAGAAATGCCTTTGCTGATGTCAATCAATCATTTAGCGGACTGGAAGATAATGAGGTTGATAAGCCCGAGTTGCAGCCAGTATTTTTTGACAATGAAATGACTACTCGCTTTACGCGTGATATCGTTAAGAATAAACATTTTCCAGGGGCACGGTGGAAGACGGCTTTAACCTATATGTATTCAACTCCTGGACTCCCAGTAGTCTTTTATGGGAGTGAAATTGCATTAAACGGAGGAGAAATTCCTGATAATCGTCAGCCTATGAATTTTCGAACAGAAAAAGAGCTGATTGACTATATTACAAAGCTTGGTGAATTAAGAAACCAACTTCCTTCGTTAACGAGAGGAAGCATGGAAATGCTTTATGAAAAAGATGGAATGGCCGTATACAAACGTGTCTACCAAGATGAAACAGCTATTATTGCTATTAATAATACTAGCGAATCTCAAAGCATCACCTTAAATAATGACCAAATTGAAGGTGGAAAAGAACTGCGTGGGCTGTTAAAAGGTGACCTGGTTCGGAGTAAGGATAATCGATACGACCTCATTATAGATAGAGATGAAGCCGAGGTTTATGTATTAGCCAAGAAAAGCGGAATTAATCTGCCGCTAATCGGATCACTAATCGTTGTTTATGTCTTGTTCACTATTTTTATAGTAAAGATTAGGAAAAGAAGGAAGTAAACTTTATAAAAAGGCGTTACTTCCATATCGAAGTAACGCCTTTTTATATTCATTGATTACCCATTTATAATTTCTCCGCCGTTGACATGAAGGATTTGTCCACTTACATAGGAGGAATCATCGGATGCCAGATATACATAGCACGGAGCAAGTTCAAATGGCTGCCCGGCTCTGCCCATCGGTGTATTTGACCCAAAGCTTGCCACTTGGTCTTCGTTAAAGGTAGAGGGAATCAGGGGTGTCCAAATAGGGCCAGGTGCAACGCCGTTTACTCGTATACCTTTCTGTGCCAGTGATTTTGCCAGGGAACGAGTAAAGGTTACGATTGCACCTTTTGTGGCAGAATAATCTAATAATTGCTCATTGCCGGCATAAGCAGTAACGGAAGCCGTATTGATAATCGCCGCACCTTGTTTTAGGTGTGGCAGGACCATTTTAGACATATAAAAGTATGAGAATATATTGGTCCGAAACGTTTTTTCAAGTTGTGCTGAGGTAATATCTAACAGACTTTGCTGCGGGTGCTGTTCAGCTGCATTATTTACTAAAACATCAATCTTACCAAACTGTTCGATTGCTTTATGAACACTTTCCTTACAAAAATCTTCATTACCTATGTCACCGGAAATGAGCAGGCATTTACGCCCTTCTGCTTCAATGAGAGATTTTGTTTCCTCCGCATCTTGATGTTCTTCTAAATAAACAATGGCAACATCTGCGCCCTCTTTTGCAAAATAGATGGCAACAGATTTTCCTATACCACTATCTCCTCCAGTGATAAGCGCAGTTTTACCAGCTAATTTCCCTGCACTTTTATAGTTGGAATTGACTGAGAGAGGAAGCGGTTTCATTTCACTTTCGATACCAGGCTGATGATTTTGATGCTGTGGTGGAAAAGTCTTTTTTTGCTGTTGTTGGTTATTTGACATTCATGTTACCTCCAAGGTTATTTACCATTTTAGTTTGAGGTAAATGAACGAAAATATGAGAAAATAAAAAAGGTGAAAAGAAATTTTTCTTTCACCCAGTAAATATGTTTTATCGATAGTTAATAAATTGAACATCGACTGTTAGATCAGCCTCGCGAACCAAGGAAATAATCTTTTGAAGATCATCACGGTTTTTACCGCTTACGCGTACTTGGTCATCTTGAATTTGGCTCTTCACCTTAAGTCCGCTGTTTTTAATAATCGTGTTAATTTTCTTAGCATTTTCTTTATCGATCCCTTGAACAAGTTTAGCTCTTTGGCGGACGGTCCCTCCAGAGGATTTTTCCATTTTGCCATAATCCAGATTCTTAACAGGAACACCTCTTTTGATTAACCTGCCGAGCAAAACGTCTTTCAGCTGATCCATTTTAAATTCATCATCTGAAACTAAAACAAGCTCTTCTTTATCTAGTGTAACTTCACTTTTGCTTCCTTTAAAATCGTAACGAGTTTTAATTTCCTTCATCGTTGCGGTAATTGCATTTGTGACTTCAGTAAATTCCACTTTGGATACGATATCAAAAGATTCGTCTTTGGCCATAGTAATAATACCTCCTGTATATGTTTAATAACGGTTATTTTCATTTCTGCTAATGTTTCCCTTTATGCCTACATTATAGTAAAATATAGCAAGTCAAACAACCCTATGGATAACAATAGGAGAGAAAAGGTGAGTTAACATGTCATTACAAGAACTTATTGGTCAAACCGTTACCTTAACGGTGGCACGAAAAGCCGATTTTGGGTATTTTTTAACGGATGGAAATGAAGATGTTTTATTGCATATAAATGAAGCGGACCGAGAATATGAAGAAGACGAAACGGTCGAGGTGTTTTTGTATGTTGATTCTGAAGGAAGAACATCTGCGTCTACAACCATACCCGAAATTGCGATTGGCAAATATGCCTGGCTTAAAGTGGTGGATACCAATCCTCATGTAGGTGTATTTTTGGACATTGGAATTAAAAAGGATCTATTATTAGGAATTGACGATCTCCCAGTCCATAAATCAGTCTGGCCTAGGGAAGGCGATTTGGTTTATGTTACCTTAAGGGTGAATAACAATTATCTATTATATGCAAAGCTTGCAACAGACCCGGTAATAGAGTCAATATCAACCAATGCAACGAGGAAGGATTTTAACAAGAATATACAGGGGCATATCTACCGGACTGCAAAGGTGGGAAGCTGGATTTATACCATTGAGGGCTTTAAAGGATTCATCCATGAATCACAAAGACAAAAAGAGCCGCGGTTAGGGCAAATGGTGGAAGGTCGGATTGTTGATGTCAAAGAAGATGGAACAGTAAATGTTTCTTTACTTGCTAGAAAACAGGAATCCCTGGACCTTGATGCGGAACGTATTTTTGATTATTTAATGAGCAGAAATGGTGCAATGCCTTTTAATGACAAGAGTATGCCTGAGGAAATCCAAGAACGCTTCCAGTTAAGTAAGGGAGCATTTAAGCGCGCACTCGGTAAACTTATGAAAGACGGCAGAGTGTACCAGGAAGGAAGCTGGACGTACCTGAAAAAGGATTAATTTTCCTATACATACTCCTATTTGAAATGACGGACACTATACACTGAAGGAATTTTGAAAGGAGTATCTTTATGCCGCATACATCAGATAACGATAAAAAAGCACAAGACAATAATGCATTAAGACACGAAAAAAACATGATGCGAGAGAAAAATCGTCAAGCGGGTAAAAATCAATATTCAAAAAAGACAGATCATAAATAAAACAAAGCGGGGAATTCCCTGCTTTGTTTTATTTATGAAGGCGATTTACTCAGAAAGAAAATTGCGATGGCCCCAGGTCCTGTGTGGGCTCCGACTGCAGAGCCGATATTCGTTACATACGTTTCTCTTGGCTGTAATTCTTCCTCGATTAACGCTTTGACCACTTCAACCGTCTCCTTTGTATCAGCATGGCTGATCCCGATCACTTGGTCACCAAAATCTTCACCGCGCTCCTTCATTAGTTCAATCAAACGTCGATAAACCTTCTTTTTTCCTCGTATTTTCTCGATTGGAACCAGTTTGCCATCTTCGACATTTAGGATTGGCTTGATATTTAGTAAGCTACCCAGAAAGGCTGAAGCTTTCGAGACACGTCCGCCCTTGGCTAAATAATCTAAGTCATCAACTGTAAAAATCTGTTCCATATGCTGACTTCGGAATACCACATCTTTAAGTATTTCTTCCTTTGAGGCATCTTCTGCAGCAAGCCGTGCAGCTTCTCTTACGACTAGTCCGAACCCAAGTGAGGCACACTTAGTATCAACAATTGTTAAATTAAAGTTTGGATATTTTTCCTTTACTTGGTCAAGAATCATAACAGAAGTCTGATATGTACCAGATAATTCAGAAGAGAACGCAATATATATTCCATCTTCATTATTTTCAGCCATTTTTGTAAAGATTTCCTCAAATAATAAAGGAGAAACCTGTGATGTTTTAGGAATATCTCCGCCACGAATGGCGTCATAGACTGTTTTTGGATCAATGGTTTTAACATCTTCATATTCTTGGCCATTAACCTGAACCTTTAATGGAAATAAGGTCACGTTATGCTCTAAGTAAAAATCTTTTGGTAAATCGCATGCGCTGTCAGCTAGTATTTGTACCGGCATGAAGCTCACCTGCTTTCAAGCAATATAGTTAGTTTCAGTTTATCGGTTTCAGGGTAAAAAAACAATTATCTATATTTCAAAATATATGAGGAGATGGTGCTTTTGTTATGGCTCCAAACCAAAAAAATAGTAATCGTTATTGTTGGTGCATTTCTTAACGCCCTGGCAATTAACTTCTTTTTAGTACCGGCAAATGTTTACTCTAGCGGTTTTACAGGAATCGCCCAATTGCTTTCAAAAGTTTTAACTGATCAAACGCCTTTTACAATTTCAATGGGTATTTTATTGTTACTGTTAAATATTCCTGTAGCGATTTTGGGCTGGTTTAAGGTTGGAAAATCATTTACTGTTTATAGTTTTCTAAGTGTTGTCCTATCCTCTTTTTTCTTAGAAATAATCCCGATTACACAGGTATCTAAAGATATCCTCCTAAATTCAGTCTTTGGCGGGGTGATATTAGCGGTTGGTGTCGGCTTAACGTTAAAATGGGGGGCATCCACGGGCGGCTTAGACATCATTGCCATGGTTTTATCTAGGATGAAGGATAGGCCGATTGGTAACTACATCTTTACTTTAAATTCACTAATTATTATTACAGCCGGTTTTCTATATGGATGGGAAAAAGCACTTTATACAATCGTATCTTTGTATGCTACCACGAGGGTAATTGACGCCATCCATACAAGGCATGCAAAATTAACGGCCATGATTATTACGAAAAAAGCAGAAGAATTAAAAACAGCTATTCATTCGAAGCTTGTAAGGGGAATCACGATGGTTCCAGCGAAGGGGGCATTTTCAAATGAATCAAGAGACATGCTGATGATCGTTATTACCAGGTACGAGCTATTTGATCTAGAGAGAATTATTAAAGAAGTTGATCCTAATGCATTTACGAATATCCTTCAGACAACAGGAATCTATGGTTTCTTTCGGCGTGAATAGGTTTGGTAAAGCTAAAATAGAAAAGCTGGCACGAAAGTGTAACGTGCCAGCTTTTCTATTATTGAATTTGTTCAAGCTCATTTTGCATTTCTTGGAGCTGACGCTGTTCCGCAAAGGTAGAATTAGCGAAAGCAGAACTTAAGGCGTTCTTTGCTATCGAAACTGCAGAACTCCGTTCAGCAGGGTCGGCCGTTTTCGCCATCTCAACAAATCTTCTTGCTTCTTGGAATAACTGGTTTCCCATCGTTATATCCCTCCAAGCGAGGAGTCACGCACATTGGACATTTTCTGGGCTTCCGCTTCAGCGTAAGTCATGTGGTAAGGAATACGTTCAGCGTGTTTACTAACGGTATCCACACCTTGCTGGACAAAGCGTTTCGATTTGTTTCGTTTACCCATTGCAATCCCTCCAATTTGGTGAGCTTGGTATGAAGCAGCGAAAGTGCCTCACAAAAATAGTATGCTCTAATAAGAGGAATTCATTTAGGTAAAGTCTGGTGAAATACCATCTATTACTTTAAGTTTAACAAATCTGACAAATATACGGCAATGCCGTCTTCTTCATTCGTCAGGGTTACCTCGTTCGCAATACTTTTAACTTTGTCAATGGCATTACCCATTGCGATGCCGCGCCCAGCATACTCAAGCATCTCTAGATCATTATCTTCATCTCCAAAAGCAATGATCCTTTCAGGAGGAATATTAAAATAATCTGAGGCTTTTTTTAACCCAACAGCCTTACTTAAGCCAATTTTGATAATTTCAATGACATGCCATGGTGCCGCCCAGCTTCGATGGTCAATTACTTCAGCATGAACGTCTGATAAATGCCGGCGTATTTGCTTTAGATCATCTTCTTCAGTATGGATTAACAAACTTGTTGGAGAATCTTTTAAGTAGTCACGAAGATCTCCTGTCGTTATGAATGGATTGCCCATACCGAAAATATCTAAAAGTTTTTCGTCATGATAGTGAAAATAAACTTCATCAATGACTTCTGCAATGATGTTGTGAAATTGAAAAGAACGGCACGCTTCCACAATGTCCTTAGCGACCTTAATATCTAAAGGATCATGATAATATCCCCAGCTTGAATCAAGTGGGTGATGCATAAAAGCACCATTAAAATTTACAATTGGAGTATCTAATTGGAGCTCACGATAATACGGTTCACT
The DNA here is from genome assembly GCF_057221695.1 of Neobacillus sp. plas4. Classification (NCBI taxonomy): domain Bacteria; kingdom Bacillati; phylum Bacillota; class Bacilli; order Caryophanales; family Bacillaceae; genus Neobacillus; species Neobacillus sp. plas4. Next base: position 1,558,966 of record NZ_CM170152.1, read on the forward strand.
CGAGCGAAATGGTCTGCCCGTTGCAATCATTACCACATGTCCTTCTTCTCTTGCTTTACTTAAAACGTTTTTTGTTTTTGTAGAAATGGTTTTATCATCTTTTAATAAAGTCCCATCTAAATCCAATGCAATTAAATGTTTTTCCGCCATATTGACTCCTTCTTTGATAGTTTTTTATACAATAAGGCTTAGCTTTAGAAAATTGAAGAATGTAATGATACACTACAACTATGAATTTCTTATTTTGTTGAAAATCAAATTTGTATAGATACTATGTTAACAATTTTATACCATACCTGTAAAAAAATTCACTTCATAAGAATTTGAATTTATGTATAAAGGAGGTCCTGCCTTAGTGATTATCGTTGAAAAAAGTTGGCTGAAAAATAACCCTTATCTACATATAGTAAATAAAAATGACCAACAAGAAAAACTTCCGTTCATCATTTTTAACCATGGATTTACCAGTGCAAAGGAGCATAATCTTCATTATGCCTATTTATTAGCGGAAAAGGGATTTCGAGTCATATTACCAGAGGCAATTTACCATGGTGAAAGGGAACAAGGTTTATCTGAGAACGCGCTATACAAACATTTTTGGGAAATTGTTATTAAGACCATCCATGAATTGAACGATTATAAGGAATACTATGTTAATGAGGGATTAGCTGACCAGGAGCAAATTGGACTTGCGGGAACTTCAATGGGTGGTATAGTTACATTGGGGGCATTAACCAAATATAAATGGATTAAAGCTGCAGTCAGCTTAATGGGAATGCCCGCTTATGAGGAATATCTACATTGGCAAATAGAACAAATGCAGAGACTCAGTATTGGACTTTCATTCACGAAGGAACAGATTGAAGAGCAGTTATCGTTTCTTCGCCAATTTGACTTGAGCCTTCAACCGGAGAAGCTTGGGAATCGGCCATTATTATTTTGGCACGGAAAAAAAGATCCAATTGTTCCCTTTCATTTAACCTACCAGTTTTATCAATCCGTTAAGGATGATTATGAGGAAACACCAGCCAATCTTCACTTCATAAGTGATGAAAATGCGGATCATAAGGTCAGCAGGGAAGGTTTACAAGCTGCGGTTTCGTGGCTCGAGAAACATTTATTAACTTAATATAGAGGAGTGTATGAGTAATGAATGAAGATTTAAAAGAAAATATTATGGGTGCATTAGAATTGGTAATCGATCCAGAATTAGGCGTGGATATTGTCAATTTAGGATTGGTGTATGATGCAGAGATGGATGATGAAGGAGTAGTAACGATTACGATGACGCTCACCTCAATGGGCTGTCCTCTTGCAGGAACCATTGTCGACCAAGTGAAAAGAGCGTTAGCTGATATTCCGGAAATAAAGGATGTAGAGGTTAATATTGTTTTTAACCCGCCATGGAATAAGGAAATGATGTCACGTTATGCGAAAATTGCATTAGGCATCCGTTAAATAACTCAAAACAGCAGAATGCATCTGCTGTTTTTTTCTGTTATCCGCAACAAACCCCAGCCTATGCGCAACTAATATCAGTTAACCGCAACAAACCTCAGCCTATGTGCAACTAATTTCTGTTATCCGCAACAAACCCCAGCCTATGCGCAACTAATTTCAGTTATCCGCAACAAACCACAGCCTATGTGCAACTAATATCAGTTATCCGCAACAAACCAAAGCCTATGCGTAACTAATTTCAGTTATCCACAACAAACCCCAGTTATGCTCAACTAAAAATGCCTATCCACATTTCGTCTTCACAAAAAGGACAAATGTATTTAAGCGGAATGTGAGGTAGTTCACTTATTCGTAGTGGAAACCCCGATATAATACAGGTAATAAGGCTGTTTGGTTTTGAAATGGCCGTTTTAGGAGGCGTTTCATATATGGCATTTGGCCGAGACTTTAATAAAGATCCATTTATCGTAATTTGGGAACTTACGCGCGCATGTCAACTCGCTTGTTTACACTGCCGTGCAGAAGCTCAATTAAGAAGAGATCCACGGGAACTATCCTTTGAAGAAGGTAAAAACCTTATTGATCAAATATACGAAATGAATAATCCAATGCTTGTCTTTACCGGTGGAGACCCATTAATGAGACAAGATGTTTTTGACATTGCTAAATATGCAGTAGATAAAGGCGTCAGGGTCTCTATGACACCAAGTGCAACACCTAATGTTACAAAAGAAGCAATTGAAAAAGCAAAGGAAGTAGGTCTATCTCGCTGGGCATTTAGTATTGATGGTCCCACAGCTGACGTTCATGATCACTTCCGTGGAACAGCAGGTTCTTTCGACCTAACAATGGGAAGAATAAAATACCTGCATGAACTTGAAATACCCATTCAAATTAATACGGTAATTTCTAGATATAATATTGAATATCTTGATGAAATGGCAAAAATGGTTGAAGAACTGGGCTGCGTTTTGTGGAGTGTGTTTTTCCTTGTTCCGACGGGGAGAGGTCAAGAATCAGATATGATATCACCTGTTGAGCATGAGAAAGTATTTAGATGGCTGTATGACCTCAGCAAGCGGGTTCCTTTCGACATTAAAACTACTGCTGCCCAGCATTACCGCCGTGTTGTTATTCAGCAAAAAATGCGCGAAGCAAAAGAAAAAACGGAGGAAATAAATTATTTAAGTGCATTAACAGAACAAGGCTTAACAGGTTCAATTGACGGACTTGGCCGCGCACCTAAAGGTGTTAATGATGGAAATGGGTTTGTTTTTATCTCCCATATTGGAGATGTCTACCCAAGCGGACTATTACCAGTTAAAGCAGGAAATGTACGTGAAACACCATTAGCAGATATTTATCGTGAGTCACCCATTTTTAAATCATTAAGAAATCCGGATTTATATAAAGGTAAATGTGGTGTATGTGAATTCCGGCATGTATGCGGTGGTTCAAGGTCACGAGCGTATGCGATGACAGGGGATTACCTGGAAAGCGAACCATTCTGTGTTTACATTCCAAAGGCTTTAAGAGAAAAACAAGCTCAATAATGAATAAGAGGAGGAAGCAATCATGTTTGATTGCTTCCTCCTCCTATTCGATGTTGCAATATACCGCCGGACAATTTTCACAGCCAATTTCGTCTTTTAAATATTGAAGATCTAAAATAGATATTTTTCCCTTTTTTACACTAACAATTTTATCTTTCTTCAATTCACTAAGGATACGGTTCGTACTTTCTCGAGAAGTTCCGCAAAAGTTGGCAAGCTCCTGGTTGGTTAATGGTAAATCTATTAATATTTCATTTCCTTTATGAATACCATAGCTATTAGACATTCTTATTAACGTTGAAATAAGTGCTCCGCGCTTTCCGTTTAAAACAAGATCACGAAATTTTGTCTGTGTTTTTCGGAAATGATCACTCATCCATTTCATAAATTCAAAAGCCAGCTTACTATTCTGGAAAATTTCACTTTCAATTACATCTTTTTTTATCGCAACAATTTCGCCTTCTTCTAACACTTTCGCACTTAATAAATATCTAGGATTATCGGTAAAGAGCGTTAATTCACCACAAATATCATTTTCTCCGCATATTCTTAACGAAAGTTCCCGGCCGTCAGAGGTAATTTTACTAATTTGTACTTTACCAGAAACAATTATAAAAAGTTCTTCAGCAAGCATACCTTCTTGAAATAAATAGCTCCCTCTTTCACTATTAATTTTCCGATCAGCAAACCTAAGTAACTCCTTTATTTCTATTGAATGAGTAGGCTTTATTTTTGTCATCATTATATATCACCTCAAAGTTAGTCACATTTCAGATTATTATTACTCTTATTTTAACTTAGGTGATGCCCGCTAAAAGAAGTAAACAATGACAATATAGTGAAAACTTATTTTTAAATTAAAAAATACCGTAAGAAATGGTAAGATAGTGAATAAAGTAACAGTATTTTTAATGAATTGTTGGTAGAATGAATATATTACTCGCTTTTTGAAAAAAATGGAGTTGATATAAATGGAAAAGACCATTATTAAAGATAAATTAAATCGTCCATTACGAGATTTAAGAATCTCTGTTATCGACAGATGTAATTTTCGCTGTCAATATTGCATGCCTGCAGATCAATTTGGTGATGATTTTGAGTTTCTGCCAAAAAGTGCTTTGTTAACATATGAGGAAATTGAACGTGTAGCGAAAATTTTTGTTAGTATAGGTGTAGAAAAAATCCGTCTTACCGGTGGTGAACCACTACTTCGCAGGGATCTTCCGATTTTGGTGGAAAAGCTTTCTAAGATTGACGGTTTACACGATATTGCATTAACGACTAATGGGATCCTACTCCCAAAACTGGCAGTTAAATTGAAAGAAGCAGGACTTAAAAGAGTTAATATCAGTCTTGATACGTTAGATGATGAGTTGTTTGGTGAAATCAATGGACGTGGTGTAGCTACCCAGCCTGTGTTAGATGGGATTGAAGCTGCTAAAGAGGCAGGTCTCAAGATTAAAATCAATATGGTGGTTAAAAAAGGTCTTAACGATTCAGAAATCATCCCGATGGCGGATTTTTGCCTGAAGAATGGTTTGGAGCTGCGTTTTATTGAATATATGGATGTAGGATCATCGAATGGCTGGAAAATGGATGATGTTATTACAAAAAAGCAAATATACTATCTGCTAAAAGAGCATTATCAGTTAGAGTCACTTGACCCAGCTTATTTTGGTGAAGTTGCAAAATTGTATAATTATAAAAACACGGACGTGAATGTTGGGTTTATTACTTCTGTATCAGAGTCATTCTGCAGCAGCTGTACCCGCTCGAGGCTTTCGGCAAATGGACAAATCTTTACTTGTCTATTTAATGGAAATGGTCATGATATTCGAAACTTTATGAGAAACGGTGCAACAGATGAAGAACTGAGAAACCGAGTTATGAATATTTGGAATGCCCGAAATGATAGGTATTCTGATGAACGGACAGAAGAGACAGCAAAAAACCGTAAAAAAATTGAAATGTCCTATATTGGCGGCTAACCTCTCTTATTTAAAAGAGAGGTTTTTTTGCATAGAAAAAGAGGCTGCTGCACCAGCCTCTTATCGTTCTTTATTAGAAATATCTAGGGAATAAGATGTTGTTTTCAAGGTGAACGTGCATAAAGGTAAGACCTTCAAGTTCTTCTAAGCGTTTATAGACTAAACGATAGGTTCCACATGCGTCAAGCGGAAGTGTATAATCAGAAGTTACTGCACGAATTTGTCTTAAGATTTCACCTGCATGGTCATGTTCTTTTTCAAGCTCTACAATCATGTTGATTGCTTCTTCGCGATCTTCTACTGTTCCGTCTGAAAGTTGTTTAATCAGCGGAAATACAATTTCCTCTTCTTTCGTCATATGTTCGATTAATTCTTTTTTAAATTCATAAAAGAGTTCATTAACCTTTAACAGTTCTGGGTGATTGTCACCATGTACACGAGAAACCTTGGTAACATATGGGCTAAGCAGTGATAATTCCTCTTCAGATGTTCGGTGATAATGGTTGATGACGTGATCAATAATGGTGTTTGAATCAGATTTCGTCCATACTTCTAAGTCTGTTTCAGTTGAGCTGTTTTTTTCAAATACCACTCTTAATTCTTCTAGCAATGCGCCTTCATTAACGCCATTTTCAGCTATTGCTTGTGAAAGTGGAATATTGCCTCCACAGCAAAAGTCAATTCTAAACTTCTTGAACACATCGCTCGTTTTTGGCAGTTCATTTACAATATCTTTAACCAATGTATTTGAAGATAAAGGGAAAGTAATCATATTTTCCTCCTAAAGATTATTATTTCATAACTTAAGGATACTGGATTTCCTAGATCTTATAGGTGACTTGAATCACTTATTTGATAGGAATTAAAACTTTTTTGTCCATAATTGTGATATTTGCTATATTGGTTACTATTAGATAGGCTTATAATGAAATAAGTTCAACCAATTATCTGAACTTTTATTTGTTATGGCAGGAGTTGTTGGTGTTGCTAGAGAGAAGAAAACCAATCCCGATTGGGGAAGCAGTAAAAAAAATAATGGAATATCAATTAAATGGTAAAACAGAATATGTATCGATCGATGAAAGCTTTGGGCGTTTTTTATCTGAAGACTTAAAGGCAACCAGCGATGTACCTCATTTTGACAGGGCACCATATGATGGATTTGCTGTTAGATCTATCGATACGAAGGAAGCCTCCTTAACGAATGCGGTGGAGTTTAGGGTCGTCGACCATATAGGTGCTGGCATGACATCCTCTAAGATCGTAAACCAGTTCGAAGCGGTTAGAATTATGACCGGAGCTATGATGCCTGAAGGTACAGATGCGGTTGTGATGTTTGAAGTGGCAAAAGATTATGAAAAAAATGGGACCCCATTTATGTTGATAAAACGCAGCTTCAAAAAGGGTGATAATGTTTCCTATCGTGGCGAAGATGCCAAAGAGGGTGAAATCTTAGTAAAAAAGGGCACTTTCATAAATCCAGGCATTCAAGCAATGTTGGCGACATTTGGCTATCACCAAGTGCCTGTTGCAAAAAAGCCGGTGATAGGGTTATTTGCAACGGGAACTGAATTGTTAGAGGTAAAAGAAGAATTGGTACCTGGAAAAATTCGAAACAGTAATTCACATATGATTGCTGCTCAAATTCAAAGAACAGGCGCTATTGTCCACTATTATGGTAAACTCCCTGATGTATTTGATACGTGCTTTACTGCAGTAAAAAATGCATTGGATAAGGTAGACATCCTCATTACTACTGGCGGCGTTTCTGTTGGGGATTTTGATTATCTACCTGCGATTTACGAAAAGCTGGGTGCTGAGGTTTTATTTAATAAAGTGGCGATGAGACCTGGTAGTGTTACAACGGTAGCTCAATTCGAAGGGAAGCTTCTATTTGGGTTATCTGGTAATCCTTCGGCCTGCTATGTTGGATTTGAATTGTTTACTCGGCCGATTATTCGAAGAATGCTTTTTTCTGCCAAACCACATCTGCGAAAAGAAAAAGCGGTACTTGAGGTTGATTTTCCTAAAGCTAACCCTTTTACGAGATTTGTCCGCAGTGCTTTTTCAATCAAAAATGGCAGCCTGTATGCAACACCAAGTGGATTAGACAAATCGAATATCATCATGAGTCTTTCTGGAGCTAATTCCTTGATGATTCTTCCAGGAGGGACCAGAAGCTTTAAAGCGGGTGATGAAGTAGATATTTTGCTGCTTGAAGATCAAGTTGGCAGTGAATGGCCTTGGTAAAGTCCATCATTTTTCAAGTGGCAGGATATCAAAATTCTGGTAAAACCACTTTTTTATTAAAACTGCTTCAAGTATTAAAAAAGGATGGATTTAAGATAGTCACCATTAAGCATCATGGGCACGGTGGTAGGCCGGATATACCACTTCAAAAGGATTCGTCCAAACATCTCGATGCAGGAGCAGCTGCAGCATTGGTTGAAGGGGATGGCAGGATGGTCGTGCAAGCTGAAGATTCGGCTTGGACCCTTGATGAACAAATTCGTTTTATGGGTTTTTTTCGACCGGATTTCATTTTAATTGAGGGACATAAAAAAGAGGCCTATCCAAAACTACTCATTTTAAGGAATGATGACGATCTATCACTCATTAGAAATGTAGAAAATATTAAGGCTGTCATTGTTTGGGATCAAGCTTTAACGAAAGTGGTAAGGGAATATCTGACGGTTCCAGTCTTTCATATTTCCGAAGACAATGCTGTGATGGAAATTTCGAAACAATTAATTAAACTTGTTAATCAATTTGATAATAAAAGAAATTGACTAAAAAAAATCGGTCTAAGCGACCGATTTTTTTAGTCAATTTTACAAATTTCTGGGGAGCAGTCTTCACAATCAATTTCATTCTTTAGATAATCAAGGTCATGGATGGTGATTGAACCTTTATCAATGGAAATAATTCCTGTTTTTCTTAAATCACTTAGTAATCGATTCACTACTTCCCGTGATGTTCCACAAAAATTTGCTAATTCTTGATTGGTTAATGGTAATTCAATTAGAATTCCCTGATTTGTTTTTGTACCGTAACTATTAGTAATACGGATAAGTGTAGAATATAAGGCACCTTTCTTACCATGAAGAACGAGGTCTCTAAATTTAGTTTGTGTTTTCCGATATTGTTGACTCATCCATTTCATAAATTCAAGCGAGAGTTCAGTGCTCTGTGCAAGTTTTTCTTCAAGGTCTACTTTCATGATAACAGCCACTTCGCCGCTTTCAGCTACACGTGCACTTAACAGATACTTTGGCGCTGTTGAAAACAAATCTAGTTCTCCAATAAAGTCTCCTCTTGAACACATTCTCAGTGTTAGTTCCCGGCCATCAGGTATTATCTTTCCGATTTGAATGATACCACTTTGGACAATATATAATTCATTGGCTACAGAGCCTTCTTGAAACAGAAAAGTTCCCTTTTCAATTTTCTTTGTATGGTGAACTGTCTCAAACAGTTGGGTTAATTTTACAGGTAATTCTATTATTGACTGCATACGAATAACCACCTTAAAGGGGCGAAATCAATCGCTAATTTGTATTCCTAAATAAATGACAGTCAAGGTTGCATTTACTAGATAATACTATAATTATATTGTTAACAAAGCTTATATATCAATAATTGTGGCATAAATTCATACAATCGTCAAAATTGACCATAAGCGATATAGTGACATTATTTCATAATTATTCCTTTAATGGCCCCGGATATAATGGAAATAATAAAGATGTACAAGAAAAGGAGGGACAGTTAATGGGTCAAAGCAGGCAGTTTAAATCTGGACAAAGAGCACCGAACAATGGTGTATATATAGAAATCGGTGATACAGAGTCAAATGTCAATAATCCAAAAAAGATTAAGTTAAAAGCAGGGGACAGGTTTCCGGAAACATCAAATGACGAACGTGTATGGACCTACCAGCGTAAACCTTAAATTATTCACAAGGCTATCTTTCGTAAAGATTGTTGTTAAAATCTTAAAGCCGATTTTAACGTGGAAATAGCTATTTTGCACTTTAGAATAAAGTTTGCAGGCTCTTTTCTTATTGAGTAAACTTAGCACAATCATTTAAATTTGTTCCAAATTGACAAAGTTTAGAAAAGAGCCCTTAAAAAAGTCATCCCAGGTGGATGGCTTTTATTTTCTATTTAATTACATATTCGTATATAATAAAAGTAAATAGGTCAAAAAAGGTCAAAGGGGTGTGAAATATGGATATAAATCGTATGACAGAACGGTTGCAAAAGGGGATAGTAGATGCCCAATCGTTGGCAATAAAGAGCAGCCATCAAGAGGTTGACGAACCCCATTTATTCTTAACACTTCTTCGTCAAGAAGATAGTCTATTACGAGTGATCCTGGAAAAGGCTGGCATCAAGGCAGATGTTGTTGAAAAATCATTACAATCAGTTCTTGATAAAAAACCACAAGTTACCGGAAGTGGTACAGAGCATGGGAAATTATACATTACTTCTAAGCTTCAGCGGCTTTTTGTGAGTGCTGAAGATTTTGCTGCCAAATTTTCAGATGACTTTATGTCGATTGAACATATATTATTAGCTGCTTCCTATACAGGCGATTCAGAAATACAAAAGATTATTAAATCAAACGGAAAAACTCCAGAGGATATCTTGTCCGCAATTAAGGAAATAAGGGGGAACCAAAGAGTGACATCACAAAATCCCGAAGCCGTTTACGATGCCCTTAGTAAATATGGCAGAGACCTTGTGGCAGAAGTAAAAGCAGGTAAATTGGATCCTGTTATTGGAAGAGATACTGAAATTCGGCATGTAATTCGAATTTTATCAAGAAAGACTAAAAATAACCCTGTTTTGATTGGTGAGCCTGGAGTGGGGAAAACAGCAATTGTTGAGGGGCTTGCTCAGCGAATCGTGAGGAAAGATGTTCCTGAAGGATTAAAAGATAAAACAATTTTCTCATTAGATATGAGTGCATTAATTGCAGGGGCTAAGTTCAGGGGTGAATTTGAAGAAAGATTAAAAGCGGTACTAAATGAAGTGAAAAAAAGTGAAGGACAGATTCTATTATTCATTGATGAGCTTCACACCATTGTTGGAGCAGGAAAAACGGATGGGGCTATGGATGCTGGAAATATGTTAAAACCGATGCTGGCTCGTGGTGAGCTGCACTGTATTGGGGCAACCACCCTTGATGAACATCGAAAATATATTGAAAAGGATCCTGCCCTGGAACGCAGATTTCAGCAAGTACTTGTTCAAGAACCTAATGTGGAAGACACCATTTCTATTTTACGTGGCTTAAAAGAAAGATTTGAAGTTCACCATGGTGTGAAAATCCATGATCATGCTCTTGTGGCAGCTGCAACTTTATCTGACCGGTATATTTCCGATCGCTTTCTGCCGGATAAAGCGATTGATCTAGTGGATGAAGCATGTGCACTAATACGAACAGAAATTGATTCTATGCCGACAGAACTTGATGAGGTAACACGGAGAGTAATGCAGTTAGAAATAGAAGAAGCGGCATTAAGAAAAGAGCAGGACGATGCAAGCAAAAAAAGACTCGATACTCTCTTAAAGGAGCTGGCAGAATTAAAAGATCATGCAAACAGCATGAAAGCACAGTGGCTGCATGAGAAACAAGGAATTCAAAAATTGCAGGATAAAAGGGAGCAACTTGAAAAACTCCGAAGAGAATTGCAACAGGCAGAAGATAAATATGATTTAAACACTGCAGCAGAACTCCGACATGGTCGGATTCCTTTGGCTGAAAAAGAACTGAAAGAACTGGAATCAGCTGCGTCGAAGCAAGAGAAGCTTCTTCGTGAGGAAGTGACAGGAGAAGAGATATCAAACATTGTTTCAAGATGGACAGGAATCCCACTCTCTAAGCTGGTAGAAGGTGAAAGGGAGAAACTCTTGCGATTAGAATCCATATTGCATGAGCGAGTTATCGGACAAAATGAAGCGGTCCAATTAGTTGCAGATGCCGTTTTACGGGCCCGTGCTGGAATTAAGGATCCAAACAGACCGATTGGTTCTTTTCTCTTCTTAGGACCAACCGGTGTAGGAAAAACTGAACTTGCCAAAGCATTGGCAGAGGCATTGTTTGACAGTGAAGAGCAAATGATTCGAATCGATATGTCCGAGTATATGGAAAAACACGCAGTTTCACGGTTGATTGGAGCCCCTCCAGGATATGTGGGATATGAAGAAGGCGGACAACTAACGGAAGCTGTTCGAAGAAGACCTTATTCTGTTATTCTGTTGGATGAGATTGAAAAGGCACATCCGGAGGTATTTAATATTCTCTTACAGGCACTAGATGATGGCAGAGTTACAGATTCACAAGGAAGGGTAGTGGATTTTAAAAATACAGTCATCATCATGACCTCTAATATTGGTTCTCATTTCTTACTAGACCGGAATGAAAATGAGGTAGAAATATCAGAGGCAACAAGGGAAAAGGTTCTCGGACAATTGAAAAGTCATTTCCGACCTGAATTTTTAAATAGGATTGATGAAACCATTCTTTTTAAACCGTTATCGTTAACCGAAATAAAAGATATCGTAGTAAAAATGATGAAGGAACTTCAAAGCAGATTAAAGGAAAAGGAGATAGAAGTGGTAATTGCAGACAGTGCAAAAGAGTTTATTGCTGTAAATGGGTTCGACCCTATTTATGGAGCCAGACCATTAAAAAGGTATATTCAAAGAAATATCGAGACAAAACTAGCTAGGGCTATCATTGCTGGCAAGGTCCAAGAGCACTCTGTTGTAAACATTACAATAGAAAAGGAAGAAATCGCAATCACAATTAACTAAACAAAAAAGGTCATCCGAATAATGGATGACCTTTTACATTTAGTGTTTTTGAGCAGGTTCATTTGGAATGACTGAAGTTGCAATAATAATCAAAATGGCAACAGCAACAGATATAATCGCCCCTGTACTGAAGTCAAAAACTCCGCCTTCTGTCATTGAACTAACTACATATGAAAGCATTTGCACTAAAAGAAATGTCCAGAAAAAAGTCCAAAAGTATCGCACTATGTATCACCTCTACCCTATTTATCATCTTAAATAATATTAACATAAGCTTTTGAAATAATAAACGCAAAGTTTGACAATTACTTTTCTCTCCTTAAAATATAAAATCACCGGATGTTTTCGTTAATTCTAGGCTATATTCCCTTTCAACAAATGTGAAATCACATACAATATTTTGAGGAAATATGTAAAAGGAGATTTAGTGATGGAGAACCGGAATTTTCAGATGGATACTCAATGGAACGTCATCCATTACCCTGAAAAGCCCACAGGTTTTGGAATATTAATAATTGGAGATGAAAGGCATTTTGTTGACGAAAACAAATGCTTTTGGTCCCAAAATGAGGGTAAACTGGCCATTATCAATCAATTTAAAGAATCAGGATACACTATTTTTTCCTCAAATTTGTATGGGCGAAACTGGGGAAGTGATCATGCTGTAGAGCTTGCACAAAGGCTGTATCAGCAAGTTATTAGGAGTGAAATTCTAAATAATAAAGTGCATTTAATCGCTGAGGGGATGGGGGCACTTGTTGCAGTAAGGTTAATGGAAAAGATGGAGGGGCAATTAAGATCTGTCGTTTTATTAAATCCTATTCTCTCCTTAAAAAAACATATTGCACTTGAAAAAGAACACAAGTTTTTTTACAAAAAATTAATGAGGGAACTGGCAGCGGCTTATAAGAAGGATCAAGCAACACTTGAAATGGAGCTTGAAAACATGAATGATGAGGTAAATTTAAATTTGGGGGTTCCAGTAAAAATTATCAATGTTATTTCGAGTGGGAAATCCTATACCCATTCAAAACTGCTGCAAGAAATACTTGCTAAAACACAAATAAGTCCAACATATATTGTCCCTGAAAAAAAACAACAGCTTGGCTATATGATGAAAAAGTTTTTCAATCAGTATGAGAAGGTGCTTTAACGCTCCCTCCCCATAAAAGGAAATATTTCTTTATGAAACCGCATAGGATTCATTAAAGAAGCTTGGGGAGGCAGGATTTGTAATGGACAAGGTCGTTATAGCTGAAGTTTTTGACTTTGTGACTTTTCATGTGTGCAAAGCATTACTTGATAAAGGAATTGAGGTCAGGGGAGTACAGATTGAAGCTGAAGAAAATGAAGAGATTCTAATGGAGAAAAAATTAGAGATAGGACGGAATTCAAACTTTACTGAGGTTAAACTAGAAGAAATTTTAATGGAATACAGACAAAACGAGGCAATCATACTCTCTGTCTACGACTTATATATGCGATATAAGGAAAACCTTTTGCGGAATGAATGCAGGATAAGTAAATTCATTCATGAGGATTTTCAGGGCCAATTCGTTATGCTTGTTCCAAGCAAAATCCTTACAAATGGAATGGAATCCGACGCAAAAGCGGACATAATTGATTTTATAAATAGGATCAAAAAAATGAATGTCACCATACAAATCCTTTATCTGCCAACCATCTATGGTCCTTGGCAGCCTGATACCTTTTTGTTTCAACAATCTATACTAAAGGGAATGGATATGGGAAAGGGTTTAAGAGGATTGCGGGAGCAGACTAACGACGCCCTATTTATTGAGGATGCAGTCGAATCAATCCTAGAAACGATCGAAAAGAAAATACCAGGAAATTACTTACTCCAAAGTGGAAAGAAAGATCAGTGGGATTTATGTGCTGAGTTTTTAGGAATCAAAAAACCAATTACAGATCACTCAGCGGAAGAGAGAGTGGAGGAAGAAATAATCTCTTTAACGGTTAAGAGTTCAATTCCCATTTCAGAAGCTTTGACCAAGCAAATGGACCATACCCGCCGTTTGAATCGTTAATTATTAATTTAAAAAGCTGCCTTGAACACAGGCAGCTTATTTTTTCTTTAAAAATTGTTGTACATAAGGATATACCCTTTCAAATAAAGGTTTTAAGTTTTGAGAAGAATCCTTTAGTTTAACGATGTTTTCTACAATTGATTCAAAATCAAGTGAATTTTGGTTGGAATTAGGAACATCCTGACGACTTCTCTGCATACTTTCCGCACGGTCACCAAACATCAACTTTGAAAATGGATCACCTGGACGATTTTTCTCTTTTCCCATTTTAATATCCTCCTCTTGTAATGATTTCCCCTATTAGATTATGAGGCGAATAGTCAAATGGTATAGACATTAGTGGGGGTAGAAGCAATTAAAGGTTGCTTAAATACACTTTTATTTGATAAAATTAGTACCAAGTCATAATAATTGATATTAATAGATGAATTGATATAAGGAGATGATTCCTTGAACGCTGGAATTGTTGGAATTGGAAGGTATTTGCCAGAAAAGATCGTTACAAATGCAGACTTAGAAAAAATGATGGATACAACAGATGAATGGATTCGAACTCGGACAGGGATTGAAGAACGTCGAATCGCAGACGATAATACGAATACTTCTGATATGGGGCTGGTGGCTGCTCAAAAAGCAATCAAAGATGCAGGAATCACTCCTGAAGATATTGATTTAATTTTGGTTGCCACGGTAACACCTGATCAGCCTTTCCCATCCGTTGCATGCATGCTGCAAGAACGTTTAGGTGCTAAAAAAGCTGCAGCGATGGACGTTAGTGCAGCCTGTGCAGGTTTTATGTACGGTATTATTACCGGAAAGCAGTTTGTTGAATCAGGAGCTTATAAGTATGTTCTAGTAGTGGGTGTTGAAAAGCTTTCAAAGATAACTGACTGGAATGACCGGAACACTGCTGTACTATTTGGAGATGGTGCTGGTGCTGTTGTAGTTGGAGAGGTGTCTGAAGGTAGGGGAATTCTTTCGTTTGAACTGGGTGCAGATGGTACTGGTTCTAAGCATCTTTATCAAGATGAATACATTATCATGAATGGACGGGAAGTCTTTAAATTTGCAGTGCGACAGATGGGGGAAAGCTGTGTTCATGTTCTCGAAAAAGCTGGACTGACAAAAGATGATGTTGATTTCTTAATCCCGCACCAAGCCAATATTCGGATTATGGAGGCCTCTAGACAAAGGCTGGAGCTACCGGTTGAAAAAATGTCAAAGACAGTTCATAAATACGGAAATACTTCGTCTGCGTCTATTCCGATTTCTCTCGTTGAGGAAATAGAGGCTGGAAAGATCAAAGACGATGATCTCATTGTAATGGTAGGCTTTGGCGGCGGTTTAACTTGGGGCGCCATTGCGATTAGATGGGGAAAATAAGGAACTGTTAACTATATATTGAAGTGTATTAAAGGAGATGTCTTATATGGATAAGCGCAGGGTTGTGGTTACAGGTTTAGGGGCGGTTACTCCGCTTGGTAACGATGTTGAAACGACATGGAAAGGGATTATTGAAGGAAAGTCTGGAATTGGCCCTTTAACAAGAGTGAATGCAGAAGAGTATCCAGCAAAAGTTGCTGCTCAGATAAATGACTTTAATCCTGAAACTTTTATGGATAGAAAAGAAGCTAGAAAAATGGACCGTTTTACTCAGTATGCGGTTGCAGCGGCACTGATGGCCGTTGAGGATGCAAAACTAACGATTACTGACGAAAATGCCCCTCGTATCGGGGTTTGGATTGGTTCAGGTATTGGCGGTATGGAAACATTCGAAGAACAATATGAAATCTTTCAAAAAAGAGGTTACCGGAGAGTAAGTCCATTCTTTGTACCGATGTTAATTCCTGATATGGCTACAGGTCAAGTTTCGATCAGACTAGGAGCAAAAGGATTTAATTCATGTACAGTAACAGCATGTGCTACAGGAACCAATTCAATCGGTGACGCCTTTAAAGTCATTCAACGCGGCGATGCGGATGCGATGATTACAGGTGGAGCGGAAGCCCCAATCACGAAAATGTCAGTAGCCGGCTTCTGTGCAAATACTGCTCTTTCTACAAACCCTGATCCAAAGAGTGCCAGCAGACCATTTGATAAAAATCGTGATGGTTTTGTTATCGGTGAGGGTGCGGGTATCATTGTACTAGAAGAATTAGAACACGCTTTAGCCCGTGGAGCAAAAATATATGCGGAAATCGTTGGCTATGGTGCGACTGGTGATGCGTATCATATAACAGCACCGGCCCCTGGTGGGGAAGGCGGCGCGCGTGCCATGAAAATGGCCATTAACGACTCTGGGTTAAATATTGAAGAGATTGATTATATTAATGCCCATGGAACGAGCACTGAGTATAACGATAAGTTTGAGACGCTTGCTGTGAAAGAGGTCTTTGGAGTCCATGCATACAAGTTGGCAATGAGTTCCACTAAATCAATGACCGGCCATCTTCTTGGAGCAGCAGGCGGGGTTGAAGCAATCTTTACTGTATTGTCGATGAAAAACAGTATTCTTCCTCCGACCATTAATTATGAAACAGCTGACCCAGAATGTGATTTGGATTATGTCCCAAATAAGGCACGTCAAAAAGAAATTAAGGCAGCAATGAGTAATTCCTTAGGCTTTGGCGGCCACAATGCAACGATTGTTTTCAAGAAATATGAAGCGTAAACAGCTCGACCAGGAAATCTCCTGGTCGTTTTTTTTTATTGTTCCAGCTCCAGCACCCTAGCGGCTAGTGTCCTTCGCTCTCCGCGATAAAAATCCCTTCAGGATTTTTACCTACCTACGATAAGTCAAGCACGAATGACGTTTCCGCTTTTCTTATTATCTAGGGAAAGTATTGCAGAACCCTCTATCCATACCATTCATAAAATGTAAAAAATGAAAAAGTATGGAGTGAGGAAATGGGCATCATTCAAACAGATAAATGGTTGGAAGAGGAATTTGATCGACCAACAAAAATATGCGAAAAGCTGCTCCCTGCTTTCAATGGACAAAGTGCACCAAAAATTTATAATCAATTAACCGAATTCGGGATGTATAAACCATCACCGCTAACCAAAGAAATTTTCACGATGATGAAAGAAACAAATGTGTGGGATGAAGTAAGAGGCATTTTTCATGATTATAAAAAGGCATGGGGAGGACCTGATATACCAATTTATCTTTTTCCAATTGGCCAGCAAAGGAGCTTTTTTTCCAGACAAGAAGAAAAAGTCAAAGGTGGAGTCTCCTACCCAGATAAAATGTTTTTATTTCTTTCTAACAAATTAACTTCAAAAGAGTTGGAAGCGCTATTTGTCCATGAATACCATCATATTTGCAGGTTGAAAATGCAAACGAAAAGGTTTGAAGACTACACATTACTGGATTCAATAATTATCGAAGGGCTTGCGGAATACGCTGTGCTTGTTCACTGTGGGAGAAACTATTTAGCAGACTGGTGCAAAATGTATGCAGATGCAGAATTGGAGAAATTATGGAATATATATTTGCAAGATAACTTGGAATTAAAAAAAAGCGAAAGAAAACATGACGATTTTTTATATGGGTTAGGCAGGGTTCCTAATTTACTGGGGTATGCGGCTGGATTTAAAATTGTGGAGAATTTTTATCGGAATAATCACTATTCTACAAAACTTTCCTTCAAAATACCTGCAAAGAAATATTTATTGACTGAAAATAGCTTTACAAAAAAAAGCCGGAAAAAATAGGCTTTTTTTTGTCCTACTATCTTCCTCAAAATATATATTAAGGAATAAATTAACTTATGTCTGCCCATACTGATTGACAAACAGTTACTTGAAGTGAGGGGTTGTACAATGTTGTATCTTCATGATGTTTGGGTAAATTGGTTTGAAGGTGAAGAAAATGGATATAATGTGTGCCACTTTCATGAATGGCGCAAAGATGACGGTGTAGAGCTGTTAGACCAGGCTCCTTTGTTAAAAGTAGAACCGATTCTCTTTCACTATATTGAGAACGATCTCTCAGAATTACCTCAACAGCTTCTAGATGATATTTTTCAAAAGGCATACTTACGAAAAAATCATGAAAGAGTTCAACTAGATTATTGCTTCATCGTTACAGATGGGGTTGGAATCTTAGCCGTTGATACAATTGGTTACTCGATTCCGATTAGAAAGAGCAGGCTTATTCCAAGACAAGAGCAGCTTGTCTATGAAATGATTGCTGCACATGAGCCAAAAAAATATCATTTCCAACAGAATTCAGTGGATAAGGATTTCCATATTTTATCACCTGAACCAGATTTAATGACAGGGCTAACACGAAAAGAACGTCAACTAAAACAACTGTTATTTATGGCACTTGATCAATTACATACATCTAAGAATGAGGCAGAGGTTCGATACTGGTTTACTGAATGGTGTCCAGAGCGTTACACAGCCATTCAAGAATTAAACTTTGAAAATGCATGGCAGCAATTGTTTGAGGAAACAAAATACGGTTGGTCCACCAGGCATGAAACATTTTGTGAAAATCTAATAAAAGGTCAGCCGTTTTTCGAAAAACTATGGGAAATGGAGCATGGACCTAAAGTAAACTAAAAAATTCCGGTCACGAGACTTTTCGTGACCGGAATTTTTTCTAGCTCCACAAGAGTAAGCTTCGGTAGCGTTACCTCGCACGAAAGAAAAGCGTTAGCTTTTCTGAGGAGTGCCCTAACGGCTAGTGTCCTTCGGTCTCCGCGAGTAAAAATCCCTTCAGGATTTTTACCTACCTACGATAAGTCAAGCACGAATGCGCCTCCGGCTCTTCGGGTTTCCTTTATCTCAGTTGGAGCCCTCCACAAGGGACGCTTCGGCATCGTAAGCTTCGCACGAAGGAAAAGCGTTAGCTTTTACGAGGAGGCCATACGCCGCTGACCACTAAGGAAAGCTCCTTAGAATAAACATCGCAGGACCAAGCTGTACTTTGCTTGGTCCGAGGGCACTTGCGCTTTTCTTATTATCTTCTCTTTCTTCCTAATCCCATGGCGTTTTCCATTTTTTTAAGTGTTTTACTTGCAACTTGGTTTGCTTTTTCAGCACCCTCGTCTAATATTCTATCAAGTTCACTCGATTCCATTAAGTTAAAATATTTTTCTTGAATTGGTTTAAATACATTTACAACCAAATTGGCTAAGTCACCTTTGAAATCCCCATATCCTTTACCACTATACAATGCCTCAAGTTCAGGGATGGTTTTATTTCCAAGAATAGAGTAAATCGAAAGTAAATTTGATATTCCAGGCTTATTGATCTGATCAAATTTAACGATGCCCTCAGAGTCTGTAACTGCACTTTTAATTTTCTTTTCAATTTGTTTTGGTTCATCTATTGGAGTGATAAAAGCTTTACCGTTTGGGTCGGATTTACTCATTTTCTTTGTTGGTTCCTGCAGCGACATAATCCGTGCACCAACTTCAGGAAGCCGAATATCAGGAATCGTTAATACATCCCCATATTTCCTATTAAATCTTTCCGCTAAATCTCGGGTTAATTCCATATGTTGCTTCTGATCATCTCCAACAGGTACTAGGTTGGCGTTGTATAATAAAATGTCTGCAGCCATTAATGGCGGATACGTTAATAAACTTGCAGATACAGCATCCTTACCAGCAGATTTATCTTTGAATTGAGTCATTCTTTCCAATTCCCCAATATAAGCGATACATTGCATCATCCATCCCGCCTGAGCATGTGCTGGAACTTCCGATTGGATAAACAAGGTTGCTTTTTCTGGATCAATGCCTACAGCTAAGTAAAGAGCTGCCAAACTGCGAATATTTTTTCGAAGTACTAACCGATCCTGTGGGACCGTTATTGCATGTTGGTCGACAATACAAAAGTAGCAATTATAATCGTTCTGCAATTCTACAAATTGCTTCATTGCCCCAATATAGTTTCCAAGTGTAATCGTGCCACTTGGCTGAATTCCTGAAAAAATGGTTTGCATGACCTAATTCCTCCTAAATTATATATATAAAATAAAAAAACCATTCATCCCCACAACAATAGGGACGAATGGTTCGCGGTACCACCCTAAATTACTCAAAAGAGTCACTCAATTCCTGAGAATCTTAACTTGATCATCAGGGAACCTTTTAACGCAAGGGAACGTCTTTTCCTACTTATCAAATAGAAGTTCAGAAAGAAGCTCAAAAGTCCATTCGGTATTTTTCCGTGTTTGTTTTCACCAGCCACAAACTCTCTGAATCGGTTAAAAATACGTACTATTCTTTATCATCGCTTAAGCTAATAAATTATTTATTTATATTATAATTAAATGTATAATGGTAATCAAGTCGGATAAGGTTTACTTCTTCTTGCCGCCAACGCTTTTCCAGCTGGTTTGAAACCTTGCGCTTTGGTCAACGAATTCAGAACGTTTTTTTCCTCCAAGAACCTTTTCACCGAATCCATTTGTCAATACACCCATAAATGCAGTAATTCCAATAATTAATAGTGCAACCATTGATAAATCAGCTATGTAACCACCCATGATAAAACCTCCATTTTCAATTCAAAAGTTAGTAAACTGTTTGTTTTGTACATCCCCTTATCATTATTTTATAAGAAGCCCTCTGGTTTTGAAAGAGGAAAACGAATAAAACCGATAATATTTATAAAAATTGAATGCGTTTTCATTTATTGGTTTTTAATTGAGAATATTCATAGGTGTAATAGATGGGATCTGTTCAGTGAAAAACAACTTGTAACCATTGCTTAAAAAAGTTCTGAGAAAAATACAATAAAGTCTACTGATTCAAAGATTCTATTGTTGTGAAGATGTTGTTATAGAAAAATTCTAGATGAAAACAAAAAAAGAATGAAACCTTTTTGTTATATATTCGTCTAATATAATGAAAATATCCAATATAGGCGAAAAGTTTGACATTCAATAAATTTTGAAAAAATGATACCTTTTTTAGTATCAGTAGTGTATAATTAATGATATAAATTACTTATTTATAATTATTTTAATCAACGATCAACAATCAATCAATATATAGATGGCTTACTATAAATTTGAATAGTAATTAAAAGAGGAGTGTGGAGAAGAATGGTTACATTATACACTTCACCAAGTTGTACATCATGCAGGAAAGCAAAATCATGGTTAGAGGAACATGAAATCCCATATACGGAAAGAAATATTTTTTCTGAGCCTTTGTCGATCGAAGAAATTAAAGAAATCCTTCGCATGACTGAAGATGGTACGGATGAAATTATTTCAACAAGATCAAAGACTTTTCAAAAATTAGATGTAAACTTAGATACAATGCCGCTTCAAGATTTATTTGAATTAATTAAAGCTAATCCTGGACTGCTGCGCCGCCCAATTATTATTGACGAAAAACGATTGCAGGTTGGTTATAATGAGGATGAAATTCGACGGTTCCTGCCAAGGAGAGTTCGTACTTTCCAATTAAGAGAAGCCCAGCGCATGGTTAATTAACAAAAAGATGAAAGCCTTCATTAGAAGGCTTTTTTTTACCCTCCCGTTTCAATAAGTTTGAGATTTCTATGTCATTTTGTTACAATGTAAGGAATATCTAATTAATAGGCAAATGAATGGTTTTTACAATAAAGGGCAAATTTATTTCCCAATTTAATACTTTTGTCATAAAATGAAGGTACAAGGATTATACCCTTGTTTCTTCACAACAAAGAAAGCCTTTCTACTTTGGGGAATTGCTAAAAAGCATTGTCTGTTTGGGGGTATTTAGTCCCTTCAATATGAAAGGAAGGGAGAGGTAAAGATGGAGATTGAAAGAATTAATGAGAATACTGTTAAGTTTTACATTTCTTATGGTGATATAGAAGAACGAGGCTTTGATCGTGAGGAAATTTGGTACAATCGGGAGCGAAGTGAGGAACTATTCTGGGAAATGATGGATGAGGTCCATCAAGAGGAAGAGTTTGTTGTGGAAGGTCCACTATGGATCCAAGTACAGGCTTTAGAAAAAGGTTTGGAAATTCTTGTAACAAAAGCTCAGGTTTCAAAGGATGGACAAAAGTTCGAGCTTCCTATTCCAAATGATAAATTAAAGGATTTACCAGTTGATAATAATATTGAAGATATCCTGGATCAGCACTTCCATTCACCTCGTGATGAAGAAGATCTTTTACTTGAAGAGGAATCTTTAGAATTTTTAATTGCCTTCAAGGATTTTGAAGATGTCATCATGTTATCGAATCGTGGCGGTCTAGATGAATTAATCACCGTGTTGTACAACTTTGATAATAAATACTATTTATATACTGAGTTCCCTGAAGATTTGTTTGGTGAGGACGAAATTGACGATATATTAAGTATCCTGCTTGAATATGGATATGAAACGCAATTAACGATCCATCGAATTCAAGAATATGGAAAAGAAATAATTTCTAAAAATGTGTTTGCTGAAATTAGAAAACATTTTAAATAATTGTGCCGATTTCTATTATTGAAATCGGTATTTTTTACATAGGTTGATTATCAATGGCGGTGATAAGAATGAAAAACACAGTCAGGGTTATTTTGTTTGTGCTGGTTCTTTCCATCCTCTTATTTTTCTTTAAGGGGTATTTAGATGGCGGCATATTTGGTTTCCTAAGCCTGCTAATTACGTTATCGGTCATTTTTATTGCCTTTGTTATTTTCCTAGAGAATCGTCATCCGACCCAGACGATAACCTGGTTAGTGGTTTTAGGCAGTTTTCCCTTAGTCGGATTCTTTTTCTATTTACTTTTCGGAAGGAACTATCGCAAGGAGAAAATGTATCGGAAGAAGTATTTTCTTGATAAACAAGCTTTTTTAACAGTGGAGGGCGATAATGACCCAAGAAGCGAAGAGAAGCTTAGTTTAATGGGGGAGCACCAAGCAAGATTATTTATGTTGGCACAAAAGTTAGGAAACAGCCCGATTTCCTTCGATACTTCAACCAAGGTTTTAACCAATGGGGAGGAAACATTCCATCATATTCTTGAACAATTGAAAAGAGCGAGACATCATATCCATATGGAGTATTATATTGTCCGGGATGATCATATCGGGCAGGAAATAAAAAACATCTTAGTTGAAAAAGTGGCACAAGGGGTAGAGGTTAGATTCTTATATGATGCAGTGGGTTCTTGGAAATTATCGAAAAAATACATAAATGAATTGAAAACCGCCGGTGTAGAAATAGTTTGTTTTGGTCCTGTTAAGCTGCCATTTTTAAATAATAAATTTAATTTTAGAAACCACCGGAAAATTATTGTCATTGATGGTATGGTTGGGTTTGTTGGCGGACTTAATATTGGTGATGAATACTTAGGCAGGAATCAACAATATGGGTTTTGGCGGGATACCCATTTATTGTTAAGAGGTGAAGCTGTTCGGTCTCTACAGCTAATATTTTTACAAGACTGGTATTATATGACAAACCATAGCTTTTTAACGGCGGAATATTTGTCACCACAAATTGATGAAAAAAACCATGGAGGAGTCCAATTAATTGCCGGAGGTCCGGATAATGAATGGAGTGTCATAAAAAATATTTTTTTCTCAATGATTACTTCCGCAAAAAAATCTGTTTGGATTGCCTCTCCGTACTTCATCCCTGATGATGACATCTTTTCTGCGATTAAGGTGGCCGCCTTGAGCGGGATTGACGTGAGATTACTTGTACCCAACCGTCCAGACAAACGGATTGTTTTTCATGCTTCACGCTCTTATTTTCCGGAGCTATTAGAAGCAGGTGTTAAGGTTTACGAGTATGAACGAGGGTTTATGCATAGTAAAATTGTAATTGTTGACCATGAACTTGCCTCTATTGGAACATCAAATATGGATATGCGCAGTTTCCATTTGAACTTTGAGGTAAATGCCTTCCTATTTCGTACAAAAAGTACCCAAAAGCTGGTGGCTGAATACATTAATGACCTTGAATATGCAAAGCAGCTTGAATTAATATCGTTTAAGAAAAGGCATATTGGCTTACGGTTGCTTGAGTCAACAGCAAGGTTACTGTCACCGCTTCTTTAAGTTCACAAACTCGCCATAATGGCGAGTTTTCTTTTTGAGTAAAAAAAGGAGTTCTAGTCTGTTAACACGAATGTAAGGTACAAAAGGAGGTTGGTTTTTATTTGCTGACAGCACGAACAAAATCAGGAACAATATTTAGCTTAAGTAATCATTATGAAAAAGAAAATTTATTAATTCTTCGAAACAATGAGGAATTTTTCTGTCCGGTTTGCGGGGAAGCGGTTTCTCTTAAATTAGGAAATCAACGTATTTACCATTTCGCTCATCGAAGCGGCACTTTTTGCAGTGATTTTCATGAAAGTGAATCTCTGTATCATTTAGAAGGAAAACTTCAGCTCTTTCAGTGGTTACATATGCAGGGGATTTCCGCAAAATTAGAGTATTATGATTCGTTGATTGGGCAGCGTCCTGATATCATGTTCCATTTTAGAGGGAACAAATACGCATTGGAATATCAGTGTTCGCCAATACCTGAAGAAATATTTGTTAAACGAACAGAGAATTACATCCACCATCATTACATTCCCTTTTGGATTTTAGGCGGCAAACATATCAAAGCGAAAAGGGGTAATGTTTTTTCCTTATCAAACTTTAATTATTTCTTTTTAAGAAAAACACCGAGCAGGCAATTGGTCCTTCCTTCTTATTGCTCCGAAGAAAAAAGGTTTCATATCCTCAGTAAGATTCACCCATTTTCTATAAAAAATACAACCGCAAGCAGCAGTATTCTTTCTATTCACAAGGCAAAGATCGAAGAAATTCTAGAACCAACACTGTTCAATCCAATTAACTTTACGAAATGGGCAAATGAAATGGAGAAATCTATGATTAACTCTTCACTTCACGCTAGTCCCGAATTAAATCATTTTCTTCACGAAATATATCCTCATAACCTCAACTTATATTTGCTTCCACCTGAAATCGGTTTACCGGTTCGTCATGCTCTTCTCATTCAAACACCACCTATCATTTGGCAAACGTATTTGTATGTAGATGTTTTCCAGAATAAATCACCGAATACCCATATTGATTTGAGGGATGTGGAAAGAATATTTAACGATAGAATAAAAATAAATAATATTATCATCCGGAATTTACCACAACTCACAAGTGTAAATCCTTTTATGGTGGTGAGGGAGTATTTTCAACTACTAGAGAGACTCGGAATCATTATAAAAAGGGACGAATCTGTTTATCAAATGCAACAAGGATTCATGATCCCCAATTCTAACAGGGAAAAGGAAGAACGTAAGCAGGCATTTTTTCAAAAAAATTCTTCTATCTTTGCAAAAGGATAAATGAAATATTAGTTTGGGGCATAATATAATGGGTAAATCTAAATAAGATGGAATGTTCTCGAAATATTGTTGTTAAAATCTTAAAGCCGATTTTAACGTGGAAATAGTTATTTTGCGCTTTAGAATTTAGTTTGCAGGCTCTTTTCTTATAAAATTTTGCTCAAAAAAGTATTTTAGGTTAAGAAAAGAGCCTTTTTTAAGAGGAAATTGCAGGAAAAAGGAGAATATTTAACAGGGTTGTAAAACTTTAGTGTAAACCGAAAAAATGTTGAATGGAGGAAGAAAGATGGCTAACGAAACTTCTACGGTGAAGGCACTGCCACAAAGAAGTGAAATTCCAGTTGAGGATACATGGAGATTAGAAGATATTTTTGCTAGTGATGATGAATGGGAAAAAGAGTTTAAAGAGGTAAAAAATCAAATTTCTGGGATTAAAGAGTTTGAAGGTAAACTAGGTGAGAGTGCTGATACACTTTATAATGCCCTTCAATTTCAAGATAAGCTTCTTGAAAGAATTGGTAAGCTATATACATACGCCCACATGCGCTATGACCAAGACACGACGAATTCCTTTTACCAGGGATTAGATGACAGAATGAAAAACCTCTACTCCCAGGCTGGCAGTCAGTTAGCATTCATTGTCCCTGAAATCCTATCGCTTGACGAAGGCAAGGTGAATGGATTTTTAAAAGAGAAATCTGAATTAAAACTTTATGAACATGCGATTGAGGAAATAAACATTCAGAGGCCACATGTCTTGTCTGCGGAGTTGGAAGCATTGTTAGCAGAAGCGAGTGAAGTTATGGACACATCCAGTAATACTTTTGGGATGCTAAACAACGCAGATTTAAAGTTTCCGACTGTTAAAGATGAAAATGGTGAAGAGGTTGAGATCACACATGGACGTTACATCCGATTCCTTGAGAGTGGAAAACAAGAAGTCCGTCGTGATGCCTTTAAAGCGGTATATGAAACATATGGAAAGTTCCGTAATACGTTTGCCAGCACGCTTAGTGGAAATGTGAAAAAGGATAATTTTAATGCAAGAATCAGAAAATATAATTCAGCGAGGCATGCAGCACTTTCAGCCAATAATATTCCTGAAAGTGTTTATGATAATTTAGTTAACACCATAAACGAAAATTTACACTTATTGCACCGTTACGTGAAACTTCGGAAAAAGTTGTTAGGCGTAAACGAATTGCATATGTACGATCTTTATACTCCACTAGTGAAAGACGTGAAGATGGAAATACCGTACAAAGAGGCTGAAGAGCTTGTTATTAAAGGTCTTGCTCCATTAGGTGAAGAGTATTCACAAATTTTACAAGAAGGATTTGAGAACCGCTGGGTAGATGTTCACGAAAATAAAGGAAAGCGCAGTGGAGCTTATTCTTCCGGAGCATATGGAACAAACCCTTATATTCTTATGAACTGGCAGGATAATGTAAATAATTTATTTACATTGGCTCATGAATTTGGGCATTCTGTTCATAGCTACTATACAAGAAAAAATCAGCCATATCCGTATGGGAATTATTCAATCTTTGTAGCAGAAGTTGCTTCTACGTGTAATGAGGCACTCTTAAATGATTATTTATTGAAAACGATTGATGATGAACAAAAAAGGATTTATTTATTAAACCATTATTTAGAGGGTTTCAGAGGCACTGTATTCCGTCAAACCATGTTTGCTGAATACGAGCATTTAATTCATCAAAAGGCTCAAAATAATGAAGCGCTGACTGCCGACTTATTAACGAGTGAATATTATACATTAAATAAGAAGTATTTCGGAGAAGAGGATATTGTGATTGACGAAGAAATTGGTTTGGAATGGGCTAGAATTCCTCATTTCTATTACAATTATTATGTCTACCAATATGCTACCGGCTTCAGTGCCGCTACCGCATTAAGTAAACAAATCCTCGAGGAAGGGGAGCCTGCTGTTAAACGCTATATTGATTTCTTAAGTTCTGGAAGCTCAGATTACCCAATAGAAGTACTTAAGAAAGCTGGCGTAGATATGACGAGCGCAGACCCAATTAAGGATGCATGTAAGGTATTTGAAGAAAAGTTAAATGAATTAGAACAGCTATTATCATAAGATGTAAAGGGATGGCACCTAACGGTGCTATCCCTTTAAAAACCTCTAAATCTTTTTCTGTCATTCAGGTAGAAAAGAAGTGTAAGGATTCCAATGAACAACAGCGGAATGCTAATGACTAAGGGAAAGACCTTCAATAAGGCAAGGATATGAAGACAAAATCCTAAAACAATAAACAGAACCATCAGGAATATCGGTAAATTCTTCATGAAAGCATGCCACCTTTTTGTTATAGTACATTTCAACCTAGTAGCTAGTTTATTGTCCAATATCAAAAAATATGTTTTTGACAATATTGTGAAATCATACACAATCATATTGTCAATGGTTCACACACATGATATATTTTATACGTGAAGTTAATCACAACAAACATATACCCCTTTGTTTGACCGTGAAAAATTTCTCCCATCCCCTTTGTTCGTATTAATAGAAAAAGACCTTGCAGTTTGCTGCAAGGTCTTTTCGTATCTTTAAAGAAAGCGATAATATTAGTCCTCAATATAGCGCCAAAACGTACCATATTTTGCTGGGAGCTGTTCGACCTTTTGAAGTAAAAGTAGTTTTTTCATTTCACGCTCTACCTGAGAGATGGTCATATTATAAACAACTGCAATCTCCTTCGAAGCGACTACTTTAAAATACCTTAAAAATGACTCCATAGGGGGAGGCTGGTTTTTTACAGGCTGTTCGGATAACATTTCTTCAAGAATTTGTACATAGACTTCGTAAGGGTATGGTCCTGTAATTTTTATCCCTTCATCTTCTGCATTATCATTAAAAAATACAAGTGTTGGAATTTCCTGGACCTCCATTTCAGTAGTGATTTTTAAGTCACACTGAAATGCTTTAGCCGCACTTTCTGAATGGAAATCAGAAATGAATTCCTCTACGTCTAAGCCTGCACTTTTTGCGCAAGTTTTTAGTACATCAAAATGAGAAATATTTTGTTTATTAATAAAAAGATTTTCTTGGAGCTTACGGAGAAACCTAATTCCAGCTCGTCTGCCTTGCAGTTCTGCTGCTTTTATTGCAATGGAAGCAATATATGGAGAAGCAACAGGGTTTTCCAGCCAAAGGCTTCCATCACAGGACATTCCAGATCTGCTTGCTGTTTTTTCCCATAAATCTGCAATGACCTCATACTTCTTCTTTTTGCTGACATTTAAATTTGCGATACGACCACTTAACACATGCTTCAGGGAAAAATATTGACCGAATTCAATGTACAGCTTTTTTAAAATCGGTTCAAGTGCCCAACATTCAGGGCATAAAGGATCGATGAACATATATATTTCAAGTGGCTTCTTGTCATGATTAGAAAATGGCGGTTTTGAATTGAATCCTGGGTAACTCACGAATTTTCACCTGATATCTCACGTGTCTCAGGCGTATTAATCATGTGTTGTGCAGTAAGATAGAGCCTAGAATAAAAATCTTCCCTTAGCGGACCACGAAGACCAGTCTTGTCCATCGCTTGTTTCATACAAGAAAGCCATGCTTTTGCACGGGTAGGAGTTATGGGAAAAGGCAAATGTCGTGCACGCATCATAGGATGACCATGCTCTTCCGTGTAGATTGGCGGACCTCCCAAATATTGTGTTAAAAATTGCTTTTGTCTTCGAGCAACTTCTGTAAGATCATTTGGGAAGATCGGAGCAAGATCAGGATGTTGTGCAACTAGACCATAAAAGTTATCCACTAGGCTGTGTAAGGTGTCTTCGCCAATGGCCTCATATGGAGTAGGCTTTTTCTCAAACATGTTGACAACTCCTTTAATTATGTTGGTTGTTTATATTCTATCAATGGAGTTTTGATATCTCAAATAAACCGCTTATAAAAAATATTTTTGCTGATAAAACCGTTCAATTTTATTTTGTGTTTTTCGAATTGGAATTCTAAATTGATGCAACAGTTCTTGGAATGCTGCTTGACCTAGTTGAAAGTGTTCTACTTCGTATTCAACCTCATAGTCTTCTGTTTTTAAATAAAGGCTGTGGTCTAATACTAGTATTCCATTTTTATATTGGAATTCAGCTCTTTTTGTTAATAATGATCCGAAATATTCAATAAGGCTAAAAGAGATATCGTCTAGTTGTTGGATGCGATCATGAATTTCTCCTTTAGGGAGTGTTCCATATTGAATAGCCGCTTGGAATTCATTTGCAGTTAAAAGTTGAGTGGTCTCTAATAATCCAACAGCTGCAGGTTGTTTTAATGTCATTTCAAAGTGATTACCCTTTTCTCTAATTCTTAATGCGGAGCCTAATTTTTTTAATGCAAAATTTGGGGTGTCAAAGTAATGATTTTTTTGGCTTTTGATTTGACCTTCCTCAACTTTAAATGCTCCGATAAGAATTTGGTATTCGTCTTTCGTGAGTAAATTTTTAAATTCTATTTCAATGGTTTCGCTCATCTAGATCCATTCCTTTCTTTTCATTCATTTATTGTATCTTAGCTTTAGTTTGAATCGCAATTCTTGGGGGAATTGGATAGATTATGCTAAAATGGAAGAGTAAATAGTGGAGGTAATCATAATGAAAAAAAGAATATCAATTCAAAAAGCTAGTATTACGGATAACAAATTACTTTTACAGGCAAGCGAATCGATAAATGGATTCATGCCATCTGAACAAATTCTTGTTGATTCTAAGCAATTCTCGTTTGTTTACTTATTGGAGAATCAAGATGGTTATACATATCTCGATATTCCAGAAAGTATTTGGCCATTAATAAAAAATTCATTAGAAATGACTACTCCAGTGTGGGTCCAATTTAAAGATGATGAATTAGAGTTAACTAATTTTTATGAGGAATTAGTCTTTCTAATAAACAACATTAAAGGAAACAGTAATTATGGTGAAGAGATGGTTGCGAAAGTAGAAGCAATTTTTTAATATATTTTAGTTTTATTGAGGTGGAATGATGAAGCATTGGGACCAATTTTTAGCTCCATATAAACAAGCAGTATCGGAGCTGAAAATAAAATTAAAAGGAATGAGGGGGCAATTTGAGTTAGATTCTAGCCATTCACCTATTGAATTTGTGACAGGCAGAGTTAAGCCAATTGCAAGTATTCTTGATAAGGCAAATCAGAAAGGGATTGCACTAGATAAATTGGAAGAGGAAATGCAAGATATTGCTGGAATGCGAATCATGTGTCAATTCGTGGACGATATTCATCGGGTTGTCAGCTTATTAAGAAACCGGAATGATTTTGATATATTGGAAGAAAGAGATTATATTTCACATACAAAAACAAGTGGTTATCGCTCATATCATGTAGTTATTCAGTACCCTGTACAAACCATACATGGTGAGAAAAAGATTCTTGCTGAAATACAAATAAGAACATTAGCCATGAACTTTTGGGCGACAATTGAGCACACTTTAAATTATAAGTATAAAGGGGCTTTCCCAACGGATATTAAAATCAGATTACAACGAGCTTCGGAAGCTGCATTTCGGTTAGATGAAGAAATGTCATTAATCCGTGGTGAGATTCAAGAAGCACAAGCATTTTTTACAAGAAATAAGGAGTTTAAGCAAGAGGAAAAAAGCTGATAGTTTTTTTGTAAGCATATCAGTATGAGGAGCATACGATTATGAAATTTGCCATTACATCCAAAGGAGATCAGAAATCGAATATCTTAATGCACAAGATGCGGACGTATTTACTTGATTTTGATCTTATTTATGATGAGGACCAACCAGATATTGTTGTATCCATCGGCGGTGACGGGACACTTCTATATGCTTTTCACCGATATAGCAGCCGCTTGGATAAAACTGCTTTTGTCGGAATCCATACCGGTCATTTAGGCTTTTATGCTGATTGGACCCCTGATGAGATTGAGAAATTAGTGATTGCAATAGCGAAAACCCCTTACCAAGTGGTGGAATATCCCTTAATTGAAGTGATTATTCGTTATCAACATGCTGGTAAGGAGTCACGATACCTTGCGTTGAACGAATCCACTGTTAAAAGTGTAGAAGGGACCTTGGTTATGGATGTCGAAATTCGTGGACAGCATTTTGAACGATTCCGAGGTGATGGCCTGTGTGTATCAACTCCATCCGGCAGCACTGCTTATAATAAAGCGCTTGGAGGAGCAATTATCCATCCATCTATTTCTGCTCTGCAGGTTGCTGAAATGGCGTCAATTAACAACCGTGTGTTTCGAACAGTCGGATCGCCGCTTATTCTGCCATCCCATCATAGTTGTATGTTAAAACCAGTCAATCATGTTGATTTCCAAGTGACTGTTGATCATCTTACTTTGCTTCATAAGGACGTAAAATCCATACAATTTAGGGTACCTGACGAAAAAATCCGCTTTGCACGTTTCCGTCCATTTCCTTTTTGGAAAAGAGTCCATGATTCATTTATTTCAGATTCCGACTAATCCTAATAGCTGGAGGAAACAACATGAATTCTCGTTTTCAACTTCAGTGGAAAATTAATCTATTACATGCTGGACAAACAATCAAGGAATTCTTGAAAGAAGAGGAAATATCTCGCATTGCCTTAACGGATATAAAATTCAGGGGCGGAAATATAGTGGTAAATAACAGGGAAGTGAATGTTCGTTATGTATTAAAAGAAGGAGAAACCTTAACGGTTATCTTTCCTCCAGAAAAGCCTAGTGAAGGAATAGCAGGGGAAAGAATTCCTTTGGAGATTCTTTACGAAGACCCATATTTACTCGTAGTAAACAAACCTGCAGGGATGAGTACCATTCCTTCGAGGGAACATCCGACTGGCAGCCTGGCAAATGCTTTGGTTGGGTACTATGAAGAAATTGGGATTATGGCAACTGCACATATCGTCACCCGTTTGGACCGTGATACGTCTGGGATTGTGTTAATTGCTAAACATCGTCATATCCATCATTTATTTAGCAAGCAGCAACAAAAAGGTAATGTTAAAAGAACCTATGAAGCTTTTGCTGAGGGCATTCTTACCCAAGAAATAGGTACAATAGAGAAACCGATTGGAAGAAAAAGTGATAGCATAATAGAGAGAGAAGTTCGAAGTGATGGGCAATATGCCCGTACTGATTACAAAGTACTAAAAACATATAAAGAATTTACACATGTTGAATTGCAGTTAAAAACTGGAAGGACCCACCAAATTCGCGTTCATATGTCCTTTATTGGTTACCCATTATTAGGAGATGACCTATATGGCGGCAGTCTCAATCTTATTGAACGCCAGGCACTTCATTGCAAAAAGATACAATTCTATCACCCGTTTACTCGTATGCAATTGAGTTTCACGGCAGAACTTCCATTAGATATGAATGAATTACGAAACATAGGCTGACTCACCAAAGTGTCAGCCTATATTGCGTAATTTGATGATTTCCTAGGAAATTTGTCGATGCAGTTTTAGGCTTATTTTCCCTTTTTCTAAGTAAAGTCTTTAAATTTTTCACCTATGTATGGCATAGTAGAAGCTACAGAAACGATTTCCATCTCAGGGTATCGGAGTGCAGTAAGCTTTCCGCCGAAAACCGCACCAGTATCAATATTATAGGTATTATTGATGATTCTAGGTTCCTTTACAGGAGTATGGCCGTAAACAATAATTGCTTTGCCGCGATATTTTTTTGCCCAATCCCTTCTGACGGGTGAACCATCAGGGTGTTTTTCACCGGTAATATCACCATATAAAACGAATGTCTTCATTTTAGAGTTTGTCTTCCCGATAAATTCTTCCTTTATTCCAGCATGTGCGATAACCAGTCTATTTTCGTCTAATACTACATGCAACGGTGACTTTTCATAAAGGTCGATAAATTTGTTTCGAATCGTTTGCTGCTCTTTTTTCGGTAATGATTTATATTCAGCAACGGTTGTTTCTAGTCCATGGGTTTCCTGAACCTTGTTCCCCATAAAGTAGCGATACAATTTATTGCAATGGTTTCCGGGTGTGTAAAAAGCCCTTTTTTGCTCCATTACCAGTCGCCATACTATATCAGCAACCTTTAGAGAAGATGGTCCGCGGTCAGTTAAATCACCTACAAATCCTAGCAGGCGATTATCTGGATGAACCGGAAGTCCGTCCTTCCATTCGTAACCGCATTCCTGTGTTAGAGCTTTAAATTCAGGCAAACAGCCATGTATATCACCGATAATATCAATTTTCATTGGAATCGTGCCCCCTTTCATTATATTTTTGCCCGAGTTTATGTTTTTATAAGAGAAACAAAGGAGGTTGATTTATGGAGCAGCATGCTTCTGTAATTTCTTTATTAGTAGTAGTAACAGTTGCCTTTGTAACGCCTATTTTATTACATCGGTTAAAATTAAATTTTATTCCAGTCGTGGTTGCGGAAATTATTATGGGGCTTGTGATTGGGAAAAGCGGCTTTAATGTCGTTCATGAAGATATGTGGTTATCCACGCTATCCACATTAGGATTTATCTTCTTAATGTTTTTAAGCGGACTAGAAATTGACTTTACGGCCTTTAGTGGAGGAAAGAAGAAAAATACACTTCCTAGTGGCAAAAAGGAACCGAACACCTTCTTGGTCTCAGCTATAATTTTTTTAGGAATATTTGTTTTTTCATTGGTATTATCTTATGTATTTGTATTTGCTGGCTTTATTGACAATGCCTTTTTAATGACCCTTATTATCTCAACCATTTCTCTAGGGGTGGTTGTACCAACATTAAAAGAAGCAAATCTGATGAAATCTAATATTGGTCAAATTATTTTATTAGTGGCGGTCATAGCGGATTTAGTCACGATGATCCTCTTGGCAGTCTTCGTATCTATATATGACCCAGGACAGGGGAATACTTGGCTGCTTCTCATTTTGTTTGCGGCAGGAGTTATCTTGTATTTTGTAGGAAAAGTGTTTAAGAATCGACCTTTAATGGAATCAATGTCAAGAGGAACGATACAAATCGGTACCCGTGCGGTATTTATGCTCATTATTGTTTTAGTCGGGCTTTCAGAAAGTGTAGGAGCTGAAAACATACTTGGAGCTTTCCTAGCTGGTGTACTTGTTTCTCTTCTATCACCAAATCAGGAACTGGTTCATAAACTGGATTCCTTTGGTTATGGTTTCTTAATTCCCATTTTTTTCGTGATGATTGGAGTGGAGTTAGATGTTTGGTCGCTATTTGCAGATAAAAAGCTGTTGTTATTAATACCGCTTTTATTATTGGGACTCCTTCTTTCAAAGCTTGTTCCGGTCTATTTATTAAAATTCTGGTATGATACGAAAACAGTTTTTGCTTCAGGTTTTTTGCTTACTTCTACACTATCGTTAGTCATTGCAGCGGCGACAATTGGAGAGCGTATGAAGGTGATTACTCCAGCAATGAGTGGAACACTTATTTTGGTAGCAGTCATCAGTTCGATATTTACGCCGATTGCCTTTAAGAAATTGTTTCCAAGAGAAGTGGCTGTTGAACGAAAACTTAGAATTGCCTTTTTAGGAGCAAACCAAGTAACACTCCCTGTTTCGAGGGAGCTAAAGTCAAGTTTATATGAACCTACCCTGTATCATACGAAAATAGATAAATCAGATAAACTGATTTCCAATTCATTATTTGATATTGTTGAAATTCCTGATTATAAGATGGAAACAATTGAGGAGAATAAGGTTTTTGAAGCAGATATACTCGTTATATCAACAGGTGATGATCAAAAAAATGCGGATTTATCTCTAAAAGCGAAAACAATGGACGTATCAAGGATCATTACGCGTATTGAAACTCCTGAAATAGAGCAAACCTTAAGGGAAAATGAAATTGAAGTTTTCTCGTCATTCATGTCTACAAAAACATTGCTTCGTGCTTTAATTGAAACTCCAAGTGTAATCAACATATTAACAAATCAAGACACCTCACTTTATGAAATAAAAATGCAGAATGAACAGTTTGATGGAATGACGTTAAGAAGATTCCCCTTTACAGGAGATGTTATCTTTGTAAGAATTTTCCGCGGAAAGGACTCCATTGTTCCTCATGGTGATACGGAACTCTTATTAAATGACCGTTTAATTGTTACTGGATCTAAAAAATATGTGGATGAGTTAAAAAGAGAATTTGAATTCTAATTAAAAAATCCAAGCTGTAAAGCAGATACTTTCAATTTTTTAAGAAATAGTGTAAAATTAGTACCAAGTACTAATAACTAATATAAAGTTTTAAATGGGAGGACTTTTTCTTTATGAATCTTTCTTTAAAAGGAAAAACATACGTGGTAATGGGTGTAGCAAATAAACGAAGTATTGCTTGGGGAATTGCTCGCTCCTTGCACAGTGCAGGTGCGCGTTTAATTTTTACTTATGCAGGGGAAAGGCTGGAAAGCAGTGTCCGTGAATTAGCGGAATCATTAGAAGCTGAAGAAACACTTGTACTTCCATGTGATGTAACGATTGACGAGGAAGTGGCTAAGTGCTTTGCTGAGATTAAAGAAACTGTTGGAACGATCCACGGTATTGCACACTGTATCGCATTTGCTAATAAAGAAGAATTAAGCGGAGAATACTTAAACACAACCAGAGAAGGCTTCTTGCTGGCCCACAATATTAGTTCTTACTCGTTAACGGCTGTAGCAAAAGAGGCCAGAGGATTGATGACAGAAGGCGGAAGTATCGTAACACTAACGTATTTAGGTGGAGAACGAGTCGTTCAGAATTATAATGTAATGGGAGTTGCAAAGGCTTCACTGGATGCAAGTGTTCGTTATTTGGCTGAAGACCTGGGTAAGGAAGGAATTCGTGTCAATTCAATCTCAGCTGGTCCTATAAGAACCTTGTCAGCAAAAGGTATCAGTGATTTTAATTTAATTACAAAATTGATTGAAGAAAAAGCTCCGTTACGTAGAGCCACAACGCCAGAAGAAGTCGGTGACACAGCACTATTTTTATTCAGCGACCTTTCTCGTGGAATCACGGGTGAAAATATTCACGTTGATTCCGGATTTCACATTAAATAATTGTAATGCCCGCTAATAATTGATTAGCGGGCTTTTTCTATGCCAAATTTTGTGAACGAGGATACCCAATTTGCATACATATAAAGTGTAGGGCTATGTAAATGGAGGTGAATTGGGTGGAGAAAAACACAAAAAAGGGACCGTTATTGTATGTATCTCAGACTTTTCTAAATACACCTGTAAAAAATAATCAGGAAATATTTACAAATAGACAGGAGGTCCAGCTGCCAATCGAAGAACCACAGCTAGAGGAGGAAAAAGAAAAGAAAGAGGTATTCGAGGTCTCACTGGCCAAGACTGATCTACCTAAAGTGTCTAAGAAAAAAGAAGTGAAAAAGGAGAATAAAGCTCAAACAAATCAAGAAAAACAACGAAATTTCAACCGAGTAAAAGGCTTTAAGGAAATGAACCTGATTGAACGTTTGGAATACCTGGCTAACTTCCCTAAGGCATTACCGCCTGTTCCATGCGTTTTTTATACGGAAGAAAAGAGTTACCAAGGTTATTTAGTAGAATACAACGAACAAGAAATAACCATTAGAATTCCAAATCAAACAACAGAAACCATACCAGTCAAAAATATAAAAGACATCATTTTGATTGGGATAAAAAGGTAATAAGTAAAACACATGCGCCCTCGGACCAAGCCAAAGTGCGGCTTTGTCCTGCGATGATTATTCGAAGGAGCTTTCCTTAGTGGTCAGCGGGGTATGGTCTTGAGCTGGACAGTAATCTAGGTCTAAAAACTTATCTTAACTATTAAAAAAAGCCAGCCGGATTATCGACTGGCTCATTTTATACCCAATTATTAATCGCATAGTCCAAGGTCTACATCAGCAATACACTGTATAGCACAGAAACAATTTAAATCAACCGTAATACAGTCATTGGTAGAACGAAATGCGTTAACCTGGCATACTCTTTCAAGGTTAATACAGCATACTTCGCCTCCGCCAACGAGGTCAACCGGCGTAAATCTACCATTGGCCCTGTTTCCTGGCTCTAAAACACGAAGTGTTGCACAGCAATTATCAAATACATCCTCAACGCGGAAGTAAATTGAAACGCATGCTCCGTTTGTTGGCATAAAGAACGCGTGGAAAGGTGATCCATCAGCGTTTTTTAATATAAAAACACGTGTATCAGCGCGATCTCTAGCCGGTGAAACCAATGTACCAAGTGGTTCCAAGAAACAACTTGGGCAATCTAGGCAATCATCATCTTGTACAGCATTATCCTGGATGTCTTTTATTGCACGAACGACATCGCATACACAGCCACTGGTGCTGCGCTCGTCACTATTTCGGCCACAACCCATTAATTACTCCTCCTATCTGTGATATATATCTTACATTACTAACATATTTCAACAGTACCTATTGGGTAACGGACAATCGCCTTTTTGAAGTAAATTAGGCGAAAATTTAAGGAAAGGACTAGAATTTAATGAATGTTGACCTTTTCGATTTTTTACTATTGGCCTTAGCCAGTTTCCGGCTGACCAGGCTATTTGTCTTTGATAAAATAACAGAGTTTATCCGTGCTCCATTCTTTGATGAAGTCAGGGAAGAAAATGAAGAGGGGACAATGGAAATATATTATGTTCCTAAAGAGACACCAATGAGAAAATTTATTGGGGAGCTTCTTAGCTGTTATTGGTGTACAGGAGTATGGATGTCTGTATTTGTCGTCGCAGGATACCTTTGGTTACCAATCATTTTTGTCCCTATAATTCTTATTCTTGCTGTAGCCGGTATAGCAGCAATATTGGAAACATTAATCCAGCTATGGTTATAGAAAATTTAGTGGAAATAGTCGTCCGCCTTAGACAAGGTTGTCAAGCTCTCATATCTTAGAAGTAGGAGAAAATTCTTTATGGGAGTGGTGATTCATGAACAGTCAGAATAAGAAAACCCAAGCTACGAAGCCTTCTCAAACGAATAAGCAAGGGCGGAAAAAAGGTTGCGGTTGTAATAAAAAAACTAAAAGATAATCGGGTAAACTGCCAGTGCATATTGGCAGTTTTTCTTTTTCAAAAAACAAGTAAAAAAATGTTAGTACCGTCTAGTCATAATTTAGCTTAAACTCGAAAAAACTAACCCATAGTGTAATTCCTATAATTTGAATAAGGGAAGGAAATAAAATGGTCTACATAATACGATTTATATTAATCACTAGCGTTCTCTTCGTGAGCTCCTGTAGTCAAGATCAAAAGCTTAAGGAAAGCAATATGGCTCTCATGAAAACGACCAATCCTAACCCAACTGTTACAGTGGATAATAACAGTGAGGACAACGTAAAAAAGATTAAGAAGGAAGTCAGCGATTATGATGAAATTTATGATGTGGCAGTAGTGAAGGGCAAAAAGGCAACACTTGTCGTTTATAAAGTAAAGCATATGCAGCGTTTCAACATGAAGAAAATCGAAAAGAACCTAACCAAATCACTGGAAGATAAATATCCAAAAGATGAATTTACTGTTTCGAGTGATTATAAGATATTTTTAGAAGCTACCCGGCTTATAGAAAGGAAGAAAAATGGAACCCTTTCCGATAAACAGGCTGAGAAAAGGCTAAACGAAATTGTTAAGATGACATCAGATATGAAGTGAGAAGGGATGACAATATATGGCGAGCAAGCAAAAAAACATGACGCCGCAGCAACAAAAATATCAACAACTCCAACAAAAGCATGAATTGAAAAGGCCAGTGCTAAAAAATTGCATAAAGGCCTTTTGGGTTGGCGGGTTAATATGTGTTGTAGGTCAAGCAATTAGTTATTTTTATATTTACTTTTTTGACTTTACTGAACAAAATGTCGGGAATCCGACCGTTGCGACAATGGTATTTTTATCGATGCTGCTAACTGGCTTCGGTATATATGACCGTCTTGGACAATTTGCAGGTGCAGGGAGTGCGGTGCCTGTCACCGGATTTGGTAATGCTGTGATTTCGGCTGCAATTGAGCACCGAACGGAAGGGTTTGTATTGGGTGTTGGCGGCAATATGTTTAAACTGGCCGGCTCAGTTATTCTTTTTGGAGTATTCTCTGCGTTTGTTGTTGCGCTAATTAAAACGTTACTGGGAATGTGGGGGGTTTTGTAATTGTTAAAAGGGCATCAATCTTGGGTCTTTCATAATCGGCCAATGATAGCAGCTACAGGTGTTTCCGGGGGGCCCTTTGAGGCTAATGGGAACTTAGCTGATGATTTTGATATCTTACATGAAGATTTATGGATGGGGATGGATTCATACGAAAAAGCACAACGGGTGCTGCTTGAGGAAGCCATTAAAACAACATTAGCAAAAGCCAAAATGGAGAAAGAACAAATTGAATTTTTATTTGCTGGAGACTTAATTAATCAAATCACTCCTACCAGCTTTGCTGCAAGAACCATGCAAATACCTTATTTTGGACTTTTTGGTGCATGCTCAACTTCAATGGAAGGGTTGGCATTAGCCTCTTTTGTCATCAACTACCAAGGCGCTAAAAATGTATTAACAGGTGCCTCCAGCCATAATGCTGCAACGGAAAAACAATTTCGTTATCCAACTGAGTATGGAGGGCAGAAGCCGCCAACAGCTCAATGGACGGTTACTGGTGCTGGGGTGGCACTTATTACAGAGAACACTCCTGAACAACAACTGCCTGTTACCACTTCTGCAACGATTGGAAAAGTTATGGACATGGGATTGTCGGATCCCTTTAATATGGGAGGTGCCATGGCACCGGCCGCTGCGGATACGATTATGGCACATTTTCGGGATATGGAATTAGATCCTTCCCACTATGATTTAATTATTACTGGTGACTTGGGTAGAATTGGACATGATACTGCCTTTGAATTACTTTGCAAAAGTGGGCTTAAATTAGATAGGAAGCAATTTCAAGATTGTGGCCTATTGATTTATAAAGAGGATCAGCCGGTTCAGGCTGGGGCAAGCGGCGCAGGCTGCTCAGCAACCGTTTTATATGGTCATTTATTGAATCAAATGAAAAAGGGAATGTATAGGAGAATATTAGTTGTTGCAACAGGTGCTTTGTTGTCGCCTCTTAGTTTTCAACAAAAGGAATCCATTCCATGTATTGCACATGCAGTAGCAATTGAAATGATGTAAGAGGGGAGGTAATTTCGTTGTTTGCAATGTTTTTTTGGGCATTTGTTGTTGGAGGAATCATTTGCGTTATTGGGCAGCTTTTATTTGATGTTGCTAAGCTTACACCTGGGCATACATTAAGCCTGCTTGTTGTAGCAGGTGCCATTTTAGATGGTTTCGGTCTGTATGAGCCGCTCATGAATTTTGCTGGGGCTGGAGCTACTATACCAATCACAAGCTTTGGTAATTCCTTGGTGCACGGGGCACTTCAGGACGCAGAGAAGCATGGGCTGATTGGTGTGTTAACAGGTATGTTTCAAGTAACCAGTTCAGGAATTTCAGCAGCTATTATTTTTGGATTTATCGGTGCGTTACTCTTTAAACCAAAGGGGTAAAAAGTTTTACACTTTTCACAGGTTGTCCTTAGGGGAGAGCCCGGTACACTTTGAAGCTATATCTCATATGTTATAAATGAGACTTACAAAGTGAGGTGACACTCTATGTTCTGTGGATATGGCGGCTATGGCGGCTATGGCTACGGTGGTGGATACGGCGGCGGTTCAACATTTGTTTTAATCGTTGTGTTATTCATTCTTTTAATCATCGTTGGTGCAAGCTTTTATTAAAAAACTGCACAAACTTGCAGTGGAAAAGAAAGGGTTTGGCCATTTCAGAGGCCAGCCTTTTCTTTTGACATTTGTTTCACATTTTTTTACTTCCTTCATACACTATGAGTAGTTTATGAGGGAGTGTGATATTTATCATGGATAATGGATTCTTTAAAAACGTCGAGAAGAAAACTGGCGTTAATATGAAAGATATTTTTGAATTAGCTAATTCCTTACAAAATGCAAATTTTAAAGATGAAAAAACCGTTCGAAATGTTATTCGTCGTGTGTCGCAAATTGCGAATAAGCCAGTGAATCAAGAAATGGAAGATAAAATTGTTCAATCCATCATTAACGATGGTAAACAACTAGATTTCAATACCATATCTAAGATGATCAATAAGAAATAAGCAAAGTGGTAGCATAGGTCCTTAAGCTACACATTAATAAAAATGGCCAGTTCCCTTAATGGAAACTGGCCATAGATCTATTACCTTTTCTTCTTTTTCAGTAATGGTGTTATAAAACGGGTGGGATGAGCCTTTTTGCCTCTTCGATTCTGAGGAACAGAGATATGGAGCCATTGCTTAGCCCGGGTCATCGCTACATAGAAAAGCCGTCTTTCTTCTTCAAGTGCTGTAAAATCACCATTCCTACTGCTATCCAATGCATAATCATGCGGGAGGCTGCCATCAACCGATCCAATGATATACACGTTTTTGTATTCTAAGCCTTTAGCCCGGTGAATGGTACTAAGGCTAATTGCTTCTGTAAAGTGCTTGCTTAAATTTTTAATTTCTTTATTCATCGCTGACATATGTTCTGCATGTGACAATAAAGCTTGAATGTTATCAAAGCTTTTAGCCGCCACCTTTAAATCCTTTAAATCATCAGAGCCTTTCTCCTGCTTATTCGATTCATTACCTCTCTTTTTCAAAAAGTCAAGGAAACCTAGTTCCTTTTCAATGATTTCAATTGACTTAAGAGGAGAAGTAAATTTCAAAGATCGAATCAATTGTACAGCTTGTTTTAGTTTTTTTTCCTGAAATGAATGCTTTGTTTTTACATGCGAAAGCGCCTCTAGATAAGTACAATCGTTAAGTATGCTTTCAGCCTTTAAGTCTTTTAGGACTGTCTGCTTTAAAAAAAGAATAGGCAAAATATCAGATATTGCCTGATGTTCATCCTCATTTAAGCTTAATTTTAGAAAAGATAGAACGCTTTTTACAATTCGACGTCCGTAAAAAGCTTCTGAATCCAAATCAATTTTAAAAGGCAGATTCGAACTTGCTAAGCGTTCGAATACAGCACGTGAACCTGCATTAGTCCGGAATAAAATCGCAAAATCAGATGGGGCTGCACCTTGCAAAATTTTCTCTTGAATGTCCGTTACAATCATCGTTGCTTCCTCTTCCTCATCAAAGGGGAAGAAGAGAAGGGGGGGTATTGCCGATTCAAATTGTGCCTTCATTTTCTTGATTCTTCTAATTTTATTTTTCGAAATCATTTCATTGGCAGCAGAGATAATTTCATGAGATGACCGATAATTTTGTTCAAGTGTCACCATCTTTGCATAGGGAAAGTCCTTTTCAAAATCCAGCAGATAACTTGGGTCACTACCTCGAAAGGAATAGATAGACTGATCGTCATCCCCTACAGCACAGACATTTTTGTGCTTGCCTGATAACAGCTTTATCAGTTCATACTGAACTTTATTGATGTCCTGAAATTCATCAATTAGAAAATAGTGAAACCGGTTTTGATATAATTCGAGAAGAGCTGGGGTGGAACTCAGAAGCTGATAGCAGCCGATCAGCATATCATCAAAATCAAACAGACCTTCTTTTGCTTTATATTCCTCGTATTTTTTATAGA
Organism: Neobacillus sp. plas4; assembly: GCF_057221695.1. Lineage (NCBI taxonomy): Bacteria > Bacillati > Bacillota > Bacilli > Caryophanales > Bacillaceae > Neobacillus > Neobacillus sp. plas4. The sequence continues at coordinate 1,601,802 of NZ_CM170152.1, forward strand.
GGAAGGCAACTTTTTCTTCCCAATCGGATGTCGGTTTTACATTCTGTGGAAAAAGTAACGAGTTCTTCCAAAAACCAATTTGCTGAAGCGCTAAATCATAGGCAAATTCTTTCTCAGACAAATCAAGTTCCTTTCCTGCTTCCTTCAAAATCTTATCCCGCTGCCAATCCTTTTTCAAAAGACGTTCCGAAGACCAATTACTCCCTTCGTGGAACATTAGAATTCGGTAAAAAATACTATGGAAGGTACCTGTCACCAACTGATTTATTTGATCCTTCCTAATACCGGGATACGAAAGTAAACGATTTTTCATTTCTCCGGCCGCTTTAGAAGTAAAGGTAACAAGCATTATGGTGCGCGGATCGATATTTTTTACATATAGCATATAGGCAGTTCTTGCAGTTAAGACTCTTGTCTTGCCGCTCCCAGCACCGGCCAGGACTAATAAGGAACCTTCTGTTTCAATCACAGCAGCTGCCTGATTGTCATCAAGAACTACTCCATTGGAAGCCAGCTGGAGTAAATAGGAGTCATTTTTTAGTAGGAAAGCGTTATTCGTTTTATTAAAGGGTATCGTGCATTCTATCCTTTTCGCAGGTTGGAATAAACCGGTACTTTTGGTTGTTTCAATAATCGTTCTTCCTTGGGGAATACGAAATCCATTCCGCTCGACGATAATCGGTTCACGTTCTTCTATAACTGGTTCCGGACATGCCCTCTCCGGGGATTTTATATGATAAAAATGAGGTTGTTCCTGTATTCCCAGAAACAAACGTACTTTTTCAAGGCAAACAGGACAAGTTAAGTCACCATTTTTTCCTTGTAAATAGATTCGTTGATATTGTTCTCTGGATACCTGTTCAAGAACAATCCTTTGATTATGATTCATAGCAGTTTTCATTTTTTAGCCTCTTTTTTCTGAAATACGACAAATTCCATCATATCAAAACTGAATTAAATCGAAAAGGCCTTGAACTTTGAAAGAATATAAAAAGCACTTGCCGTGTAAGAGGCAAGTGCATGTAATTATATTTTTTTTATCATGGTTCTATGGGGAATTCCTGCATCTAAAAATTCCTCCGAAACAACCTCATACCCAAGATGAGCATAAAATGGGATAGCATGTGTTTGAGCATTTAGCTTCAATTTATGCAGCCCCTGTTTTAGAGCATAAGCCTCAATTTCATTCATCATTGCTTTTCCAGAACCAGTGTTTCTTGCTTCTTTTACCACACAAATTCTTTCTACTTTTCCATACTCATCAACAATACGGAACCGGCCTGCAGCAATCGGAGAATCTTCCGAGTAGGCTACAAAATGGGCAGCTTCATTCTCTAACTCATCAATCTCTTCTTCAGCAGGGACATTTTGCTCTTCAATAAAAACAGTTCTTCTAACAGAAAAAGCATCTTCTAGTTCTTTATCATTTTCTACAACTTTTACATTCACAATTCATTATTCCTTTCCAAGGCGAAATGTTTCGTATACCGTCCAAGAACCATTATCTAATTGGTATAGCAAATGGAAGCGGTCAATTGTTTCTACATGGTCGAATCTTTTCATCCGTAATGATCCATAAACATCTGAATGTTCGTCATTGGACAGTTTTTGACCAATCGTAATATGTGGAACAAAGGCATACTCTAAATTCTGCTCACTAAATTCTTGATTGATTTCATGGTGCAATTTACTTAGCTCTTCAGTCGGTTCTACTTTGAAGTAAATAACATTATTTACTGGTTGGAATGAGCTAATTTTTACTGTTTTTAATGGAAAGGCATTGGTTTTACCGGCAATTTGCCTTAATTTATCTGCGATCGTTACAACTTCTTCTTCTGTTGCTTCAAAGGCATTTTTTAACGTTAAATGCGGAGTTATGAGTGAATAATGCGGGTCATAGCGCTTACGATATGAGTTGGCTAAATCTTGCAGCTTTTTTGATGGAAATAGTACAACCCCAAATTTCATATGATAAACCTCCATTAAAAAGAAATTTTTCAGCGATTAGATAGGTGCTGCTCTAAGAACTTCTTGTTATTATAGCAAATTTTCAAAAAATATGAAATGACAGTTAAAACATCATCTTTAGTGCCCTTTTTAAATCCGGCTGCCAATAGGTCCAGGTATGATTGCCATCGAACTCTTCATAGAAATATGTAATGGACTTGTTTTTTATGATAGAAGAGAGCTTCCGATTTGGAGTTAAAAAGTTACTTGTCTTGCCATTTGTCATTTGAACTTCTGTTTCTTGATTTCCAACGATATGATATATTTCTAAAAGCTCAGTTTCTGTGAAGTTTTCGACTAAACCAAGTACCTGCTCATCAACAAATGGTGATTGCAGAATTACTTTTCCAAACGTATGAGGGTAGTTAAGAGCTGTCATTAATGATACGGTTGCTCCTAGAGAGTCCCCGATCAGAGCTCTGGTGGAACCCATGTTGTAGGTTGGAAACTCATTATCTAGGAAAGCTGCTAATTCATGTGCTAGAAAGCGAATGTATGCCGGATTCTGTTCACCTGCGGGATGGTATTTCCTGCGGCGATCCACTACATCTTTATAGGATATCCCAACAATAATTAATTTTTCAATTTCGCGCTCAAAAAGGTACTCATCTGCTAATCGTCCAATTCTGCCAAGTTGAAAATAATCTCTGCCATCTTGGGCAATCAACAGGGAGTATTTAAATAATGGTGAGAAATTTGCAGGCAAATAGATAAGAAGAAGGATTTCTTCCCCAAGTTCAACGCTTTTCATTGTCAGTTCTTTTATTGTGCCTTTTAGTATCTCCATGTGACCATTCCCCCAATGTTCGATATACAACAGCATTTTATCATAACAATGGAGGAAATGCTCAATAGGGAAGAAGGATGGTAGGTGTGAATTTAATGGAGGAAATGATTATTTGAACGAGTATTTGGCATAATGGATAAGATATTTTCCCGGCGAAAGGTACGAATTTGTTTTCGAAGCAGACAATAAGCTCGAATGTAATCATCATTGATTTCTTTCACAAGTAATTGGCGCTGTGAAATTTGCTGATCTTCCGATAGATAAATCATCTCTAACGGCATATGTTCTTCTATAGAACGTAATAAAAGCCCATCCATGCCTATCCCGCCTTTCTTAATCATATAGTATTATTATATCCGAACATTTGTTCTTTATTCAATTATTTTCAGAATAGGTGTTCTAATAAATAACTATTGACTTTTTTCGCGTTTTTACTATAATTATATTTGTAGCTTAATTCGACTTGTTAGCTCAGTGGGAGAGCACTTCCTTGACAGGGAAGGGGTCGTGGGTTCGAATCCCTCACAGGTCATCAAACAAAGCCTTGGTAACGTTGAGTTATCAAGGCTTTATCTATTGTTATAGATTCATTTTTTAATTAGTACAGATGAATTGGTGGCAGATTATTTCTTACTATACTGGTCCTATAACTTCTCCTGTTTTCTTTGGTTGAAACAAGTGATCAAATTTATTTGCTGCTGCCTCATCAGCACTATCCAGTGCATGCTCGTACAAGTCCATGGTTATGCCGATTTTTGATTGGCCAAGCCTAGCGCTAATCGTTTTCATATGCACGCCTTCGTTTATTAAAAGGGTTGCCGATGTATGTCTAAGTTCATGGAAGGTAATTTGCGGTAGCCCATATTTTTTTAATCGCTTCCTCCACCACGAAGAAATTGACGATGGATACATTGGTTCGCCATCGCAAGTAGTAAATAGCAAAAAACGTTCTTTACCATTCCATTTATCTCCCAAACTTAATTTTTCCTTGTTCTTATGTAATTTATACTGCCGTAATTGTTCTGTCACACTTGGTGCCAATGATATTGTCCGAATTGAATTTTTTGTTTTTGGCTCCTTGAAAATGTAGCCTTTTCCTTTCGTATAAGTAAGTGATTGCTGTATGTAAATTTTACCTCTTTCTAAATCCACATGGTCCCATTCTAGTGCTAAAATCTTACCCCTACGCATCCCGGTAGTAATGGCTATGGTTATAATCATTTGCCATTTTGGATCTTCATGTACAATATGGTTCATAAGGGTACTAACCTGTACCTCGGTATAAACTTTAGCTTTTTTTGATTCTACCTTTGGTTTTTTTATGCTGGCAACTGGATTCTCTTTTATTACCTTCCAATCAACCACTCTACTAAAAGTGTTTTTCAAAATTCTATGGTAAAACTGAATTGTTGCAGATGATAAATGGCTTGTTTTTCCATCAGACCTCATCCCATCCTGGCTTAATATTTCTAAAAAATTTAAAATTTGCATGGTGTTTATTTGGTCCATACGTTTGTGCCCAAAAGTAGGTAAAATTCGTCGTGCACCTCAGTTCTCAAAACGTTAATTATTGGCGTTTTAAAGACTTTCAACCGATTTGGTTGAGGTCTTTTTTTGCTCTAAAATAGCCAATGATTAGGAAATGCTTCTTCTATTCACACCTTCAACGTAAAATAGGCTGTTAAATCAGTGGCAACAACCTAAAAAAATCATATTTTGTTGAAGAGAGTACTCGTGGTACTTTAAAGTTTGGGTTACTCAAAACTGGCAAATTACCTTCGTTTCCACTCTCTTGGCAGGTGCAACCTGTTAAATAAATACAAAGGGGAGGAAAAATGCATGAATGGGTTACAATCATTAGGGATGGATCATTACCAAGTTGGTGAATTAATGCCTATAGATTCTTACAGCCAAGATATGCGTATATTTGGTCGTTGCGGGGGATGCGGTTTCCGTTGCGGAGGATGCGGTTTCCGTTGTGGAGGCTTCCGTTGTGGAGGCTGTGGAGGCTGTGGCGGTTGCGGCGGTTGCGGCGGCTGCTTCGGTTTTAGCTGTTTCGGTTTAGGTTTCGGTTTGGGTTTTGGCTGTTTTGGCTTCGGTTTTATTTAGTCGTTTTGGAATCTCAGAAAAAAATACGTTATTTTATAAAAAGGAAGTGCCCCCTGCATGGATATGTGCCGCAGGAGGCACTTCTTTTTTGGGGGAACTATCAGAAATAATATGATTACTCTGCTGACCACTAAGGAAAGCTCCTTTGAATAATCATCGCAAGACCAAGCTGCACTCTGGCTTGGTCCGAGGGCGCTTCCGCTTTTAAATTCATAATGGACAAATAAATGAACATATAATGATAGTGCATAATTAGGATAGCTTTGAATGAAGGAGGAGCTGAATGACAAAACTTACCTCGTCCACACGTTTGAAGGTCAAAAGGGATTCATTTTATCTGCCAGATCCAAAGGGTGGTGTGTATTTTCGAAATAACGTAAGTTCATTCCGAATGGAAGGAAATACAATCTATCAATGGATTGAAAAATTAATGCCGCTGTTTAACGGAGAGCATTCATTGGGAGATATAACAGAGGGATTAACGGAGCAGTATCGCAACAGGGTATATGAGCTTGGAGAAACGTTGTACAAGAGTGGCTTTGTTCGAGATGTTAGCCAAGATAAGACACATGAATTAAACCCAAAAGTCCTAGAAAAGTATGCTTCACAAATTGAATTTATCGAGAATTTTGTAGATTCTGGTGCGTACCGTTTTCAAGAATACCGTCAAACGAAAGTCCTGGCTATCGGTTCTGGAGCCTTTATGGTTTCATTGGCTGCCGCATTACTTGAATCGGGACTTCCCAAATTCCATTTCATGTTGACTGATTCAGTACCATCAAATCAATTGCGGATAAATGAGTTAGTGCGTAATGCCTACTATGCTGATGCTGACGTGGAGGTTGAGCAGGTACGATTTGAAAAAAGGGAGGGAAGGAGTTTTTGGCAAGAAGCTTTGCGTCCGTATGATTGGATTCTATATGTCACACCGGATGGAAATGTAAATGAACTTAGGGATCTGAATATGGTTTGTAAAGAGCAAAAGAAAACATTTTTTCCTGCCATATGTTTAGAACAAGTAGGGCTTGCTGGTCCATTGGTTCATCCGGAATCAGAGGGATGCTGGGAGTCAGCATGGCGCCGAATCCATCAATCTTCATTGCAATTAGATCGGCAGCCCCAATCTTTCTCTACAACTGCCGGAGCCATTCTGGCCAATGTCACCGTATTCGAATATTTTAAGAAGGCTACAGGAATTGCAGAGTCAAATCAGAGTAACCAAATTTACAAACTTGATCTTGAAACGCTTGAAGGGGACTGGATTTCATTCATCACACATCCATTGGTTTCCAATAAAGCTGCCCCTTCTGAACTGGTGGAAGATCTTGATGCAAGGATAAAGCAAGAAAAGAGTAAAAACGAACCTTCGAGTAACCTCTTGGAATATTTCAGTCTATTAACTTCGGAAGAAACAGGAATTTTCCATACCTGGGAGGAGCGAAATTTGACACAGCTTCCTCTTTCGCAATGTTATGTTCAGGCGGCTAATCCAGTGTCAGAGGGGCCAGCAGACTTACTGCCAGAGGTTGTCTGTTCGGGTTTTACACATGAGGAGGCAAAGAGGGAAGCGGGACTGACTGGTATTGAAATGTATGTTTTACAAATGTTCAAGGAATGTAGTGATCTAAAAGATAAGGCTGGTGAAAACATAGCAGGGGATTTGATCGGCATTGGTGCGGGTGAAACAATCGAAGAGGCAGTTTGTCGCAGCTTGCAAGCCTATTTAGAGAAAGAATTGAGAAATAAAAAGGACGATCCATTGAATCCTGTTTTTCGCGTACAATTGGGACAAATTGAAGATCAACGTTGCAGATTTTATTTAAATGCCCTGACTACTTTAAATGGTACACCGACCATCGGTTTAGAAAGTGAAATACTAGGCTTCCCCGTAATTTGGGTAAAGTCGCAGGGACGTCGCTACACTTGTATAGGTTTAAATACAACGATGGCTTTACGGAATGCATTACAACAAGTGCTTATGGATGAACAAAATCAGGTGCATGCAACCGAAAGAATATCGGAGTCAGCTGTTTTTTTGAAAGAAAAGGAATTTAAACTTGACGTCCCTTCTTGTGAAGAAATAACACAATTGGAGCTATTACAATCTTCCATTCAGGTTTTGAACCAAAACAGCAAACGTCTAATCGTTTATGATCTTGCGTTTGAACCTCTTTTAAAACAGGAATTAGCAGGGGTCTATGGTGTGCAGGTTCGAGAGGAGGAATCCTAATGGCCGCCCATATTCTCATTGACGGAGAGGGGTTATTAGCGGATTATGTTTTTGATCAATTGTCCGGCAATTATCTCGTTAGGCGTCAAAGCCTATTAGAAGAGGTACCCGCAGAAACAGAATTAGCTCTGGTGCTGCACGATGCCTGGAATCCAGCCATTCATCAAAAAGCAGAAGAAAAATACAGGAACACTGGGATTCCGTGGCTTCGAGGTTTCGTTTCGTTTGGAGAGGGAATCATTGGTCCTTTAGTTCGCCCCGATACACCGGGATGTTCATTCTGCGCTGACATCCGGCGCATGATAGCTGGATCCGATCGGAAAGAAATGTGGCAGCTACAGCTAAAGATGGCAGCAGGAGTAGATATCATGCAAGATGCATGGACATCAAGAACAGGACTATCACAAATGGCAGCTTTGATATGTAAGGAAGTGCAGAGGGTTCTTAAAGGAGAACCCTGCAATTTAGAAGAAAGAGTGTTCATTACTAACTTAAGAACGTTAACTAATTTTATTCACTATTTCTTGCCTAATTCTTCCTGCCCAATTTGCAGTCCAATACCTGAAGATACACCAGAATTAGCTCAAATTAGGTTAGAATCTAGTCCTAAATTTAATGGCAGTGGTTATCGCAGCCGTTCGATGGATGAATTTAAAACAGTACTGGTCAAAGACTATCTGGATTACCGTACAGGTATCATGAATGGAAAAATGCAGGATATCACCCTGCCATTTGCTGATGTTTATGTAAACATGCCTTTATTTGAAGCGGACGAGGGAGTCGCTGGCCGATCTAATTCTTATGAAATGAGTGAGCTGACTGCCATTTTAGAGGGGTTGGAACGATATTGCGGAATCGAGCCTCGAGGCAAAAGACCGGTAGTTCGGGATAGTTATCATAATTTAAAGCAAAATGCACTAAACCCTGAAAGAGTAGGTTTGCATGAAAAGGAACAATATACAAAGCCTCAGTTTCCCTTTAAACCGTTTGATCCTGACACTCCAATGAATTGGGTCTGGGGCTATTCGTTTTTACAAGAACGTTCTGTATTGGTTCCGCAGTTACTCGCCTATTACAGTTTGGGGCATGGGGAGGGCTTTGTTTATGAAACCTCCAATGGATGTGCATTAGGGGGTAGTTTAGAAGAAGCCATTTTTCATGCCATTATGGAGGTTGTCGAGCGAGATTCTTTCTTGTTAACCTGGTATGCAAAACTTCCCCTTCCACGTCTTGACCTTAGTTCGGCTAACGATAAAGAATTACAGCTGATGGTCGATCGTATGCGTGAGGTGGCGGGATATGACCTTCATTTTTTCAATTCGACGATGGAGCATGGAATTCCAAGTGTGTGGGCAGTAGCAAAAAACAGAAGATCCAAAGGGGTAAACCTCATTTGTGCAGCCGGAGCTAACCCTGATCCTTTAAGGGCTGTAAAAAGCGCAATTTACGAGCTTGCGGGAATGATGGTGCATGACAAAAAACTGGAGGCAAACGAGCAGAAATATCAACATATGTTACAGAATCCGTACGAAGTACGTACCATGGAGGACCATGGTATGCTCTACGGGCTGCGGGAAGCAGAGGAACGGCTGAATTTTTTACTGGATGATCAACGTCCATTACGTACATTTGCAGAAGAATTTAAGGAGACGCCTGCAACTACTGATTTGAAGGAGGATCTTCAGGATATTCTTCAGAGGTTTCACCGGTTAGATCTGGAGGTCATTGTGGTGGATCAAACGACATCGATAACCAAACGGAATGGATTATTCTGTGTGAAGGTATTGATCCCTGGTATGTTACCGATGACATTCGGACATCACCTAACCCGTGTAAAAGGGCTGGAGAGGGTCCTTAAAGTGCCAATGAAACTTGGATTTATGGAACAGCCGTTATCGTATGAACAGCTTAATTCAGATCCCCACCCATTCCCATAATTGAAAAGGAGGAGGTATTAAATTGGAACTTGAAACATTTGTACATCATCTTCACTTTGATACGGAAAAAGTTGCCCCTCCAGATTGGCAAGTGGATTGGGAGGATGCGCCACTTCCCTATAAACTGTACCGGGGCTTGCCAGAGATTCCGCTGAGCGCAGATGTACCTTTAACACTCAGCGGACGGGAAGCTAAGGCTGGACCCAGCAGGGAGGAGCTAGGACATTTCTTATGGTATGTATACGGCCTTACTCACTACTCGCAAATCGCTTTAATCGAGGACACCGAGGAAAAAGGTGCTGTGAGCTATGCCCAGTTATTACGCAGATTTGTACCCTCTGGCGGGGCGTTATATCCCAATGAAATATATGTGTATGTGAAGCTGAAGGACACACCAATGGGAATTTACCATTATGATGCGGCTCACCATCGCCTCCTCTTGCTGCGAGAAGGAAATTACGATTCATACTTATCAAGAAGTCTTGGAAATAGCTGTGATCTTTCTGACTGTTTCTGTACTGTTTTTGTCTCGACGCTATTTTGGAAAAATTTCTATAAATACAATAATTTTTCCTACAGGCTCCAAGGGTTAGATGCAGGTGTGTTAATTGGGCAATCTTTAGAAGTGGCCAAACGAATAGGGTTTTCTTCGCGGGTATGCTACCAATTTCTTGATAGGACTATTAATCATTTGCTTGGGCTGTCTGATCAGGATGAAAGTGTATATGCCGTAATTCCTTTATCTGTTAATCAAAATGTCAATAGTGCAGGCAACAATCATAATCAAATGGAAATTGTTTCTGCCGCTGAATTGTGCCGGGAAGTGCCGCTGTTGGAGCATACCTCCTATAACCGTTCAAAGAGGGTAATAGATTATCCAAGCTTGAGAAAATTTAATGAAGCATCCATGTTTGAAACAACAGAGTCGTTTGTGAAGATAAAGAAAGATAGTAGTGTGAAAGTTTCCTTAGATTCGGAAATGATCCTGCTTCCCTTTGCAGAGCGATTTTCATACGATCTTGCATCCGTTTGCAGAGAGCGGCATTCTCCAGATATCGATTTTATGATGGGTCAAGTCCGTCAAACGCAGTTATCCATTTTGTTAAAAGAGACCTTTTCCTTCTCGTATCAGAATGACCTTGATGGTACACAAGGGAATGTGGAGAGTCCTGTTTCTTTATATGGTAGTTTTTACAACGTGGAAGGAGTTCCAAATGGTGCCTATTCTTATGACAATGCCACTCATGCACTTCGAAGAATAACTCAGGGAGATTTTCGAGAGTTTTTACAAAATGGATTAACAATGCCCAATGTAAATCTGTTTCAAGTTCCGCTAGTACTGCATATTGTTGGAGACAGGGAACATCTCAAAAAGGAATTGGGATATAGAGGATACCGCATTCAACAAATGGAAGCGGGCATACTCTTGCAACGATTGCTCTTGGTATCGTGTGCTTTAGGAATGGGAGGGCACCCGCTATTAGGATTTGATGCGAACCGATGTGATGGACTTTATGGGATCAATTCGAAAGGAAAAACAAGCCTAATCCAAATCCCGGTCGGTCCATACCGTCCCCGCGCCTGGTTAAAAGGGAGTTTGATTAGCTAGGAAAAACAAGTGTGCACTAATAAAACCCGCATTCATCATGCGGGTTTATTAGTTTTTCTCATTGATTTGAATTTATTATTTCTTGTACTTTACGGGACACTAGCGGGTAAAAATTATTTATTGAACTAGTTGTTGTATTGCCTCCAAAAAATCCAGTACCGGGGCAGGTTTTAACATTATAGTCAGGACCGTTATCTAACACCCTTGCCTTAACACAAGATTAGTAAAACCCTGATAATAATCCGTAATTTACTACTATTATATTTAGTCATGAATGGGCGGCATGATGTAATCAACTAGATGACAGTAACGGTGATAAAGGAAAGGTGAACAATGCTACATCAATTAATGCGTCTACAGTCAGCAGTCCAGACATATCGAATGCGGGAACACTCTGGTGTTGAGTTGGTGGCATGGTGGGGGCAAAATCCAATATCCTGCCACCAATTTAATCAGCCTAAACCTTTTTACGCTGGAACTGTTGCCTATTAAATCAGGCATTTCATAACAAAACTGTTATAATCAGATTAACTTTACTTCCTTGACAGGGAAGGGGGCGTGGGTTCGAATCCCTCACAGGTCATCACTAATCCTAACATCAATTTGATGTTAGGATTTTTTTTGTAAAGGGTCAGTCCTTTTAGAGGACTGACCCTTTCTACGTCTTCAGACCTATTTGAAAATCAAGCTCAGGCTCAATTATATGAAACTGAGAAAAAAGGTAAGATGATATCAAGATAAACGAAGGAGGAAAACAAAATGAAAAAGTTTGGTTTAGTTATTGCAGGTGGAATTGCTGCCATCATCTTACTTTCTACAATTGGTCCGATGGTGGGGTTATTAGTAAGTATGGCGCTTCTATATTTCATCTATAAACAGTTTCTTAAAACAGAATCGACAGGAGGAAGAATTGCACTTGGCGTTATCGGAGTTATTCTTCTAATGGCTTCCATCTCTAATGCACCAGCCATTATTGGTGTCGTTGCTGCCTACATTCTTTATCTGGTTTATAAAAACTGGAATTCAAGTAAACACAAAGTAACCAATGAAGAATCAGATCCATTTGTAAATTTTGAAAAGCAATGGAATGAATTAAAAAATTATTAAACAAAGGGGAGAAAAAAATGACTAACCTTTTCACAAGAATTAAAAATACGATTACAGCAGATTTAAACGAGGCACTTGATAAAAAAGAAAACCAAAATCCAATCGCATTGCTTAATCAATACCTTCGCCAATGCGAACAGGAAACCGAAAAAGTCGGAAAGCTGATAGACCGTCAAACTTCACTAAAAGATGAATTTACAAAAGAACTGCAACAATCGGAGGAAATGGCGGGAAAAAGAAAGTATCAGGCAGAGGTTGCCTTGAAGGCAGGAGAAACAGAACTGTATCAATTTGCTGCAGATGAACAGCAGGTTTATTCCGACCGGGCTGAAAGAGTAAGATCCTCTCTAGAACAAGTAAATGGTCAATTAGGCGAACTTGAAAGAAAACATGGAGAAATGAAAAATAAACTCAAAGATATGCAGCTTCGCCGAATGGAGCTGATGGGTCGTGAAAATGTTACAAGAGCGAACCATCGAATCAACCATGTACTAGAAACAAACACTTATTCTAATAAATCAATCACACGTTTCGAAGAGATTGAAAATTATATCGACACTCTTGAGAATCAAGTAAATAGAAAATACAATCAATCAACAATTGATTCGCGAATCGAACAATTAGAAAAAGAAATGAAAATTTCAAACTAAACCAAAAAACAACGCAGGGATCAGAAAAATCCATGCGTTGTTTTTTATTATTTTTGTTTGTTTATCCAATTGATAAAATTGTCCATTACTGTATCGATGAATTGAACAGTTGGTTCATGGACTAGCTTTCCGGATTCATCAAGCTTTTCATGGATTGCACCGATAAATACTTCATTTCCCGGTAAAGTTAGTGCAGATATTCCAGGAGAATTTAATATTTGGCGCAAGTGCATTTGAGCACGTGCGGTTCCTAATGCTCCTGGGGTGCCTCCGACGATCATAACAGGTTTACCGGTCATTACTTTATCAACACGAGAAAACCAATCTATGGCATTTTTTAAAAAAGCCGGAATAGAGTGGTTATACTCAGGTGTAACAAACAGTACCCCGTCGCTTTCTGCCACCTTTTTCTTAATTTCCGTTACGATTTCAGGAGGTGTTAACTCATCATCTTGATTATACATCGGCAGTTTTTCAATAGGCAAAATCTCAATCTCAGCAGTCTTATAACGATTTTGCATATATACTGCTAGTTTTTTGTTAAACGATTCCTTCCGATTACTACCCACAAGTGCTACGATTTTCATGAATATCTCTCCTTTCAAGTCAGTATTAATAGTATCACTAACATGAACGTAATTCATTTTCAAAGAACTTTTTTTTAATTGTTTTTTAACCGATTTCTTTCTAAGTGTAAAGTAGTAGTAAAGTAATGGTAAAGTATTCGTAGAGCATTAGCGATAAATGAAACCTTCTTCCTAATCTATCGTATTATTAAAAGGGAAATTTTACACAATTGAAGAATGGAGTGTTATGGATGGAAAATCAAACAGAAATCATTACAAAAGAACAAAAGCCTTCATTATTAGGAATGTTCACGAGTCCGGGTGAACAGTTTGAGAGGATTAAGAGGGTGCCAAAAATTTGGGTGCCTTTGATAATAATCAGTGTTCTTTATGCAATTGGAATGACATTAATGGCATTATCCATGGACGCCTCAACATTAATTGATCAGGGGGTTCCAGAGGATCAAGTAGATATTGTTTTGGGAATTACGAAGGTAACAGTCGCCATAACTGGAATTATAACACCAATTATCGGTGTTCTCATTAGCAGTGCAATCCACCTGATTATTGGCAAAATAGCTAGTTCTCCGGTTACGTTTAAACAACTTTTCTCTATGAATACTTATATCATGGTAATCGGTGCAGCGGGAGTTATTCTAAATACTGCAATTAGATATGCAATTGGCGGAAATCCAGAAATATATGTTACTAGTTTAGCAGGGTTACTAAATCAAGATAAAGTGGGTATCTTAGGATCATTTGAGGTATTCACGATCTGGACAATGATTGTCACGGCAATTGGACTACATAAAACAGCACAATTTTCAAAAGGGCTGGCTTGGACGATTGCAATTGTCTTCTTCTTAATCGGAATTGGCTTTGCCATGATTGGCAGTCTGCTGCAAGGAGCACCGGTGCTGTAATGAAAAAGAAAACATGGATAATAATAAGTGTAATCAGCTTGGTCATCATTATGATTTCTGTCAGTGTTTATCGGGAGGTCCTTGCAAAAGGACCTTCCGTTGAAACTACTGAGATGAAGGAGGAGGAAATCTCATCTCTTCTAATGATCCCAGGGACAATAAAACTGGAAGAGGAACAAATTATTTATGCTTCCCCAGAAAAAGGGGAGTTGAAAGAGCTGCTAGTAGAAGAAGGACAGGAAATCAAGAGCGGCACAGTTGTAGCCACTCTTCATAACCCTCAGCTTGAACTGGAATTGGAGCAAAATAAACTCTCAATCGAATCTGCTAATCTTAGAATCAATCAACTTGATAAACAACTTAAGCAATTAAAGGATAAAGAAAAGACCCTGACTGAACAGCTGGGTAAGGGGGAAGCGAAAAAGCAGCTTGACCCAGAATATGAACAGCTCGAGATGGAAAAAAAGCTGGCTAATCTTGAGTTAAAGCAAACAACACTGCAAAAGAACATGATTGATAAGCGCCAAAGTGAATTAGAGATTAAGAGTACGATCGACGGTGTCGTCTTAACCACTAAGAAGCCAGATACAACTTCTCTTGAAAACAGTATGGCAGAACCTATCGTACATATCGGTAAATTGGATGCATTGATAGCAAACGGTTTATTGTCTGAATATGACACATTGAAAGTGAGCACAGGACAGAAAGTCATCCTTCGGTCAGATGCATTGCCGGAACAAGAATGGCAGGGTGAGATTGCAAAAATCTCTCTTCTTCCAGAGCAAAATCAAACTGCTCTCCAAAGCGGAAATCAGGCAGTGCAGTATCCAGTAACAATGAAGCTGACAGGGGACATAAAAGCATTGAAGCCTGGTTTCCAAGTAATCATGGAAATTGAAACAGACAAAAAACAAGCAAATGTTCTTTCAATCAACGCCTTACATGATGATGGAGACCAGCCATATGTTTTTATTATTAAAGATGGCAAAGCGAGTAAGAAAAATGTTAAAACAGGCATCACTTCTGGAACAAAGATTGAGATTTTAGAAGGTTTATCAAAAGAAGACAAAGTCATCATTGACAGTCCTGATTCAATCAAGGATGGCATGGAAGTGACTGTAAAATGATCCAGCTAGAATCTATCACCAAATCCTATTTGCTAGGAAAAGAGAGTGTAAATGTATTAAATCATATTAGTTTAAGCATTGAACAAGGCGAATTTGTAGCCATCATGGGTCCATCTGGTTCCGGTAAATCCACACTAATGAATATGATTGGCTGTTTGGATAAGCCGACAACTGGTGAATACCTCTTAGGGGGAGAAAATGTTTCTCATTATAGTGAAAATGAACTAGCAAGAGTTCGAAACCAATCTATTGGATTTGTTTTTCAGCAATTTCATCTATTACCCCGGCTGACTGCCTTGAAAAATGTAGAGCTTCCGATGATATATGCAGGCGTTTCTAAAGTTGAACGGCAGTCTAGAGCGGAAGAAGCTTTGAAGAAAGTGGGGTTAGCTGACCGTATGGACCACCTTCCCAATGCTTTATCAGGGGGACAAAAGCAGCGTGTGGCAATTGCAAGAGCGATTGTGAATAAACCCAAAATTATTCTAGCGGATGAGCCGACAGGGGCATTGGATTCAAAGACGAGCATAGACATTATGGAGCAATTTAGGGAGCTTAATGAGGAAGAAGGCGTTACGGTTATTATTGTTACCCATGAATCAGAAGTAGCGGAATATGCGAAGCGTACTATATTTGTTCGTGACGGAATGATTCAGCAACCCTCTTCACAATCGAGGGGGGCGTCTGAATGAGTTTTATGGAAAACCTTTTGATGGCGTTAAGTTCACTGAAAGCCCATAAAATGCGAAGTATCTTAACCATGCTGGGAATTATTATTGGTGTTGGAGCGGTTATCATTGTAGTGGCAATTGGGCAAGGCGGAGAAGCGATGTTAAAAAAACAAATCACCGGTCCGGGTAATACGGTAGAGCTATTTTATCAGCCTTCAGATGAAGAAATCCGGTCAAACCCAAATATATTTATGCAGGCTCCATTTAAACAAGAGGATATACGTGCTCTTGAACAAATACCAGAGATAAAAAGCGTTGTAGCCTCTAGTACTCAGATGTCATCCGTTCGATTTCGACAGGAGACTGCAGACGTCTCGTCAACAGGAATAAATCAAGCTTACATACAGCTGAATGATATCAAAGTAGAAAAGGGGAGAAGTTTTTCAACTTCAGACTTTCTAGGCGGTCGTCGTGTTGGGGTGGTTAGTCAGGCAATCCAGGAAGAATTATTTAAAGGTGAAAATCCGGTTGGAAAAGTGATCACTTTGGCAAATCAGCCGGTTGAAATTATCGGTGTGTTAGAGAAACCAACAGGTCTCCTTTCATTTAGTTCTATGGAAGTTTATCTTCCTTTTCAAACCTGGCGGATGATTTACGGAAGTAGTGACTATACACAGGTAACACTGCAAGCGGAGTCTTCAGACCAGCTTCAAACAGCTGGGAAAAAAGCTGCTAACCTGCTAAATAATATGCATAATACAGATGATTCCTATCAGGTACTCAATATGGAAGAAATCGCTGCGGGAATTGGTCAGATTACCAGAATCATGACTCTTATTATTGGCAGTATCGCAGGGATCTCCTTATTTGTCGGCGGCATTGGCGTTATGAATATTATGCTCGTTTCAGTTACAGAACGCACAAGAGAGATTGGAATTCGTATGGCACTTGGTGCTACAAGAGGACAGGTCTTAACACAATTCTTGATCGAATCGATGACGCTGACATTAATTGGCGGAGTCCTTGGGATTTTTCTTGGCTGGGGAACAGCTAGTATCGTAAGTTTCTTTGCGGGCTGGCCATCCTTAATATCTTGGCAGGTCGTTGTAGGTGGTGTGGTCTTTTCAATGGTGATTGGTATTGTATTTGGACTGCTTCCAGCAAACAAGGCATCAAAGTTAGACCCAATCGAGTCTTTGAGATATGAATAGATTCGAAGGAGGGATGGGACAATCATTTGTCATCCCTCTTTTTTTGAAAAAAGAATTATTTGAATATTCCGCCATACTATTTTATAATAGTTTAAAACTTAGATAGTTTATGCAATTTAAATAATAGAATTAAGGGAGACGAGCCGAGTATGGAAAAAGTGAGAGTAGATAAAAAAGGATATTATGGTGAATTTGGGGGAAGTTTTGTCCCTCCGGAGCTGCAGCTAGTATTAGATGAGATGGAAACTCAATTCTTAAAGTATAAGGATGACGAGGACTTTATAGAAGAATTCAACTATTATCTTAAGGAATATGTTGGCCGTGAAAATCCGCTGACATTTGCAGAAAATTTAACAAAGCAACTTGGCGGCGCAAAAGTCTATTTAAAACGAGAAGATTTAAACCATACCGGTGCCCACAAAATAAATAATGCCATTGGTCAAATATTGTTAGCGAAACGAATGGGTGTAAAGCGAATTATTGCTGAAACTGGTGCGGGGCAACATGGTGTTGCAACAGCAACTGCATGTGCCATGTTTGGAATGGAATGTATTATTTATATGGGTAAGCTAGACACGGAACGTCAAGCGCTTAACGTCTTTAGAATGGAACTATTAGGAGCTAAAGTAATCCCAGTTGAAAAAGGCCAAGGGCGATTAAAGGACGCAGTCGATGAGGCGTTAGCAGACTTAATTCAAAACTATCAAAATACCTTTTATCTATTAGGATCAGCTGTTGGACCGCACCCATACCCATCTATGGTAAAATACTTTCAATCTATAATAAGTGAAGAGTCGAAACGCCAAATTATTGAAAAAGAAGGAAGGCTTCCAACTGCAGTAATTGCCTGTGCCGGAGGCGGCAGTAACGCCATTGGAGCATTTGCCCATTATATTGACGAAAAGTATGTGCGCCTAATCGGAGTGGAGCCGAAAGAAGCTCCTACCTTAACAGAAGGAACCCCTGCGGTTATCCATGGCTTTAAATGCTTAACATTGTTAGATGAAAATGGAAATCCGCAGCCAACTTATTCGATCGCAGCCGGTTTGGATTATCCAGGCGTTGGACCAGAGCATAGCCATTTGAAAACAAGCGGAAGAGCTGAATATGTAACCGTAACGGGCCAGGAAGCGTTAAATGCATTTTTGCTGCTAAGTAAAACGGAAGGGATTATACCTGCATTAGAAAGCTCTCATGCTGTTGCTTACGCTATAAAACTAGCAAAGGAATTACCAAAAGATGATGTTCTGATTGTAAACTTATCAGGCCGCGGTGATAAAGATGTTGAGCAGGTATTTAATATGTTAAAAAAGTAATTTCAGTGAATTAGACGTATCGATCATCGATGCGTCTTTTTGTTATTTAAACGAACAATACCGGATTGAACTTGTAAATCCCAGGAAAAAGTGAGAATCTTGGTATATAGGGCTCTTTTCTTAACCTTTCAACAATCTTTACGAAACAACCTTAAATAAAATACTCCTCAGGAGTGAAGCAGATGATTAAGAAAAAAATTCGCCATATCCAGCGTTATCGTGACATTGTATATGCTTTTACGAAGCACGGATTTGGGTTTATTATGAAGGAATTAGGGCTTATCGATTTATTATCAGTACCAAAGCGTGTATTTGTTGAAGGAAACAAATCGCTCAATAGCAGAACAACAGGTGAACGGATTAGGTTGTTTCTCGAGGAACTGGGTCCAACCTTTGTGAAAATTGGACAAATTGCCAGTACAAGACCCGATGTTATTCCTGCTGAAATTCTACAAGAGTTGGTAAAACTTCAAGACCGTGTTTCTATTTTTTCCTTTGATGAAGTAAAAAGAATTTTAGAACTAGAATTGGCTGATACGCTGGAAAATTCATTTGCTGAATTTTGTGAAACGCCGTTAGCCGCTGCATCGATTGGACAAGTTCATTATGCAGTCTTGCTTTCAGGAGAGCCAGTAGCCATTAAGATTCAGCGGCCTAATATTATGGGTGTGATTGAAACGGATTTAGAAATTATGCAGGATCTGGCCAGACTGGCAGAAAGTAGAATCGATTGGGTCGAAAGATACCAAATTCGAACGATTATAGAAGAATTATCAAAGTCACTTCGTGAAGAATTAGACTATGAAAATGAAGGCAGAAATACCGAGAAGATTTCTAAGCAATTCAAGGAGGATCCAAAAGTTCACATTCCAAAGGTATATTGGGAATACACGACCAAAAAGATATTGACGATGGAATTTATTGATGGGATTAAATTAAATGAAGTCGAAAAGCTTGAAGAAGAAGGATTTGATACAAAAGTATTAGGTGAAAAAGTAGTAAACGCTATATTTCATCAAATACTAATAGATGGATTCTTCCATGGTGACCCCCACCCAGGGAATATAGTGGCACTGCCAGGTCAAGTCATTGCCTTTATGGATTTTGGTATGGTTGGACGAATCACTCCTGACATGAGGAGTCACATCGCCTCCTTTGTCATTGCCTTAATGCGAAAAAATACGAGTGAAGTTGTGAAGGCAATTACAAATATGGGGCTTGTACCTGATGATGTGAATGTTAAACAGTTACATTCAGATATAGACAAGCTTCGGGAAAAGTATTTGGATGTCCCTTTTAGTCAAATGAGTGTTGGAATGGCCGTGAATGAGCTCTTTTCTGTTGCATATCGCCATAAGATTCAGATTCCAACAGATTTAACGATATTAGGAAAGACACTGCTGACTTTGGAAGGGACCGTTGAAAAACTAAACCATGAAATTAGTATACTAGCAGTGGCTGAACCTTTTGGACGACAACTACTCATTGATCGTTTTAAACCGAAAAATATGGCTGAGTTTGCATGGTCTAACTTCACCGAATATGGCAATATCCTTCATGAATTCCCAAAAACGATAAAAGATTTCACCTCTGTCATGAAAAAAGGTAAAATGCAGATTGAGATCTCTACTCCTGAAATAGAATCAGTCCTTAAGAAACTTAATACTATTAGTAATAGGCTCTCATTTAGTATTGTATTGTTAGCTTTTAGCATTATTTTGGTAGGGGTGATCATTGGTGCCTCCCTATCAGGACAAACATCGATTCTATTATCGAAAATCCCAATGATAGAAATAGGATTCGGTATCGCGGCCATCATGTTCCTCTTACTTTTATACTCTATCTTTAAATCAGGGAGATTTTAAAACTCCGTGCCTGGCCGAATCGCCGGGCATTTTTTTACTTTAAGCAGAATATACTAAACCAATTATATTCGAGTGTAACGTAATAGGCCAAAGGGGTGAAATATGTATAAAAAGAGAATAAACTATTATTTAAGCTACAGCAGAACAAATTATATATCTATTAAAAAAAGATTATTATACATTTTCTTTGGTGCATCTTTGGTTGCGATCTCATTACAGTTATTAATAGTAAAGAATAACGTAATAGACGGCGGTATCGTTGGGGTAAGCATTATACTCTCTCATTACACTAGTATTGAAGTTGGTTTATTTCTTTTATTACTTAATACTCCATTCCTCTTTTTAGGCTATTCCTATCTTGGAAAAAGGTTTATTATTCTTAGTATTTTTGCCATTTTTATTTTATCATTTGGTACCCTTATATTAGAGCCATATCCTCCATTATCTGAAAATCCTGTGGTAGTGATTGTTTTAGGAGGGGGTATTTTAGGGTTGGGTGTAGGGATTGTTATTCGATTTGGAGGCTCTTTAGACGGGACAGAGGTTTTAGCCATTTTGTTAAGTAAAAGATCACCCTTCTCAATAGGAAAAATTGTTATGTTTATTAATTTTTTTATTTTGGGAAGTTCAATTTTTATATTCGGATTGAAAGAAGCTGTATTTTCATTAGCCGCCTTTTTCATTGCTTATAAAACGATTGATATTATTGTAGAATGATGATTGTACATGATAAGATTACAGAATTGCCAAATTTTTTTGAGAAATTATCAAATTTACATTGACTAAAAACTATTAATTCTTTATTCTTAGGCTGTGTTAATGATACTGTTGATTATAGAGCTTGTTTCGATGTGGCGATGTGCGTACCTATTGTGCAAATTAACGGCCAGTATTACACAGCCTATTTCAAAACAATTATACAACTGGTTAGGCAGAGGACATTTATGGAAACAAAATATCAAGACCCAGTAACACATTATAAGGAATTTGAAAGAGAATGTAACAAGAAAATCCACACCATTACCAATAGTCTAGACTTTACAGAAGCACTTGGAAGTGCAATGGAGCGGCACTTAAACCATGTTGAGACCCAACAGAAGATAATCAAAAAATGGTTAACAGTATTTGATATCCCAAATAAAGATGATATCGCTGCCCTTGCATTAAGAAAAATAGATTGTGAGGAGAAGATAGATAATCTAGAAGAAACAATCTATATACTCCAAATGGATTTAAAAAAGAATAATTTTGAGTTAAAAAAACTTACGAACTGTCTAAAAGAAAACCTTGAATTTCTTGAAGATGAAGTAAAAAATGTAAAGGTTAACAAGATGAAGACATTGGAAATGGAACTTGAGGAATTGAAAAAATTATTTACTAACAAAAATTGAGGAGGAAAAAGAGATGGTAAATAAAAATGAATCAGTATCAAGTTATGAATTATTGTGGAAAGCTGCCTTTGAACAAGTAGATGCGTGGGCTGAAAAATTAAACCAGTCTGATGAATTATTCTTGAATACTACTAAACAATTTGTTGAGAATATGAGACGAAGTCAGGAAAATGGGCATGCCATTACTGAGCAATTTAAGAGAGAGCTTCTTGAATGGGAAAAATATGCACGTGAAGAATTACTAATGGCCACCACTACTATACAGCAATTTTTTCCTATTACGTCCTATGAGGAGATAAACCAAGTATTTGATGATATTCAAAATAAAACTACATACCTTCTAACAACACCTATTCGTACTTTAATGAATGGTCAAGCGCTGGATAAATACATAGATACGGTTGAACAATGTATTTCCTTTAGAAAGAAAAGCAGAGAGGATTATGTAGAAAATCTAAAAAGTATAACGAATGTATTATATGAAAATCAAAAATTATTTGTGGATCAATTAGATAAGCAAGTGAAGTCAGCTCTTTTTCCATTTCAGCAATATATCAAAAATGTTACGGAACCAACAAAATCTTAACGGAGGTAAATAGAATGGCAGTGATAGGACCAAACGACCCATATGATTCTTTTAAAAAGTACAGTGAAATTTGGGAAAAATTAATAAATGACTTTATCCAACTCTGGACAAACAACCAGGAATTCGCCGGAATGTCCCCTGTCAGTACAGAAGCAAACTCTCGTTATCTTGAAGCATTTAGAAAAAACCAAGAGGCTCTTGCGGGTATCCTTAATATTCCAACTAAAAGCGATTTAACGAATGTTGCTTCCCTAACGCTTCAGACAGAAGAAAAAATTGAGACCTTAGAGGAACAAATCTTGAAATTACAGGATTCCATTCAAATCCAAAATAAAGAAATAGAGACTGTTGTAGAGGTAGCCAAGGAAATTATTAAACTGACAAAACAACTAAAAACTGAGTTAGTTAAAACGAATAAAGAGCTCGTTTATACAAAGGATTTACAAAGTGAACTGCAGGAGATGAAGAGTGAATTAAATAAACTTAGTCATTTTAAAGAAGAATTTGACATGATTAAAGAGTTACTTAAAAAGGACACACCAGCAGAACCTCTTATCGCAGGAGTGGATTCGTCAAAATAATAGAAAAGAAGTGTGAACGGTGGCAGTAGAAGCACTCTTTAGGGAGTTCGTTCAAGCCTTGGATTATGAGAAAGATATGCGGCGTTGGAAGCATGTTGGTAAAGTATTGAGTGAACCGGAACCGAAGGTTGGTCATACTATTAGAACTGAGGTTTGGAGAAAAAATAAATCAATACTATGGCATTACCCGGCAAAACAAAAAAAATATGGAATCCCTTTATTTTTTGTCTATTCCTTATTTAATAAACCGTATATTCTTGATATTGCCCCAAAGGTAAGTGTAATGGAGGGTTTAACAAACCGAGGATATGATGTTTATTTATTGGATTGGGGGACACCGGGATATGAAGATAAAAATATCGGTTTAGATACATACATCCAAAAATATTTAAGACAGGCAGTCAGGCGCGCGATTCGCCACTCAGGAGCAGACGAGTTAACGCTTGTTGGTTATTGCTTAGGAGGTACTATTGCCTCAATCTATGCCTCCATTGCAGAAGAACCAATTAAAAACTTGATTGCGGCAACAGTTCCAATTGACTTCAGTACGATGGTGGGCCCAGATAAATGGGCTGAAGGACTAAGGAATGGAGATATTAATATCGACCGTTTCATCGAAGTTTACGGGAATGTACCGTCATCATATGTGGAAGCTATCTTTCAGGCGGTTACTACGCCAATTTATTTTAGTCACTATGCCTCGCTATTAAATCGGGCAGATGACGAAAAATATGTGGATAAATGGCGTCGAATGAATAAATGGACGTCCGATCATGTCTCCTTTGCGGGTGAAGCATTTAAACAACTCATAAATGATCTTTTTATAGAGAATAAGCTTGTTAAAGGCGAATTAATTATTGAAAATAAAACTGCAGATTTGAAAAATATTAAATCAAATCTATTGGTTATTTCTTCCTCTAAGGATCAACTAGTATTAGAGGCACAAAGCTTGCCAATCATGGATTTGGTTTCTAGTAAGGATAAAACCTACAAAATAGTTGAAGCAGGTCATGTATCTTTAGCATTAACTGGTTTGTTCGCTATTGTTATCGATGAATGGGCATCAACACGTTCGAAACTACTCTAATTTATGGTTCTACGAGTGAGTACAAGGTTATATAATGAATATAAAGAGGGAAGAGATTCTTCCCTTAACTTGCGATTTTATTTTTGTTTAAAAACTTTTTCAACACATCATTAAATGCTTCTTTGGCCTCAAGCTTAGCAATATGTCCTGTATTTCTGAAAATGATAAATTCAGAGTGTCTAATCTGATTATGCATCCATAGCTGTAACCAAACAGGAGTTACGGAATCGTACTGGCCGCCAATTATTAACGTTGGAACTTTTATCTTGGGGAGTAAACAGAGGTTATTAACCTCAAGACATGCTTTAAGAGATAAAAGATAAAATTTACGGTTTGGCTGATAAAATTTATGGAAGGCCTCAAGGTTACTTTCAGACCAAGAGTATAAGCAAACTCTTGCCGCGATATCTTTTTCCTCTTTTATAGAAAGCTTTTCTATACCGTATTTCTTGAATGTTAGTAAAAAATCACCAAAATGTTTTGGTGCGAAATGAAGAGTGCTTACAAGGATAAGAGACCGGCACATTTCCGGTGCCTGACGATAGATTTCTTGTGCAACCATTCCACCCATTGATAGCCCGCAAATATGAGCACTTTTAATCCCTAACCCCTTTAATAAGTAAATAATATCATGTGCAAAGTTCGAAATGGATATTTCCTCATTTGTAAGATACTCCCCGTGTCCTCGTAAATCCGGGATAATGAGATCATACTGTTCTGCCAATTCAAACTGGTTCGCCCAGCCTTCCTTTATTTCACCGAGACCATGAATAAAAACCAAAGGTTCACCAGCACCCAAACGTAAAAAGGGTATCCCAGAGAATAACTCACCCAAGTTAAACTACCTCCTATGGTTTGTGATAAAAACCTTTTTTTGCCATAATTCGGATAGTATAAACAGGTTTAATGTTTAATTAACCAATTATATAAATATAAAATGCTGATTATAACCAATAGGTGTATATTACATTTATTAGGACAAAAGAAAGGACAATCGACTTTACGATTGTCCTTTCCCAGCTTAACCATCAATTCCGTTGTCATCGCTTCCCTTGTCATCATCATCATTGTCGTGATCATCATCATATCTATCATCGAACTTTACTCTGGTGATTTTTCCTGTTTCAGCATCGACTCGTACGTCCGCTTCGCCCCTGTCTGACTGAATTTCAAATTTGTATTCCAGTCTGCCATGCTCCAATTCCTTTTCAATCTCTGTAATCTTTCCGCTCACTTCATTTGTCGCTATTTTTGCTGCTTCTTCCACTGAGAGTGTTGAAGTGTTTGACGGTTGGGAAGCTGAAGAGGGACTGTTGTTGTCATCATCATCGGATTCAATCTTGTAAAATGTTTGACCATGCTCTGTTTCTAGCTCCACTTCCTGACCTGCCTTTAATTCAGGGATGTTTTGTGAATCAAGATTTATGATGGACGTTTTGTCTTCTGCATGAATGGAATCATCTGGACGGTTATCATCATTCTTTGAGGCACCTACTGCAATTGCACCTCCCATAACAAGTAAGCCTGCCAACGCACCAATTAATACTTTTTTTTTCATTATTGTTTCCTCCTTTTTATTAGTAACCTTCCTATAATTACAGTATATCCAGCTAAAATGAGAGAAAAAGGATAGAAACATTAGAAATTGATGAGAAATGCTTGGTTACTACTCACTTCCTAGTCGTCGTCGTCTTTGTCATTATTGTCACTGTCATGATCATCCCAGGTAACAGATAGCACCTCTCCAGTTATGGCATGAATTTGGACTGTAGCTTCACGGTCATCCTTTGTTTCGATTTTAACAAAGTAATAGGTTCGGTCGCCCTCTGTTTCTAACCAAATATCATCCACTTCGCCTAGAACTTGTTTACTGGCAACCTGAACAGCCTCAGGCTCTGTCAATCGTTTGGGCGGTTGATTGACTGCAGTTGATGTGGAGGAGAGGATGGTACCTGAAATGGCATCTACGATTATGGTAGTCTGTTTATCGGCCTCATTCACAATTGCCTTAAATGTTGTTTCCTGATTCGTAACGATTTTTTCTAAGGATACTAGCGAGCCATTTGCTGCTGTAAGAACGATCTTTTTTATTTCTTCCTCCGTTAACTCCACTTCAGTAGGAGGAGCAGGGGGCGTTGCCTTCCCTGTAGATCCGATTTCTGCAAAAGATAAAACTTTCCCACTTTCAGCATCTAACTTGATGACATAAAGACGATTCTGTTTTTCTAATTCTATATGGTATTGTTGACTGGTTAACTTTATTAATGAAACTTTGCCCTGATAGCGTTCTTGAACAAGCTTCTGAGCCTCTTGTTCCGATAACATGTCGGCAGAGGGATTGAGTTTTCCAAACTGCTGCCAACCGATAAATACAATAATTAGGAGTAGGGAGCATATTGCTGCCCAAAACCAAGAGATTTTTTTCATACGTATTCACCACCTTTTTTACATTTATTTTCTTACATGAAAATTAGAAAAAGATGAGAAATCAATTAGATTTTCATTTTCTTTTTGTAAAAAAGTGTGGCTGTTGTTCCAACACCTAATTTACTTTCAAGTTGTATGCTAATGCCAATGGCATTAGCAATTTCCTTTGCAAGCGATAGCCCAAGACCTGATCCACCTTGTTTTCTGCTCCTGGCCTTATCTACCCTATAGAAACGATCAAACACCTTTGGCAGTTCATCTTCTTGAATGCCAATTCCACAATCTATAATTTTGATAAAAACCTCTTCCTTCTCTATTCCTGCGGTAACCACTATTTCTTCATCACTATATTTTCTTGCATTATCTAAAAAAATAAAAAGCAGCTGCTTAAGCTTTTTTTCGTCAGTATGAATGATAATGGGGGGATCAATTTCCTCTACCCATTTAATCTCTCGGTTGTAAGCATTCTTGAATGCATTAACACTTTGGGTAATTAGTTCGTGAAGATTTAACTGGTTTACTTCGATATTCCATTGTTCCTGATTCCTTGCTATCAATAACAGCTGTTCGGTCATTTCCTTCATTCGAATTGCCTCGGAATGAATGGCTTCAATCGACTCTGCAAATAGTTGCGGTTCTTTTAAGCCTCGTCTTTTTAACAAGCTGGCATAGCTTTCAATAATCGTTAATGGCGTTTTAAGCTCATGAGAGGCATTTGAAGCAAATTGCTGTTGTTTTTCAAAGTTAACTTCCAATAACTCAATCATATGGTTAAAGGTTTCGCCCATTTGAAAAAGTTCGTCTTTGGACTTACCTTCAAGCTTAATGGTTTTAAAACGACCGCTTTGTCTTATTTCTGTCATCGTTCTAATCATAGATGTGACTGGCTTTGTAATGAGATTACTAAGAAACCGGCTCGATATTAATACAGGAATCAGCGCCAGGAGTGTTACCATAAATAAAACTATACGAAGGATGGATAAATTGTCGGTTGCAGTGTCCATACTTTTGGTTATCTGTAGATTCGCAATACTCCCGTCCTGCAAAATAATTGGCATTGATTCAAACGTATATTGAAGGCCTTGATATTTAATCGTTTTGCTTACTTCACTGTTAAAAAACTCTGCTTTGCGTTTACTTAAATTTTGCTCTCCAGGGCTAGTCACTGCAGGCAAACTTTTATTATCTGCAGTCACGATTTGAATCATCCCATTGACTGGAACGTAAGAACGTAAGAGGGCACCCTCGGGAATTGAACCAAGGGACAGACCGATATTTTCGGAGATTTTTTTAATTTCCTTATTTGCAGTACTAATTTCACTATCAATAATTAATTTGTTAAATGAATAATACACAGTAATATTGATGAGGAGAAGCAACAGTGCGAACAAGAATGCAGTGTACAGATTGATTTTATTCCTTAGTTTCATTTGACATCCTTCAAAACATAACCCACACCTCGAACTGTATGTATCAATGCTGGTAATTGTGGGATGTCTATTTTTTTTCTAACATAGCGAATATAAACATCGACTACATTCGTGTCACCGAAAAAGTCATAACCCCATACTGCTTCTAAGATTTGGTCTCTACTCAACACTTGCCGTTTATTCATCATCAGATAAACAAGTAAATCAAATTCTCTTGGAGTTAATTCAATGTGTTCTCCAGCTCTTATGACTTCTCTTGATTTTTGATTTATGGTTAAATCAGCAAAACGCAGTAGATCTTCGTTATCTTGCTCGGGTTGCTCCACTTGCTTAATTCTTAAGGCAGCACGAATCCTTGCCAGCAGTTCTTCAATTTGAAAGGGTTTTGTAATATAGTCGTTAGCCCCGAGATCCAGACCTGAAACTTTGTCTTCAACCGAGCTTTTTGCCGTTAATAGGATGACAGGCGTAAGCACATCATTGTTTCGAATACGCCTGAGAAGTTCAATCCCGCTCAATCCCGGCAGCATGACATCTAATAAAATTAAATCCCAGCTTCCAGTACGATATGCCTCCAGAGCCTCGAGTCCATCAATTACTTTTGTAACGGAATAACCTTCGTATTCAAGCTCCAGTTCTAATACTCTTGCAATCTTTTCTTCATCTTCTACGACTAGAATCGTCCCTTTATTTAAAGACATTTGGATTCTCCTCCATTTTTTATTCCTACAACCCTATTCGTCATGATTGTGATAAAAACCTTTAGAAAATATGGTCCATACTTTAAATACAAGTTTATCAAAAAAAAATTAACTTTGCGTGAACGAAAACCTATTATGAATCGTTATAAATATGGATAGAGGTAAGGGGGAGAAATCTTGAAGAATATAATTGAAGTCGATAGCGTAAGCAAACAGTTTAATAATCGTGAAATATTAAAAGGTGTTTCTTTTACCATTAAGGAAGGCAGTATTAATGGGCTGCTTGGTCCAAATGGAGCAGGAAAAACAACGATTATTCGTTTGTTAAATGGAGTAATAGAGGCTACCAGCGGCAGGATGAGCGTGCTGAATTTTAATCCAAAACAACATGGTGATGAAATTAGAAAAAGAGCAGGTATTGTTACGGAAAGTGCAAGCCTCTATCATGATATGAGTGCATGGGACAATCTGGTCTTTTTCTCTAAAATATATGGAAAATACGATTCAAATAGAATTACTTATTTACTGGAGCAGTTTGATATGCTGTCATTTAAGGACCAACACGTTGGTAGTTTTTCAACAGGAATGAAAAAAAGGATCTCACTTGCAAAAGCTTTATTGCATAATCCACAGCTTCTATTTCTAGATGAACCCACAAATGGTTTAGATCCGGAAGGAATTAATGAAGTCATCCATTATTTACGAAAAGTAAATCAAGAAGAAGGAGTAACCATTCTGATTTGCTCGCATGTGCTCCACCAGCTTGAAAACATTTGTGATTCATATTTATTTCTAAAGGAAGGCAGGATCGTAGAAAAAGGTACAAAGAAGGAATTGGAGGATAGGTACTTAAAAGAAATTAGATTTCTAGTGGAGACGGACCTTAGGCCTGCTAGTCAAACTTACATGGGGTATCCGTACAGTAGAAAGGGGCAGATCCAATTGGAGTTTATCCTTGATTCAAAGGATCAGATCACTCCTTTATTAGCCAACATTCTTAAGGAAACATGGGTTCATAATTGTGAAATTACCAATAGAAGTCTCGAGGCTCTTTATTTTAATATTAAGGGGGAGAAAGACTTTGAATAAAGCTACAGTCTTAACCATTGCGCGGAAAGATATGAAAGCAACCTTTTCATCCAAAAAGGTTTGGGTTCCAATGATCATCGTTGCCTTATTATTATGTATCGTTGTTCCAGCTGGAATTGCCTATTTCGGGATTCATTTTGATATGGTTGGTACTTCTTCAAAAGATATTGAAAAGCCTATAAATTCTTTTATTGAAAACTTTCCAAGTGGAGATATGAAAAATACACTCATAGCATTGCCGACAATTGGCTATAAGTTTGTTTATTTTTTCTTAACCTTTATGATGATTCCCTTTTTCTTAATGGTAGCGATTATTAATTCAATGGTTACTTCTTCAAATAGTTTTGTAGGAGAAAAGGAAAGAAATACATTAGAGACTTTGTTGTTCGCACCCATATCTATTACCGATTTATTTCTTGGTAAAGTGCTTGCCTCTCTAATTCCAACCTTAGGGATCTCATTTGCTTCATTTATTGTCAGTTTAATTATTGTAAATATAATCACCTATCCATATTTTGAAGTGGTCCTATATGTTAATTCTACTTGGATGATATTAATGTTTTGGGTAATTCCATTATTGGTCATGTTTAATATTATTTTAAATGTATTGATCTCAGCAAAGGTAAAAACGTTTCAAGAGGCCCAGCAATTTGGCGGGCTGCTAGTATTACCAATCGTTGGAATAATCATTTCACAAGCTAGTGGCCTCTTTTTTCTAAGCCCATTCATTCTATTCGTAATAGGAGTAGGTCTCTTAATAGCCAACCTCTTCCTAATAAAACTAGTCACAAAATTCAACAACCGCAACACACTATTCCAAAGCCAAATTCACTAAAACAAAAAGAAGTGTCCACCTGGGGTGGACACTGTCTTTTTGTGGTGCCTGTCACCAAAATTGTCACTAAAATTAATGAAACCGATAGCCTGATCCCCATACGGTTTCGATGTATTCTGGGTTTGATGGGTCTTGTTCAATTTTTTCTCTTATTTTGCGGATGTGGACGGTGACGGTTGAGACGTCTCCGTTGCTGTCGTAGCCCCATATTCGCTCGAATAGGTGGTCTTTACTGAAGACTTGGTCTGGGTTCAAGGCTAGAAAGGTGAGTACATCAAACTCTTTTGTAGTTAAGGTGATTTCTTGATTGTTAACAAAGAGTCTTCTGGATGACCTATCAATAAATAATCCACGGATATAGATTCCTTGGTTTTCCGTATTTTGTTTCATTGATAATCGCTCATAACGGGAAATATGTGCTTTCACTCGGGCAACCATTTCATTTGGGCTAAAAGGCTTTACTAAATAATCATCTGCTCCTAGGCCAAGACCTCTAATCTTATCGATTTCTTCTTTCTTAGCGGTCACCATAATAATGGGTACGTCTTTCTGACTTCGAATTTTTTTACAAATTTCAAACCCATCAATGTTTGGGAGCATAACGTCAAGTAAAATTAAATCGTAATCCTGTAACATAGCCTTTTGAAGACCAATATCCCCTGTATGAGCCATTTCTGTCTGGAAGCCGTTGATCTCTAAATAATCCTGTTCTAGCTCCGCAATACTCTTTTCATCTTCAATGATCAAAATCTTCTTCATGATGAGGCCTCCTTTAGACTTTGGTGGGGAAGATGAATGGTAATTTTTGTGCCAATCAGAAGTGTACTTTCTAATTGTATCTCGCCATTATGCTCTTCAATAATCATTCTTGCTATTGAAAGACCTAAACCGCTTCCGCCTGTTAATTTATTTCTTGATTGCTCTGCTCGGTAAAATTGATTAAAGATGAAGGAAATTGACTCATCGGGAATGCCAGGTCCATTATCAGCGATGGAAATCTCTGCATTTTCAGCGGTTGAATGGAGAGTTATTTTTAACTCCTTTTTAGCTTTATCCATATACTTCAAGCTATTATTAATAATATTTGCGAGAACTCGTTTCAGTTTTTCCCTATCAGCCAGTACATGGTAAACACCATTTGGTGAAAATTGAAAATTCAAATCTACATTCTGTTTTCTTAAGTCAAAGCTTAATTCTTCGAAATAATCGGTTAAATAATCTTTTATATCGATTACCTCAAAATCAAAAGGTAATTTGCCTAAATCCAGCTTCGAAAATAAGAATAATTCATCGATCAGATGATCCATATCCACTGCTTTTGTATAAATGGTTTGAATATAGCGTGCCCGCTTTTCAGGTGTATCTGCGACTCCATCACGGATACCTTCTATATATCCTTTTATAGAGGTTATTGGCGTCTTTAAATCATGGGAAATATGTGCAATTAATTCCTTACGATTATCTTCATATTGTTTTTGAATCTTATGAGACTCTTTTAATTGAATCCGCATCTCTTCAAATGATTGTGTTAATTGCCCAATCTCATCATTTCTAGTTGCCCGAATAGAATGCTCAAGATTTCCGTTCTTTATAAACTGAGCCGCTTTTTTTAATTGGTTAATGGGCTTGATAATACTCTTGGAAACAAAATAAGCCAATAGTCCATTTGTTGCAATTAAAATCAATAAACAGATTCCGAATAGAATAGGAAAAAAGGTTCTTACAAACTTATTCCAAGGGCTGGCATCTCTCATTAAAAAGAGTGAAACCTCGCTGCCGTCTTGTAGGAAGAAATCATGCTGTTTGATGGAAAACGTCTGATCACCAATTTTTTCTAAGTTGCGAAAGCTTCTTTCTGTACCAAACTCCGGCAGCTTTTTCGTATCCACGTTTTCAAGGTCGGAAGTTGAATAGTATATCTCATTGTTTTTTCGAATCAATAAACCTGAATCAATGGCAATTAGATCCTGTTTTTTGGATTGTAAATACTCTTGACTCATCAATTCATCCGGATTAACTGCTGATTTTTTCTTAAGACCAAGGAAGAGCACGGTATCCGTTTGCTTTGTTTGATGGTAATTGTGACTTTCAGGTAAAAAATTGGTCATTTCTCTGATGTCACCGAGAAAAACAATCATCAATAGTAAAGATGTAAGTATAAACAAGAAGATAGGAACCGTTATCATCGCAATATTTGATAAGATCAGGCGAAGTTTGATAGACATTGGATTAACATCCTTTAGTTATGCTTCTTTTCTATTAAACATATAATAGCCTAATGAAAAAAACAATCCGAAGGAAGAGCACAAATAGGTGACAGTTTGTAAAATCCATTGAATAGATACATTACTATGCCACTGCATATACCAATCCAAATAAGTTGAAGGCAGGAGATACATGGTTGCAGGGAATATATAAGGAATAAATATCATCATCAAATACATAAAAATCATACTAGAAATAGCGAGAACACTAGATTTGAAAAAAAGTGCCAACAGGATAGCAAATATAGAGATTAAAATGATGGGAAACCATGATACGAAAAAGGCTCCAAAACTTGTTGGAATCATCGTGTACTCAAAGGTCTTATCAATAACAGCGCTGCTAATGATTACTGCCAACCATTCAATTAAAAGAATAACCAAGCTTAAAATACTAATGGATATTATTTTTGAAAGGTAAAGTTCCATTCTACTGATAGGCCTTACTTGTAATAAAGTACCAGACTCTCCTTCACCTGTGAACATATCTGTTACAGCAATAAAAATAAATAAAGGCATAAGAATGGTCAAGAATAGATCTAACAATGTAAAGTTAATGTTTTCCGCTGGTAAAGCCATCCAATCAGTAATAAATAAATAATTTACCAGGAGCTTAGTAAGAATGGGTATGAGCAAAGCAGATAAAAAAACAAATTTGGTTATCTTTTTTGCCAGCAGCTTTTCTATTTCATTAAGACTATTTGCTTTGATTGTGTTCATCCTACTAAGCCCCCCACCTTTTTGATGTAGACATCTTCCAACGGCTCGCTGCCTTCCTCATAAAATGAGACCTGACCCTGTATGAGAAAACAAAAACGATCACATAATTTTTCTAATTCAGAAATATGGTGACTGGAAATCACAAAGGTTACTCCGGAAGTGCTTGATATCTCCTGGATGGTTTTTCTCAACATCAGCAAAGCGTCAATGTCCAAACCGTTTGTTGGTTCATCTAAAATAATCAAACGCGGCTTGGAAATGAGTGCTGAGGCTATCCCAAAGCGTTGTTTCATTCCCATTGAAAAGGAAGATATTTTCTCATTTTTATAGGGCGTTAACCCTGTTATGTTTAAGACTTCCTTAATATCAGAAGGGGATACACCGGAATAGAAGCGGGATATCATTTTGAGATTTTTATAAGGTGTCATATTTTCATAGGCGGCGGCCGGTCCAATTAATGCTCCTACAGGGCGTATCGCCTCTTTGTAATAATTAAGAAGGTCAACCCCAAATAACTCGACTTTCCCACTATCCAGGGAACTTAGACCGGTAATACATTTTAATAATGTTGTTTTCCCAGCTCCATTTGGACCGAGTATCCCCATTATTTCTCCTTGATTAATAATTAAATTAATATTTTGTATTCCTCTGCCATTAGGGTATTGTTTTGTCATTCCGGTAATAACCACTGCTTTTTCCAAACTAGTCACCTTCTATTCATAACCTTTATTTTTTACCGTGATTAAATTCAATTACCATATCTTCAGGAATCTCAACAGGAGCTACAGTTGTTTGGTTATAGTCCGTAACCTTCAAGTCTATCGTTAAAACTAATTCATGGCCCGTACCTGTTTTATCTTTACCAGTCACAACGGCTTTGACAGTCTGTTCTTCAATATAATTTTCCTTGTTCACCTGTGCAGTTAATTTAATTTTTTTAATGGTTATGTCATGATCCAGCTCTAGTACTTTTGCTTTAATGTGAAAGTCTGAGCTTTCAGTTGCGCTATTGTCCTGAATCATGACTGCATGTTTAATGATCAAAGTACTTAATGCATTTGCGGTCAAAGGGACTTCCTTCCCAGTTAAATCGAGCTCAATGAATTGGTTGCCATTTTGTTTTTCTAATACCGTAATTTGCTGTTGAAGATTTTTGGTCATGACATCAATCAGATTTTCAAAATCATCTTTTAGTTCGGCAGTATTACTGTGATGCGGACGAGAAGAGGTGTCCATTTTATAAACTGTATCAAATCCGTCTTTCATCACAAACCAATTCCCATCCTGCTTATACAGGTTCATCGTGCTAACTTCAGTTTCATTGGATAAACGAGTGGAGATGGAGCTTACTTGATTTTCTGAATCTGACTTGAAAACAGACTCAGATGATAGTAGCGACTTGTTGTTGTCTTCCATTTTAAAGTGAACATTCATAGTCACACTATCAGCTGTGTGAGTTTTCTTTAATGCCTCCTTGTAAAGGTCGTAACCAGATGTATTTGCCGAAATTGAATAGACACTGCCTAACATTAGCGTTCCACTTATCCCGATTGCTGCAAAAAGCTTCTTATTCATTTTCTTTGCCCCCATTCATGATTTTGATACAAGTCTAGTCTACTGTGAAGTTATAAAAGCAATCTAAAGAAACTATTAAATTTTTCTTAAATTAACGGGGAAGAAAATTTTTAAATTAAAATAAATAAAATATTTGAATTTTTAGAAAATTACATGTATAATAAAAAAAAGCTCAAGGAGTTGATTTCCATGGAAAAGAGATTATTAAATTCACCACAACACACAGATGAAAACAACGATTCTGCACTTGCTGAAATGTTTTTAAACCACGCCTTGATTGAATTTAGAAGAGAAGTGCTCCGTAAGGAAATCGACATCTCCTTACAAGAAAGAAATAAGCAAGCTTTCCTCCGGTTAACAGAGGAATTAAAGAAAATCTCATAGAATGTTACTTAACAGACATTATTCTCATATTGGAAGCCCTTTTCTCATTTGAAAGGGCTTCTTTTGTTGTTCATTTATTCTTTTGTTTATTGTTATTCATTAGATAAAAGGCAATTGGCTGTTCAGAACCAGTCATCAATTTATAAACATAAGAAGAGGTCATTTTATAGCCCTCATCAATTTTTTCAGCCAAATAATTTGTTCGCTCAAAAAGGATTGAGCGAATATGATTGATTTGCCGGAAAATTTTTTCGGTCAATGCCTCTTGTTGATCCAATCGAGTTAATACCTCTGTCTGAAACGCTTCATGTTTACTAATTTTTTCCGATAATTGTATTTGTAGCTGTTCTTGTGTTTTTAAAAGATCAATAATTACTTCTTCATATTCTTTATGTCTTAGGTTACTTGTTCTAAGCTCATTTAATTGGCTTGTAATCTTATCCAAATGACCGGCTTGTACGACCTCTTGGTTAAGAAACTGATGCTTCATATCTTGGATAGCATTAATAAGTGAAACATTCGCCTGCTGTTGTTCGTCTATTAGTTCTGTAAGATAATCCCTTCTCAGCAGCTTTTGATTTGGTTCGGTTAATTTTCGGTTGTTTTTAAATACAGCAGGATGTTTTCCTTTATTGATATATAATCCCATTTATTACACCCCTAATCATTAGTGAATGTATTATTTTATGCTTGAAATGTTAAAAATGGGAAATTTTTATCAAAAAACAGGAAAAATGTGTTTCTATGAGGAATTATATTTAGTAAATTATAATATATGAGCATTAAGAGTAATCACATTTAAGATAAGTCTGAGGTCTTAGTGGAAGATAATTCTCAAGATTGTTTATAACGGCAGTTCTACGCTGTATGATATAAATAGAAACGATACTATTGATCTATTTTAAGTGGGCGAATGAGAAAATAATCAAGGGATGATGCGAAATAAATCCCTTCCTATAGATAAATGAAGGGGGAATATAGGATGAGGAAGATTTACGTACTTCTTACTGATACTGGGACAGTCTTAACAAAAATTATAAAACTATATACTAAGAAGCCGCATAATCATGCTTCCATTGCACTAGATGATCAACTTTGGGATGTTTATAGCTTTGGAAGAAAAAGACCACGGAACCCTTTTCTAGCCGGCTTTGTAAGGGAGAATATCCGCGGCGGAATATTTCGGAATGCTGATTGTGCTATTTACTGCTGTACTATATCAGAGAAACAGTATGATAAGATTTGTCAAAAGATTGATGAAATTGAAAAAAATAAAGGGGAATATCGCTACAATCTATTAGGTCTTTTTGCTGTTCTGTTCAATTTAGAGTTAGATCGGAAAAATGCATTCTTTTGCTCACATTTTGTTGCTGCTCTTCTTGAGGAATCCGGAGTAAAGATCAATAAACAAAAGCCGCTTTCGCTTGTTACTCCAGATGACATCAAAGAGTCCTCTTCTTTGGAATTAATGTATGAGGGGAAATTATCAGCTTACTTTGCTGTGACAAATAGGGATATGAACGAGTTAGCTCACTCAAGTTATTATCGCGATTTCAGCACTGATAGGGTAGAAGTAATATAGGTTAAACTAGAGGAGACGTGTTTTTAAAAATACACGTCTTCTCTAATTTTTTTGTCTCTTTTTAGAATTTTATTAAGAATTGAAATTTTGCTAAAATAATTAATGAAATACCATATTTGCATTTAAATATTTGATTGAGGGGATAATCTATGAATCTTACAGCTTCTATGAAAGTTCAAAAATTAACAGCAAGTATATTTCAGGAGGTAGCTGATCTTAAACGACAAGCCCTAAACAGGGGGCTGGATGTCATTGATTTAAGTGTCGGAAGCCCTGATTTACCGCCTCCAGCATTTGTTGTTGAAGAACTTGTAAAATATGCAAGTGACACAGCAAATTACGGATATACCTTGAAAGGAATACCAGAATTTCATGAGGCTGTTTCATTCTTCTATAAGCAGCGTTACGCAGCAGACATCGATTCAGAACATGAAGTTCTCCAATTAATGGGGTCACAGGATGGACTTGCTCATTTAGCAACCGCCATCATTAACCCAGGAGACTATGTATTAGTACCAGACCCTGGTTATCCTATTTATGAGGCTAGTGTTACCATTGCCGGTGGTGTTCTGTTTCCTTTACCCTTATTAGCTGAAAATAACTTCCTGCCGGTTCTTGATGATATACCACTGCCAATTTTGGAAAAGACAAAAATGATGATTCTTAGTTATCCGGGCAATCCTGTACCTGTCTTGGCTGATAGCAGCTTTTTTGAAGAGGTTGTCCATTTTGCTAAACGTCATAATATTTTAGTTGTTCATGATTTTGCCTACTCAGAATTGATTTTCGATAACAATCCGCAGATTAGTTTCATGTCTGTTCCAGGGGCGAAAGAAGTGGGAATAGAATTTAATTCACTATCTAAAACTTTCAATTTAGCAGGCTGTCGGATTGGATATGCTGTTGGTAACGAACAGGCTCTAAATATCCTGGGAATGTTTAAATCACAAATTGACTATGGGGTGTTTTATCCGATTCAGAAAGCAGCCACTGCTGCTCTTACATCAGATTACACACTCCTGCAAGAGCAGGTGAAAGAGTACGAGTTTCGCAGGGATACACTAATGGCTGGCCTAGAAAAAAGCGGCTGGAAGTTATCAAAGTCGCCCGCAACGATGTTTCTTTGGGCCAAAATCCCTGCAGGATGGAAATCAAGACAATTCGCTTTTGAATTAATTAATAACACTGGAGTAGCTGTAATCCCTGGTGATGCATTTGGAAAACAAGGTGAAGGATACGTCCGAATTGCATTAGTACAGCCAGCAGAGAGACTTTCGGAAGCAGCAGAAAGGATTCACAAATTCTTGGCAAAGCCTAAATAAAAAATCCCTCCTTCTATTACCGTACGATTAATCATATAAATCTAAAAAAAGACCTTCGGCCACTTGAAGGTCTTTTACATTTGAAACGAAAGAGGGATAACAGATGCCGAGCGAAAAGCAACAAATAGAATTAGCTATCCCCATAAATGTAATTTGGGACTTCATCAGGGATGAAAATAATTGGGCCCCACTCGTACCCGGTTATATTAAGCATGAGAGAATAAATGATCACTTAATTACCTGGGAATTTAAAAGCGACCTTGGCATAATGAAAAAAAAGGTAAGTTTAGTCATCGATATTAAAGAGTGGAATGAACCAGCCAGGGTAAGCTTTGAATTAAAGCGTACCAATGAAAAATATATTGGAGAAGGTTATTTTGAAGCCCAAGCGATTAATAAGAATAAAACTTTACTGATTGGATTTCTTGAAATTAATGCAAGTGGTCCATTAGGTTCATTGGCAAATTCGCTCTTTAAAAACGCGGTGCCCAAATCAACAGAAGAAGTGACAGCGGCCATCTCATCAAAGCTTGAAGAATTTAGCCAAAGATAAAGATTAAAACAGGCAAATCCGGGGTAAATTCTGGATTGCTTTTTTTAATAATTAAAAAAACTTTTAACAAATGACTAAAAATTATGTTATATTAATAAAAATAAAAATTTAATTATTAACTAGTACAGGGAAGGTGAAAGCATGAATACAGAATTAAAGGTAAACGACAGCAGTCTTCCACTTCGCCGCGATGTTAAATTACTTGGTCAAATTCTTGGTGAAATCCTTGTCAGTCATGGTGGGACTGAACTATTAGATAAGGTTGAAAAAATCCGTCTGATGAGCAAAACACTTAGAATTCATTTCGATCAGGAAATTTATTCTCAATTAAAGCATGAGATTGCTGATCTCAGCAGCCCAATGAGAATGCAGGTAATCCGAGCATTTTCTATGTATTTTCATTTGATAAACATTGCCGAACAAAATCATCGCATTCGGAGAAGACGCCAATACCAGCTAGAAGTCGATACTAATCAGCCAGATTCCATCGAGAGTGCATTTCAATCTCTAAAGGAAAACCAGATCAGTGAGAATATGATTCAAGATGTTATAAATAAATTGTCACTTGAATTAGTCATTACAGCGCATCCTACAGAGGCATCGAAGCGATCCATTTTAGAAATACAACAACGTATTGCAGCGGTATTAAAAAAGCTTGATCATCCTTTGTTAACAGTAAGTGAACGCAGGAAGCTAGAAGAAAGTTTGTTTAATGAAGTTACGATTCTATGGCAGACAGATGAACTGCGTCATAATAAGCCGACTGTATTAGATGAAGTGCGGAACGGGCTGTACTACTTTGATCAAACGCTATTTGAAGTTCTTCCGGAAATTCACCGTGAAGTAGAAGATTGTTTGGAAAAGAATTATCCTGACAATGAATGGGATGTCCCTAATTTTCTAAGGTTTGGATCGTGGATTGGCGGCGACCGGGATGGCAATCCAAACGTTACTCCTGAGATCACTTGGGAGACCTTACGCAAGCAGCGAAAGCTGGTCATAAAAAAATATAAAAATGTCCTTATCGATCTTATGAAACGCTACAGTCATTCCACAACTAGAGTAGAAGTTAGTCAAGAAATAATCCACAACTTAGAGGAAGAAGAGGACAAGTTCTTACCAGAGGATAGGAAATGGCCAGTTAAAACAGAAGTTTATCGACGTAAATTTGCTATTATTATTGAACGATTAAAAGAAGTGGGTAAATCTGATTTAGGCTATCGTAAATCCGAAGAATTGTTAGAAGATTTATACGTAATCAAAAGAAGTTTAAAAAATCATCATCCTGCAGACCATGAATTAAAAACCATTCAAAAGTTGATTCGTCAGGTACAGCTTTTCGGCTTTCATTTGGCTACACTCGATATACGAAATCATAGCGGGGAGCATGAGGCAGCGATGACAGAAATCCTGCGTAAAGTAGGTATCGCGGAAGATTATGCTCAGCTTTCTGAAGAAGAAAAGATGAGTATATTGGAAGGTATTTTAAAGGACCCACGACCGCTTCTTTTATTAAATGAAGATTATTCGCAAGAAACACAGCAAATGATTCAGGTGTTTCAGATGATTCGAAATGCACAAAAGGAATTCGGTTTGCGCTCCATTTCCGTTTATCTAGTCAGTATGACAAAATCTCCAAGTGACCTACTTGAAGTTCTTGTATTGGCTAAAGAGGCAGGAATTTATCGACTACATGCGGATGGAACGCTTGAAAGCCAATTAAATGTGGCTCCGCTGCTTGAAACGATTGATGATTTAACAGCAGGACCTAAAATCATGGAAACTTTATTCCAAATGCCAGTCTATCGTAACCATTTGAAAGTAATGAACGACCAACAAGAAATCATGCTTGGTTATTCAGATGGAAGTAAAGACGGTGGTACGTTGACAGCTAACTGGAAGTTGTATAAAGCGCAGCTTGAAATTCATGAGATGGCAAGCAAATATCAAATAGGTTTGAAGTTTTTCCATGGACGCGGCGGTTCACTTGGACGCGGCGGCGGCCCATTAAACAAAAGTCTCCTTTCGCAGCCAGCAGAAACCATAGGAGATGGAGTGAAAATTACCGAACAGGGTGAAGTACTTTCTTCCCGATATTTGCTTGAAGACATCGCTTATCGAAGCTTGGAACAAGCCACTTCGACACTTATACTGGCAACAGCCCGTGTATCCAAAGAGGCAGAGCCTGGAAACTTGAGGGATGAATTATGGGAGTCGGTTATTGAAGAGATTTCCAGTGCTGCCCAAAAGAAATATCATTCACTTGTATTTGAAGATCCAGGCTTCCTAACTTATTTCAATGAAGCAACTCCATTAAGAGAAATCGGTGATTTAAACATTGGTTCAAGACCAATGAGCCGAAAGAATCGTGGTCGTTTTGAAGATTTACGAGCGATTCCATGGGTATTTGCATGGACACAAAGCAGACAGCTCCTGCCTGGATGGTATGCAGCAGGGACTGGATTAGAAAGCTTTGCTTCAAAAAGTGAACAAAATTTACAGCAATTAAAGCAAATGTATGAAAAATGGCCATTCTTCCGGTCAACAATTGATAATCTCCAAATGGCTTTAATGAAAGCTGATATCACAACAGCGAAAGAATACTTATCACTTGTAGAAGATCAGCAAATTGCTGAGAGGATTTTTTCGAACATCCTTGAAGAATATGAGAGAACGAAAGAAATTCTTCTGAAAATTACAGGTGATAAAGAATTGTTAGATCACACACCTAACATTAAGGACTCAGTCTATCGTCGAAATCCTTATGTGGATCCATTAAATTTCTTACAGGTTGAATTAATTAAGCATTTACGAACACAGGACGAGCCATCTGAAGAATTATTAACTGAAGTACTTCTCACGATTAGTGGAATTTCAGCAGGATTACGTAATACAGGTTGATATTGAAAACCGCACCCCTTCAGGGAGGTGCGGTTTTTTATTTTGTTAGAAGATCAGTTTTGAACAATTTATGAATTTTTGAAGAATGAATGAACATTCATTCGTTTTTGGCAGGATTCGACAAAATCCTCGGTGTTCATCATGATATATTTTAGCCAGATATTGATTAATAGATGCAAAAACATTCCTGCTTGAGAGGATTGATTTGGAGGGATTTGAATATGGCAATTGAAGAAAAGGCAGTAAAGGAAAAACAAAATGTTGCAGCCATGATTGATACTTTGGCTAAAAATGGTGCAAGGGCATTAGCTGAATTCCGTTGCTACAATCAGGAAATGGTAGACGAAATTGTCAAGCAGATCGCCTATACTGCCCTGGATCACCACAAAGACTTGGCAAAACTAGCAGTAGAAGAAACCAGAAGAGGTGTATATGAAGATAAGGTATTCAAAAATATGTTTGCAACTGAGTTTATTTATAACAGTATTAGAGATTTAAAGACAGTTGGTGTTATTCGAGAAAACGAGCATGAGGGAATGGTTGAAATGGCTGAACCAGTAGGTGTAATCGCTGGTATTATACCAATTACTAATCCAACGTCAACTGTCATCTTTAAATCATTGATTTCGTTGAAAACTAGGAATCCAATCATCTTTGCCTTTCCAAAATATGCCCAAAAATGCTGTGTCGCTGCCGCAAAACTTCTCAAGGAAGCTGCGTTAAAAGCAGGGGCGCCAGAAAATTGTATCCAGTGGATTGATATACCCTCTCATGAAGCTTTTCAGACTTTGATGAAGCATCCCAAGATTTCACTCATCCTAGCTACAGGGGGACCTAATTTAGTAAAAGCAGCTTATAGCTCAGGAAAGCCTGCACTTGGAGTTGGAGCAGGGAATGTCCCTTGTTACATCGAGAAGAGCGCAAATATTAAGCGTGCTGTCAACGACATTATTCTATCAAAGACATTCGATAATGGCATGATTTGTGCCTCAGAACAAGCCCTAATTATTGACGACGAGGTATATAACGAAGTAAAAAGGGAATTAATCGAAAATAATTGTTACTTCTTAAATAATGAAGAGAAACAATTGATTGAGAAGGCGGCAATCGATAAAAATAGTGCTTCGTTAAATCCGATGATCGTCGGATTACCTGCATTTATGATTGCAAAAATGGCTGGAGTCAATATTCCTGTAAACACCAAAATATTAATTGCTGAATTAAAAGGGGTAGGACCTAAATTTCCGCTTTCATGTGAAAAATTAAGCCCAATTCTTGCATGCTATAAGGTAAATAGTTTAGCCGAAGGGCTGCTGATTGCTGAAGAAACACTAGAGTATGGCGGGCTTGGACACTCTGCTGCTATTCATACAACTGACCAAAATGTGATTGACACTTTTTCCGCTCGAATGAAAGCCGGGAGAATAATTGTTAATACACCATCGACCCAAGGAGCCATTGGAGATATCTATAACACATCTTTACCATCCTTAACTATTGGGTGCGGAACATATGGAGGGAACTCAGTGTCTCAGAATGTAGGTGTGGCTAATTTGATAAACATTAAGAAAATTGCAAAGAGGAGAAATATGACACAATGGTTTAAGGTACCATCACAAATCTTTTTTGAAAGAAACTCGGTACAAGTATTGGCTACCATACCTAGAATTTCAAAAGTGTTTATTGTAACCAGCCGAAGTCAAATGAAGAATGGCTCCGTTGAAAAAGTACTTTATCAATTGGAGAAGAACCCTGAAAATATTAAGTATGAAGTGTTGTATGATCTTGAACCTGAACCAGACATGATAACGGTTATGAGTGGTGCGGAGAGAATGAGGAAGTTTGCTCCAGACTGTCTTATTGCATTAGGAGGAGGCTCAGTAATGGATGCAGCAAAAGCGATGTGGCTTTTCTATGAACATCCAGCAGCTGATTTCAATAGCTTGAAGCAAAAATTTTTCGATCCGAGTAAAAGAGTCGTTAAATTCCCTAAACTTAGAGAAAAGGCAATTTTTATTGCGATTCCGACAACATCAGGGACAGGTTCTGAGGTTACTTCCTTCTCAGTGATTTCAGATAGAAGTTCAAATATTAAATATCCGCTGGCTGACTTTCAACTAACACCAGATTTTGCTATCGTGGATCCACAGTTTGTTAACACTGTTCCTAAGCATGTTACAGCAGATACGGGAATGGATGTTTTAACACATGCAATTGAGGCGTATGTATCAGTACTTGCGAATGATTTTACCGATGGGCTTGCATTAAAAGCAATCCAGTTAGTATTTGAATACTTACCAAAGGCGTACAAGGATGGCGATGAATTAGCCCGTGAAAAAATGCACAATGCCTCAACCATAGCTGGTATGGCTTTTGCTAATTCATTCTTAGGTATTAACCATAGCCTCGCACACGCACTAGGTGCAGAGTATACAATTGCACATGGTAGAGCAAATGCTGTATTGTTGCCGTACGTAATTCGTTATAATGCAGCAAATCCGAATAAATTCATGACCTACCCTAAATATGAATACTTTATTGCTGATCAACGATATGCCGAGATTGCAAAAATGTTAGGACTGGCTGCGGAGACAACTGAAGAAGGAGTAAACAGTTTAATAGAAGCCGTATACAGGTTAATGAAGGAATTAGAATTACCATTGTCCATTGAAGAAATGGATATAAATAAGACTGAGTTTGAAGGAAAGATAAATATCCTAGCTGAACATGCTTTTGATGATCA
Organism: Neobacillus sp. plas4; assembly: GCF_057221695.1. Classification (NCBI taxonomy): domain Bacteria; kingdom Bacillati; phylum Bacillota; class Bacilli; order Caryophanales; family Bacillaceae; genus Neobacillus; species Neobacillus sp. plas4. Next base: position 1,646,085 of record NZ_CM170152.1, read on the forward strand.
GGATACCATTGCAAATCCAAAACAACCACTTGTTTCTGAACTTGTAAATATCTACCGTCAGGCGTATAAAGGATTCGAAGCAGATAAGTAGGAGGAAAATGAAATGACTGATAAAAAGAAATCCAAGGTTCAGGAGCCTGTCCATGAGGAGGCGCTGCATTCAACTGAACAAACTAAAAAGACAGGAGAGCAAGACTCCATTTCAACTTTGGACATTCTCTGGGAGCATGCGTTTCGTGAGTTAGATCAATGGGCAAAGCGTGCAGATTTTCGAGATGATGTATTAGTGAAAGAAGCGATGTATTTTGCTGATGGCATAAAGAGAAACCAGGAAAATATTATATCTGTTAAAGAACAGTTTAATAATGAAATAGCAAAGTGGGAAAGAACAGCCAGAGAAGAATTTTTGATGTCTACTACTGCACTGCAACACTTATTTCCAAAAAGGTCTTATGAAGAGGTAAACCAGCAGATTGATCAAATTAAATCCCGAACTTCATCCATCCTTGGTTCGCCTCTTCAAATTGTCACAAATAATCAAATGATGGATCAATATCTCCAAATGATAGATAAATATATTGCATTTCGAAAAAAAGGAAGAAAACAGTATATTGAATCAATAAAACAAGCTGCCACTGTTATCCCCGCTAATCAAAAAAGATTTGTTGATTTTTTTAGCGGGCAAATCAAAGGATTGATGTTTCCATTAAATAATTTCATGGAAACGGTAGAAGAAGAAGATATAAAATCATAAGAGTGAGGATGATAAAGAATGTCCAAAGAAAAGATGAATAATCCCTTTGAAGGCATTAAACAAATTAGTGACATGTGGGAAAAACAAATTAATAGTCTGCTATATATGGCAGCAGATAACAATGAATTCGTGCGCTTAGCCACTGCTGGCTTGGGTTTTCATTCACGCTCTATTGAACTATTAAGGAAAAACCAAGAGCTTTTGGCTGGATTAATGAACATTCCAACAAAAAAAGATGTTGCAAATGTAGCAAATCTATCGATACAAGCTGAAGGGAAAATGGATAGTTTAGAAGAACAAATTTGGAACGTACAGGAGACTCTTGGTGGAATAAATAAGGGAAATCTAGAGTTGTTTCAAGAAATGGGTAAAATGGTAAAGCATATGCAGGGAGAGTTTCAAAAAACGATACATGAAGTTACTGAAATAAGTAAAATAAAAGATGACCTTCAGGAAATTAGAAAAGACCTCGTGGACATTAAGATTATCCAAGTAAACCTTCGAGATATCAGGGAGGAGCTTGAGGAAATAAATGAAACGCAGAAGGAACTAGCCGGAATGTATAGACAGAACGGCAACAAAACCACTCATGCTGAAATTGAAGAAGTTAAGTTAGGACTTGGTCAATTAACTGAAATTAAAGATGACTTGGCTTTATTAAAGGGACTTATGGCAAAAGAAAGTCCAAAAAGCAAGGCAAAAGAAAAAGAGCTAACTGCAACAATATAATCAGAGAGGAGAAAACGGTTTTATAAAAAGGGATATAAGCGGGAAGGATCTATGTCTCTCCCGCTAATCGAATTAAGCAGCAGCTTTTTGCCGATTTAAGAACTTTCTAAGGAGTTGATTAAACCGGTTTGTTGCTTCTAATTTTGCTAAGTGTCCCGAGTTTCTCATAATGATGAATTCTGACTGGGGGATGAGCTTGTGCATACAATATTGAATCCAAACGGGTAAAACAGAGTCATACTGGCATCCAATGATTAAAGTAGGGACTTTAATAGTAGTTAATAAAGAAATATTGTTAACTTGAAAACAAGCTTTAAGAGATTTTAAGAAGATATTCCTTTTAGGCTGGAAATAGTATTTAAACTGGTTCATATTATCCTCTGACCAAGAGTATAGACTCATTTTGGCAGCAGTTTCTTTAAGGTTGTCTTCTGTTGCAGCAGCACCCAGCCTCACTTTCTTTAATAGAAACAAAGGTTTTCTAAGTGCTATCGGGAAAAAGTGGAATGTACTAATTAACATGAGAGAGCGGACTAGGTGGGGAGCTTGACGATAAATTTCTTGAGCAACTGCACCGCCCATAGAAAGTCCTAAAATGTGGGCACTTTCAATTTTTAACTCATTTAATAAATTAATCACGTCTGCAGCAAAGTTTTGAATCGAGATTCCTTCTGTTTTCGTACATTCTCCATGCCCTCGTAAATCAGGAATAATTAATTCGTATTGATCAGCTAATTCAAATTGCGACTGCCAGCTTTCCTTCACCTCGCCTAATCCATGAATGAATACTAACGGTTCCCCATTGCCAAAATGAAAATAAGGCATCCCAAACATGCTAATCTTTGCTTTATCCATTTGACACCACCTTCAATTTTTCATTAATTTTATTACCAATGTATTAAAATTGTAAACGTGATGTTAATCCATATATTAACATTTATTTGTCAGGTTGACAAAATATTACCGATAGGTGTAAAATACATATAGGTGAGGTGATGAGAATGGTAAATCAAGAGAATCAATCGGTAAATCCATCAAAAAATTTTGTTCTGCCATTTATTCTATTGCTTCTTAGCAGGATGTCTCTTCACGGCTATGAGTTAAGTCAGAAATTGCAAACATTTGGATTTAAAACGATTGATCAAGGTAATCTTTACCGACTGTTAAGACAGCTAGAAAAGGAAGAACTCGTATCATCAGAGTGGGATACAAACGGAAGTGGTCCCGCGAAAAGAAGATATTCAGTAACTCAAGCTGGTATTACATACTTAAAAGGCTATGCCAATCAACTAGAATCGTACCAATCGATGCTGGACCAATTCTTCAAAATGTATTCAGGTTTCTTTGAGCTCTATATTCCTTCATTTCAGAAGAGGGATTCGATAGAGAAAGAAAATAGTAATAAGAGGAGGAAGGACGATGGCACAGAAAAAGAATGAAGCTGTTCAAGCTGTTGAAGTTAAGATGATTCCTACAGCTGAAGAGCCTAATAATGAAGGTTTATTTGTAGATACACTTTGGAATCAGTTTGAGCAATCACTAGAGAGGTCTAGACAATTGCACGAAACCCGAGAAGATGCGTATATGAACGCATTAAGAGAAGTCATCAAGTTTAACAAACAATATAGAAAATCACTAGGTAATCTTTTTGAGCAAACGAAGAATACAAACAAAGAAGTAGTTTCCGGAGTTGTGCAGCAAATAAATGCACGCAGGGAAGCATTTGTGAAGGAAGAAGAAATGATGGGTGAGAAGGGGCAACTTCAGCAGCAGTTTAAGGAAGTTTCTAATCAATTAGAAAACTTAGCACTTACACCAATTAAGTCTGCTTTCCAAATTATTGACCAGTTAGAGGATAACTTTGAAAAGAGTACCGAGGCAAACATCGGTTTTGGTCGTGAACAACTTAATGCTTGGCAGCAGGTTACCAATGAGTATTTGAAAGTGGCTAGAAATACTCACAATGAAATTGTGAATCGTGGAACAAACAGTTTTAAAGAGCTTTTAAAATTTACTAACTAAAAACAATAATAATGATTAGCAGACCAATACTAATTGGCCTGCTATTTTTTTTATTCGATGAATATGAAGGAATATAAAATCCTGAAACAAAAATTTAATATTACTAATATTGAAAAAACAGAATTTCATGCTATACTTCTAGTTGCAATTGAATAGGATTAAAGTGGGTATAAAGTATGAGATTGGTAAATTTTATAAAATTACATAGTTAAACTATTAAATTGTATTTCTATTGCAATGAAGGAAAGCAGGGGAAAGCTTTGAATAAGAAGATTATCGCATTTTGTACCATAATCACCTTAGGAAGTTCAACTGTATTACTTCAAGTTGAAGCAGAAGAGAATAATAATGACAACAGTCACCAAGTTGTTGATGAACAGCGTACAAGACTACAATTAGAACTTTTGAAAGGAAAGTTGGAGCTTAACCAAGTTAAGGATGAAATTGCCCAAATAAATGAACAACTTGCTCGTGTTGAGCAAGCAATAAAAGATAACGAGGCAATCATTTTAGAAACAGAGGAAAAAATCAGTGCTTCACAAATAGAAATACAGGAACTAGAATCTGAGATTGAAATTTTAAATGATAAAGTAAAAAAACGGAATGAAATCTTGAAAAAGCGTGCTCTTACTTTTCAAGAATCAGGTGGAAAAGTAAATTACCTTGATGTCTTACTTGGTGCCTCAAGTTTTAAGGACTTTGTAGACCGTGTCGGTGCAGTAGCCTCTTTTGTTGAAGCAGATCAAAATCTTGTTAAACAACATGAATCGGAAAAACAGGAAGTGAAAGAGAAGCAGGTTTATGTGCAAGATAAATTATCTGAGCTTCAGAATATGAAAGTGGAATTAGAAGGTATGCAAACACAAATCTTAGAACAAAAACAACAAAATGAACAGCTAAGATCAGAGTTAGAGAGAAAGGAGCAAGATAAACTAGCCGAACAGGCTGGATTAATGCATCAGGATTCTACTCTAACAACTTTAGGTGACAAAAGTGTTATTGTACCAATTAAATTTAATCATGATTCATCATTGACTTCTAATGTAACTGTTCAAAATCTAATTACTGAAGGGTTTAAGTATATAGGAAATTCAGTGTATGTATTTGGCGGAGGTCGAAATGAATACGATATTGCCAATGGAAGATTTGACTGTTCAGCATTTGTCAGCTGGGCATTTGCTCAGGTAGAAATAAAAATCGGTGCAAGTACAGAAGTCTTAAAGAATACAGGAACACCTGTTAGTATCAATGAAATGCTACCAGGAGACCTTGTGTTTTTTGATACTTATAAAAAAGATGGGCATGTTGGTATCTATCTTGGTGCTGGTATGTTCTTAGGCTCACAAAGTTCCACTGGTGTTGCGATTGCAGATATGACGAATGGATATTGGTTAGAAAAATTTAATGGCCGTGTAAACCGAATCATATCTGAATAAAAGAGGTGTGCGGCTTTTATTAGCTCCACCTTTTTTGTTTAGTTCTTGCTAAAGGCGATAGTAATTGAGTACAATTAAAAAGTTATCTCATTTTTTTAGTTAAAATAGAAGAAATAGTTAGGAGTAGTTACAAAAAAATGGATTTATTATTGATAATTAAGGCAATTATTCTAGGATTAGTAGAGGGGCTAACTGAATTTGCTCCAGTATCATCAACAGGTCATATGATTATTGTGGATGATATGTGGCTCAAGTCAGAGGATTTTATAGGAAAATATGGGGCCAATACTTTTAAAGTAGTGATCCAATTAGGTTCAATTTTAGCTGTTGTAATCACATTTAAAGACAGATTTATAGACTTATTAGGCATGGGGCGAATAAAAAGTAAACTTTCTGTCCAGAACCGGACAGGCGGTCGTCTTAAGCTTTCCCAAGTAATTGTGGGGTTAATTCCTGCTGGTATTTTTGGTGTCCTTTTTGAAGACTATATCGATGAGCATTTATTTTCGACTGAAACGGTCTTAATTGGATTAGTAATTGGTGCTATATTTATGATTATCGCTGATCGCTTTGGTCCGAAAATTCCCAAAATCCAAAGTGTTGACCAAATAACGTATAAACAAGCTCTTACGATTGGTTTGATTCAATGTTTCTCCTTATGGCCAGGATTTTCTCGTTCAGGCTCAACTATTTCCGGAGGTGTCTTAATTGGAATGAGTCACCGAGCGGCAGCTGATTTTACATTTATTATGGCCGTTCCAATTATGGCTGGTGCAAGCTTTCTTTCATTATTAAAGAACTGGCAGTATATAACAGTGGATGCTTTGCCATTCTTTATTGCAGGATTTATTAGTGCTTTCATTTTTGCATTAATATCGATAAAGTTTTTCTTAAAACTTATTGATAAAATAAAACTCGTACCTTTTGCTATTTATCGAATTCTTTTAGCGTTCATCATTTTTATTGTCTATTTATAATATTTAACAGGCAGCAACCATGAGGTTGCTGTCTATTTTTATGCTTTGTGGTTTTTTCTGGATAAAAAAAGATTTGTTTTGGAAACATAAGGTAAATACAGTCTTGAGGTAAATAACAAAATGGTAACATTGTCTTTTTTCTTATTGATTATATTTCTATCAACACTTTTAGCATTATTCGATATGAAACTTTATGAAATCTCCTTTTTTGAATCCATCGTAAAGATATTTTATTCAGAAATCGCAATTGGAAGGACGATTTCATTGTCAGGAGCATTTTTTGGTTTGATATGGAGTGTAGTTGTGGATTTTCGTATTTATCGTGCCAAACAGAAAAACCTAAAAGTGAGAGAAATTAATGATGAAAATTGAAAAGGAGAATATCTCATTAAGTCAGCTGCTGACCTTGATTATCAATTTTCTATTAGGAAGTGCCATTGTTGTTGGTATCGGAGGCGAAGCAAGAAACGATGCATGGCTGGCGATTGCACTCGGCGGAATGATAGGGATCGGAATTATATCATTTTATCATTTCTTTATCCTGCGGTTTCCTGATAAGAATATTTTCCAAGTATTTGAATTTTGTATTGGGAGAAAAGGAACCATTATCATTACTTTCGTTTATATTGTTTATTTCCTTTACATATCTTCACGGGTTATCAGAGATTTTGGAGAATTAATGGTCACGGCCATTTTACCAAACACTCCGATTGAAATGATGTCACTCACTTTATGCCTTTTAATGGGATATATCCTTTATTTAGGAATTGAGGTTTTAGCCAGAACATCGGAAATATTTACACCCTATATCTTCGGTTTTTTATTCTTATTAACCGTCTTCCTATTCGCAAGTGGAACGACTGAAGTCAATCAAATTCAGCCTATATTTGGTGAAGGAATTGTTCCTGTATTCAAAACGGCGTTTATGGAATTATCTTTATTTCCATTTGGGGAGCTCATAGCTTTCAGTGTGATTTATGCAAGTTTAACAAATAAAAAATATAGTCTCAGGGTTTCCATCACTGGTATAGGAATTGCTACCATACTTCTTATGCTCTCTTCCTTTTTAATGATCATTACACTTGGGGTGGACTCTACCGAGCGCTCCAACTTTCCGCTTTTAAGTACTGCCAGAGCTGTATCGATTGGAGAATTTATCGAAAGAATTGATGCCCTCGTGGTTTTTATTATCATGTTAGGGGTTTTTATAAAAGGATCGATGTTTTTTTATGCTGGTTTAAAAGGACTAGAATATATTTTTAAACTACCATATCGATATTTCGCCCTTCCAGTTTCAATGATTATTTCATTTATTTCTGTCATGGTGTCCGTAGATTTTGCTGACCATATCCAGGAGGGCATTCAAATGGTACCGTACTTGCTACACTTTCCGTTACAGCATGTTGTACCATTTATTTTATTTCTACTGGTCCTTTGGAAACAGCGGAAAAGTAAGTCGAAATTTTAAAGGAGAGTAGGATGACTCCAATTAAACCATTTCGCCGTTTGAAAAAGAAACCAATAAAAATAGAAGAAATTGTTGCAAACAATGACAACGAAATGGGAATGGACAAGGGCATTTTAGATTACCCATTTGAAAACGTGAGGGCGGAAGTGGAAAGTGCCTTCGGGATGTCTGCGGATTTGCGTGTATTGGAAGGCAGAACTGCTGATAAAGATGTACTAATCTTTTATTTAGAAACTATGGTTAATTCAAAAAGTTTACATGAAACAATATCAAAATTCTTGTCCCCAAATCATATTTTCATTGATAATTTGGAAACTGTAGATGAGTTAACCTCTTATTGTAAGGAAATCTTTGGCGGAGCAAGTTATCAAATGATTAGCACAACGAATGAAATTTATTCTGCTATTATTAACGGCAGTCTGGTAATTTCAATCAATCACTTGGACAAAGCTATCTCAGTTAATATATTGACAGATGAAAAAAGGTCAGTTACAGAACCATCCTCGCAGACAGTAGTCAGAGGTCCAAAAGATGGGTTCATTGAGTCGATTTCGACGAATGTCAGTCTTATAAGAAGAAGGATCCGCAATCAAAATCTACATTTTGAACAATATACCATCGGTGAAGCAACTCAAACACCCGTTTATATAGGATTTGTAAAAGGAATTGTAAACGAGGCAATCCTTCAAGAGGTTCGAAACAGAATAAAGAAAATAAAGGTTAGCGCCATTTTTGAATCTGGGAATATTGAAGAATTAATCATAGATAAGACGTTTACTTTATTTCCACTGGCATTAAATACTGAGCGGCCGGATACCGTGGCTGCAAACTTAATGGAAGGGAAAATTGTCATTCTTATTGATGGTACACCCTTTGCCTTACTTGTTCCTGCTGTTTTTGTGAATTTTTTTGAAATGGCTGAGGATTACTATCAGTCTTTTTTCTTAGGCTCTTTCGTAAGATTGATTCGCTATCTTTCCTTTATGATTGCATTGTTAACACCATCTTTATATGTGGGTGTACTAACGTATCATCATGAATTACTGCCAACTACCTTATTATTAAGTGTTATTGCCCAGCGAGAGGGAGTACCATTTCCTGCTGTTGTGGAAGTTTTAATAATGGAAATTACTTTTGAAATTTTGAGAGAAGCAGGGGTAAGAATGCCAAGGGTTATCGGACAAATGGTTTCAATCGTCGGTGCACTTGTAATTGGTCAAGCAGCAGCGGAGGCGGGTATCATTTCAAACATTATGATTATCATTGTCTCTATAACGGCAATCGCTAACTTCGTATCCCCGGTATACAGTTTTGCAGCAGCATCTAGACTTTTGCGTTTTATGTTAATCATTTTTGCTGCTGTTTTAGGCCTTTATGGGGTTTTGCTTATACTAGTTGCGATGGTTGCACATTTAAGTTCGCTTCGTTCGTTTGGAGTTCCATATTTAGCTCCGATTGCTCCGTTTATCATTGAAGACCAAAAGGATGTCTTTCTTAGATTTCCGTTTTGGAAAATGAAACAGAGACCGAAATATTTAAGAGCTGAATCGGAACAAAAAGTATTTTCTTCATCACCGCCATCACCGCCTCCAATGAAAGGTGGAAACAGCAGTTGAAATTTAAAAGTCTGGTATTCATTTTAATATTAATGATGATAGTGAGCGGCTGTTGGGATCATCGTGAGTTATCAGAAATAACCGTTGTCGTCGGCATGGCTGTTGATAAAAGTCAAGATAATAAATACGAACTAACCGTTGAAGGGGTTAACGCCAAGGAATTAAGTGATAAAACAGCTTCTGGAAATGCTCCCTCCATCGTTTTCACGCTTGAAGGAGAAACATTAGCGGAATTAGCTAGGAAAATGAATATTGGTATATCAAAGAATTTAATTTACTCACATATGAAGGTCTTAGTCATTAGCGAAGAAATTTTTAAAGATGGAATGATATATTTTTTCGATTTTTTAGAAAGAAATCGTGAAATTAGAGATGATTTTAACATTGTGATAGCCCGCCATGTAAAAGCGGCTGATATCTTAAAAGTAACCTATCAGACACAGAAATCATCTTCTTTGAAACTGCATACACAGTTAAATACCCTTGTGAAGAGCTGGGGCGGTGACCCGGACATTCGCCTAAGGGATGTTGTTCAAGCCTATACTTCTAGCGGCAGAAGAGGTGTGATGACTGCATTAACCATACATGGGAAGCCTGAAAAAGGTGTTAGTGTAAATAATATGAATAAGACTACACCTGACGCTATGGTTGTTGTTGATTCCTTAGCGATATTTAAAAAAGATGAACTTCTAGATTTCTTGCCACTTGAAGATACACGAAATTATTTATGGCTTATTAATAAATTAGATAAAACGGTATTATCTGTAAAATGTGATAAACAAAGGTACCTAGGCGTTCGAATTTTCAATACAATAACTAAATCTAAAGCAAAGGTAGTCAAAGGGAAAGCGATAATCAATCTTAAGGTGAGGGGAGAAGCCTATTTAGACAGTGCTCAATGCACCGATGATTTAACTCAAATTAAAACCTACGAAAAGTTCGCAAGAAAAACAGAGAAGGAAATTAAAAGGACTTTGGAAGCAACGATTAAAAAGCTGCAACAAGAGTACAAGGCGGATATTTTTGGTTTTGGAGAAATCCTTCATCGTCAAGATTATCAGAACTACAAACGAATTGAAAAGAATTGGGATCAATATTTCGAAAATGCTCTTGTCAATGTTGATGTGAACATTAATTTGAGGAGATCTGGAATTCGTACCAAAAGTTTATTAAGCGAATTAAAATAATCATGCAAGCCATTTCTTGACAGGTATAAGACCTTGAAAGAGATGGTTTTTCTTTTTTCTAAACACTTGTCCTCGTTATTTTTTGCAGGCGTCTGTCACATTCTAAATTTATTGGTCAAATAACTGTTCGTACATAATGAACATGCCTACACCAACTAACTAAAAATGAATATTTTATTTTAACAGGTATATTAACGCAAAAAGGTGATGAATTTTTGGTGGGTGCAGTAGATGAAATCAATTATTTTTTTAGGAACAAATAAATCTGGATCAAGCTATGAAGGAATAAAAGCAGCAAAAAGGCTGGGTTACGAGACAATTCTCTTCACAAATCGCACCATTTTTGTAGAGGAAAGGGAGGGTTTTCAAGAAATAGATCATGTAAGGCTGATAAATATGTCAGATACAGATGAAATTTTTACAACGATAACGGAACTTATTGTTGAGGGGAAAATAATTGACTGTTTTATTAGTTTTTTAGATGAATATGTTTATTTAGCCGCCATGTTGACAAATATGATTTGCAGTTCACCTCTTTGCTTTGAACCATTGAAAATCATGACTGATAAAATTCTAACAAGAAGGTACTTATCTGGAAAGGAGTACAATCCTTTTTTTAAGGTACTGAGTTCATCCGAAGCGATGATGAAAGAAATAAGTGAGTACCCATTTCCATTCATCCTCAAAGCACCTCAATCAAATGGATCTAAGGATGTAATACTTGTAGAAGATATTTTGGGATTTCAAAAAGGGATCAAACATCTTCTGCGTAAAAATTCCGAACTACCAATATTACTAGAGGAGTATTTAGAGGGCCCCCAATATTTAATTGAAGTGGTTGTATTTAATTCAACGATTATAATTGCGGCTATTGTTGAACAGGAAATAACGAAGGGTGAACGATTTATTATTACAGGTTATTCTATCAGCCCAGGTATATCAGTAGAAAAATTGCCAGGGCTTAAAGAAACTGTCACTTCTATTATCCAGGATTTTAAGCTAAGAAATGGTACTTGCCATTTAGAGATGAAATTAACAAATAAAGGCTGGAAGTTGATTGAGATTAATCCGAGAATGGCTGGGGGAGCTATGAATCGGATGATTGAAGAAGCTTTTGGTTATAACCTGGCGGAACAGACACTAAAGTTGTACGCAGGTCTAGAACCGAAGTTAATAAAAAAACATGAAAAAGCGATTTATACACATTATTTAATCGTTGGCTCCGTTGGGAAATTATTAAAAGTGTCCGGGTGTGATTCCGCCCAAGAACAATCAGGAGTAGTTGAGGTTTATACAAAGACTGAGAACGGTCAAATTGTAATTCCGCCTCGGTCCATGGGACATCGTTATGGATACGTTTTAGCCGCCGCAGATTCAAAAGAGCAAGCAAAAGTATGTGCAATAAAGGGAGCGAAACAAATTCAATTTTACTTGCACCCCTTATAGAATATTGAAAGGAGGTTTGATTATGGGGGAACATAAAAATGATAAATGTATATGCAGAGACCTAGAAAGACTGTTAGAAGAACAGAAAAGATTATCTTTTGATGATTTTCGTTTTATTAATGAGGATTTTGGATTTCACACCATTCCATTTATACTCTCAACGAAAGAGTGTCAATTTGAGGCCTGGGGTTGGTCAAATAATGGAAACTTTTTTACGACAAAGGTATTTAGATTAGAAGCGATAGATATTGAAGGATGTTGTGCAACATTTTCTCTTCTTGAACCGGTTGATATGGATGGATGTCCAACAGATATTTGTGATATTTTTTCTTTAAGAACAACAATAAACTGTGTTTTCGTAGACCTCTCATGTTTTACTTCACTGCAGCCACTGTCACCTCGTTTAGTGAATCGTCCTCTTCCTATTGTGGATTCAAAATGTTAAGCCCATCAGAATGGGCTTATTCTTTTTTTTGAAAAGTGGGTTATTTGTATATGTGTCAATCGCACATTTTTAACCCTATGAATAGGATATATGGAATTAAAAAAGGAGGTAATGAAAAATGTCTGGTTCACACGGCGGGTACGGCGCTGGCTTTGCCCTTCTAGTTGTATTGTTCATTTTGTTAATTATTATCGGGGCTTCTTGGTGCCGAGGAGGATACTATTAATTTAAAAAAGGGGGTATAATTATGTTTGGATATGGTTACGGCGGCTGTGGATATGGCGGCTATGGTTATGGCGGCTGTGGATTTGGCGGCGGCTTTGCTTTAATCGTTGTTCTATTCATCCTATTGATTATCGTAGGAGCAGCATGTTTTAGATAAGTAATAAAATAATCAAAAGCCTTCTTGTTATGCAAGAGGGCTTTTCCAATTTTTAAATTCTTCAATTTCTGCTGATAACTTTTTTAGAGTAAAGCTTATTACAGCTGCATCATCAAGTATCCCTAAACCAACGAGAAAATCGGGAACTAGGTCAAGTGGAGAAACAAAATAAAGAATCGCCCCGATTATGGATAGGATTGTAGAGGGAGCAACGTTCCGATATTCGCCTTTGGTATAAGCTTGAACCAAATCAAAAAATAATTGCAGCTTTTCCCAGGCATCTGCTAATGTTCCTTTGTTATTTTTTGCCTTAAGAATGGCCTTCTTTAGTAGACCTTCCGTTTTTTGGGGATTGTCGAGATAACCCTTTGCTCGGTCTCTATGCGTCTTTACTACAAAATCGATTTCAGGATCAATCATTCCATTCACTTCCTTTATATAAAATACATAAAGTTAGTTTACCTCAAATTCATTTAGATTAACAAAAAAATACCGAGTGCTGTATACACTCGGTACAAATTACGCTAAAGCAATTTTATCCGACTCCTTTGACTTTCCCCAGACAATTTCCTCAACCTCAAATCCTTCAAGTGTTTCTTTTTTCAATAGGCAATCAACTAATAGCTGATATTGTTCATGATGCTTCTTAATAAGGTTTTCAGCTATTTCTAAACCTTTTTCGAACAGTTCCTGCATTTTTGCTTCTTTATCTTGTTTGTTAAAGGTGAGAGTGAAACTACCTTGCAGCATTCCGGTATCCACCATTTGTTCGATCATTTGCTTTGCTTGCTGTACATCTCCACTGACGCCAATGCTATGCTCGCCAAGAAACATTCTTTCGGCTACGCCTCCTGCTACTATCATTGCGACTCTGTCTAGCAAATCACTGGCGGTAGATAAATGAAGCTCTTTAGGGATAGGGGCTACATATCCGAGTGCCTCACCGCGTGGAATAATGGTCGCTTTTCTTACCGAACCTGGCTTTGTTAATGAGGCTATAATCGCATGTCCTGCTTCATGTATGGCCACACGTTGTTTCGTTTCGCTATCTTGTAAAGACCTAGAAGTGCTGCCTAAGATTGTTCTGTCAAGAGCATAATTAAGATCATCTTTCATTAATACATCCTGACCATTTCGAACTGCACGTCTGGTTGCTGTTTCAAATAGAGATTGCAGCTCGGCACCAGAAAATCCTGAAGTACTTTCAGCTAATTCATCTAAAAAAGAATGAACCTCATGACTAAGAGCTTTACCTTTTGTATGAATGTCAATAATCTCTCTCCTGCCTTTCGTATCAGGCAGGGGTACTTGGAAGGTAAAGTCTATTCTTCCTGGTCTTAAAAACGCTTCATCAAGCATATCTTTTCTGTTGGTTGCAGCAATAAACAGGATTCCATCATTAGAATGGCCGCCATCTAACTGAACAAGCAATTCTGTTAACGTTTTTTCGGATTCTTCACCGCCATGAGCCTTTCTTTTGCCTGCTAAGGCGTCTACTTCGTCAATGAAGATAACAGCAGGGCTTTGTTTTCTGGCAGCTTGAAACAAAGAGCGAACCCTGCTTGCCCCAATTCCCACGAATAGTTCATTAAATGCAGAACCGCTGGCTGAAAAGAAGGAGGCATTTAATTCGTGTGCAATCGCTTGAGCTAATAATGTTTTTCCTGTACCTGGGGGACCATATAAAAGGATGCCTTTTGGTGGTTTAATCCCCATTTTAAGTGCTCTCTCAGGTTCCTTAAGGATAGTAAGAGTTTGGAGGATCTCTTCCTTCATTTCTTCGCCAATCCCGCCGACATCTTCTAAACGAATGGACGGGAGAGGCCGTGCCTGAGAAAGGCTGTTTTTCATCGAGTTAGAAAGCCCAAAGCTTCCTTTTGTTTTTTGTAAAACAAAAGCTGCGCCAACAAGGGCGAGTAATACGCCTGCCATGGTCCATTTTCCATAGCGGCTGCTATTCGAAAAGGAATAATGGATATTGTATTTTTCAACAAGTTTGTCAATCATTTGACTATTCGGGGGTACCTGTGATACATATTTTAGACTGTCAATTTCTAATAAAATACGGCCATCAGAGTGCTCAGTCAGTACCACTGGTTTCCCATTTTGGCTTTGTATGGTTTCTTCTACAGAGGAGAAGGGAATATCAATCTTTTCACTTGAAGTTTTGATGACCCAAACAATCCCGGCAATAATCAATATAAACGCTGTTATCAGCGGAATAATCTTTGAGACTAGCTTTTTACTTTGATTCATCATTCGTCATCTCCCTTACTGAATCTTATTCTATTATAAAATGAAAAAACGATAAGGGGATGTGGGAATGGGTGGAAATAAATTTCCATTTAGCTTTCCAAATGCATAAATTAGAAATTGTAGGATTGCAAATTTTACCGTAAGACTATAAGATTAAGGGTACGAGAAAAATTTTTTGATTGTCAAAAGAGAGGATTTTGAAATGGGTAACAATTTTAAAGAAGAAGTATTATCGCGTAGGACTTTTGCGATTATCTCTCACCCGGATGCCGGGAAAACTACACTTACAGAAAAATTATTATTATTTGGCGGCGCAATACGTGACGCTGGAACGGTAAAAGCAAAAAAAACAGGTAAGTTTGCGACAAGTGACTGGATGGAGATTGAAAAACAGAGGGGAATCTCTGTTACATCCAGCGTTATGCAATTTGACTATAATGATTTTCGTGTCAATATTTTGGATACTCCTGGACATCAGGATTTTAGTGAAGATACCTATCGTACTTTAATGGCCGTAGATAGTGCGGTTATGATTATCGACTCAGCCAAAGGGATAGAGGAACAAACATTAAAGCTATTCAAAGTCTGTCGGATGCGCGGTATTCCAATTTTCACTTTTATTAATAAACTTGACCGTCAAGGGAAAGCACCTCTAGATCTCCTAGCTGAACTAGAAGAGGTACTTGGGATTGAGTCCTATCCAATGAACTGGCCAATCGGGATGGGAAAAGAGTTCCTTGGAATATATGACCGGTTTTATAATCGAGTTGAACAGTTTAGAGTAGACGAAAAAGATCGATTTATTCCTTTGAATGCGGATGGAGAAATTGAAGGGAACCATCCTTTAAAGGCTACTGGACTGTATGACCAAACACTTGAAGAGATTATGCTTTTAAACGAAGCAGGGAATGATTTCTCTGCTGAGAAAGTGAAAGAAGGGAAGATTACCCCTGTTTTCTTTGGCAGTGCATTAACTACTTTTGGGGTTCAAACATTCCTAGAGACTTACTTGCAATTTGCTCCACCTCCGATGGCTCGTAATTCTTCGGTTGGAGAAATTAATCCACTTGGTGAGCAGTTTTCAGGTTTTGTCTTTAAAATACAAGCAAACATGAATCCAGCTCATCGTGACAGGATTGCTTTTGTTCGAATTTGTTCAGGGAAATTTGAACGAGGAATGACGGTAAATGTTCCTCGATTAGGGAAACAAATAAAACTCTCTCAGTCCACATCTTTTATGGCTGAGGAAAGAAGTACTGTTGATGAGGCTGTGAGCGGGGATATTATCGGTCTTTATGATACTGGTACTTACCAAATTGGTGATACAATCACATCAGGGAAGGACAATTTCCAATTTGAAAGACTTCCACAATTTACACCTGAACTCTTTGTCAGGGTTTCTGCTAAGAATGTCATGAAACAAAAGTCATTTTATAAAGGAATTCAGCAGCTCGTTCAAGAAGGAGCCATTCAGCTTTATAAAACTGTAAAAACAGATGATTATTTGTTAGGTGCAGTAGGACAGTTACAATTCGAGGTTTTTGAACATCGGATGAAAAATGAATATAATTCTGATGTCTTGATGGAACGGATGGGGTCGAAGATTGGAAGATGGGTTGAGGGTGATGTCTTGGATGAAAATCTTTCGAGCTCTAGAAGTATGCTTGTAAAGGATCGCTTTGGTCAGTATGTGTTTTTGTTTGAAAATGATTTTGCTCTTCGATGGTTCCAAGAAAAAAATCCAGATGTTAAGCTTTATAACCCAATGGACCAACATGATTAATCTATGGGCGGGATTCGGATCCCGCCCTATTTTATATGTATAAAATACTGAAAATTCAGATTAATATCTTGACATTTCTTTTTGTAACAACATAAAATTAGTACAATGCCTAATTAACATTTTTTGGGAGTGGTATGATGGAATATGGGTATTTCTTTACTGGGTTTCCGGGTTTTATCTGTAACCAGCTGATTCGAGAAGTTTTGAAACGGAATGAGTTAAATTGTATTGTTTACGTACTTGTTCTACAAAGCATGATGGATAAAGCGGTGAAGGAACGTCAAGCTATTATTTCAGAATTAGGCCTAAAGGATGAGGCTTTTGTCATTATAGAAGGTGACATCACTCAGCCTTCCCTAATGATAGCTAAAGATAACCTTGAATGGCTAAATGAAAAAGTAACCCATGTATTTCATCTTGCAGCCATTTATGATTTAGCTGTTCCAAGAGATATTGCCTTTACTATTAATGTTACTGGCACGAAAAATGTGAATGGCTTGGTAAAAGGGCTGACACATCTACAACGTTATGTATATTTTAGTACCGCATATGTTGTAGGAAAACGAGAAGGAACTCTATATGAAACAGAACTGATTCGTCCAGGCAGCTTCAAAAATCATTATGAAGAAACAAAATATGAGGCAGAGGTTTTGGTTGATAAACTTAAAGAAGAAATCCCTATTACAATCATCCGGCCAGGAATCGTTAAAGGCCATTCACAGACAGGTGAAACGATTAAATTTGATGGACCATATTTTATGATGAACTTCCTGGAGCGATTGAGATTTCTCCCTCTTCTTCCGAAATTGGGAAAAGGGGAAGCATTTGTAAATTTAGTGCCAATTGACTATATTATCCAGGCAACAACTTATCTGAGCTTTTTAGAAAAAGGTGCTGGCAAGACCTATCATTTGACAGATCCTCATCCTTATCGTGCGGTTGAAATATATAGCTTTTTAATGTTGGAATTAATGAACAAGAAACCAAAGGGGACATTGCCGTTATCAGTTGGGAAATGGTTCCTTTCCATCAAACCATTAAGAAAATATCTAGGGGTAGAAAAAGAGGCATTGGATTATTTTACTTGGCTGGGTCATTTTGATTGTACGCAGGCATTAAATGATTTAAAGGGTTCAGGAATTGAATGTCCGGATTTTAAGGCCGGCTTAAAGCCGATGACATCCTTTTACTTAAAACAAAAGGATAACCCAAAGTATCATATACAAATATTATAATATTATTTTTCCTTTTAAACATGTACTGCAAATAGAATAAATTTTAAAATCGCTTCAAATCTGACCATGATTTGAAGCTTTTTTTTGTTGAACTTTCTTATTGTACCCCCATAACCGAATACTAGCAGGCGTATTTCTTTAGTAAAGATAGCCTTTTTTGGGTCTACTTTTACCAATGCTTTCACCCCCAAAAAAACTCACATTATTATCCGTATGGTATAATTGAATGGGTAAAGAGGTGAGGGCAGTGCTAGGTTTATTGTTTTTAACCAAAAATAAAAAGCGAACTTTAGAAGAATCGGTTCTGTTAATCCAACAGGGGGACCGCTCACTCTTAAATGAAATGATCGATTCTTATAAACCATTTATTGCAAAAAACGTTTCTTCAGTATGTAAACGATATATTTTTGAAACCGATGATGAATTTAGCATTGGTCTTATTGCATTTAATGAAGCTATTGAGAAATATTCACCTGCGCAGGGAAATTCCCTACTCAGGTTTGCTGAAGTAATAATTAAAAGAAGAGTAATAGATTATATTCGAAAACAATCAAAAAACCAGCATGTCAGTATAGATTTAACCTATTCAACACTCGAAGAAGAGTCTGCAGGCATGGTAATTGTAAATGAGCTGTCATTAGAGGATTTTAAGAAAAAATCGGATGAGGAACAAAGGAAAGAAGAAATCATCCAATTTATCCAATTATTATCGTCATTTGACTTAAGCTTTAGTGATTTGATTGAAAATTCTCCCAAGCATATAGATGCAAGGGAAAATGCTATATTAATTGCTAAGGTATTAGTGGAGAAAAAGGAATTAAAGGACTTTTTATTTGAAAAAAAGCGTCTTCCAATTAAACAATTAGAAAAATTAGTAGATGTCAGCAGAAAGACGATTGAACGGAACAGGAAGTATATCATTGCCATTGCACTTATACTTTCTAGCGAATTTGTATACTTAAACGATTATTTAAAGGGGGTGCTAGAGACATGAGGAAAGGAATTGTACTGGAGGTTAATGATCCTTATCTGACTCTATTAACTCCAGAGGGTGAATTCCTGCGTGCCCGCAAAATGGATCAGCACTATTCAATAGGTGAAGAAATCTGTTTTTCCCCAGTTACCGATTATTTGAGCAGCAAAAAAAATAATCCTTTTAAAAACTTTTTTACTTTAAAAAAAGTTTGGATGTCCATTGCGGTATTAGTTATTTGTATTGGTTCAATGATTCCGGTATACCAAAGTAATAAGGCCTACGCATATATGACCATAGATGCCGGTACGAATATTGAAATGGGACTTAATAAAAGAATGCAAGTTGTCGAATTAAAGGGGTTTACGAAAGAGGCAAAACATATCATTTCTCAGATAGAGGATTGGAAGAAAAAAGATGCCTCCGAATTAACTTTGATTATTCTATCAGAGTTAAAGGACGAAGGTTATATTCATAAAACCGAACCTGTAGTAATTTCAACGGTAAAGACGGACCAATTAAAAGAAACAGTGGCAGCAAAACTTCAGGACAATATTGAAAGCATCAAACAAAATGACGATAAAAACCTCGTAGAAGTAAAAATGTATACTTCTACGCAAGAAGAAATTGAGAAAGCCAAAAATTCGGGTAAGTCAGTTGGAATCTATTATCAGACAAAAAATGAATCAGCACAAAAAAATAAATCTGCAAAAAATAAGAAATCAACAAAAACGGAGAAAATAAAACATAAAAGTAATGCTCCTTCAGGAACTTCTACTGAAGCAAAATTGCCGCCAGGGCAAATAAAAAAGCAGGATGAAACAAACAACAATCCAAGTAACACCAACCATAATGAACAAAGTCAAACAATAACAAACGATAACATAGATCAAAGTGTCAACAGCCAAAACGACATTAATAATCCAGTCGTAAATAAGCAAAAAAATGGAAATCAAGGTTCACCTGGTAATCAAAATAAAAAACAAAATAAAGAGCAAGAGAACCCGAATCAATATGAAAAACACAATAAAGAGCAAGTAAACCAGAATCAAAATGGGAACAACAAAAAAATAAATAAACAAGAAAATGAGAATAAACAAAATCATCACAATACTAATAATGGTAAAGAGAATAAAAAATAAGTCCGGCATTTGTGCCGGACTTTTTCCATGTTATTTAGTTAGATTATTGCTGTGGAAATTGGCCCGACATTTGCGCTTGGGCTTGCTTTACTAACCTTTTAGTGATTTCGCCGCCAACAGAACCATTCGCGCGGGATACTGTATCAGAGCCTAAATTAACACCAAACTCTTGTGCAATCTCATATTTAACTTGATCAAGATACTGCTCGATTCCAGGAACTAATAATTTATTGCTGCTGTTAGCCATTGTTTTCAACTCCTTCGTATCTATACAGAGAATTTTTTCTCTGTAATTGTATTATGATTCAAATCAGCTATTTCATAAGTGGTAATGTTTTGCGAATCTGGATGCTAGATAACATTAATCACTGCCCTTACTTACATCAATCGTTGGATGCATAAAGGGATAGGCTTGTGGTTTCTTTTTACTCTCTAGTAATTCGCGATTTTCGCTTGTATTCCAGCCGATATCATTTGTCGGGTGAACCCATTTGTCGCCAGCCATAATGGCAGGGTCTGTATTTTCACTCCAATTCTCTAATGGTGAGTTTTGGGAAGCATATTTACTGTCCCCAATCACAACACCATGTTCATTGGTGAAAGGCGGCTGCATTTTGATTCCTGTTCCCTCAAAACTTGGTGCATTGATTTGGTGGGGCATGGTTTCATTAACACTTAGATTTTCGGGTGTATTTTTATCTTTTTTTGTCATATATCTCACTCCTGTTTTTTCTTATTTTTTGCGGGATGAACAATTTTATTTATGAAAAATAAGGAAGTGATTGAATCCTGGCTTTTGGTGAAACTAACAACGTATCATCAATGAATGGAGGAGATTAGAGTGGCTAAACGAAAAGCTGAATATAATGCAGTAGAAAAGTATTCAAAAACGCCTCATAAAAATGTTCAGGAAAGTGAATTTTCAGCAGAATTTACAGATAATAATAATGCCATTCGGTTTGCAAACCGCAATTCAAAGCTAGGGAAAAAAGGAAGAAGTTAAATGAAAAAAAAGGAAAGTGTGGAAAACACACGCGAGGAATTTAGCATTGAATTTGGTGACGTAAATGGAATAAAGCTATATGAAGTACTTCAGGCAAAACAAAACGAAAAAAAATCATCTAAAAAAGAAAGATAAGCCGGCGTACCACGCCGGCTAGTTTAATTCTCTATAAAAGAAAAGATTAATGTCCCTTTATTTGCTGGGTCAAAATAGGCTAATAAATTTGAAGGATGTTTTATAATTTCTCCTGATGATAAATAAACATCCAGATCAAAGGCAAGATCCTCTACCATCGTATGCTTATATAAATCCTTCTCATCGAGCTCAAGCTCCAAATAGGACTGTCCCAAACGTGATGGGTTTTCAACAATTTGTTTATAAACTTCCGTTCTGCTCTTTTTATTTAAGCTTTGCTCCCACCAAGGCTTTCGGGGCTTGTACTTATGATTAATTAAATAATCGTATTTCATCAGTCCTGTAATAATCTCCAAGTTACTTACCGACCGGGATTCTAGGAAAGCGAACAATCTCAGAAATAAATCCTCTAATTGGTGCCCGATTCTAGACCAGCCTTGCATATCCCAATAGGCTCCGAATTCTTGGAAAAAATCAAAAGGAGAAGGAAACACCTTCGTTACTAAATATTCAATGGTATGGTTCATGCGATGGTCATTCCAATATTTTTCTAACACATCTTCGACTTGTTTGATTCTAAGAATATCATCGAAAGGAAGAATGTTATTTCCCAAAATTTCGTAGGGTGAATGATCCATATAAACATAATCATGGTCTTCTGCTCGAAGTCTTAAACCAGTTCCTCTAAGCATTTTCAAAAAACCCAATTGAAGTTCTTCAGGACGCAATTCAAAAACATCATTAAATGTCTTACGGAAAGAAGAGTAGTCTTCCTCAGGCAAGCCAGCAATTAAATCGAGATGCTGGTCAATTTTTCCGCCGTCTTTTACCATCGTCACGGTTCTGGTTAGTTTTGCGAAATTTTGTTTCCGCATCACTAGCTCATTGGTGTAATCATTTGTGGATTGGACACCAATTTCAAATCGGAATAGTCCTTTCGGTGCCTCATTATTTAAAAATTCTATGACTTCTGGTCTCATGATATCGGCTGTAATTTCAAATTGAAAAACAGTTCCTGGAAGATGCTCATCAATTAAAAAGCGGAACATTTCCATCGCATAGCTTCTGCTTATATTAAATGTTCGGTCAACAAACTTAATGGTCTTTGCACCATTAGCCATTAAATATCTGATATCATCTTTAATTTTTTCTCTATCAAAATAGCGTACCCCCACTTCGATGGATGAGAGACAAAATTGGCAGCTAAACGGACAGCCCCTGCTTGTTTCGATATACGTAACACGCTTACCTAGATGAGTTTTATCTTCGGTAAAACGATAAGGAGATGGGAGTTCCCTTAGGTCAAGTTTATTCATCTGTGGGGTGATTTTTACCTGTCCATTATCACGGTATGCAATTCCGTGAACATTTTTATAGTTTCTTTCTCCGTTTATTTCGGAAAGAAGTTGTTTAAAGGTATATTCTCCTTCCCCCATAACAATAAAATCCACACTCGGTAGTTTTTCCATCCATTCATTTATATCATAGGTTACTTCGGGACCGCCGAAAACAATCTGGATCGAAGGATCGATTTTTTTAATCATGTTGACCACTTTAATGGTTTCTTCAATATTCCAGATATAGCAGCTAAAACCAATGACTGTTGGCTTTTGTTGATAGAGGTCAGAGACAATGTTTATTACCGGATCTTTAATTGTATATTCCTTTAGGTGGATGTTAAATTCCGGGGCTGCATAAGCCTTTAAGTAACGAATCGCTAGGTTCGTGTGTATATATTTAGCATTTAAGGTACAGCAAATAACGTTCATAGTAAAACTCCTTTGACAAATTAAAAACAATAGTATATTATAGCCCATTTTTCATAGAAATGATAATCACAAGATTGTTATAATACAGAAAATAAACTGTTATATAATTAAAATGTATTGCCAAACGCATACAAATTGGCATTTTATTTAAATTTTTGAAATGTGTTACATAATTTTTTTAAGGATGTTTGATTTTTATCACAGCCTAAAAAAATGATATATCCTACAATGAGTAAAGAGAAATTATATTTTATGTATTTTCTGTCTTTTTATTAAGGAAGGGGAGGGACACAATGTCTATTTTACCAAAGAAAAATGAGCTTGGATTCTTTGAAATCCGTCTTGAATCTATAGGGGGTCTTGGAGCTAACTTAGCAGGAAAAATGCTCGCAGAAGCTGGAGTTCTAGGTCTGGGTTTGAACGGATCGAACTTTTCATCATATGGTTCAGAAAAGAAAGGCTCACCAGTAAAAAGCTTTATCCGGTATTGTGATCCAGATGTAGAAATAAGAGATCATAGTCCAATTGAACAACCCCATATCGTTGCGGTTTTTCATGAAGCACTATATAAAACAGTTGATGTAGTCAGCGGATTGAATGCTGATGGAATTGCACTTGTAAATACAGCAAGAGAGTTTGATGATGTTAGAAAAGATTTAAGGTTAGAATATGGAAAACTTGCCCTTGTAGACGCTTTAACCATTGCTGTTGAGGAAAAAACAAAGGTAAACACTGCGATGCTTGGTGCATTATATCGTATTTGTGATTTCCTTGATCCAGAATCAATGAGAAATGTCATTCGAAAAACATTTGAAAAGAAATATCCACATTTAGTAGAACCTAATATTCGTACATTTGATCGCGGATATAATGAAGTTCAATTTAAAACCTATGAAGTCCCGGAAGGAGCAGATGGTAAAAGTTTTACCCGCCCGCTCCCGCAATTAGGATACCTGACTCAGGAAATTGGCGGAGTAATGAACGCGCAGGGAAACAGTATCTTGAAAGATTTAAGCGGCTCAAGACAAGGATTTCTTCCACAGTTACAACAAGATAAATGTATCCACTGTGCTGCTTGTGATAATGTCTGTCCGGATTACTGTTTCGTCTGGGAAGCTGGTAAAGATAAAAAGGGCAGAAAGCAGATGTTCCTAAAAGGAATTGATTATCAATATTGTAAGGGATGTTTAAAATGTGTTGAAGCTTGTCCAACTGATGCTTTAGGTGATCTTCGTGAAATGATTGGATATGCTGAAGCGAACCGCGTAAAACAGAACTTTCCATATCTTGCAGGGGGGATTTCTTAATGGCAATGTTAGAAGATCAAATAACCAAAACGTCTGTTGCTGAACAGCTTTCAACCTTTGAATCAGGGAATGAAATGGCTGCTATGGCAGCAGCACAAATCAATTATCATATAATGGGATATTTCCCAATTACCCCTTCAACTGAGGTTGCGCAATTTTTAGACCAAATGAAAGCCCGCGGTGAACATGATATTAAATTAATCCCAGCGGACGGTGAGCATGGTTCTGCTGGTATTTGCTATGGTGCTGCAGCTACTGGAGCCAGGGTTTTCAACGCAACGAGTGCAAATGGATTATTATATATGATCGAGCAGCTCCCTGTACAAGCAGGAACACGTTTTCCGATGGTCATGAATCTGGTAACACGTGCAGTAAGTGGACCACTAGATATTAGAGGGGATCATTCTGACCTTTACTTTGCATTAAATACGGGCTGGGTAATCCTAACGGCCAGAACACCTCAGGCTGTTTATGATATGAATATTATGGCGCTTAAAATCGCTGAACATTCAAAGGTTCGCTTGCCAGTTATCGTTGCTTATGATGGTTTCTTTACGTCCCATCAAAAGCGTCGAGTAGAATACTTTAGAGATCGAAAGGTAGTTCAGCAGTTTGTTGGCGAATGTCCAACTGATTACCATTTTGCCAGAGATCCGAAAAGACCAGTGACCATAGGTGCACATATGAATGGAGATGATTTGATTAATAATCATTTCCAACAATCTGAAGCTATTTACGCAGCAGGTGAGGTATTCAAAGAGGTTGGTGCTGAATATGCACGAATTTCTGGTCGAGAATATCCGGTTCTTGATCTATACAAAATGGAAGATGCAGAGGTAGCATTATTCTTATTAAACTCAGCTGCTGAATCTGCCAAAGATGTTGTCGATCAATTACGTGTACAAGGTATTAAGGCTGGCATCATTAGTCCAAATATTATTCGTCCTTTCCCTGCCAAGGAAATACGTGAGGCACTGAAAAATGTTAAAGCATTATTAGTAGGTGAACGCGCTGATTCGTATGGCGCAAATGGTCCGAATTTAACGCATGAAGTGAAATCAGCACTTCAAGAAGACCGAAACAATCAAACGATTGTCCTAAGTCGTGTATTTGGACTGGGAGGCAAGGATTTTTATGCTACTGATGCCCATAAATTCTTTGATATGACAATTGATGCTATGGAAAAAGGTTTTGCTGAAAAGCCATTTGATTATTATGGCCATATTCCAGGGGATTCGGAAAAGGTCCTGAAACCGGTAATTACACCACAGCACGGTGATGTGTATAAAACAGGATTAATAGATGTAAAAATGGATGAAGAAACAAATAAGCTAAAGGTGAAAATACCACCTCTTCGTGCACTAACAACAAAACCGAAGCGAATCGCCTCAGGACACGGGGCATGCCCGGGCTGTGGTATATTTGCTGGACTTGAATTGTTCTTTAAAGGAATTGAAGGTGACATCGTCACATTATTCCAAACGGGATGTGCATATGTAACGACTACATCATATCCGCACACATCTCACAAACAAACGATGATTCATAACCTATTCCAAAATGGTGCTGCAACATTATCTGGGACACTAGAGGCATTCCTAGAATTAAAGCGCCGCGGTGAAATAGAAGTATCAGAAGATGCAACGTTTGTGATGATTACTGGAGATGGCGGTATGGACATTGGAATGGGGTCTGCTATTGGTACAGCCCTTCGCGGCCATAAGCTCATCATGCTCGAATATGACAACGAAGGTTATATGAATACAGGTTCTCAGATGTCTTATTCTACACCAATTGGTCATATGACAAGCACATCAGGTGTGGGTAAGGCACAGAAAGGAAAAGGATTCCATCATAAGGATACAGCTCAAATTATGGCGGCAACTAATATTCCTTACGTTTTTACAGGTGCGGAAGCTTTCCCGCAAGACTTAATTAAAAAAGGTGCTAAAGCACAGTGGTACGCACAAAATGTAGGTTCTGTTTATGGAAAAATTTTAATCACATGTCCGTTAAACTGGAAATCTGAAGACCGCTACGGAGCAACCATACTTGAAAAGGCTGTAAACTCCTGTTTCTTCCCGTTATATGAAGTAGAACAAGGCGTTACCAGCATCACCTACGATCCAGAAGATAAAAACAAACGTGTTCCTATTTCGGACTGGCTAAAAAATATGGGGAAAACCAAACATCTTCTAAAAGACGAAAACCAATCAATCTTAGAAGAATTTGAAGCAGAAGTCGAAAAGAGATGGCAGCGTCTAAAAGCAAAACACGAAAATCCATTTTTATAAAAGGGTGATTTTCCTCCAAAAGATTCGTCGATTCAATTTAAAAGATTGCAACAATTCCATTTCCATGATAATCTTTGCTATAATTTTGTTTTTATTATTTTATAGTCAAAGCAGGAGGTTGCTAGATTACTAGCAAGTCCAACTGCTTTTATGGTTAGGATTATAACAAAGATTAGGAGAAGGAAGCTATGTGGTTTATTTTTGCTGTCGCCGCTGCCAGTTGCTTTGGCTTAAGGGGAATTTTATATCATTGGACGTCACAAAGACCGATCGATCGTAATTTACTGCTCTTAGGTGTCTATTTATCTGGTACCCTCATTACGGTGGCTGGGAATATTTTCATCGGACAATCATGGACAACAGAGGCGTTGTTTGGAGTCTTAATGGGGACATTTTCGTTTGTTGCGAATGCTTCAATGTATAAAGGGTATGCTGTCGGAAAGGCCTCCATTGTTGCTTTATTTACTGGACTGCCCCCGTTGGTCGTCATGATTGTTGCCTATTTCCTTTGGGGTGAAGGACTAACGGGCTGGCAATTTATAGCATTTTTCATTGTGTTGGCTGGGTTGCTTCTGGTTAAATATTCACAGGACTTAAAGCTCGATCAATTAAAAGGAATTCAATGGGGAATTTTAACAATGCTCTTCTTCGGATTTACCGACGTATCGGTGAAACAGGCAACTCTTTCCGGGGCATCAACCCTGCCGGTCTTAACTGTTATGTTTACCACTGGCAGTATTCTTTTCGGGATTTCATGGGCAATTGCCAGGAAAAATGCTGCAAAATCATTAGATAAGGAAAAGTCACTTGAAAGGTGGAGCGTAAAAAAAACAATCGTTTGGGGGATGTTCGTAGGAATTACAAATGCAGTTGGTATGATCCTAATTTTCCCTGCATTTCGTGATGGAATTACCGGAATTGTCTCGGCGATTGTGGCGATGAATGTCGCGTTTGTAATTTTATATGCCCGCTTTTATTTGAAGGAAAATTGGACCAAACGTGAAATAACCGGCCTTTCTATGGCTTTTGTAGGAATTCTTATCCTGCGTATCGCATCTTAAAGCGGTTTTTCGGGCCTTAAATGAATAAAAGTAAATTTGTTGAGCCCAGCTAGGTGATCGGTTTCCTTGCTGGGTTTTTTAATAATTTCCCAAGCCATATAACCAACATATTTCTTTTTTTTAGTCAAGTAAAAAGGAATTTATATTATAATGTAGAATATAGGATTAATGATTTTACCTTATTTTGGGGTTCTTGGGGCGGGTGATAGAATCTGGAAAAAATAATGAAACAGAACCAGAACTTAAGAGAAGACGAACAAAAATTCAGAATAATATTTGATAATTCTATTGAAGGACTGATTCTATGGAATGAAGCCAATCAAATTGTGGATATCAATGGTTCAGCAGAAAAAATATTCGGTCTTCCAAAAGATAGGCTGCTCGGTCAGTCATTGCTTGATTTATTTAATCAGGTAGGAGAGAAAAAACAGGAAATAATTAATCATATAGAGCAGGTAACAAAAAACGGTGAACAATATTCAACAATTGTCATCAAATGGAATGACGGGAGATTGAGGCACTTTGATTACTCCACTAAGCGTGGGATTCTAGAGGGACTAAATCTTACAGTTATTATTGATGTTACCGAAAAGGCTGATATGCAGGAACAACTGAGGAAATCAGAGCGGCTGAATATTATTGGTGAACTTGCAGCGGGTATTGCTCATGAAATAAGAAATCCAATGACGGCTTTGAAAGGGTTTATCCAATTACTAGAGCCGAGTATCAGAGCGGAGCATTCGATGTATTACGATGTCATTACATCAGAGTTAGCAAGAATTGATTCTATTATTAATGAGTTTTTAATACTTGCAAAACCACAAGAAATTAGATTCACAGAGAAAGATATTTGTCAAATTATGCGCGAAACCGTTGATTTACTTAGTGCCCAAGCAGTTCTTTATAATGTTCAATTCAGTACTTTTTATGAAGACTTTCTGCCATCCATTTTTTGTGAACCTAATCAACTTAAGAAGGTTTTTATTAATCTAATCAAAAATGCGATTGAAGTAATGCCTAGCGGTGGAACTATTACCATCAAAATAAATCAATTTGATGATCAATTTATACAAATCTCGATCCGAGATACGGGAATAGGAATTCCAAAGGAAAAGTTAAACAAGCTTGGAGAACCATTTTATACGACGAAAGAAACAGGTAATGGACTTGGTTTAATGGTTAGTTATAGAATTATAGAGGAACATAATGGGTATATTCACGTTGAAAGTGAAGAAGGAATAGGAACGATATTTAAGATTGTTTTACCATATAGACATGAATCATAAGTAGAAAAACCACTGACTATTTAATTAGTAGTGGTTTTTTATTGGTTAATAATTGGTTAATAGAAATCTGGTCTTCTATCTTCAAATATTGGAATTTGCTTACGAATATCTTTTACAAGATCTAATTCGATAACAGCTGACAATATTTCTTCTTTTGCTCCGGCTTCTGCAATTACGGCTCCCCATGGGTCTATCAACATGGAATGTCCAGCAAATTCATTATTTGGATCATGACCTGAGCGGTTGCAGGCAATGACGAAACACTGGTTTTCTATTGCTCTTGCAATGAGCAATGACCGCCAGTGCGATAAACGAGGAGAAGGCCATTCAGCAACCACAAATAGTACTTCCGCGCCTTCAGATGTATGTGCACGAATCCATTCTGGAAAGCGAATATCGTAGCAGATGACTCCTGCAAAGTTACGATTATCTAATTGAAATAGTCCTTTTTCATCTCCTGCTTTTAGATACAGGTGTTCATGCATTAATTTGAAAAGATGTAGTTTACTATAAGAGTGAACTAGCTGGCCGTTATTATCGATGATAATAAGAGTATTTTTAACTCCATTATCACTCTGATTTGCGACTGATCCCCCGACAAAGTGTACTTTATATTTCTTTGCAGCATTTTTCAAAAAATCAATCGTCTTGGCTGATCCTTTATCGGCAATGGTATCAAGTCGAGTTAAGTCATAGCCGGTTGTCCACAACTCTGGAAGGACAATAATATCTGGTTTTTCTTTCATCGCTTCTTTAATTAGTTTTTCTGCATTTTGATAGTTCTTATTTGGATCTCCAAAGGCAATATCCATTTGCAGACAAGATATTTTAACTTTCACCAAACTTCACCTCATTTAAAATTTCAGAATTTTTTGCTTTACAAGATGTATTAAAAGTTATATCATTTGTGACTAGAATTCAACAATTATGAGAAATAAATAAAGCAGGTGACATAATGAAACAATTTCCAACATCGCAGAGATTAAATAATCTTCCCAAACAGTTCTTTGCTTCATTGGTTAAAAAGGTAGGAAAATACATTGATCAAGGCTATGATGTCATTAATTTAGGGCAGGGGAATCCAGATCAGGCTACTCCTGAGCATATAGTAAAAAAAATGCAAGAAGCCGCAGCGAACCCAGCGAACCATAAGTATTCTCCCTTTCAGGGACATCGCTATTTAAAGCAGGCAGCTGCTGATTATTATCAAAGTGAATATAATGTGAAAATTGATCCGGAAAAAGAAGTGGCTATTTTGTTTGGCGGTAAGGCTGGATTGGTAGAAATACCGCAATGCTTATTAAATCCAGGAGATACCATTCTTGTTCCTGATCCAGGATATCCAGATTACCTGTCTGGGGTGGAACTGGCACAAGCAGAAATGGTCATAATGCCATTACGGGAACAAAATAACTTTCTTCCAGATTATAATGAAATCCCTGCAGAGTTGATTAAAAAAGCAAAATTAATGTTTCTTAATTATCCTAACAATCCAACTGGTGCTATTGCAACAAAAGAGTTTTTTGAAAAAACCGTCAAACTTGCAAGCCAACATGATATATGTGTTGTCCACGACTTTGCTTATGGTGCATTGGGTTTTGATGGAAATCAGGCGATAAGCTTTCTGCAAACAAAAGGGGCTAAAGAAGTTGGTGTAGAAATTTATACGCTATCAAAAACCTACAATATGGCGGGGTGGCGTGTCGGTTTCGCTGTGGGGAATAGCAGTGTTATTTCTGCTATTGAGCTTTTACAAGATCACCTGTATTGCAGCTTATTCGGAGGAATACAGGAAGCAGCAGCCGAAGCATTAACAGGACCACAAGATTGTGTACGAGAATTAAATAAGCTTTATGAGCGGAGGAGAAATGTTTTGATAACTGGTCTTCGTTCATTAGGCTGGAATGTGACGGCGCCAAAGGGTTCATTTTTTGCCTGGCTAAAAGTTCCTGAAGGGCTGACTTCGACTGAATTTGCTGATATCTTACTAGATAAAGCTCATATTGCAGTCGCGCCAGGAGTAGCCTTTGGCGAGCTTGGAGAAGGCTATGTTCGTGTTGGCTTGCTCACATCAGAAGATCGCCTGAATGAAGTAGTTAGAAGAATAAGTAAGCTAGGAATTTTCAAAAGTTAAGTACTGGCT
This sequence comes from Neobacillus sp. plas4, assembly GCF_057221695.1. Taxonomy (NCBI): domain Bacteria; kingdom Bacillati; phylum Bacillota; class Bacilli; order Caryophanales; family Bacillaceae; genus Neobacillus; species Neobacillus sp. plas4. The sequence continues at coordinate 1,676,934 of NZ_CM170152.1, forward strand.
GCAGCTGCAGTCAGTTTTTCTTTTTTGAAACAATCCGTAGATATGGAGAATGATTGTCGCAAAAACTATAAAAAACATGCAAATTATGTCGAAAAATGCTTATTTTGTCTACTTTTGCGAAAGTGTTTACTTTTATCTGAAATCTTAGATATAATTCATCAGGTAAACAAATTAATTAGCATTTTAGTTTAAAAGAGTAAGGAGTAGGTGGAGAAAATTGTACATGGATGGTAATAACCCTTCTGAGATGCTTGATGCGATAAAAGTAAAACGCGAAATGATGATAAATTGTGCAAACACAAAAGGTTATACAAGTGAGGAAACAATAAAATACAGCCAGGAGCTTGATATTTTAATTAACGAGTATCAAAAAGCCTCCCAGCAATTTTCAGGTTCAAAGGAAGAAGTTAGATTTGCGTTTAAGCAAATGATTATGATATATCCGAAGGTATGCATTTAGTGAAAAAGATTCCATCTTTAAAAAATATCAATCAGGAAGACCATTAATAAGAGACCAATAATAAATGCATACGTAGAAACCCTCTCATTCCCATCCCCGTGGCTTTCTGGGATTAACTCTTTATAAATGATAAACAACATAGCACCTGCTGCAAAAGAAAGACCATATGGGACAAGCCCCTGAACAAATGAAGTTAAATAAAACCCAATGAATGCAGTGACAATTTCAATGGCTCCAGTTAAAGTCGCGAGTACGAAGGCCTTAAATTTGCTGATTTTTTGATTGACTAAAAATAAGGCAACAAGAAGGCCTTCCGGAGCATTTTGAAATCCAATGGCTAACGCGATTAAATTCCCCGTTTCTTCGGTATGTGAAGCATAACTAACCCCCACTGATAAGCCCTCCGGAATATTATGAAGAGTGATTGCTGCAATAAAGAGCAAAGCTTTTTCGTCAAATTGTATCCCTACCTTATTGTGTTCTAGATCAATATGTGGAATTTTTTTTTCAAGGGTTGTTAGTGCCAAAACCCCACAGAACACTCCAATAGCAAGTGATAAAAAACCTCCAAGTTTCATTGCCTCAGGAATAAGCCCAATGGTTGAGGCAGCCATCATAATCCCTGCACTAAAGGCTAAAAGTATATCCATCCACCGGTGTGTAACCGATTGATGAATAAAAAGAATAATTAGGGCACCTGCGCCAGTAGATAAAGCAGAAAGAACACTCCCTACTACTACTTCTACCATATCATCCTCAACCTTTCATCGGTAAAAATAAAATTATCTACACAATTTGACAGAAACTGTGATTTTTATCATTGTTTATATTTGAATATTTTTTATAGTTAAATTAACCCTATTTTTTTATCATAACCACTCACATCACGAAATGCTCCAACTTCATACTTCTAGAATTTACCATAATCCATAAATTTATCTATTTTAAAAAGAAATCTATCAAAGATTGGTACTATGCTTGTGTTGCGATTCATATATCGTAATATGGCATTTTTAATAACCAATGAAGGCAAGCGCTTTCACAACAAACATAGCAAATATGGGGGAGGGTATTTCCTACATGCACATTGTCGTATGTGTCAAACAAGTTCCAGATACAAAAATCATAAAAATCAATCCAAAAACAAACACACTCGACCGCCGCAGCGCACCAGCCATTTTAAATCCTTACGATGCTCATGCTGTTCAAGAGGCTGTAAGCATTAGGGAAAAGACTGGGGGTACAATCTCAGTATTGTCGATGGGACCGCCGCAAGCAACTGCTGTTATTAAAAAAAGTATTGAAATTGGTGCAGACCGAGGATATTTAATCACCGACCGTGCCTTTGCTGGGGCAGATACATTGGCAACCAGTTATGCCTTATTCAAGGCATTAGAAAAAATCAATAAGGAAATTCCTGTTGATATGATTATTTGCGGTAAACATGCCATTGATGGAGACACTGGTCAGGTGGGGCCTGGTATTGCCAGAAGGTTGGACATTCCACCAGTAACCAATGTAATTGAAGTACCTGAGGTCAACTTAGAAGAAAAAACCGTCTTAATCAAAAGAAAATTATCTAGCGGCTATGAATTAATTCAATCAGAATTGCCATGTCTTCTTACCGTTGAAAAAGAAATAAACCAGATTGAATACTCACCAATGCCAAATATGATTAAAGCTGCAAGATATGAACCAATCATTTGGGCTGTTAGTGATCTAGAAAATGTTGACCGTGTGCAGCTCGGTCTTAAAGGTTCACCAACAATAGTTGGAAAAATGTTTACTCCTCCACGTCCTGAAGGCGGAAAGAGAATTGATGGTTCCCCGGATGAGCAGGTTAAACAGCTCATGGATATCTTACTCGAGCAAAAAGACGTTTTAACATTACAGTCATCTAAACAATAAGATTATTTTTTTGGTGCAGGGAGGGGTTTATATGAATTTTGATGAATACCGTGGCGTTTGGATATTTATTGAACAAAATGGCGGTAAAATTGAAGGCGTTTCACTCGAGCTTCTGGGAGCAGGTCGAAAGCTTGCGGACAAATTAGAAGTTCCATTAGCCGGTTTTTTACTTGGGAGCGGAATCAAACCATTGGCTAATCAATTAATCGCTTATGGTGCAGATGAAGTATATCTTGTTGATCACCCGGTATTAAAAGATTATCGGACAGAATCGTACATGAAGGGTGTTATGCAGCTTGTTCCAAAATACAAGCCTGAGATCATTCTATACGGCGCAACTCCAAATGGAAAAGATTTAGCAAGTGCTGTAGCAACGGATTTAGTAACGGGTTTAACAGCTGATACAACGATGCTCGATGTTGATGTGAGTAACCGTTTGCTGGAGGCGAGCCGACCTGCATTTGGCGGTAATATTATGGCTACGATTCTCTGTAAAAAGCACCGGCCGCAAATGGCAACTGTAAGGCCAAAAGTAATGAAAGCCCTAGAGCCAGATACAGGAAGAACAGGTAGAATTATTGAAGAAAGCATTACGCTTAGAGAAGAAGATATGCGCACCAAAGTACTGCAAATTGTGAATGACGTAACAAAAAAGGCAAATTTAGCTGATGCACATGTGATTGTTTGTGGCGGTAAAGGAATGGGGGATGTTCAAAACTTCCAAATTCTTTATGAGCTTGCAGATACAATTGGAGCAACCGTTGGCGGTACCAGAGATGTGGTAGAAGCAGGCTGGCTGCCGCATGAGCTGCAAATCGGCCAGACAGGTGAAACTGTAACCCCAAAAATTTACTTTGCTATTGCTCTATCTGGCGCTATCCAGCACGTAGTGGGTATGAAAAATTCAGATTTAATCATCGCTATTAATAAGGATCCCAATGCACCAATTTTTGATGTAGCCACATACGGAATTGTAGGAGATGCATTGGAAATTGTACCTAAATTAATTCAGCAATTTAAACAGCAGCGAAATGAAAAAGGCGGTGAAGTGAGCTATGCCAGAAAAATTTGATGTGATTGTTGTTGGGGCAGGACCAGCAGGAACATCTTGTGCACTTGTTTGTGCCCAAAACGGTTTAAACGTGTTGCTAATTGAAAGAGGAGAATATCCTGGAAGTAAAAACGTAATGGGCGGAGTGTTATATCGAAAGCAAATGGAAGAGCTAATTCCTGAATTTTGGAAAGAAGCTCCACTCGAAAGGCCGGTAATAGAACAGCGTTTTTGGATGATGGATAAGGAATCCGTTGTTCAATTTGGTTACAAAGGTCTTGAATGGGGTGTTGAACCCTATAATAACTTTACTGTCCTAAGGGCGCAATTTGATCAATGGTTTGCCAAAAAAGCAGTTGAAGCAGGTGCGCTTCTGATAAATGAAACAGTTGTAACAGAGTGTATTGTTGAAAACGGAAAGGTTATAGGTATTCGGACTGACCGCCCAAACGGCGAAGTATATGCAGATGTAGTTGTTCTTGCAGATGGGGTAAACTCACTTCTCTCCAAACAGCTAGGTTTCCATAAAGAATTCCGGCCGGATGAGGTAGCCTTAACCGTTATGGAAGTTATAAATTTACCTAAAGAAAAAATTAATGATCGTTTTAATCTAGAGGATAATCAAGGATGTACGATTGAAATATTCGGTGATTCAACAAAAGGAAACCTAGGAACTGCATTTTTATATACGAATAAAGATAGTTTGAACATCGGAGTAGGCACCACTCTGTCTAGTATGATCAAATCAAAAATGAAGCCTTATGATCTTCTAGACTATTTAAAAACTCATCCTATGGTTAAACCGATGCTGGCTGGTGGTGAATCAGCTGAGTATCTAGCCCACTTAATTCCAGAGGGAGGTTATCGTTCGGTACCAAAAGTAGCTGGGAACGGTGTAGTGGTAGTTGGAGACGCTGCACAGCTAGTCAATGCGATTCATCGTGAAGGTTCAAACATGGCAATGCACTCTGGCCTGCTTGCTGCTGAAACGGTTATTGAGGCGAAGCACCGTGGAGACTTTTCGGAATCTGGTTTAAATCTTTACCGTCAAAAGCTTTATGATAGCTTCATAATCAAAGATTTAGAGAAATACAAAGACGCAACACATACGTTTGAGAATAATCCACAATATTTCAAAGAATATGTACCAATGATGAACAAAGCGATGAGCAAATTCTTCACCGTTGATGGAACTCCTAAGAGAGAGAAACAAAAGGAGATTATGAAGAGTGTAACAGCAGAAAGAGGAACGATTAAAGTTATACAAGATATTTATCGTGCTTGGAAGGCGGTGAAATAATGTCAACTAAGAATATCGAAGAAAAACAGTACCTTCTTCGTTTTAAAGCTGATACGAAGTCACATCTTACAGTTATGGACAACGATATTTGTATGACAAAATGCCCGGATAAGATTTGCACGATTTTCTGCCCTGCTGAAGTGTACAAATGGGAAGGATTACGGATGCAGGTCGGGTATGAAGGCTGCCACGAATGCGGCAGCTGCCGAATAGGCTGCCCGCATCAAAACATCAAGTGGGAATATCCAAAAGGCGGGCATGGAATAGTTTTTAGATTAGCATAAAGAAGTTGTGGTTACAAAAACGGTAAAATTAACTGAGTTTGATAGAACAGAGGCAGCACTTCACCGTTGAATCGGTTGTGCTGCCTTTTTTTGTAAAATTCTTTTGTTAGTTTAATTCTGAATAGTTGTGATATAATCCACTTAGTATTTGGTATTAATACCTGACATAAATTTAATTCAATTTTCCAAGTTAATGCCGAATTTTTACAATAATGGAGGATATAGATGTTAACAAATGATTTGGACTTTCGATTAGAGCCTAAACTAATAGAGTTATATGAAGAACATAAGAAGCGGTCTGAAAAAATAGATTGGGGTTATCATGATTTCTTACCGTGGGATAAGGGGAAAGATTTCAGGCGCGTCCCTTGGGATGAAAGTCAGGTCACACTGCCTCCAGCCATTATTACTGCTGTTGAAACAGCCCTTTTAACTGAAGTCAATCTGCCATGGTTTACCTCTCATTTAGATCAAACGTTTAAGGGATCATTAACAGTTATTAAAGATTTTGTCCATACTTGGACTTCAGAAGAAGATCAGCATTCTAACCTGCTTGAAACGTATCTATTACTCACGCGGAATGTGGATCCTAAGCGTCTTCATCAATTACACAAACAAACGGTTGAGAATGGCTGGAATCCTGATTATCATACACCTTTTGAAACCATGGTTTATACTTCATTACAAGAACTAGCGACCATGGTCTTTTACTATAACGTTGCTAAAACGGCTGGTCCGTATGATAAGGATTTAGCAAGTCTTCTTCGTCGGTTGGCGAAGGATGAAACGCTGCATTATGCCTTTTATCGGGATGTCATTAAATTTCATCTCCAATTAGAGCCTAATTACTGTTATCATTTAGGACATGTTATTAAGAACTTCCAAATGCCAGGAACAGTTATGCCTGATTTCGAAGATCGAATGGCAATTATTGCAAAAGAAGCAAACTATGGTCCATTGGAATATTTTGATCAAGTTTTAGATGTGATTGTGGATTATTGGGAGCTGGAAAAATTAAGACCGATTGCACCAGAAGCGGAAAAGGCTAGACTTGACATCCTAAACTATCATGCAAGGTTGAAAAGGGTTAGAGATCGTTTTTATAAGAATAAATAGGTAACTGTGTTTGATTTTTACTATATGTAGGTTTTTTCACAAGTGAGGGTAAAAAGAAGGTGAAGCAAAAGGGGATAATTTTTTTGTGGATTAAGATATTTTCTCTTCAAGGTTAAAGGCAGAAAGTTGATCTTGTTTACTCAGTGCAACGATAGAGCAAGCAATATCATGAGCACTGTCCATCGATTCCATGATTGGAGAACAATAAAATGGTTTCTTCCAGTTAAAATCACCATTGCAATTGGACGGGTAAACACTTACTTTCCAATGGAAGTATATTTTAGCCTGAGAGAGCTGGACTCCTTCAACTGCAATGAGCCAGTGAGTAGCAGGTGCACCAACCTCAAATGATTTAATTTCGTTAAGTGCTAGTAAATCATTAAAACCAATTGGGATTAAAGCCTTTTGATAAAAATCATGATAATTTGGGGTTTTCATTATTCTAGCCCTCCCTTTTATGTTCTAACTATATTATATGATAGTTTTCAAGATTATTTGAGTAAAAATGTTAAAACTTTTCGAAAATTTAACATTCGTTAAAAAGAGGATGGGCAATGCCCATCCTCTTTCTAACCTTCTTGATTCCACTTTCTGACTAATTCATCACTAGGAAGTAAGAATGCAAGTAAGCCTAGTAATGGCAAGAATCCAATCGAAGATACCATGGCGGACATACTAAATAAATCTGCAATATATCCAAGTCCCACTGAGCCGATAGCCCCCATTCCAAATGCCAGCCCCACGGTTAATCCTGACATAGTTCCAATTTTTCCAGGTACAAGCTCTTGTGCAAAAACGACTGTAACTGAAAAATTGGTCATTAAGATAAAACCTGTGAGCGTAAGAAAGATAAATGCAATAACTGATGGTACGAAGGGAATTAGTATGGAAAAAGGAATAGTCAGTAACATAGAGACAGAGATTAATTTTTTCTTTCCGAACCTGTCAGCTAGCGGGCCGCCAAAAAAGGTGCCAAATGCTCCGGCAATTAAAAAGGCAAATAAGAAAAATTGTGATTCCTTAATTGATAAAGAGTATTCTTCAATTGCAAAGAAAGCGTAAAAATTAGTCATACCCGAAATATACCATGATCGTGCAAAAATGAGCAGAAGAATTAATAATAGTGACTGTTTTACCTTTTTTGAAATACCACTGTTTTTTGTGGACATTGTATTTTTCTTTTTCAATAAAGGAATGTTTTCAATTAATCTATTTTTATACCAATTAGCGATATAGATTAATAACAAAACTGCGATTGCTGCAACAATGGTAAACCAAGAAGCACCTCTTTGGCCAAGGGGAACAAGAATAAGTGCTGTGATAAGAGGTGCCAGCGCCTGCCCTGTATTCCCGCCTACTTGATAAATAGATTGTGCCAAACCTCTGCGGTTTCCTGCAGCCATATAGGCTACCCTTGATCCTTCGGGATGAAATACTGCGGAGCCAAGACCAATAAATATAACAGAGATCACAATTAAACCAAAGGAAGGAGCAAAAGCTAATCCAAGAACACCACATAGCGTTAATGAAAGTCCAATGGGCAAAGCAAAAGGCATTGGTTTCTTATCTGTAATGACTCCAACCACTGGCTGCAGTACAGAAGACACCATGTTTAAAGAAAATGCGATAATGCCTAGCTGGGTAAACGATAAACCCATAGATTTTTCTAAAATTGGAAACATGGCTGGGATAACTGCCTGAATGGAATCGTTGAGTAAATGACAAATCCCGATAATAAAAAGAATATTAAACATGGTCGAATCGGTAGTTTTCGGTGATTTTGCAGACACAGCAGCAGGTTGACTCATCATTACACCTCGTTTTTAAAATATAAATCTTTCAATAAACCTATCTTACATAATTTTTTAGTAAATGAGAACTGGATTGCTTTATCTCCATTTTTTATTATAATAAAGGTGAAAAGTGACATGGTCAAAGTAGGAATAGCTTTGTGAAATTGCCGAATCTTTAAGCTCAATTTTTGGAGCTAAATTGACAGGCTTTGAAAAATTTCTTATAATAATCTTGAAGTCGAGATAAATAGAAAAGTGTGAGCGCCTTGATCTTGTATAATGCAGTTCGATTTTTCTTTGGCGCTGGAGCTGGAAAATTTCAGATTTAATAAAAAAGGATGATTCGTATGGAAAATGATTCTGTATCACAATCGTTGAAGCTTTTTATTGTTCTATCAAGGGCTTTTAAAGCGATTAATGATCATGTGAATAAAGTTATTCAAGCAAGTGGATTAAACCCAACAGAATTTGCAGTATTAGAGCTTCTATATCACAAAGGTGATCAGCCTATGCAGCAAATTGGCGGCAAAATATTACTTGCTAGCGGCAGTATCACCTATGTGGTGGATAAGCTGGAACAAAAAGGGCTGTTAGTGAGAATCGCCTGCCCAAACGATAGAAGGGTAACATATGCCCAAATTACGGATAAAGGGAAAGAATTTATTCAAGAAATTTTCCCTGAGCATGCCCAGCAGATCCATTCACTGATGTCTAGTTTGACCGATTCTGAAAAACAGGATGCGATTGAACTATTAAAAAAACTTGGGTTGCCTGCAGGGAAATTTTAATACGGCATCTGCCGTATTTTTTTATTTAGGCTTATTTTTAAAATATGTTGTTAAAATCTTAAAGCCGATTTTAACGTGCAAACAGAAATTTTGCGCTTTAGATTTTAGTTTGCTGGCTCTTTTCTTATTAAATTTTGCTGTTTTCTCAGAATTTTATCAAAATCATTAAATTTTGTTGCAAAAAATTGCAAAGTTAAGAAAAGAGCCTTTACATAAAGGAATATTAATGGTTAGTGTTGAAAGAAATAGGTGGAAAAGTTTGATTTAAAGGGGATGTTTTGAATGAGATTTGAAGAGTATACATATACCCGTCCGAACCTTGACGAAGTAAAAGCTAGAATTGAATCAGCACTTCAAAAGTTTACAAGTGCACCTTCAGTAGAAGAACAAATCTTGGCAATGAACGAAGTGAATCAGGTAAGAAATGATATTGGAACGATGTTTAATCTGTGCTATATTCGCCATTCTGTTGATACAAACGATGAGTTTTATAAAACCGAACAGGATTATATGGATGAACTGCAGCCTGAAATAGAAGGGCTTGTGACGAAATATTATCAGGCTTTTGTAAATTCTAAATTCCGCAATGAATTGGAGATTAAATTTGGCAAACAATTATTCGCGCTTGCTGAAGGACAATTAAAGACCTTTAAACCTGAAATAGTACCTTTGCTTCAAAGGGAAAATCGATTGTCAACAGAGTATACAAAACTAATTGCTTCAGCAAAGATACCTTTCGAAGGGGAAGAAAGAACACTTGCACAATTAGAGCCCTTTACCCAATCTACAGACAGAGAAACTAGAAAACTGGCATCTGAGGCAAAGTTTGGCTTTTTTGCTGAGCATGAAGCAGAGCTTGACACAATCTATGATGACCTTGTTAAGGTGAGAACTGAAATTGCTCATACGTTAGGCTATAAAAACTTTGTTGAACTAGGTTATTATCGAATGATGAGAACTGACTATAATTCGGAAATGGTGGCAAACTTCCGTCAGCAGGTTAAGGACTTTATTGTTCCAATAGCGACCAAATTAAAAGCACGGCAGCAGGAACGTATTGGGGTTGAACAACTAAAATATTTTGATGAAGGATTTAACTATAAAACAGGTAATGCTGTACCAAAAGGGACCCCTGAATGGATTATTGAAAATGGTCAACAGATGTATGAAGAACTTTCTAAGGAAACAGGAGAGTTTTTCAAATTCATGCAAGATAACCACTTAATGGATCTTGTCGCGAAGAAGGGAAAAGCTGGCGGCGGCTATTGTACCTATATTGAAAACTACAAAGCACCATTTATTTTTTCTAATTTCAATGGAACCTCCGGGGATATTGATGTGCTGACACATGAGGCAGGGCATGCATTCCAGGTTTATTCAAGCAGGAATTTTGAAATCCCTGAATATTATTGGCCAACATATGAGGCGTGTGAGATTCATTCGATGAGTATGGAATTTTTCACTTGGCCATGGATGCAGCTTTTCTTTAAGGAAGATACCGATAAATATAAATTCTCACATTTGAGTGATGCTTTATTATTTCTACCATATGGAGTTTCCGTTGATGAATTCCAGCATTGGGTGTATGAAAATTACGAAGCAACCCCTAAAGAGCGGAAGCAGCAGTGGAGAGAAATAGAGAAAAAGTACTTGCCTCATAAAGAATATGACGGGAATACGTATTTAGAGAATGGCGGATTCTGGCAGCGCCAAGGCCACATCTTCAATTCACCATTCTATTATATTGATTATACGTTAGCTCAAATCTGTGCCTTCCAATTCTGGAAGCGTTCTAGAGAAAACCAAGAAGAGGCATGGGACGATTATGTAAGTCTTTGTAAGCTTGGCGGCAGCATGTCATTTACAAAGCTGGTGAAAGAAGCGAATTTAATTTCTCCTTTTGAGGATGGCTGTGTACAATCTGTTGTTGGTGAAATTGAAGCCTGGTTAAATTCAGTTGAAGATCAGAAGTTATAATCATAAAGAAAAGCGAAGCTAAGCGGCTTCGCTTTTTTCATTCATTATCATACGTTGGCAGTCTCTGTTGTTATTACCTTCAAAACATTGTCTTCTAAGATTGCTGATAATCGATTTGCGTCTGGCTGCTCCAGTATAAAGTCCGCAATCTTATCTTCTAATTGCTCTTGAATCACTCTGCGGAGCGGACGTGCTCCAAAAGCTGGATGATAGCCTAACTCAGCCAGTTTCTCTTTTGCATCTAGGTGAATCGTAAATTCGAGATTTTGTTCTTTTAAGGTTTCTTGTAGATCAATCACCATTAACTCTACAATTTGCATGATATGTTCTTTTTCAAGTGTGTTAAATTCAATAATACTATCAAAACGGTTTAAAAACTCTGGCTTGAAAAAGCTGCCCAAAGAATCTAGGATAGAAGCTTCTTCGATTGCTTCATTTGTCCCGAAGCCAACATGAATGGTTTTGTGTCCTACCCCGGCATTGCTTGTCATAATGATAACAGAATCCTTAAAGCTTACTGTTCTTCCTTGACTGTCTGTAAGACGTCCATCCTCAAGAATCTGTAAAAACATATGCTGCACATCAGGATGCGCTTTTTCAATTTCATCCAATAATATAATGCAATATGGATTTCTGCGGACCTTTTCAGTCAGTTGTCCTGCTTCGTCATGACCAACATATCCTGGTGGTGATCCAATTAATTTTGAAACACTGTGTTTTTCCATATATTCACTCATATCAAGGCGAATCATTGACTCAGTTGAACCAAACAGTTCTTCTGCAAGTGTTTTTGTAAGCTCGGTTTTACCGACCCCAGTTGGACCGACAAATAGGAATGATCCTATCGGACGATTCTTTGGTTTTAAGCCAGCGCGGCTTCGACGTATAGCCTTAGCGACCTTCTCGACAGCTTTCTTCTGACCAATAACTTTTTTAGCTAAGTTCTCTTCTAAGTGCTTAAGTTTATGCTGCTCATCCTCTTGTAATTTACCAACAGGTATACCAGTCTTTTGTTCAATAATCTCTTGAATATGTGAAATATCTACAACGGGTCTGTTGGTTTCTGAAGATTCATTTAAGGATTTTTCAAGCTCAGTTTCTTCATCCCGAAGTGCTGCTGCAAGCTCATAATTTTCGGCTTTAAGTGCACTGTCTTTTTGAATTGTGATTTCCTTTAAACGGTTCTTCACCTGTTCGACGCTATTTCCATCTGAAGTAAGATTTAATTTAGATCCAGCCTCGTCTAGTAAGTCAATCGCCTTATCAGGTAAGAATCGATCCTGGATATAGCGGTGTGACAACTGTACACATGCTTTAATCGCAGCTTCAGAATAGGTTACTTCATGATAATCCTCATATTTATTCTTAATTCCTGTTAGGATTTCAATGGCCTCTTCAGGTGTAGGTTCTGCTACTTGAACAGGCTGGAATCGACGTTCTAGTGCCGAATCTTTTTCGATTTGACGGTACTCTTTCAGAGTTGTTGCACCGACAAGTTGAAGTTCACCGCGTGCAAGTGCTGGTTTTAATATATTTCCTGCATCCATAGAACCTTCAGCAGAACCTGCTCCAACTAGGAGATGTATTTCGTCAATGAAAAGAATGATATTTTTACGATCTTGTAATTCTGCTATCAGCTGCTTCATTCTTTCTTCAAACTGCCCGCGTATACCTGTGTTCGCGACCAAGGAAGCAACATCTAGTAAATAAACTTCTTTATTTCTTAATTTACCAGGTACCTTTCCTTCAACAATTTTCATCGCTAGGCCTTCAGCGATAGCGGTTTTCCCGACACCTGGTTCACCAATTAAGACCGGATTGTTTTTATTACGACGATTTAATATTTCAACGACTCTTTTAACCTCTTCATTACGGCCAATCACAGGATCAATGAGACCAGCTTTGGCCAATTGAGTTAAATTTCGTCCAAATTGATCAATAAAACCTCCCATTCCATTCAGACCATTTTGTGGAGAGGGTGCCTGGCCATTAAAATGGTTATTTTCAGTGCCCTTCATATTAAAAAATAAATCATTAAATGGAAAACCAGAAAAGGAGTTCATCTTTGGATCCATTCCTGAATGAATAGTGTTTTTATTGTTTGTATAACATTTATGGCACAGCTTCATATTGCTGTGTTGTCCATTAATATTTAAATTTAGTTGAACATTAGCCTGGTTTTCTTTACACAATTGACACAGCATCATATAAAACCTCCTAATTATATTTATTTGACTTTGACTATATTTGACCTTATGAACATAGTATACTTTGACCTTCTTTGACTTTCAAGTCGTATGCCTATGGTAATTTTTTCTGTTGCAAAAAGGCTCGTAATTAAAAAAAGCTCGTCTTTGTTTGTCCCCTTGCTCATATATTGTATTTGAGGGGGAGATGAGTTGAAAAAGAATTGGTCAGCAGCTTTTCAAATCGCCGCAGTTTACGTGGGTACAGTTGTGGGTGCGGGATTTGCTACAGGAAGAGAGATTGTTGAGTTTTTCTCACGATTTGGCTTCATTGGGTTTTTGAGCATATTACTGAGCGGCTATCTCCTTATTGTATTAGGTTCAAAGTTGATGAGAATTGCTGCTCAAATAAATGCAGTATCGTACCAGGAATTTAATGTACACTTGTTTGGGAAATGGGCAGGCAGGGGTATTAATATAATTATGCTATTTATGCTTCTTGGAGTATGTGCCGTTATGCTTGCTGGTGCCGGAGCAGTATTTGAAGAGCAATTAGGACTATCGAAGAATTTAGGCGTTTTTATCACGATAATTTTATCCTTTTTAGTAATGCTAGTAGGTACAAAGGGTATATTTGCAGTTAATTCATTTGTTGTTCCTATAATGGTTTGTTTTAGTCTAATGCTAATGGTACTTTCCATTAAACAGCAAGATTTTATTCATCACTTATTATTTATTCCTTATGCTGAGGATGGATGGAAAAGTATACTAGCACCATTTTCATATACAGCATTAAATCTTGCGTTAGCACAAGCTGTCTTAGTTCCGATTGCAAATGAAATTAAGGATGATTGGACGATTAAATGGGGAGGAATATTAGGTGGGGCCGCTTTAACACTTATCTTAATATCAAGCCATTTAACCTTAATCATGCTTCCAAATCTAGAGATTTATGAGATACCGATGGCAATTATTATGAAGCAAGTAGCACCTTTTTTTTATTGGATATTTGTCCTAGTGATTTATGGTGAAATTTTCACATCTGTCATTGGAAACGTATTTGGACTTGACCGACAGTTAAAACAATTCGTTACGGTCCCTACTACTATTACCATATCAGCCATTTTCATCGTTTCTTATATCATAAGCCTAGTTAACTATAGTAAACTATTGTCTAATCTGTATCCATTGTTTGGCTATATTAGTCTTATCTTTTTCGTCCTCTTATGGATGAAGCCATTAAATAATAAAAAAACACCATAAATAGAAAAAGCATCGTCCAATTTATAGACTGATGCTTTTTCTATTTTAATGGCAGTATAATAAAAATCATGATGTCAAAAACAATATGGGAAACAATCACCAGGGGCATACTTTTTTTCCACAAATATAGTGCACCCCACATAAGGCCGGAAAGGAATGCTGCCAGCATTAAAGTAAAGGTTCCTGAATAAATATGGACTGAGGCATAGAGAAGGGCCCCAAAAACAATACTTACAAATGGACGAAAAAAACGCAGGAGTCTCTTCTGAACGAATCCTCGCCAAAAAAGTTCTTCACCAGGTGCTGCCACTAAAATGAGTGCAAGATATTGCCAAAATAATGATGGCGCGAACCAACGGTAGAGCTTCTTAATGCTTTTTTCAAATGGCAGATTTAAGAGGTCGAAACCTTGTACACCCAGCCAGAATATAAAATAGAGAAGGATTCCAGAAAAAGCACCTATAGAAATATATACAAAAAATGACGCTTGATCTTCAACATCTTCTTGGAACATCGCAAAAGTGATTAAAACCAGAAGAGAACCTGTAAAGATATACCAGAATATCGCTCTATCGTAGAAAGTAAAATACATAAGAGCATGGGCAAGAACGTACCCAATAATAAGCCTCAAGTCAAAGAAGCGATTCTTCATTTATTAATAAGCTCCTTTCTAACTGTCTAGCTCCAGCGCCCAGCGGCTAGTGTACTTCGCCCTTTTCCCTACGATAAGTCAACATCGGATCACTCCGTTCTCCGTGTTTCCTTTATCTCAGTCAAAGTGCTCCAGTCCATACGCCGCTAAACGGTCGCTTCTGCTTTTCTTGCAATAGAACTTATTTTAGCAAAAATGATTTATGAAAGGAAATGTTTACAATCCAATTTTGATCGATTTTTATCATAATTCAAAAGAAAATCGAAAAAAATAGTAATGAGAAAGGAAGGAGGATAATAAATGAGTAAATCCCAAAGTCAGCATGAACGTGAATGGACCGTTCGTAAACAAGACCAAAACCCGCACGG
This sequence comes from Neobacillus sp. plas4, assembly GCF_057221695.1. NCBI lineage: Bacteria > Bacillati > Bacillota > Bacilli > Caryophanales > Bacillaceae > Neobacillus > Neobacillus sp. plas4. The sequence continues at coordinate 1,692,080 of NZ_CM170152.1, forward strand.
AAAAGTAAAATCATTTAAACAGCTTTCAAAAGAAGCTGGTAAAGGAAGATAAATTTTAAATAGGAATAATAAGAAAAGGCAGCAAATCGCTGCCTTTTCTATGAAGCTATTAATTTAATAAGCGCTTTCTTTTACAATTTTATAATTTTTATGGTTAACTACAGTCCGCTGATCCAATTCCAAATCTCGATAATTATCCATTAAAGTTAGATCGACAATTACAGAATTTTCATTTACCTTTTCCACTATCCCTTTTAGCCCGCCGCGGAATTCGATGATATTCCCTACTTCAGCTTTTCTCAATTATCCCTCTCTCCTTTACTTGACAAACTATATATATTCATTTATCTAACAGTTTGCACTACTTTTTATGATTCGTAAAGGATTTTATTTGACAATTTTGTTAATTTCTTAAAAATTTAAAAGAAAAATGGAATCGGTTACAAAAGAGTTCAATGTTTGACTACGATATAGGTTATTATAAAATATGAATAAGGTGGTGCAGAAGTATGAATGATCAATTTGTTATAGATGTTTTAGAAAAATTAAAATCTGGCGAGCTAACAGAGTTTTATGTAAAAAAGGAAGATTTTATGATATTTCGTGAAGTCCTGGTCAAAAGAGAGGACTTTAAACATTTTCGGGGTATTGGTCAACGTGGCGGGGATGTACTGTATCAATACCTAGAAGAACCTAGAAGCTAAATTTGATCATATAAAAAGTGGTTTCAAATGGTGGATCCTATTAAAATGCCAAATGTCAATTTTTTAATGGTTATTGGTTGTCTGTAAAGAATGGAAATGTTATCCTAGCAATTGTATGATTTCAATAATAAAATGAGGCTCTAGCTTACATACTTCCTATCCTTTTGGAGAAAATATAACAATTAGTTCAGTAGTATTGACCTGACTAGATCTGTTATTTATGTAATTAGCCAGCACCATTTTATATTTTTTTACTATATGAGAAGGAGTTTGATTTAACATGGCAGAAAAACAATTTAAAGTAACAGCTGATACTGGAATTCACGCTAGACCCGCAACTTTACTCGTACAAACGGCAAGCAGATTTGATTCAGAAATCAATTTAGAATATAAAGGAAAAAAAGTTAACTTAAAATCAATTATGGGCGTTATGTCATTAGGTATTGGAAAAGGTGCAGATATTTCAATCACTGCGGATGGAAGTGACAGTGAAGAAGCTCTTAGAAGTCTAGAAGAATTATTGAACAAAGAAGGATTGGCTGAGTAATGACATTACTACAGGGGATTGCTGCTTCAAATGGCATTGCCATAGCAAAGGCATATCGGTTAGTTGAACCAGATTTATCCTTTAAGAAACACTCAGTAGAAGACATAACATCTGAGGTAAATCGTTATAAGGCAGCAATTGAGAAAACTAAAGTAGAATTGGAAGCCATTCGAGATCGTGCCCAAATCGAGTTAGGTGCAGATAAAGCTGCTATCTTTGAAGCACATTTACTGGTTCTGACTGACCCAGAATTAAACGGTCCGATTGAAGATAAGATTAAGTCCGAAAATGTGAATGCAGAAGCTGCATTAAAGGAAACTGCAGACATGTTTGTAATGATGTTCGAGCAAATGGAAAATGAGTATATGAAAGAGCGTGCAGCAGATATTCGAGATGTTACAAAACGGGTACTCTCACATTTACTAGGTGTTCATTTAGTAAATCCAAGTATGATTGCTGAAGAAGTAATTATTGTGGCAGAGGATTTAACTCCTTCTGACACAGCCCAATTAAACCGTCAATACGTTTTAGGTTTTACGACTGACATTGGTGGACGTACTTCCCATTCTGCTATCATGGCTCGATCTATGGAAATTCCCGCGGTAGTAGGTACAAAAACGGCAACAGAAGAAATTAAAAATGGTGATTTAGTTATTGTCGATGGTCTAAAAGGTGAAGTACATATTAACCCTGCTCCTGAACTAGTGGAGGAATACCGTACCATCCATCAACAATATGAAGCTCAAAAGATGGAATGGGCAAAGCTAGTGAATGAAAAAACGATATCTGCAGACGGCCATCAAGTTGAATTGGCAGCTAATATTGGTACACCCAATGATTTAAAGGGAGTAGTGGAAAACGGCGGTGAAGGCGTAGGTCTATACCGAACTGAATTTCTTTATATGGGAAGAGATCAGCTTCCTACCGAGGAAGAACAATTTGAAGCTTACAAAGCGGTATTAGAAGGTATGAAGGGGAAGCCGGTTGTTGTTCGTACATTAGACATCGGCGGTGATAAAGAGCTTCCGTATCTTCAATTACCAAAAGAACTTAATCCATTTTTAGGTTTCCGAGCAATTCGTTTATGTTTAGAAGAACAGGATATTTTCCGTACCCAGCTTAAGGCGCTTCTAAGAGCAAGCAGTTACGGAAATCTAAAGATTATGTTTCCAATGATTGCAACATTGGATGAATTCCGTGAAGCAAAGAGTATTCTTGATGATGAAAAACAAAAACTTATTGCCTCCGGGCAAAAGGTCTCAGATAATATTGAACTGGGAATAATGGTCGAAATCCCATCAACAGCAGTTCTAGCTGACCAATTTGCAAAAGAAGTTGATTTCTTTAGTATTGGCACAAATGATTTAATTCAATATACTATGGCTGCAGATCGGATGAATCAGCGTGTTTCCTATCTGTACCAGCCGTATAGCCCATCGATTCTTCGATTGGTGAAGATGGTTATTGATGCTGCACATGCTGAAGGAAAATGGGCAGGTATGTGTGGTGAAATGGCTGGAGACGAAACGGCGATTCCTCTTCTTCTTGGTCTTGGATTAGACGAATTTTCAATGAGCGCAACATCGATTTTAAAAGCACGTTCCCAAATTAAGAAGTTGAGCAAAGCCGAAATGGAGAACCTAGCCAAGCAAGTTTTAAATATGCAAACAACTGATCAAGTAATTGAAGCCGTGAACGCTGCTACAAAATAAGATTATTTAGAGAGACAGGACAATCTGTCTCTTTTTTATAGGAAATTTTTAGTATAATAGTAATAGACAGATTAAAGGGGGATGTAAGGATGGATTTGAATCTTAGCGGGAAAACAGCACTTGTAATAGCTTCGAGCCAAGGTTTGGGATTTGCTATTGCTCAAACGTTGGTAAAAGAAGGAACCAATGTAATGATTTCAGGACGTGATGAGGAAAAACTCAATAAGAAGGCGGCTGAACTTGAATCAATTGGCAAAGGAAAGGTTGCTTTCCAAAGAACAGATATAACAAATACGGAAGATATTAAACGTCTCGTAGCAAACACCATCGAAGTATTTGGAAATCTTCATTTACTTGTCAATAATGCAGGCGGCCCGCCAGCAGGGACTTTTGAAGACTTGACAGATGATGATTGGCAGAACTCATTTGAACTAAATTTATTATCCTATGTGCGTATTATTCGTGAGGCATTACCTTTTTTAAAACAGCAAGGAGGAAAAATTCTTAATATCGCTTCTTCTTCGATTAAAGAGCCTATACCAGGGTTAATCCTTTCCAATACCTTTCGTACAGGAATTGTTGGTCTCTCCAAGACATTAGCTTCTGAATTAGCTCAGTATAATATCCTAATTAATACAATTGCACCTGGACGAATTGCAACAGATCGTGTTAAGCATTTAGATCAAATAAATGCAGATAAACAGGGGATCGATCTCGAAACAGTTGAATTGACCATGAAAGCAGGCATTCCTCTTAAGAGATATGGAACTCCGGAAGAATTTGCGAATGTTGCAGCCTTCCTCCTTTCTGATGCCAATACTTATATGACCGGAAGTTCGTTTTTAGTTGATGGGGGCATGATTAAAGCGATTTAACCTCTCTGTTATTCTTCACTGATCGACCTCATTTTACGTTTATTACCAATAATTTATGGTTAAGGTAAAAACATAAAGGAGTGTTTAAAGATGCGGAGAAGTATAAAAATGGTGTTTTTGTTGATCAGTATTCTAGTAATAGGAACCACGATTGCAGGATGCGGGCTTCCGCTTTCTAAAGAATTAATTGTAAACCGTTACGCGGATGCCTTATTAACAAAAAACAATGAACTTCAATTTCGATTTAGGATTAATAATGAAATTTTAGATAGACAAGAATTATATAAAGTCAAAGTAACGATTCACGATGATCAATTAGCTGCGGCAATAGGTAAACGTGAAATCATCTATGGTGAGGATCAGGTTTTAAATGGAGAATATTTAGAAGTAAAGGGAAAAAGTGAAAAATATATTTTCATGGATCCGCTTCCTTTAAAAGAGGACTTACACATTCATGAATTGCAGCAAATGATTGAAAAAAATAATGCAGTTTCAATCGAAATATACAATAATCAAGAAGTTTTTGGCCGTGTTTTCTTAACAAATTTTTCGTCAGAGCTTTAGAATATAGTTTATTACGATTTTATCTAGGAGAAACTATATTTGTGCATAAATTTGGAGATTGAGCACGAGAACCGGAAAGTACTTAGTTCCGGTTTTTTTACGTTATCAATTATATAATTAAGACGAGAAAATAAAAGAGTGGGGGATTGATGCATTTGTTTACAACAGAAAATACAGTGGTTGGATTTATTGGTACCGGTGTTATGGGAAAAAGTATGGCAGGACATTTATTATCAGCTGGTTTTCAACTAATCGTATATTCAAGGACCAAGGAAAAAGCAGGAGAGCTAGTAGAAAAAGGCGCTGTTTGGGTGGATACACCAAAGGAAATGGCTCAAAAAGCTGATGTTATCTTTACTATGGTTGGCTATCCAACTGATGTAGAGGAGATTTATTTAGGAGAAAATGGACTTGTAAAGAATGGTAAGGCAGGAAACTTTTTGATCGATATGACGACCTCAGCACCATCTCTCGCGTTGAAAATATATAAAGCTGCTAAGGAAAAAGGCATTCATACGATTGATGCCCCTGTTTCTGGAGGTGATGTAGGTGCAAAGGAAGCGAAGCTGTCGATCATGGTTGGTGGACATGAAGAAGATTTTGAAGCAATAAAGCCATTACTAAACCTGCTCGGAACTAATATCGTATATCAAGGAACAGCCGGCGCAGGACAGCACACAAAAATGTGCAATCAAATTGCGATTGCCTCAAACATGATAGGTGTCTGTGAGGCCATCATTTATGCTGAAAAGGCAGGGTTAAACCCTGAAGCTGTATTAAAAAGTATTACAACCGGAGCTGCCGGAAGCTGGTCCTTAAGTAACCTCGCTCCACGTATGCTAAACGGAAATTTTGAACCAGGATTTTACATAAAACACTTTATTAAGGATATGAAAATTGCTTTAGATGAAGCCCAGCAAATGGAAATGAAGGTTCCAGGTCTAGCACTGGCAAAATCACTTTATAGCCAGCTCGCCGAAAAGGGCGAAGAAAATAGTGGAACCCAGGCTCTTTATAAATATTGGAAGTCTTAATACCACTCGTATAAATTCCTCCAGCTATCAAAAACTAGGATAGAAGTAAAATTAGGAGGAATCTTGATGGCTAAACGAACAAAAAAGAATGACCCGCAGCAAAAAAATAAAAAGGGATTTGACTCTGCAGTCTTAAATGAAGAATTTGCTCATGAGATGGGCTCTGCAGCAACTAATAAAATCCATAAGGATAAAGCAAAAAAAGAAAAAGCATCTAAAAATAACGGCCAATATAAAGGATAATAAAGATGAAAAACCCTCACTTTAGGAGTGAGGGTTTTTATTTTTTAGGTATTGTTCCATTCGGTCTAACCCTTTTTCTAAAGTTTCTAGTGAACAGGCAAAGGATAGTCGAAAGTAACCTTCACCATATTCTGAGAAGGCACTCCCAGGAACCACAGCTACCTTTGCTTGATGAACCATTTCAAGTGCAAAGTCAAAACTATTTAATGGATTTGAAACTGGTACTTTTACAAAGAAATAAAAGGCCCCATCCGGTTTGACTACATTTAGACCCATCGCGGTTAAACGGTTATAAACATAGTCACGTCTTTTGCTATATTCCTTCTTCATTGGAAGTGCATCATCAATTCCTTCTGTTAAGGCAGCTAAAGCTGCTTTCTGAGCAATTGAGTTTGCACAGGATACATTGTATTGATGAACCTTTAACACGTGCTTGGTGATGTATTCAGGTGCAAATAAGAAGCCAATACGCCAGCCAGTCATCGCATGAGATTTTGATAAACCATTAATGACAATCGTTTTTTCTTTTAGAAAAGAAGCAATTGAAGTATGGGGCTGATCATAGACTAACTCGCTGTAAATTTCATCAGCAAGTACAAAAATATCTCGGTCCCGCAGATAATCTGCAATTTCTTTTAACTCGACATCTGTTAGACTTACCCCGGTTGGATTAGAAGGATAAGGGAGCACAATACAGCGAGTTTTATCGGTAATATAAGTTTTTATCATTTCTAAATTAAATCGGAATTGATTATTCCTTATATCGACATGAATCGGAACTGCGCCACACATAGTAATGATAGGTTCATATCCAGGATAAATTGGTCCAGGCAGGATAACCTCTGAGCCTTCCGTAAGGATCGTTCTAAAGGCAATATCAATTGCTTCACTTGCCCCCATTGTTACGATTACTTCAGACTCTGGTTGATAGGTAAGGTCATATTTCTTGGCAACGAAATTACAAGCAGCCATTCGAAGCTCGATGATACCAGCGTTATGAGTATAAGAAGTGAAATTTTCCTCTATAGCAAGGAGTCCAGCCTTCTTAACATGTTCGGGTGTTTGGAAATCTGGCTGCCCAATCGTTAATGAAATAACATCGTCAATGTGTGAAACCATATTATAAAATTTCCTTATCCCTGATACCTCTATATTTTGAACCTTGTTATTAATTAAATGCTCCACCCTTTGTTCATCCTTCCGTTGCTTTCATGAATACTCTGATTTATAGAATAATTATTAATTAATGGCAAGCATGCCTAGAAACAAAGTAAAAAAACAGCGTGGTCTATGTCTAGTGAAAGAGTTTAAAATTATTTTCACAAAACTGTAGCAAAAATCTTACAAAGATATACGTAAAAGAAGCCGGATAACCTGGTTTCTTTACGTATATCTTTCTCCTAGCTTTTTAAAAATTGGTTTTTGATATGGTCGGTTTTTCCGTGGATTGGAGGGCGGTGGTTCCACTTCTGTTATCCCGGTGTATGTTTGTAATATGGTTTTTGCTTGGGTAAGCGAAAGCGAGGTTCTGGGATTTCTAACACTGCCGTCCAATTTCCCTAAATGGGGAAGCTCTGTAAAATCTGTCTTTGAAGGTGGTATATGAAAAGTATAAAGACCACATTCGACGAGAACATCAGATTGCTGTTTACTATTGCGAGGATTTTCAGAAAAATGAAGTCCTATTTTCTTTGCTTTTCCATCTTCTATTAGTTTCTTTAATGTTTCATGCTTTAATTTGTATAAGAATTTGGGGTTTGGAGCGGTCTTAGCATGGCGATTAACAATAAAGAGAGCTTGTGAGAGGTGATCAATGGTTAGCATTTCTTTTGTATAGGGGTGTTTTCTAACATAAGTCAAAATATGTTCTCCTTCCTAGCTTACGTTTCGTAAAGCCAAGTTTGATATCAGGTCATTCTTTTATTATTATTTAATTGTAAAACAGAAATTCAAGAATGTAAAAACATTATTGTGGAAAATAAAGACTTATATCCACCAAATTAAAAAATCCCTATCCAACATGGTAAAGGGATAATTTTTAATCTGTTTTTGCTGAGACCAATGTAAATACAGTTATTTCGGGCTTTGCCATGAAACGAAAAGGAAGCCGGGTAGTTCCAATTCCTCGATTTACATACAAGGATAAAGGATTACTGGTACCAATTGAATAAAAACCTTCGGGATAATTTTTTGCAAAAGGGGGAATAACGAGTGCACCGATAAAAGGTATTTTTACCTGACCCCCATGACTGTGACCGCTTAACTGCCAATGGATTTGATAAGTGGAGGCTTCATCTGCAATATCCGGTGCATGAGATAATAAAAGTTTAAACGAATCCTCTGTTACCTGCTTCATAGCTAGTGACAAATCAGGTTTCCCCAACATCTGATCATCTATACCTAGCAGTGAAATGAAGCTTCCATCATTTTGTTTGATCCTAAGGGATTCATTTAGTAAAACAGTAAAGTTCGATAGTTCCATTAGATTTTTATAGATTTCAGAACCATAACCACCGTGGTCATGATTTCCGTAAATACAATATTTCCCCATATTCGCCTTTAGCTGCTGTAAAATAGGAGCTACTTTATTAATTTCCTTATATTTATTAGGCTCGTCCAATAAGTCGCCAGTAAAAATAATTATGTCAGGCTGTAAATGATTAATTTTTTTAACCAAATTTTTTAGTTGGTTCAAATTATAATGAAAACCTAAATGAGTATCGCTAAATTGGACAATTTTAATCCCATTAAAACTATTGGGTATTAAAGAATGTTTAATCTCCAATTTATTTATTTCAAGAAGTGAAGGTTCGATTCGTTTTGCATAAAAGTAACCGCCTGAACCAAGACCGAGAACGGTGAGAAATGTGCCAAATATGCGTTTCAGGAAGGTTCTCCTTTTCAATTTTTGGGGCATAATGAATTACCAACCTATCTCCATTGTTTTCTCTTTATTAAAAACGAGTCAACTTGTATTTTCTTTAATAATGGTCAATTTTGCAAGTAATATGTCGGAAAATCCTGCAGCAAAAAAGATCTACATTAGTTCATATTCAAAAATGTCAAAAAAATTCATAAAAGCAGCCTTTTGGCTGCTTCCTAATTTTTATGTGTCTAGCTCCAGCGCCTAGGGGCTCGGTGTCATTAGTTTTCTATCGATAACTAATTGCACGGCTTTGCAATGCTTTCCAGGATTCAATAAATTGATCTATTCCTACTCTTACTTGTTTTTTTCCAGACAGAGGGTCATTTAAATATACATAGTTTGCATTATACCCTACAAGTACAACAGCATGCAGGTCAAGTGGTGTTTTTATTACTTGCTGCCCATGATTCCATTGCTCCCAACGATCTGGTAAGCGATAATCTCCTGTAGTCCAAACCACTACGGGATAACCAGCAGAAACATGGTCCAGTACTTTTTCAAATGGCTGATTTGTTAAATTTACAGCACTGCCTGGCAGCTTTTGGTTGACGAGAGCTTCCATCGGTTTATCAAAGACCGCATAACCCGCCTGTTTACCCGTCATCTCTCCAACGAACCCTTCATCTGGGTTTCCCCAACTTATTATATCCCCGTTTGGAGCCCTAGTGATGGGGTCAGGATCTTTTTTAATCGAGCGATATAGCTCCATTTTGTCAGTTTTCACACCTGCATGATTTAATACCATCGCCAGGCTTGTTACTTCGCATCCATATCTTAACTCAGGCAGCTGATTAATTAATACAACATCCAGCAACACAGATTCCTTTTTGGCTGGCTTTTGGTTTACTTCTGTAGTGGAGCTGGATGGGTTTGCGGTTTTCTTAATAGCAGGACTCGGTACTTGCTCGTATATTTGTGTATAGTTCTGTTTATCAGCATGCGGTGTAACACTCTCATCCGTATTGTTCCATCCAAACAGTGGAAGAATGGAAACCAATAGGTAAAGTTTTTTCAAACGGAATCCCTCCATTTCAAATGGACTTGGTATTTATCCTTTGAATGTTTGAATAGGTCTATAATGGTATCATTTTGGAAAAGAACAAGTTATCCGAGTTAAGCGTATTGTATATAAGGGTATGGTATAATGAGGAAAATCTTTTGCTGGAGGGTACTTGAATGGATGCATTGGATATCCTAACGGATCTTGAAAATGTCATTCCTTATTTTCAACCAATTTTTAGTGCAGATGAGCAGCGTGTCATTGGGTATGAGGTTTTAGGCAGATATCAGTCAGAAGGTAACATCGTCAGCTTAGGCAATTTTTTTCTTGATGATCAAATTCCAGAGGAATATAAGTATGAGGTTGATCTTTTGCTCGTTCAAAAGGCTTTAGAACTTGTATTAAAGCTTGAAGATGATATTAGTATCTTTTTGAATCGAGATGCCGATTTACTCATGTACGGGCATGGAGAGCCATTTTTACAAGAACTTTTGGCTTTTGAAAAAAGAGGATTGAATTTAAAGAGGATTGTCCTAGAAATTTCTGAAGGAAATTATAAAGGTGATTTTGGTCAATTGGATCACTTATTACAATACTACCGGACATATGGTATAAAAATTGCCATTGCAAGTATTGATAGTGATACCAATTATTTTGAACGAATTGGTCAGCTTAATCCTGAAATTATAAAAATTAATTTACAGCCATTAAAATCAAATGCAGCGGCTGCAAGCTTTACGGATTTATTATTTTCTCTGTCATTATTAGCAAGAAAGGTTGGAGCGACATTACTTTTTGAAAATATAGAAATGAGTTATCAGCTTCAATTCGCTTGGAAAAATGGAGGGAGATATTACCAGGGGTACTATCTCCACCCTCCTGCAGAGATGTTTATCGAGCGTGACATACTTAAAGAGCGTCTTAAGGGAAAATTCCATGAATTTATCACGTATGAGAAAAAGAAGCTCGAAGCACTTTATTCGGCAGCAGAATATTTTCAAGATAAGATTCAAGATATTTTAGTGAGGAATAAAAAGGCAAAGTATGAAGAGTTAATATCTTTGATTGTAAAAGAAATGGATCAAATTGCATTCCGGATGTATGTTTGTGATGAGGATGGCTTTCAAATATCCTCAAATATTTTTAAAGGGGAAAGCGGCTGGTACTCCCAACAGGAATATATTCAAAAGAATTGGAGCTGGCGTCCATACTTTTTAGAAAATATTATTAAAATGAGAAATGATCGTAAAGGAATATTGTCTGATCTATATAGCGATATTGAAACAGGGGAGACGATTCGGACATTCTCCATTCCTATAAGTGGAAATGACTATTTGTTTATCGACATCTCGTATCAATATTTATTTGACAATGATCAATTGTTATAACGAATAGAGTATAGGAAAGGTCATTGAGTGGGAATTTAATAATAACCTTATTAAAGGAGAAAATCGCTCATGAATCTATTTGTTAATGCACTTTCGATTGCTATTGTTGGAATTCTTGCGGGTTCGCTTATCTATACATTATCTGTTGGAAGACAACAAAAGGCTGTTGAAGGAGAAATAGATACACAGATCCCTAAACCAGTACAAAAACATGTTTATTTAGGCAATCCGATTTTTTTGGCTTGGGGTATATTTTTTGCATTGCTTCTATTCATCATTCTTTTTGTTGCTATGACTTTTTTACGATAGGCCTCAATTGAGGTCTATTTTTTATACAATTTTCTTAGAAACACGCAAAAAGGCATATAAGGAATTTGGGGTTTTATGTCTATTGCTGGTGGTTTTTTGCGATTTATTTTTAAGATTTTTAAGAATATTTGTTGATAAAATGAATAGAACGAATGCTTTTTACTGAATAGGGGGAAAAAGGAAATGAAGAAAATGTTATTTTTACTATTCGTAGTTCTATTATTAATACCCTTGTCTCCAAATGCAAATATGAAACTAAACACGAAAACTGAGGTGTTCAGCCTGTTACAGGAAGCATTTGAAACTCAGATTTCTTTAAGTGAAAAGACTAGGACAAAAAAAGAAATAATCGAATTATTAGATCCTTATTTTTCAAAAGTCTATCAAGAATTATTTTGGAATGAAAATATTTTTGAAGAAGAAGGGGAATTTGTTACATATGGCTCGGATTTTGCACAATATTATATTCCCTTTTTTCAATATTCAAATAAAACTAAAGTAGTCATTTCTTCTGACCGTATTTATGTTTTTGAATTTTTCCCTGCGTCGACAGATGGTCCTGTTGGTTATGACGAACATTTTGAGGGGGTATTATTAAACAAGGTTAACGGTGGGTGGAAAGTGGACCAATTTTTATATAATAATATTCCTGATTCTGTCTTGGAGAAAGCATTTTGAGCGATTTGAAAAAAAAAGACCCATTTTTTTCATTTTTATTTGGACAAATGCTGTCTGTTATTTTATTCTTTTACTATTGGCATAAAAACCTGCGGATAATATTCTGGAAAAAATCCATCAGGATAGAAATATGCTAAAAGAGAAACATAACAGTAGAAAGTTTGCTTGTGTTTGAAAGGAGACGGAGCATATGTCACAGCTTCAAGGAATACTAACCCGGTTAAAAAACCTTCAGGAACAGTCTAGTGGAGGTGAACCGGCACAACGCTATTTCGAAGTAAATGGCGAAAGAAAGTGTCAGGTAACATTTCATCCGAAAACAGAAACATTTGAATTAGAAATATATAATGAAAAGGAAAAACCAAAGCGTTATCAATTTGATAATGTAGACATGATTACCATTGAAATATTTGATCTAATTCAATAGGGGCCGGCAACGGTTCCTATCTTTTTTCTGTTGTTTTAAAAGGCCGCATTTTAACGTTTTCATAAAAAAACCCAGTTTTCCGAAAACTATGGTAGAATATACATGTGGTATAACAAACATTGAGGAGTTTTCGGCGATGATAAGTCTTCACAGTGGAGAATTTTTAGAGATAGATATTCGAAAATTAATGATTCCATCCGAGCGAGTTGCTCATGTACAAGTTGGAAATAATCTTGAACATGCATTATTGGTCTTAACAAAAAGTGGCTATACAGCCATACCCGTACTAGATCCGAATTATAAATTACATGGTTTAATTAGTACTCCAATTATTATGGATTCCATACTCGGACTTGAAAGAATCGAATTCGAACAACTTGAAAAAAAAAGAGTAGAAGAGGTAATGATGGTTTCTGTTCCACGAGTAAAGGTAACGGCTTCCATAAGAACTTGTCTTAGGCTCTTAGTAAATCACCCTTTTCTATGTGTTGATACAGAGGAAGGGTATTTTGAAGGGATATTACCAAGAAGTACAGTGTTAATGCAGTTAAATTTAGACGTAAACAAGATGAATAAGAGTGATAAATAGGCTCCCAGAAGGGGGCTGTATTATTTTCTATTTGAGGTGTAAAAATGGGTGATCCAATTTCCAAATCAAAAAGAGGGAAGACAAAAAGACCCCTTGTGTTAGCAGCAGTAATGCTCGCTATGTTTATGGGAGCAATTGAAGCCACAATTGTTTCTACCGCAATGCCTGCCATTGTTGCTGACTTAGGAGGATTTACTCTTTACAGTTGGGTTTTTTCTGCGTACCTTTTAATGAACGCGGTAACAGTCCTTATTTATGGTAAATTATCTGACTTATTTGGCAGAAAACCTATTCTTTTTTTTGGGATTATCGTCTTTCTAATTGGATCTATTCTTTGCGGCTTTGCAACATCGATGGAAGCCCTAATTATCTTTCGTTTAATCCAGGGGTTTGGTGCTGGAGCAGTTACGCCAATTGCTACCACTATTGTGGGCGATATCTACACCGCTGAGGAAAGAGCAAAAGTTCAAGGGTATCTTGCAAGTGTATGGGGGATTTCCGCTGTTACGGGACCAGCAGTTGGTGGATTACTCGTTCAGTACGTAAGCTGGCATTATGTTTTTTGGATTAACATTCCACTTGGAATTCTTTCTCTCATTGCTTTAGGATTATTCCTGCATGAAAATGTTGAAAAGAAAAAACATGAGATTGATTACATAGGGGCATTTTTAATAATGGTATCGGTTTCCACTTTAATGTTCTTGCTAGTTGAAGGCGGAGGCAGATGGTCATGGTTCTCTTGGCAGGTATTAGGCTTGATTGTCCTGTTTTTAGTGACAATTACTTTGTTTGTTTTTCATGAAGGGCGAGCCAAAGAACCTGTTATGCCATTTGAAATCTGGAAGGAACGATCTATATTTGTTGCCAATGTGACATCGTTAACGACTGGAATAATGTTAATCGGGATTTCAAGCTTTCTTCCTACTTTTGTGCAAGGGGTAATGGAACAAACCCCAATAGTTGCAGGATTTACATTAACAGCCATGTCCATTGGCTGGCCGATAGCGTCAACATTTTCTGGGAAAATGCTAAACTCTATTGGATATCGTAAAACTTCTTTGATTGGAGGAGCAGCCTTACTCATTGGAAGCTTTGTATTTGTAACCATGAATGCCTCTTCAGGCCCATTGTGGGCAGCCTTAGGCTCCTTTATTGTTGGTATAGGGATGGGATTAACGTCTACTGCTTTTATCGTTTCCATACAGAGTACGGTAAGCTGGCAGCAAAGGGGAATCGCAACTGCTGCCAATATGTTCATGAGAAATCTAGGAAATACAATAGGAGCAGCTTTGCTTGGAGGAATTCTTAATAATCGATTAGGTATCTTTCTAAGGGAGCATGCAAATAAATCAGAAGAACCATTAACTGTTGATTCTGCAACTCTTTTATTAAAAGAAAATGAGCAGTCAAATTTATCAGAATCAGCGCGGGAACTCCTTCAGGAAGGGCTTACTCAATCCTTGCATTGGGTATATTATGTGGTATTATTCTTTGCACTTATTAGTTTACTTTTGATAAGCTTTATCCCTAAAAGAAAACCAGGCTCTGCAGCTTAAGCTGCAGGGCTATTTTTTATTATAAGTTTAGCTTTTTAATGAAATGATTTAATTTTCTATATATAATAGTAAAGCGCGGCATCTTACTAAAGAATAAAAGGTGGATGGTTTTGTCCTCAATATCTGAATATCAATTATTATCCGTTTTGGCTCAAGAAATGAATATGCGTAAAGCTTCAGAGAGGCTATTTGTTTCACAGCCTGCGCTGTCTCAGCGCTTACAAACAATAGAGAAGGAGTGGGGAACGAAATTATTTATCCGCTCTCAAAAAGGATTATCACTTACTCCCGCTGGAGAGCATGTCATCCAATTTGTTAATGAGGTACTGGTTAAGGAAGAAAAGGTACGTGAAACGATTAACTCATTACAATCCGGTGTATTTGGTACATTAAAAATAGCTGTCGCTTCAATAGTAGGTCAAAATTGGCTGCCGCCAGTGTTAAAAAAGTATAGTAATACTTATCCTCAAGCAAAAATTTCATTAATTACTGGTTGGAGCAGTGAAATACTGAAAAGTCTATATGAAGATCAAGTACATATCGGTATTATAAGGGGAATGCCAGATTGGAAAGGGGTAAAAATTAAACTATTCAGTGATCCACTTTATTTGGTTGATCGAGACATCACCAGACCTGAACAGTTATTAGAAACTGATAGGCCTTTTATCCAATTTAAGAGTGATTCAAATTATTATCAGGAAATTCAAGATTGGTGGATGCGGCAATTCAAAGCTTCACCTAAAAGAACAATCGTTGTCGATCAAATTGAAACATGTAAACAATTAACCTTTAATGGTTTAGGGTATTCTATCTTGCCTGGAATAACTTTAAATAGCACTGAAAAGGAAATTTATAAAGTTCCTTTACTTGATGAAAATGGTGAATCACTCAAACGTGATACATGGTTATTAGCGTATGAATCTTCTTTTCAACTAAAACAGGTGCAGGCTTTTGTGGATTTAATTAAAGAATATTGCGGTCAAAGCGGCAAATGATTATGTTTATTTTTCTTGTTTTCAATACTTTTGTTTGGTAAAGTAATTTTAATTATATTTGGGGGTTTTACCATGAAAATGATGGATGCCAATGAAATTATTTCTTTTATTCAAAACAGCAAGAAATCAACGCCAGTAAAGGTGTATGTAAAAGGAGATTTGGAAGGTATCAATTTTGGAAGCAATTCTAAAACATTTATAAACGGTAATACCGGTGTCGTGTTTGGAGAATGGTCTGACATTAATCCAGCCTTAGAATCAAACCAAGCAAAAATTGAAGATTATGTAGTTGAAAATGATCGTCGAAATTCTGCGATTCCATTATTAAATACGAAAAATATTAATGCCCGTATTGAGCCAGGTGTTACAATTCGTGACCAAGTAGAAATTGGTGATAATGCTGTTATCATGATGGGTGCTGTTATTAATATTGGAGCAGTTATTGGTGAAAAAACAATGATTGATATGGGGGTTGTTCTTGGCGGCAGAGCGACTGTAGGTAAGAATTGTCATATTGGTGCCGGTACAGTTTTGGCTGGTGTTATTGAACCACCATCCGCACAGCCTGTCATTATCGAAGATGATGTTTTAATTGGTGCAAATGCCGTGGTGCTAGAGGGTGTTAGAGTAGGGAAAGGTTCTGTAGTTGCTGCAGGTGCGGTTGTTACTAAAGATGTAGCGCCGTATACAGTGGTAGCGGGAACCCCGGCGAAAAAAATTAAAGATATTGATGAAAAAACAAAATCAAAAACAGAAATTATGCAAGAACTTCGCCAACTATAGAACTAAACAATAAACAATTAGAGAGCGTGGAATTTTTCCACGCTTTCTTTCTAGTACTGTCCAGCTCCACTAGAGTAAACTTCGGAAGCGTTACTTCGCACGAAAGAAAAGCGTTAGCTTTTATGAGGAGCGCCCTAGCGGCTAGTGTCCTTCGCTCTCCGCGAGTAAAAATCCCTTCAGGATTTTTACCTACCTACGATAAGTCAACATCGAATGCGCCAAATCTGCTCCTGCGCCATAGCAAATTCAGAGTAGCGGCTGTTCAGCTCGTCGCAAAGCTGCAATGAAGTAATTCAAGTAGCGGCTTGGCTCTTCGTGTTTCCTTTATCTCAGTTGGAGCGCTCTAGGCAATACGCCGCTGACCAGGGCGCTTGCGATTTCTAATTAAGGAGTGAAAAATGTGAACCCTTTTATAAAAATCAGACGTGATTTGCATCTTATCCCAGAATTAGGATTTCAAGAATATAAAACCCAAGCTTATTTATTATCCTACATAGAAACCTTATCACAAGAGAGAATAGCTATTAGAAAATGGAGAACAGGACTATTTGTAAAAGTTCATGGTACAAATCCAAGGAAAACAATCGGCTATCGAGCAGATATTGATGGTCTACCCATTGTTGAAGAAACAGGATTGGAATTCTCTTCCACTCATATGGACCAAATGCATGCCTGTGGACACGACTTTCATATGAGTATCGCGCTGGGAGTACTAACCTATTTTGTTCAAAACCCAATTGAAGATGACATTTTGTTTATTTTTCAACCAGCTGAGGAGGGACCAGGTGGTGCTGAGCCAATGCTGAAATCTGATACCATGCAGGAATGGAAGCCGGATGTTATTTTTGCTCTACACATCGCACCTGAATACCCTGTAGGATCGATTGCATTAAGAGAAGGGCTATTATTTGCGAATACCTCAGAACTGTTTATCGATTTGAAAGGAAAAGGGGGCCATGCAGCCTATCCACATCTAACGAATGATATGGTGATAGCTGCCTGTTCGCTTGTGAGTCAGCTGCAAACGATCATATCTCGTAATATAAATCCATTAGACAGTGCGGTCATTACCATTGGCAAAATCGCTAGTGGGACTGTTCAAAATATTATTGCTGAAAAGGCTAGGCTCGAAGGAACTATTCGAACTCTTTCCGATGAGGCAATGGATCATGTTAAACATCGAATTGATGCTGTGGTAAAAGGGATTGAGACAGGCTTTGAATGTGAGGCGGTAATTGATTACGGTGCGATGTATCACCAGGTATACAATAATGAGGAAATTACGCGGGATTTCATTCATTACATCAAAAAAAATACATCTGTTAATGTGATTGAATGCAAGGAAGCAATGACTGGAGAGGATTTCGGATACATGCTGAAGGAGATTCCAGGCTTAATGTTTTGGCTTGGAGTAGATTCGAAATACGGACTTCACCATTCAAAGTTAAATCCGAATGAAGACGCGATTAAAGTTGCCATCGACATTCTGTCTAGTTATATAACATATCAAGGTAATCGTTAATTTTTAAAAAAAGGGGGTTAAAAGATGGAACTACTTGAGCCAATGCCAGATTTAACTGGTGCAGAGAAATGGTTAAATGGAGAAGTTAAAAGAGAGGATTTAGTTGGTGATAAACCGACTCTTATTCATTTCTGGTCAGTCAGCTGTTACTTGTGTAAAGTAGCCATGGCACAGGTTAACCAGTTCCGTGACCATTATAAAGATGAATTAAATGTGGTTGCCGTTCATATGCCAAGATCCGAAGAAGACTTAGATATCGCTCAAATCAAAGCTGTTGCTGCGGAACATGGTATAAATCAGCCTATTTTTGTTGATAGTGAACATAAATTAGCAGCGGTATTTGACAACCAATACGTTCCTGCTTATTATCTATTTGATCACGCTGGAAAACTCAGGCATTTCCAAGCGGGCGCCAGAGGGTTGAATATGCTGGATAAAAGAGTAAACCGCATATTAGAAGAATTAGAAAAGACTTTTTAGGCAGATTTTACGAGATTGTTCGTTCATCACGAGCAGTCTTTTTTAATGGCTCTTTCTAAACCTTTGGCAAGAAACAGACTTTTTATTCTTTTTTGTAACCATCTGAAATTATTACCGTCGGTATTAATAATAGACAAAAAGGGGGTTTGCTTTATGAAAAAAGTACTACTTTTTTTTATTCCGATTATGCTGACTCTTTCCCTGGCTGCCTGCAGTTCAAGCAGTAAGAGTGATGAGGCGAAGATAAGTAGTGACAATACTGCAGAATTTGATTCGGTACAGGATAATAAAGTGGAAAAGTCAGAATCATTAGCGTTGGATAATAACGCAGCACAAGACCAAACTTTATCAGCAGAGATAGACGTCCCTAATCAAATGGTGATCTATCAAGCCGATTTACAACTACGTGTGAAGAAGTTTGAAAAAACGTTGGAAAGTCTTGAAGCACAGGTAGAGAAATATGGTGGTTATATCGCTGAATCTAGTGTATCTAAGGATGGAGTAGAACAAGTAAGCGGGAGAATCAGTGTTCGCATTCCCCAGCAGAACTTCCAGTCATTTTTGCATGACGCCGAAGGTCTGGCTGCAGAGGTTTTACAAAGAAACATTTCTGGCACTGATGTAACCGAAGAATATGTGGATCTTGAGTCTAGATTAAAATCTAAAAGGGTCGTGGAAGAACGATTAACGTCTTTTATGGAAGCTGCGCAGAAAACAGAAGACCTTTTGAAGATTTCAGCTGATCTTGCTGCAGTTCAGGAGGAAATTGAAACCATACAAGGGCGAATGAAATATTTAGAAAATCAAACTTCACTGTCAACCGTCCATATATCTCTTTATGAAAATAAAGTGATTGTTCCAAATTTAGAAGATGAAGACCTTAAAACTTGGGATAAAACGAAAAAACAATTCATGAAAAGTACAAACCTATTGTTAACAGCTATTTCAGGTTTCATTGTTTTCCTGTTAGGTAATCTACCTATCTTAGGGATGATTGGTGTAATTGCTGTTATCATTTATTTTAATGTAAAGAAAGTAATCAAAAGAAAAGACAAGGAGTAAAACTTGTATATTCAACTATTTTGGATATGCTATGATAAAATTGATTAATGACTTTTGCTGGGGGAGTAATAGTGAAGAAAAATTTTGCAGTAATCGGTTTAGGCAGGTTCGGCGGGAGTATTTGTCGTACTCTTTCCGATGAAGGTTTTGAAGTACTTGCGATTGATAAAAACGAAGAAAGAGTAAACTCATACGCCATGATTGCCTCACATGCAGCTGTTGGTGATACCACCGATGAGGCAGTACTTAAAAGTCTCGGCATTCGAAATTTCGATCATGTAATCGTTGCAATAGGTGAGGATATTCAATCCAGTATTCTAACAACTTTAATTCTAAAGGAGCTTGGTGTAAATCATATCACGGTAAAAGCCCAAAATGATTATCACGAAAAAGTTCTTATGAAAATCGGCGCAGATAAAGTTGTCCATCCGGAACGAGATATGGGAAGAAGAATTGCTCATAATATGTCCTCAAGCAGCGTATTGGATTACCTGGAACTATCTGATGAACATAGTATCGTTGAAATTTTCGCAAATAGTAGGATAAGTGGTCATACCATACTTGATTTAGACATTCGAAAAAAATATGGGCTAAATATTGTTGCGATAAAAAGAGGAATGGATATTATCGTTTCTCCAAAAGCAAATGAAGATATTCGTGCAAACGATGTATTGATCGTAATTGGTGCAGATGAAGACATTGATCGATTTGAGCGGAAAGTAATGCAATAGGAAATATCTTAGCCTATGTCTATAGCGTTAAAGCTTGACAATAAAGAAGAAGCGCCCCATAAAGGCGCTTCTTCTTTACTATACTTCCATAATGATAGGTAAGATCATGGGTCTGCGTTTTGTTTTTTCGTAAAGGAAAGGTGATAATGTATCGGTTATTTCATTTTTTATTTCTGACCATTGGCTCGTTTTACGTTCCATAACTTTATTTAAGTGTTTAGTTATTAAATTTTGAGCGTCGTTTATTAAATCTCCAGATTCTCTCATGTAGACGAATCCTCTTGAGATAAGATCAGGTCCAGAAGCAATTTTGAAATCTTTCATGTTAATGCTTACGACAACAACGACTAATCCCTCTTCTGAAAGAATCCTTCGATCGCGTAAAACAATATTTCCGATGTCGCCAATTCCGCTTCCGTCAATATAAACTGAGCCTGAAGGGATTTTGCCGGCCACTTGCGCACTGTTATCAGATAGCGCTAAAACTTCACCATTATCCATGATAAAACAATTTTCTTCGTTAACGCCACAATCCACTGCTAGTTTAGCATGCATTCTTTGCATTCTATATTCACCATGTATTGGCATAAAGAATTTTGGTTTTATTAAACGAAGCATTAATTTTTGTTCTTCTTGACCACCGTGTCCAGATGTGTGGATGTTACTAAGTTTACCGTGAATAACTTCAGCACCCGCTCTGAATAAACTATTGATTGTTCGATTAACACTAATGGTGTTCCCAGGTATTGGTGAAGAGGAGAAGACTACTGTATCACCAGGGATAATTTGAATTTGTCTATGGGTACCATTCGCAATTCTAGATAAAGCAGCCATTGACTCACCCTGACTACCTGTACATAAAATGGTAACCTTGTCAGCAGGCAGTCGATTAATTTGATTCGCTTCGATAAATGTTTCTTTTGGTGCATTAATGTAGCCAAGTTCCTGACCAATCGTAATCGCCGATTCCATGCTTCTGCCAAAAACAGCTACTTTTCTACCATTCGCTACTGCTGCCTCAACTACTTGCTGCAATCGATAAATATTAGAGGCAAAGGTCGCAAAGATGAGACGGCCAGTAACCTTCCGGAAGATATCATCAATGCTCTCACCAACCAACCGCTCGGACATCGTAAACTCAGGGATTTCGCTATTTGTACTATCAGATAGTAAACACAATACGCCTTCTTTTCCAATTTCAGCCATCTTGGTTAAATTGGCAGGTTCGCCTACTGGAGTAAAATCAAATTTGAAGTCGCCCGTATGGACGATTTGTCCTGGTGGGGTCTTAACAACAATACCGTATGAATCTGGAATACTATGGGTGGTACGGAAAAAGGTAACAGATGTCTTACGGAATTTAATCACATCATCTTCTTGGATCGGAATAAGCTTTGCGTTTCTTAGTAAGCCGTGCTCTTCAAGTTTATTTTTTATAAGTCCTAAAGCAAGTTTTCCGCCATAGATAGGAATATTTACTTCTCTTAGCAAATAAGGAATACCGCCAATATGGTCCTCATGTCCATGGGTAATAAACAATCCCTTAATTTTATCTTCATTTTTTACTAAATAGGTGTAATCAGGGATAACGTAATCAATCCCTAGGAGCTCATCCTCTGGGAATTTTATTCCTGCGTCAATCAGAATAATTTCATCCTGAAATTGCACAGCATATGTGTTTTTACCAATTTCACCCAAACCGCCTAAAGCAAAAACTGCCGTTTGGTCATTTTTTACAAATTTCATAAATTATCAAATCTCCAATACTTTATAATCTTCATTTTGTTGCTCGTATTCTAAATATGCTCCTGTTACTGCTTGTACAAATTCAACGTTATAGCCACGGTCATTTATTTTTTTTCTAACATCCCTTACAGATTCTCCTTCCACAAAAAGAACCTTTGTTTTTTCTCTTACAGGAACTTCCTTGTTTGTTTCCTGAAAATAAACTTTAAATACCATAATTCATTCGCTCCTTAATCGATCATGACTTTTTCTATTATATAAAATAATTACATTTTTTTCATTTAAATTCACTTTTCACCTAGAAAGTAAACACTTGGAACTATAGAAAAAATATGTAAAAAATACACTGATAATCAATTTACAATAAGGAAGGAGCCCTTCGCAAGTTTGAAGGGCTCGAAAAAAGTGTTGTTAGGCAATCGATTTTTTTCGTAATAAATCTTTCCACTGTTTTAAAAGCTTCTTTCTTAGCTTCTTTAACATAGTGGATCATCTCCTTACTTACTATTTTAAACGATCCTTGTCCAATGTAAAGCAAGCCATGTAGATTTATTAAAGATTTTTTTAAAAATAAGCTTTTTATACTGATATTATATGGTATAAACAAGAATTCTATCATGGATAAACATGGAAGAAGTGTGAAAGTTTAATAAATTGACATTTATTCCTGTTATGTTAGTGTTTATTTGAGAAAATTATTGAATAGTGAAATAAATGATAAAACCGTAAAGAGGAGTTAGAATTATTATGAAGAAAATAGTTTTTTTTGATATAGATGGAACTTTGCTTGACCATGAAAAACAACTCCCAGCAAGTACAAAAAAGGCAATTCGTATATTAAAGGAGAATGGTGTGTTCGTCGCAATTGCAACTGGAAGAGCACCTTTCATGTTCTTAAATTTGAAGAAAGAATTAGATGTTGATTCTTTTGTAAGTTTTAATGGTCAATATGTAGTATTCGAAAATGAAGCGATTTATAGAAATCCGTTAAATCAATCAGAGTTAAACAAATTCCTCCATGTTACGAATGCTAATGATCATCCCTTAATATTTATGAACGAATCCACGATGAAGGCGACGACTGAATACCATTCTTATATTGAAACAAGTTTGGGGAGCCTTTTATTTCCCCATCCGGAGGAAGATGCATCTTTTTATATCGATAAGGAAATATATCAGTCCTTACTTTTCTGCAGCCAAGATGAAGAAAAACAATATTTTGAGAAATTTCCTGAATTTGATTTTATTAGATGGCATCCCTATTCCGTCGATGTATTACCAAAAGGTGGTTCAAAAGCGGAGGGAATAAAGCAAATGATTGATAGGCTGGGGTTTGATTTGAAGGACGTTTATGCATTCGGTGATGGCATGAATGATTTAGAAATGCTGAAAGCCGTTGGAACAGGTGTTGCAATGGGCAATGCGGTTTCTGAGGCAAAAGCACTTGCTGATTTAGTTACTTCTGATGTTTCCCAAAATGGAATTTGGAATGGGTTAAAAGAATTACAGTTAATCTAATGAAAATAGCGGTAGAGCTTAAGAGCTCTACCGCTATTTCTATCGCTCTATTGCGATTGCACCTTCAATTGGTTTGAACGGATCTTGTTTGTTAATATGATCATAAAACATAATTCCGTTTAAATGATCAATTTCATGTTGAAAACAAATTGCTGGAAGTCCTTTTAATCGGAGTTTAACTTCTTCTCCTTCCAAGGAAATGCCTTTTACTGTAATTCGAGCAAATCGTTCCACGAATCCTGGGAAATTTTCATCCACTGAAAGACAGCCTTCTCCTGAAACAAGGTAAGCTTTTTCAATAGAATGACTGACAATTTTTGGATTATATAATGCGTAGCTAATTAAGTTACCTTTGTCATCAAGGAGGTGAACAGCAATCATCCGCTTTGAAACATTAATTTGTGGTGCAGCTAACCCGATTCCAGGACGTAATTTATATTTTGAGGAAAGTTCAGGGTCTTGGCTATTTTGTACATATTCTAAAAGACTTTTTAGGATTTCTCTATCTTCTTCCGATGGCGGCATTGATACTTCTGCTGCTACTTTTCTAAGTGTCGGATGGCCGTCTCGAATGATATCATCCATCATTAACATGATTCCATTCACTCCTGTTTATAAACTAAAGATATTGATACTCAATAGTCTATCAGACTATTCCAGAAAAGTTAATTGGAGAATAATCATTCTTCACAGTTGTTTAAAGATAATTTCAAACAGTTATTGTCAAGAATATAAAGTATAGATATAGTAAGAATTGTAATCAGTTAGGGGGTTGCCACTTGTCTATTAGTAGAATTAGTCTCATCGTTTTATCCGTTTTTGCAGGTGTTTCCTTGTTAACTGGCTGTGTTAAAAAGGAGAGGCCAGCTGAAGAAATGTATCAAGTTTTAGAAAAAGTTGTCGAAGCAGAGAAGGAATTTGAAGAGCAGCAACAGCCACTTGCAGCTTTAGAAAAGCAAGAAAAGGAAATGTATAATCAGATCATGTCTATCGGTTTAAAACAGCATGATGAAATTGTGAAGCTTTCTGAAGAAGCACTTTTAATAAATGAAAAAAGACGAGAACATTTACAAAAAGAAGTCGATAGTATTCAAGCTTCAAAAACGGAATTTAAAGAAGCAGAAGAAATAAAGAGTAAAATAAAAGATACTCAACAAAAGAGAAAAGCTGAAGAATTATTTGAAATTATGACCCTTCGATACAAAGTTCATAACCAACTTTCTCAAGAATATACCCATGCTTTAGAACTAGATAAAGAATTATATATAATGTTAAAAGATAAAAATATAACTTTTGAGAATCTTGAATCTCAGGTAACGGAATTAAATACTACGTATAAAGATGTTTCTGAGGCCAATGAAGAATTTAATAAACTAACTACACAATATAATAAGTTGAAACTAGAGTATTATGAAGAGGCAGGACTTAAACTAGAAAAATGATAGTAAAAATCGGCCTGCAATGGCTGGTTTTTTTTGCAGAAAATCAAAGGTATTTTAATATAACAGAGGAGAGTGGGTAGTGATACAGAAATGATTTATTGATGATAAGTTAATTATATATTCATGTTGTAAAATAATAAAACATAGTATTTGACGAGTTAATGTTGTTGATGTAAACTCAATATGGAATTATTTATTGTACTATTAATTTTTTTAGAAAAAATGGTACAGAACAACAGACTAAAAGGGAATTTTATCCTTCATGTTGTTTTAGGGTTTTGGGTAATCTAATATGAGGAATTTATTTTACATTTTTGTAATGGAAGAAAGGAAGATGTGACGAATGGCTTCTAAAACTCAGAACGCTCAAGTCGATGCTAAGAAAGTACTTGAAGTAGTAGAAGATCAATTTACAACGCTTCAAATTTTAAATGAAGAAGGCGAAGTTGTAAATGAAGCAGCTATGCCAAACATAAGTGATGACCAACTGCAGGAATTAATGCGCCGTATGGTTTATACACGTATTCTAGACCAACGTTCTATTTCGTTAAATCGTCAAGGACGTCTTGGTTTCTATGCACCAACAGCAGGGCAGGAAGCTTCTCAGTTAGCTTCTCAATTTGCTCTTGAAAAAGAAGACTTCATTTTACCTGGATATCGTGATGTGCCACCGATTGTCTGGCATGGTCTTCCTTTATACCAAGCGTTTTTATGGTCCAGAGGACATTTTGAAGGCGGACAAATTCCTGAGGGAGTTAATGTGGCTATTCCACAAATTATTATTGGTGCACAGTACGTTCAAACAGCTGGTGTTGCGCTAGGATTTAAAAAACGTGGAGTTAAGGCTGTTGCGCTTACATATACAGGTGATGGCGGAACTTCTCAAGGTGATTTCTATGAAGGTATGAACTTTGCAGGTGCATACAAAGCACCAGCAATCTTTATTGCTCAAAACAATCGTTTTGCCATTTCAACCCCTGTTGATAAGCAAACTGCTGCTAAAACACTTGCTCAAAAAGCAGTGGCTGCCGGTATCCCTGGTATCCAGGTAGATGGTATGGATCCATTAGCAGTGTATGCAGCAGTTAAAGATGCTCGTGAGCGTGCAATTAACGGTGAAGGACCAACATTTATAGAAACTTTAACATATAGATATGGCCCACATACGATGGCTGGAGATGATCCTACACGTTATCGTACAGCTGAGCTGGATAACGAATGGGAAAAGAAAGATCCGCTTGTACGTTTCCGTAAATTCCTTGAAAAGAAAGGCTTATGGAATGAGGAAAAAGAAAACGAAGTGATCGAACAAGCAAAAGAAGAAATTAAAGAGGCGCTTAAAAAGGCAGATGCTGCTCCTAAGCAAAAGGTAACGGATCTAATGAACATTACGTATACCGACATGCCAGACAGCTTAAAAGAGCAATATGAAATTTATTCAGCAAAGGAGTCGAAGTAAGTCATGGCTCAAATGACAATGATTCAAGCAATTACAGATGCAATGCGTGTGGAATTAAAAAATGATCCCAATGTTTTAGTTTTTGGTGAAGATGTTGGTGTTAACGGCGGTGTTTTCCGTGCAACTGAAGGATTGCAAAATGAATTTGGCGAGGATCGTGTATTTGATACACCTTTAGCAGAATCAGGAATCGGTGGTTTGGCGATAGGTCTAGCCCTGCAAGGCTTCCGTCCCGTTCCAGAAATCCAATTCTTTGGGTTCGTTTATGAAGTAATGGATTCTATTTCCGGACAAGCAGCTCGTCTTCGTTACCGTACGGGCGGGAAATTCAGTGCTCCGATCACATTCCGTTCACCATTCGGAGGAGGCGTACATACACCAGATATGCACGCTGACAGCTTAGAAGGCTTAATGGCACAACAGCCAGGTTTAAAGGTGGTTATACCATCAACACCATACGATGCCAAAGGTCTGCTTATCTCATCTATTCGTGATAATGATCCAGTTATTTTCCTTGAGCATATGAAATTATACCGTTCTTTCCGTCAAGAAGTTCCTGAAGGTGAATATACGATTCCACTTGGGAAAGCTGATGTAAAACGTGAAGGTACAGATATTTCCATCATCACTTACGGTGCAATGGTTCATGAGTCCTTAAAAGCTGCTGAAGAGCTGGAAAAGGAAGGATTCTCTGCTGAAGTTATCGATTTACGTACTGTGAGTCCGATTGACATCGAAACGATTATTGCTTCTGTTGAAAAAACAGGCCGTGCGATTGTTGTTCAAGAAGCACAAAAGCAAGCGGGTGTAGGTGCTAATGTTGTTGCTGAAATTAGCGATCGCGCTATTTTAAGCTTAGAAGCACCGGTTCTTCGTGTAGCAGCACCTGATACGATTTACCCATTCCCACAGGCTGAAGCGGTATGGCTTCCAAACTATAAAGACATTATTGAAACAGCGAAAAAAGTATTAACATTCTAATATAAGTTGGGAAATAGTAGGACTGTTTCCCTCTTATTTCTTATCTAGATCGGTAGAAATTTATGCAAAAATAGGAGGATGAATCCCAGTGAGCGCAACAGCAACCACATTCCAATTTAAAATGCCTGACATTGGTGAAGGTATTCATGAAGGCGAGATTGTTAAATGGTTCATTAAGCCAGGCGATAAAGTCCAGGAAGATGACGTACTTTGCGAAATACAAAATGACAAAGCAGTTGTAGAGATTCCTTCACCTGTTGAAGGTACAGTAACAGAAGTTTTAGTAGCAGAAGGAACAGTTGCAACAGTTGGACAGGTACTAGTAACATTTGATGCTCCAGGTTATGAAAACCTGCAATTCAAAGGTGACGACCATGCTGAGGAAGCACCGAAGCAAGAAGCTCCAGCTGCACCTGCACCAGCAGCTCAAGAAACTCCAGCCACACCACCGCCAGCTCCACCTGCATATGGAATCGGCGTCACAGAACCACAAGGACAAGGAGTAGTAGACCCTAACCGTAAAATTATTGCGATGCCATCTGTTCGTAAATATGCTCGTGATAAAGGTGTGGAAATCACACAAGTTCCAGGTTCTGGTAAAAATGGACGGATCGTGAAAAACGATATTGATGCATTCTTAAGCGGCGGTGCTGCAGTTACGGCACCACAAGCAACAGCAGCTCCAGCGGCACAAGCGGAAGAAGCAGCACCTGCAACTGCCCAAATTCCACAAGGAGAATATCCTGAAACGCGAGAAAAAATGAGTGGAATTCGAAAAGCAATTGCAAAAGCAATGGTTAATTCAAAACATACTGCACCACACGTAACGCTCATGGATGAAGTGGATGTAACCAAACTTGTTACACACCGTAAAAAATTCAAAGAAGTGGCTGCAGCTAAGGGCATTAAGTTAACATTCTTACCATATATCGTAAAAGCATTAACAAGTGCATTACGCGAGTTCCCTGCGCTAAATACATCACTTGATGACGCTACAAGTGAAATTATCCATAAGCATTACTATAATATTGGAATTGCAGCTGACACGGAAAAAGGCTTATTGGTTCCGGTTGTTAAAGATGCTGATCGCAAATCAGTATTCTCAATTTCAAATGAAATCAATGAATTAGCTGGAAAAGCACGTGATGGCAAGCTTGCTCCTAATGAAATGAAGGGTGCGTCTTGCACGATTTCAAATATTGGTTCAGCTGGCGGCCAATGGTTTACACCTGTTATTAACCATCCAGAAGTAGCAATACTTGGTGTAGGAAGAATTGCAGAAAAACCAATCGTACGTGATGGTGAAATTGTTGCAGCTCCTGTATTAGCATTGTCATTAAGTTTTGACCACAGAATGATTGATGGAGCGACAGCTCAAAATGCATTAAATCACATTAAGAGATTATTGAACGATCCAGAACTATTGTTAATGGAGGCGTAACAAATGGTAGTAGGAGATTTTGCAATTGATACAGATACTATAGTCATCGGTGCTGGTCCTGGCGGTTACGTGGCTGCAATTCGTGCAGCCCAGTTAGGTCAAAAGGTGACGATTGTAGAAAAAGAATATATTGGCGGCGTTTGTTTGAATGTAGGTTGTATCCCGTCAAAGGCTGTAATTGCTGCTGGTCATCGTTACGAAGTAGCAAAACACTCCGATTCATTCGGAATTAAAGCTGAAAATGTAACAGTTGATTTCTCAAAGGTTCAAGAATGGAAAGCTGGAATCGTGAAAAAGTTAACTGGTGGCGTAGAAGGCTTATTAAAAGGAAATAAGGTAGAAATCGTTCGTGGTGAAGCATACTTTGTGGACGGGAATTCATTACGAGTAATCGGTGAAAACTCTGCACAAACATACAATTTCAAACATGCGATTATTGCTTCAGGTTCTCGGCCAATCGAGCTGCCAACTTTTAAATACTCAAAACGAATTCTTAATTCAACTGGCGCCCTAAATTTACAAGAACTTCCTGAAAAAATCGTTGTTATTGGCGGCGGTGTTATCGGAATCGAGCTTGGCGGTGCCTATGCAAACTTTGGTACACAAGTAACGATTCTTGAAGGTGCAGATGAGATCTTGGGTCTTGGCGTATTTGAAAAGCAAATGGCTGCACTTGTTAAGAAAACCATGAAGAAAAAAGGCGCTGAATTCTATACAAAGGCTATGGCTAAAGGTGTAGAAGAAACTGAAAATGGTGTTGTTGTCACATTTGAAGTTAAAGGCGAAGAAAAGAAAATTGAGGCTGATTACGTATTTGTTATGGTTGGACGCCGGCCAAATACAGACGAAATGGGTCTTGAACAAGTTGGTGTAAAGCTTACAGATCGTGGAATTATCGAGATTGACAAGCAGTGTCGTACTAGTGTTTCGAATATTTATGCGATCGGTGATGTTGTGGCAGGTCCTCAATTAGCTCACAAAGCATCGTATGAAGGGAAAATCGCTGCGGAGGCGATTGCAGGTCATAATGCTGCTATCGACTACCTAGGTATTCCTGCAGTAGTATTCTCAGATCCAGAACTTGCGAGCGTTGGTTATACTGAAGCGCAAGCAAAAGAAGAAGGAATTGATGCTAGTTCCGCAAAATTCCCATTTGCAGCAAATGGACGTGCTCTTTCACTTGACAGCGCAGATGGTTTTGTTAAATTAGTTTCACGTAAAGAAGATGGAGTCATAATCGGTGCCCAAATTGCTGGTGCAAGCGCATCTGATATGATTGCTGAACTAGGGTTGGCAATTGAAGCTGGAATGACAGTCGAAGATTTAGCATTGACTATCCATGCTCATCCAACATTAGGAGAAATTACCATGGAGGCTGCTGAAGTGGCACTTGGTACTCCTATCCATGTATTGAAATAGAAAAAAAAGTCCTTTCCGTACTTAATTGGAAAGGACTTTTTTTGATGCTGGGTTAAGGCAAATCAACAGCCAAGTTTAAACACAGCCTTTTTTTAAAAAAATAATATATCTACCCATTTTATTCATATATTTAAAACAATGCTAGTTATTAATTTCAAAAATGTTCTTAAGTGGTGATGAATAATGCGGGTATACATTATTATAATATTGCAATTAATCATTTGGAGTGCTTTTACTCTAATTGAATGGTTATCAAAGCATGACCAACTATTATACAAAGTAATAATGTTTTTTGTCTTTTTCTATTTAGCCTTTGTACTTTGTAACAAAATCACCAACTCAACGGGGAAAACACTTTTTATAACCTCCTTAAGTCTTGTGATCTATACGTCGATTCATTATACACTTGTTCTAATTACCCATTAAAAAAACTCCCAGGATGGGAGTCAGAAGATATTATTTCCTTGGATAATAATACATGATACGTTCGTTGAAAAGATGAAGTTCACCTTGCAGCTTCTTAGCTAGAAATTTACAGAATTCATTTGCTTTCCCTTTATCCCCAAACGTTGACTGTTCTGGAAGGGTAACCTGTATGTATGTTTGAATTCTTTCAGTACCATCTTCATCACGTACCTTTTCCTTATCGACACCGATTAAAATAGCAAAATACCTATTGTTAGTGGAACTCAAATAAAACCATTTTCCTTTTGCTTCATTCTTTTCCATGATTTCATATGGAAATGCATTTTCACCATATTCCCAATCCACTTGATTACCTGTTTTTCCAGTAATATCTTTATAATAATAAAAGAGTTCCTTTACTTCGTCCACAGTAATCGTTTGTTTTGCAGATGAAGGAACTAGTTTAATGAATGCGTTTTCAGCCATCATTAGCCCCCCTATTCGTTACATTTATTATCTCTCTTATTCTAGCATTGTAAAATCATATTTGACAACAATTAGATATACAGATGAGGTTTTAGCTAATAAGATCTTTAATGTGTGAAAAATAATTAAATGTGACATACAATTTAGGCTTGAATTATATAATGTGTTATATTATTATTAAATTAACAACAATAATACGCTTTCAAAGTAATGCACATTTCATAATGAAAAGGGGATTGAAAAGATGGGTACAATCGTTTGCCAAGCCTGTGACTCAACAATTGATCATTTTGAAGATGAAAAAGTAACAGTTCTCTATTCAAGATGTAATTGCTGCGATGGTCATCATTCCGAAGAAGAAGTATAAAAAATTTTTCTAAATAGAAACAGGATTCCTCAAGGGAATCCTGTATTTTTATTTTATAGCCTTATATTCCTTAATTACCCGGATGTTTTTGATTTCTTCATCTTCTGGTCCCTGAACAGGCAATCCGGCCTCAACATTTTCTTTAATATAATGAAGGTTTTCTTTTGTGATAATTTCACCAGGTATAAATATCGGTATTCCAGGCGGGTATACCATAATAAACTCTGCAATAATCCTACCCTCAGATTCATCAAAAGGGATCACTTCTGTTTCAGCATAGAATGCGTCTCTTGGTGTTAATGCAAGAATAGGGATTTCTGGTAATAAAACTTGAATCGGTTCGATTTTTTCTTCCCGGTGTTCTTGCTCCTCCGCAAGTTCCTTTAAGGCATTAACTAATAATTCTGCTTCTCGATCTGTATCACCAATTGTTACGATACAAAGTATGTTGTATAAGTCAGACATTTCTACTTCAATATTATGTCTTTCTCTTAACCATTTTTCGACTTCATATCCAGTTAAACCTAATTCCTTAACTGAAATAATCAATTTTGTTGGATCATAATCGAATGTTGCCTTTGAACCTAGAATCTCTTCTCCAACGCAATATAAATGATCGATTTCATTAATTCTTTTACGAATCATTTGCGCCAGATTTATTGTTTTATCAATTAATTCTTTCCCTTTTGTTGCTAATTGTTTTCTCGCAACATCTAGGGAAGCAAGTAATAAATAGGAGGTTGAGGTGGTAGTCAGCATACTTAGAATGGCTTGAACGTGTTTGGCAGAGACTAGACCCTCTTTTACATTTAGAATAGAGCTTTGTGTCATTGAGCCGCCAAGCTTATGAACGCTGGTGGCAGCCATATCCGCACCTGCCTGCATGGCTGAGAGCGGCAGTTCATCATGAAAATGAATATGAACTCCATGGGCTTCATCCACTAATACAGGGACATTATGGGAATGCGCTAGTTCTACAATCTTTTTTAAATCAGCGGAAATTCCGAAATAGGTAGGGTTTATCACTAAGATTGCTTTTGCATCAGGATGCTGTGTAAGAGCTTTTTCAACTGAATCAATCGTAATACCATGTGAAATACCTAAATCCTTATCTATTTCCGGATGAATGAAAACCGGGATGGCCCCTGAGAAGACAATGGCTGACATAATAGATTTATGAACATTTCTAGGGACAATGATTTTGTCTTCAGGTCCACACACGGCCATAATCATTGCAATAATAGCTCCACTTGTTCCTTGAACAGAAAAGAAGGTTCTATCTGCACCAAATGCCTCAGCTGCTAAATCCTGTGCTTGTTTAATGATGCCTTTGGGCTGATGGAGATCGTCAAGCGGACCAATATTAATTAAATCAATCGATAATGCATTATCACCAATAAAATTTCGAAAATCAGGGTCAATTCCAACTCCTTTTTTATGACCAGGAATATGAAATTGTACTGGATTTTTCTTCGCATGTTCTAATAAACCGCTGAATAACGGTGTTTGATTTTGAGACAATTTATTTCCACACCTCTTTATTTACAAAATGCATTTATATAAATTCAAAACAAATGAATTATAGCACTAATTATTTTGCTTGCATAGAATTTTTTATCTTTGGTGAACCAGCTTTTAACATGTTATGTTAGTTTCCCTTTAAAACAGGAAATTTAACCTTTGGTGGAGAAATAAGATGGTAACAATAATTTAGGAGGGGTTTTGTTGAATTGGCAGACGAGAGTAACTGAAGTACTTAATATAAAGTATCCAATTATTCAGGGAGGGTTAGCTTATCTAGCTTATTCTGAGCTTGCTGCAGCTGTATCCAATGCTGGCGGCCTTGGTCAGATTACAGCCATGTCCCTTGATAATCCGTCTCAGCTTCGAGAGGAAATAAGAAAAGTTAAAATGCTGACAAATAAACCATTTGGTGTTAATTACGCAATTGGACAGCATAACAGACCCTTTGAAGAAATGCTTCAAGTAGCAATTGATGAAGATGTCCCTGTAGTATCAATGACAGGAGGGAATCCTGCAGCAATCTTTGAACAGTTAAAAGGTACCTCAATAAAAAAATTAGTTCTTGTAGCTGCTAGGAGGCAAGCTGAGAAGGCGGAAGAGCTTGGTGCTGATGCAGTTATGGTTGTAGGACAAGAAGGTGGTGGACACTTAGGAAGGGATGATATTGGAACCATGGTATTAATCCCACAGGTAGTTGATGCAGTTTCTATACCGGTAATAGCTTCAGGTGGTATTGGAGATGGCCGAGGGTTAATGGCAGCACTTTGTCTAGGAGCAGAGGGAATTGAAATGGGGACACGATTTATTGCAACTAGAGAGTGTGTCCATGCGAGTAAATTATATAAAAAAAGATTAGTTGAAGGCTCCGAATTAAATACAGTAGTAATTAAACGTACACTAGGGAGTCCGGCTCGTGCTATTGCAAATAAATGGACAGAAAATATTCTTGAAATTGAAAAAGAAAATGGGAATTACGAACAGTTGAAGGAATACATCAGCGGAATCGCAAATAAGCGATATATTTATGATGGAATAGAAGACGAAGGTTTTGCGTGGGCAGGACAGGTAATGGGACTAATTAAAGATGTACCTACAGTTTCTCAGTTATTTCATCGAATGATTAGTGATGCAGAACAAATTCGTGAAAAATGGGCAAAATAAGGGTATTATACATATAGCAGGCTGTTTTAAAAAGATTGTTGTTAAAATCTTAAAGCCGATTTTAACGTGCCAAAATATATTTTGCTCTTAAGAATACAGTTTGCAGGCTCTTTTCTTATTAAATTTTGTTCAAAAAAGTAGGAAAGTTTAAGAAAAGAGCCGTTAAGTAACTAAAATAAGCAGGTGAAAATTTGGAATATCAATACCCGATAGATTATCATTGGACAACAGATGAAATTGTCGACGTTATTAAATTCTATGAGGCAATTGAAAGGGCTTATGAAAAAGGAATAGAGCGTGACGAACTCTTGACCATTTATCGCCGTTTTAAGGAAATCGTTCCGAGTAAAGCGGAAGAGAAAACCCTTTGTGGTGAGTTTGAAGACATAAGTGGCTATTCATCATACAGGGTGATAAAAAAAGCGAAAGACCTTTCGTCTGGAGATAAAATCATGATGAAACAATAAAAAACTCCGAACTTTTGTTCAGAGTTTTTTATTTACTATTTTGTGCAATTTTATATAAAGGTGCAACTTTTTTAAATACATGATCTACTAGCTGCAGGAACTCCTCTGGATCCATTTTTGTTACTGTTTCCCTGTCAATTTCATATCCACATAATAATTCGGCTTTCTTTACCGTTCCCAATCGTTCAAACATGTTTTTTAATTCTTCTTTAGATAGGTCTCCATGCTGTACGGAATTGGGCTTCATATGATCCACTGACCAAACGAATTCTTTCGGGATTTCTTTATAAATTTTGGTTATTTTTTTTGTAAATCTTGCAGCCATTTCCTGTTTTTTTGGTGCCTCATAAATGACTGCAAACCATATAAATAAATGGGTTTCCCAAAGTCCTATTTGAAAATGTGGAAGCATTTTATACCCACGGGGATTATTTGCAAAGGCAACCCAAGTATCTTTTGGCGGGTTGATCGTTCTTCTTGCGTGTTTTGCCACATGAGCAAACATTTCATCACCAGTTAATGTTGTTAATGCCGGTGTAAAATATTGTCCTAGAATATCTAATTTAGGTCGGATATTATCAATCAAAGCTTCCATCCTTGCCTCTAAACCATCTATTTTAAAAACATTGAAATCTCCATTTTCAAAGCCGTTAAACTCCATTTCTACTTCCCCCAATTGCAGCATTTGTCATTAATTGTAGCATACAAGCAAACGATCAAGAAACAACATGCTTATATAGGTTAACGCACAAATTTGTTGCAACCTTACATGCTGGTTCATATTATATTACTAAAAATAGTCAGAAAAATTAAATAACAAATGAAAGGAGAAAGCTGAAATGAAACAACTAATGAATACTTCACTAAAAAAAGTTGGAGAGAAAGAAAGAACTGCTTATTTACGTTTAGAAATGGATTATGAGCTTGCAACGCTATTTGAAGCCATTGAGGAAAAAAATGAGAAGAAAATGAAGGAATGTAAACAAAAATTAGAAAAAATCCGCCAAGAGTTAGTAAAACTAAAGGCTCTTTGATAAATTTCTTTCAAAGGGGATTCTATATAGAATGAAAATACAGAAAAGTAAATTGAAATTATAAAACGAACTCTGTGAGGATGTAGAGAGTTCGTTTATTGTTTTGCCCGACAGTAAGCCATTCTTATAAGAAAAACGGTAAAAGGGTTGTCTAAAAGTTGATGGCTATCATTTATTTGTTTAAGCTTGAGATAGTTGGCTAATCTTTTACATATAATGAACATAGATAAGAATTTGGAGGGAAGACATGGACTGGGAATACATTGATCTTCATGCCAAGCAATGGGTAATGGAAGCTGGAGATAAAATCCGAGATTCTTTCAATAAAACATTAAATATTCAAACCAAATCCGATCCTAACGATTTGGTAACGAATATTGACAAAGAAATTGAACAATTTTTTATAGGTAAAATCAGAGGAACTTTTTCAAATCATAGAATTTTAGGTGAAGAGGGGTTTGGCGATGCAGTTAGTGATCTTGACGGTGTAGTATGGATCATTGACCCCATAGATGGAACGATGAATTTTATTCACCAACAAAGAAATTTTGCCATATCCCTTGCAGTTTATGAAAAGGGAATAGGGAAAATTGGAATTATTTATGATGTTGTTCATGGCGAACTATATCATGCCATTGATGGCAAAGGTGCTTTTATGAACGACATGCAGCTGCCTTCTTTGAGCAAGAAGACTGTTAAGGAATCAATCATAGCTTTAAATGCTACTTGGGTAATGGAAAATCGCCGAATTGACCATAACCTCATTATCCCCCTAGTCAGAGACGCGAGAGGGACAAGGTCATATGGTACAGCTGCACTTGAAATGGTATTTGTGGCAACTGGCAGAGTAGATGCTTATATTTCTATGAGGTTGTCGCCTTGGGATGTAGCTGCAGGTGCAGTAATAATTAATGAATTAGGTGGTGTGGTAACGAATTTAAGAGGAGAGAAGCTTGACTTTCTATCACAAGATTCATTGCTTACAGCCAAGCCAGGATTGCATCAAACCATATTAAACGATTATCTTAAAGAAGGAAAATGGTAAAAAAAGAAGCCAAAACGAGGCTTCTTTTTTACATCTCACCTTTTGCACGTAGCTTTGCTTTTGTTTTAAATCCTAATCCCATTACTGCCATTACTGCAATAATGCAGCCAACTATCCCTAAAATACTTTCTTCTCCAATGGCGACCCCTATGCCCATAATGCTGAATGCTGCTAGTATCGCGTAAACGACAAAAATCCATTTAATTTGCTTCATTTTGCTCTGTCCCCTTTGTTTTTTAAATAGAGTAATCGTTATGGTAATATTTTTTATAGTTTTATTCTACATAAAATGCGTTTAGTTTTCCATCATTAATGTGGTATAATACTTTAGCCGTATATGGGAAACTATAAATAGCTTAAATTTTTGAAATAGAGGCAGGAGTGAATTACTTGAAAATTAGAGAAGATATTCGTAACATAGCGATCATCGCACACGTTGACCACGGGAAAACGACTTTGGTTGACCAATTATTAAAGCAGTCTGGAACATTTCGTACAAACGAACACGTTGAGGAACGTGCAATGGATTCAGGCGATATTGAAAGAGAACGCGGAATAACGATTCTCGCTAAAAATACAGCGATTCAATATAAGGATAAACGAATCAATATATTAGATACACCTGGACATGCTGATTTTGGCGGCGAGGTTGAACGTATCATGAAAATGGTTGATGGTGTTTTACTCGTTGTTGATGCATATGAAGGAACAATGCCACAAACCCGTTTTGTGCTAAAAAAGGCATTAGAGCAAAATTTAACTCCAATAGTGGTTGTTAATAAAATTGACCGTGACTTTGCTCGTCCATTAGAAGTAGTTGATGAAGTAATTGATTTATTTATTGAGCTTGATGCGAATGAAGAACAGCTTGAATTCCCAGTTATTTATGCCTCAGGAATTAATGGGACAGCTAGTACTGATCCAGAAAAACAAGAAGAAAACATGCAATGTCTGTATGATTCTATCGTAGAAAACATACCAGCACCAATTGACAATCGCGATGAGCCTCTTCAATTTCAAGTAGCACTTCTTGATTATAATGATTACGTAGGCAGAATCGGAATTGGTCGCGTATTTCGCGGGAAAATGCATGTTGGACAGCAGGTTTCATTAATGAAAATAGATGGTTCTGTAAAACAATTCCGTGTAACAAAAATCTTTGGTTTCTTTGGATTAAAACGTCAGGAAATTCAAGAAGCAGTTGCTGGTGATTTAATTGCTGTTTCAGGGATGGAAGATATTAATGTTGGTGAAACAGTTTGTCCAATTGAACATCAGGAAGCATTGCCAATCCTAAGAATTGATGAACCAACATTACAAATGACCTTTGTTGTAAATAACAGCCCATTTGCAGGTAGAGAAGGTAAGTACTTAACTTCTAGAAAAATTGAGGAAAGACTGCTCGCTCAACTGCAAACAGATGTAAGCTTACGTGTTGAAAATACTGATTCTCCGGATGCATGGATTGTTTCAGGACGTGGTGAGCTTCATTTATCCATTTTAATTGAAAACATGCGCCGTGAAGGCTATGAGCTTCAAGTTTCTAAGCCTGAAGTTATTGTTAAAGAAATTGATGGTGTCCGTTGTGAGCCAATTGAAAGGGTTCAAATTGATGTACCTGAAGAGCATACAGGTTCCATAATGGAATCAATTGGTGCACGAAAAGGTGAAATGATTGATATGATTAATAATGGCTCTGGACAAGTAAGATTAATCTTTAATGTCCCAGCACGTGGACTAATAGGCTACACCACAGAATTCTTAACAATGACTCGTGGTTATGGAATTATTAATCACACATTTGACAGCTACCAGCCAATGGTTCAAGGCCAAGTAGGAGGAAGACGTCAAGGTGTGCTAGTATCAATGGAATCAGGAAAAGCTTCTACTTATGGTATTATGAATGTTGAGGATCGTGGAACAATTTTCGTCGAACCTGGGACTGAAATTTATGAAGGAATGATTGTTGGCGAACACACCCGTGAAAATGATATTACCGTCAATATCACAAAGGTAAAGCAAGCAACAAACGTTCGTTCAGCGAACAAAGACCAAACTTCCGTTATTAAAAAACCAAGAATCATGACATTAGAGGAAGCTCTGGAGTATTTAAACGAAGATGAATATTGTGAAGTTACACCGGAGTCTATCCGCTTACGTAAGAAAATCTTAGATAAAAATGAACGAGAAAGAATGGCTAAAAAGAAAAAAGTTGCAGAATTAAGCTAAATTTTTTTTTCGGGGGAGGTAATAGGAGTGAATGTGGCGGACCGGCTTTCTTTTTTTCCAGCTCTTTACAACGTAACCGAAAATCCAAAAATGGGAATGTGGCTGCTATATTTAACGATTGTAGCTCTATCCATATTGGTTTATAAACTTGGCTTTGCTCAGAAGCTGCCAATTGGAAAATCCATTATGATCTATATCTTTTTAGCGGCAGGATGTACGATCTTAACTGCTCTGGGGATTTTTTTACCAATAACAGAAGGACTTGTCGTGGCGGCATTAATTTTGATTATTTACAAAATTCGCCTGCATCAGTCGAAAAAGCAGCAAACTGAAGCGAAGTAACGGGGGATAATAAACATGCGATCGATACAGGATACACTCTATAATTGGCTTTCGATTAAGATTGTTTGTGACGCTCGACCTGAGGATACGGCCGCTAGAGAGACATTAGACCTTTTTGATGAGATCATTAAGGATGAACATCATCTTACAAACATTAAAGTTACTACTGATGAAGTGATGTATTATGTCTACTATATTCACGAAGGGGAATCGAAGAAGACACGGTTTCCCCGTGAACTTATCGAGGTTATGCTCAACCAAATTAATCAAGAGCCAGATAAATATTGTAACTTTCCATTTGAAGATTAAAAAACAACATGCCCATCGGCATGTTGTTTTTTTACCATTCATCCTTTTCAGACTGCGTTCGATATAATCTAAAGTTTCCTGTTTCAATTCTCGCTTTGGTCTTTTCGGAAATTCTACTGCTGCAGTCTTGGCACATATATGTATGGATAGGACGATTTCGAAGACGTTTTGCTATAAACGATTCATCTTCTATCGATTCAATTTTATCACAGATAACGCATTTTACTTTCATAATGCACCCCAGTCAATTCTAGTCTTGCTTTATTATACCTAGTATATCATGCAAATATAGATACTGTTAAATCAATCTGATTAAGTTGCTGAAAAAAACAGATAATAGTACTATGAGAATATCTGTTTTTTAACAGGAATAGAATGAAGGGGATGTAAAGATGGCGAATCAAGTAGAACCAAAACTCATTAAGCCATTATTTGATGAGTTACAAAAAGAAAGGTTTGTAACATTAGCAACAGTGGATTTTGAAACTGGTGGTCCGAATGTAAGTGCAATCTCTTGGGTATTAGCGAAAGATGAAGAAACCATCTATTTTGCTGTTGATAATAAATCAAGAATTATTCAAAATATTACACAAAATAGTAATGTGGTAATCAATTTAATTGCAAATGAATCTACATATTCCATACAGGGAAATGCGACTTTAAAAGAAGAAAGACTTCAAGATGTTCCTTTAAAGCTGGCATTAGTAGAAATAAAAATCGGTGAGGTTAGGGACGTAATGTTCTATGGTTCTAAAATTGTTACTGAGCCCCAGTATGACAAAACCTATGATAAAAATGCAGCTGCCAGGTTAGATAAGCAAGTAATGGAATCAATGAAAAAAGCTTAGTCCATGATGGACTAGGCTTTTATTTATAATGGTTCGATTGGTCTTCCTGGTCTTTCTCTAGGCTTTTCTTTTGGTCATTAGGTAGTTCTTTCTTTGGTTCTTCTGGAGCATTCTTAGGATTTGGGTCTATGATATCCCCTGGTATTTCGGGCATTAATCTGCCTGCAACGTCCGCGAGTTCCTCCATAATTCCTTGTATCGGTCTTCCTTTTTGGATGTCTGCTGAAATTTCTTTTAATCGCTGATTTGTATCTGCATCAGCTACGACAATGGCTCGCGCTCCATACGGGTCTTCTTTTAGACTTTCAGCTACTGAATACTTTATGGTTCCGACTTGAGAACGTTCAATCTTTGAATTTACATCAATTCCAACTATCGCATACCTTCCTATTACTACAGCTGTTGCATCATTAACATTTGGAATACTGGTGGCAATCTCAACCAAGCGTTTGGAAATTTCCTGACCAGTTTTCCGGTCGACATTCTCAATATTACTGTTCTTAACTTTAACTAATGATTGCTTCTCATTGTTTTGAGCATTGTTTGTGTTGTTACAAGCTGTTAAGACTAATACTAAGGTTGTAAATATCAAAAGCTTTTTCATTTAAAGATCCACCTCCAAAAAGAGTTGTCTGAGCGATTTATACGTTAGCTATATTCAACTTACAATTATTGTGCGGAAATCCTTCTATCTTTATTCGAACAAACATATATTTTACCAAAGTCCTATCTAGCAATGTGTTAGTCCAACCCCATTAACTAACCTAATCAACTAGAAAAAGTGGAGGCGTCGCTTTGAGTAAAATATACGTGTTAGATACAAATGTCTTATTACAAGACCCGTATTCCATATTTTCTTTCGAAGATAATGAAGTAGTCATTCCTGCAGTTGTCCTTGAAGAAGTGGACTCAAAGAAGAGGTACATGGATGAAATAGGAAGAAATGCACGCCATGTATCAAGATTAATTGATGGATTAAGAGCAGCAGGAAAGCTTCATGAAAAGATTCCTCTAGAAAATGGTGGAACGGTTAGAATTGAGCTTAATCATCGTGCATTTCATGAATTGCAGGAAATTTTTGTTGAGAAAACAAATGATAATCGAATTCTTGCAGTAGCAAAAAATTTATCAACAGAAGAACAACTGAAGGAAAATGGAAAGCCTGTAATCCTTGTTAGCAAGGATGCATTGGTCAGAGTAAAGGCTGACGCAATAGGGTTAACAGCAGAGGATTTTTTGAGCGACAGGGTGGTTGAAATTGACCATATTTACACCGGCTTTTTGGAAGTATATTTAACTGGTGAGCTGCTAGGGGCTTTTTATGAAAAAGGCGAATTGCCTTTAACTGAAATTGGAAAATATTCTTTCTATCCAAATCAATTTCTAATTATGAAAGATGCGCTGGGAGGTTCAGCTTCAGCATTAGGAATGGTGGATAAAGGTAGGAAAATTGTAAAAAAACTTGCGATTAATCAGGATCATGTCTGGGGGATTCACCCAAGAAATGTCCAGCAGACTATGGCAATTGAGTTATTACTGCGGAAGGACATACCACTAATAACCTTAATAGGTAAAGCTGGAACAGGTAAAACCCTTCTTGCTTTGGCAGCTGGTTTAATGCAAACAGAAGACTTCAGAGAGTTTAAAAAGTTGTTAGTAGCAAGACCGATTGTACCTGTCGGTAAGGATTTAGGGTATTTGCCTGGTGAGAAACAGGAAAAACTAAGACCATGGATGCAGCCTATTTTTGATAATCTTGAATATCTTTTTAATACAAAAAAACCTGGTGAATTAGACGCAATCCTAGCGGGGATGGGATCAATAGAGGTAGAAGCACTAACCTATATTCGCGGAAGAAGTTTGCCAAAGCAATTTATCATTATTGATGAAGCGCAAAATTTAACTAAACATGAGGTAAAGACAATTTTAACTCGGGTAGGCGAGGGAAGTAAGATTGTTTTAATGGGGGACCCAGAACAAATCGATCATCCATACCTAGACGCCTACAATAATGGTTTAACCTATGTAGTCGAACGTTTTAAGGACCAAGTTATTTCAGGACATGTTAAGCTTTTAAAAGGGGAGCGGTCTGGTTTAGCAAGGTTAGCTGCAGACTTACTGTAAACCGAGGATGATCCTATATAAGATAATACGCAGAAACGGGTACCATACTGGCACCCGTTGTTTCCTATTTAAGGTTGTGTTTGTAATAATGATTGTTGTTAAAATCTAAAGCCGATTTTAACGTGAATTAGATATTTTGCGTATTAGAATTTAGATTGCAGGCTCTTTTCTTATTATATTTATGGAATTTTCTGCAGAAAATTAGCACAATCATTAAATTTTATTAATATAAGCAACAAAGTATAAGAAAAGAGCCTTATTTAATAATAAATTCTCTAACAGATTTAATTGGGTTTTGTTGGTTAGAACCATCTCCATAATAAACGTGGACAGGTCCGTCTTCAGAAAGTGGTTTCCCGGATACTGAAAAACCAAGAATTAGATCCTTTGCGATATCAAGTGATATTTCATGTTCTGATGAAGCTGTTCTAATGATTAAACTAGAAGCATTTTCGTCCGGTTCTGCATTTTTTATAAATGGCTGAAATGGAATACCGAAACTTCCAGTTAACATCTTTTCTTTCTCGTATTTCTTCTCCGTTTTTAAGGTTGGCGGGTAGATCGCACCTTCCATTATTTCACGGTCCCAGTGTTTTGAAATCGATTTTGTATATTTCTCAAGTTCATCTGATTTTTCATTAGTTGTAGAGAAGTAAGTATTCAAATCAATTTTCCGATCGTCAAAAATCCAAACAGTAGGATCAAGAGTAATCGTATATTTAACCTTACCTGATAGTATTATTATGTTTTCCATCCATTCATTCCTCCAGTTCATGTCTATTAAAGTATAACGTGAAATAGAGTGGATGTCATATAAGGAATATGCTGAAACCATAACCCCGCTCGTTATTGTTCTTGCATTTTTCTGTAGTAAAAGGTAAAATTTATAGATAAGTTGGGTTATCGCTCTGAATGGGGGGATCAATGTTGGCGTCTGAAATGATTGTAAATCATCAGGAAAAAGCTTATGCCTTATTACAGGCAGACGCTGAAAAAATATTAAAGCTTATTAAGGTGCAAATGGAAAATCTCACGATGCCTCAATGCCCGCTATATGAAGAGGTATTGGATACGCAAATGTTCGGTTTATCAAGAGAAATAGAATTTGCTGTTAGATTAGGCTTAATTGATGTCAAGGATGGTAAAGCGATTCTAGATAAATTAGAAAGAGAATTATCTGCGCTTCATGATGCATCCATTAGAAAATAGCTAAAGAACTCAAACAATGGTGAAGAATTGTTTGAGTTTTTTATTAACTATTTCCATTATCAGAATATTCCTATTCAAAAGATTGGAGTAATGTAACTTTTCCTCACCTAATTCGTATCGTTTTCTATTATAATAGCTATAACTACAATTTTAAAAACGAGGAAGTTATCACATGTTAAAAAAAATTTTAAAATCCTATGATTACTCATTAATTATTGCAATTATCTTATTGGCTTTATTTGGATTAGTGATGGTTTATAGTGCCAGTATGGCATCGGCAGTACAAAGATATCACGTTCCAAGTGATTACTTTTATCAAAAACAAAAGCTGTATTTAATTGCCTCGGGTGTTATCTTTTTGTTTATTGCTTTATTTCCATATAAAATTATGCAGAATACTAAATTTTTACTCCCGATGGTTGGATTATCT
Source organism: Neobacillus sp. plas4 (assembly GCF_057221695.1). Taxonomy (NCBI): domain Bacteria; kingdom Bacillati; phylum Bacillota; class Bacilli; order Caryophanales; family Bacillaceae; genus Neobacillus; species Neobacillus sp. plas4. Next base: position 1,736,191 of record NZ_CM170152.1, read on the forward strand.
ATTCTGAGTCTTATGGGCCTTTTCGCATTTGGACAAGTTAGAGGAAATGCGCAAAGCTGGTATGATTTTGGCTTTATCAGTATTCAGCCGGCAGAGTTCGTAAAAATATCATTAATCATTTATTTGTCAGCTGTATATGCAAAAAAACAGGCATATATTAACAAATTCAATCACGGGGTTTTGCCACCACTGGCTTACCTAGTAATTGTTCTGGGATTAATTGCCTTTCAACCAGACTTTGGTACTGCACTTATTATTGGTTTAATTGCTAGTACGATTATTATCTCTTCAGGTATGAATTTCAAAAATATTACTAAACTGCTTTTGCTTGTTATGATTCTAATTTCACCTGTTTTTTTAGTATTACAAGATGAAATATTCTCAGAAAAACGTATGGAACGATTTCAAGTCTTGAGTGACCCATTTCAAGATGAATTGGATTCAGGATTCCACCTGGCAAACTCATATATTGCGATAGGCTCAGGCGGTGTAAATGGTCTAGGCTTAGGTAAAAGTGTTCAGAAATTGGGATATTTGCCTGAATCTCATACTGACTTTATTATGGCAGTTATTGCAGAGGAATTAGGTGTATGGGGTGTTGGCTTCGTCATTATTACACTAGCCTATATTGTTTTACGTGGTATTTATCTCGGACTTCGTTGTAAAGACCCTTTTGGCAGTTTATTGGCCATAGGTATTTCAAGTATGATTGGGATACAGTCATTTATTAATTTAGCCGGTATCTCAGGTGTTATGCCGCTGACAGGTGTACCATTACCATTCGTAAGCTATGGGGGATCTTCATTATTACAATTATCAATTGCTGCTGGTATTCTTGTAAATGTTTCGATGTTTGTGAAATATGAAAGTAAATATAAAAAGAAGCAAGCAGAAAAAGGGGAAACAGTCAAACAACAAGATGGAAATGTATATCAATTTCGAACATAGCGCTAGGGTAAAATATAGTTCCCTGCGCATTAATATAATAAAGGGAAAAAGAGGTGCTTACATTGTCAAGACAAGTCAATAAAGTGTTAGTCGCAAACAGAGGGGAAATCGCGATTCGAGTTTTTCGGGCATGTTCCGAATTAAATATTAACACGGTGGCGATTTATTCCAAGGAAGATAGTGGTGCCTATCACCGCTACAAAGCCGATGAGGCTTATTTAATCGGCGAAGGGAAAAAACCAATTGATGCCTATCTAGATATTGATGGAATTATTGAAATCGCAAAGTTTAGTGGTGCCAATGCAATCCATCCAGGTTATGGTTTTCTATCGGAGAACATCCATTTTGCTAGACGCTGTGAAGAAGAAGGGATTATTTTTATTGGTCCAACCTCCGATCATCTAGATATGTTTGGTGACAAGGTCAAGGCAAGGAAACAAGCAGAATTGGCCGGGATACCAGTCATTCCAGGCAGTGAAGGTCCAGTTAGCAGCCTGATTGATGTGCAAGAATTTACTCAAAATCATGGTTTCCCGATTATCATTAAAGCAGCCCTTGGCGGCGGCGGCCGTGGTATGAGGATTGTTAATAAAGTAGAGGAAATGCAAGAAGCTTTCGACCGAGCTAGATCAGAAGCGAAGGCAGCTTTCGGCAGTGATGAAGTTTACTTGGAAAAATTAATTGAGAAACCAAAACATATAGAAGTGCAAATATTTGGGGATAGAAACGGTAATATCGTCCATTTATATGACCGGGATTGTTCTGTACAGCGCCGTCATCAAAAAGTGGTGGAAGTTGCCCCGAGCGTCTCCATTTCCAATTCATTGCGTGAGAAAATTTGTACAGCAGCCGTTAAATTAATGAAAAATGTAGGTTATTTAAACGCAGGGACGGTTGAATTTCTTGTTTCAGGCGAGGACTTTTATTTTATTGAAGTAAATCCAAGGATACAGGTTGAACACACAGTAACCGAAATGGTAACTGGGATTGATATTGTACATACCCAGATTTTAATAGCTGAAGGTCAGGATTTACACAGTCCAATTGTTGGAATACCTCCTCAGGATGAAATCAGGGTTAACGGTTATGCTATTCAGTCTCGTGTTACAACAGAAGACCCTTTAAATAACTTTATGCCTGATACTGGAAAAATTATGGCGTATCGCTCCGGCGGTGGATTTGGTGTTCGTCTAGATGCGGGAAATGGTTTTCAAGGTGCGGTAATAACACCCTATTATGACTCTTTGCTTGTGAAGCTTTCAACATGGGCATTAACTTTTGAGCAGGCTGCGTCCAAAATGGTACGGAACCTAAGGGAGTTTAGAATTCGAGGAATTAAAACCAATATTCCGTTCCTTGAAAATGTTGTAAGACATGAGAAGTTTAGACGAGGAGAATACGATACTTCATTTATCGATTCAACCCCTGAGTTATTTGTTTTCCCAGTAAGTAAAGACCGTGGAACCAAAATGCTTTCCTATATCGGAAATGTAACCGTGAATGGTTTTCCGGGAATAGAAAAGAAGAAAAGACCTGTTTTTACAAAGCCTCGTATTCCTAAATTAAGGTATGATTTTCCTTATCAAGACGGTACGAAACAGATTCTTGACCATAGTGGTGCAGAAGGTCTTGTTCAATGGATTAAGAATCAAAACAAAGTATTATTAACCGATACCACCTTTAGGGATGCTCATCAGTCCTTGTTGGCCACAAGGGTTAGAACAACAGATATTCTCCATATCGCAGAGCCGACAGCCAAGCTGCTGCCTAACCTGTTTTCTTTTGAAATGTGGGGAGGTGCAACGTTTGACGTGGCGTATCGATTCCTGAAAGAGGATCCATGGGAGCGGTTGAGGCTGCTTCGTGAGAAAATCCCTAATGTTCTGTTTCAAATGTTAATCCGTGGCTCTAACGCAGTTGGTTATACAAATTATCCTGACAATCTTATCCGTGAATTCGTTAGTAAATCTGCCGAAGAAGGGATAGATGTTTTTAGAGTATTTGATAGTTTAAACTGGGTACCTGGTATGGAAATTGCCATTGAGGCAGTACGGGATAGCGGAAAGATTGCGGAAGCAGCCATTTGCTATACAGGGGATATTCTTGACCAGACTAGAGTGAAGTATAATTTGAACTACTATAAAGCCCTAGCAAAAGAACTAGAAAACCAAGGCGCACATATATTAGGAATAAAGGATATGGCGGGCTTACTTAAGCCAGAAGCAGCGTATAGATTGATATCTGAATTAAAAGAAACGATTGATATTCCAATTCATCTTCATACGCATGATACAAGTGGAAATGGAATTTTCACTTATGCACGCGCCATTGATGGCGGAGTGGATATTGTAGACACCGCATTGGGTACGATGGCAGGGCTTACCTCACAACCCAGTGCAAACTCTCTTTATTATGCATTAGAGGGAAAAGATAGGAGAGCAAATGTAAATATAGATGCTTTGGAACAGCTTTCCTACTATTGGGAGGATGTACGGAAATATTATCATGATTTTGAAAGTGGAATGATAGCACCGCATTCAGAGGTATATCAGCATGAAATGCCTGGAGGGCAATATAGTAATCTTCAGCAGCAAGCCAAGGGAGTTGGTCTTGGTGAGCAGTGGGATGAAGTCAAACAAATGTATACACGAGTAAATCATATGTTTGGAGACATCGTTAAGGTCACACCGTCTTCAAAGGTGGTTGGTGATATGGCGCTGTTTATGGTGCAAAATAATTTAACGGAAGAAGATGTTCTAAATAGTGGGGACGCATTAGATTTTCCTGATTCCGTAGTTGAATTATTTCAAGGGTATCTTGGTCAACCTCATCAAGGTTTCCCAGAAAAATTGCAAAGTGTTATTTTAAAAGGAAAAAAACCATTGGAGGTCCGTCCGGGAGAAATGCTTCCAAAAGTTTCTTTCAAGCAATTAAAGGAAGAGTTAGTGAATGAATTCGGAGAAGACATTTCGGATACTGATATTATTTCATATGCACTTTATCCAAAGGTTTACAAAGAATATATGAATACGGTAAATCTATATGGAAATATTTCATTCCTAGATACTCCAACATTCCTTTATGGTCTGCGGCTTGGTGAAGAAATAGAAGTAGAAATTGAAACAGGAAAAACACTTATTGTAAAACTTGTCTCAATTGGCCAGCCACAGTCAGATGGAACACGTATTGTTTATTTTGAACTCAATGGACAACCGCGTGAGGTAAATATTAAAGATGAAAGTATTAAATCAACAGTTGTTTCTAGACTAAAAGCAGACCCTAAGAATGAAATGCATATTTCTGCAACGATGCCTGGGACTGTTGTAAAACTATTGGTAGAAAAAGGGGAAATGGTAGAACGAGGCGACCATCTCTTGATTACTGAGGCTATGAAAATGGAAACGACTGTACAGGCACCTTTTTCAGGAGTAATAAAAGATATTTATGTAAAAAATGATGATGCCATTCAAACAGGAGATTTACTACTTGAATTAGAAAAATAAACAAATAAAAAAGTTGCCATCAGCTGGCAACTTTTTTTATTTGTTTTTTCGTGATCGGGATAATAATAAAAGAAAATAACTTAGTACACCAAATAAGCAGGTAATAAATAGAGCATGCAGTAAAGCGATGTATAGATTTAGCCGGGTAAAGATAACTAAAGCTCCCGATAAAACTTGAAGGGATACGAGTGCAAACGCACTTATCCAGCCCCAATAAATCACTTTTTGATTTCGATACTTTTTTATAGATAAGTATGCAGCGTAACATATCCAAATAAATATAATACCTGCAGCTGCGCGGTGCCCCATTTGAACCCATTCATATAGATTAGTTGGAAGCGCTGGGCTATCATTAATACATAACGGCCAATCACGGCAAACTAAGCTTGATTTGGTATGACGTACTAAAGCACCAGTATAAATAACAAAGTAGCTATAAATGGATATAGAGATAATATGAAAGCCCATTCTTTTATCAATGATGAGTTTATCTGCATCAAACTTTTTATCGATTTCAAAGATTAGTAAAGTAAGTAAAAAGACAGCTGCGAAAGAAATTAAAGATATTCCAAAGTGAAGTGCAAGAATAAAGTCGGATTGTTCCCATATTACAGCAGCTGCCCCAATTAATCCTTGTAAAACTAAAAAGAAAAAAGAAAGAAAAGATAGGAATTTGGTCTCCCTAATATGCCCAATTGCTTTCCAAGTCCAAATGGATAAGATTAGCACCATAAAACCGACAGCACCAGACACAAGCCTGTGAGCAAGTTCAATAATTAATTCTGGAGTTATGTCTGTTGGTACAAATTCACCATTACAAAGCGGCCAGGATCTCCCGCAGCCCATTCCAGATTCCGTTTTTGTTACAAGTGCTCCGCCTAGTAAAACTAGGATCATTCCAATAGTAGTGGCAACGGCTAACCACTTTAAAGAACGTCGCAAAAGATCACCTTCTTAAGTATTTATTTATTAATTTGCTGTTGGATATTAATGTCAATATAATAAATGTGAATGAACCAGATAAAAGTACCTATATATCATAACGAATACATGAGAAAAAGAACAGATTAAAAACTTAGATTTTTAGATTACATTAAAAAAAATGAATAACTTTACGTTTTCACTATTATTATAGTGAAAACTATCGTTGAATAGGGTTAAAACTAATTGGTAAAATTGAATAAGTCCTTTATACTTCTATATAACAACATTTTAAAAAGGACTCTACTGTACAACACTAGGAAATGATTAAATTCTTATTTAAATTAAAGTGTATTTTATTATCTAAACATTCTAATTTATAGTATAATGTATTATAATTAGTGACGGACACAATTTAGACATAAATTATTCGAAAAAAATTCACAAAAGTACTCCAAAGTGTGATTTAATATACAGAGAAAGTGTTCCTTAAATAACAATATTATAAAATAATAATAGCTTTTAAATAACTATTATAATTTGGAAAAGTTATCTATCGCGTTTATAATAATAATTACAACATACTTAGGAGGGGGAAAGATGCCAAATTCAAAGGCATACGGTGAAGCAACGATCGAAACTGGTACAGCCAGTCTTAATTCACAAATAGAAAAAGCCTCGATGTGGAAAGATTTTACCGCACTTATTAAGATTGGTATTGTCAATTCAAATTTAATCACAACTTTTACAGGAATATGGCTTGCTTTACATTTTAGCGGTCAAAGTTTTTTAAATAACTTAGATATCGTTTTATTTACGGTTATCGGTTCCTCCCTTATTATTGCGGGTTCATGCAGTATAAATAATTACATTGACCGTGATATTGATCATTTAATGGAAAGAACCAAAGCAAGACCAACGGTTACTGGAAAAATAGTTCCTTCAAAGGTATTGTGGCTTGGGTTAGTCTTAATCACGCTAGGTACAATTTTTCTCATGTTTACTACCATGACTGCAACAGTAATTGGACTGCTTGGGGTTTTTAGTTATGTAGTCTTGTACTCCTTATGGTCTAAGCGTCAATTGGTTTCAAATACAATTATAGGCAGCATTTCTGGTGCGGTTCCACCGTTAATCGGTTGGGCTGCTGTCGATGGAAACCTAGATATTATCGCTTGGTCCTTATTTATTCTAATGTTTATTTGGCAGCCTCCACATTTTTATGCACTAGCAATGAGAAGAGTAGAGGAATATAGAGCTGCTGGAATCCCTATGCTTCCTGTGGTGAAGGGTTTTAAAACTACTAAGAAACACATCATAATATGGGTAGCAGCTTTACTGCCGACCCCCATATTACTTACTTCTTTAGGAATCCCATTTCTAATTTTGGCAACCGTATTAAATATCGGTTGGCTTGTATTAGGGATTTATGGATATAAGATCAAAGATGATATTAAGTGGGCAAAGCTAATGTTTGTATATTCGTTGCAATATTTAACGATTATTTTTGTCGCAATGGTTATAGTTACGTTAGTCTAGCTGGGATGTTCTTTCTTAAAAAAGGGGAATATAAAATTATTCTTACAAAAAAATATGGAGGCAATTTGACCAGCTGCCTCCATGTTTTAAATATTTAAGGAGGAATATTTCTACATACATTTTTGATCACATAAAATTAAAGAATTTAATTGGCGAAAGAGGGGTTTGATTAAGCTATGAAAAGGCTTGCGAAATGGCGGTTAATTTCGATATTTGCGATTCTTTCGCTTATCCTTTCAGGATGTGGCGAACCATTCGTATCGGCATTAAGGCCAGCTGGTGAAGTTGCAGACATTCAATATGATCTGATGAAACTAAGCACATTGATAATGGTAGGGGTAATTGTAGTTGTAATGGTAATCTTTTTTATTGTCTTGTTTAAGTTTAGAAGAAAAGATGATAGGATACCAAAACAAGTAGAAGGAAGCCACAAACTAGAAATTATTTGGACAGTTGTACCTATTTTATTACTTTTGATTTTAGCTGTTCCTACCGTTTCTGCCACTTTTAAATTGGCTGATGTTTCACCAATGGAGAAAGAAGATTCCGACGCGTTGGTTATCAATGTACGCTCCAACTTATATTGGTGGGAATTTGAATATCCTGGCGAAGGAATTGTGACAGGACAGGATTTAGTTGTACCAACAGATGAAAAGGTTTATTTTAATTTAATTTCCTCCGATGTAAAACACTCATTTTGGGTACCTGCAGTAGGTGGAAAGCTTGATACCAACACCGAAAACGTTAATAAATTTTGGCTGGAGTTTGATAGTGAGAGGGCTAAAGAAGCTGGAGATTTATTTTACGGTAAATGTGCTGAACTTTGTGGACCATCTCATGCTTTAATGGACTTTAAAGTTAAAACCATGAGCCGTGCTGACTTTGATAACTGGGTGGCTGATATGAAGGTTGTTAAAGAACCTGCCAAAGCAGATACAGCTTTAGCGCAGCAAGGTCAAGATCTCTTTAATAAGAGTTGTTTAAGCTGTCACGCTGTAACACCAGGAAATACAACACCTCCAGAAGCAAGGTTAGCACCAAACTTAACAAACTTTGGTGAACGCTCTCGTATTGCAGGTGTATTGGATCATAACGAAGAAGAGCTTAAGAATTGGCTTCGTACTCCTGAAAAATACAAGCCAGGAAATTTAATGACTGATAAATATCCACAATTAAGTGAAGAACAGCTTGACGCTTTAACAGCATATTTAATGGGATTAAAAGTCCAGGAATAAAAGGGGAATTGGTTGAAAGGGAGGTAAAATTGTGAGTACCTACGCTCAAAAAAAGGGATTTGGCGCAACTTTATGGGACTTTTTAACAACAGTTGACCATAAAAAAATCGCTATCCTATATCTTATTGCAGGTGGATTTTTCTTTGTAATTGGCGGACTTGAAGCAGTTTTTATCCGCATTCAGCTTGCAGTACCAAATAATGATTTTGTTAGTGCAGGTTTATTTAATGAAATTATCACGATGCATGGAACGACGATGATATTCCTTGCAGCTATGCCGCTTGTCTTTGCATTTATGAATGCGGTAATGCCGTTACAAATTGGTGCGCGTGACGTTGCGTTTCCATTTCTTAATGCTTTAGGTTTTTGGTTATTCTTTTTCGGAGGAGTATTCTTAAATCTTTCTTGGTTTTTTGATGGTGCACCTGACGCTGGGTGGACTTCATACGCGTCACTCGCAATGGCCTCAAAAGGTCATGGGGTTGATTTCTATGTACTGGGATTACAGATATCAGGTTTAGGGACACTAATTGGTGGTATTAACTTCTTAGTAACGATTATCAATATGCGTGCACCTGGAATGACTTATATGAGAATGCCATTGTTTACATGGACAACTTTCGTTACTTCAGCACTTATTTTATTTGCATTCCCGCCGTTAACTGTGGGTCTAGTTTTGATGATGTTTGACCGTATGTTTGGTTCTAATTTCTTTGTTACCACCATGGGTGGGAATACAGTAATTTGGGAACATTTATTCTGGATTTTCGGACACCCAGAAGTATATATTTTAATACTTCCTGCTTTTGGTATTTTTTCAGAAATCATGCCTATGTTTTCAAGAAAACGCCTTTTCGGATACTCATCCATGGTATTTGCAACCGTATTAATCGGTTTCCTAGGATTCATGGTTTGGGCTCACCATATGTTCACAACTGGTTTAGGACCAGTTGCAAATGCGATTTTTGCTGTTGCTACTATGGCGATTGCAGTACCAACCGGTATTAAAATCTTTAACTGGTTATTAACCATGTGGGGTGGAAGTGTTAAATTTACGACTCCAATGCATTATGCTGTAGCATTCATTCCATCATTCGTTGCCGGTGGGGTAACAGGGGTTATGCTTGCAGTTGCAGCGGCTGACTATCAATACCATGATACGTATTTCGTTGTCGCGCATTTCCATTATGTAATTGTCGGTGGTGTTGTATTTGCACTTCTTGCAGGTACACATTTATACTGGCCGAAAATGTTCGGAACAATGTTAAATGAAACATTAGGTAAAATCACTTTCTGGTTATTCTTTATCGGTTTCCATATGACGTTCTTTATCCAGCATTTCCTAGGTCTTTGGGGTATGCCGCGTCGTGTATTCACATTCCTGCCAGGTCAAGGATTTGAAATGTCTAACTTAATCAGTTCATTCGGTGCAGTATTTATGTCATTAGGTGTTTTAGTTCTTTTATACAACATCATTATGACTTCAGTGAAAAATGTCCGAGTTGGAAATGATCCTTGGGGAGACGGTAGAACGCTTGAGTGGGCGCTTCCATCACCGCCGCCTTTCTATAACTTTAAGCAGCTCCCATTAGTGCGTGGATTGGATGCTTATTGGTTAGAAAAAATGGAAGGCAAAAAAGGGATGACACCTGCTGAACCACTCGGTGATATCCATATGCCAAACTCTTCATTCCTGCCATTTATGATGTCATTTGGATTATTTGTGGCTGCGTTCGGCGCATTATTCAATATGGATGATAAAGCATGGTCAATACCAGTTCTTGTATTTGGCTTATTGATTACATTCGGCTCAATGTTCATACGTTCAGTAAAAGATGACCACGGATTCCATATTCATAAAGAAGAATTAATGGATGATGAGGATAAGGGGGTTAAGGCATAATGCATGCAGAAGAAAAATTAACGTTAGAAACTTGGCCTGCTGAGCCTGAAAAATCAACCCTTGAAGCAAAAAATAAATTTTTAGGCTTCTGGTTCTTTCTAGGTGGAGAGACTGTGCTTTTTGCCTCTCTCTTTGCTACCTATTTAGCATTAAAGGATAAAGTGCCTGATTCGACACATACATTGGCAAAGGATTTATACGATTTGCCGCTAACGTTTGTTGCTACCATGTTGTTATTAACAAGCTCTTTAACAAGCGTTTATGCAATGCATCACATGAAAAACTTTAATGCAAAAAAGATGAACACTTGGTTAATCATAACCGTTTTATTAGGTGCTGCATTCCTTGCATTAGAGGTTTATGAGTTTTCACATTATGTTCATGAGTACAATCATACTTTTACTAGCAGTGCTTTTGGATCTGCTTTCTACACTTTGACTGGATTCCATGGAGCGCACGTTGCTTTCGGTCTAGTGTGGATTCTTACATTAATTATTCGCAATTCAAAACGCGGCTTGGACCTTTACACTGCACCGAAGTTTTATACAGCAAGCCTTTACTGGCATTTTATTGACGTTGTATGGGTATTCATCTTTACAGTTGTATATTTAATGGGGATGGTGGGATAAACTGATGGCAAATTCACAATTAAATTCAGGTAACCCAAGAGTTGACATTGAATATCGTAAGAAAAAAAGCGCAGAAGAAATGAAACATCAAGTGGTATCATTTGCCATGATGATCTTCTTAACGTTAATTGCTTTTGCAGTTGTAGCTATGAAAGCTTCTGCGTGGTTTATAGTTCCGTTTATTATCCTATTAGCGGTTGTTCAAGTTGTATTCCAGCTATACTATTTTATGCATATGAAGCATAAGGGACATGAAGCACCTACAATGTTTATATATTCTGGATTACTTGTTGGCTTAATTACGATATTAGCTTTCACTACTATTATTTGGTGGTAATCATTGAAGGAAATCGGCGTTATGCCGATTTTCTTTTTATAATGAAGTCATTGCTTTGCTGATTACTTTTCTAAGGTATATAATCAAACTATGATTAAGAATTTATTAAGAGGTGATATGCGGTGCTTACATTAGATATCTTTGGCTTTAAAGCACTTTGGAGCCCGTACTTCCTATTAAGTTTACTAGCAATTATAGCAGTATACTTTTTAATAACAATTAAATTCCGCAGCAAGTTTGCAGATAGTGAGCCGCTGACAAAAAAGCAGGCTGGGTTATTTTTGTTTTCGATGGCATTGATTTATGCAATTAAAGGCTCTCCACTGGATTTAATGGCTCATTTAATGTTTTATGTCCATATGATTTCAATGGCACTATTAGTTCTTGTGATTCCACCAATCTTTATATTTGGTATTCCTGTTTGGATTTGGAGAAAGCTTTTAAATATTAAAGTGATTCATTCTTTATTTACTTTTTTCACCAAACCACTTATTGCGTTAATTGTTTTTAATGGATTGTTTTCCTTCTATCATGTTCCATTGGTTTTTGACCAAGTTATGCAAAGCTTCTGGTTACATGCTGGGTATTCGACACTTTTGTTTATTGTCGCGATCTTTATGTGGTGGCCAATTATTAATCCTGTACCGGAACAGCAAAGGTTAAGCGGGCTTAAGAAGGTAGGGTATATTTTTGCAGACGGAATATTAATCACCCCTGCCTGTGCATTAATCATTTTTGCTCCTGAATCAATTTATGCCACCTATTCTGACCCAGAAGTTTGGGCTCAAGTAATGAGTCTTTGTGTGGGTCCTGCAACATTTGCGGGTTTAGACATAAGTGGACCTGAATTGTTTAGTTCGATGTCATTGGTACATGATCAGCAGCTTGGCGGTGTATTAATGAAGATTATTCAAGAAATTGTATATGGAGTTCTCTTAGCTCATGTTTTCTTTGAATGGTATCGGAAGGACCAGGCAGAATCTGATAAGGAAATTAGCACGACTTTAAAGCCGTCACTGATTGAATAAATCTCCCATTGCACTGGGAGATTTTCTTTTTTATTGAAAATATGGATGAACTAAATTAAAATTATAGTAGAATATATAAAAAGTGAGGATAATTATGAATTCCCTACCCATTTTACCGACGATTAGTACGACATTTATCGTTTTAAGTGCTGTAACTGTTGCAATAGGCTGGTGGCTGATTACTCAAAGAAAAATAGAAGCACACAAAAAGGCGATGTTTGTTGCTGCAATTTTTGCACTTATTTTCTTTATCATTTATATGTCGAGAACAATTTTTATAGGAAACACTGCCTTTGGCGGACCGGATCAACTTAAAATATATTACACTTTGTTTTTAGTTTTTCATATCTTCCTTGCAACTACTGGGGCAATTTTCGGAGTTGTGACGTTATATACTGGGTATAAGAATAATCTTTCAAGACATAAGAAACTGGGTCCGATTACTAGTGTGATTTGGTTTTTTACCGCAATTACTGGTGTTGCTGTCTACTTATTACTGTATGTATTCTTTAGCGGTGGAGAAACTACCTCTGTTATTAAAGCTATCTTAGGATTTTAAATTTTAAAGTGTCTCACTAGACACTTTTTTTGTTTTTTAAAGGAATTTATATTCATAAATCGAAATAAAGTAGCAGGGGAGTGTGATCATCTTGGAAATAAGGGACGTAACTGAAAAAGATTACGTAGAATCAATGAAGCTATCGATGTATGCATTTCAATATGAAATACCTGAAGAGAGCAAGGCAGCAAGAGTAGAAATGTTAAAGAGTCAAAGATTAATAGGTGCTTGGAAGGACAATAATCTTGCAGCAAAACTCCATATTATTCCTCACCAAGTCTATGTAAATGGTCAAGAGTGGAAAATGGGCGGTTTAGCAGGTGTTGCAGCTTATCCTGAATATCGTAGAACTGGCTTTGTAAAAAAACTAATATTCCATGGACTCGAGATCATGCGGTCGGAGGAACAAATTGTTTCATTCTTACATCCATTTGACATCGGTTTTTATCGGAAATTTGGGTGGGAAGTATTTACAGAAAATAAGAAGCTTCTGATTGAGAAAAAGGATCTGAAATTTTTAGAGACTCAGCCTGGAACTGTTAAGCGATTTGCAAAAGAAAATCATCATCCTGATATTGAGAAAGTCTATTCTCGGTTTAGTCATAAATATACGGGAATGCTTGTCCGAGAATTAAATTGGTGGAAGAACAGTATTTATGGTGACGGTCAGATTGCAGTTTATTACAGTGAAACAAACGAAGCATTAGGATACCTCTTATATGAAGTTAAAGACCGGAAAATGGACGTTCAGGAGTTTGTAACGTTAACACAAGAGGCTAGGTTCGGATTGTGGAATTTTATTTGCCAACATGATTCTATGGTGGAAAATGTCACGATTTTGACTTCCAATCATGAACTATTACAATATATCTTGCAACAGCCAAAAGTAAAGATGGAGGTAACTCCATATTTTATGGCTAGAATTGTTGATGCAGAGAAATGTTTGAAAAAATTCCAGTTGAATAACCTGCCTAATAAGATTTTCTTACATATTGAGGATGAATTTGCACCTTGGAATATTGGAAGTTATTTAATTGGTAATGGAGAAACGAAGGTTTATAAGGATAAGCCTGGAAGTACCTGCATACAGCCTCCTCTAAGAGGAATTAGGTTAGATATTAATTCATTGACTGCAATATTATTTGGCTATAAACGACCTGTTGAATTATATGAATTAGGGTATATCAAGGGCCATGAATCGGAAATAGCAGTTTTGGAAGAACTAATTCCACATAGCAAACCTTTCTTTTATGATTTTTTTTAAAGATAAAAACGACGCATGCTGATTATATGCGTCGTTTTATACTTTATAATGCGAATTTTTCTACTTCTGTCTTTACTTCTTCAAGAATTTTTTTGCATTGATTTACTAGAGAAGTTGGAAAGTTTTCTCCCTCTCCATATTCCACTCCATGAGGGTAATAGTGCTTTCCTAATAAAGGTATCATTAACTGAATAACTGCTTTATTAGAATCAACAACCCCTTCAACTGCATGACCGCGGACACGTAAGTAGAATACCCCTTCTTTTAACTCAAACTTACGGTCATATGTAAGACGCTCATAATCCCACTGTTCTGCACGCACTAAACCGTATTCAATCATAACATCATCTAAACGGTTTATTTCAGCTTTCATCTTTTCCAAACCGGTATTTTCAAATTTCATAAATAGTCCCTCCTAAAAACAATGCCTTACCCAATTAAATTAATTCAATTTAATAATAGTTGAAAATGTTTAAACTTGCAATGCATACATCATCGAATAATTCATTGCCTTTTGGTAACCATAAGAAAATGTTGAAGAATATATTTATCATGCTGGGGGCGAAGAAATGGAAAAGATCCGAGACATAATGACAGATGAAGTTGAATGTTGTACTTTGTTGGATAATGTTTTTGAGGTTGCGGTGAAAATGAAAGAATTAAATGTAGGGGCCATTCCGATTGTCGATGGTGATAAGCTTGTTGGTATGATAACGGACCGTGATATTGTTGTCCGAGGTGTTGCTGAAAAGCACCCTGGGTCAACAAAAGTGGAAGAAGTCATGAGTAGTAAGCTTGTTACTATTTCAGCTGATGCGACTGCTAAGGAAGCTGCTAGTTTAATGGCAGAGCACCAAATCCGGCGACTGCCAGTAGTAGAGGGAGATAAACTCATTGGAATTGTTTCTCTTGGGGATTTTGCTATTAGAAAAATGAGCGATGATCAAGCAAAAGTAGCACTCACCGAAATTTCTGAGCAAAATTATAATGGAGTACAACATTAATAAATAACCCTTAATAAATCAAAATGGATACATCAAATGGTGTATCTGTTTTTTTTTAAGCAATATATTTATTTGACGAATTCATTTATCTCTGTTACTAACAAAGACAATGGTGATATAATTATTATTAATATACAAAATACATATACAGAAATAAAAAGTAGTAGAGAGGGTGAATACATCTGCGTACTCTCTTCAGAATTCTCATCCTAGCGTCTATTTTCGTTACAATTGGTTTTTATGTGAGCGTTAATGAAGATGATGATAATAAGGTTTTAATAACGGATGAACCTTCATTAGAAATGAATGAATCATTATATCAAAATCAGGGAAAAGGTATTCAGGAGAAAGCCCCCACTGATCCTCCGAACAGTGGTATGGGATTATTAATAGGACAAGATCTAGAGTATTTAAAAGAGACACTAGGGAATCCACAAAGAATCGATGAATCCTTATATGATTATCAATGGTATATTTATAATTCCGATTACGCGAATTATGTTCAGGTTGGAGTTAAAAACAATAAAATCGTAACAGTATTTGCTATAGGAGAAAATGTGGATGTCTCGCCATTTAAACTTGGACAGCCAATTGAAGAAATCTTTAATTCACAATTAATCGCAACAAATATAGATATTGAGTTTAATGGGAACTCTTATCGCTTTGAATTAAATGATATGGACCTCAATATTCGTCCATTAATTAAATTAGGTGATGTTTATGTCCAATTATATATTGATCAATTTACTGGTAGTCTTTCAAGCGTACGTTTTCTAAATGATGAAACTTTAATTCAGCAACGTCCTTATGAACTCGTCTATAGCGGGGAATTAATGGAGCCTTCTGAACCTAATGAAGAACAGTGGAATTTGATTGAACAAGGTACAGAGAAGGAAATACTAGATATTACAAACATTATGAGGTTAAGGCATAATGTAAAGACACTATTATGGGACGAAGAGACCTCAGAAGTTGCCTATGGCCATAGTAAGGATATGTCCGATAGCGAAGACTTTTCACATACTTCTAAGAGATTTGGCAGTCTTTCTAATAGACTAGAAGCAGCAAAAGTCGCATATAAGTCTGCAGGTGAGAATATTGCGGCAAATTATACAGATGGGCCTGCAGTGGTAGAGGGATGGTTAAATAGTAAAGGGCACCGAGAGGCTCTGTTAAATGAAGAATTCACTCATTTAGGCGTAGGGGTTTATCAAAAATATTATACACAAAACTTTATACAAAAAACAAATTAAGAAAAAGGTGACGAATTAATCACCTTTTTCTTTTCTTTTTATTACCTCGTATTCACTAAAATGAAAATGATTCCCTTCCCAACTTCCATATATACGTATTACTTCTCCTATGGAAAAGGAGGAGTCAACCATCATTTTGTTTCGAATAGGGGTTATCTTTTTCGCTCTAATTGATTTTGTTTCTGTTTGAAGCAGCAGTTCATTTACAAAAATATATCGGTGGTAATAAAAACGTTGTTTCTCATGGCGGATATTTTTAATTTCCCCCATAACAACTGCTTCTTTTTTTACTTCAGCTAAAGCCAGCCATTTGAGATCATTTATTTTCATTTCTTTCCTAGTAATCCAGTAAAAGTAAACGCAAATTATGGGTATAACAACAGCTGTAACCATTTTATTCATCCACCTCTATTTTTGAATGATAAAAAATGTCCCTGTTGCATATGCAATTTTTTTACCATCAGAACGGTAAGCTTCTCCTGAAACTACGACAGTCTTGCTTCCGTGATGAATGATTTCAGCCTTACAATGCAGGCTATCGCCTGTACCTGGTGCGATGTAATGAATATTTAATTGATTGGTTACTGCCCCATATCCTTCAGGAAGAATAACATTTGCTGCTGTTCCCATTGCAGTATCAAGCAAAGTAGCAGTAAACCCGCCATGAACAATAGCTAAAGAATTATTCCAGACATCATTTAATGGAACAGTGATTTCAAAAATCATTTTTTCCTTATCAATTTTTCTCTCCATATGAAATAGTCCATCGATATATTGCGTATATCCTATATCTATTTTTTTTTGAAATCCTTCTAATATGTGGGCAATGGCATCTAAATCTCTTTCGGACCCTTTTTCAATACACTGGTCTAATATTTGATACAATCTGTCCTTCATCCGTAATCCCTCTCATTTCTGTTTTGAAGACATCTTACCATTAAAAAAACAATTTTTACAGCAGTAGGATGTTCACCAATTCATTATTTAGCACATATCGTATAATAGGCATTTGATTTGGGCAGGGGTGAGGTACGATGCAGAAAAATTTACATCCTTCTGTGATTCAATTTAAAGAGTTTGTGAAAAATAACCCTTCGGTAATTAAGGAAGTACGAAATGGAAATGCAACTTGGCAGGAATTATATGAGGACTGGTATCTGCTGGGCGAGGAAGATAATCGTTGGGAGACGATTGGAGCAAAAAAGGTTACAAGTTCCGAATCAAAGGAAGAGAAAAAAGGGGATTGGGTATCAACCATCCTTGGAAGTGTTCAAAAAATGGACCCGAACCAAATTCAGCACTATATTAATAATTTAAGTGAAGCGCTAGGAGCCATTCAGGGAGTAATTTCCCAATTTCAAGGAAATCAACCCCAACAGAAAACACCAAAAATTGAACAAAAACATCCATTTTCATTTCGTAAAGACTAACAGAAGGGAAAAAATTCATGAGAAGAGATGTACTTGATTATATTAATAGCCAAAAGGAATTAAAAAAATTTATCCGAGAACAGCCTCTTTGGTATAGAAAGCTATCGAGGAATCCTTATGATGTACAGACACTAGAGATTGAATCGCTGCATTATTTTAAGAAGACAATCCCGCATAGGGTAGAGAAATTTACAAATAATGTTCAAATGGCATCTATGATGTTTTATATGCTTCAGTCCATGAAAGACCAAAACTAAAGACCACATTGATGTGGTCTTTTTCGCTGAGAGTAAAAAGAATAATCCTGGCAAACAATACAATTAAAAGGAGTGATTGTATTGAAAAGGTTCGTAAGTGTTATCCTTCTATCTTTTTTTATAGTGGGAATTATGTCCGGATTTCATCAATATGCTAACCAAAGCCCTTCATTATTCGTACAATCTAAAACAAAGGACAATAATGTATTTGTAGAATGTATAGTAACTGGAATCAGCTTTCGGGAATCAGATCAAAAATTTCAGAAAGTGGGGAAGTTTGTTGTTTGGCTGGATGGGAAAAGAAGTCAAGAGGTTAACTCAGCAGCTTTTATCATTAAGGACCTGTCACCAGGGAGGCATGAGATTAAACTTGAGGTAGTAGACTTAAATAACAAACCATACGGATTAACCAATGAGTTCATGGTAAATATCTCTAAGTGAGGTTTATTCACATTCAGGATCATTCATGATAAAATGTGAATGGAGGTGGGCGTGAATGATTGCTACATCAGAAAGAGTTGAACTATTGGAATACGCTGAGCAATTAGCACAAATGGTCTTAGAATCCGATATCGTGGAACAATATCAGATTTGTTTATATAAAATGCAAACTAACAAAGAAACACAGAGGAAAATTAACACCTTTGTGGAACTTAAAGAGCTTTACGAAGAAGTACAGCGCTTTGGTAAATATCACCCTGACTATAAAAGGGTAATGAGCCAAATCCGTGAGTCCAAGCGGGAAATGGATTTAGATACACATGTGGCTGAATTCAAATTAGCGGAAAATGACTTACAAACTTTGTTAGATGAAATTAGTTTACTTGTCGGTGGGGCAGTTTCTAAACATATTAAGGTGCCTTCAGGAAACCCTTTTTTCCAGACTGGTTCTCATGGAGCTGGATGCGGTACCGGTGGAAGTTGTGGATGCTCTGCATAAGAACAGCGGCTTAATTAATCATTAAGCCGTTTTTTTATTCCTTTTAAGCGTGTGCAGTCTACACAAAGATTTCCGCAGCAGAACATTTTATCCTGTGGTACATAAAATCTGTGCCTATACACATATAACCATTCATCCTTCCGTACGAATATGGTTTCGCAGTGCAGGGGTTTGCCTTTCATAACGGTTTGTGAACACTTATTAATTGTATCCTCTAGAGAGCGCTGAGATAAATGCGGGGTTATGGTAATATATATAAACGGGATTCCAGCTATTTTCTTCCAATGGATATTCGTAATACATTCATTTAAGGTAAGTTGATTTATAAATCTCTGCCAGATTGGCTCTAAATCCATAGTAATCACCATTAACCTTTGGTGTTTTTTTGCAAGTTTGAATTGAAATAGAGTGTTTTAATATGCTAGACTTATTAAAATGATGGTTTATTGAAGGGGAAAAAAGTATGTTCGTTCAAAGGCAAGGTTTGGTTATTTGGCTTTATTCTTTAAAACAAGCGAAAATGTTAAGGCGTTTTGGCAATGTTCATTATGTTTCAAAAAAATTAAAATATGTCGTACTTTATTGTAATCAAGACGAGCTTGAAGTGATAATGGAAAAAATCAATTCCTTTTCATTTGTTAAGAAAGTTGAACCGTCATATAAGCCTTTCTTAAAAATGGAATTTGAAAATTCTGCACCAGATAAAGCAAAAGAATATGATTATAAAATGGGTATTTAAAAAAGCTTCAGCGCATTATACGCTGGAGCTTTTTTAATGTAAAGGTTTTATATAATGGTTTAATCTTAAAATCGCGATTAAATGCTGATAGTATAATTCTTTTTCATGAAAGAGGTTCGAAGGTTTAACAGACAGTTGAATAATTTCCTTGCCGAGCTCTTCAGCAGTTTGCTTAAATAGATCATACCTTTTATTTGGTCTAAAGTTTGGATTTGGGATCCCTTCCCGGCAGATATATAAAGCCTGGAATTTACCAGGATCAGTAAGTTGCAAAACCACCGCTAAAGATGTCACTTGTCTCCCATTAAGTTCTGTATGGAATGCCATCAAATGTAACAGTCTGTGTTGGTTGGCTTTTGCTATTTCAATTAACTCGTATAAATCCGAATAACCTTCACCTAGTTCAATAAAGCGTTGAATCAAATAAAACTCCCCTTTGCCCTAGAATTCATTCCATACTTTATCATACTTTTTAATTTTTTGCTCATACAAACGAAAAAAACCCCGCAGATCAATCTGCAGGGTCCTTCTACATCCTTTATTAAGGATAGAAGGCAAAGGGAGAGGAGAAACCGGAGGAAGAACTTATGGGGAAACGTAAGTCTTCTCCGCGGTTGGCAACAACATCCTCGAATTGATGTTGTTAATAACATTATCTCCACAACCATCAAGCTTATACGTATCTAAAATATTTTTTCCAAAATAAACAGACAAGTTGGCTAGATTATTCAATTATGATAGGATAATGTTGTTAAAAAGTTTTTTGAAAAATTGTGGTGATAACTAATGAGAGTCGTTTCAGGTGTTTGTAAAGGCCGGCCATTAAAAGCGGTTCCGGGAAATTCAACTAGACCAACTACGGATAAAGTGAAAGAAGCCTTATTTAATATGATTGGACCCTATTTTGATGGTGGAGCAGGACTAGATCTCTTTGCCGGCAGTGGTGGATTAGGACTTGAAGGGTTAAGCAGAGGCTTAGATAAAGTCATTTTTGTCGATCGGGAAAAAAAGGCAATTCAAACGATTCATGAGAATATCCAAGCATGTAAAATGGAGGAAAAGGCGGAAGTTTATCGAAATGATGCAGAAAGAGCTTTAAAAGCACTAGTGAAAAGGGAGATTTGTTTTGATTACATATTTTTAGACCCTCCGTATAAAAAGCAGCAGTTAATCAGTTTAATGCATGAAATATCTAAAAATAGGTTGTTAAAAAATAGTGGAAACATTATCTGTGAGCACGGTCATGATGTAGAATTACCGATGTCGATAGGAGAGTTTGCACAAATAAAGCATGAAAAGTATGGAGTAATTGCAATAACAATTTATTCACGTGCGATTGAGGAATAGGGGGAGTCTTTCGTGGCTAGTATTGCCGTTTGTCCAGGGAGTTTTGATCCAATTACATATGGCCATTTAGATATCATCAGAAGAGGAGCAAAGGTATTTGATAAGGTTTATGTAAGCGTTATGAATAATTCATCAAAAAACCCGCTATTTAGTGTTGAAGAGCGGATTCATCTGATAAAAGAGGTAACAAAGGATCTTCCGAATGTTACGGTTGATGAACATTCCGGACTCCTTGTGGACTATGCTAAATCTGTTAAGGCTAATGCTATTATTCGCGGCTTGCGTGCCGTTTCAGATTTTGAATATGAAATGCAAATTACCTCAATGAACAGAGTGCTGAATGATGAAATAGAAACCTTCTTTATCATGACCAACAGTCAGTATTCATTCTTAAGTTCTAGTATTGTAAAGGAAGTTTCAAAGTACAATGGCAAGATATCAGAGCTGGTGCCACCAATGGTTGAAGCGGCATTGAATAAAAAATTTAATCGGTAACAACGAAAAAGCCTTGATCTTCAAGGCTTTTTTTGTACCTAATGACTTTTACGCAATCGATTATATAATAAGAGGACATATATGCTAAGGGTAAAAATAGTAATTAGAGGACCCATTTCCATTAGTTTATTAAAATAAGAATGGAGAAATGTCCCTTCTTCAAAGAAACTAACAGGTACTGCATTAGATGGCTGCTCTGTTTGATAAAAACGGATGTAAATTGGTTTCCATAAAATTAAAGCAAACACACTGGCGAATAAACCCTGTGCAATCCTGGCAAAGAAGAAAGGTTTAAACCGAATATCTGTCTGGGCTAAGATACTAGCAACCTGTGCTTGAACACTAAAACCGCTGAAGCCTAAAATAAAGCTGGTAATAATCGCTTGTTGAAGGAGTGTAGCGTCTTGAACGGAGCTTGTTAAATCACTTCCAAGTGTTATTTCGAACAATCCAGAAATAAATGGAATGCTGAGCATTTCAGGAAATGAAAGTCCTGAAAGCATGATATCAAAACCTTTTGCGAGGGCAGCCGTAATATGTAGGTGAAAAAGCAACTTGTTGATAACGGAAAATAGAATAATAAATCCTCCAACCATTAGCAGTGTTTGAATGGATGAATTTACAGCATCTCCAAGAAGTTTGCCAATTGGCCGTTTGTCTTTTATTCTAGTTTGATGCAGGCTGGATAAAGCGTTCTTTAAAATAAATGTTCCTTGCTTGTCCTTTACTTTATCCGGGGTTTCGTTCCCATAAAACCGCATAATAATACCCACACAAATATTTCCTAAATAATGGGCTAAGGCTAATATTACCCCTAAATGGGGGTTATGGAAAAAACCAACAGCCACTGCGCCGAAGATAAACAATGGATTGGAGGAATTAGTAAAGGATACAAGTCTTTCAGCTTCAATTTGCGTTAATTGCCCTTCCTGCCGCATTCTTGCTGTCAGCTTGGCACCAGCTGGAAACCCTGATGCCATTCCCATAGCCCAAACAAATGCCCCTACACCAGGGACCTTAAATAGAGGTCTCATAAATGGCTCCAATATTACCCCAATAAATTTGACAACACCAAAACCAATTAACATTTCTGATACAATAAAAAACGGCAACAAGGAAGGGAAAACAATTTCCCACCACATATTTAAGCCGCGGATAGAAGCCTCTAAAGATTCCTGAGGAAAAGAGATCAAGGATCCAGCTAAAATGATAGAACATATAGCTAAAAATATTGTTTTTAATTTGGAACGAAACAAAGAATGGGCCTCCTTCGCGAGGGTTTTGTTATGCTGTATAAAAAAATAATGTTAAAATAAGGATTATCATTTTTATTTATTGATTCGACTTGTCCCCATATAATCCAAATATACTCATAGAACGCTAATTTAGACCATAAGATTGAACAAGATTTCTCCTAACAATAGGGTTTATCGTCATAATGCTATTTAGCTTATGAAAAGGGAGGGAACGCTATGGAGCAGCCTAAAATAGGCTTAGCGCTTGGCTCAGGGGGTGCAAGGGGATTTGCCCATCTAGGGGTAATAAAAGTTCTAAAGGATGCGGGTATTCCCATTGATATGATTGCCGGCAGCAGTATGGGAGCTCTAGTAGGAAGTTTTTATGGAGCTGGACTAGAAATGGAACGTTTATATAAATTATCAACTGCCTTTAAAAGAAAATATTTTTTGGACTTTACTGTTCCTAAAATGGGGTTTATAGCTGGGAAACGTGTGAAGGATTTCATTAGGGTTTTTACTCATGGTAAAAATATTGAAGAATTATCCATACCATTAGGAATCGTCGCAACCGACTTACTAACAGGTGAAAAAGTTGTTTTTAAACAAGGTCCAGTTGCTGAGGCTGTTAGAGCAAGCATTGCGATTCCAGGGATATTTGTACCTGAAAAATATAATGGGAGAGTTTTAGTTGATGGCGGCGTATCAGATAGGGTGCCTGTATCTGTTGCAAAAGAAATGGGAGCCGATATTGTGATCGCAGTAGACGTTTCCAGAGTAAAACGAAATGCTGAAATTACCTCCATATACGATGTTATTATGCAAAGTATTGATATCATGCAAACAGAAATTATTAATAATCGTGAAATTGCTTCTGATATCATGATTCGACCTCATGTTGAGGTCTATAGTTCCCGTGCATTCACAAATATCGAAGAAATTATTGCACTTGGAGAAGAAGAAGCAAAAAATCAATTAGATCAAATTAAAAATGTTATAGAGGGATGGAAGGGGTAAAGAGTTCGATGAGGAAAAAAATATTTGTGGGTACTTCCATTGTTATAACATTATTGATGATCGCGGGAGTATTTTTTTCATTACCTTATTATGTTTCGAAGCCAGGTATAGCAAAAGAACTAGGCCCCATCATTCAAGTAGAGGATGGCAGTGAGGGAAAGGGCAGTTTTATGTTGACAACAGTAAGAATGGGAAGGGCAAATATCTATTCCTATGTTGAGGCAAAGCTCCTTGATTATGTTGAACTCTACCCTGTGGAGGCAATCCTGCATGAAACAGAAACACAAGATGAATATAATGCCAGACAGCTTCATATGATGGCAGGCTCAAAGCTGAATGCTATCGAAGTAGCTTATAAAAAAGCTGGGTATCCAGTCGAGTACCAATACAAAGGCGTCTACGTTGTCCAGGTGGTACCTGAAATGCCAGCAGAGGGAAAACTTCAGCCAGGTGATCGAATTATCAAAGTTGATGGTCAAAAATTTACATCCTCAGAAAACTTTATTGCTTATGTTGGCAAGAAAAAGGCGGGAGATCAAATTGAATTAAGTGTTGAGAGAAATAAGAAAAACAAATCAGTTAAAATAACTGTTCAGCCTTTCAAAGAGGACCCCAGGAAGGTTGGGATCGGGATTTCTTTGGTTGATGATAAGGAGATTACCGTTGACCCGAAAGTTACGGTTAAGACAGACGAAATCGGGGGACCATCTGCTGGCTTGATGTTTACTTTAGAAATCTATGATCAGCTAATGGATGAGGATTTTACTAAAGGGTACAAAATTGCTGGAACAGGTACCATTGATTCAGAAGGAACTGTTGGCCCCATCGGGGGAATTGACCAAAAAATTGTCGCTGCAGACAAGGCAGGAGCAGAAATCTTTTTTGCACCTAATGAAAAAGGCAGCAAAGATTCAAATTATAACCTTGCTGTGAAAACAGCCCGCGAGATTAAGTCAAAAATAAAGATTGTTCCAGTGGATGGTATCGATGATGCAATTAATTATCTAAAGAAATTACCTGAAAAATAAAAAAAGATGGTGCCTCTAGGCATCATCTTTTTTACTGAATATATATCGGAGGTTGGTTGTATTCTTGTTTAAGAAGTTTGTCCATGGTTTGATTTCCTAAACCAAAAGAATAAACTCGTGAGGCCCTAATATCCAGAAAAATATCTTTTTCCTTATAGGAAGATAGTTTGGAAATAAACGGAAGTGTAAATTGAGCTTTATACTTATTTAAGTACTCTTTACCACTCTTTGTCATCCCTAACAGTCTTAAATATGCGGCCTTTTCGATAGAACTTATCATTTCCTCTTTTTTTGTATTGGTCAAGATATGCACACAGATTCTTTGCAATCTCGTCCAGGTATAGCGTTTTGTTTTAACTTTTTCCATAAATTCTTTAAAACTTGAGGTATCTAGTGCAGCGG
Source organism: Neobacillus sp. plas4 (assembly GCF_057221695.1). Lineage (NCBI taxonomy): Bacteria > Bacillati > Bacillota > Bacilli > Caryophanales > Bacillaceae > Neobacillus > Neobacillus sp. plas4. Next base: position 1,761,204 of record NZ_CM170152.1, read on the forward strand.
CTATCAGACGGTGCTCGATTCCTTCTTCTACCTCGTAAATTTCTCTTAGCTCTTCTGGACTGCAATGAAGCAGGCTGTAACGCAAATAACTCCAGTAATTTTCCCATTCATGAAAATTCCCATAGACATCTAGATACTCTCTAAGGAGTCGGTTTGTGGCATCCGGAATATATTGTTCAATAGAGCTATTGTTTTCTTCTGCTGCAAAGATTGCTTTTCTAATGCTTGTTGCACTTGCAATCGTTTCATCAGCAAAATGTTCATCATGATAATCAGCACTTTTTCTTTTTACTGTTAGAGGAATAATTGGGCTTTTTTGATGTTTTAATGCTTTTACATAATGAAAACCAAGTATATTATTTGGTTTATCTAGACTCACTAGATTTTCATTACTTGACAATGATTCAAAAGACAACGATAATGCTTTAGGGAAACTAACACCTTTTTTGATATTCATCTTAATATTTTCGTCAAAGCGGTCTTTATGCCTATCCAAATAATCAACGGTCTGTATGAAGGATGATATATCACCACTTTCGCTGCCAAAGCAAAGTGAGTGACACCCAATTGCTTCTAAAATAGCAACTGCACCATTTGCAAATGTCTCTGCTTTTTGTGCAGCAAATTGGTAGGGAAGTTCAAGAACAATATCGACCCCGTTTAGGAGTGCCATTTTGGTTCGATACCATTTAGAAACGAGAGCAGGCTCTCCTCGTTGCAGGAAATTTCCACTCATTACGGCAATAACTACATCTGCTTGAGCAGATTCTTTTGCTGCTTGTAGATGATAGGCGTGTCCGTTATGGAAAGGGTTATATTCGACAATTACACCAACAGCTTTCATCAAAACGATCTCCTTATTTGTTAGAATAGCGAATAATATTACAATAAATCGTATTATAACAAAAATTACCATCATTAGATAATTTTGATGATTCATTTTTAATGCGATTGTAATCTGATTTAACTGGGTAAACTAGCATGAAGAAACTGTTTTTAGTAAAATCGCAAAATGAAAAATCACTATTTTGGGTGTAAAGAAAAAACATTGACAAAAATTTAATCGAAGGCTATAATTACCTTTGTTGCCTTGGGGTGATTCAATTGAAATGGACATTAAGCCAATTACAAAAACATCGAAACAAGGATTTTCTGATAGATGATACCATTCGAGTTGATGAAATTAGAGAAACGGATCCAACGATTCGTGACGTATCACCGATGCATATTACCGGTCGGGGAGATATTGATTCAACGAAAGTGACATTTCATTTGAAAATAGAAGGTCATTTAATCCTGCCTTGTTCTCGTACTTTAGTGGATGTAAAACTTCCGATTAATGTCGAAACAACTGAAACTTTCCTTTTACAAGGTTCAGTTTATGAAACTGACGAGGAAGTATATCAAGTAAAAGGGGATGTAATTTCTTTAATGCCAGTCATTAAAGAAATCCTTTTACTAGAAGTTCCAATGCAGGTTTTCTGCGATGATGTTAATCATGAAGATGCTGCTCCACAATCCGGTAAGGACTGGGAAGTTGTTCATGATCAAGAACAATCTAAGAAGATTGATCCAAGACTAGCAGGTCTTGCAAAGTTTTTTGACAAAAACAATTCTTCTTCCGAATCATAATCAGCAAAAAACAAGAAGCAAAGTGAAGACCCAGCATTCCTGGCCTTCATTACTTTCTTAATACTCTTTAAGGAGGTGGGAAGAATGGCTGTACCTTTTAGAAGGACTTCTAAAACTGTTAAAAGAAAACGTCGTACACATTTTAAACTAAACGTACCTGGTATGGTAAGTTGCCCAAACTGTGGTGAAATGAAACTTAGCCACCGTGTTTGTAAAGCTTGCGGTACTTACAAAGGAAAAGAAGTTGTTAACGACTAATTTCCATTTGGATAAAGCACAAGGAGCAACATGCCCTTGTGCTTTTGTCGTTTCAAAAAAAATACATAATACAGTACCAATAGGAGGGAAACCGCTTGTCATATACCATTGAAAAACAGGATATGGGTTATTTATTGTTCACTATAACTCGTAGCGAAAAGAGAAATGCAATTAATTATCAGGTAATGGAAGGATTAATGGAGGCTATATCAATGGCAGAGGACCCTGGTGTAAAAGCACTTGTAATTACTGGGGAAGGGGACAATGCTTTTTGTTCGGGTGGAGACTTAACCGTATTTCATCAGCTTGAAACAAAAGAAGAGGCATATGTAATGCTATCCAATATGTCAAAAATTCTTTATTCGCTTCTAATACTAAAGAAACCCACCATTGCGCTAATAAATGGTACGACAGTTGGCGGTGGGTGCGAACTAGCTGCTGCTTGCGATTTTCGTTTGGCAAGAGAAGGTATCAAAGCGGGCTTTGTACAAGGGAAACAGGCTATAACTACTGGCTGGGGCGGAGGCACGATTTTGGCTGAAAAACTACCAGTTGGAAGCAGCATGAAGCTATTGATGGAAGCTGAAATTCATTCCGTTGAATTTTTACAAGAAGTGGGTTATATAGATCATATTTATTCCTCCAGCCCAATCGCTGCGTGCGAGGACTATTTGGAGAAGCTATTAACCATTGATTTAAAGGTATTAGAATCATATAAAATGATGTGGATTAGAAAGTGGGAAGAAAGCCGGCTTAGAGAAAGAATAGAAGAAGAAGTCCGGAATTGCAGTGTACTATGGGAAAGTGAGTCACATCATAAATATGTGAAAAGCTTTATTAGTAAAAAAACACAGGATTAAGGAATAAAAGACAAACTGTAATCAGTCTATCTTTTCTAGTAGATGCATATGTATGAATAAAAACACTAGGAGGGATAGTAAATGTCGCCAACTCGCCAAGATGCATGGTCCCAAGATGAAGATTTATTGCTTGCTGAAGTTGTGTTAAGACATATTCGAGAGGGTGGGACACAGCTGCAAGCATTTGAGGAAGTTGGAAAACAACTTTCGCGAACATCTGCGGCCTGCGGATTCCGCTGGAACTCATTTGTTAGGAAGCAATATAAATCAGGTATCGATCTGGCCAAAAAACAGCGTAAAGAATTAAAAAAACAAAGTATACCATCTGAAAGAGATTATCCAAAAGAAGAGTTAGTAAATGAAGAACCTGCAGTCAACTCCGCTGCAAGTGAAGGAATAACATTCCAAGCTGTTCTTCACTTTTTAGAAAACCTTAATCAGAGGGCTTCTGCTGCAACAGCTATTGAAGAAGCAAAGGAAAAAACTATTCAAAAATTAAAAGATCTTGAAAAGAAAGCTTATTCGCTTGCAGCAGAAAATGAAAGATTATCAAAAAATTTAAAAGCGATTGAAGAGGATTACAGTTCTTTAATTGAAATTATGGAAAGAGCACGAAAAATGGTTGTCTTACAAGAAGAAGATAGACAGCAAAAGGTAAAATTTCAAATGGATAAAAACGGTAATCTAGAAAGAATAGAGAAATAGTAAAAAGCGGACATTATGTCCGCTTTTACTTTGTTCAGGATTTAATTGTGTTGTGCTTCTACACCTTCAGGATACCAAACAAGCGGGTTCTCGCCACGGTCACGTTCCATATCGTATTCAACATTTGTAAAGTTCATTTTCTCCCAAAAGCTTCTAGATTGTACTCTAGGGTTCGTTTTAATTGGAAGACCTAAGCTTTTGGCATATTCCACAAGCGTCTTACCATATCCTTTGCCTTGGTAATCTGGTAATACTTCAAGTTTCCATATTTCTAAATAATTCTGTGGAGGATAGAAATAACGATCAAACTTCGCCTCTGTTTGATATAAACTCATACGTGCTACTAGTTTGTCTCCGAAATATATTCCGTAAAATGGTGAGTCACTATCATTATCAACCATATTTGCTTCTAAATCCTCAATCATAGAAAGCTCTTGAATTCCATATTCCTTAAATTTTTTAAATTCCTCTAGAGTTTTAAAATTTACTTTTAATCTTTGAACTTTCATTACGATATATGCCTCCCTAAAAAAATGATTATCTTATCATCTGTATATATTCATTTAATACTGAATAATATGAATTGGAATAAAAATTTCTAATTATTCAAAATGAATTAATATTATTATATAACAAACATACAAAAAATTCTTTATATATTAGCAAGAAAGCGTTTTATATTTTGGGAGGGGTCTCAGAACTTATTGTTTCGATATTTGTGAAACGGGTTCTATTTTTTTTGAATAATTTAACTTTCAAGAGAAAGTATCTGCTAAAATATCTATAAAAAGGACAATTATGGGTGGATATTATGGAAATTGGTATTATCGGAGCCGGATCGGTTGGATTATTATTCGCGTCTTATTTAAACAATTCTTTTCCTATAAGGATCTATACGAGGACGTTTGAACAAGCAGAAGAGATCAATAAAAAGGGAATTCTTCTCCAAAAAGAATTGAAGGAAAAAAGAGTTAACGTTACGGCATTCCCTATATCAAAGTGGACTGGAAAAGAAGATTTAACCATAATAGCGGTAAAACAATATCAACTTCCATCTATTTTGGATCTATTACATAAATTCGATTCCTTTCCTCAAAACCTATTATTTTTACAAAATGGAATGGGACACTTAAAATATCTAGATATTATTCCTGTACCCAATATTTTTGTTGGTTCCGTTGAGCATGGAGCCAGTAAGATTAATTCTTATACTGTTCGTCATAATGGTGAAGGCTCTATCAATGTAGCCTTATTCAAAGGAGATTCTTTTAGGTTAAAAGAGTTTAGTGAAGCTGGTGCTTCCGTCAATTTTCAAATAAATATGCAAGAAGATTATTATGAGATGTTGATAAATAAACTAATTGCCAATGCTGTCATTAATCCTTTAACAGCAATCTTGCAAGTTGAAAATGGCGAATTAATTTCTAATCCTCATTATTTTGCGGCTGTGAAGAAACTATTTCTTGAAATCTCCTATGTACTTAATCTTCAAAATCCTATTCGAAAGTTTAGGGATATGATTAGAATTTGTAAAAAAACAGCTGCTAATCGGTCGTCGATGCTAAAGGATATTGAGGCAGGAAGTAAGACAGAAATTGATGCAATACTTGGATTTTTATTAGATGAAGCTGCAATCCAACAAAAGAATGCGAGTAATATTAAAACTTATTATCTGTTGATTAAAGGGAAAGAACACAGGAGGAGAGTTAATTGAATTCATTTATTTCATCCATCATCACGATTTTCTTAACTATTCCTCTACTCGGTTTTTTAATCATTTATATAATATATAAGCTGATTACAAAGAATACGAAAAAGTCATTTCATAAGGCACTGGACTATTCTACTGTTTTATTTATATTTGCTGTCCATTTTTTATTGATAACCATTTGGGAAAAATCTTTTTTTTGGTTAATTTTTTTAGTATTAATAATCATTGCAATGGTTTTTGTACTTATAAATTGGAAAGTAAAAGGTGAAATTGTATTTACTAAGGTTTTTAAAGGATTTTGGAGATTTAATTTCTTAGTTTTTTTCTTGACCTATATTTCGCTGATGATTTTTGGAATACTTCGAAGTGCATTAACTTTTACATTTTCTTAAGCAAAGATTTTTTTTATTAGGAGGGTTGATGCTATACTCATATGGAATGAAGTTGATTAGAAAGGAAGTACGTAAATGGAGATTTTGAATCTCTCTTTATCAGCAACAAATCGGTTTGCTTCAAATTATTTACAACAATCTCCAGATATTCTGCCTTTTTTTCATTATCGGTTCAATGACTTTGCCGAAGATCAAAAAAGGTTAGATGAATTAAGCAATCGACACTTTCCTCGTGAAAAAGTAGCTGATCATATTGAGAAATATATGGAACGTTTTCCATTAACAGAAGCAGTTCATAATTCACTAGCTAAGCTAAAGCAATCAAATAGTGTTGTGGTCATTGGCGGTCAACAAGCAGGTATTCTTACCGGCCCCCTTTATTCAATACATAAAATCATATCCATTATTAAATTAGCCGAAGAAAAAGAGAAGCAGCTTGGAGTACCCGTCATCCCTGTATTTTGGATAGCAGGAGAGGACCATGACTATGATGAAGTGAATCATGTGTTTATTCCAATTGAGCAAAAAGTTGACAAACGGACTTACCCAGAAAGGGTTAAACAAAAGAAAATGGTGTCGGATATTCCCCTTAATAAAGAAGTTTGTCAGATATGGGTGAATAATTTAATTGAAAATTTAGGCGAGACCAATCATACCAAAGAGCTAATAAACTTTGCGGATAATGCAATTTTGAAATCAGCTACTTTTGTTGATTTTTTTGCTCATATGGTGATGGAGCTATTCAAAGATTATGGCTTATTAATTGTGGATTCAGGTGACCGTAATTTCCGTCTTTTACAAAAGGCAAATTTTTCACATCAAATTGAACAACATAAAGAAATTACGAATTATTTGTTAGAACAGCAAGATGTCATAGGGAAGAATGGATTTCCGATTACAATCGATTCAAATGAGAAGGCAGCAAACTTGTTTTATTACCATCCAAAGTTAAATGAACGAATTTTGCTTGAATTTGATTTAGAAAGCAATCGTTTTGTGGGGAAAAGTGGAGCTGTTTCCTTCTCAAAAGAAGAATTAATTGAAATTGCCTTTCAAGACCCTGGTAAACTAAGTAACAATGTGGTGACTCGGCCATTAATGCAAGAATGGCTTTTCCCGACACTTGCTTTTATTGCCGGACCAGGTGAGATTTCTTATTGGGCTGAATTAAAGCTTGTGTTTGAGCATTTTAAAATTAAAATGCCGCCTATAGTACCGAGATTAAATATAACCTTGTTGGAGAGAGCCATAGATAGTGACCTAAATGAGTTGAAATTAGAACTTTCAGATGTTTTGAGCCGGGGAAGTGGCAAGGAAAAGGAGCATTATCTTGAAACTATTAAAGATCGAGAAATTTCTGAGCTTTTTTCTACACTTAAGTCACAAATACAAAATCAATATGAGCATATTGAAGTGAAAACAAATCAAGTGGATAGAAGTTTACTGCCACTTCTGAAGAAAAATGAAAACTTCCTTCTAAAGCAAATTGGATTCATGGAAACGAAGCTTGAATTATCCGTGCAATCAAGGTTTGATGTGATTCTAAGTAAGTTTAACCGTATTGATTTAGCATTACGTCCGGATGGTTTTCCACAAGAACGCGTATGGAATATTTTCCTTTATCTAAATAAGTATGGAACGAGTTTTATTAAGGAATTAATGGAACTTGAATTTGAGTTTGATGGCAAACACAAAGTAATAAAATTATAGAGGAACTTCACGAGGGGTGAAGTTTCTTTTTTTTTTGAGGAACTTCACCAGGGGTGAAGTTTCTTTTTTTTTTTTGAGGAACTTCACCAGGGGTGAAGTTTCTTTTTTTTTTTTGAGGAACTTCACCAGGGGTGAAGTTTTTCCTTTTTTTAAAAAGAAAATTACTGGATAAAAAAGGATTTGGGGGAGTAAACAAGAATTATTAAAAAATAGGTGGAGGAAAGTGGGGGAATGTGGTACATTTTATATAGAAAGTGGGGGTACCGGGTATGTTTATGGGTGAATACCATCATAGCATTGATAATAAAGGCCGGATGATCGTGCCGTCCAAATTCCGCGATGATCTTGGAGAGATGTTCATCATCACCCGCGGGTTGGATCAATGTCTATTTGGTTACCCATTATCAGAGTGGGCACTGATTGAAGAAAAACTGAAAGGTCTTCCTCTGACAAAAAAAGATGCTCGTGCATTTACCCGATTCTTCTTCTCTGGCGCAACAGAAAGCGAACTAGATAAACAAGGAAGAATCAATATCCCTGCCCCATTACTTCAGTATGCAAAACTAGAAAAAGAATGTGTAGTTTTAGGAGTATCCAATCGAATTGAAATTTGGAGCAAACAGATTTGGGAAGACTATTTCTCAGAGTCCGAAGATTCTTTTGCTGAAATTGCAGAAAATATGATTGGTTTTGATATATAATGGACAAGTTATTCTATTATAACTATAACTCATATTTTATCGTTCGATTGGAAAAGGTGATTAATGATGTTTGAACATACAACTGTGTTATTAGATGAAGCTGTTAATGGATTAAATATTAAACCAGATGGCATTTATGTTGATTGTACATTAGGCGGTGCTGGTCACAGTTCCCTAATACTTTCAAAACTTACTGAAAATGGAAAATTGTTTGCCTTCGATCAAGACGAAATAGCTATTGCCAATGCAAAAGAGAAATTGTCCGTCTATGGTGAGCAACTTACAATAATCAAAAGCAATTTCTTATATCTTGAGGAAGAACTTGAAAAGCTTGGAATCGAAAAAGTCGATGGCGTCCTTTATGATCTTGGTGTTTCATCACCGCAATTAGATACTCCAGAAAGAGGCTTCAGTTACCATCATGACGCGCCTCTGGACATGAGAATGGACAATGATGCGGATATTTCAGCCTACGATGTTATTAACCATTGGTCCTACGAAGATTTAGTGAGAATCTTTTTTCGCTATGGAGAAGAGAAATTCTCTAAACAAATTGCACGCAAAATAGAGGCAAGAAGAGAAAGTAAGCCAATTGAAACAACATTTGAGCTAGTAGAACTTATCAAAGAAGGAATTCCGGCACCTGCTAGAAGGAAGGGCGGGCATCCGGCAAAAAGGGTCTTTCAAGCGGTAAGAATTGCAGTGAATGATGAATTAGCAGTATTTGAAAAGTCATTGCAAAAAGCGATTGATATTCTAAATCCAGAAGGAAGAATTAGCGTTATTACTTTTCACTCTTTAGAAGACCGGATATGTAAGGCTACTTTTAAGAAGGCAAGTGAAACACCAAATTTACCTCCGGGTTTACCCATTATTCCAGAAGAATTTAAGCCTATTATGAAGTTAATTACTAGAAAGCCTATTCTTCCATCAGAAGAAGAGCTGGAACATAATAATCGTGCTCGGTCTGCAAAGCTAAGAATCGCGGAAAAATTATAAATAGAAATCAAAAAAATGATGTGGAGGGGAAAGAATGAGCAATCTTGCCAGGAAATTTCAGCAACAGCAACAAGTAGAACGGACAATACAGGAACAAAGTATTGTAAAAACAAAAAAGCACTGGCTTACACCTGGGGAGAAAATAATAGGTATCGTATTTACAGGGTTGATTTGTTTTGGTGCCGTCCACCTCATCTCGAATCAAGCAGAAATTTACCAGGTAAATAAGGAAATACAGGAAGTTCAAACGACTATTAAGGAACAAGAAAAGATAAACAATGATTTGAAGGTACAAGTTAGCGAACTAAGTACGTATGAGCGGATTTGGGAAAAGGCTAAACAATTGGGGCTTGTCATAAACGAAAATAACGTCAAGGTTGTGCACGAGAAATGAGCCAAAAACAGCCACATATGAATTTCGGAGCAGCTGGACTATTTGTAGTATTCGGCCTGCTCTTTTTTATATTGCTTCTTAGATACTTTTCAATTCAAATTACAGGCGAAGTCGGATCACAGCCGCTTGCGGCAAAAGCTGAGCAAAAATATAGCAGGACAGGGACGATGGATGCAACTAGAGGTGTGATTTATGACCGAAAAGGGGAAGTTATTTCTGAGGATACAACCGCTTATACCCTGATTGCAATCCTTGATAAAAAGATGACAACAAATCCCAAAAAGCCTAATCATGTGGTAGACATCAAAAAAACCGCTAAAGAATTAGCAAAGTTTCTGGAAATGAAAGAATCCGAGATTTACGACATTTTGACGAAGGATCAGTTTCAGGTCGAATTCGGTAAAGCAGGAAGAGATATATCTCACCAAACGAAGAAAGAGATAGAGGCCCTAAAGCTTCCTGGCATTACGTTTAAACGTGATTCAAAAAGATTTTATCCGAATGGAATCTTTGCCTCTCACCTAGTTGGTTATGCTGACAGAGTGGATGAGGAGGATGGAAGTTATAATTACGTCGGAAAAATGGGAATTGAGAAGACATTAAACAAAGAGTTGACAGGTAAGGACGGAAAAATTAATTATGAAAGTGATTTATGGGGATATTTGCTTCCGAATGGAGAACAGAAGGTTACGCCTGCTCAAAACGGAAATGATGTCTACCTAACGATAGATAAAAAGATCCAAACATTCCTAGAAGACGCCATGAACAAAGTGGTTGAGGAATATAAACCGAAAAAAATCATTGCCATTGTGGCTGATCCTAAAACAGGGGATATATTAGCGATGGGTCAAAGACCTTCCTTTCATCCTAAAACAAAAGAAGGTATAAATAACAGTTGGCATAATGAAGCAATCGAAACTTCATTTGAACCTGGTTCAACGATGAAGATTTTTACCCTTGCAGCAGCGATTGAAGAAAATAAATTTGACCCCAATGAATTTTTCCAGTCTGGCTCCTATAGGGTAACTTCAAAAGATAATGCAATACATGATCATAATAGATCTGGCTGGGGAAGCATTTCCTATCTTGAGGGTGTTCAGCGCTCATCCAACGTAGCGTTTGCAAAACTTGCCAATGAAAAAATCGGTTTTGAAAAGTTCCGTGAATATTTAACAAAATTTGGATTGGATCAAGCGACCGGTATCGACCTTCCGAATGAAACCTCTGGTAAAATCCAATATACCTGGCCGATTGAGAAAGCAACAACCTCATATGGACAAGGTACAGCGATAACACCCATTCAGCAAATTCAGGCGGCAACAGCGATTGCAAATAATGGGAAAATGATGAAGCCTCAAGTAATCGATAAAATCGTCAATCACGACACTGGAGAAGTAATTAGTGATGTTACACCAGAGGTGGTTTCCTCACCTATTTCAGCGGATACAGCAAAACAAGTCCTAGATATACTGGAAACTGTAGTCTCTAACGAAAAAACGGGCACAGGGAACCGCTATCAAATAGATGGATATAGTGTTGCTGGGAAAACAGGGACTGCAAGTATTCCTGATCCAAAGGGTGGTTATTTAGTTGGACAAAAAGATTATATATTCTCATTCTTAGGTATGGCTCCTGCAGATGATCCTAAGTTAGTTGTATATGTTGCTGTTCAACAGCCAGAGATAGACCACTATTCAATGGGGTCAATACCAGTTTCAATGGTTTTTAATCCTGTAATGAAAAATAGTCTGCAGTATTTAAATATTCAGCCTTCACAACAAGAAAAGGCCACTACAACAAAATTAGCTAATTTATCGAATCAAGTTGTAACGGAAACTGTAAAAAAACTTGAGGAGCAAAAACTAGAGGCAGTTGTTTTAGGGAATGGATCAAAAGTGATGGGTCAGCTTCCAGCGGCGGGTACCAATGTCCTTGAAGGTGAAAAAATAATTATCCAAACAGAAGGTAATTTAATTGCCCCTGATATGACTGGATGGTCCTTAAGAGACGTAATGAAGGTGGCAAAAATATCGGGAGTCAAACTAAGTTCTACAGGTAGTGGTTATGTTGTAAAGCAAAATATTGAAGAAGGATCTGCCTTAAGCAAAGGGAAGTTTTTAATTGTAGATTTAAAAACCCCGGAAGAAAGAAGAAAGATGGAATTAGAACAAATAGAATCCGAAGAAAATACCGATAAATCTGTTGAGGAAACTGAAACGGTTCCGCTGGGTGGGTAAGGATTAGAACTAACTCTGTACTGTTCTAATAAAATAGGTACAAGCATATAAATGAACGAGTAGGATAAAGGAGGCTCGTTCATTTTATGCGTGTTTCAAATGTAACTGTCCGTAAAAGGTTAATGATTGCACTATTCGTTGGAATTTTAGTTTTTCTAATTATTGATGTCCGACTTGGTTATGTACAGTTTGTGCTGGGTGATAAGTTGACTGGTCAAGCTAAGGGTTTGTGGAGCAGAAATATACCGTTCGAACCTGAACGCGGCGAGATAATAGACCGTAATGGTGTGCCTTTAGCTACAAATATAAGTGCTCCAACCGTATATGTTGTACCAAGACAGATTAAGGATCCTGCTGGAACTTCCGAGGAACTTTCTAAGGCATTAAATACTCCAAAGGAAAATGTTTATCGACAAATTACCCAAGGTCAATCCATTATCAGGATAAAAGAAGGAAGAAAGATTTCTCATGAAAAAGCTAAGGAAATTAGAGCCTTAGGGCTTGAAGGGGTATATATCGGCGAAGACTCAAAAAGGCATTATCCATTCGGCAGCTATCTGTCTCATGTTCTAGGATTTTCTGGGGTAGACAACCAGGGTTTAATGGGATTAGAACTTTATTATGATAAAGAACTGAGCGGTGAAAGAGGTTCGGTTAAGTTTTATGCCAACGCTAAAGGAGAAAGAATGGATGATATGGCTGACGATTATGAACATCCAGTTGATGGACTTGATTTAAAGCTTACGATTGATACAAGAATTCAAACCATTATGGAGAGAGAGCTGGATATTGCTCAGGCAACCTATAATCCTGATGGAATCATAGCAATTGCAATGGATCCGAATAATGGGAAAATATTAGGGATGTCCAGTCGCCCTACCTTTGATCCAGCTGAATTTCGAAACGTTCCACAAGAGGTATACAATAGAAACCTCCCCGTATGGTCAAGCTATGAGCCTGGTTCGACTTTTAAAATCATCACTTTGGCGGCTGCTTTAGAGGAAGGAAAAGTTAATTTAGAAAAGGAACATTTCCATGATTCAGGTTCAGTAGAAGTTGCCGGAGCAAGATTGAAATGCTGGAAAAGAGGCGGTCACGGAAGTCAAACCTTCTTGGAAGTCGTGCAAAATTCATGTAACCCAGGTTTTGTGGAATTGGGACAAAGATTAGGGAAAGATACCTTGTTCAAATATATAAAAGAATTTGGCTTTGGACAGAAAACAGGGATTGATTTAGCGGGCGAAGGCTCAGGGATTTTGTTTAATTTAGATCGAGTTGGTCCTGTAGAATTAGCAACCACTGCTTTTGGTCAAGGGGTATCAGTGACTCCAATTCAACAGGTTGCAGCAGTTGCAGCTGCGGTTAATGGCGGGACACTTTATAAGCCATATATAGCACAAGAATTAATTGACCCAGTTACCAAGGAAGTAGTGATGAGAAATACTCCAGTTGCAAAAAGAAAAGTAATTTCTGAGGAAACGTCGAAAGAAATCCGTCATGCGCTTGAGACTGTAGTCGCTCAAGGTTCAGGGTTTAGGGCATTTGTTGATTCCTATCGAATCGGGGGAAAAACAGGAACAGCTCAAAAAGCTCAAAACGGCAGATATTTAGAAAATAACTTTATTGTTTCGTTTATGGGATTTGCTCCGGCAGATGATCCTCAAATTATAGTATATGTTGCGGTTGATAATCCTAAAGGTGGACTTATTTTCGGTGGAACAGTAGCTGCTCCAATTGTCGGAAGTATTATGAAGGATGGACTCATGGCATTGGGGGTAGAACCTCGGAAAGATCAAATTGAAAAAGAAATCAAATGGCCTGATAAGCCATTGATTACACTGCCTGATTTAACGGGTTTAACCAAGTTAGAAATCACAGAACAACTGTTGAATCTTAAAATTGATGCTAGTGGTGAAGGTAATATAGTCGTAAGACAGTCTCCTGAAGCTGGTTCAAAAGTAAAAGAAGGTTCAACCATTAGACTTTATTTTGATAAAGATGAATAAATAGTTAAAAGAATTAGATTCAGGCGGCCGGAATAATTTCCGCCGCCTGTTTCTTTGAAAAAAAAAGAAGCAGAATTTCAAGGATAATAGCATTCTATTGTGATTTGCTGTAAAATAAGGTGAATCTTTTATGAGGTTATTTTTTTATGTAAAAAATGGTCATTTTTTAACGGCAAGAGAGGATTTGAGAATATGAAATTACAGGAATTACTTCAACCATTGCACCTGCTCGTTCCTTATCAAGGGGCGAATCCTGAAATTACTTCGATTGAAAACGACAATCGTAAGGTGCAAGTGGGAAGCTTATTTATTTGTATAAAAGGATATACGGTTGATGGCCATGATTTTGCTGATTCAGCAGTGAAAAATGGTGCCGCGGCAGTTCTTGCAGAAAAGCCACTCGCTCTTTCTGTGCCAGTCATTATCGTTAAAGATACAACTAGAGCTATGGCAGTACTTGCGAATACTTTTTATAATCATCCCACTAAAAAACTGCAATTAATTGGTATAACCGGTACGAATGGAAAGACAACCACCAGTCATCTTATTGAAAAAATATTATCTGATGCAAACAGAACTACAGGGTTAATTGGAACCATGTATACAAAAATCGGCAATTTGAAGATTGAAACGAAAAATACAACTCCAGAGAGCCTGGTCCTACAAAAAAGATTCCACCAAATGCTTGAAAATGGTGTTGATACAGCTATCATGGAGGTTTCATCGCATGCTCTGCATTTGGGGAGAGTGCATGGTTGTGACTACGATATAGCAGTTTTTACCAACCTTACCCAAGATCATTTAGACTATCATAAAACCATGGAGGACTATAGGCATGCAAAAAGCTTATTGTTTTCTCAGTTAGGAAATACATTTGACGCTGATAAACCTAAGTTTGCCGTCTTAAATGCTGATGATGCGGCTTCTGAACTTTATCAGAAATCGACAGCAGCTCATGTTGTTACCTATGGAATTGACAATGAAGCAGATTTCCAGGCTAGAAATATTCAAATAACTTCAGCCGGGACGACTTTTGAAATAGCAATGAAAGATAAGAGATATTTCATTAATATGCAGTTAATCGGAAAGTTTAGTATTTATAATGTGTTGGCCAGCGTCGCAGCTGCATTTATTTCAAACATACCAATGGAAGCAATAATTCAATCTATTGAGAGTGTTAAAGGAGTAGATGGAAGATTTGAATTGGTAAATGCTGGTCAAGATTTTACGGTAATTGTTGATTACGCCCACACACCAGATAGCTTGGAAAATGTATTGAAAACTATACAGAGTTTTGCTACTAAAAGGATTTTTGTCATTGTAGGCTGCGGTGGAGACAGAGATAAAACCAAACGTCCTTTAATGGCGGCAATTTCTTGCCAGTATGCTTCGGATCCAATATTTACCTCGGATAATCCTAGAAGTGAAGATCCATTAGCAATTCTAAAAGAAATGAAAGACGGCGTAGCAGGAAAAAGCTATATTACCATTCCTGATCGAAAAGAAGCTATTGTAACTGCTATAAACCAAGCAGCTGCCGGAGATGTGATCTTAATTGCAGGTAAAGGTCACGAAACGTACCAGATTATTGGCGATAATGTTTATGATTTTGATGACCGGGTGGTTGCTCGGGAAGCTATCGAGGGGAGATAGAAATGTATTTAATGTTTAATGATTTAGTAACATTACTCTCTGATTTTAAGGGGGTAAGAGAGGCGGATCATTTTTATATGACGGTTACTGACAGTGCGGCTGAAGATCAGCCGCGAGGTTTGTTTATACCGTTAAGTGATGATTCAGGTGAACTATTAGACGCAATCACCAACGGAGCTGTTGCAGCTATTTGGGATAAAGAAAAACCTGTACCTAGGTATACACCTAATCATTTTCCGATCTTTTTTACGGAAACCCCTCTAAATGCAGCAGGTGAGTTACTGCGATTTTACTTTAAAAAAATTGATGGAGATAAAGTTAAGGACATGAATGTGACCAAATTCGTATTTTTAAATAAAAAACTTCTCAAAGAAAATAAAGAAACATATGATATAGCTGTAATGTTGGAAAATCTGTCAATGAAAAATACGAATAACAATGATGAGAGGAGGGGATAAAATGCTGGAGCAAGTTATTTTTTTCACAATTTTAATGGGATTTCTTATCACGGTTCTTCTTTCTCCATTTTTTATTCCCTTCTTGCGAAGGTTGAAATTTGGACAAAGCATTCGGGAGGAAGGTCCCAAATCCCATCAAGTAAAAACGGGTACACCAACGATGGGCGGAATCATGATTTTATTTTCAATTATTATTACCACTCTAGTGATGACAGGTAAGTTTTCGGAACCGACTGTTAAAACATATTTACTTATTCTTGTCACTTTTGGGTTTGGATTACTTGGTTTTTTAGATGATTTCATCAAGGTTGCGTTAAAACGTAATTTAGGTTTAACATCTAGACAAAAGTTATTAGGGCAGATTATTATTTCGGTTATTTTTTATCTTGTTTATAAACAAAACGGGTATCCAACGGATATTTCAGTCCCAGGTACTGGTTACTCTTTAGAATTAGGCTGGTTTTTTGTCTTTTTTATTGTATTTTGGCTGGTTGGATTTTCTAATGCAGTCAATTTAACAGATGGTCTGGATGGTTTAGTTTCTGGGACAGCGGCTATTGCATTTGGTGCATATGCAGTCTTAGCTTGGAACCAATCGCAGATGGAAGTTGCTATTTTTTCTGTTGCTGTAGCAGGAGCTGTTTTAGGCTTCCTCGTTTTCAATGCCCATCCTGCAAAAGTTTTTATGGGTGATACCGGCTCACTAGCTCTTGGTGGAGCGATTGCAACCATTGCCATCCTAACAAAGTTAGAGTTATTGTTAGTGATTATTGGTGGAGTCTTTGTTATAGAAACACTGTCGGTGATATTACAGGTCATTTCGTTTAAAACAACAGGAAAAAGAATATTTCGAATGAGTCCACTCCATCACCATTATGAATTACTTGGCTGGTCAGAATGGAAAGTTGTCGTAACGTTTTGGAGCGTTGGTTTACTATTAGCGATACTAGGTATCTATATTGAGGTGTGGTTATAATTGAAGCAGATTGAAACGTATCTTCATAAAAAAATTCTAGTCCTAGGATTGGCAAAAAGCGGGGTAACAGCAGCAGCACTATTACATAAGCTTGGTGCATTTGTAACGGTAAATGATAAAAAATCATTATCTGAAAATCCTGAAGCTCAAGGGTTATTGGAACAAGGGATAAAGGTCATTTGTGGCGAACATCCTGTTGAACTTCTCGATGAAGGTTTCGAACTTATCGTTAAAAATCCAGGAATTCCTTATCAAAATCCAATTGTTGAAGGTGCTCTTAAGAAAGGAATACCAGTATTAACAGAGGTGGAGCTTGCCTATCAAATTTCGGAAGCACCTTTTATAGGAATAACAGGGACAAACGGCAAAACAACCACGACAACACTTGTATTTGAAATGCTGCGTGAAGGTAAGCAAAATCCTTTAATTGCTGGGAATATTGGGACTGTAGCCTCAGGTGTAGCCCAAGAGGCGACTAAAGATAATCATATTGTTATTGAATTATCTTCATTTCAATTAATGGGGATTGACACCTTTAAACCTAAAATAGCAGTAATTACAAATCTTTATGATGCCCATTTAGATTATCACGGAACCCGGAATGAGTATTTTAATGCAAAAGCCAATATTACCAAAAATCAGACGGAAGCAGATTACTTTATTTATAATGCTGATCAGCAGGATGTGCTGGAAATTGCAATGCAATCCCAAGCTGCACTTATTCCATTTTCAACCAAACAAGTACTTCGTGATGGTGCTTATATTAACGAAGACTGGATCTGTTTTAATGGTGAAAAAGTAATGTCAGTGGACGAAATCGCCCTGCCTGGAGTCCATAATTTAGAAAATATCTTATCTGCAATGGCTGCCGCAAAGTTAAGCGGAGTTAGGAATGAAGCGATTCAGACTGTTCTTAGAACGTTTACGGGTGTAAAACATCGGCTCCAATATGTTTCAGACGTGGTTGATAGAAAATTTTATAATGATTCAAAGGCAACAAATATTCTAGCGACGGTTAATGCATTACAGGCCTTTAAGGCTCCAATCATTCTGCTGGCTGGAGGACTTGATCGTGGAAATGAATTTGATGAACTACTGCCATATTTGAAAAATGTAAAAGCATTAATAACCTTTGGCCAAACCTCGCCTAAAATTCAACGTGTAGGAAGAGAGGCAGGAATAAAACAAATAACCTCTGTCGATAATGTTGAAAAGGCCGTGCCTGTTGCTTTTCAATATTCGGAGCCAGGCGACGTGATTTTGTTATCTCCTGCTTGTGCAAGTTGGGATCAATATAAAACTTTTGAAGTCAGGGGAGACATTTTTATCGAAGCGGTGCATAAGCTTAAGTAAGGGCTTGTACAACTAGGGTTAAACCTAATTTACGCAGCATAGGCCCTAAAACTTGCTACTCGAGGTGTTAGGTGTGCCGACAAAGAGAACAACTCCTGATTTCATATTATTACTAGTTACATTTACACTATTGGCAGTAGGGCTTATCATGGTTTATAGTGCCAGTGCGATTTGGGCAGAATATAAATTTGATGACTCCTTCTTCTTTGCTAAGAGACAAACCCTTTTTGCTGGTGTTGGGATAGCAGCAATGTTTTTTATTATGAACATTAATTATTGGACATGGAGAGAGTGGTCTAAGGTTATATTAATTGTTTGTTTTGTTTTACTCATACTTGTACTTATCCCTGGGGTGGGAAATGTCCGAAATGGCTCACGAAGCTGGATTGGAGTAGGTGCTTTTTCCATCCAGCCATCAGAGTTCATGAAGCTTGCGATGATTGCCTTTTTAGCTAAGTTTCTATCTGAGAGACAGAAACTCATAACCTCCTTTAGGCAAGGGCTGGTTCCTTCATTAGGTCTAGTGTTTATCGCATTTGCTTTAATTATGCTCCAACCGGATTTAGGTACAGGGACTGTTATGATTGGGACCTGTGTAGTTATGATTTTTATTGCGGGTGCAAGAGTCGGCCATTTTGCTTTACTAGGGTTAATTGGTTTAGCTGGATTTGTGGGCTTAGTCGCTTCAGCTCCGTATAGGATAAAAAGAATAACCTCATTTTTAGATCCTTGGCAGGACCCGTTAGGAAGTGGATTTCAAATCATCCAATCACTATATGCGATTGGACCAGGCGGATTATTCGGTCTTGGACTCGGTGAAAGCAGGCAGAAGTTCTTTTATTTGCCTGAACCACAAACAGATTTTATCTTTGCTATTTTGTCTGAAGAACTTGGGTTTATTGGCGGCTCCTTTATCATACTCTTATTTGCACTATTATTATGGAGGGGGATCCGCATCGCCTTAGGGGCACCGGACTTATATGGAAGTTTCCTGGCAGTTGGCATAATTTCTATGGTTGCCATTCAAGTAATGATAAACATTGGTGTCGTAACCGGATTAATGCCTGTTACCGGAATTACATTGCCGTTCCTAAGTTATGGAGGATCTTCTCTTACCTTAATGCTAATGGCAATAGGTGTTCTTTTGAATATTAGCCGTTATTCGAGATACTAAATTACCCTGTTTTGAGGCAGGGTTCTTTTTATTTTTTACCATTTGAAGTTTACAATTAGATAACATTCTTTTATCATTCATTACCTTCTGTTAATTTTATAGTAAGATAGGATAAGAAATGAACTTTTAGTTTTTATTTGGGGTGGAATTATGAAAATAGTAGTAAGCGGCGGGGGGACTGGCGGACATATTTATCCAGCTCTTGCACTAATAAGAGAAATTCAAAAAGAAAATAAAAACGCAGAATTTCTATACATAGGGACAAAGAACGGCTTGGAAAGCAGTATTGTACCAAGGGAGAAGATTCCATTCAAATCAATCCATATTACCGGTTTTAAGAGAAAGTTATCCTTGGATAATATTAAAACGGTTTTAAGATTTTTTAAAGGTGTTAAGGACAGTAAAAAGATGTTAAAAGAATTTAAGCCTGATATTGTGATCGGTACAGGCGGGTATGTGTGCGGGCCTGTTGTCTATGCAGCTTCGAAATTAAATATCCCAACGATTGTTCACGAGCAGAATAGTGTGCCTGGGTTAACAAACAAATTCTTAAGCAGATATGTAAACAAGGTAGCTATTTGTTTCGAGGAGGCTCGAGAACATTTTCCAAATGGGAAAGTGGAGTTTACCGGGAATCCAAGGGCTTCTGAAGTCATCGGGAAAGATGGGATTAGAGGAAGACTTTCCGCAGGTTTAAGTACGACGATGCCAGCGGTACTAATTTTCGGTGGCAGCCGGGGTGCAAGACCAATAAATGATGCGGTTGTTAAAGGACTTTCCGAATTTGCCGAAAAACCATATCAAGTACTCTATATCACTGGTGATGTCCATTTTAAGGATGTCCAGAATGAAGTGGAACTAATTGGGAATCCGGAAAATGTAGTGATTAAACCGTTTATTCATAACATGCCTGAGATTTTGGCGGGAATTGATTTAGTTGTTTCACGAGCAGGTGCTACAACACTGGCTGAGATTACCTCATTAGGTATTCCGAGTATACTCATTCCAAGTCCATATGTTACAAATAATCATCAAGAAAAAAACGCCAGGTCCCTTAGTGACCATGGTGCAGCAGAATTACTCCTTGAAAAAGACTTAAATAGCAAAAGCCTTATTCAGCATATAGACAAAATTCTGTTAGAAGATGAAAACCTAAATGCTATGAAAATGAAAGCAAAAAAGTTGGGCGTGCCAGACTCTGCAGATAGACTATATAAACTTATGAAACAGCTAGTACGAGGAAAACAAAAGTAGCCCATAAAGGTTTTTAGCATAAACTAAAACTATACGTTTGTTTTGAAAGATAGGGTGATAGGAATGGACGAATTATTAACTGAAATTCAAAAATTAAATATTGGCATAGTAAAAAGTAATGAACGATTATCACATCATACTACCATGAAAATTGGCGGTCCTGCTGACATCTTTATTGAACCATCATCAATAGAAAGTATTCAAAAAGTTATGAGCTTTATTAAGGACCATCAACTTCCTTGGAGGGTGATTGGCAGGGGATCAAATCTTCTTGTCTCTGATAAGGGAATTGAAGGTGTGGTAATTAAATTAGGCGCTGGGCTGAACCATCTATCCATTCATGATTCTACTATTACGGTTGGGGGCGGTCATTCCTTAGTAAGTTTATCTACCTTAATATCAAAAAAAGGTTTATCAGGACTTGAATTTGCGAGTGGAATCCCTGGTTCAGTGGGCGGCGCAGTATATATGAATGCGGGTGCACATGGTTCTGATATTAGTAAAATTTTAACAAAAGCCCACATCTTGTTTGAAGACGGAGAAATTGGGTGGTTGTCCAAGGACGAAATGGAATTCACATACAGAACCTCTGTTCTTCAAAAGAAACGCCCAGGGATTGTTTTGGAAGCAGAATTCAGTTTAGCAAAAGGGGATAGGTCTGCGATCGTTTCGCAAATGCAAAAAAATAAGGATTATCGTAAAGAAACACAACCATGGAATTTTCCTTGTGCAGGAAGCATCTTCCGAAATCCACTGCCAAATTACGCAGGAAGATTGATCGAAGATGCTGGCTTAAAAGGGCACCAGATTGGCGGTGCGAAAATTTCGGAAATGCATGGGAATTTTATTGTCAATGCCGGAAATGCAAAAGCTCAGGATGTTCTTGATTTAATTCAGTATATAAAAGATACAATTCAAAATTTATATGGGATTAAGATGGAAACAGAGGTAGAAATTGTTGGACGGCAATAAATAATTTGTCGTACGAATTACAAATTTTGTGTTATAATTACACATTATAAATATCGGAAAAAACTGAGAAAATGAATGACGGCATGACTGTTCGTGCCGTTGTTTTGGCTTTTTTGGCAGTAAAGGCAAAAAGGTAATTCACGGTTTTCTTTTAGGACATGCTAAGCGTTATTCTTAATGGAGGGAAGTGTATGGATAAAGGTAAGATTGTTGCACTTGAGGATCGGATTCCGAAACTAAAAGAGCAAAGAAGGCGCAAAGCCAACAAAAGGCTTATTTTTCTCCTGTTTTTGTTCTTTACCATGATTGCCGTTGTCGCTTATGTACAGTCACCATTAAGTCATGTAAAAAAGGTAACCGTTAAAGGGAATGAATTGCTTTCAACAAATGAAGTAATTGAAACCGCAAAAATCTCCAAGGAAACGAACATTTGGAGTGTTAGGAAAAACATCATTGCTGTAGACCTTGAACAGAAGAATGTCATAAAAAATGCGAATGTAAAAATTAAATGGCCTAATTCGGTCATCATTGAAATTGAAGAACGTAATAAAATTGCTTATATTAAATCAGATAAATCCTATTATCCAGTAATGGAAAACGGAAAAGTTCTAATGGATAGAGAAGTTACTGAATTACCAGTAAATGCACCCATTCTTTTTAAATTTAAAGAAGGTACAATTCTTAAAGAAATGGTCACTTCATTAGAAGAACTTCCGGATGAGGTTCGAAATGCTATATCAGAAATACACCATACACCTAAAAAGGCGGATGAATATCATATTTCATTATTTATGAACGATGGCTTTGAGGTTAGTGCAACATTACGAAGCTTTTCGGAAAAAATGATACATTATCCTTCGATCATAAGCCAATTAGATCCGAGCATTAAGGGGATTATTGATTTAGAGGTAGGTTCATATTTTAAGGCCTATGAATTGGAAGCGGAGGAAACTGAAATTGAGAATGATAAAGGTGAAGGGTAAGCATGTTATTTTATCCCTAGTCTGCCTTGTTCTTGGGTTTATCATTGCTTTTTCCTATCATTTTACTCAGAAAGAAATTAATCAAAATAAAACAAATCTGACAAGTAAACAATGGGAAAAAACCTTAGATCTTAGAAATCAACTGATCGAAGCAGAGGAATTAAACCGAAAGCTGCAGAAGGAATTAAATGAAAAACAAGATAAGGTATTTGAAAATGAAAAGGACCTTTCAAAAGTAGCCGAGGCATATTCCACTCTTGCTGAAGACGCTGAAAAATATCGGATGTTTCTTGGAAAAGTCAAGGTAAAGGGGCAAGGTGTAAAGGTTCAGCTTTCAGATGGTGCTTACGACCCAAAAGAAAAAAACATTAATAACTATCTTGTTCATGAGTTCCATGTTTTTAAAGTAATTAATGAGTTATATATTTCGGGTGCGGCTGCGGTCGCTATTAATGGTCAAAGATTAACCAGCCAGTCATATATAATATGTAATGGACCTGTTATCACTGTCGATGGCATTCAACATCCGGCGCCATTTGTCATCACAGCGATTGGAGACCCTGACGTATTAACTTCTGCACTTAACCTAACTGGTGGTGTGAAAGATCAGCTTGTTAACGATAATATTGTCTTTTCGTTGGAAAAAATGAACGAAATCATTCTAAATCCAATTTTAGCTAAATCATAAGGTAATCAAAATGTCCACGTAATGATAATAGATAAGGTAGGGTGAAAAAAGTGGACAAGCAAAAAAAAAATATTAGCTTTATTGTTATCTCAGCCGTGATAGGTTTTATGATTGCTATTCAATTTCAAACTGTAAAAGAACCCGTTGAACGTGATACTCGTGATTTGTGGCAGCTTCGTGAAGCTTTACTTCATGAAAAAGAATTACAATCTGAGTTATTGAGTGAAATCCGTTCGATTGAAGAAAAGTTACAAGCATATGAGTCAAAACAAAAGCAAAGTAAAGAACAAGCATTACGTGACACTATTCAAGAATTGAAGATTGAGGCGGGACTGACAGAAATACAAGGACCTGGCTTAACCTTAAGAATTACACCAATACTTGAGGAAATCCAAATTGGGGAACCTATATTTAGTGGAGTGTCACCCGAGCTCCTGAAGAGATTATTGAACGAGTTGAACATGTATGACGCCAAATATGTGTCTGTCGATGAGCAGCGTATCATCAATACAACTGTCATAAGAGATATTAATAATGAAACAAAAATTGACGGTCACGCATTAACCAGTTTACCGATTGATGTAAAGGTCGTCGTAGATAATTTAGAAACAGCTGAAAAACTATATAATCAGATAAAAGCCTCCAAGGCAACTGAGGAATTTTTCATCGAAAACCTAAAGCTTATTATTTCAGAACCAAAATCTGAAATAACAATTCCAGCTTTTGACCATTCTATCCAGATTCGGTATTTAGAGTCATTAAAAGCGAATGAAGGAGGGAATGCATAATGTGGCTCCCTTTTTTAGGGTTGATAGTGGGAAT
Organism: Neobacillus sp. plas4; assembly: GCF_057221695.1. NCBI lineage: Bacteria > Bacillati > Bacillota > Bacilli > Caryophanales > Bacillaceae > Neobacillus > Neobacillus sp. plas4. The sequence goes on from NZ_CM170152.1 coordinate 1,785,142, forward strand.
ATTTCTTGGTCTTTTAACAGATATAAGAATTCCTGACGAATATTCTAATTATCTATCAATTGCAGTTTTGGCTGCGCTAGATACTTTATTTGGTGGAATAAGGGCTCATCTGCAAAATATTTATGATGAAAAAGTATTCGTATCTGGTTTCTTTTTTAATATTTTACTAGCTGCAAGTTTAGCTTTTCTAGGTGTTCATCTTGGTGTAGACTTGTATCTAGCAGCTGTTTTTGCATTTGGTGTTCGTTTATTTCAAAATATTGCAGTAATTAGACGGATATTATTGACAAAATGGTCAACAAACAAAGAAAAATTAGAAAAAAATTGATTTTTTTAAAGGGAATTATTTAGTTGTGACGAATAATTTTATAAGATATAGGTATGTTTTCTATTTATTATATATCTTGTGAAGAATAATTGTTGTTCGACTGAAGGAATGCTAAGGAGGTGCCAAAGAATGAACAGCAATGAAATATATGTAAGTCTTGACATCGGTACATCCAGTGTAAAGGTAATCATTGGTGAAATTGTCAACGACTCAATTAATATTATTGGTGTTGGAAACGTTAAATCGGAGGGTTTACGAAAAGGTTCTATCATTGATATCAATGATACGGTTCATTCTATTAAACGTGCAATTGAAGAAGCTGAAAGAATGATTGGTATGGAAATACGACAAGTGATTGTTGGAATATCTGGCAATCAGGTTGCTTTGGAACCTTGTCGTGGAATAGTAGGAGTTTCTAGTCAAAATCGTGAAATTACGAATGAAGATGTTAGACGTGTTATAGACGAGGCACAGGTTGTTTCAATTCCTCAAGATAGAGAAATTATCGGGGTTATCCGTAAACAGTTTATCCTAGATGGAAAAGATGAAATAAATAACCCATGTGGAATGATAGGTGTACGATTGGAAGTAGAAGGGACACTTATTACTGGTTCTAATGCGATTATTACGAATACATTGCGATGTGTAGAACGTGCCGGTTTGGAAATAACAGATATTATTCTGCAGCCACTTGCAGCTGGGGAGTACGCCCTATCAAAAGATGAAAAGAATTTGGGTGTTGCTTTAGTTGACTTAGGCGGTGGATCAACAACCATTGCTTATTTTGAACAAGGATTCTTGGCAGCAACGAGTGTAATACCAGTAGGCGGCGATTTAATCACGAATGACCTTTCCAAAGTGTTACACACTTCCACCGAAGATGCTGAAAAAATTAAAGTAAAATACGGACATGCTTTTTATGATGATGCTTCAGAAGATGAGTTCTTTAGTGTTCCGATTATCGGAAGTGATCAGCATCAACAATTTAATCAGCTATATGTATCCGAAATAATAGAAGCCCGTATGGAAGAAATCTTTGAATTAATTGCTCATGAATTAAAACGATTAGGTATCGATGACTTACCTGGAGGATTTGTCTTTACAGGTGGTACCGCCAATATGCAAGGTGTATTAGAGCTAGCTCAATCGATTTTCCAAAGCCCAGTTCGCAAAGCCGTTCCTAATTATATTGGAGTAAGAGAGCCTCAGTATACAACTGCGGTTGGTTTAATTAAGTATGCCTACAAGAATGCTAGATTACCAGGTGGGACCTTTGTCGCTTCAGCACCTGTAGCTGAACCAATCGAGAAGAAAGTTCAAAAACAACAACAACAACCAAAAGCAAAAGTAGAAAAACATCCGGAAGATAAGATGTCATCAAAAGTAAAAAAATTCCTTGGTCTCTTTTTCGAATAGAAAAATACGAAAAAGAATATCGACGAATTAGGAGGATTTGTCATGTTAGAGTTTGATACAAATTTAGATTCTCTTGCAACAATAAAGGTTATAGGGGTTGGCGGCGGAGGAAACAACGCAGTAAATCGAATGATCGAACATGGAGTTCAAGGTGTTGAATTTATAGCGGTTAATACCGATGCACAAGCATTGAACCTTTCAAAAGCAGAAGTAAAAATGCAAATTGGGTCAAAATTAACTAGGGGTCTCGGAGCCGGAGCTAACCCCGAGGTTGGTAAGAAAGCGGCAGAAGAAAGTAAAGAGCAATTAGAGGATGCATTACGCGGCGCCGACATGGTCTTCGTAACGGCTGGTATGGGTGGTGGAACAGGTACGGGTGCTGCTCCAGTCATTGCTCAAATTGCAAGGGATCTAGGTGCGTTAACAGTTGGAGTAGTAACTCGTCCGTTTACATTCGAAGGGAAAAAACGTTCAAACCAAGCTGCTGGCGGTATTGATGCTATGAAAGAAGCAGTGGACACTCTAATTGTTATTCCAAACGATAGACTTCTTGAAATTGTAGATAAAAGTACACCAATGCTTGAAGCATTCCGTGAAGCTGACAATGTGCTTCGTCAAGGGGTTCAGGGTATTTCTGACTTAATTGCTGTTCCTGGTTTAATTAACTTAGACTTTGCAGATGTCAAGACGATTATGTCTAACAAAGGTTCTGCTTTAATGGGAATTGGTATGGCAACGGGTGAAAATCGTGCTACTGAGGCTGCTAAGAAGGCCATTAGTTCTCCTTTGTTAGAAACATCGATTGATGGTGCGCAGGGCGTTCTAATGAATATCACAGGCGGTAGTAACTTGAGTTTATATGAAGTTCAGGAAGCAGCTGATATTGTCGCAACAGCGTCTGATGCAGAAGTAAATATGATTTTTGGTTCCGTTATTAATGAAAATCATAAAGATGAAATTATTGTAACTGTTATTGCAACAGGCTTTAATGAAGAAGTATTGCAGCCTAAATCAACACGCCCGGCATTTGGACAAGCAAAACCACAGATGAGTACGATGGGTACAGTTAAGAGAGAGCCAAAACGCGAAGAAGTCACACAAGAACCTGTTCGCAGCAACAATGTAACACAAGAGGAAGCATTAGATATTCCAACTTTCTTACGTAACAGAAACCGTAGAAGATAATTTAGAAAGGCATGGTCCCAAAGGACTATGCCTTTTTTGTTGTAATTTTATTAGACAAAATACGTTGTTTATAGTGAAAATTTCTGCTTTTTTGATTACAGAAAGTGACACACTTCAAACCTTCAAGTAGGTTATACTTTTCCGTAAACAGAATAATAGAAATAGAAAAGTATGGAAATGCACCCTAATGTAAAATCCATTAAGCTACTAAGTAACTGGAGACATTAAAAGGGGGAAGTTGCTTGTCAATATATTTAGATGTTATTTGGGCCCTGAATCTGCTATTTGATAGCCTTCTCCTGTATCTAACAGCTATTTTTCTAAAAAGACGTATTCGGATATGGAGGTTAATAGCGGGCGGTTTTATTGGTTCATTTATCATATTATTTTCATTTACACCTTTACATACCTATTCCAATCATCCGATTTCAAAGCTGCTTTTTTCGGTTGTAATGGTATTAGTCGTATTTGGTTATAAACGCTTCTCTTTTTTCATTAAGGCATTAATGACTCTTTATGTCACAACATTTCTTATAGGAGGAGCACTCATAGGAGCCCATTTTTTTGTTCAGTTTGATGCTGAAATGTCAACAAAAGTAATGATCGCAAATGTAACTGGGTTTGGAGATCCAATCAGCTGGCTTTTTGTTTTATTAGGCTTTCCAATTGCTTGGCACTTCTCAAAAAGGAATATTGAAAGTATGGAAATGACCAAAATTCAATTTGATCAACTTGTTGATGTTACGCTGATAATAAATGGTGAATCATTAACGGTTAAGGGGCTTGTTGATAGTGGTAATCAGCTTTATGATCCATTAACCAAACTTCCTGTTATGTTTGTCTCCATAAAAAATATGATGGAGGGAATGAGCGAACCAATTCAAAAAATCGCAATGGATCCAGATGCTTTGATTTTTGGAACTGTAGAGTTACCCGTTGAGTGGCAAAATAGGCTGAGGATTGTACCTTGTCGGGTGGTCGGACAAGAGAACCAGCTTATTGTGGCTGTAAAGCCTGAATCAATTCTGTTTGAAACAAAGGGAGAAAGATATTTATGCGAAAAGGGTCTTGTATCGTTTACTATGCAGCAATTATCTTCAGATGATGCCTTTCAATGCATTGTTCATCCCAAAATGCTCACCGGACCGAAACAGCACGACGATTCGGTGAAAGTAAGCTAATTATACTATACTCAGAAAATCATATTTTAGAAGGAGGAACTTGCATGAAAAAATGGAGACTTCGCTTATCCTACTACTGGTATAAGATCTTAATCAAACTAGGAATTAAAAGTGATGAAGTATATTATATTGGCGGCAGCGAAGCTTTACCGCCTCCTTTAAGTAAGGATGAAGAAGAACTTTTGTTAAATAAGCTTCCTGGCGGTGATAAAGCAGCTAGATCGATATTAATTGAACGTAATCTGAGACTTGTTGTCTATATCGCAAGAAAATTCGAAAATACCGGGATTAATATTGAAGACCTAATTAGTATTGGTACCATTGGCTTAATTAAAGCGGTCAATACGTTTAATCCTGAGAAAAAAATTAAGCTGGCTACATACGCATCTAGGTGTATTGAAAATGAAATCCTTATGTATTTACGAAGAAACAACAAAATACGCTCAGAAGTCTCATTTGATGAACCATTAAATATTGATTGGGATGGAAATGAATTATTATTGTCGGATGTATTAGGGACAGATGATGATATTATTACGAAGGATTTAGAAGCAAATGTTGATAGAAAGTTATTGTCCAAGGCGTTGCACCAATTAACGGATAGGGAAAAGCAAATCATGGAGCTCCGCTTTGGTTTGACAAATGGGGAAGAAAAAACACAGAAAGATGTGGCCGATATGCTGGGCATATCACAATCTTACATTTCCCGTCTAGAAAAAAGAATAATTAAAAGATTACGAAAAGAATTTAATAAAATGGTGTAATGTTTTTAGGCTCTTTTCTTAAACTTTGTTGCTTTTTAGAACAAAAATTTATGATTTTGATAAATTCCCACAGAAAAGCAGCAAAAATTTATTAAGAAAAGAGCAGCAAACTAAATTCTAAAGCGCAAAATAGATATTTCCACGTTAAAATCGGCTTTAAGATTTTAACAACAATATATGCGAAAAAAGCCTTTTTAAAAAGAAATTTTTATATCTTAAATTCCTTTATGAGTAAAGACATTTAAGCAATTTTTGACAAATTCGTGTCGATTCCTGCAAAAGTACAAGTGCATATTTTTCCTGCTCAAGGAAATACTGTTTTTTGTACAGCAACTCCTATGAGGAGGGAAAAGGGATTGACTCGAAATAAAGTTGAAATTTGTGGCGTAGATACATCAAAACTTCCTGTATTAAAAAATGAAGAGATGAGATTACTCTTCAAGCAAATGCAAGAGGGCGATATTACAGCACGAGAAAAACTCGTCAACGGAAATTTACGACTTGTTCTAAGTGTTATTCAGCGGTTTAACAACCGAGGCGAGTTTGTTGATGATCTGTTTCAGGTTGGCTGTATTGGGCTTATGAAATCGATTGATAACTTTGATTTAAGTCAAAACGTAAAGTTTTCCACTTATGCCGTACCAATGATTATTGGCGAAATACGCAGGTACCTGCGCGATAACAATCCTATCCGCGTTTCAAGGTCCTTAAGAGATATCGCTTATAAGGCACTCCAAGTAAGGGAACGTTTAATGAGTGAAACTTCACGGGAACCAACAGCTGAGGAAATTGCAAAAGTATTAGAAGTCCCACACGAAGAAATAGTATTTGCATTAGATGCAATCCAGGATCCAGTGTCCTTGTTCGAACCAATTTATAATGATGGCGGAGACCCTATCTACGTAGTGGACCAATTAAGCGATGAACGAAGTAAAGATATCCATTGGATTGAAGAAATTGCCTTAAAAGAAGGTATGCGGCGATTAAATGACCGTGAAAAGTTGATTTTAAGAAAACGGTTCTTTCAAGGTAAAACACAAATGGAAGTCGCCGACGAAATTGGAATATCCCAAGCACAAGTATCACGTTTAGAGAAAGCTGCAATCAAACAAATGAATAAGAATATTCAAAGTTAAAGCTGTCCAAGAGGAAACTGCAAATACTTGGGACGGTACACAGGGTGAACGCTACAATAAGTAGCTGTTCACCCTTTTTATTTTGTGCTTGCAGTTTCCTCTGCAGGACAGCTTTATTTTTTCGATTTATTACAGATAAAATACCGAAACAAATCATATAGTTTCAATAGGATAAAATAGTGGGAGTGAGAGCTATGGTTAAAATTTCCGAATTTCAGATTAAAGATGTAGTGAATGTGTCTGATGGCAAAAAACTTGGAAATATAGGTGATATTGAAATCAATCTCACTACAGGTAAAATTGAAGCTGTTATTGTTTCCGGTAATGGGAAAGTTTTGGGCTTTTTTGGGCGGGAAGAAGATATCATTATTCCATGGAAAAATATAATAAAAATTGGTCAGGATGTCATTTTGGTAAGATTTAAATCTGTAGAAGAGAAAACAACGGAAGAAATGGAAGTATAGAAACCTTTATATCAACGGTGACCATTTAAAGGATTCATGGTAAACTAGAAAAAAACAAATGAGGTTGAAATATGGAACCCTTTGCATTTGAAAATGAATCCTATTTTTCCATTAAAAACTGGATGGAGCACAACCCCGGTCTGGTTGCAGGTTTTACTACCAAAAAAGGTGGCAGCAGTACAGGGAATTATGAAAATTTAAACCTTGGCTTTCACGTTGGGGATCAAATTGAGGATGTTTGTTCAAATCGGAACAAGCTAGCAAATCTTATTCAATTTCCAGTTCAGCATTGGGTAGGAGCAGAACAAACCCATGAAACCCTAATTAGAAAAATTACCAGGAGTGACCGTGGTAAGGGGGCGGATTCCTATGATCAAGCTTTTATGGGGACAGATGGTTTTTATACAAATGAAGAGGGGATATTGTTAACTCTCTGCTACGCAGATTGTGTCCCTCTTTTTTTTATTTCTCCAGAACACAAGATGATTGGTGCCGCACATGCTGGCTGGAAGGGAACCGTTAATGAAATTGCAGGGGAAATGATTAAGAAATGGGAAAGAGAAGGAATTGCGCCAAACGAAATTTTTGTAGTTATTGGTCCGTCTATTTGTGAAAAATGTTATATTGTTAATGATTATGTAATTAACTTTGTAGAAAATACACTAGTAGATGTCGAAAAAAAACCATATAATTTAATTAGTGTTGGTCAATATACATTAGACTTGAAAGAAACGAACAAATTAATTCTTCTTAAAACAGGGGTCCCTGAGAAAAATATACAAATTTCAAAACTTTGCTCTAGTTGTGATAAAACTGAATTTTTTTCACACCGCCGGGACCAAGGACAAACAGGAAGGATGTTAAGTTATATTGGTTGGAAGGAGAGCTCCGAATGAAGGTAGCAGAAAATCTCATACATATTAATCAGCAAATAAGCCATGCCTGCCAAAAGGTAAATCGGGCTCCAGATGAAGTGAAACTGATTGCAGTGACGAAATATGTCAGTACCGAAAGAGCCAAAGAGGCCATGGAGGCTGGTATAGTAAATTTAGGTGAAAATCGTGATGAAGGGCTTTTAGCAAAGTGGGACGTTTTAGGGGACAAGCCTAAATGGCATTTTATTGGAACACTGCAGACACGTAAAGTTAAAAACATCATTGATAAGGTAGAGTATATTCACTCCTTAGATCGAATTTCACTTGCCGAGGAGATTAATAAACGTGCAGGGAAAAAAATAAAATGTCTTGTCCAAGTGAATGTCTCACAGGAAGAATCCAAGCATGGATTAGCAGCTGAAGAAGTTCTGGACTTTATCAAAGGTCTTCGTCCTTATGAGAATATCATGATTGAAGGATTAATGACGATGGCTCCTTTCACGGATGATGAAACCCAACTAAGAAATTGTTTTCGCAGGTTAAATGAACTTCGCCATCACATCCAGAATTGTAATTTGGATTATGCCCCTTGTACCGAGCTTTCTATGGGAATGTCTAATGACTTTGGGATTGCAATTGAAGAAGGTGCCACGATGATTAGAATTGGAACTGCACTTGTTGGTGAGGTTGGTGAGGAGGAAAAGAAATGACGATTAAATCTAAATTAAAAACATTTTTCTTTTTAGATGATGACTTTGATGATAATAATCAAGATGACTTTGAAAAGGTTGAACCAATTAAGCCTCAGAAGCAGCCTTCGAAGCCTCAGAATGTTGTAAGTTTACAAAGTATACAAAAATCATCAAAAGTAATTTTGGTAGAGCCTAGAGTTTATGCCGAAGCGCAGGATATTACTGATCATTTAAAAAACCGACGTGCTGTTGTAGTTAATCTTCAACGTATTGCACACGAAGAAGGCAGACAAATTGTCGATTTTTTAAGTGGAGCGGTTTATGCATTAGGTGGAGACATCCAAAAGATAGGCTCAAGCATATTTTTATGTACACCTGATAATGTTGAGATTTCAGGTAATATTTCCGAATTAGTCAAGGAACAAGAATTTCAAGATACGAGGTGGTAACTAGAAATGGATATGATTTTTAACGTTTTAGTCCAATTACTTGGAATTTATAAATGGATGCTTATCATTTATATTCTATTGTCATGGTTTCCAAATATGAGGGACTCACAGATCGGGGCCATTCTTGGTAAGTTATGTGAACCATTCCTAGAGCCTTTCAGAAAGATCATTCCACCAATCGGTATGATGGATCTTTCTCCACTAGCTGCATTTTTTGTTTTATCTTTTGCCCCTCAGGGATTAAGAGTATTACAAAGTCTAATTTCCTAAAGCAAAGCACGTCTAAGGAGCTAACATGAATATTTATCAGCATTTTCGCCCGGAGGAACGGGATTTCATTGATCAAGTATTATCCTGGAAGGATTTTGTTGAATCTAGTTATTCACCTAAACTAACGGACTTCTTGGATCCAAGAGAGCAGCATATCTTAAAGGTTTTAATTGGTGAGCATGGAAGTGTGAAGGTTCAGCTTTTTGGCGGGATATCTGAATGTGAAAGAAAAAGGGCGTTCATCATGCCTGACTATTTGGTTACTACTGAGGAAGAATTTCAAATCAGCCTCTTTGAAATCGATTATCCCATTAAATTTGTTACGATTGAGCATCCCCAGGTGCTAGGTTCACTTATGTCTTTAGGGTTAAAACGTGGCAAATTTGGTGACATCCTTATCAAAGATGGAAAAATTCAATTTTTCGCTTCAGCAGAAATAAGTGACTACATTAAAATCAATTTAGAATCGATTGGCAGGGCCACAGTACGATTAAAAGAGACAACACTTGAAAATGCACTTAATACAGATGAATTATGGATGGAACAGGACATCACCGTTTCATCCCTGCGTATTGATACGATAATCTCTGGTATCCATCATTTATCTAGGCAAAAATCTCAGCTTTTTATTCAGCAAGGATTAGTGAAAGTAAACTGGACTGCAATTGAAAATCATTCATTTGAGTGTGCGGAAGGTGATTTGTTATCGGTTAGAGGCTTCGGCAGGGTGAAGATTTTGTCCATTGAAGGAAAAACGAAAAAGGATAAATGGCGAATAGTAGTTGGAAAGCAAAAATAAATTTGTGCATTTAGCAGGAATTTCAAAAACTTTGTCGAATTTTTGCTTATACATAGGCTCTTTTCTTATACTTTGTTTCTTTTAGAACAAAATTTAATGATTGTGCTAAGTTTCCGCAGAAAATAGAATAAATTTAATAAGAAAAGAGCTGCAAACTAAATTTTAGGAAAAAGTGGTTTGGCTTTTTCCCTAAAGCGCAAAATAACTATTTCCACGTTAAAATCGGCTTTAGGATTTTAACAACAATCATTAAGAAAACAGCTATACATACATTTGAAGAAGATACATGGAGGTGGCATCATGCCGTTAACGCCGTTAGATATTCACAACAAAGAATTTAATAAAGGCTTTCGAGGATATGATGAAGATGAGGTTAATGAATTTTTGGATCAAGTTATAAAGGATTATGAATTAGTTCTTCGTGAAAAAAAAGAATTGGAAGAGCTTTTAAATGAAATGAAGGACCGTTTAGGTCACTTTGTAAATATTGAAGAAACGTTAAACAAATCGATTATTATTGCTCAAGAAGCGGGTGAAGATGTAAAACGTAATGCACAAAAGGAAGCAAAGCTTATCATCAAGGAAGCTGAAAAGAATGCTGACCGCATTGTTAATGAATCACTTTCAAAAGCTAGAAAAATTGCACTTGAAATCGAAGATTTGAAGAAACAATCTAAAGTATTTCGTACTCGTTTCAAAATGTTAATCGAAGCTCAGCTGGATATGTTGAACACGGATGATTGGGATCATCTATTAGAGTATGAAGTTGACGCCACGGAACTTAAAATCCATGAAGAAGAAGATTCCTTAGCTTGACGAAATGGTATTAATTCGCATATAATTTCTTAATAGATTATAAAGAATGTTAAATGACAATGACAGGGACAGTACAATTTTTCAAAAACTTTTGTTAGCGAGCCGGGGATGGTGGAAGCCTGGTAAAAGAGAGGAATTGGAAGATCACCCTTGAGTCCCAGACTGAAACTCTATTCTATAGAAGAGTAGGTTGTGGCGGGTTATTCACGTTACGAATCTTCAAGAGGATAGTACTTATACGTACTATCTATCAGGGTGGTACCGCGGGAATAAAACCTTCTCGTCCCTTTTATGGGATGAGAGGGTTTTTTTATTTGTCTAATGGCTATTCTGTTTATGATAAGTGTACAGGAGGAATAAATATGGAATATAAAGATACGTTATTAATGCCAAAAACTGAATTCCCAATGCGTGGCAATCTTCCACAAAGAGAACCTGAAATGCAGGCAAAGTGGGAAGAAATGAATATTTACAAGAGGGTTCAGGAGCGTACAGCCGGTCGTCCAATGTTTGTGCTTCATGATGGTCCTCCATATGCCAATGGAGATATTCATATGGGTCACGCCCTAAACAAAGTATTAAAAGACATGATTGTCCGCTTTAAATCAATGAATGGTTTTCATGCACCATATGTTCCAGGCTGGGATACACATGGTTTGCCAATTGAGCAGGCGTTAACAAATAAGGGAGTAAAACGTAAAGAGATGACTGTAGCAGAATTCCGTCAGCTTTGTACAAAATACGCCCTTGAACAAGTAAGCAATCAGCGGGAACAATTTAAACGCATCGGAGTTCGTGGTGATTGGGAAAACCCATATATCACGCTAAAACCAGAATATGAGGCGCAGCAGATTAAAGTCTTTGGGGAAATGGCGAAGAAAGGCTATATCTATAAAGGTCTCAAGCCTGTATATTGGTCCCCTTCAAGTGAATCTGCTCTTGCTGAAGCTGAAATTGAATATCAAGATAAAAGGTCACCTTCGATTTATGTAGGCTTTAAAGTAAAGGATGGAAAAGGAGTTCTTGATACGGACGTCCAAATTGTCATCTGGACGACTACACCTTGGACGATTCCTGCTAACTTAGGAATTTCCGTTCATCCCGAACTAACCTATGTGGTTGTTGAAGTGAATGGCAACAAATACTTAGTGGCGGAAGCTCTTCTAGAAGCCGTTACGAAGGAAATTGGCTGGGAAAATGCCGCTGTTGTTCAAAAGGTAAAAGGAAATGAATTAGAGAATATTCTTGCCGCACACCCATTATATGACCGGGATTCTTTAGTAATGTTAGGTGAACATGTTACAACAGATGCGGGAACAGGCTGCGTTCATACAGCTCCGGGACACGGGGAAGATGACTTCCAGGTTGGACAAAAGTATGGACTTGAAGTACTTTGCCCTGTAGATGATAAAGGGGTAATGACAAGTGAAGCGCCAGGCTTTGAAGGATTATTTTACGAAAGTGCAAACAAGCCGATTGGAGAAGCGTTGGAAGAGGCAGGAGCTCTCTTAAAGCTCTCGTTTATCACGCACTCCTATCCGCATGATTGGAGAACAAAAAAGCCTGTAATCTTTAGAGCTACAGCACAATGGTTCGCATCTATAAAAGATTTCCGAGATGACCTGCTGGAAGCTGTTAAAGAAACAAAGTGGGTACCAGCATGGGGGGAAACACGACTATTTAATATGGTTCGTGACCGCGGTGATTGGTGTATTTCACGTCAGCGTGTTTGGGGAGTTCCAATCCCAGTATTCTTTGCTGAAAATGGTGAGGAAATCATTACTGACGAAACGATTGACCATGTTTCCAATTTATTCCGTGAACACGGTTCAAATGTTTGGTTTGAACGAGAAGCAAAGGACCTATTGCCTGAAGGCTTCAGCCATCCAGGAAGTCCAAATGGATTATTTACAAAAGAAACAGATATCATGGATGTTTGGTTCGATTCCGGTTCTTCACACCAAGCGGTACTCTTAGAAAGAGATGACTTAGTACGTCCGGCAGATCTTTATCTAGAGGGTTCAGACCAATATCGCGGCTGGTTTAACTCTTCGTTATCAACAGCGGTAGCTGTGACTGGTAAAGCGCCTTACAAAGGAGTCTTAAGCCACGGATTTGCCTTAGATGGTGAAGGAAGAAAGATGAGTAAATCTTTGGGAAATGTTGTTATTCCTGAGAAAGTCATGAAACAATTAGGAGCAGATATTCTGAGGCTTTGGGTAGCTTCCGTTGATTATCAGGCGGATGTTCGTGTATCCGACGCGATATTGAAACAAGTTGCAGAGGTTTATCGTAAAATCCGTAATACCTTCCGTTTCTTATTAGGTAACTTGTCCGACTTCGATCCTGCAAGTGATAGGGTTTCCTATGAAAACCTTCGTGAAGTGGATCAATTTATGATTGTAAAATTAAATAAGCTAATCAAATATTCTTTAAATGCCTATGAAAATTACGAATTCGCAGGGATTTATCATGCTGTTAATAATTTCTGTACACTTGATTTAAGTGCATTTTACCTTGATTTTGCGAAGGATGTTCTTTATATTGAGTCAGTTAATAACCATGAACGACGTGCCATTCAAACAGTTCTTTACGATTCATTAATTGCATTAACAAAGCTGGTTACACCGATTCTTCCTCATACTGCAGATGAAGTATGGAAATTCATTCCTGCAGTTACTGAAGAAAGTGTACAACTTACAGATATGCCTGAATATCAGGAGCGTGATAATGCAAAAGCTTTGGAAGAAAAATGGACGGCATTCATGAGGCTGCGTGATGATGTATTAAAAGCACTTGAAGAAGCTAGAAATCAAAAGGTTATTGGTAAATCATTAACGGCTAAGGTTTCATTATATGTGAATGAGAATACCAAAGACTTGTTAGCCTCGATTAACGAGAATGTTCAACAGCTATTTATCATATCCGCATTTGAAATTGCAGGAAGCTATGATCAAGCACCTGAAAATGCACTAAAATTAGATACTGCTGCCATTGTTGTTACCAAAGCAGAAGGCGAAACATGTGAAAGATGCTGGACAGTGACTCCGGAAGTCGGTCAAGACAAAGAGCACCCAACACTTTGCCTGCGCTGTGCAGATGTAGTGAAAGAAAATTATACCCATTTAGCATAGCAGTATGCCCCATGATAAAATCATGGGGTTTTTTCATTTTTTAACCTTTTCCGTTAATTGTTGTTGTCGTTGTCAAATCTTTTCCCGGGTCAGTCCTTGTTAAGCGGAGAATAATAGTAGAAATCACATTAACGGAGGTTACAACTATGAATGCAATGCAGGAAGAGCTGATTTTGGAACTCCGTAAAACACAAGAAGAAATTGAAAGTTCATTAAAAAATAAACAAGAAAACGAGTGGATGATCCCTATTTTGAAAGACGAATTAGCAGATATTACCACAGCTATTCAAAAGCTAGAGGATGGGAAATTTGGACAATGTGAAATGTCAGGTGAGCCATTACCAGAAAATCTGTTGAAGATTATGCCAACGATAAAATCCTCAAGGGATTCTGAAAATTTAGAGCATTATTATAGAAAACCAATTAATTCCTCCTTTTTATAACCTTCCATTGTTGTTTGGTTCAAGATTATGCTAAAATGCTAAGGAAGTCTTCGTTAGATGGGGGTATTCCTTAGTGTTATATTACTTAATCGCAATTTTTATTATCTTATTAGACCAAGCCACGAAATGGCTGATTGTCACGAAAATGTATTTAGGTGAGAGTATCCCGATTATTGAGGATTTTTTATATATCACTTCTCATCGAAATCGTGGAGCGGCATGGGGTATCCTGCAGGGACAAATGTGGTTCTTCTATGTGATTACCGCTATAGTAATTATTGCGATCGTTTATTACATTCAAAAAGAAGCAAAAGGTAAATGGCTGTTAGGTGTTTCTCTGGCATTTATGCTGGGAGGAGCAATAGGTAATTTTATTGACCGCCTGTTTCGAAAAGAAGTTGTTGATTTTATTCATACGTATATTTTCAATTATAACTTCCCAGTATTTAATATTGCGGATTCGGCTTTAGTCATTGGCGTAGTATTATTAATGATTCAAATGCTGCGCGATGAGCGAGAAACAAAGGAGAAATCATATGGAGAAAATGGAACACACCATTCTTGAACAACAAAAAGGCGACCGGATTGATAAGGTTATTTCAACTTTAAATGAAGAATGGTCACGAACTCAAGTTCAGCAATGGATAAAGGATGGAAATGTCCTTGTAAATGGACAAAAGATAAAAACCAATTATAAATGTAGTTTAAATGATGTAATTGAAATCAACATTCCGGCCCCGGAGTTACTTGATGTAATTCCAGAAGAGATGGATTTAGATATTTATTTTGAAGATAAGGATGTTTTAGTTGTTAATAAACCAAGCGGCATGGTCGTTCATCCTGCACCTGGTCATTTAACAGGTACACTTGTAAACGGCTTAATGGCCCATTGTAAGGATTTATCCGGGATCAATGGTGTATTAAGGCCAGGAATCGTACACCGCATTGATAAAGATACTTCGGGTCTCTTAATGGTAGCAAAAAATGATATGGCTCATGAAAAGTTAGTCAACCAATTAGTAGAAAAAACAGTTACTCGAAAGTATAGGGCTATTGTGCATGGAGTGATTCCACACGATTTTGGAACAATTGATGCTCCGCTTGGAAGAGATACAAGGGACCGGCAAAGTATGACGGTTGTAGATAATGGCAAGCATGCAGTAACACATTTCCATGTCATCGAACGGTTTAAGGATTTTACCTTTGTTGAATGTCAATTGGAAACAGGAAGAACGCATCAAATCCGTGTCCATATGAAATATATTGGCTACCCGCTTGCTGGGGATCCAAAGTATGGTCCGAAAAAAACGTTAGATATAAATGGACAAGCGCTTCATGCCGGGGTACTAGGATTTGATCATCCAAGAACGAACGAGTATTTAGAATTTGAAGCACCATTGCCTGAGGAATTCGAAATGGTATTAGATCAGCTTCGAAAAAGTCGTTGACATATTTGTCGAATTAAAGTACGATGATAACAGTTGAATATGCCTTTAAAACAGTCCTGTGAGGCTGAGAAGGAAACGGATAATTAGTTGGGATACCTATGCCCATACTAATAAACTCTTATACCTCTCACCTTAAGGTGAGAGGTTTTTTTATTACTAGTAGACGGGTGAGATACGTGAATCAAAAAGCAGTAGTATTAGACGCACAAGCGATTGGAAGAGCATTAACAAGGATTGCCCACCAAATCATTGAAAAAAATAAAGGGATTGAAAATTGTGTACTGGTAGGTATCAGGACCAGAGGAATCTTCATTGCAGAAAGACTTGCTGTAAAAATCGAAGAGATTGAAGGTAAACCGATACCAGTAGGTGAATTGGACATTACCCTTTACCGTGATGATTTAACCAAGAAGACCGATGATCAAGAACCACTTGTTAAGGGTTCAGATATTCCGGTTGAATTAAAAGATAAAAAAGTAATTCTTGTAGATGATGTTTTATATACAGGCAGAACCGTTCGTGCAGGACTTGACGCAATTATGGACCTTGGGCGCCCCTCAACGATACAGCTAGCAGTGCTGGTTGACCGCGGTCACCGCGAGCTGCCAATTCGAGCAGATTATGTAGGTAAAAACATCCCAACTTCTAGCAGTGAAAAGGTAGTGGTTGAATTACAAGATGTTGATAAGGTCGACCAAGTAAGTATCTTTGAAAAGTAAATAGTTACCCTTTTAAATACAGTCCTGTGAGGCTGAAAAGGGGGGAGCGGCCGTCATATGTTTTTCGGTCTGGATAAACCCTCCTTGTCCCTCTATGGACGATGAGGGTTTTTTTATGAATAAAAGCACAAAATATAAATAGATCGTTTTGGAGGAGAAGAAATGAACAAACCCATCTTAGATGTACATGAGATTCCTAAACCAAGCCAATGGCTTACGTTAAGTTTACAGCATTTATTCGCTATGTTTGGAGCGACGATTCTTGTACCTTATCTTGTCGGATTAAGCCCAGCGATTGCCTTAATATCCAGTGGTTTAGGAACACTTGCTTTCTTAATGATTACAAAATGGCAAGTCCCTGCATACCTTGGTTCTTCCTTTGCTTTTATTGCCCCTGTCATCGCGGCAAAAGCAACTGTTGGTCCAGGCGGAGCAATGATAGGCTCCTTTCTAGCAGGACTTGTATATGGTATTGTCGCACTGATTATAAGTAAAGCTGGACATCGCTGGATTATGAATTTACTACCTCCGATTGTTGTAGGTCCAGTGATTATCGTAATCGGTTTAGCTTTAGCTGGCACAGCAGTAAGCATGGCAATGAACAACCCTGCAGGTGAATATAGCTTGCTTCATTTCTCTGCAGCACTGGTAACATTAGCAGCAACCATTATTTTTACGATTTACATGCGGGGAATGTTAAGCATAATCCCAATCTTGGCAGGAATCGTAATTGGGTATCTATACTCCTTTGCAATTGGTATTGTTGATTTTAAACCAGTATTAGAAGCTTCTTGGTTTGAAATGCCACAATTTATTATCCCATTTGTTAGCTACGAAGTAAAAATAACGTGGGACTTAGCACTTCTAATGGTCCCTGTTGCAATCGTTACGCTTTCAGAACATATTGGTCATCAGCTTGTACTAAGTAAAGTAGTTGGACGTGACTACATTAAAGAACCAGGACTTCACCGTTCAATATTAGGCGACGGAACAGCAACAATTATTTCGGCTTTGATTGGCGGGCCTCCTAAAACTACTTATGGAGAAAACATTGGTGTTCTTGCCATTACGAAAGTATACAGTGTGTATGTCATTGCCGGTGCTGCCGTTCTCGCTACAATCTTTGGCTTTATCGGAAAAATAACTGCGTTAATTAGCACGATTCCAACACCAGTAATGGGCGGCATTTCCATTCTCCTTTTTGGAATCATCGCTTCATCCGGATTACGTATGCTTGTTGACAGTAAAGTCGATTTTGGAAACAATCGTAACTTAGTGATTTCATCCGTCATCCTAGTTATCGGAATTGGCGGTGCCTTTATAAAAGTATCAGAATCCTTCCAAATCCAAGGAATGGCATTTGCTGCAATTGCCGGTGTTCTTTTACACTTAATCCTGCCTGGTAAAGAACCTGTAAATGAAGATATGTTTGTACGGTCAGAAGAAAATAAAAACGAAAAAACTGCATAAAATAATCAACCTTTTAAAAGTAGTCCAGTGAGGCTATAAGGGTGTAATACTGAGTTCCATAAAAATGTGTCAGCACATTACTTTATGGGCTTGGTTAGATTCAATCACACCCTGTTCAAAGATGAACAGGGACTTTTTTTATCAAATCGAGAAGTGGGGGGAATAGCATGTTAAATCACTTGCTAACCACAAATGAACTAAAAGTGGAAGAGATCTATCAAATTCTATCAGTCGCACAGGGTTTTGCAGAAGGAATGAAATGGCGCCCTGAAGGTCAAATGTTTTCTGCTAACTTATTTTTTGAGGCAAGTACAAGGACAAAATCAAGTTTTGAATTGGCAGAAAGAAGGTTAGGTCTGAACGTAATTCCATTTGAAGTACAAACTTCGAGTGTTCAAAAAGGTGAGACCCTATATGATACAGTAAAAACACTAGAAGCGATCGGCGTAAATACCATCGTCATTCGACACGGGCAAGATCGTTATTTTGATGACCTCGTCGGTAGAATAAACATTCCAATTATTAATGGTGGAGATGGGTGTGGGCATCATCCAACACAATCCCTCCTAGACCTTTTAACCATCTATCAAGAATTTGGCCGTTTTTCTGGATTGAAAATTGCTATCATTGGTGATATAAGGCATAGCAGAGTTGCAAGGTCCAATGCAGATACACTAACAAGATTAGGCGCAGAGGTAATTTTCTCAGGTCCAGACGAATGGTTTGATCATCATAGTCTAAGTGCTCAAAGATTTAGACCCATTGATGAAGCGATAGCCGAGGCTGATGTCGTCATGCTTCTTCGTGTTCAACATGAACGCCACCAAAAGAAGGGAAGCTATACAGCAGCAGATTACCATAAACAGTTTGGTCTTACTTTGGAAAGAGAACAAAATATGAAACCAAATAGTATTATTATGCACCCCGCACCAGTAAATCGAAATGTTGAAATTTCAGATAGCTTAGTCGAATGTGAACGATCAAGAATCTTTAAGCAAATGGAAAACGGAGTTTATATAAGAATGGCTGTCTTAAAGAGATCATTAGAAAGTATAAAAGGAGTGTATGGGAATGAAATTACTTATTCAGAACGCCAGCTACATAGCATTTAATGGGGAAACCAAAAATGCTGATATCTTAATACAAGATGGAATTATTGCAAAAATAGAAAAGAAAATAGAAGAAATTGCAGACCAAAAAGTGAATGCTGCCGGTATGTTGGTATCACCTGGGTTTATTGATTTACATGTCCATCTCCGCGAGCCTGGAGGCGAGAAAAAAGAAACCATTGCGACAGGCACACTTGCTGCGGCTAGAGGCGGATACACCACATTAGCAGCTATGCCGAATACAAGGCCAGTTCCAGATTCTAAAGAACAAATGGAATGGGTGCAGAAACGAATCGCAGAAACCGCGAACGTTAGGGTTTTACCTTATGCCTCCATTACAGTAAGACAACTTGGAAGAGAATTAACCGATTTTGAGGCATTAAAAAGTTCAGGAGCATTTGCATTTACCGATGACGGTGTAGGGGTTCAGTCTGCAGAGATGATGTTAAAAGCAATGAGGAAGGCGGCTAAAGCGAATGTAGCCATCGTTGCCCATTGTGAAGAAGACACATTAATAAATAGAGGTAGTGTTCATGAAGGTTCTTTTTCTGAAAGAAATGGCTTAAACGGAATTCCATCCGTTTGCGAGTCTGTTCAAATTGCTAGAGATGTATTACTTGCTGAGGCAGCTGGCTGCCATTATCATGTCTGCCATGTTAGTACAAAAGAATCTGTCAGAGTGATACGGGACGCAAAGCGAGCGGGAATTAATGTCACGGCGGAAGTAACCCCGCACCACCTTTTATTAACACAAGACGATATCCCAGGACTTGATCCGAATTATAAAATGAATCCACCTCTTCGCGATATTGCTGACCGGGATGCATTAATTGAAGGATTATTGGACGGAACCATTGATTTTATTGCAACCGATCATGCACCACATACAAGTGATGAAAAAAATGAGGGAATGACGCTTGCGCCTTTCGGAATTGTTGGTTTAGAAACAGCGTTCCCACTGCTTTATACACATTTTGTCTTAAAGAATATTATGACGCTTGAACAGTTAATTGAGTATTTGACGATAAAACCAGCAGAGAGCTTTTCACTTCCTTTTGGAAGAATTGAAGTTGGAGCACCTGCAGACATTGTTCTCTTGAATTTAGATGAAGAAAAAGATATTAATCCGCAAGAGTTTTTATCGAAAGGGAAAAACACACCATTTACAGGCTGGACTTGTAAGGGATGGCCGCATATGACAATTGCGAACGGCAAAATAGTTTGGGAAAAAGGAAGTGTAACAGCATGAAAGCACAGCTAATTTTAGAGGATGGAACGATATTTATTGGTGAGGGTTTTGGAAGTCATATGGATACAATCGGAGAAGTCGTCTTTAATACAGGTATGACCGGCTATCAAGAGATTCTTTCCGATCCATCTTATTGCGGGCAAATTGTTATGTTGACCTACCCTTTGATTGGAAATTACGGTATCAATCGAGACGATTTTGAAACCATTAACCCGGCTGTAAAGGGATTTATTGTGAAAGACGCAACAGAATTTCCATCCAATTGGAGAAGTGAATTTACGATAGATGAATATTTTAAAATGAAAAAAATTCCCGGAATAGCAGGGATTGACACACGTAAATTAACAAGGATTATCCGTAAGTATGGAACATTAAAAGGAGCAATCTGCTCGATTGAAAGTGATCCAAATGAAGTCATCAGTAAGCTTAAACAGACGAAGCTTCCGATTGATCAAGTAAGAAGGGTATCGACAAAAAATTCATACCCAAGCCCAGGGCGCGGAAAAAGAATTGTGCTGGTTGATTTTGGGATGAAGCACGGGATTTTACGAGAATTAAATAAACGAAATTGTGATGTTGTAGTAGTTCCTTATCATGCAACGGCTGATGAAATTCTTCAATTACGTCCAGATGGAATTATGTTATCGAATGGACCTGGGGATCCAAAAGATGTTCCGGAAGCCATTCATATGATTAAGCAGGTATTGGGCTTAGTACCGGTTTTTGGAATATGCCTTGGGCACCAATTGTTCGCTCTGGCATGTGGTGCCAACACCATCAAAATGAAATTCGGTCACCGAGGATCAAACCAACCTGTTAAAGATTTAGCAACCGGAAAAATTGCAATAACGGCACAAAATCATGGGTTTACTGTTGAAGAAAAGTCATTAACAGATACAAATCTTGTTGTTACGCATATTGCATTAAATGATGGTACCGTTGAAGGCCTAAAGCATATTGAATATCCAGCCTTTACTGTTCAATATCACCCGGAGGCTTCACCAGGGCCAGAAGATGATAACCATTTATTCGATCAGTTTCTAGCAATGATAGAGTCTGAAAAACAGGAGGTTACACAACATGCCTAAACGTACAGATATAAACTCCATATTAGTCATTGGTTCCGGTCCGATTGTAATAGGTCAGGCAGCAGAATTTGATTATGCAGGCACACAAGCTTGTATTGCCCTTAAAGAAGAAGGGTACCGTGTCATACTAGTCAATTCGAATCCAGCCACAATTATGACGGATACTGAAATTGCAGACGCTGTCTATATTGAGCCATTAACCGAAGAATTTGTTAGCAGAATCATTCGTAAGGAACGTCCCGATGCACTTTTAGCAACCCTTGGCGGTCAAACAGGTCTTAATCTTGCAGTTGAACTGGCTGAATCCGGTGTATTAGAAGAGTGTGAGGTTGAAATTCTAGGAACGAAATTATCAGCGATTAAACAAGCAGAGGATCGCGATTTATTTCGGAGCTTGATGAACGAACTTTGTGAGCCTGTACCTGATAGTGAAATTATCCATGAATTAGCTGAAGCCTATGCATTTGTTGAAAAAATTGGATTCCCAGTCATTGTACGTCCTGCTTATACGCTTGGCGGTACCGGCGGAGGGATTTGCCATAATTTAGAAGAACTTAACGAAATTGTAGCAAGCGGATTAAAAAGCAGCCCGGTTACTCAATGCTTGCTTGAGAAAAGTATTGCCGGCTATAAAGAAATTGAATACGAAGTAATGCGTGACGGAAATGACAATGCCATTGTTGTTTGTAATATGGAAAATATTGACCCGGTTGGAGTTCATACTGGTGACTCGATTGTAGTTGCACCTAGTCAAACATTAAGTGATCGAGAATATCAGTTATTAAGAAATGTCTCGCTGAAAATAATTCGTAAGCTTGGTATAGAAGGCGGCTGTAATGTTCAGCTTGCTCTAGACCCATATAGTTTTAACTACTATATTATTGAAGTAAATCCAAGGGTAAGCCGTTCTTCGGCACTTGCATCAAAAGCAACAGGTTACCCAATTGCTAAGCTTGCAGCAAAAATTGCAGTCGGCTTAACATTAGATGAAATGCTCAACCCAGTAACAGGGAAAACATACGCAAGCTTTGAACCTGCTCTAGATTACATCGTAACTAAAATTCCAAGGTGGCCTTTTGATAAGTTTGAATCAGGGAACCGTTCACTTGGAACGCAAATGAAAGCAACGGGAGAAGTTATGGCGATTGGCCGTACGTTTGAGGAATCATTATTAAAAGCGATTCGTTCCCTTGAAGCTGGTGTCTATCATTTTGAATTAAATGGAGCGGCGGAGATTAGCGATGAATTACTAGAAAAACGAATTTGCAAAGCTGGAGATGAAAGACTCTTTTACATCGCGGAAGCAATGAAGCGAGGTATAACAGTAGAGACCATTCACGAATGGAGCCAAATCGACTTATTTTTCTTACACAAGTTTAAGGGAATCATCGAACTGGAAACAAAAATTTCTTCTAACCCAATGAATATGGAAGTTCTTAAGGAAGCAAAACAAAAGGGCTTTTCTGATAAAAAGATTGGCGAGCTTTGGGAACAACAAGAAGCGGAAATTTACAGCCTTCGCAAAGAGTATGGGTTGATTCCAGTTTATAAAATGGTGGATACCTGTGCAGCTGAATTCGAGTCAGAAACACCTTATTATTATGGAACGTATGAAGAAGAAAATGAGTCGATTGTAACGGAGAGAAAGAGTGTTATTGTCCTTGGCTCTGGTCCGATCCGCATCGGACAGGGGATCGAGTTTGATTATGCAACTGTACATTCTGTTAAGGCAATTAAAGAAGCAGGTTATGAAGCGATTATTATCAATAATAATCCAGAAACTGTATCAACTGATTTCAGTATTTCTGATAAGCTTTATTTCGAACCTTTAACCATTGAAGATGTCATGAGTATTATTGATCTAGAAAATCCAATGGGGGTAGTGGTTCAATTTGGCGGGCAGACAGCCATTAATCTTGCTGCAAAATTAGAACAAAATGGTGTTAAAATTCTCGGAACAAGCCTTGAGGATTTAGACCGTGCCGAGAATCGAGATAAATTTGAACAAGCTCTTGACAAGCTGAATATTCCTCAACCACTAGGAAAAACGGCGTTGTCCGTAGCTGAGGCAGTAGAGATTGCGAATGAAATCGGCTATCCAGTCCTTGTGCGTCCTTCTTATGTACTTGGCGGAAGAGCGATGGAAATTGTGTATCGTCAAGAAGAATTGCTTCATTATATGGAAAATGCCGTTAAAATCAATCCGGAACATCCGGTTTTAATTGATCGATACTTAACGGGCCAGGAAATTGAAGTGGACGCCATTTGTGACGGAAAAAATGTATTGATACCTGGAATTATGGAGCATATTGAACGTGCAGGAGTCCATTCTGGGGATTCGATTGCCGTATATCCTCCACAGACATTATCAGACAGCGTGAAACAAACACTTGTTGAGTATACTGAAAAAATGGCTTTAGGTTTAAATATTGTAGGTCTGTTAAATATTCAGTATGTATTATCTAAAGGTCAAGTTTATGTTCTAGAAGTTAATCCGCGTTCAAGTCGGACGGTTCCGTTTTTAAGTAAAATAACCAATGTTCCAATGGCTAAAATTGCCACGAAAGCGATCTTGGGAGTTTCTATCATTGAACAAGGTTATAAACCAGGAATTGTTCCTGAAAAGAAAGGAGTTTTTGTAAAAGTTCCAGTCTTCTCTTTTGCTAAGTTAAGAAATGTTGATATCACACTCGGACCTGAAATGAAATCAACTGGTGAGGTAATGGGAAAAGATAGTACTCTGGAAAAGGCACTCTACAAAGGACTAGTAGCTTCGGGAATGAAGATTCAAAAATTTGGGACTGTCTTGTTTACAGTTGCAGATAAAGACAAACAAGAATCATTAAATCTTGCAAAACGTTTTGCATCAAATGGATACCGATTAATGGCTACGGGGGGTACAGCGGCTGTACTTGAATCTGCAGGACTGCGGGTAAAAGTAATCGGAAAAATTGGTTCAGAAGGAAAAACATTGCTCGATGTAATTCATAATGGAGAAGCTCAATTCATCATCAACACCCTTACAAAAGGAAAACAGCCGGAACGTGATGGATTTAGAATCCGTCGTGAAGCAGTTGAAAATGGCGTTCCATGTTTAACATCTTTAGATACAGCAGACGCGATTCTGAAAGTGATTGAATCAATGAATTTTTCTGCTGAAGCAATGACTGTTGAGGAAAAGGAGGCTGTTTTTGCATGATTAGAAAAGAATTATGCAAAATCGTCTCCCAAGATGAAATTGCGAAAGATATTTTTGAATTAACGGTGGAAGCCGGTTTTGTAAAAGAGATTTCAGCACCAGGGCAATTCGTTCATATTCGGGTTGATAAGGCACTAGATCCACTTTTACGAAGACCAATAAGTATTTCATCGTTTAATAAATTGAATTCGCAATTTACCATGATTTATCGAAAAGAAGGAAAAGGGACGTCGCTTTTGTCTGAAAAGGGTAAGGGGATGGACCTAGATATTCTCGGTCCCTTAGGAAATGGGTTTCCTGTTAATGAAGTGAATTTAGGAGAAAC
Source organism: Neobacillus sp. plas4 (assembly GCF_057221695.1). Classification (NCBI taxonomy): domain Bacteria; kingdom Bacillati; phylum Bacillota; class Bacilli; order Caryophanales; family Bacillaceae; genus Neobacillus; species Neobacillus sp. plas4. The sequence continues at coordinate 1,809,701 of NZ_CM170152.1, forward strand.
GGCGTTACTTGTTGGCGGAGGGATTGGTGTCCCTCCCCTTTATGAGCTCTCCAATCAGTTAAAAGCCAAGGGGGTTAAGGTGATTCATGTTCTTGGCTTCCAAACACAATCGGCTGTATTTTATGAAAAAGAATTTTTGAATAATGGAGAGACGTATATTACTACTGTGGATGGTTCATACGGGAAAAAAGGTTTTGTAACCGATGTTATCAACCAATTGAATTTTGATTGCTTATTTACTTGCGGGCCAACCCCAATGTTAAAGGCAATTGAAAAAGGGTATTCTCATAAAAAAATGTTTTTGTCATTAGAAGAGAGAATGGGCTGCGGAATCGGAGCATGCTTTGCATGTGTATGTAAAACCAGCAATGAGCTAGATGATGTTTCCTATAAAAAAGTTTGCAGTGACGGTCCAGTTTTCCGTGCCGGGGAGGTAGTATTGTGAGCAGATTGAGCCTGGATTTACCTGGTTTAAAATTGAAAAACCCTATCATGCCTGCCTCCGGGTGCTTTGGTTTTGGCAAGGAATATAGCCAATTCTATGATTTGAGCAAACTTGGCGCGATTATGATTAAAGCTACAACGGTTGAGCCTAGATTTGGAAATCAAACCCCAAGGGTTGCAGAAACTTCCGCAGGGATGCTGAATGCCATTGGTCTGCAAAATCCTGGTTTAGATAAAGTAATAAGCAATGAATTGCCTTGGCTTTCCCAGTATGATGTTCCTATTATTGCAAATGTTGCAGGCTCTATAGAAGAGGATTATGTCAAGGTTGCCGAGACCATTTCTAAAGCACCAAATGTTCACGCATTAGAATTAAATATTTCCTGTCCTAATGTGAAAACAGGGGGAATTGCTTTTGGGACGATTCCAGAAGTTGCCAAACAGTTAACACAAAAAGTTAAGGAAGTTTCCGAAGTCCCGGTATATGTTAAGCTTTCACCAAACGTAACCAATATTGTAGAAATGGCAAAAGCGGTAGAAGATGGCGGGGCGGACGGATTAACCATGATTAACACGCTTGTTGGGATGAGACTGGATCTTAAAACAGGTAAGCCGATTTTAGCAAACCGTACGGGGGGACTATCTGGCCCAGCAATCAAACCGGTTGCATTACGAATGATTTATGAGGTAAGTCAGGCTGTAAATATCCCGATTATTGGAATGGGCGGAATTGAGAATGCAGAAGATGTAATTGAATTCTTTTATGCGGGAGCAAGTGCTGTTGCAGTAGGTACAGCAAATTTTGTGGATCCGTTCGTTTGTCCTGCCATCATCGAAGAATTACCATTACTGTTAGATCAATTAGGTTATGAACACATCAGTGAATGTACTGGAAGGAGCTGGCGGAACCATGAACAACTCACTCATCATCGCGCTTGATTTTCCAAATCGTAATGAAGTAGAGAAGTTTTTACAGCCTTTTACAGGCAAACAACTTTTTGTGAAAGTTGGAATGGAGCTATTTTATCAGGAAGGTCCTGAAATCATTCATTACTTAAAAGAGAATGGTCACCAGATTTTCTTAGATCTAAAGCTTCATGATATTCCCAATACAGTAAAAAGTGCAATGAAGGGTCTTGCCAGGCTGGAATGTGATCTTGTAAACGTACACGCTGCCGGTGGCAGAGAAATGATGTCAGCTGCATTAGAGGGCTTAGAGGAAGGGACAGCTGCGGGAAGGAAGCGTCCAGCTTGTATTGCTGTTACACAACTAACAAGCACATCTGAAGCGCAAATGAATAAAGAACAGCTAATTTCTGCTTCACTTGAACAATCTGTTCTTCATTATGCCTCATTAGCAAAAGAATCAGGTTTAGATGGAGTTGTTTGCTCCGCTTGGGAGGCAATATCTATTCGGGAAGCACTCGGTAAAACTTTTTACACCGTTACCCCTGGTATAAGAATGGAGGAAGACAATTCAGGAGACCAAAAAAGAATTGCCACACCTGAATTTGCAAGAGATGCTGGCGTGACGTCGATTGTTGTTGGACGCTCGATTACAAGATCGAATAATCCAGTGAAAAGCTATGAAAAATGGCAAGAGGCATGGAGGAGATGACGAGTATGAAAAAAATTATTGCTGAAAAATTATTATCAATCCATGCGGTTGCGTTGAAGCCGAATGAACCGTTTACGTGGACATCAGGATTACGATCACCGATTTATTGTGACAACCGCCTAACACTATCTTATCCGGAAGTCAGAAGAGAGGCTGCAATAGGTCTGCAAGCTTTGATTAAAGAAAACTATCCCGAAGCAGAAATCATTGCTGGAACAGCAACTGCAGGAATCCCGCATGCTGCATGGGTCAGTGAGCTGCTAAATTTACCAATGTGTTATGTCCGTTCAAAAGCGAAGGGCCATGGTAAAGGGAATCAGATTGAAGGGAAAGTCGAAAAAGGACAAAAGGTTGTGGTGGTGGAAGACTTAATTTCTACTGGAGGCAGTGTCATTACAGCCGTTCAAGCACTTAGAGAAGCTGGTTGTGAAGTCCTTGGAGTGGTTTCCATATTTACATATGGACTTGAAAAAGGGAAAGAGGCTTTCATACAAGAAGAAATTATTAGTGAATCGCTTACTGATTTTCCAACACTTGTTGAAGTAGCCATTGAAAAAGGTTACATAAGCCAAGATGATCAGGAGAGTTTGCTTTCTTGGAGTAAAGCACCAGCAGAATGGAGTAAGCAATTCGAATAAATTAAAAATGCCCCGGAAACCCCGGGGCATTTTCTTGTCTAGCTCCAGCACCCTAGCGGCTAGTGTCCTTCGCTCTCCGCGAGTAAAAATCCCTTCAGGATTTTTACCTACCTACGATAAGTCAAGCACGAATGCGCCAAATCTGCTCCTGCGCCATAGCAGATTCAGAGTAGCGGCGTTCAGCTCGTCGCAAAGCTGCAAGGAAGTAATTCAGGTAGCGGCTTGGCTCTTCGTGTTTCCTTTATCTCAGTTGGAGGGCTCCACAAGGAAAACTTCTGCAGCATAGGCTTCGCACGAAGAAAAAGCGTTAGCTTTTTCGAGGAGGCCATACGCCGCTGACCAGGTTGCTTGCGCTTTTCTTATTTCTTCTTAAGTCTTAGAACAAGCTCCTCTTCTGGTGTTACATATACAGTCTGTTGATTGTCATAGATAACAAAACCAGGCTTTGCACCGCTTGGCTTCTTAACATGGCGGACCTTTGTAAAATCGACTGGAACCGAGCTTGAGCTGCGTGCTTTGCTATAATAAGCAGCTAGCTTTGCTGCTTCGTGAATAGTCGTTTCCGATGGTTCTTTGCTGCGAATGACAACATGCGAGCCAGGAATGTCTTTTGTATGAAGCCAAATTTCATCTCGTGCTGCAAGTTTGTTGGTTAAATAATCATTTTGTTTATTATTTTTACCGACAATAATCTCTGTCCCATCTGAAGATAGATAATAGTCAAGTACCGGTTTGGCATTGGTGAGCTTTTTAGCATTGCGTTTTTGCCGATCACGGATATATCCGCCTTCAATTAGCTCATCACGAATTTCTTGAATGTCTTTAGGTGACGCAGACTGTACCTGTTGAAGCAAATTGTCAAAGTATAAGACTTCCTCACGTGCCTTTTCAATTTGTTCGATTACGATGGAAACTGAATTTTTTGCCTTCTGGTATTTAGAAAAATATTTTTGTGCATTTTCTGATGGCGTCTTCCGAGGATCCAGCGAGATGGTTACGGTACCGCCAGTTTCATCATAATAATCAATCACTTCTATTTCTTTCATTCCTTTTTTGGCAGCATAGAGATTGGCTGTTAATAGTTCTCCATAGCGCTGGAGCTGGTCTGACTTTTCAGCTTCTCTCAATGTATCTTCCAGTTTCTCAATTTTCTTTGTATTCTTTTCTTTTTCATTTACGATCAGCCGCTCAATATCATGTCCTTGCTGTTTTACTCTGTCCCGCTCAGCCTTGCCAAAATAAAAGCGGTCAAGCATTTCGCTTAGCGTTGAGAAGCTTCTGCCTTCTCCTTTTACATGTTCAAGAGGAAAAAGGTAAAAAACTTCCTTATTCCCTGTGGACATGATGGTGGGATTTAACTCACCTCTTTGAATTCTGTGAATCATTTGAATAAAAGTTTTTGGGACTGTTGTCCGATTGGCAATCCCGCTTTGGGTAATGACTTCTTTGGCAAAGAGTGGTGAGACTCCAGCAAATTGTTCGACTACTTGCCGATCTATCTTGCCGCTATTAAAGTCAATTCTTCTCAATAAATCATCTTCAACTGCCAAGAATGGATTTTGTTTGTTTTGTTCGGGCGGGAAAATATAAGGTTGACCCGGTAATATGGCTCTGTGACTATTTACTGCAAACGAAACATGCTTAATACTGTCGAGAATCATATTCCTGCTTTTATCAATCAGTACAATGTTACTGTGCCTGCCCATTATTTCGATAATTACCTGTTTGTAGCTGACATCGCCAATTTCATTGCGTCCTTTGATTTCAAAAATAATCATCCGATCATTTTCTACTTGATAGACATCCTCTAATATATAGCCCTCAATATGCTTTCTTAGCAGCATACAGAACATAGGCGGTTCACTGGGATTATCGTATGCTTCATTTGTGAGTTGTACACGTGCATAGCTGGGATGTGCAGAAAATAATAATTTTTGATTTACCCCATTTGCACGAATTGTTAGGATAACCTCATTTTTATAGGGCTGGTGTACTTTATTAATTCTTCCGCCTTTTAATGAAAGTGAAAGTTCTTGCACCATTGCTTTTGTAAATAAACCATCAAATGACATGGAAAACATCCTTTACTTCAAACATATTTATTCTTTACATATAGTTTACAAGATTATCATAACCCATATAAATTATCATAGCATTTTTTGGGACGAGGCTGAATAAGCTTTCTTTAGAGTAATTTACTTAAGGGGGAAGTGAGATGGTCGGATGAAATTTCATGAGATGGAGATCAATCAAGTAGAAAAGGCCTTAGATACCGACTTTTCTTCTGGGTTATCACCAGAAACAGTAAAGAAACGACTAACCAAACACGGGCTTAATGAACTGCAAGAAGGAGAAAAGCAATCTGCTTTACTCTTATTTTTTAGTCAGTTTAAAGATTTTATGGTTTTGGTGCTGCTGGCTGCAACGTTATTATCTGGACTACTTGGTGAATACATTGACGCAGTAGCGATTATTGCAATTGTCATTATTAACGGTATTCTCGGCTTCTATCAAGAAAGAAGAGCAGAGAAATCGCTGCAGGCTTTAAAGGAATTATCTGCTCCACAGGTTTCTGTTTTACGAGAAGGACAGTGGATGAAAGTTCCTTCAAAAGAAATTGCCGTCGGGGATATTGTTAAATTTTCAAGTGGAGACAGAATTGGTGCAGATGTAAGAATTATTGAATCTAGGAGTTTAGAAATCGAGGAGTCCGCCCTTACTGGTGAATCTGTGCCTGTGTCTAAACATACTGATAGCTTAAAAGCGATTAATCCTGGAATTGGTGATATGGAAAATATTGCTTTTATGGGGACCATGATCACGAGAGGAAGCGGCATTGGAGTAGTTATTGCAACAGGAATGAAAACGGCGATGGGGCAAATTGCAGATTTGCTTCAAAATGCGGAGTCCCAAGATACACCTTTGCAGCGCCGTTTAGAGCAGCTAGGTAAGATTTTAATAACCGTTGCATTAATTTTAACCGTTCTCGTTGTAGGGATTGGAATTTTACAGGGACATGAACTTTATACCATGTTCTTAGCAGGGGTCTCCCTTGCAGTTGCGGCAATACCTGAGGGATTACCAGCGATTGTAACGGTTGCTTTATCGCTCGGAGTCCAAAAAATGATTAAGAGAAATGCTATCGTAAGGAAGCTGCCAGCAGTAGAAACACTTGGCTGTGCGTCCGTTATCTGTTCGGATAAAACAGGAACAATGACACAAAACAAAATGACGGTTACCCATTTATGGAGCGGTGGAAATACATGGACCGTAGATGGAGTAGGCTATCAACCTCAGGGAGCTTTTTATCGCGATAATACTCATGTTCATCCTAAAGATGAGAAAGCCCTGCAGCAAATGCTTATATTTGGAATGATTTGTAACCATTCAGAATTAGTCATGAAGGATGAAGACTATATTCTCGATGGGGATCCAACAGAAGGGGCTTTACTGGTTAGTGCGATGAAAGCAGGGTTTGATCGAACAAATCTATTAGATGAGTTCACCATAATAAAGGAGTTTCCGTTTGATTCATCGAGAAAAATGATGAGTATGCATGTTAAAGATAAGCAAGGCAGAAATTTTATTGTTACAAAAGGTGCACCAGATGTAATTATAGGAAAGAGTGAATCTATTCTTTGGGATGGAAAAACACAATATCTTAGTCAAAATGTCCAAGGTCAGGTTCAAGAAGCAATCAATAACCTTGCTTCCAAAGCGCTCAGAACCATTGCGATTGCATTTAAACCTATTCCCGCTAATACAGTAATTCTTAGCGAGCAAGAAGCAGAGAAGAAATTAACATTCATCGGTGTTCAAGGGATGATCGATCCGCCTAGGCCGGAGGTTAAAGAGGCTGTACGAGAATGTAATGATGCAGGTATCAAAACGGTAATGATCACTGGAGATCACATTATTACAGCTAAGGCCATCGCAGCCCAGCTCGGTATTTTAACGAAAAAAAGTAAGGTCCTTGATGGTAATGCATTATCAACGATGACCGTTGACGAACTTGAGGATGTAGTGGATGACGTTTCTGTATTTGCCCGCGTGTCACCAGAACATAAATTAAAGATTGTCAAAGCTTTGCAAAATAGAGGACATATTGTTGCAATGACAGGTGATGGGGTCAACGATGCACCAGCTATTAAAGCGGCTGATATCGGTGTTGCAATGGGAATTACTGGTACGGATGTGGCAAAAGAAGCATCTTCACTTGTATTATTAGATGATAATTTTGCAACGATAAAAGCAGCAATAGAAGAAGGCAGAAATATTTATGAAAATATTCGAAAATTCGTTCGATATTTACTTGCTTCGAATGTTGGGGAAATATTGGTTATGTTATTTGCGATGATATTAGCACTGCCGCTGCCACTCGTACCGATTCAAATTCTTTGGGTAAATTTAGTAACCGATGGTTTACCGGCAATGGCATTAGGACTAGACCGTCCAGAAGAGGATGTAATGAGGCGTAAACCACGAAGTCCAAATGAAGGTGTTTTTGCCCGAGGACTCGGATGGAAAGTTGTTTCAAGGGGTTTTCTCATTGGAATCATAACATTGCTTGCGTTTATCATTGTATATGATCAGAATCCTGCTAATCTTGAATATGCCCAAACAATCGCATTTGCAACATTGGTAATGGCTCAACTTATTCATGTTTTTGATTGTAGAAGTGAGAAGTCTGTCTTATCAAGAAATCCATTTGGGAATAAGTATTTGGTCTGGGCAGTTATTTCATCACTTGCATTAATGATTGCAGTGATATACTATCCGCCTTTACAACCCATTTTTCATACCCTTCCAATCATAGCAAAAGATTGGCTTTTGATTATTGGACTGTCTTCGATTCCAACTTTTTTACTAGCCGGAACATTTTTGTTAAGAAAAACAAAATAAAGTGTGTTATAATCCAAAAGGTAGTAGAGTTGGCTCTATTACCTTTTGTTCATTTTTAGAATAATACCATATACTTTACATAGGTTAGCCGCTCATCTTCAATAGATTGGAGTGTACTTAATGGTAATAAGTATGACGGGCTTTGGGAGAAGCAGAATTGTCACAGCTTCTTTTTCTGTAAATGTTGAAGTAAAAACAGTCAATCATCGGTTTAGCGAAATTAATGTTCGGATGCCCAGACAGCTGCTAAAGATTGAAGATAAGATAAAGAAAAAAGTGAATGAGCATCTCCGTCGCGGCAGGGCTGAAGTTTATATCATGCTCGAAGGCGAAAGTGCTGTTACACGGAATATCCAAGTGGATTGGAAACTTCTGGAGGAATACTACCTTTTTATCAAACAAGCACGAGATCGATTTAATCTTGAAGGAAAGGTATTGCTTCAGGATTTATTAACGCGCAATGATTTTTTACATATCGAAGAAATCGATGAAGGCAGCGAAGAATTAGAAGAACTAGTACTTAGAGCAACAGAAGAGGCTGTTTTACTATGTAAACAGATGCGAGTAACAGAAGGAGAAGAATTAGGGAAGGATTTGCTCACTTCGTTACTGCAGGTCGATGCACATACCGATGAACTTAAGGAATTAGCACCCGTGGTGGTCTCAGCGTATAAAGAAAGATTGTTAAAAAGAATTGAGGAAATCGTACAGGGACAATTTGATGAATCACGTGTTTTAACTGAGGTCGCTATTTTTGCTGATAAGGTTGATATCAATGAAGAATTAACCAGGTTAAAAAGCCATATTCAGCAATTTAGGCAAACGTTAAACGAACAAGAACCAATTGGCAGAAAACTTGATTTCCTTGTTCAAGAAATGAATAGGGAAGCTAATACCATTGGATCAAAAGCAAATGACTCAAGTATTACAAAAAAGGTAGTAGATATAAAAAGTTTGCTTGAGAAGCTGAAGGAACAGGTTCAAAATATTGAATAACAGTGTTTAGGAAATGTTTGACAAGGCAAAAATATATTATTGATGATTGGATGATAATCATGTCGATTAAATTGATAAATATTGGATTTGGAAATATCGTATCTGCCAATCGGATAATTTCAATTGTAAGCCCTGAATCTGCTCCGATAAAGAGAATTATTCAAGATGCTCGAGATCGGGGTTCGTTGATTGATGCTACATATGGAAGACGTACTCGTGCGGTAATCGTCATGGACAGTGACCATGTCATTTTATCAGCCGTACAGCCTGAAACGGTTGCCCATCGACTGGCTGACCGTGATGAAATTATGGATGAAGGGTAGGATTATAGAAAATGCAGGAAAAAGGATTACTTATCGTATTTTCTGGTCCATCCGGTGTCGGAAAAGGAACAGTAAGAAAAGAAATATTTTCCCATCCGGACACGGCTTTTGAATACTCAATTTCAGCAACAACACGTGCACCTCGCCCAGGTGAAGTAAACGGGGTAGATTACTTTTTTAAGTCAAGGGAAGAATTTGAAGAACTAATACAACAAGGTAGACTTTTAGAATATGCGGAATTCGTAGGTAATTACTATGGGACACCTGTGGATTATGTACGTGAAACCCTCGATGCTGGGAAAGATGTCTTTTTGGAAATTGAAGTGAAAGGTGCACGTCAAGTAAGGGAAAAGTTTCCAGAAGGTTTGTTTATCTTTCTGATGCCGCCAAGTCTCACCGAGCTAAAGAATCGGATCGTTACCAGAGGTACTGAAACAGAAGAGTTAATTAACAATCGAATGCTGTCGGCACGGGAAGAAATTGAAATGATGGAATTATATGATTATGTAGTTGAAAATGACCAAGTAGAGTCGGCTTGTGAACGTGTAAAAGCAATCGTTGTGGCTGAACATTGCCGCAGAGAACGTGTAGAACATCGATATAAAAAATTACTGGAGGTCGAATAAATGTTATATCCTTCGATTGATTCATTACTTAATAAAATTGATTCAAAATACTCACTCGTTTCAGTTGCGGCCAAACGTGCTCGATCCATGCAGCAAGCCAAGGATGAGAGATTACCTAAATACGTTTCTTATAAGCATGTAGGAAAAGCATTAGAGGAAATTTACAGCGGCGAACTTACCTATCGAGTACCAAAAAAATCTGAAACAGGTGCAATTTACGGAAAAGACAGTTCAATAGGTAAGTAGTAAATTGGAAAGGACTGACAAAAGTAAAATGTCAGCCTTTTTTATTTTTTGTCGGAGGCTTTTTTCTAAAGGGCTAACAAATTAAATTCAATGGTGCAAATTAATAATTTCCACGTTAAAATCGGTTTTAGAATTTTAACAACAATTGTTACGAAAATAGTATTTGTCGAAAATAGATGAAAAAGATGAAAAAATATAGTAATTCTAGCATAATAAAGGATAGATAATTGTGGAATAGAAGCGGGGGATATCAATGGATAAAAAGATATTATTATGTGTAACTGGTGGAATAGCTGTATATAAAGCAGCAGCCTTAACAAGCAAACTTGTCCAAACTGGAGCAAAGGTTAAAGTAATACTTAGTGACTCTGCAGCAAAATTTGTTTCCCCGTTAACGTTTCAGGCGTTATCCCGCAACGAAGTGTACACGGATACCTTTGATGAAAAAAATCCGAATGTGATTGCACATATAGATTTAGCTGATTGGGCGGATTTAATCCTAGTAGCACCTGCGACCGCCAACACGATCGCAAAGCTAGCAAATGGGATTGGTGATAATATGATTACAACTACTTTATTAGCAGCAACTGCGCCAGTTTGGATTGCTCCGGCGATGAATGTACACATGTATGACCATCCAGCTGTAAAAAAGAATATTTCCATATTAGCCTCTTACGATTATCAATTTATCGAACCGAGTGAAGGCTATCTAGCTTGTGGTTATGTGGGGAAGGGACGTTTAGAGGAACCCGAGAAAATCGTAGAAATAATCAAACTGCATTTTATGAAAAAAAACACTCAGGAGCTAAAAGGGAAAAACGTCTTGATTACAGCGGGTCCAACAAGAGAAAGAATCGACCCTGTACGATTTATTACCAATCATTCCACAGGGAAGATGGGATATGCTTTAGCAGAAGCTGCAAAGAATGCGGGTGCGAGTGTCAAGTTGATCTCAGGCCCTGTAAATATCTCAGCACCACAAGGTATCGAGCTGGTTAAGGTCGAAAGTGCGGATGATATGTATCATGCAGTCATGGACAGCTATAAGTGTGCGGATATTATTATAAAAACAGCAGCAGTAGCGGATTACCGTCCTAAGGTTTCCTTCGATCATAAAATGAAAAAGCAGCCTGGGGACAAGGTAATCGAACTGGAACGAACAAAGGATATTTTATTCGAACTTGGAACATTGAAAATGAATCAAATCCTAGTCGGTTTTGCTGCTGAAACAGAAAATGTTGAAGAATACGCTAGAAAAAAATTAGCGGCAAAAAATGTGGATATGATCGTGGCAAATAATGTGAAAACAGAAGGCGCTGGATTTGGAATGGATACAAACATTGTAACTTTAATTAAACGTGATGGCAGTAAAATAGAATTACCATTGATGTCTAAAAAAGAGGTTGCAAATAAGATTATCAAAGAAATCGGTGCGTTCTCAAAGGATTTGGAAATGGAATGAAAATTGCTAGTGTAGTTGTGGATGTGCCAGCTAAACAAACAGATAGGTCATTTGATTATCTCATTCCGGATGAATGGCTTGAAACGATACAGCCTGGCATGAGGGTGGTAGTCCCTTTTGGTCCAAGAAAAATTCAAGGCTTTGTTACTGAGATAAAAGCTGAATCTGATTTCAAAAAGCTTCGTGAAATCTGTGAGCCGATGGACTTAGAACCTGTTCTTAATCAGGAATTACTTGAACTTGGGAATTGGCTGACAGAAAACACCTTATGTTTTAAAATTTATGCCTATCAGGCGATGCTCCCAGCAGCATTAAAGGCAAAATATGAAAAGAAGGTAAGGCTTTCTGCAGGTGTTTTGATAAATGATCTACCGATACAGCTTCAAGAGATTTTTACGAATGAGGAAGCGATATCTTGGGATGAGGCTCTGAAGAAGGGGCTCGTACCTATACTCCAGAGAGAAGCAGCTAAAGGTATCCTAGAGGTAATTCATTTAGTTAAAGGAAAACTAAATAAAAAGAAAGTAAAGTTTGTCCGCCCGCTCCTATCAACAGCTGATTTGGAAGCTGAACTTAATGAATTGCCACAAAGAGCTGAAAAGCAAAAAGAAGTTTTACGTTATTTTGTGCAGAATCCAGAACCAGTCGAGCTGAGACATTTATTAGCAGACTTAAATATTTCATCTGCAACGGTCAAATCGCTCGTGGAAAAGAAACTTCTCGTTGAGAAGTTCATGGAAGTTTATCGTGATCCCTATGAAAACCGGACCTTTACACGGACTGAGCCGATGCGATTAACAGACGATCAGCAAAGTGCGATTGGCCCGATTCTTAGTTCTATTGAAAATAATCTCCATGAGGTCTTTTTGCTTTATGGTGTTACGGGCAGCGGAAAAACGGAAATTTACTTACAATCCATCCAAGACGTAATTGGAAAAGGCAGAGAGGCGATTGTTCTTGTTCCAGAAATCGCACTTACTCCACAAATGGTAAATCGCTTTAAAGGCCGATTCGGCAATTTAGTTGCTGTATTGCACAGTGGGCTTTCAGCGGGTGAAAAATACGATGAATGGCGGAAGATACAACGGAAGGAAGTTAAAGTTGTTGTTGGTGCAAGGTCAGCTATTTTTGCTCCTTTTGAAAATCTGGGAATTATCATTATAGATGAAGAGCACGAGACCAGTTATAAACAAGAAGAAATGCCGCGCTATCACGCTAGAGATGTGGCTATTGAACGCGCCCAGAAAAACAACTGCCCTGTAGTGCTCGGGAGTGCTACACCTGCGTTAGAGACTTTTGCAAGAGCACAAAAAGGAGTATTCAAACTGTTATCTCTTCCAAACAGAATGAATAAGAGAGCACTTCCTGAGGTTGAAATTATTGATATGCGTGAAGAGTTAAGAGCGGGAAACCGTTCCATGTTTTCAAGGAAGTTGTTTGAATTGTTAAAGGAAAGAATCGAGAAAAAAGAGCAGTCCGTATTATTTTTAAATAAAAGAGGACATTCTTCGTTTGTTATGTGCAGGGATTGCGGCTATGTAATGAATTGCCCTAATTGTGATATTTCTTTAACCTACCATAAGGTGAAGGAGCAAATGAAATGCCATTACTGTGGATATGAGAGTTACGTGCCAAATCAATGCCCTGAATGCTCGAGTGATTATATCCGTTATTTTGGTACGGGCACACAAAAGGTGGAAGATGAACTCGGTAAGATTCTTCCAGAGGCGAAAGTTATTCGTATGGATGTGGATACTACCAGCCAAAAGGGAGCTCATGAGAAACTATTAAAAGAATTTCATGAAGGGAAAGCAGATATTCTTTTAGGAACACAAATGATAGCAAAAGGGTTAGACTTTCCAAATATCACACTAGTGGGTGTCCTCTCAGCAGATACCATGCTCCATTTACCGGATTTCCGATCCTCTGAAAAAACATTTCAGTTACTAACACAGGTTAGCGGAAGGGCAGGGCGTCATGAATTACCTGGGGAAGTCATCATACAAACTTATACCCCAGAGCATTATAGCGTTGAATTAGCTGGAACACAGGATTATCTTCGTTTTTATAATAGAGAGATGATCATGCGTAAAGCACATCACTATCCACCCTTTTATTATTTGGCCCTCATTACAATTAGTCATGAACAGCTAATGACTGTGGTTTCTGCTACAGAAAAAATTGCAGCTTTTGTCAGGTCGCGTCTTTCGCAACATGCAGTAATACTGGGACCAGCGGCATCACCAATTCCAAGAATAAATAATCGATATCGCTATCATTGTTTGATTAAATATAAGCGAGAACCAGAGCTAACCAAAACACTAAAAACCATACTTGGCCAATATCAGACTGATCCGAAAAGTGGATTACTGGTTTCTATTGATATAAACCCGTTTATTTTGATGTAAGATGCTGAAATATCCTTGATACGAAAGGTTATGATGAGGTTATTTGGGTGAAAATGTATAATAAATATTAATTATAAATAATAATTTGAAAACGACCAGATAGATGGAGGAACACCTTTGGCAATAAAAAAAATCGTTACGTACCCAGCAGAGGTACTTGAAAAAAAATGCAGAGAAGTTAACAAATTCGATAAGAAACTAGCAAAATTACTTAATGATATGTATGACACGATGATTGAACACGACGGGGTCGGTTTAGCTGCTCCACAAATTGGTATAGATGAAAGAATCGCTATCGTCGATATTGAGAACGAATTAGGAACGATTGAAATGATTAACCCAATCATACTAAAGACATCTGGAGAACAAACCGGACCAGAAGGGTGTTTAAGCTTCCCAGATCTTTTTGGTGAGGTGACAAGACCAAATTATGTGAAGATTGAGGCATACGATCGTAAAGGAAAAAAATACACCCTAGAAGCGGAGGAATTCCTGGCTAGAGCAATTCAACATGAAATTGATCATTTAGACGGGATATTATTCACTTCAAAAGTTAGTAGATATCTCGAAGAAGATGAGTTAAAAGGAGTAGAAAGTGAATGACGAAAATCGTTTTTATGGGTACGCCAGATTTTTCAGTCCCCGTGTTACAAAAAATAATTGATGACGGTTACGAGGTCATTGGAGTGGTTACCCAGCCAGACAGACCGGTAGGAAGAAAAAAGATCCTAACACCGCCGCCTGTAAAAGTTGCGGCAGTAAAGCACGGAATCCCAGTCTATCAGCCTGAAAAAATAAGTCAAAGGAATGAGCTGGAGAAAATCCTTTCTTTGAATCCAGATTTAATTATCACAGCTGCTTTTGGACAAATCTTGCCAAAGGCGATACTTGACGCTCCAGGCCACGGCTGCATAAATGTCCATGCCTCGCTTCTTCCAGAACTTCGCGGTGGTGCACCTATTCACTATGCCCTGATCCAAGGTAAGAAGAAGACAGGTATTACCATTATGTATATGGTAGAAAAGCTGGATGCAGGTGATATATTAACGCAGGTTGAGGTAGAGATTACGGAAGAAGATAATGTCGGAACTCTTCATAATAAACTAAGTGCAGCTGGCGCTGCTCTTTTGTCAGAAACACTTCCTATGCTGCTAGAAGGAAAGTTAACCCCTGTCCCTCAAAATAATGAGGAAGCAACGTTTGCATATAATATTAAAAGAGAGCAGGAAAAAATAGACTGGACCAAAACAGGTGAAGAAATCTATAATCATATTCGCGGCTTAAATCCATGGCCAGTTGCCTTTACAACCTTGGATAACCAAACTGTAAAAGTATGGAAATCTGAAAAGGTTACGGTTTTAAGAAATGAGCTCCCTGGGACGATTATAAAAAACGAATCCGATGGAATTACGGTATCAACAGGGAATGATACGGCTATTAAGATTAAAGAGCTGCAGCCAGCGGGTAAAACCAAAATGACCAGTGAAGAGTTTTACAGAGGTGCTGGTGCAAAAATCTTAGTAGGAACAAGACTAGGAGAATCAAATGACCAATAAAAGAAAAAATGTGCGGGAAGCCGCAATGGATTTACTCGAAGCAATTGAGAAGAACCAATCCTATAGTAACCTGCTTCTTAATAGTACAATTGAGAAAAACAAACTTTCTCCGATTGACACTGGGTTATTGACGGAATTAACCTACGGAACATTACAACGGAAGATGGCGTTAGACTACTTCCTTAAGCCGTTCATTAAAAATAGTAAAAAGACCGAAAGCTGGGTGCACCAGTTGTTACGGATTACCCTATATCAAATGGTTTACCTTGATAAAATTCCGGATAGGGCAGCAATTTATGAAGCAGTGGAAATTGCTAAAAAGCGTGGCCACAAGGGAATTGCAGGAATGGTAAATGGTGTATTAAGAAGTATACAGCGTGAGGGCTTGCCATCTTTGGATGAGGTAAGTGATCCTATTGAAAGACTTTCAATTGAAACTAGTCATCCAGAATGGCTCGTTAAGAGGTGGGCGAGCCAATTTGGATATGAAAGAACGAGAGAAATGTGTGAAATAAACTTAACGGCACCGTTACAAACGGCCAGAGTGAACCTTACAAAAACGACAGTGCGTGAATGTATTGAAGATCTTGACGAAGAAGGTTTCCAGATTGAAAAAAGTCCAATTATTCCTGAGGCTATTCGGGCACTAAAGGGGAATATTGCTCTCTCAAAAGCATATAAAAAAGGTTTGCTTACCATTCAAGACGAGAGTTCAATGCTGGTATCTTATGCCTTAAATGCCAATAAGAACGAAAGGATTCTCGATGCATGTGCAGCACCTGGCGGAAAAAGTACCCATATTGCTGAAAATATGGAGTTGACTGGAGTCGTTTATTCCCTAGATTTACATGAGCACAAAGTAAAATTAATAAATTCCAACGCAAGCCGTTTAGGTTTGGGGAATATAAAAACAATGGTAATGGATTCAAGAAAAGCAGGCGAACATCTGGAGAAAGAATCTTTTGACCGAGTTCTCCTTGATGCACCTTGCTCTGGACTCGGGGTTATGAGACGAAAGCCGGATATGAAATATACCAAAAAAGAGCAAGATATTTATCAATTAAGTACGATTCAACAAAATTTATTGGAAGCAGTATCCCATTTAGTAAAAAAAGGTGGAATTCTTGTCTACAGTACGTGTACAGTAGATAAAGACGAAAATGAAAATACAGTCAGTAAATTTTTACAAGAGCACCCGGAATTTGAGCTGGATGTTACGATGAAGGAAAGAATGCCTGAGGCAATCCAACCGCTTGTAACAGACGGATATTTGCAAATTTTTCCGCAGGATTTTGGCTCAGACGGTTTCTTTATCGCATGCTTAAGAAAGAAGGTGTAACAGTTGGAACAACTAAATACAACTGAGACGAACACAACATTGGAAACGAAGAAAACATCTATATATTCCCTGGAGCTTCAAGAACTCAAGGAGTGGCTGACAAATAATGATGAAAAGCCTTTCCGGGCGGAACAAATCTTTGATTGGCTATATAAAAAAAGAATAACTTCATTTGAAGATATGAATAATCTTTCAAAAAGCTTACGTGACAAACTATCCAAGAATTTTCAAATCACCACATTAAAAACGGTTATTAAACAATCTTCTTCTGACGGAACAATTAAGTTTCTATTCGAACTACATGATGGATACTCTATTGAAACTGTTTTAATGCGGCATGATTATGGCAACTCCGTTTGTGTTACTACGCAGGTGGGATGCAGGATTGGGTGTACCTTCTGTGCTTCCACACTTGGAGGGCTGAAGCGTCACTTAGAAGCAGGGGAGATTGTTGCACAGGTTGTAACGGTGCAGCAAGCTCTTGACGAAACAGATGAGCGTGTCAGCTCAGTAGTCATTATGGGAATAGGCGAACCATTTGACAATTATGATAATATGATGGCGTTTCTAAAAATTATCAATCATGATAAAGGATTGACGATCGGCGCACGCCATATAACCGTATCCACCAGCGGTATTGTTCCTAAAATTTATCAATTTGCCGATGAAAGTATGCAGATAAATTTTGCGATTTCACTACATGCTCCGAACACTGAATTAAGGTCCCGCTTAATGCCTATCAACAGGGCATATAAATTGGATGATTTAATGAAATCTGTCAGGTATTATATTGATAAGACGGGGCGTAGAATTAGCTTTGAATACGGACTATTTGGCGGTGTAAATGATTCTGTTGAACATGCGGAAGAGTTGGCCAGCTTGTTAAAGGGAATTAAATGCCATGTTAATCTAATCCCTGTTAATTATGTTCCAGAGAGGGATTATGTGCGTACTCCAAGGGACAAAATTTTTGCATTTGAAAAAACGCTTAAAAACCGTGGGATTAATGTTACGATTCGCAGGGAGCAAGGTCACGACATTGACGCAGCATGTGGACAACTTCGTGCAAAGGAGCGGAAAGAAGAGACGAGGTGAAAGGTTTGAAAGCAGTTTTCTTGACTGACCAAGGCAGGGTCAGGCAGCATAATGAAGATGCGGGAGGGATATTTGTAAACAAGGATGGTCACCGCTTAGCTGTTGTCGCAGATGGCATGGGCGGTCACCGTGCTGGTGATGTAGCCAGTGAGATGACCATTACTCAGTTGAAAAACGTATGGGAAGATTCAAGTGGCATTTCGACTGCGGGTGAAGCAGAGAGTTGGTTAAGAAACCAAATAACAGAGGTAAATAACCTTTTGTTTCATCATGCAATGAGCCATATTGAATGTGATGGTATGGGGACGACCATAGTGGCAGCCGTTAGTACCGACCGTTTTGTGAGTATTGCAAATATCGGTGACAGCCGTTGTTATTTACTAAATGAGTCTGGTTTTAAACAGGTAACCGAAGACCATTCATTAGTAAACGAGCTTGTACGGACTGGACAAATATCGCGGGAAGATGCTGAGCATCATCCAAGAAAAAATGTACTATTACGAGCGCTGGGAACAGAAAAAGCCGTAGAAATGGATATTAAAACGATTATTTTTGAAGAAGGGGACCTTCTATTATTATGTTCAGATGGTCTTTCAAATAAAGTCAATGAAAAAGAAATGAGCGCTATACTAACGAACGAAGATTCTTTAGAGCAAAAGGCAGCCACCCTTATCAGCCTTGCAAATGAAAATGGCGGCGAGGACAACATTACTCTTGCAATTGTGGAGTTTTTTGAATTTAGCGAGGGTGATGAATAATGTTGATAGGAAAACGCTTAAGCGGTCGTTATAAAATATTAGAAATGATTGGCGGAGGCGGTATGGCAAATGTGTACTTAGCCCACGACATGATTTTGGACCGTGATGTTGCCGTCAAAATGCTTCGCCTCGATTTTGCGAATGATGAAGAATTTATACGCAGGTTTCGTAG
The DNA here is from genome assembly GCF_057221695.1 of Neobacillus sp. plas4. Lineage (NCBI taxonomy): Bacteria > Bacillati > Bacillota > Bacilli > Caryophanales > Bacillaceae > Neobacillus > Neobacillus sp. plas4. The sequence continues at coordinate 1,828,284 of NZ_CM170152.1, forward strand.
AGAAGCCCAATCTGCAACCAGTTTAGCTCACCCTAATATCGTAAACATCTATGATGTTGGTGAAGAGAATGATCTTTATTTTATTGTAATGGAATATGTTGAAGGTCAAACATTAAAACAATACATACAACAGCATTCACCCTTACAAGTTGAAAAAACAATTGAAATTATGAAGCAATTGACTTCAGCTATATCTCACGCTCATCAGAATCATATTATTCACAGAGACATTAAGCCTCAGAATATTCTTGTTGACCGTTTTAGTAATGTGAAAATTACTGATTTTGGTATCGCAATGGCATTAAGTGCAACAAGTATAACACAAACTAATTCTGTACTCGGCTCTGTCCATTATTTGTCACCAGAACAAGCACGTGGAGGCATGGCAAATAGTAAATCTGATGTCTATTCCTTAGGGATTGTTATGTTTGAACTATTAACGGGAAGACTTCCGTTTTCTGGTGAATCTGCTGTTTCAATTGCCCTGAAGCACTTGCAATCAGAAACTCCTTCAGTAAGAAGATGGAACCCTAATATTCCACAAAGTGTGGAAAACATTGTTTTAAAGGCAACCGCAAAGGATTCCTTTCATCGTTATAATAGTGTTGAAGAAATGGAATTGGATTTAAGGTCAGCGCTTGATGTGGATAGAATAAATGAACCAAAATTTGTTATTCCCGATGATGATGAGGCTACAAAAGCCATCCCGGTGATTACCAATGATCGTCCACTCCAAAATCTTGATGAAACATTAGTACATAATCAAACCAAAGGAAATGCTGCTGCCTCCCAAAAAGGAAATGACGAGAAAAAACGTAAAAAGTGGCCAGCTATTTTAATTACAACTTTCTTAGTACTTTCATTATTAGGTTTGTTTACTGTTACAGTATTACCTGACCTGCTTTCACCTAAGGATGTCATCATCCCAGATGTGAGCGGTTTGGAATTAGATGAGGCAGTTGCAAAAATAGAATCTGCCGGACTCTTGGTTGAGGAAGAAGTCGAAAGTACACATGATGAAATAGAAGAAGGCAAGGTCATAAGGACTAAGCCTGAAGAGGGCAGTACCGTTAAGGAGAATACCGGGATAACGGTATATTTCAGCATTGGAAAAGAAAAGTTAAAATTGCTTGATTATACCGGCCGCAATTATGATGATATCATCCGATTATTGGCTAACCAGAACTTTAAGGATATAGATATTACGGAAGTTTTTGATTATAGTGAGCCTGGTACCATTTTAAGTCAAAAACCTGGGAGCGGTGAAGAAGTTGTCCCTGAAGATACAGTATTAGAATTTGAGGTTAGTAAAGGTTTACAGAAAATTATCCTTAAGGACTTATCACAATCCAATTTAAAAGGTGCACAGGATTATGTCGAGTCTGTTGGTCTGACTCTTGATGTTTCAGAGGAAAAGTTTGATGATAACATTCCTGCAGGAAATATTATCTCTCAGACGCCTGCTCCATATACCGAAATGAAAAAGGGTGACAAGGTTTCGGTTGTTATTTCAAAAGGAAAAGAAGAGAAACCACCTAAACCGGTTACAGTTGACATAGAAATCCCGTACACAGGAACAGAGCCTAATGAAGAACAAGAGGTACGCATCTATATTCAAGATGCGGTGCATCAAAGTATGACTACACCAGTCCATACTTTTTCAATCACTACAACAACCAAAACGACAATAGAAATTTTGGTGCCGTTTGAAGGTGAAGCTGGCTATCAAGTAGTAAGAGAGAATACTGTTGTTGAAAATAAGTCTGTACCTTATCCAAAGTAATGCTAAGAAATGGCAGGGAGTGTGGCTATGCCTGAAGGGAAAATTGTAAAAGCATTAAGTGGTTTTTATTATGTTTTACATGAAAAGGAACTGATTCAATGCCGAGGAAGAGGTGTATTTAGGAAAAACAAAATTACACCTCTTGTCGGTGATGAAGTGGTTTTTCAGGCCGAAAATGACCGTGAAGGGTATATTATGGAAGTAAAGGAACGAAAGAATGAACTTGTTCGACCGCCTATTGCAAATGTTGACCAAGCCATTCTAGTCTTTTCCGCAGTTGAACCGGATTTTAGTACGGTTCTTTTGGATAGGTTTCTTGTTCTCGTAGAATATAATCATATTAAGCCCCTCATATGTATTACAAAAATGGATTTAACGAATGACAACGAAAAACAAATCATTACAGAGTATGCTGATCATTATAGAAAGATTGGTTATGATGTATTATTAACATCATCAGAGACAGAAGCGGGTATTGAAGGATTAAGCCCGCATGTTGAGGATAAAATATCTGTTTTTGCCGGGCAATCAGGTGTCGGAAAATCCTCTCTGTTAAACGTATTACGGCCTGATCTGGACCTAAAAACGAATATTATTTCGTCGCATTTAGGAAGAGGCAAACACACTACGAGACATGTTGAATTAATTAGTATTGGAAATGGTCTCATCGCAGATACACCTGGATTTAGTTCTTTGGAATTCACAAATATCAAAGCTGAAGAGCTGACTTTTTGTTTCCCGGAAATAGCCAGGCAAAGCGAAAATTGTAAATTCAGAGCTTGTTTACATATTAGTGAGCCAAAATGCGCGGTAAAAGCAGCAGTAGAATCAGAGGAAATTACCCAATATCGTTATCAACATTATGTAGATTTCCTTCAAGAAATAAAAGATAGAAAGCCGAGGTATTAACTATGGTGAAAATTGCACCATCAATCCTTTCTGCAGATTTTGCTAAATTAGGGGAAGAAATAGTTGCTGTTGAAAGGGCAGGAGCTGACCTTATCCATGTTGATGTTATGGATGGTCATTTTGTTCCAAATATTACAATAGGACCATTAATTGTGGAAGCGATTCGTCCTGTTACACAACTTCCACTAGATGTCCATTTAATGATTGAAAACCCAGACCAATATATTGAGAATTTTGCTAAAGCAGGGGCGGATTACATTACAGTCCATGTTGAAGCATGCAGGCATCTGCATCGAACCATTCATCACATAAAATCCTTTGGAATTAAAGCAGGTGTAGTGTTAAATCCAGCTACCCCAGTAGACACCATTCAACATATACTTGCAGACATTGACATGGTTTTATTAATGTCAGTAAATCCAGGATTTGGCGGACAAACATTCATACCTGAAGTCCTTCCTAAAATTAGGAAAGTTAAAGAAATGGCTGAGACAATAGGTAAAGAAATTGAAATAGAAATAGATGGCGGAGTAAATTCAGAAACAGCTAAATTATGTATAGAAGCAGGGGCAACTGTTTTAGTTGCAGGATCAGCTATTTACAATCAAGAGGATTACGCTGCAGCAATAAGTTTAATAAGAGGGTAAATAGAAAAGTACAAAGCCGGCTTAAATGCTGGCTTTTTGTGTAGCAATAAGGGGGACTTTACATGATGATGATGATAAATATATTAGCAGGAGGTCCAGAAGAGCTTCTTCCTAACTTCAATGAATATACTGAAGAGAATGAAATTTGGGTTGGTGTTGATCGAGGAGTGTTTACGCTAATAGAAAAAAATATCAAACCAATAATAGCATTTGGGGATTTCGATTCCGTTTCTAGGAATGAAATTTTGGTTATCGAAGAACATGTTAAGGAAATGAAACGGTTTAGGCCAGAAAAAGATGAAACCGATATGGAGCTTGCTTTGAATTGGGCGATTGAACAAAAGCCTGCTCTAATCCGGATTTTTGGAGCAACTGGCGGGCGATTAGATCATCTCATGGCGAATGTCCAATTATTGATTAAACCTTTAATGAAAGATAATGACGTAGATATTTTTATTATTGATAATCAAAATATTTTATCATTAAAAGGTCCGGGATGTTATAAAATTAAAAAGAGGGCAGATAAAAAGTATGTTTCTTTTGTTCCATTAACCTTTAATGTAAAAGGTCTCACTCTGGAGGGCTTCAAATATCCATTAGAAAACCGTCATATCGCTATCGGCTCTACATTATGTATTAGTAATGAACTTATTAGTGATAGTGGTACTTTTTCATTTTCTGAAGGCATATTATTAGTGATAAGAAGCAATGATTAAACGCTAAATTTAGAGGTACTGATTTCGTCCGTGTGAATAAAATAGTAAGGGCGTACGAGAGAAGTTAGATGTGTGAGATGGTGAGGAGGGACATAAATGAAGTTTTATACAATTAAACTGCCAAAATTTTTAGGTGGACTTGTCCGAGCGATGATTGGTGCATTTAAAAAGAATGAATAGAAATAATGTCTAAGCACCTATTAAAAATGGGTGCTTTTTTATTTTTTGTAATTATGGGAAGGATAATAAGAAAGGGCACCCTGCAAAAGGATGCCCTGACATATTAAACGCGTTCTACTTTACCAGCTCTTAACGCTCTTGCAGAAACCCAAACACGCTTAGGCTTTCCATCAACAAGAATACGTACTTTTTGTAGGTTAGCACCCCATGTACGCTTATTAGCGTTCATAGCGTGAGAACGTGCGTTACCAGTTGTGGTTTTCTTTCCAGTTACAACACATTTACGTGGCATAATGATTCCCTCCTTAATACCCAAAGCTTTATACAGCATTTACGTTATTGTCTAAAGATACCTTAATAATTTATCACACAACAAGTTTGATTGCAATAGTGATTACGAAACCTTTCAAGAAAAATACCTTGACATGGAAAATTAGTATCTATGGAAGCCAGGAAGAAAAAAGTATCACTTTCAAATTTTTCTTGACTATAGTAAAATGTCTTTAGTCATGGTAGTGTCCAAAATATTTTTTATTAAAATCATAAAGCCGATTTTAACTTTGAAATAGTTATTTCGCGCATTAGAGTTTAGTATGCAACTCTTATTAAAGAGCCTAGTCAAGGAGCAATATCCAAAAAGGGGGAACGATTCATGTCCATCGAATTAAAAACTAAGTACGGACAAATTGATATTTCAAATGAAGTAATCGCCACCATCGCTGGAGGTGCCGCTATCGATTGTTATGGAATTGTCGGTATGGCTTCCAAGAGTCAAATAAAAGACGGTCTTACTGAAATATTAAGAAGAGAAAATTTTACTCGTGGAGTTATTGTTCGACAAGAGAATGAAGAAGTACATATTGATATGTATATAATCGTCAGCTATGGAACGAAAATCTCCGAGGTTGCCCATAACGTTCAATCAAAGGTGAAATACACACTTGATAAGACGGTTGGACTTGCCGTTGACTCGGTAAATATTTACGTTCAGGGAGTTCGTGTGACGAACCCTTAAGTTCGTTAAACGAACCATTCGTTCGTATGACGAACCATAGTAGAGGAGGAAAGTTTGTGTCAATAACAGCTTTAGATGGAAAACGTTTTGCAGAAATGGTGATTCAAGGTGCGAATCATTTAGGTGCCAATGCAAAAATGGTGGATGCGTTAAACGTTTTTCCTGTGCCCGATGGTGATACTGGAACAAATATGAACTTATCAATGACCTCAGGGGCAAAGGAAGTTAAAAATAATGTTCAAGAACATATTGGTAAGGTAGGGATTGCTCTTTCAAAGGGATTACTAATGGGGGCAAGAGGAAACTCAGGGGTTATTCTTTCTCAATTGTTTCGTGGATTTTCAAAAGCAATCGAATCAAAAGCTGCAATTTCCGGTAAAGACTTTGCCGCCGCTTTGGAGTCTGGTGTAGAAACTGCGTATAAAGCAGTTATGAAACCAGTTGAAGGAACGATCTTAACTGTAGCAAAGGATTCAGCAAAAAAGGGTGTCCTTGCTTCCCAAAAATCTGATAATATTATCGAGATTATGGAAGAAGTGTTAAATGAGGCTAAGGCTTCGCTTAAGCGTACACCTGATCTGCTGCCAGTTCTAAAAGAAGTTGGAGTCGTGGATAGCGGCGGACAAGGACTTGTTTTTGTTTATGAAGGATTTCTTGCTGAACTAAAAGGCGAGCAGCTTCCGGATTCGCCAGATGCATACCCTTCAATGGATGAGTTGGTTAGTGCTGAACATCATAAAAGCGTCCAAGGACATATAAATACAGAAGATATTGTATTTGGCTATTGTACTGAATTTATGGTGAAGTTTGAAGAGGCCAAGCTAAGGAAGCACCCTTTTGATGAGGAAGTTTATCGTAATGACCTAAGTGAGTTTGGTGACTCCTTGCTCGTTATTGCAGATGATGAGGTTGTGAAGGTGCATATCCATTCTGAACAACCAGGCGATTGCTTAAGCTACGGTCAGCGGTACGGAAGTTTAATCAATATTAAAATTGAAAACATGAGACAGCAGCATTCTAATATCGTTGGAGAAACCCACACACCTTTAGTTTCGGGTCGTCCGCATGTACCTAAAGAACAGCAAGAGTATGGGATTGTTACTGTTTCAATGGGCTCTGGGATTGCAGAATTATTTAAAAGCATCGGTGCGCATGCAGTCATTGAAGGCGGGCAAACCATGAACCCAAGTACAGAGGATATTGTAAAAGCCGTTAAAGAAGTAAATGCGAAAAAAGTGTTTATTCTTCCTAATAATAAGAATATTATTATGGCTGCACAACAAGCTGCGGATGTTTCGGATGAAGAAATTTATGTCATTCCTTCAAAAACTGTCCCTCAAGGTCTTTCTGCACTTTTAGCATTTAATCCAGCTGGAGATGTTAAAACAAATGAAGCGGCCATGTCCGACGCCATGCAGCATGTAAAAACGGGTCAAATTACCTTTGCGGTACGTGATACACAAATTGATGGCTTGGAAATTGAGAAAGATGATTTTATGGGAATTGCTGAAAGCAAAATTGTAGTTAAAAACAAAGATAAGAGTAAGGTTGCCGAAGACTTGCTTTCTCAAATGCTCGATGATGATTCTGAAATTTTAACCATTATTTATGGTGAGGATGTTACGGATGAAGAGGTAAAAGCTCTGACGGAGTTTGTTGAAGAGAATTTCGAGGATGTTGAAGTTGAACTTCATAATGGAAAACAACCATTATATTCATTTATCTTTGCAATTGAATAAGTGATAAAATAGAAGGGGAAACCCTTCTATTTTTTTCTGTATTATAAATATAGATGGAGATTAAATAAAGATTGATTCGTCCTAGGGGGAGAAATCGGATGAAATATAGAAGCGTATTTGACATCATCGGTCCCGTAATGATTGGACCATCTAGTTCGCACACGGCTGGGGCTGCGAGAATAGGCAGAGTTGCTAGGAGTTTATTTGGCAGGGAACCAAAATGGGCAAATATTTCTTTATACGGGTCTTTTGCGAAGACGTATAAAGGACATGGTACGGATGTTGCCCTCGTTGGTGGTTTATTGGATTTTGAAACCGATGATGTAAGAATCATAAAAGCGATTGAAATAGCAAAGGAACGGGGGATTAAACTCCGTTTTATCGAAGAAGATGCGATTACAGACCACCCAAATACTGCTAGAGTTATCATTGGTGATGATAAAGGTGAATTAGAGTTAGTTGGAATTTCTATTGGCGGAGGCAAAATTGAAGTTATAGAGTTAAATGGTTTTGAATTGAAATTATCAGGTAACCATCCAGCCATATTGGTTGTCCATAATGATCGTTTTGGTACGATAGCAAGTGTATCTAATGTGTTAGCTAAATATGAGATTAATATAGGCCATATGGAAGTTTCAAGGAAAGAAATAGGAAAGCTTGCCCTCATGACCATAGAGGTTGACCAAAATATAGATGAAAAAGTCCTTCATGAATTGGAACAATTAGCAAACATATTAAAAGTTACCAAAATAGTTGATTAAATAGAAAAGTGGAAGCGCCTTGGTCAGCCCCGACAGCTACTTGCGGGCCTGTGGATGAAGTCACGCATTTCGACTTCATCTGCAGGACCGAAGTGACCTCGAGGGGCTAGGCGCTGGAACTGGACAATAACAACAAGGGGGAAGGCAATTGTTTCGTAATGTTGCAGAGTTAGTAGAGCTTGCAGTGAGTAAAAATAAAAAAATATCAGAAATTATGATTGAACAAGAAATGGACGTTACTGGCCGCTCTAGAGAAGAAGTGCTAGCCTTTATGGACCGTAATTTAACCGTTATGGAAGAAGCGGTTGAGCGCGGTATCAAAGGGGTAAGGTCCCATTCTGGGTTAACCGGCGGGGATGCGGTCCTTTTACAGAAATATATCGAAAAAGGGAATTTCTTATCAGGTAAAACTGTCCTTGACGCAGTGAGCAAAGCTGTAGCAACCAATGAAGTGAATGCGGCAATGGGAACGATATGTGCTACACCGACGGCAGGTTCTGCCGGGGTGGTGCCTGGCACTCTTTTTGCTGTGAAAAATAAACTCAACCCAACAAGAGAGCAAATGATTGCCTTTCTTTTTACGGCGGGTGCTTTCGGTTTTGTAGTGGCTAACAATGCTTCGATTTCTGGAGCAGCCGGCGGATGTCAAGCAGAGGTTGGATCTGCTTCTGGAATGGCAGCTGCAGCAATTGTCGAAATGGCGGGCGGATCACCAGAACAATGTGCAGAAGCAATGGCGATTACACTTAAAAATATGCTTGGCCTTGTTTGTGATCCTGTCGCAGGATTAGTAGAGGTACCGTGTGTTAAGCGAAATGCTATGGGTGCAGCAAATGCGATGGTAGCTGCAGATATGGCTTTAGCAGGTATTACAAGCAGAATTCCATGTGACGAAGTCATCGATGCGATGTATAAAATTGGGCAGTCGATGCCGACAGCATTAAAAGAAACAGCACAAGGAGGGTTAGCGGCAACTCCGACAGGTCGTGAACTCGAAGCGAAGATCTTCGGTATTCCGCGCGTATAAGTGAACGTAAATCTGAAACAATCCGTTACTGTATTAAAAGGTATTGGGGAAGAAACAGCTGAGTGTTTAGCAGAAATGAAAATATATACGGTCCAAGATTTATTAGAGTATTTTCCATACCGTTACGAAGATTACCGTCTCCGCGAACTCTCGGAAGTTAAGCATGAAGAGAAAATTACCGTAGAAGGGAAGGTTCATAGTGAGCCTTCTCTTACATATTTTGGCCGAAAGAAATCCAAGCTGATGTTCAGAATGTTCATTGGGCAATACCTTATTAAGGTTGTTTTTTTTAATCAGCCTTATTTAAAGAATAAAATCATTATGAATGAAACCATTACCGTAACAGGTAAATGGGATGCCCATCGACAAACCATTACGGCAAATGAAATGCAGAATGGTCAAAATGCTAAGGGTAAGGATTTTGAGCCTGTCTACTCCTTAAAAGGAAAAATTACAACCAAAGGCATGAGAAAATTTATTTCGATTGCTTTCCAACAATATGGAAAAGAAATTGAGGAAAGCCTGCCGCTGGCTCTGGTAAGTAAATATCGGTTACTAAACCGAAAGGATTCTTTATATGCCATGCACTTCCCTGTTAACCAGGATGACGTTAAGCAAGCTCGAAGACGGTTAGTTTATGAGGAGTTTTTGTTATTTCAGTTGAAAATGCAAGCTCTACGAAAATTTGAACGGGAACATGCACCAGGAATAGAACAAAACTATATAGAAACGAAAGTAGAGAATTTCATTCAATCCTTACCATTTCCATTAACGAATGCGCAGAGAAGAGTGGTTTCTGAGATATTGAGTGATCTCAAATCACCCCTCAGAATGAATCGTCTTTTGCAAGGAGATGTTGGCTCAGGGAAAACGGTTGTTGCTGCAATTGGTTTATATGCAAGTGTGACTGCTGGGTACCAAGGAGCTTTAATGGTGCCAACAGAAATTCTAGCAGAGCAGCATGCTGAATCACTCAAAGGACTTTTAGGAGACTTTGGACTTAGATGCGAACTGTTAACGAGTTCGATTAAAGGAAAGCGAAGAAAAGAAATCCTTCAAAATCTAGCTGACGGAAATGTGGATATATTAATTGGGACACATGCGCTGATCCAAGATGAGGTAACTTTTAAAAAACTAGGATTTGTCATAACGGATGAACAGCATCGGTTCGGTGTTGAACAACGGAGAGTGTTACGGGAAAAGGGTGAAAACCCCGATGTTTTGTTTATGACAGCAACCCCTATTCCAAGAACGCTCGCCATAACTGTATTTGGAGAGATGGATGTATCAGTTATTGATGAAATGCCTGCAGGAAGAAAAGCGATTGAAACCTACTGGGCGAAGCCTGAAATGTTGGGACGAGTGCTGTCTTTTGTAGAAAAAGAACTGGTTAAGGGGCATCAGGCCTATGTAATTTGTCCGCTAATTGAAGAATCAGACAAGCTGGATGTTCAAAATGCAATTGATGTTCATACCACATTAACTCATCACTTTCAAAACCGCTATAAGGTTGGCCTCATGCATGGTCGATTAATCTCGGAAGAAAAAGATACAATCATGAAGGCTTTTAGTATAAATGAGGTACAAGTGTTAGTGTCAACGACAGTTGTGGAGGTAGGTGTCAATGTTCCGAATGCCACAATGATGGTCATTTATGATGCAGAAAGATTTGGCCTTTCCCAGCTCCATCAGCTCAGGGGGAGGGTAGGAAGAGGCAGTGACCAATCCTATTGTATCTTACTAGCCGACCCAAAATCTGAAGTAGGTCAGGAAAGAATGCGAATTATGACCGAAACTAATGATGGTTTTGTATTAAGTGAAAAGGACCTTGAATTAAGGGGCCCAGGAGATTTCTTTGGGAAAAAACAAAGCGGCGTCCCTGAATTTAAACTTGCGGATATGGTTCATGATTACCGTACACTTGAAACTGCTAGAAATGATGCGGCCTTAATGATCCAATCAAAATCCTTTTGGCAGGCACAAGAGTATGAATACTTAAGAAACCAACTTGATGATACAGGTGTATTAGAAGGGGAAAAACTCGATTAATCATTAAAATCATTGGAGGCAGATTGCAAGAATAAAAACTTATTCTTGCAATCTGCTTTTTCTAATTTTATACTACTATTAGTACCTAGTCATAAGATCTCGGACGGTGTGTGATATGAGAAGAACGAAAAAAGACAGACAGCAACTGTTAAAAGAGACAATTAAAGAAAATCCATTTATTACGGATGAAGACCTTTCAGAAAAATTTCAAGTTAGTGTGCAAACCATTCGCCTAGATCGTTTGGAGTTATCCATTCCCGAACTACGGGAAAGGATTAAATATGTTGCAGAGAAGAAATTCGAAGACGAGGTTCGGTCCTTACCACTAGAAGAAGTAATTGGAGAAATCATTGATATTGATTTAGATCAGAGTGCCATTTCAATTTTTGATGTAAGAGAAGAGCATGTTTTTATCCGGAACAAGATAGCTCGTGGCCACCATGTTTTTGCACAGGCAAATTCGCTGGCAGTAGCGGTAATAAATGATGAATTGGCGTTAACAGCAAAAGCGAATATACAATTTAAGCGCTCAGTAAAACAGGGTGAGCGTGTGATTGCCAAAGCTAAGGTTGTTAAAATAGATGATGGTATTGGCAGGACGATTGTTGAAGTAACAAGTTATGTTAATAACGAACTTGTATTTAAAGGCGAATTCGAAATGTACCGTTCAGAAAAATCATTAAAGGATGAGAAATTATGAAGTTAGCAATCGATGCAATGGGGGGCGACCATGCTCCTAAAGAAATCGTTATCGGTGCAATGAGAGCGGTGGAAGCTTTTCCAGATATACATATAACTTTAGTCGGTGATGAATCCAAAATTAAAGAATACTTAGTAAAAGAGGATCGAATCAACATTTTACATACAACCGAGGTAATCCTTGGTACTGACGAACCTGTCAGGGCTGTTCGCAGGAAAAAAACTGCCTCCATGGTGCTGGCGGCACAGCAAGTAGCTGATGGCCTTGCAGACGCATGTATATCAGCAGGAAATACTGGTGCTTTAATGGCTGCCGGATTGTTTGTTGTTGGCAGGATTGAGGGAATAGACCGCCCTGCACTTTCACCAACTTTACCTACTATTGGAGGGGAAGGGTTTCTTCTATTAGACGTAGGGGCAAATGTGGATGCAAAGGCAGAACATTTATTGCAGTATGCGATTATGGGCTCGATTTATAGTGAGAAAGTTAGAGGAACGGGAAAACCACGAGTGGGTTTATTAAATATTGGTACAGAAGAGAAAAAGGGAAATGACCTGACGAAGCAGGCATTTGAGCTTTTAAAAAATGCCAATCTTAATTTTGTTGGGAACATTGAAGCTAGAGACTTGCTTACCGGTGTCGCGGATGTAGTTGTTACCGATGGGTTTACTGGAAATATGGTGTTAAAAACCGTAGAAGGAACTGCCCTATCTATGTTTAAAATGCTAAAAAGCACCTTGATGAGCAGTTTGAAAAGCAAATTAGCTGCAGCAGTTTTAAAGCCTGAATTCACGACTTTAAAAAATACATTGGATTACTCAGAATATGGTGGAGCAGGTTTATTTGGATTAAAGGCTCCGGTTATTAAGGCTCATGGATCATCAAATGGCCAGGCCATCTTTAGTGCGATTCGTCAAACCAGAGAAATGGTCGAAAAGGATGTAGTAGGACTAATTAAAAAGACGATGGAAGAAGTAAATATTTCAAAAATAGAAGTATAGGAAGGAGTGCCAAAATGGGAAAGATTGCATTCGTATTTCCAGGGCAGGGCTCACAAAGTGTTGGAATGGGAAAACAGCTAGCTGACCAATATCCTGAAGTTATGGCATATTTCAACAAGGCGGATGAAACCCTTTCATCTAAATTAAGCAGACTTATATTCGAGGGACCTCAAGAGGAATTGACAAAGACTGTTAATACTCAGCCAGCATTATTAACAACGAGTATTGCCATACTAGAACGATTTCAAAAATCAGCTATAAAGCCTGATTTTGTTGCAGGGCACAGTCTTGGTGAATATACTGCACTTGTTGCTGCTGGTGCTCTCACTTTTGAAGAGGGTGTCTTTGCTGTTAGAAAAAGGGGAGAATTTATGGAAAGTGCAGTTCCAAATGGCGAAGGTTCAATGGCCGCGATTCTAGGACTTGACCGTGAACCTCTTTCTAAAGTAACCGCTGAAGTTAGCGAGACTGGTTTTCCAGTTTCGTTAGCAAATTTGAATAGCCCTGGACAAATTGTTATTTCCGGAACGCGTAAAGGCGTAGAACTTGCCGGGGAAAAGGCAAAGGAAGCAGGAGCAAAAAGAGCAATTCCTTTAGAAGTCAGCGGTCCATTTCATTCTTCATTAATGAAGCCTGCTGCAGGACAATTACGTGAGGTTTTAGATGAACTGGACATGAAGGATGCCCTTATTCCTGTCATTGCCAATGTATCCGCTAAACCAATGACTTTAGCACATGAAATAAAAGAAAATTTAATTGAACAGCTTTATTCACCTGTATTGTGGGAAGATTCAGTTGTGAAAATGATTGATTTAGGTGTTGATACATTTATTGAGATTGGTCCTGGTAAGGTACTCTCAGGATTGATTAAAAAAATCAATCGTAATGCTAAAATATATTCGATTTCAGATGAAGAAAGCTGTCAATCTGTTATCGAGGCATTGAAGGAGGGAAATCTATGAGTTTAAAGGGAAAGATTGCATTAGTTACCGGTGCGTCAAGAGGGATTGGCAGAGAGATTGCCCTCGAGCTTGCCAGACAAGGGGCGAATGTCGCAGTCAATTATGCCGGCAATGAAGAAAAAGCAAATGCAGTAGTGGATGAAATTAAAGCTATTGGTACGGAGGCATTTGTGATAAAGTGTGATGTATCCAATACAGAAGAAGTTACTGCTATGGTGAAAGAAACGGTAGATCGCTTTGGAAAGTTGGATATACTTGTAAATAACGCTGGGATTACGAAAGATAATTTATTAATGAGAATGAAGGAAGATGAATGGGATGATGTGATTAACATTAATCTCAAAGGTGTTTTCCTATGTACCAAAGCTGTAACTCGTCAAATGATGAAGCAGCGTGTAGGGCGGATCATTAATATTACATCTGTAGTTGGTGTTAGCGGGAATCCTGGACAAGCCAACTATGTGTCAGCAAAGGCTGGCGTCATTGGTTTGACGAAAACAACAGCGAAGGAACTTGCTTCTCGAAGTATTACGGTAAATGCCATTGCTCCAGGGTTTATCACCACCGATATGACAGATAAATTGTCTGAAGAAGTCACTGCGGAAATGTTAAAACAAATTCCATTAGCTCGTTTAGGCGAACCTAAGGACATTGCTAAGATGACTGCATTTCTTGCTTCAGATGACGCATCTTATATTACAGGACAAACGATTCATGTAAACGGCGGCATGGTAATGTAGAATAATTTTTAAATACATTTATTATTTTACTGAAATACTCTATAATAGCTTGAGGGGAGGTGAACTAGAATGGCAGAGGTATTAGAACGTGTAACAAAAATCATCGTTGACCGTTTAGGTGTAGATGAGTCACAAGTTAAGCTTGAGGCTTCATTCAAAGATGATCTTGGTGCTGATTCCCTTGACGTAGTTGAACTAGTTATGGAATTAGAAGATGAGTTTGATATGGAAATTTCTGACGATGATGCTGAAAAAATCGGCACAGTTGGTGATGCTGTTAATTACATAAATAGCAAAAAGTAATTCGTTAGATTTCTTGGAAAGCTCCGTTTTCAAACGGAGCTTCTTTCTGTATTATAGAACTTGGTAGTTTTAATAATCTGCCAAGTTTCTTTGCGTTTTGTTCGTAGTTTACTTAAACTATTGATAGGTATGTGTAAAAAATATGCAAGGTGGAGACTTTAATGCGCAGAAAAGGGAAAGAAAAAGAAATGAACAATCGCGCAAAAGAAAATCAATTTAAAGATTTTCAAACGAAGATCGGTATTCATTTTGAAAATGAAAAATTACTTAAACAAGCTTTTACTCATTCATCCTATGTGAATGAGCATCGCAGAAAGCCTTATGAAGATAATGAAAGGCTTGAATTTTTAGGGGATGCAGTTCTAGAACTCACGGTTTCAAAATTCTTGTTTCTGAAATATCCATTGATGAGTGAAGGAGAACTGACGAAGCTGCGAGCAGCAATCGTGTGTGAGCCATCACTTGTAATCTTGGCAAACGAACTTTCCTTTGGACAATTAATTTTGTTAGGAAAAGGA
The DNA here is from genome assembly GCF_057221695.1 of Neobacillus sp. plas4. Classification (NCBI taxonomy): domain Bacteria; kingdom Bacillati; phylum Bacillota; class Bacilli; order Caryophanales; family Bacillaceae; genus Neobacillus; species Neobacillus sp. plas4. The sequence goes on from NZ_CM170152.1 coordinate 1,843,334, forward strand.
GAAGAAATGACTGGGGGCAGGGAGCGGCCAGCATTGCTGGCGGATGTATTTGAAGCATTTATTGGTGCGCTTTACTTGGATAAGGGACTAGAGGCCGTAATTGAATTTCTAGATAAAGTAGTATTTCCTAAAATTAATGAAGGTGCTTTTTCTCATGTGATGGATTTTAAGAGCCAACTTCAAGAATTAATCCAGAGAGATGGGACAGGCGTGATTGAATATAAGGTGCTTATTGAAAAAGGTCCTGCCCATAGCAAAGAATTTGTTTCAAGAGTTTCATTAAATAGTGAAGAATTAGGTATCGGTACAGGAAAATCAAAAAAAGAAGCAGAACAGCATGCCGCCCAAATGGCATTGGAGGTATTAAAAGCAAAACATCATAGTTAAACAACAATAGAATGCTAAGGAAAGACTCCGGCCAAGCTCTAGGGAGGAAAAAATATGTTTTTAAAACGGTTGGATATCATTGGCTTTAAATCTTTTGCCGATCGTATTGGGGTGGATTTTGTTAAAGGAGTCACTGCTGTAGTTGGTCCAAACGGAAGTGGGAAAAGTAATATAACAGATGCGATTCGCTGGGTTTTAGGGGAGCAATCTGCTAAATCACTTAGAGGCTCTAAAATGGAAGACATCATTTTTGCGGGGAGCGATACAAGAAAGCCCTTAAATTATGCAGAAGTAACCTTAACACTTGATAATCAAGATGAAGGGTTATCGATAGATTACAATGAAGTAAGTGTGACGAGAAGGGTAACGCGGTCTGGGGATAGTGAGTTTTTAATTAATAAACAACCCTGCAGGCTTAAAGATATTATTGATTTGTTTATGGACTCAGGTCTTGGCAGGGAAGCGTTCTCCATTATCAGTCAGGGGAAAGTAGAAGAAATTCTAAACAGTAAGGCTGAGGATCGAAGAACGATCTTTGAAGAAGCAGCAGGGGTTTTAAAATATAAAAATCGCAAGAAAAAAGCAGAAGTGAAACTAGTAGAAACACAGGATAATTTAAATCGAGTCAATGATATTTTACATGAACTTGAAGGTCAAGTTGAACCGTTGATGATACAGGCTTCCATTGCAAAAGATTATTTAGAGAAAAAAGAGGAACTCGAAAACTTTGAAGTAGCATTAACGGTATACGATATTGAAGATTTACATCAAAAGTGGACACTTCTTTCACAGCAGCTTGCAGAACACCAACAGGAAGAAATTAAGCTTGCAGCGGGGATGCAGCTAAAGGAAGCAAAAATAGAAGAAACAAGGGATAACATTGCTGCCCTTGATGATTCAATTACGGATTTGCAAAATGTACTCCTACATGCCAGTGAAGAATTAGAAAAGTTAGAAGGCCGTAAAGAAGTTTTAAAGGAACGAAAGAAAAACGCAGCTCAAAATAGGGATCAGCTCGAAAAGAGTATCGGTGAACTTAGTGAAAAAATCACCCAATTAAAAAATAATCGTGACATACAGTCTGACCTAGTAATTAAACTCACGGAACAAGTAAATGACCTCAAAAATCAATTAAGGGAAAAGCAAGAAAGACTAGCGTTATTCACAGAAAACATGGATGAAAAAATTGAATCCTTAAAAAGTGAATATATTGAAAGGTTAAATGATCAGGCTGGAGCAAAAAATGAGCTTAAATATATTGATCAGCAGCTTGAGCAACAGGAAACAAAGAGCTCCCGCCTCGATGCTGAAAATGTAAAATTCATTGAGGAAAGACAAATAGCTCAAAAAAAGATGTTGCACGTTAAAGCTGCATTGGAGGAAGTTCAAAGGACTCTTTCCGATCAAGTTGCCAGTTTCAGAGAGAAACAACGAAAGCTTGAAAATACAAAAAATAATTATCAGAAGCAAGAAAAAACGTTATACCAGGCTTATCAAATTCTGCAGCAGGCCAAGTCAAGAAAAGAAATGCTTGAGGAAATGGAAGAGGATTATTCTGGATTTTTTCAAGGGGTAAAAGAGGTATTAAAAGCCCGAGGGAAAAAGCTTCAGGGTATTGAGGGAGCTGTCGCTGAGCTTGTTACGGTACCGAAAGAATATGAGACAGCGCTAGAAACTGCGTTAGGCGGTGCCTTACAGCATATTGTTGTTGATACAGAGCAACATGCCAGAATGGCCATCCAATACTTAAAACAACATTCATTCGGACGGGCGACCTTTTTACCATTAAGCGTAGTTAAAGGCAGAGTATTGTCCTCGTCACAATTATCATCCATTCAAAATCACCCTTCATTGGTTGGAACTGCCGTTGATTTGGTTTCTTTCAATTCAAAATATGCAGATGTTATCAGCAGCCTTCTGGGGAATGTTGTCATAACAAAAGATTTAAAGGGTGCTAATGAATTGGCCAAGATTCTTCAGTATCGCTGCCGGCTGGTAACTATAGATGGAGATATTGTTAATCCTGGCGGCTCGATGACGGGCGGCGCTCAGAAGCAAAAGACAAGCTCTTTATTAACAAGAAAAGGCGAGCTTGAAGAGTTGAGAGATAAGCTGGTAGTGATGAGCGAAAAAACATCGAATTTAGAGAAGGTTGTAAAGTCATTAAAGGAAGATGTTAAAACACATGAACAAGAGCTAGAAGCAATGCGTGAGTCTGGGGAAGAATTTCGTCAACAGGAACAAACCTTAAAAGGTGACCTCCGTGAAGCAGAGTTCCAGGCAAATAATATTAATGACCGCCTGAAACTGTATGACCTTGAAAAAGGTCAATCTAATGAGGAACAGAAAACCTTAACAAACCGTAAAAATGAACTTATTGAAGCGATGGCAAATTTTAAGGATAAGATTGCAGCGCTTGATGATGAAATTACCAGATTAACTCAACAAAAAACGAATGATCTCTCATCGAAAGAAACGTTAACCAAGGAAATAACGGATCTAAAGGTAGAGTTTGCGGCAAAAAATGAGCAATTTGTAAACTCAAAAGAACGTCTCTCTTTAATCGCTGCAGAATTAAATGAAAGTGAAGAGAGGTTCGCACTTTATAGCGAGGACTTAATGCTGCTAACTTCTGAAATGGAGGGGAGTACTTCAGGTGAAGAGCAATTAGAAGAGTTAGCTAGACAAAAACAAAGTGACAAGGAAGAAACCTTAGCGCTCATATCGTCTAGGCGGCAGGAGCGACTTAACTTACATGCTGTCCTAGAAGATGCTGAAATTGAAGCAAAGGAAATAAAAAGGCTTCATAAGGGAATGGTTGAGGTACTTAAAGATGAAGAGGTAAAAACGAACCGCTTAGATGTAGAACTTGAAAATAAACTCGCGCATTTAAGAGAGGAATATTTACTATCCTTTGATGGAGCAAAAGAACAATACCCACTAACTTTGCCAGTGGAAGAGGCTAGAAAAAAGGTGAAGTTAATAAAACTGGCCATCGAAGAACTAGGCAGTGTTAATATAGGCGCAATTGAAGAATACGAGAGAGTCTCTGAACGTTATGAGTTTTTGAACGAACAAAAAGATGACCTAAAAGAGGCGAAGGATACCCTATATCAGGTTATTGACGAAATGGATACAGAAATGAAAAAACGTTTCGAGTGGACATTTAATGGAATTCGTGAACACTTTGAACCTGTATTTCGAGCTTTATTTGGCGGTGGGAGAGCAGATTTAAAACTAACTAATCCTGAGGATTTACTAAATACCGGAGTAGAAATTGTTGCCCAGCCACCTGGAAAGAAACTACAAAATTTAGGATTATTATCGGGTGGGGAAAGGGCATTAACGGCAATCGCTCTTCTATTTTCAATTTTAAAAGTTCGCCCTGTTCCATTTTGCATTCTAGATGAGGTTGAAGCTGCATTAGATGAAGCAAACGTTTTTCGCTTTAGCCAATATTTAAAGAGTTTTAGTACAGAAACGCAGTTTATTGTGATCACGCACAGAAAAGGTACGATGGAAGAAGCAGATGTTCTATATGGTGTGACTATGCAGGAATCTGGTGTCTCTAAGCTTGTTTCTGTACGTCTCGAGGATACAAAGGAGCTTGTTGAAACTTAAACATAGGAAGTGAAAAAATGAGTTTTTTTAAAAAGTTAAAAGAAAAAATAACAAAGCAAACAGAGACAGTTACGGAAAAATTTAAAGACGGCCTCTCGAAGACGAGAAATAATTTCTCTGGTAAGGTAAATGACCTTGTCGCTAGATATCGCAAAGTAGACGAAGATTTCTTCGAGGAATTAGAAGAAATCTTAATACAGGCAGATGTAGGCTTTGATACGGTAATGAAACTCATCGATGAGTTGAAACTGGAAGTCAAACGCCGAAATATACAAGACCCACAGGAAGTTCAAAGTGTTATTTCCGAAAAGTTGGTCGATATTTATAATGCAGGTGAGGAACAATCATCTAAGTTGAATATTCAAGAAGATGAACTTACGGTTATTTTATTTGTAGGTGTTAACGGAGTGGGTAAAACAACAACGATTGGTAAACTTGGTCATAAGTTTAAAAGTGAAGGGAAATCTGTATTATTAGCAGCAGGTGACACTTTCCGTGCTGGTGCCATTGAGCAGTTAGAGGTATGGGGAGAAAGAGTCGGTGTTGACGTAATTAAACAGGCAGCAGGCTCTGACCCAGCAGCTGTTATGTATGATGCAATTAAAGCAGCTAAATCAAGGAAAGTGGATATTTTGATTTGTGATACAGCTGGACGATTACAAAATAAAGTGAACCTTATGAAGGAACTTGAAAAGGTAAAACGGGTAATTGAACGTGAAGTGCCAGGTGCACCTCATGAAGTTCTGCTGGTTTTGGACGCAACAACTGGTCAAAATGCTCTTATTCAAGCAAAGACCTTTAAAGAGGTAACAGATGTGAGCGGTATTGTTCTTTCCAAATTAGATGGAACCGCCAAGGGAGGTATCGTGCTGGCAATACGTAACGAATTAAAGATTCCAGTTAAATTTGTCGGTCTGGGAGAAAAAATGGACGACCTTCAGGAATTTAACGCTGAGCAATATGTTTATGGGTTATTCGCGGACCAAATAGATCAGGTGGAAAATTGATGTAAAGATATTTTCTTGACAGACTGGTAATGACTGTGTAAACTACATTTGTAAAGGCTTTTCACTTAACAAAGGGAGGTAAAGGCATGCTTGAGAAAACAACTCGAATAAATTACCTCTATGATTTCTATTATTCGTTGTTAACACCAAAGCAGCAAAGCTATATGTCTCTCTATTATTTAGATGATTACTCACTTGGAGAAATCGCTGAAGAGTATGATGTCAGCCGCCAGGCTGTCTACGATAACATCAAACGTACGGAAGCTATGCTAGAGGAGTATGAAGAAAAGCTATTACTATTTCAGAAATTTCAAGAGCGCAGCAAGCTATTAAGACATGCGAAAGAATTGCTAAATGAAGCACACCCTTCAAAGCAGGCAATGATGGAAGTGGTTGCCGAGCTTGAGAAATTAGATTAGGAGGCGGCATGAATGGCGTTTGAAGGATTAGCCGACCGACTGCAGAATACAATCCAAAAAATCCGTGGAAAAGGAAAAGTCTCTGAAGCGGATGTAAAAGAAATGATGCGTGAAGTCCGCCTTGCACTACTCGAAGCCGACGTTAATTTTAAGGTCGTCAAGGACTTTGTTAGAAAAGTCAGTGAACGTGCAGTTGGACAAGAAGTACTTAAAAGCTTAACCCCTGGACAACAGATTATTAAAATTGTTAATGAAGAATTGACTGAATTAATGGGCGGTGAGCAAAGCAAAATTGCTGCTTCTAGTCGTCCTCCTACTGTGATTTTGATGGTTGGATTACAGGGTGCTGGTAAAACAACGACCACGGGTAAGCTAGCCAACCTGCTTCGTAAGAAATATAACCGGAAGCCGATGCTTGTAGCAGCTGATATTTATCGTCCTGCGGCGATTAAGCAGCTAGAGACCCTTGGGAAACAACTAGACATGCCTGTATTCTCCTTGGGCGATCAAGTAAGCCCAGTGGAAATTGCTCAGCAAGCGATTGCGAAAGCAAAAGAAGAACACCACGACTATGTCCTAATTGATACAGCTGGTCGTTTGCATGTTGATGAAAACCTAATGGGTGAGTTGAAGGACATTAAAGAGCTTACGAAACCAGATGAAATCTTTCTCGTTGTTGATGCAATGACAGGACAGGACGCGGTTAATGTAGCACAGAGCTTTAATGAACAGCTTGGTTTGACTGGAGTTGTCTTAACGAAGCTTGACGGTGACACACGAGGTGGAGCTGCTCTGTCCATTCGTGCTGTAACCCAAACTCCAATTAAGTTTGTCGGTCTAGGAGAAAAAATGGACGCCATAGAACCTTTCCATCCTGAACGAATGGCGTCTAGAATTCTCGGCATGGGTGATGTGCTTACCCTTATTGAAAAAGCGCAGGCAAATGTTGATGAGGCAAAGGCAAAAGAGCTTGAACAGAAAATGCGGACGGCATCTTTTACGCTCGATGATTTTTTGGAACAGCTTGGACAAGTACGTAATCTAGGACCGCTGGATGAATTATTAAAAATGATGCCTGGTGCAAATAAAATTAAAGGTTTGAATAATATTCAAATTGAAGAGAAACAAATTGCACATGTTGAAGCCATCATTAGGTCCATGACCACAGAGGAAAAAAGTCATCCGGAGATCTTGAATTCAAACCGTAAAAGAAGGATTGCTAAAGGGAGCGGCAGAACAGTTCCAGAGGTAAACCGGCTTTTAAAACAGTTCGAGGACATGAAAAAGATGATGAAGCAAATGTCAGGAATGCAGCAAAAAGGCAAGAAAAAAGGCGGATTTAAATTTCCATTCAAGCCTTTCTAACCTGTTTTAAGGTGTATTAAATTGGTAATACTATCTGTAAAGAAAAAACCCTTTACAAATGAAAAAAATATTGATATTATACTATCTTGTGTGAAACTATTCGGAGGTGCTTATTTAAAATGGCAGTAAAAATTCGTTTAAAGCGTATGGGAGCAAAGAAAACTCCTTTCTATCGTATCGTAGCAGCAGATTCTCGTTCTCCTCGTGACGGACGTTACATTGAAGTTATTGGAACTTACAACCCAGTTACTCAACCAGCAGCAATCCAAATCGACGAAGAATTAGCTCTTAAATGGTTACAAGATGGTGCGAAACCATCTGATACAGTACGTAACCTTTTCTCAAACCAAGGCATCATGGAAAAATTCCATAATGCTAAGCTAAGCAAGTAATTGCTATGAAGCAATTAATTGAAAGTATTGTAAAACCCCTTGTTGATTTTCCAGAAGATGTGAGTGTGAAAGTTAACGAAGAAGATCATCGAATCACTTATCACCTGATTGTTAATAAGACAGACATGGGGAAAGTGATAGGAAAACAAGGGCGTGTTGCAAAGGCCATTAGAACTGTTGTTTATGCAGCAGGATCATCACAACAAAAGAAAATATTCTTAGAAATTGGTGAATAGCTTTTTGCATCTAGATTAAGGGGGGAATGAAATTCCTCCCTTTTTTGCTATCGTAAAAGCAGAACGGAGAAGGGGGCAAATACATGCAACTGATTCAAACTGTTATCGTAAAGCAAATCTTAACGGAGAAAAGCAAACAAAAGCTGCTTGAAAAATATTTTGCAGGTAAGCTGCAGATGCAGAAAGAATATGAACAACTACAATTTGAGTTAAAAAAGCTAGAAAAGGCGAAAAAGTATCAACCTAGCGCACTTAAAAATCACTTTGAAAAAGAACTGAAAAAACGCTTTGAAAAAGAAAAGCAATATGAGTTTCAAATTGAACAACTACATATGCTACCATTAGGCAGTGAATTAAAGGAAAAAGAAGTGCAAGCTCTTGTTGAAGTAAATGTTGGAGACAATTGGGATGGAATAAAAGGGCAGCGTACAATCATAATCAAAGACGGTATTATCGAGGAAATAAGATAGAGGTGACAATTAAAATGGAAAAATGGTTTAATGTTGGCAAGATCGTCAATACTCACGGGATTAGAGGTGAGGTCAGGGTTATTTCTAAAACTGATTTCCCTGAACAGCGCTACAAAGTTGGGAATACATTGTATTTATTTATGCAAGGGTCTAATAAACCGATTGAATTAACCGTAAAAACCCACCGTACCCACAAAAATTTTAATCTGCTAACCTTTGAAGGGTTTGAAAATATCAATGAAGTTGAAAAGTTTAGGGATGGAATCCTTAAGGTTCCAGAATCACAGCTTGGTAATTTAGACGAAGATGAATTTTATTACCATGAGATTATTGGCTGCCTTGTTGCTACGACTCAAGGAGAGGAAATTGGCAAGGTTACAGAAATTCTCTCGCCTGGGGCAAATGATGTTTGGGTGGTAAAATCAAAAGACGGCAAGGAAATATTAATTCCGTATATTGAAGATGTTGTCAAAAAAGTCGATGTAAAGGAAAAGGTCATTCTTATTGAACCAATGGAAGGGCTGCTTTCATGATGAAAATTGATGTATTAACGTTATTTCCTGAGATGTTTTCGGGAGTTTTTGGCCATTCCATTTTACATAAGGCTTCTGAGAAATCTGCTGTTCAATATAATGTTGTCAATTTCAGGGACTATGCTGATAATAAACATCAGACGGTAGATGACTATCCGTACGGGGGCGGAGCGGGAATGGTATTAAAGCCGCAGCCGTTATTCGATGCAGTTGCAGCATTAAAGGAAAAAGCAGAAAGTGATCAAACAAGAGTGATTCTACTTTGCCCGCAAGGAAAACGATATGATCAAAAAATTGCGGAGGAATTAGCAAAAGAAGAGCATCTTATTTTTGTTTGCGGTCATTATGAGGGATACGATGAAAGAATACGTGAACACGTGGTTACCGATGAAATCTCTATAGGTGATTATGTCTTAACTGGCGGCGAACTTGGAGCTATGGTAGTGATAGATAGCGTTGTCCGTCTCTTGCCAGAAGTTCTGGGTAATCAAGAATCACATATGAAAGATTCATTTAGTACGGGGCTGCTGGAGCACCCTCACTACACCCGTCCTTCCGACTTTCGCGGCATGAAGGTCCCTGATGTCCTCTTACAAGGTAATCATAAATTAATCGAAGAGTGGCGAAACAAAGAAGCTCTACGGCGAACATTGCTCAGAAGGCCGGACTTATTAGAAAAGATAGAATTAACCAAAGAACAGGAAAAATGGCTTGATGAAATTAAAAAAGAATCTAAGTAGTTATTGCATGGAGTTGTCTTTTATGGTAAGATATTTCTTGTGACTTGAGCTGAGTACAAACTCAGTGCGGTCTTATAAAGATGTTCCGCTGCAATGGAAATGGATAGTAGATATGCATGAGCGTCTGTTGGAAGGAGTTGAAAACGATGCAAAATTTAATTGAAGAAATCACAAAAGAACAACTTCGTTCTGATCTGCCTGCGTTCCGTCCTGGTGATACTGTACGTGTACACGTTAAGGTTGTCGAGGGTACTCGCGAGCGTATTCAGTTATTCGAAGGTGTAGTGATTAAGCGTCGTGGTGGTGGAATTAGCGAAACTTTCACAGTTCGTAAGATTTCTTACGGAGTAGGCGTTGAGCGTACTTTCCCTGTACACACACCTAAAATTGCGAAGCTTGAAGTATTGCGCCGCGGTAAAGTTCGCCGTGCTAAGCTATACTACTTACGTAAGCTACGTGGTAAAAAAGCTCGTATTAAAGAAATTCGATAATAAAGAAAGAGCTTGCTGTGCAAGCTCTTTTTTCGTACTTATCATGTTGAATTCGAATAGAAAAGTTATCCCCCACATGTTTAATCTATGACTTTTATGTAAAATAAGAAGATAGCAACTATTTTTTTGTGATTGGCGGGGAAAAGATATGACAAAAAAGAAGAATGAACTTTGGGAATGGACGAAGGCGCTCTTAATTGCAGTAGCTCTGGCAGCAGTTATTCGTTACTTTCTTTTTGCACCAATCGTGGTAGATGGGTTGTCAATGATGCCGACTCTTCAGCATCAAGACCGTATGATAGTGAACAAGCTAAGCTATAATATGGGTGAACCAAAACGGTTTGATATTATCGTCTTTCATGCGCCCGAACAGAAGGATTACATTAAAAGAGTCATTGGTCTTCCTGGCGATCGGATTGAATATAAAGATGACACCTTATATGTAAATGGTAAGGCATTTGAGGAACCGTATTTGGATGAGTATAAGAAAAAGGTAGAAGGTCCATTAACTGATCCTTTTACATTAGAAGAAACACCAGCAGGTACGGAGACAGTGCCAGAAGGTGAATTATTTGTAATGGGCGATAACCGTCGTTTTAGCAAGGATAGCAGGCATATTGGGACCATACCGATGGACAAAATAATCGGTAAAACAAGTATTGTCTACTGGCCATTAAAAGACGCACACATTGTGAAATAGAACTAGGAGGTGACTGCTTTGACAATCCAATGGTTTCCAGGCCATATGGCTAAAGCTCGAAGAGAAGTCACGGAAAAATTAAAATTAGTAGATATTATCTATGAATTAGTGGATGCTAGAATTCCCTATTCCTCTCGTAATCCAATGATTGATGAAATTATTCAGCATAAACCAAGACTTGTTCTTTTAAATAAAGCAGACATGGCGGACAGCGCAATTACTAAAGAGTGGATTGCCTATTTTGCTGGGAAAGGAATCAAAGCTCTGGCCATCAATTCCCATGCAGGAGTCGGAATGAAAGAGATTGTTCGGGCCTCCCATGAAATTTTGAAAGAAAAATTCGATCGGCTTCGGGCAAAGGGAGTTGTCAACCCAAGAGCTATTCGAGCAATGATTGTAGGGATTCCAAACGCAGGAAAATCAACATTAATTAATCGGCTTGCAAAGAAAAATATTGCTAAGACAGGAAATACTCCGGGAGTAACCAAAGCCCAACAGTGGATCAAGGTAGGGAAAGAGTTAGAATTATTAGATACTCCTGGTATTCTCTGGCCAAAGTTTGAAGATCAAGAGGTAGGAAAGAAACTGGCTGTAACAGGGGCAATCAAAGATACTCTCCTAAATTTACAGGACCTTGTAGTCTTTTCCATTAAGTTTTTATCAGAGCATTATCCAGAGAGACTGAAAGAGCGGTATAAGCTCGATTCTGTGCCTGAAAATGTAGTCGAAATGTTTGATCAAATTGGTGAGCTTAGAGGGGCTCTTGGAGCCGGTGGAATCGTAGATTATGATAAAGTATCAGAGCTAGTCATCAGAGACATTCGAACCGAGAAATTTGGCCCTCTGACGTTTGAAAGACCAATAGACTTAAAAGATGAATCAAATAATAGTTAAAAAAACTCTCTAACCTTGAGGGTTTTTTTGGTTTTGACTTTTCGTCCTTAAATTTCAGTAACAATCCGGTCGAGATTGTGCCGATAAATCGGTGAATCGTAAATTATGGTAACAATCCAGATGGGATTGTGCCGATAAATCGGCGAATCGTAAATTATGGTAACATTCCGGTCGAGATTGTGCCGATAAATCGGTGAATCGTAAATTATGGTAACAATCCGGTCGAGATTGTGCCGATAAAACGGTGAATCGTAAATTATGGTAACAATCCAGACGGAATTGTGCCGATAAATCAGCGAATCGTAAATTATGGTAACAATCCCGTCGAGATTGTGCCGATAAATCGGCGAATCGTAAATTATGGTAACAATTAGTTTAAAATAAATCCTTTCCCTTTAAGAGGTTTTTTGTTTATTTTTGTCATTGAAATTACTTAATTCAACAGGTATCATTACAACGGGTGAAGATAATGAAAGTACAAACAATTTCTGAAATTGAACAACAGCTTATAAACATAAAGAATGAAAGTGACCCCTTTTTTTTAAGCATTCAGCAGGATGAACGCAAAGGGGTGCAACATCTCATACATAAATGGCGTAAGCGAATGGAACACGAGAGACAGCTGCAAGAAAAATTTATTAAAATGAATACCTATGAAAACAAGTGGCGTGCCAGGGGCTATGAATGTATCGCAGGTGTCGATGAAGTTGGCAGAGGGCCTCTTGCTGGACCGGTGATGGCAGCAGCTGTTATTCTGCCCAAAGATTTTTTCTTAGCAGGTATTGATGACTCAAAGAAGCTCTCAGAGGCAAAACGGATTGAATATGCTGAAATAATAAAGAGGGAAGCAATTGCTGTAAGTGTTGCAGAGATTGATTCTAAAGAAATTGACACCATCAATATCTACGAAGCGACAAAAAAAGCGATGAAGGCAGCCATCGTGTCTCTTAGCTCTCAACCTGATTTTTTACTAATTGACGCTATGAAACTTGAAACACCTTATGCTTTTGAGTCGATTATTAAAGGTGATGCGAAGAGTGTGTCAATTGCTGCGGCATCTATCGTTGCAAAGGTTGCAAGAGACAATCTAATGATGGAGATTTCCAAAGATTTTCCGGAATACGGGTTTCACCATAACATGGGATACGGCACAAGAGAGCATATTCAAGCGATTCAAAAATATGGCATTACTCCCTATCATCGAAAGAGTTTTGCGCCCATTAAAGATATGGTTTACGAACAATAAAAACAGGCTTCAGGGCCTGTTTTTGTTATAGCCGCAAAATAAATACATGTTAATTTTGGGTAATATACCGTTGAAAGCGCTTTATTAACCAAAAAAGTATTCGAAATATTAAGATGAATATAATTTTTTACGCATAATGGTGGACAAGGTATCTGTCATTATATAAAATGAAAACGGAGTCAATTTTTTGAAGAGTTTGATAGGAGGATGGGAAATGAATATCCATGAGTATCAAGGAAAAGAGATCCTCAAGAGTTTCGGGGTAGCTGTTCCTAATGGAAAAGTGGCATTCACAGTTGAAGAAGCAGTTGAAGCCGCGAAAGAATTAGGTACACAAGTATGCGTAGTAAAAGCACAAATCCATGCAGGCGGAAGGGGAAAAGCCGGCGGGGTTAAAGTTGCGAAAAACCTTGAGGAAGTCCGTACATACGCGAGTGAAATCCTAGGTAAGACTTTGATCACACATCAAACAGGTCCTGAAGGAAAAGAAGTAAAGCGTCTTCTTATTGAAGAAGGCTGCGATATTAAAAAAGAGTATTACGTTGGTCTTGTCTTAGATCGTGCGACTTCACGTGTTGTTCTAATGGCTTCAGAAGAAGGCGGAACAGAAATTGAAGAGGTTGCAGAGAAAACTCCGGAAAAAATCTTTAAAGAAGAAATTGATCCGGTTGTTGGTTTAATGCCATACCAAGCACGTCGTATTGCATTTAATATCAACATTCCTAAAGAGCTTGTGAATCAAGCTGTTAAGTTTATGATGGCATTATATAATGCCTACATCGAAAAGGATTGCTCAATTGCAGAAATCAACCCGTTAGTCGTTACTGGTGACGGAAAAGTTATGGCATTGGATGCAAAATTAAACTTTGATTCGAATGCGCTTTATCGTCAAAAAGACGTTCTAGCTTACCGTGATCTTGAAGAAGAAGATCCAAAGGAAATTGAAGCTTCAAAATATGATTTAAGCTATATTTCTTTAGATGGTAATATCGGATGTATGGTTAATGGCGCTGGTCTTGCCATGGCTACAATGGACATTGTTAAGCATTATGGCGGCGACCCTGCTAACTTCCTAGATGTTGGGGGCGGTGCGACAGCTGAGAAGGTAACCGAAGCATTTAAAATTATCCTTTCCGATCCAAATGTAAAAGGAATTTTTGTCAATATCTTTGGCGGAATCATGAAATGTGATGTCATTGCTGAGGGTGTAGTAGAAGCAGCTAAGCAGGTTCAACTAAGCGTACCGCTTGTTGTCCGTTTAGAAGGAACAAACGTTGACTTAGGTAAGAAGATTCTTGCTGAGTCTGGTTTAGCCATCACTCCTGCTGAATCAATGGCTGACGGTGCACAAAAAATCGTTTCATTAGTGAAATAGGATCGAAAGAAAGGGGAATTAACGTGAGTGTTTTTATTAATAAAGATACAAAAGTAATTGTTCAAGGGATTACAGGTTCAACTGCCCTTTTTCATACAAAACAAATGCTTGAATACGGTACACAAATCGTTGCCGGTACTACTCCTGGTAAAGGCGGTTTGGAAGTAGAGGGAGTACCTGTATTTAACACAGTGAAAGAGGCTGTTGCTGCTACAGGTGCTACTGCTTCCGTAATCTATGTTCCAGCACCATTCGCTGCTGATGCGATTATCGAAGCAGTTGACGCGGAATTAGATCTTGCAATTTGTATTACAGAGCATATTCCTGTATTGGATATGGTAAAAGTAAAACGCTATATGGAAGGTAAGAAAACCCGTTTAGTTGGTCCTAACTGTCCAGGTGTTATTACTGCTGATGAGTGTAAAATTGGGATCATGCCTGGCTATATTCATACGAAAGGTCATGTTGGGGTTGTATCCCGTTCCGGAACCCTAACATATGAAGCCGTTCATCAATTGACACAAGCAGGTATCGGTCAAACTACAGCAGTTGGTATTGGGGGCGACCCAGTTAACGGTACCAACTTTATTGATGTGTTAAAAGCATTCAATGAAGACCCTGAAACCTATGCTGTCATCATGATTGGTGAAATTGGCGGTACTGCTGAAGAAGAAGCTGCTGAGTGGGTGAAGGCGAACATGACCAAGCCTGTTGTCGGCTTCATTGGCGGACGTACAGCGCCTCCTGGTAAGCGTATGGGACATGCTGGTGCGATTATTTCCGGTGGTAAAGGAACTGCTGATGAAAAAATCCGTGTCATGAATGAATGCGGAATTAAAGTTGCGGATACACCATCAGTTATGGGTGAAACGTTAATTGAAGTTCTCAAAGAGCAAGGCATATACGATAAATGTAAAACACACTAAGAATAGTAGAAATAGTCCCTTTTTATTAGGGGCTTTTTCTACTTTTTAATAATTTATAATGGAGGCTGTGAATGGATGATTTTAAAGAAAAACTCATTGCATTAATGCATTACCCCGGTATCTCATGGAATGCAGTATTTAACTATTTAAAGAAAGACTCATCTCTCCAAATGAAACCACAATACATCCAACAAAACCTATTCTCTTCCAAATCCGATTCAACTATTCCTTTCAAAACTTCTTTACAAACCGATATGGTAATGGAACAAATCCGACAATATGAAAAAGATGGCATAAAGGCTATAACGTTATTTGATGAAAATTACCCTAGTTTATTGAAAGAAATCTATCAGCCGCCATGGGTGCTATTTGCAAAAGGAAATTTATCTTTGCTTAGAAGACAGCCAAAACTAGCAGTGGTAGGTTCCCGGAATGCAACCCAATATGGCAGAAGTGCAATTCAATTAATGTTCCCGAAATTGGTTCAAAATGGAGTAATTATTGTCAGTGGATTGGCTAGTGGGATTGATACATTGGCACATGAATATGCGATGAAAAATAATGGGAATACCATCGCGGTAATAGCAGGAGGCCTTTATCATATATATCCGAAGGAAAATAATGAATTAGCAAGAGAAATGGTGAAAACCCAGCTAGTGGTTTCAGAATACCCTCCTGATACAAAACCATTACGCTGGCATTTTCCAGCCCGAAATCGAATCATCAGCGGGATGTCCAATGGAACATTTATAATAGAAGCAAAACGGAAAAGTGGTTCGCTCATAACTGCTAATTATGCTGTAAATGAAGGGAGAGAGGTTTTTTCACTACCTGGAAGTATCTTTAATCCTTGTTCAATGGGAACCAATGATTTAATTCAGCAAGGGGCAAAACTGGTGATGAGCAGCGAAGATATTTTGGAAGAACTCCGACTATAGCTTTTACAAATAATTACCTCTTTTTGAGGGTTTTTTCTAAATAATTGGAGAATGTTGCTTAAAAAGCTTGAAATTATTTCAAATATGTTATACATTTTCCAACAGATAATCGAAAAAAGAATGTGTAAATAGGAATAATTTGGCGTATGATTATCATTAACTAGTTGTAAACGTTTACGGAAACATTGACATCAATGATTATTTGTTTAAGAATAATAGTTATTAATTATGTATACACTTTCCACTTTATTTAGGAATGAATATATAAAAAGAAATAAATAGGGATAAGGCGATTTTGTAAGGATTTTCTCCGATCCGAATAATAAATTTGGAAATTAGGAAAACTTCTCAAATTGTTAGCACAGCTTACTTTAATAGGTATGCTTTAAAGTGCTTTCACACTTCTTATATCCCCTTGAGGAGGATTATTTGCATGGCAGAGTTTCTGGTTATTGTTGAATCACCAGCAAAAGCAAAAACAATAGAACGTTATTTAGGAAATAAATATAAAGTTAAAGCATCCATGGGACATGTCCGTGATTTGCCGCGAAGTCAAATGGGAGTCTCGAAGGAAACGAATTTTGAACCAAAATACATTACAATCCGTGGAAAAGGGCCAGTTTTGAAAGAACTAAAGAATGCAGCTAAAAAAGCTAAAAAAGTTTTTCTCGCAGCTGACCCTGATCGCGAAGGGGAAGCAATTGCTTGGCATTTAGCCCATAGTCTGGATGTTGATATTAACTCCGATTGCCGGGTAGTCTTTAATGAGATAACAAAGGACGCAATTAAAGAATCCTTTAAACACCCCCGTCCTATTAATATGGATTTAGTAGATGCGCAGCAGGCTAGAAGGGTCTTGGATCGTCTAGTCGGTTATAACATTAGTCCGCTTCTCTGGAAGAAAGTTAAAAAAGGATTAAGTGCGGGACGAGTTCAATCGATTGCAGTCCGATTAATTATTGACCGTGAAAAGGAAATTAAGGCTTTTGTTCCTGAAGAATATTGGACAATTGAAAGTGAATTGCTAAAAGGGAAGGACCATTTTAGTGCCTCATTTCATTCACTGGCGAGTAAAGAAAGATTAGAGCTTAAATCGGAACAAGATGTTGAGGCTGTCTTGAAGCAAATGGAGGGAGATAAGTTTAGGGTGGTTTCTGTTTCAAAAAAGGAACGAAAAAGAAACCCATCACCCGCCTTTATTACCTCTTCACTGCAGCAGGAAGCCGCAAGGAAACTTAATTTCCGTGCTAGAAAAACAATGATGTTAGCTCAGCAATTGTATGAAGGAATTGAGCTGGGAGCAGAAGGAACCGTTGGTCTTATAACTTATATGAGAACAGACTCTACCCGGATTTCAGATGTGGCACAGAAAGAAGCTGCGGAATATATTCAAAAAGAGTTCGGTGAGACTTATTTGAAGGAAGTCGAGCGAAAAGATAAAAAGCAGAAAAGTAATACCCAAGATGCCCACGAAGCCATACGTCCAACAAGTACGTTCCGTGACCCTAACAGTGTAAAACAATACTTATCAAGGGATCTATTACGCCTTTATAAGCTAATTTGGGAAAGATTTTTAGCAAGTCAAATGGCCCAGGCTGTCATGGATACAATGAGTGTTGATCTCCAAAATGGCAATGTACTGTTCCGGGCAAATGGATCAAAAATTAAGTTTCCTGGTTTTATGAAGATCTATGTGGAGGGAACAGATGATCAAGTAGAGGAAAAGAATAAAATGCTGCCAGACCTCAAAGAAGGCGATGAGGTCTTCAAAAAAGATATAGAACCCAAACAGCATTTTACGCAGCCGCCGCCAAGATATACGGAAGCAAGATTAGTAAAAACTCTCGAGGAATCTGGCATTGGCAGACCATCCACTTATGCTCCAACATTAGATACCATACAAAAACGGGGTTATGTAGCTTTAGATAATAAACGATTCATTCCCACTGAGTTAGGGGAAATCTGTAATGAATTAATGCTTGAATTCTTCCCTGGTATCCTTGATGTAGACTTTACTGCTAAAATGGAACAGGATTTAGATAATGTGGAGGAAGGGAAAGTCCGCTGGGTTGAAATCATTGATGAATTTTATCAGGATTTTGAAAAGCATTTGGCCAAAGCAGAAGAGGAAATGCAATCTGTTGAGATTAAAGATGAGCCTGCAGGTGAAGATTGTGAATTATGCTCCAACCCAATGGTTTTTAAAATGGGTAGATACGGTAAATTCATGGCTTGCAGTAATTTTCCTGATTGCAGAAATACAAAAGCAATTGTCAAGGAAATAGGAGTTACTTGTCCGAAATGCAAAGAAGGTAGTATAATTGAACGTAAAAGCAAGAAAAAAAGGATCTTTTATGGTTGCAATAGGTTTCCAGAATGTGACTTTATTTCATGGGATAAACCAATACCAAGACCTTGTCCGAAGTGTGAAGGCCCTCTTGTAGAAAAGAAATTAAAAAAAGGCGTTCAAGTGCAATGTATAGAATGTGATTACAAAGAAGAACCACAAAGTTAAGGGTGAGCATAGCTCACTCTTTTCATATTTTCAAATCCAAGTCCACGAGAGTATGCTTCGAAAGCGATTCGTCGCACGAAAGAAAAGCGTTAGTTTTTCTGAGGGGCGCCTAGGGGCTCGGGGTCATAAGCCCCTGTTCACTAGGGTAAGCTTCCCAGAGTAATCCCCTCCGGAACAAGCTGTGCTTGTTCCGGAGGCGCTTCCGCTTTTTATTTAAACATAAAACTTTTTTGTTTTTGAATCGTATAGTACAATGCAAGATGGGCTAAAAAGAGGGAAAAGTAATTATGGTAAGAGGAAAACTAGATTCGTGCTTTTTAAATTCAGGAGGTATAAGATGAACGATGTAACAATAAATGTAATTGGTGCGGGTTTGGCTGGGAGTGAAGCGGCATGGCAAATTGCAAAACGTGGTGTAAAAGTCCGGCTGTATGAAATGAGACCAGTTAAACAAACACCTGCACATCATACCGATAAATTTGCGGAGTTAGTTTGTAGTAATTCTTTAAGGGCCAACACATTAACAAATGCTGTCGGTGTTTTAAAGGAAGAAATGAGATTGCTCGATTCGGTTATTATATCTGCTGCTGATGCATGTTCTGTTCCGGCGGGCGGTGCCTTAGCTGTTGACCGTCATGAGTTTGCTGCTAAAGTGACAGAAATGGTAAGAAACCATGAAAATGTTACGGTTATTAACGAGGAAGTAACAGAAATTCCAGAGGGAATTACAATCATTGCAACCGGTCCACTGACAAGTCCAGAATTATCAGCGAAACTAAAATCTTTAACGGGTGAGGATTACCTCTATTTTTACGATGCGGCAGCGCCTATTCTTGAAAAAGATAGCATTAACATGGATAAAGTCTATCTAAAATCGCGCTATGATAAAGGTGAAGCGGCTTATTTAAATTGCCCAATGACAGAGGAAGAGTTTAATCGTTTTTATGATGCGCTTATTGCAGCTGAAACTGTTCCTTTAAAGGAATTTGAAAAGGAAATCTTTTTTGAGGGCTGTATGCCAATCGAAGTTATGGCACAAAGAGGAAAGAAAACAATGTTATTTGGTCCATTAAAGCCAGTCGGTTTAGAAGACCCAAAAACAGGGAAAAGACCTTATGCGGTTGTACAACTGCGTCAAGACGATGCCGCAGGAACCCTTTATAATATTGTTGGTTTCCAGACTCATTTAAAATGGGGTCCGCAAAAAGAGGTTATTCAGTTAATACCAGGACTTGAAAATGCAGAAATTGTCCGTTATGGCGTCATGCACCGAAATACCTTTATCAATTCACCAAAAGTTCTCAAATCGTCATATCAATTTAGAGAACGTGAAAATTTATTTTTTGCAGGACAAATGACAGGTGTAGAAGGATATGTTGAATCTGCAGCCAGTGGACTTGTTGCAGGGATAAATGCTGCTAGGTTAGCGCTGGGCAATGAAACGTTAGAATTCCCTGTAGAAACGGCGATTGGAAGTATGGCACGTTATATCACAAGTGCAAGTGCAAAGAATTTCCAACCAATGAATGCTAACTTTGGTCTGTTCCCAGAGTTATCAGAAAAAATCAAAGGAAAACAGGAACGAAATTTACAACATGCAAACAGAGCCTTAGAAACAATTCAGAACTTTGTGAAGGTTTTGTAAAATTTATTGCAAGGAGAAAAGAAGTGTGTTAAGCTTTAGTAGCCTTTGTGAGTTTGACATACTAATAAATGTGACTAATTTAGTAACGTTAAGAACTAACCGTTTACAAATGAGGAAAACTTAATCACAATATACAATTGGACTATCCCAATATGCTAAGCGTACTTCCTTTTTGTTCATGGGTGAACAAGCGAGGTTTAAAAGCCTAATTAAAAGTATATACCCATTTATAAAAGGGAATAAATGAATAAAGTTTTCATACTATTCTAGTGTAATGCACCTGTCTATTTATGACAATTTCCTGTTACATAAGTTTGCTAGTGAAATACTAGAGGAGGATTAATGATGAACCAATTTCATGCTACGACGATATTTGCAATCCATCATAACGGTCAATGTTCAATGTCTGGTGATGGACAAGTCACATTTGGTAATGCTGTAGTGATGAAGCACACAGCAAAAAAGGTTAGAAAGATATTTAATGGAAGAGTATTGGCTGGTTTTGCCGGATCTGTTGCAGATGCGTTTACGCTTTTTGAAATGTTTGAAGGAAAATTAGAGGAATATAACGGGAACCTCCAAAGAGCTGCTGTTGAGCTTGCTAAACAGTGGAGAAGTGATAAGGTACTTAGAAAGCTAGAAGCAATGCTAATTGTTATGAATCAAGAAGATCTTCTCCTTGTATCAGGAACAGGAGAGGTTATTGAGCCGGACGATGGGATTCTAGCAATCGGATCAGGTGGTAATTATGCGTTAGCAGCCGGACGTTCTCTAAAGAAATATGCAGGGGACCATCTAACTGCAAAAGAAATAGCAAAGGCTTCTTTAGAAATAGCTGCTGAAATTTGTGTATATACCAACCACAACATTATCGTGGAAGAGCTCTAACAGGAGGGGACCTACAATGGCTAATAAAGACAACTTAACACCGCGCCAGATAGTTGAGAGACTAGATCAATATATTATCGGTCAGAAGGACGCAAAAAAAGCAGTTGCGGTTGCACTTAGAAATCGTTTTAGACGAGGGCTGTTAAACGAAAAACTACGTGAAGAAATTATTCCTAAAAATATTTTAATGATCGGTCCTACCGGTGTAGGTAAAACAGAAATAGCCCGGAGAATTGCGAAGTTGGTAGGTGCACCTTTCGTTAAAGTGGAAGCTACTAAATTTACGGAAGTCGGTTATGTTGGCCGTGATGTCGAATCGATGGTTCGAGACCTAGTGGAAACATCTGTCCGGTTAGTTAAAGAAGATCGAATGTTATCTGTAAAAGAACGTGCCGAGCAAAATGCAAACGCGAGGCTGGTAGATTTACTGGTCCCTTCTGCAAAAAAACAACAAAATTACAAAAATCCACTTGAAATGTTATTTGGCGGTGGAAATGCACCACAAGAACAAGAAAACAATCAGGAAGATTACTCCATTACGGAAAAAAGAAAAATTGTAAAAGAAAAGCTTGCTCTTGGTCAACTTGAGGAAGAAATCGTAACGGTAGAAGTGGAAGAGCAAACACCTTCCATGTTTGATATGCTCCAGGGTTCTGGGATGGAACAAATGGGAATGAACATGCAGGATGCGCTCAGCAGTTTTATGCCGAAGAAACGGAAGAAGAGAAAATTAACGGTCAGCGAAGCAAGAAAAGTATTAACCAATGAAGAAGCTGCAAAATTAATTGATATGGATGAAGTGACAACGGAAGCGGTGTACCGTGCCGAACAAACAGGTATCATCTTTATCGATGAAATTGATAAAATTGCTAGTAAAAATTCCGGAGGTTCTTCAGCAGACGTTTCTCGTGAAGGAGTGCAGCGAGATATTCTACCAATTGTTGAAGGATCAACAGTTGTTACCAAATATGGTTCGATTAAGACAGATTATATTTTATTTATTGCTGCTGGTGCCTTTCATATGTCAAAACCATCAGATTTGATACCAGAGCTACAAGGGCGTTTACCGATTCGAGTGGAGTTAACAAAATTAACCGTTGATGATTTCTTTAGAATATTAATCGAACCTGATAATGCTTTAATCAAACAATATCAAGCATTATTGGAAACAGAAGGTATACAAATTGAATTTTCTGACGATGCTATTCGTAGGCTAGCTGAGATTGCTTTTGATGTGAATCAGAATACAGATAATATTGGGGCAAGAAGACTTCACACCATTTTAGAAAAACTTTTAGAGGACTTGTCATTTGAAGCACCTGATATTTCTATGGAGAAGATTACAATAACTCCGCAATATGTCGATGATAAGCTTGGAGCAATATCCAAAAATAAAGATTTAAGTCAATTTATCTTGTAATAATTAAACAATAAAACTTAATAATGGTTGCAGTAATTAGGAGGAAAAAACAGAATGGATTTACTATCAAAAACTAGAAAGATTAATGTGTTATTACAAAAAGCAGCAGGAAAACCAGTAAACTTTAAAGAAATGTCTGAAACACTTAGCGAAGTTATTGAATCAAATATTTTCATTCTCAGTCGTCGTGGTAAGCTTTTAGGATTTGCGATTAACCAGCAAATCGAAAATGACCGGATGAAAAAAATGTTAGAGGACCGTCAATTTCCTGAAGAATACACAAATGGGCTATTTAATATTCAAGAAACTTCATCAAATTTAGATGTGGATAGCCAATACACTGCCTTCCCAGTTGAAAACAAAGATCTTTTCCGTGAAGGGTTAACCACAATTGTTCCTATTATTGGCGGCGGGGAACGTCTTGGAACATTAATTCTTGCAAGGCTGCAAGAAAAGTTCCACGATGATGACCTTATTCTTGCTGAATATGGTGCAACGGTTGTTGGTATGGAAATCTTACGTGAAAAGTCAGAAGAAATTGAAGAAGAAGCACGAAGCAAGGCAGTTGTTCAAATGGCAATCAGTTCATTATCTTACAGTGAGCTTGAAGCAATTGAACATATTTTTGAAGAGTTAAATGGCCATGAAGGCTTGTTAGTTGCTTCGAAAATTGCTGATCGCGTTGGTATCACGCGTTCGGTAATTGTTAATGCATTAAGAAAGCTTGAAAGTGCTGGGGTAATTGAATCACGTTCGCTCGGTATGAAAGGAACATATATCAAAGTTCTAAATGATAAATTCCTAGTTGAGCTTGATAAATTAAGATCTAACTAATACGAAAAGCGGAAGCGCCTTGGTCAGCCCCGACAAGCAGAAGTCGAGCGCTGACAGAAGGCGCTTTTTGCCTTCCGAAGCGATTGGCTTCTGACCTCGAGGGGCCAGGCGCTGGAGCTAGACAATAAAATGTAGTCCCCAGTTAAACTGGGGATTTTTTTTGAAGTATAACTTGATTGTTATCAGCACATGTGCTATATTATTTAACGGTGTTAATACACACGTTTGTTGATTTAGGCAGCCGGTGCTGTGAAAACAGTTGCTGTTTAAAAACGAGACAAGCGGAGGAAAACGAAACCATAGGAGGAAAAAAACATGTCAGTAATTTCAATGAAGCAATTGCTTGAAGCTGGTGTACACTTTGGACACCAAACTCGCCGTTGGAACCCAAAAATGAAGAAATATATCTTCACGGAGCGTAACGGTATCTACATCATCGACCTACAAAAAACAGTTAAGAAAGTTGAAGAAGCTTATAACTGGGTGAAAGATCTTGCTGCTAATGGCGGAACAATCCTTTTTGTTGGTACGAAGAAACAAGCGCAAGATTCTGTTAAAGAAGAAGCAGCTCGTTCAGGTATGTACTTTGTTAACCAACGTTGGTTGGGTGGTACTTTAACAAACTTTGAAACAATCCAAAAGCGTATTGGCCGCTTAAAAGATATTGAAAGAATGTCTGAAGACGGAACTTTCGAAGTATTACCTAAAAAAGAAGTTGTTCAATTAAAGAAAGAACAAGAACGTCTTGAGAAATTCTTAGGCGGAATTAAAGATATGAAGAAGCTTCCTGATGCACTTTTCATTATCGATCCTCGTAAAGAGCGCATTGCTGTTGCTGAAGCTAAGAAATTGAACATTCCTATAGT
This sequence comes from Neobacillus sp. plas4, assembly GCF_057221695.1. Lineage (NCBI taxonomy): Bacteria > Bacillati > Bacillota > Bacilli > Caryophanales > Bacillaceae > Neobacillus > Neobacillus sp. plas4. The sequence goes on from NZ_CM170152.1 coordinate 1,867,242, forward strand.
TGGAATTGTTGATACAAACTGTGATCCAGACGAAATCGATGTTGTTATTCCTGCGAATGACGATGCAATCCGTGCGGTTAAGCTTTTAACTGGTAAAATGGCTGACGCTATCCTAGAAGCTAAACAAGGTGAAGAAGTAGCACAAGAAGCATAAGATCGTAACTTTTTTAAAGGTGATAAGAGGGAGACCCTTTATCACCTTTTTTTAAGAAATGTTTATCTTAAGTTGGAATGGCTAAGATATAGTATAGTACATAGATTAAGGGAGGAATTTATAATGGCAGTTACTGCTCAAATGGTTAAGGAATTACGTGAAAAAACTGGCGCTGGAATGATGGATTGTAAAAAGGCGCTAACTGAAACAAATGGAGATATGGAAAAAGCAATTGACTTCTTACGCGAAAAAGGGATTGCTTCAGCTGCGAAAAAAGGCGATCGTATAGCTGCAGAAGGTTTAACATATGTTGTTGCTGAAGGTAACAATGCTGTTATTTTAGAAGTAAACTCTGAAACTGATTTCGTTGCTAAAAACGAAGCATTCCAAAACCTTGTTAAAGAATTAGCTGCACACTTGCTTGCTAACAAGCCCGCTACAGTAGAAGAAGCTACTGCACAAACAATCAATGGAGTGACAGTTGCAGACTATATCAATGCAGCAATTGCTAAAATTGGTGAGAAAATTACCCTTCGTCGTTTTGCAGTTTTAGCAAAAACTGATAATGATGCTTTTGGTGCGTACCTTCACATGGGAGGCCGTATTTCAGTTCTAACTGTTCTTGAAGGAACTACTGATGCGGATTCTGCCAAAGATGTTTCTATGCACATTGCTGCTTTGAGACCTTTATATGTTTCTCGTGACCAAGTATCTCAAGAAGAAGTTGAGCGTGAACGTCAAGTTCTAACTACACAAGCCCTTAACGAAGGAAAGCCTGAAAATATTGTGGCTAAAATGGTTGAAGGCCGTCTTGGTAAGTATTTCGAAGATGTATGTCTTCTTGACCAAACTTTCGTTAAAAACCCTGATCAAAAAGTACGTCAATTTGTGGAATCAAAAGGTGCTTCCGTTCGCGAATTCGTACGCTACGAAGTAGGCGAAGGTATCGAAAAGCGTGAAGACAATTTCGCAGAAGAAGTTATGAGCCAAGTTAATAAGAAGTAATTAGACGTAAGGCACGTGGATAGAAATATGTTTTGAATAGGGAACACGATGTGTTCCCTATTTTTAAAGAATTTTATTATACTAATTACATACCAAGGAGGTTCATATGAGCGGTCCTAAATACAAACGCGTAGTACTGAAATTAAGCGGGGAAGCACTCGCAGGCGAGTCAAGCTTTGGAATTAAACCATCCGTTATTAAATCAATTGCTGGACAAGTAAAGGAAATTGCAGAACTGGGTGTCGAGGTAGCTGTTGTAGTTGGCGGCGGGAATATTTGGCGTGGTAAAATAGGCAGTGAGATGGGAATGGATAGAGCTACAGCGGATTATATGGGAATGTTGGCGACTGTCATGAATTCTTTAGCACTGCAGGATAGTTTAGAACACTTAGGTATTGAATCTCGAGTTCAAACATCAATTGAAATGCGTCAGGTTGCAGAACCATATATTAGACGTCGTGCAATGAGACATTTAGAAAAAAAGAGAGTCGTTATTTTTGCTGCGGGAACTGGAAATCCATATTTTTCAACTGACACAACTGCTGCATTACGTGCAGCTGAAATCGACGCTGAAGTGATCTTAATGGCAAAAAATAATGTTGATGGTGTTTATTCGGCGGATCCACGTCTAGATCCTAATGCAACAAAATATGAAGACCTCACTTTCCTTGATGTTATTAAAGAAGGATTAGCAGTAATGGATTCAACAGCATCCTCATTATGTATGGATAACGATATTCCACTAATTGTATTCTCTATCATGGAACAAGGAAATATAAAACGTGCTGTTATGGGCGAAAAAATAGGAACGATTGTTAGGGGGAAAAATTAAATGCCAAAACAAGTGATTTCCGCAACGAAGGAACGAATGCTAAAAGCTATTCAAGCTTATTCACGTGAGTTAGCGAGTATTCGAGCAGGGAGAGCTAGTGCTTCTTTATTAGATAGAATTACGATTGATTATTATGGAGCACCTACGCCTGTAAATCAAATGGCTGGAATTTCAACTCCTGAAGCGCGACTTCTTGTCATTCAACCTTATGATAAATCAATTTTAGGAGAAATTGAAAAGGCCATTCTTAAATCTGATTTGGGGTTAAACCCTTCGAATGATGGTCAGGTTATTCGACTTGCCATTCCACAATTGACAGAAGAACGTCGTAAAGACCTCGTAAAATTAGTGAAGAAAGAATCAGAAGAAGCAAAGATTGCCATCCGTAATATTCGTCGTGATGCTAACGATGATCTTAAAAAGCTAGAGAAAAACGGTGAGATTACCGAAGATGCACTTCGTGGTTATTCTGATGATATTCAGAAACTTACGGATGAACATATTAGCAAGATTGACCAAATAACAAAAGACAAAGAAAAAGAAATCTTGGAAGTTTAATTATTTTGAAGAACCCTCTTTTTAGGGGGTTTTTTCACTATTTACGCTCAGATTTCATCTAATCAATAGATAAAACATCATTCTTATTTCATGTACTAGTTCATAAGTTATTTAGTAGAGGCGCTTTTCTTAAACTTTGTTGCTATTTGGTAGAAAATTTAATGATTGTGCTAAGGTTCCTCAGAAAATAGGATAAATTTAATAAGAAAAGAGCCTGCAAACTAATTCTAAAGCGGAGACTTACTATTTCCACGTTAAAATCGGCTTTAAGATTTTAACATCAAACAGTATGAAAACAACCTTGGTAGAAGATATATTTTCATTTTTTTGGTATGATAAAAGCATGTTAAAATCAGCATTCTTCATATATATCTACACAGGCTCTGTGGGCATGATCTATTATCGGAGGAAATGATTAACTTAATTTGGAGGAGCATTGTCATGTTTAATAAAATAAGGCTTTGGAAGAATCAAAATAATAACTCTTCCACTCTCCGAGAAAATATAGAAAAGGTTAGAAAATTGCCGGTGCCGGAACATGTTGCGATTATTATGGATGGTAATGGACGCTGGGCTAAAAAGAGAGCTTTGCCGAGGATCGCGGGACACCATGAAGGTATGAAGGTTGTTCGAAAAATAACAAAGCTGGCAAATGCCCTTGGTATAAAAACGTTAACCTTATATGCTTTTTCAACAGAAAATTGGAAACGCCCAAAAAATGAAGTGGATTATTTAATGAAACTTCCAGAGGAATTTCTAGGAACCTTCTTACCTGAATTAATAGAAGAAAATGTTCAAGTAACAATGATGGGATATAAAGATCAACTTCCGGTACATACATTGAATGCAATTGATAAGGCTATTGAGAAGACTAAGAATAATGATGGTCTTATTTTAAACTTTGCGCTTAACTATGGAAGTCGATCTGAGATTATTGATGCAACTAAAAAAGTCTTAAATGATTACAAAAGTGGAATACTGAAAGAGAGCGAGCTAAACGAAGAGGTTTTTTCCTCCTATCTTATGACTTCCGGTCTAAATGACCCCGATTTACTAATCCGAACTAGCGGGGAAATTCGGCTGAGCAATTTTATGTTATGGCAGCTGGCATACTCGGAGTTTTGGTTTACAGATGTATTATGGCCAGATTTTAGAGAAAAACATTTAATTGAAGCCATTGAAGCCTATCAAAATCGTCAACGTCGATTTGGAGGTATATAGGAGAATTTTTCGCTCAAGTACTTTAAAGGTGTTGAAATCTTAGATGAAGCAAAGAATCATTACAGGGGTCGTTGCAGCTGCTTTATTTTTACCGATTGTTTTTTATGGTGGACTGCCATTCGTATTATTAACGTACTTTCTTGCAAGTGTTGGTTTGTTTGAATTATTAAAAATGAAAAAACTTAGTGTTTTTTCAGTTCATGGACTGCTGGCTCTTTTATTTCTTTGGGTTATCCTTTACCCAGAGCAGTATGATGATCTATTAAATACTTTTAATTATACAAAAACAGAAATTGGGATTGTTCTTATCCTATTGTTATTAGCCTATACAGTGATTACTAAAAATCGATTTACATTTGAAGATGCTGGGTTCTCAATTTTATCAGCTATTTATGTAGGTATTGGCTTTTATTTCTTTATTGAAACGCGTGATGCGGGTATTGTCTATATTTTTTATTCTTTATTTATGATATGGGCGACGGATTCAGGTGCCTATTTTGTTGGAAAAGCTACAGGAAAAACAAAACTTTGGCCGGAAATAAGCCCGAATAAGACGGTTGAAGGATCGTTAGGTGGAGTGATTTGTGCATTACTGGTTGCTGTCTTATTTGCCATTTTTTCAGAAATTAACGCCTCTATCATTTCTTTAATGGCAATTACGATCGTTCTTTCAATCTTTGGACAAATCGGTGATCTTGTTCAATCAGCTTTTAAACGCCATTTTAATGTTAAGGATTCCGGAAATATTTTACCAGGTCATGGTGGAATTCTTGACCGCTTTGATAGTCTCTTATTCGTGTTGCCATTATTGCATTTATTTCATTTATGGTAGATGTTACCAAAGTTCGGAGTTGAATTTTTTTGAAAATGATTAGTATTTTGGGAGCAACAGGTTCGATTGGCACCCAAACATTAGATATAGTTAGAGAACATCCATCTGAATATAAAGTTGTTGCCATCTCGATAGGGAAAAACTTAGAATTAGCTAGAAAAATGATCAGTGAATTTAGTCCTGAGATTGTTTCAGTACAAGAGTATCAAGATTGTCTTACATTGAAATCGGAATTTCCCAATACTAAGTTTACTTATGGCGAAGAGGGCCTAATTGAAGTAGCTGTATATCCTGCTGCTGATATTCTTGTAAATGCAGTCCTAGGAAGTGTGGGATTACATCCTACTTTACAAGCGATTGAAAGTGGTAAAACAATTGCAATCGCGAATAAAGAGACACTTGTGACTGCGGGTCATCTAGTAATGGAGGCCGCGAAGAGAAATAACGTGTCATTACTGCCAGTAGACAGTGAACACTCAGCTATTTTTCAATGTTTACAGGGCGAAAAGGAAAAAAACATTGAAAGACTAATATTGACGGCATCCGGCGGTAGTTTTCGTGATCGTTCACGAAACGAGTTGGAATCCGTAACTGTTAAAGAAGCACTAAATCACCCCAATTGGTCAATGGGTGCAAAAATAACAATTGACTCTGCCACGATGATGAATAAAGGACTTGAGGTAATCGAGGCTCATTGGTTATACGATATGCCGTATGAAAAAATTGATGTTTTGCTACATAAGGAAAGTATTATTCATTCAATGGTAGAATTTCATGACAGCAGTATCATAGCCCAGCTTGGTACACCAGATATGAGGGTACCAATTCAATACGCACTATCCTATCCTGACCGATTACCGCTTCGATCTTCACAAAGATTAAATTTGGCTCAAATTGGTAAATTGCATTTTCGAGAAATGGATGTCGATCGTTTCCGCTGTATGCAATTTGCTTACGAGGCTGGAAAGAAAGGCGGAACACTGCCGACTGTTTTAAATGCAGCGAATGAAGCTGCAGTAGCAGCATTTTTAAATGAAAGTATTAGTTTCTTACAGATTGAGGATTTGATTGAGAAGGCATTAACTAAGCACGATTTGATAAACAATCCTAACTTATCCACTATTCAAGAGGTGGACAAAGAAACAAGACAATATGTTAATTCATTACTATAAAAAAGGGGTTTTTTAGTTTGAGTACAGTTATTGCCTTTATTGTTATCTTTGGTGCTCTCGTCTTCTTCCACGAATTGGGCCATTTGGTTTTTGCGAAACGTGCTGGTATTTTATGCCGTGAATTTGCCATTGGATTTGGTCCCAAGGTTTTCTCGCATAAAAAGGGTGAAACGACCTATACAATCAGATTATTGCCAATCGGTGGGTTTGTGCGTATGGCTGGTGAGGACCCAGAAGTAGTTGAAATAAAACCAGGTTATCGGATCGGTTTATTATTCGACAAAGATAATACTGTGAATAAAATCATTATAAACAATAAAGAAAAATATCCTGAATGCCGCATTATTGAAGTAGAACATGCAGATATTGAACACAAGCTGTTTATTAAAGGTTATCCAGAGGACGAGGAAGAGAACTTGCAAACTTTTTCCGTTAGTCCGACAGCCGTTACAGTTGAAAATGGAATTGAAACTCAATTAGCTCCATATAATCGTCAATTTGCTTCCAAAACCCTGCCACAAAGAACAATGGCTATTTTTGCAGGTCCGATGATGAATTTTGTCTTGGCCTTCTTCTTATTCATTATCATTGCATTCTTGCAAGGAGTTCCTACGAACGAACCCAAATTAGGTGTAATCACGCCGGATGGTGCAGCAAATGCAGCTGGATTAATGGAAGGTGACATTGTACAAAGTATTAATGGCGCTGAGATCTCAAGCTGGTCGGATGTGGTAGAAATCATTAGGGAAAATCCAAATGAAAACCTTGATTTTACAATAAGCCGTGAGGGTCAAGAACAGGAAATCTCTGTAACACCAAAAGAGCAGAGTGTTGAAGGTGAAAAAATAGGTCTAATTGGTGTATATAGCCCGATTGAAAAATCACCATTAAAAGCGATTACTGCTGGGTTTACTGAGACATACTTTTGGACAAAGCAAATTTTTGTCATGTTAGGGCAGCTAATCACTGGCCAGTTCTCCATAGACATGCTTTCTGGACCGGTTGGCATTTATGCTTCCACCGATACAGTCGTACAGTCAGGAATATATTATGTGATGAAATGGGCCGCGATATTAAGTATTAACTTAGGGATCATGAACCTTTTACCGATTCCGGCACTTGATGGTGGAAGATTAATGTTCTTCGCAGTAGAGGCAGTTAGAGGAAAGCCAATAGATCGTCATAAGGAAGGAATGGTCCACTTTATCGGATTTGCACTGCTTATGCTTTTGATGTTGGTCGTTACTTGGAATGACATCCAAAGGTTTTTTCTATAAGAAATCCAATTATTTAAGGGTTCCACTGGAACCCTTTTTTGGTTTTATTTTTCTGTCGAATTTAGCCGAAAGAAAAGCTATCATATGATATAATTACTCTTTGACATAGATAAAGATATAGATGGGAGAGGGAATGATGAGCGAACATGCCTCAGGCAAAAAAGAGCGATTCTTACTCTTGCTCCAGCAACTAGAATTAAAAGAGGACGCTGTAGTAGCACAATTTCAAAATGCTCAAATTGAAAGATTTATTGTCGAGAAAAAGGCACGCAAATGGCATTTTCAATTTTTATTAGAAAAAATACTTCCTTTTAGTTTGTACCTTCGCTTCACTACCCAACTAGAAAGAAAGTTTTCAAATATTGCAAGTATCTCCTATGAAATTCAAGTAGCGGAGCCAAGCTTTAACTCTGAACTACTTCTGGATTATTGGAATTATAGCATTCAGCAAATTGATGGTATTTCACCTCCGATGTTAAAACTATTAAATGAGCAGGTACCAATGATTAGTGGGAATAAGCTAACGATTTCTGTCCGTAACGAAACAGAGGGCATGGCTTTAAAAAGGAAATATGGATCCCTGATTACAGGACTCTATCAATCATTTGGATTTCCGACCTTAACCATTGAAACGGATGTAAGTACGGTCGAAAAAAATGACGAATATCAACAATTTTTACTCGCGAAACAAAAGGAAGATCAGGAACGCGGACTCGCTGCATTGGCTGATTTGCAAAAGAAAGAGGCCGAGAAAGATTCAGGAGTTATTCAAGAAGGACCACTTTCGATTGGGCTTACAATTAAGGATGATTCCGACCTTCGAAACATGATTGACATAGTTGACGAAGAGAGACGAGTCACCGTGGAAGGTTTTATTTTTGATGCGGAGACAAGAGAATTAAGAAGTGGCCGAACTCTGTTAACATTTAAGATTACTGATTATACAAGCTCACTGATGGTTAAAATGTTTTCTCGGGATAAAGAAGACGCAGCGCTTTACCAGCTTGTTAAAAAAGGTATGTGGGTAAAAGTTAGAGGAAGCATTCAAAACGATACCTTTGTCCGTGATTTAGTCATGATTGGAAATGATATTAACGAAATCAAACCACCGGGACGTAAGGATACTGCTCCAGAGGATGAAAAGCGTGTGGAGCTTCATCTCCATACACCAATGAGCTCAATGGATGCTGTCACTCCAGTAGGAGCGCTTATTACTCAAGCGAAGAAGTGGGGCCATAAAGCGATTGCGGTAACCGATCATGCTGTTGCCCAATCCTTCCCGGAAGCGTATGGTGCTGGAAAGAAAAATGATATCAAAATCCTTTATGGAGTTGAAGTAAATCTTGTTGATGATGGTGTTCCTATTACCTATAATGACGCCCACCGTTTAATTGCAGAAGATACATTTGTTGTATTTGACGTTGAAACGACGGGTCTGTCTGCCGTTTATGATACGATTATTGAACTTGCAGCTGTAAAAATAAAAGATGGGGATATCGTTGACCGTTTCGAGTCCTTCGCTAATCCGCATCATCGACTATCGGCTACAACGATTAACTTAACAGGAATAACCGATGATATGGTACAAAATGCTCCTGAAGTCGGAGAAGTCATACAAAGGTTTCATGATTGGGTAGGAGACGACGTGCTAGTTGCGCACAATGCCTCCTTCGATATGGGATTCCTCAATGTTGGATATAAAAACATTGGGCTGGGAAAGGCAAAAAATCCAGTCATTGATACGCTCGAACTGGGTAGATTTCTATATCCAGAAATGAAAAATCATCGATTAAATACATTAACCAAGAAATTTGATATTGAATTAACCCAGCACCACCGAGCAATTTATGATGCGGAAGCAACAGGTTACTTGTTGCTGAAAATGCTTAAAGATGCACTTGATAAAGGTATCGAATACCATGATCAATTTAACGATAACATGGGGAAAGGAAATGCCTATCAGCGGGCACGTCCTTACCACTGTACACTGCTTGCACAAACAGAAGCAGGTTTAAAGAATTTATTTAAACTTGTTTCGATTTCCCATATTGAATATTTTTATCGAGTTCCGAGACTGCCCCGGTCTGTCCTTCAAAAATATCGAGAAGGAATTCTGGTCGGATCTGGCTGTAATAAAGGGGAAGTTTTTGAGGGGATGATGCAAAAATCTCCTGATGAAGTGGAAGCTTTTGCACAGTTCTATGATTACCTTGAGGTAATGCCTAAGGAAGTAAATGCTCCATTATTAGAAATGGAATTAGTTCGTGACGAAAAGGCGTTAGAAGATATTATTGGGAACATCGTAAAGCTTGGCGATAAATTAGGCATTCCTGTTGTGGCAACTGGTAATGTCCATTATTTAAATGAAAACGACAAAATCTATCGAAAAATATTGGTGAACTCTCAAGGCGGGGCCAATCCACTAAACCGACATCATTTACCCGATGTTCATTTTAGGACAACGAATGAAATGCTTGATGCCTTTTCCTTCTTAGGCAAAGAGAAAGCGAAGGAAATTGTCGTTACCAATACAAACAAAATTGCAGATATGATTGACGTCATAAAACCTATTAAAGACGATTTGTATACTCCTAGAATCGAAGGCGCCGATGAAGAAATGCGGGAAATGAGCTATTCAATGGCAAAGAAGATCTACGGAGAACCGCTTCCAGAAATTGTAGAAGCACGTCTTGAAAAAGAATTAAAGAGTATTATTGGACATGGTTTCGCCGTTATTTACTTGATTTCACATAAGCTTGTGAAAAAATCGTTGGATGATGGTTATCTTGTCGGTTCACGTGGTTCAGTCGGATCGTCCTTAGTTGCTACTATGACAGAAATTACAGAGGTAAATCCTTTGCCACCACATTATGTTTGTCCAACCTGTAAGCATTCGGAATTCTTCAATGATGGTTCCGTTGGTTCAGGCTTTGACTTACCAGATAAGGATTGTCCGCAATGTGGCGGTAAATATAAAAAAGACGGACACGATATTCCGTTCGAAACATTCCTTGGCTTCAAAGGTGACAAGGTTCCGGACATAGATTTGAACTTTTCCGGGGAGTATCAGCCACGTGCTCATAACTACACGAAAGTTCTTTTCGGTGAGGACAATGTCTTTAGAGCTGGTACTATTGGAACCGTTGCAGATAAGACTGCTTTCGGCTATGTAAAAGCCTATCAGCAGGACAATAACCTTCAATTACGTGGGGCGGAAATTGAACGCCTTGCCTCTGGCTGTACGGGTGTAAAAAGAACAACGGGTCAGCATCCGGGTGGAATAATCGTTATCCCTGATTACATGGATGTTTATGATTTTTCACCGATTCAATTCCCTGCAGATGATCGAAACTCGGAGTGGAAGACAACTCATTTCGACTTCCATTCAATTCATGATAATGTCTTGAAACTTGATATACTTGGTCATGATGATCCGACAGTAATAAGAATGCTTCAGGACCTTAGCGGTATCGATCCTAAAACCATCCCTACTGATGATCCTGAAGTAATGAAGATATTTAGTGGAACCGAATCTCTAGGTGTAACAGAACAGCAAATCATGTGTAAAACAGGTACGCTTGGGATACCAGAATTCGGTACACGATTTGTCCGGCAAATGCTTGAAGATACAAAACCGACGACTTTCTCTGAATTGGTCCAAATCTCCGGTTTATCGCATGGAACCGACGTATGGCTCGGAAATGCACAAGAATTAATTCATAATCAAACCTGTACCTTAAGTGAAGTTATAGGGTGTCGTGACGATATCATGGTATACCTAATTTATCAGGGGCTAGATCCATCCTTTGCTTTTAAAATTATGGAATCTGTACGTAAAGGGAAAGGTCTCTCTGAAGAAATGGAAGCCGAAATGCGCAAGAATGAAGTACCTGAATGGTATATTGATTCTTGTAAAAAGATCAAATACATGTTTCCTAAGGCACACGCAGCAGCGTATGTATTAATGGCCGTAAGAATTGCTTATTTCAAGGTTCATCTTCCGCTTCTCTACTACGCGGCATATTTTACTGTTCGTGCAGAAGATTTTGATATCGAAGCGATGTCAAGAGGGTCTGAATCTATTCGTGCAAAAATAGAAGAAATTAACGCAAAAGGGTTGGAGGCCTCAAACAAAGAGAAAAACCTCCTAACTGTCCTTGAATTGGCATTAGAAATGACGGAAAGGGGCTTTTCTTTCCAAAATTATGATTTATATAAATCAGATGCGAAAGAGTTCATCATCGAAGGAAATTCATTAATTCCACCTTTTAATTCTATACCAGGGCTTGGTACGAATGCTGCATATAACATTGTAAAAGCAAGGCAGGATGGAGAGTTTCTATCTAAAGAAGATTTACAGCAGCGTGGTAAAGTATCGAAAACTATTCTAGAATATTTAGATAAGCAAGGGTGTCTTGGAGCCTTACCAGAACAAAATCAGCTTTCACTATTCTAGCTTGCTTATCGCCCTAGGAAAAAAGAAGTTCATGTCTTCCCCCTAAGGGTGGTTCGGCTATTGTTGTTTGCATATAAAATTTGGTTATGGTATAGTTTTATTGGAAATACTAAGAAATACTCTCGTGTACAAGAGTGGGGAAACCCGCTCTTTCGTTTTTGTATTGGATAATTTTACAGAGTTATTTATAAAACTTTCCGTGAAATACGTATAATATGGGTGAAAATGTCGGTAAAGGAGGTTGAAAATGAGTAAAGTAACGAAAGTAGTAGAAGAGCTAGCGCAGCCAATTATTCAAGAATTAGCGTTAGAATTGGTGGAAGTTGAGTTTGTAAAAGAAGGAAAAAACTGGTTTCTGCGCGTATATATTGATAAAGAAAACGGTGTTGATATTGAGGACTGTGGCATTGTCAGTGAACGGCTTAGTGAAAAACTCGATGAGCTTGACCCGATAACCCAAAATTACTTTCTAGAGGTTTCCTCTCCTGGTGCTGAACGACCGCTTAAAAAAGCAAAAGATTTCGAAAAGGCAATTGGTAAGAATGTATTTATCAAAACATATGAACCAATTGATGGCGAAAAAGGATTTGAAGGGACGTTGCTGGATTATAACGGTGAAATCGTGAAGATTGAGATGAAAATCAAAACCCGTAAAAAAGTCATCGAAATTCCTTTTGAAAAAGTAGCTAGTGCAAGACTTGCAATCGTTTTTTCATAATAAAAGATAAATACATGAAAGATTGGGGGAAATGATCAAATGAGCAGCGAATTATTAGATGCTCTTACAATACTAGAAAGAGAAAAGGGCATTTCTAGAGATGTATTAATTGATGCGATTGAAGCTGCACTGATTTCAGCCTATCGTCGTAATTTCAATCAAGCCCAAAATGTTCGAATTGATTTAAATTTACAAGCTGGCTCAATGAGAGTTTTTGCAAGAAAAGAAGTAGTAGACGAAGTTTTTGACCCTCGACTTGAAATTTCATTAGCAGATGCTAGAAACATTAACCCAAACTACGTGGTTGAAGATGTGGTTGAAATGGAAGTAACGCCGAAGGATTTCGGAAGAATTGCAGCACAAACAGCAAAACAAGTTGTGACACAACGGGTTAGGGAAGCTGAAAGAGGCATTATTTATTCTGAGTTCATCGATCGTGAAGAAGACATCATGACCGGTATTGTTCAAAGACTTGATTCAAAATTTATTTATGTCAGTCTTGGAAAAATAGAAGCTCTGCTGCCTGTAAATGAACAAATGCCAAATGAGCGTTATAAGCCTCATGATCGTATAAAGGTTTTTATTACGAAAGTAGAAAAGACAACAAAAGGACCACAGATTTTCGTATCTCGTACGCATCCTGGGCTGCTAAAACGATTATTCGAAATTGAGGTCCCAGAAATATATGATGGTACAGTCGAGATAAAATCAGTGGCTCGAGAAGCAGGTGACCGTTCGAAAATTTCGGTTCATTCCGAAAACAATGAAGTTGATCCTGTGGGATCCTGCGTAGGTCCAAAGGGTACAAGGGTTCAAGCCGTTGTGAATGAGCTAAAAGGTGAAAAAATCGATATTGTGAAATGGTCAGACAATCCTGTTGTCTTTGTTGCTAATTCCTTAAGTCCATCTAAAGTTTTAGATGTTATGGTGAATGAATCAGAAAAAGCGACAACAGTAGTAGTACCAGATTATCAGCTCTCTCTTGCTATTGGGAAGCGTGGACAAAATGCCCGTCTAGCAGCAAAACTAACTGGCTGGAAAATTGATATTAAATCTGAAACAGAAGCACGTGAAATAGGAATCTATCCACGTGAAGAAATGATTCGACTGTTTGATGATCAAACAGATGTAGACTTTAATGATGAAGAAGAAAAGTATTAATAAGTGAGGTGAATGATCGTGAACAATCGTAAAAAAGTTCCTATGCGTAAGTGTGTCGCAACCGGTGAAATGAAGCCGAAAAAAGAACTCGTTCGCATCGTTCGCTCAAAAGAAGGGGAAGTATCGATCGACTTAACAGGGAAAAAGTCGGGTAGAGGTGCATACCTTTCTAAGGACAAGGAAGCGGTCCTACTAGCCAAGAAGAAAAATATCCTATCGAACCATCTAGAAGTTTCTATAGGTGAAACAATATATGAAGAACTTTTAGAACTAATAGAGAAGGAAAACAGGCAATCTATATGAATACCAATCAATGGATGTCGTTACTTGGCTTAGCCAATCGAGCACGGAAAATCATATCGGGTGAAGAGCTTTCTGTTAAGGAGATACGAAGCGGAAAAGCAAAGCTCGTTTTATTATCGGCAGATGCATCTGCAAATACGACAAAAAAAATTACAGATAAATGTAAGTCATACGAAGTTCCATATAAACTAGTGGAAGATCGCCACCTTCTAGGCCAAGCGATTGGCAAAGAAGCCCGCGTTGTTGTAGCTGTACTAGATGATGGATTTGCAAGAAAACTGATGACGTTGCTCGATTAATTCTAGCGGGGGTGAAAAATATGAGTAAAATACGTGTTTACGAATATGCAAAGAAACACAATATTTCAAGTAAAGATGTAATTACCAAATTAAAAGAAATGAACATTGAGGTTTCCAATCATATGGCAACAATTGAGGATGCAGCGGTTGTAAAACTAGACGCAGCCTATAATAAGAATGAAAGCAAACCACAACAAAATCAAGCTAGACCGCAACAGCAAAATCGCCAGAATCAGAAACCACAGCAGGGAGTTAAACCACAAGTGCAAAGTAAAACAAGCCCAAAAGCTTTTGAGGATGATGACTCAAAGACAGCAACTCCTAGCAAGGTGAAAGTAGTGTCACCACCAAAAACGGTTGATAGTAAAAAGAATAGTCAACAATTCCAATCTAAGGAAACTAAAGTGTTCAGCGCTGGTAAAGGGAATAAAAAACCTTTTAATAATAATAATCAAAATCGCAATAATAATAACAACCGGAAAAAGAACCACACACCGGTTCAGCAAGCACAGCCTCAGGTAAAGAAAGTAAAAGAACTGCCGGCTAAAATTACTTTTAGTGAATCTCTGACTGTAGGTGAACTTGCTAAAAAGATCTACCGTGAACCTTCTGAAATTATTAAAAAGCTCTTTTTACTAGGCGTTATGGCGACAATTAATCAAGTCTTAGACAAGGACGCCATTGAATTAATCGCTGGTGAATACGGAGTAGAGGTTGAAGAAGAAGTAAAAATTGATACGACCGACCTTGAAGTTTATTTTACTGAAGATGAGTCTAATGACCTTATTGAAAGACCATCAGTTGTAACAATTATGGGTCACGTTGACCATGGGAAAACAACATTGCTTGATTCCATTCGTCACACTAAGGTAACCGAAGGTGAAGCTGGTGGAATTACCCAGCATATTGGTGCCTACCAAGTTGTTGAAAATGGAAAGAAGATAACATTCCTTGATACACCGGGACATGCAGCCTTCACAACAATGCGTGCTCGTGGTGCAAAAATCACAGATATCACAATCCTAGTAGTAGCGGCTGATGACGGTGTTATGCCGCAAACAGTTGAAGCCATTAACCATGCTAAAGCTGCTGAGGTTCCAATTATCGTTGCGGTTAATAAAATGGATAAAGAAGCTGCAAACCCCGATCGTGTTATGCAGGAACTTACCGAGCACGGATTAGTTTCTGAAGCTTGGGGAGGAGATACGATTTTCGTTCCAATTTCTGCAAAAAATGGTGATGGGATAGACAGTTTGCTTGAAATGGTTCTACTTGTTAGTGAAGTGGAAGAATTTAAAGCAAATCCAAATCGTAAAGCTGTTGGTACCGTTATTGAAGCCCAATTAGATAAAGGCCGCGGTTCAGTTGCTACACTGCTCGTTCAGAACGGAACACTAAAGATTGGTGATCCAATTGTTGTGGGTAACACTTATGGCCGTGTTCGTGCAATGGTGAATGATTTAGGACGCCGTGTTAAAGAAGCTGGACCATCAACACCAGTTGAAATAACTGGCCTAAGTGATGTTCCGCAGGCTGGTGATCGTTTCGTCGTATTTGATGATGAGAAAACAGCTCGTCAAGTTGGTGAGGCACGTGCACAGCAGGCATTGGCAGTACAGCGCGGTGAAAAATCAATTGTCAGCTTAGAAAATTTATTTGAACAGTTAAAGCAGGGAGAAATGAAGGATTTAAACATTATCCTAAAAGCTGATGTTCAAGGTTCAGCTGAAGCTGTAGCAGCTTCTTTGCAAAAAATTGATGTTGAGGGTGTTAATATCAGAATTATTCATAGTGGTGCAGGTGCCATTAATGAGTCAGATATTACGCTTGCCTCCGCTTCTAATGCGATTGTAATAGGCTTTAATGTACGCCCTGATGTAAATGCCAAACGTGCAGCAGAGCAAGAAAAAGTTGATGTTAGGCTTCACAGCATTATTTACAAGGTTATTGAGGAAATTGAATCTGCTATGAAAGGTATGCTTGATCCTGAATTTAAAGAAAAAGTAATTGGTCAAGCAGAAATTCGTCAAACCTTTAAAGTATCAAAGGTTGGAACGATAGCTGGTTCTTATGTAACAGACGGAAAAATTACTCGTGATAGCGGAATTCGTTTAATTCGTAACGGTGTGGTTGTTTTCGAAGGTCAAATCGATGCACTGAAACGTTTTAAAGATGATGCTAAAGAGGTTGCACAAGGTTATGAATGTGGAATTACCATTAAAAACTTCAATGATGTAAAAGAAGGAGATATTATTGAAGCTTTCATAATGGAAGAAATTGAACGTAAATGATTGTAGGAACAGCCGTTTGTGAATGTATCATCTATGATGCTCATTCTTTAAAAGAGAAACGTGCCGTTTTGCAGCGGATTCTAACCAGGTTAAAACAAAAATTTAATGTATCAGTTTCAGAGGTAGACTATCAGGACATGTGGCAGAGAACGAAAATTGCTATTGCAGCGGTAACGTCCTCTCGTGTAATGACTGAAAGAGAACTTCAAAATGCACTTAAATTAATTGATTCTTTTCCTGAAATAGAAAGAACAATCACCGATATAGAATGGCTTTAAGTTAAGAGGTGAAGTGATGAGTCACAGAGCAAATCGTGTTGGAGAACAAATGAAAAAAGAACTAAGTGAGATCATTGGCCGAAAAATCAAAGATCCACGGATTGGTTTTGTTACGGTTACAGATGTTCAAGTATCTGGAGATCTTCAACAAGCTAAGGTATATATTTCTGTTTTGGGCGATGAAGAACAAAAGGAAAACACATTGAAAGGTCTTGCGAAAGCGAAGGGATTTATCCGAACTGAAATTGGACATCGTATTCGTTTACGTAAAACACCTGAGATCCTTTTTGAATGGGATGAATCAATGGATTATGGAAATCGTATTAATTCCCTCATTCATCAATTGCACCATGAAGAAAAAGGCATGGAAAAAAATGAAGAAGAATAAATGGATAGACACATGTCTATCCATTTTTTTCGATATAAAATAAAATTGAGGTGTTTGTGATGGAAGGAATATTACCTTTGTACAAACCTGCCGGGCTGACGTCACATGATTGTGTATTTAGACTTAGAAAGATTCTCAGGACGAAAAAAGTAGGACATACCGGTACTCTAGATCCTGATGTAACCGGAGTTCTTCCTATTTGTATAGGGAAAGCAACAAAAGTAGCTGAATACATAACAGATGCTGGAAAAAGTTATGAAGGAGAAGTAACGATAGGTTTCTCCACTACAACAGAGGATGCCTCAGGTGAAAAGGTTGAAGAAAGGAAGGTAGAAAGATCCATAAATAGGACAGAAATACTACAAGTCCTTCATTCTTTAACAGGGGAAATCAAACAAACCCCACCAATGTATTCTGCAGTAAAAGTTAATGGTACTCGGCTATATGAATATGCACGTAAAGGAATAGAAGTGGAACGTCCTACTCGAAAGGTGACGATTTATTCAATTGATTTGCTGGATGATCGTGATGAATTTTCAGGAGAGCTGATTACCTTTCGGTTTAGAGTAAGCTGCAGTAAGGGAACATATATCAGGACACTAGCTGTCATGATTGGAGAAAGTCTAGGATACCCTGCACATATGTCAAACTTAGTCAGGGTCCAATCCGCTGCATTTACCATTGATGATTGTTTGACATTTGAAGAGATTGAAAAGTTAATGGAAACTGGCACGATTTCGACTTGTTTAAGACCCTTAGAAATGGCACTTTCTCATTTGCCGAAATACATAATAAATGATAAAGTAGCAGAGAAAGTGAAAAATGGCGCACTTTTACCAATACCAGAGCATTTAAAAAATACTAACGGACCTATTAGCGCTGAGACAGAAGAAGGCAAAGCTCTTGCCATTTATTCGGCACACCCGAACAAGCCAGGGCTCTTAAAACCAGTTAAAGTGCTGCGTAATGATCAAGGTTAAAAAGGTTACGGTCAAGAAAAGGTGAGTTTCATTTGGAAGTAATAAAGTTAAATTATCCATTAAATTTAAATAAAATAGGATTACCACCGTTATCTATGGCACTGGGCTATTTTGACGGAGTCCATCGCGGCCATCAAAAGGTTATTCTTGAAGCAAAACAGCAAGCTGATCAAAAAGGGCTCCTGTCAGCAGTGATGACGTTTGATCCTCACCCATCTGTCGTGTTAGGGAAAAGTGAAAAGCATGTTCAATATATAACACCCATAGCTGATAAAATTAACCTAATTGAGGCAATAGGCATCGATTATCTTTTTATTGTCCATTTTACCTCAGAGTTTGCTAACTTGCTGCCGCAAGAGTTTATTGACCAGTATGTTATTGACCTTAATGTAAAACATGTCGTTGCTGGATTTGATTTCTCTTATGGTCGTATGGGAAAAGGCACGATGGAAACCTTGCCATTCCATTCGAGAGAAAAATTCAATTTTTCAGTTGTTGAAAAATTGACCTGCGGCGCTGAAAAGGTAAGTTCAACACGTATTCGTCAATTTATTAGAGAAGGCAATACTGTTGAATTGCCAGGGCTGCTCGGCAGGTTCTATATAACGGCAGGTGAGGTCATCCACGGTGATAAAAGAGGCAGGACGATTGGATTTCCAACTGCAAATGTTGAAACATTTGATGAGTATATTTTACCGCCGCTTGGCGTTTATGCAGTAAGAATCAAGATAGGTGAAAATTGGTATGAAGGTGTTTGTAATGTAGGTACAAAACCAACCTTTAATAAGGATGCTTTTAGGGTATCAGTGGAAGTAAATGTTTTTCATTTTGACCAAAGTATCTATGGTGAACATGTCATTGTTGAATGGCACAAATACCTTCGTAAGGAACAAAAATTCTCCGGAATAGAAGAACTCGTTTCTCAAATCGAAAGAGATAAACAGAATGCAATTCAGTATTTTAATAAAATCGACAAACACTTACTAAATGATTGCGAAAAATAGCTTTTTATTAGGTTAGAACTTGCTTTTTGCCGCGAAACGTTGTATTCTTATTAACGTATTAAAAATAACCTTTGCTTGGCAAGTCGAGTCACCGACGCTTGCTCAGTAACAGGGGATAGTAAATTTAGGAGGTGAATAGGATGGCAATCACTCAAGAACGTAAAAACGAACTAATCAATGAGTACAAAACTCATGAAAACGACACTGGATCTGCAGAGGTTCAAATCGCTGTCCTTACTGAATCAATCAACAATTTGAATGAGCACTTACGTACTCATAAGAAGGACCACCACTCACGTCGCGGTCTGTTGAAAATGGTTGGTAAGCGTCGTAATCTTTTAACGTATCTACGTAACAAAGATGTTCAACGTTACCGTGTATTAATCAATAAGCTAGGACTTCGTCGATAATCAAAAGAAGCGGGATTTTTCCCGCTTTTTTGTTAGGTTTAAAAAGGAAAGCGGAAGCGCCTTCGGAACAAGCACAGCCTGTTCCTGCGAAGTTTATTCAAAGGAGCTTTCCTTAGTGCACAGCCCCGACAAGCATAAGTCAAGCGCTGGCAGAAGGCGTGCTTTTTGCCTTCCGAAGTGATTGGCTGTAGACCGTAGAGGGGCTAGGCGCTGGAGCTAGACAAAACAGGACTAGATTGAAATAATCTCTTATACATATTTTAAGTCGCAGAATTTTGTGCATACTATAAGTATATTTGTATTGATATCATAAGCTAAAAAAGCTTTTATATTAGAGAATTAGAGCGATACTTTTCGCAATATCCTCTAGTGTGATTTGGATAGAGAGGGGTAAAATAATGGAACAAACGAAACATGAGTATTCCATGGATTGGGCTGGCCGTAAATTAACCGTTGAAATTGGCCAATTAGCCAAACAGGCAAATGGAGCGGTAATGGTCCGTTATGGAGATACAGCAGTTTTAAGTACAGCAACAGCTTCAAAAGAACCAAAAAACTTAGACTTTTTTCCATTAACATGTAACTATGAAGAAAGATTATATGCAGTAGGGAAAATTCCTGGGGGTTTTATTAAACGTGAAGGTCGTCCCAGCGAAAAAGCAATTTTGGCAAGCCGACTAATTGACCGCCCAATTCGCCCGCTTTTTGCTGAAGGATTCCGTAATGATGTCCAAGTCATTAGTATTGTTATGAGTGTGGATCAAGACTGCTCGTCAGAGATGGCTGCAATGTTTGGATCTTCTTTAGCACTTTGTACATCTGACATTCCATTCGAAGGTCCGATAGCAGGAGTAGTCGTTGGTAAAATTGGTGAGGATTTTGTTATCAATCCAACAGTAGAACAAGCTGAACAAAGCGACATTCACCTCACTGTTGCAGGAACCAAAGATGCGATCAATATGGTTGAAGCTGGAGCAGATGAAGTTTCGGAAGAAGTCATGCTGGAAGCTATTATGTTTGGACATGAAGAAATTAAACGACTTATTGCCTTCCAAGAAAAGATTATGGCTGAGGCGGGCAAGGCAAAACGAGAAATAACTCTTTACGAAATTGATAAAGAGCTTGAAGCCGAAGTAAGAGAAATGTGCGAAGCGGATATGGTAACTGCCATTCAAGTTCAAGAAAAACATGCTCGTGAAGATGCCATTAAAGAAGTGAAAAATCGTGTCATTGCTAAATTTGAAGAAAATGAGGCAACAGACGATGATTTGAAGCAAGTAAAACAAATATTAGACAAAATTGTTAAAGGTGAAGTTCGCCGATTAATTACAGTTGAGAAGATTCGTCCGGATGGTCGGAAAATCGATGAGATACGCCCACTTTCATCACAAATAGGTATCTTGCCGCGTACCCATGGCTCTGGATTGTTTACTCGTGGACAAACTCAAGCCTTAAGTATTTGTACATTAGGAGCAATGGGAGATGTGCAAATATTAGATGGTCTTGGTATTGAAGAAGAGAAGCGTTTCATGCATCATTATAACTTCCCTCAATTTAGTGTAGGGGAAACTGGACCTATTCGTGGACCAGGTCGTCGTGAGATTGGACATGGTGCTCTTGGTGAACGTGCCTTAGAACCAATTGTTCCATCAGAAAAGGATTTCCCGTATACGATTCGTCTTGTTTCTGAAGTACTTGAATCCAATGGTTCTACTTCTCAAGCAAGTATATGTGCAAGCACACTTGCAATGATGGATGCTGGTGTTCCAATAAAAGCACCTGTAGCTGGAATTGCAATGGGTCTTGTTAAATCTGGCGAGCACTATACGGTATTATCTGACATTCAGGGAATGGAAGATCACCTTGGAGATATGGATTTCAAAGTGGCAGGAACTGCTAAGGGAGTAACTGCTTTACAAATGGATATCAAGATTAAAGGACTTTCTCGTGAGATCTTAGAAGAAGCACTTCAACAGGCTAAAAAGGGAAGAATGCATATCCTTGATTCTATGCTTGCAACCATTTCAGAACCAAGAAGTGAACTTTCTAAGTTTGCTCCAAAAATCTTAACGATGAAAATTAACCCAGACAAAATCCGTGATGTTATTGGACCAAGTGGTAAACAAATCAATAAAATTATTGAAGAAACTGGCGTTAAGATTGATATCGAACAAGATGGAACAGTATTCATTGCTTCAAGTGATCAAGAAATGAATCAAAAAGCAAAGAAAATTATCGAAGATATTGTCCGTGAGGTTGAAGTTGGGCAAATGTACCTTGGTAAAGTGAAAAGAATTGAGAAGTTCGGTGCTTTCGTGGAAATTTTCGCCGGTAAAGATGGACTTGTCCATATTTCTGAATTGGCTGAAGAGCGAGTTGGAAAAGTGGAGGATGTCGTTAAAATTGGTGACGAAATTTTAGTGAAAGTTACTGAAATTGATAAGCAAGGACGTGTTAACCTGTCACGTAAAGCCATATTAAAGGAACAACGTGAAAAAGCCGAGAAGGCAGCGGAAAAACAATAAGTCTGTCTCGCAAGCACAATAGGAAGGTCAGGGGTAACCCTGACTTTTTCAATGTTAATTCTATCCCGCACTAAGGAAAGCTCCTTCGAATAGTCATCGCAGGAACAATCTGTGCTATTCTGAAGGTGATTCCGCTTTTAGTTCTACCTTGTCCTCTTTATTCATATATTCTGTATGAAGGGGGAAGGTAAATGAAGAAGTTAAGTTTAATCGCTTTCTTTTTATTAGCAGCATGGTTTTCGGTTAACAATCATCTTGTTGGTACATACGTGGCTTCACTGAAAGATAACGTGCTGGCTGTAGGAAAGCAAGAAAATCCTTTGTATCAAAGTATTGTAAAAAATGCTTCTACATATGAAATACCACCTTCCGATGCAAAAATCGATAGAGTGTGGAAAGCAATCCCAGGTTATAATGGGGTAACTGTTGATATTGACGCTTCCTATAATAATATGAAGAAAACTGGATCTTTTGATGAAAAAAAGTTGGTATATAAACAAATTGAACCCTCTGTTCATCTAAATGATTTGCCTCCATCTCCAATTTACCGTGGACATCCAGATAAGCCAATGGTCAGCTTTATCATTAATGTAGCATGGGGAAATGAATATTTGCCCGATATCCTAGCTGCCCTTAAAAAACATCAGGTTTCAGCAAGTTTTTTCCTAGAAGGAAATTGGGTGAAGAATAATCCCGATTTAGCAAAAATGATTGTTAGCGCTGGCCATGAGGTTGGAAACCACTCGTATTCACATCCTGATATGAAAAGGTTAGCTGCCTCCCAAACAAGGGAACAACTAATAAGGACAAACGAAGTAATTAAAGCTGCAACTGAGAAAAAAAGTGAATGGTTTGCTCCCCCGAGTGGGAGTTATCGTGATGAGACGGTAAAAATAGCGGCTGAATTAAATATGAAGACAGTCATGTGGACAGTAGATACGATTGATTGGCGGAAACCTACACCGGATCAATTAATAAATCGGGTAATCTCAAAAATTGATAAGGGTTCTATGGTACTCATGCACCCAACAGAATCTACAGCCCAATCGCTTGACCGGCTGATTACAATGATTGAAGAAAAAGGTTTAATCATTGGTACTGTAAGTGAATTAATGAAAGAAGAAAGAATCATGAAATAAAGTGGACGGTGTTTTCAGATAATAAAGGAAAATAGCTATGCTAAATTCCGCTTTTCTATAGACAGGAGGATTTTGATGATTAACAGATATTCTTGCAAAAATGGAGTAAGAATTGTATTAGAAAATATTCCAACAGTAAGATCTGTAGCCATTGGAGTATGGATTGGTACAGGTTCAAGAAATGAAAATCCCCAAACAAATGGTATTTCACACTTTTTAGAGCATATGTTCTTCAAAGGAACGAAGACACGATCAGCGAAAGAAATAGCTGAATCCTTTGATAGTATTGGCGGCCAAGTGAATGCTTTTACCTCAAAAGAGTACACATGCTATTATGCCAAAGTACTGGATACACATGCACAATTCGCTTTAGATGTATTAGCTGATATGTTCTTCAACTCAACCTTTGTTGAAGAAGAATTAAATAAAGAAAGAAATGTCGTTCTTGAAGAAATTAAAATGTATGATGATACTCCAGATGATATTGTTCATGATTTACTCAGCCGTGCTATTTATGAAAATCATCCTCTCGGGTACCCTATATTAGGAACTGAAGAAACACTGAATACGTTTACAAGCAATACTTTAAAAGAATATATTCACAATCATTACACACCTGAAAATGTTGTGATTTCGATAGCTGGTAACGTTTCTGATAATTTTATTAGGGAAGTTGAGAAATATTTTGGATCGTATGAAGGTGGAAACAGTGCCATTACCGAAAATATTCCTACCTTCCATTCCAATCGATTATCCCGTAAAAAAGAAACGGAACAAGCACATCTGTGTATTGGTTTCGAAGGTTTAAAGATTGGTCATGAAGATGTCTACAGCTTAATTATTTTAAATAATATTTTAGGCGGCAGTATGAGCAGCAGGCTTTTTCAAGAAGTCCGTGAGCAGCGCGGTTTAGCTTATTCTGTTTTTTCTTATCATTCGGCATATCAGGATAACGGTGTTGTGACCGTTTATGGCGGGACAGGAGCTAAGCAGCTGAATGTATTATTTGAAACAATTCAGGAAACGCTTGGAAAATTAAAACAAGATGGTATTACAGAAAAGGAATTAGTCAATAGTAAAGAACAATTAAAAGGAAGTTTAATGTTAAGTTTGGAGAGCACCAATAGCCGGATGAGCCGGAATGGAAAAAATGAACTACTCTTAAAACGTCATCGTTCTCTTGATGAGATTATTGAACAAATTGATCAAGTAACAAAACAAAGTGTGGATGGTATGGCAAATTCTGTGTTTACAGACAAGTACTCAGTATCCTTGATTAGTCCTGACGGAGAATTGCCAAAAAATTTAGGGTAACAGATGAAAACAGTTCAATGTGAACTGTTTTTTCTTATATTGTCTAGCGAGCCCCTGTTCAAGGCGCTTTCGCTTTTCTTAGTCTAAATTAGGACTTCCATCGATAAACATATAGTAAAGAATGTTATGAGAGGAGTTCTATACAATGAGGTTAAGTGAACTAAGTGGTAAAGAAATTGTAGATGTAAAAAAGGCAGAGCGGTTAGGAGTTCTTGGACAAACAGACCTTGAAATCAATGAAAGCACAGGACAAATTCAGGCATTATTGATCCCATCTTCTTTAAAATGGTTTGGATTTAGAAAGCAGGGTGGAGAAATTAGAGTGCCCTGGCAGCATATTAAGAAAATAGGATCTGATATGATTATTATTGATGTACAAGAAGAAGAGTAAATTTCATATGGTTAACAAAACTTAAAAGCCCAAGCAAATTAAATTTGTTTGGGCTTTTTTATTTATCTGTTGATGGAAAACTCACAGATTGAACCTCTCTTACATAATATGTTGAAGTAAAAGAAGAAAAAGACTTCTGTGTGGATTTTTTGAAAAGAAGGTGAATGATTTCATGCTGACAGGGATGCAGATAGCCGTGATCGGTGGAGATGCAAGACAGCTGGAAATTATCCGGAAGTTAACCGAGTTAGATGCAAGGTTATCATTAATAGGCTTCGAGCAGCTTGACCACGCGTTCACTGGCGCTGTGAAGGAAAAGTTGGATGAAGTCGATTTTACAAATATGGATGCCATTATCTTACCGGTACCCGGTACAAATTTAGAGGGGCATGTTGAAACAATCTTTTCCAATGAAAAGGTTACTTTAACAGCCGAAATGCTTTTGAAAACACCTGATCATTGTACCATTTACTCAGGAATTAGTAATGCTTTTTTAAACGATATTACGAAGGAAGCAAATCGTCAACTGGTTCAGCTTTTTGAAAGAGATGATGTGGCCATTTACAACTCCATTCCAACGGTGGAAGGAACTATTATGATGGCTATCCAGCATACAGATTTTACAATTCATGGTTCAAATATTGCTGTATTAGGACTAGGAAGAGTGGGGATGAGTGTAGCACGAACCTTCCATGCACTTGGAGCAAAAGTAAAAGTGGGTGCAAGAAAAAGTGAACACCTTGCTAGAATCACCGAAATGGGTTTAACCCCTTTTCATTTAAACGAATTAGATAAAGAGGTTAAAGATACAGATATTTTAATTAACACGATCCCTCTCTTAATTGTGAGTGCTTCCGTTATTTCCAAAATGCCCGCTCATACGCTGATCATTGACCTGGCATCCAAACCAGGTGGAACTGATTTTAGATATGCAGAAAAAAGGGGCATAAAAGCTCTGCTTGCACCAGGATTACCTGGAATAGTCGCGCCAAAAACAGCTGGTCAAATACTAGCTAATGTTCTGGCCCAATTGCTTCAAGATGATTCAGTCAAGCGAAAGGGGAAAATCAAATGAGTTTAAAAGGGAAAAAGA
This sequence comes from Neobacillus sp. plas4, assembly GCF_057221695.1. Lineage (NCBI taxonomy): Bacteria > Bacillati > Bacillota > Bacilli > Caryophanales > Bacillaceae > Neobacillus > Neobacillus sp. plas4. The sequence continues at coordinate 1,893,043 of NZ_CM170152.1, forward strand.
TAGGCTTTGGGTTAACAGGTTCACATTGTACGTATGATGCTGTATTTCCGGAGATCGAGAAGTTAGTTCTAGCAGGTGCCGAGGTTTTACCGGTCGTTACATTTACGGTAAAAAATACAGAAACACGTTTTGGAAAAGGTGAGGATTGGATTCAAAGGATAGAGGATTTAACAGGAAACAGAGTCATAGACTCAATTGTTAAGGCTGAGCCATTAGGTCCTACAATTCCTTTAGATTGTATGGTTATTGCCCCAATGACAGGTGTTTCAATGAGTAAATTTGCAAACGCCATGAATGATAGTCCTGTATTAATGGCTGCAAAAGCCACATTGAGAAATTTAAAACCGGTGGTACTCGGAATTTCTACAAATGATGCTTTGGGATTAAATGGAGTTAACTTAATGAGATTAATGGCAACAAAAAATATTTATTTTATACCGTATGGCCAGGATGACCCTATCAAAAAGCCTAATTCGATGGTGGCAAGAATGCCGATGTTAATGGAAACCGTTGAGGCTGCTCTTTCTGGCAGGCAAATTCAACCAGTTCTAGTAGAAAGATACAAGGATATAGACTAATTCAAACTCCTTTCATTAAATATGGTTTTTTCTTTCAAGGAATATGTTAATATATTTATAATTCAATCATCAGTGGGACCTATGATCTCGCTGATGAGAATTTATTTTAACTATTTCTGATTCTTATACTATTGAAACAGAAAAGACCAATAAATAGATGCAAGATTGAAGGGAGTACTAGAAAATGAATCAAATTAGTGGTTATCATGTTGCTGTTGTAGGTGCTACAGGAGCGGTGGGTCAACAAATGATCCAAACGTTAGTTGAACAAAAATTCCCGATTAGGCAATTGACCTTATTATCTTCTGCACGTTCAGCTGGTAAGAAAGTTACAATTGATGGGGTAGAGCATACGATTCAAGAAGCTAAGCCTGAAAGCTTTGCTGGCGTGGATATTGCTTTATTCTCGGCTGGCGGCAATATATCAAAAGAACTTGCTCCAGAAGCAGTAAAGCACGGTGCTATCGTAGTCGACAACACAAGTGCATTTAGAATGGATCAGGATATTCCGCTCGTTGTACCTGAGGTAAATGAAGGTGACCTGCTTAAGCATAATGGCATTATTGCTAACCCTAACTGTTCTACCATCCAAATGGTGGTTGCGTTAGAGCCAGTTAGACAAAAATATGGACTTAAGAAGGTTATCGTTTCAACCTATCAAGCAGTTTCTGGTGCTGGTGCTGTTGCGATTGAGGAATTACAGAATCAAACAAAAGCGATTCTTAATGGTGAGCCGGCAGAGCCAAAAATATTACCTGTAAAAGGTGACAAGAACCACTATCAAATTGCTTTTAATGCTATACCACAAATTGATAAATTTACGGAAAACGGCTACACATATGAAGAAATGAAAATGATAAATGAAACGAAGAAGATTATGCATATGCCTGAGCTTTCAGTTGCGGCAACTTGTGTAAGATTGCCTGTAGCAGTTGGTCACTCTGAATCTGTTTATTTTGAAATCGAAGCAGATGGAATTAGTGCAAATGAAATGAAGGAACTTTTAAAAACAGCACCGGGTATAGTTTTGCAGGATGATCCAGAAAATCAATTATATCCAATGCCTGCGAATTGCGTCGGAAGTAATGATGTTTTTGTAGGTCGAATTCGCAACGATTTAAATGAAAGTCGTGGTTTCCATATGTGGGTTGTTTCTGATAATTTACTGAAGGGTGCTGCCTGGAATTCAGTTCAAATAGCAGAAAGTTTAATAAAGCTAGGATTAATCAAAGAAAAAAATTAAAGGTCTGATAAAAAAGGCAGGTTTATAAGTCATATGAAAATGATAGTTCAAAAATTTGGCGGGACTTCTGTCAGGGATGAAGCTAGTAGGAAACATGCTAGGAAACATATTGAAAATGCATTAGCAGATGGATATAAGGTTGTAGTGGTTGTATCTGCAATGGGACGAAGTGGTGAGCCTTATGCAACAGATACACTACTCTCATTAATTGGGGGGAATCAAAGCAAGGTTAGTAAACGTGAACATGACTTGCTTTTATCTTGTGGTGAAATCATCTCTAGTGTTGTTTTTGCAAATATGTTGAAGGAAAATAACATCAACGCGATTGCTTTGACAGGGGCTCAGGCAGGATTTAGAACCAATAACGATCATTCACAAGCAAAAATTATCGATATGAAATGTGATCGTTTGCTGCGAGAACTCGAACAGAATGATGTTGTGGTAGTTGCTGGATTTCAAGGCGCGGCCAAGAACGGTGACATCACCACAATTGGACGAGGTGGCAGTGATACTTCTGCTGCTGCTTTAGGTGCGGCTATAAATGCAGAATGGATAGATATATTTACCGACGTGGAAGGAATCATGACAGCAGATCCAAGAATTGCAGAAAATGCTAGACGGCTTTCTGTTGTAACTTATACAGAGCTATGTAACATGGCCTATCAAGGTGCCAAGGTTATTCATCCAAGGGCAGTAGAGATCGCTATGCAGGCTAAGGTTCCGATTCGCATTCGATCAACCTATTCTGATAATTTGGGTACATTGGTTACATCCATCTCGAAAGGATCACGAGGCAGTGATATCAAAGATAGAATGGTTACTGGAATCGCCCATGTTTCGAATGTGACTCAAATCAAAGTATTTGCAAAGAAAGACCAGTACTATCTTCAATCTGAAGTATTTAAAGCAATGGCGAATGAAAAAATCAGTGTGGATTTCATCAACATATCACCTAATAGCGTTGTTTATACGGTGACAGAAGAAATGACTAAAAGAGCCATTGAGGTTCTGCAAGAATTAGGGCATGAACCTGTAGTAGAGCGTCACTGTGCAAAGGTATCAGTAGTTGGAGCCGGTATTGCTGGGGTTCCTGGTGTTACTTCTAGAATCGTTACTGCTCTTTCCGAGAATGGGGTTCGTATCTTACAATCTGCTGACAGCCATACAACGATTTGGGTACTTGTGAAGCAAGACGACTTGGTTAAATCAGTGAATGCATTGCATGACACCTTTCATCTTGAAGAAGAAACACTTGAAACAAAGATTACTGATATCTAATAATGTTATTTGATAATGGCGTTTGAACTCAAATTGCCATTGTCTTATTGATATTCGTAATTGAAAGGAGTAGTAAAATGGTTCATTTTGGACGGGTTTCAACTGCCATGGTTACCCCTTTTGATAAAAAAGGACATATAGATTTTTCTAAGACTACTCAATTAGTAAATTATCTCATCGATAATGGAACGGAATCCCTTGTAGTTGCGGGGACAACTGGTGAATCGCCAACACTGACAAAGGAAGAAAAATTGGCATTATTTAATCATGTCGTGAAGGTAGTGGGAAAAAGAATTCCTGTAATTGCCGGCACAGGCGGTAATAATACCTATGCAACGGTAGAGCTGACTAAAAAAGCAGAGCAGCTTGGTGTAGATGCGATTATGCTAGTAGGTCCTTATTATAATAAACCAAATCAAGAAGGCCTTTATCAACACTTTAAGACTGTTGCTGAAGCCACTTCTTTGCCAGTGATGGTTTATAATATTCCAGGCAGGTCGGCAGTAAATATTCACCCTGATACAATTATTCGGTTATCAAAAGTTTCAAATATTGTAGCTGTTAAAGAAGCAAGCGGGGACTTGAATGCTATGACTCGTATTATTGCCAATACGGATAGTGACTTCGATCTCTATAGCGGTGATGACGCTTTAACTGTTCCTGTACTATCCATCGGAGGAGCAGGCGTTGTCTCTGTAGCTTCACATGTGGTTGGAAAAGAAATGCAAGAAATGGTCAGAGCTTATTTAAATGGAGATAACGAAAAAACAGCTAAGCTGCACCAAAAGCTTCTTCCGCTTATGCTGGGATTATTTGCAGCTCCAAGCCCTGGACCCGTTAAAACAGCACTACAGATTAAAGGGCTCGATGTAGGGTCAGTAAGACTACCTCTTGTTCCATTAACTGAACTGGAGCGGTCTACTTTAATTAAGTTATTGAATTAATAATAAAAATGCCAATCAAATTAAATTGATTGGCATTTTTATTTTGCATTCCGGTACCATACTTCTCTTTGATGTATGATCCTCCTTTTGGAAAATGGTTGTAAAGGTTTTCAGATATCAAGTATAATAGTCATAACTGATTTCGATCGGGCAATATTGAAATGTCGAAGACCTCTAGTGAAGGCCGCTTGAGATAGACAATCAACATAGGAGGAAACGGAAATTGATAAATAGAAAAAATAGTTCCATTAAGATCATCTCGCTTGGTGGTATTGGAGAAATCGGGAAAAACATGTACCTAGTCGAGGTGGACAAGGATATCTTTATTATTGATGCCGGGTTAATGTTCCCCGAGGATGAAATGCTCGGTATTGATATCGTTATTCCAGACATTAGTTATTTAACTGAAAACAAAGAGAGAGTAAAGGCGGTTTTCCTCACACATGGTCATGAAGATCATATTGGTGCTCTTTCTTATCTTCTCCGCCAAATGGATGTTCCTGTTTACGGAACAAGACTAACCTTAGCGCTTGCCAACGCAAAGCTAAAGGAGCAGGATTATAGCGGGAAGACAAATTTTATTGAAGTGACATCCGATACAATTGTTCAAATGGATTCTATTGAAGTCAGCTTTTTCAGAACAAATCACAGTATTCCAGATTCTGTAGGTGTTTGTATACATACTTCAGAAGGTATCATTGTTTATACGGGTGATTTCAAGTTCGATCAGGCAGCAACAAAGCTGTATAAGCCTGATATTGGGAAAATGGCTGCAATTGGGGATAAAGGTGTATTGTGTTTACTATCGGACAGTACAGAAGCCGAAAAACCTGGTTACACTATATCCGAGGCAATTGTTGAACGTGAATTATCTACAGCATTATACAATACTAGAGGGAGAATGATTGCTGCCTGCTTCGCCTCTGATATTAACAGGATTCAGCATATCTTTAATGCTGCAAGGGATCATGGACGTAAAGTAGCTGTAGTTGGAAAAAGTCTAGAAAGAATTTATCATATTGCCCTAGACTTAGGCTACCTAGAGGTAGAAGAAGATCTTATAATCCCTCTTAGTGAAATCAATAACTATGAAAATAAGGAAATTCTAGTTTTAATGACAGGAAGTCAAGGAGAGCCGATTGAGGCACTACAAAAAATGGCAAAGCAAACAGCGAAGCATATTAATATTCAGCAAGGTGATACAGTATTAATCGCCGCATCGCCACTAAGGGGAAGTGAATTATTAATATCAAGAACAGTTGATATGCTGTTAAGAGCCGGAGCAAATGTAATTTCAGGAAAAAGGACCATACATGTTTCTAGTCACGGCAGCCAAGAAGAATTAAAATTTATGATTAACTTAATGAAACCTCAATACTTTATTCCTGTTCATGGGGAGTATCGTATGTTGAAGGCACATCGTAAACTAGCACTTGATTGTGGAATAAGTGATGAAAATATTATCATTGCTGACCGCGGAGATGTAGTAGAATTTAAGGATGGAAGGTTAAATATCTCGGGTAAAGTTCCTTCCGGAAACGTTTTAATTGATGGCATTGGTGTTGGAGACGTCGGAAATATTGTATTACGAGATCGAAGACTCTTATCTCAAGATGGTATTTTAATCGTAGTGGTTACCTTAACTCGCCAGGATAAAAGGATAGCAGCAGGGCCTGAAATTATCTCACGTGGTTTTGTCTATGTTCGTGAGTCGGAAAAATTAATGGATGATTCTACAAAATTGGTTTTGGAAATCGTGCAAAAGAACATTTCTAAGGAAGCTTTTGAATGGGCAAGCTTAAAGCAGGATATTAGAGATGGACTAAACAGGTATTTGTTTGAAAAAACAAAAAGAAGACCGATGATACTTCCAATAATTATGGAAGTATAAGATAACTTTCACACAGGCATTGGGGAGACCCAATGTCTTTTTCTTATAACTTTTGATAATTCCACCTTTCAAAGAATGAAATTGTTTCATAGGTCAATACTAACGTTATCATGCGTGAAGGGAGACTTATGATGAATAAGGAGCTACAAAAAGGCGAATCGGAAAATCAAGAAGGGCAAGAACCTCAGAAAGAGGATAAGCCATCTTCTTTAATGGAAAAAATCCAGCAGCTCGGACAAACAAATGTTCCGCAGCTATCCTCCGATTCGAAAATTCATTGTTTGACGATTATTGGACAAATTGAGGGTCATTTAGCTCTGCCTCCACAAAATAAAACGACAAAATATGAACACTTGATACCTCAATTAGTCGCAATTGAGCAAAACCCGAAAATTGAAGGAGTCCTCATTATATTAAACACAGTTGGCGGAGATGTGGAGGCAGGACTAGCGATTTCAGAGATGCTGGCGACGTTATCAAAACCTACTGTTTCAATTGTCTTAGGCGGCGGGCATTCAATTGGGGTCCCAATAGCGGTCTCATGTGACTATTCTTTTATTGCCGAAACAGCCACAATGACCATCCATCCAATACGTTTAACTGGTCTAGTAATTGGTGTGCCGGCAACCTTTGAATATTTAGATAAGATGCAGGATCGAGTAGTTAACTTTGTAACCAAGCACTCGAAAATACCTGAAGAAAAATTTAAAGACTTAATGTTTGCTAAAGGAAATCTTACTCGTGACATTGGAACAAATGTCGTAGGTCCAGATGCAGTGGAATATGGATTGATCGATGAGGTTGGCGGGCTGGGTCAAGCAATGAAGAAACTCAACGAATTGATTGATCAGTCAAAAGTGTCAAACGAGGGGTTGATTCAATGATTCTCTATACCATGATGCCGCAGGAATTAATCTTTCCTACTGAGGCAGAATCCTTAACGAAACAGCAAACAGTAACCTATCAAGGGGTATCGTTAATTGTTGAACAAATTGACTCACAAAATGTACAAGTTGTTCGTGTATTAAGCAGTGATCCGCAGCATTATCTTGACGAACGATTATGTCCTGGTGCTAAAATTTCTTGTGCAAGCATTCAAGGATTGTCCGCAAACTTTTAGGATATTATGGTATAATCAGAATACCAAGCATAAGCAGCCATTCAGGCTGCTTTCTTCCTTTTGTGGATTATTTTTATACGAAATTAAAATCTAAGTTTGATAATGCATAAGGTTGATAATGCTAGTACTACATTTATATAGACAGGTGATTAAATGGCTAAAAGAAAGAGAAGGTCAACAAAGAAAAGGGATAATCATTTAAAAGAAACACTTAAATTCGAATTATCAGCACTGATCCTATTAGCACTTGCGATTATTGCTATAGCGAAATTGGGAGCAGTGGGTGAAGCGTTAGTATTATTTTTCCGCTTCTGGATGGGCGAATGGTATATGCTAAGCTTAATAGGCCTAGTTATATTGAGTGTATATTTAATGTGGAAACGAACTATACCCTTTTTCTTTCATATTAAATTAACGGGTTCATATTTTATTGTTTCTGCCATTCTTCTTTTAAGCCACGTAACCCTATTTCATTTACTAACGAATGATGGGAACTTTAATAATCCTAGTGTGATAAGCAATACATGGGAAATTTTCATAATGGAAGTCAAAGGGGAAACAAGTACTATTGATCTTGGCGGTGGAATGATAGGTGCTGTTCTGTTTGCAATGTTTCATTATCTATTTGCAGAAACGGGAACGAAGATTATTGCTTTTATCTTTATCCTCATTGGATTTATTTTACTTACAGGAAAATCGTTCGGAGAATTTGTTGCAAAAGTAGGAATTACGATAATTGAATTTTCAAAGGGACAATGGAGTGCCTTTCAATTAGATATGGAAGAATGGAAACAGAAGAAACAGGAAAAAAAGGAAGAAAAACGTGTGCAGCGACAACGCGAACGAGAAAACCGTGCTGCGTCAGCATCCGTTCAACCAGAAATCATTACACCCATACCAGGTACTCAAGATGAATTAATAACTCCAGAACCTCTTATTTCAAGTTTTGCCGATCGTGTATATCCCGAAGAAGAACCACCAAAAGCGAAACGAAGAAAAGAGGATTCTAAAAATAAAGCAAATGATCAATCAATAGAGGAAGAGGACTCCACTCCGCCAATTACGTTTACGGAAGTAGAAAATGATGCTTATGAACTACCACCGTTAAGACTCCTTAGGATGCCAAAGAAAACCGACCAGAGTGGTGAGTATGAACTCATACATGCTAATGCGGCTAAACTAGAAAGGACCTTCCAGAGTTTTGGTGTAAAGGCTCGTGTAACCCAAGTGCATCTTGGACCAGCTGTTACCAAATACGAGGTTCATCCAGATGTAGGGGTTAAGGTAAGTAAAATTGTCAGTCTAAGTGATGACTTGGCATTGGCACTTGCTGCTAAAGATATACGGATTGAGGCCCCTATTCCTGGAAAGTCTGCCATTGGAATTGAAGTGCCTAATTCTGAAGTAGCGGTTGTTTCCTTACGAGAGGTACTAGAAGCAACCCAGAATAATAAACCTGAAGCAAAGCTTTTAATTGGTCTTGGCAGAGATATTACCGGTGAGGCCGTGGTAGCAGAATTAAATAAAATGCCCCACCTGCTTGTAGCTGGATCAACAGGAAGCGGAAAAAGTGTTTGTATTAATGGTATTATTACGAGTATCTTAATGAGGGCAAAACCTCATGAAGTAAAATTAATGATGATTGACCCGAAAATGGTCGAGTTAAATGTCTATAATGGTGTCCCTCACTTATTAGCACCGGTAGTTACCGAACCAAAAAAAGCATCTCAGGCGCTAAAAAAGGTTGTTAGTGAAATGGAGAGACGTTATGACTTATTCTCTCATACCGGGACCCGTAATATTGAAGGGTATAACGAACAAATTAAAAGACATAACTTGGAAGAAAATGACAAGCAGCCACTTTTACCCTATATTGTCGTTATAGTAGATGAACTTGCAGATTTAATGATGGTAGCTTCTTCTGATGTGGAGGATTCGATTACTAGACTTGCACAAATGGCTCGAGCTGCAGGAATTCACTTAATTATAGCTACTCAACGTCCATCTGTGGATGTTATCACCGGAGTTATAAAGGCCAATATTCCTTCCAGAATAGCCTTTGCAGTTTCAAGTGCTACAGACTCAAGGACGATTTTGGATATGGGTGGTGCGGAAAAACTGTTGGGCAGAGGAGATATGCTATTTCTACCTGTTGGGTCATCTAAGCCTGTTCGGGTCCAGGGAGCATTTTTATCTGACAATGAAGTAGAAGAAACCGTAAATTTTGTAATTGGACAACAAAAGGCCCAATATCAAGATGAGATGATTCCGGATGATACCCCTGAAGCAGTTGGTGAAGTAGATGATGAACTATACTCAGACGCGGTTGATTTAGTGATAGAAATGCAAACAGCTTCTGTATCTATGCTGCAAAGACGATTTAGAATTGGTTATACTAGAGCAGCACGTTTAATTGATGAAATGGAAGCGCGTGGAATTGTAGGAGCTTATGAAGGCAGCAAACCTAGAACAGTATTACAATCCAAAACAAATGAAGAAGTTAACTAAATTTTGAGCCATTTGGCTCTTTTTTTTTGATAAATACACCTAACTATTATAGGGAATAATAAAATTTAGCTGATTTTAAAGGGAAAAAGACTTATTACTGCAAAAGTTTTTCGACAAAATTTCTTTTTTCGACAAAATATTGAAATACTATTTCCATTAGCCTGAAAAAGTGGTATATTAACTTCGATTAGTAGGAATGATTATACATCAGATGTCTGATGTCTTATGAAAGAGCTGGAGGTACCTGCATGTCTATAAAGCTAGATAACCGACATTTATATTTACAAGTAATCGATCGGTTAAAGCAAGATATCGATCAAGGGGTATATAAAGAAAAGGAAAAGTTACCTTCTGAATTCGATCTTGCCAAACATCTTGGCGTAAGCAGAGCCACACTTCGAGAAGCATTGCGAATACTTGAGGAAGAAAATGTCATCATTCGCCGCCATGGAGTTGGCACGTTTGTTAATGCAAAACCACTGTTTACCTCAGGGATTGAACAACTTAATAGTGTCACAGACATGATACTTCAAGCAGGGATGAAACCAGGCACCATCTTTTTAAGTTCATCAACAGTTGGGGCCACAGAAGAGGATATTCGGCGTTTCTCATGTTCTACAAATGAAGAAATTGTAATCATGGAGCGGGTTAGAACTGCAAACGGGGAGCCTGTTGTGTACTGTATCGATAAGGTACCTCAAAGAATCTTGCCAGAAACATTTTCCCATGGAGAGGAATCAATTTTTTCCATTTTGGAAGATGAGGCGAACCGAAAAATTACATACGCGGTTGCTCAGATTGAACCAATTGGTTATCATGAGAAAATTTCCCCAATTTTAGAATGCGAGCCAGAAACAGCTTTGCTTGTTTTGAAACAAATGCATTTCGATGAAATGGATGAACCTGTCCTTTTCTCGGTAAACTACTTTAAAGCAGATAAATTTAGTTTTCGGGTATTGCGAAAAAGATTTTAATTATTTTGCAGGTATGAAAACGTAATCACTGCTTTTTGAAAGTTCCTACTAAATCAAACAATATATAGGGGGTCAAAGGTCTTGAAAAAACGTAAATTTGGCTTGGCTATGTCATTTATTTTAGCTGCAGGCACAATTCTAGGAGCTTGTGGCGGCGGTGACAAAGATACCGGTGGTAAGGATAACGGTAAAGAAGCAGTTAAAATTGGTATGGTTACAGATGCTGGTACAATTGATGATAAATCTTTTAACCAAGGTACTTGGGAAGGGATTCTTCAAGCAAAAGAAGAACTTGGAATCCAAGAAAAATATCTTAAGCCAGCTGGTACTACAGAGGCTGAATACCTAAAAGAAATGGGCAACTTATATGATGCTGGTTATAAATTTATCGTAGCACCTGGTTTCAAATTCGAAACTGCCATATTCCACGCACAAGATAAATATAAAGATGCAAAATTTGTCATTCTTGATGGTAATCCACATTCTGGTGATTTTAAACCAGTTGTTAAGGATAACACAGTTGCGGTTTTCTTCTCAGAACATGAATCAGGTTTCATCGCTGGTGTAGCTACTGCCGTTGAAGTAAAAGAAGGCGAAGCTGGCTTTATTGGCGGTATGGAAATTCCTGCAGTTCAAAAGTTTAACTGGGGCTTCCAACAAGGACTAAAATACGCGAACGAAAACCTAGGTACAAATATTACACTTAAAGCTGAGAACGTAGTTTACCAAGGATCATTTGATAATGTAGCTGCAGGTGGACAAATTGCAGCTCAAATGTATGACCGTGGTGTAGATGTTATCTTCGCAGCAGCTGGCGGTGTTGGTGTAGGAGCAATCAATGAAGCAAAAACTCGTAAGAAAGCTGGAGACGACATTTGGATCGTTGGTGTTGACTCTGACCAATATGCGGATGGAATTTATGAAGGTGAAAAATCTGCAATCTTAACTTCCGCAATGAAGAAATTAGACGTTGTAACGTTTGACATCATTAAACGTGAATTAGACGGTAATTTTCCTGGCGGCGAGACATTAACGTATGATGCGAAAAATGACGGTATTGGATTGCCAGAAGAAAATCCAAACTTGAGTGATGAAGCAGTTGCTAAGGCAAAAGAAGCATTTGATAAGATCAAATCCGGAGATATTAAAGTTTCAGGTGAGCAAGGCAGCTTATTTAAGTAAAAATAGTATAAAAGAGACGGTTTATCTCCCGTCTCTTTTATGTACTTTTGTGACAATAGTGGTTTAATAAATAGCATTTGGCAAAAATTTCTTTTCAATAACCTTGTTGTGATAGGGGGCTCCCTATTTTCATAGAAATTCGAGTCTAAATAAAAAGGTGAGTGCTACTATGAGTTATGTGGTTGAAATGCTGAATATCAGGAAGGAATTCCCTGGTATTGTAGCAAATGATAATATTACCCTTACACTAAAAAAAGGGGAAATACATGCACTGCTGGGGGAAAACGGTGCCGGTAAATCAACTCTAATGGGCGTATTGTTCGGTATGTATCAACCTGAGCAAGGGATCATAAAAATCCGCGAGGAGGAGGTTCGTATTGCAAATCCGAGCGTAGCCAACCAACTTGGTATTGGAATGGTCCATCAGCATTTTAAATTAGTAGAAAATTTTACAGTAACAGAAAATATTATTCTAGGCAGTGAACCATTAAAAGGTATGGTCCTTGATATTGATAGTGCTGCAAAAAGGATTGCGGAATTGTCAAAGCATTATGGTTTAAATGTTGATCCACATGCGAAAATCGAAGATATTTCTGTAGGAATGCAGCAAAGAGTAGAAATTATGAAAATGCTTTATCGCGAAGCTGAAGTTCTAATTTTTGATGAACCGACTGCGGTTCTAACCCCAAATGAAATAGAAGAGCTTATGAAAATCATGCGTAATCTAATTAATGAAGGAAAATCGATTATCATTATCACACATAAGCTGAAGGAAATTAAAGCGGTCGCAGATCGTTGTACCGTTATTCGACGTGGAAAAGGTATTGGAACGGTTAACGTAAAAGAAACTAGCGAGGCACAAATGGCAGAAATGATGGTTGGCCGTCAGGTTAACTTTAAAGTGGATAAGAAAGAAAGTACACCAGGAGATGTTGTACTTCAAATAGATTCTTTATCAGTTAAGAACAGCAGAAAAGTAATGGGTCTTAAAAATTTCTCTGTTGAAGTAAGAAAAGGAGAAATTCTTGGTATTGCTGGGGTTGAAGGGAATGGACAATCGGAACTCGTGGAAGCGATTACAGGACTTCGAAAGGCAGAATCCGGAAAGATTTTATTAAATGGAAATGAAATAACGAATATTCCTATTCGTAAAAGAATCGAAAGCGGTATTGGGCATATTCCGGAAGACAGACATAAACGAGGTCTTGTCCTTGACTATACATTAGAAAATAATATGGTTTTAGAAATTTATAATAAACCGCCATTTGCAAAATATGGATTATTAAATGGTTCTGCTATTAGGAAATATGCTAAAAAAATACTGGAAAACTTTGACGTGCGCTCAGGAGAGGGCGGGGTTTCCATTGCCAGGACATTATCAGGCGGAAACCAGCAAAAGGCTATCATTGGTCGTGAAATGGAATTAGACCCTGATTTATTAATTGCAGTTCAGCCTACACGTGGCCTTGATGTTGGTTCAATCGAATATATCCACAAAAGATTAATTGAGCATCGCGATAAAGGGAAAGCTGTTCTTCTAGTTTCTTTAGAGCTTGATGAGGTACTTCAGCTTTCAGACCGTATTGCTATCGTTAATAATGGTGAACTCATTGGAACGGTTAATGCATCTGAAACGAATGAAAATGAGGTAGGACTGATGATGGCTGGAGTGAATAAGGAGAGAAGCGTATGAGAAACACCATTGTATCTTTAATTTCAATTATTTTAGGACTAATAGCTGGCGGCTTATTGATGCTCTTCATAGGGGCAAGTCCGATTGAAGGTTACACGTATTTATTCCAAGGTGCATTAAAGAATATATCACGTATTGGTGATACTCTTGCAACTGCAACACCACTTATTTTTACTGGGCTTGCTGTCGCGTTTGCCTTCCGTACAGGTCTATTTAATATCGGTGCAGCAGGTCAAATGTTAATTGGCGGTCTTTGTGCTACTGCTGTCGCGTTAACGTTTGATTTTCCAAGACCAATCCTAATCCTAGTAATGATACTAGCTGGTATTGTAGGTGGAGGATTATGGGCATTTATTCCAGGCTATTTTAAAGCAAGATTCAATGTGCATGAAGTAGTATCAACAATTATGATGAACTGGATTGCGTATTGGACAGTTTACTATGTTGTTCCTGGTTATTTTAAAGGTGAATTCCTAGAAACTGAATCACGTAAACTTGCGGAAGATTCTACTTTGAGAACGCCTTGGCTGACAGAGATGTTTCAGGGTTCCTACATTAATTTAGGTTTGTTTTTTGCAGTTATTACTGTACTTATCATTGCATTCATCGTTAATAAAACTACATTAGGATTTGAGTTAAAAGCGGTTGGTTTCAATCGGCACGCAGCTGAATATGCAGGTATGAAAGTTAATCGGAATATCATCTTATCGATGTTAATTTCTGGTGCCCTTGCAGGTCTTGGCGGGGTAGCATTATATACTGGTAATGCTTCCAGCATGCAAATCGGTATTCTGCCAACTCAGGGCTATGATGGGATTGCCGTTGCATTACTTGGGGCAAACTCACCAGTTGGTGTATTCTTTGCAGCACTCCTTTTTGGTATTCTTTATTCAGGTACAGGCTTTATGAATGCGATGATCGAAATCCCACCAGAGCTTGCTAATACAATTATTGCCATTATTATTTATTTTGCTGCTACCAGTGTACTAATTCACCGTCTGCTAAATAAATTCCGTAAGACTCGTTCCAATTCAAATGATGTAAATGGACCTGTTGGCAAGAAGGGAGAAGCATAAAATGTGGACCATAATTGAACAAATATTCCCTTACGCAATTGTTTTTACCATCCCACTTCTCATTACAGCTTTAGGCGGTCTTTTTAGTGAAAGAAGCGGTATCGTTAATATTGGATTAGAAGGTTTAATGATTTCAGGAGCATTTGCGAGTGCACTAACGGTTAACTTTTTGCAGGATAGTATGTCAGGATCAGCGGTATTGTGGGTGGGGTTATTAGTAGCGGCAATAGTCGGTATTTTGTTTTCCCTATTACATGCTTTTGCCAGCATTAATTTAAGTGCTGACCAAGTAATCAGTGGTACAGCGATTAACATGATTGCGATGGCTTTGACCGTATTCTTGGCTCGAAATATAACTGGAAGTGGTAATATTCGTATCACTAGTGGGTTTACACCATTTGATGTGCCAATTTTATCGCAAATTCCAATTATTGGAGATTTACTGTTTACAAAAACGTATGCCACAACTTGGTTTATACTAGTGGTACTACTTATTAGTGCGTTTGTACTAAATAAAACAAAATTTGGTTTACGTTTAAAGTCTTGTGGTGAGTTTCCGCAGGCTGCTCAAGCAGCAGGGATTAATGTAGTGAGAATTCGATATATCGGTGTTATGCTATCGGGTGCACTATCAGGATTAGGCGGAGCAATCATTATTCTAACCTACGCAGGTGAATTTACTGGTTCCGTGTCAGGGCTAGGATTCTTGGCATTGGCTTCCTTGATTTTTGGACAATGGAGACCACTCGGAATCTTAGGAGCAACATTATTCTTCGGATTTGCTAGCACAATCGCTAACGTATCACAGGTTATCCCTGAATTGGCAGTTATTCCGCCAATTATTCTAAAAATTTTCCCATACGTGGTAACATTAATTGCTTTAGTTATCTTTTCTAAATCTTCACAAGCACCTAAAGCAGCAGGAGAACCATTTGATCCAGGAAAACGATAAGATTTGTAAAGTAGAAAAGGCTGGCTTATCTGTCAGCCTTTTTTGTTTTGTTAATAGCAGGGGTTTTAGCTTGTAAAAACCAAGCCTGGCAAATTATAGTAAGAATAAGTGTTAAATACATTGGAAAAGATGTAAAATAACCGGATGAATGTTTACATATATAAATAAGAAAGATTTGAAATCTAAAGGAGGCAATTAGATGGGTTCAACTACGGAAAAAATCACCAATATGCATGGCTACAAACTCCATGTCATTGAAACCAATAAATACAAAACAAATACATTTGTTTGGAAAATGAAAGCACCACTAACAAAGGAAGATGTAACGAAACGAGCATTGCTTCCTCAAGTATTACAAAGCAGCTCCTCGAAATACCCGACAACTACGGCTTTACGTTCTTATTTAGATGAATTATATGGAGCTACACTATTTATTGATTTAGCAAAAAAAGGTGAATATCATATTATCAGTTTTACTCTTGAGATTGCAAATGAGAAATTTTTAAGTGACCCCGCCCCATTAATGAAAAAAGGTTTCGAACTTCTTTCAGAAGTTTTAACAAAACCGAATGTTTCCGGCAATGCTTTTGATCAGGAAACAGTGAACAAAGAAAAGAGGACCTTAAAACAGCGTATTCAATCTGTGTATGATGATAAAATGCGTTATTCCAATGTCCGCCTGCTGAAAGAAATGTGTAAAGGTGAGCCATATGCTCTGCAAGTGAATGGTGAAGCCGAGGATGTGGATGCTATCACTGCAAGTAATTTATACGACTATTTTAAAAAGGCCTTTTCCGAAGATGAAATGGACCTTTATGTAATTGGTGATGTAAAGGAAGAAGAGGTAAAAAGCATTGCGAATGAACTTCTTTCTTTTGAAAACCGCACACCGAAAAAATTTCAGTCAAAAGAAATTCTGAAAAAAGAGCAGGTACAAGAAATTAAAGAAGAGCAGGATGTAAAGCAAGGAAAATTGAATATTGGTTATCGTACGAATATTGTTTATGGAGACAGTGATTATTTTGCTCTTCAATTGTTTAATGGGATCTTTGGCGGCTTTTCTCACTCGAAGTTGTTTATCAATGTCCGTGAAAAGGCAAGCTTAGCATATTATGTCTCAAGCAGGCTTGAGAGCCATAAAGGTCTTATGATGGTCATGTCTGGGATTGACCTTAAGAATTACGATCAGGCTGTGGGAATTATCCGCGATCAATTAGAAGCAATGAAAAAAGGTGATTTTACGGAGCAGGAATTCGTTCAAACAAAAGCAGTAATTCGTAATCAAATTCTTGAAACAATTGACACCCCCAGAGGACTGACGGAGATTCTTTATCATAATGTAGTTGCAGGCAAAGACATTAAACTTGAGCAGTGGATCAATGATATGGAAAAAACGACAATGGATGAAATAGTTGCGGTTGCCAATAAAATTGAACTTGACACTATCTACTTCTTAACAGGAACGGAGGCGGCAAAATAATGGAAAAAATAAATTTTGACCAACTTCAGGAAGAACTTTACCATGAAAAGTTATCTAATGGGTTAAATGTTTATATATTGCCGAAAAAGGGTTTTAATAAGACGTTTGCAACTTTTACGACGAAATATGGATCCATTGATAACCATTTTGTGCCGCTCGGAAAAGAGGGGTTTGTAAAAGTTCCTGATGGTATTGCCCATTTTCTAGAGCATAAGCTTTTTGAAAAGGAAGATGGGGACGTTTTTCAACAATTCAGTAAACAAGGTGCGTCAGCAAATGCTTTTACATCCTTTACAAGAACAGCTTATTTGTTTTCTAGTACATCAGATGTAGAGAAAAACCTGGAAACGTTGGTTGATTTCGTTCAGGACCCGTATTTTTCTGAGAAGACGGTTGAAAAGGAAAAAGGGATTATCGGTCAGGAAATTACCATGTATGACGATAATCCGGATTGGCGCCTTTATTTTGGGCTGATTCAAAATCTTTATCAAAATCATCCCGTTAAAATAGATATTGCTGGTACAATTGAATCGATTTCTCATATTACAAAAGATTTGCTCTATGAGTGCTACAATACCTTCTATCATCCGAGTAATATGCTGTTATTTATTGTCGGACCTGTTGATCCCAATAAATTTATGGATCAAGTCAGAGGTAACCAAGCAAAAAAAGAATACAAAGAGATGCCAGAGATTCAGCGTAAATTTGAAGATGAGCCAGTTCAGGCAGCACAACAGAAGCAAGTGCTAGAAATGAATGTGCAAACCTCAAAATGCTTAATTGGGATGAAAGCACTACATGTGGACCAAAGTGGTGCACAGTTATTAAAGAATGAGTTAACCATGAATGTACTTTTGGATTTGTTATTTGGAAAAAGCTCGGAAAATTATAATCAACTTTATAACCAAGGACTAATTGATGAAACCTTCTCTTATGATTATACCCAGGAACAAGGATTCGGTTTTGCGATGGTAGGCGGAGACACGGAAAATCCTGATAAACTTGCAGAGCAGCTAAAAGATATGCTATTTCAAGCCAAAAACGGAACAGCGTTTACCGAGGATCAATTAGAACGAGCAAAAAAGAAGAAAATTGGCGGGTTTTTGCGTGCAGTGAATTCACCAGAATATATCGCAAATCAATTCACAAGGTATGCCTTTAATGACATGAATCTATTTGATGTCGTTCCAACATTAGAGAAAATTACGCTGGATGACGTTAAATTAATGGCTTCAGAAGTTATTTCAGAAGAACGTTTTTCAGTTTGCCAAGTCATACCTAAAAAATAGTGAAGAAGCGTCGCTAGCCGGCGCTTCTTTCGTTTAAAATGAATAGTAGTTAGAAAGGGAAAGAGTGAGATAAATGGAAAAATATGCACTAATTACTGGTGCGAGCGGAGGCATCGGACAAGCGGTTGCTTTAAAACTAGCTTCTTTAGGGTATCATTTGTATCTGCATTTCAATCAAAATGAACAATCAATACAGAAATTACTTAGAAGCCTTAAACCATTTGGCGGTGAATACATAATCATACAGTCCGATTTAGAAAATCCAGATGGATATAAAAAAATTTGTTCCCAAATTTTCTCACTAGATTCAATCATCCATTGTAGTGGTAATAGCCAGTATGGACTCCTGGTTGATTTAAAACAGGAGGAAATGGAATCCCTAATGAGAGTTCATGTGATGAATCCAGTGATGATCACGAAAGAACTATTACCGAAATTAATAAAAAAACGATCTGGAAATGTAATTTTTATCTCTTCCATTTGGGGTCAAATTGGTTCCGCATGTGAAGTGGTTTATTCAAGTGCAAAGGGAGCACAGATTGCCTTTGTAAAAGCATTAAGTAAGGAGATGGCATTGAACGGTGTACGAGTTAATGCCATTGCTCCTGGTGCTGTAGAAACGCCGATGATGAGCCAGTTTACAGAAGAGGATAAACAAATCCTTCAATACGAAATCCCGATGGGCAGGCTGGCTCTTCCTGAAGAAATAGCCAACGGTGTGAAATTCTTACTATCAGATGAATCTTCCTATATAACTGGCCAAGTTCTTTCTATTAACGGCGGCTGGCATACATAATTTATACATTTAATTTTCGTGAATAATTTCTTCCCTACAATTGCAAAATAATACTGTACAATAAAAAGGAGGGTTTAATATGTCAGTTTTAGATAACTGGAAGCAATGGGAAGATTTTCTTGCTGATCGTCTTCATCAAGCACAAAATGAAGGGATGAGTGAGGGAGCAATAAGTGCACTCGCTTTACAAATTGGGGATTATTTAGCAGAACAAGTGGAACCTAAAAATGAGCAGGAAAGAATCCTTGCTGACCTATGGTCTGTTGCTGATAAAGAAGAACAACAAGCAATTGCGAATATTATGGTTAAATTAGTTCAAAATAATGGAAGTCGCTAAGAGAGAGGGTTAACCTCTCTTTTTTGTGTATTTAGATCTAAATTTACCAAAGCTAAATCGGGAAAACCCCTGCTTTTAGGAACCGATTTTATTATTGCATATCTATGAGTTTTTTGGTAAAATATATAGGAACATACGTTTGATTCGAGACCTGAAAGTAGGTGTGAAACATGGCGAAAGTAAAAACTCCTTCATTCATCATCGATGTAGAGATAAAAGGTAAGAATAGAGATTTTTTAAACATCGAATCTGAATTGGAAATTAATCGAGTGATTTATAATACATCACTCGGTGAGTATCTAAAGAGAGAAAAACAAATGAAAAGGACGAAACGATACAAAAAATTAGTCCGTATTTCAAGAGCTATAAAATCACATCTAGCAAGAAATTGTAACAAAGAAAAGATGGAGTATTTTCAAAACGAACAGAAAAACATCTCTGAAGAATTCAAGAAACTTAGAGAAGAATTTGGACTAACAGAGTATTCAATGCACGAATACATAAAAGAAGTTCGAAATCACTTTAACGGTAAAATAAATTCAATCATCGCCCAAAAAACAGCCACAAGAGCATGGAACACGATCAAACAAAAATTGTTTGGCAAAGCGAAAAAAGTGGTATTTGTTAAGCGTGGAGAAATGGATTCTTTTGAAGGGAAAAACAATGAAACAGGTTGGAGATTTAAAAATGGGAAAATAATTTCTAATGATGTGTTATTGGATCTGAAGGTAAAAGAAATGGATATATATCTAAAAGAAGCTTTTCATCTACTAAATTCCCAACAGACATTTCAATACAAGAACAAAGATGGAGAAACTGTTACAGACTTCTTTAGGGTAAAATATGTTCGTATTTTAAAACGAGTCATAAGAGGGACCGTTCGGTACTATGCTCAACTGGTTTGTACGGGCTATCCTCCCATAAAAAAAGACCGGAAAACAGGACAAGTGAAATATCCTTTAGGCAAAGGTCCGCTTGGGACCGACATTGGTACATCCTCGATTGCAATATCAAGTACATCAAAGGTTCTATTGAAAAACTTGGCTGAAAACATAAAAAAGGTTGAAAATGTACAACGAGAAATCAGATTATACAATAGGAAACTAGACCGTTCGAAACGTGCTACTAATCCACAGAACTACGACGAAGCAGGTCGTACTAGGAAAGGTAAAAAGCAGTGGAAGTTTTCCAATAACTATAAGAAACTAAAAGCTCAATTGAAAGAGATATACCGAAAATTAGCTTTATATCGTAAGTTTAGCCATCAATACGAAGTCAATCGAATGGTTATTTTAGGAGACAGATTCTTTGTCGAAGAAATGAATTTTAAAGCCCTCCAAAAACGTGCTAAAAAGACAGAAGTTAGTGAAAAAACAGGTAAGTATAAAAGGAAAAAACGATTCGGTAAAACCATAGCACGTCGTTCTCCCTCAGCCTTCGTAAGTCTACTTTCAAGAAAAGTCACAGCATTGGACGGGACTTTCATCAAAGTCAAAACATCCTCTTTTAAAGCTAGTCAATATGATCACAAAGCAGACAAATGCAAAAAGAAAGAATTGAAAGAACGATGGCATATATTTGATGATGGTACCAAGGTCCAACGTGATTTATATTCTGCCTTTCTTTTAATGAATTCAGATTTGTTAGGATTGAAATGCGATAGAGAAACTTGCCTAAATACATTTGAGCAATTTTTAACATTTCACGAAGAAGAAATTAAAAAAATTGAAAATGATAATGAGGTAATTTTAAATTCGGGCATTAAATTGAAAGCAAAAAAGACTGCAGGATGTGCAGTCTAACATTCCATTTCATTGCGGCTTGATGTAGCCGAGTTCGAAAGAACAAAAGATGTAGTCGTCAATGGCAACAAAGGTTGCTTTGCCTACAAATGTTCTAACAAAACTAGTTCCAGTTCCTGTTTCCAAAGCCGTTTTCTTCTTAAAGAAAAGTGTGTGTACGAATAGGCGAAGACTAGGAAGTTAGAATCCACTACATTTATGTATGTGGAGCATCAGTTTAATAAGCATTGAACTTGTTTTTGCTTTCATCTTCAATCAAAATCATATATTATAATGGATAGGTGAAATCAAGAAAAATTTGTCGTTACCGATTAGGAGGTTTTTATGGAGAAAAAAGAGTGGTATTTAGAATATGAGATTCAAAAAAACCGTCCTGGTCTATTGGGCGACATCTCTTCATTACTTGGTATGCTGTCAATAAACATTGTCACGATAAACGGAGTGGATGAAGGAAGACGCGGTTTATTAATGTTATCAAAAGATGATAATCAAATAAAACGTTTAGAGTCAATTTTAAATACAATGGACACAATAAAAGTTATAAAGATTAGAGAACCAAAACTTCGCGATCGTCTGGCAGTTCGCCACGGACGTTACATACAGCGTGATGCAGATGATAAAAAGACATTCAGATTTGTTAGGAACGAACTTGGTGTATTAGTTGATTTTATGGCTGAGTTATTTAAGCAGGAAGGGCACAAACTAATAGGGATTCGTGGCATGCCAAGGGTTGGTAAAACGGAGTCTGTAGTAGCTGCCAGTGTATGTGCAAATAAAAGATGGTTATTTGTATCTTCCACTCTTCTAAAGCAAACGATACGGAATCAGCTGATTCAAGATGAATACAACGAAAATAATTTATTCATTCTTGATGGTATAGTTTCTACAAAGCGTGCAAGTGAACGTCATTGGCAGCTGGTACGTGAAATTATGCGTTTACCGGCCGTTAAAGTGGTGGAGCATCCTGATATATTTGTGCAAAATTCAGAGTATACTCTTGATGACTTTGATTATATTATCGAGTTGAGAAGCCACGCAGACGAAGAAATTACATATGACATTGTTGACCAAAATAACTTATTCTCTGGCTCTGATTTTGGAGATTTTGGATTTTAATTAATTGGAAGGTGTTAAAAGGTGACAGAATTAGGTAATCGACTAAAAGAAGCGCGATTAGCCAAAGGACTAAGCTTGGAGGATTTACAATCTATCACGAAGATTCAAAAACGATATCTGATAGGGATCGAAGAAGGCAATTATTCTAGTATGCCAGGTAATTTTTATGTCAGGGCTTTTGTGAAACAATATGCAGAAGCGCTTCAGCTTAATCCCGAAGAAATCTTTGAAACATATAAGAATGAAATTCCAGCAACACATAACGAGGATTTACCCGAACAATTATCAAGAGTAAAAACACGAAAAACTGTTACTGAAGGCTCCTCGAAAATTTTTGATATTATTCCCAAAGTCTTAATTGGGGTCTTTGTTATAGGTGCAGCCGGGCTATTATATTACTTCTTTGTTAATAACGTTGGAGGCAATGGAAATAACGCGATTAATAAAGAGAATGAGCCAGTAAAATTTATCCGCTCTGAAAATCTAGAAAAAGCGGAAGAGACCGAAAAGGATTCAGAAAAAGAAAACGACAAAGAACAAAACGATGAAGAAAATCAGAACGAAGAAGAAAAGACTGTTGAGGAAAATCCTGTAGAAACGCCAAAACAAGAATTAACAGCTGTTCAAAACAGTGGAAAAAACTCTACGTATGATTTGAAAAATACAGATAAATTTGTCGTAAAACTGGTTTCAACAGGGCAAACATGGGTTAATGTTAAAAATAGCAGTGGTAAATCCTTGTTTCAGGGTCTATTATCAACCACTGGTACCCAAAGTACAGAAGTAGATTTAACAGGCGACACCAAAGCAGTCATTGTTGTTGGTAGAGCGGTCGATACTGAAATTTACGTAAATGACCAAAAGCTTGAGTATGCAATCGCACCTGCTGATGTGGTTCAACAGAACATTACGATTCAATATGTTCCGAAGAACGGATAGTCATCGAGTGATGACTATTTTTCGTTCTTAATAATGGTAGTTTACCTAACGATTGTGTTAAAATCTTAAAGCCGATTTTAACGTGGACATAGTTATTTTGTGCTTTAGAATTTAGTTTGCAGGCTCTTTTCTTATTAAATTTATTCTATTTTCTGTGGAAACTTAGCACAATCATTTGATTTTGTTTCAAATAGCAACAAAGTTTAAGAAAAGAGCATTAATATTACCTGGAGGCAAGAATATGAATGTACCAAATAAAATAACGATATCAAGAATACTATTAATTCCACTTTTCTTGATTATTATGCTTGTACCCTTTGATTGGGGAACCATGCATTTACTAGGGACGGACCTGCCAGTAACACATTTTGTTGGAGCATTAATCTTTATTTTTGCTGCTTCTACAGATTGGGTAGATGGCTATTACGCTAGGAAATATAATCTTGTTACAAATATGGGGAAATTCCTCGACCCGCTTGCCGATAAATTACTAGTTTCTGCAGCGCTGGTTGTCCTTGTGGAGCTTGGCTTTGCACCGTCTTGGATTGTGATTACAATCATAAGCAGGGAATTCGCTGTCACCGGTCTCCGGCTTTTATTGGTAGAGGGTGGAGAAGTGGTAGCTGCTAATAACCTCGGAAAAATTAAAACTTGGGCACAGATTATCGCAATATCAGCACTTTTATTACATAATATTATTTTTGAAATGATAGGATTTCCGTTTGATGATGTAGCATTATGGGTAGCATTAATTTTTACTATCTGGTCTGGCTGGGATTATTTCTCGAAGAATATGCATGTTTTTAAAAATTCTAAATAGAATTTGGGGTAATAGATAATGAATGCAGAAATAATTGCTGTTGGTTCTGAATTACTGCTGGGTCAAATTGTTAATAGCAATGCTCGATTTATTTCGCAACAACTTGCCGGGCTGGGGATTAATGTTTTTTTTCATACAGTAGTTGGAGATAATCCTGACCGGTTAAGTTCTGCGATTGAGATTGCGGAAAAGCGTTCAAATTTGATCATTTTTACCGGCGGGCTAGGACCGACAAAAGATGATTTAACGAAGGAAACGATTGCTCGGCATATCGGGAAAACACTTGTCATGGACCAAGAGGCACTAGAAACTATTGAACTCTATTTTAAAAAGGGAAATAGGGTAATGACTGAAAATAATAAGAAACAGGCTCTTGTTATTGAGGGCTCTACGATTCTGCCAAACCATCACGGCATGGCACCGGGCATGATGGTCGGGAATGGAGATTGTCTTTATATGCTTTTACCCGGCCCGCCAAAAGAAATGGAACCAATGTTTTCTAAATTCGGGACGGCTGCTTTGTCAAAACAAGTAAAAACAGACGAGAAAATCGTTTCTAGAGTTTTAAGGTTCTTTGGAATTGGTGAGGCGGCTTTAGAAACGGAAATCGATGATCTTATCGAGCAGCAAACAAATCCAACCATTGCCCCGCTTGCGGCGGATGGGGAATGTACCTTACGCCTTACAGCGAAGCACCGGGATTTGGATACAGCAGAGTTAATGCTGGACGAAGTAGAGGCTAATATTAATTCTCGCGTAGGGCAGTTTTTATATGGGTATAACAATACTTCGTTAGTAGCGGAACTGATGAAGGTGTTAAAAGAAAAAAATGTTACGACATCAGCAGCAGAGAGTTTAACAGGGGGATTGTTTCAAGAGGAACTTACTAGTTTCCCCGGTGTGAGTGCAGTCTTTAAGGGCGGAGTTGTTTGCTACACGAATGAGGTTAAAAAGAATGTTTTAAAAGTTAAACATGAAACGATTGAAAAATATGGGGTTGTAAGTAAAGAGTGTGCAAAAGAACTGGCTGAGAATGTTGCAGCATTGGTTTCAGCTGATATAGGAATTAGTTTTACTGGAGTTGCTGGGCCTGATGAGCTTGAAGGAAAACCTGTGGGTACAGTTTTCATTGGGATTTCAATAAAGGGAAAGCCTACAGTGGTGGAAAAACTGGAACTAGGCGGTTCAAGGGAAGCAATCCGGAGCCGTTCGGTAAAATTTGGATGTTATTATTTAATAAAGCATTTGAAGGAATCACAGAGAGCTAACTAAGCTCTCTGTGATTTTTTTATCCAATGATATTGTCTGAAAATGAGACAAAATCATAAATTGGAGAAAAAAACGAATGGAAAGAAGATAAATGTCTGGGTGAATTACCTTTTTTTACATGACTTATTGCTCTAAAAAAGTCGAATGAATGTTCGATTTTTTACTCGACAAAAGTCTTAAAAGAGGTTATATTATTAATAGGATTTAATTAAATAGATTTTGGCTATTAACTTTTTGGTTTATATATAAGGGAGGAACTAGTAGTGAGTGATCGTAAAGCCGCCTTAGAAATGGCGCTAAAACAGATTGAAAAGCAATTTGGAAAAGGCTCCATTATGAAAATGGGCGAAAAAACTGATACAAGGATTTTAACTAGTCCAAGTGGCTCGTTGGCACTTGATGCCGCACTTGGAGTGGGTGGATATCCAAGAGGAAGAATTATTGAAATTTATGGACCTGAGAGCTCTGGTAAAACAACTGTTGCCCTTCATGCAATTGCAGAAGTTCAAGCAGCAGGCGGACAAGCAGCGTTTATCGACGCCGAGCATGCGCTGGATCCAGCATATGCTCAAAAACTGGGAGTAAATATTGATGAACTATTGTTATCCCAGCCTGATACAGGGGAACAAGCACTTGAAATCGCTGAAGCACTTGTTCGAAGCGGCGCAATTGATATTCTTGTAGTCGACTCTGTTGCAGCACTAGTTCCAAAAGCAGAAATTGAAGGTGAAATGGGAGATTCTCACATGGGTCTTCAAGCTCGCTTAATGTCCCAAGCACTCAGAAAACTATCTGGTGCCATCAATAAATCTAAGACAATTGCAATCTTTATTAACCAGGTTCGTGAAAAGATTGGGATCATGTTTGGAAACCCAGAGACAACTCCAGGTGGACGAGCATTGAAATTCTACTCCACTATCCGTGTTGAAGTACGTCGTGCAGAAGCGATAAAGCAAGGAACAGACGTGGTAGGAAACAAAACAAAAATTAAAATTGTTAAGAATAAAGTTGCGCCACCGTTCCGTACAGCTGAAGTGGATATTATGTATGGAGAAGGTATTTCTAAGGAAGGGGAAATTGTTGACATTGGCTCCGAATTAGATATCGTTCAAAAGAGTGGTTCTTGGTATTCATATAATGAAGAAAGAATTGGTCAAGGACGCGAAAATGCCAAGCAATTCTTACGAGAAAATCCAAGTGTTCGTCTTGAAATTCAACAAAAAATCCGTGAACATTTCGGATTAGATGGCGAAAAAGTCGTGACAGAATCCGCTGATGATGATGAGCAGTTTGAATTAATAGACTAAGAAATAGGAGCAAAGCCTGTTTAGGTTTTGCTCTTTTTTTGAAAAAACTTTATATTTATCCATTAAATTGTATTTTAATTCACGGTATGCAAAATTTCCAAATTGTTAAAATTTGAACAAAGTCCAAATATTTGAAAAAGCTAACAGGAGTTACCCTTGACAATGAATATACACACATTTACAATTAAAATGTATATTTTACATTTTTGTTAATATTACAATGAAAAGCTTGGTGCTTGCTGTATATTGAACCAAACCAATGTACATGCCGACACTTAAAAAAAGTGTAAGAAAAAAGTTCATAGCAAGAGGAGGTGTAACGATGGAACCTATTACTATCATCTCCATTTTGCTTGGCATTATCGTCGGTGCCGTTGTTGGCTATTTTGTTCGTAAATCCATTGCTGAGGCAAAAATAGCAGGAGCAAAGAATGCTGCAGAGCAGATTCTTGAAGATGCAAAGCGTGATGCTGATTCATTGAAAAAAGAAGCTTTGCTAGAAGCAAAGGATGAAATTCACAAGCTTCGTACTGAAGCCGAACGTGAGGTTCGTGAACGAAGAAATGAACTGCAAAAACAAGAAAACCGTTTACTGCAAAGAGAAGAGAATTTAGATCGAAAGGATGAATCGTTAAATAAACGAGAAGTTCTATTAGAAAAGAAGGATGATTCTCTAAACCAAAGACAACAGCATATTGAACAGATGGAAAGCAAAGTGGACGAGCTGGTACGAACACAACAAACTGAACTCGAGCGTATTTCGAGTTTGACTCGTGAGGAAGCAAAGACCATCATTATCGATAAAATGGAACAGGAATTAACCTATGACACCGCGATAATGATTAAGGAAAGTGAAAACCGAGCGAAAGAAGAAGCAGACAAGAAAGCAAAGGAAATTTTATCGCTAGCAATCCAGCGTTGCGCTGCTGACCATGTTGCGGAAACGACTGTATCTGTAGTCAACCTTCCAAATGATGAAATGAAAGGTCGTATTATTGGCCGTGAAGGAAGAAATATCCGTACTCTAGAGACACTTACGGGAATTGACTTGATTATCGATGATACACCAGAGGCTGTAATTCTTTCAGGATTTGATCCAATTCGTCGAGAAACTGCCCGATTGGCACTTGAAAAGCTAGTCCAAGATGGACGTATCCATCCCGCACGCATTGAGGAAATGGTTGAGAAATCTCGTCGGGAAGTGGATGAGTATATCCGTGAAGTGGGTGAACAAACGACTTTTGAAGTTGGAGTTCATGGATTACATCCAGATCTAATCAAAATCCTTGGACGTTTAAAGTTCCGTACAAGTTATGGTCAAAATGTCTTAAAACATTCAATGGAAGTTGCACAGCTTTCGGGCTTACTAGCAGCGGAACTTGGTGAGGATGAAACGCTTGCCCGTCGTGCAGGTCTTTTACACGATATTGGAAAAGCGATTGATCACGAAGTAGAAGGCAGCCATGTTGAGATTGGAGTCGAACTTGCGACAAAATACAAGGAACATGCTGTTGTAATCAACAGTATTGCTTCACACCATGGTGATACAGAACCAACATCGATTATTGCTGTTCTGGTAGCTGCTGCTGACGCATTATCAGCTGCAAGACCAGGTGCACGCAGTGAGACTTTAGAAAACTATATCCGCCGTTTAGAAAAGCTGGAGGAAATTTCTGAGTCCTATGATGGTGTTGAGAAATCCTTTGCAATTCAGGCTGGACGTGAAGTCCGAATTATTGTAAGACCTGATGCCGTTGATGATTTAGCTGCACACCGTTTGGCTAGAGATATTCGGAAACGAATAGAAGAAGAGCTTGACTATCCAGGACATATTAAAGTAACAGTTATCCGTGAAACACGGGCTGTAGAATACGCAAAATAGAGCGATGCTTAAGCATCGCTCTATTTTTTTGGCCATGTTATTATTCATTGTTGTTATTAGTGAAGGTATGAGAATTCATAGGCGGAGAATTTCCGTCTAATGTATATGGGGAAGCTGAAGGAGCAGATATAAGCGGAGATATTCCGGTTAACTGCTCTAAATATGACAAAATTCAATGATTTTGATAAAATAACCGGAAAAACTCCGCTTATTTTTAAGCAAATAGGGGTATTTTCAAATTTAGCCGGAGTTTTTCCGTTTATTTTTCTTACACAGTTGAAATCAAAAGCCTAATTCAATACAGCCTTTGAAAAAGTAAGCTTACGATTAAATAAAATAAAAATGTGATACAATTAAGATTAAAGGCTGTATTCTAAAGATTGTTGTTAAAATCTTAATGCCGATTTTAACGTGGAAATATCTATTTTGTCCTTTAGAATTTAGTTTGTAGGCTCTTTTCTTAATAAAGTTTGTTCCAAAAATCAACATATTTTAAGAAAAGAGCCTTAGTAAATATAAGCTTTGCGAAAGGAAAACAAATGAACTTATTATTTATTGGAGATGTGGTAGGCTCGCCAGGCCGTGATATGGTGAAAGAGTATGTACCAAAAATTAAGGAAAAATATCGCCCTAATTTTACGATTATTAATGGTGAAAATGCAGCTGGAGGACGGGGAATTACAGAAAAGATTTACCGAGAGTTTTTAAGCAGCGGTGCTCAGGCTGTAACCCTAGGAAACCACGCGTGGGATAACAAGGAGATTTTTGAATTTATCGAAACAGCAAAGAATATGGTACGTCCTGCAAACTTTCCAGAAGGTACTCCCGGAAAAGGGTTAGCTTTTTTTAAGGTGAATGATTTGGAAGTTGCTGTCATCAATTTGCAGGGGCGAACCTTTATGCCCCCATTAGATTGTCCATTTAAAAAAGCAGATGAATTAGTCGAAATCGCACAAGAGCGAACACCTTTTATCTTTGTGGACTTTCATGCAGAGGCTACAAGTGAAAAACAAGCAATGGGCTGGTATCTTGATGGGAGAGTTTCTGCTGTCGTAGGAACACACACACACGTACAAACTGCAGATAGTCGTGTTCTGCCAAACGGTACGGGCTATTTAACCGATGTTGGGATGACAGGTCCATATGATGGAATTCTGGGTATGGAGAGAGAAGCTGTCATCACCAAGTTTTTGACAAGCCTGCCGGTGAGGTTTGAAGTTCCAAAATCCGGTCATAACCAACTAAGCGGTGTTTATTTGGAACTAGATAGAAAAACGGGAAAATGCAAAAAGATGGAAAGAATTTTAATAAATGAAGATAATCCTTGGTATTCATAACCTTCCAATCTTGGAAGGTTTTTCTTTTGTCCAGCTTCAGCGCCTAGGGACTCGGGGTCATAAGATAAACCGTCAAGAAGGTAAAGACCAACCTTCTCGTCGGCTTATCTTATGCCTGTCGCCCCTAGGAAAAGTTGAACTGCATTTTTCCTGGACAAGGCGCTTCCGCTTTTCTATTTTTATTGCACTTTTTTTGTCCAAGCCGGAATATGTCATTTGTAGAATGAATATAGTAGCAGTGGAAACTTATATACCTGATTTGCTCATGAAACTGCTCATGCCAGGATCGGGATTATACAAGGGGGAGCTAGGAATGGAAATATTAAAGGTTTCAGCAAAATCTAATCCTAATTCTGTAGCTGGTGCACTTGCTGGAGTTCTGCGTGAAAGAGGTGCAGCAGAAATACAGGCGATTGGTGCAGGTGCATTGAATCAAGCTGTTAAGGCAGTAGCGATTGCAAGAGGATTTGTAGCACCTAGCGGAGTTGATTTGATTTGCATCCCTGCGTTCACTGATATTCAGATTGATGGTGAAGAACGCACTGCTATTAAGCTTATTGTTGAGCCAAGATGAAAGAGATAGAATCAAAAATGTGAGACAAATGAAAAAAACAGACGTTTACCTGCTTTCACAAAAGCAGGTATTTTTATGCTCTAAATTTAAATAAATACTATTCTAGCATAGATGAAAACGTTTTCTATGATATAATAAAAACAAACAAATAGTGGGTGAATAATCAAAAAAAGTGCGTATCCATGCAGTTTAGACGCCTGCTTATTAAATCCATTAAATGTCAAATTTTAAATTATAAAAAAATATTCATATTTTAGACAATATTTTAACTGAAAGGGTTGCAATTTTTTGTTTTGAGGTCTAGAATTGTAAGCGTTTAGTACATTCTAAATTCATATTATTTAGTCTTTTAGACTTTAATAGGCTAAATTCTAGTGAATGACTTGGAAAAGTGCTACACTAATAATGATTCATAAAAAAAACCTATTTTTTACATATCCAAAGGGGTGTAAGACATGATCAATCAACTTTCGTGGAAAGTTGGCGGACAACAAGGGGAAGGTATTGAAAGTACAGGGGAAATATTTGCTATTGCATTGAATCGCCTCGGGTATTACTTGTATGGTTATCGTCACTTTTCATCTCGTATTAAAGGCGGTCATACAAACAACAAGATTAGAGTTAGCACAACTGAGGTTCGTTCTATCTCCGATGATCTAGATGTTCTTGTAGCTTTTGACCAAGAAACAATTGATTTAAATTACAAAGAACTGCATAGCAAAGGTGTAATCCTTGCCGATGCGAAATTCACTCCAAAGAAGCCGGAAGATACTGAAGCTTCATTGTATGCGGTTCCATTCACTGAGATTGCTACTGAGTTAGGTACGTCCTTAATGAAAAACATGGTAGCTATTGGTGCAACTTCAGCTGTTTTGAACCTTGATATTCAGGTGTTTGAAGAAGTAGTTCAAGAGATTTTCGGTAAAAAAGGTGCACAGGTTGTAGCTAAAAACATGGATGCCATTAAAGCTGGATTTGATTATATGAAGAAACAGCTTGTTGATGGTGTTGAAATAATGGAACTTGAAAAGGCTGACGGCAAGAAGCGTATGTTCATGATTGGAAATGACGCTATTGCATTAGGTGCCGTTGCAGCTGGATGCCGTTTTATGGCTGCATACCCAATAACACCTGCTTCTGAAATAATGGAATATTTAATTAAGAAGCTTCCTGCTCTTGGTGGTACGGTTATTCAAACGGAAGATGAAATTGCTGCGTGTACAATGGCAATCGGTGCTAACTATGCTGGTGTTCGTACTATTACGGCATCTGCTGGTCCAGGACTATCATTAAAGATGGAAGCAATTGGTCTTTCAGGTATTACTGAAACTCCACTTGTTGTTGTTGATACTCAGCGTGGCGGTCCATCTACAGGATTACCAACAAAGCAAGAACAGTCAGATTTAATGGCTATGATCTATGGCACACATGGAGAAATTCCAAAAATCGTTATTGCTCCAAGTACTGTGGAAGAGGCTTTCTATGATACAACTGAAGCATTTAACCTTGCTGAAGAATATCAATGCCCTGTAATTCTTTTAACAGACCTTCAATTATCTTTAGGTAAGCAAACAGTTGAACCTTTAGGTATGGATAAAGTGGAAATCAGACGTGGAAAGCTTGTTACAGGTGAAATTCCTGAGAATGAAAATAAAGGGTATTTCAAACGTTATGAAGTCACGCAAGATGGTGTTTCACCACGTGTTATTCCTGGTATGAAAAATGGTATTCACCATGTAACGGGTGTTGAACATGATGAAACAGGAAAGCCTTCTGAATCAGCTGTAAACAGGAACGCTCAAATGGACAAGCGATTCCGTAAAATTGAAAATATTCGTTTTAACACACCAGTGTATAAAAATGTTAAGCACGAAGAAGCTGACATTTTACTAGTTGGTTTTAATTCAACTAGAGGTGTTATTGAAGAAGCTATGGTTCGCTTAGAAAATGAAGGAATCAAGGTAAATCACGCTCATATTCGTTTGATTCACCCATTCCCATCAGACGAAGTATTACCACTTGTTCGCTCAGCAAAGAAAGTAGTTGTTGTTGAGAATAATGCTACTGGACAATTGGCAAACATTATGAAAATGAATGTTGGTCATGCTGAAAAGATTATTAAACATTTAAAATATGACGGTAATCCGTTCCTACCACACGAAGTATATACAAAATGTAAGGAGTTGTTCTAAACATGGCCACTTTTAAAGACTTTAGAAATAATGTAAAACCGAACTGGTGCCCTGGCTGTGGCGACTTCTCTGTACAAGCGGCAATGCAACGTGCAGCAGCAAATGTAGGTCTAGAGCCTGAAAACTTAGCTGTTATTTCTGGTATCGGATGTTCAGGCCGTATCTCTGGATACATTAATTCATATGGCTTCCATGGCATTCATGGACGTTCATTACCAATCGCACAAGGTGTAAAAATGGCAAACCGTGATTTGACTGTTATCGCTTCTGGTGGTGATGGAGACGGCTTTGCTATTGGTATGGGCCATACAATCCATGCGATTCGTAGAAATATCGACATTACTTATGTTGTTATGGATAACCAAATCTATGGCTTGACGAAGGGACAAACGTCACCACGTTCAGCTGCAGGTTTCAAAACAAAATCTACTCCACTTGGTTCGATTGAACAAGCAATTTCACCTATGGAGATGGCTTTAACTGCAGGTGCAACATTTGTTGCCCAAAGCTTCTCAACTGATCTTAAAGATTTAACTGCATTAATAGAAGCAGGTATTAAACATAAGGGATTCTCTTTAATTAACGTATACAGTCCTTGTGTAACTTATAACAAAGTTAATACTTATGACTGGTTTAAAGAAAATCTAACTAAGTTAAGCGATATTGAAGGATATGACCCTTCAAATCGTGAAGAGGCTATGCAAACATTAATGAAGCATAATGGATTAGTAACTGGTTTAATTTATCAAAACACAGAACGTCAATCTTATCAGGAATTAATCAATGGTTTCTCTGAAACTCCTTTATCGCAGGCTGATTTAAATCTTGACCAAGAATATTTTGATAAACTAGTTGGCGAATTTATGTAATAGTAAATAGAGTATCCCGTAGCAGATGACTACGGGATTTTCTATTGTTTTCAAGCCTTTTAAGCGTTATACTATTATAATGTGCAGAAGTGTGTTAGGGTAGTTCCTCATTCACTAGTACAGGAAAAGATTTACTTTTCATAGACAAATATTCAACTTGGTCGAAAGGAGATTTAAATACACATGAACGAAAAACAACGGTTAGAAGCTCAACAAATTGATACTGCTAATTCTTCGGACAAAAAATCCGCCAAGGATTACAGCAAGTACTTTGAGCAGGTAATTACTGCTCCTTCCCTAAAAGATGCAAAAAAACGTGGTAAAGAAGAAGTGAAATACCATAACGATTTCTCCATTCCAGAAGAGTTTCGTGGTATGGGAGAAGGGCGCAAATTCTATATCCGCACATATGGCTGTCAAATGAATGAACATGATACAGAGGTAATGGCAGGGATCTTCCTGGCTTTAGGATACGAGCCAACAGATAAGACAGAGGAAGCCAATGTTATACTTTTAAATACATGTGCAATCCGTGAGAATGCTGAAAACAAGGTGTTCGGTGAACTAGGACATTTAAAACATTTAAAGTTAGAAAAGCCAGACTTACTACTAGGAGTATGTGGATGTATGTCACAGGAAGAATCTGTGGTCAATAAAATCTTAAAAACCTATAACCAAGTCGATATGATATTTGGTACACATAACATTCACCGGCTGCCAAATATCTTAAATGAAGCCTACATGTCTAAAGAAATGGTTGTTGAAGTGTGGTCTAAAGAAGGTGACGTCATCGAAAACCTTCCGAAGGTACGACGTGGTAATATTAAGGCATGGGTTAACATTATGTATGGCTGTGACAAGTTCTGTACCTATTGTATTGTTCCATTTACACGCGGAAAAGAGCGAAGCCGCCGACCTGAAGATATTATCCAGGAAGTACGTCATTTAGCTGCACAAGGGTATCAGGAAGTCACTCTTCTAGGTCAAAACGTAAATGCCTATGGGAAAGACTTTGAAGACGTGAAGTACGGTCTTGGCGATCTAATGGATGAGTTGCGCAAAATAGATATCCCGCGTATTCGTTTTACAACGAGTCATCCACGTGACTTCGATGATCACCTTATTGAAGTCCTTGCTAAGGGCGGCAATCTAATGGATCACATCCATTTACCAGTTCAATCTGGTTCAACAGATGTGTTAAAGATTATGGCTCGTAAATATACAAGAGAACAATATTTAGAGCTAGTGTCTAAAATTAAAGCCGCGATACCGAATGTAGCATTAACTACAGATATTATCGTAGGATATCCAAATGAAACAGATGAACAATTTGAAGAAACATTATCACTTTACCGTGAAGTGGGATATGAACTAGCTTATACGTTTATTTACTCTCCACGTGAAGGTACACCTGCTGCAAAAATGGAGGATAATGTGCCTATGGAGGTAAAGAAGGAACGTTTACAGCGTTTGAATGCATTGGTTAACGAAATGTCTGCCGAAGCAATGAAAAAGCACAAAGGTCAAATTGTCGAAGTTCTAGTCGAAGGGGAAAGCAAGAACAATCCTGATGTTCTTGCCGGATATACATCTAGAAATAAGCTGGTTAATTTTGTCGCTCCTAAATCAGCCATTGGTAAAATTGTTAAGGTGAAAATTACTGACGCTAAAACTTGGTCATTAAACGGTGAAATGGTGGAAGAAGTAGAAACAGTTGAGGTGAAATAAGTTGGCTAAATATACAAAAGACGATATTATCAGTCGTGCACAAGAACTTGCACATATGATTGCAGAAACAGAAGAGGTTGATTTCTTTAAACGCGCAGAAGCGCAAATTCACGCCAATCAAAAGGTAAGTACGTTAATTTCGGATATTAAGGGATTACAAAAGCAAGCCGTTAATCTACAGCATTACGGAAAACCAGAAGCATTGAAAAAAGTAGAAAACAAAATTTCCTCTATTGAGCAGGAACTCGATGAAATTCCAGTTGTTCAAGAATTTAAACAATCTCAAATTGAAGTAAATGAGTTACTTCAGTTAATTGCCACTACAATCTCAAATAAAGTAACAGATGTCATTATTGAATCAACTGGCGGCGATGTATTACGGGGCGAGACGGGTGCAAGTCTACAAAATGGCGGATCTTGTGGAAATCATGATCATGACCACGAGCATTAATAAAAGGAAGCTGGGCTGTTAAAGGCCTGGCTTTTTTGTTGTCTTCATTAATTAATCCTCGTTTGCGTAAAGTACATGCCTAATTGGAACCTACCTTAAACTTCCGCATAAAATGAATTATGACTAAACTTTTAACCAGTATTCACAGAAATATTTCTCACACTGGTCAAAAATCTAGCATAGGATGAAATGAAAATGAATGAGGAGGGTTCGCGCGAAATGGGAGAATACAGAGAGATAATTGTAAAGGCCGTAGTAGCGAAAGGGCGTAAATTCACCAATTCCAATCATACGATCAGCCCGGCACATAGTCCAACCAGTATACTAGGCTGTTGGATTATCAACCATAAATACAACGCGAAAAAAGTCGGCAAAACTGTTGAAATACACGGCTCTTATGATATCAATGTTTGGTACTCATATAATGATAATACCAGAACAGAAGTCGTAACAGAACGTGTACAATATACAGATGTCATCAAGTTAAAATATCGAGATCATGATTGCTTGGATGACAATGAGATCTGTGCGAAAGTGGTGCAGCAGCCTAATTGTTGTGAAGCAGTTATCTCCCCAAATGGAAATCGCATCATTGTTCATGTTGAAAAGGAATTCTTAGTGGAGGTCATTGGTGAAACAAAGGTATGTGTCGCCGTTAATCCAAAGGGTTGCCATGATGATGACAATGATTGGGGAATGGATGTAGACGACGAAGAATTTGAGGAATTAAACCCAGATTTCTTACTCGGAGTTGAAGAAGAATAAACACACTAGGAAGTCTTTACTTCCTAGTTTTTTCTTTTTGTTTCTTTTATAATGGAACTAGAATGAAAAGATGTATGATACAAAACAAAAATCAGCAACCTATTTTTAGGAGGTGTCATCGAAATGGAGCCAAGACAACCTGGAAATAATAAAATGCCTGATTTTCAACAATTAAACGACAGAATAATTGCTGAAGAGTCCTCGGAACCTCGTTTAATTATCAAGACAAACCTTGACCCACAGGATTCAACAGAAAACAACCCTTATTACCAAGGAAAAGAAACAAGTAATCCAAAAGCCTTTAGAGATTATTTTGAAGAATAAAGCCAGGATCTACCTGGCTTTTTTAATGGACTTCTACACCTAAAGATTCAGCTGTAAGCAGTTCCCATTCACCCTTAAGTAAAGAAAACATACTCGTTGTATGAAAGGAGTTGTTTTGAAGCAAATAATCACGCAATACCCCTTCTTTTTTGAATCCTAACTTTTCAAGAAGATTACTTGAAGCCTCATTTTCTAGATATACCACAGCACCGATGCGGTTTAATTCTAACTCAAGATAGCTATACCGCAAAACTTCTTTTATAGCTTCAGTAGTGTAGCCTTTTCTCCAATATGAGGGATGGATTTCATAGCCAATTTCAGCTTTTTTATTTTTAAGCTGTAATCCATTTAAACCTAAGGTTCCGATAAATTGGTTATTTTCCTTGATGACGATTCCCCATCGCATAGCACGTTTTTCGTAAATGTTTTTCTGGAACAAGTCAATTAACTTTTTAGCATCCTCGATAGAAGTCAATCTGTCAGTACCGTAATATCTGATAACCTCATCTAATGATAAAATTTCAAATAAGCTTTCAGCATGTTTTCGAGTAATTTCAATTAACTTTAATCGCTTTGTTTCTAAAATTGGAACTACCATACTAAACACCTCTTCTTAAGTAGGTAATATACTTTTAGTAAAAAAAGAATATTTTCTCTATTCTTAGTGTATATGAGATGTATACTAAAAGGGAAGTAAGAATATTTGTGTTTGTTTTGAGGGGTGCGCATGAAAATTGAGAAATATACGAAATTAATTGGAACCGAATTACTGCCTAATATCCAACTTTCAACAGAAGGTCCATTTGAACCCATTATTGTAAAAAATTCCTCAGATAGCTGGAAAACAATAGGAAGCGGGAATTATGCAGGTGTATTTTTACATCGGTCAAACCCCAAGTGGGTTGTGAAGGTGTATGGAAGAAAACCCGAGGATTTAAAAAAAGAAGTTGAGGTTTATAAAAAACTAGGGAGTCATCCATCCTTTTCTTCTTTAATTGATTATGGAGATAATTATTTGATTTTAAAACGGATAGATGGTGTGAATCTGTTCGATGCTGTCGTAAAAGGAATCCGTATTCCAGAGTCGGTTATACACGATGTGGATGAGGGGATTGCCTATGCAAGGTCGGTTGGATTAAACCCATTTGATGTACACGGGAAAAATGTAGTGATGAGCAATGGGAGAGGGTATATCGTCGATGTTTCAGATTTTTATAAACAGGGTAAATGCAAAAAGTGGGATGACTTAAAAAAGGCTTATTACAAATTTTATTTACCTTTTATCTATAAATATAATATTTCTATTCCATTCTTTATCGTTAACAATGTAAGAAGAGGATATCGTTTGTTTAGAAAAATAAAAAAGGGAAGTATATAAAATTATATTCTTCCCTTTTTTCGTTCCTTATTGATTAGCATTTTGAAATTGTATCATAAATTCACTAAAAGCCTTACACGTTTCGTACGGTACAGCATTGTAGGTGGATGCCCGGCAGCCGCCAACGGATCGATGACCGTTTACACCAACAAAACCTTCCTTCTTCGCTTCTGCTAAGAATTTCTTTTCCAATTCCTCATTACTTACCCGGAAGGTAATATTCATAAGAGAACGGCTCTCAACCTCAGCATGACCAACATAAAATCCATTGCTTTGGTCAATCGCGTCATAGATAACTTTTGCTTTTTCTTCATTTCGATTGGTAAGAGCATTTATTCCGCCTAACTCTTTAATCCAGCTTAAAACTTCACCAAGCATATAAATGCCAAATGTCGGAGGAGTATTATATAAAGAGTTGTTTTTTGAATGAGTGCTGTATTTTAACATAGTTGGAATTGTTGGATTTCCTTTTTCAATTAAATCCTTCCGAATAATTGCAACTGTAACACCAGAAGGTCCAAGGTTCTTTTGAGCTCCTGCATAAATTAAGGAAAATTTGCTGACATCAAACGGCTTAGACAAGATATCACTAGACATATCCGCGATTAGTGGTACATCCCCTGTATCCGGGAAGTCCTTCCATTGAGTACCATAAATAGTATTATTGGATGTAAGATGGATATAGGCATCAGTCGGATTGTATTGTAATTCATCAAATTGAGGAATTTTGCGATATTGACCATCCTTGGTGCTGGCAACATGATACGGATTCCCAAATAATTTAGCTTCATCAAATGCTTTTTCAGACCAAGAACCAGTCATAATGTAACCTGCTTTTTCTCCTGGTTTTAAAAAGTTCATTGGAACCATTGAAAACTGAAGACTGCCTCCTCCTTGCAGAAAAAGTACCTCATAATTCTCAGGAATTGATAACAGTTCTTTAAGAAGTGCAATAGCATGATTATGTACTTCTTCATAGGCTGCACTACGGTGGCTCAGCTCCATGATAGACATACCAGTACCGCGGAAATCAATTAATTCCTGATTCGCTTTTTCTAGAACAGCAAGTGGAAGAGCAGAAGGACCGGCATTAAAATTGTATGCGCGCTGTATAAGTGAATTCATTTTCTCACTCCTAAATTTCATTTATTAGAATATAACATATTTTCTATTATTTTTAATGAGAATACGTAAAAAAAATTAATGTTTTTTACGTATTTTATTGAATGCGTTTACATTCTAAACAAAACGCCACTTTGTCTATTTTATTATTTTGATATAGTGTATCGCTATACTTGATAATAAAATTACAGATTACGATTACAATCTGACCTTCACAATTTGATGAATCCAAAAAAATTAGCTAAAAAACGTTGGAATTCCAATGTTTTTTTTGTTTTATTAAGGATAATGTATCAATAATTATTCGGAATTTAAAAAATATTATGAAAATATTGACAAGCATATTTTGCAATTGTAGAATTACAGTTAGCAAAAGAAAGCGCTCTTTTTACGGTTTTCACCGGTAAAAACGTAAAAAGTAGAAAATTAAAATTTTAGTACTTATTAAACTAAAATTTTAGCATGTTGTTATTGCTGGCCACAATGGCAACAAAGAAATTATTCAATTGTAAATGAAAACGGTTTCACGCATCTTTTTTTACTTGGTTTAAATAAAGATGTTAATACAAAATAAGGGGAGGATAAAAAATGACAAAAAATATCAGTAAAAATATGCTTAAATTTTTGGTCGTCATTCTAGCTTTCCAGGATGTAGCTGCAGGTGTAGCCGGTTCTATCATGGCGGATATTATTAAAGCATTTCCTGAGTACGATCCCACGATTGTCATGCTGGTTGCTACTTTCCCAGGATTAATTCAAATTGTCCCAGCACTTTTTTATGGAAAACTTACAAAAGCGTTTAAAAAGAAAACACTATTATTGGTTGGTTTGACTTTATTTATTGTTGGAGGAACCCTCCCTACATTTATTGATAGCTTACCATTAATTATTGCAATGAGAGGACTTCTTGGGCTTGGTGTAGGGATAACAATGCCATTATCGATAGATGTTATCACGGATTTCTTTGAGGGCAGGGAAAGAGATTTCCTCATCGGGTTTGGAACTTCCACGATTGCTTGTATTGGAGCGATTTTCTTCCAATTAGGCGGTGGTATATTAGCAGATTCCTTTGGCTGGCAATATGGATTCCTAACTTACCTTTTCCCAATTTGGATACTGGCGATTACCATGTTATATCTACCTGAACCTAAGAAGAAACAGCAAACAGAAGCAAAAACTAACGCTAAGGTTAAGCTGCCTAAAGCAATCTATTGGGTATGCTTAGGACAGGTATTTTATTCAGGGCTAATTTTTGGTTATGTTACAAACATTTCTGTTGTTATTCAAGGTGATCAATTAGGCAATGCGACTGAGGCTGGTTTGGCTATATCGGTATTCACATTTGGAACACTGTTGGCTGGGATGGCGTTTGGAAAAATTAAACATGCACTACCAAACTTCTACCTTCCAGTCGGAGTTTTAGTGACTGGTTTAGGTATGGCCATCTGTTATTATTCACCAACATTAACCATGATTTTTATTGGTAGTGTTATCGGCGGCTTTGCAATGGGAATTGGAATTCCTGGTGTTTTTACTAAAGTTTCGGAACTTACTCCTGTCGGTGCACCTCCGCAAGTAGGTTTAGTTGTAGTAGGTCAGGGATTAGGCGGTATCTTAGGACCATTTGGATTTCAAGTTGTCCAGAATATTTTCAATCAAGATATTGGTCGATTCCCATTAGCCATTAGTGCAGTAGGATTAATTATTTTGGCCCTGATTTGGGCGGTAACCGTAAAGAAACCGAACAGGGATTTAGAGGTTACGTTAAACTCATAAACAACTATTTAAAATTGAAGACATCTCATTCTTTTTACTTTAGTGAATTAATTTATTCACTATTAATTAATTGAAAGAGGTGTCTCTATTTTTAAAGAGAAAGGGGAGATTAAGGTGGAAAGTATTATAAAACGACTTAAAAATAAAGTTGCTATTGTTACTGGCAGTACTTCTGGAATAGGTGAAGCAACTGCTAAACTATTTGCAGCTCAAGGAGCTAAAGTTGTTGTATCAGGAAGAAGGAAAGAAAAAGGAGAAAAAGTGGTTGAAGCCATACATAGACAGGGTGGAGAAGCCATTTTTATTCACGCAGATATGATGGAGGATGAACAAATTGAAAACCTTGTGGCGGCAACTTTAGAAACATATGGCCAAATTGATATTCTGGTAAATAACGCTGGGAGAATTATTGAAAAACCATTTGTAGAATTTACAAAAAATGATTGGAATGAATTCGTTACACTAGATGCATACTCCTATTTCCGTACAATGCAGCTTGTACTCCCTCATATGGAGAGCAGGAAGACTGGAAATATTGTGAATGTAACGTCTTTAGCGGCTTTAGCTGTCATGCCAACCCATGCTCTCTATAGTTTTGTGAAAGCAGGAGTAACGCATATGTCGAAGGTAGTGGCAGCGGAATATGCAGGTAAAGGCATTAGAGTGAACTCCTTATTACCAGGGGTCGTATATACGGATATGATTGCGGATAATCCAAATACACCGAATATGGAAAAAATTATTCCAATGGGCAGAATGTCAACCCCTGAGGAACAAGCTAAAACGTTATTATTCCTTGTATCTGATGAGTCTTCCTATATGACAGGTACGTCCATCGTTTCTGACGGCGGTGTGAGAGGAATCTAACAAACAAAATATGGGGGAATGAAGATGTTATTAAAAGATAAGGTTGCGATTGTTACTGGTGGTGCAAAGGGTATGGGTGAAGCGATATGTATAAGATTTGCTGAGCAAGGTGCCAGGGTTATTATAGCTGACCTTGATTTTGAGCTTGCGATGAAAGTTGCTTCTAACATTAATTCGTTGGGTGGCCAAGCACGTGCCTACAATCAAGTTGATGTAACGGACACTGCCACGATTAAGAGTGTGGCCGATGCAACAATTGAGGAATTTGGAAGAATTGATATATTAATTAATTGTGCGGGTGGAACCTTTGGCGCAAACGGTACCAGTGAGAATATTAATATGAAAGATTGGAATAAAACAATCGAGTTAAATCTAAATGGCACCTTAAACCCGATTATGGAAGTTTTACCGCATATGAAAAAACAAAACTATGGAAAAATCGTAAACTTCTCCTCTATGGGAGCCTTTAATGCCTATACAGTGGTATTGCATTATCATGCTGCAAAAGGCGCGGTCGAGAGTTTAACTCATAATCTTGCATTCGAACTAGCCCCACTTGGTATTCATGTAAACGTGATATCACCTGGGCCTATTATGACTCCATTTTGGGATGAACTCATGCCGCCGGGTCCAGAGAGAGATCAGTTTACGGATGCTCTTTCTAAAAAAGAAGTTCCAATGCAAAGAATGGGGACGCCTGAAGATATTGCAGGAGTCTGTTTGTTTTTAGCATCTAGTTTATCTGATTATGTAACCGGCCAGAAAATTAATGTTGGCGGAGGTATGGGGAACATCATTTCACATAATTCTACTTTCCTTTCATCAGATGAAAATAAACAAGTGAATAAATAGTAAGACTTGGATATATGTAACATTTTAACGAAGCATTTGATAGAAAAGAAGAATGATAGTGACTAGATTAAAAGGAAAGGTAGCAATCATTACCGGGCCTGTAGAAGTTGCGCTTGCAAATGAAGCTGTTAGAAAGAATCTAATGGATCAACTTCCACTACAAAGATTTGGGAAGGTAGAGGATGTTGGATACGGTGTTTTATAGCTGGCTTCAGACGAATCTGCATTTGTGACGGGCTCCGAATTAGTAATTGATGGCGGCACTATGGCTGGTGCTAGACTTACTGAATAGAGGGGGAAACACGTTGGATAACCGATTAAAAGTATTGAATAAATCTCCATTTCAAAAGTTAACCGTATTGGCGTCTG
Source organism: Neobacillus sp. plas4 (assembly GCF_057221695.1). Classification (NCBI taxonomy): domain Bacteria; kingdom Bacillati; phylum Bacillota; class Bacilli; order Caryophanales; family Bacillaceae; genus Neobacillus; species Neobacillus sp. plas4. The sequence goes on from NZ_CM170152.1 coordinate 1,936,123, forward strand.
CCTTGGCATTATTATCAGGATGTTCATATAAGAACTTTATGGAGCAGGAAGTAAAAGCAGAAACAAATAAAACAAATGTACAGAATAATAAAGGGACGCAGAAGGAGGGGGAAGACTCTTCGAAACCAAATATCGTTTATATTGTATTAGATGATTCAGGGTTTTCCGACCTTGGAAGTTATGGTTCCGAAATCCAAACACCCAATCTAGATTGGTTAGCGGAGAACGGGCTGCGCTACAACAATTCTCATGTTACACCAGTTTGTTCACCAACCCGTGCAGCTTTATTAACAGGGCGCAATCCTCATGATATTGGAATGTCTACTGTGGCCAATTTTGATATGGGTCCAGAATATCCGAATAAACGAGGACGAATTTATCCTGAGGCAGGCACGATAGCCGAGGTACTTAAAGAGGAAGGCTACAATAGCTATACATTAGGGAAATGGCACCTAGCACCATCTCATCAGTTAACTCCTGCCGGTCCATATGAAAACTGGCCGCTTGGGAAAGGCTTTGATCGGTTCTACGGAATACTAGAAGACTCTAGTGATCAATATAGGCCAGAGCTTGTTCAGGATAATAGTTTTATTGATGTCCCGGAAAAGGAGAACTATCATTTCTCGGAGGATATCGTTAACAAAGCCAATCAGTATGTTACCGATCATGCATCTGTGAACCCAGAAAAGCCCTTTTTCTTGAATTTAGCGTTTGGCGCCCAGCATCAGCCTGTTCAGGTGCCGCAGAAATACATTGATATGTACAATGGAAAATACGATGAAGGCTGGGATAAAATCCGGGAACAAAGGTTTAAGAAGCAAAAAGAACTAGGAATTATTCCAGAAGATGCCGTGCTTGCACCGCTTAACCCAGGAGTGAAACCATGGGACCAACTTACGGAAGTCGAAAAAGAAACGTTCACACGATTCCAGGAAACTTATGCTGGTTTTTTAACGCATACAGATGAACAAATTGGCCGATTTATTGATAATCTGCGTTCTGTTGGAGAATTGGATAATACGATGATTGTCTTTTTATCCGATAATGGAGCAAGTTCAATGGGCAAGGCTACAGGTTCGATAAATCATACAATGGCCTACAACGATATGCCGGAAACACTCGACTATGTGGTCGAAAATATTGATAATTTTGGAACGGATAAAGCAAAAGTTGAATTTCCGGCTGGCTGGGCTCAGGTAAGTAACACTCCATTTAAATTATATAAGTCAACAATGTATGAAGCTGGAATCAGAACACCGCTGATTGTATATTACCCGAAAGGCATTAAGGATAAAGGGGAAATCCGAGATCAGTATGTTCACGTAAGTGATATCACGCCGACTGTCTATGATATAGCCGGAATAGAATTGCCGCAAGAAATAAAGGGAGTAAAACAAATACCGCTTCAAGGTGAGAGTTTTGCTGAAACATTTGAAAATGCAAAAGCTCCTGGTAAGAAAACCCAATATTTCGAAAACAATGGGCAGCGTGCCATGTACCATGATGGCTGGAAAGCAATCGCTCGTCATACAAAAGGACAGCCGTACGAAAATGATGTTTGGGAACTTTATCATTTAGCTGAAGACCCTTCTGAAACAAATAACCTGGCAGCAAAAGAGCCAAAAAAATTAAAAGAACTTCAAAATTTATGGGATAAAGAGGCAAAGAAATATGATGTTATCCCGATGACTGACATAATGGGTGACGGGTTTTTAGTTATGCCTAGTGATTCTAATCGTAATCGTAATACCTTCACCTTCTATCCCGGCATGTCACTGCTGCCAGAAGGGGCAGCACCCTTTATCATAAACCGTCCATATTCGATTACAGTTCCAATTAATCGGGAAAGCTCTTCTAATGAAGGGGTACTAGTGGCACTAGGAAACTATGAGGGCGGTTATACCCTTTATATTAAAGATAACAAACTAGTTTATGAGTATAACATAGGGACAAAAGTTTATCGGATTGAAGCTGTTGCTCCTAATGGCCAATCAACCATTAAATATGAGTTTACCCCTACCGGACTTCACAAAGGAACAGGCAGTCTTTATATTAACGGGGAGAAAACAGGAGAAGTCACGATCGATCAAACTCATAAATTTAAAATAAGTTTTGAAGGATTGGACATCGGTAGAGATACACATTATCCTGTGAGTCCAGCTTATGAAAATGAAGGGGAATTTAAATTTTCGGGGGAACTCGAAAAAGTGGTTTACGAACTAAAATAAAAAATTTAGGGTCCAGGAAAAGTAAAAAAGCCAGTAACATCCATCTGTGTTACTGGCTTTTATTTTAAAGAAACGAGGGTTGAAAAAATGGAGATAACGAAAACCCAAACAAAAGGCTTTCATATTCTAGCGAAACCATCTGGCCCTATTTGTAACCTCGATTGCCAGTACTGCTTTTATACAGAAAAAGAAGCTTATTGAGGCGATAAGACTTGGGCTCCGTCATGCCGCCCCACCTTCTGTAAAACAGGAAGAAGCCCAGAAAGAGGTTTCCAGCTGGACCGTAGAATCAGAAAAATATGGAGACTTTCTTATTGCTATTTTCGATGAGTGGGTCAGAAAAGATGTTGGTAAAATCCATGTAATGAACTTTGAGCACGCTCTAACCTCATGGTTAGGACTTCCTGCCCTTCCACATGTTTTTTTGCTGAAACATGTGGAAGGGCAGGAATTGTTGAACACAATGGTGATGTGTATCCCTGTGATCACTTTATGTATCCAGAATATAAGCTGGGCAATATTTTTGATGACACGTTTAATGAGATGATTGATTCAAATAAGCAACTGGCGTTCGGAGAAAATAAGAAAACATCACTTCCAAAATACTGCCAAACCTGTGAAGTTCGTTTCGCTTGCAATGGAGAATGCCTAAAACAACGCTTCCTATTAACACCCGATGGTGAACCAGGGTTAAACTACTTGTGTGCAGGTTACAAAAAATACTTCCACCATATTCATAGATATATGAAGGTAATGGTACAACTAATTGAAAATGGTTTGCCTGCCGCTGAAGTTATGGAGGTCATAAAAAGACCGCTTATTGTTAAAAGATGATCCATTCAAAAAATCAGATTTAAAAGATTTAACTGGAGTAAAAAACGAAATAAAAAATATTTAGAATTAATTGACAAAATAGAAAACGGCAGGTAAAATTACAGTAGATTAATGAAAACGCTTTTTTAATAGTTTAACACTGTTTAGATGGTGTAAATGAAGAGACTAAAATTTTAGTTGGGAAATTTTAGTTAAAAATTCATTTTAGAAAGAGAGGGTAATGAAAAATGGCTGAAGTTATAAAAAGAAAAATTCAAACCGGAAACTATCAAACTCTTATTAATGAAGCTGGAGATAGTAGATCATCAGAAACCATTATATTTCTACACGGCAGTGGGCCAGGAGTAAGCGGAGAGTCGAATTGGAAAGAGATCTTACCTCGTTTTCAAGAGAAATTCCATGTGGTAGCACCAGATATTTTTGGTTTTGGAAATACAGATCATCCTGAAGAATATCCACAAAATGGCGCAGAGTGGATGAATATTCGGGTTAACCAAGTGCTTTCATTAATGGATGCATTAGAAGTTAAAAAAGCCCATTTAGTTGGAAATTCCTTAGGCGGTGTGATTGCACTTCACCTTCTCATGTACGCACCAGAAAGATTCGACCGCGTAGTTTTAATGGGAGCAGGAGGCGGTTTGAAAGAACCTACCCCAGAACTTGCTAAATTAGCAAATTTCCATAAAGATCCTAACCCTGTTGCATTTAAAAATTTATTGAGCTGGTTCTTATATGATAAGAGTATTCTAGAAGATAAATTGGAGAAAATCGTTGCAGAACGTTTAGAACTATTCTTAAGACCTGATGTGCGCAAATCTTATTTAGAAAATTTCTCAAAATCACATTTATCTGATATGCTCGTGCCTCCTTCTGCACTTAAGCAAATGGAAAATGAAATGCTGCTCATTCATGGTCACCAGGATCGATTTGTACCGATTGAAAGCAGTCTTTACGTAATGGACTATTTACCAAATGCACAGCTACATATTTTCAAGCGTTGTGGACACTGGGCACAAGTAGAGCAAAAGGAAAGATTTATCAAACTAACATATGATTTTTTCAGCGGTGAAATTTAAAAATAGTTCATTAAATGAAAGTTAAAAGGTGATACACCGTTGATCTCACTTTTCTCCTATAATATGGTAGACTCACTGAGTAAATACTAATATTATAGGGGTAACAAAACAAATTGAGAATTGAAGGGTGTATTTAGATGAAAATAGATCAGGCATATCGCTATATTAAAAGACAAATTATTGATGGAGTTTGGAAACCTGAAACCGTAATCAATGTCAATGAAGTGACCGAGTATTTAAAAATGAGTAGAACCCCTGTACACAAGGCTTTGACAAAACTTTCGGAGGAAGGCTTTTTATCTATCATTCCCCAAGTTGGCGTGTTTGTAAAAAGACCAGAAACGGAAGAAGTACTGGAACGATTATTGGTTTGTGCGAATTTGGATGCCTTATTGACAGAACATGCTGCAAAAAAAATTACCGACCAGGAACTTTCTCAATTGTTTCAAACATTGACAAAGATGGATAATCTAGAAATCTCCGAAGAAGAGTACGCCAACCTCAACATAGAATTTCATTCAATCATTTATAGGGCCGCTAAGTTGTCGTTTACGTTTAATCTTGCAAATCAGTTATGGGATTACTTAAATTATGTTGGGAATCCAGAAATGTTATTTACACGTGATCGTAGAAAACAATCACAGGCGGAGCACTGGTTAATTTATTATTGCTTAAAAGAGGGCGATACTAAACTAGCAAAAAAGCTAACGGAAAAGCATTTAATGCGAATTGCAGAAAGTGTCAGCGTGAAATATCAGAGAATGGATTCGACTGAGGAAGTGGTTAACGAAAGTTAACCTGGTGTGACAAACCATTTTACGGGAGGTCTTTTTATGAACCAAAGTGTATTGGAAACGAAAAATGAATTAGTGGATAGAGCAAGGGCTCTTATTCCTAAACTGCGTGAGTTTAGTCAAGATATTGATAAAAATAGTAGAATACCAGATGAGATTGTTGAGGACTTGAAAAACAATGGACTCTTGAAAGTACTTCGGCCGCATATGTTTGGCGGCTATCAGACAAACATGAGGGCGTTTACCGAGGTGGTTACAGAAATTTCCCGCGGCAATGGCTCAGCAGGCTGGTTCGTATGTCTCAGTAATATTCGTGATTATATGATTTCCTATACCTTTGGTGATAAAGCCTTAAATGAAATCTATAATGGTGGCAAAGACCCCGTGTTGGCTGGAAACTTTAAGCCTATTAAGTGCAATATCAAAAAGGTTGAGGGCGGATATTTTGTTGAGGACGCCCAGTGGCCATTTGTTTCTGGAAGCCCTCATGCAGACTGGTGCTACTTTGGTTTTCCATTAGCAGATGAAAATGGCGGTATGGAAATGGCCATTATGGTCATACCACGCGAGGAATTAGAAATTATTGATGATTGGCATGTTATGGGATTAAAAGGATCTGGCAGTAATAGCTGCAGAATACAAAATGTTTTTGTTCCAGAACATCGTGTATCACTGGACCGGTTAGCGAGCAAAGGTCATTATCTAATTGATCCGCTAAAAGATGTTTCATTATATAGATCCTCCTTTGTACCTTCCCTTACACTATCAATTGTAGGGCCAGCATTAGGGCTCGCGAAGGCTGCTATGGATATCTATATGGAAAGGCTTCCGAAGGCTGGAATTGGAAACACCTTCTATGCTAAACAAAATGAGGCACCTATTACACATCACCAAGTTGCCCAAGCTCAGTTGAAAATCGATTCCGCTGAAATGCATTTATATCGTGCTGTGGATAAAATTGATAGCTATGCTGAACGCGGGGAGGTTATGGATACTGTTGAAATTGTAAAGGTGAAGGCAGATTTTGGGTATGTAAATCAATTATGTAAAGAAGCAATCGATCTTTTAGTTGCAGGAGTCGGCTCCATGTTTACCTATCATAATAATCCTTTACAGTTAGTTTATCGTGATTTTTTTGCAATGCATTTACATGGTTTTATTACACCTTCGAGTTTGATTGAAACATATGGAAGAGTCTTATGCGGTCAAGAGCCAAATACTTATTTTGTTTAATTACGTATTATTCAAAATGAAAGGGCTTTCTAGTTTCTAAATATTTAAAAAACAATATATAGGAGGGGTAAACATGAGTTTACCAGAAATCGCAAAGTTAGGTCACGTAGCGTTAGTTTCAGCAGATCTTGAAAAGTCCCTTTGGTTTTTTAAGGAATTAATCGGTTTAGAAGAAACTGAGGTAGTAAATGGCACTCACTATTTACGTGCTTGGGGAGATTTTGAACACCACACACTCTCCATTACTGCTGGAGAAAAATCTCATGTGGATCATATCGCTTGGAGAACGAAACGTCCGGAAGATGTAGAGCAATTTGCCAGCCTTCTCAAACAAGCTGGTACAGAAGTTAAGTGGGTAGAAGCTGGAGAAGAAGCTGGTCAGGGCAGGGCCATTCGTTTTAAATTACCTAGCGAACATCGCTTTGAACTTTATTATGATATGGAAAAAACATTAGCAGAACCTTCTAAGCGATCAGTGTTAAAGAATCAGACCTATAAATCTTGGGCAAAAGGCTGTTCACCGCGAAGAATTGACCATGTTAATATTCTATCATCATTAAAGGCGAATGTTATTTCAGATTACTTAATGGAGAAACTTGGATTTAAAATGAGAGAATGTGTTCAGGCTCCAGATGATTCCTTGCTTGGTGCTTGGTTAAGTGTAACACCTCTTGTTCATGATATTGCAGTCAGCCATGACCCGTTCTCACCATCAACGCATCAGATTCATCACTTGTCTTACTGGCTTGACAATGCCCAAGACCTTCTACGAGCTGCAGATATCTTAAGTGAGCATGGACTCAAGTTTAAAGGTCCTGGTAAGCACGGTATTTCCCAAGCGATGTATATATACGTTGTCGACCCAGGCAGTGGGGTACGCGTAGAATTATTCACGAATGGTTATTTAATCTTTGAACCAGATTGGGAGCCAATTGTCTGGACTTTAGATGAAATGGATGTTGGTTTTACGTTCTGGGGAGATCAAACTGACACCTTACCAGAAAATAATCCAACGATTGAAGCTTAATAGATTGGTAAGTGTCTAGAAAACTACTAAACAGAAAAGAGGTACTATATATGGATGATCGTCAATTTCGAACTGCAATGGGTAAATTTGCTACAGGTGTAACGGTTATTGCAACAGAGTTGGATGGGGATGTACATGGTATGACAGCAAATGCCTTCATGTCCGTTTCACTTGATCCAAAATTAGTGGTAATCTCAATTGGTGAAAAAGCTCGGATTCTTGAAAAGATTAAACAAAGCAAAACGTTTTCAGTCAATATTTTAGCAGCAGACCAGCAAGAGCTATCTATGATTTTTGCTGGACAATTGAAGGAACACCGCGAAGTGGAGTTTGACCGTCTTGATGGAAAACCGGTTCTAAAGGGTGCAGTTGCACAAATTGCTTGTGAGGTATCTGCTGAACATCTTGAAGGCGATCACACGCTATTCATTGGACGAGTAACAGATATTCATTTAGAAGATGCTGAACCTCTAATTTTTTACAGTGGCAAGTACCGATCATTAGCCGAAGAAAAGGCTGTAACAGTATAATTAACAAATATTAATTCCAGCTTATCCAAATTCTTCAAAATGTAGAAAATGGTGCTGAAATGAAATAACATGTGTAAAAATGAGGACTCCTTGTATGTAAAATGTAAGGAGTCTTTATTTAATTAACTAACAATATGAAATCAATCTTATTAATACTTAATCTTTAATGGGGAAAAAGGTGAGTTTATGAAGGATAACTCAGGCAATCTACTGGAACCAAACTACATAGAAGATGGAAATAAAAAAATTCTAACCACTGCTGGAGCCTTTGGACTTTTACGTAAGGGAATAATAGAGAACTTAGGGTCAAAGAGAGCCAAGGGGTTTTTACTTCGTTATGGTTGGAGCTTGGGCGTCAGTGATGCAGAAGAAGCAATGTTAACGAGTACCGCAATAGAATATCTTATTAAACAAGCCTCGGTTCTCCATTTAGGTACAGGGCATATTGGAGATGTCCAGACTGAAAGATTTATTGAATTGGTTGATTCAGAAAATATTAAAACAATCAGAGCAAAGGGAAAGTGGATTAATTCATTTGAAGCACTTGAGCATCTTAAACATCATGGAAAATCAGATACACCTATATGCCATACTCTAACAGGCTATGCAAGCGGCTATATGTCTACGATTTGTAAAAAGAGTGTAATTGTAAAGGAAATAAGCTGCATCGCCAAAGGGGACCCAGAATGCCGTTTCGAGATGAAGCTCAAAGAGGATTGGGGAATGGAGATTCAAGAAGAGCTAAAATTCTATCATGAATCAAACATTATTGAAGAATTAGAGTATACCTACGAACAATTGTTAGAGCAGCGCAATTACATCGATAAGGTATCCAAATTTCATAAGAAATTAACAGAAAGTATATCAAATGGAAGCAATTTGCAGGATATTGCCGATTCTACATTTGGATTATTAAAAATACCTATATCAATCGAGGATTTGAGCTTTCAAAAAATTGTTTTCTCGGGAATGGAAGAGGCCGAGTATAGAGTCTTGAGTAAAGAATTGAAAGAAAGTTTAATTCGAAAAAATCGAAAAAGCAACAAACCACTTCCTCAATTTAAAGAAACAACAAGGTTAATAACAGAAAACCAGGAACGACTGGTCACTCCAATCATCGTGCAAAAAAAGATCATTGGATATTGTACATTTATATATTTAAAAGATGCAGAGAAAAGCTCTGAGAATAATATTATGTTTATTGAGAGGGTAGCCAATGCAGCCTCCTTATACCTATTAAATGAAAAGACCAGCTTTGAAGCGCTTGAAAAAATGAAAGGGTATTTTTTGGAACAAATTCTAAAGGGTCAATATTCTTCTAGGGAGGAAATCATTAATCGCGGCCGTTATATGGGGGTTGACCTTGAAACTCCGTTTTTTATTGCTGCCATCGACTATAAAGGAAATGGTAAGAGTGCCAAAGACAGCACCGATCATTATGACCAAATGTTAGAATCTATTGCTAAGTACCTTGACATTCAGGGATATAAGGCGCTAATCGGACAATATGAAGGTAAAATCATCATGCTGATACCAGAGTCGTCCAACATATTACCAAATATGGAAAAAATCTTAAAACATATTGAAACCACCCATTCCTCTTACAATTATAAAATTGGGATTAGTGACAAATCGGAGGAAATTGAAAATGTTTTGGAGAATTTGGATGAATCACTAATCAGCCTGAGAATGTCCACGGAAAAGAAAATTATTCATTTTACAGATTTAGGGATTGTCGGTATCCTAATTAATTCGAAAAATGTCAGCGGGATAAAGAAAATTGCGAAACAGGAATTAGGGCCTCTTTATAAATTGGGAGAGAGCAAACAAAAAGAATTATTGAAAACACTTTATGTTTTTTTATCAAACGGCGGAAAACTCCAACAAACTATGGATGATTTGTCCTTATCAATGAGTGGACTGATGTATCGAATTAACAAGATTGAAACATTAATCAATAAAGATTTACGAGATTCATCACAAAGTTATCAGTTACTGCTGATTCTAGATTCACTTTTAGCTTTAGGGGAGCTAGAGATATAGAAATAGAGAGTTTTGTTGGTTGAGCATTCATGTTTTGATTGCTCTTTTCTTCTGAGAAAATATCAAAAACCAATATAAATTAGTTGAAAATAGTAGAAAGTCCAATGTTTTTTACTCTGGTTTATATATTTGTAATTTTCTAAAATTTACAAATGTAAGGGTTTCCCCTTTAATGCAAGAATCTAGGAGGGATTTATTTGAATCAGGCTACTGCTATTAATACTGTTGAAAGAAGTACTGTAAAGAAAACAATGAAAAGAATACTGCCATTTATTTTAATACTCTATGTCGTTGCTTTCTTGGATCGGGTGAATTTGGGATATGCAGCTTTAGAGATGAATGCCGATTTAGCCTTAACGGCGGAGGCGTTTGGATTATTGTCTGGATTATTCTTTATCAGTTATTTCCTCTTTGAAGTCCCAAGTAACCTTATTTTGCACAAAGTTGGTGCACGGCTTTGGATTGCCCGTATTATGATTACTTGGGGTATTGTCGTCGTATTAACTGGGTTTATACAATCAGCCACCCACTTATATATTTTACGCTTTTTATTGGGGGCGGCAGAAGCAGGATTTGTCCCAGGGATTATTCTATATTTAACTTATTGGTTTAGAGCCCGTGAAAGAGGCAAGGCAACTGCACTCTTTTTCGTTGCCTTGCCATTAAGTGCTTTAATAGGTGCGCCTCTTTCTACCTGGATCATGGATACAGTGTCTTGGGGAGGATTAGCGGGGTGGAGGTGGATGTTTATTTTAGAAGGTATACCTGCATTTCTATTAGGAATTGTGGTTTTGTTTTACTTAACTGACCGTCCTGTTAACGCCAAATGGTTAACAGAAAAGGAAAAAACATGGCTTGAAGATGAGCTTATAAAAGAAAGAAAATTAAGTGCAAAATTAAATAAATCATCACATCTTGGTATGTTAAAGGAATCGAAGGTTTGGAAATTAGCTTTATTTAACATTGCTGGTTTTGTTGCGGTGAATGCACTCTCGTATTGGATGCCTACAATCATTAAATCACTATCATCGTCTGCTACAACTAATTTGCAAATTGGCTGGCTGGCTATGATTCCTTCTATTATTGCGATTCCAGCCATACTTTTTACGGGCTGGAATGCAGATAGAACTGGCGCACATAAATTGCATTTAGGTGCATGTGTGACGATAGCAATGATTGGATTCATTGGTTGTGCATCCGTTTCAACCGTACCGCTGATGGTGTTAATGCTGTCGATTACTTCAGCAGGACTTTATGGGATATCCGGAACATTCTATGCCTATATCACGTTTTTCTTTTCTGAATCTACGGCACCCGCTGGGATTGCTTTAGTAAGTACACTTTCTTCGCTTGGCGGTTTCTTGGGTCCAATGTTAATGGGTATTTTTGAATTTAAACAAGCAATGTTTATCATTGCCGGGTGTTTACTTGTCAGTCTAGTAACTCTATTTACCCTAGGATTAGTGAAGAAGGACCAGAATGATATAGTCGATCAAGGAGCAGTAAAGATTCCGAATTGACTTCAAGTAATAAGTCATCGAATCCAAAATTATTTTGACCCATACTGGCTGTATTTTATGAAAATACACTCAAGTTCACGTGAATTTCAGTGTTAATCTGTCAAAAATCCAACAAAAAACTACTAAAAAAAATCTAAAAATCAAATGATTTTATTCTAGAAATTAGTGATTAAATTTTCTAAAATTTCAGTAACAGATAAACATCACTAGATACATAGATAATGAAAAAGTAGTTATCTAAGTACGAATGTTTAATTAAAAAAATGTAAGGGATTTCATCCGTGGGGGATTTTCAGAAAAATTTTTATTTTCAAGGAGGAGAATGACAAATTGACAAACATTACTCAACAATCTATTAAAACTTCTAATTTTGAAACATTTTTAAATCGAGCTGGTAAAGGAAATTCAGAAGTGATTTTATTTCTACATGGCTCTGGACCAGGTGTTACATCCTTCGCCAATTGGCGCTATGCCTTAAATGACTGCAGCGAAACGTATGACTGTCTGGCACCGGATCTTTTAGGTTTTGGAAACAGCAGCCATCCAGAGACACTGCCAAAAAACAGACAGGAATGGATGGACTTATGGGTCAAACAACTGATGGAGCTTTTAGATGAATTGGATGTTCAAAAGGCTCATTTAGTTGGGAATTCACTGGGATGTTCGATTGCATTAGAACTTTTATTAGAACATCCAGAGCGATTTGACCGCGTGGTGTTGATGGGACCTGGAGGAACACCAAATACCAAATTAAGCGCTGAGCTTGCCCGTGCCAAAGGGTTTTATAATAATCCATCACCAGAGAAATTACGTCAAATCATGAGCTGGTTTGTATATGATGCGGAGGCCATGGCCCCAATCATTGATGCGATAACGGATTATCGCTATGAAACAGCGATGAAACCAGATGTTCGTATTTCCAATGATTCTATTTTCGCAACAGCTGCTGTCCCTGTACCTGTGACCGCCCTAAGAAGAATTCAACATCCAGTACTTCTAGTGCATGGACGGGATGATATGGTTTGCTCTGTGGAGTCCAGCTATTATTTTCTATCACATATTCCGAATTCACAACTGCATGTATACGGTAATTGTGGACATTGGACACAAATTGAAAAGCAGGAAAGCTTTAATCACTTAATTCAAAACTATTTTTCTAATAAAATCTAATAATCTAAGGAGGAATAAAAAATGACTTTACCTGAAATTGCAAAGTTAGGGCATGTCGCACTCGTAACACCTGATCTTGAAAAATCACTATGGTTTTTCCGTGATGTGATTGGGCTAGAAGTAACGGAAGAGGTAAACGGTACGTATTATTTACGTGCTTGGGGTGATTTTGAACATCACTCCCTATCATTAACTCCAGGGGATAGAGGGTATGTTGATCACATCGGCTGGAGAACGAAGCGCCCTGAAGATGTAGAGGGTTTTGCCCAGCTTCTCGAAAAAGCGGGAACGGAAGTAAAATGGATAGAAGCAGGTGAAGAAGCGGGTCAAGGGCGGGCAATTCGTTTTAAACTGCCAAGTCAGCATTCCTTCGAAATCTATTATGATGTAGAAAAACCACAAGCGGATGAAAAAAGACGTTCAGTTTTGAAAAACCAAACATACAAGGCTTGGGCCCGTGGCTGTTCACCTAGAAGATTTGATCATGTAAATATTGCTACTTCAATGGATGTCCAAGAAATCCTTGATTACCTAGGAGCTCAATTAGGCTTTAAACTGCGTGAATATGTGCGATATAACAAAGAAAAAACCCTAGCGGGCTGGATGAGTGTTACGCCGCTGGTTCACGATATAGCAGTGATCACGAGACCACAGGCAAAAACACCGAACCAGCTTCACCATATTTCATATTGGCTCGATAATGCACAGGATGTCTTACGGGCAGCAGATATTTTAAGCGAAGAAGGCATTAAGTTTATTGGCCCAGGTAAACATGGCGTTTCTCAAGCTCTATACCTATATGTGATTGATCCTGGAAGCGGCTGCCGTGTTGAATTGTTTAGTAATTCTTATTTAATTTTTGAACCTGACTGGGAGCCTGTTGAGTGGACAGAAGAGGATCATTCAATAGCCAACACCTATTGGGGTGACTCTGTAATGGATAAGGAAATGAACAAACCAACAATCGAGGCATAAAGAAAAGCGGAAGCGCCCTGGTCAGCGGCGTATGGCCTGGAGCGCTCCAACTGAGATAAAGGAAACACGAAGAGCCGGAGGCGCATTCGTGCTTGACTTATCGTAGGTAGGTAAAAATCCTGAAGGGATTTTTACTCGCGGAGAGCGAAGGACACTAGCCGCTAGGGCGCTGGAGCTGGACAGTAATCTATGTTCAAAAATTATACTTACTTATTTGGAGAAAGCTGACTCAAAAGTAAACGAGTCAGCTTTTTTAAAAGAATTTTTTGGGAAGAGAGGCAGATAGAATGAGTGACATCAAAATTTATGAGACAGATATTGTGGTAATTGGTGCAGGAAATGCTGCGATGAGCGCAGCCATTTCTGCAAGGGAAAATGGAGCCGACGTCCTCGTGCTTGAAAAGGCACCTGAGGCTGAAAAAGGAGGGAACAGCACCTTCACCCATGGTTCGATTCGGTTTGCCTATAACGGTGTCGAAGATTTAAAAGAAATAATGCCCGACCTTTCACAAGAAGATATTGATTCTTCGGATTTTGGAGTCTATAGCGAAGAACAATTCTATGATGATATGTGCCGTGTTACTTCGTTTCGGACTGACCCAGAATTAGCCTCCATTCTTACCGAAAAAAGTTTTGAAACCATGAAATGGCTTACAGGCCACAAGGTAAGGTGGGTGCCTATATATGGTCGGCAAGCCTTTAAAGTAGACGGTAAATTTAAGTTTTGGGGCGGTATGATTGTTGAATCAGTAGGCGGGGGGCCGGGATTGGTCGAAGCGCTTCATAAAGAAGCGTCCTCTTTAGGGGTTCAGATTCTGTTTGATGCGATGGCGGTGGAACTGATCCATGATGACAATGGTGTACACGGTGTGATTTTTAAACATAATGGCAAGAGTACAAAAATCCTGGCGAAAGCCGTTATATTGGCTTCTGGCGGCTTTCATGCGAACCCTGAAATGAGGACCCGGTACTTAGGACCAAAATGGGACTTGGCCCATGCAAGGGGAAGCCGTTTTAACACAGGAGAAGGTATTCAAATGGCGCTAAATATTGGTGCACTATCCGCCGGCAACTGGTCAGGCTGCCATTCAGTCGGAGGGGACCGTTATCTGCCAGATTTTACAGAAGGCTTTCAAAAATTAAGTTACCCCTTTGGAATCATGGTAAACGCTGATGGTAAACGCTTTGTCGATGAAGGTTCTGATTTCCGCAATTACACCTATGCGAAATATGGAAGATTAATATTGGATCAGCCGGGACAATTCGCTTGGCAGATTTTCGATCAAAAGGTTTCTCATTTGCTTCGCGAGGAATATAAAGGCAGACAAGTGACTAAAGTAAAAGCCGCTACGTTAGAGGAATTAGCGGAAAAACTTGAAGGTGTTGACGCGGATGGTTTTTTACAAAATGTTAAAGAATACAATGCATCTGTCCGTAAAGATATCCCGTTTAATCCAAATATCAAGGACGGCAGATGCACAGAAGGGTTAGCAATCAAGAAGTCAAATTGGGCGAACACATTGGAAGATGGCCCGTTTGAGGCCTATGCGGTTACCTGCGGTATAACCTTTACGTTTGGCGGTCTGAAAATTAATACTGCAACGGAGGTTCAGAATCTGTTATCCGAGTCCATTCCGGGACTATATGCTGCTGGTGAGGCGGTAGGGGGTCTATTTTATTTTAATTACCCGGGGGGTGCAGGGTTAATGGCAGGATCCGTATTCGGAAAATTGGCAGGTGAACATGCAGCTCATTTTATCAAAACAAAGGAAACGATAAATTCGTAAAAAAACTTTACTAATTTCTATTCTTTGGGACAAAACGGCAGATTTATGTTTAGAAAACCAATAAAAGTTATCTAAAAATGTTTCAAACTTGAAAGGTTTTTACCCTTTAAATTAATTTTATAATTTTCTAAAATTTAACTAAGATCTAAATCGAATAAGAGGAATAATAAAGTTGAAAAGGAGAATTTCAAATGATAAATGTTGCTCATAGTGATACTTTTCTTGTAGAAAAAGCCAAATCTCTTGTTCCAAAACTAAAGGAAAGAGCAAAAGAAACGGAAGAAATCCGTCGAATACCTGAGGCGACGATCAATGAATTAAAAGAAGCGGGGCTTTTTAAGCTGTTGCGCCCAAGTATTTATGGCGGTTATCAAACAAGTATGAGAACCTATTCAGATTGTATTGTGGAAATTTCACGCGGCTGTGCTTCTACGGGCTGGATTCTCTCGCTTTGTGCAATTCGGGAACTTATGGTAGCGGAATCATTTACAGAAAAAACGCACCAAGAAATCTTTGGAGAGAATGAAGATAATGTCCTTTTTGCAGGTGTATACGAACCTAGAAAATGTATTGCCCGAAAAGTGGACGGTGGATATTTAATCGAAGAAGGGTTCTGGATGTTCTGCTCGGGTTCGCTCCATGCGACTTGGGGATACTTCGGTATGGTAATCAGAGATGATGAAGGAAACCTTGTGGATCAAGCCTTAATGACAGTGCCTTTTGAAGAAGTTGAAATTATGGATGACTGGCATGTTATGGGCTTGAAGGGTACAGGGAGTAACAGTGTGAAAATGACAAACGTATTTATCCCAGAACACCGAGTGGTTTCTTTTGCAGAAGTGCTAAATGGACAATTTAAATCAGATCATTTACGCGATATCCCGCTCTATAATACTGCACTTTTTCCAGCTTTAGCATTGTCTTTGGCATTACCGGGCTTAGGTTTGGTAAAGGCAGCGTTAGAATTTTTCCAGCAAGTACTGCCTAATCGAAAAGCTGCCCATATTGGTGTAGAAAATTTAATTGATTCACCGACTCTCCATGCATTACTTTCAGATGCTGCTTTGAAAATTGATACCGCTTCCATGCATTATTACCGTGTGGCGGATGAGCTAGATGCATGGGCTGCCAGCGGTAAATTCATGGATAAGCCAGCACGAGTTAAGGCATTAGCAGATATCGGTTATGCCAATCAAGTAAGTAAGGAAGCACTCGATATTTTAATTCTAGCCAGCGGTTCTGGTTATGTATATGAAGGTCACCCGCTGCAAAGAATTTTCCGTGATTTTTGGACGCTCTATTCACACAGAACGATTTCACCGTTAATCACCAAAGAAAATTATGGCCGCGTTTTAGCAGGCTTAGAATCAAATGCACTAAGATATTAGGATACTCCTAATCTATCAAAAAATTCTTAATCAAGAAGAAAGGAGACTGTATGGAAAAGATTTATATTAACCATGATAATTTGGCAGATTGGCAGGGAAAAGCAAATGCATGTGTAATGGCACTTGGTTTTTTTGATGGACTCCATTACGGACATCGAGAAGTAATTAAAACGGCTTTACGGATAGCGAAAGAAAAGGGTGTGCAGCTTGCTGTTATGAGTTTCTTTCCACATCCAAAGTCTGTCTTGTCCAATGGGGAAAAACAAGTTGATTATTTAATCCCCCTTTCTGTTAAGGAAAAAATTCTTCGGGGACTTGGTGTTGATACGTTTTATATTGTTGAATTCACTAGGGAATTTGCCGCTCTTTCACCTGAACAATATGTTAAAGATTATCTGGTCAATCTTGGGGTTATCCATGCAGTCGCCGGTTTTGATTTTACTTATGGTTCTAGGGGAATCGGAAATTTAGAGCGTTTGATGAATGATTCCGGGGGAATCATTGATGTGACAAAAGTGGAAAAGGTAGCATGCCGCGGCGAGAAAATAAGCTCTACCTGCATTCGTGAAAGATTAGCTGCAGGCAATGTAGAGGAACTGCCAGATTTTCTTGGCTGCTGCTATGAAGTAGAAGGAATGTGGGATGGTCAAACATTCAAGCTGAATCCATACTATACACTTCCTGCCCCCGGAAAGTATGCGGTAAGCATTAATATAGGAAATTTATCAATGCTTACAGAAGTGAATGTGGTAGAAAAATCTCTTAAACCTGTTACAGAACTGCCGCTATATATGTTTGGGAGGCTATCGATTGTTTGGCAGCAGCGTATCTCTGAGGAGGCTCCCTCTTCTCGTCCTATTTTAAAAGTTGGAGGATTAACTCTATGAATAAATGTCAAGTTTTTCAAAAACTGCTTCGTGAACCAGGTTCCTTTATCCTTCCTGGTGCCTATGATGCGATGTCAGCAAAGTTAATAGAAGAAACTGGCTTTAAGGCGATTTATGCTACGGGAGCTGGAATATCTAATGCACAGCTTGGCTGGGCTGACGTAGGACTTACCTCTCTTAAGGAAGTGGTTGATATCGTTGCCAGAATGGCCGATGTTACCAATGTTCCGATCGTAGTAGATGGAGATACTGGGTTCGGAAATGCTATCAATGTGATTCGGACGGTAAAAGAGTTTGAACGTGCGGGTGTCGCTGCCATTCAGATGGAGGATCAGGTATCACCAAAGAAATGCGGTCATTTTAACGGAAAAGATGTCATTTCGAAAGAAGAAATGGTAGGAAAAATTAAGGCTGCCTTAGATGCCCGAAAAGATGAAAATCTGGCAATAATGGCACGGACTGATGCAATTGCTACAAATGGCCTTGAAGACGCCATAGACAGGGCTTTTGCTTATTACGAAGCGGGTGCAGATATTATTTTTGTCGAAGCACCAAATACCATTGAAGAATTACGGCAAATTACTAGTTCACTAAAAGGAATCCCACAGGTTATTAACTTAGTAGAGGGCGGTAAAACCCCACTTATTTCTTTAAAAGAAGCAGAAGAAATAGGTTTTAAAATCATGCTGTGTGCAAATACTGCACTTCGTTCCGCTATTAAAGGAATCACTGAATCTTTAAGAATTTTAAAAGAAGAAGGCTCTCAGGAAAATTTATTACCTTTAATTTGTACCTGGGAGGAAAGACAATCACTTTTCAAACTAGATCAAATCAAAGAGTGGGAAAAGAAGTATTTATATAATAATTAATCTAGGAGGTTACGAAAGTGGAGAGAGAATTGGATTATGACATTGTAGTAATTGGCTGTGGTGTGGCAGGAACAGCAGCAGCTTTGTCCGCTGCGGAAAGTGCCAAGAAGGAAGGAAGAAATTTACGAATTGCGATCTTAGAACGCACGGATTACGATCATCGGGGCGGAAATTCCAGATGGACAGCCTCTTACATGCGAATGAAGAATATTGATGAAATCGCAGACAACTTTGTAGAAGATATGATGGCATTCTCAGATGATTTCTCCGATAGGGAGTACATAGAAACTCTCGCAGAAAACGCTGGAAGTACGCTGCGCTGGGTCGAGGAAAAAGGGGTAGATTTCGATTACCTGCCAACGATGTTTTTAACTTCTTCAAAACCGCGGCTTCTCCCAGTTGGCGGAGGCCGGGCAATCATTGATACATTATCGCGCCGTGCTGGCGGACTTGGTGTCGAGATTATTTATGAAGCGACTGCTTGGAAATTACTCCTTGATGATGAAGGTGCGATAAATGGACTCATGGTTCGTGTTAAGGGTGGAAATTCTCTTCAGCTGAAAGTCGGCGCTGTTGTTCTTGCTGCTGGAGGATTCCAAGGAAATCAAGAAATGATGGCACAGTATGTCGGAAGAGATGCGCATAAGATTCGTACAGTAGCCGAAGGCGGCCTTTATAACAAAGGGGAAGGTATTCGGATGGCAATGGAAATAGGGGCGAAAGGAGCGGGTCAGTTCGATGCCTTTCATGCTGAACCAGTTGACCCTAGAAGTAAGCGGGAAGAAGCAGCCGTTATGACCTACCCTTATGCAATTTTGGTTGATAAAAATGGCAACCGTTTTGTCGATGAAGGAATTTCCACGGTTGACGAGCAATATGAAGCAGTAGCCCGCAAAATCTTCTACGACCTCCCTGACCATATCGCCTATATGATCAGTGACCAAAAAATGTACGACATTCCGAATTATGAACGGGCAATCGAAACGGATAAACCGGCGATTGAGGCCGATACACTAGAGGAATTAGCTGTGAAAATTGGGGTGCCTGCAGATCATTTAATTGCAACAGTAGAATCCTTTAATGCTGCTGTACAGCCAGGAGAATTCCACTGGGATAAGAAGGACGGAAAACAGGCTGTTGGAATTTATCCGCCAAAATCAAATTGGGCCATAACTATTGATAAGGCGCCATATATTGCCTACCCTATTGTCTGCTCCAATGTTTTCACGAATGGAGGCATAGCTTCTGATACAAAAGGAAGGGTTTTATCGCAGGATGATGATGTAATTCCTGGATTGTATGTCGCAGGTGAAACTGCAGGTCTATACTATGGAAAATATCCTGGCGGCACATCCGTACTTCGCGGCTTGGTGTTTGGTAAACGTGCAGGTGAGCATGCAGCTTCTTACGTTAGTAGTGATAAAAAACTTGAGGTGTAATGAAGGGGTGATGATTTTTGGATTTAAAAAATAAAGTTGCGTTTGTAACTGGCGGCGGCAGAGGGATTGGCAGGGAAACCTGCTTGCTTTTAGCAAAACAGGGGGCAAAAGTAGCTGTATTTTCTCGTAGTTTAGCAGAAATATCGGAAACGGCTGCTTATATTAGGGAGGAACTAGATGGCGAAGCAATTGCTCTTGCTGGTGATGTACGCTCTGAGGAAGATGTGAACAAAGCAATTCAGGAGACGGTAGAAAAACTCGGCAGTATTGATATTTTAATTAATAATGCTGGTGTTATGCTACTAAAGCCATTCGATGAAACGAGTGTTGAAGAGTGGGACTTTGTCCAAGAAATCAATACCCGCGGTGTGTTTTTATGTGCGAATGCAGTAGTACCGCAAATGAAAGAGAAAAGAAATGGTGTCATTATCAATGTATCATCGATTTGGGGAACAAAAGGCGGTCCGGACAGAAGTGCCTATATTACCTCTAAATGGGCAGTAATTGGATTTACAAAAGCATTAGGAGAAGAGCTAAAACCATTCAATGTTAGAGTAAATGCGGTCTGCCCAGGCCCAGTTGACACAAAGATGATGGAAGATATTGCTCCGGATGTTAACAAAGATAATTGGCTGCATCCAATTGACATGGCAAATGTAATTGTTGACATGTGTCTGCCAAAAATGAAAGCCGTATCCGCGACAGTAATTGAAGCATTTGGGAATGGAAGACCAGTAAATTTATAAACTAATTTGTTGATAGAAAAGGGGAAATAAAATGGAAAACTTTACAACAGCAATTGAATCAAAAAATATTAGCCTAGCGTTAGCAAATAAAATGTTAGAAGCCGCATTAGCAAAGGGGCAAGAACTAGGAATTCCATTCAGTATTGCAATTGTGGACAAACCTGGTAACTTAAAAGCATTTTATGCAATGGATGGTGCACCAGTACTTAGCCTTGAAATCGCTCAAAATAAGGCGTTTTCTGCTGCAGCCTATAACCGCGCAACACATGAATGGTATGACAGGTTAAAAGACGATCCTCCATTATTGCATGGCATTGTTCACACGCCTAGATTAGTTATTTTTGGCGGTGGATATCCAATCAAAATCAATAATGAGCTAATTGGTGGATTTGGAGTAAGCGGAGGTCATTATTCACACGACATGCAGGTATGTGAAGCAGCGTTAGAAGTGTTAAAAGCTTTTGAATCTGAGGAGTGAGAATAATGGAAAGCTATGATTTGATCATTCTAGGCGGCGGGCTTGCGGGTATGTGTGCTGCCGTTGAGGCTGGGGAGCAGGGTGTTAATGTCCTGCTCTTGGAAAAGCAGGATGAACTGGGCGGCAGTACAGTCCTCAGCTCAGGTTATATGGCATTTGCGGGTACAGATATGCAGGAACGAGCAGGAATAACTGATTCTACTGAATCAATATTGGCCGATATGACGGAGGTTGGCGGTGGGGTAAATGATTCAACATTGGTAGCTGAATATGGCAGATATCAATTGGAGACATATCAATGGCTGGTTGACCACGATGTCGAGTTTAGATCATTGGAAGCAGTAAGTGGTCATAGCGTTCCACGCGGACATATTATCGATCCTCATCAGGCAATCCAGTCTCTTTACAGGAGAGTGAAGCAGCTAGCGAACGTGACGATTTATTTTAATGCTCCTGCACGAAGACTGCTGAAGAATGATGAAGGGCGAATTGATACAGTTTTATATGAGGCGTCTGGGGAAGAAAGAAAGGCTGTTGCTAGTAAAGGAGTGTTAATTGCTTCTGGAGGTTTTGCTAAAAGTGAAGAGCTGCTTGGCCAGTTTGCTCCACAATTAAAAGGTGCCTTAAGAATTGGCGGTGCTGGCAATCAAGGTGACGGGATTCGGATGGCTTGGGAGCATGGTGCATGGGTGAAGGACCTCCCATATTTGAATGGAACATATGGATTTCATCCAAGTGCAGCCGGGAAGTTAAAGTCGCAGGGATTGGCATTTTATAAAGGGGCCATAATGGTTAACCAATTTGGGAAGCGGTTCGTGAATGAGTCTATTTCGTATAAACTTTTAGGTAAGGCGGCATTCGAACAGCCTGAACAGATCAGCTATCAAGTTTGGGATCAGACCGTAATGAAAAAGGGTGTGTTAGATGATCCCCTCTATGATTTTGAATTGCTAAAGAAGCGCAGACTTCTGTACAAAGCAGATACATTAGATGAACTGGCGGACTGTATTGACGTACCAGTAGAAGTACTAGAAGATACCATTTTTAGATACAATCAAGGCGTTCAAAATGGGGAAGATCCTGATTTTGGCAGAAGGTCTTTGACACATAACTACGGAAAACCAACAGCAATTGAAACGGCGCCTTTCTATGCATTTGAATCAACAGTCGCCATGCTTGCTACCTATGCAGGTATTTCTGTAAATGCAAATGCACAGGTTGTGAATCCTTACGGCGAGCCCATTCCAGGTTTGTATGCAGCGGGGGAAGTAACAGGCGGATTCCACGGGGCTGGCTATATGACAGGAAGTTCGCTTGGAAAGGCAGCCGTATTTGGACGGATTGCTGTACAGTCTGCGGTTTCTGAGAATGCAGTAGTTTAATCGGAACCGGGTGTATCTGGCAGATGGCTGGAAAAACTGGCGGAAAGCAAATTGAGGTAAGTTCTATTTTATAAATAATCGAAAAAAGGAGGTCATTCTATGAAAATCTGGCATCAAAGCCTTACCACCATTGACCGAGTTCCACATTATCGGGATGCGATTATTAAACATGTAAGCAGGATCGCCCGCCCGGATGTGGAGGTTGTTTTACATGGTGTGTCAGAAGAAACATATCCTTCTCATTACCCAGGTATATTTATAACTCATTCCTATTTACAAAACCTTCACCGGGAACAGTTTATACGGGCTGCCCTAACAGCTGAAAAGGCTGGATATGACGCGATGTTCATAGCAACTATTCCAGATGTAGGTCTTTTAGAGGCAAGAACATTGGTTGATATTCCTGTAGTGGGATATGGTCAAGCCTCCTTTCACATGGCTTCGATGCTTGGGGACCGGATTGGCGTGGTGAATTTTTTGGCGCCGCTGGCAGATGAGCTTCGTCAAAATGCTGATAAATATGGTTTAGGAGGAAAGCTTGGACCTATTGTTCAGACAGAAGCGGGCTTTGATGATATTATGGCTGGATTTAATGATCCAGAACCGATTATTGAATCCTTCAAAAAAGCTGCAGAGCTGGCGATTGCAGATGGTGCAGATGTCATCATTCCGGGAGAGGGCCCGATGAACGTCTTTTTAGCAACCCAGGGAATTTCTCGAATTGGTGATGTACCAGTGGTTGACTCATTTGCAGCCGGAATAAAAATGTGTGAGTCACTAGTAGATCTTCGCAAAAACTCTGGTGTCTACATGACACGGCGCGGTTACTATAATGCAAAGCCGCCTGTTGAAGCAGTGGAAAGACTGAGGGAAATGTACGGACTTATTCCTTCTCCAAATCCTAAGGATGATAATGGATTGTCAGTTAAGGGAGTAGGAGTTAAAAATTGATGGTTCCCTTTGCAAAGGGAAAAGCTCACTGAAGGGAATCAAAAGAAGTCTTTGGTGCCCTTCAGAAAGGAAAGAGCACAGTTAAGGGAATCAAAGAAGATTTTTGGTGCCCTTCAGATAGGAAAAGGCTCGCTAAAGGGAATCAAATATCGTTAACAATCGTGAGGTGAAATAAATATGCACATCGTTGTTTGCCTTAAACAAGTTATTGATCCTGAAATTACACCAAAATATTTTAACATCGATCCTGAAACAAATCGTCCTGATATTAGTGACTCCGATTTGCTACTAGACTCGTTTGCTGAAAACGCACTTGAACTGGCCATTCAAATTCGAGATAAAATACCTGGAGCGAGTGTAACCGCTCTCTGCCTAGGGGATGAGGAGTCAGAGGATGTCCTTCGGAGAGCACTTGCTTTTACAGCCAATGCGGCAGTCAGGGTATGGGATGATGAGTGGGAAAATCTAGACGGTCAGGCTGTTGGGCATATACTTGCACAAACCATTAAATCATTGGGTGGAGCACAACTTATCCTGACAGGCTACCAAGCCAGTGATATCGAGGAAGGTCTTGTTGGACCTGTTATGGCTGAGGAATTAGGGGTACCTTGCTTAACACTCGTTTCAGACCTTGAGGTGGAAGAGGGCAATGTGAAAGCTACGCTTGAAGTTGAAGGCGGCTATGCAGTTGTAAGTGTACCAACTCCGTCCATTTTCACAATTATTAGTGCTGAAACGAACGTTCCTAGGCTGCCAAAGGTAAAGGATATTCGACTTGCTAGAAGTAAACCGATTACGGTTTTAGAATCAGAAGATCTTAATCTTGATAGTGAGCGCTGTCAGCCCGGTGTCAAGCTGGAGCGGGCTTACGTCCTGAATCGGGAAGTCGCTTGTGAGGTACTGCCTGGAAATGATGGTGTGGACCTTGCTGGTGAATTAGCGGGCAGGCTAGTGGCTCTCAAGATTTTATAGGGGGAAGACAACCATGTCAAGAATTCTTGTATTCACAAATCAACAGGAAGAGGGCTTGAGTTCAGGTGCTAAAGAAGCTCTTTTCTTTGGCGGCCGCTTGGCTAGT
The DNA here is from genome assembly GCF_057221695.1 of Neobacillus sp. plas4. NCBI lineage: Bacteria > Bacillati > Bacillota > Bacilli > Caryophanales > Bacillaceae > Neobacillus > Neobacillus sp. plas4. The sequence goes on from NZ_CM170152.1 coordinate 1,960,558, forward strand.
TCCACTGGTGGTGAAGTTTGTTCTGTCTCGCTTGGACCTTTAGCAGCGGCTGGGGCTAAGGAATCAATCTCCCTTGGGGCGGGCATTGCATACACCATTTCGAATCCAATTCTTACTGAATACGATGTTGAACTGTATGTAAACTGCATCGAAACTGTATTACAACAGTCGGGAGCAGATATCCTTATCCTCTCTTTCGACAGAATCGGGAAAGACCTTGTGGGCAGGCTAGCTGCGCGTACTGGTGCATCTGCTATTACGGAAGTAGTTGATTACAATTACAACAGTGACAAATTAACTTGGCTTCGTCCAATTTATGGTGATAAGGCGTTCGGGGAATATACAACAACTCGTTCTAAAGCAGTAGTTGGTATTCGTAAAAAGAGCCAGAATGTAGATGTGCCGGATGAGACACGTATAGGTGAAATTATTGAGGTTAACTATACTCCATCAGAAGATATGATAGTAACCAAGCTGGTAGTAAAAATTCAAGCTGCATTATCTGATATTCGGCTGGAGGATGCACGAATTATCATTTCCGGTGGTCGAGGAATCGAGGGTCCGGAAGGTTTTAATGACCTTCATGTTCTTGCAAATCTTTTAGGAGGTACAGTTGGTGCCTCGCGTGCTGCTTGTGATGCAGGATGGGTTCCTTCAAATCTGCAGGTCGGGCAGACAGGTGCAGTGGTTGCACCTGATCTTTATATCGCAGTTGGGATTTCTGGTGCCAGTCAGCACCTTGCAGGAATCACCAATGCAAAGACGGTGGTTGCTATCAACACAGACCCAGAAGCACCTATCTTTAAACGGGCCAATATTGGTGTTGTAGCAGATTATAAAATGGTCATTCAAGCACTAACGGAAAAACTGAAAAAGGTACTTGTCTAAGTATCGGAGACGTTATTTGAAAAATCCCTCATCGTTTGAGTTTGGATTTTTCTTTTTTAAAAGCTTTGATTGTAATATGCCCTAATTAATAAGAAAAAACCGTTTGGTTACATTACCATACGGTTTTTTTAATGTAAAAATACACTGTAATTTCCATCAATATTATTTTAGAAATAATCAATAATAAGAAGGCAAAAACATTAACTTTTGCAAGGGGGTAATAAATTTGATAAAAAAGCCATTAGGTTTATTGCTATCAGGGGTGTTAACAATCGGTCTGGCTGCATGTAATAACAATAATGCAGCTGACGAAGTCCGTACAAGCAGGATAGATAGAGACAATTCAACTTTGAATGTCGGTAATAACAGGGATGATGGAATTGATCATAATGGTTTGTTAACAGAAGATTACACCAATAACGACAATAATGACCCGGATTGGGATCGAGACTATAATGACCGTAATATAACAAATGTAAATAATGATCGAACTAGAAATAACAATAATAGAAATGTGAACAACAACCGTTTAAATGTAAATAATAACCGTAACACAGATCGACATATTTTTGATAATCGAAATGTGAATTACAATAACAATCGTAACATGAATACAAATAATGACGCGCTAAATATATCGGCAGACCGTACAAATTTGGATAGTAAGAGTTACCCACATACTAAAGCGATCTTGATTCAACATGCTCAGTATCGATATATACCATTTGGTTCTGTTCAATGGTACCAAGGAAATCAACAAGGACAAACGCCAGGGCAACAACAAGTTCCAATTGTACCGGCACCAGCACCAACTGCACCAGCACCAACTGCGCCAGCACCAACTGCGCCAGCGCCGGCTGCACCAGCGCCGGCTACACCAGCACCGGCTGCACCAGCACCGGCTGCACCAGCACCGGCTGCACCAAAGCCAGCAGCACCAGCACCAAAACAAGCAGCACCAGCGCCAACTACTGGTGATGTTAGTCAATATGTACAGCAGGTTATAGATTTAACAAATGCTCAACGTACTAAAAATGGGTTACCAGCTTTAAAAGCTGATGCAAAATTAAGCGGGGTTGCACAAAAGAAAAGTGTTGATATGCAGCAAAACAATTACTTTTCACATACAAGCCCAACCTACGGTTCGCCATTTGACATGATGAGGGACTTCGGTGTGACGTATAAATCAGCAGGTGAAAATATCGCTCAAGGACAACGTACGCCTCAAGAAGTCGTGAATGCATGGATGAACAGTGAAGGGCATAGGAAAAACATTTTAAGTGCTAACTTCACTCATATTGGAGTTGGGTACGAAAAATCCGGAAACCACTGGACACAAATGTTTATAGGAAAATAACCAACCTTAAGAAGGGAATCTTAGCGATTCCTTTCTTTTGTGGTAAGTCTTTTATTCGTATTCAAAGTATTTATTGAATGAAAGGGTACCAAGATGTGGATTTAGTAAGGGGTTGAATACCTCAATCTTTAATACCTAATTTGAATCCTAAAACTGGAGGGATATTCGCATGAATACAACTCATTCTATTACTCATGTACAACAATGCCGTCAGCTTGCTCAGCAATTAATTCAGCAAACTCAAATGGCTAACCATCAATACCAGCAAATGCTGCAAAATGAGCAGCAAAATGCGCAAGTGCTTGAGCAGATGATACAAAAAGAACGTTTGGCAGTTCAAACGATTCAGCAAAGCCTCCAGGGGCATGAATTAGCGATTCAAAGATGCCAAGAAGTCATTGCACAGTGTAATCAGCTGGAGCGTGAACTTTCCGGCCAGGTGGGGTCGGTTGGATTTCAACCTCAAACTTTTGTAAATCCTGCCTTACAAACACAGCAGTTCCAGAACTATCAAAACCCAGCATTTCGTCAATAGAAAGAACGAGCACGCTCGAGTGTGAGCGTGCCTGTTCTTTATTGTTAAGACATTTTAATTTTTTATATTACGAGCCTTTATTTTAAAATAGCTTATTTATTGTTACCTTTGCTTTCACCTTTGTTACCTTGGCCATAGCGCATATGACCAGAATCACCTTCACCTTTTTCATTAGACTTTTTTCCGCCTAAAGATACGTTAGGATAGCTTTTTGTATTCTCATCCATTTTTTTCACCTCCATCACTATTCTGTTCCATTTTTCTAAAAATATGTTTTTAAGGTACTAATGAATGGATGGAAACAGAAATGACCTTCATACCTTTTAAGTTCCACATTTTTTAATAAAGAACCCGCCATAAATAAAATGTGGCATATGCTTGCCAATTCATCCATTTTAGTGATAATTTCATTAGCTCATCTTTCGTAGGTTTTTTCTCTGCGCCGGTTAGAAGTTTGATCGCGTTATGCAGCCCGACGTCATCAATCGGAAAGGCTGAGGGATAGCGTAAGCAGCGCATTAGGACATAATTTGCTGTCCATGGACCTATACCGCGGATTTTAACTAAACTCTTCTCAGCTTCTTTAAGGCTGTCCATTCTCAATAATTTCTCCTTTGATAAATCCCCGCTGACCATCAATTTGGCGATTCCGATAATATATTCACTTTTTTTCCTGGTCATTTTAATATCTGCTAGGTCTTCTGGTGTTAATATTGCAATTTGATCAAAGGAAGGAAAAACCCAATAGTTCTTGCCATTCGACTCGATGGAATCGCCAAATTTTTCAACGAATTGGCGTTTTAGCTTATAGGCGAATGCTAAGTTGATTTGCTGTCCTAAAATCCCCCAGCAGAGGGCCTCAAATAAATCGGGAACGCCAATCAAACGTAATCCGGAGAATTCTTGGATTGGTTTCTTTAGGAGCGGGTCCGCTGTGGCCATTTCATAAAATGGTGTTAATTCACGATCAAGATCAAACCATTCACGAATGTAACCGATGACCTTCTCACGATCTGACTGTTTACGGGGACTGGAGTCTTTTAAAAAATGTACGATCATCTGATTAATGCTATTAACGTTTATTTGTAGTAAGGATCTAATTTCTCCTGCAGAAATGACCTTTGTGATAATTCCGTTTTCGACTTCAAACATACATTCATTTTTATTCCGCTCTAAATAGCTGAGATTCGCTTTTAAATCAAAATCTCCTGGTAAATTAATGAGAATATCCCCATTATCGTTTTGCGAATAGTCGATTGTGTTTTCTATCATCCACATTTAACCTCCAAAATCATTATATTATTATTACAAAAAAGCAATTTCAATATCTTGTTTTTTTACCCTTAAAACGTTCACATTGCTTAGAAACGGAGGCATTTTCCATCAAAATCATTCCTTCCTCATCTTTATTAACCTTATAGGTTTCTCGTTCATACGATTAATTTAGGAGGGGTAGTTATGCAGTCTTCAGACTTTTTTTTACAAGAAATGCTTGTCCTTTACGGAATAGCGATGCTGGGTTATATTGCAAGGAAAATCGGCATCCTAAATGAACATGCCAATGATGTGCTGACACCATTGAACAAAAGGTTCTGGGAGTTGGAGAAGCCTCTGGTGTGTTTCCTATTGACGTGAATACGAAGAACTATAATCAAACCATGATTGATCAATTCAATGTACTGATTGCCCCTTACCATCTACCCTGGAAACTTGAACAGATTTTGCCGACAGTTTTGCTAGCGGGTGAAAACGGCGGAGTCCTTACAGAAGAAGGGGCAAAGCTTCTGGATATAACCGGAGAGCTGCAGGCTGGTATTCCACTTTGTCCTCCAGAAGGGGATGCAGGAACGGGAATGGTCGCAACAAACAGTGTTGCAAAGCGTACGGGGAATGTTTCGGCTGGAACTTCTGTTTTTGCAATGGTTGTACTCGAAAAGGAACTCTCCAAAGTTTACTCCGAGATTGACCTAGTTACCACACCTACTGGAAATTTGGTAGCGATGGCGCACTCCAATAACTGTTCTTCAGACCTGAATGCATGGATGGGAATGTTTGCCGAATTTTCAAAAGCAATGGGTTTGGAAGTTGACAAGGATAAATTGTATAGTACCCTTTATCATTTAGCTCTTCAAGGTGACCCGGATTGCGGAGGCTTACTTGCTTATGGCTATCTTTCCGGCGAACATATGACCCACTTTGATGAAGGTCGCCCATTGTTCGTTCAGCTGACAGCCATTTTAACCTGGCTAATTTCATGCGTGTTCATTTATTTACAGCATTAGGAGCACTGAAAATTGGGATGGATATTCTCCTCAAACAAGAAAATGTGAAACTGGATGAAATCCTGGCCCACGGTGGACTATTTAAGACCAAAGGTGTAGGTCAAAGCATTATGGCTGCTGCACTCAATGTACCTGTTTCCGTTATGGAAACGGCAGGAGAAGGCGGAGCATGGGGAATTGCTTTACTTGCATCTTATATGAAAATAATGAAAAGTTGGAAGATTATTTAGGCCGCAAAGTATTTGCAGGTGAACTTGGAATGACGTTGACCCCTGATCCAAGGGATGTAGCAGGATTTGAGCAATTTATGAATCGCTATACCATGGGGCTTGTAATCGAAAAAGCTGCTATAGAGTTTTTTAAATAAATATTTTTGTAATGTAAAACATGACCGGAAAAATTATACCTGTCGTGTTTGGATGATGTAACAAGTTCGGTGGATACCGTACGGAAGTATTGATTCACCAGGTAATGGATAAACACACAGCCGGCTTGGAAGTTAGGTCAACTCAATCTCAAATAGCTAAGTAAGATAAAAGTTTTCTTTAAAACTATTCTTATACTATCATTAAGTAAAGAAAAGAGGAGAAGATACTATGAGTGAAAAAGATAAAATGTTAAATCAAGAATACTATATAAGTTGGGACAAAGAGCTAGTCGAAGAAAGAGAAAGAGCCAAGGATTTATTATTTGAGTTTAATAATTTTAAACCATCAAAACGCTATGAAAGAAATCAAATTATTCAAAAACTATTTCATTCTATAGGAGAGAATGCATGGATTGAATCACCATTTAACTGTGATTATGGTTATAATATTACAGTTGGGGATAACTTCTACGCAAATACAAATTGTACAATTTTGGATTGTGCCAAAGTTACCATTGGAAACAATGTGTTAATCGGTCCGAATGTTAGTTTGTATACACCAAATCACGCAGTGAATGCAGATGAGCGTAAAGAAGGTTATGAGCGTTCACTTCCAATAAATATAGGAGATAACGTTTGGATAAGTGGTTCAGTTACGATTGTTCCAGGAGTGACGATAGGTGATAATACAATTATTGGTGCTGGGAGTGTTGTAACAAAAGATATACCTGCAAATGTGATTGCAGCAGGTGTACCATGTAGGGTTATCAGGTCTATCACTGATGGTGATAAAATCGGGTTAAAAGGTACCGGAAGTAATAATTAAAAAGGCAAGTTTCTTTAGTTGAAATAGAGTAACCTATCCCATCAAACTTCTTAATTTGATAATGTAAATAAAAGTTTAATAAAATAAAAAGCCTTGTAAAAATCAAGGCTTTTTGACGTCCAGAAGAGGATTCGAACCTCCAACTACAGTATTGGATTTATAAACAGTATAAACACTTCTTCTATCCGCGGTTTCCATAATGACCACCTGGTTTGAAAACCCTTACATATTTATTTACCTCTTTTCCATTAGATGTTATAGTATTCTGTATAATAAGCGTAAATATGGTAATTATTGTGATTAACACTTCAGTTCTATGAAACTATTTGTAGTTTGAATCCAATCTCCTGAAATAGTCTATCAAAAGTTTAAAAGTTTTATTCGAGTAGTGTTTTTTAGAATAGAAAATTCATTATTGGGGTGGATGAGTATGCAGATGGATTTAAGACAAACAAATATAATTGATGTTTTTCAATTGCCTAAAGACGAGGCTTTAAAAGTATTTTATGAACGGATGATTTCTATTCCCCTTACTGCAAGAACATCATTAAAAAAAGAACTCGTGACAACTATAGGGGAAGATCGTACGAAAGGAGTTTTTGTTCGATATGGCTGGCACTGCGGTGTTAGTGATGCGGAAAAGGCAATGACATATCAATGGGAAAATGAACTGGAATTAATTAATAGCGGACCAAAATTTCATATTTTACATGGGTACCTAGAGGATGTGAAAATAACAGATATTCAGTATGACGAAGAAAATCAATTAAAAAAAATTGATGTAGATTGGACTAACTCATTTGAGGCAGAGGAATTTTTAAAGGATGGGGCTTTTAGTAATAAACCTATTTGTCATACACTATGCGGATATGCAAGCGGCTATTTATCCACTGTTTTGCAAAAGTCAATTCTGGTAAAAGAAATTGAATGTCGTGCAATGGGGTATCAGGAATGTAAAGCCATTTGTATGCCAATTGAAAACTGGGGAGAAGAACTAGAAAATGAATATAGCTATTACCAATCAACAAGTATGATTCAAGAATTAGATGAGGTAACAGCAAAGCTAAAAATTGAACGTGATTATTTAAAGCAAGCAAATGAGGTCCAACAAAAATTGACCCATGAATTACTTGCAAAACAAGGATTGCACAGAATTGTAGATCTATTATTTGAAACAACAGGACTACCAACCTTTATAGAGAATGAATATAACAAAATTATAGCGAAATCTAAGAATGTGTCGATGAACGTTGATTTAGAAAAAATAAATTCTAAGAATACAGAATTTGTCCGTATTTCTCCTGAAATCGGTATCCTTAGAACACCTATTTTATTTGAGAGAGAAGTGAAGGGATACTGTTCATTTCTCTATTTAGGACGTAACGAGCCGACTGATTTGGAGTACATGATTATCGATAAAGCCTCATTAACGGTATCTGTCATATTACTAAATGAAAATATTAAGATTAACACCGAGCAAAATGTAAAACGCAGTTTTTTAAGTGATGTTTTAGAAGGACGATTAGAGCAAAAAGAAACTTATCAAATTGCTTATTATCTTAATTTTCCTCCTGACGAATCTTATTGGATGCTTACCTTGGAAAGAACGATTAACCAATCCGAGATTAATCGTGAGATTGAAGTAAATGAAAAATTAGTAAGACATATTAATTTGTTTTTAAAAGAAAGAAATATAAATGCCATTGTATCCCAAAAAGCAGATAAAATTATTATTTTAATTGAATATTCAACATTTAAATCGTTATGTACAGAACGACAAACATTCATAAATCAGTTATTAAAGCATTGTTTACGCCGTTTTGTAAAATATGCATTTTATATAGGTGCGAGCTCGGTAGTTGAAAATATCACCCAGCTGACTATTTTATATAATGAATCATTAGCTGCTTTAAAGGCAAAAAATCCGAAAAAGCATATTTATTACTATGAGGATTTGGAGATTGAAAGTGTCTTATTTCAAATACAAGATGAAATATTAATTAATCGTTTTGTAAATCAGCAGGTAGGTAGATTGATAGAAGCAGATAGGGATTTTGATTTAACAAAGACTTTATACGCATATATCGAGAATGGAAATAATCTGAATAATACATCCAAAGTACTTTCAATGTCTATTAGTGGACTAAGATATCGTATGTCTAAAATTAGCGAGATTATAAATATTGATTTAGATGATACAAAACGTATTTTTTCAATTTATATGGCATTAAAGATTTTAAAAGCACAGGGTAAAATTGACGTCTAAGTAACCCCGAAAAACAATTAATATAGATAAAAACCTTAAAACCTAGTTTTTATGAGACTATTTTCTAAGGTTTTTTTATTTTTCTAAGAAAATAATTTTCACTATGTTCATAGGGTAAATACTGGGTAATAGCAGTAACCATGCACTTTCTATAATATTCCAAAAAACAAATTAGTCTAAATATTCTAAAAACAACTGTTTTTTGGTAGCCTGTGTAGCTATTTTTAATCATTACAGACGATTAAAATAAAATTCAATCAGGTCATGCTGATTATTGTGATGACGCTTACAAGAGGGAGGAATTGAAATGGCAGTTAATTCTTTAGCAGTTCTTGAAAAAACGATTAATCGAGAAGAGCTACTTCAAAAAGCAAAAGAGGTTGGAGAGCTGGCAGAGAAACATGCTGCACAAGCCGATCAAGATGCGAGACTTCCAGATGAGGTATTTGAAAAAATTAAAGAAGCTGGCTTTCAAAAGTTACTTAGACCCAAAGAATATGGTGGTCAAAATTTAGACTTCTATACATTTGGAGATATTATTCGAACTGTAGCTAACTACAATGTTTCGGCAGCATGGCTAACATACTTCGCAATTATCCATGAAACTTGGCCAGCGTTTCTACCTAAACAAGGCCGTGAAGAGTTATACAATAGCGGTGCTTTAATGGCTGATGTTTTTGCACCAATTGGAAAAGTAGTTGATGACGGTGAAGGATATCGGTTGTCAGGTCAATGGAATTTCTGCAGCGGGGTATCTGGATGTGAATGGATTGCATTAGGCGCTGTTCATAAAATGCAGGACGGTACAGAACCAGAGTTTAGCTTATTTATTGTTCATAAAAAAGATACAGAAATTATTGAGAACTGGGATACGATTGGATTACGCGGTACAGGCAGTAACGGAGTTAAGGTAGATAACGTATATGTTCCACCACATTATGTTTTCCCATTAACAAGAGTACTGAATGGAGCTACTGCACAGGATGGCAACTATGAAGAGGATTATCAAATTTTCAATGTCCCCTATCTTGCATTCTTCTTGGCTGGCTTCCAACACATTGCAATTGGAGCAGTTGAACGGTTGATTCGCAACTTTAAAGAAAAAACTGAAAATCGCATTCGAATCTTCAATAACAATACGAGCGAAAAAGATGCAGGGTCTGCTCAACGTACACTTGCGGAATTAAACATTCAGTTAACAGCATTAAAGGCATTAGCAAAAGAGTATGCGGATCGATTACATTATTATCAAGATAACAGTATCCGAGTATTAGAGGAAGAAGAGCGTGAATTGCTGTTTGCGATTCGTGGATATACAGCGAAAACAGCCTCAGAAATGGCCACTCGTATTTTGATTACACTCGGTGGTAATTCAGTATACAAAAGCGATGGAAGTGAGAGATTCGTTCGGGATATTCTTGCAGTTGCAGCTCATCCAACACATCAATACGAGGATGCAATGGCGGGTTACGGAAGAACTATTCTCGGATTTAAAGGTCACGCAACGTGGTAATTAAAGGCTCTTTTCTTAAACAAAAAATTGGAGGAATGATCAAATGACAAAAGAACCTATTTTAGATGTGGCTCAGCTTGCCCACATTGAAATTTATAGCCCAAAATTAGAGCAGTCTGTAGCGTTTTTTAAAAATATCCTAGGCATGGATGAGATCTATCGTCAAGGAAAATCCGTTTATATGCGCGCTTATGAAGATCACTATCATAACACGTTAATCATCACTGAAAATAATGAAGCCGGCTTGGGTCATATTGGTTGGAGGGCAACATCTCCTCAAGCATTAGAACGTCGTGTAGCTGCAATTGAACAATCAGGACGCGGCATTGGCTGGATTGACGGTGATATTGGTCACGGACGTGCTTACCAATTCACATCACCAGATGGCCACAAAATGGAAATTTTATGGGATGTCGAGTATTATGAGGCTCCTGAAGATCAAAAAACTCCATTATTAAATCGTCCGCAAAGGCGTCCAAGTCGTGGAGTACCTGTACGTCGTTTAGATCATATCAACGTATTAGCAAAGGAAACGAACAAAAATGTTGAGTTTTTAGAGGAAGTACTAGGATTTAAAGTACGCGAGCGTATTTTAGCTGACGATAATTCTGACATCGCTGCTTGGCTAAGTGTAAGCAACTTAGTACACGACATTGCCATTATGGGTGATGCATTGGGTGAAACTGGCCGTCTGCACCATATTTGCTACTGGTATGGTTATCCTCAACATTTATCAGATGTAGCAGACTTACTAATTGAAAGCGGCTATGTAATTGAAGCTGGTCCAGGAAAACACGGTGTAACACAAGCTGCCTTCTTATATGTTGTCGAGCCAGGTGGTAATCGTGTTGAATTATTCGGAGATCCAGGCTATCAGATTTTCGATCCTGCTTGGAGAACAATTGAGTGGAAAGGTAAAGATTTAGAAAAGGCCATTATCTGGCATGGATCTAACTTACCTCAAGAATTCTTTAAATATGGTACACCTGTTAAGTCTGATGTACTCGTTGAGAAATAAAAGGAGAGATTGTTTTGCAAATTCGTTCAAAATATATAAATATTAATGGGATAAATACACATTATCATGAAGAGGGTTCTGGTAATGAAAAAATCATCTTAATACATGGATCAGGTCCAGGAGTATCAGCATTTGCAAACTGGCGTTTAGTCATTCCACGTTTAAGTGAATCGTATCAGGTTTTTGCACCAGATATTATTGGCTTCGGTGAAACAGACAAATTATCAGATCATAATTATCATATTAACTTATGGGTAGGACATTTAATTAGTTTTATCGAAGCAGTTTCCAACGAACCAGTTTATTTAGTTGGTAATTCATTCGGTGGTGCATTATCTCTTCAAATTGCCTATCGCAGACCAGATTTAGTGAAAAAATTAATCTTGATGGGTAGTGTTGGCACAAAACATCCTATTTCTGAAGGTTTAGAAGCAGTATGGGGTTATGAGCCAAGTCTGGATTCAATGAGAAATCTGATTAAATTATTCTCCTATAATCAAGAAGCAGCAAACAATGAGGAGCTTGTTCGTTTGCGGTATGAGGCGAGTATTCGACCTGATATAAAAGAGGCTTTTTCTGCAATGTTTCCAGCACCCCGCCAAAAGAAATTAGATGAAATGGCGTTAGAGGATGAGCAAATTAAAGAAATTGAGACTCAAACATTAATTTTTCATGGATTAAATGACCAAGTAATCCCAATCGAACAAACAAGCTATCGATTAATTCAATTATTACCGCATGCAGAATTACATGTATTTAATGAATGTGGTCATTGGACTCAAATTGAAAAAACAGAGCCGTTCATTGATCATATTTTAACTTTTATAAAAGACTAATAGCTGTAAATTAAGTATGAATATAAAAGAAAAATACAGAAAAACCCTTGCTGTGGCATAGGGTTTTTCTACGTCCCGAAGAGGATTAGAACCTCCGATCAACAGTTTAGGAAAAGTATGAAATTTGTCTTTGTGTAACTAAATTTTTATTAAATCTGTTGATTTTTCAAGCTTTTTTGATAATTACGTTCAATCAAAAACAATTAAATAAATATGCATTTACTGAGTTTTTCGGCAAATTTTCAGCAATCATGTCAACCCCAACCAAAGAACTTGACACGGTACTCCCCACATAATATATTATCTAATAGTATTAGATATTTCGAAAGGTGAATTTCATGGATTACAGAGCGTTAGCAAATGAACTGATTATTAATATGACGAAAAACCCAAAAATGCCGTTTCAGAAAAAAGTAGACGATCTTTCTAATGGAGAAAAGAGGATATTAGGTCATCTAGCTCTTTGGAAAAAAGGAGTGACATCAGGCGAAATTAGTGAAAAACTGTATCTCAGCACTCCGCGTGTGGCCTCTGCCCTCAATAGTTTATCCAAAAAAGGATTTATCGAACGAAATAGGGATGAACATGACAAACGAATTGTCATCGTCACCATCACAGAAGCTGGACATAGCTATGTTATGGAAGAATATGAAGAAGCATTATCCATGCTTGAGAAAACACTACAAAAATTAGGCGAAAAAGATGCAAAAGAATTTGTTCGTATTTTAAAAAGAATTATAGAATTTTCAACGGATGATGGATGATTTTTTATGTAGCCATGTTAGATAGTATTTTTTGAAAGTTATCTAACAGTATTAGGTTTATTCTTATTCGATCCCTAGGAGGGTTTATATTACATGCTGAAAATTTTTAAATATCTTGAAAAAAAGGATTGGCTACTAATCTTTTGCAGTTTAATTTTCATTGTAACCCAGGTGTATCTCGATTTAAAGTTGCCTGATTATATGCGCGAAGTCACCATACTCGTCCAGACAGAAGGAAGTAAGATGAGCGAAGTTCTCCTTAATGGTGGTTATATGATTTTATGTGCTGTGGGCAGTATGGTAGCGGCTATGATTGTGGGGTTCTTTGCAGCAAAAGTAGCTGCTGGTTTTTCCGTTCGGCTGCGTGCGATGGTATTTGAGAAGACCATGTCTTTTTCAATGGAAGAAATCAATGGCTTTTCAACACCTAGTTTGATTACACGCTCCACAAATGATATCACACAGATTCAAATGCTGATTGCAATGGGACTACAGGTAGTAATCAAAGCACCGATTTTAGCTGTGTGGGCAATCTTTAAAATTATGGGGAAAAGCTGGCAATGGACGGCAACTACCGGGATTGCCGTTGCCATCCTGATTCTCATGTTAACGATCCTTATTTTTGTTGCCATGCCGAAATTTAAGGTGATTCAGAGTTTAACAGATAATTTGAATACTGTTTCAAGAGAAAACTTGTCTGGTATCAGGGTGGTTCATGCCTACAACGCCGAGAAGTACCAGGAAGCGAAATTCGAAAAAGCAAACGACGAACTGACGAAGACGAACCTTTTTACCAGCCGGACAATGGCCATCATCATGCCGACAATGGGTATCATTATGTCAGGTATGAGTCTAGCCATCTACTGGATTGGTGCGTACTTGATTAATGATGCAGCTCTGCCCAATCGATTAACTTTGTTCTCAGATATGGTGGTTTTCTCTTCTTATGCTATGCAGGTAATTATGGCATTTATGATGCTTAGCTTCGTGTTTATCATGCTTCCAAGGGCATCGGTTTCCGCGAGACGAATTAATGAAGTCCTCGATACGGAGGCAACTATCATTGATGGGACTGAAACAGAAGGACAGAAGGATCACACTGGCGAGGTTGAATTCAGGAATGTGAGTTTTAAATACCCAGAAGCTTCCGATTATATCCTTCGGAATGTTAGCTTTACAGCACTCAAAGGAGAAACAGTGGCGTTTATCGGTTCCACCGGCAGTGGGAAGAGTACACTGCTTAACCTCATTCCTCGATATTTTGATGCAACAGAAGGGGAAGTATTGGTTGATGGTGTCAATGTGAAATATTTTCAGCAGGAAGCATTACGGAATAAGCTTGGCTATGTATCCCAAAAAGCCGTATTGTTCAGCGGTACCGTTTCTTCCAATGTAGCTTATGGAGAAAGTGGCAAAAATTCAGCAAAGGCTCATATTATGAAGGCAGTGGAAATAGCCCAAGGTACAGAATTTGTTGAGAAAATGGAAAACCAGTATGACGCTTCCATTGCACAAGGTGGTACCAATATCTCAGGCGGACAGAAGCAAAGACTATCGATCGCTCGTGCGGTGTATAGACAACCCGAAATCTATATTTTCGATGATTCATTTTCAGCACTAGATTATAAGACAGATAGAACATTGCGGTCTGTTCTAAAAAAAGAAACGCAAGATGCGACTACATTAATTGTTGCACAACGGATTGGTACCATTAAGGATGCAGATCGAATTGTTGTACTCGATGATGGTGAAGTGGTTGGTATTGGCACCCATCATGAACTCTTGAGGGATTGTGAAGTTTACCAGGAAATTGCTTATTCTCAGTTGTCAAAGGAGGAACTTGAAATTGGCTGAAAATCGTCAGGAACAGAATAGAATGACACCACCAGGCCCGCTGCGTGGAGGAGGCCCTCGTGGTCCAGGCGCAAAACCAAAAGATTTTAAGAAAACGTTTAGGCAGCTGATATCTTATTGCAAAGTCTTTTTACCACTAATTATCATAGCCTTGTTACTAGCAATGGCAGGTGCCATTTTCAACATCATTGGACCAGAGTTCCTGAATCAGATTACCGATTTGATTACGGAAGGAATGATGACCAGCATCGATCTTGATGCAGTAGTTAATGTAGCAGCCATTCTAGCTTTTCTATATGGCTTAGGTGCTTTGTTCAACTATATTCAAGGGTACATTATGGCCACCGTTACACAGCGTGTGTCCAAAAATTTACGTATCGATATCTCAACTAAAATCAATCGTTTGCCGTTGAAATACTTTGACAAGACCAGTACCGGAGATGTATTAAGCCGGATAACGAATGATGTGGATATGATTGGACAGACAATGAATCAAAGCTTAGGGGCCCTAGTTTCGGCCGTCACCATGTTCCTTGGCTCTTTGATTATGATGTTTTATACAAACTGGATCATGGCGATCTCAGCCATACTATCCACTTTTTTTGGGTTTGCTATGATGACTTTCATCATCTCAAAGTCGCAAAAGTACTTCGCTCAGCAGCAAAAAGAGCTTGGTAAATTAAATGGTCATATCGAAGAAATCTATTCTGGTCACCATGTTGTGAAGGTTTATAATGGAGAAAAAAATGCGAAGGAAACCTTCCATGAAATCAACACAAGACTCTATGATAGCGCCTGGAAATCTCAATTTATGTCAGGGCTGATGATGCCTTTAATGATGTTTGTTGGTAATTTTGGTTATGTGGTTGTAAGTATCGTCGGTGCTGTTCTTGCCGTGAATGATGTCATTTCATTTGGTGTAATTGTTGCCTTTATGATTTATATCCGACTTTTTACGCAGCCTCTTACACAGATTGCCCAGGCGGCTACCAACCTTCAGTCTACAGCTGCAGCCAGTGAACGTGTTTTTGAATTCCTTGCTGAAGAAGAACTTAAAGACGAGAGCGGAAAAATGGAAAGACTTGAAACCGCTATTGGGGATGTGAAGTTTAAAAATGTACGCTTCGGCTATAGTGAGGACAAAATAGTAATCAATGACTTTTCAGCTGCGGCGAAGTCAGGTCAAAAAGTGGCGATTGTTGGTCCGACCGGTGCCGGTAAAACAACATTGGTCAACCTTTTGATGCGATTCTATGAAGTAAATGGCGGGGAGATTTTGATTGACGGTGTATCAACAAATAACCTAACCAGGGCAAACATTCACGACCTGTTCAGTATGGTTCTTCAGGATACATGGTTGTTTGAAGGCACCATTCGCGAGAATATTGTCTATTCCAGACAGGGAGTAAACGAAGATGAAATTGAAGAAGCCTGTAAAGCAGTGGGCCTTCACCACTTCATTAAAACACTGCCAAAAGGCTATGATACGATTCTTGATGATAAAGCAAATCTTTCCGCCGGTCAAAAACAGTTGATTACCATTGCTAGAGCGATGATTGAGCATAAACCATTACTTATTTTAGATGAAGCAACTAGTTCAGTGGATACCCGTACGGAAGTATTGATTCAGAAGGCCATGGATAAACTGACAGTCGGCAAAACTTCATTTGTGATTGCTCACAGACTTTCAACTATTAAAAATGCTGACTTGATTTTAGTTATGAAAGATGGAGACATCATTGAAAGTGGAAATCACGAAGAATTACTGCAGAAAAATGGTTTTTATGCGGAGCTTTACAATAGTCAGTTTGAAAATGCTTCATAGCTAGCTTTAATGTTGCATTGCCCGGGGGTAAAAATTTTCTCCGGGCATTTTTAATAAGTGTATGGTGCAGTTATATGAGAATACATAATGCTAGATGTGACGCATTGATAATTAGTTTACTAGTGTGTCAAATCTATCAAATTCTAAATTTTACAATAACGATTATTTGTCTTTTCTGATATAATACATAATTAATCCCAAACTATTACATAGAAAATAAATGGTGAATTTTGAAAGGGGATACATAGTATTGAATTCAAAATATCTAGATTTACTCCTCCAAAAATATGATAGTGAAGAAAAAGTGGTAACTGAAATTATCAAACTGGAAGCCATTCTTAATCTACCAAAGGGGACAGAACATTTTGTCAGTGATTTGCATGGCGAGTATCAAGCATTTCAACATGTGCTAAGAAATGGTTCAGGGAATGTAAAAAAGAGAATTCGAGACTTGTTTCAAGATGTTTTATTTGAAAAAGAAATAAATGATTTTGCGACATTAGTGTATTATCCTGAAGAAAAATTAAAATTAATAAAAAGTCATTTTGGCAATGAACAAGAATTAAACCAATGGTATATCGTAATCATTGAGCGGATGATAAGGCTAATTTCTCATGCTTCCTCCAAATATACACGTTCGAAACTACGAAAAGCATTGCCGAGTCAGTTTGTGTTTGTTATAGAAGAGCTATTATACAAAACCAATCAATCAGAAAATAAGGAGCAGTATTATAAAGAAATTGTCGAGCAGATTATCTCTTTAGGCCAGGCTGATAAACTCATAACAGGGCTTGCGTATACAACTCAGAGACTGGTTGTCGATCATCTTCATGTAGTGGGGGACATTTATGATCGTGGGCCCGAACCTGATAAAATCATGGATACTCTAATTAATTATCATTCCGTTGATATTCAGTGGGGAAACCATGATGTACTATGGATAGGTGCTTTTGCTGGTTCAATGGTTTGTCTTGCTAATATCATTCGTATCTGTGCAAGATATGAAAATTTGGATATTATTGAAGATGTATATGGAATCAATCTTAGGCCACTCCTGAATCTTGCAGAAAAATACTATCAGGACAATCCGGCCTTCAGACCTAAGGTACATTCAGATAAGAAGCAGCCTGATCATGAAATATTACAAATAACAAAAATTCACCAAGCCATAGCGATGATCCAGTTCAAACTCGAAATGCCTATAATAAAGAGACGCCCGTATTTTAATATGTCAGAAAGGCTTTTACTGGAGAAAATTGATTATGATAAGAACGAGATAACGATTTATGGGAAAACCTACCCTCTAGAAAATACTTGTTTTGCAACGGTAAATCCAGAGCAGCCTGATCAATTATTAGAAGAAGAAAAGCAGGTTATGGAAAGATTATTATTTTCAGTGCAGCATTCAGAAAAGCTGGCCAGACATATGAATTTTCTTTTGAAGAAAGGGAGTCTTTATTTAAAATATAACGGGAATCTATTAATTCATGGTTGTATTCCTTTAGATGAAGACGGGAATATGGAAAAAATGGTTATTGAAAATAATACCTTTTCAGGACGTGAATTACTCGATGTTTTTGAACGGTATTTACGGCATGCTTTTGCACACCCTGAAGTGTCAGATGATCTTGCGACGGACATGGTCTGGTATTTATGGACAGGAGAATATTCATCACTCTTTGGAAAAAGAGAAATGACTACTTTTGAGAGGTACTTTATAAAGGACAAGGCAACTCATAAAGAGAGAAAGAACCCATACTACTATTTACGTGAAAATGAAGAGATTTGCTGCAAAATCCTAACAGAATTTGATCTGAATCCTGACCAGGGTCATATTATCAATGGGCATACACCAGTTAAAGAAATTGAGGGAGAAGATCCAATTAAAGCAAATGGTAAGATGATCGTGATCGATGGAGGTTTCTCCAAAGCTTATCAATCCACAACAGGAATAGCAGGATATACCTTACTATATAATTCCTTCGGTATGCAACTGGTCGCCCATAAGCATTTTAATTCAAAAGAAGATGTTTTACGTAACGGAACAGACGTTTTATCAATAAAAAGAGTGGTAGATGAAGAGTTAAAGAGAAAAAAGGTTAGAGAAACGAATGTTGGAGAGAAATTATTACAGGAAATCTCTATCTTGAATAGTCTGAGAGAATACCGTTATATGAATTAATACCAATTAGGAAGAGGGTTAAATAAGTAGAGGGGCAATATACCCTCTACTTATTATTTTTCCTCCACAATTAAGGATGAAATCCAGCCTTCAATTCCGTTTGGTGTTTGAACTTTTAGCCACTTGATCCCTTTGGAATCTACTTGTTCTTGATTCAAAAAGTGCATGATTTCTCCATTTGTAATCGTGTATAGATGGGGAGCAGTTAGTGCGGGTGCTTCACGGATATTTCCGCCATCTTCATAATTCTTATTTAAAATGAATTCTTTTTGATCCTGTGAAATCTGAGATGCTTGTATGTGAATCTGATCTTTGCTTAACCATAATTCAGCTATCTTCCATTTTTGTGTATACCACTCATTTGGATTGTTCATGATGGCAGCAGTAAGCAAGATCACTATAGCTGTGGCAGCATGGAAGGTCCATCTTTTAATCCTTTTATTACTCCTTTTCCGTTTCATGAAAAGCTGAATCATTTTGTTGAAAAATCTTTCCCACAGGGCAAACATTCCTTCGATGATATCAATCCAGACAGGTATGTCAGCTTTTCCTGCTTCTCTCCGCCTTCTTTGCATCGTGCAAAGAAGTACCATGATTGGGTAAGAAAGAAGCTGAAGCATTTTTTTCAACAAACGGCATATCAAGTTTAAGAAGGGAGGAACAAAGTACAACAAAATCAGCCTTGCGAGCTGCAGGAGCACAAAAAGAGCCAAAAATATACCCATCCATTCCGGCAGGACAGAAAGAAGTGACCAGAAGCTAAACATCTGATTTAAAATTGATTCCACGATAACTAGTCTCCTTTATTAAAATAGGATGAAAGTTCTCTCCGTGGACCAGATATCTGTTTTTTTTCATTGCTGTTTTCCAGGTTGACTGGGAGATAGGGGAATAGCTTTTTTAGCTTGGCCAATCTTTGTTCTGCCTCAAACGAGTCAATAGAGTGATCGTTGATCAAGATAAAAAGTTGTTTGTTTACCTCAGATTTGAAGGCTTGATTTTGGCTAAATTCCGATTCGACTAACCGCTTTGCCATTTCATTCTTTTCTCCAAGTTTCCCAGCAGTGATAAAATCACCTGCTTGCAGTGCTTCTTTAATTGATGCTGATATCCGACGGGCTTCCTCCAAGTCCAGTG
The DNA here is from genome assembly GCF_057221695.1 of Neobacillus sp. plas4. NCBI lineage: Bacteria > Bacillati > Bacillota > Bacilli > Caryophanales > Bacillaceae > Neobacillus > Neobacillus sp. plas4. The sequence goes on from NZ_CM170152.1 coordinate 1,980,208, forward strand.
CCTCTTGATAAGCAGATAGTTCGGCGTTCCGGTCTAAATCGGCAATCTCCTCATCATGACGTTGGTCGCGAATCCCTTGCCGGATCAACACACGAACATTTCGAACGACAATACCAGCTTCTCTCAACACCTTGGACAATTTCGACGTTTGAAAAAACTCTTCAATGTGCCGGGCAAAGCTCATATCCTCATCGATAGGATAAAATCTTGCTTCCGACTCCACCCAGAAGGGGAGGTTATTGTTAAAAATGGTGTTAATTTCTCCTGCGTTTTGTTGAACTAACCGTTCGGGATGTTCAACGGCAATATCGATAGATAAATTGACAGAAAACCTTCTTCCTCGTGTTGCCGATGGGACTTCCTCCTTGTAGGTGATAGTGTGCTGTTGCATATTGATTGTATAAACCTTTTTATATTTACCAATCCTCAGTTCACTACGTGACAAACGCTCTCCATTTTTAATTGCATAGTATTCGTTGTGTTGATTCACATAAACAAATGCATGTGTCATAGACGACGCCGGCGGCTTTTCCAAAAAACTGAATTTCACTTCTTTAACATCTTCAATAAAATGCATTCGGTTATTCCCTCCAGGTTCACTATTTTCATTGAGAGATCACATACGCTTGTCTCCATTCTATGCAGTAAATTGGAAGAAAAGCCCCCAAATCAATTTTTAAACAGGATAATCATAGTCTCTATGAATATTTAGTTGGTATGAATGCTGTTACACAAGAAAAAACCTTCAGAAAAGTTGAAGATTTATTACAGAATAGCTTATTTTTCAAATTTTTAAATATAAGTTAGGAACAATAGGAATCTATTCCTATTGTTCCTAGGTTATTATGTATTGTAAATTGAGAATGATTGGTACTATACAAATGTCCCGGACTGTAATTACAATTAAGATACGTTAGTGTAATGGATACTAAAGGAGAAGAAGCCTATGAAATACAAATATATAAATTGGATAATTATTTTGGTTGGGACTGTTTTACCAATTATTATCGATACCATTGCAGATGACTATGGGAGCCACGATCCTTTTATATGGTCAATAACTTTAATTCCAAGTATCATTATTATCTTTAAGTACCCGAATTGGAGTGTAGTAATCGGAACAGCAATCTTTTACAGCCTATTTGAACTAACAATTGAGTTCAATCAAGAGGGCTTCACTCAATTTGCTCTAGATGTAATAACCCTTGTTCTAGGCATAATAGTTAATTGGTCGATCCTTTTAACAGTCGGATACTTACGAATAAAAACTGAAAAGTTGGTACGGAAAGTTGAAGAAATGACTATTACGGATCCATTAACAGGAGTATACAACCGAAGGTATTTTGATTTTTATATTGAACAAGCAATCCCATTAAGTAAAAGGATGAGTAAGTCTTTGATTCTAGTCATGTTTGATATAGACCATTTCAAAAGAGTTAATGACACTTATGGTCACGTATGTGGTGATTATGCACTTAAGCATATTACAGACGTTATTAAAAGTAACGTTAGAGAGGCAGACGTGGTTATTAGAATGGGAGGAGAGGAATTTGCGATTCTTCTGCAAGAAACGAGTTTAGAAGAAGGTAGTGAAATTGCAGAACGTGTCCGTGAGGCTGTGGAAGAGTCCAAGTTTATTTACAATAAACAACAAATACCTATCACAATTAGTTTAGGACTAACCGAATACAAATCAGAAAAAGTTGAACAATTTATTGAAAAAACAGACCAAGCTTTATACAAGGCAAAATCGAATGGTAGAAATCAATTGGTTGTATCGAGTGATAGCAGTAATCGTTTTTGCTTTTGCTAAATAAATAGATCTAGGTAAAACCTTAGGGTTCTACACCTAAGGTTTATCTTTATGTGTATAACGGTGTATTCCATAAATACAAATGCTACGTTTATCAGCTTGATTTTATACTCAATCCCTCTGTCTGTATGAAATATCTGTACCTTGTTAAGATCAACCTTGATTGAGGCCATTGCTCGGTAGATTAGTAAAGCATCCTTGTTCGGTCCAGCGCTGTAATCCCACAGTGTATCTAGATATTAGACCCTGTTCTTTCGTATTTCGGCCAATTCTTCGTCTTGAGACAATAAGGCCACGTGAAAGAGTAATGCTATTAAAATATAATATTTATATGCAAATTAATTATAAAAAGGGCTTTCCAAAAATAAGGAGCCCTAATATTTTTCTATATCGTATTGGAAGTATTATATCTTACAATAAGAATCGAAATTCCTTAAGCAAGTAATTCTAAAGACACAGATTCAGGACGCTCACATGTACTTTCCATTATATAATGTTTACCGCTATCTGAGGAATCATGGAAGCCATGCATTGCTTCTAACACGTGATACGCTAATTCGCTATTTGCTCGATATTTCCCGCCTTCGAGGATGGCTTTTGCCATATCAGCAACACCTAACCCTCTATAGTTTTGGGAATATCCATATGCAAGAGGAACCTCTTTAAATTCTGGTTCGTCTCGTTTCCTTATTTTTACAGATCCGCCGAATGTATTGGGATCAGGGACAAGTAAAGTTCCTTCACTGCCATAAATTTCAATAGGAGGCAGCGATGTGCCGCCAAAGGCATCGAAGCTTGTGGTAATACTTCCAATTACACCCGAAGCAAAATCGATCACACCTGTGATATGTGTAGGGGTTGATACCTTAATTTTTGCACCTGCTTTCGGTGTGCTAAGCACTGTTCTCTCCTGATAGCTGATTCGAGTGGAACCAGAAATTCGTTTGATCGGTCCTAAAAGAGACACTAAGGCTGTTAAGTAATAAGGTCCCATATCAAACATTGGCCCGCCGCCTGTATCATAATAAAAGGCAGGGTCTGGATGCCAATGTTCGTGCCCGCGGCAAATCATGAAGGCAGATACACCAATCGGAACTCCAATTTCACCTTGTTCGATTAGATTAATAGCAGTTTGAATACCAGCACCTAAGAAGGTGTCTGGTGCACTTCCGACTAGAAGTTTTTTCTTCTTAGCGGTTTCTAAAATTTGTCTTCCTTCCTCGCGTGTTACAGCAAGTGGTTTTTCTGTATAGACATGCTTTCCTGCTTCAAGTGCCTGGATACATACTGGGGCATGTGCTTTAGGAATGGTTAGATTTATGACGAGTTCTATCGCTGGGTCAGACAGTAGCTCTTCTACCGAACAAGCCCTAGGGACAGCGAACTTTTCAGCTTGTAAGTGTGCTCGCTGTATATCTAAGTCCGCACAGGCAATCAGCTCGAGGTGAGGGAACTTCTGACAATTTTCCATATAAATAGAACTAATATTTCCACAACCAATAATACCAATTTTTAGTTTCTTCATAGGAACCTCCAGTTTATTTTTACGGGCTTAGCTTTCTTTCCGCTTTCCTTATTGGCTATCTCCCATGCCAGTATAGGTTCGTACATTTCCATAAATAGAAGCAACGTCACATTCTTTGGCCCGTTTCTTTCCTTCAGCTGCCCACAAAAATCCGCGTCGCATGATTAGCGAAACTTCAGGCATAGCGACAATATTCGCTTGATGTCCTAATGAACTATAAAACACATTCCCAAAGCCCCATCGTTTTGTCCAAACAACAGGCATATCCACTGCTTTATTAAGCGCGTGCGGTCCGTGAAAAACCGGGAATCGAGTGGAAGCTAACACTTCAACTGCCGGATCGTAATGAAGGTAGTACTGTTCACTCACTACTTTAAAATCAGAGATACCCTCTAATAATGGGCTAGAAGAATGCTTGATATTGACCATGTATTCTATCCCATCATTTCCAGGGTGGGCGACCCAATTCCCCCCGGTCATAAATTGCCAGTCTACATTATTTCGAAAAGAATCACACATTCCACCATGGCATCCAGCTAAACCAACACCTGCAGCGACTGCTTCGGAGATATTAAGGACATATTTTTTTTCAATCTCACCCATCGTCCAGTGGGGAACGATTAAATCCAATTGCTTTAGTTTTTCCTTGTCGGTATAGGAATCGAGCGAATTGGAAACCTCTACTTCGAAGTTTTCTTCCTCCAGGATCCCTTTAAAGATTTCAGCTACCTGATCGGGCTGATGGCCATCCCATCCGCCCCAAACAATCAATGCACTTTTTTTCATGGTAAAAGCACTCCTTTTTTTATACTTCAGAAATACGGATCCATTTGCGTTTTTCAATTGATAAATCCACCGCTTCTAAGACTTCCTGGCACTTTACGCCATCACGGAAGTTTGGAATAGGCTGTCGATTTTCCCGGAAAGACTCCATAAGTTCGACCATTTCATGAATAAACGTATGTTCATAACCAATCGTATGTCCTGGCGGCCACCAGTTTTCGGCATATGCGTGCGCAGGGTCTGTTGCTAAGACGCGGCGGAAGCCTTGGACATCGTCCCTGTCATCAACGAAATAAACTTGGAGTTCATTCATCCGCTCAAAATCAAAGATCACACTGCCCTTACTGCCATTGATTTCAAATGAATTCGTACAGCGGTGTCCAGCAGCAAAGCGAGTGGCTTCAAAGCTACCTAACGCTCCGTTGGCAAACCGAGCTAAAAATAGGGTAGCGTCATCGACTGTCACTTCGCCTTTTTCATTACTATTACTGCCTTTTGCTGTTAAGCCCGTCATTTGAGAAGGAATTGGCCGTTCTTTAATAAACGTTTCGTTCATACCAATTACCTCGGTAATATCGCCGATTAGATAGTGCGATAGATCAATTAAATGAGCCCCGAGGTCTCCGTGTGAGCCTGAACCTGCAATTTCTTTCTGAAGTCTCCAGGCTAGCGGGAAGTTTGGATCCACGAGCCAATCCTGTAAAAACCAGGCACGGAAATGATAGATATCGCCTAACCTTCCTTCGTCAATTAGCTTTTTAGCAAGCATAACAGCAGGGGCGAAGCGATAGTTAAATCCAACCATATGTTTGACCCCAGCAGTCTCAACAACCTCAAGCATTTCCCTAGAGTCCTTTAATGTAAGCGCTAACGGTTTTTCGCAAAAAACATGTATGCCAGCTTGAGCAGCAGCAATGGTAATTTCTTTATGTACATCACTAGGTGCATTAATATCGATTAAATCGATGTCATTTCTTACTAACAGGCTTTTCCAGTCCGTTGTATATTCCTCCCAGCCAAATTGCTTGGCTGCAACAGTCACACCGTTTAGGTCACGGCCGCAAATAACCTTCATCTCAGGATGAACAGTGTTCGGGAAAAAGAGTGGAAGATCCCGGTATGCATGACTGTGTGCTTTACCCATAAATTTATAGCCGACCATTCCAATTCTAAGTTTTTCCATATCGTATCTCCTTTTTTTTATGTCATCAAGATAACTCTAATATCAATAAATCTATCATTTATAGGTTTGACACAACAAGTAAAAACTTATATAATCCTAGACAAAATTTACTCTCTACTGGGGATGTTCTTAGGATGTTAATATATGAGGCACACCATTTTGATTACATATCAAACTATCATACATTGGACTTAAACTTTCCAAGTCATCTCCATCGTGGTTTTGAATTATTATTCCTTGTTGATGGGGAAATGGAAGTCATTATTAGTCAGAAAAGTTACCATGTGAATACTGGACAATTTTTACTTATTTTGCCGTATGAAATTCACTCGTTTATTACGAAATCCCATTCTCAAGCAAAAATTTGTATTTTTTCGCCAGATTATGTTCCAACATTTCAAAAGATGATAGAAAATAGCTCACTTGAACATCCAGTTTTCACCCTATCTGTGGAAGCTAATACACTAATTTCTAGGAAACTTTTCAAAGATAACTCAAATCTGCTAGAACAAAAAGCCTGTCTCTATTTAATATTGTCAGAGCTAATGAATCAAACGAGTTTAATGAAAGGTGAAAAACAGGATCCAGAGTTGCTCCATAAGTTGTTAACCTATATACATGACCATTTTACAGAATCTATTTCTTTAAGAAGTATCGCTGGTACATTAGGTTATAGTTATAATTATTTATCGAAATATTTTAATACTCATATTAGCATGTCTTTTGTGGATTTTTTAAACGAAACCAGAGTAAACTATGCTTGCTATCTTTTAACCCATACAGGAAAAAATATGACAGAAATAGCTTTCCTTTGTGGTTATGATAGCGTACGGTCATTCAATCGCAACTTTGTAAAGATAAAATTATGTACACCAAAAGAGTACAGAGCAAAGCATCCTCAGTCGTTTATTGATCTGTATCCATTCAAAAAGGAGATAAAACGCTAGGGCTTCAAAATTTTCTGCAAGAGCCATTTGAATTTCTTAAAACAAAAGAAGCCTTGAAAAAAATCAAGGCTTTTTGACGTCCCGAAGGGGTTCGAACCTCCGGTATAATAAAGGGGTCTTTTAAGATTTGATTCACAATGAGATCCCTCCATCATAATTTAATTCCTATGGAAGGAAGCTATTAAAATACAAAATTAATCCAGTAATTTATCTTTACTTGATGGCTGTGGGGTAAGGACGGATAAATTAGTCATTTCCGCTGTCCATGGATTTGCAGCAGGAGGAGGCTATTGTCTAGCGCTTGCTCTAATTATTTTTAACAAAAATGGAAAAAGCCTTGAAAAATCAAGGCTTTTTGACGTCCCGAAGAGGATTCGAACCTCCGACCTACAGTTTAGGAAAAGTATTAAATTGGTAAAACAGACGGTGATAAACTCTTTAAAATGCTTTTCTATCAAGCTTTTTTGTTAATTAAGAGTAAATTAGAACAATTAAATTAATATGGTTTCACCGAGTTTTTCGGCAAATTTTCGGCAATTCAAGCCTTCATTATTTTCTGACTGTTTGACGAAATGGGCACCATCTTTACTAGATGCTTTTCGCTTTTTATATTCTGAGGAGTATCAATCAGTGAGTTCTGTAAATAGTTTGGTGAAATGGCGTGCACTGTAATAGCCATCGAGGTTAGTCACTTGCAGTATTGGTAAATCCGACAGAAGAGTGCATTTGCACTATTCATCCATGTTTGTGTTAAATAATTCATAAAAGTTGTTCTGTTTTTTGAACTTTCATGTTATTATAGCGCTGTAACCCAATTAGGTTCTAAACTTTTTTCAAAAAACCGAGTCTTTAATCCTTTTTTCGAAATTTCCTAATTGCAGAACAAGTTGGGTAACACATAACTATTTAAACACCCTTTTCCACCAATATGGCTAGATTCTTTATCAAATATTCTGAAGATTTTTGAAATAATCTATTGTCAATAACATATAATGTGATATAATCAACTTAATAAATGTAATAAATGTGTAAACCTAATAAATTGAGGTTTTTAATATGTAGGATAAAAATATTTATTGCTGAATATGAGTTGCTATATCAACTCATAAAAACTATTAAAATATAAATAATGATTAAAAACTCTCAATCAATATTTAATTAAGTTTTATTTAATTAATTTGCTTTTAAAGCTTTTTTGCTCATAAGTTGCTATAGCAACTCAATTTAACGATTGTCTGTTTTAATAATCAAATAACAACACCTAGAGGTGGATTATATGATATCCTTTGACGATTATATTGCAATTTTTATACATCAGTCAGATCTAATGATTGAGGAAACAGTCAAAAAAAAATTAGCTGCTTTTAATCTTGCTCCACAACAATCTTTAATTATCATACTCCTATGGAAAAACGATGGGATAAATCAAAATGAAATTGCGGAAAAATTAAACAAAGATAAATCGAATATTGCCCGTATGATTTCTAGCCTTGAAAAAAAAGGATTTATCCGAAGAGAAAGTGGAGGAGCAGATTGGCGTTCCTTAAGAGTTTATTTAACTGATGAAGGAAAACAACTTAGTCAGAAATTAAGGCCAATGATAGAAACTTTTAATGAAAAGTTGTGTGAAGGAATTTCAAATGAAGAGATTTTAGTGTTTAAGAAAGCGCTATCGAAAATGTGTGCTAATCTTAGTCACCACGATTAATTTCTTTAAAAAGTCTTTTTTAATGTGCAAGATATTTTAAGTAGTTAAATGGCAAATATGATACGACTTTATTTTGAAGTATAAAGGAGCATCCCCTTATATAAGGAATGCTATTTTATCTTAAACAAAGGAATTGGAGTTAAATGAATATCAAAAGGGTTACTGCACGAAAGAATCGACATAAATTACTTATTTAAACCTCTTAAGAAAAAGTTAACAATATTATCAAGTTTTTCGGAAAAAGAAAAATTAGTGCCTGATGCTAACCATAAAGCAATAACCTCATCTAATGCACCAAATATAAGTCGACGGGTTAAATTGACATCGATATCAGGACGAAATGTTCCATCATCTATTCCTTTTTGAAGTACTTGCTCCAGCAAATCAAAATAAGGTTTTACCGCAAGTGCAATTGATTTACGAAGTTTAGGAGATTCTTGACGAAGCTCATTCTGAACAACTTTAGCTACATTAACCTTCTCTTCTAAACTTAGGAGATGGATTTCACAAATTTTTCTAATCATATTATCAGCGGATTCTTTTTCATTGAGGCTATGCTTAACTAAATTGGTCAAATTAGTTAAGATGTTGGTCAGAAGGGATGCTAGGATATCTTCTTTATTTTTAAAATATATATAAATGGTACCTTCGGCAATACCTGCCTCTTTTGCAATTTTTGCAGTAGTTGATCTGTGGAATCCATGTTCAGCAAAAACATTCAAAGCAGCATCTAGAATTAATGACGATTTTTCCTTTTTATTATCTGACACAATCTTCACCTCATAATTTAATTAACTTATTAGATGAGTGAGGTTTCACTCATCTAATAAGTTAATTAATAGCTATTATATTTATTCGAGTATAGGCTAGGAACTTTAACTTGTCAATCAATTCAAAGAATCAATAAAAGGGGGGATATATGAAGTTAATGGAAAATTCAAATGAGTGAGAGATCACTCATTATATGGTAAATTAAATTTACAAACAAACATAAACGTAAGGATAGGTTAACCTTTCAAAGAGAATGGCGATATTTAATTATTGAAATTGCATTTCACAATTCTGATGAGTGAGGTCTCACTCACGCAAAATGTTTTAAGGAGGTAAAGTAATGAACAAAACAAATAGCAGGAATTTTATATTCAATGACATCGATTTTCGAGATGTTTTCACTCCCGAAGATTTTACAGAGGAACATCGAATGATTGCACAAACAACTGAAGATTTTACAACTAGGGAGTTAATCCCTAATGAGGAACGCATAGGCAATCTAAACTATGATTTAATGAAGCAGCTGTTTAGAAAAGCAGGGGAGATTGGTTTGCTTGGTGCCGATGTACCAGAGGAGTTTGGAGGATTAAATTTAGATAAAGCAAGTTCCATAATCATAACTGAAAACCTGGCTAGACAGACTGTTTTTGGAATCGCACATGGGAGTCAATCAGGAATAGGTCTCCTCCCTTTAGTCTTTTTTGGCACAAAAGAGCAAAAAGAAAAATACTTGCCTTCTCTAGTATCAGGTGAAAAGTTTACTGCTTATGCCCTTACTGAAGCATCCGCTGGTTCTGATGCCATAAGTATAAAAACAACTGCTAAACTATCACCGGATGGAAAGCATTATATTTTAAACGGAACGAAACAGTTTATTACGAATGCAGGCTATGCAGATTATTTTGTCGTATATGCAAAAATCGACGGAATCGACTTTAGTACATTTTTAGTGGATCGATTTGCAGAAGGGGTAAGTATTGGGCCTGAAGAAAAGAAAATGGGTCTGAAAGGATCCTCCACTTGTTCTCTTACTTTTGAAGACGTGAAAGTTCCAGTAGAAGACCTGATAGGGGAAATTGGGAAAGGCCACTTAGTCGCATTAAATGTTCTGAATATAGGCCGTTTCAAACTTTCAGCATTAAGTCTTGGAAAATCAAAGGAAGCTCTTAGTTATTCTATTAAATATGCAAATGAAAGATTCCAATTTAATCGTAGTCTCTCTTCCTTCCAATTGATAGGGAAGAAAATAGCAGAAATGAATACAAGGATATTTGTATTAGAAAGTATGATTTATCGAACGGTTGGATTATTAGATGAGAGCTTAAAAGAAATTGATCATAACAGTCCAGATGTTCTGAAACAATCGGCATCAGCTATTGCTAACTTTGCATTAGAAGCTTCCATCAATAAAGTATTCGGTTCGGAGGCATTAGGTTTTGTTGCGGATGAAGGAGTTCAAATCCATGGTGGGTATGGATATGTACAAGAGTACCCAATTGAACAAATTTATCGTGATTGTAGAATTTTCCGTATTTTTGAGGGAACGAATGAAATTAATCGGTTATTAATTCCACGTGTATTAATTAAAAAGGCTTTGACGGAGGAGTTTAATCTAATTGAAAAAGCTAAAGAATATGAATCGCAGCTTGGAAATCATATTTCAATTGATTTTAATATTGTTTTAGAAAAAGAAACCCATTTAGTGGAGCTTGCTAAAAAGATAACCATCATTTCGCTTGCAAAGTCGGCTCAAAAATATCAAAAACAGCTTAACGATGAACAAGAGGTCTGTGGGTTATTAGCAGATAATCTAATCACTTTATTTGGAATGGAAAGTGCTTTACTTCGTACAAAGAAAATCATTTCTAAATTGGGAGAATCAAAAGCACAAAACGCGATTAAAATGACAGTCGTGTTTGTTCAAGAAGGCTTCCAACAAATCATAAATCAAATCAACCAAATCTTGTCATTCAATGGTATGGAAGGTGACTTCCACACTCAATTACAAATGTTATCGAATTCTCTAGAATTGGAGAGTACGATCAAACTTAATAGAGAAATAGCTTCAGAGGTTATTAAAGCCGAAAAGTATGTGATTAATTAAAAATTTATATATTGGAGGAGAATATCTATGACAGAAAATATTAAGGAAAAAGCAACCAAGATGGTATACGAGAAAGAAACTGTTCAAGTGAATATTGAGAACGGAATTGCATGGGTTATTTTAAATAGACCTAATAAACGAAATGCGATGAGCCCTACACTCAACCGTGAAATGAATGAAGTTTTGGATGAGCTTGAAATAGATGAGAGCTGTGGGGTTTTAGTTCTGACTGGGGCGGGAGAGGCATTTTCATCAGGAATGGATTTAAAGGAATATTTCCGAGAAGCGGAACAAAAACCACTTTCAGTACGAAAGAAAATATTGGGTGAGTCCGTAAAGTGGTGGGAGAAATTAATGTATTTTCCGAAACCAACGATTGCTATGGTGAATGGCTGGCTATTTGGTGGAGCATTTACTCCTTTAGTATCATGTGATCTTGCGATTGCTGATGAAGAGGCTACCTTTGGTTTATCAGAAATTAACTGGGGGATCATTCCTGCTGGTAATGTAACATGGGCAGTTGCACGTACAATGAATCAGCGCGATTCACTGTACTATCTCATGACGGGCGAAACCTTTGATGGAAGAAAAGCAGCAGATATGGGGTTAGTTAATGAAGCTGTTTCGAAGGACAAATTGCGTGAAAGAACAGAACAAGTAGCAAAAAATTTATTAGGCAAAAATCCAACCGTACTAAGTGCAATCAAATTGGCTTATAAGCATTCACGTGATATGCCATGGACCGCTTCAGATGATTATCTTCATGCAAAACTACATGAAACGATTTATCTTGACCCTGAAAAAGGTCGACAAAAAGGGATGACTCAGTTCCTTGATGAAAAAACATTCCGTCCTGGATTAGAGGAGTATCGTAGAGATATTTAATCAGTCAAGAATATAGCGGTTTATGAATGATAATAATTATATCAATCATAATAATAGACGACTAGATTAAGAAAGATAGTGAGCTTGAAATGAATGACTGCTTTCTATTGAGAACAGTTGAAGGGATTGGGGAATAGATGCTGGTATCAAAATCTGGAATTCCAATATTAAAGCTAGAACTGGATGCATTTCATTCAAATCCAAATAAAGAATGTATCTATGATTGTTTTAGAAGGGTCACCTACCGTGAATTACATGAGGAGGTAAATCATATTGCATCTGGTTTGAGTCAATTAGGTGTTAGAAAAGGCGACCGGATTGCCGTATGTTTGCCAAACTGGCATGAATTTATTGTTATCCTTTTTGCGCTTGCTAAAATAGGTGCCATTCTCGTACCTCTAAACACTCGATACCGTCAAGATGAATTAGAATTTATTTTGAATGATTCCGGCGCCAAGATTGCATTTTTTACGAAGGAATTTGATCAAATTAACCATATGAATCAATTTTTGCTAGCAAAGAAACGTGTTCAACATCTAAAACATATTATTCCTATTAGACTTGATATAGAGGGAATCATGAATTATGAACAGCTATTAGAAATTGGGAAAACTGATCAAGTACCGACTGTTGACATTATACCGGAAGAAGACGTGTTCTTGATTAGTTATACCTCTGGAACAACGGGCAAGCCAAAAGGTGTCATGTTAACCCACAATAGTCTTGTTTATAACGCAACTACAGTTGGGGAGAGAATGCGTTTGAGTTCAAATGATGTGATTCAAATTCCAAGTCCGTTTTCTCATATTCATGGGATAACTACTTCTTTGCAAGCGATTGCATCAAAAGCCAAGATGGTTTTAATGGAGGTTTTTAAAGCTGGTGAATCTTTACGTTTAATCGAACAGGAGAAAATAACGGTTAAAGCTGGTGTCCCCACGATGTATATACTGGAGATGAATCATAAAAACTTTAAATCTACTAATACCTCCTCACTTCGAACAGGTAATATCGTGGGTGCTCCTTGTCCGGTGGAAGTTGTAAGTAGAATCAAGTCAGAGATGGGTTGTGATATCTTAGTAGGCTATGGCATGACTGAGGCAGGTCCCGGAATTTCTTTAACTAGCTTTAATGACGATGATATAACAAAGGCGGAAACGGTTGGGAGTGTGCATCCAGGCGTAAAGGTAAAAATAGTTGATGATGATCGGCTAGAAGTACCGATTGGTGAAGTAGGGGAGCTTGCGGTTAAAAGTATTTCACTTATGAAAGGTTATTATAATCAACCTGAATTAAATTATGAATCTTTTGATGAAGAGGGTTGGTTTTACTCAGGGGATTTAGCAACCATGGATGAAAAAGGTTATATTCAAATTGTTGGCCGTAAGAAGGACGTAATTATTAGAGGTGGTTTCAACATTTATCCTAGGGAAATTGAGGAAATTTATTACACTCATCCAAGCGTAATGGACGTTGCTATTATTGGTTTGCCAGATAGTGTACTGGGGGAAGTTGCATGTGCAGCGATTAAATTAAAACCAGGTTTTTCGACTACAACTACAGATGATATGAAATTATTTATATCTAATCTCGTTGCCGATTATAAAGTTCCAAACCATGTAATTTTTGTAGACCAACTGCCAACGACAACTTCTGGAAAGATACTAAAGACGGCACTCAAAGATCAAATGCTGGCTAATAATCTCGTAAAATTAAGATAAATAAACGGAATGTTCATAATATTAAAATTATTAATTCGACCACCTGATCATGACACTTTTCTAAGAATGGTTACGGGTGGCCCTTAGATAATAGTTGGTATTTATAAAAAATAAATAATAAAAAGGAGTTTTGTAAATGGCACCTCATATGGTACAAAATCTTATCGGACTCAACAAAAGCTTTATCAATGGAAAATGGGAAGAAGGGAAAAGTGAGCGAGTTTATGACATTCTGAATCCTTATGACAATTCCTTGGTCACCTCAGTTCGATTAGCAACACTTGAACAAGTTCAAGAAGCGTTTGACATTGCCAAAAAGGCCCAAAAGTCATGGGCAAAATCTACCGCAGCAGAAAGGAAAGCTATACTAAACAAGGCGGCACAATATATTAGGGAAAATAGTGAAGAAATTGGAGATATTCTTTGTAGAGAGAATGGAAGTAATGTTCCTAAAACACATTTTGAAACTATTCTTACGCCGGAATTTCTAGAAGAAGCAGCAAAAATGGCAGATGCTCTTGATGAGATTAAGGAAGTTGATTCGGGCCTTCCTGGAAAGGTTGACTATGTACATCGTTTTCCAGCCGGTGTTGTTTCATCTATCTCTCCATTTAATACACCATTAGTCCTGTCAATTAGAACAATTGCCTCAGCACTTGCATTAGGAAATAGTGTTGTGCATAAGCCAGACATTCAAGTTGGATTAACAGGGGGAACTATTCTTGCTAGAGCATTTGAATACGCAGGTCTTCCAGCCGGTGTCTTTAATGTGGTTTTAACGCAATCAAAAGAAATCGGTGATGAGATGTTGACGAATCCAAACTTAAATGTAATCGGTTTCACTGGTTCAACAGCCGTTGGAAGACACATTGGTGGAATAGCAGGTAAAAACTTAAAACGTGTGGCACTTGAACTTGGAGGAAACAGCCCGTTTATTGTTTTATCTGATGCAGATATAGATCCTGCAGTAGACGCCGGAATTTTTGGGAAATTTATGTATCAAGGGCAAATTTGTATGGGGATTAATCGCTTCATTATCCATAAAGACAAATATGAAGAGTTTGTTCAAAAGTTTGTTGAGAGAGCCGAAGCCCTTCCTTATGGAGATCCTAAAGATCCAAAGACAGTTATTGGTCCTATGATAAACGAGCATCAACTAGAAAAAACATTAGCGATTATCAATGATGCCATCAGTGAAGGAACTAATATTGCATTAGAAGGAAAGCGTATTGGAAATATTTTGACCCCTTATGTATTTAGGGATGTTGATAACTCTAGTAAACTTGCTCAATTAGAATTATTTGCACCAATTGCTACGATGATTAAAGCAGATTCAGATGAAGAAGCAATCCAGTTGGCGAATGAAACGGAGTATGGTTTGAGTTCTGCTATCTTTACCAATGATGTAGAAAAGGCCAAGGAATTCGCACTTCAAATCGATAGCGGGATGACACATATTAACGATCAAACCATAAATGATAGCACGAGAGTACCTTTTGGAGGAAACAAAGCGAGTGGAATTGGTCGATTTGGAAACCCATATATTATTGATGAAATGACAGTATTAAAATGGGTGTCCGTACAAAATGGATATCGTAAATTCCCATTTTAATAGATAGAGATAAATTCGATCAAAATAAACATTCTGTTAGTTATAAAAAATTTATTATAAAGAATCAAGTATGAAGGAGATGGATAGGATGAAAACAATGAAAGCTGCACGTATGCACAAATTAAGAGAAAAATTGGTATATGAGGATGGGGTTTCCGTACCGGAACTTGGCAGTAATGATGTATTAATTGAGGTAAAAGCGGTCCATATTGCTCAGTATCATAAATCAGCCCTAATTGATTGTGAACATTCTTATCCATTTTACAGTAGTCCATTACCGGCTATTTTAGGAATGGGAGGAGCAGGAGTAGTAAAAGAGGTAGGTAAAAATGTTGTTGGATTTAGAGAAGGCGAACGTGTATATGTGAATCCAGTCCTTAGTTGCGGTCATTGTGAATACTGCATCGAAGGGAATCCTGGACAATGTGATAGTTGGGTACTACAGGGTTACTTCTCTCTATTAACACCAAACGGAATCCCGTTCTTAGAAATGTATCCAGGGGGATTCGCTCAATATATGAAAGCTCCAACAAAAAGTATTGTTCGAATTCCTGATAATATTTCCTTCGAACATGCCGTCCGCATCAATTATATTGGAACCGCCTACGAAGCGTTAAAAACAGGCGATCTTCGTGCAGGGAACACGTTAATCATCAATGGGGCTACTGGTTCCCTTGGTACAGATGCAATCATAGCTTCACTTGCCATGGGTGCTGGTAAAATCATTGCTGTAGGGCGTAACGCAGATCGCTTAGATAGACTTAAGAGTTTAAATCCAAAACGAATTTTTACGATTAATACGACCAATGAGTCCATTCACGAAAGAGTGAATGAAATTACAGGCGGTAAGGGTGTACACGTATACTTAGATGCACTTGGTTTTTCTCCAGGTGGTACAACTCCACCAATGGATACAGTATTGGAATGTATTGGAAGCTTAAGGAGAAATGGTAGTGCCGTAATGATAGGAGCTTTGGCGGAAAATAAGATCCCAATTGAATATGGCACATTTGTTAATGATAACATATCGATTTCAGGATCTGTTTGGTACAACAATCAATCCGTCCTTGAATTAATGAATATGGCTTCAGGTGGAGCCTTAAATTTTGATTATTATGATACACATACATTCTCTTTAGATCAAGTGAATGAGGCTCTTGAATTTGCAGCCCAAAGATCTGGCGGTTTGACCAATGTTGTAGTACGTCCAAATTTATAGACAATACTAGATTAAGAGTCTCAAGGTTGTTATCAGCCGGATTTTACGGATGTAAAAATAAACTCTGAAGTGCTCTCCTTAGCTAAACAAAGGAGAGTACTTTTAGAAGGTAGATGGGTAAATGAATATTTAATAGACCATCAACGAGTTGAATCTTTTCATGGAACACATCTTGAAGATGAATTAGCTACATTGGGTATCTAGTCTCTAATATATTTGGTGTAGCAACACAAATTGCTGTGGAAAGGAAAGTCCGCTGGGCAGGAGACAAAGGTTGAAGTTTAATTGTAGAGGATTGTTGTGGTGCGGCAACCGTTGAAGCACACAAAGATGCTATCGGTACCCTAAGTTTGCTTGCTCGGGCGTTTTCATTAGACGATATAAATCAAATTTTTAATCCAAACAATCACTTCCAATAGTAAATTTTCCTATATGGGTGTAGCTAAATCAAGACTACACCCAGACATCCAACTCCCTAAAGAGATTTCTAACTAAGGGATAGAAAGCGATTACGAAATGGGGATTACTAGAGGCAACAAACCGAATGTTAGTCTTTTAATACTAGTTCAATGGGAAAAAGAGGTGCTATATGGAAGAACGGAAATTTTGGAATTATGAAAACAAATTGCTGACCATATTGTTTTTCACTGTAGGGTTTGTATTTTTTGACCGATTAGCCATTAACTTTTTGATACCATTTATACAATCCGATATTCAATTGACGAACATGCAGATTGGGCTTCTCTCCGCAGCATTGGGTTTAACATGGGCGATTTCGGGATATTTGTTAAGTTTTATTTCAGATAAGGTTGGCAATAAAAAGAAAATCCTATTGGCAGCAGTTGTACTTTTTTCAGCATCTTCATTTTTCTCAGGAATGGTTTCAACTTTTGCAGGGTTAATAGTATTCCGAATGATCATGGGATTGGCGGAAGGACCGGTTCTTCCAATATCTCAATCCTTACTAGCACTAGTATCATCAGAATCTCGCCGCGGTTTTAATATGGGTTTAATGCAGAGTTCAGCGGCCGGATTAATGGGAAGTGTCTTAGCT
Organism: Neobacillus sp. plas4; assembly: GCF_057221695.1. NCBI lineage: Bacteria > Bacillati > Bacillota > Bacilli > Caryophanales > Bacillaceae > Neobacillus > Neobacillus sp. plas4. The sequence continues at coordinate 1,997,533 of NZ_CM170152.1, forward strand.
CCGCTCATAATAGTGGGCTTGGCTGAATCATATGGTTGGAGAACCTCATTTTATGTAACAATTATACCAGGTTTGATTGTTGCATTTTTCATTTGGAGATTTGTAAAAGAACCGCAAATAGTGGTGAATAAAAATGGTGAATTGGAAAAGGGGTACGAAAAGGTACGTTTCAGTGATGTGTTGAAAACCCGTAACATTCTATTAACAGTATTGCTAAGTTGCTTTTTTATAGCCTGGTACATCGTCCTGATTGCCTTTGCACCAATGTTCTTAATAAATGTTAAACATTTGAGTCCCGGATATATGAGTCTGATCATGAGTGCCTTTGGTTTGGGTGGGGTTATCTTTGGGTTCAGCATACCGGCAATTTCAGACCGAATTGGCCGCAAACCAATTATAATTATCTTTTCTATTATTTCTTCAATAGCTCCGCTTGCTTTAATCTATGTTAATTCTACCTCTGTAGCGATTTTTGCATTAATTATGTTTGTTTGTAACGTTGGTCAAGGGGTCATTCCACTATTATTGTCAACGATACCAGCTGAATCAATTTCGCCAAAATATATTTCTGCGGCCATTGGATTAACAATAGGTGTAGGAGAAATATTTGGTGGTGTTTTGGCTCCATTCATTGCAGGTATGGTGGCAGACAAATTTGGTTTATCGGCCCCGATTTTAATTTCCGTTGGATCTGCTGCAGTGGCCGTGATTATATCGCTGTTCCTTGTAGAGACCGCACCCAAAATTGTAAAACGAAAGCAGAATTCGAATATTTTAGAGGGCATCGTGTAATGAATGTTGTTGTTAGACCATCATAATAGACAATACAAGTTTAAGAGTCTCATTGACCAATAACTAGGAGGGGAATTTCATGTCAGTAAATATTAATCTTGATAAAACTGCTATTTTTTCAATTCACATGCTGAATGATATTGTGTTGGAAAATGGGAAACTTGGAGACTTTTTTAGTCAACAAGCTGAAGAGCGAAAAGTTATTCAAAAGAGCACGAAACTCATTCATGCTGTTCGGTCTTCTTCCCAGCAAATCCCTATTTTTCATATGAGGGTTTGTTATCCGCCTGATTTGACAAATGTAAAAATAAATTCTCCACTTCTTTCCGTAGTTAAGGACAGGAAATGTCTTGTAGAAGATACGTGGGGAACGGAATTCGTTGAAGATTTGGAACCAATTGATCATGAATACATCATAAATCATCAACGAGTAGTACCTTTTCATGGGACTAATCTTGAAAGCTCTTTAGAGAAGTTGGGGATTGAGACTATCATCCTATTTGGTGTAGCAACGAATATAGCGGTAGAAGGAACAGCAAGACTGGCAGGGGACAAAGGTTATAATGTCTATGTTGTTGAGGACTGTTGTTCTACCGGAACCATCGAAGCTCATAAAGAGGCAATTGCTACATTAAGTCTTCTTAGCTCTGTAGTTTCCTCCGAGGATATTATTCTAGCGTTAGATGAAGCCCGTGTTTATTAAAAAAGCTATGAATAAATGATGGATATTATGATAGATACCTCCTTGTAAAACTTATAATAATAGTTTTCCTCCTTGTAAGCAGATGCTAATTAGAAGTGTTTCCTCTTACAGGGAGGATTTAAACAAAACACGGCAGTACTTTTACAATAAAAACTGATAGCTAAAAAAGAAGTTAAATGAAATATCAAATGAAAAATGTTTCTATATTACAGGGAGGTCCAAAAGAATGGTTCAACAAAATGTCCCACAAGGTACAAATTCTTCTGCAGTAACACCTGTACTTAAAACAAAGCAAATTCCCAAGATGAATCCTAAAACGTTATTTATTATTATTGTTGGTTGGTTTGTGATGGTAGCGGATGGATATGATTTAGGAATTTATGGTGCTATACTTCCTAATTTACTGGAATATAAAGCATGGGGATTAACTCCCGCTAATGCCGGGGTGATTGCCAGTTTTGCCTTGTTTGGAATGTTTTTTGGAGCTGTATTAGTAGGTTTCATTACTGATTTAATAGGAAGAAAATGGACATTAATTAGTTGTATTACGATTTTTTCAGTTTCAATGGGGTTAGTAGCAATTGCACCTAGTCCAGAAATGTTTGCGTTTTTTAGGTTTATAGGCGGAATCGGGTTAGGTGGTGTTTTACCTGCAATTTCCGCTATTACAGTGGAGTACTCACTGCCTAAACACCGCTCTACGACTTACACTATTGTATTTACTGGTTATTCTTTTGGAATTGTACTTGGTGCTCTATTATCTATGTTTATGGTAGAGGATTTTGGTTGGAGAGTCATGTTTTGGCTAGGTGTTATTCCATTGATTTTAGTACCTATACTGATTCGATTTCTACCCGAATCAATGAGTTTCTTAGTAATGAAAGGACGGATAGAGGAGGCAAAGAAAATATCAGAACGTTATCATCTCCCTATGCCAAGCGAAGAGGATAATAAAAAGCAGATCCCTACCACTAAAGGCAAATTTAGTGGGGTTAAAACACTTTTCGTTCCTTCATATAGAAAGGCTACAACTCTATTTTGGATTACCTATATTATGGGATTTTTTATGATTTATGGTCTGAATACTTGGCTTCCACAAATGATGAGGGAAGCAGGTTATCCTCTTGGATCGAGTTTATCATTCTTACTTATGCTTAATCTTACCTCTATGTTTGGTGCAGTAATTCAAGGTTTTATGGCTGACCGTTGGGGTTCTAAGTGGGTGATTAGTACTTTTTATTTCCTAGGAGCCATATCATTAGTTCTTTTATCTTTTAAAGCATCCTCAATCTTTGTTGTTTATCTACTTGTTGGTGTAGCTGGCTTAGGTTCAGTTGCTATTGGGCAGGTTTTAAATGCTTATGTTACAAAATACTATCCCTCTCATTCACGTGCCACCTCTCTTGGTTTTGCATTAGGGTGTGGAAGACTCGGTGCCATTTCAGCGCCAATATTAATTGGTTTCATTATGAGTTTGAATTATGACTATGAATGGAATTTTTATATATTTGCTCTTGCAGCTCTTATTGCAACCATAGCAGTTAGCCTGATTTCGTCGGATAAGAAAAAGATAATCTAATAAATTAGATATTTTGTCGAGAATAAAAAACTGAATTTTGTGTTAATTCTTGCAGCTAATTAGGAGTGCCTCATGTGAAACGTGAGTCCTTCTAATCAGAATCGAAGAATAGGAGGTTAATAAAAAATGAATATTTTAGTGTTAGTAAAACAGACCTTTGAAACAGAAGAAAAGCTTGTCATTCAAAACGGTGAAATTATTGAAGATCGAGTAAAGTTTAGCCTTAACCCGTACGATGATTATGCAGTGGAAGATGCTGTAAAAATTAAAGAAGAAATAGCTTGCGAAGTAACAGTGTTATCACTTGGACCAACTCGCACTGAGAGTGTCTTAAGAACAAGTAAAGCAGGCTAGAGAATTATTTTAATGCTTGACTTAGCTCATATAATACATCTCAGGAGGTTGAACAAAAGTGTTAACATTAGTAAATTTACTTGCTTTTATAACCATTTCTGGATATGCGGTATATTTATTTGTGAATCTGGTTTACACTAGATATTTGTTTATAAAGCTTGGAAAAAAGGTAGAGTTTGAGCCAAACCTAAAAGAACGAATAAATACTGTTCTTGTCAATGTTTTGGGTCAAAAAAAATTATTCAAAGACAAGAAAAGTGGCCTCATGCATTTAATACTGTTTTATGGTTTTTTTATTATCCAAATTGGATTGATTGAACTTATTATTAAGGGATTTATCATGGGTTATGAGTTTCCTTTAGATGAAGCTCATAAATACTTTAGCTTTGTTCAAGAGTGGACGACGTTTTTGATGATGTTGGCAGTTATATATGCATTTTTTCGACGTTATGGTGAAAAGTTAGAACGCTTGCAATGGATGCGTGATGGTAAAGCTGCTTTTGTATATTTATCACTATTCACTCTAACCTTGTCGATTTTGCTTTCATTAGGATTTGAATCAATTATGCTCGGTCATGAACCAATTCTCGAACATGCCCCATTCTCTAGTATTATTGCCATAATGTTTGCTGGTATTGGAGCGACTGCAGGAACTGTATTGTTCTATGTGTTTTGGTGGATCCATATGTTAACCGTAATCACTTTTATGGTGTTTGTACCACAATCCAAACAATTGCATGAGCTTTTTGCTATTTTTAATATTTTTTTCAAAAAAAGCGGTCCGGTTGGAAAATTGAGGAGTATTGATTTTGAGGATGAGACAGCTGAAGAATTCGGTGTCGGAAAAATTGAAGATTTTTCTCATTCTCAGTTGATTGATCTGTACGCCTGCGCAGAATGTGGACGATGCACAAATATGTGCCCAGCTTCAGGAACTGGAAAAATGTTATCTCCGATGGATCTAATTGTGAAGATGAGGAATCATCTTACAGAAAAAGGTGCAGCAATTACTTCTAGACAGCCATGGGTGCCTACCTTTGCCTTTAAAAACACAATAGGAAATCAAATAGCTTTAGCGGGTGCCGGAGCTCAAGAATCTGCTGCCGCTTTGGAAAGTGTGAGCTTAATTGGAGATGTCATTACCGAGGAAGAAATTTGGGCATGTACAACGTGTCGGAACTGTGAAGACCAATGTCCGGTAATGAATGAGCATGTGGATAAAATTATCGATTTACGTCGATATCTTGTCATGACAGAAGGGAAAATGAATCCTGATGCTCAGCGTGCCATCACAAATATTGAGCGCCAAGGAAATCCATGGGGTCTTAATCGAAAAGAGCGTGAAAATTGGCGTGAGGGTCGAGAGGATATTTCTGTTTCAACTGTTAAAGAAAAGCAAAAGGCTGGGGAAGAATTTGAATATTTATTCTTTGTTGGTTCAATGGGTTCTTATGATAACCGCAGCCAAAAAATTGCTCAGTCCTTTGCTCGAGTGATGAATTTAGCAGGAATTTCCTTTGCGATTCTAGGTAATAATGAGAAAAATTCAGGAGATACGCCGCGCAGAATCGGAAATGAGTTCTTATTCCAGGAATTGGCGAACGCCAATATTGCAAACTTCCAAAAGTATAATGTGAGTAAAATTGTAACGATTGATCCACATGCCTATAATTCTTTTAAAAATGAATATCCAGAATTTGGGCTGGAGGCAGAAGTATATCACCATACAGAATTGTTGGCTTTATGGATCAGAGAAGGAAGAATCAAATTTACAAAAGAACTAAACGAAGTGATTACTTATCATGATTCTTGTTATTTAGGCCGCTACAATACGGTTTATGATCCGCCTCGTGAAATTTTAAAAGCGATTCCGGGTGTAAAAGTTGTTGAAGCTGGCCGCAACCGTGAAAATGCCATGTGCTGCGGAGCTGGCGGCGGTATGATGTGGACAGAGGAGAATACTGGAACACGGATTAATATCGCAAGAACAGAGCAACTTCTTGAAACAAAACCAACAATGATTGGAAGCGGATGTCCGTATTGTTTAACGATGATCAGTGATGGTGTAAAGGCAAAAGAAGTTGAGGAGACAGTAGAAAACTTTGACATCGTTGAAATTTTGGAAAAAGCATTGTGAATGATGCATTAATAAACTTAATTAGCAAATCAGCTTTATCAGAATAGATGGTTGAAAGTGGGGGAATACGAATGAATTTGGTATTAATGGGGCTCCCTGGTGCTGGAAAAGGTACACAAGCCGAGAAAACCGTAGAGAAATACGGCATCCCTCATATTTCCACTGGGGATATGTTCCGTGCAGCCATTAAAGATGGAAATGAACTTGGTTTACAAGCTAAATCCTTTATGGATAAAGGTGATTTAGTACCAGATGAAGTGACGATTGGGATAGTACGCGAACGATTAAGTAAAGAAGATTGTAACCAAGGCTTTTTGCTTGATGGATTTCCTAGAATGGTTGGTCAAGCTGAAGCGCTTGAAAACATTCTAGCTTCCTTAAGCAAAAAAATTGATTTTGTTATTAACATTGATGTAGATCAAGAGAATTTAATGGAACGCCTGACAGGAAGACGTATCTGTATATCTTGTGGATCTACATATCACCTTATCTTCAATCCATCAGTCGTTGAAGGCGTATGTGATAGATGTGGCAGTGAATTGTACCAACGTACGGATGACAATGCTGAAACTGTACGAAATCGCTTACAAGTCAATCAAAAGCAAACAAAGCCATTACTTGATTTCTATGAATCAAAAGGATACTTACGAATTGTTAATGGCCAACAGGATATTCGTAAAGTATTTGAAGATCTCGACCAATTACTCGGAAGCTTGCGTGAATGCCCCTTTTAAAATATTGTTACCAAACTTTAGCTTTATTTAACTTTTTTGAGGTGAATGTAATAAAAACTATAATAATTAAAGGAATCAAAAATAATCTGGTTCCTTTAATTTAATTACTTTTTTGCATCACTAGTTATTAGTTCAGTTAAATAATGTTTCTGAGGTATTAAAAAAGAGATTGCTATATGAATAAGAAAAGAGAAATAATCATAAATATTAAATCTTTTTCCCTTTTTAAAAAGGAAAGAAAGTAAAAAACATTACATTTGTTAATAGTTCATAGAAGTAACTTTATGTCAAAATAGATGGAACATAGTTCTAAATGACTTTATTATTATCTTTGTGAAGGAGTTCACTTAAATTAATGGGTAGATTTAGAAAAAACTAAGGTATCATTTTTGCCGGACAGCTAGACCTAGTATAAAAAAACCTCCAATTTTTTTGAATAGAAGGTATGTCAAAAATTTTCTAATTTATTCTTACTCATTATAGCGCTTTTAATCAGAGTGAGGTAAAAAATAAATTTTGAATGGAAGTTACTTAATAGTCAGCCATTAATTCCATTACGATATCTTTACAGCTCTTTACTTCTGTAATTAAATCAATAGCAGTGTTCAAAGAAACGATTCCCTCATCCATCTTTCCATCTAGCATTCCTGAGCGGAGGCCACAGTTTTCACTTATTTTTTAACAACGTCATAAGATGGCATTCCGTTTATGTACAAATTCTCGAATTCTTGAGCTGCTTTTTTAGGTATTGAGAGTAGACGAACTAAAAGCAGCTCCGTCCCTTTTGAACGAATAAATTCTTGTTTTGCAACATCTGAAGCAGGACATTTTTCCGATACAATAAAGCGCATTCTTATATAAATTCCTTCAGAACCAAGAGCAAAAGCAGGCCTCACGCCACGGATATCATTAATTTCACCTGTAGCCATACCGGAATATCAACTAACATACGATTGTTGGATCGATTGAAAATTTTCCAGTTGAGCGCTTAGGAATAACTTCACTTTCATAATAACCATTAACAATAATAATGATATCTGCACCCGCCTCCTCTGCCATTTTTGCAGCTTCAGTTGTAGGATTTGATTCACGGTGAATCAAAATACCTCCCTTGATCCTTAATATCTTTAGTTGGTATAACAACTAATAATCCATAAAAATATAAACAATATTATTTCAAAAGAAATCGACACACGGATATGTAATGACCTTGATAAAATTCAGGATAAAGACTATAAATGCCAATGGTTGTACAAGGAGTGATCCTAGACCAAACCATTTCCTTTATTTTCATTTTGTGTAAGCTGAAACTCCAGTTCTTCAATAAATAAAGATAGAGCTGGATTTTCATTTGATTTCTTCCAAGAGGCTAGAATATCCACTTTAAAGTCATCCCCTTCAATGTTTATAAACCGAAGAGTTGGAGATGCATATGACTGAAAGTATTTTGGAAGAATTGTTATGCCAATTTCAGCATCAACCATCATTAACACTGCTTCAATACGTGAAGCGGCATTAACCAGTTTTGGAGAAAAACCATGATTGGCACATGCGGCTAGAAGTAAATCAAAACCTGGAGGAGATTCTTCCCTTTCCAGCATGACAAAAGATTCTTGGGCAAGTTCGGCAATGTTAAGACTTGTTCGATCAGCAAACGGATGGTCTTGATGCATGATGATACTATGGGGCTGTTTCCATATTGTCTTGTATTCCAGCCCGCCAATACTTTGCAATCCAAGTGAAAGGGTGAAAGCTATATCCAGTTCATCAGCTTTTAATTTTTCAATTATTTTCCCCACTTGATAAAAGTTCAACTTAATATTCACTTTTGGATATTTTCGCCTGAATTTTCGGATCAATTCGGATAAAAAATCTCTCACCGGAATGCTTAATAAACCTATGTTGATGGTGCCAATTAACCCTTCCTCAGCTTGTTGGGCATTTTCAAATGACTCATCAAGCTTTTTTATGATTTCCCTTGCATCTTTTAAAAAAACAGTGCCAGCATGTGTCAATTGAACGGTATGTTTCGTCCGGTGAAAGAGTTTAACACCTAGCTTTTTTTCTAAATAGGCGATTTGTTGACTCACAGCAGGCTGTGCCACATATAGGTGCTTGGCTGCTTCCGTGAAATTTAAATGTTCAGCAACTGTAATAAAATATCGTAATGGGCGCATGTCCAATTCACATTTCCCCTATCCAGTTAAAAGTTATGAATTTATTCTTTTATTATAATAGGAATCTTTTAGATGAACAAATATTATAAGGAAAAGCTTATTACGGATATGACTTTTACGTATTTCCAAAATTTTAAATTTTTAGATATCATTTTGGTATAGGGTTATCAATACGAAAACAGTGTAAAACTTGTTATTCGTGTATTTTTTAAAAGTAGAAGGAGGGATATTTTTGAATCAAATCATTCAACATTTAACCCATGAAGAGGCTGTTGAACGGGCTAGGAATCTGGCTGTCAAGATTAAAGAACGATTCAATTTAACAGAAGAGCTTCTCCATCAGCCACAAGAAACAATACAGGAGTTTATCGATGCTGAGCTTATCCGTTCGATGGTTCCGAAACGTTGGGGTGGACATGAGTTAGGATTTGACACCTTGTTTAAAACAGGAGTGGAGATCGCAAAAGCCGATCCCTCAGCGGGATGGTGTTACACGTTGCTGGTCGTCCATTCATGGATGCTTGCTTACTTTCCGGAAGAAGCTCAAGCTGATGTTTGGGAGAAAAACCTCGATGCCGGTATAGCTTCTTCTTTTAATCAATTTACACCGAATGCCGTGATTCCAGTAGAAGGTGGGTATCAAGCTAATGGTGTGTGGGGCTTTTCATCAGGGATTGATCATAGTGATTGGGTAATGATTCAAGCAAATATGGAGGTTAATCCCGAAGATGGGGTAGCCGGGAAAGCTTTGATGATGTTAGTTCCAAAGGAAGATTTTGCAATTCAAAAAACATGGAAAACGGTTGCCCAAAAGGGAACCGGCAGCAATAATATTTTGCTTGAAAATGTGTTTATTCCCGAACATCGAACCATTGATTTAATTGCTTGGTGTCAAAGTGGAGAGGGTCCTGGAAGAAAAATGAATAAAAATCCTCTTTATAGCCACCCATTATATGCTGCAATGCCAGTCTGTTTAACAACAGCTTTACTTGGTGCTAGTGTCGGTGCTTATGAGATGTGGAGAGATTCGATGAAGAATAAATTCAGCGCCAGAAATACTAGGGTGGCCGATTTTACTCATACACAAATTCGCGTCGCAGAAGTTTCAGCTACACTGTCAGCGGCTGAAGCATTGATGGAACAAACAGTGAATAGGCTTGGTACGGGTAAACCGATTGATACCTATGATAAATTGAAAAATCGAAGAAATTTCGGTTTTATCGCAAGGCTGAGCAACCAGGCAGTCAAAACCATTATTGATCATAGCGGGGCCGCTATTTTCTATGAGGGGAACCCGATGAACCGGTATTGGAGAGACGTACAAGCATCCTCCATGCACATTTCATTCAACTTAGATTGGATAGGTGAAATGTTTGGAAAGGTGGAGCTGGGAATTCCACTTAGCAAAAAAGACTCTTTAATATCCTAATAAAATAGTAAATTTGGAGGTTATCACATGCGTTTATCAACAGTAAGTGTAGATGGAAATCAAAGAATCGCAGCAGTCGTTAATGATTCGTACATCGATTTAAATAAGGCTCTTGAGCTTTTATTAGAAAGCAAGGAGCAGGCACGGGCAAAGCAAATTGCGGAAGCTTATATTCCCCCTAATATGATTGGTTTCCTGCAAGGCGGGGAAGATAGCATGAATCTTGCAAAAGAGAGTATTGAATACGTTCAAAAACATGATTTCTCAGATGGCGTGAATCGAAAGCTTTATTATAAAGACCTGGAAGTAAAGCTTGAGGCTCCAATTCAAAAACCGGAAAAAATTGTTTGCGTGGGGCTGAATTACCGTACGCATATTCAGGAAATGGGAAGAGATTTACCAACCATACCAGTTGTATTTGCTAAATACAACAATACAATTATTGCGCCTGGGGATCCAATTTTAGTACCAAAAGTTTCAGAGTGTCTTGATCATGAAGCTGAATTGGTTGTTGTCATCGGGAAGAAAGGAAAATATATTTCTGAAGAAGATGCGATGGATTATGTGGCAGGTTATACGGTTGGTAATGAAGCAACAATTCGTGATTTCCAAAAGCGTACGAAAGAATGGCTGCAAGGAAAAACTTTCGATACAACACTGCCATTAGGTCCCCATCTCGTGACAAAAGAGAGTCTCCCACATCCTGATAACTGTGAAATGAGACTTACGCTAAATGGAGAAGAACGCCAAAATGCTAATACTGGAGATTTAGTATTCAATATCCCTTATCTTGTGCATTTCTTATCACAAATTATGACTCTAGAGGTTGGAGATATCATTTGTACCGGCACACCGGGCGGAGTAGGTCAAGCAAGAAATCCACAGTCATGGATGAAGCATGGTGATATAGTACGTGTAGAAATAGAAGGTATTGGTACTTTAGAAAATCCAATTGTGAACGAATAACGATAAAAGGGGGAACAAAAATGGCGAAGGAAGTTAAAGTTACACCTGAAATGGAAGCGTTTCATCAGGAAGTGTCTAATAACGGGTTAGAACCATTATGGATGGCTGCACCTGAAGTGATGCACCGGCAGCCTAAATCAAAACCCATTCCTTATATTTGGAAAAGAGAAGTAATCGAGCGCCATATGGAAAGAGCAGCAGAAATCATTACGTTTGAAAACGGCGGCGATAGAAGGGTATTGATGTTAATCAATCCAGGCATGCGCGATTTGGAGCCGTACGGTTGGGGAGCTACTACACAAACTCTATCTGTATGTGTACAAATCCTGCTTCCAGGTGAGGAGGCTCCTCCACACCGGCATACACAGACGGCGATTCGTTACATCACCAAGGGTGAGGGCGCTTACAGTGCTGTGGAAGGTGAAAAAGTTTATATGGCCGAAGGTGATTATGTCATTACACCGAAGGGGTTATGGCATGAACATGAACACGAGGGCACAGAACCTATGATGTGGATGGACTGCCTGGATACACCACTTATCTTTTATTTACATGGTACCTTTTTTGAGCCAGGTAAAGTGAAAAAGCAGCCCATTACTAGAAAGCCGAGTGTTGCTAAATACCAAGGCGGTATGGTAAGACCAATTTCTGATCATGAGCCAAGTCCTGCTCCGCTACCTGCCTATAAATACGAGTCAACGCTTGCTGCACTTAAAGGGATAAGTGACAATTATGAACCGGATCCAGTTGAAGGCTATGCGGTCGAATATATTAATCCATCAAATGGTCAATCTGCAAACGAAAACATTGGGGCTTGGCTGCAAAAGTTACCTGTAGGCTTCCATGGGAAAGCACATCGCCATATTAACAGCGTGGTATATCATATCAAAGAAGGAAAAGGATATACAGTCATTGATGGAGTGCGATTTGATTGGGAAAAGGGGGATTACCTAGTCATTCCAACATGGGCTTTACACGAACATGTAAATACGTCTGAAAATGAAGAGGCAATCCTATTCCAAACCAATGATATTCCAATCTTTGAGCGGATGGATCTGCAAAGGGTAGAGGAATATGCGGAAAACGGAGGATATCAAAAGGAGATTGGAAAATTTAATCCCGCACAAGTCGAACCATTATTGAAGAAGTGAGGCATTTTTATGAAGCTTGGTTATAGAATTTTTCCGACCAATCGGTTTGTTAGTCAAGAAATTACCGAGTCATATTGGGGGATTCCTACCTCTATTATCAGTGATTCTATGGAAAGATTGTTTGCAATGGAAAGCAAAATCAGACCTTTTCATCCAAAGCCGATATTCGCAGGGCATGCTCTTACGATTCACTGCCCACCGGGAGATAATTTGGTTTTGCAAAAGGCAATTGAAATGGCGAAGCCGGGTGATGTTTTAGTCATGAATGCAGGTGGAGATACAACCCAAGCCCCTATAGGTGAAATTGTTGTAAGTAATTGTATCCGTCGGGGTGCCGTAGGACTCGTAATCGATGGCCCTGTCCGCGATAGTAATGTTCTACCAACGCTCTCGATACCTGTCTTTGCTAAAGGGGTTACCCATCGAGGCTGTTATAAAAATGGTCCTGGAGAAATTAACGTTCCGATCGCTTGTGGTGGGGTAGTTGTTCGTCCAGGGGATTTAATTGTAGGAGATAGCGACGGAATCGTCGTTGTTCCTTATGAAGAAGCAGAGGGATTATTACCTAAATTAAAAGAAAAGGTAGCGAAAGAAGAGCAAGTACTGGAGCAAATTCGCAACAAAACAATCGACCGCTCTTGGGTAGATGCAGAGCTGCTTGATAAAGGATATTCGTTCTAAGATAAAACACTATTACATGAGCCTAGGAATTCTCCTAGGCTTCTTGTAAAAAGTAATGTTGAGGAAATTAAGTGAGGGTGTTGAAATTAAGCCTTACAAACAAGTTATAACATAGTAGGTGATGATGGTGTTTGATTTGGACATGGACCTCTTGCTATTCATTATACTCGCGGGATTACTAGTGGGATTCGGGAAAACCACCGGGCTATCCGTACTTGGGATTTTCACGGTTACGATGCTAAGTTTGATTTTACCAGCAAAAGAAGCGGTGGGTATCCTTCTGCCAATCCTTTTAATAGGTGATCTTATTGCAGTCACGTATTATCGCAGGACTGTCGTTTGGAAGCTTTTATTTAGTTTAGTCCCATGGATATTAGCTGGGCTCTTACTCGGCTATTTTGTTTTATTGATGATCGGTAACGAACACCTCAAAATCTTGCTAGGATTTTTAATAATAGGTTTGAACCTTTTTCAAATCATTAGAGATCTGTACGGTTCGAAGATGGATTTGTCCTTACCGAATTCCGCCTGGTTCACAGGGACAATCGGGATTCTTGCCGGTTTCGCGACAATGGTTGGGAATGTTGCGGGAGCGGTCATGGCTATTTATTTATTATCGCGCCGCTTGCCAAAGAATGAATTTGTCGGTACAGGTGCTTGGTTTTTCCTTTTTGTCAATTTGATTAAAGTACCATTCTACATCCAGTTGGGGATGTTGACAACGAGCTCAGTGCTCGTCGATTTAATAGTTATTCCCGCGGTTGCGCTCGGAACTTTTATCGGAATAAAAGTGTTGCCTCATATTCCGCAAAAGTTGTTCAAATGGATCATTCTCGCTCTAGGTACGCTTGGAGCGATGAAATTAATCGTTCCAGATACTTTTCAGTTTATTCTTGTATGGCATACTGCTACAGGTGCTGTTTGTCTTATTTCAGGGTTGATGGCAGTGCTTAATAAGAACAGAAAATACATTTGTGATCTTAGTATAAAATTCTATTGTGGTGCTTACTCCGCCTTGTTTATTACGACTATGACTACAGCGATATTTAAATGGGAGGACGGAAATAGGATTCCCGTTATCTTACTATGGTTTGTCCCCATATTCATTGGCTCATTGATTATCTATTGGATTATGTATAGGCAGCATTTCAAGGTAAAAGATTATCAAAGTCTTGATAGCTAATTTATAGATTAGTTGAGGTGATAAAGAAAATGGCAAACATACGATTTGATTTGACTGAAATCTTTACAGGAGAGCGTATAGGATATCTTTCAACTATAGACAATGAAACAGGTGCTCCCCAAGTAAATGTTCTTTCATGGATTTATGGATACAAGGCAAACGTTCTTCGTATTGCTGTTACCAGTAAATCAAAGTTGGTAAGCAATATTGAGAGTAATGATCATATTAATTTTTCTTTTTTTTACGAGAAATCAATTGTTTCAGCTCAGTGCAAAGGGAAAATAATTACCAAAAATTTGCCGGGGGTTCCTTTCCCTTTGACTTTGATTGAATTGGTGATAAATGAACTGTACGATATTATGTTTTATGGAGCAGAAATAACTCAGGAGCCGATGTATCAAAAGACTAATAATAGTAAAGCTGCTAAAAAACTGGATGAACAGGTACATCAAGGTATGGTAGCAAATTATGAGGAAGAATTGGTCCGTTAATATACAAATGAATGATTAGGAATAGATAATTTTAGAAATTTGTTATAAATAATTAAAGTGTCAATAGGCGGCAACGATAGAGGAGTGATGAAATGAAAATAGCTGAAGGAATCGGTTTGATTGACTTGCATGCGGTGGTAGACAATGAACCAATGGTTTACCATCCTACGGTTATTTGGGATAACAAGGATGTTATTCTCATTGATACAGGTTTACCAGGACAGCTGGAAGCGATCAAAAACAACTTAGCAAAACTGCCTGTTGGCATACTAACTAAGATTATTATTACGCACCACGATTATGATCATCTTGGCAGCTTATACGAGGTCATTAACGATTTCGATCATAAAATTGAAGTCTACGCCCATGAGCTCACTAAGCCTTATATCGAAGGGGAAAAACCTTTAATCAAAAAAGGGTTTACTGTACCAAAAACAAAGGTGGATTATACGATTTCAGATGGCGAGGAATTGCCGTTCTGCGGTGGAATATCTGTTGTTTTCACACCGGGCCATACTCCTGATCATGTAAGTTTGTACCATAAAAGGACGAAAACCTTGATTACTGGTGATGCCCTTTCAGCTGCTCAAGGACAGTTGCAATATCCAGTTAAAAAGTACACCTTGAATATGGAACAAGCAATTCAATCCCTTAACAGGTTCCTAGATTTAGAGATAGAAAACGCTATTTGTTTTCATGGTGGTGCTTGTAAAGCTGAGGTAAAAAAACGGATTGCGGTATTAGTGCAGTGTATTTGACACAATCGAAATGAGGAATTTGGGGTGATGATACATGCTATTTTTAGCACCATCTACCAGGTCTTTTTACCAATATCCATTCCAGTTATAGCTGGCTGGTTACTTAGGAAATATCAAAATCTAGATACAAAGCCTTTAATAACTCTTGTTTTATATCTATTAAGTCCAGCACTCATTTTTGATGTGTTGACGAAGTCACAGATCGTATCTAGCGATATTATTGAAACATTGGCTTTCTGTATCCTCAATCTTTTACTCTTATGGGTAGGTGCCAATATTTTGGGTAAGATGTTAAAAATGTCCACCACTGATATAGCAGGTCTTACGTTAGTCTCAACCTTTACCAATAGCGTCAACTACGGTCTTCCGCTTGTTTTATTGGCTTTTGGTCAGATTGGGATGGATTACGCTTCGGTCTATGTAATCATTCAAATGATCATCATAAATATAGTTGGGGTTTATTTTGCTGCACGTTCTCACTTTTCTATTAAGGATGCCGTAAAGTCCGTTTTCAGGCTACCTACGATTTATGCAGCAATTGCGGCCATTTTGGTCAATCAGTTAAATTTTCAGGTGCCTGCCGGAATCGATCAAGGGATCTCAATAATCGCCGCGGCTTATTCTCCTTTAGTGCTTTGTATCTTAGGTTCACAAATGGCCAATGTACGGAATAACGCGTTAGCTCAAGATAAATTTAAAGCTTTTTGGAGTGGGATGAGCATTCGGTTGTTTATTTCACCTATAATTGCTTACTTAATTTTAAGTATTCTACACATCGAGGGAGAACAGTTTTTAGTTCTATTAATTTTGGCCTCAATGCCCGTTGCAGTGAATGCTGTTGTTCTTGCAGAAAAGTTCGATGCCTCACCAAAAATTGTTTCCAAATGTATCTTGTGGACGACAGCAGCCTCTCTAGTTATATTGCCGATTTTTATTGTAGCTTCTAGGCTAAGGTGATGATTGATTCGTTAGTCTCAGGTAACCTGAAAACCTTTCAAACTTAGAAATACAACTTGGAAAAGTAACGGATATTCATCTTGAAGAAAAAGGACCGCTGTTTTCTTCAACGGAAAGTAGCGTGCATTAGCATAAGCGTAAGCAGACTTAATTTTGGAACATGAAAGGAGACTGTATGGAAACAATCTATTTAAGTAAGAGGAATTTGGCTGCTCTTCAGGAGAAGGCCAGCGCAAATGTTGTGGCACTCGGATGTTTTGACGGTCTCCATCATGGGCATGTAAAAGTGATTCAAACCGCTTTAAAGGAATCAAAGGAAAGACAAGTTTCACTATCGGTTATGAGCTTCTTTCCACACCCGAAAACAATCATCGGGGGGAATGCGTGTTTTCACTATTTAATGCCAGAGTCCGAAAAAGAAAAGAGGCTTAGAGAGCTAGGTGTTGATTCGTTTTACCTTGTGGAGTTTGATAAAGAATTTGCAGGTCTGTCACCTCGGAAGTTTGTTGAGGAGTACCTGATCAATCTAGGTGTTGTTCATGCAGTTGCAGGATATGACTTTTCGTATGGGAGCCGCGGAGCTGGAAATATGGAAACATTAAAACAAGATTCCTGTGACCGGATTGATGTTACTACAGTCGAAAAAGTGGAATACAAAGGGAAGAAAATCAGTTCGACCCGTATAAGAGAACAACTGTTACAAGGGAATGTCCAGGAGCTTCCCTATCTTATCGGGCACTCATACGAAGTGAAATGCAAATGCGCTGGCTCGGTTTTAACGCCGTATTCGTATTATACACTCCCACCTTCTGGACGGTATGATGTCACATTGAAAAATGAGAGGGTGTCGTTGAAGACCGAAGTTATTGTAAAAGAGAAAGGTGCAGCGCTTATTTGTTTGGATGAGATCCCAGTATGGTTGGAAGGAAACCTGACCATAGTCTGGAATCAGCGGATAAAGGATGAAAAGGTTCAGATAGGGGAAGAAACTAAGGTTTTGTATCCTCCCGTATATATTTAGGTGAAAAATATCATAGAAGGAAGTGGAAAAATGGCTCGAATCGTATCGTAGGAGGCATAGCAATGCCCACAGCCCGATGATAATGACAAATGAAGACAGTGGCGGCGAAAAAGGGTAGCGCTATTATGAATACTTGGCGGATATAAAAAGTGGTTAGAGGATATTGGAACAGATATTATCTTCTAATTTGTGATGAAAATTTCAATAGTTCTTTTTTTAACAAAAATAAAAAGCCTTGAAGAATCAAGGCTTTTTGACGTCCCGAAGAGGATTCGAACCTCCGACCTACAGTTTAGGAAACTGTTCGTTATGGTCCGGTCAGCTACTCGTTATGTAAAACGCTTATGTCATCGCAATGTCAGCGGATTGTTGACCGATAGTCTGAGCGTAGGTCCTACGGCTTCTAATTTGATAACCTACATACGCTATTTTGCAGAATAGTCAGCTGATTGTCAAGCGGTGTCAATTTATGCGTTTACTTTTATTACCATACGGAACATTTACGCTACTATGCTAAAATCGTAATGAGGTGTTTTAAATGTTTGTATCACCGATGTTACTGCAGAAATCTAATCGTCCATTTGATGACGATGAATATATAACGGAATTAAAGCTCGACGGAATCAGGCTAATCTTATCGAAGTTCGACGATAAGGTGCGGCTATACACTCGGCACCATAACGAAGTTACTTCCAAGTTTCCGGAGCTACTATCGATAGACATTCCGAACGGTACCGTCCTGGATGGCGAAATAGTCGTTACCGATCCCGCAGGTAAACCGGACTTCGAATCGATGATGGAGCGTTTCCAATCGAAAAGGTCCGCACACAGTATAAAATACGTCGTGTTTGACGTTATCTACTACAACGGTGAGAAAGTCGCTAATAAGCCGCTTATTGCGCGCAAAGAACTCCTCGAATCATTCCTTATACCTACGCCTCACGTAGCGCTTGTTCAATGGATGTACAGCAACGGAGAGGCTTATTTCGAATTAACGAAGCAGCACGGTCTTGAAGGAATCGTTTTAAAAAGGGCCGACTCGACATATAAAATCGGCAAACGATCATCCGACTGGCTGAAGGTGATTAATTACCAATATGCTGACGTCTTTATTACCGGTATGAGGAAGGATGAATTCGGACTGCTGCTTGGCGTAGAGGATAGCGGTAAGATTAAGCACGCAGGTATGATGGAGTTTATGAATAGCGAACATAGAAAGACGTTCTACCGTCGATATAAAGAATTAGTCACCGACGAGAATAAGAACTTCGTATTCCTGGAGCCGGAGCTCAAATGCCGCGTTAAATTCCGCAATTATACGAAAGAGGGAAAGCTCAGGATTCCGTCGTTTGTTGAATATATATCGTAAATTGCGTCAGTCTTAATGACTGGCGCTTTTATATACTTGGTGCATTCTCCATATTTTTAAATTTACAAAAAAAAGAACAGAGGTAATTTTTACTTCTGTTCTTTATAATGTTACTTAGCTAACCCTGGAATTTGTATTGTTGCAACCCCACATTCTCCACATCCAAAAAGGTGAACAGGTACTCCGTTACTACTATTGAATGCAGCTGGTGTTTGACTTTGATCGATAGTGGTTAGGACAAATGAAGTTCCGTTATTTGGCTTAATGTATTGTAAACTTTCTGAACCGCAGTTACTACATTTAGCAGGATTATTAATAACCATTTTTTTTCACCTCCTTTTTCTACTAATTAACAATATTCGACAAAACATTCCCAGAATCCTTTTTTGAATTAAGTGACTTTATATCATTAAAGACAATTACCTTTTTATTTTGGGTATACATACGGAACATTCGTTCGTATATAATAGTAATATAAATTACGAAGGAGTGATTCGATTTGGCAATAAGAGATCGCGGCAAAAAGAAGTGGCTACCTGCGTCATTCATGCCGGAAGGCTTCGCAATGACTCGCGAAATGTATAAGGACCAGGCACGACAAGCAAGGCCGATACTAGACGAATATCAGACGGAGGAGTTCGACCTGCGCATTAAGTACGCAATGGAATATAAACACGCTGTAAAGATTACGGTGTGGAGCGACGGCTTTACTACGGACTATACTGGGCACATACATCGCGTTGATCCTATTACGCATGTGCTGCGCCTTGAAGTAAAGCCTGGCGAATATGAGCGCATACAGTTCGAAGATGTGACCGCAGTGAAGGTCGTAGAATAAAAACGTCCATCCCGTAATTAGGATGGACTGCATTCGAGAAATTATTGTTGCTTATACTGGATCTGTTGGAATAAAAGCAATTGGGCGGAGAGACATCGCATTAGTACCGAGGGCCAGAATTTGCATATGCGCGCTGGCTGCTACGAGCTGGCTAGTAATACCGCTGAATGTGTTTGGCACATCGGAACCGGGGTTCAACGTACCGAAAGTCGTTTGTCCCGAATCAATAAGGCTATTCCAACGCACGACGATAGGCCGGATTGGATCGGGTGGATACTGATTAATATTAGCACGCCTTACTCTTGTCGTTGTAAGGACTCTGACAGTCTGAGTTACGCCATCACTTACGAAAGTTAGTGCGCCTGTGCTCGGATTCCAAGCGATGAGCGTTGCAAAAAAATTAGGATCTCTTACTCCCACATATTTTCACTCCTTTAAATTTGGTACTACTATCGTATTGTTTATTGGTTAAGCCCGTTTGTGCTTCCGTTTACTTCCGATGGTATTACCATTGCCTATATCGTTGATGTAACATAACTATTCCGATTAATATAGTATGATATATGATAGAAGGAATGCGTATTTATGGCGGTTGGGCTGGCTTACAATAGTTTACAATACCGCATATATTCAGCGTAATAAGGCGTAAGGTACCGGAAGAATTACCAGCCACAGCCGTCCGACGTGCGAGGGGTGTCGAAACTCGAGGGGTCTGACGATTATATTGCGGAAATAATCACGGGAAATAGACGCTGGTTTATGCAGGATAATCGGGGAATAATCGCAGCTCGATCGGTACGAATGGCGGTATAACAACGATGTATAAGAGAGTGCATAACGATATTATTTGCGTAATGATTTAACGTTGAGTTGGCGCGGTTATTATTTTACTTAATTGCATCGTATATTTATTTTACGCAATTAAGTTGAATGTGTATGCAGCGGTATACAGTCGTCAGACCTCCAGAGATATGTCGAAATATAGCCGGGGGGCAGGTCCGAGCCAGGGCGGCCGTCCTGGCGTATTCAATTTCCGCGCAATATTTTTTAACTCGGGGTGTCAGACGCTAAAAAATTTTGCGATAAAATTTTCAAACTCGAGGGGTTAACACAACTCTGACGCAATAAAAAGAATTAACCACGCTGGAAACTTTTCCCTTATAATGGACGTAGGTAGAAATTACTAAACGTTCGGGGAGTGGGGATATTGTGGAGCAAACAGTTAGCCGTAGTGAAATTGAAGTCGTTAAGAAAAAGTCGGTAACAGGTGCGATTGGAAAAATAATCGGACTGACTTTCGGCATATGCGGAATCATATTCGGATCGTTGCTTTGTCTTACAATTATTGGTATACCGCTAGGATTCCCCATAATGTTCATGTCACTCGGTTTAATGGCGGGAACGCGAGGATTTCAACAAGTAAAGTGCCCGGCTTGCGGCAAGCATACGCAGGTGTTTAAGTCAGCGGAAAACTTTGATTGTCCTAAATGCCGACAATTCACCGTTATTAATTGGAAATAACAAAAAGGCCTCGGCAATTATCAGCCGGGGCTTTACCTTTGTATATCGCTAACCTTAACGTCATGCTCGTCGATGTATTCAATGACGCCAAGCAGTCGCTTAATCGCGTAATCCTTGCCGGCAGACTCATCCGCAATTAGCTCGCCAGTAAGGTCAAGAAGCTGCATTTTAATCCTCGTGATCGTTAATTTCGCCTCAAGTAAGTCGTTCACTTTATCTCCTCCTAAATACCAGTATTGTTTTCGCAAACAGACGCAAATATGACGATTAACCACGCTGAATAATCTTTCTATATAATAAGCGAAATAGAAGGGAGGGATAGCGATGGAAATAAAGAAGACGAAGTTTGTCCGAAAGAATATACTGAATAAATGTAAAAGTTTTAGACGGTGGAGAGTAAATCAGTTACGGACAAAAGTGTTTATTAAGGTAGTGAAAATCGGCAACACGACTGGTAAAATCCATTTGGAATTATGCCGGCTAACATCGGATGAAAGACGCCAATGGTATAAAGAAGATATGGAAAAAGGAAATCCGGTGTTATTAAACATTGCCAGAGTTGTAAACAGTATTTATAACGAACGCATTCGAAATGAGATAGAGGAAAAAAGAAAAATGATAGACGAACAAGCCCCGGGCAATTAAGCACGGGGTTTCTTTGCGGTATTACCGGTTCATTATGTATAGACGCAGCTCCTCTACGAACGCTGACTGCCTTCAAAGTCAGCTTATGCGCCTCTTTGCCAAATAATGCAGGTCCACGCGGTCATACCGCCCTATTTATTTTCAGTACGCTCATATAGCTCGTCTAATTTTACCTCAAGCAAGTCCGCCAACTGGTACGCTTTATCGATCGGTATCAAACTATGCCCCGTTTCATAATTCCTCAATTGTTTAACGCTTACCTTCAATTTTTCCGCAATATATGATTTCTTTAATCCGCTACTCTCAATTAATTCCCCTATGCGACTTCTCAACATGTGCATCACCTTATATAAGTATTCGCTTTTTTCGACAATTCTCCTTTAGGAAATTTAATTGCCTGTCCTCGCTAATTTTATTTCATAATCGGATATTACCGCTCATACCATTTAGTAAATAGAAGGAAGGGAGGGCGCCAGCATGAGTAACAAGCGCGTTAAGTCAGTTTCTTTTAATATTACCAATCCGAAGGACCTCGAATTTTTAGAGCGTATGGAGCAAGAGAAGATAGAATTCAGTGGCTATGTAAAGGAGTTAATTTTCGCGGATATGCAGCGACGCAATGCACCGCTTAAAATCGTCAAACGGAGCGATAGCGGCGGGATAAAAATTGTTGTCGGCAAGTAATACCGGTCTACCCTACGCTTAACTTCGTAACACTGTAACAGCGTTGACACTGTCATTTGTCACGACATTTGCAAACGGGAGGTTATCGGAATGATAGAAGGTAAGGGATTAGGTGGAAAGAAAATTAATCGAGTGAATGTTTCGCTGTCCAACAAGCAAGACGCAAAGCTCAGGCGCCTGGCGACCGCTTGCAACATGAAGCCCACAACATTGGCCGGACTGCTTATCGAAAAGGGGCTGAACGACGCCAGGCTTGTCTCGGAATTGCAACGCGAGTATTGTACGCAAGCAGCATACCGCGTGATCGTCGTTAATAATAACGGTGAGCTGAACTACGTCTTAACTGGGCGGGAGGATTTGCGATGAGTTGGGTAAGTTTTATTACGGGTGGCATGACGGTGATACTGGCGTATGCGTTCTTTGCGGCTGGTGCTGAAGAGGATGAGGAACTAGTTGCGGAAGAGTCGGACCTCGTCATTAACGAAGGAAGCAGACGGCATGTAACGCTGAGCTGTCAGACCTGCCGCAAGTTAAAGAGACATCGTGAAATAAGACATAACATTTTCCGGTGTACGAAATGCAAACGTCACGTTGATATAAGTGCGTGAAATAAAAAAGGCGACTCTTAAACGGAGTCGCTCATATGCTTTATAGTATGTAATTTTGTGTGTTAACTCAATAAAAATAGAACGGTTGTGATTTCTACCGTTTTACAATTAGTTTATTCAACTAAAGCACCCGTTACTTGAAGAAGTATGTGTGTTAATCAATTGGATTTGTGATTGAATTGTATATATCGTGAAGGTACTCTTTACTCCTTTCGTTTATTAATTTTTTTTCCCCGTCTTTTTCAAAATATAGTTTAAAAGCCCCTTTATGCCCAGCTTCTTAAATAGTTCTAACACCATCAATAACAGCAAATAACCCAAATATACTTGAATCTACGGCTTCATAAAGTGCTTTTTTTATCATTTCTTTATCTCTTATCGACTGTTTGTTATACCATTCCGAAAGTTCTATATCTTTTTCTCTAGGTTTTCTTCCAGGGGGTTCTTCCATTACACTTACTGTATCTTCAACCGCAGTGTCTCTTACACAAGAAACAATCGCTTCGACAAAATATTCACTATCCAATTATTGTCCTCCTAAGGTTTCCGTTTTAAGTTTATTTTAGCGATTTTCCTTGTTAAACTAAACTGCTTTAATAGTTGAAGAAGCGACAGCCTTGTACAGCTATCGCACCCTTTAGTTCAATAAGAAACGGTGCCTTAATTAGCTGCTTGATATTAAAGTAATTCACCTGGAAAAAAGACTTTATTCTCGAATTTCACTAACGTTTTTCAAGTAATTCTGGTCAATCAAAGTATAGTATGGTTCTATAAAAGTGGAAAAACGACTCCCTATAATCATTTTACGTCTTATCTTCCTACTCAATTTTCTGTATACATGTGTCTACTATTTCTTCAAATAACTTGTTCCTTCTCTCACCTTTGTTTATTTTAATAATTAATACAACAATACTTGTTAAGAAAAAGAATAAATAGAAATAGATTTTTATACCAAAAATTATTTCAGGATTTACAAATGGTAAATCAGTGTTTTTATTTACCAATAGCCTCCAAAAGTTAGGATTAGAAAGGGAAATAATAATTATAGAAGCAATAATAGGTATGAATAATCTAAAAATTAAATCTGATAAATAATTATTATTCATTGTTCTCAAGAGGGCTTTTATTAAGATTAACTTATTCTTATTATAATTTACATATGTTAGTATCCTTTTTTGAGTAACTTCTAAGTTTGTTAATATCATCTCATCTTTTTTTATTTCCTTACCAATAATTTCCATAACTATATTCTTATCCTTTTTATTATCAAGCCAATCAAATAAGTCCTTTGATTTACTCTCATTTATGAACTCTTTGAAAAAGAAGAAATACATAAAATGAAAACCCATTGAAAATATTATTATTGTAAAAGCGATGTAGAGAGAGGTAGAGGTTTGTATATAACTAGAAATAATTATCGGCAGGTAAAAATATAAACAAAAGATAAAAAAATTTAATATTATACTACGGAGTCCATTTAACAATTTTTTCAAGATTGTCCTCCTTTTTATACTCATATTAATACATCGATTTGTTACTTTTGTAACCAATTAATTTTCTTGATGAATATTTTATAAGTACCCATTTTAGGAGAAAATTAACCAATTTATAATCTATTCTTATTACGCCATCCTGCCCGTTAGTTTAAGTACAATTATTCACAAACTATATATTTATTTTGATAGCCTACCGGTATCAGGACGGATCAAGGTTTCGGGAATAGACAATTGCTCGATCACCGCGGCAAACGGTTTAGGTAGGTCGAGCATTATTATAATTTACTTCCGCTGGAGCCTCAAACACCTCGGCAAAGGTTCGAGGTTGCAACGGGAGTCATAGCGGAATAAAGACGGTTTTCAGGGCAAATAGGCCGGCCCGGGAAAGCCGTCTTTTTTTATTTGCGCAAAAATGGTCCGAAAACGGAGTCATTCGCGAC
The DNA here is from genome assembly GCF_057221695.1 of Neobacillus sp. plas4. Taxonomy (NCBI): domain Bacteria; kingdom Bacillati; phylum Bacillota; class Bacilli; order Caryophanales; family Bacillaceae; genus Neobacillus; species Neobacillus sp. plas4. Next base: position 2,022,247 of record NZ_CM170152.1, read on the forward strand.
ATTATAAATATAAGGGTGCGCGGTTTTAAGTTGGCGGTCGTATCTTCTTATGAAGGGTATTTTTTCCGCGGCCAGTCCGCGTTCAAATAAAAAATTTACGGAGGGGATACGAAATGGAGGAACGGAAGGTTTACGACAAAACGAAAAAAAGAGAGGAGGACGCACATTTTATTAAATTACCGAGCGAGTTACGGCATTACATTTACTTACCGGAGTTCAAGGCCGAAATGGCTTTTCTTTACGCGCTGATTGTTGATTTATGGAATAAGGAGGTGGGCTACGCTTACCCGTCGCAGGAAAAACTCGCCATGTACTACGGTAAGGCGCTAAACACCACGAAAGATCACCTAAAAATACTTGAAAAATACGGCCTAATCGAAAAGAAGCGGAATTCGCTTGGGATGACGTTTGTGCCGCTTGAGCCGTTAGCGGAGCATGATTTTTTTGTTAAGTACAAGGAAGCGGATCAGGCATATAAAGAGCGATTGAAGCAAATCGAAATTGAACGCGAGGCAGCAAGATTACGAATGATGAAGTCACGACAAAAACGTTCAGGCAGTTAATGATAGTACGTACAGTCAATTTATATGCAAGTGTTACAGTCAATCATTGACCGCTAACTGTATTTATTATAACGAGATTTATAACGAGATTTAAAAACATTGCGCTCATTACATTCGCGCTACGCTTTAAGTATTCAATATCTTATTGCAAAGAAAAGAAAATAAATAAAAAGAATGAGTGGTTCGGGCAAATTTTGACACCGTACCCAAAAGGGGAGAATGACTGATGGATAAAAGGGAAGGAGCAATACTGCAAGTAAAGAAACGCTTAAACAGAATAAAAAGTAAAGTCGACGCAAAGTTTACCGACATCAAATGGCTGAAAGTCGAAACGGACGACATTATAGAGGAATACATGCGAAACGGGGGCTATCATCCGATTACGGAAATATCTAAAGAATTATCGCTAATGAGCACGTTACTCGCCAAGACTCACGAAAATATTGAACGCACTAGTATAAAGCAACGATCACGCGAAGAGTGGACCGACATTGAACAGCAGTTTATTCCGCCAATACCACTCGATATTCCGGAAGGTTATAGAGTTTGCGGCTGCTGGAACTGTAATCAGATATTTAAACGCAAAGGGAAGACGATATACTGTTCGAAGCAATGTCGCCAGGAGCAAATGGATGCAAACAATCGGCTACTTAAGACCGGAACCTATCTCGCACCTTACCGCGATAAATACCGACCGAAGCGTGACGAGACGCCTGACCGGATGCGGAAAGATAAGGAAGTACACCTTACCGATAAAATGAAACGCAGGTTGCCTACGGTGGATTTCGGAATTAACGGAAGTATAAAGCCGAAATATAAGGTAATTTGAAAAAGGGATAAAATCCGAATATATGAGGACAAATAACAAGTTGCGCAGTTGTTATTACCCTCACGGCACTAGTCAATACGACTGGTGCATTTTTTATGGCCAAAAAGCCATTTTTATTAACTTTTACTGAAAACATTTGAAAGGGGATGAATTCACTTGAATGGAAAAACTTTGCAAATTCTGCGTTATCGCTCAAATCTAACGGCTAAAGAGATGGCCGAAAAACTAGGTATTAGCGAATCTTTATTAACGAAGATTGAAGCCGGTATTAATCCGATTTCTACCAAAGTTAAAACCCGAATTCTCACGGCTTGCGAAGTGGATGAGGGTTTATTCGATGTTGTGCGTAAAATGCGATTATTCGATGAGGGGTTGAGTTAATGAAGTGTGAAAACATTGTGGTCCACGAGTATTACGGGAATAACTTCAATTGTTCAAGGGAAGCAAAGCTGTACGAAAACTGTACGCTGGAATACTTGCCCGAACCAGTGTACGAAGATGACGAGGAGGAACTTAGGTGTATGACGAGTTAGACCCGGTAGATATCTTTTTTCACAGTGTAGTGGAGTTTGTGGAATCCTACACGGTATTTAAGAACTACAAGGCAATGGATGAGGAAAAGAAAGCAAAATACGTTACGAAATTAACGCTCATGATCGTATTCGAAACGTCACCAAGAAAAAACCTTAACATCGGCATGGACACGATCCGGCTGGTCGTTCGGGACATTCTCGATAAGAAAGCAGCGGAGGTACCCGGCGATGAATAAATTTCAGCGATTTATTTCCACCAATTGCGCGACCTATGACGGTGACGGCAAATGTCTTCTCGAAACTGGCGCTAACGGTGATCGAACCTGCGTTTACTTTCGGGAACATAGCGGCAGATGTTCATACGCAGAAAACTGCGTAATACCTGGCGACCATAAAGTCGAGGTTCTTTACTGGGCAGAGAGAGGCATAACTGTATCCGGTGATTTTTGCGATAGTTGCCAGCAACCATTCGAACGGAAAAGCAACCGGCAGCGATATTGTAAAAAATGCGGAGAGCTTGCCGAGAAAGAAAATCGGCGCAAAAGGGACAAGGAATATAAGGAGAGAAAACGACGGTTTAAGGACTAAAATACGTATTTTGTGCCTCATTTTAGCCCATTCTGGCGGTTTTACTTTAAAGGTAATGCAATAAGTCTAGGATACTACTTTTTCCTTTCTAAATGGTGACAGGGGGAGATTATCATGCAAGCGAAACTAGTGTTAGAAAATCTCCTGATCGTGGCGTATGTGAATTTTGAAGGTGAAGATTTTCAGTTTAAGTTCGGTCGAGGACAACCTGCTTCGCATATATCAGCAACCCTTCCGAAATTAGTGATGGACGAATTGTTCATGCGACGAGTTAGAGCAAGGGTGGTGTAAGAGTTGACTATCTACACCGACCGACAATATGAAATCCATCGTTTGAAAAATAAGCCTGGTTATAAAATGACGGTTGAAATTTGGAAGGAAGATGGCAGGCTAATCGCAGCATTATTTACAAAGGAGAGATAATTTTGGCGCGTAAAAATAGTAAACAATCACGTTACGATTCAATGTCTCAGCGAGATATCCGTCGGCTAAAAAAAGCAAAGAAATATAAGAACCCTCGTAAAGATGCGACCGACTGGGCATCGAAAATGTTTAAAAAGCTGACCGAGGGTGAACCGGATGCTTGATAATCCGATTAAATACAGAGTCGCATGCTTCAGGAAAGACGGAACTGTCGGGGTCGGTATCGAGAGGTATCGAGTAGAGAACGATCAGGCTGTAATTGAGTTTATTGGTTCCTATAATATCGGCGATGCTTCCCGTCAGGAAACCGTTAGATTCTACGTGAATGAAATACTTAAGCAACATGGTCTGGATGATTCTATATTAATACGAATTGCAGACTCTCATCTTCGATATAAACGTGACTGGCTAGCGATTTATCCGGAGAGGGTTAAATTCAGTATTGAAACATCCGGTCATTTTAAAACGTGCCAAATGATGGCAGCGGACGCATGTTTCCGTGGCTTTAATATTACAGAAAACCTATAAAACAGGGGGAGTTATTAATGAAAATGAAAGAACATTATCAAAACGCGATGAATTTAAGGAACGGATCTACGGCTTGGTACCGTGAAAAAACTGCGACGTCGAGGGCTGATATTATGAAAGTGAAAACCGACCGTCTGTTATCGCCTGAGGGCAGGCAATTAAAAGCTAAAGTGTTACAAAAAGCGTTAGCAGATCAGCTAATAAGAGATTCACATGCGCGCAAACTTGAATACATTGCCGAACTTCAAGCGGCGAAAAAAGCAGCGGAAGCCATTATCAAGAAAAAGATTAAGAGGCCTGACGACGATAAAGTTTCTGAGTTCGAGAGCTTGCTAGGTCTGCTCAAAACGGAAATTATGCTCGCAACTAATTTCACGACCGTTGAGACGAAATTAAATGACGTAATTGCGAAAATAGATAGTCCGTTTTTCGCGGAAATGCTAGCGAAGGACTTCAGCAACATCGTACCGCAAGCCTTGGCAACCACGAATGAACCAGCTAAAGCGAAGCTGAAACTTTCCGCCATGTTTAACAAGGTGAACACGGAATTCGCACCGGATGACGTCAAAGAAGCAAAGCAAATTTTAGACTTTGCGGATAACGGTCTGGCAAATCCAAACATATTCCCGCCTATCGTAAAAACGAATGCTGCCGAACTATTTGGCACTCAAGAAGCCCAATATTTATTCGACACGGATGCATATATGGAACTGGCGGAAAAGACAGTCGTTGAGGATATACGGCTGAAAACGGAGCGCCAATACGTTGGTAAAATGCCGGTTATCCGCGAAAAGAAAGAAGAACGTGTTAGTAACATCTTATCTGACAATCAATTCGATTAAAGAACGTCGATGCGCTGTCGGCTTAGTCAACCGGTAATACATCGTATCAATCGGCAACTTCGCCGGTAATGCCTGGCGTTAGGGGGCATGCGGTAAGTATGCGGAAAGTTCCTTAGCATCTGCCGCGAGTAGCGCAAAGCGACAGAAAGTAACGATAGGAATCCCGCTTTACTTCAACGGAAGCGAAATAGCACGCGCGACATATGACGATATGGACCGTTTGATGGCTGGCGACTTTTCGATGAATGCTAGGATGGGCGGAATAAGAAGGTAATAACGGGCTTGGCTGCGGTGACGTGGTCGGGCTTATTTGATAGGAGGAATTGGAATGTTAAAACCGGAACAATTAGAGGCAATAAAATACTTGTCCCAGCCAAAAAACGGCGGCTTTACACACGATCAAATTGCCGAAAAGGTGGGCGTAACTAGGCAAACGCTATATCGCTGGCGCCAGGACATTGAGTTTCAAGACGAAATCAAGCGAGAAATTAACCGCAATACAATGAATCGCATTCCGGAGGTTATCGAGTCGTTATTTATCCAAGCGACAAAGGCGAATCAACCTTCGGCAAAGGCTGCGGAGTTGTTATTAAAGACGGTCAGTATGCTTAATGATCGCCTGGAAGTCGAGGATAGAACGAAAAAAGATAACGCACCATCGACAGATTTAGAATCAATGAAAGCGGAAATCGCACGTATGAGGCAGTTGCGACAGTGAAATAAATTAACGGGCTCGGCTGAGTTAAAGTGGCTGGTCTCTGATATAAAAAAAGAAGAGCAGCCTAAAAGACTACTCATCAAACAGGGAAAAGCTTATTTCCAGAGACAGTGGGCATTAACAAACGTTCCTGAACGGAAATGTTCAGGTATCCATTTGCCGCCGCGGAAATGTCCGCGAACCATGTGTCCACTTCTCTGATGTGGTGCGAGTCTGCACATGTGGCATACCTCCTTAAAAAATCTAAGGGATATGCTTTATTAGTGGGCCGGCCTTCCGCTAATTCACAAATTGTAGAAAATTTTATACCGTTTATAATGTAATTTGTACTTGACATTGTAAAGTTTACTTTAGTATACTCGTATTGTTCAGTCGAAATACTAATGTATGTATAAAACATTCAAATTTGCTAATAATGATATTGTCGAGATATCATATTGAATTAGCAAGGGAAGGTCTAATAGACAAACCTATCCCCATAGTTAAGATAACACACTCGCTACTGTATATCAAGCGTTTTTGTGTTATTTTTTTGCGTTTTTTTAAATTAATTTGTCGATTACATCGAAATATCCGAACGTTATTGGAACACTGGTGTCTCAGTGTTCCTTTTTTAATGAAAAAACAGCCATAGGCGCCTTTCCTTTATAATCGAATGCCATTCCGTTTCATAATATTTCGAACTGGCGAAAACTTATTATGTTGCTCTCGAATATGCTCATTATCCATCTGTACATATTTGCGTGTTGTCTCTATTTCAGCATGATCCAATATTCGTTGAAGTGTAAAGATGTCACCGCCATTTAATACATAGTTCCTTGCGAAAGTATGACGAAACATGTGCGGATGTAGCCTAGGTATATTTAATTTACGCTTTAATCGATTTAATCTGCGACGAAAAGCGTCGTCGGTAAATTCCCCTCCATAAGCGTTCATAAATAGCTGAGCGTCCTCTCCGAAATATTGCTGCGTTTCGTCGAGTAATTGGCGCAACCTCTTCGCAACCTCACGACTAATAGGGATCTCGCGAGACTTCCGATTCTTTGCAATCCGAGACGGCACAGTGACCGTTAAATCCTTGAAATTTACTTGCTCGGCCGTTAAAGTAAGCGCCTCACCTATTCGCAAGCCAGTATCGAGTAAGAGTAGTGTTAACGTCTTATCGCGCCATTGTGCGAACTGTCTATCGTCATAAGAGGCGAGAATGCTGTCAATCTGTTCGTCCGGAATGCCTGGTACTTCTTCGTGTTCATCGTCGCGTACCTGCGAGATATTTTCCGTTAGATTCTCCGGAATTATTCCCTCAGTACATAAGAACCGAAAAAATGCGCTTAGTCCGCGAATTCGTATATTAATAGTATGTACCGACAGGCCTTTACCGCTACGCTTCCGTTGTGGGTCCTCCGCATATGGTGTTCGTTCAGTGCGAAGGTAATTAATATATTTGCGAATAGTGTCTGCGGTAATGTCGTTAATATGCGTAATATCCTCGTCTAGCCATTGCCGGAAATAACGGAATATATCGTCGTACCCGGTAATCGTACCAGGTCGAACTCCTTCCGCAGATTTAGCCCGTATAAAGATTTCTATCGCCTCTTCGAATGTATATAGGACATTCCGAGGCTGTCGGACTTTAGGCGTTGATATTGCGCCTCTTTCTCCAATAAATCTACGTTTCATCGCGTTTTAGCTCCTTCTTTAAGTTAGCCGCAAGTGTCCTACAGTCATCTACCTTGGTCCTACAGTGCTAAAATCGATGTCCTACAGACAACGAAAAAAGCGCTATGTCACCGCATTGTCACCGTCTTAATTAACGGATAACTAACCGCGATACATAACGCTTTTTTGACGAGTACGTCCCGAAGAGGATTCGAACCTCCGACCTACAGTTTAGGAAACTGTTGCTCTATCCTGCTGAGCTATCGGGACACTTTTATTGGGAACGTTATTTATTATAATTAGTAAAAGGTAAAAGGTCAATAAAATTTAACTTTTGTACCCCTTATCTCTAAAAATCAACCACACAATCAGACTTAGAGTGATTAATAAAAACTCCATTGAAAGGATGTACCAAGGATAGGGACCTAATAGGTCTAGCAGGCTGGGACTTTTGGGTTTATGTCTTAAAAACATATAATTTCCGTCTACGATCTTATTTATAAGCATAATGATCGGCATTAAAACATTCAGGAAGACAAATAGTTTTACGACTGACCAGATTGTTGGTCGAAAGCCATGAACCCACGTAAAATATAGGACAACCCACATCATCATCAGATGAGTATAGAAGAAATGGAAATAGCGAAAATGCGGGAAGTCGAAATTTAATAATGGGGTAATTAATGCTTGTGATGCTCCCAATAAAGCCGTAAATAATAAGATTTCATAGATAATCTTTTTGCGTGTTAACAATAAGAGGACGGATAAAATTAAGCTGATGCTGCATAATTCTAATGGAATTGCATGGCTAACATCCCAATCGCCGTTTACATACATCCAAATATGATAACAGGACTCTAACAAGATCAATGAAAGTGCTAGTCCAATCTCTGCCCGTCTCCATTTATAAATTTTGAGTTTCTCTCTACATTTATAAATAACTATTGAGACGATAACTAGGATGGCGATAATCACAAAATGGCTGAAAGAAAACATTTCAAAATCATATTCCTCGTAATTACCTCCAAACCATCCCACAATGGACCACCCTTTTCTATTTAATACTATAATTATATGCAGGCAAGTATCATCAACGACCATTATTAGATAAAAGAAATTTCTACCTAATCTAAGTTTACCTGATTTATGATATAATAGTTTGTCGAAGATACTCGAAATAATTGAAATGTGGGGGTCATTATGGCTGGTTATACGCCGATGATACAGCAATACTTAACCGTGAAGGCAGACTATCAAGATGCCTTTTTATTTTTTCGCTTAGGCGATTTTTATGAAATGTTCTTCGCTGATGCAATCAAAGCATCACAAGAATTAGAGATAACCCTAACAAGCCGGGAAGGCGGCAGTGAGGATCGAATTCCAATGTGTGGAGTTCCCTATCATTCTGCCCCTAATTATATTGAACAGTTGATTTCAAAAGGCTACAAAGTAGCGATTTGTGAACAAATGGAAGATGCAAAACAAACAAAGGGCATGGTTAGAAGGGAAGTTGTCCAACTAATCACCCCTGGTACCGTCATGGAAGGTAAATCGTTAACAGATAAGGAAAATAATTATATCGCTTCAATTTCTTATTTCGATGACCACACCTTTGGATTTGTCTATACGGATATTTCTACTGGTGAAAGTAAGGTTACACAGCTTTCCTCTAATTTTGATGATGTCTTAAATGAGATTGCGGTGCTAAGCTCAAAAGAGGTTGTTGTGGCAAGTGACTTTGATGGTGAATTACAGAAGAAACTGCGCGAGCGTGACGTACTTGCGATTTCAATTGAAGATAATAGTTCAATAGAAATGAATTTTTCACATCTCTTGGAAAATCTTAATCAAGATAAATTAAAACAAAGTACTGCACGACTTTTTAACTATTTGTATCGCTCCCAAAAACGCAGTCTTGATCACCTTCAGCCAGTAACTACTTATCAAATACATCAGTATATGAAAATTGATTACTATTCCAAACGAAACCTTGAGTTGACGGAGACGATTCGTTCAAAAGGGAAGAAAGGTTCGTTGCTGTGGCTATTAGATGAAACGATGACCGCGATGGGCGGCAGAATGCTGAAAACATGGATTGATCGACCATTGCTTTCCCGTGAGGAAATTGAGCATCGTCAAACCATTGTAGAAGTTTTAATGAACAAGTATTTCGAACGCCAGGAGCTTCGGGAAAAGTTAACCGAAGTGTATGATTTGGAGCGGCTTGCAGGGCGTGTTGCCTTTGGAAATGTGAATGCCCGTGATTTAGTCCAATTAAAAAGCTCCTTAAAGCAAATTCCTTTTTTACAACAAATTCTCCAGGAGATGGGACATGAAGAAGTCAATAAAATTGCCGACTCTCTGGATCCGTGTGAGGAAATTACCGATTTATTAGAGCAAGCCATTGTTGAAAATCCGCCCATTTCTATAAAAGAAGGGAATATCATTCGTGACGGGTATAATGCCCAGTTGGATCAATACCGAGATGCGAGCCGCAACGGCAAGACCTGGATTGCCCAGCTTGAACGCGAGGAGAGGGAAAAGACAGGGATTAAATCCTTGAAAGTAGGCTATAATCGAGTATTTGGTTACTTTATTGAAGTAACAAGAGCGAACCTTCATCTTTTAACAGAAGGACAGTATGAGCGAAAACAGACATTATCAAATGCTGAGCGCTTTATTACACCCGAACTAAAAGAGAAGGAAGCATTAATTTTACAGGCGGAAGAAAACGGTGGTGAATTAGAATATCAACTATTTACTGAAATCCGTGAGATTGTAAAAGAACATATACCACGCTTGCAGGCAGCAGCTAAAGCGGTTAGTGAGTTAGACGTTCTCCAATGCTTCGCCCAGGTGAGTGAAGAGCGTCGGTATGTAAAACCGAAGTTTTCAACTGAACGCAAAGTTGTCTTGAAAGAAGGCAGACACCCGGTGGTCGAAAAAGTGCTCAATGCACAGGAATACGTACCAAACGACTGCTTTATGGACAGTGAGCGTGAGGTTCTTCTGATAACTGGTCCGAATATGAGCGGTAAAAGTACGTATATGCGCCAAATTGCGTTAACAGCTATTTTAGCCCAAATTGGCTGTTATGTACCTGCAGATGAAGCAGTGCTGCCTATTTTTGACCAAGTGTTTACAAGAATTGGGGCAGCTGACGACTTGATTTCTGGTCAGAGTACGTTCATGGTTGAAATGCTTGAAGCTAGGAATGCCTTGGCCAACGCCACACAAAACAGCTTGATTTTATTTGATGAAATTGGCCGCGGAACGTCAACATACGATGGGATGGCTTTAGCACAGGCGATTATTGAATATATTCATAAACATATAGGTGCCAAGACACTGTTTTCCACTCATTATCATGAATTAACTGTCCTCGACCGAGAACTTGAGAAGTTAAAGAACATTCATGTTAGTGCAATTGAGCATAATGGAAAACTTGTTTTTCTTCATAAAATCAAAGAGGGTCCGACGGATAAGAGTTACGGAATCCACGTAGCTCAATTAGCAGAGCTACCTAAGGAATTAATCAATCGTGCCAATGAAATCTTATCTACTCTTGAAAAACCTGAGACACAAACAGCTACTGTTAAACAGGAAGAAAAGAAAATTAATGAGCAGCCGGCACAGCTTTCTTTCTTCGATGAGCCGAAAGAGCCGAAAAAACAAGAATTTTCCTCTAAAGAAAAAAGAGTTTTAGATAAGATGAAGGAAATTGATCTACTTGATATCACACCGCTTCAAGCGATTAATCTTTTGTACGAGCTTCAGAAAAAGTTAAAAAGCTAGGGGGTGACACATATGGGTAAGATTATCCAATTAGATGATATGCTATCCAATAAAATTGCCGCAGGGGAAGTAGTAGAACGTCCTGCTTCGGTTGTAAAAGAATTGGTCGAGAATGCGATTGACGCTGGCAGTACAGTAATTGAAATTGAAGTGGAAGAGGCCGGGCTGGCGAAAATTCGGATCACCGATAATGGAAATGGAATTGAGGAGGAAGACGTCTTACTCGCTTTCCATCGTCATGCGACGAGTAAAATTAAGAATGAAAATGACTTATTCCGGATTCGCACACTTGGATTTCGGGGTGAAGCTCTTCCAAGTATTGCTTCTGTTTCGAGGCTGGAGATGAAGACATCAACAGGTGAAGGTGCAGGAAATCGAGTGGTGATTGAAGGCGGCAAGGTTGAAGTTTTTGAGAAAGCTTCAAGCAGACGCGGAACGGATATAACCATTTGTGATTTGTTTTATAACACCCCTGCACGTTTGAAGTATATGAAAACCATCCATACAGAGCTCGGGAATATTACCGATGTTGTAAACCGGTTGGCGCTTTCTCATCCAGAGGTAGCCATCCGACTCATTCATAACGAGCGTAAGCTGTTGCAAACGAATGGAAATGGCGATGTCCGCCAAGTGCTGGCTTCCATCTATGGAATGGCAATTGCTAAACAGCTTGTACCGATTTCAGGGGAATCGTTGGATTACAAAATTAGCGGCTATGCCTCGATGCCTGAGGTAACGAGAGCGTCAAGAAACTATATTTCTACGATGATTAATGGCCGTTTCATTAAAAATTATGCCTTAGCAAAAGCAATCCAGGAAGGATACCATACGTTACTTCCTATAGGAAGATTTCCAATTGTTCTCCTCAATATCGACATGGACCCATTATTGGTGGATGTCAATGTACACCCATCAAAAATGGAGGTTCGTATCAGTAAAGAAGTAGAACTATATGAATTGGTTACAGATATCATCAAAAATGCGTTTAAATCAAAGATATTGATTCCATCAGCTTATACCCAGGAAAAACGCGAGGTAGCTAAATCGGAACAGACTACATTGGTTCTTGATGAAAGAACCAATGATATACCGGTTAGAAAAGAAATGGAATGGGAGCGGCCATCCTTTTCTAGCACGACTATACAAGAAAAGGCGGAGCCTTTGAAGGTAAATTTCGAACCTAATTATCAGTCAAAAGTAGAAGTGGAGAACCAAGGTCGAGAATGGAAATTCGAAGAACCTGAAACTGAACCAACAGAGCAAGAGGATGAAACAGCGAGAACGCTGGAGGATGACAAAATTGAAAGCAGAATACCTCGACTATATCCAATTGGGCAAATGCATGGAACGTATATCTTTGCACAAAATGAAAATGGTTTATACATTATTGACCAGCACGCTGCCCAGGAACGACTAAAATACGAGTATTTCCGTGAAAAGGTGGGGCAGGTTCATGCTGAGCTTCAGGAATTACTCGTTCCAATTACACTGGATTATTCTACGGATGAATATCTAAAAATAAATGAAAACCGTTTGGAATTGGAAAAGGTCGGTGTTTTCCTTGAGGAATTTGGAATGAACAGCTATATCGTTCGCTCCCATCCACAATGGTTTCCAAAAGGCGAGGAGAAACAGCTCATTGAAGAAATGATTGAACAGCTTCTTGCGATGAAAAAAGTCGATATTAAAAAACTTCGTGAAGAAGCAGCGATTATGATGAGTTGTAAGGCTTCCATTAAAGCGAATCGTCATTTGCGTAATGATGAAATTCAGACGTTACTAGACGACCTAAGAAAAGCTTCAGATCCGTTCACCTGTCCACATGGCAGGCCGATAATTGTCCATTATTCGTCTTACGAGATGGAAAAAATGTTTAAACGCGTGATGTAGAATGTTTTCTTTTAAAAAGAGAACATTCTTTTTTTGTATAAATGTTCTTAGAGGGCTTATATCCGATCGAATTATCGTGTAAAATTACACTATAAGGGAGATTTTCAGGAGGTGAGGCTGTGGTGTCTTTTGGGCTCTTAAGTATGTTTTTACCGATCGTCATTATAATTTTTGTGGTCGTTTACGCTGCGAAAAACAAAGAGAAGGGGGATGAAGTAGTGATTCGTCATTTGTATACGTATTTAGTCTTGTTTGCAACGCTAATGATGGTAATTGGCGGGGGGATTTCAATCTTTATGGCTGCAGCAGATTTAGTAAGTCCGCCAGGCTATTATCAAAATTTTGAAGATTTTAAGCAAGTTTACCATGACGGAAAAGTTCCACCGCAAGAAAGTCAAAAATTATCTGATGATGAGATTCGTCAAAGATATGATCAAATGGTAAAAGATGAAAAGAATCGTGCAAGAGAAAATGCAAAAAACCAAATTATTAAAAGCCTAGGATTTATCGTCATTCCACTTCCGATTTTCCTTTATTTCAACAATATGAGGAAACGACAAAGTGAAATTTAGAGGAGATAGGATTAAATAGAGTATCCCTATTACTAAACAGGTTTAGTTATATATTCCAAACATAATAAAATAAAGGAAATGACTATCAAAATGCATTTAAAACGATAGTCATTTTTTTATTGAATATTGCAATTTTTAGGGAACTTTGGCCAGTCTTAATAAAAAATTTGGTAGGCATTTTAGTTCCGTAAAAGTGTAATCAAAAATGAATTGCACCAGTGAGTTTGTTGGACGATATTTTCAGTTTTTTAACAAATATGGTTGGAAAAGGTTTATTAATACATAAAGAATAAAAATACCTTTTAAGTAGATTATATAAAGGCATTACTTTAAATCAATTTGCGGGGAGGAATTCTTATGGGTAACATTTTTAATTTGTTTGGTGATGATGACAATTCACAAAATAATAATAATCAAGATAGCAAAAATAATTCAGGATCTCAAGGAAATAGCACTACCTCAAGTACCCAAGATACTCAAACTAATGGTTCCTTAGAACTTCATAAGGAAGAGCTAGACATTACCAAAAATAAAGTCGATGCTGGTGAAGTTGTCCTTTCAAAAGAGGTTGTCGAAGAACAAAAAAACGTAGAAGTTCCTGTTATGCATGAGGAAGTTGTAATAAAGAGAACGCCAGTGAACGAACGTAGTAATGCATCGATAAGTGCTGAGGAGACCATTCATATTCCTGTCAGTCAGGAGCAAGTTCAGGTAAACAAATACACGGTAACAACGGAGGAAGTCTCTGCTTCCAAACGCCAAGTTGAGGAAACACAGCAAGTTCAGGAAACTCTTAAACATGAAACGGCTAATGTGAATACAACTGGAAGTGTAGACTTTGTTTCCGATACAACGGGTTTTGAAGATATAAATAACAGCTAAAAAATAAAAACACCTTTTCATCCTTCTTAATGAAAAGGTGTTTTCAATCTTTTTCCGTGGAGGAGGATTAAGGTGCCTGAGCATCCTAAAAAGACAAATGACCACATTGATGATGTAACAATCAAATTACATAAGGAAGAGTTGCAGGTAAGTAAAAAGAGGATTGAAACAGCTAACGTTAAGGTTTATAAGAAAAATTATACGGAAGAGAAGCAAATTATCGTTCCTGTTCGCCGTGAGGAGTTAATCATTGAGAAAAAGATACTTAATTCAGAAGGAAATACGGATGAAAATATTGAAACGATTCGTATTCCTTTAAGGGAAGATCGTATTGAGGTTACCTTACATCCAACTCTCCTTGAGGATGTAGAAATATATAAGAACCAATATGAAGAACTAAAACAAGTTATAGAAACTCTTAAGGAAGAAAAGGTCCATATCGAAACGATAGGTGATATAAAGTTAAACGTTAATAATCCATTATAAACGACATAAATAAAGAATTATAATCATGAGTTAAATGAGCAACTGGCTCAGTAAAGTGGACTGAGCCAGTTTATTTTATATATAATTAGAACTCTTTACCTTGTCTTTAATTGCTCTTTAGAACTTATTTCACTGTAGCTGGCAGTTTATGCATGTATTTAAGGGCTTTTCCTGTTCCAATTGCTACGGATTCTAAAGGCTCCTCAGCAAGTTGAACTGGAACAAAGATCTCGTTACTCAACCATTCTTCCATTCCCTTCATTAAGGCACCGCCACCTGTTAGAATCACACCCCGATCGACGATATCACCACTTAATTCTGCAGGGCAGTCCTCAAGGGTTGCACGAATTGCTTCTAATATATGGGATAATGATTCTTTCAAAGCATTACGAATTTCATAGGATGATAATGTAACAGTTTTTGGCAAACCTGTCACAAGATCACGACCTCGAACTTCCATGGTAAGCTCTTCGTGATCCACCAACGCATAACCAATTTCGATTTTGACCTTCTCTGCTGTTCTTTCACCAATCAAAACATTATATTCTTTACGGACATGCTGAATAATTTCTTCATCAAGGCGATCACCGCCAATTTTAATAGAATGGCAGGAAACAACACCACCGAAAGATATAATCGCTACCTCTGTATTACCGCCGCCAATATCGACCACCACATTGGCTACCGGCTCGTCCACAGGCATTCCGGCGCCAATAGCAGCGGCAACTGGTTCTTCAATTAATTGGATTTTTTTTGCGCCGGCATTTCTCACAGCGTCATGAATCGCTCGTCTTTCAACGCTTGTTGAACCAGAAGGTGTACAGATGACAACATTTGGCTTACGAACGGCAAAGCCGACCGATTTTGAAGCCTTATGCATAATATGCTTCAGAAGCTCAGTTGTAAGGTCATAATCGGCTATGACCCCATCTTTCAAGGGACGGATCGCAATAATTTTTTCAGGAGTTTTTCCTATCATTTCTTTTGCTTCCGTTCCAAAAGCCACAACCTTTTTTGTATCGGTGTCAATGGCCACCACGGAAGGTTCATTTACTGCGATCCCTTTATTTTTACTATAAACTAATATATTTGCAGTCCCCAAATCAATTCCAATTTCAAAGTTTGAAAACATAACTTTCACCACATTTCCCTAATTTCATACAAAATATGCTACGATTAAGCCTACCATGAACTTGGGGGAAAAGGCGGTTTGTAAATGAAACGTTATCGGAATGTAAAAACGTTATCGGAATGTAATGATTTTGGATAATAAATGGATAATAAATTCTATATCCAAGAAATGCATAGAAAAGATATTTTTTGATTATACTTAGTTGATGTTCAACTGCTTTAAAAATATATGATAGGATGTAAATGTGAATTGGTTCCTGCCATCACGTAAAAATGAAAAAAGGGCAGTGTGAAATTAGTGGATTCAAAACAGAAATTATTAGTCATTATTGGTCCAACAGCCGTTGGAAAAACAAAGTTAAGCATTGAGCTGGCTAAACGGTATAATGGCGAAATTATTAGCGGTGATTCTATGCAGATTTATCGTGGAATGGATATCGGGACTGCCAAAATAAAAAATGAAGAAATGGAAGGAATTCCCCATCATTTGATTGATATTAAGGAGCCGGATGAAGGTTTTTCAGTAGCTGAATTTCAACAACTTGTTCGGGCCAAAATATCTGAAATCACCTCGAAAGGAAAACTTCCAATCATTGTTGGCGGGACTGGGCTTTATATTCAGGCCGTCATCTATGATTATCAGTTTTCTGAGGCACCTGCAGATGAAGTATTTCGTCTGCACCTTGAAGATAGGGCAAAAGAAATTGGAAATGAAGCGCTGCACGATGAATTAAAAAAGGTGGACCCTGAGAGTGCAAGCCAAATTCATCACAATAATGTGAGAAGGGTGATTCGAGCACTTGAAATTTTTCACTGTACTGGTAAGATTATGAGTGAATATCAAAATGCTCAACAGCCCGACCTTCTTTACGATACAGCTTTAATTGGTTTAACGATGGAGAGGGAAAAGCTATACGAACGGATTAACATCCGTGTTGAGATGATGATGTCAGAAGGGCTTATCGAAGAAGTGAGCGATTTACATAAGCGAAATATTCGTGATTGCCAATCGATTCAAGCAATAGGCTACAAAGAAATTTATGATTTTCTTGATGGGAAGGTTAGCTTTCAAAACGCGGTAGAAAATTTAAAACAAAATTCTCGCCGATATGCAAAAAGACAATTAACCTGGTTTCGGAACAAAATGGACGTTGAGTGGTTTGATGTAACCGATGTCTCAAATTTGTCAAAAAAAATAACCGAAATTTCTCATTACATTGAAGGAAAGCTACAAGTAAAATCGAATACATATTAGTAGAGATAAAAGAGGAGGATATACAAATGAAAACCACCATCAACATTCAGGACCAATTTTTAAACCAGTGTCGTAAGGATAATACCCATGTAACGGTATTCTTATTAAACGGGTTCCAATTACGAGGCCAAATCAAAGGCTTTGATAATTTCACAGTACTTTTCGAATCAGAAGGAAAGCAACAATTGGTTTACAAGCATGCCATTTCAACCTTTGCACCGCAAAGAAATGTTCAGCTTGACCTGGATGCCCAATAATCTTATAACTACCCTGAGTCCATCATCCATGGACTCTTTTTTATTTTTAATAATGAAATGATTATTAAATGAATACACATAAATGAAGGAGTATTGTTATGGAAAACGCGTGAAAAGCAACAAGTAATTGAATTTGCGATTTCCTCTCGCTATTTGTCAGAATGGTAAATTATTTCTCAGTAGCGAATAAAGCTGCTTAACGTATAATGTTTGCAGAATGAGAGGTGAAGGCTTTGGATCAACCGATTCGCATGAAAAGTAATGGACAGATAACTGTTTCGCTTAACTCGCATAAGAGGAAGACGCTTTCGAAAGAGCTTCCAATTCCTCAAGTTGTTCCAAAGGAAATTCCCCCGGAGCACGCGGCATTAAAGGAAATAGAAGACGAGCTCGGGGCATTAGTGGGTATGGAAGAAATGAAACGAATGATAAAAGAAATTTATGCGTGGATTTTTGTGAATAAGAAACGGGAAGAAGTGGGGATGAAGGCGAGAAAGCAAGCGCTTCATATGATGTTTAAGGGCAACCCTGGGACAGGGAAAACAACGGTAGCTAGATTGATTGGCAAGTTGTTCTTAAAGATGAATGTCCTTTCTAAGGGCCACTTAATTGAAGCGGAACGGGCCGACCTTGTTGGGGAATATATTGGCCATACCGCACAGAAAACGCGTGATTTAATCAAAAAAGCACAGGGTGGAATTTTGTTTATTGATGAGGCATACTCATTAGGGCGCGGCGGAGAAAAGGATTTTGGGAAAGAGGCGATTGATACACTTGTAAAGCATATGGAGGATAAACAGCATGAATTTATACTTATTCTTGCGGGGTATTCACGTGAAATGGAATATTTCCTAACTTTGAATCCAGGGCTGCACTCCCGTTTTCCATTAGTCATTGATTTTCCTAATTATACGATTGATCAATTAATGGAAATTGCCGGCCGAATGCTCGATGAAAGAGAATATAGTTTAAGTCATGAGGCGGAAAAAAAGCTGAAAGACCATTTAATTTGGGTCAAGGCTGTCTTGAGTCCGAATAGCTTTTCAAATGGACGGTATGTTCGAAATATTATTGAAAAATCAATACGTGCCCAGGCCATGAGGCTGCTGCTGCAAAATAGCTTTGACAAACATGAATTAATGACATTAAGAAGTAACGATTTAATTTTTGAAGAAGATCAATAAAAAAATCGGCGGATATGGATACCGCCGATTTTTCAATGTGAGTATTATTCGTATGCGTGAGTAATTTTCGCTATGCGAGAGTATAATTCACTATGGGAGTTTATTACTCCCTGTCCGAGCGTATTTTCTCCTATTGATTCTAAAAAATGATCAAATTATGGTGTTGACCACTTTTTTGGTATGATAGTGTAAGGAAATTTATGAAAGCAGGTGTTGGTATGGAACAAGAAGTAAGCTTAGAAAAAGCAATCTTAGTTGGCTGCCAAACGCAAACAGAAGACGATAGTCGATTCCAGTATTCGATGGAAGAACTTGCATCCTTAACAGAAACAGCTAAAGGTGAAGTTCTAATGACTGTGGTTCAAAAACGAGAGCGCGTCCACTCAGCGCTATACATAGGAAAAGGTAAAGTTGAAGAACTAAAAGCGCTTGTAGAAGAGGTAGAAGCGGATATAGTCATTTTTAATGATGAATTATCACCAAGCCAAAAACGAAATCTTGCTTCTGAATTAGATGCCCGTATTATTGACCGGACGCAGTTAATATTAGATATCTTTGCTCAAAGAGCAAGGTCTAAAGAGGGTAAGCTCCAGGTTGAATTGGCCCAGCTTCAATACTTATTGCCGCGTCTTGCTGGTCAAGGGACCGCGTTATCTCGATTGGGAGCTGGTATTGGGACGAGAGGACCTGGGGAATCAAAATTAGAATCGGACCGTCGTCATATCCGACGTAGAATTGATGAAATTAAGAATCAATTGGCGGTCATTGTTCAACATCGGGATCGTTACCGTGAAAGAAGGAAGAAAAACAAAACATTCCAAATTGCGATTGTCGGCTATACGAACGCAGGTAAATCAACTCTTTTTAATCGTCTATCCGAAGCGGATTCCTATGAGGAGAATCAATTATTTGCTACCTTGGATCCGATGACAAGAAAGTTGGTATTACCGAGTGGTTTTCAAACCTTGGTTACCGATACTGTAGGTTTCATTCAAGACCTTCCAACTGCACTAATTGCAGCATTTCGTTCGACTCTGGAAGAAGTAAAAGAAGCAGATCTGCTTTTACATGTCGTTGATATGTCAAATGCGGACTACTTTCAGCATGAAAAAACAGTAAATAAGCTGCTTGAGGACTTAGAAGTGAAGGACATCCCTCAGATAACGGTTTATAATAAGAGAGATATTAAACATCCTGATTTTGTACCAACAACGAACCATCCTCTTATTTTCGTAAGTGCCTTCAACAAAGAGGACCGCAATGAATTAAAAAGAAAAATTGAAAAAGTAATGATTGAAATGATGGATCAGTATCAAGTCAGGATTCCTTCAACAGAAGGGAAGCTGATTGCACAATTAAAGAATGAGACAATTGTAAGAGAACTGGTTTTTGATGAAGAAAATGAGCTTTATCAATGCAGAGGATTTGCATTGCCAGATCATCAAATTTCCGGACAATTACTGAAATACAAAACGAGAATGGAGTAACAGTATGTTTCAACAGTTAAAAAATGGGGAAAAGCTTCAACAAATTGTACGTGGTGTAGAACAACAAATTGGTAACGTACATAAAGAGATAGATGAAAGAATTGAAAGCAATCAATTTCGAGTTTTGAAAAGTTATCAAGAGCACCGAGTTAGCGATTCTCACTTTATTCCTTCAACGGGTTATGGCTATGATGATATCGGCAGAGATACATTAGAACTTATTTATGCAGATGTATTTGGTGCAGAAGCAGGTCTAGTTCGTCCGCAAATTATCTCAGGGACGCATGCAATATCAATCTCTTTGTTTGGTATCCTTCGCCCTGGCGATGAACTTCTTTATATAACAGGCAAACCGTATGACACGCTTGAGGAGATTGTTGGAATTCGCGGCAATGGAGTGGGGTCGTTAAAGGAGTTTGGAATTTCCTATGATAGTGTGGAGCTGTCGGATAAGGGATCGATTGACTGGAATCAGGTTGCTGACAAAATCAAAAGTAATACCAAAATGATCGGCATCCAACGCTCAAAGGGCTATGCAACCCGTCCTTCCTTTACGATTGCTGAAATCAAAGAGATGATTTCGTTTGTAAAGGAAATAAAAGAAGATGTCGTGGTTTTTGTAGATAATTGCTACGGAGAATTCGTTGAGGAATTGGAACCGTGTCACGTGGGAGCCGATTTGATGGCAGGTTCATTAATTAAAAATCCTGGCGGAGGAATTGTGAAGACTGGTGGGTATATTGTAGGGAAGAAACAATATGTTGAAGCCTGTTCTTACCGAATGACATCGCCAGGCATTGGTGCTGAGGCTGGTGCTTCCATTTACAGCCTTCAAGAAATGTATCAAGGTTTCTTTTTAGCACCGCATGTTGTTGGTCAAGCCTTAAAAGGAGCGGTTTTTACAGCAGCATTTCTAGAAAAATTAGGGATGAATTCTTATCCTAAATGGGATTCTTACCGTACGGATTTAATTCAATCGGTTCAATTTGATGATAAAGATAAAATGATAGCTTTTTGTCAGGCTATTCAATTTGCTTCGCCGATTAATTCTCATGTAACAGCCTATCCAGCGTATATGCCAGGATATGAGGATGATGTGATCATGGCTGCGGGAACATTCATCCAAGGTGCAAGTATCGAGTTGACAGCAGACGGACCAATAAGACCTCCTTATGTAGCTTATGTTCAAGGCGGGCTAACCTATGCACATGTCAAAATGGCCGTTTGTATTGCCGTAGACTCTTTAATACAAAAAAATCTAATTTGAATTGAAATAATAATGGATGCAAAGAATAACTAACGTAGTTATTCTTTTTTTTGGAAAAACCATGTTAGAAAACCTAACATAGGATTGACATCTTTTCTTACACGAAATATAATAACAATATAAATCAGTAAGAGGAGAGGAGAAATTGAATGAGTGGAAAAGAAATACGCCGCTCGATGCCTTTATTCCCAATTGGAACTGTTATGCAGCTGACTGAACTAACTGCCAGACAAATTCGATATTACGAAGAGCACCAATTGATTTCTCCAGCTAGAACTGATGGGAATAGAAGACTCTTTAGTTTAAACGATATTGATAGACTACTAGAAATTAAGGATCTCATTGATCAAGGTGTGAATATGGCTGGAATTAAACAGCTTATCCTCATAAAAGATCAACAGTCCAATGTGATTCAGCAACAGGCCGAAAAAGCCAAGCAGGAGTTAACAGACGATCAGTTGCGAAATTTGCTCCGACACGAATTACAACATTCTGGAAGATTCAATCGTTCGTCACTCAGACAAGGAGATATGTCACGATTTTTCCATTAAGTTAAAATTAAATTTTGGAGGTAATAAGGATGGCAAAGTATACAAGAGAAGATATTAAGCAGTTAGCACAAGAAGAAAATGTTAAGTTTATTCGGTTGCAGTTCACTGATATTTTAGGAACGATTAAAAATGTAGAGATTCCAGTCAGCCAATTAGAAAAGGCATTAGATAATAAAATGATGTTTGATGGTTCATCTATCGAAGGATTTGTGCGTATTGAAGAATCTGATATGCACCTTGTTCCTGATTTAAATACTTGGGTAGTATTCCCGTGGACAGCTGAAAAAGGAAAAGTTGCTCGTTTAATCTGTGATATCTACACTCCAGAAGGAAAACCATTTGATGGCGATCCACGAAGTAACTTAAGAAGAGTATTAAAAGAAATGGAAGAACTAGGATTTACAGACTTTAACTTAGGACCTGAGCCTGAATTCTTCTTATTTAAATTAGACGAAAAAGGTGAGCCTTCATTAGAATTGAACGACCAAGGCGGATACTTCGATCTAGCTCCAACTGATTTAGGTGAAAACTGCCGTCGTGATATCGTACTAGAGTTAGAAGAAATGGGCTTTGAAATTGAAGCTTCTCACCATGAAGTAGCACCAGGTCAGCACGAAATCGACTTTAAGTATGCTGATGCTTTAACAGCATGTGACCAAATTCAAACATTCAAATTAGTAGTTAAAACAATTGCTCGTAAACACGGCTTACATGCGACGTTCATGCCAAAACCATTATACGGAGTGAATGGATCTGGAATGCACATGAATCTTTCATTATTTACCAATGGCAAAAACGCATTCTATGAGCCAACAGGCGACCTTGAAATGAGTGATACAGCTCGTCAATTTATCGCTGGTATCCTTAAGCATTCACCGAACTTTACAGCTATTACCAATCCGACAGTAAACTCTTATAAGCGTCTGGTTCCTGGCTATGAAGCACCTTGCTATGTTGCTTGGTCTGCTAGAAACCGTTCACCATTAATTCGTATTCCATCTTCTCGCGGATTAAGCACTCGTGTAGAAGTAAGAAGCGTTGACCCAGCCGCTAACCCATACCTGGCGATGGCTGTACTATTAAAAGCTGGTTTAGATGGAATTAAAAATAAAATGACTCCTCCGGCTCCAGTTGACCGTAACATCTATGTAATGAGTAAGGAAGAAAGAATTGAAGAAGGGATCCTCGATCTTCCAGCAACTCTAGCAGAAGCTTTAGAACAATTAAAGGCTGATGAAGTGATTGTTGCAGGTTTAGGAGAGCACATCTTCGAACACTTTGTTGAAGCAAAAGAGATTGAGTGGGATATGTTCCGCACAGTAGTACACCCTTGGGAACGCGACCAGTATTTGAGCATGTACTAAAATACTCAAACCCAGTGTGGATATAGTCCATACTGGGTTTTTTTTTGTTAATGTAAGTGGATTGTTTCACCATTGTGCCCCGTAAAAGTGATATTCTTCAATTAAGGTAAGAATCACGCCATGATTGTGCCCGTAAAACTGGAAATTTACAATTAAGGTAAGAATCACGTCATGATTGTGCCCGTAAAACTGGAAATTTACAATTAAGGTAAGAATCACGCCGTGATTGTGCCCATAAAACTTGAATTTTTCAATTAAGGTAAGAATCACCTCGAGATTGTGGCCTATACAACCGGAGGTCTCTTATTAATTCCCGTCTTAATAATCAATAACAACACCAAATAAAAAAGAGCAGCCACAAACGTGGCTGCTCCCAAATGATTAATGTATATGACGATAAACCCCAATAACTTTCCCCAGAATAGATACATTTCTCAAAATTATCGGATCCATTGTAGAATTTTCAGGCTGCAAGCGAATGAAATCTTTTTCTTTGAAGAATCTCTTACATGTCGCTTCGTCTTCTTCTGTCATGGCGACAACGATATCTCCATTGTTCGCAGTTTGCTGCTGTCTCACGATTACGTAATCTCCATCGAGAATTCCGGCTTCTATCATACTCTCACCCATGATTTCTAGCATAAAAACTTGTTCATCTGCTGGTGCTAGACTCTCAGGCAGCGGAAAGAACTCTTCTACATTCTCAATAGCGGTAATAGGAAGTCCGGCAGTAACTTTACCTACAATCGGCACGTTAACAACATTATTTCTTGGGATATTTGCAATTGCATCCGATTCTAGTATTTCAATTGCTCTTGGTTTTGTTGGATCTCTTCGAATTAGTCCTTTGCTTTCCAAACGTGCTAAATGACCATGAACGGTAGAACTTGAAGCAAGTCCTACTGCTTCTCCAATTTCTCTTACGGATGGTGGATAGCCCTTCTTCTTTACTTCCCCTTTGATAAATTCAAGGATATCCTGCTGTCGCTTAGATATTTTTGTCATAATAAGATACACCTCGCCCTATTTAATTATTTAATTTATTATAGCATGTTGGTATTTTTTATACAAACATAAGTTCGAATTTTTGTTGACAACAAACAAATGTTCGGATTATAATGAAAACATATAAACGAACATACATTCTGAATAGGGGTTATATGATGAAAAATTTATGGGAGAAATACTCTTTTGCAATAGTACTTATTATCTTGAGCTGTACATTAAGTTTTATTTTATCAATACGTTTTAATTCGAATGTAGAAGAAAAGTTCTTGACAATTACCGTATTTGAAGGCGACTCCCTTTGGGAAATCTCCAACCAATATTCTGAACTTCATTCTTACTCAAATACCGAATTTATCAGTTGGGTTAAACAGCATAACGAAATAGAAGGAGATAGAATTTATCCAGGTGAAGAAATTATCATCCCTGTAAACTATGAAGTAGGTTCTTTAACTGAATATGCAAGTGCAGCTGGAGAGTAAAAGTCCGATGATGAATGCAATAATATACTGCCGAGTTAGTACCAACAAAGAAACCCAGGAAACCTCATTAAAACGTCAGGAAGAGGAACTTGTACAGCTTGCCAGTCAGCATCGTTTCAATGTTGTCTCCATAATTAGAGAGCAAGCCAGCGGTTATGACCTAGAACGAGATGGGATCTTAGAGTTATTAGATATATTGAAAGAAAAAACGATACAGGCTGTGCTAATTCAGGATGAGACAAGACTTGGAAGAGGAAATGCGAAAATTGCTCTCTTGCACTGTATATTAAAAGAAGAAGTAAAGCTTTATAGCATTTCTCATAATGGTGAGCTGCAACTGTCTGAAAGTGATTCAATGGTATTAAAAATCGTAGGAATGGTAGAGGAATACCAGAGAAAGCTACATAATATTAAGATTAAGCGGGGAATGAAAAGAGCAGTTGCTCAAGGGTATAAGCCTGAGAAAAATCTAAAAAACCTCGAGTCGAATTCAGGCAGAGAGAAAATAGAGGTTCCGGTTGAGGAGATTATCCGGCTTCGAAAAAACAAGTTAACGTTTGCAGAGATAGCTGCTACATTAAGGGGTTTTGGATATACTATATCAAAAGCAACTGTTCACAGACGTTATCAAGAATTCCAAGAATCTATTGAGTCAGAGGAACAATAGACCATTTGCCTTGTCAGATGGTCTTTTTTTTAGTAAAATCAATTTTTGCGAAGATATTCGAAAGGCGGGTTTTACATGCTCTCAAAAGAAAAAATGGCTAGAATCAATGAACTAGCCAGAAAAGCCAAAGTAACTGGATTAACAGAAGCAGAAGCAAAGGAACAATCAAAACTAAGAAGTGAGTATTTAACCACTTTCCGCAGCTCTATGTTAGATACATTAACAAATACAACTTTTATTGATCCAGAAGGTAAAGATGTAACACCTAAAAAGATAAAAGATAGAAAAAAATATAATCTTCATTAATCAATGGAAAAACTTTTTGTTTTTCCTATTTACATATTGTCTCCCTTTGTGTGTAAAAATAATAAAATGAAAGTAAATTAATTTGTTTAGTAATCAAATTAATTGTTGAATTAATGCCCGCTGAACTATAATATTAAGGGTGTTATTATTATCCTATTGAAACAGGAGTGATTATTTACATGTTTGAAACTATTGATGATTTGTCCGTAACATCTATTCGTACACTATCGATTGATATGATCGAAAAAGCAAATTCAGGGCATCCAGGTTTGCCAATGGGTGCTGCACCAATGACTTACGCATTATGGACTCGTTTTATGAACCATAATCCAAAAAATCCAGAGTGGTTTAACCGTGACAGATTTGTATTATCTGCAGGCCATGGATCTGCTTTATTATACAGCATGCTTCATTTATCTGGTTACAATCTTTCTATGGATGACTTAAAACAATTCCGCCAATGGGGAAGTAAAACTCCTGGACATCCAGAGTATAAACATACTGAAGGTGTCGAAGCAACAACTGGTCCTCTTGGACAGGGTATTGCAATGGCTGTGGGTATGGCAATGGCAGAACGTCATACAGCTAGCGTCTATAATAAAGAGAATTTCGAAATTGTAAACCATTATACATATAGTATTTGTGGTGATGGAGACTTAATGGAAGGTGTATCAGCAGAGGCGGCTTCTCTAGCTGGACATTTAAAACTTGGACGTTTAGTTGTTTTATACGATTCCAATGATATTTCATTAGATGGTGATTTAAATAAATCCTTCTCTGAAAGTGTTAAGAACCGTTTCTTATCATACGGCTGGCAATACCTTCGAGTAGAGGACGGCAACAATTTAGCAGAAATCGCAAAGGCTTTAGAAGAAGCTAGAAACGATTTAGATCGTCCAACTATGATTGAAGTTAGAACTGTGATTG
The DNA here is from genome assembly GCF_057221695.1 of Neobacillus sp. plas4. Taxonomy (NCBI): domain Bacteria; kingdom Bacillati; phylum Bacillota; class Bacilli; order Caryophanales; family Bacillaceae; genus Neobacillus; species Neobacillus sp. plas4. The sequence goes on from NZ_CM170152.1 coordinate 2,048,438, forward strand.
GTTATGGTTCTCCAAACCGCGCTGGAACTTCTAGTGTCCATGGCTCTCCACTTGGAGCAGAAGAATTAAAGCTGACAAAAGAAGCATATAAATGGACGTTTGAAGAAGATTTCCATGTGCCACAGGAGGTTTATGATAACTTCAAGAACCTTATCGTTGAAAATGGTTCGAAGAAGGAAAAAGAATGGAACGACTTATTTGCACAATATAAGAATGAATATCCAGAATTAGCAAATCAATTAGAAGCAGCATTAAGAAATGAATTGCCTGAAGGCTGGGACAAAGACATTCCAGTATATAGTGAAGGCAAAGCCCTAGCTAGCCGTGCATCTTCTGGTGAAGCTCTAAATGGCATTGCAAAAAATCTACCTATTTTTATGGGTGGTTCTGCTGACCTTGCTGGTTCTAATAAAACCATGATCAAAGGAACAGGCGATTATGCACCAGGCAGCTATGAGAACCGAAATATCTGGTTCGGTGTACGTGAATTTGCAATGGGTGCTGCCATGAATGGTATCGCCTTACATGGCGGAGTGAAAATTTTCGGAGGAACTTTCTTCGTGTTCTCTGACTACCTGCGTCCTGCTATCCGTCTAGCTGCTATCATGGGATTACCTGTTACGTATGTATTTACGCATGACAGTATTGCGGTTGGGGAAGATGGACCTACACACGAGCCTGTTGAACAACTTGCGGCTTTACGTGCAATGCCAGGTCTTTCTATTATTCGTCCAGCTGATGGTAATGAGACTGCTGCTGCGTGGAAGCTTGCAGTTGAGTCTACAAACAAACCAACTGCTTTAGTGTTAACTCGTCAGGATTTACCAACTCTTAAAGATACAGACAAAAATGCTTACGAAGGCGTCTCCAAAGGTGCTTATGTGGTTTCTCCTTCCGAGAGAGAAACTCCAGACGCTTTAATCCTAGCTTCTGGTTCAGAGGTTAGTCTAGCTGTTGAAGCACAAAAAGCTTTAGCTGGTGAAGGAGTTCATGTTTCTGTTGTAAGCATGCCATCATGGGATCGTTTTGAGCAGCAATCTCAGGAATACAAAAACACAGTACTTCCTAAGAATGTGAAAAAGCGTCTTGGAATTGAAGTTGGTTCTTCAATGGGCTGGCATAAATACACTGGTGATGAAGGCGATGTATTAGCGATTGATACATTCGGCGCATCTGCACCAGGAGAAAAAATTATGGAAGAATACGGCTTCAGTGTTAACAATGTAGTTGCACGCGTGAAGGCACTTCTTCAGTAATTAGAACTACTTAAAGAGAACGGCACATGCCGTTCTCTTTTTTTGATTTTCGAACATTACATGAATTTTCTTGGCTAAGAGACAGTCCAAATATTTGTAAGATATAATAAAATTTGTATATTTTATGTATTCGACAATATTAGTGCTATTTTTTGCCGGCTTAAGACAAATGTTTTGATTGCTATTATTTATAATTGGTAGAAAGGGTAATCAACGAAGGAGAGATCGTGGTGAGGAATTATCAGCTTTATTTAATAGAAGATGAATTTGCCGCCCATTACTTCGGAAGAGAGCGTATGTTTTTCAAGCTTTTTCAGGAACATGACAAAGCAGAAGGCGAACTAAAATTTATAACCAATAAACAAATATCCTATATAACAAAACCATTGGAAGTTTTAAAAATCCATCAATTAATTCAAAAACAACTTGGAAAAAAGAAGGGTTTCCGAGCGGAACATGGTACATACTTGATAGAGTTAAGTGGAAAACTAAGTACAGCTAAATTAAGGGTGTTCCAAGATATAATCACAATTGAGGCAACGGGCAGCTATGAAGCTGAAACCATTTTCTTTGAGGTGCTTAGAAAATGTGAATCTTCCTTTATGGCATTAGACCTTGATCACCAGCGGTTTGGATGGTTAAGGCCTATCAAAGAAAGAAAATATGTCTAATCTTTTAAAAGAGAATATTGTATATTCTTGTTTTATTTAGTACACTGTATGGTAGACAACATGAAGGAGGAAGTTTAATGGGTACAGGTCTATGGATTCTAGTTGTTGTACTAGCGTTAGTAGCTGGTGTGGCTCTAGGATTTTTCATTGCTCGAAAATATATGATGGATTACTTAAAGAAAAATCCGCCAATCAATGAGCAAATGCTAAAAATGATGATGATGCAAATGGGTATGAAGCCTTCTCAGAAGAAGATTAACCAAATGATGTCAGCCATGAATAAACAGCAAGGTAAATAATAAATAAAACAAAAACCACTTTATCACGGATGAAAAGGTGGTTTTTTTTATATTGATTTTTTAGAAAAATCTTATATTAAGATTTTCTATTGAAATACGTGTTAAATAAGTACATACTAGTTACGCTAAGATTAAGAACATAGAAAAAGGAGCAATTCTCATGAAAAAAGTTTTATCACTCATCTTCGTTTTACTTCTAGCTTTAACTGCTTGTGGAACGCAAGATAAGGAAGAAACAGCGGCACCTGACGAAAATAAGACAGAACAGGGTACTAACGCTGATAAAGAACCTCAAAAAGAGTTAACAGCAGAAGATGAAAAGTTTACTCAGTTAATGGTGGAAAAAAATTATGATGCGATTATTAAAGAGGCTATTTCCTTAAAAACAGAAGAGCAAAAGAATTTCTATTACCTTGCTTCAGCATTTATCAAAAATAATGAGGTCCAAACAAAGACCTATACAGAAACAAACTATAATGACGCAAAAACGGATTATACGGTCATTGTAAATTATTTAAAGAGAGTAAAATATGTACCGGATGAAATCAAAGCTGAAGTAGATGAATTAAGAAATGTATCTGAAGAAAAAGCGGCATTTTACACAGAAGAACTTGAGAAACAAGCAGCCCAATAATAGGGATAGAAATGTCTAGCACTCATTTTAAAAATGAGTGCTTTTTATTGGAAAAAAAAGGTGTCTAAATCTTTATTCTTTTTCTAAAATTTGATAAAATATACCTTCGGGCAAGGTGAAATGTTTTTTAAAAATAATAATTGTTAAGTTGATACTTCGGGGGAAAGAGAATGAGAGTATTTTTAGATTTAGGCTGGTTTTTTAAGCAAGAGAAAAAATCATATATATCAGGAATCGTAATTTTGTTGTTCGTTGCACTGCTTCAACTCGTCCCTCCAAAGGTTATTGGGGTGATTGCCGACCATATTAATGAAGGGACACTGACCAAAGGCATGCTGCTAGAGTGGATGGCCATATTAGTGGGTGCAGGTCTAGGAATGTATGTCCTGAGATATTTTTGGAGAATTATGATATTTGGTTCATCTGTAAAGCTAAGCAAACAGTTACGTAATACTTTATATCGCCACTTTACCAATATGTCACCCTCGTTTTATCAGAAACGAAGAACGGGTGATTTGATGGCGCATGCGACAAATGATCTGCAAGCGATCCAACAAACTGCTGGATTAGGCGTTTTGACATTGGTCGATTCTCTTTCAACAGGCGGGACCGTTATTCTAGCAATGGCCTTTACAATAAGCTGGAAACTTACCTTAATTTGTTTAATTCCAATGCCTATTATGGCACTCCTTACCAATTGGTTTGGCACCATGCTGCACCGAACTTTCCACAAGGCTCAAGAAGCCTTCTCTGCCTTGAATGATAAAACTCAGGAAAGTATTTCGGGAATTAAGGTAATTAAGACGTTTGGACAGGAAAAAGAAGATATTGAGGATTTCAGAAAGCAATCAGAGGATGTAGTCCAAAAAAATATCGTCGTTGCCAAAATAGATTCTTTATATGATCCAACGATTTCTATCATCGTAGCAATATCCTTTTTCTTAGCTATTACTTTTGGTTCCAGATATGTGTTGGCTGGAGAGCTGTCGATTGGAGAACTCATTTCATTTACGACTTATTTAGGACTATTGATTTGGCCGATGTTAGCATTCGGTTGGTTGTTTAATATCGTTGAACGCGGGCGTGCTTCATATGACCGTGTAGCAGCCTTACTGCGGGAAAAGTCGGATATAACTGATAAGCAAGCTGTGTTGGAGGCAGTCCCAAGCGGCAGTATCTATTATGAGATCGAAAAATTTACTTTTCCAGGTGAAAAAGAACCGATGCTTAAGGATGTTTCTTTTATGCTAAACAGGGGAGAAACACTTGGAATTGTTGGAAAAACGGGTGCAGGAAAAACAACTCTGTTAAAGCTGCTTATCCGTGAATTTGAAGACTATGAAGGTGGAATTACATTTGGCGGCCATCAGCTTCAAGAATATAAGCTTGGGAAATTACGTGAGGCAATTGGGTATGTTCCTCAGGATCATTTCTTGTTTTCCGCAACGGTTGCAGAAAATATTGCCTTCACGAATCCGAATGCGCCAAGAGAAGAAATCTATGCCGCTGCTAAACTAGCGAATATTCATAATGATATTCTTCAGTTTACAGAAGGATATGAAACCGTCGTTGGTGAAAGAGGCGTATCTTTATCAGGCGGCCAGAAACAAAGAATTTCTATTGCGCGTGCACTGTTAATGAATCCAGAAGTATTAGTGCTGGATGATTCGCTATCTGCCGTTGATGCAAAGACTGAAGAGGCGATTCTATCAGCATTAAGGCTGAATCGTGAGGGGAAGACAACGATTATTACGTCGCACCGCCTAAGTGCTATCCAACATGCCAACTTAATTCTTGTTCTTGATGAGGGCAAGGTCATCGAAAGGGGAACACATGAAGAACTAATGGCATTGGATGGCTGGTATAAAGAAATGTATTTGCGTCAGCAGCTAGAGGAGTTGGTTGAGCATGGAGGACATTAAAATGGAAGAAAAAATGCAGCTGACAAAACAAGAACAACGAAATGTTTTAACTCGCTTGCTGGCATATACCAAACCACACAAAAAGACATTAATCCTTGCATTTAGTCTGCTGCTGTTGACTACTTTGGGAGAATTAGCAGGTCCGCTGCTTGTAAAAATCTTTATTGATGATTACCTAACACCCGGAAATTTAGTTTTTGAGCCCCTTTTAATCCTTGGGGCAACGTACCTAGGGATCCAAATTATCAAATCATTTTTAATGTTTTTTCAATTAGTGAAGTTTCAGGCGATTGCTTTAAAAATCATCCAACAGCTTCGGATTGATATTTTTTCGAAGGTACAGTCACTGGGTCTAAGGTATTTTGACCAAACACCAGCCGGGAGTATTGTTTCAAGGGTGACAAATGATACTGAGGCCATAAAAGATATGTTTGTGACCGTGCTCTCGACCTTTATCCAAAGCGGGTTTTTACTAACGGGTATTTTGATTACCATGTTTGTGTTGGACGTAAAACTGGCACTTTTCTGTCTAATTTTTATACCATTAATACTCCTTGTTATGAGCTTATATCGAAAATTTAGTTCTCGTTTTTATTTGGATATGCGTGAAAGATTAAGCCAATTAAATGCAAAACTAAGTGAATCTCTGCAGGGAATGAGTATTATTCAAGTATTTCGCCAGGAAAAGAGGCTTCGAAAAGAGTTCGAAGACATCAATGATAAGCACTTTAATGCGGGAATGAAGAATCTGAAAATTGATGCATTATTACTGCGTCCAGCAGTCGATATGATTTTCATTTTGGGATTAATTATCGTATTAAATTATTTTGGTATTACATCATTGGATAGCCCGGTTGAAATTGGTATGTTATACGCTTTTGTCAATTACCTCGAGCGTTTCTTTGAACCGGTAAACAATATGATGATGAGATTATCCTTGTACCAGCAAGCGATTGTGGCGGGTGCCCGTGTTTTTAGAATTCTGGATATAGATGAATTGGCACCTGCGCAAAGTGAGGAAAGTGCTCTTACCATTAAAGAGGGGAAAATTGAATTTAAGAATTTAACTTTTTCCTATGATGGACAGCGCGATGTACTGAAAAATATATCCTTTACTGCATACCCAGGGGAAACCGTGGCACTGGTTGGACATACAGGAAGCGGGAAAAGTTCCATTATCAATCTATTAATGAGATTTTATGAATACGAGAAGGGCGATATCTTACTTGATGGTAAATCCATTCGTGATTTTTCGAAGGATGAACTACGAGAAAAAATGGGTCTCGTCCTTCAGGATCCGTTTTTGTTTTTTGGAACAGTGAGAGACAATATTACGTTGCATAATGATACTTTAACAGATGAACAAGTGGAGGCAGCAGCTAAATTTGTTCAAGCGCACACGTTTATCGAAAAATTAGAAGATTCCTATGATCATAAAGTGGTTGAGAGGGGTTCTACCTTTTCGAGTGGTCAGCGTCAATTAATTGCGTTTGCGCGGACCATTGCAGCGAATCCAAAAATTCTCGTATTGGATGAGGCAACTGCTAATATTGATACGGAAACAGAGGAAGCAATCCAAACAGCTCTAGCCAAAATGCGGGAAGGGCGGACGACGATTGCCATCGCCCACCGATTATCTACCATTCAGGATGCGAACTTAATTCTTGTTTTGCACCAAGGTGAAATTGTGGAACGAGGCACACATCAAGAACTATTAGCCCAAGGCGGCTTATACCACAAAATGTTCCTCTTGCAAAATGGAGGAGTAGAGCGGTTAGAGGATGTTATCCATTAAAAATGAAGGCTTTGTTAGATAAATTTGTTGATTGGTAATTAAGTATCCAGCGAAAGTAAAATAAGCGGAGATTTTCCGGTTATGCTATATAAAATCCCCCATTTTAATGTATTTTTTATAAATAGGCGGAATTTTTCCGTCTATTTAGGATATTTTTAATGTTTTTTACCAAATAAGCGGAATTTCTCCGCCTATTTAGATATTTAAAATTAATAAAATCAACTTTTAACATAGCCAAAAAGAAAAATCCTGGCAATTGGCCAGGATTACTGATTTAGAGACTCGCCATATGGCGAGTCTTCTTTATATATTTTCGATTATATTCATTAAGAAGATGGTCTAATTCCTGACTATAGCGAATTGCAATGGAGGAAGTCAGGCCGTTTGTGACCGCGACTTGTATCATTTCAGCACGTTTTTTTTCAATCAGTGCAATTAGTTCTTGTTTAATCACAGCCGTGGTCCTTTCCGGAGAAGCTCCATTTAATAGAAAAAATTGATAGGAAATTCTCTACCAATGTTTTACTAGTATAACCTAAGATGGGAATTAATACAAAACAATTTGTAAAAAAATATCCATTTTAATTCAATATTTTGATGGAAGTTTAATAATTTCTTAGCGACACAAAATATTCATGTTAATCATTATCTTTTAGGGGGAAGGTTTGCTAAAATGAAATAGTATCGACTATAGTAGGAGTGTTAATATGACGGATGTAAATATATTTTTAGCCTTAGGGGCCGGATTTTTAAGTTTTATTTCACCATGCTGTCTACCGCTTTACCCTGCCTTTCTATCTTATATTACCGGGATGTCAGTAGGGGAGTTAAAAACTGAAAATGCCATGCTTCAAAAGAGGAGTCTACTACATACGATATTTTTCCTTATCGGTTTTTCGGCTATTTTCATTGCCATTGGATTTGGAACATCGTTTGTTGGCCGCTTCTTCATGGAATACAAAGATTTAATTCGTCAGCTTGGCGCAATTTTCATTGTTCTCTTTGGATTAATAATTGTCGGTATTTTTAAACCAGAATTCCTGATGAAGGATCGCCGGTTAGAATTCAAAAACCGACCTTCTGGCTTTATTGGCTCTATTTTAATAGGTATGGCTTTTGCTGCTGGATGGACTCCATGTACCGGACCAATTCTAACATCAGTCATTTTACTTGCTGCTTCTAATCCTGGATCAGGTGTTTTATACATGACCGCCTACTCACTCGGGTTTGCCATTCCGTTTTTAATCATGTCTTTCTTTGTGGGCAGAATGAAATGGATCCGCAAAAATAGCGGAATGATTGTTAAAATCGGCGGTTATCTCATGATTGTTATGGGGATTGTTCTTTTCTTTGACTGGATGACCAAAATCATTGCGATTTTCTCAGGTATGTTTGGCGGATTTACAGGCTTTTAAACATTATAGATTATGAATTTTACCTTGAATTAAGGAATTAGGGGATGGTACCTATGAACTTTGTTGTTGTTTCTTCAATCGGTGCAGTATTTATGGGGATATTTGCTTTATTTGTCCGGATGAAGGCAGCAAAGAAACCTACAAATGGAATGAAGATTATTCTGCCTCCAGTGTTTATGTCTAGTGGAGCACTTATGTATGTGGTGCCGGAATTTCGGTTAACCCCTATGGAAATCGTAGAGGTAGTCATTGTAGGAATGCTGTTTTCCATCCTGTTAATAAAAACCTCAAAATTTGAGATTCGCGAAAATGAGATTTATCTTAAACGCTCAAAAGCATTTATGTACATTCTAGTTGGTTTATTGGTTGTGAGATTAGCTTTAAAATCGATTTTAAGTACGACAATCGATTTTGGAGAACTGAGCGGTATGTTCTTCCTTCTAGCATTTAGTATGATTGTTCCTTGGCGGGTTGCCATGTATCTGGATTATAAGAAGCTCCATAAACAGATTCATAGTCAACTCTGAAATAAGTATTGAAAACGCTCAGGGCAATAGCTCTGAGTGTTTTTTAATAGCGATATCTTTTGATTTTATCAGACAAATACTGTACTCCATATAAGATATAGGCTTTATAGTGTAAATAGAAAAAGAACTGAAGATGATTTATGCGATTTAGACTGATAATTTTAAGCTTTTTAAGAACATCAATGAAAAAGAACGCAAAAGCGCCATCTGAGATTAAATTAAGCAAGATGAATTTTTTAAAGTTTCCGTAAGATAATTTAAGCAGCCAAATGGAGAGCGGCATATAAGGGCCGACACTAAAAGGGAGCTCATCCCTTATAAATGATTTACGTTTATCGTAAAACTTCTACCAATTCCTCTTATGCCCATACAAATGATTTATGATTTCAAAAATAACGATAAAAACTCCGGAAAAGGCAAAACGTCTTATATTGCGCTTTCCTATAAATAACAATGACATCCAGGGAATCAATATTATCAATAGATTAAATACCTTGTGCCTCTTTGTCGCCATCCATTATTTCACCTCAATATAGACTCCCTAACTAAGATAACCAATTTTATGAAAAAAAACCGCCAAAAATTGGACGGTTTAGAATAGGTGCTCGTAGGGAGCGACATCAATTCGATTTTCAAAAAGCTTTTTTCGTAAAAATTTTTGATCTCTCTTTGGAGTTGCTTGAATATAGCCTCGGATCACGAGTTCTTCTGTAATTTTTGTTACCTTTTCACGAAGGGCAATCTCGCCAATCTTACCAGCTATTTTATGTCGTGCAACATCACGGAATAATTCGGGAACGGGACTGACTAAATCTTCAAGAAGCGCTTTCTCCTCGTCTCCCCACAAATGACGGGATTCGTTCACATAATACTCTTCCCAGTCCATTGCCGATTTGCCATCGTCTTTTGGCATTCTCTTAAGAAACTTACGAAACATAAAAAATCCGCCAATCGCCATGGCCCCGGCAAAGGCAAAAATCCATATTAATATAAACCATAGAAACCAACCTGTTAGTTGCATAGAATTCACCTACATAATACTATTTTCATCTATTTATTATAGTCTGTAATGAGCCAAAAAGACAAGCCTCGACCTTCATGATCAAGGGAACTGCCATCTACATATTGGATTGCAAAAATTGTCGGAAAAATGACAATATCCTTGGTGCTATTGATTTTATACTATATTCCATTGTATTATGGTTACTAGTGATATAAAATTTTTCAAAATATTATTATGGGGCTGAATGGGGTACTGGTGTCCTCCACAGTCTTCAAAACTGCTTGAGACCTGCGTGCCAGGTCTGGTGAGTTCGATTCTCACACAGTCCCGCCAATTTTTTGATGCTCATAATACATATTTAACCGCACGGTGAATTTTTTACCCGTGTGGTTTTTACTATTTAATGAAAAAATCTTCTCTTTGGAATGTGGAACTATTAAGAGGAACAAGACTATCCTTAGGGAGGAAAAAGACATGGAAACGAGAATAATGGAAGATAAATATAAACAAGCAGCTAATTTAATAAATAATTTAATTCCTGAAAAATGGGAAAAAGTATACTTATATGCTGAAGTTAATGAAGAATCTAAATGGGTATTCTTTTATTATTATCCCAAAGGGAAAGGGGCTCCTATCTATTATCTAGATATGAAAAACTATTTTACTATAGACGAGGATGTATTTAGAAAATTAAGGAGACAATTAACGGAAACTTTTAAAGAATTGTGGTTAGAATTTAAGCAGAATAAGCAAGAAGAATGGACGAACCTAACATTATTCTTAGAAAGCTCGGGCCAGTTCAAGGTTGAGTATGGATATGAGGATATTTCAGAAGTTGATAATTATGAACATCATTTGATTTGGAAGTATAAATATTTAGGGTTAAGAACAGATGGGGATAGAGCAGTCAAAATAGTTGAGAACTATTTGAATGATTTAGAGGGTTAGCTCAAAAGGGCCATTAAAAGATAGAAAGATGTAGCCAGGCTTTTTATCTGGCTTTGTCTTTTTTCAGTGTGCATTTTGTGGTTATTGTAAAAAACAAAATTGAAATGGCTTAGCCGGCTGAGATGTCTCTTACCCAATCAAAAATAATCTCTTTATGCCCCCTTTGCTATTAAAATGCATAAATAGCATTTATGCAGGGTCACAGAAATAATAGGGAGTTAGGTATTGAAAAACAGATTTAAGGTAGATTAAATAGTTTGAACCGCATTTTTATATGCGGTTCACTATTAGGACATTTTATCATCATTAAATTCAGAGGAATCATTGTAATCATATCGAAACCCATCTTGTTGGGCAGGGATACTTTTGTTAAACTGTGTAGTTTCTGTTTCATTTGTTGGTACCGTTTCATTTTTTAGTTTTTTGTTGGATTTCCCATTCTTTGACTTCACTAGGTTAGCCTCCTCCTGCATTCAATTATTCACCCACATATTATTCCTAAAGATCGTTTTCTTATACCCGTTGTGGTTACTTCGTAAAAAAACGGCCATACCTAAAATGGTAATAACCCCAAAATGGGGTGATAGGAGAAATTGGCATAGTTATGATTTCAACCATCTAATTTCTCATGGATGGTGACCTATAGAAAACTTTTTATTCTATAATTATTGGAGTTGATCTCCTTTTCCCCCTTTTATGGGCAAAAACACAAACGGCAGGGAATTATGGGATATCTTAAGCAAAACTTTGGAATTTTCGGAAGTTTAGAGATGGCAGCAAAATAAAGCCAAGATTAATACAAATTTCCTGACATTTGATGAGTTGCTTGATAAACACATGACAGCTGAGGTGAAAACATAGCTGATATTGGGATTTCGTCGACTATGTTAAACAGTGGTTCAGCTGTGTTTTCGAAGAATTCATGGACTCCATAAAGGGGAAACTCTGAAAAGTCTAACTGCTTGGCTTCTTCAAGAGTATATAACACGTTTAGACGAACGTATTAAAAAGTTACTAGACTGGTAAATTAGTTATATTCTAGATAGGAAATTGGGGACAATCCCATTTCCATAATTTCAAAAAACCACACCTTCATGTGGTCGTCCAACATTGAAGGTGTGGTTATCTAGTTTGTTAATTGTGAGTTTTTTGAATCTGCATCGAGCGACTCTTTGTTATCCATCCGATTAAATATGGTCGCTAATATTGGACCAGATATGTTATGCCAAACACTGAAAATAGCACTTGGTACAGCAGATAATGGTGAGAAATGTGCTGAAGCAATAGCAGCACCTAAGCCGGAGTTTTGCATTCCAACTTCAATTGCAATTGCTTTTTTCTTCGATAAATCCATTTTGAATAACTTTCCAAAGAAATAGCCCAGTAAGTAGCCAAGTACATTATGGAGAATAACAACAGCAAAGATGATTAACCCTGTTTTAGCAATATTTTGTTGGTTAACAGATACTACAGCGGCTACAATCGAAACAATTCCTATAATGGATACAAGCGGAAGGACCTTTACACTTGCTTGCGCCTGACGATTAAATAATTTCTTAATGATTAGCCCTAAGACGATAGGTACAATCACAATTTTTACAATGGAAACAAATAGGCTACCTGGATCAACAGGAATCCACTCGCTTGCAAGTAATAAAATAAGTGCTGGTGTTACCACAGGTGCTAGTAGTGTTGTCACTGAGGTAATGGTTACACTTAGGGGAACATCACCTTTCGCCAAGAAAGTCATAACATTAGATGAAGTCCCCCCCGGACAGCAACCTACTAAAATGACTCCAACAGCTATTTCAGGTGGTAATTGTAATCCTTTTGCAAGTAAAAAAGCAAGAGTAGGCATAATTAAAAATTGACCAATAACTCCAATCGCCACTTCCTTTGGACGCCTGAAAACTTCTTTAAAATCTCCTGCAGATAATGTTAGTCCCATTCCAAACATAATAATCCCTAATAGGAGGGATATATGTGGTGGTATCCACGTAAATGCGGATGGCCAAAAAAACGAAAGGGCAGCAAATAATAGCACCCAAACGGCAAACGTACTGCCGGCGAATTGACTAACTTTCTCTAAAACTTTCATTTTTTACACCTCTGACTTTGAATTTTTATAATGTAAAGTATTATAGATTACTTTTTGAATAAAAACAATAGTTAGAATATTGAACTATCACAAACCAAAGAAATACATATTGTAAAAGGTTTGAAAACAAGAAATTATGGAAGAAAAATGTCAACAAGCAGCTAATTTATTAAATATTTTGATTCCTGAAAAATGGGAAAAAGTATATTTATATGTGGAAGTGAATAAATAATCAAACGGGTATTCTTTTATTTTTATCCTAAAGGGGAAGGGACTCCGATCCGTATTGGGCAGCGAAAATGCGCAGCAAAAAGAAAGAAGAGTTTGGTAAAGGTTCATATGAAGGTGTTATCGCTGCAGAAACCGGTATTAATGCGACGATTGGTGGAAACCTTATCCCTGTTTTAACTTTAGCTGTACCGGGAAGCACTTCTTCAGCTGTATTACTAGCAGCTTTATGGTTACACGGATATAGACCGGGACCATTATTGTTAAGCGAATCTCCTGGATTTATCTATACAATGAGCATGTATTTGGTAGCTAGCGCATTTGTTATGCTGATTTTGGGACTTCTTATCTCTCGATATACGGTGAAGATGCTTAAAATTGACAAGAGAATTCTAATGCCAATCGTCTTCGTATTTTGCGCAGTTGGTTCATTCGTTATTGATAACTCGATCACCAGTGTTTACATGATGTTCATATTCGGAATTCTCGGTGTGCTTTTATCAGCAATGAGATATCCGGCCGCACCATTTTTGCTAGGTGTCGTACTTGGTCCAATGGCTGATTCGAATTTAAGACGGGCATTGGTTTTGTCTGATGGAAGTTTGGCTCCTTTCTTAACTAGACCGATATGTCTTATCTTCGTAATTGGAATTATCTTAATGATTTTAGCTCAGTTAAAAGTTTTTGATAAGTTAAAGCCAATTATTTCTAAAAAGAAAAACATCTCGGGCTGGAAGATCCAGAAATTGATGTTGTAGATATTTGTACTCCCGCCCACCTGCATGAGGAAATGATCATCCGTACTTTGTTGGCAGGAAAGCATGTTATTTGTGAAAAACCTATGACCGGCTATTATGGAACAGGGGATACCAATGTTGGGTCTACTGTTTCCAAGGAAGAGATGTATCATGATGTAATTCGTCGGATGGATAAACTAAAAGTAGTGGCCGAACAAAGCGGCAAGCTTTTCATGTATGCAGAGAATTGGGTGTATGCACCTTCTATTACAAAATGTGCAGAGATCATCAAAAAGAGGAAAAACAAAGTCCTTTTGTTAAAAGGTGAAGAGAGTCACAGTGGATCTCATGCTGCTCATTCTGCTTTATGGGCACAAACTGGCGGCGGTGCATTAATCCGTCAGGGATGCCACCCATTATCAGCCGTGCTTTACTTAAAACAAGTGGAAGCTCAGGCAAGGAATGAAGAAATTCATATTGAAAGCGTTGTTGCGGAAGTTGGAAATATTACAAATCATTTAACTGAGAAAGATAGAGGTGTTATTGCCGCCCGCCCTATAGATGTTGAAGATTGGGCGAATGTGAGCATTACTTTTTCAGATGGTACGAAGGCGGCCGTAATGGCTGGAGATATGATTGTTGGAGGAGTTAGAAACTTACTAGAGGTCTTCACCTCAGAAAGCGTACATATTTGCAATATGACACCAAATAACCATACATTATCTTATTTCGCAAATGAAACGAATATGGATCAAATTTTTATTAGTGAGAAAGTTGAAACGAAGCAAGGCTGGCAATTTGTAAGCGCAATGGATGAGTATGTGAGGGGATATATAGACGAATTCCAGGACTTTATAGAGTGTGTTGCTTTCGATAGAAAACCGAAATCTGATTTTAAGCTTGCATATGATACTACGAAAGCAATTTATGCTGCTTATTGGTCCGCTGCTGAAGGCAAAAGGATTTATCTATCGGACAAACATTCTATTAATATTGGAACTTAGTATTAGGCAATTAAGGAGACATTCTGAATGCAAAAAAGTGATGGAATGAATTACGTTCCACAAGGAATGCCTGTAATTCCAGTACCTATCATTCCCCGATAAGCAAAATTCGGTGCACTGTGGTTAAGCCCCCCAAAAAAATAGACATCAATAAATTCGACATTTATGATGCATTTTGGTAATTTAAATAATACACTTTAGAAGAAACGAATCCCATTCTATGTTGGATTCGTTTTTCGTTGTAAAGCGAATATATTTCTATAAAATTTGTTGAAAAGAATCGAGTGGGGTAGGTTAAAAAAATGGGAATCCCGTATTAAACTTTGAAAAAATAACAGCTTTTTCCCAACGGTTTGCCTTGAGTAACATACTGGGTTGGAAGTGAAGCTGTTTTCTTTAATTGTAGTAGATGTGAGAGACTATACACGCTGCCTTGGTGGCTATGGATAAGAAGGTCCTCCAGTAATCTAGTTTCCGCCTCCTTTTTGTTTAGCTAAAATGGTCGTCTTTATTAATTCCCCATTAGGGCTTGAACCCATTTCGAAAGCAATTAATTCACGGTTAAATAAATCCATTACCGCAGAGATATATAACTTTTCTTGGCCCAACAAAGCTTCTGTCATGCCTGTTACCCATTTTTGATTAGGATGATCAGCGTGCTATGAGAAAAACTTTCGGTTACTGGTTCTATAAGCAGACTAGAGATGTAGCAAAGCTACAGATGATACTTAATCATACACATCAATCTATAACACTTAGCACTTAGATACATCGGAATTACTGAAGAAGAAATAGATGTGTGCAGTCCGCAACCCGACAAACCATGACAAAATAAAAACCAACAATTCGTGAAGGCTTTTAACAGTTTTTAAACTGTTAGGAGGCATTCTCTTCCATATTGGCGGTCATATTAGTATAGATATTCATTGTAGAAGTCATCAAGATTGTTTTTTTGATTTCTAAAACAGAAGTGGTAGGAAAAAATAAACTGAAGCCCCATCCAATAATGAGTGGATAGAGTCGACATATTTGTACGTACAAGAAGATATAGATAATAGTTAATAACTAACCTAACAGTCCAACAATAATTTGAATATACGTACAATTTATAATAAAATTAAATAATGAATGAATACTTAAGTATAAGCTGACGATAAAAACTAAGATATATTTTTTTATTTAGGTTGAAAGCGGTTTCTACTTTTTTTAATTAAGAGAGAGGTGTTTCTATGAGTACAAAATATGACATTGTGAAACAAGAAATACAATCGAGAATACTGGATGGAACCTATCAACCTCATCAAAAGATATCCTCAGAAAGTGAATTAATGAAGCAGTTTGGGGTTAGCCGTCATACAGTTCGTGCAGCGATTGGCGAGCTTGTCAATAAAGGATGGCTATATCGGGAACAAGGGGCAGGTACTTTTTGTGCCGACAGGTCACTGGATAATAGGTCATCAAGTGGTGTTACTCAGAGAAATATCGCCATCATTACTACATTTATTTCAGATTATATTTTCCCTTCCATCATTAGAGGGGCAGAATCCTTTTTAAGCCAACATGGCTACAATGTTAGTCTTTTTAGTACCAATAATGATTATGAGAATGAGAAAAGGATCTTAGAGAAAATATTAACAGAGCCCTTTGATGGAGTCATTATTGAACCAACAAAAAGTGCCATTTCAAACCCCAATATAGGATATTACCTAAATATGGAACATCAAAACATTCCATATATTATGATACATGCTTATTATGAAGAATTGGAGCCGTTAAGTATTACGATGAATGATGAAAAGGGCGGTTATGTTCAAGCGGAACACCTTATTCAATTAGGGCATACGAACATTGTTGGTTTTTTTAAAACGGATGATCTTCAAGGTGTGAAAAGAATGAAAGGCTTTATAAAAGCACACCGCCATTATGGTGTTACCATTAATCCAAATGGAATTGTGACGTATGATTCAAGTGACAAAGTAAATAAACCGATACAGACTTTTATTAAACTATTAGACCAAGGTGTTAAGCCAACGGCAATTGTTTGCTATAATGATGAGCTGGCGATTAGCATGTTAGAAGTACTTCGAGAGAAGAATATCCGTGTTCCAGAAGATTTTTCAATGGTAGGCTTTGATGATTCTCTAATCGGAAGACTTACCGCAGTAAAATTAACGACGATCCAACACCCGCAAAGTAAGATGGGGGAAACAGCAGCAAAGATGATTGTAGATTTAATCAAAGAAAAGAATAACCAACCAAAAAAAACAAATGATAAAGTCCAGTCCATTATATTTGAGCCTAGTCTAATTGTACGTAACTCTACCAAAATCTTAGAGGGAAAAACAGTAACAACTAAATAAAGTTTTGAGATATCAACAACGGTTTATTTTCCCCCGATTACAACGGTACAAAATCCCCCAATTTCAGCGTCCAACCTTATATAGGTTGAACGCCTGCCCGTTGTTTTTCTCCTAATCTATATGATTGTCCTTTAATATTGAAAGTTGTTGAGCGATGTAATTAGCGATCGAGGACTTCTGTTGCTAAAACGTCATCTCCAAATATCTTTCCCCATTCAATATAGGATTTATTGGAAGTAATGAAACAATAAGTTTGCCTAAGTTCATGAAATGGAAAGTATTCCATTTCATCAATAACTAAAACAGCAGGGATTGATAATTTATTGACCAAGCGGCCAGTAATTCCTTGACTGCTTAGCCTTTTTACACGATAAATTAAAACCTCACATCTTGTGCAATATGCTGTATTTCATTATTCTATTGCGAAAGTCAGAATATTACCATTAGTGGCATCTCAAAAGATGCCTTCTATTAAATTCGAGCTTAAATGAAACCTACACTTTTAAGACATTCAGTTAAAAGGTTATTGAGATAATTATCCGTTATTTTTAGGGGATGTTAACCGTTTATATTGGGGATTTAATCACCGTTTTATACACAGAGGAGTGACATTTAGACTCGTATGGAAATATATAACAAGATTAATATAGAGTAAAATATAAAAAATTGAGAATTTTGACATAAATCAAAAAATACTATTGAAAATTGTTTCTAAGTTTCATATAATTTCTTTAGGACACATACGGACAAGTTTGTATAAATTACTTAAGATATTAAAATACGTTCGTATATTTAGGTAAGAAAGAGTGGTAAATCCTTTTAAATTTGTAAGCGTTAACATCAATGATTAATGACAAACTCCGTTTAATCTTAACAAAAGAAAATGGAAATATAAAGGAGGTGCCTTAACTAAAAGATAGTTAGATAAAATTTCCAGACAAATAGCCACGAGTAAGGAAGAAAGTCGTTCAACTGTTTATTTACTCTTTACTGTCAAAATACACAACATCTAAGAGATAAAACCATAAAGAATGATCAGTTCTTTCCATGGAAACTGCTTTAGTAATTACCTCCAGTTTGTAACAACACAGAATTACCACTACATAAGATATAGAATTTAATAAAATAAGAATAAAAGAAGCTTTGAAGAAAGTTTAACTGGTCGAACGCTAACCTAAGAAAGAATAATCACAGCGTATTTTCTAAGGGAGGTTTTCTAATGTTACCTGCGTCAAGTACACCACAAGAACTTGCAACTCCTGTCAAGCGAAAAAGTAAAATGCTTAATTTTTTTAATTCGAAAAAAGTAGTTCCCTATATTTTTGTATCACCGTTCATACTGTCTTTTCTAGTTTTTTCCTTATATCCGTCTATCAAAGCTATTATTATGAGTTTCCAGAAAGTATTGCCGGGTCAAGTTACTTTTATAGGTATGAATAATTATTCGAGAGTTTTCAATCCCATTTTTTATAAAGCGCTCTCAAATACAACCATCTATGTTGTTTTAACAGTAGTCATTTTAACGATTATACCTATCATACTTGCGGTTCTATTAGACTCAAAATGGGTAAAATTTAAAACACTTTTCCGTGCTTCGTTATTCTTGCCTTCTCTAGCTTCAACCATTGTAGCTGGGATGGTTTTCAGACTTATGTTTGGTGAGACGGATACAGCTGCTGCAAACCAGATTCTTAACTGGTTTGGTATTGAATCAATGGATTGGAGATACCAGGCTTGGTCTGCAATGTTTTTAATGGTAATCCTTTGCAGCTGGAAATGGATGGGGGTAAATATCCTCTATTTCTTAGCCGGTCTCCAAAATGTTCCGAAGGAATTATATGAAGCGGCAGAAATAGATGGAGCTACAACCTTCCAAAAATTCTGGAATGTTACTTTGCCTTTCTTAAAACCGGTTACCATCTTTGTAGCCACTATTTCTGTTATCGGTGGATTTAGAATGTTTGAAGAAAGCTTCGTGTACTGGGAAGCCGGTTCGCCGGGAAATATCGGTTTAACGGTTGTAGGTTATTTATATCAACAAGGTATTCAACAAAATGACATGGGATTCGGTGCGGCAATTGGCGTTATCCTAATGCTAATCATCTTTGTAGTAAGCTTTATCCAGCTTATTCTAACAGGTGCCTTTAAAAAGGAGGGCCAATAGATGGAAAAGAAACAATCTAAGACAATTCCGTGGATTGCAAACATTGTGTTTTTAATTATTTCCTTTTTGGCTCTGTTTCCAATTATCAACCTATTGATTTCTTCTCTTAGGCCTTCATCGGAATTGATGCGAAATGGAATTAGCATTACGTTTGATCCAAGCACGATGAGTTTTGATAACTATATGTATATTTTTACACAAGGGGGGAATTATTGGAGCTGGTTTATAAATAGTTTGGTGATAACTACAATTACTATTGTACTTTCTCTATTCTTCTCTTCCATGGTAGGATATGCTTTGGCATTATATGACTTTAAAGGGAGAAACTTAATCTTCGGATGTGTGCTATTTATATTGATGGTGCCATTTGAAATTCTGATGCTGCCATTATTTCAGTTAATGATCAACTTGAATTTAATCGATACTTATGCGGCGGTTATTCTGCCTGCAGTCGTTGCACCAATGGCAGTGTTCTTCTTTAGACAGTATGCGCTGGGTCTTCCGAAGGAATTAATGGATGCTGCCAGAATTGATGGTTCAAATGAATATGGTGTCTTCTTCAGAATTATGCTTCCGCTTATGACGCCATCTTTGGCTGCGATGGCAATTCTTCAAGGATTAGGAAGTTGGAACAATTTCTTATGGCCATTAATTGTATTAAGATCAAATGATATGTTTACCTTACCGATTGGTTTAGCAACTTTATTAACTCCATATGGTAATAACTACGATATATTAATCGCCGGTTCAGTGATGACCATTATACCAATTATCATTCTATTTATCTTCTTCCAGCGTTACTTTGTTGCAGGACTTACTGTTGGCGGAGTAAAAGGATGATTTAAGGCAGTAGATAAAGAGGTGGCTCTTAAAATGAATGGAAAACAAATTGTGACAAAACTAGATTATTTATTTCATTGGATTGTACGCCTTGTGATATTGAATGGACTTTGGATTTTATTTTCCCTCCTTGGATTGTTTGTGGTCGGGATATTCCCGGCTACGGCTGCCGTATTAGGTGTAGCTAGAAAATGGATGATGGGAGATCAGGAAATTAAAATTTGGAATACATACAAACAAATTTACCGGAGTGAATTTTCTTCGGCGAATGGAATGGGTTGGATCCTTTCTGTTATTGGAATCATTCTTTATTTAAATTATCGGGTGATTTTGAATGCTGGGGAATTTGTTCTTGCTGTCCCATTTGCGTTTTACTTGCTGGTATTTTTCTATATCATTCTCGTAATCTGGTCGTTTCCATTATTGGTACACTACAAAGCTACTTGGAGGCAGCATTTTAAAAATGCCATCATTATTGGTTTAACCAAAATTCATTATACGATTGTATGTGGTGCCACAATCTTTGCAATCATTTATTTTTCGCTTGGCTATCCCGGTATCATACCCTTTTTCACAATAAGTCTAATTGGGGTTGTATGCATGTGGTTTACATCACAGATTTTTCAACAACTGGATCAAGCAGGAAACAATCAATCATTAAAAATTAGCAGAGTGATGAATTCATAACGGCTTTAAATTCAAAGTAAACACTTGAATGCAAGCGTTTACTAAAAGAGAATCTAATGGTGCGTAACTTAGGGAGGTGATGTATTCTCTCCGTTTAACATATTATATCTCTTTCCATTTTTTAAAAATAAAATTAGGGGGAAGACAAAAAAATGAAAAAGAAAAGTTTATTAACCATCCTATGTGCCTTAATGATGGTTATGTTAATGGCATGTAGCGGTGGTGGCGGCAAATCAACCTCTGGAGAAGAAACAACCGAAAAGGAAGTAATTGGTGGAGATGAGAAAGGGGCTACTGAATTAAAGTTCTGGACCTTTGCTGAATTGCATATGGACTTCTTTAAGGATGCGGTACCTCGCTGGAACGAACTACATCCGGATAAAAAGGTTAAACTTGTGGCCGAAACCTTCCCATTTGATCAGATGCACAATAACCTATTGCTGGCATTACAATCTGGTAAAGGAGCACCTGATATTGTTGATATCGAAGTTTCCCGTTTTCCTAACTATTTGCAAGGTGAACCACAACTTTTACCTATGAATGAATTTGTTGAGCCTGAAAAGGATAATTTCATTGAATCACGTCTTGACCTATACTCTAAAGATGGCAAGTATTATGGTATGCCAACACACGTTGGGGCAACTGTCATGTATTATAATAAAGAAATTATGGATAAAGCAGGCGTTGATATCGATTCCATCAAGACATGGGATGACTATGTTGAAGCAGGTAAAAAAGTAGTAGAAAACACTGATGCTTTCATGACGAATCTACAAACAGGAGATATTATGCAATTCCAGGCGATGATCGCCCAGCAAGGCTCAGATTTTACTGATAAAGAAGGAAATATAACTCTTGATAATGATAAGAATATAAAAACACTTCAATTTTTAAGTGATATGCTTAATAAGCATAAAATTGCTGAGGTAATGCCAGGTGGAGAGCCGCATGCTGAAGAATATTATGCTTATATGAATGAAGGAAAAGCGGCT
Organism: Neobacillus sp. plas4; assembly: GCF_057221695.1. NCBI lineage: Bacteria > Bacillati > Bacillota > Bacilli > Caryophanales > Bacillaceae > Neobacillus > Neobacillus sp. plas4. The sequence continues at coordinate 2,070,018 of NZ_CM170152.1, forward strand.
TCTGTTTCTATGCCTTTATGGTTTATGGGCCGTTTCACAGATTATATGCCAGACCTAAAAGGTAAAATGGTTATCCGTCCTTTGCCTTCCTGGGAAGAAGGCGGCGGCCGTTCAGTTGGTATGGGTGGAACAGGTACAGTTGTTACAAACCAAACAAAACATCCTGAGCTTGCAAAAGAATTCCTGGCATTTGCAAAGCTATCAAAGGAAGGAAACATTAAGTTATGGACAGTCTTAGGATTTGATCCTCCACGCTGGGATGTTTGGGAAGACCCTGCTATTCGTGAAGATAACAAGTTTTATCAATACTTCGGTAATGATATCTTTGATACATTGTTAAGTATTAAAGATGAAATTCCAAATATTAATGTAAATGAAAATTATCCAGATGCTGTAACTGAAATAGGTACAAACACATTGAACAACGTCCTTAGACAGAATTCACAAACTCCTAAAGAAGCCCTGAAACAAGCACAAGAAACGGTAGAAGCAAACACAGGTAATTAAAGTTAAAGTAAAGGGTCTGCTTACTATTGATATTAAGTTTGACCCTTTTCAGCCAATTTAAAATCAAAGATTTATAGAATATGATACTGAGGGGAGAAAATCATGAGTAAAAAGGCAAAAATGATTTTGGAAAAGGATTTTAAAATTTCTGAAATTGACAACCGTATCTACGGCTCCTTCGTTGAGCATTTGGGTAGAGCAGTTTATGGGGGAATTTATGAACCGGACCATCCTCAAGCTGATGAAAATGGCTTCCGTCAAGACGTAATTGAAATGGTAAAGGAACTTCAAGTTCCGCTTGTCCGTTATCCTGGCGGGAACTTTGTTTCTGGGTATAACTGGGAGGATGGAGTAGGTCCGGTGGAACAGCGTCCACGCCGTTTGGACCTTGCTTGGCGTACAACTGAAACAAATGAAATCGGAACAAACGAGTTCGTGAAATGGGCAAAACTTGTCAATGCGGAAGTCAATATGGCAGTAAATCTTGGAACACGCGGAATTGATGCAGCAAGAAATCTAGTAGAATATTGCAACCATCCAAGCGGTTCCTATTATAGTGATTTGCGTGTTTCCCATGGATACAAAGAGCCTCATAAAATTAAGACCTGGTGCCTTGGAAATGAAATGGATGGCCCATGGCAGATCGGCAACAAAACGGCTGTGGAATATGGACGAATTGCGCAAGAAGCAGCCAAAGTAATGAAATGGGTTGACCCGACGATCGAGTTAGTTGCATGTGGCAGTTCAAGCCGTACCATGCCGACATTTGCAGAATGGGAAGCAACTGTATTAGACCATACATATGATCATGTAGAGTTCATTTCCTTGCACCAATATTACGGTAATAGAGACAACGATATTTCCAATTATTTAGCTAAATCTCTTGAAATGGATGACTTTATAAAATCGGTTATTTCCATTGCGGACTATATTAAAGCAAAGAAGCGCGGGAAAAAGAACATTAATCTATCATTTGATGAATGGAATGTTTGGTACCACAGTAATGCCCAAGATAAGTTAATCGAGCCATGGACGATTGCACCTCCTCAGCTTGAAGACATTTATAATTTCGAAGATGCTTTATTGGTCGGTTGTATGCTAATCACTTTGTTAAAGCATGCTGATCGTGTGAAAATCGCTTGTATAGCCCAACTAGTGAATGTCATTGCCCCAATCATGACGGAAGAAAACGGAGCCGCCTGGAAACAGACTATTTTCTATCCTTATATGCATACATCTGTATATGGACGAGGAGTTTCACTAAACCCTATTATTTCAAGTCCAAAATATGATAGTAAAGATTTTACGGATGTTCCTTATTTGGAATCAACCGCTGTATACAATGAAGAGAATGAACAGTTAACGATTTTTGCTGTAAACCGTCATTTACAAGAAGGTTTGGAATTAGAATGTGATATTCGTAACTTTGAAGGATATCATGTTGTGGAGCATATCGTGCTTGAAAACGATGAATTAAAACAAACTAATTCAGCTAAGAGCACACCGGTTGCTCCCCATTCAAATGGTAATGCCGCGATTGAAAATGGTCTGGTTACTGCTGTATTACCGAAATTATCCTGGAATGTTATCCGTTTAGCTAAACGTAAATAGGTTAAAATTTATTTCCATATCGTTTCCTTCTACGAGAGGGTAACGATATGGAAAAATTTTTTTAAAAAATAGATTTAATATAGGAAAGAGGTGTGGGGATTAAACATATGAGTAAAACCATTTTAACCAATCCCATTATGTGGGCAGATGTCCCCGACGTAGATGTGATAAGAGTCGGAACAGTTTATTATATGGTTAGTACAAGCATGCACACCTTGCCTGGGTGCCCTATCATGAAGTCGGAGAATTTGGCGGATTGGGAGATCATCGGATATGTATTCGATACCTTGGAGGAAAATGATGCCCATAATTTGATGGATGGAAAGAGCATATATGGACAGGGCTCCTGGGCGGCAAGCTTGCGCTATCATAATGAAACGTTTTATGTATGCTTTTCAAGCAACGATATGGACCGGTTTTATATCTATCAGACGAAGGATATCGAAAGTGGAGAATGGAAGCGCTCTACTTTTGAAGGAAAATTACATGATCCAGCTTTGTTTTTTGACGAAAATAAAGTGTTTATTATTTATGGCTGTGGAGATATTCGCATTACAGAATTGATAGAAGATGCAACGGCAATAAAACCCGGAGGGGTGAACCAGTTATTATTGGTAACGGAAAAAGAAAATATTGGGTTGCGATGTGAAGGCTGCCATGCCTACAAAATAGATGGGCAATATTATTTATTATTCATAGAATGGACAACAAACGGCAACCGCCGAAGAAGGCAGATATGCTACCGCTCAGACCAACTTTTGGGAGAGTATGAACGTAAAGTGATTTTTGATGATGATATGGAGTACCACAATAAAGGAATCGCACAAGGAGCCGTTTTTGATACGCCAGATCATGAGTGGTATGCCATGTTGTTTCAAGATCATGATGCTGTTGGCAGAATTCCCTATGTTTTACCGGTTAAATGGGAGGATGGATGGCCGATGATTGGAATCGATGGAAAGGCACAAAGGAAATTGGAACTAAACATGCCTTCTTCTTCTAGGTGGCCATTGGTGATCAGTGATGATTTTGATCATAAAGAAAATAAACTGGCATTGAATTGGCAGTGGAATCATAATCCGGACAATAATCTATGGTCGTTCACGAAACGTCCAGGCTATTTGCGTTTGGAAACTGGCCATTTAGCCAAAAGTGTTTTGTATGCTCGAAATACGTTGACACAAAGAACGGAAGGCCCTTCCTGCACCGGAATAACCATGATGGAAATTTCAAACATGAAGCCTGGCGATCATGCTGGGTTGGTTGCTCTTCAGAACAGCTTTGGGACTGTTGGGATTAAGAAAGAAGAGAACGAATGCTATGTAGTGATGTGTGTAAATAGTGGTGACGGTAGTGAAGAAGTAGTAGAAATGATTCCTTTTTCCGGAAATAGGATTTTTGTGAAAATGGAATTTAACTTTAAGGATAGTCTAGATCTAGCAGAGTTTTTCTATTCTGAAGACGGAGAAAACTGGTGTAAGGTTGGTTGTCCATTAAAAATGAAGTATACTTTAGATCATTTTATGGGTTACCGTATTGGCTTATTTAATTATGCTACTACCCAAATTGGCGGTTTTGTTGATTTTGCTTATTTCCACTATGAAAAGGATTCCATTTAAATAATATAAAACCACTTTCTTAAAATTAGGGAGTGGTTTTGTATCTTGTTTAGGAATAATGGAAAATTAGCACATTCATCACCGGCTTTACCTCAAGATGAAATATTAAACCTATTAAAAGTAAGTACAGGTGATGGCTGGGTCGTTACATAACCCCGTCTATGTTACCTGATGATATTAACAATTTAATCCAAAATATTTATTCCGAGATAATCAAAAATGATTTACAAAAGCTTGAGGGATTTGATGGAGACCCTGAAGAAGAAAAAGAAATGTATCAATTAGCACAGGAGTATTCCGAAATCAGGAAATCTTATCCCGAGTTTTTAAGGAAACTTAAATTAAGTACGGATAAACTTCTTGAACAAGTGAGTAGTGATGTTTCCGAGAATTTGCGGGTGCTATTTTCTAATGAACATTTATCCTTAAATGTAGTTGGTGGTGAGAGTGAAGGCTTTTCATCAAGTGACATTTTAAAGTCTACAAATTCAAGTGTTCATATTGATAATAATAAACAGTCTAAAATGCCATTAGTAAACCAAGGAACTGGTTTACAAAGAATGAGTTTAATATATCTCATTCAAAATATGATAGAAAAGAAGCTCATGGGTGATAGTGACAATAAGTTGTTATTGATAGATGAACCAGAAGCTTTCTTACACCCTGAGGCGGTTCGAGCATTAAGTCGCTCACTATATAAAATTGGTGAAAAAATGCCACTCATGATTTCGACTCACTCGCCAATTCTTATTGATTTATCCGAGAGACATACCTCAATTCAAGTTTTCCGTGTTGGTGAAAAAGAAGCAATTCAATTATATAAATCTGTTAGTGAAAAATTTGATGATAATGATATTAAAAACATGAAAATTTTAAACTATGTAGACTCTTATGTGAACGAATTTTTCTTTGCTGATAAGGTAGTGATTGTTGAAGGGGATACTGAGTATATTGCTTTTAAACACTTCGCCAAATTAAGGAAAGAGAACGTCCACATAATCCGAGCTAGGGGAAAATCTACAATAGGAACTTTGATGAAAATTCTTAATCAGTTTAACTCTAGTTATGATGTTTTACATGATGTGGATAATCATCCAAAGCACTCCTCAAAGACTTTAAAAGCCCAACGAACAAATTGTCAAAATATAGTCAAACTCAAAGGGGATTGTGACATAAGAGTTTTTTGTTCAATATCAAACTTTGAGAATGCTATTGGAATTGGAGACGTATCAAACGATAAAAAGACACAAACAATTTATGAAATTCTACACGAAACTTCCGAGGATCATGACGAAGCTAGAAGTTTAATCATAAATTTATATGAACAAATAATAAATCGAGATGACGATATACCTTTAGGTGATGGATTTCGCATAATAAACAATGAAGAAGATTACGAGGATTTCTTTGCTTTATTGATTGAGCAAAAAATTGATGAAGAAACGGAAGAGAAAAAGAAAAAAGATGAGGAGAAAGAAAAAGAAACAATTGGTTCTCATCAATAAGAATAAGATCTATAAACGCGCTGGCTGATCTTAAGTGGAGTCGCTGGAAGACTCTGTTTAATTATCTTTTACGAGGTAGATACTTGTTCATTAATTTCCTTACACGAACCAAGACTGGGGAGGTTTATATGGGAAAGTAATCCACCTCCACTGGTTCACTGGCCAGATCAGCAGATGTTAATATGAGAAAGTTCAATCTTAAGGTAATATTAATAATACTGGGTGGAATCAATAAAAAATAAATAATATTTATTTAATTAAATCTAGTTTTAACATCATTTTTAAATTTAATTCAAACGTGTTTATCAAACTATTCTGTTTTCTATGCTTTACCATTTATTCGCTTCATTTTGGACATGGGAAAAATTCGGTGCCGAGTTTGGTGCCCATTTGAAAAAATTTAATGATATTACAAGATACTCTAAATCACAGAAACCTTATTCTATAGCACTTTATGGAACTTTGTGATACTAGAAATTACATACGGTATAGAACTTCAAAACTGCTTGAGACCTGCGTGCCAGGTCTGGTGGGTTCGATTCCCACGCAGTCCCGCCAACCATTACATATCAAAGGATTGAAGCTTTTCCCTTATAAAGCAACAAGCCTCTATTAAGTTCCTTTTCTCCCTCTGGGTGCCAAATTGGTGCCAAATGGCTCCAATAACTATTCGTTATCATCCTCATCGTAAAATACTTCAACAGCATGTTCCTGAAGAGAAGGAATCGCATGACTATATAAATCCAATGTAATCTCCCATAATCCCTCGTTAAAATAATCCAAATCTAAAATTGTGTTCTCCGGTAAAAGGAATCTGTGCTGGGTTTTGGGTTCACATGTATCTATACTAGGATCGAACTTTTTTAGATCTGTAATTTTTCTGAATGGCTTTACCTACTTGTTCAATTGCTTCCCTGCTCTTATCAAATACTCCGCGCCATCCAGAAGAAACCGTGAATCATTCCTTCATAGTTTGTTAGTTCAACGGGAACACACGCTTCTCTTAATCAAAAAGATATGCAAGCAAAGAAGGTACACTCTTGGGTGTTGGTGTCATTCAAAATGGAAAAATACTGGTCCGTGATGCACGGGAAAAGCAAATACTTGCGTTGTTAGATGGTGCGGATGCAAAGATTTTTGTGGGGGTAATTGGCGGAACTGGATGTCTGTTTGGAAGAGGGAATCAGCAAATTAGCGCCGATGTTATTGATATAGTAGGAAAGCAAAACATCCATGTGATTTCTTCCATAGAAAAGTTGCTTGGACTTGACTATGGAGGTTTCTTTGTTGATAAGGGAAATCCGGACGTGGATAAAAAAATGAAAGGGTATGTTCCTGTACATGCAGGGGTTAACCGCCGAATGATGATGCCTGTTCAGAGTTGAATTGTTTGGATACCCACTGCAGTAGGACATTAGATAGCATGTTGTGTTATATTATGCTAATATTAACTAAAGTTCGATAATTCTTATAATTTGAAAGGGATGAAAAAATTAGATGAATGTACCTTTGGTTTTAACGCAATTTTTGGATCGTGCTGTATCACTTTATGGAACAAAAAAAGCCATTTTTTGTGAAGAAAGAGTCTTTACCTATCAGGAATTAAATGAACGAGTGAACCGCCTGTCACATGGTTTACAAAGGCTGGGGATAAAAAAAGGAGACCGAGTCGCCTATTTAGCACCAAACTCAGTTGAAATGCTGGAAGGCTTTTATGGAATTTTTCAATTAGGCTCTATCATGGTACCGCTTAATATAAGATTGAAGCCTGACGATTATTTATTTATATTAAACCATAGTGAAGCTAAGGTACTATTTGTCGATCAAGAACTCTATCATTTAATTGTTCCAATCAAAGATAAACTGGAATCTGTCGAAAAAATCATTATTCACTACCATAACGGACTAACAGATGAGACAAGCTATGACGAATGGCTGGCAGGCCAAAGCAATAAGCCATTTGACAGGGAACAGCTTGATGAAAATGATGTTTGCAGTCTCTTATACACAAGTGGAACGACAGGAAATCCAAAAGGAGTCATGCTTACCCACCGCAATAACTACCTGCACGCCATGAGCTCCATGCACCACTTACGTGTTTCTGATCAAGACGTCATGGTACATGTTCTGCCTATGTTCCATGTGAACGGCTGGGGTTCGCCGTTTTATTATACAGCTAATGGTGCCAGCCAGGTCTGCTTAAGAAAGACCACACCTGAGCAAATTTTTGAGGCATTAGAGAAACATAAAGTAACCATTATGCACATGGCGCCGACTGTATTAAATTTCTTAATGCAGTATTATGAAAAATATGTACCTGAAATCGAACAAAATGTAAGGGTTGTCATTGCTGGTTCTGCCCCGCCGCCCGCATTTGTTACACGGGTTGAAAAGGAGCTTGGCTGGGAGTTTATTCAAGTTTACGGGATGACTGAATCATCTCCGTTAAGCACTGTATCAACGATCCGCTCTCATCTCAACATGCCAGTAAAAGACCAATACCGCTTAAAAGCCAAAGCGGGCTTTTCAATGATTGGCTGTGAGGTAAAAGTAGTAGACGAATTCGGCGAAGAAGTTGCACATAACGGGGAAGATATTGGTGAGGTTGTAATAAGAAGCAACGGTGTGATGAAAGGCTTTTGGAAGAATGAGGCTGCTACCATGGAAGCGATCCGGGACGGCTTCCTGTATACCGGCGACATGGGTACCGTTGATGAATATGGTTACATTGACATCGTTGACCGCAAGAAAGATGTCATTATTAGCGGCGGAGAAAACATCTCATCGATAGAAGTGGAGGGTGTTTTATATGATCATCCTTCCATTCTTGAAGCAGCAGTTATTGCTGCACCGCATGAGAAATGGGGAGAAACTCCACATGCGTTTGTTGTATTAAAAGAGGGGCACCAGTTAACTGAAGAGGAAGTTATCACTTTTTCAAAGGAAAAACTAGCCCACTTTAAAGCCGTTACCGGCGTAACCTTTGTTAAAGAGCTCCCGAAAACCGCCTCAGGAAAAATCCAAAAGGTACATCTGCGAAATGATTACTGGGAAGCTAAAGGCAAAGTTGGAAGATCTGTAAACTAATAAGAAAAATCAGTAACATCCTAATAGAATGCACCTCAAAAAGCCAATATCCCAATAATCAGGGGTACCGCAAGCGATTTTCACAAATAACGTACGTTTAGAGAACATTGGATTAAAAACATGTAAACCGGCTAATAGAAACTCTCTTGTTGTTCCTTTAAAGGGCGCATATCTTTAGTATGAATTGCGCCTTTCTTTTTATATAGGGTGCCTTGCTGTATCAATAATATAAACGCTTTTTACTAAGAGGCAGTTTAATTAGGGATGTTGGTTCGTTTATTGGAAAATACCTATAACCTCTAAAAAGGGAGTAGGCAAAAAGAAAGAACGGTCACAAAATTTATGACTGTTCTAGGTATTAAAGCAATTTGCTTTGAATTCTATTTATCAAAATTTTCTTATGGTTTAACTATATATAACAGACCTAAAATCAAATCTTTTATGGAAAAACCGAGAATGCCCTTTTACAATCTACTTTTTAGAGGCACCGCCAGGCATAACATCTACTGGAATTGGATTTTGATATACATCATCACCCAACCGTTCTTGATTTATCAGTACTTGAAGACACATCAGTATACTAGAAAAACAGGTGCTAGCGAACCTCAAAACTGCTTGAGACCTGCGTGCCAGGTCTTGTGGGTTCGATTCCCACGCAGTCCCGCCAATACTGACTTTTCTACGTTTTTAATAAAATGTCTCCTACACGGTCTAAATGGTGATTCTGACTAGACTGTGGCAGACTGTTCAGTGAGACTGTACATAACATTTACTCTTAGTCACCTATAAAAATTTATAGGGGGCTATTTTTTATGCAAAAAACTGTCACGCAAGTATAAGCGTGGTCAAGGTAGTGGAAGGAGTGCCAAAAAGGTATTAGATGATTTAACACTGGATGAAATGTTTGATAAGCTCATGGATTTAAAAAAACTTAAGCACTTCCAGCGTGAAAAAATGCGGAAATTTCCTTGGAAGGACTTTTTTATTAATAATTTACTGATTTTATGTATTAGTTACGTTTATGCTTAGAAACTGAGTTTACTAAGTTTGAAGTTCAACATAATGTGGAATATTAAATTATCAAAACTTTAAAAAATATCAACATATTTAGACAAATAGAAGAGAAGAATATATACTTATTATTAGGAAAAAGCATGAAAAGAGGAGAAAAAAATGGATATAACGCGTCAAAATGTCGATTTTGGTAATTCGATCTTTCAAACCCTTGTGGATGGTTATTATTTTGAGGTTCCTACAAATGTAGTAGAAATAACAAAGGAAAAGGCAGACGGCCACTATCCGTCTACTTTTAATGATCCCCAATACCTTCTTCAAAATATGCTCATTTCAACTAAGATAGACGGTGTAGAGAAATATTATCTGGTGGGCGACTCAGCGGAAAAACAGGTGTTAGGAAATATTCATATCAACAAGCTTCATGATAAAACAGAATCTGAGATTCCTTATGTGATGTTCCTGGCTTCAGTGGCTTATTACAATGTTTTAAAAGGAAACGGCAAAGAAGATAACAAAGTGAACATTAATTATTTTTCAACCATGCTTCCTATTTGGTTACTCAAGAAAACGAACAAGTTCAGTGATATGCAAAATAAAATGGCCAGCCGATTTGAAGGGGAGCACCAGGTAGCGATTTTAACTCCAGGATTTGAAAGAGTTATTTCCATTCACGTCGAAACAAGCAAATGCCGGATTGAAAGCGAAGTTGCTCGTTGGGCTATAAAAAAAGATTTTGATTTACAGGATCGTGAGGAAGCCAATTCATTTAAAAACTATGAAACCCTAATTGTAGATTTAGGGGGAGGGACTGTTGATCTTGCCTTGCTCCAAGCAGGACTTCAAGCTCCTAAGAGCAGGGATTCATTGAACTGCTTTGCAGACATTTCGTACTTAAAGCATATAGATAAACTGAGAGTTGAAAAGTTACTTGAGTACTTTTTGGATGTTCGCTCACTAGAAGAATTCATTATTAAAACAATCGAGAAAGCGAAAATGGAGCAACGGGATGGAAATAGTGGTAAAAAAGTTGATCTTACTGAGCCAATCCATGATTCATTAAGGGAGTACACGCAAATTTTATTAACGAAAATTGAAAGCACTTTCCCATCTCCTAAAGATAAGGTTTATAAATATGTTTATATTGGTGGAATTTCTTGGATTCTTAAACGCTTCATCGAGGAATCACTAGATACAAGATATGGCGTCGAAATTAGAGAGCAAAATCATCTATTCCTACCTGATTCAAGAAAGTTAAATTTGTATGGACTAGAAATTTTAAGCAGACATGAAACGAACGCTGCTTTTGCATAAGAAGGGGAGAAGAACGTATGAGCAACAAAGATTATCTTCATGGTGATAAGTCCGCTTTCGGAGTGAACAATATGGATTCACATCTAAGTGCACAGATGTTTGCACCATTTTACGCTCTATCAAACTTTTTTTTATCGGCTGCTAATCTCCAAACGGATGTGTTTAGAATAATGAATATGGGATCAGGAAGTAAAAACGAACATGTAGGGTTGACTTTAAATACTTCGAAAATCTCTCCAAAGGTGTATTCATTTCTTGAGGAAAAAGCAAAAGCAAATGAACTGGAGGATTATATAACGAAGCTTGTTGAGCAGGATATGGATAAATTTGAAAAAGAAGAGACAATCGATACACTTCGTGAAGAGTTTTTAGCTAAGATCAACCTACTTAAACAAGATTTTGCCTCCCGTTTCGATGTTGAGCGTATTGGGGTGGGGTCCGTTCAAACAAACGAGTTACGGGATTTTGTAACGAAGCTCGGTGAGCAAAAGTTAGATAAGGATCAATTCCAAACGTTGTTAAAATCCCTTCGCAGCGAGTTATTAAGTGAGATTAACTTACTTAAAAATGAACTTACTGGTCGTCCAGTTGATCCTGCTAATCCAAGTAACACAAAGCCTGCTGTGGAACAAACTAATAAAGTGAACGATTTGAAAGAAGGGCAATTGCTTGAAAGTGATCGAGTTACAGGGACTATTAAAGAAGTTATAGATATGGATTTTTAAAATATGAAGTAGAATAAAATTAAATGATATATAAATAGTTAAAAAGTGCAGTAAAACAAAGACTTTACACGATTATACAATATTAGATGGAACCAAAGAAGATACTTTCCCTCTAACTAAAAAACTGCTTGAGATCTGCGTGTAAGGTCTGGTGGGTTCGATTCCCACGTAGTCCCGCCAAACATATATAGAAGGGTTTAGGACGGTGTTTTAGAAGTTATTTGGTAACATTGAATTTTAAATCATTTACATGGGTTATTTTTAAATTAGCTGCTCGAATTGAAGGGCGGCTTTTTTTTGTATATTTGCTAACACTTGAGTATGTATGTCCATCTTGCTGCCAATTGTCAAGTGCCTAAAACGTTCGAAAATAAATGGCCATTAGCCCATATAAGCATTTCAACTTTTGTTGTTTTGGTGGAGTTCTGCAACATTTCTGGCTAACACTCCTTTTCACGTATCGCAGAGTCCCTTCGAATCTAGCGACGGAGATTTTTTTGCGTTTTTTGTAATCTTTTAAAATAAAAAATTGTCAAATTTTCGAAAACACTAACTAATTATATGTAATTTTCAGGCTAAATTAAATATTCAAAAAAATTGTTGAAATTGGTATGAAAAAAATATATAATCCTAGGTGTACTAGTATATTAGTTATACTAGTGTGATTTAAATTCTTTACATATGTATTTTTTCAACTAGTATCTGTAAGCGTTATCAATCGTTAGGGGTGATAAGGGACGCGATACTAGCTATTAGAGAGGCTTTAGTATATTTATTAGAGAGAATTGTTACTCAGGAACTAAAAGGAAGATTTTGGTATAGGCATTACTGATTATGAATGGATGGTCAATTAGAGGTGGAGTATGAAATTATTAGCGGAAACAAAAGTAGATAATAAAGGGTCTATTAGGGAACATGTTTATACTGCAATAAAGACCCAAATTTTAAAATTAGAACTTGAACCTGGAAGTAAGATTTCTGAAAAGGAAATAGGTGAAACATTACAAGTCAGCAGAACACCGATAAGGGAAGCTTTTCTAAAACTAGCACAAGAAGAGCTTTTGGATATCTATCCTCAAAGAGGAACCTTTGTTTCAAGGATAAATTTAGATCAAGTAGAAGAAGCAAGGTTCATGAGAGAAAATATTGAAAGAGGAATAGTACGGCTGGCATGTGAACAGTTTCCAGAGGATTATTTCATCCAATTAGAAACCAATATTGCCATGCAGAAATTATTTAATGAAAAGAAAAATTTTACGAGGCTATATGAATTAGACGATCAATTTCATCAAATTCTTTTTGAAGGTTGTAAGAAAAGCAGAACTTGGGTCATTTTGCAGCAGATGAACACCCACTTTAATAGAGTAAGAGCTTTACGTACATCCTCAGGTATGAAATGGGATTTTATTATTCATCAGCATGAACAGATTTTTAACCTTATAAAAAGCAAGGACGCAAATTCTGTAGAGAAGGTAATAACTGAGCATTTACAGTTAGTGGTAATTGAAAAAGCCTTATTAAAGGAAAAGTATCCAAATTATTTTAATTAAGATTCGTAGACTTCTTCGACCTTTGCAAAAAATATCTTGGGGAGGCAGAAAATGATTAATGTAGCAATTATTGGAGCAGGAGCTATATCACCCGCACATGTTAAAGGATATTTGGATTTTTCGGACAAATGTAGAATTGTAGCCATATCAGATATTTATCAGGAAAAGGCAGACAAACTTGTTAACGAGTATAATCTCGAAGCTATCACGGTAAAAGATTACAAAGAACTGCTAAACCGAAGAGATATTGATTTAATTTCAGTTTGTACACCTCCATATACTCATGCTCAAATAGCTATTGATTTCTTAAATGCTGGTAAACATGTTTTGGTTGAAAAACCAATGGCGTCTTCGTTAGAAGAATGTGATGCTATGAATGCGGCCGCCCAAAGAAGCGGTAAAACTTTATCGGTTGTGGCTCAGAATCGTTTCCTTAACCCGATGATGAAGTTAAAAAACATACTGGAACAAGATTTAATTGGTCCAATTGTCCACGTTCAGGTTGATTCCTACTGGTGGAGAGGTCACTGCTATTATGATTTATGGTGGCGCGGAACTTGGGAAAAAGAAGGTGGCGGACCTACGTTGAATCATGCTGTTCATCATATTGATATATTCCAATGGATGAATGGAATGCCATCGGAAATAACCGCTGTGATGAGTAATACCTCTCATGATAATGCGGAAGTAGAAGACATCTCGATTGCAATTGGAAGATACAATAGCGGGTGTTTGGCACAAATTACAAGTTCTGTCGTCCATCATGGTCAAGAACAGCAATTAATTTTCCAAGGCAAAAATGCCCGGATTTCATCACCTTGGAAATTAAAAGCATCTAAATCAAAAGAAAATGGATTCCCAGTAGAAGATACTCAATTAGAAGAAGAAATTCAAAGTGCTTATGATGCCCTTCCGGATATTCCATATGAAGGACATCCAGGTCAGATTCACAATGTGTTAACAGCAATCGAAACTAATTCAGAAGTTTTGATCGATGGGAATGAAGGCAGAAAAACGCTTGAATTAATCACAGCGATTTATGAGTCGGCAAGCTTTGGAAAAACGGTAAAACTTCCATTAAATGAAGAAACTCCTTTTTATACTAGAGAGGGATTGTTAAAACATTCCGTTAAGTTCTATGAAAAAACTAAGGTCATTGAAAACTTCGGCACTAGCTCTATTACTTTATAAAAATGGTTTTATATTGAAGAAGGGATAAGTCATTATCCCTTTGAAGAGATGGAGAGGAGAACCAAATGGATAAAATGGATGGAATGAATTATGCTCCAAAAGGTCATGTTTCGAAAGTAGTGAAAGAGGGGGAATTTCCTTTCGCAGTTATTGGCTTGGATCATGGTCATATTTATGGAATGTGTAATGGATTAATGGAAGCAGGCGGGGAATTAACCCATGTATATGATCCAGATCCTCAGCAGGTAAAAGCCTTTTGTGAAAAATATCCTGGGGTAAAGGCAGTATCATCAGGAGAAGAAATCCTTGAGAATCCTCAAATTAAGTTGGTGGCGAGTGCATGTATTCCTTCGGACCGAGGTCCTTTAGGCTTGAAAGTACTGGACCATGGTAAACACTACTTTGCCGACAAACCTGCATTTACCAAAATAGAACAAATAAGAAAAGCTCAGCAAAAAACAGCTGAGACGGGACTGAAATGGGGAATCTACTATAGTGAACGTCTCCATGTCGAAAGTGCTGTGTTTGCGGGACAGCTTATTGAGGAAGGGGCTATAGGCAGAGTGGTCCAAGTAATTGGAACAGGTCCTCATCGTGCAAATGTGAACAACCGTCCAGATTGGTTTTTTGATCCAGAATCATTCGGTGGTATTTTATGTGATATTGGAAGCCATCAAATCGAGCAATTCTTGTATTATTCAGGTGCTAAAGATGCACAAGTCCTTCATAGTAAGGTGGCGAACTACAAATTTAAAGACTACCCATTCTTCCAAGACTTTGGTGATGCCACGCTGGTCGCAGATAATGGAGCAACCTTTTATTTTCGCGTAGACTGGCTGACACCTGATGGTCTTGGGACATGGGGAGATGGACGAGTAGTGATTTTAGGAACGGAAGGATATATAGAGGTTCGGAAATATATTGATATCGGCAGAGAGAGCACCTCTAATCACGTATATCTAGTAAACCATGAAGGTGAAAAGCATATACAGGTGACAGGGAAGGTAGGATTTCCGTTCTTTGGTGAATTTATTCTCGATTGTTTAAATGGAACAGAAAATTCCATGCCGCAAGCTCATGCATTCAAGGCGGCAGAGTTGTGCATTGTAGCTCAAGAAAAGGCTGAATTTATTGAAACAGCAAATCAAAAAGTGAGACTGAACTTATAAAATTTTTAACTTGATAATAATAGCAGGGGCGATTCTTCGATGCCATCGTCTATCTCATTAGTAAAACGGAGGTCGTAGTTTATGAAAGTAATAGATAGTGATCTTGCTCTGAATAAAAAGACTAGCATTGAAACGTCACTGATACAGAAGAAGGGCTTCCTTTATTATCTAAAGCGTGATTTTATCATCTACCTTATGTTGGTCATCCCGGTGGCATACATATTGACATTTAAATATGGTTCCATGTATGGCATACAGATAGCCTTTAAGGATTACAACATGTTTACGGGTTTGAGCGAGAGTACATGGAATAATTTTGCAACATTCAAGGAAATATTTGCGAATCCACAATTCTATCAGGTTGTTAGAAACACATTGATGCTCAATGGCTTGGATTTAATTGTGGGATTTCCGGCACCAATCGTTTTAGCTATCCTAATAAATGAACTGGCATTTAAAAAGTTCAAGAAAATTAGTCAGACAATTCTGTATATGCCGCATTTCCTTTCCTGGGTTATTATCGGCGGAATTGTTACTCAGTTGCTTGCCCCTACAGGAATGGTAAACTCATTAATTACCCGTATGGGTGGAGATGCATTACCGTTTCTAACGGACAAATTGGCATGGGTTGGAACTTATTCTTTAGTTGGAGTATGGCAGAGTGCAGGGTGGGGGACAATTTTGTATCTTGCTGCTATGACGGGAATTGACAAAGAGCTTTATGAGGCTGCTGACGTGGATGGCGCAGGACGGCTAAGGAAAATTTGGCATATTACACTGCCGGGTATAAGACCGACCATTTCGATTCTATTGATCTTGCAACTCGGACATATTATGGCGATAAATTTCGACCGTCCATTCACCCTGCAAAACAACCTTGTTATGGACTATGGTGACGTTATCAGTACCTATGTTTACCGTGTAGGTATTCAATCTGCAAATTTTTCAATTGGTGCAGCTGTTGGTCTGTTCCAATCCGTTATTTGCTTAATCTTTCTGGTATCTTCCAATTTTATTACTAAGAAATTAGGCGGGAAAGGAATATGGTAAGGGGGTGCTTACAATGTCACAAAAATTAAGAAATAGAGTTTTTGACTATTCAGCAGCATTTATTGTTTTAATAGCGGTTTTTATATGCCTGGTTCCTTTTCTATATGTTCTTTCGGCATCACTTAGTTCCAATAGGGCGATTATATCCCAGTTGGTTACGATATACCCTATAGACTTTAATATAGAAGCCTACAAAGTAGTATTCGGTGACGGAGGTATGTTGTACTCATTGTTTTTCACCGTGATTCTGGTCCTTATATATGCGGTTCTTGCATTGTCTGTCACTGTTTTGGCAGCGTACGCACTGAGTAGAAAAAGGGTCAAAGGCAGAAAAGTAATTATGCTATTAATGGTGTTTACCATGTATTTTAGCGGTGGTTTGATCCCGGATTATATGCTAATCAAGGATTTACATCTTTTGAACACCCCTTATGCACTGGTATTACCGAGTTTGATGAGCGTATTCAATATGATTATATTGAAATCGTTCTTTGAGAACTTGCCGGAAAGCCTTGAGGAAGCTGCCTACCTGGATGGATGTAATGACCTGCAAATACTGCTTAAGATCATGCTGCCTCTTTCCAAGCCGGCACTAGCCACAATCGCTTTACTATATGCGGTATTTAGATGGAATTATTTTCAAGACGCTCTTTTCTATATTACCGACGAAAATCTGTATACAATCCAGCTTAAGCTTTACAATGTGATCAATATTTCACAGCAAATGGCTGGAGAGAATATCAACTTAAATATTCCTTCAGAGGCATTAAAAGCAGCAAGCATTATGTTTGGTACAGTTCCGATCCTTCTAGTGTACCCGTGGCTCCAAAAATACTTTGTATCCGGCATAACCCTTGGTGCAACGAAAGGTTAAGACGAGTTTGTGAAAGAGATTATTGTAATCCGATTCGCAAATTTATATAAAAATTTATATATACAAAAGGAGAGGCTTTCTATGAAGGTAAAGGCACTAAAATCTATTTTTGCTTCTTTCACTGCGCTGGCACTTGCTACTGCTTTGGTTGGTTGTCAGAGTACAGCATCAAGTGACAAACAAAGTGGTACAACAGAAAAGACAACAGATAAGACAACGGAACATCGAACGTTAAAGGTTGAAGTTTTTGACAGAGGCAAACCAGGTCAGCCAGATTTAAATAATAACTACTGGACAAAGTATATCAACGATACGTTCGGCAAGAAGTACAATGCAACCGTAGAGTTTGTTCCAGTTCCTAGAACCCAGGAAGTAGACAAGTTAAATGTATTGATGGCAGCAGGTGAGGCACCTGATATCGTCTTCACCTACAACCAGGGTACTGTTTATAATTATGTACAGCAGGGTGGATTGGCAGATCTTGATTCAGCTCTTAAGGAGCATGGATCTACGCTCACAAAATATCTTGGGGATGATTTATTAAAGTATGGTAAGTTTGACGGTAAGCAGTTTGCTATACCTGGTAAGAGAACGGTACTTCTGGGCATGAATACATTCATCCGTAAAGACTGGCTGGATAAACTCAGTCTTCCTGTTCCTACTACTCCAGAAGAGTTCTATGAAACGATGGAAGTATTCAAAGAGAAGAATCCTGGAAATGTAAGCGGTGTCATCCCTTTTGGATATGCACTTCAACCTGCTTATCCAGGAATCGGTAACATACCGGATGCCTTTAAACCATCTGACCTGTCTAAAAAAGATTTTGCTACACTGCAGACAAGTCCCGGTTACCAGGCCAACTGGAATTTACCAGGATTTAAAGAAGGTGTTCAATATGTGAACAAGATGTATAATGCAGGCTTAATTAGCCCAGGTTTCGCTACTGACAAAGATGCAAAACAGCTAGATGCAGATATTTCCAATGGAAAAGTTGGCGCATTTATCACGAACTGGGATGGTCCGTACAGAACAGCTCCTGGTACCCTTACCAATCTTAAAAATAACGTCCCTGGTGCAGATCTGATCCCTATTGATCCTTGGAAAAATGACGCAGGAAAGACTCCTAAGGCAGGATACTCTCCTAATGGCATGTTCATTCTTGTACCGAAAGCTAGTAAAAATGTTGACCTTGCGATACAATATCTTAACTGGATGGCTGACCAAGAGGTAACGCTCTTCTTACAGAATGGTGAGGAAGGTGTAGATTACAACATGGTCAATGGTGTTCCAGTTCAGACAGGAACTACAAATGAAGGCGAAAAGATGATGACTGTTGCAAACAACCTCGATTATGATATTCTTTCAAATGGTATCGAGCTTGGTGATAAAGAAAAGAACGTTGCAGCTGTTTCCGCAGGGTATCCAGGTTTTGAAAAAGAAGTAGAGAATGCATTAAAGGTTGGGTCTGTGGATTACTATGCTCCTTACTACTATTCAACACCGAATTCTGCTGACGCCAAATACAATACCTCGCTTAAAGATTTTTCTGCTCAGATGCTTGCAAAATTAATTTCTGCTAAGCCATCTGAAGTAGACAGCCTGTACAAAACATTGGTTGACCAGTACATGGGTCAGGGCGGAAAAGCGGTTGAGGATGAGTATGTAAAGAATTATAATGCTCAAAACAAGAAATAATTAATAGATTACCAATTAGGAAACTGTCACATTATGAGGCAGTTTCCTAATAATCTACTTGTATTATAAAAAATAAAAACACAAATACATATTGTTTCGTAAGTAAATGCTGGTTGGTAATGACCGATTATAGGTAATAAGTAATTAAGAAGGGCGGTGTGGTTCACTATGTTACAGATAGACGGTTGGTTATATCGGATGTGTACTTGGATTTATCATTTTACCCTTTTAAACCTTATATTCTTAATTAGCTGTATACCGATTATTACAATATTTCCCGCGACGGCAGCTGCTTTTGGAGTAGCAAGACAATGGGTAAAAAAGAAAGAACCGACGATTGTCTCAACATACATTCAATTATTGAAAGAAAATTTCAGACAAAGCATGGTTGTCGGAGTTAGTATTTTAATAATGGGTTTGTTGCTTTATGGAGATTTCCAAATCATCACAAAAATGGACTCAAACATAAAAATCGCTCTATACATGTTTTTCTGTTTAATGACGGTTTTCTATTTTATGGTTGTTTTACATGTGTTTCCGTTAATGGTTAACGGTTACTATACAGGCAAACAGTTACTTATAAATGCCTTGAAATTTGGCTTGTATAAATTTCATCTGACCTTAATCAATATGATTTGTCTTTATGGGTTATTATTTATTTCTTTAAAATTTCCAGTCATCTTTATTTTCTTTTTCTCAAGTATAGCTATTTTCATTACCTATTGGCTTAGTGAACTGAAATTTACACAGTTTGCCGTTGAA
Source organism: Neobacillus sp. plas4 (assembly GCF_057221695.1). Taxonomy (NCBI): domain Bacteria; kingdom Bacillati; phylum Bacillota; class Bacilli; order Caryophanales; family Bacillaceae; genus Neobacillus; species Neobacillus sp. plas4. Next base: position 2,089,691 of record NZ_CM170152.1, read on the forward strand.
AATGGAAGTAAGTCTAAAGAGAACCGTGATTTGCCGGCAGGGGCCGTTTTAAGCAAATAACCTGTAACAGTGCAGCAGGTCTGTCTAGAAACTCAAATGAAAATGGAGGTATCATAATGGGGGGGACAAATGAATTTGCACACCGTATGGCGAGCAAGACAATCAAACTTGTGGATGCATCAGGTTATCCTGTTGGGGGAAAGGAAGTGGAACTTAAACAGACAAACCATAAGTTCCTATTTGGTAGCGGCATATTTGATGCAGTCCAAGTTGCTAACAAAAGTGTATCAGCTGACAGACTTCTATTTTTGGAACAGAAACTTGATAAGTTCTTAGATTTATTTAACTTTGCAACCTTGCCCTTCTATTGGGGAACATTCGAGCCTGAAAAAGGTAAACCAAAGACAAAAGAATTAAAGGCTGCTGCACAGTGGTTAAAAGAAAGAAACGTAGCTGTGAAAGGACATCCACTCTGCTGGCACACAGTAACTGCACCATGGCTTTTGGATATGAGTAATGAAGAAATCCTGAAAGCACAGTTTGCTAGAATCGAGCGTGAAGTATCAGACTTTAAAGGATTAATAAATATGTGGGATGTGATCAATGAAGTTGTCATTATGCCAATCTTTGATAAGTATGACAATGGGGTTACAATGATTAGTAAAGACCTTGGCCGAGTTGGAATCATTAAAGAAATGTTTGCAAAAACACGTGAATTTAATCCTGGTGCGACCCTATTATTAAATGACTTTAATACATCTATTAATTATGAAATCTTAATTGATGGATGTCTAAATGCTGGTATTCCAATTGATGCTATTGGTATTCAATCACATCAGCATCAGGGATATTGGGGACGTGAGAAATTAGAAGAAGTATTAGACCGTTTCTCACACTTTGGTCTTCCCATTCACTTTACAGAAAACACATTGACATCTGGACATCTTATGCCAACTGAAATTGAAGATCTGAATGATTATCAGATTCCAGAATGGCCATCTACACCAGAATTCGAAGAACGTCAGGCAAAAGAAGTAGAAGAAATGTATTCGATTCTGTTTAAACATCCTCAGGTAGAAGCCATTACATCCTGGTCCTTCAGCGATGATGGTGCATGGCTTGGTGCTCCTGCTGGATTTATCAGAAGAGATAATAGTCCAAAACCTGCTTATGAAGTTTTAAAGAAACTGATCAAAGGTGACTGGTATACAAATGTAACATGTAAGACAGATGACAACGGAATGGTTTCATTTGAAGGATTCCTTGGTGAATATGATTTGGTTTGTGGAGATAAAAAAGTAAGCTTCATTTTAGATAAAGATGCTGAATCAGTACGGTTGGTAATCTAATCAAATACATATGTACTGAAAATATTGGTGTAAGAGGGGTTGACGCAAAAGGTTCTCTAATGAGGCTAATCTGCGACAGGTTTTATTTTTCCATAAATGATAATATATACTAGATGAACAGAACTTAGTTTATTTAATGTACAAACTAAGATTTCGATGTTATAATTTATTTGCAATACTTTTATTTTTTGAAAAATTAAAACATGTGAATTGCTTTGTAAAACGGTTTAAATTCTTTCATGATTCCATTTTTGAAAACGCTTAATAGAAAAATTATATTACTAAGCATGACATGAAACGGAGAAGTTCTAATTGGATTACTGAGAGTATTTTCCATTGGTGTGACCTTATTTTAGGTAATATTCATTTAGAGTAATTTCAAAATAGTTTCATATTTTAAATTGAAGGGGAAATGTTTTATGAGAATTATATGTTATAAGTCTGAACAAAAATCAGACCAACTGGCTGCCCTAACGGAAAGCGGTCAAATTTATGTATTACCTTATAATAGTTTCCAACATCTTATGGAGGAAGCAGAAACTAAAAATCAGATATGTTTATCTTTAGTTCAACAGGTTATTCAGAATTCACTTCCAATCGACGAAAAACTAGAAGAACTTCAATTGACGTTACCAATCCGCCCGGAAGAAGTTTGGGCTTCTGGAGTTACTTATTTAAAAAGCCGGGAAGCAAGAAACTTGGAATCAAAAGCGACAACGAATCAATCAATCTATGACAAAGTTTATGAAGCTGAGAGGCCGGAGTTATTTTTGAAATCAACTTTAAATAGAACAATAGGACCAGATACGCCTGTTTATATAAGGACTGATTCGAATTGGCAGATCCCGGAACCAGAACTTGGCCTGGTATTGAGCAGTAAGGGTGAAATTGTTGGATATACGATAGGAAATGACATGAGCAGTCGTGATATTGAGGGTGAAAATCCATTATATCTGCCACAGGCAAAAGTTTGGAAAAACTCATGTTCGATTGGCCCTAGTATTCGATTAGCGGAGACGGTCGATGATCCTTATAATCTCTTAATTACGTGCAGAATCCATCGTAACAGTGAATTAATTTTTGAAGAAAGTGCAAATACATCACAGTTAAAAAGAAAATATGATGAATTAGTTTCTTTTTTGTGCCGTGATAATGTGGTGTTTGATGGAACAGTATTGTTAACCGGTACATGCATTGTCCCTGACGAGGACTTCACTCTGGCAGAGGGTGATGTCATTGAGATTGAGATTAGTGGAATTGGTGTTTTACGAAACCCTGTTCAAGTTAATAAAAGTGTAAAAATAGCAAACTAGGAGGAGTATGAACATGGCAACTTTATCTCAAACTAAAACATTTTTAAACTATATCAATGGTCATTGGCAGGTTAGTTCTTCCAATGAAACATTGCCAAGTATTAATCCAGCCAACCGGGAAGTGGTAGGTTATGTCCAAAGCTCAACTAGAGAAGACTTAAATGAAGCGGTTCTAGCTGCCAATCAAGCACAAAAAGCTTGGAAAAAGTTATCTGGAATTGAGAGAGGAAATCTCTTGTATAAAGCGGCTGATATTCTTGAAAAAAATCTTGATGAAGTAGCCGAAACAATGACAAAGGAAATGGGAAAAACTTTGCCTGAGGCAAAGGGAGAAACCGCCAGGGGTGTCGCTATTTTACGCTATTATGCTGGTGAAGGTGCAAGAAAAATGGGGGATATTATACCAGCATCAGATAGTGGAGCTCTACAGTTTAGCAAACGTGTTCCACTGGGTGTCGTTGGTGCGATTACACCATGGAATTTCCCAGTCGCGATTCCAATTTGGAAAGCAGCCCCAGCTCTAGTTTACGGAAATACAGTGGTTTTGAAGCCGGCAACGGAAGCAGCTGTAACGGCTGCTAAAATGATTGAGTGCTTCGAACAGGCAGGTTTCCCAAAAGGTGTTATTAACTTAATTACAGGCAAAGGTTCGGTTATTGGACAAGGACTTGCTGAACATCCAGATGTTGCAGCAGTAACTTTTACAGGTTCAAACTCAGTTGGAAAACAAATTGGTCAAACAGCTTCTGCCCGTGGAGCAAAATATCAGCTTGAAATGGGCGGGAAGAATCCGATTATCATAGCAAATGATGCTGATTTGGATCAGGCTGTAGCTGCCGTTTTAAGCGGGGGACTTAAATCTACTGGTCAAAAATGTACCTGCAGCAGCCGTGTCATTGTACAAAGCGGTGTTTATAATCAATTTAAAGATAAATTAGTTGCCGAAGTAAAAAAGATTAAAGTCGGGAACGGATTGGAATCAGAGACTTGGATGGGACCTTGTGCTTCTGAAGAACAGTACAAGACAGTAAGATATTACATTCAAAAAGGGATCGAAGAAGGTGCAGATCTATTAATTGGCGGTGAAGCTCCGAATTCTCCTGAGTTTCAACAAGGGTTCTATGTACTTCCAACGGTTTTTGACAATGTAACTTCCAGCATGACGATTGCCAAAGAGGAAATTTTTGGTCCAGTCCTGGCTCTGATGAAAGTAGAAACGATTGAAGAAGGTATTGAAGTGGCGAATGATACCGAATTTGGTTTGAGCGCTTCTATTTTTACAAAAGATATCGGCAAAATCCTTACTTTCATTGATGATATTGAAGCGGGTCTTGTCCGTGTTAACTATGAAACGGCCGGTGTAGAATTGCAAGCTCCATTCGGCGGAATGAAAGCATCCAGCTCGCATTCCCGCGAACAAGGCGAAGCAGCCAAAGAATTTTTTACAACTACCAAAACAGTTTTTATCAAAGGCTAAGGGAGACACGGGAAAGTGTTCTTCCCTCCAAATCAACCAATTGGTATTTATCTGTTTCGTCCGAACCATGGAAAAAGAAATTCCAAAATGGCTAAGAGTTTGAGTTTAATAGACTCATACTTCCATTAGAAAGGGGTCCTATTATTGGCTAACTCAGTTGATGAGCTAATGAATTCAAATAACCCTGACATTTATTCCATCAAAACGAAAGCACTTGGTCCGCAAGGAAAGCTTCCGCTAACAGATCAAATGTTGCGTGAAGAGCCAAGTGGTAATTTATTTGGGATGACGCAAAATGTTGGAATGGGATGGAAGCCAACTAAATTAAACGGCAAACAAGTCCTCCTTCTGAGTACGCAAGGCGGAATGAAAGATATAAACGGTGATCCAATTGCTCTCGGCTATCACACAGGTCACTGGGAAGTTGATTTATTAATGAAGGAAGCTGCACGTGAAGTAAGTGAACATGGAGGAATTCCATTTGCAGGATATGTTAGTGATCCTTGTGATGGAAGATCCCAGGGAACGACCGGAATGTTTGACTCCCTGGCATACCGAAACGACGCGGCCATCGTTTTTCGCCGGTTAATTCGCTCTCTGCCAACAAGGCAGGCAGCGATTGGGATCGCTACTTGTGATAAAGGGCTTCCTGCGATGATGATTGCAATGGCATCCATGCAAGAATTGCCAACGGTTGTCATTCCAGGGGGGGTTACACTTCCCCCTTTCTATGGGGAGGACGCTGGAAAAGTCCAGACCATTAGTGCACGGTATTCCAATAATGAATTAAGCCTTTTAGAGGCTGCTGACCTTGGCTGCCGGGCTTGCGCTACACCTGGTGGAGGCTGTCAATTCTTGGGTACAGCGGCCACAGCCCAGGTTGTTAGTGAAGCATTAGGACTTTCTGTACCACACTCAGCCCTGGCTCCGTCTGGTCAGAATATTTGGAGAGAAATGGCAAGACAATCAGCCCGTGCGGTCATTCATCTTGAAGAACAAGGAATTACGACAAAAGACATCGTGACAAACGCAGCGATTCGAAATGCTATGGTAGTACATGCCGCATTTGGTGGATCAACCAATCTGCTTTTACATATCCCAGCCATTGCCTATGCAGCGGGATGTACTATTCCAACTGTTGAGGACTGGATTGAAATAAACAAAACAACTCCTCGACTTGTCAGTGTGCTGCCAAATGGACCGGTCCATCATCCAACCATCCGTGCCTTTTTAGCCGGAGGAGTTCCTGAAGTGATGCTGCATTTACGTTCCTTGGGTTTATTGGATGAGGATGTAATGACGGTAACAGGAAGGACACTGCGGGAAAATCTCGATTGGTGGGAAAATTCTGAGCGGCGGGAAAGAATGAAACAAATTCTTAAAGAACAGGACAATGTTGATGCAAGTGACGTTATCATGTCCCCAAATGCTGCCCTTGAACGTGGCATGCACTCTACCTTGACTTTCCCAACTGGAAATATTGCACCAGAAGGCTCTATTATTAAATCAGCTTCGATCGATCCTGAAAAAATAGACGAAAATGGCGTGTTCTATCATAGAAATACTGCGAAAGTGTATACAAGTGAACGCGAAGCAATGAAAGCGATAAAAAATGGCGAAGTTTTTGCAGGGGATATCATGGTTGTCACTGGATGCGGTCCGCTTGGAACGGGTATGGAGGAAACGTATCAACTGACCTCTGCTTTAAAGCATTTATCGTATGGAAAACATGTAACATTGTTAACCGACGCCCGTTTTTCAGGTGTTTCAACCGGCGCTTGTATCGGACATATCGGTCCTGAAGGTCTTGCTAATGGACCAATCGGAAAGTTAAGAACCGGTGATTTAATCGAGGTTTATATTAATACGAAAGAATTGGAAGGCCATCTTCACTTTCTTGGAACACCTTACAACGAGGTTACACCTGAAGAAGGAAGTGTAATCCTTGCCAAGAGACCAGTTAATCCAGATGTAAAGCCATCGCCACAACTTCCCGATGATACAAGATTATGGGCAGCGTTGCAAGCTGTCAGCGGCGGTACATGGAGCGGCAGCATCTACGACGTCGACCGCATCATTGAGGTATTAAAAGCAGGAGAAGAAGCTTTGAAAATAAAGAATGGGGACGGTTATCTTATCTAACCGAGTTAAATGATTTGATGGTCAGATCTTCTGCTTTTTGAAGCATGTGAACTGATTTCCAAAACCAATAAATGATAAAACCTAGAGGATCGATGGTTGGTCTCTTATCCTCATAACCGCACTGTGATTCCTTCACTCGTGCGGGTTTTTTCTTAGTTTGGCTTTTCTGGTTAGAAGGTACAAAAGCCAATGATATAATTCAATTAAAAGAAACAGGTGGAATCAATGGGGACTATTTATAAAAGTGGGAAAGAATTAATGAATGAGGTAAGACAGACAAGAATTTTAGGAGAGGCTGTTTCGTTTTGGAATTTAGGACAAGCGGGCGTCCTCTTAAAAGGAACAGAAGAGGATGGGCTACTTTGCATTGATCCTTATTTAACCCGAAGTATTGAGGAAAAGAACCCTGAGACTGAATTTATAAGAGCTTTTCCACCGGTTATTGACCCGGGAATGCTCCGAGACTTAGACGGTGTATTGGTTACACACGGACACGATGATCATTTAGATTTATCAAGTATTAAAGAGGTTTCAAGAGTCTCTGACTCTATGTTTGGAATCCCAGCATCACTTGTCCCGATAGTACAAGAACACGTGGATAATAAAAATATACATTCAGCCAAAGATGGCGAATCGTTTTTTATCAAGGGATTTAAGATTACACCTATTCCTGCTGCTCATACGGATTATGAAACAGATTCTTTAGGCAATCATGTTTTTTTAGGCTATTTAATAGAGGTAAACGGCATTCGTCTATTTCACAGCGGGGATACAATCGTTACACCTGAACTGATTAATAAAGTAAAAAAGTTCAGACCTCATGTTGCTTTTTTGCCAATAAATGGATCGGACTATTTCCGCACTTCACGAGGTATTATCGGAAACATGAATTCCAGAGAAGCGGCAGACTTTTCTGCAGCGGTCGGGGTTGACCTCATAGTTCCGATTCATTATGATATGTTTCCGAATAACCGCGAGAATCCAGCTTATTTTGTCGATTACCTATTTCAGCGTTATCCTAACCAGAAATTCCATATGATGGTTCCTGGTGAAAGATTTATTTATCATAAATAATTAACAAGGACACAAAGTATGCCACTACAACGATGGTGCCAAGCTTACCGATAATTGTGGTATATCCATTCCTGCAAATATTTTGTCAAAGGTTTAACATTGGGTAGAGGTTGCTGGAAAATGAAAAATAATATAGTCGTTCATTCCTCTTCTATTAATAAAATTGAGTTGTCTAAGTAGGTGAGAGGGATATGAGGATTTTAGTTACAGGAGCAAATAGAGGTTTAGGACTAGCACTTGCCCAAACGCGGGCAGAAAGAGGACATCATATTGTTGCTGGGGTTCGCGATGTTCGGCAAGGAGAGAATAAATTATCTGATTTTGAATTCTCAAAGTCTGTTTCTATCGTTCCGTTAGATGTAACAAATGAGGAATCTGTCATACGGGCTGCGAATTTTGTAAAGGAGCAATTTGGTTCGATTGACGCGATTGTTAATAATGCAGGAATTCTATTAGAACGTGATAAAACAATCGAGGAATTGAATTTAGATCAGGTACAGGTATCATTTGATGTAAATCTTTTTGGTCCAATGAGAGTTGTTAAGTATTTTCTTCCATTATTATTAATGGGTGATAGTACCACGATTATTAATATTTCTTCTGAAGCAGGCAGCTTTGATAACGCTTATGGCGGCGATTATGCTTATGCTGGATCTAAAACGGCCCTAAACATGTTTTCCCAGCAATTGAGTAAATACGTTAATGGAAATAATATTCAAGTTTATGCTGTCCATCCTGGCTGGATAAAGACAGATATGGGTGGGGAAAGTGCCCCAGGAGATCCTAATGATACAGCAAATGGAATACTAGAACTTATTGAGAATAAACGTCGGATAGAAAGTAAATATGTTTTTATCGATCATAAAGGAAGCCCAATGCCAATTTAATAAGAAATTTGTGACAAAAAAAGTACCCTGAATCATACGCATTCAGGGTATTTTTCTACTATTTACAATCCTTTATCAATAGTTTACTGAATATTTACATAAACCCTACCTTCTCTTAAAACTTCTCATTTAATCTATTACTAGATTCAAAATATACATATTGAGGAGAGATAGTCTATGAGTAATGAAATTTCTAAAAATGGCTTTAACAGAAGAGACTTTTTAAAAGCTGGAGGAATGAGTACACTTGCTCTTACTCTTGGCTCAACTGGTGTGTTAGCACTCGGTTCGAAAGCATTTGCCGATACGACTAATAATCCTGCCAGCGGTTTTGGCGGTTATGGTCCTTTGGTTCCGGATCCAAATGGAATTCTCGATCTTCCACAAGGGTTTCATTACAAAATTATCTCTAAAGAGGGAGATCTGATGTCAAACGGGGCAAAAATCCCGGGAGCCTTTGATGGGATGGCAGCTTTTGAGGGACCTAACAATACGACCATTCTTGTTCGTAACCATGAATTGGGGAATGGCGCAGCATTTGGAAGCAATCCTTTTGATGCGGCAGCTAAGGGTGGTACAACGGCTCTAGTTGTAGGACCAAATCAAGAAGTTATCAAAGAATATGTAACCTCTTCAGGTACAATCCGAAATTGTGCCGGTGGAGCGACACCATGGGGTACTTGGTTAACTTGTGAAGAAACACGTTCCGAAACACACGGTTATGTATTCGAAGTAGATCCGTCACAGCCGGAGAACGATATGTCAAAAACTCCAATCAAGGAAATGGGCCGCTTTGCACACGAAGCCTGTGCGATTGACCCAGCGACAGGATATGTATACTTAACTGAGGATGCAAGCCCAAGTTACCTTTACCGTTTTATCCCAACTGACACCAGCCAGGAGCCAGGTGCATTACATAAAGGCGGAAAGCTCTATGCGGCGGCAATTGAAGCAGTACAACGTCCAGCAGCTAGCACCTTTAAAACAGGACAAAAATTTGAAATCGTTTGGAAGGAAGTAGATCCTCATTTGTGCCGCGAAGATGCCAAGGCACAAAACTGTATTGAGTTCAGCAGATTAGAAGGAGCATTCTTCCAAGAGGGAGTTTTCTGGTTTGATGACACTTCTGCCGGTGAGAAAAAACTTGGACGTCTATACCGTTATATTCCACACACGAATACATTGGAGCTTTTCTATGAGGGAAATGATGCACGAGAAATGGAATATCCAGATAATATCTGCATGACTCCATGGGGGGACCTTTGGTATGCAGAAGACGGTTCAGGCCAAGACCGACTTATGGGAATTACCCCAGAAGGTAAAGTCTATCCTTTTGCAGCCAACCGTCAAAGTGGATCTGAATTGGCGGGACCAACCTTCTCGCCTGATGGAAACACGCTGTTTGTCAATATTCAAGAACCGGGTCAAACCTTTGCTATTTGGGGACCGTTCCAACGCAGAAACACTGCTCGTGCAAGAGAAATGTCCTATGCTGCTCCTGCGAATCTTGCACCACAAGTTTCGGATAAAGTGGCTAAGGCTGCCGAGGAACAGGGTATGTCTATACTAGAAGCGGCGGCATTTGAGCGCCATGGAGTAAAATTAATTTAAATTGCGGATTTCAAGTTATATATTAAGGTCTAAGTGGTGCCATGCTTGGTGCCACTTTTTTTGATATTCAAATCACAAGAAAACATTAGTAAAGAATAAATCTTGATTTATCAGTACTTAAGGGTAAAACTGCCGGGCATCCTAATTTAAAATAATATAAAGCGATTTCAAAAATGCATTGACCTTTCTGAAAAAAATAATAAAATGAATACATATATACTTTGTTTGTTGATTGAATAAACTTTGTGAATCTAGAATCAAGGATACTCAAGGTGGTTATTACCTCTAAATCAACCAAGAAGCTCCATTGGATTGGCCACAGGTGTCAATTATGTAGATTCACTAGGAAGTGTCATAAAAAAATTGATCATTCAAAGGAGAGAAAGCTAAAAATGACTGGAAAAAGCAGATTAATAGAAAATGGCGATACCAAAGTTGATTTCAAGGCACCAAAAGACCCAGTGGTAAAACGAGATAGCTTTTTCGTAATGTTAGAGAAAGTGATTGAGGCATCTCCACGTAATGAAGGTAAGCCTTCACAGGAAGTCTATTTAGATGGAGAACGATTAAAAAGTATTGCAAGAGTTGTCGGTGGCGTGAGTGATGAGGAAATTTTGACTCTCCTTGACGATTGTAAGGGATTTCGCAAGCTCGTTCACAGTATAGGACTCGTTATAAAAACAGGCAATGAAAATACCGGGTGGATCAATTTTGTAGTACACAATTATGGAAAACGAAGTAAATATGAAACTGGAACACTATTAAGAATACCCTGTCCAACAGATGGAACAGAGATGCAGGTAGAACTTGAGGATTTTGAATGGTCCCAAGATGATGATGTTCCAGGTAAATTTGCCTTTGAATTCGACCAACCTGGAGGACTAGCAACTGCAACTATTAAATTCTATCTGCATGATGACTATAAGGTACCTGAGATTACGTTGGACCCACCGGTTCCATTTGGCTCAGAAGGTTACCAGGCGATGATTAGAAAATCCCTTTTAAGCAAAGGAAACAATCACCGATTAAAAGCAGCCATTGAAAAAGCAGAAAGAGGCGAAGATGTTACCATCGCTTATATTGGGGGCTCCATTACTCAGGGTGCTGGAGCAAAACCAATCCATACTCATAGCTATGCCTATCAATCTTATTTGAGATTCAGAGAAATGTTTGGAAAAGATAATGGGAAGAATGTTCATTTTATAAAGGCCGGGGTAGGTGGTACACCATCTGAACTCGGCATGATCCGATATGAACGGGATATTTTAAGGGATGGAGAAGTAGCGCCGGATATAGTAATTGTTGAGTTTGCTGTAAATGATGCAGGTGACGAAACAGAGGGAATTTGTTATGAGAGCTTATGTTTAAAAATACTTTCATCGGAAAACAAACCAGCAGTTATTTTATTATTCAGCGTGTTTGAAAATGACTGGAATCTCCAGGATAGGCTTTCTCCCGTTGGTGCTCACTATGAACTTCCAATGGTAAGTGTAAAGGAAGCAGTGGTAGAGCAGTTTAGGCTTACTAGGGAAGAAGGAAACATCATTACCAAGAGGCAATTTTTTTACGATATCTATCATCCAACAAATGACGGTCATACCGTAATGGGTGATTGCCTTGCCTATTTATTTTCGGAAACAAAGAAATCTAGTAAAGATCGGGTTGACATCGAAATCGATAAAACACCGGTTATAGGTAATGGTTATAAGGATGTTCAGTTACTTGATAGGAAAGATAACACCATTAATGCAAGGATAAATATCGGCAGTTTTAGAGAAACAGATGTCGATTTGCAGATGGTAGAGATGGATGCGAACCCTTTTGTTACCCCACAATTCCCGAATAACTGGATGCATACAGCTGTATCGGGAAATGAAAGTTTCAAAATGACGATAAACAGCAAAAGTCTCATTCTTGTTTTTAAGGATTCAGGAAGTAGTGAGTTTGGAACTGCAGAGATTTATGTGGATGGCAAACTTAAAATAACTGCTGACCCGCATGAAGTAAACTGGACTCACTGCAATGCAGTAATCGTGTATCAAGAGAATGTCTGCCGGGAACACCAGGTAGAAATCAAAATGGCTTCCAATCATGAAGATAAATGTTTTACGATTTTGGGATTCGGATATACCTTGTAATTTGCCTACTTTACTGCAAAGTAAATAAAAAATCTGGGCTATAAAGAAAGGATTTGTTTATGGAATTTGTAATCAACCAAGAAATGTTAAAAGGTTATATTTCATTATTTTATCAGGAAAAAGAGGCATATAGCGGTGTCAATAAAATCGCCAAAAAGGTTATGCATGATGTGGAGATGGTTTTCGGATATGCCCCGCAAGCAACCACGGACAGAAATAGGCTTGGAAAGAATGTTGTTTTATATGGAACGGTAGATAACAGCCCCATGCTTCATGAGCTTGAAGAGAAAAAGAAAATTGACCTGTCAGAAATAAACGGAAAAAGAGAAGTCTATTTATTTCAAGTGATTGATAATCCATTTGAGGACGTTGAAAAGGCGTTGGTCATTGCTGGAAGTGATAAACGCGGTACGATTTACTGCCTTTTTCATCTATCAGAACTGCTTGGTGTTTCTCCGTTGGTAGATTGGAGTGGTGTGAAGCCGCAGCGACAAGAGTCCATTTCCTTGAGCGGAGACTTGAAATATATTTCTAAAGAGCCCTCTGTTCGTTACCGTGGCTTCTTTATCAATGATGAATGGCCTGCCTATGGTAACTGGACGATGAAGAATTTTGGCGGCTTTAATGCAGAAATGTACGATCACGTATTTGAACTGCTGCTAAGATTGAAAGGAAATTATCTTTGGCCAGCCATGTGGTCCGCTCGTTTTAGTGTAGACGGACCAGGCTTAGCAAATGCTGAACTAGCAGACGAGTATGGAATTGTTATGGGGGCATCTCATCATGAGCCTTGTTTGCGTAATGGTGAGGAATATAAATATTTGCGTGGAAAGGAATCCATTTATGGAGATGCTTGGAATTTTATTACGAATAGAGAAGGGATTACCAAGTTCTGGGAAGATGGTTTGAAGCGCAGCGGCAAATTTGAAAATGTCGTTACTGTCGGTATGCGTGGAGAGGCCGATACTTCAATCATGGGCAAAGAAGCCACACTAGCTGACAATATCAATTTGTTACGAGATGTACTACAGACACAAAACCAGCTGATTCGTGAAAATATCAATCCTAATCTTTCTGAAGTACCAAGAATGCTGGCCTTATATAAAGAAGTGGAACCCTTCTTCTATGGAGATAAGGATACACCAGGATTAATGAATTCAGAGGAGCTTGAAGATGTCATTCTAATGCTCTGTGATGATAATCATGGCAACCTGCGGACATTGCCAACAGAAGAAATGCGTAACCATAAAGGCGGTTATGGTATGTATTATCATTTCGATTATCATGGCGGGCCGATATCGTATGAGTGGATTAATAGTTCTTACCTTCCGAAGATATGGGAACAGATGAGTATGGCTTATGACTTTGGCATTCGGGATTTGTGGATTGTGAATGTAGGCGATATTGCTACACAGGAATTCCCGTTAGCTTATTTCATGGATTTGGCATATGATTTTGAAAAATGGGGAACTCATGCGATTAATAAGACGGATCTTTATACCATGCAATGGATTGAAAAACAGTTCAAGGGTGTTTTCTCTAGGGATGATATGAAAAAAGTGTTTGAGCTGCTCACTGGTTACACAAAGATTGCTCATAATCGCAGACCTGAGCACATGCATGCAGATGTATATCATCCGGTAAATTACAAGGAAACGGAAAATTTATTACAGCAAATCGATACCATTTTGGATATTGCTGAGAATCTATATTGGAATGTCGATATTGAGAACTATTCAGCTTATTTTTCACTCGTTTATTACCCTGCTGTAGGAAATCTGAATTTGCAGAAGATGTGGCTGCTTACTGGGAAAAATCATTATTACGCTAAGTTGGGTTTACTGGAAGCAAACAAACTGGCGGATCAGATAAGAGAATGCTTGAAAAGAGATAGAGAGCTGGTGGAGCAGTATCATACGATTGATGATGGTAAGTGGTACGGAATGGGGCTTTCTGAGCATATCGGTTTTATCAACTGGAATGAAGAAGGTTGCAAGTATCCCATTCTAATGAATGTATTACCTACTAGTAAGCCAAGACTCATGGTAACTGTGGATGGGACGGAACAACATAATGAAGGTCCAGCATGGCATAATAATAAAGTCTATTTGAATAACTTCCTGCAACCGGATAGCGAGGAAGCTTCCTTTACGATTTTCAGTTTAAGTGATGTGGCTGCGGATTTTAAGATTACCTGCGAAAATCAGTGGCTGACATGTTCAATGCTCAGCGGCAGCTTAGATGGCATAGAAAAAACCATGGAAGTAATCAAGGTAAAGATTGATCGTAGTCTGATGAATGATGAGACAGAAGGCAGTATCGTAGTCGAAATGCCATGTGGTACCTGTACAATCATTGTAAACGCATCGAAGACTGATTACAGTGAATTTCCTGAAATGACTTTTGTCAAAACGAATGGATATATTTCCATAGAAGCAGAACATTATTCTCTTAAAAAGGAAGTAAGTAATCAGTATGGTGAGGTTAATAGATTTGAAGTGCTTCAGGGATACGGCAAGACTTTATCTGCTATGAAGGCGTTTCCTACAAACGAATATTTTACTGCAGGTAAAGACGCACCTTATCTGGAATATCAATTCGTCGTAAAGGAAGCTGGAGTGTATGAGTTAGAATTATATATGCAACCATCGAATCCGGTCACAACCGATTATACGCTATTTTGTGGAATACAGGCGAATGAGGATGATATTAACATTGAAAATACACTTCCGGAAGGATACCGCGTTGATGACTCTAATTGGGCAGCAGGAGTGCTTGATAACATCCGCAGGCATATTAGCACCATAAATTGTAAGGAAGGATTCAATACCCTTAGGATTTATGCAGTGAGCCCAGGATTTGTTTTAGAAAAGCTTGTCATTAGTCCAGAAGGAAAGAAACCTGCAAATAGCTATCTGGGACCGACTGAAACTTATTATGTAGGGAAATAACGATATCAGATTGATCCATTAATAATGAAAATGAAAAGTGCTAGGAACTCTAATTGATGTGACCCCCAAGAGTTTGAGTTTTATTTTAAGCAGCTAATTGGCTAGTATAGACCCGGTATTGAACTGGGCTCATGCTTGCCAATTTTTGCTTTATACCCTTGTTATTATAAAAATTGATATATTCTTCAATTCTTGTTTAATAATTCTTTGAAATAAGTTAACAAACTGTTTAGCGTGAAAGGTCTCAAGCATCTTCTAATCGCGAAAAAAATGTTGAAAATTGAATAAATATGGAAAACGAAAAATGTTATAGAGTTTGAGGGAACGGGAATGTAAAAATCAAATACATCTCAGTTGAATATTGTTGCAGAATAAGTTGTTTCTAAACTTTTGAGACCAAACAATACTCTAATGGGGGAATGGAAAATGAAAATCTTTAAACCGGAATGGCTTTCATTAAGCAAAGAAATAAAACTGAAACTAATTCGTTTAGCGATATTGGAAAACAAGAGAAAGTATTCATAACGGTTAACATAGTGTATTGATTCACAAGCAATCCTAAGTAAATATATTACCAAGAGATTAACGTCATAACTTTAGAATTCTTGGAAGGGATGGATTGCGAAGTTAAATAAGACGACATAAATAAGATGATATCATCATATTTATCAGCAATGAGAGGATAAAGAGGTGAAAAAATGTTACGTTATGTCGTCAGAAGATTCATCTTGTTTCTGATTGGAAGTTCGATCTTTGCTGCCTTTATCGGGTATGTTTTGTTTAAGGCTGGCCTCATATCATTTCAAGGTATTCCTCAATCCCGAAGAGAACTAAATATAAAGGATCGCAATCGAAATAGAAGAGTTGGAAAAATTCGCGTTATTTAGAAATTTCTAGACCATCTCTTATCTTTGTTTATTTTAGAAAAATATTTATTTAAGGGCAAACAATGCGAAATACTGTTTGCTCTTTTTATGTTGGAACCAAGAGTAATGTTTTTTCGTAATAAGTGTTGCCTCAGTAACCTTTGTTCACTTTTACCAAGTTAATACTCCGCTTATTTATCATTTTATTAACATAATGAAATCCAGCAACATACTATTTAAAAAGAGCTTGTCTCATTTATGGAAACTAAAAATAATTAAAAAATGACACATAACAATTTCTTAGAAAGGAGGTACAGGATGAAATTAATTCTATTGTCTGGAGGGTCTGGAAACAGGTTGTGGCCCTTATCTAATAGTTCAAGATCAAAGCAATTTTTAAAAGTGTTAAGAAATAAAGACAAGCAGGTAGAATCTATGGTTCAAAGAATATGGAGCCAAATAAAATCGTCAGGTTTAGCAGATGACACGTTTATATCCACTTCTAGCACACAAGTAGATATATTACAGAGTCAAATAGGTTCCAATATACCGCTTATCGTAGAACCAGTTAGGCGTGATACATTTCCAGCTATTGCTTTAGCTGCTGTTTATTTAAATTCAATAATGAAGGTCCCGTTAAATGAGATGATCTGTGTACTTCCAGTGGACTCTTTTGTGGAAGATTCATTTTTTTTGAAAATAAAAGAAATGGAAAATGCTCTCTCCCAATCTGGTGCAGATTTAGCGTTAATAGGAACACATCCTAGCTATCCATCTGAAAAGTATGGATATATTATTCCAAATGAAAATAAAGAAGGAGAAACGAATAATCTATTTAGGACAGTCAAAAGGTTTGTTGAGAAGCCAGACGAAGAACTGGCGAAACAACTGATTCAAGAAAGTGCACTGTGGAATTGTGGAGTTTTTGCATTTACGCTGGGTTATATGATTTCGATCCTAAAAGAAAAGGGCATGCCTATTCAATATGAAGAATTAGTCAAGCAGTATGATAAACTACCTATGATAAGTTTCGACTATGAAGTGGTAGAAAACGTAAATCGTGCTGTCGTCCTTAGTTATAATAGTTCCTGGAAGGATCTGGGTACTTGGAATACCTTAACCGAGGAGATGGATTTACATTTATTAGGCAGGGGTATTATCAGTAATTCGATAAATACACACATAATCAATGAATTGGATATTCCAGTTATTGCCTTAGGTTTATTAGATATAGTTGTAGCGTGCAGCCCAGATGGTATTTTAATTAGTGAGAAAGCGATGAGTTCGAAACTAAAAGATGTAATGAAAAATATTAAACAAAGACCAATGTATGAGGAACGTCGTTGGGGGAGCTATAAGGTATTAGATTACACAGTTAATGAAAACAAGGAAGAAGTTTTAACCAAAAAAATTAAGGTTTTATCCGGAAAAAATCTAAGTTACCAATTCCATCAACAAAGAAAAGAAATATGGTCAATAACTGCAGGAGAAGGAATTTTTGTGTTAGATGGAAATTTCGTCCATGTAGGACCAGGTGATAATCTTATGATCCCATTTGCAAGTAAACATGCAATAAAGGCAATTACAGATTTGGAATTTATTGAGGTACAACTTGGAAGTAATTTAATCGAAGAAGATATTGTACGAATTTTTATGACCTGGGAAGAAATCGAACAAAATTTGTCCAATTAAGAGGGAGATGTAGATGAAAAAGGACTCCAAAATTTATGTTGCGGGTCATAGCGGATTAGTGGGGTCTGCAATTTTAAGAAATTTACAAAAACAAGGGTATACGAATCTTGTATATAAGACTAGTAAAGAATTAGATTTACGTAATCAACAACTAGTAGAGATTTTCTTTAAGGATGAAATGATTGAGTATGTTTTTCTTGCTGCTGCAAAAGTAGGCGGAATCGTTGCAAATAATGAATGTCCTGCTGATTTTATCCGAGATAATTTAATGATTCAAACAAACGTAATTGATGCTTCATATCGGTATGGAGTGAAAAAGCTTCTTTTTTTGGGAAGCACTTGTGTATATCCTAAAATGGCCCCTCAGCCGTTGAAAGAAGAGTACCTCCTTACTGGAGAGCTTGAACCAACGAACGAACCATATGCAATAGCAAAAATTGCCGGTATTAAATTGTGCCAAGCCTATAACCGTCAATATGGCACAAAGTACATTTGTGTAATGCCCACAAACTTATACGGTGAAAATGATAACTTCAATTTACAATCTTCTCACGTAATCCCCGCGCTTATCCGCAAATTCCATGAGGCACATAAAAATAATTTAAAGTATGTTGAAGTATGGGGAACTGGAATACCTAAACGCGAGTTCTTATATTCAGATGATTTAGCAGATGCATGCTTATTCTTAATGAATACCTATGAAAGTAATGAAATTGTCAATATTGGTGTAGGTGAGGATTTAACAATTGGAGAGCTAGCTGAAAAAATAAAGCACATTGTAGGGTTTAAAGGTGAAATTCGTTTTGATTCCACTAAACCTGATGGAACACCCCGTAAGTTAGTAGATGTTTCCCGTATTCATTCTTTAGGATGGAAAGCAACTACTTCTTTAGAAGAAGGCTTACAAAAATTGTACAGCTGGTTTTTAGAATATGGGTGGATAAAATGAAAAGAGCGCTTATTACTGGCGTCACAGGACAAGACGGATCATACTTGGCAGAACTATTATTAGAAAAGGGATATAAAGTATTTGCTCTTCGTCGAAGAACTAGTACACAAAACTACGAAAATGTAGAGAATATCAAAGACAAATTACAGTGGATTGATGGGGACCTAACTGACCTTGCCTCTCTTATAACAGCAGTCCAAATTGCACAACCTGATGAGGTTTATAACCTTGCAGCTCAGTCTTTTGTTGCAACTTCTTGGCCACAGCCCATAGCAACCGGCCAAATTACAGCTCTAGGGGTAACGAATATGTTAGAAGCGGTTCGTATTGTAAAACCAGATGCACGTTTCTATCAAGCTTCGAGTTCAGAAATGTTTGGTAAAGTAGTAGAAACACCTCAAAATGAGAAAACGCCCTTCTATCCCCGAAGCCCATATGGAGTTTCAAAAGTGTACGGACATTGGATTACGGTTAATTATCGCGAAAGTTTCAATATGTTTGCTTGTTCTGGGATTTTGTTTAATCATGAGTCACCTCGCCGCGGATTAGAGTTTGTTACCAGAAAAGTAACAAATACAGTAGCAAAGATTAAATTAGGTTTAGTGGACGAGCTGCGCCTGGGTAACTTGGATGCAAGGCGCGATTGGGGATTTGCCGGTGACTATGTAAAAGCGATGTGGCTAATGCTCCAACAAAATACTCCAGA
The DNA here is from genome assembly GCF_057221695.1 of Neobacillus sp. plas4. Lineage (NCBI taxonomy): Bacteria > Bacillati > Bacillota > Bacilli > Caryophanales > Bacillaceae > Neobacillus > Neobacillus sp. plas4. The sequence goes on from NZ_CM170152.1 coordinate 2,108,846, forward strand.
TGATTATATAATTTCTACTGGAGAAACCCATTCTGTGGAAGAATTAGTTAATATTGCGTTTTCGTATGTAGGATTAGATTGGAGAAACTACGTAATCATTGATAGGAATCTTATTCGTCCTGCTGAAGTGGACCTTCTGTTAGGGGATTGTACAAAAGCAAAAGAAAAGTTAGCTTGGAAAACAGAGGTGAGTTTTAAAGAATTAATTCAAATGATGGTGGATGCTGATTTAGAGAAATTAAAAAAATAAGCGTTCAAAGAGCCCGAGTGTCAAAAAATGTTTTCCTTTTTACTCTATGAAAAGTAATTATTAGAAAAAATGTGAGAGGAGAAAACACTTATGGTAAATGAACAGCCCATTATTACCATGAGCACACTTGGCGTAAATTGGGCGATTTGGTAATCAATTATTGCAATATGGTTTTCTAAAGATTTATGCAAAAGTATATAATTTAGAGGTTCTAACACCAAAATGGATTGGGCAGTATTTATTTGGACATAATGAAAAACCAACCAAACGCCAATATAAAAAGATTCGTCAGCATAAACACCCTGCATTTCAAAATATATTTTCCTTTGAAAAGGCTCCCTTCGTAAATATTGATTTTTGGGGATACTTTCAATATAACACCAAGGTATATGCTCCATTTAAAGATTACTTTCGTTCCTTGTATAAGCCAGTAGGTACAGTAAAGAATATCATGGAAAATGGTGAAATGGAACTAAGGAGAAAAGGAAAAACAGTAGTGGCACTGCACATTAGAAGAGGTGACTATAACGAACTTGCGGATAAAAGAAGAATAGGAAAAATCTGCTATGTTGCACCAACTACATGGTATAAAAAATGGTTGGAAGATATATGGTCAACATTGGATAATCCTATATTGTATATTGCTAGTGATGACCTTGACAGTGTATTGCCGGATTTCAAAGAGTTTTCCAGTTACATCAAGGGATCTATTTGCTGATTTTCTTCCTGCCATGTTTTACCCAGATTTTTATATATTATCAAAGAGTGATGTCCTGGCAATTTCTAATAGTACTTTTTCGTTCACAGCGAGCATGCTTAATGAAAAATGTAAATATTTTTACCGGGCAGATATAAATTACAATGGAATTATGCCATATGATCCATGGTCAAGCGAGGTTTTAGTAAATAGGCATTTATTGGGTTGGTAAAATTGCTTCTCTCAATGGAATATTACAGTGCCTGTCACTGCTCAGATTTTGTAGATTCTAATTCAACGGAAATCTGGTGGTGACAGGCATTTTTTTATTGGCTTTTTTTTTCGAAACGATAGGAGGCAAACGGTTCCCCATTAAGGAAAGGCATGCTGGCACGATCAAGTGCCTCGGTGGTTGATGGGTCCAACTGTAGTGACAGACATTTTAAATTTTCAATAACCTGATCTTCTCGTGTTGCTCCGACAATAATGGTAGAAACCATCGGACGGCTCAATAACCATGCCAGCGATAATCCTGCAGGTGATGTGTCGTGTGCATTTGCCAACGCTGAAACTTGTTTCACAAGCTGCAGATGTTTGGCATCCAGCCGTTGGCCGATAATCGAGTTGGGATCTTTATCTAACCTGGAACCTGCAGGAATTTGAGTCCCATCGCCATACTTACCAGTTAAAAGGCCTCCTGCGAGTGGGAAAAATGGAATAATGCCAACCCCTTGATCCAGACAGCATGGAACCAATTCTTGTTCGGGTGTACGGTCCGCTAGGGAGTAGGAGTTTTGAATGGATATAAATCGAGAAAGCCCTTGCCGTTCACTAATACCAAGCGCCTTCATTAATTCCCATGCTGCATAGTTAGAAGCCCCAATATAGCGGATCTTACCAGCTCGTACAAGATCATCAAGCGTTCTTAGTGTTTCCTCTAATGGTGTATTCGGGTCAAATCTATGAATCTGGTAAAGATCGATATAGTCGGTACGGAGGCGTTTTAGGCTATTCTCAACTTCACGTTGAATATGCAGCCTGGAAGCGCCTTTATCATTTGGACCTTCACCGATAGGCGATCCTCCTTTTGTTGCAATGATCACATCATGTCTGCGGTCAGCCAATGCTTCACCGATGATTTGCTCAGACTTCGTACCTGAATAGACATTGGCCGTATCAATAAAATTGATACCCTGATCAAGCGCTTGATGGATGATGCGATTCGATGTGGACTGGTCGGCACGTGAGCCAAATGAGTTCCCCCCAAGTCCCAGTGCGGAAACACGTAATCCACTGTTTCCAAGATGCCGATATTTCATGTTTATCTACTCCCCATGCTGATTTAATGACGATTTGTAAACGTTAACATATGCTAGTTTAATTTAAATAAATAGGAGTTTAAAAGTCAATTTTTTTGATTCAATGGAAGGTTATTACGTTCGATATCAAGAGTTGTACTTTTTACTAGTGCTGGCTTGCCCAAAAAGGATATCTAGTCTAGAAAACTCCCTGGGCCATGCGTGCCAAGACTTGGTGGGGTCGATTCCCACGCGGTTCTGCGAAAATTATTTATATGTAGTCATACTGTAATAAATAGCATCCAAAAAGCCGTTTTTTGCTGATTGGATCATTAATTCATAAGCTTCTTGAAACCTAAATTGATTTTCCAGTAATAATGAAAGGTTGAACATCGAAGAGGGGTATCCCTTGTTAACTGCCATCCGATAATAGCCTTCCGCCTTTTTATAATCTGGTAAAATATCAGAATATCCGAAGTGATAAATTTTACCCAATATATCTAAAGCTTTGTTTTCTCCTTCATTTGCGGCAATATTTAGTGAAGCTAATCCTTGATTAATGTCTAAAACAACACCAATACCATATAAAAGCATTTGACCTTGAAAATAGAGAGCGTCCGCATGTCCACTTTCTGCGGCTAAAGAAAAGCAGCGAAAAGCCTTAAAGTAATCTTGTGGAACTTCTAACTTTTCATTTCCGTAATAGTAGTGCTGACCCATTTCAAACTCCGCATTGGGAAATCCTTTATTTAGTAAATGTTTCAGAATCTCTAATGCCTCCAAAAAACATTCAGAATCATAGAATTTTCTATATTTATGAAAAAGATCCTGAGAATTATCTTTAGGATTAACTTCTAATTTAAATGCATCACTTTTCAAATTTTTTCCTCCTCCATTATTTTTTAGTTCGAATAATGTAGCAAAATAAACATCCCTTGTTTACTCTGTTATGAATAAACAAGGGATGCCAAAAATTTAAGAATTAGATATTAGAATTAATTAATAAACGAATTTTCAAAAGAAACGTTATACAAGTACATTTTCACTCTTGTCATGTTGAATTTCCTTCTCTGCAAGCTCCCACCATCGTTCGGAACTAGTTAAAGGAATATCGGAACCCGGTGTGCCTGGTGTCATATCGATTCCTAGTCTACCGATATTTACTGAATGTCCATCTTCGTTGTAATTTGTACAAATCTGGAAAATATCTTCAAAATCAGCGAATGACATGATTCAGGACCTCCTTCCAAATAGGATAAGGGGTTTAGAAATGATCAAAATCCCTTTTCTATATTATACGCCCAATCTTTCTCCATTTTATGGATAATAATGAACATATTTTGAATTTTTTAATAATTCGGAAAGGGATGTCCACAAGCGTCCCATTTTGATTAGAATGGTGGTTAGAATTTAAGCAGAAGATTTAAAGGGGTTAGTGAAAAAGTGCCATAAAAAAAGTTGTAGCCAGGCATTGTACCTGGCTACAACTTTTTTTGAGTAAAGCTTGTAGTTACTGCAAACAGAACAAAAGCCCCAATAAACTTAAACTTCCAAAAGCTCTGGAGAAACTGTAAATGAGGCTTCTGTTTTTTCTTGTACTTCTGTAACCGTCACACCGCTTGCTGTTTCAATGAGTACCATGCCTGATGGTGTAAAATCAAATACAGCTAAATCTGTGATTAAACGGTGGACAACACTCTTTCCGGTTAACGGCAGCGTACACTCTTTCTTTATCTTGGACTCACCATACTTATTTACATGTTCCATAATCACGACAACCCGTTTGGCACCGTTAACGAGGTCCATGGCGCCACCCATTCCTTTGACCATCTTACCTGGAATCATCCAATTCGCAAGGTCACCATTTTCGGAAACTTCCATACCGCCGAGGATGGCTACGTCAATATGTCCGCCACGAATCATGGCGAATGATTCAGCGCTGTCAAAAATCGAAGCACCAGGCACGGTGGTGATTGTTTCTTTTCCTGCATTTATTAAATCTGGATCTTCCTCACCATCGAACGGGTAGGGTCCAATGCCTAGGAGACCATTTTCTGATTGTAATAATACATTTATATCATTTGGAATTTCATTCGCTACCAACGTTGGCAAGCCGATGCCAAGGTTAACATTCATCCCATCTTCAATTTCTTGTACTGCTCTTTTTACGATTGATAAACGTATGTCTTTCATATTGATCAGCTCCTTTTATTAATTACGCTTGGACAACAGTGCGTCGCTCAATGCGTTTTTGATAGTTGGTTCCTAACAGGATCCTCTGGACATAAATACTTGGTGTATGGATTTCATCTGGATCAAGCTCGCCCGCCTCAACAATTTCCTCTACTTCAGCAATCGTGATTTTACCAGCCATTGCTGCCAAAGGATTGAAATTTCTCGCTGTTTTACGGAAGACAAGGTTACCAAGAGTATCGGCTTTCCATGCTTTTACGAGTGCAAAGTCCCCAACAATTCCGCGTTCTAGGAGATAGGTTTTTCCGTCAAATTCTTTTACTTCTTTTCCTTCTGCAATCGGTGTTCCAATGCCTGTAGCTGTATAAAAACCAGGAATACCTGCACCGCCAGCACGAATGCGTTCTGCAAGGGTTCCTTGTGGAGTTAATTCAACTTCTAATTCTCCGCTAAGAAATTGTTGTTCAAAAATTTTATTTTCTCCCACATAGGAAGAAATCATTTTTTTAATTTGCTTATTTGCGAGCAGGAGACCTAATCCCCAATCATCCACGCCGCAATTGTTACTTACAACTGTTAAATTTTTTGTTCCTTGTTCTTTCAAGGCTTGAATCGCTTTCTCGGGAATGCCGGATAAACCAAATCCACCGACTATTAACGTTGCACCATCCTGGATATCTGAAACCGCTTCCGAAAATGAGGTTAGTATTTTACTATTTTTCATTTATTTTCCCTCTCCTAAGTCAGAATATTCTATAACAAATAGTTTACATGCTGTTAACTTATAAGTAAAATACATAAATAGAATAAATCTTATGAAATTATGGAATAAATGGGGGACTAACGTGGAACTTCGTGATTTAAAATCTTTTATTGAAGTCGTACATCACCAAAGCTTTACAAAAGCTGCTGAACATTCTTACCTTTCACAGCCGTCTTTCAGTAAGGCGGTAAAAAAGTTAGAACTGGAATTGAATGTAGAATTGTTTAATCGCACAACTCGTCATTTAGAGTTGACCGATGCCGGTCAGATTGTTTATGAGCAGGCACAAAAAGCGTTGGCATCCCTCTCTGAGATAACCAATCTGCTTGACGATTTAAGGAATGTTGCATTTGGTGAAATCAAAATTGGGATTCCGCCGCTGATTGGTACTTTGTTTTTCCCGATCCTTGCGAAGCGAATCCAGGAAAAATACCCGAACGTTTCTCTTCAGTTAGTGGAGAGAGGAGCAAAATTGATTGGCCAGCTTGTTGAAAATGGCCAGGTTGATCTCGGCATTGTAGTGCTTCCCGTTGACGATGAAAAGTTTACGATTCGACCATTTATAACAGATGAATTTGTTCTTTATGTACATAAAAGTCATCCACTTGCATTGCAAAGTTCTGTTACCATTCGGGAGTTGAAAAATGAGAGGTTTATCCTTTTTTCAGAAGAGTTTAGACTCCATGAATATATTAAAGATGTTTGCATAGATGCTGGATTTATCCCTGAAATCTCATATCAAAGTTCACAGTGGGATCTAATTCTTGAACTCGTTTCTTCTGAATTTGGAATTGCATTACTGCCAAAGTCTATTTACCAAAAACAAAACAATAGTAATCTTCGAATCGTTCCAATAACGGAACCAACCTTGTATTGGAACCTTGGTATTATAACGAAAAAAGATACTTATCATTCCTATGCATTGAGAGAAGTGTTAAAAGTACTTGAAAATGGGATTGTGGATGATCTAAAGAAGTGAAGACAAATTAGTAAAGTTTGAATAGAAAAATAAATTTATTATTGAAAGTTTAATAAGCCCAATATAAAGAAAAACCGGTCTAAGACCGGTTTTTCATAACAATTGAATTTGGTTGCTTGCAAAGTGTGAAGATGAAATCTTCGAACTTGATTAAAATTCCTCATAAACCGCTGGATCCTGATCAGCAATCCTTCCATCAGGGCGGCTTAAGGCCGAAATCATAGCCATTTCTGCGTCATCTAGTGAGAAGTCAAAAATGGAAATGTTCTCTAATTGGCGAACTGGTGACGCTGATTTAGGAATTGAAATCGCTCCAAGCTGATAGTGCCAACGTAAAACGATTTGTGGAATCGTTTTGTTATGATGGGTAGCAATTGTTTGAAGTGTATCAATTTCTAAGTCTTTGAATCCGCGAGTGAAAGGGCTCCAAGATTGTGTCGCAATATTTTTCTCTTCATGATATTTTCTTTGTTCAGCCTGGTTAAAGAATGGATGTAACTCAATTTGGTTAATGCTTGGTTTGACGCCGGTTTCTTTTTCCAAACGATCCAGGTGTTCAGGTAAAAAATTACAAACCCCGATTGAACGAATGAGTCCCCATTTTTTAGCGTCAATCAAAGCCTGCCAAGCTTCTACATATTTATCCTGGCTAGGGTTCGGCCAGTGTATGAGGTATATATCATAGTAATCTTGGTTAGCTCGGTATAGCGATTCTTGAATGGTTGCTACCGCTTTGTCGTATTCCTGATAGCGACCTGGAAGTTTGGAGGTAATGAGTAATTCATGTCTTGGTACAGAACTGCGGCGAACAGCTTCCCCAACCGTTCCTTCGTTTTCGTAATTATAAGCTGAGTCAATAAGGCGATAGCCATTATTGATCGCACTTACGATGGCATTTACTCCATCCTTTCCTTTAAGGGGGTATGTACCAAAACCAATCACGGGCAAAGTTAATCCATCATTTAAGGTAATCTCTGGAATACTAATTTCCATAAACTAACACTCCTCTCCTTTAATATCTAAAGGTTAACACAACTCTGTATCGTTTTCATTAAGGGGATTTGGAAAAAAGGCGACGTCCACTAGACTTGTCAAATGGGATGTTCGGACAGCATGCATTAAGAGTTCTAAACTAGGATGTTAGCGATTTTTAGTCCTAGTTTTTATGATAAAATATAACTAATCAAAAAATGTATACCAATAAAATGCTAATAACGGATTCTAGTAAAAGAGTATGAATAAGTATACATATATTTTTTTGAATATTATAAATTCTAATTTAACTCTAGGAGGGGAGCTCTTTTGTCATTAAGCCATGAGATTGTCCAAGCTATCCGTCTAAGACAGAAACGAGGATTACCAGAGGAAATTCGTGGAAAGGTGATTCTCCATATTTGTGATACGATTGGCATTTCCTTAGCTGCTTATAAAGGAGCACCGATCGCTTTACAATCTATCGCGGGTCTATCTATAGGTGTAAAAGGTGGGACAGGCCGAGTAATAGGAAGTGAGCGGCGATTACCTCCCGCTTATGCAGCATTCGCGAACACAGCTCTAGCACATGCCTTAGACTATGATGATATCAATGATTGGGCTAGAATTCATCCAACTCCTGTTACATTAGCGGCCGCATTAGCAGCTGCTGACGCTTGTGATACAAGGAGTACGGACCTTATTACAGCTGTTGGACTAGGAAACGAGTTATTGTGCCGGCTAGGTTATGCAATTGAGCCCAAGGGCACGGGTGCGGATTCCAAATGGTTTTTAAGTCAACTATTTGGTTATTTAGGTGCCGCAATCACAACAGGACTTGTACTGGGGTTAAATGATAAGGAGTTAGAACATGCGCTAGGGCTGGCCTATATGCAAGCTGCTGGCGGTAAAGAGCCGGGAGTGGGAACTGGTTCCCAAGCAAGATCCATTTATCCAGCCTTTTCATCCATGGGTGGTGTTCAAGCAGCTTTTTTAGCGCGAGAAGGGGTTACTGCTCCTGCAAGTTGTTTGGATGGTAAAACAGGTCTTTTTCTCAATTATTTTGGAATAAATTTAAACGAAAAACAACGAAGTGTCTTATTAGACACTGAAACATGGGCTTTTTCCGATACATCTATTAAACTTTTTCCTAGTTGCCGTTACTCACATTCATTTATTAAATCAGCCTTTGTTCTTCGAAACCATTTTGGGCTTAATGAAATTGACCAAATTGTGATAGGTGTTAATGATACAGCAGGTATGTTATGTCAGCCACTCGTGGAACGTTGTCATCCTAAAACATTACAAGATGCTAAATTTAGTATTCCTTTTATGGTTGCCTTTGCCTTTGTTCACGGGAGCGTTCACTTGAATAATCTGACGGAGGTAGCCCTTGCGGATACTCAGGTTCTAGAACTTGCTAATCGTATAAAAATAGAGAAAACCCAATCAAATACACCAGGAATTCCTTTAGGTGATATTACCGTCGTAACCGCCCATGAAACTAAACGACTGATAGAACGGATTCTTCCTGAAACACCTGTTGATGAAGTTAAAAAGAAATTTTTCGATTGTTGTCAGTATGCAGGAGTAGCTGCTCCTGAAATGCTTTGGGAGGGGTTAAGAAATAATCTAGATTTTGAGGTGTTCAAAAGGCTACCTATAATTTTTTCATTAGATCCTAAAGGTTCAATTCAATAACTGTTTTTTATTGGTATAAGTCCAATAACGTGTAAAATTTCCGCATTTCCCCTATACTAAACGAGAACATCGGAATAGGAGGGAAAGATTATGCAAATTGAAATGTGGACGGATTTTGCTTGACCATTTTGCTATATTGGCAAGAAGCGTCTGGAGGACGCTCTTAAACAGATTGACCACCCCATTGAAGTGACGTATCGAAGCTATGAATTGGATCCGACAATGGGACGGGATGTAAAAGAAACGATGTACGAAATGCTAGCCAAGAAATATGGCATGAGTATTGCGCAGGCGAAGGCAAATACTGACAGAGTAGTACAAATGGCGAAGGAAGTTGGATTGGATTATCACATGGATACTCTCATCCAAACGAACACCTTTGATGCACACCGTTTAACGTTGTATGCGAAAACTCAGGGAAAAATGAAAGAGATGACAGAGCGAATTCTCCGTGCCTATTTTACCGAATCCAAACATATTGGCGATCACGAAACCTTAACGGATCTTGCAGTAGAAGTAGGATTGAACAGGGAAGATGTAGCTAACATGCTTGCAAGCGGGGGAATGGCAGATGCGGTTCGTTCCGATGAACAGACGGCAAAACAATATGGGGTTACAGGTGTGCCATTCTTCTTGATTAATAAAAAATATGCCCTTACCGGTGCCCAGCCAACGGAGACGTTTGTTCAGGCGTTGAATAAGGTCATTGCAGAAAATAAAATCACTGTACTAAACAGCCAAGACGGAGTTATCTGTGATGACGATGGCTGTGAAATTCCTGAAAAGTAACATACAAAAAGGGACGGCGACCAAGCCATCCCTTCTCAGGCTGTCGAGAAAGTCTCGACAGCCTTTATTTTTTATAACTTAACAGAGCGTTTTTTATATAGGTGGCTCTTACGATTAGTCCTCAATCCCCCGGATTAAGGACAAAACCATCTAGTGGCTCGTGAAGATTAGTCCTCAATCCCCCGGATTAAGGACAAAACCATCCTGTGGCTCGTGGAGATTAGTCCACAATCACCCGGATTAAGGACAAATCCATCCTGTGGCTCGTGAAGATTAGTCCACAATCACCCGGATTAATGACAAATCCATCCTGTGGCTCGTGATGATTAGTCCACAATTCCTTGGATTGAGGACAAAACCATCTAGTGGCTCGTGAAGATTAGTCCACAATCCCCCGGATTAAGGACAAAATCATCTAGTGGCTCGTGAAGATTAGTCCTTAATCCCCCGGATTAAGGACAAAATCATCTAGTGGCTCGTGGAGATTAGTCCTCAATCCCCCGGATTAAGGACAAAACCAGCTCGCAACTCATGTGGATTAGACTCAATCACCTGGATAAAGAACAAATCCATCTTGCGCAACATATGATTAGTCCTCAATCCAAGAAATTTCGACATACAAAAAGGGACGGCCATCAAGCCGTCCCTTTTAATTCCTTAATAAGATGGAAAATGAGCATCATGGATGTTTCCTGGCTCTTGTCTTTCACTTAGTTCTGCCAGTGCTGCCATTAATACTTTCATTTGTGTTGTTTTATCATGAGGCTTTCCTAGCGAATGTCCGAATTCGAATCCCACAGGATGGATAGCCCGTGGCGGCCTCATCAAGCTGGATTGTTCAACATCCAAGGTAATTAATACTGTTGGAATTCCCTGTGATTCAATGCCGCGCTGCACTGTAACTACAGTGCGATGACAGAGAGGTCAGCCGGCAGTTAAAAGAACAGCGTCTGCTTTGGAACGAACCACTTCTTTTACCAGCGCAGGGATTGTTTCTTTATTAATAATATTTAATCGCATGGAATAACCCATCATGGTCATATGTTTCTCAGCCACCCCGCCAAGATCCCCATCCTCTACCATTTCCCGCAGGCGGTCGATAGGGAAGACGCAGTTAATATCTTCTTTCGGAGCATCCGTATTATAATGCTCCTTCGGGGCTGCGTGGGTTACCGTTAAATTCTTTGAATCAACATCTCCTGGAATAATTCGGAAGGTAGTATCTCCTACGGAAGGATCGGTGTGAAATGCTTCCTGATCCTTTAGATGAACACCAGAAGTAGAAACAATCATGATCGTCATTTCATGTAATGGTTTGGTGCTAGGTGTATATGGGATAGCTTTTCTTGAGAGTTCCATACACAATCTCCTTATATTCTACTAACAATATTCGACTTTATAGTTTTCGTAAAACATCAAATAACTCTTCGTTATCAGGCTGCTTATCAAGTGGATGAACATCAATCCACTGAACAATTCCTTCTTTATCAATGATAAAGAGAGCACGCTCTGAGGCTCCATATGCCGGTTCGCCTTTGTTTGTGCGAAGAACGCCATATTTCTCTGAAACTTCTCCATGCGGATAGAAATCAGAACAAAGCGGATAGGATATTCCGCCAATAGATTTAGCCCATGCATCATGACTGTGTACGCTGTCTACTGAAATACCCAGGACCTGGGTATCAAAATCTTCAAAACGAGGAAGATCATCCTCGTATGAAGGCATCTGCGCGCCTCAAACTGGGGTCCAATCTAAAGGGTAAAAACAAAGAAATACATTTTTGGATCCGCGGAATTCGCTCAACGTAACTCTGCGTCCGCCATGTGCATCCACAGTGAAATCCGGTGCCGGATCACCAACTTTTAAGGTGCTTGTTTCAGTAGCTCCTTGTGGCATGTTATTAACTCCTTTCTAGTGTAAAATTCACGAACACTGCTTATTATTCCCAAGTCCAATTTGAATTAACCTTCTTTATTTAACGGGAAATCGTAATAATATATTAATTTTGCGCTAAAACTTGGTATATACGCTCTAGTGCTTTATTCAAATATCGGTAGTAGGTTGATAGGGATAGATTAATGTTCTTGGCAACCAGTTCATGGGGACGAATTCCTTGAATAAAAGCATATTTTAATATTTTCCCAAAGGTAGCATCCATATCGTCACCACCGATTAGCTGGTTAACGCCATCAATTATATCTTTTTGAATATATTCCCCTAAGTTATCAGTAGATAAATCCAACGTGACACGACGGGGAAACAAACGAATATAGTGCTCGCACAGTTCAGGATTCACAGGGAATTTTGAAAATCCTTTCATTAGCGTTTTAAGTTCATTTATATCAAAGGTTGAAGGAGCCTCGGTCAACGTTTCGCCAATTGAATTACTTGATAGAAGTCTATCTAGTTTTGTTAGGTAGTCTTCTTTCGTAAGATCTAGGATAAATCCGCGGAATTCTGTTCCGGATTGTGTTTTGCTTTGAGACCATGGAGCAGCTTCGAATCCGCATAACTCTAAAACAGGAAACCACTCTTTTAAACAAGTAAAATCAAAAAGCCATTCTGAAAATGAAAAATGATTGATGAGAGTATTAATAATATAGGTTTGTGTTTTTGCCGCAAGCTCAGGCTCAAGCCCAACAAAACATATCAAATAAGCATTAGGAACCGGTTTCCATCCGTTCAAAAAGGGGTGAAGGACTGGGTCAGTTTCTAACACTTTCAGCATATCGGCATGGAGCGGAATCTTTCCAAAAAAAGCAACGAGTTCATCTTCCTGCCAAATCGTAATAAAAGAGGAAGGATCAACCTCCCAAATCGGTCGAATTAAACGCACCATAAGAATATCCCCAGAAGCTTCGGGTAATACGAAATGATGGTAGTCCAGGTACAAGGATTCAATTTTGGGAAGATCAATTTCTTGGCATCCACGCACTTCAACATTGTCTAAATGAGCGGTGAAACAAATATTCCGAACAAGAGGATTTTCATGTAAGCTCATTTTATCTAAGTGCAGTTTCTGCCTTATAAGCGGATTAGCGCGTTCCTCCAACCGAATTTGTTTTAGCGCATTTCTTCTCATTTGCTCATAGGTTTGAGGTTTCCGAAGCACCATATCTTCAAGTGCCCATGATCTTACCGCATCATGAAGCATCCATCCGTCTTCTTTCAAAATAATAAAAGGCATTTTAATAAGACTTCTAAAGGATTCATGGTCTATTTCGTCATTCAATATCGCAGCAAGCCTCTCTTCATTAAATCTCCAAAACACCGATGCTGCCTCGAGTAATCGCCGAACGGGAGCTTCCAGTCCATCGACCAGTTCTTCCATTAGTACTGAAATAAGCTGGTTCTGTTCCACGCGAGCGAGAGGTTTATATTGATTTCCTTTCAACATCATTTCGGCCACAAGGGTCATGGCTAGAGGAATGCCCCGAGAAAAATGGAATAACTGTGATTTGGTCTCGCTGCTTGCAATACCTCGTTTTCGAGCATATTGGTCCACATCCGTTGGTGTCAAAGAGGCCAGTGACAAGGTATGAATGAAGCTTGCCCACCCCGAACGCAGCCAGCCGCCGGTGAGCGGGTGCCTTCCAGCAGTAATAATTCGTACGGTTTCGTCAAACTGACCCAGCCAGTGAGGAAGCCATTCCTCAACGGAGCGCCAATTTTCAAAAGTATCAAGTATTAGGACAATATGACACCCTGTATGATTCGATTTGCGAATCATTCTGTTCACAATCTCCCCTTGATCATGTTCAATCATGTCTATTTCGCCCGCATTCCTGAGCTGAATGGCCAATTGAACTAGAACATCTTCTTTCGTCCTTATGGTTTTACTGCCATCTAAAAAGTAAAAACCGCCATCCTCTAATTCAGCCATAAATTGCTGAAGAAGTGTTGATTTTCCAATACCGCTTTGTCCATAAATATGCAGCCACTGGCAGTCTGAATGTCCAGCAGCATGTTTTTGCACTAATTCTAGTTCCTTTTCCCGTCCTACAAAAAAGTTTCGTTCTGTATTATAAAGTTTTGACTGGATTTGCATTCGTATACCCCCTTAAAATACTTACATATTCTATATGTAATCTCACATACCCTTCTTTGAGAGTGGAATGATATTGCTTGTGAGAGTGTTTGTTGATTATAGTTGATTGAAGAAAAGCCAATGCGCATTGACAGTAAGATAACGATATCAAGAGGGTGGTGTTTGAGATGAACAAGGTCCTTTCAAAACAAATAAAACAGGCCCTAGAAGACGTTTTTCCCAGCTACATTATGGTTGTTTCAAAGGATGGGATTCCAACCAATACTTCTTTATCTCAGGTATGCTATGTAGATGAACGACATATTGCTTTACCTGTTCAGACTTTTATGAAAGCAAGCCCCAATTTTCAAGAGATTCCCAATATTGTTGCTGAAGTGGTAGACCCCATAACATTAAGGAATTGGAATCTCAAGTTAAAATACTTGAACACAGTCGAACAAGGACCGATATTTGAAAAAATGGCAGTCAAGTTGGCAAAGATCTTTTCTATCGTGGGAATGGAGGATCTCTTCCGCTTGCAAGGGGCAGAAATTTATGAAGTGGTTGGCATTAGTGAACAGTAGGGGGTTAGTTTAAAGGTGAAAAGATAATTTGTCTAGAGTGAAAGGGGAAGATTATACTTGAGAAGATATTTGTCGATGCTGGGAAATTACTTACTTTATTTAGCGGTTATCATTTTAGTTATCTTTCTCTATAATTCTTTCATTAATCCAGTCTTAGGCTGGGGGCAATTTGGAGAAGGAAAGAACATTTCCATTCAGTTGTTCATGGTACTTGCTGCGACAATCGGTCTTTCGGCGATTGTTTATAATATTAAATACCGGATATTGAAACAGACACCGAAAAGTTTTTGGAAACTTAGCGGCTTTTCGAAGATTAGCATAAGCTGTGCCGTTCACATGGTCACAATCGGCCTCGCGTTCACTTTCTTAAATGCTGCTGTCATGAAGCTGTTACTATCCTACAACATCACTACGTTAAATGATTTTACGGAAAGTTATTTTCAGTCTGTTCCATTTGCTTACTTAATGGTTTCTTCCGTTATTACCACGGCACTCGAACTGATTGTATTTATCGGTATTATGTTTAACGAAACAAGAAAAAATGTCCCCGTTTTCTGGCCAATTCTCGTCATCTCCTTGATTATTGCGGTGTTACAGTCGGCAGGCGGTATTGGGATGCAACTTCTTGGGTTGGCACTAGGATTCGTTTATGGCTCCATCTATGTACGCACTTCATCCATATGGTCCGTTATCCTGATTGGAATTGTGTTTAACACCAGTCTGTTCGGCATGAAAAAAATCGGCTGGGTGGACGCAATGGAAAATATGTCAGAATTCACCCTGATAGTGATTGCTTCTTTCATGGGATTGTATCTTCTTTTTAGTACACTTTGGTATTTTAGAAAACCAAACCCGAGTAGAAACATTTCGATTTAGTACAATACTTTTTAGGTACCGTAGGGACGGTTCTTATGGTCTTTTTAATTCATTAGTTAAAACAAAAAAAACCGACAGAACCGTCCCCATGGTCCCCAGAACCGTCCCCATGGCCCCGCCTAGTCCAATATTTCCTTCTTCTTTATATATTGATAGATATTACTTGCTAACTGGATATTGAATAATTGTTGGTTATCGGTAAAGTCGATCAAGAGAATTTCCTCGATTCGCTTTAGGCGGTAGTTTAAGGTGTTGATATGAATATGCAAAGAATCTGCTGTTTTCTTGATATTTTGATTCTGTTCAAAATATGCTGTAAGCGTGCTTACTAGGTCGCCTTTTCGGGATTGCTCGTATTGAATAAGGGGGCCTAATACTTCTTCGATAAAATCAATTAATTCTTCCTCTGAATTTTTCAAAATAAATCTATGAACACCAAGGTCTGTATAACAAAGGATATGGTGTTCGAAATGATAGTTTTTAAGAAACTTTATACATTTTATCGCTTCCTTAAATGACTCATGAGCAGAAAGCAGTCCGGGCTTCATTCTTCCAATGCCAATGGACAAATCAAACTCTCCATATTTAATTTGAATCCAATCTTGTAAAACCTTTGCCAGTTTTTTAATTTCGGTAGCGATGCTGGATGAAGGTAATTTTGAGTGATAGGAAAGCAGCGCGACAATTTGATTTTCATTCATTACCGCCATACCTTGTAAATTTCTTTCTATGAATAACTTATTGGTCATATGGAGTATATTTATGAGAGCGCTATCAGGAATCTTTTTCACTTTTGCTCGATCATCAAAATTAATAATAAAAGCAACATAGTTTCGGTTGGGATCGAAATTTAAATTTTTGGCCTTTAAAATTAATGCTTCGTCCATCTGTCCAGTAAAGAGTTTGGTGACGAATTCTCCTCTCAATCGTTGCTGTGTTTCGATAATGGCCTGTTCCTTAACAAGCTCCAGGGAGATAATCGTACAGGCATGTTCAAGAGCAGAGATGTCCAATTCACTCATTTGTTGTTTCGATAGGATCATCAAAACTCCTAGAGACTTCAGTTTAGAGCCAAGGAGTAATACGACTAATTGAAAATTTTCGTTTTCTAAGGTTATTTCTGAAACCTTTCGTGAATTTTCGAGTGAAGGAATAATTTGCTTCGCGTATTGCTTAAAATAATCAGTCATATCCTCTGTAAAGGACGAGTGGCAGGCTGAGCCCATTAGTTCTCCTATATCATCGAAGAGAAAAATATGCTGCCCAATCTTCTGATGAATATAATACATAATCGATTGAATTCCTTCTCCATTTACAACGAGGTCGGCTAAGTTTCTATGTGTTTCAATGGACCGGGAAAGCTTGCGCACAGTTTTTTCCTTTTCACGGTAAAGGCTGGATTTTTCAAGGGCAATGGCAGCTTGATGGCCGATGGCTTCTAATAAATGAATATCCTCTTGCTGGAAATGTAAAGATTGTTCAAAAGAATCTAAAGTAATGACTCCAATACATTCACCCTTAAGTAAAATTGGCGAAGAAATGACAGAAGTAAAATGAATGTTGTTTCGTATCGATCGATCCAATAAATCTCTATTTATGGGTGTTAATGTAGTTAAGGCTTGTTTTATTTCTACTTCGTTCCTAAAAACAAGACATTTTTTTTGCGCAAATGTCATACCGGTCATGGACTCACCGGGAAGTAGTTTAATGGATTTAAATATATGTGGATAAAATAACCCTTGGGCTGATTGCGCAATTAATCGGTTTTGCTTTTTGTCAAATACCCAAATGGACCCTCCACCGCAAGCATCTACGGCAGAAACTGCCTCATCTAGGATTGAATCAAAAATGGTATCAATATCTAAAGAAGAATTAATGACGTTTGAAACATGAATTAATGACCTTAATTGTCGATGTGTTAATGTATCTTCCATCATTCATCAACCTCACTTTTAGTCGTAACCGCTTCCATTTCTATGTAAATTTGTGTAAAACACACAAATTTCCCTTAAATAATTTCGGAGAAATGAACATAGAATTATATATTCTAATAGTTATAATTATAAGAAAGTTGGGAAAATATTGAAAGGGGTATTTCGTACTTGTTTTACTATCATTCTTCAATATTTTTAAATATGTCGATTTAAGACAGAGTTGCAGGCAGATGAAGTTTTTTGTAAGTAAATGTCGGAATATTAAGAAAAGGAAGGTGGAGACAATGAATTTTGATTTAACGAAAGAACAAGAGATGATCCGTAAGTTAATTCGGGAATTTGCTGAAGCAGAGGTTGCTCCTGGAGCAGATGAGAGAGATCGTACAGGGGAATTCCCTTTGGAAGCTTTTTCGAAACTATCAGAGTTAGGGATTATGGGGCTTCCATTTCCTGAACAATATGGCGGGTCTGATGCCGATACGACCAGTTTTGCTATCGTCGTTGAAGAGCTAAGCCGTGTTTGCGCATCTTCAGGGATTACCTATTCTGCTCATATCTCATTAGGCGGGGCACCACTTCATTTGTTTGGTACTGATGAACAAAAGGAAAAATACTTAACGCCAATTTGTACGGGAGAGTCATTTGGGGCATTTGGTTTAACTGAGCCAAATGCAGGATCCGATGCAGGCGGTACTCAAACAACAGCTGTTCTAGATGGGGATGTATGGGTCCTAAATGGATCAAAATGCTTTATTACAAATGCAAGTTACGCCAAACACGTAGCTGTTACAGCCATAACGGACCGCACAAAAGGAATAAATGGAATCAGTGCATTTATTGTTCCAACGGATGCACCTGGATTTACGGTTATTAGCAACTATGAAAAGATGGGTCTTCATGCCTCCAATACAACTGAATTAATCTTAGAAAATGTAAGGGTTCCCAAAGAAAATCTACTTGGTACAGAGGGAAATGGCTACAAGCAATTTCTAGCTACTCTTGATGGAGGAAGAATTGGAATTGGAGCAATGGCTGTTGGGATTGCACAAGGTGCATTCGAAAAATCCCTTCAGTATGCAAAGGAAAGAAAGCAGTTTGGAAAAAGCTTGTCAAACTTCCAGGCAATCCAATTTAAGTTAGCTGATATGGCTATGAATATTGAACTAGCACGAAATATGGTTTACAAAGCAGCCTGGTTAAAGGACCAAGGCCGTCCATTTAAAAAAGAAGCAGCATACGCAAAATTATTTGCTTCTGAAATGTGTATGCGGACATGTGACCAAGCCGTTCAAATTCAC
Source organism: Neobacillus sp. plas4 (assembly GCF_057221695.1). Lineage (NCBI taxonomy): Bacteria > Bacillati > Bacillota > Bacilli > Caryophanales > Bacillaceae > Neobacillus > Neobacillus sp. plas4. Next base: position 2,127,208 of record NZ_CM170152.1, read on the forward strand.
GGCGGATATGGATACATGAAGGAATACCAAGTAGAAAGATTTTTCCGTGATGCTAAGCTTTTGGAAATTGGCGAAGGAACATCTGAAGTTCAACGAATGGTCATTGCGAAACAACTTGGTTGTTAACTAGTTTACTAGAATAGATAAAAAACGTAAAAGGAGCTGTAACATGGATTTAAGTGGAATTTTAAAAGTCGTTTCTGATAGCAAACTCGTTTATCCAAGTGAAGAAAAAGTACGCTCTACCTCTATAGGCAGTACGGAAGCATTTCAACAACTTTTGAAACAATCCCAGGAAGATCCAGCATCCTTTTGGGCAAATACAGCCCAAGAACTTAAATGGTATGAACCGTGGAATAAAACCCTTAGTGGAGAGCTCCCTGATTTTCGTTTTTTTACCGGGGGCATTAGTAACCCAAGCGTCAATTTGCTTGACCGTCACGTAGAGAATGGGGCAGGAAACCGGACAGCTCTCATTTGGGAGGGTGAAAACGGCGATTCGAAATTTTACACATACAATATGCTTTTGGCAGAAGTGAATCGATTTGCGAATGTTCTTAGGTCATTTGGAGTGAAAAAGGGTGATGGTGTCGCGATCTTTCTTCCAAACCTTGCCGAAGCATTTATTGCGGTTTTAGCTTGTTTTCGTGTTGGTGCTGTTTACAACACTATTTTCTCCGGTTATTCCGAAAAATCATTAACAGACCGTCTCATTAACTTTGAACCAAAAGTTGTGGTAACAGCGGATGCTACCATTCGCAGAGGGAAGGTCATTCATTTAAAAGAAAAAGTTAATCATGTAGCACCAACGATTCCTTCAGTAGAAGCTGTCATTGTTGTTAACCGTTTAGGTATAGAGGTAGAAATGACAGAAGGCCGCGACTACTGGTGGCATGAGCTGACAAAGAAGGCAAGTATCATTTGTGAACCTGAAAGACTGGAAGCAAATGAGAGTGGGATTGTCTTTTATACGAGTGGTACAACCGGAAAACCGAAAGGCGTAGTGCATTCCGGAATGGCTTTTGTCATTCAAAATTACATCTATGCTAAGTACCATATGGATCACCGTGATGATGATGTTTTCTGGTGTACAGCAGATATCGGCTGGTTAACTATGCATATTTGGGGGATTGCCGGAGCCCTGGCGAATGGTGTAACAACGGTTGTGTTTGAAGGAGCCATTGATTATCCAACAAAAGACCGTTTTTATCAAATCATTGAAAAATACCGCGTGAATAAGTTATTCACGGCCCCGACTGCCTTACGAATGTTAAAAAGTATGGGAGATAAACCACTTAAACAATATGATCTATCTTGCCTAGATGTCATTTCACTTGTCGGAGAGCCTTTCGATCCGGAAACATGGCATTGGACATATGAAGTATTAGGGAATAAAAACGTCTATATCAATAATACATGGGGTCAGACGGAAACAGCGGGTTCTCCTATAGCTGGAGCAGCATGGCTTACACCAATGAAACCGGGTTCTGCCGGTAATCCATTTTTAGGTGCTGTTTTTAGTGTTGTGGATGCGGAGGGGAATGCAGTGAAACCTCTTCAGTTAGGGAATTTAGTTATTAATAAACCGTTTCCTATGCTGTGCCGAACGCTTTGGAAAGAACCGGAGCGATATTACGCCTCCTATTATAGCCAAGTGGCAGGCAGTTATTATGCCAGTGATCTTGCACTATTCGATGAAGATGGATTCTTATGGGTAGTTGGACGTTCTGATGATGCCTTTAATGTTGCGGGACATCGGTTAAGTACCATGGAGATGGAAAGTGCAGTCCTTGAAGTTGCGGGAGTATCTGAATGTGCCATTATTGGGATTCCTGATGAAATAAAAGGAGAAGTACCGTTGGTGTTTGTCCGCCTGGCTGATGGGTATGAAGGAACTCCAGAGTTAGAAGAGAAGATAAATACGAATATCGTACAACAAATTGGTAAGATTGCTCAGCCAAAAACGATAATCTTTGCAGATATGCTGCCGAAAACAGTCAGCGGCAAAATTATGCGCCGTTTGTTAAAAGAAATCGTTGTAACAGGTAGTGTTGCCGGTGATATAACCGGTCTGGAAGATCCGTCAACTGTGGTCCAGATTAAAGAGAAGGTTTTTGAAAATAAAACAGTTAAATAATGTATCATTGAGCCAGTCATACGCTCATATCATTAATCTGCATGACTGGTTCCACCAATTATTTTCAATAAAGGCTGTTGGTGTATAGAAAAGAGCCTTTATAAAAGACAGAAAGGGTGGAAAGTATGTTCAAAAAGGTATTGGTCGCTAATCGTGGTGAAATTGCTGTTCGAGTCATGCGGACATGTAAGGCTTTAGGGATTCATACGATTGGCGTTTACTCCGAAGCCGATGGTGAGGCCCCACATGTAAAAATAGCGGATGAAGCCCATCTAATTGGAAGTCCTCGTGTGGCAGAAAGTTATTTGAATATCGATAAAATCTTAGAAGTCGCACGAGTTACAAAAGCAGATGCCATCCATCCTGGGTATGGATTGCTCTCTGAGAATGCTGAATTTGCCAAGAGATGTGAGGAAGCAGGAGTTACGTTCATCGGACCAACTCCTGCGGTTATTTCTAAAATGGGAAGCAAGATTGAATCTCGTAAAGCAATGGAGGAGGCTGGGGTTCCAGTTGTTCCAGGAATCACCTACCCGCTCGCTGATGCCGAGGAGGCAGTAGAAGTAGCGGACAGAATCGGATATCCAGTGATGTTAAAAGCATCCGCTGGCGGAGGCGGAATTGGGATGCAGGTAGTCCGTAACGGTGATGAAATCCGGAAGGCTTTTGCCGGCAACCAAAAACGAGCGACAGATTTCTTTGGCGACGGGGCCATGTACGTTGAAAAATACGTTGAAAGTCCGAGGCATATCGAGATTCAAATCTTAGCAGATGGTTTTGGAAATACGGTTTACCTATGGGAACGTGAATGTTCGATTCAACGCAGGCACCAAAAAGTCGTTGAGGAAGCTCCATCTTCTTTTATTACGGAAGTAACACGTAAAAAAATGGGAGAGGCAGCCGTAAAGGCAGCAAAATCGATTGGTTATAAAAACGCAGGAACCATTGAATTCCTCGTGGATGAAAAGCAAAATTTCTATTTCCTTGAAATGAATACACGTCTCCAAGTGGAGCACCCAGTGACAGAAGAAATAACGGGTTTAGACTTGGTTGAACAGCAATTGCAAATTGCAGCGGGTGAAGCACTAACTTTTACGCAAGAAGAGGTAAAACGTGATGGTCATGCCATTGAAGTAAGAGTCTACGCGGAGGATCCGAAAACCTTCTTCCCGTCTCCAGGAAAAATAACAAAATTAGAGCTCCCAGATGGCATAGGTGTGCGACATGAGCTGGCGATTCATGGACAATCTGTTGTTACGCCTTTTTATGATCCTATGATTGCAAAATTGGTTGTAAAAGGCAGTAACCGCGGCGAAGCGATCCAACGTTTGCAAGCTGCTTTAGAAAATTATCAAATAGTAGGAATTAAAACAAATATTCCTATGCTTAAAGAAGTCATATCCCACCCGGCATTCCATTCAGGTGATACAACAACCAACTTTGTTGAAAAATATTTAAAACCACTAAAAAAATAATAGAGGAGGAATTACATCATGAGTAAAGAAGTAGTAGCAAGTATGGCAGGAAATGTATGGAAGGTGCTGGTTAAGGCTGGGGATCAAGTAGAGGAAGGTCAGGATGTGGCGATTTTAGAATCGATGAAAATGGAAATTCCAATCGCGGCTGAGTTTGATGGAACCGTTAAAGAAGTGAAGGTGAACGAAGGCGATTTTGTGAATGAAGGAGACGTCATTGTAGAAGTTGAATAAATCCTGCGTAATAGGAGAAGGAGATGAAACAATGAAGTGGCCTGCAAATATAACCATTAAAGAGGTTGGACCGCGAGATGGTTTGCAAAATGAGAAGGTTTTTATTTCAACAGAAGACAAAATTACCTGGATTAATCAATTATCAACCAGCGGCCTGAAACATATTGAAATTACCTCTTTTGTGAACCCGAAATGGATTCCAGCACTTTCGGACGCGGTTGCCGTTTCCACCTATATTACCAGACAGCCTGGTGTAACCTATACAGCACTTGTTCCAAACCAGCAGGGTTTAGAGCGGGCATTAAAAGCAGACATCGATGAAGCAGCTGTGTTTATGTCTGCCAGCGAAACTCATAATCTAAAAAATATTAATAAATCTATTGGTGATACGTTCCCCATCATAAGAGATTTGGTCCAAAAAACTCTGGCCGCAGGGAAATTAAGCAGAGGCTATGTGTCTACGGTGTTCGGTTGTCCCTATGAAGGGGATGTTGATTTAGACGCGGTAATAAGGGTATCCGAAACTTTATTTGAGATGGGAATTGGTGAGCTGTCACTTGGGGATACGATCGGGGTAGCAAATCCAAAGCAGGTCCAAGAGGTTTTAGAAGTGTTACTTAAAAGGTTTCCAGCAGATAAATTAGCGATGCACTTCCACGATACCCGCGGAACGGCACTTGCCAATATCTTAGTATCGCTGGAGATGGGTATTACAACATTTGATTCTTCTATTGGAGGATTAGGCGGCTGCCCGTATGCACCAGGTGCAGCGGGGAATGTAGCAACAGATGATTTACTTTATATGCTTGGTGGAATGGGAATTCATACCGGTGTGGATCCGAAAAAGATTTTAGCTGCTTCCACGTACATTCAAGGGAAGATTGGAAAACCATTACCGAGCAAAAGCTTCCAAGCACAAAGCGCCCAATCAGGATGCAAGATATGAGGAAGGTGACCAAATGGATAAAAAAGTAGTAGTGAACCGGCTGGAAAACGGAATTACATTGATTACATTAAACCGTCCAGAAGCAGCCAATGCTTTATCTGTACAAATGTTAGAAGAACTTCAGGATGCGATTCTTACCTGTAAATTTGATCGGACAGTCCGCTGTATCGTGATAACTGGAGCCGGGGAGAAAGCTTTCTGTGCGGGCGCAGATTTAAAAGAACGGGCAGGAATGGACCCTATTAAGGTACGGAAGACGGTTTCCTTGATCCGTGGAAATAATAATGAGTTAGAAGCTTTGCCACAGCCAGTGATCGCAGCTGTGAACGGTGTTGCGCTTGGCGGGGGAACTGAACTTGCGCTCGCTTGTGATATTCGGATTGCCTCTGAAACAGCGAAGTTTGGTCTTACAGAAACTTCTTTGGGAATTATTCCAGGTGCTGGAGGTACCCAGCGTTTACCGAGATTAGTAGGTAAGGGACGTGCAAAAGAACTTATTTTCACTGCGAGAAGAATCGATGCCAGAGAGGCCTTAGAGATTGGATTAGTAGAGTATATGGTTCCTAGTGGTCAATTAATTGAAAAAGCATTAGAAATAGCAAGCCAAATCGTAAAAAATGGTCCAATTGCTATAGCACAAGCAAAGTTTGCTATCGATAAAGGCAATGATGTCGATCTTAACACCGGTCTTGCCATCGAACAAAATGCCTATGAAGTAACGATTCCGACGAAGGACCGTTTAGAAGGACTGCAGGCCTTTAAGGAAAAAAGACCTCCGGTTTATATGGGAGAATAAGAGAAAACTGAAGGAGGAAAGCATATGTCAGTTGAAATAAATAACCTTCAACAAACACTTGAAGAACGGGTAGAACAAATTAAAAAGGGCGGGCCCCCAAAATATCATGAGAAAAATCAGGAACAAGGAAAACTATTTGTCAGGGATCGCTTAAAACTATTATTCGATTCTGGTTTTGAATTAGAGGATGCGCTTTTTGCGAACTGTCTTGCAGGGGATCTCCCAGCAGATGGTGTATATACTGGAATTGGAAAAATCAATGGTCAAATTGTATGTGTAATGGCCAATGATTCCACGATTAAAGCGGGTTCCTGGGGTGCACGGACGGTTGAGAAAATCATTCGGATCCAAGAAACAGCTGAGAAAATGCGTGTACCATTGCTATACCTTGTGGATTCAGCCGGTGCCCGCATTACCGATCAGGTTGAAATGTTCCCAGGCAGACGCGGAGCAGGCCGAATTTTTTACAATCAAGTGAAGCTTTCCGGGAAAATTCCACAAATTTGTATCTTGTTTGGTCCATCTGCTGCAGGCGGAGCTTATATCCCGGCATTTTGCGATATCGTGATTATGGTAGATAAAAACGCCTCCATGTATCTGGGTTCACCACGGATGGCCGAAATGGTAATCGGAGAAAAAGTTACACTGGAAGAAATGGGTGGCGCCAGGATGCACTGTTCAGTATCCGGTTGTGGAGACGTTTTGGCGAAAAATGAGGAGGAAGCGATTGCGACTGCTCGTGATTATCTTTCTTACTTCCCAGCTAATTTCTCTGAAAAGCCGCCTGTCCTTGAGGCTGTGGCTCCTAAACAATTGAAGAAAACGTTAGAAGAACTGATTCCAGCCAATCAAAATTCACCTTTTAATATGCACGATCTCATTAATGGAATTATCGATGAAGGTTCTTTCTTTGAAATCAAAAAGCTATTTGCAGCTGAACTTATCACAGGTCTTGCACGCCTAAACGGAAAGCCTGTTGGAATCATTGCTAATCAGCCGCGTGTAAAAGGCGGGGTCTTGTTCCATGACACTGCAGATAAAGCAGCTAAATTTATTAATCTTTGTGATGCCTTCCATATTCCGCTCTTGTTCTTAGTGGATGTCCCAGGATTTATGATTGGTACAAAGGTAGAGCGGGCAGGGATTATCCGCCACGGTGCGAAAATGATTTCCGCCATGTCCGAAGCGACTGTTCCAAAAATCTCAGTTATTGTTCGTAAGGCGTATGGTGCAGGGTTATATGCTATGGCTGGCCCGGCATTTGAACCGGATGCTTGTCTTGCCTTGCCTTCTGCTCAAATTGCTGTAATGGGCCCAGAGGCCGCAGTAAATGCAGTGTATGCAAAGAAAATTGCCGAATTGCCGGAAGAAGAGCGTTCTGCTTTTATCGAGGAAAAACGCGATGAATATAAAGAAGATATTGATATTTACCGATTAGCTTCTGAAATGGTAATTGACGGTATTATTCCTGCAAATTCTTTACGTAACGAGCTTGTGAATAGATTCGAAGCATATTCCTCAAAATATGTGATTTTCTCTGAACGAAAGCATTCAGTATATCCGGTTTAATTGGAAGCAAAATTTAAGGTTGGATTAGAAGTATAATATTTTCAATTATAAAAAAGTGAGGCACCTTTCGGACAGGAGGGTGCCTTTTAGCATACTATTGATCATTTTTGTTTTGACATTTGTTCAGGATGTCTTCTATAGTAATAAAGCACTTCTGGGAGGTTGTTTGCCTTCACACCATTTGTTATACATTTTTGAAGGAATTCAAAATCTGCTTCTTTACCTAATCTTCTAGTAAAGCCGCCAAGTCGGTCAAAAACAGATCCCCGAAAAAGAGTTGTCCCATGGCAAATGCAATGTCCTCCATTTTTATAAACTTTATAAATTTCTTCATTGAATTTAATCCACCTTACAGGACGACGTAAGCCAATAAATTTCCCATTTTTGTAATCGAAGAATGACGAAAATAAAGTTCCTACAAGCTCATATTGCGGGTTAGCGTTTAAATAACTGACCTGTTTTTCAATCCTCTCTAAATGTGAAAGATCATCTGAATCCTGAATGGCGATAAATTCACCCTTACTAAGGAACATTCCCATAGTTAAAGGACCTGCATATCCAACGTTCCTCGGCAGTGATATCGCGATGATTCGATCTTTCATTTCTGGTCTTTTTTCTACAGCTTCTCTTTGAAACTCATAAAAAATCTCTAATGTTTTATCGGTGGAACAATCATCTACTAAAATAATCTCTATATCTCTATAAGTTTGTGCCAATATACTTTCCAAACACTCTTTTATATATTTCTCCCTGTTAAAACTAGTGATAATGATACTGACTAAATTCTTTTCTCTCGTGATCAATTCAACCATCTCCATTGTTTTTTCGGTCTTACTTCTATGAGTTCTTGTTGATAATATCAATGGTTTCTTGTAACCCTCTATCCAGTGAATACCTAGGGACCCAGTGTAGTTCCGTTAAGGCTTTCGTATTATCCAGCCTGCTTTGTCCGATATCACCCTCTCGATGAGGTTTAATGACTGGAGGCAAATGGGTGTTTAGCTTTTCCAACATTAAAGTTAGTAATTCATTTATCTTTGATTCTGTATTGGTACTGATATTAAATGTGCGATTCCTTCCATTATGAAGGGCGCTATAGATACCAGCTGCTACATCCTTTACATATATAAAATCTCTTGTCTGCTCACCACCATAAATAATTGGAGGGGCCTGTTCCAAAATAGAATTTAAGAAGATGGAAATTACACCTGCTTCACCATGGGCGTTTTGCCCCGGACCATATACATTAGCAAATCTTAAAATACTGTAATTCAAGCCAAAATGTTCAGCAAATAACCTGATATATTGTTCCGAAGTCTGTTTTGATAGGGAATAAAATGAGATGGGGTGTTGTGGGTGATCTTCATCAATTGGGAGATAGGTTGGTTCACCATATACTGCGGCTGATGATGCAAAAATAAATTTTTTAACATTATATTTCACACAATTTTGAAGGAGATTAATGGTTCCAGCAATATTTGCTAGACAATCTCCTAACGGGTTTTTCATAGAAACTTGTACGGATACCTGTGCAGCAAGATGAACGACGTAATCAGGCTTCTCACTAGCAAATATGTTTTCAATTGATAAATCCTCAATGTCGACCTCGTAAAATGCTGCAGATTTTGGAATACGTTCTTTGATTCCGCTTGATAAATTATCTACAATAACTACATCTATTTTTTCTTTTAATAATTTTTCAACAAAATGGAGACCAATAAAACCTGCTCCCCCTGTAATTAATACCTTCATCAATCATTCACTGCCCATTCTGTTATTTTTCGTTTTCGTTTTAAAGTCTAAAAGAATGCAATATTATCATATTAAAATTTACTATTTTGGTTTGTGTGCTAGCCCTTAGAATGGAATTATTTGCGATATCCATTTAGCTGTCCAGAACCTGTCCCCAAAATCTTACATATAAATATATAAGGATGGGGGGAGTGAATAGACTTGATTTCAATCATTACTTGTACAGTAAGGGAACATTTAATAAGTAATATCATTGATAACTACACGAATCAATTATTTCAGGATAAGGAGCTTATCATTATTTTAAATAATGATGCGATGGATATAAACCTCATTAAGGGCAAAATGGGAAGTATTAAGGGTGTGACAATTCATCAACTTCCCCAGGCTTATACCCTTGGAGAATGTTTGAATTATGGTATAGAAAAAGCAAAATATGATGTAATCTCAAAGTTTGACGATGACGATTATTATGGTCCGGAGTATTTAACAGAGGCAATGAATGCACTTAAAACAACAAAAGCTAATATCGTAGGTAAACTTGAATATTTTGTTTTTTTAAAAAGTATGAATGCACTCTTATTGCGTGGTCAAGGGCTTAATAACAAATATGTTAAGAATGTTAGTGGGGCAACCCTGGTTTTTGAAAGATCAATCATAAATAAAATTAAGTTTCCCAACCTCACTTTAGGAGAGGATACTGAATTTCAAAAAAAATGTATTAAGTTTGGTTATAGAATCTATTCAACTAGTAGGTATAATTTCGCTGCGATCAGAGGAAAAAATGTAAATGAACATACTTGGAAAATTAGTGATAAAAGACTAATTGAACACGGAGAAGTTATTGCATATACAGATGACTTTAAAAGCAAGGTTATTAAACTATCATGATAATTATCTCAATCTTTTATAGGGGGGAAGAAAATGGAGGTTGGAGTAGTTCTTCCAGTTTACAATCAGAAACCACAATATATTGATGAATGTATTCAATCCTTAGAATCCCAAAAATTTCGTGAGTTTCAATTAGTAATTGTCATTGATGGTGCTAATCAAGAAACCGTCCAAGCTGTAAAAGAAGCATCTAAAATGTTAACCATTCCTTACGAGATTATTTTTCGAAATGAAAATAAAGGTATTGCATATTCTTTAAATCAAGGATTCTCACACTTAAATGATTGTCGATTTTTAACATGGGTTTCTAGTGATAATCGACATGATCCTAAATTTTTACAAACACTTTATGAACAATTCGTTAATGCACCTGAGGAAACTGTTTTAGTGTATTCCCTTTTTAAACTTATTGATCAAAATGGAAGAAATATGAGGAATGATGTGATTCATCGAGAAACTCAGCTAAAATTTATGTCTCGGAATAAAGCAGACATTCTTCACCAAAATTTTATCGGGGCCTCCTTTTTATTTAAACAATCCGCTTTTGTTAAAGCGGGAGGATATGATACTAGATTTGAAAAAGTTGAAGATTATGAGTTTTGGATTCGACTTCTAGGAATTGGTGAAATTAAATTTATTCCTCATTTTTTGTTGGAATACAGATTAAAAGGGGAACATGCTTATACGACAATCACACCCCCTGATGATATTAGGATAAAAACTGTAGCGGCCAGTAATTATCATTACATGAAGCAAGGAAAGACTCCTAAAGTTACAGTAATGACTAGCTTTTATAATCAGCGAAAATATATTCGACAAGCGATTGAAAGTGTATTAAATCAAACATTTGAAGATTTTCAATTGATATTAATTGATGATGGTTCTACAGATAATCCGTGGCAAGAGATTCTTCAATATAAGGATCCAAGGATCATTCCACTTAAAATTGAAAATAGCGGAAAGGGAAGTGCATTAAATCAAGGCTTACCATTTGCGTTAGGTGAGTATATATTGGAGCTTGATGGTGATGATTGGTTAGAACATGATACGCTTGAAACAATGGTAAGTGAAATGTCCCAACAATCGGGCGATGTCGGTCTATGCTATGGGAATAGAAAGATATGGTTTCAAAAGAGATACAAGCCTATACCAGGTCCTGTTCACAAGGGAATGAATTATAAAAATAAATACGAAGTATTAACAGAATTGAAAACACACTGTCCTCGTTTATATCTAAAAAGTGCAATCGATCACATTGGGGGTTGGCCAACAAGCATAGCTGAGGATTTTGAGATTATGTTAAAACTGGCAGAGCACTATTCGTTTTATTGGATTGACAAAACGCTTTATAATCAGCGCCGGCTAGTGAATAACCTTACTTTAATAAAACAAATAGAATGTCAGCAGCAATTAAAAGATATCATAGAGAAAGTGCTTGAGGAATGGGGGGGACATTACAAACCGCAATTTATTGAGAATAAGGGTATGATTGAGAAAGTTATTCTTTCAAAAGAAAGTTAGTTAATTCTAATACTGTATATAAAAATACACCTCCATCAAAATCAAATGGAGGTGTTTTGCATTTGTCACATATCCAGTCCATAATGCTTTTTATAATATTCTTTCGCTTCCTGCAGTTTCTCAGGCTGGCGAAGATTTGAGCTTGGAACAGCTTGCGCCTTATGAACGGCAACTGCGTTTTTGCATACGATGGTTTCATTAATGCCCAAATTCTTGCAGATAAGGAAAAAGGCTGAATCTTCTCGGACAAATAGATTAGGGATGGTTACTTCCTTTTTTAGGGCATGGCGACAAAGGATTAAACAACCTAAAGGTCCCCAGTCCGTTACGGTATACAGTCCTGAAACTGTACGATTTTCTCTCCTTTTCAAGGAGTTCCTAGTAAATTTCATCCTTGAACCTGCAATTTGAACTCTTCCAAATGAATCTGTGACAACCCCCGTATAGATAGAATGCTCTGGGAAGTCTTCAATGCCTTTCATGATAGCATCAAACCAGCCTTCTTTAATAAGCATATCATCATCGAGAGAAATAATAATATCAAATTTTTCTTTCATTTGTTCGAATAAAAAATGACGGCCGCCACCACAACCAATCGGATCCTTATTAATTTCTCCAAGATCATTGAAGCAATGAAGTGTGATTTCCTTGTTTTTCGTTATAGGAATAACCGTCTTAATATCATCATACAGCTTGGGCCCTGAATCATTGTATATATAGATTGTAAAGGGCGATGGGATAAAGGTAACTAGGCGTTCTAGGTTCTCAATTAAGACTTGTTTCCTCACATTAACGGTGGTGATCATGATGCCAATTGACTTACTTTGCATGGTTTACTCCTTTCTAGGTACACTCTGTAGAGCGGGGTCTATTAATGATTACAAGCTTTTTCTGAGAGAGGAAATAGCCATTTTCATTTCATTTGCGGATTGATAACGATCGCTTTTTTTATAGCTTGTCGCCTTTCTTACTACACTTTGTAGAGCGGGGTCATCTATTTGATTGCAAGTCTTGACAATAAAGAAAGGGGCTTTTCCATTTATTAAATATAAAAGGATACAAGCAATGCTATATAGATCAGTACTATCGTTAAGATGCGATAGACCCTTCATTTTTTGCTCGCGCGGGTAAAAACCTTTCGTGCCCACCATATGCATGCCATTGAATTCCCCATTCTTGTCTTTCACAACTGTACATCCGAAATCTATAATTTGAATGGTTTTTTGATCTTTAGAGAGTAGTATATTGTGAGGTGAAAGATCACAGTGCAGCAGACCTGCTTTATGAAAAGGCTCGATCCCTTCTAGTATGTTCATGGTTATTTCTATTGCCTTGTTAGGGGGATAAATTTTACCATATCTGTAGTAACCAAGTCTTTCTCCGTCTTTAAATCCCATTACAATATAGGAATGCAGCTGATCTTCAAAAAAGTCTATATATTCACAGAGAAAGGGATGTTTAGGGATTCTCTTCATGATATCCGATTCTTTATTTGCCTCTTCACTTTTCATCATGCGCTTAATCGCAATTTCCCGATTGGTTGCTGTATCGAATCCTTTAAAGACCTGGCTTGTTCGCCCCTCGCCTATGTGCTCAGGAAAATAAACATATCTACCGTTCTTTAATTCTTCCATTCAAATCAATCTTCGCTCCTTCTGTTTAAAAATATGTTTTTACCATCTTATGTATCTGAGATATAAAAGGGTCAATAATATAATTGTTTTTCAAAAATTTGGCAGCCTGTCCACACCCTTCAATTCCTTAGTGAGTAAGCTAGTATAATATAAAGCATCTCAGAAAGGAGTTGAAATGAGGTGACAAGGCTTAAGGTAGCTATCATTACGCCAGGGGCTTATCCTATACCTGGCCATAAATCAAGTTCTGTTGAGTTGGTTGTCCAACATACATCCAATCTTTTTCAAAAAGATGTAGATGTAATCATTTTTGGAATGAAAACTAAAAACCAATTATTCATTGAAAGAAGCGGCAACATAACTTTTTATCGTTATTCCTTTAAAACTAAGACTTATATTCAACAAGTAGTAGATCAACTACAACAGGATTTGCCCGATATTATTCAAATAGAGAATCGCCCCAGAATGGTTAAAGCCATTCGTCGTGCATTTCCAAATGCTAAGATAATCCTTAACCTTCATTCCGTAAAATTTATCTCCCCACCATACATGAACGAGCAAAAACTAATTAGTTATTTAAATCTGACGAATGCAATTATGGTTAATAGCCATTTTTTAAAAAATTATGTAGTAAACCACACCAATTGTAATTCAGAAAAAATTATTGTTAATCATTTGGGTGTAAACACTGAACAATTTAAATCAAAATGGGAGCTTGATAGTAGGACCTCATTAGAGATTTTAAAAAAACAACTAGGTGTACCCAATTATAAAATTCTCTTATATGTAGGTAGATTAATTGAAATTAAAGGGGTGCACCATATTTTAGAAGCTATGTCAGAGCTAATTAAAGCTGACCCTACTATTCGGCTAATAATTGCAGGAAGCGCACTTGAATTTTCTTCTAAACATACGGAATATGCTGCCCGTTTAATTAAACAGACGAAGGAAATAGAAGATTACGTTGTTTTTACTTCTTTTATACCACATGATAAGATTCATGAATTGTTTCAAATATCAGATATACTAGTAGTTCCTTCTGCAGAAAATGAAGCTTTTGGACTTGTAAATGTAGAAGGGATGTCAACCGGTACCCCTGTCATTGCTACAAAATCCGGTGGTATGCCTGAAATTATTGAACACGGAAAAACCGGATTTTTAATAGACCCTTCTAATGTTCGTGAAGAATTAACTAAATACATTCTTTGCTTGTTGTCAAATCCGGTAAAAATACAGGAAATGGGCATAGAAAGTGTTTTACGGGTAAGAAACAATTTTACCTGGCAGCATACGGTTGAAAGAATGTTAAAGCTATACCAAGAATTGCAAGAAGGATAAAGAGGCCATGGGCATTTATATGTCTGTGGCTTTTTTTGGTTTTTATGCATACATGATGAAACCAAGGAACAACCTAGTAGTTTCTTGGTTTCATTTGAGGCAAAATTACTTCTTCAGTAATTTACAATTACTGCGTTCATAACACTCATTATTTAAACTGATCCAACCTGTTGAAATATTGGATAAGGAATTGATAGAAATTCTTTTCGGAAGGTGCAATGTCTCTGTGTTTCGGAGTAATCACCCCAACTGTACGCATGGCCTTTGGTGTTTCAATTGGTACTTTGACTGTTAATCGTGGAACAGAATCATAAAAAGTGCTCTCGGGTAAAAGACTAACGCCGATCCCCGCAGAAACAAGTCCTTTTAACGCATCCATATCCTCTCCTTCGGACGCAATGTTCGGTTCAAAGCCAGCCTCATGACAGGCATCTACAGCAATTTTTCGCAGGACATATCCTTCTGGAAATAAGACAAAAGGATCTGTCCGCAAGTCACTTAAATACAGACTTTTGCTTTCAGCCAAGGGGTGATGTTCAGGAAGCAAGGCAACGATACTTTCCATAAATAAAATCTTAGCCTCGAGATCAGGTTCCTTCATGGGGACAGGACCTAGAAAGGCTAAATCGATTTCCCCGTTTTTTACCGCTTCGATTAAATAGGCATAGGAGCCATGCCGCAAATGGAAATTCACATGGGGTGCAACTTCCTTGTAAGCCGAAATAAGAGTTGGAAGCCAATAGATGGAAAGACTCGAAGGATATCCAATATTAATCGTACCTCCTAATGGGTTGAGGTATTCTTCTATTTTTTCTTTCCCCTCTTCTAATGTTTTTAAAGCACTTACAGCAAATTGTAAAAAAATGTTCCCAATCGGTGTAATCTTAATATTTCTGCCGACTCTTTCTAATAACTTAACACCTAGCTCCTCTTCTAGTTTAGTAATTTGATAGCTGACGGCTGATTGTGCCACGTTTAGGTGATCAGCTGCCTCGGTAACATGCTGCCGCTCTGCAACTTCGATTAAATAACGTAATTGACGAAGCTCCAATGCTATTCCACCTCCTATTTATATAAAAATTAGATTGGTTTGATATAAATTATATATTGTTTGTATTGATTAGAAAACCTAAAATAATTCATATAAGAAATTTATACAAAAATAACCAAAAGGGAGAGATTTGTTATGACGTATCATCAACTACCAAAAGCACAAGGTCTCTACCGTCCAGAATTTGAACATGATGCCTGTGGAATTGGCTTGTATGCTCACATAAAAGGGAATGCTACCCACGATATTGTGGCAAAAGGGCTAAAAATGCTTTGCAAATTGGATCACCGCGGCGGACAGGGGAGTGACCCGCTTACGGGAGATGGAGCGGGGCTTATGGTTCAGATACCTGATTTATTTTTCCGTAAAGAATGTTCATCCATAAACTTACCTGAAAAAGGGAAATACGGTGTGGGGATGGTGTTTTTCTCAAAGGATGATAGCGAACGGGAAGTGATTGAATCAAAGATTAATAATTTTGTTGAACAAGAGGGAAAAACGGTACTAGGCTGGAGAACAGTACCAGTCAATATTGAATCAATCGGGGAGGCGGCGCAGGAAAGCTGTCCGGTAATTCGCCAGTTGTTTGTTGCTAACAACGAAAAAAGTACGGATCCATTAGCATTCGAACGAAAATTGTATGTAATTCGGAAACGAGCTGAAAATTGGGCAAAGGAGTCTGAACATCGTTTTTATTTTGCTAGTCTTTCTAGCAGGACCATTGTTTACAAGGGGCTGTTAACACCTGAACAAGTAGATCAGTTCTATTTGGATTTACAGGATGAGAATTTTATCTCTGCGTTTGCTCTTGTGCACTCACGGTTCAGTACGAACACGTTTCCGAGCTGGGAAAGAGCACATCCTAACCGATACTTAATTCATAATGGTGAAATCAATACCCTTCAGGGAAATATTCACTGGATGAAGGCGCGTGAAAGGCAATTCGTTTCCGAGGCGTTTGGAAGTGATTTGGAAAAAGTCCTGCCCATCCTTGGTACGGACGGAAGTGATTCTTCTATATTGGACAATGCCCTTGAATTTTTGGTGCTTGCTGGACGAAAACCAGCACATGCAGCCATGATGCTCGTTCCAGAGCCCTGGTCTGAAAACCCTCATATGACGGGTGAGAAGCGAGCTTTTTATGAATATCACAGTTCATTAATGGAGCCTTGGGATGGGCCTTCTGCTATTTCTTTCACCGACGGCAAACAAATAGGTGCTATTTTAGATCGAAACGGGCTTCGTCCGGCGCGTTATTATGTTACAGAAGATGATTATATCATTTTTTCTTCAGAGGTTGGCGTCATTGATGTAGAGCCAGAAAAGGTGTTATACAAAGAGCGGCTGAGCCCGGGAAGAATGCTGTTACTTGATTTAGAAGAAGGACGTATCATTTCCGATGATGAAATCAAATCACAGTTGGCTCAGGAACAACCTTATCAGCAATGGCTAAATGAACAGCTTGTCCGTTTAGAAGTGAATGTAGAGGTTGAGGGAGAGATTCCATCAGATTTATTGGTCCGTCAAAAAGCCTTTGGATATACGTATGAAGATATTCAAAAATATATCCTTCCAGTTGTGAGTGAGGGGAAAGACCCGCTTGGAGCGATGGGAATAGATATACCTCTTGCGGTACTATCAGACCACCCGCAGCCTTTGTTTAACTACTTTAAGCAATTATTTGCACAGGTAACGAACCCGCCAATTGATTCTATACGTGAGACAATCGTCACTTCAACCATTTCCTATTTAGGGGCGGAAGGGAATTTACTTCATCCAACTGCAGAAAATTGCCGACGGATTCAGCTGAAAACACCGATTCTTACCAACTGCCAGCTTGAAGAATTAAAGAAAAGCGAACGATTTAAAAGCAAAGTAATCGAAATTTTGTTTTCAGAAGATTCGGATAATAGATTGAACGAAATTTGTACTCAAGCAGAAGAAGCAATTGATGAAGGGGCGAGTTTAATCATCCTTTCTGATCGTAATATGAATGAAAGTAATGCTGCCATTCCATCCTTACTAGCAGCGAGTAGCCTTCATCAGCACCTAATTCGCTTAGGTATAAGAACAAAGGCAAGCATTTTGGTTGAAACCGGTGAGGCAAGAGAAGTTCATCATTTTGCAGTATTGCTCGGTTATGGTGTAGAGGCCATTAATCCTTACCTGCCTTTTTCGATTTATCAGGATGCTTACCAGAAAGGCATTTTCCCGTATACCTATCAAGAAGCAGTTGAAAAATACGTAAATGCCATGACAGAAGGTGTTGTTAAGGTCATGTCCAAAATGGGGATTTCTACCATGCAAAGTTACCGCGGTGCACAAATTTTTGAAGCGGTTGGTATTAGCACGGAGGTGATTGATCGCTGCTTTACTGGTACAGTTTCCCAGCTTGGAGGAATTGGTTTAGATGTCATAGCTGAGGAGGCGAAGCTTCGCCACGTGGCAGCTTATGCTGATTTGGGCGACAACACTTTAGAATCAGGAAGTAATTTCCAATGGAGACATGATGGCGAACACCATGCCTTTAATCCTGGAACTATCCATACACTGCAATGGGCTTGCCGCAATGGTGACTATAAATTATTTAAGAAATATTCGACACTTGCCAATGAGGAGAGGCTTGGCTTTCTACGTAACTTATTCGCTTTTAATGGTTCGAGAGCGGCTGTCCCAATCGAGGAAGTAGAATCCGTTGATTCAATCGTCCGACGTTTTAAAACAGGTGCGATGTCATTTGGCTCTATTAGTAAGGAAGCTCATGAAACATTAGCGATTGCCATGAATCGTCTAGGTGGAAAAAGTAACTCCGGTGAAGGCGGTGAAGATTCGAGCCGTTCCTATTTAGATGAAAATGGCGACAACAGAGGAAGTGCCATTAAACAAGTTGCTTCCGGTCGATTTGGTGTAAAAAGTCATTACCTTGTTCATGCCAAAGAACTGCAAATAAAAATGGCACAAGGAGCAAAACCAGGTGAAGGCGGCCAGTTGATGGGTACGAAAGTATATCCGTGGATAGCCGGCGTTCGAGGGGCAACGCCAGGAGTCAGCTTAATTTCTCCTCCGCCGCACCATGACATATACTCCATCGAGGATTTGGCTCAGCTGATCCATGATTTGAAAAATGCAAACCGTGATGCCCGCATCAGCGTAAAACTTGTTTCCAAGGGCGGCGTTGGAACCATCGCTGCTGGTGTGGCTAAAGCTGTTGCCGATGTGATTGTAATCAGCGGTTACGATGGAGGAACGGGTGCCTCCCCGAAAACGAGTATTCAACATGCTGGATTGCCATGGGAGCTTGGATTAGCAGAGGCGCACCAAACGCTTATGCTGAATGGTTTACGAGACCGGGTTGTACTTGAAACAGACGGAAAATTAATGACAGGTCTTGATGTTGTCATGGCAGCCCTCTTGGGGGCAGAGGAATATGCTTTTGCAACAGCGCCTCTTGTTGTTCTTGGTTGTGTGATGATGCGTGTTTGTCATTTGGATACATGTCCTGTCGGAATCGCTACTCAAAACCCAGAGCTGCGTAAAAGGTTTACCGGAGAAGCTGATTCTATCGTTAACTTTATGCGTTTTGTTGCACAGGAAGTACGTGAGCTTATGGCTGAACTAGGTTTTAGAAGTGTGGAGGAAATGGTCGGTCGTACCGATGTACTAATGGTAAGTGAGCGGGGAAGAGCACATTGGAAAGCTAAGCATCTGGATTTAACTAGATTGCTTTATAAGCCTGAAGGAATGCGCACCTTTAAACGTCCGCAAAATCATAAAATTGATGAAACGCTTGATATAAAAAGAATCATTCCGGCTGTTCAACACGCTTTAGAGCAGGGGGTACCCGTGGATGTCAGCTTCTCGATTACGAACGTAAATCGCGTGACTGGAACGATGGTTGGCAGTGAACTAACTAAACGCTATGGTGAAAATGGTCTTCCGGAGGATACCATTACACTAAGATTTACCGGTTCTGCCGGGCAAAGCTTTGGTGCCTTTATACCGAAAGGGCAGACGTTATTTCTTGCAGGGGATGCAAACGATTATGTTGGAAAAGGTCTGTCTGGAGGAAAAATCATCGTTAAAGCAGATGAACACACAAAGATTGCTTCAGGAGAAAATGTGATTGCTGGAAATGTCGCCTTCATCGGGGCAACAAGCGGTGAAGCTTATATTAACGGACGTGCAGGGGAACGTTTTGCCGTCCGTAACAGCGGTGCAAATGTGGTGGTTGAAGGAATTGGCGACCATGGCTGTGAGTATATGACTGGAGGCCGTGTGGTGATATTAGGGGATGTTGGCAAAAACTTTGCAGCCGGAATGTCCGGCGGTATTGCCTACGTTTTAACGGAAGACAAGGATGCATTTAAAGCTTTATGTAATCAAGAAATGATTGAATTTGAATCGGTAGCAACTGTTGCTGATCAGGAAGAGCTTAAAAGGTTAATTGAAAACCATTTCCGTTATACCCAAAGTGTGAAGGCAAGCTGTGTTCTAGAAAACTGGAAAGAATGTGTAAGAAAATTTGCCAAAGTCATTCCGAAGGATTATAAACGGATGATTTCTATGATTGAGGAGCAAAAGCTAGCAGGTCTACCGGAAGAAAAAGCCGTTATGCGTGCCTTCTTAGAAAATTCCTCCATAAAACCAGAATTATCAAAACAGAAGGAACCAGGAATTCGCTAGGAGAGGGGAGAGAGAAGATGGGGAAAACAACCGGATTTATGGAATACTCCCGTGTAAAAGTGGGAGAAAGGCACCCGCTGACACGCTTGAAGGATTGGAAAGAGTGTACTGCTCCTTTTTCTGCTGAAAAGTTAAGCATACAGGGAGCTCGGTGCATGGATTGCGCCACCCCTTTCTGCCATACCGGGATGGAGATTCAAGGTGCCGTTTCAGGCTGTCCAATCCACAATCTGATACCAGAGTGGAATGACCTCGTCTATCGAGGTCGGTGGAAAGAAGCACTCGAAAGGCTGCTGAAGACTAATAACTTTCCTGAGTTTACAGGAAGGGTTTGTCCTGCACCGTGTGAAGGTTCATGTACGTTGGCGATTTCGGATCCTGCAGTAACGATTAAAAATATCGAACAAGCGATTATTGATAAAGGATTTGAAAATGGATGGATCACACCGAGGATCCCGGCCACGGTGACTGGAAAGAAAGTGGCCATTATTGGTTCCGGTCCTGCAGGTTTATCGGCTGCTGATCAGCTGAACCAAGCAGGACATTCAGTAACCATTTTTGAGCGTGCCGACCGTCCTGGCGGTTTGCTGATGTATGGAATTCCGAATATGAAGCTTGAAAAAGAAGTAGTTGAACGCAGGATACGTTTGTTGAAGCAGGAAGGCATTAATTTTGTAACGAATACGGAAGTTGGCAAGGATATCACACCTACAGAACTCCAAGCACAGTTCGATGCTGTAATCCTTTGTACAGGTGCGCAAAAGCATCGAGATTTAGGGATTGAAGGCAGTGAAGCGAAAGGGATTCACCTAGCAATGGATTATTTAACGTTAGCTACGAAAAGTCTATTGGATTCGAATTTTGAGGATGACCAATTTATTAATGTAGAAGACAAAGATGTCATTGTGATTGGCGGTGGCGATACAGGTGCAGACTGTGTGGCAACGGCTCTTCGTCAGAAATGCCGCAGTATTGTTCAATTTGGGAAGCATCCACAATTACCTGCTGGACGTACTTCTGATAATTTATGGCCAGCATATCCAAATGTTTTTACTAAGGATTATGCATATAGAGAAGCAGAGGCAATATTCTGGGAAGACCCTCGTCAATATTGTATTCAAACGAAGAAAATTGTGGCCGATGAGAATGGTACCGTGAAAGAACTTCACACCATCCAAATGGAGAAGCATAAGGATGAGGCAGGGCGTTATTTTTTCAAAGAAATTCCTGGTACAGAAAAAGTATGGTCCGCTCAGTTCGTGTTTGTTGCCATTGGCTTTGAGGGAACAGAGCAGCCACTGTTAACCCAATTTGGTGTCGAAACTGTTGATCATAAGATAAAAGCTGCATATGGTGATTTCAAAACCAATGTCGAAGGAGTGTTTGCTGCCGGTGATGCCAGAAGGGGTCAAAGCCTCATCGTATGGGCAATAAACGAAGGCAGGGAAGTCGCACGGGAAGTTCACAAATACTTGCTGGGGTGAAAAAAACTCATTTTAACTTAACCTGCTAAATTTATAAATTATTGAACTAAACCGCACAGTATTGATTACTAGTGCGTTTAGTTTTACTTGAATGTTCTTAATTAAGAACTTATAATTAGTATGAGTTGATTAAAAATGAAGGCGGGGTGTTTTCTTGAAACGCAGGGAAGTTGTGATTTATGCAAAAACATATGATGTATTGAACGATGAAGGAAATTTGGTTCAAGTCGGTGAAATACATATTCTTAATAAGAAACAAACTTTTTCGAATGATAAGGGTGTTTCAAACGGTCACAGTATTGCTCAGCTAGAGGTACCATTTGATGTAGCTCAAAAGGTTATTGGGCAAGTACCAGCAATCTGTGATATTGAATATGAAATTACGGTCGTAAATAAAGTGCTTGTACTGCTTCCAAGAAGTGTTCAAGTAATGAAAGAGATTGAAAGTTTAATAATATTTGAAGAAACCGGCCATATGAGTGCGTTCTCATAACCTGAAATAAGATGTTTTACCCTAATAAAAGCCATTCTCTAAAACAAGAAAAAAGAGAGAATGGTTTTTTATTTTGTAAAAAAAACGAATTTTTTGAAAATAGATTGACTACATCAAACGAAACGTGTTATAAACACAGTAAGAATTTTAGCGCATTAAAGTATATAATATACAAATAATATTAAAATAAGAAAATCAGGAGGAATTACTTTCATGGAACAAAGTAGTAAAATTTTAGACTGCACCATTCGAGACGGAGGCTTAGTTAACAATTGGGATTTCAGTGTCGAATTTGTTCAAGACTTATATAATAGCTTAAGCGCAGCGGGTGTTGAATATATGGAGATAGGATACAAAAACTCCCCAAAACTACTCAATGCCACAGAACCAAATCCATGGAGATTTTTAGATGATAACTTCCTGAAAGAAATTTTCCCTGAGAAAAAATTCACGAAGTTTTCTGCTTTAGTAGATATTGGACGTGTAGATCCAAATGATATCCTGCCTCGAGAGCAAAGTGTTTTAGATATGATTCGCGTGGCATGTTATATCCGCGAAGTAGATAAAGGGTTAGAACTTGTTCAAATGTTTCATGATTTGGGCTATGAAACTTCCCTTAATATTATGGCTTTATCCAGTGTACCTGAAAAACAGCTTACAAAAGCATTTGAAATGGTGAAGGAAAGTCCGGTGGATGTAGTATATATTGTCGATTCCTTCGGAAGCTTAGATCCAACGGATATTGCGCACCAAGTTCAAAAGTTTAAAGAATTGATTCCTAACAAACAGCTTGGGATCCATACACATAACAACATGCAGTTAGCATTTGCCAATACATTAACCGCGATGCAAAACGGGGTTACCTACCTTGATTCATCTGTATATGGCATGGGTCGTGCTGCAGGTAACTGTAATACAGAACTTCTCGTTAGTTACATACAAAAACCAAGCTATGAACTTAAGCCAGTCCTTGGAATGATTGAAAAGCATATGTTAGAAATGCGCCAAAAGTGGGAGTGGGGCTATATCATTCCTTATATGATTTCCGGTGTACTCAATGAACATCCACGTGTTGCCATGGCTTACCGTGATAGCGCGGACCGTGATAAATTCGTCAATTTTTATGATAAAGTAACATCACCAGAATCCAATATTGCTCCAGCAAACAAATAAAGTAGACTAATCAAGTACATCTCTGAATTGAGGTGTACTTTTTGTTGTTCATATGAACTTTTTAATAATATTTTCCTTTTTGGGAAAAATAAATCAAATTGGATATTCCAGTAAAAATATCAGATTCTTGTTATGTTGGCTCGTATAAAAGCGACAAAGTAGTTCAGTAAGAGATGGGGTTAATTGGTGAATTTATGAATAATTATTCGAATGATAATACAGCTAGACGCTATATTGCTGATGTTAGCATGTTTGGTACATCCCAAATTCATTTAAGGAATCCATATATCATTGCCTGGTGGTCAGTAGCATTTCCTGGTTTGGGACATTTGCTTTTGGCAAAATATCATAGGGGATATATATTGATTATTTGGGAAGTTATTGTAAATGTTAATTCTCATCTTAACCAGGCAATGGTATTCTCCTTCCAGGGAAATATCCATTTAGCTAAGGATATATTAGATACAAGATGGCTGCTAATGTATATCCCAGTTTATTTGTTTGGAATATGGGATAGTTATCGATCGACAGTTGACTTGAATGCTATTTATATTTTAGCCGATAATGAAGGTCATCGTTATAACACATTCAGTATGGGACCATTTGGAATGAACTACTTAGACAAAAGAAAACCATTTTTAGCTATATTATGGTCACTATTTGCCCCGGGTCTTGGGCAGCTCTATCTGCATAGAACGATCACTGCCTTTTTTCTAATATTTTGTTGTATAGTCTTCTGTTATTTTTGACATTTTTTTGAAGCGGTTTCTCTTTTGTTTTTAGGGAAAATCCAAGAATCTATTTCAGTTTTAAATGCTCAATGGCTGCTATTCTTACCATCCATCTATGGATTTGCGGCATATGATTCTTATATAAATACAGTCGAAAATAATAAACTTTTTAAGAAGGAACAAATGAAATTTCTAATGGAAAACTATCAACACCCACGCTTTTCAATTTTAAAGGGACGAAAAGTGAAGTGATATGTATGCAGTTGTTTGCTACCTTTGAAAGTAATAATTATTTGGAAATCGCTATTGTCACACTTGAGAAAAAAGGAATAAATAAAGAATCAATATTTGCTATTCCCCTTGATAATCGAACACAGGACCTCAAGCTGTTTGATACTCTACATCGCGCCGATGGCACCACATTGATTGACATAGGGATGGCACTTGCAACAGCTTTCTCTGTTATTGGTGCGAGTATCGGGTTCAAACTATCATGGGGTCCAATATATTGGGGATTAATTGGTGCAATAACTGGTTTTTTTGTGGGTGTCGGTATTAGACTTATTATTGAAAAGGTCATAAAAAAAAATAAAAGACTCCTTAAAGGTAAATATTCAGAAATTATCTTAATTGTTGACTGTGAAGAATGGCAAGTTGAACTAGTAGAAAATATTTTATGGAATCATTTTGCCTTAGGGGTTGCAAAGGTTAGCAGTAAATAAAGGTTCTTGGACAAGGAGAAGGGTTCTTTGTCCACTGTCTTACCGCACGGTGAATTTTTCACTGTGCGGATTTTTTTAGCGCATTTTCAGACTTCTGTGAGGAGCGTATTGGATCGTTTTTAGTTTGTTACTATTCTAATAAAATTTCAATTACCAACCATATCGCAACTAGTTTATAATAAAGGATGTCCTAAATGGTTAGTATTCTTAAGACTCTATGAAATGAAGCAGGTGAGTACAATCGACATCATTGAAACACGGGTGAGAGGTTTCATAGCTGATATACAGCACCCTAAACAGAAAAAGAAAATTAATAGTAACGATTTAGAATTCCAGTTACGGAAGCTTACGGATGATTATTTCGATATGGACGGTTATACATTATTTTACCGTGCCATCGAAACCTTGACAGCTGAAGGACAACTAATTCCTATACAAAATAATCAATATAATGGCAGAAATCCAGCGCTCCCCTTATATTACTGGGTGAATATAAAAGATCAGTCAGCCAAATGGGATCGCCTCGCGATGATGAAACTAAGTGACCAGTTTGATTTTTCTTTTTATGAACGGCATCCCGAATGGCAAACGATAGAGGAATGGGAACACATTCAGCATGTCTATACCTTTCTCCAATCGAGTCAGGAACGGGAAGTTGTCTCAGTAGAAGAAAGAAGTTTAGAGCTCTTTGGCCATGAAAAATTCTTGCTCGACGCTGATAGCTTTCCTGAGGGAAAAGGTTTTTTAACAAGGATTGGAGTAACAGAAGACCAGCTTAAAATGGTGAACTACGGAGAGCCCTTTGTATTTTGGATGAAACAAGGGAAAGAAATGAAAGATATTCAGAGAGTACTAATTGTTGAGAATCTATCTTTCTTTCATACTTCTATTAAGTTATTGGAGGCAAACCGACTGGATTATGAACCTGAACTGATTATTTATGGTGAAGGTACGAAAATTGAACGAAGCTTTTCCTTTTTCTTTCGAATGTTTCCGCCGAACAACTATCTTTTCTATTATGCAGGTGATCTGGATGCTGCCGGATACGGTATCATTAGCAGGCTGATCGGAAAATACCCGGATTGCTGTATTCAGCCTGCCTTGAAAATTTATCGTAAAATGTTCGAATGTCTGGATAAAAGAAACAATCAAAAACAAGGCCAAACACAAAATCACAACTACCGCGATGCTTTCTTTCAATGGTTTACCGAAGAGGAGCAAAAGGTATTAAAGCAATTATGGCAGGAAAACAAACGGATCCCGCAAGAAGTTTTAACAATTGAAACATGGAGGAGATGGCAGTGAACGAATCATGGGAAGGATTCGGCAAGCGTGTGCAAAGACTAAATCCACTGTTTGAGCTTGGGAGGGGAATGGAAGTAGGGGAATTGAAACCCCATATACAAACCATTCTTATGCACGTGCTTCTTACTATCTTTTACCGAGAATTAAATGATGATGATCATCGGCGAAAAGCAGATATCAGGTATATGGTAGAAGACTCTATAAAACAAATGAAGCTTTTAGCAGATGAGAAACAGGTGGAACGGATTACCAGCGGGCTCCTGTATCAAGGTAAAGAAGAATATAGTAAACCGTTTGAAGCTCTATATTATGATGAAATAAGACAATCCTGGGAGACGCAGACATTTAGATATGTCACGATGGATGAATTATACACAAATTTAGAGATGGGCGGAACGATTGTTTATAAACTGACGGATGTCGCTCAGGAAATGATTTTTATCAGCAGAGAAATGGCGGAGGAATTCTCCATTACGATTGAACAGCTCTATAGTATGCAGCTGATTAAGAATGGTAATTTTAGAAAAGCTACTCGTAACCTCGATCACCTCATTTCACGGGTAAACCGCTTAATGGCAAATGAATTCTCCTTCCAAAAGGAAATGATCAACAATCCCAAAATCTTATTGATTGAAGAAGAATGGCAAAGAGCAGACAATCGTGTTGAAATAGAAAAGCAATTTGAAGAAGAAAAAAATCACTTTCGGACCATAACGAGTATGATCGATAAGACAAAACGTAGAAATGAAGAAGATGATTATATCCAGAATGAATTAATTCTTCTTCAGGAGAAAATTGGCCATACCAGACAATTGCACGACCGTTTTGCCAAACTGGTCATTCAAAATATCTCCTATGAGATGAAATTAAAAGCGGAAAATCCTTCATTGTTTTGGGAAAACAGTCTGGTTTCATTTCGCGAGCATTTTTATGAAAATTGGTTCTTGAAGGAAGGGGTTCATGCTTTTACAGATTTAGAAAAAGTCCTTTCTCCTTTATTTTCGCCAAAGAATGAATTTATTTTGCCTCTCGATTGGATTTGGGGGGAGCAGGAATTCAATGAAAAACCATTATCTGAAACTATTATTGAGGATGAGACAGAGGATAGTATTACTCATCCGCGCGTGACGAACTGGGATTCGGTGATAAAAGCATGGAGTTATGTTTTTCAATTTTTGCAAACCAACGGTGAGTTTTCGTTAACAGATATAAAGCAACTACCGTTAGAAGTACAGGATTTATGGTTTGAAGAATCTGAAACGATTGATTTGTGGATGATGTTCGATAAAAAGCCGTTAAAAATCCAAGTGCTTCAACGAAAGGAAGAAACCTTAAGTGATGAGAGAGAAATTCTCCTCTATAAACTAATGAAGGAGTATCCACAATTTGAAATGTTTGAAGGCTTTAAAATCTTCACGATGTTTGATCACCGAGCCGAGCCTTTCTTATGGTATCAAATGAAAATAACCCCTTTTAAAATATGTATTGAGGAGGAGAAGAGATGAACGCGGATAGTATCAAAAAAGCGTCAGCTGTCTACTTTACACTATTAAAAGATAAAGTCATCGACGAGAATAGTGAACATTTCCAGACTTATTTTGATCCAGAAGTGAGACAGACTGTTCTTTTATTAGCAGACGAATCCGGTACATATATCATTGAAGCGCCTAAACGTATCCATTTAGTTGTTCAGCCAACTGGTTCCGTCTTTGCTACGAATTTCACCCATTTGAAAGATAAACACAAGCAAGTGGAAACGAAAAAACATTTTCATCTAATTAGCATCATCATTATGTGTTTTTTAGCAGCCATCGATCGCAACCAGGCGGCAAAAATCCGTACAAAGCGGGAAGGGATTAGCTTCTACGCTTTAGAACGACAAATCAATGAATTAATCATTAAATGGGAAAGTATTCTTAAAAATCAACCGACCTTCGGGGAAGAAGAACGGATCGATATGAAGGAAGTGGTGACCACATGGAAGTACATGGAGGTCGATACGGACGATTTTGGATTAAAAAAAGGGAATAGACGGACGAGAATCGGATTAATTGCGGGTGCTATGCGATTATTAGAGACAGAGGGACTTATCGTCATTTTAGATCGGGACGATATTGCCAAGGTTATTCCTAGAAATGAGCTTTTTGAGCGGATTGAATACTTGTATCACGATTATGACCGTTATGAACTTTTTAAAAAGTTAATGACATCAGAGGAGGAGAAGCATGCCGAAAATCCATCGAATTAGAATTGTCGGCCTCAAGTATGATGGCATGCAAAAACAATATAAAGATACGACGTTTAATTTTCATAACGATGAAACATCAACAAATGGTCTGATTGCCATGATGAATGGCGGGGGAAAAGGTGTTTTCCTGCAGACCATTTTCCAAATTCTTAAACCAGGAACCTCTTGGGGTAAGCAAAACAATCGTTATTATCAGCAATTCTTCTTTAATAATAAAGAGCAGTTTATTCCCTATACCTTTCATGTTCTCATTCAGTGGGAATTGGACGGTGGTGACCGCCGCCATTTGATCACCGGAGGAATGTTTTCAGCTGAGCAGCGGATTTCGATGACTGATGAAAACGAAAGTAAATCATTAGAACAGGAATCTAAGATTCTTCCAAATATAACATTTTATACAAGAGAATTTG
The DNA here is from genome assembly GCF_057221695.1 of Neobacillus sp. plas4. Classification (NCBI taxonomy): domain Bacteria; kingdom Bacillati; phylum Bacillota; class Bacilli; order Caryophanales; family Bacillaceae; genus Neobacillus; species Neobacillus sp. plas4. The sequence goes on from NZ_CM170152.1 coordinate 2,155,801, forward strand.
ATCGGAAGGAAGAAGCCGCGCTTGAGCATATTCCGCTCTATGAAAATGGTGAGGTTGCTGAAACTGAAAGCTTAAAAGACTATTTAAAATGGAATGGATATGACGTTTACCGAGATACGAAGAAGCACTATCGCATCCTTGATACATACGGTATTAACCGTAAAGACTGGGATATTATGAAGGACATTAATAAGGATGAAGGCGGCGTTGGGAAATATTTCGAGGGAGCTGAGGATGATCATTCTCTGTTCCAAAAACGAATCATCCCTACTGTAAGTCAAGTCTTACATCGAACCGAGCATCAAAAAAACGATCTTGTGGAGATATTTAAGAGTCAGGCAAGTATTGCAAAGGATCTGCCAGTACTTTTAAAAAGAGAGCAAGCGCATAAAGAGTTTTTAGAAGACATTGTCCCCTTTGAAGAGCACTTAGCTAGTGGGGTAGAACATAAAGAAATTGTTCAAGCAAGTATACAGACAGGAAGGCAGCTTCTTGGTGCGCTAGAGCATTTGAAGCAATCAGAAGAGGAGCGTTTGCTTACTTTACAGAAAGACATAGAGAAACTAATTATTAAGCAGGCTGATTTACGTTATCAAAAGGATAATTTAGAGTTTGCAAAAGCTCACAGAGAGATCATGGATTGGGAAAAGAAGTTAGTACAAGAAAAGGAAAAACATGTTACCTTACAAGGGATAGTCATAGAGAAACAGGAAAGAAAAGAACAACTTGCCTTTCAAGCTTTATTAAAAGAATGGTATGAAAACGAACAGAGCATTGTTTCACTCTCACAGCAGATTGCGACGTTAGAGCAAAATAGCGGTTTAGAGCAAGTAAATCAAAGAATGGACGAAATTAAGCAATTAGCAAGATCTCAGTGGGCGGATGCCTTTTTATCGTTACAGGAAGGGATGAAACAGTATGCAGGATATCAAAAGTTCTTAACTAAAAAAGCAAAGGAACTGTCGCAGCAAGATAAACAAAAGACAAAAGACATTGCACAGCTTGGTACAGAAATTGATTTTCTATATACACAAATGTATAGCTTTGATTCTAAGGAAGCTGCACTCGTTCAAGAATTTGGTGATCGTTTAACCTATGACTTAAAGGGGTTAACCAATAGTTTCTTGAAACAAATTGACGAGAAAAAAGCAAGATTAGCAGAGCTCCATTTAAAGAATAAGGAATCTAACGAGAAGCAGAACAAGTTAGCAAATTCACATGGTACTCTCGTCCAATCGATTCAGTTTTCAGACGCAAAATGTGAGGAATTAAACCTCGCAAATGAAAAGCAAAAAGAAAGAGAATCAAAACTTTTAGATAAGCTTCATGGTTTATTAGATGATGTGACAGTCCCGTTTACGCACTCGCTCTTATCGAAGTATAGCTTACAAATAGAAGAAGCACTGAGCAATAACCGCCAGCAAGCTGAACAAATGAAAAAAGAACTTTGGGAAACGCAACTCGATCATTCCTTAAACGATGAGCCCTTCTGGATTGCTAATAAAGATGTGAAAGAGTTAAAGGAATGGATAGATGAGAAGACTGGTATTGATGTCTTTTATGGTACTCAATTTCTTCAGTCATTAAGTCCCGGAGAATTAGCGGATACCCTTATCACGCATCCGCTCCTTCCATACGGTTTGGTCGTAAGCGGTCAGCAATGGCAAAAAATCAACCAGCAGGTTCTTTCAGGAAGAATGTTTAAAAGTCCTGTTCCAATTTTCTTGCGTGAAGAAATGAACAATGAACAGCACCACCCATCATTTGTCATCCTTAACGGAAACGAGAAGGAGCTTTTAACCGATAAAAATCAATTCACCAGCTGGAAAGTAAAGATTGCTAAACAAATAGAAGATAGGAAAGATACACTCTTTGAAATTGAAAAAACAGAAACATCCTTGCGTCGTATTTTAAAAGAAATCGATCGTTTTTCATCAAGTGAGCTTTCTATTGATATCGAAAAAGAGATGATCCAGGAACAAAATGCTCTTCTTTCTCTGAAAACGAAACTACAAGAAATTAAGATACAGGAAGAGAAAGAAAGAGAATTCCAGCTTACTATAAAAGAACAGCTGGAAAAGACACAAGGCAAAATAGAAAAGCTTACAAGAAATGTAAAAACTTTAGAGGGTTTTGACCTAGAAAAAATGCAGCACCAAGAAAATAAACGGGTGAAACTAGAAAAAGAGAAACAGAAGGAAGCATTAGATTCTAAGCAACAAGAAATAGGAAAAGTGCACCAACATACAGTTGAACTTCAAAACCAGTGGAATCAAACATACCTAGAATGGAAACTTACAACCGAACAAAATATTAAGGTAATTGCTTTCTTTATTGAAGAAGCCGTTTTTCCTGCTGAACAAAAAGGTGACCAAAGTGAAGAGGTCCCTCGATTATCACCACATTTATTACAAGAGATAAATCGAAGCATCGAAGAGCTAAAACAGCTGCAAAAATCAAAAGAAGAACAGGCAAGGGAATTACTTGTTCTTCAAGCAAGAAAGGAAACGGAGCAAAAGCAGCAAAAGAAATTAGAGAAAAAACTCCATACACATGATGAGGATTGGAAAAATGCGGCTGAACCTGAAGAACCAATCAGTATATTAGAAAACATGTTGCAAAGTGCTCAAAAGGAAGCGAAGACAGCAGAAAAAGAAGAACGGGAACAAGGCACTGCAGTAACCGTTGCTGAAACAAGCCTAAAGCACGCAATCGAACAGCGTGATAAATTAGGAAAAAAGATTGAAAAGCATGAAAAACAGCCAGAAGCCTGGGAAGACCTTGACTTAGAAATCAAAGAAGTAGAAATAAAAGACCAAACGAAGGTCACGAAAGAGGAAGTAAAGAAAGCTGAGAAGGTTCAAAAAGAAACAGAAACGAATATTGCAGGCTTTGAAGGAGACTTATTAACTCTATCGGTTATCCTTAAAGAGGAAGCTGCTGTATTTACGAATGATGATGTTGAAAAAATTAAGAGTCAAGGGAAAGTATGTATCTTATCTTGGTGTGAAAAACATCAAGCCATTCAAGAAGAAGGCCAGGAAAAGCATGCGAAAATTGACCAATCATTGCGCAATTTAAAGCTCACCATTGAAGGAAAAGATTGGGAGATTCGTTTTAAAAATGAAGTATTAACCACACTAGACCATTTGGATACAAGGCATTATACACATATCCAGAGCATTGTTAAGAATATGAAGCGTTTTTCACAGAGCGGTTTGGAACAATTAGAGCGCGATAAGGAAAGAGCAGAAAAGGCTCAAAACTTCTGGGCAAGCCGTGCCAGTATGAAAGTGATGAGCATATCAGAGGCGATTCGTTCGATGGTGGCAAAGATGAAACTGAAGAATGAACGAGGATCATTTCCGCTTGTTCAGCTAAGAGAGGATATCTTACCTAAAAAGCCTGAAGATATCGAACCACTGCTAAAACAGCATTTTGTTGCTGCGATTAACAAAATTACCAAACAATTTGATTTAATTGATGATCAAAATCGGGCATTAGACGAAGAAATAAAACAACTGATTAGTGATGAGCAAATATTATTTGTTTCACTAAGAAATCGTTATCCTGAGCTTTTGGTCTACAACATGCGAACGGATAATGCTTTTATGTACGGAAAGCCGCAAAGGGAGCATTATTCCACTTGGCAGACCATTAATCAAGGTTCTAAGACGAAATCGGATGGCAGTGGAGGTCAAAAACTGTCCGCCCGAATGGTCATGATGATGATGTTATTATCGGTTAAAAGCGAAACCGATCAAAGCTGGGTTCCGTTGGTCTGTGATAATCCATTTGGACAGGCTGCTTCAGCACATGTCCTTGACCCGATTTTCGCTGTGGCCGAAAAACTGAAGTTCCAATTCATCGTCGTCACCCCGCCTGAGCTGGTAAAAACAGAAATCAGCCAAAGATTCGAAGCCTATTATAAATTGGATTTCATTCGTGAAAAAGGAAAAGAAATAGTCTCCGACACGATTGTTCCGGCATTCCGGATATACCAGGGTGAGGAAGTTACTCAGGTAAGGTAACAAATTGTAATATGAGAATTAACGTAGAAATCCCACTTTTCCGTATGGAAAGTGGGATTTTTAATTTACTTGAGCCACCCATATGAGCCAAGAAGCATTATGTATAATAACCTGAATGCTAGTTTGTAAGTTTTTCGTGAAAATAATATTAATAAAAATAAGAGAGTATGACTATTGAAAATCAATAGATTAGCAGTTGCTAGAAAAAACTATGTAGTATAATAGTAATTTTTATTCCTATCTATATTGAAAGGCCTATTATAAATGAACCACCTATCGTACAACATACTATTTTTCTATTTACAATCTTCATAATATTTTAACAAATCATAGTTATAATCTTAGTTGTGGTAAAAATATGTAATCTGAGAGGGGAAAAGTCATGACAAATTTGGAAGAAATGATTAGGAAGTTTAACGAACAAAACTTTAAGAAAAATTTAGACCGCCGCGGCTTTCTTCACGGAGCCGGCAAGATCGCAGGTTTGTCCCTAGGGCTGACCATTGCTCAATCATTGGGAGGATTTAAAGTAGAGGCGGCTCCTAATTTCACAGAATATCCTTTCACTCTTGGTGTTGCTTCAGGAGATCCGCTGTCAGACAGTGTCGTATTATGGACAAGGTTAGCTCCAGATCCGTTAAACGGTGGAGGAATGCCAGCTCATGTCGTTCCTGTTAATTGGGAGCTGTCCACAGACGAAAACTTCCGAAACGTAATCAAACGAGGTACGGAACATGCTTCTCCTAATCTCGCACATTCAGTCCATGTAGAAGTGAGCGGCCTGAAGGCTAATAGTGTTTATTTTTACCGTTTCAAGACTGGTAATGAAATAAGTCCTGTTGGAAAAACAAAAACCTTACCGGCAGCAGGTGCCAGCGTAGCAAGCATGACATTTGCATTCGCTTCCTGTCAGCAGTATGAGCACGGCTATTTTACTGCTTACAAGCATTTGGCGAAAGAGGATCTTGATCTTGTATTCCACCTTGGCGATTACATATATGAATACGGTACGAACGAGTATCTTTCACCAACGGGCAATGTCCGTGCCCATAAAGGCGACGAAATTATCACGATTGAAGATTATCGCAATCGCCATGCCCAATATCGTTCTGATGAACACCTCAAAGCTGCTCACGCTGCATTCCCGTGGGTGGTTACATGGGATGACCATGAAGTGGAAAACAACTACGCAAATGTCATTCCAGAAAAAGACCAGTCTGTAGAAGAATTTATCAAACGCCGTGCTGCTGCTTACCAAGCTTATTACGAGCATATGCCGCTCCGAAGGTCGTCATTGCCTCACGATGGCGGCATGCAATTATACCGGGATTTTACATATGGTGATTTGGCGAATTTCTATGTCCTTGATACGCGCCAGTACCGTGATGACCAGGCGAATGGTGATGGATCAAAAGCTCATACACCAGAATCTTTGGATCCAAAACGCACTCTTCTTGGGACAGAGCAAGAAAAATGGCTGCTTGATAATTTAGGAAACTCTAAATCTCATTGGAACGTCCTTGCCCAGCAGATTTTCTTTGCTCAGCGTAAATCTGGAAGCATCACTGCACCAAAATTCAGTATGGATTCATGGGATGGCTATCCGGCCGCGCGTCAGCGCATTACGGATTTCGTTGCTGGTAATAACATCAACAATGTTATCGTTCTTACTGGAGATGTCCATGCAAGTTGGGCTTCAAACCTTACGACAGATTACAACAATCTAGAGGCTCCGATTTTTGGAGCAGAATTTGTTGGAACATCGATTACTTCGGGTGGAAATGGCTCAGATTGGCGGGCAGATACGGCTAAATCTTTAGAGGATAACCCGCACATCAAATTTTTTAATAATTACCGCGGTTACGTTCGCTGCCGGGTCACTCCTGAACAATGGCGTGCAGATTACCGTGTAGTCCCATTTGTAACTGAGCAGGGAGCAGATATTTCAACAAGAGCGTCATTTGTTTTTGAGAAAGACCAGCAAGGGCTTAAAGAAATTGCGGCAACTACAGTACCAATGGGTGTTCAAATGTCTAAAGAAGTGGAAGAAGACCGCCACCGTGCCCACTCCCGTGCGCACGAAAAGCAAATGGAGAAAAAGCGCAAACGCGAGGCTGTTACGAATTAAATTTAGTGGAAAGCGAAAACACCTGCACTTTCCACTGTTAATAATTATTTACAAAAACAAATCACAAGAAGAAAAATTAAAGGTTCACGCATTCTTTGTTTGTATGTTTCTAATCTATGCACCAATCGCTATATCTCAGGAATGGTTGATCCAACAATCATTTCTGACATGCCAACTTTGGGTCACAATATGTAAATAAAAAAATCTCACCGTCAAAATTGAAGGTGAGATTTTTTTATTGAAAAATCACCTACTCTACATATTAATGGTTCTTTTGGAAATAATTATCAAGACCATGATACGTAAGGGGAGAATTCAATTTGAGTGATTTATTATTTGCCCGTTCCTTATTTGGAACGACAATGGCCTTTCATATAATTTTTGCCACGATAGGCGTCGGTTTGCCGCTCATGATTTTGGCTGCAGAGCTTCTCTATCAAAAAACAAAAGATCAAGATTATGTAGTAATGGCGAAACGTTGGACTAAAGCATTTGCAGTTTTACTTGGTGTTGGGATTCCCACCGGTACGATTGCGGGTACGCAATTATCGTTACTTTGGCCTGGTTTTATGGAAGTGATAGGTAGAGTAATGCCTCTTCCTTTCCAAATCGAAATCTATGCTTTTTTTATTGAGGCATTGTTTATGTCGATCTACGTCTATGCAGCAGAAAGAATAGCTCCTTGGATGCGAATCGTTAGTTTAGTTCTGGTGGCAATTGGGGCACTGTCCTCTGCCGTCTTAATTACCAATGTTCATGCCTTCCAAGGTACACCGGCTGGTTTCCGTTATGAAGATGGGAAATTCCTCGATATTGACCCTTGGGCTGCTTTTTTTAACCCAAGCTTCTTTGTTACAGCCGGACATGTGGCATTGTCTGCCTATGTAGTAGGAGCTTTTGTTGTCGCGTCTGTTGCGTCTTTTAAAATGATGAAAAATAAAATCGGATCGAGAGTATATCTGTTTCATCAAAAAGCACTGGTTTTAAGTCTTGTAGTGGGGGGGATTTTTGCTTTTCTAACCGCTTTAAATGGACATGAATCTGCTCAATACCTGCATAAATACCAGCCAGAAAAATTAGCAGCAGCCGAAGGGTTATTTGAAACACAATCCCATGCACCCTTAGCCATAGGTGGTTTTACCGACCCAAAAACGAAAGAAATAAAAGGAGCTATCGAGATACCTTGGGCGCTGAGTTTTCTCGCCGGGAACAGTTTTGATACGGTGGTTGTCGGTTTAAACGATTATCCAGAAGAGCTATGGCCGCCATTATTCATTCATACTCTTTTTAATGGAATGGTGTTCATCGGCTCCGCCCTGATTATGGTTCCTTTACTCATTTTCCTCTGGAGAAAAGTCTTTAAAAAAGCACATTACCCGAAGGTCATTCTTTGGGGGCTTGTAACAACCGGTCCGCTGGCAGTGATCGCCATTGAATGTGGATGGATTTTTGCCTGCACAGGCCGTCAGCCATGGGTAATCTACCATATCTTATCGACGGCAGAGTCTGCAACGACGGCAACCAACTTAGGTCCACTTTTTGTATCGTTTATTATTGTCTACATGATCTTAGGGCTTTCTGTCGTGCTTGTGTTACTCTACTTCTTTAGAAAAAACACAGAATTAGATGATATCGAGCGTGCAGAGAAAAAAAGCATCCCATTATTTAGTTCAAATTCGTAGGAGGAGAAACATATGGCTGATGCTCTTATTGCAATTACCGTGCTGTGGGGGTTCGTGTTCATCTACGCTGTCATGGCCACAATGGATTTTGGAGCCGGCTTTTGGTCAATGGTTTACATCAACCGGGAAAAAACGAAAGCAACGAACATTGCCAATCGCTATTTATCACCTACTTGGGAAGTAACAAATACCTTTATTGTTGCGTTGGTGGTTGCTATTTACAGCCTTTTTCCAAGTGCGGCCAATATTCTGGGGACCATACTACTGATTCCCGGCAGTTTAATCCTTCTATTACTGGCATTACGGAGTGCATTTTTAGTTTTTTCAAACATTGCGACGGAATATAAAAAGCCGTTAACCTACATTTCTGGTATTGCAGGAATCATTATTCCCGGCCTGTTAATTAGTGTATTGCCGATTACACATGGTCACTATGTTGATTTTGTAGATGGCAATGCGAATTTAAATCTTAGTAAGCTCTTTTCGAGTCCCAATGAGTATGCCTTCATCGGGTTTGCGATCACGAGCACACTTTTTCTCTCTTCATTATTATTAGCAGATTATTCAAAGGCTTCAAATGAAATGGAAGCTTACCGAGTGTACCTTCGGGATGGAAAAATTCTTGGTCCGATATCATTAATTATGGCATTGCTAATTGTGATTACCTTAAAAAGTGAGGCTGGTTGGTTATACAATAAAATGATGGAGGATCTTCCGTTACTATTGATCTCGGTCGGCTTCTTTTTAATTATTGGATACGGGTTATATGCGCCAAATCCTTTTCAAAAAGGGGAACGAGGCATGCCAAGACTCGCTGTTGTTGCCGTTACCTTTCAGTATCTGATAGCAAGCTATGTCTATGGAAAGGCCCATTTGCCGTATATCATCTATCCAAATGTTACAATTGAGTCGGCATTTACAGACCCTAACTCCTTTAGGGCGGTGTTTATCACCTATATCGTAGGATTTGCAATCCTCTTCCCTGGCTTTATTTACTTTTGGAGTTTATTTATGAATGATAAGCGATATTTGAGGCAAAAGGGGAACCAGTGAAAACATAAAAAAATCTCACCTATAGGTGGGATTTTTTTGGACATGATGTGCAGAATTAGTTGATGATAATGGAGATTAGAACATGTTTCCTTTTTAAAAGGTTGTTTTAAAAGGTTGTTTTAAATGGTACCTATTCATGTATAATACTCTCCTGTTTCTTCCAAATCATTAATCGGTACGATTTGTCTCTCACTATGAATTCCTCGTTCGGATACAATCGCTTTATTTGATATATCATCTATGCTCTCAATCCAAATAGGAATTCCATGATAATGTACTGCTATTTCTTGGTCGGAAGTAAGGATTTTTTTGGCACGATCTAGATTCATATGAACACCTCAACATTATGTTTTCCGAACATCAAATTTATATTCTTAAGAAGTATTACGGTTTTGGTTCGTTTATCGTTCAATGGTATTCCATTAGTTGGCTTCGGATTCTATTCTTCGGATTTCGTGCGGCTGCATTAGGCTCCAATCAATTGAGTTGCTTGAATAGCTAATAAGTTGTTAGAATTTGATATAACCATTAAGTGCAGGGATTTAAAGGTTCGTAATGGCGATGTAATTCTAACTTTCGGCACTGCAGCTGCAGTTAAGTTAAGTTAAACTCTGGGGATATTGTAATCGGGAAATTTGATGGGTTGGTGAAGTATCCTTTTCCAATACGAATTTAAAAAAATGTCAGGAGTTGGATTGAATGCCTATTATTCATGTGCAAATGATGGAAGGAAGAACAAAAGAAAAAGTGGCAGAATTAATTCGTAATGTTACGAACACCGTATCCGAAACACTAGATTCACCGAAGGAGAATATAAGAGTCCTCGTAACCGAGATTCCAAAAACCCATTGGGGAAAAGCTGGGGAGCCTGTAGAAAAATAGGTATATGACTGAGCATGGCAGTAGATACCACCATCCTATGATTCATTCCTTCCTACAAGGTTGAATGTTTATAAATAAATGTGCGTTAAAAAACAATAATTCATAGACTATTCACGCAATTTTGTATTAAAATGAACTTTATATATTTAGTTTTATTAAAAATATTGGTAAATCTCCCAACGAGGGAAATAAAACTTTTAGGATAAACTGGAGGCAGCTATGAACTTTGTTAGTACACGCGGAAATGTAAGTAGAATTGGTTTTATTGATACAGTCTTAATGGGATTAGCAAATGATGGAGGATTATTAGTACCTGAGAGAATCCCGCAAATTCCAGCAGAAAAGTTAGAAGAAATGTCTACATTAACTTATCAAGAATTAGCATACGAAATCTTTTCTTACTATGTTGATGGGGAGATCCCAGGCGATGAGTTGAAAGTATTAATCGAGAAAAGCTATGCTACATTTCGACACCCAGAGGTAACACCCGTTCAAAAGCTGAAGGATAACATGTATGTTCTAGAACTTTTCCATGGGCCAACCTTTGCTTTTAAAGATATTGCACTGCAATTCTTAGGAAATTTATATTCTTATGTATCCAAGAAGACAGGAGAGTCTATTCATATTCTTGGCGCTACTTCAGGGGATACAGGGGCATCAGCGATTGAAGGTGTAAGAGGAAAAGAAGGCATTCGCATTTGTATATTGCACCCCCATGGCAAAGTAAGTAAGGTACAAGAATTACAAATGACCACTGTGGATGATGAAAGTGTTTTGAACTTAGCGATTACAGGAACGTTTGATGATGGTCAAAGAATCATCAAGGAATTGTTCGCGGATGTGGATTTTAAAAACAAATACCATATGCGTGCGATCAATTCTATAAATTTTGTTCGTATCATGGCACAAACGGTTTATTATTTCTATGCCTATTTCCAAGTGAAAAAAGAGATTAACGCAGAGAATATTAACTTTAGTGTGCCAACAGGGAATTTTGGAGATATCTTTGCTGGATATCTTGCAAAGAAAATGGGCTTACCGGTGGGGAAACTCATCGTTGCTACAAACGAGAATAATATTTTAGAGGGCTTTATCCATGATGGATTGTACAAGCCTGGTGAATTCCGCAGCACCTATAGCCCTTCCATGGACATCCAAGTAGCCAGCAATTTTGAGCGCTATCTCTATTACTTGCTTGGAGAGAATCCAAAGGCTGTTTCGGTTTTGATGGAAAAATTCAATTCAGAAGGCAATATTGTCGTAAGTGAAGAACTGCTTAAACAGGTGAAAGAAGATTTTGCTGCATATGGTGTAAAAGGGGAAGAATGCTTGGAAACAATCAGTAAGTATCATGCTGAAACAAGTTATTTATTAGACCCACACACTGCATGTGGGGTTGCTGCATACGAGAAGTGCAGTCCACTAAGTGAGGTTTGCGTCACACTAGCCACTGCTCATCCGGCAAAATTTAATGAATCAATCGAACGTTGTAATATCCAACAGACATTCCCTGAACAAATTAATCAATTGTTTAATAAGCCACAGTATCTAGAGGTTGTGGAAGCTGATAAAGCGGAAGTTGTTACTCATTTAGAAAAGCTTTTTAGCTTATCCGCAAAATAAAAACACAAAATTAGGTTCTTGTTAACTTAAGAGGTATCTTCCTTCCTGGAAGGTGCCTTTTTCATTTTTCGAGTATATCCATTTTTAATTATCAGTAAATAGGGTAAAACAATAAGAAAATCATTTTTTGGAGGCTGACTATTTATCATGGGTGAATTTCCAAATGAAATATTTCCGTTGCCAAAGGAATTTTTTGAACAGCCAACCCTAGAACTGGCAAAGGCATTGCTTGGGTGCCTTCTGGTAAAACATACAAATCAGGGTATGGCTGCAGGATTTATTGTAGAAACAGAGGCATATATGGGTCCCGGGGATAGGGCTGCACACAGCTTTAACAACAAGAGGACAGCAAGAACAGAGGTCATGTTCCATCGTTCTGGCATTGCTTATACGTATCTCATGCATACCCACTGCCTTTTCAATATAGTCAGCGGCGGTGAAGAAAAACCTGAGGCCGTATTGGTCCGCGCCATAGAACCCCGGTATGGGATTGAGCTTATGAAAATCAGGAGAGGTATCGAAGATTTAAAAAATCTTACCAATGGCCCTGGGAAATTGACCAAATCATTGGGCATTACCATGGACGACTATGGCAGTTCACTTACACTTCCGCCATTATATATAGCTAAAGGATATTGTCCAGAAAGTATATCAGTCGGGAAAAGAATTGGAATCGACAACTCGGGTGAAGCCAAGGATTATCCATGGCGGTTCTGGGTTACCGATAATAGATTCGTATCAAGGCACCAAAAATTTGAATACAAAATCAATCCATCATCATTTTAAGCAGGCTCCTATGATCTACTTTTTTCTGGAAACTTAGGACCTGGCTGGATTTCAACCATATAACATTTTGTTATATCCTATGCATTTGTTGCAATATACCTCCTTTACTATCCATGTTATCGTAGTAACTAAGGATAACGTATATAGAGAGTTTTATATTAAACGATTAGCAGAAGAATCAGATAGATAAATCGAAAGGAGAATTAAAAATGAAAGATGGATGGATGAAGTTATTTTGGATTTTCTGGACGTTTTTTAAAATTGGGCCGGTGACGTTCGGCGGAGGGTATGCCATGATTCCGCTCATCGAAAGAGAAGTCGTACATAAGAAGAAGTGGCTGAAAATCGAGGATGTGACGGATGTTTTTGCGCTGGCCGAGTCCATTCCAGGCGCCATTGCAATTAATTCTTCAACCTTTATCGGGTATAGAATTGGTGGAATTAGAGGAGCAGTTGCCGCATTATTAGGCATATTTTTACCAACTTTTTTCATCGTAGTTGTTCTTAGTATTGTTTTTCTTCAGATTCAAGGAAATCCCAAAATTGAGGCAGCATTTCAGGCCATTCGTGCATCCATTGTTGCTCTAATTGTTTATGCAGGGTATATGATTGGTAAATCCGCTATTATTGATAAAACCACTCTATGTATTTCCGTAGGAGCGATATTCATTTTATTATTTTTCCATTTACATCCTGTGTTACTAATCTTATTTGGGATATTCCTTGGAATCATGCTCGTTAAGGTCAAAAATCGTTTAGGTTATGATTCTCTTAAAAAGAAGAAATACACGTCACAAAATGAATTAGAATGGTATATGGGGGAAGGGATATAACGTGATACTAATTGAGCTATTCTGGACTTTCTTAATGATCGGTTTTGTTTCATTTGGCGGTGGTTATGCAATGATCCCCATTATTGAAATAGAGGTATTTAAACATGGATGGATGACAACACAACAGTTTACTGATGTAATTGCTGTTGCCGGTATGTCACCTGGACCTATTGCAACAAATAGTGCTATTTTTGTAGGTTACCAGGTTCAGGGTATGACAGGAGCCATTGCGGCTGGGTTAGGAATGGTGATTCCATCTTTGTTACTCGTCATTATTATTGGAATGTTTTTTAGTAGAATCAGTAAAAATAAATATGTCGAATCTGCTTTCTATGGATTACGTCCTATTATTACTGGGTTAATTGGATACGCAGCGATTAAATTTGCCATTAGTAATCATTTAGTAGATACTTTTAGCTGGCACTCTTTTAGTCTATTGCTGATATTTTTATTATCTCTTTTTGCTTTAATAAAACTTCGCTTACATCCTGCATTAGTGATTCTATTGTCTGGTATAGTGGGTGCTGCCATTTATTCATAAATAAAAAACATGAAACCGAATAAATGGTATCAGCCGCTTACTTCTGCGGCTTTAATATTTACCTTTGGAATAGTTGAAAATAGTAAAAGGATTCCTTCCGCATTAAATAAATTTTCTTGGTGAATATTCGGCGAGCCAGGCAGGTGTGGGTCCCCGACTATTTGATTTAGGGTCACGTTCAATTCTCTCACGTCCTTTCTTCATCCAGTCTTGTAATGATTCTGGAAAATTGTTTTCTTCAAAGGGAAATACAGCAATATCGATAATAGCAGGTGGAAAAGGACTTTTTCTAATATGATTTTTCACCTTTGCCTTCACTTTCTCAAAATCCATTTCAGAACAAAATTCAAACCATTGCTGTATCGTTTCGTCCTTGAATATGCAGTGGGAATAGACCGATTCAATCATTGCTAAAAGTTTTACTACTTCTGCCTTGGTCATTGAGCTCCTCCTGTAATGAGTTTTTTCCCTTCCTCAATCAAACGTTCGATCTGATTGGACATCGATTCTCTCTCTGATTTTGTCTGCTATTTCTAGTTTTGTCCTGATAACCCTTTCGCAATACGATTTAAGAATAAATAAAGATTATTGGTATCAATAGGTAATTAAGACTAACAATCATTTCATATTTATTTGATGGAGTGCAGTGTTTATAAATGAGGGGGGACAGAATGGCAACTGATTCGATTGTTTCTAGGTCATTAGACGAAATTGCATTTTGGCCCAGGATCATGAAAGAACATTCTTTGTTTTTAAGTTTAGGTTTCACATATGAGCAGAAGCAATTGATTGAGGAAGCACGGCAGTTTATGGATCTATTCGAAAGGATTGAGGAAAAGCTGTCTAGATTTTAGTAAATTCGGACCCTAGTCAAATTCAGGCTTTTAATACCGAGGTTTATCAAGCATCTGCAGCAATCTATGGGTATAAAAGGAAGATATTAGATTTAACACTTCGCTGTCAAATCAGGCACAATAATTTTCCTTTGTTGGTTGATTATATTAGCAGAGAAGCAGCTTATTTTGCAAATCGACTAAAAGAATTAAACGAAGGAATATTAGCCCCAACCCCGGATAAAGTCATTGAAGAAAATGTATTTTTCTTAAAAATTATGGCTGATCACGCAAAGTTTATTGGACACCTTTTAGATCCATCGGAAAGAAAATTAGTTGACCAGGCAAGAGGTTTAGTCATGATTTTGACCAACCTCTTTTTCAAGCAGTAGATTTAGATTATTTGCGACCACAATCTGAAACAAAACCAATTCTAGATCAATTTCTAAACCAGAATAGGGTTTCTGTTGCTTCTTTAAGGGACTTCAAGAAAACAGCAAGAGATTGTCGTATTAAGAGCAATATTCATCCTCTTTTAGCTGATCATACATTCAGAGAAGCGGAAAGGTTCCTGGAAATTATAGATATGTTTGAGACAAACCTGAAAGGGGCATAAAATTTAATCATTGAAGCCGCGTATGCGGCTTTTTATTTTATATTGAACTTAATAAATTTTATTGTTGTATATTAATTATCATCTCCATTAATAATAAAAATGTTAAACAAAGGAGATGAATTGAATGAAAACAAAGGATGATTTCCTTACAGGAGCTAAAGTGACAAAAGATAATCAGGTTTATGGGACTCCTAATAGCAAAAGCAAGAACGGTACAGGTGATTCACCAAATGATAATTCTGGAAAGAATAAAAAGGGACTTGATCGTTAAGGCCGCAGCCAAGATAATTCTTGGCTGATTTTTTTACATCTAAATTTATGTTTTAATAAATTTAATTGGAAGGGGAAAACTGACGATTTGTAATGATCGCCAGTTTTACCATTAAATTATTACTGGAAAAACCTTCCAACAGTATCAGTAAAATCATTCCAGATACCATCTCTGTTTCGTCCATTTTGAATATCATTTGTATAGGTGTTCATTTGGTTATAGAAATCGTTATCGTATGAAACATAAACATTGTGAATTTTTTTATCAGCAGCCCTAACCTCGTCAGCGATTCTTTGCTCAAGACGAGTGGATACTTCTTTATAGGTGGTATCGCCTGTTACATTATTACCATTCAGACCAGTGTTGGCATTGCCAGTATTTGTTCCCATTCCATTATTACCGGTGTTTGTGTTAGTTCCAGTTAAACCATTAGTCCCAAAACCAGTGTTAGTTCCATTTAAACCTTCAGTCCGAGCAACCGTATTGTTTCCGGTTATGGAGCCAGTCCCTTTATTCATGTTTCTACCTGTAGTACCAGCATTTGTTTTGTTTCCGGTAATCCCGGTATTACCGGTATATTGGGTATATCCAGCATTATTGCCGTTTCCATTCCCGTTATACGAAGTATTGATCTGATTACCAGTTCCTGTGCCGGCGCGGTCTCCAGTAGTACCTTGGTTATTGTTTAATCGGACTGCCACGTATGCATCGTTGTTACGGATAATTACATGGGCTTGGTCAACTTCACCTATACGTTCTACATTGTTTGCGGCGCGAATTGAAACTCTTAAATTTTGGTTCGAAACATTTCTTCCCGTAACACCATTGTTATCATTGTTTCTAACGTTGTTTCTAACATTGTTTACTCCAAAATGGCCACCGTTGTTATCACTGCCTGCATTATTATTATCTCCTGCACAACCAGTTAAACCGATAAGGGTTGAGGTTAAAACGAACGTAATCAAGCCTTTTTTCAAGTCATGTCAACTCCTAAAAAAATTATCTTACAGATATATCGTGGCTTATCTAAGTGGAAATATTCGAGTAGATGAGATGTTAAATAATAACTTTTAAAGAAAAATTGCCAAGTTTTTTCTCCAATATGAAAAGTGGACAAAGATCGCCTTTGGTAAAAAAAGTGTAATTGGGAAAAAATATTTTTATAAAAAAACTACAATCGGACCCCGCTTATGGGGCAATTTGACATAGGGATTTATTTTTTTACTATATTGTCATCTGATTATTAACATGTTACTATTAGTTGAAATTAAATTCCCTTTAAATCTGGTCCAGAGAGTCCAAAAAGGCGAAGGTAAAATTCATACATATAACTTCTATGTCTGAATCCCCTTTTGTCCTTTGGATGAAAGGGTATTTATTTTTTAAACCATCTTTTAAATAAGTCCTGTGAGGCTTGAAAGGAGAATGACAATTGGATTATCGTAAAAAGACAGTAGTCGCATCAGTAGCAGGTTTAACATTAGAGGGAATGGATATTATGTTTATATCCTTTGCAATGTCGATGATTATAGCGGAATTTCATATTGATATGGCAGCGGGTGGACTTATTTCTTCTATTACGAATATAGGAATGCTTGCTGGGGGAGTTATTTTCGGTATTCTAGCAGATAAATTTGGGAGAGTTAGAATATTTACCTATACTATCTTGCTATTTGCAGTCGGGACAGCGTTAACCGGGCTGGCACAAAATATTGAACAAGTTTATCTATTTCGATTTATTGCTGGTTTAGGAGCAGGAGGAGAATACGGGATAGGTATGGCACTTGTCGCAGAGGCATGGCCAAAAAATAAACAAGGACGAGCTTCTTCTTATGTTAGTGTTGGTGCGCAATATGGTGTAATCCTGGCAGCACTTCTTAGCGCGATGATCCTTCCTACATTGGGATGGAGAGGATTGTTCTTCATTGGATTGGCTCCGGTCATATTCGCCTTTATCGTGCGAAAGAAACTTGACGAATCACCGGTGTGGTTAGCAACACAAAGGAATAAACAACATGTACAGAAACAAGGAAAGTTAAAGCAGCTGTTTGCAACACCTAGAATAACTGGAACAACGATTGGTTTAGCAATCATGGCAACAGTTCAAATTGCAGGTTATAATGGTTTAATGATTTGGCTGCCATCTATGCTCCAACAATCACAAGGGTTATCAGTCTCAAGCTCAGCTCTTTGGACCATTAGTACTGCAGCAGGAATGATTGCTGGGATGTTAACTTTTGGACAATTTATCGATCGTTTAGGTATGAAACGCTCTTATGGAATTTTCTTGCTCGCTTCCGCGGTAGCAGTCTTTCTATACTCCTATGCGTCTGGCAGTGCAGGTCTTTTGATCGGCGGTGCGATCGTAGGATTCTTCTCGAACGGAATGTTTGCCGGTTATGGAGCATTAATTAGCAAGTATTACTCAGTAGAAATTCGCAGTACAGCAACAAACACAATCTTTAACTTTGGCAGGGCCTTAGGGGGATTATCTCCTATATTAGTTGGATATATCCTGCAACATGCAAATGTAACGGTAGCAATGGGATATCTTGCGGCGCTTTATTGTATCTCGTTCATAGCAATGATTAGTTTACAAAAAGGAAAAGGCAGTCAAGAAGATATCAGTCATCTATCTAAAGCAGTGTAAGGTTAGTATAAAAGCCATTCTCTCCAATTTAAAAAGGAGGGAATGGCTTTTTTATATAATGCTCCTGATTCACCTTGGTATTGCTGATTATCGGAGATTAGTTTAAGCTTATGAGTCTTTATGAAGTTTCTTATTTAATAGTCTAAAAATCTTTAATGCTAATTGAATTTGAAGCATTTCCTCTGAATTCTTTAAATCAGAATTTAATATTTCTTTGATTTTCTCAATTCTATAGATGAGTGTGTTCCGATGTAAGAACATCGCTTTTGCAGTTTCGCTCAGATTTAAGTTATTTTGAAAATAATTTTCTAATGTAAAAATATAGCTTGTTCCATGTAACTGATCGTTTTTATAAACCATTCCGAGCCGTTTCATAAAAAATTCTTCTAGTTCAATGTCTTTAATATTGGAATCTAAAAAGTGATAGATAGTATGATCTTCAAAATGAGATACTCCGCCAATGTCTTCAAATTTTTGCATTAATCTAATCGATTCATTTGCCTCTGAAAAACTTTTATGAAGAGACTGAATGGATTCGTACTGTCTGCCAATTCCTATTAAGAAGGTGGTATTGCTTATTTGCTGATTCAGTTTACTATATAGTTTAGTAGTATATTGTTTAGCTTCATTAACAGAAACTGTTGATCGCTTCTCGTGCTGTCCAATTAAGATAATGATTCGATTGTTTCTATGAAAGCAGGTTACTTCTCCGTCTGCTTTATTAGAGTAATCATAAATGAGATCCACACATTTTCTAGCTTTATTCTCCAAGCTAACCCTTCTAGCCACCATATCCTCATACTTCTGGAACTCCTCTGATTCTATATTAATCACTATACAGTAATACATATAATTTGAATGAAGTCCATGCATTTCACTTAGCGTATGGATGGTTTCGCTAGAAGTGATTTTTCCAGATAGCAAATCATCGAAAAAGTCCTGTCTAATTTTTAATTTCACTTCCTCGATTTCCTTGGCTTTTATCCTTTCTAGTGCAATATTAGTAGAAGCCTGCTCTAAAATAATGAAGTCAAATTCTGTCAGTTCACTAACTGTCTGCCAAACAATTATATATCCATAAATAGAACTTGCTGCCGCAACAGGCAGGATTCTGCATTTTATTTCCATGCCTTCTAAATAATAATTTCGTTTAATCGTCTTTTTTATTTCACTTATATTTTTCGGAATAGAGTCAATGAATTCTTGTGGGAATACGGATCTATTTTTTACCAAATCAAGACAATATGACAGCGGAACTTTATTATTTATGTGTTCATTAAAGTCCACTAACTTCCAATCTTCATTTACAAAAATAACAGGATTATTAATAGTCTCAGATAACATCGATAATATTCTATCAATTCCGCCGCCATCAAGTGTAATTCTAAAAAATAAATTATGAATATCCAGGGTTTTTCTGTTTAATAAATCGTATCTCCCTGACGCTTTTTCATTAATAATTGAGATTACCTTTGATAAAGTGTATTCAAATGGTAACTCAATTAAAGGTAATCCGAGCTTGTTTGCTTGGTCAATCATGTTCTGTGGGAGTTTATCAAAGTATCTTTTCATTTTGATAACTAGTCCGGCACAGTTAATATCAGAAAGCTCCTTAATGATTCGATTTTGTAAGTCTTCATTGTCTTTAAAAATATATCCTGTAGATAAAAGCAGTTCATTTGGAGAAAGCCAGTCAAATGCCTCAGGATTTTCAATAATATTTACAATTGTTATTTCATTATTAATTCCTTTTTCCCCAGCAACGATTTTTAGCCCATCAATCGATTTTATATTAAATAGCTCTTTAACCGTAAGCAATCTGTTCACTCCCTGGTCGTAATATTATTAATATAGTCATTGTATAACTTGCACAATTTAAAGTCGAAGGTTTTTGGTTTCAATAAACGATGATTAGTTTTAAGTAATATAACTAAAATAAATGGAGTAAGATTTTTTGTTTGTAAAATTATTTTAAAAAACAGAGTCATGTTTTTCATAAACTATTTCAGTTTTTATGGCTTATAAGCTTTTTTTAAGAAGAGATGAAGTAGCAGGAATCCAACTGTACCACTTGTTAATTGTGGTACTTATACCAATGACATAATTTAGTCGTATTTTATTGTACATAGTGCCTAATTAAAATTAAGTTTTTTTGTTGTTTGTACCCGAAGACAAAATTATAGATAGTATCTAAAATAAAATCATAAGGGTTTTGGAAGAAAGAGAATAGCAGATTAAAAAACTTACTCTCGGCTCTATACCATAATGTACTAGACTTTGACATTTTTGAAATTAGATAGATCAATTAAGCATTTGTTAGATTTCCTGAAAAAGAGAGGTGTTTGTATTGGGAATACAAAAGTGTGAAGCTTGTAAACGTCAATTTACATGGAAAGAAATACAAAAAACTATCCGTTGGAATTATAAACCACTTGTATGTAGGAAATGTGAAACAAGACATCAAATTACGATACAAAGCAGGTTACTATTTTCTCTTTTGATAGCAGGATTGTTATTCATTTTCAGTCAAGCTAATCTTCCTTTTAATTTAAGAGTAACGGTAATTATCATTGTCTTTCTTTCCGTTGTACTCAGCTTCCCTTATTATGCAGCATATAAAGCTAATCGTTAAATAGCAAAGCTCACAGTTGAGAATCAATCTGATAATCGCCCCATCCTAAGGAGCGATAATTATATATTATAATTTCTATAGTTTATGGCTTAAATTGTTACCCAAGTATTTAGAAATTTATATTTACATGAGGAGGAATTTTAGTTGGTTAAGGAAATTGAAGGTTTTTCACGCAGAAAGTTTCTGAGTAATGCTGGTAAAATTGGAGGCGCCTCCGCTGTTCTTGGCGTCACAGGCACGATGGATTTATTTTTACCACAAGAGAACGTCGCGAATGCGGAGGTCAGAGTTAATAGCAAAAAACCAGGGAAAAATAGCCACTATATGTTACTAAATGTCCGTTTAGAAAGTGGTTATAAGTATGAAAACGGTCTAGTTGTTGCGACGGAAACTGTATTACGCAACCTCCAAATTACCAATGGCAAGATTAACAGGATACTAGACACTAAGGCTACATACAATAAAAATTTAGATTGTTATGATGCCAAAGGTATGCTATTACTTCCTTCTTTTAGAGATATGCATATTCATTTGGATAAAACCTATTATGGCGGTCCTTGGAAAGCAGCCCATCTGAGAAAAAACGGTATTTTTGATATGATTGAATTAGAACAGACACTGTTACTGGAGCTTCTGCCAACTGCTCAGGAGCGTGCAGAGAAATTAATTGAGCTGATTCTCAGTTATGGTTCAACATACGTTAGAAGCCATTGCAATATCGATCAGGTTGTAGGGTTAAAGAATCTCGAGAATCTGAAAAAAGCATTAGTGAACTACTCCGATAAAATAACACATGAAATCGTGGCCTTTCCTCAGCATGGATTGCTTCGTTCAAATGTAGAGGGTTTGATCCGTGACGCAATGCAGCTTGGAGTTACCCATGTTGGCGGGCTAGATCCAACCTTGGTTGATGGGAATATGGAAAAATCATTGAATACGATGGTCCAAATTGCTGCCGACTATAAAGCAGGAATTGATATCCACCTCCATGAAGGTGGAGAAACTGGAATTAAGGCGATTAGACTATTGGCAGATCTAACCGAACAAGCTGGTCTACAGGGCAAAGTGACGGTCAGTCATGCGTTCTCCTTAGCGTCTTTACCAGCTGGAGAGGATGAGGAGATGGCAAACCTTCTCGCCTACCAGGGAATATCCATCGCGTCATCCGTACCAATTGGAAAGGGGGTTATGCCAATTCCGCTTCTCCAGCAGAAAGGGGTTAAAGTACTGCTGGGTAATGATAGTATTACCGATCAATGGGATCCATTCGGAATTGGAGATACCTTGCAAAAAGCTCATCTTGCTGCACAGCTTTATGGATGGAAACACGAATACACGCTATCCCGTGCCCTTTCCCTAGCTACCGGAGGCATAACACCTTTAGATGAGTCCGGAAAGCAAATATGGCCGAAGGTTGGGGACCCTGCAAATGCTGTACTAGTTCCTGCAAGCTGTTCTGCCGAAACAGTCGCCCGTCTGCCTAAGCGTGCTGCCGTTCTGCATAAAGGCGTTCTAGCATCAGGCTTTCTTGAAGCTGTAAATTAAATCATAATTAGTGGGAATCGTCGTGAAATTATTTAGAAACTGAATGATGAAAAATTAACTAAATAATTGGATTGGAGATGTAGGAGGGACTCTAACATCTCCTTTTTTATGGAGTGTAACTATTTGGAATTAAAATATGGCTTACTTGGAGCCATTCCTTAGACATAATTTAAACACAATCAATTGTACGATTTGCACAATTGAATGCATAGCTTTTTGGATTTTTTAAACGATGACGGTGTTATGCATATTATCTAAAATAAAAATGTAAGCAGATAGCTTATTTCTTTTTAAAAGGAGGTTTGATCTGCTAAAAAAGTTTATAGGACTGAATAATTCTTGATTTTTTGGGGTGTTACTCATGATTATTGCAATCTCTGGTGATTCAGATTTTATAAAAGATATTAATAACTCAAAATTCACTGGTTTTGTGCATAGTACATTCAATCGGACATTCAATATTAAATGTTTCGAAAATGGCAATTTATATACCATTGCATGCAGAAAACTTGATAACGGCCCTAATACTTTAATCATTAATGTTGATAATATGAAGTCCAAGAAAATAGCAGTAAATGACCCGGTACGTGTTGTGAAAAATTTCTTGTTTATTGGGGATAAGCTGACTATTTCAATTGATAAAGTCAATATATGGGAAAGTATTTTACCAACATACCCAAACAATATGGAAATTCTGAAACGAAATTTAGTGAAAATGAAGGAACATATTAATATTCATGGTGTAGGCGGCGGAATACAAAAAAACGTAATACCCCAAAATTCTTTTGAAGCAGAAGTCTCGAATATGCTTCAGAAAAGAACTCTTTTACTTTACAACGAATTACTAAATGATCGGATTTCATCTGCATTGCCACATGCGGTTTCACTTCTAGGCCTTGGGCCAGGGTTAACTCCTTCTGGGGATGATTTTTTAACTGGGTTATTTTCTATTTTTAATATTAAAAACAGCCCTTTTTATCCTTACCGATCATTTTGTGAAGGAGTTTTAAAGAAAGCAAAAACCTTAACGAATGACATTAGTTACATGACTTTGAAAAAAGCAGCAATTGGTAAAGTGAGAGAGTCTATTATTTCATTGCTTAACTCCCTATTTGTTGAGGATGATAAAGACTTAATTCTCTCTTTAAATAAATTATTAAACATAGGTTCTTCATCCGGAACAGATATCGCTTTAGGCATTGTATTCGGAATGGAGGCAAATATTAGAGCAGGAGGAAAAGCATGTTAGTACAAGCATTGATTAAGCCAAACACATATTTCGATTCAGTATCTTTAATGTCGCTTTCCACAAAAGCGAATCAAATTGAAGAAGTGGAGCAGACCATTATTGCAATGGGTACAGATATGAATAAAGAGGTGATAAAAAATGTCGGTTTAATGACACCTGAAGTAGAGGTAGCGGGTGCGAGTGATTTAATGATTGTTGTCAAAGCGGCAACTGACGAATTATGCGAAACCGCTTTCGAAAAAATTAATGATTTATTTACAAAAAAGAATTCAGGTAAAAAAGGGAAAAATGATATAAAATATTCTACTATTTCTTCTGCTGCAGGAAATAACCCGGAAGCAAATTTGGCCATTATTGCTGTGAATGGTGCTTATGCAGCTCGAGAGGCGAAAAAGGCTCTTGAAAATGATTTGCATGTCATGATGTTTAGCGACAATGTTAGCATTGAAACAGAAATTGAATTAAAGGAATTAGCCCATGAAAAAGGCCTATTGATGATGGGACCTGATTGTGGAACAGCGATTATCGGCAATACAGCTCTTTGCTTCGCAAACGCAGTAAGAAAAGGGAATATCGGTATTGTTGGCGCATCAGGAACTGGCAGCCAAGAGGTAAGTGTCCGCATTCATGAATTTGGCATGGGGATCTCTCAATTAATTGGAACCGGCGGCAGAGATTTAAAGGAAGAAGTTGGTGGAATTATGATGCTTGACGGTATTCAAGCTCTTGAAAACGATGAAGAGACAAAAGTCATTGTCGTTATTTCCAAGCCACCTGCACCATGTGTGGAAGAAAAAGTATTAGACAAAATTAAAACCTGTAAAAAACCAGTTGTCGTTTGGTTTGTTGGCGGGAACGAAGAAAAAATAACGGCAACTGGCGCTTATTTTGCGAAAATGTCTAAAGAAGCAGCGCTTAAAGCGGTAATATTAGCAGGGGCAGATGAAAGCAAGTTAAACAAACGCGCATTAAACATTCCGCTTATTGATGAAGTTCGCACAAAGTTAACTCCGGAACAGAAATACATTCGCGGACTTTTCAGCGGCGGAACGCTTGCAGATGAGGCAATGCATGCTGCTTTAGAGAAATTTGATAATGTTTATAGCAACATTCAAAGAAATCCTGAGTACCGTTTAAAAGACCGTTATATCAGCAAGGAACATACCTTCATTGACTTTGGTGATGATGAATATACACAAGGAAAGCCACACCCAATGATTGATCCATCTACACGTCTTGAAAGATTTATTCAAGAAGCAAAAGATCCATCTGTTGGTGCTATTGTGATGGACTTTGTTATCGGCTATGGAGCTCATGAAGACCCAGTTGGAGCTTTCTTGCCAGCAATCATGGAAGCGAAACAACAAGCGGAACAAGAAGGAAGGCATTTGGAAATTATTGGATATGTTCTTGGAACAGAACTAGATCCGCAAAATTATCAAGAGCAAATTGATAAATTATTAGCTGCAGGAGTAACACATGCCAGCAGCATGCAAAATGCCGGTTTATTGGCTAGAGAATTTGTTGTGAAGGGAGAATATGCATGAGTAGAATTAGCGATTTATTTAAAAGTAAACCACATGTTATTAATGTAGGAATTGAGTCCTTTAAAGATGATTTATTACATCAAGGTGCTGAAGTTATTCATTTAGAATGGACACCGCCAGGCAGAGGAAACCCGGAATTAATTGATGCACTTGACAAGTTTGAGAGTCCTGAACTCTTGGAAAAAATCGAAGCAGCTAATAGCTTAGCAGTTGAAAGAATTATTAATTCTCAACCCGTTTTAATTGGTTATGATCAAGCTATTAATTGCGTACCAGGTATGACAAAAACCACGATTCTTCATGCTGGACCCCCAATTACTTGGGATAAAATGAATGGTCCTATGAAAGGCGCTGTTACTGGTGCCATCGTATTTGAAGGGTTAGCAAAGGATGTAGAGGAAGCGGCCGAACTTGCGGCGTCCGGTGAAATCACTTTTTCACCATGTCATGAACATAACTGTGTAGGTTCAATGGCTGGTGTTACATCTGCGTCGATGTTTATGCATATAGTGGAAAACAAAACATATGGAAATATTGCATATACCAATTTAAGTGAACAATTAGCGAAAATCCTTCGAATGGGAGCAAATGACCAAAGTGTTATTGATCGTTTGATTTGGATGCGCGATGTTTTCGGACCAATTTTACGTGACGCCATGAAACTTAATCCAAATGGAATTGACTTACGTTTAATGCTTGCTCAAGCACTTCATATGGGAGACGAGTGTCATAACCGAAATGTTGCGGGTACAACGTTATTAATTCAAGCTTTAACTCCGTATATTATACAGACAGATTATACAATCGAACAGAAGAAAGAAGTATTTGATTTTGTTGCAAGCAGTGATTACTTCTCTGGTCCTACTTGGATGGCGATGGCGAAATGTGCACTAGATGCTGCTCACGGCATTGAAAACAGTACAGTTGTTACCACTATGGCGCGGAATGGTGTTGAATTCGGTATCCGTGTTAGTGGAATGCCTGGAAACAAATGGTTTACTGGCCCTGCACAAAAAGTTATAGGTCCAATGTTTGCAGGCTACAAGCCAGAGGATTCTGGACTTGATATCGGGGACAGTGCCATCACAGAAACTTATGGTTTTGGTGGATTTGCAATGGCAACAGCTCCAGCAATTGTTGCATTAGTTGGTGGAACACCAGAAGAAGCTATTGGTTATACGACTAAAATGAAGGAAATTACCACAACTGAGAATCCCAACGTGACTATTCCAGTACTTGACTTTATGGGAATCCCAACAGGAATTGATGTCCGTAAGGTTGCTCAAACAGGTATTATGCCAGTCATTAATACTGCAATCGCTCATAAAGAGGCAGGAATCGGAATGATAGGTGCAGGAATTACTTATCCTCCAGTTGAAGCTTTCGAAAAAGCATTGCTAGCTTTAAGTGAAAACATTCAATAATATTCAAACTTAAATAAAAAAAGCCCAGCTTGGAATATTATTCTGCTGGGCTTTTTGATGTTACTTAACTCAGGTGGGTTTTTAAGAAATCAATAACTTGTTTTAGTGCATTTTGAACAATCGGATTTTGGAAGTTTTTATCAAATGCGTGCTCACCATTTGGAATTGTAATCAGTTTTGCTTCAACTGATTCTTTGATTATGGCAGCCCTCATAAATACTGACTGTTCGTATGGAACATCCGTATCCTTCGTGCCGTGTAATAATAGAGTTGGTGGATATTCTTTTGTAACATTACGATTCGGACAAAATGAGTAGAGGGCTTCTTTATTGTATACAGGATTAACACCTGTAATTTCTTCAATCCAGACTCCATACTGTCTTGCGTAAACGTAAAACAAAAACCGTTCTTCTACTGAGGCCTCAGTTAGTACTTTATTTGTGATAAGTTTGTAAGCAATTTCCTTTGAAACATTATCCTTTTGACAATAATATTTACTTGGGCTTGTAGCCCAGCTCCCAACAAGATCTCCATATCCGTAAAAGGAAACAATCGCACGGGGCTTATGAGTAAATGTACCTGTAGTAAGAGCTAAAAAACCACCCGCGGAGCTTCCTATAACGGCAATTTTCTTGGGGTCTATTGAAAAATGTTTTGGTCCTTCTATTTGAATCCAAAGGATTGAATCCTCAATATCTTTAAGAATTTCTGACAGCTTTGTTGAAGGAGCCAGCCTATAATCAATTGAAAAAAGTGAGAATCCATTGCTGGTGTATAGTTTGATCATTTCTTCACTTATTTCTTCTCTTGTCCCCCAAATTAATCCACCGCCATGAATATAGATAACGACTGGAGCATTTTCTTGGTTTGTCTCATAAAAATCTGCCTTCAATGAGAAATTTACTTCTTCTTTATAAATAACTGTGTTTTTCACTTTTATTACACACCCTGTCTAATAATTGTTTCAATTAATACTAAAAAAAATAGTTAAATAATGCAATGAAAAGGATTGTGCAAAATAACAAATAATCCTAGTGTTTTTAATCTATAATTCAGGACATATTTTGTACAAACATTATTGTATAACTTGCCTAAATGGACACCATTCTTTTTGGTTTTGGTGGCCAATGACCCAGAAAGGCTTACAGACTAAAATAAAACATGTAAGGGGTTACCAAATGTTATTTTTTCACTCTTTGATTTAACACAAGTCTTCAGGAGAAAGGAATGATTCTCTGCAGTAAAAAGGAGGCAATATAAGTAAAAATGTCCTAAATAATTCTTTCACATTCAACAAATTAAATAGAAATTAGAGGTGAAACTTAATGGATCAATCTATTAAACTTTGGAAAAAAGGCGACTTAGCTGCTTATTTCGGCTTACTTGCCAATAACTTAACCAATCTTTTAACCATGATGTCATTATTAATTTTCGTCGTGGGTATTCCGAAAGAAGTTGTTTATGGAAAAATTGCACCAGCTTTTGGTATGGGGATATTTATCGCAAGTTGTGCTTATGGATATTTTGCTTATCGACTAGCTAAAAAAACGGGTAGGACGGATGTAACTGCATTGCCTTCGGGCCCAAGTGCACCGTCAATATTCACGGTAACTTTTTTAGTTATTTTGCCAGTTTATACACAAACAAAAGATTATGAATTTGCCATTGGGATTGCACTAGTCTGGTGTTTCGTGGAAGCAATGATCCTAATTTTTGGATCATTATTGGGTGATACCATCAGAAAAGTCATTCCTAAAACAGTCTTATTATCATGTTTAGCTGGTCTTGGACTGTTGTTATTAGCTATGAATCCGATGTTACAAGCGTTTGAAGCGCCGATGGTTGCTTTTGCTGTATTAATTATCATTTTTATTAACTGGTTTGGTAAATCACCGGTCTTTGCAAAAATACCAACAGGGTTTTTATTACTAGCTGTAGGGACAGGCATCGCCTGGGCCTTAGGTTTAATGGAGCCTGGTGCAATTTCACAATCACTGGCATCATTTGGATTCAATCCCCCATCATTAAATATTGATGGTTTTATGCAAGGATTGCCACATGCCCTTCCGTACTTGGCATCAGCAATACCACTAGGTCTTTCTAACTATGTGTTTGACTTGGAGAACATTGAAAGTGCCTCTACTGCAGGGGATGATTATAATACAAGGCAAGTCATGTTAACAAATGGAGTTGCATCTTGTATTGGTGCAGCATTTGGAAATCCATATCCAGTAACTGTATATGTTGGGCACCCAGGGTGGAAATCAATGGGCGCCGGTATTGGTTATACTGTAGCAACGGGTATATCGATGTTAATTCTTTCACTTTTCGGTATTGGAGCATTTTTGTTAGCGATCATTCCGGTTTATGCCATCGCTCCGATCCTAGTATATATTGGAGTCGTAACGGCCAACCAAGTTGTTCGAGAAACTCCGAAACTCGAAGTACCAGTTATCTTCATTGCATTATTCCCATGGATTGCAAACTGGGCTCTCACACTTGCTAATAATGTTTTAGGTGCAGCTGGAACTGCTGCGGGTACAATTGGTCTTGATAAGCTAGCTAGCAAAGGGGTTTATTATGAAGGATTGTCTCATTTAGGAAATGGTGCACCGATTGCCAGTCTGTTATGGGGATGTATAGCGATTTTTGCTATCACCGACAAACCGATACGGGGTGCTATCGCCGCAACAATAGCATCTGTATTGTCCGTCGTTGGTTTTATCCACTCTCCAACAGTCGCATTTGCTAAAGGTTCTTCAGTAGAATTTTTCTTTGCCTATCTAATGATTGCAGGCATATTTGTCATCAAATATGCGATGGATAGAAGTAAGGCCCAGCCAAAACTTGAAACCGGAAAAAATGTAGCGTGATGAAACCTTTAGAATTCACCTTCGATAGTTAAAACTCATCAGGCTTTCGAAGGTGAAATTTATATATGACGAATGAATGGTTAAAAGGGGAGAATGATGATGAATCAAAACATGGAGCTAATTTTTGCAAGTGAACGTGGAGATATAGACGCAGTAAAACAATTATTAGAAAACGGGGCTGACGTTGCTTTAAAAGACGCAGATGGCCGAACAGCTTTAATGGCTGCTACACAGAAAAATCAGCTTGCAGTTGTAAAACTGTTATTAATAGCTGGCAGTGATGTAAACGCAAGAGATATTACACAATTGACACCATTTATTTGTTCAGGTGCCAATGGCTTTCATGAAATTTTAAGCGAAATGCTCCATTATGGCGCAGATTTAAATAGCGTAAACCGATTTGGCGGTACGGCCTTATTACCTTCTAGTGAAAAAGGCTATCTTAAAACAGTACAAAGATGTTTGGAA
Source organism: Neobacillus sp. plas4 (assembly GCF_057221695.1). Lineage (NCBI taxonomy): Bacteria > Bacillati > Bacillota > Bacilli > Caryophanales > Bacillaceae > Neobacillus > Neobacillus sp. plas4. The sequence continues at coordinate 2,185,468 of NZ_CM170152.1, forward strand.
GCAGGTATCCCTGTTAATCATGCCAATAATTTAGGCTGGTCAGCTCTTTTAGAGTCAGTAATTTTGGGTAACGGCGGCCGCTTATATTCCATGATCATTGAATTACTAGTAAAAGCAGGAGCTGATAGAAATTTACCAGATCGAGATGGGAAGTCTTCACTTCAGCACTCCAAAGAATTGAAGCATGAAAAAGTAGTACAGATTCTTACTAATGAGTATGTTGAACAAAATGAAATTATTAACAAAGCAAAAGCGTTATATTTAGATGATAAATATGAAGAAGCAATTTCAGAAATGAATCAAGCTATCGAGACAGAACCAAATAATCTAGATTTGTATTTCTATAAAGGCTATTCTTTGCAAGAACTCAAGCGTTATGAGGAAGCACTCGAAGAATATAAAAAAGCGCTAGACCTTAATCCGAATGACCTTGATTATTATTTCTATACCGCAAATTGCTTAAGGTTAATGAAAAAACCTGAAGAAGCACTAGCTGAATATGACAAAGCATGTGAATTAGATTCTATTGAAACATTTTACCGTTACCATAAATCAAATTATCTAAGAGAACTAGGCAGACACGAGGAAGCGGTAGCCGAAATGGATAAGCTATTAGCACTTCAGCCACACAGATATGATTTTTCTTTCCATAAGGCAAACAGTTTGAGATCCCTTGGAAAGCATGAAGCAGCGATTGAGGCAATTGAAAATGCGATTGCAAACGACCCGACAAATCCATTATATCAATTGCATAAGAACCAATCACTTGAATTGTTAAACAAACAATTAGAATCACAGGGGGGTAACCGATGAGGAAATTAGTTATTGTTGCTATTGGTGGGAACTCTCTAGTCCGAGACAATGGTCGCGACTCTGTTCAAGATCAATATGAAGCTGTTCAAGAAACAGCCGTTAACATCGCGGATATGGTTCAAGAAGGATACAATGTAGTTGTAACACATGGAAATGGACCACAGGTTGGATTTGGACTTAGAAGGTCTGAAATTGCAAATGAAATTGCGAGTATGCCTGATGTGCCACTTGTCAATTGCGTAGCAGATACACAGGGTGGAATTGGATACCAAATTCAACAGGCATTAACAAATGAATTTACTAAAAGAGGTATTAATAAAAAAGTTGCAACAATCATTACCCAAGTTGAAGTTGACATTAATGATCCGAATTTTGAAAATCCAACTAAACCGGTTGGTTCATTCTTTACTTTAGAACAAGCTGAAGAAATGAAAATGGAACATCCTGAATGGATTTTTATAGAAGATTCCGGACGTGGTTATCGTCGAGTGGTTCCATCACCAAAACCAATTGATATTGTTGAAAAAGAAGCAATCAAATCGTTAGTAAATGCTGGATATGTTGTGATTGCAGCTGGCGGCGGCGGGATTCCGGTTGTAAAGACAAGAGAGAATGAGTATTTCGGTGTTGATGCGGTAATTGATAAAGATTTTGCTACCAGTCTGTTAGCGGAACAAGTTAATGCTGAGACTTTAATTATTACAACGGGAGTTCCTAGAGTATGTATAAATTTTGGAAAACCTAATCAATTAGCCCTAGAAAAAATTTCAGTAGAAGAGACAAAACAATATGTTCTTGAAAACCACTTTCCACAAGGAAGTATGCTGCCAAAAATTGAAGCCAGTCTAAGCTTTTTGGAAAAGGGTGGAAAGAGGGTAGTTATTACAAACCCAGAAAGTTTAAGAGATGCTATGAACGAAAAACAAGGTACTCACATTGTCAAACAATTAAATACAGCACATTGTGTGTAATAATTTGTAATAACTTGAAAGTCCGGTACTAGCAAAAAAGTGCCGGCTTTTGTTGTGTACCCGGCATGGGAAGTTAATTAATTTAATGGAGGATTGAACTGTGTACCATACAGTTCAATCCTTTTATTTTTGCTAGATTATTAAATTATTTTCTACTGCTCCAGAAAAAGTTTATGGAGTTTCCTTGTAAACAAAATGAACAAAATGATTATTAAGTTTTTAATGCTGTTTAAATGTATAACCTGTAAAATATTCAAAAATTTTATAAAATTAAGAAAACGTTTACAAGGGGGAATTACAAATGATTTCTATTAAAAAAATCTCAACATTTATGTGTGCTGGGGCATTGGCACTAACTCTTGGTGCATGCAGCAGCAAAGAAACAGCAAGCCCAGACAAGAAGGAAGAAAGTACAGGTTATCCTACAAAAGCAATTACAGTTGTAGCACCTTCTGGAGCAGGTGGGGGATGGGATTTAACCGCCCGTTCGTTTACAAAAGTTTTAAGTGAAACAAAGATTGTAGAACAGCCTTTAACGGTTGAGAATAAACCTGGTGGCGGCGGTGCTGTCTTTATGGCTGAATATGCTACCCAGCAAGTTGAAAATAACGATATGCTCTTTGTCAATTCACCACCAATTGTAATTAACAATTTGAAAAAAGAAGGAAATAGTCCATATGGCTACAAAAATACTACACCTTTAGCGCAGTTGACAAAAGATTTTGGTGCCATAGTCGTAAAAGCCGATTCCCCTTTTAAAGACTTAAAGTCAGTTTTGGAAGAAGTAAAAAAGGATCCTAGTAAACTAACATTTGCTGGAGGTTCAGCACCAGGTTCAATGGACCATTTAATTTCTATTCTTCCAGCTTATAAGTATGGAGTGGATCCAACAAAAGTGAAATACGTTTCCTATGATGGCGGTGGAGAAGCAGTTACAGCACTTCTTGGTGGTAACGCAGATGTAATTGGTACTGATGCCTCCAGCGTAAAGGAATTTCTAAAGGCGGGTAAGATTCGTGTGCTGGCGATTACTTCTGAAGAACGTTTAGCTGGCGATTTTAAGGATGTGCCAACGGCAATAGAACAAGATGTGGATGCAGAATTCACCATTTGGCGCGGAGTTTTTGGACCGGAAAAAATGTCAAAAGAGGCAAAAGCTTATTGGGAAACATCCATTGAAACGCTCGTGAACTCTCCTGAATGGAAGAAAGAAGTAGAGACACAAGGCTGGGAATTAGAATACAAGAATAGTGCTGATTTTACAAAGTTCTTAGATGAGCAAGAAAGCCAAGTACAGCAATTACTAGAAGCATTAGGTATGCAGAAGTAAAAGGTGAGGGAAGGGGACAAACTCTCCTTCCCGGTATTGTTTCTTGAAAGGGGATTTCAAATGATTATTCAATTTGATCGCATTGCCTCCGTATTGTTTCTCGCGATAGGTGTTCTTTTTATCATTGGTAGCCAGCAGCTTGGAAGCTCGTCCTATGGAAGTGCTGTTGGTCCAGATATATTTCCATTAATTCTTGGAAGCATACTTGTATTATTAAGTATCCGTTTATTTTATGAAACATTCCAAAAGCAAAATCAACAGGGTTCAAAAGAAAAATTATTGTACAAGCCATTTTTAATCATCTTTATAGCGACATTGTTTTATATTTTGACGTTGGAAACAATCGGGTATGTCATCACTACCTTTCTATTTTTATTTGTTTGTTTTCAAACAATGGAACGTACAAAGTGGGTTCAATCCCTTATCATATCTGCCTGCTTTTCAGGATTTGTTTATTTCTTTTACGTAGAGATTTTAAAAGGTACGCTTCCAGGCTGGCCAATATGGTTTTCGTAGGCAACTAGAGAATTTTAGAAAGGAGATCGAAGCATGAGTACAATCGATTACTTACTTCAGGGATTTGGAACAGCCCTTATTTGGTATAATATCTTATTTGCTTTTGTTGGGGTATTGATTGGAACCGCTGTTGGTGTGTTACCAGGGATTGGACCGATGAGTGGTGTAGCCCTGCTAATTCCAGTAACAGCTTCTATTACAGGCGGACTTCCTCCGGAACAAGCAGCAACGAGTGCAATTATCCTACTTGCCGGAGTCTATTATGGGGCGATGTATGGGGGTTCGACGACTTCAATTCTATTAAATACACCAGGGGAATCCTCTTCTGTTGTGACAACTTTAGATGGTTACCAGATGGCGAAAAAAGGAAGGGCTGGAAGTGCCTTATCGATCGCGGCAATCGGATCTTTCGTGGCAGGGATTGTTACACTTGCAGCGCTAATTCTATTAGCAAAACCACTATCAGCTGTAGCGATAAAATTTGGACCAGCCGAATATTTTTCTTTAATGCTTTTAGGGCTCGGAGCAGTTAGCGGGCTAGCTGGAAAATCGGTAACGAAAGCATTAATCATGACGGTTTGTGGGTTATTACTTGGAACGATTGGAATTGACAGTGTATCAGGTATTGCTAGATTTACCTTTGATGTACCTTGGCTGTATCAGGGGATTGAGTTTTTAACCATTGCAGTTGGATTGTTTGCACTTGGTGAAGTGTTTAAGACTATCTTGGAAAAAGATGAGGAAGATGCTGAAATTGCAAAGATTAATAATTTACTGCCATCAAAAGTGGAGTTAAAAGAATCTGCAGCTCCCATCGTCCGTGGCTCATTATTAGGTTTTTTCGTAGGAATTTTACCAGGTGCCGGAGCAACTCTTGCTTCTTTTTTCTCCTATATTCTTGAAAAAAAGGTATCAAAAGATCCATCGAAATTTGGTACTGGAGCTATTGCAGGTGTTGCGGCACCAGAATCGGCCAATAACGCTGCATCTGGCGGTGCGATGATACCACTTTTAACATTAGGGATTCCGGGGTCAGGAACAACAGCAATATTAATGGGAGCGTTAATGATGTATAATGTCCAGCCAGGTCCATTATTATTTGAGGACCATCCTCAGGTAGCTTGGGGACTGATTGCTAGTATGTTTATCGGTAATATTATGCTATTAATTCTAAATCTTCCACTTGTAAGAGTGTTTGCAAAAATTATTCAAACACCGAAGAAATTTTTGATTCCTATGATCATAGCCATTTCAATTTTTGGTGTCTATGCAGTTCAAGTATCCACTTATGACCTCTTGCTTTTATTGGGTTGCGGTATCATTGGTTATTTTTTAACCAAGAATGATTATCCTATTGCCCCGCTAGTTCTCGGATTGGTTTTAGGGCCGATGGTTGAGAATAACTTACGACGTGCGTTAACGATTTCTAATGGCGACTTCAGTATATTTTTAACACGACCGATTTCGCTGGTTTTTATCCTTATTACCCTTCTTTGGCTTGTCATACCACTTTTGCTAAAAAAACGAGGAAAAGTAGTAATCATTAATATCGAAGGATAATTATTTTAAATAATTCGAAAACTCCTTTTTTTAAGGAGTTTTTTTATTATAATATGCATAGAGGTGTTTGCATGCTATTACATACAAAATTAATGCTAGTAATATCCATTTTAATAATCTCAATTGGCGGGATTTTTGAGATTACATTTAAAAATATGATGGAAACCCACCTTAAAGAAGAAATTGGTTCTAAAGCATTATCTGTTGCCCAAACGATTGCGAATATGCCAGAAATACAACAGGCTTTTCAAGCGGACAAACCACAATCAGTCTTGCAACCGATTGCAGAAGCCATTCGTAAACAAGTAGGGGCGGAATTTATTGTGATTGGGAACAGGAATGAAATCCGCTATACTCACCCTAATCCGAATCGGATAGGACAGAAAATGGTTGGGGGAGATAATATTCGTGTTTTTAAAGGTGAATCTGTAATCTCAGCATCTACAGGGACACTTGGTCCATCATTAAGAGGAAAAGCACCTATCTTTCGCCAGGGAGAAGTAATTGGCGTTGTTTCAGTCGGGTATCTTCAGACCAATATTGAAAAGAAAGTTTCAAAGATTCAGAAGCAAATCTTAGCTGCTACCTTTCTTATTTTAATAGGAGGATTGCTAGCTGCCATTTTTATCTCTTTAAATATAAAAAAAGCAATATTTGGACTGGAACCAAAAGAAATAGCCTGGATGTATCAGGAGAAACATGCCATTCTAGAGTCTATTCATGAAGGGATTATTGCCATTGATACCAATGGACAAATAACGGTAGTGAACGAAACGGCTCATAAGATTTTGGGCGTCCCAAATGAAATACTGCTGCGTGGAAAGAAAATCGAAGAGGTACTTGATAATACCCATCTAAATAAAGTGGTTCGAACGGGACAGGCAGAGTATGATAAGGAAACGATCATTTTGGGGGAGATATATTTAGTAAATCGTATCCCTATTAATAATAAAAAAGGCAATGTCATTGGTGCAGTTGCCAGCTTCCGTAATAAGTCGGAGCTTACCCAATTATTGCAAGAATTGTCCCATGTAAGATCCTATGCTGAAGGATTACGTGCACAAACTCACGAATATTCAAATCGCCTTTATACGCTTCTTGGTCTGATTCAACTGGGGTCTTATAAAGAAGCCATTGACTTTATCTCAAAAGAAGTGGATGTTGCCCAAGGATTCATCCACTATTTAATGAAGGAAATTCCAGATCCAATTATAGCTGGATTTATTTTAGGAAAGATTAGTTTAGCCAGCGAATTAAAAGTAAATTTTTTAATAGACAGAGAGAGCAGCTTTAAGGACATTCCGAATGAGATTAGTAGAGATGTATTGGTTACGATTATTGGAAATCTCATCAATAATGCTTTTGATGCTGTGAGGGAAAATGAAAAAGAGGTAAAAAGAGTTTTGTTGTTCTTAACAGATTTAGGTAAAGATTTGATTATTGAGGTTGAGGATAATGGAAAAGGGATTGATCGAAAAAATCACGATCAGATCTTTAAAGAGGGATTTTCAACAAAGAATGCCAAGTCTAATGCAGGAATTGGACTTAGTCTCGTACAAAACGCGATTGATAGTTTAGGTGGTTCGATCACAGTTTCTTCTAATGTCGGGGAAGGAACGATTTTCACTGTAGCAATACCAAAAATCAAGGGGGAAGTAAAGGATGGGGGACCGCGATATCGAAGTGTTAATTGTTGAGGATGACTCAAGGATAGCTGAAATTCAAAAACGGTTTATAGAACAAATAAAAGGCTTCCAAACGGTTGGGATTGCTGCGAGTTATATAGAAGCTAAAACATTAATAGATATATTGAAGCCGGATTTGCTCTTGCTCGATGTTTATTTTCCCGATATGAATGGGCTTGACTTACTTAAAGAAACCAAACAGAAAACGAAACAAATGGATGTTATTATGATTACAGCAACAAAAGAAATACATAAAGTGCAAGAGGCAATCAGTATAGGTGTCTTCGATTATATTATTAAACCAGTCGTTTTTGACCGTTTTAAGCAATCATTGCTAAGATATCAGGATTATCATGCTAAACTATCAAAACTAGGGGTAGAAAATATCCATGTTACCCAGCAGCAGGTAGACAAGCTATTACGAAGAGAAGTAGATGAAGCTGTTAGTGAAAAATCTTACCTGCCTAAAGGGATTGACCCGCTGACGCTTGAAAAAGTCGTCGAGGTTCTAGGTAATACAGGAATGGGTCTGACAGCTGAACGTGTGGCCAAAGAAATTGGGATTAGCAGAACAACCGCAAGACGTTACCTTGAACATTTAGTTTCGATGGAAAAAATTGATGCTGATTTATCGTATGGAACAGTAGGACGGCCAGAGCGGGTTTATGTGGTAACCAGTAGTATATAAAAAATATATTACAATAATGAATTTTATGTAGGAGGTGTTCAGCCTGAAATCTATCAAGGTATCGCTGCAGACAAAAATATTCGGGCTGGTTCTTTCACTAGGTTTGTTATTGATCCTGTTAATGACAGGTTTTTATAGTTATATGGAAGGGAAACAAATCGAGGAAAATAGAGGTAGGTTAGCACTAGAAATATCGAAAACGATATCCTTTATCCCTGATATCATTAATGCTTTTGAAATGAGTGATCCTTCTAAAACTATACAACCCCTTTCCGAAAAGATTCGCACAGAAACAGGGGCTGAATTTGTCGTTATTGGTAATAAAGATGGGATTAGATTTTCCCATCCAATTCCAGCAATGATTGGGCAGAAAATGACGGGTGGAGATAATGATAGGGCCTTAATAAAAGGAGAATATTATGTCTCTAAGGCTGCGGGCTCACTCGGACCATCTATCAGAGGAAAATCCCCTATTTTAAATGAACAAGGGGAAATTATCGGGATTGTTTCTGTAGGTTTTCTTCTTGAAGATGTTCATGAGCAAATTATGAATAAAATTTTCCGTGTACTTATCGTATCTTTCTTTGCTCTGTTAATTTCCCTCGTAGGAAGCATTTTGCTTGGGAGAAACATTCGTAAGGATACACTTGGCCTCGAACCATATGAAATTGCCAATCTTTATAAGGAGAAAAACGCTATCCTACATGCTGTAAAAGAAGGTATCCTAGCAATTGATAACAAAGGTAACATTACGACAATGAATCAACAGGCGAAGAGACTTCTCGATATTAAAGGAACAGTGAGAAATAGGAAAGTGGATGGACTGTTTCCTTCAAACTATTTGTATGAAGTATTAAAATCAGGAAAATCCCAAATTGATAAAGAAATGGTTTGGAAAGATAAAACAGTGATTGTAAATAGCAGCCCCATTTATGATAATACTGGTGTTAAGGGAGTTGTCGCTTCTTTCCGTGATAAAACAGAAATTAATCAGATGTTAAATACAATCTCAGAGGTAAAACGATATTCGGAGGACCTCCGTGCCCAAACACATGAATTTACCAATAAGTTGTATGTATTAATGGGTTTACTTCAACTCGGAGAATATAATGAGGCGGTCGATATGATACAAAGCGAAACACAAACATTACAATTCCAGCATTCAGTCGTTTTTAACCAGATTAAGGATACTAAAGTTCAGGCGATATTATTAGGGAAAATAGGAATAGCATCAGAAAAGAAGATAAAGTTTGAAATAAATGCAGATAGCTTTTTAGACATACTACCACCCCATATTACACTCTCTAACTTAATCGTAATCCTTGGAAACTTAATTGATAATGCCATTGAAGCTGTCTATGATGGTAAAACTCCAACCGTTAGTTTCTTTGTAACGGACATCGGAAATGATATCATCTTTGAAGTCTCTGATAACGGTAAAGGAATAGGGGAAGTAGAACCATTCCTTCTATTTGAACGGGGTTATTCCTCCAAAAACAGTAATGAACCAAGGGGGTTTGGCTTATCGAACGCAGAAGAGGCTGTAAAGGAATTGAATGGTATGATCGAAGTACAAAGCAGCCAGAATGGTGGGACTGTTTTTACTGTTTACCTGCCGAAGAAAGTGCAAGGGGTTGAGAATATTGAATAGAATAAAAGTGGCTATTGCAGAAGACGATTTTAGAATCGCTGATATACATGAAAAGTTTCTGAATAAGTTTAAAGATATACAGGTGGTTGGAAAAGCATTAAGAGGTGAGGAGACACTGCAATTATTGGAGCAGAAAACTCCCGATTTGCTCCTGCTAGATGTGTATATGCCGGATATGCTAGGTTCGGATCTTCTCCCTATCATTCGTGAAACGTTTCCCAAAGTTAATATAATTATGATAACGGCTGCAACGGATAAAGCTTTTCTAGAAAAATCTTTAAGCTATGGGGTGGAGAATTATCTGATCAAACCTGTAAGTATGGAACGGTTTGATGACGTCATTCAGGAGTATATAAAAAAACGCTCGCTTCTTTCAACCACGAAAGAAGTAAATCAAGATTATGTTGACCTCTTTTTTCGTAAAGATAAAAGCGTAGGAGCAGTAAAGACCACGGGGTTACCAAAAGGTATTGATGAAATCACCTTAGGAAAAATTAAGGGTGTAATCACTGAAAGAAGAGAGGGACTTTCAGCAGAGGAGGTAGGGAAGAAAATTGGGGCTTCCCGAATCACAGCACGCAGATATTTGGAATATCTCTCTTCTAAACAGGAAGTTAAAGCAGAAGTAGTATATGGCATTGTTGGAAGACCGGAAAGGAAGTATTACCCATTATAGAGGATGGCAAAACACTGCCTGCCTCTTTTTTTTGTTTTTATATTGAAGTTTGGGAAAATCATACTCACATGAACAAAAAGTACAAAATCAATTTAATTTACGATAATAACTTTATTTTGGCAACGTTTTCACAACTGAATATTTCGATTATATTTAATTTACAAACAAAAGGGGTGAGAATGATGCTAGCATTATTAGGTTTTTTGATGATACTTACATTTATGATTTTAATTATGACCAGACGCCTACCCGCGATGATTGCACTTATCGTTATTCCGGTTATTTTTGCATTAATTGGCGGATTTGGAAACAAAATGGGTCCAATGGCGCTTGAAGGAATAAAAAGTGTTGCCCCAACGGGTATTATGATCCTTTTCGCTATTCTCTTCTTCGGTATTATGATTGATGCAGGAGTATTTGATCCGATAATTTCCACTATTTTAAAGGTTGTAAAGGGAGATCCGGTAAAAATAGCAATTGGAACCGCAGTTCTTGCGCTTTTGATATCTCTTGACGGAGATGGGACAACTACATACATGATTACGATTTCTGCCATGCTGCCATTGTATAAACGGATTGGCATGAAACCTTTAATACTAGCTGGAATTGCAGTTTCTGCTTCAGGTGTCATGAACCTTCTTCCATGGGGTGGACCTACTGCAAGAGCAATGACCGCCTTACATCTTGAGATGTCAGATATTTTTATTCCAGTTATTCCTAGCATGCTGGGTGGAGTGGCGTTTGTTTTGTTCATGGCCTACTGCCTAGGAAGAAAAGAACGGAAACGGATTGGTATCCTGAAGGTTGATTTCAGCATTAATGCTGAGGTGGCTGCTACTTCAGAAGCTGCTTATCTTAAAAGACCGAAGTTAATACTAGTAAACTATTTTCTAACGATTATTTTATTGGTAGCACTAGTCAATGAGCTTCTTCCAGCAACTGTTTTGTTTATGATTGGATTTGCATTGGCTATTACGATTAATTATCCAAAAATTAGTGACCAAAGAGAACGAATTGTTAATTATGCAGATAATGCTTTATCGGTAGTTTCTATGGTTTTTGCTGCAGGGATCTTTACAGGTATTCTGACTGGTACGAAAATGGTCGATGCCATGGCAAGCTCCATGATTTCCTATATACCTGATGTTCTTGGTTCCCAATTTGCACTTATCACTGCGATTATTAGTGCACCTTTAACATTCTTTATGTCTAATGATGCCTTTTACTATGGTGTTTTACCTTTGCTTGCTAAAGCAGCAAGTGTATATGGAATTGACCCCGAGTTTATCGGGCGTGCCTCATTGCTGGGGCAGCCTGTCCATTTATTAAGCCCTCTTGTACCTTCAACGTACTTATTAGTCGGTATGGTGGGAGAAGATTTTGGGGACTTACAACGGACATTCCTTAAATGGGCTTGCGGTTCGACTTTGGTTATGATAATTGTTGCAATTATATTGTCAATTATTCCTTCTTAATTAAATGTAAAACAAAGGAAAATCAATGGGGGATGAATGTTTATGTGGATAATCACTGTCTATTCAAAGGGAAACAATATTTCAATGTTTGAATTTAATTCTGAAAAAGAAGCTAAAGAGGCTTTTAAAAAGGTTACAGGCTGTAAGATTCTTTCAGAGGTTATTTATTTTAATGATTAGATAGTGTAATAATTAGGAAAATGCAATTTATTTAGTAATAAACTGCATTTTCCCTTTTTTCATTATAGAAAGAAGGTAAGTTGAATGAGTATTTTGTATCATATATTGCTTGATATTATTTTTCCGATATTGGTGTTAATAGGGGCAGGTGCTTTACTTCAGCATTTCATTAGACTTGATTTATCTACACTGTCAACATTGACGGTGTATTTCTTATTGCCTGCTGTTTGCTTTGTAAATATATATGAGAGCAAGATGTCAAGTGGGTTAATTAGCCAAACGTTACTATTTTTACTGCTTTTTAATATTGTCCTTATCCTAACTAGCATGTTAATTGCAAGAGCAAACAGGTTTGACCGTAAATTGTCAGCTACTTTTAAAAATAGCATGGTTTTGAGCAATTCTGGTAATTATGGTCTCCCTGTAAGTGAACTAGTTTTTGCTGCTAATCCTGCAGGTATGTCGATCCAGATTATAGTGGTAATTTTTCAAAATCTCCTTACGTTCACATATGGTTTTTTCAACAGTGTCTCTGCCCAGAGTAGCGGTAGAGATATCTTACGAAAAATTATGCGCCTTCCGGTTATTTATGCTTTATTATTTTCCATATTGTTAAAATACTTCCATATTGAAATTCCTGAATTTATTTGGAGGCCAATTAAAAATTCCTCAAATGCATTTCTGGCAGTTGCCCTAGTAACACTCGGAGCACAAGTAGCATTTTTAAAGATTACAAGAATTTCTAGACCAATTGTTTGGATTGTAATCGGGAGGCTGATAATTTCTCCTCTTATAGGGTTGTTGGTTATAAATATTCTTGGATTAACAGGCATAACGGCACAGGCACTATTCATTGCAAGCTCGTTTCCTACTTCAAGAAATAGTGCACTACTGGCTCTCGAGTATAATAATTATCCAGAATATGCTTCACAAGCTGTCCTGCTGACTACTATCTTAAGCAGTGTGACTGTTGCGGTTGTCGTTTATCTCTCGAAATTACTTTTTTAATCTATAGTCCATGATTATTTGAAGAATTTAGACATTTATCTTTCTTAAGCGTTATGAAGGACAAAACCTATGAAAATTAATCAAGATTTGTCCTTCATCGAAAAAATCAGCTTGATAATGGTGTTTTTTCTGTTAAATGTTGTAGGATAAAATGTTGGGGTTATTTGAAGCATAAGATGAAATTAGTTAAAGAAATTAAAAATCAACCGGGCTAGAAAGGGGGAAGGATTAGTAGTGCAACGTTTATCCGCTTCTTCAATGGTCTTTTGGTTACGGGACAATCATCCGCGTGAACAAGGTCTTAAGTATTTACTTGGCTCCCATGCACAGGTGATGGCCCGGCTTAAGGGGATTCAGGAGTATCGACAGCACCATTTTGATTTGAATAGTAAAGGATTATGGCCAACATTACAAGGTGTGAACACAACAATTGACGAATCCTATTACAGAATCGATGGGATAGAGGAGTTTTTATTGAAAGGTGCTTACCCTTTTAAACTAAAACAGATGAAGGCGTATGAGTCACATGTCTTTAAGGAGACTTATCATTGCATAGCTAGTGATAAAGACAACCATTGGCTGCAGTATTCTAATAGCAGTAATAAGGTGGGCTTTCGTACAGTCGTGCTGATTCGGCGAAAAGCAGATATCGCGATAAGTGACTTCGAAAATTTTATCAAAAATATTTTGGTCCCGGCGCTAGTAAAGACACAATTATTATCTGAAGTTCGATACCAGGTATTACTGCCGGAAAGGGAAGAAACTAAATCGATAGGTAACTATCACGCCTTGCTCGTTCTAGGTGCTTGCGACAGGAATAAGTTACAACAGTCTATCATATCACCTGGTCTGGCTGCGACATGGAATGCACAGAGCCTGCATTGTGAGGCGATACTTGCTCATTCAGTTTACCAGACATATATTTTTACAATAGATGGAAGACCTTCTCTCCCTCAAGTAAAACCAGAGCAGAAGCCTCGTTTAGAACCGGTTAAACGTGAACTCCCACCTGCACCCGCGCGTGCCTCTCTTAAGAAAGGAACCACACCGTTCCCGCCTTCTCGGTTAATCCCGATTAGCGGGTATGGACCAGAGGATGTGGTTGTGGATGCCGAAGGCCGCCTATTATGTGGTGTCAAAGGGGGACGTATACTAAGGATAGATCCCGAGCACGGTTCAGAGGAAACGGTAGGGAATACGGGTGGCCGTCCTCTTGGTCTTGAAGTACTGCCAGACGGGCGTTTACTTATCTGCGACGCTCATAAGGGTCTGCTCCGTCTAGATATAGAAACTGGTAAACTTGAGACTTTGGTTCAATACGTTGATCATCTACCGCTGCGTTTTTGCTCAAATGCATCAGCTGCTAGTGATGGAACGATTTGGTTTACCGAATCCACTAACAGATACGATTTTGAGCAGTATATGGGTGCTCTGTACGAGCACAGGCCTTCCGGACGCCTGTTTAGACGTGACCCTGATGGCCGTGTAGAGGTAATCCTTGACCAGCTGCATTTTGCTAATGGAGTTACTATATCAGGTGATCAATCAGCCATCCTCTTTGCCGAAACGGATGGTTACCGACTTAACCGTTATTGGATTCGCGGACCACATGCAGGAAAGAGAGAGATAATTGCTGGTAACTTACCTGGTTTCCCCGACAATGTCTCTCGTTTACAAGATGGGAAGTTTTGGGTTGCGATGGTTACTCCACGTAATAAGTTGCTAGACTCACTTGGTAAAGCACCAACTTTCATTCGCCAACTTATTTGGAGAATCCCTGACCGTTGGCAGCCTGCCGGTGTCAGAACTACTTGGGCAATGTTGTTTGACGAAAATGGGAATGTTCTTTTGGATTTGCAGGACACTCTATCTAACTATCACGGGGTTACAGGTGTAGCTGAGTATAACGGTTTTTTGTATCTAGCTGGCGTTGAGGAGGAAGCTTTGCTGTCACTGGATCTAAGGGCTATTGATAAACCGACCTTGGTATAAGAAAAGGTCGGTTTTTTTTAGGAGATGCATGTAACAAGGATGATTATTACCCGTAAGCTTATGGATTAATCATTTATCAAATTAGGTGTGCTCATTTAGTGATTTATTGTCCAAAACATCTAAAGAAAAGACATCTGCAATTTGGAGAGATTCTTCCGAAAACATGCAATACAAGTCTGTAATGCTGCCATGAAGTTTAGTGTTTCGTAGCATTAAACCTTCGTAACCCTGATTAATAAGACTTCTTCGAAATGCTGTATTGGCTTCTTCTTTATTTAATAGAAGAGCATTATCCTTCCAGGTAAGGTTTCTTTTTTTTGCTCCCAAATAATCACAAAATTTGTCGCGTTCTGCCATAAACAAATCATATGAATCCTCTGAATTAAATTCGTAAATCTTAAGATTTGGCTCATCAATATATACTTTATAGATATAGCCACGAACTAGCCTTTCCAATTGCACTACCTTTGGTTCTCCATCCTCCCAGTACTCATTTTCAGATTTCTCGATAACCGTTTCGCTCCCAATTGCAAAAGGCTTGGCAGACTCAATATCAGAAGTAAACCAAAATCCAATAGTACTGATTTCGTTACTTAGGTTTTGAACAACATTTTCTTTATTAAACTGATCAAATTTTCTTACAGAACCATGATAAACAATCATTAATTGCCCTCCATTATTAGATCATCTCCCAAACCTATTGATTTTAACTTAAGTGATGATAGCTGCGATAAAGTTCGGCAAGTTCCGTCCAGTCATTAATAAAGAGTAGCCATAAGTTTGGGCGGCGCCTTACCGCTAATGGATGATAGGCAACTAAAGTTCGAAAACCTCTCACCTCTTGGACGGTCCCACGTAAAGACTTTACATCTACATCGGGATTTTGAAAGAACGATTGTATCGCAACGTTTCCAAGGCAAAATACTACATTCGGTTTCTTAACTTGAAGCTGGTCCTCTAGATGGTTCATACAAATGTTTCTAACCGTTTCCTTTTCGTAGGCACGGGTGGGCCTTCTTTTTAATATGTAGGTGATATATAAGTCATTAACTGATAATCCTACCTCATTAGCTGCTTGCTGTAAGGTTTGCCTTGTTCCACAAACAAACAGGTTGCCATCACAATCTTCGCGGGCACCTGGGTTATCAAGGATAATCATAATCGGTGCTTCTGGGTTTCCCTCTCCCCAAATCATTCTTGTTCCGTGTTTATAAAGACCACATTCTCGGCAGTCTTCTACACACTTTGGGATTGGTTCTTCTGGCCATAGTGTAGGTTCAAACTTTGACAAAGGCGACACCTCCGGGGCTTTTCTATCATCCAATAAGATACCCATGCACATATTTAAATATTTCTAGAGTTAATGTTTTATTCCGAAAAACGTAGTATAAATGTGAAAAATTAGTGAAAATGTCGTATTTTGTTGTGATTGAAATATAATTGTAATATTTTTATTACCTAAATGACAAAATTCGCTGTTATACTTCAAATTATACAATGAAAATGTTTTCAAAGCTTATGACGACTTTCATTATGAAAAGTAGATTAATAATAGATGTATTTTGATACATAGAACGAAAATGAAAGCAGGAACCAATAATGAAAAAGAAGTTTGTAGTCCTCAATATTACAATGACGCTTGGACTGGGAAGTGTTTTTGCACCTCCAAACGTAAAGGCAGATACAATTTCTAACATACAATCACAGCGTTCTAGTATTCAAGCAAATATAAATGAGACGAATGAAGCAATCCGTTTGGTTCAGGATGAACTTTTAAAGTTGAATGAACAATTAAAACGTGCTGAACAAGCAATAATAGATAATCAAAACATGATTGTTAAAACTGAGTCTGATATCGCTGCAGCTAATCTTGAGATTCAAAAGCTCGAGGAAGAGGTTGCTAGTTTAAAAGAAGCAATAGCAAAGAGAAATGAGATATTAAAAGAACGAGCACGGTCCTACCAAGTAACTGGGGGAGAAGTTAAGTATCTAGAAGTCGTACTTGGTTCAACAAGTTTTAGTGATTTTGTTGATCGTGTTGGAGCTGTTGTTACCTTTATGAATGCTGATAAGGATCTCATGGACAAGTTTGAGGCTGATAAGAAAGTTGTCGAAGAGAAGCAAGCTTCTATACAAACAAAACTAGTTGAATTAACCAATATGAAAACGGAGCTAGATGGAATGCGTGCTCAGATTACTGAGCAGCACCAGCAAAACGAGTTATTAAGAGAAGAGCTTAAGCAGAAAGAAGCAGCAGGGCTTGCTTCTAAAGCCGATCTACAACAACAAGATAGTAGCCTTGCATCGCAAGAAGCACAATTGGCTGCTAATCTAGTACCCCTAGTAGCTACCACTACAGGAAGTTCTACTAGTACAAAAAGTCCTGCTAGTACAACCAGTCCTACTAGCACAAAAAGTTCAACTACAACATCAAGTTACATTCCTGCTGCACCAGTTCAAGGAAGAGGAGCAGTTAGTATCGTTACTACAGTCGGCAATAGATATATCGGAAACTCTGTTTATGTCTTTGGTGGCGGAAGAACGGCTTATGATGTAGCGAATGGAAGATTTGATTGCTCTGGATTTGTTCATTGGGCTTTTGCTCAAGCGGGAATTAGTGTTGGAGCAAGCACAGATTCATTAAAAAATGATGGCCGTAAAGTTTCAACAAGTGAAATGCGCCCCGGTGATTTAGTATTCTTTAATACTTATAAAACGGATGGCCATGTTGGAATTTATTTAGGCGGGGGCAAGTTCATCGGCTCACAAAGTTCTACCGGTGTTGCTGTTGCTAATATGTCCAGCGGTTATTGGGCAAACAACTTTGCTGGTAAAGTTGTCCGGATTATTGAATAAGTTATTAATAAACAAAATAAAAAAGGTAGAAACCCTAAAAAATATGGTTTCTACCTTTTTGGTTTAATTAGAAACATGCTGAGGAGACGATAACAACTTTGCTGAAACCAGTCTTTTGTAGACAGTTATACCAATCCATGAAGCTAAAAATGCTTTAATTAACCCTACAATTATAAAAGGGAAAAATCCTGCTGCAAAAGCCCCCGCCCAAGTCGTATCAATTGCAAGTTTTAGCCAAACAGTACCAAATGAAAGAGTAACAAGCATACCGATTGTATTTGCAATCATAGCATTGATAACAGTAAAGCTAGTTTTTTCTAAATAAAGCCCTGTTAAAAATGCCGCCGGGATGAATCCAATGATAAATCCTCCAGTAGGACCGATGATAACCCCGAGTCCGCCTGACATTCCACTGAATACAGGTATTCCGATAGCGCCAATTAAGCCGTAAAAAATAACAGAAAGAGTGCCATATCGTGAGCCTAAAATGGTAGCAGCTAAACCAACTGCAAGTGTTTGTCCTGTAATCGGTACTAGTGGCAATGGGATTGTAACTTGTGCTAAAATACCGATAATGGCAGCAAATAAAGCACTGGTAATCCACATTTTTAGTTGATTGTGTGATTGAAGCATTGGTATCCCCCCAGTTAATTTTAAGTTAACTTATTTTATGTGTTGGTTAACAATTAAAGTATAAAAGGTTCATTAACTCTTTGTCAATCCTTTTTCTGAAAATACAAAATATAAAAAAAGCAGCGTGTAACTTAATTAAAATTAAGGTTGATACGCTGCTTATTTATATTAATTTTTGACCATCTGGACTTTGGATAGCAATGGCCGATTATTGGTCCATATTACACGTACAGGAAGTTCAAAAAAGTGGGAGAGCTGCTCACTTGAAATTAAATCATTTGTATCTCCGGAAGCAAAGACTTGTCCGTCTTTAAGTAATAATGTTTTCTTGAATACAGGTAAAATCTCTTCTACATGGTGGGTGACATAAATCATGGTAGGTGCATTCGGATCTTTTGCGATTTCTTCAATGGAGTCTAATAATTTCTCCCGTGCGATAAAATCTAATCCATATGTAGGTTCGTCGAGGATAAGCAATGGAGGGTCAGCCATTAAAGCACGAGCAATCTGTACCCGTTGTTTCTCTCCTTGCGAAAGTGTTTCATACTCTCGGTTGGCATAATCGAGGCATCCAAGCCTTTCGAGTAAGCTAACTGCCTTTTCCTTTATTGTTTCAGAAGGTGTTTCATAAAGACCGATAGAAGCAAATGCTCCACTCAACACAACCTCGAAAGCATTATCATCCCGATGGAATTTTTCCTGTAAAGACGATGAAACAAAACCAATTTGCTTCCGAAGTCGTTCAGCAAGGTATGTTTTTCCAAATTCCATTCCTAGTA
Organism: Neobacillus sp. plas4; assembly: GCF_057221695.1. Classification (NCBI taxonomy): domain Bacteria; kingdom Bacillati; phylum Bacillota; class Bacilli; order Caryophanales; family Bacillaceae; genus Neobacillus; species Neobacillus sp. plas4. The sequence goes on from NZ_CM170152.1 coordinate 2,204,281, forward strand.
CACTGATTTCTCCCTTTGTGGGGAAATAAAAGGCATTAAGTAAATTTAAGAGAGACGTTTTCCCAGCGCCATTTAGCCCGAATAAAACCCAGTTCTGTCCTTTTTCAACCTTCCAATTAAGATCCTTTAAAATCCACTTTTCTCCTCTTTTTAATGAAATATTCTTTAATTGTAGAACCAAATTATTACTCCTTTCACCGATTTCATTACCAAATTCTATCATGTTATTTACCTTTTTAGGGGATAACTAATCTAGAAGCAAGATAACAATCGTTTTAATTTTTATAAGTGCTTATCGTAATTATATTATGAATATTTAGTAAATGGAATAATCGGGAGGCAAGAAAATGAGAAGAATAAATCCTGGTTCCGTCAATTCTTACATTAGATATGGGAATATAAAAATACCAAAGAGTATTCAAAGTGAATGCCCACAATGTCGACAAACAACTGAATTTATGGTAAATACGAATTTCCAAAACAGCAAGAATGGGCTGGTAACTGAGTCCAGTTGTCCTACTTGTAAAAAATCAGCGGTTTTTGTCATTATGACCAAGGATGTTCTAGATGAACAGGGTGAACATGCAGATACATATATTTATGATATCCAAGCTTCAAAGCATCCAATCAATCAAATAGAATGTCTTCCTAATATACCAAAGGATCTAGTCAGAGCTTATCGATCTGCACTAAATGTACATCAATCAAGAGAAAATTCAGCAACAGCTGTCATGTCTAAACGCGTAATAGAAAGTATTTTAAAACATTTTCTTAAAGAAAAAAGTAAAGGGCAGCCCTTGGCACAGCAACTTGAAATCCTGCCTAATCATGTGGATTTGACCAAGCCGATACAATCCCTTGGACAGCTTCTTGCTACCGACGGATCATTGCATAAAATGCTTGAACTAGAATCCGAAATGGATTATGAGACAACTTCTTTATTAATGGATTTACTAGAAAACATTATTGAATATCTTTTTGTCCTGCCAGGAAAAATTGAAGTTACCCATAACAAAATTGCAAAGAAATTTATCCCGTAATAACAGGCTGGTAAATACGTTGAACCCTTCGTAAATGGATTATTTACGAAGGGTTTACTATTTACAGTATATTGGAAAAAGTTTTTATAGGATAAATCAGAAAATTATTATAAAATAAGATTTATACACTTAACAGAAAAATAGAATCAATAGGGGGAGAGAGTAATTATGATTGAGAAAACCTTCACAATTATTGACAAGGATGGAATCCATGCACGACCTGCAGCAATCCTAGTAAGTACAGTTAGCAAATTTAAGTCTGAAGTAATAGTAGAATATAAGGGAAAACAAGTTAATTTAAAATCTATTACTAGCCTGATGACTCTAGGAGCAGGTGAGGGAGATCAAATTAAAGTGTTTGTTGAAGGGCCGGATGAGGAAGAAGCTTTTCAAGAAACGGAGGCAGTTCTGAAAATTTCCAGTGTTGTAAAATAGAATTATATTTAAAATTTGAAGAAGGCAACTACCATTTTCCATGGCAGTTGCCTTTCGTCTGTCTGACAGTATTTGAAATTTAATTCTTTTTTATTTTTATTTCTTTTACCTTTTGGTATTGTTCATCAGGCCACCATGCCCCGCAATCATCCGATACTACACATGCAGCACATTTATCTAAGTCATAGACAATCATTCCTGTTATAGGCGGGGAATAAAGGTGGAGAGTAACCAAAGCTGAATGGTTAGAAGCCTCCATTTTATGAATGGCCTTTTTCGGTGCAAAAAAAGAATTCCCTTGAAGATGGTACTCATGAAACAACTCTGTTGGTAACCCTGTTCCTTTTACTTCATAAACGGAGTTAAGGGAAATTCCCGAAAGTACATGTATCCAGCCGTGGGAATTGCCATGATCATGAGGGGCACATTCTAACTGTGACCAATTCATTACGAGCAGCTCAACCTCATCATTTTTATATAGAAGCTTTCGATTGTACGGTTTTCCTGCAGATGGTTCTGGCAAGTCGGCTAGATCATTAACTGTTATATTTAGTTGTAAAAGCGCTTTTTTTAATTCTGCTTTAGATGGGTTCTTTAATGGATCTAAAACATCCTTTATCCTGCTTATCAAAGTCATTATACTACCCTCCTATAGTCGTTTTTTCTTGAAGAAACGTAACAACATAGGCACAAGCTGACCATTAACAATAATCACCCCAATTATAATTATGATTCCACCTGCAACACTTAGAAGGAAAATTTTTTCTTGTAAAAGTAAAACTGCGGCAATTAACGTTGCGATTGGCTCCAAATATAGAAACATCGAAACTTTTACAGCTTCCAAAACTTCAAGTGCTTTTGCCCAATACCAATAGGCTACGCCCGAAACAAAGACACCAAGAAACAACAAATGGGCCCACTCTGATTTCGTTAGGAGGGAGAGTGCTTCCCAGCCTCTGTTACGGAAAAGAAAAGGGGTCGTGAGTATCAAGCCGCATAAGCTCATGTAAAAGGTGATGACAATGGGCGGATATGGAATCTTTAGGCTTTTTAATAACACAGAATATACAGCCCAATTTAATGTACTCAAAATCATTAGAAGGAAGCCTAAATTTAATGTGATCTGAAAGGATTGTCCATTTCTTGCTGTTGTGACCAGCAATACACCGAGTATTGCCAGTACCATTCCAATTCCCTTTGAAAAACTTATCTTTTCATGCAAAAAAAGAATTGAAAGGATCACTGTGAAAATGGGGGAAATCGAAATGAGCCATCCAGCAGAAGAGGCATCAATCGTCAATAATGCTGTTGCTTGAAGCAATTGATGAACAAATACTCCAACTATTCCGAGAACTACTAAATGCGGAATATATTTAATAGAAACAAATAACCGATGTCTTTGCAGCAGTAATAGCAAAAGTAAAAATATGGCACCTATTCCAAAACGAATGACGAGTAACGAATAGGGGTCTAACTTTCCTAGAACAGCTTTTGTAGATACAAATGAAACGCCCCAAAAACTAATCGACATCATTGCAAACATGGATGCTGTTAATCTCGATTTAAAAAAAGTCATGATTAAGTATCCTTTCAGAATAAAAAATACAGATAATCTATTTTATGCTTGTCCTGCTAGAAGATGATGCTTCTTTGCAGTATGGATATTTATGTTGGAATCCTTAAGAGAAATATTTTTTTGGACATTTTTTTGATTATTCGGTAACGATAAATATATATTCTCTCGCCCCTTCATAAAATAGGACTATTAGCAGTAATGAAGATGTGGAGGGGATGTCGATGGAAATAGTAAAATGCCCAGAGTGTAGGCAATTAAGATTGTTCGAAGACGGAAAATGTACAAATTGTGGTTATTGCTCAAGTGTTAGAGCATCGATTAATGCCTTGCATTCACATCGCAGGCCATCAAAATATGAAGAGTTTAAAGCAAGAAAAAGATCGAGGGTTAACAAGTGATTTGTAAACAATATCAAAGTGTCATCCTTTTATCCCAAAACATAAACTTTCTATAGAGATAAAATTGAGCTTAGAGACTGAGGAGAGGATGACATGCAGCCCGAAATGCAAAAAGCGATTATTTTGGCAGAAAATATCAATGATTTTATAAAATTTGTTCAGTATCAAAGAACAAAAAATAACTTTAAGATTGACAATAATAAATTATTACAAATTAAATTTCTGATTGAAGAATATAAGTTTCAAATTATTGCAGATGAACTAATCAGAATTAATCAGTTTGATTGGAATGAAAAATACACGCTTTACTTAGTGGACGAATTTCAGAAAGGAATTACCATCATTGATGAATATGTAAAAAACAACTACAATGAATTATTTATCGTTACGGCTAGATTGTACACATTAAAGAACCTATATAGCAGTTTCAGTAAGATTACTTCGTAAACATTCCCAACAATCACCTTGTGGGGATTATTTTTTTGGAGGGATTGAAAAATAAGGAAAATTTTAAAAAATCTGTTTTAAGCGTATGTTTTGATAAAGGAATAAAATTAGGGGAAAATAATAAAAGGAAATAACTTATTTATGAATAGTTATTTAATACGATTCAAAAAGGCGGTATAGTACATGTTTAAAAACTTATTTAAAGGTAAAAAGGCAGAAGACGATCCTACGATTTTACAGCCATTAGAAGGGGAAATCGTCCCACTAGAAGAGGTTCCCGATCCAGTATTTTCTCAAAAAATGATTGGTGATGGTTTTGCTGTAAAACCAACAAATGGCAGTGTTATATCTCCCGTAGATGGTGAGGTAATCAGTGTATTTCCGACCAAACATGCGGTTAGCGTAAAATCTACGGGAGGGAGAGAAATTTTAATTCATGTTGGTCTTGAAACAGTATCTCTTAATGGGGAAGGATTTACTTCATTTGTAAGTGACGGCCAACGTGTCCAAAAAGGTCAAAAGCTGCTCGAAGCTGACTTTGATTTTATTAAAGAAAAAGTACCTTCCATTATTACGCCAGTCATCTTTACAAACTTGGCGGAGAATGAAAGAGTGGTTATCGAAGACCAAGAGGTAAAAATCAGTAAATAATTTTACATTCTGTTAAAGAGTAAGCTTTTAAGAGCTTGCTCTTTTTTATATTGGAAAATTTGTATAAATCATTAACAGCCCAGTTTCCACTGAATTAAAGCAATCGTTTACCTTAGATTAGTACCAAGAAATAACTTGTCTACTATTCATAACTATCAGGGTTAAAAAATATGATTGATTTATGTTTGGTAGGAGGCAAAGTTTATTCAGAGCTTATGTTGGGCATGGAGTTATATACGGAATCATAAAATTAGGTTATATATGGGTTTGCTGTTGGCGCTAGCAGTATCCGCTCTAAATATGGTAAATCCTTATCTTGCAGGAAAATCGTCGATGATGTCATGTTTGGTGGAAATACAGGTTTGTTATGGCCATTATTAGCCACCATGATTGGTTTAACCATTGTTAGGACCTCAGTTCGTTATGGATATCAAATCATGTTTCAGAAAATATCCCAGAGTGTTCCTCACTCGAAGTTGGATAAATGAAAACTCTCAAGGGCTAATCCTTGAGAGTTTTTATATTTTACCGAAATTTTACCCTAAAGTTATTTATTAGAGTCGGTCATCTTCCCATGCCCTATCATAGTCTTTAATCGTGTCATTTTCAGTTTTATTATGGCTTTCTGTAAGTCTATTTGTTTTATTCGATTTCATAAGCCTTGTTACTTTTACTCTTTCGACCTTTTTCAAATCGAATGACCCCCAAAGGATGATGTTAATATGGAAATTGCGATGAATAGTTATTAAATTGTTGATAGGCTTGGTCTAATTTTTGTTGTTCTTCGGCTTCAAGTTTGTACCATCCATGCTGGAACATGAGGTTATAAAGTTCCCGGCAGCTTTGATGTGTTTCATTCAAAATTTGCAAAAAGTCAGAATGAAGCTGCTCGTGACTTGCTTCTCTAACGGCAATATTGAGGCTGTCTGTTAAATATTTACATGTGCTAAGTGCGTCATTAACAAAATCGCGATCGTTCATATCGGGAGTTTTTACTTTAGGTAATTCTCCTGTCTGAGGGTTCGCAATTTGGTTGCTGTTTTGACTCTGCTGATTTGACATTACTATTCCTCCGTTCCTTAAAAATTGTTACTGCTGCTGCTGCATCTGCTGGGTTTTAGGAAGATTAGATAATGCAGCGTTGTTATCAATCTGCAGATGAGTAATTAATCGTTGATAATGATTTTGGTGCATTTGACCTACTTTATTTAGGGCATCCTTCAATTGAGGGTTTTGGATCTGATTAGCCATAAAGTGAAATTTTTTAAATGCTAAAAGCTCCCATGATAAGGCATCCTTTAAGTAAAGCGCATCCTTAGTCGTTATAGCCCTTGGCGGGTTGGGGATTGGTGGTTGATTATTTTGCATAGTTAAACTCCTTTCAGTTTACTTCCAACAAATCTATATTTTGCAAAATGGAACCATTATATGCTTTTATTTTTATAATCTATCTTTGCTTTCCCAAGATTATGTTATAGTAATAACTATTTGGGATGAAATCACTTCAATTTGAGGAACACTAAAAGAATTCAGAAAGAGTAAATTTGAATCAATGAATATTTTCACATCATAAGGAGATACATCATCATGAATTTTTCTGCAAAACAAGTTGTTTTTATCAGTTTTATGTTATTTTCAATGTTTTTTGGAGCAGGTAATCTAATTTTCCCCCCATACCTAGGTCAATCAGCAGGTGACCATTTATGGACTGCACTTGCAGGCTTTATCGTATCTGCCGTCGGATTACCGATATTAGGCGTCATTGCCGTAGCTAAGGCAGGTAGTCTAAATGCGTTAAATCTTAGAGTTCACCCTGGTTTTGCACTCGTTTTTCCATTTTTAATTTACATCGCAATTGGTCCAGGTCTAGCGATTCCTCGTGCAGGGAGCCTTGCATTTGAAATGGGTGCCGCCCCTTTCCTGCCAGAGAATTTGGTTGAAAGTCCGCTCTCTTTATTGATCTATACTATCGTCTTTTTTGGCTTAGCCGCATGGTTGAGTATGTATCCGTCAAAACTGATTAGTCTTTTCGGGAAGTTATTGACCCCCATCCTATTAGCTCTCATTGCCATTATTTTTGTAAAGAGCTTATTAGATCCTATCGGTTCATTTGAATCACCGACAGGAAATTATCAAGACAATCCTTTATTCCAAGGGATTTTAGAAGGGTATTTAACCATGGATGCTTTAGCAGCCCTGGCATTTGGAATTGTCATTGCTAACACGTTGACGGCGCAAGGTGTTAATAATTCAAAAGAGAAATCACGCTATATGATGTATGCAGGTGTGGGTGCTGGAGTGTTATTAGCAGTGATCTATCTAATTTTAGGATATTTAGGAGCTGCGAGTTCTTCATTAGGACAAGCAGAGAATGGTGCCATTATTTTGTCTACCATCATGACGATCCTGTTTGGAAAAAGCGGAAACCTCATTTTAGGAATCGTCTTTACACTAGCATGTTTCTGTGTTTCCATTGGCTTAATTACATCATGCAGCCAATTTTTTTCTACTGCAGTCCCAAAAGTGAAATACAAAATGTGGGTAATCATTTTAGCTGTTTTAAGTACTGCCATAGCAAATTTAGGATTAACGCAAATCCTTCAAATATCTGTACCCATCCTAGGTATGATCTACCCGATCGCCATCGTTCTTATCTTCTTAGGGCTCTTTGATGATATGATTAAAAAAAATCCATATATCTATATCACTGTAATAGGTTTTGTAGCTATATTTAGTTTATTGGACACCATTAATAAAACATTTTTGAATAACATATGGGGTGGGGGATTTGAAATTCTTCCATTCTATATCGAAGGAATCGGCTGGCTGACACCTGCAGTTATTGGGTTGATATTTGGATACCTGCTAGGCAAGTTTAGAGGTACATCACCTGTTAAAAGGACAATTCTATAGGTTGGTTAAACGAGAAACGGATAATATGAGTTTCTCGTTTTTTCGTCTTTTCTAAACCAAGAAATGAATAACAGATATTGAACCTACAGATGGGTGAGGCATAGACTATGGTATCAAAACTATAAGGGTGTCTGTCATGAAAAGGATGAGACAAGTACAACCAATGATCGGGCAGGCGTGGACGGGGAGACACGTGGTCCTGCTTCATTGTACAACGAATAATCAACTTATTCATTTGTATAAAAGCTACCACGCACCAATTGAGCCTCCCAGCGAAAACTGTGCTGAAACATTATCGCAACTACTAAGTATCGGATATCGTATCCAAGCTAGTACAGCAATTTCACCAAATCAAATTCAATATGTTCTTGTTCTTGAATAAGTTAATTGTATCAACTAATAAAAGCCGCTTTCCTATATAGAGCGGCTATTTCTAATTTCGCTCCGAGTACAATAGAATTAGAGAGACGATAAATGATGGAGAGAGGGATAGATATGCCTTTGACAGCGGAATATGCCAAAAAATTAGATAAAGAAGACCACTTATACAGATTTCGAGAAGAATTCTACATAAAACCAAATACCATTTATTTAGATGGGAATTCTTTGGGACTTCTTTCAAAAAGAGCAGAACGCAGCCTCTTAAAATCTTTAAACGATTGGAAGGAATATGGAATTGATGGCTGGACAAAAGGGAAACACCCATGGTTTTTTATGTCAGAAAGATTAGGAGAGATGATTGCACCACTTGTCGGAGCAGAAGCTGACGAAGTGATGGTTACTGGCTCAACTACGGTCAATTTACACCAGCTTGTTGCTACATTTTATAAGCCTGAAGGAAAGAAGTCAAAAATTCTCGCTGATGAATTAACCTTTCCATCTGATATTTACGCGCTGCAAAGTCAGCTGCGATTACATGGTTTTGACCCAGATACACATCTTATCATGGTAAAAAGCCGAGATGGGCGATTCTTAAAGGAAGAGGATATCATCGAAGGTATGACGGATGAAACTGCACTCATCATTCTGCCGACGGTACTTTATCGCAGTGGTCAAATCTTGGACATGAAACGATTAACAGCGGAGGCGAATAAAAGAGGTATCCTAATCGGTTTCGACGGATGTCACTCTATCGGTGCCATACCGCATTCCTTTAGTGAATGGGGAGTTGATTTTGCTTATTGGTGTAATTACAAGTATTTAAATGGTGGACCAGGAAGTGTAGGCGGATTATATATAAATAAAAAACACTTTGGAACTGCTCCTGGTTTAACGGGTTGGTTTGGTTCTAAAAAAGAGAAGCAATTTGATATGGAGTATTCCTTTACACCTGAAGAATCAGCAGGTGCGTATCAAATTGGAACACCGCATGTGCTGAGTTTAGCCCCTTTACTTGGCGCTGTAGAGATTTTTACAGAGGCAGGGATTGAAAAAATAAGGGGAAAGTCTGTAAAAATAAATCGGTTCTTGATGGATTTGATGGACCAAGAATTATCCAATATGGGATTTAGTATTGGCAGCCCTTATGAAGATGAACGTCGTGGAGGGCATATAAGCCTTGAACATAAGGAAGCCGCGCGTATTTGTAAGGCCTTAAAAGCAAATGGAATTATTCCTGACTTCCGAGCACCTAATATTATTCGACTTGCTCCTGTTGCGTTATATACCTCCTATTCAGAGGTCTGGGATGCAGTTGAGGTTCTAAAGCAAATCATGGTGGAAAAGCAATACGAGAAGTTTGAAAATGTACGTGATGTTGTAGCGTAGAGGGAGAATGGATTAAACCATGGGGGGGCGCTAATCATGAAATCACCCGAAGAAAACAGGGAACTGAAATTAGAAAAAAACATTCAAACAGATTTCCAAAAAGCAATGTCCTACGGAGATTACCTTCATCTTGATAAAATTTTATCTAGTCAACACCGGCTTTCTGATCACCATGATGAAATGTTATTTATCATTATTCATCAAACCAGTGAATTATGGATGAAATTAATTATTCATGAACTAACAGAGGCGATTCAGTATATTCTCCAAAATAATTTGGAGCCTTCCTTTAAAATTCTGTCGCGTGTTTCAAGAATACAACAGCAATTGATTCAATCATGGAGTGTTCTTTCCACCTTAACTCCTTCTGAGTATTTGGAATTTAGGAATAAACTTGGTCAATCTTCCGGATTTCAGTCTTTTCAAAACCGTTTGATTGAATTTGCCTTAGGTCACAAACGTGCACATACTCTAACAGTCTATCAGCATCAAACTGAACTATATAAAAATATGCATGAGTCTCTTCATAAGCCGAGTATTTATGATGCCGCCATCCATGCTTTGGCTGCTCGCGGCATCCCAGTTGATGAAGATGTCTTAAAACGCGATTTGTCAAAAGAGTATGAACCTAATGAAAGTGTTGAAGAAGCATGGCTGACCGTATACCGAAATGTTGACCAATACTGGGACTTATATGAGCTGGCTGAAAAGTTAGTTGACATTGGCCACCAACAACAATTATGGCGATTTAATCATATGAGTACAGTAGAAAGAATTATTGGTCATAAGCAAGGAACAGGGGGGTCATCTGGTGTAACCTATTTAAAAAGGGTACTCGATCAGCACTTCTTTCCAGAACTTTGGAGCGTACGAACGAAATTATAAATTTTATTTGATGAAACATTCGTGAATATCCTTCAGTAGTTGTTTAAATAAAAAGTTTATTCATTTATAATTTTATTATGATAGTTTACGAAATGGAGCAGGGATAATGAAACCTAAAGTAATTGTGTATAAGAAAGTGGATAAAAAAGTTTTAGAATTAATTGAAGACACATGCAAAGTTGTTTATTTTGAAAAACTTGATTCTAATATCTATCCAGAATTTATTGAAGAACTGAAAGATACGGAAGGATTAATAGGTTCTGGTCTGAAAGTAGATCATGAATTATTAGATCTTGCCCCTCAGTTGAAAATAGTCTGCAATATAGCTGTTGGTTACGATAATCTTGATTTAGCTGCGTTAGCAGAGAGAGGGATTATGGCGACCAATACGCCAGATGTTCTAAATGATACGGTAGCGGATACGATTATGGGATTAATTCTTTCCACTGCTAGAAGAATGCCAGAATTAGATCAATGGGTGAAAACCGGACAGTGGAATTCTGGCCTTGAAGAAAAATGGTTTGGAATCGATGTCCATCATAAGGTGCTAGGGATTATTGGCATGGGTGGTATCGGCTCTGCTGTGGCTAAACGGGCACATTTTGGATTTGATATGGAGATTTTATATCATAACCGTTCACGTAATCAGGATGCGGAACAAAGGTTTGGGGCAACCTACTGCTCGATTGAGGAATTATTAAAGAACTCTGATTTTGTATGTTTAATGACACCCTTAACTCCTGAAACCGTAAATTTGATTGGAAAAAGAGAATTTGAGCTGATGAAAGAGTCAGCAATCTTTATTAATGCTTCGAGAGGGAAAACAGTTGATGAGGAAGCTTTGATTCTGGCGCTTCAAGACGGACAAATATATGGTGCTGGACTAGATGTTTTTGTACAAGAGCCAGTGAAAAAGGATAACCCGCTGCTTTCCATGAAGAATGTTGTTACGCTGCCTCATATTGGATCAGCTACATATGAGACTCGATTTAAAATGGCAATGACAGCAGCAACAAACTTAGTGACAGGGCTAAAAGATGGAAATCCACCAAACTTAATTAATTAAGAATAAAAGAACCTCGCCTATTTTTAATGGCGAGGTTCTTTTATTCTTCTGGGTGTAAATACATTACTTGTTAGTTTGTTAATGAATAAGCTGCATTGTTCACCTATAAACTCTTTGTCATAGTCCATTGAGGCAACATGATACGAATTGTATAATGGAACAACTTCTTTTATTTCAGATTGAACGGCAGACAAAATAAAATTCGTGTTCTCAGGTGGGACGACGTGATCTTCTTCTGATCGAAATGCCAAAACGGGGCAAGAAATACCTGGAAGTTTATCCCTCGTTTCACTCATCAATAAAAATAACTGATTTATGGACCTGACAGGTGCTTTTGTATAAGTTATTTCATGAACATTCTTAGCTTTTATATCTGCCGCTCCTTCATGAACAAAACGGGGGAAACGTTTATTTTTAAACCTTTCCATAGGAGGGATGGAATTAATTGCCGCGTTAATTAACATAATACCTTTGATATCTCTGTACTTGTTGGCTAAATTTAACGTCAAGGTTCCACCCATCGATTGACCGATCACGAAGATTTCACTGCAATGTTGTTGAAGAAATGAATAACCATCTTCTAAACTTTGAATCCAATCTTGGTAGGTGCAGTTTTCCATATCCTCAAAATGGGTACCATGTCCTTTTAATCTAACTCCGTAAACTGTGAATCCTTCAGCTGCAAGGTATTCTCCTAAATATTTGACACTCTGTGGGGTACCCACAAAACCGTGTGAAATTAAAATTCCAATTTCATTTCCTTTAAAGAAAAAAGATCCAGCTCCTGGTAATACCGAATATTGTTCAATCATTAATAAAACTCCTTTCTTTATGAATTAATAGAAGTAAGTATTTAAAAAAACACCTCCTGTCTAAAGTGAGGTGCCTTTTGCTGTCAAATCGGCGAATTATTACCTTTAAGATATACCTATAATTCCGATGTGTCAAGTTGGTTTTATAATAAAATCAAAAAAATTAAAAAAGTCATTGACAAGAATTAGGTTACAAAGTATATTTTAGCTATAGTTTTAATTCCTAGTAAACAAGTGGGTAATGTAAGAGAAGGAATATATTAATAGTAAGCCTATTGGTCAACCAATGGCTCCTCTAAATTTTGCATAATAAGCAAAATAGAGGAGCTTTTTTTATTCCTTTTTTAGCGCTAATGATAAAGGAGAGTTGAAAATGGGAAAAATTCTTCGACAAGCTGTAGAAAAACGACGATTGGAATTGATTAACAAACTAATTGCATTCGGTGTTTATAAAAAAGAGGAGCAGCATCTTTTGGAGCTATCACTAACAGATCTAGAAAATGAATTTAGAAATTTTGTAGAGGATCAACATCCACATAGTGAAATAGAATCCATCCATTGGGTTAAAAAAATTAATAACTTAAGTTGACCAGACGACTGGAGACTTCCTTATTATGGAGGTCTCTTTTTTGTTTCATTCAAGGAGGTGGTTTTATAGAAAGATTAACGAAATAGAAGAAAAACACAATATCTTAAGGAGATGATGGAAATGGCGATTGAGTTAACTCAATCTTATAAATTAGCAAATCAATTGTATGATCTAAGTCTTAAAGCAGATGTTCTTGTTATTGGCGGGGGACCCGCTGGTTCTTGGGCTGCCATTACTGCAACACAAAATGGTGCTTCGGTAATCTTAGTAGATAAAGGTTATTGTGGAACAAGTGGAGCGACTGCTCCTTCAGGCAGTGGTGTTTGGTACATACAGCCTGACAAAGAAAAAAGAGAAGAGGCCATGAAAAGTCGTGAAGCTTTAGGCGGGTACTTATCAGAGCGAAAATGGATGAAACGAGTGCTTGATACAACCTATGAAAATATGAATCAATTAGAAGCTTGGGGTTATCCTTTTCCAATAGATGAAAATAGGGTAGCTCATAAAAGAAGTCTGCAAGGACCTGAATACATGAGATTAATGCGGAGGAAATTGAATAAAGCAAAGATTACAATCCTTGACCATAGTCCTGCGCTTGAGCTTTTGTACGATAGTCACGGTGTTGCAGGTGCAGCTGGTATCAACGAACAAACTACCCAAACATGGTCTGTACAGGCAAGTTCCATTGTGATTGCCTCTGGGGGTTGCGCATTCCTAAGCAAGGCATTAGGGTGCAATGTATTAACAGGAGATGGCTACTTACTAGCTTCTGAAGCTGGAGCAGATTTTTCCGGAATGGAGTTTTCCAATGCGTATGCGATTACGCCAAAATTCTCTTCGATTACAAAAACAGCTTTTTATAATTGGGCAGTTTTCACCTATGAGGACGGATCGATTATAGAAGGTGCAGGCTCCCAAAGAGGTCGTTCAGTAATAGCAAAAAAATTGCAGGGAGGTCAAAAAGTATTTGCTCAATTAGTGAAAGCAAAGGATGATTACGACTTACAAAAATGGATGAGAATTGCGCAGCCGAACTTCTTTGTTCAATTTGATCGAATGGGAATTAATCCCTTTGAGGATCGATTCGAAGTGACGTTACGGCTTGAAGGGACGGTACGTGGAACGGGAGGGATTCGTATTGTCAATGAGACATGTGCCACATCAGTGCCAGGTCTATTTGCAGCAGGTGACGCAGCAACCAGGGAAATGATATGCGGCGGATTTACGGGAGGAGGAAGTTATAACGCAGCTTGGGCGATATCTTCTGGTTACTGGTCAGGGGAAGCAGCTGCAAAGTATGCCTCTAGTTTCAACCGAGATAAACGAGATAGAGTCCTAACAAGAAAACAGGTAATCGGGATTAACGAACACTCTATTGGTAAAGATCTTCTCGATGCGTCAGAAGTGACCAGGAGGGTGCAAGCAGAAGTTACTCCTTTTGACAAAAACCTGTTCAGAACTGAAGGAATTTTAACACCTGCATTATTAAGACTTAACACTTTATGGAATGAGTCAAAGAATAGTCTCCAGGAAAATCAGGGGAATCTATTAAAGGTACGAGAATCAGCCGCCATGTTAGCGACATCCAGATGGATGTACACAACGGCACTAGAACGAAAAGAAACACGCGGGATGCACAAAAGATTAGACTACCCTGTACTGGATGAAAATCAACATTATCGATTAATTACGAGTGGATTAGATGAGATAAAAGTGAACCCAACTACCAAACTGCAAAACACGTAAGGAGGAAAAAACTTGATTGAAGTTTTACTAGAAGACCAGTGTGTGGAATGTAATTTATGTGTAAAAGTATGTCCGACGAACGTTTTTGAAAGAAGAGAAGGAGCAGCACCGGTAATTGCCCGGCAGGATGATTGTCAAACCTGCTATATGTGTGAACTTTATTGTCCAGTTAAGGCTCTTTATGTAGCACCAAACGCTGATGAGATTATTGGTATAACGGAGCAAGAATTGAAGGAAACAGATTTAATAGGAAGTTATCGTTCTAATATTGGCTGGGAGAAGGGGCAAAAATCCACGGCTAAACAAGACTTAGCATATAAATTTTATCTAAAATAATTGGAGTGTGGACAGAATTGAAGAAGATGATAAAGATAAAATACTTGGTTTTTGTAGTACTGCTATTTACCCTGCTGTTAACAGCTTGCAACTCAAATGGTGCTGCTACTAACGCGGAAGCTAAAAAAGAAAATAGCACTGAGTCGAACAAAGAAAATGGTGGAAAAACGCTTCGGTTAGGTTATATAAACGCCACAGGTTCGACGAGTGAAGGAAAACCAGCAGTATCAGGTGCAGAAGGCTGGGCGATTGAAAAGGGATTTTTACAAGAGGAGCTGAAAAAAATCGGTATTACCGAAATTGAATATTATGCTTTTCCAAATGGGCCAAACCTAAATGAAGCCATGGCATCTGGAGAAATAGATTTAGGGATTTTTGGTGATACTCCAGCGTTATTAGCTAGGGGTGCCGGCCAAAAAACGAGATTAATTGGTTTAGCAAGTATTTATCAGGATATTTGGCTTGTAACCAATAAGAAAAACGGAATCTCTAAATTGGAAGATTTAAAAGGGAAAACAGTAGCTACAGCAAATGGTTCTTATATGTTTCGCTATATTCAAGGGTTACTAAAAGAAGAGGGGTTACTGGATGAGGTCAAATTTGTATCCTTATTCCCGCCAGAGGCGTTAGCTTCACTAGAACATGGTGACATACAAGCCTATGCATTCCCCACCTACATGGGTCCAAAACATGTAAAACTTGGATTTCCGCTCGTATTACAGGCAAGCAAAACAACTCCAGAATTAACAGGGACTTCTGTTATTGTGGCGACTGAAAAATACTTGGATGGGAATCCAGAATTCTTATCCGTCTGGGATGCTATAAGGTCAAATGCAGTAAAAGACTTAAAGGAACACGGTGAAGAATATTACCAATATGTTGCGGATGTATCGCAGCAGGATTTAGATGTAGTGAAGGAAAGTATTCCTTTAGATAACATTAGGGAAGAGAGTTTTCCTGATGAGGGCATCAAGTTATTAGAAGGAACGAAGAAGTTTTTGGTAGCACAAAAATTAATCAAAAAAGACTTTGAATTAGAGGATTGGATTTTACGAGAATAATAGCTATCGATAGCCTATAGATCAGAGGTGTTAATGTGAACAAGACATTCGTAAGATATAGTTTACCCATTGTTCTACCGATATTGATTGTTTTAGTATGGATCTATTTAACTGAAAAAGAATTTATTGCGGCCTATTTAATTCCATCACCATTAGTGGTGATCGATACATTCATTCAATTTTTGGGAGATGGTACTCTTTTAGGTGACACTTGGACCAGTGTTAGTAGAATGCTGCAAGGTTTTTCATTGGCAGTGGTCACCGGTTTAATATTTGGAATTATTATGGGGTTGTTCACTCGTATCGATCAATTTTTTGCAGGTGTATTTAATGCCATAAGGGTAATCCCGCCATTAGCTTGGATTCCAATCATTATCCTTTGGTTTGGAATTGGTGAGGCTTCTAAAGTAATTATTATTTTTAAGGGCGCATTTTTCCCTATTCTTTTAAACAGTATTCAAGGAATAGAAGGGGTGCCAAAAGGATATTTAGAGGTATCTAAACTGATGGGAGTAAGTAAGAGGAAAGTGTTATTTCAGGTGATTTTACCAGCTGCATTGCCTTCCATATTTGTTGGTCTACGATTAGGGCTTGGTACTGCATGGATGGCGGTTGTAGCAGCTGAATTAATTGCTTCTGAATCGGGATTGGGATTTAGAATCACTCAAGGTAGAGAACTTTCACAGCCAGATGTCATGGTTATTGGAATGGCGATGATAGGACTGATTGGAGTATCAATGGATGCATTCATAAAGTTGATTCAAAAGCGTGTCCTTTCCTGGCAGCCAGGGATTAAATCTTAGGAGGTTACGTAGATGCTTACCCAAGAAAGAGTTCAATATGAAACCTATAAACCGAAAATCAAAATATCTAATTTATCAAAAACATATAATCAGAGAGACAAAAAACTTGAGGTATTAAATAATATTGATTTAGAAGTTCAGGAAGGAGAGTTTTTGACCATTGTCGGCTCAAGCGGTTGTGGAAAAAGCACGCTATTACGCTTAATAGCCGGTCTTGATTTATTATTCGAAGGCTCCATTACGATTGATGATCAAATCATCTCTGGAATTGGTCAAGATCGGGGGATGGTATTCCAGGATCATCGGCTGTTTCCATGGATGAATGTTGAGCAAAATATAGGTTTTGGTCTGGAGCATCTCTCTGCAAGGAAGCGTAAGAGAGTCGTGCAAGAGCATATTGAATTAGTCGGATTAAAAGGCTTTGAAAATGCGAAGCCTGGAGAACTTTCTGGAGGTATGTCTCAGCGTGTTGCCATCGCTCGTACTTTAGTAAAAAAACCAGATATCATTTTATTCGATGAACCCTTTGGTGCTCTTGATGCATTGACAAGAATTCAAATGCAGCACGAGATCCTTAGAATTAGAGAACAATCCAATATTACAATGATCCTGGTTACGCATGATATTGATGAGGCTGTTTTATTAGGGGATAGAGTCATTGTCATGTCAAAGAAACCAGGACGCATCCAAAAGACAATTCCGGTGTATTTACCGAGACCACGCGATAGGAATAGTTATGATTTCTTAAAAATTCGTGAACAAATATTTCATTTATTCTTCGAAAATGAAAAAGTAAAAATACAAGAAGACTATTCCATATAAATATGTATAAACAAGTTGCTCACAAAGATGAGCAGCTTCTTTTTTTGGAATTCTATTCCACCTTAATGTAAACACTAGAAATTAGATAAAGTAAGTTAATTTTTGGAGGTATACGGATGAGTCGACTAGACAGGCTCAAAATGGGGAAAGTGGAAACAAATCACTTCCAACAGTTTAATGAGTTATTACGGTATGTGTTTCAAGTTACCAAGAAAGATTTACAACTGGTAGGCTGGGAAGAACGAGAAATTGCTTTAGCAAAAAAACCTGTATTGGATCAGGCGGATGTGATTGGCTGGTTTGATGGAGAGAAACTTGTCTCGCAGTTGGCTGTTTATCCTTTTCAAGTGAATATTTTTGGACAGACATTTGAAATGGGCGGGTTGACGGGAGTCGGGACGTATCCAGAATACGCCAATATGGGACTGATGAATAAATTGATGCGTCAGGCACTAGCAGATATGCGTCAAAGAAAACAATCTATTTCCTATCTTTTTCCCTATTCCATTCCCTATTACCGTCGAAGAGGCTGGGAGATTATTTCGGACAAGATGACCTTTGAAGTTAAAGACATCCAATTACCAAAGATAAAAAAAGTACCTGGATATGTGGAAAGGATGAATATCGAGCACCTAGATGTTAAAAAGGTTTACGAACTCGTTTCAAGTAAAATGCATGCGGCCATGATTCGAAATGAATTAGCCTGGGAGGAGTATTGGCGATGGGATGTAGATGAACAAACGGCTGCGGTATATTATAATCATTCTCACGAGCCACAGGGGTATTTGTTGTACTGGATTTCTGAAGATGTGCTGCATATTAAAGAAATGATATATATCGATCAGGAGGCGCGGGTAGGGCTTTGGAATTTCATTGGTGCACATTTTTCTATGGTCTCAAAAGTTGTCGGAAATATTTTTATGAATGAGCCACTAGCTTTTTGGCTGGAAGATGCAGATATTAAAGAAAAAATCTCTCCTTATTTTATGGCAAGGATTGTTGATGCTAAACAATTTATTGCCCAATACCCTTTTATAGCTACAGGAAAAGATATAAATCTTACCTTTAGGCTGGATGATCCAATGCTAGAGTGGAATAAAGGGATATTTACACTTCAAGTTTCTCCCGAGGGTAAGGGAGAGTTGGTTCAAAGTATGGAGCAACCGACCTTTTCTTTAGATATCCAGACATTAACAACTATGCTGCTAAGTTACAAAAGACCAACGTATTTAGCCACTATCACGAGAATTAACGGTGATAAAAAGTCTGTGGAGTTGCTTGAAAAAGTAATTAACATGCAAACACCATATTTTTCAGATTACTATTGAGCAAGTAAAAGTAAATCAAATAAATTATTCATTAGAGGGTGAAACCGATGAACGAAGAAGAAAAAGAATCAAAAAATACCAATTCTAAGAAAATATATAGTTCATTTAAAGAAATGTATGGAATTGATCCGGAAATGAGCTTGTTAACAGCTAATTTCGCTCCACCTGAAAATGCTATTTTAAATGAGCATTATCAAGAGGATTCTGCTGATAATGAATAGTTGGATTCCTCCCAAAAGGTTATTGGATAAGTGATGCGTATTTGGAAAACCTATTTAGGTGCTAATATTTTATCAAACATTATATAGGAGGTAATCAATTGTATTTCTATAGAGAAGACCTAATTAATATGATTGTTCCAGATAAACCGGATCCGGCGGCTGCTAAAGTACTTCAAGAAACATTGGGTGGAAGATTTGGTGAAATGCGAACAATGATGCAGTTTTTCTTCCAAAGCTCAAACTTCAGAGGAAACCAAAAGCAATACCGCGATTTAATCAGAGGTATTTTCCTAGAGGAAATTAGCCATGTAGAACTCGTTCAAACAACCATTAATCAACTCCTGAATGGGTCGGGAGAAGAGGCCGTTGGGGCAGGGGGAACGATGGGTGCTCCTTTGGAAGAAGCCGTTAAAGAACACGCAAACCCTCATCACTTTATTATGGGTGCTCAGAGTTCACTTCCAGTCGATGCAGGAGGGAATCCCTGGAGTGGTAACTATGTATATAGCCATGGAAACTTGATAAGTGATTTATTAGATAACGTCGTATTAGAATCTACAGGGGTTCTGCAAAAGACACGAATTTATGAAATGAGCTCAAATAAAACTTTTAGGGAAACATTAGCGTTCTTAATTGTCCGTGATAATGCGCACCAAAATGCATTTGCAAAAGCATTGGAAACGCTGGGTGTGAACTGGGGTAAGATTTTCCCAGTACCGAACTATGATATAAATAAGTATCCAGAATGCCGAAAATATGTAGAAATGGGTTTCCATAATGCTCAATTTAATTTTAGATTAGATGAAACCCTAATTGGTACGATATTCCAAGGTGAATCACCTAGCAGGGATTCTGGAACATTACAAGTCGTACCACCGCCGCAAGGTTATCCTGTTCCAGTAATGCCTGAAATGCCGAATGAGCATAGCCCTGGAATTAGTGATTTAAATCGATAATGTAAAAAAGGATGAGACACAAAACGTGTTCATCCTTTTTTATGGTGTCAAATTAACAATCGCCATGTTTATTGAGATGTAATGGGGGAGGAATGAGCCAGCCTTTTTCTTTATTTAAACGGAGGACTTTTCCTCCAAGTGCGACCTTTTGCGCATGGAATTGCGTATACATCAAAGCTAAGTCTTCCCTGATTGATTTACCTATTGCTTGACTGCAGGCTACGAGTCCAGCGGCAATATCAGCAGAAAGTCCAGCAGCAATGGCAGGGTCTATGATTCGAGCACCCACTGGAATATCTTCTAAACATGCTTCAGGAGGCTCTGGTTGCGCAGGCGGTAAGCCAATGCCGTTTTCTTTTAAAAGTTCCTCTAATTGCTTGTTTTCGCCCTGACAAATTTCACTTGCTTCTACTAATAACTTCTTTAAATCCTCATCACCTGCATGGTTTAACATGGTATGATATCCTGCAATCTTCCCGTTATTTACCAATGCAGCAGACCATAAATCAAATACTTCTCCATAATGTAAAGGCTCTTCCTTAGGATTCCCGCTTAAAATTCCCATTGTTGCCCTCCTTAGTGTATAGGCTAGTTTATTCATTAACAGTGCCACCTTTCTTGAAGCACATCAATAGGGTTTCCATTCCGAGCTCTTCTCATTAATTTTTTTATCGTTTTTAGTTATTTCATTTGCCCTATAAAAAATTTTGGACATGTGACTGTATAACGAACATAAAATGTACAAGTTAAGAGATTGGTGAAGTGAAGTGGAGTGGTGTTTTTTTGAATATTAGCATATTAGTGAGTTACATCATATTGGGCTTTACGCTAGCAGCTCCAATTGGCCCGGTAAATTCTGCCCGGTTAGATAAAGGGATTAAGAATGGCTTTTGGCATGCATGGGTTGTAGGTATTGGCTCGATGGTTGCAGATGGTTTCTTTATGCTGCTCGTTTATTTAGGAATGGTTCAATTTCTAGGGATTCCGATTATTCAAATCTTTCTTTGGTTATTTGGCGGATTTATTTTAATTTATTCAGGGGTAGAAAGTATCAAAAATGCAAATACGATTACCCTAACCTACAGTAGAGGAAAAGAATCATTAGTGAAGTGCTTTTTTACAGGATTTATTATATCAATCACAAGCCCGTTATCGGTTCTCTTCTGGTTAGGGATTTATGGCTCTGTTTTGGCTAAAACGGCTCAGACAAATGGGACGGAATCATTGTTCATTTATAGCAGTATGATTTTTCTTGGATTAGCCATTTGGGATGTCTTCGTTGCAGCCCTTACGACAGGCTTCCGAAAACTCCTAACGATTAAAAGTCTAATTGCCATATCGATTATCTCAGGGGCTTCATTAGTTTTGTTTGGTCTTTATTTTGGATATCAGGGGATTCAAGCGCTCTTTGGTTAAGCGTAAAGTTTTTTATTATCACGCTTGAAAAAGTCATGATAGAATAGATGGGGATTAGAAAATGACGGTGGTCTGAATCACAACACGAGGAGATCGACATGATATTAAATGATAAAACACAAAATAATCATACCAAAAATGATGAGATAAAGGAATTTGCCATCCATAGCCGAAGATATTTAGGTGCTAAAACCAAACTGCTCCCATTAATCGAAGATGTGATCAATGACTCTATTAAAGAATGGCATTCTTTCACAGATTTATTTGGAGGGACTGGTGTTGTTGGGAATCGTTTTAATCAACCAGGCAAAGAATTAATCATAAATGATTTGCTTTACTCAAATATTCACAGTTACAACACTTTTTTCTCTCCAGAACCTTTTGAAAGAGATAAAATCATAAATCTATTGCATTCTTATAATGAAAGAAAGGTTCACGACGATAATTACTTTTCAATCAATTATGGGGATAAATATTTCACTTTAGAGAATGCTCGTAAGATTGGGTATGTACGAGAAAATATGGAAGAATTACAACAAAAAGGATACCTGAGTAACCGAGAATTCTCGATTCTATTTACTTCACTTTTGTATGCTCTAGATAAGGCTGCAAATACGGTGGGACATTATGAAGCGTATCGTAAGAAACTTGACATGTACAATCCAGTTCGATTTCTCATGCCGGCTATAGCTGACAATGAAACGAATAGATTAAATAAAATCTATCAATGTGACGCCAATGAATTAGTGAGAGAAATTAAGACTGACATCCTGTATATTGATACACCCTATAACTCCAGACAGTATGTGGATTCCTATCATCTATTGGAGAACCTTGCGATGTGGGACAAGCCGGAACTTGAAGGTGTTGCGAAGAAAATGAGCTCAGAAGTCCGTCAATATGGGAAGAGTAAATATTGTTTGAAGACAGCACCAGAAGCATTTGACGATCTTGTTCAACATGCCCGCGCTAAATTAATTGTGGTTTCTTACAGTAATATGGCAGAGAAAGGCGATGGCCGTTCAAATGCAAAGATATCCGATGTGGAAATGATCTCGTCTTTAGAAAAACGCGGTAAAACGATTAGCTATGAACAAGATTATAAGCATTTTACTACAGGTCTGAAAGATATTGAAAATTACCAAGAACGGCTCTTTGTGTGTCATGTTGGGAAATAAGGTGAGAATATGACTTTCATTAAATCGCCATTAAATTATACCGGAGGAAAACATAAACTGTTGCCGCAGCTAACAAATCTGTTCCCTGCAAATATCCAAATTTTTGTGGATTTGTTCACGGGAGGAGCAAATGTAGCCGTAAATATTGATTCGCAAAAAACATATGCTTTTGACATAAATGAACGCCTGATCTCTCTTTTTAACTATTTAAAGGCTCATTCCTATGATCAAGTAGCTTCGGTTATTGAAGCCATTGTCGAATATTATGGGTTAAGTGACACAATGAGAAATGGGTATGAGTATTATCAAGCAAATAGTGCGGATGGCGTTGGTCCATTTAATAAAGAAAAATACATCCTAATGAGGAATGACTATAATCGGCTGGAAAAGAAATTTCCTTTAGATTTATTATTTTTTACACTAATTATCTTTGGCTTTAATAACCAAATTCGTTTTAATAAGTCGGGAGGATATAACATTCCCGTTGGAAAAAGGGATTTTAATAATAACGTAAGGGAAAATCTTTTTCAGTTTATGCAGGCTTTACAAATCAGAAATATTGAATTTCAACACAAGGATTTCCAAGAAATCGATTTAGAACTGTTGGGACCTGGTGATTTCCTTTATGCTGATCCACCCTATTTAATTACTACGGCTACGTATAATGAACAGAATGGCTGGACGGAAGAACATGAAATAAAGTTGCTAGAGCTGTTAGATACATTAAATAAACGCAAAGTTAAATTTGCATTATCAAATGTACTAGAAAAAAGCGAGAAGAAAAATACAATCTTAGAAAAATGGGCTGCTAACTATCATATCCATAACCTGAAAATGAATTATAGTAATTCGAATTATCAAAAGAAAAAGCAGACAGTCATATTAGAGCGAGAAGTGCTAATCACGAATTATTGATTAGCACTTCTTTTTACATCTTTTCGAATAAAATGAAAAAGATATAAGTAAATAGAATTGTGCCGTAAAAGGGAGAGAAATGAATGGCTAGGGAAAGTGTCTGGAGTATTAATACCACATTGCGGTCCCCTGACCGCCTGCAAGGCTATATCGAAATTGTCCGAATTATGCAGGGGAGGACCAGGAACGAGGAGTTCGAAAAAGATTTCTTTTTTGAAACCATTCGAAGAGGGTTATATCAGCCTACCAGTAAGGATCCTGCATGGAAAAAGCGGGTAAACAACTTTTTACCAAATGAAGATAATAGTTATATTCTAACAGAAGATGAAGTAATTGAATTAATGTCTACAGTAGTATACAAGAATAAATCCTATCAAGATGATCAATTTAAAATATATGCCTTTCGTGGAAGAACTGCTTTTTCGCCGTTGACCAACTTTGGGTTTGTAAGAAACAGAGACAAGGATGGGAAGGTGGCTTTAACTCCACTTGGTGAGGCATTTTCAAAAGGAATTAATACTGAAAATATGTTTTTAAGGATGTTCCTAAAGTGGCAGCTTGATAACCCAACCGAAAAAAATGGATTCAATATTAAACCTTTTGTAGCTACAGTTAAAGTTATAGCAGGGGTTAACAAAAGAGCAGAGGAGTTAGGGCTGCGCCAAGTGGGAATTTCTTTTGATGAAATGAAAATGTTTATTCCTACTTTAGTAAATGCGAAAAACATTGATCAGACCATTGAAAATATTATTGAATATCGATTAAAAGTAAAAAGTATGGGCGGGTTGAATCAGGAAGAATTTAAGCACCAATTCTTTACAGACTTTACTGAAAAGTTATTCAACACCAAGAGTGAAAAAAGCCTCAAAACGAAAAAATCCAATCTTCGTGATTATGCCGATTCCACAATCAGGTATTTTCGTGAAACTGGAATCCTTTATTTACGCGGCGGGGGCAGGTATATTGATCTATCACCCAGCAGAACAAGAGAGGCAAATTTCATTGCCGAGGAATTCTCAGCAGAAGCAGAATCCTTTAAAGACGTGGATGCTTATATTGATTACTTAAGTGACACAAAAACCCCGGAACTTCCATGGGAAACGTATAGTCAATTAGATAGTGAATACAATAATTTATTTTCAACGTATGATAGCTTACAGCGTGCCATTTCCAAGATCAAACCAAAGGCTGTCACGAAAGTTGCCTATATAGAAAAGTTTTCTGATATTAATATGTTAGCTGATGAAGTTCAGTCATTACGTCAACACATTCGACAATCAACAAGAACATTAACAATGTTCAAGGAAGACCAATTCACTAAATTAAAGGATATTTCGCTGGCAATCGAGGAGATGAGCGGAAGAACGCAAAGTTTTCGGAAGTTCCCTGAAGTACAAAAGCCATCGGTTCGCTTGGAATGGCTATTTGCTGAAAGCCTTGTTGCGATAGGATCAGCAAATCTGATTAAACCAAATTATAATGTTGGTGATGATGGACTCCCTCTGTGGACAGCTAGGGGGAATGTAGAAGATTTATTTGCTGATTATCCTGACTTCCAACTTGTTGGAGAAGTTACGATGATGCAAGGTCGAGATCAATGGATTAACGAAGGACAACCTGTTATGCGGCATGTGGCAGACAGAGCAAATCAAGCAGCGAAGCAAACCCACGGATTATTTTTGGCCCCATCTTTACATAGGGATACAATCAATACATTTTTCGGTAACGTAAAATATCCAATTTTTGAGGGTCAAACCTTATCGATAATACCTTTAACATTAAAGAATTATGCGAGGATGATCCATAAAATTTACTTGATACGAGATAATGGTGCCCCTTTTACTCATCATGACCTATCAAAATTGTTATCGGATTTACATAAAATAGCAACTGAAAAAATTGATAATTCCACACAATGGGTAGCAGCTATTGACCAATATATAGAAAGTTTCTGTAATCAATGATAAATAATCGTACAATGACATGTGAGATCCACATGTCGTTTTGTTTTAGAAGAGAGAAAAGTTGACATTTTGGAAAAAATCCGTATAATACTATTCTTGTGTTACATTGTTTTTATTTTTATCGAGTGTTCATGGATTGTTCATACATTGTTCATACTTAACTGTTATGATAAATAATAGATTAATGGATTTAAAAACTAATTTAAAATTAACGTAAACTAAAAACTACTTATTTTTTTTAAGGCAGGTGCAGAAAATGAATAACTTAACTCAAAAGAGTCAGGGTATTTTTAATAAATATATTGGCTTTTTCTTTTTGGCTGTATTCTTCCTTTGGATGAAAACATATATCGCTCAATTAACGCAATTTGATTTAGGTATTGAGAATACGCTGCAAAAAATACTATTATTTATTAACCCATTAGGGTCGTCATTACTTTTTTTAGGATTGGCTTCATTATTTAAAGGACGCAAGAAATATATTGCTTTAATAGTGATTGATTTCTTTTTAACCTTCCTTTTATTTGCTAATGTCGTGTATTACAGATTCTTTAATGACTTTATTACATTACCGACATTAACTCAGACACAAAATTTTGGTGATGTAAGCGGCAGTGTGGTAACTCTTTTAAGACCATTTGATTTCCTATTCTTTGTGGACATCTTTCTGTTAATTGCCTTACTTGCTTTTCGGGTTGTTAAGATCGAGTTTAAAGATATGAACCGCCGTAAAGTAGCTGCTTTATTTTCATTATCCTTAGCGATTTCATGTGGTAATTTAGGACTAGCTGAAACCGATCGTCCTCAATTGTTAACAAGAGGATTTGACCGTAATTATATTGTGAAATATTTAGGGATGTACAACTACACCATTTATGACGCAGTAAAAAGTACAAAAGCGTCAGCGCAAAGAGTTATGGCAGATAGTGATGATATGACTGAAGTCATTAACTATACGAAAGCTAACTATGCCGAGCCAAATCCAGCTTACTTTGGTGCAGCAAAAGGTATGAATGTAATTTATTTACACCTTGAATCCATGCAAAACTTCCTAATTGATTACAAACTGCATGGAGAAGAAGTAACGCCGTTTTTAAATTCCTTAACAAAGGATCAAAACACACTTTACTTTGATAACTTCTTCCATCAAACAGCGCAAGGTAAAACGGCGGATGCTGAATTTATTCTTGAAAATTCATTATATGGATTACCGCAGGGTTCTGCTTTTACAACAAAAGGACTAAATACGTATCAAGCAGCACCAGCAATTTTAGGCCAGCAAGGTTATTCATCAGCTGTATTCCACGGGAATTCAGGCAGTTTCTGGAATCGTGATGAAATCTATAAATCATTTGGATATAATCACTTTTTTGATGAAAGCTTTTATAATATGAATCCAGAAGAACTTGCGGAGTACGGTTTAATGGATAAGCCGTTTTTTGAGGAATCAATTCCAATGCTGGAAACATTACCGCAGCCTTTTTATACAAAGTTTATCACTGTTTCCAATCATTATCCTTATCCGCTTGCTGAAGAAGAAGCGACGATTGCACCACATACGACGGGGGATAAGTCAGTTGATACTTACTTCCAAACAGCACGTTATGCGGACGAAGCATTAAAACAATTCTTTGATTACCTTAAAGAATCAGGTTTATATGATAACTCTGTCATTGTCATGTATGGTGATCATTATGGTATTTCAGAAAATCACAATAAAGCTATGGAAAAAGTTCTAGGAAAAGAAATTACAAATTTTGATAGTGCTGGTTTACAGAGAGTACCATTCTTCATCCGTGTTCCTGGCATTGAGGGTGGAGTCAACCATGAATACGGAGGACAAATTGATATCCTTCCAACTGTCCTACACTTATTAGGGATTGAAACAAAAGATTATGTTCAGTTCGGTACCGACCTATTATCTGAACAGCATGATGATCTTATTCCTTTCCGTGATGGCAGCTTTATGAGTCCGACGATTTCAGCTGTTGATGGTAAATTCTACGACTCTACAACAGGACTAGAAATTGATCAGAATAGGATGGAAGAGGCAATAAATCTTCAGGGCATAGTAGAAAATAAATTAATGCTCTCTGATAAAGTGGTTAATGGAGACTTATTACGCTTTTACACACCTGAAAACTTTACTCCTATTGACCGAACACAATACAACTATAATTTATCTCCAATTAGTGGAGAATCTAAAGAATAGGCAATAAATTAAAGGCTGTTTAGGAAAATTCCTAAGCAGCCTTTTTCTATTTTTATGTTGTAATCTTGTGCTATAGTTAAGGTCTAGAACCTAAAAATTAGGAATAATTTCTAATTATGATTATTTTTTAAGGAGGGGTAACAATGACTGCCTATACTTCCAGAAACGAAGTACCACAAAATGAAAAATGGAACCTTGAAGACATATATTCTAATGTTAGCAAATGGGAGAGCGATCTTCAGCTTGTTGAGGATATGGCAGGAAAGTTGAAGGAATTTGATGGTGCAATCCACGATGGGAAAAGTCTTTATCACTATTTAAAACAACGAGAGGAATTATCTTATAAATTCAATCATGTCTACGCCTATGCCATGCTAAGGGTTGATGAAGATACGAGAGACGCAGGTTCTCAATCACTATTAGACCGTGCTAAGGGACTTAGTGTGAAGGTAAGTGCCTCAACATCTTTTTTTATGCCTTATTTATTGGGATTAGATAAAGAAACATTAAACAGCTATATTGCTGAAGAGGCAGGCCTGAAGTACTTTGAGGAGGATTTATTTGAATCATTCCGGTACAAAGCCCATGTACTTACAAAAGACCAGGAAGAAGTGTTATCCCAATTAGGGGAAGCATTTTCTGCACCCAGCACAACCTTTGGTATGATGAATAATGCAGATATTAAGTTTGGTGAAGTCACAACTGCCAATGGTGAAAAGGTTCCATTGACAAGAGGGATGTACGCAAAATTAGTCGAGGATGAAGACCGCGAAAAACGCAGGGAGGCCTATAAAGCCTATTATAAGCCATATGTTGAATGGAAGAATTCGATTGCAAGCACCCTTTCCGCAGCGATCAAGAATAATGTTACCTTAGCTAAAATTCGCAAATATCCTTCTGCATTAGAGAAAGCTCTATTTGGTGACATGGTACCAAAAGAAGTTTATGAAAACCTGATCACTACAACAAAGGAAAATATCTCAGCACTTCACAGGTACTCTGAAATCCGCAAGAAAAAGCTTCAGGTAGATGAACTAAGGCAATACGATATGTCTGTTCCTTTGGTGCAGGGAGTAAAACAGGTTATTCCTTATGAGGAAGCGTATGAAACCATGATAAAAGCTCTAGCACCTCTCGGAGAGGAATATACAGCCATTCTAAAGGAGTTCAAAGACGCAAGATACATTGATGTCCGGGAGACACCTGGCAAGCGCTCAGGGGCCTATAATTTGGGCATATATGGGGTCCATCCATTTATTTTATTAAATCATCAAGATGATTTAGATAGTTTATTTACCCTCGCCCATGAGTGTGGCCATGGAGTTCACAGCAAATTAAGCTCACAGCATCAACCGCAGATTACGGCAAGGTATAGTATTTTTGTGGCTGAAGTTGCTTCGACTGTTAACGAAGTGCTATTAATTAACTACTTGCTTAATCATGAAAAAAATCCAGATGCGCGAAAACATTTATTAAATCATTTTATTGACCAATTTAAGGGGACATTTTTCACCCAAGTGATGTTTGCAGAATTTGAGAAAATCACCCATGAGCTGGCAGAGAAGGGTATACCATTAAACGTGGAGATATTCAACCAAACCTACGAATCTTTGTTTAGGGAATATAACGGAGAAGTAGTGGAGTTTGATGACGAAGTAAAGTTTGGCTGGTCTAGAATTCCACATTTTTATCGTCCATTTTATGTTTATAAATATGCAACAGGTTTTGCCTCCGCTATTCATCTGGCAGCGAAAATTCTTGAAGGTGACAAGGAAACACTCCAAACATACCTCCAATTTTTAAAAAGTGGCAGCTGCGATTACCCATTGGAGTTGTTAAAGAAGACGGGTGTAGATTTGACCACACCATTACCAATTGAAAATGCTATGAAAAAGTTTGGCGAGCTGGTTGAGGAGTTCTCAAGATTATAATGATTCAAGGATGTCACAAAATCTATCTTGTGGCATCTTTTTTTTAATCCCAGATTATTTTTGCATGGTATGATTGGGATAGGAATATAATTACTCTCATGAGATTACCTTAAAAGAAAATAGGTGATTACAATTTGGAAAAAATTAATTTCTCTCATCGCAATCATCGTGGTCATTTTTTTAGTTGTTCAAAACTCCGAAGTATTTCAACTGCTTAGAAATGGGGATATAGATTCAATTATTCTCTCATTGAAGGATACCACATTCTCAAAATTCTTCTTTACATTTATCATCATGTTGATTCAAAATTCATTTACAATCATTCCTCTTATTATTATTATAACTGTAAATTTTGCATTATTTGGTTTTGTAAATGGACTTATTTGGAGTTGGTTCACAAGTATTATGGCTGCTGGTATTTGGTTTTTTGGAAGCCGATATCTCTTTAATGATTGGGTTCAGAAGAAGGCAAATCCTGAAATTTTAAAGAAGATGGAGCAAAATGGGTTACTTTTTGTGTTCCAAGCAAGAATTATTCCATTCGTTCCTACAAGTTTAATCAATATTCTTAGTGGATTAAGTTCAATTACATTTAAACATTTTATTATGGGTACGATGTTTGGAAATCTAATCTTTTTCTTTGTGTTATCACTTATACCTGCAGGATTAATGGAAGGGAATATGGAGCAAAATATTCTCTTCGGTATAGCGATCATCCTGGTAGGCTTAGTATTTTTCTACCGAGTTAAGAAAAAACGGAAGAGAATGAAACAAGTAGATGAGGCGAATAGACAGTTTGAAAATTAGAGGCTCTGGTCTATGTAGATCAGAGTATTTTTTTATTGCATTATAGCGATGTATTAAATAAAGTAAATATAGAACAAGTTTGGTAGGAAAAGGGTGAGGGATATAAGTGTTGAAATCAGTCCATTAGGGGATTCTGCGATCACGATTACTTTTGGCGATGAGATTCATGAACATATACATCAACAAATCAATCAATTTTTACATATTTTTAGAAAGTCAAAAATCGCTGGGATTATTGAATTTGTTCCAGCCTATACATCTGTAGCCATTTTTTATAATCCTATGCTGATACCATATAGCCAATTAGAGCAAAAGGTATTTTCCATTTATCAATCTGCTATGGAAACTCCTAAAATAGAAGCAATTGTCTATAGAATTCCTGTGTATTATGGTGGAGAAACAGGACCAGATTTACCATTTATTGCGGAGTATAGTCATTCTACTGAACAAGAAGTAATAGACTTACATGCAAACAGAGAATATTTAATCCATATGATAGGATTTGTTCCAGGTTTTCCATACCTTGGTGGACTTCCGCAAAAACTTGCAGCTCCTCGTTTAGAAAAGCCGCGAACTAAAATTGCAGCGGGATCGGTTGGAATCGGCGGTCAACAAACAGGGATTTATCCTGCAGAGGTCCCTTCAGGCTGGAGAATTATTGGCATTACACCATTGCTGCTATTTAATATTAATAATAAAAAACCATCTTTATTATCCTCAGGAAATTATGTTTCCTTTTTACCTATTGAATACGAAGAGTACCTTTCAATAAAAGAACAATTAGCCGCTAATAAGTATGAAGTCGTTACATACAAAAAGGGAGGGTAAATGCATGAAATGTGTTGACCTTAATTCGGATATCGGAGAGAGTTACGGGCTATATAAAATAGGGAATGATAAGGAAGTCATAAAGCATATTTCATCTGCCAATATTGCTTGTGGTTATCATGCCGGGGACCATAATGTTATGGTCGAAACAGTGAAATTGGCGAACACAAATAACGTCTACATTGGTGCACACCCAGGACTACCAGATTTACTAGGGTTTGGCCGGAGGGAAATGAACATCTCTCCAAAGGAAATCTATCATCTTACTCTCTATCAAATCGGTGCCTTAGCTGCGATCACTCAAGCACACGGAACACAGTTGGTGCATGTTAAACCACATGGTGCACTTTATAATATGGCAGCAAGAAGTCGTTCAATCGCAGGTGCTATTGCCCAGGCAGTAACCGATTACAATCCAAGTTTGATCCTTTTTGGTTTATCGGGAAGTGAACTAATCCGAGCAGGAAAAGAAAAGGGTTTACTGACAGCTTCTGAAGTTTTTGCTGACCGAACCTATCAGTCAGATGGAACGTTAACTTCTAGAACCGATCCTAACGCGATGATTCATGATGTGAAATTTGCTGTAAAGAGAATTATTCGGATGGTACAAGAAGGGAAGGTAACTGCAACAGATGGAACGGATATTGATATAACAGCAGATACAGTCTGTGTTCATGGCGATGAACCTGCCGCATTGGAATTCATAATGGAATTAAAGTCGGCTTTGACAAAAGAAAATATAGTGATCGGTAAGAGCTGGTCTAAAAAATGAAGACTCCCATCTTTAGAGTTATTAAACCAGGAATGCAAACAACCGTTCAGGATCTGGGCAGAAATGGATTCCGTGAATTCGGGGTCAGTCTGTCAGGGGCTATGGATTCCTATTCTTTACAGATGGGAAATTTATTAGTTGGAAACGAATTGTGTGAAGCAGGGCTTGAAGCACCGATAATCGGACCAGCACTGTTGGCATTAACGGACGTATCGATAGCGATTTGCGGAGGCAATCTTACACCCATGATTGATGAGAGTGAGATTCCTCTTTGGAAAAGTATGGTAATTAAAAAGGGTCAGACTCTCTCGTTTGGACAGATCAAAGAAGGATCTAGGTCTTATATTTGCATAGCTGGAGGAATCAATGTTCCATCCGTCCTTAACAGTAAATCTACTTATTTGACAGGAAAATTTGGCGGTTATAAAGGCAGAGCACTAAAAGTGGGAGATATTTTGTTTGGGAATCCAGTAATTAGAAGGAACAGATACCTGGACAATCATTTAATACCTGTATACCAGAAGCACATATCAGTTAGAGTTGTATTAGGACCCCATAAAGATAAATTTACTTCTTTTGGTATCAAGACATTTCTGAATGAGCCTTATATCCTATCCCCACAATCAAATCGGATGGGGTGCGTGCTAATGGGCCCGAAAGTTCAACATCGTGGTGGTGCTGATATCATTTCTGACCCAATCCCATTAGGCGGTATTCAAATACCTGCCAGTGGACAGCCGATTATCCTAATGGCTGAACACCAAACAACCGGGGGTTATACTAGAATAGGTACGGTGATTTCAACAGATATACCGTTTCTTGCTCAAGCACTTCCTGGGTCAGAAATAAGATTCAGTGAAACCTCCCTATTATCTGCTCAAAAAGAGCTAATAGAAAATAGGCGGAGGATAAATTGTTTACATATGGTATCTAGATACTAAAAATATGAACTTAAGTTCATGTTTCAATAGATTATATGGTATAATGCTAATGTTAATAATATTTATTATGCTGGTAATAATAACGTAATCTGAAAATCCTTATCGTACACATTTTAGTCCTTTTTTAATAAACTTTTAATAAGGTGTGGTTTTGTGACAGAGTTAGTAAATGAACATGTAAAGGTACAGCATAGGAAACTGCCTCTAAGTAAAATAATCATTCGGGCAATTTTCATAACACTAGGGGCTATTCTAATGGCTACCGGTCTGGAAATATTTTTAGTTCCTAATAAAGTAATTGACGGAGGCGTAACGGGTATATCCATTATGCTATCACACTTAACGGGGCTTGAACTTGGTATATTCCTATTTATTTTAAACCTGCCATTTGTTTATTTGGGATATAAACAAATGGGAAAAACGTTTGCTATTTCAACGGTATATGGAATTATTGTTTTATCGGTTTTTACTACACTTTTTCATCCTATACCAGCATTTACAGATGATATCCTTCTAGCAACTATTTTTGGCGGGATGATCTTGGGCATTGGAGTTGGAGTTGTTATTCGGAATGGCGGCGCTTTAGATGGAACAGAAATCCTTTCGCTGGTAATCACCAAAAAGGTACCATTTTCGGTTGGTCAAATTATTATGTTTATCAATATCTTTATTTTAGGTGCAGCTGGGTTTGTTTTTAGCTGGGATCGGGCAATGTATTCCTTATTGGCTTATGTGATTGCTGCTAAAGCCATTGATACGGTAGTAGATGGCTTTGAGGAATCAAAATCTGTTTGGATTATTAGTGATCTTGCAGAAGAAATAGGCAATGCAGTAAATGCGCGCTTAGGCCGCGGTGTTACCTATCTTAATGGAGAAGGTGCTTATACGGGTGAAGATAAGAAGGTTATTTTTAGCGTTATCACTCGACTAGAAGAATCGAAACTGACCACCATTGTTGAGGAAATAGATCCTAATGCCTTCTTGGCGATCGCGGATATATCCGAAGTTCGAGGCGGACGCTTCAAGAAAAGAGATATCCATTAATTCATATCATAATAAATCTCATGGAATAAAATCCTTGAGATTTTTTTAAGTTGAAGGGTTTAAAGATTTCAGGATTTTAATATTCCAATACAGTAAAAAGCTTGTAGACATGTTATGATTTAGAAGAACAACAATTCTATATTTTATGCTATAACATTAGGTGGAGAAATAAAAGACATCAGAAAAGGGGATTCATATGGTGACGAATAAGAAAAGAATCGAAAAGGATTTCCTAGGGGAGAAAGAAATACCGTTTGATTCATATTACGGTATTCAAACGATGAGAGCAGTGGAGAACTTTCCGATAACTGGATATAGAATTCATGATTCTCTTATTAAAGCGCTTGCAATGGTGAAAAAAGCGGCTGCCATTGCAAATATGAATACAACAAGATTGTATAAAGACTTAGCAAATGTCATTATCAAAGCAGCAGATGAGATAATTGATGGTAAGTGGGATGATCAATTTATCGTGGATCCGATTCAAGGTGGTGCAGGAACCTCCATGAACATGAATATGAATGAAGTGATTGCCAACCGTGGACTTGAACTGCTGGGCAAGGCAAAAGGCGATTACTTCCATTTAAGTCCAAACACACATGTGAATATGTCGCAATCCACGAATGATGTTTTCCCAACTGCTATCCATATTGCCACATTAACACTTTTAGAAAAATTATTAATAACCATGGACGATATGCAGAGGGTATTCAAACAAAAAGCTGTTCAGTTTGAGAAGGTAATCAAGATGGGACGCACCCATCTCCAAGATGCAGTTCCTATTCGTTTGGGACAAGAGTTTGAGGCATACTCCCGGGTCCTTACCCGTGATATAAATCGTATTAAACATACTCGGGGGCACTTATTGGAAGTTAATATGGGAGCTACAGCTGTAGGAACAGGTTTAAACGCTGATCCAAAATATATTAAAGATGTAGTAAAACAGCTCTCTGAAATTACTGGCTTTCCACTTGTTAATGCAGAGCACCTAGTGGATGCCACTCAAAATACGGATGCATACACAGAGGTATCGGCTACGTTGAAAGTTTGTATGATGAATATGTCGAAAATAGCAAATGATCTTCGATTAATGGCATCGGGACCTCGCGCTGGCCTGGGAGAAATTAGACTCCCTGCTCGTCAGCCAGGTTCATCCATTATGCCTGGTAAGGTAAATCCAGTTATGCCAGAGCTAATTAATCAAATTGCCTTTCAAGTAATTGGTAACGACCATACCATTTGTCTTGCATCTGAAGCTGGACAGCTAGAATTAAATGTAATGGAACCAGTTTTAGTCTTTAACCTCCTTCAATCCATTAGTATCATGAACAATGGCTTCCGTGTCTTTACGGACCATTGCTTAGCAGGTATTGAAGCGAATGAAGAGCGCTTAAAGGAATATGTCGATAAAAGTGTGGGAATCATTACCGCAGTCAATCCTCACCTCGGCTACGAAGTGGCAGCAAGGATTGCCAGGGAAGCAACTATCACGGGAAAATCTGTTAGGGAATTATGTTTACAATATGATGTATTAACAGAAGAGGAATTAGATATTATTTTGAATGTCTATGAAATGACTGAGCCCGGAATTGCAGGAGAAGAACTACTGGATAGGAATTAATGTTGATTAAATTTAAATCGTATAAAAAGCACAGAAAGAGGGTACCAGTCAAACCGGAACCCTCTTTCTGTGTTATTAACCATATTATTTTTCTTTCTTTTTCTCGTCGTCCTTTTTATCGCTCTTTTTATCATTTAATCCCCGATATATTTGCGTATACATGCTGCCTTCTTTGATGTTTTCTAGGAAAAAAGGACCGATTAACTCTATATATTCTTCATCGTCAAATAGCCGTTTATTTTCTAATTCCATTTCTCCCAAACCATCGTAAGTGGTAAGCAGTGCAAAGGTATGGTCTTCCCCAGAAATAGGAGTAAGGATCTCAACGTGATGGTTATAATTTTCATTTCGAAACTTTTTAATCTCTCTTAAATTGTCTATAGCTTCTTTAAATTTATCTTGCTTAATGATAAACGTCTGATAAACAAAAACAGACATGATAGCACCCCCAGAGATTTTACAGCATACATAGCATTATTAATCTCCGCAAAGGGTGTAATTTATTCTTAAAACTTACAGGAGGGTAATGTTCGCTTTGTTACAGTCCTCGATGATTTGATCATTCCAGACAGAAACCTGAACTTCACCAATATGGACTTTTTTAAGGAAAAACATACAAATTCTTGATTGGCCAATTCCTCCGCCGATTGTATATGGAAGCTCACGATTGACAACTGCTTGGTGATATTCTAAGGATAATCTATCCTCAAGCTGAGCGATTGCCAATTGTTGCTTTAGTGCCTCTTCATCTACCCGAATTCCCATTGAGGAAACCTCGATCGATTGCTCCAATGGAGGATAATAGAAAATAATATCACCATTTAATGTCCAATCATCATAATCTGGTGAACGTCCATCATGCTTTTCACCAGAGAGCAAGGTACCCCCAATTTGCATAATGAATACAGCTCCATATTCCTTGGCAATGGCATCTTCTCTTTGTTTTGGTGAAAGGTCTGGATATAGTGTCTCAAGCTCTTGCGTCGTAATGAAATGAATTTTCTCAGGCAAAATTGGCTCCAGAACAGGATAAAGTTCGTATAAATAGGATTCTGTGTTTTTAAAAACCTGAAAGATTTTTTCCACTTCTGCTTTTAATG
This sequence comes from Neobacillus sp. plas4, assembly GCF_057221695.1. Taxonomy (NCBI): domain Bacteria; kingdom Bacillati; phylum Bacillota; class Bacilli; order Caryophanales; family Bacillaceae; genus Neobacillus; species Neobacillus sp. plas4. The sequence continues at coordinate 2,240,862 of NZ_CM170152.1, forward strand.
TTTCCAAGTTCCGCAATTCTTTTGAAATGATTTTTTCCCAATCCCATTGATCGACATAAATGGAATGCAGATGATCCAAAACTTCATCTCTTCGAATAGCATTCATGTCCGTATAAAGTCCAGCACCGAGATCAAAACCGTACCTTGCTAATGCCATCCTTTTCCATTTTGCTAATGATTGAACGATTTCAATATTTGAATTTTTAATATCCAAAGCCTCAAAGGAAACCATTCTTTCTATACCATTTAAGTCATCATTTAAACCTTTTCCTGATTTTAAAAGAATTGGAGCAGAAACGCGTGTTAAATTTAACGACTTTGCTAGTGAATTTTCGAAAAAGTCTTTCGTTTGTTTTATAGCCACTTCCGTTTGGAGTAGTTCTAATTTTGAAGTGTAGTTCATTGTTGTAGAAAGTGAATGTGACATAAAAAAACCTCCGTAAAAATAATTTAAGTATTGTTCATGTTTATTTATACAATCAATCGTATCTCAGTCGAATATTCTGAAATTATAACAAAACTATACTGTCCTTACCACAATTTTTGTTCCAAACTAAAAAAAATCCCTTCACTGATGAAGGAATTTTTTTATTATTTCAGTTGCTCCCAAGCGGAAAAGGCTCCGCTGCCTTGACAACCAGGACATTCAACAGAGTTATAAAAAGCAAATTCATTGTACGGATACACGGTAAAGCCTCTCCCGTAGCAATCGGGACATTTATCCTGTGTTTTCATGTGCGAGACATGACTTTGATATCTAGTTTCTCGCCATTGGTTAAAGGAGTTAATTAATCCCATGTTTATCACCTCGCCATATTTTTACTTATTATGCCGAAAAAATGGAATATTTATGCAAGCAATGATTGGTGTATGTTTTTTCTCTTGATTCCCAAACTAATAGTGAGGTGATACGATGAGTGATTGGAATGAACAAGCAGCTCCTAATAATAATATTCCCCCAAGAATTGTCAGACCTTTTGAACGCCGTGATCAACAAGTTGATCACGAATTTTCAGAGGAATTATCAGATGGTGGGGAACGTAATGACTTTATCCAACATCAGAAAAAAATAAAGAAATAATCAACATAGTGGCGATCGATAAATCGTCACTTTTTTAATTTACAAAATGATTTTCATAGTGTAGAATTTCTATGTACCTAATAATTCTAGGTAGGTGAGAAAATGTTTAATCGCGAATTGGTTAAAGGTAGTACATCATTAATTTTGCTTCAATTGCTAAATGAAAGAGATATGTACGGCTATGAACTGGTAAAAGAACTTGAGCAGCGAAGTGATAATGGTTTAAGTGTCAAAGAAGGTACCTTATATCCAGCACTGCACAAGCTTGAAAAACAAGAGTACATTGAATGTTATTGGCAGGAGCAGGATAAGGGTCCAGCTCGAAAATATTACAAAATTACTGACGCAGGAAAAGAACTATTGAATGAAAAAACACGAGAATGGCAGGATTTTGTGAAGGTGATGAACAAGGTCATAGGGAGATCAAAGCATGGTACCGCCGAAGAATAAGTTTTTAGAAGAGCTGGAAAAAGGTCTTGGAAACCATCAAGATAAGACTAGTATCCTGATGGAATATGAAGCGCATATTGAAGAAATTCTTATTGAGTCTTTTGACTGTAAAGATGAGAATGAAAGGATGGAGCTGATTATTTCCAGATTGGGGACACCTAAGGAAATAGCAGAAATGTGGAGAGAAGAGCTTTCTGTAACACCAAGTAATATGAAATGGCTCTTTATCCTTATCAATATCATCTTCTTTGGGGGAGGAAGCTTATTAACACTATTCCATAATTTATTTCAATGGAAATGGCTTTCGATTGTTTGGACTCATATAACAGCCATCCCTACCTTGATTGCCTTTATTTATATGTTTTTTTGGGCTTTACTAGGATACGAAATTGGAAAAGGCTTTGGACACGGGGGAAGAAGACTTCTAAATAAGACTTTTTTACTTTCGCTTATACCAAATTTATTGTTAATGGTCTTAACTGTTTTTGAAATTATTCCCCATTCTTGGTTCGAACCATTATTAACAAAAACATTTATACTTGCTTGTATCATTTTTACCATGCTCTTATATCCAATTAGTTGGCTAGGATATAGATGGGGAAGGAAGGCATCGATATAAGCAGCTTTTTTTACCTATGTACCTAGTAAAACTATGTATATAGATATTCTATATAGAAAGAGGGATAAACATGGAAGTAAAAATTGGTAAGTCTGATTGGATCTTTTTGTTGTTGTGTTTGGTATTAGGAATTATAGCAGAGGAAGCCTTTTTTCGCGCTGAAATTGGAATTTCTTATCTCCTTTTTACAATCGCTTTTTACGCTTTATTTTTTTATCGTTATCGACGATTTTCCTTCTCCCACCAGCGATTTGGTTATCTACTGCTAATCTGCATCTGGGTAATGGCAGCAAGTTATTTTTTGAACGATAATCTTTTCTTTTATGCATTAAATATTTTCGTGATTCCAGCTCTTGTTTTTTTTCATTTGGTCCTGATTACGAGTCAGAAAAAAATGCGTTGGAACCACCCAGCCTTTATAACCTATTTACTCATAAAAGTAGCTGCAGTAATAAAGTATAATTTTATATTTGTTTCTTTAGTGGGGAAATTCCTAAAACAAGGGGTCGACGAAAATAAGTTTCAAATTTGGAAAAAAGTAAGTGTTGGGGTGTTGATTTCTGTTCCGGTTCTTTTTGTGGTTTTGCAGTTATTAATGTCAGCTGACTCGCAATTTGAACGGATGTTAGGGGGAATTCCACAGTGGTTTCAATTACTCGATGGAGAAAGTGTCATTCGAACCCTTGCTGTTTTGTTCTATACCCTTGCCTTCTTTGCTCTCATGCAGGCTCTTATGAAGAAACAAATAAATGCAATGGTTGAGAGCAGCAATAAAGAGAAATTTAGAATGGACGCCATTATTATCATTACCGTTCTTGTTTTAATAAACGCCGTGTACGTTCTCTTTACCATTGTCCAATTTAAATACTTTTTTAGCGGGACACTGCAAGATAATTTGACGTATGCGGAATACGCAAGAAAGGGATTTTTTGAACTATTATTTGTGACCATCATCAATCTAACGATAACTGTTTTTGTAATAACCTTTGCCGATAAGACGAAAGGTATTTTAAAAAGAGTAATGCAAACGCTCCTGACAATCCTTGTTATGGCCAGTGCTGTTTTATTAAGTTCAGCTTTCTTACGGTTAAGCATGTATGAGGAGGCCTACGGCTTTACCTTTATCAGAGTGATGGCACATTCGTTTATGATTTTTTTAGTCGTTATTTTTATGTATACATTATTAAAAATATGGATTGAAAAACTGTCATTATTCCACTTTTATTTTATCAGCGGGTTACTCTACTATACTGTAATGAATGTGATAGATGTGGAGAAAATCATTGTAACAAAGAATATTGAACGCTATGAGGAAACCGGGAAAATTGACATCCACTATTTAAATAGCTTATCTTACACCGGAATAATCGGTTTAATTGATTTATATGAGAAAAATAGTCATCATCCCGGGTTAAAGAATCTTTTACTAGAACGAAAAAACGAAGTCAACTTAGATACCATTCCATGGCAGTCCTATAACTTGAAAAAAGTCCAAGTAAATCAGGAATTAAAGAAATTACCTCTGGAATAGGTAGTGTGCGTTGTAACAAGTAGAGAACAGGATGAAGCCGCTAATATTAGATCTTTCTGGTGCAGCGGTGATGGAGGTTAAAGTCAGATTGGGGTCATAAGCGTGATGATGACACTTTTAAGCGATGTTTTACGGTGTAAGAGTCTTCATCATCCTCTCGGAGCCTTCCTTTTATCGTAGATAAAAATAAAAAAGACGTCTGCATACACAGACGTCTTTGCGTATTGAGGCGAAAAACCACACTCCACATAGTGTGCTCCATAAAGGAATGTTTCTCGACTTACACAACTCAGCTCATCGCTCAATTAATATAACACAGAGATTAAAAGATTACAACTGGAAAAATATATACAAACAAAAGACTTGATTATTACTTCAAATTCCTCTATATTCAAATAATCAGATATACAAATTAATAAGATAAGAAGGGTGAATATGTTTAGTGATAAAAGATTCCATCAATATTCCTTAAGTAATGTGCCAAAAGATGTCCTTTCGGGACTAATTGTCGGTGTCATCGCCATACCTTTAGGGATGGCCTTCGCGATTGCTTCAGGGGTAAAACCGGAGTATGGAATCTACACAACGATTGTTGCCGGAATTCTCATCTCGCTTTTTGGAGGATCCAAGTACCAAATTGGCGGTCCAACTGGTGCGTTTATTCCAATCCTATTTGGTATCGTTATGACCTACGGATATGAAAACCTATTAATTGCGGGTTTTTTAGCCGGGATTATGCTGGTTTTAATGGGAATATTTAAACTCGGATCGTTAATAAAATTTATTCCTAGACCAGTAACAATTGGTTTTACAACGGGGATTGCTATCACCATTTTCACAGGACAGATTGCTAGTTTCCTAGGATTGTCGGATATTGAGAAACATGAAGAATTTATTAATAATCTTCTAGAAATTATCATCCATTTGGATACCATTAACTTTTTTAGCATCTTAACAGCGGTTATCTGTTTAGCAATTATTATTGTAACCCCAAAGATTGCGCCTAAAGTTCCAGGACCACTCATTGGATTAATGGTTTCAACGATCATTGCCACACTATTTTTCCCAAACCACGTTGCGACGATCGGAACAGCCTATGGGGAAATTCCGAGTTCGTTGCCACAGATTAAGATACCAGATTTGAGTCTTGATATGATCATTACGCTATTAAAACCGGCATTCATCATTGCGATGCTTGGCGGAATAGAATCCTTGCTTTCAGCAGTGGTTGCCGATGGTATGACAAATAGCAAGCATAACAGCAACAAAGAACTGATTGGTCAGGGGATTGCCAATATGGTTACTCCGCTTTTTGGAGGGATACCAGCCACTGGGGCGATTGCTAGAACGGCTACCAATATTAAAAGTGGGGCGGTGTCACCGTTTTCAGGTATTATCCATGGAGTTGTCGTATTGCTCGTTTTATTATTTTTCGCTCCCTTCGCCTCCTATATTCCACTTGCAAGCATGGCACCGATATTAATGGTTGTCGCCTGGAATATGAGTGAACGAAAAGTATTTGCCCATATTTTAAAAACAAAATCTACTGATTCCCTGGTCTTGGTGGTTACCTTTTTATTGACCGTTTTTGTAAATTTAACCACAGCAGTTGAAGTGGGATTACTGCTCGCAGCAATTCTTTTTACAAAGAGAATGAGCGATGTGATGAAGACGTCAAAAGCATTGCCGAACCTCCAGCATAAAAATGAAAAAATTGAAACTCAAATGGTATCTGACTCACATGATTGTCCGCAGGTAAGTATTTTTAACGTCGAAGGTCCATTGTTTTTTGGAGCAGCTCAAACGTTTGAAACATCCATTATGAACACCATTAACTATCATCCAAAGATTCTTTTATTACGAATGAGCAGGGTTCCCTTTATGGATACAACAGGTGAAGCCAATTTAGCTAGTATTGTGAATCACTTTTCCAAAAATGGTATAGTTATTATATCAGGAATAAATGAACAGCCTAAAAATGTAATGATGAAAACAGGATTATATGATGTAATTGGCCGGGAACATTTTTTTGAACACACAGGAGAAGCCATTCAGTTCGCCCTTGGGGAGCTGGATCGTAATAAATGTCTAGGCTGTAAACATTTTGCGTTTAGAGAATGTAAGAAGCTATCGGCCTCAGGTGTTATGGAAAGAAGCCAAACGAAGCTTTCAGCTACTTACTAAATTGGTTAAGGAAGTGAATGGATTGAATCTTGAAATGCAGCAATTTAAGGCGGAATTTTTTAAAGCACTTGCTCATCCTTTAAGAATCCGCATCTTGGAGCTGTTAGCAGAAGGGGATAAGAATGTGAATGAAATTCAAACCCTTGTGGGCAGTGAAGGATCTGCTGTTTCGCAGCAGTTAACCATATTAAGAGCTAAAAATATTGTTTCGGGTACAAAAGATGGGAATAAGGTGATTTATACTTTAAATGATCCAATGATCATTGAATTATTAGCGGTAGCACGGCAAATATTTAATAATCATCTTGTTAATACTATTACGATATTAGATAAATTTAAAGATGAAGATGAAGAGGTAGAAACCATACCGAAGAATTAACGTTCTTCGGTATTTTTACGTTTTTAATTAGGAAAATATTGTTATTATATTTGTAAAATTTGATCCATCATTTGCCTATTTTTTATATTACTATAAAGATGTGAACAAATATAAGAACTTAGGAAGTGATCTTATGTTATACGACTTGGTATTGCTGCATCCACCTACTGTTTATGATTTCAGGAAGGAAATGCTTTTTACCGGTCCAATCAGCGATGTTGTTCCATCATCTCCTGTTTTTGAAATGTACCCCATTGGTTTAACTAGTATTGGGGATTATCTTGAACGTTTTGGTTTAAAAGTAAAAATTATTAATATTGCGAATAGAATGTTGCTAAATCAAAACTTTGATGTGGAAAAGAAAATCAGGAAAATTAAAACGAAGGCATTTGGGATTGATCTCCATTGGCTGCCACATGCACATGGCAGTGTAGAATTAGCCAAAATCATTAAGAAATACCACCCTGAAACTCCTGTTATGTTCGGAGGGCTGTCTAGTACTTATTTTCACAAGGAATTAATTGAATACCCTTGTATTGATTTTGTTGTCCGTGGTGATACAACAGAAAAATTAATATTAATGCTGCTTAATAAATTAGAGAGCAAAGATGCAACGGAATTTTCGGAAATTCCAAATTTAACCTGGAAACGAAATAATCAATATTTTTATAACGAAATAACCTATGTACCAGACAGTCTCGATGAGTTTAACTTACCAGGGTATCGTTATATCATCGGTTCAGTCTTTAAATATTTTAATCTATTAGATGCATTGCCTTACAATGGATGGCTGCAGTATCCTAACACAGCGATCTTAACCTCTAAGGGGTGTAATTATAACTGTTTAATCTGTGGGGGTTCTAGAGATGCCTACGAATTAAACTGCAACCGAAAAAAGCTGGTTATGCGTTCCCCAAAAAGAATGCTTGAGGATATTGCTTTGATTCAACGTTTCACTCGGGCTCCAATCTTTCTGTTAAATGATATCAGGCAAGGGGGAAAAGAGTACGTTGATGAGTTTTTGGATGGATTAGCAAAAATGAAGATAAAGAATGAAATCGTATTTGAGTTATTTAATTATGCAGATGAGAAGTTTTTTGAAAAATTAAACAGGTCAATGTCTAAATACAGCATCGAGCTTACATTAGAATCGGCTGATGAAGATATTCGTAAATATAACGGAAAGCTGCCATGCACAAATGCCAAAGTCATCGAAATGCTTCAATTTGCATTAAAGCATGGTTGCGCTAAAATTGATTTGTTTTTCATGACGGGTATCCCCAATCAAACGTATGAAAGTGCGATGAGGAATGTGGATTTTTGTGAAATAATTCACAAAGAATGCGATGGAAATTCTCGCATTTCGTATTTTGTGGCACCATTGTCTCCTTTCCTAGATCCAGGCAGCCCAGCTTTTGAAAATCCAGAGAAATATGGCTACAAAAAGTTTTGTCACAAACTAGAGGACTTTCGTGAAGCAATGAGGCAGCCTTCATGGAAAAATATGCTAAGCTATGAAACGAACAGTATGACAAGAGAGGAAATTGTTCAAGCTACCTATGATTCAGCACTAAGATTAAATGAATTTAAATACAATCATCAAATTATTACCAAAGACGTACACGATGAGGTACAACTGAAAATAGAAAAGTCTGTCGAGTTCCTTGCCAGACTCGATGAGCTTGAGTCCTTGTCGCCAGATAAAAAACAAGAGGAGCTTTCCAAGATTAAGTACGAAGTGGAACATATTAATCGACATAGTATTTGCGGTGAAAATGAACTAAAATGGGAGGTCAAAAAACTATTTGAGAACTTTCCATCCCTTACTTATATTGGTCTTGAATTACTAATTAAAGATGTCATAAAAGACATTAAATGTAAAAGAGGAATAATCGACAGAAATCAGGTTATGGTTGCTGATACCAGCGGACATCAAAGACAAAAGTAAGACCCCAGATAACAGCAGAAACACCTAGAAAACGCCCGGATTTTGTAGGCTTTTGTCTATAGTGATTTATTGACTAAACCGCTTAAAAATGTTAAATTTTAGTCAGCCGTTGCACGAGATTAGATTTATGCTACAAAGCTTGTTCAAAGTTATAAATGAAGTTTGGATGAGAAAGAGAAAGTAAAGCTATCACGTTGTAATTTGGTGAATTACAATGGCTTTTATAAGCCAATAGGAGGATTTTTTTCATGAAAAACGGTAAAGTAAAATGGTTTAACTCTGAAAAAGGTTTCGGATTCATCGAAGCTGAAGACGGAAACGATGTTTTTGTTCACTATTCTGCTATCCAAACTGAAGGATTCAAAACTCTAGAAGAAGGTCAAGAAGTATCTTTTGAAGTTGTTGAAGGTGCTCGTGGACCACAAGCTGCTAACGTAACAAAAAAATAATCTATGAAACTAATTATTAACAGCCTGACCAATGTGTCAGGCTGTTTTTTGCTTTTTATACGATAATACTCTCCCACTATTACCTGTTATTTCTTCGTTTTCCAATCTCACAAAAGTTGGTATTTTGCTATAATAGTATGTATGAGTTTAATAAGATGGGGTGAATAAAATGAAATTTTTTCATACGGCGGACTGGCATTTAGGAAAGCTGGTTCAAAATGTGTATATGACGGAAGATCAACGGCACGTTCTTGGGGAGTTTGTTAAAGCAATTGAAGAAGAAAAGCCCGATGCAGTTATTATTGCCGGGGATTTGTATGATCGTGGAGTGCCCCCTACAGAGGCGGTAAATTTATTAGATGAAGTACTAGAGACTATCGTTTTAAAATTAAACACGCCCGTATTGGCGATTGCAGGGAATCATGATAGTCCGAGCCGGCTTCATTTCGGCAGCAAAATCATGAAGTCGAACGGTTACCATATGGTTGGTCAGATTTCTAAGCAGTTAGAACCCGTTGTTCTAAAAGATAAGCATGGTGAGGTACATTTTCATTTAATACCGTATGCGGACCCAAGTGTTATTCGCTATGTGTTTGAAGATGAGGAAGTTAAGTCACATAATGATGCGATGAAAAAAATTACCGATGAAATTTCCGCGAAAATGAATAAAAATGCCCGGCACGTTTTTGTCGGACATGCATTTGTAACTCCAACAGGAGAAAAAGAGGACAATACAAGCGATTCGGAACGGCCACTTTCGATTGGCGGAGCAGAGCATGTCAGTAGCATCCACTTTAATAAATTTCACTATACTGCGCTGGGGCATTTGCACCAAGCACATTTTGTTTCGAATGAAAGTATCCAGTATGCAGGCTCACCACTTAAATATTCCATCTCAGAGGAAAAGCATAAGAAAGGGTTCTTCATCGTGGAAATGGACGAGGAAGGTAGGGTTACACTTGAAAAACGGCTGTTAACACCTGCTCGTGATGTAAGAACGGTTGAGGCGAAAATGGACGAGTTATTAAAACATTCCACAAATGAAGACTATGTTTTTGTTCGTTTACTAGATGAAACACCTGTACTTATGCCGATGGAAAAGGTTCGATCAGTTTATCCGAATGCGATGCATGTCGAGCGTGTTATTCAAACACCAATCTCTAAAGATGGAGAAGCATCTGAAAAAGTTGCGAGAACAAAAATGGATGATTTATCCCTCTTTAAAGCTTTTTACCAAGAAGTAAAAGGAACAGCTCTGTCGGAGGAAACAGAAGAGATATTTTTAGAAGTTCTTCAAGAGCTTTTACAAAAGGATAGTGAGCAATCAGCTCAAAAGGTCGCAGTCACAACAAATCGAGCAGCGAAGGGAGTGTAGAATTTGAGACCACTTAAAATAACTATAACTGCTTTTGGACCATACAAAGATCGTGAAGTGATTGATTTTACTGAACTAAAAGATAATCGTTTATTTGTTGTTTCAGGTAACACGGGATCAGGAAAGACGACCATTTTTGACGCCATTTGTTTTGCTCTTTACGGATCTGCAAGCGGGGAGGACCGCAGTGATTCGAAAATGATGCGTAGTGACTTTGCGGAGGATGATGTTCATACTTCGGTCGAGCTCGAGTTTGAGCTTCATAATAAGTATTATAGGATTAAGAGACAGCTGCCTCATGTGAAAAAGGGGAATAAAGGGGTGACTGGAGAGCAGTACGAATTCTATGAAAAAGCCAAAGACGGTGAAATACCTTGTGTGGACCGACAAATCGTTTCCGAGATTAATAAAAGGGTGGAAGAGATTGTTGGATTAACACAGGATCAGTTTAGCCAAATTGTGATGCTGCCGCAAGGTGAATTTCGGAAGCTACTAACCTCGCAAACGGAAAATAAAGAAGAGATTTTAAGGAAGATTTTTAAAACGGAGCCATATAAATGGATTAGTGAACGGCTAAAGGAGCGAAAAAAGGAAGCGGAGGAAGAGTATAAACGAGAAGCGCAAATGATTGACCGGTACATTAAAGATATTCAAGCCGCCCTCCCTATTAGGGACACTTCAAAACTGTCTGAAGTGTTCTCACAAGAACAGTATAATACCCATCAAATCATTGACGCCTTGGAAATTGAAACGGACTTTTATCAAATTGAAATGATAGAAAATAAGAAGCAGTCTGAGGAAGCAGATACAGCCTACAATGAAATGCTTGGTGCCTATCATCAGGCGAAAGCGTTAAATGATCGTTTTCAAGACCTTGAAGGGAAAGAGATAAGGCACAAAGAATGGTCCCTGAAGATTCCAAGCTTTATGGAAAAAGAAAAACAGTATGAAAAAGCGGAACGGGCAAGTAAAATTATAGCCTACGAGTACCAGGTGAACGAATGGCGTGCGGATGAAAAGTTGAAACAAAAGGCTCTGGTTGAAGCTGATCTAGCAATAAAAAACGCGAAGAAACAGCTTGAAAATGCGCAAAATTTTTATGATATCGAAGAGCAGCGGAAAGGAGAGCGTGAGGAAATAGTCCGAACAGTTGACCGATTACAAGACTTCTTGCCGACTGTTCAAGATATTGATAGTAAAAAATCAAAGCTTTCTAGCTTGAATAAAGAAGTCCAGAAGCTAGCTAATGACCTTGAGGTAAACCTTAGAAATAGGGATACAAAGAATATTGAAAAGGAAAAACTCACTGCGAACATTAAGGGAATGGACAAGCTAGTTGATGAATTGCCTGCTAAGCAGGAGACATTACATGAGCTGAGAGAACAGGTTATGGTCATCCAAGAATATCTAAAGGCTCACCAAAAACAGGGAAAGTTACACCAGGATTTCACGATAAAGCATAAAAATTATCTGGAAATGAAAGAGAGATACGAAAAGCTTGAGGAGTCCTGGATAAATGGGCAGGCGAGTATTCTTGCAATGCATTTGCACGATGGAATGCCATGCCCTGTATGTGGCAGCAGTGACCATCCAAACAAAGCCGATGGTCAAGATGTGGTTCCCAGCAAGGAAGAGCGAGAAGCTGTAAAAAAAGATTTAGACGAATTAGATAATCTATATCGCGATGCCCAAGCAAGCTTGAATTCGAATACAGAGCAGCTTGAAACAAAAGCCAAAGAAGTCACGAACAGAGGATTTCAGGTTGAAGAGGCAGAGCATTTCTACAATCGTATCGTTAAAGAGGGACAAGAGCTTAAGAAAGAGGTCGATGCCCTGTTAGCAGGTAAGGAAGAAGTAAAGGCCTTAAAGAAATCGCTGGAGACGATAGAACAAGAATTAAAGCAATATGAAGCGAAAAAGGAACAGCTTTCTTCTGCTCATCAAGAAAAACAAACTCTTTTTGTCAGAGAAAAAGCCATTTATGATGAAAAAATCAGCCGGATTCCAGAGGAAATTCGAAATCTAGCTGCTTTACAACATAAAATCAATGAAGAACAAAATCATCGAGAAAAGCTAGAGCGGGACTGGGAGACTGCCCAAAAGCAGCTGCAGATTGCAAAAGATGGAGAAACAAAGGCAATTGCGTTTTATATGAGTGCTCAGACACAATTGCAGGAGAGTACCGAGAAAAAGGAACGTTCAGAAGATCTATTCCAATCAGAATGGCAAAATGCTCAATTTTTCTCAGAGGATGACTATTTACGTGCAAAATTGTCAGACAGAGATCGCAAGTTATTAAAAGATTCCATTGACGATTTTAAGAAGAATTTAGATACGTTGAAGCAGCAAATTACCGATCTTAAAGAGGAATTGAAGGATAAAGAAAGAGCAGACTTAGACATGCTTACTAGTCGTTTAACTCTTATGAAAAATAACCGTGACCTTGCCTTAAAACGATTAAGTGATTCTGAAGGTTTTCAGAAATTGGCACTGGAATTAAAGAACAAAATACTAAATGCCGAAGAAACCGTATCGGCTTTGGAAAAGCAAAGGAATAGCATAACAGATTTATATGATGTCGTTAGAGGACAAAATGGAAGTCGGATATCATTTGAACGATACTTACAAATTGAGTATTTGGAACAGATTATTATTGCAGCGAATGAGCGCTTAAAACATTTATCGAACGGTCAATTTATTTTGGAAAGAAGTGAACGTCAAGAAGCCCGAGGAAGACAAAGTGGTCTTGGTTTAGATGTGTTTGATGCATATACTGGTCAAACACGAGATGTCAAAACCCTGTCGGGCGGAGAAAAGTTCAATGCTTCCTTATGCTTGGCACTTGGTATGGCCGATGTCATTCAGAGTTTCCAGGGTGGGGTGTCCATTGATACCATGTTTATTGATGAAGGCTTTGGTTCGCTAGATGAAGAATCATTAAATAAAGCGATCGACACTTTAATTGACCTGCAGCAATCTGGCCGAATGATTGGTGTAATCTCGCACGTTCAAGAACTAAAAAATGCCATACCGGCCATTTTAGAAGTGAAGAAGACGAAAGAAGGCTTTAGCCGAACAGAGTTTGTAATTCGATAGTTTTTTTATATGTTTGCAAAAAAAACCAGAAAATAATTCTGGTTTTTATTTTGGGCTATTTTTGTCAAGGAAGCTCGTCAACTCCTCGAGTTTCTTTGATTGGTGCACTACCCCTGTCTGATCAAAAAGAATATATGCGGGTTCTGATTTGATGTTAAGTGCTGGGTATGCTTTCTGAACCATTCCAAGTTCGGGCAGGCTCAAAATATCATTTACTTTTTCCGTTACTTTTTCGTTGTCTTCAATTTGTGTATCCTGATCCCCAATGACTAAAAGTGAAAAGGTTTGTGCACTTTCAGACAATAAAGTTGGATAAGGGAAGGGAGAGTCAGTATTGGCTGCTGCCTTCTGTTGATTTTGTTGCGTTGACTGCTTGCCTTCGTCTTTTATTTTGGGTTCAGTGTTTTGACAGCCCGTTAATAATGCTAGTCCTAAAACACAAGGCCATATAAATTTCTTCATACTCAATCTTCCTCTTTTGTTGTAGTATCCTTTTCTACACCATAGCACATTCATCCAGTATTTTAACGGAAGGATTGTGGAAGATTCGTGAAATGAAAAGCAGGATTAACGGAGATTTTTGTCAAATAGGTAATTAAATCATTCGTTTAAAGGAGTGGGAAGGGATGCAGCAGATAACAGCAGGTATTGATGCAGGGGGCTCGTTAATCAAAATTGTTTATAAAGAAAATGGTAGAATGCATTTCAAAAAATTCCCAAGTAACAAGCAAGATTCTTCTATTTCATGGCTAAAAACGATTGCACCATCATTAAGAGTTTCATTAGCCGGCGGTAAAGCCGCGGCTATACAAAAAAAGTATTTTCACGACAGCATAATAATTCCTGAATTTCAGGCTGCAAGTGATGGTGTTCGTTTCTTACTAGCAAAAGAAAATATGAGCATCGAAGAATCCTACTTAATCGTAAACATTGGTACGGGAACCTCGTGGCATGTGGTGAAAGGGGACAAGTCGGAGCGAATTCTAGGGAGTGGAATGGGCGGAGGAACCTTTACAGGTCTCGGTTCTTTATTAACACAAGTTCAGGACTATCAATTGCTTACAATTTTAGCAGAAGAAGGAAATAAAGAAAAAGTGGATATGCTGGTTAAGGATATTTATGATTCAAATGACAGTCCCATTAATGGAGAATTAACGGCTGCGAACTTCGCTAAAGGGAAAAAATTAAACCATACAGAAGCAGATCGCCTGGCCTCACTTTCTAACATGATAGCTGAAACGATTGTTTTGTTAACGTCACAAGCAGCCACCATCCATCAAGTTAACCATGTCGTTATCATTGGAACCTCAATGATTGGTAATCCTTCATTAAAACGAGCTCTTGAATTCTATTTGAATATGGTAGGTTTAACGACGGTATTTTTAGAAAAGGGTGAATATTGTGGAGCCATTGGAGCCTACTTATCTGTCTAAGAATGTTCCCTTGAACTATGTGTTCTTTAAAGATAAAGTAGAATAGGAAGATTGAAAAAGTAGGTGGCAATTTGGAAAAACGATATTTTACAATTGGTATGGCTGGACATATTGATCATGGTAAAACTTCTTTGACAAAAGCTCTGACCAATGTGGATACAGACAGGTTAAAAGAAGAGAAGGAACGACAAATTTCAATAGAATTGGGATTTGCTCCATTATATGAGGATGAGGACATTCAAATTTCAGTTATTGACGTTCCTGGTCATGAGCGCTTTATTCGGCAAATGATTGCTGGCGTAGCTGGAATTGACCTCGTTGTACTTGTTGTTGCTGCTGATGAGGGTGTTATGCCGCAAACAAGAGAGCACCTCGACATCTTGAAATTTTTAGGAGTGAAAACCGGACTCGTTGCGATTACGAAAATTGACCGAGTCGATGAAGAATTTATTGAACTTGTGAAAGATGATATTTTAGAGGAACTAACTGGAAGCGTTTTTGAGGGTGCTTCATTCGTACTAGTTGACAGCATTTCAAAAAGAGGAATAGATGAATTAAAAGATTTAGTGATTCAAACACTTAAAGAACAAGAAATGAGAGATGCAAAAGGGGCATTTCGACTCCCCATTGACCAAGTGTTTACGGTCAAGGGACAGGGAACCGTTGTCCGAGGCACAGTTTATGAAGGAACTGTGGAAGAGGGGCAAACCCTTACGATCATGCCTAAAGGATTGGAAGTCAAAGCCAGGCAGATTCAGGTTCATCATAAGCAAGCGCCAAAGGCTTATGCAGGACAGCGTACTGCCATCAATCTATCGGGCGTTTCGAAAGAAGACCTTGAACGCGGTGATGTTTTGGTTTCTTCCGAGCACTTTATTGTTACAAAGACTGTAGATGTGGCCATTCGGGTGGTTGAGGACCTTGAACATTTGGTGAAGCAGAGGATGCCGATTAAGCTGCATATCGGAACCACTGAAGTAATGGGGCGTATTGTCTTTTTTGACAGAAACGAACTTAAAGAGGAGAACGGTGAAATTCTCTGTCAACTTCGCTTGGAAGAAGAAATTCTTACGAAACGCGGAGATCGCTTTATTTTACGGCGGCCAAGTCCGCAGGAGACGATTGGCGGTGGCTGGGTAATTGATCCGAGAGGAAATAAATATCGGTTTGGCAATCAAACAATTGAGGAACTTGAAAAGAAGAAGGAAGGTACGCCAAAGGAACGAATTACGGCTGCCATTTTTGAAGCAAAAAGCCTTACGGTAAGTGAATTGATTAAACATACTGCACTCGATGAAGAAACCTTGAATGAGTTTTTAAACGATGGTGATTTTGTTTTATACAATAATAAAGAATACACACTTAAGATGTTAATTAACTCGATTGAAGAAGATATTTATGATCGTTTACAAGAATTCCATCAAACTCATTCCATGAAACTTGGTCTCAATAAGGCAGAGCTTCTGCAAACCATGCAAAAAAGATTCCCTAAATCGCTGCTTGAATATGTAGTCGAAAATGGAATCGTAAATGGTGTATTTAATCGAAAAGAACAATTTGTTTCACTTTCAAGTTTTGTGCCGCATGTACCGAAAAGCTGGCAAAAGCGAGCTGAAAACATGCTGACTGAGTTAAAGAAGGATGGACTTAAGGTCCGTTATTATAAAGACTATTTTTCAGATTCTGGTATACCAGACCATTTAGAGGTGGACTTAAGGCGTTTTCTTGAAGAACAGGAATTAGTGGTTCATTTGGATGAGCAATTTGCCTATAACGGTGATGTCTTTAAAGAAGCGGTCGAAAAACTTCGCAAGGGTACGGGAACAGAGTTTGAAGTAGGGGACGCCAAGGAAATCCTTGACCTTTCCCGAAAATATATGATTCCTTTTTTAGAAAGATTAGATTCTAAGGGTCTAACAAAACGTGTAGAGAATAAACGTGTGTGGCAAAAATAAAAAATACCTCAATCCTTCAAAATGGATTGAGGTATTTGTATTAGGAAAGAAACTCTCCTGGATTTAATC
The DNA here is from genome assembly GCF_057221695.1 of Neobacillus sp. plas4. NCBI lineage: Bacteria > Bacillati > Bacillota > Bacilli > Caryophanales > Bacillaceae > Neobacillus > Neobacillus sp. plas4. The sequence goes on from NZ_CM170152.1 coordinate 2,257,431, forward strand.
CAAGCTCACGGCAAATATCGCTGACCATTTGCATTTCATTATGATCAAAATTACCGTCTGCATACCCAATAGCAATACAATAACGAGCCACTAAACGGGCGATTTCTGGCTTTGAGCGGATTTTTCCTAATGCCCGGAATGCCTCTGCTCTTCCAATCATACGATCTGCTTCAATTCGTGATACAAAGTAATTAAATCTTTGGATGACTTTATTGCTGTCAAATACGCGTAACTCTTCGCTAGAGTTTACAAATTCAATCATTTTTTGACGTTCCAGCGCATCCAAGTAGCCGTCCGCCATGGATACCAAAGCACAAGCTGCAACGACTGCTTCTAGTACATCTTGACTCTTATAGCGGTTAAATAACTCTTGAGCTTTTCTCTTTGACTGATTTGCCCATTCCGTGATGTCGGTTTGATTTGGTGACCAATTGTTACCACAGCTATTACATGTAAACTTGAGTTGGTTCTTACCAATAAATCCGCCAAGCAATCCAACTGGACCAAGAATTAAGCCGCCAATCGCTGCTTTCCCAAGCCCAAACCCCTTTTGCCCAGTTCGAACATTTGATGAATGGCAACGTGGACAAAAAATATCATCCCCATATGTACGATTACTGTTCACTGGTGTGGTTTGTGTTGGATAACCGAATGCTGGCTGAGAATAGGAAGATTCCGGCTGTAAATGAATTCGCTGCGTTTGATTTTGTTGATACGAGTTCGAATTATTTTGATTTTGATTAAAGGAATTTTGGTTCTGATTGGCAGTAAATAAATTTTGTTGAATCGGTGGCGGTGTTGGCGCTGGTGCCGGGTCATCCACACTGACACCAAAATTGCCGCATAAAGCAGCTAGTCCACCTTGAAAACCACTGGCAATGGCATTGAATTTCCATTCTCCGTTATGGCGGTATAATTCTGCCGCGACAATCGCTGTTTCCACAGTAAAATCCCTGCCAAGGTTAAAACGGAGTAACTCCTCATTTGTTTGTTCATTAAAAATCCGGACATATGAGTTAGAGATTTGTCCGAAATTTTGTTGTTTTATTTGTGCGTCATGAATGGTGATGGTAAAGGCAATCCGATGGATATGGCTGGGAACCCTCTGTAAATCAATGCGAATTTGTTCGTCATCGCGTTCTCCTGCACCATTTCGATTGTCACCACTGTAAACAATGGAGCCATTTCCGCCTGATGGATTATTGTAAAAAATAAAATCCTGATCACTTTGAACCTTACCATTTTGACCTAATAAAAAGGTTGAGGCATCCAAATCAAAATTCGAACCGTGATGTCCGATATCCCATCCTAAACCGACGACAACATTCTTCAGACCGGGATGTGACTTTGTTAAATCAACTTTCTGTCCTTTACTAAGCGTAACTCCCAATTCGTTCCACTCCTTAACATGTTTAGTATTCCTATATTCATTTATAAATCTAATTATGTAGAAAAATGAATTTACTTTCAATTCTTTCACTTAATATAACACTACGAGGTAATGGATGATAAAGTTTCAAATTAATCATATTTCATTCCTTCTTTATTTCAACCCTACAACATAAACCTAGATTATGATCTTTTTCTTCGATAAGAATCATTTTGAAATAATATTTTAAAAATGAATTGAAAAAAGTAGAATAATAATTTATAATTTTAAGAAAATTAAGTATTTTAATTAGGAGGTATAAAATGAGGTTATATGTATCCGTAGATATGGAAGGAATAACAGGTCTGGTTGACCACACCCATGTCGATTCCAACAAGCATAATTATGAACGGAGCCGAATCATCATGACAGATGAGACGAACCATGTTGTAGCGACTGCTTTTGAGCAAAAATGGAAGGAGGTAGTTGTAAACGACAGCCACTCCAAAATGAATAACCTGTTAATTGAAAGGCTGCACCCTGAAACACAACTTATTACCGGTGACGTGAAGCCTTTTTCGATGGTTCAGGGCTTAGATGAAACTTTTGACGGGGCCATCTTTGTTGGCTATCATGCCCGTGCATCTTTAAAAGGAGTAATGTCTCATTCCATGATTTTTGGTGTCAGGAATATGTACATTAATGATGTCGCTGTTGGAGAATTAGGGTTTAATGCCTTTGTTGCCGGATATTTTGATGTACCGGTGTTAATGGTAGCTGGTGATGATGGCGCTGCAAACGAGGCCGAAAAGCTAATTCCCAATGTAACAACCGCAATTGTAAAAGAGTCGATCTCACGGTCCGCTGCAAAATCTTTAACACCTATTAAGGCTGGACAACTTCTCCGCGAAAAGACAGCTTTTGCATTTAGAAATAAAGATACTGTAAAGCCGCTGACGCCTCCTGACCGACCAATGCTTGGAATCGAATTTGCTAACTATGGACAAGCAGAGTGGGCCAACTTAATGCCAGGAACAGAAATCGTACCTGGAACAACAATTGTCCGTTTCCAAGCTAAAAATATATTGGAAGCGTATCAAGCAATGCTTGTCATGACTGAATTAGCGATGAGAACTACATTCTGTTAAGAAAGGACAAAGCATGAATACATATTTTATCAAACGATTTATAGCCATGATTATAACTCTTTGGCTCATCATAACAGGGACATTCTTCTTAATGCATTCAGTACCTGGCTCACCTTTCAATGAAGAAAGAACAACCAATGAAGCCATCCAAAAAAACCTCGAAGCTTATTATCATCTAGACGAACCACTCTTAGTCCAATATGGGAACTACTTATCTGCTCTACTTCACCTAGACCTTGGCCCATCGATCAAAAAATCATCACAGACTGTCAATGAAATGCTAGGAAGAGGATTTCCAGTTAGTTTTGAACTTGGATTTTATACCCTTATCCTCGCGGTCATTTCTGGAATTACACTCGGGATTATTGCCGCACTTCGTCATAATGGAGTGGTCGATTATCTTTCGATGAGTATTGCTGTCCTAGGGATATCAATTCCAAACTTTGTAATGGCAACATTTCTAATTGAACAATTAGCTGTTAATTTTCCGATTTTTCCGGTTGCAACCTGGACAAGCCCTAAACATATGGTACTGCCAATTCTAGCTTTGGCAACTGGCCCAATGGCGATTATCGCGAGGTTAACTCGTTCAAGTATGCTAGAGGTTCTAACACAAGATTATATAAGGTCTGCAAAAGCCAAAGGATTATCACCGGTTAAAATTGTTTTTAAACATGCGTTAAGAAATGCTCTTCTTCCAGTTGTCACTGTCTTAGGTTCTTTAGCAGCAAGTATTTTAACTGGAACGTTTGTAATTGAGAAAATCTTTGCGATTCCGGGAATGGGAAAATATTTTGTTGATAGTATCAATAACCGTGATTTTCCCGTCATAATGGGGACTACCGTTTTTTATAGTGCGATTTTGATTCTCATGCTTTTTTTAGTCGATCTCGCATACGGAGTATTAGACCCTAGAATCAAACTCCACAAAAAGGAGGCAAAGTAAATGGAAATGCGTAAACAGGAAGAACGGAATATTTCGCCTGATATTCCTGATGAATGGTTTGTCCCTAAGGTACAAAATCAATCAGAAGCAGAAGCTGTCGTAAGACCTAGCTTGTCGTATTGGAAAGATTCGTGGTACCGGCTTTTAAAAAATAAACTGGCAATGGCTGGAATGGCATTCTTGATATTGCTGGCTATATTCGCCATTTTTGGTCCCATTATTTCACCTCACTCGGTTGAAACACAAAAGTTAACCTCTCAAAATCTGCCGCCTTCTACTGAATATTGGTTTGGGACAGATGATTTAGGAAGAGATGTGTTTACACGAACGGCATACGGTGCCCGTATCTCTCTATTTGTTGGTTTAGTTGCCGCACTTATTGACTTTATTATTGGAGTTGTTTATGGAGGGATTGCTGGTTACAAAGGCGGTAAGACTGATAATCTGATGATGAGGTTTGTGGAGATATTGTATGGTCTTCCTTACTTACTTGTAGTTATTTTAGTCATGGTAGTGATTGGACCAGGTTTAACAACGATCATCCTAGCACTGTCGATAACCGGTTGGGTTGGTATGGCGAGAATTGTCCGAGGGCAAGTCTTGCAAATTAAAAACTATGAGTTTGTATTGGCCTCCAAAACGTTTGGAACGAAAACAGGAAGGATTATTCGAAAGAATCTTTTACCCAATACAATGGGACCAATCATTGTCCAAATGACTCTTACAATTCCATCAGCTATATTTGCAGAAGCCTTTTTAAGCTTTATCGGCCTTGGAATCCAAGCACCGCATGCAAGTTGGGGAGTTATGGCCAATGATGGTCTGTCTACGATTCTATCAGGGTATTGGTGGCGATTGTTTTTCCCAACCCTTTTTATTTCATTAACTATGTTTGCATTTAATGTTTTGGGTGATGGGCTGCAGGATGCTCTTGATCCGAAACTGAGGAGGTAACATCATGGAAAAAATTCTTCAGGTTAAAGACCTTCATGTGTCCTTTTCCACGTACGGCGGTGAGGTTCAGGCCGTTCGCGGGGTCAGTTTTGATTTACATAAAGGGGAAACGCTTGCCATTGTCGGTGAATCCGGTTGTGGGAAAAGTGTTACCTCCCAAAGTATCATGAGATTGATTCCTGAACCGCCAGGGAGAATGGTAGGTGGAGAAATCCTTTTTAATAATATGGATTTAATCAAGTTAAAAGAACCCGATCTTCGGAAAATTCGTGGTGCGAATATATCTATGATTTTTCAGGATCCAATGACGGCTTTAAATCCAACACTGACCATTGGTGAGCAAATTATGGAAGGAATCATGGAACATGAAAAGATATCAAGGACCGGGGCCAAAAAAGCTGCGATTAAAATGCTCCAGCTTGTTGGAATTCCGAGCCCTGAAGCACGTTTAAAACAGTACCCTCATCAGTTTAGCGGCGGGATGCGCCAGCGGATTGTGATTGCGATGGCGCTCGTGTGCAGTCCTGATGTGTTAATTGCCGATGAGCCGACAACTGCTCTGGATGTAACGATACAAGCACAAATACTGGAATTGTTCCGTGATATACAGAAAAAAACAGGTGTTTCGATTATTTTAATCACTCATGATTTGGGGGTAGTTGCCCAAGTTGCTGATCGAGTGGCAGTTATGTATGCCGGTAAGATTGTGGAAATAGGGAGCAGGAGGGAAATCTTTTATCGCCCACAGCATCCTTACACAATTGGGCTGCTTCAATCTGTACCACGTTTAGATATTGAAAAGGCCGAGCTGGTTCCAATCCCAGGAACACCGCCTGACTTATTTTCACCTCCTGAAGGCTGTGCCTTTGCTGCACGCTGTAAGTATTCAATGGAAGTGTGTGAACGAGTCTACCCGGTTCAATCCTCGCTTAGCAACATCCACCATGTTGATTGCTGGCTGCAGGATGAACGCGCTAAAAAATTGGTTTCAATATTTGTTTAAATATTAAACATTATTTAGGGGGAAGAAAATGAAGAAGTTTATTACGATGTTGGTTTCTATTATGTTGTTATTTGCTTTATCCGCTTGTACAGCAAACAGTGATGCTGGAAGCAAGTCAAAGGACGATGGAAATGGTGATTCCAAGGAAAAGACTGAAAAAGTCCTCTATCTTAATAACGGACAAGAGCCTACCTCCTTTGACCCGCCAATCGGTTTTGATGCTGTATCATGGAATGCTTTAAACAATATCATGGAAGGATTAACCCGTTTAGACGAAAATCACCTGCCAAAAGCAGCGTCAGCAGAAAAATGGGATGTATCAGAGGATGGAAAAACCTATACCTTCCACATCCGTAAAGATGCTAAATGGTCCAATGGTGATGATTTAACAGCAGGTGACTTCGTATTTGCCTGGAAACGGTTATTAGATCCAAAGACAGGTTCTGGAGCTGCATTTTTAGGCTATTTTATTGAAGGTGGAGAAGCCTTTAATACAGAAAAAGGAACAGCAGACGATGTGAAAGTAAAAGCAGTAGATACGAAAATTTTTGAAGTCACACTGACAAGTCCGCAGGCATATTTCTTAAGTGTTATCGCAAATCCAGCTTTTTTCCCAATCAACGAGAAAGCAGCAACTGCAAATCCAGAATGGTTTTCTGAAGCAGATTCTTTCGTTGGTAACGGACCATTTGCATTATCAGAATGGAATCATGATAGCGATTTCACGATGATAAAAAATGACCAATACTGGGATGCAGAAAATGTTAAATTGGATAAGATCCATTGGGCCATGGTTGACGATACCAATACGGAATATCAGATGTTCAAGACTGGTGAATTAGATACCTCTGACGTTCCAGCAGATTTAGCAGAATCATTGTTTAAAGAAGGCGACGTGAAAGTAGAGGATCAAGCAGGGGAATATTTCTATCGTTTTAATGTAACGATGGAACCTTTCCAGAATGTTAATATCCGTAAAGCGTTTGCCATGGCAGTTGACCAAAAGCAAATTGTAGAATTAGTTACCAAAAATAAAGAAAAGCCTGCTTATGGTTTTGTTTCATACGGCTTTCAGGATGCCTCAGGTAAAGACTTCCGTGAAACAAATGGTGACTTACTTAAAACGAATGTAGAACAAGCGAAGGAACTGTTAAAAAAGGGAATGGAAGAGGAAGGATATTCGTCGCTTCCTGAAGTAACATTGACTTATAACACTCTTGATTCACATAAGAAAATTGCTGAAGCCCTTCAGCAAATGTTTAAAGAAAATTTAGGTGTTGACGTAAAACTTGCAAACATGGAATCGAATGTATTTGCAACAGATCAAAAGGCATTAAAATTCCAGCTTTCCCGCAGCTCATTCCTTGCAGACTATGCCGATCCAATCAACTTTGTCGAAAACTTCCAAACAGGACATTCTATGAACCGTACAGGCTGGAGCAATGCAGAATATGACCAATTGGTTAAGGACGCAAAAAATGAATCAGATGAAAAGAAACGATTCGACTTGATGTACAAAGCCGAAAAGATTCTCTTTGAAGAAGCACCCATCATTCCAATCCACTTCTATAACCAAGTATATTTACAAAATAAAAGTGTAACAGGAATTGTCCGTCATCCAGTTGGATATTTGGAATTAAAGTCCGCTGATAAAAAGTAAATCAAGGAAAGGGGATGTTCGTTGAACATCCCTTTTGTTCTAAAATTCTAGAGAGACAGAAAGTGAGGACGGTGTTTTGATGAGTGAAGTAAAACCAAACCGCCTGCATCCAGGGGATATCGTTGGAGTAATTGCTCCGGCTAGCCCGCCAAATCAAATAAATCTCCAACGCGGAATAGAGTTTTTAAAGGGATTAGGATTACGGGTAAAAGTTGGCAAGAGTGTTGAAAAAATCTATGGCTATTTAGCTGGATCCGATCAAGATAGGTTAGATGATTTACATGCAATGTTTCTCGATTCTGAAGTAAAGGCTATTTTTTGTGCAAGTGGAGGCTATGGAACAGCGAGATTGGCATCAAATATTGATTACGAAATAATTAAAGCAAACCCCAAAATTTTCTGGGGTTATAGTGATATTACTTTTTTACATACCTCTATTAGGCAAGAAACAGGTCTGATCACCTTTCATGGACCCATGCTGGGTTCGGATATCGGAAAGGAGGACACGCATGCATTTTCCAAACAGGGCTTTCAGCAATTATTTGAGCCAACTGATGTAAGTTATACTGAGCGTTTTTCTCCTTTAGAGACAGTGGCGGAGGGTGTTGCAAGTGGTGAACTTGTTGGCGGAAATTTATCCCTAATAGTTAGCACCCTAGGCACACCATTTGAAATAGATACGAAGGGAAAGATTTTATTTATTGAAGATGTGAATGAAGAACCAAGATCAGTCGATCGGATGCTGAATCAACTCCAAATGGCAGGGAAACTAGATGAAGTAGTTGGCTTCGTTATTGGAGATTTTTGTGATTGTACACCTAAAAGGGAACTGACTTTAACTCTCGAAGAAGTTATAGACCACTATGTTTTGTCGACAAATAAACCTTCCTTAAAAGGATTCATGATCGGACATTGTAATCCGCATATATCCATTCCTTTGGGAGTGCAGGCTGTCTTAAATACGTATGATAAAAGTTTAATAGTTGAAAGCGGCATTTTATAAAGGAGGAAAATCATGATTATTAAGGAAATTGAAACATTTCGTGCAGCCGTGCCACTCATCAAACCATTTAAAACAGCATTAAGAACAGTAACAACAGCAGAAGCAATTATTGTGAAAGTAACGTGTGATAATGGAATCTCTGGCTGGGGAGAGGCACCACCGACAGTGGTCATTACGGGCGAAAGTCTGTTAAGTATTGAATCAGCGATTAATCAGGTAATTAAACCATTTCTAGAGAATAAAAGTCTCCTAAACTACGAATTAATTTTTCAAGGACTAAGAACGATCTTGGTAGGCAACACAAGTGCAAAAGCAGCCATAGATATGGCTTTATATGATTGTTTATCCCAATTTTGTAAACTTCCCCTATACCAGTTCCTTGGCGGTCACAAAAAAGAGCTAGAGACGGATTTTACCGTAAGTGTGAATAGTCCTGAAGAAATGGGTGACGATGCTGTTTCTTATATACAAAAAGGCTTCAATGTCTTAAAGGTTAAGGTTGGGAAAGATGATATCTCCAAGGATTTAGAGCGAATCAAGGAGATTAGAAAAAGAGTGGGAAATACCATAAAAATACGATTAGATGCAAATCAAGGCTGGACCGCAAAAGATGCGATTCGAATGATTCGTAAAATGGAGGATAGTGATTTAGGAATAGAATTAGTAGAACAGCCTGTCAAAGCGGATGATCTTGAGGGGCTAAAGCAGGTTACCGATTCTGTTGGGACACTGATTATGGCAGATGAAAGTGTTTTCACACCTAAGCAGGCTTTCCAAGTTTTAAAGACTAGAAGTGCTGATTTAATTAATATTAAGCTAATGAAATCCGGTGGAATCTATCAAGCTCAGATAATCAATCAGCTAGCTGAAACATGTGGAGTAGAGTGCATGGTTGGAAGCATGATTGAAACACGACTTGGGATTACGGCTGCAGCTCATTTTGCGGCAAGCAAGCGAAATATAACTCGATTCGATTTTGACGCGCCACTTATGCTGGCGAAAGATATTGTTGATGGAGGAATCCAATATCATAATAGATTTATTACACTTCCGGATTGTCCTGGCCTTGGAATTAAGCATGTAACGTTAGAAGGAGGAGTTACAATTGGATAAACGACTTGTAAATGTCCCGGTAGCTACTGTCTGGACATCCTATAACTCTGCGAGGGAATTGGATAAGCCAGCTATCAGTAATCCGATCGACATCAATGGATGGTTAGAAGGGTTAACATATGAAACTAGACTTGGATTGTGTGAACAGAACCTTGTTCAAACTCAACTTTTATATGGCGAAGAAGTCATCGTAATTGAAGAGAAAGGGAATTGGGCCCATGTTACTATCCCGAATCAGCCGACATCAAAAAATATAAATGGCTACCCTGGCTGGGTCCCGTCATCTCAATTGGTGAAATGTCCATTAGACTGGAATATTAAAGAAGGTCCAATTGTTATCGTCACGAATCCTAAAACATTCTTAGAAGAATCAAATATAGAACTCTCTTATCAAACCGTTCTACCTTTAATAAAAGAAGGTGAAGGGAAGGTTGTAGTTAAGACTCCTAATGGGACAGGTTGGCTGAATTTAGACCATGTTACCATTTCTGAATCGCTAGCCAATCGCAAAAAGGGAAATGGAAACAATATTGTAGAAGATGGAGAAAAATTTCTTACTCTTCCATACTTATGGGGTGGAATGAGCAGCTACGGATATGATTGCTCTGGTTTCAGCTATTCGATGTGTAAAGCAAATGGTTATATCATCCCCCGCGATGCACACGATCAGGCAAATTCAGGGGTGGAAGTCAGTGGAGAAGAAATAAAACCAGGTGATCTCCTCTTTTTTGCTTACGAAGAAGGGAAGGGTAGAATTCATCATGTTGGAATCTATTATGGTGACGGAAAATTACTCCATTCACCTAATACAGGAAAAACAGTTGAAATTATTTCATTAGCAGGAACAATCTATGAACGAGAACTTTGTGTAGCAAGGCGATATTGGGTGGAGTTGGAGGCATAGTATGGTGAAATTTTTACAAGTAAACAATTTGAAGAAGCATTTTCATTTAGGAAAAAATGAAATCTTAAAAGCGGTGGATGGTGTTTCTTTTCATATCAATAAAGGGGAAACCTTTGGAATTGTTGGTGAATCAGGTTGCGGGAAGTCTACAGCTGGAAGAACCATTATCGGACTCTATGACCAAACCGAAGGAGAAGTTATTTTTAATGGAAAAAACATTCATACTTTAAAGTCTAAAGAAAGACATAGCTTTCACCGGCAAATGCAGATGATCTTTCAAGATCCTTATGCATCATTAAATCCAAGATCAACAGTAGCTGAAATAATATCCGAGCCCATGGAAGTCCATGGCTTGTTTCCAAATAAAAAAGAGCGGCTAAATCGAGTCTATCAATTACTAGAGGATGTTGGGTTAAATCGCAATCATGCCAATCGCTATCCGCATGAATTCAGCGGGGGGCAGCGTCAAAGGATTGGCATTGCCCGTGCTCTAGCATTAGATCCGGAGTTTATTATCGCTGATGAACCAATTTCTGCTCTTGATGTGTCGGTCCAGGCACAAGTTGTAAATTTGTTAAGAAGACTTCAGAAAGAAAAAGGGTTAACATATCTATTTATCGCCCATGATCTCTCGATGGTAAAACAAATTAGTGATCGAATTGGGGTTATGTATTTAGGGCAATTAGTTGAATTAACAGAAAGCAGTGAGTTGTATAAAAAACCTCTTCATCCGTACACACAAGCGCTGCTGTCTGCGATTCCCATTCCGGATCCTGACATTGAGGATCAGCGTGAAAGGATTATTTTAAAAGGAGAGTTGCCAAGCCCAATCAATCCACCAAGCGGTTGCGTCTTCCGAACGCGCTGCCCGATGGCGATGGAAGTTTGCTCCTCTGAAAAACCAAGCTGGCAGGAAGTGGAAGCTGGCCATTTCATCGCGTGTCATTTATATGATAAAAACAAAACAGGCGACCATGATTATTCACAGGTTGCGGTTACTGGGTAGATATGGAAATTTTAAAAGTGAAGATTCAAGAAGAACTTAATGGTTTTCATGGACGCATTGGCTTAGCAATAGAGATTGAAGACTCAAAACCTATACACTTAAATAGCCAGGCTGTCTTTCAATCTGCAAGTCTTATAAAGATGCCCATTTTACTATCCATCCTACTTGCCAATCATAAAGGTCAAATTGATTTACAGCAACAGTTTACGATATTAAACGATAATAAAGTTGAAGGTTCTGGAGTTTTACAAGCGCTATCCAATGGATTAACACTATCTGTTAAGGATTTAATGACTTTGATGATTATTGTTTCAGATAATACTGCAACCAATATATTGATTGATTTATTAGGCATCGAGGCGATTAACGCAACACTTCAAGAAATGGGACTTAAACAAACGAAGCTGAATAGGAAAATGATGGACTTTGCTGCAATATACAAAGGGGAGGACAACCAGACAACTCCGGAAGAGATGGTTCATTGCCTTAAAATGGTGAATCAATTTAATGAGTATTTTGGAATCAATGGACCAACAAATATCGCGAAAGAAATGTTGAAACATCAGCAATTTAGAGAAAAGCTCCCGGCACTGGTAGACGAAGTTAAGATTACCGTTTTTAATAAAACCGGGGAATTGTCAGATGTTGAACACGATTGTGCAATATTTGATTGTCAGGGAAGAATTGGTTATGTTGCTGTTTTAATGGACCGTCTTAATGATCAAGTAATGGCAAAACAAACCATTAGGAATATAGGGAAACATATTTCTGATTTTTTCATTAGGACTCAAATAAATTCATTAAATTAGACTGACTTGGGTACATTCTGAGTCAGTTTTTGTATATTATAATAAAAATAAATTTTTTTTACCCCGTATCTTTTTATCATCCTTAAAACGTTTATTAGGTAGAGAGTGTTAAAGGAGTGAACAAAATGTCTAATAAGCTTAGCATATACAACACAGAAGACGTGCAACAGGAAACTGAGACTGAGGAGTCTATATGGCTGGAGTATTATCCGAAACTTCATCAATATTGCCACTTTCTTACCCAAAATAAATGGGACGCTGATGATATTGCACAAGAGGTTTATCTGAAAGCAAAGAAATATTACAGTAATAAGCAAACATTCACCTCAGCCTTATTAAATAAAATTGCCTACCATCATTGGATTGATCAGGTTCGAAAAAGGAAAAAGGAGACAATCGAATTAGATGATGAAATAGTAAATCAAAAGGAAGAGAATCAAGCTATTGATATAATGTATTCCGTTGAATTGCTGATGAAGCATTTTACACCAAAGCAAGCGATCACCTTTATGTTGAAAGAGGCTTTTCAATATCAATCGAAAGAAATAGCCGAAATCCTCAGGACGACAGAAGAAGCTGTAAAGTCCAATTTATATCGAGCAAAAAAAAGACTTAAAAAAGTAAAAGAAGATGAGAAGTCATTTCCTATTGATTTATTTTGGGATGAAGAAGAACGAGAATTATTAGCATCCCTCTTTTATCAAGCTATAAAGATTCAAAATCCATCAATCCTAATTCAATCCATACCATTATTAAAAAGTGTCGGTGACATTCCACAAATAGTTACAAGGGAAATACGTTCGGTTATTAGGCACACTCCTTCAAGCACTCTCTGTATGGCTGCGTAGCTAATATCTGCTTTCAAGGAGGACAAATCAATGAGTACAATTCCTTATGTAATAGAACAATCCAATCGTGGTGAACGTTCCTATGATATCTATTCACGATTGTTAAAAGATCGTATCATCATAATTGGTGATGAGATTAATGATCATGTGGCAAATAGTGTGGTTGCCCAATTATTATTTTTAGCGGCGGACGCGCCAGATAAAGAAATATCGCTTTATATTAATAGTCCGGGCGGTTCAACTTCAGCCGGTTTCGCCATCTTTGATACAATGCAATACATTAAGCCTGATGTACGGACTATATGTACGGGGATGGCCGCTTCATTTGGGGCGATGCTGCTTCTGGCAGGTACGAAAGGTAAACGGTATGCTCTGCCAAATAGTGAAATTATGATACACCAGCCTCTAGGGGGTGCAAGAGGGCAGGCAACAGAAATTGAAATATCGGCGAGGCGAATCTTAAAGTTAAGAGAACATATTAACCAAATCATTGCAGAACGTACAGGTCAGTCGATTGAAAAAGTTGCGAAAGATACCGATAGAGATTACTTTTTGAGTGCGGAAGAAGCCAAAGAATATGGAATCATTGATGAAATTCTGTATCCTAAAAAGTCATAAGGATATAATAAGCAAAATAACGGAAAAAGGTTAGCATGATGCTGACCTTTTTTTATTGACATATATAACAACATAAAATATAGTTAAACAGGTGAATAGTTTAACAGTTGAACTAATATTATTGAAGAGAGAGGTGAGAAATGGGCGATGGATAAAAAAACCATTCAGGAACTAATCAACCGCTACGTGTCCGTTTCTTTTGAAGTAAATAAGAAAGCAGCTTCTCTTATTAAATGTCAAATAGGAGAAGATTTAACGATTGACCAACACTATATTTTAGGATACATTCAAAAGTCCCATGAATGCACCTCTACTGAATTGGCAGAGGTATTTGAGGTCAATAAAAGTGCAATCACTGCAATTGTCAACCGTTTGGCCGATAGAGGGATTATAGAAAGAACCCGAGATGAAAATGATAGAAGGGTTGTATATCTGACCCTAACGGAAAAGGGGAAAGAACTTAATCAAAAAACACAGGAAAAAGTACATGTTTTGGTAGAATCGTTTATCACCCAATTCGATGAATCTGAAATTACAAATTTTATTAATACCTATGAAAAGTTAGCCCAAATATTAACCAACATGAAAAAGGAAGAAGTGGGGGAATAATTTGTGAGATTCATTGTTAAAGGAAAATGGTTTATCCTTATTGCCTGGATAACATTGATTGTTGTTCTCTTTATGGCGGCACCCAACATGGAAAATTTGGTCCGCGAAAAAGGGCAGATAAATGTTCCTGATGGATATTCTTCTACATTAGCAGAGGAAATCTTAAATGCTGTCCAGTCAAGTGAAAATAGCGGAAATGATTTACAAACCGCTTTGGTTTTTCATAGTGATAAAAAGTTAACGGAAGATGACTTTTCAATAGCAGAAAAAGCTGTTGGTCAGCTTGAAAATCATAAAAGTGAACTGGGTATCACTTCAATTCTTACTCATTTTAATCAAGAAGAATTGAAGGAGCAGCTTGTATCTGATGACGGGAAAACCATCCTGGTTTCCTTGAATGTAACGGCAGATGGTAGAGAAGGAAAAGAAATAACGAAGGAATTATATCATGTACTTGAAGATGTAGAGTTAGAGCACTATTATACCGGAAACTGGCTAATTTCCGACGATCTTGTAACAAACTCACAAGAAGGCCTTAAGAAGACAGAAGGTATCACCGTTGTTTTCATCCTGGTTGTATTACTTCTTGTATTTAGATCTGCAGTTGCTCCTATTATTCCATTAGTAACGGTAGGATTTAGCTATTTGGCAGCGCAATCGATTGTTGCCATTTTAGTAGATAAAGTGAATTTCCCATTATCAACCTTTACACAAATATTCTTAGTCGCAGTTTTGTTTGGGATCGGAACAGACTATTGTATTTTGCTGCTTAGTCGTTTTAAAGAGGAAATGTCAAAGAATGATAGTGTAGTAGAAGCAATTGTTATTACGTATAAGAATGCAGGAAAAACGGTATTCTTTAGCGGATTAGCGGTTATGATTGGATTTGCTTCCATTGGCTTTTCAACATTTGTTCTTTATCAGTCGGCAGCAGCCGTGGCAATTGGGGTAGCGTTATTGCTCTTAGCATTGTTTACCGTTGTTCCATTTTTCATGGCTGTGCTCGGGAAAAAACTTTTCTGGCCGTCTAAAAACAAGCTTGAGCACGTTGATAGTAAAATATGGGGAATTGCCGGTAAATTTGCATTGGTACGCCCATTAATCGCCCTTCTAATTGTTGCAGCTATTTCTGTGCCTGCATTATTTACCTATGATGGAGATTTATCGTTTAACTCACTCGAAGAAATTGGCGATGATTTCAATTCCATAAAAGGATTCAATATTATTTCGGATGGATTTGGTCCTGGTGAATCGATGCCAACGCAGATTGTCATTAAGAATGATGATGAGTTGAATACATCAGAATACATTGCTCTTACCGAAAAAATCAGTCAAGAGCTAAGCAAAATCGGTGATGTTGATTCGGTTCGTTCTGTTACACGTCCGACAGGTGAAACCATCGATGAATTATATATATCAGAGCAAGTGAAAAGTTTAGAAGACGGCCTTGGTCAGGGGAATGATGGAATTCATAAGATTAGCAGTGGTCTTGCAGAGGCCGGGAGCCAACTCGCTGCCAATCAGCCGAAAATGAATGAAGCAACCGATGGAATCAGCGAATTGATTACTGGAACCAATCAATTACGGACTGGAATGGGCACCATCCAACAGAACCTTGCTAAAATTGAAGACGGATTAAAACAAGGTGCAGCAGGAAGCTCTCAAGTAAAAGAAGGGCTTGAAGTCATAAAAACGAAATCTTCTGAAGTGTTAGCCGGCAGTAAACAGTTGCTTGAAGGTTATAAACAAGCAGCTGGGGGACTAACAACTCTTGCTGGAAATTATGAACAAGTTGCTATGGGGGTTAGCAATTTACATGATTCCTTAGCTTCAACAAATCAATATTTTGCTAATCTAGAAAGTGATTATAGTGATATTGGGCAAAATGAAAATTACAAAGCTATTAAAATGACCATTCAAGGGTCTCAAGCTGCAACAGAAGAATTAGCTGGAAGCCTGAATCAATTAAATACTGGATTAACGGGAGCGCAACAAGGTATTGATTTTGCGAATGGTAAATTTTCAGAAGCCATAGCTGGACAGGAAGCCCTTATTAAAGGAATGGAAGATCTCTTAAGGGGTCTCACTGAAATTGAAACAGGACTTTATACGATGGGGAATGGCCAAGGACAAATCGTTAATGGTCTCCCACAGGTAACAAGCGGTTTAAACGGGGTAAACAATGGACAGCAGCAGCTCCTGACCGGATTTAAGGACATGAGCGGTCAAATTACTCAGTTGACAGATGGATTGACGCAAAGTGCGGACGGTCTAAATCAAGTCTCTGATGGTCTAGAATCTGCACAAGAGTATCTTGCAGGTGTAGCGAAGCAAGAGAAAAATGGTTTTTATATTCCTCAAGATGTACTGGACAGCAAAGACTTTGAGCAGGCTTTAGATGTGTATATGTCAAGAGATCGCAAGGTCATGACCATTGATGTGGTCTTTACAAAGAATCCATATTCAAATGAAGCACTGGATCGTATTCCTGAAATTAAAGAAACAGTTAAGCGTGTAGTAAAGGATACAAAGCTAGAAAATGCGAGAGTAGCAGTAGGCGGAGTATCAAGTATGCACCATGACCTTGATGTAATTTCACAAGCAGATTATTCAAGAACAGTGGTCCTCATGCTAATTGGAATTACCCTTATATTAATCGTTTTGTTCCGTTCGATTATTATGCCTCTTTATTTAATAGGATCATTAATCTTGACCTATTATACTTCGATGGCACTTGCAGAAGCCATCTTCGTAAATTGGTTAGGTTATACCGGTATTAGCTGGGCAGTTCCATTCTTTGCTTTTGTTATCTTAATTGCCCTTGGAATTGACTATAGTATTTTCTTAATGGACCGTTTTAACGAGTTCAAACAAATGCCAGTAGAACAAGCGATTCTAGAAGCGATGAAGAAAATGGGAACAGTTATTATCTCTGCCGCGGTTATTTTAGGAGGTACTTTCGCTGCGATGATGCCAGCTGGTGTGTTATCTTTGCTTGAGATTGCGGCCATTCTATTAATTGGACTCTTTCTTTATGCGCTGGTGATTCTGCCATTGTTTGTTCCTGTTATGGTAAAAACCTTTGGCAATGCAAATTGGTGGCCGTTTAAAAGGAGTAATGATTCGGTAGTTAACAATCATTCTTCTCATATGTAAAAAAAGAAGCACGCTGATTTTCCAGCGTGCTTTTTGCCTATTCCACAATAACGGTGCCTTTAAACATATTCATTCCACAACTAAAGGTGTAATTACCTTCTTTATCAGGGGTAAAGGTTAACTTTGTTGTACCAGCCTTTAAATTAACATTATCTAAATCAAAATCTGGCATCATAAAGGTTGAAAAACAGCTATTATCACCAGGATTAGTGATATTTAGCTCCACCGGAACACCTTTTCTAACTTTGATAACATTTGGAGAATATCCGGTAGGTGTGATCATCATCTCGATTTTAGGACTTGCTTCCTTGGTAAGATCAAGTTCTGTTTGTTGAGGTGCAGGATTCTTTTCTTGTGCCTGAGCTGCTTGTGTTTCACCAGGAACTTTAACAAAATCACTGCTGTATAAAAATAGGAATAGTGCAATCAAAACAAGCCCGCCTGACAAAATATTAAATGGTGAAATGGCTTTTGTATCTAAGGAAAGTTTTCCATTTGTCTCTACAATAATATATAAAATTACTAGACCAAGAACAATCACATATAAACCTAGAAAAATACCTAACATAATTGTTGGATTATCAAACTGAAGGATTGCTCCAAGGAGGGCACCCATGATTCCACTCACCATTCCAGAAACGGAACCACTTAGGATGGCCAGGATACCTACAGGCTGACCAGTGATAAATCCAAGGGAAAATCCAATCAGCGTGCCCAAACCAACAGGAAGAAATAATTCTCCTGATAGAATGCCGCTAAGATAACCTGTTAATAGCCCGCCCATCATCGTAATGACGATGACTACCACAATTCCAGAAATATTGGCTAGTTTATTTTTATGGCGGTGTAATAGGTAGATAACATATCCTGTGATTAAACTGATAATAGATATTGCAAAAATGGATAATAGATACATATGAAAATCCCCTCTAAAGTTAATAAACAACATAAGTAAATTATAAATGTATATAGAAAGGATTTTTGCTGCTTTTATGAACGTTTAATGAAAACCTAGCAAAAATAAAAAAGACGTATGTAACGTCTAAAGGGGGACTACTTTTCTTTTTCAGGTTCTATTGTGTTTTTATAGATTCTCTTTAGTACTTCATTTTGCATTTTCATATAGTCAAGTAAGTATTTTTTCTCTTCCTCATCCAAGTCTTTTTCATTCGATTCTTCCTTCTTCAATGAAATCACCTCATTCTTGATTCATTTTAACCCATTCGAAGTGGAGAATAAAGATTGGATGATTGATTAGAATAAGGAAAAAAGACGAAAGTAAGAATTATATTCCAAAAACAATGTTTGACATTTAGGGAAGGTAAATATATAATTTTTTTAAAAATACTATTAAAACGTTGATGAGGATTAGTAAAATGTAAGTTGTCTTACAAAGAGAGGAAACCATTGGTGGAAGGTTTCTTAAGACAGTCATTTGAACCTGCCTCGGAGTTCTGTATCGGATCGTTTTTGTTGAAGATACATGCGGATAAAATCCGTTATCATGTCGAGAGTATAAAGCATTTGCTTTATGAATTTAGGGTGGTATCGCCAGGTCTTGGTCCCTTTTGGGGGCCAGGGCCTTTTTATATTCAAAAAAATAATGAGGTGTCAAAATGGCAAAGGAATTTGTAAAAGATGTTACCAGTATGGACGAGGATTTTGCCCAGTGGTATACAGATGTAGTAACAAAAGCAGATTTAATTGATTATTCAAGTGTACGCGGATCGATGATCATTCGCCCTTATGGATATGCGCTTTGGGATAATATAAAAAACGAACTTGACCGCCGTATCAAAGAAACAGGGCATGAAAATGTTTATATGCCATTATTTATTCCTGAAAGCTTATTGCAAAAAGAAAAAGATCATGTCGAAGGCTTTGCACCTGAAGTGGCATGGGTAACCCATGGCGGTTCTGAAGAATTGGCCGAACGCTTAGTTGTTCGTCCTACATCTGAAGTTCTTTTCTGTGAGCATTATAGCAATATTATTCATTCTTACAGAGACTTGCCAAAGCTCTATAATCAATGGGCAAACGTGGTCCGCTGGGAAAAAACTACTCGTCCATTCCTAAGGACATTAGAGTTTTTATGGCAGGAAGGTCATACAGCACACGCAACTGATGAAGAGGCAATGGAAGAAACCATTAAAATGCTGAATGTATATGCAGCAATTTGTGAAGAAATTCTGGCGATTCCAGTTGTCAAAGGACAAAAGACAGATAAAGAAAAATTTGCAGGTGCTAAGGCTACTTTTACGATTGAGAGCTTAATGCATGATGGTAAAGCTCTTCAGTCAGGAACCTCTCACCACTTTGGAACAGGTTTTGCTGAAGCATTTAATATCCAATATACCGATAAAGAAGGAAAGCTTCAGTATGTGCACCAAACATCTTGGGGCTTTACTACAAGAATTATTGGGGCATTAATTATGGTTCATGGTGATGACCGCGGGCTTGTGATTCCACCGAAGGCTGCGCCAACGCAGGTTATGATTGTGCCAATTGCCCAGCATAAAGAAGGCGTTCTTGATTTCGCTTATGATTTGAAAAAGTCCTTAGGTCAAGTTGCCCGCGTGGATATCGACGCAAGTGATAAAAAGCCAGGCTGGAAATTCAATGAATACGAAATGAAGGGGATTCCAGTTCGTTTGGAAGTTGGACCAAAAGATATTGAGAACAAGCAAGTAGTGCTAGTAAGAAGGGATACATTAGAAAAGGTTTTTGTTCCTTTGGATCAATTAGAAACAAAGCTTGTTGAATTACTCGATGATATTCAATCCAACCTATATAACAAAGCATTGAATCATCGCGAAGAGAGAACATCCGTAGCTGTAACGCTACCTGAATTAAAGGAAAAGCTTGAAGCAAAACCAGGCTTTATCAAAGCAATGTGGTGCGGAGAACTCGCTTGCGAAGAGAAAATCAAAGAAGAAACAACAGCGACATCAAGATGTATCCCATTTGAACAAGAACAGGTCTCGGATACATGCGTTTGTTGCGGTAAATCTGCTGACAAGATGGTTTATTGGGCAAAAGCATACTAATTTAAATCAGGCCCCTTCATTTTAAGAAGGGGTTATTTTTATATACGGTTTATGAAGGCCAAAACATTGGTTCACTTGAAAAAGTGGTTCTCATAAAAAGCCATAAATAACAAAGGGGGAATCAAGTTGAAACCTGCATTACTAAATTGCCCAGAGGAATTTACTTCAGAGAGACTGTTTATACGTAAGCCCATGCCAGGGGATGGAATAGCAGTGTACAAAGCAATCCAAGCCTCACTGAATGAACTAAAGCCGTGGATGCCATGGGCTCATTCCAACCAATCTGAACTGGATGTCGAGGTAAATATACGCGATAGTATTGCAAAATTTATCACACGTGAGGATTTACGATTACATATTTTCGATAAAGAAACCGGTGAATTTATCGGTTCATCCGGTCTGCATAGAATTAATTGGGATGTTCCTAAGTTTGAGATTGGTTATTGGATTGATACTCGATATTCCGGCAAAGGTTACATTACCGAAGCCACAGAGGCAATCACTAATTTTGCATTTACCGAATTAAACGCTAACCGTGTGGAAATCCGTTGTGACCCAAGAAATCTTAGAAGTCGGGCAATTCCTGAAAGATTAGGCTTTACATTAGAAGGGATATTAAAAAATGATAATCTCTCAGTTACTAGTAATGAACTTAGGGATACTTGCATCTTTGCAAAAACTAAATAATTTTGAAACACCCTTTAAAAGAGTAGAGGTGTCCAAATAGTGGGCTCCTTTTTTGTGGCCAAAATATAGGTTTATGGGAAATAGATTGAATATTACCTATAAATTACCCACTATAGTATAATTATGGAAGTAATGATTAATTGGGAGGGGATATTCTATGACGACAATTAATTTAATGAAAAAGACTGCAAGTGTTGTATTAGAAAAGAAGAAACTTACAGATGTGGTAGCAAGAGTTGGATTAATATTAGATATTTCAGGTTCGATGAGATCTTTGTATAAAAATGGAACAGTTCAAAAGGTTGTAGAGCGGATATTAGCTGTTGCCAGCCAGTTTGATGATGATGGGTCCCTTGATGTATGGGTGTATGATAATGAATTTTCGCGACTTAAATCTGTAACGGAAAGAGATTTTGTGAATTATGTTGAAGAATACATATTAAATAACGATTTAATTCACAAATTCGGTAGAAATGACGAACCACCAGTAATGGAAGATGTAATCAATAAATACACAATAGAACAACCAGCTCAGGAACCTACTTTTATTGTGTTTATCAATGATGGCGGCTGCAAGAGAACGATCAAAAAACAAATTGTTGATTCCTCTAATAAGCCAATCTTTTGGCAATTTGTTGGTATTGGTGATTCTAACTTTGAAGTACTTGAGAAATTGGATACGATGGAAGGGCGGTATATAGACAACGCAAATTTCTTCCACATTACGGATATCGAAAAAATTTCGGATGAGGAATTGTATAATAATTTACTAAATGAGTTTCCTTCATGGCTTAATGAGGCTAAAACTAAGGGAGTTCTCTAACAAAAAATGGATAGGATATAGTTCGAATTATCCAAAAATAACGAAGTGTGATTTGCATCACTTACTCCTTGTGTGATTTCTCATATAATCACTATATAAACAGTGATAAACACGACATAAGGAGTGAAAGTTATGTTAGATAAAAAAACAATCGATATCATTAAATCAACCGTACCTGTTTTAGAACAACATGGGGAAAAAATAACCACCCGTTTTTATCAATTAATGTTTGGAAATCATCCTGAATTATTAAATATCTTTAACCACGCAAACCAAAAACAAGGAAGACAACAAAAAGCATTGGCAGGAACCGTCTATGCAGCTGCTCAATATATCGATAATCTTGAAGCAATTCTACCAGTTGTAAAACAAATTGCTCATAAACACAGAAGTCTAGGTATTAAAGCAGAGCATTATCCGATTGTTGGAAAACACTTATTATTAGCGATCAAAGATGTACTTGGGGACGCAGCTACAGATGAAATTATCAATGCCTGGGCTGAGGCTTATGGAGTAATTGCGGATGCTTTTATCGGTGTAGAGGCAGAAATGTATGATGAGGCAGAAAAACAGCTAGGTGGTTGGGAAGGTTTCCGCAGCTTTGTTGTGGACCGTAAGGTAAAAGAAAGTGATGTTATTACTTCCTTCTATTTAAAACCTGAGGATAATAAGTCAATTGCTCATTTCCAGCCAGGTCAGTATATCAGTATTAAGCTTGAAATCGCTGGCGAGGAATTTACCCATATCCGTCAATATAGCTTGTCTGATGCTCCAGGCAAAGATTATTACCGCATTAGCGTAAAACGTGAAGCAGGCACAGCGAATCCAGATGGAGTTGTATCTAATTACCTTCATGAAGGTGTAAAAGAAGGGGATATCCTTAAGGTTAGTGCTCCAGCAGGGGATTTTGTGCTAGATACTGAAAAAAATACACCTGTTGTGCTCTTAAGCGGCGGGGTTGGGTTAACACCAATGCTGAGCATGTTAAAGACATTGGTTGAGGTTCAGCCTGAAAGAAAGGTCACTTTCATCCATGCTGCTGCAAATAGTAACGTCCATGCATTAAGAGCTGAAGTGGAGCAGCTGACGTCGCTTGAACATGTCAATTCATTTTACTTTTACGATTCACCGACTGAAGATGACTGGGCAAACAAAAGGTTTGATGTGGAAGGGTATGTAACCCAGGAGTGGATGGCAGAAAATCTACCTTTCCAAGACGCAGACTTTTATTTCTGTGGTCCAGTACCATTTATGTCAGCAATCAATCGTTTCCTAAAGAATTTAGGAGTAAGTGAAGATAGAATTAACTTTGAATTCTTTGGCCCAAAAGGCAATTTAGAAGAAAGTGTGAAGAAAGAACCGGTTTCCGTTTAGGAACCGGTTTTTTTTTGCGGGTTAAAAGTTTGATTCACTCTGTAATTGTGATTAAATAAAAGGTAGAAATAACCAGAAAGGATGAATCTTCTTGAATAAGAATCTCATACGGTCTGTAACCATTATATCAGTGTTTTTTTGTCTCCTTTGGCT
Organism: Neobacillus sp. plas4; assembly: GCF_057221695.1. Classification (NCBI taxonomy): domain Bacteria; kingdom Bacillati; phylum Bacillota; class Bacilli; order Caryophanales; family Bacillaceae; genus Neobacillus; species Neobacillus sp. plas4. The sequence goes on from NZ_CM170152.1 coordinate 2,280,661, forward strand.
GGTTGGACTAGGCTGGGCAGTTGGAGAATATTATGCAGGAAAACCAGATAATATCCCCGAGAAAACCAAGGTTGAAAAGAAAGTGGATGAAAAAAAGGGCTTACATATTGTTGCTCTTGGTGATTCCTTAACAAGAGGAACCGGTGATGAAACGGGTAAAGGCTATGTTGGTATCTTAATGGATGAAATAAAGGAAAAGTCAAAGAAAGAAGTTCGGTTAACGAACCTCGGCATCACCGGGCAGCGGTCAGACCAATTGAAACAACAAGTCCAGCAGGCAGAAGTTCAAAGACAAATTCAAACCGCAGATATGATTGTCGTTACGATGGGCGGCAATGATTTATTCAGAGGCGGACAAGGTTTACTAGAGTTTGAAACGGAAGACATTACAGCTGTTGAGAAAAAATTTCTTGAAAATATGAATTTTATTTTTCAACAGATCCGTAATAGTAATCCTAAAGCGAATGTTTTTTTCATTGGTTTATATAATCCCTTTAGTGATTTAGAGGAGGGGAAAGAGCTTTCTATGGTAGTCCGGCATTGGAATTATCAAAGTGCTGAACTAAGTGCAGCCTTCCCCAATATTGTGTTTGTTCCAACCTTTGATCTTTTTGAATTGAAGGTTAATGATTATCTGTATTCTGACAAGTTCCATCCTAATTCAAAAGGGTACCGTTTAATTGCTGAACGAGTGGCTTCATTGCTTACCTGGTGAGGAGATTGGCTAAATGAAGAAAATAACTTTATCTGTACATAATTTAAAAAAAGTGATTGGTAAAAAAGAAATTATAAAAGGGATTAGCTTTGATTTAAAAGAAGGAGAGGTTTTTGGATTCTTAGGACCCAATGGTGCGGGAAAAACCACAACCATCCGCATGCTGGTGGGATTAATTAAACCCACATCTGGGAAGATTCAGATTGGCGGGAATAACATTGAAGACAATTTTGAGGAAGCGATGAGGGACTTGGGTTGTATTGTTGAAAATCCTGAATTATATCCGTATTTATCTGGTTATGACAATCTGTTACATTTTGCACGGATGCTCGATGGAATTGGCGAAGAACGAATTCAAGAAGTAACTGAGCTAATGGGCCTTAAAGATAGAATTAATGATAAGGTGAAAACGTATTCCTTAGGGATGAGGCAAAGATTAGGTATTGCTCAAGCACTTCTGGGACAACCCAAAGTATTAATTCTTGATGAACCCACAAATGGATTAGATCCTGCAGGGATTAGAGAAATGCGGGAATTTATCAGATTCCTTGCTGAAGAAGAAGGACTTAGTGTTCTTGTTTCCAGCCATTTATTAAGTGAAATTCAATTACTATGCGATCGAGTCGCGATTATTTCAAGGGGAACCGTTATTCGCACGGATACCGTCCAAAGCTTGTTATCTAATAGGGAACGAGTAGTATGGCGGTTTCATCCAAGCGAAGAGGGAAAACAGATATTACGTTCTGTTACCGCCATTGAAGAAAGAGACGATGGTTCCATTTTAACGGAATACGATGAAATAAAGGCAGCAACGTGGAATAAAATGCTTGTTGAATCTGGAGTATCCGTGACAGAAATGAATCGAAAAATGCCAGTACTTGAAGATTTGTTCCTCGAGCTAACCGGGGGTGATTCGATTGAATAAACTGATTCAAAATGAAATGATGAAGCTGATTGCCAAAAAGCGCCTCATTGTGATTGCGATTATAATCGGCATACTGGTTGCTTTATTCACTTATGCTCAATATAAAGAAGTGGAAAGACAAAAAGAAAAATTGGGAACGGATGATTGGCGAACGATTATCCAACAAACTATTATTGATCAGCAAAATCGGATAAGCAGTCCGAGAATTTCAGATGAATGGAAACAACAACTGCAAATTGCCATGCAGCAAAATCAATATTATCTAGATCACGATATAAACCCATCAGAGCCTGGTGCTCCAACGTTTATGAGAATATTTTTTGAAAACTCGATTGAATTATTTATTCCGTTAATGGTCATGGTGATTGCCAGTGATATCGTGTCTTCTGAGCATAGTCAGGGATCGATTAAGCTGCTCTTGACGAGACCGGTAAAGAGGTGGAAAGTCCTCTTAAGTAAGTATATAACCCTGACCCTTGCCATCTCGTTAATTGTTGCAATCGGAGCCATCCTTTCTTACCTAATCTCCGGGTTTGTATTTGGCTATAAAGGCTTTGGAGCACCCGTTTTAACGGGTTTTAGCGTCAGTGATGCTGGATTAAATACTGCAGGTGTGAAGTTAATGGATCAATGGCTGTTTTTATTAATGGATCTTGGACTCGTATGGTTTGTGGCATTAGTTGTCGGTACTTTATCCTTTATGTTATCTGTACTGATTCGCAGTACGGCTGCAGGCATGGGTGTCATGTTAGCAGCCCTAATAGCAGGTGCCATTCTAAGCAATATGGTTTCATCTTGGGAGTCAGCAAAATATTTTTTTATGGTGAATTTAAAATTAACCAACTATATGAATGGAAACCCGCCGCCGATTGAGGGAATGACCCTATCTTTTTCGATGATGGTTCTCCTTGTATGGTGGGCTGCAGGTTTATTCGTTTCCTTTTTTGTCTTTACTAAAAAGGATGTATATTAGAACGGGAGAAGGGCTATCTCTGAAAGCGATAGCTCTTAGTTTTCCTCTGGCTGTTGTTTTCCTGCACGAATATATTCTCTTATCGTTGTCAACATCGTTTTGTCAGCCAGGTAGCGAAAGATTGATATGTCGGGAACGAGATTTGCTTCAATAAACCAAGGTTTTCCGAATGAATCAATTCCAATATCCATACCCCACATTCGGGCGTCTGGGTAAACTTTTTCTAGTTGCTTTGCAACTAACATACAAAGTCGATCCAATTCCCAAATCAGTGAATCGATATTTCTTAGATTTAAGTTGGAAGCTTCTATTGCGTCCTCTAGGCTAGTCAATGCTCTCGCCACATTTGTCACAATAAATCCAGCCGCTGCGGTTCTTGTAATTCTGCCTGTAACTACCCATTCCGAATTGACACTTTTCCGTTGAACCATCACTCTGATATCAAAGGGACAACCTTTAATTGTTGGAAGAGGGATCTTTTCTTGTAAAAGATAGGACTTTTTTGAGAGAAACCGTTCACTTATTTCCTTTAACAGTTCATTAGAATGGTCAATGGGGATGATTTTTCGCTCTGAATGGATTTCAAATGTTTGATTTTCTAACTGCGAAATCAGTGCCAAACCGCGTCCCCATTGGCTTAGATTAGGCTTAATGATGCAGCTTTTAAATTTATCAAGATATTGAAGAAGGAGGTTATCGTGATAAAAATAGGTGACAGGTAAATAGGGAAAGATTTCCTTTTCACCTCTTAACACTTGGTACCAATCCCATTTCCCGTCGGAGAATCTATACCTTATCTCATGAATCCATGGTTTCCCTAATTGATCCAGGTAAAAATCAATCATAATTAAATTGGATTTAGGAAATTTCTCCTCTAATTTTTCAGCAATTTGGATAGGAAGTTCTTCCAGTTGTAATGAAAAGTCGTTGCTAGTTTCTTGATATATTTTTTGTAAAATATCATGGGCAGGGAATATGTCCTTTACTTCATCCGTAACTGAAAATCCCTCTGTCGATATTCGTGCAACCTTTTCAGTTATAGTCCATTTAGAAGAAAGCTTTACAGCATAGACCCTTACCTCAAAGTGCTTTCCGTTCAATTTTGTACGCGGCACCGCTTGTTGGATGATAAACCTTTTACCTTCAAGTAGATTCATAACAATAAACTGATAGGCTTCTTGTGTTCCTTTTGCTATATGATTGGTACTACCCGATTCAATTTTATAGTGATGATCTTCGAGGGAAGTTACTAAAATATTTATTTTATAATCATGACAAGGACGTACATATACCGAATAGTATTTCTTTACGAACTCATAAAAACTACTTTCACTAAATAAAGCTGTTTCTGGAAGGTAAGGAGAAATACTTTTCTCTGCTATTAAGTGGGAATATTTGCTGAATTTTTCATTTATTACTTTCACCATAAATATCCCTCCTTAATAATTCTTTTTACTATTTTATTCAGAAGGGGAATAATTTGGAGGGTATGAGCCCTTAATTTGGAAAATATTATTGTGAAAAAAACCACCTTTAACTTAAAAGGTGGTTTCGTTGCCTTAATTGGGGGATTAAGACATTACTTTGGTCTAGATAAGGGATATTCTAATCAGGTAAAGGGGAGGGAGTCCTTATACCAAGGTTGAAATTTACTGATTTGCGGTTACTTTTACTGGTTCTTTGCTGAAACCAAAGTGCTGTTTAATAATAAGAGATGGACCGCCAAGATTCAATAAATAGCGTGCTTCAATTACTTGTTTCATAAAGGCGCCAAACAATCCTGACAATCTAAAGTTACCAACCTTACCAACCGCAGCAAAGTTACCAATTGATGCGACAGACCCTTTATGATGATATTCAAAAGCTTTCAAGCTTCCACCACGGATTGTGGACACGATATTTTTCGCACAAACATCCGCTTCCTGAAGGGCAACCTGCGCTGTTGGCGGTAAGGCGTTTTTTTCATCCTTCATGAATAGGGAACAGTCACCAATGCTGAAAATGTTATTCTTGCCTTTAACACGTAAGAATGAATCAACAGGGAGTTTGCCTTTTTCGATTGGCAAACTACAGTTTTGTACAATTGGATTACCTTTTACCCCGCAAGACCAGATAAGTGTCCGTGTTGGGATCTCTAGGTTGTTTTCAAGTACGACTTTCTCAGGTGTACATTCTAATATTTTGGTTGACATAAACATATCGATATTAAACTTTTTTAAGACATCTGTTGTATATTGGATAGATTCCTTAGGGAAGAACGGAATGACAGAAGGTGCAGCCTCAACCGCTGCAATTTTAACCTTTTCAAATGGAACATCGTACTTCTTACAAAGCTTTGGAATTCCTTCCACTAATTCTCCTAACATTTCCACCCCCGTAAATCCGCCTCCAGCCACCACTAAGGTAAGGCGGGATGGGTCTTTGTCTTCTTTATAAAGATTTAATTGTCTGATAATTTGATTATAAATGGCTTTGGTACTTCTAAAACTGCGAATGGCAAAGGCATGTTCTTTAATGCCAGGAATTGCAAATGTTTCAATATCGAAACCTAATGCGATTAAAAGGTAATCATATTCAACACTTTCGCCATCATCAAGGTGTACGGCTTGTTTTTGAACATCTACTGCTGTAACACTGCCTTTTTTAAAAGTTGTTTTATGGGGATCAATTAACTCTGGAATTTTCATTGCAATTTGACGATCCGCAGCAGTACCAACACCGGTTTTATGTAGTTGTGTAGTAATGTAGTGGTATTCATGTTTATTGATTAACGTAACGTCTGCTTCACCGGACTTTAGTAGCTTTTCTAATTTCTTACTGGTGATAATACCACCATAACCTGCTCCTAAAATCACAATTTTTGGTTTTCTCATAAAATCCCTCTCCTAACAATAAGTATGTTTATGTATGATTCATATTGTGAAGCATTTCACATATTACTTCAAAAAATAAGTTGTATTACCTCTAAACCTTGTGAAGTATTTCACATGTCGTTAATATTCATAGAATACAATATAGAAAATTAAATAACAAGTAGCCTTTTGTGATAAATATGTCGAATTGGTAAATTTTTTTTGACAGTCAGGGAATGATAACTAGGTGCCAAATAAAGGCTGGTTAAAGTTCAAATCAATATAAAAAGAAAGAAGGAGATTCGAATGAAGGTAAGAATAATGATAATGATGCTAGGGTTGCTTCTAGCCATGCCAGGATTCACTTCAGCAAATGTTCAGGTACCGGATGAAAATCAAAAACCTTCTGCACCAAACTCCCATGAAATAGATGGGGAGAAGGGTACAGAAGAATGCGATTGTGATGAAAAACATGAGCATATGCACAAAAACTGGCAGGAAAAAATGGCAGAACGTGAACAAAAACTGTTAACATGGGTTAATCAGTATACCCCTGATAAAAAAGAAGAATGGACAAAGGTATTATCGGAAAAAAAGGAATTACGAAATAAGTGGTTAAGTCCTGAAAATGCAACGAAGCGCGAAAAGTGGAAGCAAGAAAAAATGGAGAAAATTCAAGCATTAAAGAAACAATTAGACGAGGGTAAGATTACAAAAGAAGAATTTGTTCAAAAGGCGCATGGTGGAAAAGCGATGGGTAATTGGAAGTCATTCCACGATTTAAAAGCCGCCGTGGATACGAGAAATGATAAGCAGGCAGCGGAATTACTAAATCAATTGTTAGAACAGACAAAACAGCATAACGAAAAAATGAAGGCAATAGTAGTAGAATAACGTTTAGAATTAAATGAGGAAACTAAAAAATGCAAGCTGCCCATTCAGCTTGCATTTTTTTTTTATTTTTTAATATCGACCTTTTCCTTCTGTGCTTCCTTTAGGTCATCTTTAAATTCTTCTTTTATGTCATTGGTTATTCCATCCGTAGCACGCTTGAATTCACGTATTGATTTACCGACAGCACGACCAATTTCAGGCAGTTTATTCGGTCCAAAGATGATTAAGGCTAGAACTAGTATTAATATTAATCCAGGTACACCTATGTTTGAGAACATTAAGCAGCCTCCTATTTAGATAACTAATTTTGATTGAACGTAATAATATAAAAGATTGGCGGTATTTTCAATGGATGATTCATGTGTCCGTTCGAAAGCATGGGAGGAGTCGATCCCAGGACCTATTAAGCCGTGAACGATATCGTGACCAGACCTAATGGCTGCTGAGGCGTCCGAGCCATAAAAAGGATAGATATCAAGTTTGTATTCAATATTGTTGTCTTCAGCAAGACGTACTAAATTCTTGCGAAGTCCATAATGATACGGTCCACTTGCATCCTTCACACAGATTGATACGGTATATTCATCCGTTGACTGACCATCACCCATTGCTCCCATATCAACTGCTAAATATTCAACCGTTTCAGGTGTAATATTCGAATTTCCTCCATATCCAATTTCCTCATTATTAGAGATAAGAAAGTGGGTGGTGTATGGTAACTGGATGTTTTCATTTTTTAGTTGTTTTATTAATTGAAGTAAGATAGCTACACTGGCTTTGTCATCTAAATGACGGGATTTAATAAATCCCCTCGGTGTAACTTCTACTCGTGGGTCAAAGGATACGAAATCACCAACCTCGATGCCAAGTGCTCGAATATCCTCTGCATTATGTACCTTTTCATCAAGTCTAATTTCCATATTGTCCTGATTGCGCTCTGCTTTACCGGCGTCCTTATAAACATGGACAGAAGTTTGGCGCATTAGGATAGTCCCTGTAAATTTCTTCCCGCTGCTCGTTTCAATCTGACAGTATTCTCCTTCAATGGAGTTAAATTTAAAGCCTCCAATTAAATCAATTTTTAGTCTGCCGTTTGATTTAATTTCCTTAACCATTGCTCCAAGAGTATCTACATGTGCAGTAAGCATGCGATGCTGGCTGGAATCTTTTCCATCCAATGTTGCAATAAGACCGCCTTTACGGTTTCTCCTAGTTTCAACTTTTAAATCAGCAAGATATTTTTCAACGTAGGAAATCACTTCATTTGTATTCCCAGATGGACTCGGAATCGACACTAAATCCACCAGTAATTTCATCGTTTCCTCAGTATTCTTGATAGCCAAAGTTAAATCCCCTTTCTAAATAACACTCTTTCCTATTATAACATCTTACATATAAATCAATCGAAACAAAACTCGTCAACTTTTTCATTGTTGCTGCATAGTTTAGGTAGTGTTGAATTTTCCTTTAGGAAAGCATAAAAGCTTTATGTTTTGGGAATAAAAGGGATAATTCAAAATTATTCAACAACTTGCTAATGGAGGAGAAAAATGACCAGAATAGAACTATACCATCAAAAGAAATCGAGGCAATTTACGTGGAAGAGGCCATTTTTTTTCATTCTAACTTGTATTATCCTGACAGTAGGTTTCTTCGTGTTTCGCCACTATTATCAAAGTACGATAAAGATTGAATCACCGGAAGAAGATGTTGGCTCCCAAGTGGTGATTCACCTTCCAGATGGAAAAGAGCTATTTACCTATAAAAACTACATTTATGAAAAGGATGGAAGGACTTTTTATAAGGGAGACAGAAACATCATTGATGTAACAGGTGGAAAGGTCATTTACGAAAAATGGGAATAAAAAAGACTAGCGGGCTAGTCTTTTTTACTTTTTCAAGCTTAAAGCGAATATGGGCTCACCTTACTTATTTAAACCAACCTTTTTTCCTAAACCATAGTGACATGACAAGTACTACTAAAACCATGAGGAACAGTGTGAAAAAGTAACCATACTTCCATGTTAATTCAGGCATGTAATGAAAGTTCATCCCATATAAGCCCGCGATGAAGCTTAGTGGCATGAAAAGTGTAGTAATAACCGTAAGGACCTTCATCACATGGTTGGTTTGATGTGAATTTAAAGAAATATAACTGTCACGGATATCTGTTGCTAATTCCCGATTTGCTTCAACCATTTCGGTTAGTTTTAAGAGATGATCATGAATATCAGAGAAATATTCAATTTTTATCTTCATAACCGTCACCCGCTGGGAGTTGATGATTCGATAAATCAGATCCCTCATTGGTGTAACTGTTTGTCTCAAAGACAAGAGGTCGTGCCGTGTATCAAAAAGGTCCTCTAATAAGGCTTCCATAGACCTTCCCTTAGAATTCTCATCTATTTCATTTAAGGTATCCTCAACCTGATAGACAAGTGGAAAGTAATTGTCCACCATTTTATCTAGGACATGATATAACACTTGCGATGGACTCCAACTTTTTACCTTCGTGGAATGTAAAAATCTATTCCATACTTCCTCAATCTCAGGAGATTGGTTGTAGTGAAAGGAAACGATATAGTTCTCTGCAAGGAAAAAATCAATCTCTTCTTTTGTAATTGTGAGTGGGTTTAAAGCTTGTGTAACAAAAAAAGTATAATCCTCATAGTAGTCTAGCTTTGGGCGTTGTAATGTGAAAATACAATCCTCTATAGCCAGTGGGTGAAAGTGTAGGGGATCGCTCAAAACCTCTATTTCACTTTGTGTGGGCTGTTGAAAATCAATCCAAAACCATAAATAATTACCATTAATTAGCTCAGAGGCTTCCAGACCTTGTATCAATTGATAATCTTGATTAATTGCTATCGTTTTAATCATAAAAACACCTTTTTTCAGTTTTCTATGTTGGAAACTTAATAATATAACCTAATGATAGCGATAGTTGTTTCTTTTTTCAAAAATTGTCCACTGTTATTAGGGGATTTTCTTTTTGGGGAATAAAATGTTTGGACTGCATTATCGTGCGAGACATTTTGAAAAGAATGATTGGGAAACGTGGAAGAAGGTATATCCTCCGATTCCATTTAAAGTAAATGTGGACGTGCAAATAGAAGATACGGGATTGGTTGAATAGGGAAAGGCATTCCAATTAGTTGGAATGCCTGGTTGGTGCTAGACTGTCAGTTCAGATTTTTTTCGCATTGCTTGTGGAATATAAACACAGAATGGTTCACTTTCCATATAATCACCGGTTACGGCATAAGTTCTTGAACGGGAACCGCCGCAAATTTTGTTGAATTCACAGACACCGCATTTACCTTTATAATTTTCTGGTTGTCTTAGGTCCTTAAAAACTTTTGCTTCACGGTAAATTTCTGCTAACGGGGTATCACGAATGTTACCGCCAACGATTGGGAGCAAGCCGCTAGGCATTACATCGCCAATATGGTTAACGAAAGCAAAGCCATTTCCGTCATTAACACCTTTTGGTGCGCGTTTTAAGCCATCGTGCATGGAAGCGAAATCCGTTGTGATTGAATCTTCGTAGCGAATTTCACCTTTTTCAATGATATGGTCACGTGCTTTCTCTTGTAAAACAACACGACGGTAATGCTGAGCAGCAGTTGTCTTAATATCATAAGGAGCTGTTTTACTTAACTGATATAACCAGCGGAATACCTTTTCATGCTCGGCTGGTGTGATACATGCATCCATTTGACCTCTTCCTGTGGGAACCAGTAAGAAGATGTACCACATAACCGCACCTAGCTCTTCTACAAGTTTAGCCATTTGCTCAAGATGGTCATAATTGTAACGTGAAATAACGGTATTAATTTGCAAAGGCATTCCCAATTCATTTAAGTACTTAATTTTTTCAATAGTTAGATCGAATGATCCTGGCACACCTCGAAATTTATCGTGGATTTCTGCTGTCGGTGCGTCAAGACTCAAGCCCCAGCGTGAAAGACCAACTTCTTTAGCACGTTGCATTTTTTCTTTTGTTACATTAGGAGTGGCACTAGGAGTCATACTAACGCGCATTCCCTTTTTAACTGCGTAATCCGCAAGCTCAAACAGGTCTTCCCTCATCATACAATCTCCGCCTGAGAACACGAGCAATGGATTGTCCATTTCATAAATTTGATCAATTAAATTAATACCCTCTTCATGCGTTAACTCACGAGGATCTGGAGTCAATTGAGCATCTGCACGGCAGTGAACACACTTTAATTGACAAGCACGTGTTACTTCCCATATAACGATAAACGGGTTCACATCATAATTGATACTCTTACTCATCCCATGTGGGTGTCCCATTTTCTGTGGATGTCCTTTACTTATTCCTTGCATTATTATCACCAAGATTTCATAATATTTTTTTATCTATTTATAACCTTTAAAAATGTTTCTATAGGTTAATTATAAGTTTCTCTATTCGTCGTGGATGAAAGGATTGTTACAATATTTCATAAGGTTTGTTACAATATTTCTACATTCTATTTTCCAAAAACCACCAATATGTTTTAGCTAGAATGAGGATTAAAAGAATAATAGAGCTTTAAACCTTATTTTGAAAGGGTTTAGGTGTTTCAAGCTTATGTGAAATAAGGGTTTACATTGCTAGGGGTGGGGGATATTTCCATAACAACCAAATTTTTGTGATACAACTCAATTGGTTCTCTCCTTTATGATAGATTTATCTTAAAGAGAAGGAGAACTTCCATGAACAAACACATACTGACAGTCGCGGCAGCTGCCGGCATATTGTTTACATCTTTTGGTGGATCCGTTAGTGCTCATGAAAATGTATATACTGTTAAATCGGGTGACACCCTATGGAAAATATCTCAAGCTAATAACCTATCAGTTTCAGATTTAAAATCCTGGAATAAGCTTGCGGGCGATAACATCTATGTAAATCAGAAACTATCATTATTGGCACCGCACACGCATGAAACAGATTCTAGTTCCACGTACACAGTTCAAAGAGGAGATACGTTGTGGGGGATTTCCTCTAAGCACAAGCTGACAATTGCTCAGCTTAAGGCCCTAAATAACCTGTCTACAGACATCATTTATGTTGGACAAGTTCTAGTATTAACTGGCACAACAGCGGCGCCTGCACCCATTTCTACCGTTTCAAAAGCACAATTGGTGATCGCAGAGGCAAAGAAATATATCGGCACTCCATATTTATGGGGAGGGAATACTCCAGCCGGTTTTGATTGCAGCGGTTTCTCAAAGTATGTTTTTGAAAAGGCAGGAATCTCACTTCCGAGAACGGCAGCGACTCAATGGTCAGGTTTAAAAGCGGTAAGCACCCCAAACCCTGGTGATCTTGTATTCTTTGAAACCTATGCACCTGGTCCAACTCATTTAGGGATTTATATAGGTGATAACAAATTCATCCATGCCGGAACATCAACCGGTGTAACGATTACAGATATGAACAACCCATACTGGAAGCCTCGCTACCTAGGTGCTCGAACAGCATTTTAATAGAATAATAGAAAGTGACCTTTATCTAGCGATAAAGGTCTTTTTATTGACGGTGTTAAAGCGTGAAATTGATTTAGGCACCTGTTGATTTGCGCGGAAGGCACGAAGACTCCTGCAGGAGGACGGGACAGGGGAGACCCCGCAGACGCTTTAGCGTCGAGGAGGCTTCCCGAACCGCCTGCGGAAAGCGAAGTGCCTGGAGCGCAAATCAACAGTCATTTAAAAGTTCAGGAAATTTATGGTTTATGAAAGGGACATTTACCTTTATACTTAAGGAGAAAGAGCATTTCTTAAAGATTAGGAGTTAATAATGGGGAAAAGAATTCTAAGTATATTGATTTTAATCATAATTGTGGCGATAGGCTTTTTACAAAAGGATGAGCTGCTTGCATTAATAAAAGAGGGGGGACCACTTTCCCTTTTGATTAGCATGCTGCTCGTAGCAATTTGTGTCTTTTTTCCTGTTATTCCTTTTCCTGTCCTAGCTGGTGTTATCGGCGGTGTATTCGGAACCACTCAAGGGGTAATTGTGTCCCTAACAGGTGCAATGGTTGGAACAATGGCGTTCTTTTATTTATGTAGATATGGTTTTCGGGACTATGCACAGGCAAAGTTAATGAACCATAAGAAAGTCCAGGAATATGAAGCTTTTCTTAATCGGAATTCCTTCTTGGCCATCTTAACCTGCCGTTTGATTCCCATTATTCCAGCGCCTGTAGTCAATATCGTTTGCGGTTTAAGTAAGGTGAATGGTCTTGTTTTCTTTAGCGCATCCACAATTGGTAAATTACCTAATATCCTCATTTTGTCTTTTGCCGGAGCTTCTTTTAGCAGCAACAAGCTGTTTTCCTTTGGTTTATATGGAGGATATATTTTACTAATTTCTCTTATTAATTTTGTTATCATGTACCGAAAAATGTCAAAGGAATCGGCAGACTAAACGATGAACTTTGCAGGAAGATCATTTCGTTCATCTATTGTAATTACCTTTTTAAAAAAGCTTTTTAAAATTAACCATCTTGCTGGATAGGAATTTATAAAATCCTCTAATACTTGGGGAGAGTAATGAATGAAACAATCAAGATCATTTCTATGCTTTTTCAAATCATGTAAAAGGGCATGCGGAATCGTGTAATAGTCGTAGAGTTGATAAGGATTCAGTTTTATCACTTTGATATTGTGTTTTTGAATGTAAGGCAGAATACTTTGTTCTTGAAGTTTAAAGCTTTCTTCCTTTGAAAGACCGTTTAAACGAATTTGGTCATTGATAAAATAGATTCCCTTCATACCAAGACACCTCATTTCTAGTAGTAATTGGTATTGTTATTGACAGGGAAGGCGGGAAGTATACGTCATGACTATTAAGATCATAGGCTAATCTGAAAAATCGGAGGGTGATGGCAATGTCTAGTTGGGAAAAGGATGGTTTTACTCTTAGTACGGAGAAGCAATATCTTGATAGGAATATGATTCATCATTTTTTGAGTGTTGATTCTTATTGGGCTAAAGGGATATCGATGGAAAAAGTAAACAAGTCAATAGAAAAATCTTCGATTTGTTTTGGTATGTATGAGGGAAATCCCGCAAAAGGGGAAGCAAAGCAAATAGGGTTTGTCCGGGCAGTAACTGATTTTGTTCGATTTGCATGGATCATGGATGTATTTGTTCTCCCTGAATATCGGGGAATTGGCCTTTCGAAATGGATGATGGAAACTATGATTGGCCAGTCAGAACTAAAGGATGTTCGGAAAATGATGTTATGCACGTACGACGCACATGGACTATACGAACAATATGGTTTTCAAGCAATAGATGATCCTGAAATATTTATGGAGAGAAAAGTAAGATAAATGGAGTTTGGGCTGTCTGCTGCGATAGTAGGCAGCCAGCTTTATTCTAATATTAGTAGAGAAAAAAATATTTGTACAAAAAATTTACCCGGCAAATGCCGGGTATGGAAAAGGTATCTATAAAATAAAAGGGGATGGAGTTTAGGTTCTTTTATGAACCTAGTATTATAGTAAACGAAAAATATGAACAAATTATGAAAGAATTATTAATAGAATGGTAAATTTGTGGGGGGGAAGAAAATGAAGGATTTCCATTGTTGTGCTACCTGCCGGAATTTTCAAGCCGAGAAAAAGCCAGCTGGGATGGTTTATTATTGCAGTCGTTTAGGTTTTGAAACAAAAACGAATTATAAATTTGACTGTTGGAGTCCAAAAAAGAGCATAATAGAATTAATGGATAAATCTAAACAGGAATAGTTTGAAAGAGGAGAATAGCACGATGGCAAATACTCATGTTTTTTCGCGTAGAGAGGAAGTTGCAAATTCGATTACTCACGGGATTGGTGCCGTGCTAAGTATTGCTGCTTTGGTTATGTTGATTGTATTTTCATCACTCTATGGAAATGCTTGGCACATAGTGAGTTTTACAATTTACGGAGCCTCCATGTTCATTTTGTATATGTCCTCGACATTGGTACATAGTTTTCCGGAGGGGAAAGTCAAAGATTTATTTGAGATTTTTGACCATTCATCCATTTACTTTTACATTGCAGGCACCTACACACCTTTCCTGCTAGTAGTCATTAGAGGGTCTTTAGGTTGGACACTTTTTGGGGTTGTGTGGGGATTGGCCATTGCCGGAACTATCTTTAAATGCTTTTTTGTAAAAAAGTATCTTTTTACCTCGACGATTCTATATGTGGTGATGGGCTGGATGATGGTATTCGCATGGAATCCTTTAGCTGACAAACTCCCATCACAGGGGATGACCTATTTAATGATCGGAGGTCTCCTCTATACATTTGGAGCTGTTTTTTATGTATGGCGAGGCTTTCATTATCATCATGCCGTCTGGCATCTATTTGTAATTGCCGGGACAGTGATGCACTTTTTCTGTGTTTTGATCTATGTGTTGCCGATTGGATAGGGGAGGAGTGTACAGTTTCTACAAAAAGCCGTGCACCTTCTACAAAAAAACAAAAAGGCGTCTGGTCATAAATATACCAGACGCCTTTTCTCCTTAATTCTTCTTCTTTTCAAAGTAAGTATCCATGACTCTACGCCCGATTCGGAAGTTTGCACCATTATCAGTATTTCCTTGATAGGCCCATGGGACAATAACCGCCATTGCCACTTCAGGATTGGTACTAGGTGCGTAGGTGGCTAAGGTTAAGTTCATTACTTGGGGCGGAATCTTACCAAATTTCTTGCGGTCTGGTCCATCATAGTAGGCCTCAGCCGTTCCGGTTTTTCCTGCAGGAGAGTAAGCAACTCCTTGGAACCGTCTAAATGCTGTTCCTCCTGGCTCTTGGAAAACCTTTTTGAATCCTAACTGTACCCGGTCAATCCAAGCAGGTTCAGCATCTATCGTATTAAGGACAGTGGGATTTATCTCTTGGAAAATAGGACCAAGTTCGTCTGTATTGTCCATAGGCTCACGGATTTCTTTCACAATATGTGGTTTCATTCTGTTTCCGCCGTTAGCAATCGTTGAAATATATTGCGCTAATTGCATCGGAGAATAGGTGTCATACTGTCCAATGACTAAGTCCATGATATGTCCTGGCAGCTTGCTTGTTCCCTTTAGACCACTTGATTCATTTGGGAGATCAATACCAGTCCTAGTCCCAAGGCCAAAGCTCGCAAAAGAATTTCTAATGATTTCACCTGTATTTGAGGCTAAACTTAAGGGCTTATCATATTGGTAATTCCCTTTACCAATTCTAATCGCCGTATGGAACATATAAACGTTTGAAGATAATTTCAATGCGTCCACATCATTTAATGTTCCTAAATAGGAATAAGACGCTTTGAGAGGGGTATCCGCGATTTTTATCCCTTGATCATTAATTTTCGTACCAGGACTAATTACCCCTTGCTTAAACCCTGTTAAAATAGTTGCCCCTTTTACTGTTGAGCCGACATTGTATGTGGTAGTAATTGTACCTAGAGCATCATCTTGCATTTCTAATTTACCAGTTTCAGAATTTTTAACGATTCTTTTCCCAGCCATTGTTAAGACGGCACCATTATTTGGATCCATTAAAACGACGTAGGCTCTATCCAAAAGAGAGGTATTCGGGGTTTGTTTCAGTGCCCAAAGCTCTTCTTCGATAATTTTCTCTACGGCGATTTGTAAGTCCATATCAACAGTTAGAACCAGGTCTTTCCCTCGTTTTCCATCCGAAACTACTTCTGTTTCAATGACATTGCCTTGCTTATCTGTTACTGTTTTAACCTTTGTTTTGTGTCCATGTAGGACATCTTCATATTGTAATTCCAGCTGGCTTTTTCCAACCCTATCATTACGGTTATACCCAAGTGATAAGAAATGATCCAAACGATCGGCTGGCAATCCTTCTTCGGTTTTTGTCACGTTCCCTAAAATCGATTTTAAAGTTTGCTCAAAAGCATATGACCGATCCCAATCCGTGGTCGTATCAACACCTGGGAGCATTTGTAGATTCTCACTGACAATCGCAAATTCCTCTGGTGTTACATCTTCGTTTTTAACAATTTGAGGAGTAAATTTATATCCACTTGAGAATTCACGGTAGATGGCAAGTACCTCAAGTTCCTCAGGAGTAAATTGAGCTAATTCCTCCTCGGTAATTCGTTCAAGCTTTCGTTGATAAAGATCATTATCTTTTAATTTTTTTGTTTTAAATAAGGCGGTTTCTTCTTGGGTGATTTTTGCTTCGGCTTTTTCAGGATTTTTAATAATCCAAAAATCCTTTTTGTCTCGAACAGTCACTTTATCGGGATTTTTAACAATTAACTGTGCTAACTTTTCGGCTGTGGCAAGCATTTCTTTCTGACTTGCTCCCATATTAGTATATGTAATTGCCCTTTTCGGCACATTATCAACAATCACTCTGTGTTTACTGTCAAACATTTTCCCTCTGGGTACAGGGTTATTAATCGTAATATCTTCTTTTCTTTCTAATTCACGTTTGAAATTTTCCCCATAGACAATTTGGACAAATCCTAAACGTAAAATCAGAATGGAAAATAACATAAAAACACTGAAAAATAGCAGATTTAAGCGAAACGGGAAATGTGATTTTTTCTTTTTCTTTTTCTCCAATTGCTGACACATCCTTTTCAACTAAGGCTCTTTTCTTAAATTTTCTTGCTTTCTGGAACAAAATTTTATGATAGTACTAATTTCAGCAGTAAATAGAATAAATTTACTAAGAAAAGAGCCTGCAAACTAAATTCACAAAAGCAAAATAACTATTGCCGCGTTAAAATCGGCTTTAAGATTTTAACAACAATCATTACGAAGACAGCCTCAACTAACAAAGCGAGATTCCATCGTTTGTATGCATAGTAAAAATATGTAATTATTTATTATTTTACGTTTTTATTCAGTAATGTAAAGGTTTTCCTTTTATATGATGGCAATTTCTGATTGACATTATGTTTTTTCTATCATATATTGTAAGTAATAAAATATTTCCTTTTTAAAGGGGAGTAGCTGGACAATAAAGTCGTCATTCCGAGAAATTTTTTTCTCCGGCTTTATTGGCAACGTGATGTTGTTAGCAAGACCTTTACTGCAAAACGGTAAAGGTCTTTTTGTGTTTTTTTGAGGCCTTTACTGTTGGAAAAAGTACCACTTTTCCTGCGTAAAGGCTTTTTTATTTGCAGCAGAGGGATATTTTAGAAAAAAACTTACTATTTAGGAGGAATTATGTATGGACTTCTCTCTTTTGCTGGAATACGGATGGGTATTACTTGTACTTATTGCATTGGAAGGTTTGCTAGCAGCGGATAATGCTTTAGTGCTAGCGATTATGGTGAAGCATTTACCTGAAGAAGATCGAAAAAAAGCATTGTTTTATGGTTTAGCAGGTGCGTTTGTGTTCCGATTCATTTCCCTTTTTGTTATTTCGTTCCTTGTCGATGTGTGGCAGGTTCAAGCCATTGGAGCGCTATACCTATTATTTATGGCAATCAATCATATTGTTCGAAAAGTAGCGATTAAAGGAAAATCTGAAAGTTCAAAAGAAGAACCTATTAAGAAAAGCGGATTTTGGTCTACTGTTTTTAAAGTGGAATTAGCAGATATTGCATTTGCCGTGGATTCTATACTTGCTGCGGTGGCACTTGCAGTCGTTCTCCCCAATACACCATTGCCGAATATCGGTGGCCTGGATGGCGGGAAATTCTTGGTTATTTTTGCCGGGGGTATCATTGGTCTAATTATCATGCGATTTGCAGCAAATCAATTTGTTACGTTATTAGAAAGAAGACCCGGTCTTGAAATTGCAGCCTTTATGATCGTAGGCTGGGTTGGTGTTAAGTTAGCGGTTTACACACTTTCACATCCAGCACTCGCTGTATTAAGTCAGGAATTTGCCCATTCAACAGAGTGGAAATTAACATTCTATGGTGTATTAGTTGCGATTGCAGCTGCAGGATGGTTCTTCTCCAAGGACCAAGCGGTAGAAGAGAGGAAAATAGATACAAAAGTCTCATAATTTCCTCATAATAAAGGAAAACTTAGAATAGGAAGAGTTGAAGGAAGCTGCATTCAATCGAAATGCAGCTTCCTGTCGGTAAAAAGGGAGGATTAGGGGAATCAATAACATATACATACATTTATTATGGAGGTGTGAGCCTTACATCCTGTAAGGCAGCTATTGACAATTATCAATCTTCTTTTAATTGCATTATTAATCGCTTTAACAGGATTTTTCGTTGCTACTGAATTTGCGATTGTGAAGGTCAGGGGATCAAGAATAGAACAGTTAATCGCTGAAGACAAAAAAGGAGCAAAAGCAGCAAAGCATGTAACTACGCACCTAGATGAATATTTATCAGCATGTCAGCTTGGAATAACGGTTACTGCGTTAGGTCTAGGATGGCTAGGGGAACCAACTGTAGAAAGTTTATTATTTCCCTTATTTACATATTTAGAATTAAATGAGGCTATATCCCATGTATTATCTTTTGGTCTGGCATTTGCTTCTGTTACATTTTTACACGTGGTGATTGGTGAGTTAGCTCCAAAAACAATAGCGATCCAGAGGGCAGAACAAATTTCACTATTATTTTCTAAGCCATTAATCTGGTTTTATAAAATCATGTATCCATTTATATGGGTATTAAACCATTCCGCTCGAGTACTTGCAGGATGGTTTGGCTTCAAAGCTGTTTCTGAAAATGAAATAGGTCTTTCCGAAGAAGAGCTGCGAATTCTCCTTTCAGAAAGCTATGAAAGCGGTGAGATCAATAAAAGTGAACTTGAATATGTGAATAACATATTCGAATTTGATGAAAGAATTGCAAAAGAAATCATGGTTCCAAGAACGGAAATGGTTACATTAGATATGAACGACAGTATTGAAACGGTAAGGCAAGTCATAAAAAAAGAAAAGTATACTCGATACCCAGTAGTGGCTGATGGCGATAAGGATAATATTTTAGGTTTAATTAACATTAAAGAAATATTAACGGAAGAGATAACCAAGGAAGAACTTTTAAAAGACACTACGCTAAAACCAATATTAAAGCCTGTAATTCGTGTCATCGAATCAATCCCCATCCATGATTTATTGGTGAAAATGCAAAAGGAACGATCGCATATGGCCATTCTGCTTGATGAATACGGCGGGACCTCAGGGCTTGTGACGGTTGAGGATATCTTAGAAGAAATCGTCGGAGAGATTCGAGATGAGTATGATGCTGATGAAGTGGCAGAGATTCGTAAAGTTAATTCTGATCAGTACATATTTAATGCAAAAGTATTAGTCGGAGAAGTGAATGATACTCTTGGTACAAATTTATCCGATGAAGAAATGGATACAATTGGCGGTTGGTTCCTGAGCCGCAATTTTGATGCTAAAAAGGGAGATGAAATCGAGGAAGAGGGATTCGTCTTTACTGTTAAGGAAATCCAAGGACATCATATTTTGTTTATTGAAGCAAAAAAGATGTTTAATGAAGAACAAAAAACATGACAAGCAATTCCTCCAAATGGTGGAATTGTTGTTTTTTATGAAATCTGTTTTCGTATTGAGAAAAGAGTAATTACGAACAGTATATTAGAAATTGAAAATGTCAACATTAATAAGTTGTTTTTATAGAAAAAGTTTGACAATTTTGTGAACATGGTCAATAATTAATAATATATAGAAAGGGGATATAATGTTATGGTGAAGAGAGAGAAATTTTTAAATGCAGTAGCGTATGTTGGATTAACCATTTTAATCATCGGAGTAATTACCTTTATTTTAGGAATGTCTGTAAGCGGTTTCAGTGCGTTCGTCTCGATTGGAATTGGAACATCTGTGGGTGCCGTTTTTATTTTTCTTATTGGTGTGTTCTTGGTCGTGACGGAGGAAATGTTAGAAAAATCTCATGTTGGTAAGAATGTTGTTCCAATCACTTCAAAAAAAGGAACACCGATGAAATAAAGGGGATCCATGAAGATTTTACGTTTGAACCCAAAAAAAGTGTTCCTATTAGAGGAACACTTCATTTTAATCTTTTTATTTAGTTGGATCGTTCAGCCAGCCAATCACCGATTGTTGGATAGGTGATTTTATTGGCTTTGCTGCCAAAAGTGATGGAAGTATGTCCAACAGGTAAATTTTGATATTGTTTATCTTGGCTCGAAATGGAGTCCATCAAAGCTTCAACCATATGAGGCTGAGCAATTAGGTCTTGTTGTCCGGCTAAATTTAGCACATTTGCTTTAATATTTTTCAAATCTACTTTATTTCCACGTACAACCAGTTCACCTTTAATCAGTTTGTTTTTCTGATAAAAATCTCTTATCCACTGACGGTAAGCCTCGCCAGGGAATGGAATACCGTCATTCAACCATTTTTGGAGAAGTTTAAAGCTTTTTACAAACTTTTCATTATCCGCGCGATCGACAAGACTCACATAAGGACCATAGAAGTTTGCCATTGGTTTTATTAATTTGTTACCCACGTCAATCACTTCAGGAGGTACCACACCAAGTGTATCTACTACCTTATCAATATTAAAAAATTTCTCATTTAACATTTCACCGTATTGACCCGTATTCTCAAAGTCAAATGGACTTGTCATAAAGACAAGATTACGGATAGGTAATTCAGGGTGTAATGCCGCAAAAATAGATGTCATGGTACCGCCCATACAATACCCAAGCAGGGACACTTCGTCAACATTAGATTTTTTCATTACTTTTTTTACTGCACGTGGGATGTAGTCCATAATAAAATCATCTAGTTTCATATGGCGATCTTCATATCCTGGCGTACCCCAGTCAAGCAGATAAACATCAAACCCCTGATTAACCAGATATTCTATTAAACTACCACCTTTTGTTAAATCTAAGACATATGGTTTATTTATTAGGGCATAAATCATGAGTAATGGAACTTTATGTTTTTTCGGCTGGTCAGAAATATATCGATAAAGCTTTGTTTTATTTCTCGTCCAAACTACCTCTTTTGGTGTTGGCGCAACTTCCGGTTCGGCATCAATTGTTAGTACCTGAGAAGCCCTATTTACGCGATTAAGCATTTGTTGATAATCTTGAGGAATTAATTGCGCATACTTTTCCCATTCATTTTTAGTATGTACGTTAATAACTGCTCACTCCTTACATCATTATTACTATAAGTACACAGGGTACTTACATGTAAAGTCCGCCATTAATATTTAATTGCTGTCCTGTAATATAGTCTCCATCTTTACATAAGAACACAACACCGCGTGCTATTTCTTCCGGTTTTCCTAAACGTTTTTGAGGAACCTTTGCCACGATGCTTTCTAGTACTTTTTCCGGAATTGCTTGAACCATTTCTGTTCCGATAAATCCAGGGCAAATTGAATTTACCGTTACATTTGTTCTTGCAAGCTCTAACGCAAGGGATTTAGTATATCCGATTATGCCGGCTTTTGCAGCAGCATAGTTTGTTTGACCGAATCCTCCAGCCTGACCAATAATAGATGAAATGTTGATAATGCGGCCAGCATCAGATTCAGTAAGGTGTGGTAATGCCGATGATGTGGTATTGTATACACTATTTAAATTCACATCAATTACTTTTCTCCAGTCTTCCTCAGTAAGCTTTTTAAATGTGCTGTCTCGAGTAATTCCAGCATTATTTACTAAAATATCTAATCGTCCAAAATGTCCAACTGCTTGTTCGACAAGATAGTGTGCTTCCTCACTCTTAGAAACATCCGCTTGAACAATACAAGCTTCTCCGCCAACTTCATGTATTTCAGCCGCGATTTTATCAGCAAGTTCTTTACGTGAAACATAGTTAAGAACGATTTTAACGCCATTCTTGGCCAATTCCAATGCAATGGATGCGCCAATTCCTCTGCTCCCGCCTGTTACGATTGCTACCTTGTCTTTAAGTTCTGTCATGTTAATATGCCTCCTATGTTATGTAACTACATTTACAAGCTTAATGGTCAAACCGGTTTAATTTCTTGTTCCTAGTGATAGAAATAGTCTATTTTGATCCTTCGGCTTTTAAGAGAGTAATAATTTGATTCATTTTGGTATCTAGATTTTTCATGTCCTTTTTAATGGTAGATAATTCCTGTTTGAAACCAGACTGGTCTAGTTGATTTGTGCTGTTATCCTCTAATAGTTCTTCCAAGTTATCAACTTTTGCGTCAACGTTGACTACTAAAGAAGAAAGATTAGCAAGATCGTTGCGAGATGGAAGATTAACCAGCTCAAGATATTTTTCTGTACTTTCATCAATTAATTTTTTGTACATAAGGTTCATTTCCAACACTTGAGCAATTCCCTGGGCTGGGAAATTCTCCTTAATAGTTTCATCAAAAAAGCTGCTGGATTTTGCATAGTAATCCTTCCAGATATCAAAAAGATTTGTTTCTAATTTCATGGTTATTCCTCCTAAGTGTTTTTATCAACATTACTATCATACTAGCAATGAGGAAGGATTTGAAGGGTAAGTATTCGAAATTGTCACAAAATAATAATACTTTTTTAGACAAAATTCACCACGTTTTTAATGCGTTTTCTTGGGGATTTTAGGGCATGGATAGAATTTGATTTTATTTTGAAATAATGAATATCTCGATTGTAAATAGGATTAGGCTGTTTTCAATCGATTCGGAACAGTGAAGAGCAGTATATACTATGTTCTTTTTTTGAACTTATAAGAATAGGATGAAGTGTTAAGTTGACATTTTACAAACTGCCTTTGGATGAAAAAAATCTAACAAGAGGTGGGGAGAATTTGAAATTCACAGGTAAAGTGGCTCTAATAACTGGCGGTGCTCAGGGGATTGGGAAAGAAACGGCCAAACAATTTCTTCGAGAAGGGGCAAGAGTAGTGATATGTGATTATGATGAATCAGCCGGCAGAAATGCAGTTGAGGAATTAAATCATGAGAATGTTACCTTTATGAAGGTGGATGTTACAGACAGCTCCCAAATTGATGAAATGGTTCAAACAACCATTGGAATGCATGGAAGGATTGATATTCTAATCAATAATGCAGGTATAACATTGGATGGGTTTCTCACCAAGATGAATGAAAGTGACTGGGAAAAAGTTATCTCCGTTAACTTGTCTGGAGTATTTAAATGTACAAAAGCGGTTGCCCCGATTATGTTAAACCAGGGAGCGGGAGTCATCTTAAACGCCTCCTCTGTCGTAGGGTTATACGGAAATATCGGTCAAACAAATTATGCAGCCACTAAGGCTGGTGTTATTGGCTTAACAAAAAGCTGGGCAAAAGAATTTGGTCCTAAAGGGATAAGGGTAAATGCTGTTGCGCCAGGTTTTATTGAAACAGGGATGACCGCAGCAGTACCAGAGAAGATTCTTAACGTCATGAAGGAAAAAACGCCTCTTAAGAAGCTTGGAAAACCATCGGATATTGCCTCTGCCTATCTTTTTCTTGCATCCGATGACGCCAATTACATTAATGGTACCGTTTTAAGTGTGGATGGAGGTTTGGTGATTTAAAGGGCTGTTAATTCGGGTTTTAATTATATTAAAAAAACTCTTAACTTCAATAATTTACAAATAATTACAACATATGATAAAATGTCTTAAACGGTAATATTGTCGAAAAAAGTCTAATAATATTATACTTACATGAACCGACTGGAAAAAGTATTTCAGTCGGTATTTTGTATTTTTGAAGATTGCCTGCCAAAATAAAAAAAACGCTGAAAATTCAGCGTTTAGATTGACCTTTCTGCAAGCCAGTCGCCAATGGTAGGGTAGGTGATTTTTGCCGCTTTTGCTCCAAAGGTTATCGAGGTATGGCCAACGGGCAAATTTTTATAAATTTTATCTTTGCTTGATATCGCGTTCATTAATGCTTCAACCATATGAGGCTGGGCAATCAAGTCATTTTTACCTGCAAGATTTAACACATTTGCTTTAATATTCTTTAAATTTACCTTTTGGCCGCGAATAACTAGTTCTCCTTTTATCAGCTTATTGTATTGATAAAAATCACGAATCCATTGGCGGTAGGATTCACCTGGAAATGGAATACCATCATTTAGCCATTTTTGGAGAAGACTAAAACCTTTTATAAAATTTTCATTATCTGCACGATCGTATAGACTTACATATGGTCCGTAAAAGTTTGCAATTGGTTGAATCATTTTGTTCCCATAGTCAATCATTTCTGGCGGTATATTACCCATTGTATCTACTACTTTATCAACATCAAAGTATCGCTTATCCAACATAGAACCATAGGAACCTGTATTAGTAAAATCAAAGGGACTTGTCATAAAGATAAGATTGCGGATTGGCAATTCTGGATGTAATGCTGCAAATACAGATGTCATGGTTCCACCCATACAATACCCTAAAATGGAAACTTCAGAAGCATTTGAATTCTTCATTACTTTTTTAACAGCACGTGGTATATAGTCTAAAATATAATCGTCAAGTTTCATATTTTTATCCTCTAAACCTGGTGTTCCCCAATCTAAGAGGTAGACATCGAAACCACGGCTTACCAAATATTCTATGAGACTTCCACCCTTAGCTAAATCTAGGACATATGGTTTATTAATCAATGCATAAACCATAAGCAGAGGGATCTTATATTTTTTGGGCTGATCGGGAGTATAGCGATAAAGTTTTGTTTTATTCTTTGTCCAAACAAGTTCTTTGGGGGTTGGTGCAACTTCTGGTTCAGGATCGGTGGTTAATACTTGCATAGCTCTTACGCTTTTTTTGATTTGCTTTTGAGTCTCCTTAGGAAAAAAACCGGCAAAGTCATTCCATGATTTTTCAACAAGGGTACTAATAGTGCTCCCACCTTTCTAAATTGACTTCATGCATAGTATATAGTGGAAATTACACCTATATGACTATTACATGGAAATTAAAAACGCTGTTGATGTGGAAATCAACAGCGTTTTTTATTAGATTAGATGATTTGATTCAGGCTTCTACATATCCCAAACCATTGCGAGCAGGGTACCAAAAACCGTAACGAGTGCAATAATTAAGCCATAAAAAACATTAGTGTAGATTGCACCTTTATCCTTCGTCTCACCAGCATGCATAAATACAACGAGCTGGAGTCCTGCTTGGATAAACGCAGTTACAAGAAGAATCGTCATGCCTGCCGCAAATGACATATCTAAAAAGTAAACAGCTAAAGCAATGGTTGTCAGGAGTAGGGAGAAGACAAAACCAAGTACTTGTTTCATTGGGAATAATTGGCTCATCTTACATCATTCCTTTCAAATAGATGAAGCTAAAGATGAAAATCCAAACGACATCTAGGAAATGCCAATAAAGGGAAAAGATAAATGCTTTATTGGTTGTCTGTGGAGTTAAACCACGTTTTTTCACTTGCAGCATTATGAATAATCCCCAAAAAAGTCCAAGTGTAACGTGCGCTCCATGTGTACCTAATGTTGTTAAAAGGATCGATGTAAATGCACTTGTTTGCAGTCCGGCCCCAACATGTACATAGTGCATAAACTCATAAATCTCAACACTTAAGAATCCAAGTCCAAGTAGTAAGGTAATGGCGAAAAATGCCATCATAGCTCTTTTGTTACCGATGCGCATGGCATGAATACCTAGGCCAATGGTAAAACTGCTGGTTAAAAGTAAAATCGTTTCAATTAACACTGGTGTAATCTCAAAAATTTCTGCTCCCGCAGGACCATTACCCGTTCGATCCACTAATGTGAAATATGACGCAAAAAGGGTGGCAAAAAGCATAATTTCCGCACCAAGAAAGATCCAAAATCCTAAGATTTTCAAACTGTTTTCTTCGGTACTATATTCTAATGGGAGCGAGTTATCTATTTTCATCTTTTAAGCACCTCGCAAATTTGTTTCTGTTTCTTCAATTTCTTTTACAGAGATATAATGGCCATGGTCTTGTTCAAACGACCGGAGAGCCATACATGCAAAAATTCCTAGTGTTGTAATGATAACTGGAATCCACAAACTGAAAATAAAAGAGAATCCCCAAACAAAGAAGATACAGCTCATGATAAATGGAATTCCGCTATTATTAGGCATGTGAATTTTCTCGTATTCTCCTTTAAATAAAACATGACCCTTCTTCTTTGCGTCCCAAAATGCTTCATTGGAACGAACTTCTGGTAATATTGCAAAATTATATGCCGGTACCGGTGTATGGGTAGACCACTCTAATGTACGAGCATCCCATGGGTCATTGCCAATGTCTCTCGATTCATATCGAGTACTATAGTAAATATTGTATACGATGAATACAAAACCAATGGCCATGATTGCGGCTCCAATAAAGGAAATCATATTCAATGTACCAAATCCAGCAGCCTCAGAGTAGGTGTACATCCGGCGTGCCTGACCATCCAGCCCCGAAGCGTACATTGGCATAAAGGATAAGACAAAACCGATGGAAAGCAGCCAAGCTGTCCATTTTCCAATTTTTTCATTTAACATGAAACCAAACATCTTTGGCCAATAATAATGCAATCCTGCAAGCATTGCATAGACAACACCAGGAATAATTACGTTGTGGAAATGTGCAACTAAGAACATTGTATTATGGTATTGATAGTCTGCTGCAGACATAGCAAGCATTACCCCGGTTACCCCGCCAATTGTAAAGAGCGGAATGAAAAAGATACTATATAGCATTGGTGTGGTAAAAACAATTTTTCCTTTTCTTAGGGTAAGAAGCCAGTTAAAAATCTTTACCCCAGTAGGTACGGCAATTGCCATGGTTGTAATCGAGAATATACTGTTTGTTAATGCTCCTTGCCCCATCGTAAAGAAATGGTGTGCCCATACAAAGAAGGAAAGCAGGGAAATAATAACCATCGAACCAACCATCGATTTATAACCATACAGGTTTCGACGGGCAAAGGTAGAGATAATTTCACTATATATACCGAATGCAGGAAGTATTAGGATGTAAACTTCAGGATGTCCCCAAACCCAGAAAATATTGGCCCATAGCATATCCATTCCGCCATTATCCATAGTGAAGAAATTCGTTCCAAATTGACGATCTAAGGTTCCCATTGCAAGCAATACAGCTAAAACTGGGAATGCGAATACTATAATCACATTGGCGATTAAAGCGGACCATGTGAACATTGGCATTTTCAATAAGGTCATGCCAGGTGCTCTCATTTTGAGAATCGTAGTGATAAAATTAATCCCGGTCATTAAGGTACCAATACCAGCTATCTGAATCGCAATCATGTAATAATTGGTACCAACAGATGTACTGAATTCGTTACCTGCAAGAGGGAAATAAGAAGTCCAACCTGCGTCAGGTGAGCCGCCAACCACGAATGAAATGTTGAATAACATGGCCCCCATAAAGAATAGCCAGAAACTTAGTGCATTCAAGCGTGGAAATGCCACGTCACGTGCTCCTATTTGTAATGGAATTACAAAGTTCATAAAGAACATAATAAATGGCATTGCCATAAAGAGAATCATAACAATTCCATGTGTTGTGAAAATCTCATTATAATGCTGAGCGTCCAGCAGTGTGTTTTCTGGAACGGCAAGCTGAGCACGCATCATGATGGCGTCAACTCCACCTCTGAATAACATGAGGAGGGCAGATAGTAAATACATGATACCAATTCGTTTGTGGTCAACAGTTGTTAACCATTCACGCCATAGGTAGCCCCATTTTTTAAAATACGTTAATCCAGCAATCACTGCGATAAAGGTAAGCCCAATGGCAACCATCGAAGCATAAATCGCAAAACTAGGATGAGGTACGGCAAATCGATCAAAGAAATCCATTTATTCCTAACTCCTTTCAAGGGAAGTTTACTTGTTAAATTAATGACTCATACTTTCATGATTGGCGCTGGAATCTGTGTGAGATTCTGAATCAGTTGTTTCATTTGATTCTTCTGAGTGATCATGACCAGCTGGAGGCGGCGAAAAGTCTAGATGCGTTCCAATGTACGTTTGCTGCCCGAGATGACCAGGTTCTAATAATTCCTCAAATTTTTTCTCAGTAATTGGTTTGGCAGTTTCTTTTACTTCTTTTACCCAGTCGTCAAAATCGTCTTGAGACATTGCGGTTACATTGAATGTATTTTCAGCAAATCCTTTACCTGAGAAATTCGCATTTCGTCCCATAAATTCACCAGGGACATCTGCTGCTAAATGCAAGGTAGTTACCATGTCAGCCATAGCATATTTTTGTCCGCCTAACTGGGGAATCCAGAAACTTGTAATCGGCCCATGAGAATAAAGTCTAAATTCAAGAGCTCGATCAGTTGGAATATACAAGTAATTGACGGTTTCAATACCTTCTTCAGGATAACTAAAGTGCCATTTCCAGTTAGAGGAAGAAGCATACACAACTAAAGGCTCTTTATCCTCGTAACCCTTCGGTTTTGCTTCAACAATATAGTTGCTTTGTACAGATACAAAAGAGAGAAAGGCAACAATTAATACTGGAATTCCAACCATGATGGTTTCAACCCAGAGGTTTCCTTCAATGTGTGGCGGTTCATAATCTGCACGTTGCTTCGAAGCTCGGTATTTCACTAACATGTAAACCAGCATGGAGAAAACTACGATAACGATTACGGACATAAGTCCAATTGACATAAGGATGTCACTGGCCTGCCGTTCTGCTTGTGGTCCTTTTGGATCCAAGACAAGTAGAGGTTCACACCCAGTTAAAATGGTGAAAATGGTAAAAATCACTGAGTATAAAGCCCATTTGGTGCGCTTTTTTTTCATGTTTCTTACTCCTCTCGATAATGATTTGTTTTCGTGAATTTTTTCACAAACTTGATTAGAGATTCCTTTCTAAATTAATTACTATCTAATAATGATTTTATAATTAGTGTAATTATTCGCTACCACAATATTAACAACTTTGGTGTGATGTTTATATACGTTTTTTGAAGAATTTGTGACAAATTTGTTAAGGATTTTTATTCCTAATAAAGACAAGTTGTGGGAAGAAAGTTAGGTTCATTGTCTATTTTGGAATAATAATGGGATAATGTATATGAATATACATAGGAATGGAGCGACATATATGAAAGTGAAAATTAATCGCCATGCTGCCAAAGCATTGAAGAAAATGATGGAGGGCCCTGAGGCAGAGGGAAAATTATTTCGTGTTTATGTTACAAATATGCACGGTGACCATGCTCATTATGATTTAATGCTCGATACACCAACTGAGCATGATGTTGTAGTAAAAACGGACAAGGATATTGATTTAATCCTTGATTCCCGCGAAGAATACTTAGATGGCGTTTGGATTCAAATGTTCCATGTACCTAAGGAAGAATGGCTGATCACAAATCCGGCCAAAGGCGGCCATCATCACCATCACTAATAAATGAAGGAAAATGTAACAATTAGCCTAGGATAGTCCGAAAAACCTGGTCTCTCCAAAGTATCGTAACAATTAGTCCAGGATAGTGCCGATAAACCGAGTCTCTCCAAATTATCGTAACAATTAGTCCAGGATAGTGCCGATAAACCGAGTCTCTCCAAACTATCGTAACAATTAGCCCAGGATAGTGCCGATAAACCGAGTCTCTCCAAATTATCGTAACAATTAGCCCAGGATAATGCCTATAAACTCGTTCTCCCCAAATTAATAACACCTTGTATCATTCTAGGTGTTATTTTTTTGTTTACTATAGGAACGAATATTCGTTCGGAATTTTTCCGTTATGAAAGTTTTTTTGAGATACTTCAATATGGTGTTACTCTCATTAGGTATGTTTTTTTAAGGAGTTGATTAGATATGGAAAATTTCAAAAGTGATCATGAGATTAAACTAATCGCACTTGATATGGATGGGACTCTGTTAAATGATCAGCACGAGATTTCAGAGGCAAACCGTCTAGCGATTAAAGAAGCACAGGAAAAAGGCGTACATATCGTTCTCAGCACTGGCCGCTCTTTAAGAAGCTGTGAGAAACATGCAGATTCGCTTTCGTTAACGTCATACTTAGTGACGGTAAACGGCAGTGAAATTTGGGATGATAAAAGGGGATTAGTCGAGAGGAATCTTGTTAATTCCGAATCCATTCAATGGATGATAGAGCTAACCGAAAAGCACAAGAGCCGTTTTTGGGCAATCAGCACAACCCGAAACTGGTTTGATGAAATTCCGGAAGATATTCATGGAGCGGAATGGCTGAAATTTGGATTCAATATTAAGGATGTGCCGACAAGAGACATAGTTTTAAAAGAGCTGCTGGCACGTGGAGAGTTTGAAGTAACCAACTCAACTCCAACAAATCTTGAAGTAAACCCGGCCGGGATTAATAAAGCAAAAGGGCTGAAATTAGTCTGTCAACGGCTTGGTATTGAGATGATAAACGTCATGGCCGTTGGCGACAGTCTAAATGATTTGGCTATGATAGAAGAAGCAGGCTTAGGCATTGCAATGGGAAATGCTCAGGATACTGTAAAAAATGCGGCTGCTTGGGTAACATCTTCAAATAATGAAGATGGTGTCGCTAAGGCAATCCAAAAATGGGTGCTGTAATTTATAAGCATTCACGGACTTGGAAGTATTATGAGGAAGGAATATTATTTTTTTGAAATAAAATCAACTCAAATGTGAAATACTTTATATACAAGAGGAAATTGTTTAAAAATAATTTCACTTGGTTATAATAATTGGGCAAGACTATATTGCAATTTCATGTATTTGTTACATGCTAGGAGGAGCTACAAAAATGGAACATGGTAAAGTAAAATGGTTTAACGGTGAAAAAGGCTTTGGATTTATCGAGCGTGACGGTGGAGACGATGTATTCGTTCACTTCTCAGCGATTCAAGGCGAAGGCTACAAAACGTTAGATGAAGGTCAAGAAGTGACGTTTGAAATCGAAAATGGACAACGTGGTCCACAAGCGGTTAACGTTCGTAAAGCATAATAAACCTTCAAAACTCAAAACAGACTCCAAATTGTGAGTCTGTTTTTTTATGCACAAAAAAACCTCCACGAAAGAAGTGGAGGTCCGATATGTGATAAGTAAAATGGTTATGCCTAGTATCGGTTAGTTTTAGAAATTGTATACCTCAAGGTAGTGCCTTTTGGCTATTTACGTAGATTATCCCTTTACTATTTCCTGTACCCTGCCAACCTGTCCATCCATTAATCTGACTTTTATTCCATGAGGATGGAAACTAGAATTTGTTAAAATATCTTTCACAATACCTCTAGTAAGTTTTCCTGTTCTTTGATCAGCCTTTAAAACTATGTCAACCTCAGTACCAGCAGTAATGTCTTTTCTATTTTGCCCGTTCATTAAACACCCATTTTTCTACGAGTGTTACTCACTTTTTTTGTCATTTGGCTTTTCATTTGTTTAGTATTTTGAAGACCGTTTGAGCTGTTATTGCCAGCGGCAACTTTATTTTTCTTATTCTCGAGCTGCTGCTTCATTGCTTCCTGCAGACTCATTTTCTTCTTGGGTTCTTCATTTTGATTTGTTTGATTGTTTTCTGACATAAGAAAATCCTCCTAAAGATATAAACTAATTCTATTTACAGTATAATCTATTTCTTCCTAAATTAAAAATGTGGAATTAGCAGGAAGCGATAGTATAGATTAAAATGACTTCTAATTGAAACCATCGTAGGTGCGATGAAGCCTGTAGAGAGAGGATATAAACTTCGCCAAATCCACACTTCCTTAAAGCAGATACTGAGTATGGTGAGAGAGTGGCAAAAGGTCTAGGT
The DNA here is from genome assembly GCF_057221695.1 of Neobacillus sp. plas4. Taxonomy (NCBI): domain Bacteria; kingdom Bacillati; phylum Bacillota; class Bacilli; order Caryophanales; family Bacillaceae; genus Neobacillus; species Neobacillus sp. plas4. The sequence continues at coordinate 2,312,713 of NZ_CM170152.1, forward strand.
ATATCAATTCCAGAAGTTGTAAAATAGGGCAAAGAGACTGATCAAAGTGACAGTCTTTTTGTTTTTCCTTAATTAAATATAAGAATATTGTATATTTCGACAACTTTTTCATTTGCTTCATATTAAACTAATCATTGCAGATACAAAAAGGGAGTCATACACATATGAAGAACAGGACAGCTGTTGTAACCGGCACATCAAGCGGATTTGGTTTAATTACTTCTGTAGAATTAGCAAGAAAGGGTTTTACTGTTATCGCAGCAATGAGAAACCCCGATAAAAGCAGCAGTCTAATGCAGGAGGCCAAGATAAACGGTGTAGAATCCAATATCATTGTTCTTGAGCTGGATGTTACAAATGAGAAGTCCATTCTATCGTTTCAAACACGGGTAATCGAGGAATTTGAAAGAGTGGACGTTTTAGTTAATAATGCTGGCTACGCTGGCGCAGGGTTTGTAGAGGAAATATCGATGGAAGAGTATCGTAAACAATTTGAAACAAATGTATTTGGAGTTTTTGCTGTAACCAAGGCATTTTTGCCTATTATGAGGAAACAGAAGCAGGGGTGTATTATTAATCTAAGCAGTATCAGCGGCAAGGTAGCTTTCCCGGGATTATCCCCATATATTGCTTCTAAGTATGCAATTGAAGGCTGGAGTGAAAGTCTCCGCTTAGAAATGCAGCCTTTTGGGGTAAAGGTGGTATTAATTGAACCAGGGTCCTATAAAACAAATATCTGGTCCACAGGTAAACAGGTTGCTTTAGAATCATTACAGTCACATTCTCCTTATCGTGAATATATGAAAAGGATAGAGCAATATATTGCAGATGGGGAAAGCAGTTTTGGTGACCCAAATGATGTGGCAACAAAAATAGCAGAGATTTCGGTTCTAAAAAATCCAGAGATGAGATATGTAATTGGCAGGGGAGTTAAAGCTTCTATTTTTATAAAGAACCTTTTACCATGGAAACTTTGGGAAAAATTAGTTATCAGAGAATTGTCTAGAAAATAGGTAAATTATTTACCGATGTTGTCGTTTTTCGGGAGGATTTTCGAGGTTTATGTAAGAATAATAGAGATATAAATGCAAATAGAGGAGGAATAGGTTTGAAGATCCAAGTGCTCGAAAAAGATGAGATAAAGGTAGTTGGAATTTCGTGGAATGGCACGTATTCACAGTTAAATACCATTCCTGATTTAGTTGAGGTTATGAAAGAACGGAAGGGTGAAGTGCCTAACCAGACGAATGAATCGATCTTAATCGCTCCCTTCCATAGCAGAGAAACAGAATTGACCTGTTATGTAACGACACCAGTGGAAACCTTAGAAAATGTTCCTGAAGGGATGATAGGGTTTACGATACCTCGCAAAAATTATGTTCGTACCTCACACAATGGTACCTTGGCCGAAGTTGAAAGTACATATCAACAAGTGTTGGTATGGATGCAAGAGTATGGCTATGATTTGGATGACTCTGCCTTGAGTTTAGAAATATTAAAACAAAACCATAGTGATATAGATAACGGCACTCAATTTGAACTTTACCTTCCTATTAAGACGTATGGCAATGACTATTAATATTGAACAAATAGAGAGGGGTTTCCTAATCAAACTTTTCGCAATTTTAACTAGTATAAGGTATAATCAATCATATAGTTGAATAATTCCTTCGGGGTCGGGTGTAATTCCCAACCGGCGGTGATGAAGCTCTAGCTTCTTAGTCCGTGACCCGTTTAACGTACGTTAAACGGTGGATCTGGTGAAAATCCAGAGCCGACAGTTAAAGTCTGGATGGGAGAAGGAAAAAAGTCAGGTTTAAACCAAGGGAGTAGTATACCCTTTTTTAACCCCTATTTTCTTATTGCCTTTTCCAAGGACCCTGAAGAGCTTTATTTCTTCAGGGTCCTTTTATTTTAACTATAAATCGGTATGAAAGATTTTTGCCATCATTGCAAATATTAGGAAGGGAGGTAAAAACTATGTTTACCGGTATTATTGAAGAATTAGGAATGGTAGCCAATATCCAACGAACAGGAACATCTTTTGTACTAACAATTGAGGCAAAAAAAATATTAGAAGATGTCCACCTTGGTGACAGCATAGCTGTTAATGGCGTGTGTTTAACGGTCACTAGCTTCTCTAACAAGCAGTTTACTGTAGATGTTATGCCTGAAACGGTAAAAGCATCCAGCTTAAACGCACTAAAGCGGGGATCCAAAGTGAATCTTGAACGGGCAATGGCAGCTGGGGGAAGGTTTGGAGGTCACTTTGTTTCTGGTCATATTGATGGAACTGGAGTGATCAAGAGTAAAAAGCAACTCGAAAATGCCATTTATTATGAAATTGAAGCCCCGTCTGACATACTCAGGTATATTATCGTTAGGGGGTCCATTACTGTAGATGGTACAAGCCTGACTGTATTTGGAGTAAGTGATGATACCTTTACTTTATCCCTTATTCCCCACACCTTATCAGAAAGTATTATCGGTCTAAAAGATTCCGGTGATATTGTCAATTTAGAATGCGATATGATTGGCAAGTATGTAGGTCATTTCTTATCGGCAGGTTCTGGTAACGTGAACAAAAAGAGTCCCTCAGGTATTAGTGCGCAATTCCTGGAAGAACATGGATTTTTTTAAATACATAGTCAACAGCTCATATTTTTAAATTGAAAGGGGAGAAAGACTTGTTTGATCTTATAGAAGATGCGTTAGAGGATTTAAAAAACGGCAAGGTCATCATCGTTTGTGATGACGAGGACAGAGAAAACGAAGGTGATTTTATCTCCTTGGCTGAAAAAACTACTCCAGCAGTAATTAATTTAATGGCAACACACGGCCGAGGCTTAATCTGTGTACCTGTTGATGAGGAGTTAGCACGGAAATTAGAATTATTTCCTATGGTTTCAAACAATACAGATGCACATGGTACTGCCTTTACCGTTAGTATTGACCATAAATCATCGACTACGGGAATATCAGCCTTTGAGCGTTCTACTACCATTTTACGCATGCTTGACGCAGAGGCAAAGCCCTCAGACTTTATGAGACCTGGTCATATTTTCCCGTTAATTGCGAAAAAAGGTGGAGTCTTGAGAAGAACAGGACACACTGAGGCTGCAGTGGATTTGGCCAAATTATGCGGATCTCAGCCTGCGGGAGTCATCTGTGAAATTATGAATGAAGATGGAACCATGGCTCGTGTTCCTCAATTAAGAAAAATTGCCGATGATCTAAAAGTTAAAATGATTACCATTAAAGACTTGATTGAATATCGCAATAATAAAGAACAGCTGGTCAACCGCGAAATTGAAATAAATTTACCAACAGAATTTGGTGATTTTAAGGCTGTTGGTTATTCAAATGTGATCGATGGAAAAGAACATCTTGCTTTAGTAAAGGGAGAATTAAATCCTGATGCCCCTATTCTAATACGCGTTCATTCAGAATGTTTAACTGGGGATGTTTTTGGTTCATTCCGCTGTAATTGCCAATCAGAGTTACATGCTGCCTTAAGCCAAATTGAACAAGAAGGCAATGGAGTCCTTCTTTATATGCGTCAGGATAGCGGCTTAGTAAATAAATTGCGGACATACAAGCTCCAAGAAGAGAGTCAGGATGCTGCCCTAGGCAATGGAAATGAAGATGTTTTACGTGAATTTGGTATTGGCGCTCAGATATTAAGGGATTTAGGGGTTAGAAAAATGAAATTATTAACCAATAATCCAAAGAAAATAAAAGGAATAATGGGATACGATCTTGAAGTGGTAGAAACTGTTCCTTTGCAAATGGAAATACAAAAGGAAAATGTTAATCTAAAATAAACTACAAGAATAATCGGAGGTAAAAAAAATGAAAAATATTTATGAAGGTAATTTAGTAGGTTCTGGTTTAAAGATAGGAATCGTAGTTGGGCGTTTTAATGAGTTTATTACGAGTAAATTACTTAGCGGTGCACAGGATGCTCTAAAAAGACATGGGGTAAGCGAAACAGACGTGGACATCGCTTGGGTGCCAGGTGCATTTGAAATTCCATTAATTGCTCAAAAAATGGCTAATAGCAAAAAATATGACGCGGTTATTACATTAGGGACGGTAATTCGTGGTTCCACACCACATTTTGATTTTGTTTGCAGTGAAGTGGCCAAGGGTGTTTCTAAAATTACCCTAAGCAGCGGTATTCCTGTTGTTTTTGGTGTTTTAACAACGGATTCCATCGAGCAGGCTATTGAGCGTGCTGGAACGAAAGCGGGGAATAAAGGCTGGGATTCTGCAACTGGAGCCATTGAAATGGCAAACTTATGCAGAAGCTTTGAATAATAAATTTTATGAAGAATTTTGTAATAAAAAGATTCCATTTATTCCGCTTTCCTATATAATTGGTTTATCATAATAAAATATTATTGAATAGGTGCTGAAATTCTATCAAGAATTTTTAGCTTAAAAGGGAAGTTTGGTTAAAAGCCAACGCGGTCCCGCCACTGTAAATGGGAGCAACCTGCAAATTGTCACTGTCAGATGATGGGAAGACGCAGGAAGCAATGACCATGAGCCAGGAAACCTGCCTAATTCTTGTGCGCCAAAGACACCTACGAGGATAGGGGTGTGGACGACTAGAATCATTTTACATTTTGTATGGATCTATTCAAACCAACATCTCTACGCTGCCGTAGAGATGTTTTTTTATAAATTTTTGGCTGCATATTTCATATGATGAGATTACTACATAGGAGGAAACACAATGAAAAAATTATCTACACTTCTTTTTCTGCTAATGTTAACAATAGGAGTATTAGCAGCCTGTGGGGAACAAAAAGAACAGGTGAAAGAACAGAACATTGGGAATACTAGTAAAACTGCGGAAACTGCTTTTCCGGTTACTATAAAAGACGCATTAGATGATGAAGTAACCATTAATCAAAAGCCGGATAAAATTGTATCATTAATCCCAAGTAATACAGAGATTGCTTTTGCCATAGGACTTGGAGAAGAAATTGTTGGAGTCTCCAATTTTGATAATTATCCTGAAGAAGTTACGGCCAAAGAGAAAATTGGCGACCTGACTGTAAATATTGAAAAGATTATTTCATTACAGCCCAATTTAGTGTTAGCCCACGCGTCAACTGCCCATAACATAACAGAAGGACTTCAACAGTTAAGAGATTCTGGAATAACTGTCTTAGTTGTGAATGATGCACAAACTTTTGATGGAGTTTATGATTCCATTGCCATGATAGGGAAAGCTACTGGTGCAACAAAAGAAGCGGACAGCCTAATAAAAGATATGCAAGCTAAATTGGCTGAAATAAAAGACAAAGCTGCAAAAATAACAGAAAAGAAAAAGGTACTAGTTGAGGTTTCACCTGCACCGGATCTTTTTACTACAGGGAAAAACACTTTTATGGATGACATGATCGGTCTAATCAATGCCGAGAATATTGCAAACGATCAAGAAGGCTGGATTAAAATAGATGAAGAAGCGATGATTACACGGAACCCAGATGTAATCATTACTACTTACGGATTTTATGATGATAAAGCTGTGGAAACTGTCTTAGAGAGAGCAGGATGGGAAAATGTGAATGCGATTAAAAACAAGCAAGTTATTGATGTCGATTCTGATCGCGTAACACGTTCAGGTCCAAGGATTGTAGAAGGAGTAGAGGAACTTGCAAAAGCTGTCTATCCAGAAGTTTTTAAATAATAAGTTCATAGCTTATCTGGCAGCAGGAAGCTTCCTCGTTCTTTCATTATTATTAGGAATATCAATAGGAACCGTTTCGGTTCCTATCTTTACTATTCTTCAAATTATTGCCGCAAAATTAGTTGGAATTATTTCACTTGATCAAATCGATCCTATGTTCTCAAGTATCGTCTGGAATATTCGTTTACCACGGGTTATACTAGCTGGAATCGTAGGGGCATCTCTAGCAATTGCAGGAGCAGCTTTTCAAGGTCTACTAAGGAATCCATTAGCAGATCCCTATACGTTAGGAGTATCTTCTGGAGCCTCGGTCGGAGCTGTGTTGACTTTGTTTTTTCAACTTTCCATTCCATTTGCGGGTTCATTTACACTGCCATTATTAAGTATTCTATTTTCATTTCTTACCATTTTTTTTGTACTTGCTTTTGCCCGAAAAATTGAACGTTCCATGAGGGTTGAAACCATTATTTTAACAGGCATTATATTTAGTTCTTTTCTTGGTGCAATCATTTCGCTCATGATTGCATTAACAGGTGATGAGTTAAGACAAATTATTGGCTGGCTTTTGGGAAGTGTCTCCATGAGAGGCTGGGAATACATAAAGATTATTTTGCCATTTTTTATTTTAGGATCGGCGATACTTATTTTTAATGTTAAGGAATTAAATGCGATGTCCTTTGGGGAAGAACGTGCACAGCATTTAGGTGTAAATGTTCAAAAAAGAAAACTGATGATCTTGACTGCGGGATCCATTTTAACAGGAGCTGCTGTTGCGGTTTCAGGCACAATTGGTTTTGTTGGCCTGGTAATTCCGCATTTATCGAGATTATTATGGGGACCGGATCATAGGCATTTACTCCCTTTATCGATTATAACAGGCAGTGGATTTTTAATCTTGGCAGATCTCATTTCGAGAACGATTATCTCTCCTGTCGAGTTACCAATTGGGGTCATTACTGCATTAGTTGGTACTCCAGTTTTTGCATTAATCCTTTTGCAAAGAAGAAGGAAGGAAAGAAGTGAATAAAGCATGCTAAACGTTCAACAGGTTTCTGGTGGATATTCGAATGAAGCAGTAGTGAAGGAAATTTCCTTTGAAGTCCAAGCAGGAGAGTTATTTGGGATAGTGGGGCCGAATGGAAGCGGAAAGACCACTCTTTTAAAAATGATCAGCGGTATCCTGCCAATTACCAAAGGTAACATTTATATTATGGAAAAAAAGATACAGGATTATAGTACCAAACAGCTGGCACAAATTGTTGCGGTTTTATCTCAGCATTCGTCGCAATCATTCTCATATACAGTAAAAGAAACGGTTTCTCTTGGTCGATACGCACACCAAAAGGGCTGGTTTCAAACATGGGAAGATTCAGACGAGGAAGTCGTTCAAAAAGTGATGAAGCAGACAGGGATATCAGCTTTTCAAAATAAAAATATTCAGCAATTATCTGGGGGAGAAAAACAACGGGTTTTTCTGGCTCAGGCGCTTGCACAAGAACCTAAAATTTTATTGCTGGATGAACCTACAAATCATTTGGATTTGTCTTATCAAAAGGAATTGCTAGATTTACTCAAATATTGGACCACAGAAAGTGGTTTGACAGTCCTATCTATCTTTCATGATTTAAATCTCGCAGGCTTATATTGTGACAGAATCCTATTGCTCGAAAACGGAAACATCCATATCAATCATATCCCGAACGAGGTTCTAAGGGAAGAAAGAATACGCGAGGTATATCATACAGAAATTCAGAAGCAACCACATCCTAAAGTAGCTGCACCACAATTAATGTTATTGCCTGCGTACAAAACGGAAATGGAAAGTGTTCAAATAAATGAAGAAATGCTGGAAAAATCCCATGAGCTTATCCAGCTAAAGGCCACTGTTCCGTTACGGACCATGTCATCGGGAGTGATTGGTTCAGGAACTGGCTGGCATCATACATTTGTTAATCGACATGTTGATAAGGACTACAATTGCAGCGATCATCGCCAAGAAATGGCCGACTTTCTAAAATCAAATGGGTTTGAACCATCTGAAACCGTAGGAATGATGACGGCAGTGATCCTTGATGATGTAATCTACAAATTTTTTGAACAGGACGGATTTTCATTATTCGTAGTCATCACGGCAGGAGTAGGAAACGCTGTGGATGCCTCAAAAAGTGATCAACATTCCTACAGGAGTGTGCCTGGCACCATTAATACATGGATATTCATTAACGGTGAATTAACAGAAGAGGCATTTATTCAAAGTATTATGACCGCTACAGAAGCAAAAACAAAGGCGCTTCACGATTTAGAAGTAATGGACCGGGTGACAGGCACCATTGCTAGTGGTACTTCAACGGATAGTATTTTAATTGCCGCAACACAGGCTGGAGAAAGGTTGGAGTATGCTGGTACCATTACACCATTAGGAAAAATGATTGGAAAAGCCGTATACGAATGCACGTCAGAGGCCATTCTAAAATCTCAAAAAAGGAAACAAGTATGATCGTCTATCATTTAATAGCCATAACTTTAGCCTATTTTATTGACATATTTGTAGGAGACCCACCCAATTGGCCGCATCCTGTAAGATGGATAGGGTCGATGATTGCGTTTTTTGAAAAACGATTAAACACAGGAAAGAATAAAAAGTTAAAAGGGGTTGCAATGCTCCTTTTTGTTTTATTGATTGCATTTTCTACAGTATTAATAGTAGTTGTAATCAGTTATAAGATTCATCCAGTTGTGGGTATAGCGGTGGAAGGTATCATCATTGCGACCACCATTGCTCAGAAAAGTTTGAAACAAGCAGCTCTTGAGGTGTATGAACCATTAGGCAGAGGAGACTTGCCCTCAGCAAGAATAAAATTATCCTATATCGTCGGCCGGGACACCGAAGGTCTTGATGAAGGTGAAATTGCTCGTGGAGCTATTGAGACGGTTGCTGAAAATACAAGTGATGGGGTGACGGCACCGTTATTTTGGGCTCTTATAGGCGGGGCACCGCTCGCAATGGTTTATAGGGCAACGAATACCTGTGATTCAATGGCAGGCTATTTAAATGAAAGATTTAAAGAATTTGGCTGGGCTTCTGCTAAATGGGACGACGTGATGAATTGGATTCCAAGCCGTATAACAGGGATTCTTATGCTGCTTGGTACAAAGCCTTTGGAAATAAGGTATCGAAGAGCGTGGACCATTCTTATTCGTGACGCAAAAAAACATCCTAGCCCTAACAGCGGCTGGGGTGAAGCAGCTGTTGCAGCAATATTGGGGATTCAACTTGGCGGTATCAATTATTACAAAGGAATCGTTTCGAACCGTGCCAGGATGGGGGAAGCAATAAACTCCATTCAAGCCGATCATATTATTCTGGCTAATCGAGTAATGGGTAAGACAGTTTTATTATTTATTCTATTTTTATGGATAGGTGGGATGACACTTGAATTTGCCTTCACATGGCTCCAATCCACAGTACCTTTTTAAGGCGATGGGGCGAACACTCCCCAAGCAGTTTATCGATTTCAGTGCCAATATCAATCCAATTGGTCCACCGTCTGATTTAAAGGAGAAGTGGAACGATTTTTATAATGAAATTATGGTTTATCCTGACCCGTTAGCAGTTAGGCTTAAGGATAGGATAGCTGAAAAGGAACAAATATCTGTCGATTTAATTTTAATTGGAAATGGCGGCGCTGAGCTGATTTCACTAGTAGCACGGTATCTTTCAGGAAAAAAGATCGTTGTAATCGAACCAGCATTTTCTGAATATGAAACAGCTTGTCGTGCTAATCAGTGTGAAATTCAATACCATCAATTAAAGGGGCCGAATTTCGAGTTAAATCTAGATGATTTACAAACAAGCCTATTGAATGCGGAGGCCCTATTTTTGTGTAATCCGAATAATCCAACGGGCATTCACTATCCAAAATCAACGATTCTTTCTATTCTGGAGGAATGTGAAAAGCAAAATTGCTATTTAATTTTGGATGAGGCTTTCTATGATTTTTTAATAGACTATGACTCCTTTATCCCTTACATAAATAGGTTTTCTAAATTAATCATTATCCGCTCATTGACAAAGATGTTTGCAATTCCAGGTCTAAGGCTGGGCTATTTGGCTGCAGCTTCGAACATCGTTACTGAACTTAGTGCACTACAGCCGCATTGGAGTATCAATAGCATTGCCTTACTGGCTGGTGAACTATGTATTGTAAATAATGAATTTATTAAAAAGACTCAAAGCTATATTAGGGAAGAACGAGAGCGGTTACTGTCGTTTTATAAGCAATATCATTTTGAGTTTACGCCTTCCAAAGTCAATTTTTATTTACTACGAGATCCTTATCTCGAGGGGCAGATGGACCTTTTTGAATTTCTTATTCAAAAAGAAATCATTCCCCGCCATACGTTTAATTTTCCCGGGTTGGATGGAAATTGGCTTCGCTTTGCGATAAAGAGCAAGGAAGAAAATAGTAAGCTAATGGAGGTGTTAAAAGAATGGCGACACCTTCATTCATCTTCATTACTGGAGGGGTAAGAAGCGGGAAAAGCAGCTTTGCTGAAAAAATGGCGGTTGACCTGGCATTAAAAGAGGGCGGAAATTTAAATTACCTTGCAACCGGTATTGCATCCGACCAAGAAATGCGGGAACGAATTGGTAAGCATCAGCAGGATCGATCTATAGGTGAGTCAAATTGGAGAACAATCGAGAAGCCTGCACATATTGGGGAAATAGCGAATATGTTTGGCAGTCAGGATATTATTTTACTAGATTGTGTTACAACTCTATTAAACAATGAATTGTTTGCTGCTAATCAACAATGGGATGCGTCCTTTTTAAATGAAGTGAAGGAAAATATCGTGACTGGGATAAATGAAATACGGAATACTGGAAAAGTTTTACTTGTTGTTAGTAATGAAGTATTTCATGAACACTTAGCTAAAAATCAATTGGTTTTTACGTATGGTAAATTGCTTGGACAGATTCATCAGCAGTTGGTGAGTGCTGCCGATCAAGCCTATTTGGTGGAAATGGGTGTACCAATCTTAATGAAGGGGATGAGGTCGTGAAAGGAGTGATGATCCAAGGAACCGCTTCTGATGTTGGCAAGAGCCTCATTGTGACGGCACTTTGCAGGATGTTCGCCAATGAGGGTGTAAAGGTTGTACCCTTTAAATCACAAAATATGTCCAATAACTCTTATGTGACGAGAGATGGAAAAGAAATTGGTAGAGCACAAGGGATTCAGGCAGAAGCCTCAAAGATTGAGGCAGATGTTTGGATGAATCCGATTTTATTAAAGCCCCGATCGAATCAAGAGTCGGAAATTGTGTTATTAGGGAAGGTATTAAAAACACTTTCTGGAAGAGGGTACCGGGAAACGTTTTATGATAAGGGACTTGAAGTAATAAGAGAGTCATTGGAACACTTAGAGAAGCAATACGATCTTGTGGTGATCGAAGGGGCTGGAAGTCCTGTTGAAATCAATTTAAAAGATCGAGAGCTTGTCAACATGAAGATTGCTGAACTTGCAGATGTGCCAGTTGTGCTGGTAGCTGATATAGATAGAGGCGGCGTCTTTGCTAGTATTGTAGGTACACTCGAGTTATTAGATCCTCACGAAAGACAAAGAGTAGCAGGAATTATCATTAATAAATTCCGTGGCGATATCAGCCTATTTGAAGATGGGATTCAATGGCTTGAAAAGAAAACAGGCATTCCAGTATTAGGTGTGATGCCATATGTTGAGAATCACATGATTGATGCGGAGGATTCATTGTCATTAAACGAACAATTTTCAAACAAGAGAAAAGGAAATTTAGATATAGTGGTCATTCAGCTTCCTTTTATTTCAAACTATACCGACTTTGAACCGTTTTTGTATGAAGAGGACGTATCGATAAGGTGGGTAAAGCATGAATCTGAATTCGGAAATCCAGACGCTGTCATTATTCCCGGAACAAAAAGCACATTCCATGATTTGAATACGATAAGAGAGAAGGGGCTAGATCTTTTAATCAGCAGTCATATTCAGAAGGGCGGATATATAATCGGCATTTGTGGAGGATATCAAATTTTGTGTGAAGAAATAATTGATGAAGCTGGATCAGATACGGGAATAAAAAACAATCATGAAAAAGGATTGGGATATATTCCAGGTCGGACAATCTTTCATCAAAGGAAGGATACTCTTAGAGTGACTGGTGAGTATCATGAAGATACAGGCTTACAAGCAAATGTTCAGGTCGAGGGTTATGAAATTCATTTAGGGAAGACGGTATTGCACCAATCAGGTTGTTCCTTTTTAAGGCTGGGGAATGGTGCTGGAGAAGGCTATTTTAGCAAGAAAGGTCAAATTATTGGAACCTATCTTCACCATCTTTTCCATAATGACCATTGGAGAACTCAATGGTTAAACTTGATTCGCAAAAGCAAAGGATTGCCGACAAAAGAAGTTAAATCAATAAATGATTTTAAAGATAAAAAGTATGATGACATCGCCTCGCAAATGAAAGCACACTTAAACTATGATCGGTTAAAAGAGATTATCCATCAGTGGGGTTCAGCATGAACAAACTACTAAAGGGCCTATTAATAGATATACAATTCTTTACGGCAGTTCCAGTTCCACTTGAATTACCTATGGATGAACCACATTTAAAAAAAGCAGTCCAAGCCTTTCCTTTACTCGGATTGATTCAAGGGTTTATTTACGCATTGCTCGTTTATTTTCTTTTGGAATTTACTCCTTTTTCCAATTTGGCTACAGCATTCCTGCTCTGGCTTACCACCATTCTACTAACCGGTGGAATACACTTGGACGGCTGGATGGATGCGAGTGACGGTTATTTTTCATACCGGGATCAAGAGAAAAGGCTTGAGATTATGAAGGACCCTCAAACGGGGGCTTTTGGTGTCATTTCTGTCATTGTTTTGTTAAGCTGTCGTTTTCTTTTTATCTATGAGATTACAGAATATGTTCATTTCTTATCTTATATTCTGATTGCGGCCATTCCCTTTTTGAGTAAAAGTGTGATGGGTGTTCTGCTGGTAACAGTGAAATCTGCGAAAAAGGATGGATTAGGTGCATTATTCCAACATGCTGCCACCCCCAAGGCATTATGGATCTATCCAGTGTATATTATAGGGCTACTAGCACTAGCCTTTTACATTAATGGAGGACAGCCGATTGCCACTTTAATACTTGCTGCCTTCGTTTTTCTCCTTTTTTGTCGTCTAAAGGCTGTTAAATGGTTTGGCGGGATAACAGGCGATGTTTTAGGTGCAGCTGTAGAAGGGACTGAATTGGTTTTATGGATGACACTGTGGTTATTACATTATTTCGTCATGGGCTGACAGAAGAAAATAAACGTAAAGCTTATTTAGGCTGGAAGGATTCACCCTTATGTCCTGAGTCAATGAGGATTGCGATAAGTAACAGATATGAGCTTTATTTTTCGAGTGATTTGCAAAGATGTATAACGACAGCAAAGCTCCTTTTTCCGGAAGATGAAGTAACAATCTTACCAGAATTACGAGAAATGAATTTTGGTATATGGGATGGAAAAACCTATGATGACTTAATAGATGAAGAGGTTTATCAGAAATGGCTGTCTGATCCTTTTTTTACTAGTCCACCAGGGGGAGAAACCTTTCAACATTTCACAAAAAGAGTGGACATTGGGTGGGAATTGATCTCACAACAAATGCTCGGAGGTAACCATAAAAGCTGTAGTGTTGTCACCCATGGCGGAGTTATTCGGTATTTATTAAGTAAATTTGCACCAATACAAAGAGATTTCTGGAGCTGGCAAACACCACATAATCAAGGCTATGAGCTTATTTTTGCTCGCAAAGCATTAAGGAGGGGAGAGAGGTGCATTTCATTACAGGAGGTGCCTTTAACGGTAAAAGAGAATGGGTAAAAAAAACGTACGGAGATACAGCCTTATGGATTTCGGCGTATCAGGAGACCCCCTTACCAACAGATATTTTTCAAATAGACTGTGATTTGCTCGTTTTAGAAGGGATTGAAAGTTGGGTAAAGGATTTAACGAAAACCAATGACTCATACAGATGTCGTGAAATTTGGAATCAAACCATTAATCAGTGGTGGATGTGGGAACAGGAAAAGCCCGAGCGAAAACTAGTAGTTATCGGTACTGATATTACAAAAGGAATTGTCCCGGTGGACAGAGAAGATAGAGTGTGGAGGGATATCACAGGCTGGGCCTATCAAGATCTCGCAGCAAGAGCTGATAAATTAGATATTATTTGGTATGGATGTAATCAAACTATTAAAAAAGTGGAGGAATGAATCAATGAGACTTTATACACGAACAGGTGACAAAGGAAAAACAAGCATTATTGGAGGAAGAGTTGACAAGGACAATATTCGAGTGGAAGCTTATGGAACCGTAGATGAAGTAAATTGCTTTGTGGGGCAGGTGGTTACTGAGCTTGAAGTGGAAATATTTTCAGATGTTTTAGCAGATTTAGAGAAAATTCAGCATGAATTATTCGATTGTGGCGGAGATCTTGCCAATGTTTCTGATAAGTACGAGCTTAAACTTCAAAAAGAATCAATTGAGTACTTAGAAACAAAAATTGATGAGTACATTAAAGAAGCACCAGAACTAGAAAGGTTTATTCTGCCAGGTGGAACAAAGCCTGCAGCTTCCATTCATATTGCAAGAACTGTGACACGACGAGCTGAGAGATTAGTCGTTACCTTACTAAAGCAAGAAGAAAAGACGCCTGAATTAGCACTGCAATATTTAAACCGATTATCAGACTATTTCTTTGCACTAGCCAGGGTGGTAAATTATCGTTTGAATGTGAAAGATGTAGAATATGTAAGAAGTGCAAACGTATTTAGGGATGGGAAGCGTAAAGATGAAAAGTAGGCTGCTTCCTTTACTCGCGTTGTTCACAGCATTATCTGCTGTCGGCGCTGCCATTAAGATTCCTGCCATTGTTGGCAGTGTTGCGTTTGATGTATTTCCAGCCTTAATTGCTGCCGCTTTATTAGGCGGTGGTGCGGGTGCCATTGTCGGACTTCTAGGTCATCTGTTATCTGCCCTGCTTGCGGGATTCCCTTTAGGTCCCATGCATGCTTTCATCGCAATCGAAATGGCAGTCCTTGTATGGATGTTTGGGCGGTTTTTTCAAAATGAAAAAAAAACAACAGGAAGCATCTTGTTTATTCTTGCGAATTCTTTTATAGCGCCAATCCCATTTATATTTTTATTGAATCCAGCCTTTTATCTAGGCATCGTTCCATCTCTGATCATTGGTTCGTTCATTAATACCGTCATCGCTATAGTGGCGATCCCTCGTCTTAGTATTCTAGTCCATCAAAACCGTAACAACAGAGAGGTAAAGCTATGAGGGATGTTATTACCATTCCGCTACACGGTGAAGAATCACTTATTATCGCAACTGATAATAGCGGTAGTATTGGAAGGAAGGAACAAGACCAGGTAAAAGTTTCATACGAAACCGTTGCTTATTATTCCTTTCGGGTTGCTGTTATGGAATGTATTGCAGCAGGCGGGAAGCCATTCTCTGTGGTCCTTCATAATTTTTGCGGAAATGATGCTTGGGGAGAACTTGTAAAGGGAATTAAAAAAGGCTTAAAAGAATTAAACCTGCAGGATGTGCCGATAACAGGGAGCACAGAAAGTAATTTTCATTTACAACAATCTGCCATAGGCGTAGTTGTTCTTGGTAAAAAGCAGGCAGATAAAGAAACGGAGCTTCATTACTCACCCCGCTTTAAATTGGCCGTAATTGGCAGTCCATTGGTTGGGAATGAAGTGGTGGATTTCGGAGATCAGGTTGCTCCTTTATCGATTTTTTGGGAAGTATCAAGCCTAAGGCAGGTTAACATTTGGCCAGTCGGCTCCAAAGGTATCTTGAATGAATTGAATCAAATGTTTCGGACATTGTCATTTGCTAAGGATGATATCGGAATTAATCTTGATGTCCTAAAATCATCCGGCCCATCGACCTGCTTTATTGTTGTTTTTGAGCAAGACCAGGAAGAAGAAATAAAAAGCTTGGCAGCAGGATATTTTCACCCCTTATCAGTTAATCGGTAAAAAATTAAGCACGCCACTTGGGCGTGCTATTCTTTTAGGCTTTGAAGCTTCTGGATAATGGAATCAATGCCTTTTCCAATTGAAATCACCGCATCCCGAAAGCCCTCTTTTAATGCAGGGGCCTGTTCCTTAAGCTTTTCACCTAGTTTTTGCGCGTTTTCGTTTAATTCTTTGCTGATTTGCTCTGCTTGCTTCTTCATTTCTTCTCTTGTTTGTACTTTTCCAGCTAACTGATCATTAATGGAAAGGACATCAAACTTTTCATTTGGTAAATGTAGCAATGACTCTTTCATGATTTCTTTAAAAATCGGTACCACATTTCCTGAACTGCTGCTTGGCAAGTAATGCTCTCGGTCGGTTTGATCATATCCAATCCATATGGCAGCTACCAAGTTCGGGGTATATCCAACCATCCATTGATCCTTAGTCCCGCTAATTTCAGGAAAGGGAAGCTGGGTTGAGCCTGTTTTTCCGGCAATTTGCACATTTGGAATATGAGCGTTTTTTCCGGTTCCGGATTCTACCACATTTTGAAGCATGGATGTCATAACATCAGCGTTTTTCTTAGAAGTTACCTTGGTCATTTTGGGTTTATGTTCAGCAAGAATATTTCCGGTTGGGCCAACAATTTTCGTAATCAGGTGGCTGTCCTGCCGCTCGCCGCCATTAGGAAAAACAGTGAATGCATTGGCTAATTGCTGAGGAGATATTCCTTTGCTCATTCCACCTAACGCGATGGCGAGATTTTTATCTTCTTTTTCTACTGGTAATCCAAAGTTCTTGAGGGAATTTAACCCTTTCTCAAGGCCAATTTCATTCAAAAGCCAAACGGTTGGGATATTTAACGATTCCTCCAATGCTTTATACAACTGAACCCTGCCCTGATAGGTTCTTGAGAAGTTTTCAGGCTTGTATTCACCGAATGAAGTAGGCTCATCGATAAGCTCCGAATCGAAAGTATAACCTTCCTCAAGCGCTGGAGTGTAAACCGCAAGCGGCTTAATGGTAGAACCTGGCTGTGCTCTTAATTGTGTTGCACGGTTAAATCCTCTAAACGTATGCTCACCGCGCCCGCCTACTAGTGCTAGGACTCCACCTGTTTCTGGGTCCATTAGAACCGACCCGCTTTGGACCATCTGATCTCCTTTTCCTTTCGGGAAAAGGGCTTTATTATTGATTACCTTTTCGAGTCCAGTTTGGAGGTTTTGGTCTAATTCGGTATAAATTCGATAGTTTCTAGTTAAAATCTCTTCCTGTGTTAATCCGTATCTAGATATTGCCTCATTTA
Source organism: Neobacillus sp. plas4 (assembly GCF_057221695.1). Lineage (NCBI taxonomy): Bacteria > Bacillati > Bacillota > Bacilli > Caryophanales > Bacillaceae > Neobacillus > Neobacillus sp. plas4. Next base: position 2,329,803 of record NZ_CM170152.1, read on the forward strand.
ATACTGCATCAACATAATAAGGATATTTACGCTCAACAAAACTGCCGCTGCCGCTATTAATTTTAATTTTTTCATTAATAGAAGCATTGTATTGCTCTTCGTTAATCATACTAAGTTCTTTCATCTTCCCTAAGACGACATTTCTACGTTTTATTGCTGCATCATAGTTCTTTGTTGGATCAAGATAATTGGGTGATTGCAGTAAGCCTGCTAGTAATGCCGCCTCGCTGACCGTAACTTCTTGGATGGGTTTATTAAAATATCTCTTGGAGGCATTTCCAATTCCCCATGCACCGGAGCCAAAATATACTTGATTCAGGTACATTTGAAGGATTTCATCCTTTTTATAAACTTTTTCAATTTTGACTGCTAAAAATAGCTCTTCCGCTTTTCGCTTATAAGTTTGCTCAGGAGAGAGCAGTGCATTTTTTGCTAACTGCTGGGTTAAGGTACTGCCGCCTCCAGTTATTTCTCCCGCAAACAAATTGTTGAATAATGCCCTGGTGATTCCCTTAATATCAAACCCATTATGCTCATAAAAGCGTTCATCTTCTATCGCCACCACGGCTTCTGGGATATATTTTGGGAGATCCTCGATTTTAATGCCCTCAGTTCGATTCGTCACCACATTTGTGGCTACTTGGCTGTTTTTATCATAAATGACGGTCGGTTGGCTAAGCCCTTCCTTTAATGACTGAACATTTGCTCTCATGGCAAGCCAGCCGAAATAAACAATCGTTACAAGGACAACTATTAGGATGACCAATAATAATAGTTGTGTTAAATGCCTCTTTTTCCAAAAACGGACAATCATTTCCCAATAGGGGCGTAATTTCTCCATTTTGTCTCCTTTCCTACAAAAGGATTTTTGTTTTTATTCATTATAAATTTTTTAGCGAAAAAACACCAATTATAAAAAATTTAATTCTGGGATAGAAGCGGACAACCATTTTAAGTCCAAGCATATGTTAAAAGAAAGAACGTCTAAAACATATGAAGGGGATGAGAAAATGATTAACTGGAGGGTACGGTTTAAAAACAGGAGCTGGGTTATTGCATTTGTTGCACAGCTCTTGATTGTTGCACAAATGCTTATAGGAGGATTAAATGCATTGGGCATTACCGAATTTCAATTATCAGATGCGATTCAGCAATCAATTTTAACTTTTATTAATGCAGTATTTATCATATTGTCCATGTTGGGGCTGATTCAGGATCCAACAACGAAGGGTATGAGCGACAGCGAACGTGCAAAAACATATAAAGAACCAAATTAATATGTCTAGCTAACGCTTGGATTCCACCATTTGTGTAGATTCGAGCGTTTTCTATTGATTATGTAGAAAATTGTAAATAAAAGGGGAAGGATATTTCGGAATTTTGCAGCTCCTAAAAGGTATAATTAATGTAGAAATTTCATTTCTTGTGTAGGTAATCTACTTAGAAAGGGGTTCTTGATATGTGGTTTTGGATTGGTATGTGTGTACTGCTATACATACTTTTTATTCTATTCGAGGAGATCAACTATTTGCTTTGGAATCGATACGTATACGGACCAAAAGATAAAAAACGGAGACTATGGAATAATAGAATCACAATGGGAATGATCTTTTTAATTCGATTACATCTAAGAGGATCTCGGCAAAAGTACGCCCATAAAGTAAATTCACATTAATTCAACAAGGCAATGAAAAAATTCCTTTACGATTGGTAAAGGAATTTTTTATGCTTGAACTGTGGAAGGAACGATTGCACTCTGGGTATCTTGTACCAGTGGTATGGTAATGGTGACAGTCGTGCCGACGTCTTTTTCACTTTCAAAAACGATGTGCCCCTTGTGAGATTGAACAATTTTGTAACTGACCGTTAAGCCTAAGCCTGTCCCTTTTTCCTTTGACGAATAGAAGGGTTCACCCATTTTTTGTAAACGTTCTTTGGAAATACCGCAGCCGTTATCTTTGATTGTTACGGTAATTTTACCTTTTTCAGTCAGCCCTAGATTAATTGCTACTTTACTGTCTTGTTTTGATGCTTCAATTGAATTCTTGATGAGATTTATAAATAACTGTTTTAACTGATTTGGCTCACATTCAAGGATGATATCTTCCTTTGGGAAAGAAAAATCAATTTGAACATTATAGAGGTTCGCCTCTACTGCCAATAATGATATGACATCCTTTAATATCTTTTGGATGGCTACCTTTGTGTATTTTATATGCTGTGGTTTCGCTAATAGCAGCAGTTCACCAACAATGTGATTAATTCGATTCAACTCGTCTAACATAATTTGGTAATAATCTTGGTGGTTATCATCTTCCATTTGCAATAACTGGACAAAACCTTTTAACGAGGTAAGTGGATTTCTAATTTCATGGGCGACACTTGCAGATAACTCACCAACAAGAGAAAGTTTTTCTGTTCTGCTCAGTCGCTCTTCTGCTTGTCTCAAAGTTGTAATATCCCTGCCAATAACCACTAATCCTTCTCTGCTTCCATCCTCATGGAATAGGGGAACTTTTATAGTATCGAATATTTTTGCAGTTCCATCTGGAAGCGGTATTACCTCTTCACAACGTGTGATTTGGCCTTTTTCCCACGTTTCCTCATCGGAAACTTCACAATATCTAAGGGCATCAGCATAGAACTCTGAGTATTGTGCTAACTCAGAGTCTTTCTTCCCCCGATAATCAACATTTTCAAGCTGAAATAATTTCAGCCCAAAATCATTGGATTGAATCCATCGACCATCGCCATCCTTAAAGTTTACAAAATCAACCATCGAGTTAATAAGGGTTGATAAACGTTTTTCTTGTTCCTTAGTGGTATCAAGTTCTTCTTTTTTGAGAATGAAAAAATAAAAAATACCACCGGTTATCAGAATATATAAAATTTCTTTTCCTCTTTCAAAATAATTAACAAGTGATAAAGGTATATAATGTGTCAGTAAATAACTACTTGCAATAAGCCAAATCAAACTGCTAATTAAGTACAGGAATACCAATTTCGTTTTCTTCATTTATTTCTCCTGTTCTCTCTGGGAAGAAAAGATTCCTAGATTTTCACGATAAATATAGTCACTTATCCTATAGTACTAAATTTTGAATGAATAGGGAATATAAGAAAAAGCTTGAAATACAAACATTTTTTAATTTTGTAAGTCATATATGCATTTTTTAACTTTATTTTTGAAACCTTTAGAAGAATCATATATAATTTCCATTAGGGTCAATCTCAGTAATGGGGCTTGTCTACATATTTTATTACGATTAGGAGTTAATACAATGGAAAAAGTACTTATTTTCGGTCATAAAAACCCTGACACAGATACGATTTGTTCTGCGATTGCCTATGCAGATTTGAAAAATCAACTTGGAATGGATGTTGAACCAGTTCGCCTCGGCAGCGTGAATGGTGAAACACAATATGCTCTTACACATTTTAATGCTAAAACTCCACGCTTGGTTGAAAATGTTGCAGCTGAAGTGAATTCAGTAATTCTAGTTGATCATAATGAGCGCCAGCAAAGTGCGAATGATATTGCAGACGTTCGTGTTTTAGAAGTAATCGATCACCACCGAATCGCTAATTTCGAAACAAGTGATCCTTTGTACTATCGTTGTGAGCCAGTAGGCTGCACAGCAACCATCTTAAATAAAATGTACAAAGAAAATGGCAAGGAAATCAAAAAGGAAATTGCTGGTCTTATGTTATCCGCGATTATTTCAGATTCATTGCTGTTTAAATCCCCAACTTGTACTGCTGAAGACGTTGCGGCAGCAAAAGAATTAGCTCAAATTGCTGGTGTCGATGCCGGGAGCTATGGTTTAGAAATGCTAAAAGCTGGTGCTGATTTAAGTGATAAGAGTATTGAACAATTAATTACACTTGATGCAAAAGAATTTGAAATGGGTTCAAGTAAAGTGGAAATCGCTCAAGTAAATGCGGTTGATACAGCAGAAGTACTTGCACGCCAAGGCGAATTAGAAGCAGCGATCAATAAAAATATTGAAGAAAAGAACTTAGATTTATTCCTATTTGTGGTAACGGATATCTTAACAAATGACTCTGTTGGCTTAGCATTAGGCCGTAAAGCAAATACAGTTGAAAAAGCATACAATGTTACCCTGGAGAATAATACAGCACTTCTAAAGGGTGTTGTTTCCCGTAAGAAACAAATCGTGCCAGTTCTGACTGATATCTTCAATCAGGAATAATGCTGCAAAAAACCGTTCTTGTTAAGAGAACGGTTTTTTTACAGTTATTTTTAGAGCGAATTGAAGAAAAACTGGTACGTTGACTGTACAGTTTTAAGTATGGTATATTTATAGAAACAGAGAGAGGGGTGAGTCAGTTGGGAAGTTGTATCGTATCGGCGAGTTAGCTAAGTTAATGAATACCTCCAAAAGAACAGTCGATTATTACACCCAGATAGGCTTACTTAACCCTATTCGGACGGATTCTAATTATCGATTGTATGGAGAAGATTGCATTCAAATTATGCATTTAATCGAACACTATAAAAATCTTAATATGCCGCTTGAGGAGATTAAATCTTCAATAGAGTTAATTAAGGATGAGAACTGTTTTGACAAACAAAAAGTAGAAAAGCATTTTGAACAAATTGGTATTTTAATGCGCCATCTTAAAGAAGAAATTGAAACGATTGAACCCATTCTTGAAAAGCTAAACAGGAATCAAAAAGAAATGGTCGTAAATAAACTTTCTTCGCAAGGTGTTCCATTAGCTCAAACTTTATTGTTGTTATTAAGTTAAACATACATTTACAAAAACCAGGAGGTGTATTCCTTACTCACCTATTTTTGAGTAAGGAGACCATTGACCATTATTAACTTGATTGTAATTGCAATTTTGATTGCTTTTACGGCATTCTTCGTGTCTTTCGAATTTGCCATTGTAAAAATCCGCAGTACACGAATTGATCAGCTTGTAGCAGAAGGTAATAAAAAAGCAATTGCAGCTAAGAAAATTGTATCAAATTTAGATGAATATTTATCAGCGTGTCAATTAGGTATTACAGTTACAGCATTAGGATTAGGCTGGCTGGGTGAACCAACAGTTGAACACATACTTCGTCCATTGTTTACGCAATTTAACATACCTGATTCCGCATCAGGAATCTTGTCCTTTGTTATTGCTTTTATATCCGTAACCTTTTTGCACGTTGTAGTTGGTGAACTTGCTCCAAAAACGATAGCCATTAATAAAGCAGAGGCAGTTACGTTACTTTTTGCCAAACCCATGATTCTTTTTTATAAAATCATGTATCCATTTATTAAAACGTTAAATGGTTCTGCTCGTATAATCGTTGGAATCTTCGGCTTGAAGCCAGCTTCGGAACATGAAGATGCTCACTCAGAGGAAGAACTTCAATTAATAATCTCCGAAAGCTACAAGAGCGGGGAAATCAATCAGTCTGAATACAAATATGTAAACAATATTTTTGAGTTTGACGACCGACTTGCAAAAGAAATCATGGTTCCGCGTACTGAAATCGTTGCTTTTGACAAATCACAAACGCTAGAAGAATGTTTGGAAATTGTCAAAGCAGAAAATTATACAAGATATCCAGTCATTGATGGTGAAAAAGACAACATCGTCGGGATGCTGAACATGAAGGAAGTCATGACAGATTACATTTGCGGTAAAAACCTTGATACATCGATTGAAGAATATACTCGCCCGGTGATTCAGGTCATCGAATCGATCGCCATCCATGATTTATTAGTTAAAATGCAAAAAGATCGTGTTCATATGGCGATTTTAATGGATGAATATGGTGGTACAGCAGGTTTAGTTACGGTTGAGGATATTCTTGAAGAAATTGTTGGGGAAATCCGTGATGAATTTGACGAAGACGAAGTGCCGGAAATCAATAAAATCAACGAAAACAAAACTGTTGTTGATGGTAAAGTTTTAATTGATGAAGTAAATGATTTATTTGGATTGGACATCCAGGATGAGGATATGGATACCATCGGTGGATGGGTGTTATCTGAAAAAATGGATGTCGTTGAAGGCGATAAGATTGAATATGGAGAATATGAGTTTAAAGTCCTGGAAGTTGATGGGTACCATATTAAATTGCTGGAAATTGTAAAATTAGTGAAACATGAACCACAGCACGAATCAATAGCTTAAACATAGACCCTCCTTCCGCTTCCGGGAAGAGGGTCTTATTTTTCGGCCAATTAAAAATATTCATACATTAAGGCAGGATTTCGGAGACACAAGTAGAAATTAGAATATATAGTTATATTTTATCGCTACATAAAATATTTATTCAATCTCTAATGATAAGGAAAAGGGGTATATCTAATGACTACAAAAGTACAAGACTTCGCAGCGCAACTATTTGATGCAGAGAGCACAAAAATTGGAAAGGAACCACTTACTTCAATGGATCCATCACTAACAACTAGAGAAGCATATTATATCCAACTTGAAAACATTAATAGAAAAATAGAACGAGGCGAGAAGATTGTTGGTAAAAAGATTGGATTAACGTCTAAAGCCATGCAAAATCTTTTGGGAGTAGGTGAACCAGATTATGGTCATTTGCTTGATAGTATGGTAGTAGAAAACGGAGGTACAATTTCAATCAATCAGGTCCTCCAACCAAAGGTTGAAGGGGAAATTGCGTTTATTTTAAAAGAGGAGTTACGAGGTCCGAATGTAACTGTTATTGATGTCCTAAAGGCAACAGATTATATTGTTCCTGCACTTGAAATTGTAGACAGCCGGGTCAAGGATTGGAAAATCAAGCTTGCTGATACAGTGGCCGACAATGCCTCATCTGGTTTCTATGTACTTGGAGGCAAGCCGACCAAAATCGAAGATGTTGATCTTGAATTAATTGGAATGATATTAAACAAAAATGGCGAGCTTGTTAATACAGGAGTTGGTGCAGCAGCTTTAGGTAATCCAGCTACTTGCGTAGCATGGCTGGCTAATAAACTGTCGGAATTTGATATTCCACTACGAGCTGGGGAAGTCATATTATCCGGTGCATTATCGGCAGCGGAAGTAGCCCATGCTGGAGATTCATTTACTGCTAAATTTGCTCAAATTGGTGAAGTGAGTGTCACCTTTAAATAAAATAAGTTTAAAAATAACCACAGTTTCTTGTGGTTATTTTTTTGTCGAAATTCAGATTGCTAACCTTGGAAATAGTACAAATTCCCTAATAAAAAGTGATTATAGTAGGTAATTGTCGAACAATTATTAGAGGTAATTTCATAGTTTTCAATTAATATATAGTGTAATGGATTTACAACGAAAGTACTATTCGTTATTTCAATGAATAGGTATTTAGTAAAAACCAAAGGAGGATCATCTTGAAAAAATTCAGCCTGCTTATCATTTGTATGTTATTTGTGTTACCTTTTATCGTTTCTGCTCATACCCACTTATCCAGCTCAAACCCTGCGGAAGGACAGGTAGTAGTGGATGAGCTAAAAGAAATCATTCTAACCTTCGATGGGAGCATTGAAAAATTAAGCACAATGAAGGTATTTAAGGATGGAACGGAGATAACTCTACTGCAGATACAAATTGAAGCTGAGAGAATGGCTGGAACACTTGCGGAGCCGCTAGCTAATGGTGCTTATATCATTCAATGGAATATTGCCGGGGTTGATGGACATCCAATTTCAGGAGAAATCAATTTTACTGTAGAGAGAGAAGGGCAAAATACTATCACAACAAATGAAAGTCCTGACTCAACAGAAAGCAGTGAGGAAAATAGGGCTGAGGTTCAGATTACTACTAGTGGTAATGGTGATAGTAACGCCAGCGAAACCCAAGTGTCAAAGGATACTACGGATGATAATAGCAGTTCCAATACAACCACAATCCTGACAATCCTTGGATTCGTGATTATTTTAGGAATTGGATTACTGCTGATTAGAAGGAAGAAATAACCATGAACGTCCTCGCGCCTATTGCAGATTTTGGCAATTATATATTATTTTCGCTTTTAGTTGGTCATGTTGTACTACAATTTGTTTCGGAATCGAAAAAACCTGCCATTCATCTACCAAAGTCATTATTGCTAATCTGTATTCTAGGAATCATAGTTCTTACTTTTGTGCCAGTCTTAACTGTAATTTTGTTTTTTGATCAATCAGCCGGGTTTATATCTAAAGCAGCATCAGTTTTAACCAGTTTTCAAATTGGGCAGGCTTGGTTGTTTATCACCTTATTTGGGATCTTTTTATGGTTAACGGTTTACCTTGAGCGCTCAAAATACTTACAGGCATTTTGGCTTGTCTTGATGATAATTGCCATTGGGTATGGGAGTCATGTATCTTCTAAATCGTTTGTTGTCGGTATTTTTTCTCATACTACCCATTTCCTAATGGTAACCATATGGGTTGGTGTTCTACTTCTTGTATCATTTTTCTCCAAAAATAAAGAAAATTGGTCAGATTTCTTACAATGGTTTACACCCTTGGCCGTTGTCTGTCTGGTAAATATTTTTGCAACAGGGTTTGTCATTATGTTTACGATTGATGAGCCAACAGAGTATTTAAATGGATGGGCAACACAGTACGGAAGAATGCTGCTTTTTAAACACATAAGTATTATTCCGATCTTCATGTTCGCCATTATTAACGGCATTCTATCAAAAAGGGTTTCTACATTAACAGAATATGACCCAAGGACATGGTTAAAGGCAGAATGTGTCATTCTGTTACTCGTATTCTATTTTACAGCCGTATTGGGTACGATATCACCGCCTTATGAAATGGTATACCAAGTAAAAATGGCTGATCCGCCAACATGGATGGAATGGTTGTTAGCTAAAGACATCCTGGTACCGATAGAAATTGAATTTGCACCAACATTATTATCGGTTTTATTAATTACTTCCGCGTTACTATTTTTATTACTAATCATTATTAGTTATAAAAAAATGAGCCCTATTTTTGCTACTGTGTTTGGAGGATGTTTTATCTTTACTTTGTACCTAGGTTTGATGTTTTCATGTGTGCTCTATCCAATCATTTATTAAGTTTTAGTGGTTTATGTAGGGTAAAAAAAGACTGAACATGAAAAAGGAATAATAAATTTGACCTAGTCATATAAAATTTTATAGCTGTAGATGAATGTCTGCCTACATATCTTTGATATTGTGAAAGGGGTACAAAGGTTGAAGCAAAAGAATTCTTTTTTCCTATTAATCTGTTTCCTTATCTTATTTTCTATTGTATCTCTCTCAGTTTTCTTCATTGTGCAATCATCGGAATTACAACATGCTTTAGCATTTAACAAAGTAAAATCACAATCGGAATTAAGAACTAACCTCCAACAATATTCAAGTAGTCAACAAATAGTAAATGATGCACAAAAAATGAAGCAAACAAATAAAGCAGAAAAAATGGGTCAAACGAATGAGGCACAAACGAACGAGGAACAAACAAATGAAACTTCTAGTGTAAACTCTCAAACGAATGAAGCAATAATTCAGACTAAAGCTGCACAACCTCAATTAGCCCCAATTTCACTTTCTAGTTTAGATATGCCAAATGAAAAATGCCTCAAAGGGGCACCAGTTAGGAGTTTTACTATTTCTGCCATACAGGTAGAAATGGTCTATAACAAATTTGGTGACCATGACCCACAGGCAAAAATATATGCCTTAGCAGAAGATGTTGAGAAGATTCGAAAGGCTATTGCTGATCATCCTGGAAAACCAGTCAAGGAGATTCAGCCTTTAGCACTACGTGCAAATAAAGGTGATTGTGTTCAGGTGACGTTTCGTAATCAATTAAGTGAGAAAGCTTCCATTCATATTGAGGGCGTTGGGTATGACGTTAGGGGTTCAGATGGGACTTCTGCTGGATATAATCCTGATTCGACGGCAGCACCAAATACAGAAATCAAATACACCTGGAATGCAACAGATGAAGGAACATTCTTCTTTTACAATGGAGCAGACTTAACGTATTTTACTGATCCAACCGGCGGCAGGGGAACAATGGGTGATGGTCTGTTTGGGGCATTAATTGTTGAACCAAAAGGTGCGACATGGACCGACCCTGTAACGGGAGAGGTGTTAAGGAGCGGATTATATGCTGATATACATTTATCTGACAAACCAGATTTCCGAGAATTCACTTTGTTTTTCCATGATGGAATCAGCGCACAATTTGGTACCCCACAGCCCCCGGGAACACCTGAGGAGGAAGAACCAGGAGAAGAACCTCATGGACCACCTGTAGAGGATCCAAATGAAAAAGAACTTTATGCAGTAAACTACCGAGCCGAACCATTAGACGAAAGGATGAAGAATGCACTTGGTGAAGATGGTAAAGATCCAACTATGTTTTATTCATCCTGGGTATTTGGTGACCCGGCGACTCCCATCACAAGAGCATATGTTGGTGATCCTGTTAGATACCGAGTCATTGGGGCGAACAGTGATGAAAATCATGTTTTTCATCTACATGGTCATCGATGGAAAAGTGATACAAAGAAAACAAACACCGTTGATTCGGACACGTTGAATATCGGTGATACTCAAACGGCTGAATTAGCATTTGGTGCTGGATATGACAAAGATAACACTGGTTCTCCGGGTGATTACCTGTGGCATTGCCATTTGTTCCCGCATTATCTTGAAGGAATGTGGGGATTGATGAGGGTTTACGATAAAGCCCAGCCTGATTTACTGCCATTAACAGATAAAGAATTGCCTGAGAGTCCTTCGGAACAAAATCCTGGCTTCCCGAACTATATACCTGGGGATATCGGAAAACGTGCTCCTAAGCCTCCCGACCCTGAATTACGTCCAGCCACCGAATCGGAAAAAGCTTCCCTAGGTGCGCTCGTACCAGGTGCGCCAAATTTCGACCGCTGTCCAAAGGATGCCCCGGTTCGTAAATATGACATTGTCGGGATTGAAACAAAAATTATTTATAATAATGCAGGTGATCACGATAAAGAAGGACGAATGTATGTACTAGCAGAAGATGAACAGAAAATAGTGAACGGGGAGTTAAGACCACGACCATTGGCGATACGGGCTAATCAGGGAGATTGTGTGGAAGTATCATTAGAAAATCACCTATTTAATGCCAAGGAACCAAATGCTCTCTCTTTACACATTCATTTCGTTGCTTTTGACCCATTAGGTTCTGACGGAACATCGGTTGGCTGGAACTATAATCAGGGGGTAGAACCTGGAGAAAAAATCCGATATCGCTGGTATGCGGATGAGGAAGGTTCCATTCTTTTTCATGATCATATGTCAGCAGGGGAAAAAGGGTTCCACGGAACATTTGGTACTTTAATTGTTGAACCAAAAGGCTCTAAATGGCTGGATCCAAAGACTGGCAAGGAACTAAAATCAGGTACAGAAGCAATGATTGTTCATCCTGAAAAGGAAGATTTCCGCGAACAAGTACTGATTTATCATGATTTTTCTAGGCTTTGGGATAAGAATGGCAACCTTTTACCTTTAGAGGGTGATCCGGCAAATTTCAAGCATGCGCATGGATATGCAGCGGTCAATTATTCGAATGAACCATTTTTCCGAAGAAATAATGCCGATCCAGCATACGTCTTTAGTTCATGGTTACACGGAGATCCGCAGACACCGATTATTCAAAGTTACTCTGGAGATCCAATTAAAATTAGATTAATCCAAGGAGCACATGAAACCCAGCATAACTTCAATGTACATGGACTAAGTTGGAAGCTTGAATCTGGTGGCGAGGATTCGGAATTAACTTCGACTCAAACCATTGGTATGTCAGAACAATTTACAATGGATCTGCAACCTAACCCTGTTGGGGTAAGTCAAAGAGATTATTTGTGGTCTTCACAACCGATTGAGGATTTGTGGAGTGGATTATGGGGTTTTGTCAGGGTCTGGGGCGAAAAAACCCCAACATTGCAAAAATTGCCCGATCGTCCTCACCTTAAATCATCTGTTGTTCCTTGGAAGGTAAGTCAAATGAAGAAAAATGGAAAACAACCACCCAAAGCACGAACACCGGGCAATCCTTGTCCTCCTGGTGCTCTTGTAAGAAAGTTTGATATTACTGCGTTTATGAAGGACATTTTCTATAACAAATACGGTGATCATGATCCTTTTGGTATGATGTTCTCACTAACAAAAGATTACTTAGATATAAAAAATGGTAAGAAAGCAGCTGAACCACTTGTCATAAGGGCGAATGAAGGGGAGTGTATCCAAGTTACGCTTTCGAATCAACTGCCACTTGATCCTCCTGAAAACCCGGCAGATCCTGCATTATTAATGTCTAACCAAGTGGCTTGGAAGAATTCAAATCGAGTTTCCTTGCATCCGCAAATGGTTCAATACGATATGCAGGGTTCTGATGGTGCTACAATTGGTTACAATTACGACCAGACCATTGGACCAGGTGAAAAGATCACCTATCAATGGTATGCAGATAAAGAATATGGAGGAACAATTCTTTATGACTATGGGGACATACGCAGCCATCGACTCCATGGTGCATATGGTTCTCTTATCATCGAACCGAAAGGCTCTAAATATCGTGACCCGAAAACTGGTGAGGAAATCATGTCTGGTACTCGAGCAGATATTATCGTTCCGGATAACCCTGATTTTAGAGAACAGGTATTAATGTTTTCTGATGGACTTTATACCATTGGGGTTGATGGAAGTGCTCCGACATCAGGAGAAGCATTTGTTGGTATGGAGGATAAAGGAGAAAAAGGCATTAACTACAGTTCTGAACCATTTAGACATCGATTTGGTGCAAATCCTGATAAATCGCTTATTTTTAGCTCAATCATCCATGGGGATCCTTCAACTCCGATACCCGAAGCCTATGTAGGTGATCCAATCCGTTTAAGGGTCATGCATACAGCAGATCGATCAAGAGGGAGTGTTTTTACGCTTCACAGTCATCGCTGGCGCTATCAATGGACAGATCCTAATTCAAAGCTTGTATCTAGTCAGGGCTCACTTACTCCAGGGGAGACTTTAGATATTATCCCCGTCCAGAATGACGGCATCGTTAATCAAGTTGGCGATTATGTTTATCGGGAAATGAAGTTAAGGAGATATTTGGAAGGCGGGTTATGGGGGATGCTGCGAATTCATAATCAACCGAAAAATCAATTGCTTACGCTGCCTGATCGACGTCCCGAAGCTCCATTTAACATAAGTTCGAAGCTTTCCTTAAACAATAGACTGTTAACCTTGGAATGGCGAACGAATGGTAATAGCGATACCGTAGGGTTTAATCTGTATAGGACAACATCGACTGCAAGAGGATACCAAAAGGTAAATGGCAGTTTAATTCGTTCATTGTCTTATAATCTGCCAATAAGTCCTACTACACTTAAATATTACTACACTGTTACTACAGTAGATAAGTTTGGAAATGAATCGTTATATGCAAAACCTTTACTAGTCGACACAACGCAAGGAAGTACTGCTTTCACACAATAAAAAAACAATATTAAATGTTTTTAGGAGGGGGAATCTTCCAATACCCCTCCATTTTTGGCTATTTTTAATAGTAAAATAACACTATAAACCGAGAGGTAAATAGGTCTATCTATTTATTATGTGGAATAAAATTGAAAAAAAGGGAGGGGAAATAGGGATGAAGACATAAAGATTACTAGGATTTTATAAGGGAAATAGGGAGAAAAGGTGGGGAGTAAATGTTGCCAAGAGGTAAGAGAAGGAAGAGAAAGAAACTGTCAACTTTAAGAAGTGTTATTCTTTTAGCCATCACAGCAGTATTAGTAATTAGCAGTGGAATTTGGGGAGATAATGGGGCAAAAGCAGAATACCTTGTGTCAATGGACAAAATTCCAAAACTCCAAAAAGCGGGGCCAATCGGGGAGTATGGTTATCCTGTTTGGTATAAAGATTCAAATGGCAAGAGGTTTGAGCTTTGTTTAGATGCTACTGATCCTCTTTGTGGTTTTGCTGCCGGAGAATTTGCAGTAGGTGAGCTTTCAGTGAAGAATGGCAATTTCCATGGAGAAGCCTTTTATCAATTAGCTGGTGCAGAATTTACCTTGCCATCAGGTGGGGATGCTGTTGCAACCTTCGCTCTTGAAGCTGCATGGGCAAATGAAATAGTACAAGATGGAGATCAAATTGTTTTCGGAAGGGTACGTTTTCGAATAGACGATTTACAAATCGGTAAAGCATATACCATCTCTCATCCTTATGGTGTCGATAAAATTATTGCTACTCCTGCGGATCCGGATGAAACTGGAGTAAATGACCCAGGTGAAATAAGATTTGTAGAAGATATTGGGATCAATGGCGGTTTTGAAGGAGCAAAGAAAAGTCGAATTGGTACTTTCCTAGAGTGGGATGTACGAGATCGTGGTCTGCCGGAAGGGTATGCAGGAGACCCGGGCATTGATCATAAGATAATAAATGGCTATTTTAACGGTACTGAGGAACAAAACTACTTTAGAATTCAAGGACCAGGAATTGGTAGTGATGGTACTTGTGGACCAGACTGTGTCCAGACAGATTTATTTAGTCTAATGGGGAAATATGCTACAACTGCTGGTGTTGATGTCATGAGAGCTACATACAGCCAGGATACTGCGGGCAGTGGTACGATTGATGTATTTGCTTCTACAGAAGAAGACGCCCAGTATTCGATTGACGTTACGGGTGACGGAATGAGCGCAACCACAATGAGAGGTAAAGATGGACAATACTTTGGACATGTGCCATTTACAGGTGCTGTGCCGGCCACAGTAACCGTAACGAATAAATCTGATAATCCGCAAAGTACTAAAGAGCTAAAACCTGTTGATCACATAACAGGGACGGCCAAGTATGATACAAATTCTGATTCTCTCATTATCACGGCCGCATCTAGTGATAAATTAAGTCAGCCAACGCTTACTGCAAAAGGTTTTGGAGATATTCCATCTTCTGGAACACTTGTACTTAATAAACCGGAAAGAATTCCGCCAACTATTACAATTACCTCTGCTAAAGGAGGAAGTGAGTCGCTGCCAGTGGATGTTACAACAGTACCTGCTTCGGCAAATGCTGGTGCAAATCAGACCGTTAAACAAGGCACTGTGGTAACACTGGATGGAAGTGCTTCAACCAGTGCAGCGACCTTTAATTGGGAGCAGGTAAGCGGTCCTGCAGTTACACTAAGCGATCCATCTACTGCGAATCCAACGTTTACGTTCCCTGTACAGTTTATTCCAGTAAGCTTTAAATTAACTGTTACCGGCTTGAATGGTCAGTCTTCGACAAATGAATCCATTGTCAACATTACACCTGCGCCAGATGTTCTTACCGTTCAATCTGCTATTTACAGCAAAAACAATACAGAGGCTAATACTACAGATGATATCTTGACAGTTACTGGTAATAGTGATGTAGGAGGAGTAACGATTTCTGTTTATAAAGGAAATTTAACAAATCCAAAAGCTGTACTGATTGGTAAAGCGCCTGCAAGCAGTAATGGAAGTTGGACAGTTAGGAAAACTGGAAGTTCAATAGTGGTTTCTCCAGGAGAAACACTTACAATTGAATCGAGTTCAGGAGGAAAATTAAATAATGTATCGGTGGTTACGCGTTTAAGGTAACTAGGTAAACTGGAAAGAAACTCATTTGTTGTTTCTTTCCAGCTTTTTTATATTAATCTAGAAAAATGGGCTTTCTTCCCATCTCTGAAACGAAACGATAGCTCTCCTTCATGCGTCTAATGAATAAAGGTATCTGGAAGGGTTGAAGCTATGTTGTTCTTCGTATTGTTTCTTATTGGATTGGTCATCCCGTTTATATTGATAAAAATAAAACCTCACTGGATCATTTGGATTCCGTCAATGATTTTATTCTTAGCCGCCATTACGATGTATGGGAAGGCAGAATTTTTCCCTGGGCAGGGAATGGCAGACTTGGCGGAAAGGCTGTACTTCATCGTTTTTGGTATTACAGCGATTGGCTCCACTTTAAGTGGAATCATCATCCATTTTATTCGAAAAGGTTAATCTCTCCAGCCAGTTCCATTGAAAAGGGGTACTGGCTATTTTCATGCATGTAATTAGGAGCAAGGTCATATGGTGTAAGGAGGGGGTATGAAATGATTAGCTTAAATGGGATGCTTCTTAAGCCAGAGGACTTGAGTAAAGAAATCACAAATAGTGAGCAAAAAGCAATCATCAAACAAATGGCGAGTTACCCTGTAATCTACTACTATGAATCATTGCAGCAACTCAAATTCGAATTATTATTTAGAGCGAATACGATAAAAGCAGCGACCGCTCTAAACGATAGCGGTGCAAAGTTTACTACTTTTGCTTATTCCTTTCCAAATAAGAAGTATTGGTATCGCTTAGCAAACGGCGGTTTTTTATTGCGGGAGGGGGTGAATCCTTCCGAAGGGATTGAAGATATACTCAAACATGGAAAATTGTATGCCTTTGAATGTGCCACGGCCATTGCCATCGTTTTATACCTTGCGACCCTCTTTACCATTGGACCAAGGGCATTTAATACCTACTTCGAACGTCTTTTTTTAATGGATTGGCAATTTGATGAGGATCTCCCTGTTTACCAAAAAGATGGGGAGGATTTCATTATTGGAGATGTATTACATTTCAATAATCCAGATTTTGACCCTAAGCAGCCATGGTGGAGGGCAGAAAATGTAATTTTCTTTGGCAATGATAAATTCTTTGGTCATGGAATGGGGATACGAGACTCACGGGCGATAATAAACTTTTTAAATGGTAAGCGAAAAGAGAATGCGGATGAATCCGCGTATCTCATGCGGATGATAACAAGACCTAATTACAAAACAATCTTTTTATTACGATAAATCAGGAGCCTCCAAAGATGGAGGCTCCTGATTTACTTTAATTAACTATCATCCATGTAATCTAGAATCTATGTCAGCTACCAGCCGTTTGCAGTTAAGATAATCCTGTTCGCGTTTCTTTTCAACTTCCATTCTAACGTTATGCTTCCGTTTGTAATCTTCATAACATACCCCGTGAGCACTAAGCATCGCTTTTTCCATTTCATTGGTGTACCTTAATTTCAAATAATGGATAATGAATCCCTCCGGTTTATCGCCTTTATTGGCTTTTTTTATTACAATATTAATGATAACACTGTAATTTTTTCCAAACAAAGTCGATATAACGCCATATAAAGCTGTGAGCTTTGCTGACACAGTCGCTCAGTAAAATAACTCTGACATTCTTAGAAAATAAGCAATATCCTCCAATTACGAGCTTGTAATCATGATAACAAAACAATAAAAAGCCCATTGTCATCAAGACAACGGGCTTTCTTTTATGGGAAAAGCATATTAACTCATAGATTTATCTAACATGAAATCAGCTTTTGGTAATGTAATAATCTTCCCGCCAATTTGTACGTGTACGGTATCGTTGAAAATGGCTTTTACAATTCCCTTTAGTGAAACGCTTGAGTTTATGGAGATATCTTTTTTATCAGATTGATTTGCCATATTAATCAACACCTTCCAAAGTTAATTATAAAATATTATATATGAAATAAAGCATGAAAAGCGAGTAAAAAGGCTCAAAAACTCAAAAAATAAATAAATAATTTGTTCATGTTATCAATCTATGCCAAGGGGTGTGAACATAGTTGGTAACATGAACTATAGTTCAAGTATTACATGGAAAAGAGTGTCTGTCAATAGAAACATGAACCAAGGTTCACTTTTTGTTTTTATGGTATACTAGTAATGAGGTGAGATAAATGTCAGACCGAGAGGACCATCTGGTTGGCGAGTTCCCCATTGTTCCGAAACAAGAACGGGCTCAACAAAAAAGAAAACTGTTACTTAAAAGTGGATATGCTTTGTTTATTATGAAGGGATATGAGCAAACAACAGCAAAAGAGATCGCCGCCAATGCAGGGGTTGCCACCGGTACCTTTTACCGGTACTTTTCGGATAAACGACAGCTGTTAATGGCCTTGTTGGAGGACCAGATTGAAATGTTAATGCCCCCTGAGCCAAAATGGGGTGTTCGAGATCCAGAAAGCACTTTAGCTGGACTTTTAGAAGCATATGATAGGAGATTGAATGAGCTGGGACTACAGCGGCTGCTCCCTGAAATACTGGCAAAGGATACAGAGTTTGCGGAAGTTTTGACTGCAGCGAAGCGGAAAATATACGATAGAATTCTTTCAGGAATAAAAAAGGCCTATGATCATGGGCTTATTTGGAAGGACATCGATTTGAATACTGTAACATGGGCAATGATGATTTTAGCGGAGAATGCACCTGAAAAAATGAAACAGTGCGGAAAACAGGCCGATTACCATGAGGTTGCAAAAGTGATTTGCCGTATGATTTTTCCTCCAGATGTGATAATGAAATTGCAACACGAAGCTAAACTAGATGAAAACATCGAGTAAAGATGTTTGGAAGGAAGTAACGCGATTTATGGACAACTTTGATTTTAAGAATCTTAAAACCATAAAAATAGAGCTAACTCGCTTTATGATGGCATACAAATTTGCATTAGATGAAATGACAACAAAGATTAACATTCTTAGAGATGAATTTAATTATATTCATGACTATAATCCAATAGAACACGTAAATTCACGGTTAAAGTCACCCGAAAGTATTTTTAAAAAAGTACAGCGGAAAGGTATTGATTTTTCCTTAGATAGTATTAAGGAAAACATTAAAGACATTGCAGGAATGAGAATAACATGTTCGTTTATTTCTGATATTTATGAATTGAGTCGAATGATTACGAAGCAAAAGGACATTCGAGTTGTGGAATATAAAGATTATATAAAAAATCCCAAGCCAAATGGATATCAAAGTCTACATATGATTGTAGAAATTCCGATATTCATGTCTGACCGTGAAGAATTAACATTCGTTGAGGTTCAAATTCGTACCATTGCCATGGACTTTTGGGCGAGCCTAGAACATAAAATTTATTATAAATATAATAAAGAAATCCCACAAAAAATGCTGGATGAATTAAAAGCAACTGCTGTAATGGCTGCTGGTTTGGATCGAAAAATGGAAGGTCTTCATCGAGAAATTGCGAAAATGAAACAAGCCGATGAGGCAGAGGAATTACTTTTGTCTTTTGGAAATAAAAACGGCAAGCTTAATTTACTAGAGACGTTCATAGAAGGAAGACTAGGCATTAAATAAGGCCATTTCTTTTTCCAAATGGCAGGCAATTTTTCAGACAAGTTTAACAAACACGACTACTTGGAAATCCTTCGCGTTACGATACGGGGGTATGATATAATAGTGGAAAATGAGGTGATCAAATGTCTTTTGACCATGTGAATGAAGAAGAAATGTCAGATGAATCTTGCTGCGGGACGGTGGGCAGCCATCGAAAAAGTCATCATTCTGATAAAGTGAAAAGTAATCTCGTTACAAGACTCAATCGGATTGAAGGGCAAATTCGTGGAATTAAAGGTTTGATTGAGAAGGATACGTATTGTGATGACGTTATTACACAAATATCAGCAACGCAATCCGCGCTTAATAGCGTTGCAAAAATTTTGCTGGAAGGCCATTTAAAAACATGTGTGATTGAAAGAATTCAGGAAGGTGACCATGAAGTTTTAGACGAGGTTCTGGTGACCATACACAAGTTAATGAAGAAATAAGTTTGAGCTAAAATCGTACTTTATGTACGATTTTTTTTATGCTATTAGATGATTTTTGATGAAGGAATAAGAAAATATAGCATAGAATAATATAGTTATAATATTCTGACAACTGAGGGGTGAAGGAGATAAAGGCTACAAAAATTATCCTAATGGTATTTGCTGGACTAATTCTGTTATTTAGTTTTTATGCTTATTCCGTTTTTTATGGGACACCCTGGGAGAAACAAAAACATAAAAAACACATGCAAAACTATATCACTGAGAAATATCAGACAGATTTTGTCCTTAGGAAAATTAGCTACAATTTTTTAAGCGAAACCTACCAAGGATATGCGTATCCAAAAGAGAATTCGAACCTCTTATTTATCGTTGAACAAGTCAGCAATGCTCCCCGCGGTTACTCAGATAATTATCCGAAAGTAATGTGGGATAGTGAGTTAGCCAGTAACCTTAAAATACAAATTAAGGAATTATTTCCGAATCTGGATGAGAGAATGTTTAAAGCCCAACAAATTAAGAATAAGGGAGAATTCTCTGGTCCCCAAATACCATCCTATGAGGAAATGAACATATCGATGCTCTCTACCTCTATTCCTATAGATATTAAAGCAAGCTGGACAAAAATTAATCAACAAAATGAAATGAAGAAAATAAAGAAACTACGTCAATACTTGCAAGAGGCTCGTTTTCCTGTATTTATTGAAGTAAGATATAATGAAGCCGAAATGAATGAAGAGGCCAAGGTCTTTTTTATAACAGAAGAAGGAAAGATTATTGAAAAATAGTGCTCCACTGTCTATGGAGCACTTTTTACTATTTTAATAAGGGGTGATCGGGGTTTAGTAAGATATTTTTTATTGATCGTCTTCTTACTAACAGCAGGCCAAGATTGTTCTTTGTTTCAATGATAGATTTATTGTCTAATAATTGATACTTTATTTGATCCTTCCATAAATAAGTTTCCGACTTATCCTCCTCTTCAACCTCTTTAATGTAATATGAAGGAGTACATATACGATTGATTTCGTTGTTTTTTCTTTTTAACGCATTTAATGCCATGATCTGTTTCATCAAAGCTCCCCAAACACCGCCAAAACTCATGTTTTTCAATGGACTGCTGGTAAGTTGATTAAGTGTCAGCTTGCGTCCATCTTTAAATGTAATCTTGGCATTGACGGCGGAGGCATAATGAACATCTCCAGATAAAATAATACACTTGCTTGGTTCCCAGGAGGCTGCATAGTGTAGAAATTCAGTAAATCCTTTCCCATTATATTTCCAAGCTTCAAAATCAAAAGTAGTCTGAACATTAACACCTAAAACCCGGAGTGGATAAACAAAATCATGTAAAAACGTTTCAATTAGCCCTAATCCATAGAGTGGAGAAGGCGAGACAATGATTAATGGGCTGCCACTATTCCACCCGCTTTTAAAGAGAGTGTTTGTAACATTTTCCCATCCGTCTTTACTCAAAAGCAGTGGAGCCCTCGTGGTTTCCTCGATTATTTCCCCAAATTTCGAAGGTCTAGGGTTACTATTATAATCACGTTTTGTACGTGTATCTAGGAATATTGCATTTGGATGAGTGGGGGCTACAAAATGCCAATTATCATAGTTCCATAGAGTTGTCTGCCAATCCTCACGATGCGTATTCATTTTTCCAATGGTTAGCAATTTAAAGTATGACTTCATCATCCAAAGGAATCTTTCATCGTAGGTTTCAGGGGAGTTTCCCCATCCTTGAAAGGCCCAAAAAGCTGCCAGGCCATTGGCGACTACATGACTCCCTAGCGGGGAAGTGCTTACGTTCTTCTTCCAGTTATAGGAGATATTCCAATCATCTGTAATATCATGGTCATCAAACATCATATACGTTGGAATGTTTGCAAAGAGACGGCGCACTCGATATAAAAAATGCTGAAAAGAAATCAGCGCTTCTTGTTGTATAGTAAATTCATTTTTTAAAGTAGCTCGTTCTTTTTTGTGCTCCTTACTATTCCGTGCTTCATCAGGAAAAACAAAATGAACTTGCTGGTTTTTGACTAACTCCTCGAAGGATTCGAAAAGGGCACTATCTTGCGCTACTTTCCAAAGGTCGGGATTCCATACTAGTAGATACATAGCGGCATATTCCCCAAATTTCATTAGGTGGTTGTTGGAATGTGAAGAGGTGAACTGGCAAAAGTTCTCCATAATATATTTTCTGCCATTGATTTGATTTAATGCTGTGTGAAAGGGTTCATTTTTTAGACGGTCATCTATTAATTCAAGCTGTTCTCCGGTTCCCATTAATTCTTTGCTTAATCTTGATATAACCGGAAACAATGGATTTGCTACATCATCTGCATATAATTGGTCTCCTAATAGAAAAAGTGTATTAGGCCGGATTTTTAAATTTGTATATTCTTTTTCTATTAAAAGGTCGGCTGACGCGAGTGTATCATCATCCTCACCATGTGGCTTTCGACAAGAACCATATAGGATATTACTGTTTTGGGAGGAACTGTTGAGATAAAAGGAAGGATAGTCTAAATTGCCATATACAATGGAGCCAGGACTATCTTTTGAGAGGAAACCAAGGGTCTGTAAATCATGTATTTCCGAGCCTCGTTTAAAGTGGAGATTATAACCGAGTAAAGTATCTGTTGGAAATGTTCCTTTATATGGGGTGAGTTTAAGTAAATGGATAAACAATTGTTTCCCCATCCGTATTGTATGTGTCTCTGTTTTTGTATGGATAAGACGGTACTCATAAGACTTGGAATCCTTGATTGAAGTGATTCCAAAGATTTTCCCAAGAATCCGGTAACTTTTACTTGTTGCAATCCAAATCGTAATTTCTGTAGAATCGGCTCTTCGAACCATTGGTCCTGACAAAACAATTGGTAAGGTAAAGGAATTCACTTTATCACCTCGTGATTATTATTCTTCGATTATTCTATTCAATCACCCAGTTTTTGGTGTGGTGATATGGGAGATATGGAATGGAGCGATGAGGGAGATATATTGTAGAAATATTGCCAATATTTTTTGCGGATAATTATTATGTCTGTATTATACTTAGGATAAAGACAATAAAAGACCGAATGCAGGTTGGATTTAGAATGTACAAATTCTCCATGGAGGGTAGGATGATTTATGAAGACATTGATTGTTTATTGCTCATCACATGGCACAACAGAAAAGGCTGTCCAATTACTAAGTGAGTGGATGGAGGGAGACGTCTTAGCGGTAGATCTAAAACGGGATAAAATTACTTTTGATGTCAGAGATTATGACTTTGTAATCATCGGCGGCTCTATCCATGCAGGAAGTATTCAGGGGAAAATAAAACAATTTATCGGCAAACATTCTGATGAACTAGTAACAAAAAAACTGGGTCTATTTCTCTGCTGCTGGCACGATGGACAAACAGCTCTAGAACAATTTGATATGGCATTCCCAGAGGAATTGAGGAAAGTGTCGGTTGCAAACGGAATTTTTGGCGGAGAATTCCTGGTAAGTAAAATGAACTTTATTGAAAGGCAAATTGTTAAAAAAGTGAATGGCATAACAGAGGATACTTCGAATTTAGATACGACAGCCATCATGAGCTTTGTGATGAAAATTAATGCAACAATCGCTCTCGTATAAAAATTCCTGACCCTTCGCGGGTTCAGGCATTTTTTTTATTTATTCAAGCGTCAAGCGCCAGTGTAACTTCGCCCCACTGGCGCTACTGCCATTTGTTTTAGCAGATTTTTTGAATCAGCTCAATGGAATTGTTTTTTGGTGAATTAACCAGAGGGCTTACTTCATAGGCTTCCATTAAATCTTTATCCAGCGGTTCCAGTAAATGATGGAGCTTAGCTGTGTCGGTAATGGAAGGGTCAAGCCAAAATTTTTCATCTTCTGGTTTTAAGATCACAGGCATCCGGTCGTGAATATCTTGAACTAACTCATTTGGCTGCGTGGTAATCACTGAGCAGGAATAAATCGATTTTCCCTCTGGTGACTTCCAATTCTCCCAAAGACCTGCCATGGCAAACAAATCATTGGACTTCAATTTGATTCTCATCGGGATCTTATTTTTATTATCGATAGTTTTCCATTCATAAAAACTATCCGCAACAATCAAACAACGTCTTTTCTTATAGGCATTACGAAAGCTTGGTTTTTCTTTTAAGGTCTCGGCACGGGCATTAATCAATTTATACCCAATCGACATATCCTTTGCCCAGGGAGGAATCAACCCCCATCGTAAAAACCCCATCCTATTCTGTGACCCATTATTAATAACAGCCAAAACCGACTGAGAAGGTGCCACATTAAAATTGGGAGAATACGCCTCCTCCTGAAGAAAAAACTCAACATCAAAACGATCAATCAACTGATCAACCGTAGCCGTTAACGTAAAACGTCCGCACATAAAACCATCCCCCTTTTGATTCATTATAAACGGTGCCTGTCACCATTTATACATTTTCTTCCCCTTTATACACCGATTTATGAATAAAATGTATAATGTGGAGGTTATAGGCCATAATGTTTAAAGTTTTTTAGTTTGAATATTTCAACGAGAAAGAGGTTGCGTATGAGGATTTGGTTTAATAGGTGGTTTACGACGGTTACCCATTTTATTGAGTTGATTCGTAAGAATGAAGAGGGACGGCATTTTGAGTTTTTTGGTACTCATCCGAGTAGCGATGCTCTCTATTTGCAATATTGTGATTTTGCTTTCACGGAACCGGCCGTATCTGGCAATGAATACATTGAATTTTGCCTTGAATTTTGCCGTAAGCATAAGATAGATATTTTCATTCCTAGAAAAGAAAATGTACTGATTTCGAAAAGGCTGGCTGATTTTGAAGCAATTGGAGTGAAAGTGCTGGTTTGTCCAGATTCTGAAATCATGGAGACACTGGATAATAAAGCCGCTGCCTATCATTCAATTATGCAAAAGGAAGAGGAAGGGGCTGAACTCGTTTCGATTCCTGATTTCTACGTGGTCAATAATTTAAATGATTTCAAAATAGCGTATCAAACGTTAAGGGATAAAGGCCATACTGTTTGTTTTAAACCGGTAATAGGCGAAGGCGCAACGGGTTTTCGTGTTATTGAGGATAAGATTGAAAGTATTGACCAACTGTTTAGAAGGGCCAGCAGCCGCCGTCTGCCATACCATTATGCATGTGAGATTTTAAGCCAGCAAGAGGTTTTTCCGGATCTAATGGTATTGGAATATTTAGATGGACCTGAATACAGCATTGACTGTGTTGCGTCTAATCAGCAGTTATACGCTGCGATCCCAAGGATGAAAGGGGAAGGCAGGGTTAGAGAAATGATCAATCATCATGAGTTGATTCAACTTGCCCACCGATTCCATCAGCATTATCAAATTCCATATATCTTTAATATTCAGGTTAAATATAATCAGGGTGTCCCGAAATTACTTGAAATCAATCCGCGCATGAGCGGGGGGATGCATTTTAGCTGCTTAACAGGTCTTAATCTTCCTTACTTAGCAATAAAATTATTGCTTGGTGAAGATATTGGGCAGCTGAGACCTAAATTTGGGATTCGAGCCAGTCATCTTGAGAAAGAAATGATACTAACGAAAGATTTCTTTGCATAAACAGGAATGCCTTGAGTGCGGAACCCAAGGCATTTCTTTCTTTAGGTTTTTAATTATTTACTTGAATTTTTTCGGTGGTTTCTGGGACTCGCAGTAAAACGGCGCCTCCAAGGATAAATAGAATGACCAAGCTAAACACACCGGCATTTGTATTACCTGTTATTTGGGCAGTGAAACCGACCAAAGCCGGACCAAGGATGGAAGCGAATTTATAAAAAATATTGTAGAACCCAAAGAACTCGTTTGCATTTTCCTTTGGCACTAGCTTTGCAAAATAAGACCGGCTGAGCGCCTGAATTCCACCTTGCGAGGACCCGACAAGCATGGCTAAAATCCAGAAATCCAAGGTTGTTTTCATGAAATAAGCATAGATACAAATAATGATGTAGATAAAAATTCCAACCAATAGCATTCTTTTTCCAGTGAATTTATCCGCGAGCTTTCCGTAAACAAGCGCAAATGGAGCGGCGATTACTTGGGTTGCAAATAAAATGATTAATAGGTTGGTGGATGAAATACCAAGGTCCGTACCATAGGCAGTAGACATCGTAATAATGGTATGAACACCATCAATATAAAAGAAATAAGCAATTAGGAAAAGAAATAAAGGACGGTAAGCTTTAATCCTTTTTAGCGTTTGAAAGACCTTTTTAAAGCTGGTCGATATCGGCTTAGCTACCCGATCGACATAATATACCTGCTCAACATTTTTTAACATTGGAATGGTGAAGGTACCCCACCAAATAGCTGTAATGGCAAAGGCGATTTGCGTTGCGATGGTTACAGATAAGGGCAGAATCCCTTGTTGTGATAATAGAATAAGAGCAATACCGATAATGAAAGGGATAGTGCTTCCGATATAACCCATTGCGAACCCGCGCGCCGATATTTTATTCATACGTTCTTCACTAGTAACATCTACAAGAAAGGCATCATAGAAAATATTTGCCCCTCCAAAGCCAATGACAGTGACAATATAACAGATCAAGAGAATAAGCCACTGGTTACTTGGGACAACAGCTAGCATTGCCGTAAAAGCAATACCTAGTATCACGAAAAAGGTGAAAAGTCTCTTCTTTAATCCCCTAAAATCTCCAATGGTTCCTAAGATGGGGGCACAAATCGAAACGAGAAGTGTTCCAAAGGAATTGGCGTAACCTAAATAAGCAGTAGACGTAGATCCGGCAAGTCCTGCTCCATCCGCAGCTGCTTTAAAGTACAAGGGAAAGATGGCAGTTGTGATTAAAATCGAGTAAGCCGAATTTGCCCAATCATAAAAAACCCAGCTTTTTTCTTGCTTCGTTAATCGACTCATAGCAGTTTCCTCCAATTTATTTGTCGTCTAATAATAAAAGCTCCTCGATCATTTTTCCATCAGTGGCTCCCAAATCTACTCCTAAAAGTCTAGCTAATGTAGGTCCTTCGTCAATGAGGCGTGCCTCGGGAACGATTGTCTTTTGCTTAATTCCTATTCCTGCTGCCATAAAAATGGTAGAGTATTCCGGCTTTTTAGGAGAATATCCATGACAGGCTAATGTGTATTTATGGTCAGATAGAACATCTTCTCGGGTAATTGTTTTTACATAATCTCCCTGAAAATCTTCTAAGAAATAAAAACCTTTTCTTGCTTCAACCATAAATGCGCAGGAACCGTCTGCACCCATTTTGGCAGCCTCCTCAGCACTTAGTATTTTTTCAATACCCGCTTCGGGGTCGGAAAGCAATGAGTTTAATAAATCTTTTACTTTAGAAATTGTTTCTTTATCGTGTCTGTCTTTTACATAAATATATGCTGAGCCATCACAACTTTTACAGTAGGCCTTCCAATTATTTATTATCCCTTTGGTATTGGAGGTAATTAAGTTATGTTTATGGAAAAGTACATTTAGGTTTAGTGCTTTGTTCTCATCCAAGGCACTGTGGTCACCTAGAGCGACGATGGTAGAATTTTCATAAATGCCGCTTTCTTTTAAAGCTTCAAAGATACGTCCGAGCCGGTCATTATGCCGATGGATGGCGGCAATGGCTTCATTGGAAGAAAAACCATATTCATGACGCTGGGTGTCTAAGTCGGTAAAGTGTACGAGTAATAAATTCGGTTTTTTTGTTTTGATCGTATGTACGGTGGATTCTAAAACAAAGTCATCCAATTCTGGCTGATTTAAACCGTTGCGAAGATGACCGAACCGTTGGTTGAGGTCCCATTGATAACATGGACTGCCAGCTCTTAGCGAAACTAGAAATTGATTTTGCCACGGCCGGTTTGGAAAAATTTCAGGCAAATTGTAATCAATATTGGCTTTACCGGTTACTGGCCAAAGTAAGGCGGCTGTTGTCAAGTTTGCCTTTTTCGCTTCATCGTATAAAGTGGTGCCAGAGATAGATTTTCTAAACCAGTTCCAATCCGGTGAAGTTCTTCCCGGCTGAAGCAGGGTATTATTCATGATTCCATGCCGATTCGGATAATTTCCTGTTACAACCGTTGTATGACAAGGATACGTTACAGAAGGGTAAATAGTTTCTACCTTTTCAACATATGACCCTTTTTCAAGGATCGTCTTAAAGTGGGGTAACGTTTGCAAAAACGGAAAATCTAACGCCGAAAGACAATCAAATGAAACAACAATTAAATGATTCGTTAAAGCGTTCATGCATACCTCCTAGAAAACTGACCCTGTACTTTAATTGTACAATAAATAATGGGGATAATTGTTAATTTTTCAATAATTTTAAGGTGACAGGCACTGCAAAAAGACACTTTCCACCCCAGGCGGACAGTGTGGATAGAAAAAAGCCGGTTTTCAAAAGAAAACCGGCTTTTTGGTGTTGACTTTGGGTGTGGTGTTATGCTTTTTGTACTTCGACTAGCATGGTTTGGTGGGCGTTTCCTTTGGCCAGTGGGGTGATCCGCTGGCTGGTGAGGACGTTTGCGCATCCTCCAGTATCTATACCGTCTTTATTTGGTTGATACCATGCACCAGCCTGCATTGCTACTACACCTGGCATAATACGAGGGGTAACTTCAGCTGGAATCATGATGGTTCCGCGGTCATAAATTTTGATACTATCACCTTTTTTTATGCCCCACGCCTCTGCATCAGCAGGGTTTATCCACAGGACCTGTTCGGCCACTTCTTTTAACCATGGGTGATTGGCATACATTGAATTGGTTCGGTTTCTCCCTTTCCACGTAATACACTGAAGCGGGTACTTGTATTGATACACCTTCGGGAAAAATTGAGATATTCCCAAAACGTTTATACGATATGAATCATAGTGAAATTCCTGCGATTCCTATCTATATCCCTGAGTGGGAGGGCGCGGAAGACCCATTAAAAGCATATGATTGGCAGGATTTTCAATTTGGTCTTTGAAGGCAATCCTTGGTCCATCGTATCGCCAGTAATGGATCCTCTTTTTCTTAAATTCCTCAAAGGTCGGGGTGCTTGGTTCATCTTTTCTCGTTTCATCGAGGATCCATTTAATCCAGCCAATCTCATCGCGCCCTTCGGTAAACTCTTTGCCGACACCAAGCCCTTCGGCCACTTCGGATAACCAGTCATAGTCCGAACGAGATTCATAGTAATTCTCCACTACTTTTTCAGAGAGAATTATATAATCTCCTGAAGCCCACGACTCAACGATATTCCAACGTTCAAAGAAAGTAGTCTCTGGTAATAGAATGTCTGCATATTTTGCACTCGGTTAAAAAGTGATCACTGGCAACGATGAACTCTACTAAACTTTCATCTTCGAGAATTTTTTTCGTTTTATTAATATCAGGCTGCTGATTAATTAAGTAATTTCCAGCCAAGTTATAGATTAATTTAATGTTAGACGTCAGCTTTTCGCCATCCTTAAGTCCATTTTCCGGAGTGACCTTACTGGCATCCGTAATCGCGTCTGTCCAGTTCATTATGGAAATGCTTTCTTTAACTGGATTCTCAGGGACCGGAATACCCATCGGGAACTTCCTTGGGATACCGCCATAACCAGAGGCCCAGCCGCCGGAGATTCCAACATTCCCGGTGATTGAAGCTAACATCGTACCGCCGCGGGCAATTCTTTCACCACTAGCATGACGCTGAGGACCCCAGCCCTGTATCAAAGCGGCAGGTTTGGCGGTTGCATATTCCCGGGCAAGCTCAACTATTCGTGAAGCTGGCACTTTACAAATCGCTTCAGCCCATTCAGGTGTTTTTACGATTCCATCTTTTTTGCCAAAAAGATAAGAAACTAACGATTCGTTCGCAGGGATGCCTTCTGGCATATGATCTTCGTCAAATCCAACCACATAGGTATCAAGAAATTCTTTGTTATGAAGGTTTTCTTTGACAATCACATAGGCAATAGCATCCATCAAGGCATTGTCTGTACCTGTAATATAGGAATCCATTAATCAGCAAAAGCAACTGCCGTATTAGAATACCTAGAGTCCACGGATATAATCTTAATCCCAGCTTCTTTTAGTCTTTTATAATAATGAAGAGTATTTCCGAAAATCGTTTCGGAAGGATTATGTCCCCACAAAATGATGAGCTTTGAATCTATGAGAGAATCAAGACTATTTCCTGTTTGGTGCGTACCATAGGTGTAAGGGGTAGCAGCTGCTGTATTGCCCATACTGACGGAATGGTAATAGTTAAGTAAGTCATTAGTCTTCTAGCGAGCTGGGCACCTCCGATTGTACCGCCAGTAGCAGCTGTTCCCTGATGAACATATCTTGCTGCAGGTCCATATTGTTCCGTGATCGTTTCGTTTCTTTGGTAATCGTAGCAACGGCTTCTTCCCAAGTAATTCTCTCAAATTCACCTTCACCCCGTTTGCCCACACGCTTCATTGGATATTTTAATCTGTCTGGATGGTATTGATTTTTCCGATAAGAGCGGCCTCTTACACATGCCTTCATATATGGATTCGCTTCATCTAGATCCGTATTAGTCCGGGCACTGATTCTTGTTATAACCCCATCTCTGACGTGAGCTTTAATCATACATTTTCCGCCGCAGTCTAACGTGCTGCAGGTAGGGACGATGGTTTCACTTGCCTCAACAATATTCTTATTTTCAGATAGATATTTAGTGGACCAGACTCCGCCAGCAATTACAGGAACAGAGGCAATGCCAGTCCATTTCAATAACGACCGACGTGAAAGTTTTCGCTCGCCAATTTGTGTAAATATGTTTTTATCACTCATCCTTCAGTGCCTCCTTCAAAAATTGTATTAGTTCAGATTCCAGGCTAAGATACTCCCCCAAAAGTAAGGCAGTTCCTTTGTATAATTCAAAAGATGTTGATTTGCTCATTATTTCACAAAGATGAGGGCCACATTTTAAAAGATGATTGGTTAGGAAGGAGTCTTGCTCGTCCAACCATTTACTTTTCGTATCCTTGTCATTGACTCCTACTGTTTTTTGAATCAGAAAGCTGAGAAACTCTAATTCTATTACAATGTGATCTTCAGGCTCGTTCCCTTCTCGGATGAAAGATAAACCATATTGGTGGTAGCATTCTCTAACCGCAAGGGTTATTTCTTTAAATAAGAGGTGTTCTTGACCTAAATACACCGACTCCCAAAGAGGAGCAGGTAACATATTTGGGCCTACAAACAGCCGGTTATATTCTGCTTGTAATTGTTTCATATACTCACCATTGTCTGTATGGAGAAGCTGGATTCCTTTTTGGATGAGCCCGCATGCATCACTGATTTTACATAGTGACTGAAACTGCATTTGATTTGAAACATCTAATAAAGCTTTCCGATGTGGCGGTAAATCAAAAAAAAACCGAATTAATTGATTTAGATATAACCTACTCTGTATGAGCTGAGATTCATTTACGATTGTGTTCTCATTTGTATACATAAAATCTCCTTTCCTACCTTCAGATACTTTAATAGTATTATCGGAAGAAAATATGGCTGAAAGGAATTTTATTAAATGTTAAACAAGTTTCATTATTTTTTTAACAAAATGTGGATATCGATAATGATTATCAAACAAAGGTAAGATTCATTTATGTATACATTTTACAATATATAGTCAATTGCCTTTACACTTTCTCATCCAATTGAATTTAATATAGTAGGCAGTAAAAAACGTGGTCTTTAAATAAGACAAGCATGCTGAACTGCCGTGTTCTTTATTTAATCATGCTTTAACTTGTAAAGGAAGGAGGAAATATATGTATAATCAGAATGATTTAGAAAAGTGGATGAACAACATTAAAGTAACCAATTTGGTTAATGCTGACGTGGAAGTGGTTAATAACACACCATTAGTAATGATGGGAAAGGGGCGCCAAGGAGCGGTTTTCCAATTAACGAATGACATCTGTGTAAAGGTGTTCGGGAATACGGAAGATTGCGACCGTGAATATTATGCTTTATCCCTGGGGCAGCACACTTCACTTTTACCAATACTTTATGGGAAAGGACCTCTCTATATTGTGATGGAAATCATTAGGGGGGTAGATTTACGCGAGTATTTGCAATCGCAGCCATTAACACAGGCACTTTCTGCAAGATTAATTGTAATGTTAATCACGTTTAAGAAAATTGGATATGAGCGAATAGACCATCATAAGCGGCAGATTTACCTGCAGCCTGATGGAGGTTTAAAGGTCATTGATGTTGCGAGAACCATTTGGCGTGATCGCGTCTATCCATACCCACGAAAATTATTGACTTCCTTAGGGGAAGAAAATAAAGCCATCTTTATGACACATGTTCAAGAAATGGCACCGGAGTTATATGCGGAGTGGCTACACTACATTCGCATGGAAGAAATCTCCCGGCAAATAACTGCTTTACTTCTTCCCGAGGAACCGGATAAAAATTCCATTAAAAATCTTAGTAATAGCCTGTTGACAACAGCGGATGAGAAAAATTATGTGAATTTGCTGCAGGGTCTTGTTCATAAAGTTTTCAAGGAAGAATGGATCAAAACGATGCTTGCACGCGGGGCAGATCCAGAAACAGTCATGGCCAAAATCGATGAACATTGGGACAAACTTGAACAAGACTTTGAGGAAAGACACCCAGAAGGCGAACGTCACTCTCTAGATGATCGTGAACACGATAAAGGAAAATACTCCGACGGAGAAAAAAGTAGACGCAGCAAAGGCGCTAAGGGTGGTAAGCGCTACTCAGGAGATCGATACGATGATCGCGACCGACATCATAATCGCGACCGACACCATGATAAGGATCGGAAGCGAGCTAAAAATAAAAATAAAAAAAGGGGTCACTAACAGAATTTGTAGTAAATAGGGTCGTTTAGGAACCAAACCATTACCTGAGGAAGGAGCCCAATGAAACGAGGAGAAACGAAAATGAAAATATTAGTAATTTGGCGTCTGCTCACAGTTGGCGGGGTGAATGCCGGCTGGCGCAACCGCTCGATTTATTTTAAAAAACAGGGAATTGATACGGAGTTTTTGTATACGACTGATCACGGCGGCCTTCATATTATGGAGGATGTTGCTCCCGTCTATTTAACCAAGGATGAACAGGAAATTATTAAAATAATTCAAGACAACCACTATGATGCCATTATTGTGGTTGACACAGGTGCAGCCTTTAAATGGATTCGTAAAGCAAAATATAAAGGTCCTGTATTGATTGAGGCACGTACACCAGAGTTGTTAAAGTTAAAGCCTCACTTAAAATCGTTTAAAGGGATCGTTCCGGAAGCAATCATCGTTCCTTCACACTATCAAAGAAGATTAGTTTCTATTCTAACGGATGAAATTCCGATTCATGTCATCTACAACGGAATTGATACTTCTTTTTATCGAGCTTTGTCCACTGAAGAGATTCTGTTTGACCGTGACCCGATTCTTCCAAAAGATAAGAAAATTATTGGCTGGATTGGCAGATTGGACAAACGAAAAAACTGGCAAATGCTCATTGAAGTGGCTAAGCTGATGAAAAGCCATCGGGATGATATAGAATTCTGGGTCATTGGCGGCGCTCAAAGTGTCCAGCGGGAGGAATTCGCTGCGAAATGGCAGGAGGAGAACCTTACTGATATTATCAAATGGTTTCCGGTGATACCATATCAGAACATGCCGCATGTTTACGCGAAAATTCGACAATCTGGCGGCTGCACACTGGCCACAACAAAGACGGAATCATTTGGAAACACATTTATTGAATCGATGGTATGCGGAGTTCCAGTGGTTGCTTCAAAGATGATGCCTGTCACCGAATTGGTTGTCCATGGAGAACATGGGTTGCTTTTTCGGGGTCAAAATGTTGAAGATGCCATCTGCCAGCTTACTAGTATCATAGATGATCCAGCATTGCAGCAACAAATGTCAGAAGCAGCCATGGTACGTGTCCATGAAAGGTTTGCCATTGAAGTGGTAGCAGAGCAATATGTACATTTGTTGAAAAAGATTGTTGGCAACGTTCCTTCAAACGATAGTGGGGTGGAAGAACAATGATTCAGCCAGTCACTTATAAGAAATCACTTGCAGGTAAATCGAATGCTCATTTAATTACATTTGATGACGGGCGGGATTATGTGGTGAAGTACTTCCAGCCTGGTTTTGAAAAAACGCTTGCGAACGAATGGGTTGCTTATTGCCTGGCACGTTACCTCGACCTGCCGATCCCCTTTGCACAATTGGTAGAAATCCCAAAAGAGTTTTCCGCTGGAATTCCTGAACTCTCTCAAATAACTCAGACGCAGTTTCAATTTGCTAGCCTTTATGTACCAGATTGTTTTGATGGTCATCAAGTGACCGAAGTTCCTGCGATTTCCAACCGGGAAAACCTTGCAGGTATTATTCTTTTCGACTATTGGATGTGCAACCGTGATCGAACAAGGAAAAACATCGTGTTATGTGATAATGCGCAAGGTTCCTATCATTTATGGATTATCGATCATGCCGAGGTGTTTGATTCTTACAATTGGGTGGCGGAGGATTTAGAGGCGCTTCCAGTCACGCTATTAAAAAGTGCTACACACCAAATCATGGCGTGTTTTATTGAGAAGGAGCAGGATTTTTATGAGCAGCTAGAAATGATCCAAACACTCCCGATTCATTTAATAGAAGAAATAGTGGCGCTGATTCCTAACGATTGGAATGTAACAAGTGAAGAGAGAAAAGCAATTGTAACGACATTGGTCATACGTCGTAAAAAAATCCTCAAAAAATTGATGGAAAGGTTTATTAAGAGAGTTTATCAGCCAATCCACTTAAAAGTTGAATGACTCCCTTGCTGTTAAAGGAAAGGGGGTTTTATTTTTAACAAAATGTAATTGAAATTAGGAATTTTACTAGGTTACTAACGTGACCGGAAGTTGTCCACCTGCATATAAAAGTATAAGGAGAAAAAGAAAGGAGGAAGCATATGAGAATCCGTAAGGCCATTATACCAGCAGCTGGCCTCGGAACTAGATTTTTGCCAGCTACGAAAGCACAGCCAAAAGAAATGCTGCCGATTGTGGATAAACCGACCATTCAATATATTGTCGAAGAAGCAGTTGCTTCTGGGATTGAAGAAATCATTATCATCATCGGTAGAGGGAAAAGGTCGATTGAGGACCACTTTGATAAGTCGTATGAGCTTGAAGATACTCTCTATAAAAAAAGCAAGCTTGAGATGTTAGCGGAAGTCCAAACGATTTCAAACTTAGTAAATATTGTTTATGTCCGTCAAAAAGAACCGCTAGGACTTGGACATGCCATTCTTTGTGCAAAAAGCGTCATTGGCGATGAACCATTTGCGGTTTTACTTGGGGATGATATTGTGATGTCGGAAACGCCTTGCTTAAAGCAGGTGATCGATGTGTTCGAATATTATAATAGTTCGGTTGTAGCCGTTCAAACAGTATCAGAAAAGGACGTAAGTAAATACGGAATTATTAAACCCAAGGGGACGATGATAGAATCGGACCTTTTCCATATTGATTCACTTATCGAGAAACCCACCATTGAGGAAGCACCTTCAAGATATGCAATTATGGGCCGCTATGTTTTGACACCTAAGGTATTTGAGATTTTAGAAAGAATTCCAGTGGGACGAGGGGGAGAATTACAGCTCACCGACGCTATCAACGAACTAAATAAAGAACAGGCTGTTTTTGCCTATAACTTTGTGGGCAACCGCTATGATATTGGCGATAAAATTGGTTTTATTAAGGCAACGATCGATTTCGCTTTGAGTCGAGAAGATATCAGGGCAGCTGTTTTAGATTATTTACAGGAAGTTTATAAAAATGAAAATCTCCAAATTAGTAAAAGAGAGACTGATTGATATGAAGATTGCTGTTTTAGGTACAGGCTATGTAGGACTGTCAACCGGTGTTTGCTTATCCCAAATCGGGCACCAGGTCACATGCCTTGATATAAATGAACAAAAGATTAATCAATTACGTAATGGTATTTCCCCAATCTATGAACCAGGACTTAAGGAATTCCTAACTGCCAATATGGAAGCAGGCAGATTACGATTTACAACCTCCCAAACTGAAGCACTAACTCAGACAGAAATTATCATTGTTGCGGTTGGAACGCCACAAGGTGAAGATGGTGCAGCGGACCTTTCTTTTTTGGTACAAGCTGCAAAAGATATTTCTATCTTTATTAATCAAGATACAATCATCGTGATTAAAAGTACGGTGCCGGTAGGAACCAATGACCTTATTAAAAAAATGATTGAGGATCACTGTGGTTTTAAGGTGAAAATGGTTTCGAATCCAGAATTTCTCAGACAAGGATCTGCGATTGAGGATACAATGAAGGCTGACCGAATCATTATCGGTTCTGAAAATGAAGAGGCTGCTAGAAAAATTCATGAGATGTATCGACCATTACATGTCCCAGTCATAGTGACAAGTACGAAAAGTGCAGAAATGATCAAATATGCTTCAAATGCGTTTTTAGCAACGAAGATTAGTTATATCAATGAAATTGCTAATTTATGCGAAGCGGTTGGTGCCGATGTACAAGATGTTGCCCGCGGGATGGGGAAGGATAAGAGGATCGGAGAGGCGTTTCTAAATGCTGGTATCGGATATGGCGGTTCCTGTTTTCCAAAGGATGTCAAAGCGTTGCTGCATACCGCAGGGGCTAACGGGGTGAAATTCCCATTATTAAAAGAAACCATTGCGATCAATGATTACCAGCGTGAATTGTTAGTGTTGAAGGCATTAAAGCGGTTTGGGGGATTAAAAGGGAAAAAAATAGCTATGCTTGGACTAGCCTTCAAACCGGAAACAGATGATATGAGAGAAGCACCCTCCATCCCACTTTCCGCTGCGCTGACAAAATACGGTGCAGAAGTGGTCGCTTACGACCCTGTGGCAACAGAAAATGCGCGGAAAATCATTGGGGACAGTATTAAATATGCTGGTTCCATAGCCGAAGCAGTTGATGAAGCAGATGCGGTTTTGATTGTGACAGAATGGAACGAGATAAAAAGTATAGATGTAGCAGAAATGCTGACGAAAATGAAAGAACCAATTATCTTTGATGGCAGAAACTGTTTTCCTGAAGAAACAATCCGGGACTGTCGTTCGGTAGAGTACTATCCAATAGGAAAACCAGCTATCATTATATAAGGCTCTTTTCTTTTACTCTGTTGTTCTTTGGAACAAAATTTAATGATTGTACTAAGTTTTCTGCAGGAAAATAGAATAAATTTAATAAGAAAAGAGCTACAAACTAAATTCTAAAGCGCAAAATAACTATTTCCACGTTAAAATCGGCTTTAGGATTTTAACAGTCACCTTACGAAAACAGACTTAAATAAAAAAAGGCATGATCTTTGCAGTAAAGCATTAAAGCAAAAATCATGCCTAAAGTTTTTTTATTCCAACGAAATCTTTGCTACAATAAAAATGTGAGCAAATCAAATAAAGAAGAAATACGGTGATTACATATGGTTATTGAGCATGAGCAGTTAGAGCGGAGTGGTTTGACTCGTTATGTTCCTCCAAAGGGGGACTTTGAGGAGTTTCGGGATGAGGAGCATTACCGAGAGAAGTTGAAGGAATGGGGGCTGTCGTCAGCGAAGGAAGCGAAGCGGGAGTTTTTATTTAAGGAGCGGAATTATCAACGTGTGGTAACGATTAAAGGCTATGAAACCTATGGGAAATCAGAAGAGTATAACACGCTTGTCATCGAGTTTCAGGATGGGAATTTGAGCTGTATTCATCCTGCGTTTCTAAAAGAAATGCAATCATCAAGTTTCGGCAGGGAGAGTATGCTGCAGGTGGAGGATAATGACTTCAGTGCACCGGAACAATCACCTGTTAATGAAACGAAGGAAGAAAAACAGGCTGCAAAACCTGAACCTAAAAAAGCAAAGGCTGCGAAACCGAAAAAAGAGAAAGAACCACAGATCGAACTTCCTGTCGATAAGGTTCATTTTACGGCGGCTGTGAAACAATTTGCACTTACATATAATCCATTTAATGAAGAAAATGATGAAGTTGTCGTCCTTGAAAATGTGACAATCATCCAAGAGCCGCCCATTGAGATTGGTCTTGCATGGTGCAGCCATAGCAAAACACTGAAAAAGTTCGAATTAGCCCCGGGAGATCAGCTTGAATTTGATGGGAAAGTAGCGAAAAAGAAACTGGCAAAAGGTAAGGATGTTGACGAGGAATTTATCGTGGAGAGTGCAGTTTTGTATAAAGTCAATAATCCATCAAAAATCGTTAAAAGCTAAAACAATCGAATAGGAACACCCCAGTAGAAGAGATTTCATTTATGAAGTCTCTTTTTAATATGGCTCAACACAGCACCTGTCCATTTCAATATACGATTTATTTCATATAGTAACATAAAACCGTTTTTAAACGGGCAAAACGAATCTGCTATAAAAGGGTTCAGTTCGTAACCAGCAAGGAAAGTAAGAATAATGTAAACTAATTCCCTTGTATGCAGTGAATGGAAGGAGGGGAATAAGGATGGCTGCAATTCAAAAGAGTGTTGATTCTTCAAGCTTAGCAGAGGTAATTGATCGTATTTTAGATAAAGGCGTAGTTATTGACCTATGGGCACGGGTTTCATTAGTAGGAATTGAACTTCTCACAATTGATGCCCGTATTGTTATCGCTAGTGTTGATACATGGTTAAGATATGCAAAAGCGGTTGGGCTGCTTAAGGACGACCATCACCATCATCATCCTTTTGCGGAAGAATCCTAAGTAGGGTTTAAATAAAATGCTGGAGCCGGGGTCTGACTATACCTTGGCTCCTTCTTTTATAAATAACAATTTAAGG
Source organism: Neobacillus sp. plas4 (assembly GCF_057221695.1). Lineage (NCBI taxonomy): Bacteria > Bacillati > Bacillota > Bacilli > Caryophanales > Bacillaceae > Neobacillus > Neobacillus sp. plas4. The sequence goes on from NZ_CM170152.1 coordinate 2,368,316, forward strand.
AGGAAGGATTTTGGACCAGTCAGGAAAGGATGACAGGACTATCGGGTTTGTAAATACTCCCTTTTTCGAAGACATTATTGCCAGAGCCCTGCAATATTTGCAATCAGGGTTTCCCGTTCATTTTGTAGGACCAACTGGGGTCGGTAAAACCAGTTTAGCACTGTTTATTGCTAAAAAGATCAACAAGAAGGTATCCGTAATTCGAGGTCATCATGAATTGTCCAATAAAGATTTATTAGGTCATTACTATGGAGTAACGAGGAAAGAAATGGTTGATAACTATATTCACACTGTTTATAAAAGAGAGCAAGAAGTCAAACCTTTGTGGATCGAAGGGCAGCTCATTGACGCAGTGAAAAATGGACATGTGGTAATTTATGATGAGTTTTCACGTTCTCGCCCAGAAACGAATAATATATTTTTATCCCTATTGGAGGAAAGAGTGTTACCTGTTTATGGTCATGGAAAGAAATCATTTATTAAATGTCATCCTGATTTTTCAATCATTTTTACAAGTAATCCAGATGAGTATGCGGGAACCTTTCATACCCAGGATGCACTCTTAGATCGATTGATTACGATTCGTTTAGATTCCTGTGATCGGGAAACAGAAATAGAAATACTGAAACAAAAAAACGGTTTAAGCGTCCTGGAAGCACAAGAAATAGTCAGACTTGTTACCAATCTAAGAGCATATGGCAGAGGATTTTGTCCCAGCCTACGTGCATCCATTATGATTGCAACAATTGCTAAAAAAACAAACATTCCAATTGATCCGGTGGTTCCCGAATACCACACGCTATGTCTAGATGTATTAAGCAGACCAATGCAACAAATCCTCCCTAATGAGCCTAGAGCATTAATACAGGATATTATACTAAAGGAGATTTCGAGAAAGGAAGAAAAAAGATGAGTACACAAAGTGGAGTGTACATTTTTTGTGCGATACCAGAAAATAATCCGAAGAAATTTGGAAGCGTTCAGTTAAATGGCAAGAAAAGTGGAGTATTTACGATCCACTACAAAAATGCTGCAATGGTTGCTGCCAAGGTAACGGGAGAAGTTTTACCGAACAGGAATAATCTAATGGCCCACCAGCAAAAAATCGCGGAAGTAATGAAACAATATAGCATTATACCGATGAGCTTTGGAAATGTATTTCACTCAAAAAACGATGTCCTCCTAATAATGGAACATTTAAACGAGGAATTTGAAAAACTATTTTCACAATTAGAAAACAAGATAGAGGTAGGCTTAAAGGTTATCCCCAAGAAGGAATGGATTGAACAAGAGATGAAGAACAATCCACTCTTAAATGAGTGGAAATTAAAAAATAAAGACCACAATGACCCCGCTTCCTTTTATGAACAAATCGCAATCGGTGAACAGGCACAAAATTTTATTCAACATCTCGAGAATGAAGCCGCTGCAGAAATTTACGAATCACTATTGGATCTGGCAGAAGCAGGAAAGCTGAATAATACGATTCCCGGAAAAACTATTATGAATGCAGCCTTTCTCATAGATAAATCGAATGAAGCCACCTTCGACAACAAGGTAAATGGATTGTATGAAAGTTGGAAGGATAAAGCAGAGTTTAAGTATTCTGGTCCATGGCCCGCCTACAACTTTGTGAATATCCGATTAAGGATTGAAGGAAATCTATGATATTTAAATTTTTTACATTACCCATCACTGCGTTGCTTAAGCTAGGGGAGAAAATTCAAGAAGAAGCAGATCAAGAACTTTACAATCTCACTTATATACAACAACAGCTTATCGAATTGCATATGATGTTCGATATGGAAGAGATAGACGAACAAACCTATGCGGAACAAGAAGAGGAATTGCTGTATAGATATAAAATAGCCAAAGAAAGAGAAAGAAACGAGGAGTAAGTTTTCTTTAAGGAGGAGGTACCTATGGCCCATACATCGATTGTATTGGAATTACTTTATTTGTACGGAATAATTCCTGTTGAGGAACTTCAAGAGAAAGATGTTCCATCCTTGATAGGGATTGATCAAAAGGAAACCTCAATTATCACTTTTAAAGAACTAGCTGCAGTCATTACCCCTGTTAATTCCCTAACATATTCCCAGCAAGAGATTGATATTCAATTAAAAGATGCAGAATGGTTAAAACAGAAAGCATTTCATCATCATGAGTGCATTTCTGTCCTCCATGACCAGTACACCATCCTGCCCATGTCATTTTGTACTATTTTTCAAAATGAAAATACTTTAAAACATTTACTTAATGAAAAGTACGAGGAGATTCTAGGAAAGCTCAGTACGTTTAAAAATAAACAAGAATGGAACCTTAAAATTTATTGCGATTCAGAAAAGTCATTCACCTATGTAGTAAACCACAACCCAGCGGTAACACAGTTAAGAGAAAGCTTAGCAGCTATGCCTAAAGGAAAACAATTTATTATGAAAAAGAAGCTCAATCAGCTGATCACTTCTGAATTAGAGAAGGAACATATACAGTGGTGGCATGAAATGATAAAGGTGCTAGAACCCTATTTTAGTGAATCAAAGCTCAGGAAGAATTGGGGAAAAGAGATGTCTGAACGAAACGATGAAATGATTATAAACTGCGACTTCCTGATTGAAAAAAGCAAAGTCGAACTCTTTTTAAAGGAAATACAAGAAATAGAACGAAGGTATCAAATTACAGGCTGTACCTTTCAAGTAACTGGACCTTGGCCGCCTTATCATTTTTCAAAGAAAGAAAAGGAATCGTAAAATGGAGCAGTATCATCCTTTTGAAAATAAAGAAATGACACTACTAGATCTCCTAGATGGAATCATTGATACAGGTGTAGTTGTAAGTGGTGAAATTTTAATTTCGATTGCCAATATCGATCTAATTGTAGTGGATCTTAAGCTGCTCATTTCATCGATTGAAAGTGCATATGGACCAAGTAACAGAAAAATGGTTGAGGAGGCTGATCACATTGGAACGATTACCCCTAGATTCTAACCAAGTAGAACAAGGATTAGCAAAATTAGTCCTGACGATTGTCGAGCTGCTTCGCCAGCTCATGGAGAGACAGGCAATGCGAAGAGTGGAAAGTGATTCGCTGACCGAAGAACAAATAGAGGAATTAGGTTTAACATTAATGAGGTTAGAAGAAAAAATGGATGAATTAAAGCAGATTTTTGGCTTAGAGAATAAAGACCTCAATATCGATTTGGGTCCATTAGGAAACTTGTTATAAAACTGATATAAGGAGGGGATTGGTATGCCCATTCATCACACTCCCCAATCGTCGAATTTACTTGAGGTGTTAGAAAAAATATTAGATAAGGGAGTCGTCATTGCAGGTGATATCAAAATCTCATTAGCCGATGTCGATTTATTAACGATAAAAATAAGGCTCCTAGTTGCCTCGGTAGATAAAGCAAGAGAAATTGGAATGGATTGGTGGGAAAAAGATCCATATTATTCTTCAAAAGGGATAATGGCGGAAAAAGAGCGTGCCCAATTACTAGAAAGAATTAATCGTTTAGAACAGCTTGTTGAAAAAGATAAACTCCCGCTCCCAATGAGGGAGCAATCTATTGCCATTCCAAAAGAAGAAAGCTCGTCTTCTTCTTTTCAGGATCCATCCCCGCCTCATTTGGATGAAAGCTCATCATAATAATTAAAGAGGAGGTATACTCCTCTTTTTGCTGATGATTTTACACGATTTTCATAACCTTTCCAAATGGTGCTTTAGGAACAAATTCGGTTGGCACTAGCCAATATACTTCATAGGGAACTTGCATGTCTTCTGGTAGAAAGCCAGTTAAATCAGAAATATAGAAAACCGTCTCTATTTTCTCCTCTTCTGCCCATTCCAGTGCCAAAGTATAGGAAGCTTTTCCGTGCGTGTAATACTTTATTTCACTGCCCTCTGTGATTGGCTCTACAGTCCGTAATTTAAAATCCGCTTGAACGAGTATGGTTTCAGGAGTTAGCTCTTTGAAAAAAGTTACAATATTTGCGATGAGGTCAATTTTTGTTTCATTTGTTGAGGTATCCACGATTAATGCAAGTTTTTTTCCTTGACGGTCCTGAATAATTTTAAGAAGATTTTTGTGCCATTTCATCCCTTGAATTTCCCCTCTCTTCAATAGTCACAAAAATTATTATGCTCATAATGAACCTTTGAATTCGATTAAAATTATTTCATTTTGTGTATAAGATATTTAAACGGAAAATAGTTGTGGATTATCACATAAGATGTATACTTTTATTATATTATCAGCACTATTTTTGGATGGGAGCGATTTTAATGGAAGGAAAATGGCTGATTGCAGACCGTGATCTAAATGAGCGAGAGGGCTTAAAATGGCTGTTAAAATCATCTTCCATACCTGTGTCCACGATTCTATTAGCCTCCAATTATCAAGACTTTATCGTTACTTTTGAGAAGGAGTCACCAGATATCATTTTATTAGAACTGGATATGGTTAGAAGTGATAATTGGTCTAGTTTAAAAGAATTAGTGCAAATCTATCAACCTATTTTGCTGGTAACAAGTGCAGAGGCTACCTTTGAAAAGGCTCGCTTAGCGATTGACCTTCAAGCCCTAGAACTATTAATTAAACCGTTTTCTGCCACAAAGGTGAAGTCTGCATATCAAAAAGCAACAAAAGTACTTGATAAGAAACAGGATACTAAAGCTTCTCCTCATTTACATTTTAATAATGACTTATCGTATGAAGCTCTTTTTATTTCTGAAGGCTCAGTTTCTGAGGACTATAAAATGGCTGCGTTTAAAATTGAAAATACAAACAAACTTGCTGTTCTGTATTCCTTTTTAACAGATTATCCTTTTAGAGAAATTCATGGGGTATTCCCTTTACACGATAAGGTTGTTCTTTTATTTAAAGAAGCTTGCAAGAATAGCAAAGAACAGTGTCAAAAGGCAATGAGAAAGTGGGAAGAGGAATTCTCTGATACTCTTGCTATAGTAGTACGTAACAATAAGTCACCACAAGAAAGTCTCAATGAAAAATTTCTTGAAACGCAAAAAATGCTGGAATTTACCTATTATCGCGGATATCGGCAAATTGTGGAATTTAAGTATACTCCCGAATGGATACATATCGACCCTTTTTTGGCTCCCCCTGAACAAAGAGTTTGGGTGGACATGCTATCAAATCATGATATAGAAGGTATAAAAAGATGGCTTTACGATGAATTTCTCCAATTAGAAGATCCTTATCCAGATCCCGGATTGGTAAGAATCAGACTGACGAGTATTCTAGCGCAAATAAGACGATTTATGAAGACCAATGATTTAGATGAACAGCAAAACTACGAAAAAGAGTACCGCTATATCTTCCATTCCATTTTGTATGATAGTGTGCTTTATCGGTCTGTACAAAATTTAATCTTATTTGTTCAAAAATTATTTTTAGTAGCAGGCTCCAATCCCCAGATGTTCAAGCAAGACCTCATTGAGCGAGGTATCGCCTTTATTGAGTCCCATTTCGCTAACAGGGATCTAAAGCTAGAGGATGTGGCAAAGTATGTCGACCGAAATCCATCATATTTCAGTCATTTGCTGATCTCAAAGACAGGACGAGGCTTTACGGACATACTTTCAGGCATAAGAATGAAAGAAGCGAAACGGTACCTGCTTGAAACCAGTAAACCAATAAAGGAAATTGCACTATTGATTGGTTTTCATAATCCCAATTACTTTAGCAGAATATTTAAAGAAATTGTCGGAGTGTCACCGAGAGAATTTCGGATGAATAAAAAGCGATAAGACTCAGAAAATACTGAGTCTAATTTTTTCTAATAAAAATATACTTTTCTAAAAATAATATAGTTATGGGCTAAAAATAAACGAGTTATACAGATAAATAGTGCTAATTTTCTAATGATTGATTTGTATTTTTCAGAAGATTTTATTTTTATAATAAAGGAGAGATAAAGGACATAGAGGAGTGAATAGTATGGAAGCTAGTACATCGAAATCAAGGGTAATTAAGAATTATAAAGGGACAGAATTACATGCCAAAGGCTGGATTCAAGAGGCTGCACTAAGAATGTTAATGAACAATCTTGACCAAGAAGTAGCAGAGCGACCAGAGGATCTAGTGGTTTACGGTGGAATAGGGAAGGCAGCACGCAATTGGGAATCCTACGATGCAATTGTCAAATCTCTACTTGAATTAGAAAGTGATGAAACTCTGTTAATTCAATCAGGTAAACCCGTGGCTGTTTTCAAATCACATAAAGATGCACCGCGTGTATTACTAGCTAACTCCAATATAGTTCCTGCCTGGGCAAACTGGGAGCATTTCCATGAGTTAGATAAAAAAGGGTTAATGATGTACGGACAAATGACAGCGGGCAGCTGGATTTATATTGGAACGCAAGGAATTGTCCAAGGAACCTACGAAACGTTCGCGGAACTTGCACGACAAGAATTCAGCGGATCACTAAAACATACGATTACATTAACAGCAGGACTTGGCGGAATGGGTGGAGCACAGCCATTAGCGGTAACCATGAATGGTGGGGTATGTCTTGCGATTGATGTCGATGAAACAAGAGTAGATCGTAGAATTGAAACCGCTTACCTTGACGTAAAAACGAGCGATTTAGTAGAGGCTACTAATCTTGCAATCGAGGCAAAGAAAACTGGAAAGGCACTTTCGATTGGCTTAATCGGAAACGCTGCTGAGCTGCTGCCGATTATGATTGAAAAAGGGTTTAACCCGGATGTGCTAACAGACCAAACGTCTGCTCATGATCCGTTAAATGGTTATGTTCCAGTTGGTTATAGTTTAGAGGGAGCAAGGGCTCTTAGAAAAAATGACCCTGCAAAATATGTAAAACTATCAAAGCAAAGCATGGCCATTCATGTAAAAGCTATGCTGAATATGCAGGAAAAAGGCGCTATCACCTTTGACTATGGTAATAACATTCGTCAGGTGGCAAAGGACGAGGGTGTAGAAAATGCATTTGATTTTCCAGGATTCGTGCCAGCCTATATCCGTCCATTATTCTGTGAAGGAAAAGGACCTTTCCGCTGGGCGGCATTATCGGGGGATCCTGAGGATATTCGTAAAATTGATGAAGTGCTGATTCGTGAGTTTAAGGATGATGAGCACCTTTGTAAATGGGTAAGAATGGCACAGGAAAAAATCAGCTTCCAAGGGCTTCCGGCTCGTATCTGCTGGCTTGGATATGGGGATCGTGCCCGCTTAGGAAAAATCATTAATGACCTGGTTGCATCCGGTGAAGTATCTGCGCCGATTGTTATTGGTCGTGACCACTTAGATGCAGGCTCTGTTGCATCTCCTAACCGTGAAACAGAAGGAATGAAGGATGGCAGTGACGCCGTTTCTGACTGGCCAATTCTCAATGCCATGATCAATGCAGTCGGCGGTGCGAGCTGGGTTTCCCTTCACCATGGCGGCGGAGTAGGAATGGGTTATTCTCAGCATTCCGGAATGGTAATTGTAGCGGATGGTACAAAGGATGCAGAAGCCCGTTTGCAGCGGGTATTAACGACAGATCCTGGTATGGGCGTTGTGCGTCATGCCGATGCAGGCTATGAACTTGCGATTAAGACAGCAAAGGAAAAAGGCATCAAAATGCCAATGCTGAATCAAGAATAAGAGGTGATATGGTTGGGTAAACCAATTTTTATAAGAAATGCTTCTCAGCTCGTAACATTACAGGGGGGTTCACAGGCTCCCCGTGTAAAGGAAGAGATGTCAAAGCTAAGTGTGATTGAAAATGGAAGTGTTTGGATTGAGAACGGAGTCATTAATGCTGTAGGAACAGATGAGGTGCTTTTTGAAAAATATGGAGACCGTCTTGATGAAGCGGAGATTGTGGATGCAAGTGGAAAGCTTGTAACACCAGGACTAGTTGACCCTCATACCCATCTTGTTTTTGCTGGAAGCAGGGAAAATGAGTTTAATATGAGGCTGCAAGGAGCCACCTACATGGAAATCATGAATAGCGGCGGTGGGATTCACGCAACATCTAGAAGAACTAAATCAGCCTCTCATGAAGAGCTTTTTGAAGAAAGCTATGAACGCTTAAATCAATTCCTACGTCACGGTGTGACAACGGTTGAAGCGAAAAGCGGTTATGGGATGGAGTGGGAAACGGAGCTTAAACAGCTTGAAGTCGCAAAATTGCTCAATGAAAAGCATGTCATCGATGTCGTTCCTACCTTTATGGGCGCTCACGCTGTACCACAAGAGTATAAAGAGAATCCTGATGATTTTGTGGAATTATTAATAGAAGAAATGATACCAAAGGTCGCTGAGCTAGGATTGGCAGAATACAATGACGTATTTTGTGAGCATGGTGTTTTTACCCCTGAGCAATCAAAACGGATTCTAGAAGCAGGAAAGCGTTATGGACTGATTCCGAAAATACATGCCGATGAAATTGAGCCATATGAAGGGGCTGAACTAGCGGCCGAAGTTGGGGCGATTTCTGCAGACCATTTATTAAGAGCGTCTGAAAAAGGAATGAAAGCGATGGCTGAAAAAGGTGTGGTTGGCGTGTTACTACCAGGGACAGCTTACTTTTTAATGGCCGAGTCAGCAAATGGCAGAAAAATGATTGATTTGGGTGTGCCGGTTGCGTTGTCTACCGACTGTAACCCTGGTTCATCTCCAACTGTGTCCTTGCCATTTATTATGAATCTAGGTTGTTTAAAAATGGGAATGACGCCAGCTGAGGTTATTACCGCTGCAACAATCAATGCTGCACATGCAATCAATCGAGGTCGGGAAATTGGTAGTTTAGAGGTTGGGAAAAAGGCAGACATTACGATTTTTAATGTGGATAATTTTATGAAGCTTCAATACTCTTACGGAGTGAATCATACACATACAGTCGTGAAGTCTGGGAAGATAGTTGTCAGGGGAGGTCATTTACTTGAAGAGCTTTCTCTATCCAATTATTAATCCACCAATCTTTACGTGGGTGAGGCCTGAGAGCGGCAAAGGTTCTAAGGTTCATGAATGGATTCAGCCGATTACTGCTTTAACTGATCCTGAAGAGAGCAAGAACGCCGAGGTGGTGATCCTCGGTGTTCCTTTATCTCGTTCATCGATTAGTGCTTCAGGAGCGTCAGAATTTCCTGAAGCCTTCCGACGTTCATGGAGGAGTTTTACTACCTATAATCTTGATGAAGAAATAGATTTATCTGAGATGACCGTACTCGATGTAGGGGACGTGCCCATGCATGTGACGGATATCTCGAAATGTCATACGAACATCATCACAGCATCGGGGGCACTACATCATCATTTTCAACATTCAAAGATATGTGCCATTGGCGGTGATCATTCCATCACAGCCATGATGGTCAAAGGAATGCATTTGAAGAATCCTGATGAAAAAATTGGTATTTTGCAAATTGATACCCATTTTGATTTGCGAGACATGTCAGATAATGGACCTTCCAATGGGACACCCATGCGCAATTTAATTGAGAGCGGAGTGGTGGAAGGCAGTAATATGTACAACATAGGTCTGCATGGTTTTTTTAATACGAAGGATTTAAAACAGTATGCAGATGATAAAGGAGTCAACTATTTTACACTTCGAGCAGCTCGGAAAAAGGGGATAGAAGCGACTGTTCTGCAATGCTTAGAGGAGTTATCTTCGAAGGTGGATACCATTTATTTAACTGTAGATATGGATGTGTTAGACATTGCCTATGCTCCAGGGGTACCGGCATCAACGCCGGGGGGCATGACAACGGAAGAACTGCTAGAAGGGGTACTAGCAGCAGGTCGTCATCCAAAAGTAAAAGCAATGGACATCGTCTGCTTAGACCCACAAAAAGACACACAAGTCCAACCAACAGTCAAACTCGGAACACACGTATTCCTAACTTTCCTAACGGGAGTCATGCTTCGACAAAGTGCTAGCAAGTAGATAGCGGATGATAGCGAATAGATAGTTGTGGTGACAGGCACCACAAAAAGACATTTCAATCAATTTGTCCACCTCAGGTGGACAAATTGATTGAAATTAGGAAGGTAAATTATACTAGGGGGATGGGTATGGGTGCACCAAATCTTAAGGTAAAGGTAGAACCAAATGCTAAACAAATTTATTCTACTAGAAATATTCTGAAATTTGTGATTTATAGTTTAATAGGAAGTTTTATGTTTTTTATTCCTATTACCTTAAATAATGTTTCTTCAATTCCTATTGATCATATGGTAACGTGGATTAAACAAAGTTTCCCTTCTTTCGTCTCTGTTTATGCTTTCATAGTTATTTTATTAGGGGCTGTTTATCCTTTTATTTCAAAAACATGGAATAAGGACAAGGTCACGATGGTCTTTTCTATCTTAAAAGTACTAGGATTTTTTGTTGCCATTCTTTTATTTTTTAAGGTAGGACCTGCATGGTTGATGGCTCCAAATATGGGCCCATTCCTTTTTGAAAAGTTAGTTGTATCTGTAGGTCTAGTTGTTCCAATAGGTTCTTTATTTTTGGGGCTCCTTATTGGATACGGCTTACTAGAATTTATCGGGATACTAATGCAGCCGATCATGAGACCGATATGGAAAACCCCTGGACGTTCAGCTGTAGATTTGGTAGCTGATTTAGTAGGTGGTTACTCTCTTGGTTTATTAATGACCAACCGCCTTTATAAAGAAGGAAAATACACGGCAAAAGAAGCGGCCATTATCGCAACGGGGTTTTCGACCGTTTCTGCAACATTTATGATTGTGGTAGCGAAAACTCTCGGTATTATGCATCTATGGGGTTTGTATTTTTGGGTCTCATTAGTGATAACATATTTAGTTACCGCACTTACCGCAAGAATTTGGCCACTAAATAAAATGAGCGATGTGTATATTTCGGATAAAGCAGACCCAGAAGTAGTGATTAAGGAAAAGTTTTTGCAGCATGCATGGAAACATGCAATGGAAGGGGCAAACAATTCCTTAAGTCTTGGGAAGAATTTATGGGAAAACCTAAAAGATGGGTTTATTATGACCATGAGTATTCTACCGTCCATTTTATCTGTCGGACTTATTGGTTTAGTTTTGGCTGAATATACACCTGTATTTGATATAGTAGGCTATATTTTTTATCCATTTACTTGGGCTTTACAAATTCCAGAACCTTTCCTTGCAGCAAAAGCTTCTGCAGTTGGAATTGCTGAGATGTTCCTGCCTGCGCTACTCGTAGTCGAAGCTCCTTTAATAACAAAGTTTATTATTGCAACAGTTGCCATTTCATCCATTCTATTCTTTTCGGCATCTATTCCTAGTATCCTTTCAACTGAAATACCGATAAGTATTCCACAGTTAATCATAATTTGGTTTGAACGGACAGTATTAACATTAATTTTAGTAACGCCAATTGCTTTCTTGTTCCTTTAATTGATTAAGCCAAGTGAGACCCTTAGTGAAGAACAACCGAAGAGGCCGTCGTGCGGGCCCGCGGAAAGTAAGTGGATTTAACAAAAATAAACAAAATAGATTAACAGGTCCAAAGAAAAAACTGTTCCGTTTATAATAGAACAGTTTTTTTCTTTTGGAAGTTGATGGATGATGAACTACCTTTTAATTGGCTAAGGATTCTAACTAACAAATGAAGGTATAATAATAAAAACAGGCTTTTATAGTCCATAAAGTGGTTCTGCAAACCTCTTTTATCCTGAAATGTACTTATTAAAATGAATATTGAGGTGAACAGATAATGCCAATGCTGGATGTGAAAGGTGTCAGCCTATATTATAATGTTAAAGGAAATGGAAATCCCATCGTTTTTATCCATCCTCCTTTACTTACTAGTGAAAATTTCAGATATCAAATAGAAGAACTTTCTCAGTATTTTAAAGTTATCTCGTTTGATATAAGAGGACATGGAAGTAGCGAGTATTCTCCTAAGCCAATTACTTATCACTTAATTGCTGAGGATATAGCTCATCTATTAGATCATTTAGAAATAGAAAAAGCAATTCTTTGTGGTTATTCAACCGGTGCCTCTGTGGCGTTAGAGTTTATGCTTACCTACCTAGACAGAGCATTGGGAGGTATCTTAGTCAGTGGAATGTCGGAAGCAAGTGATTTTTATAATCGACAAAGGATTTCTTTAGCAGTCAAACTCGCAAAGTCATCTACTTTTTCTATCCTAGCTAAAGCGATTTCTATTGGAAATGCTGATTCAATAGAGACATTAAAAACATTGTACCGGGCAGCCGAAAAAGGTGACGTTAAAAATATTAATCAATATTTACAATGTAGTTTGGAATATAATTGTACGGAACAGTTAGAAAATATTACACTACCCGTATTATTGGTCTATGGTAAGAAAGACAAATCATTTCATCGGTATGCGAATCTCTTAAAAGAAAAATTGCCAGGCAGTGATTTAAAGTTCATTGATAAGGAAAAACATCAACTACCTACAAAAGCAGCGGGAAAGTTAAACCATTTGTTAATTAATTTTGTCCAATTACATATTAAGAAAAATAAGTAGGAAATTGAAGTTATTTAAGAAAGGTAACAATTGTAAGTAAGGATAATTCGGGTAATAAAGGTTTCCCAAAAAATTTGATGAAAAGTTTATCCATAAAACAACTATACTTCCTATCAAAGCGCTGCCAATAATATCAATGGGTTATGCTGTCCTATCCAAATCGAAAAAACTGCCAGTGTATTGATTTATTAAGCTAAATATTTTGTCGTCCATGAATATGCCTCAATATAACGTGATGACAATATTTTCTCGCGTGTAAGCGTTTTCTTTTTTTGGAAATTGGGAAATTTATTTGTATTTCTTGGGAAAGCGCAAGAACAGACATTTCCTGAGTTTTATTGTCAATTATTGCTGTCGTATGGAAGGTGCTTGAATAGGATATTCATGCATAGTGTCTAACCGAATAATACGATTTTGGAAAGTAGAGAGGAATAAGGATGAAAATTGTCGTAATTTCAGATACTCATTTACCTAAAAGAAAAAAAGGTTTGCCACCTAGATTAATAGAGGAATTGAAGGATACTGATTTGATTTTACATGCAGGTGATTGGCAAACGCTTGATGTTTATAAAGAACTTCAATCTTATGGAAGAGTAGAAGGCGTCTATGGAAATGTGGATGATCAAGAAATCAAGGCAATGTTACCTTATAAAAAAATTGTGGAAATCCGCGGGTATAAAATAGGTATTACCCATGGTCACGGTAAGGGTAAAACCACAGAACAACGTGCAATTGAAACATTTAAAGGTGAAGAAGTAGATTGTATTATTTTTGGGCATTCTCATATACCTGTCATTAGGTATGAAGGGGATCTATTAATTTTTAACCCAGGTTCTCCGACTGACAAAAGAAGACAAAAGCTGTTTTCCTTTGGGGTAATCAGTTTAAGTGATAAAATAACGGCAGAACATATATTTTTTAATGAAGAGTAGCAACATTTGGAGGGAGAGGAACCAATGGAAACAGGAGTAATCGTCTATACTACAAACGACTGCATTGAATGCGTAATGGTAAAAAAAGTACTTACTGAGGAAGGCATTCCATATGAGGTTAGAGATATATCAATAAACGAGGAATACCAAAAAGAAGTAGAAAAGTATGGCTATCTAGGCGTTCCAGTAACAGTGTTAGGAAATAAAACAGTAAAAGGTTTTACGAATGAATTAAAGGAAATTATCGAAACAGCAAAAAAGAGCTAATTTAAATAGCTCTTTTTCAATACTAAAACCCTGCTAGTTTTTTAGCATAAAGCATGTTGGTTTTTAGAATTTCATAGTATAGCTCTGGATAGCCAGCTACCAAGGCAATCTCGTGTGAAGGATGGCAGTGGTCGAGATCAAAAATCCAAATATCACCCAATTCCCCTATAGTTATATCTACGGCTGCATTGGCAAAATGTACACCCATACTTTCTATTTCTTTTAGCGTGTCAATGGAGATATGAATTAATTCCTGATAGGTTAAGGAGGCATGTAAGTCACTTTGCTGCAAGAAATCTCTTACCATTTCTTTTTCAAATTTAACGATAGGCTTTATCTTACCGGCATGATCTTCGGATTGCTCCCCTCTCGTAAGCAATTCCATAGCCTTCCATTGTCCTAAATGATCTTTAACCGTAATAATTCGGACCGTAATGGTTCGATAACCAGGTACATCGATGGATTCTTGAATCAGGAATTCCCCCTCTTTAAAGTATTTACTAAAGATGGAATAGGCCTGATCCCGCTTATAAAACTTGTAAGTCTTGCTTTCCATTTTTCTTAGATTGGTAATAACGAGGGTAGTCGAGTCCTTTAGTATTATATTTATTGCGGAACGATTAGCACAATTTAGCGGTTTGACGATTAAATTTGGAAACTTTTTTAAAAAGTAATAAAGGTCTTGAGGAGAACCATAAAGATTGGTATCAGGAAGATAGCATTTTACCCCAATTGAACTTGCCAATTTCTTATGGATACTCCATCTATTGAATAAGAAATTATTAAAAACAACATCGCCTAAAATCTTTTGGAAATGTTGAATCCAAGCCGTGCTAACAGAAGATGTCATCACAAAAATAGAGGCTGGATAGGGGAAGGTTCCTTCTTCCCATTGTTTTGACTGAGGATTATATAGATACCCTTTAACGGTATGATTTGATTTATCTACATGTTCAAGAGAAAAGACAAGAATGGCACCTTTAACTTCTCGATAATGAAAGACATAATCTAGCAGGTCATTGAGGTATTTCTTGAGTGAACTCTGATAATACCCTACTAGCAATCCAATAAAAGGTCCAATTTGTAATTCATTGCCATTCTGCTTGATTTCAAGATGGCATTGCTGAGGTATATTCAGCATGTCCAAAATGTCTTGAGATAGGCTTGCCCCATTCAAAGGCAGCTGATCAGAAATGTTTACAGTAGTTTGATAGGTTTTTGCACCAAATCTCACCAATCTCCTAGTAGTACGAGTAATTCCCATTGATTCCGCTAATTTTGGATGTAATGTCAAACTCCCTTTGTTGCTGGTGTTATTCGATAGCAGAATAACATTTTCCATTTTTATTCCCCCAATCATTCATACTGGATAAGTTATTGTATGTATAAATAATCAATGTTGTTTTTAAATTGGGGGAGATTCTTACAATTTGGACAAGTGTACCATTGTTATTTTGGAATATGTTTAGGGTAATTCATTACTCTTTTTCTTCATTGGTTTCTTTTTTTTGCTCTTCAGGGACACCGTATAGTTGATTGATCTCCTTAGCTAGTTCATCTAAATATTCATCTGATAATAGGGGCTTTTTCTTTTTAGACATATATTTCTCCAATCTAAAATTTCTTAAAATATTTTAATTTACTTTTACTAAACACAGGAGTATGATAATCACAGTTTCATATTTCTAAATCGCTGAGACCAATTGGTGCGGGGGAACCATTCATATGGATAGTATATCCAAGGGGTGAATCCTTTAAAAAGGTAGGGCTACTCAATGGCCCGAATCCGACAGCTAACCTCGTAAGCGTTAATGAGAAGGAAGGTGGAGCTTGTGAGACAAAAATATTATGTCTACAGGTCTATTTAACTTTGACTTGTAGGCATTTTTTTGTGTTTTTTTCGCAAGATAATAGGTATGAATAACATTTTATATTTACACGGGAGTGGAAACAGTGGTTTCTTCAGTAAAAAGATTATTAATTGGAAGACCTTTAAAGTCAACTGAATTAGGGGAACAAAAACTAAATAAAACAAAAGCGTTGGCAATTCTATCTTCTGACGCATTATCTTCCGTGGCATATGGTCCTGAACAAATATTGATTGTATTAGTAACTCTTGGAGTAGCAGCAATTTGGTACTCCATTCCAATTGCAATTGGGGTTTTACTTTTATTAATTGCTTTAATTTTATCCTATCGCCAAATTATTTTTGCATACCCTCATGGGGGTGGAGCTTATGTAGTATCGAAGGAAAATTTGGGTATGAATTATGGGCTGATTTCTGGCGGATCCTTACTCGTTGACTATATCTTAACAGTTGCCGTAAGTGTTTCGGCTGGAACAGATGCTATTACATCAGCTTTTCCAGCTCTTCACGACCATAATGTGGGTATTGCCATAATTTTTGTCCTGTTAATTACCATCCTAAACTTAAGAGGTGTTACGGAGTCTGCTTCTATATTAGCATATCCAGTTTATTTATTCGTCCTAGCTTTATTCATCCTGATTGGTGTAGGGATTTTCAACATAGTGTCGGGGCAGGTTCCTAATAACTTGCATACCCCGGTAGGAACTCCTATCGCAGGGGTATCACTTTTTCTTTTATTAAGAGCATTTGCCTCAGGAAGCTCAGCACTAACTGGAGTTGAAGCAATATCAAATGCCATTCCGAACTTTAAAAATCCAGCCCCAAATAATGCGGCAAAAACGTTATTAGCTATGGGCGGTTTATTAGCATTATTATTTACTGGAATTGTCTTTTTAGCTTATTATTATGGGATAACGCCAAATGAAAAGGTAACGGTCGTTTCGCAAATTGCTGAGCAAACTTTTGGGCGAAACTTTATGTATTTCTTTATTCAAGGAACCACAGCTTTAATTCTTATCCTCGCTGCCAACACCGGATATACAGCTTTTCCGTTACTTGCAGTAAATCTTGCAAACGATAAGTTTATCCCGAGAATGTTCAAAATTAGAGGAGACCGCCTTGGGTATTCCAATGGCATTATCACGCTAGGATTAGCATCTATACTTTTAATCATATTTTTTAAAGGGCAAACAGAGCACTTAATCCCACTTTATGCAGTGGGTGTATTCATTCCCTTTACCTTGTCACAGACAGGGATGATGTTAAAATGGCTTCGCCAAAAGCCAAAGGGCTGGATGTCAAAGTTATTTATAAATACGATGGGAGCTGTTATCTGCTTTGTCGTAACCATCATGTTCTTTTTAACGAAGTTCGCTCAAGTATGGCCGGTTTTGATATTTTTACCCATTATTATCTTCGTATTTTACAGAATTAGAAAGCATTATGAGGCAGTGGGTGAGCAGCTTAGAATAGATCCTAATGAACCAGTAGTTCCGATAGAAGGAAACGTCATAATTGTTCCAGTAGCTGGAATGACGCATGTAGTAGAAAATACATTAAATTACGCCAAATCTCTAGGTGCGGAGCAAATAATAGCCGTCTATGTTTCGTTTGAACGAGATGATGAAAAGAAATTTGAAGAAAAATGGAATCTATGGCAGCCGGATATTAGACTTGTAACTTTGCATTCACATTACAGGAGTATCATCCAGCCGCTGACTAAATTCGTTGATACGGTACAGCATAAAGCCAGTGAAGCAAACTATAGGGTTACGGTCTTTATTCCGCAATTTATTCCCAAAAAAGGCTGGCATAATATTCTTCACAATCAATCAAGCTTATTAATAAAAGCGTACCTGCTCTATAAAAGGGATGTAATTATCACTACGGTTCCCTATCATTTGAAAAAATAACAAAAAGCTCATTTTGCCTTCTCGTGCAATATGAGCTTTTTAGATAATATGGTCTTTTGTAATGGGTAGGTGCAGGCTACTCATGAATACTAAAAATACATCCAGGTACTTCAAAGGTCCGCCCGTTTGCGGATAATGAAATGGAGCAGATCACATTACCGATAATGGTACCATGTAGGAAATGGATGTTTGATAGTGTTGCAATATCATTAAAGTTGACGCCAGAGGCTTCACCTTGAGCTGACACAATCATTCCGATTCCACCGCCTGAAACAGGTTCATAGGTTGGTTTACCGGGTACAACAGATCGAAAAACAAAGCTATTGCTGGAATCCGTATTGTCTCCATAGAGAATGGAAATGGAGCAGTTTTTGGCTGAACAATCACCTTTACAAATACGCGCAGATACAGTAAGAATGCCGCTGGATGGGAAACGATCAATTAAGGTTTCTACTGGTACAGCAGCAGCGGAAACGACAGCGCTGCAATCACAACTTTCCATAAAACACCTCTCATTAATTCGTAATAATTATTAATATGAAATAGCTTGTCTTCTTGATTGGACTGGCGGGAAATTAAATATTCTAGTTTTAAAATATTTACTAGTTTGAATTAAAGTCCTTTATATTGGGGAAATATGGGTTAGAGTGATAAAGAAATGAGGTATTAAAGATGAAATTTGATTTACATACCCATCATGATCGGTGTGGGCATGCAAGGGGAGGAATTCGGGATTATATTGAAGCAGCGATAGAAAAAGGGTTGAGTTTCATTGGAATATCGGACCATACTCCTTATTTTTCAAGTAGTGAAGACCATCCCTTTCCCCGTATTGCAATGCCTTCAAGTCAATTTCCTGAATACGTTGAGGAAGTCCTAAAGTTGAAACAAGAGTATAGTGGGAAAATAGATGTTCTTTTAGGAATTGAGGCAGATTTCTTCCCTGAGCATGTAGAAAACTATCGAGTATATTTTGACCGTTATCCATTCGATTACATTATAGGTTCTGTTCATCAAGTGGATGGAGTTAGTATTTTTAATAAGAATCGCTGGGAAGGGCTAAGTGCTGAGGAAAAGATACGCACGAAGGAAATGTATTATTCTTTAATTGAACAATCAGCCCGAAGCGGGATGTATCAAATACTTGGACATATTGATGCAATGAAAGGTTTTTATCCCGAATTTTCAACTATCGAAACCGCTGCAGTTGAGCAGACATTAAAGGTTATTGCAGAATGCGATATAGCCATCGAAATCAACACCTCCGGAAAAACAAAATATGTAGGAGGCTGGTATCCAGCAGATGACATCCTGGAAAGAGCGCTATTCCATGGAGTAAAAGTCACCTTCGGATCAGACGCACATGACCCACATCGAGTGGGAGATGAATTCGAAAACGTTCAAGCCCAACTCAAAGAAATAGGCTTCAAAGAATGGGTGTACTTTAAAGCGAAAAAGAGATATGCAGTTAAACTATGAATAAGTGCATAAATGGTGACAGGCACCGAAAAAATGTAATGGCAAAATTGCCATTACATTTTTTCGTGTTTTCTTTTTTCTTTACGTTTTTTTTTTTTGCTATTAATCGAATGAAGTAGATACCGCCAATTAGTGCGAGTAAGTTCAATGAATCACCAAGGTTGATGGTGAGGTTGAAGTTGTTGTTTACTCGGACTGTGTTTTTGTTGTTGTTGGTACTCGGGAGTGATTTTGTTTCCTGGTTTTCTTTTGTCATAGGAACACCTCCATATGACAAGTATATCAACTTTGATATACAAAAAATGCCAATTTAATATAAAAAATTACTAGTTTTCCACTAAGAACGCTTTTTTATATTTCTTAGTTTGAGAATACATGAGTAGGAATACAAATGCACTGCCAAATCGCATAATTGAATTTAATTCCATTGATTTTTGAATGCCAAGCCCTTCTAACAATAGGATTCCGATTTGCGGGGCAATGAAAGCGACAAACGAGAGTAGTACATTATAGGATGTGATACAATACGTTCTCGTTTCGGCTGGTGATTGCTCCAACAAAAGGTTAAACAATAAAAGCACAACACCAGAAATGAAAAATCCGGATAATGCCTGGACACCTGTTAAATAGAATAGATTGGTAGAAAGGACTGTTAGAAAAGGAACAAGCGCCATGCCTAGCGCCGCCCAAACAAGCATAAGCGTATTAGATTTTGCCTCGGCCCATTTTTTCCACAAAGGGAAAGTAAAAATTTGTACCAATTGAGATGCTACTGAAAAGATACTAATCCAAAGGATGGTCGCTTCTGCAATTCTAACATGATAAATATTAAATATTCCCCAAGACATCTGCCAGGTGAAATTAAAGCAAAGGGCAGCAAGTAGATACCATTTGTAACCATGATCTTTAAAAATGGACCAATTCATCGATGTTTTTTTCGTACTAGCGCTCGATTGGGTCTTCTCTTTATGTTTCATTAAGAAATACACTTCTCCTAATCCAAAAAGGAGGACTATGAAAAATAACCACTGATAGGCTGTTGCGTTAGTTGTTTGGTTTTTCATGATAATCCCGATAACAAGAGTTGAAATCATTCCAGCAATCGTCAACAACCGGTTTCGATCACTAAAAAAAGCTCCGCGCCGATCGTCTTTGATCATTCCGCTTATCAGTGTCTGCCAGCCGATGTTTGAAAGTGTTGCGGGTACATTCATTAACGCGATGATGAATAAAAATGCCCATGCTTGATAAGACGTTGGCAAATAGACCACACCTATAAGCAGCAAAAATAACAAACGAGCGGCTAAAACAGACATCGCTACTGTTTTTTTCTGTGTTTCTAATCGATTTAACAAAATGGCGGCTGGAATCGTCATTATGAGTGCAATGAGTGGAGGAAGTGAACTAATCAATCCAACTTGATAATTGGTTGCTCCGAGAATGGAGATAGCAAAGATTGGATAAAAGTTTCCTGCAAGGTTGATAGCGATGATGGAAACCATTCCGTGATAAATACTAATTTTTTCATTATAAGTTCGCACTAAATTTCACCAGTTTTCTTTGATAATAAATAACCATATCATTATACTACGGTATCCGAAATTTCAATAGAATACTTTTTAAAAAATATCCACGTTTACAGCCCGTACTGATGAAAAAAATTTTCATGTAAATCTAGCGGAAATCATGTATAATATTATTTTGGCTTTAAACGTCAGTTTTTTATTAGGAGTTATTTAAATGAATCAGACTTTTACGTTAAAGGATAAGACAAAACAAATATTTGTGATGTTAATTCCTATTTTAATCACACAACTTGGGATGTTTTCGATGGTGTTTTTTAACACGATTATGTCCGGTAGATACAGCTCATCCGACCTTGCTGCTGTAGCCATAGGTTCATCTATCTGGAACCCAATATTTATGGGGATCAGTGGGATTCTGCTTGCAGTTTCTCCAATTGCCGCACAGCGATTTGGGGAGAAGAGGAGCAGGGAAGTAGCTGCAGTTGTACGCCATGGACTTTATCTTTCCTTTATGATTACGATAGTGGTGATTGTACTTGCAATTTTCTTTTTAAATCCACTTTTAGATAAAATGAATCTTCCGAATGACGTACAGGAAACAGCTTTTGACTACCTGGTTGGTCTTAGCTATGGAATTCTTCCGCTATTTATTTTTAACGTGCTTAGATCATTTATCTATGCATTAGGTAATACAAGGGTAGTGATGTATATCTTGCTCGTCTCTTTACCCATCAATTTATTCTTAAACTACGTGTTAATCTTTGGACATTGGGGATTCCCTGAGCTCGGCGGGGCAGGTGCAGGATACGCCACCTCGATCACCGAATGGTTGATTACTGGAATGACGGTATTCTTTGTAAAAACACAAGAACCTTTTTCGGGTTTTTCTATTTTCAAGAATTTGAAACAATTCTCATGGGAAGAGTGTAAGGAAATATTGAAAATCGGCGTACCGATGGGTCTATCAACGTTTTTTGAAGTGAGTATGTTTGCGGTCGTAACGATTCTTTTAAGTAAATTTAATGTAACCACCATTGCCGCCTATCAATCTGCATTGAACATTGTATCTTTCCTATACATGATTCCGATTAGTATTTCAATGGCGCAGACCGTTTTAGTAGGATATGAAGTCGGAGCCCGCCGGTACAAGGATGCAAAAATCTATAGCTGGCTGGGAATCTATCTAGCTATTCTGACGGCCCTGATTACTGGCGTGTTAGTGGTATTGTTCCGTTATCAAGTCGCAGGATTTTATTCAAATGAAGTGGAGGTCATCAATTTAACGGCACACTTCCTAATCTATGCACTGTTCTTCCAAATTAGTGACGCGATTCAAGTCACAGCACAGGCGGCATTAAGAGGCTACAAAGATGTCAACATTGCCTTTATCATGACCCTAATTGCTTACTGGCTCATTTGCCTTCCGCTTGGATATAGTCTGGCTCAATTTACGAACCTCGGAGCGACAGGTTATTGGCTTGGATTAACAGCTGGGCTGTTTGCGGCAGGGATCGCTTTATCATGGAGACTTATTTACATTCAAAAAAGGAAATTCATCGATACACAAAAATTAGAAGCAGTATAATCTGAAAAAGTCTTACTCTAGCGATTAGAGTAAGATTTTTTATTAGGGAGCAATTTTGTTCCAAAATAAATAGTTAAACAGAGGATTACATGGCCTCTGTTTTTTTATTTTTATTCGCAATTGTTTGAAGGAATAAAATTGAGGAACTGGTAAAAATTAAAAATTAGGAGGTGGAAGTGTGTCCTTATTTCGAACAAAGAAACGAAATGTGAAAAAACCACAATTGATAACTCCGAGTAAATTGGTTTCAGAAAAGGGAAACACACCAACTTCTAGTTCATTATCGGAGACAGAGAAGCAAATAAAAGAAATTCTTGGTAATAATGAAGATTTAAGGATAAAAAATTTTAAAATTTTTGGTAAGTTCTCAGCGGCTTGTGTGTATTTTTCAAGTTTAGTTGATAAGGATTCACTTAATAAGGATATACTAAAGTCCCTCATGTATGAACCTGAACATTTAATGGGGAAAGAAAAACCACTTATTCATTTAATCGATATGATTCTAACAGAAACGCTTTATCATAGTGAGGCAAAGGTTGGGGAGTGTATTGACGAATTAATTGAGCTTTTGCTTCGCGGTGAAACCGTGATTTTTATTGATGGATTAAAGGAAGCCATTCATATTGGAACACGAAAAGTTGAAAAAAGAGCGATTGACCAACCGCAAACAGAACAAGTCATACTAGGACCACGGGAAGGTTTTATTGAAAGTATCGCTACCAATGTTGCCTTATTGAGATACAGACTTCCGACTCCGGACTTCCAAGTAAAAACAATGACAATCGGCCGGCTGACAAAATCAACGGTGGCCATTTGTTATCTAAAAGGAATAGCCAATGAGACGGTAATCAAAGAGGTGGAAAAAAGGCTATCAGAGATTAATATTGATGCCATTCTTGATGTGGGGTATCTCGAACAATTTATTGAAGATAATCCTTTTTCACCATTTCCACAGACCCAAACCACTGAAAGACCAGATAAGACGGTGGCGAATTTAATAGAGGGGCGTGTCGCGATTCTTGTCGATGGGTCTCCCTTTTCTTTATTGGTTCCAGTCGTTTTCAATCAATTCTACCAAACAACAGAAGATTATTCGTCAAGGTTCCTAATGGGAAGTTTTGTTCGACTGGCCCGGATATTGGCCTTAGTGTTTTCACTTATTTTTCCGTCACTTTATGTATCCTTGATTTCATTTAATCCAGAACTACTGCCGACAGAATTTGCAGTAGCCCTTGCTGGTGGTCGGGCAGGTGTTCCTTATCCCGCTGTGATCGAGGTTTTGATTATTGAAGTCGCGATGGAAATATTACGAGAAGCCACCGTGCGGCTCCCTAAACAAGTAGGTGGAGCCTTATCCATCGTTGGGGTGCTGGTAATTGGACAGGCAGCTGTTGAAGCGGGATTATCAAGCCCGATTACGGTAGTGGTTATCGCCTTAACAACAATTGGTTCGTTTGCAACGCCAACCTATACAGCGGCATTTGCCCTAAGGATGCTAAGATTTCCAATCATGATTTTGGCCGGTATTTTCGGACTATACGGGGTAATGGTAGGGGTTATCTTTATTTTTAATCACATGCTTTCATTAAAATCGTTTGGAGTCCCCTATATGGCACCTGTTTCTCCAGAGGACTATCAGGGGATGAAAGATGTTGTAATACGCAGTCCGTTATGGTGGATGCCAAAAAGGCCCAACTTTCTTCATCCCACTAACCGATCTAGACTTTCAGAAAAAGATAATAAGATTTTAGAGCATAACAAACTTGGAAATGATCAGCGGGAGGGTACAAGCAATGGGGGATCCGAAGGAGATTACAGCACTTCAAGCCACAACAATCTTAATTAGTACCATTATTGGTGTAGGCGTTCTCCCGTTACCTTTATTTGCTGTCAGAGCAGGGGAAACAAGTGCACCGTTTGTCACTTTAACTGGTATTGTTTTGGCAGCAATTGGATTAATGATTGTAACCTATCTTGGGATTCGCCACCCGCAAAAAACGATTATCACCTATAGTCAAGATATAATTGGGAAATGGCTGGGCAGGATTTTTAGTATATTTGTCATCTTCTTCTTTTTAATATTAACTAGTCTGACTGCACGTGAATTCGGGGCGGTTGTCGTAACGGCAGTATTAAGAGAAACTCCTTTGGAGGTAACCGTTATTGTCATGCTTTTATTGGCATCCATTAGCTGTCGGAACAATATCAATGTTTTTGCATATATCCATAATCTTTATGTACCGATGATATTGGCCCCTGTTTTAATTGTTGTGGCATTTTCATTGAAAAATGCCAATCTCTTATATTTACGTCCGATATTTGTTGGAAATGATATTTGGCATATGGCCGGAGGTATGCTAACAGTGTCAGCGCTATTTCAGGGGTCGTTCATTATTACGATGATCATTCCCTCCATGAAATCGCCCAAAAAAGCGATGAAGGCTAGTTTTTGGGGCATCCTTGTTTCAGGAGGCTTATACCTTTTGATTGTGATTGCTACTGTAGCTATTTTTGGACCAGAAGAAATCAAACAAATCTTTTGGCCCACGTTAGAACTGGCTCGGACGACAGCAGTACCGGGAAATATCCTGCAAAGGTTGGATATCATTTTTTTGGCGGTCTGGGTGTTGGCTGTTTTTACTACTTTATTCTCAAGTTATTACTTTACCATCCATTCGATTAAAGAGCTTTTCAGACTAAAGGATCATAAGGTACTCTCTTATTTTATTTTGCCATTTGTGTTTTTTTTGGCAATGGCGCCGCAAAACATTTTACATATGTATGAAATTATTCAATTTATCGGGAGAGCTGGGTTGCTGATTACGATTATATATCCGGCATTCCTTTTACTAATAGATTTCCTCAAGAGCTGGAGGAGGAAAAAAAATGTGGCAAAATCATCGTAATATAATCGCCGTAATGCTTTTTTTCTTTCTTATACCTTTACTTACAGGCTGCTGGGACAGTAAAGAAATTGAACAAAGAGCCAATGTTTTGGCAATTGGAGTGGATATAGCAAATGAGAAAGAGAGAAAAAAGGAAGAAGAAATCTCTCATTTGAGCAAAAAGTTTCCGATTCCTGATGAAGAAATGATTAAGGTTACGGCACAAATTGCAGTCCCTGGAAGAATACCACTGGGGCCGCAGCAGCCTGGAGGTTCTGTTAAGCCAGTATTGGTAGTAGAGGTTGTTGGCCATACCTTTCAGGATGCCATGTTAAGTTTACAGCAGGAAATTGCAGAGGTATTGTTTCTTGGACATTTACGGATTATGGTTTTAAGTGAGGAAGTAGCAAAATCAGGAACAAGTCGTTTTAATGATTTTCTAAGACGTAATCCCGAAATTCGCAGAACAGCCTCACTAGTAGTGTCAAAGGAATCAGCTTCAAAATATATGAACCTAACCCCAGAACTGGAACGTATTCCCTCACTTTACCTAGCGAACATGGTTGATAATTTATCCTCAATAGGGAAATTTCCGCCCAGTTTTATCGGACTTTTTTGGACCATCTATTCTAGTAAAGGGCAGGCTCCTTACCTCCCGTACTTAGAACTAAAAGGTAAGTCTACCATACAACTTAACGGTCTTGCCTATTTTAATGGTGATAAAATGGTCGGAAAGACAAATCCACTGGAAATAGGTGTGTATATGGCTGTAATAGGAATTGGTAGAGGCGGGTATGGTGCCTTTGTAGAAGTACCTGGCAAGGATGAAACCGTTTTAGTTAGAGCTGTAAGCAGAAAAACGAGAACAAAAGTTAGGCTTAAGAATGGTAAACCTCATGTCTCCATCAAGATTCAGTATGAAGCGGAGATTGATGAAAAGGAAAGTGCAAACATACAGCTATCAGATTCAGACATAATAAAAAAAATTGAAAAACAAACTTCTAAAAATATCAAAAAGTCTATTGAAAAATTAATAGCAAAGACTCAAAAAAAGAAGGCTGATATCTTTGGTTTTGGTGAACATTTTCGAGCGAAATTACCGCAATATTGGAACAAAGACGTAAAAACAAAAGGTAAATGGAGTGATATTTACCAGAATGTTACCTTTGATGTAAAGGTTGATTCCCATATTCACCGAGTTGGAATGAAATCTAAGTAATTGGTTGAAAGGAGTCCCAAGTATGTATATCGGTTATTTAAATTATGTGATCTTAATTTGCTGGGTGTCCGGGGTTTTAATTCTTCTTACCGATGTAAAAGCATACAAACATGCTTCTCTCAAAAAAGAACAGAAGGTGTCAAAATATTTAGGATGGGTCAATATTTCAATTGGCTTTGGGATAATGGCTGCAGATTTCATCTACGCGCATTTCATGTGGTGATTTGGTTAATTCAAATATCTGTGTGGTTGAAAAAGAAGCAATTATTAAATCAAGCTATGACCATTGTTGGAGAAGTCGTTACCTTCCGTGATAAAATGAGTTTATATGAACCAGGAGGGAAGGCGGGAAGCTATGCAACAATGGCTTAAAGAAGTAGCAAGAGGAAAAAGAGGGTCCAAAGACTTAGACTATCAACAAACAATAGAAGTGGCTAAATCTATTATTAATGGAAAAGCAACAGATGCCCAAATTGCAGCCTATCTGATTGCACTCCGTCTGAAAACGGAATCTTCGGAGGAATTACTCGCATTTGTGCATGCCTATCAGAATGAGAGTGAAAATATAGAAGGTGCTAATCGGCAGATAATTGATTTAGCTAGTCCGTATAATGGCAGGAACTCATTTATGGGAAGCATTCCCACAGCAATTTTGATGGCCGAATACGGGCTGCCTGTATTTTTACATGGAAGTGATTCACTGCCGCCGAAATATGGAACATCAATTAAGGAGATTCTTTTACAGTTAGGTCTGAATGTTTCCCAACCGCCGCAAGGACTAGCAAAGACCTTGGGTGAAGCAGGAATTGCTTTTGCAGACACCGAGGAATATTGCCATAGTTTAGGGAAGCTCCGCGGGATTCGGAAGGAGATAGGAGTAAGAACCCTATTTAATACAGTAGAGAAGTTATTGAACCTTGCGAAGGCAGAGTCACTGATGATGGGTGCTTTTCATCGGACTGCGATTAACAAAATTGCACCTATATTTAAAGGGCTTTCCTTTAAAAATGTTTATGTGGTTCAAGGAATGGAAGGTTCGGAGGATTTGCCTGTTCACCGCAATAGTTTTATTTATAAAATAACAGACAATAAGATTGAATCCTCCATTGTTAAACCAGAGGATTATGGTCTGTTGGTACAAGAATTAGATAAAGATATTAAACTATCAGCACAAGAACAGTCGGACATAACGCTGGCAATACTTAGCGGGGATTCATCTAAATCATTGCAGCCCTATTACAATCAAGTTTTATTTAATACTGGTATAAGGTATTACCTGTTTGGTGCCGTCAACAATATTGAAGAAGGTATAGATATCGCCAAACAACAAATAACGGGACAACGGGGATTAATTCAATTAGAAAAATGGAAAGGAAGTCAGCGGGAAATGATTAATTCCTAACTATAACGTTCTGGACGGAATATACGTCCAGGGCGTTTTTTTGTGGGATAAAATGGGAGGAAATTTATTTTTCAAAATTTTTATTTTTCTTATTTACATAAATCCTATTGGTATGGTAGGATTAATCACAACAATTACCATTTCTTATCAAGAGAGGCTGAGGGACTGGATCTATTAAGCCTGGCAAGCTGTTTAATTCCAGCAACATGATTTTCATTTTGAGAGATAAGGCGTTACTTAATCATGAGATGCCTTTCCATTTTGGGAGGGCTTTTAGATGAATAAAGGAGGTTTTAATAATGAATACACCCGTTACGTATGAAAATTGGAGTCCAATATCCGATCATTTCTCAATTGAGGATAAAACAAAGGGAGCAAAAGCCGTATTGGAGTGGGCTTACAGTTCTTATCCAGAAGACCAAATTGTTTATGCCTCCAGTTTTGGTGCAGAAGCAATTGTATTAATTGACCTCATTCAGCAGGTTAAGCCGGAAGCACATATTGTTTTTCTAGATACAGGCTTACACTTTCCGGAAACATATGAGGTAATTAATAAAATCGAAAGGCGTTTCCCTTCATTGAAAATTGAGCGGAAACTGCCAAAGCTAACCTTAGATGAACAGCGTGAGCAATATGGATCTGCACTATGGAAAAGAGAGCCTAACCAATGCTGTAATATCCGAAAAGTAATTCCACTAAGAGAAACGCTGACAGCTAAACAAGCGTGGATCTCAGGGCTCCGCCGTGAACAGTCACCGACTAGAGCTAACACAGAATTCTTGAACAAAGATGATAAGTTTCAAAATATTAAAATATGTCCGCTTATTCACTGGTCGTGGGACGATGTTTGGTCCTATATAAAGGAAAAGGAACTCCCTTACAATTCCTTGCATGATCAAGATTATCCAAGTATTGGCTGTTTTCCATGCACTCAGCCTGTTGCGGCAGATGGTGATTCTCGTGCAGGGCGCTGGGCGGGAAGTGGTAAGACGGAGTGTGGATTACACACATCCTAAAAGGGGGCTTGTAGTTTGCTCACAATTATTGCGGTGATAATTGGATTATTTTTTGCCATTAATATTGGTGCTAGTGGTGCAGCGGCTTCGATGGGAATTTCTTACGGAGCAGGAGTCGTCAAAAAGAGGCTGGCACTCTTACTGTGCGGAGTTACCGTTTTCTTTGGTGCTTGGCTTGGCGGCGGGGAAGTGGTCAAAACTATTGGAAGCGGAATTGTTCCAAACAGCACTTTTACCGTACCAATCGCACTTATCGTTTTAGCTTCCGCTGCACTATCGTTATTCTTAGCGAATATATTTGGGATACCCCTTTCAACCAGTGAAGTAGCGGTAGGATCTGTTGTAGGGGCCGGGATTGTATATCAATCCGTATTTGTTAGTAACCTTGCATGGATCATGATTTTTTGGCTGCTTACTCCTTTTGCGGCATTCGTGATTGCTATCTTGGCAGCGAATCTATTAAAAAATAAAACGCTCAAACGGTGGATGGAAGCGCCGAAAGCCATTCCTGTCCTTTCTGTTCTTGTGGTTTGTATGGGGTTATTTGAAGCTTTTTCAGCAGGAATGAACAATGTGGCCAATGCGGTTGGACCGTTAGTTGGTGCTGATATCATGTCGACAAGTTCTGGTATTTTCTGGGGCGGACTCTTTGTTGCCGCTGGTGCAGTTTTTTTGGGACATCGTGTTCTTGAAACAAATGGAAAGAAAATCACCACGCTCCGTCTTGAAGAAGGCTGTGTCATTTCTGGAACAGGTGCAGCGATCGTTACTGTTGCCTCTGTTTTCGGCATACCTGTACCACTGACACAAATCACGACATCTTCGATTATCGGCATTGGATTTGCCAAGCATGGTAAGTCTGTCTTAAAAAAGGGTATAGTGGTTCAGCTTCTCACTGTTTGGATTGTGTCACCTGTTTTATCCATGGTGCTATCCTACACACTTATCCAATTGCTGATTGAACATAACTTCTATCCAATTGTTGCGATGTCAGGGGTTCTAATCTCCGTCTTTGGGGTGTTGTCTTTGATGAAAAGGTCGAATCAGCCAGTTGTAGAAGTAACGGAAAAGTAGTTTGAGAGTTTTGCTAGCAAACTTTTTGTTTTCATCGATAAGTACGATTTCGTCTTATTAATTTGTGCTTATCGCTGATATAAATCTCTAATTAGAGGATCTTCAATCAAAAAAAGCAAATTTAATGAAGAAAGGTATGATTCTGTTGTCATTTTTACCAACACCTCATGGAGGTAAACTAATCCAAGCATATGATCCAAACTATGATGTAACAACTATTGTGAAAGAACTAGAAATCGACGCGATTGCCTTAAGTGACCTAGAGTTAATCGGTGTTGGGTTATTTAGTCCACTAACCGGTTTTCTGGGGAAGGCAGACTATGAAAATGTAGTAGAAAATATGCGTCTTGCAGACAATACGATTTGGTCTATTCCTGTTACGCTTCCTGTTTCCCATGAAACAGCAGCAGCATTTGAAATTGGAGAGAAAATCAAACTTGTATTTAACAATGAGGTTTATGGAGTTATTACTGTTTCAGAATGGTATGAACCGAATTTAGACAAAGAAGCTGTTGAGGTTTATAAAACCCTTGAAACTGCACATCCGGGAGTTAAGCGTTTGTATGAAAGAGGGCCAGTTTATGTGGCTGGTGATGTAGTGTTAGTGAAAAAGCCGGAAAAAGGAATCTTTGGCGATGTTTGGTTTGAGCCGAAGGAAACACGTGCCTTATTTGAAGAAAAAGGCTGGAAAACGGTTGTTGGCTTCCAAACAAGAAACCCTATTCACCGTGCCCATGAGTACATCCAAAAAGCTGCGCTGGAAACAGTGGATGGGCTGTTCGTCAACCCGCTTGTAGGAGAAACAAAGTCTGACGACATTCCAGCGGACGTTCGGTTGAAAAGCTACCGTGTTCTGCTAGAAAACTACTACCCTAGAGAACGTGTACAGCTAGGTGTTTACCCAGCAGCAATGAGATATGCAGGACCAAGAGAAGCGATATTCCATGCGATTGCCCGTAAGAATTTTGGCTGCACGCATTTTATTGTTGGCCGTGACCATGCTGGTGTAGGTAATTATTACGGTACCTACGATGCTCAGTTAATTTTTAGTGAATTCTCTGAAGGGGAGCTTGGAATTAAGCCGTTATTCTTT
The DNA here is from genome assembly GCF_057221695.1 of Neobacillus sp. plas4. Taxonomy (NCBI): domain Bacteria; kingdom Bacillati; phylum Bacillota; class Bacilli; order Caryophanales; family Bacillaceae; genus Neobacillus; species Neobacillus sp. plas4. The sequence continues at coordinate 2,399,066 of NZ_CM170152.1, forward strand.
GAACATAGCTTCTATTGCACGAAGTGTGAAGGTATGGCTTCCGATAAAACTTGCCCGCATAAGAGCGAAGATCGAGTAATTCTATCTGGAACAAAAGTAAGAGAATTGCTTCGTGCAGGTGAACTGCCACCAGCCACTTTCAGCCGTAAAGAGGTGGTCGAAGTCCTGATTGAAGGCATGAAAGAAGAAAAGGCGATGGTTTAAGGAGGAGAAACAATGATGAAAGCAACGAATATCACTTGGCATAATAGTACGGTTACCAAATCTGACCGTCATGCTCAAAATGGACATGGAAGCTGTGTCCTCTGGTTTACTGGACTTTCTGGTTCTGGTAAATCAACAATTGCCAACGCAGTATCAAGTGCCTTGTACCGTCAGGGTATAAATGAATATGTACTTGATGGCGATAATATCCGTCATGGACTAAATAAGGATCTTGGTTTTTCTGACCATGACAGGACTGAGAATATTAGAAGAATAGGCGAAGTAGCCAAATTATTTGTCGATAGCGGTGCAGTTGTCACAACAGCCTTCATCTCTCCTTTCCGTTCCGACCGAGAGCAGGTTCGTGCGATTTTTGAGGCAGATGAGTTCATTGAAGTTTTTGTTGACTGTCCCATTGAAGAGTGTGAAAAGCGTGATCCAAAGCAGCTTTATGCCAAGGCGCGCCGTGGGGAAATAAAAGATTTCACGGGGATTGATTCCCCATATGAAGCACCTGAGCATCCCGAAGTCACCGTTCGCTCTGACCTATTAACAGTAGAAGAAGCAGTAAATCAAATTTTTAATTACCTTCAAGATAAGCATATTCTCTAATTTGAGTTTGTAAGAAAGGATGGTTGATCAATGGTTGGCAAGGTTTATTTAGTAGGTGCGGGTCCGGGAGATCCAGATTTAATCACAGTAAAAGGGTTGCGCTGCCTCAAGCAAGCTGATGTCATCCTCTATGATCGGCTGGTAAATCCTGAACTTTTAGAGAATGCGAAGGAAGGAGCACAACTTGTCTATTGCGGCAAGCTTCCACATTATCATACAATGAAGCAGGAGACCATTAATCATTTCTTAGTGAAATATGCCAAAAGGGGATATCAGGTTGTCAGGTTAAAAGGAGGAGATCCTTTTGTTTTTGGACGTGGCGGGGAAGAGGCAGAGGAATGTAAAAGGCATAATGTCCCGTTTGAAATCGTACCAGGCATTACCGCCGGAATCGCCGCCTCCGCATATGCAGGTATCCCTGTTACCCACCGGTCTTTAAGCAAAAGCTTCGCCTTTATAACTGGTCACCAAGCTGGTGATGTCGAAGCGGAACACCAATGGGCCCATTTGGCAAAGAGTGTAGATACGATTTGCGTATATATGGGAGTATCTCATCTATCGACGATTACCAAGCAATTAATCGTAAACGGAAAATCTCCACAAACTCCGATTGCTCTCATTCATTGGGGAACATTAAGCGACCAGCGGGTGGTTGTTGGAACGCTTGAGAGCATTGAAGATGTGGTGGCAAGAGAACAGATTACCAATCCAAGCATGATTGTCATTGGTGAGGTCGTCACGTTACACAAAAAATTGAATTGGTTCCAGGAAGAAATTGTACCAAATATACCAGTAGCGAACCGGTAACAGTGGAAGGGAGCACATTGTATGAAAGCAATTCTTTATATCGGCCACGGTACACGCTCCAAAAAAGGTGCGGTCGAAATTAGAGCCTTTATTGATAAGGTTAAGGCACAAATTGAAGTACCCATTCAGGAACTCAGTTTCCTTGAATTGACAGAGCCGCTGATTGAAGAAGGCTTTCAATTGTGTGTAGAACAGGGTGCAACAGAAATAGACGTTGTTCCACTGTTTCTTTTGGCAGCGGGGCATTATAAACGGGATATTCCGGAAGCCTTATCACGCTTGTTGGCCAAATATCCTACTATTCCGGTCAAAATAAAGAACCCATTCGGTGTTCAGGAAGTTATTTTGGATGCTGTTGCAGAATTAATAAAGGATTCTGCAGGAACGGTATTTCCTGAGGATCGGTTGTTAATCGTTGGTGTGGGAAGCAGTGATCCAGATATCCATGTAAATTTCAGAAGGATTACAAGTGGAATAGGAGAACGGCTCGGAGCTGAAAAGGTCTCTGTCTGTTATTTTGCTGCAACAGAACCAAGGGTAAGTGAGGGGTTTGAGACGATTACTGAAGGAGCGGCCGGCAGAGTAATTGTCGTTCCATATATGTTGTTTACCGGACTCCTTCTTGGAGAACTAAACAAAATTGTTCGTTCCCGTCAAAAAGATGGTCAAAGGATCCTGTGTACGGCTCCACTAAGTATGCACCGGGTAATTGAGGATATTGTTATTGAGCGCGCACTGGATGAGTAGAACAACCGGTGTAACCAAAAGGCTGGTATATAAAAATATTAGGTAACTATAAAAAATTAATAATTACCCATGAACATGTAAATAGAGGACTTGTCACATATAAGACCAATTTTTAATAGAACAGCCTCTAAAAATACTGTAAGATAGGTTTAAATTCCATAGTGAGGTGGATAATGTTGCAACTTCAGGTAATAAACAGTCCGTTTAATCAGGAGCAGGCGGAACTCCTAAATCGTCTTTTACCTACTTTTACTGAATCGCAAAAAGTTTGGTTAAGTGGGTACCTCGCCGGTGCGGCTTCCCCATTAGCTCCAGTTCTAGGAGCACCGGACCAGCAGGGAACAGCTTCAAAAGAAGTGACCATTCTTTATGGTTCTCAGACAGGCAATGCGCAGGGACTTGCTAAAAAGGCAGCTAAGACGCTTGAAGGGAAAGGGTTCCAGGTAACCGTTTCTGTTATGAGCGATTTTAAGCCAAATAATATTAAGAAAGTTAAAAATCTATTAATTATCGTCAGTACACACGGAGAAGGAGATCCACCGGATAATGCTCTTACCTTCCATGAATTTGTTCATGGTAAACGTGCTCCGAAGCTTGATGAACTTAATTTTTCTGTCCTATCACTTGGCGATAGCTCTTATGAATTTTTCTGTCAAACAGGAAAACAATTTGACGCTCGCTTAGAGGAACTAGGAGGTACACGATTATATCCACGCTTTGATTGTGACCTAGATTACGATGAACCAGCTGCTGAATGGCTGCAAGGAGTGATTAGCAGCCTAGGTGAAACGAAGGGCGGAAATTCTGCACTAACTCAAGTAGCTGCTACTCAAACAGTAGAGTCAACGTATTCAAGAACCAATCCGTTTAGAGCAGAAGTTCTTGAAAATCTCAATCTAAATGGCCGAGGTTCCAATAAAGAGACAAGACATCTTGAGCTATCACTTGAAGGTTCGGGGTTAACATATCAACCTGGTGATAGTCTAGGAATCTATCCAGAAAATGAACCAATCCTAGTTGACCTTCTTCTTGAGGAATTAAAATGGAACGGAGAAGAGAGCGTAACGATTAATAAACAAGGCGAGGTTCGTTCATTAAGAGAAGCATTCGTTACTTATTATGAAATTACGACATTAACAAAACCGCTGCTAGAAAAAGCTGCTAAGCTTACTTCAAATAACGACTTAGAGGAGCTTGTAAATAACAGTGAAAAAGTAAAAGTTTACCTTGAAGGGCACGATTTACTCGATGTGGTTCGTGAATTTGGACCTTGGAATAGTTCTCCTCAAGAATTTGTTTCGATTCTTAGAAAAATGCCAGCCCGATTATATTCGATTGCTAGCAGCTTATCTGCGAATCCAGAGGAAGTCCATTTAACAATCGGTGCGGTTCGTTATCATGCGAATGGCCGTGATCGAAAAGGTGTCTGCTCTATTTTTACCGCAGAACGCTTACAAGCAGGAGATAGTGTTCCGGTATACATTCAGCACAACGAAAACTTTAAGCTTCCAGAGAGTCCTGATACCCCGATTATTATGGTGGGACCAGGAACAGGGGTGGCGCCATTCCGTTCCTTTATGCAAGACCGGGAGGAATTAGGTGCAGAGGGCAAGTCATGGATGTTCTTTGGTGATCAGCATTTTGTCACAGATTTCTTGTATCAAACTGAATGGCAAAAGTGGCTTAAAGATGGGGTACTAACAAAGATGGATGTTGCTTTTTCACGTGACACAGCTGAAAAAGTCTATGTACAACACCGGATGTTAGAGCAAAGCAGGGAATTATTCCAATGGTTACTAGAAGGTGCTCATATATACATCTGCGGTGACGAAAAAAACATGGCACATGACGTTCATCAGACACTTATTCAAATTATCGAAACAGAAGGCGGCAAGAGTCGTGAAGACGCGGAAGCCTATTTAGCAGATATGCAGCAGCAAAAACGATACCAGCGCGATGTATATTGATACAACAAAGTTTAAGAAAAAAGCACTATTGATACAGTAGTGGAAGGAGTTTATTCATAAATGGTGAAGCAAAAATTAAAGGCACCGGACGGCACGCCAAGCGATGTAGAGCGTATTAAAAGTGAGAGTAATTATTTACGCGGAACACTAAAAGAAGTTATGCTTGACCGAATCAGTGCAGGAATTCCAGATGATGATAACCGCCTAATGAAACACCATGGCAGCTACTTACAGGATGACCGTGATCTCCGAAATGAGAGACAAAAGCAAAAGTTAGAGCCTGCTTACCAGTTTATGCTCCGTGTTCGTATGCCAGGTGGTGTGGCTACTCCGGAACAGTGGCTTGTCATGGATGACTTAGCAGAAAAATATGGCAATGGGACGTTAAAATTAACTACACGTGAAACATTCCAAATGCATGGCATTTTGAAATGGAATATGAAAAGCACGATCCAGGAAATTCATGCAGCTCTTCTAGACACAATTGCAGCTTGCGGAGATGTAAACCGTAATGTAATGTGTGCTTCGAATCCATATCAGTCTGAGGTTCACGCGGAAGTATACGAATGGTCGAAAAAATTGAGTAATGACCTTTTACCGCGCACAAGAGCTTACCATGAAATATGGTTGGATGAAGAAAAAGTGGCTGGAACACCGGAAGTAGAAGAAGAACCAATGTACGGACCGCTTTATCTGCCGCGTAAATTTAAGATCGGTATAGCTGTACCGCCATCTAATGATATTGACGTTTTCTCACAAGATCTCGGTTTAATTGCGATTGTCGAAGATGGAAAGCTTACCGGCTTTAACGTTGCAATTGGCGGCGGAATGGGTATGACTCATGGAGACAAAGAGACTTATCCGCAGCTTGCTAAGGTGATCGGCTTTGTTAAACCAGAACAAATCTATGATGTGGCTGAAAAGGTTATTACCATCCAACGCGATTATGGAAACCGCTCCGAGCGTAAAAACGCTCGATTCAAATACACCGTTGACCGCTTAGGGCTCGAAACAGTAAAGGAAGAGCTAGAAGAGCGCCTGGGCTGGAGTCTTGATGAAGCTAAGACTTATCATTTTGACAACAACGGCGATCGTTATGGCTGGGTGAAGGGCATTGATGGAAAATGGCACTTAACACTGTTTGTTGAAGGTGGACGTGTGGCAGATTTTGATGATTATAAGTTGAAGACAGGCTTAAGGGAAATTGCCAAGATACATACAGGTGATATCCGTTTGACTTCTAACCAGAATATAATCATTGCCAATGTATCAGCCCAGAAAAAGAAGAAAATTAGTGAATTAATTGAACAATATGGCTTAACGGATGGCCAGCATATTTCAGCTCTCCGACGAAGCTCGATTGCCTGTGTTGCTCTGCCGACTTGCGGTTTAGCAATGGCTGAAGCAGAACGTTATTTGCCGCGTCTAATCGACAAAATCGAAAATATTGTTGATGAAAACGGTCTTCGAGATAAAGAAATAACCATTCGTATGACAGGATGCCCGAACGGCTGTGCCCGTCATGCGCTAGGAGAAATTGGCTTTATCGGGAAGGCAATAGGCAAATATAATATGTACTTAGGAGCCGCTCATGATGGCAGCCGCTTAAGTAAAATGTACCGTGAAAATATCGGTGAAGAAGAAATTTTACGCGAACTAAAAGTCATTCTATCCCGTTATGCAAAGGAACGTGACGAAAACGAGCACTTTGGTGATTTTGTTATTCGAGCTGGCATTGTCCAAGCTACAACAGATGGCACAAACTTCCATGCTTAAAACAAAAAGGAGACAGAAATTTTGTCTCCTTTTTGTTTTATAAAAATTCAGAAATTTTAAACTTCGTCTAGTTTTGTCACTTTTTAACTTGTTTTATCGAAACAATAAAATAGTAGTAAATAAATGCTATAATTCAATTCATGACAATTAAATGAAAACATCTAGATAATTATTACTGATTTAGAGGTGTGTTTTTGTTATGAATAAAGTAGAGTTAGAAATGGCAATTAATGAAAAAAGGAACGAAATGATTAAAATTGGAATGTCAAAAGGACTATCATGCGAAGAAACGGTTTTATGCAGTCAGGAACTAGATGAACTGCTTAATGATTATAGAAGGTTAACAAGCAACCAAGGAACGTCACAGCCGCCCTTATTACTAGAAGGTTTTGTCGCTTATATTCAGCATTTGATAAAATGGACGGCATTACCTTACAAATTTTTACAACCTTATAAGGGAAATAAATTCTTTTAACCTTATAAGTGTATTCCAATAAAGATAGATTTAGACCCATCCATCTGATATAGATGGGTCTTTTTTTTCTTGCCTATTACGTACGCTGAATCGCCGTGGTTGAAAAGTTTTTAACCATTTTTTGCAAGTTTCTATGTGCTTCTCTTAATTTTATGGTTTCTTCGATGATTTTTTGGAATCCTTCAATGTCTCTATCAGATGCATACAATAGTGTCTTCGGTACACCTTCTGCAATTTGTTGTAGGGTAATATCCTGGCTCATGGCAATGACCACCTTTCAACTTATTAACGAGCTAGACGAATATTTCATCTACTTTAATAATTTTAGAAAAAGGCTAGTTTCTCCTGCTAACAATGTAAAAAACTTATCTACACAAATCTCCAGTTTCTTTAACAAATAGTAATGTTTTTGCAAATAACGACGGGAATTTAATACTATGGATGGTCATATGTAGAAAAATATTAGAAAGTGATGATTCTAAAGGAGGAATCAGCACTTTTTCTATTACTCATTTAACTTCACAAATGGGGAAATATTAGAAGATAAAAGAAAATTTAACAGAATGATAGAATAATTGTTGACTTCCGTTTTCTTTATAATATAATAAAACCAATAGTTTTACTTGGAATTAAAAAGAGGTGAATTTAGTTGTATTTAACCATTGATGGAATTGAGAAAAGCTTTATTAATGATAGAAAAGAAAACGTGAAAGTTCTTGATGGAATAAATTTAAAGGTTAAAAAAGGCAGCTTTGTTTCGATTGTTGGACCATCAGGCTGTGGAAAATCTACATTACTCTACCTAGTAGCGGGACTTGATAAAGCCGATCGCGGAGAAATCACTGTTGATGGTAACGCGGTTACAAAACCAGGGCCTGAAAGAGTAGTAGTTTTTCAAGAAGCAGGTTTATTTCCATGGCTGACTGTTTTAGAAAATGTAATCTACGGACTCAATCTAAAGAAGATGCCAAAAGAAGAGGCAAAGAGAAAAGCGCTTGATGTTCTAAAAATGGTTCACCTCAGCCGATACGTAAATTCCTATCCACATGAGTTGTCAGGGGGAATGAAACAGAGGGTTTCCATTGCAAGAGCCTTAGTAATGGAGCCTGACATCCTGTTAATGGACGAGCCGTTCTCGGCGCTTGATGAGCAGACAAGAATGGTGCTTCATAAAGAGCTGCTTGATATTTGGCGGAAGACAAAAGTTACGATCTTCTTTATCACTCACAATATAAGAGAGGCAGTTCTTTTATCCGAGGAAGTCGTTGTTTTTGCAACCCGGCCAGGTCGAATTAAAGAAATCATTTCGGTACCAACGATGAAGGACGGAGTTACACCGGATAGTGTGACAGTGAATACGGAACAAAGAATTTTATCCATATTACAGGAAGAAATTGAAAAAGTGCTGAAGGAGGAAATGGGTGATGACTACAGCTTTAAGACGGATCATCTTCATCGCGGCGATAGCGGTGATATGGGAAGTCACATCTAGATTTTCCAGCCTTCCAGATTTTATGTTCCCAAGCCTGACGCAAGTACTCGACACACTTTTTAATGGCTTAATAAGTGGTCAAATTACGCTGGCTATAGGTATAAGTATGGGGCGTATCCTCCTCGGATTTACGATTGCAATTGTTGTCGGGTTGATATTAGGGTACTTTATCTGGCGCTATAAACTGGTCGAAGATACACTTGGTTTTGTGGTAACGGCTCTTCAATCGATTCCAAGTATTGTATGGTTCCCACTAGCTATCATTTGGTTTGGTTTAAATGATTTTTCGATTCTTTTTATTGTTACAATCGGTGCAACGTGGACCATGACAGTTAACGCAACAAGCGGATTCAAGAATGTACCTCAGCTTTATCAGCGAGTTGCCAAGGTTTATGGTTCAAGTGGTTTTCATTTCCTTCGGACTGTAATCCTTCCAGCATCCATTCCGCAAATAATTTCAGGGCTGCGGATTGCCTGGGCATTCTCATGGCGTGCTTTAATGGCCGGAGAACTTCTTGGCGGCGGCGGCGGACTTGGCCAGCTGCTTGAAATGGGTCGTTCACTCGGTCAAATGGATTTAGTTATTTCGGTCATGATTATCATTGCGATTATCGGTACAATTGTCGATAATGTCGTTTTTTCAAGGCTTGAACGGAATGTAGAAGTAAAATGGGGTATTCGAAAAAGAGCTTAAAAAAATTATAAAGCCAGGGGAGAAAAAAATGTTTAAAAAATCTATGCTTTATCTATTAGTCACAGTTTTATTTATTGGACTGCTAAGCGGTTGTGCCCAATCCTCGAAAGAAGATGAAGGAAAAGGTAATGGAGGAGAGGCAAAGACCGTTAAGATTGGTTATTTTCCAAATCTAACGCATATCGCAACGATTGTAGCACTTGAACAAGGTTATTTTGAAGAAGCCTTTGGGAAAGATGTAGCGATTGAAACCAAAACCGTAGCGAATGGCGGATTATTTATGGAAGCAATGGCTACAAAAGCGATTGATGTTGGTACAGTTGGACCAGGTCCATTGCTTAACTTTTATGTGAAAAATAAGGAATATCACCTTATTTCTGGTGCTGTGAATGGTGGAGCTGTCCTAGTTGCTGCTGAACACAGCGGCATAGAAAAGCTTGAAGATTTAGATGGTAAAAAAGTAGCCATCCCGGTTATTGGAAGCACGCAGGATGTTATGCTGCGAAAAGCGTTAAAAGAGGCTAACTTAAAAGCGAAGACGAGTGGTGGTACAGTAGATTTATTTGCTGCAGCACCAGCTGATACAGCTTCTTTATTTATCCAAAAGCAAGTAGACGCAGCAGCAACACAGGAACCATGGGGTTATGTAATTGAAAACCAAGCAAACGGAAAATTGCTTCTTGATTGGGATGAATTTGCTTGGGGCAAGGAATCTACCAATACAGTGGTTGCAGCAAGAGCAGACTTCTTGAAAAACAAAGACTTATCACAGAAATATCTTGACGCTCACAAAAAGTCAGTACAATTCATTCAAGACAATCCAGAAGAAGCAAAAGAAATTGTCATCAAGCACTTAAAAGATCTTACAGGGAAAGAATTAAATAAAGATGAAGTAGACGCAGCGTTCTCACGTCTTGCTGTAACAACAGAGGTAAATGAAAAGGTGATTCAGGAAATGGCAGACATCAGCAAAGAGGCTGGCTATATTCCAAGCAACGATATAAAAGGCATGATAGACTTATCATTACTTAAGTAATTTGAAAGGTTTTGGACTCAATTACGAGTTCAAAACCTTTTTTTAAGGTAGAATAAGGGATGAAATACATAGAGGGAGGATTGGTAAGTTTGAAATCAACGATTACATGGCAAGGGGATATGGCTTTTTCTGGTACAACACCATCCGGGCATGAATTAAGAATGGATGCAGCGCCAGAGATTGGCGGACAAAATAGCGGAGCAAGACCAACAGAGCTGCTCCTGTATTCCCTAGCCGGTTGTACAGGAATCGATATTGTAATGATCTTGAAAAAAATGCGTTTAGAGTTAACAGGATTTAAGATGGAAATAGAGGGAACTCGAGCAGACACAGAACCAAAGAAATTTACTGATTTTCATGTCCACTATTCAGTTGAAGGGGACCTGCCGGTAGAAAAAGTAGTCCGTGCTATCCAATTATCCAAAGACAAATACTGTTCTGTATCCCATTCATTAAGTGCTAATATCGCAGCAAGTTATTCGATTAATGGGATTAAGGGAGATCAAACTTTATAAGAAAAAAGGATTCAGCTTTTTGCTGGATCCTTTATCTTTGTGTAATGATCATAAAACACTTTAAAAAGTCGTTCATCTCCGCCGCGGTCGGGATGAAGTGCTTTTAATAATTTTTTGTATTCTTTCTTAATGATTTCTGGATCCTCATTTGAATCAAGACCTACTAGAGAGGCCAAAGTAAGGGGAGGCGAGTCCGATAAAGTATACTCCGCTTTAAGCATTTTTTTTAGTGATCGATTCTTTGCTTGTTCAATTCGAATAGACGTTTTTAATTGTTCAATTTCCTCTTTGAATGTTTGATTCTCCTTAAAGGTTTTTTCCCATTGATGAAAATCTACACCGAATTTCTTTGTTTTGTCCTCAATTTTCTTTTCCAAAATAAACGAAGCTAAATCGACTGGATGAATTGAGTATTCAAGGTTTAGGTGCTTGGTCCTTCTTGCCTTAAGTTTACCATCGAGAATCCAGCGGATAACAACCTGTTCACTATCTGTAATTCCCGTAGCTCTAAGCTGTTCAGTTACCTCTTTAATATTTAACATATGATCATCTCATTCTTTCATTCGTCTACTAAACTACTCATTCAATGTAACATATGAAAAACCTTCAAACATTTACAAGACTATTTAATTTTCATTACAAATAAAAAACCTTGGCGTGTCAGCCAAGGGAGAGGAAATTAACGATTATCAACTTTTTCTGGATACAGGTCATGGTTCATTAAACGGAAATGAGCCATTTCTTCGTATTTGGTACCCGGTTTGCCATAGTTACACCAAGGATCAATGGAGATACCGCCACGTGGAGTGAATTTCCCCCAAACCTCAATATAGCGTGGGTCCAGCAATTTAATTAAGTCGTTCATGATGATATTGACACAATCTTCGTGGAAATCACCGTGATTGCGGAAGCTAAATAAATATAGTTTTAGAGATTTACTTTCGACAATTTTTTGATTGGGAATATATGAAATGTACATTGTTGCAAAATCCGGCTGATGGGTAAGCGGACATAAACTAGTAAACTCCGGACAATTAAATTTCACGAAATAATCACGATCCGGGTGAAGATTATCGACTGCTTCCAAAACCTCAGGTGCATATTCAAACGAGTATTTAGTATTTTGATTTCCTAATAGTGTTAAATCTTTTAAGCCTTCTTCGTGGCTGCGTCCTGACATAAAGAAACCTCCAAGTCAAAATTTATGGTCTAGGAAGCTCAAGCAATCAATCTATAACTACTAATTGGATAAAGAACAAAAAAACCATGTCCGGTATGGACATGGCATAGAGTCATGTATCCATAGTTTTTTATAGAGGGTATCGGCTATGAACCTCTCCCGTTCAAGTACGGGTATTATCTTCTACATATATTAAAGGAGACTGGCAGAAACGTCAAATGAAAAATTAAATACCCAATATTCGTTTCTATTATGGTATTATACTAACAGTATAAATCAATAGAGGTTCTAGCACCCCTCGTTAAAAAAACTAAGATGAAGCGGTACTTCTATCTTGGGGTACGGCTTTTTCTATTTTGGAAGGAGTTTCCTTAAACATGTTAAAAGATGAAAAAGCCATTGTCGTATTTAGCGGCGGGCAGGACAGCACTACTTGTTTATTTTGGGCATTACAACAATTTAAAGAGGTGGAAGCTGTCACTTTCGACTACAATCAACGGCATAGTTTAGAGATTGAATGTGCCAAAAATATAGCTTATGAACTCGGTGTAAGACACCATATCTTAGATATGTCTTTATTGAATCAGCTAGCACCCAATGCTTTAACACGTTCAAATATTGAAGTTAAAGACGGTGAAAATGGTGAACTTCCTTCAACGTTTGTTCCGGGAAGAAACCTTTTATTCTTAACCTTTGCCGGCGTATTAGCACGTCAGGTTGGTGCAAAGCATTTAGTGACAGGTGTGTGCGAAACAGATTTCAGCGGCTATCCAGATTGCCGTGATATTTTTATCAAATCGCTTAATGTTACCTTAAACCTATCCATGGATGATAACTTTGTGATTCACACTCCTCTGATGTGGTTAAATAAAGCAGAAACATGGGCCTTAGCCGATGAATTAGAAGCGTTTGAATTTGTACGCGAAAAAACATTAACCTGCTATAATGGCGTAATTTCCGACGGCTGCGGGGAATGCCCGGCATGTGTATTAAGAAAACGCGGACTCGATGACTTTCTAAATAGGAGGTTTTAAGACATGTATGGCTTTAGAATCGTCGATAAACTACAAAAAATTGATGAAGATATTCAGCTTAATGAGCTCAAATATCATAATAAGCGCGTATTAGTCAGTAAAGAATTTACCTTTGACGCGGCCCACCATCTACATTGCTATGAAGGCAAATGCAAGAACCTACATGGCCACACCTATAAAGTAATCTTCGGAATCAGTGGTTTTGTGGATGAAAGAGGCTTAATGATGGATTTCGGAGATATTAAGGAAATTTGGAAAAATGAAATTGAAATTCACCTCGATCATCGTTATCTAAATGAAACGTTACCGCTGATGAATACCACGGCTGAAAATATCGTCGTCTGGATTTATGAAAAAATGAAAGAAGCCTTAACGAAAGAGGACCGACAGGATCAATTCTTTGGTGCTAGAGTAGAATTTGTCCGCTTGTTTGAGACACCTTCCAGCTATGCAGAGGCGAGAAGGGAGTGGATGGAAGAATGAGTACGATTATTCCAGTTTTAGAAATCTTTGGCCCCACGATTCAAGGCGAGGGGATGGTTATTGGCCAAGTCACGATGTTTGTCCGAACTGCTGGCTGTGATTATTCCTGCAGCTGGTGTGATTCAGCCTTCACATGGGATGGCAGTGGCAAAGACGATATCAGACAAATGACTGCCGAAGAAATCTGGGCAGAGTTAAAGCGCATTGGCGGAGATAATTTCTCCTTTGTGACTATATCAGGTGGGAACCCAGCACTATTAAAAAACTTAGATTCATTCATTGATTTATTAAAAGAAAAGCAGATAAAAATAGGAATTGAAACACAGGGAAGCAGATGGCAGGATTGGTTTCTGAGTATCGACGAACTCACCATTTCTCCTAAGCCTCCAAGTTCTACGATGAAGACGAATTTTGAAATATTAGATTCAATTTTTGAAAATTTGGATGAAAACCAGTTTGAAAAGAATGTTAGTATGAAAGTTGTTATCTTTGATGAAGCTGATCTGGAATACGCTAAAATGGTTCATAAAAGATATGAAGGTATTCCATTCTATCTGCAGGTTGGCAACGATGATATCACGAATGGCAATAATCAAGAATTAATTCAAAAGCTTCTATTAAAATATGAGTGGTTGGTCAATTGTGTCGTATCTGACCCACACTTTAACAATGTCAAAGTATTACCTCAATTACATGCTCTGCTTTGGGGTAATAAACGCGGTGTATAATAGCATAAGCCAAACAACATTAATGAAGAGAGAAAAAAACTCGCTTCTCGCGAGTTTTCTTCTTCTTAAACCCATCTTATTTAGGTTTTGCAGACAGTGAAGAAATGGCAGATTCATTGAAACCTTTAACAAGGAGCCATACTGCTAAAATCATTTCATTCGCTGCTACCGGTATCGCAAAAATAGCACCCCAAAAAGAAATTTGAGGGAATACACCGAACATGACCAACAACGCGCAGATAAAAACAAGAGTTGCTCCCGTAATACCCAAGATTGATATAAACCTGGGTACGAGTTTGGATTTATAGAATATATAACTGTACATCAGTGTATTGATTCCTAGCATGAAAAGGGGACCAAGCATAAATGTCCAATCATGTACTGCTTTTAATACAGTCCCAGAAGCTTGAAAAGCGGAGGTATCGTATGTGCCTGCCGCTACAAATTCACGGCTTAAGGTCAATAGTGAAAGTACGCTGATTACACCAACCGTAATGATAACACCTTCAAGAAATCTGAAACAAACATGCCAAAGAGCGATTGTTTCATTATACTTTCTTAAAATTGGAAACATGGTAGTAGCAGTACCAACCACTGAAACGACAAGAATTAACTCCATAACCGCTCCTAGTATCACCTGATTGGCGTGTTCAGCACCCTTAAGTAAATAGTCGGGATCTTTAAGGATTGGATTGTATAAATTAAGACCTATTACCGCTGTAAATGCTGCAAGTAAAAACAGTATTCCGACCATTTTTGCTGCTTTTTTGTTTGAATTCATATGGTTATCCCCTTTTTAAAATAAATTCAAAACAATCATAAATCCTATAGATTACTATTGTTGTCCCCATAATAGAAAACCTCTTCCAACGGTAAGTTAAAGGCGTGAGCAATACGAAAGGCCAGTTCTAGCGAGGGGGAGTAGTTTCCCTTTTCAAGTGCGACAATGGTTTGTCTTGTTACGCCCACCTTGTCAGCCAATTGCTGCTGAGTCATTTCATTATGATTGAATCGTAATTTACGGATATGATTGCCAACAAGACTTTTGCCCATCTTACACTCCTCTCCGATAGTGATAAAATTTTGTAAGTGATCCGGTTAAATCGGAAATGAATCCTGAGATGATTAGGATAATAAACATCCCCTGTGACTGCTGATAGATAATAAGCGATCCCATTGCAAGTAGAAAGCCGATGATAAACACAAAAAAAGAATTTCGATTCGCTTTCAAGTCAACTAACTTATCCAGTTCATCCGCAAAGCCAGGTTCCTTTTCTTTGCTGGTAATTCGATAGATGATCGTAAATATAATACTAATCATGATATGCGCGACGATTGAAAACACTAGAAGAATGAGGACGAAGGAACCCCAATAGCGAAAGGTTTCCGGCGACTCTAGACTTCCTGGGTACCGCGGGTACATGTACAAGCAATACGTTCCGAAAATGAGTATCGCACTGATAAATGATACAATGCATTTCTTTTCTTGATAGGTCAAGGTATACACCTCCTGTATGGTCACTTTTACACTTGGTAAAATATTATATGCACCATGTAAAGAAAAGTTGACATGAAGTAATGTGAAGATTACATAAATAGAGGAAACATGAATTTAAAAGCAAAAGAAAAGCCTATTCGATGTGATTTCATCACCTAATAGGCTTTTCCTTTTGATTTAACCTTTTTCTTTTAAAAATCCATCTTAAAGCAGGGGGAACAGCAAAAAAGATGAAGAGGAGACGGAATAACTGAAATCCGGTGACCATCGCTAAATCGGCCCGGATCTCATGTGCGAGAACCGCCATTTGATCGGCTCCTCCAGGTGATAAGCTTAAGAAACTTGTAGAAGGTGTAATCTCATAATAATGTATAAGCAGCATGCTTAGACCTAATGAAAATAAGACCATAACGAACCCGCTGCCAAACGCTAGGATCAATATTTTTGTTTTATGTTGTAGTTGTTCTGGTTTTAGCAATAAGCCTAGATAGCCGCCGATCATAAATTGCGAAAGGTCTAACATAAAGTCTGGAAGATGAGGTCCTGGTAGTCCGGATAGAGTCAGTATAGCTGTCCCTATGATGGGACCTAATAAAAAAGGTGTTGGAGATTTAATCTTTTTTCCTATGAAAGCGCAAATCACACAAACTGCTGCAAACAATAGGAGCGTTGGAGAAAGTGGAGCTTGATCCACCATATCAGCTACATCAATAGTTGATGGTGATGTATTTTTAAAAAACGGTCCATAAATTAGAAAGGGAACAAGAAAAATAATCATTATCACCCGCGTCACTTGAAGAAAGGTGACGATGGTAATATTGATTCCCTTTACCTCTTCGGAAAAGGTAATCATTTGTGTAAGTCCCCCAGGAATGCTTCCTACAAGGATGGTAGGATAATCAACGCCTGAAAGCTTGGAAACGAAAAAGGCTATTCCGGCACAAAAAGCAATTAAAATAACGGTTAAAAGCAGCATGATCGGAAGTTTTACCCCAATTTGGATGACAGCCTCTTTTGTAAATGACAAACCGATTGCATAACCCAAAATAATCAAGCCAGTATCGCGTATCTGAACCGGCCAGTAAACCTTGATGGTACTAAACCTCGAACCAATTAGGACAGCCGTCATTGGACCAAGCAGCCATGGAATGGGAATAGATATAAAAGTAAACACTATGCCGCCTAAAAGGGCAAGGAACAATGTAATCAAAAAACGTATTTTATTATCCTCAAGATTCATTACCAATTGAACGCCCTCTAACGTCTTTTCTATCATCATATCAAATATTAGTTTTGATCACACCACTTACTTGTCCATTAAAATAAATACAATTACTTTTCTTTTATTAAGTAAAGATGAAAATTGGTTTAAGAGTTGGTAAATTTTCCTAAAATCGACACAAAATCCAAAAGCAGCGGTTTAAAATCGAATGGGTAATAAACAAGACTGGTAAATATTTCTGGAGGTGACATGGTATGAAGAATATTCTTCGAACCGCTGTCCAACAACGAAGGCAAATGCTTATAGATAAACTCCTTAAAAAGGGTGTGTTTAAAAAAGATGATCGACATCTGTATGAATGGACGTTGAGTGATCTAGAGGAAGAGTACAAGTTTTTCGAGGCTAATCATGATGCAACAACAAAAGAAAAGGACCAAGCGAATCAACCTATACTATAGATTGTTTGCGACTCTGTATAGTTGTAGGGTTTAGGATTGGTATAATAAATAGCTGCTCCTCACAGTTCCCCGCTTCTTTACCATTCAAAAGTAAGACTTATTTCATATTGACTAAAATGATTTTCGTCTTAAAATTAAGCAATATGTAAATGTTTATTTTTAGAAGGTAGGTATAGACGTGGGACGAATGGAAAGACGACAGCAAAGTAAGGCGTCTAAACAATGGGATTGGGGTAAGTTTTTATCAATGGGTTTAGTGAGGAAATTAATGATAGCAGGAATCATTGCTGTGTTAGCTTGTTTCCTCATCGTGAATATCTTTATTTGGAGTAGTGATGTCAGCAAATTGAATAAACCGGCACCTCAGCCGACGATTATTTATGATCAAAATGGGGAGATTGCTAGTAAGATATCCAATTCCAGTATTGAAGGAGTCAGCATAAACCAAATTCCGATGGAAGTAATCCATGCGGTGGTTGCTACAGAAGATCAACTTTTTTATAAACATAATGGGATTAATTATTTTGCGATTATGAAGGCTTTTGTTAAAAATACAATTTCAGGTGATATCGTAGCAGGCGGTAGTACGGTCACACAACAGTTAGCAAAGAATGCGTTTTTGACACATGAACGCACGTATACACGAAAGATAAAAGAGCTAATCATTACGAAAAAAATTGAACGCACCTACTCTAAAGATGAGATTATGGAGCGGTACTTAAATCAGATCTATTTTGGAGAGGGAGCATGGGGGATTCAGCGTGCAGCAAAAACTTACTTTGGCAAAGACGCAAGTGAATTAACCTTAAGTGAATCAGCTATGCTGGCCGGATTAATTAAAGCTCCTTCCATCCTTTCTCCCTTTAAGAATATGGAAAAGGCAGTGGAACGTCGAGACCTTGTCTTTTCCTTGATGGAACAGGAAGGGTACATTAGTCAAAATGATGTAGATAATGCGAAACAACAGGAAATCGTATTGCAGTCAGAAAAGGTGGATGACGATTATCATGGCAGCTATCCATACTATGTAGATCACATTATTGTTGAGGCAATGAAGAAATTTGAGCTGACAAAGAATGAAATTCTTTCTGGTGGACTTCATATTTTTACAGAATTAAATCCGACGATTCAAAAAGCAGCTGAAGAGGTTTATCAAAATGAAAATCTATTCCCAGCGAGTCAACCGGATCAGCTGCTCCAAAGTGGAGCTATTTTTATTAACCCTGAAAATGGCGGGATTCAAGCACTTGTTGGCGGCAGAGGCGAACATACTTTATTAGGGTTTAACCGCGCCACACAATTAATTAGACAGCCTGGTTCAACGATGAAGCCTTTGGCGGTGTATACGCCGGCACTGGAACAAGGCTATGAAGTCTTTGACCTGTTAGAGGATAGACCGCTTAATATAGGTGGATATCAGCCAAAGAACTATGATCATCAATACCGGGGTCAAGTGACGATGTATTCTGCGGTGGTGAACTCATACAATGTACCTCCAGTTTGGCTTTTAAATGAAATCGGATTGGAACAGGGTACGAAGGCAGTTGAGCGATTCGGGATACCGCTAAAAGAAGAGGACCATTCACTTGGAATTGCACTCGGAGGGATGAATGAGGGAACCTCCCCACTAAGCATGGCACAAGCCTACACTGCATTTGCGAATGATGGGGAAATGGCAGAAGCACATGCGATAAATAAAATTGAAGATGCAGAAGGAAAGGTAATTGCAAAATGGAAGGATAAAACGACGAAAGTGACAGATCCGGAAGTTGCTCAAAAAATAACGTTCATGCTTAAAGGTGTGGTCGATGAAGGTACTGGGAAAAAGGCTTACCTAGATGGTATTGATATCGCTGGTAAAACAGGTTCAACCCAGCTTCCGTTTGCGAACGAAAGTGGTACAAAGGATCATTGGTTTGTCGGTTACACCCCGAATATTGTTGGTGCTGTTTGGCTGGGCTATGATCAAACAGATGAAAATCACTATTTGTCAACATCAAGCAGTGGTACGACTCCGGTCATTTTTAAAGAAATAGTTTCTAAGTCAAAATCGATCCTAACGGATGAAAAATTTGATTTGTCAGGCGTTGAGAAAAAATATAAAAGCGAACTTAAGAGGCTAAAAGAAAAAGAAGAAAAAGAGGAAAAAGCAAGAAAAGATAGAGAAGAAAAGGCAAAGAAAGATAGAGAAAAGGAAAAGAAAAAGGAAAACAAAAATAAAGGCAAGGGAAATAAAGAAAAAAGTAAAAAGGATAAAGACAAAGATGAAAAAAATGAAGATGACGAAGACGAAGAAGAAGATGAATAATGGAAGGGAAAGCTCGTATCTAACTTAAGATACGAGCTTTTTTTAGGGGTTAGAAGGGATTTATTGATTTGTAGCGAAAAATGGATAGTATAAGTTATTTATAAAGGAGAATGATTGTAAATGTTTGTATTCAAAGCCATTGACCACATTCTACTAGCTGCACCAAAGGGAAGTGAGGATCGTGCACGTAAGTTTTTTATTGATATTTTAGGTTTTGAAGAAATGGAAAAACCAGAGGAATTGAAAAAGCGCGGCGGGGCATGGTTTCGGAACGGTAATACGCAAATTCATATCGGTGTGGAGGATCCATTTTCTCCAGCAAAAAAGGCACATCCAGCCTTTGAGGTGGAAAATATCGAAGCATTGAAAAAACATCTAATTGCTAAAGGTGTTGAAGTAATTGAGGATCATAACCTTCCGGGGGCAAATCGATTTTATACAGCCGACCCTTTTGGGAACCGCATTGAAATCTTAGAGTGGATCTAAATTTTGTGAAATTCATGACTCTAAGTGAAAAAAATAAAAAAATTTTTTAGGAACTCCAACCTTTCCGGCGATCTGATTTTAATTTTCTTAGGAATGATTTTTGTACCAATCAAATATTTTATCTTGAGAGCCTTCAAAAATGGAGGGGATAAGTTGAAGATTGAATACCAACATATCTTTGGACTGCCAAGAAAGATTGTCTGGAAGTACATCAAGGATGAAAAGGTTTTGAGAAACACTATTCCTAACTGCAAGTCACTCGTCCAAGTCGCAAACGGATTTTATCAAGCCCAAGTTGATATCCAATTAGGTCCGCTTAAGGATGTTTTTGAACTCGAGGTCAAATTAGAGAAAGAAAAATCACCTGCTTTCTGTCATGTGTTTTTTAAAGGAAAAGGAAATCTAGGTGAGTTTACTGGAAAAGCAGATGTTATTTTAAACGATCATCAAGGCGGCACTAAAGTCAACATTCATTCCGATGTAGAAATAACTGGTGCGCTGGCTGGGGCTGCACAGCGAGTCTTAAATGGCGGAGCAAATAAAGGAGTTGAGAAATTTTTATACAGCTTAGAGAAAGAAATCAAGAAAAATCTTTATCTTATCAGAAAAGGACGTAATCGCTAATAGGATTAAGAAGAGCAACGCTAAAAAGTCGTTGCTCTCATCTTTTCATATCAATCATGCTCGGGATAATTGGCAAATTGTTTTATGCCTATAATCCATTCCTTAAAACTACCATATTTATTGGAGTCAAATCCAAAGTGTTCCTTTATGAAACGAATGGACTCTTTTTCTTTTTCATGAACAATTCCGTCAGAATAGACAAGGCGTAGAATTTCGATTAGGACTATATTTTTAGAGCGTTCATTTTTGAATATCTTCAAAATATCGTCGATGTCTAACCCTCTTACTGAATAATCCCCAAGTTCCATTTCTTTTTGATATTTTTTAATCACTGGATTTTCAAATATTGAATAATTTCCATCTACTTTTGCAATCAAGACTGCTAATTCAAGAAATGCCTCTTTCTCCTCTTGTTGAAGCTGTGCTAAGAACATAAATAATAGCTCCTTTACAACTATATTCTATTAATATTGGTTTTCACATGTACTATTAGTCATAGTACCAATAATAAATGACAATTGTCCATTCTAAATAGGATAAAAAAGGAAATGTTGGCTTTATAGAGAATATCTATTATCATTTAAGACCTTTATTGTTAGTATTCATTATATATTAACTTACGAAGGAGTAGTAAACGATGATTAAAACCTTACATATTTTAAATGGACAATCCATGTTTAATTATTTTAAAAGAACAAATTTTCTCGGTGATGAAACGATGATTCCTTTTAACGAAGCAATGTGTTTTGGTGAAATTAAGGGAGAGATATTTTCTCAGGAGTTTATAATAACACGTGCGAAGGTTCATCAAGTGAGCAAAGAAGAATATATGGACATAAGTATTAACCCTTTGCAACCACTCGTTAATGGTGATTTTTCCACCATCGAATTATGGTTTGATGAAGATATGTTCTGCCAAATCAATGTGCTTACCATCCTTGCTTGGCTCGACAAAACGGGGCATAAGAAGCCCGTTAAACTCCATTTAACAGGGGATAAGTTTGAAAGTATTGAAGAGTACACACTTTATGCTGCCGGTTTTTATGAGCTCTACAATCAAGTTATGATTTATAAAAAAATTCCCACTTCTATCCATCCAATTCACTTAGCAAAAGGGATTGAACGATATATAACCTATCTAAATGATGAAAGTGATCTAATCCAATATATTAAAAAGGATCAAAATATCCCAGAAAATGAACTTGTAATTGCGTTAATAAATAATTTTGGTGAGTATGGGCTGGGTGACACCCAATACCTCAAGATCATCAGAACAGTGCGCAAATTAGATTCATAGCGGCATTTTTCTAATTGTACCAAGGACACGGCCCTCTTTTTTTACCTTCATTTTCTCCTTTATAGATACCATTCTGTATATATTTTCTAAGGATGAAAAAACTAATGGGTAAATAAGGTTAAGGGGATTACATATGGATTTATTAAAACCAATCAACATAAGTGCATCTAAATTAAGTCCTGAATACCCGTTCACTGCCGTCGAAATGGGGAAGTTATGGGCTACTTATGTAGGGAATAGTATGTCTAATCAGATATTGAAGTATTTTCTTCAACATGTAGAAGATGAGCACATTAAAACATTACTTGAAAATGGATTGAATTTAACGGTTGATTTCATGACTACAATTGAAAAGTTTTTCACAAAGGAAAATTTTCCAATTCCGATAGGATATACAGATGAGGATGTCAATTTAGGAGCACCTAGATTATTTGAAGATCAATTTTATGTACATTACTTGAAATATGCTTCTAAAGCGGGACTAAGTTTATATGCAATTGCCATTCCAATTGTGATGAGAGAAGATATCCGCGAATTTTTCATCCATTGCAATACGTGTACTACCTTCCTTTTAGGCCAAATTAACAATGTTTTAATTGAAAAAGGGTTCATTATGATGCCTCCGAATATTCCCGTGCCAAGTAAGGTTGATTTTATCCAGAAGGAGAATTATTTGAATGGGTTTTTCGGTGATGTTCGAGAAATGCACGCACTAGAAATCATTCATCTTTATGATAATATTGAAAACAACATCACCAGTAAAGCACTTTTGATTGCGTTTAGTCAGGTTTCCAAAAAGGAAAAGGTGCGAAATTACTTTTTAAGAGGTAAAGAAATAACGGATAAGGAAGTGCAGCGTTTCCAAGATAAACTTCATAAGGAAAATTTGCCGTTCCCGTCACAAATTGATCATCTAGTGACAACTTCCACATTTTCACCATTTTCAGATAAAATAATGGTTTTTCATAAAGTTGATATGTTTTCAATAAAGATGCGTGCATTTGGTAACTCGATGTCAGTGAATGGAAGAAGAGACCTCGGGTTGGCATATATGAAATCACTAGCAGAGGTTTCATTATTTGTAGAAGATGGGGCAAATATTCTCATTGAAAACGGCTGGATGGAACAGCCGCCCAAAGCAGTTGACCGAGAGTATTTGGCTTCAAAATAGCCCAGAAGCAGACGAAAGCTACGCATGAGACCTAGTAAAGTCTCATGCGTTACGTATGTGATTGATAAAACGTTTTACGTCAAAAAATTTTTATAAAGAACATCGCATTTTGTCAATTAATCCTGTCGATATTTGATGATGGAAATGATTATCATGAATTCGCTTTCATTTGATAGAATCTAGTTATTGTTGAACAAGGGGCGAATAGAGTTGAAGAATGATTTGGTAGTTAAAATTGAAAACGTACGTAAACAAATGATAAATGTCGGAATGTCTAGTGGTTTTACATCCGAAGAAACGATTAGACTCAGCAAAAAGCTTGATAATCTGATAAATTTACAAATGAAGTTATTTAGTAATCTATCTGCATATTAAGAACAAGAATAGGGTGTACATATGTTATCGAAAGAACAATTAAAAGATATAAAATCGCTACAGGAGATCTGTGAGAGAGAGGACAATATTCAATTAAAGCTTAATTTTGATATGCTTGAAAACAGGTCCGAAGATCGGATAGAAGATTTTTTTCATTATGTTGATGAAAATTTAGTTGGATTTCTTGGAAGCTATTATTTTGGAAGTAAAGTAGAAATCTGCGGTATGGTTCATCCTGATTTTCGCAGAAGAGGAGTATTTTCTACGCTGCTTGATTTGGCATTGACAGAGGCAAAGAAACGCGAAGTAAGAACCATTTTGTTGAATGCTCCTTCTGAATCCCAACCCGCAAAGGAGTTTTTAAAGAATATTCCTTGTACCTTAGAGACGGTTGAATATCAAATGAAATGGCAGAAAGCAGAATTATCCGATGATCAGTCAATCCATATAAGACCTTCTTTTTCGGAAGAAGATTTAGAAGCAGAGGTTCAATTAGATGTACAGTGCTTTGGCTTAAACGAAAAAGAAGCACGGCAGTATAGGCAAGAAACTCAAGATCTAAACACCGATAGAAGATTCATTATTGAAGCAGGTGGAAAAACAGCTGGAAAAATGCGTCTTTCTGAAATAGATGGTGAATCGTGGATATATGGTTTTGCTGTTTTCCCAGAGCTGCAAGGTAAAGGGATAGGGAGAAAAGCCCTATCAAAAGTGGTGAAAATGGAGAACGGAAAAGGCTTATCCATTTTTTTAGAGGTTGAAGCAAAAAATGCACATGCCTTGAAACTCTATGAGTCTTGTGGATTCAGAAGCTTTCATTCCCAGGACTATTATAAAATCATCCATTAAACAGAGGGTATTACCGTTCTCTCTGTTTTTTTGTTGCTAATTCTATCAAATAAGAATTATTTACCAGATAAAAATAGGAGACAAATGTAATCGCTTACACTATAATTAAAGTAAGAACTAGGGGAGGGGAAACAAACAATGGAACTTTTATTTGAGCAATGTGACCATAACAAGACGGAAGAACCTTGTGAAGAGTGTGCCCCAAATAAGGAGAGCGAGGAAAATTTAGATCTCTTCGAATATGATTATTATAAAAGAATATGGTTTTAAGTAATGCATTTTATAAAGCTATGTGCCAGAGGAAGTTGTCTTACCGACAGCTTCTTTTTGTTTGGACAGCACAACCTACAGCAGGATTACCCTGTTAAAATACAGAAGATTGTGTGTTAAAATAAAAAAGTTATGTATCTTCGAAAGATAGAAAGCATATCTAAATGATCAAACTGGAGTGTATTTTTTAATGAACCAAGAATTTCTCTATATCATAGTCATCATTGCCCTTGGGTATCTATTGAAACGCCTAAGGATCTTACAAGAAAAAGATGGAGAAGTCATTGCAAAACTTATTTTTAAAATTACCCTGCCTGCTTTAGTACTTGTTACATTTGATTCTGTAAAACTAGAAACCTCGTTAATTTTAATACCCGTTATTGTTATTTTGTATGGGATTCTAATAACAATTTTAGGTTTACTTGTTTTTAAAAATGAAGAAAAAGAAATGAAAGGGACCTTCTTGATCCTATCTTCAGGATTCAATGTCGGCTTATTTGCTTTTCCACTCGTTTTTGCTATTTGGGGAATGAACGGATTAACCTATTTTAGTATGTTTGATGTTGGAGCGTCCTTTATCGTCTTTGGAATTGCCTATATACTAGCCAGTTATTTTTCAGAAGAAGGGTTAAGTCTTAAACCAGTTGAAATCATAAAAAAACTAAGCAGATCCATTCCTTTAATGACCTATTTCATAGCCAGTATATTAAATTTCACTCATATAAAGCTGCCAATCGTAGTGATTAATGTTGCAAGCATACTATCGGAAGCCAATATGCCGTTGTCCTTATTGTTATTGGGTCTTTATTTGAATTTTACATTTGATAAACAAACCATTAAACCTTTGTTGAAATATTTAACTTTCCGATATAGCTTGGGATTTCTTATAGCGATCGCCTTATATTTTACCCTTCCATACGAACCGATGTTTCGCTATACGATTTTGATTGGTTTGCTGCTCCCTGCTGCATCCTCTGCGATAACGTTCGCAGTAGAATTTAAATATAGTACAAAATCTATTCGTTTAATGGCCACGATATCAAATATCACGATTTTAATAAGTATTGTAATATTGTATATTTTTGCAAACATTATTTAATAGATAATTTTGCTATTTGTAATTTCTACTCTTTGTGGAAGTACTTCACACTTGTTATCAGATTTTAAATAACTTATAATTATCAGATAATAGTATTTATACTAATCTAAAATATATTTAAATACACTATATTTGGTTATTCAGACAGAATGGTTGAAAATGTCAGGATTGGATTGGGGCACATCTTGACTACAAATTTTAGGGGAAAAGGTTGATAAATATGAGCAACGGGGTAATTAAAACAGATGTTATTTTAATCGGGGCAGGTATCATGAGTGCCACATTAGGAACACTCTTAAAGGAATTAGTACCTGAATGGGATATTAAAGTATTTGAGAAGCTTGAAAGCGCAGGAGAGGAAAGCTCTAACGAATGGAATAATGCGGGAACGGGTCATGCTGCACTGTGCGAGCTTAACTACACGGTTCAAAAGCCTGATGGATCAGTTGATATTAGTAAAGCGATCAAAATTAATGAACAGTTTCAGGTGTCCATGCAGTTCTGGTCGTATCTAGTAAATAACAAATTGATCGATAATCCACAAGATTTTATTAGACCACTTCCTCACATGAGTTTTGTACAAGGGGAACAAAATGTAACTTTTTTAAAGAATCGCTTTAAAGCACTATCAAACAATCCTTTATTCAAAGGGATGGAATTTTCCGATGATCCTGAAAAACTAATAGAATGGATTCCGCTTATCATGGAAGGCCGTAACATGATCGAACCGATTGCTGCAACAAAAATTGATTCTGGAACAGATGTCAATTTTGGAGCTTTAACACGCACATTGTTTAATCATTTAGAGAGTAAAGATGTCAATATTAAATACAACCATATGGTAAATGATATTAAACGTACGAGTGACGGCTTATGGGAATTGAAAGTGCGGAACCTATTCAGCGGTACAGTCACACGGCATGCAGCGAAATTTGTTTTTATCGGCGGCGGTGGAGGCAGCCTGCATTTACTTCAAAAATCGGGTATTCCTGAAGGAAAGCATATCGGAGGATTCCCGGTTAGTGGAATATTTATGGTGTGTAACAATCCTGAAGTTGTCGAACAGCATCATGCTAAGGTATACGGAAAGGCTAAGGTGGGAGCACCGCCAATGTCTGTACCGCATCTTGATACAAGATTTATTGAAAACAAAAAATCATTGTTATTTGGTCCTTTTGCTGGCTTCTCACCAAAGTTCTTAAAAACAGGTTCTATGTTCGACTTGGTAACTTCCGTAAAACCGGATAATGTTTTAACGATGTTAGCGGCCGGAGCAAAAGAGCTGCCATTAACAAAGTACCTCATCCAACAAGTGATGTTAACCAAAGAACAAAGAATGGAAGAGTTACGTGAGTTTATTCCGAACGCTAAAAGCGAGGAATGGGATTTTGTAATCGCAGGACAACGTGTACAAGTGATCAAAGATACGGAGGCTGGCAAAGGAACACTTCAGTTTGGTACCGAGGTTATTACAGACGCAGACGGCACGATTGCAGCATTGTTGGGTGCATCACCAGGTGCTTCGACTGCGGTTCACGTTATGCTTGAAGTGATTAAAAAGTGCTTCCCTGAACAGTTGAGTGAGTGGGAAGCAAAAATCAAAGAAATGATCCCTTCATATGGCCAATCACTTATGAAAAACCCAGTACTACTGGAGAAAATTCATTCTTCGACAGCTCAAACGCTTGGTTTAAGTAAAAAGGAACTGGTCTATAATTAATTCTTGATAAACACAAGAACCTTTAATCTATCATTAGATTGAAGGTTCTTTTTTGTTCTGGATATTTGCGGAAGTGAGTCCTATTTTACTTTTTAAATACATGCTGCCCAATCACAAGAGTTGTGGCCCTTGTATCGAGCCAGCGGCTGGTTGCAATCGCTGGATTGTAGAAAAATAATGAGCCTCGTGCCAATTTCCTATGATCAGTAAGGGCAGATTTAACAGCTTGAATGGATTCCTCGTCAGCCGGCTTATTGATTTCACCATTTTGGACCGGCTGAAACTGACCAGGAGCATAAATGACTTCTTTAATGGAGTCAGGGAATTGTGGACTTTCGACTCTATTAAGAACTACACAAGCAACGGCAATTTTCCCTTCTAAAGTTTCCGTTTGTGCCTCTGCTCTCACTAATCTTGCCAGCAAATCAATTTCAGAGTCTGAAAGGCTCAGATTTACAGTTTCTTCTATCCTTGGTTCATTTGTCCTAATAGATTTAGGAGTGCTGAAGTTTTGACCTATGTAAATGAGATTCAGATTTGATACCTTTGGATTTTCGTCACCTAACTCCTGTGGTGATAAGCTACGGTCTCTTTCGATATTTGAAATCGTGTTCCCTTGCTTAACGGTATAAGCAAAAGCAGGGGAAGCAAATAAAAGTAAAACTGCCAAAGTTAATAGGGTAATTAGTTTTTTCATTGATTCTAGTCCTCCAAGTTGGTTTATTGTATTTAAATCTATTACTATGAAAAGAAAAAATAGTTTAGTATTACAGTTCAATTACATAGAAAAGACAATTAGGAGTCTCTAGTAATATGGAAGGTACTTCCAAATTGGTAGAGACTTATTGAGCGGATTGGAGAAATGGTTAGATTGTAACCGGTTTTCTATTTTAGGGAAGAATAATGGAGTGATTGTGCCCGTAAATCGAGGCAGATAAAATTAAGGGGAGAATCAGAGGTTTATTGTGCCTGTAACTTGAGCCAGACAAAATTAGGGGAAGAATCAGAGGTTTATTGTGCCCGTAATTTAGGTCAGTAAAAATTACGGGAAGAATAAAAGGGTTGCTTGATCAATTTAGAGAAGCATTTAAGTTTGTTTCTTGTTTTCTGACTGTTACTATAGGAATATACCTTAATTAAGAAAGGACTTGATATAAAATGGGAAACATTAATATACCTGTATCAGTCTTAAATTTAGCCCCAATCAGACAAGGGCAAAATTCGAAACAAGCCATTGAGGCAATGGTAGACCTTGCACAAGCAACGGAAGAATTGGGATATCAGCGCTATTGGATCGCTGAACACCATAATACGCCAACTCTTGTCAGCTCTGCGACTGCCATTTTAATCAAACACGCCTTAGAGCACACCAAAACCATTAAAGTTGGCTCTGGAGGGATTATGCTGCCCAACCATTCTCCTTTAGTCGTGGCAGAACAATTTGGAACCATGGCGACTATTTATCCCAATCGTGTAGAACTCGGGCTTGGGCGTGCGCCAGGAACAGATATGATGACAGCAAGCGCGTTAAGACGTTCAAAGAATGATTCAGTATATACTTTTCCTGAGGATGTTCAAGCATTACTAACCTATTTTGGTCCGGAAGAGCACCAAGGATATGTTAGGGCCTATCCGGGTGTGGAAACAGAGGTACCTCTTTATATCTTAGGCTCATCAACCGACTCGGCTTATTTAGCGGCTAGCTTAGGTCTGCCGTATGTATTTGCCTCCCATTTTGCACCAAAATTCATGGGACAAGCGATTTCGATTTATCGGGAAAGATTTAAGCCGTCCCAATATTTAGACAAACCATATATGATGGTGTGTTTAAATGTAATTGCAGCGGAAACCGATGAAGAGGCAAGATACCAACAAACCACCATGCAGCAGTTTTTCTTAAATGTTGTCCGTGGTTCACGTAATCCCTTGCAGCCTCCTGTTGAAAGTATGGATGGCATTTGGAACCCAATGGAAGAAGAAATGGCTAAGTCGATGTCGAGTGTGACATTGTTGGGAAGCAAAGAAACAATCCGTCAGCAGCTGACAAGCTTCCAAGATCAATATGCTGTAGATGAAATTATGGCAGTGTCTTATATCTATGATGCTGACAAACAAAAACGGTCATACGAGTTGTTTAAAGAAGTAGTGGATGAGAAGTAATTAGAATAAGAAATGATGAGTGCAAAAATGGCACACGTCATTTTTTATTTTGAACCATCTTAATTATTGTAGCGGCTTCCAATTCGTTCACAATGAACCTTAGTTGTTGCATGATTTATATTGGAAAAAGTAATAATAAAACGAAAATCAAAAGCTAGGACCCTAGGTAATTTGTTACCTATAGGAATGGAAAACATCATAGAGGGGAACAACAATGAATTCGAATACTACATCAATAGAAGCTTCTGCAGAAAAAAAAGAAACGATTATCAATAAAATTCTAGGAGCAATCAGTGGAAGTTTCGCACCTATATTAGGAGTGCTTGCGGGCTCCGGATTAATTTCAGCTTTATTATCGATTTTAACCACATTGGGATGGTTATCTCCTGAGAGCGGAACCTATGCCATTCTATCTGCTGCTGGACATGCAATTTTTTACTTCTTCCCCATTTTTCTCGGGATTACTTTAGCGATAAAACTAGGAGCAAATGGCTATGTAGGTGGTGCTATCGGTGCAGCACTGTTAGAGCCGCATTATATGGATTTAGTTGCCTCAAAAGCACAGGATGTGACTTTCTTGGGAATTCCTGTGATTGTAGCAAGCTATTCATCAACGGTTTTTCCAATATTAATTGCTGTGTCCATTTATTCCTTGTTAGATAAATTTTTGAAAAAAGTGATATATAAAGAATTACAAATGTTTATTAATCCACTAATTTCATTAGTTGTCATTGTGCCTTTAACTATACTGATATTTGGACCCTTTGGAACTTATGTAGGTGAAGCCATCGGAATGGTTATCGAGTTTTTAAGTTCAAAAAGCGGACTTTTAACTGGGGCTGTGCTTGGTGCAGGATGGACCTTCCTAACGATATTAGGTCTACATTGGGCAGTCATTCCTTTAGCCATTGCAAATCTTGCCAACGGTGGTGACCCTATTATTGCTATGGCAGCTGCAGCGCCATTCGCTCAAATAGGAATGGGAATCGGGGTATTTTTTAAAACGAAGAATACCGATTTAAAAACGGTTACTGGATCAGGAATTGTTCCTGGCGCATTAGCAGGGACGACAGAACTTATCACCTATGGTGTCCTTGTGCGGTATAAACGAACGATGGTCATTGTGGCATTAGCAGGGGCAATTGGCGGAGCGATTAATGGGACGTTTGGAATAAAAGCGACTGCATTTGCTCTCCCAAGTTTCTTATCTATTCCTGTTTTTTCACCGATAGGACTTTATCTAATTGGTGTTTTGACAGCGTTGGTAGTAGCTATGGTTCTCACACTAATATTTGGATATGAAGGAAAAAATAATGCTATCCCTTCAAAAACAGTAAAAGAATTTGGATTAGGAGAAGTGAAAAGAGAAACCATTCTAAGTCCATTAAGCGGAGAAATCATTCCCTTAAGCAAAATTGCTGATCCGCTTTTTTCAACTGAAACGGTAGGAAAAGGGATTGCCGTTGAACCAACAAAGGGTGAAGTGGTTTCACCAGTTGACGGAATCGTTACTACTTTATTTCCAACGGGGCATGCGATTGGAATTACATCAGAAGCCGGCGCAGAAATCTTAATTTATGTTGGCGTGGATACCATAAATTTGAAAGGTCAATTTTTTCATTCACATGTAAAACAATGGGATTCCGTTAAGAGGGGAGACTTGTTAATTCAATTTGACTTAGAAAACGTAAAGGCTGCCGGCTATGATATAAAAACCCCCGTGGTTATCACCAATAGCAATCAATATGTAGATATAGAGCTTGTCAAAGATGGAAAAATCCAAGCAAAAGATGAATTAATAAAGCTAATTGTATAAAAGTAACGGTGAGACAGGACCTCTCACCGTTTTTCATTGACCTATGAATCAAAGTCTCTCCTGCACGCCTTGGTCCAAAACCACATATGATACAGTATCAGAAAGTGGTGATGGATTTGAGTAAATGGTTAAAAGCAGGTATCCTGTTTTATCTCTGCATCATGTTTTTCGGAAGTTTTATCGCAGTAGGTATATTAATAACCGGTGCTCTAGAAGACACTTACCCCTTTATTACCGATATTAAGGCCCATTTTTATTACTTTTTCGCTGGAGCAATTGGCGGATCACTGCGGCACCTATATATGTTTTGTTCCCACTATATGAAAGACGAATTACAGGACTATAGGGAATGGATTATGTATATTTTCTATCCAATATTCGCTACAGGTACCGCGATAATGGCTGTTATCCTAATTCAAAGCGGAATCTTACTCATTGAATTTGTTGACTTTAAAGATACCCCTTATGCACAAATAAGCTTTGCCTTCTTCGTTGGATTTGGATTCAACCGCTTCCTCAATAAACTAAATGCACTATCAAAAAACATCTTCAAAACAGACACCCCTAAACCAAACAAACCAAAAACAAACGAAAACGAGCCAGAGTGCTAACAAAAACACTGGCTCATTTTCTGCTTCGCTCTACTGTCCGCCTGAGGTGGACAGTGTCCACGGATGGTGACAGGCACCGATACATATTTTATTAAGATTTGGTGATGAAAATAAATTCTCTGCGTATACGTAGTATGATCGATGATTGGAATGAAAGGAGAGGTGACCTTGTGGAATTACCAAAGGAATCAATATGGACCCTATAATATTTATAGTTATTATGTTGGCTATAACCCTCAAACATCTGTAAATCCCAATCTTCATTATCCTAAAATTCATCAAAGAGCTTTCTTAAGTCCGTTTACGTTTGTTGCAGGAGATGTCACCATTGAAAAAAATACCTATGTCGCCCCATTCGTAAGTATTCGTGCAGATGAAGGAACTCCTTTTTATATTGGAAGTAATAGTAATCTTCAGGATGGTGTCATTCTTCATGGTTTGAAAAATAAATATGTTGAAAAGAACAATAAAAAGTTCTCAATTTATATTGGAAACCGGGTTTCTTGTGCCCATGGTTCATTAGTACATGGTCCATGTCGAGTGGAGGATGACGTATTTATTGGGTTTAATTCGATTGTGTATAATGCAGTCATAGGAGAAGGGAGCTTTATTTCTTCCGGTGCAGTCGTGACAAATGGAGTGGAACTTAAACCGCGTAGTTTTGTACCTCCAGGTGCAAATATTGATACCCAGGGTAAAGCAAATGTATTAGCTACTGTCCCTGAAACAGAAGAGGAGTTTGCAAGGGAGGTCCAAAGAGTAAATCGAGAATTTCCTTCAGCCTATTCATTATTTTTCGGGAAAAATAGATGTTCTTGCGGGCTAGCGTGTTAACTGTATTCCTTATTGAAATCAGGCACTTTTTTGTCATCAAAACGGAAGAAATTTGGATTATTTTGTTCACAACATTGACATATATATTCAAAATATTTAAAAACATTTCGACATTAAATGAGCGGATTTTAGTTTTTTGTTTTGCTATTTTTATTTCACCAATAAGTTTTAAGTATATTTTGTAAAATTTAGTAAGAATCGGTCGGAATTTTTGATTACTCTATAAAGAATATGTTTGGTAATATGGTAATACAACCACTAATAATAAAATAAAAAACCTAAAAACATGTAGAATGAAAGAGTGAAAAATGTTTAGATAGATCATTAGGAGGGACTCCGTTAGGGGTTACCATTAGGAGGGCTTTATATGTATTTCAAAGTAAAGTTCTGGAGAAGATTAACCAAAAAACAGAAGATGAAATTACTAATGCAAAAAGCTCACATTAATTCGGCAGGTAAAGGGTATATAGCATAACTGAGGTTTTCAAAGTAACTTTGAATCTACAATAAATTCAAACACCGTTTTTCAAGAACGGTGTTTTTTGTTTTTGCCATCGTTTCAAGAGTGTAGAATCTGTATAAGTTATGGTAGGATAAAAAAATATAGTAAAAATTTATGATGGGGGAAAATTCAATGTACAGTTTTAAAAACGATTATAGTGAAGGAGCGCATCCTCGTATATTGAATGCTTTAATTGAAACCAATCTAGAGCAGGACGAAGGTTACGGAGAAGATCGGTATTCGCAAAAAGCAAAAGAATTTATTAAAGATAAACTTGGACGACCTGATGTAGATATTCATTTTATTTCAGGTGGAACTCAAACCAATCTTATTGCGATTTCAGCCTTTTTACGACCGCATGAAGCGGCAATCGCAGTGAGTTCCGGACATATCCTTGGGCATGAGACAGGAGCTATTGAAGCAACCGGACACAAAATCCTATCGGTGGAAGGCAGAGATGGAAAACTTTCTCCTACTGACATCCAAGAAGTCCTTGATGGTCATCCCGATGAGCATATGGTGAAACCAAAACTCGTATACATATCAAATTCTACAGAAATAGGATCGATTTATTCAAAGCAAGAGCTTCAGTCACTGCATGATTTCTGCCAGAAAAACCAACTTATTTTATATATGGATGGAGCTAGACTTGGTTCGGCGTTGTGTTCAGAAGAAAATGATCTGCAGCTGAGTGACCTTCCAGCACTCTTGGATGCTTTCTATATTGGCGGAACCAAAAACGGAGCATTGTTGGGTGAAGCATTAGTGATCTCAACAAAATCCCTAAAGGAGGATTTCCGTTACCATATCAAGCAAAAAGGAGCGCTCCTAGCCAAGGGAAGATTAATGGGTATACAATTTCTTGAACTTTTTCGAGATGATTTGTTCTTTGATTTGGCCATTCATGCGAATAAGACGGCGGGAATGCTTAGGGAGGAATTAAAAATTTCAAATATAGAATTATTAACGCATTCCCCAACCAACCAAGTTTTCCCGATTTTACCGAATTCGGTAATTACGGTCTTGCAAAATAAGTTTTCCTTCCATATATGGGAAAAGGTCGATTCTGATACATCTGGCATCCGACTAGTAACCTCTTGGGCAACAAAAGAGGAAGAGGTAGTAAGTTTTATTGAGGAACTGAGAAGCTTACTTACATAAAGTCTTTATGAATGTACTCCAAAATTCGCCGAAATGGTAAGTAAGTTTTGGAGTCTTTTTTTGCAACTGACTTTCAATAGCAGCAAGTATTGAGGCAAAACTATTTCGGTTCTAAAGACACAGTATAATTTGTTTTATATGTTACTTTTGAATCTGTGAATAATCGGATTAGGTATGAATGTAATTGAAAAAATACCAGCATAATAAATGTAATGGAGGTGTAATATATGGGCTTTCTAGAGAAACTATTTGGGAAACAAACGAAGGAGGAAAAAGCCATGACAAATGAAAAGTTAAACATTGGAATTATCTTAGGAAGTACACGTCAGGGACGTGTTAGTCCACAAGTAGGGGAATGGGTAAAAGGGATTGCTGACAAACGTGGTGATGCCAATTACGAAATCGTTGATATTGCTGATTACAATTTACCATTTTTAGGGACAACTGACGGTTCAGAAGGTGGACCTTGGAACGAAAAATTAGCCAATCTTGATGGATTTGTTTTTATTGTTCAAGAATACAATCACAGCATTACTGGAGCGTTAAAAAATGCATTAGACTTTGCTCGTGAAAATTGGTATAACAAATCAGCAGGAATCGTAAGTTATGGATCAACAGGTGGTGCTCGTGCTGCTGAACATCTACGCGGAATTTGTGCAGAATTAAAAATGGCAGATGTTCGCACACACCCAACCCTTTCATTATTCACAGACTTTGAAAATATGAGTGAATTTAAACCTGCGGACTTACACCTTGACAATGTTAATGCTATGCTTGGTGAAGTTGTACAATGGGGCAAGGCATTAAAAACAATTAGATAAAAAGAGAAATGAAGGAAAAAGATTAACATGAAAGAGTAAAGCACTTATAATGAGTGCTTTTTCTCTGTTTAAGAAACCAACTGAAGGGCTGAATACTGTGCATATAAATGATCTCCATAAATGGGTGACCAAATTGGGACTACTGCAAATCCGGAAGGTGGCTATTTATATAGATAATGGAATGGAATGTTCCCTAGATGAGTGATTTAAAAATGTAATTGGAAGTATGTAATAGAAGGAATAATCTAGGATGGCTGAAAGAATTTTCTTACATAAAAGTACAGATTGGAATCAGGATGACGATTCTAAACAAAAACTCGCGCATACAATCCACTCCTTTACCTTAATAAAATTAGTATAAAATAGCGATATTAAGCAAGAGTTGAGGGATTGTAAATTTATTGTCAATTTAAAACATTACTATCATAGATAAAGGGACCTATTCATCATTATCGAATAGGTCTCCTAGTGAGTGGAAATTTAATTACTTCTTAATGCAGCAGCGCCATACTTTCTTGAATAGACAAAATCCAAAGACGAGATAAGCAAGGAAGCCAATTAATGCAATAAGGATGTTTAAAATATTTCCAAGGGCTCCTAGGCCAAGTAATCCAAAAAAGGTAGAGATAATTCCCAATACTGCTAGCAGCAACCATATTACTCCAGTTAAGAATCCAAGGAATACTCCCCAAATGCTGCAGGAAGAAAAACCATTACTCATAGAAATTCACCCCCTGTCAATGGTTGTTCAATAACATATTATGTAGCTATTCAAGAGGTTGTTTATAATACCGAACAATTTAGGCTAGAATCAGGCACTAAAAAAAAAGGAGCCATTTCCTTTATGGAAACACTCCGTTTTTTACATATGCGTTAATTCCAACAATACGCAGCAATGATAATCAATAGGATAAACAAAACGACAATTAACTCAAAACCTAATACAAATTCATGTTCATTACTCACCATAAGTACCTCCTTTTTCTTGGAAGAATACATCTTATGATATTCGCCTAGGTATTGATACTTTTTATTGAAAGATAATGTTTACACAAAAAGTTGACGAATATACAAAGGATAAATAAACTAAAGGAGGTATCTATACGTCGAAAAAAATAAAGAAACTTTAAGGATGAACACAAACAATATGGAACATAATGAACCACTTTTATCATTTGAATTTGCAGATGCGAAT
Source organism: Neobacillus sp. plas4 (assembly GCF_057221695.1). Lineage (NCBI taxonomy): Bacteria > Bacillati > Bacillota > Bacilli > Caryophanales > Bacillaceae > Neobacillus > Neobacillus sp. plas4. The sequence goes on from NZ_CM170152.1 coordinate 2,435,293, forward strand.
GGCTGCATAAAACCATTTACTTTTAAAAGTCCTATTAAGGTAATTTCCGCACATAAAGTGGAGGATGTATTGCCTTGTTTTCAGCTTGTTCAAGAGGCGGTGGAACAAGGATATTATGCGGCAGGGTATTTATCATACGAAAGCGCTCCAGCGTTTGATTCGGCCTATAAGGTCAAAAGCGGGAGTTCTATGCCATTACTATGGTTTGGGATTTTTACTGAGCCTGTACATGATCATATCGGAAGTACGGAGGAATTTAATCTTTCAGAATGGAAACCTTCTACTGCGGGAGATATGTATGGTCAAGCCATTACATATATCAAACAGTGTATTGAGAGGGGGGATACCTACCAAACGAACTATACGATCCGCCTCCGTTCTGATTTTGATGGCGATGATATAGCTTTTTTTAATATGCTGAAAAAAGCTCAAGCTTCGAATTATTGTGCCTATCTTCATACAGGGGAACATAGTATTTTATCTGCTTCTCCCGAGTTATTCTTCCACCTGAGAAATGGAAAAATAACAACAAGGCCAATGAAAGGGACAATAAAAAGAGGTGCATCACATGCTGAGGATACCGCAAACGCAACTTGGCTTTATCATTCTGAGAAAAATCGTGCAGAAAATCTAATGATTGTTGATTTGCTTCGAAATGACCTCGGAATGATTGCAGAATCAGGTACTGTTAATGTGGAAAAAATTTTTGAAATTGAACGGTACCCAACTGTTCATCAAATGACATCTACCATTTCAGCTAAGGTTTCTGAAACAACTCATCTTGTTGATATTTTTAAAGCTCTTTTCCCGTGCGGGTCAATTACTGGTGCACCCAAGATTAGCACCATGAACATTATTGCAGAATTAGAAAACGAACCTCGCGAGGTTTATTGTGGAGCGATTGGATACATTACTCCTGATAAAGAAGCGATTTTTAATGTACCTATTCGCACAGTGGTAATGGATTATCGTACGGGAGAGGCTGTTTATGGTGTAGGCGGTGGAATTACTTGGGACTCTACGCCGGAAGGAGAATATGACGAAATCCTCTCCAAAGCAAAAGTGCTGAAGGAGGCACCGCCTGAATTTCAGCTATTAGAAAGCATTTTATTAGAGGATGGGCATTATTTTCTACTTGAAGAACATTTGAAGCGTTTGGAGAATTCAGCTCAATATTTTGGTTTTAATTTCAATGAAGAAAACCTAAAGAAAAAGCTGATTGATTTTTCAAGGAATTATATCACAGGGCTGATTAAGGTTAGGCTTCTATTGGAGAAAAGTGGTGAATGGACTGTTGAAGCACAGCGGATCACTCAGCTAGAAGCTGGTATAAAGGTTAGCCTTGCAATTGAACCTGTGGATAAGAATAACCCCTTTTTATATCATAAAACGACCCATCGAGAAATTTACTCCAAATATCAAAAGCAAAAACCTGAAGAAGCTTTTGATATTCTGCTTTGGAATCAGGAAGGTGAGTTAACTGAATTCACAAATGGCAACGTTGTCTTGGAAATTAACGGTAGATTATGGACACCGCCAGTTTCGAGCGGTTTACTTGCTGGTACATTTCGAGAAAGATTACTAAAATCAGGAAAAATTAACGAAAAAACACTTACACACTCTGACTTAAAAAAAGCCGAAAAAATATGGTTTATCAATAGTGTACGAAAGTGGAAGGAAGTTCATTTCTGAAATAAATGGATGCTACAAGAAGAAAAGCAATTGCTTAATAGGCAATTGCTTTTCTTTATGTCCAATAAACAATATTTCCAATATTTCCTTGATTTAAATCAAGGAAATATACGTAACGGAGTCCTAAAATAAGGGTAGTAAAACAGAAAAAAATCTCTGGTTTATGAATTAAATAGGAAAAAAGGAGAATATAGGGATGAAAAAATATGGATTACTTTTATTAGCTGGTGCATTAACATTTGGTTTAGCTGCTTGCGGTGGTGCAAAGGAAGAAACAACTGCTCCAAAACAAGAGGAATCAACTGGAGAGGGAGCTGCATCCGGTGTAGAAGAATATACGATCACAGCTACAAACTGGGATTTTATTTCCGATAAAGAATTAACAATTAAAAAAGGAACGAACGTAAAGATTAATTTAGTTAACAAAGAGGGAATGCACACAATAAGCAGCGAGGGTCTAGGAATTGAAATTGGTGCTGACAAACCTGCAGAATTTACAGCTGAAAAAACAGGTGAATACGAACTAATCTGTTCTAAAGTTTGCGGTGCGACAGATGATCATGAATCAATGAAAATCTCACTTAAAATTGTGGATTAGTGTACAAAGAAAAACGAAGGAAGCCGTATGAAGAAGAACACCTCTAAACGGAGAAGGTGTTCTTTTTACATTAAAATTATCTTGTAATAGCCTCATGCTTAAATCCGCTTTGTGTAGCATATACTTCAAACCATTCATATTTCGGCGATTTAAACCATGCATATCTCGGCAAATAAACCAAATATCTGGTAGTTCCTTCGGCATCAAGCATAGATTTGAAGATTGTAACATTTCCAAATCCAAATGTTTTGTCAAGATAACCTTCCATTCCTTCTCTAACCAGATTCTTCTTAACTTCCTGCTCTTGCTTATGTAACGCGAAAAGTCCATCAATAAAAATGCTCAACAAAACTAAAGTAATCAAGATTAAAACAAAAATAAGTATTTTTAACACCTAGAAGCCCTCCTTATCGTTTGTGCTGATTGTAAAACGTACAGCTGCTCCTTTCTCGTTTTTGTAAAGTCACTATTATTTTACAATTCCAAAAGGGGGCAAGGTGTGATAAAAATAACAGGTATTAAAAAATTTTGGAAATGAAAAATGGTCAACGCGTAGTTCAGCATACCTTTTTAATATTTAGTTTATTTCTGTCCCTGTCCTATTTGTATATTTATATATATATATAGGGTGAAAAAAGTGAACCAATACAAAGGCTGGAAGTGTCCGGAAAGCGATTAAGGTTCTTTTTTACGAAAAGGAGGATAAAAAGATGTTAAAAATTACACATGCTGCAGGACATGCCCTCGTCACGACAGGGAAGCAGTCGCCAGATGGATGGAAAGAATGGCAGGTTACAAATGAGATTGTGAAGCTGGTGATGAGGGAGCTAGAAAATTATGAAGAAGTTACTCAAAAACGGATTGACGATCATACTGGAAAAACGGATATAGTTTTGAACAAACGCTGCGATTTAATAAATAGCTGGGGAGCCAATGTCCATATTGACTACCATCTTAACGCTTACGGATCTGGTTGGAATCAAGCTTGCGGGACGGAGACCTACATATATACTTCCAAGCCAAAAGAGGCTTTGGCACTCGCTGAAAAAATACAAACCAATTTGGTGACCCAATTAGGGTTTAGGAATCGTGGAGTGAAAGCGGCCGATTTCCAGATGATAAGAGAAACGAAAATGACAGCAATTTTGATTGAATTTGCTTTTATGACCAATAAAGACGAAGCAATGAAAATGAGAACAGCCGAGTACCAGAAAAAAGCGGCCAAAGCAGTAGTCGATGGATTGGTTACACAATTTCAACTGAAAAGGAAACCGGGAATAATAGTTTCCACCGATACTCTCTATAGTGTGCAGGTAGGTGCATTTTCCGATATTAATCATGCAAAAGACCTGGTAGAAGAGCTGAAGGCTAAAGGGTATCCGGCAATAATTAGGTATTAATATTTAGAAAAATAGTAGGTTTAAAAATGAAAAATCCCTTGTTTAAACGCAACAGGGGATTTTTGTTATTTTGATATAGAAGCTCATTCAACTACCGATCTGACTATAATTCCCAATCAGCTTTTAGTATTTCTTTCAAGTATGATACTTGCTTATCCCCTATTTTTTCGGCAATCTTTTTCTCGATCGTGGCCTTAAATGCCTCGTTTTTTTCATAGCATTCTTCTCCTAATATTGTTAATCGAATGCCTTTCTCTTTATTGTTATTTTTTAAGTTCATAACCTCAATTAAGCCTTTTGTTTCAAGATTTTTTATGAATTTATGAACGGCTTGCCGGGATATGTCCACATTTTTTGTTACATATGAAATGGTGGTTTGTTTTTTATATATTCTCGCCATAATAAACCATTCAGAATTAGAAATATGAATATCACTATTATTGTTCCACAATTCCTCAGCAATCTTGCGGAGCAGAAGATGGCGCTCACTTAATAAGTCAATTAAATCAAGGTGTTGTAAATCAGGCTTCAATTCTTTCACTCCAATCGATTTCATGCAATTACTATACAAAAAACACGTATTAATGTCAACTTGGTTGACGGTTTTGAGAGAATGGAGTAAAATATATTTAGTCAACTAGGTTGACAATCGGTAGAATGGGAGAATCAAAAATGTTTAATATTGGAGATCTGATTATTTATTCATCACTCGGTATATGTAGAATTATTGACATCTGCGAACAAACATATAACGGAATTATCAAAAACTATTATGTTATTCAACCAGTTGAGGATAAAAACCTTACCATTCATAACCCCGTTGATAATGACAAAGTAGTCATACTTGGAATGATTAATCGCGATGACGCCTTAAAAATTCTCGATTCCTTCAAAGAAAAAGGGTTTCGGTGGATTGAAAAAGGTCACGACCGAACCAAAGAATATACGGAAATTGTAAAGACTGGGAACCGCAAAGAGATTTCAAGAATCGTTAATACATTAATGCGTAAAAAATTTGAAGCCGATCGGAATGGTAAAAAGATTGGCGATCCAGATCGCAGACTTTTAAACTCCATTCAAAACATATTGTTTAAAGAATTAGCCATCTCCTTGAATACTTCTTTTGAAGCAATATTTGAAACAACTACTAGATATATACAAGTGAAACAATAAGTATTGAAAAAGAGGTGCTCAAAGAATTGGTACTTATAGAAACAAAACAGCCAACATATGATGAAAGTCAAATACAAGTATTAGAGGGGCTCGAAGCTGTTCGGAAAAGACCTGGTATGTATATTGGATCAACAGCTGCAAGAGGACTTCACCATCTAGTATGGGAAATTGTCGATAATAGTATCGATGAGGCTCTAGCAGGTTATTGCGATAAAATAACCGTTGCCATAGAAGAAGATAATAGTATCACCGTTACCGATAATGGCCGGGGGATTCCGGTTGGTAACCATGAGAAAATGGGAAGACCCGCTGTAGAAGTTATTTTGACTGTCCTTCATGCCGGAGGTAAGTTTGGCGGAGGGGGCTATAAGGTCTCTGGAGGTTTACATGGTGTAGGTGCTTCCGTCGTAAATGCTCTTTCATCCCTTTTAGAGGTATATGTCCACCGAGATGGCAGCATTTATCATCAACAATACAAGCAAGGTGTTCCACAAGAAGACCTGAAAATAATTGGTGAAAGCGATCAAACTGGGACTATAATACATTTTATTCCCGATAGTGAAATTTTTACTGAAACGCTTGAATACGACTTTGACACTCTCTCAAACCGGTTAAGAGAGCTTGCATTCCTAAATAAAGGTTTAACCATTTCCATTGAAGATAAGCGTGGTGATGGACGAAGTCAGGAGTATAGTTATGAAGGCGGAATTAAATCTTATGTTGAACATTTAAACCGTACAAAAGAAACCATTCATGAGGAACCCATCTATATGGAAGGCCAAAAAGGTGGAATTTTAGTAGAGATTGGTCTTCAATATAATCAAGGATTTGATAGTTTACTATTTTCTTTCGCAAATAATATTCATACCTATGAAGGCGGTACACATGAAATTGGATTTAAAACCGCTTTAACCCGAATCATTAATGAATACACAAAGAAAAATGGACTTATAAAAGAAAATGATCCTCATTTTTCCGGTGAAGATGTCAGGGAAGGTATGGTTGCGGTTATATCGATCAAACATCCAGATCCACAATTTGAGGGACAAACCAAAACGAAGCTTGGAAATTCGGAAGTAAGAGGAATTGTAGAGTCGGTTTTTTCTGAAAAACTTGAAATGTTTTTGTATGAAAATCCAGGTATAGCAAAAAAAGTAGTTGATAAAATCTTATTGGCAACAAAAGCACGTCTCGCAGCAAAAAAAGCACGGGAATTGACGAGAAGAAAAAGTGCCTTAGAAATTTCTAATCTTCCTGGTAAACTAGCGGACTGTTCATCGAAAGACGCGTCTATTAGCGAATTGTACATCGTTGAGGGAAACTCAGCAGGCGGGTCGGCAAAACAAGGTCGTGACCGCCATTTTCAAGCGATTCTCCCATTGAGAGGGAAGATCCTTAACGTTGAAAAGGCTAGTTTACACCGAATTCTTCACAACGCAGAAATCGGCACAATGATTAAAGCACTTGGCACAGGTATTGGAGACGAGTTTGATATTGAAAAAGCTCGATACCATAAAGTAGTGATAATGACGGATGCAGACGTAGACGGAGCTCATATTCGAACATTGATGCTTACTTTTTTCTACAGATTTTTGAGAAAAATCATTGAGTACGGCTATGTCTATATTGCGCAGCCGCCACTATATAAAATTCAACAAGGTAAAAAAATTGATTATGCATACAATTCTCACGAACTAGAGGAAAAACTTGCAGCATTGCCGAGTTCGCCAAAGCCAAGCCTGCAGCGTTATAAAGGGCTGGGTGAAATGAATCCAGAGCAATTATGGGATACAACCATGAATCCTGAAACAAGAACGCTGCTGCAAGTCAGCCTGCAGGATGCGATCGACGCAGACGAAACATTTGAAATGTTGATGGGGGATAAGGTGGAACCACGTCGACATTTTATTGAGGAAAATGCAATCTATGTTAGAAATCTGGATGTTTAATTGTATTCAATTACGATAGAGAAAAAGCACAAGAGAAGGGCATCTGCTAGTATTAAGCAGATGCCCTTTTATTATTATTGTAAAAATAGTTTTAAAGTTATTTATTCTCTCTCCTCTGCAGTATATCCGAAACAGGCAGAAATTTCACTGCCGACCTGAATCAAATAATGACTTAGTTCATGATTTTCATTTGTAGGGATTTTCTCAGTAAAACCCACTACTGTTACAGAGCCAAGTAGTTTTTTCTGGTAGTTTAAGACAGGGAAGGAGACAGAGGAAACAGAAGAAACCAGCGGCTCTTTTGCAAACGCAATTCCCTTTTCCTGTACGATTATGCGTTCCTCTTCTAGGTGGCTAACCATTTCTGAAGAGATTTGTTTGAATTCATTCGCCTTCCAATCAGAAATAATTTGCTCGTCCATAAAGGCCATAAACACTTTTCCTGAAGCAGAAGTAATAGGAAGAATCGTTCCTATTTGAGCACCAATATTAAACCCACGATTGGTGTTAATATCTTTCACAATGATAGGACCATTATGGGTCCAAATAGAAAATACAACAGTACTTGAACTTTTCTCATTAATTTCATACAGAGAAGGTAAAATTCGGTCAATAACATTTTCTTGATCTACAGCAGCCATACCATATTCAATCATCTTACTTCCCAGTATATATTCTCCAGTATCCTTGCTGCGATACAGGATTCCTAATTGTGTAAAGGTATTTAAATATTTATAAAGATTACTTTTTGTTATCTGTGTTAGGTCTTGGATATCAGTAAACTTTAAAGGTCGTCCTTGTTTCGCAATAATATCTAATATTCCCATCCCAATTTGTAAGGATTGGATTGTTGTTCCTTTTTTTACGGCTTCCATATCGAACCTCCTGTTATCTAAATATTAGCATAGTAGTAATCCAATTAATACTGTCCAATATTGTTCGTTGTATTCAGAAAATATTTTTTATTAATAATATTGACGATTTAGTGAAATTAAATTTATTATAAACATAGAGAACAAAGTTTTATATGTTAAATTAAGTGGGGAAATTTTATCGGAATTACCCGTAACTCAGGAGTGTATTAGAGTGATATTAAAATAGTAATATAATATTCACTTAATTTAGAAAAGTTGAAAAAAATGTTTTGACTTTGGTATAACAATATTATAATATGTTTTTAACAACTTAGATTTTTCATCACTGATTTACCTGGAAAGAAAGCGATTACAACTAAACGCGTATTCTAGTAAAGGTAAGACAGTTAAACTTCTCACTTTTACGAACCAACCGGTCTGTTTAAGTGAAATATTTTTTGCTCGCTAAACCAACCGGTCTGTTTGAATGATCAGATCACACCCATATCAAAGTATTGGTCTGTTCAAAGAATCGTTTTACAACTCATCATTGCCTTCGTTCTAAAAAGGTGATGTCAATAAAATGATAGGAGGTTTTAATTATGCTAGATAATTTACAAGGAAAGAGTTCATGCGTTGTACGTACTGTTCTTGGTTTAGTGCCTGCTCAAGATTTAGGTGTTGTGCTGGTTCATGAATCCCTTCTTTCCGTATACCCAGGAGCAGAATATGCGCCTGAGATTCAAATGGATAAGAGCGAAATCTTTGATGTTTTAAAAAAGAAGCTAACTGATTTCCGTAGACTCGGAGGAAAGACCATTGTAGACCGAACCGGTATGTTTCATGGTCGTGATGTTAAGCTGTACGAAACATTATCAAAATCAACAGGTGTACATATCATAGCGTCCACTGGCTTAGGTCCTGAGCCAATGTTAAGCGGTTACTTTGTTACACCACAAAAGAATCCACCTACACCTTGGTCCGCAGAACAATTTGCTGATTTGTTCGCGAAAGAGGTGACAGATGGAATCGTTGTACCTAGAATTGAACGTTCAGGCCTAGCTGGATTAGTGACATCCATTGCTAGTCAAAGTGGGATTACAGAAAAAGAAACAAATCTTTTCCGCGGTTCGGCACAAGCAGCTCTCACTACCGGAGTTCCTGTTTCAGTACAATACGGCCAAGACGCTATCAATGATTTAGAAATTTTATTAGGGGAAGGCATTGAGCCAAACCGTGTTATTATCGGTGGTCTTGACCGCCTCGAGGCAGTTGAACGCGGCGAAGCATTCGCTGTTGCCCGCCGTGGAGCTATGGTTGCATTGGACCATGTTGGCTGGAAAACACACGAAGGCTATGTAAATGATGAACAACGTGTTCAATTAATTGTCGAACTTTTTAAAGAAGGTCTCGGTGATCGTATACTTATTTCTACAAATGCAGTTGGTGTTGCGAAAGGCCATGAAGCAAGAGAGATCGGCTATGATTACTTACTGAACACTTTCGTTCCTATGTTAAAGAGATCAGGCGTAACGGAAGAACAGGTTACTGTTCTTTTAGAAGTCAACCCACAACGTGTACTAACCGTTGGAACTACAGTATTGGCGGAAAAAGAATCCGTAAAAAACTAAATGTTAGGAGTGAATAAATAGATGGCTAAGGTAAATACGGTTTTAGGTCCAGTTCCTGTAGAAGATTTAGGGATTATTGCAGTCCATGAACATATTGGATTTGGTCTTCCTGGATGTGACTTAGACACACAATGGTGGAAGAAACCCGAAGAAGCATTTGAAGTGACAATTGAAAAGTTACGCCGCTTCCGCGAACACGGCGGAAAAACTTTCGTTGATTGTACAGGGATTGGAAACGGACGCGACGTTGAGTATTTCCAAGTACTTTCACGTAGAACAGGCGTCCATATTATTGCGGTTACAGGTTTTGTAGCTGGAGACTCAGCACTTCCATATTTCCGCGAGAAATCAGTGGAATATTTGATGGATTTATTTATCCATGAAATTACTGTTGGAATTGACGGGACTGGCGCAAAAGCGGGCGCAATCAAAGTAGGTGTCAGCCGTGGCGGGAAATTAAGTGAACTTGATAAACGAATTTATCGTGCAGCTGCACGTGCGGCATTAAAAACAGGGGTTCCAATTATTACACATTTATGTGTGGACGCTGAAACTGCTATCGCCATTTTTAATGAAGAGGGTCTACCACTTGACCGCGTACTTATGGGTCATGCGGATGATGGCGGCTATCTCGATGAAAACCGTGATAACCTGATTGCAGATCAAGGCGGCTGGGTTGGCTTTGATACCATCGGTTACGACAGTGAGATGGTAGGTGCGCCATATTGGTCTCGTCCTAGACAAGATCGTGTAGAACATTTCCTTCGTTTCCTTGAAAAAGGTTATGTCAACCGAGCCCTTATTTCAGCAGATGCCAACTGCTGTGCTCTTGGATGGCCAGGATTAAAAGGACACTCAGTAAACTACCTGTTTGAAGAATTCTTACCGGATTTGCGTAAGGCTGGTGTGGGTGAAGAAGTATTTGAACAACTATTAGTACACAACCCTACTAAATTCCTAATTATGCAGGAACCTCAAGATATCAAGCCTGCAAAAAGAGAAACCGTGCAAGAATCTCGTTAATAGATAAAAACGGATGCGGTATCAACGGGGGGGTAATTTTGAATGAGTATTAAAGGAATGGCTTATATTGCAGGTGCATTTGAACATCCAACACGTAAGGCTCCGGATAAATCCGTTGCAGCCTTACATGCTGAATGTGCGAAGGGTGCTTTAGAAGACGCAGGACTAACATTCGCAGATGTAGATGGTTATTTTTGTGCCGGAGACGCTCCGGGCGGCGTTCTATCAATGGTCGATTATTTAGGCCTTAATGTTCGTCATGTCGATGGGACAGACACTGGAGGATCGTCGTATATTGCCCATGTTTCACATGCGGCACAAGCAATCGCAGCAGGAAAATGTAATGTAGCATTAATTACCATGGCAGGCCGTCCGCGCTCAGAAGGCAGAAGCGGGGTTAAACAGAAACTGGTTGGTGCGAATGTTCCGGATACACCTTTTGAACTTCCTTTTGGACCAACGGCGGTGAATGAATACGCCATGGCTGCCATGCGTCATATGTATGAATACGGAACGACAAGTGAGCAATTGGCATGGGTCAAAGTTGCGGCTTCCCATCACGCACAATACAATCCGAATGCAATGCTGCGAGATTTAGTGACAGTGGAAGACGTAGTTTCGTCTACTATGATTGCTGATCCATTACATAAATTGGATTGTTGTGTTGTTAGTGACGGCGGCGGTGCTTTAGTAGTCGTAAGACCTGAGATCGCTAAAAGCTTGAAACGTCCACTTGTTAGAGTGATGGGTGCTGGCGAAGCACCAAAAGGATTAAATGCTGGAAAAACAGATCTGACCTATTCAGGAGCGATTTGGTCTGGACCTAAAGCTTTTGAGGAGGCTGGTGTTACGCCTCAAGATATTAAATATGCATCCATTTACGATAGTTTCACAATTACGGTGTTAATGCAGCTTGAAGACTTAGGTTTTTGTAAGAAGGGCGAGGGCGGCAAGTTTGTCGCAGATGGAAACTTAATTTCAGGAATAGGGAAACTTCCAATTAATACCGATGGCGGCGGACTGAATAACAATCACCCAGCAAGCCGAGGCGGCATTGTAAAAGTAATCGAAGCTGTTCGTCAGCTCCGTGGTGAAGCAAACCCACAAGTTCAGGTTAAGAATTGTGACCTAGCGTTAGCTCACGGAACAGGCGGGGGATTGGCCACCCGCCACGGAAGTAGCACACTTATCATGGAAAGGGTGTAAAGAATGGGAATTACATATCAAGAAAGAACGATGACGATCCCTGAGATTCATCCAGAACATAAAGAATATTGGGATGCTGCTGCAGAAGGAAAGCTGTTGGTAAAACAATGCGACTCTTGTGGAGAGTTTCACTATTATCCACGTGTACTATGTCCGCACTGTATGAGTGACAAAACAAGCTGGGTGGAAGCAAAGGGCACCGGCAGTATTTACACCTATAGTGTAATGCGGCGTGGCGTCCCTTATGCAATTGCTTTCGTCGAGCTTGATGAAGGTCCAAGAATGATGACAAATATCGTTGATTGTGATTTAGACACTTTGCACATCAATCAGAGGGTAAAAGTGATGTTTAAGCAGAGCGGGGACGAAAACAATACGGGTCCTTTTATCCCTTGTTTTACACCTGTTGAAGGGTGATAAGGACAAATCACATTTGGTGTTCAATAGATTAGTCCTCAATAAGGGGTCTTGGAGACAAAACTCATCGTGTGATTAATAGATTAGTCCTCAATAAGGGGCCTTAAAGACAAAACTAATTGCGTGTATCAATAGATTTGTTCTCAATAAGGGGTCTTGGAGACAAAACTCGTCGTGTGATTAATAGATTAGTCCTCAATAAGGGGTCTTGGAGACAAAACTCATCGTGTGATTAATAGATTAGTCCTTAATAAGGGGTCTTAGAGACAAAACTCATTGGGTGTATCAATAGAATAGTCCTCAATAAGGGGTCTTGGAGACAGAATTCGTTGGGTTTATCAATAGATTTGTCCTCAATAAGGGGTCTTAAAGACAAAAATCGTCGTGTGTTTAATAGATTAGTCCTCAATAAGAGGTCTTGAAGACAAAACTAATTGATAGTTCAATAAATTTGTCCTCAATACGGGGACATCTGTCAGATCAAACAAAAATTTACATTGAAGGACTAAAGAGAGGAGCGGATATAAATGAAAATTATTAAGGATGTACGTATTCCCATGCGTGATGGCGTACATATCGCTGCTGATATTTACCTTCCCGATGGAGTAGAAAAAGTACCAGCATTACTTGCACTTAGTCCGTATGGGAAAGAATTGCAAGCACAAGCGTTAACATTACCTCCACAAGCGCGTCCAAGTCATCTTTGGAACGGTGCAATCGAGGCTGGCGATATTCGTGAAGTTGTTGAACATGGCTATGCTCATATTATTGCTGATGTACGTGGTACAGGGCACTCGGAAGGTCAAATGTGCGGGAACTACAATTCAGGTGGTCATGGCGATGGGAAAGATATCTATGACCTCGTTGAATGGATGGCTGAGCAAGATTGGTGCGATGGCAACATTGGGATGATTGGGATTTCATACTTTGCATCTGTTCAAATTCTAGGTGCAGCAGAGCAGCCGCCACACTTAAAGGCAATCTTTGCAAACGGCGGTCATTTCGATCTATATGAACTTTGTTATCACGGCGGGATTATGTGGTTAATGCCTCGTGCCTCTCGTGAAGGACGTGGCGGCGACAGTGGTAACGCATTCAATAACGTGGCAAGTAAGACAGCGAAAGTTTTCTCACCAGAAGAAATTAAAGAAAAAACACAAGAACGTTTAAATGATCCAGATATTGCTCATTGGTCAGATTTCGTTCACCTACTACATTATCAAGACCGTCACGAATTGTGGATGGATTACTTATTAAATCCACTTGATGGCCCGTTCTGGCAAAAAGACAGCGCTATCGAAGTGGCACATAAAGTACAAATACCAACTTACTTCCAAGCAAAATGGGGCCGCGGATGGAATGTTGAGGGGACAATCGAATGCTTCCATAAAGTTTCAGGCATTAAAAAGCTCGATATTCAAGCGCTGCCACCAATGTTAGAACGCCCATTCCATGAAAATCATGACGAAATGTTCCGTTGGTATGATTACTGGCTAAAGGGCATTGATAATGGCATTATGGATGAGCCAACTGTGCAATTTTCTGTAGAAGGTTCTTACAAATGGCGCAAAGAAGATCACTGGCCTCTGCCCTATGAAGAAAAGAAAGAGTTCTATTTGCGTCCTCGCCACAAAATTAGCGAGAAGCCTGAGCCGCTAACATCTCAATATGCACATCCGGATGGTTTTTATCAAGCACCATTAACGGTGACAACAACATCAGAGAAGATTCAATGGACAAGTGATAAATTCCAAGAGCCTGTAGAAATGACAGGTACAGGGGCTTTGTATATTCATGCTGAAATCGATACAGATGATACAAACTTCATTGCCAAGCTTTATGATGTAGATCCTAACGGCAAACGGATATTAATGACATCAGGTTATTTAAAAGCATCTCATCGTGAGTTAATTGAAGATAAATCAACTTACGGTGAACCATGGCACCCACATAACCGTGTGATACCAGTGACACCTGGTGAAATTAACGAGTATGCGATTCGCTTATATCCATTTTCATTCTTAATTAAACCAGGACATCGGATTGAATTAGACCTTGCATGTAACGAACCGCTTGATGGAGAGGACGCAAAATTATTGCCTCCAGACAGTTACCATCTGCCGAGTGGACGTGCAACCACACACAAAATCTATCGTGACGCAGATCACCCATCACGATTAGTTTTACCTGTTATTCCAAAGCAATTTGATATTACGAATCAATAATAATCGAACTTGCGGTTCCCTTTTTTAAAAGGACATCCACAGCACCTCTTGGGGTCGCTGTGGACCGTAAAATCGGGTAATAAAGGGTGAACAACATGACAAATTCGGTACGTGTGATACCAATTGAATGTAAATTTGGTCCAATTTCTGCCTTTGCCTATTATGTGGACGCACCAGAACCAGCCATTATTGATACTGGTGTAAGTATCTCAACAGTACAAGATTTAGAGCCAACCTTAGCCAAACATGGTATCCGCATAGAAGATATACGTTGGATTTTACTGACGCATGGTCATGTGGATCATCTCGGAGGGGCTTATGGAGTATGGGAAAAAACAGGAAGACAAGCAAAAGTAGTCATTCCTAAAAAAGAGGCCCGGTTATTGCGTGATAAGAATGAACAAATTGTTGATTACAAGTTACTCCAAGGAAAATACATCACTGACCCAACCATCCAGGAAAAACATATCGCCATGCTTACCACAGATATTGGCGGTACCATTGAACCGGACTTAGAAGTAGTGGAGGGTGATTCTATCCATCTGGGGGGTAATATCGCGTTAAAAGTGATTGAAACTCCAGGTCATTCGATCGGTTCTGTGACCTTTGTAGTAGAAGGCTTAAATTGGGCATTTGCCGCGGACGCGGTTCAAATGTACGGCGGGTTTAGCGGCTTACCAACGATTGAGGCACCAACCTTATATCGTAAAAGTATACGCCGTTTGTTAGAAGAAGTTCGTCCAAAAAAATTATTCTTAGGCCATCCATTCCGTGATATCAATGGTGAAATGCAAAGTGCACAAATCGAAGGTGAGCAAGTTGCCTCCGTATTACAAGCAAGTCTTGATAGGGATGCCAACTTAAGAGATTTGGTGAAGCGGCATTTAGCGAATGGTCTTTCTGCTAAACAGAATGGTCTGTATGGGCCGTTTGAATCAATTGCTGAGGAAATTGGCTATACAGGGGATCCAAGGAACTTACCTTGCGCATTTTTTGTAACAATGAATGGTTACCATGAAGAACTTATTGTTTCGCAGGTTAAATGAGAGGAGGAAAATCTTGATGATTCAGAAAAGGTTTGAAAATACAGCCAAGGCAGTTGCTGACATACACGATGGGGCAACATTGCTAGTTGGAGGCTTTGGGGGAAGCGGACTGCCGTCACATCTAATTGCTGCTCTGGTAGAACAAGGAGCAAAGAATCTAACAGTTGTATCTAATAATATTGGTGCCGTTAGCGATGGTGTTGCCTCATTAATCAGTAACAATCAAGTAAAGAAAATTATCTGCTCTTTCCCTGTTGGTCCACATGCTGATGATTTAATTGCCCGTCTTCAGAATGGCTCGATTGAGTTAGAAATCTCACCACAAGGAACATTAGCAGAACGGATTCGAGCAGGCGGTGCGGGTGTTCCGGCATTTTACACACCGACAGCAGCGCACACTGAACTAGGTGAAGGAAAGGAAACACGTATGTATAATGGCCGTTTGCACGTGCTAGAGCAAGCAATCGTTGGTGACTTCGCTTTTATCAAGGGCCACCGAGCTGATCGCTGGGGAAATATTGTTTACAATAAAACTCAGCGTAATTTTAACCCGGTAATGGCGACAGCAGCACGAATTACAATTGCTGAGGTTGATGAAATCGTAGAAGTCGGAGAATTAGACCCAGAGAATATTGCTACACCAAGCGTTTATGTTCATCGCTTAGTAAAATTGGAGGCCGCGCAAGAAGGGAGGGTATTAGTAAATGGTTAAGGAAGAAAAAAAGATTGGATGGTCAAAGATTGAGTTAGCTTCTCGAGTAGCTCAAGACTTAGAGGATGGATGGTTCGTAAATTTAGGTATTGGTATTCCTACACTTGTTGCGGACGTGATTCCTGAAGGCAGGGAAATTATTCTGCATAGTGAGAATGGTCTTCTTGGTTTGGGACCAAAACCAGAACCAGGACAAGAGGATATGGATCTTGTAAATGCAGGGAAGGAACCCATTACATTAAAGCCGGGCGGGTGCTTCTTCTCACAATCTGATTCATTTGCCATGATCCGTGGTGGTCACCTTGATGCAGCTGTACTAGGCGCATTCCAAGTCTCAATGACTGGTGATCTTGCCAGCTGGAAGGTTCCAAATGATCCTCTTGGACGTGTAGGCGGAGCAATGGATTTAACGGTTGGCGCAAAACGTATCTTCCTTTGTATGCAGCATACAAGTAAGGGAAAGCCGAAAATCGTTGAAGAATGTACTTATCCACTTACTGCACCCGGCTGTGTAGATCGAATTTATACGGATCTTGCGGTGATTTACGTAACAGACGAGGGCCTTGTTGTTCAAGAACTCGCACCTGGAGTTACCTTTGAATACTTGCAGGAGCGCACTGCTGCACCGCTTAAGATTCATGCGGCCGGGCTTGCACAAGGAGACCCTGCAAAATAATGGTTAACCATGCGACAAAACTAACCATTGATCGAAGTTCATCGGTGCCCCTTTATAAACAAATCAAGGAAATATTGATTCGTGAGATACAGGCTGCTGTCGGTGAAACGGGTCGCCCAATTAGCACTGAGCATGAACTTATTCAGCGCTTTCATGTTAGTCGGGCGCCTGTTCGCCAGGCACTGAAGGAGCTTGCCGATGAAGGGTACGTTTATCGTGAGAGGGCGAAGGGCACCTTCCCTGTTCAGGAACTCCCAGTTCGACCTCCAGGGGTAGAGTTAGGAGGACTTGTTGGATTTCTTCGCGATCAAGGTTTGGATTGCACTTCAAAAATATTAAGTGTTGACACTGTGTTTTCTACAGTGAAATTGTGCGCAATTCTTGGTCTTACACCGAACGAGAAGGTCCAGAGAGTCTCCCGATTAATCTTTCTCAAAGGGAAACCATTAGTATGGTCGCAGACTTATTTGTCTGTATCGGAGGATATCCAACTGAGTAAACGTGAGGTTGAGAAAGTTGATAGTGTTTTCAGGCTTCTCGAAAATGAACAAGGCATTATTATTTCTCGAGGTGATCACCAAATCTGTGCGTCAAGTGCGAACAGTATGGAGGCAGAGATTTTGGGTACAAAGCATGGGGACCCTGTTCTCGTAATAGAAACAAAGTTGTACACGCGTAATGATAGACTCATAGGCTGGAGAAGGGCTGTTCATAGAGCCGATGAATATAAGTTTTCTCTTACGGTAAATCGATGAGATTGATAAGCGTTTAAAAAGAGTATATCAACAATATTGGACAGGGGGGAATAGGGTGTCAAAAATAAACATTACCGAAGTTGTCAATGAAGGTAAATTTAACCGCTTTTATATTGGGTTATTGGTTTGTTGCTGCATAATTATAGTTTTCGATATGTTCGATTTAGTTATATATGGATCAGTTATCCCAATCCTTATGAAGGACTGGTCGATATCCCCTGTTCAAGCAGGTGCCATTGGAAGTTACGGATTTTTCGGAATGATGCTGGGTGCCATATTCTTTGGTGTTTTGGCCGACAAATTTGGAAGGAAAAAAATTCTTATTTTAAGTGTTGTCCTCTTTAGTATATTTACGTTTTTATGTGCTTTTGCACCTGGCCCAACTCCGTTTTCTATTTTCCGGTTTATTGCCGGTGTTGGGATTGGCGGGGTTTTGCCCAATGTAATTGCCCTACTGACAGATTACGCACCAAAACATATGCATAACATAATGGTTTCAATCGTGATGTGCTGCTTTTCAGTTGGTGGTATTGTAGCCGCTCTCATTGGTATTTATTTTATCCCTCTTTTGGGATGGAAAAGTGTTTACTGGGTAGCTGCGATTCCACTTTTGCTCATTCCGTTTATGATGAAGTTTTTTCATGATTCACCCGCTATTCTGTTGATGAAAGGTCGAATAAACGAACTGCGCATCGTTCTTTCAAAAGTTAATGACAAGGTATCACTGCCAGCAGATGCTGAATTTGTATTAAGTACAGAAAAAGAAGAACCTGGTTCTCCAGTGGCAGCCTTGTTCAAAAATAAACGCGCGCTTGGTACTGTGATGATTTGGATTGCGTTTTTCATGTGCTTACTTATGATCAATGGAGTAAGTACTTGGCTTCCTAATTTGATGTTTAGTGCCGGCTATCCACTTGGTTCCAGTTTAGGCTTTATGATTGTTTTAAATATAGGGGCTATTATTGGAACGTTAATTCTTGGAGGTCTTGCAGATAAATTCGGAGTAAAAAAAGTACTAGTTCCAATGTTTATCATGTCTGCAGTTTCCTTGACGCTTCTTGGCTTTAAAAACAACATGGTGATTCTATATCTCTTGGTATTTATTACTGGTGCATGTACGATGGGGGCTCAAAACATTTCCTACTCCTTTGTATCACAATACTATCCTCCATTAATGCGCTCAACTGCTATAGGGTTTGCTTCGGGAATTGGTAGAATAGGCGGGATTATCGGTCCTACATTCGGTGGCATTCTAGTATCTCTTAATCTATCAGCGCAAATGAATTTCCTTTCGTTTGCCATTCCAGGCATTATAGCTGCTATAGCATTTTCATTTGTTCCTTTAAAACTTGGTAATAACAAAAATATGATAAATAAAAAAGATATCGCTTAGGAGGGAAATGTTAATGAAATCAAATTTAAGAATTGCTATTCTCGGTGCAGGTATTGGTGGGGCGTCAGCTGCGGTTGCATTACGTCATGCAGGATTTAATGTCGACGTCTATGAGCAGGCAGCAGCTATAAAAGAGGTAGGTGCAGGTATCGGTTTGCGTCCGCCATCCATTCAGTATTTCGAGAAATGGGGACTTAAGGAAGAAATTGAGAGAGTAACCCATAAAAGCGTCCAAATAGAGATCCTTTCAGAACAAGCGGAAGTGTTACTTAAGGAGCAATGGCCAGCTTTAACAGATGACCCGAATGAAAAATGGGCGAGATTAATTCATCGCGCAGACTGTCTGGACACGCTTATTAATGCTATACCATCTGAATACATCCATCTGGATCACAAATGTAAAAATATTGTTCGTCATGGAAATTATGCAGAGATTGAGTTTGAAAACGGCCTCAAAGTGGAAGCCGATTTGGTTATTGGTGCAGATGGTATTCGTTCCCTTACCCGGAATCTATTTTTCAGTCAAGCTGAGCCTGTTTTCCACAGCTATCATGCCTATCGTGCTCTTGTTAATGAGGATGAAACATATGGCTTAGCTACTGGTGACACACTCCGAATTGTCGCAAATGATAAAGTCAATTTATATTTACTACCGTTACAATATCGGAAACAAGTTTCCGTCGATATTACCGTACCACACCATGATCGAACTGGTAGACCAAACGTGCCGAAAGAAGACATGCTTAATCAATTAAAGAACTTCCATCCTAACTTCCAGAAGATAGCCGAAGATATTAATCATTGGGATGTTCGTGCACTATATGATATCGATCCAGTCCAACAGTGGAGCAATGAATGCATCACTCTGCTAGGAGATGCTGCCCATTCGATGCTTCATAACCAAGGTCAAGGTGCAAATATGGCGATTCAAGATGCCGGGATATTGGCTGAATGTTTACTAGAAACTGATTCCGTTGCAGAAGCTTTGAAAAAGTATGAGGACCTAAGAAAGCCAGTTTGCCATTTATTCCAAAATTTATCTCGTCAGTTCCACAATGACAAGGAAGATACCTTTTTCCCAGAAAAAGAATTCTTTGAAAATAAGTAATCTTAAAATCTCATCTCAAAATAGATATCTGAAAATTAACTAGAATAGGAATATTCCGTCGCTTAATCAATCAAATAAGCGGCGGATTGAAATACGGAGGTTTCGCAAATGCCTGTACATCCAGAGATAAAAAAAATATTGGATTTCATTCCAAAATCCGAGTCTAAGCCAAAAATCATTCCGGAAGAACATAGAAAAATGTTTGATGCACCTGTTTTACCAGTTGAACAACGTGTACAAGTTTATTCTGTCGAAGAAAGAACAATTACGACTGCTGAAGCAGATATTCCAGTAAGAATTTACACACCAAAAGAAGCAGATTCTTATCCAATTCTTATGTATTTCCATGGCGGTGCCTTTATGTCTGGTACATTAGATAGTCATGATGAAGTGGTTCGCCCGATTTGTATGGAATCCGGCTATAAAGTAATTTCTGTGGGTTATCGACTCGCCCCAGAACATCCATTTCCTGCGGCATTAGTAGATTCCTATAATGTCACAAAATGGGCAACACAACATAAAGACGAATTAAAATGGGATGGGAAGAACCTCGCTATTGCAGGGGATAGTTCTGGCGGAAACTTAGTTGCTGCAGTTTCCCTAATGGCCCGTGATAAAAAGGAATTTACCATTTCAAAGCAAGTATTATTTTATCCATCCCTAGACCTCGACTTTAGTGAATTCCGTTACCCATCATTAGTGGAAAACGGAAAAGGCTATTTCGTAGAGAGCGACCAATTAGCAGAAATTAATTCCTTCTATTTAATAGGGAATGTGGATACCGATAATCCGCTTGTTTCACCGATTCGAGAAAAGAATTTAGAAAAACTTCCAGCATCTCTCGTCATCACAGCAGAATATGACCCATTTCGAGATGAAGGGGAACTATTTGCACAGAATTTACAAAAATGCGGTGTACATGCAGAAGTAAAAAGATATGAGGGTGCAACTCATGGCTTCTTAGGTAAATTCACTCATTTAGATGAATATAAAGACGTTTATAAACGAACAGCTGATTTTTTAAATTCAAAGTAAAGAATTTGTAATTTACGTTTTCGTGGATGTATGAAGTTTATAAATTTCAAGGGAAGTGATCATCTGGCAGAAACCGTCGGCACTGCGTTTGGTCACTTCCGTTTAATGTGCAGGGAGAAATTGCTAGTACGGGGGGTAGCCTTAAGGGAGGTGGACATCGGCACTTACTAAAAAGTATTATAAATTGGATTCTTTAATCATGGTTTAAAGGGACAAGAGTGCTAGAAATATTCTCAATCTTCGGAATTTTGCTTCTTAGAACACCACATTATATATTCCTATTTCGGGGGCTATTAATAGCATGCCAATATTTTAAACTTTCAGATCTGAGAGTTTGGCTGCCTCATTAATCCTGAAATCCAGATGATTGTAAATTTTACTAATCAACTCGGTATCTACGTATTTTATGATTTATGATTAAAAGCTATAACAATACGTGATTTTAAGGAAGGGTGTTTTATTTAATGGAAAAGAAAAAGTTTTGGACGTATGAAAATAAGTTAGTACTAATCGTTTTCTTCACAATCGGTTTCGTATTCTTTGACCGTTTAGCGATTAACTATCTATTCCCAATGATTTCAGCAGATTTAGGACTAAACTACACGCAATTAGGATTACTTGGTGCAGCGCTTGCATTAACCTGGTCAGTATCGGGTCCACTAGGCGGATTCATTTCAGATAAGGTTAAAAGTAAGAAATCAATGTTAGCACTTTTAGTTTTGGCATTTTCCATTGTTTCATTAATGCACGGTTTAGCACAATCATTTGCGATGTTATTCGTACTTCGTCTATTAATGGGGATTGTAGAAGGTCCTCTGATTCCACAGACACAATCGATTTTAGCAATGGAATCTTCTGAGCGCCGTAAAGGATTTAATTTAGGCTTCACGATGAACACAAGCAACGCCTTATTCGGCAGTATTTTAGCACCTGTAGTAATCGTTGCATTAGCAACAAATTTTGACTGGCATACTGCATTCTATTTAACGATTATCCCAGGGATTATATTAAGCATAGTGATCTTTAAATCAGTGAAAAATCCTGATTCAGCGAAATTCCATGCAATGCATGCGATTAAATCAACTGAAAAAGTAAAAGTGAAAGATGTTCTTAAACACCGTAATATTTGGTTATCCATTGTTGTTTTCAGTCTAGTTATGACAACGCTTATGGCATTCCAAATTTTTGGACCAACGTATTTAGTACAAGCCAAAGGTTTATCTGATACTACTATGAGTTTCGTAATGGCTTCCTTTGGGGTGGGATACGCGATCTTCGGTTTCTTAATACCTACTATTTCAGAGCGAACTGGTCGTAAACCAGCGTCCTTAGTTTCTGGCTTTTTATTAATTCTGATTCCGCTATCTATCGTTTTCGTGGATTCCATTCCATTAATGATGCTGCTTTTATTCATTGGTTCTGCTGGTTCAGGTGTCATTGGTATGTCGATGTCCGTTATTCCAGTTGAGTCTGTTCCATTACAATACTCAGGTCTTGCGATTGGATTAACCATTGGCATTGGTGAGTTAATCGGCGGATTCTTAAATCCGATGGTGAATGGTGCTTTAGCAGATATATATGGTATTCAAACACCATTATACGTTGCGGCTGCTGCTGGCGTTCTTGCGTCCTTTTTAACGTTCTTATACAAAGAAACAGCACCATCTAAAGTTAAATTTAATCCAGAAAAAGATGTTAAAGCTAGTTTACAAGTATAATAGTAGAATTAAAGGGAGAGTAGAATAGATGACACGAAAACTTTTGATCTTTGTTTTGTTAATTGTTATGGTAATAAGTGGCTGTGGTACAAAGGAATCAGCCTCTGCCGATAAAAAGCCACTAGAAAATAAAAATGGCAGCTCAGCTTTTGAAACAGTTCCTGCAGGTTTCCGAGTAGTGACAGTGGGTTCAGGCAACCCAAAAACGGAGGTTGGCCGAGGGGCTCCAAGTACACTGGTTCAATTTAAAGATAAATATTTCTTAGTGGACAGCGGTGAAAATACAACGAGTACACTATTAAAGATTGGTCTTCCTGCAGAAAAAATTACAAATATGTTGTTTACACATCAACATGTGGATCATAACGGCGGCTTTTGGAACTTTTTCATTGATGGCTGGCAGGGACCTACAGGAAGGCGTTCCCTTAATCTAGTAGGACCTCAGGTCCAAGAATTTTATGATACGACAGTTAATTTTTTTAAATCAGATTTAGAGTATCGTTCAGGTTTGGGCTGGCCAAAGGATGGTATTTTTACCAATGTGAATATTAACGATTTTACAGGGGATAAATATCAGTTTGAACTCGATGGTGTAAAAATTACATCCATCCCTGTCCCGCATACAGTTCCAACCTATGCCTATCGTTTTGAGGCAAAGGGACAAAGTGTAGTTGTATCAGGTGATTTAACCTATTCGAATGAATTTGCCAAGTTTGCAAAGAATACCGATATTCTAGTGATAGATGGTATGTTAGCGAGTGATTTTTCATTTGTACCCGAACAAGCGCGCGAAAGTTTAAAGAATGGGTTAAAACAATCTCATGCTACACTAGAAGACCTTGCCAAAATGGCAGCAGAATCAAAGGCTAAAAAACTTGTCTTAACCCATATCGGTCTAGGTAAGGTAGATATACCGAGTATTTCAAAGGTATTTTCAGCTGCAGGTTATAAAGGGGAAATTATTGCTGCTGAAGATGGACTTGTGATTAATCCATAAACCGATTATTTCATGGTGAAACAACAAAGCCCGCCTCATCAAACGATGTGGGCTATGTTGTACTTTTCTTTTTGAGGCGGTGATAGAAGATGTTTAAAAAGAACAATATAGAGGTATATCCTGTTATGGTTCCTACTTCCAATAAATTAGAAAGTATTAACTTTTTCTTAGTTAAACATGAAAATTCCCTCCTTTTAATTGACGCTGGTTTGAACAATGATGAATGCTGGAACGCCTTACAAATGACTCTAAAGGATCATGATTATACACTAACTGATATCACAGCCATTTTACTAACGCATAACCACATCGACCATATTGGTTTGGTCAACACCATTGTATCCACCCATTCCATTCCCGTATATGCCCATCCTTATGCTAAACTTATACTTAATAGAGACCCTCACTATATGAAATTGCGCGTAGAGTTTTTTAGAAAGCTATACCAAGAGATGGGATGCGGCAAGTTTGGTGAGACACAAGCAGCTGATTTACGTAATCCTATTACAATTGGTGAAAATAAAAAAATTCATTGTGAAATCCAAGAAATCACTACTAACCAGCTTTTTGGTTTTGAAGTCCTTAAAATTCCAGGGCATGCTCCGGACCAAGTAGCCTTCTATAATAGAGAATGTAACTGGCTATTTGCGGGTGATTTATTGATTCAACATCTACCTAGCAATGCTATGGTTGAACCAAATATTGATGGGACCCGTACAAAATCATTGGCTCAACAAAAGCAGTCATTAGAAAAATGTTTGTCACTAAATGCAGATCTTGTTTTTTCCGGACATGGCAGTATCATAGAAAATCCTACAAACCTAATAAAAGAAAGAATAAAAGAAATCGATGAGAAAGCCAGCAAATACATACCTATCATTCAATCCGGGATTTCAACTGCAAGCGGCATTGCCAAGTTATTATATAAAGATAAGTATGAAAAGAAATTTTTTAACACTATGTCTAAAATTATTGGATATCTCGATTATCTTGAAATACAAGGGAAAATTACGAAGGAAATAAAGAAAGGTATTTGGCATTATCATTGTTAAAAAGGGAGTTGATGAGGGAATTAGCTCCTATTTTTGTAAGGAAAAAGGTGTACAAAATGAATTCCTTTTAAAACATGGTGCTAATTTAATGGACTTTAGCAACTCCATTATTTATTCTAGTAATAGAATTGACACAGTAAACGAATTTCTTGCGCGTTATGCATCTGGATGGAGGAGCGTGTAAATGGATACAAAATCGATGATGATTGACATAGCAAAAAAACTATTTCAACAAAAGGGATATATAGGTGTCGGTTTAACCGAGATCTTAAAAGCAGGGAATTTTTCAAAAGGGTCCCTTTATCATCATTTTCCTAATGGAAAAGAAGAATTACTTATTGCCTGTCTTCAGTCAATGAGTGAAGGGATGACCAATGATATCGAGGATATATTTGAACGTTATCCTACAACAAAGGAAGCCACGGCTGCCATGATTAACAAGTTAATCGCAAATTTTGAATCAGAAGGAACGATTTCTGCCTACACGTTTAGCTCTATTATTAGCGAAATGGCATTACTTAGTGACCCAGTCCGGAATGCCTGTTCAAACTTATACATAAAAATGCAAGGTATCTATATAAACAAGCTGATAGCAGACGGCATTTCAGAGGAATCTGCTAAATCCATTGCTGTCATGATTACGGCTTCAATTGAAGGTGCAATATTGCTCTGTTTAACACAAAAAACAAGTGAGCCATTTAAAATTATCTTGGATGTTTTACCTACTCTTTTAAATTATAAATCTGAGCAATGAGGTGGGGGGAAGCCTTATGAATGTATCTTTTGAAAAACTAGTAAAGCCTACCACAACCCATGTTGAATTATTTCATCGCTGGGAAAACAATCCAGATTTAATTCCATTAATGCGTCCTAACCAGAACAAGTTAGACTTAGAACGTCGGGAATACGTAACCCTAGAACATTTAAATCAACGACTTGAACACCATCATACCTATTTAATTTATCTAGAAAACAAATTAATCGGTGAAATGAATTTTATGGTGGACCCGGGCCACCTTTACAAAAAAGAGCCTGGAACTGCCTGGATAGGTATCACTATTGGTGAGCCAGAAGGCAGGGGAAAAGGGATTGGGTATAAGGCCATAAAAAACTTAGAGGAAGAAATTAAGAAGCATGGCTTATACCGTGTTGAATTGGGGGTGTTTGAATTTAACACCCAAGCACAAAACCTCTACCGGAAACTAGGATATCAGGAAATTGGTGTGATCGAAAATTTTACCTTTTGGCAGGATAGAATGTGGAAGGATATTCGGATGGAGAAATATTTAGGGAATAGTAACTAGCCAAATCGTTAGAAGTTCATGGAAAGATATTGTATGATGTTAGAGTATAAGACGAATACTTAACATATGGTTATTATTGGTTTTGTTTTTTATTTAAAGATTCTTGAAATAATCAGGAGGAAAAAAAGATGTTTAATGAAGAATATGAATTATTACTGAAAAAATCAACGGAGGTTGCTCCGGAATGGCTAAAAAGTGATATAGAAACTATTGTGAATAAAGCAGGGAAACATATGGGCGTGAGCTATGTCATTGCAGAGCTTCACGAAGGATATACATTTAACCTGAAACACATTATTTCAGCCATTAATTTTTCTGATGAATGGTCCAGGGTGGCGAAAGAACGTCTAAATTTTGTTGACAATAACATTGACGTTATTGTTGCAATCTATAATGAAATAAAACACAAACAATTATCCCAATGAGATAAAAAATTAGCTGCTATCCAGGCGGCTTTTTTTTTATGTAAGTTCTTAATGATTGAAACATAACAAGGTTTCCACTATAATTAAGTTAGGTTAAATATTTAGTTTTTTAAAATGTTAATCATAATTTATGATAAGTGGGGAAGGAGTTTGGGAGGATGAAGAATTCATTAGAAGAGGTATTACATTCTGAGAAAGAAGAAAAATCTTTTACGTACCACAAAAAGTCAGGTTATACAGGATTTATATGGGTCATGGTGTTTGTAATGGTGGTAGAGTCAGTGGGAGTTTCATTTCTACTTTATAAATGGAGTGCAATCTTACACTGGGCTCATTTGATTTTATCGATCTCTGTAATACTATTTCTTCTCGTGGATTTACAAGCAGTTACCAAGAATCCCCTCCTGATAAAAAATAATCAAATTTCCTTAAAGATCGGCATTCGACCAAAGGTAGTGCTAAATATAAATGATATTAAAGAATTTAGGAATGGAAATCTCTACTATGATGAGGATAAAAAGAAGAAAGAAGTTCTTGACTTATCATTAATCGGATTAGACCAACCGACATTTGAACTAGTATTAGAAACTCCCATTCATACTAAACCATTGATCGGAAGAAGTAATTCGGTTTCTCGAATCTTCTTTAGTGTGGATGATAAAGAGGAATTTTTAAATTTGATAAGAAAAAGCCGGTAGCTGTGTTAACTTTCCAAAAAAGAAGTATCCGTTTCTTTTGAACGAATACTTCTTTTTCTTATTCAAAATTAGACTAATATAAGTCTTATTGCCCCAATGAGTGCAAAACCTAAGATTAGTGTTTGGAAAACCTTTTGAGGAATGTGTGGGACAACTTTAATTCCAATAAATGCACCTATTAAAATAGTAGGAATTAACCACAAATTAAACGTGATAGAATCATAGGTTATTAACCCTAATGAAATATAAAATGGTACTTTAATTAAGTTAACACACATAAAGAACCAGGCGCCTGTCCCTACAAATTCCTTTTTCGGCAAGCCTTTCATTAATAAATAAACCGCCATTACACCGCCAGCAGCATTTCCGATCATCGTAGTAAAACCTGCTAAGATCCCCATTGAAACAGTGAACCACATAGATTTGGGTAACGCTTGATTAAACTTTTCCCCAAATCTCTCACGACTGATATGCAAGATAATCAGTGCTAACACGATTACACCTATTAAAGGTTTTAACTGATCACTGTTGATTTGATCAAGAACAAAATATCCAAAAATAATCCCCATTAATACCCATGGAATAAGAGAAATCAGATATTTCCAGACTACACTTCTACGATAAAAAATGACTGCAAATAGGTCACCAACAACGAGCATTGGCAAGAGGATTCCTATCGATTGCTTTGCAGGAAACACGTACATTAATATTGTCGCAACCAGTATGCCCATGCTAGATACACCGGTTTTAGTAAAACCAATAAAGACGGTACATAAAATAACAACTAGCCATTCTAGATATGAAAGTTCAAAAATGATGTCCACCCCAATTATTGTTTGATCCTGTACTTATTTTAGTACAGATTAGGTGTAAATTCTATATTTTTGTGCTAGTAATCTTTGCCTTAGATTAAAACGAATGTCTTATTATTTAAGATTTGCAGTATGATTCTTGGGTGCTGTAACTTGAGCTTTTTCCTTTAATAAAATAACGCCAATCAAGCCTATGAGTGAGAAGATGACTGGAGTAATGAAACCGAAATAATATCCATCAGCTATGCTGCCTGTGGCTGTCTGATAATGATCCAATATTTTTCCAAAGATACTTGGCAGCAATACGGCACTTAGAAATCCTCCCGTATTCGCAAACCCGGAGGCGATGCCAGATTCCATGATGGGAAACGATTGCCGAACGGCTGCAAAAGTTAAGGCATTTGCCCCATATGCAAGGCCGATAATGAAGAAAAGCACCATCAGTACGTACAATGGCGGGCTTCCCTTGAATACGAAAAAGGCAGACCAACTCATCAAAAGAATGATATGTACAACAATATATGGCCGTTTAATCATATCCAGCTTACTCGTTATCCAGCCGGATAAAGGAGCACCAATGAGTGCTGCGGAAAGTCCAAGCAAAATGAGTTGACTTGCGTCAGAACGAGTCATTCCATACATTGTCATTCCGTAAGGTACAGCCCATGAACCGATAAAACCTACAAACGTTCCCACAATCCCAAAGTGACACAGGAATAAAGCCCAGGCTTGCCGATTCGTAAATATTCTTCTAAGTAAAACCTTTGTTTTTTCACGTTGTTTTTCATTCTTTATAAATAGCGATTGTTTTGGTTTTTTGACGAGTACAAAATAAAGGTAAATGCCGCAAAAAAAGATCAATAATCCTGCTGAAAAAAATGCTGTTCTCCATCCATGGAGATCAATCCATAAAGAGAAAGGGACCGTAGCCAGAAGAAAACCAAGACTGCCCGTCATGGCCGTTACTCCGATTAATCGAGTAAATTCCTTTACACTAAACCAATGTCCCAAAATTAACACTAAATTAACCCAAATGGTTGCATCTCCTAACCCAGTCATGATTCTGGCAAAAAAGAGAATATATTCATGGGTGCCGAGACTGTAAATCATTGTCCCTAATCCGGTTAGAATGGCACCGATAATGAGAAAAAAATTTGGCCCAAAACGATCAGCCAGCATCCCCATTGGAATTTGCAAACCAGTGTACACAAAGAATTGGATACTTGTCAGTAACCCAATCGTTGTTGCAGTTACATTAAAATCTTTCATCACTTGGTCGGTAATTAATCCGGGTGCGGTTCTTTGACTCGATATTAATAAATAAGTAAATAAGACTGAAGCAAATACTACCCATCTAAACCTGCTATTTTGTTTTTCCAATGATTTATACTCCTGTTAGGTTTTTACCCTATATATATGAATTTCCATTAATGTCAGAACATTGACAATTTCTGAATGATGTTATATATTTATAACATGATGTGAGAAATATATAACATTTTATAAAGGGGGGTAGTTACATGTGTTAGAAACCAAAATTAGAGAATTTAGAGCGAAGAACAATATGAATCAGGAAACATTAGCTAGTTTGGTAGGGGTCAGAAGAGAAACCATTGGTCACCTTGAACGTGGAAATTATAATCCTTCACTTAAATTAGCGTGGGACATAGCCAAAATTTTTAATGTTTCTATCGAAGAACTTTTTAATTACGTAGAGGAGGAATAGGAATGGATGAAAGAAATCAAAAGTTTATTGCCAAGGGGATGGCAAAAACGCTAAGTATAGTCTATCTATATCTTATAGTTTCGTGTATTTGGAAGTATATCAGTACGAAGGATATTACGACTAGTACAATGGAAATTATCTTAATTGTCATGATTCCTGTATCGATTGGATGGTTTGCACGGAAGGATGAAAGTTTAATGATACCCAAAATGGTAACAGGTGAACAAATACCGACAGGATCTGATCACCAATCCAAAAAAAGAAGGAAGAGATTTTATTTTTGGGATTCACTCGGTTTAGCAATTGTGTTTTTAATCCTCAATATGATTGGTATATTGTTTATTGAAAAGGATTGGCAGCATTTGCACTTGTTCCCACAATGGAGTGAACAGATGAACATTCTTGTTACACTCTCCGTGGAATTTCTTATCAGTATTATTGTGTTTTATGGTATCAGTTACGTATGGGATGAATGGAATGTGAAAAGATACAATCGAAAATTAGATGAATTGGAGAATTACGATGAATAAATATGAACAAGAATTAATGAAAGTTACTCCAAAAGATGCAAAAATTTATGAACTTATTCAAGAGGATATCAATAGCTCCAGTGTACAAATCTTTGATTTCCTAGGAGAAGGGATATTGGCGTTTGGAAAAGCGTTAAATCGATTGAAGAAAAGGGATGCATTTTTTTTAGTTATGAACGATGAAAAATCTGAACTAGTCCAAATCCAAAGCAATTTAACAAAATTACAGCAGGATGTAACACGTGCTGTACAAGCAGCCTCAAATAAAAAATCTTTCGAATTTGAAGGGAAGAGATACAAACTTTATCGAAAGATTAGATGAATAATATGTTTTTTTAAAATAAATTGTGACTACAACAAAAAGAGCTAAGTAAATAGATACTTAACTCTTTTTTAGATGGTTTATTTCTTTTTAAATTTACTGCCAGAGCTTTTTGAACGAAGTTTTGACATCATATTATCTACTTTTTGTTGTTCAGAAAGGGTAGTCTCCTTATCCAATATTATTGAAGTAATCGAATCATTTTCGATGGTAAGGTCGAAATATGTGTTTTCTACGCTTCCTTCAGGAAGTTCTGACGCCGGAATAATAAATTCCTTTTTGATTTCGTCCACTAAAATGACCGCGAATCGATGATCTTCGATTCTGTCTAAATAACCTTTCATTTTCTAGCCCCCTATGCATGCAAGTCCTTGGGATTTAATTTCTGCAATTCTTGCTGGCCCAATTCCGCTAATTTGTCCTAAATCGTCAACCGACCTAAAAGGTCGTAAGTTAATTAACTCGTTCGCCCGTGCGGGACCTATATGAATGATTTCTTGCAGTTTCTCAATCGTTGCCGTATTGACGTCAATACATTGACCAACAATCGGCTGCATTTCTTCCATCTTCGCTGGATCTTTTGGTGTATTTCCGCTGCTAGATGGGGTAATGGTTCCATCTTTTTTGGTTAAAACCTTATAGTCTTTTCCATCGGTTGTCACCAAAATTGTCCCATGAACATCCGTTCCATAAAGCTCGATGTTAGAATTCTTAACGAGATTAACCACTTCTTCATGAGGATGACCATAAGAATTGTCTTTTCCAGCGCTGTAAATAGCAACAGCCGGATTCACTTTATGTAGAAAAGTCGGATGTGTAGAAGTAGAAGATCCGTGATGACCAAGTTTTAAAATATCTGCTTTTACATCAATGCCGCTTTGAAGCATTTTTAATTCATCATCAGTGGTGGCATCCCCTGTAAAAACAAAGACTACCTCACCATAGGTTACTTTTAATGAAATTGATTCCTCATTATCATGTTCACTGATTGTTTTGGGATATAAAACATCCATCTTCAGTGGTCCAATTTCAAATTCTTCCCCCATTCTAGGTTCATGATAGTCAACTTGTTTGGAATCAATAGCAGTTAAAAGCCGTTGGAAGGTTTGTGAAGGATTCGTGTTCCCTGATAACCAAACCTCGCCCACGTTAAAGGTGTTAATCACTTGATCCATCTGGCCAATATGATCGGCATCAGGATGGGTGCCAATGGCAATATCAATCTGTGATACATGTTGCGATTTAAGGTAATTTACCACTTCATCTCCTTTCCAATTACCTGCATCAATAAGAATTGCGAAGTCCTCACCATCTTCTGAAAATTGAAGTAATGTAGAATCACCTTGGCCAACATCAATGTAATGGACCTTTAGCTCTGATAAGTCAGTGGGAGTGGCTTTGTTTTCTACATTACTCTGAGCTTCTTCTTTCTCCGCTGGAATAGATTTTTCTTCAACTGATTCTTTCCTATCTGAAACATCCGTTTTATTTGGGTTGACAGAATCTTGTCCACATCCACTAATGAGAATCATGGTAATAAACCAAAATAAAGCAAAAAGGTAACGTTTATGCATTCAAATCCCCCTTTTCCTTTCATAGCTTATCACAAATCAGTCATTTTCAGACAATTCTCGGTCTGAGATGAGTTTTAAACTGGTCATTAAGGAGAAGGAAGATTACTATTAGTTTAAGGCTAATCTAAGGAAGGAAGATAATGATGATGAAACGGAATAAGGTTCGTTGGGGGATTATTGGCTGCGGTGATGTGACGGAAGTAAAAAGCGGTCCTGCTTTCCAAAAAATTGGCAACTCTGAATTGGTTGCAGTTATGCGGAGGACGGGTGAACTTGCGAAAGACTATGCGGAACGGCATCATGTTCCAAAATGGTACGACAATGGAGATGAACTGATTCATGACCCTGAAGTAGACGCTGTCTATATCGCGACACCTCCAGGTTCACATAAAGAATATACCATCAAGGCAGCACAGGCAGGGAAAATTGTTTATGTAGAAAAGCCCATGGCTCTTAATTTCTCTGAATGTCAGGAGATGATCGCTGCCTGTGAAAAAGCTGGTGTTCCCTTATATGTTGCCTACTACCGCAGGGCACATGAGAAATTTTTAAAAATAAAAGAGCTGTTGGAAAATGAGGCAATTGGTGATGTACGGTTCGTATCTACAACCCAGTACCAAAAAGCTACCGATGATGTTTTGGATTCTCAAAATCTTCCCTGGAGAGTTCAACCCGAATTAGCTGGTGGAGGACTGTTTTTTGATTTAGCCAGCCATACACTTGATATAGTAGATTTTTTACTAGGACCTATCAAGTCTGTCCAAGGTTTTGCCTCGAATCAAGCAGGCTATTATCGGGCCGAAGACATTGTAACAGGTACATATCAGTTTGAATCAGGAGTCCACGGCGTGGGAAATTGGTGTTTTAGTGCTTTTGAGAATGTGGATGTAAATGAAATTGTCGGAAGTAAAGGGAAAATTACCTTTTCGACTTTTGGAAATGACCCTGTTGTATTAAAGAATGAGGCGGGAACAGAGGAATTTAGTTTCGAACCGCCAAAACATGTCCATCAACCTCTAATAGAAACGGTTGTGGCTGAATTAACAACGGGTAACGGAAAGTGTCCAAGCGAGGGTGAATCAGGGGCAAGAACAAATTGGGTTATGGGGGAAATGGTGAAGAATTATTATAAGGATATCTAACTTATAATGGGTCGGGGAGTGACCCTAAATTGTTTTTGGAAAGGGTGTCGGTCACTCAAGCGGGAGGTGCAAATCATTTACATCCGCCCTCCTAAACCTATATCATAGATAGAGGCTTTTGGAAGATTGTGTTTGAAGGGGGAACCGCAAAAATATGTTCTATCTGCTTGCCTTTTTGGGTGTATTCGTAATAGCCATCATTATTTTCGTTCGCTTGCATCCAACGTTTGGAAGAACACCTAGTAAAACCCAACAACAGACCTACAGTAACTTCGTGAATTTCAAGAATGGGAAATTTGTGAATCAACATCCAACAGATATGAAAATGAGTGTCTCAACCGTTTTGTCATTATTGAAGGACGCTCTAATTGGAAAAAAAGATCGTAAACCAAATAATCCGATTCCCATTTCAATCGATTGGAACAGTATTCGAAGTGAGAAAGACAGTTTGACTTGGTTTGGGCATTCGACCTTCTTCCTTCATTTAGATAACAAAAAAATATTAATTGATCCAATGTTCGGTCCGTCCCCGTCTCCAGTTACACTAGTGGGAAGCAAGAGGTATAGTAATGATTTGTTATATGCAATTAACGAGCTGCCCCTCATCGATGCTGTTTTCATCACGCATGACCATTACGATCATTTAGACTATACTTCCATTCTAAGATTAAAAGAGAAAGCTGGTCATTTTTTTGTTCCAATCGGCCTCGGAGCACATTTACAGAAGTGGGGAGTAGCGACCGAGAAAATTACTGAATTAAATTGGTGGGATGAAATGGAATGGCAAGGATTAAAAGTCGCTGCTGTTCCTTCACAGCATTTTTCAGGCAGAGGAATGTTCAATCGAGATTCTACCCTTTGGATGGGCTGGGTAATTTTAGGGGAAAAGTACAGATTATATACCAGTGGTGATGGCGGGTATGGTCCACATTTTAAAAAGATTGGAGAAAAATACGGTCCTTTCGATCTTACCTTAATAGAAGGTGGGCAATATGATGAACGATGGGCCGCTATTCATATGAAACCAGAAGATTCCATCCAGGCTCACCTCGATGTAAAAGGTAAAAACATGATGCTGAGTCACTGGGGTGCGTTTACACTGGCATACCATTCATGGACAGACCCTGTAGAAAGAGCATTAAAAAAGGCTAAGGAAAAAGAAGTTAACATAATGACTCCCAAAATCGGTGAGACAGTCCTTCTGAATGGAACTCTCCCAACACCCGTACCTTGGTGGAAATAAGTAAGTATTAATAAATCGTTGAATGTGAAATGGCTTTTGTGGAAAACTTTAGGAGTATAAATAGGTAGGGAAATTATTTTAAATATGAGGTGTAGATATGAAATTGGAAGTAACGAAAGAGGCTGCGGCTTGGTATATATCTGAGATGAATTTAAAATCAGGTGATTATGTACAGTTTGTTGTAAAAATTTATGGCGGAATACCGACGCCTCATAAATCCTATTATTTAGGATTATCAGTAGGAAAAGAAGGTACAATTGCGATTAAGGATGAAGTGGAAGGAATCACATTTTACTTTGATGATCGTGATGCTTGGTTTTTAGAGAATTATGATTTAGCAGTTGTACGGAAAGACGACGATGTAGATTATATCTTCACATAGGACCGTTTATTCTACCGATACATAGACTTTGAAAAAGAGACCAAACTAAAATCATGGATGCCGATATAAATACAAAATCCTCTACGAAATCCATCTTAGTTGGCATCCTATAATAATCTCTAACAACCTTCAGGGGCGGTGAAAAAATGTCTAAAAATAAGAATGATGAATTAAGATATAATAAGGCTATGCCTAAATCAGATGCAGAATTTGCTCAAGACGGACTTGAAAAAGTGGCATTAAAAGCACAAGAGGGAAATAAAAAGAAAAAGTAGATTGGTTATCAACATGTGAATGAGATCGCTGCGGCGGTCTTTTTGTTTTTGAGTACATTCTTTTTATTCGTTATGCTCATCATACCTGATGGTTCCCCTGAATAAATTGTTAAAAGAAATAGGACATAAGTAATGAACGGTTTTGCTTACTCAGACGTAATATTTCTAGTTATCAATAAGGTAAGATAAATAACGAATAAGGGACGATGAGAATGACGAGTAAAGAGTTGGAAGTGACGATACAAGGACAATATCCGCTAGCAGCTGCCTTAACACTCCCGAACGGAAAAGATGAAAAATTTCCTTTAGTTGTAATGGTTCATGGAAGTGGACCGATAGATCGAGATTCGAATGCTAAAGGAATGCCTATGAACATTTTTAAGGAATTAACAGATCTAGTTGTTGCAGAAGGATTTGCCAGTATCCGGTATGATAAAAGGGGTGTAGGGGCTAGTAAGGGAGATTATTATGAAATGGGTGTGTACGATTTAATCGATGACGCTAGGGCGGTATTAGAGTTTGCAAAAAATCATCCAAAGATAGATTCAGAGAATGTGATTTTACTTGGACACAGCGAAGGATGTATTATCGCGCCATACGTATATGAGCAAGTTCCAGTTCATGCAATGATTCTTCTTGCAGGCACAGCTGAGCCATTACCAGAAACAACGGAGTGGCAACGTGAAGAAATAATGAAGGATTTACGATCTGTAAAAGGATTTCAAGGTTGGTTACTTCGATTATTAAAAGTAGAGAAAAAAATAACAAAAATGAATGACGATTTATTTAAGGCGCTACAAGAATCGGATGATCCTGTTATTAAGTATAAAGGGAAAAAAATCAACGCTAAATGGAATCGAGAAACTGCACATTTTGACGTATCAAAACCGTTACAAAAGGTCACATGTCCTGTGTTGGCGATTACGGGAACAAAGGATGTAAACGTAAAGGTTGGCGATCTAGAAAAGATCAAAGCACTTGTTCAGGGTGAATGTGAAACACATATTATTCAAGATATGACTCATATGCTTCGAAAAACAGATGTGGAATATAGTATGAGCAAAATCATGAATCAAAATAAAAAATCACTTAAACACCCGGTTGACCCTGAACTAAAAGATAAGATAGTTAAATGGTTAAGAAACTGGAAAACGAAGCAGATTAACTCCGATCAAAAGGTAATGCTGGTAAAATAAATTGATTTCCTAAAAATGGGATAGGAAAAGAATAAGGATAAAAACAACTGATCTGTAAAAAATACTCCTGTTAAATACTAAATAGGAGTGTGGGTATGGAACAATCACTATATGAAAAAGTCGGTGGGGAAGAAGCCATTTCAAAAGTGGTCGACTATTTTTACAACGAGTTGGTTTTAAAGGATGATACCGTGAATCACTTTTTTGAAGAAACCGATATGGAGAAACAACGGCGTCATCAGGCAAAATTTATTAGCTTCGCCTTAGGAGGTCCAAATCAATATTCTGGTAAATCTATGGCGAAAGCGCATGAAGGAATGAATCTCCAGCCAGAGCATTTTAATGCGATTGTCAATCATCTCCACGATGCACTTGCACACTTTGGAGTGAATGAATCCGACATAGATACCGCCCTAACGAAAGTAGCGTCACTACGAGAAGATATATTATATCAATAATGGTTTTCTGTTTTTGAATCAAGAAGGAGCTGCCAATCGGAAGATCTCTCTTTTTGGACAACAATCTACCTTTGGGAAACAATAAGCGGGAATGGATGAAAAAACAAAGTGGATGGCCAATTTTCAGATGAAGTGGATGGTTCAAAATGATTCTAGTTGCGTTATTATATAATTGTGAAGAGTTTCTATTAAAATATAAAAGCAATTATATCGGGGTGCAGCATGGAAATCATGATTGGTTTGGTTATTTTGATATTAATTTTTTCGGTGGTTTCAACTTTATTTATTACTGGGAAACCTGATGAAAACTACACGGGAAAGACAAAAAGAAATACTACTAACTTAACTTTAATATATGTCGTAATTATTTCTTTAGGTTTGGTTTCACTAGGGATATATATTTGGTTAATTTAGTTATGAAGGAACGAAAAGACAGCCTAACTGATCTGCCCCGTAAATGTTAGACACCATTCTAACATTTACGGGGTGTTTTTTTATGGCTAAATTTACAGCGGAGGAAAAGATTCAAAGTGTTCTAAGGTATAAGTGTGGGAAAGAATCCATGGGGAAAATAGCGAAAGGCATAGGTGTCCACGAAAGTATTTTCACCGTATGGGTTCGACTTTATGAACATCAAGGAGAAAGTGCCTTTATAAAATCCTATACAAGCTATTCTACGAAGTTTAAAATGGATGTACTTAATTATATAAATGAAATGGGTACATCCTACCGTGAAACAGCTGCTATATTCAATATTTCCTCACCTGAAACTATTCGAAAATGGCAGCTACGGTTTGAACAAGGTGGAATTGGTGCCCTAGAAACAAAGAAAAAGGGGCATCATTCCATGAAAAAAGAATCAAAGAAAACAGAACCAAAGAATAATCCAGTACCCACTGAAGAATCAGTTGATTCATTACAAGCGAAAGTAGAACGTTTAGAAATGGAGATCGCCTACTTAAAAAAGTTGAATGCTTTAGTTCAAATGCAGGAAAAATTACAAACAAAAACAAAGCGCAAGTAATTTTCGAACTAAAGGATAAATATAGGGTAGTGGATTTAGTTGAAGTCGCTGACATTCCACGTGCTACGTATTATTGGTGGGAAAAATGATTATATAAGTCAGATAAGTATAAGAAGGTAAAAGAAGCTTTTAAAGAGATTTTTCATGAACATAAAGGTCGTTATGGGTACCGTCGTATTACGAAAGAGTTAGAAAAAAGAGGGTTTAAACACGATCCAAAAACCATCAATGGTTTAATGAATGAAATCGGTCTAAAATGCTTAGTACGCATGAAGAAATACCGTTCTTATAAAGGAAATGTAGGAAAAATCGCTCCGAACATCTTGGATCGAGATTTCTCTGCCGAGGAAATGAATCAAAAATGGGTAACCGACGTGACAGAATTCCACCTGTTTGGTGAGAAGCGCTACCTCTCTCCTGTACTGGATTTGTGTAACGGGGAAATCATTGCTTATAGTGTTATGAAACGTCCTGTTTATAAATTAGTAGGTGATATGTTAGACCAAGCGATTGAACGTCTTCAGCCAGGAGAACAGGTAATTCTTCATTCAGATCAGGGTTGGCATTATCAAATGAGACAATATCAAAAAACACTAGAACGGCACCAAATTACACAGAGTATGTCCCGAAAAGGAAACTGTTTGGATAATGCAGTCATGGAAAATTTCTTTGGCTTATTAAAGTCAGAACTCCTTTATTTACAAGAATTTGACAGTATAGAGCATTTTGAACAGGAATTAGCTGATTATATTCACTACTACAATCACAAGCGAATGAAGGCAAAATTAAAAGACCTGAGTCCAGTGGAATACCGAACTCAAGTCTTAAAAGTTGCATAAAAATATTTGTCTAACTTTATTGGGTCAGATCAAACTGACTGTCTTTTTTTGTGGTGTTGGTCATGTAGAAACAATCGTAAGTGCCTCCGCAAACCTTTTTATACCTTCCTTTATTTTTTCTTCATTTTCCCGCGCAAAGGTAAAACGGACATAGCCTTTTTCAGTCCCCAACGTTGTCCCCGGAACATAAATAACTCCTCTTTTAATGGATTCCTCAAGTAAATGAATTTCATTAAATTCGTTATTTATTCTGCACCATAAATGAATTCCGCCTTGTGGTATGTAATACTCAACTTGATCCTTTAAAAAAGCGTTCAAACTAGTGATCATTTGATCTCTGCGACTTTCCAATTCCTTTACTAACTTTTTCATATGGGCTTTGAAATCAGTTGATTCTAAAAAATCATTCGCAATCCACTGGGAGTAACTGGCATGCCCAAAGTCGACTTGCTGTTTGGCGTCTGATAATCTCTCAATCACCGCTCTTGGTCCAATAATCCATCCAATCCTCAAACCGGAAGCAACAATTTTGGTCAATGAGCTTATATATAAAACATTCCCATAATCGTCTAATGATTTTAGAGTCCTCATTTTTTCACCTGTAAAAGATGTTAAACTGTAGGGGTCATCTTCCACCACCGGTATCCCATATTCAGAAGATAATTCAAGGATTTTTTTTCTACGTTCTAAAGACAGTAGAGTGCCGGTTGGATTTTGAAAAATAGGATTCAAAAAAATCATCCGAATTCTATGTTTTTTATATAATTCCGTTATATCATCAGGATTCATTCCGTCCTTATCGGATTTCAAATAATAGGTTTTGATGCCTGTTGATTTAAAAATCGGCAGATTGAAGTGATAGGATGGATTTTCAATGGCCACAGCGTCACCAGGCTTTAACAAACATTGAACAACGAGATGTAAAGCTTGCTGAGCCCCAGAGGTAATTAATATATTCGCTGGATTCGTCTCTATCCCACGAAACTGGTAAACATGGTTCGCAAGGGTTTCACGAAAAATCGCACTTCCTTGTGGATGATCATACCCCAAGTTCCCCATAAACGATCGGGTTGAAGTAATTTCTCGTAGTGAGGTCATGGGAAAAAGATCCTGCGAGAGCTCCCCGCTAGCTAAATTTATTAGTTTTTGCTCTGCCATTTCTTTATGGATTCTTTGCGTAACAGGTAAATTTGGAAGAAACGAACCCGCCTCAATATACCGATTCCAACTCGGAATACGTTTCTTGGCAATCCCCCAGATATCCTTGCTAACGGTTGTTCCACTGCCTCTATTTCGATCGATAAGTCCGTTTCCTTCCAATTCGTTATAGGCGGCAATAACTGTACTTCTGTTTACTCCAAGCTCTTTTGCCAAACCTCTCTCAGAAGGTAAAGGTTTATCATGCGGAAAACTTCCGTCACCAATCCCATTCTCAATATATAGTGCTAGTTGTTTATAAATCGGTGTTTTAGATTCTCTATCCAGTTTCCAATCCATTTGCTACATCCTTTAGTAAAAGTAAGTCTCTTCCTACTATTGTATACTTTTTCCCATATTAATTCATGGCAGATGGTTGGTGAAATAGTCCATGATTATGTATCGATTCTATTTTATTTTAAACGCTAATCCATTTGTCTCTAATGCAGACCTAAGTTTTGGTAATGAAGCTGGACCCATACCGTGAAACTTCAGAATTTCTTTTTCACTAAAGTTTGCTAGTTGTTGCAAAGTGAGAATCCCATTGCTTTCCAATGCTCTTCTAGCTGGTGCAGAGAGAGTCGAAAGAAAGCCGCTCTCAGGTTTTCGTTCTTGCTCACAAGTCGGGCAGGTTGGACAATCGCTGCTCTTATAATATTGGTGTCCTTTGTCACAAATCCTTAAAGTTTTATTTGAAGTTGTCAAATGCAATGTCTCCTTTTCACAATCATTAATCTTATTTTT
Organism: Neobacillus sp. plas4; assembly: GCF_057221695.1. Lineage (NCBI taxonomy): Bacteria > Bacillati > Bacillota > Bacilli > Caryophanales > Bacillaceae > Neobacillus > Neobacillus sp. plas4. Next base: position 2,475,844 of record NZ_CM170152.1, read on the forward strand.
ATAATAGCACTATTATATCCGGTATACCTTCAATTAAGAATTGGTGTAAGAAATGAAAAGAATATTTTTATATTAAATTTTTTAGTTAATATTCAGTTTACATGAACATGATATCTTTTGTTTATTAAGAAAATCAGAGGTGAATATAATGCAAAAATATATGGCTAAGAATCATTTGCGTTATTTAAAGGGATTTAGGTGGGTGGTTGTTATTTTAAGTGCGGTCTTGGTTCTCGGAGGGATACTTTCATTAGTGGGAATGTTACCAACCAGAATATGGAGGGGCTTAGATCTTTTTCTAACTAAAATGACGCAAATTTTTGGATTTGCAGCCGTGTTCCTAATTCTTTTTAGAATGATATGGATGTTGATGAAGAAGAGTAAAGTTCCAAATGTTCGCTGGATATTTTCCATATGGCAGTTTATAAAAAAAAGGCATGTTCTATTTGGGTGGATTGTTGCGGCTGCAGGAACTGCACATAGTCTATACTTTCTAATTTTTATCCCAAATGACATGAATGGGGTTTACAGCGGGTTGATAGCTTTCACTGTTATGATTGTCATGGTAATTTTCGGCTATAAATTAAATCTAAAAGAACGGACACACAGGAGTGTCAGAGTTTTACATACCTTTTTAGGAATTGCCTTTATGATTGGACTACTCTATCATATGGCAGATCTACACTAGTGCTAATGGGACATTACAAAGATTCTTAATCTAGGATATTAAAATGGTGTTTCAGGAGTTCGAAAAAAAGGACTTTAAATATATTTGATTTTTCATGAAAAATGAAAGGTAGGTAGATTATGAAATTACTAGAAATAAAACAATTAAATAAATCATATACACTTGCTGGAAAAGAAAAGGTACCTGTACTCCGGGATGTAAATATAAGCTTTGAAAGCGGTGAGTTTGTTTCCATTTTAGGAGAGTCAGGTTCGGGGAAATCGACATTAATAAACATTATCGGTGGAATGGACTCTGATTTTCAGGGAGATGTATTCATACTTGGAAAATCGCTGAAATCGATGAAGGAAACGGAAATTGATGCCTACAGAAAAGAGAAGATTGGCTTCATTTTTCAAAGTTTTAACTTAATCCCTCATTTATCCGTACTTGAAAATGTAAAGATTTCGATGCAAATGGTGAATAAGAGTGAAAACCAAAGGACACAGCGGGCCATGGAGATTTTGGAAGAAGTAGGTTTGAAGGATCATGTGAAAAAGCGTCCAAATCAACTTTCGGGAGGCCAAAAACAACGTGTAGCCATCGCAAGAGCGTTAGCCAATGATCCAGATATTATTTTAGCTGATGAGCCTACCGGCGCCTTAGATCAAGAAACAAGCGAACAAATCCTGCAATTACTTGACTCGATTGCAAAAAAAGGCGTGCTGATTATTACAGTTACACATTCGCAAAGAGTTGCTGCCTACGGAAGTCGAATTGTAACCGTTGAGGATGGATGTATTAAAGAAGATCACTCAGTAAAAGAGCGTTATACTGCCATTAAGGAAGCGACACAGAAAAAAGGAAAAAGTTTAAGTTTATTGTCTTCTTTTAAGCTGGCCCTCAGAAATATACAACTAAAAGCGAAACGAAATATCCTCGTTGCTTTAGGGGGATCTATTGGAATTTTGAGTGTAATTCTCATGTTATCTTTAGGAAATGGTGTAACAGGTTATATAAATAATGAAATCAACTCTAGCCTAAATCCATTACTTGTTGACGTGGTAAAAACATCTGAAATTTCAGAAGGGCAACAGACGAATGGACCTGGACAGGGGATGCCAGGTGATCCCGTGCGGCAAATGGGAGGCGAGCCATTTACAGAAGAAGATATCACCAAAATTAGTGGATTGGAAAATGTTGAAAGAGTAGAAAAAGTAACAACAATTAATGGAAAAAGCAATGTTGTGTACACTGAAAACAATTATGAGCTTTCATCCTTGGGAACGATAAATGATACGATTAAGTCGGATGATGTTGAAAAAGGATCTCTTCCATCTAATAATGAGGTGCTGGTTACAAAGTCTTTTGCGCAAAGCATAACGAGTGAAGAAACATATGAGTCCCTTGTCGGGGAATCGATTAAACTGTTTGTGAATGAAATGGGTGAGGATAACCAACCGGTCACGCTTGAAAAAGAATTGGTCGTATCGGGAATATATGCACAGGAAGATATGGGACCAATAGAAGGAGCAAGGGCTTATGTTACGTATGAAACCCTTGAAGAAGCGTACACCCAGTATAATTTACAATTGCAGCCTGTCCAGCTAAATGCATACGCGGCAGCACAAGAATATGTAAAGGAAATTAAAGCGAAAGTGGAAGACGCTGGCTTTGTGAGCTCTCCAATCGCCACGATTATGGAGCAAGTAACAACATACTTAAATATAGCTACCTATCTTTTAGCGGGAATTGCTGGTATCTCCCTGCTTGTATCCGGGATAATGATTTTAGTGGTCCTATATATTAGTGTTGTGGAACGGACCAGAGAAATTGGGATTTTACGTGCAATTGGCGCGAGAAAGAAAGATATCAGACGCATATTCTTTTCAGAGTCAGCTTTATTGGGCATATTCAGCGGTGTGATTGCAGTTGCAGCTGCTATAGTTATTAGCGGTGTTGTTAACAATTTACTATTCGACAGCTTTGGTGCTGAACTGATTCAGCTTACTCCAGAATACATGCTGTTTGGCATTGGAGTCAGCACTCTGATTAGTGTGATTGCTGGGCTGCTTCCTTCAACTAAGGCTGCTAAATTAGATCCAATGGAATCGTTGAGATACGAATAGTGTTATCTTAAATGCTATGATTAAAAATAAACATGAAGGATGACCGGAGGGTAGGGTATGAATAAGATTTTAGTCGTGGATGATGACCCGCATATTCGGAAACTGATTAGGCTGTATCTTGAAAATAATCAATACTCCGTGGTGGAAGCCGAGGATGGACAAGAAGCATTAGATTATATATCACATTCAAAGGTAGATTTAATGATTATCGATGTCATGATGCCACGTGTAGACGGTATTGAATTGACAGAGGATATTCGAGGGTATTTGGATATTCCAATTTTAATGGTAACAGCTAAAGGAGAGTCGAAGGATAAAGTTAAAGGTTTTCAAGCAGGTACGGATGATTATTTGGTGAAGCCCTTTGACCCAATAGAGCTTGTACTAAGGGTTAAATCCTTATTAAAACGCTATAATATTTCAGGGGCAAATGCAATTGAAATGAGTAACGTGAAAATAGATATGGAGACATTGACGGTCTCTTCAAATAAAGAAACGGTATGGCTAAAAAAGAAAGAGTGTGAACTGCTATTTATGCTGGCTAGTTCACCTGGAAAGGTTCTTACTCGAACACAATTGATTGAAAACATATGGGGAATGGATTATGAAGGGGAAGAACGGACTGTGGATGTTCATATAAATCGACTGCGTCAACGAATAGAGCCTTTCCCAACGTTGACAATTAACACTATTCGGGGACTTGGATATCGGTTGGAGGAAACATAGGGTGTTAAAAAAAAGCCTGCGCCTTCAAATTGTTGCTACATTCATTATCATCGTACTTATTAGCCTTTTCCTATCTTTTGGTATTACCCGCTTGATTGCAGAGAAAGAAGTCACGATTGATGATCCGTTTTTGATGATTGCGAGTGACACAGTTTCGCTCCTTGCATTAATTGAGCCGGAAAGACGTGAACAAATATTGAGTATTTTATCTCACTATAGTATACATGGCGAAATTATAAAGGAAGGAAATGTACTCCCTTTTTCCTTAACAGAAGAGGAGGCAGCACCTCTATTACAATCTGAATCATCTGAGCCAATCTTTTTAAATCGGAAGCATGGTCCTGTACGATTCATTGGAGTACCAAACATTGATAGCAATGGAAGCTCTTTGATCGTAAAGGTTGATTTTACCTACTTCTCTGAAGTTATTCAACATATCTTGTTCATTGGTCTTTTTATGGTATTAGTGATTGGAAGTTTGTTTATCCTATTATCCTCTAACTATATTGTTAAACCGGTGATAAAACTTTCAAACGCAGCGAAGGAAATGGCAACAGGAAATTTATCCTTTCGCCTTAAACATAAAAGGAAAGATGAACTTGGAGAATTGATGAACAATTTTAATTATATGGCAAGCGAACTTCAGAAAACAGATAAAATGCGAGACGATTTTGTAAGCAATGTTTCTCATGAAATTCAGTCGCCGATCACATCCATTCGAGGTTTTACAAAAGCGATAAGAGACGGTGTCATTCCACTGGATCATCAAACAGAGTATCTTGATATTATTTATAATGAAACATTAAGACTATCAAAGCTTAGTGATAATTTACTTCGGCTGGCTTCACTAGATTCCGAAAACCATCCTTTTCATCCGGTTGAGTATCGGTTAGATGAACAACTGCGAAGAGTAATACTTGTATTTGAACCACAATGGACTGAAAAAAAACTTGCTGTTGAACTTAATCTCCTAGCTTGTAAAGTAAAAGCAGACAGTGATCTTTTAGAACAGGTATGGCAGAATTTGATAGCGAATGCTATTAAATACTCCAATCGTAATGGTAAGATTGAAGTCAAAATGGAGATTTTTGATCATGATGTTCATGTTCATATAAAAGATACGGGGAGAGGAATTCCAGAAGAAGAACTTTCCAACATTTTTGACCGGTTTTATATGGTGGATAAGGCAAGAAGCCGTTCAGGAGGAGGCAGCGGACTAGGATTGTCAATTGTGAAAAAGATCATATACCTGCATGACTTTAAAGTAAAAGTAAAAAGTGAGCAAGGAAAAGGAACCTGTATTTCCATTTCCATTCCCCTTTTAGAAAGTATAAACAATACATATGTTTAAACGGTTCCCTCCATCTCCCTTATGTGCTGCCATACTCACACAGGAGATGCAGACATAATTATTCACGGATAAAGCAAACTACTTGTAAAGGAGGGAGCGGTGGGATAAGTGAATAACAAAACGGTAGATGTTGATGTTTGTATTGTTGGAGCAGGGCCGAGTGGAGCATTATTAAGTTATTTATTGGCCAAAAATGGCGTGACTACCATGATTATCGAGCGGGGCTCTGGAAATACTCCCGCATTTAGGGGCGAGCATATTAGTGCCGAGACAGAAAATATTTTAGAAGAACATCAATTGTTCCATAAGATAGAAGAAAAAGGCTTGCTTCGAATGGAAAGAGTCGAATTTTTCGATCACGGGCAAGTGGTAAAAACGATTACTCCCCATAAGGATGAGGAACACGTAGGCATTCATGTCCCCCAGGCTCACTTAATCAGTACCATCTTAGAGGAAGCAGCAAAATATGATCATTTTAACCATATGGTTAAAACAAAAGGTACCGGACTTATTCAAAGTGAAAATGGAAGTTACTGTGGAGTAAAGGCAATAAAAGGGGAAGAAGAATGGACGATTAACTGTTCCATTGTGGTTGGTGCAGATGGTCGTTATCCAACAGTACGAAACCTTGCAAATATCCCGTTTGAAATCATCAAACACGGCTATGATGTATTATGGGCTAAGATACCTGCACCGGCAGGATGGGAACCAACAGTAAGATTGCTGCTTGCGAACGGTCAACAGCTTGCACTTTTTACTCAAACAGGAGGATTTGTTCAAATTGGGTGGAACATTAGAGAAGGTATATTTCCAGAACTAAAAAAACTCCCACTTAGTACGATTCTAAATCCTCTTCATGAAAACTTCCCTGAATTAACAGAAAACATACAGCTTCATCTTCAGTCTTGGAAGGATATCGTTTTTTTAGATGTTTTTAGTTCAAAAAGTCCCACTTGGGTCAAGGACGGACTTGTAATCATTGGAGATGCTGCACATACGATGACACCAACAGGCGCAATTGGAATTAATGCGGGGATGAAAGATGCTTATGTATTAGCTCCAATCCTAACAAATGCAATCAGAACAAAACAATTTAGTGAAGGCATATTAAGAAAATTCGAAGATCTTCGTAGAGATAAAGTAGAATTACTTCAAGAAGTACAAATCAATGAAGAAAAATCATATCATACCAACTTTGAGCAGTATTCACTATTGGAGAACCGAATAGGAACTTTAACATCCAAGACAATTGAATGAAACGAAAAATAAACGACCTTTTTCAATAATGAAGAGGTCGGTTTGTATGCTTTTGATTTTGTTAAACATGGGATTTTTTACTATAATTACATTCGGAAGGAGAAAAAGTATTTTAGATTTTTGAATACATAAAGTGAGAATTAAAAAGAGTTGAAATGAGGAAAATGATTTGAGTGCAAAGACCAAACAAAAACCCAGTATACTAAAAATGATTATACGAGCATTATTGGTTATGATTGGGGCATTTATTACAGCATACGGACTAGAAACAGTATTAATCCCAAACAATGTATCAGACGGTGGGGTGACCGGTCTAAGTATTGTGGGTTCTCAATTATTTGGATTACCTTTAGGTCTCCTTATTGCCATACTAAACATTCCATTCGTATTTTTAGGTTATAAACAGATTGGTACAAGTTTTGCACTTTACTCCGTTATTGGTATTGCGTCGCTGGCAACCGGCACGCTTCTTATGCATCATTTTACACCTATTATTGTTGGAGATACCTTGTTAGTAACAGTTGTTGGCGGAATCATTATCGGTTTTGGAATGGGTTTGGCTTTACGGAATGGCGGTGCATTAGATGGAATTGATATGTTAGCCGTATTACTTTCACGTAGATTACCTTTTGGAACAAGTGACCTTATTTTATTTTTAAATATGTTCGTCTTTATTGTTGTGTCAACCGTCTTCGGTCTTCAAGGAGCGATTCTTTCGGCCATCGCTTACTATATTGCTTCTAAGGTCATACATATCGTGGAAGAAGGTTTAAGTGGTTCTAAAACCTTTAAAATTATTACCAATGAACCAGAATTAATGGTAGAGAAGATTCGTGACAACTTAGGACGCGGTGCAACTTATAATGTGGTGGAAGGCGGTTATTCAAACGAAAGATTCAAGGAAATCAATTGTGTGATTAACCGATTAGAAGATAGTAAAATGAAAGAAATTATTAACGAAATTGACGAAAATGCCTTTGTCATTGTCTATGATGTAGCAGAAGTAAAGGGTGGTAACTTCAAGAAGCATGATGTTCATTAAGGTGAAGCAAAATTAATTTTTTCAAGGTTTTAGATAGATATTAAACGGCAAAAAGAAATGTCCTTCAATTGTTTGAAGGACATTTTACCTTTCTAGCTTGGATCATTTTCATCCAATGTCAAAATGGTTACATTCGTTGATTCACCGTTCGCAATTTCCTCTTCCGTAGCATCCTGATTTAATACATCTTCCGTATTCATTCCCTCAGCAAGCGTTGGTTCTTCTTTTGAATATGTATCTTTTTTCATTCTAGACACCTCTTTCCATTAATTATGTGTGAACATGAAATTATTGTTTCCAAAACGAACAATTTTATCAAATTTCACCTATATATAAGCTATGAACTGAGCTATTCTCTGAATTTATTTTTTGCTGCCTATTCACCCTGCATTAGTTGAAGAAAAGGGGTATAGAATAGGGACTACGCCTCCACGTTTGTCCCTCTTTCACTATCTTTTTTATTTTTAACATCAAATTAACTTAAACTTAAAAAACTAGTTATATAATGAAATTGGGTTAAAAGCGAGAAATTATAATGCTGACATTCGAGAAATATCGGTCTCCAATTTTGTTCTATGGTTTATCTATTGGAATAAGATTGAAGTGTGAAGCTGTTTTTGAGTCAGCATTTAAATCTAGGAGGAAAATCCAATTATGCCTAATTTGCGTTTTAGTGCCGTATCTCTCGTAATATCAGGAATATTATATGTACTTTATCCTATAATTCGTCCATTTTCCGATGAAGCTTCCTTAGAAGGAGCAGCAGCTTTCGCATCCAGCGAATGGCTGGTGGCTCATATACTCGCCATTGTAGCTTTTACACTATTACCTCTAGGTTTTCTCGGGCTTTATCAATCATTACAAGATACTACATTAAAACCACTAATCTATTCTGCGGTTGTATTATGTTTAGTAGGCACAGGTTTATCTTTACCGTTTTATGGAGGGGAAACGTACGGTCTACATGCTATCGGACTGGAGGCGATAACACAACAGACAGTAGCTTTGGTTAGTATTTCAAATGTCGTACGTACTGGTCCAGGCCTAATTATGTTTCTGATAGGTCTCACGTTACTTGCTATTGCATCGATAATAGTTGCGGTTACGATTTGGAGGTCAGGAAAGTACCAAAAATGGAGCGGTATTCCCTTCGCGTCAGGAATGGTTTTATATATCCCACAATTCTTTGGTGGTCAGGAGCTTCGTGTAATTCACGGCTTGCTTGTCACAATGGGGTGCTTATGGATAGCTGTTGGCTTATGGAGGCAAAGTAAACCAAGTATCAACCAAAATACAAAGAGAAGCATTTCAATATTAAAGTAAATATTTTCCGAAAACAAAAAGGACAGAATAACTTATTCTGTCCTTTGTAGCTTCTCACAAAAGAAGTCCCTACAATGGTCAGGAGAATGAACAATACCACAATTAACGCAAAAGAGTTTCTTGAAGGTACAATATGGTGCTTTGGTGGCATCAAATAATATATGCACACATAATATTAATGAATGGACAAGTGCTAAATACTAGAAACTTTAAACATGTTTGTATAGTTTCTCTCGATTTTTCTTCACTATAATTCCTGTACTCTCTTATAGTCAGTTCTTTTATTTTCTCCTGTACGGCATGCTTTTTTAATAAGGGAATAATTTACGAGGTAATAAATTAAATTACAAATGAGTTTCTCATAGAGCTATTCAGGTTATTATACTAACTTTGTGTGAAGGGATGAAGAAAAAATAAAAACCTAGATCCATTTGATCTAAGCCAATTGCGGGTTAAATATAAATTTGCGTTGAAAAAAAGGTGTATTACAGATGTTTTAATAAATATGTCTAATTCCAGATAAAGGGATTGTAAATGACTTTTGTTTTTCATCTTTTAGAGAAAGTATTTGCTCAATTAGATTTAATCTAAAAACGCGCCCTGTAATTGTTTGTAAGACTCCATTCGTATAATAATCAATAGTAATAAGTTTATCTTCAGTTAGTTTTTTCAAATACATAGATATCCTCCTTTAATAAGAAATGGTTTAACACAAACCTATTATATAAATAGTTTTTTAAGATTAGATTAATAAGTTGTTAAAGAAATGTGAATTAAGAAGGTATTACTAAAATTGATGGAGATTGATACTCATATTATTCAAATTTCTACCTCAAAAAGTTATTATATGAGGATGTAATGGATTGAAAAAAAGGGAGAAGGTATTTTAGAAGGTTTTTTGATTCATTTGACATGGCTTTTTTTAACCTGGGGCTACAAACTGACACATTGCAAATAGGATGGGCGTTTATTATTTTAGGTTAGGATATTAGAGGAAGAGGGAGTAGAAGTAGAAGTCGCTTTTGGTAGCAGAACTATATAATAATACTGTATTGAATCAATTCTGGCATAAAAACAGGCATTCATGCATTTACCTAAATAAGGGGGTGTGATATGCGCAACTCAAAGCGAATGACATCAGGTATTTGGGGGAATAAAAGTTCAGGTGATTTAACTGTCAAAGTGGACTTTTATTCCAATAAAACACGTCTTGTCATGGGTGCTCTGTTAGGATCAGTAGCCGTTATTCTTCAATCAGCTGGCATTTTCACTGGTCTAGGATATATTTTTAGTATGTTAACAACGGGTCCTATCGTCCTAGCTTGTCTTCTGTCCACGAGAATCGGACTGATGACGTATATTGTTTCGATTTTCCTCTTAGCCGTGGTCCAACCAAGTGAATTAATGGTGTTTCCTTTTACAACAGGTTTGTTAGGCTTGAGTATCGGAATGGGTCTAAAGTATATAAAGAGACAGATTTTCATCGTTTTCTTTGCCTCATTATGTTTATCAATGGGTATTTGCATTTTACTCTACGGAATAGGGTTTCCCGTCCTAGGCCCGTCTGTATCTTCTGAATTTAATATAATGGTCTTCTTTGGAATTTTTACCTTTTCTCTTATTTACAGCTGGATTTGGCTGAGAGTTAGTCTTTTGGTATTTTACGTGTTTCATAAGGCGATCATTCGTAGACCCCCCACTAAGAAGTAGGGGGTCTTGTCGGATTCAACATGGAGCTGTAAAATAACGATGAATCACACAAATTGAGGTATCTAAATGAAAAGATATAAATTAATTAAAAATTTCAGAGGCCAATTTAAAAAGGGAACTATTTACTTTGTTATAGGTGAATCTGAGTTTATTGGCGTTAAAGAATTCGTTTTACAAACAAAGAATTTAGACGGCAAAATCATCCTTTCAGAAAAAGAACTGAAGGATCACTTTAGACAAATATATTAATTATGGGACTTGGCATGTAATCAAGAGGGATTGAATATACTCCATTTCTATTTTGTTTGGAAGTAAGGTCGACGCTCGAGGTATGCTTAAGTAACATGGTTAAAAGCCTATTTCGATTATGATCAAAATAGGCTTTGTTTTTATTTATATTTCTCTATCAACAAGATGATAAGTCTTAAATTCTAGTTTCTTTGTTGTTTCAAGATTGATTATTTCTATACTATCTAATTTTATTCTTTTTGAGAATAGTGGGCCATCAAAAACAAAGGTATGATATTCACCTGATTCTCCCATTGGACAGATGGCAATCTGTTCGACCTCTCGGATAAAGGATCCATCTATGAGTCTACCAAGCCAGGTTTCATCTAATACATCTTCTCTAACACGAATTACAATTGCCTTGTAGCCAGAATTAACAAAATTCTCAAGTAACTTTAATGAATTTTCCTTTTTCGTCCAAAGCGGATATAAGGCCTCAACACCAGCTGCGCTTGCCACTTTTTCTCCCCAATCGCGATGTTCCTGCAAATATAAATCACCGTAAGCAATACCTTTGATTTCATATTGTTCTTTCAAAGTTTGTACGGCATTTACAAATTCATTGGTATAGGTTTCGTATGTACATTCTATGAAATGAACAGGGATGGAGAGAGCCTCACCTTGTAATGTAATCATTTCAGTCCGCTCGCCGTGCCCAAAGGTGCGACCATGCTCTTTGGGGACCGTAGTAACCAAACTAACAACTTCATAGCCTGCCTTGGTAAGAGTATCCAATGCGATACAACAATCCTTACCGCCGCTCCATGATAATACAATTCGTTTTTTCAACATGATCATCCTCATTAACTATTACTTTTCTTTATATTTTATCACAATCTCAAGTTGTATTGGCATAGCTTCTGCATAGAAATCCCCAGTCAAGAATGAAAGATAGGTAACCTCCTTACACCCCAAAAAAAACCATTTGTATCTATAATCTCCCAATTTCCATACATAAAAATGAATGATAGTATCAAGTAATGAAAAAAGGGGTGGACCGTTAATGTTGTTTAGGGGATTGAAGACGAAAGAGGATGTCATCATTCGAAGATCTATAAGTCCTGGTTTATTGGCATTGTACGTTGATACGTTGGTAATGGCTATTGGTTTTTATATGCTTGTTCCCATTTTAAGTGTTTATTTTATTAATCATTTAGGTATGAGTACGGTACTTTCTGGATCGATTATTGCAGTGAGTGGTTTAGCACAAAATGGATTACGGTTTTTTTGTGGGATTGCGGCTGACCGGATTGGATACAAGAAAGCCATTCTATTAGGTGTTGGGATTCGTATTGTTGGCTTTACCCTATATGGTATTGTCCATAATCCAGTAGGGTTTGCAATGGCAGCATTTATTTCCGGTTTGGGTGGTGCGCTCTTCCATCCGGCAAGCTTCGGTGCCTATGCCAAAACCACTAGTGAAGAAATGAAATCAAAGATTTTTAGTATTCGAGAGACTCTCAGTAATGTTGGCTTTATTCTGGGTCCCGTTATAGGAATGTTTCTTCTTCGGTTCGATTTTTCTCTAGTTTGTTTTACATCCGGATTTATGTTTGTGCTTGCATTTTTACTATCATGGTTTCTATTGCCAAGAATGGATGGTAAAACGACAGAAAAACAGAAACTTCTTCCAATCGCAAAAAAAATAGTAAATAATAAGAATTTTATTGTATTTTGTCTGTTAATCATCGGTGTTTGGGCATTAAACGTTCAGCTGTATCTATCCGTTCCTGTAAGAGCTAAAGTATTACTGGAAAATGTTGATCATGTAGCTTTTCTTTATATGGCTGGAGCATTATTTATGGTACTGCTGCAAATTCCATTGTTACAAATTCTATCAAAGAGAATTCATCAACTCCAAATTATGGCGATAGGTACATTCATTCTAGGAACTAGTTTGTTGATATTTGGCTTCACAACAGGTCTTTGGTCAATGTTAGGGGCGGTGCTTATTTTTACTCTTGGACAGATGCTGGTTGTACCTACGATGAATCACTTAATATCTAATTTCTCTGATTCTCAATCCTTTGCAACTTATTTTGGATTTACCGGATGGAGTTTTGCTCTCGGCGGCTTCCTGGGGAATACAGGCGGAGGATATCTCCATGATCTTACATTACAAAGCCAGTATTCCTTGGTACCATGGATAACGATGTTTATATTCGGATGCATCATAACCATTATTTTTTATAGGAAAGGGTCCAAAAACTAAAAAAAACACATAGTCAGCTAAAATGCCTCCGAAGTACTAATTATTTTTAAATGATAAAATTCAATCAATAGGATGATGAAAACCCTCAAGTTAGAAGAATTAAATTTAGAGAAGGAGGTCACAATGCTGAATTACATTGTAAAGATAGAGAACAAGGAGGGAAAACATAGATGAAAAGTACAGTCGTTCAAAATTTAAGTACAGAACCAAACATTACGTTAAAAAAGAAATCTCGTTTCCGTCAAGCTCTTGAAAGACTCAACAAATATAAAGCGCTTTATTTTATATCGATACCAGGAATCTTATATTTCCTAATCTTTAAATATACCCCGTTAATGGGATCGATTATTGCCTTCAAGGATTACAATATATTCATGGGAATATGGGATAGCACTTGGGTGGGCCTTAAACATTTTAAGGGGCTTTTTCAGAATCCAGATTCGATTCGTGTTTTAAAAAACACATTGCTGTTAAGTTTTTATGATATATTAATTTTTCCTGCTCCTCTGATATTAGCGTTGTTATTGAATGAATTACGGTTAGTAGTTTATAAGAGGTTTATTCAAACGATTGTCTATATGCCGCATTTTCTTTCTTGGGTTATTATCAGCGGCTTGTTTATTGGAATTCTTTCTCCGACTACTGGTATTGTAAATAAATTTATTGAATGGTTAGGACATGAGCCGATTTATTTTATGGGATCTGAAGATTTTATTCGTCCGATACTGGTGCTCACATATTTATGGCAAAGTGTGGGCTGGGGAACGATTATTTACTTAGCAGCACTTGCAGGCGTCAACCCGGAACTCTATGAAGCTGCTAGAGTAGACGGCGCCAACAGACTTCAGCAAATTTGGAATGTAACAGTTCCTGCTATTCTTCCAACATTTAGTATTTTATTCCTTCTCCATATCGGACATTTTCTTGATTTCGGTTTTGAAAGGGTTTACGTATTTCTCAATCCATTAAACCAGGCAAATGGAGATATTCTTGATACGTATATTTATGAGGTAGGTCTACGAAATGCCCAGTACAGTTTTACGACTGCAATAGGACTATTTAAATCAATCGTCGGACTCGTGCTTCTGGTAATAGCAAACTTTGTCAGCAAAAAAGTATCAGGAAACAGTTTATATTAGGAGGGGAAAAGATGAAATATAGTACAAGCTTAAAATCAAAAATATTTGACGTCGTAAATATGTTGTTTTTAGCATTACTATCGCTTACGATGTTACTTCCTTTATTATCCGTATTTGCTAAATCATTCAGCAACTCGAATGCTATAGCGAAAGGGGAGGTCTTCTTTTGGCCGGTAGATTTTACCTTAATCAATTATGAATATGTGTTCCACGACGCATCTATTTGGAGGGCATTTCTGGTATCAGTAATTATTACAGTGGGTGGGACATTTATTAACTTATTGGCTACAACGTCTCTTGCTTACCCGCTATCAAGACCGGAATATAAAGGGAAAAAGATCATTTTATTCATGGTATTATTCACAATGATTTTTTCTGCACCGTTGATTCCATCGTATTTAGTTGTTAAAAGCTTTGGAATGGTTGATACGCTCTGGGCTTTAATTATTCCAAGTATGATTAGTGCATTCAATTTCTTTGTTATGAGATCTTTCTTCTTAAATATACCAAGCACCTTAATCGATGCAGCCCGAATAGACGGTCTTGGGGAGCTGGGAATCTTATTCCGCATCGTATTACCACTATCAAAGCCTGTTTTAGCCACAATTGGTATCTTTTATGGTGTGAGCCACTGGAATAGTTATCAAACTGCCTTGTACTACTTAAATGATCCAAAATTGTATCCGTTGCAGGTAAAATTAAGACAAATGATTGTTAATGATGAAATGTCCGTAGAAGCCAATTCCGTGTATTCAACCATTGCATTAAATTCACCTGAAGGTATTCAAATGGCTACAGTAGTGGTTGCAACACTGCCAATATTATTGTTGTATCCATTTTTACAAAAGCATTTTGTAAAAGGAACCATGCTTGGTTCAATTAAAGAGTAATTATAAAAAAATCCCAAGTAGACTAAAAGATAGCCCATTGTTGATAGATTAATTGAAAGAATATAATCAATACAAGCGAATGAAAACGCTTGCTAAATTAAATAGAGGGGGCAAGATCAATGAAGGATGTTAAAAAAGCTTTAAAGATTTTTGCAGTTGCACTTTTTTCGCTTATTTTACTAGCAGGATGTCAAAGTAAGCAAACATCTAAAAAAGCCGATGAAACAAAAGAAACAAAAGAAACAAAAGAGGTATCAAAGGAACCATTAAAATTCTCGATTTCCATGCGTACACTAGCTTTTACCCATGTGGAAAATTCTCCAAATATCAATGAGGATGAATATGTAAAAGAGCTGGAAAAGTTAACGAACACAGATTTAGATATTCGTCTTATGCCGCATAATGAATACTCGACAAAAATGGACTTAATGTTTGCTTCAGGAGATATACCGGATGTTGTTCAGACATCGGCCGGTTTTGGTGAAGGAAGTGGACAATCTTTACAACAGGCCGTTGAAGCAGGTGTATTCCTGCCGCTTGACGATTTAATTGAAAAGTATGGACCAAATTTAAAAAAGTATATTCCAGAGCAAGCTTGGGAGAAACAAAGATATAAGGATGGTAAGATTTATTCAATTCCAGAGTTCCTTTCTAATCCTTCACGGAGAGCAACGTATATCCGAAAAGACTTATTGGATAAAGCCGGTTTGGAAGTACCAAAAACTGTTGAAGAATCGTTAAATGTTTTACGTGAATTTAAGAAAATGGGTGTAGCACAGCCATTTGGCGGACGCGCAGACTTCAAGTATGCTGATACTTTCTTTGGAGCATTCGATGTTTTCCCTTACAGCAGCATGTGGGAACTAGATAAAGCTGGAAAACCTGTACCGAAGTTCTTTGATTCAAAAAATATGGAGGCAGCCCTTGAAACATATAAGACTATGTATGATGAAGGTTTGCTTCATAAAGAATTTTTAACAATTGATTCAAAGCAGTATAAAAATGAAGCGATAACTGGCAACATTGGAATGTGGTCCATGAATGCCAATGAATTATTACAATGGGCGCAGCAATTAAAGGAAAATGTACCTGATGCTGAAATTGCGATTATTCCTTCTCCAACAGGACCAGACGGCAAAGGTGGATATTACCTATATGGTGATGTAACACGTGCTTACGCCATCAATAAAGAAACAGAAAATCCAGAAAGAATTATTAAATTCTTTGACTGGATGCTATCAGAAGAAGCAGAAAAGTACTTCACATACGGAATTGAAGGAAAAGATTATACAATGGAAAATGGAAAAATCAACTATAAGACCCCTCAAACAGTTGATGAAGTAAACATTGAACGTTACCGTACTGCATTCCTTTGGATGGTCCAGGACACCACATATATTAAAGGGTTACTGGAAATGACACCGGAAGGTCAGGAACTGATTAAGGTGTACGATGACATTCTTGCAAAAGAAGGCCGTGATGGGATAAATTTTGACCCGCCATTGAAGGCTTTGGATACACTGCCTGATCTTCAGCCAAGTTCGGATACTCCGCCAAAATTGTTGATGGGACATATGGCTAAGATGATTACTGGCGCTGAACCAATCAGCGATTGGCCAAAGGTGGTTGAGGAATGGAAAGAAAGAGGCGGTACTAAGGTATTAGAAGAAGCTGCTGAAAGATATAAAAACAAAGAATATACAGAATCAAGAAGAAAATAACAAGATCTGGCTGTCCTAAAATTTACTTTGGGATAGCCTTCTTGCATATGCCCATGTCATGAAACCTATAATATCGACCGTTTATTTAGTTTTCCAAAACAATTTTATTTTTCCCACAGATTACATTGTATAATATTTAATAGTTCGAAAAATTCAATAAAAGGGTGCGACAGTCAATGAAAATATTAATTATTGAAGATGAATTCATGATCCGTAAAAAATTACGCCATCTCTTAGAGCATTTGGAATTTGAAGGAATGTGCATAGACGAAATCCTTGAAGCCGAAGATGGTATTGATGCAGAACTTCTTTTACAGGATCAAGCATTCGATATTATCTTTACGGATATTAATATGCCAGAAATGGATGGTCTAACGCTGCTGGAGAAATCATCCAATTATCAACCTGCTGCTCACTGGGTTATCTTATCCGGCCATGATTCGTTTCAATATGCACAGAAGGCGATTTATCATGGTGCAAAAGACTATCTTTTGAAACCGATTACAAAGGATAAATTGAATGAGACGATGCAACGTTTGGTAGAGAATATCAAAAGTGAGCAGAATAACTTCATTGAAATCGATGATATGGAAGAAATGTTAGCAACCCTGGAATCTGCCATTTGGGTCTTAGACGGAGAACTTGTAAAAGAAACCATGGGGACGTGGGGAGATAAAGTAGAGAAAAAAAATTTAAAGCTATCATACTATCAAAGTCTAATGAATCATTTATTAAAAAACTTAGTGGTTCGGATTAACCAAAAAGGAAGCATCAGCCTTGATGTTACATTTAATTTGATGGGAGAGCATATCAATCAAATTACCAGCCAATTTATGGAAAGCTGTTTATATGTGATTGACATGACAAGAGTCCAAAGAAAAGGAAAGTTAGTTGACCCGATTGAGACAGCGAAGGAATATATGAGCAAGAATGTTTGTGCCAAAGTAAACTTGGAGGAGGTTGCCCAAATACTAGGTCTTAACAGTTGTTATTTTAGTCAATTATTTAAAAGGGAAACAGGACAGACATTTGTCGATTATCGCATTCATTTAAGAATGGAAGCAGCTAAACAGCTGCTTGAACGTAGTAATTTGCGGATTATTGATATTTCTAGTGAAATTGGATATGATGATGCTCCGCATTTCACCAAGACATTTAAGAAATATATCGGCATCTCGCCGAAAGAATATCGAAAGTCATTAGGGATCAAAGCATGAAAAAATGGCTTCATAGTATGAACCTTTTTCAAAGATTGCTGTTGTATTTTTCAATTGTTATGATATTACCATTAATCATTGTGGCAAGTATCATTTATATGCAATCATCCAATAGTCTTGAAAAACAAACAGAAGACTATCTCGGACAAGTGGTCACAAATGTGTCTTTTCAAACGGACCGTTTTGTAAAGAATTACGAGTTAGTAACCCTGCCGCTTGTTTCCAATTCGAATGTAAAGCATTTCCTTGATTTGGAAGAAACAAATGTGAAGGTGAAGGAACATATCCGCTATCAATATTACGAAGAAATATGGGCAATGATGGATACGATCATCATGCAGAAGCCTGAAATCAATAGAATGTACATAATGGGAGACAACGGAAGACATATTGATTTACGTGATAAAGGAAGTTCTTTTTCCGAAGAAAAATATAATCAGTTAAAAGAGATTACTCCCGACAGCGGAAAAATGATAATTTATCCGTCCGATCAAAACGGTCATGTTTCCTTAACGATTGCAAGAAAAATCAGAGGTATGAATTCGTTTACTCCTAATGGAATCTTAATCATCCAAATTAATGCTTCCGAATTAGGAGAATTGTGGAAAGAGGCCAACTTAGGTAACGAAGGATTTTTTATGATTGCAGACCCAGATGGAAATGTCATCTATCATCCTGACTCAAAATTTATTGGTAATACGTTGAATAAAGTGGGAAGAGAAAAGATTGCTCAGTTGAACAATGGTACTTTTTTCGATCAATGGAATAATGAATCCACATTTTTTCATTTTTTAACTTCCGATTATACCGGATGGAAACTGATTGCAGCCGTGCCTGAGTCACAGCTGTTTGCTCCCATTTCCGGTGTCCGATTAACGGGTATTATTTCAGCTATTATTGTGACGATTATTGCCCTTATTTTATCACTTAACTTTATTATGCAGATTATAAAACCAATCAGATTGTTAGAACGGACAATGAAAACTGTCGAGCAGGGGAAGTGGAAAAAGGTACCGAATCTTCCAAGAAAGGATGAAATAAGCAGCCTGCTAAGGAGCTATAATACCATGGTGGACAGGCTTTCTACGCTAGTTGATCAGGTCTATAAAGCGGAGTTAAAAAACAAACAGGTAAAAATCGAATTGCAGGAAAGAGAGCTTGAAAAACAAAAGATAGAGATCCAGGCACTTCAATCACAGATTAATCCCCACTTTTTGTACAATACCCTTGAAACGATGAACGCATATGGGGTTATTAATGGAGTGGAGGAAATTTCAGAGATGTCCGAGGCCTTAGCGAGTATGTTCCGTTATTCTGTCCGGAGTTTTGAATTGGTCACATTAGCGGATGAAATTGAACATGTCAAAAGCTATCTCATTATTCACGACCACAGAATAAAAAAGCCTATTAAACTGGTTGAAGATATTGAACCTTCCCTATATAATGCCTCCATAGCGAAGCTCAGTCTGCAGCCTCTTGTTGAGAATGCGATTCAACATGGCTATCGGAAAGGAATGCCGGAAATCCTGATAACGATTCGAGCGGCCATACATGGTTCGTGTCTTCATGTTTCTGTTATCGACAATGGCAGGGGAATGACAAATGAAAGATTGATAGAAATTCAGGGGGCTATGACGCCTGATAAAAAGAACAGGCCGGACTTCAGAAGCGATCTCGGTATTGGGGTCACCAATGTTAATCGACGGATTCAACTCCTTTTTGGCGATCAATATGGATTAGAACTAAAAAGTAAGGTAAATGAGGGCACAATGGTTTCGATTGTTCTACCAAACCAAACCCCAGATAGTAAAACAGGAAAAACCGCCTAATAATCTCTTGAACTTTCTAAAATTTTGATAAGTCTATATAAAAAAAACAACGGTCTCTCCCTTAACCAATTGGTTAAAATGAAGGTAGATTTTTTACCATTAATTGATAGCGCTTTCAACTGCCGCTATTCCAAAGGAGTGTGAGGGTGAGTCGTTGTTTTTTTTGATTGTCAAAATTTCAAGGTGATGAAGGAGGAAAAAATGGTTTCAAAACGCAGATGTAAGGTTTCTTTTTTTCTGTATTTACTATTGGTTTTTATTTTAGTCATTCCAGGAATACCAGCTTTTTCTGCAGAGGTACAGCCTATTAAACTTCCAATTGTAGGAGTAACAGCAAGCGGAAATGATGGGAATTTTCCTGAAAATACATTAGATGATGATTTAGGTACACGCTGGTCTTCCCAGGGGAGGGAAGAATGGATTTTATTTGATTTAGGATCTGTTAAAGAGGTCGGATACTTAGGTCTGGCTTTTTATAATGGCGATAAAAGACAAACCTATTTTGATGTTCAGGTTTCCGTAGATGGAACAGAGTGGAAAACGGTATTGCAGGATGGAGTAAGTAAAGAGGGAGAACTTGGTCTTGCAGCTTATGACATGGACGACTCTCCTGCACGTTATGTTAAAATCCTTTGTAAAGGAAATTCGGTCAATCTTTGGAATAGTATTACGGTAGCGCATATCTATAGCCCGACGGAAGATGGACAGTTGATTCTCAATGAACTCGTCCCTCCTAAACCAGAAGAACGAGAAGATGTTACCTATACGATGCCGGGCTTAATCAATCCGAATGGGTCAAAACATGCTATCCATGAGCCAAATAAAGTAACCGGGAAAACACTAAATGTCCTAGCTTACGGTGCTGACCCGGCGGATAATCAGAATGATGATCTTCCAGCCATTTTATCAGCCATTGAGGCAGCGAGCTCTGGTGATGAAGTGTATTTTCCGAATGGTACGTATAATTTAAATAGCCACTTACCAAGTGATGGGGCTTCACATATTGCCCTGAAGTCAGGGGTAAACCTACGGGGTGAAAGTAAGAATAATGTTTTCCTGGTTTCTAATTTTGATGCAGACGTATTGAGCGGAAAAGTGATGCGCTCCTACGGAATGAATAATATCGTGGTCTCCAATCTGACAATTACTTCTACTTTCGATGGTAAATATTCAACGGATTCTAGTAAGAATAATCCTGACCTAGGAGGTCCGACTTTTGGAATATATATTACAGATGGAGTGAACAATGTCCCGTCTTATAATATTCTAGTCGATCATGTAATAATCGAAAAATACCAAAGAATGGGCGTCCGGATTGAAAACAGTCATGACGTAGTAGTCCAGCATGCCCTCTTCCAAAATGCAACAGATGTCGGCGGTGGTGGTGCTGGTTATGGCGTGAGTATTCAAGGTGTACCTAAAACAGATCGTACCGGATATAAAAATGATACCCGTTACAATGTCATACGAAAAAGTGCCTTTCAAGGGCCGTACATCCGTCATGGTGTACTCATTCAATACTATGCACACAATAATGTAGTTTACAATAATACCTTTGAGAATACTATTTTAGATTCAATTGATTTACATGGTGAAGATGAGTTTTTGAATGAAATCTATAAAAATACCATAACAGGAGTTCTAACCGGAGCCGGTATAGGAGTCGGGAACACAGGAGGTACAGCTCCTACTAATCACGATGCTTCGGGAGCTTACAACTATATACATGACAACAAAATCTCCAATTCACGTGAAGGAATAAAAGTGCATATGGGTTCACCGAATACCATCATAGAGAAAAATATGATTACCCATACAACAGAGCCTGCTAATGCAAAAGGAATCTACATCCAAAATGCTCCGGGAACGATTATTCGAGACAATATGATTTCAAATAATACAGCTCCTGGTTTTACAGGAATTCAATTATCACATGATAACGGCGATACGAAGGCAGGTAAAATAGGAGCCGGAGATCCGAAAAATATTACTATTACCGGTAACCATATTAAGGGTAATACGAATGGCATCAGAATTGAAGCCGGCAGTGAAATCATCATGCATGACAATAAAGTAGAAAAGAACACGGAAAATGATTTTTACATTAATTTAGAATCTACCTCGGAAGAAGAAAGTCCTGGATTGCAAGAGGAACAGGCTCCAGTTGCGGATGCACTGGTAGATATTGAAAGACCGGCATCTAATTATGGGCTGGAAAATCCAGCATTAACAGCTGGAGGAACTGCAGACAAGAATTTTTATAAATACTTTAACATTAAAAATAATCAGGATAAAACGAAGGGCAGGATCGCTTATTTCCAGTTTGAATTAGCTAATATTGACCAGGTCAAAGAAGCAATATTTGAGTTGTCCGGAAAAATTGGCAGTAACACCACGAGTGTTGAACTGGATGTTTTCGGTTTAACGAATGATAACTGGTCGGAAGAGACGATCACTTGGGAGAATTCACCAAATCACGCAAAGGAATCGGTATTGGTTACAGGTGTTGGAAATTCTGCAACATATTTGGGATCGATTACAGTGGATTCAGCAGAACCGGAAAAAATAAATGTAGATGTAACAGATTTTGTTAGGTCACAACCGGATGGAAAAATGACCCTGATGATTGTCGATACAAAAGGGCAAAACGGTAACATCAATATTTACTCGAAAGAAGAAGCAAACCAGGATAACAGACCATCCCTCCATATAAAAAAATAGAATAACAGATTCAAATGAATCTAAGAGGCTGGATCAATAGGAACTACATAGTGTCCTATTGAATCAGCCTTTGTTATATTTCAAGATAACTGCTGATAGCCTAAAAAAAAGCCAATAAGGTATAAAATTAGTCCGAAGTACTGTTACATGGCAATTGATATGATAGGTGTATATCAAATAGATATTTGTTTTTTATCATAATGAGGGGGTAATGATATGAGTTTCGATCTTAGCGGAAAAGTAGCACTAGTAACAGGAGCAAGTGGCGGAATTGGCCAGGCAATTTCGATTGATTTAGCGGCAGTTGGGGCAAAGGTAGCCGTGAATTATTTAAGCAATCAAGAAGGTGCAGAAGAGACCGTCCGAATCATCAAAGAGCAGGGCGGAGAAGCAATCAAGTTTCAAGCCGATGTTACGGACCTTGCTCAGATTGAAGCACTTGCAGCCGAAGTGCAGGAAAAGCTAGGAACAGTTGATATTCTAGTAAATAATGCAGGTCATTTGGTAGAGAGAAGAAAGATTGAAGATATGACAATGGATTTATGGCAGAAGATCATCGATGTGAATATCACATCCGCTGCTTTTATGAGCAAAGCGGTCATTCCCGGCATGAAAGAAAAGGGAAGCGGTACCATCATCAACCTAAGCTCCGTCGCGGCTCATGATGGAGGCGGACCTGGTGCAGTACCATATGCAACGACAAAAGGAGCGATCATTACTTTCACAAAAGGTCTGGCAAAGGAACTGGCATCGTCTGGAATACGTGTTAATGCACTTTCACCCGGTTTTGTGGATCAAACGAAATTCCATGCTACATTCAATACGGAAGAAGGTCGAAAGGCAACAGTTGCAAAAATTCCATTGGGCAGAGGTGGTGTTCCAAAAGACATCAGTGGAGCGGTCCTATATCTTACATCTCCATATGCTTCCTTTATTACAGGAGAAACGATTGAAATCAATGGCGGCATGTTCATGAAATAATTAAAACAAATATCTAAAATAGAGTAGGAGGAATATAGATGCAATCAATCTATCAACCGGAAAGCGGAATTTTAGATGTAAAATATTCTCCAGACGAACAAACGGTCCTAATTGAGAACCCGCCTCGGTTTACATGGATGCCGGTTCAATTAGAAAATGATCGATATAGTATGCAAATTTCACAAAATATAGAGTTTACACCAGAGCAGACGGAAACGATTCAACACATTCCGTATAATTTTTATACACCAAACACCCCGCTGGAACCAGGAACATACTATTGGCGATATTCCTTATTAGGATCCACAGACTGGAGTGAAACAAGGAAATTTATTGTACCTGAAAATCTTCCAAATACGCCTCTTCCAAGTAGAGAGGAGCGGTACAAAGAGGTGAATCTTGCACACCCTCGGTTGTGGTTATCGCCTGACCAGGTAGAGCAATTTAAAGTAAAAATCAAAGAAAATCCACAGCACTGCAACTGGAGTACATTTTACGAGAAGTCTGTTACTCCATGGCTGGAACGAGAATTAATGCCTGAACCAAGCCCATATCCAGAAAATAAGCGGGTAATCAAGCTGTGGAGACAAATGTACATGGATTGCCAGGAAACACTTTATGCCATTCGTCATTTAAGTGTGGCGGGAGTTATGCTCGAAGATGAAAAGATTCTGAAGCGGGCAAAAGAATGGCTGATACATGTGGCCAATTGGGACACAGAGGGAACAACTTCAAGAGATTACAATGATGAATGTGCCTTCCGGATTGTGGCTGCACTTGCCTGGGGTTATGATTGGCTATTCCATCAATTATCTTCGGAAGAAAAAGGCCTTGTTCGTCACAGTTTACGAAGAAGAACAGAACAGGTTGCCTATCATGTTATGAAACGTTCCAAGATTCATCAGGTTCCATATGACAGTCATGCTGTACGTTCACTGTCTTCTGTTCTCATTCCATGTTCCATCGCCTTACTAGACGATGCTCCGGAGGCACAGGAATGGCTCGATTACACGCTTGAATATTACGCTGGTCTTTACACACCATGGGGAGGTAAAGACGGCGGCTGGGCTGAAGGTGGAATGTATTGGACAACTGGGATGGCGTACTTGATAGATGCGTTAAATCTAGTGAAAAATTATCTGAATCTAGATTTCTATAAGCGGCCATTTTTCCGAAGTACAGGTGACTTCCCTTTATATTGTTATAGTCAGGATACACGCCGTGCAAGCTTTGGGGATCAATCCAACCTTGGCGAACGCCCTGGATTGAAGACAGCTTATAATATCCGCCAGTTTGCAGGAGTCACCGGTAATGGCTGGTATCAATGGTATTATGAGCAGGTAAAAGCATGGGATACAGAAGCCGATCAAAAGTTTTTCAACTATGGCTGGTGGGATTTCCCGTTCGATGAGATGCTTTATCTTCATGATTTTCCCGAAGTAGAGGCCATTCCTCCTGCCGATGCCGAGCCAGTCAAGTGGTTTAAGGATATCGGATGGGTGGCTTTTCACGATAAGATGGACCAACCCGAGGAACATATTATGTTGTTAACAAAGAGTAGTCCTTACGGATCATTAAGTCACAGTCATGGGGATCAGAATAGTTTTCTCCTTCATGCTTTTGGAGAACCGCTGGTAGTCAGGTCTGGCCATTATGTAGGCTTTAATAGTACCATGCATAAAAAGTGGAGAAGGCAGACCATCTCACACAATTCCCTCTTAATCGATGGTGTCGGACAATATGCAGATGGAAATAAAATCCTCAATAAGCAGGCAAATGGTTCTGTACTTGAAGTGGTATCAAATGATGAATACAGTTATGTGCGGGAGGATGCTACAAACGCTTATAATCATACAGTCCCTTATTTAAAAAAGTTCTTGAGAGAAATCTACTTTGTCAATCAATCATACTTCGTAATTGTCGATTCCGTTGATTTGACCCAGCCGGGAAGTGTTAATTGGCTTCTCCATTCCTTACATCAAATGGAGATCAATGACCAAGTGTTTAAGATTGAAGGGGAAAAAGCAGATCTCGAAGGAAGATTTATTTACAGTTCTTCTGGAGATTTGTGTTTGGACCAGAATAATGAGTACAAGGATGTCGATCCTTCAGAAGTGGAGGGATTACCTAGAGAATGGCATCTTCAGGCCACAACGAAAAAAGCAAAAGGCCATCGCATTGTGACACTGTTAACGCCTAACCGTAAAGGTGAAAAGAAATACGTTTCGTATTTTATGGATGATCAGGACCATGGCGTACATCTATACCTAACGGAGAATGGGAAAACATTCCGTGTAGAAGTAGCAAAAGCTTATTAAGATCGGGAGGTACACAGATGAGTAATCAACTTACATGGGAAGCAGCAGAACCAGGTGTCAAAAGGAGGATTTTCCCTCCAGGAAATTCAATTATGATGATGGAGGTTCATTTTGAAGAAGGGGCAGAAGGCTATGAACATAGCCATCCTCACGAGCAGCTTACCTACTGCCTAAGAGGAAAATTTGAATTTACCATCGAGGGTGAAGTCACCATTATTGGGCCAGGGGAAACGATCTTTATTCCGGGTGGGGCAAAGCATGGGGCTAGGGCAATAGAAGCAGGTGCTATTATAGACACGTTCACCCCTTTAAGAAATGATCTGCTAAAGCGATAAATAAAAAAAGGGTGAGAAGTCTAGCATGATTTCTTACCCTTTTAAATTTTGATTTTGAGGAAATCACATTCATGAAATTATGGAACAATTTCAAAAACAGTACCTTGGTTAAAATCCATTACTTTCATAGAGCCATAAACCCCTAAATAAAGTCTGGTTTGATCCAGATTTGCACCCAAACTCACATAATAAGCTGATTGAGACCCAAAATCATAATTGGTTTTCATTACATGATAGTCACTTTGTTTACCATCTTGTCTTATACGTGTATAAGCTAAAGCCCCTCTAACCTGTGGTTGAGATTCTTTTTTGGCAAGGTCGGTAAACACAACGGCTCCTGTTAAAGCGGGTATTCCATTCCCGAGATAGGCTTGAACTCCCGTAAGCGCAGTTCCTCCGAACTTCTCGGGCCTTTGATCTCGATGATAATAACTAGTTAAAGGCTGCAGACGCCTCACTGAAGTTTTTATCGCTTCATCGTAATAAACAATATTTTTCACATTCAAATTTGGATTTGAAGTACAACCCCGTATCATCGAAGTGGGAAAATCACCTTCCCATCCGCGCCAGCCAAAGTTAATAAATCCTCCTAGGTCAGGGAGAGAATTCATTAAAGAAGCTTGAATAAGCTGGGGTACCGGAATTGGTTTATACTGAACGAATGAAAAAATCGACTCTTCCAAATCCTGTCCGACATTTCCCACATATTTAATATACTGATGATAAAGCCTTTGGAATGAAATGCCCGGTATATTTCGAACCCCTTTTGCCATTACCGAAAACGTTTCCTGAATTGGTGCAGGAAGTTCATTAAAACGAGTGACTACAGGCGGATTATGGATAAATGTATTTTTACTTACATCAATTTCAATGATTTTACCTGCAATTTCCATATCATCCTGACTTAAATTAAATGGATCATAGCCTGAACCACCATCACCGGTTGTTAAAATAAGTTTTCCTGTTTCAGGGGAGAAGTTCAAGCTATTGACACCATTATGATTCATAAATGGTCTTCTTACGTTAAGTAATGTCCGGCGTTTTTGAGGCTGCCCATTCGATTGTAAAATCCATTCTTCCACTGTATCGATATGATCAAACTGAGTTTCTCTATTTATCCACTTTAGGTTTAAAGTGCTGGGATCACAGGGGTCAGGAGTAAAAGGTTCAGGAAGAGCACCTGGACCTTGTGTTCCAGCTGCTGAGTAATGAAGGTAAAACAGACCGTTATAATAAAGTTCGGGATGAAACGCTAGTCCCAACAATCCCCGTTCATCATATCCACCAGAAGCACCTAGTTTAAGAATTCGTTGTCGAATATCTAAAAAAGTCCGTGTTACTCCGTTTCCTATGTAAAAGATCTCTCCGACCTGGGTGGCAATAAATAATCTTTCAACGGAGTCACCCGGAAGGATAGCTGTTTTCAAAACCGTGGGTAAATTAATTTTACTCACAATTGGCCTTAAACCAACCTTAACGTTTCTCACCTAACTTTTCACCCCTACTAATCGCTTTTTCCTATAAGATTATGATTAGAAAAGGTCTGTTAGTACCTGAGAGTAAGGAGTTTATTTGAAGAAGACCCAGTTGCAGTTAGTCATAGCGAACTTGATCCTCTCCTTCGATGATTAATTCAAGTTCTGTATAAAAGTTGAGTTGAAGCTCTGCAGGTATACATTCCACTATTTCTCTAATTTCATCAAGATTTTCTGCTTCTTCGATACTAGCAGGCGGTTGTTCTAAATGCTCATACCAAATCTTTAATTCGTTTATAAACTCATAAAAATGCCTCTCAAACCGTTCAGCATATTCTTCGCTTTCATCTTCAGAGGCTGTCTTCATCATTTCCCAATCTTCAAGGGTAGTTTTCAATTTTACATTTACACGATTTATCATCCAATCACTCCTTGGTTTTGAGTATACGGAAGTAAATTCTATATGACAAAGCATATACTTATGATTGGGTAGTACTTTTTTATTAATTCAGAACCTATGTTCGTGTATAATAGAAGAGTAAATCTAACAATTAGAGGTGCATGATGCGGTTCAGTCTTGAAGTTTTTTTAGATATAGAAGGAAGTAAAACGTTAAATAGAGGGCAATTTACCGCAAAAAGTGCGAATGACATTCCCGAAGTAGCATATCAGTTCATTAAAAAAATTATTAGAGATGTAGGGTATAGAACAACCATCATTGAAAAAGTAATGGTAAATGGGGAGGATGATATGACCGAACAAATCAAGGAAATGGATAACCAGCATTAAAGTTAATGATGCTAAAAAGGGGTGAAATTTTAATGATTTTCACTCCTTTTTTGGTATCAACTTTAATTCCTATGAACAAATTCGTTAGTGTAATTTTTTTGTCATTAAGTAATGGGGGATACCATCCTCCATAAACTCATTGGATGAAGTTTGATAGCCCAATTTTTTATAAAAACCCTCCGCCTGTGTTTGACCATGTAACTTAACCTGAGTTGAACCATTTTCCCCAGCAATTTGCTCTAATGTTGTAATGATGACCTTTCCAAGACCATATTTACGATAAGGCTTTAAGATACAGATTCTTTCTAATTTTCCGTAGCCCTCAACCCATCGTACGCGACCGGTGCCTACGGCTTCATCGTTATAATAGACTAATATATGTTCACATTTTCCATTCAGTTGATCAAACTCGTCAAATTCATCTTCTAAAGGAACTCCTTGTTCCTCCACAAAGACTTGCTTTCTGATTTCAAAAGCTGCTTGTAAATCTTTTTCGCTAGTGATTCTTGCTGCCTTCATCTTTACATCCCTTTCCCTATTTAGACATTTGATATCTTCTAAATTTATAGGTGTAAGGTTAGAAAATCAAGGTTTTTTAACTATTGAACCAACATCAAGATAACTAGTACGAATATTTGTGGACATTATAAAATATTTATTTATTAAACCAAAGTTTGGGTGGAATTGAAGTATCCCTGTAGAGCTTCTAGAAGGGAGCAAATTCTTTGAATCGAAATCGAAATAGAAATGTCCAGTTAACGATTTTAATCCTTATTTGCATACTGGTTGTCTTGATTATTAATCTACTTCTCAATATTAGAATTTATTTCGTGTTAAGTACCAGTGTGGGTCCTATACTCTTAATCGGGCTGATCATTTTCTTGATCGTTTTACTATATTTCCAAGGGTAAAAACGAATAAAGGTTGATTTTTGAAAAAAAAGTATATTGTGTAAATACAAATCAAATGGTAAAATATAGCTCCACTGTGAATGAAGGCATCTACAAAAGTATTGTAGATGTTTCTTTTTGTTTAGAAATTCTTAACTTGAGGGGTGAGACAATGAGCACAAAAAAACAAATTTCAGTACGTGAACATAAGGATTATCAAACCGAAATTGAGCGTTTAGAATTTACAAAAGAATACATAAAAAATGTTTTGGAAATGTCGAAGGGGAATAAAGAACAGTTTGTAGAGAACCTGAAGGAAGCCTTCGCAGATCTGGATACCTCCGATAGTAGTTTAAGCTATATGACACTACTTACGAATGCGCAATATTTAGAATTAGCGGAAAGTGAATTGGAAAGGTTAGCAAGCGTCATCGGCAAACCATACTTTTCGAGAATTAACTTTACAACCACAGGTGATACCAACGAAGAAATTTTATATATTGGGAAAGCTTCACTGTTTGACCGTGTCAATCAGATTCCGATCATTGTCGATTGGCGGTCTCCGATTGCAAGTGTTTACTATGATGGGCGGCTTGGGGACGTTACCTATGATGCCTATGGGGAAACGCAAAGTGGTTATTTATCGTTGAAAAGACAATATGAAATCGAAGATGGCTTTTTAAGAGATATTCGAGATATCGATTTAACCACACATGATGAATTATTACAGAAGTCCTTATCTGGAAAAGCGGACAATCGCTTAACCGAAATTGTTGCCACCATCCAGAATGAGCAAAATGAAGTGATTCGTGCCTCACTTAAGCACCCCATTATAGTGCAAGGAGCTGCTGGAAGTGGAAAAACAACCATTGCCCTCCATAGAATTTCCTACTTTCTCTACTCTTCTGGATATCGATTTCCTCCAGGAAAATTAATGATACTAGCACCAAACCGGTTATTTATTGATTATATATCCGCTGTTTTGCCTGATTTGGGGGTAAATAAGATTAAACAAACCACCTATGTTGAATTTATGCGATTGGCTTTAGGCAAGAAAATAAAATTACTCTCTCCCAATTCAAAATTAATGGCCCTATTAAAAGGTGAAGAAAAAACGAAATGGATTCATTGGGTTTCCAGTTACAAAGGATCTCTGGAGTTTAAGGAGTTAATCGATCGCTTTATAAAAGAAATAGAAGAAAATTTAGCACCTTCACAGGATTTTATCATAGAAAAATCGCTTTTAATGAAGGGGAAAAAAATCAATAGATTATTTTTAAAAGAGTTTCACTACTTACCGATTTATAAGAGGTTAGATAAAATAAAAAATTTACTAGTCAATGATTTACGGATAAAAAAATCAATTATTCTTAACAAAATTAATGTTAAATATGATGAAGCTTTAGAAAAAGCTCTTTATAATACGAGGATGGATCCAGATAAAAGAAGGGAAAAAGTAGTTTTTATCATGGATACAAAAGAAAAGAGAATTCAAACAGTCGAGCAAGAGTCGAAGGTGGCGGTCAAAAGTTATCTGGAACCTTTTGTAAAAAAAGATATTTTTACACTATATAAGGATCTTATGACTTCGCCTGAGCTATTACACAAATATTCACCAACTCTTTCTGAGATAGAATGTAAGAAGTTAAGTCGATACGGGCAAAAGGTTTTTGAAAAGAAAGCGCTGGAACTAGAGGATTTAGCTCCATTATTTTATATGAAGGCGAAGCTAGAAGGGATCGACGAACGCTATAAAATGAAAAGTATTTTCATTGATGAAGCACAGGATTATAGCTATTTTCAATTTGCAGCACTAAAAGAAGGATTTGAAACCGACTTGTTTACGATTGTGGGAGACTTAGCACAAGGAATTCATTCCTATCGCGGGTTAAATAGTTGGGAACCATTAGTAAAAGAAGTCTTCCCAAATGCGAATTATCATTCCCTGCAAAAGAGCTATCGGACCACTGTCGAGATTATGGAGTTAGCCAATGACATTCTTGCGATTATGGGGAAGGACTTGCCGATCGTACAACCTGTCATCCGGCATGGCGACAAACCACGCTTTACGAAAATTGACCCTGACCATTTACAGCAGGTACGAGAAATACTTGAAACCGATATTCGTTTACTGAAAAAGGAGGAACTTAACTCAATTGCGATAATTGGAAGAACCGACTCTGACTGTGAACGAATCCATAAACTGCTAGAAAATAGCAATCTCCCGATCCAATTATTAGAAGAAAAAGAAGACATGAAAAAAGGCAGCGTCGTCATCCTGCCATCCTATCTATCAAAAGGACTAGAATTCGACGCCGTATTAATCGTGACACTAGAAGAAAAATACAGTAATGAAGAAATCGATATCAAATTGTTATATGTGGCCATGACCAGGCCGATGCATAGATTATACTTATATGGGAGATCACAATCTGATTTGCTATTAGATAAAGCTTCGGGTCTCCATTTTGATATGTAGAAGAGAATATTTAAAGGGTAAAAGGCGGGGGGACCAAAGAAGACTTTGGTTCCCTTTTAAGTGAAAAAGGGTGGATTGAGGGAATCAAAAGAAGTCCTTGATTCCCTTTAAAGTGTAAAAGGCTGGGTAGAGGGAATCAAAAGGAGTTTTTGATTCCCTTTAAAGTGTAAATGGCTGGTTAGAGGGAATTAAAAGGAGTTTTTAATACTCTTTTAAGGGTAAAAGGCTGGTTAAAGGGAATCAAATGAACTTCCAGGCAACACCTAAATAATAAGGAAGGCTCCTGGAAGTTTTTGTGAGCTGAACTCTATAGTTATCTCCGATTTAACCCTGAACACTTTCAATTTGGTGAAGTCGCTCTACTATTCTCCGTTTCCGGTATAGCATTTTCCCTGCTTCGGCGACGTCGCTCATGGAAGAGCGATTAATTATGGCTCCAAAAATGATTCCTGCAATGGGGACCATTTGGAAGAGCTTTTTCCATCCAAAGGAATCCCGGTATGTGGTTACGACTTCACGCCATCCTTGTAACTGTGAAACGATTTGATTGCTCTGATTGCCTTGGTGGAAGGAAGCAAGATCTTCTAAAATTGCCTTTTTCCCAACAATATCCGAGGAAGTAAACTGGAGGCATTTTACTATGAAAATTCTTTCTGATTTTTCTTTTGGGTCATAGCCATAACATAGGGAAATCTCTTGTAATACTTTAAGAGATAGCCCTAATAGAACAGGTATATCCACCGCCAAGGTAAATAAACCCCCAATCCCCGTGGTTGCCCCTTGAATGGTTGCCATTTTTGTTCTTGAATTACCTATCTCGTTTGCAACCTCATCCATTCTGCTAATTGGAACATGTTTATGCAGGTCAAGACGAATACCATCGACTGTCCATAAGGCTCCTTCAGGTGCGAACTTTTTTAGAATGGTTTCCTCGTTTACTAAATATTGTCCGCCTGTATGAATATAGCTTCCTAATTCATCAATCGCCAATCCAATTTTATCTTGAATGAACTTTGGCGTTAGCTTATCAAGAAGCATGAAGGGAAGACGGCCAATTTTTTCCCAAAACCATAAATCCTTTTGCTCCTTTTCCCAGTCTTCAATCTTTTTTAATTCAGAATGCAAATAATCTGCTGATTCAACGCTTTTCAAACCCGTCCACTCCATCTATGTTATTTAATCCTTTTATTATAAGTAATACGGACAAACGTCAAACAAGTTTCACTAAAAGAATAGATATGATACAACTGTTTTTGGAACAGGCTATAGCTTTTATCCAAACCTATTGTGGAGCAGTTTACTGATTCCGTGACATGCTATATGACTGTACGAACCTCACAACTACGTTGAAAGTTGAGTTACACCACAAAGAAAAGATTTATATCGATGTCAAAGGTTTGTTGAATCGATGATAAAGCGTATGATTTTGATTTATTCATAAACCCATCAACTCTAATTAGAGAGAGTGGTACTTCTTTTTATTTTAATCATCTTGAAACTACATCTAGGGCACTTAGTAGTAATAAAAATAAAAAATTTAAAAAATTCAGTTGGTTAGTTGACTGAATTAATTCTATATTCTATATTATATATTATATAGAATATATAATCCTTCAAAAAGGAGATAAGCAAAAGATGTTAAAGAAAAAAATGTATAATACAAAAACCGAAATGGTTTATGAAAAACTTAAGGTAGATATTGTGGCTGGTCTATTAAAACAAGGTGAAAAGATTGTGGCGAGAGAAGTTGCTGTGGAGCTTGGTGTAAGCGATATCCCGGTCCGTGAAGCTCTTAAAAAGTTAGAATCAGAAGGGTTGGTTGAAAATATCCCTCATGTAGGATCTCGTGTAAGTCAAATTAATTTACAAAAAGCAGAAGAAATTTTTGCCATTCGACTAGAATTAGAATCATTTGCTGTACGTTTGGCAGCCGAAAATGCCAAGCCGGAAGAACTAAAGGAGCTGCAAAAATTAGTAGATGAGATGGAAGATATCCTTCAGGGTGAAAAGGAACTTGAGAGTGTTGAGATAAAAAATTTAAGTCTTTTAAACACTGAATTTCACAATATGCTATATCAATTATCGGGAAATGAGACGTTATGTGAAATGATTTATTCCTTAAAGGAAAGGTCTCAATATTCTCAATCTGTATTTATGTATCTTCCTGAACGGCAAAAACTTTCAAATAAAGAACATCAGTTGATTGTTGATGCTTTACGTACAGGTGATGCTATTAACGCAGAGAAAACTTTAAGAGAGCAAAAAGCACATGCATTTGAGGGATTTTTAAATAAATTAAGATTGGAAAATAAAGAGGATTAACCAACTAGATTTTTCGAGAGTTAAAGGAGGTGATGCAACAAAGGCTAGCAGGGAAGCATTATTTTTGAAGAGTTATCCAGTTACATACATCCTTTCAAGTCTTCTTTGATCGGAGATAAGTAAGCGCTTTCCGAAGTCTGAGTTTACGAGTAAAAGTCAAAATGAAAAACGATAGAAAAGGAGTTTAAGAGAATGATTTCTGTTAAAGAAAAGCTGGTAGACAACAAAACGGTGATTGGAACCTTTAGCAAGTTTTCAAGTCCTGTTTCCTCTGAAATTCTTGGGTATCTTGGATTTGATTTCTTAATCCTTGATATGGAGCATTCTGCGCTCGATTATCATCAAGCAGAGGATTTAATCCGAGCTGGTGATGCTGCGGGAATATCGACCATTGTTCGAGTTCCGGGAGTGGAAGAAAGCCCAATTTTGCGGGTATTGGAAGCGGGAAGTCAAGGTATACAGGCTCCTGGTGTAGATACAGTGGAAATGGCAAAAAAAGTTGTAGAGGCTTCAAGATATCGTCCGATTGGAAAACGTGGCCTTTCATTTTCTACTCGTGCAGCACAGTATACGATTAAGAATAAAGATGAGCACATGATTGATTCAATGGCAAAACAATTGGTAATTGTTCAAATTGAAAGTAAGGAAGCTGTGGAAAATGTAGAAAAAATCGCAGCCGTAGAAGGAATTGATGTTATATTTTTAGGACCTGGTGATCTAAGTAATTCACTCGGAGTACCAGGACAACTGAATCACCCGCTTGTTCAGGAAGCAATGATCAGACTTTGTAATGCCGCACAGGAGAATGGTAAAGTAGCAGGTACATTCGTTGGCAACCATGAACAGGCTTTGAGAGCATTCGAAGCAGGAGTACGTTATTTGGTGTTTGATAATGATGTTGCCTTCTTTGCAAAAGGGGCCCAATCAGTTCTTGAAGAACTCAGAAATTCTATTTGATCATAAATATGGGGGGTTAATATGAGAGCAGCTCAATTGAATACAGTTCCTGAATCGAAGGGACCATGGTACAAGGACATTACAAAGCAGCAATGGAAAGCACTTATTGGAGCATTTCTTGGGTGGGCACTCGACGCTTTTGATTTCTTACTCTACAATTTCGTAATTGTTACATTGATTAAGGAGTGGGGTTTAACCACAGCTAGTACAGGATTAGTAGCTTCTGTTACAGTAGTTGCTTCAGCACTTGGCGGAATGGTTTTTGGTAGGGTCGCCGATCGTTTTGGGCGAATGAAGGCATTAACCCTAACGGTACTAATTTATTCGGTTGCTACCGGGTTAAGTGGTTTATCTCAAAATATTTGGCAACTTATGTTGTTTCGTCTTTTCGTCGGTTTAGGAATGGGCGGAGAATGGTCCGCTGGAGCTGCACTAATCTCTGAAACTTGGCCAAAAGAACACCGTGGAAAAGCAATGTCAATCATGCAATCAGGATATGCATTTGGTGGGTTATTAGCTGCATTGATCGCTGGTCCTATGATTCAAGCATTTGGATGGCGTTCCGTGTTTTTTATTGGGATCCTTCCAGCACTTCTCGTATTCTGGATTCGTAGACATGTAAAGGAACCAGAAATTTGGACAAGTAATGAAGAACAGATAGGAAAGGCAGTAACAAAGTCATCCTGGTTCGATCTATTTCGTGGGAATTTGTTAAAGATGACGATTATCGGTACTCTTTTCTGTATTATTGGTTTGGGTGCAAGCTATCCAATTTCAATTTGGCTGCCAGCATATTTAGGATCACCTGAGGCAGGTGGCGGGGCTGGATTATCGGTTGTTAATGCCTCACTGTATATGATTCCGTTCTATTTAGGCAGTATTGTTGGCTACGTAATATTTGGTTTTCTAAGTGACAAAATAGGTCGGAAAAAGAGTTTTGCTTTGTACTTTTTAGGTGCAGCCATTGCCATTCCTGCTTTTATCCTAGTAGGTGCTGATAATCTTATCGTATTCTTTATATTAATGGCTCTTGTTGGTGTTTGCGCTGTTGGATTTTATGGTGGTTTTGGTACCGTTTTGGCGGAAATGTATCCTACAGCTTTACGTGGCTCAGGTCAAGGATTCGCATATAATTTTGCTCGCGGGGTTTCAGCATTCGCGATCACAGGAGCTGGTGCAATTGCCATGACTGTGGGAATTGGAAATGCTCTTATTTATTCTTCGATACTTTTTATTATTGCAATCTTTGCAACGTTACTTCTGCCTGAAACGAAAGGAAAAGAATTAGAATAAAAAAAGACCTAAGAAAAAGCTTTTAAATAAAAGTTTTTCTCAGGTACAAAAATAAAAAACATACACTTAAATAATAGTACTTTTTCAGAAACATTTCAAGGAAATAGAGAGTATGATGGTCCTTAAGATGGGGGTTGTCTTAAGGATCATTATTAATAATGTACTATTAATATTATATTAAAATATTATTGATGTTCGAAATAGAGATAGAATTATAGGAATAAAAACTAACAAAGAAGTTGGAGGTACACCATGTTTGATAATAGTGATCCACGTGCAACGTTAATTAACAATGCCGTTAAGAAGGAAGTACATACAGAGCTTTCCAATGCGGAATATGGAAAGTTTTATGAAATGGAACCTGCTGAAAAAGAAATTAATTCAAAAACGTGGTGGCTGCGGGGACAGAATTACTTTATTGCATATACAGATGCAGGCAACGGAGCAGAGTTTAAAAGAAGTCATCAAGTAGACGAATATGTATTGATTCTTCCAGATAAAGAGAGTCAAGCGGTGGTAACCTGGGGAAATCAAGAAACAATCATTGATGGTTTTAGTATTGTCATCATTCCACCAGGAGAAAGTGAGATTCAATTACTAAAGGGAGGAAAGGTCATTCGTTTAATTAGCTCAGCGAATACGGATCTTGAAGAGCTCCCAACGAACAAGTCATCCTATCGAGTACCACATCCTAATGTCTCATTACTAGAAACATGGCCTGAACCGAAAGAGGGTTATAGGGTAAGAGCTTATAGTCTGGATGAACCGAAAGAAGAAGGAAGATTTGGACGGATTTTCAGATGCTCAACGTTTATGGTGAACTTTTTAGATCCTTATGAAGGACCACGCGATCCGTCTAAAATGTCCCCACATTCACACGACGATTTTGAACAATGTTCGTTGGCCATTGAAGGAGAGTTTGTCCATCACCTACGCTGGCCATGGTCAACGGATATGGCTCAATGGCGTCCGGATGACCACGAACATTGTGCAAGTCCATCGGTGGCAGTGATTCCGCCTGGAGTTATCCACACGACTCAGGCGATAGGATTAGGAATAAACCAGTTAGTTGATATCTTTTGTCCTCCGCGTGTTGATTTCTCAGAGAAAGACGGATGGGTTCTAAACGCTGACGAATACCCGATGCCATAACATTTATATTCAAAATTTTGTTCGAGAGGGGAATTATAAATGTACGAAAAATTACTTGAAGGTGCCTATGATCTGCATGTTCATACAGGTCCTGATATTAGCAAAAGAAGTTTAGATGACTTTGATTATGCCGAACGTTTAAAGAAAATTGGCATGAAGGGCTTTGGTATAAAGTCACATTATTTTTGTACTGCAGAAAGAGCCCGGCTTGTGAAAAAGATACATCCAGAATTGAATCCGATTGGTGCTATTACCTTAAACAATTCAGTGGGAGGTATTAATCCTACCGCAGTTGAAATGGCAGCGAAAGACGGTGCAAAAATTGTCTGGATGCCAACTTTTGATGCTGAAAATGAAATTCAATATATGTTCAGTCAAACCGGATATGAAGAATTACCGCCATGGGCTCAAGTACAGTTTGAACGTCGCAAACAAGGTAAATCACAAATGGGAATCACCATTCTTGAGGGTGGAAAACTGAAAGAATCCGTTCATGAGGTCCTAAATTTAATATCCGAAAATGAACTTATCCTGGCCACAGGTCATTTAAGCAAACCTGAAATCTTTGCCCTTGTTTCTGATGCTAGGGACCATAATGTAAAAAAAATAATGGTCACACATCCTACATTCTCCTCGATTGCCTTGACTAAAGAGGAACAAAAAGAATTGACAGACTTGGGAGCCTTTATGGAAGAGTGCTTTGGCTGCATCACCCCGGAATACGGAACTACTTGGGAAGAGATATATGAGCATATCCGTTATATTGGTCCTGAAAGAATCATTCTTTCTTCTGATCTAGGTCAAGTGAATAATCCTTTTCCAGATGAAGGACTCGTCACTTTTGTTAAAAATTTATCAGAAAATGGATTTACAGATTCTGAAATTAGAAGAATGACGGTTGAAAACACCACATTTTTTGTAGAGGGATAATCTATTAAGTTATAGAAATTTAACCTTCAAAGCGAGGGGAAAAAATGAATATACTGATCGTTTATGCTCACCCAGAGCCAACATCCTTTACTGGTGCGCTTAAAGATACAGCTGTAAAAGCACTTAAGTCTGCTGGCCATAATGTTGAAGTATCGGATCTCTATGGCGAAAAATTTAATCCAGTGGCTGGGAGGCATGATTTCCATACGGTTTCGAATTTATCCAGATTTCATTATCAGGATGAACAGCTTTTTGCAAGCCAGAATAATGGCTTTACAGATGAAATTGTACGGGAGCAGCAGCGTGTTCGAAAAGCTGATATGATGATTTTTGTTTTTCCGTTATGGTGGGGTGGATTGCCGGCCATTCTTAAAGGATGGTTTGACCGAGTGTTAGCCTATGGGTTCGCCTATGCAGATGGGCAGCGTTTTTCCAACGGACGGTTCTTACATCGCAGGGGAATCGCTTGTATCTCAACAGGAGGTTCAAAAAATCGTTTTTCAGATGCGGATGTTTACGGGGATATTAATAAAGTTCTTTATCCAATTAATCGTTGTTTGTTGGAATATCTTGGCCTCGAGGTGATAGATCCATTTGTTGCATATGCTGCACCAAGAATGGATGAGGAGAATCGGAAAAGATATCTAAGTTCTTGGAAAAGCCAGATTCTTAATATCGTTGAAGATTCAGAATGGCAGGAACGAGTCAGTAACGATTTGGAATTCGAAGAAAGAATGAAAAATAGTAATGAACATGGCTGGAAAATGAATCGGTAGATCTCATTCATTTGAGGACGAAATAATTGCACATAAATGTAAATATCTTCGGGTAAACTATTGAGGTATGGTTTGGATAGAGGATAATGATGCTGGAATTTGAACATTTTCCAATTTAACATTTTAGTAGGAGCCTAGAGGAGATGTTTTTCCATTAGGCTCCTATTTATTTATCATAAACAAAATGGATGGTTAGAATTAAATTTTTAAAGATATTGCGTGTAAGTAAAAATCACGAAATGCTTTTATTATTTTAAGGAAAATAGAGATGTTCCTCCTAAAAAAGGGTATACCATTATGGAAGTATTTATTTAGGGAGGCAAATAAATGAAGTGGAAAGGAAGACGGCAAAGCACAAACATTGAAGACCGAAGAGGAATGGGGATGGGCGGTAAAACCATGATTGGCGGCGGTATTGGCAGCGTCATTGTCATTCTCCTCTTTACATTACTTGGTGGTAACCTTGGAGATTTAGTGGGTAACCCACCACCCCCAAATGGTTCCAATTCAAACGCTCCATTAAATGTTACCCAGCAAGAGCAGGAACTGGCTGATTTTGTCTCTGTTGTTCTGGCGGATACAGAGGATGTATGGTCGCAAGAATTTGAGAAAAGGGGACTAAACTATGAAGAACCTACTCTCGTTTTATTCAGGGGCAGTGTCCAGTCGGCATGTGGAATGGCCAGTTCTGCAGTAGGACCGTTTTATTGCCCTGGTGACCACAAGCTTTACATTGACCTGAGTTTTTATCAAGATCTTAAACAAAGATTTCAAGCACCTGGTGATTTTGCTATGGCATATGTCATCGCTCATGAGGTTGGCCATCACGTTCAGACCATTTTACATACAGCTGACCAAGTATCACCCGAACAGAAGAATACAAATGAATATTCCGTTCGATTTGAATTACAGGCAGATTATTTGGCGGGCGTTTGGGCAAATCATGCTCAAGGAAAGGGCTACCTTGAAAAAGGTGACCTTGAAGAAGCGATGAATGCAGCAAATGCTGTCGGAGATGATACTATTCAGAAGAAGGCACAAGGCTATGTAGTTCCAGATAGCTTTACTCATGGAACCTCCGAGCAGAGGGAACGTTGGTTTTTGAAAGGTTATGAAAATGGCACGATTGAAGGCGGCAATACCTTTGAAGCGGATAATCTTTAACGGATATAAAATTGGTCATCAACTTCATTATTGATGACCTTTTCTTTGCTTTCGATTGAATGATTGGTACTCATCTGTTTCAATTAAAATCATACATATTTCTTTCTGCATATGTGTAACCGATCCACCTTTTCATGTATAGTAGAGTAGAACCTAAAAAACGAATAGTAGGTTTTTAATAGAAGGTGGAGGATATGAATGAGAAGAATTATTTTAACGACTGAGAGTGGTGCTGATTTACCAGTAGAGTTAGCTGACAAACATAATATTCAAGTTGTCCCGATGCACGTGATCATGGATGGACAGGATTATTTAGATGGTTCGTTGCCTGTAACGGATATTTATGATTACTACGAGAGAACAAAGAAAATACCCTCTACCACATCGAC
Organism: Neobacillus sp. plas4; assembly: GCF_057221695.1. Classification (NCBI taxonomy): domain Bacteria; kingdom Bacillati; phylum Bacillota; class Bacilli; order Caryophanales; family Bacillaceae; genus Neobacillus; species Neobacillus sp. plas4. Next base: position 2,516,316 of record NZ_CM170152.1, read on the forward strand.
AAATTCCCATGAATACCTTGAATTTTTTACGAAGATAAAAATTGAGTATCCTGATTGTACGATCATACATATTGGTTATACTTCAAAGGCGTCTTCTTCCTTTCAAAATGCGATCATCGCAACGGAAGAATTGAACGATATTTTTCTAATAGACGCTTTGAACGTTACGGGAGGATTAACGGCCATTGTGATGTATGCGGTTAACTTGTTAGAAAATGACCCTTCGATTGACCCAGTTCGCTTAGTTGAAAAGATTGAATCAATTGTCCCTAAATCAAGACTTGCTTTTGTTCCCGGAAGCTTAGATTTTTTAAGAGCAGGTGGACGAGTTAGTAATCTAGCTTATCTCGGTGGTGCATTGTTAAAAATAAAGCCCCGAATTGAACTTGTTGATGGTCACCTTGTTTCAACAAAAAAATATCGAGGGAATATGGAAGCTATTTCAGAAAAGCTCATGCAGGAATATTTAAATCAATACAATATTAATAGAGAACAACTTTTTCTCCTATACTCGATCGGCCTTGATGAAAAAATCAAGCAGAGGATGGATGTTGTCGCAAAAGAAGCTGGTTTCGAAAATGTAAAATGGATTGAAGCTGGCGCAATGATATCTACTCATGCTGGACCAGGTGGAGTCGGAATTGCAGGGTTAGAGGTTTAGGAGTACCACTACCTATTAATACAATGAAAGGCTGATTAGATGAAAGTAGCAATTTTTGATTTTGATGGAACTTTATTTCCTAAAGAGACTTTTCCTCTTTTGATGAGTCATTTGAAGAATCATCCGATTCATTTTCAGAAGTATCGGAATTTCTTTCTTAGGATTTTACCGGTTTATCTTGCATATAAATGCAAACTTTATCCCGAACAAAAAATGAAAGAGTATTCCATGCGAAGCTATATTGCTTCTTTTGGTTCATCTCCAAAAACAGAAATTGATCAGTTTTTTTCCCAAATTGGCGGGATTATGAGTCAGAACCTTAATGAAACCATGTTGCATAGACTTGCACAACATAGAAATGATGGCTACTACACGATGCTTGTCTCCGGAGCTTATGATTCACTCCTGTATTCAGTCACGAAAAATGTTAATTTTGATTGTATCATTGGAAGCAGTATCCCGTATCATGATGAAAAACTGAATAAGAACACTCCCGTAAACTATATTTACGGTGAACGCAAAACAGAATTTATAAATGCCCACTTATCGAGTTCCGATGTAGACTGGAAAAATAGCTTTGCATATGGAGATAGTTATAGCGATTTAAATGTTCTTGAATTAGTAGGAAATCCTGTAGCAGTTAACCCAGAACCCCGTCTTTTGGAATTAGCGAATCATAAGAAGTGGGAAATTATAAAAGAACCAGTAAAAAGCCTAGTCTAATCGTTCGATATTAGATTTCTTTTCAAAAAAGAGTCTCAAAGGACATGTTCCCTTGAGACTCTTTTTTACAATATTAATGCCGAATTACGTTGATCCAATTGAACTATTTTTTACATCAACCTTACATAATGTGAATTTTGGACTCTCTAATTTGGTTATTTATGGTATATTTTAGTTTAATAGAAAGGAGATGTAGTTGTGCTCTTGAAGAAATCTTCCATTGCAGGAGAGAAACATGGAGTTTCCTACGTGAATGGAAAAGTGAAATTCCAAGGTGTTTCATTAAATGTATATAGTTACTTCGTAGATGGTGTATTAATCGATACGGGTTCTCAATCTTTACATAAATATTTTCAAACGTTTATTGATGTATCTGATTTTGATCAAGTCATGATTTCACATTTTCATGAAGATCATACTGGCTGCGCGGCTTATATTGAAAAGACAAAGAACGTGCCAATCTATTTACATGAAAAAACGATTGAATATTGTACGAAACGGGCTGATTATCCTTTGTATCGGAAGCTTTTTTGGGGGAGTAGAAAGCCATTTCAGGCTATGGCTATGCCTGAAAGATTTCATCTAGAAATGCAACATGGGAAGTAATTGAAACGCCTGGGCATAGCTTTGACCATAAAGCATTTTTAAATCAGACTACAGGGCAGCTATTTACAGGGGATTTATTTGTACGTGAGCAGACTAAAGTGTTACTAGAAGAAGAAAGTATCCCTGAAATCATTCATTCATTGGAGCGGGTGTTAACATATGATTTTAAAGATGTGTTTTGCAGCCATGCTGGGCTTTTGGAAGATGGCCGTGCAGCACTTGAACGAAAACGTGACTATTTGTTATCCATTCAATATGATGTTTTAACTTTACATAAAAAAGGGGACACAGCTGAAGTGATCCGTAACAAGCTTTTTCCAAAACAATATCCGATAGTAAAACTTTCTGGAGGCGAATGGGATACACTGCATATTGTCAGATCGATCCTGAACGAAAGTAGAGAAGTTAAAAAATAGTAGAACTTTTATCAGCAAATGGGGAATTAGGTTTCCAACCAAAAAAAAAGACCATTTAGATGGTCTTTTAAAAAAGCGAACAAGTATTGAAGGATGAATATTAAGCCTTTCTTCAGGCGAACCGTTTATTTAGCTGTGTACTAAAGCTAGACCCGCAGCGAGCCACGGAACCCTCTGGCACCATAGTAAGAGTCCGCACCGTTGTGATACACGAAGACAGTCTCAAAGCGAAAATCGCAAAAAAGCGCACCGCCAAGTTTTCTAATATCGGGGGGAGTTTGTACCCAGCTTGACGTTTTCTTATCGAAAGCTTCAAGTTTCTGTAACGTTCGATATTGTTCTTCCGTTAATAGTTCAATACCCATCGCAGCTGCCATATCCATAGCACTATTTTCCGGTTTATGTTTTTTTCGAGCATCCAGTGCTTCTCGGTCGTAACAAACACTTCTGCGACCTTTTGGGCTTTCGGCTGAACAGTCACAAAAAATATATTCGTCAGTCATTTCATCATAACCCACAACATCCGGTTCCCCTTCGGTTCTTTCCATTTCATAGAGCGACCACAGCTTTTGAGGATTAGCTTCCAGTTTTGCCTGCACGTTTGCCCACTCAAGATCTTGATGGCGGTTCATGTGTTTCTCAAAACGGGCTTTCAATGTACGAAGTAATTCTTCATGCTGTTCTAATGACAACTCTTTTACATCACTGGTTTTATTACTATTAGTCATATTATTTTCCCCTTTGTTTTTTATCGATTGGTTTATGTATTTGATATTTATTATCGCTATAAAAATAGCCAATTAATCAGCTATGGTCCAAGATTTATTTTATATTCTACCATTACCCTGTTTCAACTAAAAAGCTTGTATTAATGATAATAGATGGCAGACGCTTTCATTGCGAAGGGGTCTGCCATTATTTTTACGATCCTTTTGCACGTCATTACAGATTTCAATGGTCAATTCCGGTCAATTACTTTAACACCTTTATAGTAAACACTCTTGATCTTATTAATATCTGTAATCTCCAGTCCCGGAACACCCTCAGCTACTAAAAAGTTTGCATCTAAACCAACTTCTAATCTTCCAAACTGATTTTGTTTTCCTAATAACTTAGCGGGATTATTTGTTAGTAGCGCTAGAATCATGTTTTCATCGTATTTATGTTTCTTTAAAAGCTGCATCGCTGGCTGTGCAATGAGCATTAAAACATCTGGACCCTTCAATGATTGATTAGAAAATGGCAGCCAGGAAGTTCCTTGGTAAGGAGGTAGATAGGAGTCTGTTGATATCGATACAGGAATTTCTTTTTCGAAAAATTTGAGAATTTCCTCAGGTGAGTTTGGTTTTAAATGTGTACCACCCATTGGTGTGGCAACAATTTCAACTCCTTGATTTGCTGTTAAATCAATTTGCTCATCTGTAATTCCATGTGCATGATGCAGAACATCGACTCCTGCTTCTAAGGCGATTTTGATTCCTTCCTCACCAGCAACGTGGGCACCAATTCTTTTTCCTAAAGTGTGATAAATTTTTACAACCTGTTGCAATTCCTCTAACGTATATATAATATCTCCAGCTCGCGGTACTTCTTTTTCAGTAAAGTTTGCCGGTGTCGCATTGATAAAGATATTTTCACCCGGATAATCACTTTCAAGAGCGATCATTTGTACCAAAACAGGATCGGTTAAATCGAATTGGGTCACTCCTCGCGATTGTGTGATTGACGTGAAATGAGCCAAGTTTTCGAAACCGATGGAAATACTAGTTGTTGCAAAAGAAATATCAAGTGGAAGATCAAGAACGGCTTTTTGATAATCCTCTTTTGAAAAATTACAAAGCGGATGACCGCAGATTTGCTCACCAAGTGCCGTGATACCCGATGATAATGCATGAAAAAGAATAGCTTTTGCAGCTAAAAAATGAGTTACAGGCGTAACGGGATAGAGAGAGGTTGGTGCAAATTCCAATAAGTGAGTATGACAATCGACCAAAGAGGGAGTAATCACATAACTAGAACAATCGACCACATCCATATCTGGGCATCTCTTTTTCAACTTTTCCCTGGGACCAATCTCAGCAATCTTCCCATTTTCGATAACCATTGCTCCGTTTTCCACTGTCTTTAAGTCGCTGACGGTCACGATTTTCTTGCCTCGAATCATATAATTCATCATTCATCACACCAAAAATGGAGTTAAAAAATACCCCAATACACATGCTGTAATAAATCGCAGAATCATCCCGATAATAGCAGCTTCTAACGTCTCTCTTTCATTTAGACTGGATGTTTCTGCCCAGGTGACAGGCACCTGCCCAAAAATAACGGATAACGGCAGCCCTGAATTTGCTAGGACAAAGGAGCCAACGGCCAAACGTGGATCAATGGTGCTAGCTAGGTCCGCTAACTGTGCAACCGCAAGTGTCGGAGCAGCGAGAATGGACACAATTCCGGTAGCTGGCTCAATACTTAAGAAGGTAAGAACAGTTGAAAGGCTTGATTCAATGACGCTCCAAACACCAATGAATTTTAATGCTCCAATAAAGAAAAAGACGGCAGCAACGGCTGGAATAATAATTAAAAACAGCAGTTCGACTCCTTCTTTAGCCGATGAGAAGATGGTCTGTAAAAATTTTGTTGTTGGCGTGAAGCGTGGTAATTCTTCGAGCTCTACTTTCTTGGTATCACGATAAATTGTTCTTGATAAGAGAAAAGGTACGACAATGATGGGAACAAAAATTGAAAGAATGACTAGTGGAAAGGCATTGATGTTGAACGCTGAAAGGGCAATGAGTCCCAATACAAAGGTTGCAAACGATTGCGGCGATTGAATCATCGTGGCTACAGCAATTTTTTGCTCGGCTTTGGTTGAATTTGCTTTGACAAGAATCGGTCCAGAGATTTTTCCGGCCGCGTTAATATCACCGAGGATATTATAAACACTCGGAATGATAACGGCTGGATTGATTCTAAACCATTTCATGATTGGGACAAATAATCGGATTAAACCATCCGTAAATCCTAGACGTTCCAAAATCCTTCCAACGATAACGCTTACAATAATGGCGATTCCTACTTCACTTGTTAGAAAAATATCTACGACGATGGGTTTTACTTCTTTAATAATCGTATCAAAAAGGGCGGAAAGTGAATTTGGTGCAAATAAAAGAAGAATCAAAGACCCAAAGACTAACAATATTCCAATCACTTCAAAATGATGCCACTTTGATCGCGGTGATTTTGAAATTGGTACTTGTTCCTTCTCCATACAAAAACCTCCTGACATTTTATATATACATTATGTCTGGGCGGAAAATTGGTGTTTGTCAGAAGGGAGTATCGGTTAAATACAAAAAACCGTACAGTTCTTACAAAAAAGTGTACAGCTTCTACAAAAATCCATACAGCTTCTACAATATATACATGCAGCTATAATTAAAATTACAGTCCCGTGGCGAAGCTTACTCTTCATTTATTGTAGAGTAAGTTTTTTTTTCAAAATTTGCTTGACGGAACGACAAATAATGGAATATATTTTAATTAACGATTAACAAATTGTTAATTAAAGGAGCGATGTAGATGAAAACCAATCAACAATTTACCACACCAGATGGATATACGAGTGATATTGCTGTCTTTACAATTACATCAGAGATTATTGGGGAGTATAAGCCGCCGCTAAAAACATTGAAAATAATGCTGATAAATCGTAGTGAACGTGATCATGAAGGCAATCCCAACATTGAAGCAGGGAAGTGGGCGCTGCCAGGGGGATTTGTTCGCCCTGGCGAGACAGCGATTCAAGCAGCAGAACGCCGGCTATTGGAGGAAACAGGTGTCGGGAGATTAAAAATTAAACATTTTGGCACCTACGATAACCCAGGAAGAGACAGCCGGGGATGGGTTATTTCAAATGCACATTATGTTATTGCCAAGGAATCAGCTTTAAAAAGTCGGAAAACAACCAATGACGCAGCTGATATTCAACTATTTTCGATTGAAGAAGCCCTGGGTCTCGGGCTTGCTTTCGACCATCGCCAAATTATAGATGACGCGATTTGGTTTATTCGCAAGGATATGGCGCTAACCACCCTCGCAAAGCATTTTTTACCTGAAGAATTTGTGCTTTCTGAATTGCAAGGGGTTTTACTAACAGTTTTGGATGACCCGTCAATCTCGACAGATGCTGCATTTTATAGAAAAGCACCAACACTTCCGTTCCTAGAAGCAGTGTCAGAAAACGGAAAGCTGAAGAAATCCAATCGTTATTCGAAAACACCAGCACAGCTTTACCGCTTTAATGAAGTTCAACCGATTGTATCCGTCTATCGAAATAAACTACAAGGATAAGGGAGAGAGTGTAATGGGAATATTTCAAAACTGGTCACGTTTTGAAATGGGCTGGTTGTTTACATTTACTTTGGTGAACTTGTATCTATTTTTTGCATGGGAGGACTCGCTTATTGGCTTGATCTCCTCTCTCAGTGGCATGCTTTGCGTAGTTTTAGTAGCGAAGGGGAAAATCGCAAACTATTACTTTGGTGTTGTCCAAACCTTAACGTACGCTTATATTGCTTATGGTTATGGTCTTTATGGTGAGGTGATGTTAAATGCACTGTTTTACTTCCCAGTTCAATTTATCGGGATCTATTTGTGGAAAAAGAATAAAACCGTGCAAGCTGTGAAAGGGGAAGATGTAAATGTTCAAAGTCTGACAAAAAAAGGTTGGATTTATACGATTGCATCGATTGTAATCCTTACCGTAGTTTATGGATTCTTCTTAAAATATCTAGGCGGAAAACTTGTTTGGACAGATTCAGCCACAAATGTATTATCGATTGCTGCACAAATATTGATGTTGAAGCGGTTTGCGGAACAATGGCTGCTTTGGATCTCTGTTAATATCTTATCGATTTTTTTATGGCTAACAGCTCTCCTCACCCAAGGTGGAAATGACTTTTCAATGTTGGTCATGTGGTCAGCATTCCTAATCAATAGCATTTACGGATATATCAACTGGAGAAAACTATACAAAAAACAGGTAAAGGAGGCGGCTTAAATGACAGTCGGTTTTTTCGGAGGGAAATTCCTGCCACTGCATCTTGGTCATGTGTATGCCATCGTTCATGCTTCAGCAATCGTTGATGAACTTTATGTGGTTTTATCTCATAGCGAAATTCGTGACAGAGAGCTGTGCCGGAATACGAAAATAAACTTTATTCCCGCTCAAATACTTTTGCGCTGGTTATCCCAACTAACAAGAGATATGCCACATGTAAAAGTAGTTAGCATTGAAGATAATCAAGATAATGATAACTATAACTGGACAGAAGGGGCACAATTAATTAAAAAGGCAATAGGAAAACCAATTGATTACGTTTTTAGTTCCGAAATTGAATATAATGATATTTTTAAAGAATTATATCCTAATGCCATCCACAAACTGATTGATCCAATGCGTACCCATGTGAACATTTCAGCCACTGCGATTAGGAGAGAAGGGGTGTTCCGTCATTGGGAGTTCATTCCTGACCTCGTCAAACCCTATTTTGTAAAAAAGATTGTTGTGGTGGGAACAGAAAGCTGCGGGAACTCAACGTTGACGAGAAACCTAGCCAGGATCTACAACACTACTTATGTAGAAGAATATGGCCGAACACTCTGTGAAGAATTAGGCGGCTGTGATGGGATCATGATAAAAGAAGATTATCAAAAAATTGCCTATGGACACAAAATGGCGGAATACAATGCCATTGAGAAGGCAAATAAAATCGTCTTTATAGATACAGAAGCGATTGTGACGCAATTCTACTCAAACCTCTACAATGATGAACATCAACCAGTGCTGGATGAAATTGCAAAACTACAAGACTACGACCTTTGGTTATTCCTAGAGCCCGATGTAAAGTGGGTAGATGATGGGTTAAGGGTTCATGGGGAAGAAAATGTCAGAGTTAAAAATAATCATGACCTTAGGAAATTATTAGATCGGCAAGATATTGAGTATAAAATCTTAAGCGGAAACTATGAAAATCGATTTAATGGTGCTATAGAAAGCATTGAAGGATTAATGCAGTAGAAATCACACTCAGGCACTACCAAAAAGGAGAAGGGTCCCACCAAAGAGACACGGCATAAAATGGTGTCTCTTTTTGTGTATTTTCAGAATTTTTTTATTTAAATATATTGACAGTAAAATAAATATTATTTATTATAATAATCAGATAAATAATATTTATTTTAAAAGTTTTAAGAGTTTACTTTAAAAAGGCAGGTGTTTACTTACCAATTTATTTCACAAATGGAAGCGTTTCCTTTTTAATTAACCTCTAATCCTTATAAAAATAATCTATCTCATTTGGAAAGTTCACATCAAGATTGGAGAAGAGGAAGTGGTCAAACTGAAAGCGAAAAATAGAAGTGAACAACTTGTTCATGATCTTGGCAGGAAAATCGTGACTGGGGAAATACCTCCAGGAGAACTATTACCAAAGGTAGAAGATGCGGGTGAAATGCTTAATGTTAGCCGGACAGTAGTTCGTGAGGCTTTAAGAGTATTATCTACAATGGGACTTGTCAGGTCTAATCAAAGAGCAGGTACTGTGGTACTTCCGCGTTCGGATTGGCAATGGTGGAATCTTGATGTATTAACATGGGTGCTCGAAGACGAAAAGAATACCGATTTTTTGGTGCATTTAACCGAAGTGCGATTAGGGCTTGAACCTACAGCTGCTGCATTAGCGGCTAAAAGGGCAACGGACCAGGATATGGTAAAAATAAAAGACGCTTTTGAGCGATTAGAACTATCCATCGGCGATGAAAGGGCATGGGCAAGTGCTGATTATGATTTCCATGAAAGCATATTACAAGCTTCTCACAATGATCTCATCATTAACACAGTTAAAACTCTTCGAAAAGCCCTAGTTATCAGCCGCGAAAAAACGCTAGAAGCATCAAAGAATCTTCCCGAATCACCATATGATTCGCCGACACAAGAAGTATTTAAAAGACACCGAGTTATTTATGATGCCATCATAGCACGGGATGAAGAGTTAGCCAGGCAAAAAATGACTGATTTAATCCTGCGGGTAAAGAGAATTTTGGAAAAAATATATGGTTTTCAAGACTGAAAATATAAAAATTAAGGGTATGAGAGGAGCAAGAAAAAATGGGATTACAAGTGGTACGATTTGAAAAGGAAAATAAACAGCAATGGGGAGTTGTTTCAACCGATCAAATTCTCGTATTAAAAAATAGCTATAACTCTTTGGCAGAATTTTTAGAAACAGGGGCCGAAGAAGCAAGGAAAGTAAAAGAACAAGGAACGAGTGAATCTGTTGAATTGGATAAGGTGACAATTTTAAGTCCAGTAACGAAACCAGCAAGGATCGTTTGTCAGGGGGCAAATTATTCTTCACACCGTGCCGAATCTGGAATGGAAGCAGCCCGTCCACCTTATAACATGATTTTTAGTAAGGCTGATAGTTCGCTTAGTGGTGCATATACCGAAATTATTCGTCCGTCCCATGTTCAGCTCCTAGATTATGAAATTGAGTTAGGGCTTGTCATTGGAACAGAGATTACCGAAGCGGTAGAAGTAACAGATGAGAATCTTCATGAATATGTTGCCGGGCTAGTCATTTTTAATGATGTTTCCGCTCGGGATGTTCAACTAACGGAAGGACAATGGTTAAAAGGGAAAAGCTACCGTACATTTGGACCTACAGGACCATTTCTATACCTGCTTGATAAGGAAGAGGCAGCCCTCATTCATGATCTAAATTTAAAATGTTGGGTAAATGATGAATTACGCCAATCAACGAACACCAGTCAACTGATTTTCAAACCGGCAGAAACGATTACAGAGCTTTCAGAAACAATGGATCTTTCAAAAGGTGATTTAATCATCACTGGTACAACTGGAGGTGTCGCATTAACTCTTACTCCAGAAATGTTAGGAACGATTTCAAGTCCAGCAGTTCCGTACCAAAAGAAAATGGATTTATTTGTGGAAAACCAAATTAATAATGGGAAATACCTCAAAGATGGAGATGTAGTTCGTTGTCAAATCAAGAGTTCAGATGGAAGTATCGACCTTGGCGAACAAATAAACAAAGTAGTAGCAAGTAAAGTAACCGTTTCTTAAAATTAAAAATCAATAGCTGGGATTTATACCTAATCCCAGCGTCCCTTTTATCAAAGCTATTAAGGATATTTACTTTGAGATGAATAAAAAGGCTATTTTTAATTCCAACTTATGAATCCGCTTTCATTGCAGTTTTTATACACAAACTAAAAAGAATGATAGGGGTATGATGGATGAAAAAAGAAAATGTAGATGTTGCCATTGTTGGTTACGGGCCGGTATCTAAGCTATTAGCTACTTTACTTGGTCAAAAGGGTTGGAAAGTCGGTGTATATGAAAGATTCCAAACATCCTATCCTCTGCCGCGAGCTGTTCATTTCGATGATGAAACAGCGCGGATTTTGCAATCAGTCCTTCCTGCAAGCGAGATTGATAGAATTACTCAGGTCGCAGATGACTTTTATGAATGGTGTAATGGTGAAAGGCAAAATCTTTTAAAATTGGATTTTTCTAGCTTCGGTGCTTCTGGGTGGCCAGGTCATATGTTCTTTAATCAACCTGAACTTGAGAATCTATTAGATGCTGCCTGCTGCAACCAGCCTACAGTCAATGTAAATCTAGGGCATGAAGCAATTGGTCTTACAGAATTTGACGATAATGTAGAGCTAATCGTAAAGAATCAACAGGGTGAAGAGATCCAGATTACTGCAAAATATATTGTGGGCTGTGATGGAGCCAATAGTTTTGTTCGTAAAAATATCGAACATACGATAACGGATCTTGGATTTGCTGCCGATTGGCTTGTGGTAGATATTATTCCGCAAGTAGAAAGAGAATGGAAACCAATGAATTTGCAAGTATGTGATCCAGCACGGCCTACGACAGTTGTATCAGGCGGCCCCGGTAGAAGGCGCTGGGAATTCATGGCTCTTCCAGGTGAAAGAAAAGAAGACCTTAACAAGGAAGAAATGGCATGGAAGTTATTGGAGCCTTGGGATATTACCTCTGCGAACTCTGTGTTAGAACGACACGCAATCTATACTTTTAAGGCACAATGGGTGGATGAATGGCGAAAGGGAAGAGTGATATTAGCTGGGGATGCTGCACATCTAACTCCGCCATTCATGGGTCAAGGAATGTGTGCAGGACTTCGTGATGCGAAGAATCTAGCATGGAAACTCGATTTGGTCCTCAAGGGTCTTGCTAATGACAATCTTCTCGATACCTATACGAAAGAACGGATACCGCATAATCGTGATGTAGTCGAGGCAGCTTTATTTTTAGGAAATGTCATTTGCGTAACCGATCCAGAAGCTGCTGCCAAACGGGATGAAGCATTTTTCACGGGCAGTGTTCCACCTATGCCAGAATTTCCATTTTTGACGGATGGCATTCTCTATCAGCAAGGCAAATACACGGGGAAACTCTCATTTCAAAGTCAGGTGAAGTATCAAGGCAAAGAAGGGTTGTTTGATGACCTAGTTGGGGATGGATGGATTGTGATGAGTCCAATTGATGATCCGAGGAAGGTATTGAGTGAAGAACAAATCAGCTTTCTTGAAAACATAGGAGCAAAATTCATTCAGGTTTCAGAATCTTCCGACACAACACAGGAGTCTTCAAATCTAGTGGTCGATGTTGATGGTAACTACAAACAATATTTTATTGAAACAGGATTAGAGGCTGTTCTTGTTCGTCCAGACTTTTACATTTTCGGGGGTACTGAAGTTTTAGCTGAGTTTCCTTTAGTCGTTGATAATTTAGTGAAACAAATGGATCAATTCATAAATACAGCAACTGCGAGATAACCAATATTGGGGAATATTCGTTTCTATTGCAGCTACTGTACCAGCATAAAGGATGGGGATCCTTTAGCATACGTTTCTGAATTACTTGAGGGCAAATCAGAAACAAATTTTAATAGACTCGGCTAAAAGTCTAAAAAGTAATTATACTATGTTTTTTTGTAAGAATGCTAATGAATGGATTCAAATAATTTTAAATTAACCAAATTAGGGGGATTGTATGATGTCCAATGTAAAAGTATTTCGATTAGCTTATGTTGATTTTTCTGCAAAAAATGCCGGTGCAATGGTGGACTATTATACCCATACAATGGGATATCGGGTTACGGAGGAAAAGGACGGAGTGACCTATTTAAGTAACGGCCTTGATCATCATAATATTGTCATTACACCTGCAGAAGAAAAGGCAATTCGCAGATATGGCTATCAATTAGATGGACAGATGACACTCGAAAAAGTACAGGAGCAACTCCATTCCCAAGGGATTGCCTCAAGTATGAAAATAGACGCGAAACCTGGTATTTCAAGATTCCTAGAATTGCAGGATCCAGCAGGGAATGTACTTGAAATCTTTACGGAGATGGAACAAACTGCGATTGGTTTTGGAAGTTCAGGAATTGTTCCTCTTAAACTAGGACACATTGCTTTTTATGCGAAAAATTTTAAGGAAACGATTAAATTTTATCAGGAAGTTTTAAATTTTGCCTTTACCGATCAAATCGGAGTAGATTTCGCTAATTTCTTAACCTGTAATACCGATCACCATGTGATCAATATTGTCGCATCAGAGGAGACGCGCCTGCACCATATTGCTTTCCAATTAAAAGACGCAAGTCATCAATATGCCAGTTCTGATCTATTAGCGAAGCATGGACGTCCTGTTCTTTGGGGACCATCCCGACATACTGCTGGACATAACATTGCCACCTACCATCATGACCCAGAAGAAAATGTGGTGGAATTATATACAGACATGGACGTTTTTATTTCAGAACTTGGAATTTTCGAGCCTCGTCCATGGCATGAAATTCTGCCCCAAAAACCAAAAGTTTGGGAAGCCTTAAGTGCTTGGGGCACTGAATTTGAATTAGACTTGGCAAAAGTGTAAGAAGTCTTCTTTAGAAATGGGCATTATAGTTCTAGACTAAAACCAACAGGTATAGGAAATTAGGGGACATTGAGAGCTTAGAAGCAGTTTTTTTGATCCCCTTTCTTCTTCTTTACCTATTAGATTGATTCACAAAATTCTACATAGTAATAGGATAAGTTTTTACTAGTAAAAGAGATGAATGGAGGAGTAAAACAATGACAACTTATATTATTGATGGTGCGAGAACAGCTTTTGGTACGTATGGTGGGTCTTTTAAGGATGTTAGTGATGTTGACTTAGGTGTGGCAGCAACAAAAGGAGCCATTGAAAGAAGCGGTATTCCAGCTTCCGATATAGATGAAATCATTTTTGGAAATGTAATTCAAACTGCTGAACATTCACCCTATTTGGCCAGACATATTGGTTTAAAAAGCGGCATGTTAGAATCATCATCAGCCCTAACCTTGAATCGACTTTGTGGATCAGGCTTGCAGTCAATTGTATCAGGAGCACAGTCCATTGCGTTAGGAGAAGCGAAAGTCATTGTGGCTGGTGGTACCGAGAGCATGAGTACAGCACCGCAAATAATAAAGGGAACCCGATTTGGTTCACCGAATAAAGCTCCTGTTGTGATAGATATGTTGTGGGAAACTTTGGTTGATCAATATGTGGGTTGTGGAATGGGTATGACCGCTGAAAATCTGGCAGAAAAATATAACATTTCTCGTGAGGAGCAAGATGCATTTTCTGTTCAATCGCAGCAAAAGGCGGGAAAGGCAAGGGATCTCGGAAGATTTGCAGATGAAATTGTTCCCGTTGTGATAAAAGGTAGAAAAGGGAAAGAAACCGTGATTGAGGCGGATGAACATATTAGAACAGATGTGAATGTAGAAGGATTAGCCAAATTAAGACCAGCTTTTAAGAAAGATGGGACAGTAACCCCAGGCAATGCCAGTGGTATTAACGATGGTGCTGCTGCTGTCATATTAGCTTCTGAAGACTATGTAATTGAACATAATTTAAAGCCATTAGCCAAGATTGTTTCATGGGGAGTGGCAGGGGTAGACCCAAAAATTATGGGAATTGGCCCTGTTCCAGCAAGTAAAAAGGCGTTGGAAAATGCTGGACTCTCTTTAAGTGACATAGATTTGTTTGAATTTAACGAGGCTTTCGCTGCACAAGCATTATCTGTGATCAAAGAGTTAGGGGTTGACCAGGAAAAAGTAAATGTTAATGGTGGTGCGGTCGCCCTCGGTCACCCCCTTGGTGCAAGTGGTACGAGAATCACCTATTCGTTAGCACTTGAGCTGAAGAAAAGGAATTTGAAATATGGTTTAGCTTCCCTGTGTATTGGCGGCGGTCAAGGCATTGCAATGATTATTGAGTCTGTGTAAGACACTGGAAGATATCGGAGTGAAATTTGGATGAAGTATGAGGGGGAACGATCATTGGAAAACAATAAAGTCCTTTTATCTATTGAAAATCATGTTGGAGTCATTACGTTAAATCGTCCAGAAGCAGCCAATTCTCTTGATTTGCAAATGGCCAAGGAATTAATGGAAGTCGCCATTTTTTGTTCTGAGAGTGAAAGTATTCGAACAGTTGTGATTACCGGTGCTGGAAATAAGTTTTCAGTTGGGGGCGATTTAAAAAGCTTTGCCCAAGAGGGAGATGAAATAAGCTCGCATTTGAAAAGTGTGACGTTTTATCTGCATCAAGCCATTTCCCTTTTTGCAAGAATGAACAAACCTATTATTGGGGCTATAAATGGAGTCGCAGCTGGTGCTGGAATGAGTCTTGCTTGTGCATGTGATTTGGTATATGCCTCAGAGAAGTCTAAATTTGTGATGGCCTATAACAAAATTGGATTAACACCGGATGGGTCAGGGAGTTATTTCTTACCTCGTCTTGTCGGGATGAGACGAGCATTAGAGTTAATGTATACCAATCGGCAGTTAACGGCGGATGAGGCATGTGAATGGGGAATCGTCAATCAGGTAGTTTCCGATGAGAAACTGATGGAAGTAGTCCTAAGTATTGCTGAACAGTTGGCAAAAGGTCCAATGAATGCCTATGGAGCAACGAAAAAGTTATTCTATCACTCTCTTCAAGAAACGCTGGAGTCGCAAATGAGTAAGGAATCTTTATTACTCGCAACTAGAGCAAGCAGTAAAGAGGGGAAAGAAGGAATTTCTGCTTTTCTTGAAAAGCGTGAAGCGAATTTCTTAGAATAAAAGATTTATGTGATTTCAGAATCCTTAAATGGAGGGATCGGATTGAAAGCAGATAAAATACAAGAAAAGTTACTCTGGGAGCCCTCTCAACAAATGATAAATGAGTCAAATATTAAAAAATTTATGGTTTGGCTGGAGGAAAAAAGAGGGCTTACATTTAACCATTATAATGAATTATGGCAATGGTCGGTAACGGAGATTGAAAACTTTTGGACAGCTATATGGGAATTTTTTGATATAAAAGCAACAGGGGCTTATCAAGAAGTATTATCAGGTAATAAAATGCCAAACGTTAGATGGTTTCAGGGTGCGAATTTAAATTATGCAGAGCATATATTTAGGCAGGAGAATCCCAATAAACCTGCAATTATTTATCAATCAGAGATAAGCCCAGTACAGGAACTTAGCTGGGTTGAATTAAGAAAGAATACAGCGGCAATCGCGAAACATTTAAAGTCGTTAGGGGTTAAGCGGGGGGATCGTGTCGTTGCTTATGCCCCAAATATTCCAGAAACGATCACAGCCTTTCTAGCGTGTGCCAGTATCGGTGCTGTTTGGTCAAGCTGCGCACCGGAATTTGGAATCGCAAGTGTCATTGACCGGTTTAAACAAATCGAACCAACTGTATTAATTGCTGTTGACGGCTACCAATATGGCGGAAAGACTTATGACCGTCTGGATCATTTGAAAAAAATACAAGCAGAATTGCCGACACTAAAACAAACCATTCTCATTCCATATTTACAAGAAAAACCTGAAGTGATAGATAATTCTATTTTGTGGAATCAGGTTTTAAAAGAAAATAATAATGCTGCTTTAACATTTGAGCCAGTTCCTTTTAATGATCCTCTTTGGATATTGTATTCTTCCGGTACCACAGGAAAACCAAAAGGAATTGTTCAAAGCCAAGGAGGAATCCTGTTAGAGCATTTAAAATTCCTTGGTCTTCAAATGGATATTAGGAAGGACGACCGATTTTTTTGGTACACGACTACAGGATGGATGATGTGGAATATTGGCGTTAGCGGGTTACTGACAGGAGCAACCATTGTCCTATTTGATGGTAATCCAAACTATCCAAACGATGAAACGTTGTGGAAGTTTGCAGAATCTACGAAACTGAACATTTTTGGAACGAGTGCAAGCTTTTTAATGGCCAGTATGAAAGCAGGATTGATTCCTAAGGAACAATTTGATCTCTCTCCCTTAAGAACGATAGGCTCTACTGGGTCGCCGTTACCTGAAAGTGGCTTTGACTGGATTTATGAGCATGTAAAAGAGGACGTTTGGCTTACTTCTACGAGTGGTGGAACGGATATTTGTTCGGGCTTTGTGGGGGGAAGTCCAATTTTACCGGTTTACTCAGGCGAAATACAGGCTCGTGTATTGGGGGCGGCGGTAAGGGCTTATAATGATGCCGGTGTAGAAGTAATTGATGAGATCGGTGAACTTGTGATTACAGAACCAATACCATCCATGCCGATCTACTTTTGGAATGATGAAGAGGGAATACGTTATAAAGATAGTTACTTTAATGTATTTCCAGATATTTGGCGACATGGAGATTTTATTAAAATTACGACGAGAGGATCCGCGATTATATTCGGCCGATCAGACGCAACCATAAACCGTGGCGGTATTCGAATGGGAACAAGTGAAATTTACAGTGCCATCGAAAAAATCCCAGAAGTAATGGATAGTTTAATTGTCGATATTCCAATAAGTGCAGAACAATCCTACATGCCTTTATTTATCGTTCTAAAAGAAGGCTTCGAGCTTTCAAATGCTGTAAAAGCAAATATTAAGCAAACGATTAAGGAAAATTGTTCTCCAAGACATGTCCCAAATGATATTTTTAGTATAAAAGAACTTCCGAAAACCTTAAATGGTAAGAAACTAGAAGTGCCGATTAAGAAGATTTTAATGGGTTTACCGGTTGATAAAGCGGTTAACATCGGGTCATTATTGAATCCACAATCGTTAACGTACTTTGTTAAATTTGGCGAACAATTATCCTCGGGAATGGTCAAATAGTTGTAAAAGAATTGGAAACTGATTTTCAAAAGCGGCAGATATATTATTGCAGAGTCAGTGTCCTACGATGAAACTCATACTGATTTGTGATAGGGGTACCTAAAAGTCTAACTTTTTGGGTCCCTCTGGCTTTAAAGATAAAGAAAGACACATTTATGGGGAGGGAGTTTGAGTTTATGATTAGCGATTTTAAGTCTAAATTTCCAAATTTCTTTAAAGCCACCGTTTTTGGTTCTGCATTATCAATGATGGCTGGCTGCTCGGCAAATTTTGCCGGTGAAAAGGTGGTAAAAGCAGATTCGAATTCAGATAAATCAGCTAATAATAAAAATTCCGTGAGGGAAGAGTCACAAGCGGAAAAACCAAATGTAATCTACATTGTTTTGGATGACACTGGTTATTCCGATTTAGGTGCATACGGTTCAGAAATTAAGACTCCGAACATTGACCGACTAGCTGAAAATGGACTTCGGTACAATAATTTTCATGTGACGCCTGTTTGTTCGCCAACAAGGGCCTCGTTATTAACGGGAAGAAACAGTCATGCAGTCGGAATGGGACATGTTTCCAATTTTGACTTTGGACCAAGTTTTCCAAATCGAAGAGGAGAACTTGTCCCTGAAGCGGGAACCGTTGCCGAAGTACTCACAGAAAACAATTTTACGAATTACGCTCTTGGAAAGTGGCATATCCTTCCAACAGCAGAAGTTTCGCCTGCTGGGCCATATCATAACTGGCCATTAGGAAAGGGCTTCCATCGTTATTTTGGAAACCTTGAAGATTCCTCGGATCAATATCGTCCAGAACTCATCGAAGACAATACGCATATCGAAACGCCTATCAATAAAGACTTTCATTATTCTAAAGCGCTTGTGGAAAAGGGCAGTCAATATATTATTGACCACGTTTCTAATCAACCTGAAAAGCCATTTTTTATGTACCTAGGTTTTGGGGCACAACATATGCCGCACCAGGTACCACAAGAATACATAGACCAGTACGATGGGGTTTATGATGAGGGCTGGGAGAAGGTACGCGAAGAACGTTTTAAAAGACAAAAGGAAATTGGGCTTATTCCTGAAGATGCGGAATTAGCTCCATTAAATCCTGGTGTTCAATCATGGGATGGCCTGTCAGAGGATGAGAAGGAAGTGTATACGCGTTTCATGGAAACGTATGCTGGGTTCTTAACACATACGGATGAACAAGTTGGAAAAATGATTGATGTTTTAGAGAAAACCGGGGAACTAGAGAATACAATGATTGTGTTAATATCGGATAACGGTGCCAGCTCAATTGGCGGTGAGAATGGATCTACAAGCCAAGCCATTGCCTACAATGCGATGAAAGAGGATTTCAAAACGGTACAAGCAAAGCTGGATAAAATCGGTGGGGAATCAACCAATCCGGATTATCCTGCTGGCTGGGCACAAGTGAGCAATACGCCATTCAAAATGGTGAAAAGTACCACATATGCGGGTGGAATACGGACACCAATGATTGTACACTGGCCAAAAGGAATCGAGGATAATGAGAAAGGAAAAGTAAGAACTCAGTTTACCCATGTAAGTGATATTACGGCTACCGTATATGATTTGCTTGGAGTGAAGTCACCTAAAACCTTAAAAGGCGTCGAACAAATGCCGGTCACGGGAACAAGCTTTGCTTATACTTTCAAGGATGGCAATGCAAAGTCTAAAAAGAAGTCGCAATATTTTGAAATAACTGGAAATCGTACGATCTATCATGAGGGCTGGAAAGCAATTGCCTTTCATAAAAAAGGTCAGCCATTTGAAGACGATGTCTGGGAACTATATCATGTGGATGAAGATTTTTCGGAACTGAATGATCTTGCAGCCGAAGAACCGAAGAGATTGGAAAAGTTGATTAAAGTATGGGAGAAGGAAGCAAAGGCGAATAATGTCCTCCCGCTTACCGAACATTTTCTTAATTCATTAGCGAATCTGCCGGTAGATTCACCACGAGCGAGAAAAACATTTACGTTTTATCCGGAAATGACACACGTAAGTGAATCGGCAGCACCTTTCACGATTAATCGTTCATACGAAATTACAATACCGTTCGAATATAAACAAGGTGACAAAGGGGTATTGTTAGCCCTAGGAAATGATAAGAGTGGATATACTTTCTATGTTAAAGACAATCATTTAATCTATGAACATAATTCTGGATTTTCTCGATATAAAATTGTTTCTGATAAAGTGCTAACGGAAGGAAAGATGACACTTCGCTTCCATTTTAATAAGACCGCTAATAATGAAGGTATTGGCACCCTATACGTCAACGATGAAAATGTAGGGGAGACACAGATCAAAATGCTTCCTATCAAAGTGTCCTTTGAAGGGTTAGATATTGGGGAAGATATGTTATACCCGGTGAGTCCTGAATACGAAAACGAAGGGACATTCCCTTATTCAGGAAGTATAGAGAAAGCCATTTATTCGTTTGAAGAAGCAGCAGTGGTTACGATTCCATAAATAAAGAAGGAATTAAGGGGTACAAAGGCAATGTCTTTGTACCCCATCCATTAGGGAAAAGGGAGAAACGGAGGAACAAAATGAATCTGCTAAAACAAAGAGAAGATAATTTTCATATTATCGCTAAAC
The DNA here is from genome assembly GCF_057221695.1 of Neobacillus sp. plas4. Taxonomy (NCBI): domain Bacteria; kingdom Bacillati; phylum Bacillota; class Bacilli; order Caryophanales; family Bacillaceae; genus Neobacillus; species Neobacillus sp. plas4. The sequence continues at coordinate 2,536,598 of NZ_CM170152.1, forward strand.
CTAGTGGTCCACTCTGTAATTTGGATTGCCATTATTGTTTTTATACAGAAAAGGAAGCCTTATTTCCAGGACAACCAAGCTATAAAATGTCTGATGTTACATTAGAAAACTTTGTGAGAAATTACATAAAATCGCAAAAAGCACCGGAAATCCCTTTTGTTTGGCAAGGGGGAGAACCAACCTTAATGGGCCTTGATTTTTATAAAAAGGTCGTCCAATTCCAAAAAAAGTATGCAGGTGATAAAAAAATATCCAACTCTTTACAGACAAATGGCACATTACTAGATGATGAATGGTGTAAATTTCTCGCAGCAAATGATTTTCTTGTCGGCATAAGCATCGACGGACCGCCTGAGATTCATGATTATTATCGTGTAAACCGTGGGGGGCAGCCAACTTCAGACCAAGTGCTACATGGTCTATCACTCTTGCAAAAATACAAGGTTAGTTATAATGTCCTCACTTGTGTGACGAAGGAATCTGCGCCACGGGCAATCGAAATCTATCGATACTTTAAAGAAAAAGGGGTTCAATATCTTCAATTTATCCCGATTGTTGAACGGTTGCCAGATGCAAAAGCCTTAAAATTAGGGCTTCGACATGCAACACCGCCATCATTGACCCAATCGGAGGTACAAAAGGCGGTTTCCCCTTGGACAATTGGCTCCGAGCAATACGGTGATTTTCTGATTGAGGTATTTGATGAATGGGTTCGCAATGATGTCGGGAAAGTTCATGTGATGAATTTTGAATGGGCACTTGCTGCTTGGCTCGGTCTTCCTTCACCCATCTGTTTATTTTCAGAAACGTGCGGAAACGCAGGGATCATCGAACACACAGGGGACGTTTACTCTTGTGATCATTTTATGTATCCAGAATATAAACTCGGAAATATCTCCGAAGATTCTTTAAAGAAAATGATGAGTTCTCCGCAACAGAAGGAATTTGGTGATGTGAAAAGAGATACATTGCCAAAGCAATGTCAAAGCTGTGAAGTACGCTTTGCTTGTCATGGTGAATGTCCGAAACATCGCTTCCTTCTTTCTGATGATGGCGAGCCCGGTTTGAATTATTTATGTGCGGGCTATAAAAAATATTTTTCTCATATCCACCGCTACATGAAGGTCATCGTCCAATTAATCGAACATAATCTGCCAGCTTCTGATATCATGCAGGTCATCAAAGGGCCATTGATTGTTAGAAACTGATTTTTTTCGGAGTTTAACGATTATAATCTATCAATAACGAAGTATGAAAGATAGTAAAACAACCACACTTATAATTACAAGGTCAAATATATTTCGATTGGAATATGGAACAACACATTGCGTCAAATCTTTAAAGTAAATCGTGGATTATCGCATTCTTTGAACTTGGATAAGCCACTCTAGACAGAACACTAAAAAAATAGTAAACTAAATTTCACATGAATAAAAATCCGCATCCTGCGGTCGAGGTTCTAGCACCCCTCGTTAAAAAAACTAAGGCGAAGCAGCACTTCTCTTAGAGATGCTGTTTTTTCTTTTTTAACGGGATAAAGGAAAAAACTGCGGATAAAAAATCAAAGGGAGTGAGCATCATGAGAATTTTATTGTATTTAATTTCAATCATCGCGGCAAACGTCGTAACTGCTGCAATCGCACCATTACAGTTAGGTGTCTTTATTGTTCCAATGGGGACATTATTAATCGGGGCAACCTTCATCTTCCGTGACTTGGTTCAAAACAAATACGGAAGAAAGAAAACCTATATGTTCATCGGATTAGCGCTATTCCTTTCGGCGATTGTTTCCTACATGTTAGGGGACACCTTAATCATCGTCATGGCATCCGCGATTTCCTTTGCAATTGCAGAAACAACCGATACAGAGATTTATACCCGGTTAAACCTGCCTATGAGCTTACGTGTTCTTTATAGTGGAATTGTCGGTGGTTTATTGGATTCAGCCATTTTCGTCGTCATCGGTCTTAGCCCGCTGGGTGCAAATTTCTTACCATGGGAGGCCGTTCCATTCGCAATCCTGGGGCAAGTGATTGTAAAAACCATCATTCAGGGTATTGCAGCATTAATCATTCACCAAACCAACAATATCAGCAAAAATACATTTGCAAATTAAAATGGTAAAGCTCCTAGCTTTTAATAGAAGCTTGGGGCTTTTTTTATGCTCCCAATCCTATATATGTATTGGATAGAAAGTCTATGTTGTGCAATTTATTAGTAATTAGTATCTAATAACAATATTATGTAAACTTCAGTTGTGTTCCAGTCACTGTAAATCCACTGAAATAGCCCAAGTGAATATTCTTCACTTGGGACATGATTTAAGTGGCGTTAGCTATTCTTTAGATTTCCTAAAATAGTTTAATTACGTTATTTACTCTCAATTAACACCGTGCACCTACCATTGATTTAAAAACAACCAAGCGTAACTTGTAAAAGCTAGTTCAAACTAGGCTGCCCCGTGGCACATAGAAATGACCACTTATGGCTGCTTCCTTCCGGACCTGACCAGATTCATAGGTTTCCATTGCGTAGGACCTAGTTGTCAGCACTATTTTAACAAGGCAGACCTTACTTGATCAAACCTCAGGTCGGACTTCAACCCCGCTATGGCGGATTGCGGATTACAGGGCACCGCAAACTCCCCGTCTAGCACGGTATGTATATGCTAGACTCTTGCTTATGTTTAAGTAATTGTACTTTTCGAAGGGAATTAAATCCCCAACAGTTGATAAATCCGGCGCATGAAATGGCTGTAAGCCAGGTTCTGTTCCTGCGTGCTATTACGATGCCAATCTCGCACGTACAGGTGTAATCATATGACTATCAGTCAAGAAGACCGATCCATCCTTTTGGTTCATTATTCCCGCTGGATGGTGCCCCTACCAAAGTTTGGGTTGCTCGCTCGTGGGGTTTACCCGTTCCATTTCTTCTGTTTCCAAAAGAATTCGTCACTGTGGCACTTTCAGGTTACTCTCAGCATATCCTTCAAGGACTTAGCATGATTTCTCCGCCGTCAGCAGCACGAAGTCTGCTGCCCACCTTTGCAGATGGCACGAACACTCCGGGCATCTCAGCCGCGGGCGAGCCTGGACTTTCCTCAACTCATGTTACATGAGCCGCGATTACTCACCATTTCATTTTTGTTTCATCAACTACGAGAATAAATATATCATGAAGGAGAGAAAGGAGTCATTAGGACACCAGTTCCAGAGAAGGAATATTTAGGATAATAAAGATAAATGCAATCTCGTTTTTACTTCTGCTGGATATCTATTTTACTTTTTCATCAACTTATCACAAAAATAATTCCTGCAATCGATCGTTTGGTATAATGTTTAATAAGCCTCAAAAACAAACTCTATTATGGAGTTTGTTTTTTTTTGAGACAAACTACATCTATTACATATTTCTAATTGGATTTTTTGGGAGGGTGAGGTAATGATGATAAAGAATCGATGGCTGGCATTAACGATTATTGGAATTGCAGTCATTTTTTGCTTAAGTCTGTGGTTTAGTACAACCGTTATTGCATCTGAATTAAAACAAAACTGGAGTCTAACTCCGTTAGAGGAGGCTTTTCTGGCCGCAGCCATTCCGTCTGGATTTGTCATAGGAGCTTTTATCAGCTCCTATTTTGGGTTGTCTGATCGTTTCAAAGTTAAAAGTTTATTTGTTATCTCAGCGCTGTTGGGTGCTTTTCTGAATGGATTCTTGGTTATAGTAAACCAAGCAGCACTGGGCATAGTATTGCGTATATTGACTGGGGTTACATTAGCAGGTGTTTATCCAACTTCGGTAAAAATAATTGCACACTGGTTTCCAAAACAACGCGGCTTGGCAACAGGCATTTTGATTGCTGCTTTAACTTTGGGTTCCTCTATGCCACATTTTATATCAATGTTTACTGTAAATATGGATAGCAGATGGGTACTGACAATTAGTTCAATTCTAGCATTTATGGGAGCAATTCTAATTTTGATATTCTTACCCGATATTCAATTAAATTCTAAAAAAAGTTCTTGGTCTTTTTCTATTTTTGCAAAGTTACTTAAAAATAAACCGATAATGCTGGCGAATTATGGTTATTTTGGCCATATGTGGGAGTTGTATGCGATGTGGACCTGGCTTCCAGCATTTTTAACCGCAAGTTTTTTACGCTCTTCACCAAATTCAGATCCAATGCTTAGTATGTTTACTTCCTTTACCTCAATTGGAATAGCAGGGGGGATAGGTTGTATTGCGGGCGGCATATTGGCAGATAAGATCGGGAGGGCCAATTTGACGATTATCTGTATGTCGATTAGTGGATTGTGTGCAATCTTAATTGGTTTTACTTTTGGGGGTGTCATTTGGTTAACGGTATTGGTATCGATCATCTGGGGAGCATCTGTAATTGCGGACTCTGCTCAATTTTCCGTTGGAATAACAGAATTTGCCGAATCAGAATATATCGGAACAGCTCTTACTATGCAAATGTGTATTGGTTTTCTAATCACAATCCTATCAATAAACTTAATTCCATTCATTCAAACTTTTATTGGTTGGAGGTTTGTGTTTATTCTCTTGAGCATTGGTCCGATTCTAGGAATCATATCAATGGTTAAGTTTAAGTACTATGAATCTAGTGCATACAATTCCTAGAATTTAATTGGAAAAATTGAACTATTCTATGTTAAAAGCCCCAAGCTCTATAAAAGAGTTTGGAGCTTTTTTGATGACCTCGAAAAATTATAATACATTAAATAATACGATTGCTACGAGAGGCACTATGAAAATGAGATAACCGATCGGGTTTCCAAAGTTAATGGTCCACCCCACGCCAAATCGTTTTTCTACGAAAATGGAGGGGTCATTTTTATTGAAATAAAAGAGGCCGCCTTTCCAGTGGGAATCCTCATCGTAGTCTGTTATTTTTTCGTCCGTCTCATCGATTGAGACCTTATCTGAACGGCCAACTTTTATAGCAAACGCAATCGTACCTGCTAATACAACGACCAGGAAAAAAACAGGTGCTGCCGCCACAATAGTTCCCTCTAATAAATCCGGATAAATCATTCTTAATTGAAAGAAACTAAACATAAGGGTTAGTAACAAACTAACAAGAAACATAAACCAGCTTGTATATTTCCGTAACGTTAGCTGACGTAACCGGGAAGCATTTGTACTGGTTGCACTTAATTTAATGCCAGATTTTTTTGTACCAACTTGAATCCCTAAATACATGAGCTGCATAAGTAAAAGTGTGAGTGGCAGCAGGATGGCTGACATGGGAGTTTTCTCCGTAAAGGCATCAGCTTCACCGTTGATTCCCCAATGGGTTGGAATCTGTTCGGGAAGAAGATCATATTGAAAGACTGTAAAGCCGATAACTCCTATAGTAATGATGATGGGAAGTAAATATACCAGCCAAGGAAGCATTTCATCCTGAGCCCGGACAGATAAATCTGTGAATTTTACTTGTTTTAAGTTCTCCATCCAATTACTTGTTCTTTTTATTTGTTGCGTTTTTCCATGAAAGAAAAAATATAGCGAAAGGCTAAACAAAATAATCCCAAATTGAATAAGCGTTCCGATCAACACGGTTTGTTCTTCGGCGGGGTGAGTTAATAGTGCCCAAAGAAGAAAGCCAGCCAAAGCTAAAAATGAGAGAATGCCTACGGTGTATGCATACCCCTTTTTATAAGCTTTCAGCTTTTCATTATTTAGGTGTTTTTCTGGTACTGTGACACCGAAAATAACCGTTCGTTTGACTAAAAAAGGAACGGCGGTTTGGATCCCAGCCAATATAATTGAAATTATAAGAAATATTGCAAGAGTCATAGTTATTCCTCCTTAATATCTTTAATTAATGCTGTAACGAGCTCTTGGATTTGTTTTTTTGACAATCCTAACACAAGAGATTCTGCAATGAGGGGTTTATAATCATCTTTTAATCTATTGTAAGAGACTTCCGTGAAATCGTGTGGTGAAGAGATAATAGCGCCTGATTTTGGAACAATTCGTATAATTCCCTTTTGCTCTAATTGGTGGTAGCTTTTATTGACCGTATGCATGTTAACGCCAAGATCTGCCGCAAAAGCTCGCACAGAAGGAAGCGATTCCCCTGGCTGAATGAATCCTCGTGCAATTCCTTCTATAATTTGATTTGATATTTGTGCGTAAATCGGAGTATCAGATTCGGGTTCAATTCGAATAAGCACCTGTTTTCCCTCCAATCTGTTATATATTTAGTATAACACGGTTGTTCTATTTCATCTATAACAAAAAGGTAAGTTTGGAAATGCCATAATTGGAATTTAGGTCATTTTTATGAGATAGGATTGGGGCTATGAAGATATCAAACCGGAAATCTGTTGAGGCAATAATGGTTACAGTCTTTACTAGGGGAGAGATTGCTGTGAAAGAGGGGAAATGGGACTCAATGAATTATTCATGAGTCCCGTAATGATTCATGATCTATTTTTCGGGCTTCATGAGGCATTCATGAGTCCCGTAATGATTCATGGAACTCCATTTCGGTCTTTATGAAGCATTCATGAGGCCCGTAATGATTCATGGAACTTCATTTCGGTCTATATGAAGCATTTATGAGTCCCGTAATGATTCATGATCTATTTTTCGGGCTTCATGAGTCGTTCATGAGGCCCGTATTGTTAATGGATCACCAATTGGGTCTTCATGAAGCACTTTTCCATTAATCTATCTCCTATCTGGGCTTTATAAAAACAGAGCCTTGTCGCCATACTAACCATCTATTTCTGTTTTCACATCGATCAAGGTTACCTCGTTTGTCTGATTTAAAGCAGTCTTTAATACTTGCTCAAACTCATTTAAATCATTGGAGCGTACCCCCTTAATTCCAAAGCTTTCGGCAAGCTGCACAAAGTCGGGGTTACCAAAGTTTGTTCCAAAAGTATTAGCGAATTTTTGCTGCATCATTTGTTTTTCTAATTTTAATGTTGAATCATTTAACACAATAATAATAAAAGATAGGCCTAATCGTTTTGCAGTCTCGATTTCGGAAATATTCATTAATGCCCCACCATCCCCAGTAATACAAATAACCGTGGCTTCAGGACAAGCCAATTTAGCACCGATGGAGCCAGGTACGGCAATTCCCATGGAGGCTAATCCGTTTGAAATGATGAGCCTCCCGGCTTGTTTTGGTTGATAGGTACGGGCAATAGAGACCTTGTGGGAGCCGACATCAGATATTACAATCGTCTGTTCCATAGATTGTTTTTCAATTACTTTTAAGACATTCTCTATCTTGAGGGATAGATTTTCATTCTGTTCGCTATCAATATGATAAGCTGTCCGAATCTTTTCCTGTAGATTTCCACTAGGAACCCATTGTTTCGACGGAATAGACTGTTTGTTAAGCATGCTTAAAGTTTCGATCAAATGCCCAACCAATTCGCTCTTCACAGAGTAATGCTGATCCATTTCGGCAGGAAGTGGATGGATATGTAAAATAGGACGCTTCTTTTTATTCCAATCTTTAGGAAGCTTTTCAACAAAGTCAAATCCAACAACGATAACTAAATCGGACTCCTCAATTATTGGTAATGCTTCATCTTGCATATTAAAACCAAATGTAAAATAATTTTGTTGGTGATCTTTCGGTAAAACTCCTTTTGCCATAAAACTATGGATAACAGGGGATTGCAACTTTTCGATAAATGTAAGTAGTTCAAAAACTGCTTCTTGCCTGATTACCCCGTTTCCAACCAAGACAAGTGGTCTTTGACTCTGACCAATTAACTTACGAGCGTCATCAATCGCTTGTGAAGTAGGGATGCTTTTTGGAATAGGTTTAACAGGCAATGGGTTACCGGGAATCATTTGTGGTGCTAAGTTCTCAGGCAATTCAATTAATACAGCACCCGGATTTTCCATTTGTGCTACTCGGAAAGCTTTTCGTATAATAGTAGGAATCGTTTGTGAATCTTTTATTTGCACACTCCACTTTGTAGCCGGTTCAAAGAGTTTAACGATATCAATATATTGATGCGATTCAAGATGCTGCCTTTCAAAACCAGCTTGTCCTGTAATCGCCACAACCGGTGAATGATCAAGATTTGCGCTTGCTATGCCAGTCAATAGGTTTGTAGCTCCTGGTCCTAATGTCGCTAAACAGACGCCAGTTTTTTTTGATAATCTGCCGTAAACATCAGCCATAAAAGCTGCACCTTGCTCATGACGAACATTGATAAACTGAATTTGTTTCGATTTGGACAAGGAATCCATCAGATCAAGGGTTTCTGATCCCATAATCCCAAAAATATACTCAACTCCCTCATTCTCTAAGCATTGAACGAGTAAATCTGTCGCTTTCATAGAAGAGTCTCCTTTCAAAATACACTTTTCCTATTTTCCCCATTAAATGGAATGGTAATCCAGTGCTGTAGAAAAAGGTCCTTATGAAAGAAGTCAAAAAAAATACGGGAACGAATGAACCATGCCCGGTTTATACACTATGAAGCGGAAGAAAGCAGGTGTATATCTATTTGTTTTTTTCCATTCTTCACTAAAATGATATCGGTATGAACATAATTTGACCCAAAAAGTTTTTGTAAATCTGTAAGAGTCAGTAGATTTCCATTTACAAGTTTATCTTTTTTATAGATGTATACTGAAAAATGTTGTTGTAAAAACTGCAAGAAATTATTTACATTTACCCCGGTTTTTTCTATATATTCACTATTAAACTCAATGAAACCTAGAGCAGAAGCACTTTTCTGAATGAGTTCTGTCATTCCTCTTAGAACAAATGCTTCATATCCCTCAACATCTACTTTAAATAAAATATTTTTGTTTGTAACATCCTCTTCAATGATCGAATCAATACTGACAGAGCTAACAGTAGTTTGTTCAACCATATCGTGTGTAGGACGATAGGCTGCAGAAGAGGTACCAGACCAATGTTTATCTACATAGAACGTTTTTTCTTCTTCTTTATCTGCCGCAAACACATTAAAGATCTTCATTTGGTCTTTATTGGGATGAACCTCTTTTGATTGATGGATAAACTTTAACAAATCTGAATTCGCTTCAACTCCATAAATTTGTGTGTGTGGAGGATAATTGGTTGAGAAAATACATTCTCCATAGTTTACACCTACATCGATAGCCACATCGGGTGAATATTCTTTCACGGCTAAACTCCAAAAATTTGTCAGGCGCTTCTGCGTCATTCCATTGCTGATCAACAATGCCCTGCCACGATTTTCTTCTGAATTGACAAAAATCGAATTAGAGGAAAGCAGCACAATTTCGTTTGGAATTTTACTTGTATTCAAGGTTTTGTATTTTAGAAAGATCCCTACATCAATTAAAAACTTCCACGTCCTTGGATAATTTCCCCACATTTTTAATAAGAAAGTCTTTCCTGCAGAAGCTAGCGTGTTCATTTTCCACCTCCTATAAATTACATCACTATATTCATAGAATTTTCTATTACATATGAAAACTCCTTTAGAATGCAGAAAGATTAACAATAAATTTACAATGATAATGCTGGGGCTTGGAAATACCTTGAGGAAGACATTATTACCTCTGAGAGAATTTCAAAATTGGTGAAGCCAAGCTAATTTTGGCGTGCTACCTCGTGGGGGCAAATTTTTATCAAATAAGATGATTAAAAGATCTGTATTGACATTTCAGAATCAAAATTAAAAATATTCTGTAAATAAGTGCAAGAAAAGCAAAAATAAATGCTGGATGGATTATAATTAGATGTACATATTGTAGTGGAGGAGTTTTTATTGATGGAAGATTATCCAACCCTGACGAAAGTTTCAGAAGGAATTTATCAGCTTGTCGTTCGATATCCGTTTGGAATGTATGAAATGAACAGCTTTTTATTTCAGGGAGAAAATGGTTTTATAATTGTTGACACAGGCAGTGAAGCAAAGGAATCAATCGATATTTGGGAAAAAACGTTAGCTTCGGGAATTACAGTCGATAAATTAGTACTTACACATGCTCATCCTGACCATATTGGTCTTGCTAGATGGTTTCAGGAACATCATCATGTTCCTGTCTATATTTCAAGTTTGGGTTATAAAGAACTACTAAGAAAACGAAAAAATGTAGATACAAATTGGATGCGCGAATTCTTTAAAACACATGGTGGTCCTGAAATACCTAAAAATATGGAGAATCCAGAGGCGGCCGCCTATGAATTTGAACCTGATGGTCTATTTGAAAAAGAGCAATCAATTATGCTAGGGGACGAAACGTATAAATCAATTTGGACTCCAGGGCATTCTTCAGATCATTTCTGTTTTTATAATAAGAATCAGCAGGTAATGATTACAGGCGATCATGTTCTCGCTGGGCTTTCTCCAATCATAGCAATTTGGTCAGAAAACGACGAGAATCCAATAAAGGATAATTTTGACTCATTGGAAAGATTAAAAGCTTTTTCTACCAAGATAGCACTACCTGGTCATGGTAAGCTAATTTTTAATCTAAACGATCGGATAGACGAAATGATATCAGGACACAAACATCGCTTACAACAAATCTTAATTTCTATAGAAAATGATGAAAAAACATCATGGCAGATATGTCAAGAACTATATAGAAGCTTAAGTCCGACAAAATTTTTTGCTCCATTTTTGGCCACTATTACACGACTTATATATCTTGAAAAGAGTGGTGAAGTATATAGTGAGCGGAAGGACGATAAATTGTATTATCGTGCAATGATCAAATAACCCTTTTTTGATTTAAAGTTAATCAAGATTAGCAGGGAGAGGGGAAATATGGGAATATTAAACGGTTTAAAGATTTTGGATTTTACTACACTCCTGCCAGGTCCATTTGCCACGATGATGCTTGCAGATATGGGAGCAGATGTGATTAAAGTGGAATCTCCTGATCGTGTGGATTTAGTGAAGCTTCTTGAGCCGATGGATGGGGAAGTATCAGCGGTATTTGGACAATTGCAACGCTCTAAGCGGTCATTAGCATTAGATTTAAAACTGGTTGAAGCAAGAGAAGTAGTTTACCAGTTGGTCCAGGAATATGACATTGTCGTTGAACAGTTCCGGCCAGGGGTTATGGAGAGATTGGGCATAGGCTATGAAAAACTCAAAGAAATCAAGCCTGATATTATTTATTGCTCAATTACTGGGTATGGGCAAACGGGTCCACTTCGGAACCGTGCTGGACATGATATTAACTATTTAGCAATTGCGGGAGCTGCCAGCTATTCTTCTAGAAAGGACCAAGCACCTGTTCCAGCAGGGATTCAAGTTGCAGATCTTGCAGGGGGCTCAATGCCTGCAGTCATAGGTATTTTAGCAGCTATTTACCATCGTAAAAATACTGGCGAAGGTCAGTATATTGATTTAAGCATAACTGATGCGGTTTTTTCCTTAAATACTATGTTTGGCTCAGGATATTTAGTTGGTGGGAGAGAACCAGAAGCTGAATCACTCCTGTTAAACGGCGGTTCTTACTACGACTATTATGAGACTCTTGACCACCGTTATTTTTCGGTAGGAAGTTTAGAACCACAATTCCAAGCGAGACTTTGTCAATTAATAGGTGATAGTGAGCTTTTAAAACTTAGCAGCAGTCCATATGCAGCGGATCAACATGCTTTTAAAATGGGGCTAACAGAGGCCTTTAAACAAAAATCGTTTGATGAATGGCTAACCATCCTTGGTGATGACTTTGATGGCTGTGTCGAGCCGGTGCTGAAATTTTCAGAATCGGTTAATCACCCTCAAATAAAGGCAAGGGACTTAGTGGTTTCTGTACCGAAATCACAAGGCGGTACTCAAAAGCAAATCGGCTTTCCGATAAAGTTTTCTACACAACCTGCAGAATATCATTTTACAGGTGTACCGACTGGAACCCATTCGGAGGAAATTTTAAAAGAGGCGGGCTTTGATTCACAAGCAATTGAAGCATTCGCGGATAAAGGAATTTTAGGGAGACAATTTAAAAATAGGGGAGATGCATCGAATAGATGAAGTTATATAATCATATTATGTTAACTTAAAAAAGAGTACTTTTGAAATATTGGTTGCTTTAAGAACTGTCTCTGACATACAGTTCATCCTTTCCGATATTGATAACCTTAGAATAAGCGGCAGTTATAAATAATTAGACTATAAAAGTGTAAAGAAAGTATAAAGTTTCTACATAAAACGGTGCAGTTTGACTGAAAAAGCGTACAGTCTGGATGAAAAGCGTAAAGTTTTTACAAAAACCATACAGTTTATTCAAAAAAGCGTACAGTTCTTACAAATAAGTGAGAAATACAATTGAATGTGTTAGGAATATTCTGATAATAAAAAGTATATATTTATAGTGGAAGTAACAAACCTCATGAAAGGATGATGCATGAATGGATTGGCTATGGCTGGTGGGTCGTGCAGTTTTTGGTCTTTATTTTGTTTATTCTGGTCTTAATCATTTCATCCAATTTCAAGGTTTAAAGCAGTATGCCTCTTATAAGGGGGTCCCAGCACCTAGTCTATCGGTAGTCATAACAGGATTAGTACTCCTTGCGGGAGGATTAAGTATCCTTACGGCATATTGGGTCGAATGGGGTCTCTATTTATTAGTACTATTCTTAGTGGTTTCAGCCTTCGTAATGCATAATTACTGGAAGATTGAGGATCAGACAGCAAGGGCAGGGGAACAAAGTCAATTCCTTAAGAATTTGGCATTAGCAGCTGCAGCATTAATGTTACTTTCCATCACAAACTGGACTTGGTAAATATATAATAATGGTGGGTAAATAGTGTCCCTAATTAATTCTTCGCAAAAGTGAAATATTAAATAGATATATAGAATTTTTTTAACGTTTCTTACATTTCGTAAGGAACGTTTTTTTTAGTTTGGAAAGCTTAGTCTAGGAAGAAGGGTATGGGCAATTGTTCTCATTTAAGAATAATCAAAAAATTGTATTCTAGTAGTGTAGTTTTGGAAGTTCAATATTTTCTTACGTAAAGATTATTAATGTTTTATTTAAAGTGAGTAAATTTTTCGTTAAACAGAACGAAAGTACAAGGAGAAATGGTAAGTTATGGGTATATTGGTAGTGCTTCCCTGCATGAGAAAGGAGGAGTAAATTTCATATATTTGGAAGATTTTATGGAAGTACTACTTTTATAGAGGTAAATATAAAGAGATTTAGAGGAGGAACACACTTGAAGAGGATTAGAAAACAAGTAATTGCTCTAACGACTATGTTTGTCATGTTGATAGGTATGGTTCTCCCATACCGAGCACAGGCTGCAGAAACGATTACGGTTGCGCAGGCCATTGCCAATAATACGGGGATAGCCACTGTGGCAGGGTATATTGTAGGTTATACAACAAGTGGCAGTGGTGGGAAAGCTACATATGATTTCGAGGCACCATTTGCAGCAGATACAAACTTTGCTATTGCAGATAGTCCTACTGAAAGAGATGCAACGAAAATATTACCCGTTCAAATACCGTCTAAATTCCGCCCAACCTTTGGATTATTAACAAATCCCTCGATAGCGGGCACAAAGGTTTTTGTTACTGGTTCACTCGAAGCTTATTTTTCAGTACCTGGCCTAAAATCTCCATCGGCCATAACATTCGATGGCACAACACCACCTCCAGATGAACCCCCTCTAACGGGTGAAACAGGGTTGAAAATTCGTGACATCCAAGGTCAATCTCATACTTCACCTTACAAAGATAAAAATGTAGTAGATGTAGCTGGGGTCGTAACTTATGTAGCAGACGGCAGTAATTTCTACATGCAAGACCCTAATCCTGATGACAATTCAAATACTTCAGAAGGTATTCTTGTTTATAAGCCAACTCACGGTGTTACTGTCGGTGATAGTGTAACCGTTTCGGGACTTGTAAAGGAGTGGGTACTAGATGGTTATGCCGAGAAGCTCCAAACGGATCTAGCGATGACAGAAATTAATGCTCAATCCGGAAAAATTACAAAGGTTTCTAGTGGAAACGAGCTTCCGGCTCCAATCGTAATTGGTACGGACGCGATTCCACCAACTTCTGTCATCGATAACGACCAATTGGGTACATTTGATCCAGCAGAAGATGGCATTGATTTTTATGAAAGCCTTGAAGGAATGCTTGTTTCCATTGAAAATCCAGCTGTAACAGGACCACAGAAATTTGGAGAAGTACCTGTTATTACGGGGCAGGTGGATGGAAAAGCATATACGAAAGAAGGAACTCCTCTTTTAACAAAAGAAAATCAAAATCCTGAGAAAATGCTACTTCAGCTTGATGATCGTAGCTATGTAACGAAAGCGGGTGACTCTTTTGCTGGAACTGTCACAGGAGTCGTTAGTTATACGTTTAGTAACTTTAAGATTCTCACAAAAGCAGCCGATTTACCTGTACGAGTAGAACGTGAAAGAACGAATGAAGTAACAACGATCCAGAATGAAGAAGACAAACTAACCATCGCAGGCTACAATATCGAAAACTTCGTAGCAACAGATACTGTCAAACGCGATAAGCTGGCAAAATCAATGGTTGAAAACCTAGGTTCTCCGGATATCATTGGTCTAGTTGAAGTGCTTGACGATAGTGGGGAAACAAATAACGGTGTTGTAAAAGCAGATGCAAACTATAAGTCATTAAGTGATGCGATCAGAGGCTTTGGCGGACCAACTTATGCTTGGACAGAAATTGCCCCTGAAAACGGTAAGGATGGTGGAGTACCAGGAGGAAACATCCGTGTAGGTTATCTATACAATCCTGATCGTGTGACTCTAAACGAGGCACCAAAGGGAAATTCCACAACAGCTGTTGCTTATGATAATGGTTCTCTTACATTAAACCCTGGCCGCATTGACCCAACAAATGCTGCATTCAACTCAAGCCGTAAGCCACTTGCTGCTGAGTTTACTTTCCAAGGTGAAGAAGTCATTGTCATTAACAATCACTTCAACTCAAAAGGTGGAGATCATCCTTTATTCGGAAAAAATCAACCGCCGTACCTTGAAAGTGAAGCACAACGTGTGCAAATTGCGACCATCGTTAATAACTTTGTCTCTGCCATTAAAGATAAGAATGAAGACGCAAATGTTGTCGTATTAGGTGATTTAAACGATTTTGAGTTTTCGGCACCACTAGCAGCATTAAAAGGTGATGACTTAACAAACTTAGTCGAAACGTTACCTGCTTCTGAAAGATACACATACAACTATCAAGGAAATGCACAAGTGCTGGATCATATCTTAGTATCCAATAACTTAGGTGAAAAGGCTACACTCGATATCGTGAACTTTAACTCTCCGTATATGGAAGAGCATGGACGAGCTAGTGATCATGATGCACTTGTGGCACAGTTGGATTTAGCTGTAGAAGAAGGACCATTTACGATGTCGCTTCTGCATACCAATGATACCCATGCATATGTTGAGCAATTTCCGCGCTTGATTACTGCTGTGAACGAATTGCGTTCCCAGAAGGAAAATAGCCTGTTGCTAAATGCAGGGGATGTGTTCTCAGGAACATTATATTTCAGACAGTATCAAGGTCTTGCAGACTTGTATTTTATGAATCAATTAGGCTTCGATGCTATGACTCTTGGAAACCATGAATTTGATAAGGATTCGGTAACTCTAGCGAACTTCATCAAGCAGGCTGAGTTCCCAATTGTATCTTCCAACGTAAACATGACAAATGATTCTGAACTAGGTCCACTTTTCAATAACGCAATCGGTGGAACAGATGAACAAGGAGAAATCTTCCCGGCGATTATTAAAGAAGTAGATGGAGAAGAGATAGGGATCTTTGGATTAACAACAGAAGATACAACGTTCCTAGCCAACCCTGGAGATAACATTATGTTTGAAAATGCAGTTGAAAAAGCCAATGAGACAATTGAAATGCTTGAAGCACAAGGTGTAGACAAAATTATTGCTTTATCACACTTAGGCTATCAACAAGATTTGGATTTAGCGGAAGAGGTGGACGGAATTGACGTGATCGTTGGCGGGCACTCCCATACAAAACTAGATGCGCCAGTTGTTGTAGAAAAAGAGGAGCCGACATTGATCGTCCAAGCAAATGAGTATTTAAAATACCTTGGTGTTCTTGATGTAACATTCGACGAAAATGGTGTAATAGCGAATTTCACTGGGGAACTAAAGGATGTAAATACGTATGCTGAGGATGCTGCTGCCAAAGCGAAGGTAGAGGAATTCAAAGCTCCTTTAACAGAGCTTCAGAAACAGGTAGTGGGTAATACTTCGGTTGTGTTAAATGGAGAGCGTGCTGATGTTCGCAGTAAGGAGACCAATCTAGGAAACTTAATTGCAGACGGCATGGCAGCAACAGCAAATGAATTCATTCCAACCTATATTGCGATGCAAAATGGCGGTGGAATTCGTGCTTCCATTGATCAAGGAGATATCACGTTAGGGGAAGTGTTAACAGTACTGCCATTCGGTAACAACCTCGTTACGCTTGACCTAACAGGAGAAGAAATTCTTGCTGGTTTAGAGCATAGTGTGAGCGCACCTGGTCAAGGTTCATTTATGCAGGTATCAGGGTTAAAGTTCAAGTATGACCCAGCACAACCTGTTGGTGAACGCGTTTGGTATGTAGAGGCATTAACAGCGGATGGGTATGAAGAACTTCAACTTGATAAAATGTATCGAGTAGCGACAAACGCCTTCACTGCCGACGGGGGCGATGGATACAGCATGTTTAAATCGGCAAAGGATGAAGGACGTATCACAGAGTTATACATTGTAGACTTTGAAGTGTTTACTTCTTATTTAGAAAAGGTTAATCCTGTTTCACCAGTGGTTGAAGGTAGAATTGTACAAGAAGTTGCTGACAGTGCAGCTCCAGTGGCACCTTCAGTAAATGAAGTTAATGATCAATCTACAAAAGTAACTGGAACAACTGAACCAGGTGCAACGGTTGAAGTTTCTATTGATGGAACCATTGTGGGGTCAAGCACTGCTTTAGTTGACGGTAGCTTTGAAATTCAAATAGCCAAGCAAGCAGCTGGTACGGTGATTGTCGTGACAGCAACAGATGCTGCTGGCAATGTAAGTGATGCGACAGTCGTGACGGTTATTGACGTAACCGCACCAGATTCACCTAACGTCTCTCCTGTCATTCATAATGATACGGTTGTCACTGGAACAACAGAAGCCTTTGCAACTGTTAAGGTCATGATGGGCGAGGCTGAGCTAGGTACCGCTGTAGCTGATGAGAACGGTAAGTTTAAGGTGTCTGTGCCAAAGCAAAAACATAAGAATATTTTAACCGTGACGGCCGCAGATGCTGCTGGAAACGTTAGTAAGGAAACGATTGTAGATGTATTAAAGAAAAACGGTAAGTAAGAAAAAAGGCAGATTGCTGTTCAGGCAAACTGCCTTTTTTGTACATTCATAAAAAGGAGTTATCTGAAATTTTGTATTGTTGTATATTGCTTGTAATTGAAAGCCTTTTCATATGGTGAATCCATCAGTATAATAGAAACTATTAAACCTCTTAGAAAGCATAAGTCAATATTTATTTTTCATTCATTTGTACTTAAGATTTACTTTGTTCTGAACTAAATAAGAAAAAAGGGAGCAATGGAATGAAAACCCTAAAACTAAATGACTTATTACATATTCGCCAGAAGAATGAATTATGGTTTGCAAACAATGAAAGATCTGTTTTTGTTTCGACCAGAGCTTTCGGGGCAATGCAGCGTGATTTAATCGAGAATATCGGGATTAATCGGCTGAAAACCTTCTTTTTTAAGTATGGCTATCAATTAGGAGTTGAAGATGCAGAAAAGGTAGCTAAAAAAGATTCTTTGAGTTTACTTGAAAAGATAGAATATGGTCCGATTATTCATGCCTTAAAAGGGCATGCGAATTCCCGTATCACCGAAAAAGACTTTGAAGTAGAAGGAAATGAAATTAAATCGTTTCGCTTTAAAGGCGTTTGGGAAAATTCTTATGAAGCGGAACAACATCTTCGAAACTTTGGGATTAGCCAAGGGCCTGTTTGTTATACGTTGACTGGTTATGCCACGGGATATGTTACTGGTGTGATTGGAGTGGACGTCTTTTTCAAAGAATTGCAATGTCAGGGACAAGGTGCACCATGTTGTATTTGGGAAGGGCGTCTAGTTTCGGAATGGAAGGAGGAGGCAGAGGAATTCTTTTCTTATAGTAAAGAACTGCCGATTTTGAAGGAACTGGAGCAAACAAATGAAAAGCTCATGCTGGAAAGAAATAATCTCGCATTTGTGTCAAAAACTTATAATGAAATGACAAATGAGCTGATAAAAGGCAATAACATCAATTCAATTCTCGACATTTTACATAAACAAAATCACCTGCCGATTGTCGTGGAAGATAGTCGTCAACATATCATAGCCTGTAAAGGCATCACCATAGAAGACTTTGAGTCAAGTAGAGAAAAATTTCTTGAGATTTCGGATAAAAAGCAATGCCATACCAAAGTGAGTATTTTTTCATTTGAAAATGGGACTTGTCTGATGTCTCCCATCTTTCTATTAGGCCAGGTAGTAGGGTATTGTTCTTTTCTATATAAGCGAGAAAGAACCCCTAATTATGAGATTGACTCGATGATTCTTGATCGCTTAGCATCAATCTGCTCGCTGCTGTTTTTAAAGGAAAAAACAGAAATAGAATCGATGGAACAAGTGAAAGGTCATTTTCTTGAAGAAATGATTAGTGGGAAATATACGCAGCAAGAAATTATGAGGAAAGCAGATTTTATTCAATTAGATCTTTCTGGTCACTATCATATTGTGGCATTGTCCTACAGGTTTTTGAATTCATGTGATGAAAAGGAATTTACTCTTCATAAAAAAATATTTGAAATGGTGTCTGCTTACTTTCGAGATGAAGAGAACCTCAATGTGTTAATCGGTCAACGACCTGACAGCTTAATTCTCCTACTTACTGACAAAAAAGGTCGTCAGCAAAACTTGGTGAAAACGATTCTGGCTTTAGTCGCATTTTTAAAAAAGCAAATAGAAAATGCTTTATTCCTAGCAGGAATAAGCTCGCAGTACAGCGACATTCTTGAAGCAGGAGTTGCAATGGAAGAAGCCCGTTCAGCAGTAAGGTTATCTTCTAGGGATGAACCGATCACGCTTTTCAGTGATTTAGGCATGCTGGGAATTTTAATCAATAACCAAAACAAACAAGCCATTAGGAAAATGATCCGAGATCATCTTGGGATTCTCTACGAGAATCTCGATAATAATAAACTAGAGTTGATTGAAACACTCTACCATTTTCTTCTACAAGGAGGAAACCTGGATCAAACAGCGGAGTCCCTGGCACTCTCTAAAAGCGGACTTCGTTATCGCCTCAACAAAATTACCGACCTTCTTGATTGTGACTTGCGTGATCCTCAAAGACAATTTCAGTTGATGATGGCGTTAAAGGCATTGAAAATTGTTGAGCATGAAAGAATCAAAAAAATCCAAGCAGAGTAGGTTACATGTTTTATTCTGTATTTAAAAATCTCATAGCCTATTAAACTAAAAAAATGTCAGATTTCCCACAGAAACATCAGGTAGTGGGAGTGTCTGGCATTTTTTTTCAATACTAGCACAAAGTGGCAGTATTTACTGAGTTTTCTGTCATCTCGTGTTATTGTTATGAAAATTCAGATAAATTATGATAAAACTAGTGATTGAGAGATTAATCACATTAAAAAAGTAATAGTCTAAGAATGGAGTTGAAGAAATGTACACAGGTAAAGAATATTTGGAAAGTCTCAATGACGGCAGGGTAGTTTATTTAAACGGAGAAAAAATTAAAGATGTCACAACACATCCAGCTTATCGAAACGCTGCTCGTTCATATGCGAGAATGTACGATGCTCTTCATGATCCGGCTACACGTGATATCCTAACCACAACAACCGAATTTGGCGACAGAACACATAAATTCTTCAAAACCCCTACAAGCTCCCAGGATTTACTAGAGGCAAGAGATGCCATTGCACAGTGGGCAAAGCTAAGCTATGGATTCATGGGACGTACTCCTGATTATAAAGCTTCTTTTACAGGGCACCTAAATGCGTTTGGTCATTTTTATGAAGGCTTTGAAGGCAACGCAAAGGCATGGTACAAAAAAGCAACAAAGGAAGTACCATTCATTAACCATACGATTATTAATCCGCAAGTGGATCGTTCAAAACCTTTGCACGAGAATAAAGATGCATTTGTTCGTGCTGTTGCGGAGCGTGATGACGGAATAATTGTAAGCGGTGCCAAAATGGTAGGAACAGCTTCAGCGTTAACTCATTATAACTTTGTTGCGAACTATGGACCGAAAGATTTAGGCGGCGGCGATGATAGTCATGCACTGATCTTCTTCGTGCCAATGAATGCGGAAGGGGTTAGCATGATCAGCCGCCAATCCTATGAGTTAAATGCATATAAAACCGGAACACCATTTGATTATCCATTATCCAGCCGCTTTGATGAAAATGATGCGGTGATTGTGCTCGATAATGTGTTCATCCCTTGGGAAGATGTATTGGCTTATCGAAATATTGAAGTATCAAATAATTTCGCGAAAGTGAGCGGTTTCATCCCGCGTTTTACCTTCCATGGCTGTACACGTCTTGCCGTAAAATTGGATTTTATGACAGGTTTGTTATTAAAAGCAACAGAAGGAGCTGGAACGAAGGATTTCCGTGGAGTTCAGGCAAAGATTGGTGAAGTCGTCGCTTTACGAAATATGTTTTGGGGTCTTTCTACCGCAATGGCAACAGATCCTGAAAAAGGGCCAAACGGCTTAGTGATTCCAAACTCATACTCGAGTGCAGCATATCGCGCGTTAGCACCATTGGCTTGGGTTAAGGTGAAGAATATCTTTGAGCAAGTTGTGGCTGGCGGGTTAATTCAATTGCCTTCAAGTTCAAAAGATTTCCTTAATGAAGATTTAAAACCTTACTTAGACACCTATTATCGCGGAACGGGAATTGGTGCAGAAGAACGTGTGAAATTATTGAAAATGGTTTGGGATACAATCGGCACAGAGTTTGGCGGCCGTCATGAATTATATGAAGTCAACTATGCTGGAAACCATGAAAACATCAACATGGAAGCTTTATTCCACTTTGAGGCTACAGGTGCAGCTAATCAGCAAAAATCGTTCGTCGATTCTGCCTTAAGCGATTATGACCTTAATGGCTGGACAAACAATACATGGGCAGACGCTGCGGAAAAAGAAGCGGTCATCAAATCATAAGGCAGTGGGAGAGTTGCTCATCTTCTTTAATGACCATCATCGCCTGAAGTGAGTCTAACAATTAAGTAGTCTATTTCAATCAATTTAATAATAGGGGGATTACCATGACTTCATACCAGGAACCAATATTTGATGTAGCACAGCTTGCTCACATAGAGATACTTTCTCCGAAGCTAGAACAATCTGTGGAATTTTTTACAAGATTTCTAGGAATGGAGGTAACGGCTCGTTCAGAAAAATCCGTCTACCTTCGTGCTTACGAGGATTTCTATCACAATACGTTAATCATTACAGAATCCGAACAAGCGGGAGTCGGCCATGTAGCTTGGCGTGCCACTTCTCCGCAAGCACTAGAGCGTCGTGTGCAGGAAATTGAAAAAACGGGATTAGGCAAAGGCTGGATTGATGGTGATATCGGACATGGAAAGGCATATCAATTCACAAATCCTGATGGTCATTTAATGGAAATACTTTGGGATGTTGAGTATTACCATGTGGAAGAGGGACAAAGATCTAAACTATTAAATCGACCATCTAAACGCCCAGATCGTGGTGTACCGGTTCGCCGCTTAGATCATATCAATCTCATGACTTCGAATCCAGCTGCCGATACGGATTTTATGCTCGACACGCTTGGTTTTCGATTAAGAGAGCAAATCCAGGATAATGGCCATGTGCTGGGCAGCTGGATTAGTGTTTCCAATCTCGTTCATGAAATTGCCTATATGCAAGAGCCCAACGGAGTTAAAGGGAAGCTGCATCATCTTTGCTACTGGTATGGAATTCCTCAAAATCTTTATGATGTGGCAGATTTGCTTAAAGACCATGGTATTAGTATTGAAGTTCCACCGAATAAGCACGGAGTCAGCCAGGCGTTCTGCATGTATGTGATTGAACCCGGTGGAAACCGCATTGAATTATTCGGAGATGCAGGTTATATCATAACGGACCCAGCATGGAAGCCGGTGGTTTGGGAGATGAAGGACGTTCCTGGCAATGGCGACACATGGATTGGAACTGAATTCCCACAATCATGGTGGACGCAGGGAACACCACTCACACCTGTGAAATCAGAGGAAGTCGTGAAATCATAATAGATTGATATGGGACTTTTGATACGGAAGAAATGCTTATAGAGATAAGTATATTGTAAACAATGGAGGGAGCTATCTTGGAATTCATTCATGTGACAAGCAACAACCGTGAACAAACTCTTTTACGAACAAAACCTTGTGTGATAGCTCTAGGATTTTTTGATGGAGTTCATTTAGGTCATCA
This sequence comes from Neobacillus sp. plas4, assembly GCF_057221695.1. Lineage (NCBI taxonomy): Bacteria > Bacillati > Bacillota > Bacilli > Caryophanales > Bacillaceae > Neobacillus > Neobacillus sp. plas4. The sequence goes on from NZ_CM170152.1 coordinate 2,559,118, forward strand.
GCAGGTGATAAAAGAGGCGAAAAGGGTTGCGGTAGAACAAGAACTCCCTTTTGTGATTATGAGTTTCTTCCCCCACCCGAAAGAGGTCCTTTCAAATGGGAAAAAAATCATCCCTTATCTTATGCCACTCACTGATAAACGAAGAATCTTTGAAGAGCTAGGGGCAGATTCTTTTTATTTGATTCAGTTTACTAAGGCATTTGCGGGGTTATCTCCAAGGGAATTTGTTCAAACCTATCTTCTGGGCTTTGGAGCAAAACAGGTGGTAGCAGGTTTTGACTTTACATATGGACACCGGGGAGAAGGCAATATGGATACCATCAATAGGGACTCAGATGGAAAAATTGAGGGAATCAAGGTTAATAAAATAGAGTGGGAAGGGGAAAAAATTAGTAGCTCGCTCATTCGTAATCTAGTTTTGACTGGCGAAATGGAAAGGATAGCTTCTAACTTAGGAAATGATTATCAAAGTGAGGGCAGGATTACTTTCCGTAAAAAGCATTTGGAGGTAGTGCCTCATACGGATTATTTAATGCCTGCTTCAGGCTGGTATGAAGTCACCGTAAACCTTCACCAGGAGACGACCACACAGATCGCGGTCGTTCGTGAGGGAAGGCTTACTTTACTTTCACCACAAGGGCAAGTATTTCCTTTTTACGAAGGGGAAACCGTTCGACTTTCTTGGAAGAAAGCTTTGCCTAAAGGGTTTGTTCACGAAGAAATTTCAAGACAAGTCTTTTTACGCTCCTCTCTAGTGAATCTCTAAGGAAACCTTATCTTTTCCAGTATCCAAGTCTTTCGGAAATTAATTCTCCGGCACGGAGTAATTCACTCGCAAAATACTGAATCCTTTGTTTGGAGTATCGTGAACTAGGTCCTACTAGGTTAATAGCTGCAATAACTTTTCCTGTATGGTCTCTGACAGGTGCTGACACAGATGTCCGTCCAATCGTATATTCATCGACACTAACGGAATAGCCGCGTTTTAAGATTGTATTCAACTCATCACGGAACCTATCTGGGTCTGTAATCGATTTTGGTGTAATTGCTTTGAGTCCATTTTGAATCACTAGATCGACCAAGTAGTTTCCACTATGTGCAAGTAGAAGTTTTCCTGAACTCGTACAGTGAGCATAGTTATGAAATCCTAAGTGAGATGGTACTCTATTGGAGGTTTTACTTTCGACTTTATCTAAATAGACCACATGATTCCCATCCAAAATGGCCAGGTGGGCGGTTTCCCCGCACTTATTGGCAAGGTCAGTTAGGATTGGGCGTGATTCTGTATGTAGATCGATATTACCTAGAACAATGGAACTCAATTCAACAACAGAGAGACCCAATTCATATTTATTAGTCTCTTTATCTTTTTGTACTAAACCCTCGGAAGCCAGTGTGGCAAGAATTCTTTGGACACTGCTTTTTCCTAAACCAAGCTCATTTGCTAACTCACGTACTCCTTTTTGTGGTTGATCCATTTTAAAAGCACGCAGGATTCTAATCGCACTTTTTACTGAAGAGAGCAGCTTTTCTTGTTCTTGTATCATAATTTCCTCCGAATTAAAAAAAATTTGTAAAAATTCAGAAACTGTCCCGCATAAAGGGACACCCTTGTTGTGAGTTCCTTACAAACTCCTTAAGATAGGGATATACATCAGGTTTAGGAAAATGGCGAGAATTTGATACCGGATATAATGAAAACGGTATCATCACCTGGTATATTTCGTCAATATAGTTTGTTCATGATTCACAAAACTTGAAAAATTCAGGGGGAATAGGCATGTCTATTTTTAAAGAACCAATTTTTGATGTAGCACAATTAGCACACGTGGAGATTCTTTCTCCAAAACTTGAACAATCTGTTGAATTTTTTACAAGATTTCTAGGAATGGAAGTAACGGCTCGTTCCGGAGGTTCCGTTTATCTTCGTGCTTATGAGGATTTTTACCATAATACATTGAAAATCACTGAATCAAAAGAAGCAGGGGTTGGTCATGTTGCTTGGCGGGCAACGTCCCCGCAAGCACTTGAGCGCCGCGTAGAAGAAATTGAAAAAACGGGATTAGGTAAAGGCTGGATCGACGGAGATATCGGTCATGGAAAAGCCTATCAATTTACTACTCCTGATGGTCATTTAATGGAAATTCTATGGGACGTGGAATATTACCATGTAAAAGAAGAGCAACGCTCAAAACTATTAAATCGTCCATCCAAACGTCCAGATCGTGGTGTACCGGTTCGTCGCCTGGATCATATCAATCTTATGACTTCTAATCCAGCTGGCGATACGAACTTTTTAATCGACAATCTTGGCTTCCGTTTAAGAGAGCAAATTCAAGATAACGGTCATGTACTTGGAAGCTGGGTGAGCGTTTCCAATCTTGTTCATGAAATTGCTTTAATGCAAGAGCCTAATGGTGTGAAAGGAAAGCTTCATCATCTTTGCTACTGGTACGGCATTCCACAAAACCTTTATGATGTGTCTGATTTACTTAAAGATCATGATTTTAAAATTGAAGTTCCACCTAATAAGCATGGAGTTTCCCAAGCGTTCTGTATGTATGTAATTGAACCAGGCGGCAACCGCATCGAATTGTTCGGTGATGCAGGATATATCATTACGGATCCAGCTTGGAAGCCGGTGATTTGGGACATGAAAGACGTGCCTGGCAATGGCGATACTTGGATTGGAACAGAATTCCCTGTATCCTGGTGGACTCAAGGTACTCCACTTACATCAAGTGAGGCTGTTGAAAAAGAAGTTGTAAAACCTTAATTCATTGAATAGTAGAAAAGCGGGGTGGATGGTCTTGACGAAAATAAAAGTGGCAATTTTAGGATCAGGAAATATTGGAACAGACCTGATGTATAAAATTTTAAAAAATGATGGAAACATGGATTTAGCCTTAGTGGCAGGAATTGACCCAAATTCCGAAGGACTTGCAAGAGCAAAGGAAAAGGGAATTGCAGTTAGCCATCATGGAATCGATGCAATTCTGGAAGATCCAGAGATTAAGATTGTCTTTGATGCAACAAGCGCGAAAGCCCATAAGCTGAATGCTCAAGCATTACGAGAACAAGGAAAATTAGCCGTTGACATGACTCCGGCAGCGATTGGCCCGTTTGTCGTTCCAACCGTTAATTTGCATGATCATCTTGAAGCCATGAATGTCAACTTGATTTCATGTGGCGGCCAGGCGACGACGCCGCTTGTTCACGCCGTCAATCGTGTGGTGCCTGTTCATTATGCAGAGGTCATTGCGACCGCGGCAAGTCTATCAATTGGACCAGGAACAAGACAAAATGTCGATGAGTTTGTCCGCACAACAGCAAATGCGGTTCAGCAAATTGGCGGAGCGAAAACAGCAAGAGCCATTCCTGTTTTCAATCCAGCAGAACCACCTATTAATATGACGAATTCCGTCTATGCGGTGATTAAAGAAGAATTTGATGAAGCAGCGGTTATTGAGTCGGTTCAATCGATTGCGGCTGAGATTTCTAGCTATGTTCCAGGCTATCGTTTAAAGGGTACGCCATTTGTTGACTATCGTGAAACTCCATGGGGCCGCTTGCCTACGGTGGTCATCATGAATGAAGTAGTCGGAGCGGGGGATTTCTTCCCTACCTATGCCGGAAACTTGGATATCATGACTGCCTCCGCCTACCGAGTCGGAGATGTATATGCTGCACATTATCTTGCTGCTAAGGAGGTAACACGATGAAGATACCTAGACTGACAGACACAACTTTAAGAGATGGCGATCATGCCGTTAGCCATAGTTATACGCCTGAACAGGTACGTACAATTGTAAAAGAATTAGATGAAGCAGGTGTACCAGTTATTGAAGTAAGCCATGGTTCTGGATTAAATGGCTCGACCATTCAGCAAGGGTTCTCTATTCATTCTGAATATGACTTGATTAAAGTGGCGATTGAAACCGCGAAACAAGCTAAAATTGCTTCTTTATTCGTACCGGGGATTGGCACGAGCAAAGAGTTAAGAGAAGCAGCCGAATTGGGCATTTCTGTGATCCGAATCGCCGTGCATTGTACAGAAGCAGATGTTACCGAGCAGTACTTCCGCTTAGCCAAAGAATTAGGACTTGAAACGGTTGGTTTCCTTATGATGTCTCATACGCAGCCTGCAAGCGTGCTTGCGGAGCAGGCAAAGTTGATGGAATCATATGGTGCCGATTGCGTGTATATAGTGGATTCTGCAGGAGCTCTTGTTCAAAGTGGTGTTCGTGAAAGAGTTTCCGCTTTAAAAGAAGCGCTATCCATTCAGGTCGGCTTCCATGCTCATAATAATCTTGGCTTGGCCATTGGCAATACAATAACGGCGCTTGAAGCTGGTGCCGATCAAATCGATGGAACGCTAAGAGGACTCGGAGCGGGAGCAGGAAATGCGCCAACGGAAGTCCTTGTTGCAGTCCTGAATAAAATGAACGTCGAAACAGGTATCAACTTAGCAATTTTAATGGATGCTGCTGAGGAAAAGATAGCCCCACTCATGCAGTCTCCAATCGTGATTGATCGCGGCAATTTATCAAGTGGATATGCCGGAGTTTATAACAGCTTTTTATTACATGTTAAACATGCTGCGGAAAAGTTTGGAATCGGAGTATCCGAAATTATGGAAGAGCTCGGTAAAAGGCAAACTGTTGCTGGCCAGGAGGACTGGATATTAGATGTCGCTGTTGAACTAGCGGAGAAAAAAGGGTTAAAAGTATAGTTCCACGAAAGGAGGGGACAGTTGTGACAATCATTCAAGAAGCCACTACAAATCTTTTAGAAGCAGAGGAAACAAAGCAGGCTATCAAGCCACTAACGGTATCCTATCCTGGGATTACCGTCGATGAAGCATATTATACGCAGTTAGAGATTATCCGTAGAAAAGTTGCCAATGGCGGCATCATCGTTGGAAAAAAAATCGGTGCGACATCGAAAGCGATTCAAAATATGTTTGGCGTCAAGCAGCCTGATTACGGGCATTTATTGGCAGATATGATGGTGGTCGAAGGCGAAGCGATTTCCCTATCACACTATATTCAACCAAAAGTAGAATTTGAGATTGCCTTTATTTTAAAAAAGGATTTAAAAGGTCCGAATGTTTCCATCCTTGACGTCGTTGAAGCTACGGAATATATCGTTCCGGCCATTGAAGTGATTGACAGCCGGATTGAGGATTGGAAGATCAAGTTTGAAGACACCGTCGCAGACAATGGATCTTCTGCTTGTGCAATTATTGGAGGGAAACCAACAAGGCTTGATGGCTTAGATCTCACGCATATCGGTATGGTCGCTTATCGAAATGGAGAAATGATTGATTCAGGAGCGGGGGCAGCCGTCCTTGGAAATCCACTTCGTTCCGTCGCATGGCTGGCAAATTCATTAGGAAAGTACGATGTCTCCCTAAAATCAGGGGAAATCATTCTTTCAGGTGCTTTAACAAGTGCGATTGAAGTGAAGGAAAACGACACTTTTACAGCGGAGTTTGCTCATATTGGTTCAGTCACGGCTTCATTTAAAAAATAAGGCTAGATAAGGGACTTTTGCCTCGACTGACCAGAGGAAATATCAAAAGAGACTGGGTGATACTATGATTAAAACGGATGTAATCGATCAAATTGCTTTTGAACTTTTCGAAGCGGAAAAACAGAAAAAAGCGGTAAGTAAGTTTGTTGACGCCTATCCTGAACTTGACGAAGCATTAGCTTATCAAATACAAGAACGCTTAATCGAAATGAAATGCAAAGAAGAAAATACAAAAAGAATAGGCTGGAAACTCGGATTAACGAGCAAAGCGAAACAAGAGATGATAGGGGTTCATGAACCATCTTACGGGGTCTTACTTGAAAGTATGCAGCTGAATGAAGGTGAAAAGATTTCTCTTGCACCATTCATCCATGCAAAGTTGGAACCGGAAATTGCCTTTATTTTTGACAAGGAATTGAAGGGTCCACATGTAACGGTAGCGGATGTACTTAATGCAACAAAATATATTGCACCTGCAGTTGAACTCATTGACAGCCGCTTCCATGGGTTCAGCTTTACCTTGCCAGATGCAGTGGCAGATAATTCATCTTCTTCCCGATTTATTATGGGGGAAAGATTCTATTCACCAAAAGATTTCGATTTGAAATTGATGGGAATGGTGTTTAAACAAAACGGAGAAGTTGTTGCGACAGGTGCAGGGGCAGCGGTGATGGGGCATCCAGCAAGAGCGATTGCTTGGTTAGCGAATCGGTTGTATAAAGTTGGTCAATGTATTCAACCTGGAGAAGTTGTGTTAAGCGGATCCCTATCCGCGGCAATTAAAATTGAAGCGGGCGACCATTTCACGGCCGGTTTTGATGGACTGGGCTCGGTTGAGGCGGTATTCACGGAATAACTTAATTGCGAAGGGAGAGGTTGATATGCCATTTATACAGGTAAATATTCTTAAAGGAAGATCACCAGAAAAGAAAGAACGATTAATTCGGGAAATGACCGATTTAGTATCAGAGGTGTTAGATGCTCCCGTCCAAAGTGTTCGCGTCATGATAAATGAATTAGAGCCAGAACATTGGGGCATCGCAGGCGAATCAGTTAAAAAGAGAAATGAGGTTTCAAAATGACAAACGTCCAAACCGGAGTCAGAGAAGTTGGTCTTTATATAAACGGGGAATATGTGAATGCAAGTAATGGTGCAACTTTTGAAGTGAAAAATCCGGCAACACAGGAAGTCATTGCGAGAGTCAGTGAAGCCACACAAGAGGATGTGGATCGTGCCTGCCGTATAGCACGGGACGCTTTTGAAAATGGTCCGTGGAGAACAATGACCGTAGCCGAGCGCTGTGCAAAGCTCCGTCGAATGGCTGAAATTATCCTTGAGCGAAAAGAAGAAATTGCTCGCTTAGATGCGACCGATGTAGGAAAACCATTTCACTCTGCAGTACAGCATGAAGTTCCACGTGCTGCTAACAACATCAAATTCTTTGCCGACTTTATGGAAAAACAAGGCGGTGAAGTGTATCCAATGGAGGATGAGTATTTAAACTATACTCGCTACGAACCAGTTGGAGTCGCTGCACTCATTACCCCTTGGAATGTTCCTTTCATGTTGACCACCTGGAAACTGGGACCTTGTCTTGCTGCGGGTAACACAGCTGTTATTAAACCAGCTGAAATGACTCCTCTTTCTGTTTCACTTCTTGGAGAAATTGCGAATGAAGCAGGAATTCCAGATGGCGTAGTCAATGTGGTTCATGGCCTAGGCGGTGTGGTTGGAACGGCTCTGACCACCCATCCCGAAGTAGATCTTGTTTCCTTTACGGGCTCGACGGCTACCGGAAAGCGAATTATGAAGAACGGCGCTGACACATTGAAAAAGGTTTCTTTTGAATTAGGCGGCAAAGCAGCAAATATCGTGTTTGAAGATGCCAATCTTGATAAAGCCATCCCTGTTTCGATTCATGCGGCATTCATGAATTCTGGGCAAATCTGTCTTGCGGGATCAAGAATCTTGGTGCAACGATCGATTTTAGATGAGTTCCTTGAAAGATTTAAGAAAGCAGCTATGGAACTAAAAGTCGGTGATCCACAAGATGTGGAAACAAAAATGGGTCCGGTTGTAAGTGAAGAGCATTATAAAAAGGTAACCAACTATCTTGAGATTGCCAAAGAAGAAAATGCCACGTTAATTTGTGGTGGAAAACGTCCGGAACTGCCTGAATATCTACAAAATGGTTATTACTTAGAGCCTACTATATATTTAACTGAAGATCCAAAGTTGCGAATTTGCCAAGAAGAAATCTTTGGCCCAATCGTGACAATCATACCTTTCGATACTGAAGAAGAAGCCCTTCGTATTGCCAATGATACAGAATATGGTTTGAACGGTGTCGTTTGGACGGAAAATCTCCAGCGCGCTCACCGGATTTCACATTCAGTTCGTGCCGGTACGATTTGGGTGAACTGCTGGTTTGTTCGTGACCTACGAGCACCTTTTGGCGGGTTTAAGAAAAGCGGAGTGGGGCGTGAAGGCGGTCACCACAGCATGGAGTTCTTTACGGAAGCGAAGAATATTTGTATAGCATTGAAATAGTAAATTATAGAATTAATCTCAGAAGGGGGAGTCCCCTTCTTTTTGTTTGCAAAAATATTGCTAGGACAGGATGAAAGGGTAGAGAAGGTCATCTGAGAGGTACTTTTATGATAGAAAATGCAAGAAGGGGATTATTTGGTCAAGTGAAGGGTTCCAAGTGACCGAAAAAGCTAATAGGTTCCAAAGGTAAACGACTATTTTGATTAGGGGCTTTCATTTGAATAGCGACATAGTAAATAGGATTTTTTTATTCCCATTTAATTACTGAAGTCATGTGTTATGTCTATAGGTAATCGCCTAATCCTAGGACAATCACGGTACATAGTATGTGATTGTGGTTAATTTATCTATGATAAATAACCACTTCTTTTACGAATGAAGAGGATGAAAATAAACAACTTGGGTGGGGGAATGGATCAAAATGAATGAAAATACTCAATACCGTCATGATTTGTTGGAACGGTGTCATGAAACAGCTAAAAGTTTATTTGAACAATTGGAACTGCTTTGTAGAGAATCAAATGCATATCAGGAAGAAATTGATGAAGGCACTGTTAATTATAGGGAAATGGACGAACAAATCCTAATCGTGGAACAATATTTGGATAAAAGTGCTTATCAAGCTGAGATGGTGATTGAAGCTGACCAATTTATTGATATCGAGGAACTAAACAAATACCGAGAGGATTTATTGGAATGGTGTAATATCCTTTATTCAAATTGGGATATAACGAAACCGAGGTTAGTAAACATTGTTGATAACGAAAGCTTAGAGGGATGGGAAGAATTGTGCTCTCGTTTAAAAGAGAAATTACAGGATGATCTGTCGTTAGACTATGAAGACTATGAGACAGCTAATGCCTTGTATGAACAGTGGGAAAATCTTGTTGACGAATTGTATTCTTATCAAGAAAAATGAAATTTGATTTGAAGTAAGATATCTGATTAAAAAGATTGCTAATAAAAACTGACAGGTATGAATCACACACCTGTCAGTTTTTAATAACTAAAAGTAAGTCTTACTACCTCTAAATCGCATTTGATGCAAATGATACCAGCAGATATCGTTCTATAAACTCAGTTTACCCACTTATCAAAATGGGTTTGCATTTTACATTTCAACCGGATATTCAGTTGTTTCCGCCATTCTCTGTTTCTTTGATTTTTTAAAATACAATAATTCATACACACATGGGATGACGATCAACGTTAAGAGGGTAGCGAGCGCTAAACCTCCAATAACGACAACCGCCAAGCTTTGAGAAACCAAGCTTCCAGTTTGAGATTCTTTAAGCAAGAGTGGAATCATTGCACAGATCGTTGCGATAGCGGTCATCATAATCGGCCGCATTCTCGTAGCCGTCGCTTCCACAATCGCCTCGCGAATCGTCATTTTTTCTTCGTTTTGTCTAACACGGTCAATCAGTACAATCGCATTTGTCACGACTATACCAATAAGCATAAGCGCTCCAAGCAATGCCGTAATATCAACGGAAATCCGGCTGATTAAGATTCCTAAAATCGCACCGATGGCCGCAAGTGGAAGCGAGGATAAAATCGCAATTGGCGCTTTTATCGACTTAAACGTAATCACCATAATCAAAAACACAATTCCGATCGAAACCAGCATGATTAAGAATAGATCGGTAAAATCCTCCATCTGCTGGGCACTTGCCCCGCCAACAAGAACTTCTACATCTTCAGGGATATCCATTCCTTTATTGTCTTTTTGATCTCCAAATAATTCCAGGTTAATCTTCGTCGAGATTTCAGAGAGCTTTGCAGGATCGACGGAAGCTGTGATGCGAAGGTACGTTTCACCGTCCTTATGAAATTGGCTGGTTGAGCTCTCAGCTTTTTGTAATGTTGCTATCTCGGATACTGGAATCATTCCGCTTTCTGTCATTATCGGAATGTTTTTCAAATCATCTTGTGTTTTGGTGTTAAGTAAAGGTTCAAGAACAACCATTGTTTGTTTTTCATTTACAGTGATGGTACCAAGCGGTGTTTGATTAAGCATGACACCAAGCTGCTGGGCAATTTGCTGTGTATTCCCTTTTGCAGGATCGACGACTAACGAGTAGACGGTTTTCTTTTCATCTTGATTCGTTGTTACTTCCTCAACACCATCAATATCAGATATCGATTCTTTAATCGTGGTTGCTGTTTTTTCGAGTTGATTAATATCCTCACCAATCACATCGATGGTAATGTTCGTTGCCGATCCACCCATCATGAACGAAGCAGTAGCCACCTCTAATACAGCATCCTTATATTCGTCCTTTTTCTTCTCGATTTCTTTTAAAACCTTATCTGTATCTTCTTTATCTTTTAAAAGTATACTAATGACCGCTTCGGTAGGAGACCCGATTTGGCCAAATTGAGCGAAGTCAGCCGAAGAACCGACTTGGTTAAAAACATACTCAACCTCATCCATATCAGTGATCGAATTTTCAAGCTCAATTGCTTTTTCTTTGACCGTTTCAAAGGGTGTTTCATTTGGGTATTTCAAGGTGGCTGAAATAAAGTCTGCGGAAGAATTGTCAACCGCACCCTTTGGTACAGCAAAGTAAGCACCTATCGAACCGGCAAATAGGAGGAAGCTAATTGTAAAAACAATCCATTTGTGATTTAAAGACCATTTCACTGCTTTTGGGAAGCGTACCGCCGGTTTATGTTCTGGCAGTTTGGTATTTTTCAGCAACCCTGCACTCATCAATGGAACCACTGTCAATGCCACAAGAAGGGAAGCAAGCAATGAATAGGTAACGGTTAAGGCAAATGGTAAAAGGAATTCTTGAAGTCCGCCGTTTAATAAACTCATTGGCAGGAAAACCGCGACCGTTGTTAACGTAGAGGCAGTAATCGCAACACCCACTTGTTTTGTAGCATCAATCACCATTTGAACTGAAAATTTCTCCGTTTGCATTTTGCGGTAAATATTTTCAATGACAACGATACTATCGTCAACAAGACGACCAACTGCAACTGCAACCCCGCCGAGTGTTAAAATGTTTAACGTTACCCCTGAACGCGACAGTAAGAACAAGGTAAAACAAAGGGAGAGCGGGATGGAAACAATGGTAATAAATGTTGTTCGAATATTGCGTAAAAAAATCATTATGACAATCGTAGCAAATAAAGCACCAAGCAGGACTTCTTTCATCATCGTTTGTACCGATGTTTCAACCATATCAGCGGAGGCAACATAGATCGTAGATTCTTGTGTTTCGTATTTTTTGTTTATTTCCTTTGTTACTTTTTCAATTTCTTTACTAATGGTAACAGCATTTGAATTGCTGTCTTTCGTTATACTGATACTTAATGCTTCGTTCCCATCGAAACGGTTAAGAAAATTGGAGTGTTTTGTTTCTTCAATGGATGAGATATCACTAAGGCTTACATTTGGTGCGACTGGCAGTCTTTTTAGTTTTTCGAGACTTGATAAGTCGCCAATCACCTTAATATTGCTTGTTTTTCCATCAATATTCTTTTCGCCGACTGCAATGGCAATGTTTTGACCTTGAAGAATTCCCATTACTGTTTGAAGGGATATTTGGTTTTCGGCTAACTTTTGATTATCAATTTTTACCGAGATCATAGAATCAACCATTCCATAGGTTTGCACTTGGGACACACCATCAATATCTTTATATAATGGTTCTATTTTCTCTTTAACCAATTCAAGGTTTTCGGTCGTAAGGCCATCTTTAAAGGTTACAGCAATGTTGGAGATAGGAATCATGGAGGTATTTAGCTGCGAAATGATTGGCTTGGATATGTAAGCTGGGAGTGCCACATTTGATAATGCCTCTTGAACATCTAATTTTGCCTGTTTCATGTCCGAACCGGCTTCAAAAAATAAATCTACTTTTGAAAAGCCGTCTCCTGTTGAGCTATAGATGGAATTTTTTCCTTTAATTCCAGTAACAGCCCGCTCGATTGATGATGTAACTTCATTTTCCATTGTTTTTGAGTCAGTTCCTTGACCCATTGTGATAATGGTTACTTGCGGGTTATCTGCCGAAGGCAAAAACTCCATGGGTAACCGAAAATAACTAACGACTCCAATGATTAGTATCAAAATTGTCATTAATGAGACCGCGGCTTTGTTACGAAAAGCCCACTTCGTGAAAATTGACATAGGTATATCGCTCCTTTGATATAGTTAGAAAGTCCAATAGAATTTTAACACAATTCTGTAAATATTATCCATTATTTACTATTAAACAATAGAAAATTTACAATTTCTTCACTTGCATGGAATCAACACCGCCTTTTGAAAAAAATTCACAGGACTTATTGGGTATCAACGTAATCTGTGGATTCTGCTACCTAAATATCCCATATTTATATTGATTTGAGGAGACTGAATTTTTTCTACGACTTAAGTCTTACTGAATGTATAGAAATTAATAAAAGCAAAAAAGTGCCAGGCATTAACCATTTTAGGTTGGTGCCTGGCACTTATTGTTTTTTACTTTAAATCTAAATATGATTGTGTGGTTTTTATTTGTCATTAGAGGAATATTATTTGGGATCTTTTTCTATATGATGAACGTTCAAAAAATGGGTTGTTACGGTATCTCCCGCGTCGAAAAAGCTGGTCAGTGACTGGTGTATTCTATAAAATTCATAGTCTAACCGTAATCTCAGTCCCATCCTTAGCTTTGACATCAACCAGCACGATTCCTTTATGGTTTTTCAGTTCCTTGATGATTGGCTTTAGCATTTCTTTATCTATCATTGGAATAGTAAAGTCAAGTTTTTTTCTTTCAAAATGTTCTTTTGTCCATTTGTTTGCATGTTGATGTAAAAATTTTGAACACAAAATTGAAATACAAATGGTTAAAATGGCATAAGGAATTGGGATGGTAAACCGAACTTCTTTTGCTTTCACTTTTATATGCAGCATAAGCCAATCCACTATTCAATGATGACAGAAACGGTATCTCCGTTTGCGGATTTAACATCAACAATTTGGCCATCCAATTCGTTTTCGATTGCTTCAATAATTAGATTAATGTCAAGATTCTTTACATATTTTTCTGATTGAGGAATACTTGCTGCGATGCTATGTCCAGCCATTAATACTACCTTAATAAGTTTTATTGGCAAATTGACCGTAACGTTATCATTTTCATCTGATACAACACGAATTTTTAATGTTTTATCTACATATTTAGTCGGCTTTTCCATTAGTATGCTTCCTGCTTCTTCTTTCTCTTTTAATACTTGAATCAGTTCTGATCCTTTATCGGCTTCAATTTTCCCTTCTTGCACCAAAGTTAATACTCTTGCAATTTCCTCTTTCATGGTCAATTCCTCCTTATTCATCTTTTAAAAGCTTAATGGCTTCCTCTGGAGTGATTTCGCCATTTTCCAACATGGTGACAACCTTTTTCTCGTCTACCTCATTTTTCTTCTTCGGCACATATCCAAGGGATGAAATGATGTCAGTAAGCTTGCTTCGGACCGTTGGATATGAAATTCCCAGTTCCTTTTCAACTTCTTTGATATTCCCCCTGCAAGTTAAGAATACTTCCACAAAATGTAGCTGATCCTTTGATAATGACGCCAATTTGGATAATTCAAACTCATTTTCAATCGTAGTGTGACAATGAGAGCACTGCAGTTTCATTATCTTCAATGTTTTGCTGCAGACAGGACAATTTGTAATTACTTTATAAGCCATAATGAAATTCCTTCCTTTTAATTGATTTGATTATATATCAATTAAACAGAATGGTAAATAAGGAAAGTTAATTTTATCTTTAATAAATATTAAAATTATTAATTAATAAATTAATATTATTAAGTTTACGTTTTCGCTGTGCTTAATTTTGTTTCGACGGAACTGTTATCAGCAACAAGTGAATCGATTCAATTTAATCAAGAAATACTGCTTCTTCTAAATCATATACTATCGTAATTTGCTTAATCGATTTCCTGTAATTTAAAGAAGGAAGGTGGTCAACCAATGAAAGTTGAGTCTTTTTTAAGTGCTGCCCCTAATAAAGTTGTAAGTGAGGATTCAATCGTTCTAAATGAAAAGTTAAATCTTTATGGGGTTTTTGATGGGGCAACTCCAATAATTCCATTCAAAGATGAAAACGGACTGAGCGGTGCATATTTAGCCTCAAATTTATTTAAAAATTATTTCTTAAGTCTCTACAGAAGGAACCTTTCATTAGTGGAAGGAATCGTGGCAGCTAATAAAATGTTGAGAGAGCAAATGGAAAAATACAAGGTGAATCAGGAAAAATATGAAAATCTTTGGTCAACATGCGCTGCAATTATAAAGATAGAAAACGACGGAAAGATTTCTTATGCTCAGCTTGGTGATTGTATGATCATAGCTGAGTATCAAAACGGAACCATAAAAGCCTTAACAAGGGATACAGTAAAAGATATAAGTTATAGAGCAAAGGCATGGCGTGAGGAACAAAGAAAGCAAGGGATTACAATTCCAGATGAGGAGTATTATCAGGATCGTACTCAACAGCTAATCTTTAATCGTTCATTAGCTAATAAGGAAAATGGTTACACTGTAGCTAATGGAAAAAAAGAGGTTTTAAATTTTATCCAGCATGGTCAAGTAAATATCAGTGAAATCAAAACATTATTATTAATAACAGATGGTCTTTTTTATCCGAAATTTTCAATGGAAGAAACATTTAAAAAGATACAAGCAATCGGTTTACCAGTATATTCGATGGAATTAGAACAATATGAGAAAAGCAATAATCTTCGTTCAGATGATAAAACTGGGATCATGATACAGCTTTTGTGAGGAGGAGAGGTCTATATGAATGTCCAGGTTAAAACTTAAATATGGAAGAATATAATGCTAATAAAAGAAAACAGGTAATATCCGAAGTCGAGTAAACTTCGGACACGGAGGATCAAAAAAATCAGGTTCGTGTCCGAAGTAAAGTAAACATCGGACACGAAGGAGCCAAAAAAGCAAGGATGTGTCTGAAGCTGTGTCAACTTCGGACAAGGAGGAGCATAAAAGGTAGCAGGAACCTTTTCATCATAAACTTAATCAAAATATACGGCTTCAAGGGGATTTTTTAAGTATTTAAAGGCCATCTCAATTTGTGATTTTGTATTCCGAGCTATAGATAGAGGTGGCAGTTCGGTTTCTGCAAAGAACTTCACTTCACTTGTTTCGATCCCTGTAGCCGGCTGTCCGCCAATTATTTCACATTTGATAAAGATTTTGTAAACATGAAAAGCAGACGGAGGGTGTGGGTGGCACTTTTTATCGGTTACAGCTATTACTCTAATCGGTTTCACCGTAAATCCAGATTCCTCTTTTACTTCCTTAACAGCGACTTCACTTGGGGTATGTCCTATGTCAGCCCAGCCGCCAGGTAATGCCCATTTCCCATCGGTATTTTCACGGACCATAAGAATTTTATCATCTTTAAAGACAACAGCCCTAATATCAACCTTAGGAGTTGCATAACCTGTTTCACCTGCAAATAAATCTTTGATTACATGCTTGTCCATATCTGTGTAATGAACTAAAATATCAACGCTAATATTTCTTATTAATTCAAATCTCTCCAAGTCATAAACATCTTTTGAATATGTTAATCCCGCCTGCGCAATGGATTGAAGCTGTTTCGCCCAATCCAGCCATTTAGGTTCCAATATCAACACCACCAGTTTTTCTAAAAATATCTTCTATTAATATTTATATGAATTTATCAAAAATTTGCCACGACTATATTACTAATCATCTTATTTTAATGGTTAAAGTTACAAATGCATTACTTTTGACAATTGGATTCAATCTGAGTAAGGTTACCTAGTATAAATACAAACATTAATGGTAGCTGTATTTTTTACCACATTGTTCATGATAGGGTTAAAAACCATTACTATTAAAATAATTTTCTTAAGTGCTCATAGTAGAGTTGAACGAAACTATCATGTCATTACTAGGAGGAATTATTATGTCAAACTCTCAAACTTTAGATAAGCTCGAACAGCAAATGTTCTTAGATGTTATTCGGGAACGTCGATCCGTTCGTGCATACGATCCAACCGTGCAGATCTCACGTGAAGAAATGTCTGAAATACTGGAGCTGGCAACTTTGGCTCCTTCGTCTTCGAACCTGCAACCATGGCGTTTTCTAGTTATCGATAAACCAGAGTTGAAGACAAAGCTTTTGCCTATCGCGTTTAACCAACAACAAGTAGTCGAAGCTTCTGCTGTTATTGCGGTACTAGGTGATGTGGAAAGCTACAAGAAAGCCGAAAAAATTTATGGACAGGCTGTTGAAGCAGGTTTTATGCCGGCTGATACGGCTAAATCATTCATTGAACGAACAGTCAGCATGTACTCAAACTTGCCTCCTGAAGTGGCTCGCCAAATCGTATATACTGATGGAGGACTTGTCTCGATGCAACTCATGCTTGTCGCCCGATCCAAAGGATACGACACTGTACCTATGGGTGGGTACGATAAAGTGAAGTTCATTGAAGCGTTCGGAATTTCCGAGCAGTTTGTGCCGGTTATGCTCATTGCTATCGGAAAAGCAACGAAACCAGGACATCCTACTACGCGTCTTCCTATCGAGGATGTAACGTTCTTTAACGAAATGCCATCAGTTAAAGAATAATATAATACAAAGTTATTAAATGATAGAATAATATATCTATATTAAAAAGTCTGCTTTGTTGATGTTAAGGCTCTTTAAATCATTTTTACAAAGCCGACATTTTTGGGTTACTTTCATAAAGGCAATAGAAACAAGTTGACGGTTATCTGAATAGTATTGTAGAATAAGAATACAATTAAATAAGACCTCACTTTTTTGCAGTGAGGTAGAGGCGCGGTATTTAACAGTCTTTAGCGGAGTTTGAGAAGCAATGATGCTATGGAGAAGGAAATGTCGCCGAAGTGTGTAATATTCTCGGTATTACATGCTGGGTCTGTAGTTAAGAGCTGCAGGACTGTCTCAATAAACTCTCCGGTTTATTGGGTTGTGCTATCTCATGGGATAAAAGAGGGGACTTAAGGGCAACTATGGATAGTACGACCTGAGTTTATCTCAGGTCGTTTTTTGTTTTAGAATTTAAAAAACAGGGGGAGAGAACAGGATGAGAAACAAGGTAAAGGTACTTTTAGTTTTGTTGGTTTCTACTATTCTACTAGTAACAGGATGCGGGACAAGTAATGGTTCTGATTCTAAGGGATCAGAAGACAATACATTTAAGGTTGGGCTTGAAGCGGGGTATGCTCCTTTTAACTGGACCCAAAACGATGATTCCAACGGTGGTGTTAAAATCAATGGCTCTGCAGAATATGCAGGCGGATATGACGTAGAAATCGCCAAAAAAGTCGCTGAAGGTTTAGGAAAAGAATTAGTAATTGTTAAAACAGAGTGGGATGGCCTAGTACCAGCTTTAACTTCTGGTAAAATTGACGCCATTATCGCTGGTATGTCACCAACAGCAGAACGAAAAGAGACCATTGACTTCTCGGATAATTACTATACTTCAAATTTAGTAATGGTCGTGAAAAAAGGCAGCAAGTACGAAGGTGCAACTTCTATCCAAGATTTCAAGGGAGCAAAAGTTACAGCTCAATTAAATACATTCCACTATTCAGTGATTGATCAAATTAAAGGGGTAGACAAGAAAACGGCGATGGACAACTTCCCAGCAATGAGGGTAGCTCTTGAATCAGGGATGATTGATGGATATGTATCAGAGCGTCCAGAAGGAATTAGTGCATCCGCTGCAAATGAAAACTACGTAATGGTTGAATTTGAAGAAGGATTTAAAACTTCCCCAGATGATACGGCCATTGCTGTCGGTCTTGAAAAAGGCAGTGAATTAACAGAAAAAATTAATGAAGTTTTAAAGGGCATTTCAGAAGAAGAACGTACAACTATTATGGATACAGCTATTAAGAATCAACCAGCTGCAGAATAGAAATGTCAAAACCGGCTGTATTAAGGATACAGTCGGTTTTATAAGGTAGAGGAGGATAAAAGATGAGTCTTGAGTGGGTCATAAAAATAATTGCAGAAAACTGGCCTATGTTCCTTCGTGGCGCTGGGTTAACACTATTGATTTCTCTAATTGGAACGATTATTGGAGCAGCAATTGGATTAGCAGCAGGGGTAATCCGCACCATCCCAATGCCTGAACGCGGTGCAAAAAAAGCCTTATTAAACGTGATAAACGCAATTCTATCCATCTATATTGAATTCTTCCGTGGAACACCGATGATTGTACAAGCAATGGTAATTTATTATGGTTCTGCGCTAGCATTTGGTATCGATATGAATGTTTTTGCAGCAGCTATCATTGTTGTTTCGATTAATACAGGAGCCTATATGGCGGAAATTGTCCGTGGTGGGATTGTTTCAATTGATAAGGGACAGTTCGAAGCAGCGCATGCAATTGGAATGAATCATCTGCAAACGATGTGGAATGTGGTATTGCCACAGGTGATTCGAAATATACTACCTGCAACAGGAAATCAATTTGTTATTAATATTAAAGATACATCCGTTCTGAATGTTATTTCCGTTACAGAACTATACTTCGTGACAAAATCAATTTCTGGTAATAACTTTAGATATTTTGAATCGTTTTTCGTAGCATGTATGATTTATTTTGTCATGACCTTTATTGTTACAAGAATATTGCTATACATTGAAAAGCGATTAGATGGATCTGACAACTATACGATGATTGGAAACGAACCATTACAAAAATAAGGAGGGGAGAATATGGAAAAGATTATTGATATTCAGCACCTTAACAAATCCTTTGGAACACATGAAGTATTAAAAGACATTAATTTTTCGGTGAAAAAAGGGGAAGTTGTCACCATCATCGGTTCCTCAGGATCTGGTAAGTCGACGCTTCTTCGTTGTATTAATCTTTTAGAAAAACCAAGCGGCGGACAAATTATCTATCATGGTGAAAATATCTTGGATGACAACCATAATGCAACGGACTATCGGAAGCATTTGGGTATGGTGTTCCAGCAATTTAACTTATTTAACAATCACAATGTGCTAAACAACTGTGTTGTAGGGCAAGTGAAGGTATTAAAACGCTCTAAAGAAGAGGCCGAAAAAGTAGCGATGAAGTACTTGAAGGTGGTTGGGATGGACAAGTATATTAATGCGAAGCCAAAGCAGCTTTCCGGGGGTCAGAAACAGCGCGTGGCGATTGCCAGAGCACTTTCGATGGAACCAGATGTGATGTTATTCGATGAACCAACTTCAGCTCTTGATCCAGAAATGGTCGGAGAAGTTCTAAAAGTAATGAAGGAACTTGCAGGATCTGGACTTACGATGTTAATTGTTACCCACGAAATGGAATTTGCAAGAGAAGTTTCGGACCGGGTTGTATTTATGGACAAGGGAGTTATCGCAGAAGAGGGAAGCCCAGAACAAATTTTCAATAATCCAACACAAGAGCGTACGAGGGAATTCCTAAAACGGACGTTAAATTTATTACAGTGATTATATACAAAAAAACCATAAAAAATGGAGCCAGTATTGAAACCTGGCTCCATTTTTATTAGAAATATGATTAAATAATCCGAGCGATTACCATTCCGGAAATTTGTTTGATTTTTTCCTCTAAAGCCGGAATAACATCACCATTTACTTTATTATCAATGTCAATCATTGTATAAGCATATTCTCCTCGGCTTCTGTTAACCATATCCGCAATGTTTAAAGTGAAACTAGATACAGCAGATGTTATCTGTCCAACCATGTTCGGAACATTGTTATGAAATGCAATGACTCGGCGCTTTCCTGTATAAGGAAGATAAGTATTTGGGAAATTCACTGAGTTTTTGATGTTTCCTGTTTCCAAAAATTCTTTGACCTGACGGGCAGCCATAATTGCACAATTTTCCTCTGATTCTTGTGTGGAAGCTCCTAGGTGTGGAATTGGAACTGTATTTTTCATTTTCAATATAGCTTCGTTCGGGAAATCAGTAATATATTTTCCAACTTTCCCGCCTTCAAGAGCAGCTGCCATATCATTTTCATTCACAAGCTCACCACGAGAGAAGTTTAAAATATGAACTCCCGGTTTCATCATGCTAAAGGTTGCTACATTAAACATACCTTTTGTGTCAGCAGTTAATGGTACGTGCACCGTAATATAATCAGATTCAGAGAATAATTGTTCAATGGTCATTGCTCTCTGTACTTTGCGGGATAAATTCCAAGCAGTATCAACAGAGATAAACGGGTCAAACCCGATTACATCCATATCTAAATCAAGTGCGTCATTCGCTACCAACGCACCGATGGCTCCTAAACCAATGACACCTAAGGTTTTCCCTTTAATTTCTTTTCCAACAAACTGTTTTTTTCCAGCTTCCACTAGCTTTGGAATTTGGTCACCTTCATTTTCCAAACCCTTTGCCCAAGCAACACCGTCAAAAAGATTACGAGATGAAGAGATTAAGGAGGTTAGAACCATTTCTTTTACGGCATTAGCATTCGCACCAGGAGTATTAAATACAACGATACCTTGCTCAGTACATTTTTCAACTGGAATATTATTTACACCCGCACCCGCTCTTGCAATGGCTTTTAAATCACTGCCGATTTCAATTGAGTGCATATTAAAGCTGCGGACAAGGATGGCATCCGGATTTTCACTTCCGTTGTCTATCTGAAAATTACCCTTATTGAATACATTAAGACCACTTTCTGCAATATTATTAAGTGTTTTGATCGTTTGTGTTTTTTCTAAAGTGGTAGTGCTCATTAATATCTCCTCCTAATTTTTCCCTTTAATAAGCAGAAAGAGGTAAGGGATCGTAATCCCTTACCTCTGCCCAGGCGAACGGCTGCGACACCATGTGCTCCCTCGCGGTGATCCGCGTTTCGCCAGTTACACATGGTCTTTTAAATTTATTTCATATTATCATAATTCTCTGTAGATTTCTACCTAAATAACTTAAATAAATTTATTTCTTTGTTTATGAATTTTTTCCAGTTTAGGGTTCATGAAACGTTCATTAGTCCCATATCTAATTTGAATCTACTTTTCGGTCTTCATGAAGCGTTCATGAGTTACATTTTTATTATTTACCCTATTATTTATTTGATAAACAAACAAATTACTGGGCAGAAATTTGGCACTAAGTTTCTCTAGAACATTTCATTGTATTTAGAGGGAAAACAAGGTAATCTGTTACAGTATATTTTTTAAATAGGGAGTTGGATGAATGAAGGGTTCAGGGAATAAGCAATCGATGATCGTGGGCCTATTGCTAGCAGGGGCTTTTATCGCAATTTTGAATCAAACGCTGATGATAACAGCAATCCCTCCAATTATGAGTGAAATGGGAGTTACCGCAAATAGTGCACAATGGCTGACCACAGTCTTTATGTTGGTGAATGGGATCATGATTCCAATCAGTGCCTTTTTATTAGAAAAATTTACCACAAGACAGTTATTTATCTCTGCCATGAGTGTTTTTACGGCAGGAACTGTTGTAAGTGGGATTGCTCCTAATTTTGAAATTCTTCTTTTAGGAAGAGTTATTCAATCTGTAGGAGCTGGGGTCATGCTGCCATTAATGACCACCGTATTCTTACTGATCTTCCCGGTCAATAGGCGCGGTCAAGCAATGGGCCTTGTTGGCCTCGTGATATCCTTTGCACCAGCCATCGGACCAGCGCTGTCTGGATGGGTGACATCGCAATTTTCATGGAGAGTGTTATTTTTTATTATTTTGCCTATTGCACTTATCGATATTTTTGTCGCATTCCTTTTCTTGAAAAATGTCACAGAGATTTCCAAGCCAAAAGTAGATGTTATTTCGATTCTATTATCGTCATTCGGTTTTGGCGGGCTGCTTTATGGATTTACGAGTGCTGGAAATTACGGCTGGTCTCATACTGTGACCCTGCTATCACTCACAATTGGCGGTTTATCATTGTTTGTATTTATTTTCCGCCAATTAAGACTAAAACATCCGATGCTGGAGTTTCGTGTCTTTACGTTTTCAATTTTCCCTTTTGCCATAGCAATTGGGATGATCAGCTTTATGGGTTTGATTGGAGCAGAAACCATCATCCCGCTCTATATGCAGAATATGAGGGAGTTTTCTGCCTTTGAAGCAGGGCTTGCCTTATTACCAGGTGCAGTGATCAGCGGAATTATGTCACCAATTGTTGGAAGGATATTTGATAAATTCGGGGCTAGATGGCTCGTGATGATTGGATTAGCGATCATGACTGCAGCTTCATTTGCATTTACGGCATTAACTCCGTCGACCACGATGACATATATTACGGTCCTCTATGGGATTCGAATGTTTGGTCTTTCCATGGTCATGATGCCAATCTCAACCGCTGCCTTGAATCAATTGCCGAAACGATTAATTTCCCACGGGGCAGCCATGGATAATACCATGAAAATGATTGCTGCTTCGGTAGGAACCGCAATCCTTGTTACCGTTATGACAACAACAGCGGAAACAGCAAAACTGCGCCCGGAAATTTCCTATCCGGATATACATGGAGCGAACATCGCTTTTATGGTCGTTTCCATTCTTTCCTTATTAGGACTGATTCTTACCTTTTTCATTAAGCACCGCCAGGCAGAGGGTGAAACAGATGGAAAAAGACATAGAAATGTACGAGTGAAACTCCAAGACTAGTGCCTGATTTTTCCTATTCAATGATAAAAAACTTTATTAAAAGAATGAAACGTTCCTTACATTTGGTAAGGAGCGTTTTTTTTTATTTATCTTTCAGTTTGGCAAACCGCTTTTAATCATACGAGTTGAGTAGGAGAAGCCCTAATACTTTCCGTTACTTGCAATTATCTACCATATAGGAGGAACGATTCAGGCCGTATTGAGAAAAACGAGAGTAAAAAGCCATAAATGTTACTCTCCATCACAAACTAGACTTAGTAAGTGAATAGCAGCAAAAATGCAGATTGCTGTTCGTGCAACCTGCTTTTCTTCTTGTAAACTACATATAACATTTGAATCAGCTGGAAATCAGTAGAAGATCCAACTTGGTTAAAAACATAATCAACTTCATCCAAATTAGTGGAAATTCTTAACAGTCTAATGATATTTACTATACATCTGCAACACAACGAAAACCAAGGTGCCCCGACGAACTATCGGGAGTATTTGAGGTACGCGCAGCAACACGGTAACGGTTACAATAAGACTCATGGCACAAATACGACCCTCCGCGCATAACTTTCGTTTCTCCGGTTACAGGTCCTTGAGGATTTGTTCGTCCTCCTCTTTTATGGATGCTTCGACTAAACCAATCTGAGCACCATTCCCAAACGTTTCCAGAAACATTATAAAGACCATAACCGTTAGGAGGAAAAGATTTAGCAGGAGCAGTACCTTCATAACCATCATCTATCGTATTTTCATGTGGAAATTTTCCCTGCCAAATATTGCAGTAATGTTTACCATTTGGGGTAAGTTCATCTCCCCATGGATACATTTTCTTCTCAAGACCGCCACGAGCCGCAAATTCCCATTCAGCCTCGGTGGGCAATCGTTTTCCAGCCCACTTGCAAAAGGCGTTTGCATCATTCCAGGATATATGGACAACAGGGTGATTCATTCGATGTTCAATCGTTGAATGGGGCCCTTCAGGTTGAAACCAATAGGCACCATTAACACCATACCACCAAGGCGTATTCACTACTCGTTGAGCCTTAACTGCAGGATTTTGTGAAAGAAAACTATAAAATACAAACGACCAGCCAAACTGTTCTGCCTCGGTGGTATATCCAGTGTCTATTACAAATTCGTTAAATTCAGCATTTGTTACAGCGTAAGTATCCATTAAAAACGGTTTAATTTTTACCTTTCTTACTGGTCCTTCTCCATCCGCTGGGAAGCCTTCTTTTGAATCTGTTCCCATAAAAAATTCCCCGCCAGGGATATACACCATTTTATCCTTAAATAAGGTTTTGTTGGGTTTACTTTGTTGAATAGGCTGTGTTTGTATTTCGGTTTGATAGCTGGAGGCATTTCTTTTTACGGAACAGCATGACATTTTCAATTCATTAGTCATATTTTCACTCCTTATTTCTCTAAATAAATACTCTAAATCTTGATTTAGGATCGTAGTTTCGATTCAGTTAAGGAATACACATTTGGTTTTAATAGAGCTTATCATATATTGCTACTTTCATATAGAATACCGTTTCTATTTTTTTAAGAAAATGGGAGATACCTATGAAAATGATAGGGAATGGTGTCATTGGATTACAATTATGTCAACAAATCGAACGGGAATATAAAAGCATGTTTGGCTCTTGCTGAGTCCATTCCAGGGGTCATAGTAATTAACTAGTCCAAAAACTTCAAAGATTAAACGAATTGGTGTTTAAGACTTTATTGAGTTTATTCAATAAAGGGTCTTACCAGCAAATGTAAGATACATAGAAAAATCATTCGCTATGGTATGTCAAGTATCATATTTCTAATTATATTTGTGTGAATAGTTTTAATTGTAAAAATTTTATACATTTATCCAAAACTTCTCTTTTTCTATTGAGTTTTGTTTTTTACTGGCTTTACTAAGATCGAAGATTATCGAATAAATAGAGAGATACTAAGGGATGAGGCACTTAAAAAAAATCCAACTTAAAGAATTGTTTACCATAAGCAGAAAAATATTAAATGTGATTGTAAAATGTATTTACAATTCGGAATATTTACAAAATTTGAATTTAAAACTACAATGAGCTTGTAATGTACTTGATCCATGCACTATACAAATTTGGGAGGTGGAATTATAAATTCTAATAATAGTTTAAAGAAATGCAACCGTTAATGTCTGGTTGTTCTTATGGTTATTTAAGCAGCAGAATGTAGGATTCGAAACCTAAAGGCGTAAGAAAAAAAGATAAAACGGAAGGAAGGGAGAGTTTAATTTGGGGGAAAATGCACAACAACCTAATATAATTTTTATTACATGTGATCACTTACGTGCTGATCATCTTGGGTGTGCAGGCCATCCTACGATTCAAACACCGCATATTGATCAGTTAGCACGGAATGGTGTTAGGTTTGAACAGGCTTACTCAACTACACCAATCTGTATTCCCGCTCGGGCAACGATTATGACTGGATTAGAAGGTCATCATTTAGGTTTAACGGTTTTTAAATCAGGTTATCAACTTCCTACCAAAGAAACATTACCTCAATTGCTTAGAGATGCGGGGTACCAAACCAAAGTTGTGGGTAAGATGCATACCTTTCCAGAAAGATGTCATTATGGTTTTGAGACCATGCAATTGTGTGAGGAAGGACGCCGCTTAGGGGAGTATGTAGGGGAACATAGGGGATATGACGATTATGAACAATGGCTGACTGAGCAAGGATATCCTGGGATGGCTTTTGCTCATGGGATGTCCGTTAATGAGTATGCAACTACTCCTTGGCATCTACCCGATCATACACATCCAACAGAATGGATTGGGACGCAAACTTGTAAAGAAATTAAAAGAAGAGATTGGACTAGACCTTTATTTATGTGGGCTTCTTTCACTGCACCTCATCCTCCGCTTACACCATTAATGAGAGATTTATATATGTATGAACGAGAAGAAATACCAGAGCCGGTCTATGGTGATTGGGTAAAAGAACATCCTGCATTCCATGCAGCCAATGTAGCATTTGGTGAAGGGAAAACCCCTAAACAAATTGCTTTGGCAAGACAGGCTTATTATGCAATGGTTACCCAAGTAGATCGTCAAATTAATCGAATTCTTGGTACTCTACGTGAAGAAGGAATATTAGAGAATACGTGGATTATCTTTACATCCGATCATGGTGATTGTTTAGGTGACCACCAGCTTTGGCAAAAAGCCAATTTTCTAAAAGGTTCATGTAATATTCCGTTTATTATTACACCTCCATTAAACAGTGAATACGAACACCTGTTTGAAAAAGAATGGATCCCAGGGCAAGTAAATCGTTCGGTAATAGGACTACAAGATATTTTGCCGACCTGCTTAGAAATTGCTACAGGTTCAGCACGTGAAGATAGAGATGGAAAAAGCTTACTTTCTCTCGTGGAAAATCCAGATTTATATGTAAGGGATTACATTCTTGGGGAATTTGGAAATATTGGCGAACGCTCATTGATGGTAACCGATGGAAGCTGGAAATATATTTGGTTTGAAAAAGATGGATTTGAACTGTTATTTAATCTTATTGATGATCAAAACGAAATGAGAAATCTTGCCCAAGAAGAAGCCTATATCAGAGATACATGGAGAGACAAATTAGTTCAAGCATTATCTTCTAGAAAATATGATCCTGCCATAAAGGAAGGTCAATTAATCGTATCAACTCCTGGGTATAAGATATCGCCAAAAGAAAGAGTGAAAATAATCAATACAGAGTGGGCTTATAATCATCCTTACGGACTTCGCTAAATATAAGGGGGAAGCATATGTTTAGAAATAAATTTCGATGGTTCGTTGTGTTATTAATTGCGATGGTTTACTTTATTCTATTTGTTGACCGAGTAATCATTTCTTTAGCGACAGAACCCATGATGAAAGAATTTGGTTTGTCACCATCACAGTGGGGAATTGTCTTAAGTGCATTTTTTTGGGGATTAGTTCCATTTGCGATCATTTCTGGTATTGCAGCAGATAAATATGGCTCCAAAAAAGTATTCACAGTCGGTGCGATATGGTGGTCACTTTTTACCGCTGGTACTGCAGGTGCATTTAACCTAGTTTCATTAGTGATTGCACGCGTCCTTTTTGGAGCGGGCGAGGGGCCAGCTCTTTCGAATGTAATAAGAATTATGACAAATTGGTTTAGTCCAAAAGAATATTCCTTTGCCTTTGGACTGGCATCAACGACTGTTTATCTTGGTCCAGCCCTTGCATCTCCGGTCGTGGTTTGGATGATTCTTACCTTCGGTTGGCGTTCCCCTTTTTATGTCATGGGAGTATTAGGGATTCTTTGGGTAATTCTATGGAAAAAGTTCTTTACCGATCGTCCTGAAACGAATAAATATGTTAGCCAAGAGGAAAGGGAATGGATAATTAATGAGCAAGGAGAACTATCTAAAATCCTAACCTCTAAGAAGAAAAGGTCGATTAAGGAATTGTTATCCATTCCCAAAGAGGTTCGAGGAACAATCTTTGCAAATTTATGGGCTTACTTTTGTGTCGGATACGCTTTGTTTTTTTTACTAACATGGTTGCCAGGATACTTGAGTATGGAAAGGGGACTAGATTTAAAGTCTATGGGATTTGCTTTGGCATTGCCATGGATAGGGGCTGCCATTGGTCAGCCAATTAGCGGCAAATTAAGTGATATGATTTATGCACGTACAGGTAATAGACGATTAGCAAGGGCTTTTTGGACAGCTGGATCGTTTATGGTTCTTGCTATATGCCTTGTTCTCGTCGTGCGAGCAGAAACAGTAACAGGCGCTATCGTTTTTCTAACAATTGGTGCAGCTTCATTGGCCTCGGCGGTATCCCCGCTAGCTACGGTAATTGCAGAAACGGTTCCGGAAAAAGCAGGTTCAATAGGAGGCTTGTCTCAAGTTGCACAAACAATTCCAGGAATCATTGCGCCCATCGTTACGGGATTTATTGTTGAGGCTACAAACAGTTTCAACAATGCATTTTATTTAGCGGCATTCATAATTACTTCAGGCATTATTATTGTTGGTCTTTTCTCCCGGCCTCCTGCGAAAATTGCTGTGGAGGAAGGTAGTCCAGCTGCACCTGTTATCATTCATTAGAAAAATGAGGGTTAAAATATTTTATGATTGACACTTTGGAATAGATAAATATTTTACTGCGTCTTTCTTTCCTATCCCTCATTTTTTCTATTAAAATCTTAACTTATTAAAACAATCTTTTTAACAATATCAAATGATCAACATTAAGTAGGAATTACAAATGTAAAGTTTTCATACAATTCAAACTATTGAATAAATTTTAAAATTATACTATTTTAATCTTAGAGATATTAAAAAACTATTTTGTTGGGAGATATGACAATGGATTTTCGATTAAATGAAAAGCAGCAAAAGGCAGTGGAAATTTGTGGTGATCTCGCAAAGGATTTTGCGACGCGTGCCGACCAGCATGATAGGGATCGAAGTGCACCAAATGAAAATTATGAGAAATTACGAGAAGCAGGATTGTATGGAATGGCCGTTCCAGAAGAATATGGTGGCTTAGGTATCGGGTTTACGGGTTATGTTGCAGCGATGATTGAGTTAGGAAAGGGATGTGCCTCTACAGCAAATTCATTTAATATGCACAATAACATAATAGGCCTTACCCTACAGCTACCTGAGATTCCTGAAGAAAAGAAACAACTTATTGCGGACTTAGCTGTTAAAGAAAGAAAGCTAATTTGTGCTTCTGTCTCAGCCCCAAATTCATCAAGTCTACTTGGAACGGTTACAAACACATCTCTTCAAGCGCGCAAAGTACCTGGAGGTTACACATTACACGGCAAAAAAGCTTTTTGCTCTATGGTTGAATCAAGTGATTACTGTTTTGTATACGCTCATCCTGAAGAGGATCCAAATCAACGAGCAAGTCTAGGGATTCTTGTCCCGATTGATAAAGGAAACGCAAATGGAGTAACGATTAAGGACGAATGGGATCCAGCTGGAATGCGTGCTACTAGAAGCAATACAGTAATATATAATGGTTTGTTTGTGCCTGAAGAGCTTGTATTTATTAGAACGAATAATCATATACAAGATTTTCTTGTTCGTGGGGCAAATTGGTCGTTTGGTGGCTATACAGGTGCGTATTTAGGGGTAGGGTACGCCATTCTAAACTTTGCCATCGATATGCTAAAAACCAGGAAATCAAGTGGTTTTGATCAACCATTAGGTTACCATCCAATCAATAGAAATAGAATTGGAAGTATGGCGAGCGAACTTCACAGTGCCAAATATGCTTTGATGTATGCTGCTTGGTACAGTGATACGTATGGTCCAAGTAATGAAACGTTCCATCAGTTCTTGCGTGCAAAATATTGTGTAGCAAAGGCTACTCAATTTGTGGTGCAGTCGGCTACTGTAGCTTGTGGATTACACGGATTAATGAAGGGGCATCCATTTGAGCGTATGATTCGAGATGTGACAACTGCACCAATTATGCCTCCAAATATCGATGCAGCAGCTGACCTTATTGGTCTTTACACAATGGGTTTAAATCCAGAAGAAGCGATGCCTCCGCTTAAGCCAAGCGAGGAAGAAATCTTGGTAAAGGGATGATAGGATGTTAAGTGGTGCTCGCTTAGAAGATAAAGTAGCTATAATTACAGGGGCAGGAAGCGGAATTGGAGCGGCGACAGCAAAGATTTTTGCGAAAAATGGCGCCTATCTTATTCTCAATGACATTCATCATGAAAATTTAGAAAAGGTGCTAGCAGAATCGGACCATCCAGAGCGGCATCAAATGGTGATTGGTGATGTCTCCAATGAAGGAATTGTACTGCGGTTAGTTACAACTGCATTGGCTGAATATGGACGTATTGATATTTTAGTAAATAATGCGGGAATTCATTTCATTAAAGATATCACTGACGTCACTGTAGAAGACTTTGATAAATGCATTGGAATTAATCTTAAGAGTATGTTTTTATGCTGTAAAGCTATCATACCACATATGGTTAAACAGCAAAGCGGCTCTATTATTAATTTAGGATCAATTTCGTCTTTTGTTGGTCAAGAGATGCTGGGAAAGAGTACTTTTTTGTATAACATTACCAAGGCAGGGGCTGTACAATTGGCAAAATCATTGGCAACGCGTTATGCCAGCGATGGTATTCGGGTTAATGCGGTATGCCCTGGAGCAACAAAAACGAACCAAGTATCTGAAGAAGAGATTACAAAAGTAGCAGACTTGGATACATTTCGTGCAAATGCTGCAGCCGCTCATCCAATTGGTCGAAGAGCGCATCCTGAGGAAATTGCCAATGCCATTTTATTTCTTGCATCTGATGAATCATCCTTTGTTACGGGGACATCCGTGATTGTGGATGGTGGATATATGGCCAGGTAAGTAAGGAGAATAGGAATCTTTTGATAATAATGAAAAAATGGTGGGGATCAGGTATCCTCACCATTTTTATATTTTATGAAAGAGTGATCTTTTGTCTGTTCTCTATAGAAAAATCTTGTTCGAAGCTATTAAGATGATGGCTCATCTTTTCCTCTGCTAATTTTGAATCTCCCTGTTCAACTACTTGGTAAATATTAAATAGTTCGTTGGTTAGTTTCTCTCTTATAGCAGGTGGCCGTTGAACAAATTGAAACATTGGTTTCAATACATTAATCATTGCCTCCGTAGTTATGATAATTAAGGAATTATGGGTTGCTTTTGCCAGCGTACGATGAAAATCAAAATCTCGTTCAAAATACTCAAGATCTGATAACGATTCGTCATGAGCTGGGATTTGAAGTCTTAATTCTCTTAGATCCTCTTCCGTTCTTCTTTGAGCTGCCAGTGCGCATGTTTTAATTTCAATTAATCTCCTATATTCAATTAATTCATTAATTGAGAACCCTTCCAAAACTAAAGAAATATTAATGTAGTTACTAAAATCATCAATAAAGGATTCTGGGGAAATATCTGTAATAAAATGCCCGCCTTTTGCACCAGGCTTCGTGTAGAGCAGTTTTGAGGCAGATAGAAATTTAATAGCATCCCGAATGGTTGGTCGACTTACTTGATAGAGATCTGCTAATTCTTGTTCAGAGGGTAGCTTGTCTCCCTTTTTTAAATTGCCTTCTACAATTGCCTCTTTAATTTGTTCTACAATTTGTTCAGATAGTGTTAACAGCTTTTTATTTTTAATTTTCAAAAAATTCACCTCCTTTTTTTATTGTAATTGAATGAATAAGTTAAATCAATTGTAAAGTTAATTAAAGATTTTGAATATTTATGTTTTTTGATTCGATTATGTAAATGTAAAGTGGAACTCTTAAACATCATGTTTACAGTGTTTTATCTTGAAAACTCAGTGAAAAATGAGAAATAAGTTGCCTTTTATTGCCAATATGACTTTATAAAAGTAATTATTTCTTACAATTTATTCTATTTACATAAATGTAGACATTTGCTAATCTTTTAATATACCAAATTTTCAGAAAAGAGGGACAATAATATTGATTATTTCTATTAAGAAACAAGAAAGAGAACAAAGATTGTCGAAGGTACGTGGGCTAATGGTGAAAAAAGGATATAAGGCAATGATTTTTGCTGCTAGTTCCTATTTAGGTAAAAAGGGTTCACTTCGGTATTTATTTGATAATCATTTATATCATCGATATGGTTATGGGGTTGTCTTTGAGGATAAACAATATCAAATTCTACCATCTGGCTTACATTATGGTACAGATCCCCGAAGCCCTGATGTGCTTTTCCCGGAAGATCATGAGGTTATGGAAATGGTTCGAAAGCTGAAAGAAAATCATGTCACAAGTGGCGTTGTTGGAGTTGTTGGTTTAAATAGCATATTGAAAGTAGAAGACTACCTTTACTTGAGAAGGGAATTACCTGAAGTTGAGTGGGAAGATGCAAGTGTCGAGTTTGATGTTATTCGAAGCATTAAAAGTGAGGAAGAAATCCAAGGGATTATTGAAACAAATCGAATTATTGAAGCTGGGTTCGATAGTATTATTAAAAATATAAAAGTAGGAATGACGGAAGAGGAAGCTGTTGCTCCAGCCTATCAAACCGTACATGCTATGGGAGCAAAGGATGATTTATTCTTAACTTTGTCAAGTGAACAGCCTGGGGCAGTTGTACCTTGTTTCTTACCTCCTCGAAATAAGGTCATTAAGGAAAAAGATTACTTAATTGTATCCCTTGAAATTACCGGACCTACGGGACACTGGGTAGAATTCTCAAGAATGTTTTGCTTTGGTGAACGGGACGCAGAAACAGAAGCATTAGCTTCAGTAGTGGCAGAAGGAATCAAATATGCAGAGGAAAATATGAAACCAGGAGTAAAACTTACTGATATTCAAGCCGGATTAGACAGAATAGCTGATAAATACGGTTATGAGTGCGGACATCTAAGTGGACATGGGATTGGAATGGACGTGATTGAACGACCATTCGTTGCACGACAAACGAATACCAAATTTGTTGGCGTTGAGGTATCAAGCGAAGAAGATGATGCTCTATTATATTTAAAAGAAGGAATGGTTATTAGTTATCATCCACAAATTATTAAACCAGGCCGTGAAAAGTCGGCATACATGTCAGATGTTTTTGTTATTCGGGAAAACGGAGCAGAACGTTTGTCGAATAGAAGCCATGAAGTAATCTTTATAGATGGGAAGTGATTCAATGAATTTTCGAATCGGAATTGATGTAGGCGGAACTTTTACCGACTTCTTACTTATAACTGAAACAGGTGAATCAAAAGTTTATAAAACTCTTTCTACGCCAAAAGATCCAACTATTGGGTTTTTTAACGGCCTTAGTGAGATGGCGGAGGATCATAATCTATCACTCAATCAATTTATAGAAAAAGTGGAATTAATTGTACACGGTACTACAGTAGGAACAAATGCTGCGTTAACTTATTCAGGAGCAAAAACTGCTTTATTAACAACAAGCGGATTTAGGGATACTTTACAAATGCGGCGTGGAATACGCCCTGACCCATATAATAATCAATATGTGATGCCTAAACCGTTCGTTCCCCGTCATTTAAGGCTTGGGATCAATGAAAGGGTAAATAGTAAAGGAGAAGTAATTATACCGCTGGTAGAAAAAGATATAAATGATGCGATTGATTATATAGAAGAAAACAATATTGAAGCCGTTGCCATTTGTTTTATGCATTCTTATGCAAACGATATACACGAAAAACAAACAGCTGAGTTACTGAAGGAACGTTTACCTGGACGGTATATTACTGTATCAAGTGACCTTATTCCTAGAGGTGGTCTGTATGACCGCACAAGTACCACTGTACTTAATTCTTATATTGGCCCCATCATTCAAGGTTATTTTAATAAATTGACAGAAAGTTTGGCATCTGTACAGTTTGGCGGGACATTGCTCATAATGCAGTCGAACGGTGGTGTTGCAACACCAAATGCAACAATAGAAAAGGCTGCGAACACTCTATTATCTGGCCCAGCATCGGCTCCCGTTGCCGGTGGCTGGTATTTAAAAGCACATGATATTATGGATGCTCTCACTATGGATATGGGGGGGACAAGTTTTGATGTGGCCCTATTAAAAGATGGTCAGCCCTTAATTCGCTCAGAAGGTGAGATTGCGGAGTGGCCAATTAGTCTTCCAATTGTAGATATTCATACAATTGGGGCGGGTGGCGGATCCATTGCATGGGTTGATGATGGTGGATTGCTTCATGTCGGACCGAAAAGCGCAGGTGCACATCCGGGACCAGCTTGTTACGGATTTGGAGGAGAAATGCCAACGGTTACGGATGCAAACTTGGTTCTTGGCTATTTAAATCCGAACTACTTCTTAGGTGGAAAAATGAAATTAGATACAGAGAAAGCTAGAGAAGCAATTAAAGTTCATATTGCAGATAAGTTGAATATTTCAATAGAGGATGCAGCAAAGGGAATTATCGACCTAGTGGATGTCTCGATGGCAAACGGAATACGAGAGATTACAATCAAGCGAGGCTATGATCCACGAGATTTTCCTCTAGTCTGCGCTGGTGGGGCAGGTCCACTTCATGCAACTGCCATCGCTCAAGAACTTGATTGTTCATTGGTTGTTGTTCCAAAAGAGTCTTCTATCTTTTGCGCAGCTGGCATGTTAATGTCAAATTTACGTCATGACTATATCAAAGTATATCAAATTTCAAGCAGTGAACTAGATGAAAATGAACTTTATGAAATTCTTGACTCTTTAGAAGGAAGAGGGCGTGAAACCTTACTTTCCGAGAGTGTAAATGAAGATAAAATTGAATTTCAATATAGTTTCGACATGATGTATGCAGGTCAATATTATCAAGTCAATGTACCATTTTCATACCATGAAAAGCAACTTTTAACGAGAACGTTTATTGAGGAACGTTTTCACGAAATGCATAACCAATTGTTTGGATATAATTCACCTGAAATGCCCGTAACCATCGTAAATGTAAATGTGTCAGCAATTGGGCTTACATTAAAGCCAAACATAAGGCAAACAGAATTTGCGGGAGAATCAGCAGCCCATGCATGGAAGGGTAATCGATTAATATATAGGGGAGAAAAGGAAAAATTCGTATCTATTCCAGTTTATAATGGTGATTTATTAGTACATGGGAATCGTGTATCAGGTCCTGCTATTATTGAACAAACAGTTACAACGACGATTGTTCAAGATACTTTTGATGTGATTTATGACTTAAATGATAATGCGATTCTTTATAAAAAAGACCTTAGCGAAGAGAACGTCCAACGGTTTATTGAAGTGAATAGAGGTGTAAAAGCATGACAAGTGAAAGAGTAGCAGTAGATCCGATAAGAGCGTCAGTTATTCAAAGACGATTAAATGCAATTACACATGATATGGCTGAAGTTCTGCAAAGAACGTCTAGGTCTCCTGTATTTAATGAAGCTGGAGACTTTGTAACCGCTTTATTTGATCATGAGGCAAAAATGTTAGAGCAAAGTGCCAATATTCCCATTATAGGGTTCGGTGCACAACCAGCTTTACCGTATATTATTGAATCATTTAAAGATCGTATTTATCCTGGGGACATCATCGTTCACAATGATGTATTTGAAGGCGGAAATCAAACACATGATGTAGGGATTTATAAACCGGTATTTTTCGATCATCAGGTTGTAGGTTGGACAGTTAGTAAAGGGCATTTGTCAGATTTAGGAGGGGCCACATTTGGTGGCTATAATCCCAAACATACCGAAGTGTGGCAAGAAGCTATTCGAATACCGGGCTTGAAAATTGTTGAGCGTGGGAAAATTATTCCGGATGTCTGGAAAATGCTGTTTTCAAATGTTCGCTTAAAAGTGGTAGAGGAAGATGTAAAAGCGATGATTGGTGCATGTAACATTGGAGAACGCTCAATGGTTAAGGTAATTGAGAAATACGGTTTAGAATCGTTCCGTGCCCATTTAGATTATATTATCGATGCCACTGAAAAGCAGGTAAAGGAAATTATTAACGGCTGGAAAAATGGCACTTACTATGGAGAAAGTAAAATGGTTTCCGATGGTATCGATCAAAAGAAAGAATACAAAGTTGTGGTAAAAGTAACGGTTCAAGACGATGGAGTTACAATGGATTTTACAGGTACTGCGGCGCAGGCTCCAGGTTTTACAAACATGCCTCCTGCCTCTGCAAAGGCAGCGTGTGCCATTGCTTACCTAATGATTATTAATCCAGGAAGCGAAATTGCACAAAATGAAGGTTTATTCCGATCTTTAAATTGCATTTTCGAGAAAGGAACCATATTAAATCCAAATTTCCCTGCAGCGACATTATATGGAAATCAAATCGCAGATGTACTGTTAGAAGCCATTATGGATGCCTTAAAAGATGCGGTTCCGAATCAAGCAACGGCTTCTTGGGCGAAATTATGTACGCCAGTTTTTTCTGGATGGGATCCCCGTAAAAATGATTACTACTTCGATTTTGGATTTTTAGGTAAGGGTGGTCAGGGAGCATTGAATGGATATGATGGGTTTGATGGGATTGGATTTGCTGGAGCTGCTGGCTGTATGCGGTCACAGGATCCTGAAATGATGGAAATTAAAGATCCATTTTTCCTAGAACACTATGAATTTTTACCCGATTCTGCTGGAGCAGGAGAATATCGTGGCGGATATGGAACATATGTGAAAATTAGAATAGATGGAGAAAGAAACTCCGTTGGAACAATTGGAGACGGATTAGAGAATGAGGGTGCACATATTCCATATGGACTATTTGGCGGCCGTGAAGGAACACACAATAAACTGACTCTTCATTACCCAAATGGTAAGAGTGTTGAATTGGGTTCCAAAGACTTGGTTGCAGATGTCCCGAAAGGTACCGTCCTTGAAATGTATTGTGGGGGTGGAGGAGGATACGGCGATCCAAAACGAAGAAACCCCGAACTAGTAAAACAAGAAGTCCAAGATGGATTAATGTCATCTGAAAAAGCTAAAGTTTTTTATGGTGTGACTCTTTAGCCATCAAATAGGAAGGTTCCCGGTTCGATTCATGAATTTGATTGAGCCGGGCTGTTTTAAAAAAATGAAAATCAAACAGCTCAAAATAGGTTAGTCGATTAGTAGGTCGAATGGGAAGAATTCGTACAAAGGATGATGGGGGTTAGTTTCATGGCGCAAGATCTTGTGAATGTGAGTCAAAATCAACGGCTGATTGATGTAACAAATAAATTGACGAAGGCAATTATCGATGTTGTGGAAGAGTGTGAAATAAAGGAAGATGAATTGTTCAAAGCAATCGCATTTCTAAATGAAGTGGGGAAAAAGGGAGAATTTCATTTATTTACCGATGTACTAGGTATTTCTGTCTTGGTAGATGAGATTACTCACCGTGGTGAAGTGGATGGGGAGACCACATTGTTTAATGTAGAAGGTCCATTATATCGTGCAGAAGCTCCGTTACAATATTCGCCTGCGAGCCTATGTGATGTGGATGAACCGGGTGACATTTTGTTTATATATGGTAAGGTTGTTTCTGCCGATACAGGCAAACCAATTGCAAACGCCTTATTAGATGTATGGCAGGCAAATGCATTGGGAGATTATGAAAATGAAGATGAAAATCAGAAAGATTACAATTTACGAGCAAGAATAGTAGCTGAAGCCAATGGTTGCTTTGAGCTGCGAACCATCGTCCCGGCCGGATATGATATTGGAAAAGATGGTCCTGTTGGAAAACTGATGAAAGCGATTGGCCGACATGCCATGCGCCCTGCTCATATCCATTTTAAAATAATTGCGGAAGGATATTCTACCGTAACGACTCAGTTATACCCGCCTGATGGTCCTTGGATTGATTCAGATTCAATTGGAGCTGTTCGGGAACCGCTAATCATGAAATTTGATAAAGTGGTTGATCCAAAAGAATGCAGGAAGCAAGGAGTAGAGCGACCGTTCTATGTTTGTCACTATGACTTTAAGCTGAAAGAATCAATTAAACGTGATTAAGATTATAGAATATTTTAGCAGACGTTAGATTTCACCTATACCGATTATGTAAAGGAAGTTCTTCTGTTAATAATTTACCTAATATTTAAAATATTGTAATTAACGAAGATTCAAAGACCGTTCATTCCTTATTGTTTATGTATTGAAAACCCTTTTAGGCGAAAGTGAATCCAATGAAAATGATATAGAAAGTGGTGAAATCAATGTCGAAAAATATGGAAACAATGATGGAAGATTTTGCATTAGAATCAGTTCCGGCAGATAAAAGACAACACTGGAAGGGGTTAGCAGCATTTCAGGTGGGCATGGTAACAGCCCTGGCTGTGCTCTTAACAGGCGGATTAATTACATTTATGGCAGGGTTTTGGATGGGCATGCTTGCTGCCTTTCTGGCATTTGTTGTTAGTTTAGTATTCTCTATATTACTAGGGAATATTTCTTTTAAAGAGGGATATTCAAGTAATGTTATTTCTCGCGCCTATGCCTTTGGAACAAGAGGGTCAGCAATAAGCTCACTCATTATGGCATATATGATCATCGGATTCTTATCTCTAGAAAGTGTTTTAATTGGGAATTCCCTACTTTTCTATTTTAAAATCGAATCTACGTTAACCACTAAACTGGTTATTTATCTTACATTGGCGGTTATCTGGGTTGTACTCTCTTTATTTGGAATGAAGCTGGTATCACGTGTAGCACAAATAACCATCCCATTTTTACTTATTTTCCTCGCCTATATGATTTACCTTATGGTTGGGAAAGGTTCTATCAGTGATGTGTTTATGCATGGAATCATGGTTCCTGGTATGACGATTTCAAATGGTTTTGCTATTGCCTTAAATGCCACAATGACGATGGCCGGTCTTAGTGCATTGGTTTGCACTGACACCACTCGTTTTGCAAAATCAAAAAAAGATGTAGTCAAAATTACCCTTACTGCTAGTGTTTCATTGTTCGGGGTGACAATGCTAATTGGTGCAATTATCACTTATTTCGGATTCCAAACAACCTTTAATTATTTTTCCAAGCAAGGACTTGACGTGGCAGCCGCAAGCAGTGCAGCAATCACGAATCCCGGTGTTACTCTAGTTTTAGCAGGAGGCATAATTGGAGTAATAGTTGTTATCCTTTCTCAATCAAAAGTACAAGTTGGCAATTCGTATGAAGGAGCCTTAGCCTTAGTTAATTTTTTTGATAGTGCCTTTAAATGGAAGCCTGGAAGACCGGTTATGGTTATATTGGCGAATATCCTTTCGCTTATTTTCATCTTTGGTAATATTCTTCATTATATAGAAGAGTTTCTGACTCTAGGCAGTGTATTATTTGGTGCCTGGGTAGCGATTTTATTAACTGATTATTATATTTACAGAGGCATGATGAAGAAGGGAACCATAGGTATAAAAAATTTAGAAGACCTCCCGGCATTTAATTGGAGTGGGATTGTGACTCTGATATTGAGTACCACAGTTGGGATGGGAATGTTTTATCTAGGCTGGTTCCCTGTTCCATTTATCGTTACAGTAATCATTGCAGTATGCATGTATCTTGTCCTTTCATTATTTCAAAAACGACATGTAGTTGATATTCAATCACAACAATCATCTGTATGAAAATAAATTAGTTTCATGCTTCCCACAATTCCACTGTTAATAAATGAATTGATTTTTGGAGGGTTTTTTATGGGTAATAGTAATAGCAATCTTCTTTCTAAGAATGACCATTTCCTACTTGGGACCTTTGCTTCAAATTGTTCTGGAGGTTTAACTGCGACAAAAGTACCGGAAAGATGGGTCAACTCATGGGAGAACAATCTTCATTTGGCAAAAATGTTAGATGATGCAGGAATGGATTTTATGCTTCCTGTAGCTCGCTGGGTTGGCTGTGGGGGAGAAGAAATTGATTTTCACGGATCTGTACTTGAAACGATTACGTGGGCAACAGCTTTATTGACTGCTACACAAAATCTAACTATTTTTACAACGATTCATACGGCAATCAATCATCCTGTCGTTCTGGCTAAACAACTTGCCACTATGGATCAAATAGGTAAAGGGCGTGTGGGTCTAAATATTGTTGCAGGTTGGAACAGACCTGAATATGAAGCACTTGGTCTTAATTTACCTGAAGATCATGAAACACGCTATGCATATGCCAATGAATGGTTTGAGATTATTCAAAAGCTTTGGAAAGAAGAGGACTACTTTGATTTTGATGGTAAATATTTTCAACTTAAACGAGTGAAAAGTGATCCCCGTCCAACACATGAAATACCAATAATCAGTGCTGCCGGATCTGAACAAGGACGTGATTTTGCAACTCGAAATGCTAATTTCTTATTTACTCCTTCAATAGACTTAAAACGGAATAAAGCAGAAATTGGAGAGTTGAAAAAACAGGCTTCTCAAATAGGAAGAAATGTAGATGTCCTTACAACTGGACACGTAATTTGTCGTCCAACGGAGAAAGAGGCCCTTGAATACTTGGAATATTCGGCACGGACGAATGCTGATTGGGTTGCAGTTGATAATAACATCAAGTTACAGTTTGCAAATGCAAAATCCTTCCCTCACGATTTGTTGAAAACAATCCGTGATCGAATGGCAGCAGGTCATGGAGGTTATCCATTAATTGGAACACCAGAACAAGTTGCAGAGGGGATTATCTCTTTAGCAGAAGCAGGCTTTAATGGAACGACTTTATCATTAGTTAATTATCTTGATGAATTTCCATATTTTCGTGATAACGTATTACCGATCTTAACTGAACGAGGTTTGCGTAATAAACATGTGAAGGCTGCAATCGAGCATGTAAATTAAAACTTAGTTGCTAAGAAAAGCATAACCGATAGTACCGTACCTCACCAATGGGTGCTGCCTACTATCTTAGATATGATTCATAGATAGCTACTTTGCTAATGAATATAGATTACTAAAATGAAAGATCAAAGGCGCAATTTACTCATGTTTTAAACCATAATTGATGAGAAAGGAATGGGAAAGATGATGACAAAAATCGAAAATCAACAATTGTTTAAAGAGGCGTTAGGAAATTATCCAACGGGTGTTGCAGTTATTACTTCCACAGATGTAGAAGGGAAACCAATTGGATTAACGGTTAATTCTTTCGCATCAGTTTCTCTAGATCCACTATTGATACTGTGGTCTATTGACCATAAGGCATCCACTCTTCAGTCATTTTTAGAAGGTGTAAAGTTCGCAGTTCATATTTTGGCTGAAAACCAGCAGGATGTATGTAAAGCTTTTGCAAGTAAGAATGTAGACAGGTTTAGCCTTTGTGAGTGGGACTTTTCTAAGAATGAACTTCCTATCATTACTGGTACTTGTGCAGTGCTAGAGTGTAGAAAGTACCAAACAATAGAGGCAGGTGATCATACAATCCTAATTGGAGAAGTAATAGATCTTACCGTGAATCAAAGGGATCCGTTACTTTACCACCGCAGACATTTTTCGGCAATTCCAGCTGAATTTTATTCAACAAACTAAAAATCTTTAATCCGAAAGAATAAGGGCAATGGGTTGTTCTCTCTCGAGAATTTTCATTTAGTTTTGTGGGTCGACGTGTATCAGTTCATTAAAGCTGAGGTGAAAAACGATGAACTATGATAGAGAAATTCTCTCTTACATAGAAAAACACCCAGGAACGAATTCGAAGAGGCTACTTTCTTATTTAAGTACTGTATCAAGAGATAATAAAAAAGTAATAAGAGAAGTAAAGGAATCTAATATTTTTAAAAAACTGCGTCTATTAAAAAAGGAAGGTAAGCTTCATAATGTAGGAAATTCTTGGTACCCGCTAAATAATTGAAATTAAAGCAGATGATTCATTAAATTTTTACTAAAGGGGGAAGAGGAACATGGACTGGAATTATCTAGTAAAAGAAGACCGTGTACATCAAAAGGTGTATACAGATCCGGAAATTTTTAATAAAGAAATGGAAAAAATTTATGGGTACAATTGGGTGTATCTTGCCCATGAGAGCCAAATCCCATTGGAAAATGATTATATCACTGGGTATTTAGGGCGAAGACCTATCATTATTTTAAGGGATAGAAAAGGTGTCCTGCGAGTGCATCTTAATCGTTGTATGCACCGTGGTGCAACTATCTGTCGACTAGAGAAAGGGAATAGTAAGCAGTTTGTTTGTCCATACCATGGCTGGACTTATACAAACGAGGGCAAATTGGCAGGAGTACCTTGGCCAAAAGCATATGGCAAAGAATTTGATAAGTCAGAGTTGGATTTAATGCAAATTCGAGTGGAAAGTTATAAAGGTTTCGTTTTTGGCACATTAAATCAAGAGGCTGTTAGTTTGGAAGAATATTTAGGTCATGCTAAGGAATTACTAGATCAGTGGATAGAACATAATGGCGGAGCTGAGCGTCTTACCGTTCGCAACAATGCACACCGTATGCTACTAAAATCCAATTGGAAATTTCCTATGGATAACGGGCCAGACGGGTATCACGTGGCATTTTCACATCGATCCTTACTTTCTATTGAACAACGGTATGAGGAAGAATTTGGTAAGGAAAAATCAAATAAAGATATGGCTTATTTTAAAGAGGGTCCTGACGAAGGACCGATGTATGTTCAGTATCTTGGGAATGGTCATACCTTTTTAGATCAAAGGCCAGCACATATCATGCGAGGAGATCAGGGATACTGGGATCAGCAGCGACCACAACCCGGTCGGGAATTTTATGAGAAAAAGATTTTAGACCAGCATGGAGATAGTGGTTATCAATATCTTAAACAGGCAGTTGGCGCTCAGATGAACTTAACTATATTCCCTAACCTCATGCTGATTGGTAATCAAATCCAGGTCGTAGAACCAATTGCCGTAGATAAAACGCAACTATCTTGGTACGCAACGACAATTACCGGTATATCGGATGAAGTAAACACCATGAGGATGCGTTCGCAAGAGGATTTTCCAACATTTGGCGAACCGGATGATGTCACTAATTTTGCAGAATGCCAACGAGGAGTATCCATTCCGGAAATTGAATGGGTTATGTTAAATCGAGGAATTAATAATGCGGATGCCCATTCTGTTGATGAACGAGGAGTCATAACTGCTCCAGTAACAGATGAAACGCCTATCAGGTTGTATTTTCAGGAATGGAAAAGAATCATGAGTTCATAAGGAGAGGAGATCAAAAATATGACAAGCCAGCAGAAATACAATCCATCATTTTTTTCATTCTATATTAATGATGATTTCTATGAAGAACTTGTTAATGGATTAGATGAATGGAATCAAGATTTTAACCCTATTCAAAATCATAAGGTGCAAGATGAATGTCTCGCATTAATTTATAAAGAAGCTCGATTATTGGATGAATTGAATTTAGAAGAGTTTCTTTCATTATATACAGATGAATGTTTGTATTGGATTCCTATTACTCCGGGTGGCGGAGATCCTCGAAAAGAAGTTTGTACGGCTTTTGATGATCGAAGACGTTTGGAAGACCGGATTTTTCGATTACGTACGGGGTATGCCCACTCACAAATCCCTGTTTCCCGGACGAGAAGAATGTTAACAAATATCGAAATGAAACAGGGAAATACTCTGGATGAAATAAAGATTCGCTCCAACTTTATTATTTATGAGCTTAGGGTAGGTGAGATGAAAACTTACGCCGGTTGGTACGGTCATCATTTAGAGAAACAAAATGGAGAATGGAAGATTAAGGTCAAGTTTATCAATTTGATTGATTGTGATCAAGGGCATGACAATTTAACATTTATGCTATGACATTATATATTTCATTTTCTTAGGCGGTGAAATATCTTGACAACATCTCCACAGGACGTTTCTAAAGACATTCATTCTAGCGAGATCAATAAAGAACTAAAACAACTTAAGGAGAAATTAAAAAAATATGAAGAGCTTGCCCGAATGGTGCAGGCAGCTGATGTATGGGAATATTCTTTATATGATGTAATCCCTGGTGACGATTGGATCGCTATGGATCGAAAAAATTATGAAGAAATTATCAGTGTATTACACCTATTGATCAATAAAAAACCTTGGAAAGAAAATATTGAAATAAGATTTGAAGGAAGGATGAAATGAGACCATTAGTCGGCGTTATTGGGCGAATTAACGATATTAAGTTAGCTGGCCATACGTTTCCATGCGTATATATCCCACTAGATTACTTGCAGTATTTGCGAGAGGCAGGTTGCGACCCGGTAGTTATCGAACCAGCAGGAGAGTTTAAACACCTGGTAGATAAATTGGATATGGTTTTGATGACAGGTGCGTATGAAGATGTAAATCCTACGCTTTACCATCAGGAGAAGCATTCACTTACAAGAACGTGTGATTCTTTGGATCGTTTCGAGCTTGATATAGTGAATTATGCTTTAGATAAAGACATCCCTTTATTTGGTGTATGCAGAGGGTTTCATATGATTAACGTTGCGTTAGGTGGCGTGCTGCATCAACACCTTCCGGAATGGTCAAATGAAATTGAACATAACCCTGGAATTGGGCCAGAAACATTGGCGCATTCAGTTTCCACTGGCGGGTGGTTTCGAGAATTATTAGGGGAAAGGATCATGGTGAATTCATGGCATCACCAAGGAATAAAAAAGCTTTCACCAAAGTTGACACCCTTAGCATGGTCAGAAGACGGGCTTGTTGAAGCATATGAACTGAAAAATGGCGAGCAGGCAGCTTTAGCTTTTCAATGGCACCCGGAAATTTTAAATGATAAAAACAGTCAATTAATTTTAAAATCATTTATTGAGAAAAGAGTTCTGAATAAATTGAAATCCAGTGCGACAATGGGTTGAAAAATATCAGTATTTATTGTTAAAAAAATAATCATTATAAATTAGGAGATGATTTAGTTTGATTACTTTGGCCACTGGTGGGTTTATTGAAAAAAATCAAATTTGGAACAATGATCAAATGGAAGAAGTGGAGCGAATTAAGCAAGCCATCGAAGAAAATAATATCAAATTAATTCGTGTTGCATGGGCGGATCAGCACGGGATTTCCAGAGCGAAAGCAATGACTGTTCCTGGATTTCTGAGTATTCTGAAAAGTGGTCTTGACTTCAATACCGGTCCTCTTTCTTTTGATACTGGAAGTGCATCTGCTGCTAATCCATTTGAAAATGGAGGGGGGTTTGGTATGGAAGAGATGACAGGTGCTCCAAATTATCGACTTGTACCTGACCCATCAACATTTAGAATATTACCATGGGCGCCGAAATCTGCAAGGATTTTGTGTGACGCTTACATGAAGGATGGACGATTGCTCCCATTTGATAGTCGAGGAATATTAAAGAGAGCATTGCAAGAATTTAAAGAAGCGGGATATGAATTTGTGGCAGGTATAGAAGTTGAATGTACATTGACAAAAATAATTGATCCAAAACTGGCGCCTGAATCATTGGGAGCACCAGGCTTCCCGGCAGATGCCCC
Source organism: Neobacillus sp. plas4 (assembly GCF_057221695.1). NCBI lineage: Bacteria > Bacillati > Bacillota > Bacilli > Caryophanales > Bacillaceae > Neobacillus > Neobacillus sp. plas4. The sequence goes on from NZ_CM170152.1 coordinate 2,603,839, forward strand.
TAAAGTGATTTCCTCAGCACGTGGATATCAGTATCAATTAGAAGGTCACCTAGATGAATTAGATGAGTTATTGCAAGAAATTTCTGAGACATTACTTAAACTTGGGCTCCCTTTAAGATCAATAGAGGATGAGTGGGGACCAGCTCAACTTGAGTTTACTTTCGCTCCAATGAAAGGAATCGAAGCGGCCGATGCGATGTTGCTTTTTAGAACAGCAGTTAAACAAATTTGTAAACGACACGGCTACCTTGCATCCTTTATGTGTCGTCCGGGGCTTCCAGGTTTCTTTTCTTCAGGATGGCATTTACACCAGTCGTTTGAAAGTACGGAAACCGGAGAGAATCTTATGGTATCCTATCAAGAATGTGAGCTGGTGTCGGAAATTGGTAAACATTTCATTGGAGGTATATTGAAGCATGCAAGAGAAGCTTCAGTTTTTACAACCCCAACAATTAACGGATACAAGCGACTTAAAGCGAACTCATTAGCTCCTGACAGAGCTGGTTGGGCCAATGACAATCGGGGTGCTATGATTCGAGTGATTGGTGAGCCGGGAGATAAAAGCACGCATTTTGAAAATCGTATTGGTGAGCCGGCGGCAAACCCTTATTTGTATATGGCATCTCAAGTTATTTCAGGACTTTATGGGATTCAAAACCAATGCGACCCTGGTGCTGCAAGTGTAGAAGCCTATCAAGATGAACGTGAATTACTGCCACAAAGCTTGTCGGAAGCAGTAGGGGAATTGGAAAACAGCAGCTTATTTAAAGATAAAATTGGTTCATTGTTTATCGACTATTTAGCAAGTATGAAAAAGAATGAAATATCTCGCTATGAAAAGTTTATTAAGGATAATAATGTTGATGGAAATGAGATCACGGATTGGGAACACCGTGAATATTTCGAAATATTTTAAAGGGGTGAATTTGAATGTCAGATAAGGAGTTAAATTTTGATGTCGCTCAGCTTGCACATTTAGAAATTTTTACGCCAAAACCAGACGAAACGCTTTGGTTTTTTAAAGAACTATTGGGGATGACAGAAACAGCACGTAGTGGGCAATCAGCTTATCTTAGAGCTTATGAAGATTTTTATCATCATACGTTAAAGGTGACTGAGGCTAAACAACCTGGGGTAGGCCATACTTCTTTCCGTACCAGTTCAAAAGAAGCGCTGGAACGCAGGGTGATGGCACTTGAAAAGAGTGGGTATGGACGGGGATGGATTCAAGGTGATCTTGGTCATGGTGAAGCTTACCAATTTTTTACTCCCGATAATCATGTGGTGGAAATCTTTTGGGATGTTGAATATTATCAGGCACCAGAAGAAGAAAAGACCTTGCTAAAAAATCGACCGCAAAAACGTCCAAATAAAGGGATACCCGTTCGCAGCCTTGATCATGTGAACTTGATGTGCAGCGATGTAACAGCAAGTAAAAATCTTTTTATGAATGAACTGGGATTTAGGTTAAGCGAACATATCGTCAAGAACGATGGGTCTGAAATTGGTGCGTGGTTAAGGGTGTCTTCATCTGTTAATGAAATGGTCGTAACAAAAGATGAGGGAACGACTGAAAAAGGTATGGCAAGACTTCATCATTTTGCCTACTTATATGGAAATACCCAAAATCTATATGATGCAGCTGATATGTTAAAAGAAAACGGTTTAAAGATTGAAGCTGGTCCATTGAAGCATGGGATTACACAATCTACCAGCCTTTATGTTTTCGAACCAGGTGGAAACCGGGTAGAACTTTATGGCGAACCTTCCTACCTAATCACCGATCCACAATGGAAACCAATCAGATGGTCGGAGGATGAGGTTGCTGAAGCTATTATTTGGGCGGGAGCTCAGTTACCAGAAGAATTTTTCAAATATGGGACTCCTGATGTCAGTGAAAAATTAGTAAAGGTGCAAAGGGAACAATAATAGGCCAGTGCCAAGTTTGAACCGATGTGTACAATCTAAACCAGTGTCTGTTTTGTCCATCCATACGCAGTTTTGAATTAGGGGGAAATCATGCCTATTGTACAAATTACCTTAGTTAAGGGGAGAGACGATAAAAAAATCGAAACGTGCATGCGAAATATTGCTCAAACAATCCATGAAGATTTAGGAGCTCCAATTGACTCCGTCCGAGTCATCATTAACGAGGTTCCAGCTAATCGATTTTCTGTAGGTAAAACGTTAAAAAGTGAAACGACTTAATTCAGTATCCGTATTTTAAACTAATTATCTCATGCTTCTATTTGAAATTCGATTGTCTTCAGAAATTGCAAGATTAATTTTCTGAACATTACAAAAATAGGAGCGTGGGATCATTCCTGTGGGGTAAACCCTTTATTAAGTCACTTATGTATAGAGGGAGGGAGATTTTTGGTTACAACAGATTACAAGGATATTGCTATGTATTTAATTGCTGGTGAAGTGGAAATACGGGAGTTAGAGAAGGTTACTGCTAAAATCAAACCTGAGTTAACGGTTGAAGAAGCTTATCTTGTCCAACAAGAATTAGTAAAAATAAAAATAGCAGAAGGAAAAAAGATCGTTGGTCCAAAAATGGGATTAACTAGCCAAGCTAAAATGGCGCAAATGAATGTAAATGAACCAATTTATGGATATGTTTTTGATTATATGGTGATTGAAAATGGTGGGCAAACACCATTACAGGATCAAATTCATCCGAAGGTTGAAGCTGAAATCGCTTTTGTTATTGGAGAAGACATTGAAGGTCCTGGAGTTAGTGCGGAGGATGTATTAGCCAAGACGGACTATGTAGTCCCTGCATTAGAAATAATCGACAGTCGTTATAAAAATTTCAATTTCACCTTGCCAGATGTCATCGCTGATAATGCTTCGACATCAAAGGTGGTATTTGGGTCAACTATGAAAAGGCCCGAGGAAATTGAGTTGGATTTAATTAGGGTTACGCTTAGCATTAATGGAGAAGTAAAAGAGTTTGGCACCGGGGCAGCTGTGCTTGGGCATCCAGCCAAGTCGATTGCAATGCTTGCTAATATGCTCTCTCGAAAAGGAGATAAAGTGAAAAAAGGAGATATCATTTTATCTGGTGCCATTACTGGCGCTGTTATGCTGAATTGTGGTGATGTAGTAAGTGGGAAATTTGACGGACTTGAAGATGTTTCATTTATAGTGACCGATTAACTATATGAAGTATTTCGAATGTGTCCTTGAGAGTGTTAAAATGATTAAGAATTTCGACGTCAAATATGGAATTGATAGGCATAATGATTGCTAGTTTTCTGAAAAACTGGATTATAGGCAAAAGAAGCGATCATCATAAAACGTTCGCTTCTTTTGCCTCACGCTCAAATTACTGACCTGGTCCAATATGGATTTCGTAGATGCCTTAATTGTGACAGGGTGAGGAGATGTGAATCCTGTTTTTTATGGATCCGAATCATCTGCGAATGGGAAAAGAACCACCCCATAGCCACTTAAAGCATATGGTTGGCATAGAAAGAGCAAGTTTATTAGATGAAATCTATCAAACAGATAAACTAATGGTGAATTCCCTTCATCACCAATTTGTTGCAGCTGTTGGGAAAGGATTCAAAGCGATCGGCTGGAGTTCGGATGGTATGATTGAAGCGGCACAATCTGAAACTTAATGGTTGGCCTTTGGTATCCAATGGCATCCTGAAATGCTTGGTCATATTGGACAGAAAGTATTTGATTTCTTTATTCAAGGAGTGAAAGATCAAATGGAAGGGAAATTTACCGCTGTTCCATTATAGAAGCATCGCATAGAATCCGCTTCATACCAAATGAAATGTGTGGGTTTATCATACTAATAGAAGCGAATAACCTCTAAAAGTTGTTCGCTTCTTGTTTTTCTAGTGATTACTAAATGAATGTTTTAGGGAGGATACAATGAAAAGTTTCTTATATGAGTCATTACCTAGTCGGATCGTGTTTGGGGTAGGGGTAATAGAAAATATTCGTGAAGAAGTAGAAAATTTAGGGCTAAAAAATGTTCTCATTATCACTACTCCTGGTGAACACGAAGTGTCTATTGGCAGAGAGATAGCAGGAATTCTTGGCGAAATTTGTCATGGATTATATTCAAATGCCGTTCAACATGTACCAATCGAAAGCGTAACGGCTTCAGTGAACTATGTTAACGAGAATAAAATTGATGGGCTGATAGCTATCGGTGGAGGGTCATCCATGGGATTAGCGAAGGCGAATGTACTTGAAACTGGACTTCCGATCTTAGCCATTCCGACTACTTATGCCGGTTCAGAAATGACTCTGATTTGGGGGATTACCGAAAAAGGAGTGAAGAAAACCGGGAAAAATCTGATTGTTAAGCCAAAGACGGTGCTTTATGATCCAGCTCTTACGACTAGTCTGCCTGCAATACTCTCAGTGACAAGCGGAGTCAATGCGATTGCCCATTGTGTGGAAGCGCTATATTCTGAAAGTACCAATCCAATTACTTCGCTAATGGCTGAGAATGGCATCCGTTCATTAGTAAAAAGTCTGCCTAAAATTATTGAAAACCCGCTCGATATGGAAGCCAGATCCGACGCACTGTATGGAACATGGTTAGGTGGTACAGTTCTAGGTACTGTTGGAATGGCGCTGCATCATAAACTTTGTCATACACTTGGGGGATCTTTTGATCTTCCACATGCGGAAACCCATACGGTGGTACTGCCTTATGTCATTGCTTATAATGCTGATCATACACCAGAAGCGATCCAAGCAATATCACGAGCAATTGGATCTGATCCACAGGATGTAGCAGGTTCTTTATTCGATCTGATTCAATCATTAGGTGTACCTGTTTCATTAAAGAGCATCGGGCTGACAGAAGGTGATTTAGATAGAGCAGCCGAGTTAGCAACGAAAAACCCTTATTACAATCCGCGCCCAGTGGATCGGGAATCCATTCGTACTTTACTTGAATGTGCGTATCACGGGAAGCGACCAGTGGCAGGACGGATTCCGGTGAAATAAGTCTGGATAAATATTTTGTGAAAAATAAATTGGGTGAAGAAATAAAAGTCTTAAAATAATGGACAAAAGTTCATCATTGCTTTGCTTTTATGATAATGTCTTGAATTGCAATGAATAAGGAGAGTCTATTCACTAAATTGAAACAAACTGACGATATTATAAAGAAAGGGCGTGCAATGTTAGATGGAAGCCCAAGTAAATAAGGTTATTGAGGAATTAACGATGGGGAAATTAGTTATAATAGTCGATCAGTCTGGTCATGGGAAATTAACTGGTCTTGTGGACCATACTTCACCTAGTCAAATAAATTTCATGGTAACTAAGGGTCGTGGAATGGTTAGTGTCGGAATTGAAAAGCAACGAGCCTCTAAGTTGGAACTATCTCTTCAAGATTCAGCTTATACGAATCATAGCACACCATCTTATTCCATATCAGTAGATGTTGCTGGGACAACAACAGGGATATCAGCATTTGAACGTTTTGATACGATAAAAGCGATTATTAACCCAAACAAACTTTCAAGTGATTTTAAAAGACCTGGTCACGTTTTCCCCGTTATTGCTCATCAGGACGGTATTTTCGGTAAACAAAGTCATATTGAAGCTGGAATTGAACTTGCAAAACTATGCAATTCCTATCCTTCGGTCGTCATGTGTGATGCCTTAAACGAATATGGAGAAATTTCAAATTATGAGGAGTTAGAAACGTTTGCTGAGAAATTTCATTTATCGATTTTATCCATTGATGATGTATTACTACATTGTTTAAATAGTCAACAAATTATTCGTATTGAAAAACAAACAAAAGTAAAAAATCGTATCGGAGAATTTGAATTACAAAGATTTTCAAACAGGCTGGATACTTATTCTGACTATATCTTCTATCATCAGAATTTACAGGATAAGGGGGTTACTTTTGTTTATCTTCATAAAGAGTGTGATTTTTGCGATTCAGGTGTTTGTGATTGTCATTCTTCCCTTAATATTAGTTTATATAAAATAAAGCACTTGGGTGGGGTGATTGTTTATATCAAACACAGAGAACAAACAGCTATACTCTCCCGCTACATCTCTATTTTATCTAAGCAACTTTTAAATAGATTTGGAATACGCCTTGAAAATGATACTTTTGACGGACCTAGTATGGTTCATGTTTCAGAGAAAGTGAAAATATCTATGTAAGCATTACAAAAATGAGAGATTTTAATCTTTCAAATAAATAAAAGGGAGCGGTAATAATGACATAAGAGGCAAATCAACAACTATTTAAAGAGATGATGGGGAGTTACCCGACAGGTGTAACAATCGTAACAGCGACAAATCATGATGGCAACCCAGTAGGGTTAACTGTAAACTCGTTTGCTTCCGCTTATTTGGAACCTCTTATGGTTCTTTGGTCAATTGACCATGAAGTATCAACGATTAAAAGATTTACAGAATTAGGAAAATTCGCTATTCATATTCTTGCAGGGGGCCAGCAAGAGCTTTGTAAGATATTTGCTAGCAAAAATGTGGACCGCTTTAATGCATGCAAGTGGGACTATTCCCAAAATCAACTACAGATTATTGAAGGTCCGTTTGCAGTCCTTGAGTGCGAAACATTTAAAACCGTAAAAGCAGGTGATCATACGATTTTAATTGGAGAAGTAACTAATATTCAAAAGGACGAAAAGGATCCGATGTTGTATCACCGTAGACAATTTGGGCCAATTCCAGTTGAATTTTACCCAGTAACTAAATAAAAATAAAAAGGGAATCAAAAGGGCAACATTTCCTTTATTTATAGGTATGAATGTTATTAAATCAAGGGTTCATACTTAAAAAGGGGCGGTTCAAAGTTAGAAATTTAACTTTGAACCGCCCCTTCTTGTACATATTGCTAGAAACAAAGTGTCCTTGACATCATCTAGATGGATTCCAATAAAATCGCCATTCCCTGACCGCCGCCAATACAAAGGGTTGCTATCCCAAATTGGGTATGGCGATTGATCATTTCATGGATAAGCTTTGTAATGATGACAGCACCAGTAGCCCCGAGTGGATGTCCGAGCGCAATCGCCCCGCCATTTACATTGACTTTTTCAATATCCAAATCAAGTTCCTGAATAACTGCCAATGATTGCGAAGCAAACGCTTCGTTTAATTCAAAGAGACCAATATCCTTTAGTCCTAGACCCGTTTTCTCCAATAACTTATTGACAGCAGGAACGGGACCTATCCCCATATATCGTGGGTCTACACCAGATACGGCCCAATTTTTCACTTTTGCAAGTGGTTTCAAGCCAAGAGATTGGGCTTTCTCTTTTGTCATTAATAGGAGAGCACTTGCGCCATCGTTCCGGCCACAGGCATTCCCTGCGGTTACTGTTCCATCTTTCTTGAATACAGGTTTTAAACCTGCAAGTTGTTCTAAAGTGGTTTCCCGAAGATGTTCGTCTTTCGCAAATAGGATCGCTTGCCGTTTGTTTTTCACTTCAATCGGGACAATCTGAGAATCAAATTTCCCATCATCCCACGCTTGTTTTGCCCGCTTCTGGCTTTCTAGTGCAAAGATGTCCTGATTTTCACGACTAATTCCATACTTTTCTGCTACGTTTTCAGCTGTAATACCCATTCCCAAATCTTTTCCGTACATTTCAATCGGCTGCTGCCCGTTCTCAAGATTAGAGTCAACGGTATATGGGTTTCCTTCTCCAAAACGGGCATTGCGGAGATAGATTGGCGCCCTGCTCATGTTTTCCGTACCCCCGGCAATCACCACCTCATCCGGGTGGAAGGCAAGATGCTGAACCCCGGAAACAACCGCTTGAATCCCGGAAGCACAAAGGCGATTCACCGTTTGTGCACTCGCTGAAATAGGGATACCGGCACGAAGACTAGCCACACGAGCCACATTGGAAGATTCGGTTGATTGTCGTACTTCTCCCAATATTACTTCATTGACAGAGTCCGCTGCAAGCCCAGCAGCAGCAAGTACATCCTTGATGACTGCTGCTGCCAAATCACCTGAATTTACGGATTTTAAGCTTCCTCCAAATTTTCCAACAGCTGTTCGTTTCGCTGCAACAACTACATATTCATTACCCATCATAATTCCCCTTTCTACTAAACTTGATATTTTGATAGATTTGCTGAAACGATATACTCAGCAGGTGTGATTTCTTTTAGTTCTTGTTCCGTGATTTCCTCTGATATTTCCTCTAAAATCATTTTTCCATTCTCAAAGCGAAACACAGCAAGTTCAGTAATTAAAAGTCTGACTACGTTTTTTGCTGTAATGGGATACGTACACCTTTGAAGGATTTTTGGTTCACCGTTTTTCGCACAATGCTGGGTCGTCACAATCACTTTTTTTGCTCCAGCAACAAGATCCATCGCTCCGCCGACGCCAAGAATATCTTTCCCAGGAACAGCCCAATTGGCGATATCCCCGTTTTCGGCAACCTGTAAAGCACCGAGGATGGCGACATTAACATGGCCGCCGCGGATCATGGCAAATGACTCGGAGGAGGAAAAGTAGGAGGCACCTACTTGCGCTGTCACGGGTAATTTGCCAGCATTAATGATTTCCGGATCAAGCTCCTCTTTTGAAGGGGTAGGACCTACTCCAAGCAGCCCATTTTCTGTATGCAAGTAGACATTCTTTTCCTTCGGTAAAAAATCTGCGACTAAGGTAGGGATTCCAATTCCTAAATTGACAATATTGCCATTGCTGATTTCCTTGGCCGCTCGAATCGCCATTTTTTGTTTACTGTTCATGCGAGTTTTCTCCCTTCACAATATAGTTGACAAATAAATGAGGGACGATAATTTCTTCTGGATTTAGGTCTCCCACTTCGACAATTTCCTCCGCTTCGACAATCGTGATTTTCGCAGCTTTTGCCATATCCGGATTGAAATTACGGGCTGTTTTTGAAAAAACAAGGTTGCCATAGCGGTCTGCTTTCTTTGCCTTAATAAGGGCTACATCTGGACGTAGTGGGAGTTCGAAAACATATTCTTCGCCATCGATCACGCGGGATTCTTTATTCTCTGCAAGTAGTGTGCCAGCCGCAGTTTTTGTATAGAATCCACCAATACCTGCACCGCCAGCACGGAGTCGTTCAGCAAGTGTCCCTTGGGGTACAAGTTCCACCTCCAGCTTGCCTTCATTGACATAACGCACGGCATCGATATTGCTAGTAAAGTAAGAACCGATGGCTTTGGTGATTTTGTCTTGCAGCAAGATCCTCCCAAGTCCTTTTCCACCAGGCTCTCCAAGGTTATTACTAATCATAGTTAAACCATATACAGGAAGCTCACCAAGCGCTTCGACTAATTTTAATGGACAGCCAACAAGGCCAAATCCGCCGACAGCGATGGTATGGCCATCCTTAATTTTTGAGATCGCATCCTGAATTGTGACAACCTTACTCATTTTATATCCTCCTTTTAAAAATTATTGTTATGTTTTGTGTAATGGTTGAGTTTTGTGTGTTTATAGTGTACACTATGCGTACATAAATACGAATAGTGTATTTTAGTTTTATTATAAGTAATTTTCAGAAAATAGGCAATAGGATTGTCTGAGGTAATGCGTTATTATTTAATAGGAAAAAGGAGAGTGGGATAGTTGTACGAGAAAACAGAAGCTAGTTATTTCGTCCATTCTGTTGCGAAGGGGTTTGCCGTTTTAACGGCGTTTGACTCCAGTTCTAACTTGATGTCTTTGAGTGATTTAGAAAGAAAAACAGGGATTAATAAGGCAACGGTTAGAAGGTTTGCACTTACCCTGGTCGATCTGGGATACCTAACCGTAACAGAGGATAATAAATTTAAATTAAACCCAAAAGTATTGAATTTCGCTGCACATTATTTAGAATCACTTAACTTGCCTGATTTAGCCCATCCAATCCTTGAAAGAATTTCCACAGCCATCAAGGAATCGACCAATCTAGCCGTATTGGATGGTGCTGAAATTGTTTATGTATTGAGGGTAAATGCTGCGAAAAGAATTATTGGAACCAATTTAAGGGTAGGGTCGAGGCTGCCTTATTACGCGACTTCTTTGGGGAAAGCCCTTGTTGCTTGGCTTCCGCTGGAGGAGCGAAAAGCAATTTGGGAACAAGCGTCGGTAGAAGCTTATACCGAGCAAACGATTACTGAATTTGACCAATTCGAAATTTGTCTGGAGGTATGCCGTAAAAAGGGCTATGCCGAAGGGAACGATGAATTAGAAGTGGGTTTAAGGTCGGTTGCCATCCCTATTTTTAATAAAAAAGGTGAAACGATCGCCGCCATTAACATTTCAACAAACTCTAAAAGAACCTCAGAAGAAAAAATTAATGACCACTTTCTGCCGCTTTTAAAAGAAGGCGCGGAAGAGATCAACAAGCTTGTTAGCATGTTAGGTTAAGAAGCAGAAAATTAAGACAAAGGACTTGCCGATAAGTTGTTTTCGTTCCTTCAGAAGAACAAAAGAGAAGCTAACCAAATATAAGAATTCTAAGTGCTCACAAATGCTTTTTGTGAGTTTTTTTGTTTTTAAGCAATGGTTGATAGGTAAAATGTACGTCTATAGGTAATTAGGTTAATATAAGGTAATGTTGACAAATAAATATTTTTGGTGTTTTTTGAAAAGAAAGCCTTGAAGGTAAGTGCTTTCCTTAAAAACAGTTTCAAAGTAATCTGGAAATAAAAAATTATTTACTAATATAGTAGTTTGAGATAAAATTTATATTGCGCTTAATCTTTTTTAAGAGCGGGGGACCCAAATTTGTTATGCGGATATTTTCGCTATTGGTGAATTCTTAAAAAGAAGGGGCTTATTGTTTCCCATAGTCCTAACCTGAAAGCTAACCTCGTAAGCGATTGAGAGGAAACAGTATGATAAAATAGTGATTCGGCAATTGCCGTTTTTTTGTGTTACGTAAGTATCTATTTGTTTCCTTACCGTAGAAATTCGTTTAGCTTAAATCAACAAGAAGGGTAGGGTAATTAATGAAAAAAATCAAATCAAGTTTAGCAAGTCAAATTTTTATCGGTTTAGTATTAGGTATAATTGTCGGCGGGATATTCTATGGGAGTGAAACGGCACAGAGTGTCTTACAGCCATTTGGTGATCTTTTTATCCGACTAATTAAAATGATTGTCGTGCCGATTGTACTTTCTAGTATTATCGTTGCGATAGCTGGTGTGGGGGATTTGAAATCTGTTGGTAAGTTAGGTGCTAAATCACTTACTTATTTTATTGGGATGACATTGCTAGCAATCGCTGTCGGACTTATATCTGCCAATATTTTTCAACCTGGTGCTGGTCTAAATATGGACAAACTAGAGCAAAGTGATATTTCAGGCTATGTACACACATCAGAAGAACAAGAAGGAAAATCAATTACCGATACACTACTTCATATTGTTCCGACAAATCCGGTTAATGCCATGGTTGAAGGCGATATGCTAGCGATTATTTTCTTTGCCGTCGTACTCGGTCTTGGAATCGCAGCGATAGGAGAAAAAGGAAAACCGGTTTTACGTGTCTTTGAAGGTGTGGCAAGTGCCATGTTTTATGTGACGAACTTATTTATGAAATATGCTCCAATCGGTGTCTTTGCATTAATCGGTGTAACGATTTCTAAATATGGTTTTTCATCACTTCTCCCATTAGGGAAGTTAGCACTTACTGTTTATGGAACAATGATTTTCTTTGTCATAGTTGTTTTAGGCTTGATGGCCAAAATCGTTGGATTAAATATCTTTAAATTATTGAAGATGATCAAAGAAGAGTTAATATTGGCTTTTTCAACAGCAAGTTCGGAAACCGTACTTCCGAAAATTATGGACAAAATGGAGCAAGCAGGAAGTCCAAAACATATTGCGACTTTCGTTATTCCAACAGGTTACTCTTTTAATTTAGATGGTTCGGTTTTATATCAAGCAATCGCGTCCTTATTTATTGCCCAAATGTATGGAATTGAACTGAGCATTGTACAGCAAATTACACTCATGTTAGTCTTAATGGTAACGTCTAAAGGGATGGCAGGGGTACCTGGTGTATCATTTGTGGTTCTATTAGCTACATTTAGCACAATAGGTTTACCTGCAGAAGGATTAGCATTTATTGCTGGTATTGACCGTATTCTAGATATGGGACGTACTGCAGTTAACGTGGTAGGAAACTCATTGGCAGCAATTGTAGTTGCGAAATGGGAAGGTCAATTTAATCCTCCTGTTGAAGTCGAAAAAATTAAAAAAGCTTCATAATATATTCCATTTGATAGATTTCACTGTTAGCAAAATTCGTAGGTGTCTGTCTCTTTTAGTAATCGAAAAGAGACAGGCACCTTTTTCATTTTAAAACATTTGAGATTATTTTTTGTTTTTACCTTACCAACTTACTAAATATCATATAGACGGTTATATGGAATATAAAGTATCATTAAAAATAAGAAAATTTTCACTAGTTTATCTAAATTATATGAATCTATCACGATGATCCATGAAAGAATTGAGGAGGAATTATGAGGTTTGGTACGAAACTCTATGCGAGCATAGGGACATTACTATTGTTCATTACGATAATCGTAATGATATTAATGAATATGCTTGAACAATCAACCGTCAAAATGAATGTCGTGATCAATGATTTAAATGAGAGAATCGAAATTTCCTCCACGATTAAAGATGAGACTTTAAGAACATCAAGAGCGCTGACGATGATTTTGAATGATCGCAGAGAGGAAATCAATTCAGACCTGTTGAATGCATGGGGAAATTCAAATGTAAGCTTACAAATGGCGATTGTGTCACTAGAGAAAAAAGATACACAAGAGAAATCGCAGGAACTCATTGGGAAACTTAAAATCTTACATGAGTCTTATCGAAATATGGGTCAGCAAGCGTTGATGGAAAGGAAACTTAATCCTAACGCTGAACTAACTCCTGCTTTTTTGACTGATCTGGAACTTTACAGTCAGAGAATGGCTCAAATGGCAGAATTGCTGCATGGCTTACAAGAGCAAGGGATGAAGAATGAACTGTTACGTTCCAAAGATACCTATAGTTGGGCTGTTGAAAACATTTATATCTACCTGGTGATGGGCTTACTCATCGGTATAGTTTTTGCGATATGGATCGTAAAGAGTACCAGCAAAAACCTCAACAAGGTAACAAATGTGATGAAACAGGCCGCATCCAGTGATTTTGATACCTTGCCACGCATTGAGATTACCTCAAAAGGGGAACTGAGTGAAATCGCTGTGGCCTTTAATAAAATGGCCAATGCACTAGAGAACCATAGTAGAATCGAGAAACAAGTAAAAGAAGAAGCAGAAGAGCAGAGCTGGTTGAATACAAAAATTGCAGAAATTGCCACACTGTATCCAGAAGTAGAAAATGTGGAGATGCTCTCAGATATGCTCATCACAAAGCTGGTCCCTATGGTAGGAGCAAGTCACGGAGTTTTCTATTTAAAAGAATCAGATAAAAGCGGCCAGTATTTAACACGACTGTCTTCCTATACCTCAACAGCTGTTGAGCAAGAACGAAAGCAATTCCGTTTAGGAGAGGGACTAATTGGGCAATGTGCACTTGCTAAACGCCCCTTCCATCTGAACCAAGTTCCCGACGATTATTTAAAAATCGGTTCAGGTTTGGGAGAAGCTTCTCCAAAAACGATTGTCATTTTACCAGTATTATTTGAAGAAGAAGTACTTGCAGTGATTGAAATCGCTACTTTTGAAACGTTAACCCCATTGCAAATTAAGCTGCTTAAAGAAGTGAATAACAATTTAGGTATAAAAATTAATAGTATTATCAACCACATGAAGGTAGAACAATTATTGCAGGAGTCGCAAGCGTTAACAGAAGAACTACAAGCTCAATCAGAGGAGCTCCAAATGCAGCAAGAGGAGTTACGAACTACGAATGAAAAACTAGAGGAACAATATGAAGCGTCTAAACAAAAGAACTTCGAAATACAAGAGGTTAGTGCGGCGCTTGAAGAAAAAGCACAGCAGTTGATCCTTAGTTCTCGATATAAATCTGAGTTTCTAGCAAATATGTCCCATGAACTAAGAACACCTTTGAATAGTTTACTTATTCTAGCTCAAATCCTTTCTGAAAATGGAGAAGGGAATCTGACAGCTAAGCAGCGGGAATATATTAAAACCATTCACTCCTCCGGTAATGATTTACTAAATCTAATCAATGATATTTTAGATTTGGCAAAAATAGAGTCAGGTAAACTAGATGTGATCTTTAATGAAGTCGAACTAAAAGAGGTAAGTGATTCTATTTATCATCAATTCTCACATATTGCGAATCAGAAGAAGGTTCATTTTAGGATCGAAATGGACACTGAATTGCCAAATACTTTCTTGACCGATGAACAACGTTTACAGCAAATATTAAAAAATCTCCTTTCCAATGCATTTAAGTTTACGGAGAATGGAAGTGTTTCATTAAAAATCCGCAAGGTTATAAAAAATAGTACGGGGTATAGCGGGGAACATCAATCACAACCGATGCTTGCTTTTTCCGTCATTGATACAGGTATTGGAATTGAAAAAGAAAAACAAGAAGCCATTTTTGATGCTTTCAGACAAGCGGATGGTACGACAAGCAGGCATTATGGCGGTACGGGATTAGGTCTATCCATAAGCCGGGAACTTGCTAGAATATTAGGCGGATTTATAGAAGTTACAAGTGAAATTGGGATGGGAAGTACATTTACTTTATATCTGCCAAACCGGCAAAGGAATAATAAAGTAGTTACTATTGCTGAGGCTCAAATGGAAGCGGCAGTCGGTTTGGAAGAGACCTACTTAATGAACAGTCAGGATCGTGCTCTAAAGGAAGAGCCTATGATTTCACATGGGAAATCGATTCTTAAAAACAAGAAAATTCTTATCGTCGATGATGATATTCGGAATGTATATGCCCTAACGATTGCATTTGAAAATCACGATATGGAAATCTTGGTTGCTGAAAACGGCAGGGAAGCGCTGGAAGTGTTAAAGGATCATCCGAATACCGACCTAATTTTAATGGATATTATGATGCCAGAAATGGATGGATTTGAGGCAATCCAACATATTCGCAAGATAAACATATTTGAAACGATACCGATTATCGCCCTTACCGCAAAAGCGATGAAACACAGTAGAGAAGAATGCCTGGAAGCAGGTGCTACTGATTATATTAGTAAGCCGATTAATTTGGACCAGTTGTTCTCGTTAATGCAGGTTTGGCTGTTTACGAAGGAGGGGTAAAAAATCACACAGGTAAAATCAGACGAATCTCATTTTCTCGTAAAAGCCGAAGAAATCGAGAGAATTGAAATTGATTTATTGCTCGAAGCGATATTTCGCTATTATGGATATGATTTTCGAAACTATGCCTTTCCTTTCATTCAAAGAAGGATTAACCATAGAGTCCAGATTGAGAGACTATCCAGTATATCGGTACTGCAGGAAAAAATCCTTCGGGAACCAAGTGTGATGGCAAGGTTACTTTCCGACTTTTCCATCAATGTGACGGAGATGTTTCGAGATCCATCCTTTTTTAAGAGTATCCGGACAAAGGTGGTCCCGATCATCAAGGAGTATCCGTCCATTAAAATTTGGCATGTGGGTTGTTCATCGGGTGAGGAAGTGTATTCGATGGCAATCCTCCTGCAAGAGGAAGGAATCTACGATAAGACAAGAATCTATGCAACCGATATTAACAAGAATATTCTCGAAAAAGCAAAACAGGGTGCCTTTCCGTTAGCAGGGATGAAGCTCTACACAAAAAACTACATTGAGGCAGGCGGGAAACGTGCTTTTTCAGAATATTATAAAGCCATTGACGATAAGGTCTGCTTCCACCCATTTCTTCAGAAAAATATGGTTTTTGCCCAGCATAATGTTGTATCGGATCATTCTTTTAATGAGTTTGATATCATAATATGTCGAAATGTACTGATCTATTTTAATAAAAACCTTCAAAACGATGTTCATCACTTATTATACGAAAGCCTATGTACCTCAGGTTTTCTTGGATTAGGGAAAAGAGAGGGGGTTAAATTTACACGTTATGAAGACTGTTACGGAGAATTTGATGGACCCGAGAGGATCTATCGAAAAGTTAAATAATACTTCTGCGCAAAAGGTGAATATTTTAATGGTGGATGATCATCCAGAAAACCTTTTGGCATTAGAAGCGGTACTCACATCACCCACCTACAATCTTATTAGCGCCAATTCAGGGAAAGAAGCGTTAAAATGTATGCTTCAATATGATTTTGCGGTGATTTTACTCGATGTTCAAATGCCTGGACTAAACGGCTTTGATACAGCCAAGCTCATAAAGGCGAGAGAAAAGACAAAAAATATACCGATTATTTTTATTACAGCCATTAGTCAAGAAATGGAACATGTTCACCAAGGATACTCGGTAGGAGCGATTGATTATATTTTTAAACCCTTTCAGCCGGAAACATTGAAAAAGAAAATCGAACAGTTTGTCAAAATTCATCAGAACCATCAAGAAAACATTATTCAAACGGACCTGGGACATTTGTTTGAGCTGAATAAAGTCAACAAAAGATTGGATCGAACCACTCTCAATTTACGCCGGACAGAGGCATTATCAAAAGCCATAAGTGAAACCATCACCGATACCATTGTGTCATTTAATAATAAAGGTTCAATTCTTTCCGTGAATCCCGCCGTGAGAAGCATGTTTGGCTATCAGCCAAAGGAATTGGTGGAAAAACACGTTCTTAAACTTTTTCCAAAATGGGAGGAAGAAGTGTTAGGTGATTCATCCTCCTCGTTCTTTTCGAGGATTAGACAATCGGAAGGCAGGATCATTGAAGTCGTTGCTTGTCGAAAGGATAAGAGTTGCTTTTATGCGGATCTGTTAATTGCATTCACTATCATTGAGGATGAACAGATTTTTGTTTGTACCATTCGGGATGTAACAGAAAGAAAGCAAATAGAAGAAGTGAAAAAACAAAGGTTTATAAATTTGGAACAGATTGTCGAAGAGCGGACGCTAGAGCTGACCAAGTCCAATTTGAAACTGCAGAAAGAAATTGATGAACGAAAAAGAATGGCCGACCATCTGTTTCGTTCCCAAGAAAGGTTTCGAATAATCTTTGAATCCAGCCCTTGCTTAATGGCGATTTTATCGCAGCAGGATCTAACTTTTATGGAGGTTAATGCCAGCTGGATAAAAAATACTGGTTATAGCTGGGATGAATTGATACATCAAAAAGCAAGTAGTAAGAATTTGATTGATGATGTAACGGAAACGTATATTGATATATATAAAAAAGTTAGTAACAAAAAAGTCAGGTATGAGACGAAAAAGGGGGAAATTCGATCAGGATTATTATCTACTGAATTAATCGATATCCATTCTGAACCATGTATACTGATTGTTTTGACCGATATTACGGACAGGGTACATCTTGAAAATGAAATGTATCGACTGGACCGCCTAAATTTAATCGGAGAAATGGCAGCAGGGATTGCCCATGAGATTCGTAATCCGATGACAACTGTTCAAGGATTTTTACAATTAACCAAGAATAAAGCCGACAAATTATCGACGGATATCATCGATTTAATGCTAGAGGAATTGAATAGGGCAAACTCTATTATCACGGAATTTTTGAATCTCGCAAAAAATAAGGTCAGTGTTAAAAGGAAACAAAACTTGAACACCATTATTGAAGCTTTATCTCCTTTGATACATGCGGAAGCACTGCGTTCGAATAAACAATTGAAGCTTGAATTGGGTGAATGTCCTGACATTTCTCTTGACGAAAAAGAGATTCGCCAGCTAATCTTGAATATTGCCTTAAATGGTTTAGATGCCATGACTTCAAATGGAAATTTAACCATTAAAACATATCAGGACAAGCAAACGGTGGTTCTACAAATTAAAGATGAAGGTCAAGGTATCAGCCCTGAAGTTTTATCAAAATTAGGTACACCTTTCTTCACGACAAAGGAAACAGGAACAGGTTTGGGGTTGGCGATCTGTTACAGTGTAGCGAAACGGCATGATGCCCAAATTGAAATTGAAACAGGTGATGAGGGTACCACTTTCTGTATACGATTTCAGGACCCTTCCATCAAACCCGACGCGTAGGTTGATTCTTTATTACCGAAGAAAGGGGGAAGGATACCTTGTGGAAGAAACGGAAAATGATATTGGTCACTGTTGCAGCCATTTCTGTCATGGCTCTAGGTTTTCTAATTGTAACCTATGCTGAAAATAAGCCCACTGTGGTGGTTGTCATAAAGGAATCAAACTCAGAATATTGGCGGGTTATGAAAGCTGGAATCGAAAAAGGGTTTAAAGACTTTAACATCAATGGTAAGGTGGTTGTTCCTAGTAAATCAACACCTGAAGAACAGGCAAAGCTATTAAAGAAGACGTACAGTGAAAAGCCTGATGTAATCATTGCAGCACCTATCGGTTCTTCTGTAAGACAAACATTAGAATCATTTGCTGATGTTCCTATTTTACTGCTAGATACCGATATGCCTATTCGAAATAAAACAGCGTATATTGGAACCAATAATTTAGAATTAGGTAAACAAGCGGGAGCCTTCCTAGCCTCGCAGTTGCAGCCAGGAGATAAGGTAGCCTTTATTGGCGGCGATTTGTCGGTCCCTGTTTTTGGGGAGCGGTTGGAAGGTGCTGCCATTTCATTACAAAATGCTGGTATCAAAGTTACACATATAAAATCAGGGATATCGGATATCCAAAAGGTTCAAAGTGTGGTATCAAAACTTTTGCGTGAGCAGCCAGATATTCAGGGTGTCGTGACCACAAATGACCCGATTGCATTACAGGTCATCAAGGAGTTCGAGGAACAAGGACTTGTGATACCAGTGATTGGGCCGGATGGTCTTACCGAAATGCTTGAATTCATCGCAGATGAAACCATTCCTGGCACCATGGCCCAAAACCCGTATGATATGGGATATTTAAGTGTTGAAACTGCGAAGAAAGTGATAGAGGGGCAAACGGTAGATAGTTTCGTAGACAGCGGTGTAGATATTATTGTAAAAGAGAATGCCGAGCAAAGATTATATTTTTATGAGAAATTAGTGAAGTAAGTACCTATCGGCATTTCAGTAAAACTTAAAAAAATAGATCTAGAGGTAAATACCATTAGTGTAAAAGCTAATGGTATTTTGTGTTTAGCAGTGAATTATACCATGATTCGAACAAATTATGTAAGTGAACAATAGCTGCTTATTTTTGCTTAAAAGAAAGCTCGGAGTAGTGAACGAGAAGAATATTAAATTGAAAATTTACGTCTTTGATTTCACAGTAATCCGAGGAGTATCGATGAAGAAGAATATAATTCTTACCATCGTAATGAACGTATTGATTTTCCAAAAATAGCACTCCTTTTAATAATTTTTACATGTTATGTAAAATAAATCACCAGTAATGGCTCCACCTGCGCCAATTACTATGATAGCCACACATGCTACCCCCACTACTAATAGAATAATCAATCATTGTTAAGTGCTTGCTGATTTGATGTTAAGGTTCTGTAAATCATGGATGAAGTCGTTTTTTTTTCGTTCGACTGGAAATAATGATAAAAAAAGAATTGATGTTGGCTCTAGAGCATATTGAATGAGACCAATAGCTAGGAGAATTAACAATGTATGAAATAACCGTAAGACTCCCAACCAAAAAGATTGAGAGTATCATTCCCCATTTATATCAAAAAGGATACTATCAAACCTTTTACGAGGTTCCATTGGATGTGGTGACCGATGCCAATGGATATGCCTTTGTTGAAAAGAGGAATGAAACGACAGAGCTTAATATTTATATAAACGATTTTATCGAAGCAACAGAACGACGTACGTTAGTAGAATTATTGGACATTGAAGAATCTAGTTTGGTTGTGAAGGAAGTAAATGAACGGATTTACCAGCAAACATTTGATGATATTTTTCTCGAGAATGGCTGGGTCATCACGACACCTGATAGAAGGAATGAGTACAACAGAGAAAAGCGAATTGTTCTGGACTCCCAAGGGAATTTTGGGACAGGCTATCATCAAACGACAAGGGATTGTTTGTACTTCATTTTAAAACATGACTTCAACGGATCAAGTGTTGCAGACATTGGAGCAGGTTCAGGGGTATTAAGTGTGGCTGCTGCCCTTAAAGGAGCAAGTTTGATCGATACATATGATATTCAACCGGTTGAAAGGGAAATTTTATATCAATGTGAATTAAATGGTGTTAAGCCGGTTAATGTGTTTCAAAGTGATTTAATCAAGAATAAAAATCGAATCAATAAAGAATATGATTGGATCTTTCTTAATATTGGAACCCAAGAAAATATCGATATCCTGAACGCCCAAAGACTTTTAAATTATAGGAAAACTACCTTTATTTTATCAGGCATGCTTGAATGGAATTCCCATCTTGTGGAGACGAAGTTAATAGAAGCAGGATTCAGGTTGGTGGAAAAGAAACAAAGTAACGAATGGGTGACAAGCCTTCTTAAAGCAATCTAACTTTGTGATAATATTTTCTTAAATAGACAATGGAAAAGCCAATGATTGTGTTAGAATCATGGGCTTTTTTCGTCATGGAGAAAGAGTTTCATACAGTCCAACAGGAGCAATAGGCAAGAGACCACTTCTTTGGTATTTCACTTCAAATACAAGTTCGTTGGATATGCCCCACTAAAACAGGCGATACAGCGGCTGCTGGTGTCTGCTACATTTACATCAACCGCCTCTAATAATCCTTCCGTACTTAAAAAAGCTAAAGAATCTGCCCCAATCACTTCTCCCATGGCTTTTTCATGTTCATGTTGGTTGGCAAAAAGGTCGTCTTTTGTTGGCATATCCACTCCATAAAAACAAGGATTTTTCACCATCGGGGAACTAATTCGGACATGGACCTCTTTGGCACCTGCCTGACGAATCAATTGAACGATGCGTTTACTTGTTGTTCCTCGAACAATCGAATCATCGACAAGGACGACTCTCTTATCCTCAAGGATTTCTCGAACAGCACTTAGCTTTAAACGAACAGCTAAATCACGCAATTCCTGGGTTGGTTCAATAAATGAACGGCCTGCATAAGGGTTTTTGATGATCCCCATTTCATACGGAATTCCTGAATGCTGTGCATAACCCATGGCTGCGGGGACACTAGATTCAGGAACGGCTACCACAACATCTGCTGATACTGGATGTTCCTTTGCGAGAATTTGCCCTAAATCTTTCCGGATGGTTAATACACTTCTTCCATGAATTACACTATCTGGACGAGCAAAATATACAAATTCAAAGGAACAAAGGGAAACCTCGCCCTTTTCGGCAAATCTTCCTGTTTGAATACCCTTGTCATCAATGAGAAGCCACTCACCTGGTTCTACGTCTCTCCAGAACGTAGCATCAACCGCATTTAATGCACAAGTTTCAGAAGCCGCGACAATCGATTCGCCTATTTTTCCGAGGCTAAGCGGGCGTAATCCATGACGATCTAGGCCAACGAGCATTTGTTTATTTGTCATGATCAATACTGCGAATGAACCATCAATCCGCTTTAGAACATCAGGACTAGCTTCGTTAAAATATTTTTTACTAGAACGGGCTATGAGGTGAGCAATGATTTCCGTATCCGTTGTTGTCTGAAAGATAGCACCTTGTTGCTGGAGCACTTTCCGTTCGATATTGGCATTCACAAGATTCCCGTTATGAGCAACTGCCAAATCACCCTCACTATATTTAAAGACAAGGGGCTGTGCGTTTTGTAATAAACTTGCACCAGAAGTGGAATAGCGTACATGACCAATGGCCATATTTCCACTTAATCCATCAAGGGTCTCACGGGAAAATACCTGGGTAACTAATCCCATTCCTCGGTGATGCCTGAATGATTTCCCATCAGTAGCTACAATTCCTGCACTCTCCTGACCACGGTGTTGAAGTGCATGAAGTCCATAATAGGTTAAATGTGCAGCATTGGGGTGATTAAAAACACCAAATACCCCGCATTTATCCTTCATTTCTGAATCCATTTTGTCTGCCTCCTGTGGTGTTCATTCCCTTATTTTTATCGAAAGAAAATTTTCTATCCTTTTATATTCATTTTCTAATAGTCAGCGTGTAACAATTTAATTTTTGTTGGTTAATAAAAGTAAAGGAATGTCATTCAGGACAACATAAAATCATGCAATCTAGGAAAATTGGCCAAATCAATTTTTGGGGTTCAAGTCTCGAACAGGTGAACCAGCAAATTAGTGACCTCCAAATCTGGACATAATAGAAGTCGTCCGGCGGGCTTGAGTAAAGGAGAAAAACTCATAAGAAAATTAGATAAAGATCGGTTCAGTTTAGGAAATGTAGAGGAAGCCTATAAGGAAATCCTACGAAGAATTGGGGGTAGTGTTAATGTTTAAGGCAACGGTGTATGTAACATTACAAATGACTATAATACCGTTTGAAGCAGCTGCTAGCATCACCTACCATTGCCAGTAAAGAGTGGGTGTATCAACAATATGGCTATATGGTGAGAACCAATACAGCTGTCATACCTGGATCGGATGCTGCGGTAGTAGCCATCCGCGGCACAAGGAAAGCATTAGCGATGACGACGGATTGTAACGGAAGATATGTTTATCTTGATTCTTTCGTTGGAGGAGCAATCGCTGTTGCAGAAGCAGCCCGTAATGTCGTTTGTTCC
Source organism: Neobacillus sp. plas4 (assembly GCF_057221695.1). Lineage (NCBI taxonomy): Bacteria > Bacillati > Bacillota > Bacilli > Caryophanales > Bacillaceae > Neobacillus > Neobacillus sp. plas4. The sequence continues at coordinate 2,626,536 of NZ_CM170152.1, forward strand.
GGTGCGGAGAATCTTCTGGCAGTTTGAAAAGGCGGCAGAGGGAATAAGTGAAGCGTGCCGTCAGCTTAATACGCCGGTCATTGGCGGGAACGTTAGTCTTTATAACGAGACAAAAGGCTAAGCAATTTTTCCAACACAAACGATTGGAATCGTAGGGTTAATTAAAGATATTGATCATATAACGACCCAAGAATTTAAAGCAGAGAGAGATTTAATCTTTCTAATTGGAGAAACCAAAGCTGAAATAGGCGGTTCGGAATACCAAAAAATCGTAAAAGAAAAAATTGAAGGGCGTCCATCACAGTTAAACCTAGAGTTGGAAAAGAAGATTCAAGTTTTTACCCTAAAGATTATTCAAGGAGGATTGGTGCAATCCGCTCATGATATAGCGGAAGGCGGTATCGCAGTGGCCCTGGCAGAAAGCTAGGAGCGGATATCCAATTAACCGAAGAACTTCGATCAGACTTTAGTCTTTTTAGTGAATCACAATCTCGTATTATTATTTCGGTTTCACCAGATCATGCTGAAAAGATTAAGGAAATCGTACAACAGCTTGAGGTACCAATAAAAGAAATCGGTATGGTTAAAGGGACGGAATTATCGATTACACATCAGGGTAAAAACGTGATTTCTCAGCCTGTTGCTGAATTGGATAGGGCATGGAGAAATGCAATTCCAGAGATTATGCAATCGGTATTAGTAAAAAAATTCAACATGCAGGAAATCTCTGCAAGTTTACCGTAAAGGAGGGAAACAAATGAGCGATGCGTACCGCCAAGCAGGAGTTAACATAGATGCAGGAAATGTAGCAGTTGAAAGAATGAAAAAACATGTAAAAAAAACCTTCCGACCTGAGGTTTTGACCGGATTAGGAGGTTTTGGTGCTCTATTTAAACCAGACTTAACGGGGATGGAAGATCCCGTTTTTGTTTCTGGTACAGATGGTGTTGGGACTAAATTGAAAATCGCCTTTGCTATGGACAAACACGATACCATCGGGATTGATGCGGTTGCGATGTGTGTAAATGATGTCATCGTTCAAGGAGCAGAGCCGTTATTTTTTCTAGACTATCTAGCCTGTGGAAAAATCATCCCTGAAAAAATTGAAGCGATCGTGAAGGGAATTTCAGATGGCTGCCTGCAGGCAGGGTGTTCACTAATTGGCGGCGAAACAGCAGAGATGCCGGGGATGTATCAAGACCATGAATATGATATCGCCGGCTTTACAGTTGGGATAGTCGATCAAAAACATGTTATTGACGGATCCAAAGTAAAAGAAGGCCAGGTACTGATCGGCTTAGCTTCTAGTGGCGTACATAGCAATGGGTTTTCACTTGTCCGAAAAGTTCTTTTGGAGGATGCTAATCTTTCCTTAGGTGATTACATGGATGAATTAGGAGCCGAATTAGGAGCGGTATTGCTTGAACCAACGAAAATTTATGTGAAATCGGTCCTTGCAACGGTGCGGAAATTTCAAGTCAGCGGTCTGGTACATGTGACAGGCGGCGGTTTTTTTGATAATATCCCACGGATTTTACCACAAGGCTTACAGGCTGAGATATGGGATGGGTCATGGAAGATCCCCCCGATTTTTTCCTTTATCCAAGCTACAGGCAAAATATCCGATTATGATATGTTCCGAACCTTTAATATGGGAATTGGAATGATTTTAGTTGTAGATTCTACCGACTCCCGGGATATTTTGGACCACCTGCAATCGATGGGTGAAGATGCGTACGAAATTGGAGCAGTGCAAAAAGGAACCAAAGAAGTCGTATTCAAGAAGGAGGAATTTACTGTAAATAAAAAGGTGTTTATACGTGAAGGAAAGTGTTGATATATGTCCTCTAAATGAGATAATAAAAATATGGAAAAACATTACAATATTACTCAAATGTCTAGTCTATTGAATGTCACAGTAAAAACCTTACAGCGCTGGGATCGAGATGGGATTTTAATCGCAAATAGGAGCCCGACCAATAGAAGGGTTTTATACACATGAACAATATTTAAAGGCTTCTGGTAAATGGCCTAACACCAAACTATAAGAAAGGAAAACCGTTATATATGCTCGTATATCTAACAGAAATCAGAAGGACGATTTGTCAAATCAAGTAGAATTCTTAAAACAATTTGCAAATGCAAATGGGGTTATCGTAGATGAAACCATTGAAGACATTGGCAGCGGATTGAACTATAAAAGAAAAAAGTGGAACCTTTTATTAAATGAAGTGATGGAAAACAAAATAGAAACCATTTTCATTGCACATAAAGATTGATTTGTACGATTTGGATTTGATTGGTTTCAACAATTATGCGAAAAGTTTGGAACAAAAATGATCATTGTTAAAAATAAAACATTATCACCCGAAGAAGAACTTGTGCAGGATTTAATTGCCATTACTCATGTTTTCAGCTGTAGGATTTACGGTCTTCGAAAATATAAGAATCGTTTAAAGGGTGAGAAGAAATGTTTGCCTACAAAGTTGAAATAGAACCGGTAAAAAAACAAAAAGTAAAAATCCATCAAGGTATAGGAGTTTGTAGATTTTTATATAACGCCTATATTAAGCACAATGAGGAGGTATACGAAAGAGAAGGAAAATTTGTCTCGCATATGGAATTTGCTAAATATGTGAATCACACGTTGAGAGCGGATAAGCCTTGGATTAATACCTGTCATAGTAAAGCAAGAAAGAAAGCATTAGCCAATGCGGAAACGGCCTTTCTAAAATTCTTTAAGGGAAAAGCGAAGTATCCAAAATTAAAGAAAAAAGGGAAACAAGACGTAAAAATTTATCTTCCGAAGAACAATGAAAAGGACTTTGTCATTGAACGGCATAGAGCTAAGATTCCCTTTCTTGGATGGGTCCGTTTAAAAGAAAAAGGATATGTACCCCAAGGCACTGATATTTCCAGTTGTACCATCAGTCAAAAAGGGGATCGATATTTTATAAGCTTTTTACTCAAATCGGATAGGAAAGAAACCAAACAAACGCTAAGTAAAAAAGGGATAGGCATTGATGTAGGTTTAAAAAATTTCGCAACCACTAGTGATGGAAATGTGTTCGGTAATATCAATAAAAGTAGAAAGGTTAGACGATTAGAAGTAACCATAAAACGAGCCCAAAGAAGCTTGTCTCGAAAACTAGAATCGAATAAAGTACTGAAAAAACAAAATAATATCCATCCTAGTGAATACGGAGCTAACATTAAAAAAGAGATTGTAAGAATTCAAAATCTTCATAGAAGGCTAGCGAATATTCGTTGGTCCTATACTAAAAGTGTGGTCAATGAAGTGGTAAAAACCAAGCCGCTTTATATTACCATAGAGGACTTAAATGTTCGCGGAATGATGCAAAATAAACATTTAAGTCGAGTGATTGCTAGTCAGAACTTTTATCGTTTTAGAGTATGGCTAGAGCAGGCATGTAGAAAAGGTAAGATAGAATTGCGAATGGTAGATCGATTCTATCCTAGTAGTAAATTATGTTCAAATTGCGGAACCAAAAAGACAAACCTTTCTTTGTCGGAGCGCACATTTGTATGCGAACACTGCGGAACGAACCTGGATCGGGATTACAATGCTAGTCTAAACTTAGAAAACGCAATACAATATAAAGTTTTAGTTGGATAATCTTCACCACTCGAAGGTTACCAATAGACACCGGCGGCTCGCCGGGGTGAGTTTGCGGAGCACGGAATCAACCTTAGTAGAGAGCTATCGTCGAGGAGGCGTGCATTGAAGCAAAAAGGGGTCTTTGCCCCATCATTTAAGATGTGCACATTTGAACACTTAAAAAGGAGCAGTAAGTATGAAGATTGCCGTTTTTGCATCAGGAACGGGTTCTAATTTTGCAGCGATTCTAGAAGCTATCAAATCCCAAAAAATCACCAACGTTCAAGTCGTTTTATTAGTTAGTGATTGCCCTGAAGCCCTTGCAGTCCAGAAAGCAAAGGATGAATCGATTCCGGTGTTTATTTTTAATGGTAAGGATTATCCAAACAAACAAGCCTATGAAGAAAAGATTCTTGAAGAGCTAATCCAAAGGAATGTTGATTTTATCGTATTGGCTGGCTATATGCGACTGTTGGGTCATGTTTTACTCGAGGCTTACGATAGAAAAATCATTAATGTACACCCATCCTTATTGCCAGCTTTCGCAGGAAAAGATGCCATTGGCCAAGCGCTCGATTATGGGGTAAAGGTGACTGGTGTCACCGTCCATTATGTGGATGAAGGAATGGATACGGGAGCTGTTATTGCACAGCGAGCCGTTTTAATCGATTCGGATGAAACAAGAGAAACATTGATAAAAAAAATTCAGGTAGAGGAGCACAGCTTGTTACCGGAAGTAATTCAAAGTCTTGCGAATAAAGAGGTATAGTGACATGAATACTGAAGAAGAAACAAAATATAATACAAAAATATTTATTCTATTTTATTATTATGCTCGGAACTCTTTTACCTTATATCAAACATCCACTGAAAATTACTAGAGGCGTTCTTTTCGAAGAGCGTCTTTTTAATTTCGCGAGAGAAGCGGTGTGTAAGTAGCTAAAAACGTTAGCCGACCCATAAAGAAAATAATATATATACCCTATATTGTATATTAGTGTTAAAGTGCTAAGTTTGAAATAAAGACATATGCTTTGTTATATCGTTTAATGAAGGGGGGCAAGTCAGACATGCAGCGAATCAAAGTCATGATTAAACTTTTCTTGAAAGAGCCACTTTGGTTTAAAATACTAATCTTATCCTCTTTACTCATTTCCATCCTATTTAGCAGTTCATTTTTTTCAAATCAAGCTTTTCTTCAAAGTCTTTCTAAAATAGCTGCTGCTGCCTTTTTCTGTGCATATGGTGTTAAGCTGAGAAGGAATTTGAAAGTATCACTGATATTCTTTATCCTAGCTGGAGTATGTATTTACCTATCAATCTTTGCAATATAGTAATATCTCAACAGAAATGGCTTGGAGATTGTCTCCAAGCCATTTTATTCTTAAATTTTTACAGAAATCATGTGTTTTGTCTATGGGTTATAGTCTAATCGTGGGACAATCGTGGAACATAGTATGAGATTGTGGTTCATTTATATGTGATAAATAACCATTTGAGTTGTGAATAAGGATGATAAAAGTAAACAATCTGGGTGGGGGAATGTATCAAATGAATAATCAATACCGTAACGATTTGTTGGAATGGTGTCATGAAACAGCTAAAAGTTTAGCTGAACAAATGGAGCAGTTATATAGAGAATTAAATGCTGATCAAAAAGAGAATGAAAGGGATTCTGCAAATCGTTGGGAAATGGAAGGACAAATCCAAATCGAGGAAGAAAAGTTGGAAAATGATTTTCAAAACGAGATGGTAATTGAATCTGACCAATATATTGATATGGAGGAACTTAACCAATACCGAGAGGATTTATTGGAGTGGTGTAACATCCTTTATTCAAATTGGAATAGAACGAAGCCGGTTTTTTCAAACCTTGTTGATAACGAAAGCCTAGAGGGATGGGAAGAAATGTGCTCTCGTTTAAATGAGAAATTACGGGAAGATCTGTCAGTAGAATACGAGGACTATGAAACAGCTAATCTCTTGTATGAACAGTGGGAAAAACTCCTTGAAGAAACGTATTCTTATCAAGAAGAAAATGAAGTGACATCCTGAACGCCAAAAACCTATTAGATGAATTATTGTATACTTCCCATATTGCGTAAACGTTGATCTGGGGCTTTTACTTTACCCGGTCCCTATTGGAGTACCTGCAAGCATATAAAATCCAAGTATGAAGCAGTACATTTTCGTCTGAAGTGTACTGCTTTTATCATGTTTATAAGTGTGAAAGGGAGTTTTTGTTTTTGCCTCTTGGGTTTGTTATAAAGTGTTCGTAAACACTACGAATGAGTACATTCTTTAATTTCTAAAATTTGATGTCTATCGAAATATTGTACTGCATGATAAAATAAATGAACTACACAACGCAGAGGTTTTTTCATAATTTATAATAGTACAATAATAATAGGTGTGATGTTATTTTGCAGAGACTAAAGACAGCAATCATTATCGTAACTGGATTTATATGTGTGGGTATGTTTTTATTTTATTTTCTAACTGACGGCAATCAAAAAAGTCTAAAAAGTGCAGCGGCCACCGCTTCTGTTAAACATGAACTAGTGAAAAATTCAGTCGTTACGGAGGATGTAACTACAGCGGCGGAAGAAGAGAAACAAATGGAAGTGGTTGAAAAGGAGGACCAGTCACTATCCGAAGAAATTAAGAAAAAGGTCCGTGAAGTAGTAGAAGGTGCCTTAGATTTATTTATTAAAGATAAAAGGATTGTGTCGATAGGTGACTCCCTAACACAAGGGGTAGGAGATGAATCAGAAAATGGCGGTTATGTCGGCATCCTTAATAACACGTTTGAGGACCATAACCTAAATATTACGATCGATAACTTCGGTAAAAAAGGGAACCGCTCCGATCAATTACTGAAACGGTTGGAAAATAAGGACATTTCCGCTGCCATCAAAGATGCGGATATTGTTCTCATCACCATTGGTGCGAATGATATTATGAAAGTATTAAAAAACAATTTATTGAACGTAACATTGGACCATTTTGAAGAAGAAAAGGTGGAATATCGTAAGCGATTAACAGCCATTTTTGATAAAATTAATGATTTGAATCCAGATACCCAAATTTATTTAATAGGTTTTTATAACCCTTTTGAGCGGCATTTTAGTGAAATCAAAGAACTTGGCATGATTATTGAAGACTGGAATAACACAGGAAAATCTCTTACAGAAGAATATGAAAATATACATTTTATTCCAACATATGATCTATTCAGTCAATCTACCATCGATTTATTAGCAGAAGATGAATTTCATCCAAACACAAGCGGTTATAAACTTATGGCCCAGCGTATTTTAGAGTATTTGAAAGATCCTAAAGGTGAATCTGAAAACACGCTAGAAGCAGCATCCTAAATCTGAAAGGTTCATAGTAGATAGAATAACTGAAGGAGCAGGAAGGATTTGCTTCTTTTTACATACCATAAAAGTGGATCAATCATGGTGATTATATACCTATCAGGAAATATGTTTAGAACTGTTCTATTCCTATATAATTTGGGCATATGAATGGAAATGGGGTACCACAGGGACGGTTCTCATGGCTCAGACTGGTTGGATAACAAGGAGTCCCATTGGTTTGGAAGGAGCAGATAACAGGGTGTCAATCACTTATTATTATTTTGGCTTGATTTTTGTATCCATTGTTTGGGGAATCAATTTTGGGATTTCGCGGTGGGCAATGGAAGTTTTTCCTGCAGAGGTGTTTGTCTTTCTTCGATTTGGACTAGCGCTGCCTGTATTATTTCTTATGTTAAAGGTGACAGAAGGCAGTGTGAAAGTAGATAAAAAGGATTTGATCAAACTAGCCTTTATTGGTTTAATTGGCATCACTGCGTTAGAAATTATGGTTATGTACTCGATCAAGTATACAACTCTTGCAAATGCTTCTTTATTAAATGTCGCTCCATGGCCCATTTTTGCTGCTCTTTTTGCACCGTTATTTATTCGTGAAAAAATAACGGCCAGAGTAGTAACGGGAGGCTTAATTGCTTTAGCGGGGGTAACGATGATCATCCTTGGCGGAAAGGATGGTTTTGATCTCAGTTCGGAGTATATGATCGGAAACTACATTGCTCTAGCGATCAGTTTAATCGGTGCATTATTTAATTTAGCGACCATGCCGTTGATGGAAAAATACTCTCCGCTTCGCGTGACTACATGGTTTATTTTCTTTGGTTCCCTCTTTTTATTTCCGATTACATTGGATAAATGGAGTACGATCCAGTGGGATAATCTATCAATTGTTACATGGGGAGCTGTTGCCTACAATGTGCTGATGTGCACCGTCGTTGCGATTGTGATTTGGAATATATCGATGAAACATGTGGGTGCAGCGAAGGCGAATTTCTTCCGTTATTTCGTTCCAGCAGCAGCTACAGTGGCAGGTGCGTTATTTTTTAACGAACCGATTTGGGCAGCACAAATCGTTGGCGGGCTCGTCATTATCCTTGGATTAGTTTGGATTGGAACGGAGAGAAAGCAGAGGCCGCCCGTGATGAAAATCTCTACCTTTAATCGAAAGTAAATGACTAGATTAATAAGGTATAAATAATTACTTAAAGTCAGTACAATTCTCAGAGTTCTCACTGTTGGTGGGAGCTCATTTTTTCTTTTAAAGGAATTGTTGTAAATATAGTCAAAAATCTCTACTTTTTAACCATTTTGGTATAGTGCGTTACGTGAACAACTTTAAGTGCTTTTTTTGAAATTACGCGTCAAATCATAAAAACCAATCGTTCCACAAATGACCACACCTGCAGATAATAACACTGTCATAAACCAATTATTTCCCCAACTTGTTAGAACGCTAAATAGACAACCTATTGCTACAGCGGTTGATGCATACTTTGCCCGCCATTTTTCAAGTTTCGAAGTCTTATTTTCACTCAATTTATGTCCTTTCCTTTCTGTCACATATATTCTGCATTAAAGTAAAATACTGTTCGTTTATGATGTATTTGGTGATTAATTACTCTTTAATAGTATTACATCATCACTTCTTACTACATAAAAAGTTAGATCATCCGCCGCAGCAAGAACAGAGGCGGAGGTTATTCTTGTTTCTGTTTCATTTGTAAAATATATGCCATATCCATTATTTTCAGGATATCCATACAAGTAACAAACTACTTTCCTATCGTTTAAGAATACGATTTGGTTCATACCTTCATTTACCGTTTCACTGATTTTATCCCATTTATATCCCACTGTTTCATATATCGTATCTTTTGATGTATATGGGTCAAAGGAATAGGCTACATCCCATACAAATGGAGTTCTATTACTTAAATTTACCGTCTCAATAGATGGTTCAATAGATAAGATTTCTTGCTTAAATAAATCTGCATTAACATCCCATAAATCTGTCTTTATTAGTTGATTCAAAATAATGATAGACAATAGAATTATCGCCATAATTGCTATAGTTTTTTTGTTTTTCATATCGATCTCTCCCAGTTTTTATACTATTGAAGTGTATTCAACTTTATAATTTATGACAAGTTTTGCCAAAGTGTTATAGGTATACTAATTTTATCATCAAAATAATAGGAATGGAGAATAAGATGAAAAGACCGAAAAAATGGACAGATTGCTATAATGCATTTTAAGCTTCATTATCTTACCTCCGAAATTTAAACAAAAGGAAGTTCTTTACAAGCCTGTGAATAATAAATTATAATTTTTAATGATAATTAAGATAATTTAAATAAGATTAAGAGTCGAGGGCAGGTTTACTTGCTCACGGCTTTTTTGCACGGGTTATAATCTTTCATTCTAGCACTAGGGTTTCGACAAGACCTGGCAATCGCCGATTATTTCTTAAAAGAATAAGACTGACAAAATGGATATCAGAGATGGGGAAAAATATTGAAAATGACCTTACAGGCTTATAAAAACATGGATCGTAATATTTGGATTCGTTTTATCGGTGAATCGATAAATGGTATTGCGATGATGATGTTAATGCCCTTTTTCGCCTTATATATGAGTGATAAGGTGGATCATTTTTGGCAAGTTGGTATTGTTATGGCTATGGGGCCAATTGCTGGAGTGCTTGGTTCATTGATAGGTGGAAAGCTTGCGGATCAATATGGAAGGAAGCCCATTATGATTGTTTCAATGGTTGGAAATGGGCTGGTGATGCTTGGGTTTATTTTTTTCGATGGCTTCTATCCTTTCTTAGTGATATCGAGTTTTTTCGGCTTGTTCAATTCACTATTTCATCCTGCGGCATCAGCTATGGTCGCAGATGTGACGGATGAAGAAGGAAGAACGGAAGCATTTGGTTTGCTGCGAATGGGTCACAATATTGGAGCAGCAATCGGCCCGTTGCTTGGTGCTTCGGTTGTGTTTTTATCAAAATCAGTTATTTTTATCATTGCTGCTTCATCCGTTTTTGTTTATTCCATTTTTCTAGCGCTCTTGCTTTCAGAAACATTACCGAAAAATAAACGAAAAAAGGAAACGAAGGTTATGGATGAAGAGGAGAAACTGCCATCTATATTTACGGTGCTCGTTAAAGATAAAATTTTATTTTTCTATATTATTACGGGAATTGTGATTTCGATGGGATTTTCACAAACGGAAGGAATGCTACCGCTGCATTTTGATCAACAATTGCCGGCACTTTCCGATGCCCAAAATCCATATCCATATTTAATGGCTTTTAACGGAGCTCTGGTTGTTGTCTTCCAATTTGCGATATCGAGCTGGGCAAGTAAGCGCAAACTTGGGAAGGTCATGCTATATGGTTCGGTTTTATTTGGTTTTGGGCTGCTTGCAGTAGGATGGCTGCCAATCTTTTTTACAAAGTTACAATTTTCCTTTTGGAGTATCCTTTTAATTCTAATCATTATCTATGGAATATACACACTAGGGGAAATGCTCTTATCACCGGTACAAATGACGTTTGTTGCGAATATTGCACCTGAGCATTTACGCGGTACCTATATGGGGGCAGCTAGTCTTCAGTGGATTGTTGGCAGTGCAGTTGGACCTATTATTGCCGGTTTTTTGCTAGATAAACACCTTGGCCAGGTTCTATTTACTGGTCTAGGAATAGGGTGTATTGTTGCCGGTATTATATATTTATCTCTTGATAAATGGGTATCACAAGCGAAGGAACGGAATCAGATTCCTCCTGTTAAAAAGGAAGTTAAAGCAGTAGAATAAATTTAACATAGCTTTATAAAGATTAAGTTATTCAAAAAAATTAAAGGATAGATTTAAATGGTTTTATCTTTTTCAACGACTGGTTTCTTGGACAAAGAGTTAGTAGTATTGAATGATTAATAGAAAAATTGATTAAATATGGTGGGTGAATGAAAAAATGCAGATTCGGGAAATGGAAGAAAGGGACAATCAAAAGATGGAGCAAATTATTAAACGCTCTTTGGAATCATTTGATTTAGACATTCCAGGTACAGCCTATTTTGACCCCCAGCTAAGCAGTCTAGCACAATTCTACAAGGAACAATTAAATGCAAAGTATTGGGTTGCTGTGAATGAACAGGATGAAGTGGTAGGAGGTGTGGGGATTGCGCCGTATGGACAGAAGACGGGGGTTTGTGAACTGCAAAAGCTATATATTATACCCGAAGCTCAAGGTATAGGGTTGTCGAAGGAACTTATGAAAGTAGCCCTCGACTTTGCCAAGGAGCATTACACTCACTGTTATTTAGAAACGATGAAGAAACTCCAAACGGCTAATCTCCTTTATACCAAATTAGGTTTTCAACAGCTTGAGAAAGCACTAGAAGGTTCGGAACATAGTACGATGGACGCTTGGTATATAAAAGAATTGTGATGATAAGTACTTTAAACAAACAGGTAGCCTAAGTGAGATAAGGTGTTGTTTCGGCAACATCTTTTTTTCATGAAGTAAAAGCAAGGAATGAAACATTATATCCTTCACATCTCGTTTACTTCTTATAATTTATGTTATAATGGGGAACTTAGAATAATTATGACTTTTACTAGGAAATGAACGGATGCCAAAAAAGCCTCCGCTAGCATTAAAATTTGGAGGTGTAAGAGAATGAATAAACGATGGACGATTGGTAAAATTAACGAATATGTTGAGAAAAACTCTGACAGTAAGTTGCTAACGACAGAATATCACGGTTTCTCCCAAAAGTTACTTTTTAAATGTGCATGTGGGAGCAACTTTGAAAAAACATTTACGAAATTTAAAAATAATAACCAGCGTAAATGCGACGTATGCGAACCGCCTAAGGCGTCACGCTAAACTATTGCAAATTAGCCCGCAAACAGTCACATTTAAATTGAATGATGTAAAGGTATGCAAGTATACCATGCTATAAAAAGTACAAAGAAATATTTAAAAAACAGATTAGGACTTCTTTTGAACTATGACCCATAATATGGACATTTAATAACAGAGCCTATGCTGCTAAAAGATGACCTCGGTATTGCACGAGGGCACTGAAAAAGTCCAATATTTAATAAAGGCAGTTGAAAGTTCAATGAACTTTCAACTGCCTTTTTACTTTATAATATTGCTATCAAATGTATGTAGGTGGTATCCAAGTGATTTCAAATCAAGAATCTCTTAACTTAAGTCCATTCATGGCTTTATACGATATTGTTGTTCCAAAAGATAATATGCTTCGTAAAATTAATGAGCTTGTAGATTTTTCATTCATACTGGAAGAATTGAAAACAAAATATTGTCTTGATAATGGTCGTAATGCCGTTTCGCCAATTCGTATGTTCAGATATTTACTTCTTAAATCTATCTATGATTTGTCAGATGTGGATGTTGTAGAACGTTCCAAATACGATATGTCATTTAAATATTTTCTCGACATGGCACCAGAGGATTCTGTTATTGACCCGAGTTCTTTAACGAAATTCCGAAAACTCCGTCTTAATGATGTGGGTTTATTAGATATGCTTATTGGAAAAACCGTTGAGATTGCTCTAGAAAAAGAGATCATTAAAAGTAAAACCATTATTGTGGATGCAACACATACAAAGGCACGTTATAACCAAAAATCACCGAAAGAGTTCTTACAAGAGAAATCAAAAAATGTCCGAAAAGCAGTATATCAAATTGATGAATCAATGAAAGAAAAATTTCCACCAAAAACGACTTCTAACGAAGTTAATGATGAATTGGATTATTGTCGTCAGGTAATTACAGTTATTGAAACTCAGCCACAAATCGCCGAGATTCCTGCTGTCAAAGAAAAATTAAACGTACTAAAAGAAGTTGTAGAAGATTATGCAGAACAACTATGTTTTTCAAATGATCCAGATGCACGCCTCGGACATAAATCGGCTGATTCTTCTTTCTTTGGATTTAAAACACATATTGCTATGAGTGATGAACGGATTATTACAGCTGCAATTGTTACTACTGGTGAGAAAAGTGATGGAAAATACTTAAAAGACCTAGTTGAAAAAAGCAAAAGTGCAGGAATGACAATAGATAGAATCATTGGTGATACAGCTTATTCAGAGAAGGATAATATCCAATATGCAAAAACCGAAGAATTTCAACTAGTATCTAAACTAAATCCACAGATCACACAAGGTGGACGTGCTAAAGAGGATGAGTTTGAGTTTAATAAAGATGCAGGTATGTACGTTTGTAAAGCAGGTCACATGGCAATACGAAAAGCACGAACAGGAAAGAAGAATCAAGGGCAAAATCAAAAAGACACCTATTACTTTGATATTAAAAAATGTAGAGTATGTCCGTTCCGTGATGGCTGTTATAAGGAAGGAGCAAAAAGTAAAACATATTCAGTTTCAATAAGATCCACTGAACACAAGGAACAAGAAGCATTCCAAAACAGTGAAGAGTTTAAGGAACATGCACGCTCTCGTTATAAAATTGAGGCAAAAAATAGTGAATTAAAACATAGACACGGGTATGAAACGGCATCATCTGCGGGTTTATTTGGTATGGAAATTCAAGGAGCCACAGCGATATTTACAGTTAACATCAAGCGAATTCTGAAACTCCTTAATGAAAAAGAATAAAAAAAAAAGGCAATTTTCCGCCTAAAAAACAGACGGAAAATTGCCTTTTTGTATTCATTTTAGATTACAGAAATAAAAAACGTAAGTTTTTCAGTGCCCTCGTATTGCACCGGGGTCATCTTTTTTAATCCCCACTGGTAACGATGATTATTGTACTCCTCGATATATAAATCCACTATCTGCTTTAACTCAATAAAACTATTACATTCTTTATAATCAACCTCATCTTTAAAATGACCAAAGAAGGATTCCATTGGAGCGTTATCCCAACAGTTACCCTTACGGGACATTGATTGGGTTATATTCAACTTCTTTACTCTCTTTTGAAAGAGGGGGTGAGTGTAATGGAAGCCCTGATCTGAGTGTAGAATCGCTTCTGGGTGGAACTGATTCTGCATAGCTTCTTTTAACTTACCTAATGTTTTATAAACAATATTCATCTTTAATGAAGTGGATAAATAAAGGGCTAGTATTTCATTCGTACTGCTATCTTTAACACATGATAAATAGGCTTTTTGACCGTTTGCATAATATAGATATGTGATATCTGTTAATAACACTTTTCCTGGTTCCTCTTGATTAAACTCACGGTTTAAAATGTTAGAGCATGTTTTATGTTCTTGAGTAGCTTTGGACATTTTTTTGTAGGGGTTTGCATTTCTAACCTTCGCAACTAGTCCATACTTACGCATTAACCTTCTAATTTTCTTGTGATTCATTATTACAAAATAATCGTTTTCTAAGATCATTTTGATTGGTAACGCCCCAACTTTTTCCTTCTTTTGCTTAAAGATAGACAAGATTAGTCCAAAATCCACTTCATCATCTAAGTCTTTTTGTTGGAGAATGGAAGCTGCCTTTAACCAAGCATAGTACCCACTTCTACTCACTCCTGCTAGTTCACATAAGTAACTCACTATGTTTTTTAGTTTGTGTTGACGAATAATGTGTTCAATAAGTTCGAATTTTTCTGATGGTGTTAATATCGTTTCTTCTTCAACGCCTGCCTCTCTAATTCCTCTAGCTTTTTTAAGAAGTCATTCTCAGCTTCTAAGAACTTAATTTTAGCTTCAGCCTTCTTCAGTCTTTCTTCCACAGATAGTTCCTTCGAGGAGGGGCGTCCAGTACTTGCCTTTCCTCTACGCTCTGTTTGAAGACCTAATTCACCAAACTTTTCAAAGGTTGCACGCCATCTTTGTAAACATCTCTTTGGCTGATCTTTACCTATCACTTCAATGTTAAAGTCATGGTCAATAAAAATTTGGGAAGCACTTTTCCCTTTATGATATTCCTTTACCGCCTTTACTTTGAAGTCAGGCTCATAGGAAATAGAACGATTTGAAACACGTATAACATTAGGATTCTTCTCTAACTCTTTAATCTGGTATTCGGTAAATAGATTCTTACTCATTTAAATCCTCCGTCCACAATAATTCATTTATTATAAAACAGGTTTTCATTCAGGGGACATAGAAAAACCCGATTAAAGGGGCACTTTTTATTTAGTGTCCATTAATCGGGTGCATGAATGCAGGGGCTTGTGGTTGTTTGTTTTGGTCACACTTTAGTTCAAACGGGTAGGCCATTAGATCCATCTCCTTGGTTGTTCACATCGACAATTCTCAACATAAATCTGCTATAATATTAAGTGATAAAAGGAGGAGGTGAGAAAAAGTGGAAAAAACACTGAATTTGATTTTGGCTGAACAAAAAAGACAAGGTGATTTATTACATCAATTAATTAATGCTGTTGGAGTAACAAATGTAAAAGTTGCCGAAATGGACGGAAGAATTACTAAACTAGATTGTAAAATTACCGAAATGGACGGAAGAATTACTGAACTGGATTGTAATATTACCGAAATGAACGGAAAAGTGGCCATAATTGAAAAAAAATTAGATTCCGTCATCGAGGAGGTTAAAGAAATAAAGGGGACAATGGCAACAAAACATGACCTAGGATACTATGATCAAATGATTTCAGAGCATTCCAGGGAAATTTATAAACTAAAAAATCATTAAACCTCTCCAATGAAACTCTTCAATAATATGCGTATTTGAATCTGAAATTCATAACATCTTAAGTTAAAGCTATTATAAGTCATAGCCTCTTTGTTTATCCTGCACTTATATAAAAAAGAAAAAGACAGCGTCCGATTACTAAGTGCCAGGGACCATCCATAAATGAGGTGCCTGGCACTTTACGTGACCTAAAAAACGTATCCACGTTCCTCACCTTTACTAGCTTTACTTGTACATTTCATTTTCTAAAATAATCACATTCTCATTGTAGGAAGTGTTAGCGACATGCTTTGTATTCTCCACTAAACGATAGATATTATCACAGCATTGTTTGGCACCTGCAACTAATAACGGGACACCGATGACGTCAATCTTCAACCTTCTTGAAAATAATCCCCCAAGTGACATGGCCAAAGGAACGGTTGGAGAGGTATTGGAAAATACAAGTTTTTCGTTTAAAGAAAATTTTTCCTGAAAGAGCAACGCCAATTCTCTCATGGCTGGCACAACATACTTGTTTCGTTTCCGGCCAATGGAATAAACGGAGTTACCTTCCTCATCGATCCCGTGAAAAAGAAGTTTCCCAAAATCCTTTTTCGTTAACTGATTGAAATATTGGACATTAAGGATTTCTTCCTTCGTCAGCTTTTTTTCTGATTGAGGCAATTGTTTCAAGTGATAGGCAGCTGCCAAAGCTGTAGAGTGCGTCCCAGCGAAATCATTATAAATATAAAACATTGAAAATCATCCTCTAAATTTTTATCCTATCTATAATATGGGTATTTTTTGTATAAACATACAAAGTGGTACGGGGAGTACCTTGGGGACGGTTCTCATGGTTCACAAAAAAACACTCAAAAATGTTGAATGATCAATGTTTGTGAGTGTTTTTTGTTTATTGAAGATAATTTGGATTTTGTTGTTTACCAGCAATTTCTTGAAATTTATTCACATTATCACCTTTTTAAAGTAGTCACTATTAAATTTCCCAATTTTAGCTAATCTATCCATGGGAAATTTAGGTATGGCTCCTCACTTCCAACCGAAGAATCTTAAAGCTAATTATGCCATAATCTATTTTAATTAATGAAATAGTAAAGGTAAAAGAAGCAGCACCAGCTCAAATTGCTCTTGCATAGGTTCTTGTCCAGAAGCCATGAATTGTTCCCATTCCAGCAGCAAGAAAGAGGGTTCGATTTTTTTAATGATGGTTCGGTTTATTAAAGATACTTGAAGAAACAATCGAAGTATTACGGTTAATACCTAATAAAATAGGAATCTTTGGAGGCTGCATATTATGAGGGGTCATAAAATTAAATTTGTAAAATTGAAAAGAAAGTGCTAAGGTGAAAAATTTTATTAGACGGGCAGGGTTTTTGAACAAGCCACTTATTTTATCAGTGGCTTTCAAAATTGGTTACCTATTTATAGGTCCTTTTAATTCCAATAATAATTCGTAGTCAACGAATTGTTCAAAATCCTTTGGCTTGGCCAATTGTATCCCTCTTTTAGAGGCAGCTGCAATTATTAATCCTAATTCATAGTACATATATTTGGAAACTAAACCAGTTGAGATCATTTTCTCCATTTCATAATAAAATTGAATCAAAAAATCACTAGGTAATCTTTCATACAAAGACATGTTGAATACCACCTTCAATACCTACTATACTAATAGGAATAATACCATTTAAAATTGTAAATGAAAAGATACTTTTTTCAAAACAAACATAAATCGATTTTAGTATATTTTCTTGTGTGATATTGTATTGAAAGTAATGATGTAGCGAAGTGTTATTGCATTGTTTGTTGAATAATCAGCCGATTCATTTTCAGTAGAATAAGGGAGTCCCCTAAAATAGTAAGTTTTAACATCCAGCCATTTTACAAGCAAAAATGCTTTGTTTGAAGACTTACCAATTCTGGGAAAGAGGGTTGGTCCAGCAATGTGAATCCCCATGAAACATAGACAAATAAAACTAATATGGTATTCTTTTGGTATATTTAAAGATTGAAAGGTTGAATGTGATGTACAAGAAACAAGATTTATTAAATCATCTTGAAGAATTGGGAATCGACGAAAATGGAACATTACTTGTTCATTCATCCATGAAAAGTATTGGGCATGTAGAGGGTGAAGCTGATACTGTCCTTGATGCACTTTCGGAATATATGAAAAATGGTCTTTTGGTTTTTCCTACCCATACATGGTCGTATATTAATGCAGAGAATCCTCGATTTTATGTCAATGACTCTACATCTTGTGTGGGTTTATTAACGGAACTGTTTCGACAACGTCCGGGTGTTGTTCGCTCATGGCATCCAACGCATTCGGTAGCTGCCTTGGGAAAAGGAGCAAATAAATTTATTGCGGGAAATGAACAATTCGACACACCTTGTGCAAGGGAATCGAGTTGGGGGAAATTACTCGATCAGAAAGCAGCCATCTTGTTAATCGGAGTCGATTTACGAAGATGTACATATATTCATGGAGTCGAGGAATGGTTTGATATACCAGGTCGATTGACCGATGAACACGAAATGCTTTACACAATATTACCGGATAAAACGGAAATTTCCATACCGCAAAGAAGACATATTGGTCATACCTCAGAAAAATACAATCGAGTTGAAGATATTTTTCTAAATAATCAAGTTATGTACAAAGGACAATTTGGCGATGCAACAGTAAGAGTATGTGATACAGTGAAAATGACAGATGTGCTAAATCACTTACTTAAAGAAAAACCAGATTTATTTTCATGATTGATAGGGACAGTTCTCGTGCATCATTTGCATTTTCAAATGATACATGGGAACGGTCCCTTTTTTATCATTGTTTCAATGCATGATTGCTTAAAAGAAATAAAAAAATTAATCAGATACGGGGAAGTTTGAAACAATGCAGAATCGGGAAGTGGATGAGTACACTCCAAACCCAACCCGTATTATTGGTATAGGTGATATGGTGTTGGGGACCAGTTTTAATAAAATCTTTATTAAGCTAATGTTTGGCAATAGGTTAGGATAATGAACGCTGCGGCGGTCATTTTTTCATGTTTCACTACCTGGGCAAGTTAGTTGTGAAAGCTGTACAAATATCACACATCTTAATAGTAAAAATGAAAGATCTATCTGAAATGAAAAATGGGAAGCGACAAATAATAGGGTGAGTAGAAAATAGGTTTCAAATCCAAACTAGTTGGGAATTAACAGCATATATGACAAATTAAAAAAGGGGTCATTCAAGGGAAACATCATGATGATTAAATGAGTACTTTATCAAAAGTTGTCACAAACAACTATTGAGTCAGGTTAGTAGAATCAAGCATAAAGGAGAGTTTGCAATGAAGCGTTTTGAAGATAAAGTAGTGATTATTACAGGTGGAGGTTCTGGATTAGGACAAGAAACAGCTGTTCGTCTGGCAAAAGAAGGCGCAAAATTATCCTTAGTAGATCTAAATGAAAAAGGATTAGAAGAAACAAAAGCAAAAATTTCAGAAGTTGCACCAAACACAGAAGTCATCTTAATTACGGCAAACGTGGCAGATGATCAAGCGGTTCAAAATTATGTAAACAAAACAGTGGAGAGTTTTGGTAAGATTGATGGTTTCTTCAATAATGCAGGGATTGAAGGGAAACAAAGTATAACAGAAGACTTCGGTATGGATGAATTCGATAAAGTTATTAATGTTAACTTAAAAGGTGTATTCTATGGCTTAAAATATGTGTTAAAAGTAATGAGAGAACAAGGTTATGGTTCGATTGTCAACACTGCCTCTGTTGGCGGTACCCGCGGTGTTGGTAATCAATCAGGATATGCTGCCAGTAAACATGGTGTCGTTGGTTTAACTCGTAATTCAGCGGTAGAATATGGTCAATATGGTATTACGGTCAATGCCATAGCTCCAGGTGCCATCATGACACCAATGGTAGAAGCATCATTAAAACAAATTGATCCTGTAAATTGGGAAGAAGCAGGAAAAGAATTTGTCAGTGTAAACCCTACGAAACGTTTTGGCAGACCAGAAGAAGTGGCAAGTGTGGTCGCTTTCTTATTATCAGGTGAAGCCACATTTGTGAATGCAGCTGTCATTAATATTGACGGTGGTCAATCTTATAAATATTAATTTAGTTATGAGTAATGGTGCATGTTAAACAAGCAAAACCCCTTCAAAATACAATTGAAGGGGTTTTTTAATACTATTTTTTTCAGTACAGTTGTATTAAGACGAATAGAAAGCGTCCTTAATACCATTATTCTTTAACTTCTTAATCATTTTCTCCGCATTGGATTTACTTGAAAAGGCACCAGCCTGAACGCGATAATACGTTTTGTCATTTATCACTTTTTTAACGACAATCGCTTCAATCTCATTCTTTTTCAAAAATTCAACTCGCATATCAGCATTACCTTTCTTGGTAAAAGAACCAGCGATGGCCACATACAATGGTTTGGTTTGTTCAAAATCTGGAATGATTAACGTTTTGCCAGCAATAATTTTATTGCTTTTTAGTTGGTTGTATTCCTTTAAATCCTCAACCGATACATGGTATTTCTTTGAAAGTTTATATAATGTATCACCTTTCTTTATCGTAATAGTTTGATCCTCGGCAAATGCCATCCCATGACCGAAAAAAAATACCGCCCCCATCAACACCGTACACACAACAACCTGCATGAAACGTTTAAATTTTTTCATGTTATTTTATCACCTCATATATTTTGACGAGGGAAATACCGTTTCGATTCTATTAAATAAGCCCAATTATGGTTCTAAAACAAAAAAGGGCGGATTCTGTTCATTATTTACTAAAGCACATATGATGCTAGGGTGACATATGGGTAAATAAATAACAGAAATATAAGGGACTCTTTTACAGGGTGTTCTTGTGGTGGGACCGTTACCATGTCTAAAGGCTACACTTTTTTAACATCTTGGTGTATGATAGCAATGTAAGCGCATACATTTTTAAAGGGAGATGATAGCATGTATATTTATGGGAATGATTATATCAAATATTTAAACGATGACAGGAAACGACCATCAACGTATGACCAATGGAAACATAAAAATAGTCAACCGGATTACAATAAACGTATTCCATCTGGGATGGAAACAATCAGATATACGAATGGATATTTTTCTTCAGGCGTTTCTACTAGAAATTAATAGTTTGGTTGAATGGTATGGGGAGCCCCAGTGATGATTGAAAAATTAATGGTAGTAATACAAAATAAGAAGAAACAGAATTCAGAACATGATCGTTTCGTAACTATAAATTTAGTAGGACATTAAAGACACTGGTAAATGGACAACAGCAGTGTCTTTTTATATTTTAAAATGAAATTTTAAAAGTCTCCTTTAACACTTGTTTTTTTACATATCCCTCACAGTAAAAAGTAAAACACTCCTCATTACCTTACAATTTCTGTCAGACCTTATTTACTTTGAAAATATTAGCATTATTTTTACAGAATTTACAAAGGATAAGATTAACACATATCAAGGGGTCCGAAAATATGCGGTTTAGGAAAAAAGGGGGGGATACTCCAAATATACAATTTAATGAATCGATGAATTCATTTCCGGAAATCCCCCTAAATCCAAGATTAAATATAAATATAGACATACTGAAATCTGCCTATAAAGATTGCTCAGACGTGGTATTTCGTGGCTTTAGTATTGGTAGCGAGATCAATGCTGTTCTGCTATACATAGATGGCCTTTCAAATACCGACGAAGTTGACCAGCGTGTGTTTATGCCGCTTATCAAGCTGAAAAGCCCGGAAACCAGATCTATATTTGAGCAAGTAAAAAAGGAAATATCAGTATCAGATATCAAGGAAATCTACACGATACCTGATATTTTTAAACAGATTTCCATTGGCAGCACAATCATTTTAATTGAAAACCAAACAAAGGGAATTTCGGTGGGTCTGCCAAAGTGGGAAAAACGCAGTATTCAGGAACCAGACGCGGAATCCGTCATTCGCGGTCCCAGGGAGGGTTTTATTGAAACATTACGCGTTAACACCTCCCTATTACGCAGGAAAATTCGACATCCATTATTAAAAATGAAACCAATCAATATTGGCGGCTACACCGAAACGCAAGTCATCGTGGCGTATATCGAGGGATTAGCCGATAACGTTTTAGTGGATGAAGTTACCCAGCGACTTAAGCGAATTAAGATTGATGGAATTTTAGAAAGCGGATATATTGAGGAAATGATCCAAGATAGCCCATTTTCTCCTTTCCCGCAGTTATTAAGCACAGAACGTCCGGATGTCGCCGCAGCTTCTCTATTAGAAGGCCGGGTTGTTATTTTAATTGACGGCACCCCTTTTAGCCTTATTGCTCCCTGTACGTTTCCTAGTCTATTACAGGCACCTGAGGATTACTATAATCCATTTTACATCAGTACATTGATCCGTTGGCTGCGCTATATTTTCTTTTTCATCGCTTTACTTGCACCATCAGCGTATGTGGCAATCTTAACCTTTCATCAAGAAATGCTTCCAACTTCACTGCTTTTAACGATCGCTCAAAGTCGTGAAAAAATCCCTTTTCCAGCTTTGGTTGAGGCGTTTATGATGGAAGTCACTTTTGAGGCACTAAGAGAAGCAGGTGTGAGATTGCCAAAACAAGTTGGGGCTGCTGTTAGTATTGTTGGTGCCCTCGTTATTGGACAAGCAGCGACGGCTGCGGGTTTGGTTTCATCACCGATGGTTATGGTGGTTGCCATTACAGGTATTGCTTCGTTTCTAGTGCCAAGATATGCAGCTGGCATCTCGATTCGCCTACTCCGATTTCCGATCATGATTTTATCCGGAATGTTGGGACTTTTGGGCGTCATGCTCGGAATTACCACCATCGTTGCACACCTGTGTACGCTTAAATCCTTTGGTGTACCCTATCTTAATTCGGCAGCAGTACTAAAGCTTCGAAATTTAAAGGATGTCTTGGTTCGTGCCCCGTGGTGGGCCATGGAAACACGGCCTGAATTTTATTCAAAAGATGATACTAGTAACCTAAGACGTGAAGCCGAGAATCAAATGCCCAGTCCAAGCCAAGGGGATGGTGGAAGTTGATGTGTAAGACGATAAAAAGGCCTTTCACTTTATTCCTGCTGATTTCCCTAACCTCGATTGTCCTTACAGGATGTTGGGATCGAACGGAAATAAATGACTTAGCTATTATACTGGCGGCAGGGATGGATGAAGGGAAAAAAGATAATATCGAACTTTCTGCCTTAATCTATATTCCGAACCAGCAAAGTGGACAAGGGTCTGAGATGTCAGGTGGAGGGGGCAGCAGCCAATCCTTTGTGAGATCAGCTGAGGGAGAAACCGTGGCAGATGCTATAGCACGTCTTCAGGAAGCACTTCCAAGGAAGATTTTTTGGGGGCAAAATGAAGTGCTCCTTATTGGTGATAAATTAGCCAAGAAAGGAATCAGCGAACAAATTGATTTTTGGATGCGGCACTCGGAACCTCGGATACGTGCCGATGTATTTGTTTCGAAAGGAAAGGCAAAGACTGTTTTAAAGGCAATGCCGGAATTGGAACAAGATGCCTCACAGCAACTTCGTAAAATAGTCAAAACAAATGTCGGTGTAAAAGTAACGGTAAAGGATTTATTGCAAATGCTATCCCGTAAATCCAATGCAGCCGTACTGCCATGGGTTGAAAACCTATCCCCATCACATATGGATAAAAAAAAGGCCATTCCAATCATTAACGGATCAGCGATTCTTAAGGATGGAAAAATGGTAGGAAAGTTAAGTGATAAAGAAACAAGGGGAATACTTTGGCCAAGAAATGAAATAAAATCCGGTGTGATTACCATTTCTTTTAAAGATGAAAAAGGCTACATCTCCTTAAATCTACTAAGAAGCCATAATGAATTGATCCCTTCCATTAAAAACGGCAAATGGAGCATGCGCGTTAAAACGAACGCCGATCTAGAAGTCATTCAAAATACGACAAAATTCAACTTATTCGATCCAAACATCATAAAAAAAGCTGAGCAAAAGGTTGAGTATGAAATTGAACTAAGGGAACGGCACGTTTTTAAGAAAGTCCAGCGAAAGTTAAATGCTGATATTTTCGGTTTTGCGGATATATTTGAGAAAAAATATCCACAAACATGGAAAAAAAAGAGAGGTCAATGGAATGAAATTTTTCCCGAGGTAGCCGTTTCTTTTGAAACGAAGGTAAATATTACGAGAACCGGTTTAGCAGATGAAAAACATAAACGAGGTGCCGAGCGATGAAGGTTCTTGGAATCTTAGGGGTATCGATTATACTGGTATTTATTTTTTTGATTCAAAGGCCGGGGTTGGAGAGAAGTGGAAAAAGTGTAAAAATGGCCTTTTTTTCGATCATGATGGTGAATTGGGTCCTTGCTGTTTTACTTGTGATTTTTCCAGAAATGCCGGGACCTGGACAAATGGTTGATTTCATCTATAAGTCATTTAAGCCGTTTTGGTAAAGAAACTTCTGTAAGTAAAGGAAGGAACAAACATGATTGAAAAAGGAAGAATTTCTGGTCTGGAGCTTGCTCTCATTATGTATGCAACCGTAACTGGAACAGCCATTCTTTATATTCCCTATGTCACAGCACAGCATGCAAAAAATGATTTGTGGTTGTCTCCTATATGGGGTTCTTTGAGCGGCTTTCTTATCGTCGTGATCATTGTCATACTCTCTAGGTTTTTTCCAGGGAAAACACTAATTGAATATTGTGAACTTATACTTGGTCGGACGATAGGAAAGTTCATTGCGTTCCTTTACCTTTTTTTTCTATTACATGATACTGCCATTGCATTTAGGGAGTACGGTGAGTTCGTAGAAAGTGCATTTTTGCATAGAACACCTATGTTGTTTGTGACTGGAAGTATAGCCATATCTTGTGCCATTGCTGTTCATGGGGGCATTCAAACGATTGGACGATGTGCTGTGCTTTTTGTGCCGATTGTTTTAGCTTCCTATGTACTGATTTATATCTTTCTAATTCCTGATTTGAATCTGAAAAATATGCTGCCGATAATGTCAGATGGGGTAATGCCCTCCATTAAAGGGTCACTGGCACCACATGCCTGGTTAAGTCAATTTTCATTGATGTCATTTCTGCTGCCGTTAGTAACGAATCAACAAAAGGTGATGAAATGGGGAATGATTTCAGTCATTGCGAGTGTTTTGACGATGGTTTTTATGAACCTAGGAAATCTCTTTTTATTTGGGGAAATTATTATCAACTTACAGTTTCCGGTGTTTGAAGCGGCGAGATTTGTTAGTATCGGTTCTTTTTTTGAACATATCGAGTCCATCATTATTGCTGTGTGGGTTCTTGGCGGCTTCATTCAGCTGTCCGCCTTTTTTTATATGGTTGTTCTTGGTACTTCTCAGTGGCTGAAATTGCCAAGTTATAAACCATTTATTTTACCAATTGGTTTTTTAATTATTCTATTTTCAGCCTGGACAATACCTTCTTTTGAAGACATGATTCGAGGAATGGGTACAACTGTGCCTTTTTATTTCTTAACAGTTCAACTGATCATTCCCATTTTACTTCTATGTGTTGCGGTCATACGTAGGAAAAAACCGAAACCGTCTGGATAATCGTCAGAATTTAAAATAGAAAAATATTTAAAGGTAAGAGACACTAGAATAAGTTAAAAAAGTGTCTCTTTTTTTAATATACTCCATTCATAGAATTGTGAAATCAAGGAGGACTTTGTTATTTTATAGCGAATGAAAAAGAGTAGTGAGAAGCTAAAGTCATGGTAGAATGTGTAAAATTAAGCATTTTGAGTATTTTTAATAGTGAATTTAAATGAAGGCAACATGAGTGTTTGATATATTAAACATATCAGATATAGTAATAATGTAGGCTGCAACAAATGCATGAGCTATAACAATAGTTTTTTAACCAGATTTAGAAATTTTTTTGGCAGGTGACATTTATTTGTGTTTAAACAATTTCTTGAAAATACAACCCTGAAAAATCAGGAGTTAAAAAAGCTTTATTTATTGATCCATAAATATGGCCCTATTACAAAAGCAGACTTAATCGAGAAAACTGAAATCAAAAAGACAACAATTGTTCGTATGATTGACGAGCTAATAAAAAATAAGTTTATTAAGGAAACGGGATTTGGGGAGTCGTCTGTTGGCCGCCCTCCCATCTTGTACGATATTGAACCAGATCGTAATTACATCATTGGCATTCATATTTCTCGAATGAAAACAAATATTGTGCTTTTTGATTTACGATATAACGAGATTAATAAGGATTCGTTTGCTATGACTTCTATTCATACACCTGAATTTGTAATCATGAAGGTAGAAAGAATCGTAAAGAGGTTTATGGAAAGTCATCATTTTGATGAAAAAAAACTTTTGGGAATTGGACTTGCGGTCATCGGTCCTCTAAATCAAAAAGAGGGGATTATTTTAAAGCCGGAAGCCCTTCTTGTGTCAAACTGGGAGAATGTTCCTATTGTTGAAATGATCCAAGAAAAGTTTCCAGTAAAAATACTGTTGGAAAAAAGTACGAATGCGGCAGCTGCTGCTGAGTATCATGCGGCAGGTTTCAAATATAACAGTATCCTTTACTGCATTAGCGGCGGCTGGGGAATGGACTGCGGTGTCGTCATGAATGGAACAATTTTAAGAGAACAATTTACAAGCGGAAATGGTTATAGCCATATGATTATTGATGTTGATGGGAAAATATGTTCTTGTGGCAAGCGCGGGTGTATGGTTGCTTATACCTCATTTGAAGGCATTCTTAGTGAATTAAAAAAGGAAAGTGTATTGGAAGGAAGTATGAGTGATGAGCTTTTTCAAAAAGCATCACTTGATGATATGATGGAATATTTTATGCAGGGAGACAAAAGAACAAAGGAAGTTATTTTACAATCTTCACGGTATTTAGGAATTGGCCTTTCTAATGTAGTAAATCTTTTCAATCCGGAATTAGTCATCTTAAATGGTCCGTTTATTTATGAATTCGAGGATTATTATAAACAAGTTATTCAATATATTACTAAAAATATAGGGTTTGATAGAAGAGTAACGTTCTCTCAGGGGGTACTTAAAGGAAACGCTGCAGCTGTTGGAGCCGCTTTATTGCTCTTTGATTCATTCCTCAATGACCAAATATAAAAGATTCAAAAAATTCTTGATTTTATTAAAAACTTAATATAGTATAGAAATACAGACTAATTAATTCCAAAATGGACTAAATTGATTTAAAATGTCGTTTTTACTCTTATTTTTTGTCTAGTTTAGTCCATTTTGGTCAAAATTAACGGAGGGGAAAAGATGGATAATTCAGTAATTATGTTAGGTACAGGGAGTCCAAGACTAACGAAAGAGAGAATTGCATCCGCACATCTATTAAAAATGGCTGGTATACCGATATTAGTCGATTGTGCAGAGGGAACAACAATGCAGCTGGTAAAATCCGATATTGCACCACAAGCGGTAAAGCATGTGTTTTTTACACATCTTCATGCGGATCATATGTTAGGGTATGCAAGCTTTTTAGTCAGCGGCTGGCTGGAAGGAAGACGTGAATTAACAGTTTTCGGACCTGTTGGCACGAAAAAAATGCATGATTTGGTTGTAGAAATGCTCAAAGATGATGTTGATTACCGGATGTCATTAGGAAGGCCGGCAGCAGGGATACGTGCCGAAGTGAAAATCATTGAAATTGAAAATGAGGGGAAAGTTGAGGTAGATTTACCAATCGAGGTTACATGTGCCGCGATGAATCACAGTGTTTCTACTTTTGCATTCCGATTTGAAAAAGATGGAGAATCCGTAGTTTTTTCAGGTGATACAGCACCACCAACAGATAAACTTGTAAAGCTTGCAGAAGGTGCCGGTTTATTAATTCATGATACTTGTCTTACTCCTATTGATGGGGATCCTATGCCAAATGCTGAAAAGATATGGGAAAACCTGCAGAAAGAACATTGTACACCGGCTCAGTCAGCAGAAACAGCGAAAAGGGCAAATGTAAAAGAATTGGTTTTAACACACTTTTTACCTAAAATGAACCCTGAAAAAGCGTTGGCTGAGGCTGCAGAAGTATTTAAAGGTAAAATTTATGTTTCAAACGATTTAGATGTAATTAAGATTCCAGTGAAAACTCTAGTAAATTAGGAAAAAGGTATCTTTTTTTTCATATATTATTAATATTATCACAGTGCTAATATAATCATATGTGAAAAAAATATCTTTTTATATTTATGACTCTAAAATAGATAAACCTCGGAAAAGCTTCATGAAACCTGCCGTTCTTACTTCAGGGCAGGTGAAGCTCCAATAAATGATCTTCTTCATAAAATTTTTAAAGCGCTTTCTTTATTATTGGGGAATATTAATCGTTTCGATTAAAGGAATCTGTTAATGTCTTATTTTTATTGAATTTGTTAGTAAATATTTTGCAAGGAAAAGAGAGGGTGTTAAAAAGGATGCGTTGGACTGTACTTCTATTTCTATTCTTTACTATGGCCGTTAACTTTGCGGATAAGGCAATCATAGGATATGCTGCTAATTCTATTATCAGTGAGTTTGATCTCTCATATACGCAATGGGGGTTAATTGGCAGTAGTTTTTTCTGGCTGTTTTCAATCTCCGGAATTTTTGGGGCTTCTTGGTCTGACCGAATTGGAACGAAAAAAATTATTGGTTTGATGATATTAAGCTGGACAATTTTACAATTTGGTGCGTTTGCTATCACAGGTATCTTTATGTTGGTTTTATATCGTGTGTTACTTGGTATAGGTGAAGGGCCTTTTGCACCAACTGCAATAAGCCATGTGACGAAATGGTTTAAGCCTGAATCCCGCGGAATGGCTATTTCAATATTAAATGCAGGTGGTATGCTGGGTGCTACAGCATCAGCGCCTATTTTAGTATATTTGATTTCCGAATTTGGCTGGCGTTTTGCATTTGCTGCTCTAGGACTGGTCAGTCTTATTTTCCTTGTGGTCTGGATGATGTTGCCTGAAACGATGAAAGCGAAAAAGAAGGAAAACGGTGTAAAACAAGCCCCAGATAAATTTAAATGGTCAGAATTTTTGGTCATATTACGATCTCCAACCTGTTTATTCACTTTATTAGCCGCTTTTTCAGCGTCTTGGGTAACAATGTGGATTACACTTTGGATGCCTAGTTACCTTACTAAGGTTGTAAAAATGACACCTATGGAAATGGGATATGCTGCTTCTATAGTGGGTATTGGATCTGTTATCATTTCTATTCTAATAGCAACTGGTTCAGATCGCTTGTTTAGTAAAAGTCAAAACTTCCGTGTATCCCGGGTATATTTTGCAGGTGGGGCATTAGTAATAGCAGGATTGTTTTTAGCTTCTGCAACGATTTTCCAATCTGCGGCTTGGGTAACAGCAGCTATTCTCTTAACGAAAGGTTTTTCATATACCATTATGGCGATTAGTCCACAGGTTTTAATGCAGCTCCTTCCTGGACGAGCAGGACTAATGACAAGTCTTAGTACATCATTCATGAATATTGCGGGTATGGTTGGACCTTTAATTACAGGATTTGTGGTTGAATCAGCCGGAGGAAATGTAAGCCTTGGATTCAATTATTCTATTTTACTAACTGCTTCCCTGCTATTTGTTTTTGGAATCGCTTTCGCAATTTTTGCAAGACCCGAAAAGAAGGCGATTCAAGTGAACGGTTCTCTTGTTTCTATGGAGCCTATTAAAGAGGCATAGAATCCAAATAGGTTAGTTATTTCAAAAGACGACTTCAAAATTCAGGAAAGTGAATTTTGATCGTCTTTTTTATTCAATTATAGATTAATAGAATCATGTATAACGAGCTGTTATACCCCATACTTATGTTGCAATATTCCTTTTTAATCGACCGTGCTATCTTAATTAATAAGAACATTACTAACATTCAATAAAGATATAATAAAGGAGACTGTCTCGTGCAGTCCCCTTTTACCACAATGGTTCTTCTTTATCAGTTAATTTTAGTAGTACTGGCATGACAAACAGAGTCACAAGCAATAAGGTAAGTCCTAAGAGTAGTACAGAAAAAAGGGATAAATCAAAGATTACGGAAAACGGAATAATGCTAATAGGGAGTAAGGCTAATAAAGACGTCGTATTCCTCGAAGATTTACTTTGGTATTGAAAGTCTCCACAATGATTACATTGCATACTTTTACGAAATGTTAATAACTTCTTAATCGCATCAAGCCAAGACCACTTTCTTTTACAGTTTTGACAAATAGGCAATGCTAATTCCTCCTTTCTAAGAAGCTTTTATTAATAATCATACGTTCTTATTGTTCGATAAGTTTCATTTACTCGGTACAAACAATTTTCTATTAGCTCTACCACGAAAAGATGAAAGAATTGTTTTGAAGAAGTTAAAAAAGGCTGGAATTGCAACAGGGATTTTTATTGTAATGGCAGTAATGATTCTATTAATCATTCGTTCGGTAAACCAGTGGATCGTTAAGAACGAAGGAGAAGAAATAGTTAGGAATGGAGGCATCTGTGAGCTTGTTGAATTAAGCGTCAATGAGAGTAAACAGTATTTACTAATAGAGGGAATGGACAAAAATAAGCCAATTCTTTTATTTTTACATGGCGGTCCTGGCCAGCCTTTTCCATTTGGAGTCAGTGTCAGGACCGCTTTTCCTGAGCTTCCTGAAAATTTTGTAGCGGTATACTATGATCAGCGGGGGTAAATGTATTTTATGTTATTTTAGTTTTTCTCCTTCTCATCCGACTCCTTTAGGCACAGCTGCGGTTTTTTTTTCGTTCTTTTTGTTGTTCTATCACAGCAGCTAACATACGTAATCGCAGAAGTTGTGGGAGTTTAATCCATAAACCTGTTTTTATTTTCATCTAGAATACCTCCACGTATCTGTTGTATTAGTGTTAGTCTTTCATTTGCTGGGTGCCTTTTGGCTCAGTTGTTTTTGTAAGGAAAAAAGTTTATAAAAATTTTTCTGAAAAACATTCATTTGTCGCTTAAGACATTAAAGGATTAAGTCAAACCAACTTTAGTCAACTTCTTCGTGAAAAGCTTCAGATGTCGTTAATTCATTACAATTCCAGCAAAAACTTCTGGTTCTTTCCCATTTTAAAAGTGGTTCACCACAATAAATACACACAAGGTCCAACATTTTCATAAAGAATTCCTCCTACAAAACAGTTTTCAAAACAGTTCAGAAAATAAGCTATGATAACCATCAAATAAATTTTGGAAACCACATGAGGATTGGCATAGGTTATGTTCCGAAAGATCATGGTGAAATATTAATGAAGGTTTCATGTGATTTCCAATGTCATTCCTGCGTTTTTTCTCTTTTCTATCTTCCGAGTCAATAAAAGGAGAAGCACAACAACTGTCATAGACCCTGTCATAATGAACAATTGACATTAATTACACCCCCTTAATTTATATTGAAATTAGCACTCAATCATGGTGAGTGCTAATTTCAATATAAATATATAAAAAAATGGTAGAAAATTCAATATTTAACTGTAAAAATTTTTAAATTTTAATAGTAAATTATCATAAAAAACTATAGTTTTGTCCGAAGTCTACAAGGTTGACAGGCACCACAAAAATCCTTTGTAATAAAACGTTCACACGTTTATGAAATCCATATGACCTTTTTTGCCTTGTCTCTATATATAGTCTATGAAAACAGTTTACGAGGAGAAAGGCAGTGGTCATGGATGGCAAAGTTTAGAAAAGTGCGTACTGATTTTTGGATGGATCCGATGGTTTTAGAGGAGATGACGCCAGAGGACAGATACTTTTATTTATACCTTTTAACGAATCAAAGTACGACTCTAATTGGAATCTATAAGATTACGAAAAAGCAAATGGCTTTTGATATGGGCTATTCCATCGAAAGTGTTCATTCGTTAATGGAACGGTTTATCATGCATCACCAGCTGATCCGCTACAATCCTGATACGAGGGAGCTCGCAATAAAAAACTGGGGGGAAAATATCTTTGATAAAGCCGGGAAACCAATGATGGATTGTATTTTCTCCGAATTAAAAGATGTCAAAGATACCTCATTGATTCAATTTGTTTTGGAATCAATTAAAAAACAGGAATTCCGAAGCTTATATGAATCTTTTATGAAAAAAGAAGAGTTTATTTTCAGCAAGGAGGTTAGTGTTCAAGATGAAAACCATACATATTTAGATTCTGAAAGTGAAGAGTTGGACGATACATGTACGAATCGAAACACGATACGTGGACAAGAAGAAGAAAAAGAAAACGATAAAGAAGTTTTTCAGCCAATAAGAGAGTAATACAAATGCGTGTTAGCAATAAAAACAGTGCCAGGGACCCTTCAAAATTAGATGGTGCCTGGCACTTTTTTTAGGAAAAGCTTGAAGGGGAAAAAATGTTTAAAACATTGATGGTTGTGGTAAACATCCAACAAGATAGGAGATGAGCGAATGGATGAACAAAAACAAAGTTATTATATCAATATTCAATCTAATGAAATTTTCAGAGGACCATACGAGGGAGAGTGGGATTATAAAATTGAAGCGACAGAATCTCAAGTAAATTTCCTTGAAAGGCTTTTTAATCGAAATGATGAAACAGATTGGGAAAGTTATTTTCGATCACATATTCCGTATCTTGGATATCATCATCAGCCTCAAAATAAGGAATATGACCAGCGGATACTATGGATCTATTCGATGCTTTATGACTTAGGTGATGAGAAAACACGTGCACATATTAGAAAAATGGGAATTTTAAATGAAGATAGTGCCAATATTCAGCACAAGGGATTTTAATCTTACTGGTACATGTAAACGAGAAATCAACTATCGGTAGTAGTTTAATTTTTTTATCAAAGGGTATTATTAATCATCATAGATTGATAGGAGGAATGATAGAATGAAGAATGAAGCATACCCAAGTAAAATACCCGAACAGGAACAAAATCAGCAGCCGGGGATCCAAAAGGAAATGACACCACTGCCAGAAACGATAAACTCCAACTATAAAGGCAGTGAAAAGCTAAAGGGCAAGAACGTAGTTATTACTGGAGGAGATAGTGGAATAGGACGAGCAGCATCCATTGCATTTGCGAAAGAAGGAGCAAATGTTGCAATCTTTTACTTAAACGAAAGCAATGATGCGGAAGAAACGAAACAACATGTTGAGGAGCAAGGGGGAAGATGTCTATTACTATCTGGGGATATTGGTGATGAATCCTTTTGTCAGGTAGCTGTCAAACAAGTAGTAGATGAATTTGGCGGAATAGATATAGTGGTGAATAATGCAGCGGAGCAGCATCCACAAGAAAGCATACTGGACATTACGACTGAACAGCTGGAAAAGACATTTCGAACAAATATTTTCTCCATGTTTCACATAACAAAAGCGGCCTTACCGCACCTGAAGGAAGGTAGTTCCATTATTAATACAACCTCGGTTACAGCTTACAAAGGTCATCCTACGCTTGTTGACTATTCTGCCTCAAAAGGTGCTATAACAGCCTTCACCCGTTCTCTTGCATTACAGTTAGCTGAAAAGGGAATCAGGGTTAATGGGGTAGCTCCTGGACCAATATGGACTCCGCTCATTCCATCGACATTTACAGAAGAGGAAGTAGGCAAATTTGGTCAGAATACACCGTTGAAGCGGCCAGGTCAACCGGAAGAACTCGCACCTGCATATGTTTATTTGGCATCAAATATCGATTCATCCTTTGTAACAGGGCAAATATTGCATGTTAATGGCGGAACGATTGTAAATGGCTAAATCGAAATTTATATACAAAAGCACTAAACGCGGTCAGTCCCATGCATTGGGAAACTGGTTGCGTTTTTTTGAATAATAAAGCATTTTTGAAGACTTAACAATCGGATTGGTCCAGCAAACGGTCGAAGTTCCCTTGATACTATTTTGCAGTGCCAGGCACTTTCAATATGCTCAAATAAAAACTCTCCCTTTTTTAGAGCTGATTTTCTATTTTCTTCCTACTTTTTGTGAAAAATAGAATAGAAAATATAAAGGAATAGGTGAGGTCATGAGTCAATTATCCGATTTTGTATCCAAGCATTATCATCAAAATGTTGAGGAATTAAAAGAATTACTTCGTATTCCAAGCATAAGTTCCTTATCTGAGCATAAAGAGGATATCCAAAAAGCAGCTTCCTGGATCGCCAATGTATTAGAAGGCATCGGAATGGAACATGTGGAAATCGTCCAGACAAAAGGTCATCCGATTATTTATGGTGACTGGCTTCATCAGAAAAATGCGCCAACTGTCTTAGTATACGGTCATTATGATGTACAGCCTGTTGATCCACTTCATTTATGGGAAACGCCTCCGTTTGAACCAACGATCCGTGATGAAAAGATCTTTGCCAGAGGGGCAACCGACGACAAAGGGCAGACGTTCTTACATATTAAAGCAGTCGAATCACTACTGAAAGTAGAAGGTAAATTACCGGTTAATGTAAAATTTTGCATCGAAGGAGAAGAAGAAATCGGAAGTCCTCATCAGCGTAAAGAAGATAAGCGGTTCTTAAAATCTGATAAATCAGCGGATATTGTCTTATAAAATCAAAGACCAGGTATGTCCTTTAGCCAACAGGTCGACCATTAAAATAAAATGTACCCTATAGAGTAGACACTTAAAAAGGTCTGCCCTATAGGGTACTTTATTTGTCAAGATGAAGGCATAAAAGCTGGATGAGCCGAATAAGTCATAGTGATCATGGTTTTGTTTTTTTTCTTGTCTTTTAACTTTGAAAGATTACACTAAACAGAGAGGAGATTGGTTGTATGCAAGCAGTAACCAAAATGTTTTTAGAACAACTCGACATGCATTGCCATGAGAATGAATGGTTTGCCTCCATGGATCAGGCGCTTCATGGAGTCATCGCAGCTGAGGCAGCATGGACAAGTTCGGGAATCAGCAATTCGATTTGGCAGATTGTCAACCACTTGATATTTTGGAATGAAGATGTAATACATCGAATTAAGGGAACAGAGAATCCGCATAAGGCAGAAGACAATGAAGAAACCTTTGGAAATCCGGGTGATCCAGAAGACGAAATTGGATGGGCTCAGACAGTGCAGCGCCTCAATGAAGTTATGAATAAATTAAAAACGCTCATTGCGGAACTTGACGATGAAAAGTTAAAAGCTCCTTATGCAGCTAACAGGTACTCTATTGAGCGTTTACTCAGCAATATCATGATGCACGATACGTATCATCTCGGCCAAATTGTTCTGTTGCGAAAGTTGCAATCCTCTTGGGGTGGCGTTGATTGGTCCTAAAGCACCATAATTCAGCGACCTTCCTCGCCCAGCCATAAAAGCAGTATTGACGGTGTGAAGCCCATTTCATTCTCTTTGGTGACGCGGGTGATTTTCTACGGTATTCAACGTATGTAAAGATAGTAGAAATGCCAGTTTTCTATCTTTGTAGAAGGAATATATTAAGGATGTCAGGAAGGTGCAATTAAGGATAACTTCGGTAATATTCCTTTATTATTTAATAAACAATATAATATGTTTATTAAATAATAAATAGGAGATTACATCATGATACCAGATTTCATTCTAATTGCATTATTTGTGTTTCTTTTAATATTGGTTGTATTTTTATTGAAAAAGAAAGAAAAGCACAAGCGCCCAGAAAATAACCAAGTTGTAGATAGACCAGAAAACAAGGTACTAATAAATAATATACTCAATAATGATACAGAAGGCGTTAAGAGAAGTTTTGAAAGCTATAGAGCAGCTCCTCATTCAAAATCTCAATTCGGTGAGTCTGCATTAGAATTAGCTATACAAAAGGATAATAAATATATAGTTGCTTATTTAATTAAGTATGGAGCAATACCAAATGCAATGGAAAGGGAAGAAGCCTTTAAAAGAGGAAATAAGGAAATAATTGAAATGCTAGAGACAGGCAACCATTTAAGATTAATTAAAGAGTATGAGTTTTTCAAGAAAACAAAATGATTGTTTATCAAGCACCTCAATTTATAGGGTGCTTTTTATTATCGGGCTTGAGTCACTTAAACACCGAACAGGAATAACAAAAACAAAGACCATCCTATAATGAATGGGCTTTGTAAAATTTCCTATAGGTGAATATTCATTAACTGAGCATGGAAGAAAACTTTTACCGATTTTAGAGGCTATGTACGACTGTGGCAAAGATTACATTCTATTTTGTAGTGCCAGGCACTTTTAATATGCTCAAATAAACTCTCTCCCTTTTTTAGAGCAGATTTTCTATTTTCTTCCTAGTTTTTGTGTACAATAGAATGGAAAATAAAAAAGAATAGGTGAGATCATGAGTCAATTATCCGAATTTGTATCCAAGCATCATCATCAAAATGTTGAGGAATTAAAAGAATTACTTCGTATTCCAAGCATAAGTTCCTTATCTGAGCATAAAGAGGACATCCAAAAAGCAGCTTCCTGGATTGCCAATAAGTTAGAAAACATTGGAATGGAACACGTTGAAATCGTACAAACAAAAGGTCATCCAATTATTTATGGTGACTGGCTCCATCAGGAAAATGCGCCCACTGTATTAGTTTACGGTCATTATGACGTACAGCCCGTTGACCCAATTCACTTATGGGAAACCCCTCCGTTTGAACCAAACATCCGAGATGAAAAAATCTTCGCGAGAGGAGCAACAGACGACAAAGGGCAGACGTTCTTACATATTAAAGCAGTTGAGACTCTCCTAAAAGTAGAAGGTAAATTACCGGTCAACCTTAAATTTTGTATCGAAGGAGAAGAAGAAATCGGAAGTCCAAATCTTCCACAGTATTTATCCGACAATAAAGAAAAATTAGCCTGTGATGTCGTGGTCATATCCGATTCTGATATGTGGGATAGAGGCGTTCCTGCAATTACATATTCTTTAAGAGGTCTGGCTGCTCTCGAGGTTTCTCTTAAAACGGCAAATACGGATTTGCATTCAGGCATGTTCGGCGGAGGAGTTCAGAACGCTAACCATTTATTAGTGAAGCTGCTTTCAACTCTTCATGATGAAAATGGAAAGGTAAATGTGGATCAGTTCTATGATGATGTTATAGAATTGACAGAATTTGAGAAGGAACAAATTAAAGCACTGGGCTTTGATGAAGAAAAGCTAAAAAAACAATTAGGTTTAGCAGAATTAACTGGTGGGGAAAATAATTACCCATATCCAGAGAAAGTTAGTTCGCGGCCAACATTAGAATTAAACGGCATATGGGGTGGATTTCAGGGGGAAGGTACAAAAACCGTCATTCCGAACGAGGCACATGCCAAAATCACCTGCCGTCTAGTCAATAATCAAAATCCAGAAAAGATCCAGGGCTTAATCAAAAAGCATTTGGAAGAACACGCACCAAAAGGCTGCACAGTAAAAGTGACACTTCAAGATACAGGAAATCCATTCTTAACCCCAATCGATGATCCGATGATTCAAAAAGCTGCTGAGGCCTATGAAAAGGTTTATGGGAAAACACCTGTTTATAAAAGAGAAGGGGGTTCGATTCCGATTGTATCGGATTTCAACCATACCCTAAATTCTCCAGTTATCTTAATGGGATTCGGCTTGCCAGATGAAAATCTCCATGCACCGAATGAACATTTTAACTTAGAAAACTTTGATAAAGGGATTTTAACGATTTGTTCCTTTTTAGATTTAATCTGAATAGATAGGCAAGGGAGGGATCGCATAACATCCCTCTTTTTTGCCGATAAAAGTGCCAGTCTCCTTCCAAATTTTTGGTTGGTACTGGAACTTTTTTCTCTGGGAGGAGCGGGTAAAAGGACCAACTTATAAATAAATTTAACAATAACTTGAAGGGATGGAGGACAGATCCCACTGTCCCAGTTACTTCTAAATCCTACACTATTATATTTCCATTCCTACGTCCACAAAGGTTGGCATATTTTTCATCATAGAGCAGGCTGCTTCTATAATAGGGAAAGCCAAAGCAGCACCGGAACCTTCTCCTAAGCACATATCCATGTGTAACATTGGTTCGATTCCTAGCAGATCACTCGCTATTTTTCCACCTGGTTCTAGAGAGGCATGGGAGGTGATGAAATATTCCTTCGCTTTCGGTTCAATCCTTGCAGCAATTAAAGCAGATATGGTTGAAATATAGCCATCGATTACAACTGGAATTCTATTAGCTGCAGCCGCAAGCATAACACCTGCCATTCCACCTATTTCTAGTCCACCAATTTTGGCTAAAACATCGATTCCATCCTTACAATCTGGCTTGTTGATCTCAATCGCTTTCCTAATTACAGCTGCTTTATGTTCGATTCCTCCTGTACCTAACCCAGCCCCTCTTCCAGTAATCTCTATAGGATCACAATTTTTTAAAACGGACAAGATCGCTGTACTAGGAGTTGTGTTGCAAATCCCCATCTCACCTGTACCAAGTAAATTGACTCCTTTTTTTATTTCTTCATGAGCAATTTCTATCCCAACCTCTATGGATTTTATCGCTTCCTCCCTCGTCATAGCAGGACCCTTTGCCATATTGTCTGTACCATTCTTTATTTTTTTAATAATGACACCTGCGTCACTTGGGATCTCTCCCTTTATTCCAACATCTACTGCAACAATCTTAGCTCCAGTAACTTTCCCTATCACACATACTCCCGTTAATCCTTTTGCAAAATTCAACGTTTGTGCAAAAGTTACCTCCTGTGGATTACTTGTTACCCCTTCTTCATAAACTCCATGATCGCCCGCCATCACAATAACCGCTTTCTGATCAATCTCAGGATAGAGCTTTCCTGTAATCCCCGCTAATTGTATAGCAAGGGATTCTAACTTTCCCAAGCTTTTAGGAGGCTTAATAAGACTGTCCACTCTGGCCCTTGCTTTTACTACCATTTCTTGATCCAATCCCTCAATTTTTTCAATCGTTTGTTGTAATAATTTCATTTTTTCTTCTCCTTTCTTTTTAAGACCCTATTCAACAAAAAAAGTCTGTAGTTTATTTGATTAACAAATAAACTACAGACTTTTCCATTATCTATAAGAGTCAAAGCAGATAGGCAGGTCTCCTGGCTTAGGATCGTCACTTCATCAGGCCTTCCCAGAGATAACTCCAGTGGCATTTCTAATGAAACTCCCCATTACAGTGGTGGGACCGCTGAAGATTCTCACTCCATTCCCTATTCTCCCCAAAGGGCACCTACTACTTATATGTATTTTTCACTTAAACTTAAAATAGCAAAGACCTCTCCTTAAGTCAATTGGAAGAGGAAGGTTTCTTAAAGAGGATGACAGTTTGTTAGAGGAACTGTCCGTAACGTTAACCAATTTCCAATCGGATGAGGTGGTAAAGGAAGCTATCTTAGGAAGGATAATACCATTATTTATGCTGCTTAAATCGTTGAAAACATTAAATCAGACTTTGCGGTCCAAGTTCTAAGAGAAGCCTACCGTTCTGCAAAAGAACTGGATCATCAAGATATTATAATTGAAGCACTTTGTCACCAGCTTTCGGAAGAAGCTCTTCCTGAAATTAACGAACACATGAAGCTAGAAGGTTTGTGAACTGATAATCATACAGAATATATTTTGTCAGAATCCGAATCTGAAATAATGGAATAATCCTTGTATTTTTTAAACATAGAAAAATCAGATGTGGTAAAAATACAACTATTGATATTATCATGAGATACAGGACATTGAAGTGAAAGGGGGAGAAGTATTCGTATAATTCCTCTAACACCTAAAACCGACCTTTCTCTTTTCAAACAAACGGTAGAAGTATTGATTGAGTAGTTGATTAACGAAGTAGAGGATAAAGCATTGTATCTAGTTAAGGTGGAGGCGATAAGACATGAAAACATTTGATTTAAAATCAGGAACAGTTGTAATGGTAGATGAAAATCAAATTGTTATTGAAAGATCCGGTGGGAAAAGTGCCATGAAAGGGCTGTTTGCGGGAAGAGCTATGGGCCAAATGACCATTAAAATATCAGCTGTAACAGGCTTGATTTACTTTGCCGATTATATGGTGATTTGTGCTTCAGGACTGCCAACTCCAAACGATTTTAAACTAACAAGCGTAGCAGAAATAAAACAATATCCGAATTGTATTGTGGCAAAAGAAAAAGAACTAGAAGAGCTTTACCAATACCTTAGTGGATTTATTAAATAAATGGCGGTCTCTGCTTTTTGAATTGTACTGCGAAGCAAGTTTAATTCGTTTTTAAAATTATAATAGATCCTATATGAACGGTGGTCAGGTTGATGCATAATGGCAGCATTTTTATTATAAAAGAAGATAACACGTTATTGAAAATGGAAGAAACTTCTTATGATTCTAAGGAGATTCTTTAGTAACTATTAGATTGTAAGCATGCACACAGAATATGGAGTGAATCCTGATACAAAATATACGGCAATGATTTTCAAAAAGAAATAGTGAGCTCAATGAATTTTTTCTGTATCTTTACATTTCTTACAAAAAATGTTATGTTTAAAAAGAATTATTTTTGTTCGGTGTAAAGGATTTGTTACTTTTCATCTTGTTGATCACTGGGAGCAGGGATAGTATTACATTGTGTGTGTTTACACACTAGGAGGCAATACAAATGGAAAAAGGTAATGTTAAATGGTTTAATGGCGAAAAAGGCTTCGGATTCATCGAACGTGAAGGTGGAGACGATGTATTCGTTCATTTCTCAGCGATTCAAGGCGAAGGTTACAAAACTTTAGAAGAAGGTCAAGCAGTGACTTTTGATGTGGAGCAAGGCCAACGTGGACCTCAAGCTTCAAACGTACGTAAAGCTGCATAATTTTACAAAGCAGGGATGGCAGGCTCTTTTATGGGAGTCTGCTTTTCTTTTTCTGTGAAACAAAGAACCCCCACTTGTAAAGGAGTAGGGAACATGAAAACAGTAAAGCGGGAAAATCAACCTTCCCTTTATTGGTAATCCGACACGATTCCTATTGTTTTTTCTGATTTCTAAAGAAAAAGTAGTTGACACTTAAAATAAATTTATGATAAAATTGAAAATTTGATAAAAAATAATATATATGTTAAGGTAAAGAATGTTACCATATATGGAGGTGGATTATTTGTTTCAAATTGGCGATAACATTGTTTATCCAATGCACGGAGTAGGTATAATTAAAGCCATAGAAGAAAAGGAAATTTCAGGGGAAAAACAACAGTATTATGTCATAAAAATGTTAATCGGTAATATGCAAGTCATGATTCCTACGGGTAAAATATTGAGTTCAAATATACGCCCTGTTACTGATATAATTGCATTAAAACACATCATAAACATTTTTCATCATGGAGAATCAGATAGATTACTGCCGTGGAAACAAAGGTATAAAGTGAACACGGACAAAATAAAAACGGGTAAAATACAAGAATGTACTGAAGTTGTACGTGATTTAATTCGTATGAAGAAAGAAAAAGCACTTAATTCAAGCGAAAAAAAAATGCTAGATAACGCGCGTGAATTTTTGATTAGTGAACTGGGATTAATTAAAGGGATTACTGAAAATCAAATAAAAAGTTTCTGTTAAGGTTAATTTAGATAATGTATTACATCTCTCGAAAATATCCTGAATTATTATTAAAAGTAAATCATTTCAAAGA
Organism: Neobacillus sp. plas4; assembly: GCF_057221695.1. NCBI lineage: Bacteria > Bacillati > Bacillota > Bacilli > Caryophanales > Bacillaceae > Neobacillus > Neobacillus sp. plas4. Next base: position 2,667,879 of record NZ_CM170152.1, read on the forward strand.
CATTCAACTTCTCCAACTCACTTTAGATCATTAACCTCTTTTGTTATTTCTACAATCTAATCCATTATTATTATTATTTAAATTTCTTTTACCAAACGTTTGAAGTTTCATCAAATAACTCGATAAAATAGTCACTTGATTTTAGCAATCCTGATTCACACTGGCACGGACAAGGAGCCGTAAGGATGAAAGAGAGGTAGGGCTTTCATTGTTTTAGGTATACAATATATTATTTAAGTCATTATTTCTAGAAGAAAAAACAATCTGAGACAGTGAATAGTAATTGTTTATTTCTTTACGTAAAAGAGAAAAAACGAATTGGTAACACCATATGGTCAACTACAAAAATGTTTCCAGACATGGAAACTATTTTTTATTTTATTTAAATAACAATAGTAAAGATTACTGGTGATGGCTTTAAATCATTTGATGAAGGCCAACGCGTACAATTTGATATTCTTAAGGTACCTTATGCGAAAGAGTTGAAAAGAAATTTAAGAGTGTCAGTGACCTTTTTTTGAAAATTTCCAAAATGTGCCACCAGAACCGTCCCCATGGTTAAAATTTAAACTACTTTTCGTGTACCTTGAAATTGGGACAGAAGAGTAGTTTTTTTTATATAGGAAGTCCTGGAAATGTATCTGCAGCTAATATTATAGAAAAAGGGAAAGAAGTAGAGATTAAAGATCAGGCAACGAAAATGTTTATATATGGGACATTAGAAACATGGGTGGTAATGCATGCAACGGAAATTTATCAGAAAGAATATAATGCGAAATCAGTTTTACGAGAAGGACCTGAGACTAAAAATATTGAAGCGTCTCTACTTTTTCATCATCAATAACACTTTTTCATAAGGCAATGTAATCCTAATTAGATGGGTATATCCTATTCCATCTGAAGGTTCCTTTGATACCTTCTTCATATGTTGTATCCAAGTATTGAATCCTTAAAAGAAAACTTTTAATATAAAAAGTTTTTCGATATAGAGGATGAATAACACAACGAAATGGAGGAAAGTAACAATCGAACAATGGAGCAAATTATTAAACGGTCATTGGAAGCATTTAATTTAGACATTCCAGGAACAGCCTATTTTGATCCCCAACTAAGCAATCTAGACTGGCTTATCATCCAGTCATCCTATACAATCATTGGAAGGATTAGTATGTGATGTTTGATATCATAGTAGGTGGTATCATTTTTGGAATAACAGGGTTTTTACGGTGTAATGATACAGGTAGAAAGGGGAATTGGAAAATGAAAAGAAAAAGGGCTTCTCGAAATAAGCTACGTATTTTTACGATTCTACTTTTAATGTTTGCCTTAATCATTGGAGTTTATTATGCAATCAAAGAAAATAATCGTGAACAGACACCAGTTAAAGAAAGCCCAAATATAACTAAGCCATCTGATAATACAGTGGATTCAAAGAATGATCAGAATTCAAAAATTGAGAAATTAGTAGAAGAAACATTTACCTTATCTAAGGTAGGTAAGGTTCCGAACATTCCCTTTGTTTCCGGTAAAACAGAATGGAAGGAAGTAAACAAAGAGTGGGGAAAATCAGACCATATTTCGGAAACTGCTAAAGGCAGGTATGAGGAATACGAAAGTCATCATTCTACAATCGGCTTTGTGGATCAGACTGTAAATGATATACGATCTTATGATTCTGAATTACAAAATATTTCTTTAAATAATATTAAGAAAACTGGTGGAGAACCCGATGATATTCGATACTATAAAGATTCAACGCATGACCAAATGATCCTTGTTTATCAGGGAACCACTTCTACTGATTTATTATGGGTTTTACCAGTAAAAACTGAACAGGAGCAAAATCCTAAAGTTGACCATATTTCACTCTATACAAAGCTTGAAAAAATACCGAATCAACAAGAAAATCAATCCATTAAAGAAATAATTTCTAAAATGAACTTAGAAGATAAAATAGGGCAGATGATTGTTGCGGGGATTTCCGGGACCACTATGGATACAAATGCAAAAAAATTACTAAGCCAATTCCATGTCGGAGGAATTATTTTTTACAAAAATAATTTTGAAACCCCTGAACAAACCGTTCAACTTGTGAATCAGCTGAAGGCTGGAAATAGTTCGAATCTACCGCTTTTTTTAGGCGTTGACCAAGAAGGAGGAAGCGTAACAAGGTTGCCAGGAGGTCTTGTTAACTTTCCTACAAATAATCAGATTGGAAAGGTAAAAGATCCTGAGTTTTCATATAAAGTCGGAACACTATTAGGTCGTGAATTAAAAGATTTTGGATTAAATCTCGATTTTGCACCTGTTCTTGATATTAACAGCAATCCTGGTAACCCTGTTATCGGGGATCGATCATTTGGGAACAATTCGGAAGTAGTAAGTACACTTGGCATACAAACGATGAAAGGGATTCAGTCGCAAAATGTCATCCCTACAATCAAGCATTTTCCTGGACATGGAGATACATCGGTTGATTCCCATTTGGAACTCCCAATTGTTAATAAAAGCCTTAAGGAACTTAAAGAACTAGAGTTAATTCCGTTTGAACATGCGATTAATGATGGAGCAGATGTTGTGATGGTCGCACATATCTTATTGCCTGAATTGGATAAAATCAATCCAGCGTCCATGTCAAAAGCTGTCATGACGGATCTTCTTAGAAATCAACTTAGTTTCACGGGAGTAATCATAACCGACGATATGACAATGGGAGCCATTATAGAACATTTTGATATTGGTAAAGCAGCAGTTGAATCCGTAAAGGCGGGAAGCGATATTATTTTAGTAGGACATGACTATAATAATATTGTTAAGATTACCTCCTCTTTAAAGACTGCTGTTGAAAATGGGGAAATTTCCGATCAAAGATTAAATGAAAGTATAGAAAGAATTATTAAACTAAAAAGGAAATATAGCATTAACGATACGGAAGTAGAAAATCCTAACATAAATAAAATAAATCACTCAATCAATAGTCTTCTGAATACTTATTTAAAGAAAAATTAGCCTGTTATGAAGTGGTTATATCCGATTCTGATATGTGGGATAGAGGAGTTCCCGCGAATACGTATACTTTAAGAGGACTGTTTGCTCTTGAGGTTTCCCTAAAGGGCTTAATCAAAAAGCAACTAGAAGAAAAGGCACCAAAAGGATGCAGTGTTAAAGTAACACTTCAAGATACGTGCAATCCATTCTTAACACCAATTGATGATCCCATGATAAAAAAAGCGGCTCAAGCCTATGAACAGGTTTATGGAAGAGCACCTGTTTATAAAAGAGAAGGGGGCTCGATTCCGATTGTATAAGATTTCAACCATAACCTTAATTCTCCTGTTGTCTTATTGGGATTCGGTTTGCCAGATGAAAATCTCCATGCTCCGAATGAATATTTTAACTTAGAAAATTTTGATATAGGGATTTTAACGATTTGTTCCTTTTTAGACCTCATCTGAATAGCTAGGTAATGGAGAGGGATTGCATAGAATCCCTCTTTTTGCTGTGAGGGCGCTAAGTAAAAATGTTGTGATTAAGATATATATGATATTCAACTTGTTGAGCGGGAAATTCTTCTTCAATAGTAACTTAAATTAAGATGCACATTGCACTATCACTTTTCACTCTTTACACAATAAAATATGAAACAATGGAAAGGATGACGGATGTAATCATCATAGCTATCAGCGGCCGTCCTGCTTTGGTCCGGAGATCGTGAAGGCTGACATTTAAACCGAGACCGACCATGGCGGAAGTTAAGATAAATGTGGTTGCTGTTGAAATCCCATCCATGGCCACTTTTGAAACAGGGATTGATTTGCCAAGGATATAGCTTCCGAACAAACTCATCAAGATAAAGCCGATGAGAAACCAAGGGAATTCAATTGTAGTGTCTGCTGACTTTCCTGAACTACGTTTTTTCACCCAATACATTAGAATAAAACACAATGGAACAAGTAGTAGTACACGACCTAATTTGGCCAGCAGGGCAATGGCCAGGCCATCTGGGCCTGCGGGTGCCCCTGCTAAGGCAACATGAGCGATTTCGTGAAGGCTGATTCCGCTCCAGATTCCATATTCAATCGCCGATAACGGTAGAAATGGTCTTAAGATTGTGTAGGTTATCGAAAAAATCGTCCCCACCAGTGCAATAATTCCTATACCGATGGCTGTATCTTCATCTCTTGCCTTGATAATCGGGGAAACGGCTGCAATCGCTGCAGCCCCGCAAACACCGGTACCAACACCAAGCATAAGTACAAGGGAGGATTCCGCTTTCAGTAATTTTCCTAGCCATACTGTAAACAATATCGCAAAAGCAATGACACCGATATCACGTGCAATCAACCCTATCCCTTGATGAAGCACCACGTCAATGTTTAACTTTAACCCGTATAAAATAATCGCAAATCTTAAAAAGTGTTTGGCGGAAAATTGAATTCCTGCGCGAATCTTTTCCGGATAACCGAAAAATTGCCGGTAAATAACCGCAATCACGATTGAACAGGCAAGCGGTCCTACACGATCAAATCCAGAGACTTTCGCTAGGGCAAAACCGAACACTGCAATTACGCTGGTAAAAGCTATTCCCCCTAGCAATAATAAATGAGCAGAAGGTTTTGGTTCAGTTTTTTTTTGCAGTTGCTGGTCCTGTTTGCTCAAAGGTAAAACTCTAGCACTTTGACTTTCCATTCTAATCACCTAAATTTATTCATTTTATAATTTAATAATACTTTCAATTAGTGTATAAGAAAAATAATTATATATAATAGAAATGATAAGTAAAATCATATACATTGATTATTTTGAATAAGGGGGCAGATGATGGACCAACAGTTAGAAGTGTTTATTAAAGTGGTGGAGAAGGAGAATTTTTCAAAAGCAGCAGAGGAGCTGCATATGACCCAGCCTGCGGTTAGCCAGTATATCAAACAGTTAGAACAATCAATTGGCTCAAGGCTCCTGGAAAGGAATAATAAGTATGTCCGCCTAAATAAGGCGGGGGAGATTGTTTTTCACCATGCAAAGGAAATTATTACACTTTATACCAAAATGCAGACATTGGTCTATGACCTGACAAATAAGGCAGGCGGGACCATTGCGATTGGGGCTAGCTACACGTTTGGGGAGTATATCCTGCCGCATATTATTGCCAAAATGAAGGAGCAATATCCCCTAATTCATCCGTCAATCAAGATTCAAAATACAAAGGAGATCATTGACCTAGTAAAAAAACATCAGTTAGACATTGGCATCATTGAAGGATTTTATGAAAAAGCTACACTTAATTCCAAAGTGGTTTCTAAGGATAAAATGGTTATTGTGGCCTCACCTCTTCATCCTCTTCTGAGTGTAAAGAGGGAAATAAGAATATCTGATTTGGAGGAAGAAACATGGATTCTGAGGGAAGAGGGCTCTGGTACGAGGGAAGCTGCTGAAAATCTGTTTCGGAGATATGATTTCACCCCGAAAAACGTCATGGAATTCGGCAGCACCCAAGTTATCAAGGAATCGGTTGAAGCTGGTCTAGGCATTAGTTTGTTATCAAGTTGGGCAATTAAGAAGGAGCTGACAAACGGTTACATTGGCATCATTCACGTAAATGGACTCCCTTTTAAACGCAATTTCTCCATCCTAACCCCTGCCACCTATCAAACAAAGGCATTACAGACATTTATAGAAATACTATTAACATACTTAAGCGACCCGAGAAAGAACAGATTTTAGAGATTCATGGGGATGGTTTTTCTGCTCCAAATTATATTTGTACATTAAGACTGTTTTGAGCTACTTCCTATCTCAGCTATAGGAGGCAAATAAAAGTGCTAGGCTCCAACCAGTTCTCTTCCGCAATATTTTCGAATTTGTTAATGTAGAGACTCACTTACCGTAAGGAAGACATATTGGTCATACCTCTGAAAAAATACAATCGAGTTGAAGAGATTTTTCTAAAAAATCAAGTTATGTACAAAGGACGATTTGGCGAGGCAACAGTAAGTGTATGTGACACAGTAAAAATGACAGACCTGTTGAATCATTTACTAAAAGAAAAACCAGATTTATTTTCTTGATTTATAGGGACAACGTCAAAGTTTCTTACATAGATCAGGTTAGATGAAAAAAGACCAGACACAGTAGAGTTTATGTTAATGAATAATTGAACATCGTTTGGAGAGTGGCTAAAATAGTCACTCTTTTTATTTTTTATAAACATTATCAAAATCTATTATCGAAGGAATACATGGTAAGTTTTCGTAATTAAATCTTTAATCTAAAACAGATACTAAAATAAACACCTTAGGAGGTAATCAAAAATGAAATTACTTGGACTTGGACTAGTTCTTGTATTAGTACTTACCGGATGTAATGATAGTGGAACAAATCGACAACAAATCAAAGATAATAACGCAGCTAATAACCTAACTAACGTATCTGATGTACCTAACAAGGCTAATAAAGGTAAAGCAATTGGTAAAGAATATGGTGGTAAGGGAAAAGGGTATGGACAAGTTAAAAAGATTCCACCAGAAAATGTAGTTCCACCTTTAATTAACATTAAAGAAGGCTTATCTAACTACCTAGTGGGTAAAGGTGGATATGCTTTAACGGATAGCAATTCGCAAATGAAATGGTTGGATGAATATTCTTTAAATATGATGTTATGGGATGTTGACGCTGACTATTATAATCCTACCAATGTTAACTATTTAATTATCACCAACAATCCTCAAGAAGTGGCCAAAGCAGTATCTGACGTTACTGGTAAAAATTATATGTTAAGTTCTTCTGGTACTGATGTTGGTGGATATTCAGTGGGATTTTATGAATTACATTAATTGAAATAAAGGTAGCCTAACCTGGCTAGAGTGTCATGTCACGACATTCTAGCCTATTTTTTATAAAAATATAGATTCGGGTGAGAAGGAACAAATTTAAACACTGGGATTTGATGAAGAAAAGCTAAATAACGTTAGGATTTACGGAATTAACAGGTGGGGAAAATAATTACCCATATCCTGAGAAAATCAGTCCTCGGCCTTCATTAGAATTAAACTGCATATGGGGTGGATTTCAGGGGGAAGGTACAAAAACTGCCATTCCAAACGAGGCACATGTCAAAATCACCTGCCGTTTAGTCAACAATTAAAATCCAGGGAAAATCCAGGGCTTAATCAAAAAGCATTTAGAAGAACAAGCACCAAAAGAATGCAGTGTAAAAGTGACACTTCAAGATACAGGTAATTCTTAACACCAATCGATCATCTGATGATTCAAAAAGTGGCTGAAGCCTATGAAAAGGTTTATGGCGCATCACCTGTTTTATAAAAGAGAAGGGGGTTCGATTCCGATTGTATCGGATTTCAACATACCATAAATTCTCCTGTCGTCTTAATGGGATTCGGTTTACCGGATGAAAATCTCCATGCTCCGAATGAACATTTTACTTAGAAAACTTTGATAAAGGGATATTAACGATCTGTTCCTTTTTAGAATTGGTATGAATAGATATGTAAAAGAGGGACGCCATAGCATAACGGGTTCCGTTACCTATCTCAAACCTTAAAAATGTTACTTAAAATGAGTGCCAAAATGATGTAAAGCTATTTGTGCGGAAAAATTACCCTAAAATTTGTATAGAAAATGCACCCTAATTTGTAAGACTACAATGGCTGTTGTACCCCTGCAATTGACCCCCATTTTGATATACAAATCGTCTTACAAAAAATGATAAGGTTGGTTGTTAAATCTAAAATATTTGGATATTTATTTTAAGTTGAAATTAAGTTTGTGAAAAAATGTACTTAACGGGGTGCAATAGTGGAGGAAAAAGGATTGCTGCGGCGATCCTTTTTTGATATTGAGCTAACTTGCAGGTTAGTGGAAGAAGCAGGAAATAAATGATAGGACGTACAATATATTAAAGAGAAGGCAATTTTGTTGTATAGGTAGGTGAGATAATATGTCACAATATATTAGTATCTTCTTCATAACTGAAATGTGTTGTGTAATTCTCTTGTTCATATTTAGTTCCGTATTTATAGGTGGGGGCAATCCAGTAGAGGAAGCAGTTTACACAATAGGAACAATAATTATTATTCTACTTTCGTATATAATTTCACAAATTTACTATGTAATAAATTTGATTAAGAAGAAAGTGTGATAGCTATTTTTTTTAAACGATGCGTTTCCAGTAAGAGATCAGAACGCTTTTTCTTTGTGAATCAAAGAAGCAGGTTAGCGGATTTAGAACTTGTATAAATTAGAAACGTGTCTCTTGTAGAAAAATAGCCGGATTTTAGGAGGTTGGTAATGATACTATTTATAATGGCAAGTAGATTTATTTGCGAAATATTAACTCTAATCATTTTCGGAATCTGGGGGTTTCAGCAAGGGAAAATTATTGGAGCTATTGGAGTTCCCTTAGTAGTAGCGGTAATTTGGGCTTTGTTAGGTTCCCCAAATGCACCTTATAAACTTCAAGGTTTTTATGGCTCTATTTTAGAGTTATTCCTATTTTCAGTAGCAAGCTATATCCTATATAGTCTGGGACATACGTACTTAGCATTAATATATTGCATTATAGCTTTTGGAGTATCAATACTTATTCATTTTATGGATATATAGTATAAAAGTGTTCTTATAAACGATAGGGGGGTTCACTTCTGTATAAAAGGACGTCCATCAACTCTTTTTTTATTTCACAAAAGAGTGCATTGATTAATAGTTTTTAAATCCTCTTACTGAATGAACTGTTTCAGTTAATGCTGATCTCAAGTACTTGTTTCGCTGATTTCCTTTTGCCAGCACTTTCGTTTTGTCCACGAACCAAGCCAGCCAGGAGTACATCTGAGCTGCACTTGTAAACTGTTTTTTTTATCATCAGTTCCAATTTCGGATAGAATTTGCTCAGCTATTGTACATATGCCAGGAATAGAATCTAATATAATAATAGTAAAATATCCTCCTTCCAACTTTTTGCTACCCTATCTTTTTTAGGGTGTTTTTTTGTATTCCTCAATGAAATACATAGGAGATCGTTCCCGTCCAAAGCATAATCTCATTATTATGTAAATATCATTAGTAATAAAGTCATCATGAAGGAGGTTAACCATTCAAAATCAGCCTCAATTACCTGGTCATGTAAGTATGAGCTGTATAATTAAATGTTAGCTGCACCTGGAACGTTTGCCGCAAGACCTAAATCGCTTATCGAACAATTGTATATAGAATGATCTCTAAATGAAAATAGGTTTTGGCTACTAATTATGAAGGAGTACTTACGTTTTATCGCGTCGTTGTTTGACCAGTTAGAAAGAAATTTAATAAAAACAGCTTTAAAATTTAGTGATAATTTTGATACACATTTAGATCAAGCAAGAGATGTAGAATCGATGTTATACCACAAACAACCTACCTCCCCAATTTTAGGGAAAATGAACAAAGATAGTGAAAGTGCAGCTAAAGAAATTCGTGCATTTAAGCAAGCTTGGCTTGACTTAAAATTAAATCACTAAAATAATAAATTTAAGGAAAATCAATTACAATAGTGGTCTTAAAAATAAAATGCAAAATTGAAATTAATTTAAACTGGCATGTCTTCATATTACCTAATAGATATATTTAAAAGTTTAGAATTTATTAGGAGAGAAAATTATGACATATACTTTTAAAGGGCATAACTTCTATCAAAGAGATTCTTATCTTGAAGCCATATCTACTGTATTAGAAAGAGGAATGGCTGCAAAAGAGGTGGTCTGCTCGATTACCACAGGTTTTCGATCCATTCCCTCCTTGAGAACAAAACCTGGTCTTAATCCTTACCATGCGTCAGTTGCTGATATTGGCTATGGTTTTGATTCAGTACAGGGAACCATTAATCGGCTACGAATGGGAGAATTTATTTCCCTTGCATATGAAATGCTTGTTTTTGATCTTGATACATTGAGAATTAGTGAAGTACAATTAAGTCCGAATTTTGAATTAGCAGTAAATGGGGCACCTCAAGATGTATATTATTTAGTCGAGCAAAGCCGATATTTAAACAAACAAATAGGTACAACGATAGGAGAAGCAATTAGATTAAGTCAAGAGTTACTGGGTGATAAATGGTATGAAATACATTCTCGTATCGAAAATATTCAAGCAATCCCACGACTTTGAGAGGAGAGGGAAAAGTGCCAAATAAACCATTGCTAATGGATACGGACGAGAGGCAGCGGTTACTGGAATGGTGGCATACAATGGATGCGGCAAGACCAATGGTACGAAGATTAATGTCATTAATAACCGAACTTCGATTAAATCCAGAATCAAGTCATGCAGATGGAATGATCTTATTTTACAGAGCTGCATCGGAAATTTCATATGGATACGCAGGTGTTAGAGGGTGTATAAGGAGAGCATTTGAAAACGAATATCATGAGGCACTTCGGATAAATATGGCAATGTGTCATAGTTTTGCGGAAAGATTCTCAGTTGATACCAAGGTTCTACTCGAAAGGGTAGCCCAACAAATTTCTGGTCAAAATGCCTTACTACTTATACAAAAAATTAGAGAAACGTTAGCTGAAAATGATGTAATGCTAAAAGAAATAAAAAGTAAAGCGGAAGCTTTTTTTGGAAGAGATACGTTCAATTCGATCCAGAATAAAGTGAAACAATCAATCACATTGCCTAAATCCTAAGTTTTGTTTAAGACTGGGTTAAAGAATTATGTTTAATAATTTATCAAAAGCTAAGGACCCGATAAAGGTCCTTATTTCTTTAAAATTAAACCAACCAATAAGACATTATTCCAAATGGCATTCTTAACATTTCCTCTGATTGATTAATGTTACATAGCACAGAAATATACTTGGTGGTGGTATAAAAAAATCCACACTAAAGTTTTGGGGGAGAAGCCCCATTGAACTTTGGTCCGTTTTTCATAAGTACGCTTTGAATACTAAAATGGACTTTTGGAAAATTTCCTTTGTTCCTTTACATATTTAGCTGTAAATTTTCGATTTTGCGATAGGAAACGGAACCCGTTAGCCGTAGTATCCCTCTTTTTTGCCGATAAAAGTCTAGACACCTAAACAAAAAGCATTAGGAAGAGCGAGCACCCAAGGGCTGCAAATGGCGTAATAGTCGTTCTAAACGGTCTATTCGTATGGATGAGGATTAATTGTTAAAGGAACATAATTTTAGCCATAAATTACAGCCTAACTATGGCTATAAACGAATGAGGCGGGCTTTATTTAGAGAATGTATTGTTGTAAATCTTAATGATCGTTAACAGTGGGGATTAAAACAGATGCCCTCGGTTCAATACCGAGGGAATCTGTTAGCAGCATAGGTTCTTTTTTAAAATTATCCATATTTAGAGTAACAGTTCAAAACTCCGTGTCGCTTTTTCTTATCTTTTACTTATTTAGGCCAGGTACATCTTTTCTTACGGTTGAAAACAGTCCAGCACCAATAATATCTAGTGCTGACTTCATTCTTTCTGCCGAAATATTATCAGCAATGGTATCTTGTGGAGTATGGTAAACTTTCTCAATATGGTAAACAAGTGGGTCCCAACTGTCGATACCCATCCAAATAAATAAGGCAGCAGGTATACCGGCGTTATGGAAAGGTACATGGTCACTTGAGCCAAATTTTCCTGGCAGGATATCAGAATTACCTAAACGGGCACCTGCAGCAATGGTTGAGTCAGTAACCAAATTGGTACTACCATCTGGTGTCATCGCATAAAGGTTTTTTGCTTTATCATAATTGGTAGCCACCATATCAGGAACAAATACAGCTTCAATGCTATCTTTTTGTTCCTGCGTCAATTGATTAACATAATATCGTGATCCAAGTAATCCACGCTCTTCAGAACCAAAAGCTATAAATTTCAACTCTTTTTCTGTGTTGTATCCTTTATAAACCCTGGCAAGCTCAAGCATTAATCCTACACCAGAAGCATTATCATTTGCACCAAATGCGCCGACGACACTATCATGATGGGCCCCAAGAATTACTTGTTTTGTATTTGTAGTCTTAGTTATCGGAGCCTTTGTGGCTATTACGTTCACTGATTGAAGGTTGGAATACTGTTTTGCAGTAAGGCTGATTTCAACTGGTCCTTTTGCTGCCTGCTCCTTTAGCCATTCTCCCTGGATAAAGGCTGAACCAAATACCGGAACATCATATTTTGTCGTTAAATTTGGATTAAAGGTTTGGCCATAGTTACCACGACTACCGACAAGGCTTTGCAAAATAACTCCTTTAGCCCCTGCATTAACAGCATTGTCTACCTGCGTCCGATAATCGACAGTACTAGCCGCACGAGGCATAACAATAATTTTCCCTTTTGCTTCGGCAGGGAAATCGCTTAGGTTCGTTCCTCCATCAACATATAAAACCTGACCATTTACAGCCTCAGTACTTACTTTTCCATTTGGAGCAGCAGCCATTTCCCACGTACTTCCATCAGCAAAGGCAACATTAGCAATATACTGATCAGCAACAGGAAAATACTGATATTCTACATCGTATCCATATCCCTTTAAGGTTTTTGCAATATAATCTGCTGATTGTTTTTCTGCATCAAGCCCCCCAGGCCGTGTCCCTATTTCATCAGATAAATATCGGACGTGTTCAATTGCCCTATTTGCATCGACTCTTGCCACAACCTTTTGATCATGTGCATAAGAGGATTTTCCGTTTGTGCTTTCTGCTGAAGCATACCCAACTGACCCAAATGCAATGGATACTGCTAAGAGTGAAGCAAACACCTTTGATCCTTTTCTTTTAACTACCATAACCATCCTCCTAAAAGTTATTGTTTGCCGTTCTATTATGTATCTAGCAAACTAGCATGTGCCCAAGACACAATTACATTCAATGATAGGTTAATATTGGAAATAAAAGAAGTTAGAAAATTACTAACATTTAGACAGGATTCGACGTAAAAATATATTATATTTAGTTATTTAGGTAGAAAAGACCTATATTATAGTAAATTAATATGAAATTGATTTAGACAAATAATATAGTTGAACACTTATCAATAAGCAGCGTAAAACCCCTAGCTTTAGATATGGGGATATAAGCTGTATTTTGTCATTTTTTTAGGATAAAGTACGTGTTCTCGCTATACATTGTATGAAACTATTTGGTATAATGGAAGTATAAATAGAACACTTGTTCTTTATGAGAGGGTGAATGCATGTGATTACTGTGATTATCTCTGTTATAAAGCGAAAAACTTGTACAACATTACCAATTTCTATATTAGACAAGTTTTCTCAGCACTAAAAAAGGAAGTGAGAAATGAAAATCAACTTCAGGTTCTAATGGATATTGAAACACATTTACCTAAAATGAATAAGATTCGCAAGAAAAGCTATGAAAAAGCGAAGGCAAAGCCTAAGAAAGTAGACAAAAATGGCAAAAAAATTGATCCAACCTTTAAGCCATTTGAAATGCCCCATCATGAGAAATCATTTATTGGATATGGCTTTGTTGAAGCCCTATTTAAAGTGATGAAACAAGTAGATTACTCTTCTATGCCCTCCCAGTCCAATCAACAAACAATGAAAAAAGTATATGATGATTGGAAAAGTTTCTTCGAAGCCTCTAAGAAATATAAAATCAATCCAGCCAGCTTTACTGGAAAACCAAAGATACCAAGGTACAAAAAGAAGAATGGACGCACGACATGTTATTTAACCAATCAAATAACCAAAATTAAAGATGGAAATGTTCTTAAATTACCAGGAAACAAACTTGCATTAAATTTGGGAAAGGTCGCTCAATCCAAAGGGAAGCTTCAACAGGTTCGAATTGTTCCGTCCTATGGACGATATGTTTTGGAAGTTGTTTTTAAAGGTAAACAAGACAAGGAAATTGAAAGGTCTGAAAAGCAATTTAATGAAATTGTATTTGAACCGAAACAAGTAATGGGTATTGATTTAGGAGTGGATAACCTGGCAACTATCGGCGATAATACGGGGCTTAAGCCTCTAATTATCAAGGGCACAGGGTTAAAATCCATCAATCAATATTACAACAAGTTAAAAGCGAAATACACGAGTATCATACGAAATGGCAAAGGTCCACAAGAAGGAATCTTTACCACTAACCGATTGGATTCGTTGAATCGAAAAAGAAATATCCGAGTCATGGATTTTTTGCATAAGGCTAGTGCTAAAGTGGTGGAAATTGCACTAGAAAGAAACATCGATACCATCATCATTGGAAGGAATGTTGGCTGGAAATTGGAGGTCCCTATGCAAAAGGCAAATAAGCAAACCTTCATCCAAATTCCCCATGTGACTTTCATTGAAATGATTCGATACAAAGCCAAACGCAAAGGTGTTCAAGTCATTGATAGGGAAGAAAGCTATACTTCCAAGTCCAGTTTCTTGGATAATGACCCCATCCCAACTTTCGGAGATGAACACGAAACTATTTTTAGTGGGTATCGAAGCACTAGAGCCTTTTACAAAATTAAGGGCTCAAAAGTTCTAATCCACGCAGATGTAAATGGCGCCTATAATATCATACGTAAACATGTAAAGAATGCATTTGAAGGACTAGAAAGAAGGCAATTCCTTCAAGCGCCACAGAAAATCTACATCATGAAAAAAAGACATGCAAAGCTGAAGGCTTCGGCCTGATGTAGTAGCGGGACTTGTGGTAGCCCACGTAAAGACAATGGTGCTTTTAAAGACTATTCTTACGAAACCCCTTGCTTTAGCTATGGGGATACTCATAGAATCAGGTTAGTATAACAAGTAGAAAGTGATAATAATAAAAATTGGTCTTGTTTTCTAGGAGGTAAAACAACATGGATGATATTCCGCCAAAAGAATCAGCATTAAAGGTGAAACAGTGGACTAAAAATACCATAGCAGCGGGTCGTCGTCATTCAGTTGGTCTTAAAAATGATGGAACGGTGATGGCTGTTGGTGATAATAACTATGGACAATGTAATGTAAGTAATTGGTGTGATATTGTGGAGGTTGCGGCTGGTAATGTTCATAAGGCGACAAACACAGGTAATGCTCATACCATCGGGCTTAAATCTGACGGCACTGTGGTAGCAGTAGGTTGGAATAAGCATGACCAATGCGATGTAAACGACTGGTACGATATTGTAGCGGTAGCAGCGGGCTGGCGTCATACCATTGGACTTAAATCGGATGGTTCAGTGATTGCTGTGGGTAGAAATAACGATGGTGAATGTAATGTAAGTGGCTGGCATGATATAGTGGCAGTCGCTGCGGGTGACTGGCATACCATCGGGCTTAAATCGGATGGAACAGTTACGTCTGTGGGAAATAACAGGTATTGTCAATGCAAAGTAAACGACTGGTGCGAAATAGAAGCGGTAGCGGCGGGCTATCTTCATACTGTTGGTCTTAAATTGGATGGTACGACGGTTGCTGTGGGTCAAAATAAGGTAGGACAATGCGATATGAGTTGCTGGCGTGGGATTGTGGCGATAGCGGCGGGTAGTAAACATACCGTTGGACTTAAATCTGACGGAACCGTTGTGGCTGTTGGCTGGAATGAGTATGGTCAATGCAATGTAAGTGACTGGTGCGATATAGTAGCAGTTGCGGCAGGGTGCACTCATACCATTGGACTTAAAACTGACGGCACGTTGGTGTCCGTAGGTGGTAACGAATATGGCCAATGCGATGTAAATGGGTGGTGTGGCATCCAAGTCCTCGGAATTTAGTTTTTTTGTAAAGGGATTCAGTGACCACTAATAATAATAGTTCCTTATTCAATTTAAAGGGTGCGCTTCTTCAATAACGAAGGATCGCATTTCTTATTAAAGTAACGGATTCAGATTAGTGAAAGAAGGTACGGTTAAAAACAATGGAGAATAAATACCTTAGCATTTATTTAAAAGTGGTGTTAGGTATGGAGTGGAATTTTCCATCAATGGTAATTCTAAAAATAAAAAGAGCCATTGTTTTGACCAATTTTTGTTCGAAAAGATGAGTTTTTATATTCCCTAAATTTAATCAATCTTTTTTTAAAACCTACAATTATGAAAACAAAAAGGAGTTAGAGTAAGTTATGTGCCGAAACATTCGAACATTATTTAATTTCGACCCACCAGCTACCGAAGAAGAGATTCATGCAGCATCTCTTCAGTACGTCAGAAAGATAACGGGTTATAACAAGCCCTCAATGGCAAATGAGGAGGCGTTTATAAGTGCAGTCAATGAGATTGCAATGGTTTCTAGAGAACTATTAAACACACTAGTAACGAGTACTGAGCCACGGAATCGGGAGGTCGAAGCTGAGCGTGCTCGTACTAGAGCAGCTAAAAGGTATGGAACAAATTAGAGGACTAAAAAATAGAAAAAAGTGTTTGATGGATAGGCCTTTAACCAGTGCTTAAATCACTAAAAAATAGTAGCTTGTAACGACAAGGAGTTGAGATTATGAAATTACTACTTACATCTGCAGGCATCAATAACAAAAGCATACATGACGCGCTGGTTGACATGCTGGGCAAGCCAATCTCCGACTCCAACGCCCTTTGCATCCCCACCGCGATGTACGGACACCCTTGGGTTGGACCCGGCGTCAAAGCCTGGGAGTTCATCACCGGGAAAGAAGAGAATCCCATGGTCAACCTGGGCTGGAAGTCTGTCGGCATTTTGGAGCTCACAGCGCTGCCAAGCATCGACGAAGACCGCTGGGTGCCGCTGGTCCGGGAGACGGACGTCCTGCTGGTGTCGGGCGGAGATGCGCTCTATTTGAGCCATTGGATGCGTCAATCCGGGCTGGCAGACCTCTTGCCGTCGCTGCACGCAGTCTATGTGGGAATGAGTGCTGGGAGCATGGTGATGGCACCTAACATTGGGAACTTCTTCGTTGGTTGGACTCCACCCAACGGTGGTGATGAAACGCTGGGACTTGTTGATTTTGCAATGTTCCCACATTTGGATCACGATATGCTGCCGCATAACACGATGGCTAATGCAGAGAGATGGGCCGCCGGGATGCAGGGGCCGGCGTATGCAATGGATGATCAAACCGCGATCAAAGTGATCGACGGAGAGGTCGAAGTTGTCTCCGAAGGGCATTGGAAACTGTTTCTCCAGAGGGACGGTTCTCATGGTACAAGTTAGGAAATTGTACCATGAGAACCGTCCCCACGGTATCTGGTAATGAAGTCAGGGGATGTATGAGATTTGCTATTGTCTTGAAACTTCATGCAGCATAGTTTCCTAAGCTAATGGGAAACCTACTATCATCAAAATTTAAAAATGAGGGATTTTAAATCAGACAATACCTAAAGCATCTTTTATTGCTTTCAAGTATGCTAGTGTTAACATCAGGGTTCTCTATTCCCCCGCATAAATCTATGCCAGCAGAGCCAAATAATAAAGATGTCACTTCGTCGGAAGTTAATAAAGATGTTCTATACAAAAAAATTGAGGCATTCAACGAACAGATTAAAATTGAACCGATTGATGCAAAGATCGATAGAGTATGGAAAGCAATACCGGGTTACAATGGGTTGCGGGTGAATATGAAAGCTAGTTATAAAAAAATGAAGATCAGTGGTGAATTTGATAAAAACAAGGTTATCTATAAAGAAATACCACCTAGCGTCCATTTGGAAGATTTAGCTCCCGAACCGATTTATAGGGGTAATCCGCAAAAACCTATGGTGGCTTTTCTAATCAATGTCGCCTGGGGTAACGAATACATCCTAAAAATTCTGAAGGTTTTAAATGACCATCAAACTAAGGCAACATTTTTCTTTGATGGAAGTTGGGTTAAAAAGAACCCTGGTCTAGCTAAGACGATTAAGGACGCTGGTCATGAAATCGGCAACCATGCTTATAGTCATCCTAATCTTCAACAGCGTTCTGAGCCTGAAACTATGAAAGAATTGAAAATGACCAATGATGTCATTAGGGAAACCCTTGGTATAACACCAAAGTGGTTTGCCCCACCAAGTGGAAGTTTTAATCAGGTAACGATTCAAGTAGCTAACCGACTTGTTATGAAAACGATTCTATGGACAGTCGATACGGTCGATTGGAGAAAGCCTGCAACATCGGAAATGGTTAATAGGGTTGTGTCGAAGGTGGAAAATGGCACAATGGTTCTAATGCATCCTACAAAGCCTACCGCTGAAGGAATGGAGACCATGATAACGGATATTAAAGCAAAGGGATACAAACTCGGTACGGTTAGTGAACTTATGAGTGAAAAGCGCATAAATTAATCAGTTAGCTGTAAGGCTAACTGATATTGAAGAACCGTTCAAATAAGGGGGGTCTAACTATATGAGTGAAAAAACCTTAACCTAACAAGGGAGGATATCTCTATTTCCTCAGACTTACTAAACCCTGTTAACAATAAACTGCAACTAAAAATCAAATTAATTAGAAGTTTTATCTTCATGTAATTACTGCAATATACAAAGCCTTTTCGGACCCTCATATTTAGAGTCTTCGGAATTTAGAAGGGATTTACGCCTATGTACTTTTATTTCATAAGGTTGTAAATAAATCAAATTAAATAGCCGGGTGATTTTCCCTGGCTTAGGTATATTATGTTATAATCCCCTCCTCTAGATTCCTCCAAAGGTGATGAGCTTCCTTTGCAATATGTTCTAACAAATCTGGAGGCGAAGTTGTAGCGAGTGCACATTGTTGATGAGGTCATCTAGTTCCAATTTAAACTTCTATAGGCTCTGGGCTTCTTTAATAATCATTTGTTTGAAATGATCTAAAACTGGCAGCATTGCATTGCGTGGTTTTCGTATCATTGTTTTTAGTGCGGTTGCCTGCATTAATAGCCGCTCAAATTTTTGCATCATATTTGTTACTTGAAAGTTCACTTCATAATTCGATACATCTGAATAATGACGTATATAGCCTAGATGATCTGTCATTTGTCTCAACCAAAAAACGGTTTCATGTATGGTTGCATCTGCCGGTGTAACTTGACCGCCACTTTCCATTAATTTAAAGACTTTTTGGGACTCCTCAGACTCCCGTACCATATGGTCGATAAGTGATACTGGTGTTGAAATAATTACTTCACAGCGCAAAGATTTATCCATTGTATAGGCGAGTAAACTGTGAAATTCCCGTGTAGCATGTTGAGCCTCATTTATCAATGTACCAAGGTCCCCTTGTTTCGCTTCTGCCTTCTTCCATATAGCTCCCAAGCGCTGAATGTCATTTTGGTTTGCACGAGCTAGTTCAGTTTCATAATGGCTAATTTCTCTGTCGAAAAATCTACCGTGATCATAATCATTCCGCAACCAAAAGGCAATAATCCCATAGGCGTCTCTTTCATACTTATCAGTATAACCCATAGCCCCCACACGACTCCCGATGATAAAACCTGATATTTCTAATAAAGAGCTTCTCAAGGTTTGCTGAAATCTCATCAATGCATTATATTCGCATTGTGCGTTCTTTACTAAAATTATAATTGGCGTTAAGATTAGCAAAAAATTGTTGGGGACAATAATCAACCAAACGAGTAGGGGGGCTAACGGTTCAGTTTACGGCGGTTGAATGCGAACTCCAGAGGGACGGTTCTTATGGTACAAGTTAGAAAAATGGACCAAGAGAACCGTCCCCACGGTATCCCCACGGTATCTTAAAAAAATGGATTTGAGTTGCAGAGGAAAAGTTTGTAAAATATCTCCTTTACAAATGGGGGTGTGATTGTTGAAGGACATGCGTCATTGACTGCTATTATACTCACTGCCAACTTTCGGTTTAGTAAAAATCTTCCCATTGTTTAACTCACACCAATTTTCTAATTCTTCATAAGTTTCCTTGATTCCATATTTTGCTAAAAAGGCCTCTTTAGTTTCGAATACTTCCATTAAATCATTTTCTATTAATGTTATCATTCGAAAAGGATTTAGTTGAAAAACCTTAGAGACAGCTATTAATTCACCTATATGAATAGTATTGGCGATGTTTTCCATTACTTCAACTCCTTTTACATTTAGAGATATGCCCTGAACGTTCCTTACTTTAAGAAAAGAACAAAAATAAAAACATCACCTCAATGCTATTATTTTCAGTTTTTATGGTACTATGTATTCCTTCATTAACGAGGGTGTAAAAGTGGAAGTTCGATCTGCCATCAAAGGTAGCTTGTGTTATTGAACTAAATAAGCAGTAGGGTTAAAGGAAGCTCTTTCTTTTAGTACAAACTATTAATACCAAGTGATAAAATAAAATAAATAGATTTTTTAAATATTATGGATACGGGGGCTTTAATGATGTTAGATACTCAAAAAATTAAGGAAGTTATTAGACATCGTTATCCATTTCTGTTAGTGGATAGAATTTTGGAATTAGAAGAAGGAAAAAGAGCAGTTGGTATAAAAAATGTGAGTGTGAATGAGGATTTTTTTAACGGACACTTCCCCGATTATCCTGTTATGCCAGGTGTATTAATTGTAGAAGCATTGGCTCAAGTAAGTGCAGTTGTGATGTTAACTAAAGAAGGAAATCAAGGAAGATTAGGGCTTTTAGCAGGTATAGATAAATGCCGTTTTAAACAGCAAGTAAAACCAGGAGACCAACTTCGTCTTGAGGTTGAAATAACTCGCTTAAAAGGTCCAATTGGAAAAGGCAAAGGTACAGCTACAGTTGATGGAGAATTAGTTTGCGAAACAGAATTAATATTTGCATTTGGTAATTAAAAGCTATTGATTTCTAAAATGCTATTCAAATTGTTGGAAAAAGGGTGTCTTTCTCAACTATCAGGTACGATGCTTCATTAACGAAGGATCCCTTTTCTTATTGAAGAAACGAAGTAGGTTAGTACAAGATGGAATGTCACTGTCTTTCCAAAACACTTAATACGGATTACAAAAAACGCTCAGAATTAGCTTCTGAGCGTCTGATTCGTAATTTTTAAAGCAATTTTAAAAGTTCATGGACCAAATGGATACTGGCTTACAAATGGTGGATATGAATAACCTAGCAAATTTTGTTCCTCTTCCTTAATTATCTTTATTTAATTTGTTCGTTGTTGAGTTACTCCAATACTTATATAACTATGTCTTAAATCCTTTAATCTGCTGGAGTTTCAAATTTTCCCTCTTGATAATCCCGATAAGCCTGTCGTATTTCTTCTTCTGTATTCATTACAAAAGGTCCATATGCTACTACAGGCTCTTTAATAGGTTCACCTGCAAACAGAACAAGTCGTAAGTTTTCGTTTGCAGAAACATGAATACTACTCATATTCTCAGCATCTGCGGAACCTAGCCACATCGCTTGCCCTTTTTTCGCTTCGACTTGATTTTCTCCAAATGTGCCACTTCCTTCTAATATATAAATATAGCCATTATAGGTACCAGGAAGATCTTGAATAACGGATGCACCTTTTTCCAAAATCATTTCTACAAATGTGAAAGAAGCGTAATTCAGTGTATTAGATACAATATCTCCTGACGAACCTGAATATACCCTAATTAAAGCACCATTCTCCTCACGAACAGGCATGTCTTTTGCGTGCATATTTTGATAACGGGGTTTTACCATTTTATTTTTTCGAGGTAGATTAACCCAAAGCTGAAGAAGATGAACTGTTTCACCGTCAAGTGGTAATTCATTATGGATTACTCCTCTACCAGCAGTCATAAATTGAAGGTCCCCTTTTTCTAGGATTCCACCCGCCCCCGTAGCATTGTCATAATGATTAAGCCTTCCGTCAATGATAAATGTTAAGGTCTCTATACCACGATGAGGATGCTCACTGAATGCTCCTTTTTGAAATTTATCTTCCATTAGTAATAAGAACGGGTCATAATCTACCCAGTTGCCAGGTGCAAGGATAGGGCTTGCGGTATGAATATTGCTTATTTTTTGTTCGGTTACAGTCCATACTTTTTTTATTTCACGACGTTTAATATTTTCGGGATTCATATTATTTGCCTCCTTTTCATAGTCATAATAAACTATTATAATTAATTTAGAAAGTATGTACTTTGAGGATATATAGTATCCAAAAAGATACTATTGGAGGTTAAGATGAAAATAAAACCTGAATATTGTAACGTACACGATGCACTTTCCATCTTGGTTGGGAAATGGAAGCCCATTATTTTATTGTATCTAATGTCAGAAGGCACAATGAGGTATGGAGAATTAAAAAAAGCACTGGTAGGTATTACCCCCAAAATGCTAACAAATCAATTACGGGAATTAGAGGAGGAGGAGCTTATAAATCGAAAGTTATATCCTGAAGTCCCACCTAAGGTGGAATATTCTATAACTGAGTATGGAATGACATTGAAGCCAATTTTAGATTCAATGCACGAATGGAGTATGCAACATAAAAGGAGGAAATTAGAAAATGCTAAAGACTAACATTTACTTCCTTCTTTTGCGATGTCATAGGTGCTGCTGACGGTAGCTCTTTTTATGTGGATATTTTGTGAAGAAGTGAACTTTAGTTAACGGTTGCGTTGATCCAAGAAGGATTAGCGCCTTTTTTGATTTGTATAACATAGTTTCTATCTCCCTAAGTCTATCTTTTGCATTTGTTTTCTTGACCTAGTCTTTTTTAAAGAGAAAAATGGCTAAAAAGCGGTGTGATTTTGATTTTTGTTCAACTAACGGGTGCGTTGATCCAAGAAGGATTACGAACCTTTTTGTTGAATTTATTGAACTAAACCAGCTAATAGTTTGTCAATATTTTTCAATAAAAAAATAAAAAATCTCATGCTATACTAAACATGTGCATGCCAAATAACCTTCCGTTATTCTGCTCTTGGAAGGTTTTGTGTTATTTGGTTTATTTTTGGTTCTAAGCTATATCTTGGAAAGTAGTTCCGTTCTTTAAAAGGGCGAATATCCAATGTAAGAGTTTATTTACACATGCAATTACAGCTACTTTAAAGGGTTTTCCTTCGCCACGTTTCTTGTCGTAAAACTCTCGCATTTTCTTGTTGCGAGGGAGAATTTCATCCGTTGTTTTCTTTTTACGGCAATCACGAATCGCACAACGAACAGCCATATATAAGGCGTGACGAAGCCTACTTGACCCTCGTTTCGTGATTCGATTCTTTGTGGCAGAAAACTTACCAGATTCAAAGACACTAGGATCAACACCAGCGAATGCTACAAGCTTTTTAGGGTCATTAAATCGATCTATCTCCCCAATCTCTGAAATAATCGTTGCAGCGATTTTTTCTCCAATACCAGGAATAGATTTGATAATATTATAATCTTCAATATCTTTAGCGAGGGCATCTATCTCGGTCTCTAACTTTGCTAGATGCTCTTTGTATTGAAGAATCATTTTAATGTACATACCAAGACTTAAAATATGACTCTGATAGACTGTCTTTTCAAAAGGATTACGTACAGCCGCTGCTTTAAGTTGAATTGCTTTTTCCTTTGCCCACCTGCTTGATCGACTCTTACAAAGACCATTTATTTTGTCTGTAATTACTTCTTCGCTTGCATTCAAAATATCCTCAGAAGAAGGGAACTCTGAAAGAGTTAAAAGTGACACCACTGAATATAAATCTCCAAAAACCCCTTTATATTCAGGAAATACTTGTTCAAGCACTGCCTGAAATTGAAGCTTTGTTTGAATCATTACTCCAGTTATATTTTCATGTTGTCTAGTAAGGTTGCGAAGGTTTAATAACTGGACTCCACGCTTTTTATAAGGCTCTAATTCCTCCTTATAAAACAACTCACAGAGAAGATAAGCATCAATGACATCTGTCTTTACTTTTCTTAAACTTGATGATCTAGCCTTATAGGAAATCAATGGATTGATGATAATTAATAAATAACCTCGTTCCTCCAAGTAATGGACTACTGGTGTTTGATAATGCCCCGTAGCTTCTAAAATTATTGAAGGCTTCTTGCCAGACTCTTTTTTCACATCCTCAAGAAACGACACAAGTGAACTAAGACTTTCAACAGTATGTGAAACTTTAAAACTCTTACGATAAGGTTTGCCTTTATCTAAAAATGCTTGAACTTGACTTTCCCCTTTTGAAATATCCAGACCAACGACTGGATTCATTCTAAATCTCCTCCTCCTGAACTATTAATTAGCCAGTAACCCCTAATTCCTCCATGCAGTGTCACAGCTTCGCTTGTTATACGAGATCTACGTCCCAACCAGCCTCAATCATGTTTCTACAAGTAGGGGGCGAACAGTTTAGCTGACGGGGTCGAAGCCCCACGAGCAGATACGTTCTACCCTGGCTACTGATATAATAAAACCAATTTAAAAAAGGTCAACCAGAAATATTTAGCATTCTGGCTAACCTTATAATACGAACGGGGCAGGTTAGTGGAAGAAGGAAAAAAGAAACTTTTGCTGAATTATTAGGTTTATAATCCGATGAAAGGAGAAATTCATCAATTCATGGAATTATCAAGGTCCCAATTATCGGCTCTAGAAAATATTACAAAGTATGCGAGGAACCATGGGCATGAAGCTAAAGAAACAATAAAGCACATACTCAAAATGTCTTATATTTCGGATGAAATATTTAAAAATGCTGTTGGGAAAATAAAGGCTCATGCAAGGATAGGTTTACATTTTCATCCCGATAGACCAGATTCAGCTATGAAAAGCGTTGCTGAATCACTACTAGAGCATGGAATATATAAGAGTCAGTTTGAAACAGGTATATCTAACGGCAGCGTATCTGCTTACCCTGGTGGTGAACGAGACCTTTGGGAGAAGAGAAGTTTTGAAGGTGCTTATCAACTGGAGGGCACAACCATTAACCAACGTCCTAAATATGGTGCTCTAAATTTGATGTTGCATCCAGACGGACCTTCACCGAGGTTTGGATCATGCTATTTTCTTCTATCCCCCAAGGTCTCATATCGTTCCACCTACACGTATTTAGATTCGCATCAAAACCCAAAAGAAAAGGGTACTTATGAAGAGTTTGACATGATTTTGGCTGCACTCTTAGAAGAGGCGTTCTTAAGAGATTTTGCGATTGGTGAAAGAAATCTGACTCCAGTAAAATTAGTGAATCATTTGCTGGTTAATATTGAAAAACCCTTTACGAACCCTGCAAAAAAACAGCCAAACCGTAATCTTATCCACTATATTGAAGCTCAGATTCATGGGGATATTTCTCTAAAAGATGATGTGGAAGTGCTGGTGGCAGATCCTTCATTTAAGGGCACCCATATTGGGAGTATCTTAGAACAAATATGCCTTAAATATTACATTGACCTGTTTTGGCATAAGGGCTTTACTCTTATGGTAGACGAAGTTCCTTCTGATTTTAGAGGTCCATCAATGCCTTCCTTGGCAAAACGGATTGCACAAAAAAATTTTATCGATGCGAGCATAATTGGATCTGCTGTAATAGACTTGAAATACGATTCAGCATCTTGGAGCGATCGGGGAACTTATAAGGATGTACTTCAAGAATTAAAACTATTGTGGCACGTTTTAGTAAGGTATGGAAAACCATTTCGAAGTTGAACGAACGGGGGGTGATTCTTCAAGATGAAGGTCACCTTTTTATGATTCAAAAAGAAATATTGTGAAATATTGTACTTAAACTATCTGAGGGCTTGAGTTGAACAGGGCTAGATAGTAAATTATGATATGAATAGGAATAAAACAGGAGATTTCTAATGCATATAGACAATAAAAACAGTATTAGAGTTAGTTGAATTTGATAAATATGATGTCTTAGGTTTAATAGAACTTTCTGCATCAGTTGGCTGGGATTATGATGAACATGAAATTAGAACTGTTATGTCATCAGGTAAAATATACGGACATAAAAATGCTGTGGGGAAAATTGTTTCGAGTGCCGCACTTATACCTTACGATACTGATTTAGCTTCAATTGGTATGGTTATTGTTAATGAAGAATATCGAGGTTTAGGCTTAGGAAAAAAGGCTACTCAGAAATGTATAGACAGTGTTTCTCAAAATACCTCAATAATGTTAATTTCAACTGAAGATGGGAAACCCTTATATGAAAACTTGGGTTTTATTACTGTCGACTCTGTACATAAGTATTTAAGTGATAATTATATTCCAACTAAATTGTTTAATAATTATCGAAAAATTACCTTAGAGAAATACAGTGAGAATGATATTAATGAAATTATTGAATTAGATTGGGCTGCATTTGGTGATAAGAGAAGAAAATTACTTCTTAACAGGATAAATCAATCAAAACAAGGTTTAGTTGTTAAAAATCTAAAGGGGAAGATTATTGGATTTGGATTATCCATATTAGGTCCAGTAAATTTATTAATAGGACCTATTGTAGCACCAGATTCACAAACAGCTGCTTTAATAATCGATGGCTTAGTTCTTAATCATCAAGGAAAGTTAAGGATTGATGTGCCGTCTAGTAATGACGAGTTAATGTTATTCTTGGAGAAAAGTGGATTTATAAAAGTTAGTAATCCTCCGATAATGATAAAGAATTCTATTAATATGCCATATAGAAATAAAGAGTTATTTGCTATTACTGCACAAATCTTTGGTTAAGGATAGCAATATCCTTAATCAACTAACGGGGGCTAAAGTTTAAGAAATGACTGTCTATAGACGGTCTTTTTTTATGAAAAAAGTGTCATAACTTAGTGTCATAAGTGCATGCGCAAAAAAAGGGGGTTAATTACTATGAAATATGGATATGCGAGAGTAAGCACCATACAGCAAGATCTAGAAGCACAGCTTCAGACGTTAAAGAATGAAGGCTGTGAAGTTATCTATTCAGAAAAGTTCACAGGGACGAAAGCAGACCGACCAAAATTTAAGGAGGTACTGGCGAATCTGGAAGTAGGCGACACATTGACAGTAACAAAGCTAGATCGCTTCGCACGTTCGACAGTAGACGCAATCAATACAGTAAAAGCACTATTCGAAAGGGGCGTAAAGGTACACGTTCTTAATATGGGGCTTGTTGCAGACACACCCACAGGGAGACTGATACTAACAATTATGAGCGGCTTCGCAGAGTTTGAACGAGATATGATTGTAGAACGAACCCAGGAAGGGAAAGCATTAGCCAGGCAACGTTAGGATTTTAGAGAGGGTAGACCGAAGAAATTTAAAAAGGCACAAATAGAGCATGCAATTAAGCTCCTTGAATCCAATTCTTATAATCAGGTAGAGAGTATATGACAGGTATCAGTAAAAGTACGTTAATAAGGGCTAAGAAACGTCAGGAGAAGCTTAATTAATGAAAGGTGAGAACAGAGAAATTTGAGTTGACCGACCATCCTCGTGGTCGATTTTTTATTTAGAAGGATATAGAATTGAAATCTGGAATGTAAGGCATTGGTTCCATAACAATCACAATTTTAGCAGCAGCAATAAATGGCTGTAATACCGTTGCATATTGTAATTACTAGTTAAGTAGTTAAGTATCCATAGACACCTAAAAAAAGACTGACTTCAAAAGTTCACATTTAGTGAACTTTGAAATCTGCCTTTTTTATTTAGCATCTAAGAACTTCACAGTCTACCCCATCTTATAGCTTTAGAATTATTATTTTTTCTGTTTTCTCATTTGAGAATTATTATTTTTATTTTCCTCAGCGCTGGAAGATTTTTCGTTGCTGATGGCTGCTTCGTTTTTCGAAGAAGCCGCTAAAATAGTTTTACTTTCACTTGCATCCTTATCAGGAGAATCTGTTAGCTTCCCGCTCGCTTCGTCCTGTTTGCTCGCAGATGATTCTGTTTTGTTTTGCTCTCCTTGCACAGCGAGAGATCCTGTGCGTTTTGCTCCGGTTTCTTTCTTTTTATCCGCAACCGCTGTTACTGCGCTTGCAATTTCAGAATTTCCTTCTACGATCAAAATATTTGGGCTTTCCGTAAAAACTTCTTCCCTTACTGAAGGTACAGAACGCTCGATCCGTGCTTCTTCTTTTCTAACGATGTCCTGCACCTGCTTCGTTTCTTGAATTCTCCGCTTGCCGACAATGATTTCTTCAACGACTACGGGTCTTTTCGTTACTTCAATTCGTTCTTCCGTAATGGGAATGCGAATAACTTCATCCTCTGTAATCAGACTGCCATCATACTTTCCATCGATGACAGGACGGCGCTCTACATATACTTCTTCACGCATGTAAGGAACATGAATTATTCGCTGTTCTTCCACTACTTCTTTATGCAGCTGTAATTCTCCGACTTGGACACGCTCTTTTGTAATATCAAGCTGTTCTTCATGGAGCTGGACTGCCCTTGATTCTTGATTCTCATATTTTACTTCTTTTGTATAATCATAATCATATTTTGCTTGTTTTGTATAATCATAAACTGGATTGTCATAAGCTCGGTTCGTATCGACCACCAAAATCAATTTCCCTTTATTTATTTCCACTTCACACTGTTTTGCTGCAAATTCAGGTAAGCCTCTTTCAATAAGCCTGTTGGACAGAGTGTTTGTATTTGCTGATCCTCCGCCCATTCCTGCCGTCATCATGGTAAAAAAGCTGTCCATCATAACACCGGCTAAGGAATTCACTTGTATATCCGCTTCTACCATGACTCCAGTACGAGAAGTAACCAATGGAATGTCACTTCTATTTTCTGCCACCACCATCATATCTGTTTCACGATAGCCCTGACGTTTTAATCCTTCAATTGCATACATGACCTCATGCTCTGAATTAAAAGTTCCGACGATTTTTTTTCCAATACTCATTCTACTATCCCTCCTAAATTTTACTAGATGTGGAAATTAAATTGCATCCACTTGATAGTATGTCTACCCGAGAGTTCTTTACTTGAAACATTTGGAAGTTAAATTTATTATAAAGTTTGTTATAAAACTTGAAAGTTTACCGGCAAGAAGTCTAGTTACACAAAATTTAATTATGCGGACATTTATATGAATGGCTGTTCCCAAGCAGAAAAGGCGATAAGCCCATAACACGAATACCAACTTATAGTATGTGCGACATAGTGGAGGGTATCGGGACGCATACCATGCGAAAAACCTTTGGTTACTGGTATTACAAGCAAAGATATAGCAACACTTCAAACTATATTGAATCACTCACACCCCGAAATCACTTTAAGGTATATAGGTATCACGGATGAAGAAATAGAAAATAGCTTACAATCATTCAAGCTATAAAATGGAACAATAGTATGGGGTGATCTATAGGAGCTAATCAGCTCCTATTTGTTTGTGAATAAGTTATTGTCAATTGACCAATGACAAAAACAATAAGAATAACTGTTAATGACAGGAGTTGCTGGGGCTACTATCATTAATCCATATATCATAGATTGATCTCATAGTTTGTAGGTTGTCTTCATAAAGGAGCTTATAAATTGAAGGAATGGATATTTGTTGACTCCTCGGATACGATGTCAGAGGGGAAGACCCCTGGGGGGGACCTCGCCTGCAATTGAAATCAATTTACTCAATGCTCCCGGAAAATTTTTTTTGAACATAGCAAGGGATTAGGCTGTTTTCTAATTGAACTAACGGGGCAGTTTAGTTTAAGTACATTTCTTCACAAACTTATTGATATTTCGATCCCTAAAATAACAAACGAAACAAAATAATTGACTCGATGCGTTTAGTCGCCTGCTTTATTTGCGAAGTCGAGACCGTTTGTATTACTAATCATCATTTTGGTCACGTTAACATGCAAATCAAATCCACGAAAATGAGCGGGTTATTGGTTATCAAACCCTTCACCAATTATTTTTAAATTATTAAGCTCTTCTTGAGAATAATCACGTGTCTAGCTAAAGTCTAAGCTGTAAGATTTGATGAAAACTCCTTTGAAGCCGTAAAACGGGCTTTTTTTAAGAAAAGTTTTATTGACATGTTCTGCTATTCGGTAATACTATATACTAGTAGTCAGTAACGCTGAATACCAGTAACACAAAATACCTGTGTACAGAGTACTGAAAAAAATATAAGGAAAATATAAATGGAGGTAAAAAATTGGAAAATATTACGGAAATGCTGAAAGGGGTGCTTGAGGGGTGTGTGCTTGAAATCATCAGCCGTGGCGAAACTTACGGCTATGAGATTACGCATCAGCTGCGAGAACTTGGCTTCACTGATGTGGTTGAAGGCACAGTTTATACGATTACCATGCGGCTTGAGAAAAACAATCTAGTGGAGATCGAGAAAAAGCCATCCACTATGGGACCGCCGAGAAAATTTTACACACTCAACACATCAGGTCAAGAGCAACTTGAAATTTTTTGGAGAAAATGGGATTTCGTCTCAAGTAAAATTAACGAACTCAAAACTAATAAAATCAAAAGGAGAGAAGTAAAATGAATATTTTTGAAAAAATTATCGGAAGTCTGGATGACAAGCGGGAATGGAGGGCGATGGAGGCACGTGCGAAGGCACTTCCAAGTGAGTACCGCAACGCTTACAAAGCTATGCAAAAATATATGTGGACTGCTGGTGGTGGTCCCACCGACTGGAAGGACAGCAGCCGTATCTTTAATGGCATTCTTGACCTTTTTGAGGAAGGTGCAGCGGAAGGCAAGAAAGTCACTGACCTTACGGGCGAGGACGTGGCTGCTTTCTGCGACGAACTAGTGAAGGATGAGCAAACTTGGAAGGATAAGTATCGTAAGAAGTTGAACGATAACATTGGTCGTGGCTAACGGAGAAATCCTAGTGGGATTTTAGCTTAGCATCACTAACGGCGCAAACCGCCACTTGGTACGACTTGGCTTCCTTTGCCGACAAATTGTGGCAAACGCTAAAACCAATGTCAACAAGTATCGTGAATATTTGAATCAGAGAATCATGAAACGATTGGGAAAAAAGTAAATTCAATAATTCATTCCTACTGAATAGCTGGTTACAAATGTAATGTGTCACCTTCCTATTCAGTTTTATTTTTAATCAAGTAGTAAGTAATACAGAATATCAGTAT
Organism: Neobacillus sp. plas4; assembly: GCF_057221695.1. NCBI lineage: Bacteria > Bacillati > Bacillota > Bacilli > Caryophanales > Bacillaceae > Neobacillus > Neobacillus sp. plas4. The sequence continues at coordinate 2,698,769 of NZ_CM170152.1, forward strand.
GACTAAGTAGGGGAGTATAGACAATCTAACGCCATGCTGCCTATTTAAGGAGGAAAAAAGTATGAGCAATGCAGCGATTTCTGTAAAAGGGCTAAAAAAATCCTTTAAAGACAAGGAAGTCTTAAAGGGGGTGGATTTTGAGGTGCGGCGCGGCGAAATTTTCGCACTGCTGGGCTCAAATGGAGCAGGCAAGACGACGACGGTAAACATCCTCTCGACGCTGATGAAGGCCGATGGCGGCGAAGTAGGTATTTGCGGCTTTGACGTCCAGCGTCAACCGGATCATGTTCGACAGAGCATCAGCCTGACAGGGCAGTTCGCAGCTTTAGACGGCATGCTCACAGGAAGGGAAAACCTGATGATGATCGCCAAGTTGCGGGGAGTTTCCAACCCCGCTCAAGTCGACGATAATCTGCTTGCAAGATTCAGCCTGACTGATGCGGCCAACCGCCGGGCAGATAAGTATTCTGGCGGGATGAAGCGCAGGCTTGACATCGCCATGAGCCTGATTGGGACGCCAGCAGTCATTTTTCTCGACGAACCGACGACAGGGCTTGACCCCGAAGCGCGGATTGAAGTCTGGGATACCGTCAAGGAACTTGCCGGCGGCGGTACGACCATCTTGCTGACGACCCAGTACCTGGAGGAAGCCGAACAGCTGGCAGACCGTATCGCTATCCTGCATGGCGGAAAAATCATCACGACCGGTACCCTTACCGAACTCAAAGCGATGTTCCCGCCAGCGAAAGTGGAGTACATTGAGAAGCAGCCGACATTGGAGGAAATTTTCCTTGCGATCATCGGCAAAAAGGAGGAGATGTAAATGAAAAGCAAAACAGGGGTATTACTTGGACGTTTAATGCGCAACATCATACGCAGCCCGGATACGATTATCACGGTGGCGATTACGCCGATTATGATGATGCTGCTGTTTGCCTACGTTTTTGGCGGCGCCATAGAGACAGGCACGGACAACTACGTCAATTATTTATTGCCGGGAATCTTGCTGATGGCGATCGCATCCGGTGTCGCTTACACTTCCTTGAGACTGTTTACGGATATAAAGAGCGGGCTGATGGCGCGTTTCATTAGCATGCCCATCAAGCCCTCATCGGTTTTGTGGGCTCACGTGTTGACTTCGCTTTTTTCCAATGCGCTTACTGTCGTGGTGGTTATCCTCGTCGCGCTCTTGATGGGCTTCCGTTCCAGCGCTGATATCCTGGATTGGCTCGCGGTAGCTGGGATACTCGGGTTGTTCACGCTGGCACTGACATGGCTGGCGGTCATTCCCGGATTGACAGCGGGGTCTATGGAAGGGGCGACAGCCTACTCGTACCCGCTGATTTTCCTGCCGTTTATCAGTTCGGCCTTTGTCCCTACCGAAACCATGCCTAAAATTGTCCGTGCGTTCGCTGAGAACCAGCCCGTGACTTCAATCGTGAATGCGATTCGAGCCCTCTTGTATGAAGGGTCTGTTGGTAACGATATCTGGATCGCGCTTGCCTGGTGCGTCGGTATCATGGTCATCGCTTACTTCTTTGCCAGTAAAACATTTAAACGCAAGTTAGGGTAATTACATCATTTGGGAGTAGACAAATCAAAAGTCCAACCGCTCCATTTAATGTATTTACTACACATGGAAGGCTGCTTAAATGCCGGTGCAACCATCCATAGAATCATGGAAAACCACAAATCTGGTGTGGTTGGTGACGCTCAATCACATTGATGATTCAGCTGCCTTCTTGGACAGCTTTTCTTTATTGAGCTAAAGGGGCATTTAGTGCAATAAGAAGGGGTAAGCCTAATAAACTTGCTTCCCCCTTTTTAAACTAATTTGCACTTTTTAAGAGCCCTAAAACAACTAAGTCCGTACCTTCTTAACTACTCTTATTTGTTATTTTCCAATTTTGCTTTTCATCATCAAATGACAATAAGTATAAATTATTTATCCCACTTAGTTTTTTCTCCAATACATATCCGTTTTTACTTTCTTTATTTAGATAAAATACTGGAGACCAATCCCTACCAATCGGAGAAAGAGTTATGAAATTTCAAGAATAAGATGAGGAAAAAGAGCAAAGATACAGAAGAGAAGAATACAAATTCAGAAAGGGGTTTTTATTTATGCATTCAGGCTTTGAAAAACCATTTATTCGTATCCATTTGTTATATCATGCTAATCAAAAAGCAATTACTCCAGAAGGAATACAACCAGAGATTAACAGTCATGGTTATCAAGTCAGCCCACACGAGATTCAACAAGAATTAACCCACCTAGCTAACGAAGGATATTTAACTGCTAATGGTTCTCAATACAGTATTACAACAAACGGAAAGGGAGAACTTCAAAGTGTCCAAGAGCATCTAGAGCCTTTATATCAAGAAGTGAAAGCCGAATCCTCTATTTAAGGGGTCCGGCTTTTCTATACCCCTTTTGATTAAAAGATTATTTCGTTGTCCCAGTAGCATAATCAAAACACCGATTAAACACAAATTATTGAACCTATTCAATCAAATATATCAGTTTTTTATCTATTCCCCGCTAATGGGAATCTCTACCGGTGGCGTTTCTACAATAAGCGGAGACGCTTTTTCTTATTTTTACTACCGACGGGGCAGGAACAGTTGATCTTCAACAATCGGGGCGATTGTGGAATAAGCGCCTCTTTTTCTTATTCAACTAAAGGGGGCAAGAGTTAATGATGCGATACCGAGGTGTTCCCCTTTTCTTTTTGTACTAACGGGCAGTTTAGTTGAAGTAGGATTCTCTGTTCAGATGTTGAATAACATAAAAAGGTAAGACCTTGTATCCGAATTACTATTTTCAGCAGAAAGCTATAACCAAGCAAGTACAAAGGAGGAGTGACTAATGAAATTTATGATGGTTGTGAAGGCTTCGAAGGATTCTGAAGCAGGGACAATGCCAAAGGAGCAGATGGAGAAGATGTTTGCTGCGATGAAAAAATACAATGAAGAACTGAAGAAAGCAGGAGTTCTGGTATCAGTTGGTGGACTCCATCCAAGCTCCAATGGCATTCGTATTTCTTACCCTGTTCCGGGAGAACCGCCGACCATAACAGAGGGTCCTTTCGCCGAAGTCAATGAGTTGATTGCAGGATACTGGTTCATAGATGTGAAATCTCGCGAGGAAGCCATCGAGTGGGCGAGGCGTGCGCCAGATCCGCATGGTCTTGGAGAAGGACAGATTGAGCTTCGCCAAGTATTTGAATAGACAAATAAGCTGAACGTCGGATTAACAATGATTCTATTGAAGTGGTTCTAATCAATCATAAAGCTAGGAATTAAAGATATAGGATCAATAACCATCATGGCTTGGTATAGATGCAATGATTTATTTTTTATTTTAAAATACTGATGTTTGTGAAGTAGTGTACTTAAACTAAAGGGTGCTTTACTTGAATAAGAACAACATACGAATCGAAAACCAGAAATGAAAATTCAGGAGTGGCAAAAATGGTTGTGTTTATGTCTTCTTGCAAATACTTTTGAAAAATGTTAAAATTCAGAATAATTATTTTTGTTCGGTGTTAAGGATAGTCTAAGATTAACTTTTCGTCTTGATGATCACTGAGTGCAAGGATAGTAACACATTGTGTGCAAAGCACACAGCAGGAGGAAACAAAATGGAACAAGGTAAAGTAAAATGGTTTAACGCAGAAAAAGGTTTCGGATTTATCGAGCGTGAAGGCGGAGAAGACGTATTCGTTCATTTCTCAGCTATCCAAGGCGAAGGTTTCAAATCTTTAGACGAAGGTCAAGCAGTTACTTTTGACGTTGAGCAAGGTCAACGTGGAGCTCAAGCAGCGAACGTGCGTAAAGCTTAAAAATAAAACCAAACTCAAGCAGGCTCTTTATAGAGTCTGTTTTTTTATTTATCCTTAAAGTTGAATAAACATTTTAAAGTGGCTAAAATTGTCAATCTTTTTTGGTGTAATTCAATTAAGCGGGTGCTTGAATTTTAATATTAATTGAAAAATGCGACATCTAACTTTAGAAATTATAGGAGTGAGCATTTTGAATAAAATGATTGTTATTCTTACGATTTTATAAATGTTTATCACAGGCAACTTAGCAAATGCTAAAGCTCCAGAACCCCCAAAAAATAAAGAAGCACAAGACTGGTATTGTACTTCAGAAGATATTATCAGAGATATTATGGTTCCATCTATTGAAAAGAGGGTAATGAAAGAGTATCCAGGTAACGATTCTGCTTCTTTGACTGAAAAGGAAAGAATTATGAATTACAATTGGTACCACTCGTAATTTGAAGCTTTTATTTTGAATTTGAGATAAATAAATTTAGAATATGAATGCAATCTTATTATAAAGAACCATCATTAGATGGTTATATAATAATTATTATTTTGAACAGAATAATAACGTTAATCGTAATCTTATAAAACTGTTAACTTTAACAAAATATTTCTCAGGAGGGCTTAAAATATGGGTAAATTAGATGGCAAAGTAGCAATTGTAACAGGTGGAGCAAGTGGAATTGGTTTAGCAACAGTAAAAGCTTTCGCAGAAAAAGGTGCAAAAGTCGTTGTCGGTGATTTCAATGAACAAGGAGGAAGAGCCGTTGAATCTGAATTAAAAACGAATGGATTAGATGTTTTGTTTGTTAAACTGGATGCAGGAAATGAAGAATCTGTTAAAAACCTAGTGGCTAAAACAGTAGAACATTACGGAAAATTAGATATCATTGTGAACAACGCAGGCATCGGCAGTTTAGGGGAAGTACATGAGATGTCTTATGATGACTACCATAAAATCATAAGAGTGAACCAGGACGGTGTCTTTTTCGGCACGAAATATGCTATTCAAGAGTTTTTAAAAACTGGCGGTGGCGTGGTACTGAACACAGCTTCTATTCTAGGAGTTGTAGGCGAGCCAGGTGCATTTCCGTATGCTGCATCAAAAGGTGCAGTGGTTCAAATGACAAAAGCCGCTGCTCTACAATATGCTACTCGTAACATCCGAGTGAACGCTGTAGCTCCTGGTTATATTGAGACGGCTCTTGTGAATAAAGAAGCCTTAGGCGAGTTCTATGATGGACTTGTAGCGAGACACCCCATCGGAAGACTTGGGAAGCCTGAAGAAATCGCTCATGCATTTGTTTTCTTAGCTGAAAATGAATTTACAACAGGAGCGACAATACTTGTTGACGGTGGATATACCGCACAATAATCACCCTTATTTTTAAAGAACCATTCTCGGATGGTTCTTTATTATTAGAGCTTGAGTTAAGAAATAAATATTATATAGTTAACCCTCTTTTATTATGAAATTAAAGTTTGTGAAGAAATGTACTTAAACAAACTGGGGGCTTTAATTGAATAAATATAATAAAAAAACATTCAGGGATTTCGTTCTGAGCGTTTTTTTATGACAATTTTATTGTTATTAACAATGAAAAACCGGTTGCTAATTCTGTTTCGATTTTGCCTACTAAATGTGTTTTTGTACTTCAAAACCTAACTACTTAAATTAACTAATAGAGGTCATTTCCTGAGAACCTGTAAGGGGGAAAGTCAATTCGTGTATATTTTGCAACTTTTCTAATCAACTTAAGAACTATACAGATTAGAAGAAGGTGTAGTATGGCAAAAAATTGTTATCGGTCATTCACCATCATTTCATTAAGCATGATCTTTATTTTAATGTCTTCCTGCAGTCAGTCACAAAGAAAAGATGAAAATTACAGGACGAATAAAATTCCTCGCGAGGTTTTAGGTTTTTACACAGAACAGGAAGGAACGTTAGCAGGGTCTCAACCTACAGTTAATTCACATTTCACTAATTTAAGTATCATTGCACCCTTTTGGTATAAGCTCGATGATAAGCGACCAGGTAATCTTATTGATTCGGTTACAGCAGATCATAAAAAAATGGTTATTCAGAGTGCTCATGAAAAACACCTAAAGGTATATATGGTTGTACATAATCTCTTTTATGAAACCGTGGAGATGGGCAAGCAGGTAGCGAATAATGTGCTCGATAACGATAAAAATCGCAATGTTTTTATTCAGAACTTACGCAATGAAATGAATCAGTTTAAATATGACGGTATTAATATAGACATGGAAAATTTATATTTAACTGACCGAGATTCCTTTAGCCTGTTTATAAAAAAATTGGCTGATGCACTAAATCGTGATGGAAAAGTAGTTACGGTTTCAGTCCCGGCAAACACGGGTGATTCCCGTGCTAATCCCTGGTCACCATGGTTTGATTACGAAAAGCTTGGTCTATATTCAGATGGGTTAATGATTATGACATACGACGAACACAACCCAAGAACAACACCAGGGTCATCAGCATCAGTCGATTGGACAGAAGCAACGATTCGGTATGCTTTGAAACATAAAGTACCACCATCAAAAATTTTACTCGGTATCGCTGGTTATGGATGGGACTGGGATACGACAACAGGCAAAGCCAAGTATAGCTCCTATAAAGAGTTAATGAGTCAGAAATCAAAATATAAAGCTAAAGTTCTATGGGACGCCCGTTCACAAACACCTCATTTCGATTACGTAGATGAAGAACAGCATAGCCACCAGGTTTGGTTTGAGAATAGCGATAGTCTGCGGTTTAAGCTAGACCTCGTGGAAAAATATAATTTACAGGGAATCGGGATATGGCGGCTCGGTTTAGAAGACCCAAAGTACTGGACGACCATACCCGAGAAAATAAAAGTAAAAAAGTGATGGAATCGTCTACCAAGAAACAAGGAATTCTTCAGATGAAAGTGTCAAGCTTGAATTTGAACTAACGGGGGCACGATACGAAGATCCAGCTGCGAAACATTATTGGTGGCTTTTCTTTTTCAGCTAACGGGTGAGGTTACGTCAATAAATTGATATTGAACATGCTGTGAAATTACTCTCCTTAAAAATCCGAACTGTTTTACTCTAAATCTAAAATACTCCGTTATATATTTCTTGTCCTTGGACAAACTTATTTAGTCAGATTCAATTCAAGGAGGAATCAAATATGGAAAACAATATCAAACAGGAAATGGAACGCATTTGGACAGAAACGTGTGGTTCATGGGAAAACTGTACTGAGGAAAACATTCAGTCTTTCTTAGCACAATGCCAAGAAAAGAGTATAGACCCGCAATATTGTATGAGTTGGGTAGAGAAACATAGCAACCAAATCCCTAATTGGCCAGCCGTTTCAAAGGTATCTCTTGATTGGGTAAATGAACATACTTCAACTGGTTCGCCGATGAACGGATATGAACTTCAGTAACAAGGAGAGACACACTCTCCTCTTTTTTATGCCTTGAGGTTTTTACCTACCTGCTCCAAAAATAGCTCTATAAAGTTTTTAATTAAAGTAAAGTGTGTACTGCTTTAACAAGGTTCAAACACTTTTGTTCTGCTAAAGGGGGAGATTAGCGACATAAGCTTCCTGTAACTTTCAATACCTTTTCTTGTTCGATTTTTATGGGAGATTAGAAGTATTCTACTTAAAGTAAGAGGGGCGTTTGTTCAATAAAGGGATTCGCTTTTTGTATCATTTTTTGAGATGAACTAGTATATATGGATAAGAAAAAGACCATCTAGAAAGGATGGTCTTTAAACGCGTTTTGTTCCAACATATCTTGGATGCCAATATGGGTTGTTTGTGCTTGTAATCATGACTCCTTTTGATGAAGAAGCCATAATCATTTTACCATTCCCTATATACATGGCAACATGTGTTGGGCTACTTGCCTTGGTTGGAGCATAAAACATTAAATCACCTGGTTGAATATAATTATAGATACGATATCCGTTACCGTAGAACATTTGGGCGGCTGTGCGATTTAGAGTTTTTCCAGCCCTTGCGTAGGAATACTTAATAAGTCCTGAACAATCAAAACCACTTGGTGACATCCCGCCCCATTGATAAGGTACTCCAATATTAGACTTTGCCACCGAAACTGCTTTTGTATGATAATAAGCCGCTTCCGCTTTATCACCCATGTTAGCAAACAAAGAGCTGAAAGAAACTATAATGACAAAAGCTACGACGAATTTCTTAAGCATGTTTGTTACCTCCTAGTGTGATTTGGTAGTTTAAATATACTATAAAGGTGTAACAGCAATATCACAGCAAAATTACAAATTCATTAAAAGTTATTTTGATATAATTTTATGTTTGCCTCCTATTGTTCAATAAGAATATCGACAGCATTCATTAACAGAGCCAAAAACAACAGATGTTTACTGCAAAAAATAAGACCCTTCGATTTAGGAAAATCAAGGGTCTTACCTAATATTTAAAAATAATCTAGTTATGAGTCTTTTCAAGTGCTAGTTTTATACCAAAACCTATCAGTATAGTACTTGTGATTCCTTCAACAATATTTTGTGTTATAGGTTTTTTCATAAATGCACTAATATGATTAATTGAATAGACATAAAGTAAAAACCATACGGTAGTCAATACGTATAAGCGATACCCATTATTAGAAACGGTAAAAATTCATTATTAATTTCGTAGTAACCACTGTCGTATATCCAATGAATTAAATAAATATATGGCTCAAATATAACGTTGCTTCCTTTTACCAACAAAAAATGCCCCCTGCTGTCTGAATGGGAACCATTATTCAACATATCAGAGAAAACGACTTAATATCAATCGTTAGATTTTGGTAATTACACAATATAAATTAAAGAAAAGAATCTCAATAAATGGGGGCTTTACTTTAATAGGATTAGAGCTTTGATTCAGTTTTTCCACTAACGAAGCAGGTGTGCGGCCGAGCCTAGGTCGTATCATATAGCGGGTGGAATTCCCGTCGAGTAAGAACTAGCCATTCACTCGTAGCGAGTCTTGGAGGGCTAAAGGTAACTTTAGTCTTTAAGCGTAGACAGTTAGGTGGCGGGCCGAAAGCCAAATGGTTGAAGGGATTGAGCCCCATAATGTTAGTAATTCGAGAGGGCTGATGCTTTACCTGCAGCAGAAAGCAATATTTCATTCTTCGTATATGGCAAGAAGAATGAAACCTCTCTGGGGTCAGAGACCTTGGCACGTTACACATTGATATGATACGGCAACTCGGGAGACCCTATCGGTCTTTTCTTGTTGGAAGAGTATGGTGTACAAGCGATAAAAAGTAAGGAAGCCAAATGCCGATTTAGGGAGTCGGATAGCAGCGTAGTACCAATGAAGTTGGGTAATGCCGATGGAGGAAAGGCTAGCTACCAGTTATCACCCTTACTAGGGGCACATTTACTACACACAGAGGTAGGAATGATAAATGGAATCAAGACTAGTAAGGATAGCAGAAATAGCAAATCAGATCCTAGAAGATAAGCTGTATTTTGTGAATGGTAACTAGGAGGAGCCGTGTGCGTTAATTGCGCAAGCACGGTTCTGGGAGGGGGGAGTACACAATCTACCGTAAGGTAGAGAGGTTCTCTTCTACTCGACTAGTGGAAAAACTGAGTAAAACTAATATAATGAGGTGCAAATTAGTATGTAAAATATAGTAATAAAAATAATAAATTCAGACAATTGAAGAGAAGCACTTGAACTATCCGTACACGATGAACAATAGAAATTTGTTGCCTCGGTTAATCCACCTGTCGCTATAGCTCTTGCTAAAGCATACATAAGGCCTGGTGGAAAAATGGTTGAGCCATTTGGAATTTACAATCAAATAGAGATGTTGGGCTTTTTCAATCTGCATTATACACCTAATAGTAAAGATGATTATTGGCTATTTCATTTTTTTATCGATAAAAGATTTCAAAGAAACGGATTGGGGTTAAAAGCATTAAATGAATTAATCAGATATATTAAACGTAACAATCCTTCTTGTAACTGTCTGCGTTTAACTGTCCATCCAGAAAATGAATCAGGGAGATTATTTATTTGAAATTTGGTTTTTCAGAAGATAATATACTGACATATGATGAACCTACTTTTTCCATATTTATATATCAATACTTTGTAGTACTCCAATAAATATTTTTATTGGTGCTTTACTTAAATAAGAGGGCTTGCTGCTGCAGCCATTTTCTTATTGATCTAACGTGGAAGAATACTTCAATTGTTTCCTTTGTTATGATGGAATTATTAAAAAGTCTACTTTTGAGGTGTTATTATGTCGATAAAAGATCTTAATCATTTTTTATTTTCTGTGTCTAATTTAGAGAAATCGATAGAGTTTTATAAAAATGTGTTCGATGCAAAGTTGTTAGTCAAGGGCAGTAGCACAGCCTATTTTGATTTGAATGGAATATGGCTTGCCCTTAATGAAGAAAAAGATATTGCCCGCAATGAAATCAGCCAGTCATACACTCATATTGCATTTTCAATAGAAGAAGCTGAGTTTGATGATATGTACCGTAAACTTGAGGAATTGAATGTACATATCCTTTCAGGTCGTCCAAGAGACGAACAAGATAAAAAATCCATTTACTTTACTGACCTTGATGGTCATAAGTTTGAATTTCATACAGGTACTTTACAAGACAGGTTGGATTATTATAAAAAGGAAAAAACACATATGGAGTTTTACAATTAATCGTTTCCCTGTTCAGATAAAAAGGTTTATCGAAAAGATTGTGAAGAATTACACTTAAAGTAACGTTGCAGGTTACTTGAATAAGAATTATATTTTCAAAATTGCTGAAAACCATTTAACTAATGGAATATAATGTAAGGATGGGTGTTTTAGACAAAGCTATTGACACAAAAAACAGGGAGAACATTTATAGGATGTGGGAGGAGATTTTATGAGTTTTAAAAAAGCATTTAATATTGGCTATATCGTATTTCTATCTGCTTTAGCTTTCGTATATTTTTTAGTTCCACACGAATACAACTGGAAAGCTATAGTGATTCTAAGTCTACTTTTTGGTACATATCAAGTTATTGTTGGATATAGACTAAAGCAACAACAACAAAAATAAAATAAATATACATTTTTATTTAAAAGTCTCTTGTTAAACAAAAGGATGCAAGAGTTCAAGAGCATATTGAGTTGCAGCGGCAGCTCATTTTCTTTTTATGCTAACGGTCAGGTTACTAACTACCGAATTATTTAATAAATATAAAAGAGGTGCTATTTTGTGGGCTAGAGCGAAACAAGTACTTTTTATTACTGTTGTTGGCTTAATTACTTTAATTGTAACAACTATTTTCACAGGAGAAGTAAAGTTAAATAATCTTCTGATCTTTTTATCAGGTGGTGTATTAGGATTAGTCGTTGGGAGAGAAGAATCTAAAAAAATAGGAAAGAAATTGAGTATTTTTACAATTAGACCAAAAAGGTTTTCTATACGCAAATCCTTCTTCAAGTAACGGGGGCGTTGATCTAAATAGGATTAATCCCCTCTCTCATATTGCTTTTTGAAAATTCTATTATTTATTATGATATACTTTGTAAGTAAAGTAATTAGAGTACAGAGGGAGTGCTTAAAAATATGGATTACATAACACTTAATAATGGGTTAAAAATGCTAATTGTAGGTACAGGTACAAATACTTATGGAAAAGAAAATAACGAGTATAACGGGGCGTTAACAAATGAAATTCCTGAACTCGTATCAGCACTTGAGTTGGGCTACCGTTCAATAGACGCAGCCATCATTTATCGAAACGAAGAACTTGTCGGAAGAGTTTTAGCAGAAAGCACAGTGCCTCGAGAAGAGTTATTCATTACGACAAAAGTTCCAGGCAACGAAGAATATACTTCTTAAAAGGAAGCTACTCGAGCAGCTATCGATAACAGTCTAAAAAACTTCCAAACAGACTATCTCGACCTGCTTCTTATTCACTTCCCTATCGAAGACAAAGTACAACTTAAAAACACTTGGGAAGTCTTTGAAGAATATTACGAAGAGGGCAAACTAAAAGCAATCGGCGTTTCAAACTTTGGAAAAAATCATCTAGATGAATTGAAAGAATTCGCTAAAGTGAAGCCAGCTGTTAATCAAATACAAGTTAACTTAAAAGAACCTAACAATGATCTCCTTGCCGTATTAAAAGACGAGGGCATTACACCTGTTGCATGGGGACCTATGAAAGCCGAAGCACATCTAAAAGAAGTTTTGGATGAAATCGGTAAAGCCTATAAAAAATCTGGCGCACAAGTCTTATTAAAATACCAAATCCAACGCGGTGTGATCGTTATTCCTAAATCTCACAACCGTGAAAATCAAGCATCTAATATAGATCTTTTCGATTTCGTATTATCTGCAGAAGATATAGAAAAAATTGAAAACTTATAATTAGTTAGTCCTTCATCCTAGTAATATGAATAATATCGCTAGGATTTTATTTTTTCAAAACAATGAGATTGGAGTAGTACCGTTTTTTATTGAACTAAAGAAGCAGCTTAGTTTAACAAGAACGCAAATAAAGGGATTTTTATGCTGTTTCTAGAATTTTTGCTAGAAGGAGTTGAAGTTATGAAAAGGTTAGTAATTATGACAGTGGGTAAAACCCATTCTGGAAAAACTACATTTGCAAGGGTTTTAGAAAAACAGTTAAATAACTCTTTTGTTATGGACCAAGATAACAACGCTGAATTTATTAATATTTACTATAAGAACTTACAACCAAAACAAGGTCCTAATACTCTTAAGCATTCTCTTTCAAAACTAATTGTCAATTATGCCAAAGAAAACACTGATTTTCACTTTATTATTTGCAACTCAAATCGAAGTCGAAAAGGACGATTGTATTTGCTTGAAGAGTTGTTTACTTCTGATGAGTTTGTCCGAATCTTGGTTAATTTTGATATTCCTGATGATGTTCTTCAAGAACGAGTTAGACAAAGTCAAAGAAGTAGGAATATATTTAGGGGTGCGTATTCAAATTTTGAGGAAGTGCTTGTTAGACAACAGGCTGAATCTTTAAAAGAAGATGTAGTTGACCCAATCGAAGGTGAAGCGGACCATTTATTTGTAATTAAAAATAATGAGGAAGTTAATGATGTTATTCAAAAAATAGTTCAAATTGCTGAAAGTGTACACTTTCATAAAGGAAGTTTGTGAAGAAATGTACTTAAACTATAGGGTGCTTGTGCGGCCGAGCATAGGTCGTATCATATAGCGGGTGGGATTCCCGTCGAGTAAGAACTAGCCATTCGCTCGTAGCGAGTCTTGGAGGGCTAAAGGTAACTTTAGTCTTTAAGCGTAGACAGTTAGGTGGCGGGCCGAAAGCCAAATGGTTGAAGGGATTGAGCTCCATAATGTTAGTAATTCGAGAGGGCTGATGCCTTAAGCACAGCAGAAAGCTACAATTTATCTTTCGTTAAAGGCAAGAAAGATAAAACCACTCTGGAGTCAGAGACCTTGGCACGTTATACATTGATATGATATGGCAACTCGGGAGACCCTACCGGTCTTTTCTTTTTTTTAGAAGAGTATGGTGTACAAGCGATAACAAGCAAGGAAACCAAATGCCGATGTAGGGAGTCGGATAGCAGCGTAGTACCAATGAAGTTGGGTAATGCCGACGGAGGAAAGGCTAGCTACCAGTTATCACCCTTACTAGGGACACATTTACTACACACAGAGGTAGGGATAATAAATGGAAACAAAACTATTAAGGATAGCAGAATTAGCAAAATCAAATCCTAAAATGAAATTTACATCTCTTGCACATTTATTAAATGAGCAATCACTATTTCAATGTCACCAGGAGCTACCTAACAAGAAGGCAACTGGGGTTAAGGGTACAACTAAAGAGCAATACAGTGAAAATCTAAAAGAAAACATAAAGAATTTAGTAAATAGTCTTAAAAGCAAAAGTTATCGTCCTGTTCCAGTAAGGAGAATGTATATTCTAAAGCTTAATTCAAACAAGAAAAGACCATTGGGGATCCCGGAACATGAAGATAAGATTGTTCAAAGAGGCATTACGAAAATACTAAACACCATCTATGAAAATGATTTTCTGGACTGTTCATTTGGATTCCGTCCAAATCGTAACTGCCACGATGCCTTGAAAATACTTAACCACTATATTGAAAAGAGAACAGTAAATTATGTAGTAGATGTAGATATTAAAGGATTCTTTGACAACGTTGACCACACATGGATGATGGATTTCTTAAAACTGCGAATCGCTGACCCTAGCCTACTAAGAATCATTGGTAGATTCCTTAAAGGTGGATACATGGAAGAAGGTAAGAAATATAAAACAGACAAAGGCACACCGCAAGGTGGAGTAATATCTCCGATATTAGCCAATGTATACCTCCATTATGTCCTTGACCTATGGTTTGAGAAAAGGGTTAGGAAACAGTGCAAGGGACAAGCATACATAGTGAGATATGCAGACGATTTTGTTTGTTGTTTTCAATATAAATGTGAAGCCGAGCAATTCTTCCATTCATTAAAGTTGAGATTAAAGAAATTTAATCTAGAAATAGCTGAGGATAAAACCAAAATCATACCCTTTGGGCGGTTTGCGGTGCAAAATGCAAATCAACAGGGAAGAAGTAAACCGGCAACTTTTGATTTCCTTGGATTTACACACTATTGCGGTAGGAGTAAACAAGGGAAATTTCGAGTAAAACGGAGAACAAGCAGGAAGAAAGTCCAAGCTAAAATAAAAGAAACTAAAGAATGGTTGAAAATTAACAGAAATAAAGACATTCATATGATTATGGATAGATTTAAACGCTCACTATTAGGTTATTACAACTACTATTGCATCACAGATAATACCCAAAGTGTAAACAAATTCAGAGACAAAATCGGGTACTTACTGTTTAAATGGCTCAATAGAAGAAGTCAAAGGAAATCATTTACTTGGGATAAATTCAGACTCTTTCTTAATAAATATCCATTATCTTACGCAAGAGTTAAGGTTAATATATACGACTTAAGAAAAGAAATTAGCTATATTTTGTAAATGATGACTAGGAGGAGCCGTGTGCGTTAATAGCGCAAGCACGGTTCTGTGAGGGGGGAGGAGTACAATCTACCGCAAGGTAGAAAGGCCCCCTTCTACTCGACTTGCTCAAGAATAATCGCTGCTGCGGCTTTTTTCTTGTTGTGCTAATGGTCAGGTGGTTGAAGTAGAGAAATGACTAGGGAGGTATAGAATACCACCAATATTAAAACTTAATATATTTTTACTAAAAAAATGAATGAGGGGGTACTATCAAGCGTTTTCTTGACAGTGTCCCCTCATTCAACTACTCTCCGACCTGTGCGTGAGGATCTTAAAAAAACTTAATATTAGTTGGTTTTAGAATGATTTCGTAAGAACTTTTCCATTGTGGATAAGAGATCAGATAGATCACTTTCAACATCTACTGCAGCTGTTTTTTGCGAAGTTACCTTTGTTCTATTTATGGTCCTATTTTTTTTATTTTCTCTGTCATCGTTTGTTTTTACAACTTTTTGAAGTGATTGTTGTTTTTCGGATTCAGCCATTTTTGATTGGTTACTTGATTGGCTTCCAGCTAGGTTACTATCCTGGCTTCGACCTTTGTTACTTCAATCGCTTTTAGCTAGGTTACTATCTTGGCTTCGACCTTTGTTTCTTGAATGGCTTCTAGCTAGGTTACTATCTTGGCTTCGACCTGTGTTACTTGAATCGCTTCTAGCTAGGTTACTATCTTGGCTTCGACCTTTGTTACTTGAATTGCTTCCAGCTAGGTTACTATCCTGGCTTCGACCTGTGTTACTTGAATCGCTTTCAGCTAGGTTACTATCTTGGCTTCGACCTTTGTTTCTTGATTGGCTTCCAGCTGGGTTACTATCTTGGCTTCGACCTTTATTTCTTGTTTGGCTTCCAGCTTTGTTACTAGATTGGTTATCAGATTTTTCTTTTTCAGCCTTTTCAATTTTTACCCCATAACTGATATTTTTAATGTGGAACATGGAAAGTTGAACGATTTCCTGATTACTGATCAAAAAAACGAAATCTTTATTTACCTCAGTGATTACACCCTCTAACTTCTCAGGGCCGCCACGATTAATTTTTACCCATTTTGATTTCAATGACTCAAGCAGGTCTTGGAAATTAGCCGCCTTTTTAAATTCGAAATCGATAGGAACTTCAATGTTGAATTTCATCTCACCCTTCAAATTATCAGTTAAACTTTTAATATGTTTAGCGTTGTAATAAACGACCCCATCATCTTCCGTGAGAAGGGCGATATAATCGTCACTTGCATCCATTAACTTCCCAATTCTGGATTCTGGTCCATTACGATTAACCCTGATTACTTTACCTATAAAATATTTCATTATGTCTCTACTCAAAAAATTCTCTCCTTTTAAATTAAATATATTGATTTACACCATATCTATATGTGTCACGGGATGATGTTGTCCTAATAAAATAGCCTGTTTATTTATAACTTAAAAGAAAAATAGGTATTTTAAATGATATGATCCAAAACAAAAATAGCTCTAATTATCCTTGTAGTAGCCCACCACGCGGGTCATGCATCTGGTCCTGGGGGATCGTGGTACTTTCCTGGAGGGGAATCCATATGTAAAGATTGTGAAAAAATGTACTTAAAGTAACGGGTAGCGATTGTTCAATACGAGCAGTCGCTTTTCTTGTTCAGCTAAAGTTGCAGGTTAGTTTAAGAAGGATTTGGTATAATGTTAAAAGAGGAGGGGATTAAATGGATAAAGAAATACGAGAAAAGTATGAAAAGGAACTTTCACCTTTTAATGGAATGGTAATTAGTTGCTCTACTAAAAATGATGAATTAATCCCCTTAAACACACTAAGAGAGCTTACAAAATCGATTATAGAATTTTTAAAGGAATACAACATTTTAGATGAAGTATATAAATGCTTTGATTGGCAACAACACGATGGATTTTTAACTGTGAAAGAAATTGTTCCGATTAGCTATTTGTCCTATTTAGTCAAAGATGACAATACGTTTTACTCAGAACGAAGTGAAGATAGTTGGGTAAACATAGGTTTATATGATAATCAATCAAGATGGTATTTAAGAATATATATTATTGATGAAGATGATTTAGATGAAGGCGAAGAAAAAAGTGGAAGGTTAGATATTACAATAACCCAGGAATACACTGAATTACTGAAAGATAAAATAATTAAATTGTTTAATCTGAAAGTTAATATGAACAAACCGAAAAAGTATTTTGAACAAATATTTGTTTAATTAATGGTGGAGTTGAATCCAAAAAGGATAACTCCCCTTTTTTCAAAGAAAGATTGTGAAATATTACACTTAAAGTAACGGGGTGCTTTACTTTAAGATAGAGCTGCCATTATCGGTGGCTTTTTCGTATTGCTTTTAGCCCACATAAGAATCTAGATAGTTGAAGAAGGTTTAGGGACCAAATATGTAGAATATACTCTAATAAAAAGATGCCAAAAGAGGTATGACGAAAAAAAGGTTGTGAGTTTTTTTGTGTAATATTAATGAAGATGTCTTAACCAACGTCTTTTTTGATGACGGCAGTTTGAGGGATATTTATATAGAACAAACCAACCTAAATGACTGGATTTCCATTTGGGAATTGGTAAAGGGTTTAAGTATCTCGATTGATGGGGAAACAGAAACAATTAATGGTATTCCTGAAGATGTATCCGAAGTTTTTAAAGCAAGGAAAGAGGTATCAATATACCTATCTATTGGTTACAAAGGTGTTGATTTCAATTGTCATTTCTTTTGTATAGAAGAAATAGAGTTTGATGTATGCCCTCGAGGAATAAATAATTTAATGGAAGCAAAAGCAGTTTTTGAATTTATGGAAAAATTATCAAATCTACTTTGTAAAAACGTTTCAATCTCAATTGAAAATGACCACGATGCACCTTTAGTGACTATAAACCCAAAAGGTGAATATTTAATATATTATAGTTGAGATGTTGTTCAACTAACAAGTTCAAGAGTTAGAGATGGAGATTGCTGCGGCGATCTTTTTGCTGATGGTACTAACGGGCGAGGTTACTTCGATAAGAAATTGTCTCAAAATCTCACAATACCCTATAATAAAAATAAAAAATACAGGGGTGTAACCAATTGTTTTCTTGGAGAATAACAAAATATAACCCGAAAAACAGAGATGAAAAAGGTAATTATCTGGATGACAAGGAATGGACTTGTTTTTCAGAGGTAGGAACTACAGTAACCAAAGAAGATTATTTGAAAACAGAATCAAATTACATAAACGCTATCACTACTTTTATGGAAGAATTGGGTATTAAAAAACTTTATTTAAATGAATTAGAGGTATGGTCTGAGGAGGTTGAAAATCAAAACGCTACTTCCTTTTTGTCAAAAATGTGGGTGGGAAAACCCATAAATACACAAGAAATTAAAGAGTTAGCTAAATTAACATTACGGAATGTTATTTGGTGTAAATTAAGTTACAAAAACCATTTTTTTGTCCACTTCGGATACGATTATTATATGTTTATTGGGGCGATTAAGGATATTCCTTACGCACGTCAAAAGGTCGAAAAGTCTGGGTTATATGTTGAAGCTTTCAATTCTCCTTATTTAAGGTAGTTCCACAGTTTTACTGAGATTTATAAGCTAGATTTTCAACTAACTGGGTGCAAGAGTTCAAAATCGGAGCTGTCATTGTGGCAGCTTTTCTTATTGTGCTAACGGGCAGTTTAGCTCAAGAAGGATTTACTGATGTATTTGAAGAATATCAGTCATTATTGAGATATTTGGGGTGAATCCTATGAGTTCTGATAAATACTTTAACGAAAGAAACTACACTGGTTATCATTACCACGAGGAATGCTGGGAACCAATATATAAATGCTATATTGAAACAATTGTTGAAGAAAGAATAGATGGTAGTTGGGATGTGTTCTTAGACGAACCAATAGATGATTATGAAAATAGTTTCTTTATAAAAGAAAATCATTACCAAGACACTCCGACAGGCTTATTCCTTTTCAATGCAAAAGACCGAGATGATGTTACTGATAAGTTTAGGCATTGGGTTGCCGATGTACTTGGTAACCTGAGAAACAACAAAAAACCATAATTCTTATTCATCTAAAAGGGCAACTCGATATTGTGTTAACGAAGCAGGTTTGTTTAACAAGGATATGATAAGCTATTAAAGGTTAGCGTTTAAATCAGAATAAGGTGTGGTTTTAATTGGACATCGAGATGAAAATAAAAGATATAGTTCAACAAGTGGATGGATTGCCAAAAAGCGACCAAGTTATTGTATTAGAATTTTTAGAACACCGTGAGTGGGGAGTTGCATTGGAACACCTTTGTGCAGCCGTATTTGAAGAGAAAATCAACCTAAAAGAGTCAGTCCTTCAACAGATTAAGGACGTATCAACTCAAATGGGGATTTGGAAAGAGATTAGGGAACAATTGATTGATTTATTTCATTAAGACTTCTTCAACTATAGAGGCAGGTTAGTTTAATAAGAAGTATCAAAACGGGGATACTATTTCCAAAATTAGTTGAATTGGGGTATCAAAAAGATGAAACTTCTTTTTCGTTTATTACTCATTATAATCCTTTTAGTTAGTAGTCCAATGTTAAGTATGGCTAAAGGGATAAAGTATAACCACAACAGCGAAACCATTTCAGAAATAAAGAAAAAAGTTGATTTTACCATTTTGACTCCAAAAAAGATTCCTGACGATTGGACATTAGATACTAAAACTTCCCCTTGGATAATGCTGCATTATATGGATAGTAAGGATACAAAGCTGATGGTCTCTATTGATTTGAGAAGTGGATTCCCATTATCCGATGAAGACTTTCCTCATTCTCAGCAAGTTAATATTAATGGAAACAAAGGTTATTTTCAGGAATGGATTGATAGTGGTAATGTTGATAAAAATGGAGAAACGATAGCTAGGGGCTTACTTAATTGGGTGCAAGATGGGACTTATGTAAAAATGTATAGTTCCAGGTTACCGAAAGAAAGAATGTTAGAAATCGCAAGGTCAATGAAATAATGGTTTACAACTAATGGGTGCCATACTTCAATAAGAAGTTTGGCACTTCTTATTGAAGTAAAGAGGCAATTTAGTTTAAGAAGGATTACTATAGATCTTTGCAGAATATAAATTTAAAAATGTTAGTGTGGAGGGAAAAACATGGACTATACATCTGTAATACATGAGCTCCTGTCTGTAATCCCTGAAGTTATACCTTCCTTTCAAGAACTTCATGAAGAGATGCAGGAATTACCGTACATTGTATTTGGGGACACTTTGAATCCAATATTACGGGACTTAGTTGAAACGGAAACAAATCCTGATTTAATTAAGCGGATTTTTGACCTTTTAGAGATAATGGCTATGTCAACAGACATTCGTGTTCAAGAATTAGCTGCCTTTGGAGTAATAGAGGGGCTAAGTGACGAACAGATAAGAAAATCATATAAGTTTATGGGACCTAACACAAAAGAACTGGCAAAAGAAGTTCTAGAATTTTGGGAAAAAATTCGAGCTGAAAGGCAAAGCTCCGCTATTATCGACCCACCTCACACCAAATTAGCCAAAAAGACCAGAAAACAACGTAGAGATAATCGTAAAAAGAAATAGTTTGTGAAAATTTACACTTAAACGGGTGCTTTACTTTAAGATCAGGATGCTGCGATAGCCTTTTTTTTATTGTGCTAAGGTAGCAGAATAGTTAAATAAGTTTTTTAAAAAAGCTACTGACATTTCAGTAGCTTTTTTAGTATTTAGAAAAATAACGAACCAATCCAAAAGATAACCCCTACCCAAATTAATATTATTATTGTTCCTGCTACCCAATTTTTCTTTTTACCTCTATATGATGTGTGACATTGTAATGAATCATTTAATTTTAGGATTTCATAATTGTTTTCTTGACTTTAGATAAAATAATATCAGTGTCTCATTAACTTAATAAATTTACATGATTTTCAACTATAACTCTTCTCGTCTGTTAACAGTATTCAAGATCACTTCTTAAAACCTTATAACTCTAATCAGAAAAAATAAATGAGTAAGTACAACTTCCTTACAATAGATAGCAAATTAGGCGCTCTTCCTTTAAACCTCGGACTTCATATGAAGGTGGCACTAATATTGCTAATAAATCCATTCCTATTAGATTAAGAAGGAGTAGCCTACCAGGGAGAAGTTGATTTGCATTAAAAAAGTAATTTAAAGTGGTGAAAGAAATGGAGGTCCAATTGAGAATGGGCGCAGGAAAAATATTGATTGTTGAAGATGAAAAGAAAATTGCACGGCTGATTCAATTAGAACTTGAACATGAAGGATATGAAACAGGCACTGCCGTCACTGGTTCAGAAGGTTATTCATTATTTCAAAATGGAAATTGGGATCTACTGTTATTAGATGTGATGCTACCTGAATTAAGCGGACTTGAAGTGTTAAGGAGAATCCGTTCTGTCAATAACGAGATACCTGTTATTTTATTAACTGCCCGTGATGCCTTGCCAGATAAAGTAAGCGGGTTAGACTTAGGTGCCAATGACTATATTACAAAACCATTTGAAATCGAAGAATTGCTTGCCCGAATTCGAGTCTGGATGCGGCACTCATTTTCCCAAGAAGAAACAGCTTATTCTCTTAGCATTGGCGATTTATCCTTAAATGAAAAAACACGGGAAGTAAAGCGAGCTGGCCAATCCATTGAACTAACACCAAAAGAATACGATTTACTTCTATACTTATTACAAAACCAAAATCAAGTCCTAACATTCGACCAACTTTTATCAAATGTATGGGGGTTTGATTATTACGGTGATACCAATATTGTCTATGTATACATTCGTTATTTACGTAAAAAGATTGACACTCCATTTTCAAGACCTTATATTCACACAGTTCGTGGTGTTGGATATAAGTTAAAGGAATAAGAAATGAAGATACAAACAAAAATTATTCTGACATCCACCCTTTGGCTGTTTATTCTGTTAGTCGTAACCAATAGCTCCATTTACTTTATTTTCAATAAAACAATGACGGATAACGCAATCAAACGACTTGATACAGAAATCAGCAATGTATTAGAGGGAATAAAACAAGCCAATCGTTCCACCGTTAATTATAATAGTTTATTAAGGTCTTATTTACCGCCAAATGGAATGATCCGGATCCTACCTCCTAATGGCAATCCCATTCTAATAGTGGTAAAAGGCAACACCAATCTACAACATCTTCCGTATTCATATGAAGCAGGTGAGCAAATAAATGTGGAGAGGATCGATTATCATTTATACGCAGTGGGACACATACCGATTATTTGGACAAATAATGAAATTGTTTCACTAGAAGTAACAGAACCCTTAACAGATGTAGAACATTCACTAAGAATCTTAAAAATAATTTTAGTAGTTGCGTCTCTCGTCATTTTAATTCCAACCGTTATTGGTGGTCGGATACTAAGTCAAGTCATCCTTCGTCCCATCAAAACACTGATTCAGACAATGGAAGAGATTCAAAACTCAAAGACATTTAAAAAAATAGGAAGAGACCAATCATCTAATGATGAGTTGGACCAAATGGCCAACACGTTTAATAACATGATGGATTTATTGGAGGAAAATTATAAAAAGCAGGAACAATTCGTTTCAGATGCCTCGCATGAATTAAAGACTCCCCTTACCGTTGTAATAAGCTATGCTAATATGTTAAAACGGTGGGGAATGAAGCGCCTTGATATTTTGGAAGAAGCCATTGAAGCCATTTATTCCGAGTCAATCCGGATGAAGGAGCTAACGGAACAGATGCTTTTACTAGCGAAGGGTGATACACAGTGGGAATTAAAAATAGAGCAAGTAAACATCGCTGCTATTTGCAGTGAAACATCGAAATATCTACAGCAAGCGTTCCAGCGTGAGATTTCGATTCATGTAAACACAGATTACCCATTGATTATGGCTGATGAAAAGAAAATCAAACAATTACTTTATATACTTATTGACAATGCCATAAAATACAGTGAAAAATCAATTGACATATCCATTTCCAGGAGCAGAAATTTTTTATTCATTGCTATTACAGATTATGGAATTGGCATTCCAAAAGAAGAATTAGAACGTGTATACGAGCGATTTTTTCGAGTAGATAAAGCTAGAAACCGTGAATCAGGCGGTTCAGGGTTAGGATTACCAATCGCTAAGAAAATCATCGCTGCCCATCATGGTGAAATTAAGATTGAAAGTGAGGAAGGAAAAGGGACAACAGTTACGCTAAAATTGCCAATAAACTTCTCAGGCAATTCTAAGATTCCTTTAATCGATTATTAAAGAACCCATGATACACTGTTTTAGAATAATTTATGAGGTGAGGTGATTGAATGAAAAAAATAGCCGTAATCGTTTTACTAATTCTCATCCTGGGTGCCATTATTTGGTATGGTGGAACAAAAATGTTTAATCGTGCTCATTCCACCCATTCAGAAGACAGGGTTAGTCAAATGATTATAGAAAAATATGGAGGTACAATTAAGAATATAAGCCTGGATCGGGAAAACTATAAACTTACTCTAGTAAAAGATCAGATACTATATGACATTATTGTAAATCGACGAACAGGGAAAGTGGATTCTTTTGTCAAACAATCATCCCCTGTAACGCACGATAGTCGCCAATCAGAAAGCAAGGAACCGCAAAAGGGTAATCAACCTACTACTTCGGCTGATACCCCCATCACAATCGCAAAAGCAGAAGAATTAGCGTTAGAAAAAGTTAGCGGTACGATCACTTCAATCAAATTGGATGAGGAAGATGATCAACTCGTATACGAGGTTGACATAGATCAATCGAAAACTAAAAAAGCAGAAGTGATTATTAATGCCTACTCCGGAAAAATTGAATCTATTACATTTGAAACAGATGAAGATGACTAAACGTGCAGCTTAAATGCTGCACGTTTTCTTTTTTATTAAAATTTTGATATGACTAAGACCAGTCTAATGCTGTTACTATATATTCTTTGTCTTTTCTAAGACAATTTTAAACTTCTCCTTCAAGTTCTTTAATATTGGTTAGTTATGATGTAATTACAAATCAACAGGAGGTTATCAAGAATGAATTTACTCTCGATTCTATTATCCGGTAGTTTAATCACAGGTGTTTTAGGGGCAAGTACTTTGGGGATGTTCAATCATCAGCCAACTGCGGGACAAATAATTGAAACATCAAATACAATTAGTCAAATAAAAGCAAAAGAAATTGCCATAGTCCAAACCAAAGGAGGAGTCATCACAAAAAGCAAGATCGTGGAAGAAAACGGCATGAAAAAATATGAAATAACCATCATCAAGCAAAATGGAACATTTGATGTAGAAATAAACGCTACAACAGGGGAGATCCTGGATTTCAAACAAGAAATAAAAGATAAGACTAGAGATGTTCCTAAAGATGTTTCAACAGCCATTTCATAAGAAACGCCAAGAATATAGCCTAAGTTGAAATAAAAGGTATAATTACGGAAGCAAAATTGGGATCACGAGGACAAGCAGCTTGTCTACGTAGTGGAAATATTGACAGCTGATCAACATGAAGTGGAAGTTACAGTAAATGCAGCCAATGGAAAGTTTTTAAGTGTCGAAGGTGACGATTATGGGAAAGCAGGAATCGAATATAGATAGGAAGCTAACAGAAAAAAACTAGTAGGAGGAATTCATATGTTACAAGAATTTAAAGTTAAACCAATGTTTAAAAACCAATATCATGAAGGCAATCAGTTTACATTAAAGTTTAAAGATAATATCTATCAAGGGATTTTTAAAAACAGAGAAATTATGTGGTTTTATCCCGTTCCCCACCGTAAGTATGAAAAAAAGGTGGTTCAGAAGATTGAATTGAAGGTTAATGAGTTGATGACAAGCCAAGCATATCATGGCCTTAAAGTAAAACCACTGTTTGAAGATCAATTTCATGAACGTCATCAGTTTACACTAAACATTGAAGAGGATTATTATCAAGGGATTTATTATAAGGGAAAAATTCAGTGGTTTCATCCTCAACCTAACACTAAACTCGAAGAAAAGGACCTGCGGGATCTAGAAGATAGGATTTATAACATGATGACGAACCACTTAACACAATAATTGTTAAAAACTATTAGATTATTGTATATGACATACATTTCTAGTTAACATAATCGCCAATTTTCAGGAAGTAAGAATCTAAAAATCCCTTGGTCTCCAAGGGGTTAACGTCTTTCGTTTTAAACTTAAAGTCATTACAAGCATAATTCTATTAGTGGTTTTGAACGTTTCTGTAATTAATATGCCCAATTTCTCAACACTAAAATGGAAAAATTGAGCTTTGTACAGATGCAACATTATGGTAATTAATATAATGAAATTCCGAAAACTTAAGTGTCAACCATTTTTTTGTTTCATCATTATTATTAACTAAAAATTGTGTGTTAGTTTTCCTATCCCTTGCCTGTGTAGCATATTCAAATCGAAAGTTCCCTATATTACCATACTAAAATGATGGATTATTCATTGGTGTAATAGAATTTGTTCCTGTTGCTGAAAGACAATCTATACAGAAGCTAAAATGAATGGAATTGAGGAAACAGATAAAATTATTCGATTTAATAAAGGTATCCAATGTAATGTGAAATTTAGAAACCGGGCTAGCAAAAGGTAATTTGAGAATACTGTCATTTATAAATAGGGTTTGAATTGTATATTAGAATGAGAAAACTATTACAAATAAACGAAAGAACAACGAATAAAATTCAATAATCAAGGTAAATTACATTTATTACATCAATCAAAATAAGAGATGTTAAAATTATGC
The DNA here is from genome assembly GCF_057221695.1 of Neobacillus sp. plas4. Taxonomy (NCBI): domain Bacteria; kingdom Bacillati; phylum Bacillota; class Bacilli; order Caryophanales; family Bacillaceae; genus Neobacillus; species Neobacillus sp. plas4. Next base: position 2,724,509 of record NZ_CM170152.1, read on the forward strand.
CAGCAAAAAAAATGTTTTATTCATTTTTTATGTCTTTTCTCGTTTTGTCCTTAGTAGCTTGTTCTTCTACTTCACCCGATGTGCCTCAAGAATGATGCTGCAAAGATCTAAAGGTGTGTTTCGTTGTAAAAGGGTTTACTTAATTTAATAGTTGATTATAAACTAAATTTATAGAACAATTTTAAAAACATAAGTTTGTGAAAAATTGCACTTAAACTAACGGGTGCAAGAGTTTATGAACCAGCTGCTATTTTTGGCAGTTTTTTCTTTATTCAACTAAAGCGGTTGGGTGGTTAAAAAAGGAATTAATTTATTTTACATTTTGTATTCAGAAAAATTTTTTAAAAAAACTATGATGCTTGTCCAATCAAATCTTGTCGAAAAAATATATATACATAGAGAAAATTTTTCCTTCCTAAAATCGGATACAGAGGCTGTAGCTTTATATTGGTCTTAGTGAGTTGTAATTTATTTCATCTTTTGTGTGAGGCAACTATTAACTTGAAAAAATCTGGTTAGTTTTAGGGTAAATCGTTCCTTTTTTCTCATTTACTTCTGAAATGGAAGGAGGTTGAACTTATGCCTCGCTTTTAAGATGAATTCGAAAGAAGGAGACACGAATTTGAAGAAGACTTTGACGACGACTTCGAGGATGAATTCGAAGTCGACTTTTTTGATGATTTTAATGATGCCTTCTTTGATGGCTTCTTTGACGACTTCGAGGGAACAAGAAGAAGAAGAAGACGGGAAGCCAAAACAGGAAAAAGAAGAAGAAGAAGAAGAGAATATTAATAAGGAACTTTAAACAGTGTTTCAAAGAGCCCACAGGCTCTTTTTTTTTGGAAGGCTTTTTTTGTATTGATTGTTGGTATTGTAATAATTTCTTTATCATTTAATCCTGAAACATAATCGTCTTTTTTGAACTGTTCGTTTTTTCAGTAGCACTGGGTTTATAATCATTTTTTTAACTCAACACAAAAATAATACTGTATACGGATTTGATGTGTATTTCGTTCTATTATAAAAGGGCAGTTGTGCTGATGCGTTTGACCAAGCCATTATATAAATAAAGAATATTATACTTTGAAGGAACAAATTAAGGAGGATTTTTGAATGGAAAATAGACGAAGAAATAATACAAATGTTGATATCGATACAGATATTGACAATCGATTAAGAAATCGATCCGAATCAGAGGCCGAGGCAGACGTACGAAACGTTGATAAAAATACCAATGTAGCTCGTGCAACAATAACGAACTCAGGTAATTCAAGGGTAGATGTTCGTTTAAACAGCAGAAGTAATGCGAGAGTTAGATCTGACCAAGAACAAGAAAACGACCAGGATCAAGACTTTGATATTGATATTAATGTTGAAGACGGACGTAGACGTAGATAATTTGAGGAAAGTTTTTATCTTTTTATAATGGGATGGAGTTTTTTAACTTCATCCTTTTATAATCCAGGTGAAAAATGTAATTAAGGGGTGCTTTCGCATGAATAACGGGCACTGCCTTTTTCTTATTTTACTAAAGTTGCATGATTATTCAATTAGATCGTAAAAAATAGGATGATCTTTATGGAAAAGTAAATTTCCTAAATAACGAGATTCTTCATAATTACTGATAGGTTCAAAGTTACGGCTATTAGTACTTTGGATTAGAAAATTTTATTTAGGTCTATATTTCATTAACCCAGACAAGCCTTCCATCTTCTTCATAAGTTATAGTGAGAAAATAACGAAAGGAGGGGAAAATATGTCCACTTGTCAAAGACTTGCAGATATTATCGGTGGTGAAGTTATTTCAGCTGCTCCTGTTTGTACAATTATGCGTCTTCGTGATATTCAAGCAACTATTTTAGGTCGTCGTACTCGTTCTCCATTAGCACTTCCATTCATGTTGTCCTTTGAAAATAATGGTCTTAACCTAGGTGAAACTGTACTCCTTTAAAGAGAGGTTAACCCAATGCTCGATGCATTACGAAGAAGAGGGCTTATCGTAACAGCATTTCATAACCACTGGCTGTTTGAAGAACCACGGTTAATGTATATGCATTGGGAGAATGCGGGAATGGATCCGTTTGAGTTTGCTAGAAGAAGTTTTGAAGCTGCGAGAGAAGCCGGCCTTGCCTTTTTCTAATGGCTAGTCAATTATTTTTTTTGATCTTCCATTGAAGGTCTTTTTCTTGAACTAAAGGGTGTGATGCTTTAATTATGAATTATCCCTTATTCTTACTAAGGTAACGGGGCAGGATCTTTTCACTTGTTCTTGATATTTAGGATAATCTTCTTGAGGTAACTTGTCTATGTAATCTGAAACGTCTAGTAGGTCTTTGTAAATTAATGGTGCTGTCCAATTTTGTATACAATGCTGATTTAGTAGTAACATTATGCGGGAATGCTGCCGATCATTGTCTAGTTACACCTCCACATGTAAAACGCGTACAATGGGGATTTGATGATCCAGCCAAAACTGAAGGAACAGAAGAGGAAAAGTGGGCGTTCTTCCAAGGGGTACGTTATGAAATTGGTGAAAGAATCAAACGTTTTCAGAAACTGGAGAATAAGATAACTAAATAACCAAGAGTTTTCTCTTGGTTTTCCTAGCTTCACTTGTTATACGAGCTCTAAGTCCCAACCAGCCTCTATCATGTTTCTATAAGTAGGGGGCGAACCGTTTAGCTGACGGGGTCAAGGTCCTACTGGCAGTTACATTTTACCCTGGCTACTGTTATAAAAAGACCATATAAAAAATGGTCAACCAGAAATATCTGGTGACCTCATAATACGAACGTGGCAGTTTACTTTTAATAAGGAGAATGTCATTAGGAAAAATACCTGTAAAGTTAATTAATAAATTAAAACCTTGCCTTCAAATGACAAAGTTTTTTAATACAAAAATAAGTAACCCCACCATGATTCCTGTTAAGGGGTCTAGACATGGAGTGAATAATCAGTGTTCCAATAATACCAATGAATGTCCAAACGCTGACCCATGCATCAGAAAGATTATCCTTTGTAGCTGCCATGACAGATTGACTATTAATGTCTCTAAACAAAAAAACGTTGATTAATTCTAACCAACGTTTTTTCAATCATATAATTCAAAGAGAAATACCCAAACTTATTTTAATTTACTTATACAAACTACATTATTTTTGGTATCTAATAAATCTAACAGCATTTAAACCAATCATTTGGGCTGCTAATGCTGTATTACCGTCTGGTAATATAGGAGAGATGGAAAGATCTGCAACTTTCAGGTTTTCCGTACCAAATACATTCAGAAATCCATCCACAACTCCTTCTTCAATATTCCTTCCCATCCTGCATTGACCACCATAGTGATTTAATGCGTTATATGATGCCTTTGCAAAATTAGCAAGTTGAGCTCGCTTCTCAGTTTCATCCTTTAAGTTAAAAATATCCTCTGAAGGATAAACGACCCTATAAATCCCCTCTGGGTCTAACTTACGTGCCCTTTCAATGATATTAAAGGTCTCAATATAATAGTCAACCATATATGCTAAATCATCAGGGTTATCCAAGGGATTAAAGTCAACAGAAGGGTATGCTTCGGGATCGCTATGTGCTGCCATAATAGTCCCTTTACTTTTAGGATTAAGATCTACAATCCCAATACTCATTATATTGCTCGGTTTATTCTCGTTAAAATTCCAGTTGTTAATGAAGACATCTTGAACAGGAATAAATCGTGGAAATATGTTACCTAATAATTGAAGGCGGCGACCTTCCCGCTGTCCTGCTACATAATCCTTTTTAAAGGCACCTAATGGTATAGGTTGATCTGGATCAGATGACATAACCATTAATAGTCGAGTTGTCTCCACTTCTACCCCTATACCAACAGCATAATGTGTTTGAAAGTTGTAACCGACATTTGGACTTTCAACTAAGGTGTTTATACCAGCCTTAGCTAAATCAGAAGAATTACCAATTCCTGAACGTTGTAGTATAACGGATGAAAAATTCCCCGCTGAGACGATTATCCCTTTACGAGCAAAAGCTCTTTGTGATTTGCCGTTTCTAATAAATTCAACGCCCACAGCAATTTGGATTGCACCATTTTGTTCAAATAAAATTTTATTAACAGTGCTTTTTGCAATTACTCCCAGTCTTCTGCGACCAACTCCAAACTCATCAGGATCGAATTCATCGCCTTCAGTCACAATATATTTGTTTAAATATCCAGTTGCAGTAGAAGAACGAACAAACTTTTTTCTACCCACTTCTTTTTGAGTATATTGTGACTTAAAGAAGGTACAATCTCTTATCCCAGTATTATAATCTTCGACAATCGGGATTCTTAAGACATCGGATGTTGCTGTTGCTAAGATAGTAGTAAGCCCCTTTGTAGGAATCATTTGTTGTCTAATAAAGATGGGTCCATCGGTTCCTCTTTCGTTTTGGTCTTGTGTTTCACCCGTGTAGGTTTCATTTTCTATAAATAAATCGCGAACATTATTATAGCTCCATTGGGGTCCTGCAATATTAGCCCATTCATTATAAAGGTTGCTGCTCCCACGTACAGCGAGCATTGCGTTATGCTCAGAACTTCCTCCAATAACTCTTCCACCTGATAATAGGAGCTGACGTCCAATAGTTTGTTCTAATTTAGACAGGATATTGAAGGAGAATTTATTATCAGAGGATAAGGTAAGTGCAGTTCCACCATTAGGACTACTTAATTCTTCTGTCATATTTGTGCCTGGTTCAAGGACAAGCACAGATGTATATTTATCATCTGATAATTCTTTAGCAATTACCCCCCCAGCCGTTCCAGCACCGATTACAATATAATCAAAAGCGTTTTTTGCTGACATTTCATCTTTCCTCTCCAAAGCTATTAAAATACTATTCCCTTGTTCTCTTATAAATCTTATTAAAAAGAAGAGTGATACAATTAAACCACTTTCCATGGATAAGATTTTCAAGACGTCTTACCGCTTCTTCAAACTCTTCCACCGTCATTTGTTTAGTAGCAAGTAGCTAAGTTAGATTGGCAAACGCAATTGGTGTAGTATCCCCATGTACATTAACTTGCACATCTACATCAGAGTTGACACTTTGTCCAATCGTATTTATGTTTTCGCTTTTAATTCTTACGATATCTTCTTTGATAGCAAAAGGTTCGGAAGAGTTATTATTTTCTGAATTATACCAACCAGGAGAGAGGTACTTACTCTTGCCTGTGTTTTTTTCATTATTTCCATCTATCCTAATAACATGGCCCCACCATTTATTGTTAAATTAAAAATCTACATCTACATCATAATTTTGATCTTGATCGTTATCTTGATCTTGAACGTGCATTACTTCTACTATTTAAGTTAATATCTACACGGGAATTACCTGAGTTATTGATAGTTGCTCTAGCCACATTTGTGTTTTCTGTCAACATTGCGTACGTCCGCTTCTGCGTCTGACTCTGAACGATTACGAATATCGTTTTCAAAATCATTATTTCCATCATTCTCATCTGTGTTTGTGTTATTACGGCGGTTATTTTGTCTTCTTGACATTTTATTACCACCTTTTTTTAGAATTCAAAAGTGATAATTTGTTAGAATAGATGCTTAAAAGTCAACATCAACATTTGTGTCTTGATCTTGTTCATTATCTTGTTCTTGGTCCGATCTTACACGAGCATTGCTGTTGCTGTTTAATCGAACATCCACACGAGAATTTGCTGAGTTATTGATAGTAGCTCTTGCCACATTTGCGTTATTATCGGTGTTTTGTACTTCTGCATCTGCTTCTGATTCTGAAGTATTTCTCACTTCATTATCAAATTCATTATCAATATCCACATCAACATCGACATTTGTGTTCCTGTTCCTGTTCCTGTTCCCGTTGTTGTTAGTGTCATTGTTTTTTGCAGAACCTCTAAACACAGATTGGTTTCTTCGATTATCAAACTCTCTTTCCCTTTTCATTTAGACCAACACTTTTTCCTATTTCTCTTTAGCATTTTATTCTTTAATCGCCTCTCTAGATTGGACATGATGCCGAAGACAAACGCCCTTTTTGGGGTAAAAAAGACTATAGTTGGAATTATTTTTGAAGAAAATAGCTTAAGTAGAGAGGGAGTAATGGAGGGGGAAGTCATAACTAGTCACATCTACCTGGTTTTGTTAGTGTGGATTAGTTTAATCAGATGATAGTGCACCCAAATCGTTTGCTGCAATACCCGAATCTCTAACCAAACAATTATTTGATTTCTTCAAACAAACAGGTGTTTTGCTTTAGTAAGCAAGGCATTTTTCTTATTCTAGTAACGAGGCAGCAGTTTAGTTGAATAAGAAAAAACGCTTAAAATGTTTTGATACCATTTCACTATAAAAAACCAATTATTATAGACAGTTTTTTTTGTATTAAACGGGTAATTAACCTAGGACAAGTAACCATTCCATTTTTAAACTTAGGAATAAAATATTATCCAGTACAAATAAAGGAGGAAATATCAATGGCAAGAAACGAACGAAACAGAAATAATGTCGATACAAATGTTGATATCGATACAGATATCGATAATAGAGTAAGAAATCGTAGCGAATCAGAGGCTGAGGCAGATGTTCGCAACGTTGATAGAAATACCAATGAAGCTCGTGCAACAATAACAAACTCTGGTAATTCAAGAGTAGATATTGCACTAAACAGTAGAAGTAATTCGAGGGTTGCAGCTGAGCAAGAACAAGAGAATGATCAGGATCAAAATTTAAATGTTGATCTTGATATTGAAGAAAGACGCAGACGCAGACGTAGACGGAGAAATAGACGCAGAAATGAAGAATCATTTTAATTTTTAGTATGGTGGGGTTTTTAAAACCTCACCCTTTTGGACTAACGAAGCAGGTTAGTACAAGAAGAAAGAAGGACAATTATTTAAAAATAAAAAAGCTGATTCTAAAAAAGACTCAGCTTTTTTTGAAAAAATATCTAAAGACTATTGTAGGATATAACAAGTGTAAAAAAGTTAACATGGAGGAGGGTGGTGGCATATTTCCTTAGATTTAAAGTACTGTAACATAGTGACTGCATCAAAAAATTATTAAGATTGTTTAATTACTAGGACTTGTGTTGCCACTATATTTATGTGAATGAGGATGAGTGCCGCTTACAGTGGTTACTCCGTGAAATTTATGATAATGCCCTCCTTCAGGCAAGGGGACAGCAGGCCCTGTAACTCCTCTAATTTCATGTTTATGCCCGTCATTGAAGGAAGTAATCGTAAAATAATGATGTGTATGAGGTACTCCAGTAGGGGCTGGTTCGGTACTTCCTGCATATCGATGTTTATGTCCATCATTAATAGTGGTTACTCCTGAGAAATGATGTCTATGAACAGGTCTGCCATCCCATGAAGTAAGATATAAAACATGTGTATGTTCGGCATCTTGATTTGAACTAGATGATTCTACAATATAACCTGTAACCGATATTTCCATAAGTTTTTTCCACCTTTCTTTTTGAAACTTCAAAGATAACTAATTTCTAAATTTATGTTTCTTCACCAAAAAATATATGGTAAATTTTCGCATTTTAGACCAAGAATCCCAATATCTATGTACTAACTTGGCAGGTTAGTCGAAGAAGGAAATAACAACAAATTTGTCGAATTTTAAAATAATACATATTTATAAGGATTACATGAGTATTTTACAAAACGGCCAAATAATCCTTTGAAGAAGATGCAATCTCTAATTGCAATATGTAATAAGCTCATACGTATTCTGTTTACCATCGGTAAAAAGCAGTGTGAATTTAGTGAAGAACGTATGTTAAAGGACATTCCTCATATGGCTGTATTACAGGTAGCAGCCTAATTTATTTTTTGATTGAAATTATTTAGTAGGTTAATTGTTTTAAACATTTGAAGCACGGATTAGTCAGTAAAACAACTAAAATACGGGCAAGGACCCTGTCGGGCAGCATGACTGACATCCACCTCATGGAAAGGTTGGACGAAGGAATTTTGGAGCGAAGACTCTGTGAGATATGGGAGGGATGACCTCCATGAGAAATGTAGAGATCCACCAGTGCAACCATACTTTAACTAGTTATCCACTTTTTGGATAAGTGGGGTTTGGTAGCTATCAGTCGCTTTTTCACTTTGTCCCCAAAATTATCCTTGAATACACCATTATTCCATTCCTCAAATGAATATTAAAACAAACTACCACGTAATTTGAAGAAAATGAGAGAAATCGAGAGATTTTCCTTTCTTTATAGAGGGAGTTTAGTTGAAGAAACAAAAGCTAAACGTGATAAAATAATGAATAAAATTTTTTGCATAAGGGGAAAGGGTGAATAATTTTTGGAGATAATTTTTAATAAAATTCTCAAAGAAGAATTAACAATTAAAGAAATCCAAGAAGCATTCGAGACGGGAGTTTTAACTTCAAAAGAACTCGTAATGTACTACCTATACAGGATAGCTAAGTATGACCAAAGTGGATCAAAGTTGAATTCTATACTTGAGATAAATCCTGACGCAATCTTTATTGCAGAGGGTTTAGACCATGAAAGAAAAATAAAAGGAGCGAGAGGTCTACTTCACGGTATTCCTGTTTTGCTTAAAGACAATATCGAAACAAAAGATAAAATGCATACAAGTGCAGGAGCCTTAGCTTTAGAAAATCATTTGAGTACAAAAGATGCATTTTTAGTAGAAAAACTACGGGAAGCAGGAGCTGTTATTATTGGGAAGACTAATACGACCGAATTAGCGAATGGAATGTCTACAACGATGTGGGCAGGTTACAGTTCAAGAGGTGGTCAAACGCTAAATCCTTATGGTCCAGGTGAATTTTTTGTTGGGGGTTCTAGTTCAGGCTCGGCTGTGGCGGTTGCAGCCAATTTAACCATATTGTCCATCGGAACAGAAACTGACGCTTCCATTCTTAGTCCTGCCATTCAAAACTCGGTGGTGGGGATTAAACCAACAGTTGGTTTAATTAGCCGAAGTGGAATTATTCCTTTTACTTACACACAAGATACCCCAGGTCCTTTTGCAAGGACAGTTACTGACGCAGCTATTTTATTAGGGACTTTAACTGGTGTCGACCAGTTTGACCCAGCTACATATAAGAGTGAAGGTTTTACTTGTCAAGATTATACAGCCTTTTTAGATAAAGAAGGACTAAATGGTGCAAGAATTGGTATATTTAACAATGCTTCTGAAGATTATTACAGGGATTCAGGTGAGTACGATGAAGACATTTTTAAAAGTGCCATTCGGATAGTGAGAAGTAAAGGAGCAGAAGTTATCGAGCAACTTGATATTCCATCTTTTCACAGGGAATGGAGTTGGGGGGTTCCTATTTATGAAATGAAACATGCATTAGGAAATTACCTTTCCCAGCTTCCTTTTTATCTGCCTGTACATTCAGATACAGAATTAATTGAATTTAATACTAAGAATGAAGAAAAGACGTTAAAGTATGGGCAGAATATGCTAGATTATAGACAGGGATTACAACATAACACATTGGCGAATCCTGAATATTTAAATGCAAAACTTGAAGATTTATATTTTTCCCAAGTGCAAGGTATTGATTTTGCTTTAAAAGAGTATAATCTGGATGCAATATTGTTTCCTTCTTATATCGGTTCTACTATTAGTGCTAAAGCTGGCTATCCTTCCATCGCAGTCCCTGCAAGTTATATGGAAAATGGAAGACCTTTCGGAATAACTTTTGCTGGCGGTGCCTTTAGTGAAGGAACATTAATTAAGCTAGCGTATTCTTTTGAACAAATTACAAAATATAGAAAACCCCCACTCTTCAACTAAGGGGGAAAGAGTTAAACAAGGTGCTACAGCTGCAGCATTTTTTCTTATTCTGCTAACGAAGCAGTTTAGTTTAAGAGTGGTGTTTAACTTTTGTTCATCGATCGGACGATTTAATCGAATAAATTAATGCATAAACGATTACAACATAAAAAGCGAATTCCTTTTATCAAAGTTGCGGAAAACCAAGTCCCAGTACCCAAACACCTACTAATTTAGCTATATTAGGAAATTAAAATGGCACACCTTCAAGCGTTCCTATTTTTCCGGCAATAAAATTCTTCTCAGCCTTCGGATACCTTCTATACTCGCTGTAACAAAAGGTCCAGAAAAGTAAATATTTCATTTAATTTTTTCGCCACCTATAAAGGCAACAAGTGCATCATCGGATTCTAAAGCTAGGATAATTTGTTACCTAAAGATAAAAACGCTAAATCTCCGGTTAACAAAGATAATACTCCCCTTTATTGCAATTATTTTGTGCTTTCCTTCGAATTTTTACCATTAGCAATGATGTTACCCCCAATGTTAAGTTCCTTCACTTCTCCACCTTCTAATGCGTAACTTATAACACCATCACCGTGCGTAATAATGTCTCCATTAACGGTCAAACTTTCAACTTTGCCCCCTGATTTAATACTTACGGCATTTGCCGCAAGTTTCATGATTACGCCTTTAACTAGGGAGTTGCCAACAGAGCCATAGGTTGTGACATTTTCTTCAATAATCATATTTCCAATAGGCTTACTGACTTGTATTCCAATGGAACCATCCCCATAGGTTGTGATGGATTTAAATTTAATATTTTCTACTGTACCGTCATATTGGTTAAACCCTCTTGCTCCTAATCCATATGTAATAATATCCTGTGCCAAGAAATCTTTTACTGTTCCAAAATTCACAAATCCAATGCCGCTTGGTCCATAAGATATAACCTGACCATGGCTAATCCACTTTTCAACTTTTCCCCATGTATCCAGAACCATATCATTCACACCGTAAGTCACAATCTCGTCATGATGTTCAACTATTTTTGCTTCCACACCATACACAATGAATACTGCCGCGGTAATAATATTTGCTGTCCCATACGGCAGCATTCCATTTGAATAGACTGCACCTGTAGTCAGTGCTTCTAAATTAACCTTGCCACCTTCATCGCCAAAACCGCAAACAAAAATACCTGAGCCGAGTACAGGAGCATTTTTAATACCTATGGAGATGTTTGTTAATTTGCAATCGATTTGACTGTTTGGATTTGAATTAAAATTGTATACAGTCATTGCTCCTTGGTACACATTAACGCCATACTTTTGAGGTTGCTCACTGTGATGCCTCGAATCGCAAGAGGTAATATGGATGTTGTTCCCATAAAGATTAATCCTGTTCGTTCCTTGCCTAGAAATAATGGAAACCTGACCTGAAATATGTAAATTTTCAAGGACAAGATTCCCCATATCCGGAATGCCACACACCGTATAAATGGCTCGGTTTGATTGTTTTGTCATTACAGTTAGGTTTGAGATGGTATTGTTGCGAGTCACTCCAAAACCATCACTATTATTAAAGCTTACTATACATGATTCGATATTTTTTCCAGTTAAATGATAGCCTTCAGGCATAGTAATCGAATGAGGGGAAAGAATAGAACCTTGTACTTCTAAAACTTGTGGCACATTTTCAGAAATAGCATTCAATAGTTCTAATAATGTAGTTACCCTTGTTTTTTTCATATTTAACATTCACCCTTATGGTCGTTTTACTTGTCATAAAGTTATGTTGTACAATTTTTTAGAGTGGTATCCTTTCAATTCTCTTCGATCAAATGGGATTTGCTTCATCCTCCTTTCATTTCAGAAGTCTCTAGAACAAAGGGCAGATTAACTTAACCTAGCCCTTTGTTCTGTGCATTTTAGTAGCTCATGAAAGAAGTTCCGACAATGATCAGTAGAATGAACAACACAACGATTAACGCAAAAGCACTTCCCATTCCATCACCCATATATAGCACCCCCCAACTATTCTTATGTCAATTGACTTTGCTTAAAAAAATCCCAACTATTTTGCTTATTTAACATTAGCAAAAACTAGCAAGTACGATTATTAACAAAATGAACAATACAACGACTAATACAAAAGTACTGCCGCCATAGCCACCGTCATAGCCACCGTCGTATCCGTAACCGCCACATAAGCCCCACATATCATTACACCTCCTATTGGAATATCTGAAGGAAAAAACTCTCACTATGTATATATATTTCTTAAGACAAGGAGGGATTGGACAATTGTCATAAGTGATAGGACAAAATATGCGTTTTGATTAAACAATTTCTAAAAATAAAAAAGCGTCTGCAATACATGCAAACGCCTCTTCGGAGGTATTTCTAAATGCAAGATGTTGCTGCGGTGGTAGTTATAACATATGCACTCAGAATAAAACTGAATGGGACATGTGCTGATTATTAAAGCCAAGCCCCTAAAAAGGGCTTTTTTATTTTTATCTTTTGTACGCACAGGTACATACGAAGAAATAGTAAATAAAACCCACGATAAAATGAAATACATTGCCACAGTTACACAAGACCTCGGGTAACAGGAACTTATTTCAGTTGTGGATTTTCAATTAGGTGAGATGAATATTTTCTTTTATTTTTGCAAGAATTGTTTAGTTATAAAATCTCATATACAAGGAACATAAAAAATATTGGGTATTTTCGTAGATTAATGTAAGGCTGTTTCTGCAGCCTTTTTCCTGTTAAAAAATAAGTTTGTGAAAAAATGTACTTAAACTAACGGGTGCGATAGTTGAAGATCAACAGCTTCTTCGGCGGCTTTTTTCTTGTTCCACTAACGTTGCAGGATAGTTCAATAATCAAAATCACTTTTGTTATAATAAAAGCAAAATCTTAACTATTATTAGGAGATAAAAATGTTTAAAAAAATTAAGGCTTGGGCGAAAAATTTAAAACGACAGATATTTATTCTTTATTATGCTTATAAAGATGACCGAGTACCTTGGTATGCAAAAGTATTTACTGCTTGTGTTGTCGCTTATGCGTTCAGTCCGATTGATCTAATACCAGATTTCATACCCATTCTTGGCTATTTAGATGAGGTAATTCTTCTTCCGTTAGGGATAATGTTAGCATTGAAGATGATACCGAAAGATGTATTACCTGACTGTGAAGTTAAAGCAGAAGAACTGATGAGAAATGGTAAGCCGAAGAATTGGATAGGCGGTTTAATAATAATATTGATTTGGGTCGTAATTACGGTATGGGCTGTTATGAAAATTTATCCACTCTTCAGCTAACGGGTGCAAGAGTATAAGATTCAGCTACCATTTCTGGCAGCTGTTTTGAGCTAATGGGCAGGTTAATTGAAGAAGGGGATTAAAAGTATCCCTCTTAATGCCACATTTGACTATTTTTGCGAAATAAAAAAGCCAGGATTTCCCCTGGCAAAGACACAATGGAATGTGTCACTACGAAGCAATACTGGTTGAAGGTCAGTATTTGAATTTATTATATGTGATTTGAGTTGATTATTCTTGGGTATTCGTCTATGTACTGAATGAATTTTTGGGCAAGACATTTTGTGGAGGAAATTTCTAAGGTGTTTAAGTTTATTACCTTGCCCTTTGCTGAATATCGTTCCCAATAATTAGATTATTTATTAAGTGATCAATACGAACCTATTGTGAACTTACTCCCTGCTTGTTCGACTAAAGGGCAAGTTAGTTGTATAAGAATACGCATTTTAATTAGTAATAGTGGGCATCTATATAAAGTTAATACTGAAAGGACTTAAAATGGTCAAAGTGGTTATTCGGTCTATATTTAAATCGAAATATATAAGACAATTTGTGATAAAAAAGTTTCAGATGAACTCCATACAGCACAAAAAAGTGGGGCTTCTACGGAAGATATTGCTCAATCAGTTACTTATGTAATTGATATACCTGAAAGAGTATCCGTAAGTGATATGATTATTCACCCAACAAAACAAGAAGTATAATTAAATTAGTAGCAAAAAAGAAAGGTGATTTTTAATAATGGAGATGAAGGATTTTATAGATTTTTGTAAGAAAGGCAATCCAATTTCAGGTGAGGATAAAGAATTGCATGGGCTATTAATCCAATGTAGTTATGAAGCCCAAAAAATCACGATGGAATTGAATACATCCTATCATTCAAGAGAAGAAATAGTAGAGATTTTTAGTGAATTGACAGGTGAAAAGGTGGATTCATCTTTTATGTGTTTTCCGCCTTTTTATACAGACTTTGGTAAAAATATCTCGATTGGAAAAAACGTGTTTTTTAACACAGGGTGTTCATTCCAAGATAGAGGTGGAATTACTATCGGAGACGGTACAATGATTGGTATGAATGTTACAATAGCAACACTTAATCATGGGGTATCTTTAGATACTAGAAACACGACATACCCATCACCTGTTAATATTGGTGAGAATGTTTGGATTGGATCGAACGCAACAATATTACCTGGTGTGACGATTGGGGACAACTCTGTTGTTGCGGCAGGAGCAGTCGTCACTAAGGATGTCCCAGAAAATACTGTTGTTGCAGGAGTGCCAGCAAAAGTTGTAAAAAAAATAAATAATAATTTAGAGTAATTTTGGTTTCATCGGATAAAAAACAAGCGATTGTGAGATGGGTATTTTCCCACAAATAAGTTGGGGACAACCTTTCAATTGTACCATTTGATTGTGAAGAATTGTACTTAAGCTAACGGGTGCTTTACCACAATAAGGAATAAAATTGATAAGACCAAAATATGCAAGTTTTGCATTACTTGCGTATTTTGGTCTTTTTTACAATTATTAATGATACTTTAAAAGACAGAAGATTACAAAGCACATTTATCCTTCATCCAGGGTTATGAATATCAGTCGATAAATGAGATAAATACCTAAATAACCTCCAGTTGATAAGAAAAATGGATTTAGGAATATGGAATGGATATTTGTCATAAATACAGTATGATCTTTAATGATTTCATAAACTGAAACAGAAGCAATATCTCCAAATATAATTGCTGATACGACGGCAACTAGATTAAAAATAATACGGAATATCATTCGGAATTTCTGTAGAAAGAACATAATTACAGGAAGTACAATACTAGATAGAACCAAGAAAATCTTCATAAAATCACCTACATAGTCACGGTTTAATTCTTAAACTCGTTCCATAGCATACAATATCTTAATTAGACATGCACAGGTATCCCTTTGAGGAGGCTAAAGATGCTAGAGACAATTCATGAACTTTATTATATTGCAACAATTATTTGGTTGTTCCCTGTCACTTTTATGTTTCATGGCTTAGAGGAGATTATTACTGTTGAGAGTTTTATTACAAAGTACAAAAATAAGATTCCGGAAACTTTTCTTGCCAAACTTACGATATCGATTAAAAAAATTAAGGGTGCGAAATCCGTCCAACTTTCTATTAGTATGGCATGGATTTTACTTTTTATATCATTAATCACATTTATGACCGTTTGCCAACTCCCAATCGGGGCAAACTTTCTTCTATTTACTGCAACATTAAATGTATTTTTTATTCAGTCATTTTCGCATATTGGACAAACAATCATTTTTCGCAGTTATACACCTGGTGTCATAACGGCGTTATTCATCGTCATTCCCTATTCTTTTTTCTCCTATTATCGCTTGTTTGAATTAGGACTCATAGACGGTCATTTACTATTCAAAAGTATTCCCCTAAGCATTCTAATGGTACCAATATTTCTATTAGGGAATCTTTTAGGACGAAAATTAATAAGATAATCAATTTCATCCAATAAATAACAAATTACTTTCGGGGAAGCAGTTGGATTTAAATTTGCTCCTTCTGAAAAAGAACAAAAAGAACTTGCTCAAATGATTGCTATACTAAAATCTGTAAAATAAAAACAAGCCTGCGAAGTGTTTCGCAGGTCTTTTTTGTTCTTGAACTAACGGGGTGCGTTAGTTTAATAAATAAGCAAGAAAACCATCTTATCTAAGGTGGTTTTTTTTCTTTGTGGTTATTTAATTTGAAGGATTAAAACAAAAATGTAATTTAAGATCGGTATCAGAAGCCAGCCTTTTTTAGTTTTTATTTTTCGACATTTTTCTGCATTCTAAGAAGTGTAACAAAATACATAAGAGATTAGAATCATAAAAAGTTTGTTGATTTTATTGACTTTGCCAGTCATTAACGTGGCTAGTGAGTATATTAATTTTTGTTAAGTTGAGTATTTGTCAAATCTTGACCTTTTTTTTAGCTTTAATAACTTTCACGTTATTTGTAAAATATAAAAAAGTCAAAAAATTGTAGGAATAACTAAATGAAAGTGGATTTATTAGTGAAGTGGAATGAATGAAGAGTTAGAATTATTAGAATTATAAAAAGGGGAAGAACAAAAGTGTACAAGTATACAATCTATGTAACACATAAAGGTAAAGTTTATCAAACCAACGTAATAGCTACCAAAAACCAAACAGAAGAAGAAATTTATCGTATAGCAAAAGAACAAGTTCTTAAACAATGGGCCGATTAAATAAGGATCTTGGGATTAAAAGGATTATGGAACTTCCACTTGAAGAATAGATTTTGGATAGCTAAGAAAATTACATTTAATAATTACAAAAAATATCTAGTTCCTCTATGGATGAATAACGGCTTTATTTTTATAATTAAGGAAGATTTATATATTAACACCATAGGGACGGTTCTCATGGCCCTCTCACATCGACGTTTCTCAAAAGTAGTCCAGAAGAACCGTCCCCATGGCTCCATGGCTCCATGGTTATTATTGGATATTCAGGAGGGATAATTTCGATGAAGTACAGACGTTTAGGGAATAGTGGGTTAAAGGTAAGTGAAATAAGTTTAGGAAGCTGGTTAACCTACGGGAAAACGGTTGAAGATAACACGGCTGAGAAAACAATACATAAAGCTTATGAACTAGGGATTAACTTTTTTGATTCTGCCAATGTTTACGAGCGTGGCGAAGGTGAACGAGTTATGGCAGGGGCATTAAAGGAGTATCCACGTGAATCCTATGTCATTACGACAAAAGCGTTCTGGCCAATGGGTGAAGGTCCGAATGATCGCGGATTATCCAGGAAGCATGTGATTGAACAAGCCAATGCGAGCTTGAAGCGAATGAACTTAGATTATGTTGATATTTTTTACTGTCACCGCTATGATCAAGAAACGCCAGTTGAAGAAACGTTGAGAGCCATTGATGATTTAATTCGTCAAGGAAAGATTCTTTATGCTGGTGTAAGTGAATGGAGTGCAGCTCAGATTGAAGAGGCAGTCCGTGTGGCTGATAAATTCCTTTTAGATCGAATTGTCGTGAACCAGCCTGTATATAACATGTTAAACCGCTATATTGAAAAGGAAGTTATTCCGGTGAGTTCAAAGCATGGGATCGGACAGGTGGTTTTTTCTCCTCTCGCTCAGGGGATTTTAACAGGAAAATATAAAGGAAATTCCATTCCAGAGGATAGCCGTGCCTCAAATGCAGAAATCAACAACTTCATAAAGGGTATGTTGACCGAGACTACCTTTACTAAGGTGGAACAGTTAGAGAAGATCGCTAAGGAATTAGAAATCACTCTACCTAGCCTTGCGTTAGCATGGATTTTACGTCAGCCTAATGTGTCAAGCGCATTAATTGGTGCAAGTAGACCAAGCCAAGTAGAAGAAAATGTCAAAGCCATTGAAATTGAACTTACGAGTGAGGTTATTGAAAAAATTGAGGGAATTTTGTCATAAAGACATTTTAGATCGGACAGATGAAAAGTAAGTAGTTCAATTTTTGAAGAGAAAGTAAACATAACATTAATAATAGAGTGCTAAAGCTTAAATGTTTTAGCACTCTATTTTTGTTGTTTTATTAATAGTAAACAAGAATTAGCACTCGTTAGCGATTTAGCGTGAAAAGAAAATTACATTTAATAATTACAAAAAATATCTAGTTCCTCTATGGATGAATAACTCGCTCTATTTTTATAATTAGGTAACACTTATATAACTCTATGAAACCACTTATTTGGAAACATTAGATGGCGGATAGCCCTTTATCAATTTAAACACATTACTAAAATATGAAACATCATTGAATCCGCACCGTTCAGCAACCTCAGTTACAGAAAATCCACCTGTGGACAACAACATCTCAGCATTATTGCAACGAATTAAATTTAAATATCCTTTGAACGAGTAACCAGTATTTTCTTTAAATAGCTTTCCGAAATAAACCGGATGAAGATTGAAGAGAGTGGCTATTCCAGACAACTCAAGTTTATCCGGGTAGCGCTCATTAACGTAATCCAACACTTTTTTCACTCTTAAATCTGTTTGTATATAGGTTGATTTATGAGAGGAAATCAATAGAAGCTTATGGATAATCAGCATAAATAGAGCTCTACCTTGCATGATATATCCCGGCTGTTTACTCATCCATATCTGTGTGATCTGCTTGATATAACCTCTAATCTCACTTGTAATAACATTTTTCGTCACGGGTTCCAATGGCAGAGGTATAGGACTGCCCGCCGGCGTCCAATTGAAATTAAAAGCGAAAGAATGCATTGGATTTTCGTAGAATGTATGTGCTTCGCGGACGCTGCCTTCAGGTATGTATATGACGTCCCCGGGTTCGACAGTATATTTTACTCCATTAATAAAATAGTTGGCTTTCCCAGCCACAACGAAAGTCAGGTCCTGGAAGCCAATTTTTTTGTTAATGATTTCCCAACTGGGAGTACAACGTCTATCAACAAAAAGAAGAATATGTGGAACCAAGTTTTGCAGCATTTCAATATCCATTTGTACACCCCCTTTATTAACTTAATAGAACGGAGCTAAATTCTCAAGAGATAAGAAATTTTTTAAGGTCATAGAACAATGAAAGTAGAAAAATGAGCTTTTGATACTGTCTGTAGCGGTATTCCCACGTAAAGGAGGTGATAAGGAAAAATATTATTTTACAATTTACTAGAAAAAGAAAGCGCTTAACATCGTTGTACGACACCAATGGGAATGAACACGGAGAACCCCACTCAAAATAAATCAGGGAAAAATTCTTCTTGGAGGACATATTCATGGAAAATAAACGATCTCTTAAAGTGCTGATGAAAAAAGCCGCTAAGGGGGCTTTGTCTTTATCACTGTCAGTAATGCTGGCGGCACCAGTCCTAAATAGCGTTTCGCCGTTAGTTGCCGACGCGGCCACCACCGACTTACCTCCCAAAGGACTAACCTACGAAAATTACCCAGCACTAAAGGATGTCTATAAAGATTACTTCTCTTTTGGTATCTTTGGTAAAGGTGAGATTGAGGGACTGCTTTATAATTACGCTTCGTATACACCTGGAAATGAGATGAAACCTGAGAGTACTCAAAGAGAAAAAGGTATTTTTACATATACTAGTGCTGATAATGTGATGAAAACCTATTCTGATAGAAACCCAGATATACTTTTCTACGGACATACTCTCGCGTGGCATTCACAGTCACCTACGTGGATGTGGGATGCACCACCGGCTAGATACAATCAGCCAGGTAAATTTGATAGAGAAACAGCTCTTGTAAACCTCAATACTCATATTGAAAATGTACTTGGCCACTATGGCAGCACCATTGAAGGTATGGATGTTGTAAACGAAGCGATTGGAAACTCAATCCCTGGCGATTGGAAAGCGTCCTTAGCCAAAGGAGAAGGCTGGTATATGGCGCTAGGCTGGGAATGGGTAGAGCTTGCCTTTTTGAAAGCAGCCGAAGTTGTTGATAACAATGGATGGGATGTCAAACTGATCTACAACGATTTTGGTCTTGATTCCCCTGCCAAAGCTCGCGTTGTGTATGAGATGGTAAAAGATATTAATGAGCGGTATGCAGGTGTCCGTCCAGATGGTAAACCTCTGATTGAAGTGATTGGTATGCAGGGACACTATAATCTCTCTACCAATGTTCAAAACGTAGAAGAAAACATCAAACTGTTTGCGACACTCCCAGGAGTAAAGGTTAACATTACCGAGATGGACATTGCTTTACCACCCGGTGAACTTACACCTGAAAATGAAAATAATCAAGGTATGAAGTATGCTGAATTGTTCCAAATCTATCGAAAGTATGCTGCAGGTCCAGCCAACACTACGGGCAATCCAAAGGTTATCACAACAGTCAAACTCGCCGGCGTGAGAGATGTACTCACTGGCTGGAAGGGCGGCGAATTCGCGATGCCGTTTGACTATGATGGGAAAGCCAAAGAAGCATTGCTAGGGATTCTCTACCCTGCCGAGTTTCTTGCAACCCACGAATATATTGAACCGGAAAAGGAAGAGCAAAAGCAAATCGACGGTGTCTATGTGTATGATACTAGCAAAGGAGATAATTGGTCCGGAGCAAATATCATCCTGGGTAACGAAACAACCCAGTGGCCATGGTCTACTACCGATGAAGGAGGAAAAGTTGCTTTCACTCCCGAGAAAGACGCAACCTACCGTTTAAGTTTTAACTATACTGCAAAAGGTACTACCTCTATCCGTGTACGTTGGATAAAAGATAATTCAAATGGTAGTTATACAAATGCTGATGGAGCGAACGTAAACAGCCACCCGTATTCTGCTAACGAAGTGGCTAAGCATATACCCGCGTATTTCAACAGTGGTATGGTGAATATGGGAAGCTACACGTTAACGACTAAAATAAAAGTAGATGGTTCACAACCTGCTGATGGTCTAATTGGTAACATCGCCATCCGTGGCGGCGGAGGTGGTAACGCCTTCTCCATCAATTGGATTAAGGTGGAAAAAGTTGGAGAGGGCGGGAAGCCCGATACACTTCTTGTTAATTGGCCTGAGGGTAATAGCGAAGAGCCAGTAGATCGTGAGGATCCAGTAACAACAGCAAACGGCGTACCAACTAATTGGACCAATCAAGACGTTTCAGTAAAATTATCAGCCTCTGATGAAAATTCAGGTGTTGCGAAAACCGAATATAAGATTAATAATGACGAGTGGGTCCCTTATACAGATGGAATTCAAGTTACCAACGAAGGTGTGAATACGGTTTACTATCGGAGCGTAGATAAGGCAGGGAATACGGAAGATACAAAATCGGTTGAAGTGAAGATTGACAAAACTGCACCAACCTTAGCCTTTTCATTTAATCAATCAGTCATCAATGACCGAAATCATAAGATGGTTCCAATTACAGCAACTGTCAATGCGAATGATTCTTTTTCGGGCGTTGCTGCCGTGCAGCTGTTATCTATTGTTAGCAATCAGTCTGATAATGGAATAGGTGATGGAAATTCCACACAAGATATCCAAGAAGCGGATTTTGGAACATTCGATACTAATTTCTTGATTCGTGGAGAGAGAAGGGGCAGAGGAGACCGTATTTATACCGTCACTTATCAGGCAACAGACAATGCGGGAAATTCTACTGTTACGACTCAAAAGATTATCGTGAATCACGATAATTCCAGTAAATAAAAAAGCTTAAGGCAGTGATATGTTCATACTATCACTGCTTTTATTAATTTAGTTATCAGTACTTCAGGTGACATTACACTAGAAAAACAGGTGGCAGCAAACTTCAAAACTGCTTGAGACCTGCTTGCCAGATCCTGGTGGGTTCGATTCCCAGACGGTCCCAAAAACGGTGATACTATTACACATTTTACCGCATAGTGAGTTTTTCACTTGAGCGGTTTTTTGGTTTATATTCGGTAGATTGATGTCCATGACCGTTGGGGGACCGTTCTGAAAGACCACAGCATCCACGCACTATGATAGAACAATAGAAAGCAAGAAAATATAATGTAGGAGACATAAAATCGAAAAGGAGAAGAAGAAATCGGAAGTTCTCATCTTCCACAGTTTTTATCACAAAATAAAGAAAAACTAGCCTGTGATGTGGTGGTCATATCCGATTCTAATATGTGGGATAGAGGCGTTCCTGGGATCACCTATTCTCTAAGAGATCTTTGTGCTTTTAAGGTTTCCCTTAAAACGGAAAATTTGGATTTGCATTTAGGCATGTTCGACGGGGAAGTTCAGAACGCAAGGCCGGTCTCCGTTAAAAACGGAAAGGGCATTAGCGGATTTCTTGACGTGACATTATTTCCGGTCAAAGCGATATCAACACCTGGAATATCATGGGCTTCTGGATGCTTGGCTATATCGACAGTAAAACCTGACGGAAGGACAACACCATTTTGTGAAACGGCACCATTGGCAAAATACATCAGGCCGTCATGCGGGCTGAATACTGGGCCACCGGGTTCATGCCAGCCGCCGCTTGGTATTTTTTCTATCAATACTTCCCGTTCACCTGTTCTTACATCATAACGAATAATTCTTGCAAGGTATCCTCCTTGACTACTTACATAAATATAGCCATCACGATAGCTGATCGCTCTATGGCCGCCGAGTGTTTCTACCGCAAACACCTCGAGTTCTCCAGATGGAAGCAAGCGCAGGATTCGCGGAGGTAATACCGGACGTGTAGGCCACGTACTTCCCCTTCTAGAATGTACAATGTACCATCATCAGCAAACCCCATTCCTGTAGGAAAAGAGAGGCCAGTAGCCACAACCTCCACCCAATATCCCTCAGGTACCCACACATCATCAGGATCGATGACGGGCCGTGCACTAATTGGAAGTTGAATTTTTGGTCCATTCTAAGCGTGGTAGATATCCAAGTCATCTAAAAACCCCCCTCCAAACTAGATGTTCTTTTGCATAGTACAGTATGGTCATAGAAAATTTTTACTATTCTTAGAACAGCCCATTTGTCCACGGACATCTCTCATTTGTATAGGCATCTGAATATATTGAGGAAACAACGGGAGGTGAACAACGTGAGAGAATTATACATGGATGCCCCCTCACATCGAGAGCAGCTCGACGACTGGGAACGAACTGCAATGGAGAATTTTTCTGCGAAGATGAGGGATAAAAATCGGCCATTCCCTTGTATCCCGGCAACAATCGGTTTCTCAAAGAATCACTTACGTTATGGATTTATCGGGGATCCGAGGAAAACAGATACGTTACATGAACTGGCAGAATTGATGAGCGAGTTCACACGCGAGTCAAGAGAGTTCGGTTCTTATACCTCGCTGATTATTTTTTGTCAAACACCAATGGATCTAAGGGATACCTATACGGTGGAGGATTATGAGCAGATATTTTGGAAGCAACTAAGCGGACTGACGGCACTTGACTCCTCTGACTGGCCGGCCGATATACCGGTGGATCCTGATAATCCCATCTGGGAGTTTTGTTTTAATGGTGAAAAATATTTTATGTATTGTGCAACTCCAGCCCATGTGAACCGCCATAGTCGGCATTTTGATGTCATGATGCTGGCCATCACGCCTCGGTGGGTCCTTCAGGAGTTTAGTAGGAAGGAGAGTTTTGCGAGGAATATTAAAGCTAGCATACGTAGAAGATTAGTCAACTACGATTCGGCCCCGATCCATCCAGACTTGAACAGTTACGGTGCCGAAGATAACTTTGAGTGGAGACAATATTTTTTGCGGGATGATGAAACTTCCATATCAAAATGTCCTTACCATCGAATGCTAAAACTTTTAAAGCTAGAAAAATAAACAGCGCAGGAGTCTTTCTGCGCTTTAGGCTTTTAATTGACTGAGTTCGTTGAGAATATCATCAGTAGTTACAATCGTTGCAAATTCTTTTTGCAGCATGGCTAATTCATGCTCCTGAATAGAGGCCGCGTCATGATAAACCCCTTTATGGTCAGTAATGCCGAATGCCGCAATAGCATCTTCTACTAAAAATGTTTGGTATCCTAGGTTGGCACTCATCCGAGTCGTGGTTGAAACACAATGCTGAGTAGACAAGCCTGTTATCACAACCGTAGGGATTTGATTCGCTTTGAGATAGGTTTCCAATTCTGTACCAATAAAACCACTGTTGACATTTTTGGTATACACGATTTCGTTCGGCAATGGCTTTACAAGAGTTTTAAATTCTGTGCCCTGTTTGTTTTTATAATTTAGTGGAGACTCTGGCAGCAAGGATAGGTGTTTGGTGTAAATGATGTGTCCGGTTCTCTTTCTCCATTCTTTTTGCAATCTCGCAATGTTGTGCTCAGCATCGTGGTTGTTACGTTCTCCCCAAAAAGGATCGTCAAAGCCGCTTTGAACGTCGAGGATGAGCAGGGCAGGCAATTCTAAAAATTGGTTCACGTAGTAGTCCTCCATGTGTTGTGATTACTCATTATTCTTTGTCATTTGAAGATATTTAAACGGAAACACCTGTACGCTCATTACCCACACCTGCAACTTCAATTAAGCTTCGGAATTTCAATAAGATTAGTTTTCTGTAAACAGCCCAGATTGTGGAGCAACTTCTTTAAGGGAAATTGGAACCTTATGCCAAATATAAAGGGTATTGTGAAATTATGTACTTAAAGTAACAAAGCAGGTTAATTTAATAAAGAAAAGAAATTTATATTTAGGTAATAACAGCGAAATTTTACAATTAATTAGTTGAAAATCGGGAATCATAGTATTATAAAAACTTTGGAGCTCAAATTATGCACATAGTATTTAATGCATTTTTTCTATTTGCAGCAATAAAATGGGGTGACTGGAGAGATTGGGGTAAATATCATTCCACGATTTTGTTCTTATGGTTTGGTGATTTACTTTATAATTTTCTTTGTAACGACTATATTATGTGGGAGTATAAGGAAAGCATACTTGGTTTAAATCTTCTACCAAATCATTTGGTCATATCATTATTAATTATGTTTGTTTGTTATCCAGCCACTGTTTTAATCTATCTTGGGAAATTCCCAAGCAAGACAATTTACATTGTGATATGGGTTTGTTCTGGGTGACTTTATTTTCATTAATAGAATACATAAATTTACGATATTTAGATTTAGTATCGCATCATAATAATTGGACAATGGGATGGTCAGTTATATTCAATATAATAATGTTCACAATGCTAAGATTACATTATAAGTATCCGATAACAGCTTTGCTCATCTCTATTCCCATTATTTCCTTTTTTATAATCTATTTTAATATTCCGATAGGTAGATGAAACTGAATTTGTATTAACCCCGTCTGAGTTTGAAGTCAGAGGGGTTATTTTGTGTTCTAGTCTTGTTAAGCCAACGGGTGCAAGAGGTTAAGACCAGGGCTGTCATCGTGGCAGCTATTTCTTTTTGAACTAACGGCGCAGATTAGATCAATCTAAAAATGGAACTTATAGGATTATAAATCGTACTAACTATAAGGGAATAATTAGGGAGGGATTTTATGGTTTTCATTTTATTGTTGTACGGAATTATAGCGGGAGTTTTTATTTCAAAGAGAAAAATGAAAATTTCTCAAGCAGTAATACCAATGATAGCATTCGCAATTCTTTCAAGTATTGCTTTAGGTCAAAATTACACAACAAGTTTAATTCCTGAAGTAAATGATGGCATAGGAATCTCCAATTTTTTAGCTGCTTTTTTATTGCCGGAAGATGGTTGGACAAAAGAAATGTTTTTATCAAAATTCGAATTATATCTGGGCATTTCTATAGCATTCATTCTTTTATATTTTTTACTCGTAATTTTTGAAAATATAAAATCAAATGTTAAAGCATAAAGGGTCTTATTGTGCAAACTTTGCAGGTTAATTTAAGTAGATTTTGTAGTATTAATCATGTTTTAGAATACGTAGGGTATTAAAATAAAGAATAAATTGAAGGAGAGAAATTATAATGACACATGAACAATATCAATCTGTATTTGAGTCACTTCATTGAATGTATGGTTGCGTGTAATCATTGTTATGATGCTTGTTTGAAAGAAGAAGATGTCAAAATGATGTCAGAATGCATTCGTCTTGATAGAGAGTGTGCTGATATTTGTGCTTACTTTGAACAGGCGATGGGCAGAGGAACTCCATTTATTTCTGAATTGGCAAAAGTATGTGCAAAAATTTGTGAAGCATGCGGTAATGAATGCAAAAAACACAACCACGAACACTGCCAAAAATGTGCTGATGCTTGTTTTAAATGTGCAGAAACATGCCGAAGCCTGATTGCTTAAATTTTCAATTAAAAAAAGGAGTGTTCCACTTCCTTTTTTTGGCAATAACTAAATAAACTTATATCCTTATTTGTTGATTCGAAATGGGTTAATGGCTTTTTCCGTATAAATGTACTTTAACCAAAGGGGAGCTTTGGTTAAAGATGAAGATCGCTGCGGCGGTCTTTTTTCTTGTTAAATTAACGAAGCAGAATACTTCAATATTTACTGATGTGGACGAAACATTTTTCAAACTTTTCCGTATATAATTTAAATATAAGTTTAAGTTTTGTGTCAGAAATTAAAGGGAGTACTAAATTGTTGCAAAGATTAAAAGTTGAGTTATTTTTAAAGTGAAAAAATTCTCTGAAATAGGAGGTTCGTTTTGAAGAAAATTATACTATTATGTCTTTTACTAGTTATTATAGCGGTTCCTTTTCTCGTTTATGATGGATTATATGGAAATCCTATTCACTCCTTATTTATGGAAAACGCAACAAAAGACCACCTTTATAATGTGGGGTATAATTCTGATGACTTGCTAGAAGTTAAAGTATTCTATTCAATGAAAAAAGATGCAGGACTAAAAAGAACACGTGCTTATGTCATTTTTAAAGATGAACCAGAAGAAACCTACGTTTATATCCAGCAAGATAAAAATGGAGAAATTCAACAAAGTTGTAGTCATCTCAATAAAGATATCGACGCTTACGAAAACGGGTATACTGAAAAAAGAAAACATATGGTGAAAGACTGTATTAATACACTTTTTTCAAGATTATATCTCTCACAAAAGGGTGCTTTTGTTTAATAAGTGTTCCTTTTCTTATTTAACTAAGGGTGCGTAAGTTAAACAAGCTACTAAAAATGGATATTAAAAATGGCTCAGTATGGTGACCTGGGCCATTTTATATTTAGGCTCTTTTCTTAAACTTTGTTGCCTTTTAGAACAAAAATTTATGTTTTTGATAAATTCCCACAGAAAAGCAGCAAAAGTTTATTAAGAAAAGAGCAGCAAACTGAATTCTAAAGCGCAAAATAGATATTTCCACGTTAAAATCGGCTTTAAGATTTTAACAACAATATATGCGAAAAAAGCCTATATTTAATGCAAAAACAGATACAAAAGGCAGTACTAATTATGCTACATTTTCTATTGTTTTTTTTGGTTTTGCTATAGGGAACGAAACCCGTTACCTATAGCATTCTACTTTTTTGCTAATAAAAGTGACAGGTGCCTTCCAAACTTTTCAGCCCAGTGCAACCAATTCCAGTAAGGTCAGTTTTCTAAAAGGTCTTAGAAGATACGGACTACTAACTGTCTCGAAATGGGATCTAACCCATCCTAAAATTGGCGATGAACTAATACCGTGGCCGGAACGATTTTTACAGGTACATACACCGCATGTACCTGTAAAAATCCATACCACTCACATCCCACCTGGAAGTTCAAATGGCTGGATTAAGATTGAAATGCTGGAGGGATCTTTCGCCAAAAATAACCTCTAGCGTGGCATGATCACTTTCTTTTTCAATACGCGCTTCATGCAGGTACTCTGCCTGGACTGGATATAATTCATTTGAAGCAAACACATAATCGAATCTTCTCTTCCATGTTTTTTCCTTCATTTTTAATAGCCAGCTGAATCCTTCCTTTGAATACCCATACAACTTTCGGTACGCATCTTCTAAATCATGTTCTTTTAGTCCTATTATAATGTTCCCTACCTTCCACTATTTCGTTAACTTATCTCCAAATGAGCAGAAAGAAGAATAGTCGGACCATCCCCAAGTTCCACAAACCCGAGAAGACTGCCTTTCCGGTCGATAAAGGAGTGAGCGATAAGAGATCAATTTATTTTGCAATCTTGAACGAAATTTACTTTCATCGGTGCTAGCACCCGGTATAGTCTAGCACTCTATCAGCAGACCTTTAAAATGATTTGCCTCCAAGATCCGTTAGAAAACCTGAGAGTATTCATGACGTAGAGGCAGCAAAATATTAATGTTTTTCAATACGGAAAATCGTATATACAATAATCCCTGCGGTGTATAGAACCAGCTCGGCCAAAAGACCTGTTACGACAAATTACCAATTCGCTCATGGGACTATTTAATTAAAAACTGAGAAAGATGAGGATTTTTGAAAGAATAAGGAGGACTTTTAATATGAATAAAGAAATATATATATACAAATTTTAATTTAACGGACCATAGAAGTTATTTTGACAGATTACGAGAAGAACTGCGCTATAAAAAGATAATGAGTAGATCGCCCTGGTTGTTTTTTCCATAATGAAAATAGCTGCAGATAGCTTTAGATTAAGCCATTTTATTCAGCAAATTTATCAAACTATGAAAGAAGGGATACGATATGATTGAAAATTTCTTTGCTGACTATAAAAAATTTGTTGTTTTACCGGAAGATGAAAGCCAAGTTAATAATGAAGTATTTGATCCCAAAAAGTATGCTGGATATTATATACTAACACTGTCCATTTTCGATTCCCGTTTATCAACCTGGAAAGATGCAAGTAAATTTGAAATTGATATTGAGAAAAGTATCAAAACGGTTCTAAGGGATTTTAATCAAATGCAGCGTGAGATGTACCATCTTCAATTACTAGAATTAGATAAGTTTAAAAACTATTTTATCTTGGCCCTTTCTACTAAAACAAGATTTAATCCAGGGGAAGAAGATGACCGGATAGCAAATGTAATTGATAGAATACTAACGAATCCTTTTTATGTTGGGCAAAGTTGGTTTAACTTAATTCGTGAAAAAGGAAGAGTGGCCCGTAAACTCTTTTGCTACTCCTTTAAGGAATATGTAGCGGAAGACTTAAACCAGTCAAAAAGGGAAGACAAATATGAAAACATCAGTGAATTAATCCCTAAAAATGGAGAGATTAAGCTGATTAAAAGTGCTCAGAAAAGGGAAGTTCTCTAAATATACAGGTAATTGTTGCATAGTCCTTGGTGTGTCAGATAGGGCTATTGGCGACATTTTTTAAAAAAGTAGAAACCGATATAAAACACAACTTCATTATTTGAAACGAAAAGAAGGAGACAACGAAAAATAATATGGTACCTATAGATAGTACACTTGAAAAAGAGTGTTTTATCTGTAGGTATTTTTTTATATACTTAAAACTTAAAGATATGGGGATTAGTCTTATAGGTGGAAAAAGGCATATGAAAAAGATTTTTTTTATGTGTCCTTAACATTGGTGCCAGTTTAGGGACTCGTAGTAGCCCACGTAAAGACAATATGCTTTTAAAGCCAATTCTTTCGAAACCCCTAGCTTTAGCTATGGGGATACACATAGGGTATAATGATCGTATACTAAAGCAAAGGGGTCCTTCTTTATGAGTCAAAGAGTTTCTTACTATGAAATTGCACCAGATGGTATGAAAATAATGATGGATATGGAAAAATACACGAAAACGACAACAATCGAACGAAAACTTCGTGAGCTTATTAAAATTCGAGTTTCTCAAATTAATGGCTGTGCATATTGTTTGAATATGCACACAGCAGATGCTCGAAAAATGGGTGAAACCGAACAACGAATATATTGTGTCAGTGCATGGAAAGAGTGTGAATTTTATACAGAAGCAGAAAAAGTAGCTTTAGAGTTGGCAGAACATGTAACATTAATCCCGACAAAACGTGTTCCAGATGAGCTTTATCAACGAGTGCGTGAACACTATGATGAGAAAAAGTATGTTGACCTTGTTTTAATCATTAATCAAATTAACACTTGGAACAGAATTTCTATTGCAATGGGCAATGTAGCAACTGAAAAATAATTTTTCTCAAACGAACATCTTATGGATGTCCGTTTTTTCTTTGTAAACCGCTTTTTAGGAGGTCTATCGAAAATAGTATAAAAAACACTACTAAACATAAAAATAACAGAGATTGGAGGCATAGAGGTGAATAAATCAAAATTATGGACCAAAGATTTTATCATCATGTCCGTATCCACTTTTTTTGGGGGATTAACCTTTTATTTATTAATAACAACTTTAACCGTTTATGCGATTGAAGAATTTAACGCCTCACAAAGCATGGCGGGTCTTGCGTCAAGTATATTTGTAGTGGGCGCACTCGTTTCACGCCTTTTTGCTGGAAAATATATTGAGATCATTGGACGTAAGAAAATGCTTTATGGCGGACTATTTTTATTTTTGATTATGATGTTGTTATATTTTTTTGTAGAAAACATGAACGTATTATTGTTTATTCGTTTTGTTCACGGAGCAGCGTTTGGGGTGTTTACCACAGCTATATCAATTGTTCTCATGGATATTATTCCAAATGATCGTCGAGGGGAAGGTATAAGCTATTTTTCATTAAGTATAACCCTTGCAATGGCCATTGGTCCCTTCCTAGGTCTTTATTTAAGCCAACAAGGAAGTTTTACGATGATATTTGTAGTTTGTACCCTTTTTTCTCTAATAAGTACGATTATCTTATTATTTGTGCGTATCCCAGAAGGACACATCACAAAAGATCAGCTTAATGAATTGAAAGGTTTCAAGTTGAAAGATTTTTTTGAAATAAAGGCTGTTCCAATCTCCATCATTATTGCCATTATGGGGTTTGCATACTCTGGTATCCTGTCATTTATGACTGCTTATGCAAAAGAAATTGATTTAATGGAGGCTGCAAGTTTCTTCTTTCTTGTATATGCTATCTTCATCTTGATTTCAAGGCCATTTACTGGGCGGTTATTAGATAAAAAAGGGGATAACATTGTGATGTATCCAGCCTTACTATTTTTTGTGTTCGGATTAGTTACCCTTAGTCAAGCCCACCAAGGATTCACATTCCTTTTAGCAGGAGCGCTCATTGGTCTTGGATTTGGAACGATGTCGTCTTGCTGTCAAGCAATTGCCATTAAGGAATCACCGCATCACCGAGTGGGGCTTGCAACCTCAACCTTTTACGTATTTATGGATTCGGGCGTAGGAATTGGTCCTTTTCTATTAGGATTTATGATTCCTTTTGTTGGTTTTCGAGGCTTGTATTTAACCCTGGCAGTGGTCGTATTTGCGAGTATATTTTTGTACTTTATACTTCATGGAAAAAAGAAACCTACAGAAAACAATATCCTACAAGCGAGCTAGTATTTAAAGATGGAATATTTGGATTTTGATGCATTTGAAATTCGTCAGGAGCAATTTAAACAAATTCAATTGAAAATCTATCCAAAATGCAAAAAACGCCTTCAAAAATCTTTTTTAAAGGCTTTTTTTGACGTTTCGCCCTAAAAATGTCCTCACAAGTAGAAATGTGAAATAAAGGGTCAGTCCCCCAGTGAGTTAATGCTTTAACGTGATGAGGGACTGACCCCACTTCCCCTAAGGTAAGCGGCATCAAATTTGCCCAATTAAAGTAAGAGATTGAAAGGTTTTCGGATTATTGACAAAAACCTCTTATAAACACTATAATAATGTCATAAATTCTTCTCATTTTATTAGGAGATTCGACATATGAAAAAAAACATGCTGGAAGAATTATGCTACCTTCATACAAATCTATCGAAGGAAGACGTTTTACAATTACAAGAGTTAGTCGGAAATTTACCTTTAATCGCTGACTTGAATAAAGCAAATATTTTTGTTGATTGTTTAACAAAAGAAGGAAAGCATGCGATTGTCGTCGCAGAGGCTGCACCGACAACGACTAAACCAGTTTATAAAAAATCTGTTGTGGGAAAATTTGCATATGAAGCGTTTGAGCCTTCCGTTCTCTATACATTAAGGACTGGGAAGCCAGCGTTTCAAAACCGGGCATTAACCCAAGAGGGAAAAACGGTAGATCAAAGTGTTGTTCCAATTAATGGCGCTAATGACCGGGTAATTGGTGCGCTCATAATGGAAAAGGACGTTAGTGAACAGCTTCAAAATCAGCAAAAAATGGAAGCGTTGTCAGAAGCGAATGAAACATTGAGTGAAATTCTTATCGGTTTGACTGAAAATCGTCCAATTATACCTGAGATGATTGAAGAATCTCTCTTCTTTATCGATCAAGAGGGGAAAATACTCTATTGTAATCCTTCAGCAATTAACCTAATTCAGGAAATGGGCGAAAATGATAGTTCGATAGTACAGCCATTAGTTTCTTATTTTCCTAGAATTCAAGCAATCCTCAATGAACCTGAAGAACTCATGATTCAGGAAGTGGAGATGTTAAATAAGGTTTTTCAGGTAAAAAAAATAAAGCTTGATCATTTTGACAAAGCAAATGGCATGTTTGTTATTTTTAAAAATATTACTGAACTAAGAGAGAAAGAAAAAGAATTGATTGTTAAATCAGTGGCAATACGTGAAATTCACCACCGTGTTAAAAATAATTTGCAAACGGTTGCCAGTCTTTTGCGGCTTCAAATGAGAAGAGGCCTGCCCGAGGAAAGCAAAGTCCATTTTGTGGAAAGCTTAAATCGCATTACAAGTATAGCCTCGGTTTATGAAGTCATATTGTCCAATTCAAGTGTGGATGATGTTGATATTTATAAGTTGCTTGAAAAAATCGGCAACATGCTTGTTTGGGAATCTGAGCATGAAAATAAAAAAATAATGATTTCCTATTCGGGGCAGCACCTGCAGATTAAATCAAATAAAGCAGTATCAGTTGCCTTGGTGATAAATGAATTAATCCAAAATTGTGTAAAACATGCCTTTAAAACGATGGATGAAGGTAAAATTGATGTCCTATTTGAGCAAAAAGGCAATGATATTGAGGTTCAAGTGATCGACAATGGGGAAGGATATTCGCCAAAGTCAAAACCCTCATTAGGATTAGATATTGTCAGAATGATGGTTGAGCATGATTTATCTGGTTGTTTTTCGATTCAACGAACCGATCTAGGGACGTTGGCCACTGTTACATTCCCCGTAGAAAGGGAGATGAGTCTATCGTGAAAAAAAGAATTATCGTGGTGGAGGATGAATCCATTGTCCGCCTTGATGTGACTATAATGCTCGAGGATGCAGGATATGAGGTAATTGCTCAAGCAGGTGATGGTGAAAAAGCAATAGAACTTGCTTTTTCATTAAAGCCAGATTTAATCATAATGGATATTAAAATGCCAAAATTAAATGGTTTAAAAGCAAGCGAAATCATTTCGAAAAAAATGAATACACCAATCCTTATCTTAACCGCTTATAGCCAAAGAGAGTATATTGATAAGGCGAAGCAGGCGAATATTATGGGTTACCTAGTTAAACCGATCACAGAAGCCAATTTGATTCCAGCAGTAGAAATAGCGCTAAGACAAGCAGAGAATACCCAGGTTTATCGGGAGCAAGTAGAAAACATGAACAAACAGCTGTTGGGCAGAAAAATGGTTGAAAAAGCAAAAGGGATCCTCATGGAGAAATATAATCTTCCAGAAGAGGCCGCCTTTCGAAAAATGCGAAAAATTAGTATGAACAAACAGGTTCCACTGGAAAATGTGGCGAAGCAAATTATTTTGAAATACAATGCTTAAAATCTTTTACAAGTGAATAAACTTAGGCAAGGGTGCTATGCGGTTTTGACTTTTGGAACCGTACGGCACCTTTTTGTCTTTTTCTGCAAAATGTAGAAGCGTATTCACAGGAGGGATTGTCTCATTTTCCATTTACTATATATTTTTTATACGATCGAGGAGGGGTTAAACATGGAGATGGTAGGAAAAATAGTCATTTACATCATCATGACTTGTGCAGTAATGGGGGCAGTTGCGGCGATCCGTAATAGTGATGATGGCTTGGGTAAACAATTTATGGAAGGGTTACATGCTGTTGGGCATATTTTCGTGCCTGCAGCGGGGATCATGGCTTCAATTCCATATCTATCATGGTTTATTGACAAAGTTTGCGGTCCATTTTTTGCGGCAATTGGTGCAGATCCAGCGATTGCGGCAACAGCCATACTAGCCACAGATATGGGTGGATACCAATTAGCTGAAGTGTTAAAACAAACGCAAGAGGGATGGATCATGGCGATGATCGTTGGCTTCATGGCTGGTGCGACAATCGTTTTCTCGATTCCAATGGGGCTTGCGATGCTTGATAAGCGAGACCATAAATATATGGCCCTTGGTGTAATGGCAGGGGTATTAACGATTCCAATTGGAGCACTTATTTCTAGTACAATTATTGCTCTTTCAAATTCAAAAGTCCGTGATTTTATATCGACTTCTGGAGAGGCGAAATTCCAATTTGCCTTAGGTTATGGACAAATATTGTTGAATTTAAGCCCGCTATTATTATTCGTTCTTGTAATTGCAGTAGGCTTATATTTCCTTCCAGATTTAATGATTAATGCATTTATGTGGTTTGGAAGAATTTTAGATGCAGGTATCAAGCTTGTTCTTGTTTTCTCCATCGTGGAAATTTTCACAGGACTTTTTTCCAACGTTTTAGGTGGTTGGGGCTTCCACCCAATCATGGCGGATAAAGCAGATCAATTCCGCGCATTAGAAACCGCTGGGTATATTGGTATCATGCTTGCTGGTGCCTTTCCAATGGTTTACTTATTGCAAAAGTATGCGGGGGGCCCGCTAGAAGCACTTGGTCGTAGGCTTGGGTTAAGTAAAGAAGGCAGCGCCGGATTGGTTGCAACGATTGCCAATATCCTTGCGATGTTTAAATTGGTTAAAACGATGCCGCCGAAGGATAAAGTGATCAATATTTCTTTTGCCGTCTGTGCAGCGTTTTTATTAGGGGACCATTTATCCTTTACCGCAAACTTTCAGCCGACTTTAATCCTGCCAATCATTATTGGAAAAATTTCTGCTGGTGTCATCGGTATCGGACTTGCCTATTGGTTATCAGTACCTAAAGCACTTGAGCTAGAGAAAAAGGACCGTGAAGCTGGTATCATTGGTAAGGATGAGTATTTACCAGCAAAAGAATATGAAAAGAAAGTAGTGTAATTGAAATGAGTGAAGAGAAAAAACGATTTATACAAGAATTTGTACCAGGAAAACAGGTGACATTGAGTCATGTAATTGCCAACCCTGATCCGGATATGTTTGATAAACTAGGAATTGCAGAGGGGGGAGCAATGGGAATCTTAACGTTGACGCCTAGTGAGACGGTTATTATCGCTGGAGATTTAGCAACGAAAGCGGCCGACGTGCAAATTGGCTTTTTAGATCGTTTTACAGGCAGTCTGGTCATTGTTGGCAGCGTTTCCTCGGTACAAATGGCAATGGAAGAAATTAACCGATTCTTATCTGATGTTTTACGTTACACACCTGCAGAAATTACTAAATCATAATGGGGGTAAGGGCGATGACGAAGAAAAATCGGGCGATGCTGATTGGCTCCATTGGTGCTGGGAAATCAACATTAACGAATGCTCTCCTTGGAAGTAAAGTTCCGGCGGTTAAGACCCAAGCACTTGTCTATCGTGACTGGCTTGTCGATACGCCAGGTGAGTATACGGAAAATCCGTTTTTCTACAAAAATATTATGGCAACGGCACTGGAAGTTACTCACGTTTTATACATGCAGGATGCGACAAAGCTAAAAACAATCTTTCCTCCAGGATTTAGTACAGGTATTACGAAGTTACCAATCGGGGTTGTAACGAAATGTGATTCAGAAAAGGCAGATATCAAGGAAGCGGTTCGTCAATTAAAAAGGGTGATACCAAGTGGACCGATTGTCATGACATCGGCATTTACTGGACAAGGAATGCAAGAAATAAAAGATCTAGTAAAATGCAACACTATGGAGGAAATGAAGAATTACACAAAGACCATCCCTGAAGAAATAGCTATTTTTTTATGAAACCCTTTACAAAAAAGAATTAATAGACTAAAATACTAATATAACAAGTGAATATAGTAGGCAAAGGCGCCTTATACAATCTGTCATTTTTCCGATGGATTGTATAGGGCGCCTTTTTGGTTTTTAAAATATGAGGTGATCTCCATTAAACGATACGAGCCTCAACATGAGGAAATTCTTAGCGCGGGTATTGATATTGGGACCAGTACGACAAAGCTTGTAATTAGCAAGTTTTCGCTCATGAATGTGGCAGGCGGGATGCATATGCCGCGAATTGAGATTATTAACAAGGAAGTATTATATCGCAGCCCAATCTACCGGACACCATTATTGTCTTCGACGTCCATTAATAGTAGTGAGGTAGAATCTTTGGTTCAGAGAGAATATTTAAAGGCTGGGATAAAGCCAAATGACATCAAAACAGGAGCTGTCATTATCACTGGTGAGACAGCAACAAAACAAAATGCCCAGGAAATGGTTCATCATTTGTCCAATCATGCAGGAGACTTTCTCGTCGCTACTGCCGGACCCGATCTTGAGGGTATTATAGCTGCTAAAGGTTCGGGTGCCTTTGAATATTCAAAGAAGTCAGGGAAAGTGATTGCCAATATCGATATTGGCGGGGGAACCGCCAATGTTGCTATTTATAAATCAGGGAAACTACTCGGAACCTGTACCTTGCATATTGGCGGCAGGCTGATAGAATTTGCGGGTTCAAAGATTACTAGTATATCGCCACCTGTAAGAGAATTGTTTCAACAGTGGCGGGTACTAGTTAAAGAAGGCGATCAGCGAAAAGATTCAATCATAAAAGGTTTAACAGAATTTATGGCATCTGTCATTGCAAGGATGTTAAACAGACAATTGCTCAAAACGGATAAACCCTTACTTTTAGGTCACGCACCGAATTGGCAGGAAGACATTTCTGCGATTATGTTTTCAGGTGGAATCAGTGAATGCCTTTATAAATACGAAAGCGGTTCCCCAGTAACCGCACAATATGATGATATCGGAGAAATTCTTGCTGCGTCACTTAGGGAAAGCAAGGAATTAGCTCAGTGGCCATGGATCAAACCGGATGAAACCGTACGCGCTACCGTACTTGGAGCGGGGACACAGACAACCGAAATCAGCGGTGCGACCATTCAAGTGGACAGCAGTCAATTACCACTGCGCAATTTACCCGTTTATCAGATTTCCTTTGATCATGATTTGCAAAAGGGCTTAAAGAAATTGCCTGGAGCTGTTCAACACGCCGTAGAAGTGTATGACTCACAGCGGGAAGGACAAAACTTTGCCTTGTTTTTAACCGAAATCCCGTATTTAGGTTTTCGTGATATTCAACAATTAGCCGCAGCAATCTTGGAATCTGTGAAAGTAAAACCGAATGGTGAACAGCCGTTAGTGATTGTTTTGGAAAGCGATCATGCAAAGGTTCTTGGTCAAACCATTAAAGTCCAAAATCCGAAGCAAAACATCATCTGCATCGATCAAATTCGGGTGGAAAATGGAGATTATATCGATATTGGACATTTACTGCAAACAAGTGTGGTGCCAGTTGTTATCAAAACATTAACGTTTCATCATTAGGAAAGGAGGATTTTTCCTTGAAGCTGCAAACGAATTACTTAGGAACCGTTTATCAATTTGCTTCCTTAAAGGATCTATTTGCGAAAGCAAACGAAGAAAAGTCTGGAGACCGTTTAGCGGGTTTAGCAGCTGAAACCGTCCAAGAACGGATTGCTGCTAAATTAGTGCTTAGTCATTTAACGCTTTCGGATATACGTGAAAACCCATTACTTTCTCCCGAAGAGGATGAAGTATCACGGATTATTGAAGGTCAAATCAACGAACCTGTCTATCAATCTATTAAAAATTGGTCCGTAGCCGAGCTAAGAGAATATATTTTAAACGATTCGACAACGGGTGAGGAACTAAAAAGACTTAGCCGTGGACTTAATAGTGAAATGATCGCTGCTGTGGCTAAATTGATGTCTAACCTTGACCTCATTCACGCAGCAAACAAAATCGAAATCTTAACAAAATGTAATATTACCATTGGCTATAAAGGGACACTCGCCTCACGTCTACAGCCTAACCACCCGACGGACAATGTCGAAGGAATGATAGCCTCCCTAAAGGAAGGACTATCGTATGGGATTGGTGATGCGGTAATCGGGATTAACCCAGTCGATGATTCTGTTGAGAGTGTTAAGCGTTTGCTTCATGCTACCCATAATTTTATTAAGGAGTGGGAAATTCCTTCGCAAAACTGTGTCCTTGCCCACGTTACCGCACAAATGAAGGCCATTGAGCAAGGGGCGCCAGCGGACATGATTTTTCAAAGTATTGCTGGGACAGAAGCAGCGAATCGCTCATTTGGTATCACCGCCTCTTTACTTGAGGAAGCCAATCATATGGCAAAAACCTTAGGGACAGGAACTGGGCCACAGGGTTTGTATTTTGAGACAGGCCAAGGTTCAGAGTTATCAGCAGAAGCTCATTATGGGATTGATCAACTGACACTGGAATCAAGAAATTACGGTTTTGCCCGCCATTACGATCCATACATCGTTAATACCGTTGTTGGATTTATTGGACCGGAATACTTGTATAACAGTAAGCAGGTTATTCGCGCCGGCTTAGAGGATCATTTCATGGGGAAAATGCATGGCATTCCGATGGGTGTTGATATTTGTTATACGAACCACATTAAAGCAGACCAAAATGACATTGAGGATTTGGGTGTACTATTAACGGCTGCTGGGGTTAATTTTATCATCGCGACGCCAATGGGTGATGATTGCATGTTAAATTACCAATCGATGAGCTACCATGATGTCGCTACCTTAAGACAAACGATGAATAAGCGCCCTTCGCCAATTTTTAGTGAATGGCTCGAGAAAATGGGAATCCTTGAAAATGGCAAACTGAGTAAGATTGCTGGGGATCCAACCATTTTTTCCCGATAGGAGTTGAAGAAAATGAATCCTGAGCTTATAGAAAAAGTTACAAAGCTAATTGTTGAAAAATTACAATCTGCAAATGAATCTGAAACACACGTGACGGGAACCAGCGACGTACCTAGTTCGGTCGTGAAATTTTGGGATCATACGTCAAATGGAAAACCCAAAAATACGAATCATCCACCAATAACTGAATCTAACGTGAAAGAAAAGGATACCGGGGGACTGATACAATTTGGGGATTATGGGACAGAAAATCCAAAGGATGATTTCACTGAAAGTGTTGTGCTGACTTCTTCACAAATTGAAAATCCATCTAATCCTGAAGAGCTGCAAGAGCTTATTGCGAAAACACCGTCACGGATTGGGGTCGGAAGAGCGGGTCTGCGTCCGAAAACCGACACATGGTTAAAATTCCGTTTTGACCATGCTGCTGCAGTAGACGCAGTATATGGAGATGTAAAGGAAGAACTTTTAAATCGTCTTGGTCTCTTTAAAGTAAGCACGAGGGTAAGCGATAAAGAAGTATACATTAGGCGCCCAGATTATGGACGAAAGCTGTCAGATGAGACAAAGCAATTAATCAGTGAAAAGTGCCGTAAAGAACCAACTGTACAAATTATTATTTCCGATGGGCTGAGCTCCAGTGCGATCGAAGAGAATGCAGAGGATGTCTATTTATCTCTCCAGCAATCACTGCAAAGCCTAAGTATCGATGTCGGAACGCCATTTTATATTGAAAAAGGCCGTGTTGCCGTCATGGATGATGTCGGTGAATTGCTTCAGCCGAAGGTAGTAGTTTTGTTAATTGGTGAACGACCGGGTCTTGTTAGTGCTGAATCCCTTAGTACCTATTTATGCTATATGCCAAGAAGAGGGACGATTGAAGCAGACCGAATGGTCATTTCGAATATCCATAAAGGCGGGATTCCTCCTGTTGAGGCTGGTGCGTATATTGGGACTGTCATTCAAAAAATACTAAAATATGAAGCTAGCGGAGTTTCGCTTGTTCAAAAGGAAAGCTAGGGGGTAATAAGTTTGGCTTTAGAACGTATTTACGCTGATATATTAGCAGTTCGCGTGATTCCAAATGTTGACCCTGATTTGGCAAAACAGTTTAACCTAAAGCCGTATCATCGAAGTCTGGCCATCTTTACCTCAACCGTTGATGATATTGGCTACACAGCCCTTGATGAAGCAACGAAACGGGCGGATGTTGATGTGGTGTATGCGAAGTCCTTTTACGCTGGTTCAGGAAACGCCTCCGGTCCATTATCGGGAGAAATGATTGGGATTATTGCTGGACCATCACCAGATGAAGTTCAAAGCGGGATGGATGCTGTTCAACAAACAGCTGAATCAGGTGCTTATTTCGTAGCACTAAATCAGGAAAAAACACATGCATTATATGCGCATGTCGTTTCAAGCACTGGTTCCTATTTATCTTCTGAGGCAGGAATTAGAATAGGCGAACCATTGGCATATTTAATAGCTCCTCCATTAGAAGCTGTTTATGGCTTAGATGCGGCTTTAAAAGCCGCAGATGTAAAACTAGTAAAATTTTTCGGTCCGCCATCTGAAACCAACTTTGGCGGCGGCCTTTTGACAGGAAGTCAATCAGCATGCCAAGCGGCAGCAGATGCGTTCCGGGAGGCAATCATGGATATAGCTGAGAAACCAATTAAATATTGATTTACTGAATGAGGGAGTGTGTAATGGTGCAATTTGATCAGGATCTCCAATCCATCCAAGAAATGCGTGATGCTGTCCAGCGGGCAAAGGAGGCGCAATTGAAATACTTGACCTACACACAGGAACAAGTAAATGAAATTGTTAAGCGCGCCGCACATGCGGCATATGCTAAATCTCTTGAACTTGCCAAAATGGCAGTAGAAGAAACAGGCATGGGTATTGTGGAGCATAAAAAAATAAAAAATGAAGTCGGTTCCATGGCTGTTTATGAATCGATTATGAATGAAAAGACAGTTGGGATTATTCATGAGGATCGTGTTAATAAGGTAACCGAGGTTGCCTATCCCTATGGAGTGGTTGCGGGGATCATCCCAACAACAAACCCAACATCAACAGCTATTTTTAAAACATTAATTTCTTTAAAAACAAGAAACGCCATCGTCGTCAGCCCGCATCCACGCGCTGCCAAATGTACGATAGAAGCACTAAAAATCTGTGAACAGGCTGCGATTGAAGCGGGCGCGCCAGAAGGTCTCATCGGCTGGATTTCCAAGCCGTCGATGGCTGCAACAAACGAATTACTGAAGCACCGTGATGTGAATCTAATTTTAGCAACCGGCGGAGGAGCCTTAGTCCGTGCAGCCTATAGCTCTGGTAAACCTGCATTTGGTGTAGGACCGGGGAATGTCCCTTGCTATATTGAAAAAAGTGCCAATATTGCTAAGTCAGTATCGATGATTATTGATAGTAAATCATTTGATAATGGGACAATTTGTGCAACAGAGCAATCTCTTGTAGTCGACCGTAATATCTTGCAGGTAGTTATCCGGGAGCTAAGGAATAACGGGGCGTACATTTTAAATGCTGAAGAGAAAGTAATCCTTGAAAAAGTAATTTCTCCTGCACCAGGTAAATTAAACCCGGATATTGTGGGCCAAAGTGCCATTAAAATTGCGGCAATGGCAGGAATTACTGTTCCATCCGATACGAGGGTATTAATCGCAGAAGAATCAAGAGTAGGGAAAGAGGTTCCATTTTCGATTGAAAAACTATCGCCAATCTTTGCTTTATATACAGCGGATAGTTATGAGGAGGCAAAGGATTACTGTCTAAAGCTTCTCAATCTTGGTGGAAGAGGGCATAGTCTATCGCTTCATACGAATGATGAAAAAGTTGCAAAAGACTTTGCGCTTGAAATGCCTGTATCAAGACTCATGGTCAATACCCTTTCGTCGATTGGAGCAGTTGGAGCAACAACAGGATTAAAGCCATCGCTGACACTGGGTTGTGGTTCATTTGGAGGAAATATAACTTCAGATAATGTGACAGCCCGTCATCTAATCAACATTAAGAGAATGGCCTATGGAATTAGAGAGGCCTCAATCCCGAAACCATCACTTGAAAATAAACAAACAAATGATGCGAAAGATGTTGAGTTTATCGTTGACCAAGTATTAAAACAAGTTAATCCTAAGGGCGAAGTTGACGCAAATGTAATCGCACAAATGGTAAATCAAGTTATTAAACAATATCAAACTAACTAATTAGGGGGAAATAAAAATGAGTAGAGAATTAACAGCATTAGGTATGATTGAAACTAAAGGATTAGTAGCATCTGTAGAAGCGGCAGACGCAATGGTTAAGGCAGCAAATGTTCATTTAGTTGGGAAAGTTCATGTCGGCGGCGGGATTGTTACCGTTCTTGTCCGTGGTGATGTAGGTGCTGTTAAAGCAGCAACAGAAGCAGGTGCAGCAGCAGCAACACGTGTTGGTGAGCTTATGTCTGTTCACGTAATCCCACGCCCACATAATGAATTAGAAAGCATTTTACCAAAATTAGAGGTTCAACT
Source organism: Neobacillus sp. plas4 (assembly GCF_057221695.1). Taxonomy (NCBI): domain Bacteria; kingdom Bacillati; phylum Bacillota; class Bacilli; order Caryophanales; family Bacillaceae; genus Neobacillus; species Neobacillus sp. plas4. The sequence continues at coordinate 2,766,725 of NZ_CM170152.1, forward strand.
ATAATAAAAGTTTAATAGGTTAGGAGCATATAACATGGAACAACAGGCCATACAATCGATTGTGAATGAAGTAGTTTCACGGTTAAAGGGAATTTCTATCAATCCTTTATCGATACCTATGGCTGTTTCTGCCCGGCATTGTCATTTAAGTAAAAGCGACTTGGAAGCCCTTTTTGGTGAGGGTTATGAATTAACAAAAAAAGCGGAATTATCACAGCCAGGTCAATTCGCTGCGAATGAAACCATTACGATTGTAGGACCAAGAGGGAGCCTTGAAAAAGTGCGCATTCTTGGTCCTGCCCGTAATATGACCCAAGTGGAAGTGAGTCAAACAGATTCCGTTAAACTAGGTTTGAAGCCGCCGTTAAGAGAATCTGGAGATATCAAGGGTTCTGCTCCGATTACATTGGTTGGACCAAAGGGGAGTCTCTATAAAAAAGAGGGGCTGATCATTGCCCAGGCTCATATTCACATGACGCCGGAAGATGCTGACCACTTTACTGTTGAGAATGGGGAATATGTTAAGGTGGAGGTTGATGGGGAACGCCCTGTCATACTTGGCAAGGTTCTAATTCGCGTTTCTCCAAGATACAAGCTTGAAATGCATGTCGATACAGATGAAGCCAATGCCGGTTTTATTACCGGGAAAACAATGGGTAGACTCATAAAATACGAGGAAGCATCATTATGATTGATCACAAAATGGTTGAGCAAATTGTACATGAAGTAATGAAGCAACTTTCTGTACCAGTAAGCAAACAAAAACCAAATCTTCTTTTAGTCGGGGAACCCATATATATTGAACCAACACTATTAGAGAAAATGAAGGATCATTGGAATGTATTAAAAGCTGAATCCTTTACAGGAAAAGAATTACACATGCTCGACCAAGTGCTTTTCCTCCATGTAACACAGGATTTGCTGGTAAAGGGAGCACTTGGTTTTTTCGATACGGACGATAGTAAATTGCTTTCACGCTGTATAATGGAATCGATACCCGTTTCTCTCATTCCAACCGCTTTTTTACAGGAACAGTTGTTGGAAAAAAATTCAAAGAACAAGGCTTATGTACAGCACTTGCTTGGATATAAGGAAAATTTGGAGAAATTTGGAGTTAAATTTGAGACATTTGAGAGCTTTATGAGCAATGGAACCGAAGTCAAGCTGGACCCAGTATCAAATTCCCGTAAGAAAAAGCTGTTAACACAGAGAGATGTAGAGGAAAGTAAAGAAGACCAAATTGTGATTGAGAAAAGTACCATTATTACTCCTTTAGCGCGTGATACGGCACGGGCGATGGGAAAAAGCATTAAGGTAATAGAATTAAAAGGGGCGAAAGGTTAATGCAAAAAGGGACAGTGATTGGTAATGTTTGGGCTACTAGGAAAGAGGATGATTTACTGGGGTTAAAATTTTTATTTATCCAGCCGGAAAACCCAGACCGAACTCCAGCTGGATCACCGTTTATCGCGGTGGACCGTATCGGCGCAGGCTTTGGCGACCAAGTCATCGTCACTAGAGGAAGCGCAGCTGCCAATATGTCCGGTAAAACAAAATTGCCAATTGATGCCCTGATTATTGGCATTATAGATTCTGTTGATATAGATACGAAACGAGGTGAATGATCATGGCAAGAGCATTAGGAATGATTGAAACAAGAGGGTTAATCGGATCGATAGAAGCCGCAGATGCTATGTTAAAATCGGCAGATGTCACTTTGGTTAAGCAAGAGAAAGTAGACGCAGCCCTTGTAACAGTATTAGTTCAAGGTGATGTCAGCGCAGTTCAAGCGGCTGTCGATGCAGGTAAAGCCGCAGCAGCACGAGTTGGAGAACTCGTTTCCGCCCATGTCATTCCACATCCAGATGAATCTATCAGGGATGTTTTATTAAAAAAGGATGATAAGAGCAAAGAAGCTGCCAAAGTTCCTTCCGAGGCGAAAAGTTCCAGCAAGAAGAAAATAGCAAATAAATCCGAAGAGGATCAATAATCCTAAATTTTTTTGAACGGGGGAGAAACATGGCCTTTACACGAAGAAAAATAGCGGTTATCGGAGCTGGATTCACAGGTGCAACCGCTGCTTTTATGCTGGCACAAAAAGAGCTGGGAGATGTTGTATTAGTTGACATCCCTGCACAATGCAATCCGACAAAAGGGAAAGCACTCGATATGCTAGAAGCTGGACCAGTTCAAGGCTTTAATTCAAAAATTACTGGAACTTCCAACTATGAAGATATTCAAAATGCAGATGTTGTGTTAATTACTGCTGGACTTCCAAGAAAGCCAGGGATGAGCCGCGATGATTTAGTTGCAACAAATGAAAAGATTATTAAAGATGTTTCGGAGAATGTTAAAAAATATGCCCCAAACAGCTACATCATTGTCCTAAGTAATCCAGTCGATGCCATGACATATGTATGTTTTAAAACGACTGGCTTTCCGAAAAACCGCGTCATTGGTCAATCCGGTGTATTAGATACAGCACGCTTTAATACTTTTGTTGCGCAGGAATTAAATGTTTCTGTTGAAGATATTTCCGGTTTTGTCCTGGGTGGCCATGGCGATGATATGGTCCCATTAGTACGTTATTCCTATGCCGGCGGAATCCCGCTAGAAAAAATTCTTCCACCAGATAGAATTGAAGCGATTGTGGAGCGAACACGTAAAGGCGGTGGTGAAATCGTGAACCTGCTTGGACAAGGCAGCGCCTATTATGCTCCAGCAGCTTCCATGGTCCAAATGGCAGAAGCAATTTTGAAGGATAAAAAACGGATTCTTCCATCCATTGCCTATCTTGAAGGGGAATATGGATACAACGATATTTACCTAGGCGTCCCTACAATACTAGGTGGAAACGGAATCGAAAGTATCATCGAAATACCATTAACCGATGATGAAAAAGCGGCACTCAACCAGTCCGCCCAATCGGTTAAAAATGTAATGAACATATTAGAAACAGCAAAAGCTTAACTAAAAAGGATGTCCTTAATTTTGGGGACCACTGAAAAAGTAACTAAAAGGTAGAAAGCTCATATTATTGAGAGCTTCTACCTTTTTTAATTTTATTATTAAGGTATCAATTTTAAGTTGCATTTGAAATTCGTCATGAGCAATTTAAACAAATTCAATTGAAAATCCATTCAAAAAAAAAACGCCTTAGAAAAAACGACTTTACTGGTGGACAGACTGCCAGTTGAAGGAATCGGAGAGAGACCTCCTGAAGATGTAGGAGGAGAAGGCGGACTATGTAGTCACATTCTAAAAAGCGGTATATTAAATTGCAATACAATACAGCTAAGCGCGGCTATTTATCTATAAGGATCCAATAAAAATAAATGCACAGCTTAATAGATTATAGCCTTCTAAAATCGGCGGTTTAGAATATGTAATTCTTCATAATCGAGGTGGTTAAATATTTGAAAACCAGACTTCTCATTTACAGTGATAAAAAAAGTGTTGCATGAAAATTCATATTGTTGTATTTTTATTATAATTTTAAAAATTTGAAGGGGAAAAAATATGGATATTTATCATGCAGTTGCCAGTGATGTTAATGGTATTTACGACTTAATCCAAAGCTACGCTGAACAAGGAGTAGTTTTGCCTCGCTCATATTTATCACTATATCAACATTTACAATGTATGTATGTAATGAAAGAGGATAATAAAATACTTGGTGTTGCCGGATTGCATATTTTAGGTCATGACCTAGCAGAGGTACGTTCATTAGTGGTAGCTCCAAATCAATTTGGTAAAGGCATAGGTCGTAAATTAGTTAATCACATAATTAATGAAGCCTCACGACTTGAAATTAAAAGATTAATATCTTTAACATACGAAACGGAGTTCTTTAAAAAATGTAATTTTGAGATTGTTTCAAAGGCTACCTTGCCTGAAAAAGTATGGATTGATTGTAATAATTGCCCCAAGAATACTTGCTGTGATGAAATTGCAATGATCAGGTATATAGTATAAATTTTTACAAATCCTTTACCATTACGGCTTAAAGAAAGTGGGCTGCACATAATCACAAAGGCCATCCACCGCCAGTTCGGAACAGCCGTTGACCAACAAATCTTTTAAGACGGTACCTTAGATGTACTGGCACTTATATCGGGTATATTTAAGCACTCTATTTAGAATCCCTAGCAATGCTTCTTTGGTTTCCCATCATAGTCATACGACATCGCGAATTCGCCGCCTTTCCAACCAGTAGTTTCCGAGATTCTTCGAAGAAGTAATAGTTTTTGTAAATGATAGCTACTACCAAAAGCACATGAAAGAACTACATCATAAATTTGGATTAAAACCTTAACTAGTCTTTTTTTTGGTGTTACAGTCAGTCACAACGAAGATGATTTTAGCGGCTGTCATTTTCATAACTTTTTGGAAAAGGAAAAAATCATTATGGTGGAGAATGAATAAAAAGGAGTATTTTGAGAATACATAGAGGAGCTGTTCTAAAATAGTGGATTTATTTAGATTTGTTTCGTATGTGTGAGTTTTATCATTTTTTCTCATTTAGAGGAATTTATTAAAATAACTACTTCTTAAATTGATGGATGAGTTAAGGTACAAGCTTTAAGGGAGCGATAAAGAGCTCACAATTACATCTAGGAAAAACTGGGTGGTGCCTGGCACTTTATTTTGTTTAAAGAGATGTATTGGCAAATAGATGGAGAATGGAAGTGAAACTTATGCTTGAAAGAATTAAGAGTCAATATACAGAATTTCCTTTGGAAAAACAGATAGACTGGTGGAAGGCCATTGTCCATTCTATTAATGATGGAGTTCTAGTCATCGATCATGAGGGTTTTGTAAGACTTATCAATCCTGAGTATACACAAATTACAGGTGTGACCCCTGATATTATTGGAAAAAAGTTGAGAGAATATAGACCAGGTGCTCAGCTACCTGAGATATTAATAGATAGAAAGTACAGGGTGGGAGTTTATCGAAAAACTGATAAACGGGAATATATTGTTGATATGGCGCCAATTATTATAAACGATAAAGTCATTGGGGCAGTATCTGTCTGCAAAAGTCTGACTGAAGTTCATAAACTTTCCCTAGAGTTAAAGCAAAAAGGAGAAAAATTAAATCAGCTAAAAAATAAAATAGATTCTATTTATCAAGCTAAGTACACACTTAACCAAATTATTGGAAGAAATGGTGGTCTAAAAGAAGCAGTTTATGTGGCAGAAAGGGTAGCGAATGCGATTTTGCCTATCCTCATTACAGGTGAAAGTGGTACTGGAAAGGAGTTATTTGCTCAAGCTATTCATAATGAAAGCAGCAGGAAAAATCAACCTTTTATCCCTGTTAATTGTGCTGCGATACCATCGGCTCTTTTAGAAAGCGAGCTATTTGGCTATGGGGACGGGGCCTTCACCAATGCTAAAAAGGGCGGTAAAATCGGTCTATTTGAGATGGCGAATAACGGAACTATTTTTCTCGATGAAATAGGTGATATGTCCTATGATCTACAGGCAAAACTGTTGAGGGTATTGCAAGAAAGAAAAATTCGTAGAGTGGGAGAAACAAATGAAAGGAGCATAGATGTAAGGATTATTGCTGCAACCCATCGTGACTTGCAACAGTTGGTCAAAAAGACTCACTTCAGAGAAGACTTATTCTACAGACTAAATGTTATCACTCTCCAAATACCACCTTTACGGGAGCGTAAGGAAGATATTTCTGACCTTATCTATTCGATGCTTCGTTCATCCCAAGTGAACTTTTCAATCGAAAACTCCCCAAATGAGTATACCATTAGCAGAGAAACCATGAATTTCTTGGAACAGTATGAATGGCCGGGGAATGTACGCGAATTAAAAAATGTTATTGATTATGCCTCCTGTATGGCAGAGGGAACGGAGATAAGAATTGAACATCTGCCTGAACGTATTACAAAAGAGCAATTCAACATGTATGAATCAAAGGATAGTTCGACTATAAAATCATTAAAAGAAGCAATGGAGGAAACAGAAAGAAATTTTATTATCGAAACATTAAAGAGGTTTGGTAGCGACATGGAAGAAAAGAAAAAGGCAGCAAAGTCGTTAGGGATTTCACTCGCTACCTTATACAACAAACTCAATCGTTATAAGATAGATTTCTAAGGTTTTAGAATTTTATTCATTCTAATTCTAAAATATTAGAAAACATGAATAGTACTATAAAAGTGGATAACAAGTTAAATTAGTTATTAATATTTTTTTCTAAAAATTTAGAAATTTCGATAAGATATCAAGGTAAGAGAGCGTCTGATTTAAAAGCGCTCTCTCTTTATATTTTTTTTTACCTATTAAGTAAAACCCGTAAAAATAAGGGGATTTTGAATAGATGATGTCACATTAAAAGATAAGATTACATTTTTGGCACGCTAATTGCATGTATTAAAGATAAGTAGCTTAATTGTTTTTGAAAAGGGGGTATGAGTGGAAGGTTTATTTTTGAGCAGGAGATTTGGACAATGGGATAGGTCAGAAATCAAAAGGAAATTGGGGGAATTTGATGTTAGCTTTAGTAGGCTTTCTAACGATTGGGACATTTCTTTTCTTAATCATGACGAAGCGGATGTCTGTCATTATAGCTCTTGTACTTGTACCGATTGTTTTTGGTCTGATTAGTGGATTTGGTGCCGAGCTTGGGCCTATGATGCTGGAAGGAATTCAAAAAGTTGCACCTACGGGAATTATGGTAGCGTTTGCTGTTTTGTATTTTGGACTAATGATGGATGCAGGACTTTTTGATCCAATTATTTCTCGAATGATTCGGATTGTTAAAGGAGATCCACTGAAGATTGTCATAGGTACAGCCATTGTTACCATGCTTGTTGCCTTGGATGGCGATGGTGCATCTACATTTATGATAACGATTTCAGCATTTCTTCCCCTTTATAAGAGGCTAAATATGAATCCCCTTATATTATCTGGTGTCGTCGCGTTAGGGGCAGGTGTTATGAATATTGCACCATGGGGTGGTCCTACGGCACGAGCAATGTCAATGCTAAATACAGATTCTGCAAACTTATTCAATCCTGTCCTACCTGCCATGATCGGCGGAATAGTATGGGTTTTGTTTTCAGCATATTGGCTTGGAAAAAAAGAGCGTGCGAGGCTGGGAGTTAGTGATACAAAGGGCAATTATGATGATTTTATGTCTGAACATGCGGCTGCAATTGAAGGCAGGAAACCACAACTATTTTGGTTCAATTTAATGTTAACCATTTTATTACTTGTTGCTTTGGTAATGGCATGGCTACCGATGCCTGTCCTATTTATTGTTGCATTTGTTATTGCATTACTAGTAAATTACCCAAAGTTTGAAGAACAGCAGGAACGACTGTCTAGCCATGCAAGTAGTGTTGTAATGGTTTCAACAATGATTTTTGCTGCAGGTATTTTCACCGGTATCTTTACAGGAACGAAAATGATTGATGCAATGGCATCGTCGATGGTTTCCGTTATACCTGAACAAATTGCAGGGTTTTTACCGTTAATTGTAGCGATTACGAGTATGCCTCTCAGTCTTGTATTTACTCCAGATGCTTATTATTTTGGTGTTCTTCCAGTCATTAGTGAAGCGGCAATTAGTTTTGGAATTGACCCTATTGAAATTGGACGGGCAGCGATACTTGGCCAAATGACAACAGGATTTCCATTAAGCCCTCTAACTGCGTCCACTTTTATTCTTGTTGGATTATCAGGCGTGAATTTAGGAGAGCATCAACGTTTTATATTTAAGTGGGCTTTTGCAACAACCATCGTAATGACAATAATTGCTCTAGTAACAGGAGCTATATCTATCTGAGGTGATAAATATGATAAGAATCGGTTCTGGAGCAGGATTTTCAGGAGATCGATTGGAACCGGCAGTTGTTTTAGCAGAACACGGACAGCTAGATTATCTAGTATTGGAATGTCTAGCTGAACGAACCATTGCTTTGGCACAAAAACGGAAACTTCAAAATCCTTCGTTGGGGTATGATCCCTTATTAGAAAAGAGAATGGAGCTCCTTTTGCCTGTCATCAGTAAAAATAAAGTTCGTCTTATAACAAATATGGGGGCAGCCAATCCTATTGGGGCAGCAGAAAAGATTGTAGAATTGGCAAGAAAACTCGGAGTTTCAGTCAAAGTGGCGGCAGTCACAGGAGATGATGTCTTCCACTCTATTAATCTCGAGGAAAACGCACTAGAAGTCGATAAACCATTATCTTCTTTTGGACCGCTCATTTCGGCAAACGCTTACCTAGGTGTTAAGGCGATATTGCCTGCTTTAGAATCAGGTGCAGATGTCATCATCACGGGACGAGTTGCCGACCCTTCTTTATTTGTCGCACCGATGATACACCATTATGGTTGGTCTTCGGATGATGCAAATCGGATTGCACAAGGGACAGTAGTGGGTCACTTGTTAGAATGTGGCAGTCAAATTTGTGGAGGATATTTTGCAGACCCTGGTAAAAAAGACGTTCCACACTTTGCTTATTTAGGTTTTCCATATGCCAATGTTGATTGTGATGGAACTGCGACCATCAGTAAAGTACAGGGAACGGGGGGAATCATCTCGTTAGCGACTGCTAAAGAGCAACTTCTTTATGAAGTAACAAATCCGAATGAATATATAACACCGGATGTAATTGCAGATTTTACAACGGTCCGTTTGAGAGAGATAGGACCTGATACCATTGAAGTTTCTGGTTGTACTGGTAAAGAGAAACCTGACACTCTAAAGGTTAGTGTAGGTTACCATGCCGGATACATCGGCGAGGGTGAAATTTCTTATGCTGGAATGAATGCGTTGGGCAGAGCAAAACTGGCCGGTGAGGTTATGTATGAAAGACTAAAGGATGATTTTTCTGATCTTCGAATTGATTACATAGGAAGTACCTCGGTTCATCGAACATCGTTTAGTCAAAATGAAGTTCCTTATGAGATAAGACTAAGAGTAGCTGGGAAAGCTCAAACGATAGAGAATGCGGCAAAAATCGGGGAAGAAGTGGAAGCACTCTATACGAATGGACCTGCAGGGGGAGGAGGAGCCCGTAAGTATACAAATGAGGTAATTGGCATTGTGTCTACTTTAATCTCACGTGACAAAATAAATACGTCTGTTGTTATTAGGGAGAGTGGAAAGAATGAAGAAAAAATTGTATGAAGTAGCTCACAGCCGTGCGGGGGACAAAGGAAATACATTAATGCTATCGCTAATACCTTACAATGAACAAGATTATCAAGTACTGTGTGAAAAAGTTACCGCCGAAAAAGTGAAAGAGCATTTAAAGGAAATTGTTGAAGGAAATGTAATTCGTTATGAGGTTCCAAATATAGCTGCACTACAATTCGTATGTCATCAGGCTTTACTGGGAGGAGTAACGACTTCATTAAGCGCGGATACTCATGGGAAAAGCTTAAGTTATGCTTTATTGGAGATGGAAATAGAATTATAGATTCTAAAGCGGGTACCCAAAATAACAAAATTCATATTTTTGGAGCAAAAAGTAAAACTAAGTTCTTCAACACTGGGTGTAAGAATTTAGAATACACTAGAATAACCACTATAATCTTAAGTAAAGGGGGAAAAGTGGCAGTCACTATCCATAAAATTGGATGGTGACTGCCACTTTTCATTTGACAATTGAGATCAATCAAAAACATACTAGATTTGTCAAAACAAACATTTTAAGTATTTCTATAAAATATGGCGCCGGTCTCTTCTCGAATGTTACATTTTTCGACAAGTGACAGGCGCTTTCTCTAATGGATACCACCCCGAGACGATGGAATATTGGATTTTGATGCATTTCAAGATTCAATAGGAGCAATTTAAACAAATTCAGTTGAAAATCCATCCAAAATGCAAAGAACGCCTTCAAAAATCTTTTTTAAAGGCGTTTTTGACGTTTCGCCCTAAAAATGTCCTCAAAAGTAGAAATGGGAAGTTCGATTTACTCAGCCAATCTCGTTACTTTAGAAGTGCCGGCAGTGAGCTAGTCCCCTCCTCTTATATCTGGATCCGCCAAAAAGGCATCAGCTTCTTAAGAAGAAATCAGGCAAGTATAATTTTGATATTTTAGAAGAAAAAAAATGAAAACCCACTAAAAGAGATTTCATCTTATAAACTAAAATGATATAGCAAGCGATCACTCGGATCCAGATTACAACAAAGATCACTAATTTAATGAACCCATTTATTATTTTACTGGTAGTGTTTAAACACCGAATAATCGGATTTCTATTTTGTGATTCAATTTGAGTAAACTGGCACGAGTATATTTATCCACAGTAATTTCTGTGAAAATAAGAGGGTGAAATAAATGTTAATCCAATGTACGAAATCCTTGCTAGATCAGCTTGGAATAAAGAGAATAGTGAGCTGCATTCTCCTGAAGGGCATGAGCAGTTCCCTAATAGCTTCATGGCATGCTAATTTTGTCAGTATTGATAGAAAAAAAAGCGATTGTTTTGATGAATAATGAAACAAGGTATTCGATTGGTATCTATAGACCAAGTAAAAAGGATCTTTCCAAAATAAATGAATTAATTCGGGAGGCAATCATTACGGCTTTACGAATGGAAGGTGTCCGTAAAGAAGTCATAGAAGCATATATGGAAAAAGCGGGTGACATTACATTTTCGAAAACTGCAAGTAAAAGCTTGGTAGCAAAGATGAATAATGCGGTGCGTGAAATTAAGTTCATGCAAGAATATTTAGATGAAAAGACAAGAATTCCACGATATATTAGCATGATAACAGGCAACTTTATTCAATTGTCTGGAAATGATCCAGGGTTTTATCCGATTGAAAAAATGCTCAAATGCCTAAGCCATATTTTTGGTCAGGAAGATCATGAAGCTGTGGAAGATGTTCTTGAAATCGACCTGTATCAACTGAATATAAAAATCAATCTAGAGAGGCATGAAATTTGGCGAAGGGTTTTAGTGCCTTCCACTTATTCCTTTAGACATTTACATAATATTATTCAAGCCGTTTTTGATTGGCACAACTCTCATTTACATGAATTTGTTGTGGAAAGAGCGGAAAGTAAGGACCTTATAATATTGATGGATGACGACCCTGAAACGATGGAATATTTGGATGTTGATGCATTTGAGATTCGTCAGGAGCGATTTGTTGCCCTTGAAGAAATTTTTCCAACCTATGGTGAAGTACTATATGAATACGATTTTGGAGATTCCTGGGCACATACGTTAACATTGGAAAACGTCATAAAATCAAATGAGTTTCGTGCAACATTTGTTGAAGGAATTGGAAAGAGACCTCCTGAAGATGTAGGAGGAGAAGGCGGCTATGAGGAATATCTGCGAATTATGGCTGATGTAAACCATTCAGACCATGAGGACATGAAAGAATGGGCAGAAAATCAAATGGAAAGAAGCTTAAGCCAAGAAAAGATTAATGATAGACTTAAGCGTGTAATTAAAGGTTATCGATATTCATATTTTTTGTGATTTGATTGAACAAATTACCTATCACTCTGAGTAAAAAAAGGCCAAGTTAACGGACTCTTTAGATGAAATCCGAGCATTTAACTATATAATGAAGGTGAGCTAATAGTAGTTATCGAGGGGCTGATCCCGAATTTCTAGATAAATGGGTCATTCCCCCGATTAACTACTGCTTTAATCACGGGGGAACCCATTTCTCGACAATCCTTAAAAAAGGAGTCTGGATTAAGATGTGCATCAAGAAACAATTGTGGATTGTGTGATTACTGGAAAACGAGAAGAGGATTATTTTCAAGAAATTGCCACTCTTCCTATTCTAACAAAGGATCTTTACAAGTTATTAAAGTGGCTAGAAGGGTTTGGAGTTACTCATATTGCAATGGAAAGTACAGGGGTATACTGGAAGCCTGTTTTTAATATCTTAGAAGACATTTTTGATATTACACTCGCTAACGCACAAAGAATTAAAAATGTTCCAGGCAGAAAAACGGATGTTTCAGATGAGAGTGGATAGCTAAGTTATTACTTTTGGTCTAAACGAAAAGAGCTTTGTTCCACCGGTTGATATCCGTAATTTAAGGGACTTAACGAGACTTCGTAAGAAGTGGATTGGACATTTAACTTCAGAGAAAAAACGAATACAAAAAGTGTTGGAGTGTTCGAATGTTAAACTAAGCTCTGTGATTACCGATGTTTTTGGGGTATCAGGGATAAAGCTCCTCGAGCGATTGATTGAACAAGGCTATGTAGACACCTCCGATGTAGAAAACAGTATTCATGGTAAGATGAATGGAAAAAGCAAATGATGACTTTGACAAATTATATTGTTTTAATTAATATTTAATTGACTGAATATTATGATAATCGTTAATATTTAGACTGCACTATGCAGGGATAAAATTTGTGTTGTTTTCATATTTTTAATTAATTTTTTATAGGAGGTGTCGTATATCCATAAATGAGTTATTGTTACAACAAAATCGAACTATGCTACCTGAAGGAACCTTAAGGAAAGGTGACTATTATAACTGGTAAGTGCTACTGGATATACTAAAACTAGGGAAATGAATTTGCTAGATTGAGTGCCAAATCAGAACTAAAATGACTATGCAAGCTATTGTTGTGGCAAACGGGGCAGGGTGTTTGAATAAAGGCAAATATGAATAAAACCATTTAAAAAATTATAAAGGAAATTATTTTTAAAAAATTTGTGATAGATTAAGGGTGATAAATTTTGGTTAACAATATTTTGTTAGAGAAAAACGGAGTAATAGCAACTATTTTTTTGAATGAACCAGAAAGTTTAAATGCATTAAGCCCAGAAATGAGAAAAGAATTCATTAATTCATTATTAGATGTAGAAGAGGATGAAAACATTCGTGTTGTAATTATTGCTGGAAAGGGAAGAACATTCTGTGCAGGTGGAGATATTCGACAAATGGAAAAGCCAGCAACTCCATTAGAAAATAAAATTAAAATGGAAATCGTACTTAAAATTATTACCCTAATGCAAAGAATGAAAAAGCCAATTATTGCAGCGGTACATGGGTATGCAGCCGGCGCTGGATTTAGCATTGCTTTAGCATCAGATCTCGTTGTAGCTGAAGAAGGGGCAAAGTTTTTACTAGCATTTAAAAAAATCGGGTTGGTTCCAGATTTGGGAGCTCATTATTTTCTTCCTCGGATTGTTGGTTCCTGGAAGGCCAAACAATTGATATGGTCTGGTGCAGCCATTACGGCAGAACAAGGGGAAAAACTGGGCTTTGTTACGAATTTGACCTCAGGCAATGCCTATCAAAAAGCACAAGAGATAGCTGCAGATTTAGCCAATGGACCAATTCAAGCATTTTTTCATACAAAGTCAATAATCAACCAATCTACTAATTTAGACCTTCAAGATGTGTTAGAGTTAGAAAGCTATGCACAAAGTATTCTTAAAACAACAAATGACCATAAAGAAGGAATAAATGCATTTAGAGAAAAACGTTCTCCTAAGTTCACTGGAAATTAGTCGGTCAAAGTCCCAATTAACATCTTAAAAGGGTTTTTAGCATTTATGTCGAATAGAACTTATTGAGACAAAATGGCTAATCAGGAGGTCAGAATGAAAACAGAAGAATTAAAAAAAACAGAGGATTCTATGCAAACAATAACTCGGGCAATCCAAGTATTAAAAGCCTTTACAATTGATAACAAAGAATTAACTCTTGCTGATTTGCATAACAAATTGGGGATATCAAAGTCTAGCTTGCAAAGAATATTAAAAACACTAGATTCAGAAGGATTTTTAGAGCGAAATGAAAAGCAAAAATCATATAAATTAGGTCTAGAACTTTATATACTGGGTCAACTAGTTGAAGGTAATTCACATCTATTGTCATCTGCGAAACCATTCATGGAAAAGTTGTCAAATGAGACAGGAGAGTCGGTCACATTAAATATTATCCATGAGAATAAGCGTAAATGTATTGGTCAGGTTCAGGGTAAGCATGAATTGTTAACCCTAACTCATATTGGTCAGTATTCTCCACTTTATGCTGGTGCATCCGCAAAGGTACTGTTAGCATTTTTACCAGAACAAAAAAGAAATCAATTGTTAGATGAAATGGAAATAGAAAAAATTACAGAAAATACGCTTGTGGAAAGAAGTATAATCGAGGCAGATTTACAAAAGATACGTGAGCAAGGGTATTCTATAAGCGAGGGAGAACGAGTATTGGGTGCATACAGTATCTGTGCTCCTATCACAAATCGATTAAATGAAATAATTGCCAGTCTCTCCATTACGATGCCTATACTCAGAGTGAAAGAAGACAATACAGTTGAATATGTAAAATTAGTTAAAGATTATGCAAGACTGATATCTGTAAAACTAGGTGGGAACTAATAAAATGTATGCAATAGGCTCAGTTTTTAGCTAGGAAATTGGCTATAAACTGAGCCTTAATGTTATGTTTTACTCGCTTTTGTAGTTCTGTTTTACTACAATTTCTAAAAAGTTCAAAAAAAGTTCAAAAATACTTGAAATTTTCAAAATAATCTATTAATATAAAATGTAGTTATACCGTTAAACGATTTCAAATACCGTTTAACGGTATGAGTGCATTTTTTTTATGAGTTAATGTAAGCGTTTTATCCGTATTCTAAATTTCATTAGCTAGGAGATGAATTCTTTTGAGTGGTCCTTTAAAAGGAATTAAGGTTTTGGATTTAACATCAGTACTGATGGGTCCATATTGTACCTTTACATTAGGTGATTTAGGTGCGGAGGTGATTAAGGTAGAATCCAAGAAGGGAGATAGTACCAGGTACTTAGGTCCGGCAAGAAACCACGGAATGGCAAGCTTTTTTCTTCAAATAGCACGTAATAAAAAAAGCATAGTCCTTGATCTTAAAACTGAAGAAGGTAAAGAAGTGGTTTTACAATTGGCAAAAAATGCGGATGTCTTTATACACTCCATGCGTCCCCAAGCAATAGAAAAACTTGGACTTTCATATGAAGAGATAACAAAGGTAAACGATAGAATCATTTATTGTAGTACATATGGATTCCGCAAAGATGGACCTTATGGTGAAAAACCAGCATATGACGATATTATTCAGGGAGCTTCGGGACTAGCTGCCGCACAGGGTGATATGACGGGAACTCCACAATATATGGCATCTGTTTTAGCGGATAAGACAACTGGTATTGTAGCAGCAAATGCGATTTTGGCAGCGCTTTATCATCGTGAAAAATCTGGGGAAGGGCAAAATATTGAGGTTCCTATGTTTGAAACGATGGTTGCCTATTCACTAGTCGAGCATATTTATGGGCTGGCTTTTAACCCGCCAATTGGAACTTCAATGTATCCAAGAGCAACATCAAAGTACCGGAAACCCTATCGAACAAGTGATGGTTACATTTGTGTAGTGATTTATAATGATAAACAATGGAGTTCATTCTTTAAATTCACTGGCCATACTGAACTCTTTGATGATGAACGTTTTAAGAATATCAAAGTAAGAACGGAACATATCAATGAAATTTATCAAATGCTTGAAGGTATCATTGCTACAAAAACAACCGCGGAATGGCAAATGATTTTTGAGCAAGCTGATATTCCGTCGCTGCCTTTAAATAGACCTGAGGATTTATTAGAGGACCCCCACTTGAAGGCGATTGAATTTTTTAAGAAAGTAGAACATCCAACTGAAGGATCCATTATTGATGTGGATTTTCCAGTAACTTTTTCAAAATCAAAAGTAAAAAACAGGTATTTTGCCCCGCGGCTGGGTGAACATAGTATTCAAATTCTCTCAGAACTGGGATATAACCATGACGAAATTGAAGAATTAATAACAAAGGGAATAACAGCAGATGAAAATAATCTAACAATTACCGAAAAAAATTAAGATTTTACCACTAACTTCCAAAACTACTTCTATGCAATAGTGATAAATTAATTAGTCCCACATTAACGCGTCCACATAAGTGCATTTATCATATCTCTCAAACCTCGACCTCATAGAAAATTAAATAAAATAAGTATTCATTCAGTTGAACCAACACGAAATCACGTATGAATTTAGTAGTATCTGAATTTATTACAAAAATGCCGCTAAAGAAGACTGAATTTTCTGTTCACTAAAATAGGAATTTTTACTTTATTGACAGTAAGGATCCGCCAAAAGAATTACCATGCTTTTGTGATGGGATAAATGCCAATTTAAAGGAGGGATTGTCTCAAAGAGCTACAAAGGCTAGGCCGTAAATCGAGAATAATAAATTTATTTGTTAATAGGAGGACAATCATGTCAGATATTTTATTTGAAAAAAGAGGAAAAATTGCAACCATCACATTAAATCGCCCGAGTGTTATGAACGCATTTACAATGGATATGATCTACCAGTGGGCTGAGGCTTTAGATGAATATAAGAGAGATAATTCTGTTCATGCTGTTGTTTTAACGGCAGCTGGTGATCGAGCTTTTTGTTCTGGGGTGGACCTTGCTGCGTTAGATGCAATGGATGCTTCCAAATCTATTAGCAGAAAGAACTTATTGTGGGAACATATCCATAAAATCGCACTTACGGTAGATCAGCTGGATAAACCTTTGATAGCCGCTGTTAATGGTTCAGCGGTCGGTGCAGGGATGGACATGGCACTAATGTGCGACATTCGCTTTGCTTCAGAAAATGCACGTTTTTCTGAAGGGTATATACGTGTCGGGCTTGTTCCGGGAGATGGAGGAGCGTATTACTTGCCTAAAATGGTAGGGATGGCAAAAGCACTAGAGTTAATGTGGACTGGGGATTTTATTTCAGCAAATGAAGCAAAAGAGTTGGGCATTGTTAACCAGGTATATGATTCTAACGAATTAATGGTAAAGACAATGGAATTTGCCCAGAGAATAGTCAACTCTCCAACAATCGCCATTCGCATGATAAAACGTGCTGCATATCAATCTGCAAAACTTGAACTGAGGACTGCATTAGATCTTATTTCATCACACTTCTCTATCGTTCGTGATACTGACGACCACAGGGAAGCATTAGCTGCAATGATAGAAAAAAGAAAAGCTGTATTTACTGGAAACTAATGGATTCATGAGAAGTGATAGATTAATGACTATGCTACATGTTTTTTGAAATGATAATTACCAATATTTATTTGGGGGGATTCCAAACGATGAAAAAGTGGAAACAAAAGTCACTCTTGTTAATTTTGGGGATTTTGCTGATTATGGGATTAATTGGTTGTGGCAATAACCAACAGACATCTAATAATAATGGAGGCTCGGATTCATCTAAAGGTGAACAAATTGTCATAAAAGTTGCTGACTCGTTTCCAAATTCCCACTTAATTCCAAAAGTTGGAATACTTCCTTGGATTGATAGAATTGAAGAATTAAGTAATGGAAAAGTTAAGGTGGAATATTATCCTGCAGAACAGCTTGGTAAAGCAGCAAGCTTGCTTGATGTAGCAAAAACAGGTGTTGCAGATATTGCTTATGTAGGGCCGCTTTATGTTTCTGATAAGATGCCATTAAGCGGAGTTGCCGGAAATCCTGGACTTGCCCAGGATGCAATAAGCGGTTCAAAAGCCTACAATAAGCTTGTCCTTGAAGATTTAGCTGACCTTGAATTCAAAAAGCAAGGGGTTTTACCATTATTTGGCCTAACAGTCAACGCTTATCAAATCACAAACTCGAAGCACCCGGTGAAAACGATTGAGGACTTTAAAGGGTTGAAAATTCGTACTTCAGGTGGAATTCAGGAAGAAATGATGCAGGCTTGGGGTGCAACACCAATCTCAATTTCAGGAACAGAAATATTTACTGCATGGGATCGCGGCACCATTGATGGATCACTACTTTCATTTTTTAGCTGGCCAGGGTACCAGACAGATAAAGTAGCTAAGTATTCTACTACAAATGCATTGCTCTCCAACTTTGGAATTACCTATGTGGTTAATGAGAAAAAATGGAATAGCTGGCCGAAAGATGTTCAGGATGCAATCACAAAGGCAAGTACAGAACTGCCAGAAATGTATGGAAAAGCGGTTATTGAGTATGAAGAGAAATTAATAGAACAGTATAAGGAACAAGGTATTGAATTTTATGAATTGCCTGAAGCGGAATTAACTAAATGGAACGAGGAATTAGCTCCATTTAATGACAAGTGGGCCAAAGATCTTGACAAGAAAGGCTTAGCTGGGACAGAGATATTAGAAAAGTTTATTAAATATAATGAGGAATTTCAAAAAGAACAGTAAAGATTTGCATCGTGTAGAAACAAACTAAATTGTTTTTAAAGGATCCAAATAACTTACTTGATTTTCGCTCAACTCAGAATCTGATTGATTTGGATTCTTTTAAAAAGGAGGAATGATTTTTGAACCCATATAGGGGAATACGTCGCTCTTTACTCTTTGTTCCAGGGGATAGTGAGCGGAAATTTCAACATGCTATCAAAACGGCAGCTGATGGACTTATTTTGGATTTAGAGGATTCAGTTGCAGTTCATAAGAAGTCTGAAGCTAGGAAACTAGTGAACAATTTACTACAAACATACGATTTTGGAATTAAGGAACGTCTTGTGCGAGTCAATCCTTTATCGTCAGGTTTATTAGAACAAGATATTAAGGAAACGATATCAGGAAAGCCACATACGTATATCATCCCGAAAGTGAGCATTCCCGAAGAAATTGAGAAAATTGATATTATTTTAGAACAAAATGAAAAAAAATATGGTTTTCCCATTGGTTCTACAGGACTTTTAATTATCATAGGAGAAACTCCTACTTCCATGTTATATCTTCGTGAAATTGCGGCTGCTTCAAAAAGAATTACTGGTTTTACCTGGGGGAATGAAGACCTAATCACCGCCCTTGGTGGAAAAAAGGTACGAGATGAAAACGGAGGACTACTCCCTCTGTTTCATATTGTTCGTTCCTATGTCTTGTTGACAGCGGTGGCATTTAATATCGATCCTATCGATTCGGTATATGCGAATTTTAAGGACTTGGCCGGACTTTCCAAAGAAGCAAAGGATGGAGCGGAAATGGGATACATTGGGAAAACTGCCATCCATCCGGACCAGATCAAACCTATTCATGATCATTTTGGAATAAATGACCTGGAAATAGAAGAAGCGAGAGAAATAGTAGAAGCTTTTAAAACTGCAAGAATAAATGGCAAAAATACATTTTCTTTTAACGGCTCGATGGTAGACGAACCGCATTATGCTCGTGCAATGAAACTACTGAAACGTGCAGAGAATTTAAAAAATGGTATGGAAGTTTAAGGAGGGATATTTTGGGAGGAAAATTTTATGAAGAACTGGAAGTAGGTCAAATTTTTGAACATCAATCTGCCAGAACCGTCCATGAATACGATAACATTTTATTTTCTACATTAACAATGAATCCTCAACCACTTCACCTAGATTCGGAATTTGCATCCAAAACGGAGTTCGGCAAGCCCCTGGTTAACAGTTTGTTTACATTAGGATTGGCAGTTGGTCTGTCCGTCGAGGATACTACACTTGGCACAACGGTGGGAAATCTCGGTTTTCAAAATATTGAATTCCCACGGCCGGTATTTGGCGGAGACACCATACATACTGTAACCGAGGTGAAGAGTAAAAGGGAGTCGAAATCAAGACCAACACAAGGAATTGTCGTTTTAGAGCATCGGGCGACAAATCAGCGTGGAGAAGTTGTCATGCGATGCCAGCGAATTGCGTTGATGCATAAAAGGCCGCCTGAAAATTAGAAGGTTACAATGTTAGAGGGTTAAATTAATTTATTAAATGTATGATAGGAAACTCTTAATCACACAATCTTGCACAATAAATCTAAAAATTTATTCTATTATACGGAGGTGGCCTTTTTGATTAAAGATTTACAATTACCGGTAATTGAGCTTCCGGAGAGTACAGAAGATTTGCGGGATGAGGTACGCAGTTTTATAAACGAAGAAATACGCCAAGGAACGTTTATTCCACACTGTGATAGCTGGCTCGGTGGATTTTCACCTAAGTTTAGCCGGAAATTAGGTGAACGAGGCTGGCTGGGTATGACATGGCCAGAGGAGTACGGTGGCCATGGCCGTTCAGCATTAGAAAGATTTGTTGTTACCGAGGAATTGCTGGCTGCGGGTGCACCTGTTGCAGCACACTGGATTGGGGATCGACAGACCGGACCCCTTTTATTGAGGTATGGTACTGAATTGCAAAGGCAAAAGTTCCTGCCAAAATTGGCCGCTGGCGAAATTTATTTTGCTATTGGCTTAAGTGAACCGGATACCGGATCAGATCTAGCCTCGGTTCGTACTACTGCAAAAAAAGTTCCAAATGGATGGAACGTTACTGGTAGTAAGGTCTGGACCAGTGGTGCACATCGTTCACATTACATGGTTACATTACTACGTACTGCGCCTGATACTGGGGAACGACACCAAGGATTGAGTCAGTTAGTAATTAATTTGTCTGACCCAGGGGTAACGATCCGCCCCATTCGTTTGATTACTGGCGAACATCACTTTAATGAAGTGATACTGGAAGATGTTTTCGTTCCTGATGAAATGGTACTTGGTGAAATTGGGAATGGATGGAAACAAAGTATGGCAGAACTCGCATATGAGCGAAGCGGTCCCGAAAGATTCCTAAGCACATTTCCTCTATTTGTCGAGTTAGTAAGAGTTCTTGGCAAGGAAGCTTCTGAAAGAGCAAAAGTGGAAATTTCAGAATTGTTCGCGCAAGTATCGACATTAAGACGAATGTCACTAGGGGTGGCCGGACTTCTGAAAAAAGGGGTTACACCGGATATAGCAGCTTCTCTAGTAAAAGATTTAGGAACACAATTTGAAAGCAAAATTGCTGAAACCGCCCGTTTGCTTGTTTCTTCCTCACCTTCAATTAGCTCACTATCACGTTTTGAAGTGTTACTGGCCCAAGCGCTATTGCATTCACCAGGATTTACACTTCGCGGGGGGACAACTGAAATATTAAGAGGTATTATCGCAAGGGGGTTAGGAGTACGATGACAACTGATATAAAGGAAATCATTTTAGAAACAGTAACAAAAATCATGGAAGATTTATCTACAAAAGAGGTTATTTTCGCAGCGGAGCAAGGTATATGGGCAGGTGATTTGTGGGATACATTGGTTGAAGTCGGAATGACTTCGATTAGTATACCTGAAGAATCTGGCGGGATTGGTGCTAATTTAGAAGATGCGATGGGTGCGCTGAGAATTACTGGTAAATATTCAGCCCCAATTCCACTTGCAGAAACACTAATGGCTAACAGACTGCTTTCATTGTCCGGATTACAAGTTTCACAAGATTCATTATCCATAGCCCCTGTTAGAAACATCGATAAAATAACAGCCGAAAAGACTACGGAAGGTTGGGTTTTAAAAGGGAAAGCATCATATGTGCCATGGGCAGAAAATGTAAAAGGTATAGTGGTCATGGCTAATACAGATGAACAGATGCTAATTGCTTTGGTAGATTCGAAGTTATGCACCATTCATTCCGGTATGAATTTAGCAAATGAGCCGCGTAATGAAGTTATTTTCGATGATGTTATTGTTGGAGATCAATATGTTAAGTCTGTGGCATTTTCACTAGAAACGATTCAAAACCTTGGAGCACTGACACGTTTAGTTCAATCAATAGGTGCTTTAGAACGAATTTTAGAGCTATCTGTTAACTATTCCAAAGAAAGAATCCAATTTGGAAAACCCATTGGGAAATTTCAAGCTATACAACAACAATTAGCTATTTTAGCCGGTGAAGTTACCGCAGCAAGCATCGCCACAGATTTTGCCGTTCATTCATTTGACAAAGAGAATGCAGAAAAAGAATTGATGGTTGCCAAAATAAGAGTAGGTAATGCTATTAGAATTGCAGTACCTATTGCCCATCAGGTTCATGGGGCAATCGGGTTTACTGACGAATATCCATTGCATTTTTGCACCCGAAGACTTTGGTCATGGCGTGATGAGTTTGGCAGCGAAAACGAATGGGCTCATCAATTAGGTAAACTTATCGTCGAAACTGGTCCAGAACAATTATGGTCAATGGTATGTTCCTCTTAATACTAACAATATCAAATTAGGAAGTGATTAAGTGAAAAAAGCCATTAAACTTTTTGAACATTTTGAATCGTCGTTGCTTTTTGTTTCAAAGTTGGCAGTCTTTGTGATGATGTTGGTGACATCAGCTGATGCAATATGTCGTTATATATTTAATAGTCCAATAATCGGAGCATACGATTTTGCAGAAAATTATTTAATGGTTGTGGCAGTGTTTCTGAGTTTTAGCTATGTTATGAGAGTAAATGGCCATATCAAAGTGGATATTCTGGTGGATCGGCTGCCACAATCATTCAATAAGGTTATGAATATTATATTCCTTCTTATCGCGGCAGTGTTAATGTTCGTGATTGGCTATCAGGGCTTTTTGTCAACCGAAGAAGCATTGGTTAACAATTATACCACTACAGGATTGATTGCATGGCCGACATGGCTTTCGGTTATTTGGGTACCTATTGGCTCCTTCTTATTTGTAATTCGGCTGATTATTGAAACCATAAAAATTGCTTTTAACATCAAAATAGAAGACCAAAAATCGAATGAATTAGATACCGATATTTATGCAGATGAAGAAGCTGCATTCCGGCTTGCTTTGAAAATCAATCAGGAAAATCAAGAAAGTTTTAAAAAGGGTTCAGTCGAAAATTCAATTTCAAATTAAACAAAAAGGAGTGAGATAAATAATGACAGTTGCCATACCGATTTCTCTTCTACTATTTTTACTCGCATTTGGCATGCCGATTGCCTTTGCTATGTTGCTATCGGGGACAATTGGCCTGGTTATGGTCGGTGGACTTCAAATGTTTATGGGGGTTGCACAGACAACACCATATGAAAGTGTTGCAAACTTTTTGTTGACTACAATCCCAATGTTCATATTGATGGCGGAATTTATGACTGCGAGCGGTATCACCAAGGATTTGTTCCGGGCCGGCAATAAATGGCTTGGAAATTTACCGGGAGGATTGGGGATAGCGACTGTTTTTGCAGGAACAGGACTTGCGGCAGTTTGTGGATCCTCAACAGCTTCTGCTGCAACATTGGCTTCATCTGCCGTTCCGGAAATGAAACGTTACGGATATAAGACTCATTTTGCAATGGGCACGGTCAGTATTGCGGGTACATTGGCGATAATGATTCCTCCAAGTATTGTCCTTATTCTATATGGAATTTTAACTGAGACTGGGATAGGTTCCTTGCTTATCGCAGGAATAATCCCAGGTGCACTAACCGCACTTGGATATATCATTACAATATTGGTTTGGGTTAAAAGACATCCAGATGTAGCACCAAGAAATGAAATTATCCCTACGATGAAAGAAAAAGTGGAATCCCTAAAAGGCATCTGGCCTATGCTTCTATTGGTAATGGTTGTAATTGTAACGATTTACAGTGGTGTTGTAACCGCTACTGAAGCAGGTGCATTCGGTGCATTGGCAGCGTTTTTAATTGCTTTAACAATGCGTCGTTTGTCTTGGAAAAGCACAATGGAAGCACTTAATAGGACACTAAAATCAACTTCAATGATTCTACTAATCGTAATCGGGGCGATGTTTTTCGGCTATTACCTTACATCGACACAGGTTACTCAAAATCTTATCTCTGTTATTAACGAATCGAATATTCCAAGTTGGGTTGTCCTTCTCAGTGTTATCATCTTGTATTTAATATTAGGAATGTTTCTCGACCAAATCGCTATCCTAATCCTTACATTGCCGTTTACTTTCCCGCTAATGATTTCCTTAGGATATGATCCGATATGGTTTGGAATCATCGTTACAAAAACTGCAGAGATTGGATTAGTTACTCCTCCGGTTGGAATGAATGTCTTTGTGGCTTCCGGATCAGCGGGTGTTCCAACAGCCGTTGGTTTCAAAGGTGTAATGCCGTTTGTACTTTGTGATTTAGTAATCTTACTAATCCTTATTATGCTCCCATTCCTATCTACTTGGCTGCCAGGGCTGATGATGTAAACTTTGGTCTAGTGAAAACCATGTAGAAAGGTCGATGGTGGGCTTATGAATGACATTAATACTTTGAGTTTGCACAGAATCGATGGTCAAGTAGCCTTGATAATTGGCGGCACGAGCGGCATCGGATTTCGCATTGGCGAATTGTTTGCCAAGTCAGGGGCCACCGTTATTTTAAACGGAAGAAATAATGAAAAAGGGAAAGAAGCTGTAAATATAATTAAAGATTTTACCGATAAGGTCGTTTTTATTGAAGGGGATTGTTCTAATTATGATCAAACCGAGAAGGTGGTACAACAAGCAATCCAGCAATTTGGTACGATAGATATTTTGGTTCCAAGCGGAGGTTTATCAATACCTCCGACCCTTTTTCATAAATTAAAACCTGAAGATTTTACAACCATTGTTAATACCCGCTACTTAACAAGACTTAATCCGATTCATGCAGTACTTCCGATTATGCAGGAAAGAAATAATGGAAAAATCATCATTATTGGTACCGATGCAGCGCGTCATCCTACTCCAGGAGAATCCATACATGGCGGAATTGGTGCTGCACTTATGCTATTGACTAAAGGCCTTGCACGTGAATTCTCTCGTTGGCATATTCGTGTGAATTGCTTGGCATTAACGCTCACTTCAGATACTCCGGGCTATGATATGATGTTCAAAAATCCGGGGTTTGAAAAAGATTTGTTCAGTAAAGCACTGAAAAGATTTCCTTGGGGTGATGCACCGAGTGCCGAGGAAGTCGCAAGAGTCGCTTTATTTTTAGCATCTGATTTGTCTGCACAGGTGACTGGCCAAACAATAAGTGTAAATGGCGGACTTTCATTTGGAGGATGGTAGAGTGCTGGATAGAAATATTAGATAATTCAAATAATAATCAAAAGAAGGCATTAGTATGCAAAGAATAAATTCATATTCTTTTTGGATATTTGGGTCTATCATTTTTATCCAAATGGCTTCATCTATGGTTAATGTAGGAATTACTCCTCTTCTTCCATTTATTAAAAATGAATTAAAGTTAAATATTGTAGAAATAGGTTATTTAGCAGCGGCTGTTAATTTGGGTAACGGTCTCAGTTCGTTACCTTCCGGTTATATGGTTGATTTATTGGGAGCGAAGAAGATTTTGTTCTATGGTGGGCTTTTCTTGGGATTATCCAGTATTAGTCTATATTGGATGGAAAATTACTTTCTCATTTTATTGTTTTTATTCATTTCAGGCCTTTTTTTCTCAAGTTTATCACCGGCAATGAGTAAAGCGATTATCTTCTTATTCCCACCAAGAATAAGAGGAACAGTAATGGGAATAAAACAAACTGCTATTAGTTTGTCAGCATTTATTGCCGCATTGTGGTTACCTTATATTGCAATGAAGCACGGCTGGAAGATGGGTTATTTACTATTAGGGATACTAACTATAGTAATGAGTCTTACTGCTTTATTCTATAAGAATTCCCTAAATGAAAATAAGGGCCAAAGATTAGACTCATCCAGTGTAAAAAATCTATTGTATATTCTGCGAAATGACTCTGTTCGGACTGTATGTTATGTCATCCCTTTCTTTTTTTTAGCCCAGTTTGTACCGGCAGCTTATTTAGTAGTCGATGTGAATGAACGCTTTGAGATTCCATTAATGCAAGCAGGATACTTGTTGGCATTTCTCCAGTTTGGTTCGATTCTCGGAAGAATCATCTTTGGAATGCTGGGAGATTGGCTGTTCTTGCAAAAAAGAGAATTGTTGTTGGCTATCATCGCCTTATTAACGGGAGTTTTCCTAATTATTTTTGCATTTATTGCAGTTAAGAATTTTGTGATAATTGGAATTGTGATATTTTTTATCGGTTTCACTGGTGCAGGCTGGAACAGTATTTTTTTGGTCTATGTTTCAGAAATAATGGATGCCGGATTAGTAGGATTGACTAGTGGGTTGACATTATCGATTGGCTATTTAGCTGCAACCATTGCCATTCCTGTTTTTGGTGCACTTACAGAGCTATTTGATGGATTTGTGATTCCGTGGATATTTTTAGCTGTATGCATGTTAATCTCATCAACAGCTTTTTACCGATTAAATTTAAGGAATCATAAGAAGATGAGTTTTAAGGACGTTCATTTATAAATGGTAATTTAGTATAAACAGAATAACCTTTTAGATATTTTTTTGTTAATACTTTAAATATTGAATATGGGGGTGAATCGGTGGATCATAAAATAAATGAGGGAGCATTGAAAGGAGTCCGAATTCTTGACTTAACCAGGTTATTACCCGGACCCTATTGTACACTTTTACTTGGAGACTTGGGTGCAGAAATAATAAAAGTCGAAGAAAAAGGTCGTGGGGATTATACGCGTGAAATGCTAAGGGGAATCTATTATTCAGTTAATAGGAATAAAAAAAGTATTTCACTAGATATGAAGAAAGAAGAAGGCCGGGACATTATTCTGGAGTTGGCAAAGGTTTGCGATGTTGTGATTGAAGGGTTCCGCCCTGGTGTTGTAGAACGATTGGGCGTAGATTATGAAACAATCAAAAATGTAAATCCGCAAATTGTTTATTGTTCTATTTCTGGATATGGCCAGGATGGGCCTTATCGGTTAGAACCCGGACATGATTTAAACTATCTCGCTGTTGCAGGAGCTATGAGTATACCAGGGCAGCTTGGGGTAGATCCGATGCGTAGTGGTTTGCCTGTTGCGGATTTATCATCGGCTATGTTTGCGACAGTGAGTATCTTATCTGCCTTACTAGCAAGAGCTCATACAAAGAAAGGGCAGTACATAGATGTTTCAATGACTGACACCGTCTTTTCTTGGGCAAGTACACGGTTTGGTGATTATATGATTGATCAGGAAATTACCCCTCCTGAAAAAATGCACCACATAATAGCAACAAATGACATGTTTGAAACGAAGGATGGAAAAAAAATCGCCCTTGGCGTATTGGAAGAACACTTTTGGATTGGATTATGCAAAAGTATCGGACGTGAAGATCTGCTTATAGACAAACGATATGAGACAAATGAACTCCGGAGAGAAAACAAATATACTTTGCACAAGATAGTAACGGATGCATTATTGCAAAAAGACCAAGAGACATGGCTGGATATTTTAAAAGAGAATAAGGTTCCGGCCAGCAAGGTGAATAATGCGGGAGAGGCATTCCAGGACCCTCAGTTACAGGCACGTGGGATGGTTGAGAATTTATTTGTTCCTGCATTAGAAAAAGAAATCTATCAAGTTCCTTATCCAGCTAAATTGTCGGAAACTCCTGCCCAAATAAAATATCCTCCACCGAAACTTGGTGAACACACTGAAGAAATTCTTGGATCTGTACTTGGATATTCAGAAAATAAGATTTCCCAATTAAAATCTTTGGATTTATTTTAAGGAAACCATTTTACACTAAATAAAGTCCCCCGCAATTTAACTTTTTATTTATTCAATTTATGGAGGTGCAAGATGCATAAACCATTAAAAGGGATTAGAATATTAGATTTGTCACAAGCCTGGGCAGGGCCATTTGCTTCAATGATGTTAGCTGATATTGGTGCAGAGGTTATAAAAATAGAGCCTCCGTTGATAGGGGACCATGTCAGAGGGTGGGTAACGAAAGGGACGAATGGACATAGCCCGCATCTGCTTGCCGTTAATCGAAATAAAAAAAGCATCATATTAGATTTGAAAAATGAAGTTGGGAAAAAGTTATTTTTAGATATGGTGGAAAAGTCTGACGTCGTTTTAGAGAATTTCCGTCCCGGGATTGTGAAAAAGTTAGGGATTGATTATGAGGAAGTTTGCAAAAGGAATCCAGAGATTATTTTTTGTTCAGTTTCGGGATTTGGTCAATCTGGACCCTACAAGGATATTGCAGCATATGACCTGATTATCCAAGGTGAAGGAGGCGCAATGAGTGTAACCGGGGAAAGGGGCGGCCGGTCGCTAAAACCTGGAGTTCCGCAAGCGGATGTTTTCGGTGCAATGGTTGCATCGCATACGATTATGGCAGCGATTATGACAAAACAGCAAACTGGAAAAGGAGCATATTTAGATATTGCGATGATGGATGCCCAAATTTCCTTGATGGGATATTATCTTGCAAATTATGCATTAAGCGAACAAGTTGGCAAGCCTATGGGGACTGCCCACCCATTAATGGTACCTTATCAAAGCTTTCCGGCGAAGGATATTGAGATAAATATTGCTGTACTAAATGACCGGTCATGGAATCATTTTTGTGAAGTGGTCGAAAGACCGGAGTGGCTGGATGATCCAAGGTTTAAGACAAGTGGAAGCAGGGTCGAAAATCGCGATGTGCTGGTACCCCTTATTGAAGAAATCACCTCTGCACGGGAAGCGAATTATTGGGTACAAAAGCTCAGTGAAAAAGGGATTCCGGTCGGGGCTATCAATCCGACTGATCGATTGTTCACCCATCCACAGGTTGCCCATCGAAACATGCTGCGCATGGTAGAACATCCGGAAATTGGTGAGATTCTATTGCCAGGTATACCTTGGAAGCTACCAGGTATCGATGATGAAGAAATTATGCCACCTCCGCTTCATGGTCAACATTCGAAGGAAGTGTTAAAGGAACTTTTAAATCTATCAGATGATAAAATCCGGAATCTGGAAGATGCGAAAGTAATTACACCTGTATCAAATGAAAATACACCCGTTTCAAATGAAAGATAAGGAGGAAGTGTAATTGCCTAAAGAGATACAAGCAAAGGAAGTTCCATCGTTATTACATCCCAGTATGAACGTATTTGTCCAGGGGAATGGATCAGAACCAAGGGATGTCCTTCAAGCACTCAAAGAGCATCCTGATGCAAGTGATGGGGTTAATTACATTGCCACCGTGTTTCCTGGTTTAAATAGGACTGATCTGGCTGGACTGCATGAAAATGCAGCGATGACCTGCTTTTTTATGTCAAAGGATATGAAAGATTCCTTTTTAAAAGGAAAGGTACGATTTATTCCACTTCATCTCAATGAAATTTATAACTACTTAGAAAGAACAGTCAACTTGGATCTTGCCGTAATCCAAGTTTCATCACCAGACCCATGGGGATACTGCAGCTTAGGCATTTCCGCGGATTATGTTCCGGCTATATTGCAGAAAACAAAAACAATCGTCGCTGAAGTGAACCCCCAAATGCCAAGAACTTCAGGGGAGCCTCCTATTCACATAAGCTCGTTTGACTATATTGTAAACGTGGATTATCCACTGCCGGAAATGCCTGCTGGAGAACTGAGCACCGATATGAAGAAAATTGGGGATTATGCTGCGTCATTAATTACAGATGGCAGTACCCTGCAATTTGGTATCGGATCAGTTCCGGATGCAGTCTTGTATGCATTAAAGGATAAGAGAGATTTGGGAATCCATTCGGGTATGATATCTGACGCGGTAGTGGATTTGGTGGAAGGTGGAGTGGTTAATGGTAATAGAAAAAGTATTGACAGAGGGAAAATTGTTACGGGTATTGCTGTTGGAACAAAACGCTTATATGAATTTGTCAATAATAACCCGCTAATCGACTTTAGGCCGATAAATTATACTCATTCATTGGAAGTGTTGAAAGATATCGATCATTTAATTTCCATTAATTCAGCCATTGAGATTGACCTGTATGGTCAGATGAATGCAGAAACGATGAATGGGATTCAATTTGGAGGTACAGGAGGACAAGGTAATTTTATTCGCGGTACAAAATTATCCCGTGGTGGAAAATCAATTATTGCGTTTTTATCCACAGCAGCCAATGGAAAGATTTCTCGCATTGTCCCAACGTTGGGAGCAGGGAATATCGTTACCACTCCCCGTACGGATGTGCAATATATCATCACCGAAAATGGAATTGCCAATTTACATGGAAAATCCCTAGAAGAACGCGCTGAAGCATTGATTTCCATTGCAGCTCCCCAATTTCGTGAGGAACTAAAAGAGAAATGGAACAGTGAAAAAGAGAAATGGCAGTGATGAAATGATTGAAAACTGGAAACTCGATCATATAACAATGGCGGTGCATGACAATCAAAACGCTCTTGAAAAGTTTACAGATATATTTGGAGGCAACTTTCTTAAGGAAGTAACGCTGGCTAAACACGGTGCACAGGCTTCATATCTCACGATTAAACAAGTTTTTGTCGGATTGGAAAGTTCAATACAGGAAAAAAGCGATATCAATAAATTTCTGAGCAGAAAGGGAGAGGGAATCCACCATATTGCTTTTTCAGTTGAAAACCTTCTAGATATCGAGCATAAGCTTCGTGAAAAAGGGATGAAATTAATTGGCCCGGAAGTTCATGAAGGAATTAAATCTGATTTGTTTATCCACCCAAAAAGCTGTTTCGGGGTCCTTATCCAACTTACCGAATGGGAAGAACCTTATAAGTCTTCATTTGAAAAAAGAGCAGAGATATTAGGCGAACATGATTAATCAATAAGAAGGCGGTGCGGAAATGTTTTCAAAAGATTCATCAGTTTTATATGAAGTGAAGGATAAAATTGGTTTAATCACAATCAATCGTCCTGAGCGTATGAATGCAATTTCTGTTGAAGTTTATGAAAAATTGGATCAAATATGGAGTACAGTTGATGAGGATAACGAAGTGCGTGTTATTGTTCTGACTGCTGCAGGTGAAAGGGCATTTAGTGCAGGGATGGACTTAAAAGAACAAACGGAACTAAGCAAACAAGGTAAAGATTTACTGCAAATGGTTAAAGACCCTATGATGCAGAGAATGACGGAAGTAAAAAAGCCGATTATCGCTGCGATAAATGGAATCGCGGCAGCAGGTGGATTTTTGTTGGCACAGAATGCAGATCTTAGAATTGCCAGTTATAATGCGCAATTTTCAATTCGAGAAGCGAAGGTGGGGCGTGGCTCTCCATGGGCTGTACCATTGCTATGGATGCTTCCGCTTAATATAAATCTCGAACTGACAATGACAGCTGAGCCAATTAGTGCTGATAGAATGTACCAATTGGGATTCTTGAATAGATTAGTGGAGCAAAGTCAAGTACTGACGTCTGCTATGGAATTGGCTGAAACCATTCGGGATAATGCACCTCTTTCGGTGCTGGCTGCTAAGCAATCCTTAAAGGAAGCTCTAGATTTAGGGAAAACCTTGGGACTTAAAAATGCTTTTCGAATTTACGAGCAAGTATATGATAGCCAGGATGCGATAGAAGGGCCAAGGGCTTTTTCTGAAAAAAGAAAACCAAATTGGCAGGGACGTTAAATGAAATGATGAAAAAGGATGTTGTATAAATCCGGAGCTGCAAAGAACATATTCAAATATAGCCAGGAGGATATTAGATGATCATTAAGAGAACATTGACATTCGTTTTGTTTCCAGTATTTTTGGTATTTTTTCTTGCGGCCTGTTCAAGTTCTTCTACTACCCAAAATGAAAATGGTAAGTCAGGGCAATCCGAAGGAAAGAAAGAGGATTCGAGTAAAGAAACGATTACACTGAAAGTGGCAGATTCATTTCCTACTAATAATGATCTTTCTGTTGAAGGAGCAGTATATTGGATGGACCGCGTAGAAGAATTAACGAATGGGCAAGTGCAATTTGAATATTTTCCAGCCGAGCAATTGGGCAAAGCTGCCAGCATGCTTGACCTGGTTAAAAATAAAATCGCTGACATTGCCTATACAGCACCGGCTTATATTTCTGATAAATTACCATTAGGTGACGTGGCGGGACTACCAGGTTTGATCAGTTCATCTTCACAAGGGGGTGCGGCATATTGGGAATTAGCACAAACAGCCCTTTTAGACGAGGAGTTTCTTAAAAATGGAGTAAGACCCGTCTGGGTGACAACACTTCCTCCAGGTCAGGTTTTTACCACGAATAAAAAAGTTGAAAGTGCGGGCGATTTTAAGGGTGTCAAATTACGTGCATCAGGCGGTACACAAGAATTGACCATTGCGACATTGGGTGGCGTACCCGTGTCTATACCTGCCCCTGACCTTTTTACAGCAATGGAACGAGGGACTGTTGAAGGTGGAATCGTACCTTTTACCAGTTGGAAAGCTTATCAATTAGAGAAACTCGCAAAATATGCAACAAACAATTCCAATTTAGGGAGTTTTGCAGTGGTTTATACAATTAACGAAGAAGTATACCAGGGATTACCTGATAATGTAAAAGTAGCAATGAAACAGGCTGGTGATGAAACAGTTGAACATGTGTCAAAACATCTTGACAATCAAATTAAGCAATTGGAAGAAGAATTCCAAAAATTAGGTTTAGAAGTTTATTCGGTTGATGAAGCAGACCTTAAAGAATGGGGTAAAAAGGTAAAACCTGTTCAAGATGAATGGGTAAAGAAAATGGAAGCGAAAGGGTTAGCCGGTCAAAAGGTATTAGATGCATTAATAGGTGCTCTTTCAAAGTAGACAATCACTTTAATGCCCTCAGGATTATTTTTTCTAGAGGGCATCTAATAGAACTCCTGCATTATCGTTTCTTAAAAATTAAGCAGCTGGAGGACATAAAACCGATGAATTTACCAGTTAAACCGAAACATTCAGCGACAGTTATATTGATTAATCGTACCCAAAATGGATTACATGTTTATATGACCAAAAGACCTGAGTCAATGAAGTCCTATCCAGGACACTATGTCTATCCTGGTGGGAAATTGATGAAAAGTGATTCAACTCTTAAACAAGAGGATTGTCATTTTGGTCAAGTCAAACCACAAGTGGATCTAGCTTATTATGTTGCAGCAGCACGAGAGCTTTTTGAAGAGACTGGTGTTTTGTTATGTTTGGATCGGAAGGGTGTTCCTGTGCAGCCGGATGCTGCTTGGGATGAAGCTAGAAAGGCAATCATTAATGGAGAATTAGAGTTTGGTAAATTTATCCGTAATCATGACTTTCTGATTTACATTGGTGGGTTACATTACTTTGGTCATCGAATTACTTCACTACAAAGACCTTATCGGTTTAACACTAGATTTTTTTTAGCTGATCTTCCTGTTAACCAGGAACCTAATCTGATAACAACGGAGATAGAATCTGGATGTTGGTTTAAACCGCAAGAGGCTATAGAACAGCATGAAAAAGGTATGCTCAAAATGGTTATGCCAACCATTCAATCATTAACGGCGTTACTTAACTACAATAGTGGAGAGTTGCCAATGTTACCGGTGATTGAATATACACAGGAATATTATTGATAGAATGATGTTGATTTTAGCATAATAAACTAATTTAATAACATTGCAGAAGGTGGTAGTTTGGAAAGGGGTATAATCAGATCTTCACATTGGACAGCTTTGTCACTTTTACTCATTGTTCAGACGATAGCGTCGATGGCGACGTATACTGTTTCCGTAGTTACCCCCTTCATAGAGAACGATTGGCACTTTACAAGAACTCAGATTGGTGCATTAACTTCAGCAGTATACTTTGGGGCATTTCTGGTATCCATCCCTGCAGGTTGGATTACTGATAAATTTAATGTAAAAATAATTACCATTATTTCCGTGATTGTCATTTCGGTAACTATGACAATATTTCCATTTACCGGAAGCTTTTCGTTATCTTTAGTAGTTATGTTTGCAGCTGGGTTAGGTTATGGGGTATTAAATCCGACAGGCACACACGCATTAGTACAATGGTTTGAACCGAAAAACCGTGGAACGGCTATTGCCATTAAACAAACCGGGGTTACATTGGGTGCAGGTATATCTGCCGTTTTTATTTCTTATATCATTGCCCAAACCGGAAACTGGCAATATAGTTATTTTTGGATTTCCTTCATGATGTTATTAGCAGGTTTGTGCTTTTTTCTCTTTTATCATGATGTACCAAAAAAAGAGTCACAAAAAGAAGAGTTAATAAAACAGAACCTTTTAGTAGAATTATTAAAAAATAGAAATGTTTTATTTGGTAGTTTGGCATCCATGATATTGGCGGGAATTCAATTTACATTTGCTGCTCATTTCGTGTTATACCTGACAAATGATAGTGCAATACCTTTTGCCATTACAGTAATAGTGGTTTTTACAGCACAATTAGCTGGATCAGTAGGAAAAGTGAGTTGGGGTCTGATTAGTGATTTTGTGTTTAAAGGAAAAAGAAAAGGGGTTTTTTTAATAATTTGTTGTTTATCTACAGTGACAACTGCAAGTTTTGAATTAATCAATCCTGATCTATCTGTATTCTTTCTTCTATTACTTGTGAGCATTTTTGGTTTTACTGCCCTAGGCTATGCTGGTATTTATATGACCTACCTCGCTGAATCTATTGATAGTGCACATATAGGAACAGCTATGGGCTTCGGTATGATGTTTATGTATATTGGTATTCTATTTTTTCCACCTATAATTGGTTTGATGGCAGATGCATTGGGAAGTTATCGTTTTATCTGGATAGGACTCTCAGGATTGGCTGTACTGGCAGGCATTTTATTAAGTTTTACAAATGAACCCAATGATCTAACCCTACTTAATTCAAAATAGCAAACATAATCAAGTGTGGACTGTATCCAATTTGATGTAAACTTAAAAATTTTTAATATTTAAATTTATTATTTTCAAATAACTTAATATTTTATAGGTCTATGGGAGGGGTAAAATGACTAATTTATTAAACACTAAGATATGTAAAATGTTAGGAATTGAATATCCAATTATGCAGGCAGGAATGGGGTATCTTGCCAGAGGAAAACTGGCTGCTGCCGTATCAAATGCTGGGGGATTAGGTGTCATTGGAACTGGTCATCTTACAATAGATGAATTACGAGAAGAGATTCGCATTGCAAAATCGCTGACAGATAAACCTTTCGGTGTAGATATATTATTTGGAAAAATCTCGACAGATGGTAAAAATGCAGATGTTGTCCGGTATTCGGATGAAGTAGAAAAGCAAATTGAAGTAACTTTAAACGAACGAGTTCCTGTCTTGATTTCTGGTTTGGGGAATCCTTTGGGGGTAGTTAAGGAGGCTCACCATCTCGGGATAAAGGTAATGTCGGTTGTTGGAAACGCAAAACAGGCAAAAAGATTGGAAGAGGACGGTGTGGATGCCGTAATTGCCCAGGGACATGAAGCGGGCGGCCATACCGGGAGAATTGGAACGATGGTGCTTGTCCCACAGGTTGTAAATTCCGTGAAAATTCCGGTCATTGCTGCTGGAGGAATTGCAGACGG
Organism: Neobacillus sp. plas4; assembly: GCF_057221695.1. NCBI lineage: Bacteria > Bacillati > Bacillota > Bacilli > Caryophanales > Bacillaceae > Neobacillus > Neobacillus sp. plas4. Next base: position 2,801,941 of record NZ_CM170152.1, read on the forward strand.
TAAAGGATTAGTTGCTTCCCTGGCATTGGGAGCAAGTGGCATTTGGATGGGTACTCGTTTTGTCGCAAGTAAGGAAGCATACTCTCACGATAATTATAAAAATAAAATCGTTGAAATTGATGAAGAAGGCACTGTGCTTTCCAAGGCACATAGTGGGAAGCCTGTAAGAATGATAAAAAATAATTTCACAAAATATTGGGAAAAACATGAAGATGAAATCCACCCGTACCCATTACAAATGTTAAAAGTGGGTAGGGAGGCATCTAAACGTGCCAGGATAGATGGAGATGTTGAGAACGGTGTTGGTCCGGCTGGTCAGGTATCAGGACTGATTAAAGAAGTCAAGAGTGCGAGGCAAATTGTCGAGGATATTGTAGTAGAAGCAAGACAAACACTTGAGAAGTTAAGGCTCTAATAATATGGAATGATAAAAATAGGAATAAACTCGATTCAAGTTTCTGGAAAAATGATATTTTTAAAGATTAATAGTGACGGGAGATGTTGATTTGAGTAAAGTTGTGAAAATAGGTGCAGGACAGGGTTTTTATGGTGATTCTTTACAACCTATGTTGAAATTGGCAAGGGATACTGATGTTCGGTATATTTGCTTTGATACGCTTGCAGAATTGACATTAGCAATTTTACAGAAAGATAAACAAAAGGATCCAAGTAAGGGATACACAAAAGATGTAACCAGAACTATGAAACAACTATTACCTTACGTTAAGAAAAAAGGCATTAAACTGATCACCAATACTGGAGGCATAAATCCTGAAGGTGCAAAGGATGAAGTAATTCGTATTGCAAGTGAATTGGGCATTTCAGGTTTAAAAGTCGGTGTAGTTACTGGTGATGATATTTACCCGCGTCTAGATGAATTATTAGACAAAGGAATTATTATGAACAATAGTGATACTGGCGAATCGATTGAAACTATACGCGAGAAGCTGCTCTTTGCCAATGTATACCTTGGTGCACAAGGGATCGTTCAGGCATTAAAAGAAGGTGCAGATATTGTCATCACAGGGAGAACAACTGATACCGCTCAATTTTTAGCTCCTGTGATTTATGAGTTTGGCTGGGAAAAAGATGATTGGGATAAACTAGCATCTGGTATTGTATTGGGACACTTAATGGAATGTTCCGGCCAAGTGACAGGTGGAAATTTCAGCGGTGATTGGTGGAATGTAAAGGATCTGCATAAAATTGGCTATCCAATTGCTGAGGTTTCAGAAGATGGTTCATTTATTCTAACGAAAGCTGAGGATGCAGGTGGCAGGGTCAGTGTTGATACCGTAAAGGAACAATTCCTTTATGAAATTCACGATCCTTCAAACTACATCACCCCTGATGTAGTTGCAGATTTTACCACGGTAACTCTTGAGCAGGTTGGAACAGACCGCGTTAAAGTTCAAGGTGCAAAGGGCCGTCCTGCGCCTGAAACCTTAAAAGCGCTTATGGGATATGAAGACGGTTTCATGGGACAGGGGATGATTGGATATTCCTGGCCTCAAGCTTTAACGAAGGCGAGGGCTGCAAATGAAATTATTCGGTCACAAATTAAAGATCTGGGTATTGAAGCCTTAGAAATCAATACCGAATATTTGGGCTACAATGCACTACACCGAACATTAGCGGTGGAGCCTCCTAATGAGGATTTGATTAATGAAATATTTTTAAGAGTAACAATCAAAACGGAAAGTAAAAGTGAAGCTTCCAAACTAGCACCGTTATTCCCGCCGCTTACAGTCAACGGTCCCCCGTTTGTAGGGATGGTTAGTGGTCTTTCCGCAACAAAGCAGCTTTTGGGACTGTGGGCTACCTACATCCCAAGAACTGAAATTGAATCTGATGTGAGAATAAATGTAGTGGAGGTAGAATAAATGACAAAAGTACCATTGAGAGATGTGGCTCAGGCAAGATCTGGAGATAAAGGCAGTTCATCTGATATCACATTATTCGCACCTAATCTCGAATTATATAAACTATTTTTGGAACAGATTACGGCAGAAAAAGTAAAACAGCATTTTTCTGGAATTGTAGAAGGGGAAGTGTACCGCTATGAAGTTCCCAATGTATTGGCATTGAAATTTTTATGTAAAGAAGCATTGGGAGGAAATGCAGCATCTACGCTAAGATTGGATAATTTAGGTAAATGTTTTGGCGGGAATCTATTAAGATTTGAAGTAGAGGTGCCTGAAGATTTGTTAAATAGGTAGAATATTTAATCTTTTACATTCGCTTATTTTATATTGAAAGGTATGAAAAGGATGAGTCATATTATTGCGAATTTGCCAAAAATTATGTCGGAGGTCGTAAGGGAAGGAAGAGTGTATGAAGTAGGGCAGCCGCTTGGACCCGGTACCCCTCATCATCCAAATCTTCCTCCCTTTTTATACTCTCTTGGCAGTATGCATAATGATTTACCATATGGAGAAGGAACTACTGCTGCAAATGATTTTATTGCAACAGGCACTCATACAGGCACACACATGGATGCAATTGGGCATGTATCATGTAATGGATTTATCCACGGTGATTTACTAGCAGACGATCATCAAGATAAAACCAGAGGTATAAAAGCGCATAGTATTGATATAGCCACACCGGTATTTAGGCGAGGGGTTTTGCTGGATGTAGCTTCCTATAAAGGTGTTCCGCAATTAGAAGCTGCTTATGGAATTGGCCCTGAAGATTTGGAAGGAACCATAAAAAAACAAGGTATTACCATTCAAAAAGGTGATGCTGTTTTGATACGGACAGGGTGGGCGAACTTCTTTCATTCGCCAAGAAAATATGTCTCGGTTGCGGAGGGGACGCCTGGTGTGAATGTAGAAGGAGCAAGGTGGCTGATCGAACAAGATATGGGTCTGGCCGGAGGGGATACAGTAGCCTATGAAGTTCAGCCAGAACATACACTGCCAGTACATTGCTTACCTCTTGTTGAAAACGGGATCCATATAATTGAATTAATGAATTTGGAAGATCTCGCTAAAGACAAGATTTATGAATTTCTATTTGTTTGTCTTCCGCTGCGTATTACTGGGGGAACAGGTTCACCGGTATGTCCTGTCGCCATCGTATGATTTTTTTTCAGAAAATTATAAATAGTTGGAACGAAATACATGAAATAATTTGATAGGTAATGATTGAAAAATTTTAAAAAATTTGAGGTGGGAATTCATGATTCAAGTAATTACTCCTAATGCACTGGGGCAGCAAGCAAAAAATTTAGGTGAAGAATCATCAATGAAGGAAGTTAAGCACCTGGAGAAAATTAAAATTGCCTATCTAAGCAATGGGAAACCGAACGTACAGGAGTTATTTACCTTCATTGACCAGCACATTTTCAACGAATACTCAAAGCAGGTGGTCCATGAACCATTTGAAGTAAGGTTTTTTGATAAAAAGAATGCCGCAAAACCAGCACCGCCAGAAATGCTAGATGAAATTAAAGATTATGCAGATATTCTAATCACAGGTTCTGCCGATTGAGGGTCTTGTACTTCGTGGAGTGTCCACGATGCAATTGAATTGAGAAAAAGTGGTGTTCAAAGCGTTGTATTAGCAACGAATTCCTTTGTTAACTTGGCAAATGCCTTAATGAAGAGCTGGAAAACAGATCTTCATTTGTTAGTAGTGAAGCATCCAATAGGCGGAATAAAAGAAAATGAAGTCCGTGATCGAGCGGATAAAGCAATGGAGCAATTAAAAAAAGTTCTGAATCCATCCGCAACTTTCTTTAACTCAGAGTCAAATATTGATACCAAAGATACAACTCAAGAGACGGAGAACTGTACCGCGTTACTTGAGTTAGACTCTGACCCGTTCAAAATAAATCAGTATTTTTATGAAAAAGGATGGACAGATGGACTTCCTATAATACCACCTACACCAATACGGGTAGATGAAATGCTGGGAAGCTATTTATCTAATAAGGATAGTGTCATCGGATTCATGCCAACGAATAACCTTCCGATTACCTATTTGAAAGCTGCTGTCAACGCAGTGATGGCAGGCTGTAAACCAGAATTTTTCCTAATTCTAGTATCAGCAATCAAGGCTTCCTTGAAACCGGAATTTAACCTGCTCGGGGTCCTTGCTACCACGCACCCGTGTGCAACTGCTATCATCGTTAGCGGACCAATTGCTGAACGATTGGGGTTTTCATGTAAAGGAAACGTATTTGGACCTAGTAGTATGGCATCATCCACCCTTGGAAGAGCATTGCGATTCGTTTATCAAAATGTTGGTGGAGTCCTGCCTGGTATATTGGATAAAGCGACACAAGGTACACCTGCTAAATTTACATTTTGTTTCGCGGAAAATGAAAAGGCCAGTCCTTGGCAGCCTTATCATGTTGATAGAGGTTTTCTATCTAGTGATTCTACTGTTACGGTATATGCAGCTGAAGCACCGGCCAATATTAATGACCATGGCAGTAGAAGCGGTCCTGATTTGATGATTGGCATAATCGGTGCGATTACCCGTTCAGGTATAAATAATTTGTATTTAAATGGAGACATTTTTTTGGCCTTGGGACCTGAGCACGCATCGCTATTGGAAAGAGATGGATGGGACAAAGAAAAGATTAAACAGGAGATTTTTGAAAAAGCGAGAATCCCTGCTCAAAAGATGTCTTACGATCAATTTGTACATCATATTGGCTTTCATAAAGAGAATTACGGATTTAGTTATGAAAACAATGATGGTCTGCCAATCGCAGTTTCACCAGAACACATTCATATCCTTGTAACTGGCGGAGAAGGGAAACATTCCACTTGGCTGCCAAGTTTCGGAATCAGTTTTTCAATTATTGAAAAGATTGAGGAAATATAAAGGGTTATTGAAATGGGAGGGTTCGTATGGATCAATTACTTGAGGCATTAAAGCCGATTAGGGAAACTTTAAATGCAGATGGTGCAGATTTAAAGATTGAGGCAGATGGCGATAAAATTAGGCTGGAAATTGTAGTATCGGATCAAACTTGTGTTGAATGCCTGCTTCCGGAACCTGTCACACGAACCATTATTGAAGGGCAATTATCCCAAAGTGGCATCACCTTTGATTCTTTAGATATCATTTACCCTAAAGTAATATAATAATATTTTACAACTTTATTATTTTAGAAATGAAGAAGTCTAACAATCTGATTAATAGACTCTAGATTTTCACTCATAACTCCGATGTGAAATTTGAATGTATTTTATTAACTTAGATGTAGAACTGAATGAAAAAGAGATATAGGGGAGAAAAAAATGCAGACCTCAAATGAAATGTACAAACAATCAATGCTTAGGGAAGGTTCTCTTGAAGGCAAAGTCGCGATTATTACTGGTGGTGCAACAGGGCTTGGGAAAGCCATGGCAGAGGAATTTGCCAGACTTGGAGCAAACATTGTGATTGCCAGCAGAAACAAAGAAAACTTAAAAAGAGCAGAGGAAGAAATTTCTAAGATTGGAACTGAGGTTTTATCTATTCAAACTGATGTGCGTGAACCAGATCAAGTAACTAATATGGTTCGTACCACTGTGGAAAGATTTGGCGAGATTAATATTTTAGTCAATAATGCAGCGGGTAATTTTCGGGTAAAAAGCATGGACATGTCTGTCAACGCTTGGAATTCTGTAATCAATATCGTTTTAAACGGTACGTTTTACTGCAGCCAATCTGTAGGTAAACAAATGGCTGAACAACGGACTGGAGGGGCTATATTGAATATTGGGTCCGTCAATGCTTGGACAGGAGGCCCATTAACTGCTCATTCGGCTGCAGCGAAAGCAGGTGTATTAGCATTGACGAAATCTTTGGCAGTGGAATGGGCACCTTATAACATTCGTACAAACTTAATTGCTCCTGGGCCAATTGCAGATACTGGTGCGGTAACACAGTTATGGCCTACTCCAAAAGATGCTGAATTAATTTTACAAAACATACCTGCTAATCGATTTGGACATTTGCAAGAAGTTGCAAATTTAGCTTCATATCTTGTTAGTGATTATGCAAGTTATGTTTCAGGTGCATGTTATGTGGTTGATGGAGCAGGATGGTTAAATAAAGGAAAATATCAGTTGGGAGAACATTAGATGAAATCTTTTCGTATTGCTGTACTGTCAGGTGATGGGGTTTGGCCAGAAGTCACCCGTCAAGCAGTCACAGTGATAAAAGCATTGGAATCTAAATCTATCAATCTTCATTTTGAGATTGAAAGTTTACCGGTTGGAGGTCATGCGATTGATTTATGCGGGAATCCTATTCCCAAAGAGACAATTAGAGGGTGCCAATCCGCAGATGCTGTATTATTGGGGGCAGTGGGGGGCCTAAATGGGATCACCTGCCCAATATTCAAAGAGCCGAACAGAGTTTGCTAACATTGCGTTCAGAAGTGGTTGGGGCATTCGCTAATATTTGTACCGCCCATTTGAGTCATACTTTGTCAGACTTATCATGCCTTAAGGAAGAGAACCTTGGACAGGGGATAGATTTGGTTCTTATTCGTGATATGTCGGCTGGCATTTTTTATGGTAAGCCAAAAGGCAGAGAGCTAAGGTATGGAGCTGCGATAGCCTTTGATACGATGCTTTTTGCTTAGGATGAAGTAGAACGGATTGCCCGTCTGGGATTCCAATTGGCTAGAAATAGGAAAAAAAAGCTTACGTCAGTTGATTAGGCAAACGTATTAGAAAATTCTAGGCTATGGCGTGAAGTGGTGACTAAGATTTCAAAAGAGTATTCAGATGTGGAAGTGGAACATCTTTATGTTGATAATTGTGCTTTTTCCTTAATTAAGAAGCCATGGTTATTTGATGTTATTATTACGGAAGGAATGATGGGTGGTATTTTAAGTGATGTTGCTGGTGGTTCTGTAGGTTCTATTGGAATGTTAGCATCTGCCAGTGTCGGCAATCGTTCAAAGGGAATATTTGAGCCAATACATGGTTCTGCCCCTCGGATTGCCGGCCAAAACAAAGCAAATCCGATTGGAACCATTCGTGCTGCAGCATTAATGTTAGAATATTCCTTTGGCCTTACAAAAGAAGCTAAGCTAATAGAACAAGCAATAGTAGAAACCCTTCAAGAAGGCTGGGGTACTTATGAAATTGTCAGAACGAAAGAAAAATTAGTTAGTACGGAAATAATGGGAGAGTTAATTGCCGAAAAAATATTGCAAAGTGCAACTATTAATAAGTAAGATATTCGGAAAAATTCAACGGTCTTCAAGGAATAGCTTTATGATGGTAAACTCAAAATCTATTAAAAGGATGGGATGAAATGGATTTCAAATGGACAGAGCAACAAATCGCTTTAAAAAAGGAAGTTAGCAGAATCTGCACTAGGTTTGATGATAATTATTGGTCGAAATGTGACTCGGAACACAGATTCCCATGGGAATTTTATAATGCCTTTGCAGATGGCGGGTGGCTTGGTATTTCCATTCCGGAAAAATACGGCGGTTCCGGATTGGGAATAATGGAAGCAGCTATCGTATTAAACGGCGTTGCTGAGTCGGGTGCAGGAATGAACGGCGGCACCACCTTGCACCTTTCCATGTTCGGTTTAAATCCCGTTGTTAAACATGGTTCGGAACAAATGAAGCAAAAGTACCTGCCAGAGGCAGCAAAAGGAAATCTGCATGTATCTTTTGGCGTTACTGAACCGGATGCAGGCTCAGATACAACAAGCATAACTACTTTTGCACGTAAAGATGGTGACCGTTACATTATTAACGGACAAAAAGTTTGGAATTCAAAAGCGAAGGAATCCAGTAAGGTGTTATTACTTGCGAGGACAACTCCATTAAAAGATTGTAAAAAGAGAACGGAAGGAATGACACTGTTTTTGGCAGATCTTGATGAAAGATACTCCACTATTCGTGAAATTGAAAAGCTGGGCAGGCATGCAGTTGATTCCAATGAGTTATTCATAGAGGACCTGCCTGTAGATGCCAGTGATGTTGTTGGTGAAGTAGGAAGAGGGTTTTATCATTTGCTCGATGGACTGAACCCAGAGAGAATTTTGCTTGCAGCGGAATTTTGTGGTTTAGGAAGAATTGCTTTAAAAAAGGCAGTGAACTATGCAAATGAGCGAGTTGTATTCAACCGTCCAATCGGCAAGAATCAATCGATTCAACACCCGCTTGCTGAAAGCTATGCAATGTTAGAAGCAGCAGACTTACTGTGGCAGCGGGCTGCTACGAACTATGATAACGGGCTGTCTAGTGGTGCCGAGGCAAATACCGCTAAATATGTTGCGGCAGAAGCAGTATTCGAGGCTTGCGACAGAGCTTTACAAACTTTCGGCGGATTCGGATATGCCAAAGAATTTCATGTGGAAAGATATTGGCGTGAAGCAAGGCTATTGAAAATTGCTCCTGTATCCCAGCAGATGGTGCTCAATTATATCGGTGAACACGTTTTAGGAATGCCGAAATCATATTAAGGAAAAAAGATATAAAATAACTATATGTATTTATGGAAAAGTATTGAAGTGCAACATTAATTATCATATAATTTTAATTATTCATAATAGTTAAAAAATGACTATGAAAAGGAAACACTTCTTCTTGTCAAGCACAGAGAACCCATGATTGCTGAGAATGGGTGTTGACAGCTGAAGTTACTCACCTTGGAGTCGACTTCTGAAATGAACTAGGAAGTACGGTTGCAGCCGTTATACTGCATAGTAAAACTTTTACTTAATGAGGCCATAAATTGAAATTATGGCGAAAGAGGGTGGTACCGTGAATGAATTTCACCCCTCTTTAGTAAAGGTTTTTTTGTTTTTTTATAATTATTTTCTAAATTCAATTGAAAAGGGGACTTAAAAATGGGGAAAAAAATTTATATGTTTGATACCACATTGAGGGATGGTGAACAAACTCCAGGGGTTAGTTTAAATCTTTCAGAGAAAGTTGAAATTGCCAAGCAACTAGAAAAGGTTGGAATTGATGTAATTGAGGCAGGTTTTGCTGCAGCATCTCCCGGTGATTTGCAAGCGGTCCACGCTGTTGCTCAAGCGGTTCAAAAACCCATTGTTGTCAGCCTTGCACGAACAAATAAAGAAGATATTGATGCTGCTGTGGAGGCACTAAGCGGGCTTGATAATGTAGGTGTTCATATTTTTATCGCGACGTCTCCCATTCATATGGAAAAGAAGTTGAGGATGACAAAAAATCAAGTATTGGAACAGTCTGTCGAAGCTGTTCGCTATGCTAGAAAATATTTTAGTCATATCGAGTTTTCTTGTGAAGATTCCACACGGTCAGATCTTGATTTCCTCTGTGAAATTGCTGAAGAAGTAATAAAAGCAGGTGCAACCGTTCTAAACTTCCCAGATACGGTCGGCTACATAACTCCGTGGGAATATGCTGAGCGTTTTAGGACAATACGTGAACGAGTGAAAGGAATTGAAAACGTGATATTAAGCTGCCACTGTCACGATGATCTCGGAATGGCAACAATTAATTCACTTGCAGCAATTGAAGCCGGAGTCACTCAAGTGGAGGGGTGTATTAACGGCATTGGTGAACGTGCAGGTAATGTAGCCTTGGAGGAAGTTGCCCTAGCATTGGAAACTCGTTACGATCATTTTCAGAAGAAAACTTCAATGGTTTTGAAAGAAATTACTAAAACAAGTAAATTGGTAAGCAGATTAACGGGAATGCCAGTCCCAGCGAACAAAGCGGTTATCGGAGCGAATGCATTTGCGCATGCATCCGGGGTTCACCAAGATGGCGTGATTAAAGATAAGAGTACGTATGAAATCATGAAACCTGAAACGATAGGATTAGATGAAGTTGATCTAGTTCTCGGAAAGCTTTCTGGCCGTAACGCTTTAAAACAAAGATTAGTCTCCCTAGGATATGATATTAGTGAAGATGAATTGAGGGTGGTTTTTAAGAAATTCAAAGAACTGGCAGATCGTAAAAAAGAAATCTTAGATGATGACATTATTGCCTTGGTAGATAATCAGACAAAAAATGGAATTGAATATTTTAAACTCAAAAATATTTCTATTTCATATGATACTTCAAGTCAGCCGCTGGCATCGGTTCTTCTAATTGATGACAGAGATCATTTGCAAAAAGGAACAGCTTCAGGTAATGGATCAGTTGATGCCATTTTTAATGCGATTGATCAAATCGTCGGTCAGGAAATTGAATTATTAGACTATAAAATATTATCTGTTACAAAGGGGAAAGATGCACAAGGCGAGGTGTTTGTTCAAATCAAAAGCGGAGATACAATCGCACAAGGTCGCGGGATGAGTGTCGATATCCTTGAAGCGAGTGCTGAAGCTTATCTAGCTGCTATCAATAGAGTAAAAAATAAAATCTCTGAAATCGTGACAAAGTAATAGATAGTATGATAAATCAACTAATAACGAAAAACACTCGCCAATGTTGATAAATCAATGTTTGTGAGTGTTTTTTTTGTAGGGGTATGAGTAATACATACAATACTTCTATTGCTATACCTAAACAGGAGATTCGGATCCTTTATGAATCCTTTTGTAAAAAAGAAGAGGATTTTCATGAGGAAATACATAGGCAAAAACAAATGATACATTTGTAAAGCTTGAATGTGAAGAGCTTGACGATACGGTTACGCAACGTTATACGATAGGTTGGCAAAAAGAAAAAGAAAATAAAAAAGAAAAACAACAACAAATTGTTTGTCCTAATAGATTTGTACACGATTTAACAGCAGGTGAGGATTGAGGAACATTGGACAAAAATATTCCTTTCTATAATTTTCTGTCTATCGAAATGGTGCACTCCATGTTAAAATGTATAAACTATACCACTAAGATGTTTTGTTAATAAATGATAATAATAAGTGTGATGGGATTTTGCAGAGAATAAAGACAGCAATATTTATTATTACTGGTTTCATTTGTGTGGGTATGTATCTTTATTTACTTCTGCTAGACCGTAATCAAGCAGGTATGGAAAGTGTAAAGACGACAGCTTCTGTAAAGGATGAACAAGTAGAATATACAGTCATTACTGACGCTGAAAATACAGCAACTGAAGAAGAGACATAAATAGAAGTGGTTGAAATAAATGATACCTCAATAGCAGAAGAAATTAAGGTTAAGGTTCGGAAAGTAGTAAAAGGTGCCTTAGACTTATTTAAAAAGGATAAAATGATTGTGTCTATCGATGACACTCTAACAAAAGGGGTTTGAGACGAATATTATGTTCGGTGTCTCGCACTTTAAGTCATATAAAAAGAAGCAGGCTGTCTGCTTCTTTTTATACAGTTTGAATTTTATTTAAGTATCTTTTGTTTGATTAATTGGTGATGTAACACCGATTCTACTAGCAATACCGTTTCAAACGTCGACTTGTAATCTACTGTTTCCGTTTTCTTGTGTTCATTTTGGTAGCCGGCAGATAGATTGACAGAAGGGATGCCGAACTCAGCAAATACCATCGCGTCACTAATACCTCCGGGAGTGATTTTCCAATCATCCATTCCAGCCAATTTGCCTGCCTTCTCAAATAATCTGCCATACTCTTCTGGACAAAAGTGTACATATTTGCTCCCCGAGGTAACATTATCCCTATTTCCACGGCGGTCAATCACAATGGCAGCATCCACATTCTCAATAAAATCCTGGTCGATTTCCCGAGACCCTTGGCAGCCAATTTCCTCTTCAACGGTAAAAGCCACTTTCAGGATTCCTCTAAAATTGGTCTTTTTCACTCTACTTAGGATTTCGAGAATAGCTGCAACTCCTGCACGGTCATCGGCTCCAAGAATCCCTTCTGAATTTCTAAGAATGGAACTTTCTTCTATAATTTCTCTTCCTTCCACGATTTCGTTAACTGTATCCAAATGAGCAGAAAGAAGAATAGTCGGACAATCTCCAAGTTCCACAAAACTGAGAAGATTGCCTTTCCGATCGATAAAGGTGTGATCAAGAAGAGAGGACAATTTATTTCGCACCCTGGAACGAAATCTACTTTCATCAGTGCTGACACCCAGTATAGTCAAGCACTCTATCAGCAGACCTTTAAAGTGATTTGCCTGAAGATCCGTTAGAAAACTTGGTTTTTTCCAGACTTTATAAAGATTTTCTGCAAAATCGAGTAACTGTGACTGCTTTTTCCATCAATTCTTAAACGGAGACTTGGAGGTACAGCTGCCTTCAAGAGTTCCAGCTGTTTTCCATTCGGAAACTTCGTTAGAAAAATTCTAGCCTCTTCTCTACCATGTCGGTCGCAGCTGCCAAACGTATAAATACCAAGTTCGTTCATCCAGCGGATCACTCCACGGATATATGGGTTAAAATCAGTAATAGGTAAATCTCCAAGGACTGGATCAATCAGCAACCCTCGTCCAGGGAATTTATGGTTTTAGCATATTCTTGTAGGAAGGAAATAAAATCTTCATCTGTAATCTTGTTATCGACTTCATGAAACAATTTCCCTGTACCAATCAGTAGTTTACCAGCATTACATACTCACTATTTATCGATCTGATCAAACAGGTGGAAAGACACGTTGGATGAGCAGGGATGAGTGCAATAATGGGATTCTCTGAGAGTAATTATGACGTAGAGGCAGCAAAATAAGATAACAAAAAGCAATTATCCCTTTCTATTATAAAAGTAAACGTCAAGTAGCCTCCAAATACTACATGGGTGGTGTATTTCGGGGCTAATTGACGTTTACGTAGAACATTGTGGTATGTATAAATAAATATAACTATAACTTGAAGGGATGGAGGACAGGTTCACTGTCCCAGTTACTTCTATTTCCTACTATATTTCCATTCCTACGTCCTCAAAGGTAGGCATATTTTTCATCATAGAGCAGGCTGCTTCTATAATAGGGAAAGCCAAAGCAGCGCCGGAACCTTCTCCTAAGCACATATCCATGTGTAACATTGGTTCGATTCCTAGCAGTTCACTCGCTATTTTTCCACCTGGTTCTAGAGACGCATGGGAGGTGATGAAATATTCCTTCGCTTTCGGTTCAATCCTTGCAGCAATTAAAGCAGATAGCAGGAAAACCTTATGGATACCTATTTATTTTCACGTCACCTTTTGAGACTTTTAAAGGGAAAGAACTAGCTATTTATGCTTACCATAAAGAAACCGGAGAAAAAATTACAGGGTTGTTCCCAGAAACAATTATAGAGCCGTCAACAGGCTATTCCACTTTAGAACGCTTCACTGCTACCTTTGCAGTTCCAAAAAGCGGCTTATGGCGTTATGAAGTGGTATTAGATTGTGAATTTTATGCTGATGTTGTTTTAGTGGTTAAAGAATAACAGTGAAATTCCATATTTTTAATGTGGAAAGACTTATATGAAGATTTCTGTGAATTAACCAAATCAGAGCAGATGGCATTGTTTTAGTGCGATTAAACAAGACTTGTTTCCAGATGAACCAGATAAAATTACTAAACTACTCAAAAGCATTCGTGAAGCCAGATTTTTTGCTTCTGGTTTGGGTTGTGTTCATTGTGGTAGCACTCCGGTTAAACGGAACGGTAAATCTAATTATACAACGGTTGAAATGTTAAGAAGTGCATAAAGAAAGACCTCGCAGTTTGAGGTCGGTGTATCGTTAAATTAATTTGACTTTTTGAGTAATACTTTTTGAATCTTTATTTGCTGTTTTTTGTAATAGGTATTCTTTTTCATTTTTTCACTATTAAGTTTTCCAATTGCAAAACGAACATCTTTATCATTCATAATTAAGTTTTTAAATTTATCATTATCAAGATATTTTTGAAACCATTGATATTCTTTTAGGAAATTTATATTCTTTTCTATTTCTTCCTCCGTTACATCCTTTGTTAAGGTAAATAGAAATGTACCTATTGAACCTAAAAGTTCAAGCAAAGCTCCCAATGATTCCACCCCCCTTACCTAAATTTCTTTACATTATCTACGCTTGATATTATAAAAGGTTCCTTTTAAATCAATATATTTACATATAACTATATCAAAAAATCCAAACATCATAAAAACAACAATCTTTGAGAACACAGCCTAATGAAAAAAAAGCAACTGAGCGAATGATCTGACCCAATAAAGTTAGACAAATATTCTTATGCAACATTTAAATTTTGCCTTCATTCGTTTGTGATTATATTCCCACCAATAAAAAAATCAGAAAATTGACATTTCTAATCAACGTGCTAATATTAACCATGTAAGGTAATTAATTCAAATGAATAAATGAATCAAATCCGCTAGAGGTGCCTTTTTAAAAGGCTGAGATTGAAGTGATACTTCGGGACTCTATGAACCTGATCTGGGTTATACCAGCGTAGGGAAGTGGGAAATTCGATATTTGGAGAGCAAATGCTTTATTTCAAATTTTTCGACCACTTTCTTACTATAGGAAGTGGTTTTTTGTTGTTTACTTGATTTCATTGAAAAGTAGCATCTTCAAATAGGAGGGGACATGTATTTTAACTAGTGTTAAAGGCAAAGAATTACATATTATATCCAATGGTAAAATGGCAATCGAACAGTTAGGGGAAATTGTAAGTGATATTCATCCATATATAACTGCAATTCATATACGAGAAAAACAAAAAACTGCTAGGGAGCTATTTCAAACAGTCGAACTTTTAACAAAAAAAAACATACCATTGTCAAAGATCATGATTAATGACCGGGTAGATGTTGCATTCGTAACAGGGGCCAGAGGCGTTCAATTAGCCTTTCATAGTTTAGAAGCAGCAAGTGTAAAAGAAAACTTTCCTCAGCTTAGGATAGGGAGTTCTATCCATTCCTATCATGAAGGTCTAAAAGCAAAAGAGAAGGGTGCAGATTACGTTCTATACGGACATGTTTTCCATTCTCAATCAAAACCAGATAAGATCCCAAACGGTCTTGAGGAAGTAAAAAAGCTATCAAATTTAGATATTGATGTTATTGCCATTGGAGGGATAACACCTGATAATACGGAGGTTCTAAAGGAAGGGGCAAATGGGATTGCTGTCATCTCAGGTGTTTTAGAAGCGCGTGACCCATTATTGGCAGTAATGGCTTATCGCAAGGCATTAAATAAGGGAGGTGAATAAATTGGAAAATTCATTTGATGTTGCCATAATCGGAGGAGGAATTAACGGAGCCTCGATTGCCTATCAGCTATCAAAGATAGGAAGAAAAGTAATCATTATTGAGAAGAATCAATTGGGGTGCCAAGCTTCAAGTGCAGCTGCGGGCAGCACAAGGTAAAATCATTGAATCAAAAATGCAATTTGATCTTTCACCAACGATTCACACGAATACAAAACCTTCTTTTTTAATATTGGAAATCAGTTTCTCTTTCGTTAGACGATTCATGAAAATAACATCAATCTTTAATGGAGTGGACATATCATGAATTCCTGTTCGATTAAGTTTTGATCGGTGCGAGAAATTATTTCTGTAAAAACAGCTAAATCAATATCAGAAGACCGCTGGTAATCTCCTCTTGCTCTTGAGCCAAATAAAAGAATTTCTTTAATTTGGTCATTCTTCCAACAAGCTTTGTAAGTGACTAATAAATCGTTTTGATATTCCTGTTGAATTCCAAATAAGCTCTGTCTCGGTTCCCATCTCAATCCTTTATGACGACTTATCTTTCTTAGCATTTCCGTACATTTTTTCCTTTTCCTGTTTAATAGTATAAATTGTATTTCTTGATAACCCTGTTTTACGATGAATGTTCATCACACTTTTACCAGCAGCCAATAATCGACTTACAAAAACTTAAATTCATTATATTGAATTATTGATAGAAGTAAATTTTTTTCTGTTAATTAAACTTATCAATTTACACTCAACTGTTAACAAGTCTTAACAACACACTGTATACAATCCCTTGTTAATCAGCCGAAAATAGTTGGCATGGTTTTTGCATTATAAAAGGGTGAGTGAAAAATAAATGGAGGTATTAAGATGATTCAATTAAAAGATATTGATGAAGAAATCTTGTTATTAAAAAAGTCAGTTGAAGCTTTTGCTAGAAAAGAAATTGAACCATACTACAAGCAGTGGGAACAGGACGGCGCTTTTCCAAAAGAATTATGGAAGAAACTAGGGGCAGCGGGCTTCCTTTGTGTGGATATTCCAGAGAAATATGGTGGATTAGGTGGCCCCCTATCCTATTCAGTAACAATTATTGATGAGTTAAGCAGGCTTGGCTATAGCTCAATAGTCGGAAATTTATCCGTCCATTCTATTATTATTCCACATTACATTCTAAATTCAGGCACGGAAGAACAGAAGAATTATTATTTACCTAAGATGGCAACAGGGGAATTAGTAAGTGCCATTGCAATGACCGAACCCGGTGCTGGTAGTGATTTGCAGGGTATTCAAACTTCAGCAGTTAAAAAGGAAAATACAGACGAATATATCATTAATGGTGCAAAAACGTTCGTCTCAAATGGTCAAAGTTTTGATTTTGTGATTGTCGTTGCCAGGACAAATCCGGAAGTGAAAGCTTCCAGGGGAACGAGCCTATTCATAGTGGATGCAAAAGAACAGGGTGTAATCAAGGGGAAGAAATTAAAGAAAATAGGTCTTTACGCTAAAGAAACATCTGAGTTATTCCTTGAAAATGTAAACGTTTCATCAAGTCAAATATTAGGTGAACTAAATGCTGGTTTTGTAGTTTTAATGAAAGAACTACCCAGGGAGCGGATGGCATTGGCAGTTATAGCATGTGGGGCTATGGAGGGTGCACTTGAAATTACAATAAAATATCTCGGGGAAAGAGAAGCTTTTGGAAAACCTCTAAATCAACTTCAAGTGATTCGTCATAAAGTAGCTGAAATGGTAACAGAAGCAAAGGTAAATCGTGCATTTGTCGATCAATGTCTCCGATTATTGAAATCCAACGAGCTTTCTACTGCGGATGCAAGTATTGCAAAGCTTTCAAGTTCGGAAGCACAGGGAAGAGTTGTGGATGGTTGCTTACAGCTCTTTGGTGGATATGGCTATATGAGGGAATATCCAATTTCAAGGGCATATACGGATGCAAGGGCACAGCGAATTTATGGTGGCACATCGGAAATTATGAAAGAAATAATCAGTAAGGATATATTTAGCTAGTTGATGGCGGGAGGAAATAACATGGGTGTTTTAAATGGATTGAAAGTATTGGATTTTACGACGCTGCTGCCGGGGCCGTTTGGATCAATGATGTTAGCGGATATGGGGGCAGATGTTGTTAAGGTGGAATCGCCAAATCGGGAAGATTTGTCAAAGTATATTCCACCGATGATAGGTGAAGTTTCGGCAGTGTATGCACAGCTCAACCGCTCGAAAAAATCCGTCGCACTTGATTTGAAACAAGATGAAGCAAGGGAAATCATCTTTAAACTCATTGAAGAGTACGACATTATTATTGAACAGTTCCGACCAGGTGTCATGGATCGGTTAGGAATTGGCTATGAAACTTTGAAAGAAGTAAATCCGAGCATTATTTATTGTTCACTTACAGGCTATGGACAAACAGGACCACTTCGAAATAAAGCTGGGCATGATATTAATTACTTAGCCTTATCAGGCGCTGCGAGTTATTCATCCCGGAAAAATCAGGCGCCTGTTCCGGCGGGGATTCCAGTAGCTGATATTGGCGGCGGATCGATGCCCGTCGTGATTGGTATTTTAGCAGCAGTTTATCACCGTACCCAAACAGGAGAAGGTCAACATATTGATGTAAGCATGATGGATAATATCTATGCTTACAATGCTTTATATGGCTCAGGATATTTGGCAGGTGGTGAGGATCCAGAGGCAGAATCATTATTACTTAATGGTGGTACTTTTTACGATTATTACGAGACAAAAGACGGACGATACTTTTCTGTTGGTGGTGTGGAGCCGAAATTTCAAAAAGAGCTGTGTACTTTACTTGGTGAGCCAGCGCTCTTATCGCTCAGTGGCAGTACAAAAACAGAGGATCAACTGCAATTCAAGGAAAAGGTAAAGGCTGTGTTTAAAGAAAAAACGTTTGACGAATGGCTTGCATTACTTGGGGATGATTTTGATGGTTGCGTGGAACCCGTTTTGAAGTTCTCTGAAACTGTCAATCACCCGCAAATAAAAGCACGCGAGATGATTGTTCCAGTAGCAAAATTGGATGGTGGTACACAGGATCAAATTGCTTTTCCTATTAAGTTTTCTAATCAGTCTGCTTCTTATCGTTTTGCTGGTGTGCAAACTGGAACACATACGAATCAAGTCTTAAAGAACGCAGGATGGAATGATGAACAAATAGCAGAACTGACCAAAAAAGGACTCTTTGGTTAATAAAATTCTTAAAGGGGATGGGAAACATGGATTTACGAGAGAAAGTAGCGGTAGTTACAGGTGGAGCATCGGGATTGGGACTTGCAACTGTTGAAATGCTAGTAGAAAAAGGAGCAAAGGTTGTCATTTTTGATTTAAATGATGAAAAAGCTCAAAGCGTTGTCGAGAAATTAGGTGAGAGTGTTCGTTATCAAAAAGTGAACGTGACGGACGAGGAATCTGTGCAAAAGGGAATTGATTTAGCTGTCGAATCCTTTGGCACGATTCATATTTGTGTAAATTGTGCTGGTGTGGGGACGCCAGGTAAAACAATTGGTAAAAAAGGCATATTGCCATTAGAAAAATACAAACAAATTATCGATATTAATCTAGTTGGTACATTTAATGTCTTGCGCTTAGCTGCAAATGTAATGAAAGATAATAAACCAGTTACAGATTCTGGTGAAAGGGGAGTCATTATTAACACAGCTTCTGTTGCAGCATTTGATGGTCAGATGGGGCAAGCAGGATACGGGGCAAGTAAGGCTGGTGTTACAGGAATGACGCTGCCAGTGTCACGAGATTTATCAGAGTTTGGGATCCGAGTAAATACGATTGCACCTGGTTTATTTATGACACCATTGGCTGAAACTTTACCGGAAAAAGTAATAGCGAAACTATCTGAAAGTGTTGAATTTCCAAAGCGCTTAGGAAAACCGAGTGAATTCGCAGATCTTGCAACATTTATGATGGAACATGAATATTTAAATGGGGAAGTTATCCGTCTTGATGGTGGCATTCGGATGTCCCCAAGATAAAGCTTTAGAATGGTAGTTTCGTAAGTTCTATGAAAATTCAATAGGTGTTTAGGTTCTTTCCAATAAATTAGTGGGAAGGCCACGCAATAGAATTCAGGGTGTGGCAATTTTCTTGCTTAAAAAGCCACTATCAAGGCATTTTATAGCCTATTTCTTATAAAAGGTTTGACAATATGTTTAGAATAATGGGAGGTAATGAAATGAAAAGTAATGCAAACGTTATTGGTGTGAGTATGGTCAAGTTTGAAAAGCCGGGGAGAAATGAGCCGTATGAAATTATGGCATCGAAGGCAATTACCGACGCGTTAAAAGATGCGGGCATCAGTTATTCGGATGTCGACCAGGCTTATGCGAGTTATGTATATGGAGATAGTACATGTGGTCAAACCGCATTATATCGGGTTGGAATGACTGGAATTCCAATTATCAATGTGAATAATAATTGTTCTTCAGGTTCAACAGCGCTCTATTTAGCGCGTCAAGCAGTAGAATCTGGTGCTGCTGAATGCGTGCTGGCATTTGGATTTGAAGAAATGAAACCAGGGGCATTAGGTGAGCATTGGTTTGATCGAACGTCACCTTTTCAATGGGTTAACGATCAATTTGACGTATTAAATCCTGAATTGCCAGATGCCCCATTTGCTTTAAAGGTATTTGGTGCAGCAAGATTAGAGTACCTAAAAAAATATGGAGCAAATCCAGATATATTTGGAAAAGTTGCCGTTAAATCGAGACAGCATGCAGTCAACAATCCTTACTCCTTGTTTACAAATGAAATTACACTGGATGAAGTCATGCAATCGCCAGATGTGTATTCAGGATTGAGAAGATTAATGGCATGTCCACCAACCTGTGGTGCATCGGCGGTAATAGTTTGTAGTTATGACTTTGCAAAAAAACATAACATACAAAACGCTGTGAAAATAACTGCACAATCGATGACAACGGACCAACCCGACACGAAGGAAAATGCCATGCATCTAGTTGGCCAAAAAATGGCAGAAAAAGCAGCGAAAGAAGTCTACGAAAAAGCAGGCATTGGTCCAGAAGATGTCGATGTAGTGGAATTGCATGACTGCTTTACACCGAATGAAGTTATTAGTTATGAGGCTTTAGGGTTGTGCGCGGAAGGTGAAGCAGAGAAGTTCATCAATGATCGGGATAATACTTATGGTGGTAAATTTGTCGTCAATCCTTCCGGAGGCCTGATGTCTAAAGGACACCCGCTCGGAGCAACAGGACTGGCGCAATGTACGGAGCTCGTTTGGCATCTCCGCGGAGAAGCAGGTAATCGACAGGTTGAGGGCGCAAAGGTTGCCCTGCAGCATAACTTAGGAATTGGTGGCGCTTGTGTGGTAACGATGTATCAAACTGTATAATGGGACATGGGTCGGAGCCGCTATCTCAGCTAAGAAGTGGAAGCGGGGTTTTCCCCGCTGTTTAAAAAATAATCTAAATACGATGGAGAGTAAAACTATGAATATTGTAGAAGCGTTAGAAATTAATGCGGAAAAGCAGCCATTACATGAAGCTATGCTTTACGAAAATCGACAATACAATTATCTCCAATTTAATGAGAGCGTTAACAGGTTAGCGAATGGATTACTGGAACATGGGGTTAAGAAAGGTGACCATGCAGCAATGCTGATGAAAAACTCCGATTACTTTGCTATCACCTATTTTGCGCTTGCAAAGATCGGTGCAGTTATTGTACCAATTAATTTTAGGCTGTTAGCAAATGAGCTTTCGTACATTATTGACAATTCAGATTCGAAACATGTGATTATAGAGGCAGAATTTGAAAAAGAAATCTTGAAGGCTGTCGACCAGAATAAAGCGGTTAAAAACTTAATTTCTGTACCTGAAACGACGAATAAAGCATTCAAATCTTATCAAGACATACTTTCCACAAACACGCAAAATCCTGGCACGAAGATTTTAGGGACAGATCATTGTCATATGTTGTATACCTCAGGTACAACTGGTAACCCAAAGGGAGCACTATTTGATCATAAAGCCGTAAGATCTGTAGTTATACAATACATTGCGTCTCTAGGGTATCACCCAAAGGAGAGATGGCTGCATTTCGCTCCATTTTTCCATGCTGCACAGCTGGCTGTATGCCTACTCCCTCAATTCTATGTTGGAGGGTTTGGTGTTATTTATAGAGAGTTTAATCCGAAGTTAATACTAAAGGATATCGCTAAGTATAATATTACGGCAGTATTGGGTGTACCTACAATGTATAAAGCTTTTCTTCAAGTACCTAAAGAAGATGATTTCGATTTTACATCTATTGAAAAGATGATTTACGGTGCAGCTCCTATGTCAGGGAGCGATGTAAGTAGGGCTATTGACTTTTTTGGAACCAATAAATTTTATAGTTTATGTGGTCAAACGGAAACGGGTCCAGCAGCATTAATGCTTTATCCAGAAGATCATAAAGAACACGCTGGTATTGGAAAGTCAGGAAAAGGTACCACGATGTTTACATTATTCGATATTGTTAATCCAGAAGGGAAATCAGTTGAAGTAGGGGAAGTCGGCGAAATTATTATGAAGGCACCTTCTCAACTGAAGGAATATTATAAGAATCCAGAAGCAACAGCTAATACAATTATAGATGGGTATGTGTACTCAGGGGATTTGGCTGTAAGAGATGGAGATGGCTATATTCAATTAGTCGATCGCAATAAAGATATGATTATTAGTGGTGGGGAAAATGTTTATTCAATCGAAGTGGAAAATACATTATCTGCACATCCTGAAGTACTCGAAGCGGCAGTTATCGGAACGCCAGATGCTAAATGGGGCGAGGTGGTGACTGCAATTGTGGCCACAGCTGCTGATTCCCTTCTAACGGAAGAAGCATTAATCGCATTTGTTAAAGAAAACTTAGCAAGCTATAAAGCGCCAAAAAAAGTAATATTTGTAGATAGTCTGCCGAGAAACACATCTGGGAAACTACTAAAATACCAGCTTAGAAAGTCATATGATCCATCAATTGTCTAATTCATCTAAAAGGAAGTCTAGAGAAGTGACAATATTACTTACTACGTACAAAAATGATGGAATTCAAGTTTTAAAAGCTGAAATGTCTGCATTATTAGTTAAATAACAATAATAAAAAGGGGATATACAAAATGAAATATGAAGAAATTATCTATGAAAAAATGCAGCAATCTGCTTGGATTTATTTAAATCGACCAAAAGAGCTGAACTCTTTATCAAAAAAACTAATAACAGAGTTACTTGAAGTGCTAAAAGAGATTGAACAAAATGATGAAATTCGGGTAGTTGTATTATCTGGAAAAGGTAAAGCATTCTGTGCTGGTGCTGATTTAAAAGAACTCCTAGAAGATTTAGATAAAGGCCCGAATGGACAAAAAAGCTTATTAGACTGCGCGGAAGAACTATTTAATAAATTAAATCAATTATCCAAACCGCTTATCGTAGCACTAAACGGTGTCACAGTTGCTGGGGGCTTAGAAATTGCGATGACAGCAGATGTCGTTGTAGCTTCTGATAAGGTAAAAATAGGAGACGGTCATGCCAACTTTGGTGTTCTTCCTGGAGGAGGCGGTGCTGTCAGATTACCTAGAGAAATAGGGATTAATCGCGCCAAATATCTATTACTTACTGGAGACATGCTGCCTGCTGAGGTATGGAAAGATTATGGATTTGTACATGATGTCGTGCCTGCTGAAGAACTTGAAGAAGCTGTACAGAAAATAGCAGTGAAAATATCAGCAAAAAGTCCACTTGTCTTAAAAGAAATCAAGCGACTAGTGACCGATGGCTTAGATCAATCACTAGACATTGCGCTAAGACAAGAACTGTTGGCTCTAAAAAATCATACACAATCACATGATTTCCGGGAAGGCTTAGGTGCTTTTTCAGATAAGAGAGAGCCTGAATTCAAAGGGTATTAATGAAAAGTTTCGATCTGTTAGTAGAGAAAGAGGGATGGGTGATAGGTAACCCGTCTCTCTTTCCAGTGGCATAGGAATGGAGCTTTCTATTTGCTCGCGCACTTCCTCAAAAGCGACGCCTGTTTTTTTGGCTTGTACTTGATCCAATTGATCAACGCATTTGCTAGAGGAACCTTTTTGAGGTAATATTCACTACGATTATATTGTTTTTCAGATACGGGTACAGAGCCATAAAAAAAGAATCGAAAGAGTTAGCGGAAAATTGTTAATAATTTTACTATTTACAACCCTTCCGTTAACAATAATTTACACTTTGATGAAAATCGCTTTATTATTTAGCATTCAACACTTGGCATGGAATTTGCATTAGTTATAGATAGAAAGTTATTAATGGTTTGATTCTTTAACAAGTTATATCAAGGGATCATGGGTCTTTCTATGTGCGAAAGTCGAGTAAATTAAAAAGGAGTTGTTAATGTTGGTTCATAATTTTAATATTGGCAGTTTACCACTTCGGAATGCAAAACTTTATGCAAACAGTAAAGCTTTGATTATGGATGATCGTTTTTTAACATTTAAGGAATTTAATCATCGTGTTAATCAACTTGCTAACGCCCTAAAAAGTATAGGTATAGCGAAAGGTACAAGAATTGCGACATTACTTCCAAATTCATTTGAACTGGCTGAAGTTTACTTTGCTGCTGCTAAGTTAGGTGCGATTGTAGTTCCAATTAATTTACGAATACTCCCTCAAGATGTCACCTTTATTTTATCTGATTCTGGAGCAAAAGTTGTTTTTGCTGACAGTGATACGCTAACATTGCTTGAGCCAAAAGCGAGGAACTTAATGGAGAATATAATCATAACAACTGAAAATAATCCAGAGTTAAATTTGGTAGATTATCATTCATTAATATCAGTCTCAACTAAGGATGAACCAGTAAATCAATATGATATAAATTCAAAAGATACCTTGATGATTTGTTACACGAGTGGAACAACAGGAAAGCCAAAAGGATGTATGATAAGTCATGGAGCATTTTTAGCAAGTAATTATAATATAACAATGAGATGTGGTATAGAAGCTAGTGACTGTTGGTTGAATGCGTTGCCATTTTATCATGTAGGGGACCTTGGGTTTTTCTTTGCATATTTTCAAATGGGAGCTACTAATGTTCTTTTGAAGAAGACAGAGATACCTTTAATAGTAGAAAATATAAAACGTCATCATTGTACCAGTACACTAATAGCTCCACCATTAACATCGGAAATAATTAATTTTCAAAAACAATCGCCATTTGAGATCTCTTCATTAAAATTCATAGTTGCTCCTGCAGCACTAGATTCTATGGAAGTTATTCGAGGAATAACGGATATCCTAAAATGCGACTTTCTTGGGATCTATGCTCAGTCCGAAGCTGGTGATGTTATTTCTTCAATTGGCCTAGAAGAACAACTTGAACGTCCAACTTCCTGTGGAAAGCCAGTTGCAAATTTTGAATGGAAGCTCGTAGATGAAGATGACAATGAAGTGAATTTAGGTGAAAAAGGTGAACTCGTTCTTAGAGGACCATCAATCATGCAAGGGTACTGGAATAATAACGCTGCTACAGAAGAAACATTTAAAAATGGTTGGCATCATACCGGGGATATTTGTAGGGAAGATGAAGACGGCTATCTGTATATGGTTGACAGAAAGAAATATCTGATAAAACCAGGTGGATTGAATGTTTATCCTAAAGAGGTTGAGTCTTGTCTTAGGGAACATCCTGCAATTCAGGAGGCTGCAGTTGTAGGAGTACCAGATTCGAACTGGGGAGAGGCTGTTAAAGCATTTGTAGTCTTAAAGCCAGGTAACACATTAACACCAAAAGATGTTTACGATTGGTGTACAGGACGAATAGCAAATTTCAAACGACCAAGTTGGGTAGAATTTATTGAAGCTATTCCTTACAATTTTACTGGGAAACTATTGAAGGATGATCTTGTTAACAGACCATTATCCCCAGAACACAGCACTAAAGTACTAAGTAATTAGATTAATAATATTTTAAGATAATTACTTTAATGAATAGGATGGTGGGTATGAGAACAAAAAATATAGGCACACTTTTGGGGATTAAGCATCCTATACTTTTGGCCGGTATGGCTGGAATTTCTGATGCGGTATTGGCAGCAGCAGTATCTAATGCTGGTGGACTTGGAACAATAGCGGGTGCTATGGAGACGAGCAAGTCTTTATCAGAACAAATAAAAAGAATTCGAGAATTAACGGATAAACCTTTTGCAGTAAATATCCCCCTTATTTTTGATCACACTGAAGAACTAGTAGAGACGGTGATTAAAGAAAGGGTAAAAGTAATCATTACTGCAGCAGGAGATTGTCAATTATATACAGAACGTTTGAAGGCAGCAGGATGCATAGTAATACATGTTGTACCTAGCCCTAAACAAGCTAAAAAAGCAGAGGATGTAGGTGTTGATGCGGTAATTGCAGAAGGGTTTGAATCAGGCGGAGCAGCCTCACCATATGAAATTGGGACGATAGCTCTTATCCCACAAGTGGTCGATTCAGTAAATATACCTGTGATAGCAGCGGGTGGGATCGGAGATGCACGAGGTTATTTATCCTCTTTTATTCTTGGAGCTTCAGGAGTCAGTCTTGGAACTGTTTTTTTAACAAGTAAGGAAGCTCAAAAAGCAAGTAGTTTATATAAAGAAATGTTGCTTAACTCAGGAGCTGCGGATACTGCCATTGCTGCAAAGGGAGTTTTAGGAATTAGATTATTAAAGAATAATTTGTATTATGAGATAGATAGATTAATAAATAATGGTGCAGACCGAAATGAAATCAAGTTTTTAATATCTTCCAGAAACAGTGAGTTATTAAGTTGTGGTCAAGGAGTGGGCTTAATAGAAAATATTAGAAGTGTATATGACATAATTGAGGATCTTATCAGTGGTGCAAAGGAGATTATCGGAGAGTTGGATTACAACCGTCTTTAACCCACGAGAAGGAAGGTGAAAAAATAAAAGGGACTAGCCAAAGGACTAGAGCTTTCAGGAAAAACTAATTCCGAGAGTCTTTTAGGAGTATCAAGAGGTACGATGAGTCTGTTTGCAAAACGGTAATAGCCGAAGCTGGATGGAAAAAAGTTTGAGTGCCATGATTGCAGAAAATAATGAATGCGTTTTCAATTTTTTAGGCGAAAATAGGTATACATCAAAGATTCTATCAAAGTATCGGGGAGTTAAAAGCATTTTCATTTTAGGTATAAGCCAAAGTAATAATTGAGTATAAAGGGGGACATGTAAATGCGTACAATAGATGTTGGTAAAATAATTGATGAAAGTAAAGTTAATCGCTTTCATTTGGGTGTGTTATTTTGGTGTTCTTTTTTAATAATATTTGATGGTTATGATATTGTAGTATACGGATCAGTAGTTCCTATACTGATGGAGGAATGGTCTATTACAGCGCTTCAAGCAGGAGTAATTGGGAGTTACACAATGTTCGGTCTTATGTTTGGAATGTTATTTGTTAGTCCAGTAGCAGATAAGTTTGGCTGGAAAAATGTTATCATATTTTCTACAGCATTATTTTCTATATTTACAGGTTTAGTGTGTTTTGTAAATAATCCCACTATGTTTGGCATTTACCGTTTTATTGCCGGAATTGGGATGGGTGGAGTAGTTCCGGTTCTCATTGCTCTCACAACAGAATATTCTCCAAAAAAGGTCCGTAGTACATTCATATCTATCATGACAAGCGGTTATTGTTTAGGAGGAGTAATATCAGCAGGGATAGCCATTGTTTTGATTCCTGAATTTGGCTGGAAAGTGATGTTTTTAGTGGGTGCACTTCCTGTCCTTTCAATTCCATTTTTATATAAATATCTTCCGGATTCGCCAAGCTTTTATTTAGCAAAAAATCAAAAGGATAAAATTAGTTACATTTTGAAAAAAGTTAATCCGGAATTTAATTCTAAAGAAGAAGACCAGTATGAAATAAAAGTTCCAAAGAAATCAGAAATACCAATGATGAAACTATTTTCCGATAGGAGATCTTTAAGTACAATTATGTTTTGGATTGCTTCTGCAATGTGCTTATTAATGATTTACGGACTAAATACATGGCTTCCTAAATTAATGACTGAAGCAGGGTATGCACTTAACTCCAGTTTAATGTTTTTATTGGTATTAAACTTTGGAGCTATCATAGGCACTATTGTTGGAGGATGGATATCTGATCGATGGAGTGGTAGAAAAGTAGTAATTATTTTCGCTATTGTGGGAGCATTGTCCCTTATTTTATTGGGCTTAGGTGGAAATATTTACATCCTTTATCTACTAATTGCCCTTGCAGGAGCTACTACGACAGGTACTCAATTAACCACATACGGTTATATCTCACAATTTTATCCTCCCACCATGCGTTCCACTGGTATTGGGTGGACATTGGGAATCGGAAGGATTGGAGGTATAGCAGGCCCGGCCGTTGGTGGAATCTTGATATCCATGAGTTTACCATTTCAAGTAAACTTTTTAATATTTGCCATTCCGGGTATAATTGTAGCTCTTGCATATATATTTGTACAAGAAAAATATAGTGATTCAGCTATAAATACCGAACCCAAAATAAATATACCTGAATCAACTTCAGTTAAATCCTAGCTACAAATAGCTCAATTTTAATTTGCAGAATTATTGCAATATTATGAAATATTATCAACTCTAAATGTAAAATTTTTTCTAAAGAGCTGTAATCAAAAAAGAATTTATGACTAAATCCACTCTATTTATAACTGGGATAAAGTCAAAGTACAAAATTAATAAAGTTGTTCATTTCCATGTAAGGTCTGAAATTGCGAATTTCAGATAAAATGACGAAGAAGAGCCATTTTTGGCTGTGGAACTCTTAACAAATTGAACTGTCTTAATAGAGTATAAATTGATAGCTTAAGATAAAAAAAGGAGCAGGAAAAATTTAATGTCCAGATCTATGAGAAAACAGAGCCTTTATCAGTTAACATTAGAAAATATAAAAGAAATAGAAAAAGATAGAAAGCTGCTAGAACAGATTGAAACAAAGATAGAGAATAAATATATCAACGAAGCAAATAATGCTAAAAGATGAAATAAAGAACAGACAACCACAACTGCAGGCTTTTGTTGAACGATAAAGTCAGGATTATCCGAATGATCCTCTAGTTGGTTCATCTATGACAGGCTGGGGTGCAGCTGAACTATTAGTCGAAGAGATTAAGAGGAATGGTGATGATTTAACTTGGGATAATTTTCTTCAGTCATTCTACCATTTTGATAACTGGGAAGACTCCATTCATTCAAGCATGAAGTTTAGTAAGGGCAACTACTTTGGATTGACTAGTAAGACGATTCCTCAGGCTAAAGACGGAGAAATATCACCAATTTCTAACCCAGCTACATTTGACCGTGCATCGATAGAATAAAGTTTGAAGAGTAGATGTCAGTATAGTTAGAACAGGGTGGGTTTACCATACTCCGCCCTGTTCAATTATGAATGGACTAGAAATTCATGAAGATGAACCAAACTACCCGCAGTGGGAGCAGGACGGCGCTTTTCCATCAGCAGGCTTCCTTTGTGTGGATAATTGAATAATGATGTGATGTGTTAGAGACGTCAGTTTGTGACTGCGGTCTATGTAATTATTGTATAGTATATAAGCTAACAAAGTAATGAATGGAAATGGTTTGAGTTTCCTGATAATTCGTATGATTAACGGAATTCCGTTAATATGTTGTAAAATTATTCTAGCACAAAAGTAAATCGAGAGGGGTATATACTTTGGAATTAAAAAATAAAGTAGCAATTATAACATTAATAATGCTGGGATTTTTAGAGATGTTAGACTTGTAAATATGTCCGAGGAAGATTGGGATACGGTAATGAACGTAAATTTAAAGGGGTTATTTTTTGTTTTACAAACTGTAGCCCCATATATGATAGAAAATAAATATGGCAAAGTTGTAAACCTTTCATCCATAGCTTATAAAGGTAATTTTGGTCAAGCAAATTATTCAGCCTCCAAAGCTGGTGTAGTAAGTTTAACTAAGACTGCTTCATTAGAACTTGCACCTTATATTACAGTTAATTGCGTCGCTCCTGGAACAATTGACACTCCATTATTACATTCCATGGATCCTAAAATAAAAGAGAGGATGCTTAAAAAAGTTCCATTAGGTAGAATTGGGAAACAAGAGGAAATTGCAAATACTGTATTGTTTTTTGCTTCTGATGCATCAAGTTATATAACTGGGACAGTTTTAGAAGTTGATGGGGGAATGACACAAGGTCTTAATTTAAGGTAGTGTCTTCCATCGTCTTCTTACAAACACTCACAAATGTTGAATCAATGATTGTGAGTGTTTTTTGTTTTGTAAAATCACTAGATTTTGCAGCTATTGTTTCGTGGAAAGAAATAGTTTGACATTTCTAATCAACGTGCTAACATTAACCATGTAAGGTAATTAATTCAAATGAATAAATGAATCAAATCCGCTAGAGGTGCCTTTTTAAAAGGCTGAGATTGAAGTGTCTACTTCGGGACTCTATGAACCTGATCTGGGTTATACCAGCGTAGGGAAGTGGGAAATTCGATATTTGGAGAGCAAATGCTTTATTTCAAATTTTTCGACCACTTTCTTACTTTAGGAAGTGGTTTTTTGTTGTTTACTTGATTTCATTGAAAAGTAGCATCTTCAAATAGGAGGGGACTTGTATTTTAACGAGTATTAAAGAGAAAGAGTTACATATTATATCCAATGGTAAAATGGCAATCGAACAGTTAGGGGAAATTGTAAGTGATATTCATCCATATATAACTGCAATTCATATACGAGAAAAACAAAAAACTGCTAGGGAACTATTTGAAACAGTAGAACTTTTAACAGAAAATAACATATCACTGTCAAAGATCATGATTAATGACCGGGTAGATGTTGCATTCGTAACAGGGGCCAGAGGCGTTCAATTAGCCTTTCATAGTTTAGATGCAGCAAGTGTAAAAGAAAACTTTCCTCAGCTTAGGATAGGGAGTTCTATCCATTCCTATCATGAAGGTCTAAAAGCAAAAGAGAAGGGTGCAGATTACGTTCTATACGGACATGTTTTCCATTCTCAATCAAAACCAGATAAGATCCCAAACGGTCTTGAGGAAGTAAAAAAGCTATCAAATTTAGATATTGATGTTATTGCCATTGGAGGGATAACACCTGATAATACGGAGCAAGTTCTAAAGGAAGGGGCAAATGGGATTGCTGTCATGTCAGGTGTTTTAGAAGCGCGTGACCCATTATTGGCAGTAAAGGCTTATCGTAAGGCATTAAATAATGGAGGTGAATAAAATGGAAAATTCTTTTGATGTTGCCATAATCGGAGGAGGAATTAACGGAGCCTCGATTGCCTATCAGCTATCAAAGATAGGAAGAAAAGTAATCATTATTGAGAAAAATCAATTGGGGTGCCAAGCTTCAAGTGCAGCTGCAGGAATGCTGGCGGCACAAGCGGAGCTGGAACAAGACGGTCCCTTATTCCAGATGGCTTTAAAAAGTCAGAAGATGTTTTCTGATCTCTCTAGTGAGTTATTTGAATACAGCGGAGTCGATATCGAGTATGTGAATAAAGGAATGTTAAAAATTGCAGAATCAGAAGAAATCGCATTAGAAGTAAAAAAACAGGTCACCTTTCAAAGGAATTGGGATCCAGAAATAAAATGGCTGGATACAAAGGAAGTAAGAGAAATGGAGCCATCACTGTCACCGAGTTTAGCTGGTGGGATGTATCTCCCGAATGATGGTCATGTGCAGCCAGCAAAGTTAACACAAGCTTTTGCAAAAGCGGCAGTCAATTTTGGAGCGGAAATACGTCAAAATACTGAGGTCCTTTCATTTAAATTTGAAAATAGTCAGGTAAAAGGCGTTATTACCACTAATGGCATTGTAAATTGTGATCAAGTTGTCGTCGCCACTGGAGCTTGGTCTGCAAAATTAATGCGTGAAGCTGGAATTGATATTCGTGTGTATCCAGTAAAAGGCGAATGCTTTTCCGTTAGAACAGAAGAGCCGATTATCAACACAACGATTTTTTCGGATAAACGATGTTATCTCGTACCAAAACGTAATGGGGAAATTTATATCGGTGCGACCATGATTGAAAATACATATGATAACAGTGTTACACCTAAGGGTATCGCAAGTTTAATAGAAAGAGCCACTCAACTGGTTCCGGAGATTAAGGATGCGGCATGGGAGCGAGTATGGTCTGGAATTCGGCCACAGACAGGAGATGGACTTCCTTATATTGGTGAGCATCCAAGATGGCAGGGGTTATTTGTTGCTGCTGGGCATTTTAGAAATGGGATTTTATTAAGCCCTATTACAGGGAAACTAGTAGCTGATTTAGTAGCAGGCAATTTGCTAAATGATGATCTACTCTCAGCTTTTCAATTAGAAAGATACAAAGAAAAAGTACGGTAGGAGGTAAAAACATGAGGGTAATATTAAATGGGGAGTTAATCCAATTACCAGAACATGTAGTATGTATTTCCGATGTTCTGGAACATTATGAAATCCATAATAAGGTCGTTGTTGTGGAAGTAAACGGTGAAATCGTAAACAAGGTTGAACACCAAAGTACTAGATTATCAGATAAAGATCGAATCGAAATAGTCCATTTTGTAGGAGGCGGTTGATATGTTAAAAATAGGTTCATTATCCTTTCAATCTCGTTTGTTGCTTGGAACAGGAAAGTATCCAAGCTTTGAAATCCAAAAGGAAGCAGTGGAAGTTTCCGAAGCAGAAATTCTTACGTTTGCAGTTAGACGAATGAATATTTTTGAAGCAAGCCAGCCGAATTTTTTAGAACAGCTAGATACCAATAAATATAGTCTGCTGCCAAATACTGCAGGAGCGAAAACAGCAGCAGAGGCTGTCCGCATCGCAAAACTAGCGAAAGCTTCAGGCCTATGCGATATGATTAAAGTGGAAGTGATCGGCTGTGATAAAACCTTACTTCCTGACCCGATTGAAACCCTAGAGGCAACGGAAGAATTGGTGAAGGAAGGCTTTATTGTCCTCCCCTATACCTCTGACGATGTAGTTTTAGCTAGGAAACTTCAAGAAGCAGGCTGTCATGCTATCATGCCAGGTGCCTCGCCAATAGGTTCTGGTCAAGGTATCATCAATCCTGTCAACCTTAGCTTTATTATCGAACAAGCGGTTGTTCCCGTTATCGTGGATGCTGGTATTGGCTCACCAGCTGATGCCGCATTGGCTATGGAATTAGGAGCCGATGCTGTATTATTAAATACGGCTGTATCGGCAGCAAAGGATCCGGTAAAAATGGCAAAAGCAATGAAATTAGCGATTGAAGCTGGACGATTAGGTTATGAGGCCGGTCGAATCGAGAAAAAGAGATATGCGGCAGCAAGCAGTCCAAAGGAAGGAATGAGTATCGGGTGAATAATCGGTACTCACGACAAGAACTATTTTCACCTATTGGTAAAGAGGGACAGCAACGAATTTTCAATAAGCATGTACTTATAATAGGAGCCGGGGCACTTGGAACAGCAAGTGCCGAAGCACTCGTCCGTGCTGGGATTGGTAAACTAACGATTGTGGATCGTGATTATGTAGAATGGTCTAATTTACAGCGGCAGCAATTATATACAGAGGATGATGCCCATAATCGAATTCCCAAAGTAATCGCTGCTAAAAGTCGTTTAACTGACATTAACTCAACTTTGGACATTGAGGCAATCATTGCGGATGCCTCTGTCGTAGAGCTTGAAACTTGGGGCGAAAAAGTGAATCTGATTATTGATGCCACTGATAATTTCGAAACAAGAATGATCATTAACGATGTTTCACAAAAGGTTGGAGTCCCATGGATCTACGGTGCTTGCGTTGGAAGCTACGGAATATCCTACACTATTATTCCAGAAAAAACGCCTTGCCTATCTTGTATACTAGAAACAGTTCCGCTAGGAGGATTAACGTGTGATACAGCAGGAATTATTAATCCTGCGGTTAACATGGTTGTTTCTCATCAAATAAGTGAAGCATTAAAAATTTTGGTCGGTGATTGGGATTCATTAAGAAACAAACTGGTTTCTTTTGATTTATGGAAAAACCATTATACTTCCATAAATGTAGATAAACTGAAAAATGAGGATTGCCCTACTTGTGGAGTAAAACGCTCTTATCCATTTTTATCCTTTGAAAATCAAACAAAGTCAGCTGTACTTTGTGGAAGAGATTCTGTCCAGATACGACCTTCCGTTCCTATTGTACGTAATTTAGAAGCTTTAGAAAAACTTTTCATAAATCAAGGGGGAACGGTACAGCGAAATCCTTACCTATTATCGTATACAGTGGATACTCACCGATTAGTCATTTTTAAAGACGGAAGGGTTTTAGTGCATGGAACAAAGGATATTACTGAAGCAAGGTCGCTATACCATAAATACTTGGGTTAATTAGAAGGAACAACAGCTGCATAAAAATAACCAAAACAAACAACCGCAAGCCCCTGCATTCATGCATGGGGTAAGGTTGTTTTATATTCATTTAAGGAACTAATGTTCTCTTAAAGTTAGCGTTCAATTAAATTATTTGATATAATAAGAATATGAAAAGTCTAATTCAGTATAAGAGCAATCTAAATGTTGTATATTCATGTAAGTATCATGTGGTTTGGTGCCCTAAATATAGAAGAAGTGTATTGGTAGATGGAGTAGATGAAAGACTTAAATCTATTCTATTAGAAGTTGCCGAAGATACTAAATCTGAGATTATCGAAATGGAGATTATGCCAGATCATGTGCATCTCCTCGTTGAATGCGACCCACAATTCGGAATCAACAAACTAATTAGAATGATGAAGGGAAGAAGTTCTCGGTACCTTCGAAGCGAATTTCCATGGTTAAAAAGTAGAATTCCATCTTTATGGACAAATAGCTATTTTGTTTCCACTGTTGGTGGTACTACGCTTGATGTTGTAAAAACAGTACATAGAAAATTAAAAAGGAGTGTAAGACATGGCAGCCTCAAAAGATAGAAGTCTCTCTTTTAGCGCTACGATTCGATTAAGGACCAATGCCAAAGAAGAAAAGTATATTTTGATGTTGTCTGATTGTGTAAGGCAGCTTTACAATGCTTGTCTAGGAGAATGTATAAAGAGGCTTAAGGCGATTCAACAAACAGATCTATACAAAGAAACAATTCGTTTATCTAAAACGATCGAAGAAGAGGTTGAAAAACGCAGAGTTAATTTCAAAAAACTCAATGAGACTTTTGGGTTTACGGATTATTCTATTCAATCATTTGGAACAAAAACAAAAAATGACTCCAAGTTTATAGCTGAACATTTAGGTACGCACATTTGTCAAAAAATCTCTACTAGGGCTTTTAGGGCTGTGCAAAAATTTGCCTTTAAGAAAGCGAAAAGGGTATGGTTTAAACGAAAAAGTGAGTTTGTGTCCTTAGAAGGAAAAAACAACAAAACATTTCTAACCTATTCCAATGGTTATGTTTTTATTGGGAAAACACTTACGTTAAAATGCCTAATCGACCCCAAAGATCAATGGATGCAGCACGCACTTAACAATCGAATAAAGTATTGTCGGCTTATTAAAAAGGAAGTAAAGGGGAAAAATCGGTTTTATGTTCAATTAATTCTGGAAGGTTACCCTCATCACAAATATGAATTAGGAAACGAAAATATTGGGCTTGATATTGGTCCCTCTACGATTGCGATGGTTGGGGAATCGAAAGCCGAATTAAAGGAATTTTGTGAAGAAGTTGTTTCAATCGATAAGGAAAAAAGACGAATCAATCGTAAAATGGACCGACAGCGACGATCAAATAACCCAAATAACTATCAATGCAATGGTGTTGTGAAAAAAGGTAAAAAGAAGTGGATTAACTCCAAGAGATACATCAAAATGCGTTCAAAACACAGAGAATTAGAACGAAAAATTAAAGAAGTTAGAAAACAGCTTCATGGTCGAGATACCAACCAAATCCTTCAACTAGCCTCTTCCATTCAAACAGAAAAACTCTCCTATAAAGCATTTCAGAAAATGTACGGCAAAAGTATTGCGAGAAAAGCACCCAGTATGTTTTTAAACATGTTAAAACGAAAAGTAGAATCACAAGGCGGTAGATTTCGAGAGTTTCCCACTTACTCCACAAAGTTATCTCAGACCTGTCATTGTGGGACAATTAAGAAAAAAAGACTAAAGGACCGCTGGCATGTTTGTGCATGCGGGGTCCATACACAACGTGATTTATACAGTGCATTTTTAGCTAGATATGTAACAAAATCAAATCAAGTAGATATTCAAAAGGCTGAAAAAGATTGGTCTCAACTATCAAATGTCTTAGATAAATGCATCTCAAATTTGAAAAATAGGAAGTCTGAAAGAAAATTTATCTCAACGTTTGGCTTTTAAATACCTATGAGATTAATAGGTTAAATCTCTCGGTGCAGACATACCCCGGAACAGTCAATAAGTTGTGAGTGGCAAGGGAATCCGAGCCCATGTAGATAGTTTTGTTTCGATTATTTGCATTAGAACGATTTCGGCTATAGAAGCCTTTTAGACCAAAGTGAAGTCCTCTTTTAGAATCATTCTAGAAGTTGGAAGAGCCTAAGTTGTTTAAAGGTGGAACCCCCTCCATTAATGGATGGGTGAGTGTCAGAACAATCGCTGTTATTGGTACTCATAATATGGGTAAAGGGATTGCCCTAAGTTTTGCAAAAACAGGATATCAAGTATTTCTTGGCTCCCGTAATCTCGAAACCGCGAAGGAAGTAGCATCCCAAATTGGTTTATCTCGTATTACAGGCGTAAGAAATGCAGAAGCCGCAGAGTGCGCGAACCTCGTGTTCCTCGCCATCCCTTATCAAGAAAACAATCCAACCATTTGCGAATTGCGGACAGCATTAAGAGGAAAAATCATCGTCGATATTTCCAATCCGTTAAATGCAACGTACGATGGCCTGACAACAAAGCCTGATACTTCCGCGGCCGAATCCGTTGCAGACCTTTTGCCGGAATCCCGTGTCGTCGGTGAGTTCAAAAACACGTTTGCAGGCGTATTCTACGAACCGTATTTTAATGATGGGCAAAAAACGACAGTATTGGTCATCGGTGAAGACGAACAAGCAAAAGCCCAAGTGACGGAACTGATATCCACGCTGCCGTTTCAGGCTCTCGATGCAGGCGGACTGCAAAAAGCACGTACGATTGAACAAATGACCGTGCTGCTCATCGGGCTAAACATGAAACATAATTATAACTGGCATACCGGTATTCAGGTTGTTTACTAAACCATAAATTATTTTTTTTCAGGTTATAGAAAAGACGGCAAAAACTCCTATTTTCCCTTGTTAGGTGAGGTAGGAGTTTTTTTTGTATTATTTCACAGACTATGTGTTTGCTGGTACGTATGTTTTGGAAGTAGTTTATTAATCACTTTTGATCATTAAAACAAGCCACGCTGTGTGAGGTTAGATCGTAACTAAAATTAATAGGGCTTTAGTAGCCCCTATAAATCTTCAAATATCAAATTCTTTTAGTATATGAACTATCTACCCTTAGTTTTTCCGATGATTTCTTTTTATTTGCTTTTTGGTTCTTTTTTTGCAAACGTTTGAGCATTTTCTTTAGCGCTTTTCCGCTCTGCTTTCTGCATTTGTTTAAGCATTTTCATTAGAGCTTTCTGCTCTGCTTTCAGCACTGAATTTTCTTCATTAGATTTCTTCTCTGTTTTGCTGTTTTCAAGGCTTATAGAAAATGACGTAATTACTTCTTCTTTGGTGCCAATTACTTTTTTTAGTTCTTTTAGCTGCATTTCTTGCTCAACTGCTAGATTCCTTAATGTCCCAATCAATGATTGATATTTTTCATTGGTTTCTCTCATTTCGGCTAGTTGTCTTTGAAGTTCTGGAATTTCATTATTACTGTTATCAATACTTACAGTCAATGAAGCTAGATATTCTTTTTTTGTTGCCAATTCACCTTTTAAATATGTTTCTTGTTTTAACATGTTAGCCACTAACTCCTTAATACGAATCGTAAGGGCCTCAAGTTCTGACCTGTCTTGATGATCATCACCTTCGGCTGTCTTTAAATCATGAGTTTTATCTGCGGTAAGGGCTTCAGTTTCTGAATTGTCTTGATGATCATCACCTTCGGCTGTCTTTAAATCATGAGTTTTATCTGCGGTAAGGGCTTCAGTTTCTGAATTGTCTTGATGACCATCACCTCCGGCTGTCTTTAAATCATGAGTTTTATCTGCCGTAAGGGTTTCAGTTTCTGAATTGTCTTGATGATCATCACCTTCGGATGTCTTCTTTAAATCATGAGTTTTATCTGCGGTAAGGGCTTCAGTTTCTGAATTGTCTTGATGACCATCACCTCCGGTTGCGTTTACATCATGAATTTCATCTGCCATTCTTTACACTCCCTTTTGGATAAATATTAAGTCTTAAATAATAATCATTAGATGAAGAGAATTTTTCACAAACATACATTAAAATATGCTGGTAGGAGAAATATGGAATGGACAAGTATCTAACATAAAAATAAGTAATAAAAAGAAATAAATTCAGCTTCAAATCTATTTTAGAATACAAAGGTCGCAGAAAATAAGATTATTATGACTAGTTTAAAACCAGGGATTATTTTGTCAGTAAGTAGCGGAATTGACTTCGCCTGTTCCGAGCACATAGGGTATCGGCTTACATTCATTAGCAAATAATTGATTGAGTAAGAGTTCTTTTATTTTGTTGGTCACAATTCCATGCACTTCGGGGTCAGTCCCCCGCTGAATTACTGCTTTAATTCAACGGGGGACTGACCCCAATGTCAAGAAATTCTCTCTTCAAGAAGGGGATAAGACTGAAAAATATTTATTGCCTCTACGAAACTAAGCATGAACGTACTCCTCCAAATATCTTTTTATGAAAGGTTATAGGATATTTCTTTTACTTATGTAGAGTAAATAACCTATTACTATCGCACCAATTACACCCTTTTATTTCCAGATAGAAACGATAAATTCAACGAGATAAAAAGGATTTTTTCATAGAAACAAAGAATATGGGTAATCGGGATAAAGACATAAGAAAGAGGGTGATGTTATAGAAGAAAAGTAATTTCGAGTTTTCGCTAGAAAAGTGGGGTGAGCTTTACCAGGTTGCCAAATCTGCCGAAACAAATATGCCAAAAAAAAAGCAACCCGAAGGCTACTTATTGATATTTATTGCTTAAAAAACGTAATATATAACTCCCCATCTGGAGTGGATATAACGTCTGAATAATTTGTAACGAAGTCTGTACCATACCAATAATTTATTTCGTCTTTAGTCATTTCTTTATCTTCTATATTAAACTCAGTTACGCCGTAATCAGGAGCTTTACCTAGTTGAATCTTAACAATTGGATTTTTTCCCGTTGTCACTCAACGTTTTTTACTTCCCAATGAGTAATTTCTGAAACATTTATTGCGATTTCATCTTCGTAATTTGGTGCTTCCATTTTTAGCCTATGTTTATGTGGAAGGGAAATCGGTTCAAGGAACACTTCTAAAAGAGGGATATGCTAGAGTGGATTATATCATGAACCCTTCCTATAAATACCTTGAACAGTATAGGGAGGAGGAAAGAATAGAAAAAAGGAAAAAATCAATATTTGGAGCAGGTTGAACTTCGTGACGAACTGGGGATTTAATGGGTGTTTGTAATAAAACCAAAGATTAGTGCCAGGGACCTTTCAAAATTGGGTGGTGCCTGGCACCTTTTTTTGCATTCTAATGGTATGTTTGTCCAAGCATTTCCTTCCTTTTTTAACTAAATGTAATCCAAAAAAATTTGCCAATCCAAAACGCAAGTAAAAGCCAAATCAGAATGAATAATATGGCAACAAACCAGTTTTTTGGTTTACCATTTTTCATCATTTCTTCAGCCTTTTCTTTTTTTTCTTCAATAATGTAAGACGGTACTAATTTCAAAGCAAGTAAAATGCCCAGCGGGACAATAATTAGGTCATCGAGAAAACCTAATACAGGGATGAAGTCAGGTATTAAATCGATAGGACTAAAAGCATACGCAACCACACAAATTGCGACCAATTTAGCATACCAAGGAACTCTAGGATCTTTGTAGGATAAATAAAGTACGAATAAATTTTGTTTTAGTTTTCTTGCGTAGTTTTTTAATTTCGTCAAAATGTTTTGTTGTTCCATGCAACTCCTCCATTCCTAGTAATGATTATAGAGTAAATTAGGTAAGGAATGAATCATTTTCGATCGTCACTGTTCAATTTACGGGGCTTTCGTTAAAAAAGCCTGCAAAATTAAATTACTTCCATTATTCGTTAAAGAAAGTAAAAAAAATCTTTTAAACGCAATCTGTTTACCATTGAGTGAATACTTGAATGTATGAAAATGTTTAATACATTGAAAGTTGTGGTAAATATCCAACAAGATAGGAGATGATCGAATGGATGAGCAAAAACAAAGTTACTATATCAATATTCAATCGAATGAAATTTTCAGAGGGCCTTACGAGGGAGAGTGGGATTTTAAAATTGAAGCGACAGATTCTCAAGTGAATGTCCTTGAACGACTTTTTGATCGAAATGATGAAACAGATTGGGAAAGTTATGTGCGATCACACATTCCATATCTTGAATATCATCATCAGCCTCAAAATAGGGAATATGACCAGCGAATACTATTAATCTATACGATGCTTTATTACTTAGGTGATGAAAAAACCCGTGCACATATTAGACAAATGAAAATTCTAAATGAAGATAGTCCAAATATTCAGCACAAAGGATTTTAAAACTACTGGAGCCTGTTGAAGAGAAATCAGCTATCGGTAGTAGTTTAATTAGTTTGTCAAAGGGTATTACATGCATCATCATAGATTGATAGGAGGAATGATAGCATGAATAATGAAAAATACCCAAGTAAAATACCCGAACAGGAACAAAATCAGCAGCCGGTATGAAGGCCTCAAATGCAGCGTTTATTTCAGCTGTTAAAAGGTTGATTGATGGTAATATGACGCCTAAAGGTGATATCATCATCAGTTTAGTTATCGGAGAGTTACAAGGTGGAGTCGGTACGGTTCATTTACTGGAAAGAGGGTTACGTGCTGACTGGTTTATTAATGGGGAGCCTTCAGATATATCCGTCGTAACCCTTCATGCGGGTGCATTTGAAATTGCTATCCATGTAGAAGGAGAAAGTCGACACCTTTCAAAAAAAGATGAGGGTGTTAATGCAATTGAAAAGGCGATTAAAGTAATAGAGAAACTAAAAACCCTCAAATTCTTAGGTGCAACGAAACCAGAATATGAAGGGCTAAACCGCTACAACATTGGGGTAATTAAAGGCGGATTAGGAAAAGAGTATATAGAATGGCGTGTTCCTCAAGTACCTGATTATTGTACCGTAAAGGTCGCACTTCGTTATGCGCCAGGTCAAACCCATGAGGGAATGAGAAGCAAATTAACTGGATAGAAAAACAGTATTGAAGATACTTGAGGATACTAGGAAAACATTTGCAAGTAGTCTTGAAAACTGTCTAAGCTACGTATGAAGACTTTTTATTGAACGATAAGTTGTAGAAATTATTTGACATAAAGTTTGGAGATAAATGATCCTTTGGGGTTCGTAAGAAAGTGTATTCGCCAAAAAATTATGTGCTAGTCACTAGACAAATGTTACAAATTTTGACTAGTGACTTACACTTTTTCTAATAGACACCACATGAAGTTAACATGGTGTCTATTTTTTATGAAAATAATTATCCCTGGATTTAAACAATTTCAATTGAAAATCCATCCAAAATGCAAAAAACGCCTTCAAAAAATATTTTTAAAGGCGTTTTTTGACGTTTCGCCCTAAAAATGTCCTCAAAAGTAGAAAAGGGAAGTTCGATTTACTCAGCCAATCTCGTTACTGTAGAAGTGCTGGTCGTGAGCCTTCACATAAAGTTCTCACGAAGGAAAGCTTAAAACTTGGTGATGAGAGGGCGTTATTTATCGTGAGTATAAAATCGGGTAATACGGAAGAATTTAAACAGTTTTCGCAATTTAGTTCCCTTCAGGAATTTAATCGACATATGGAAATGTGGTTAGTAGAACACAAGCATGATTTTACGAAAGGGGAGCTGGTCGGATTAAAAAGGCTCGTGCGATTTGCCGCCAAAGTTCCCGGCGTATGCAATGCCAAAATTGGAACCATCTTAAAATCCATTCACGCACAATACGATGATAACGGCATATCAAGATCTACCTTTAAACGAATGATTTTGAAAGCAAAGGAATTCGGGATCATTACAGTCTTTGAAACAGAAAGGAAAAACGGTTCGCAGTCTAGCAATTTATATCAGTTTAATCGTTTTCCATCGAATGAACTACCCAAAGAGGAAAAAATGAACCACCAATATAAAACTAGTAATCTTTTAAAAACAAATAACCAAAAGATAAATAAACGTTACGAAGAACCGTCAACATTAGATTATTGCTATGTAAGTAGCCGAGTACCACAACCTTTTGTCCAATTGGTAAAATGCTTTTTCACTGATGCAAAAACCATTGAAGAATATTGGCATATGGTGCAAATTACTGCTTTTCGCTTTGAGTGTACAAATGACACAGAAGATATACTTGACATCTCCATCCAGGCCTTTAGACAACTAATTCGAAAAATAAAAAGGACCAATTTCGTAAAAAATTCAATCGCCTACTTTTATGGAATCTTAAACAACAAATTCATGACATTCTATTTGAAAAAAGTATCTGCAATGGGGACTACAACGCATATATCCCATGCTTTTATAGATGGCATAGGTCCAGACTGGGATTGGTTGCAGCCAAACGAATTAGGATTTTATTGCCCTCGGAGGACATGAAAGGAACCAAATCGCAGAAAAATGTCGCATCTTTGTCATTATGCACCTGAATTATGACGAATCCTGT
The DNA here is from genome assembly GCF_057221695.1 of Neobacillus sp. plas4. Taxonomy (NCBI): domain Bacteria; kingdom Bacillati; phylum Bacillota; class Bacilli; order Caryophanales; family Bacillaceae; genus Neobacillus; species Neobacillus sp. plas4. The sequence continues at coordinate 2,843,988 of NZ_CM170152.1, forward strand.
TTGCTAAAGTTGCAGTAAAAAAGTCCAAATTAGCGTTTAATAGATTTATGGGGTAACCGCATTCATCGCTTTAATTAAGGAGTGGAGTACGATTATAATTAAAAATTTCTTTATTGATAAGAAAGTGATACTTGTGATGGGTGAAAATGATCAAAATGGAAAGCTGTGTTCCAGGATCATAGTAGAAAAAACGACTTTACTGGTGGACAGACCGCCACTACATTTATTAGACGATACATTAAAATACATAGGCTTTGATATACGGGGAGCAATAGCCGGAGCAAAAAATATTCTTAATAAGACGGTTATGTGTCCAATCATTGTAAATCCCTATCAAAGCGTTTGCCTTTTTCCCAACAAATCTCCACAAAAACAAGACTGCATCTGGTTTAATCCCGACCATATTGTCAACACCAAAGCAAATGGCAACAAGACCGAATTAGAGTTAAGCAACGATCATTTCATACTTGTCGATGCAAAATTAACTTCTTTTAATAATAAACTACAAAAAGCCAATCAATTAAAACGGCTCACGCAGGAAAGAGGGATTCAAGCTAGTACCCTCCTCTTATATCTGGATCCGCCAAAAAGGCATCAGCTTCTTAAGAAGAAATCAGGCAAGTATAATTTTGATATTTTAGAAGAAAAAAATGAAAACCCACTAAAAGAGATTTCATCTTATAAACTAAAATGATATAGCAAGCGATCACTCGGATCCAGATTACAACAAAGATCACTAATTTAATAAACCCATTTATTATTTTACTTGGTAGTGTTTAAGCACAGAATAATCGCATCCTATTTTGTGATACAATTTGAGTAAACTGGCACGAATAGAGTGGTCTAATTATGAAAGTTGATAAAGACCAAATGGATAATCAAGAAGAACAAGAGATTTAGTGAGCTGTATCCTCCAGTAGGACATGAACAGTTCCCTAATAGCTTCATGGCGTGGCACTTTAATTTTGTCAGTATTGATAGCATGATAACCGGTAGATTTATCCAAATGTCTGGAAATGATCCAGCATTTTATCCCATTGATAAAATGCTCAAATTCCTCGGCCTTATTTATGGTCAGGAAGATCATGAGGTTGTGAAAGATGTTCTTGAAATCGACCGGAATCAACTGAAAATAAAAATCAATCTAGAGGGTCATGAAATTTGGCGACACGTTTTAGTGCCTACGACTTATTCATTTAGACATCTACATAATAAACAAGTGAACTATTTCTTTAGGAAGTAATTGGAAAAATTATGATATATTTATAAAAGGGGGGATGCAATTTGAAGGGAAGCATGATCAAATTTTTCGCAACCGCTTTATTTACTTTACTTCTATTAATATTAGTTGGATGTACCGAAAAAAAGGAAACGATAACTCAAGATGAGAATTTAAAGACCATTGAAGCTGTATTACAGAATAGCCTTACAGGTCCAAGTGATGAATTGAAACGAATATTGGATAATGAAAGTGAAGAAAAGTTTGAAGCGTTAAATCAATATGAAGAAAAGATATTTAAAGCTTATTTTGCAAATGAAACGTCCTACAGAGATTTCGTTAATAGCTACGGGTCGCTGGTAATGATTCAACCGAATAGTGATTATTACAATTTTAAGATAAAGAACATAGAATATGAAGAAGTCGATGCAAAAGATAGTGTTTATAATTTCTCAGTAGAATTACAGTTCGAAAAAGAAGGCAGTGAAAAAACAGAAGCTGGGATCGTAACTGGGCAAGCGAATTTAACTGAAGAGCACAAAATAGAAGGAATGTTAATTCGTACGAAAGATTTTTGGAGCTCAAGAAATAAGGAAATGAAAGAAATTAGAGATATATATGTAAAAGATGGGAAAGTGTTATTGATGGTGGCACCAGATCCATCTCTTTCAGCAAGAAAACCCTATGGATACCTATTTGATTTCACGGCACCTTTTGAGACTTTTAAAGGGAAAGAGTTAGCTATTTATGCTTACCATAAAGAAACAGGAGAAAAAATTATAGGATTGCCCCCAGAAACAATTAAAGAGCCGTCAACAGGCTATTCCACTTTAGAGCGATTCACTGCTACCTTTGCAGTACCAAAAAGCGGCTTGTGGCGTTATGAAGTGGTATTAGATGGTGAATTTTACGCTGATGTTGTTTTAGCGGTTAAAGAATAAAACAGTGTATTGAAAAATGAGCAACTGAGCGAATTCAGTTGCTCTTTTATATGCTTTTTTACGGTTAATAATGTCTGATCAAGGTACTAATTAAGTCGTTAATTTGATTTTTCTCCCCAATAACTGAACCCACTAGGTTGCGTGATTTCCTTCTTTTTATACAGGCTGCATTATATGATTACCGCCATTGGAATGGACCACCTCTGACATAGTTTTCACCACCGAATGACAAAGAATGTACCAGAATGACAGACTGTTTACCCCTGCAATCTATCTGATGAAAAAAGATATAAAACCATAGTTCTGAGAATCATCATGTTATAAAAAATTGATTAAATTTCAATAAGATCAGTCTTCTGCAACCGGTCCAGATTAACTCGTGTATTACGTAGTAGACTTATACTGCGCAGCAAAGATATTCTTTTTTTTGCTGAATTTGTGAAAGATTGTACTTAAGCTAACGGGCAGTTCAATAAGCAAAATAGAAAATTTATATAAAATTGGAACCCTTTTTTCTTGTGAACGTATTAAAGTAAAGCGTTAGGTTAGTTGAAGAAAATAGAATTATCTTATGAAAGGGTGTTTCTAATAAAAACTAATTTATTCATGCTTTTTAGTTGCCTTATAAGAGATACGAAGATAACTTCCATTAAGAAAAGTTTTTGCATTAAGAGGGAAGAGGGGGAAGATTTTGATAAAAAAAAGATACCAATATCTAATCTTAAATATTCTTTTATTATTTTATATGGTATTTTATGTGCTAGATTTGTACTTAAAAGCTGAAAATATTAAGGAATTGATTTTGATCTATGTTACTTTTTTTCTAATAGTTAATCTTTTAATATTCATTATTAATTTTTCTTTTAATAAGTTTTTTAGTTGGTATGATAAACATACGGCAGAAAAATATAACTTTTACCAATGGATGGGTAATCCTCAAGCACCAATAATGTTTTATGAAGAATTTTCAAGTATTAAAAATTTTGATCATAATAATTTTGTAGAAAATTGCAATCGTATTAAAGAAAAAATGTTACGGGATTTGCCTGAGCAAAGTGACCTGAAAGGATTTAGAACTTTTCTTGAACTTGAGACATCTAGTCCTCGACTAACATCGCTCTTAGGTTCAATGCAAACAATATTAATTGCTGTCATTACCTCATCTCTTATTACTACTTTGAATTTTACAAATTGGAGTGTTTGGAAGTTTATTATTAGTTATATTTTATTTTTAATTTTTTTTGTGGGCTTAATGAAAGTAATAGACTTTATTAGTAAAACTATTGATAGAGATAAACTTTTATTGGTATTGGTTAATGAATGTATTCAAGAAAAGGAAAATCAAGAAGTTGTATAAGAGGAATATACATCTATCACAAAGTTGATTGTGATGGTTTAAAGAGCATCCTTATTAAGCTAACGGGTGCGATACTTGAATAATGGTATCGCACCTTTTTATTATTTTAATAAAAGTAAAACTGTTGTTTATAATTATTTAAACCAAGCTTTATTCAAAAGAATAATTCCTTCAGTTATTTGATGTTCTGTTAATCCACCAAATCCTAGTTGGATCAGAGGATTATTAATATGCCGTAAATCATTAAAATATTTCGATGTTGGATATACCTTTACTTTATTTCTTAGTGCAGTTTGTACAAGCTCTTTCTCAGTCATTTTGTTGTTTACTTGTAATAAAATATGCAACCCTGAATGACTGCCAACTATATTAACTTTGTCATCCATTATATCTATAATGCTTGAAATAAGCGTTGAATGTTTTTTTTGATAAATTTTTCTCATTTTCCGTATATGTCTATCCCAATGTCCTTCTTCAATAAACAACTGCATAGTTATTTGATGAATTTTTGATACAGTTTGCTCATAGGAGGCAAAGTTTCGTTTGAAAACTGACAACAAATATTTTGGTAAAACCATATAACTCATTCGTAAGGCTGGTATTAAAGCTTTAGAAAAAGTACCTAAATAAATAACCCTTCCATTTGGGGCTAATCCTTGTAGAGAAGGAATTGGCTTTCCAATGTATCTAAACTCTCCGTCATAATCATCTTCAATTATGAATCCGTTACGATGCTCTGCCCACTGTATTAATTCCATTCTTTTCGAATAAGGCATTATCATTCCACAAGGAAATTGATGAGAAGGCGTAACGTATACCACATTTGCATCACTACTTTTTAAGTGCTCCATATTAATCCCTGTTTCATCCAACAAGATGGGGCGTAAGTTAAAACCTAAGTTTTTAAAAACCATCCTCGCACCATCATATGAAGGCTCTTCAATTGCAATGGATTGATTATTTACACCAATTATTTGGCAAAGAGTCGTTAGCAATTGCTGGATCCCAGATCCAACAAGGATCTGGCTTAGTGAACAATTTACACCTCTGGATTGATAAAGATATTGTGCTATTTCTCTCCTAAGTTCTAGCTCACCTTGAGGGTCTCCGTACAAAAAATTACTTTTATTCTCAGGAAATAACACCTGGTTCGAAAGTTTTCTCCAAGTTGTATAAGGAAAATGATCTAAATCAATTCTTCCCTGTCGGAAATCATATTCAAATGTTTCTTTGCTCTCATTTAAAACTTCATCAAATAATTCTCGCTTTGCTTTTTTGATTGGAATTATATCCGTGTCATTTTCCACCACATATAAGCCACTTCTTGCTCTACTTTCTACATATCCTTCAGCAATTAATTGTTGATAAGCTACTTCTATCGTGTTTTTACTTACATTTAAATACGATGAAAGTTGACGGATTGATGGTAAACGAGTTCCAGCATCTAAAATCCCTTTATGAATTTCTTCCTTTATGTATTGGTAAAGTTGCATATACAAGGGCTCTTTTGATTGTCCATCTAATTTTAGAGTTAAATCCATTAACTTCATCTCCTTAACTGACCCCTATAACTTTTATCAAACTGTCACTTTTATACTGGTCAATTCATTTATATAATTTTACCATAATTCAAAAAAGGAGAAACGATATGAATAATATTGAAATCAGAAAATCTCGAGAAACGGATATTCCAAAACTAAAAGATTTAATGGAACAATACATTGTGGATTTTTATAATCAACCTGAACCTGAAGAAAACAAGTTAAAGGGATTGATAAATTATTTACTTGAAAATCCTTCAAGTGGACTCCAGTTTGTGGCTGAAGAAGATGGTGAATTAATTGGATTTGCCACTTTGTATTTTACTTTTAGTACCCTAAAGGTAAAAAGACAGGCAATTTTAAATGATTTATTTGTGGTTCCAGATGTAAGAGGAAAAAAAATAGGAGAAAAGCTATTTCAAACCAGTTTAGATTACATACGGAAAAATGATTTTATATCTATGACTTGGGAAACAGCAAAAGATAATTTTGTAGCCCAATCCCTTTATAATAAAATGGGTGGAGAACTATCTGAATGGTTATTTTATGAAATTAGATAGGTGCCAACATTTACTTTTTATTAAGCTATCGGGTGTAATTGTCCAATAGGGGCAGTCGCTTCTTGTGCTAAAGGTGCTGGATAGTTGAACAGCAATAGCAATTGTACAAAAGTAATTTCTGAGTTTAAATTGTAGTAATAAATAGAAAATTCAACTTAGGGGGAAATCATATGGTGGAAAAGAAAAAAGCTTTAATTATAGTTGATGTACAAAAGGCTTTCGATGATGAAAAATGGGGAGAGCGAAATAACCTAAATGCAGAAGAAAACATTAGTAAGATACTACAACTATGGAGAGAAAAAGGATGGTCAGTAATACATATACAACACACTTCCGATAATCCTAGTTCTGTATTTTATCCAAAGAATGAGGGGTTTGCTATAAAAGAAATAGTTGAACCTATTGATAAAGAAGTAATTATAACGAAGAAAGTAAATAGTAGCTTTATTGGTACAAATTTAGAAGAGTTTTTAAAAGTAAATGGAATAACAACAGTTGTTTTAACTGGTTTGACTACACCTCATTGTGTATCAACAACTACAAGAATGAGTGGTAATTTAGGTTTCGCTACATACCTGATTTCAGATGCAACAGCAGCCTTCGGTATGAAGGACCACAATGATACATATTATGATGCAGCAACTATACATAATATATCTCTAGCTACATTGCACGATGAATTTGCCACAATACTGACAACAGAGCAATTAATAAACGATTTTATAAAATAAGCTTATTGAACTAACGGGTGCTTTACTTCAAGATGGGATTGCTGAGGTGAACCCGTTTTTCTTATTAAATAACGTGGCAGGTTAGTTTAATAAGAAAAAGCCTAATTATCATATTGATATGATAATTAGGCTTTTTCCATCTAACTCATTCATTAGAAGGCTGAATATAAGTTATTATTATTAAAAGCTCTCAAATATTTACATATTAAAACGCATTTTTAATTAAGATGCTAATCTTAGACCGATTACTGCCACTACCACCAATGCAATAAAGAAAATACGCAATTTATCTTTGGATTCTCCATAGTACAACATTCCTACGATCGCACTACCTACAGTTCCAATCCCTGTCCAAACTGCATAAGCGACACCTAAAGGAACGGTCTTCATCGCAAGACTAAGAAAGGTAAAACTAAAAATAAAACCAATCAATATAATCAAAAATCCTTTTAGTTTCTGTCCTTTCCCCATAATTTGCATACCAGTAACACCAACAATTTCAAGAATACCTGCGATAATTAAAAATATCCAATTCATCCTTCTTGTCTCCTTTCTACACTCTGCTTACCGGTGACAAGTTTTAACCCGAGCACTCCGACAAGTAGTAAGACAAGAAAGAAGAGCATACTCCAATTAAAAGGTGAATGAAAGATCAAGATATCTACTAACACAGTTCCAACTGTACCCAATGCTACAAAAACGGCGTATACTGTACTTGTAGGTAAAGTTGTAGCAGCTCGGACAAGCAGTACAAAACTAACAACAACTCCTATAACAGTAAGAGTCCATTCTAAAGGCGAGTTGGCATGTTTTAATCCTGTTGCCCAACCAACTTCAAAGATGGCTGCAATGATGACTAAAATCCACATATTTGTTCACGCCCCTTCTTTGTTTTATAATTAACTAACGGTAGTTAGTGTAACGTTGATTTTGTTTATTTTCAACTATTTTTTTTTGAAAGGATGAAGAAATTGAATACGAAAGACCTAATTATTGAAGCGGCTAAGCGTTCCTTTGCTCAGCATGGATATGAAGGGACAACGTTATCACAAATTGCAAAAGAAGTAGGGATCCAAAAACCATCAATATACAATCACTTCAAAAGTAAAAATGAACTGTACCTATACGTAGCAGAAATGGTTATGGACGATTTGCTTATGAGAATGCGTGACATATATGAGCAACATAGAAATGAGGATTTAGAAACAAGGCTTTATTTATTATTTAAAAATAGCTGTAATTTTATCCTGAATAAACAAGAAGGCATGATGTATGTACGCTTTTTATTATTTCCACCTGTAGAGTTAAAAGAAGAAGCTAAAGCAATTGTAGAACGTGGCGATTATCAAATAGGCGATATTGTAAACAAATACTATACAGAAGGAATGGAAGCAGGACAATTAAGAGATATATCTGAACAAACGTTTCAATCCGCCTTCTTTTTCTTGTTAGATGGATTATTTACGGAAAGCTTTATTTATGATGACTTTCTAAAACGATTTGAAAAAGCTTGGACTGTATTTTGGTATGGAGTATCGAGATAAAGGTGTATGGGAACAAAAGATAATTTTGTTTATTCAAGAATAGGGCATTTTGATAGAATATATTTTTAGGCTTGATATACAGGGTTTTATACATAACTTGTATATAAAGCCTTATTTTATATACAAAAAACATACTTCCATCAACCCATTTTTTAATTCCCAAAATACATGCTGAAAAAGGATAGATTGTGAAAAAATGTACTCAAACAAACGGGTGCGTTAGTGGAACAAAAAAGATCATCACGCTGATGATCTTTTTTAGGAATAGTGTCTTTACCCATGATGAAAACCTCTCGTGCCGGAAAGCCGGTTAGATTTTGGTTATTTTCATTTATTAATATTTAAAATGAATAATAATCAAGCATAAGGGAGATTATTATTGTTGTCTCATAAATAAATATTAATTTTTTAAAATTTAATTTAGGAGTGTATAAAATGGATAACGATTATAGGATTTCTGAAGAAATAACAGGAGATGACTTAGAAAAAATTGATATAGAACATGTAAAAAATGATATCACACGTGAAATTGTAGCAGAGCAACAAAAGTTAAGAAGAAGTAATGACAGTGAGGACGAGGAACAGAGAATAATGATGAACGGATACGCTAAAGCTGAACACTCAAAAAGTCCACACTCAAAAAGTTCACTGCAATAAGTGGACTAAATCCTTGCTCAGTAAGTATCAAATTTAACAGAATACATGAGAGAATTTGAATTATTAACACACATAGTCTCCAAAGGAGTTTTTTAATGTTTGTGATTTTTAAGCTGACAGGTGCTTGTAATCTCAACTGTTCCTATTGTTATGTCTTTAACGGTTCTGATACACGACACCTTTTGCGACCTCGTGTAATGGAAAAAACTGTGGCGCAAGCTGCAGTGGACCGAATTTTTGGATATACAAAACGAAACGGAATAAAACATGTTGTATTATCATTCCATGGCGGTGAACCACTGTTAGCGGGTAAGTCATATTTTGCATGGCTGTTGGATTATATTAAAAGTAATCGCCCAGAGAATCTACAAATCGATTTTACCGTGCAAACCAATGGAGTTTTACTCGATTTAGATTGGCTAGAATTCTTTAATCGACATGGTTTCAATGTAGGCATCAGCATAGATGGTCCACCAGAAATTCATGATTACCATCGGGTAGATCATGGAGGACGTGGGTCTTATAGCTCTGTCAAAAGAGCTATTGATTTGTTGAAAGAACAGGACCAGGTACATTGGGGTGTTCTTTGTGTTATTAACCCCGACGTACGAGGAATAGCAATCTACCGTCATTTTCGAGAAATTGGTATAAAGACAATGGATTTTCTGTTACAAGATTACAATCACGACACAATCCCATTACGTGAAAAAAATAGTACACCTTACGCTGACTATTTAATCGAAATCTTTGATGAATGGTACACTAATGGTGATCCATGCATAAAGATTCGTACATTTGAATCGATTATGAGGATGCTACTAGGAGGAAGTAGCTTAGTTGATTCGATTGGGGGAGACCCTATAGATGAGATAGTCGTGGAATCAGATGGAAGTCTTGAGCCTCTTGATGTCTTGCGCAGCTGTGGTGACGGTTTTACCTACCTTAACCTAAATGTATTGCAAAATAATATCGAAGATTTAAGAGCTACTCCAATTTTTAAAATGGGTTTAGAACAGAATTACTCAGAAATTTGTCAACAATGCTCAGTTTTCAGTGTGTGCGGTGGCGGTTATTTACCGCATCGTTTCAGTAGTGAACTTGGATTCGTAAACCCAAGCATACACTGTACTGATTTAAAAAAATTGATATTACATATCACAAAACAGATGATGCCAGATATTCGTAATGCCCAGATAGCTCAATAAATCTATAATTCGTTCAATAATCACATACCAGCATATTGAAATGTTATTAAAGCACTCTAAGTTTTTTAAAACTTAGGGTGCTTTAAATTTAGTTTTAATATTGGATATGATTTATATAACTAATCGCCAGTTCGAGAATTGTATGGTTATGACTTTGAAGATGGGGAATAGAATTTCTCGATAAAGATACTGTTAATTTTTACAAAAATTATGGTTTCAATATTGTAAGTTTGGGTGAAAAGTACCCAGGTGTCGAACGTTTTCAACTATATTCTAGAAATAAAATGAAACATATGCTTGATCAACTAAAGGTGCTATAATGCAATAAGCTGAGTTAAATAACAAGCCTTTACATATAAGATTTATTATAAATCTTGTATGTAAAGGCTTATTTTCTATTCAAAAAATAAACTCCCATAATTATATACCGATTGACAAAGCAACTAGGAAAGTTAAATATAAACTCTGCTAAAATTTATGGTTTTTCCTTTTCTCTTTTTCTTTTTCTAAAAAAATCTTAAAATCTTCTTTAGTTATATCAGATTTCATTGCTTCTTTTACTAACTCGATCCACTCTTTAGGAAGATCAGACTCGCTTTTTTTCATATTTACACCTCCATTTAAAACAGATTTATTGAAAATTAGAGAATGCATTTAATATTAATAATACTCTTAATATAATTTTCGAAACATAACGTTTTATTATTGTGGTATCAAAGTAAATGAAAAATAAATGAAAAATACGTAATAAGAAATTAATTTGGCTCTCAGATTGTGAAATTATGTACTAACGGGTGCTTTAGTTCAAGAAGGAGTAATCCGAAATCATGTTGAATGAATATATGAAACTGCAATATGAGGGGGGATATAATTGCGTTCTATCATAATTATATTATTAGGTTTTGGACTGTTATTAACTGGTTGCTCAAATGAAGCAAGTGTTACAGAAGTCGGAGCTTATATGGCAGAGGATATACCTTTTGAAGATGGAGTCGGTAGAGTAACTATTGCTTTTGAGGCAATAATCGATGACAGTACGATTGATGATGGAATTATTGATGTAATTGTATTAGCAAAAGGATTGAAGTCAACTGCAAACTATGAAATTTCAATTGGAGGAGATAATAACGAAGGAGTTGTTTTTGGACCCAAAGAAAATGTAGAGATACGATTCGGAACTATGGTTGAGGAAACTTTATTTAAGCCTAATGAACAAGGAGAACTATATGTTTCAATGAAGAACCCGTTAAGAATAATAAAAGGTAAAGAAGTACGAGTTGTTGTCTCAGAAAATGGAAAAGAAGTTTTAAGGACTCAACCTTTCATAGTGTCGAAAAAAACTCCGCAATAAAAGGAGTAACAATAGCGTTGAAACTTTGAGGAATTCTTATTGGGATACCGTCAGGAAAATGCGGATTTACAACGCTAAGCACATTTTCAAGACGATTCCCCCCTTTTTAACAACGTTAAGAAAGTTTTAGCGGTCTTAAAGAATCTATTGATACCACTTTCTCCGAATTAAAATGGTATTCTCCTAGTAAATTAATATGTTCCAAGCCTAAAGGTGACATATGGTGCAATAAATGTTCATTAAAATTCCCCGTTCGTTTTTGATATACTGCTTTTGTTAGATGTAAAGTATTCCAGATACTGATGGCATTGATAATTATATTTAAAGCGCTTGCCCTTTGAAGCTGATGCTGTATGGTTCGTTCCCTAAGTTCTCCTTGTTTCCCGAAGAAAATAGCTCTTGCCAGAAAGAAGGGAAGTTTAAAGGGCGTTTAAAAAAGTATCACAAAAACCACGCTGGAATGAATTATGCTGTAAAGCTATATAAAGAAGGAAATATGACAGTAAATCAAATATGCGAAATTACAAATGTGTCTAGGGCTTCATTATATAGAAAGCTATCCGAAGGGAACAATTGATGGGTTATACTAAAAATCAGAAATATATAATATACATTAAATCCCATATAAAGGTGGACTTACTTATATGCCTAAATTTGACAATATATTAGCAATTTTATGGATGCTTAATTCAGGTGAAAAAATTACTGCAAAACAAATTTCAGAAAAGTTGGAGATGAATATAAGGACTGTGTATCGTTATATTGATACACTTTCAACAAGTGGTGTACCTATAATTTCAGACACAGGACATAATGGTGGATACACTTTATTGAATTATTTTATTGAAGCTCCACTTTTTTTTGATTTTGAGGAGCAAACTTCACTTCATCATGCTGCTGTTTTTGCAGAAGAAGCAGGATATTATGGGGGTGAAGCACTAAATAGAGCTATTTCAAAACTAAGCAGATATTCAAATCAAGAGCAGGAAACAAAGATAAACCAGCATTTTAATAGTCTTGAAGTAATAAATCGATTAAGTTCCCTCTCTACGGCAGATTTTTTGAAGGAGTTGGAGCTGTCCGTAGTTGAAGGGTACTCAGTAGAAATTCTTTACCACAAAGGTGTCGAAAAACAATTAAAGTATAGATTGGTCGATCCGTACAGAATTATCTATTGGAATAATAAATGGTATATTATTGGGTTTTGTCATCTTAGGAATGAGATCCGTAGTTTTAGAGTAGATCGAATTGAAAGTCTAATGTTAACCGAAAAAAAGTTTAACCGACCAGAAAATTTTTCAGCACGCGACTTTTTTATGGAAAACCTCCTTCCAACTATAGAGGATAAGGAGGAAATTACCTCTCTAGTTATTAATGGGGATACAAGGACATTGGAAGATATATGCCAACATTGGTTTTTAGAACATTATTTAAAAGAACGGACTTTAAATCAAGCAGTATTTCTTCTTGAAAAAAATATACTACATACATATGTACCTTATTTAATTTTACCATATGGTAAATCTATTCAAGTTATTGAGCCAAAAAGTCTAAAGAAAAGACTTGTTGAAGTCCTGTCTGAATTAATAAAATTTCATCAAATATGATAACTTCACTGACGGTAGCTGTCAGTGAAGTTTTATTATAATAGGATATATCAATTATGAATGGAGTGTTATTGGATGCAAACAAAAAACGTTTATCTATATGTATTTAATACAATGTCAGACTGGGAATATGGATATTTAATTGCAGAACTAAACACAGGAAGATATTTCAAAAAAGATTTAACACCTTTAAAAGTAGTTACAGTGGGTGCTAATAAAAAAATGATTAATACGATGGGGGGGCTGACCATAAAACCAGATATTTCGCTTGATGAGTGTACTCTTGAAAGTAAAGATCTTTTAGTATTACCCGGAGGGACTACTTGGAGAGAAGATATTCATCAACCTATCTTGAAAAAAATTGGCGAAGCTTTACAGCTCGGCACTATTGTTGCTGCAATTTGTGGTGCAACTGAGGCCCTTGCGAATATGGGATACCTAGATTCTAGAAAGCATACAAGTAATAACTTAGAGTATATTAAAATGGTTTGTCCTAATTATAAAGGAGAAAAATTCTATGAGATGGGACTTGCGGTTTCTGATGAGAATTTGGTTACAGCATCAGGAGTAGCCCCTCTGGAATTTGCGATGGAAGTACTGAAAAAAATAGATGTATTTTCACAAGATACATTACATTCATGGTATAACCTAAATAAAACTCACAAACCTGAATATTTCTTCCAGTTAATGAATTCAATAAATAAATGAAGTAACTGAAAAGCTCAATTTCTCTATTTTGACTTGCAGAGAAGGTGAGCTTTTTAATTTGGAATTTCCTTATCGTTGTAAATCCGCATTTTCCTGACGGTACCCCTTATTGAACTAACGAGTGCTTTACTTCAAGAAGGAGTAAAGCCTTTTTTTCTAATTGACCTAAAGGGGCAGTTTAATTAAAGAACAAAGGACCACTATTATGTGGTCTTTTTCCTTTAAAGTTGATATATAGCAAAAAACGAATTATCCCAGTTCCCGACTTTTATTTCCATGTGTGACAAGATACAACGTAAGAATGCGGGTTTCAGGGCTTCGTAGTTCCCGACTTGTCTGGATCGTATGTGGAATGAGGCCGAGGAAAAAGTAGAAGATTAATATGTAACAAAAGGCGATTAACTTCGGGTTTAATCGTCTTTTGTTACATAGTCTCTTTTATTAAATTACTTATCAAAATATTCTAATCAGGCTAAGCCAAGATAAAGGCCATAGTGAAGGCAAGAAATAGAACAAGGGTTTTTTTATTCACCTATCATATTGAGGCGTACAGTTTTGAGATGAAGGAGGGTAGATTCTCTAGCTTTATTAGAATCCCTTTCTTTGATCGCTTCATAAATCGATACATGCTGTTGGTAGTATATTAACGTTCTTTCTTTATTTAGGCTTCTAGCTTTAAACGTACGCCACAATGTCTCCTTTCTTACTTTATTGATTAAATCAAAAAAGCTTAATAATAAGGATGTTTTAGAGGATTTAGCAATCAAATGATGGAATTCTTCATCTAACCTTTCAAATTCTTCAAAATCCCCTATAGCTTCTTTTGTTCTTTGTAAACATTGTTCGATCACAAGAAAATCATCAGGGGTCGCATTGTGAGTTGCTAACTCAGCTAAGAACGGCTCAATCGCAAATCTTGCTTCAAATATTTCTAATGGGCTTGTTTGTTGGGAGATTTCTAGCAATTTATCCTCTTCGGAAAAATTCATTGTTTTTACAAATGTTCCCTGACCAATTCTACTTTCAATTACACCGATAATTTCAAGAGCACGTAACGCCTCTCTCACTGTTACTCTACTTGTTTGAAACTCTTCAGCTAGTGTTCTCTCTGATGGAAGTTTGCTTCCTACTGGGAAAGTACGATTGTTAATCTTCTGTTTGATTTCATTCAAAATTTCTACAAAAGTTTTTTTTTGTGTGTTTGAGTGTTCCACTTAAATCCTCCTGTATAAATATTTTACAGATCCAACATATAACCTCTAACAGTTTTAAGGTGTACAATTGTTGCTTCTTTTGCCTTTTCACTATCTCTTTTTTTCAGCGCTTCAAATATGTCGATATGTTGCCTATGATAGATTTCCATTTTGTCTGGCTTTAAGCTATGAGTTCGTAGTGTCCCCCAAAGCTCTTCTGTATGAATGTTTTCGATAATGTCTATAAAACTTAATAGTAAAGAGCTTCTTGCGGAAGTGGCGATTCGATAATGAAATTTTGTATTTAATTGTTCAAACTCTGTTATTTTTTTAAGATTAACTTCCATCTTTTCCAAACAATCTTCTAAAAATAATAAATCCTCATGTGTCGCATTACGTGTTGCCAACTCGGTTAAATAAGGTTCAATCGCAAGTCTTGCAGTAAATACTTCCGAGGGACTGGACAGCTTAGAGAAACTTAAGTATTCATTAAAATTTGCTTTTTTCGCAAATGTCCCTTGACCTACTTTTCTTTCAATGATTCCAATACTTTCAAGGGCCTTTAAAGCCTCTCTTAATGTGGATCGGCTTACCTGCAATTCTTCAGCAAGTATTCTTTCAGGTGGTATTTTTCCGTTTATAGGATATTTACCAGTGGAAATATTATTTTTAATATATTGAATAATATCCATAAAAGTAGAAGTAGGCATATAAGATCCTCCTAAATTGGTACAACCAATTTAATTTTACTATATTAATGAAAGTCTTTCCATAGACAAAATATTAGTGATATAAGAACCATTATGATTTTGTAGATGATTTCTTTCATAAATAGAAAACAGCATTCTATAATAGAATGCTGCCTTTATCACACGTATCTAGTTAGTTTTTAAGATTCAAAAAAGTTTTCTAAACCATTGTCTGTCCTTCTTGCAGGAAGAGTTTCTTCCCATTCGCAATGAGCGATATTTGAGCACTTTACTCTTATCAATTGCATGTCATGATTGTCACTATAAAATGACTCTAATATTCTATAATCAGTCAGAGCTGGCAAGCATTCTGGGCAAAATCCAACACTTATTGCCTTTTTTTGATTGTCTGTATAGTCCTTGTTTACAACTTTGACCATTAAAGTTGAATCGAACATTCCCCTCACTCCTCAGTGATTAAAGTGAACCAATCTTTACACGACTTGGTACAATCGTATTTTTCAAAACACCGATATGTTGAATTTCAACCTCTACTACGTCCCCGTCCTTTAAGAACTTAGGTGGTTCAAATCCCATTCCTACTCCTTTAGGTGTTCCTGTCGCAATAATATCACCAGGCTTTAGTGTAATCCCTTTTGAAATTGTTTCGATAATAGTAGGGATATCAAAGATTAAAAGTTCGGTATTTGACTTTTGACGAACTTCTCCGTTGACTCTTGTTTCGATATTTAGATTTTCTGGATTTGGAATATCATCACTTGTCACAAGGTATGGCCCCATTGGTCCATGTGAATCAAGTCCTTTTCCTAAAAGCCATTGCTGATGTTTTCTTTGGAGGTCACGTGCTGTGACATCATTGATAATGGTATAACCATATACATAATCGTAGGCATCCTCTTTTGAAATAAGCGTTCCTTCTTTTCCAATAACAATGGCTAGTTCACCTTCATAGTCCAGTTCATTTGTTACTTGGCTATGGGATAAAACACCTGCATTTGGACTAGTGACAGTTGTTGGTAACTTAGAGAAAACAATAGGATTCTTTGGAATTGCTATTGAATCATCTTTTGTTCCGATAAACTCATAGGCGTGCTCACGATAATTCACACCAATACAGAAAATATTTCGATTTGGATTCGCAATAGGTGCCAATAATTCAATTTCTTTTAAAGAAATAGTAGCTGATTCAGCATTGCTTGCTTTTTGAAAAACCTCTTGAAGTCTTCCCTGTAAAGAGGGATTTGAGATTGCCTTATTTAAACTATTAGGCAGTTCTTGCGAAGGAAATAGAGTTTGCTCGGCTTCTCTTAGTTCAATAACATTTTGTTTATCAAAAGTTAATGCACCATACTTTTCAATTCCGTTATGAAGAAAACTACATAAATACATACTTTCATTCCCCTTTCAGATTTCACATAAAATATGTAACTAGTTTTAGTTGTTTTGGTAATACCAATTTTGTTGAAGTTAATCTTATTGGTAATACCAATTTTATTATTAAACATATATAACCATTCGTCAATACCTATTTTCTGAATTTTTTATCTTTTAAATAGATTTTAAATTTAATCTAAAGGAAAACACACTAATGAAATAAAGCGTTGATTTATCAGCACTTTAGCAGTTTTATTTATAAGAAAACCAAAGATTTAAAAATAAAAATAATTTTTTTGAAATATAGACTTGCAATATTCTGAAAATTGGGTTATTGTCTTTTTTAGATTGGTATAACCATTCTTTAGAAAATACAAACCAATTTTAGGAGGTAATAATGCTTAAACAAGTAAATGGAATAACAATGAACCTTGAAGTTAATGGAAATGGGGAAGAAACCGTCGTTTTTGTGCATGGTCTTGGAGGCTCACTAAATGTCTGGCATAGCCAAGTATCAGTAGTTTCACGTTACTATAAAACTTTGACTTATGATTTACGAGGATCTGGCCGGTCAGATGTTGCAGATTGTGAATATTCCATAGAGACCTGGGTGGAGGATTTAAAGGCATTATTAGATAGTCAAAATATTAGAAGCGCTCACCTAATTGGATGGTCAATGGGAACCTTAATTGTTCAGCACTTCACTTCTAAATATTCAGCTAGGGTAGAGAGTCAAACACTTGTAGGTCCTCTATGGGAGTTACCAGAGACAGGTAAACAGAATACGTTTAAACGCGCTGGAATCGTAGAGGAAGAAGGAATGGATGCCGTCGCAGACATGATTATCGCAGGTGGTACTTCTTCATTTACAAAAGCAAATAAACCAGCTCTTGTGGGGCTCATTCGAGATTTGCTGCTTCGCAACAATGCCGAAGCCTATGCCGCATCTTGCCGAGCGCTGGCGAATGGTAAAGCCATTGACCATCAAAAAGTAGAGGCTCCAACCTTATTGATCGTAGGGGATGAAGATAATGTAACAGCGCTACCAGTAGCTGAGAAACTTTACCGGGCTTTTCCGAACGCTCAATTAGAAGTGATTTCAAATGCCGGACATTGGACAACGGTTGAAAAGCCAAATGAATTGATTCAAACATTTTTAAAGTTTTTAAAAACACTCAATCGACCTAGCTCTGTTAAGGCATAAGAAAGTAGGGGAATCAGGTAGAAAGTCTTATTTCTACCTTGCTATAAAACAACTAGATGCAATCGCTTACATTTATTGTATTTACTTTTAAAAAATAATCTTTTAGGAGGACAATGAAATGAAAGCTAAATTATTTAAAAATGGATTTTTAATTGATGGCACTGGCAAGCAGGCTTTAAAAGGAATCGATGTATTAATTGAAGGAAATAAAATTACTCAAATTGGACATAAAGTAGATGTTCCAGCAAAGTACAGTTCAGGTGAAATTGATATCATTGATTTAAATGGTAAAACCATTATGCCAGGGATGACAGAAGCTCATACTCACTTAACATGGAATGATTCCCTTTATATTCAAGACATCGATTTCAAACCAATTGAAGAAACGATGGTGGATGCCATTAAAAATGCAGAGATTCTAGTTAGAAGTGGATTTACATCAAGTGTAAGTGCTGCTGCTAGAGGACGTGTCGATATCGCTATCCGGGATGCCATTAACCAAGGGAAGTTGGTTGGACCGAGACTGCTTGCTAATGGAGCTGAAGTTTCTGCATCTGGTAGTTTTGTAGATTTACACCCTAATCATGTACGTGTTCATGGATTAGCAATTTTAAGTGACGGCGAAGACGCTGTTCGTAAAACAGTTAGAAGTTTATTTAAAGAAGGCGCAGATTTAGTAAAACTAAATGTAAGTGGGGAAAGCTTATCTGCTCATGCTCGTGGAGAAATGACTCTTTATACCTATAAGGAGGTGCGTGCAGCTGTAGAAGAAGCGCATGCTCGCGGTAAGAGAGTGTATACACATGCTCGTTCATCAGACTCTGTTAAACATTGTATTGAAGCAGGGGTGGATATTATCGGGCATGCTGACTTTATCAATGATGAAGTATTTGAAATGCTAGTTGAAAATAAAGACAAACACTTTGTGGTTCCTGCCTTAAACTGGTTAGTTTCTACTCTTGAGGATGGAGCAAAATACTTTGGTCAAGAAGCCATTGATGCAACTGGTTATAAGGAAGGATTAGAAATTGCTCTTGGTAACATGAGACGTATGTACGAAGCAGGGGTAAGGATTCTTCCAGGTGGAGATTATGGGTTCAAATGGTGCCCGCATGGGGGATATGCCCGTGATTTAGAGCATTTTGTTAAATTAGTCGGAATGACACCAATGGATGCCATTGTCTCTGCAACGAAATATGGTGGACAAATAATGGAAATGGAAGACAAGATCGGAACCATCGAGGTTGGCAAACTCGCTGATATTTTAGTTGTAGATGGAAATCCGCTTGAAGATATTTCAATCCTACAACAACACGATAAATTAAATGTGATTATGAAAGACGGAGAATATATTGTAAATACATTAGAAGTTTCACAAAAACTACAAGATCCAGTAGCTTAATTGTTTAAATTAAGAGTGAATAGAGGGGTTTATCTATTCACTCTATTAGTATCTATTCCAAAAGGAGTTACATATGACTGATAGAATATTGTTTTGTCATAAAAATAAAACAAATGAACAACAATCGAATATTTTAAAAAGGATTAATCGAGAGCAGCAAGATATTGATATGATTCCAGTCTATTGTATGAGGCTATGCTTTTTATGTCATTCACAATACGTTGTAGCACTAAATGATTCTATAATTGTTTCCCCTAATAGAGAAGAATTATTGATGAAAATAGAAGAGAAGATTAAAATGTAAATACTTTATTACAGATTTTAAATCTAGCAATCATATGCCATTCAATACGTTTTTACATAGTTTTTCGGGCCTTTGGAAACCGAGACCCTCAGCAAGTGTTTTCAACCAGACGTAAGCTTTGATAGTATTGCTGATTTCGTCGATTATGTTTTCCCTCTTTTACCATGAACTGTTTCATGATGATTACGAAGGTATCACGTTGCGTGACCATATGGGGGTGCCTTATCGTTATTGACTCCTCAAAAGAGATTTAATTTTCTTATTCAACTAACCAGCTAATAAGCTCCACTGTTATTCCATTATAGGGCGCTTTAGTTGAAGAAGCCATAAGGACTTAAATGGTCCTTTTTATATTTGGTAATAAAATACGAATTTCATTTATTGTATTGGAAATACTATCTGTCGAGGTGAAATAAATGAGCAGATTTAAAGTTGTGTTTGAAAATACAATCCAAAGTGGTGGGTTTTCATTGGAGCAGTATTTGATAACATTACATCAAGAAAAAGATATGTTGGATTCATTTGATGGTCATGATGATTACGAGTTGGACATGAGGTTATTTGAAGGGGAGATTCAGAAAGTTAACCGATTGTTGGAGAGCTAAGGCTCTCTTTTTTATTTATAAAATAAAGATTTTATTTTCTTCTTCAATTAACGGGGCAGGATAGTTAAAAAAGGGGTAGCGTCAGGTAAACGCAGATTTACGCCGATAAGTAATTCTGAATTTAGGAGCTGTTGTATTTGCAGTTCCTTCTGAGGAGTAAGGTATTATTAATCGAATAAGTAGTATTATAAGCCATCTAACCTACATACAACATTCTGGAACAATCCGATAAGAGGTTGTTCCTTTTTCCATTTATACCTTAGATTATAGAAGGTCATAAAAATCCAATATTTTTTCAAACCAGATGAAGGTTAGCTACGTCTATTATATGTGAGAGGGTGATAACAAGATGAATGGACTAAAACAACTGGCGGTGACAGATGAAAGTATGTTGCTTGAGAGAGAGGAAATAATTGATCAATTAATGCAAGAATATAGCGATGATATCCTGCATCTCGTATATACATATGTTAAAAATCGAACGACAGCAGAAGATTTAACGCAGGAGATTTTTTTAAAATGTTATGAAAAGTTAAATCAGTTTAATCAGCAGGCAACACTAAAAACATGGGTATATCGTATTGCTAGTAATCATTGTAAGGACTACTTAAGAAGCTGGCATTATCGCAAAATAACGCTTAGCGATAAAATTTTGGATTATATACCTTCGAAATCAAAACAGGTTGAAGAAGAGATTATCGCGAATAGTGAAGAAAACATCTTAACAAATGCTGTCATGAATTTACCTCTAAAGTACAGAGAAGTAGTATTTTTACATTATTATGAAGAACTATCTTTAGCCGAAATAAGTAAGATTACGACAGTAAATATAAATACAATAAAAACTAGATTAAAGCGTGCGAAAGAATTATTAAAAGACAAGATGATCGAGGAGGTTTAGGAGATGAATGATCCATTTACTAACCTGAAGAGTTCAATGAAAAAATCAATTTTCAAGGATTTTTCTTTTTCCAATGAAAGAAAAAATGCGGTGAAAGAATCCATTCGTACGAGACAATCTCAAACACAATTTAATTCTTGGAAGATAGAAACCATCATAGCTATATTAGAATCGGTTCAGCATGAATCAAAGGATGGCTACAATATTTCTACCCAACTTTTTCAAAAAAATGAACGTACTTTCCAAAAAAATGAAGGGCAGCTTTATTCACTTCTACATCTACTAGAAAATAAAGAAATTCTTACTTCAAAATGGATAAACAAAAAGAAATATTACTCCTTAAATTCCAAAGGGAAAAAATACTTAGCTACCTATAAACAAGATAAATCAAAACAAGAGTTATCCCTTAAACACTTACTAGAGGAGGCGTCCTTATGAGTTCTCCCAAATTTGAAGAATTTTTAAGTAAAGTAACGTCCAAAGTGAAATCTAAGGAAGCCCACAACATGATAAAAAAAGAGCTTATTCATCATCTGCAAGAGTTAAGTCAATCTTACAAAAAGAGAGGGTTTTCTAAAGAGGATGCAGAGGAAAAGGCGATTCAAGAAATGGGAAATCCATTTACCATTGGGGAGAGATTAAATCCCCTACATAAGCCGAAAATGGATTGGGTTCTAATTGTTTTATTTGTTCTTTTTGCTTGTATTAGTTTTCTCCCGTTAGTTGATGGGATTCCTGAATTTTCCCTATCAGGTACCTATTTTATGGGGAGACAGGCTATTTGGTACACCCTGGCTATTCTTGTAATCATTGGATTCCTTTTCTTTGATTACCAAAAATTAAAGAACGGATGGATATACTTTTATGCGATAGGCCTATTGATCCATATATATCTTTATCTTTTTGGAATTATGACCAACGGAGCGAAGAAGTGGGTTTCCCTCCCAGGCCTGACGGTCGATGGAACCATGATGAGCTTATTTTTCTTTTTTCTTGCTTGGGCTGGTATTTTTAACAAAATAAATGAGTTTCGTAGTTGGAAAAAACAAGGTATACTTTTTGTTTTATTTTGGATTCCCATCTCGCTCTACATGATGGTGCCAGACTTTATGGTTAGTATTATTTACTTCTTCTGCATACTTGGGATGTTTGCTTTCGCTCGAATCCATAAGAAATTAGCTGTAAATCTGACCCTAACAAATCTATTGGCTGGTATTATTTTCATTATTATGTTCTACATGACCTTACGTCAAAGTTATTTGTTAACTAGATTATCTGCTTTTATAAACCCTACTGCCGATTCAAATGGAGCAGGATATATGTATAAGGCGGTTAGGAATGTCCTGTCAGAAGCGGGATGGTTCGGTAACGGACTTTCCAACGAGTTGAATTTTCAATTGTTACCAGAAGCACATACAGATTTTGCTTTTCCCTTCCTCGTCTATTCTCTTGGTTGGGCTTTCGGATTTGTTCTATGTTTGATCCTACTGATATTTATTTCAAGGATCTCAAAAAATGCGTTTAAAACAAAGGACCTCTATGGGAGATTGATCGTAATAGGTGGTGCTACATTGTTTGCGGTTCCTACTACCTGGAACATCTTGATGAGCTTTGGAGTCGTGCCAATAATGGGGGTTTCTCTGCCTTTTATTAGTTATGGAGGCAGTGCGATACTCTTTTACGCTGCTGTTTTAGGACTCATTTTAAATGTTTATCGAAGAAAAGATCTTGTAGAACCCACGATTGCAGATGAAATTAAAAGTTAAAGTCGAACATGTAATTGCTGATAAAAAGGGCGACAGCTAAAGTAATAGTTGTCGCCCTTCCCTTATTGAACTATCGGGTGCAAGAGTTGAAGAAAGGGGATTGCTGAGGCAGCTCTTATTCTTGTTCCGCTGCTTGCGAGTTTCCTAAGAGAATTAAAAACTATTATTCGGAAAATAAGTTTTTTTGAAAGTGACATAAATTCACATAATGGATGGTAATCTTGCAAACACATTCAAAAAATGGTATTCTAAGGAAGAATTATTTTTGTTCGGTGTAAAGGATAGTATTATTAAAATCTTTCGTCTTAATGATCACTGGGAGCAAGGATAGTAACATATTGTGTGCAAAAGCACACAGCAGGAGGAAACACACATGGAACAAGGTAAAGTAAAATGGTTTAACGCAGAAAAAGGTTTTGGATTTATTGAACGCGAAGCTGGAGACGATGTATTTGTTCACTTCTCAGCAATCCAAAGTGAAGGTTTCAAATCTTTAGACGAAGGTCAAGCAGTTACGTTTGAAGTAGAGCAAGGTCAACGTGGACCCCAAGCTACTAACGTTCGTAAAGCTTAATAACAATGTTGTGGATATAGACAGGCTCTATTTTAGAGTCTGTTTTTTTATTTATTTTAACATAAAAACAAGGAACCCCACTCATGAATGAGTGGGGAACATGTGAACAGTAAATCAAATGGTAAATAAATTGTATCACATAAACACAAAATCTCCTAATTATCATAGGTTTATAAAGATTTCTGAACTAATTTCGTTAATAGTGGCTGAAATGGCACTCTTATTTGTAGGATTTGTTAAAAGGTATCTTTTACTCTAGTTGCACTAACGGAGCAGGTAGTTGAAGAACGAGGGTTCCTAAAAAGGTATTTTGTTGTAAAATTAATAAAAGTAGAATCATTTTATAGGCGGTGTGAATTTATGAATAACAATCCCATTGTGAAACAATATTCTAATGAGTATCAAGCTCAAGTCGTAGATTTAATTCTTCATATTCAGCAACAAGAATATAACATTCCGATTACCAAGAAGGACCAACCCGATTTGTTTACCATAGAAGATTTTTACCAGACTGGTAATGGCAACTTTTGGGTAGCTGTATATAACGATAAAGTAGTTGGTACAATCAGTCTTTTTGATATAGGAAATAATCAAGTTGCATTAAGAAAGATGTTTGTAGATAAAGAATTCCGAGGAGCAAAATTTAAAACTGCAAGCCTTTTATTAAACAATGCAATTAAATGGGTGAAAGAAAACTCAATAAAAGCAGTGTATCTTGGAACCACACCGCAATTTTTAGCCGCCCATAGATTTTACGAAAAAAATGGATTTAAAAGTATAGGTCTTAAAGAATTGCCTGAGAATTTTCCAGTATTACAGGTCGATAAAAAATTCTATCAGTATTCGGTTTAATAGTTAAACGAAATTTAGTTATTCAAATAACGGTGCAAGAGTTAAAGATCGGAGCTGCCATTTTGGGCGGCTTTTCTTATTGAGCTCTAACGGGGCAGGTTAGTTTAAGAAGGAATTTCAAACATTCATGGTAACAACTTAATCAAATTAAAGGGGTTGATGAGGATGCGTTTATCAAATAAATTTGTAGCTGTAACTGTAACTGGGTTTTGGGTGATGAATAAATAAAATTATAGGGAGAATATTAAATGCTAAAAATCGACGTAGATTTAGTTTCAAAGTTAATAAATAGACAATTTCCAAAGTGGTCTAATTTGGAAATCAAGCCTGTTAAAATAGGGGGTAATGATAATAGAACTTTTCACTTAGGTAAAAGTATGAGCATTAGGTTGCCAAGTGATAAAGCCTATGTACCCCAAGTTGAAAAAGAACAAAAATGGTTGCCACTCCTAGCTAGGCATCTTTCTACACCAATATCTGAACCATTAGCTAAAGGAGAACCAAGTGAGAATTACCCATATCCTTGGTCTGTTAACAAATGGTTGGATGGAGAGACATTAACTTTAGAAAATATAGATGATATTAATCAATTTGCAAATGGTTTGGGTAAATTTTTAGTTGAATTACAATCAATTGATGCCAGTGGAGGTCCCTTAGCTGGGGAACATAATTTTTATAGAGGCGGGGATATTGTTGTATACGATAATGAGTGTAGAGAAGCCATTAATAATATAAATACCTTTAATAAACACTTATTGAATGAGATTTGGGAATTGGCATTAGCTTCAAAATGGGCTGGTGAACCAGTTTGGGTCCACGGTGACATAGCACCAGGAAATATATTAATTAAAAATGGTAAATTGTGTGCGGTTATTGATTTTGGAATATTAGGTGTAGGAGACCCTTCTTGTGATGCTGCAATGGCGTGGACTTTTTTTGATGATAGTAGCAGAAAGACATTTAAGAATGCATTGAATTTTGATGAAGAAACTTGGAATAGAGCAAGGGGTTGGGCTTTATGGAAGGCTTTAATAACCTACAATTATAATAAACAATCTAACAAAAATATCGCAGATGAATCATTTAATATTATAAAAGAAATCCTTAATGGCTACAAAACTGAAAGATAAGGCGTTAAAATAGATTTTTTTATTGCACTAACGGGTTCTTATGTTTAAGAAAAATAAATAAAAATACCAAGTCATTTGCTGCGCAGTACAAATATACTAGCTATGCACAACCATTAAGAGACGATAACCTCAAAAGTAATCGTCTCTTTCATATTCAAAGGATAAAATTAGAGGCAAAAAAAGCGGCTCAGTTGGTATTTTTGCTGTTTGTATAGGTAATCCTTAGTTACTAATAAGAACTAAGGAGAGTTGATTATTATGAATCTAGGTGAGCTAATATTATCAGATTTAGTGGCTGCTTTAAAAGATTTGTATCCTAATATTGAAGTGGAAAGTACAAAGAATAAATTATCTACTGTTCTATCAGAGTATTATTTTCAAAGAGTTGAGTTAGGTGAGGTACATCCTGACCTTGAGGATAAAATACAATTGTTTATCTCGGCAAAAAAACTAGAAGGTTTAAGTTCTATTACTCTAGACAACTACCTCATGGAATTAAGTATGTTTGCTGATATCGTAAAAAAGAAGGCTGAGGACATAGCTATAGCAGATGTTAGAATGTATTTAAGTCAAGATGGAACCTTAAAAATGAGCACAATTAGTAAGAAATTATCTGTTTTAAAGAGTTTTTTTAGTTGGTTAGCTTCAGAAGAATACATTAAGCGTGATCCAACTACCAAATTAAAGGCTCCAAAAGATGAATACCGACTTCCAAAATCATTATCAATCGAAGAACTAGAAATGTTAAGAGAATCCTGCGATACAGTCAGGCAGCGTGCTTTTCTAGAAATATTGTATGCAACTGGTTGTAGATTGTCTGAAATTCATGGGTTAAATAAAGCCGATATCAATTTACAGAATACGAGCACATTAGTTATAGGTAATAAACAAAGGGAAGTCTATCTTTCACTTAGAGCAATGTATCATTTAGATAAATATTTAAAAGGAAGAAATGATAATTGTGAAGCCCTGATGATTACAGAGAGAAAACCTTATAGAAGATTATCTAAACGAGGAATACAAAGAGAAATAGGTGTAATCGCTCAAAAAGCAGGTTTACAAGACAAAGTAAGTCCACATGTTTTAAGACACACTTTTGCTACTTTAACCTTAAATAATGGTGATGAATTGGTTGCGATTCAGGAGCTCTTAGGTCATAGTTCACCTGATACAACACTCAGGTATGCAAAGATTACTCATGAGCGAAAACGAGAGCAGCATCTTAGATTTACTTTAAAGAAATTACTCAACAATCTGGCCCGATTGTTGCACAGTATACGTCAAATAGACAGCAACTCACTGAATCAAATACTTTTTCCATATGCTAAATTTTTAAGAGGGTTGTGAAATTATGTTCTTAAAATTACGGTGGTTAGTTTAAAGAGTATATAATTATGTTGAAAACTATTATGTATTTGCTGACTTCAAATATATTAATTTCTTAATGAGGTGTATAGTTAGTGGTTAAAGCAAAAACAGGTATAGAAAAATTTTCTTCTTCTGAAATACAAGGAGAATTTTTAATTAAATTAGATTTCAAATTTCCTAAACTTTTTATGACGTATGCTATTTGGAATATAAAAGCAGTGACCAAAAACGATAAAAACCATCTTGAGTTCTATGGTCCAGTTCAGATCCCCCCAGGTGAAAAAGGATTATATGTATTATACGATAAAAATGATACTGTTTTGTATGTAGGAATTAATAAGAAGGGTAAAACAAGTAGTTTGAATTCCCGTTTATCTTGGCATCTCTGTGAGTCCAGATTTAAAGATTATATTAACCGGATTGATACATATTTAATTGACGACCTCATTATCGGTAGAGTGAATAGAAGGCAGGACAGAGTTGTTCATGACGGAATAACCTCCATCCCTTCCAACTTCAGCTTCAAGTGGCATCCCCATCGCTTAATTTCTCTGATATCCCTAATAGCATTTGAACGAGAGATGTTAAATTCCCGCATTATTTTAGAATTGTAAAATAGGAGCGATTGTTGATATACCGCATGATGGTATTAATCCATTCAACTTTTTTCATTGGGTCCTCCTAAACAGTATCATTTTTTGACATAGTTTAATGCTACTATAAACCCAGCGAGTAAGAAAACAAATCTTTTGTTTAATTTAAAAGGAGGAATTTTGAAATGGCAAATTATACTTTAGAAGAAAAGGACAGCTTTACTGTTTTAGGTTTTGGAACAGAGCTTAAGAGTGATTACATTGACTATGCTGGTATTAATAATGAAAAGGCAGACTTTTGGCAAGCTGTCAATCAAGATGGAAGGCTTGATAAACTAAAAACTGTCGCAACAAATGACTACATTTTTGTTGTAAACGAAGCCGTGAATAATAAGATGATGCATTATGCTGGTGTTATGACGGAGGAATCCTTACCAGAGGCAACTAGACTTATCCAATTTCCCAAAGGGGAATACATTGTTGTTAAAGGGGAAGCGAATACAGATGAAGAGTTGAGTAACAAGCTTACTGGTATTGCCTTTGGTGAAGTCCTGATGGAAGTAACGGATGTATCCTATGTTGGTGGTCCAAATGCAGCAGTTGTGATGGGACAGCAAGACGGCTTAGTATATGGTGAAATGTGGATCCCTGTTGTTAGAAAATAAAGAGATAAAAGGCGGGATGGAAATCCTCCTACTTACTATTAGGATGGTTTAAAATAGACATCATAAAACAGATAACTAATGGTCTCCGTTGGCAATAAGTGATCTGTTTTGTACTTTTGAAATTTTAAATCCTTTGTTGGTTAAATAAGTGTGACTGAAAGAAAAGGAAAATCCAAGTCAGTAGGATAGCTTTAATAAAGGAGATAGGAAATGAGTTTTTTTCAAGATACATTATCCATATTTAAAAAGAGAGATTTACTATTTTTGGAAAGTTACAAAGAGTCAAAAGGTGTTTATACCTTCCTATTTAAAAAAGAGAAAGATTTAACTTGGAAAGCAGGGCAACATGGTTTGTTTAGCATAACTCATAAGAAAATAAAAAATCCTACAAAACCATTTACTGTGGCCTCGACTCCCACTGAGAATGTTGTTAGACTAACAATGCGTATTGGTGATAACCCAAGCGATTTTAAGATGGCGATGTTGGAATTAAAACAGGGTATGAAGGTTAAAATGAGTGGGCCAGTAGGTAGTTTTTATTTAAAAGATAACAATCCTTCACTTTTAATAGCAGGCGGAATTGGAATAACACCATTTCGTTCAATATTAAAACAAGTAGAGGCAGAGTGGACTGGAGTCGAAAAACAAATAAAACTTCTCTATATGAATAGCAAAAAGTCATATCTATTTAAAGATGAAATTGATGAAATTGCTAACAATTATTCAATAAGTGTAACTTACCTTGATTCAAGGGATGACTTATATCGGGAGATAAATAAGTTTACCACCTTATATAAGAACGATGGTAAATACTTAATTGCTGGACCGAAAGAAATGGTAAATGCCACCTCCGATTATTTACAAAATAATAATATTTTAAAAAAGAATATCAAAAAGGATTCCTTTTTTGGGTATTAGTTAAGAATGAATTCGAATTAAACGAGAACATTTTATTCTAGGAGGAATCAACATGGAGGTTTTTGAAAAATATTTAGCAGGAATCGACAACCCTAACCACCGCGACAGAACAGAGGAGATTTTGGTGTGGGTTGCAAATAAATTCCCGAATCTGGAACCGATATTCAAATGGAATACGCCAATGTTTTCCGACCACGGCACATTTATCATAGGCTTTTCTACAGCCAAGCTACATTTGAGTGTTTCGCCAGAGGTAGCAGGCATTTCGCATTTTGCCGTTGACATTGCAAAAGCTGGTTACAGCTCTACCAAGGGCTTATTTCGTATTCCGTGGAATGAGCAGATAAATTACGAATTACTAGAAAATATTATTGAATTTAATATCATGGATAAGGCAGAATATACGAATTTTTGGCGGAAATAAAGCATCATGCCTTATCAAAAACGCTTTGTTCAGTTAATAGTGTTGGATATTTAAGGTAGTTTACCTTCAGCACTAAATGAATTTTTGAAATGTGTTCGTTTAACGGATTATTGTAGCTTTGAAATTAAATTGAACTGTTTATAAAAAAGTCGCGCCGTTTTGAAAAGAGTTTACCGTTTGCAAAAAAGATGAACCGGAATTTCCTATGCAAGGACAAAATCCCGGACAAACAGTGGGTCCAAATGGAGAACAGATTTATTATATCATTAATCAAATTAATGGTATGGAGAGCCATTAGCTTTTCAGGTAGATTGGGAATCAAGCAACGGCAGAGATTCTTTCGTTTTTGAAGGAACAAAGTACATTGAAAGAAATGGAATTCACTATTATTTAAAATAATAAGTTATTGTATGCAGGTTAAGAAGCACCTAGTTAGGGTGCTTCTTAATGTGCAAGAAAATGTCCCCTTTTGTTTAAGTTAATAGATGAAAGGGGTGATAATGCGAACTTAAATATGTTTTGTTGAATAGATTCTCTTTAAAGACAAAAAAAGTAGGTGAACATAGTGGGAAAATATCAATTGGATTACAAAGGTCAGGTAGCTGTGACGAAGTTTCATGAAAAACAGACGCCTGCCAAATTTGATAAAAAGCAGCAACTTGAAAAAATGCGTGCGGAGTATTTGAAAAAGAAGCAAAAACAAACAGATAAATAATATGAATGAAAACATAGGAAGACTAAAATCTCCCTATGTTTTTCTTATTCGAAGTTCTT
This sequence comes from Neobacillus sp. plas4, assembly GCF_057221695.1. NCBI lineage: Bacteria > Bacillati > Bacillota > Bacilli > Caryophanales > Bacillaceae > Neobacillus > Neobacillus sp. plas4. Next base: position 2,874,166 of record NZ_CM170152.1, read on the forward strand.
TTTTCAATTGCGATAGTTAAGAAACATTGTATTCATCGTAAGAACTAATATAGAATAATTTAAAATAATTGGAAAAATATACCTTAATTAAATAAAATGAAATCTATTAAATTGTTGATATATCAATGTTTCTAACGTATTTTTTGATGAATTTATAAACTTAGTTACGTTTTCGATTGCATTTTTCCTGATTTTCTGTAAACGGTGCAAACAAACACAAGAAAATAGGTAAGTTATTCATCGTTCAAATATATACAGGCTATTTTTTCAAACCTCTTACTTATGCAACTAACGCATGCTTTAGTAAAAAATTCAAGGGACATTTTTGTATCTCTATCGCTTTTTTCACTATTCAGCAATCGGGCGCATTTGTTGAATAAGTAAGGTGAGAAAACAATAGTTCTATTTGCTGCGTAGTACAACCATACTGTGCAAGAATTTGGACATTCAAAATGATTGGACTGAAGAAAATGAATCTTTTAGAACAATTTGGACTTGATCATGAACAAGCATTATTATTATTATTATTTAGTATGCAAAGATTTCTTGTTAAAGCAGATATTCAAACTGAAAAAAACAAGTCATATAAAAAGAAAAAAGAAGATTGGTTATTGATATGGGAACGGGGAATTGAAGATACATTATCTCTTACTGGTAAGAAAACTGTTCTTTTAAGAGATGAAATTGCAATTATGGAAAAATCCAAAATTGTAACGAGTAATTGTGGGAATGTCAAAACACCCCTATACCTAATTCTATTAGAACTTTCTTTATTTTCACCTTACTACCAAATGGAAGGGTTTACACCGAAATTTTATGAGAGAATAACAATCAATGAGAAGAATTTTAATGAAAATTTGAAGAAGATGTCTTCGCTATTAAAAATAGATGAAGAATTTATTGATAACTATAAAAAGTCATTTAAACGCTCTATAAGGTCATTATCTAATTTTTATACCAAAATGTTTGTTGGAGCGGGATTTGGGGCTGTTTTAATTGCAATCACAGCAGGATTAGCTACACCTTTTGTTGCAGGCCTTGTTGCTCCAGCTGGTTTGGCTGGTGCTGCTGCCGTAAATGCAGGATTAGCGGCATTAGGTGGTGGTGCGATTGCAGCGGGTGGTTTTGGTATGGCTGGAGGAATAAGTGTAATTGTCGGGGGCGGAAGTATATTTGGAGCCCTAAGTGGTATGACAGTTGGTGTAATGTTGGGGAATTCAGCTGACCTTGCTTTACGTGAAGGAGCAAAGCTAGAAGTGATTATGAAAGAAATCATATTAATCGCACAAAAAGATATACGCTTTGCATAAGAAATGATTAAAGGTCAACAAGAGGTATTTAAGAAATTAGAAGCAGAATTAGCTGATCTTAAATTTGACGACAAAGAAAATAAGAAACGGATTCAAAACCTTTCCAAAGCAATAGAATATTTAAGAAGTTCATTAAAGAATTCTGAGAAGGCTCTTCGTGAAAATTCTAAGGAGACGAACTCTGATGAAAAAAAGAATATTTGATTTAGATGAAGAATTAACAGGTATCCAAGCTAGTATTACTAAGCTAAATGAGGATATTCATTCAAGTAGAATACAAAGTAATGAAAATAATGAAGAGTTGAAGCGTTTAGAAAATGAGTTATTGGAATTAGGTATTTCTATCGGCACCGAAACCGTTAATAAGTCGAAGGGAAAAATAGAGCTTCCTTTAAATCAAGAGTTTTTTAATCAGTACTCTAAAGAAATTGAGAAATCAGTTTTAAAAGAAATCAATAGTAATGTTAACTTACTCCCACCATTAACAAAATTGGATTATACTGTTGCACTTACTATTGGTTTTGTCACAGCACTTGTTGACCTACTCATTGTAAAAATACCAAAAGATATAAATTATTTAAATAAATTCAACCAAGAAGGCAGTACAATAACTAGCTGGCTAAAGACATTAGGAGTTAACGGGGATGGAGAGCTTAACGGATTATTATCTAAATTAGAAAAGGTATGTAAAGTTAGCTATGATGCGAGCACAACCAAAGCTTTTGAAACCTATGAAGGTGATGTAAGTGGATTTTACCCTAAAACACATAGATTAATGAGTCTGGGACATGATCCGTTTTTTGGACTGATATTTGGAATGATTGATATTTTTAATGGAAATATAACCCTTATAGACTCAAAAGGATCATTACATAGTATACCTCTTCCGAAGTTTCAAGATATTCCGGTAAAAGATAAAGTATTTGCACCACTTCTATGGTTAGGTCACATTATTTCTGACGTCTGTACAAAGATGGGAATCCCCGTCCCTGGTTGGGGATTTACACAACTTTTGCAGTTTGGAAGTTTTGGGGAAAAGGGGCGTTCAGTCGCTGACTTGGCCAGGTGGATGTATTTGGAAGGATATGATTTGAGGCATTTTCTCACCATGGGCATTGTACCTGGTATGATTGAGTTATGTACGCGAATATATGTTAGTTGTACAGTAGGAAAAGAAAAATCAGCCTCTCCATTGTATATGGAAAATCTTTCGGAAATTCACGACCATATTCGCTTGCAAAAATTGCTCTTTATTGCTCATTCTGTAGCAACTAGCGGGAACATAGTCAAAATAATTTTACACCAGGGAAACCCTCTAGCGTTTAACACAGCAGAATTATTAGGTTTTGTAAAGCAAAGCGTACGAATGTCACAAGTGGCATTAAGGGATAAAACAAGTGAAAAGGTAATTAGAAACAGAGACATAATAAATAAGGAATGGAAAAAATAAAAAATATGAAAAAATACAACCTATCCATAACAGTCTCCTCATTTGAGGAGGCTTTCTTCAAGAACCAACAGGAAATCCAGAAATTTATAATGATTATAGTTTAGGAGACACATTCAGTATTAGTTTAATCCCTTTAAAGAATACCTTATTTTTCATCTTTAAACGAATTAGAGGATAATGTGATAAGGGCTTATGATTCATTTCTAAAAGGTTATAATAGGATGCCAGGTAATATAATGGATAAACCTTTTTTCAACAATGATGATTATCAAAAAGTAGCCATTAATGAAATGTAAATTGTATGGAAATTTAAGTTCTGATAATAAACTATAGGTGTAGAGCCTTCTCTTACGTTCATTTGAAAGGCTAAAAAAAGATTCTGATCCTTTTATTTTATTTAGTATTAAGTCCGCAAAGATCCAGCTGCCATTCTTGGCGGCTTTTCTTGTTTCACTAATGAAGCAGGATAATTCAATAGGATATAAGTCTTTTATGGTAAGATTATAAAATAAGATAAGTTATGGGGGGAATAAGTTGAAAGTCATCGTTTTTAGAATGACCAGTATGAAACTATTATAGGAGAGTCCTAAAATGAAAAAGAAAATGAACTATTTTATCTTACTTTTAATGATTATCTTTATGGTAGGTTGTACCAACGTAGAAGATGCATCCAATACAGATATAGAAACAGATTCACAAGAAGTAACCGTTGATGAACCAGTAGTAGAGGAAACGCCGAGTGTTCCGGTTACGGAGGAAACACCATCCCAACCAAATAATGAACTGTTTTCAGGATACAAACTTATCGAAGTTGATGGTGGTGATTTGTCAGGATTACGTGAACCTAACGTCGTTGTTGATATTGGTTACGGTGACCGAGAATACTGGGCTTTTACAAACGAACATGGACAATTAATACGTGTTGTTGCAAAAGAAATAATCATACAAGATGATGATAACGAGCCTGTAACATCATCTGGCAGATATTACTCTGATGAGGCAAAGGTTCCCGGTGTCGAAAGTGACGTTTTAGATGAAGGGCATGTCATCGCTGATTCTCTAGGCGGGGTATCAAATGCATATAATATTACCCCACAAGACAGTACACTCAACCGACACGGTGACCAAGCTTATATGGAAGATAATATCCACAAAGCTAGTGGAGCAACTAATTTTGAAGCAATAATCACTTATCCGAATACACAAACCCAAATTCCTTCGCGTTACCAGTATACCTATACGTTAAAGGGCAACGTGATTGTTGAAAAATTTGATAATACAAACCCTGATGAAGTAAACAAGTCACTTGGTTTAACAGACAGTAAACCTTCTGAATCAACAAGTTCAAACACAAACGGTGATATTTCTAGTGTGGATACAAACGGAAATGGACAGGTGACGATTAAAGAAGCAAAAGATGCAGGTTTTAGTATGCCAATAACAAGTGATCACTGGTTATACCCTTATATGCGTGATAATGATAACGACGGTATGGTAGGTGAGTAAGCACCTAGAACTTTGAGGAAAAAATAAAAGAACGAAAGAACATTTTTCACGTTGGACGATTTATAACAATTTTCGAATGGGTGTCTGTACAGGAACAACTGAAGGTAATGGTCATATCATCTGTATTTGAATGACGAAAATATTATTACCTTTCACTAACAGGTCCTTTAGAACAAGAAAGATCCACAAGATATTCAACAATCAGGCGCGTTTGCTAAGGATATGCGTCTTTTCTTATGATTAGCGAGCTGATGACGAATAAGCACGACGAAAATACAACAAATTAATTTTTTGCGCAGTACAAGAGAAGTGCTGGAACACTTCTCAATGCCAATTCTACCCTCTGGATGAAAGTTGTCTGTAATATTTATGGCGAACCACCCTTTGCTTACTACAGCGCAGGGTGGTTTTCTCGTTTAGTAGAACAGTCTTCCGAAAAAATTAGTGCCTACTTCAAGGAGAATCCCCCTCTGAACTTCCATAAAAAACGTAAGAAACATTTCCAGGACTATCACCTCCTTTCCTAACAAATAAAAAGAAGGTGCCAACCCGACCACCACAACAATATTCAACTACAACGCCATTCTATCGCTGTATAACTATCTACAAACCTATCAATCTCCGACAAAATTCGAGGAGTTACAGGCGCCAAAATGCAAAAATCGCTTGCAAAAATCTCTTTTGAAGACGTTTTTTGTCATTTCGCTCTAAAAATCTACTCAAAAATAGAATAAGGCAGTTCGATTTTTTCAGCTAATCTCGTTATTGTAGAGGTGCCGGTCGTGAGCTTTCACTTAAAGCCCTCACGAAGGAAAACTTAAACAAGTCTATGAAATGAAAGGGCGTTATTAATCGTGAGTTTAAAATCTGGTAATACTAGTGAATTTAAGCAGTTCTCGCAATTCAGTTCTCTTCAGGAATTTAATCATCATTTGGAAATGTGGTTATTAGAACACAAGCATGATTTTACGAAAGGGGAACTGGTCGGATTAAAAAGGCTCGTGAGGTTTGCAGCCAAAATCCCCGGAGTTTGCAATGCAAAAATTGGGACACTCTTAAAATCAATTCACGACCAATACCATGATAACGGTATATCAAGATCTACCTTTAAACGAATGATTTTTAAAGCAAGGGGATTTGGGATCATCACAGTCTTTGAAACAGAAAGGAAAAATGGTTCGCAGTCTAGTAATTTATATCAGTTTAATCGTTTTCCATTAAATGAACTACCCAAAGAGGAAAAAATGAACCACCAAAATGAAACTAGTAATCTTATTAAAACAAATAATCAAAAGATAAATAAACGTTACGAAGAACCGTCAATATTAGATTACTCTTATGTAAGCAGCAGAGTTCCACAGCCATTTATCGAGTTAGTAAAGTGTTTTTACTCCGAGCAAAAACCATTGAAGAATTTTGGTATATGGTACAAATTGCTGCATTTCGCTTTGAGTGTACAAATGAAACAGAGGAAATACTAGACATCTCAATCCAAGCCTTTAGACAACTGATTCGAAAAATAAAAATGACCAATCTTGTAAAAAACAGGTTCGCCTACTTTTATGGAATCTTAAACAACAAATTCATGAAAATCAATCTAGAAAAAATATCGGCTCTGGGGATTAAAACTCATATATCCCATGCTTTTATAGATGGCAAAGACCCCGACTGGGATTGGCTTCAGCAAAATGAATAAAGGATTATGGTCATTTTAGAATACGAAAGGAACTGATGCGAAAAAACTGTCGTTTTTTCGTCAAAATTCACCCGAATTATGACGAATGATGTTACTATAGTCATCGGAAAAAGGTCCTATTTATCTTATAATAGATTTGTAAGGTAACCGCATCATCGCCTCTCAAAATGGTAGTAAGGATACCTTTTTCAAACCTATATTCAAAAGGAGTGGAGAAAGATTAAAATTAATAATTTCTTTATTAATAATAAAGTAATACTTGTGATGGGTGAATATGACCAAAATGGTAAACTATGTTCCAGAATTATGGTAGAAAAATCAACATTATTGGTGGACAGGGCGCCACTAAATTTATTAGACGATACATTAAAATACTTAGGTTTTGATTTACGGGGAGCAATGGCAGGAGCAAAATTCATTCTTAATAAAAAGGTTATATGTCCAATCATTGTGAATCCCTATCAAAGTGTTTGCCTTTTTCCAATCAAATCACCACAAAAGCAAGACTGCATCTGGTTTAATCCTGAACATATTATCAGCACAAAAGCAATCGGCAACAAGACTGAGGTAGCATTAAGCAACGGCCATTTTATCATTGTCGATGCAAAATTAACTGCCTTTAACAATAAACTACAGACAGCAAATCAATTAAAACGCCTTACAACGGAAAGAGGGATTCAAGCTGGTCCCCTCCTTTTTTATCTAGAACCGCCCAATAAACATCAGCTTCTTAAGGAGAAATCAGGCAAGTATAATTTTGATATTCTAGAGGAAGAAAACAAAAAATAAAAACAATTTATTCGATATCTACTATTCGAAGGAGTAGTTCCTGGTGGATTATAATTCGCACCTAGATTTTGGACAGGCTTTAAAATGACTGCAAAGGAACTGAGTTTATCCCAAGAAAAGCTCACTAATCATAGCGGATTAAACCGTTCCTATTTTATTATTCTTAAAAGAAATTTTAAACTGCCTAGTCTATATACCATTCTAGCCCTTGCTTCCGAGATTGGTATAAAGGCTTCAGAATTTATTATGGAAATGGAAAAAATCCAGTTTTTGATAGAGTGAATGCAGCATTCTGATATACAAGGAGAAAGTTCACGAACAAATAATAGATTGCAACTTATTAAATAAAAGTGTTCTGACACCGATCACTCAGATCAAGATAACTACAAAATCCCCAAATTTGTGAACCCTCAAAATTTATTTATTAAATGTGCTCGCTTATCGTCTATAGCCCACGAAGATATAACACTCCTAGTTATGTTATGGTCTTAATAATAAGAATTTCCTTGAAAGAATAGACCATTTACATTAGGAAAAGTGATTAAAACCTTACGTAAAGAAAAATGTTTGACTTAAAAAAAACTGGCGAATGAAATCAACCTAGATCGTGGCTATTTAAGTGAGATTGAAAAAACATAAAAGCTCCGTCACTCTATACCATCTTTGCTATGGGCTTAGGCTTGCCATCAGAAGATTTAAATATAAAAATAAACGAAAGTATCGATTTAGAAAGATAATTAAACAGGAGTTCACTAAACAAAATAGGACAAATGAAATTACGATTATAATTCCAATTTTGGATAAGTAGATTAGATTTAGAGGAAATTGAACAAATACAAATAGAGAAAGATGTGTGGATTTAATTATAAATAACTTGCGTAAGAGTATGGAAATTTCAGAGGATAATAAAGGGTTTTAGGTCGAGAGAATAATGGAAGGCGTTATTCTCCCTCTCTTTCGTTTGATGGCAGACAAGCAAAGTTAAGGGGTAATCCGAGCAAAATACATAATAAAATAAAACTAAACAAGTGAACATACCAACTAATCGTTTGATTGGATGCGCGGCAAATGCTTTTAACAAACGGACTTTTACCTATTAGAAAATTTATTGTCGAGGGAAACTCTTGTATTTTTCAAATTTAGCTATGCGATCCCCACTTGTGGAAGGTATTTATTTTTCCAGCGCTTATCCAAAATCTAGGTGCTTTTTATTTTAAAATTTGACTTCGCCATGATAATGAAACCCTTTTAATCTAATTAATCTTTGTTAACATTCTTACTCTAACAAGAAAGTAAAGACTGGCAGTACTTTTCTTTCCTTTCCTCAGTCGTTCCGACGTAATAATCTTTAATACTTTCTATTTTGATATAAAACCGGTTGTGACAGGCACCGCAAAATTATGTAAAAGGAAATGTACTAGATCGGGAACATATTTAGATTCCGTTATCGAAAAATACAATATTAAGACGATCATTCACGCCGCAGTGATGACACCTGATTTTAAAAGAGAACAACAATCGAGTAAGGATGTTGCGAATGTTAATTATATGGGTACAGTTGAGGTAATGGAAGCGGCACGAAGACACGGAATTGAGGAATTTGTTTAATTAAGTTCCGTATCCGTATATGGTGACACTGCTTTCACAGATAACAGACTGTTTGAATCAGACTCCATTCCTACGCCAAGGTCCTTGTATGAAATTACGAAGTATGCTGTGGAGAGAACGGTTCTTATATATAAAGAAGTATTTGGTTTACCTGCATTGGTTGTACAAATCGGTCAAGTTTTTGGACCGTTGGAGCGTTATACAGGTATTCGGCACACACTTTCGGGCCCGTTTCAGGCAACAAGGCTTGCTTTATTGAAACAAGATGTGACAATGCCATGGCCTGGAATGCGAGACTGGGTCTACAATCGTGATGTTGCCAATGCCATTGTGCACCTTATGCAAAATAATGATTTACACTTTGATTTACATAATATTGCCCAGGTCAGTCGTGGAGTGTGGAAGATTGGTGTAAACTGCTTCAAAAGGAGTTTCATAGTTTTGCAATCGTTTAGTTGATAATCCGGAAGAGGCCAATATCGACTACTTCGCTCAGAAAGTTGCAAGTAGATTAGTGATTGAACTTCTGCAGCAAGACGGAGGATACACGCCAAAATATGGGCTTGAAGAGGCTTTTGACGATTATATGAACTGGATCAAAAATACCTCTTTGTTTTTGATGGATGAAAAGAGCCTTCATCCTTGCTTAAGGGATGAGTGGTACAGACTAGGGTGCCAGGCCAACGATAAACTAATCCCCACTTAGAATTTTAGTGTTTGCCTTAAAACGTAATTCACCCTATGGGTGGGTATATCTTTATTGAAAATAATTAGATGTCCACCTACTATATTTTGTTCTGATTTTATAAATATTTTGACACCTGGATTGAGTTTTACAAAAACTATATGTGAGTGTTATCAAAAACTGGATTAACAACAGTTGTGTGTCCAAGGGGTTTTCGAATCACACGATTTTTTAATAAAAAACCTTCTTTTTTGAAGCTTAAATAGTCACCATATGAATTAATAATAATGTGGTCTAATAAAGGTATTTCTAAAATTTTACCAGCCTTCAATAATGCATTTGTAACACAAAAGTCCTTCTCTGAAGGATAAAGATGTGTAGAGGGGTGATTGTGAGCAACAATTATTGCATTTGCATTATTTAAAATTGCGGCTTTAAACACATCTCTAGGGGACATAATAGTTGCATTTAGTGAACCAATATGGCAGCGATGGACAGCTACTATATTATTAACAGCATTTAAACAAATAACCAGAAAAACTTCTCTATCATCATCTCCAATAAAAAAATTAGCGACCTCGTTGATTTGAAAAGGAGCAAAAATTCTTTCTTTTAGTTCCTCTTGAATTTGGCGTACAGTTTGTTTAATTTTGATTACTTCATATATAATTTCCGTTATATAGACACCTCCTTAGAATCTTTGAAGTTAATTTTAAAGTGAAATTAGTTGTTTGTATATATTAAGTAATACAATGACACAAAATCTATTAAAACTTACGTTAATTTAATTGTAGACTGAATGGTGTAATAGTGTCCTCCACAGTCTTCAAAACTGCTTGAGACCTGCGTGCCAGGTCTGGTGGGTTCGATTCCCACGCAGTCCCGCCAATACTGACTTTTTAACGGTTTTAATAAATTGTAACCTACACGGTCTAAATGGTGTTTTCTTACTAGACTGTTGAAGACTGTTTAGTGAGACTGTACATAACATTTGCTCTTAGTCGCCTATAAATATTTGTAGGAGGCTATTTTTTATGAAGAAAATTGTTAGAAAATACAAGCGGGGTCAAGGTAATGGAAAGAATACAAAGAAGGTTTTAAATGAACTAACCTTAGACGAGATGTTTGATAAGTTCATGACATTTAAGAAGACAGAAGCACTTGCACCTAGAACCATTTCAGAATATTATATCCACTTTGAATATCTGAAAGATTTTCTTGGTGAAGATATGACCAATGGAAGTATCACAATAGAAGATTTTCGTGGATACATTGGTTATATGCTTCATGATAAAGAATTACGTCCAATGACAGCCAATATTAGAATTAGAACAATGCGTGCATTTATTCGTTTTTGCTATACAGAAGGATTTATTGATACACCAATACATGAGAATTTTAAGCCAGTTAAAGCACCTAAAGATACGTTAGAATCATTTACCCCAGCAGACATAAAAAGGTTACTATCTGTTATTGACGATGAATTGTATACTGGCTTCCGTGATAAAGTCATTATCTTTGTTCTATTGGATACCTTAGTCAGAATATCTGAATTAGTTGCAATTAGAAGATGTAATGTAGATTTAAAAGGTGGATTTATTCAGTTAGAAGCAGGGGATACAAAAACAAGAAAAGCTAGAACCGTCCCAATTTCAACTAAAACGAATAAGCTATTAAAAGCATACATGAAGGAAACAGAAGATTTTAATGATGAATATTTATTTTTAACTTATGATGGACACCAAATTAATCCAGCAACTGTAAGATTAAACCTACATGATTATGGTAAGAAGGCTGGTATTATTAATAAAAGAGTATCCCCCCACACCTTCAGACATACTGGTGCTTTATTTTATGTTATGAATGGGGGCGACCCTTTTTCATTACAAAAAATCTTAGGGCACACTGATATGTCTATGGTAAGAAAGTATATTCAAATGACTGATACTGATGTTAGAAGGCAACATAACAGTTTCTCTCCAATAAATAGTATATTCGGAAAATGATATTAAATATTTAACCGTTCCTAAGAGTGGAACGGTTATTTTCTAATTGGACACAGATAATGGCTGCATAGAAAATAGAGCTATATTAATAACAGGCATAATCCTATTCAAGTTCAAAAATAACGTAATCAGTGGTGGGGGGATGGTTTACAGGGATAATTTAATGAATTATTGATAACCCCCTGCTAATACTTCTTTCCTGACACTCATTCATTGAATCTACGAGCGAAAGTATAAGTAGGAATTATATATAAAATTCTTAGGAAAATGGTAAAATTAACTAGGTTATTTTAATAAAGAGGTGAAATTAATTGAGTTTTAATCATAATCTAAAAGTTGGTCAAGTATTAACTAATCACCAAGTTGGTGAACTTTTTAAAAGTACAATTTATATGGGAATGAGAAGGTCACTTGAAACAAATACGCTTGTTCTCGTATCTGACCATACAAAATTATATGAAGACAGGTGGGAAGGTAGTATATTCCACTATACTGGAATGGGGAAAAAAGGTGACCAAAGCCTTTCATTTCATCAAAACAAGACCCTAGCTGAATCAAACACAAATGGTGTGGATGTTTACCTATTTGAAGTTCTTAGACCAAATGAATACATCTTTATGGGACAAGTGGTTCTAGCGGGCGAACCATATCAAGAAGAACAGTTCGATGAGGATAAAAAATTAAGGAAGGTTTGGGTTTTCCCACTAAAGTTGGCTGATGGTAAGAAACCGATTAAGCTTCCGAAAAAGCTTATTGAAGCAAAAGAAAAAGAACGTGAGAAACTTGCAAACAAGCTTTCCAATGAAGAACTTGAAGCTAGGGCAAAGCATGCAAGTAAAAAAGCCGTTAGTCGGACGGTTACTACAAATAACTATGAGCGGAATCCTTTTGTATCTGAATATGCTAAAAGATGGGCGAAAGGTGTGTGCCAGTTATGCGAACAACCAGCACCATTTAAAAACAAAAAAGGTGAACCTCATTTACACACCCATCATATAAAATGGCTATCCAAGGGCGGGGAAGATAGTATATTTAACACTGTAGCACTTTGCCCAAATTGCCATGATAGAATGCACATTTTAGATTTAGAAAGAGATGTTAATAAATTGAAAGAAAAAGTGAGTTATTTTCATCATAAACTTGCAATCAAATTTAGAACCCACTAACAAAAAGGAGTATGTTATATGTTACAAGAATTAATAACAATACCAATCTTATCGGCTATTGGAGGAGCAATAGGCTCTATTGCACTATACAAAATTGCTCCTAGAACAATCACAAATCTTTTGTCAGAAATTTATCAACAAAAAAATAGGGTCTTACTAGAAGACATAAAAAAACAAAACCAAGCAATTCTAGTAGATTTACAAGCAAAGCACACGTTGAAACTAGAAGAGTTAAAGAAGGAGTATCAAAAGGAGTTAGAGGTTCATAAGACAGGATTGCAAACAGTAGCTAGGTATTCCGAATATCAATTTAAGCTTTATAATGAACTGTGGATTAGTTTATATGACTTAAAAAGTCATGCAGAAGACCTATGGGAACATGCCAGTAATACGAACTTAAAAAAATTTATTAAGCAATTAAAAGAGACAAGGAAGAAAATAGAGCAAAACATTCTATTAATAAACGAAGAACACTACGTATCATTAATAGAAATAATTGCAACATTTGAAAATTACAAACTAGGAAAAGTTGAACTTATTAATTACAGAAGTAGGCAAATAGAGGGAAACATACAAACCATTGGAAGAGATGAGCTAGAGTTTATTAACTTTAATGTACATTTTAAGGATGAATATATTGAACTCGTGGATAGGATAGCTAGAGAATTTAAAAGGACGTTGAGAGAACCAATATAAGGTGAAAACCTTTGCATTCTTTTTTCTGTTAAGTATAAGTATGATTAAAGCCGTTTGCTGTGACTAACGGTTTTTTTAATAGGGATTGTTTACAGGTTTATTGTACTATATTTTTTATAAACAGGGGGTTTCCCTCCTAGATATATAATAATAAGTTCATGTTGGAGTATTAATTTGGAAATATTACCTATTCTTTTAATAATTTTGATAAAATATATTAAGTGTTTAAAAAATTGATAGTGAGGGTCTATTTGAGATATGGGAAATATTATCGGATTTATTACATTATTAGCAACCATAATGTACCTATTGTAATTTACTTAATTTCACGAAATAAAAAGGAATTAAGTTATGAGGTATCATCTTCTACTTTATTAACAGAAAATCAAGAGTTTAGAGACAAACTAAAAATTTATATTGATGAAAAAGAGATTACCAGTGATATTTACTTAGTCCTTTTAAAAATAGTTAACAGTGGCAATATTCCTATAAGAGAAGAAGACTTTTCAGATGATATAAATGTTCATTTAGAGGGTGAACTGCTCCAAGCAGAACTAAAAGAAAAACTACCCAATAATTTGACAGTAAAGTTGGATAAAGAAATGTCCTATTCTAGTCTACTAAGCGTTAAACCGCTCCTGTTAAATAAAGGAGATGAATTTACTTTAAAAATATTATCGACCAAAAGTGAAAAGGGAATAACAATCAATAGTAGAATTGTGGGTGTAAAACAAATTGAAAAATATAAAGCTCCAGTTTTTACAACCTTTGACATTGTTGCACTTATTTTTATGGGTGTAGCATTAACAATTTCTTTTTACTTTAGTGATAAATGGTATTCTTCATTTACATTTGGAATAGCATTAGGAAGTTTTGTTGTTATTCTTAAACAATTTTGGAGCATCTTTAAGAATTTGGCTAAAAAATCGTCAGTCAAAATAGTATAAAATAATGAGCATTATTTATGAAATATTAGGGGGAAAACAGTTAGATATGACTTACGGTTTTTCTTAGTCTAGGGAGAGAGGGTGTTTACAGTATGCTATGGCAAGCACTTATGGTGAAGGAGGTTAATACATCATCATCTCAACATTTTCGAATTTTTGACAACAAAGAAAAAAGCTTGAGGAGATTCTATCCTCAAGCTTTAAATTTTATGGTCTTTTTCTATTATTGCTATCCGTGTTAAGATGGTTGGGAGCTTATGTATCTCGATTCATCCTCTATAATAGAATTAATTTGAGATATCTCTTCCTCTGTTAACATACCTTCTCTGAATTTTAAACTGATATTTTTTCTTCCCTGTGAAAAGGAAAGGTAAACATTAATAAGATATTTATATAGGTAATCGATTTTCTCTACGGCATCCTTCATATTATTTGCACCTTCAAGTGTCACTGAGTCAAAGGTTATTGTTGGAGTTGCCAGTTTTAAGGTATTATATTTATCTGCTTCTGCTTGTGAACGTTGCCCTATGGTCTTATCGTGCATAATATTTATGCCCTGTATCATATAATGTTTAATTATATCTTCGTTTTCCACTTCTATAGGCACATTACTTATTTCGTATGACAAAGGGATTACCGATGGAAAAATGGGAGCGAAACCATGCTTTAACTTATTATATATATCATAATAGGTAACATTAGAAGCAACTTCTCGACGAATGGCTTTGCTAATATCAGTCATGTATTCTTGTATGATTTCAACGGTTACACCTAATCCCTTCCACAAAACCTCACGTTCTTCTTCAGTCAAATCATTAATAATTCGATTCAAGTTCCCTTTCGACTCAGCAATCCTAAAAATTTGTTTAATCTGTCTGTGTGCTCTTACTCCCACACTATTATAAAATGACATTGGGTCAGTGTATGCGAGAAAGTATTCTGCTATACTCGTGCCGTGTAGGCTAAATTCTCGGCAGGCACTGCACATTCCTGCAAAATCCTCTAAAATTGTACCTAAACGTAATACCATATCACAATAAAGTGTTTGTAGTGTTAACTCATCATCAAAAGTAGATTTGTTCCCTAATAGGTCGACAAAAGTATTGTAAAGTACCATAAACATTTGTGTTCTAGAAGAAATTCCAAAGTAGCGTTTGCTCCATAGAATTTTCAAGCTATCTTCATCTATTACTCTGGTAGTAGTAAGAAATTCTTGATGACTCTCAAACCAAGGCAGTACTTCTATGCTTTTTGTACCGTTTTCCTCTCTTACATTTATCCTCATTCGGTGACCTAGTATTTCTATTTCCACTGATATTGACACCTCTCTATATTAATTTGTTTTTCCAGTAAACTGCTCCTTTAGTTTAACAACAAAATCAATAGCATTCATTAACAAAACCCAAAAAATAAAAAAGCCATCTCTTATTAGGAGATGGTTGAGTCATCTTCTTCTGCTTTGGGACAGAGTGACTCGGTTCGCAGTGTCATAGAAGCAATTACACTATGCAGTTAACATAGCCAGAGCCCAAATCACAACTTCTATGGCTTCCATTGGAAGAACAACACGAAATCTAAATTTACGAGTGTGTAATTCAAGTTCCACGGGGACATATACATCCTTTCTGTAAAGGAGGTATGTAGGTGGCGTCACCTATCCTTTACGCCACTTTGCGAACAAATCTATTATATCATAAATTATGGTAATAGCCTTGTAGTCAATTAATCAAAAATCGAATTATTAATGAAGATTGAACTCCACGACCATCTTTACCTATTTGATTTATCCCAATAGGACTTCAATTGTCCCAGTGTATATCTTGGTTACGAGCGAGAATATTCAATTCTCAATGAAACTGAGATTTTATTAAGAAATTGCACAGACTTTATTAGTAAATTTAATGAAGGTTTTATCAGCAGTTATATATAACTACCAATTTTATTAAAAATTAATTTCTTTCAACAGGTCTAAAAAAATTCGACAAGCACTTATCAACATAGTAAAATAAAAAATGTAAATTTAACATAAGCCCGACAAACATTAGCTGAAATTAAAGCTAACGGCTCAAAACGTTAACATGAAAGAATATTATCTTAATGGCTTTTTATAGATGGGATATGTATGTCCATTTTAAGAAGTTGTATAGATGATTTACTCATGTTGGTTTTGATGTTGTTAGCTTTTTTGTATGGGCTAATTACGCTGCTACAATATTATGAGAATCAAAATGAAAAAACAAACTCATTTTTTGTATAAATTTATACATCCTAATATAAAAGTTTGTATACATTCGTACAATTTTTTATGAATAACATGAAGATTTTGTCTTAAATCATACACATTCTATACAGTATAAAACAAAGAAAGAAACTAAAAAGAATACAAACTAAAACATAAATGGAAGGTGATAAATACATTCAGAAAGAGGGCTGATAAGGCTATGAAAAAGGATAAAGAAAAAGATTATTTTGTTGCCATACCCAATCGCATGTTTGCATTTGATACCGAATGTTTTGCAACCAATGAGGAATTGGTGGTGTTCTATCAATTAGGCTTACATGTCACCGCTAGAAACCCTAGAATAAGCATTGTTAATATTGAATTACTAAACTCAGAGTTAGAGTTTGATAGAAGCCATCCATCAAGAGGGAAGCAAAAAATCAAACAAGCATTATTAGGTTTACATGAGAAGGGTTATATAAAAATGACCTTTAGTGACTCAACTTTTAGGAACACTACACACTTAACTGTAATGCTTCCAGAAATGACCGCCCCAGTATATACTCATGAAATTACGAGTGGTTCATGGAAGTATAAAGGCTTTGTAGAGGTAACTGATGATATGCTTAAGAGAACTAAGAACATCGACCAATTTAAAGTATTAATTTATGTAAAATGGCGTTCGTTTACTTACAGTAAAGAGGAAATTAAATATGCTATCTCCTATATGGAATGGGCGTCCGTGTTAGATGTAGCACATGCTACAGCAGTCAAAATAATTGATGGGTGTGTAAAAGATGGATTGATAGTTAAACATATTGGACAATATTACACAACTTTAGATGGACAACCTAGACAAGAAACAAACCGATATGATGTAAAAGAGGAAAAGGAAGAAAAAACTATTGATATAATGAAAGTTATTAATGAAGGATTACATTCTGATATTCTTAGTGAAAAAACTACAGAGAAGCGGAAACATCAATGGTTTGTTATGGATTCCTACATTAACGAGGATGATATGTATGTGTTTCTAACCACTAGTTGTAAAGTTCTAAAAGAACATGCTGAAAAAAGAATAACTGGAATTTCCAAAAATGAGAACGGTAAGAAAAACATGGAATCATTATTAAGTAAGGCACAGCAAAAAATAAGTAGAGAAAAGATAGAAGAAAAGTTGCAGAAGGAAAGAAATATGGAGAAAATGGCTGAATTTGCTGAACAGCAGGAGCGAGAGAATAGGGGTGTTAACAGGCAGAAGCAGCAAAAAAAGAAGGCTTCATATGACATAAGTGATTTCTTGGATGATGTTTCGGTGGCTGATTCAGAATCTAACCATGAATTTTCAATGTTTGCTTGAGGGAAGGGGGATATTTATCTCCCTTTTTCTTTTTTAATTGATTCATTGATAAACTTGGACGATATAATAGTTTAGGGCTGCATCTTTAGCTGAAAGGATAAAGGAATAATAGAAGGAGGTGGGGGGGATTCCGTTGGAACTCAACAATCAGTAACTCCCGTCTAAGTCCCTACCACCCCCATAATAACTTCCATTAAAAACAAGTATGGAAAATATATCTAATGCTGATTATTTATGGTAATTTAGATTTTAGAAATATTATTTTAAATGTAGGGATGTAGTAAGAGAATGGTAGAAAATAATCTTGCAATTGTTAATCCAGCATTGGCTAAGCAATGGAACAAAGACAAAAATGGTTCGCTTACGCCTTATGACATAACGTGTGGGTCTAATAAGAAAGTTTGGTGGAAGTGTGAGAAAGGACATGAATGGGAAGCAGTAATCTATAGTCGAGCAAACGGCAGGAATTGTCCTTATTGTAGTAACCATAAAGTTAATGAAGATAACTCTTTAAAGTCCAATAATCCTGAGATAGCAGGGTCATGGAACTACAACAAAAACAAAGGGATAATCCCCTCAGAAATAACATCCAAGTCAAACAAAAAAGTTTGGTGGAAATGTGAGAAGGGACATGAATGGGAAGCGACAGTATACAGTCGGACAAGTGGTTGTGGTTGTCCATACTGTGCAAACAAATTCGTTTCAGAAGAGAACTCATTAGCTACTAACTATCCTGTTGTGGCACGTTCATGGAATAATGAAAGAAACCATCCTCTATCGGCTAATGATGTTACGAGCGGGTCAAACCAAATAGTGTGGTGGAATTGTGAAAAGGGACATGAGTGGGAAGCTTCAATTGTAAGTAGAACTAGAGTAGGTAATGGTTGTCCCTATTGTAGTAATCATAGGGTTTGGCATGGCAATTGTTTAATAGTGACCAACCCTAGTTTAGCGGTTCAATGGAATGATAAGAAAAACTATCCTCTTACGCCATACGATATTACTTATAGTTCCAATAAAAAGGTATGGTGGCAATGCGAGAAAGGACACGAGTGGGAAGCAACTCCGAACGGTCGCAGCAGTGGGAACGGTTGTCCCTACTGTAGTAATTTCAAAGTAAGTATAGAGAACTCTATCTCCATTACTCACCCTCATATTGCTCAAATGTGGAATAGGGAGAAGAATTGTTCGCTAAGTCCAGATGTAGTCTCTAGTGGCTCAAAGCAAGTCGTTTGGTGGACATGTGAAAGGGGACATGAACACCAACAAAGGGTACTGTACAAAGTGAAAGCTAATAGTTGTCCAATTTGTCAGTCAGGTAGGCAAACATCATTTGCTGAACAAAGTATCTACTTTTATTTTAAACAGTATTTTCCCGATACCTTAAGTAGGTACAAGTTCGACGGGAAGAGAGAATTGGATATAGTCATTCCTTCTCTTAAAATTGCAATTGAGTATGACGGTCAATACTATCACAATACAGAAGATAGGAAGGAGAAGGATAGGAAAAAAAGTCTGGACTTAGCAAAAAAAGGCTATAACCTAATCAGGGTTAAAGAAGTTTTTGGAAAGAATACTGATATTCAAAGACACGATTCAGATGTACTTTTTCATTCCTTTACCAACCATTATTCAGAAGAGTATTATCGTAATTTGGACAATTGCATTTCGCTTTTGATAGAGAAACTTCATATGTTGAATGAATTTCATGCCGTGGATTTAAAAGTGGATAGTTTTATGGACAGGACAGCCATCCAAAGTTCAATTGAAATCAGCAATAAGAAAAACAGTCTTGGTTATTGTTACCCTGAAATAGTAAACGAATGGAATGATGAAAAGAATCGGGATTTGTCACCTTATTCGATTTCAAGAGGGTCTAAACTTAAGGTGTGGTGGATTTGTAACAAAGGGCATGAGTGGGAAGCTAGCGTTTACAATCGCACAAAAAAAGAATCTCCGAACAATTGTCCTATTTGTCATCAAAACTCTACAAATTACTAGCTTTATATCTAGTCATCCACATATGCTTGAAGAATGGAACTACGAGAAAAACGAAGGTCTGTCACCCTTAACGGTTTCCAAAGGTTCACCAAGAAAAGTATGGTGGAAATGTAAAGAGGGGCATGAATGGGAGTCATATATTCACAATCGAACTAAGCGGAATTTAGGGTGTCCAATATGCAGGAAGCAAAATAGGAAGAAAAAAAGTCACAATTTTAGAGTTTAACCTTAATTTGCTTCTTTTACTTCCTTAGTCAGTAACTGTTTACCCGCACTTTAATAAGACTAAAGAGAAGGGAAAGACATGAAAAAAATTAGAACTCATGAGATATATCCAAAAATAACTGTAATAAAAGATAATATCTCTAATAAAAACATAGATAATATAAAGACTGGCATAATTTTTGTGTTACCATATACTCTTTTCTTGAACCCAGAAATAAAATATCAATTCAAAAAACCAGGTGAAGAAAAAATTTATATGTTAAGAGTTGTAGAAAGGGTTAATAACAGTGGAGTACGCTTATTCGAATGGTATGGAATAAATGATATCAATGGGGAAAATCTAAATGAGTTTTCTGCCTTTTCTCAACTCGGAGATAGATTTGGGAAAAATTCCTATTGTAAGGTTGAAATTCTAATTGATAAATATTTTGATATTGATAAATCATCCCAAGTAAATTTTTATGATACTTGTTTTACGTTTTTGGAAGAAGTTTGTTCTACATATAATTACTTTATTGATATTTATGCTTCCGTCACAAGTCATAAACAGGTCAGTAAGTTAAGTATAAGAGATATCCATCACTTTAAAGTATATCATCTCCAAGAAAATGAAGTATTATCAGAGATTGACATAAGTGCTTTTTATCAACTAACAGCATATGATAAGAACTTTGTAAATTCTGCTGGAAATGAATTTAATGCAGCAATACAAAAGGAGATGTTTAATAATAATGAATTAAGGATACTTAAAAATTTTGGTGTAGATGCAGTTAGACAAATATTTTCAGGAAATTACTTATTAGGTATTGTTGTATCTATTATTCAGTTAGAAGGTATACTCCATAATCTTTATTATAAGGCATACCTTAAGACTGGAATGAAAAACTCTAAAAGAATAAATAATGAATTAAACGAATTTGGAGTTAAATTAATGATAGATAACCTTTCGAAAGCTATAGAGACTGACGTATATCGATGGAACATACAGCCATATATAGATAGGGTTATATTAGCAAATAAAATTAGAAATAAATTCGTACATAAGGGAAAAAATCCCAATAAGATTGATTCCTTTGAGGAAGCAGAATATTTGATTAACGTGGTAAATGAGTTCTGCGGTGTTTTAGAGGAAATAATATTGGAAAATGAAAAAGCAATATTACCTACAAAACTAAAAAGAAATTCTCATAAAGACACTTGATAACTTTTTTCTACATATTACGAGACAGTCCAACAGGGGCTGTTTTTTTGTTTAAGTGAAATTTATATGAAAAAATATATTTATTTGAGTATTTGTTTGGATGAATTTGGGCATAATAAATAATTTTAATAAATTTGAATTAATATTTTCATTCTTGTCAATGCTCTTATCATACATTCAAAAGGAAGTGGTAAGAGATGAAGAATAGATTAGATTTTGACTATGTAAAAAGAGTCTTCGAATCAAAAGGGTACAAGCTATTAAGCACGGAATACATCAACGCTAAAACGCATTTAAATGCTCTATGTTCTAAAGGTCACCCTCTGTCAATTATTTGGGATGCTTTTAAGAAAGGTCGAAGATGTGCACAGTGTAGTAAAAGGAAGGTTACAATTGAGGATGTTAAAGCGTATGCCCACAGTGTTGGCTACGAATTAATCTCACCTAAGTATATAAATGCTAAGAAAAAACTTAAGTTTAAATGTACAGAAAGTCACACTTTTTACATGAATTGGGATAACTTTAAAAACAATGGGAGGAGGTGTCCTGAGTGTCAAGGGCGAAAAAGATGGAATTACGAAGAAGTCAAATCATACTTTGAGAAACGTGGTTTTGTATTATTATCTAAAAAATATCTTAATGTAAACCAAAGATTAAAATACCTTTGTCCAGAAAGTCATGAAAGCTATACTACATTTAATAAATTTAAAAATGCTGAGCATGGTTGTGACTATTGCGGTGGTTCGAAAAGGCTCACAATTAAATTTGTTAGAAATCTGTTTAAAAAGGAAGGATTAATTCTTCTTGAAGAGGAGTACGTGAATGCTGGAATGCCAATGAAGTTTGAATGTACTTGTGGAAACGTTGATACTGTCACTTATAGAAGATTCATGTGGGCAGGAGAAGGGAAAAATCCTAAACGTAAATGTTGGGAGTGTATGATACCAGATTGGCATTATACATTAAATGAAGAAGAAAGGATAAAAGAGCGAAAATACCCAGAATATTATAGATGGGTAAAAGAGGTAAAAGAGATAGATGACTATACATGTGATTGTTGTGGATATATTGGTTTAGATGTTGTGGCACACCATTTAGATGGTTACAGTTGGTGTAAAGAAAAAAGAACTGAAGTTAATAATGGAGTCACCTTGTGTACAAATTGTCATGTGGAATTCCATTCTCTCTATGATTTTAAAGAAAACACAAAAGAACAATATTTAGAGTTTTGGTATTATAAGAGGTTTAAAAATAAGGAATCGTCATAAATCTAACGTAGCCCTTGGGGTTGCGTTATTTGTTTATTAATAGTTTAGCACAAAATGTAAATTATATGAGGTTTTAAAACCTTCCTATTGGTATAATTAACCTGTATTGTAACGATTTGTTAGGATGCCTTGTCCGTTTCAAACAATTAAAGGTGTTCGCTATTAAAGAACACGCTGAAACAAGAGAGCTGACTAACCTTGTGGAGGTATGAAAGATATGGTTGATAACAATTTTATTAAGGAATTAAAGTCATTACTTCATTATGTTTTAGAATATGGAATTAAAAACGTTTCTTTTAAGTTAGATTCGTATAAATCATTAAAGCAAGAAGAAAAAAGATTAGAGTTTATATCAAAGGTACATATGGGATTTTTTAAAGCACAAAATTTAATAATACAAAATTTAATACTGTTAGGTAAAAAACGGATTAAGATAAAAGACAAAATTAAAGAATCAAACAAACAAAAGAGCAGTAAAGAGGTGGTTGATAAACTAAAAAATGAATTAGAAATTATTATGTACAAAGAGAAAGTACTAAGGAAAGTTGCAGATACAATTGCATGGCAGTTACTTGATTATGATAGAACATCTATTAGACGGCTTTATAATTTTACTCCACCAGTTGAAATATTTAACTCTAACTTGAAACACGATTTAGAGGTAGTGGAATCTATTTTTAATGAAAATAACACTACTTTTCCATTGATAAATGATATTACTTCATTTATTCAAGTGGGAGACCTCCTAATAAAAGGACTTGATAAAATAAAGATAATAGAGTTAAAAGAAGGAAAAGTTAATCATGAAATTCAAAGGATAATAGATGATTTTGTAGAAATACAATGTGACAGGAAATTGTACTATGAATTGCAAGAAAAAGATGACAAGTTTAAAAAACAATTTGAACGTTATATAAAACAACAAGATACTGCTTTAAATAAGATTAACATTATAAATAATGGAATAGGAACAGATAAAGTAACCGGACAAAGCATTAAAATTGTTAATGAAGTTTTTTATACGACACATTTTGATGATGTTGTCGGGGCTTTGTTGGAAGAAGTGGATAAGAAAAATTATTCATTACGAACAATTGACAACTGTCTAATTATGGGTGTATATAACACTACACGTACACCTATTCATCGTAGCTTTGAGCTATATAAAAAAGCTTTAGGTGTAGATTTTCCATCAATTGACTTAAGGAGTTCTATTAATTCTCCAGTGGCATTTCCATTATTTTTACATCCGTTTAGTATAAACGATAAAGCAAAATTAATAAATCGGGAAAAGGTAGTATATATGACTCTGGATATTAATAAATGGTTTAAAATGCTTGAAGAAAACGAAGTAAAGGTTAACCTTTTAACAAAGAAAGAAACGGCAAGGCTAAATACGACTAAGGTACATTCGAAGGTATTTGAATATAATGGACAAGCAGTTGAAATTGAATACAAGAATGTCAAACAGCTACTGTCTGATGGTCTCTTTGAACGCATGTTCTACCAATTTTTAAGACCTACTTCTGCTATAGAATTTTTAAAATATGGACATGAAAAAATAGTTAATATCGAAACAAAACAATCAGAGAAATAGCCAGTTATAATAACTTGACAATATTAAGTAACAGCATGTCAATTTTTCATTGCATATAAGAAAGGGGAGTCCTCTAGTTATTTAATGATAGTAAAAGCTCAGTAAATCTTGTTTATCTTGACTGGTTGATTAATTATCCCTTCCTACAACCTAACTAGGTTGAGATGGGGAAAGAAAAGATGGAAAGTTTCCTTTAAATTTAAGGGCGGATGTTATTATGTTGGGTCATTTAGTAGTAAAAAGAAACGGCAATTTACTCTAATACATCTATCCTTAAAAACAATATGGAAAAGACGTTAATTGTTAACAACGAGTAGTAGAAATCACAATCATCCTTTCATTTTATTTAACCATTCCTTAATAAGAATTTCTGTTCAAATAAGATGCAGGCACTCAAGAAAGAGTGCCTTTTTCTATTGGGTTTTAGACTTCTTAATGCATATCTAAGTCATAATTTGAAAACTTGGAAAGGAAATATTGCATTGCTGCAAAGTTAGTAAACGCTTTAGTGGTCAGTTCGTTAACCTTGTGATATTTAATACCGCCATATGCTTGAAGTAGGTAAATGTGCAAGAGGTAAGAGTATCATCCGTACTACTTAATACGAGTAAGCCATGTTGAGGTTCTAAGGGGTTAAAAGGTGCTAATACAACCTTAGCCCCAATCTTACCTGTTCCAAAACGAAAAGAAGAATGTATATAATAGGAATAAGAAAGAAATTATTGTGTAAGAGGTGAGAAACATTTCAGGGATTAAATTCTATTCTGAGCATGATATGGCATGTGGTTGGGAACTAGAAAAAATAATAGAAAAAGTTAATAACAAGGCAATTGATTCTGAATGGGGTATCACTGATTTATTAGAATTTCATAATGTTTTAAAATACATAAACATTAAAAGGTTTAGTAACCATATTGTACAAGAGACAAGTATTGATATGAACACTTATGAGAAGAAAATAAAGAAAAAAATCGGCATTTTTATAGGCTGTTACAAGGATGTCTTTATCAATCTATATGATGAAATTGACTTTGATTACACAGATGATTTCTTTGAAGTTCTTGAAGATTACAAGATATATAAAAGAATTGAAATAGATAATTTTAGACGATTTCTTGAAAAGGAAAATGTACACATTTATTCAGTACTCGAGTTTAAGAGACTGACTGAGTATTTTAATGAAGCTGTTAAAGGCGTGTTATTATCTGACTCTAGGAATGCAGAAACAATTCTGTCAAAATATTCAAAAGAGAATGATGTATATTTGCCACCATCTTTAAATGAAACAGATATATTAAGTTTGATTGATGAATATATAGACTCACCACTAGTTCATATAAATGTATTGAGAAAAATCATTAATTTTCCACCAAACAAGGGGTTAAGAATACCTGATAAAATCAAGTTGCATGCCAAGAGGAAAGCAGAAAAAGAGGCAGAAAATATCTTTAATCACGAAACAGGTATTGAATCGGGAGTAATGATTTCTTATCCGAAAGACCAAGATGAAGCCATATTAGTTACTATGGATGGTAGAACTGCAGACATCAAGGTAAGTCGAAAGTGGCTAGAAGAAAACATTGATTACCCTACACTTTGGAATAATTTTATTTATCTATTTGGATTTGTTGATGGAAATATGAGATTAGAATTCGATTCAAAAAAAAGTGAAAGCTCTGCTCTAGAGTCAGCAATTAGACAACAAGCGGAACACTTATATTACCAATCATCCTCTTTTTACTTCAAAGAAATGTTGTCAAATGCTGAGATACATAGTTATGTTAATGTTTTAAATATTCTTGGTGTAAGATTGGAAGAAATGATTGAATGGTTTTTTGATGTTTATGTGAAAGAAGAATTTCAAATTAAAGATTTTATAGTTAAAATGCCTTCGAGTGAAGCATCATTTTTCGAAAAGTGTAGAACTATTCTCCCAGAGATAGATAGAGTTTTTAAACAGTATAATACGCTGATTGAAGACGGGATTATAGACCAAGATTTAATTCAAATGTCATCTTCAAGTTTTAAAATTAAAGATATTAAGTCGTTTAATAAAAAGAAGTATGTTTACTCTTCTAGTGACTGGTATAAAACAGCTTCATTCTTATTGTTTTCTGACCAGAGTAGCATATTCTATTTACCAAATAAAGATAAGAAATATAAGAATTTTTTCAAACTGATAATTTCTAATAAGTTAACTAGAAGTGATTTTCAAGAGTATCAATTGAAAAGAATGCAATGGTTATTTGATAATGACTTAATCTGTGAAAGTAACACGGGACACATACAGTTTGTAGACCAGAGAGTCATCTATGTTCTTAAGGAACTGTATTATAGTGAGGTAATGAGTTATTGGTATTATCCTAAGGATATACAAGTATTGCTAGAGGACTTAAGCACTGGCAATCTTGTTAATTTTGAAAACAGCCTGTTTTCAAGAAATGAACAAGATTATCTTGATTATTATCTTAATAAATCAAAATTTACCAATGGTCATGACATTCGAAATAAATACTTACATGGAACAAATACTAATGATGAGAAACAATACGAGATAGATTACTACTTGATTCTTAAACTGTTTGTCATAATAATCATTAAAATAAATGATGACTTATGTATTAAAGAGATGGAACAATAAATGAAATGGCAAAGACCTAACTCATGACGAGATAGGTCTTATTTTATTAATAGAGCATTCCTCAGTATCATTTTTTTTGGTATAACACGAATGAATAATAGCCAATCCTGCATAACCATTGATTATTTAATAACGTCTAATGACTTTATGAGCAGAATGGATACAACGGATAGCACGTAATTTTCATTTCTTTCGTTGAAATGTACTAGTGCATGACTATAATCCTTAAGTCTCTTAAATCTTCCATATGCACTGGGATATTTGTAATTTAAAAAGTTTGATGAATGTTAACCACTTTACTGTATTCTATCACTACTTAATACATTGTAATGTAGCTATATATTAGAAATGGTTAGTGCTTATTGAATATAAGTAATACATGATTATTTCAATGTTTTTGTATTTGTAGCGGTTAAGTTCTTAACAAGTGTAATGGTTATAGTTATCGCTGAGTTCATTCTTAGAAAGCATTAATAAGAGCTAAGCTACGGTGTATTAAATAGAAGAAAAATTGAAAATATTATTATTAGCCCAATTGACAATCGACATGGTGTAGCAGTTGTATCTGGTAAGCTCAAGAACATGCATTTACTGAGACTATATCAGATTATTAATGGGGGAGATTGGGGTTGCTAAGTTCCTACTCATGAAATTGGTGCATTTACATTTACTTCTAGATTAAAATTAATGGAATTTGTTAAACATTTACCTGAAATGACTGCTCTTGAAATTCTAATGGTTATGAACCCTCATCCAAATCTTAAATAAGAAAAAAAGTAAGGGCTACGTATTGCTGCTCTTACTTTTTTATTGTGTTTGGGATCCGTAAATTAAATCATATTAAAGTGCTTAAAAGCTTGTTTAAGGTCGTCCTGTTTGTCTGGAGGACAAGGATGTACCCTAGCATTTTGTGACTGCCTATTAGGTGAAATTTGGGGGTTAAGACCGCTAAGTTCTTTCATATGGGCAATCTAACAGGTTTTAACTTAGTAGCCGTGCTTTTGTTTTATGTAGTCCTAAATCTGAACTTCGACAGAAAGTGTAATTGTCTCTTCAAGAGTTATAAAAAAAATTCGATTGCTGCTTGGTCTTTCACTCTAGACCTGTTGGATAACTGGTTAGCGCTTTATGATCTGTTATTGAATGCCTTCAAAAAAGAGCCCTCTTGGTAAAGGGCTCAGATTAAAAGTATAATTGTATTATTCCTCCGGTGGGATAATAGCTCCACCGCCTAAACCTGACATCCAAAACACATCTGAAACCTTCTCAGAAGCAACCGCTTGGTCTTCAGGTGTTGTACCGTTACCATAAAAGGCATTTAGGGCATCAATAAACCACTCTGCTTCTTCTAAGGCTTCACCACCATGGCTTTCTAAATTATAAATTCCTTCTTCTATCATAGAATTTTTATCTTCACTTGTTAATTGAACCCACTCAACTCCAGTAGCATTTGCAATACTAGCATAGTAAGGGTACGATGTCCCCACAGTATCCGCCGATTCTTCAACTCCGGAAGAAGGTTCAACATTTACCTCTTCATTCGATTCTTTGGTAGAAGCAACCTCTGGCTCAGTTGTTTCATCTATGGCTGGGTCATAAGCTATTTCCCCATCTATTTTTAATTTTAAAAGAGTATCTTTCACAGAGTTGTAATCTATCGAGTACTCATGTTCAGAGGTGTCAAATTCAAAGTTCATTATATTGCAGCTATAATCTTCACCACAATAGAGCTCTCCTTGATAGTCTTCTTTCACCTTTTCAATTTTCTCATTTGAAATAGTTAACATTCTTCTCATATATTCATATTGTTTTTTTTCGGTTAGATCATCAAAGGATTTATTTAGTGAGCCAATAAATTTATAATTAGCTCGATTTCCATCTCTATTTACTTGATAGGGTTGTGCCGTATACAAGTATTCAGATAATAAATCATCATTTTCAATGGCAGCAGCTACATCCTCTAACTTTGTTTCATCAACACCTGGAATGCTTGAACAGCCAACTAAAAGCGATATACTAAAGCCAAATACTATTAAAAAAATTTTCTTCATTATTTCATAACTTCCCTCGCTGTTTAATTTAAAATCAATATTATTATAAAATAATGTAATGTCTGAGTATAGGTTTTATAAATATTGGTAGAACAATACCTACCAGGGAAAAGGTTGGTTACAAGATTGTTTACTAGAATTTCCCATCATAGGTACGGAAATATACATAAAACAACTCTATAAAATATTATAAAAAAAATTATAAAAAAAATTATTATTTTATATATTATTATTATATATATATAGTTATATACGAGGAATGTATATATTTACTGATATTTTTATAAAACATAATCTCAGTCTGAAATTCAGAAGATTTTTGTGTACGAAATCGTACCTAATTTTACAATTGATTCATTTTATTAATGATTTCTGTTTTAGATGGGTTGGTGTAAAGCAGTGTTGTATGAATATTGCTGTGACCAGCTTGATTAGCCACCTCGTGAACGCTCATTCCTTTAGATATCGCATGACTACAAAAGAAATGCCTTAGATCATGAGGGGTAATATCCTTCCTCAATTGCTTCGAGTAGGTTGTAAATAGCTTGTTAATAACAGTACGGTTCAGTTTGGACCCACGGTTAGAAATAAATAAATAGTCACCGTCAAGTGCCTTCCGTTCTTTTAACCACTCTCTAAGGGCTGTAATGACCTTATCTGACATGAAAACTGTCCTAGCCTTATCACCCTTACCCCTAACTAATAACTCCCTAGATACCGCGTTAAAATCAGTCATTTTAATGTCGAGTGCTTCACTAATCCGCAGTCCTGCATAGGCAAAGAGGGTAATAATACAGTGATCCCTTTTGGTTTTCCCTTGGTCAAGTAATAATTGCCTGAATTTCTCGACATCCTTTACATCAATTTTTGCAAGTGAAGCGTATTGTTGTTGTATTTTCAGATTGTCCCTCTTACTAACAACCATTTCCTTTTGGGTACCATTTTCAATTAAAAATTCATTGAACTTAATCAAACCGCTAATTTTGGCGTTAATCGTTTTGGGGCTAGATTTCTTGATAGTTCTCAGATACGATATGTAATCTTTTACGTTCTCTCTATGTAACTGTTTGAAATCTGTTCCCTTAGATTCCTCAAACCAATTAAAAAAGCCTCTAACATGCTGCGCATAGCTGCTTATCGTATTCTCGCTCAATTCATGATTGTGCAGATACTTATCAAATTTTTTGATCATTTTATTCCTCCTGTAAATTATGTTGCATTTTATTTTCTTGAATTCTAGTAAATTATGTTGCGTTTTACAAATAAATAGTAGACTAGAATGATAGTTTTTGCAACATAATTTATATTATGTTGTATTATCGGAAAGTACATAAATAAATCTATAAAATATATTAATTTCAATTAATATAAATGGTAAAATATAACTACTTAAACAAAGGAGAAAATACAAATGGGATTCTGGGATAAAGTTGGCAAGATTATTGAAATTGCAATTGATAAAGCACCAGAAGTTATGGAAACCTTGCAGCAAGAAGGAGCAAGGAAACAAGCTTCTATCCAAAAAGATAGAATGGGACAATTAAAAAATTATGAAAGAAAAATAGCAGAAGCAGCAAATTCAACTAGGATGAAAGACCCTGAATTTTCAAGGAAGGTTCAGGAGGAAAAGGCTAAAATTGAGAGAGCGAAGGTTAAAATATATACAGGAAACACTGAGTCTAATACTGTTAAGTCTAATTCCAATGGTGAGATCACCTTTAAGGGGCAAACTGTTTCACAATGGAATAGTAGATGGGTGAATTTGGGGATATTAAGTTCACTTACTTTAGAAGATCTACGCCAATATAACAAACACATAGGCTTATATAAAGCTGAATTGAATGGAGTAGTAGCATACGTTGGTAAAGCAATTGAGTACAACAATGGTGGATTTAGAAAACGACTGAGGGACTATGTAAGAAAAAGTGACAGCGCACGGACTCATGGTTCTGGAAAGAAGATGAATGAAAATGCAGGTCGTGTGCGTCTATCAATGCTAATAGTGGGGGATTCTGCAGAAGATGTAGAAACGGTTATAGCGCTAGAAACTGCTATGATTATGAAACTAAAACCCACCTGGAACGTCCAATATAACAGAGGTAGATAACTATCATTCTCCCCATTTCCTTCTCGGGAATTTTTAATTCTAAAAGTCGAATGATAATAATGTATTTTTATATAGCACAATGTATTATGTATTGAATCTATTAAACACGCAAAATAGTACCCGGGGGGTAGCCCCCTTAACGGGTACTTTTTATTAGCCTCCCGGTCAGTCTGTCTAATTAGTAAAATCCTTTCTTAAGTCGCTGATAAAATTTTTCCAGATTATCAGGCTGTAGTGATTAAATGGTTAGTTAATATAAGTAAGTTACTACATTTAACTAAATGTTTTGGTAGGTGGATGGATGGATAAACAGACTTTTTGTTGAAAATGATGGTAGAAGGATTTACCCGCTCAATTTATTGTTAAAAGAGTATCATTGCTGTATTATTTAGTGGGGGAATTTTCCATTTGAAATTAAAATTAGGACATCTTGAATGGGCAATTTCATTATTGATGAGGAGGAGCACGTTATGCTACGCGATTATAGAGTAAAAAGTTTTAATATGACAAATTATAGATCACTTGTTGGTATGCTTAATCCACCAACACCCGAAGAATTGAATTCAAGATTCTTAATAAATGAGGATGACTTAATATACAAAAGGATTAATTTATTTATTGGACCTAACAATAATGGAAAATCAAATATAATAAAATATTTTAGGGCGATTAAGGATGGAGAAATAAATACAGAAAATGATACATTCTTACGGTTACAAGAGTATTTTGACGGAATAAGGGACATTGTCATACTAGAAAGTAATAGAAGCATTTCGGTGCAGTTTAGCCAAGGAAAACTTGATGAATTAGTTGTAGTTGATAACTTACCACCTGATGAAGACTATAAAAAATACTTTTTGGAGTCGCTTTTTTTTATTGGGAATGAGAGAGATGAGATTAATTTATTTGATATTTGGCCGAACCTTAAAGAAATGAAAGAAGATTATTGTTCTAAAATGAATACTTGGCTTAAAGACATATTAGACGAGGAAGTGGTTGTAGATCTAGAAGGCTGTGAATTTACTATTACATTTAAAATTAAACATAATGGTTCAACCATAGACTTTCCTTTGAAAGAACTAGGCACAGGGGTTCTACAAGCTGTTAAGATTCTTACATATCTCTATTATAATACTAAATTAACAAATAAATTTGGATTACCAGGCGCGAATTTTTTCATTGAGGAACCAGAAACAAACCTACATAATAAGGCAGTAGTCTCTTTAGTTAATATTTTGAATACTGATCAGTTATTACAACATAATCGATATTTTATTACTTCCCATTCTAGTGCATTTATGGACCAACTGGATGAAGAAAGTACAATTACAAGAATTACTTTGGACCCTGAGGATAGAAGGACGACAGTCAATCGTTGTTTCAAAAAAGAAGATATTTTCTCTACTTTAGATTCAATTGGAGTAAAAGCGTCTCAAATTTTACAAAGTAATGTTGTTATCTGGGTAGAGGGACCTAGTGATAGAATATATCTAAATCGGTGGATATCAATTCTTTCACCTGAGCTTCTAGAAGGAAAACATTTTTCCTATATTATGTACGGTGGTTCGTTGTTAGATCATTATAGTGTGTTTGTTGATGATATGGAAATGGTTAATATAAAATTTTTAGATCTCATACAAACTAGTCGATATGCATATTTGGTAGCTGATCGAGATAGAGATGGAGAACATGAGAGTTTTAAAAACAGATTAAAGCAAATTACTGACTATATTGATTCTCTTTCTAAAGAGAAAAAGAAGTATGTTGGATATCATATAACTAGTGGTAGAGAGATAGAAAATTATATTAACCAAGATATTTTTATAAAATCCTTGTGTAGTGAAGCATTTAAGCGGGCGTCCGTATCCTATAAAGATGAAAATGAAAAAAAGGTAAATATAGATTTGGGTTTGCCTGATTCAAAAAATTTACCTAAAGATTTTTCGTTTACAAAAAACGATTCTTTTGATACAAAGTTCACACTTCTTTATTTAACTGAAGAACAAATTAGAAAACATGGTCTTGATCCCCAAGTAAATAAGGAAAGATATGAGGATATCACAAGGAAACTAACTCAAAAGTTCAAGAAGGTTACTGTTGCAGAGCATGTAGTAAATAACTATGAAGTGATAGATTCAGAATCTGACTTATATAAATTCATTAAAGAACTTACCGATTTTATAAAAAACTCTCAATAGAATTCCAAAACATTAATTTACATGTTTAATAGGACTGAATTAAGCTTATCGAAAAGTTATGATAAGCTTATTTTATTACTCCAATATTACATATTAGAGCAGCTCGGCAATTTTTTATCTAACTTAACGGATTTGTATACATGATTTCTTACAATTCTATTTTACCTCTGTGCTAGTTTTGTATGATTAGTAATTTCATTCAGTTTTGTGTTGGAATTTTTTTTATGTATTGCAAGAAATTTTCTTGTATATATTATTTGAGTAATTTAAGCCTGACCTAGCTTATAGTTCATACAACTTGGTACATAGAACTTTATTATTTCTAAAAAATGTCCAGCCTGACTTTTGTTAATTCTTAATCTATATTGTTCGTTTTGAGAGTGCTTGCTCTTCTGCGGCTCTATAATCACATTAATATCCCATCTTTCTTTAAACCAACTCTGCATGATAATATGCTCATTATAATCAAAACAATTGGTACTTATGGTGACCGTACCGTATCGTCTATTCAATGAGCCATCATCCAGATACCAAACAGCTAAAGCCAATGCGTCCACTTTAGCTAACCAATCTGCTGTTACTGTCTTAATGCCCTCGGGGTAAAAACTTTTCCTTAAATCTGAAAAGAAGGGATGTGAGATTGTATTATATGAATAAACAGGAGCATGATTGTACTCCCACCTCGGCTCAGCTTTCTTAGGACTTGATAAGATAATGAGGTTATGTAATTTTTCTCTTTTCCATTCTAAATATTCAATCTGCTTTTTACCGTGAGCAATAACTAAAGCAAAACTATCTTTATATGTATTTCTTAGCGAACCATCACCCAACAGTGTTCCATAAACTATTGATTTCTGTACAGATGAGAGATCATTCCTTCTAATATCCTCATATGGTTTGTTATCAACCGGAATCCCATATTCTCTGCAATATTTGTAGATTAAACTCCATCCATTTTCTGCATACCCCAACTTAGTTGCTACCTCATAAGCATTCAATCTATCCTGAAGTATCATTTTTTCTAATTGTTCTTTTGTTGGTTTTAATAATTTTCTTCTCTTAGGTAAATCCCATTTTACAGCTAACTTTCTTAGGAATTTGCTATCTGAATAATTATATTTTTTTGCTATTTCAACCCAAGTCAAGTCTGATAAAACATCTTGCAGCAACTGTTCCTTGCTAGGTTTTTTCATACTTCCACCTCACTATAGGTGAAATTATACCAAAAATAATACTTATAAGTACTATTTCGTTAAAAATTTATAATTTGATAGTCTGTTTCGTGGTCTTTGCCTTTTCTAATCTGATAGAGAGGTGATACCATTGTCAGATTTTTTAAAATTAGTTGGTGAAAATGTTCGGTTTTATAGAAAACAAAAAGGCTACACTCAGGAAGAGTTAGCTGAAAGGGTCGGACTTCAAAACACATATATTGGCGGCGTTGAGCGAGGGGAACGAAATATTTCTTTAAAAACCCTAGAAAGATTAGCCAAAGCCTTAGAGGTTAATCCCATGGTATTGTTTGATTTTAAACATATAGATACAGAAGACAACGATTCATTATCAAAGGGGAATTTGTTAGAAATACACATAAATTTGCTACAATCCAGGACAGAGGAAGAAATAACGTTTATTCATAAAAATGTTAAAGATTTACTGAAACTACTAGACACGAAAAAGTAATTACTAAAATAGTTAATGTTTTTAGAGACAAAGCGCCACCAATAATGTGACGCTTTTAATTGTTTAATATTCCACTCCATAAAACAGTTTTAGTTTCCTTAATAAGGAGCAGCAAGATAAATGTGTAAATTTATTAAAATTATTTCAAAATAAAAAGGATATAGGTATTAGGATATAGAAGTAACTTAGATACTATATTTTGTGAAATTGTGAGGAAACTCTGATATGAAAGAACAAAAACATATTTTTAATCGGAAATTATTAGAAAGGAAACTTTCTCATTTTACTTCTAATCAAATTCCTGATTTAGATAATAAGCTACAAGTAATTAAGAATTGGAAGTATAGTCTTGAACACAGTAATCTTGAAAAGACAAAAGAGGAGGCAGTCCAAGGGGATTTTTTGACAGCATTTTTTACTGACATCTTAGGATATAAAAAACGCTATGGAAATTCGTTATGGAATATTAATCAAGAACAGAAGTCAAAAGTTGATGGTTCTAAATCGGACGGAGCTTTAGGTTTCTTTACTAAAGACATAAATGATATTAGAGTAGTGATTGAATTAAAGGACGCAAAAACAAATTTAGATAAGAAACAACAAAGTCGAGATTCAAAAGTCACTCCGGTAGAACAAGCTTTTTCTTATGCCTCAAAGTCAGGAAAAAAATGCAATTGGGTAATTGTCTCAAATTTCAAAGAAATAAGGCTTTATCATAGTAGTGACCAAAGCGAATGTGAAATTTTTGATATATTATCACTAACCGAAGATGAGGAATTTAAAAGGTTCTATTACCTATTAAATAGTGAAAATCTCATAAAACGAGATGAAGAATCACTAATCGAACGCTTATATAAAGATAACGAAAATGAACAAGAGGAAATAACTAATCTTTTTTATAAAGACTTTAAACAAACACGATTAAAACTATTCGGGCATTTAAAAGAAAATAACCCTACTGTTGAGGAATTAATATTATTTGAAAAGACGCAAAAATTACTGGATAGGTTAATTTTTGTATGTTTCTGTGAAGATACCGAATTATTACCACCTAAGATCATTAGAAAGGTAATTGAAATTGCAAAATCTTCGTTTGACTTATCAGAAACAAAGATATGGGTTCAATTAAAGGGATTGTTCCATTCAATAGATCAAGGTAATCCACCTCTAAATATTAACCGTTTTAATGGTGGCCTGTTTAAAAAAGATGATGTATTAGATAATCTTATAATAAAAGATGAGATTTTTAATGCTGTTGAAGATATTTCAACGTATGACTTTGGTAGTGATTTAAACGTTAATATCTTAGGACATATCTTTGAGCAAAGCATTAATGATATTGAAGAAATAAAGGCTGAAATACGTGGAGAAGTGCCTAAGAAAAAAGGTAAGAGAAAGAAAGACGGAATTTATTATACTCCTGAATATGTTACTCGTTATATGGTCGAACAAACAATTGAAAGATGGTTAGAAGATAAGAGAAAAGAATTAGGTGAAGATAATCTAACGCCACTCCCTGAATTAAAGTTGCACATGACACGTCAAGAAAAGGCAGCAAGATCAAAAATAAAAAAATCGCATTTAAAGTTTTGGGAAATGTATCAAGACGCGCTAAGAAATGTAAAAATATTAGACCCTGCTTGTGGATCAGGAGCTTTCTTAAACCAGGCTTTTGATTATTTGTATCGAGAAGGACAAAGAGTAAACAAGATGTTGTCAGAATTAACCCTTGTAGGTCAAATTAGCATGCTTGATTTAGACAAGCATATTCTTAAACATAACTTGTTTGGAGTTGATTTAAACAGTGAATCTGTTGAGTTAACTAAACTATCCTTATGGATAAAAACAGCAAATAAGAATGACGCTTTAACTTCACTAGATGAAAATATCTTAGTTGGTAATTCATTGATTTCAGATCCTGAGATCGCGGGAAAGTATGCATTTGATTGGAATAAAGCATTTCCTTCAATTATGGGAAATGGTGGTTTCGATGTAATAATCGGTAATCCGCCTTATGGTGCAGAGCTAGATAAAATCCAGAAGGAATATATTACCGAACATTACCAAACTCAACAATATAATTTTGATACATATACTCTTTTTATGGAACTAATCTATAAATTGGTTAATGAAGGGGCGTATATTGGTCTAATTACTCCAAATACCTACTTGGTCAAAGAAAATGGGGATATTTTACGAAACTTTTTATATGAACGGTCAGAAATTAAAGAACTAGTTGAAATCTTTCATGTGTTCCCAGACGCAGTTGTTGAACCAATCATAACAATATTAAAAGTCACTTCACCTGCTAAACAATACTCTTTTGAAGCTATCCTTGTTCCAAAAAAATATAATAGGAAATTTGACTTCTTAACGCAAGCTAAAAGGTTAGCATTTACTAATAGGGATTTAGTAAAAAGGAAATTTCAAATTTTTCATTTCCGTGAAAATGAAATGGAGTGGAAATTGGTTGAAAAGATTTTTAAAGCAACTAAGCCACTTGATTATTTTGCTGACGTTACAACAGGAATTAAACCTTATCAAAAAGGAAAAGGTACACCAAAACAAACAAAAGAAATTGTCGATAACAAACCATTTACTTCCTTTGAAAAACAAGGTGACGATTGGGCCCCTCTTATTAGGGGTACTGAAGTAAATCGTTATTTATTGAAATGGAGTGGTGAATACATTAAATATGGTCCATGGTTAGCTGAACCAAGGAGTGAAGAAATCTTTTATAAACCTAAGTTGTTTATTCGACGTACTGATGATAGTTTAATGGCAGTTTACGATGATACAAACATGATTGGGGTTAATTCAATCCATTGTATTCAAATTAAACCTGAGAGAAAAGGGATTTCGGAGAAGTATCTACTTGCATTAATTAACTCTTCATTGTTAAATTGGGTATTCCGCCATGAAAATTTTCATATGGTTGGCAAACCATTAGCAGAAGTGAAAGTTATTTATGTTGAACGCTTGCCCATCTTAAAAGCAAAAGACCAAACACCGTATGTAACCAAGGTTGATGAAATCTTAAAAAAGAACAAAGCTTTTCATAATAAACTAGAAAAATTTGTTCAATATATTTCTTCTATGTATGAATTGAAAAAAATTTCAACAAAAATGTCTTCCTTTTATGAATTGAGCTTTGCAGAATTTATTCAGGAATTAGGAAAAGGAAAGACAAAATTAACAGAAACCCAAAAATTCGAACTAAAGGACCTGTTCGAAACTCAAAAATTTGAAGCTTTTCAGCTTAAGTATGATATTGATCGATTGGATAAAGAGTTAGATGAAATGGTATTTAACTTATATGGTATCAATCGGGAAGAAAAAGAAATAATTATGGATTCATTAAATAAATAGGTAGAGTAACTCATATGTCAACACGATATATGGGTTTCTTTTTTTCTCAGGATAGATGATTTATCTGATAAGGATATGCGATAATATTGCAATTCTTTAGTCGCTTATTATATAGATGTGATAATGTAAGATTAATGAAATATAAAAAAAAAAATAGAGAGTAATAGCTACTCTATTAGGACGAAAGATTTTTTAGCCGGAGGAAAATTGGCAGTAAGTTTTTTGGGGACAATATATTACACAAGTGGATTTTGAGGTTGTGGGATAATGTAAGATTAAAGCGTTCTTTCTTGTAAGGGAAAGTTAAGCAAAGTAAAAATAATTCTTGAAACTATTTCCATACATGGAAACTAAAGGAGTTTCTTTTATTTATAAAGTGATAAAGTCGTTATGTTTAATCAGTGATCTTATTATTTTTATGATAAACTATTAAAGGAATATTATTACAATAGATTGGAATTTTGTAGGAGAACCAGTTATATAAAACAAGGGTGGTTTACTTTGAGTTTAATAAATATAAAAATGTTCCCAGCCTCCTATGGTGATAGCTTCTTAATTACTTGCGGTGGCGAAGAGAAAACCCAAAATACAAATATCCTAATAGATATGGGATTCATGTCAACTTATAAAAATACTATTAAAAAGGAATTAATTAAGTTAAACGCGCAAGGGGAAAAAATATCACTTCTCGTGTTTACTCATATAGACGACGACCATATTCTCGGAGGTATTAAATTTTTTGAAGAAAACGGAAATTATGATTCTCCTAATCTAATAGAGATTCGAGAAGTTTGGCATAATAGTTACCGTCATCTTCAGTTTGATAAGAAAATGAACACAAGTAATAATGAATGTCAGAAAGATGAGGATAATCAGATACTCAATAACATAATAAGTAAGGGCTACGTTAGAGAAAGAGGGAAGAATGAATCAAATGATATTAGTTATTTGAGAGGCACTACTCTTGCCGGGTTACTTTTCAAGAATGGATACTCAAAGGTTTGGAATAAGAGTTTCTTCAATAAAGCTGTTGTGTTGGAAGAGGCTCAGCCTTTTAAATCAATAATCATAAACGAAGAAGTAACGATAACCTTAATATCACCTGATATTGAAAAATTAAAAAAGTTAGATCATGAGTGGAAAGAGAAATTAAAAGAGATGGGTTTTAGTCACAAAGTTGAAAGTAGCAATATAATGGATGACGCTTTTGAGATTTATAATTCGGGTATAACAGTTAAGAAGAAAAAGAAAAAAATTATTTCTGAAATATCCGGGGAATCAATTAATATTGAGGAACTAGCTAAAAAAAAGTACGATCCGGATACGTCTACAGTAAACGGAAGTTCAATTTGTTTCATATTAGAATTTAAAGGAAAGAAAATATTATTTTTAGGGGATTCTCATACAGACATTATAATACAGAATCTAAAAAAGCTGCTACAAACAATTGGGGATACTAAGTTATATTTTGACGCTGTTAAAATTTCTCACCATGGTAGCAAACATAATACATGCCAAGAGTTATTAGATTTAATTGAAACTGATAAATTTATCATTTCTACTAACGGTAAAGGAAGGGGTTTTACACACCCAGATATTGAAACATTAAGTAGAATAATAACTTCTAATCCGAGCATAAAAAAAGAGTTAATTTTTAACTTTAAACCAATTCACTTATTTAAACATATAGAAGATCAAGATT
The DNA here is from genome assembly GCF_057221695.1 of Neobacillus sp. plas4. Classification (NCBI taxonomy): domain Bacteria; kingdom Bacillati; phylum Bacillota; class Bacilli; order Caryophanales; family Bacillaceae; genus Neobacillus; species Neobacillus sp. plas4. The sequence goes on from NZ_CM170152.1 coordinate 2,913,649, forward strand.
TAAAAAATCGTTATAACTATAAAATTAAATTTACCAATGATTCTTCTATGTCAATCTTAAATGAAGTAACAACAATTGAGTTATGATTAAAAGCTTTAAATTTAAGTAGAGATGAGTGATGTATGATGTCAGTATTAAATATGATAACTGCTAAGGTACACTGCTACAGAAAAGGAACTGCCTTCCTAATTAATAGTAAATATGCTTTTACCGCTAGACACGTCGTCCTTGATGAAAATAAACAAATTAGTGAAGAAGTTACTTTAGTGTTTTTATGTGAAACTAATTTTAATAATAATAGGGTTAAAGCACGAATCCTAGACTCTAGCATTAAATATGATATTGCTATATTAGAACTAGAAGAGCATTGCTCACATGTGCCGGAGTTTATAGAACTGTCAAACCAAAGTATAGAACTAACGGATAAATGGGAAACCACAGGCTTTCCAATGGAATGGGAAGACAATAATAATTTTTACCTTAAAGGTGATATCTTCCAAATAGCAAATAAAGAAAATATAACATACGATATTCATTTAACTAGTCCTTATATTAAAGATGAATGGGAATATGGATTAGATGGTTTATCTGGATCACCTTTAATAATTGACGGGAAAATAAAGGCTATTATCGTAACTGAAGAATACAGTGTTATTAAGAGCCCTATCAAAGCGGTTAGTATTAGTAAATGTTTTGAGTTTTTAAACAGAGATGAATTTTATATTGAATCAACATTTGGTTCAAAAAATAACCTAATTTATAATCGTTTAAGTATGCAAAAAAAGAAATGTGATGATTTATTTAAAAAAGTTGAATATAGTTCCAATGTCCAAGATGTTAATGTTAAGGTAAATGCCTATCATGTAAACTATGATGTTAACGGGAATTCCATGATAAATGAATTGTCCTCTTATTTGACAACAACAATCATAGATTACGCTTGTACATTGTATGATATTTACAGTAGTAAATATGGTGCTTCGACAATTAATATGTTACAAACGTTTAAAAAAACGAACAAGGTCATAGAAGAAATAAAAAGAAATAAAAAATTAGGTTCATTAATTCTTTGGATGATAGTAGAGGGTGTTATTGGAGCTCCGAAGGCTATAAAGAGGATTAGTGTAGACGAGAATACTGGTGATGACTTTTTTATAGAAGCCCACATTAGCTTAAGTAAAGATAATAATCTTGAAATTCATTTAGGTGAAGGGCGTCTAGTAAAAGATCTAGAGGCCGCAGTTAAGAATTCTTTAGTAATTCTTAAGGATTTAAAGAATGTAAAAGATGATATTTTTATTGCTGACCAATATTTTACTGAGCATATGGATGATAATATTTTGAAAAACCATTTGAAAATGTTTATCAACCCATTAGATAGAGATTGGGAAAAGGTAAACATAGTTTTAAATGTATTTAGTGGATATGATTCTAAAATATTAAAAATGATAGAAAAGCAGGGACACCCTAAAGAGATTATAGAGGGAATTTTTAAACAAAGATTTATTAAGGAATGCATAATGAATGAAGAACTCATTTGTGAAATAGTAAAGGAAGAAGCTGAAATTGCAGACATAAAAATTAATTGGTTTACAATACCGTTTAATTCAATTGAAGAGTTCGAAGAAATTATTATAAAAGAATTGGCAAAGGTGGTGTAAATCTAAATGAATTCAGTAGAAGTTAAAAGTTGGATAGATAGACAATTACTCTCCGACTTAATAAAAAAATTAAAGAAATCAATTCTACAAGATGAGCTATTTTCTATAAATGAAAACTTCATGTCCTTGGAAGAACTTAGGATATTAGCTGAAGCTGCAAATATTCTAGCTATTTCAGAGGATAATAGTGATAAAGTATTAGCACTAGAATTAGCTATTTACCTACCCCAATTAAATAGTAGTAAAGGGATATGTTTAAGTTCTTTTCTAGCATTAAGAAAATTAGGTAATTTTCCGGCGATTAAATTATTAGAAAAAGTAATCGAAATAGAAGAATATAAAAATCTTCTAGGGGGAATTTCTGCACTTGAAGAATATGTTTATGAAAGCCTAAATGAAAAAGAATTAGTAGATGAGAAATATGTACTAACCAATTTTCAGAAAAGGTTTGTTGATATTGCAATAAACGGCAATGGTGTAAGCTTATCTGCCCCTACTTCAGCAGGTAAATCTTTCGTTCTTTTAAAATATGTACTTCACTATTTATATAAGAAAGATATAAACACAACAGTTATATATATTGTTCCCACTAGGGCATTAATAAAACAAGTTATGAGTGATTTTGTAGATAATTTAAAACAGTTAAATATGAAAAATATATACATAGGTAGTTCATCCGAGATAGAAAACGTTTTAAATAGTACTTATAAATCAAAAATTTTAGTGTTAACACAAGAAAGGCTATTTCAACTTTGTGCGAAACCGGAAATAAAGAAATTAAACATTGAACTTGTCATCGTTGATGAAGCACATAGTATAGAGAGCGATGGAAGAGGGGTCCTATTAGAAAGATCTATTAACTTTGTTAAGGATTTATTTCCTAAAGTAAAAATCTTTTTTTCAAGTCCATTAGTTAGTAATCCAGAAAAGTTCTTGACTACATTTAATATCGAAAATGGTGTAAAAGAAAAAGACCAATTTCCTCTTGTGAGCCAAAATGTTATTACGGTTAAACAAGCAAAAAAGAGCCTAACAATAAGTTCAAATATTGAGAATGAAGAAATATTAATAAAAAAAATACCATTTAATATGCAAGGAAGTTCAATGGCTGGGATACTTGCTAATGTTGCAATTAGATTATGGAATTCAAACACTTCAATAATTTATTGTAATGAACCTGCAATCTCCGCTACTACTGCAAGAATACTATATAACAGTGGGGAGTTCCCAGTTATTAATGATGAAAGACTTGAGGAGTTTGCAGAATTTATTGAAGAGTATATTTCAAGTAATTACGAACTAGCAGAATTTATTAGAAGAGGTTTAGCGTTCCATTTTGGCTCTCTACCACCAATAATTAGGTCTGGTATAGAGGAGTTGTTTAAAGAAGGAGCAATAAAGATTGTATGTTGCACATCAACTTTACTAGAAGGACTTAACATGCCAGCGAAGAATATCTTCATGTTAAAACCTGAAAAGGGAAGAAATACTCCTATGGATAGTTTGAATTTTTGGAACCTAGCAGGTAGGGCCGGACGAATGGGAAATGATTTTTCAGGTAACATCATATGTATTAACCCAAATACTTGGAAAGTAAACCCTTTATCAAGTGAAAGGCAATTCGCAATAACACCTTCATCGGAGACACGCTTAAAAACAGAAGCAAATATATTTAAAGAATTTATAAGTGACCGGGCTAAACCCTCAGGGATTGATGATTACAATGAACAACTAGTATCCTTGGTGGTTAAAAACAGATTAGAAGGAAAGTATTTGACAGACACACCATATAAAAATTCTGAAAATGAACATTTATTCATTGAAATAGATAATACAGTAAAAGAAATAATTGACGATTTTCTTCCTCCTGTGGATCTCTTACGTAATATACAAGGGATAGTTCCGGATAGAATTAATGACTTTTGGAAATTCTTGATTGAAAACCAAGAAGATTACAAAAACTTTATTCCGTTAAAGCCTATTTATTGTTATGACAAAGGCTACAACAGGTTTAAAAAGATTCTGGAATATATAAATGAATTTTTTATGAATGAAGAAATTTGGTCTGAAAAGTATATTAAGAAACTAGCAGTTACCAGTTATCAATGGTTAACTGAGAAACCACTTTCTAGTATTATTTTTTATCAAAAAGGATCCCTTGCCTATAAGGAACAAAGATTAACAAGTTATGTTAAGGACCAAATTGATTTTTTAGATAGAAAAGTTAGATTTCTACTTGTCAAATATATCCAAATATATACACAAGTGTTAAAAGAGTTTTTAAAATTTATTGGTAAAGAAGAAGAAGCTGAAAAAATAATAAATCTGACTTCTTATTTGGAATTTGGTGCTTGCTCTGTTCCTGCATTAGAATTTATGGCATTGGGTCTACCAAGGGAGGCTGCAATTAGGTTATCTCAATTTTTTAATGATAAGCCTGTTGAAGACACTGGTGTTTACTTGGAGTGGCTTAGGAAATTAAACGTTGAAGCTTTAAATATCTCTAATTATCTAAGGAACCAAATTAAAAATGTACAAGACATATTGTAGTGGGAAACTTGCAGTTTTTTTTTCTCCCACGACTGGTATTCATCAGCTAATGTAGGACGTTGTTAACAAAAAAAAAACAAGATAAAAATAATTAAAAACTGCAAATCCTTTTTGAAAAAGGAACGGTTTGTAACTTGAGTCGGTAACTATAATAAAAAGAGGAAGGCAGTGTTTTTGAATTATAACTATCTTGTTTTTTTTTTGGTCACTAACTGGTAACATTTTGGTCACGAACTACAGATAACTACTGATAATTAGGAAATACAAAATCTTATGAAATCGCCCGAAATCCCTTTAATGTCAAGGATTCCAGATAACTAATGTAAACTACTAATAACAAGAAATAACGCCTTCCCTCTAACTTCAAAACTGCTTGAGACCTTCGTGTAAGGTTTGGTGGGTTCGATTCCCACACAGTCCCGCCAACCCTTGACTTTTCAATCAAATACATAATTTCTCACCTCCACAGTCTTTGCTCATTTTAAACGAGTCTGTGTGAAACTGAGAAGTTGAAACTGTGTGTGTTCAGAGCCTTCAAATAACTATATTTGGAGGTTTTTTGTATGCGTAAAGGTGTTAGAAATCATGGAAGAGTTAGCCCAGTAAGAAAGGTAACTGAGACATTCACTATGTCAGAAATGTTCGAGCGGTTCATGTGGTTTAAACAATCTGAGGGGTTAGCTCCTCGTACTATTGAAGAGTACAAGATTCATTTTCAATGGTTACTTGATTATCTTGAAGGAGACTTATCAAGCGAGGAAATGACACTTGAGGTGTTTCTTGAGTGGGTTGATTTCATGTTAAATGAGAAGGGATTACAGCCCACAACGGTTAATATCCGTAAAAGAACAATGAGAGCTTTCCTCCGCTGGTGCTATCTTGAGGAGCTCATTGAAACTCCAATTCATGAGAAATTTAAACCAATGAAAACAGCGGAGGACACTATTGAGGCTTTAACTGTTGCGGAAATAAAGACTTTGTTAAATGCTTTTGATGAGTCCACTTATGTTGGTTTCAGAGATAAAGTCATGGTCATGGTTCTTCTCGATTCAATGGTTCGTATTTCTGAGCTGCTCGCAATGAAACGGAGCAATATTGACTTTAAGGCTGGAGTCGTTAAGCTGGAGGCAATGAATACGAAAACGAGAAAGGCAAGAGAAGTACCGCTGTCAAGTAAGACCATGAAACTACTTAAGGAGTACATGAATGAGTCTGAGGACTTTGGAGAAGACCTTCTTTTCTTGACTTATGACGGTAGAGAAATGATTTCAAACACTTGGAGGACAAGACTTCATGAGGTGGCTGAGTTAGCTGGAATTAAGAAAGCTGTTCGTCCTCATGTTATGCGTCATACTGGAGTAATACTATATATCATGAACGGAGGAGACCCTTTCAGTTTACAAAAAATACTTGGTCACTCTGATATGAGTATGACTCGAAAATATATTCAAATGACTAACTTGGACATTAAGCGTCAGCATAATGTTTTTAGTCCTCTCAAAAATGTATTTAAATAATTCTGAAGGGATTGAGCAAGCTGATAATTAGAACAAATATTACAGTTTACAGTATAACCATATAAGGGAAACTCTTTGGGCTCATAAGGAGTCCTTTTTTTTGTAATATTTTTAATTAAAGTATTGACGAGCTTAAGGGTAAATGCTTATTCTAATGGAAGTTAAAGGAAGGTGTCTTTGCAGTCATGATAAAGTAAGCTCATGGACTCCTTGGAAAGTAGGGGAACTGATTTGGCTAAAGAGTTGTATGTTATTGTCGGAATAATGGTTGGGAAAGTGAAAAAGAGTAACTTTGGTTACTCTGTAAGACCGTATGATGAAGCAGAAAAAGATACAGAGATACTCATTGAAACAAGAACTTGGAGACTCCTTAATAGGGTTATTACTGGAGATTACGGTTCTTTAATAATTGAAGCAGAAAACCACAAGACAGCAGTAAGCGTATTTGAATCAATAAAGTTTTTATTAGGGCTGATAAAACATTATTATAGTGAAGACCTAATTGTTCTAAGGCTTGGGGGTAATGGTGAAGAAACCCCTGATAAAATTTTTGATTTAAATCATTTTGGAAATGAACTTGAAAAAGACCGATTGGGTAGCGGAATCGTTATGGGTAATGAATTTTTCAAAGAGCATGAGGAGCTAATCACTCTTATTTTTAATGATAAAAGATTGAGGACTGCTCTGGCGTGCTTTTATCAAGCTCAGGAGACTTTTTATACAAACCTCGTGGGCTCATATATCGCCAGTCACGGACGTGTGGACTTGCATTGGTACGAAACGGACGAGTACAAATTTCTAAATATGTTACATTATGAAAAGCTTTGTTCTTCATTGACGACTGCATACAGGGGAATCGAAGCGATAATGGATGTAAACTTTCGTATGAAAATCTTTGGCAATGACCATTATAAGTCGGTTATTGATAACTGTATTAATGGAGTCTCATGGGATACAAAGTATTTGAAGGCTTTCTATATGGTAAGGTATGAACAGGACTTAAGCAAGAAAAGGTACTCAAGGGTAGCAACAATGATAAAGAGACTCCTTCTTGCCAGAAACCGAGCTGGACATGGAAAAGTTTTTTCTGACCAAAAGAAAAACAACCCAATTACTATGGAGCTTACTCATGAAAGTAAGAGATTCCTTGAGTTTTTAATTTTTCAGTACCTTGACAGCAAGATAAAAACAGATGAGCTGCAAATCGATAAAATCTTTAATTGTAGATTTTTGTGAATTAGTGGGGGGAAGGTTACATGGATTTAAAATTAAAAGGGAAAGTTTACAGTCATGCAATGCAATTTGAGTCAGTTTACGATTATAGCGACCAATATAAAGTGAGTGGAAACCCCACTGCTTGGAAGTACATGGACTTAGATAAGCTTGAGTCATTATTAAAAAGCAAAGCAATGTTTTTTACTAAACCAAGTGTTTTTGAAGACCGACTTGAGGGAAGTTTTTCACAATGGGATATACAACAATTAGATAAATATTTGGAATTACCTTATCTTCCTTCAAGACAAGAAATGAGACAAGTTCAAGATTTTTCAGGGATTTCATGTTGGCATATTAACGAACATGAGTCGGCTGGAATGTGGGACTTATATTTGAGAGGGAAAGATGGGGTTTCCATAAAATCGGATTATAGAAGTCTTATAAACTCAATTACTGATTTAAAATACAAAGTTTTCACTGGTAAAATTCAGTACATTGACTTTCATAAAGAAATGACCAGCAAAAATATTTATGACACGTTGTTTTATAAAAGGAAGTCATTTTCCCACGAGAACGAGCTCAGATTGATGATTGTTGCAAGTAGGATTGACCAAGATTATTTGGAAAGACTGTTTGATAGTCGTGGTGTTTCTTATGATTTATGGGAAGAAAAAATGGAGCTGCTTGAAGAGAAGTCTTATGAGTTTGCTCATCCAAAGGGAACTTTCGTTTCTTGTGAGCTTGATAAACTAATTGACAAAATTTATGTCTCTCCAAGGAGCACTCCAGAGGTAGTTGATAAGGTGACTGAAATGGTTAATAAATACGGATTAAACCGAGACAAGGTAATTCAATCTGACTTATATAAGGATTTTATTTATTAAAATTTCTACTCCACCAGCCTTCCACTTTGGAGGGATTCTTACTTCCGTAAGAGTCCAATGAGGTGGTGGCTGCTCCTCAGATAAAATGCAAAAAAGCTCCTCAAGAATATTTACTCCAGTTTTTCCTCCTCGGTTATTTACACTGACTTCAAGACCAAAGAGTATTACTAATTCATACACCTCATATTTTTGTTGATTATTATTCTCTTGTTTTCACTAATAAGACACCTCTTGGTTTAAATTCATATCTTTATCGAGCTGTCTAATAAGCCCACTCATTTGCTCCCCTAATAGCCAAAACCAAAAATAAAATAAAGTGCCTCCTTGAGCTGGAACCAATAAAGCCAGCTCTTTTTCATTACCTTGAGGAAGCTACTTATTGCCATAAGATACAAGATAATCAAATAACCCTCAAAGTAGCTTGAGACCTTGGGAGAGTAAGTGTGAAGGTTGTTTTAATATGCGATATTTAGAGTGCTGAGGAAGGTCAATACACGACATTTGGAGTGCTGAGGAAAGTTGAAACTCCTCATTGTCCTTAAGAGAAAGACCTCAAAATTATGAGAGGGAGGGGGTCTTTTTGAGTCAGAGGCTGGCAGTTTTAGAAACTAAAAAATTGGACTGAAATTTTTGCTCCAGAGGGCGGCTCTTGAAATGTCACACTTTCAGCACATTATTTATGAGGGCGGTTTTTAGTGAGTTTACACCTCAAGCATATTTATATATTTAGAGGGTATTTAAGAAATGTGACACCTCTGGCACATTATTTATAGAGGGACTTTTAAAGTGCTTAAACACCTCAAGCATATTTATATATGAGGGAGCTTTTAAGAGAAGTCACACCTCAAGCATATTTATATATGAGAGGGTTTTTAAGAGATTTTTTTTTAGCCATTGAGTTATGAAATTTTATCAGGCTCAGTCATGAGCCACCTCTTCTCTTGCTAATTTCTTTCATTTCTGTTTCACTCCTGTCTGGTTTAATTTTGAGGAATTGTGATTCCCTTCCAGCTCCTCCCTTTTATCAGTTTATCGTCTCCCTAGAGGAGACCTCAGAAGTTTAGCTCTTGACCGCCTCAGAGAACCTCTCCCAAGAGAACAAGAGCTTGCTTCTCCCTTCTGACTATTGTTCAACTTTTCTCTTTAAGGGCTTTGACGAAAGCCTTTTTCTTTTGGAGAAAGGTTGTATAAAAAAATAATAAAATGGAGTTGAGTTGAATGTTAAAAGTTAGAGAAACAAAAAGAACAAAGCAACTGGAGCTAGTTAATGAGAACGGTGAAGTTGTTGGAAAGGTTTGTAGGAGTTGCCAGACTCCTTCCTTTGCTCCAGAGCAATTTTTGCTAATTCAACACAACGTCGCAAGTGCTTCAAATCTGTATTACTTATCATATTTGAATTCTCCTTGTCCTTTATGATTAATGTTTATATAAGCGTATGAAATCAATCTGTAGAAGAAAACTTTTCACTTTTCCATTGCATAATTTTTTCTATAGTGGAGGTGATGTTTATATTCAACAGGAAGCTTAGTGCCAGTCCATTTTATTAATCATTCTTTTTTAATTGATTGAATAACATTAATTAAATGGCAATCTAAACAAATTAATTTTCTGCTCAATTTCTTTAGGATCAATATTTAGTGGATGTTTGTTTAAAGTACTTATTTGTACTTTTGCGAATATACGTTCTTATGTTATGCATTTATGATATACTTAAAGGGCAATAGAATAGGATTTCTCAAGGGTGGTCGGCACACTCCCATAAAGAAAGGGGGTGATGCTGAATGACAGTTTTTGAAACTTTTATGATTACGATTGCATTTGCAAGTTTAGTCGTAGCAATACTGTCATTTAACCAAAAAAAATAATCCACCCTTGAGTTTGGCAACCAGGTGATGGATTATTTCCTCAAATGAGCCGATCCCTTGATGGGAACCGTCTATTGCTGGACTGGACATGTTGCTGCATGTTCGGTCTTTTTTAATTTATTCATCTATTCTATATATTATACCTAACAAGTCATATATAAACAATTAAAATTGCGAGCTCGTAATTCAATAAAATTGTATCTGCTTGTTCGTTGTATATGTTTTTTAGGAATATATTGTAATTACCAATCGTTCAATTGTGATATAAGTCACAACTTTCAAATGATGTTTTCACTATAATAACAGTAGAAACTACTTCGAAAAAAAGAGGGAATGGATGTGGCTATAACATTGGAACAGGAAAAAGTGGATGAACTAGTAGATCGATTTTATGATAAATTGCTAAAAGATTCCTACTATATTTCAATGTTTAATGAAAGAAACGTGGATATCGAATTGCTTAAGAATCGACAAAGATTTTTTATTAACCGTTTAGTTAACGAGGAATCAACTCAAGATCAAAGTAGCCAAGTTCCACAGGTAAAAGAGAGACACCCATTTCAAATATCTCCAGAAAGGGCCGCGGTCTGGTTTAGCAGATTGAAAGAAACCATGAATGAAATGGATATGGATATTCGAGTTAAGGAACATCTAATAACAAAGGTTGATTTTTTGTTGAAAAATATAATTAAATGAGCATGGATTATTAATAATGGAACTGTGAATGATTCGTGCTAATCTTGCAACAATCTTGAGATAATAGACCTATTCAAAATACTTTGATGGTAACAAAGAATTAATCCATCCTTGAGTTACTAACTCAAGGGTGGATTATTCGCCTTCGCTAGAAAAATTGATCAAACCTAGGTTTCTGACAAAAAATCCTCACCCTCTTTTATTTTTGGAGTGAGTTTTTTTTATTTCTTTTTAAGAACACCCTTTTTCACAAGATTAATAAGCGTACCCTTGTTTTTGTACCGATTATAGGCAATTAATCTATTAAGGTCTTTTAACGTTAATTTAGAAGGTTCAATTGCCAATACAAATTCCTCTTTTACTTTCTCAATCAACGAAAGTGCATATTCAATTTGCTTTCCTGATAAAGTGTAATCCTCATCCTGGCTAATTCCTTTATTTTGGTTTACCTGTTCTGATAGAGTATTTTCTAATGCAGCAGCATGTTCTTTTAGTTTTGCATCCACTAATGCTTCTACTTCTTCCTGGCTGATCGTTCGATTATGTGGTTTGCTGGTATTTTGAGGCATTTTAAATAACTTTTCCATTATCCCTTTAATCACTTTATACACTCCACTTTCCGTGAAAACTAACATTCTTATCATGGTCATATTTTCCTATAATACTATTAATAAAATATTATAAAGCAAAACACAATACCTTTGACGGATTAATTGTTAATTTTGGTAGAAAACTGTCAAAGAAGGCGGAATGAATCCTATTAAATTACAAGATTTTTGTAATATTATGGGTGAATGGACCTAATTGTAGTATAATGGAGAAAATTGAAATTTTTGGAGCGGATGTAATGGCTATAACGATTCCTGAGACAATTCGATCATCAGCCACAACAGGGGAGAGGCTGTTTTTCCGAACGCTAAAGACCTTTTTACCGGATGATTACATAGTTTATTTTGAACCGGATATTCAAGGAAGAAGACCTGACTTTGTGATCATTGGACCAGATCTTGGCATTGTAGTTTTGGAAGTAAAGGATTATACCAAGAATACACTTTTCCAAATCAACCATGAAGAATGGCATATAGTTGCAACATCTGGAGATCAAGCGATCATCAAGAGTCCGATGAAGCAGGCAAGAGACAATATGTTTCATGTTGTCGATACATTGAAAAAAGATAAAAATCTCATTCAATTAGATGGTAAATATAAGTTTCAATTAAAGTTCCCTTATGGCCATGGGGTTGTTTTTACTAGAATGTATTCAAAGGATTTTATCAAGGAAGGTTTATATTCGGTAATTGAGCCGAATCTTTGTTTAACTAGGGATGAAATCGATCCGGAAAAAGAAGGATTTTCTGAAGAAGTATTAATGGAAAAGATTCTGAATATGTTTGTGGTACCATTTCGCTTAAGAGAGCCACTTTCCTTCGATGATATAAATGCGATTCGTTATCACTTATTTCCTGAGGTTCGGATTAGTGCGGAATTCAAACCACCTGTTCCTTATCAAGATCAGCTACTGTTATCCCTGCATGATATTAAGACCATGGACCTTCATCAGGAGAATTTGGCGAAGCAGATTGGGGATAAGAACAGGTTAATACGGGGAGTAGCAGGGAGCGGGAAAACAATCATTTTGGCCAGCCGGGCAAAGATGCTATCAAAGCAGAATCCTGATTGGAAGATTCTCATCCTTTGCTACAATATATCCCTTTCGAATGCGATTCAGCAAATGATTCATCATATGTTAAATGAACCTGAGGATTTATTTGATTTTGATTCGAATGCTAAATCTGTTCGAAATGAGAATATTATTGTGAGAAATTTTCACTCCTGGTTAAAGAATGATTTAAGGATAAGGGAGCAGCAGTTGCCAGATATCATAGAAAAACTAGAACGAAATGAAGCAATTCTTCCAACCTATGATGCGGTTTTGATTGATGAAGGGCAGGACTTTGAGGCAGATTGGCTCCGGCTTGTAAGTTTGCTTATAAATGCAGATACACAGTCTCTTTTATTGGTAGAGGACCGTGCGCAGACGATTTATCAGCGGAAGCGATCTTATCTGCAGGATACCGGCTTAAGCTTCCAAGGAAGGTCAAAGGTCCTGTCGATTAATTATCGAAATACCCAGCAAATTGTCAAGTTTGCATGGGAATTTTATCGTGAACATTCCATGTTTAAGAATAAAGTTCGCAATCGTGATCTAGAAGGGGAAATTATTGCCCCACAGAGCACCAAGCGAAAAGGCCCTGAACCAGGAATTATTAAAGCAACGAATTTCTTTGAGGAAATGAGAATTGTTGCTCGGTCTATACAGAAGTTAAATATAGAGAGGAAAGTACCTCTTGAAGACGTTTTAATTCTATACAGAGTAAAGCGTACACATCAATATCCGATTATTGATATTATTAAACGCTATTTGGATCAATTGAAGCTTCCTTTCTATTGGATAACGGAAAATGATGTTTCTAAACGTACATATGAAAAAGAGGACGGTAAAATCAAAATCAGTACCATTGATAGCAGCAAAGGGCTAGATTTCCGAGCAGTATTTATCGTTAATGTGGACTCCATGCCTTTTCCACTCGAGGAAAATAAGGAAAGGGAAGTTTCACTTCTATACATAGGGATGACTAGGGCAAAAGAATATTTATGCCTTTCTTACTCTGGGGAATCTGAATTTACCAATTATTTAGATAAAGTCAATGTAGAAAGAAAACAAGTAAAACAAGGTGTTGAGAGAGTTAATTAAAAGGTTTATGTCGGTATATTAAGAAGCAATGTACATATATTATTGTTATTTGCATTGCTTTTTTATCTTGGAATTAAACACGTATAAGTAACGAATAGTATTATAAAGTGTATTTGAACAGGGTTTATGGGAAAGAGGGCTGGTATTGAAAGATAAATTAATACATATGAGAGATAAACTTAATGATATCAGTCGACGTAATCGCTCAATACGGTTATTGAAGCTTTATAACAAGTGGAGTTTTGATTTAACGGAATTGGATACCTTAAACAAACTGTCAAAGGAAAAGGCAAGTTCTTCTGTAGTAGAGCAAATTATTAATCAGTCTAAGAATGAAGTCATTTTATTGAAGCCTACAGCTAGCAATGAGACTTCAATGAATCTTTCAAGAAAACTTACTGATTTATATAGAAATATTAAGGGAATTGAAGAGGAAACGGGGATTCACGATTTTTACTTGGGATTTCCATTTTTATCGGGAATATTGTCAGATGGGACGTTTTTCCAGGCTCCTTTATTTTTGTACCCGATAAGGCTAGAAAAAAATAATGTTAACGCACAAAAATGGGTTCTCAAATTGGATGATAGCGGTCCCCAAATCAATCGGACGTTATTTTTGGCATTTAAGAAGCTAAACAACCTATCGTTTAATGAGGAATTCTTTGAACAAGCTGCCGAAATATCAACCAAGTATAGCTACGAAGAATGGCTTTCTTTTTTAAAGAAGTATGAAATGAATGTTTCGTTCACTCCAAAAGGGTTAACCAAACTGAAAGAATATAAAAGAGAAGAAGTACCAACGGTTGCTGGTTTAACCCTGTTGGAGAATGCGGTGATTGGCAATTTCCCACAAGGCGGATCGTCACTCGTGAAAGATTATGAGGAACTCATAACTCTCTCCGAAGATAGTGATTTATCGTTAGCTGGTGAACTGATCGAGCCTCGAGATGTTGAATTTGAGGCTGATGGAGAGCAACTGCAGCCAGGCAGCGAAACAAATATAGATAATACCGAATTATTAAACCTCTTGCAAACGGATGGTTCACAAGAAGAAATCATCAAAGAAGCACGTTATAAAAAAGGACTTGTTGTTCATGGACCTCCTGGAACAGGGAAATCTCAAGTAATTGTAAACCTTATTACTGACGCGCTTCAACAAAACAAGAAAATACTTGTAGTTTGTCAAAAACGTGCTGCATTGGACGTTGTCTACCAGCGTCTTGATGGATTGGGGTTTAGTAACCATATTGCTTTAGTACATGATGAAAAGAATGACCGAAAAAAGCTATATGCGAAAGTGGGAGCAGTTCTCGAACAAAATCAAGTTTCATTTGAAAATGCGATCAATCAATTATCATCTACCTCTAAAAAATTGTCCACACAAGAAGAGTTACTAAACAGTATCGCTGATGCACTGTATCGTTACCAGGACTTTGGATTAAGATTATATGATTTATACGGCTTAGCTAAGCCAGTTGGAGAAACAACACAAATCCTTGATTTACATACAGTTCTTCCAGAATTAAATAAAGATCGATTAGTAGATATAGCAGAAAAAGTGTATACCTATGCGGAGTGGTTTGAACGATTTGGTGATGAAGACTTTCCATTAAAAGAGCGAAAAACATTTGCTAATTTTAATATGAAGGAAAAACTTGAAGCGATTGAGCTTTTGAATGATGTGATTGATAAAGCAAAAACAGCCATTGAATACCTAGATTCACTCGACCATGAAAAAATAACGCCAGGATACACGTGGCTGATAGAAGGGAAATTAGACAAAATTTATCCGGATATCGAGGATGGGGCGAAAAGAACGTTACAAGGTTTAAGACTTTGGTGGTGGACCTCCGTTTCCGGAAAGAACATCATTGAAGAATTACTTGAGGGTGAAAAATTTAAAGGAACAACTTCGCCTGAGTGGATTAAGATAAAAAAGTCATTGGTTATTATGCAGCAGTTAGGTAAAGTGACCAAATCAATGGCTGATGAAATAGAGAAGCTGGAAAAATTTCTAAATCAATCAAAAGTTAACAGCCTAAAAACGAGAATTTCAGAAGGGGACATTCCATTAAATGAACTGGATAAAATGGTTGAATACATCCATCGCGATTTCGAAGAACTGCAGCAAATGGATATATTTTGGAATAACTGTTCAGATTTAGAAAAAAAGGTAATTTTGCTCTTGCAACAGAAAACAGCCAATAATGAATTAACACTATCAGATTATTGGGTTGATTTATTGAAGAATTCGGCCTATATCCATTGGATTGATCAAGCGGAAAAGAGAAACCCACAAGTACAAAAAATTTCAACCAATGAATTTTCAAGAATAAGAGAATCTTTTGCAGCGCTTATCGAAGAAAAAAGAAAGGTCGGTACTCAGTTCCTTATTCATAACCTGACAAAAAAGGTAGAGGCTGTTCAAAACCAACATTCGAGGAATATAAGAGAGCTAAAGCATCAAGTCGGCAAAAAGAAACAAGTTTGGCCGCTTCGAAGATTAGTAAACCAATTTGCAGGCAATGGCCTTGTCGAAATATTGCCAGTATGGCTTGCTTCACCGGAAATCGTTTCTTCTATTTTTCCATTGCAGGAAGGTTTATTTGATTTGGTTATTTTTGATGAAGCGTCCCAGTGTACGGTGGAAAGTGGTATTCCAGCAGTCTACCGGGCAAAACAAGTGATTATTGCTGGTGATGAAAAGCAGTTGCCGCCGTATAACCTGTTTCAATCGTCGTTTGTGAATGAAGATGATGATGAGGAAGAATACGATACAGATGAGTCCACTAGCCTGCTAAATTTAGCAAAGCGTAGATTCACCGAGAAACTGCTTCAGTGGCATTATCGTTCTAAATATGAAGAGTTGATCAACTATTCTAATCATGCCTTCTATAATGGTCATGTCCAAATTGCACCGAATGTTGTTCCATTTAAAAATCCACCTGCCATCAAGTGGAAAAAAGTCAATGGGCGATGGATTAACCAGTCAAATGAAGTGGAAGCAATTGAAGTCGTTTCCATTCTTAAAGATATCTTGATTAATCAACCTGGTAAAACGGTAGGAATCATTACGTTTAACTCAAAGCAGCAATCGAAAATACAAGATCAAATTGATAAGCAAGTAAGTGAGGATGAGGTTTTCAGCGCTGTTTATAATCAAATGTTAACAAGAGATTTGGATGAACGGGTATTTGTTAAAAATATTGAAAATGTCCAAGGTGATGAAAGAGACATTATTCTCTTTTCCATTGCCTATGCGAAAAATGAGGAAGGCAAAGTTTATAATCGTTTTGGGATGCTGAATCAAAAAGGTGGAGAAAATCGTTTAAACGTTGCTGTCACACGGGCAAAAGAAGGCATTACAGTTGTTTCAAGTATTGAACCAGAGGAATTGAATGTTGCTAACACCTCTCAAATGGGCCCTAAATTACTAAATGCCTATCTAAAGTATGTAAGAGCTGTTTCAAACTCTCAAGTTGATCAGATTAACGCTGTAGTTCAAGAAGTAAATGAAAATGTAAATACTCATGTTCAGGTAAAAGAACTGCATTTTGACTCTCCATTTGAAGAGCAAGTGTATCATCAGCTTAGAAACCTTGGATATGATGTAACGACACAAGTAGGGATGTCAGGATACCGTATCGATATGGCTATTATTCATCCGCACGATTCTTCCCGTTATATATTGGGAATAGAGTGTGATGGAGCCATGTACCATAGCACAACGAACGCCAAGGAAAGAGATGTTTATCGTCAGCGATTCCTAGAAAGCAGGGGCTGGACAATTGAACGGATTTGGAGCCGAAATTGGTGGAGGAACTCTTCTGCTGAGATTGAGAGAATTGATCAGAAAGTAAAGGAACTTTTGAAGAGTGATGTTGTTCGAGAGAAAGTCCTTTGATCATTTTAAATAACTTTATCATCCGAAAAAAATTATGACCTTCTGCAGAGAAATGTGATGGACGCATGGGTTTTTTCATGCGTCTATCTTTTTATATTTTTGGAGGGCCATATTAAAACAGTTGAAGGGGATGAAATCTATCCTAACGGAATATTCTACTCTAATATTTCGAGAACTCTTGAGCAAATTAATTCTGGTAAGCTAGAAGTTGAACGAGAAAGAATAAATTTAGATGAGTTGTTTAAAACCCATGTTCTCGCGGTACAGGTATGAGAGACATCTGTTCATACTTTGACACAAGGACAGTTCGACCGCCAGAAGGAGGTTGAAAAGGTGAAGCCAGTTAAGAAACGTTTAACTGTCGAGGAAAAGCTTGCTCTTTCTAAAAAATTAGCTGGAAGTGTTAAATGTTTTAGCTACAAGGGTGTAGAAGACGCAATAAATATAGCAAATCGTAAGTATGATCAGGAGGAAGAAGAAGAGTGAGTGAAATTTATCTTGTTGATACTAACATCGCGTTGCTACAAAATCTCCAAACCACGCCTGGATTTATTGTGTTGGATGAATTCGATAGTGCCCTAGATGAACATCGGAAGGTAAAAGTGTTTGATTTATATGAAAGTGAACTAAAAAGAAAGCTTCTAATTCTTACTCCAAAGTCACATGAAAGCACGTATTTAGATCGATTTACTAAAGCATTTGTTGTCCAACATGATCCAACGATTCCTCAAAGTAAAGTAGTGGATATTGTTAAAACAACGGGTTAAGGTTTTGAATGAAAAAATGCTGCAGTCACATTGGCTGTAGCATTTTTCAAAAGGAATTAAGTTTCAGGAATGGCCAGGTCTATGCAATAGATATTAGCATGCTGCAAGGATTAATATTGAACACAAGCACACATCCATTACCCCTTGCTGCATTAAGTAATCTTATTGTCAGGGAAGAGATACAGTAAATACTTGGTTTCTAGTAATAGAAAACCTAGCATTAAAATAGTTAAAGCCGCACACCTGACACATTATTTTCTAATAAGTCATTTAATAGTTTAATCCACATCATCGAGCGTTTTTATCGAAGAATTTCCGACCTAAAAAGCCGTCAGAACCGTCCCTCTGGTCATGATACACTTTCTTGAATTTCCATAGAGCTGTTCATGAACATGTCTATGTCGTCTTTTTTGTTTGAAATGCCGCCTACACCAAAATTTTCAATTAGGAAGTTTGTTATGTTTGGTGATAAGAATGCTGGTAATGTTGGTCCAACGT
The DNA here is from genome assembly GCF_057221695.1 of Neobacillus sp. plas4. Classification (NCBI taxonomy): domain Bacteria; kingdom Bacillati; phylum Bacillota; class Bacilli; order Caryophanales; family Bacillaceae; genus Neobacillus; species Neobacillus sp. plas4. The sequence goes on from NZ_CM170152.1 coordinate 2,931,961, forward strand.
GAATATTTTTCACACCTAAGTAAAGTAAAGATAAGAAAACGATCACTGCTTTTTGCTCATACCATGCGATATTGTAAGATATCGGTAATTCATTGACACTTTCTAATCCAAATGCCTCTTTTAGCTTCAATGCCGTCATTACTAGAGAGTAGGAATCGTTACATTGACCGGCATCAAGTACTCTTGGAATTCCATTGATATCACCTAATTCCAGCTTATTGTATCGATATTTTGCACAACCGGCTGTTAAAATGATCGTATCTTTTGGAAGCTCTTCGGCAAACTCTTTATAATACGTTCTGCTTTTATGGCGGCCATCACATCCAGCCATCACAAAGAATCGTTTAATATCACCGTTTTTCACAGCTTCTACAACTTGATCAGCTACCTGAGCCACTTGATTATGCGCAAAGCCTCCAATAATTTCCCCTTTTTCGATTTCTACTGGTGGCTGGCATTTCTTTGCATGCTCAATCATAACGGAGAAATCTTTTGTACCATCTTCATTTTTAGGAATATAGGTTACACCCGGGGCAGCAGTTGCCCCAGTTGTATACATTCTACCTTTATAAGATTCCTTTGGCGGCACGATACAGTTTGTTGTCATTAAAATCGGACCGTTAAAGCTCTCAAATTCACGTGTTTGTTCCCACCATGCATTTCCGTAGTTACCGACAAAGTGGTCATATTTTTTGAATGCTGGATAATAATTGGCTGAAAGCATTTCACTATGTGTATACACATCTACTCCCGTGCCTTCTGTTTGTTTTAATAACTCTTCCATATCCTTCAGGTCATGACCACTAATTAAAATGCCCGGATTTTTACGAACACCGATGTTTACTTTCGTCATTTCAGGATGACCATATGTTGATGTATTTGCAGTATCTAATAGTTCCATGGCATGAACGCCGTACTTTCCACATTCCATTGAAAGTTCAATTAATTGTTCCATACCAACTGCACCATCTGTGATCTTTGCTAGTACTTTTTGCATAAACGCATTTAGCTCATCATTTTCATAACTAAGTTTTGATGCATGTTTTAAATAGGCAGCCATACCTTTTAAGCCGTACGTCACTAACTCTCTTAATGAACGAATATCTTCATCTTTTGTAGCTAAAATACTAACTTCTTGAGAAGCAGATTTCATTTCAAGCTGATAATTTGTTTCACCATACCAAGTGACAAAATCGCTTTTGTTGTCTAAAGTGTACCCCGTAATTTGGATTGCCGCTTTAATTTCTTCGCGGAGCTTTAATCCTTCTCTTACAGTATTCAAAAATTCAGTTTTATCCCAATTGGCATTTGTAATCGTCATAAAAAGACCATTTACGATAAACTGATCTGTTTTCTTTTGATTAACTCCGATCTCACGAGCTATTGTATTCACAATTGCTACTCCCTTAATCGTGTAAATCAATAAATCTTGCATATTTGCTAAATCATCTTTTTTACCACATACTCCAACAACAGTACAACCTGTTCCTTTTGCGGTTTCTTGACATTGAAAACAAAACATACTCATTTATATTCCCTCCAGTAAATGATTTACGATTTCTAATTTTCCTACAACAAACAGTTTCTTTTAGTTAGTGTGAATTTTTAAATAAATATCAAAAGAAATTAACAATATAATCAAATTGTTTACATAGCTATTATAAATTCGTATATTTTGAATTTGGAGCTCATCTTAAACAGTTCACAAACACTTCAAAAAGATTTGAACAATCCGTGACGTGAAAGGATAAGTGGATAACGGTTAAATGAAAAGCTGTCATCGATCATTTCAGTGACAACATTTTTATCGGTATGTTTAACAGGCAAATTTATAGATCTTTCCACTTCGACTAAGGGAAATGCAAATATTGTAACAAATCCTGTCTTGAATCGAACTCATGCCCGATAATTTTTTGCTAAAGGTATTGAAAATTTATACAATTGATTTAGAGGTGAGAGAATGAGTTACGAAATATTACAAAAGCACATGCTAAAGGATTCATACATAGACATTTCATTTAGAAGATATTTAGCCTTTAAAGAAACCGAAACATATGCGGAAGCTTATAAACTAGATATTCTATCCCGATTAAATGAATCTTTGCGAGGGCAGGAAATCAATGATCATACTGTCGTGGATATCGTAAAGAAAATACAAAAGGAGAATCCTTCTTCTGGCAGTTTTGTTCATTGGAGTAATACTGCAGACTTGGTGAAGTATGCTGAGTCACGGCCTATGGAAGTTGCGGAGTTATTGAATCAGTTATTTTATTCGGCTATCCCCGTTGAGGAGAGGATTGAAGGGTTTAGACAACGAGGGAAGGATTTCCTTTCATCAATTTCTTTGGGAGCACCGTTGTTTGGTTATTTATTAGCAGCACTTGATTACAAAAAATATCCACTCTATAAGCAAGAGGTTTTTACGGACTTAAAAAAATCATTTGGAATTGAGTTGAAACTAGGTACAGTTGGCACCAATTATGAAACGTATTTGTATATGTGTGATATTGCCCTTAACCATCTAAGTCCAACATATCCTGATTTAACGATGCTTGATATCCAGGATTTCTTTTTCTGCAGCACACAATACCAGCAAATTATGGTTGAAAGTGCCGTTGAATACTTAAGTGGAATGGCTGTTGAATTGAGCCAATATATGCAAGAACCAGAACTAATGTTGAAAGCTATTGCAGAACTTGACCGCGAACAGCTATATGCATTGCGGGAGCAGTATCGGAACAGTGAGAAAATCAATCTGATAAAATTTATGGTTGTTGATAAAATGATTGAAACCGGTTCGGTGAGTGTCTTTGATTTGGAAGAAATGAAAGATCAAGTAAAGGTACGATATGAAACGAATATTCTACATGCATGGAATAATTTCACGATTCTTTTCCAATTGTATTATGCTGATAAGAAACAAAAAGTCCAGGAGGAGCAACGGAAAATTCATGCTGCTATTCGACAAATGGATGAGTTTAAGGAAATGGATTTTGTCGAGAATAAGGTGTTGAACGGCTTTAATTGGAATCGAAATCTTGGCAATTCCGAATGCTGGCTTGCTGTTTATGAAAAAGAGTATACGAGCCATCAAACGGCGCCACAATTCTATGTTTCCATTAACGAAAATCGAATTGAATATGGATTGTATTATGGGGATCAACATCCAAATAGTGGTCAATCGGACATTACGGTCACCTCCAATCTCGAGTCATTTTCCTATGATTATTTTGAGCAAAAAATGACAGACGTGCTGAATGAGTACAAAGTTCAATCATCTAATACAGTCTATGAAGATAAGGGATCCTATCATCAGGATATAGATATTAGTACGGAGACATGGATGGAGCTTCTGCAAGATCATGAAATTTTCACAGAAAGTGATTTCGTCTATCTGTATAAAATGTATGAACTAGGTGGTAAGGCATCCGCCACTCAATTAGCCGCAGAACTTGGCAAGCATTATTCCTCATTTAATGGTCCCGTTGTTCATCTAGCTAAGCGAATCCTTGAAAGACTTAACCTGGTTCCTCCAATTGGAACGGATGGGAACCCAACGTATTGGTGCATATTATTTGACGGGGATTATGAGGAGACGGCACATTTTATTTGGCGTCTAAAACCCAATCTAAAAGACGCGATTGCTGCGACGTATGCAGGGAACATGGAACAATTGGAAAGTTATACGAAAGATGATTTTTTAAATGAAGTATTTTTTAGCGGAAAACAATATGATACGATTGCAAACCTACTAAAGTACAAGAAAAATCTCATTTTACAAGGGCCTCCAGGAGTGGGGAAAACGTTTGTATCCAAACGATTGTCTTATGCTCTGATGGGTGTTAAAGATAAAAGCAGAGTGGAAATGGTTCAATTCCATCAAAATTATGCTTATGAAGATTTTGTGATGGGCTACCGACCGGATAAGCATGGTTTTTCACTGCAATTTGGTATTTTCTATGATTTTTGTGAGCGGGCCTTACAAAATCCCGAAAAGGATTATTATTTTATTATTGATGAGATTAATCGCGGGAACTTGTCTAAAATTTTTGGTGAGCTATTTATGCTGATTGAGCGGGATAAACGGGATGAATTTGTTACGATGGGTTATTCAAAAGAACAATTTACGGTGCCAAGTAACGTGTATTTAATCGGTACGATGAATACTGCTGACCGTTCATTGGCCCAGCTGGAAGTAGCACTCCGCCGGCGATTTGCTTTTGTGACTCTGGAACCTGCCTTTAATGAGAAATGGCAAACGACCCTTCAAGCCTCAGGTGTTTCTGAACAAATGATTAATCGAATTTTGTTTGCGGTTGAAAAGATGAATAAAGAAATTGGCAGCGACTTTCAATTAGGAAGGGGTTATGAAATTGGCCATTCCTTCTTCACCATGAAGCCTGAGAATATGGATGAAAATGCTTGGTACGAAGGGATTGTCACTTTTGAAATCAAACCATTGCTAGAGGAATACTTCTTTGACCGTCCTGAAATGGTAGAATCGCTTGTAGAGGGAATCTAATATGGAAGCTTTATTTAAAGTTCCGATTCGTAACTTGTTTTGTTTACTTAGCTATATGAATGAAATGCCGGAGCTGGTCAAGAGTCTTAATGATGTCGATGAGGACTTGATTACGTATGATTTTATCGCAAAGCAATTTCTTCAGGAAGTTGTGTCTTTAAATCGCCGCGGTTTTGTGAGGGATTATGTAGTGCTGAAGGAATCTACCAGTCATTTAGGCGGCCGGGTGTTGATGAATGATTCCATGCCTTACATCGTTGGCAGACAGCCGCTAGTTGTCTGCGAAAAAGACGACTATTCCACCAATATATTATTGAATCAAGTCATGAAAAGTACCCTGAGAGCGATTAGTGTCAACCGATTTGTAAAAGAGGAAACGAGAAAACGCAGCTTCAGTTATCTTGATTACTTACCGGAGGTTGACATGGCAACTCTTTCAAAGGAAATTTTTTTAAAAATATACTTCGTTAGGCATAATGTCCATTATAAACGGATGATTCATATTGCTCGTTTGCTGCATGAATTTACATTATTATCACATAAGCACGGCAATTGGAGCTTATTTTCAGCTGAACTTGATGAAACTTCACTCAACCAAATCTTTGAAAAATTTCTGTTTCACTTTTATCGGATCGAGCAGGGGGATTATCGGGTATCATCGGAAATTATGCAGTGGCAGCTGGAAGGGAACCAAATCTTCCTGCCATCTATGAAAACGGACGTATCATTAACTCACAAAAGCGTACAGAGAAAAATAATTGTTGATGCGAAGTTTTACAAAAATATTTTTCAAGAACACTATGGAAAGTCCACTTTTCATAGCCATAATTTGTATCAGTTGTTTACATACCTGATGCACCAGCCGAAAGAAATAGCACTTAGAGGGATATTGATCTATCCTTATAATGGGGTCGAAGTCGATGAGACCTTTCGTTGGGATGAACGGCTGACACTTCAGGTAATGACATTGAATTTAAATGATTCGTGGAAAGAAATTTATCGGAAATTGATTTCTGTTGTCTAGGTTAATAAATGAAGGTAAAACGGCTGTCTCTTGTTCGAGGCAGCCGATTTCTCTAGGACTGAAAGAATAATTTTTCGAGGTTAGTCAAGCAATTATCCAATGTGTGTCCAATTTAATTTATGAGGAGACTTCTTATGGACATCTTTATTAGAAAAGAAGTAACGAATGATTATCAAATGACAGAAGAGGTTGTAAAACAGTCATTTTTAAATGAAGAATATAGTGATAAGAAAGAACATCTTTTAGTAAATCGATTTAGAATATCTAAAAGCTTTATTCCTGAACTTTCATTGGTCGCACTAAATCAAGCTAAAGACATAATGGGACATATTCTATTATCTAAAATAAAAATTATTGATGGTGATAACGCGTTTGATTCTTTAGCGCTGGCCCCTGTTTCCGTTGTACCCGAGCATCAGAGAAAGGGCATTGGAAGTGAATTAATTAATGTTGCTTTAAAAAAAGTAAAAGAGATTGGTTTTCATTCAGTAATTGTTTTGGGACATAAAGACTATTATCCGAAGTTTGGCTTTAAGCAAGCAAGTTTGTGGGGGATCAAAGCTCCATTTGAGGTGCCTAATGAAGTATTTATGGCACTGGAATTAACGGAGAATGCCCTTGAACATGTTCAAGGTGTCGTTCAGTATTCAAATGCATTTTCAGAATAAAAGGGAATTTTATACAAGAGTTTGATAAGGGAAAATCAGATTTCACTTCCGAATAAAAAACAGGTATGAATCTAACCAAATAGTTCATACCTGTCATTTTATATTAAAAAAAACATTAAATCACATTTGATTTATACGATTTATAAATAAAACGCTCAATAAACTCAGCTAATCCATCATTTTCATGGTGTCCGGTAACAAAATCAGCAACGGTTTTAATCTCTTCGCTAGCGTTCCCCATAGCAACTCCAGTACCGGCTTGGCGAAGCATTTCAATATCATTGGGGCCGTCTCCAATCGTTACGACTTCAAGTGGACTAATTCGTAATTTGCGAAGCAAACTCTTTATTGCAGACCATTTCGAAACATTTGGGGCAAGCAGCTCAAATCCGTCATTCCAATCAATGACTTCAGCTTCGTTTTTAAAATAGGCAGATAATTCAGGGCTTGAAGTTCCTGTTCGAACACTATATTTTAAAACATCCTGATATTTCGCCTGTCTTAAATCGCCAATATACCGTGGCGGTCTTTGACCAATTTTTGTCCAATAATCAATTTCCTCATCGGTTTTCTTACAATAAAGCCCAGTTGCTGTATGGAGCATAACGTTACAAGGATGGTCAGCTGTCATCTCATGGAACCGTTCTTCGTTCAACCGGACTGTTTTCATATGCAAAGCTCTTCCTGATTCTCCATCGTGGATAGAAGCACCATTCAGACAAATCATCGGAGTTCGTAAACCAATTTCTTTATGATAGGGAGCCGTTACTTCATAGTGTCTTCCTGTAGCAAGAAACACTTGGACTCCCTGGTTCATGAGCTTATGAATAGCTTCCTTATTTCTGCGGGAAATTTCGTTTGAGGCTTTCAGTAGTGTACCATCCATATCAATAAATATTGCACGTACATTCATTTTCGCTGCCCCCTCATTCGGTGATAACTCCATCATATCAACTGATTATTAAAGCATTGTAAACTTTGCGTTTAGAATCAATAAAGTTTTATAGAATGAGGAGGTCCGCATTTGGAAGTAAAATTTCGTGGAATGGAAGGGTCACTTTAATCTAACAAGTATGATATTAGAATAGAACATTACTAAAGCCGCATGAGTAAATATTATTTACTCATACTCAATACATAATACCGAAATATCCTTCCATCCATACGCAACATCCTCTACATTGGTTCCTCCAAACATACTAATCCTATGAATATATTCTTTTCCGGGCCATAGGATCATAAAAACCAAGTCCGGATTTATTTTGTTGCCTTACCCATACCATCATAGAATAGCTGGATTTTTTATAAATAAGGTTGTAAAAGTGAATCGGCCAAATCTATAACAATTGGAAAGCCATTAGAATGAAGTTAGATAGGAGAAGGTAGTAACAACAGTAAAAAGAGTAACACCAATTCAGTATTCAAGAAAACTCCCTATAACGATTAAAAATTTCTTTAAGGCAATATTGATAAATCTTGGATTTTAATTATTTTCTACGTAAAAAAGGCCATCAGAACCGTCCCCCTGGTCCTTTATATTGGCAATATTGCCAGTTTGTCTTCAATCCCAAGCACATCAATTTCTCATAGGGAATAAGTACATCTATATATAATAAAGTATATTTGGCTCTGTGAAAGAGTTGTAATTTATGGAGAACAAGTTCAAGCATTTCGGACTTGATGACATTAATTTTGGAAAAAAAGACGGGGCCTCATATTTGTCATCTGGCTCAAATAGAAGTATTGATTCTTTTATATTAAGTTCTTTAGCCACCTGGGGCATGGAGTAACGAAAAAAGCCCAATTTATCTACAGCACATCATTCGATCGTTCTGTTAATCGGAATTTTTAAAAAATATTGACATTTAAACAGATGCTAGTAAAATTTAAACTGATATAAAGGTAAAGATTTCTTAAACTAACTAGGTACAAAACATGAGAATCAGCGAATGATGGAAAAAGCTAATGACATTTTGTAATAGAGATCTTGTCGACCAAACCATTGATTATATTAGGAGGGTAATAAAGATGAGTGTTTATCAATATGAGTTGAAAAAGGCAAACGGTGAGGTATTGTCGTTGGAAGATTTAAAAGGACAAGTTGTATTAATCGCCAATACGGCAAGTCGATGCGGTTTAACGGAACAGTATTTAGATTTGCAAAAGCTATATGATAAATATGAAGAACAAGGGTTCACTGTCATTGCAGCACCCACAAATCAATTTGGGGGACAAAACCCGGAGGACGGCTTAACAACAGAAAAAGAGTGTCAAGTGAACTATGGGGTAACCTTCCCTGTCGTTGATTTAATCGAAGTGAATGGTGAGCACACGCACCCATTATTCCAATATTTGAAGGAAAAGACGGAAATTCGAGAGTTAAATCCAAATAATGAACGTGAAGTTGATATAACAAAACGTCTATTAGAAAGATTCCCAGAAAATTTCAGTGGAGACAATATTCGATGGAATTTTACGAAATTCTTAATTGATCGCACAGGTAAAGTGGTTAAACGTTTTGAACCAACGGATACATTTGATGTTTTAGATCAAGAAATTCTTCATTATATTTAGGTGCTATTTTTAGGAACCAGCAACCATCCAAATGATTACCATTCATGTATACTATATTGATGATTTGGAATTTTTTGATAAGTTAATAACATAGGTTTTTTAGCAGGTTTCTAGATTTGGATAACAAAGAGTCTTCGCTTTTTTACATTATGGTTCATTGTAACGATTATTTGAATAATAACCCAGCCCAGTCGACTTCCGAGAGGCTCACATGATTTCAGCCTTGTACTGTAATGTGAGCTTTTTTAGTATGCCGCAGGGCGGTTCTCATGGTTCGATTATGGATTAGTGTCAAGACCCATAAACGGTTCATGATCACTTTCCAAGTCATCTTAACCGTACTCATGGTCTGCTTATGGTCTGATAGCCCAAAGCAATATCCGTTATCAAGTTAAACACATGGTATAGAAGTCATATGCTTTTTTAATAGATGGTTAATACAATACTAGGGGCAGCAATTACAAAAACGCAAAAGTAAAAAATTGGTGTTCACCCTTTAAATCTAACTAATACAATACTTTCATATTTGATTGATAAATTATTAACATTAGTTACCATTTTTACTTTTCTAGCCGAATCATCATTAACAAATTTTCAAGTACTAATACTCGGACAAAAAAAGATGAAAAAATGGACTAAGCTTAAACACATCTCGCATTCTCATCCTCGATCAGTTCCCAGTATTCTTCTTTCGGATCCACCAAACAGTTATCAACACTATTCAAATGGTTCAATTCTATTTGCAGTTTTCCTTTGCTACACGAAAAGGCGTAGCTTTTTCACATCATCCGCATGTTATGACCACACATGTCGATTAAAAAGTCAAAAGCGACTTGACATTGGAGTCAACTCACATGCTATTCTGAATTCATGGAAAAACTTTATTCGATACAAGAGGTTTCTCAGATACTCGGGCTGTCCAAGGATACACTTCGGTATTATGACCGGATCGGGATCGTCTCGCCGTCCCGGGAACACAATCGGTACCGCAAGTATTCGAGTGACGACCTCATAGCCTTGATGAATATTCAGATCATGCGGTATGCGGATCTTTCTCTTGATGAAATCAAGGGGAAATTAGGTTTCCACAAGATGAAAAATATCGACTCCGCTTACTGCGAAGAGGTTGCTGCTTTCCTCGATGCTAAGAATGCAGAAATGCGCAAGAAGATTACCCATCTGGAAAAGGTCTGTCAGCTGCTCAACATAGCAGCAGACACGTTAAGGGACTTTAATAACGAAAGCGATCAACGATTGGCAGAATTCGCCCGTGAGCTTTACATGGATATCAGAAAGGATGAACTGGAAATTTTCGAGGAGGGTTGTGATCATCATCAAGATTAGGAATTTCTATTATCTGATTGCAGGAGTTCTTGCGATACTGTTTGCCGTCACGCATGCATGGAACGGGCAATCTGCTGTATTGCCGACGCTGGACATTAGGGCGATATCCAAGGATACCCGGATGGTATTCACGTATGTTTGGCACATTATAACGGCGAAAATCTGGTCTTCGGCATCGCATTTATTTTCATGTCATTCCAAAGTGAGCGATGGAAGACCCGGTTGGCCTCATGGATGATTGTTGCAATCCTGATTGTCCGACTGATAGTGATTCTTGGTGTAACGGCTATGTTTGACGTTTCTGCCCTTAGGAATACGTTTATAGATTCGATTGCCATCGTAATCTATGTCGCCTTGATCATACTGGGCGCAACGATGAAGAAAAAACAGTCTAGTGGTTAGAAGCTATATTACTAGAGATGCCCGAATTGTCTTCCAACTCTTCAGAACCCTTTTAAGCTAGATAACAAGCAATCTCTGGTCATTCTTAATAAGACAACTTTATGATCATACTTTTATCGTAGAATCATTCAATTGAATATCGTAAGAGGGTGTTTTGATCCAATCTTTTTTAAAAACACACTCTTTCTTTTTGTTTGTTTATCAAGATTTGAATTATCCACCAATAATTTAACATTCCTAGGAGGTCGGATTTGTTAGATTGATATTATCCGGATTAACGTATGCAAGAATTTAGTTAAGTTATTTTAATATTAGAATTATTCTTGACACTAGAAAACTAGGATGTTATCATTTCTCTAAACCAAAGACGAGGGAGTAAAACTGTTAAACGATCTCTCAGCGAATCCGGGATGGTGTAAGCCGGACAGATGACGTAACAGTAAATGGGCCTCAGAGGGCGAAGTGAAAGATCGTTGATTTAGTAGCTTAGACGCAAAGCCAGCGTTAAAGGGCTAAGAGTGTGTAAGCACTCTAATGAGTGGGTATGTTGATACATATCAAACAAGGTGGTACCGCAGGTTAACACTTGTCCTTGAATTTTTATTTAAGGGCAGGTGTTTTTTTTCATTTTCATAACTGATTGTTGATTTCACTGTGTTTGGAAATAGACGGAAAATTTCCGACTAAATCGAAAAAAATCCATATTTCTTCAAAAATAAGGGAAGGTTTTCCGGTTATTTAATCGAAATCCTTTGAATCAGTCGTATTTAGAGCAGTTAACCGGAAATTCTCCGCTTATATCTGCTTCAAAAGCTTCCATTATATACATTAGCCGGAAATTCTCCGCCTATGAATTAACAACGCTACAGCGAAATTCACTCTTAAATATTAATAGCAAATGTGGAAAGGAAAAGGTGCTATGAATGATAAATTTACGCTTTATAACTTAAAGGTAGAGGTGGTAGGGACAGATAAACCAATGGTATGCAGTCATAAGGAAGGTGACTACTTCTTAGTTGTAGGGGAAAACCTGATCTTCCCGGAAACGAATTCGTTTTCCATGTATGCCTTAAGTGCTATTTTGCCATTACTGCCTGCAAAGCAGCGGCCATTACACGACAATGACTGGATGTTGTCTGATAGTTTGATTGCCTGCCCCGATCCAAACTGTGGGGCAAGATTTAACATCACACGTATCGAAACGCAAGAATTTAGTCATGCTGAATGCACAATAGAACCACTACATAAAGGGGATAAATAATAATGGCAGAACGATTACAATTAGCAAAAGATTATAGTATTAGCAGAGTGATCAACGGGTGTTGGCAGTTATCGGAAGGTCATAGTTTACAAGCAAAGTTGGATATGCAAGATGTCAAGAAGGCCTTCCATATGCTGGCCGAGAGAGGATTTACGACATTTGATTGTGCAGATATTTATACGGGTACGGAAGAACTCCTCGGTGAATTTTTAACGGAACTAAAGGAAGGGAGCACCCTTTCACCGCATGATATTCAAATTCATACTAAATATGTACCGGATATCAATTTGCTTAGTGAGGTCGATTACACGTACACAGAAAAGATTATTGACAGAAGCCTCAAACGTCAAAAAAGAGATGTATTGGATCTTGTTCAGTTTCATTGGTGGGATTACAGTGTGCCTGGATTTGTCGAGACAGCGGGAGATCTGTTGAGACTTAAAGAAAAAGGAAAAATCCGTAATATTGCTGTTACAAACTTTGATACGAAGCATTTGCGCGAAATCGTTGATGCCGGTATCCCTATTGTGTCTTGTCAAAATCAATACTCGGTTTTTGATCGACGCCCAGAAAAAGAATTAATCGATTATTGTAAAAGCAATGGAATTTCCTTGCTCTGCTACGGAACATTATCTGGCGGATTGTTAGCGGAAAAATGGATTGGCCAAACTTCGATCCAACCCGAAACGCGCTCTCATGTTAAATATTTTCAGGTGATTGAAGATACTTTGGGCTGGGATGGCTATCAAGAATTGTTGGTATTGCTGCAAAGAATCGCTAAAAAGCATTCTGTCAAGGTTTCTCAGATTGCTACAAAATATATATTAAATCAAGAAGGTGTCGGAGCATCTATTATTGGAGTTAGAAATAGCAGGCATGTTGAATCAAATACGCAAATATTTGCTTTCGAACTTGATCGTACCGATATCGAAGAAATAAAACAATTTTTAGACAGTTATCCAATAGTAGACGGTGAACCGTTTGAGTTAGAGCGTACTGTTGATTCGAAATATCGCAATATTATGAAGATGAATTTAAATGAAGAATAAATGGAAGTGGATGTTTAGCTTAGAATAGAAAGTTTAGTATAGAAGAGGAGAGTTCTAGTATGAATAAAAGACTTGAATTTAGAGGTGGCTGGGGTACTGCGTTTATTCCAGTCGTTATTTTTCTGTTTTTCTGTATATTGTATTTTATCGTATTTAAAGCGTTTGAAATGTATGCACTCGCCATGGGGGCTTTCGTCGCACTGATGGTAGGGTCCGTTTTTGTGAAAAAGGGAAACTACGATCGTTTCTGGGATTCAGTCTATGAAGGTGTAAAGGAAGCTGTACCTATTACCATACTGCTGTTTGTTATTGGGATGTTCTCGACATTGATAAAAGAGACGAACATTTCTGCAGGTTTCGTATGGCTTGCCGATTTGCTTGGCGTGGATGGAGGATTATTCACTGCGTTTACTTTCCTAGCCGTTTGTGTCATTTCTACTGCTACAGGATCATCGATCGGAACCATGTTTACCTGCTTCCCTATTTTCTATCCAGCAGGAGTATTGTTAGGATGTGATCCTGGTGTTCTTGCAGGCGCTATCGTTAGTGCTTCTATTTTTGGCGATAACTTGGCACCGATATCCGATACCACCATCATCTCTGCGGGTACGCAAGAATATACAAAAAAACAAGGCTTTGCTGACATCGGCGGCTGTGTTGCCACCCGACTAAAGTATTCCTTGGTCGCAGGTGTGATATCGTTTGTTCTTTTCTGGATCTTTGGTGGTGGCGGCACGGCAGGAACGGGTGCTGCGGATATCCTCGAGAAGAACATGAATCCAACGACATTGGTCATGCTGGTTCCAGTAGCCGTCATGTTAATAGTGGCTATTAAAACACGCAATATCTATAAAGCTATTACTGTAGGAATCATTTTAGGAACCATTACAGGTCTAGCATTTAACCTCTTAACATTTGACCATGTCATTTCCGTTAAAGATGGTGCACCTGCAGGTTTCCTAACGGGCGGTATCAGCAGCATGATGGCAACGGTCACGCTGGTCATTTCGGTTTACGGTATCATGGGTGTACTTAACGGTGCGGGTGTGCTTGAAAAAGTAACAAATGGCATCCTTAACAGCAAAATGGGCAAAACAGTTCGCGGTGCTGAGTTTGCTATGATGCTAGGCATTTCGTTTACGACTTTGATTTTCGGGGGTGTCACCAGTGCATCGATGACCACATTTGGAAAAGTTCAGAATGAGATTGGCAAACGTGTGGGTCTCCATCCATACCGCCGTGCCAATCTACTTGATGGTTTTGCGAATGCCATCGTGCTAGTCATCCCGTTCTTAAGTGTTTTTGTATTCCTCGGTGCTTTATTGTCGGAAGGGTATGATTTTATAGCGCCGTTATCATTAACACAAGTCAGCAGCGGGATGATTTATTGTATGATGCTGTTCTTGGTTTTATTGTTCTCCATCATAACAGGGTGGGGCCGCCAATTTGAAGGCACAGAAGGGAAGCCGGTTAGTAATTCTCAAGAACATACCAACCATAGGGCTGTCATGTAGAGTGAGCATACCAGCACCACATGTGTGCCAAATACAAGTTGGAAGCGTAGAAAAAGACAAGTTTCAAGAATTAAACTAAAAATTACAGGTAAGAGCTCATTCGTATGAGCTCTTTTTGTTATAGAGTTAAAATGGAGTCTAAAGGTTAATCTCCTTTATGGGTAGTTTTAATCCCAAAAGGATTAATAACTTTTTGTTAAAGATATTAAGTAACAATGGATACCATCAGCAATTGAAATATCCATGCAGTTGTAATCTCTTTAAGCAAAGATTATCGGGTTCCAATTGGACAACAGGTGTTTCCAACTCTACTGGGTTTCATGAAAAAAAATGGAGAGGTTTGAAGATTAATTTCCAACCTCTCTTACTATATTCCAAAATGATGAGGAAACACGCCCATTAGATATAATATTTACTTTAGGAAGGGGACTAGTTATGGAAATCTTTATCAGACAAGAAGTACCGGATGACTATAAAACGACAGAAAGTTTGGTAAAACGGGCATTTCAAAATGAAGAAAATAGCGATAAGACCGAACATCTTTTAGTAAATCGGATTAGAAAATCTGAAGCATTTATTCCTGAACTTTCATTGGTGGCACTGAATCAAGATAAGGATTTGGTGGGGCATATCCTAATATCAAAAATTAAAATTGTGAATGGTAATAACGCTGTTGATACCTTAGCTCTTGCCCCTGTTTCCGTTGTACCAGAACATCAGAAAAAGGGCATTGGCAGTCAATTAATTAATTAATGCAGCTTTAAAAAAAGCAAAAAAGATCGGTTTTCACTCGGTGATTGTTTTAGGGCATAAAGACTATTATCCCAAATTTGGCTTTAAGCAAGCCAGTTTGTGGGGGATCAAAGCTCCATTTGATGTGTCTAATGAAGTATTTATGGCACTGGAATTAACGGAGAATGCTCTTGAACATGTTCAAGGTGTCGTTCAGTATTCAAATGCATTTTCAGAATAAAAGAGGATTAATATGGCCCCACTCTTATATAAGAATGGGGTTTTCCCATTTTATCTTTTTCTATAAAAATACATCTTTTCATTAATTTTCATAAAACCTTGCTAAAAAGTTGCTCGTTTTAGTTGTATTCAAGAAAAAGTTTTTACTATTTCCTTGAAAACTGAAACAACGATTGTACTATATCGACTAATTTATGAGGAAGAAATCGGAGGCAGGATGGAGTTGACCAGCAAATGAGTAGCGATGATATTTCAGAGTGGTTTTGCATGTATAACAAAGATATATACCATTTCTTGGTTTATTTTATCGGGTCAAGTGATGCAGAAGATCTGGTGCAAGAAGTTTTTATTCGAGCAATTAAAGGGTTTGATACTTTCCAGAATAAATCAAGCCCTAAAACCTGGCTTTTTCCGATTGCCCGCAATGTGGGGATTGACGAAATTAGAAAAAGGAAACGTCAAAGGATGAAGCAAATGATTGCGTTCTGGGAAGAGAAAACGGATAAGGATACACCGGAAAATATTCTTGAACTGAATGAAAATAATAGGTTGCTTTATCAAGCCATCCAATCACTAAAAGCAAATTATCGAGATGTAATCATCCTTAAAGGAATTAAAGAATTCAGTGTAGCTGAAACAGCTTCTATTCTAAATTGGAATGAAAATAAGGTTCGAATTACCTATCATCGTGCGTTAAAGACACTACAAAAAACGATAGGAGGATGATCATGATGAAAGAGAATGGGAATGAGAAATTTCTTGATTTGGAGAAAAAAATTCGTTCATTACCAGAACCTGGTTATGAAAAAAAGTATACAAAAGATAATCAAGAAAAAATTCTTAAAAATTTATTACAATTTGCAAGGTCCTATGAAAACAAAAAAAGGAGAGGTCTAAACATGAAAAAGATTGCAGTAGGTTTGGCAACCGTTACTGCCTTCTTGCTATTCGCCATTCTTACTATTCCGATCAAAGATGAAGGTCCGCCAAGCTCCGATTCAAAACACGCAGGTCAACAAAGTGAAGAACTGCCTTCGATCGATGAAAATAAAGGGGTTACTACTCCAGACCCTAATAATCAGAACGAAACGAACACTTCAGATACTGTACTCTATGAAAATATACAATATGGATTTACTTTTACATTGCCAATTAGCTGGGAGCATTACCAAATTGTATCTGATTCTTGGAATGGAATTTCTACGAACCAAGAAATAATTGATAATGGACCAATCCTTTTACTTAGACATCCTCAATGGACAGAGGAAAAACCGAGACAAGATATTCCCATTATGATTTTTACTCGTGAACAATGGTCATCCCTTGAAGAAGGGGAGTTTCATATTGGTGCTGCACCTGTAGGTCCCAAAATACTGGGAGAAAACAATGAGTTTGTTTTCGCGCTTCCAGCTAGATATAACCTTGCCTTTCTAGAGGGTTATGAAGAAGTAGAAAACATTATAGAAAGCAATTCACTTCAACCGAAAAGGTAGAAAAATTGAGTTCATACCTTGATAATATGGTTGCTTTGAAGTGCCTTCCATATAAGGAAAGAACCTTTCTTCGGTAGTAGTGCAGATACCTATAGAATTACACAGTTAACTTTCTACAAGCTTCTGCACATTTTAAACAAGCCTCTGCACACTTTTGACAATGTTCATGCTGATGTTTTTTACACTCGCTTCCACATGCTTCGCAAATTGTTGCACACACTTGTGTTAATTCAGAAATAAATGGCGTTCCTCTGCCAATCGCCTGTTCTAAATATGCACAAATATCCGCACATTCTCTGTCTAAGCGAATACATTCAGCCATCATATTTATATGATCTTCTTTTAGGCAGGCGTCGTAACAGTGATTACATGCAACCATACATTCATGCAGTGCCTCAATAACTGATTGATATTGTTCGTGTGACATAAAATAAATAACCTCCTCAAAATTTTAGTTACAATACTTTATAAATAACCTAACTTTTTCAGGTTAAACATTTATTTCCTTGTTCAACTAATTTAAACCGTTAATGCAGTACGTATTTTTTTACAAATTTAAATAAATAACTGTTAAATGGTGAGAAATTTAATCGATTATCCTCCAAGGTGTGGCCAAGAACTAAAAGATAGTCTGAGGATTTTAAATGAACTTGCACAATTCTCTGAATCCATTAAAGAAAGTGTCAGGCACCATCGAATATGAATATATTCTTTTCCGGGCCATAGGATCATAAAAACCAAGTCCGGATTTATTTTGTTGCATTACCCAAACCATCATAGAATAGCTAGATTTTTTATAAATAAGGTTGTGAAAGTGAATCGGCCAAATCCTATAACAATTGGAAACCCATTAGAATGAAGATAGATAAGAGAAGGTAGTAACAACGTTAAAAAAAGTAATACCAATTCAGTATTCTAACCTTGGATGAATTGTTTAACAAATTTATTAAAGCAAAAGGAGCGATTTAGAGTGTATGAAACTGAATTAGAAAAGTTATTTAAGTTAAAAAAAGAATAAAAGCTAAAACCATTAGAAGATTTCAGCCGTGATGAATTAAAATATTTAGAAGGAGAAGAATTAGTAACAGTTAATGATTTAGCAGAATTGTTTGATGTTCCTAAAAACAAAATTACAAATTAGAAGAAGAAATGATTCTACTTCAAAATTTCCTATAAAGCTCAAAAATTACCTTAAGGCATTATGGATAAATCTTGGATTTTTATTATTATCTACGCAAAAAAAGCCATCAGAACCGTCCCCCTGGTCCTTCCCTGGTCCTTACCCCTGGTCCTTATGTTCCCAATTTCTTGCTCCCAATTAGATACAATAACAAAATAACAATCATAAAGGCTGCAGAATAGCTAAAAGTCATGCCGTACCCAACACTTTTTGCTAAGAAGCCAAGTCCTATTGATCCAATGGCCAAACCAAAATCGATAAAAATAAGAAGCATAGAATTGGCTGTAGCTTTTTTCTCAGGTGGAACAAGAGTTAATGCCCAAGCTTGGATAATTGGATGAATTATGGCATAAGCGATTCCGAATAATGCCCCTGAAACCAAAACCATCATCATACTAGTAGAAAAGCCTAAAAGAATCAAACCAGTAGCCCCTGAAATGGCGCCTGGAATAATAAGGATTCTATGACCGAATCTATCGAAGATTTTACCAGAGAAGGCACGAACTAATACCATTGCAATTCCTTGTGCGATAAAAAACTGCGAAATCCTTCCACCAACATTGATTTCTTTACCAAACGCCCCTATAAAATTGACGGTTCCTGCAATTGCCATATAATTAAACGATACCAAAATACATGGAAGAAGGACACGCTTCTCGAACATGTACTTATAGAAAGGTTCTTTATTTGTCGCCTGTGGACTTTCCTTTTCTTTTTTAACCGTATTTTTTGTAAAAAAACTGCACACTAATGAAAAAGTCATAAGCCCGAGAGTTACCATCATCATGGACTTGAATGAATAATGTGCAAGATAAGAAATTGCAATTAGCGGCCCCATTGTCGTCCCAACGCTTGTAGACATTGCGAAAAAAACAATGCCCTCACCTAACCGAGATTTAGGAACAATATTACTTGATATCGTAAAAACTAAAATCGTAAGCATACTAAATCCAATACCTTGTAATGCTCTAATAACTATTAAAAATCCGATGGAGTCATTTACAAAAGTAAGACCGATCGTGCCCAAAAAATAAACGAGGGAAATGATGAGAAGCATTTTCATATTAACTTTTTGGATAATGACACTTGCAAAGAAGCGCGTAATTAATGATGCTAACATTAAGGTTGTGGTCATGGTTCCTGCAATTGCAGGATTATTACTTATGGTTGATACGAAAATTGGGAAACCTGCTGTAATCATATAAAAAGAAGCGAACATTACTAAAGACAATGTAATAATAATTACATATTGGTTTGTCCATAGTTTAACTTTTATTTTACCCAAGTGTATAAGACCACCTTCCAAGGCTATTTCTAAAAATAGTGATGATTTATACGTGAAGATTGCTTTTTAAATCATGACAAATTTATCCTTCCCTTATTTTTAAAAAATAATTAGAGTTGTTTTCAATAAAAAAGATGGTACACCTTAAAAAAATATTAAATTCGAGTTTGTTTGGGGTGGGTCTGAAAGAGATTCAAAGAATTGTTCCTAGATTTATTGTGGCTTTATATCTTTTTCAATAATAATAATTTATGGTTAGTCGAATAGAAATAAGTGAATTATAATGAAAAAAATGAATGTAATAGAATATGGAGGAAAAACGAATGAAATTTCCCAATGATGCTGATGGAGATGCTTTACATAGTCTATATAAAGATGGATTAGATTTTAAAAAACAACAATCAGTGGACTTTTTTGTTGCCGTTCCTGATAAAGCAACAGGTGAAAAATTATCGCAAGTGCTAAAAGAAGAAGGATTCAATTGTTTCCTAGAGCAAGACGACGAAACTGAAGAGTGGGCATGTTGTTGCTCTAAAAGAATGTTATTAAATTATAATGAATTAATTCAAATACAGAATAAATTAAATAATTTAAGCAAACCACATGGTGGTTATTCTGACGGTTGGGGCGTTTTTGTAGAATAAAATGGTTGAGGGAATCAAAAAGATGATTTCGACTCTTTCACGGAGATTATAGTAACAATCGACCAAGTACTAGAACCCTTTGAAGCAATTGAAGGAGAAGGTTAAGCTTAATTCCATCGTACGGAATAGCATGCCCATTGGTTTAAGGTTCTGTTATGATTAAACGAAAACGTCCCAAGTACTCAAACCACTTGGGACGTTTCATTGTACGCCCAGCGAGTAGAACAATTGCCGAACGCTTAAGACATTTTTACCGGATGATTACATTGTTTATTTTAACTAGGGCCAAAGAATACTTATGCCCTTCCTATTCCGGCTTTTAAAAATAAGATAAACTTGCAATTGTTGGTTACATTAGTAATCTGGCGGTGATTATCAATGGCGAATAACAATAAGCAAAGTCGTTCAACAGATGCTGAAATACGAGCAAATCAAGCTGAAGCGTCTCGCAACCAAGCTGGATCATCAGGCAAATACGGAACGGAATTTGCTAGTGTAGATAACAAAGTAACCAGAAAAATTGAACCTTTTCAACCTTAGAATAAAGGCACCCCTTTGTGGGTGCTTAATGTGTGTAACCTAGAGGAAATGCGTTATTACGTGATTAAATTTTACTAAATCATTTATTGTAAAGACTATTATCCGAAGTTTGACTTTAAGTAAGCCAGTTTGTGGGGATCAAAGCTCCATTTGAGGTGCCTAATGAAGTATTTATGGTACTGGAATTAAAGGAGAATTCCCTTCCGATTAAAAAAACAGGTATGAATCTAACAAAATAGTTCATACCTGTCATTTTGTATTGAAAATATTTTATTGTAAAAAACTTTAAATCACATTTGATTTATACGATTTATAAAGAAAACGCTCAATAATCTCCTGGTTATCGAGCGTTTTGATGGTTAATTTTTTAATAGCTTTTAGTAGTAATTTTCATCACTTCATTTACCAAGTGGTAAATTTGCAGTTCATATTTTGGCTGGTAACCAAACAGAATTATGTAAAATTTTTGTTAGTAAAAATGTTGATCGTTTTGCTAGCTGCCAATGGTCACTTTCCCAATTAGATTTACCTATAATAGAGGGAGCTTTTGCAGTATTAGAATGTGAAATGTATGAAACAATCGAAGCTGGTGATCACACAATTTTAATTCGTGCAGTTCAAAATATTCAAGTGAATAAAGAACGTAATCCGATGTTATACCATCGAAGACAATTTGGAGAAATTCCAGCGGAGTTCTATTCATAATAATAAGATAAAAAAGGATAACGTGCACTTATCAAAGCAATTAAACACTTATGTAGTTACGAAGGATTGAGTTCGGTATTTAACCCAACTCAATCTTTTTATGTGTCTCCTTTCTAAAATGCATATGGTATCTAAGACGGTACTTCCTTTATACACAAAGAACGATACCTTTATTGACTGACCCTATGGTTTTCTTTAAACCCAATAAGAAAATCATATCTCTTGCTGAATTGGTTAATAATAACCAATGTATAGCAGAGTAGAAAGGGTGACAAGATGGAACAGGAACAGTTAAAACTCACATCTTCGGAAATAGGAAGTTTGTGGGCAGAGTATGTAAATGGAACAGCTGTTGATATTATAAATAAATATATGGTTTCTATTATTGAGGATGGGCAAATTAAAGCTATTTTTGAGGATGCTATCAACACATTCGAAAAGCAAAAACAACAAATCGTTACTTTTATAAAAAATGAAGGGTTTCCCGTTCCTATTGGATTTACTGAATCTGATCTCTTTCAAGGGAAACAAAGATTGTTCACCGATATATTTTGCCTAAATTATTTACATATCATTACATTACATGGTTTGCTAGGACACTCAACTTCATTAGGCGTTTCTGTAAGAAAAGACTTACGGTATTTTTACGACTCCTGTGATAATGATGGGAAAAGGATGTATCACCAAACAATTGAGTTATTGCTTGAAAAAGGAAGCTTTCAGAGAGACCCTTTATTTTATCCAGCTAAAAACCCTGAGTTTATATCCAGCCAAGATTTCACTGATGGTTTTTTTGGTAAAGGAAGAAAATTAGCAGCGACAGAAATCATTAGTATATCTTTCAACCTAAAAAAAAGCATTATGGCTAAAACCCTTTCTATCGCATTCGGTCAAGTTGCACAAACAAAAGAAGTAAGGAAGTTTTTAACGGATTCAGAGAAAACGGCTGATGGACAAATAAAAACATTGACAAAAATAATGCAAGCGGATAATTTGCCAGTTCCAAAATCTTGGGAGACAGAAGTGACAACTTCAACGGACTCTCCTTTCTCTGATAAGTTAATGTTGTATCATATTGGTTTTCTGTTTCAGGCTGCGCAAAATTACCATGGTGCAGGTCTAGCTTCTTCCATGCGAACTGACCTCGTGACCGCTTATGAGGGTACTATACTAAAAAATATTATGGTAACAAAGAAATGGTTTAACCTTATGGTACAAAATAAATGGTTAGAACAACCACCACTTGCTCCTAATAGAACAGAAATTTCAAAAGAGGTGTAGGAACAGTAACAAGGCTATAGTAGTGGGTCCTGCTTGGTTCCCAATAATGTTAGTCTTTCTTGGAATAATCATTGGATATATTACTAGAGAATTCAATCTAAAGAGACCATTGATTCAGTGAAATGCAAAGAGTTCGCTAACCAACATTTTGGGCTGTATAACCTTAAGCTTACATCCCACACGCATAAAATGGCCCGAGTTCCAGATAAAAAAGTGTCAGTCACCATCCAAATATAAGGGAGGTGCCTGACACTTTTATTTTCTTATAGGTCATTCACTGTCGGTTCGGAAGATTGTACATGATTGATATTAATTACTTTCGGGTCTGTAGGATTGGTATTATCAATTTTTGTTATGATACACCATCGACCAGCAATGGTGGAGGTGAGTGGAACTTCAATGTCATCACCGTTGTTTGTTTTTATTAACACCCTGCCATCATATTTTGCAAAATTATCATCCTTTTTGAGAAACCCCAAAAATCTAAAAATGTTCGTAGCAATAATGATTTTATCAACATCTTCGAGCGTTTTGATCGTCATATTTTCTTCATTGTTTCCCGCAGAATTCCCGACTCCGGAATCCTTATCGAGTGCGATATAGGGGGAGGTGGTTAATTTTCCTTTATTCCCAAAAAAGATGTGTCCAAATGTTCCATTTTTTGTGATATAAAAGGCATAAAGGTCCAAATCGACACCCTTTGTCCAATTTAATTTCACATGAATATTTTCAATTTTACTTGCCTTTCGTAACGAGATGAAATCACCTGGTTTTTTTAGGATGACCTTTTCTAATGAAATCGCAGCTTCTGGTGTTGGTTCAGGATTCTTATGTATAATACTTTCTTCAACTGGAGGTAACGACTGGTTAGGGGTCTCAATTTGCTCATCAGATTCTGAGCCATTCTCGATTTCAAGCCCGAAATGATGACAAAGAGCAGCAAGCCCGCCAGCAAAACCACCAGTATTAGTGGAAAATTTCCACTCTCCATTTTTCCTATAAATCTCGGCAAGGACAAGCGTGTTTTCAATGTGATATTGATCTAAGTGATACAGCAATATCTCCTGTTGAGAATCCGCATCCATTATTTTTACATAAGCATTAACCATTTTGGAAAAATTTTCTCCACTTTTTTCACCCTCATAAATGGTCAAAGTTAAGACAAGTTTATCGGTTATAGGGGATACCTTTTTTATTTCAATTTGAAACTGTTCTCTATGTTTTGTGGGATGGGTAAGAACGGAATGATGAATAGAACCATCGGCAGAGCTGGAATTGCCATAAAAAATAATCGATTCATCGTATAGACATTTGCCGTCTGAACCAATCATAAAAATGGAAGAATCAATGTCAAGTTGTGCCGTTGTTTCCCAACCAACCTCAACGATTATTTTTGTTATATTTACTTGGTTTTTGGTGATACCCACTCTCGCACCTTTTTGAACTTGTGTGAGCATGACCATCCTCCTTTAGTTAGCTAAAAGTTTTATTCATTATAACACAGGCGTGTTTTCAATCTAGGGGAGAAGCTTTGAAAGGTGATTTAAGTATCCATGGGACAACAAAACGCTAGTTTTGTAAATAAGAGGTAGGCTTGTACTTACGTTTTATAATGTTGATTTTTGAAAAACAACATCATTTACTTTTTTCTAAGGAAAACGATTAGATCTATTCTTCGATGGGTAACATTTTCTTTAAAACCCTTTATAGATTAAATGTAATGTTGATATTCCAATAATTATTCACTTAATTGATCCATGAATAAATCAATATACAAATTTCCTTTTGTCCCAAGGACAGCATACGAGATGTCAAGAACAGCAAGGTTTCTTTTTTTTAGTTCAGCCATTAACCATTCTTCAGTGTAGGTGTGTTTGGATAAGTTTTCGTATAAGATCTTCCCATCATAGACAAGTTCTATCGGTACGGTTCCTGCTGAGGGTAGTATAGGTAAATCTTGTTTGGTGGTATTTTGGTATTGGGTTTTTTTTAACACAGAGAGGGAGCCGTTTATTTCTAAAATAGCGCACTCGACTTCTTCTATATTGAAGATATCTTTGCCCCGCAAAGCTTGTTTAAGAGATTCTAGTGAGTACCCCATTTGCTTCATTGTCTCTTCGAGAATTTGTCCTTCTTGAATTAAGGTAGCAGGTTCTCCAGCAATCCATTTCCCGAAGCGCGGATTTCGAACCGCAGCAAGATTCAGTATAAAAACGACGGTACCCATAATCATAATTGAAATAATAAAATACAGGAATTTAACTTTGATATTGAATGCTAGATTTCCTGCAATTGTTCCCATTGTAATGGAAGCGATATAAAGATGATAGGTCCTCTGGGAAATCGTCTGTTTACCGAGCAACTGGACAAATACCCATAATAAAATAAAAGCAGTAAAGGTTCGAAAGATGATTTCAACAGATCCTGACATCGCTATTACTCCCTTATAAAAAATCCGACAGTTCGTTGTGATAGTATGTCCAGCAGCAAGCTCTATATTCTGTAATTAAAAAAGGAAAAAAATTCGAATTCCCTAAATGTAAAAAAGCCTAATCTCTCCGTATTTTTAGCGAGGGATTAAGCTTATGATCTTCCACAATCGCGCACGATTGTTAATAAAAACGAATTCAATCTATTTTTCTAAATTAATGTTTTTATAGTAAGTTATGATAAAATCCTTAAAATCTTTTGCATAAAATGAAAGAACTTTCTCTTTTAAACATGATATGCCCACGACAAATCTAGATAGATATGAAAAGGAAGTATAAATGAAAACTTTCAAAAAGTATTACAAATGCTAGAAGTGGATCAGCTCCAAATCGTTGAGCTTACTCCTATGTCACAACCTAATCAACAAAAACTAGAAACCCCTTTGATGGGTGTTCGGTGTTATACATATTTTCGTTGCGGAGGAAGCCCTCAGGAACGTCCGCAGCATATAGAACCTCCACGACCTAAAGAAAAACACGGAGGGCTTTGGAGTTCAAATCAAAAAAGTGCCAGACATCATCCAAAAAAACAGATGATGTCTGGCATTTTTTTGTTCAATAAAACGTCATGTTTCAGCCTTTTGCAAATAATTCCAAAATAATTAATAAAAGCCGTCAGAACCGTCCCTCTGGCACCTCTGGCATCCCTCTGGCATCTGGAATTCATTTTTTAAATATTGAAACTTTTTTGTAATATAGCCGTAATAGAACTATAGGCTTATAGAAAGAAGGGGGAGACCGAATGGATAATTTAAAGAAGATATATAAAACTGTTGGGCTTATTTTTTTAGTAGCAATCCTTGTGATTGTTGGTTTTACCACTTGGTATACCGTTGATGAAAGCGAGCAAGCTGTTATTATTACCTTTGGAAAGGTTGAAGAAGGGGTAACCGAACCAGGGTTACATTTTAAGATGCCATGGCCAATTCAATCCGTGGAAACACTATCAAAGGAAACCTTTAGTCTACAATTCGGTTATGAAGAGAAAGATGGGGAAATAAAAGAGTTTCCAAATGAAACGAAAATGATTACTGGTGATGAAAATATCGTTTTAGCGGACTTAGTAGTCCAATGGAAAATAACCGAGCCAGCCAAATATTTGTTTAATGCTGAGAAGCCTGAAGAAATATTGTATAATGCTACCTCTGCATCTTTAAGAAGTATTATCGGCAGTTCGAAAATTGATGACGCTTTAACCTCTGGGAAGGCTGAAATCGAGGCGGAGGTACGGGATTTGTTATCCACATTGGTGGAGAAATACGATATCGGGATTTCGATCCTCGCTGTCAAACTTCAGGATGTGGAACTGCCCAATGACGAGGTAAGAAAGGCATTTACAAATGTAACAGACGCCCGTGAAACGATGAATACAAAAATTAATGAAGCAGGGAAATATCGAAACAAACGGACCAATGAAGCCAAGGGGGAACAGGCTGCTCTCATGTCAAAAGCCCAAGGTGATAATGTAGCAAGGATTGAAACGGCAAGAGGGGATGTTGCCGTATTCAATAAGCTGTATGAAGAATATCGTACGAATCAAGACATTACTCGTGAGCGGCTAATTTTGGAAACGCTTGAACAGGTTCTTCCCAATGCTGAAATCTATATTATGAACGATGATGGAAATACATTAAAATATTTCCCAATCCGACCTTTGGAAAACCAACAGACAAAGACAAATGGGGAAGGAAGTGAAAAAAATGAGTCAAGATAATGTAGTTAATTTTGAAAGTCGTGGAGGAAACTGGCGAAAATACACAAAAATAGGCATCTTTTTAGTAATCGTACTTGTTCTCTTAGTAGTTTTCCTTACAAACCTCATTGTTGTGAAAGAAGGGCAATATAAAGTGATTCGACAGTTTGGTGAAGTGGTTAGGATTGTGAAAACCCCAGGTCTAACCTATAAAGTTCCGTTCATTCAAAGTGTCACGACTCTACCAAAATATCAAATGACGTATGATGTTACCGAAGCTGAGATTAACACCAAGGATAAGAAACGGATGCTCATCGATAACTATGCAATTTGGAGAATTGAAGATCCTAAAAAGATGATCTCCAATGCTAGAACCGTTGAAAAGGCGGAATCACGAATGGAGGAATTTATTTACTCCGTCGTTCGTTCAGAGCTGGGGCAGTTAAACTATGACGAAATCATTAATGATGAAAAATCTTCACGTGGTTCTTTAAATGATCGGATAACTGAAAAGGTGAATGATCTTCTTGGGAAAGACAATTATGGGATTGTGGTTACCGACGTAAGGATGAAGCGTACTGATCTTCCTGCAGAGAATGAACAATCCGTCTTCACAAGAATGATTTCTGAACGGGAATCTAAAGCACAGGAATATTTGTCAATGGGTGACGCAGAAAAGAATAGAATTGAGGCTGATACAGATCGCGAAGTGCAGGAATTGCTAGCAAAAGCTAAAGCTGAAGCAGAATCGATTCGTGCTGATGGTGAAGCTGAAGCGGCAAAAATCTATAATCAAGCGTTCTCAAAAGATCCGACCTTTTATTCCATGTTCCGTACCTTAGAATCGTACAAAAAGACAATTAATGATGAAACGGTTATCGTCCTTCCATCCGACTCTCCCTATGCACGTTTGTTGATGGGATATATAGATTAATCATTTAAACTAGGAATATCAATAAATGGTAATGCCCTGCTATTTGCTTCGGTGTAGCAGGGCTTGTCCTATATGGTTTGAAAAGTAGTTTTTTGGAGTACCGTTTATACTATGGTTACTACTTAATATGAAAGGAGTGAAAAGAGTGAATCGAATACGAGTAGTTGCTTGTTTTTTATTGATAATTGGCTTTATGCTTATGCTTCTCCCAGTGGACAGCTCAGCAAAAGGGGAAGTAGTCTATGTTGTACCGATTGAAGAAACAGTTGAAAAGGGATTGTACGCCTTTTTGAAAAGAGCCGTTGAAACAGCTGAGAATGAAAATGCGGACGTTATTATTTTTGAGATTAATACCCCTGGAGGAGCAGTTGATGCTGCTGTGGAAATTGGCAAGCTGCTTACTTCCACGGATATCAAGACAGTTGCTTTTATTAATAACAGAGCGTTATCCGCCGGTGCCTATATTTCATTAAATATGGATGAAATCTATATGGTGAAAGGAGGGACGATGGGAGCGGCTGCTATCATTGACCAGAACGGTAATACAGCTGGAAAGAAAGCGGAATCCTATTGGTTTGCCGAAATGAAAAACGCGGCTTTGCATGCTGACAGGGATCCAATTTATGCTCTGGCAATGGCTGATGAAAATGTTGATTTACCAGAGTACGGAGCCGAAAAAGGAAAACTATTAACATTAACCTCGGAACAGGCTTTAGAGGTTAAATACTCTGAAGGAATTGTGAACAATCTTGATGAACTGCTTGAATTACTTGGATATACCGAAGCGGATGTACGACCTCTTGAAGTAAGCATGGCAGAAAAAATGGCCCGCTTTATCACAAATCCAATTGTTTATTCGATGTTACTAACGATTGGCATCCTTGGTCTCGTATTGGAATTATTCTCACCAGGTTTCGGTGTTTCCGGGTTTATCGGAGTGTCAGCATTGCTGCTGTTTTTTTATGGACATCTCGTCGCGGGGCTTACGGGATATGAAACCCTTATTCTATTTATTATTGGGATCGGTCTTATATTATTAGAGTTTTTTATATCAGGTGGTATTGCAGGGATTCTCGGTTTTGTGGCAATTATTGCAAGTTTCTTTTTGGCAGCAGATAATGTAGTTCACATGGGAATATCCCTGCTTATCGCCATGGTCGTTTCCATCTTGATCACTATTTTAGTGATTAAGGTTTTTGGTAAAAAAATACGACTGTTTAAAAAACTCATTTTAACCGATTCCACCAATATAGAAAGCGGTTATATCGCGAATAAAAGCCGTTTAGAATTAATTGGACTGGTTGGGTATGCGGCAACAGTGCTGCGTCCATCTGGTACCATCATCATTGAAGACGAAAGGCTGGATGCTGTAAGTGAAGGTGGCTTTATTGGCAAAGGATCCAAAGTAAGAGTGATGAGGGCAGAAGGGGCCAGAATTGTCGTAAGAGAAATACCAAATTTGGATAAGGTAGAAAGATAGGAAGACTAGAGATAAGAATATTATTAATTTATAGAAAGGCAGGAACCCTGCCTTTCTATAAACTTTATTTCAACATGAAATGAATAAAACCACTTTTTTTACATCATCCACACGTTATGAGTACACATATCGATAAAAAAGTCAAAGAGCAACTTGACATTGGTGTCAACTCACATGATATTCTGAATTCATGGAAAAACTTTATTCTATACAAGAGGTTGCGCAGAT
This sequence comes from Neobacillus sp. plas4, assembly GCF_057221695.1. Lineage (NCBI taxonomy): Bacteria > Bacillati > Bacillota > Bacilli > Caryophanales > Bacillaceae > Neobacillus > Neobacillus sp. plas4. The sequence goes on from NZ_CM170152.1 coordinate 2,961,243, forward strand.
ACTGGGGATGTCCAAGGATACACTTCGGTATTATGACCGGATTGGGATCGTCTCGCCGTCACGGGAACACAATCGGTACCGCAAGTATTCGAGAGACGACCTCATAGACTTGATGAATATTCAGATCATGCGGTATGCGGACTTTTCTCTTGACGAAATCAAAGGGAAATTTGGTTTCCACAAGATGGAAAATATCGACTCCGCATACTGCGAAGAGGTTGCTACGTTCCTCGATGCTAAGTACGCAGAAACGCGCAAAAAGATTACCCATCTGGAAAAGGTCTGTCAACTGCTCAACATAGCAGCAGACACGTTAAGGGACTTTAATAACGAAAGCGACCAACGATTGGCAGAATTCGCCCGTGAGCTTTACAAGGATATCCGAGAGGATGACTTGGAAATTTTCGAGGAGGGTTGTGATCATCATCAAGATTAGGAATTTCTATTATCTGATTGCAGGAGTTCTTGCGATACTGTTTGCCGTCACGCATGCATGGAACGGGCAATCTGCTGTATTGCCGACGCTGGACATTAGGGCGATATCCACGGATTCCCGGATGGTATTCACGTATGTTTGGCACATTATAACGGCGGAAAATCTGGTCTTCGGCATCGCATTTATTTTCATGTCATTCCAAAGTGAGCGATGGAAGACCCGGTTTGCCTTATGGATGATTGTAGCAATCCTGATTGTCCGACTGATTGTGATTCTTGGTGTAACGGCTATGTTTGACGTTTCTGCCCTTACGAATACGTTTATAGATTCGATTGCCATCGTAATCTATGTCGCCTTGATCATACTGGGCGCAACAATGAAGAAAAAACAGTCCAATGGTTAGCAGCTACATGAGCAGAGATGTCCGAATTGTCTTCCAACTCTTCAGAATCGCTCAAAGCTATATAGCAAGGAATCTCTGGTCATTCTAAATAAAACAACTTTATGAGTATACTTTTATCGTAGAATAATTCAATTTAATATATTAAGAGTGTGTTTTGATCAATCTTTTTTTAAAACACACTCTTTTTTTTGTTTGTTTATCAAGATTAGTATTAATTTGATCGATCAGTGCTCCAAAGCTACAAAAGTTAGATGTGATAAATAGCTCTTAAAATAAGCACAAATCACCTCCTAAAGTGGCCGCCGGTTAAAGAAATATCATAGAAATCACGCAGGAATGAATTTTGCAGTGCAGCTCTATAAAGAGGGAAGTATGACTGTTATTCAAGTTTCTGAGATTATAATGTGTCGAGGGCTCATGATACAGAAAGCCGTCGGAGGGGAACAAAGAATAATTCCTTATACCATTAAAGGGCCAGATTGTTGAATATAATTTGACGATGTGTCGTATGAATTTATATTGAAAATATATTCATTCATAAAAATGAAAGGAAAATGCTATATGAAATCTCGAGTTAATAAGTTTCTAATTGTAAAAGCCGATGAAGTTGATTTAGATGTAAGGACGCAAATGTCTGAAATTTTTGCGGAAGGCTTCACTCAATGGCTTGTGTTTTTTTCCAAAGATAAAAACATCATTGCAAAGGCTTTTGCCCACATGTTTTTATTAGATCAATTTTATATAGCTATAGCAATTGATAAAGTTGCAGGAGTGACGGCATGTACGGACGGGAAAACATCATCGGTAAGATTAAATAAAAAAGAGCTGAGAAAGCACTTAGGCTTCTTCAAGGGAAGCATGGCCGGGATCTTTTTAAAAAAGGAATTTGAAGCCCCTTTTGAAAATCCCCCTCCCAATACAGGCTCGATTGAATTTGTTGGAACAGCTCCTGAATTCAGAGGACAGGGCGTAGCATCTCAAATCATCCAGCATATTTTCGAAAATACAACGTACACCAATTACGTTATTGAAGAAGTTGCTGATACGAATACTCCGGCAATGAATTTATATAAAAAATTGGGTTTTGAGGAGTATAAACGGAAGGCTTTTTCGCAAAAGGTAGCGAATAAAATTGGAATCAATAATTTTTTGTCTTTGAAATATGTGAAAAAATAAGGATGATTTTCCTCTAGATGATAGAGCGAAAAGGAGGGAGATTTCTTGCCTAGAATAAAAAAACAATATGAAGCACTGAGAACGGCAACTAAAAACAAAATTCATTCTGCTTCAATAAAACTATTTGCAAAAAAAGGTGTTGCTGCAACTAGTGTTCAGGATATTGCATCCACTGTAGGAATCAGTACTAGACTCTTGTACACTCATAATAAAACCAAAGATGATTTGTTTAATGAAGTTGTTTCATATGCCGCAGCAGGATTAGCAAAAAACGTTGAAACGTTTAAAAACGATTCGTCTCCAGTTTAAATGATTCGCAGATGGTTATATAACCTCCCTCATATAAATGAAATCTTATGAAACGTCATTAAAAAATTATAATTACCCTTATGGTATAAAGCTGTTAGCATAGAATGTAACTTAAGGTTTACTAAAAAGAGGAGGGGGTTTATTGGAGGCAGAAATAAGGTTTAGAATAGCTACTGAAAAAGATTTAGATAGTATTGTTGCAATGCTTGCTGAAGATGTTTTAGGAAGTAAGCGTGAACGTTATGAGCATCCACTTCCAATTAGTTACATAAAAGCATTCGAGGCTATTACATCCGACCCTAATAACGAGTTAGTAGTGGCATGTGACGGCAATAAAGTAATTGGGGTGCAACAAATTACTTTTACACCATTCATAACACATCAAGGTGGATGGAGAGCTACTATCGAAGGAGTGAGAACATCAGCTTCTGTAAGAGGTAAAGGCGTGGGTACTGAACTTATAAAATGGGCAATTCAACGTGCAGAAGAACGTAGTTGTCATTTAGTACAACTAACAACTGATAAAAAAAGACCAGATGCGTTAAGATTTTATGAACGGTTAGGTTTTAAAGCAACACATGAAGGTTTAAAGCTGAAACTTTAAGGAGGCAGAACTATGTCTACAGCGGTAAAGCGAAGAAGAGTAATTGTAGATTTAGCAGTTACGTTAGATGGTTTTATTGAAGGGAAAAATGGAGAAGTTGATTGGTAGTATCAACTACAGAGCAAGTTACTCTTAAATTAAAATAATTGGTATTCGAACGATTTCACGGTTACCCTAATTCTTATTAAATAAAAGGGCGTAAGAATTATACAAAGATAGACTGTGTCATTAATTTGTTATAGGAGCTATTAATGAAAGAAGAACAAGAAATTATCGGGACTGATAAGCCACTTGTTCTTCTACATTCTATTTTTTATTTTTGTTAATGAAAAAATATTAAACAAGTAAAAAGGCTAATCAAACTATAACGGACTTACAGGTACCCATATTTCGCAATATGGGTTGTTAATCATTATCACCTTGAGCGCCATCATATACTTTTAAAATAATGCGACCGCGCCCATGACCTTGTTGAGATATTTTATGTGCTTCATGCACCGTTTCTAATGAAACAAGTTTTGAAATGACGATCCTTAACTTTCGATCTGCAATCATTTGGGTAATTGTCTGAGAAATAATTTTCGTTTCCTCAGGAGGATACGTAGTAAACGGTTTTACTGTTTTTAGTCCATACATACGTATTTTATCAGCTGATGGCTGTTCAACTAAAGATAGAAGTTTTCCTCCTTTTTTTACAACGGACCAGGATCTTTCTAACGTTTCTCCACCCACCGTATCGACAACCAGGTCTACATCTTGGACTATATTCTCAAAAGAGGTGGAAGTATAATCAATGACAGTGTCTACTCCTAATAAGGAAAGGAAGTCTAAATTTCTCCCTGAACTGGTTCCTATAACATGTGCTCCCTTCCATTTAGCCAATTGGACTGCAATAGAACCAAATCCTCCTGCTGCTCCATGAATCAGCACTTTTTCACCTTCCCTTAATTCTCCGTCCCTAAATAAAGTAAGCCACGCTAAAATAGCACTCCCAGGGATTGCTGCTGCCTCTTCAAATGTGATTGTTGAAGGTTTAGGTAAAAGTTCTTCTCTTGATGCTATGGTAAACTCAGCGTAAGTTCCATTTTTGCTTCGTCCAAAGACTTCCTGTCCGATGTAATAATCATGTACATTGCGGCCAATTTTCTCCACAGTTCCTGCAAAGGTTGTCCCAGGGGTATAAGGAAAGATTGCGGGCCGGCTATCCTTAAAGTAACCTTCACGGTATTTCCAATCATACGGAAGTACCCCAACGGTATGAACCCGAATTAACACATCATCAGAGCTGGGCTGCGGAATAGGAATTCTTTCGAGTTTTAATTGTTCCGGTCCACCGTATTGGTAAACTCGAATGGCTTTCATCATAATGAATCATATCCTTTCGGTATTTTTTTGTAATAGTCGGCCATTTTCGTCTTTTACATAAAATGTGACAAATAGCCAATTTAACATTGCCAGTATGAAAAATCCAAAGTATATATTACTGTATATTGCTGTTTTGCTATCGAAGGCAGCGGGGTTTATGAGAGGGAAATAGTTTAGCTCGATTAGTTTGGTAGTAATGGCTCCACATACGGCAATGGAAATAAAGTTTGACAAACTGTATACACCTAGACCAATGCCTGATTGCTCTACAGATAGTTTTCTGGATATCCAATTGGTTAGAGATGGCTGCATAAAAACATATCCAATTTCCGTGAGAATAAGACATAAAGACAGGACCCAATACGTATATCCCGAAAGAGTTGAGAGTAAAAGAAAACCAATACTTAGAAGGAGGAGAGATAGCCTTATTACATATCTGCTTCCTTTTCGATCAGACAATGCCCCGCCATATGATCCTAACAAGCCTGAAGTAATAGCTGAAGGTGCCAATAGTAATCCAATCCAAAACCCATTTAATCCGTAAAATTGACTGAAAAGCAATGGAGTGATCAGAAATACACCAAAATTGGCAGAGCTATTCACTGCACCCATTATGATTCCATAACGATAGGCAGCATTTTGAAAGAGGTGTATTGGAATAAAAGGATTAATAGATTTCCTTTGCTGAATAAGGAATAAGATTAATAAACATATAGATCCAATAAAAAGCCAAATATTCAGCAGGGTAATAGTTTCCATTAGACAAATAATGAAGGCGGTTAGTAATCCTGCACCTAGTAGATTCACTTTTCCAGCTTTTTTTTGTACATCATTCGGGAACCATTTGAGAATAAAAGGAAGAGTTAGAATAATGAACGTGGAAAAAAGAAATAAAAAACGCCAATGCAAGATTCCAGTAAAAATCCCGCCCAATATTGGGCCAATTACTCCTGAAAATGCCATGACAGAGGCTAGAATCCCAAGTGCTTTTCCACGGCGTTCTTCATCAACATAGCGAACAGGGGCTATCATCGCAAAAGAGGGAATAGATGATACACCAATTCCCTGGATCACACGGCAAACAATTAACAGAGAGAAATCTGGAGCAATTAAACAAAAGATGGATCCAGCGGAAAATAAAAGAACCCCAAAAACAGCAAGACTCTTCATTCCAAAGTGATCTGATAATTTTCCGTATACTAGGGCACCCATTGCTGAAATGATTCCCGAAATAGTGACCACCCAACTGGCAATAGAAGGAGATATTGTAAACTGTTCAGAAATATCAGGTAAAGCCACGTTCAACATAAAGCTGTTTATTATCGCAAATGGGACCATGAAACAAAGCAAACGAATGACACGATTTTCCTGCAGGACTGAAAGCTTCATGGTTTCAGACCTCCTTATAAGGATTGTCACCACATTAACAGTATATTTTTGAATACATATAATGGAAAATATATATTTGTTTATATAATGATAATGTTAAGCTTATGAAAGGAGTAAAAATGAAATGGATTTGCTTCAGCTAAAGTATTTTCAAAAGGTTGCTCAATTAAAACATTTGACACAGGCTGCAAACGAGCTCTATATCAAACAACCTGCTCTTAGCCAAACCATCGCAAGGCTGGAAAAAGATATTGGAGTACCATTATTTAACCGTACAGGGAGACAAATTAATCTAAATGAGTATGGAAGGGTATTTTTGAAAAAAGTTGAGATAGCACTTAATGCATTAGAAGAAGGAAAACGAGAAATAGCTGATATGGCAGGACTGGATCGGGGAACAGTTTCTATCGACACCACTTTTTTGCCTCATTTTTCTGATGTCATCAATTCTTTTCGAAGTTTCTATCCGGACGTTCAATTTACTATTTCCCAGACTACAACAATTGAAAAGAAAGAGCAGCTCCTAGAAAGCGGCGTGATTGATTTTTCTATTTCTTGCAAACCGATTAACAAAAATGGAATTTCAAATATTCCAATTCAGACTGAAGAAATGTTGATTGCCGTTCCCTTTAAACATCTCCTTGCTAATCGGAAGAGCGTTAAATTAAGTGAAATTTCAAATGAAGATTTCATCCACTTTAAAAAGGGACATTCCTTTCGGGATGCAACAGATGAAATATGCCAAAAAGCGGGATTTACAATGAATGTTGTGTGTGAAGCAGACGATGCAAATACAATAAAGGAATTATTGAAATCAAATCTGGGAATTGCTTTTTGGTTAGAATCCTTGTTGGAAAAAGATATTCCATTTCATTATTTGCACATAGAGGAATCTGAAAGTCAACGGATCTATTATCTATCTTGGTCGGAAAAGAGATACTTATCATTGGCTGCACGGACCTTTCAGGAACTCCTCATTCAACACTATAATAATGGGAATAGTTAAGAAAAAATATTGTAAAAAAACCAAAAAGAAGCATTGGATAATCTCCATTCAGTTCGACTAAATGAAATTAGAGATAACACATTTTCCTCCACAAAAGGGCGCAAGAATTGAACAACGATGGACTGTTTCAGCAGTCCATTTTTCTTGGGCTTAAATCAGTTAAATGGCTGGTTAATTGAATAAGGTTGGAGAAATATCCATAGAGGGAGGTTTGTTTTTATGGTAATCCAATCAAATATGACTTCAAAGGCTATAAGCGAAGTATGGGAAGAAACACTTGAGGTTTTTCAAAAATACAATGTTCAAATTACAGAAAAGACATTACAAGTATTAGTAAACGACAAGATTCTTCAAGTATTATTAACTGAATTAAATAAAGTAGTAGGAAGCTCCACCGCAACTTGCATAGAAGGTGGCTGACAAATGCCATCTAAAAAGGAGTAGGTTACTCCTTTAATACTTATTTTCCAATTAAGAGGCAGTATTTACTTTAAGACCGTTATCATTGTGAGGAGTATTGATAGGATGGGTTGTTGTGAAGATATAAGAGAAATGATTGGGCATTCTCCACTAATATTTGTTCGACCAAGCGTGGCAATCATTAATAATAAAGGAAAAAATTTTACTGAGTCGAAACGTAGAAGGAACTTGGACTATTCCAGGTGGAGCTTTACAGTTAAATGAGTCAGTTGAAGAGTGTATTACAAGAATTGTCTTAGAAGTTATAGGCATAAAGATAATAAAGGTGAAATTATTTGGTGTATATTCAGGCAAGGAATTAATAAATCGGGTCGAGGAAAGTGGCGCTGAATATCATCCTGTGGCAATTGGTTATTTATGTACCGAGTACGAAGGAGAAATTACTCCTAATTGCAATAAAGGAATAGAAGCCAGATTTTTTAGATTAAATCAATTGCCTGAAGAAATCGAACCTCTTATTAAAAACAAGTTAGTCGAATTAAATGGGCAACTTGAAAAAATAAAACCTCCTTATTAACGGGTGCTTATAATCAATAAAGAAACATAAATGATCTTCAACAATCGGGCGCTTTTCTGTAAAAAGGAACAGCGCTTATTTTCATTAAAGGGCCAGATTGTTGAATAACATTCGTTTGGGTAATTAAGTTATATATGTTAAAAAATGGGTAACGTGAAGAAAATAGGATACACGTGTTCGGAAAAGGTATTAAGCAAAAAAAAGAGCTTATATATTTGAACTATAACCCGATTAAAGGGCATTTTTTATTTAGTGTCCATTAATCGGGTTATAGTTCAAATAAGGTTGCCGTTTTTATTTAATATAAGAGAGTTTTGGCCCTAATCTAAAGAGGACTCATTAAGAGATCATCTATTTAGTAATAAAACGAGACTTAAATACATCTGTTATAATTTCTCGAAAGTTTCCTCGAAATTTCTCTTTATACTAATTTTATTAGGTCATGCGTTGGATTCGTAGAAAAGTTTGATTAACCGCAGGATACAAACTTTGAGTAGCATTTTTTCCATACTGGTAAAAGACTGACCTTCATTCTAATTTAGTAGCAATCGAAACAGCATTTTTACATCATTAAAGGTAGCATTAGTAGTCGAAGAAGGAAAATCCAACTTAAGCGTGGAATGGATTATTATTGAATCATAATAATCAAGACAACATACCATTTCATATGTTACTGAAAACAAAGAACCAGGTGGAAAATCATCCATTAAACCAGAAAATACAGCTCGTAATGCGTCATGAAGAAGCAATTTGTTTAATCGTATTATCCACTAATAAAGCAAAATGAATTGAAAAATCCATTGGGTGGGGGAAAATGAAAAATAAACTTTTGTACATTGAAGACGATAAGGAAATCGGCGCTTGGGTCAGCGAAGATTTAACTGGACGGGGCTATCATGTGATCTGGCTTACTTCTGGGGATGGCGTGCGCGATCGTATGGAGGGGATCGACCTAGTAATCCTTGACATTATGCTTCCTGGTTTGGATGGATTCTCCATAGGCCAGCGTTTAAAAAAAGAATATCCAGTGACACCGATTCTTATGCTTTCTGCTAGAACCTCTATTGACGATAAATTGCAAGGTCTTCATTTTGCCGACGATTATGTGACGAAACCATTTCATCCTGATGAATTGGCTGCACGTGTGGAAGTGCTGTTAAGACGGTTTGGAAAGATGTCACCATCGCTCATTCAACTTTCACATCTTAGCATTTATTTAGATCAAAACCGCATTGTCGATACAAGAACGAATAATGAAATCGCCCTAACGGCAAAGCAATTTCAAATTTTCACTTATTTGCTTCGTCATCCGAATCAAATTCTGACAAAAGAACAAATCTACGAAGCGGTATGGGAAAATCCCTATATAGCCGGAGATAAAACGTTAATGGTCCATATTCGCCATTTACGCGAAAAAATAGAGGAAAATCCGAGCCACCCGCAAATTATTGAAACCATCCGGGGAATCGGATATCGGGTGAAGCAATGAAATTTCGACATTCTCTGTTGGCTAGATATTTACTAATCATTATGGTAGCACTTATCATATGGCCGTTTGTTTTACCTGCCTATTTCATACCTTCCTATCTTCTGGACAAGGATTTTCCACAAAAAGCTCAGTATATGGATACGAACAAATTAAAGAAAATGTGGCATCATGAAGCGGCAAAGCTGGATGGAGCCACTCCAGAGCAGGTAAATCAGAATCTACAAACAGTAAAGGAACAATATCCGCTCGCTTCGATGTTCTGGGTGGACGGGGCCGGCAAAACCAAACTGGTACTTTCCGAACAAAAGAATATTCCGGCTCAATGGACCTTAGAGAACAGTATTGAGTTTATGAATCAAAGCGATGAAGTTCCCATTACCTTTGTGTCTTTTATTGGCGGAAAACAGAGCAGCGGGTTTATGGTTTTCCAAATACCGCCCTCCGTTACAAAACTTCCGACCCTTTCTATTATCGATGACAAGTTGCTGGCGGTATATACTTTTCTCGTATTAGGCCTCTTTCTATTTGTCTCTTGGTTATTTTTCTTCAAGATACGGAAACGGCTCGTTCATCTCCAAACCGCCATGACGGAAACGAAGGAAAACGGGATTCCCGAAAAGATCGTTATCAACAAAAAAGACGAAATCAGTGAATTGGGCAAAGCGTTTAATCATATGATCGATGAACTGATAAAAAGCAGGCAGCACGAACGAGAAGAAGAAACACTGCGCAAACAGCTGATTGCCAGTATATCCCATGATTTACGAACACCTCTCACAGCCATTCGTGGGCATACCTTTTCATTACAAAAAGAATCTTTATCGTCCAAAGGGAAAGATTCACTTCATTTAATTGAAAACAAGGTAGATCTCTTAAGTCACCTTCTTGAAAATCTCCTTTCCTACACGTTATTATCAGCCGGAAAATACACATTGCAAATAAAAGAAACTGATATTATACGGTTCATTCGTGAATCAATGGCAGGATGGTATCCCGTATTTGAGAAAGAGGGCTTTAAAGTGGATGTTTATCTGCCCGAAAAGACTTTGATCTGGAATATCGATCCCCATTGGTTCATGCGCATCGTAGATAATCTATTACAAAACGTGATAAGGCACGCTAATTCCGGGCGGTATGTCGGTGTCCGAATCGTGGATTATGAAGGGAAAGCAGCCATTCTGATTGAAGACAGAGGCCCTGGCTTGGAAGTAATAACAGACAAAAAGGGCGCCGGCATCGGCCTCTCCATCGTGTCACTACAACAAAGGGTGTGCAAATATATCTGTACGAAAAATAATAAATAGAAAAAGAAAATCCCGAATTAAACAAAATTTAAACGAAACCCCACCTTCATTTTAACCTTTGCTGATTAGGATGAAAGTGGGGATTTTAATTTGATAAAAAAAGAAAGGATGATTACTTTGAATAGCACATCGCCTCTACTGAATAAAGATACTAAAACACAATTTAACCGTTGGCCCTCATGGATTGGATACGCTTCGATTGTTTGGTCAGCGCTGTATGGAGCATTACACCTTTATTGGTTATTTGGTGGAGCTGGATATCCTTTTAAAAATGACGGTATAGGAGCCGCTATGGTTACCTTCCTTCCAGCAAAAGTGGGCTGTATTGTTTTTGTTACTCTATGTCTCATTGGCATTGGAGTAGGTCTTGTCATGCAAAAATCAAAACCTGAGTCTTTTTCTCGGTGGTTTGTTATTGCCTATTCATGGGGGTTCTCTGTTACTCTGCTCCTTTTTATTCCAGATACCAAGTTAATTGCTGCTATGGCTTACGTATTTTTATTTAAATTCGCCTTCAGCTGGCAAATATTGAACCAAATCATTTGTATTATTGGCGCGCTTCTATGGATGATGACCGTTATTGTCTACCAAAGAAAAACTCGACATGCATGTGAATATTGCGGGCGTAATAAAAACGAAGAACCCTTTTTCTTGGTTCGGTGGGGGCGTTTATTAACCGTTATCGCGGCCCTAGCGCCCGTTCCCTACGCCATTGTTCGTTTCGCGTGGGCACTTGATATTCCTTTAGGAATAGACCCGCAACTCTTTAGAGATTTTTCGAATTCTAATCCGATGGCACATATAACGGAATGGGTTTTTGGATCTCTTTGTATCGGCGGGGGACTCCTTACACTCGGTATGATTCAAAAATGGGGTGAAGTCTTCCCGAAGTGGGTCCCGTTCATTGGCGGCAAAAGAGTACCCATCATGCTTGCAGTCATACCTGCTTCTATTGTTGCCATCGCTGTAACCGCAGCAGGTCTTGTCTTTACTTTCAGTTTCATCGCTGAAACACTTCACCTTATGCCAGTCGACAATCTCTTAATCAGTCAGGACTGGGGGATTGTGGGACCAATGATTTTTTGGGGACCATGGGGAGCGGCTCTTGGGCTGGCGGTGATCTCCTACTATTATCGTCGGCGTGGTCAATGTTCCTGTTGTGGAAAAGGTTAAAATAAGGGGGAATTGTAAACATGAATGAAAAAACAAAAATTGTGGAGGCTCAACCGGAAAGGTTGAATGAATTTGAACGATTGACGAAGAAAGCGGTCTGGCCAGCTTACCTCGGTTGCTTTTGGGCAGTAATGTATGCCATTTTCGTCCGATTTTATCAAGCCGCAGGTGGAACTTTAGGCCTTCCTGGCCAGTTTGAAGATCCTAAATTGATCTACATGGGAAGCTACATTGCCGGAGTATTAATCTTAACCTGTGGATTCATCTTAATTATTCTTGTCAAGCCGTGGGGAAGAGTCATACCGACATGGGTGCCATTAATTGGAGGAAGAAACGTCCACCGTCTCATCATATTAATCCCTACCCTTACCTGTACTGCCTACTTGATTGCACATGGAATCAGCGGGATCATTACAAAAGCCCTTTTTCTAGTAGATGTCATTACAATTCATTTCACTGGCTGGATTTCACTTGATGAACAAAGCTTGGCGTTATGGAGTCTTTTATTTTATGAGCCATGGTTTGTTATCATGGGCATTTTGTCCGGCTTAACAGCGTCCCATTATGCGCAAGCTTCTGGCATTTCACTTTCTACATTTAGAAAGAGCATAGTCATTTATTTAATTTCCGTCTTCCTACTAACGGCGTTTTGTGTATTCTATATCATTTTTAAACTTTCATAAAGGGGATATATTTCTTAATATGAATTCTAACAATTGGAAATTATTAGGGAAAAAGTGTGAGAGGAGGACCAGCAAATAAAGATTTGCTGGTCTCTTCTCATTTTATATTTATCTTGCCTTTTTTTAAAATGTGGAGGAATTAGACTTTTATTATCTCTAAAAATTCTTCACGTTGTAGTTTAATTTTTCTTGAACTTACTCCATTAGAAAACGCATTGGAAACAAGTGGTAAACCTTGTGACAATCGCTGGTGAAAAACAAGGCAGAAGTGGTACATTCTTATGGCTGTAATCAGACTATTAATTACCTACCATGATAAAAAAGAAAAATTATAATTAAATAATATACCATCTGTTCTTCCCTAAATAAGGATGACTTTACTTATTCTTTAGATTCCTTAAATGAAAGCGTTTTTAAAATTTCAGAATAGATGTAATTGTTGACACTATCTGAAAATAATTATACTATTATAACAATTAATCGAGAAGGAAAATTCTAGATTCAATAAACTAGTAATGATACAAAGATTCATAGCAAATCAAATACAATAACCAGTAATCGTACGATGACTAAAACTCATTTGCTGAAGAAAGTTTCTTTACTATAAATTAATTGAAAATTTAGGAATTATCACATCAGGAGGATTACACAATGAAAAAAGCAACGAAGAAATATTTGATTGACCGAATGTATAAAGCTTCACAAGGACTTGCGAATGCCGTTTTAGTTACACTTGGAATTGGTCTCCTTATGGAATCACTAGGAACATTTACAGGTTGGGATGGCTTTACGATAATTGGAGTTTCGGCACAGCTCATGTTAGCTCCAGCTCTTGGAGCAGGCATTGCGTATCAGCTTGGAGGTAATACACTAGTCATTTTCAGTGCAATGGCCAGTTCTACCGTAGGAGCAAGCGCTGTTCAGATGACTGAACATGGTGCTACATTAGTAACAGGACAACCTTTAAGTGCAGTTATGGCTGCCGTTATTGCTACGTGGGTAGGGAAGCGTGTTGCAGGAAAAACGAAACTTGATATGATGGCCATACCTTTTGCGGCTATTTTTGTAGGAGGTATCTCGGGAGTATTTTTATCCATGATTACCACTCCGTTGCTAGAATGGCTAAGCGCACAAATCGCTACATCTGTTGCTGGTTCTCCTATTATTGGACCTATGGTCATCGCTCTTGTTTGGAGTATTTTTCTAATGTCGCCAGCATCTTCTGCTGCCATTGCGATTGCCTTACAGCTCGATCCTGTGTCAAGTGCAGCAGCTTTAATTGGTTGTACCGTTCAATTTGCTGGATTCACTGCCATGTCATTTAGACAAAATGACGCGGGGGCGAACATTGCACAATCTTTAATTACACCTAAAGTACAATTTCCGAACTTAATCAAAAATCCACGGCTTGCCATTCCACCGTTTATCGCTGCGGTCATATGTGCTCCAATTGCAACATTGATTTTTGATTTTCAAGTTCCATATAAATTAGCAGGCCTTGGTCTTAATTCATTAATCGCACCGATCAATATTTTAGCTGAACAGGGTCCTATTGTATTATCAATTTACATCGCTGTGGGGATCATCCTGCCAATTATCATTACTCTGGCTATCTATCATGGTTTAAAAGTAATTGGCTGGACAAAAGCAGCTGACTTAAAAATGGAATTGCAATAAAATAAAACTGGGTGAAAAGGAAGATTCCTTATTCTACCCAGTTTTTTTTGCGTTATTTGCATTATTCTCGTATACCAATTGTATAATTCCAAGGTTTTAAATATGGATATAATACAGAGACGCCAAAGGCATCATTTATGCGTCTGGTTATTTGTTATATTATAGAAGAATAATGTTATGCTAATTAAAAAGATATAGGTGAACGATCAGAATCGACTAGTACTGGACCGGACATATGGATGTATGTTGGGTCTTTTTTCATTTATTCAAATCTTACTATTAAGGGTCCTGGCCCTTCAGACATGCTTATCTTCCAATAAGTATCTAAAGCTATGTTGGAAAAAATAACTATGGTATGTCAAATAGAATTTTTAAAAAATTAATTAAAGAATCTGATAAAAAAAGTAGTAAGCTATAGTTATTACATAAATAGGAGAAGTCGATGAATAGAAGGAGAAACAATCAAATTATCAAAAAATACTTATTTTCCCTCCCTTACAGGGCCAAGTTAATACTTGTTTTTTCCCTGCTTATTTTACTTACTGCTACGATTCTCGGAAGTATTACGTACTATCAATTTTCTAAATCTAGTCGGGATCGAACAGAGGAATACCAGATTCAATTGGCTGATCAAATTAATCAGAATTTAAATCGATATTTACGAGAAATGCAAATTATGTCATTGTCACCTTTGTATGACCAGGAGGTATTAGATATTTTAAAATCTCATCAAGAACAGGGAGAGGGGACTACTTTTCCTCCTGCAGCCGAAAGAGTCCCAATGTGGAGATATATTTCTAGTTTGATACATATGAGAAATGAAATTAAAGGAATACATATTATGGCCAATGATGGAACAATCTTTAGTAATTTAGATTCGAATACAGTGATGCTGAAAGTATTTGAAACCGAAAATGATTGGATCAATGAGATTAAGGAGGCAGATGGGGACTGGGTATTACTTCCACTACATAAACCATTTTATTATTTAAATAAAGATACCTCTGTGTTTTCTGTTTCCAGGCTCATTCGTGATCCCTCCTCCTTTGGACCGCTAGGGATTATCAAAATCGATTTAAAGCAAGAATTAATCCAAGAGATTGTGAGTAATTCAAATGAGAAGAGTCATATTTTTATCTTAGATAAGGATAACCAATTCATTTACCCAAATAAGGAAGATAAAATTATTGAATCGTCCTTTCTGGAAGACCTGGAAAATATCAAGGTGAACAATTATACCAATATCCCCATTGATGGCACGGAATATATGATGGTCTATAATCAATCGAACTATTCCGGAGTCAAAACCATCATGCTGACTCCCCGTTCGAGTGTATTTAGTGAAGTAAATCATTTACGGAAAGTGATGATTTTAGTTGTTTTCATGGGAATTCTAATCTCGTTTTTATTAGGATTTTTGCTCTCGAAGCCGCTGGTGGAATCGATTCACAAACTAAGGCGAGCGATGAAAAATGTTGAAAAAGGGAATCTAGGACAGCGAGTTTCGATTACTTCCAATGACGAAATCGGAGAACTTGGTAAAGGCTTTAATCATATGATTAATGAAATTGATCGTCTCGTTTCGGAGGTTTACAAAACTAGTTTGCGAGAAAAAGAGGCTGAAGTCAGAGCACTGCAAAGTCAAATGAACCCGCACTTTCTTTATAACACCTTAGAATCAATTAATATGCTGGCAATCACAAAGGGGAATTTTGATGTTTCTGATATGGTTTCATCACTCGGCAAGCTGCTTCGATATACCATTGATAATTCATCAAAAATTGTTACATTAGAGGCTGAGTTATCTTTTATTCGCTCCTATGTGGCGATTCAAAGGGTAAGGATGGGGGAAAATCTTCAGTATCATGAGGACTTTGAACCAGCCGTCCTTCATGTATACCTGCCAAAACTTATCTTGCAGCCATTCGTTGAGAATGCTATTCTCCATGGGGGTTTTCAGCAAGGCGGAACCATTTCTATCAATGCTCATAGAGTAGGACCGCTTCTTAATATTACCATTTGTGATAACGGAAAAGGTGTTACCGCACAGCAATTAGCAAAGCTGAAGAATCTTATAAAAAACCACAATACTACCTCCTCCGATAAACATAATGGGATTGCTTTATCAAATGCGCATGAGCGGCTTCAGCTATTATATGGAAAACAATATGGAATTAAGATAGATAGTCAAGAACAAAATGGATTTTCTGTTACGTTAACATTACCCATTCAAACGAAGGAGGAAGCTGATCGTGAAAGAAATATTAGTGGTTGAGGATGAAGCGATAATCAGACAAGGTCTTAAGGTATTACTAGAGCAGGTCATTGGCGGATATCAGGTTATCGAAGCAAAAAGCGGTGAGGAAGGGGTATCCCTTTTTCACCAAAGAATACCGCATTTAATTATTACAGATATTCGCATGGGAGGAATGGATGGGCTTACTTTTGTATCAAAAGTAAAACAGGTTTCCAAAGATGTACCCATCATTATCCTAAGCGGTCATAGTGACTTTGAATACGCACGGACTGCGATGCGATACGGGGTCACTGACTATCTCTTAAAACCGATTAATCGCGTTGAGTTATCTGAGGCGATATCAAGATTATTTAAGGCTGATTCGGAAGAAAAAATAGATACATCCAAACAATTTCAGAAAATCCTTCAGTACATAGATGACAAGTTAAGTAATGAAATTACCTTAAAACATATAGCAGATTACGTATATCTGAATCCTCAATATGTGGGGCAATTATTTAAGTCAGAGCTTAACAAAACTTTTACGGAGTATATTACCGAGGAACGATTAAAGCGGGCGAAGCAATTATTAACAAGGACGAATTTAAAGGTATACGAGGTGGCACAGCTTTCAGGATATAAAAGCCCCAAGCACTTTATGATGGTTTTTAAGCAGGAGACCGGAATGACTCCTATACACTACCGAAAATATTCGTAACATTTGAAAGAATCTATGAATAACGAACTATTTCTCTTTTTGAAGGGATATTTTTACCTACGCAACTGCCCTAAAATGAAAGTCAAAGGAGGGTTATACATGAAGAAAAAGATTAGACTAATTTTTTTAATACTTATTTTGTTAGCGTTTACAGCTGCTTGCAGCAATGACGCTGGCACGGAACCAAAGGATAAGGAATCAAAAGATGAAGAAGTAGAGTTGACCTTTTTGATGTGGGGAAATGAAGCGCATCAGGAAGTATACAACAATTTAATCGCAAAATTTAATGAAACTCACCCGAATATAAAGGTGACGATGGAAAGTGTACCATTTCCAGATTATCAACAAAAAATTACGGTTTTAGCAGCTGGCAGGGAACTGCCTGATGTTGGTTGGGTTGCGGAGCGGATGGTACCTCAATTTATGGAAAATGGACTTTTAGAAGATGTTTCATCCTTTAAAGAGGATAAAGACTATAACATGGATGACTTTTTTCCATCAACACTAGATTTATTCGAGAAGGATAGTAAATTATATGGAATTCCATTCTCCACGCCGCCAATGGTTATGTTCTATAACGAAGATCTATTTAAAAAAGCGGGTGAAAAAACTCCTAATGAACACGTAGCAGCCGGAACATGGAATTGGGAGCAGTTTGAAAAATCAGCTAAGGCGATTTCAGCTGAGGGTGTCTATGGTGCAAACTTCTTCCGTGATTGGAATACTTGGATATCTTTACTTTCACATACCTGGAGCAATGGCGGGGATTTATTAAATAAAGATCAAAGTAAATTTACTTGGAACAGCCCAGAAGGTGTAGAAACATTAAATATGCTTGATCGCATGATGTTTAAGGATTCTTCGCATCCAAAAGCAGGTGAGCAAGTGAGCTTCGACTCAGGAAAAATTGGGATGTTTTTTGATGTATATAGTTATGTGTCAGCTGCTCGAAATGTAAAGGATTTTAAGTGGGATATTGCACCACTTCCAGAAGGTTCTAAAGGCAGATATCCAATGCTTGGTCAAGCAGGATATGGATTATTTAAGGATTCAAAACATCCGGAAGAAGCAAAAGAACTTCTTAAATTCTTTACAAGTCAAGAGGGAATTACAGCTACTTCAACATTCTTCGTACCGCCACGGGAATCTGTACTAAGCTCTGAGGCGTTTGTAAATCAGCCTAATAACCCGCCGGCAGAAAGTATTAAACGTGCAGTGATTGATGAAATGGATAATGCCCGTTTGCAAGCTGGGCATATAGAGTGGCAAAAAATTGATACGGCCATTCAATTTGGTTTCGATGAATTATTTGGTCAATTGAAAAAGCCTGAAGATATCTTAAAAGGCATGGAAGAGAAAATAAATCCTATATTAAAATAATCAAGAAGATGCGGTTAAACCTGAATAGGCTTAACCGCATACCTTTTACAGGGGTGAAAGACTGTGACCACATCAATTGTACAAAAGCTCAAAGAAAACAAAATGACATTAATCGTGAGTTTACCAGAAAACCGAGTAGAACTGGCAAAGGCGGCAATCCATGCAGGAGTGGACGCTATTAAGTTACATGTGAATGTAGAGCACCGAGCATCCGGTAATCATTTTACCTACGTTGAATCCTATTTTGATATATTTCGCAAGATTAGAGATGAATTTTCTGGACCACTAGGCATCGTCCCAGGTGGGTCTTTTGAAGATATAAAACAAGGGGAAATGGAGAAATTAATTGGCCTTGGCTTCAATTTCTATTCCATCTATGCCCATCATCACCCAAGCTGGATGCTCAGTCTGAATAAGATTGAGAAAACGTTCGCGATTACAAGTGACTATAATATTAATTCCATAGGTAATGTAGGACACCTAGGTGTTTCAGCATTAGAAGCATCAATCATTCCAGGAGAGCAATACGGGACGCCCCTGACCTTAAAGGATGTACTTGCCTATAACTCGCTTGTCCACCATGTAGATGTGCCTGTTCTCGTTCCTTCACAACGAAAGCTAGTACCATCTGATATTCCATTATTAGCGAAGGCAGGAGTGAAAGCAGTCATGCTTGGTGCTATTGTAATTGGACACACCGAGGATAGTATTCAATCGGAAATCACTTCATTTCGACAAGCAATCGATTTATTGTAAAGGGGGTTGGAAGGTGGAAGCAAAGATTGAAGCAGCGAAACGTCCGCCCTTAAAGGGTGCTAAAAAGCAAAAAAAATTTATTGGCAGTGAAGCCTTTTACGGCTACTTATTTGTCAGCCCCATGGTGATGGGCTTTCTGGTGGTAATGCTTTTTCCACTTATCTATTCGATTTATATGAGTTTGACAGATTGGCAGCTGCTCGGTGATCCCAATTTTATTGGGACAGAAAACTATCAGCGATTAGTAAATGATCCTGATTTTTGGGTTGTATTGAAAAATACTCTTATTTTTGCAGCTGGATTAGTGCCGATCAATATCGTTCTTGCCCTTTTATTGGCCCTATTACTTCAGAGAAATTTACCTGGTATTGGATTATTTCGAACAGCGATCTTTATTCCAGTTATGACATCTATTGTTGTTTGGTCGATTATTTGGAAATATATGTTTGGAACCGAGGAAGGCTTTATTAATCAAGTACTTGCTGCCATTGGGATTGACGGACCTGCCTGGCTTTATGATCCAGATTTAGCTATGGGGGCAGTTATTGTCGTCAGTGCTTTGAAAAATGTTGGGTTAAATATGGTTCTGTTCCTAGCGGCCCTTCAGCAGGTAGACAAGAATCTTTATGAAGCCTCCTATCTAGATGGTGCAAATAAGCTTAGACAATTTTGGCATGTGACCCTTCCAATGATTACACCTACTGTATTTTTAACCTTAATCTTAACCATTATTGGTTCCATGAAGGTGTTTGGTCAAATCTATGTCATGACCAACGGTGGTCCAGGAAATCATACGAAGGTATTAGTTTACTATATTTGGGAAAATGCATTTAAACTATTCGACTTTGGCTATGCCTCAGCAATTGCACTAGTTTTATTTGTGATTATCTTAGTTTTTACTGTCGTTCAATGGACTGCTAGAAAAAGGTGGGTTTTCCATGAAGAATAAAAAGAAAAATGGAGTTTTTACGAAGGTATTATTTTACGGTGTGCTGTCATTCATTTCTATCGTGATGATTGTCCCGTTTTTATGGATGATAAATACGTCATTCAAGGATTCAACGAAAATCTTTGTTTTTCAATTCATCCCTAATCCGTTTAAGTGGGAAAACTATCTACAGGTGTTAGAATCAACACCTTTTCACCTTTTCTATTTTAATAGCTTATATATTGCTATTTTAGTAACAGCTGGAACCATTTTTCTTGGTTCATTAGCAGGCTATGCCTTTGCGAAGCTAAAATTCAAGGGTAGTTCCATCCTATTTCTATGCTTGTTAAGCACTATGATGATCCCGGTTGAGGTTATCACTATCCCTCTTTTCTTATTTATGAGAGATTTAGGTTTAATCAATACACATGTTCCGTTAATCGCAATCCCGATTTTAGGTCCGGCCGGTGTGTTTGGTGTTTTCGTTATGCGGCAATTTTTCTTATTAGTACCAACAGAACTGGAAGAGGCTGCGAAATTAGATGGTTGTTCGTATTTCAGGATTTATTGGAATATCATGCTTCCGTTAGCAAAACCAGCCGTTGCCACACTCACAATCTTTACCTTTTTAACAAGCTGGAATGAATTTTATGAACCGCTTATTTACATTAATTCAAAGGAACTTATGACTCTGCCGCTCGCATTGGCCTTATTCACTGACGAGGTAGGGACGAAATGGGAGCTGCTGATGAGTGCGTCGGTTATGGCAACCGTTCCATTATTAATCATCTTCTTCTTTGCACAAAAGCAATTTATTGAAGGTGTAGCCATGACGGGTGGAAAGTAACAAATAAAAAAGGATGTGTCTATTTTGAAGAGAGAACTAGAATTTGATGTCGTAGTTGCAGGAGGCGGTCCTGCCGGGATAAATGCAGCCATTGCTTCAGGTAGAACAGGAGCAAAAACACTTCTGATTGAAAGATATGGATTTTTAGGAGGGATGTCCACAATCGCACTTGTTTATCCTTGGATGACCTTCCATACAGAATCAGGAAAACAAGTTATAAAAGGGATTGCACAGGAAATCGTTGAAAGATTAATGGACCAGGGGGGTTCACCGGGCCATTTACGCGATACCGTAGGGTTTACCAACACGCTGACCCCCTATCATCCAGAAAAATATAAGCTGTTAGCAGTAGAAATGCTAGAAGAAGCAGGCGTCGAAGTCCTTGTTCATAGCTTTGTAGATAAGGTGGAGGTGGTGGGGAATCAGATTACATCTATTAATCTAACAACGAAATCCGGGCCGATACGAGTTTCGGCAAAACGATTTGTTGATACTACTGGTGATGCAGATATAGCTTTTTTAGCGGGAGCTCCTTGTTTAAAAGGGAGGGACGGCGATCATAACACTCAGCCGATGACGATGAAATTTCGGATGAGGGGCGTTGACCTTTCAAAGGTAAAAGAAGCGATGAAGACGAATCCAAGTAATTTCTACAAAAAAACCCTCATTGCTGAATTGGATGATATACCCCTCACAGGAGTACAGGGATTTTATAAAGAATGGAACGAATCCAGTGTACCCATCAACCGGGATCAAGTTCTCTTTTTTGCTGGTCCTGAAGAAGATGAGGTTCTCGTTAATTGCACCCGTGTTCAAGGCCTAGATGGAACAGATGTATTTGATTTATCAAAAGCTGAAAAAGAAGGCAGGAAGCAAGTGTTAATGATGGCTGAGTTTTTACAGCAGAAGATTCCGGGCTTCGAAAAGGCCTCAGTCTCAGCGGTGGGCTCTCAAATTGGGATACGTGAAACAAGGCGGATTGATGGGCAATATGTACTTACAATCGAGGATGTGGTCGCTGGAAAGAAATTCGATGATACGATTGCTCTCAGTGGTTACCCGATTGATATTCATGACCCAACTGGTAAAGGTGTTCAAGCAAATGATATTGAGGGAGATGGAAGCTATGGTATCCCTTATCGATGTCTCATTCCTAAACTTATTGATAACCTATTAGTCGCAGGTCGCTGTATATCTACTACCCATGAGGCATTGGCTACAACACGGCTCACTCCGAGTGCAATGGCAACTGGGCAGGCAGCTGGAACCGCCGCAGCACTTTCGATTACCAATGATGTTGCACCAAAGGATTTGGATATCAAAAAACTTCAGGCCATTTTGGTAGAGAACGGGGTAGTAATTTAAGGATACTTTAAAGGAGGAAAATCATGAATCAATTGAGAAAAATCTTTACCGTTTGTCTTACTGTGCTCCTTATATTCAGCACTATAGGGATGGTTAATGCAGAGGGAAAAAAGAAAGATTTAGCTACAATTCTACTAGTTCCATTAGATGACAGACCAGCAAATGTATATTTTCCTACAGAGGTTGGAGCAGCTGCAGGTGTAGAGGTGATTACACCTCCGAAAGAAATGATAGGATTGTTCACTCAGCCAGGAAATGGTGAGGAGATTGGTAAATGGCTGTTAGAGAATGGTGATCAAGCTGATGGATTTGTTATTTCAACAAGTATGCTTGCATACGGTGGCTTAGTAGCATCCCGGACGGGTGTCAAATCTATTGAAGAAGCAATTGAAGATATTCAGGTGATAAAACAATTGAAACAATTGTACCCTGAAAAACCTGTATATGTTTTTGATACGATTCAAAGATTAGCTGTCACTGCAATCAGTGATGAATATTTAAAATATTATTCACAGATTAGTGAATGGGCCATCTTATATGACAAGGTTGTTAATTTAGGGATGGAGGGAAGAGCGAGACTTGATCAATTAGAATCTATTATCCCTGAGACTGTATTACAAGATTACAAAAATGCTAGGGCAAGAAATCACACGGTTAATAACCTAATGATTGATTGGGTTAATGAAGGATATATCGACCATTTAATATTGGCACAAGATGATGCGGCACCTTATGGACTTCACCGTGCCGAAAGGGAACTTTTACTTGAAAAGGTCAATCAGCTCAATGTAGAGGATCAAGTAGCAGTCTTCCCTGGAGCAGATGAAGTGGGGGTTGTCTTAGTATCCCGCTTTGTAAATCAATTGTTTCATACGGCCCCAGCCTTTTTTATTGAATATGGAGGTATTCATGGGAAAGATTGGATTGCTCCATTTGAAGATACAACCTTCCATTATAATGTGCAAAAACATATCGTATCGGCCGGAGGAAGGGTTGTTGACAATGAAGAAGAGGCTGACATCCACCTATTATTAAATACTCCATCTGCAGGTGCAACAGAAAGGTCAGATGATATTACTCAACTTGTCATGCGAGCATATGAATTAATATCGAATGGAAAACAAGTAGCCATTGGTGATGTCTTAATCGTCAATAAAGCGGATGAGGCATTCGTGACTGAGCTTGCCGCAAAAGTCGACTTAACGAAAATCCTATCCTATAGTGGGTGGAACACTGCTGGAAATGCTTTAGGAATAACAGTGGGACATGCTGCAGCAAGAACTGCATTTTTAGAGCAAAAGTCAGGTTTCGGTGTGCTTTTATATGAGCAAGCTGCTGAAAACCACTTTGAATTTTTACTCCATCGATTTGCAAAAGATCAAGGATATAAAAATGTTGTTCATCCAGCTGCCAGAAAATATATCCAGCAAATTGGTGCAAGTGAATGGGATTTAGGTGTGAATTACGACCTAATTAACAATTTTGTTAAAGAAAGTCTAACAGCAGAAACAGAAAAGTGGTATCAATATTTTGATGGTAAGGAAGTTTACATTGGTTCAAGAGGAAATAAGGATTTCTTCAAAACCATTTCATCTTTAGAAAGTGTACATGTTAACCTGCCATGGCCAAGAATCTTTGAGGCTGAATTAGAGCCAGAATTGGAACTTAAGTAATAAACGAGGCCGGCAAAAGGGGGAAAAACAGTATTTAGGTAAACAAAATCGGTAGACAAGGCCAACTAAAATTTGAACATGTCTAACGATATTGATTTTATATATTAATGTCATTTAACCAAAAAATATAATCCACCCTTGAGTTAACGGCTCAGGTGGATTATCCTCACCAAATTGCCGACCCCTTTGAGGGATCGTCTATTGCTTGATTGGACATTTTTCCACATGTCCAATCTTTTTTTATATTATTCAATACTTATTTTAATAAATAACCCAAATGAATGAAAATAAAAGTACTTTCCTCTCAAATACAATCACGATAAAAATGCTTGGTTTCTACTGAAATATTATTTAATCAATTGGGGATTGTACTGTATTCATTTAGGATTGTAATTCTTCAGTGTAAAAGGAAAAATATAGGGCATTTTGAAATAATAAATGGTAACAGGAAAAGAAAGTGGTGTATGATGAAAGTGAAGTTTTTACATCATTTTGATTTTTTTAGGAGAGAAGAAATTTGTCAAAAGAAATGTTAAACAAATATACCACAGGGGTTTTGAGTGTTGTAATTAAACAGCCCCATTGGAAAAAGGATGAGCTTTCTAACAGACTTAATCAAGTATTAGATGAAATGAGACAAAATGCAGGATCACAGGAGGTATACCTAGAGTCACTCCTAAGAAACGTTACCTTTCTATTTGAAAACACAAATCGTGCGGTTTCTTTATTAAGGCTGTGTATTGAGGAAGAAAAGTTCATGACCCAAGAAAACTTTCATCAAGCCATGTTAGAGGTTCCTAAATTAGTCAAAGAGTCTAATTTCCTTGTTCAAAATATGCCTCGATTTAAGGACCTTGTTTACAAAGGGGCAACTATAGAAGAGCAAGTAACCCATGCTGAATCGGTTTATTGTGATAGTAAGCTAGTTAACGACATGGTAATTGAGTTTATTGGAACTTTCCTGCATCCGAATAACAAGGAATTTATGATCAACTTTATGGAGTATGCTTCAGATGTGATCGTGGGAACAGTCATGCAATTTTGTAAAACTTATTCCAGTCTCATGCTAAAAGAAATGAACTCAATGAACTGATTTAAATAATGAGATTAAAGATATATGAGCAGTCCCTATAACGACGATTAAGCGTGGAAAAAGTCATGTTTCTGGAGTTTACAAAAATTTACGGTAAGGAGCTCATTCGTTTGAGCTCTTTTTGTTATAGACTGAAAAAGTTGAATGAGCGGACACTCTAAAGAAAACTTAAATTCCTATTTTCTATTAATGTATCTCTCTATTGAATTATTAAACTTTTGTAAAGTTGGTTTACAAAAATGGTATAAAAATGTAGTTTATATTAAAATTAAAATGGTGATAATTTCCATAATTAAAGGAGGATGACCATGAAGAAAGTTTTAGTAAAAACCTTGCTTTCTGTGACATTAGGTTTCGGATTTGTGGCAGGGAGTGCGACATCAAGCTTAGCTGCTGAAATTCAAGGAACGAAAACAGCAGGGGAAAATCTGTACGTGATTGCATTTAAAAACGAGCTGCCAAAGGATTATGAAGAAGTAATAGGGAAAGCAGGAGGCCAAGTGGTGAAAGTACTCCCAGAAGTGGGAGGAATCCAAGCCCAGTCTGATGACCCTGCATTTCTACGAAATCTTAAGAAAGTGCCATCCATTGAGGTTGCCAGTAAAGAATTGCCACTTACATTAAACCAACCGGCAAATATTGCGAACCTAGCACAAACAGCTGACATCCATAACCAAGGAAGTCTATGGGATGCGCAATGGGACATGCAAAGAGTAACGAATAATGGGAAATCGTATGAAATTGAAACCGGCGGATATGAAAATGACGAGGGAGAAACTGTACATAAAGCGGTGGTAGGGGTTATTGATACAGGGATTGACCCAACTCATCCAGATTTGCAAAAGAATCTTCTTGGTGGACGGAATTTGGTCCCTGCAGGAATGGATGAAACGGAAACCGGAGACCCAAATGACATCGTGGACCGAAATGGGCATGGAACACATGTGTCAGGAATCATTGCGGCAGATGGAAATGTCAAAGGGGTAGGACCAGACCTAGGGATCCGTACCTATCGTGTATTCTATTCCGAGCTAGCTCTCACTCTGCCATCCTTTATCATTGATGGCATTATTGCAGCTGCAAATGATGAGGTAGACGTCATTAATATGTCTCTAAGACTCTATCATACTTCGAAAACAATCATCGAAGGAGAAACCTATAAAACAACGGCAGATACGTTATTGTGGAAGCGCGCGATCCAATACGCCTTAAAGAACAACGTTACCGTAGTAGGGGGAAGTGGGAATGAAAGCTTAAACTTGGATAATAAGAATGAAGTTACGGATTACTTAAACACTCTTTATGAACCATTCGGAATTTCACTCCAAGGACCGACAACAGTTGTACCGGCACAATTGCCTGGTGTGATCAATG
Source organism: Neobacillus sp. plas4 (assembly GCF_057221695.1). Taxonomy (NCBI): domain Bacteria; kingdom Bacillati; phylum Bacillota; class Bacilli; order Caryophanales; family Bacillaceae; genus Neobacillus; species Neobacillus sp. plas4. Next base: position 2,987,624 of record NZ_CM170152.1, read on the forward strand.
TATCTGCTTCGAACAAATGGTCTCAACAGGAACTTGCCTTTTTCTCTAATTACGGGAATAGCGCGATTGATGTAGCAGCACCTGGAGGAGACTTTGGTGCAAAATATGCCGAAACCTTTGATCCAGATACGGCTGATTTTACTAACTTAATCCTTAGTACGTGGCCAACTTACTTAGGGTCGGATTATTCTTATAACGCAGGTACATCGATGGCGGCTCCTCAAGTTGCTGGGATTGCTGGTGTCATTAAAGCAGCAAACCCTGAATTAAAGCCATCACAAGTATCAGCCATCATTAAACAAACTGCTATTGACTACGGAAAACCTGGCCAAGATGCCTTATTTGGATCAGGGGAAGCTAATGCCTATCGGGCGTTGATGAATATCAAGAAATAGGGATTGTGGTTCAAAACAATCTAGCTAATAAACGGGGACATTTCATTAAATATTGGGATGTGCCCGTTTTTTTAAAGAGTATTTCTAAGGGTGGTCGGCACACCTCCAAACAGAAAGTGGTGATGCCGACAGTTTTTGAAAGTTTCATGATTACGATTGCATTTGCTAGTTTAATCGTAGCCATACTGTCATTTAACCCAAAAAAATAATCCACCCTTGAGTTAGCGGCTCAGGTGAATTATCTCCCCGAAATAGCCGACCCCTTTGAGGGATCGACTATTGCTTGATTGGACATGTTTCGACCATGTCTAATTTTTTTTATTATAACCGAGATGAATGAAAATAAAAGTACCTCTGAAGTTTTTCAAATATAGCATTTAAACCGGTATCATACCTAAGCCCAGTCAGTAACCATTGCTGCCTTCACAACCGCTGTTTGAATCGGTTCACGAAAAAATGCTTGGTTTCAAGTAAAAGAGAACCAAGCATTTGTAGTGTTTAAGCTGCAATAGCTGCTTTTTGTTTTTTTCCTTTCCGAGCCCATGCGATGACGATCGCGATGATTAAAGCAAATCCTAAGTAGCCCATGGTGGAGTAAACCTTCCCGACAAGTGTCGTAAATCCTGCAAAACTTGCACCAAAACCGACTAAACCGGTAACAACGACTGCTGGCTTAAATGATTTACTTTCTGGTTTAATGAACCGAACGGTAAAGGCGTAGAACATTCCAACTGCTGTGTTGTACATCATACCAAGTAGGGCAATTGCCATTAGCACACCGACTGCCGGGTGAATCTGGTTAGCAAGTTCAAGTGTAGGCATAGCGACACCACTTACAACATCTATTTTCACGAACATGGCAATATGAATCAAGATAATTAAGGTATACCGCAGGGACGGTTCTCATGGTTCGATTATGGGTTAATGTCCCAGTCCCATTAACAGTTGATGATTACTTTTAAAGCCATCAGTACCGTCCCATGGTTTTTAAAATGAAGCAGGTTTCATGTTTAAGGGACATACAAATCAAGGAGAGGTTGATTTCATTCTTCTTGAAACCTACGATAATGGAACAAAACTATAGTTTTGATTCTTATTAAGAACATACAAAAGAGCTTTAACAGCTGTTTTTCAGAGTCTTACTAGTTCTGAAGAACCTATTTCGTATATCGAAATTTGTCTAAATGATAGGTACACTACTCTATTAAAATATAGGTGGAACTTAACTAAAATAATAGATGAACCAAAAAACAGAGGAGGGTTATGTTTATGAATATGAAAAAGAAGGTGCTTACAATCTCTTTGTCAAGTTTGTTGGCTTTGGGAGGAGTAACTACTGTAGCTCTACCGGCCGGTGCGGTGGGCAACGGGCCAAATACGGGAAATGGCGCCATTCAAACATCGATTCTCCGTACATATAACAGCATGGTAGATTATCTTAAAGTCCAGGAAGCTAAGCAGGAAGCTATGGATCTTGAAGTAATTGGCCAAACGGTAAAAGGCCGCGATATTTACATGGCGAAATATATCTCAAACCCTGAGAATCCAACCATCCTTTTCCTTACCCAGCAGCACGGGAACGAGCAGCTGACAACCGAAGGCGCGCTTGAATTTATCAAGCATCTCGGTACAGGGAAGACTAAGGGAGTTCTGGAAAATGTCAACATTCTTGTCATTCCGATGCTGAATGCCGATGGGGCAATGGGAGATGTGAACTTCTCGCTTGATAATTACCTGGCCAGTGGCGACCGCCATTTGACACGCTATAATGCGAACAATGTCGACTTAAACCGCGAGCATGACAAGGCGGTAAGCGCCATGCAACCTGAAGTAAGATACCTGCATGAAAATGTATTCAAAAAGTACCACATCGACTATATGATCGACCTTCACCACCAGGGCACACGCAGTGCGGTCGATGACAAGCTGGTTTCCGGATCCATCCTTTATCCGACCAACCCTAATGTGGATTCAGAAGTCCTTGAAGGATCCAAGAAATTGGGTGCGATTGTATATAACACTCTTCAATCCACTGGCTGGGGACATATTGGCAAATATGTTGGCGGAAGCGGGGAAAACATCGGACGAAATGGCGCCGCTGTCCGCTATGACATTTCGACGCTTCTGTTTGAAATGCGTGGCATGTCCGACCATTACATCGAATCTTATGCACTTGGACAGAAGAGTAATGGCTATCTGATCAAACAAACGATCCTTACTTTGGATTCCACAGTAAGAGCGATTGCGGATGGTTCCATTGAAGAGGCGGACACAAGCTTCTGGGATACGCTGCCTAATCAATATAACCTGCCTGGCGAAGAAGAAGCCGAAGCTGACGAATAGAACCTTAGAGCCCAAATACCCGTTTTGTATGCCGCAGGGACGGTTCTCATGGTTCGATTATGGGTTAATGTCCCAGTCCCATTAACAGTTGATGATTACTTTTAAAGCCATTAGAACCGTCCCCATGGTTTTTTTGAATCGGTTCACGAAAAAATGCTTGGTTTCCAGTAAAAGAGAACCAAGCATTTGTAGTGTTTAAGCTGCAATAGCTGCTTTTTGTTTTTTTCCTTTCCGAGCCCATGCGATGATAATCGCGATGATGAGAGCAAATCCTAAGTAGCCCATGGTGGAATAAACTTTGCCCACAAGTGTTGTAAATCCTGCAAAACTTGCACCGAAACCGACTAAACCGGTAACAACGACTGCTGGCTTAAAGGATTTACTTTCTGGTTTAATGAACCGAACGGTAAAGGCATAGAACATTCCAACCGCTGTGTTGTACATCATACCAAGTAGGGCAATCGCCATCAGTATGCCGACTGCCGGGTGAATCTGGTTAGCGAGCTCGAGTGTAGGCATAGCGACACCACTTACAACATCTATTTTCACGAACATAGCAATATGAATCAAGATTATTAAGGCACCTAGCATGATACCGCCAAGGATACCACCCATACCTGCGACTTTAAGGTCTTTAATGGTTCCACCCATCACAATCAACAATGCTGAGCCCGCTGCGATATTATAAGAAACATAGAGTAGGGCACCTACAAACCAGTTGGATGCTCCTGAAGCTTGTTCTTTGGCTAAGGCATCTGCTTCAGCAAAAGAGATGTCCATGTTGAAAATTGAATAAATTAAAATGACAAAAATGATAGCCATTAAATACGGTGTTACCATGGCAATTAAATTGATAATATTTTTTACATTTAATAATAATGTAAGGATGGTGGCTGCTACCATTATGATGCTGCCAATCATTGGGTCGATTCCGAACATTTGCTCAAATGTTGAACCAGAGCCTGCGAACATGACCACCGCAACACCAAATAAGAAGAATGTTATCAGTACGTCAAAAATAAATCCGATATATTTGCCACCTAAATAATAAATAACACCTTTATGTGATGCTGTCTGTAAGTCAGCCCCTAGCTGTGCAAGAGTATAACCTAAAAACATGAAGAATAGGGTAGCCAGCACGCCGCCAATCGTTCCCCAAATGCCAAAGCTTGTAAAGTACTGCATAATTTCTTGTCCTGAAGCAAAGCCGGCCCCAACGATTAGACCGACGAAAGCTCCACCGATTTGTAAACTTTTCTTCATCGAAGCCACCTCTATTATTTGTAATTTTTCTTTGCTACTGTAAATGATTCCACTGCTTCACGGTCAACCTCATAGCCAATCCCTGCTGTTTTAGGTACTTCGATATAACCGTTTACGGCTGTAACTTCAGGAAGGATAATATCTTTTTCCCAATATCGATTGGAGCTGGCTGTGTCTCCAGGCAAAATAAAGTTTGATAATGTTGTTAATGCAACATTGTGAGCTCGGCCAATACCTGATTCGAGCATGCCGCCGCACCATACTGGAATGTCATTTGCTTCGCAGTAATCATGGATTTTCTTCGCTTCTGTTAATCCGCCGACACGGCCAATTTTAATATTAATAATTTTTGTACTTCCAAGCTCGACCGCTTTACGCGCGTCCTCTAAAGAGTGAATACTTTCATCTAAGCAAATAGGGGTTTTTACCACTTTTTGCAAATGGGAATGATCGATAATATCATCTGATGCTAATGGTTGTTCAATCATCGTTAAATCAAATTCATCCAGCTGTTTTAAAAGCTCCGTATCCTCTAAGCGATAGGCGGAGTTTGCGTCAGCCATGATCGCTGTGTTCGGGAAGTTTTCTCGTAATGTACGCATTACATCTACGTCCCAGCCTGGCTTTATTTTTACTTTAATCCGTTTGTAACCTTCCTTCACATACTCATCCACTAATGAGACTAAGTCTTCAATGGATTTTTGAATACCAATAGAGATGCCGACTTCAATTTTGTCCTTTTTCCCGCCAAGTGCCGAAGCAAGGGATTGATTGGTTTGCTGTGCGTAAATATCCCAAATGGCACCTTCAATCGTTGATTTTGCCATGTTATTTTTCCGAATAGGGGCAAATAATTCACTTACTTCATCGGGATGGTTAATTTCTTTGTTTAAAATTAATGGGATTAAAAAATCCTCCAGCATATGCCAGTTTGTTTTTAATGTTTCTTCGTTATACCAAGGGGAGTGGAATGCTACAGATTCACCCCAGCCAATTGTGCCGTGTTGATCTTTTGCTTCTAGTAATAAAAAGTCTTTATCGGTAAATGTACCAAAGCTTGTTGTAAATGGTGCTTTTAATTTCATTTGTAAATGACGAATGGTAATGTCGGTAATTTTCATTGTGGTTGTCCTCCAAGTGCTAACGTTTCTTTTTTTACAAAAATGTATTCATTATAGGTTTCTGATAGCAGTAAACGAACCGCCGCGTATCCTGCATTAAATAATCGTTGGAATAGGGCACGTGACTGCAAACGCCACTCCATTGCAAGTTCTTGGCTTGCTGCTTTTAAGGATTGGAAATCCTTTGGTACTGCCATGGAATAAGCAGGTTGCGTAAGTTCTTGCTCCTTGCCTGCTATAAAAACAGGTAAGTTTTCTTCATTAAATGTAAGTGTATTTAAGGCAAGAGCGCCTACGATTGTTGGTAAATGGTTTTCAACCACATAGTGACTGGTTAAATGCCAGTGCAGTTCAAAGCGGTCAGATGGCAATCCTTGATTGAAGCCGTCCTGCATTTCACCATAGCAATTTTCTACATAGGTATCACAAATACCATTCAGTTTTGTTAAGTTTAAATATCCGTTCCGTGTTTCAAGCGGGTCGTACGTCCAGTGCATCCTGTCATAGCCTTTTGCAATGGCAATTTCACGCTGGGTACGTTTCAATTGTTCACCAATACCTTGTGATCGATAGTTTTCGTCAATCCCAAGCATATGGGAACATAAATAGGATTTGCCATCACGGAAGCCCGCAAATCCGTAGCTGAATCCGATTAATTGCTTGCCGTCATAGGCACCGACCATAATACCTCCGTTTTTTACAGCGGTTAACGTTTGGTGTGTCGGGATCGATTCAATTCCCCAAACTTTCCATTCAAGCTCTTGAACTTGTTCCATTTCAGCAATTGTTTTTAATTCTCGAATTTCAATCATTTCTTTTCGCTTCTTTCTACTTGTTGTAGCGCTAGCACCAATGCTCTTGTAATAATTTGAGCACCAGTTGGTAGGCGATTTGTGTTAAATGTCATTTGTGGATGATGAAGGCCTGGTGTGACACCGCAGCCAAGTCCAAGCATCGTTGTTTGCAGCTGTGGTTTTGAATAAGCATAAAAGTGGAAATCTTCGCCGCCAGGTGTGACCACTTCTTTAGCGCAATTTTCTTTCCCTGCCACATCGATGATTGCTTGCTTCATAATCGATTTTGCTGTGTCATCTACTTGAGCTGCTGCAATATGAGCATCCACCCGGTAATCAATCGACGCGCCGTACATCGTACTCACTGCCGCCACTACTTTTTCTAATCCAATCGTTAAGGCTTCCATCGTTTCATTGTTTTGAGCACGTGCATCAATACTAAAGGTTGCAGTACCAGGAATAATATTGGTTGACGTGCCGCCCGCTTGAAGCTGTGTCATTTTAATTGAGGCAGACTGTGAAGGGCTAATCCAAAGACGTTTGAGCCCGTCGATTAATGCTGCCGCCACTTCGATCGCGTTCACTCCTTGCTCAGGCCGGGCCCCGTGAGCTTCCAACCCATGAATTGTTCCCGTAAAAAGCTTCGCTGCCCCGTGATGCAATGCCGGCGCGTATGTCCCGTCCTGCAATTCAATAAGAGGGCGGACATGCGTACCGAATAAAAATTGCAGGGAATCGACCACACCTTCATCAACAAGCACCTTCGCACCTTGCGCCTTTTCCTCTGCGGGTTGGAAAATAATTCGGACTGCTCCAGGCAAAGTGGGTGCCAGTTCTTTTAGTAAAAAGATGGTGCCGAGTGCCATTGTCATATGTCCGTCATGTCCACATGAATGATTGGCGCGGAACTGTCCATCTACTTCCTGCCATAAAGCATCTATATCCGTTCGGAAGCCCACTTTAGGAGTACCTTTCCCAATGTCTACATATAACCCCGTCATTTGTTCAAATGTTTGGGGTTCAAACCCTTCTTGCCTGAGGAGGTTTGCGATATAAGATGTTGTTTCAACCTCCTTCCAGCTGACCTCGGGATTCTCATGCAAATGCTCGAAAATTGGTTGTAATCTTTCTGCTAATTGTGGATCTGTCATCTTTTTCAACTCCATCGATCTGCTATAAAACTATTTTGAAAATCATCGTACTTAACCCGTTGCGTGTTGTAGTATGGTGGATCGTATGTCATCATTCCTGTAACTAATAAATTTAGAAAGGAAATCAGTGCTGGCATAAGATCAATGGTCGACAGCTCCGGTTGTTCTAGTATAAAGGCATAGGTACAATGCTTGTGTATAGGGGCCAGCCTCGAATCCGTAATGGCCAGCACGGGTATACCCCGTCCATGAAGTGCTGCAGCGATATGAATCGGTTCTTTATAGTAACGGTGCTGGGAAATCACGACGACCACGGAATGTTCATCGATTTCTTGCAGCGTACGAATGAGTTCTGCTGTTTCAGTTTGAATGAGCTTCACATTCGGTCGAAGAATATTCATCGTAAAATGGAGCCACTGTGCTGCAAACTGTGAGGCACCTGCACCAACAATATAGATATTTTTCGCTTCATGTAATTTTCGCGTCGCTTCATCAAACACTTGTTTTTCAATTTGTTTAGCAATTCTGACTATTTTAGAGCTGTCTTGGCCCATTGCTTTTTCAATGAGACTCTGATCATTGAAAAGCTCTTTTTTTGATGAAACATATGTATCAAGCGTACTATTGGTTGTATGGTTAAAAACCAATAGGGTAATTTCTTTTTGCAGCTGGGCGTATCCTTCAAGTCCGAGTGCATAGCAGAACCGAATCACCGTGGTTTCACTTGTCCCAGCTTTCTCTCCAACTTCAGCCGCAGAATGGACCCCGATAAATGTCGGATTACTTAACACAAAGTTTGCCACTTTTTGCTGTCCCTTTGATAGTTCATGAAAACGCATTTCAATCCTATCCTTGATGGTAGATGTCTCAACCAAAAGAAGCCTCTCCTTTTATTGGTAATCCAATGAAGTCTAGACTTCATTTTTAATGTTTATAACCTTATCACAAATAAAACCCAAAGACAATAAATATTCTGAAATTTCTTATTAGCTGAATATAAAAATTTGGTGCCTGTCACCGACGACGATTTAAAAGAACTATGGTGCCGCTTTATAAAAGGTTTGAAATCACCTACAAAATTTGTCTAAGTATTTGAATCTAAGATATCTGCACATAGTATTGTAGATGGACATTAGAAGATATATCCCATTCGGGTACAAATTAAAAAACTGGGAAAAATAAGCCATTATATAGTATGAAATCAAAAGGGTGGAAATAGATGAGCTTTCAAAAATGGTTAAGGATTGTGTTACCTGAGGTTCAGTTAATTGATTTTATCCAAAAAGAGGGGTTTAGAGGGAAGAAACAAAGAAATGTGTTGCGTACACAAACGAGTGTAGCGGGAGGATCTGTTCCACCTAGCTCAACCATTCCAAGCACCAATCATCCAAGTATTCCTCAAAGTGGTGGTGCAATGAAGGAAGTAGCCCGGGATGCTAGACTTGGGATTAAGAATCTTACCTTGAACACCTCCAATGAAGAACTTGACAAGCTCTTCCAAGAAATGAAGTCTATCCTCAATACCCATGTACTCGGACAAGCAAGATACATAGATGATTTGCTGGTTTCCTATAAGAAGGCATTCTTAGCGAGAAATAAAGGGAGTGTTCAAAATACCATTTTACTGAGTGGACCTGCCGGAACTGGGAAAAGCCTTAGCCTGAACATTTTAATCAATGAACTTTATAAGAAGAAACTTACTCCATATAAAAGTTATTCTACGATTGACTTAAGCCAATATGGTGAAAGGGATATCCATACCAACTTTATTGTGGATTGTTCCGCATTATTTAGCTATGGAATCGGGACTGTGTGTTTCACGGGATTTGAAAAAGCCCATTCAGATGTTCTTCATTATGTGACAAAGCTGTTTAAAGACGGTTATTTTCGAACACCAGAAGGAATCGTTGTCAGTGCTTCCGATTATTTTTTGATTCTTTATATGGATGGTGAAGTAAAGGAAAAGGATGCAGGTCAACAAATTCCTTTGTCTATTGCCAAACGAGTACCTCCTGGATTGTTACGGGAAATTCAATCCTTTGCATTTACAGAACCATTAGTATTGGATTCTCTACGCAGCATTTTACATACACAGCTTCAACAAGCGGGTGCAAAATTACAGGCACAAGCACAGGTAACCATCCAGTTTGATCCAAATGTTTTTACTGATCTGGCCCGAAGAATTCTAGCCACCAAAAAATATGGAGAGGCCATCCAGGAGCTGGTAGAAAACCACTTTTTATCTGTCCTTTTAGACGCTCGTGCAAGAGGACGAGTTCTTAACAGTCAAGTTATCCTTGTGAAAATGGAGGATGACCGATTTATTGCCGATACAGGTAAGGAGAGAATTTTACTTAAAACGATTTCGATCATTAAAGAAGAAACGCTAGAAGATATACTAGCAGAGCTAAATAGTTTAGTTGGTTTGGACTCCGTTAAAACCTTTGTCCACGAACTGCTGCAAACGGTACGATTACAAAAACAACGAGAAAATCTTGGTGGGAAAATAACACCTATGACCTTACATATGGTCTATACAGGAAATCCTGGAACAGGAAAAACATCTGTTGCAAGGTTGATTTCAAGAATATTAAAAGCAATGGGCCTCCTGTCACAAGGCCAGCTCGTTGAAGTGGCAAGGCAGGACATTGTTGGAGAATATGTTGGTTCGACCGCACCTAAAACGGAAGAAAAGATTCAGAGTGCTCTAGGTGGTGTTTTGTTTGTAGATGAGGCCTACACCCTTGCACGGAACAAACATGACAGCTTTGGATTAGAGGCTATTGATACATTAGTGAAAGGTATGGAAGACCATCGTGATCAATTGGTTGTTATTCTAGCTGGATACACCGATGAAATGGAAACCTTTCTAAAATCAAATCCAGGCCTTCGTTCAAGATTTCCGTTTATTGTGGAATTCCCTGACTATACGCCAAAAGAGATGTTGGATATTTTACTCATCCAAGCAAAGCAGCGTGATTATGTGATTGATCCTGCTGCACATGAAGGGTTGATCGAATTATTTGCAAAAAAACAAATCCCTGGTAGAAATGATAGCGGCAATGGCCGGCTCGTTCGTAACCTAATGGAAGAAGGTATCCGCAAGCAATCTGTCCGTTTCAGTGAGAATCGTAATAAGGAAAATCAAACAGCATTAAACACACTGATAAGTCGTGATTTTGGAATCGGTCTCAAGGAAGAGTTTGACTTAGACGATGCTTTAAAAAATATTATCGGCTTGGATAACGTAAAGAATTTTATTCGCTCACTAGAAAAGCAAATACTCGCCAATAAACGTCGTAAGGAAGCGGGCATCGAAACCAAGAATGATCAAACCTTGAATATTATTTTCTCGGGAAATCCTGGAACAGGGAAAACGACGATCGCCCGTTTGTTTACGTCCATGCTGAAATCAATGGGTGTTAGTAAGCGAGGGCACCTAGTAGAGGTAGATCGCTCCCACCTTGTTGCAGAGTATGTAGGACAAACGGCCGTAAAAACAACAAAGGTAGTGGAAAGTGCATTGGGAGGCGTCTTATTTATTGACGAAGCGTATTCTCTTGTGGAAGAAGGGGGTGCAGGTGGAGGATTTGGGAAAGAAGCGATTGATACTTTGGTTCGCCTTATCGAAAATCACCGTGAAAACCTAGTTGTCATCCTTGCAGGCTATACCAAGGAAATGGAGAAGTTTCTGGAGTCTAACCCTGGACTATCCTCACGGTTCCCGTTAAAAATCACGTTTCCAGATTATAGTGCTGAACAATTAGCCCAAATGACCGATATCATCGCAAAATCCAAGGGCTTTGTTGTTTCGGAGGATGTAACAACGGCACTTATAAGTTTTTATGAAAAGAAGCAAATACCAGGTAAAAATGATAGCGGTAATGGACGTCTTGTTCGCAATACAGTAGAAAAAGCCATTCGAAATCAATCGATTCGAATTGTCGAGCAGGCTGATTTAGCTGTTGAAGAACTGAATCGCTTAACCTTGGAGGATTTTCAGTTAACAGCTGTTGAAAAGAATGAAACAGCATTGAAGGAATTAGAACAAGTGATTGGTTTGGAGAAAATCAAGGAATTCGTCAGGTCATTATCCGCCCAAATTGAAATTGCAAAAAAACGGGAAGAATTAGGGCTGCCAAAGGCTGGCTCACAAACTCTTCATATGGTGTTTAAAGGGAATCCTGGTACGGGTAAAACGATGCTTGCGCGGATTTTAGCCAAACGCTTGAAGGAGTTAGGGGTTATTAAACAGGACAAACTAGTTGAAACAGATCGTTCAGGTCTCGTTGCAGGGTACGTTGGTCAAACCGCTCTTAAAACGAGAAGCGTACTTGAGAAGGCATTGGGTGGAGTTTTATTTATTGATGAAGCGTATGCGCTATTAGGGAATGGCAATGATTTTGGTCAAGAGGCAATCGATACCATCGTAAAATTTATGGATGATCATCGTGAAAATATTGTTGTGATCTTAGCTGGATATGATGAGGATATGGAGAGGTTCCTGGACTCGAATGCAGGCTTACGATCCCGCTTTCCTACTATCATAGATTTCCCAGATTATACGCCAAATGAACTGTTACAAATAAGTCGCCTTATTTTTAAAGGTAAGGGTTTTGAAGTTTCTTCCGATTCAGAAGCAGCTTTACTTAAAACGTTTTATAAAAATAAGCAAGTTGAAAATGCGGGTAATGGGAGAATGGCAAGAAACTTGTGTGAGTTAGCCATCCGAAATCACGCCTTGCGTGTTAGTCAAATTCATAATCCTGGTGTAGAACAATTGGTAACGATACTACCGCAGGATATTCCGGAAGTGGGTGAACAAATTGGGTAAACTATTTGCTATCATCGGGGCAATCGCCTTTTACCTTTGCTATCCGTTTCTTTTAATCTTAATCTTATTTGGGCCCATTATGGAATTTCCCGTTCTTATGGAAATCTATCAGCTCGGCTCGCCTAGAGCAGGTATGACATTATCAGTGATAAGTTTACTGGGAATTCTTTTATTCCTATCCTACAAATACCCAAGGCTGGGCTGGTTATATCGTAAATTTCCGGTACTGATTCCTTTATTACAGATGTTTTTTATTACATTGACTGGAATCGAATTTGCTATATTCTTCGCAAATCTGTGGGCGGACAAACTCCTTTACAGTAGAGGAGTGGCGATTTTCCTTTCCTTTATTAGTTTAATTATTGTGCGCGTTTATTTATCGTATTGGTATCGTAAATATCCAATCAGTTATAAAGTTCACAAGTTGTAAGGAGAAAAGAATGAAAAAAGTGAAAAAGCAATCCAATCAACCAAGTCCGGAATATGCGCAGCAAGGTTCTGAATATGCCCAGGATCAGACAGAACATGAAATAGTTCCACATCAATCTATGCTTCGCAAATCATTAGGCTGGGCAGCGTTAACCATTGTCGGACTCGCCATACTCAGCGGCTTCTTTACTACAAGTTATAGTGATGAGGGTACACCAGAGGAAGTGGTTGCAAATCGTATCAGTACCACTACCGAAGCAGGTGAAAGTTTATTTTCAGACGAAGCCAATGCAAATATTGAGGCCAGAAATTTTGAGGTTACCAATGCTGGGTCTGATGGTGGAGAAGCGAGAATGTTAATTTGGGATTTTAACAAAGTAGATTTAGATGAAGTGGCGATATTGGTTGATGGTGTACCAGTCAAAGAAAAATTGATCTTATCAGAGAATGCTTCTGCCATCAGTATACCTGTCCCGAGTACTGTGACTGTCAGGGGGATAAAAGACTTGGGTGGCGGGATCTCATATGCTGTCAAATTCCCAAACAATCATACAACGTACTTTAATGTGGTAACAGTGGGACAATCTAATACTTATACGGTATTACCAAGACCCTAATATGGTGGATTTGATTTTGATTCCGACAGAGGTCTTCGGTCAATCGCAAAGGTAAGGACGGGTGATATCACCCGTCCTTTTTGATGGAGTAAATCTCGTATTAGTTCTTAGTTTGTTCTCTTTTTACGAAAAAGTAAGAAAAAACCTGCCATAATTGTCATTGCTCCAGCTATGATCCCGGTTACATTGCTTGTAGCAGTATTCGGTAATTGACCGCCTGTATTACCGCCAGTTCCAGCATTACCTGTATTTCCAGCATTACCGCCGGTTCCAGCATTACCAGTAGTTCCAGGTATTAATCGATCGGTGTCAAATGACCAAGTCGTTTTATCTGGTGCACCAGGAAGAGTCTCGCAAGCTAATCCGTCTCCATCTCGGTCTAAGCCTTCTATATCGTTCGTCGGACTCCCACCGCTCTCTTCGAAATACGTTTGTGCTTGTGTCCAAGTATCAAAATCATCACAATTTACACCTGCAGCACTGACACTTTGTAATCCAAATACAAATGCAAAACTAGTTAATAAAAATGAGAGTAAAACTTTTTTCATTTGTAATCCTCCTCGGTAATTGATACTCCATCTACAACCTATACTTTCTTCCATTACATCCTTCTTTATTCAAATAAGCTAAATTTTCCCTATTGATCATCGATGGAAGAATATTCAAAAGTAGAGACGAGATAATAAGATTGTAAAGAAGTTGGAGGGATGGAATTGATCAGGGTATTAGGGATTTGTTTTGTTTTTGTTGGTACTTTGGTGGGAGGCAGCCACTTATTAGAGTGGCAAATGGGTCGTTCTGCTGCACAGGATCTGACAAATAAAGAAATACATCAATATAAAAAGGAAGAAGAACTAGTAGTAAAACAAGAGGCTTCAAGCGTTATTCCAAAACATGAAATTCAAAAACAAAAACCAAGCTCTGAGGTTCAACATAAGCAGGGTGAGAAGGTCGCTTTTTTACTGATCCCGAAAATAGAACAAAAGTTTTCTGTCTTTTGGGGAGCGGATAAAGAAACCTTAAAATGGGGAGTGGGGATGTATGTAAGTCCATTCACGACTGCCCCTGACGGAGGTGGGCATACTGTACTAAGTGGTCATCGTGATACCGTATTTTACCGATTAAAAGAGCTAAAGGAAAGCGATACTCTTAAGCTTGAATATGCAGACTCCATTTATACATATAAAATATCAAAAATATGGATTACTGACGCAGAGGACCAGACAGTCATTGTAGAAAAACACACCCCAACTCTAACCCTTACAACCTGTTATCCTTTTTATTACGTAGGAAATGCACCAAAAAGATACATCATCCAAGCAGATTTGCAGTATAAGCAAAATAAATTCGAAATCCGCACTTCGGGAAGTGGATCGTTGGAGAACCTGCTACCTTAAATTCAAGAAGGAAAAATTCTCGAAGAGTCAATGGAGCGAATGGGATCGCTATTTCTCCCTTACAAAAATCTCGACAATCGTTGGTGATAGTATGTTTTTTACAGCAAGCTCTTTATTCTGTAATATTTAGCATTCTAGCTAACCTATAATACGAAGGGTGTTTTGTTGAAGAAAGAAATAAATTGAAGTATATACATCGGAGTAATTAATGATAATAATTCTACCGAATGGATAGGATAAAGGAAACATTTCGAGGGAATGGTCTAATGTATATTTTTATTAATGCTTTTTATTTGATTACAGCGTTAAAATGGGGGGATTGGAGAAATTGGAAACAGTATTATCCCACCATTCTTTTCTTGATAATAGGAGACTTATTATATAATTTTTTACTTTATAAAAAATCGATGTGGATTTTCCATGATTTAATTTTGCCTAATCATACAATGATAACTCTTGTAGCAATGGTGTTTTCTTATACTGCAACAGTATTAATATACTTAGGTAGGTTTCCTAATAGTTGGTTAAAACGGTTTTTTTGGTTTTTGTTATGGTGGGGAATATATATAGTGATTGAATACATAAACAATAGGCTGGGATTTATTACTTATCATCATAATTGGAATTTTGGTTGGTCCATTATCTTCACAGCAATCATTTTCTTTATTTTGCCAATTCATCAAAAAAACCCTCTACTTGCTTGGTTCTTATCTATAATCATAATTGTATCTTTATTAAGTATCTTTGATGTAAGAATAAGCGATATGAAGTAATATTCCGATTGAGAAATATATTAATGCATATTCTACTCCTTGTTGTTATTGTCTTTAATTTTGAGAGCAAGGTGATAAACGCGATAATAGAAGGCGTAGGTTATTATTGTAAATTATAACAATCTGCATACGAGGGAGTGACAAAGTTGAAAGCAACCTATCCAAGTTATGATGAAATACGAAGTATTGAATCTAAATTAACTGAAATGAAAAACGAATATTGGCTTCACCACGATTTGTTTACATTTCAATGGTGGTTACTTTTAATCATATTTATTCTTCCTTGGATTTTATGGTGGAGGTATGTTGATAAAAATAGATTAAAGGATATTGTGCTTTTTGGGAGTATATTAATGCTTTTGGTTGGGCTATTGGACGATATAGGTGTTAATGCTCAACTTTGGTCATATCCTTATAAATTATTACAGGTAATACCACGATTAGCCGCAGTTGATTATGGTATGCTTACCGTTGCTCATATGACAGTTTATCAATTTTTTCCAAAGTGGAAACCATTTATAATTGTTAATTTAGTTATGGCAGCTATTTTTACTTTTATATTCGAGCCTTTGTCTGTTTGGCTTAATATTTATAAACTAGATAACTGGAAATACATTTATTCACTTCCACTATATGTTGCAAAGGCTGTATTTGTAAAATGGTTAGTTCAAAGAATAAATTTTTAAAAAAAATTCTAATCTTATTAATTCCATACTGGACAACTCATTACCAGCGGTAGATAGAGCGTTCATCTATTTCCTTTAAATAAAGAAAATAATTATCTATTGAATTGAAATCTCTCCCGTGTTATTATGTTAAGTGAATTATATGAAGATTTAGATAAATAGTAAATTCGAAATTATAAGACTCTATTAATACGAAACAGCGAACCTGTTTATCGGTTAGAGAGTGGAATGACATTTTGTTGTATACATGTTTATAACTGTTGGTACTTAACAGCGTCCTTGTTGAAGGCAAACCGTTGTAAGGATTCGATTGAATTCTGTTATCTTGGATTCAATGAAATGAATCTTTATGATGGTTTTATTTTTGGAGAAGATTGTTGTGATGAACAGAAAAACCAATTGAAATTAAGCAAGTTCGTATCTATCAAATAATATTGTATACTCATGTTACATTAACAATGTTAACATAGTGAATATAGAATATAAGTATGGGAAATGGGATGGATTAAAGTGAATAAATATGAAGCAGAATTTAGTAATATTGTTCGCGCTTATCGAAAACGACATATGGGAAAAGGACCTAGTCAGGTGAGGACCACATTTTGTAAGTGCTGGGCGATTTGTGAATTAGACGGAAATTTATCACCGATTGAAAAATTTATTGCAACGAAAGATGATGGAAAACAAATGCTCCGTGCTGCTCGAACAGAAATGGTTAAAGAGATTTATAAGGAAAACCATCCTACTGAACTGGAAGAACTGTTAGGTGCAAATTTCCTTCATTTATTTGTTGATATTGATATTGAAGAGGATAGAGGGATGTCGATTTTCGTCTTTGATCAGGATATTGAAAAAAAATTTAATGAATTGTAATAGTCAGCTACATATTGTTGGCACTTGACAGCGAACCTGTTAAAGACTAACCACCTCGGAATTACCCCTAGCATTATAGGGGCTCCTTGGTGGTTTTTTTATACCCAAATTTAAATATTAAAGGAGGAACTAGATATGGGAAAGACACTACATCCAGGTCCACAAAAAAAATCAAAAATGCCTGCTCCTGAACATTGGGTAAGTACGATTCCTTTTGGATTAGGAAAAATAAAGCCAAAACATATTCGGGATACGATGAAAATTGCGTGGGATAATCGAGATAATTTAGGCTATGCAGCGAATATTCTTACCAAAGGTGTTTGTGACGGCTGTGCACTTGGAGTATCAGGCTTATATGATCAAACATTGGAAGGACCGCATGTTTGTACAACACGTTTGAATGTACTACGGCTAAACACCATGCCTGCCATTCAACCAGATATACTTCATGCCGATATCGAGGAATTAAGAAAATATGACAGCAGTGAGCTGCGTAAGCTCGGCCGTATTCCCTATCCTATGATTCGCCGTAAAGGCGAACGAAAATTTTCTCGGATTACGTGGGACGATGCGATGGATGTCATCGCAGACAAGATGAAAAAATTGAATCCCAAGCAATATGCATTCTATTTAACGGCCCGCGGCATTACCAATGAAAGCTATTATGTCGCCGCAAAGGTAGCCCGTTTTCTAGGAACCAATCATATCGATAACGCTTCCCGTATTTGCCATGCTCCAAGTAAGACGGCTTTAAAGCGCTCGATTGGTGTTGGAGCTTCGACATCGAATTATTTGGATTGGATTGGAACGGATGTTTTATTGTTTTGGGGAAGTGTTGCTTCAAACTCTTCACCTGTATCTTCAAAATACATGCTGGAAGCGAAGAAGAAAGGAACCAAAATTATTGTTGTAAACCCATACCGTGAACCGGCAATGGATCAATATTGGATTCCCTCTAACCCTGAGTCTGCATTATTTGGAACGAAGATTGCCGATGATTTCTACCAGGTTAATATTGGCGGGGACATTGCATTTATGCATGGAATTATGAAGCATTGGTTTACGATGGAAGAAAATGCATATGGATCTGCAATCAATCATCATTTTGTTATCGAACATGTAAATGGATATGAAGAATTAAAGAACAAGGTCGAGTTGCAAAGCTGGGACGAAATTATCGAATCTTCTGGTGTCCCAAAAGAACGGATTATGGAATTAGCAGAGCTGTTAGCAAACAGTAAAAACGCTGTCTATGCATGGGCACTTGGACTGACTATGCACTCTTTTGCAACAGACAATATCTCTCAAGTGGCAAATTTAGCACTGCTTCGCGGCCACTTAGGTCGTAAACATGCTGGCCTTATGCCATTTCGAGGACATTCCAGTGTACAGGGAAGCGGTGAAATGGGCGCAGATCCATTCGTGCTGCCTGGCGGCGGCTGGGATGCAATGAATGTAGAAAGAATCGAAAAACTGTGGGGATTTGAGCTTCCAAAATGGCAGGGGGATATCGTTGGTGTGACATTAGAAAACATTGTGCTGCCTGAAGACCATGAACGGAAAGTGAAGCTATATTATTTATCTGGCGGCAACTTCTTAGAGACAATGCCGGACCCTGATTTCATTGAGCATGCCTTATCAGAGCTTGATATTCGTGTACACCAAGATATTATTCTAAATACTTCTACTCTAGTCGATGCCAAGGAAGCGGTAATTGTACTGCCGGCAAAAACCCGTTATGAGCAGGAGGATGGAGGGACGAGTACCTCGACGGAGCGGATGGTGTACTTCTCACCTGAAATTTCCGGTAATAAAAATAGATTGGAAGAAGCACGTGCTGAATGGAAGATCTATTTGGACCTGGCAAAGCGTGTAAAACCAGAGACAGCCCACTTGGTAGAATTTTCTGATGGTTTTGCGATTCGAGAGGAGATTGCCAAAGCAAACCCGGATTATGATGGTATTCAATATTTAAAAAAGCAAGGTGACGTATTTCAATGGGGCGGTGCTTGGTTATGTGAAGATGGCATTTGTCCTACACCAGATGGCAGAGCAACGATGATTCCTGTTGAAATTCCAGATTTAAATAAAAAGCCAGAACAATTTATTATTACCTCCCGTCGGGGCAAACAGTTTAATTCAATGGTTTATCAGGAGGTTGACCCCTTAAACGGTGCGGGACGCTATGATGTGTTAATGAGTTGTGTTGATGGTCAAAAATTAAGTATCGCTGAGGGTGAGGGAATTGTCGTCTACAATGGATTTGGTGTCTTCCAAGGTAGAGCGAAGTTTGTTGATATTGCCCCGGGAAATTTAGAAGTCCACTTCCCAGAAGGTAACTTCCTGCTGCCGCGGGGCAGGTACGAGAAGTTTGCTGGAATCCCAGATTACAATATTACCGTCAATGTTGAAAAAGCCGAGCGCTATCACGCCCGCAAAGACACGCAATATCTTGAAAAACCAATTGAAGATTTAGAAACTGAAGTTAGTTAATAGAAAAAAAGGAAGGGGGGATAACCTTGTTAAAAGAGATTACAACTTCTCAAAACATTGTCAGGTATAATGGACAAAGCTTTTTCGAGGCAGAAGATGACATTGCGGTTGAAACGGCGTTAACAATTATGTTAGATGGTGAGGAGTTTGCCACCATGGTTTGCACTCCTTCTGAACGGAATGAATTAGTGGTTGGTTTCCTAGCTTCCGAAGGTGTTATTCGCTGTTATCAAGACATCAAATCTCTCCACATTGATGAAGATAAGGGATTCGCATATGTTGAACTGGTAAATAAACAATGTATTCAAAAGGACTTTCACTCCAAGCGATTTATTGGCTCTTGCTGCGGAAAGGGCCGGCAATTTTACTTTCATAATGATATGAAAACCGCAAAGACAGTGATGACGAAACTGACAATTACACCGGAACAATGCCATGTGCTAATGAAGAAGATGCAGGAAAGCTCCGCTCATTTCCAGCAAACAGGCGGTGTGCATAATGCTGCATTATGTACACGTGAAGGAATTGTAGTGTCAAGAACGGATATCGGCCGCCATAACGCTTTAGATAAGCTTTTTGGTTATTGTATGATGAATCGAATTCCACTAAAGGATAAAATAATTGCCTTCAGTGGTCGAATTTCTTCCGAAGTTTTGTTAAAAGCTGCAAAGATTGGAGTCGGAATTATCCTTTCTAAATCGGCTCCTACCAATCTAGCTTTAGATTTAGCGGAGGAACTTGGAATTACGACAGTTGGTTTTATTCGGGGGAACGGATTTAATGTATACACTCATCAGGAACGGATTCATGGTGTTACAACTGATCGTTCCACTTCGGTGCTATGAGTTAATACTGTATGACATAAATACGAATAATGGGGAATTTCCAAATAGTAAAACGGTGCCAGTATCTTTAAAGGGTTCCGTTTTCGGGTGCTTTGTTATTAAATGACATAAACAAATGACGTGTGATTTGGTACACGTCATTTTCCTTTTCTTCAGACAAAGAAGAGGCAAAATAGCAGGAGCGTGTCCGAAGTTGAGCCAACTTCAGACAAGGAAGACTCAAAAAAGCAAGAGCGTGTCCGAAGTCAAGTCAATTTCGGACACAGGAAGGCGAAGTATCCTTGGTACCGTTTATTTTAACACGTTCATCAGATGGTTTGCCGATATTCTCGTGGTGACATTCCATAGGTCTTAGCAAATACTTTTGCAAAATATTTGGTATCGGCATAACCGATTCTTTCACATATTTCGTAATGTTTGAGTTCGGGATTTCTTAACAACGCACAGGCTTTTTCCATCCTAGTTTGTGTAAGGTAATTAACAAAGGTCATTCCCACTACGGTTTTAAAAACTTGACCAAAATAATGCGGGGTGAGGTGAACCGCGTTGGCTGTTTCTTGTAATGAAATTGGTTTGTCAAGGTTATTTTGTATGTAGGTAATCGCTCTATTTACAATCAGTTCGTGATAAGTTTTAGGGGCATCTTCCACTTCTGTTATCTGTTCTTGACTTGTATCCGTAACATCCAACAAATCATCAATAATGGCAAATAATTCGTCATAATCAATTGGTTTTGTTATATACCCTTTTGCCTGGTAGCGTAAAGCTGTTCGAGCATAGGAGAACTCTTCATATCCACTAATGATGATTACGTTGATTTCGGGATTTTTTTCAAAGAGCCTTTGCAATAGTTCCAATCCATCCATATCGGGCATGCGAATATCCGTTATCACTAAATCAACGACCGTCTTTTCCACCCATTCTAATGCTTCTAACCCGTTTTTCGCTGTACCAATAACCTCTATGTTTCTCTCGGCCCATTCATCCATTGAACTAAGGCTGTCTGAGATTCTCCATTCATCATCAACAATTAATAATTTCGTTGCTATCATCACTCAACCTCCTTGGCAGTTTAAGAGTTACGGTAGTACCAGTTTCTGATGGGCTTTCAATCGTCATACCATACTCCTTCCCATAATGCATGCGTATCCGTGATTGGACATTAAATAAGCCAATTTTTTGTTTGAATTTAACCATTTCTTCTGAGTTTTCCTCTAAATTTTTCCGAATCTCATGTAAAGTCGGGGAAGGAATCCCAATTCCATTATCTTTGACTTGAAGAAAGACCGTATTCGCTTCAAGCCAGCCTTTAATCTCTAATTTATGGCTCACGTCTTCTTGATTGGAAACCGGGTCTAAACCATGAAGGATGGCATTTTCCACCACAGGCTGCAGGATCCATTTTACAGTGGTTAAACTCTGAACTTCCTCATCAATTTCAATCTTGTATTCTATCTTTTTATTTAATCGGAATTGATGAAGTTCAATATAGTATCGTACATATTCTACTTCTCGCCAGATTGGTATCATTTCATCAAATGTACTAATCGATAAACGCATTAATTTACCGAGCAGAACAATCATTTTACTAATTTCAAGTTGTTTATTTTTTCGGGCTAAACTATTAATTGATTCTAGTGTATTGTATAGAAAATGTGGGTTAATTTGTAATTGCAGGGCAGTTACCTCCGCCTTCCGTTTTTTCCCTTGCTCTTCGTAGACGAGATCAATCAATTCATTGATCTTTTCTATCATTTGATTAAATCGATACCCCAATTGACCGAGTTCATCACGCCGTTTAAGTGTGAAAAAAGAGGAAAAATCCCCATTTCCTACTCTGTCCATCAGGCGCTGCAGGGACCGAATCGGGTTCGAAATTCGCTGTGATATAAAAATAGAAAAGGATAGACAAAAGATAAAACTAAGGGCAATCGCCCAAAAAATATATTTTCCTAGGAGATGAATCGGATCATATAACTTGTCTTCTTGGAAGTATCCAGTCAGGTTCCAGCCCGTATCATGGTTAATGACTGTTACCATTCTGTACTCAAGCCCGTTTTGACCGGTTATAACCGAATTATCTTTAATTCCTTGAAGATCTTTTGGAGAAAAGAGATTCTTATTGAGTGAATACATTAATTGTCCACTTGGTGAGGAGACCATAATTCCTGAATCTGTTTTGCTGGAATCCGTATTGGTAAAGAAATGAATGTTAAACAGCTGATCTAATAATTCACTCTTAAAATCAATGATGAGAACACCTTTTTCTTTTAAGTTTTTGCTATATACACGTTGGACGTAAGAAAAAACTTTTTCATTTTTATTGGTGTTACTATATGAACGAGTATGTACTTGAGTTAGCTGCGGATGTTTTGATAGGGTAGTTAAATCTGGCATCCAATCAAATGTATGGAATTTTAGATCCTGCTTATTGATGGAATAGCCATAATGGTAGACATAGCCTTTATCACTAACCAGAGTCATCCCAATATTTTCGGGTCGAATGGAATCAATACTCTTAAAGGTCTGGTCGAGTGGTAAAAAGGAATGGAGGTAGTCATCTTGAGTATTAATCTTCAAGAAATTAGAAACTGATGAACTAAGGAAGGTAAGTTCACCCATACGGTTTAAGTCATTGAAAAAGGATGAGAGATACTTTGAGTTTTGTTCCAATACGGTAGATGTATCCGCATTCAATTCTTTCACTAGAAATTTAGAGGCATGTTGAAATGCCAGAATTGCCACAAGGAGTATTGGAATGATGGATATTAGAAGAAATGAAATAAGTAATTTAAACATTATAGAGTGAACAAATGGTACCTTTGATTTTTCCCTAAGATTCAAATCCATTAAATGTCCCCCTTTTCCCATGATTTGTACCATTGTTTAAATATTATAAATTATCTAAAATTTAAGTAAGTTAGTCAACCATTAAATTTAAGGAGATGAGAAAAGTGGTTAAACGCAAAGTGAAGTTATTACTAGTTTTTCTAATTTTTGCAGTACTTATGATTGCTGGATGTTCTTCTCCAACTAGTTCAGGAAGTAAAGAGACTGCTAGTACAGATAGTAAGCAATCAGAAAAAACAGAGTCAGATGAAAGTGAAATAAATTTGTATATCCCCAACTATTATAATCAGTTGGAAAAACAACAATGGGAAAACCTTGTAAAGAAATTTGAAGAGCTGAATCCAGGAATTAAAGTTACGCTTACAAATGGGGATGTTAACACGGAATCTGGTAAGTTAACGACATTGCTTCAATCGGGTGTAACACCTCCAGATGTCATCCTTAATGTACCCAGGTCCCGGACGAGTTAGAATTTTATCTGATGTAGGTTTAATTAAACCGCTAGAGGACTTATATACCCAAAACAATTGGAAAGACAAACTACAGCCATTTGCATATGAATTGGCGCAATTAAACGACAAGATCTATGAGTTACCTTATACATTTGATGCCATTCAAGCCTATTACAATAAAGACATTTTTAATAAATATGGAATTGATGTACCGAAGACAGGTGAAGAATTTGTTGCTGCCATGAAAACCCTGAAGGATAATGGCGTTACCCCTTTGAATACAGCTGTTCGTACACCGGTTTGGCTGGGAACACTTTTTTCGAATGTAATGCAAGCGGTTTCAAGTCAGGATGATGTAGAAGCACTTTTATACAATGAAAAGAAGTGGAGTGATCCTGAATTTGTTGAAGCAGCAGAAATGTTAACAGATTGGGCCAAGAAGGAGTATATCGGAAAAGAATCGATGTCCTTGAACAATACAGACCTAAAGTTTGCATTCTTAAATAATCAGTTTGGCATGATGGTTACAACAACTAGCTCTATTTCTGATATCGTCGAAAAGGATTTAGTAGATCAATTTGGCTTATTCCCAATTCCATCCTTCCAAGCTGGTGGAAAAACGAACCCAACAGGGGGACTTGGCTATTCTTGGGTAGTACCAACCGAAGCAGCTAACAGCAAAAATGCTGAAAAATGGCTAGATTACACTCTCTCTGAAGACTATTCAAACATTTTATATGGTGATAAGTCCTATAACTTAATCTTAACCTCAACCGCTTCTTTGGATGTAGAAGTAGTCAATCCGTTATTATCAGACACGGTCACAAGACTTAAATCCGGATCAGGGTTCAATCCTAGTGTTTTCATAGGCAGTGAAGAAAAAGAAGCATACTATCAAAATTTAACTGGCCTCATTGGAGGACTTGTTAGTCCAGAAGACGCAATGAAAGCAATGGAAATTGGCAGACAAAAAGATATTGAAGCAGGCTTTGAGCTTAAAAGGTAGATAAACAGGAGATTAGGAATGGTGTTCTTGTAAAAAGTATATTCCTAATCTCTTATCTTAACTAGATTAAAGAGGGGGGAAGTTATGAGCTCAGAGAGTCCAACATCAGTTCAACGTTTACCAGCTGTGAATAGTAGTGTCCAATTTGAAAGGTGGAAAAGGAAAACCAAACATATAATCATCGTTCTTTCCTTTTTATTACCTTCACTCCTTTTATATCTTTTATTTATGCTCTTACCAATGGTAGATGCCATACGTCTGAGCGTATTCGATTGGGATGGGTCATCACCAACCATGAATTTTGTTGGGTTGGAGCATTATGCCAATCTATTAAAAGACTCCGTCTTCAAATTATCGCTTCTTCATAATTTTATCTGGGTCGTTATTAGTTTGGTGTTAAAGGTCATTCCAACGCTCATACTTGCTGTGTTGATTACGAAAGTGAAGAAAGGGAAATTGTTCTTTCGAGCGGCTTTCTATCTTCCTGCCGTCATTTCTTTAGCTGTAGTTGGGGTTTTATGGGCAAAAATTTATGACCCGATGATGGGGCCTATCAATTTAATCTTAAAAAAAGTCGGCTTGGATTCCTTGGCATTAAATTGGCTTGGTGATGAATTCACTGTGCTGCCTGCACTTGTTATTGCAAGTACATGGGCATTCTATGGATTCTATATGATTTTGTTTCTGGCAGGATTGCAAAATATCGATAAATCCTTATATGAAGCGGCCGACATAGATGGTGCTGGACCGATTCAAAAGTTTTTTAAAATTACCATCCCAAGTTTGCGAAATACGATGAATGTCGTCATTAGTATGGTCATTATAAATTCTTTTAAAGGATTTGCGCTCATCTGGGTTATGACACAAGGCGGGCCATTTTATAAGAGTGAAGTCGTTTCTACGTATGTGTATAAATCGGCTTTTAGTATGAACAAAGTGAGTTATGCTGCTGCAGGAGGTGTGGTACTAGGTATTATTATCCTTACACTAACGCTTCTCTTCAATTATTTGCGGGAAAGGCGGGAATAGATGATGCAAGTACTAAGGCGACTTGGAGGAAAATCGCAAATTGGATTATGGCTGATCTTATCTATTTTGCTTCTAATCGTTGTTACGCCTATTTTTTGGGTGATTCTAGGAAGTTTTAAATCTGCATTTGATATTGCAAACCACCCATTTTCGCTTCCTTCATCTTGGAATTTCAATAATTTCATTGAGGCGTGGAATTTGGGGAATTTTAAACAATACTTTTTAAACAGTGCCATTATAACCATCAGTGGAATGATCATCATCTTTTTGGTCGCATGTCCTGCAGGTTATGTATTTGGTCAATTAAAGTTTCCTGGACACAATCTAGTATTCTATGTTTTTTTATTGGGCTTATCCTTGCCGGTTCAGGTTGTAATCATCCCTATTTTCTTTCAGTTGAAGTCCTTTGGTCTGATTGATACGTTGACAGGTGTAACCCTTGTATCAGTCGGTTTGGCACTTCCGTTTTCCGTATTTTTAATGCGAAATACGTTCAGGGATGTACCTAAAGAGCTAAGGGAATCTGCTCAGGTAGACGGTGCAGGGGAATGGAAAACATACTTTCGAATTATGCTTCCTCTAGCAAAACCAGGGATTGTTGCGCTCATGGTTTTCACTTTTATGAATATCTGGAATGACTTCTTATTACCATTGGTTCTATTAATTTCTCAAGATAATTATACGATTCCGTTAGGATTGCTTTCATTCCAAGGAAGTAATGGCTCAAATTATGGCCTGATTTTCGCGGGAACAGTCATTAGTATGGTACCAAGTATTATTATTTATCTTATTTTTCAGCGTCAGTTTGTTGATGGCATGTCCGATGGTTCAAATAAATAACAAAAAACGAAAAGGGAGAGATAAAAATGGCTACAATTACGGATTTAAATAAAGAAAAACACATTTTACCAATGGAATGGGGAGCAATTCAGTGGCTATGCGGTCAGGATATTGATCCTGAGAGTGAAATGACATTTGGAATGGTCTATATCAATGCTGGTGATTCCAATACAAGACATATTCATCCAAATTGTGAGGAAGTCATCTTTGTTTTATCTGGTGAGTGCGATCATACGCTTGGAGATGAAGTTCATCATTTGAAACCAGGAATGTTGCTCCGAATTCCAAGAAATGTCCCGCATAATGCAACCGTTACCAGCTGGGAACCCTGCCGCATGATAATAGCTTATTCAGCACCAGATCGTCAAACCATTGGAGAGTAGGGAGGAACCTGTTATGCAATCAATTAAATTTAACTTTGAATATGACCGTAAGATTAGAGCCGGGTTCATTGGATGTGGAGCCCATGCCTTTCGTAATGTATATCCAACCTTTGATTACGCACCCGTTGATCTTGTAGCGGTCTGTGACCTCAATATTGACCGGGCCGAAATATACCGTAAACGATTTGCAGCTGACAAAGTTTACACCGATTACAAGGAAATGATTAGAAATGAACAATTGGATGCAGTGTTTGTCGTTTTAAACTTTGACAAAGAAAACAGACCACTTTATCCGAAAATCGTTCCAGATCTATTAGAGGCAGGGCTGCCCGTTTGGATGGAAAAGCCAGCTGCCTACACCGCAGATGAAGTGGAAAGAATGCTTGAGGTAGAAGAACGTACGAATCAGTTTGTTCTTGTGTCGAACAAGAGATATTTCTACCCTACCTTTGAAAAGGCAAAACAAATTATTGATCGTCCAGTTTTTGGAGATCCGGTTTCCATCAATGGCCGCTACCCATTAACTTTGTCACCCTTTCAAGAATCCATCCAAACCAGGACGGGATTACGATTGTTCCAAGATATTTGTCATCCCATGTCTGGCATTCATTATTTGATGGGTGAAGTAAAAGAGATGTGCTTTATTGAACATCAACCGAGCGGAAATGTTCAAGCCTTACTGCAATTTACTTCAGGAGGTATAGGGAATTTGCAGTTGTCCTCAACTCAGGCACCAACCGGACCATATGAACGATTTGAAATTATCGGTAATCATCAAAATATCGTCATTGATAATGGTATGCGTTTGGTTTATTACAAAGGATCAAAAGGCAGCGGGGAATATGGTAAAACTCCTGTCTACATAGGGGATGACCCAACAGATGGACCTGTTCTGTGGGAGCCAGAATTCTCACTTGGCCAATTATATAATAAAAACCTTTTCTTACAAGGAATGGTGCAAAGTGTTAATTATTTTGCGAATGCCGTCTTAGAAGGTAAAAAGATAGAAAAATCTACCTTACGGGATGCCTTACATTTTACGAAAATCTTTGACGCCTTTAAACAAAGGTCAGGAAAGTGGATCACCATTGAGAACACGAAAAAAGAGGTGAGCTGTAAATGAGGTTTAGTGTATTTACGGATATGCTTGGATGTGAGGATTTTGAAACATCGCTGCAAACGGCAGTAGAATTGGGTTTTTCAATCATTGATTTACGTTCTAAATTAAACGGTGATTCTATCGACACCATTTCCTTGGAAAAGGCAAAAGAAATAAAAAAACATTTAGATAACTATGGTTTAGAGGTTAATAGTGTGAGTTCATGGGCAGTTAATTCCTGTACGTTTTCTGGGCCGCCTAAATACGATAGCCATGATCCTGCACATCATCAGAAAATGTCGGTTGTTTTAGAACGTCTCTTTGATTTAGCTGATATCTTTGGGGTGCAACATGTACGGGTATACTCTCTGCATCGTCCAGAAGGTTTTGATCAATGGCCGGAAGCGGAAAAAGAGGCAGAGTATGAGTACAATGCAAACATTATGCGTGGTCATGCTGAACACGCTAAAAGCAGAGGGAAAATCCTGTTAGTTGAAAATGAACCGCCTACCCTTACAAAAGGACCAAGAGAATTAGGTAAACTTGTCACTTTTGCAGATCATCCCAGTCTAAAAATAAACTGGGACATTATTAATAGCTGGTGGGCTGGTGAGTATCCATCGCTGGAATCCTATGAATATGTAAAAGGATCTCTTTTGCAAACACACTTAAAAGGGGCATACCGTAAGCCAAATTCTATTACTCTAGAAAATCCACATGGTGATTTTAAAGGCTTTGCTATCGCTGGAGAAGATGATTATGATCACAGCGGTATACTCCAAGCCATAGCTAAACATGATCCAAAAGCCGTGATGACGATTGATACACATTATTCTTCCCTTGAAGACAAGGATAAAGTGGGAGAAGCGGAAGTCGTCCGAAGGAGTAAGCTGTATTTTGAATCCACTCTGATAGAGGTGAAGAGCAATGAATAAAAAAGCAGTCCTCGTTGGTTCATTGGATACAAAGGGCGCAGAGTTTAAGTATGTCAAGGACATACTTGAATCATTAGGAATTGAAACCATTATGATCGATACTGGTGTTATCGGGGCTCCACTGTTTATCCCTGACATTTCAAGTGATAAAGTATCAAAAGCTGGAGGAATGAGTTTAGCTGAGCTTCGTTCGGAGCAGGACCGAGGGAAGGCGATTGCTGCTATTACCAAGGGGATTCAAGTAGTGGTAGAGGAGCTTGACCGTGAAGGTATCATTGGCGGTATCTTCGGAATGGGTGGTACAGCAGGTACCACGGTTGGCGCTTCAGCGATGAAGGCTATACCTGTGGGTGTACCGAAATTACTGGTCTCGACGGTCGCTTCTGGTAATACCCGTCCATACGTAGGAGAAAAAGATGTTACGATGATGTATTCGGTTGTGGATATTGCAGGCTTAAATAAATTATCAAAACGGATCTTGGCAAATGCTGCTTATGCATTGGCTGGAATGGTGAAAGGAAGTGCTAAAGAACCAGAAGCTAATGATGATAAGCCGATGATTGGTGCAACTATGTTTGGAGTTACAACTCCTTGTGTTACGAGAGTTCGAGAGAAGCTTGAAGAGAACGGATACGATGTTCTTGTATTTCACGCTACCGGTTCAGGCGGCATGGGAATGGAGGAACTAGTTAAAGCAGGCTTTATTAAGGGAGTTGCCGATGTAACCACAACGGAGTTAGCGGATGAATTAGTAGGGGGGATCTTTAGTGCAGGTCCCAATAGACTGGAAGCAACTGGGAAAGCTGGAATTCCACAGGTAGTATCTGTTGGAGCGTTGGATATGGTCAACTTCGGTCAGCCTGAAACCATTCCTGCTCGATTTGCTGAACGTCAATTTTATCAGCACAACCCAACGACCACCCTGATGAGAACCACCGTAGAAGAAAATCATCTGCTGGGTCGTATGATTGCAGAAAAGCTGAACCAAAGCCATTCACCAACAATTCTAGTTTTTCCTAAAGGCGGGGTTTCTCTTTTAGATCGGGAAGGCCAGGCGTTTGATGGTAAAGCTGAAAGAATAGCATTATATAACGCTATCAAAGAGAATCTTCGAAGTGATATTCCTTTCGTCGAAATGGAACAAGACATTAATGATGAAGCAGTGGCAGATTTCATTGCGGATCAATTATTACTCATGATGGAAAAATCAGTAGGGGGTATAAATTATGGCAATCAGCAGACAAGAAATTAACAGAAGATTAAGAAAACAGTTAGTGGAAAATAGGATTCTCGTTGGAGCAGGAGCAGGAACTGGGATTTCTGCAAAGAGTGCGGAGGACGGTAACGCTGACCTTATCATTATTTACAATTCTGGCCGATACCGCATGGCGGGGCGTGGTTCATTAGCAGGCTTAATGCCTTATGGGGATGCGAACCAAATTGTTGTTGAAATGGGCAGTGAAGTGCTGCCAATCGTTAAGGATACTCCAGTCCTTGCAGGGGTTTGTGGAACCGATCCATTTAGAATAATGGATGTATTCCTAAAGCAATTAAAAGAAAGTGGATTTTCAGGCGTTCAAAACTTTCCGACTGTAGGTTTAATTGATGGGCAATTTCGCCAAAACTTGGAAGAAACGGGTATGGGGTACGATTTAGAGGTTGAAATGATTCGTAAAGCCCACGAGCTCGACCTATTCACGACACCTTATGTTTTTAATGAGGAAGATGCTATTAAAATGGCCAAAGCGGGTGCAGATGTACTCGTTGCACATGTTGGCCTAACAACCAAAGGAAAAATAGGGGCTCAAACAGCTTTAACATTAGATGAATCAGTTGATTTAGTACAAAGGATTCATGATGCCGGGAAGTCGGTAAATCCTGATATTTTAGTCATTTGTCATGGAGGACCGATATCTGAGCCTGAGGATGCAGAATACGTCCTTAGCAGAACAAAAGGTGTCGTCGGATTTTTTGGAGCTTCAAGTATGGAGCGATTACCGACTGAAGTTGCCATCTCGAACCAGGTAAATCAGTTTAAATCTGTCAAGATGAACAAGGTGATAAATCACTAAATAGCAGGATAGGTTCATTTTTCACAAGGGAGAATGTTCCTATCTCATAGATTCATATTTTAGGGAGGAAATATCGAAATGACCGTACATGGTGAAACAAAAAAAGTTGAGATTCAGAGATTCCGGAAATTTAAAACGGATCAATTTTATCCAAAAGGCTTTGGAAAACCAGAACATCACATTGCAAATGAATTTTGTATGTCTGTTCGAGCAGGAAATCGGATCTTCCTAAGAGGGCAAACTGGATTTGATTTAGATGGTAACTTTCACGGGGACGGCGATGTAGAAAAGCAGGCCGAAAATGCTTGTACATGTGTAAAACAATTAATAGGAGAAGCTGGCGGTACGGTCAAAGATATTTGTAAAATCACCGTGTATCTCCTTAATCGTGAAGACCGCAGTAAGGTCTATCCAGTAATCGCCAAGCATTTTAAAGATGTTTATCCTTGCAGTACCGGTTTGATTGTAAACGGACTGGCGTTGCCTGAGATGTTAATGGAAATTGATGTTGAGGCTGTAATTAGTGATTAATTTTTAACTATTTTATTCCGGTACGCCTTGATGGGATTAAAGGGAGATAGAAAGATAAAAAATCATTCCTCTGGAGTAAAACAGGGAATGATTTTTTATTTCTGTTTTTTGCTGTCTGCTATATATGACGGATAAAAATCCCATCTTAATCAAGCCAATATAAATCTAAAATTCAATATATTGTCATTTTCTTCTAATATTGTTTAATAAATTAATGATAGATTTAAAATGGCTAGTAATTAAGTCTAGGTAACATCAGGAATATTCTAAGGGGGTGACCAAAGATGAGTTAGAAATCTCATATTTTATTCTTATCGAAAATGGATTTGGGGCAGGCATAATAGATTATTGTATTTCCACATTTTATCCGTTACTATCTTCCAACTTCTTCAACACTTTTATCTCAAAAAGATTTTCCTTCCTATTTTAAATTTTCAATTTCTCTCTCTAATCATAAAGGTAAAATATTTAATTCCGTCTAAATAAGGTTATTTTTTATACATTTTATAAACATTAAATGGAGGTCTTTCAATGGAGGAAACACTAAATAGTATTCTTTCTGAATTACAACAAATAGATAAAGTTCAACAAGAATTAGTGATAGCGCAGAAGGATTTAACAGGTCGGATAGAAGTTTTAGAAAAAGGGCAGAAAAGATTAATGGCAAACACTACAAGAAATACCAATAAAGTTCATGAAGAGGTAATGCGAGGGCAGCAACAATTAAATGTTCGGATAGAAAATTTAGAAAAAATAAAAGAGTTTTTTTCTATGGGGCAAAATGAAGTAAAAGAATTAATGATACAAACGACAGCGTATATGTCTGGAAGACTGTCAGTTTCGGAAAGAATGTTGATGGAAATCGAATGGTTAAAAGATAGTGAACGGCAAGAGCTGCTGAATAAAATCAATGAAAAAAATTTAATAAGAAATGGCGATAGATGGTCAGAAGATTGGGATGATGATAGGTATAATGATTACTAAAGGAAAAACAAATAATCTTTAACCGAAAAACGGAGGTTCGATTATGGAAGAAAAACTAAATATTATTCTTTTAGAACTAGGAAATTTAAATAATGGCCAGAAAGAGTTATTGACTCGTACAGAAAGAATGGAAAAGGGCCAAAATCAATTATTGAATCGTACAGAAAATCTGGAAAAAGGGCAGATGGAATTAATAGGTCGAACGGAAAATTTAGAAAAAGGGCAATTGGAACTAATTACAGGTCAGAAACAATTATCTACTCAAATTGAAAATGTAGAAAAGGGTCAGGACCTATTGTCAACCGGACAATATGAAATAAAAGAATTAATAAAGCACACAACTACTCTGATAACAGAAAATTTCACGATATTCGAAAAGATATGAAAGCAATAGCATCGGATGTTAACTCTGATATTGAGCTTTTATTCAAGGAAATGGCTGATGTAAAGAGAAAAGTAAATAAACTTGAACAGAAATAATACATGTTTAAGTTTGGAAAAAAGTAGGATTATTTTCTTAATAAGCGTGAGGATTCCATAATTGGAATCCTTTATTACTGAATCGGACATGTTACCACCACGCCAGGACTATTTTAATTTTATTTAATACTTATTTGATTAAAAAAGAATTAATAGTATTAAAGGTTCTAAACAGATTAGAAATCTCAATACAAAGTGGTAGAATAGATGTAACAAAATTTGTACCAGCAATGTAAGCAGTTAAAGGGGGTTCATCATGGAAGTCTTCCCAGTACAGCAGCGTGATAACGTCAGTAATTATCAAAGTCTTCGCTCATTATTTGAAAAGAATATTACTGTTAACAGTATCTCAGAGGTTTTGGCTACCTGCAATGTGAGTGATCATGCACAACAGATTAGAGAGCAGATGGTTTTAAAAGACTATGATGTCATTGGGGTTGAAGAGAATGGTATGGTCATCGGTTATGTCTTACGAGATGACTTGGGTGAGGGAACGTGTAAGGATTATTTTCGCCAATTTAGTCCGTCAGAGCTCGTCTCTGATTCCACACCGCTGCTTCAAACACTATTTATTTTTAAAAATACTGAAAGACTTTTTATAATAGAAGGAAACCGGATTACCAAAGTAGTAACGCTTGCCGATCTCCAGAAGCCACCGATTCGCATGCTTTTATTTGGTGTGATCTCTTTAGTAGAAATGCATTTGTATCGAATCATTAGTGGTTATTTTCATGATGATACCTGGAAAAAACACTTAAGTGATAAAAGGATTGACCTGGCAGAGGATTTATTTTTACAAAGAAAAGCTCGAAATGAAGCGATTCAATTAAGTGATTGTTTGCAGCTTTGTGACAAGAGGGACATCGTATTAAATGAGCAACATTTAAGAGAACTGTTGGGTATTGAATCAAAAAGTAAAGGGAAGGATTTCTTTAAAAAATTAGAAATCTTACGCAACAATCTAGCCCATTCGCAAGATCTTAATACACAAAATTCCTGGAATGAAATGATCTCATTAATTGAGCAGACCGAAAGTATATTAGAGGAATGTGAAAAAATTTAAGAATTAAACTATAGAAAATAATTTCACTCACCAAGTTATATAAACAATGTCATGAAAGGAGGATTTTTTTCATACATTTATTTGTGAGGTGATGAAATGCCAAGAGTTAGGGCTAGAAGTCATGAAGTTGATGAAATGGCAAGAATGATGAGAGCAGAAGCAGAAGGCGAAGGAAAGCAAGGAATGTTATATGTTGGAAATGTAATCATAAATCGTGTTGTAGCACAATGCACAGATTTCAAAGAGTTAACCACTGTTCATGATGTAATATTTCATGTACAAGGAGGAAATTTTTCTTTTGAAGCAGTGCAAAAAGGGAATGTATTTTATCAAAGATCAAGAACTTCTGAAAGAAGATTAGCACAACAAAATATAAATGGTTGGAGAGATCATCCTGCGAAATTTGCTCTTTGGTATTTTAATCCAGCAGCCCCAGGGTGTCCTCCTACATGGTATGATCAACCTCATACTGGTGCATTTAAAGAACATTGTTTTTATGAACCAAAACCTGGAACATGTGATAGTGTTTATAGGGGTTGAGCTTACTCTTTGAGTAAGCTTTTTTACATGATTAGAATTTTTACAAAATAAAAGGGTTACGGGAAGCGTTTGTTGAAGAAGTTAACTAAGACCACTTATATGTTGGAATATACACAGAACATTTGTTCGTATATAATAATAGTGAGGAGATGATTTATATTGGAAATTCGTGACAGTGGTAAAATGAAATGGCGGTCAGCTTCATTCTTACCGCTAGCTTTTGAAATGACAAGTGAAATGTTTAAGGACCAAGCTCGGACTGCTAAGCCAATATTAGACGAACATCAGAAGGAAGAGTTCGACCTGCGTATAGCATACGCAATAGAATACATGCGGTAAAGCTAACAGTATGGGATGACGGATTTACTCAAGACATTACTGGGCGTGTTCATTACGTCGATCCTATAACTCATGAGATGCGGATTGTACTAAAGTCTGGGGAATTTGAACGGGTGGCATTCGATAGTGTAATAGGAGTGAAGGTTTTGAATTAAGCATACATCTAATGTTATGTGTCAACCTTAGCAGGGTTGGTATTTTTTTTAACTAAAGGGCAATTGAATAAGGGATGAGAAAACAAAAGGACAGATTAACGAACCCACCTGTCCTTTTTCCATAGTAATCACCGTTACTGATGACCGACATTAAACTTCATCCTCTCGGATAGTGACTACTTTTTCATGACGACATCGGTTACATATAAACCAAGTTGCAATATATCCCCATCCATCGGGTTTCTGATTTGTTTCTTCATAAGCGTGACCTTTTAATTTACAGATGACTTTCGCTAAAATACCCATCATAAAAAACCTCCTTCAATTAAAAGTTGATTTTCTATTTTTTCATATTTATGCTTCAATGCTTGTCATCGTTGTATTAAGGTTTCACTACAATTATTACAAAGAATTAAATTAGTTGGATGGATCTATTTTCTTCGCATACGAGGTAAGAATATCATTAGTAGGCGATACCTACACGTGATTTTATATAATCGCTTGTTTTTATCTGGCTATATGCAAATTCTGCAGTATCTAGTACGGAGATTTCAACTCCATCCTCAGGCAAGAAATTTCGTTCTATTCGATATTTGCCTATCCTTTCTCCAACCGGCAGGTACGTAGGACAGACAATCGTCCAATCGAGGGCTGATTGTTTAAGCGTATTGTAAACTTTATGATGTTCTTGTGCTGCACGTGTTGATTTCCGTTTTGATTCACTCGACTGATAACGGAGTACGGTTGACGTGGTTCTACTTTGTAAGATCCCTGCAGTTCCTATCGTGATAATTCGTTGTATACCTTCGTATTCCATTGCTTTGATTATTAGTGGCATACTTTCTGATAGAGTGGTTGTTCCATCAGTATTTAGTGCACTAATTACAACATCAATCCCATCCATTGCACGTACTAAATCATTTTTATTTAAAACATTCCCTTGAATAATGGTCAAATTTTCACTATTTATTTGAATCTTCTCTGGAGTGCGAACTAATACAGTAACATGATGTCTATCATGAAGGGCATAAGTTACTATTTGACTACCTACTCGTCCAGTTGCACCTAAAATTAAAATATTAATAAGAATGAGCCTCCTTTAGCAATAATAATATTTTACTATAAAAATTATTTTAATGTCTTGTTCAACTAAAAGGTCTCCCAGAAATTTCGGGCAAACCTTATATTACAAACGGGTGCTGTCATGAAAAAAGAAAAGTCAAAAAAGGCTTAGAGAAATTTTTTTCTCTAAGCCTTTTTGACTGTACAAATTGGCAGGTTTTTTTTAGGTTAAGTTATATTCCATTCGAATTTTCTCGAGCAATGCATGACAGCCGTCTGTAACCAGCTGATAGGTTTCTTCAAAATCTCCTGTGTAATATGGATCAGGGACATCTTTTTTATGTTCCGTCAAATCAAGCAGGCGAATGATTTTAGGATGCTGAGGATTACCAGTTATCTCTGAAATATTCTTCACATTACTTTCATCCATACCAATGATGTATTCAAACTTCTCAAAATCTTCCTTCGTTAATTGGCGGCCAACAAGACCATCAGAGGAAACGTTGTACTTTTTAAGGATGGCAAGAGTTCCTTTATGAGGAGGTGAACCTATATGCCAAGAACTTGTAGCAGCGGAATCAACTGTTATCTGGGTAGACAAATTTTCTTTTTTCAGTAAGTCACGAAACAATGCCTCAGCCATTGGTGAACGGCAAATATTTCCTAAGCAAACAAATAATACATTTATCATGATATTAACTCCTTTTAACCTATTAAACTTCGATTACTATTCCATAACGACCATTCTAAGGCAATCATCAATGAATGTAAAATAAAGACCCTTTCCATGTTTCAGGACTTCAACCCTCTTATAAGGCCGCCATTATTTTTTTCGAAAAAGAGTAGGACGATAATTGGTCATAATCTGCCCATCTAAATAGTAAAAATGTTATAAGGTTTGTTTTTTCCAAATTACTGTTTGGATTAAAAATCCTTCTAAATAATTAACGTATATTAGATTTTAGCTTACGAAGGAGGAGTTATCGTGAAATCGATTGGAATTTTAGGCGTGGGTCAAGCAGGCGGGAACATTGCAGAAATTGCATCTGCCTTGAATTTTCGAACAGCTCTCATCAATACGAACCAACGGGATGGAGCTGTAAATACCCGGGTAGAGAAAAAGTTTTTTGTCCCAGGCTATAATGGTGCAGGGCAAGATCGTTCATTGGGATTACGTGCGATTCAAGAAAACTATAAGGAGATTATTGATTTTGTTAACAGCTCCTTTAAAAACATTAAGCTTTTACTAGTGGCTTTTTCAACAGACGGCGGCACGGGTTCTGGGATGAGTCCGATGTTGATTGATCTGTTAATTGATCAGTTGCCTGGCGTTAAGGTTGGGGCGATTGCAGTTATACCTGAACGTAATGTATTAGCGGGGAATCGCATTAATACCGCCGAATGTATCGAAGAGCTATCAAATATAGAAGGCATTTCATCTGTCTTTCTTGTTGACAATGATCAAATGCGAAAATTAAAACCTCAATCCAGCAAACACGAAATTTATCTTTCAGCAAATCTTCAAGCCATAGAGGCCATTAACCATCTTCTAAAAATCACGAAGAAAAGCTCATTCTTTGGTAATTTTGATGAAACCGATCTAATGAATATACTTGGATCAAGAGGGGTAGCGATGATTTCTTCCGCTCCTATTACCGAAGCAAAAAATACTTCAGAGGTCTCAAAAAAAGTGCAGGTTTCTTGGGAGAACTCGATTTTTTGTCCTGTTGAATCACAGGGGGTCATCCGAGCCGGGCTTATCTATGAAGGACCTGAGAGCATTTCAAAGTTAATTAATGTACCTTCGATCTTTGAAAGGGTAGGGGAACCGGTGCAATTATTCGAAGGAACCTATATCACAGAATCTGACCCTACGATTACAACCATTCTAGCCGGACTATCCTTCCCATCCCGGCGCATGCTATCTATAGAAGAATCGATCGAAAAGAACAAGGAACGATTACAGAGCCTTGTAAAAAAGGAAAATACCCAAAATTACGAGTCAGGAATTCGTTGGGCATCCAACTTAAAACTAATGAAACAAGAAAGAAAGCCCGTATCCATTTCAACCAAGTTAAATAAATATCAAAAGAAGTAAGGAAATAAAAAATTCGTAATAAACATCCTAATCCAGTTCCAGTACTCTTGAGGTATTTCAAGATTACTGGAACTTTTTGATTAACACAAATTCCAATACAGGGATTTGTACATATTTTATATCTTAGATTTAATTATAAAATTTCAAATATTCTGTTATAATGGTATAATAAGAGCAAAATTGTATACGTGGATGGATACTAATAGAAGTACATATTGGAGTGAAGGAGTTTTTATTGATGGGCGATTACCCAACCCTTATTTACGTTGGAACTTCCAATATCACCTACCATTGCAGTTCTATTTGGTGCCTTTATTATGCACTCTTTTGAGTTATTGGGTATTAAATGAAAAAACTAGATATTCCGATAGCGGCTACCATATTAACTTTTGTTTTAGGCGCACAAATGGAGGCAGCATTATTTCAATCATTGGCAACCTCTCAAAATGGATTCATGATCTTTTTTACTCTTCCGATTTCAGGCGTCATTACAACCATTTGTATACTCATCTTTATTGTTAGCATCATCACAACTACTCGGAAGAAGAGATCTTTACTAGCTAATGACATTGAGATTTAATTGAAACTGTTTCTTTCGATATGGTTGTCCCGAATTTAATCGAAGAATTGAAAAAAATATAAGTACAGAAAGGAGGAGACGGCAATCGTACACCATCGTACTGAAATAGTCACAAGATATTGTGAATCGGATGCTTTAGGGCATATCAATAGTGTGAGCTATTTTATTTATCTAGAACAAGCTCGAGTAGAGTTTCTATTAGAAAACGAAATCGTTCCAAACCTTGAAAATTTTCCATTTGTTTTAGTTTCTACACACTGTGATTATATACAGCAAATTTATGTCAATGATAAGATTGTAATTAAATCTTTTTTAAAAGAGATTGGAAAAAGTAGTCTAACATTAGGTCATGAATTTGTTCATCAAGACCGGAATGAATTACTTGCATACGGAGAAGCAGTTATCGTTTATTTCGATTTTGAAAAGCAAACAAGTGCTCCGATTCCTGATGAAATGCGAAATAAAATGGAAAAGTTTTTGATTAAATAGCATATAGCCAAATAATGAAAGCCCAGCGTTGGGGCTTTTATTATTTATAGGTAAGGATATAACTCATCTTTTTTGCAGCATATATTTTTATTATTAAAATGAAGGATGGTGCTTTTCTTGGAAACAATCCGTACAATGTTTAAGCATTTACACTGGAGTAACCAACGAATTCTTGAAGCCTTACGATACGGTGAAGGAGAGATTGAGCAGGCAAATAGGCTCTTCTCACATATTCTTCATGCAGAAAATCACTGGTTTACTAGATTAAAGGGAAGAGATAGTTCACACTTACCAATCTGGTCGGAGGTTAGTTTAGAAAGCTGTGTTGAACTTGCAATTCAAAATAACAAAAACTATACTACATTGCTATCAAATTTATCCCATATGGAACTAGATCAACTAGTCTCGTATAAAAATATTAAAGGAAAAGAGTTTCACAATTCAGTACGGGATATTTTAACCCATGTTGCTCTACATGGTCAGTATCATCGTGGACAGATTAATCAACTTTTAAGAGCAGCAAACCTTGAACCTATTAATGTTGATTTTATTACCTTCAGACGATGATCTGGAGTTTTTTTTTGTTAAGAGTATCTAATAAATGGCAGGAATGAGGCAGCAGATAGACTGTTTGGTATGAAACCATACCTGGCTGAATATAATGAATCAAATTGTAAAGCTCGATGTAGAGAGATAATGAGTTTTATAAACTGAGAGAAAAGCGAGGGATGAATTTGGATCGGTTAAGATTTAACCAATTGAAGGCGTTTGTAGAAATGGATGCTAAGGGTGCTCATGATATCATTCCCCAATTTCATTTCCAATTACAAGATTTAAAATGGTTTATTGAGCAAGCCGAAAAAGCTGAGTATTATAAACAATCATTACAGACGATTGCAGAAGATATGAAAGAGAGCGAAACCAGCGTATTAATTGAGATTGCAAGCAAGGCATTAAAAAAATAGGAATGCTGACTACCACTAAACCATTATCCAATTGAAGCAATAGATAACGGGAGCGATACCTTAAAACAGGTATCGCTTTTTCTTATTTTAAAGATTGCTCAAATTCTTTATTTTGTAAGTAATTTCTGACAGTTTGTTTGTTTTGACATACACTTTCACATTTTTGATTCAATTAAATTTATTGAAACCGCATTCTTAAAGAGTTTAAATATTTGGCACACAACTTGCATTATTTAATGTAAACGAGGAAATTTGAGGAGGTCCAATATGAGTCAATCAGCGACACAAGTGTACCCAGAACAGTCAAAGTTCCTTTCTATTTTAAATGCAGAAGGAGAAATCATTCATCACGATCTTATTCCGGAATTATCGAATGATCGATTAAGAAATCTTATGAAGAAAATGTTGTTCACAAGAGTATGGGATGAACGGGCAATTAAATTAAATCGTCAGGGGCGTTTAGGGCTTTGGGCTCCTGTCTCCGGTCAAGAGGCCAGTATGATAGGGAGTGAGGATGCTCTATTAAAGGAAGATTTTATCCTGGGAAGTTATCGTGATATTCCACAAATTGTCTGGCATGGGCTTCCACTCTATCAATCTTTTCTCTATTCACGAGGCCATATACATGGCGGGCAAATTCCGGATGGTGTGAATGTCTTGATGCCGCAGATCATCATTGCTGCACAAATTATTCAGGCTGCAGGTGTGGCACTCGGATTTAAGCTAAACAATCTAAAGAATGTGGCGATTGCTTATATAGGGGATGGAGGAACTTCTCAGGGAGACTTTTATGAAGGCCTTAATTTCGCGGGTGCCTACAAAGCACCAGCCATCTTTTTTGTTCAAAATAATCAGTATGCGATTTCTGTTCCCATTAAAAAGCAAACAGCAGCGGAAACTTTAGCACAAAAAGCAGTTTCTGCTGGTATTTTGGGTATACAGGTAGATGGAATGGACGTGTTGGCCGTACATAAAGCCGTTTCGGATGCGGCTGTTCGGGCAAGAAATGGTGAAGGGCCAACTTTAATCGAAGCAATTACGTATCGTTATGGTGCGCACACAATGGCAGGAGATGATCCAACACGTTACCGTAATAAACAAGAAGAGGAAGAATGGAAGCGCAAAGATCCATTAATCCGCTTCAGAAAATATTTAACCAAGCAGGGACTATGGAGTGAGGAAGAAGAGCAGCTTGTGATCGAAGAGGCAAAACAAAAGATAGCAAATGCAATAAAAATTGCCGATCAAACGCCCAAAATGAAGATTCCCATCTTAATTGAAACGATGTTTGAAAAAACACCATTACATTTGAAAAAACAAATGGCTGATTTTGAACCTATGGAGGGGAAATTAGATGACTCAGACATTAACTAGCACTGTGCAAATGACGATGATTCAAGCCATTAATGACGCAATGCGAATTGAACTTGAAAGAGATAATAAAGTCCTCGTTTTCGGTGAAGATGTTGGGCTGAATGGAGGGGTATTTCGTGCGACGGAAGGATTGCAGGAACAGTTTGGAGAACACAGAGTGTTCGACACCCCTCTTGCTGAATCGGGAATTGGGGGGTTGGCCATAGGGTTGGGTCTTCAAGGGTTTCGTCCAGTCGCTGAAATTCAGTTTTTTGGATTTATGTTTGAGGTCATGGATTCGATAGCAAACCAGGCCGCGCGAATGCGTTACCGTTCTGGTGGGAGATTTCATAGTCCAATAACGTTTCGTTCTCCTTACGGAGGTGGGGTAAAGACCCCTGAAAACCATGCAGATAGTTTTGAGGGCTTAATGTTACAAACACCAGGAGTGAAAGTGGTTATCCCGTCTAACCCATATGATGCGAAAGGATTGCTCATTTCAGCGATTCGCGATAATGATCCGGTAATCTTTTTAGAACATATGAAGCTCTATCGCTCCTTCCGAGGAGAAGTTCCGGTAGGTAAATACACTGTTCCTATTGGAGAAGCAAAAGTTGTTCGAGAAGGGGAAGATATCACGATAGTTACGTACGGTGCGATGGTACACACATCATTAGAAGCAGCAGAAAAAATTGAGAAAACCAAAGGAATCAAGGCAGAAGTTATTGATTTGCGAACGGTCAGCCCTATCGATATTGATACGATTGTAAAATCTGTTATAAAAACAAATCGTGCCATCGTAGTTCAAGAAGCACAGAAAACGGCAGGAGTAGCAGCAGAAATCATTGCCCAAATTACTGAAGAAGCGATACTTCATTTAGAGGCTCCGGTACTAAGAGTCGCTCCTCCTGATACGGTTTATCCGTTCGCAGAGATTGAAAATGAATGGATTCCGACAACGAAAAGAATCATTGACGCCATTAATAAAGTGATAGAATTCTAGAAATTAAACTCTGGATTAAGAGGGAGAGAAGATGCACCAAAATTAAATCGAGGTATGAAATATCTCAAACTGTTACTTGATGATCCGCAAATTATTGGCAGTTTGATTTTAATGAAGAAAGGATGAATTATATTAATGAAAATATCAATCATTGTAGGCAGCTTAAGGAAAGAATCTGTCAATAAAAAACTAGCTCTTCAACTTATTGATCGATATAAAAACAGAGTGGAAATTCAACTTTTATCGATTGAGGATATACCAATGTATAATCAAGATTTTGAATTAACATCACCTAAAAGTGTCCAAATATTCAAAAAGGAAATTTTAGACAGTGATGGGCTCATCATTATTACCCCTGAATACAACCATACGATTCCAGGTGTCCTGAAAAATGCAATTGATTGGGCTTCTCGGGTCGAAAAAGTCCTCGTGAAGAAGCCTGTCATGGTCGCAGGTGTGACCCCAGGTGTAGGTGGGACTGTCCGGGCTCAAGAACATTTACGAGTCGCGCTCGATGCAACGGGTGCCTTGGTTCTCCCGCAAAATGAAGTTTTCATCGGCAGCATACTTGAAAAGATCGATGAAAAAGGTGAAATCATTCATGTGCCGACACTGAAGTTTATTGATGGGGTTATTGAGAACTTTATAACATGGATTAAAACTTTCAGCTCCAAACATTCATTAAGTTAAAAAGGAACAATGGTTCAAAAATTCATCCAATTTCCTACGGGATTATTAAGAAAAATAAGAGAAATTTCCCAAAGAAAAATCCCAGAGCTATGTATGAAGGATTTAAGAATTCAAACTGTAAGGGAAGACGGACAGTAATGTCCGGATATTACAACAATCCTACCTCATGAATTGAATCGGTATAAGACAAAACGTGATTTTATCAATTTTAAGCCAAAAG
Organism: Neobacillus sp. plas4; assembly: GCF_057221695.1. NCBI lineage: Bacteria > Bacillati > Bacillota > Bacilli > Caryophanales > Bacillaceae > Neobacillus > Neobacillus sp. plas4. Next base: position 3,030,856 of record NZ_CM170152.1, read on the forward strand.
CAAAGTTTGGCACAAAAATTGCATTTTTTAATAGTGTCCCAAGTAAACAGTCTTAGCAAATGTTGAAAACATCCTATCCTTTAATTGGGAAAACAGATGGCAGAATATTAAAAAACAGGAGGAGAATGATGGGGTTTTCTGTTGCTCGTTATAAAAAAATACAAAATTCAAATTGGGGGGTTGTACAAGGGGATAAGGTGATTCCTATTCCAGGAACATTTGAATCACTATCGATCTTTTTACAGGAGGGTGTCCCAAAAGCCAGACAAATCGCAGGTGGCGATTCAAGCAGTGGAATTTCCATTCATGATCTGCATATCCTCAGCCCTATTACTAGACCTGCTCAAATCGTCTGTCAGGGATTGAACTATGCGGCCCATCGCGCCGAAGCTGGTACTTCGGAAAAAGCAAGCTTTAACCTCTTTTTTACAAAAGCAGAAAGTTCTATATGCGGCCCGAATGATCAAGTGATTTGCCCCGATCATGTCAGATTGCTTGATTATGAAATCGAATTAGGACTAGTGATCGGTAAAGAGATTACCGCTTCCGTTGAGGTAACAGAAGATAATTTACTAGATTATGTGGCTGGTCTCGTCATAACCAATGATATTTCAGCAAGAGACGTCCAGATTCCACAGGACCAATACTATAAAGGGAAAAGTTATCGAACTTTTTGTCCAACCGGCCCATTTCTTTACATTTTAGATCAGGATGATATTCCTAACATTTACAACTTAGATATTAAACTTTGGGTAAATGGAGAACTGCGCCAATCGGCCAATACAGAGCAGTTAATCTATAGACCCGCTGAAACATTAACTGAATTATCAGGACTAATGGATGTATCTCCAGGGGATTTGATTATGACGGGAACTCCAAGTGGTATAGCGATTCGATTAACCCCAGAATTAATACAGAAAATGTCTGAATCTCCAGATAAGAAGACAGAGATTTTAATCAACGACCAAAAGGATAATCCGTTTTATCTTAAAGATGGAGATACCATTCGCTGTGAGATTAAAAGTCCAAATGGGTTAATTAATTTAGGGGTACAAGAAAATTTAGTTGTTGGTGCAAAAACGAAACGATAAAAAAAGGGAGAGGGAAACATGAGATTAATAAAATTTGGTTATGTACATTTTGGTACAAAAAATATCGACGCAATGATTTATTACTATGAAAACATTATGGGATTAACGGTTGTTAAAAGGGGACTCAATGGAAGCGCTTACTTAAGTGCATCGATTGATCATCATAATATTATTCTTACCCCGTCTGATAAATCAGGGTATATTTCTACGGGACTTCAATTAAGCAAAGATTCAACGTTACAAGAAGTTGCAGAGGAATTAGCAAAACATGATATCCATTCTGACATCAAATCAAATGCCCTTCCGGGTATACCCCAACTATTAGAGTTTACTGACGTGATTGGTAATACGGTACAAATTTACGAAGAGATGGAGTTTAGCGGCGTTGGATTCAAGGAAACGGGAATCGCACCTTTTAATCTTAACCATGTTTCTTTTTCACTTACACCAGAAGATCAACCACGTGCGGTGAATTTTTATCGTGATGTATTAGGGTTTCATGTTACCGATTGGGTAGATGGTGTTATTACATTTATGACATGTAACACCAATTACCACATAGTGAATTTCTTGTTGGGAGAAAGGAAAAAAATGCACCATATAGCATTTGAACTAAAGGACTGGAATCATATGGCGAAAAGTCATGATCTATTAGCAAAAAACAATGTGCCAATACTTTGGGGTCCATCTAGACATGGAGCAGGGCACCCAATCTCTTCTTACCACCAAGATCCAGATGGAAACGTGGTTGAATTAACATTTGATGTTGATCTTTATAATTTTGATTTAGGGTATATGGAACCAAGACCATGGCATGAAGATTATCCTCAAAGGCCTAAAGTATGGAATCCTGATGAGATGTTTTCAAAGTGGGCAACACCATATGGTAACGATATTACAGCCTATGGTACTGAGGTCATTGAAATTATAAAAAAAGTTTGAATACAGAACCATGATGATTCACATCCATTATCATTCATTTCATTAAACGATTAAAAAGGAGTGTATTTATGAACCTAGAAGTTCCTGTATTAATTGTTGGAGGCGGCGGATGTGGTCTTTCCTCTTCTATTTTTCTATCTGATTTAGGAATTGATCATTTACTTATTGAACGTCATGAAGGGACTTCCCACTTACCTAAAGGACACTACCAAAACCAAAGAACAATGGAAATCATGAGACAGCATGGAATCGCCGATTTGCTTTATGAACACGGTACACCTATGAAATATATGTCCCAGGTTCATTATCGCTCATCTATTGGCGGCACAAAAGATTATGAAGGAAGAAACTTTTTTGAACTAGACGCATTTGGAGGAGGAGAGCTCAGTGAAAGATATACGACAGACAGTCCAACCCCAAGTACGAATTTACCACAACTTCGACTTGAACCACTATTACGTCAAGTTGCAGAGGAAAGGGCACCAGGAAAAATATTATTTCATCACGAATTAGTCGAATGGAATCAGGATCAAGAGGCCGTTACAGCTACCATACTAAATCGAAAAACAAATGAAAAGATAACGGTTCGTGCTAAGTATATGATCGCTGCCGATGGTGGTAAATCAGTAGGTCCGAAACTAGGGGTTAAGATGGAAGGTCCTACAGGTTTAGTCGATATGGTTAGTGTCTATTTTAAAGCTGACCTTTCAAAATGGATGGGGGATTCACCTAACCTCATTACATTCCTTCCTAGCCCTGAGGGAGCGCTTTGTGGTTTAGTACCAGTAGGACCAACTTGGGGTCCTCAATCAGAGGAATGGGTGCTGCATAATGGGATACGACCAGATGACCCTGAAAAATTCGATAATGATTCTGTTATACCGCTACTTCGTGAAGTCTTGAGAATCCCTGAATTAGAGCCTGAGATCATAAGGATTAGTCATTGGTTTATTGAAGCTGTTTTAGCAGAAAAATATCGTGTTAATCGGATATTCTTAGCAGGAGATGCAGCCCACCGTCACCCGCCAACAACTGGACTTGGTCTAAATACTGCTTTCCAAGATGCCCATAACCTTACATGGAAACTTGCTGCCGTTCTTAAAGGCCAGGCTTCTGAAGAGTTACTAGATTCATATGAACTAGAACGCCGTAAAATCGGAAGAAGGAATGTAGATTGGGCACTATTTTCATTTATGAATCACGCGCTTCTTAATATGGGTGTTGGGTTGATGCCAGGATCACCAAAAGAAGCTCAAAATGCTGCACTTGAATCTTACTTTGCTCAGACTGAGCAGGGAGCTTCAATCCGAGCAAGAGCTGCTGAAGTTTTTAAAACTCAACGGATTGAATTTCAAGCACATAATATTGAATTAGGGTTCTTCTATGATCAAGGCGCCCTAGTTGCTGAGAATACTGAACCGCCAGAAATTGATCCGATTGGAAGTATTTATCATCCAACCACTCTTCCTGGACACAGACTGCCCCATGCTTGGATTGAATATAAAAATCAGCGGATTTCGACTCTTGATCTCGTTGATAAAGGAGAGTTTCTCCTTATCACTGGATCTTCCGCAAAAGGATGGAATGAAGCAGCAAAAGTAATATCTGAAAATCTAGGGACTAAAATCAAACATGTTCAGATAGGGTATGAAGGTAAATATGCTGACCCAACAGGTTATTGGGAAAATATATCAGAAATTTCTGTATATGGTGCTATCCTTGTACGGCCAGATAATCATGTTGCTTGGCGAGAAAAAGGCAGCATTGAAAATCCAACCGAAGTTTTAGGAGAGGTAATGGGAAGGATTCTTTCAATAAAGCGTCCTATAATAAATAATAACTAAATGAATATGGGGTAGAGGAGATATATAGATTAAGTAGTAAACTATAAAAATCTATATATTTCTCTACCTTTTCTACGATTAATATTGTCTGTATATCCATACACATTGTATGGTATATTCAAAGTAAGAATCCAGTTAAATAAAGGAAACTACAATCAATTTTCTTTGAATGAATTTTGCGTTGTGATAAAGGAGGGCTCAATGAACTTACATAATATTATTCTTCCATCTAATCTGAAATTATCAGACAGTTTTTATACTGCAATTAACCGTTTAAATGAAAGCGCTTGCGATTCGGTTCCAGTAATAGATGGCAATAAACGATTAATAGGTGTTTTCACGAAAGAAATACTTTATCAGGCACTATTAAAAAATATTACACTGGAAACCAAGATAGAGCAGTTCGTAGAAAAATTTCATTTTATCCAAGATGGCCTAGCAGAGAATAATGAGCCATTACTCCAATCGGCTTTTCCACAGCTTACAGTCTCTTTAAATTTAATCCACCGAAATAAGGAGGGTCATAATCATAGAATCATACAACTTGACCCTATTACGAACACGAAAGAAGATATTAATATAAATTTTGACAAGTTTAAAAAATCAAAGGCTATAAAAAGATGGCAAAATATGATCGACACCTTGATTGAACAACTTTATGATGGGATTGTCATTGTAAATAAGCTTGGTGAAATCATGTTTCTAAATCATAAAATACCAGATTTGTTTCAAGTTGAACATGAGAATGAAATAGGTAAACCTGTTAAGGAAGTCTTACCAATATTAAATTTGGACCACACGTTAGAAACTGGAGTTCCTGACCTTAGCAGAGTAATCGAGCTTAACGGAGTTCTATGTATTGTACAGAATATACCAATTTTTGAGGATGGTACGATTACCGGGGCTATTAGCAGAGTTATCTATCACGGAATAAATGCAGTACGGGAAAGAATGATTCACTTTGATTTATCATATAAAATGGATGAAGTTCTTGAGTTAATCCAACGATATGAAGGTATAAATAAAAGTAATAATAATGATACAAATAAAGATGAATTAAGACAGTCTCCTATGATATCCTTCGATAACATCCTAACAGAAGACCTAATAATGAAAAAAACGATCCGGCATGCCCTTAAGGCTGCAAAAGGGCGTTCAACAATCTTGATAAGAGGAGAAAGCGGTACTGGTAAGGAACTATTTGCCCAGGCTATCCATAAAGCAAGTGTTCGAAAGGATTGTCCTTTTATCTCAGTAAACTGCGCGGCGATTCCTGAACATTTACTTGAATCTGAATTTTTTGGTTATGAGCCGGGTGCATTTACAGGAGCAGAAAAAGGTGGAAAAATTGGTAAGTTTGACTTGGCAAATGGAGGAATATTATTTCTGGACGAAATAGGGGATATGGCTCCTTCACTTCAAGCAAAGTTATTAAGAGTTTTACAAGATAAGGGATTCTATCGTGTAGGTGGAATGAAACAAATTCATGTTGATGTGCGTATTATTGCAGCTACCCATCGAAATTTAGAAGAAATGATCAAAAATGGTGAATTTCGAGAAGACTTGTATTATCGCTTAAATGTTGTAACCATTGATATTCCTCCTCTGAGAGAAAGAAAAAACGATATTATGCTCCTAACTAAAAAATATATGAAAGAACTAAATAAGTTTCTTGGAACCAGTATTGTTGGAATAAGTCCAGTAGCAGAAGAAATTTTTAATAACTATAAATGGCCAGGAAATATAAGAGAATTGAATAATGTGATTGAAAGTGCAATGACCTTTACTGACAATCGAATCATTCAAAAAGAAGACTTACCAAAGCATATTCAGATCAGCAATCAATATAAAATAGAGATGCTACAGGGTAAAGTAGACCATTCAAATTTAAACAAAGCTTTAATTACCGATAAAAAGAGTATCATTTTAGAAGATGCTCGTCAATTTACAGAACAGGAAATGATCAAACAAGCATTAAAACAAACGCATGGAAATAAGACAAAAGCAGCAAAGATGTTAGGTATTAGCAGGTCCGTCTTTTATGAAAAATTAGCAAAATATCAAATGAAAACTTTGTAATCTAGTAGCAGCGGTCTATCAAAAGGTTTCAGAAAATACTAAATTTTTAAACTGAAAGGAGTCATAACCTTGCTAATAACAGGGGATAAAACAATCTATGAGTTGATTAAAGAAAAAAATGATTTACATCCAAAGAAAATATTTCTCTATTATCAAGACCGATGTATTACGTATGAAGAGCTTTTAATTCGAGTCAATCAAACAGGAAACTATCTTAAAGCAAAAGGCGTGAAAAAGGGAGATAAATTGGCAGTTTTACTAAGCAATACTCCGGAATTTTATTATTTTTGGTTTGGATGTGGTGCGATAGGGGCAATACTTGTCCCAATGAATACTGCTTCGACCGCCTATGAAATTAATTACTTTATCCAGCATTCGGATGCAGTCGGATATATAGGAGAACATGAGTTAACCCAAGGTAAAATAAAAGAGTTGGTCGACTCTAGTAACCTGTTATTCACAGAAATCATGACAGATGAATGGCTAAACTCTTTAAGCAAGTATTCCTCAAATTCACTTGTGGATGAGGTTAGTTCAAAAGATGTATGTTGCATAATGTATACGTCTGGTACAACTTCAAAACCTAAGGGGGCAGAAATTACCCACGAAAACTACCTTTTTGCTGGAGAAACTTCCGTACGGAACCAGTGGTTAACGCCCTTTGATCGGTATTTAATTTTCTTGCCTTTATTTCATGTTAATTCGCAATACTACACAACAATGGCTTCACTAGTAGCAGGTTGTTCGATTGTTCTTCTAAAAAGGTTTAAGTCGTCTACATTTTGGGATGACGTGCAAAGGTATCAACCAACTGTTTCAAGTTTAGTTGCAAACGTTATTAAGATGCTTTTACAAACAGACCATCATCCAAATGAACGAGAACATACTCTCAAAAAAGCAGGTTATGGGTTGTTTGTAACTTTAAAAGAGTTGGAAGATTTTGAAACTCGTTTTGGAATTAACCTATACCAATGGTATGGAATGACAGAATCGATTACAACATCAATCGTAACACCACTTTACGAAAAAAGGATTAAGGATGAGCGAACAGGTATTGTCCCTATTGGGAAGCCTGCATTAGGGCATGAGGTTAAAATTGTCGATGAAAATGGAGAAGAACTTAGACCAAATCAAGTCGGGGAAATTATAATAAAATCACCTTCCTTAATGAAAGGATATTATAAAAACCTAGAGGCAACAACTGCCACATTGAGGAACGGTTGGCTTTACACTGGAGACAACGGATATTTTCAGAAAAATGGATATATTTGGTTTGTCGATCGTAATAAAGACATGATCAAACGTGCGGGAGAGAACATTTCCTCACTTGAAGTAGAAAATGTGATTCGTGATCATCCAAATGTTGAAGATTGTGCTGTAATTGCTATCCCAGATCACTTAAGAGAAGAGTCTGTTGCTGCATTTATTACAATCAAGGATGGGTTGAATCTATCAGAAGAGGACTTAAAATTATACTGTGAAGAGAGATTATCCTATTTTAAAGTCCCACAAATCTTTAAAATTGTGGATGATTTTCCAAGGACATCTATTGGTAAAATTCAAAAGAACATACTTAGGGACCAAGTTCAATCAGAAAAAAGCGAGGTTTAAAATGCTGGCAATTGAACAACAATCCCTGCCTAGATACGGAGTTGATGTGCATTGTTTTTATTCTGTGCCGGAAGTCAAATGGACTTTAAGGTCGGGGGTAAAGCATTAAAGAAGGGTGTCTTTTTTGTCTTGTTACATGCACAAAAAACTCTAACCTGAATTTACAGTTTGGTAGTCATTAAGTTTGTATTAAAGGATTTTTATTCGTAGAGGCCAGAAGGACCATCAAAAGATGGCCCTTTTTTAATTAACATGTCCAAAGATTGGTTATCTGGTTTTATGTATCTTTGAAGTTTCCAAGGATACATTTTTTCTTCATTTTATTCTTTATTCCAGGCTGCTGTGTAATTCGCAATTACATTTTTGTAGGAATCGGCAACTGATTTCGGAATTAAGTCTTCAATAAGTAATTTATCAACAGAAGCGTTCATTTTATAAACCCAGTTTTCTCTAGTTCCATATAGCGTGTTTAGTTTGTCAGCACTAAACATGGTCATAAAATCACTTTGAACCATGTAAGTAGCTAACGGATTATCCACAAGAGGATGACGGATTCCGCCTTTAACATTGCCATGTTCATCTCTTGGGAATTTACCAGTTGCATCTACATTTACCCATTTATCATCAGCAGGTGGGAAGTATTGCTTCGGATCTGCATTAGGATTATTTTTCTTTGCAACAGCATAATCATACAAATTTTGCAACGCTCCACTTACAAACATATCGATGTGCAATTCACTTTTAATGGTATTTGGCAGTGTGCTGGTCGGGTATGATCTTGGTTTTACCCCAGCCTTTACAAGCGCATCATTGTTTTGAATGATCGGCGAGATGGCATCAGAGTGAGGGGCACCAGATACTTCATAAAGTCTGAAAATATCATGCTCACTGTTTTGGTCCTTTTTTGTTTTATAAGAAGGGAATAGACCTTTACCTTCTTTGAAGCCAAATTCTGCTTGAGACATAACCACTATGGTTGGAACACCCATTGCCTTATAAATGGTTTTTGGACTTTGATCATTTGTGGTTGGTATTACCGCTGTAGGCTGAATCGCAGTTGGAACTGCTCCAACCCAATTATAGTAGCCATCAAACATGTATTCATCTGTTTTAGCATTATACAAATATGGTTGGAAAACATTTGTATACGTATTCTCATACATGCCGGATTGACTTTGTCCGCCAAGGAATACGAAATCTGGTTTGGTCCCAAGGATTAGCTTGCTTTGTTCATCATCATTTAATGAGACACCCAGCTGTGAAAGCATATCCCAGAATAAGCCATTTTCGTATTGCCCTTCCTTATCGGCGACCCAATCAATGTCTGCATAACGTACAGGATCAAATTTTTTCAACGCCGATACATTTACATCTTTAGAAGTAATACCAATATACCCATGTCCGTTTTGCATGTAGTATTCCCAGCTTCTTCTCCATGTATCTTCCATATCAGAATTATTGGAGGCGTTTAAAATATCAACATAAACTGCACCGGAGAAATTTTCCATATCCTTAGGCATTCGTACGATGATTCGATTTGTGTAATCATAAGGTCCGCTTTTGATTGTAGGTACATCATTGCCTTCGACTTTCCCTAGCTCGTAAACATTGGCTTCCCCTGAAAGGAAGAATTCTTTTTCGGTATAATCATAGTCTCCCCAAATATCGACAGAGCCGACTGAATCCAGCATCGAATTATATGGATGGCTTAAGCTTGGGTCTGCGGCAACATCTGGTTCTTGTTGGTGAAAACCAATTTTTTCATAATTAAAAGATTTTTCCACGATCTTGATTGGTTTTGTATTAGCTGTATCGTAAATCTTTTGGGCATCTGGTCCGCCAAAGCCTTTCTTTTCATTTGCATAATTGACAAGTTTGTCATAACCTTCTTTTAAAATATATCTTCCTTTTAATAGATTTTCAGCTTGTGCAATAAATGGATTTTTGTAATCTTGTATATAATCAGGATACAATTTTGCTATTTTATTAGCAGTAAAGAATACCATGCTGCCATTTGTCTCAAAAGGCAGGCCATTTCGGCTTGCATAGTAAGTGGCAATCGGATACTCAATCATCGGAGCACGAATTCCGCCAAGAGCATTACCATGTTCGTCTGTTTTTGGAGAATATATGGTTCTGCCATTTGAATCGGATTCGTTATAGTTAATCCATTTGTCTTGAGCAGATGGAGCTGGAGTCCCCTTGGTTGCCCATATATGCATGTTTTCTTGAGCAGCATTTACGAAAATTTGAAGATTTAAATCGCTTTCATAATGTCCAGGATCATACACCTTAGGAGGTCTGCCAACCCCGTTTCCAAGAGCAATTTCAGCGCTGTTAGGAATAACCGCTAGAGTAGGGTCTGTATGCGGTGTCCCTGCCACTTCATAAAATCTAAATTTATTTTTAGCTGTGGAAGAATCTGCTTTTCTTTCATACTCAGGAAAATTAGGTATGTTTCCAAACCGGTGTTCAAATTCTGACATGATCACGATATAAGGGACACTCGTGTCTGAGTATGTAACTTTAGGCTGAGGCCCATATGAATGTACATTTGTTGTACCAGGTCCAACCAAATTCATATACCCGTCAAACAACGGCTTTCCGTTATAAGAGTTCTTTAGCAAATTATCAAATAATGTAATGTAAGTATTCAAATAAAAGCCTGATTGACTCTGACCAGATAAATAAACATGTTCCGGGGATAGACCCCCTAATAGATCGCCAGCACTCTCGCTGCGAAGTTTAGTGCCCAATTGAGAAAGCATGTCCCAGAACAGGCCGTTTTCATCTTTACCATTTACTTGCCAATTTAGGTCTGCATATCGTTCACTGTCGAACCTTTTTAATGCATTAATGGTATCTGTTTTCGAAGTAATCCCAATATAGGCATGCCCCTCATTCATATACCAATCATAACTTCTTCCAAAAGTATCTTCTAAATCAACACCGCTAGAAGCATTTAAAATATCTACATAGACCCGGCCAGAGAATTTAGAAGGATCCTCAGGGAATCGTACAATCATTCTTGTTGTGTAATCATTGTTGGAAGATTTGATATATGGTTCATCTTTATCGTTGATACTATAAACATTGGCTTTACCGGAAAGAAAAAATTCCTTTTCCTCGTAGCTATAGTCATTCCAAATATCTACTTGGCCACTGGAGCTATACATAGAACTAAATGGGTGACTAATTTCAGTAGGCTCGCTATGGAAAGTCATGCCTTCTCCATAAGGTATTTCTTTAATTGTTGGAAGAGCTTTTATGGAACTCTTGATCTTACCAATATCCCTGTGCGCATTCGCCTTTTCAAGTGAAGGCTGTGCCTGATTGTTGCCATTACTGGCGGCCATTGCCGGGAAGCTTCCGCCACTAAGAAGCCCAAATAACAATGTTGCTGATAGAGCTACTTTGGTAACCTTTTTAGCAAATTTCATAATTTCCCTCCATATTCTTTTTCTTCCATAATGCTGTATTTAACAATTACACCCCCATAAGTTGGAAACCACGTTATTTTTATGTAATCGTTTCCAATAACCTTAATTATAAAAAGTTTCTAAAAGCAAGGGGCATAGGTTTTTTTTAGATAAATTTGTGTTTTTTAAATATTTTGAAAAAGACACTAAATAGTACCTATTACTTAATATCTATCAAGCTAGAGAATCAAAATACAAAAAGAGTATAGAAGTTATCTCCAATATCCGGACAGGGCCTGCTGTTACCCATATAATGTGGAGAGATTAACATCATCCCTTTTTTTCCTCAAGGGACATCTGTTTAAATTCAAATAGAGTTATTGTTTTACCTGTTGGGGAGGCGCATTGTAAGATACAAATATAATCCCGCTATGCAACATAGCGGGATTAGTCTATAGTCGTTTTAAAAAAAGTTAGTATATTTAATATCCTCAATTTTAACTGAACATACTTCTTTCCCACTACCTTTACACACTATCTTTTTAATTATTCCTTTAAATTGTTTACTTCATTAAACAATTCATCATAGACACCTAGAAAGGTGTCTACAAGTGGTGAATCTTCATTCTTTCTCCAAGCTAAGGAAAGATCCATGGTTGCTGTTGAATCCAAAAGCGGCCTGAATACTACCCCAGGATTACCATATTCAAGTGCCATATTGGTAACAAGGGAAACGCCCATTCCTGTTGAAATAAGGGCAAGAATCGTAAAAATTCCTTCTGCTTCTTGAATAACATTTGGACTGAAGCCTGCACGATTACATATGGAAATGATGGTATCGTAATAGCCTGGTTCATTTTTACGATGCGCCATGATAAATGGTTCACTTTTCAGTTCTGTAAGATCTAATGGTGATGTATCCATTGCTAAAGGATGGGATGAAGGTAATGCTGCTACAAAAGGAGCGAAGCCGACTAAACGAGAATTCAATGTACGGCTGTCAATAGGCGGACAAACAAAACCAAGTTTAATCTTATTATCATATAAGTATTGGAATTGATTTACCGAAGATAGAAATTGTAAAACGATCTCTACTTTTGGATATCTAGCACGATACGTTCGAATTAAATGTAATATAAGTTTATTCAAAAATCCTGTGTACCCTATAATTAATTGACCTTTTTCACCCTGATGGATTTTTTGAACATCTTGACAGGTTCTATCAAGTTTAGTGAGAATTTCATAGGATTGTTCTAGAAAGTACTTACCGGCAGGTGTTAATTCCGTATGCCGTTTTGTCCTATTAAATAACTTAACGCCTAACTCTTTTTCTAATTGAGCAATTTGTTGACTAAGGGGTGGCTGACTCATATTTAAACGTATAGCAGCTCTGCCAAAATGGAGTTCTTCAGCGACTGCAACAAAATAGTGTAAATGTCTTAATTCCAAAATGATCACCTTATTATTCTAGAATAATACTTTCTGAATATTAATATGATTCTATCATATATTAGACCGATAAAAGAAGAAAGTGGTAGTATCAAAATATAAAACGAAATAGTATTCAGATTTTTCAAACGATTAAACTTTATGTACTGGATCTAGTATACTTAAAAAATTCATACAAAAGGGGAGGAATCAAATGAATCATTCCATTCTAACTTTAAACGATTTTTTCAACAATCTGTTTCAAAATCATGGAGACAGGCCGGCTGTACATTTTCAAAATCAATCATTCACCTATCGTGAACTACACAAGCAAGCTAATAGAGTTGCTCATGGATTGATAAAGTGTGGGGTAAAAAATAATACCAGGGTTGCTCTCTTATTATCCAACACTCCTGAATACTTGATTAGTGAATTAGGAATCTTCTTTTCAGGGGGAACAAAAGTCCCTTTAAACAACATGCTTGGAGAGAAAGAAATTCTTTACATTTTAAATGATTCTGATGCAGAAGTTTTAATTGTGGAAGAGCAATTTTTCTCCATTATAAAAAACATCCAGATGGAATTACCAAAAATGAAGACGATTGTAGGAGTATGCAGGAAAGAATATTTACCTGATCCATTTATTTCATGGGAATCTTTCCAGGCAAATGAACCTGAAGCTATATTAACTGTTTCAACTAGCCCTACGGACCTCTCGTTAATCCTTTACACAGGCGGTACCACTGGAAAGCCAAAAGGTGTAGTACATAATCATCAAGGAACCGTCCTAACCTCTCTCTCAATGGCGATTGAGACGACAATGCAAGAAGATGAAAAAATTTTATTGACTACGCCATTGCCGCATGCTGCTGGACTTTATTTATACGCAGGTTTGGTAAAAGGTGCTCAAATTTTTATTGAAAGTAAATTTGATCCTGAGAACGTATTGGAACATATTGAAAAAAATAAGATTACCTTCCTAAGTACTGTTCCTACCACCCTATATCGATTATTTGATTTTATGGAAGATAAAAACTTTGATGTAAGCTCGATACGAACCATTCAATATGGGACAGCACCTATTGCAGCAGATCGGTTAAGACAGGGATTGGAAATATTTGGTCAAGTTTTTCTTCAAATTTATGGATTGACTGAAACACAAAGTGCGGCAACATGGCTTAAGAAAGCGGATCACCGCACCGATGAGGAATATCAAAAAATATTACAGAGCTGTGGTCAATCAACGATCATGAGCAGAATTAAGATTGTTGATGAACATGGAAATGAAGTAAGCCGCGGTGAAGAGGGTGAAATTTGCGTCAAAGCACTGACAAATTTGATTGGTTATCATAAACTTCCTGAAAAAACGTCTGAAACCATAAAAGATGGTTGGTTACACACAGGAGATGTGGGAGTAATGGATGAGAAAGGATACGTTTATCTGCTGGATCGGAAAAAAGATATGATCATTAGCGGCGGCATGAATGTTTATTCTTCGGAAGTTGAAAATGTCATCCAAAAACACCCGGATGTTCGTCAAGTTGCCGTTATTGGTATTCCAGATAAGGATTGGGGAGAAGCTGTCACAGCCTTTATTATTCCTAAAAACAATTCAATAAACACTGAAAACATCATGCAATATTGCAAGAATAATCTTTCAAAATATAAGGTTCCTAAAGCGATTAATCTTATCGAAGACCTGCCGCTAACTCATTATGGAAAAATTGATAAAAAGACCTTACGAGCACCCTACTGGGAATTCGCTAGCAGAAATATTTAGGTGTTTACAAAATTTGGTTATTAAGGGGGGGTATGAAGATGGAAGCCTACAATACTATTTTGGTAGAACGAAGCAAACCAGTAGTAAAGATAACGTTTAATAGACCGGAAAAAGCAAATGCCATGAATACTCAAATGAATAAGGAACTGGATGAAATTATTTCAGAAATACGAAAAGATTCAGGTTATAAATTTATTGTATTTACGGGGAATGGAAAGACATTTTCGGCCGGTGCAGATATGAATGAGCTATTAAACGGAATCGAAGATCATGCGCTAAGTTCTTCCTATATTAGGGAGGATCAGATTAACCGACATGAGTTTTTAAGGAAGTTTGATGCACTCGATCAAATTACAATCGCTGCGATAAATGGGCCGATGTACGGTGCAGGCTTCGCTTTAGCAATGGTTTGCGATTTTCGTATTATGGCGGATAACGCAACAGCTTGCCTGCCAGAGGTGGAACGAGGTTTATTTTTCTCAGGTGGAGGTACACCTCGATTAGTAAATCTTGTGGGACCAGCGAAAGCAAAGGAATTAATCATGTTATGTGAAGTCATCGACTTTGCCGAAGCTTTACAAATCGGTTTAGTAAATAAAGTAGTACCTTCTCAGGAATTAACCAATGCTACGGAAGAATTAATAGGCAAGTTGAATAGGAATCCTTTTTCAGCAATAAGGGTAACAAAAAAAATAGTCAATGCAGCAACCCCGAGATTTGAAAATCTACTTTTTTATGAACCAGAATTACAAGAACATATGATGTTGCATGGAGAGGCCAGGGATGAAATCGATAAATTTGTTGCCAGCCAGAAAGAAAAAAGAAGTTAAAACAGTATATAAATTAGGGAGGAAACAAAAATGAGTAATGAATCTTTATACCAAAAATCATATTTTTCACGTCTAGGAGAATTTAGTGACTTAACCCCTGATACTTTTAAATATTTTATCAGATTTGATCATTATGCCTTAAAGGGCGGGGTCATCCCTGCAAAATTAAAGGAGTTAATTGCGATTGCTGTCGCTCATACGACTGGATGTCCATACTGCATTGACTTGCATGTAAACAAAGCAAAATCTTTAGAGACTTCTAAAGAAGAAATGGCTGAAGCTATTATGGTAGCAACTGCATTAAAGGCGGGTTCAGCACTTGCACATGGCGTGAACGCACTTAATAGCTTTGATCACATCGATGATGAAGAATTGTATAAAAAGTCATATTTTAATAGATTAAAAGAGTTTTCGAATTTAAATGGAGATGTTTTCAAAGCGTTTGTAGATTTTGATCAGCAAGCTTTAAAATCTGGTTTACTAAGTGTTAAGGAAAAGGAACTTATTGCCGTTGCGGTGGCTCATACCACGGGCTGTCCATATTGCATTGACATTCATACGAAGGGTGCAAAAAGAGCCAAAGCGGTTAAGGAAGAGGTTGCCGAGGCGATTATGGTAGCAACAGCTTTAAAAGCGGGCTCAGCCTTGGCTCATGGTGTGAATGCATTAAATGCTTTTGATGAATAGAAAAATTTGCACCAATATTAATTAAAAGGGGGAAAAGGGTTTTGTCAAAAAAAATATTCATATTGATTACCCTAATGTTGAGTATTTCACTTGCTTTACTTGGCTGTGGAAAATCAGCAAATACTAATTCAGAAAAGTCATCAGGCGATGAAGAAGTATACAAACTTAGTTTTAATGTTCAAATTCCCGCTACTCATAAATTTCATACAGATGTTGTTAAACCGTGGGCGGAACTTGTAGAAAAAGAAACAAATGGCAGAGTGCAGATTGAAATCTATAATAGCAGTGCTCTTGGAACACTAGCAACTGCTTATGACGATATAAAGGGCGGTGTATATGATATTGGATATGTCGTCCCAAGTTTCCATCTTGATAGTAATTTATACCCGATGTCCATTGGTGATTTACCTTTTGGTATTACTGATAGTGAGGTTAAGGCTAAGGTTTTGGGAAAGCTTAAAGACAAGTATATGACAGATGTTTTTAACGAAGCGACTCTTCTTTCTATATCCTCTACGGACTCTTATCAGCTATATAGTAAGGAACCGGTAAAGTCAATCGCGGATGTTCAGGATAGTAAAATTATTGTACAAGGAATAGAAAGAATCGAAACTATTAAAGGATGGGATGCAGTACCTGTATCACTGGGTCTTGAGCAAATATATGAATCATTAGAAAAAAACACCGTTGATCAAGCAACATATACATCCGTCGGTGCTGTTGGGCTTAAATTATATGAGGTGGCTCCTAATTTAACTAAAATTGATTTGGGTGCAACCACATTAGTATTTCTACTAAATTCGAATTCTCTTAATAAAATGCCAGATGACCTTAAGAAACTTCTTGTGGAAGAGTTAGGTCCTAAATTAGGTGAAATGACTGGAGAAATGTATAAAAATCAAGCAGATTCAGCAATTAAAGAATTTGGCGAAAAAGTAAAAAGTCAAGGCGGTCAAGTCATTACTTTAGATAGTGCTGAATTAAAAGAGTTTAAAAAACCTTCAAAGAAAATATGGGATTCTTGGGCAGCAGAGGCTGACAAAAAGGGATACCCTGGTGAAGAAATATTGAATGAATTTAAAAACTTAATTAAAGAAGAGGGCGGCGATCTTCCTTTTTAATTCATATTTAATAACCTAAACTAGATAGGGATCTTTTGAAAAATGACTGATAGAATATTCAAAAGATCCTTCTATCTTTTCTGAATTTCTAACGAAAGAAGGTAAAGTAATGAACTTTATTTTTAAATTTATACAGTTTATTACCAATATTAATAAATGGATCGCTTATATTACATTAGCGCTTATGATGGTAGCTGTCACTTTTTTTTCAATTTCTAGAAGTTCAGGACACCCCATTATTGGAGATATTGAGTTAGTTCAGTTTACGATGGTTTTACTAATAATGGGTTCATTAGCCATAACGGAACAATCAAATTCACATATTTCGATTGGACTTTTGGTAGATAAATTCCCTCCCCGTTTACAAGCTGCGATAAATTGTATTTCCCAATTACTAACACTCGCTTTTTGTTTCTTAGTTTGTTGGGTGTTTATATCTAAGATGAACTTTTTACAGTCTTCTGATCTTCTAAGGATTCCCTTTTATCCCATAAAGATTTTATTAATAATTGGTTTCATTGGCTGGGGATTAGAAGCGCTTTTAAGATTGTATAAATCCGTTCGGAGCTTTTGATAAGGAGTGAGAAAATGACTGTTGAAGCCGTTGGAGTAATCGTAATTATTTCTGTTTTTATCCTTATGTTTCTAAGAATCCCAATTGCCATTGCTATGGCAATTCCAGCAAGTATTGCTATTTTCTATCTCAAGGGATGGGATACACTACTATCAGCTATTGATAGTATCGTATGGTACCAGAGTTACAGCTATACTCTTAGTACAATCCCATTATTTGTTTTAATGGGGCAGTTTTTATATACTTCCGGAATTAGTGAGGAGTTGTTTGATACCTTTCGGAAATGGTTTGGTAGATTAAAAGGAGGTTTGGGTCTTGCGACAATTGGTTCATCGGCTATGTTTGCCGCAGCCTCAGGTTCGAGCGTAGCAAACACCGGAACGATGGGTGTCATTGCATCGAAAGAAATGTTGAAAGCAGGGTATAGTAAAAGTTTGACAGGTGGTTCAATCGTTGCTGGCGGAGCTTTAGGCATATTAATTCCACCAAGCACCACTTTTATCATTTATGGCATGATAACAGAACAATCAATTGGTGCTCTTCTAACAGCTGGGGTTATTCCAGGTATATTGTTGACCATTTTCTTTATGCTTACCATTGTTGTCGTTGTCATTTTAAAACCAAGTATGGTTTCAACTACAGTAGAACCAAATGTTAGTTGGAAAGAACGATTTATTTCATTAAAGACTAATATTAATATTATTATCATGTTTTTAGTCGTTGTTGGTGGTCTGTATCTTGGTTTTTTCACAGCTACTGAAGCTGCTGGTGTAGGAGCATTTGGTGCATTTATTATTGGTTTAATACGCAGGAAATTAACCTTAAAAAATTTCTCTGAAGCCATTTTCAGTACAATTAAAACAACAGGATTTATGTTTGCAATTTTAATGGGCGCATTTATTTTAAATTATGTTTTGGTGATCACTCGCTTACCCTATCAATTGGCGGATTTTTTATTTTCAGCAAACCTTTCGCCGACCATGATTTTTATCTTAATTGTCGTGATGTATATTATTCTAGGTGCATTAATGGATACATTAGCTATGATGGTCGTAACGATTCCTATACTAATGCCAGTGTTGCAAATGGCAGGATTTGATTTAGTTTGGTTTGGTGTTATCGTTGTCCTTGTGGTGGAAATGGCTTTAATTTCACCACCAGTAGGTATGAATTGTTTTGTCTTAAAAGGGGTTTCAGAAGATCTAGAATTAGTAGATATCTTTAAAGGAGCCTTAATTTTCATGATACCCATTCTCCTTCTAATCGTTTTAGTATATATTTTCCCTGAAATCGCTCTATTTTTACCTAATACAATGAGATAATCAGAAAGCCTAAAAAACCCGGATTCATAAATGAATCTGGGTTTTTTTATAGGATAAATTTATATCAAATTGTATGTTAACTTTATGCCATAGGCAGACTTTTAAATTTAGTTACAGTCTCAACGAACTCTTCCTTCCCATCAATAAACCTAAACACTTTAGCCTCATCAAAATGTACAATTTTACCAAAGCGCAGCTCACCATTTCGATAGGCTTTAGCCATAAAATGTACTAATGATTTCTTCGTTGCTCCTTGGTAGTAGGACCTGCCAATTAACACACCTTTATAATATTTATGGATCATATACGTATCAAACATAATTTCCGCCTCCAGTAGTATGTTTCAAAATCAAATTTAAATCTTCTACTATATTTAAATTATTTGCTTCCCTATACACGTTTTCAATATTGCTGTGTTGTTTACGTTTCGCTCTACTGTCCGCCTGAGGTGGACAGTGTCCACGGATGGTGACAGGCACCGATACATAAGGTATCGTAACATGTATTTTTATAAGAGTATGTGAGCTAGTTCACAGAAACATGCAGTTTTCCTGGAATGAATGAACGATACTAAACATATAAAAACCAATAGAGGCGATATCGTAAATAATCCTTTCAAAATGAAAGCAGGGGAGGATGAAATGGGCATTCCAAATATGGAAAAACGCAGATATATGCCAGGGATTGATGGACTTAGGGCAATCGCTGTAATAGGTGTTATTCTATACCATTTAAATATCCCTTGGTTTGAAGGTGGGTTTTCAGGAGTAACGGTATTCTTCGTTTTATCTGGGTATTTGATTACGGATATCCTTATCGATGAGTGGAATATAAACAATAAGATTAACTACCTGCGTTTTATGATTCAGCGCTTTCGCAGGCTGGCTCCAGCATTAATGGCCATGATACTTATCATCACTGTCTGGGTAACATTAACAAATCATCCTTCGTATGAAAAATTACGATCAGATTTTTTACCTTCACTTTTTTATGTTACAAACTGGTCGTATATCTTCCGGGAAGTTTCCTATTTTGAAAGCTTCGGACCAGTTTCACCGCTAACTCATATTTGGTCATTGGCTATAGAGGAACAATTTTATCTTATTTGGCCGTTATTTATGATCCTTGGATTTACTTTTATAAAAAGTACTAGGTATAGGTTGATAACTATCCTAGTTGGAGTCGTTTTTTCTGCTTGGTTAATGGCTTACCTATATATACCGGGAGAGGATCCTTCACGTGTCTATTATGGAACAGATACTAGAGCCTTTTCACTACTTCTAGGAGCTGCACTTGCTTTTTTATGGCCAAGTCAGAGATTATCGAACACCTTACCAAAACAGGCTGGCATTGTCCTTGAATGTGTGGGAATAGCAGGGTTATTTCTTATTGTTACGATGTTTTCAATTGTGTCCCAATTTGACCATTTTCATTATCAGGGAGGTATGTTTCTTCTATCTCTTATTACCACATTCGTGGTTGCAGCATTGGCACATCCCGCCAGCAAACTAGCAAAATGGTTGAGTGCAAAGCCTCTCCAATGGGTTGGGGTCAGATCCTATGGTATTTATTTATGGCATTATCCGATTATTATCTTAACAACACCGATTGTGAATACAGATGGAATCAGCCTATGGCGAATAACCTTACAGATTGCAGCGACCTTGATCATTTCGGATTTGTCGTATCGATATGTGGAAATACCGATTCGAACAGGTCGATATAAATTAAGACTAACAGAATTAAAAAGACTTTCTAATACTAAACAAAGGATGGTTGTAGGAAGCTGGGCTCTTTTATTTGTTTTCATAATAGGAATAGGAGTCGTGTTTGTTACAAAAACAACCGTCACAGTATCTGTTAAAACACCATTAACAATAGCACCGTTAGATGAACTCGTATTCAACCAGGAACAAGACCCTAGTGGAGAAAAGGTGGTTAACGAACCTGCGCCAAAAACGGTTACGATAATTGGTGATTCTGTTATGTATGATGTAGCTCCTTTCTTTAAAAACCATTATCCTGAAGCCATTATTGATTATCGCGTTGGAAGGCAAATGTCAGAGGTGCCAGAGGTGATCAAAAATCTAGAGAGCAATGGTCAGTTAGGGGAATATGTAATTATTCAAGTTGGTACGAACGGACCTTTTGTAAAAACCGACCTAGTAAAGGTAATAGAAGGTCTTGGTGATAAAAAAGTGATTTTAGTAAACTGTAGAGTGCCAAGACCTTGGGAATCGACTGTAAATTCAACATTAGTAGAAGTGGTTACTAGTATGCCTAATACTGTCCTTGTAGATTGGTACGGTGCGAGTGCAGGTCATGCGGAGTTTTTTGCGAATGATGGCGTTCATTTAACGAAGGCAGGCGGCGAAACATACGCCAATCTATTAGTGGAACAAATGAAGAATTAAACAGATTACTAAGTTAAGAAAATTACGAATGTATGTTCCGTTTTTATCGGGATATGGTATACTGAAAGAGCGATAGAGTAGGGTATCTCAAGGGTGGTCGGCACACTCCCCAAACCGAAAGGGGGTGATGCTGAATGACAGTTTTTGAAACTTTCATGATTACGATTGGATTTGCAAGTTTAATCCTAACCATACTGTCATTTAACCAAAAAAAATAATCCACCCTTGAGTTGATGGCTCAGGTGGATTATCGTCCCAACTAGCCGACCCCTGTGAAGGACCGTCTATTGCTGGACCGGACATGTTACCAGCATGTTCGGTCTTTTTTAATTTTATTCCAAACTTACTTTTATTATAACTGAAATAATTGAAAATAATAGTACTTAATTCTTATAGATAGATATCTAACCCTTAGAAGAAAGGCACCAACGGAAGTCTGAATGGATTCTAATCGAAAATGTCGATATTTGTATTATTTTATTTCGTGTTATTCCTGCCTATTTGGAAATTATAATAAACACTTCCATAATTCGGAAATAAATACATAGACAACAAAGG
Source organism: Neobacillus sp. plas4 (assembly GCF_057221695.1). Lineage (NCBI taxonomy): Bacteria > Bacillati > Bacillota > Bacilli > Caryophanales > Bacillaceae > Neobacillus > Neobacillus sp. plas4. The sequence continues at coordinate 3,052,556 of NZ_CM170152.1, forward strand.
AGAACCGCAATGAGGAATATTGCAGCGTTATTTTCCATGTTAATGCCCGGATTTGGCCAAATCTATAATCGACAATTTCTGAAAGGTGTCTTTCTCCTGATCGTAGAACATTATGATAATGTTATGGGAAATATTAATACTGCCATTCATCTTGATTTTAATGGATTTCATCAAAAAGCATTAGAGGCAACCAATTTTCAATACATGTTGTTTTATCCAGGTTTCTATGTTTATGCAGTTTGGGATGCCTGGTACTTTGCAAAGCCAAATGCCGCCGATAAAACAAAATCCGCCATCCCTTTTTTGATTGGAGGGTTTCTGGGTGAATTTGGTGCGATATTTGCTTCACGGTTATCGATTCCCACTCTTACTGTTGGTTTGTTAATGATCGTACCAATGATTACTGGCATGATTATTTTTCGAAATCAATAAAAAGGCTTTACCTTTGTGTAGGTAAAGCCGACGCACTTAGGAAGATTGGGTTAATGTTAGATCGTCGTCCTCATTCATGCTTAGATAATCTAAATGACTAATCTCTATTGGTAAAGTGATGGTAACAGTCGTAGAACTATTTGGAACACTCTTTATTTCGAATTTTCCATTGTGATTTTGAATGATTTTCTTGCTTACCATTAACCCCAAACCCGTTCCTTCTGATTTTGTTGTGTAAAATGGAGTCCCTAATAAATGGATTTTATCCTGTGGGATCCCCACACCATTATCCACAATGGAAAGAACTAAATGAGCGTCTTTTTGTTCCATTCGAACCATTATCTTTCCACCATCAGGCATGGCTTCGATGGAATTCTTGATTAGATTGGCAGCCACTTGCTTAATTTGGTTTTCCTCGCACTTAATAAGAAAACGTTCGCCAACAAATTCTGGAAAAATTTCGATATTGTTCATAATCGCTTGGGTATTTAACAGGGTGATTACATTTTTAATACTGACCGATAGATCGGTTAAGGAATAATGAACAATATGGGGTTTTGACAGGACCATAAATTCACTTACGATAAAATTAATCCTGTTTATTTCGTCAATCATAATCTTCGAATAACGTTTATTGGTTTCTAAATCGTCGGTCTCATTCATCATTTGGGTAAATCCTTTTAATGTCGTTAATGGATTTCTGATTTCATGGGCCACCCCAGCAGCCAATTCACCCACCAGTGATAGTTTCTCCGATTCTCTTAACTTTTTCTCATGCTGATTAAGGTCCTTCATTTTTTTAATTAGTTTTTTATCAAGGAAAGCACTCGATAATAACATAATCAGCACGACAACAATAGCAGGGACACTAATGAACGAACTCAAGGTACTCGAATTAACCGAGTAATAGGTGGATCCAGAAATGAGATTTGGTTGATAGTGAAGAATGGTCCCCCACATTCCAATATAATGCATTCCTGCGATACCAATCCCCATTAATATGCTGCTCAATATCCGCCAATTAAATTTCATGGCATAGTGATGATTAAAGTAGAATAATACCCATAGTGAGCCGAATGCAGCTGTAAAAGCAATTAAAAAAGACAAAAGTACAATAGGCGTCTTATACGTGATAGAGAAATTTATATGCATCGCTTCCACACCTAAATAGTGCATACAAACGATTCCTCCACCCATCAACAGACTAGATAAAAAGAGTCTAAAAAGATTAGCTTTCATCAAAAAGAAGGCAAGCCCTGTGCCTGAGATGGAAATCAGCAGCGATAGTAATACTATTCGCGCATCATATTCAATTGGATTCGGCAGCTCCATCGCGAACATAGCAACAAAATGCATCGTCCAAATCCCAATCCCCATGGCAATCGCACAACCCAATAACCACAAATGGTATTTAATATTTTTAAAGATAATCATTTTCCATCTAAGATCTAACGCGATATATGAAAAAAGAATACCGAGAAGAATGGAAAAAACCAACCAGTAATCATTATAGGACCCTGCCATATGCTCCATCGTAAACCACTTCCAATTACTTTCTATTTCCTACCATGATTCACTTCCAAGCGAGAGATTATAACGGAAAAAGGAAAAACGGGAATTTGTACCTAATGAAACAAGAGGATCTGCAAACATTGAATATTGTTTATTTCGTTTAAAGTCAGAAGTTTCTTTGAAAAAAATGGTATAATTTTCATATATATTTTTCGGCACGTTGAATGAATCGGAGGGGAATTATGAAGATTGTAATTGCTGGGGGTTCCGGATTTATTGGTCAAAAGTTAGCAGCACTGCTTCTTGCTGAAGGGCATTCGATCGTAATTCTAACAAGACAAAAGAAGAAATCCTCTGATAAGCTGCAGTATGTTCAGTGGCTTATTGAAGGCACTTCACCAGAAAATGAAATTAATCGTGCAGATGCTTTTATTAATTTGGCGGGGGTTTCCATCAATGATGGGAGATGGACTAAGAGTCATCAGAAGCAAATATATGTCAGCCGGATGACAGCAACAGATGAGTTAGTAAGAATCATCTCAAGCCTGACTGAAAAGCCGTCTGTCTTAGTCAATGCCAGTGCTATTGGCATTTATCCAGCTTCTTTAAAGAATGTTTATAACGAAAATTCATCGGAAATAGCAGACGATTTTCTCGGCAGGACGGTACGTGACTGGGAAAATAAAGCGAAACTAGTAGAAGAACAATCCATTCGAGCGGTGTTTATGAGATTTGGTGTGGTGCTTGGGAAGGAAGGCGGAGCACTTCCGCTAATGGCGCTTCCTTATAAATTATTTGTCGGGGGAAGAGTGGGCTCAGGGGAACAGTGGGTATCTTGGGTTCATGTAACCGATGTCGTCCGCGCCATCCTCTTTGCCCTTGAACATCCTCATCTGAGTGGACCGGTTAATGTCACATCACCCTCGCCACTTCAAATGAGTGAGTTTGGGAAGGCAATAGGTTCTGTTTTACACCGCCCACACTGGTTTCCTGTACCTTCTTTCGTAATGAAAACAGTCCTAGGTCAAAAAAGTACACTCGTTTTGGAAGGTCAACACGTTATGCCTAAAGTGTTAATGGAGGAAGGATTTGAATTCACGTATCCATCACTTAAACCTGCTTTGGAGGATTTACTTACTTTTCATAAATAAGATTCAAACTTGTTTTTAATAGGCAATAATTTTAAGAATCTTAATAGACGGAGAAATTCCGCTTATTTGATAAAATACATTAAAAATATCGAAAATAGACGGAGAGATTCCGCCTATTTATAAATAAAACATAAAAATGGGGGATTTTGCATAGCATAACCGGAAAATTTCCGCTTATATTCCACGAATCATGCCCCATTTTTCAAATAACCGGAAAACTTCCGCTTATTTTACAATCGCTGGTTACTTATGCGCTATTCAACAGACTTATTTAACAAAGCCTTTCAAAATAAAGCAAAGCCCTACTCAATTGAGAAGGGCTATTACTTTTTCTTTTTGACTTTGACGATCCCATTGGCAAAATTATCTCTTTCAAAATAGCATATCACAACATCATCGACTTGAATGTTATCCCCCGATACGATGCTTTCTGCAGAAAAAATTATTTCCTTTCCATCATCGCTTTCACCGTAGTATTTATTCTCCTTAATTTCGCTAATCGTATATTCTATCGTAATGTACTCAGAGGATTCATCGTTAAGATTGGCCACTGTAGATGTGGTTTGTGATTTTACTATAACTAATATTACTAAGATTATTGCAAGCATCCCAAGGATGATCATTCTTTTCAACATAAAAATTCTACCTCCACTATGTATTTTAAGAGATGATGGGGGAAAGTAAATCCGACTTTAATCCTTTGGTCTTATTACCTATAACATACACTCTTTTTGAAGCTGGCGCAGATCCTATCAAATCCAATAAATTGACATATCGAAATTATTAGACTATTATAAGGGATAATTTATAAGATTTTTACTACTAGGGGTGCCCTGATAGACGGGCTGAGAGAAAAACGATACGTTTTTTAACCCTTTGGACCTGATCTGGATTATACCAGCGTAGGAAAGTAGCCAAGCGAAAATATCCTTTTTCTCTAACTATTTAAGCCGGGTCCTGTTAATGGATCTGGCTTTTTTATGTTTAAAAGAGTGATAGGATCATTATTTAGAAGGAGGAACTGCTATGAACAGCAGCGAAATGAGTTTAATTTTACAAAGAGTAAGAGAGGAGAACCCGCTCGTACATAATATTACCAATGTGGTCGTCACCAATTTTACGGCAAATGGGCTACTCTCTCTAGGGGCGTCTCCAGTAATGGCGAATGCTCCAGATGAGGTGGCGGACATGGTTCGGATTTCACGTGCCCTCGTGCTCAATATCGGGACTTTAAACAAAGAGGTGGTCAGCTCAATGATTCTAGCTGGAAAAACAGCGAACGAAATCGGAATTCCAGTAGTTTTTGATCCGGTGGGTGCGGGAGCGACTCCATTTAGAACGGAAATGGCACAAAAGATTATAGAAGAAGTGAAAATATCTGTTCTACGTGGAAATGTGGCTGAAATCGCCAATGTTGTTGGGGAAAAGTGGGAAATCAAGGGCGTTGATGCGGGTGAACAGCAAGGAGATCACGTGGAATTAGCCGTAAACGCAGCGAAAAAGCTCAAAACTACTGTCGTAATCACCGGAAAAGACGATGTTCTTACAAATGGCGAAACAACGTATCTAGTGTCCAATGGACATCACCTGTTAACGAAAGTAACAGGAACTGGTTGCCTATTAACCTCCGTTATCGGTGCATTTGCAGGAGTAGAAAAGAACTTTGTCCATGCTGCATTATCTGCTTTAACTTTCTATGGGATTGCAGCGGAAAAAGCATTCGAAAAGGTTGGTAATGTAGGGCCAGGCAGTTTCCAAATCGAATTTATCAATCAACTTGCCCTTGTTTCTTCAGAAGATATTCATCAATTTGCTTCATTCAAACAGCTATAAGGAGTGATCACCATGAAAAAAGCTTTAACGATTGCCGGCTCTGATAGTGGCGGCGGTGCAGGAATTCAGGCAGATTTAAAGACTTTTCAGGAGTTAGAGGTTTTCGGAATGTCTGCTCTAACCGCAGTAACAGCCCAAAATACATTAGGGGTTCAAGCTGTTTTTCCGATGACAGCGGAGGCCGTTACCAAACAAATCGAATCAATTGGCCAAGATATGGGAACAGATGCCCTTAAAACTGGGATGCTGTTTAATGCAGAGATCATCAAAGGTGTTTCCGAAAAAATAGAATACTATAATTGGAAAAATGTAGTGGTCGATCCTGTTATGATTGCTAAGGGAGGTGCATCGCTGCTACAGAATGAGGCAATTTCGGCCTTAAAACAATATTTGCTGCCTCTTTCGTTGGTCATAACACCGAATATCCCTGAGGCCGAGGTTTTAACGGAAATGTCGATTAAAACCGTAGAAGATAAACGGGCAGCTGCCAAACGACTTAATGATTTAGGAGTTAAGAATGTGGTCATAAAAGGCGGGCATGATGAAGACGAAAATGAATCAATCGATTTATTGTTTGATGGAATCGAATTTACGACATTTACAAGCACAAGAGTTCAGACAAAGAACACACACGGTACAGGGTGTACGTTCTCAGCGGTTGTCACAGCAGAACTGGCCAAGGGTTTAAGTGTATTTGAAGCAGTTTCGAAAGCGAAAAACTTTATACAAGCAGCGATTGAAGATCAACTCGAGATTGGTCAAGGGCACGGACCAACCAATCACTGGGCATATCGGAAAAGAAATCAACTGAAAAGGTAGGATTGCAGATGACGAAGACAATAAGAGAGGCATTGAAAGTCTACTTTATCATGGGCAGTACAAACTGCAAGGATCATCCTGCCCAGGTTTTGCAAGAAGCCATTGAAGGAGGAATTACCCTTTTTCAATTCCGCGAGAAAGGAATCGGAGCCTTAAAAGATGATAAAAAGGTTGAACTCGCCAAAGAACTACAACAAATATGCAGAGACCATCGAATTCCTTTCATTATTAATGACGATATCCGCTTGGCGATCGAACTGAATGCAGATGGTGTACATATAGGACAGGATGACGAGCCGATAGAGGAAGTCAGAAAGATGATTGGCAACGATAAAATCATAGGAGTTTCTGTACATAGTTATGAGGAGGCAATGAATGCATTAGAAGGTGGAGCCGATTATTTTGGAATCGGGCCTGTTTTTCCAACAAAAACAAAAGAAGATGCCAAACCATCTAACGGAACGAAGCTCATTGAAGAATTACGAGCGAGAGGGGTAACCATTCCGATTGTTGGAATAGGTGGAATCACGGCGGAAAATGCTGGGTCAGTCATCCAAGCAGGTGCAGATGGTGTATCGGTTATTACAGCCATAAGCCATGCTCCTTCCGTAACCAACGCAGCTAAAGCATTAAGAAATAGTGTCTTAGATACTCTTTAATCTTATCTATAAAGATTGGATGATTCTCGTATGGAAAAAAGTGAAAAACTTTATTCGTGCCCGTATTAACTCATTTTTGTGGATTACGGTAACGATAAAGCACTATTCGTGCCCGTTAAAGCCCATATTTGTCGTGTTCAGTAACGAATAGGTATTATTTGTTCCCGCTATTGTTCATTTTTGTTGTTTTGGGTAACGAATAGACTCGCTTGAGTAGGTATATCGTATTCTAACCAATGGAACCATTTCTATGAAAATTAAATACTAGCACTGGGGGAGCCCGAAGTTGGCTGAGAGTAGACTAAGAAGGTCTTAAACCCCTGAACCTGATCTGGATTATACCAGCGTAGGGAAGTGAACGATACATTCCACCATCGGACCTTCGAGGGGAATCGTATATAACGGTGATCCCCCAGTGCAAATAAAAACTCGGAGGGATTTTTTTATGAGAAAAACGCATAAACTCACATTGACTGCGATGATGATCGCGATTGGTACACTTACGAGTAATGTAATGTTTATACCAATTGGTATTACAAAGGTGTTCCCGATTCAGCATTTCTTGAATGTTTTGTCTGCTGTCCTATTAGGACCCGTTTATGCCGTTGCCCAGGCACTGTGTGTCTCAATCCTGCGAAATATGATGGGAACTGGTTCAATCTTTGCATTTCCAGGAAGTATGGTTGGCGCCTTATTAGCAGGGCTTCTTTTTATGAAAACCAGAAAGATTTATATGGCCTTTTTCGGTGAGGTTATTGGAACAGGTATTCTGGGTGCGATTCTCTGCTACCCAATCGCAACTCTATTAATGGGTCAAGAAGCGGCAGTGTTTGGTTTTATACCGTTATTTATATTTAGCTCGATCGCAGGTGCATTGATTGGTGCCATCATTCTTTCCATATTTTTAAAGAAGAAGGTAGCTATCTTTACTCAAAATGGAACAACGTTGAAATAGAAAGGAAGTAACTTCATGGAACAACAGCAGATCATCAACCAACTACTAACTATTCTTTCATTCGATTCACTTTCAGAAGATGAATTTAATCAAATCGCCCTGCAAATATTTGCTTACCAATACACGAATAATCTTCCTTTTCGAAAATTCTGTCAGCAAAAAGGGAAAACCATCCGGACCGTCAAAACATGGAAGGACATTCCAGCCGTGCCGATAAACGCTTTTAAGGAGGTACCGCTCACATGCATACCTCCAGAAGAGGCGGAACGGTTTTTTATGACAAGCGGCACCACAATGGGAGTGAAAGGGAAGCACTATCATCCGACGTTACAGGTTTGGAACAAATCAATGAAAACGTATTTTAAAAAACGATTTATGAGTGACAAAATTCGAATGGGCATTCTTTTCCCGACGGAAGAAGAAATGCCAAACTCTTCTTTAGCAAGGTATTTAGCCCTTGCAAAAGAAGAGTTTGGTACAGAGGACAGTCACTATCTTCTGACAGAAAATGGGGTAAATCTCCAGTTGCTTATTCAAGAATTGGAGCATGCTGAGAGTTCTGGCGAGCCCTATGCTTTATTAGGGGCCTCTTTTAGTTTTGTTCATTTAATGGAGAAACTACAAGAACTAGGACGTAGTTTTCAATTACCACCCGGTAGTAAAATTTTAGATACAGGTGGATTTAAAAACCAGTCAAAGGAATGGAATCTCGATGACTTTTATCACCAATTATCGAGTCTGCTGGGGGTACCAAAGAAAAACTGTATCAATATGTACGGAATGACGGAATTAAGCTCACAGCTATATGATTCAGGAAATGACCGGATCCCATCGGTTAAATCGGGTCCTCATTGGCTAAAAACGAGAATTATTCATCCGTTAACGGGTGAAGAAGTGGTTGAGGGTGAACGGGGTGTAATTGTTCATTGTGATCTTGCGAACTTCAATTCTGTTACGACTATATTGACAGAGGACTTAGGCATGAAAGTAGATGGTGGTTTTCTATTATTAGGCAGAGTTCAGGGAACAGAGGCGAAGGGCTGTTCGCTTGCAGTGGAAGAATTTATCCAGGCTGCCAAGGGGCTAGTGCAATGAGAGAAAGAGCTGGGTATCTTCCCGAACTTGGGGAAGAAGTGATAGAAACCAAAATTCTCACTTTTACGGGAAGAAATGAAGTACTTGAAATAGAAGCACCACTTCTGACCAAGCAGCAATTGCAACAAGTCGCTGAAAAGGTTAAAAAAGCGAGTGTGGAAGTGCTGAAATCGATGACGATAACACAGATTATTTCGATTATTGACAGTGCTGTTGAGGTATTACTCGATCGAAATTCACTTTATCGAAAAAAAGCAGAAAGACTGTTACCGATTGTTACCGGATACGATGAAGAAATGATTCGCCTTGGACTTACTTCCTTCTTAAAAAAGTTTCGTAAACCGCAGCTGCAGCGTTTCGTGGTTGAAGACTTAGGCAATCCGCTACTGCTGGATGACTTTCAGCCTCGGGCAAAAAATGGATTTTCAAAAGGTGTTGGTCCTGATTTAATCCTCCATATTTGGGCAGGAAATGTACCAGCACTTCCTTTGTGGAGCCTTATTTCTGGTTTATTGGTTAAATCAGGAAACATCGGAAAGGTTTCGAGTACTGAGCCGTTGTTTGCAGGGTGGTTTGCACGAGTATTAGTTGACATTGCCCCCAAACTAGCAGATTGCTTTGCGGTCGTTTGGTGGAAGGGTGGAGACGAGGAACGTGAAACAGAGATGTTTGCACATTCAGATGTTGTGGTCGGCTATGGTAGTAATCAGTCATTAGAAGCGATGAGTCAAAGGATCCCTGTTTCCACACGCTTTCTCCCATTTGGTCATAAAGTCAGCTTTGGGGTGGTTAGCAGCAAGGCTCTAGATTCACGAAAAGCATGGACCACCGCACATCATGCTGCATTCGATATCATCCAATTTGATCAACAGGGCTGTTATTCTCCCCATATTTTCTATGTTCAGAATGGGGGAGCCGTTTCACCTTTTGACTTTGCCCAATACATCGCGCATGAACTTGAAAACTTTGAAAAGAGATATCCAAGGCGTGTTCTATCCTTAGAAGAAATGACAACTGCCACCCATTGGCGTAACCAAGAGGAAGTAACGTCCTATACAAAACCTGCCAAACATGTCTTTGGTCAAACTGAACAACAATGGAGTGTTGTCTATGAAGAAGCTGCCTTCTTCACGCCAACCTGCTCAAATCGCAATATCAAAGTGATTGCTTTTGATGTAATAGAAGATCTATTGGCTAGTATTAAGCCATACCGGAAGTACCTGCAGAGTGTTGGGATAGCTGCTCCACCTAAAGAACTTTTTCAATGGGGTGAAGTGCTTGGTAAATCTGGTGTCACAAGGATCACTGCTTTAGGGATGATGACTTCTCCTGAGTCAGGCTGGCATCATGACGGCCGCTTTAATTTACTAGATCTCGTTCAAATGGTTGATATTGAGCATTCAGCTGAAGAGTATGCAGAAAATTTTGCAGCTTATATCGATTAGGAGGATTGGAATGAGTTTCTTACGTTTACAAGATGTGACATACAGTTATGCCAACAACCACCCAATTGTTGATGCTGTCAGTATTGAGTTAGAAAAAGGAAAGTTTCATAGTTTACTAGGTAAAAGCGGATGTGGAAAAACTACCTTATTAAAGCTTGCTGCAGGCTTAATAACCCCGGACTCAGGATCCATACAGTTACAAGGTGAGGCCGTCAAACCTTCAGAAATGATAGGGTTTGTGTTTCAAGCACCCACACTATTGGAATGGAAAACAGTCATTGATAATGTCCTTTTACCAGTTTCCATCAAGAGGAAAGTGACGAACGAGGATATTGAAAAAGCACAATCCCTATTAGCCTTAATGGGTCTATCCCATTTAAAAAGGGAATATCCGGATCGTCTCTCTGGAGGACAGCAAAGTCGAGTTTCCATTGCTAGAGCGCTCATTCAAACCCCAACCATGCTATATATGGATGAGCCTTTTTCAGCTCTTGATGCGATTACACGGGAGGAGCTTCAAGATGACCTTCTTCGGCTTTGTGAACTCCATCAAATGACTGTGTTGTTTGTTACCCATGATATCTCAGAAGCAGTCTATTTATCAGATAGAATTGTAGTGTTGGATAAAGGAAGAATGATCTATGAACAAGCTGTTGAGTTACAAGAGCGGCAAAGTGATCTTAGATATTCTCAATCCTTTAATAACCTATGTTTGCAGATTCGTATAGCCATTAATGGAGGAGAACAATGAAAAAAGCACCCATTTATTCCTGTATCTTATTCATTTTGATTCTATTGATTTGGGAAGGGCTGGCTAGTCTTTTGTCCGAGCTTATCCTCCCCGCACCGTCCGTTGTCGTCACTACCCTTATAGAAGGATTAATGAGTGGTTATTATACCCCGCATATTATTCGAACAAGTCTCGAGATTGTCATTGGACTGTTTCTCGGAAGTTTGTTGGGTATGTTGACTGGAATTTTAATGGGGGAAATTGAATTTATCCGTAAGTTATTATTTCCTTATGTCATTGCTAGTCAAGCTGTTCCTAAGCTTGCCCTTGCGCCTCTCTTTATTCTTTGGTTTGGCTTTGGAATGACGTCAAAGGTCGTGATTACCGCTTTAATTTGTTTTTTTCCGTTAATGGAAAATACCGTCACTGCCATTCAATACACCGATCGTCAAAAAATTGAGTTGTTTCAGGTGCTAGGGGCAAACAGATGGCAAACCTTATTTAAATTAAAAATACCGGCTGGGCTGCCAAGTATCCTCGCTGGCTTTCGCGTAGCAGCCGTTCTAGCGGTTGTCGGTGCTGTGGTGGGTGAATTTATTGGCGGGAGTGAAGGATTAGGAGCCTTGATTATTGCGTCGCAAGGAATGATGGATACACCCTTGATGTTTTCCGTACTCATTTTAGTGACGATCATAGGTACGCTTCTCTATCAAATCATATATTTCATGGAACAAAAATTACTTCCATATAAAAAATAAGGGGATTTTACAAATGAAAATGAAAGCAACGATTTCAGCAGCAACTTTCATTCTATTATTGTTGTTGACTGGTTGTGGCGCACAAAGTACTGCAGTAGAAAAAGAGTTAGATACAGTAAAAGTTGCAAACTGGAGCCAGCCGATTTCAGAACAAACGAATCTGCTAGTCAGTGAGGAAAAAGACTTTTTTAAAAGTCATGGTTTACGTGTGGAGTTGATACCTGGTGCTGGGGGAGGAGACGCCATTAAGAATATCATTTCAGGGAAAGCCGAAATTGCCTTCACAGATCCAGGCTCCCTCTATTTCGCCTTAAATCAAGGAGAGAAATTAAAGGTAATCTACAATATTTATCCGCAAAACATATTTAATGTGGTTTCATTAAAAACGAGTAATATCACAAAACCTGAGGACCTAAAGGGAAAAACCATTGGCGTCTATAGCCTTTCAAGTGGTACAAGACAAAATCTACTTGTTCTTCTAAACCAAGCAGGCCTTACGGAAAAAGACGTCACGATCGTTGAAACGGGTCTGTTGAATTTTGCCCCGCTGATGCAAGGGCAGGTTGACGCAACGGCTGCTACCGACACTGGCTTAGTGACCGCAATGGAAAAAGGACTTTCGGATGTAAATGTATTAGAAGTAAAAGATTATTTCAATGTCCCAAGCGATGTCTTTGTGGTAACAGAAAAAACGTACAACGAGAAAAAGAACATGCTGAAAAGGTTTATCGAAGGCTATCAAAATAGTGCAGAGTGGATGATCAACCAGCCAGAGGAAGCAGCTGATTTGGCTGTAAAATACGCCATTGATGGCAAAGATAAAAAACACAATTTAGAAATTATTAAACTACGAAACGAATCTAGTATTTCGAATACAACGAACGAAAGAGGTTTGGGCGCATTAGAAGCAGATGTGTTGCAACAGGGTGCTGATGCGTATAAAAAGTTAGGGTTAATCGATAAGGATTTAAATATGGCGGATGTAATCGTTGGAGATTTCCTTCCTAAAAAGAAATAGGAGGCTGGCATATTGTGAGGAAATTTGAAAATAAAACGGTCCTCGTTACGGGTTCAAGTAGAGGAATCGGGGCTGCCATTGCAAAAGGATTCGCTAAAGAAGGGGCAACCGTTATTGTAAACTACGTTCAAAATGAGAAAGCAGCAGAAAAAACAGTGACCTCATGTATTGAGCTTGGCGGTGATGCATGGGCAATTCAAGCCGATGTAACATCTGAGTCAGCTGTTAAAGGGATGATGGAGCAAATTGAACTCGAAGTAGGAAAATTAGATGTGGTTGTCAATAATGCCTTTAAACCGTATATATTTAATCCAGATACACGGAAGATGTTTTCGCAATTAAAATGGGCTGATTATCAAGAACAAATTGATGGAGCACTAAAATCTAGCTACTATGTTTGTCAAGAAGCCATTCCTTTGATGAAAAAACAAACGAAGGGCAGCATTATTAATGTTGCAACCAACTTAGTGGATCGGCCGCTCGTCCCTTATCATGATTACACAACAGCAAAATCAGCGTTAATCGGATTTAGCCGTAATCTAGCTGTTGAAGTAGGAGCTTTCGGAATTAGAGTCAATTGTGTGGCACCTGGATTGGTGTATCCAACCGATGCCAGTCGTGAAACAAAAGAAGATGTAAAGGAAATGATCATCGCCCAAACACCATTAAGAAGAATCGCAACACCAGGGGATATTGTCGGACCTGTGCTTTTCTTAGCCTCCGAATGGAGCTCATTTATGACCGGACAGACACTGAATGTCGATGGCGGTCTTGTCATGAGTTAGATAGGAGTAAACCAAAAGAAGCATTAACCTTTAACGATAGAATAGTAAAAGTGTCCAGCACAGCTGGTGGACAAATGTCCATCTATGTTCCTGGACACTTTTTTTCATAAAAGGTCTTTGGGTACCGCTAAGGTATAAAAAATAGGCTTTTGTATGAGTAGCAATACCCACCCATTGTACATATTTTGTTGGGGAAGGTTTAGCAGTGTGTTTACCTATTTTCAAGTTTTATCTGTGCTCATATTAAGTTGGTTGCTGCGGCCCTTTTTAAATATATAAGGAGGTAATAAAAATGAATGATTTTCATAGTCAACTCCAAGGGTTAAATCTAGGTGATTTCCATGCGAGCCAGGCCGTTCCTTTTGACCCAAGCATGTACTATACTGATCCTACCCGATTTGGTGGTATGGGCGGTATTGGCGGTATTGGTGGTCTTGGCGGTGTTGGTGGTCTTGGCGGTGTTGGTGGTCTTGGTGGTGTTGGTGGTCTTGGCGGTTTTGGAAGATGTTCTAGCTGTTTTAACTGCTTCCACAACTGCTTCCACAATTGCTTCCACAATTGCTTCCACAATTGCTTCCACAATTGCTTCCACAATTGCGGCGGTCGCTGTCATAATTGCGGAGGCGGTCGTTGCGGCGGTTGATAGCTTTCATTTTGTAAGGAAAACTCAAATTAGAAATGTAGAGGAGAAAAGTCCCGACAATTGTTGTTGGGGCTTTTCTTTACAGAATTAACATAAGGGACAAATTGCAATACATAGGATGATAGTGATGATAAATAAATATGAAGAAAGCTACGGCTAAGGAGGAGCGAAATGACGAATATGAACCCTTCTATGCGTCTAAAAGTGAAAAGGGACACGTTTTTTCTCCCTGATCCAAACAGCGGTGTGTATTTTCGGAACAATGAAAGTTCGTTCCGTATGGAAGGCAGTATGATTGATCAATGGATTGAAAAGCTAATACCAATGTTTAATGGTGAGTACACCTTGGAGTATTTGACAAAAGGATTGTCGGGGGCATACCGAGATAGAGTGTTTGAAATAGCAGAAGCACTATATCGAAATGGATTTGTTCGAGATGTGAGCCAAGACCAACCGCATCAATTGAAGGAACAGGTTCTAAAAAAGTATACTTCTCAAATTGAATTTGTAGATAATTTGGTTGATTCGGGTGCGTTCCGTTTTCAGACCTTTCGTCAAGCGAAAGTGTTGACAGTAGGCTCTGGTCCTTTTTTTGTTTCGTTGGTGGCGTCGTTACTTTATTCCGGATTGCCCAAGTTCCAAATGTTGATTACTGACACGGTTCAGACCAATAGACAGCGTTTGATGGAACTGGTGGCACATGCCCGTAAAACAGACTCAGAAGTGGAGATAGAGGAGGTTACACATAACAAGCAGGGAGAAAGTTCCTGGCAGGAAATATTGAAACCGTTTGATTATATTTTATATGTGTCTGAAAAGGGTGATGTAGAGGAACTCCAACTTCTACATAGGGTTACTAGGGAAGAGAAGAAAGTGTTTCTCCCAGCTATCTGTTTAGAGCAGGCGGGTTTAGCGGGTCCGATAGTACATCCTGACTCAGAGGCGTGCTGGGAGTCTGCATGGCGCCGTATTCACAAATCGGCTCTTTTCAAAGATCAGCCATTTTCAGCCTTTTCTCCCACAGCCGGAGCAATGTTAGCAAATTTAGTCGTATTTGAGTTGTTTAAAAACGTTACGGGTGTATCCGAAAGGGAACAGAAGAATCAATTCTTCCTTCTAGATTTGGAAACGTTAGAAGGAAACTGGCATTCGTTCATGCCTCATCCACTGGTGACAGGACAAACATCAGCTAGATTGGTTGAAGATTTAGATATTCGACTAGCACAAGGATTGGAAAGAAGTGATCCGGGTACATTACTTCTTGCCTTCAACCAGTTGACCTCAAAGGTATCTGGAATTTTCCATATATGGGAGGAGGGGGATTTAAGACAGCTACCGTTAGCTCAGTGCCGAGTTAAAGCAGTCAACCCAATGGCAGAGGGGCCATCTGAACTGTTGGGTGATATTGTCTGTACAGGTCTGACACATGAGGAGGCAAGAAGGGAAGCGGGTTTGTCAGGAATTGAAGCGTATGTATCACCAATAGTCGGTTCGCTCGATCTACCTGCAGAGTTGGAGATTGGAGTTGGTGAAACGTTCGCGGAAGGTATTTGCCGGGGATTGCAAAAGTGTTTGGACGAGGAGTTGATTAGACAAAGTCTTGAGCAAATGTATTCAGTCGCCCCGGTGCAGGTGAGTAAAGTAGAAGATGAACGCTGTCGTTATTATTTGCAGGCACTGACTACGTTGCAGGGAGCACCGACTTTAGGTGTAGGTAAGGATGTGTATGGATTTCCGGCTGTGTGGATTGGTACAAAAGATGGATGGTATGGCAGTGTCGATTTGAATATAACTATGGCATTACGAAATGCGCTGCAACAGGCAATTATCAAAGTGCAAAATGAAGCAGAATTCGTACCAGCACGATCCTTGGAGATTTCGTCGATCCTTCTAGATGAAAAAGTGTTGCAAAGCCTCGAAATTCCTGCGAGTGGAGAGAGGATACAGTCTGAGAACTTGTTGACTGCGTTGGAAATCTTGGAACGGAACGGAAAGCAGTTGTTTGTATATGAATTAGAACTAGAACCCTTTTTGAAAGAGGGATTGACAGGGGTATTTGGGGTATTGGTTCAAGAGGAGGGATTAAGGTGAGTGCTTTCGTTTTGGTTGTAGGAGAAGGGCTGCTGGCAGACCACATGTGTGAAGAACTGTCATCTCAATACCTGGTAGTTCGCCAAACCGATTTCGGAGCAATAGTACCGGGAAAGATAAATTTGGCATTGGTTTTACAAGATGCCTGGAATCCCTCTGTTCATCAAAAAGCAGAAGAAGTTTTTCGTCAAACCAACACTCCTTGGCTTCGTGGCTTTTTTACGTTTGGAGAGGGGGTTATAGGTCCTTTTGTTCAACCAGGTACGGCAGGATGCTCTAAATGCGCTGAAATGCGTCGTCTAATAACAGGACGCGACCGAATTGAGATGTGGGAGATGCAAAAGAGGTTGGAGTTATCCGGAGAAATGCAACAGGAAGCTTGGGTGTCGCATTCGGGAATATTACAGATGGCCCACTTGATTGGGACGGAGGTCCAAAGAATTATGAAGGGGGATCAGGCTTACTCAGAAGAAAAGTTATGTTTCATCAATCTAAAAACATTGGATAGTACCTGGCATAGGTTTCTGCCCGTCGCCTTGTGTCAGGAATGTAGTCAATTACCTGACGATTCGCCAGACATGGCTCGAATTTCACTTCAGAAAAGTCCGAAAGTTACCAGCGACAGTTACCGCAGCCGTTCATTAGATGACCTGAATAATGTCCTCGTTAAAGACTATCTCGATAATAAAACCGGCCTTTTGAATAATAAAATGGTTAACCTCGTGCATACATTTGCTGATGTAAGTGTCAATTTGCCTTTATTCGAGGGGGATGAGGGAACAGCAGGACGGACTAACTCATTCGCGGTAAGTGAGTTAACGGCCATTTTGGAAGGGTTGGAGCGGTACTGTGGATTGGAGCCTCGTGGAAAACGGACAGTGGTTCATGACACGTATAACAACTTGAAAAATCAAGCACTTAATCCAATAGAGGTGGGCGTACATGCAAAAGAACAATATGAGAGACCTGGTTTTCCATTTACAGAATTTGATCCAGATCGCGCGATTGATTGGGTATGGGGATATTCGTTTTTAGAAGAGCGCCCGATTCTAGTTCCAGAGCTGCTTGCCTATTACAGTTTGGGCTGCGGTTCACGAGGATTTGTTTATGAAACTTCTAACGGATGCGCATTGGGGGGAAGTCTTGAAGAGGCCATTTTCTACGGTATATTGGAGGTGGTGGAGCGCGATTCGTTCTTAATGACTTGGTACGCGCAGATGCCTCTCCCGCGTCTTGACCCAGCTTCCACTGAAGACCAAGAGCTTCTGTTAATGATTGAAAGGATGCGTACGGTTGCGGGATATGATCTATATTTGTATAACTCAACGATGGAGCACGGAATTCCAAGTATTATGGCCATAGCGAAAAACAGAAAGGAAAAAGGAATGAATCTTATCTGTGCGGCCGGATCTCATTTGGACCCTGTGCGGGCAGTAAAAACGGCGGTTCACGAATTAGCTGCTATGATGCTGTCATTGGATGAGAATTTAGAGGCGAACCAGGAGGAGTATGTGCGAATGTTGCATGATTCTTCTTTGGTGCTACAAATGGATGATCATGGCATGCTGTACGGGTTACCGCAAGCGGAAGACCGCCTGAAGTTTTTGCTGGACGAACGTCGTCCATTGCGTTCGTTTAATGAAGAATTCAAGTGGAAGTCAACACATTTAGATCTTACCGATGATCTTCAGGATATTCTTCAAGTATTTCGCCGATTAAACCTCGATGTGATTGTGGTTGACCAGACGACACCGGAAACGGCCCGAAACGGACTGTATTGTGTAAAAGTGCTGATTCCGGGTATGCTGCCGATGACATTCGGACATCATCTTACACGCTTGACAGGGCTAAATAGAGTGCTCAGGGTACCTATGGAACTTGGATATTCAAATGAACCGCTGTCATTCGAACAACTCAATCCACATCCGCATCCGTTTCCATAAGCACTTCACTAGGAGGAGGGAATATGAGCCTAGATGAGTTTCTGCACCATTTACATTTTGATATTGAGAAGGCAAGTATACCTAATTGGGAAGTGGATTGGGAAGATAAACCACTTCCCTATAAACTTTACCGCGATTTGCCTGTGTTTCCTTTATCTCTAGAAGTACCACTGACACTAGAAAAACATGAACAACCCGCCACACCCGACCTATATAAAATCGGGCATTTTCTTTGGTATGTTTACGGCCTTACTCAATTTAGCCAAACTCTCTTTAGCTTGGATTCAACAGAGAAAGCAGCAGAAGTAATGCAATCAAACAGGAGGTTTGCTCCCTCGGGCGGAGCGCTGTATCCAAACGAATTATACGTATATTTAAAAATCGAGGAATTACCAGTTGGAGTGTACAACTATGATGTGGCGCACCATCGCTTAGTATTACTGCGAGAAGGAAATTTCGATTCCTATATTGCCAGGGCTCTTGGTAATCGTTGTGATGTTTCAACATGTTTTGGAACGGTTTTTGTATCGACCATGTTTTGGAAAAATTTTTTCAAATACAATAACTTTGCCTACCGTCTGCAGGGATTGGATGCCGGTGTCTTGATTGGACAATTATTGGAAGTATCGAAACGGTTTGGATTCGAATCAGGGGTATACTTTCAATTTCTTGATCGAGCCATGAATCATTTACTTGGTTTATCTGAACAAGAGGAAAGTGTATATGCCGTCATCCCGCTATCGGTGGAACCAACCATTTGGTCAGCGAACGGGAGTGAAAAGGACAGAATGGTATCTGCAGCACAGTTGTGCCAAGAATTGCCATCGATTGACACGGATCACTACGTCCGGTCACAACGGGTTAAAGAGTATCCTATGCTAAATAAGTTAAATGAAGTGTCCATGCTAGAGGATACAATCTCGTTTTGTTTAATCGAGGAGAAGGTGAATGGGAGTCGTGGTGGGCAAGAGGTAGCCCTGCCTCATACTGAGAAGCTGTCATATGATCTGGGGGCTGCTTGCCGAAAGCGATTTTCTCCAGATATGGATTTCATAATGGGGAAGGTAAGTCACCTCGACTTGGCAAATCTGCTTCACGAGGCGACGGATTCCTTTTTGTATCGTAATGATTTGGAAGTTGTGCACAAGAAGCACGAACACCGTGTATCACTAAATGTCTGTTTGTATAATGTTGAAGGCATAGCTAATGGTGCGTATCAATATGACAGCACTGCTCATGCATTATGTCTGATCCATCCCGGGGATCATCGACTCCTGCTGCAATCTGGTTTGTCGTTATATAATGTAAATTTGCTCCAAGTGCCACTCTGCATACATGTCACAGGAGACAAGGATTACTATAAAACTACACTCGGATACAGGGGATATCGCATCCAACAAATGGAGGCAGGAATGCTCGTGCAACGATTGCTCTTGTCTGCAGCTGCAATTGGAATGGGAGGCCACCCGCTCCTCGGATATGATTCCAACCTAAGTGATGAGATTTACAAGCTAGAGCCGCATGGAAAAACCAGCTTAATTCAAATTCCGATTGGTCGCTATCGTGATCGACCTTGGTTAATAGGTGGATTGTATAGTTAATAGAGTTAACGAAATCAAAATGTGTAAGAAACAACACTGTTTTAAAAACTGGGCCTCATGAGTTGTTTCATGAAGCCCCAATTCTGTTTGATTTCCTAAAAGCGTGTCTCATGAGGCGTTCATGAATCCTAAAAACCGTTTGATTTCATATATTCGGACCTCATGAAGCGTTCATGAAGTTCAAGACAGTTAGATTTCATATATTCGTGCCTCATGAAGCATTCATGAAGACCATATCGATCTTGCAAAATCCTCCATACTAGATCTCTACTATTCTATGAATTATTACCCATCCAATTTTTTAATCGAATGGGTAATGGGATTTGTTTTAAATATATGCTTTTATTGCTTTAAAGTTTTAACTATAATTTGTATTATGTGTAGTAGTGGAAAATCTACATTAAGATTAAGTTTATATAGGGAAGTGAGCGTATGCTTAAAATTTGGAATATTGAAAAGATCATTGAAGAAACACTAGAAAAGCTTAATTTAGATATAAACTATGAAATTAACAATAAACTCACTGTACCTATGAGTTATAACGTTTCGACAAATACGATAAAATTTAATTATCTTCAGGTTAACGGTTATATAAATAAAATTAGAATGAAAGAGACAGAGGAAAACATTGTTAAAATTATACTTTATCATGTGATTGGATATTACCTAGATTTTAAGAAAAACAAACATGATTTGAGGACCCTAAAGTATGGTGAAGACCACGAGATAGCAAAGTTGAAAATGGAAATTGAAACGAATGCTTGGGTGTATGGAAGAACATTAGTGTCTGAACAATTGTTACACTCATATGATCAAGTACGTGAATTAGATAAAGGACTGGTACATGGTCAACTAACTAATTTATAATGACCATTTTACTCACTGTTTAAAACTTTATCGCAAGTGATCAAAGAATCTACATTTTAAAATTTATTTCACTTAACGTGAGGTGTAAATACTTGAAGGCAGATGCTGTTTTTGAAGGCGGGGGAGCTCGGGGTATTGCTTTTGTCGGAGCCATACAAGCAATGGAAGAGGAAAAGGTAGAATGGCAAAGAATAGCTGGAACCTCAGCAGGGGCCGTAATCGCTGCTCTTTTGGCAGGCGGCTATAAAAGCCATGAAATTAGAAAACATCTAAGTGAACTCAATTTTTCTAAGCTTCGGGGAAGGACTTTCTTGAACCGAGTTCCAATTTTCGGGAGTTTACTAGAACTACTGATTCATCTTGGAATTTATAAAAATGATTATTTAGAAACATGGGTGGAGTCACTTCTTTCAGAAAAAGGTATTAAGACATTTGCAGATCTTCCAGATGGAAAGTTGAAGATTATTGCATCGGATGTTTCGAATGGGCAAATGCTTATTTTGCCAGATGACTTAATTCGCTATGGGATGACTCCAGCTGATTTAAACGTTTCAACCGCTGTGATGATGAGTTCATCGATACCATTTTTCTACCGTCCCGTTATTTGGAGATCAAAAGATCGTAACAAATCATATATTTTAGACGGTGGACTACTTAGTAATTTCCCCATATGGATATTTGATACTGACAACCCTCAGTTTCCAACGTTTGGATTCCGTTTTGTGAAAGATGAAGTAAACATAGACCCTGTTATACCAACTCCTTTACACCTGTTTAAAAATATTTTTAAAACAATGATTCAGGCACATGATTTACGTCATATGAACGATGAAACTCTTGAACGCACTATTAAAATTCCAACAGATGACATCAACGCAACTGATTTTCAATTGAATGAGGATGAAATTGAATTTCTTTATCATTCAGGATATACCTCTGCAAAAGAATTTTTATCGAAGTGGGATTTTGAACAACATAAGGCTAAAAGAAGGCAAAGTGTAAAGAAGAAAACATAGAGGTGTAAGCCAAAAGTCCCCGGACCATAGTGGATCGGGGACTCTTTCTTGTAAAATGGCTTTATGGTTTTCGCTATATAGTATCTTAAATCAAATTAGCTTGTAACAGCCCAGTAGGCTGGTTATTAAAAATACGAACATTACAAATCTACAAACACCAAAATACCACCAATACACGAATATTAAAGTGTTTATTTGAAACATTATTCATGCTTTGTTGAATTACTCCGATTTATTTGTTATACTCACTTTAGTAACTAATAACAAAACTTCCGCCAGTTAACTATTTATTATTATTCTGCTAAGCTAGCAATTATTCTATTGTAATATATCTTAATATTCTCTATAATTCTATTTATTAGAATTTATTGTCTAGTGTGCAAATTGGGGGATTATGATTCGAACCATAAATTTCCTATGTAAGGGTGCAAAATATTTTATACAAGTGGGGGAAGAATTTATGAAAAATCTACTTAAAAAGTGGAATCAAGTCAGCCTCGTAAAACAAATTGTGATTGGTTTAATTATTGGTATCATCCTGGCTGTAAGTGTTCCGCAAGTGGCAAAGCCAGTGGTCATTTTAGGCTCATTGTTCGTAGGTGCGTTAAAAGCGATAGCACCTGTATTGGTACTTTTCTTGGTTATGTCTGCTATCGCCCAACACAAGCAAGGTAAACAAACAAATATGAAATCAATCCTTTCGCTATACCTTTTAGGTACGTTTTTAGCTGGTTTGATCGCCGTAATTGTTAGCTTTATTTTTCCAGTTACCATTTCACTCACGAAAGGTGCTGAGGATTTGGCAGCTCCTGGGGGTGTGGTAGAGGTTATCAAATCTTTATTTCTTAACGTAGTCGATAACCCAGTAAATGCCATTATTAATGCTAATTATATCGGGATACTAGCTTGGGCAATTGTCCTTGGTTTGGCTCTCCGAAATGCTCCAGATACGACTAAAACGATGATTACTAATTTATCCGATGCTGTTTCTAAAATCGTTACTTGGGTCATTAAGTTTGCTCCATTCGGAATCATGGGTCTAGTTATTGATTCCATTACAACAAATGGACTCGAGTCTCTGCTAAGCTATGGAAAATTACTTGCTATTTTGATTGGATGTATGCTCTTTGTAGCTTTTGTTGTCAATCCAATCATGGTATACGTAAATGTTCGTCAAAACCCATACCCATTAATATTCAGGTGCATTAATGAAAGTGCGATTACAGCGTTCTTTACCCGAAGTTCGGCTGCAAACATCCCAGTCAATATGAAATTATGTGAAAAACTAGGTTTAGATAAAGATTCCTATTCTGTTTCTATTCCATTAGGGGCAACCATTAATATGGCTGGTGCAGCTGTTACGATCTCTGTCTTGACACTCGCTGCGGTTCATACGCTTGGAATTGAAGTGGATATACCCACAGCCATTATCCTTAGTGTTGTAGCAGCCATCTGTGCCTGCGGTGCTTCAGGGGTTGCCGGTGGTTCACTCTTATTGATTCCACTGGCATGCAGCCTTTTTGGGATTCCAAATGATGTAGCTATGCAGGTAGTAGGAGTTGGCTTCATCATTGGTGTTTTACAAGATTCATTTGAAACCGCCCTTAACTCTTCGACAGACGTTCTTTTCACTGCAACGGCTGATTATAAGAAGAGATTGAAGGAAGGAAAAAAAGTCGAAATCAATAAAGTTGCATAACAAAACAAAAAACTCTCGATTCCTTTTGCGGAATCGAGAGTTTTTTGTTTTGTATTGTAGGCGTTTTCATTTTCGCTAGGAAATAATACCTCTTCTTAAAAGTTCACATACGGCATGGGAACGGTTGTGCGCGCCAAGCTTTTTGATGGCTGATTTCACATATTGCTTGACAGTTACTTCACTTATTTCCATTTCGGCTGCCATTTCTTTGATGCTCTCGCCCCAAGATATTTTTCTCATTACTTCTAATTCTCTTTTGCTTAACTCAGGTGTTTCTATTATACTATTGGACTTCTCCATATACTTTCCAACCATTCTTCCATAGTTGGAGAAAGAGGAGAGGATACTTTCGTCTATTACAGCATTGTCGGTAAATTCCGTCGTACATATATAGCCGATTACGGCTGAACTAGAACAAATTGGAATAACAGCCACTGACTTTACATTCGACGTCAGAATATATTTACTGTTTGTTTGTTTGAAAAATTCAATTCCAGAGCAATACTTTGCTCTTCTTTCTAGAATAGCAGAGTAGATGATAGGCAGGGTTCGAATATTGTCTCTGATCTCGTTTATGTAGACAATGCCGGTTGAATTCAACATTATTATTCCTTCTCCAAGATAGCCTAATGGGGAAAAGCGAAATAGATACGAATTTCGAACAGGGTAGAGAGACATATAACCTTCAAGAATTTTATAAAGTTTTTCCTCATGACTATCTGTTTCCTCTAGTTGTGCAATCTTTTCCATCAAGGTATAATCAGCTGCCAAATTATCATCTCCTTTTGGGGGATTGGACACATTTAAAAATAGGAATATTCAAATTATACAAAAAAATGTAACATTTAGATAGTGCTATTAGGTAAGAATCTTTTTATTAAGAAAGGAAGATTAAAAATGGCAAATTTAAAACCGCAGTCACAGATGTATTTAGAAGCGTTTAAGCAAATGCCAGCAATCGCTTCATTAGAACCACAAACAGTAAGAGATATGTTTGCTATGGCTCCCCTAGGAGAGGTTGAACTAGCATCGCTTGCAAAGGTTGAAGATCGTCTTATACCTGTTAAAGATGCAGAAATTAATGTGAGAATCTATACACCAGAAGGTCAAGGTCCATTTCCACTATTTGTTTATTATCATGGAGGCGGATGGGTATTAGGTGATATTCCAACATCAGATGCCAGCTGCAGAATGTTAGCAAATAAAACGGAGAGAATTGTCGTTTCAGTAGATTATCGACTAGCACCTGAACATAAGTTTCCTGTTCCGGTAGAAGATTCCTATGCAGCTTTACAGTGGGTAAGTGAAAATGCCGTGTCACTAAATGGAAACGCTTCCAATATTGTCGTTGGTGGAGATAGTGCTGGCGGAAATCTCGCTGCTGTCATGACATTAAAATCAAGAGAGGAAAAAGGACCTGCAATCGCTGGTCAGGTATTAATTTATCCGGTAACGGCATTAAGCTATGATTCCCAATCTTATCAAGACTTTAAAGAAGGATTTGGTTTAGACAGAGACTTGATGATTTGGTTTGGCAATTATTATATACGCAATGAAGAGGACGCAAAAAATAGTTTAGTTGCTCCAATTTTGGCCGAGGACTTAAGCAATTTGCCGCCTGCTTATGTACTTACAGCAGAGTGTGATGTATTGCGTGATGAAGGGGAAGCCTATGCAGAACGTCTAAAGGAAGCGGGAGTTCGCGTAGAATCTTCACGAGAAGAAGGATTAGTCCATGGATTCTTCACGAATATGGCTGTCTTTCCAGATGATATAAAAGCCGCGATAGATAAGTTTGCTGCGTTTTTAAGTAAAGTGGACCAAGAGGTTAGCAGAGTGTAATTTTCATAAGAAAAGCGTGTAAACCTTAAATTAGGAGGAGGAATCTTATGTCATGTACACAGGAGAATAATCAGATACAGAGTTTTGATGCTGTTGTCATTGGTGCAGGCTTTTCAGGACTGTATATGCTTTATCGTTTACGTGAGGCAGGTTTTTCTACTCGTGTTTATGAGGCAGCAGATGGTGTAGGAGGTACCTGGTATTGGAACCGCTATCCAGGGGCACGCTGTGACTCTGAAAGTATCTACTATAATTATACCTTTTCTGAAGAGCTGTATCGTGAGTGGACCTGGAGCTCTAGGTATCCAGAACAGCCTGAGATATTAAAATATCTCAACTTTGTTGCTGACAAGTTTGAGTTGAGACCAGATATTCGGTTTGAAACTCGAGTTAATTCAGCTCATTATGATGAAGAAAATAAGAGATGGCAGATATCACTAAATGATGGCAGTGTTGTTTCAGCTAAGTACTTCATTACTGGAGTAGGTTGTCTTTCAGCGTCTAATCTTCCTACATTTAATGGCTTAGAAAACTTCAAGGGTGATTGGTACCACACAGGACATTGGCCGCATACAAAGGTTGATTTTACTGGGAAGCGTGTAGGTATAATTGGGACGGGATCGAGTGGTGTTCAGGCTATCCCAGTCATAGCTAATGAAGCGGCACATCTTACTGTTTTCCAACGTACCCCACAGTATAGTGCTCCAGCAAGAAATCATCCTTATGATCCTGAGTATGTACGGCAAGCAAAAGAAAATTTTAGAGAAATTAAGAAGCAAATGCGTGAATCTTCTGGTGGGGCCCCTGCTGAAGTACCAACTAAATCCGCACTTGAGGTTTCACGAGAAGAGCGGATTCAGAAATACGAAGAGGCTTGGCGCTTAGGGGGCCAAGGAATTTTTACTTCTTACTATGATATTACCGTTAATGAAGAGGCAAACGAAACTGCTGCCGAATTCATTCGTTCCAAAATTCGGGACATTGTTAAAAATCCTGAAGTTGCAAAAATGCTTAGCCCTTCGTATCACTACGGAACGAAGCGCCCAATTATCGACACCGATTACTACGAAACCTTTAATCGAAGTAATGTTACTTTAGTAGATGTGAAGAGGAATCCGATACATGAAATAACCGAAACGGGACTTCGTACGACAAAAGGAGATTATGAACTAGATGCACTAGTGTTTGCCACAGGGTTTGATGGGATGACAGGTCCGCTGTTAAAAATTGATATCCGTGGAAAGGAAGGTATTTCCTTGAAAGAAAAATGGAATGGGGGAGAAAATACGCGAACCTATCTTGGAGTAGCAAATGCTGGATTCCCTAATTTCTTCATGATCACCGGTCCTGAAAGCCCTTCCGTTTTAAGTAACATGCCGGCATCCATTGAGCAGCATGTGGAATGGGTCTCCGATTGTATTGAATATATGAGAGAAAATAATTTTGAAATCATTGAAGCTAACGTCGAGGCTGAAGAAGCATGGAGCAAGCATTGTGGAGAGGTTGCCAATGCAACGCTCTTTGCGAAGGCAGATTCTTGGTACACGGGTGCCAACATCCCGGGTAAGACACGTAGATTCTTAATCTACTTAGGGGGTGTAGGAGCATATCGTCAGAGATGTACCGAAATCGCAGCAAATGGGTACGAAGGATTCAATTTTGAAAAGGTTACAGCACCCATACAGGGGAGTAGTAAATAACCTAGTAATCAGTTGAACTAAAAGCGTAAATCTCTGGACATTTTTCCAGGGATTTTTCTTTTTAAATAGACGTTCTTAGTAGTGGAAATTTCATTGTAAAAATTATCTAGATATCACAAAGTTGTCACTATCTTCACGCCACTCTTAAATTTCCAGACGTATAATAATAGTGAAGATAGGTTTTTTACATGGAGAGGATGATAATAATGTTAACGGATTATTCAAGAATCGTTGTCGCATATGATCATTCAGAATTAAGTAAAAAAGCATTAAAAATGGCCATTAATTTGGCGAAACAAGATAAAATTATTCAATTGTATGTTGTTACTGTCATGCAGCCAGTTCGGCCGATCCCATACTCGTCATATGGGTATGCACTCGCATTAAACCGCGAGTCTCAAGAAAAGGAATTCCAAGCTATTCGAAGTGAACTTGAAGAAGAATTAAAGCAGCTCCCAAATAAATCAACGATTATGCTAGTAGAAGGACTGCCAGGGCACATGATTGTTGAATTTGTAAAGGAATATGACGCCGACCTTGTCGTAATGGGAAGTAGAGGATTGAGTGGACTGAAGGAATTATTCTTAGGCAGTGTCAGTCATTATGTCGTTCAAAAGGCACCATGTCCAGTTTTCATTGTAAAATAAATCCAGGAAATGTAAAAAGCTTGTAGAAGAGTCCGTTTGGACAAATCTACAAGCTTTTATTTTTTTGCTGTGTTAAATAAGGCTGTTGATTTGCGCTCCAGTTGCTAGCGAAAGTAAAATAAACGGAGACTTTCCGGTTAAATGCAGAATGGAGTCTGTTTGAGAATAAATAAGAGGAGGTTTTCCGGTTATGCGAAGCAAAATTCTCCATTTTCACGTTTTTCGGATAAATAGGCGGATTCTCTCCGTCTATTTATGCTATTTTTAATAGAAATTTCTAATTAAGCGAGATTTTTCCGTCTATTTAGATTTTTAAAATTAATAAAATCAACAATAACCTTTATCACAGCCTATTTTTTAAAACGCATGGAATAAATTCCTCATAGCTGTCAATGTGAAAATCAGCTTCTATGTCTCGATTTTGAAAGGCGACGGTTTTGATTTTTAATTTTCTAGCTGGTTTTAAATCTAACTCCCGATCACCTACTACCAAATCAATATGGTATGTTTTTAAAACAAATTCATAGGAAGCAGGGTGAGGCTTTCTGTTGAAACCTTGTTCCTCTACCGATACAATTTCTTTAAAGTATTTTCTTAATCCATATTTCTCCAGCAGATAGATGGAAGATTCCATATCACGATGGGTAACGATTATATTGTTTTCAACAGCACCTAACACCTCTTCTAAATGCTCAAATGGCTTACTGTACATGGTGGAGTAATGTTTATCTAATCGTTTATACTCAGCTCTATAGGATTCATCAATCCCAAAATGCTTAAATGCTGTCTTCGAATCAATCTTCATCCATCGTAATACTTCCTGACGATCAAGTTCCCGCTGACTTAACTTCACAAAACCCTCGACCAATGCTGGATATGTATCGAAAAGTGTTCCGTCAAAATCCCATAAGATGTTCATAATAACCCCTCAAATCTGTGTATATTCTCTAAAAATAATACTGTATCACGAACAACATGATAATTCCATATAGATACTCAAAGTGTAGATTTCGAATGTATTTTCTTGCTAACAATTTCTGATATTAGTATAGGAAGGAAAAATAATGATTTGTTCATTTTTAGGAAGAAGTGATAAAGATGGGAGAAATAAAAAAGAGCGAAGCTTCATCCATTATGAAACAGGCATTAGCAGTTAACAGCAAGCCATTTCCATGGTTAAAAGCCTTTTCTGCTGGATTAGCGGCAAGTTTACCTATAATAATCGGGTTGCTCTTTGGTCACATAGAATATGGACTAATTGCAGGATTGGGCGGTTTCACCTACTTGTACGTCTTCAATATTCCTTATGCACAGCGAGCTAAAAAGTTGTTTTTTGTTGTACTTGGAATGACCTTGGTCACTTTTTTAGGAACCATTTCAGCACCTTATCCTCTTGCTGTTGCTATATTAATGGGGGTAATAGGAGGCACTGTTCTTTTTATTTTCGGAGCTTTAAAAATTGCTGGACCATCTGCCATCTTTTTTGTTCTGGTTTTTGCGATGACTTCTGGGATGGTGGAAGAACCAGAACTCGCTCTAATACGATCCGGTCTCGTTTTCCTTGGCGGCAGTCTATCATGGGTAATTGCCATGATTGGATGGTTTTTTAATCCACATGGTCCAGAGGAAAATGAAGTAGAGAGAGTCTATCTAGAATTGGCGGCATTCATAGACTCAGTAGGGACAGATAGCTTTAATGAATCGAGACACAGGATGATGTCCGTTTTAAATGCCTCAGATGAAACGCTCACCGTAGGATTTATCCCTTGGCAGGAATCAGAGGTATTTAAACGTTTATATCTACTAAATAAACAGGCAAACATGATATTTACGTATATCTTAAACAATTTTCTGGATTCTCAAGAAAAATTCCCGCCAGAATTAGGACAGATGGTAAGAGAACTTGCCCATTCATTTAATCAAAAGAAGGCGGAAGGTACTTACAAAAGGATTCTTCAGCCGAGTGAACTAGATCAGAAGGTAAGTCAGTTATTTACCATGGTTTATGATGCTGACGCACTAATGAATGAACCTGTTACAAAAATTAACCAAACTATTCAAATTTCCAAATTATCAGCGAAGACAAGATTTGCAGGTGCCTTTGACAAAAACTCCATTGTTTTCATCTCGGCTTTACGTTTTGGTTTTATTATTATTATTGCTGCGATCATTGCCTTTGAGCTTGATCTAGCACGCTCTTATTGGGTGCCGTTGTCCTGTGTGGCTGTCATGTCGGGAGCTACAATTGTGTCTACCTATCACCGTGCCATTCAACGAGGAATTGGTACGGTGATAGGTATTCTAATTGCCAGCTTGATCCTTGCTATGGAACCATCGGGATATATTATTGCTTTTTTTGTCCTTCTACTGACATTCATTACTGAGCTGTTTATTGTGAAAAATTATGGGCTGGCAGCCTTGTTTTTTACACCCAATGCTCTGTTGATGGCTGAAAGTACATCAGAAGGCAGTTTTAGCTTTACTTATTTTGCTTCAGCCAGAATCATAGATGTAATCATTGGGAGTGTGATCGGTCTAATTGGTGTATGGTTGATTGGAAGAAAGTCTGCTTCTAGTCGAATTCCACATTTAATTACCAAAACGATTAGAGCTCAGGCACAATTATTATTGGTCCTTTTTTCCGAACTAGGAGATGGCTTTCATGTTAGTAAAAGTGAAGGATTAAAAAAGATGCGAATCAATATTATGAATTTAAAAACCTTGTATCATACAGCTTCAGGAGAAATTCCTGTTAATAGAGAAGAATTGGATTATTATTGGCCCGTTCTTTTCTCCATCGAGCATTTAGGTTTTCTCCTGGAGGATTGCTCTAAAATGGAGAAACGACCAAAGCTATCAGATACTACCCTTTCGCAATTGATTTACGCGTGTGAAATGATGGCCCATGCTGCAAACCCACGTTCTTCAGACTCAATTAAAAACATTCCTGATATTGAGGGATTTCCAAGTATCCAAAGAGAATTGATTCATTTGCAGAATGCGCTTAGTTCGAGGATTTAAAGGATAAAAATGCATATACAACATCACCAAAAGGTTGAATTTTATATTTCAAAAAAAATCATGCACCTTTTTGAACCTTTATCATATGATAGCTTCTGTGAGAAATTTCTTGGAAGGAAGTATAACAATGAATAACCAAATCATCTTAACTAATAAAAATGACCAAAATGTTGGTGGAAATGGGTATAAAGTTATTGAAATCAATTTAAAGGACCCGTCAGAAAATGTATTTGCTGTGGTCACTCCTGTAAAAATGAAATGAGAGGGGACCCACTCTTAGATTAAGACGGAATATCTTCAAAATAATAGGGAAATTGGTCTTCATTAAGGCGATGAAGACTATTTCCATTCATAAAAACAGAGAAAGTGGACCTCATATGGGCGATGAGGACCATTTCCATTCATAAAAACAGAGAAAGTGGTCCTCATATGGGTGATGACGACCATTTCCATTCAAAAAAACAAAAAAAGTGGTCTTCATAAGAGCTGAACCCCCAAACTACCACCATCTCCACCATTTTTTTTGACTAGTGGCTGCAATCTGTCTTTTAGTTTCCTCTATCATTTTACTTTCAGCGATCATTTGCTCTGTTCGTTCGACAACTTTTAAAATCTGATTGATTTTCTCTTCTATATAGGCTTCCCGAACAGCCTTGTCCTTTAAAAGTTTAATTAAATCACCGTTTATTTGCTCCAAATGGTCTACCCGTTCTACCAGTTCATCATGATTACAAACCTTCTCTATTAACCTGTCATCACTTGTCTGTGAGGGTGCTATTTCTACTTTATCACTGACCGTTTTGTCATCCTCCGTGACTGTTTCTACTTCCTCCGTAACCAGCGTTTGTACTGCTTCGACCATGGTCATCCCTTGCTCCTGGCTTAATTCAATTAATTTGCGGAGAGTGATCATATTGTTTTCATCATAAGCCCGATGACCTCTCTTGTTGCGGTGGATGTGATATCCATGTCCTTCCAATAGAACTGCATACTTCCGTAATGTATTGCTGTCGAGTCCCAACAAATCCTGTACGTCACTAGGGGAATGTAGCTCAGACAAAGTGTTACACCTCCGCTATTTAGGTTATTTAAAAAATAAATCAAAGGCTACTGTAATCAGCCAACCAAGAGCAAGAGTTACAGATAAATAGGTACCTACATAGAGTAAAAGTTCTAGCATGATTCCTCCATTTTTGTATTTTTTCAAGTTAAAGCCATTATAACAATGGATTTTTAGAAATTTGTCGAACTGGGCGATAGTAATAGAACTGTAAATAGAAAGTTAACTTTCTTTAACAAAAGAAACAAAATGGTCCTACTATTACGAAATCTAGGAGATTATACTGTCATCAGCTTCTGGCAGATATGATTTTTTGCCCATATTTCAACCCTATTAATAGGTATCACTTAACTAGACAACGAAATTAATGTTCCGTAGACTAAAAACTATAGCATTTTTAAACAACTGATTCGTACATGCCTTCAAATAACTAGGATGTATGAAAAACCGGTTCAAAATGTATAAATGGGGCTTCTAATACAGCTGAAGAAGTTCATATGAATCACGAATTCGTGTGAATAAGAAAACGGGGGAGAAATTGCATGTTTGAATTTGATACAGGAATGGACCAATTAGCAAACATTAAAGTAATTGGCGTAGGCGGCGGGGGAAACAATGCTGTCAACCGGATGATTGAGGACGGAGTTGGCGGGGTAGAATTTATTGCTGTTAATACAGATGCACAAGCAATCAATCAATCGAGAGCAGCCATTAAGATGCAAATAGGTTCTTCTTTGACGAAAGGTCTAGGGGCAGGTGCCAATCCGGAAATAGGAAGAAAAGCAGTGGAAGAAAGCAAACATCAAATCGAAGAAGTTTTAAAAGGAGCAGATATGGTCTTTGTAACAGCGGGAATGGGCGGTGGCACAGGCACTGGTGCAGCGCCAGCTATTGCGAATATTGCCCGTAAGCTTGGTGCCTTGACCATCGGTGTCGTAACACGCCCTTTCAAATTTGAAGGACATAAACGGTCCATTAATGCGAATCGTGGAATCAGCGCGATGAGGGAAGCAGTCGATACTTTAATCATTATTCCAAATGATCGCTTATTGGAGATTGTTGATAAAAAAACACCGATGATTGAGGCTTTCCGTGAAGCAGATAATGTTTTACGTCAAGGTGTGCAAGGGATTTCTGATTTAATTGCGGTACCGGGATTAATTAACCTAGATTTTGCCGATGTAAAAACGGTCATGTCACATAAAGGAACTGCCTTAATGGGGATTGGCATTGCGAGTGGCAGTAACCGTGCTGCTGAGGCTGCGGAGAAAGCATTAAATAGTCCTTTATTAGAAACTTCCATCAATGGAGCACACGGTGTGATTATGAACATAACTGGCGGTCAAAATTTAAGTCTTTTTGAAGTCCAGGAAGCTGCTGAACTTGTGGCTGCATCTTCTAGCGAGGAATTAAATATGATTTTTGGATCAGTCATTAACGAGAACCTTCATGATGAAATTATTGTTACGGTCATCGCCACGGGATTCACAGATCAACAGGAGGAAGTACCACAAAAAGAACTACAGCCAGCAAGAGAGGAAATTGCCCATCTTCCATATCAAAGAGAACCACAGACAGATTATAACTATATTCATTATGAGCGCAATTATCATAGTGAACCTGTTCAAGATTATGATCAATACCAAGATGAGTCAGAAGAATCTCAGGAAGTACCATCATTTTTACGGAATCGGAGAAGACGGATGGATCGACTTAGAAAATAAAGATCAAAACCAGAATTACTTATCTCGCTGCCTTTAGGCAGCCTTTTTTAATGTAAATAAACGGAAGGGGAGAACATCCATTTTCTCAGGTATGATGATTAAAAAATTTCAAGTATTACTATTTTCTAGTCTGCACAGTATAATCAGGGATGGGAGTTGAGACAAGTGAATAAAAAAGATATCGCGAATATCCGAAAGCAATTTAAATTAAATAATCATCTAATGAATTTACGAGAAATCTTCAATGTTTATGTGAAAAAAGAATCAGGTGAAATCTACCATCAGGTGAGCCAGCCGTTCGAACTAGTAGATCAGGAAGCACAAGAATTGTTTTTAGCGAATTTCAAAAAGGTTTTAACCGGCAACCTGGACGCTAAATTATTCGAGCTTAAATTCAAACGCGATGTGGAATATAGCACACAGGCTATCCTCTTTGAAGGATTACAAGAGAAACTAACAGAAGACTGGAAAGAAAATATGCTGCAAGTCGTCGAGAAAATGTTTGCGAATACAGCTTATGAGTTTGACACAGTGGTCACGTTTATTCGCGGAGAATATCGGAAGGTTACCAAGAAACGGAATCAGGAATCTGAAGAGGGCGGCAATGATGAGGTTTATTCTAACGAGTTTATCCTATGCAGTCTTAATAAAACTGACCAGCCGAAAAAATCCTTGATGTTCGATTATATCGAAAAAGAATTCAAGTCCTATCACGTGGTCGATCCGATTATTAATTTAGAATCGCCGCTTTCAGGATTTTTGTTTCCTGCCTTTAATGACAATGCTGCCGATGTCAACCATATTCTCTATTATTCGGGGAAAATAAATCAGCCAGACTATTCTTTTATCGAAGAGGTTCTCAATTGTGAAGATATCATTACTGCACAGGAAGATAAGGACTGCTTCGATGCGATTTTAAAGGAAGTAATTGGTGACGAAGTGGATTCTAGGGTGATTTCAAATGTGTATGAGGAAATTGATAAAGTAGTTCAGGAAAACATTGAAAATGAAGCAAGTGAAGCACCAATGCTGGATTATCGCGACGTGGAACGAATCTTAACGGTAAGCGGTGTAGAAAATGTAGATAGTGCTAAGGTAGAACATGCCTTCAAAAGTGTGGTAGCGGATGAAACCCATGAATTTAAAGCTAACACTTTAGTCCCTAAATCAATAAAAATAAGTACCAGGCTAGCAGATGTAACAATTAATCCGAAAGATTTGAAAAATGTAAAATATATCACGTACGAAGGAAAAAGGTGTCTATTGTTGGAAGTCGATGAAGAGGTGGTCGTTGAAGGATTTCGCCTGGAGACCAAAACTCTCTAGTGGTTTTTTACCCCGAAATAGCAATAGCAATTAGTTGGTTCTCTACAAATAGGGTCCAACTTTTGTTTTAGAGTCACACTGAGAACTGAATAGCGGGAAGAAAAATACGCGATACTAATTAGTACTATTAATAAAAGGGGTATCCGTATGAAATTATTAGTCATTGGCGCAATTACCATGGGTGCGATTGTTTTTTCCTTATTGCCCATTTTATCTGCCCATTATTTCGAACCCACTATAAAAGACTCGATAAAATTTAATGTATATTTTCTTCCTCTCAGTTTTATAGGAAATATTTTTCTGTCTTGGGGTTTTATCCAAGGCAGCAAAACATTTGGAAATACGGTCATGCTGGGTGGTCTCCAAACTGGTATATATGCGGTTCTGGTCACCATTTTATCTATTTCTGTATTACAACAAAAAATTTCAGTCTACTCCATTTTAGGTATTATTCTAATTGGCATTGGTACGGTCTTTTTAAATAAATAAAAAGCTTGAAATTATTCAAGCTTTTTCTATTGCTTATTTAACTATCCTCAATCCTTTTCCTTCATGAATCTCTTGAATTCCTTCCTGACAAACTCCAAAAGAACGCCACGAACAAGTTTCACAGATTACTTGAATATCGGAGGGGACGACAGACTTTTTGATATGAGATTCAATGTCCTCCCAATTCAGTATTTGTCCGATTGTAAGCCCCATTTTTTCTAAAATAACAGCGTCTCTTTCATAAATATTCTCGTTTTGACAGTGATAGGTACCTGTGTTCGGGTATTTTTCACATAACTGGTCTGGTCCGTTTACAATCTGAATCAATGTCTTGGGATTCTCTCTCAAGCTCTGATGCAAACGGGTCATATTCTTAACGTATTCTTCGGAATAACCCATTCCACGGTAACCCAATAGGCAAAAAAGGTGATGACCCCGCAGCTTGAACATAATTTTCCCCCTAGTTAACATGTGTTAATTAAAGTTAACTGACTATCATTAATAGTTAACACTTTTTCTATATGATAGCATATCAACAAAGAACAATTGGAGATTTTTTGTTTTTTAAGCTTTTGATTTGTTCGAAACAGACAATATGAGATAGAAATGTTAAGGTTAAGTTAGAACACTGAATGAAATCCTTTGAAGTTAGATCTTTAACAGAGGGAAGTTTTAGTTGGAAAGGGCTTGCTGCGGCAATTGAAACATTCAATTTAAGAGGTTTTAGCGGATGCCTTCTGCGATAGGTTCACTTGTGTCTATCAGCTTCTGGAAATCCGCCATTTTATTTATTTACGGTTTTCAATAAATTTTACAACATCCCCGACCGTTTGAAGTGTTGCTGCCACTTTGTCACTAATTTCAATCGCGAATTCATCTTCAATTTCCATTGTCAGGTTTACCATATCAAGCGAATCAGCTTGGAAGTCGTCTTTAAATGTTGCTTCCGGAGCGATATTTTCCATTTTAATACCGAGTTGGTCTGCAATAATAGGCTTTAACTTTTCGTATGTTGTCATTCGGCCATCCTCCTAATTCATTCCTATCCATCATTATAGCAACCAAAATCAGAACATAAAACAATAAGAAAGTACTATTTATTAATTTTTAACCGTTCCATGTTTTAGCTAATTTCACACTAATTGGAATAGATATATAGAGGAGGTGTGTAAATTGAAAAAAAAATTTATGCAAATATGCAGATTACTAGTAGGAATTGTTTTTTTGACGGCAGGAATAAACGGTTATTTTGTCATTTTTGGACTACAACCATTTATTGCAACCAGCCCTGAAGCCATGTCATTATTTGAATTTGATTATCTATTAATCGTGGAAAAAACGTTAGAAATTATTTGCGGGACTTTAATCCTGTTCAATCAATTTATCCCGTTAGCCATTGCCGTCCTATCGCCAATTGTCGCAAACATCTTTTTACTTCATTTGTTCCTAGACCATTCATTACTTCCTTTAGCTATAATACTTGTTGTCACTCATGGTTATTTGTTGATCTATTACAGAAAAAACTTTATGAGTATATTCGAAAGAAAACCAAAACCTTTTTAGTAAAAAAAGGATAGATGGAGCATTTTTTATTGCCCGTCTATCCTTTATTTTTCATCGCTATGCTGTGTTTAAATGTTAATGCGAACGCATTTAACAATTCATATGTGGTGAATCTGGGTGCATTTCCATAAACTCAATCCAATTTCCATCAGGATCCTGTATCCAGAATTGGTAGTTTAAAGCTCGCCCTTGCGTAATTTCATCCGCTAAAGTAACTCCGTTCTTCTTAAAACGATCGGCAGTTGCATGGATATCATCCACTCTAAAACACACATGATGCTCTCTTAATCGATCGCCTTCTTTGCCTCCGTAGAATAATTCAATAAAATACCCATCAGTGACTTTAATGTATACAATCCACGGCTCACCGTTCGGTGTATTTAATTCAAATGCTTTCGTAAATCCTAACTTATTGCAATAAAAATCCACTGAACGTTCCATATCAATGACTTTCAAACCAACGTGATTAATTCCACTGATCATTGTTAATTCCACCTTTAATATTTTCAGTTGTACATCCTAACATCTGAAATGAATCTTACTTTTTTTCAAAACGAATAAGTTTATCAGGATTTAGGGTAATATACATTTCTTTAATACTACAATCGTCGCCTATATAAAAACAAATAATACTATGAAGGGAACTATTCACATAATTGACGATGGCTGGCTGACCATTGACATTTTTGATATCAAAATTAAACCCTTCTGGTGCTTTTTTAACAATACCGTACAAAAATGCCAAAACATTGGACACTGTACATACTGGGCGAATGGCTGCCTTAACCTTGCCGCCGCCATCCGAGTATAGTGTAACATTCTCAGAAAGAAGCTCTAACAGTGCACCTGTATTTTGAGTCTGAAACGCTTCGATAAAGAGATGGATGATCGATTTATTCTTCTCGTAATGAAGGCTCTCATTCTCCACTTGTGCAATCTTTTGCTTCGCTCGGCTGAATATTTTTCTACAGTTTTCTTCTTTTTTTTCTATCATACTCGCAATCTCCAAATAGGAGAAATCCATTACCTCTCTTAAAAGCAGGACGGCTCTTTCATCCGGTGACAAATGTTCCATCATCCGTAAATAGGCGATACTCAACCCTTCATTCCGAAGAACATATTTCGCTGGATCAAAATCTGCTGAGGATTCTAGCAATAATGGCTCAGGGTTCCATGGACCAACATACTGTTCTTTTTTAAACCGTGCTGATTTTAAAACATCTAGACAGCGGTTTGTCATCATTTTACAAAGATATGCTTTCTTATTGTCTATCATTTGCTGATCCATTTGATACGCTTTTAAAAAGACTTCCTGCATGACGTCTTCTGCTTCCACTATAGAGCCTAACATCCTGTATCCGATGGAAAATAGTAAAGGTTTATACAGTACATAATCCTCGTTACTTATTTGCACGATTATCACCTCAGTGCTTCTTGAATGATTGCTTCAGCTGCTTGTTTGCCGCTGCTGACAGCACCTTCTGATAAAATATAGTCAGGGGAAACCCAGTCTCCTGCTATATATAATCCCGGAATCTCTGTTTTAGAACGATGGAGCACTTCCTCATCACCTACTTGTGGCAATCGCTGGTTAACCGTTATTTGCGGCATAAACCGTCTTGTAATCACAAAGTTTTGCCAGCCAGGCTGCCATCTTTCTAAAAATTGTTCCAGTTCTATTTTTACAGTATTTCCATCTATCACATCATCAGGGTGGTAGTATCGAAATACATGCAGAATAGTGCTTTTACCGTCCTGAGAGAGTCGTGCTGCAGTTGAATGAACAGAATAGTAGAGCGGATCTGATAGACCTAGTGCGAATGAGACCTTTGGGTTCGGCAGCTTTGTTAATGCAACATCTAAGGTCGCACCTTTTACGGCGGTAAAACGATTCTGTAGAGTCGGCCGCAATTCGTCCAGCAATTGGCACAGTTCCTCTGGACCGGTTGTACAAAGTACATACTTCGTGAGAAATTCCTCGTCATTTGATAGCATTACTTTATAATCATCTTCAATCCTGAATAATTTTTTTACCGTTGAATGGCGTAGTACTTGAACACCGGAGATGACGGCTTTGTTGTGAAGTTGATCCATCATTGCCTGCCATCCGTTGTCTAAATAAAGTACACCACCTGTGACAAGCTGTAAGTGAGAAAGAATAACTTTTGCGCTGACCAATTCTGGGGCATGACAATAGGTCGAGAGCCGCCCGAGCGAATAGAGCAGAGACTGGACTTTTTTAGAGTGTGCTGTTTGCTTCACCCATTGTTCGAAGGTAAGCTGGGCTGCCTTTTCCTTATCCACCATCATTACCTTCATTAGTACCATAACCCATTCCATCTTTTCCTGCCAATTTAAAAGCGTAGTTGTCAATACGCCAAAAGGATAGAAGGGAGCAGCATAGTCGATATTGTTTTCTACTAAAGTGCACCCGATTTTCGGTGAATTTCCACTTAGGTTCACACCTAATTCCTCGAGAATGTGTTTGGCCACTCCTTTTTTATACAGAGCATGTGGGCCAAGATTGAAATATTGCTGTTTCATCATATCACTTCGAGCCCTCCCGCCAACCTTATTTCCCCGCTCCACTAGTAAGATAGAGAAACCAGCTTTAGCTAAATAATTGGCTGCTACATACCCTGAAAGCCCGCCGCCAATAATGACCATATCCCATTTATTCGTCATATAAAAAACCTCCATCTATTCATTCATCACTCATAACGACTACGGGAGGTACTATGTGACAGAACTTTTTAAAAACGTTATAAAAAGAATGAAAGGTAGCTTTCAGTGGGGTATGATTACTATAATAAGTACGGATAAAAAAAGGTGGTTTATACGTTGAAAGTTCAATGGAATCTGTTTATCGCGTTTTTTAGATCTGGAATGTTAGGGTTTGGAGGCGGACCCTCGACGATTCCACTTGTACATAAAGAAGTGGTCGGTACCTTTAAATGGATGGATGATCAAGAATTTAGTGAGGTATTAGCTTTGGGCAATACACTTCCGGGACCCATTGCGACAAAGATGGCTGGCTATATTGGATACCGTGTTGGGGGAGTTATGGGCTTGATTACCGCGCTTTTTGCCACTGTTTTGCCCACAATTCTATTAATGGTCCTGTTATTAACGTCATTTAAACAATTTAAAGACCACCCGAGGGTACAGGGAATGACCGCCGCCGTCGTCCCGATTGTTGGAGTAATGATGGGAGTATTAACCTGGGAGTTCTTTAAAAAAACAAAGGCTGGCTTTGGATGGAAATGGGGTCTGATTCTTCTTGTTGGGTGTTTTTTCGTGATGGAAATTCTCGATGTTCATCCAGGGATTGTGATTGGATTGCTGCTTATTGCAGCTTTCATCATGCCAGAGAAGAGTAAGAAGGAGAGCCTATGATTTATGTACATATTTTTATTGCCTTTTTAATACCGGGAATTCTTGGCTACGGCGGCGGTCCTGCTTCCATTCCATTAATAGAACACGAGGTCGTAACACGTTATGGATGGATGACGACCAGTGAATTCAGTGAAATATTAGCAATTGGAAATGCTCTGCCAGGTCCAATCGCTACAAAAATGGCTGGCTATATTGGCTATGAAGTAGGAGGGGTACTTGGTTCAGTGGTAGGTGTATTTTCCACGATTACACCATCCTTGTTCCTAATGATTGTTCTGATGAGGCTAATTTTTCAGTACAAAGATTCTCCAAGGGTTAAGAGATTGTCAAAAATCGTTTTACCAGCCGTTGCTGTTCTCATGGGAACGCTGACTTTTGACTTTTTTCAAACTTCCTACGCCTCCAATGGGATTTGGGCAACCCTGATGATTGCGATTATAAGCTTTTTGCTTTTGGAAAAATGGAAGGTCCATCCTGCATACGTCATCATTGCTGGTTTAGCTGCAGGTGCGATTTTTTTAGGTTAAAGGTAGTGATATAACACTCTATCCATTCATACTTTTATAATTTTTTGGAAATATTATCTTTGATGTATGAATAGGGGGTTATGTTATGAATGATAAAACAAATATCCGGTTAACTGCAGCGGAAATGTCTAGCTTATGGTCTCAGTATATTAACGATACGCTGGCTGTTTGCGTTAGTACATATTTTTTACAAAAAGTTGAAGATGAAGAAGTAAGGCCAATTATTGAAAAAACGATAGAATTAGCGAAAAAACACCTTTCTATTATGACGGACATCTTTGAAAAAGAAGAATTTCCGATTCCTTACGGATTTACAGAGGATGATGTAAATCCTGATGCACAGAGGCTTTTTTCTGATACATTTGTTTTATTGTATTTTAAAAATATGTCTATCCTTGCAATGGCTGCTAGTTGTGCCGCGTTAGGATTAGCTACACGGCCAGATGTTGTTTCGCTTCATACCGTTGTTTTAAATTCTTCCCTTACTTTGCAAACTTTAACAAGAGATTTAATGTTAAAACAGGGAACGTATGTAAAACCTCCCTATATTTCCATTCCGAACAAGGTAGATTTTGTAAAGAAACAGCACTTTTTAGCAGGGTTTTTTGGAGATAAAAGAGCCCTCACTTCTATTGAAATCAGCCATTTGTTTCTAAATGTTCAAACCAATGCCATTGGGAAGGCGCTCATGATTGCGTTTGCCCAAACTTCTAAAGATAACGAGGTGAAACAATTTCTGGAAAGAGGAAAACAAATTGCCCAGAAGCATGTTGATATTTTTAGTGAATATCTGAAAAAAGAAAACTTACCAGCTCCTATGATATGGGATTCCGCTGTTACCGATTCAACCACTTCTGTATTCTCGGATAAACTCATTATGTACCATGTATCGGCCATGATTGCAGCAGGAATCGGAAATTATGGAGCATCCATGGCCGCAAGTCCTAGAAGAGATTTAGGGATGAAATATGCTTCGTTAATCCCAGAGATTTCGTTGTATGCAGAAGACGGGGCAAATATTATGATCAAACACGGATGGCTGGAAGAACCTCCTCAAGCAGATGACCGTGAACAATTAATAAATTGAAAAGTCTTAATCAACCATTCCTAATCAACTCGAAATTTCTTAATAGGAAAGAACGAATGTTATAGAGATGTCTTTAACATTCGTTCTTTTTTTTGAGGGATTCGCTATTTTTCCATTGTAATTACTACTTTTCCTTGCATATGGCCTTCTTCAAAATACCTGAAAGCTTCGGGAACTTCCTCCAATTTATATGTTCGATCAATAACAGGCTTTACTTTTCCGTTTTCTATGAGTTCTTTCATCACAACTAAATCATTTTGGTTTGCCCTTTGTAGAAAGCTGCCCATTTTTTTACCCGAAGTTATTGAAATCCATGGCCCCAATGTGAGGGCTTGGAACATTTGAGCTTCTGAGCCGCCAACATGAACAAAAATTCCATTCTGGTTTAATGATTGCTTATAGGCTGAGAGGGGTTGACCACCATTAACACCAACTATCAAGTCATATTTCTGATTGTTTTCGGTAAACTTCTCCTTTTTGTAGTCAATGATATGATCTGCTCCAATCGAATTCAGAATGTCTACATTCCTCGTACTGCATACTCCCGTTACTTCTGCCTCAAATGATTTGGCTATCTGAACCGCAAAGGTCCCGACACCACCAGAAGCACCATGAATCAATACTTTTTGTCCCGACTGAATCTTTCCTTTATCACGAAGAGCCTGTAAGGCCGTAACTCCCGCCATCGGTGTCGCTGCTGCTTCCTCAAAAGACAAATTGGCTGGTTTTATTGCTAATGCCTTTTCCGGAACACACGCATATTCTGCAAAACTGCCCCAGCCAACACCTGACAGATCCCCAAACACTTCATCGCCAGGTCGAAACTGAGTAACGTCTTTCCCAACAGACTCAACCACCCCAGCAAGGTCTCCTCCAGGAATGGAGAATTTTGGTTTAAATAGACCAAAAGCAAAACGGGCTAAGAATGGTTTTCCTCTTAAAAGAACAAGGTTTCCATAATTCAAGGAAGCAGCATGCACTCTTACAAGCACTTGATTGTCTTCCGGGATAGGCCTTTCGACATCTGCTAATTTAAGAATATCAGGGGGACCATATTGGGTACTAAGGATCGCTTTCATCGTTGCCTCCTATTATCAATTCTCATACATGCATTTCAAGACACCTAAATAAAAATATATTCCTATTTAAAGTTATTCATGTTCAAAAGCCGCTAATCTTTTCTAAACGAAATGATAAGGGTTTGGAGAAGACAGTGATGTAAGCATTACTATATAAAAAGAAATAAAAATATTTTTTGAAAAATTAAGCCGAGCTTTTGAAAACGTTTAAGGCCTTGATAAACAAAGATTTAAGAGGTTAGTGAAAACAGAAAGGAATCCGTTTTCATAGGGGGGAATGTGACAAAAGTGTGAAAAAATAATGGTTGACCCTAAGAAAAAAATTTTGTTATAGT
The DNA here is from genome assembly GCF_057221695.1 of Neobacillus sp. plas4. Classification (NCBI taxonomy): domain Bacteria; kingdom Bacillati; phylum Bacillota; class Bacilli; order Caryophanales; family Bacillaceae; genus Neobacillus; species Neobacillus sp. plas4. Next base: position 3,095,404 of record NZ_CM170152.1, read on the forward strand.
TACAAACAGACCGGTTGGTATGGTGGAGGTGTACTACGGGAATGGACACAAAATCGCTGATAATTGACATCGCGACAACACTTTTCCAACAAAAAGGATATATAGGAGTAGGTTTAAACGAAATTTTAAAAACATGTAACATTTCAAAAGGTTCACTCTATTATCACTTTCCAAATGGAAAAGAAGAATTACTGATCGCTTGCCTTCAAACATTAGAAGAAAGTATTACGAAGGACATCGAGGAAATTTTTGAACAGTATCCTTCAACAATTGAGGCAACTATGGCCATGATTGAAAAATTAATCGTTACCTTTGAGACGGAAGGAACCATTTCTGGATACACCTTCAGCTCTATCGTCAGTGAAATGGCTACCTTAAGTGGTCCAGTCCGAGAAGCATGTGCTCATTTGTATCAAAAAATCCAAGAAATTTATTTCTATAAATTACGAGCAGATGGATTTTCAGCAGATCAGGCACATTCAGTTGCTCTCATGATGACAGCATCCATTGAAGGTGGAATGCTGCTTTGCTTAACACAAAAAACCAGCGAACCACTAAAAGTTATTTCACATGCACTACCAAAATTTTTTAGATAAAAAGGGGATATGTATGAGTACTCAAATTCAAGTAAAAAATCCTAAAATGATGGCAGCTATCTTAATGCTGGGTGCCTTTATTGGATTATTTGGTGAAACAGCTTTAAATATGGCTTTAACAAATGTAATGGAACAATATTCCATTACAGCTGCAACTGCACAATGGCTGACAACAGGCTATTTATTAACATTAGCAATCTTAGTACCGATTTCAGCTCTTCTAATGAAATGGTTTAGCACGCGCCAATTAGTGATTGGGGGACTTGTCATTTCGATGGCAGGGGCGGTTCTAGCTGCAGCCTCTCCAAATTTCGCAATCTTAGAAATCGGACGTATTGTCCAAGCGATGGGAACAGGTATTATCATGCCAGTCATGGTGAGTGTTCTTTTAGTTATTTTCCCGATTCATAAACGTGGTGTTGTCATGGGGATTATGGGTCTTGTTATTACACTAGGACCAGCCTTAGGACCAACTCTTTCCGGGGTTGTTATTAGTACGTTAGGATGGAACTATATTTTCTGGTTCAGTGCCGCTTTTTATGTAATTTTGACTCTTCTTGCTGTAGCAAAAATTGTAAATGTTGGCGAAATTACAAAACCAAAAATTGATGTTCTGTCGATTGTTTTATCAACAGTAGGTTTTGGCGGATTAATTTATGGGTTGGCTTCTATGGCAGGAGCTCCTTTCTCAGCTCCGATCGTATGGGCACCTTTGCTTGTAGGTATTATCGCCATCGTTTTATTTGGAATTCGTCAAAATTCGATGGATAAGCCAATGGTTAATTTAGATGTCTTTAAGTTTCCAATGTTCACTTTAGGAACAGCGATGATGTTCTTAAGTATTTTAGTCATTTTATCAACTGGAATTCTATTGCCGATGTATTTAAAGGGATCACTATTATTTAGTGCTGCGGCAGCAGGTTTATTATTACTTCCAGGTAATGCCGTAAACGTGATTATGTCACCAATTGTTGGATCACTATTTGATAAAATAGGACCAAAAAAATTAGCAGTCGCTGGATCGGTCATTGTATTGATTGGAAATCTTATTTTTGCTGCAACTATTTCAGCAACCACACCTGCTTGGCAAATCATCGTAGCATTTATGGTTTTATTCTTTGGATTAACGATGGTAACAATACCATCGCAAACAAATGGGCTCAATGCATTGCCGCGTGAGTTATATGGAGATGGCTCAGCAGCAATGAATACATTGAACCAAGTAGCTGGTGCAGCAGGGACAGCCATCGCAATTACGCTGTTTACAGCTGGTCAAACTAATTTCGTTGCGGATACTCCGGATGCGGCACAAACGGAAGTATTAGCTGCCGGGGTTAAATATACTTTCTACTTTGTTACAGGAATTTCAGCAGTTGCATTATTATGTTCTTTCTTTATGAAGAAACCAAGCGAAAGTTTGGGAAAATCTCCAGCTGCTGTAAAAGCAACACAACCCGTACGAGAATCGTAGAATTATATAAATTAACAAAAACCATTTGTAAAAGTAATTTTTACAAATGGTTTTTTTATCGTTCTTTTTATGATGAAATAATTTTTTTCGAGATGTTATGGATTATGTCTCCACGGCTGAGTACACCTACGACACGGCCAGCCCCGTTAACCACAGGAAGTTTTTTGTAATGGTGCCGGGATAATAAACGAATTGTATCTTCAAACTCTTCATCGGGTGATACGAAGAGGATGTTTCTTTTCGTCATAATTTCCTTAACAGGTGTATCCAGTTTTTCTATCAAAATATCCTCAAACTCGCCATCCTCGATGATATAAACTAGGCCTGCAACACCTAATGGCTTAGGGGATAGGTAGCGCAAAACGTCCCCATCAGATACAATTCCCACTAGATGATCTCTATCATCCACCACTGGCACGCCGCCAATTCGATTTGAATTGAGTATTTGTAACAATTCTTTAACTGTATTCGAAGGTTTCACAGTAAAAACTTTCGTAATCATGAAGTCTCTTACTTTCATTTCTATCCCTCTCTTCATGTTGGAACCGCATTCATTATCGTATAAAAGTAGTTTAACATAAATAAACCACTTCTCATAAATGAAAGTTTGTCTTAAAAGTGATTTTTCCTATACTGATAGGGATAAATAGACGATAGGTTACCTTATAAGCAGGAATAATGATAAAAATCCAGAATTAGTATATTCATATCATGAAACAAGAGGAAGGTATAGAAATGAACAGGAAAATATCACTTATTCGATCTACCCATTTAGCTCAAGTTGATTATGCCTATGCCAGCCATATTCCTGCAGGAATGGATTTACTATTTTTAGCGGGGGCCTGCCCACTTACAAAGGAGGGGCATGTACCTGAATTCAGTACAATTGAAATGCAGGCAAAGCTTTGTGTGGAGAATTTGATAGAGGCCTTGAGTGAATGTGGCGCTGCAATAAATGACGTCGTCTATACAAGAGTTCTCGTTGCTACACATCATCAATCTGATTTGGTCACTGTATGGGAAATTATAAGAAAAGAGTTTGGTGATCATGATGTACCCAGCACCTTGTCCGGTGTTACGGTATTAGGATTTAGAAATCAATTGGTGGAAATCGAAGCAGTAGCTGCAGTAGATTCAAGATAATATGAATATGTTACTCATTTTTTATTGATGTAAAGTGATTTTTTGCGGATATTACACAGAAAAAAGTCTTGTCTTTAAGGGGAGAAAGTAACATGGATTACAATTCACCGGAAGAATCAGCATTATAAGTGAAACGGTGGGCTAAAAATGCCATAGCAGCAAGTCGCCGTCATACAGTTGGTCTTAGGATTGACGGTACTGTAAGGGCTGTGGGTGATAATAACTCCCACAAATCAAGCGTATTTCTTGTTTTAAGCATGGCCTGTCTATTATTCGAAAGAGCATTGACAAAGGCAGCAGAATAGATCTTATTCTGCTGCCTTTGTCATATTTAAAACAACACCATTAGTAAATGGTTTATATTCCACAACAAAAGATAATTATAGTGAGGTAGAGTGCTTTCCGAAAGGTAAAGTAGCATCAATAAATTCCTCAAGTTTTTTCACTGATTCCGTTACGACCTTTACTAAATAACAGTACTGACCTGCTTATCAATGCCATTCTAATACTAGTGGATGTTCTTTGCAAAAATCTCTAAATTCTTTCCTTATTTCTTACCGAATAAAATAAATGCTGTTACATTTTTATTGAGTTTGGTCGTCGTGAGAACTGAAATTATTTAAAATTGTATTATATTCTTGGTCACTAATAACCCCTAATATTTTACATAAGTAGGAATTTAATAAGATTTTTTTCTTTATTCGTTTAGATGGAGACATTCGTATCACTCCCTTTATATAATTATATTTCACTCCGTCAAAAAAGTTTCCTTTACCCAAAAAAATGCTGATTGAAAAGTGCTTCCTTTTTCATTTATTTTTCATAATAATAGAAATTGCTCCATTTTCTAACTTTTCACTATAATTTTGCTATTCCGCCTATTATGTAAGCGCTTTTACGTGAAGAGATTCACATGTATAATGAAAGCATAAGAAATTCCATTAACCCTAACTGGAGGAATCAAGGATGCTTACACAATTATTTCTTGAATTCAAAAACTGGTGGTTTGGCGAGACAATGTATGATGATGTAATGGAAGAATTTGAACGAATTGAGTCCAAGCATACAAGGGTGCATCATGATGAAGATATATATGAAACTATTCGTGTCCATTAATTAATCATTTCCAAGAAGACTTCTACGATAAGAGGTCTTCTTTTTTAATCTGGTGAAAAATGTGCAGGGAAATAACGCTACAATAAAATGTGTTCCGTTTTCGCCACATTCATGTAAGGTTTTCTATGCTATTCTTATATTACGAGAATTATTAAATTAATGGAGGGTTAAGAATGAGCTGTGGTTGTTCCTCACATATACGAGATGGAAGAGACATCGTTGATCACGTTAAAAGTAAAGGGAAGGAAAATTTGGCCCCAGCAGTCGTACATGAGATTACCTGCGAATGTGGAGAAACCTTTACACTAGAAACCGTTATAATGAATTGCCCAAATTGTGAAATGACCTATGCAGTCACACCATGCAGTTCAAGTGATATCAACAATATCAAGCAGGCTGGAATAAAATACGCTTAAAGAATTAGGTTGCTGCGGCAGCCTATTTTTATTGGACATGACGCATTTAGTACTTGAAAATTTGCGAACCATTTTTTGATGAATTTAACTATATTTGTAATTATAGGAACAATGGAATAACATAAATTTAAATAAAAAAGAAAGGGTGATTATATGAATGAGGTTAATTTGAATACAATCCACCCAAAAATTAGACAACTGCTTTCCTTTGCCACTTTTAATGTGGAGCAAGAATTTGAAAAATATAGAAATTTACCTGCCAGAAAACTATTTAGTTTTGAGTTTAAAGGTGAAATTGTTGGTTGCATAGGCATTGAATCTAAAAGCTCAATTGAATGTGAAATTAAACATATCGCCGTAGCTAAAAACCTAAGAGGAAAAGGGATTGGCAGCAAAATGATAGATTTAGTTCGGAACATTATCAAGTGATTTCTGCAGAGACAGATCATGAAGCAATAGATTTTTATCGAAACTATGGGTTCGAGATAACGAGTCTTGGTGAAAAGTATCCTGGTGTAGAACGTTTCTTATGCAAATATAAGGTAGATTTGTAGGGAATAGAGTGTAAACCCATTTATTGAATATAATGATTGAGGTGTAAGGTATGTTAAAAAATGAAATTACAAATCTGTTGCATATTGAATATCCTATAATACAAGCTCCAATGGCGGGCGGAGTAACCACTTCGAAATTAGTAGCAGAGGTTTCAAATTCCGGCGGTCTAGGGATGATTGGAGCAGGATATTTAACTCCTAAACAAATGCGAGAACAAATAAGAGAGATAAAACAGTTAACATCAAACTATTTTGGTATAAACCTATTCGTTCCTATTGAATTTAATAGTAATGAGAAAGAGATTAAATCAGCTGACGATCTATTGCAGCCAATTAGAAAGAACCTGAATTTACAACAAAAGGATACACTAGAGATTCCAAACTCTAGGAATCTAGTAGAAACATTTTTTGAACAAATTAAAGTCATACTAGAAGAAGAAGTTCCAGTTTGTTCCTTTACCTTTGGTGTTCCTAGTATGGAAGTAATTAATGAGTTAAAACAACATAATATTATTTTAATCGGAACAGCAACAACAGTTGAAGAAGCGATTGAAAACGAAAACAAGGGTATGGACATTGTTGTGGTTCAAGGCAGTGAGGCTGGAGGACATCGTGGAAACTTTATCCATGAGAATCAGGAGAGCTTAATTGGTTTAATGTCACTTGTCCCACAGGTTGCTGATAATGTGAACATTCCTATTATCGCTGCTGGGGGAATAATGGATGGGAGAGGTTTAATGGCTTCTATTTGTTTGGGTGCAAAGGGTGTACAAATGGGTACGGCATTCTTAACTTGCATAGAAAGTGGAGCACCTATGATACATAAACAAGCAATTCTTCACTCCAAGGAAGATCAGATTGTCTTAACACGAGCCTTTTCTGGAAAATGGGCAAGAGGGATTAAAAATAAATTTATCGGAGAAATGCAGAAGTATGAAAATGAATTACCAGATTTCCCAATTCAAAATACTCTTACACAGCCAATTAGAAAAGCAGCAACTTTGCAAAATAATCAAGACTATATGTCTCTATGGTCTGGTCAAAGTCCTAGATTGGCTAAAAATCAAACAGTTAAAACATTGATGAAAAATATAATGGATGAAGCTGAAAGTTTAAAGTTGTTCTAAATAATTAAATTTCTGTAAACGATCTCCACAGTTTTAATTAGAAATAATAATACAAACAAGATAATATTGTGTTCAAAAACAAATTTCCCAGATTAGTGGAAACCAAAAAGGAAGACAGAATAATTTTCTTCTGTCTTTTTCTTTACTGTTTGGGTAAAGTTAACTGGAAAAACACTTTATCTATAGCAGTGGCAATTAGAATACCTGCAGTATATCGAATAAGATCCAATGAAATGAATCCTTTACCTAAAATCAATGCACCAAACAGTGTTCCGCGGATTTGATTAATCCAATCCGCCTGATAAAGCTGACTAAATTCAATGCCAAAGCTAAACATAAAACTAAGAAAGATTGCGAATAACAACCCCTTATTAACAAATAAGAAGCGAAATCCAAAATATACCATCATAGCCCAAAGGATATCTCCAGCATTATTCACTATGAATGGTGTAAGCAGATCACTTAATTTTCTAGAGGCTAAACCCAATAAGATAGTAATAAAAACAGCTATTATATAAACCCCACGCCCTTTACTGCCAGTGAGGTAGTTCCATTTAGAAATCATTAGATCACTCTTCTAAAGTATAATCTTCATTTATTTCCATTATAGGTGTATCTTTTAAGTATACAAGTATTAATTGATAGTATCTAACAAAATGGGAGATTTAAGTGGACACATATTATGAGAATATATTTAAAGAGAGCGAGATATAAAAAGTGAAAATCATTGGCATTGATTTATCCGGTCCCAGTAATCATAAGGATACTGTTTTGACCGTATTTGAAAAACGGGATCATCAATTAAATTTCGTAAAATTATTACGTAATATAAGCGACATGGAAATAATAAAAGAAATTGATGAACAAAGCCAAATTGATGAAGTCGTGGTCGGAATAGACGCACCTTTGTCATATGAGGATGGTGGTGGGGACAGGTTAGGCGATAAATTGTTGAGGCAGTTTATTATTGCATTAGGCATGAAATCTGGGTCCATCATGCCCCCAACTTTTAATCGCATGGTTTATTTAACTTTGAGAGGAATTAAACTTACGAGAGAATTAGAAAACCTTTCTAATATAAATCCAATCTCGATTGTCGAAGTGCACCCAGGTGCTGTTATTGGCTCTAGACTTCATCGAGAGGAAGTAGAGTATGTCTTGAACTACAAACAGGAACAGAATCAAGCTGCGAGAAGTTTTCTTAGAAATTGGATGATAGATCAAAACGTAACAGGACTTCCAATGTTTATAGATTTAGAAAGCCATTTCATAGACGCCTGTGCAGCCGCATTAGGTGCATGGCATTGGAAGGATCCAACGTTCCAACCCAGATGGCTGCTGCCTGCCAATCCGCCATTACATCCTTATGATTTTTGTTGTTAATAATAAAATTGTGTTAGAAAAATGTGACAATTCTTGTTCTAAATAGTATAGTAAAATCGTTATCTAATGAAATGGCATTTTAAGAAAGGAGTCTTGATTTATGAAATTTTATATCGTTGATGTGTTTGCCGAAAACAAATATGAGGGTAATCAATTAGCTGTATTTCTTCCAGAAGAGGAGATAGATGCTGCTGAAATGCAAAAAATTGCAAGAGAAATCAATTTTTCGGAAACGACTTTTATTATGTCTGGTTTAAAGGAAAATGGGGGGTATGATGTGAAAATTTATTCCCCTGATTCTGAACTACCATTCGCAGGACACCCGACCCTTGGTACAGCCTACGTCATCAAAAACTTATTGGAAAAAACTGAAAAAGCTGAAGTCAATTTAAATCTTACCGTTGGGCAGGTTCCGGTTGTTTTTGAAGATCAATCTGCTTGGATGACGCAGAATCAACCTGAGTTTGGTAATGAAGTAGAGATTGATAGAATCGCCGCCGCCCTTCAAATTAATAAAGAAGATATTAATACTGAGTATCCTATTCAAGTTGTATCAACGGGATTACCAAGCGTTATTGTAAATTTGAAAACATTGGACGCTGTAAGTCGTTGTAAAATTAATCATCGTGCCTATGAGGATCTATTGGCGGATATTGGGGATGTAAATCTACTTGCTTTTACCACTGAAACTGCAAGCCCTGAAAATGATCTTAACGTAAGATTATTTATGCCTATATCCGGATATCTCGAAGACCCTGCAACTGGAAGTGCAAATGGCAATTTAGCAGGCTATTTATTAGAACATAACTTTTTTAATTCTAAGGAAATTAATTATTCTGTCGAACAAGGGGCTTTTATTGGAAGACCATCTATACTAAAAATAAATGCCAAAAAGACAGAGGATAACTTTCTCATCCAAGTAGGCGGTAGTGTGTTTGTTATTGCAGAAGGTAAGTGGTATTAATAGGGGGCTGCTTGGGCTCCTGTTTTTTTAAATGGCCCAATAAAGATAGATATAGAAAGTCCCAAGTGAATGCAAGCACTTGAGACTTTATTCTTTATCTATTTATTCCCTTTTGACCAATGACAATCTTATATAACCATCACAAGTCATTCCCAAATCACTTGTAAATCCTCCTGGAAAGATAGCGATGTGTGCTGTATCAATCATACTATTATCTGATCTATAACGAATATCGCGTTTTTCCAATTTAAGTTGATCATCAAGATATATTTTTAAAACACCATCCTTATTGTTGCCTGTATTTAATTTTACCTAGTATTTGATTTTATGAGGTTTATCGTCTGTTACGTATCCCAGCGTTGCTCCAAACTATCGCCGAAATTTTGTGGTAGACGTAAGGAATCATAGAGTAACGAAAGTAAGATGTAAACTAGAATGAAAGGATATGATTATGCAAACATTGCCACAAACACAACCTGTAAAAAAATACATACCTCTAACGTTTTATGTTGTTTTTTTGGGGTATTTGGTTTTTGGATTTTCCGAGAATATAAAGGGACCTGCGATACCCAAAATGCAGACAGAGTATGGAATAGATGAGTTGCAGGTGGGCTTTCTGTTGGCCATTAATTCGATTGGGTTTTTACTAGCTTGCAGCTTTACAGGGGCTTTTTCGTCTAAGTTTGGCAGTAAGCTTACAAGTTTACTAGCTTTTAGCTCCATGACGTTATCAGGTGTTTTCATCTATTTTTCTAGTACTTTCGAGCTTTTTTCCGTTTCTTATTTCATTATGTATTTAGGTAATGGAATGTTGGAAATTGTATTAGCGATTTTGGCAGCTAGAGTATTCACTAAAAATACTGGGTTTATGATGAATTTATCGCATTTCTTTTATGGACTCAGCTCAACCGCAGCACCTCTTATGGCGGCAGGGTTAATGGGAATTTCTTTTTTCGGAAGTGGAGAGCTGGGGTGGAAAGGCATGTACTTATTTATGCTGTCCCTATGCATTATCCCTATGATTCCAGCGTTTTTTACAAAATTCCCTGAGGATACTGCAAACATTGAAAATCAGCTGCCATTTAAAAGTTTTTTGAAGGATCGCGTAGCATGGTTCATCATCATGATTCTATCTTTTGGAGTTATAGCTGAGCTTTCGATTGCAGGCTGGCTCGTTAACTTTCTCGAAAGGTCTTATCATTGGAGTTCTGCAGCAGCATCTTCAATGTTATCAATCTTCTTCCTTTGCTTTATGGTTGGAAGATTACTCCTAGGTATTCTAACGGATAAAATTGGATTTATGCTGTCTATTATTATTTTTTCTGCACTAGCTGGTATTTCTACCATTTTGGCAACTTTGTTCGGTCCATCTGGAGTATGGCTTTACGGTGTTTCCGGTTTTGGTATTGCACCTGTTTATCCGACCGTTATGGCCTTGCTGGCCAGAAGATACCCGAATGGAATCGGAGCAGCGATTTCGGTTACCGTTACGATTATGGGAATCGTCGTTGTGATTGCGAATCTATTCTTAGGTGCTTTTATTGAATATTTCAAACAAATATTCACGAGCTTTCTCGGCGCTGAAATGGGATTAATGAGAGGATTTCAAGCTGGGTTTATTTTCATAGGCGTATGTGCATTATTATGTTCGGTCTTTAGTATTGTTTTGTATCGCTATTTACAGAAACGGAATGAGGTAATGTGAATTAAAGTGAGGTGACTAGTGGGTTTGCCTTATAATACATTTGTTGTCTGACACAAGGATTGGGATGATTTTGACCGATATTCTGTGCAGCGAAGATTTTGGGGAAGAATAAGTTTATGACTTTTCCCGAATTACAGTGGAGAAGGGGTTTTGGGGAAGAATCAAATGAGAATTCTCCTCGAAATTTGAAGAGGACTGGGACTTGAGTCAGAATCATCGAGTTATAGTAACTACCCCCGAAGGTTAAACAAGGTCACGTATCGCTGCAATACGTGACCTAATAATAATTATTCTTAAAACAATTTCATTTGTTCATCACTATGCTGTTCTCTATTTTCTTCCATTATATAGCCCATAGCTTTATAACCACTAAGCCGTTTTTGAAACATTGTTTTTAAAATAGGCACGTTATCATCAACATAATCAAAAACTTTTACCTCTTGCTTATTGGAATGGTTCCTGTGCAACCGTCCTACATATTGTTGAAGGGTACCTCTCCACGATATTGGCATGGATAAGAACAATGTATCTAATCGAGGGTCATCAAATCCTTCGCCAATGTATTTTCCTGTTGCAATTACTAGCCGTTCTTCGTTATCAGGTATCTTTTCTAGTCGCTCTAGTTCTAGTCTTCGACTCTTTTTACTCATGTTTCCAGTAAGGATGATTATATTTTTTGCAAATCCCTTAAATTGTTTATGAAGGACCTGTAAATGTTCAATTCTTTCCGTCAAAATAATAGGGGAGCGTCCCTTTTCTAATTCATTCAGTACATCATCAAACAGTAATTGATTTCGATGGATATCTTTTGAGATGGATTGATAGATTTCTTGAATGTCTTTTGAATTAGACCTGAAATTAGTTTTTCGGTGTATTAATGTGTGTTTAAATGGTCTAATTTTTGCTTGTATTTTTGCATCGGTTTTATATCGGATTGGTCCACACTGCATAAAGATAATTGGATGGAGCCCATCTTTTCTTATTGGAGTAGCAGTAAGGCCATACACATACTTAGCACGTACTTGTTTTAACACTTTTTCAAAACTAAAAGCTGAAATATGATGACATTCGTCAACAATAACCTGCCCATATTGAGTAATTAAGGATTTTACTTCACCCTTCGAATTAAAACTTTGAATTGTTGCAACATCAATTTGACCAGTTATTTTCTTTTTGCCACCTCCAATTTGGCCTATTTCTTGAGGAGACATTCCAAGAAATATGGCTAGCTTTTCTATCCATTGTTGTAATAATTGAGTCCTATCAGCAATTATTAATGTATTCGTTTTTCTTTTAGATATAAGTGCAGCAGCTGTAACCGTTTTGCCGAAACCTGTTGAGGCTGCAAGAGTACCATTTTCATACTTCATTAGCTCTGATACAGCTTCTTCTTGCTGGGATGTTAGTTGTCCATTAAAGTTTGCTTCAATATTTTCCCCTTCATAATTGTTGGTGGTTAAATCCATTTTAATTGAATATTCTTTGAATAACTTTTCTAATTCTGCATAACAGCCTCGCGGTAATATTAGTATATCGGGTTTATCATCAAAACAACTAATTACTCTTTGTATTCCGTAGGTTGATAACCTCCTTGACTGTGCTTTATAGAATTCAGGATTTTTAAAAGTTGCTAGTAACATGATTTTTGATAATACTGAAGAAGGAATTCCTTCCTTACTTATATGGAGCCCATTTTTTATATCAACTTTAACTGTATTTGGAGTTGATAATAAAATTGGTGTTTCCTTAATTTGTGATTGAATAGGGTATTTTAGTGCTGATAAGACTTCTTGTTTACTCATTTTTTGTATTGAAGACAAATACAACCATTGGTCTTGAAAGGGAATGAAGTTTTCATCAACAAAAACGCTATTACCATTATTCTTTGAATGAAGTTGTAGTGGTAAAGCAATTAGATTTCCGAATCCACCCCTAGGGAGAGTATCCTGATTAGGAAACATTCTATCGAAGGAATCAATCCCAATCTGGTGCCGCTGTTCAAGAGTTTTTGTTAAGAGTTGCATACCTAGTTTTCTGGCTAAAGAAGCTGGAATTTTCTCGGAAAAGAATATCCAAACATGTGCACCATTTCCAGATCTAGAGCGTTCAATATATGCTGGAATATTAACTTTTTTACATACACCAACAAATGCTAAAACATCTTGTTGCCAATTTTGCTTATCAAAATCGAATGCCAGAAAAAAGCAGGTTTCATCTTGAAGTAGTGGGTAAAGCCCCACTGTTTTTACTCCACTCAAATGATTATATAGTACTTGATTGGTGAGTGGAGATAGCTTACGATGTTGGCATTTAGAACATTTTATCAATGGTTTTTGACAAACAGGCTTTTGCCATTCTAAATCACAAGCTGGCGTATAACCGCTCTTACCATCATTTGACTCCCAACGATAAGCAAAGACATCCATTCTGCCCTTAAACAAACTTTTAAAGAGGTTAATTTTTTGCTCTGGCAGGGATCTATTACTAATTATCTCATCTCCATAGGAGATTTCCTCGGTTTTTTCTCTCTGATGTATTAGGTTTGATAACAACTTTTTTAAATAGGTATTTTCTTTTTTTAATAGCTCTATTTCTTTTAATAGAAGATTATTTTCCACTTTAAATCCCTCTAGATAGTTTTGTATAATTTTATTGTACAGTATTTACTATGCTTAATTCAAAGTGTGGATTAGTGGGGGATTATGATGAAAATCAAAGTAACTGATTTAAAAAAACAATTAAAGAACTATGATCAAAAGGAACTAATTGATTTAGTGGTCGAAATGTTCAAAACAAGCAAAGAGATTCAAAACTTCTTGTCTAGTAAATTTCTTGGTGACGAAGCGATAGAGGTGCTTTTTGATCAGGCTCGAAAAAAAATAGAGAATGAGTTTTTTCCGGATAGAGGAATTGGGAAGCTTGGACTAGCAGAAGCAAAGAAAGAAATTACCGCTTTTAAAAAGGCGACAAATGATGAAAAAGGTACGGTAGATTTAATGCTTTTTTATGTGGAACAAGGTGTGGAATTTACTAATTCTTTTGGAGATATTTCTGAAAGTTTTTATTCTAGTATGGTGAAAATGTTTGATCAAGTAGCAATAGAATGTGACCAGGATGAGGACCTGTACAGATCATTTTCCGCTAGACTTTATAATGTCGTTTCTAATGCACCAGAAGGCTGGGGATTCCAAGAAGCGTTATGGGATTCATACTACACGATTGAATGGGTTATTGATGAAGAGGACGAAGAAGATGAATAAAGAAAATAGGAATATTAATATAAACGGATAATTTACAAATCAAGGTAAAACTCGGATCATTGTGCACCTAGTTTAAAGAAAACTTCGATTATGTGGATTGAAAAGAAATTTAGGAAAATCGATTCACATAAATAGCTCATGAATCCCCAAATTGTGGATTTTCTAAAAAACGGGCCTCATAAAGCGTTCATGAAGCCCCAAATTATCTGTTTCCCAATAAATAGTCCACATGAAGCATTCATGAATACTAAAAAAAGATTACTAGAAAAAATGGCTCCCATAAATATTCAGTCGCTTAAATAATAAAACCCCAAGCAGCCAACCGCGACTTGGGATTTTCCTTCCATTTTACAAATACGGACTCTCATGCTTTGCCTTTAGCATATTCCACCTGCGATCTACCTCTTTATCAAACATCTCCAACATGTCCTTGCTGTTCTCATTGAGCAAATGTTTCGTTTTGCCCATTAGCTTCAACCATTCTGATACAGCTAATCGTTTATTTTTACTTTCAGGATCGTAGGTAAGTGTGGTGATTCCATGCTCGACTTCATAGAGAGGGAAGAAGCACGAATTCACGGCAGCCTCAACAATTGTCTGACCCAGCTCATCTTTTGATTTCCAGTTCAATGGACAGGTAATTAAGATTTTGCCGTAAACCAAACCTTCATTATTAGCATACCATTGTGCTTTGGCCGCCTTCTTTAAGAGATCGCGGTCAAACGCTTCTGTTCCTGTAAAGACATATGGAATATGAGTTGCTGCCATAATTTGCGCCGTATCCTTGTGATGAAATGGCTTACCGTTTTGGAAACCGCCAATATTGGAGGTGCTTGTCATATGTCCCATCGGTGTTGAATACGACAGCTGACTTCCCGTATTCATGTAGCCTTCATTATCATACTCAAGGATAATCATTTTATGGTTCCGTAGGGCGGTTCCAATGGCTGGACCCATCCCAATATCCATTCCGCCGTCACCCGTCACCATGACGAAGGTGAACTCATCACTAAGTCCCAATTCTTTTAATTCACCACGTCTTTTTCTTTCATGGAACATTTCTACTAGACCGGAGAGGGTAGCAGAACCATTTTGGAAAAGGTTGTGGATGTATGTTGCTTTATGGGAACTGTATGGGAAACCTGTCGTAACAACCATAGCACAGCCAGTATGGAATAGGGCAACAATATCTCCTTCAATTCCTTTGAAAAACAACTCCAAACCAGAGAAAATCCCGCAGCCTGGGCAGGCACCATGTCCAGAAGCCAGGCGTTTTGGTTTCTTCGTTAAGCTCCGTAATGGTGGAATCTTCACTTTTAGTTCACCTGTTTTTTCATCAGGCGTTACCGTGATTAAACCGGTATTTAAGTCTTCTTTTTTCATCGGATTTAAAACGCGCTTTGGAGCAAATTCCGGCCTCCCAGGATTGTGTCCAAAATAATCAAATTGCCTATCAGCATAACCCTTTTCCGCGGCAGCTATAGCTAATTGGAAAAATTGTTCTGCATCGTCTGCATAAAAATCCTTGCCGCCTAATCCGTAAATTCTGTTAATGACCTTGGTATGGGCATTTCCAACGGTTTGCAAGGCTGCTCGTAACTCAAGCGCCATGTTTCCGCCATGTGCCCCGTACGAGTCGGCACGATCTCCAACAGTAACGGCCTTAATATTTTTCAAGGATTCCGCTATTTGCTTTTGCGGGAAGGGACGGATCATATTAGGGGAAATCACTCCCGCTTTAATCCCTTGTGATCGAAGGGTGTCAGCCACGTCTTTACAAACCTCAGCAGCGGAATTCAACATAAATACGGCAACTTCTGCGTCCTCCATGCGATATAAATCAAGGATTGGATATTCTCGTCCCGTTAAGGCTGCATATTCTTTCGAAATTCTTTCAAAAACTTCCTCCGCTTTATACATCGCTTCCGATTGTTGAAAGCAGTTATTGATATAATCAGGTTCATTCATATAAGGACCGATGGTAACTGGATTTTCACGATTTAAAGCATGAGGGAAGTTCCTTGGAGGCTCCCCAATAAATTTTTGAACATCGCTTCTATTTTTTATCACCTGAACGCGCCGTTTTTGGTGAGAGGTAAAGTAGCCGTCAAAGGAAACGATTACTGGAAGTCTGACCTCAGGATCTTCTGCTAGTTTAATAGCAAGTATGTTCATATCATAGACAATTTGCGGATCACGGGCCATTAAGATTGGCCAGCCGGTATTTAAAGCAAAATATAAATCAGAGTGATCACCATGGATATTTAAAGGGCCGGAAACAGAACGATTCACTAAATTTAATACCATTGGAAATCGGGTTCCGGATTGAACAGGGAGCTGCTCTAGCATATAAAGGAAGCCATTGGCACTTGTTGCATTAAACACGCGACCTCCGCCAGTTGACGCACCATAACATATTCCTGCCGAACCATGTTCACCATCAGCCGGAATCAACACGATATCATGTTCTCCTCGGGCTTTCATTCCATCTAGGAATTGAGCCACCTCTGTAGAAGGTGAGATAGGGAAGTACCCCATAACATGATAATTAATTTGGTGTGCGGCATAAGCAGCCATTTCATTGCCGGATTCAAATACAAAACTTTGTTCAACTGTTTCATTTTTAGATGTGAGCTTTTCTTGGTTTATATCGATGGACATCTTGATCCCGTCCTTTCCTTAGTTTTGAGTGACCAAATCAAATAAATGGGGCACACGGTTCTTGTCGGCATAACCGTCATTATATTCCCGTTCACCAGAAAGCGCTTCCACCGGACAGGCAGTGACACATTTCAAGCAGCCTTTACAATATTGGTAGTCAATCCCTTTGAGGAACATTTGCGGACGTCCTTTTTTGTCTGGTTTTTCTTCCCATACAAAACAAAAGTCTGGACAGGCCGTATCACAAGCTGCGCAATTAATGCATTTTTCTTCATGAAAATGGGGCAGCATCCCTGCACGGGAAATACTTAAATCCTTTAAAATACTGTTTCCTGGATTGGTAATCATACCGCCAATGGCCTGCGTTTTATATCCTAGCAGCGGTTCTGCCCGAGTGAAAGGTAAAGGATCGACTCCATCCTCCAAAAGATAGGTTTTAAATTCGACTTCTTTATAGCCGCGATCAAAAGTACGAAGATTGGGTTCAACAAGGTGAGGGTATTTTTTTTCAAAGGTACGACGAATCGTTTGTTTCATCGAATCAGGATCTAAGAAATCTAAAATTCGATAAAGAGCTCCAAGCATAGCGGTATTGGCTTTTGTTTGTTCTTCTAAGGCAATACCAGTGGCATCTACGATGGCAATGGTACCGCCGGGAATTTTCATTTGATTCTTTAGTTCATCGGGGGATTTTTGCGAATTCACTAAGATGGTACTGTCGGGATAAATTCCGCTGGTGCAATCGATGGTTTTAAATAGGGCATCATGAAAAATGCCGACAACATGAGGGCGTTCTATTGGTGTGGTGTCGCGAATGTTTGTATCTGGGTCACAGAAACGAATATGGGCTTTTACAGGGGATCCTTTTTTCTCTGATCCATAAGAAGAAAAACCGACGCCATTCAATCCGTTTCCAACAACTCCATCTTCGGAGAGCAGTTTTCCTGCTAGGTTAGCTCCTAATCCACCGATTGATTCTAGGCGGATTTCAAAAAAACCTAAAGCATTTGTTTTTGGCAATTTTGACAAAGGTATTCCTCCTATCCGTTAAATGGATATAGAATATTATAAATATTCTATAAATTGTAATGGTTTTATTGTAACAGTATGCTAAAACAAATACAACAGGATTTTTTTTAAAAGGGGAGACATCTGCTAATTGGTGCCGTTATTGGGATTAACGTAAAAGTTTCAGTTATTTTTTATTCGATTGTGATATAGTACAGATGTTAGTTTGTTATATAACAAAGATTAGTAAAAATCAAATAAATAGGTCAATTTAGGTTAGTCGGAACATAGATTGGTAAGAGGGTATTTGTAGTAGTGCTAAAACGATAAGGAATTCCGAACCTGTTGCAACGATCACCAAAGTAAAGGAAAAAACAGGAGGGGATGTTTGTGAAATTTACGATACAATATATACCACTGAAAAAAATTAAACCAGATAGTTCATTAAAAATTACAGAGCACGTCAAGAAACTTCAAAGATTAATGTGGGATTGTATGTTTGTTTTGGTTGTGAGAAAGAATCGGAAGGACAACGACTACACCATAATTAGCGGACAGGAACGTTATGAATCGCTTCGAAAACATACCAAAACTCTTTATGCCCCTTGTATTGTCGATAAAAGCACTCCTGCTGGAAACATACCTTTCTTCCAGCGTCTTCGAAAAAAAACAGCCTCTTGATGATTTTCCTTTAATGCCGAAAAGCTGGTCTATCATGCGTTCCTTCTTAAAACAAGAACCTCGCTTTAAAAACTTATCCCGATCCCAACAAATTAGACTTCTTCTTTTAGCAGCTCAATATAAAAAGACAGTTATTTATACCATGAGAAAAATGGTGGATGATATGGTAAGAGATCATGATTAATTCCAAAACAAAAAGTCCAAGAAATAGTATTTCCTGGACTTTTTATTTTGTTTAAATTGCCCAATCTCCATTACGGAAGATCGGAACAATCGTACCATCTTGTTTAATACCGTCAATATCCATCTTGTCAGAACCAATCATGAAGTCAACATGAACAATGGAAGTATTCATCCCATTTTTCAATAATTCTTCTTGGCTCATTTTTGTACCACCTTGAATCGTAGTTGGGTACGCTGCTCCAATGGCCAAATGATTGGAGGCATTCTCATCATATAGAGTCGTGAAGAAAGTGATACCAGATTGAGAAATAGGGGATGGATCTGGGACCAAAGCGATTTCACCCAAGCCAGTTCCACCTTCGTTGTCAAAAACCAGCTTCTTAATCGTTTCGTCGCCTTTTTCAGCAGAAATATCTACAATTTTTCCATCCTTAAAGTGCACTTCAATGCCTTCAATTAATGTACCAGCGTAGCTTAGTGGTTTTGTACTGCGTACCACCCCGTCCATGCGATGAGTATCCGGAGCAGTATAGACTTCTTCTGTAGGCATGTTAGCAATAAATTCTTCGCCTTTTGGATTTTCACCTTCTGCACTACACCAAAGATGGTTTTTTGGTAAGCCTAAAGTTAAATCCGTCCCTGGTGCTGTGTAATGCAACGCATCAAATTGGATTTCATTTAAGAACGCTGCTTTTTCATTTAAGGTTTTTTTATGATCATCCCAGGCAGCAACCGGGTCATCTGAATACACACGACAAGTTTTGAAAATTTGATCCCAGAGGGCGTCGACTTGTTCTTCAGAAGTTTTCAAATCAGGGAAAACTTTTGAAGCCCAGCCCGCACCAGCTGCCGCCGCAACAGTCCATTTCAAATCGTTATTTTGGGTGGCAATTCGTTGTGCACTGAATGCTTTTCCAGCTTTATTTTGAAAAGCCGCAATTTTTGCAGGATCCACTTCATTTAGTAAACCAGGATCACTGGATACAATCGATAGGCGACTTACGTGATGATTTAATACATGATCTTCCGATTCTTGTATTTCATATTCGGGAATGTCGGTCAATACTTCTAGAGGTTGATGTATGTAATTTAGTTTGGTAATTTCGTCATCCGCCCATTTTATAATTACCTTTTCTGCACCTAAAGCATAAGCTTCTTTTGTAACCAAACGAGCTAAAGGAGCTTGATCAACCGTAATCGTCATTTTTACCCAGTCACCAGGCTGGACGTTAATACCTTTTGCGACTAATAATCGTGCATATTTTTGTAAATTCTCTTCAAAGTTTGGTAATACCATGATTTACCTCCTAATAAATAGTTGCAAAAACTATCGTACCATAATTATAAAAAAATTTCAGAAATGACATAGAAGAAATAAAATATTATAATGAGTTATGAAATAGGGGGAATATAGAATGGAAATTATCGAATTAAAACATAGGGATGAACTTTTTGAAAAAGCCATTGAAGTTTTTTGGGAGGTATGGGGGAGCGAAGATAACTATTCGTTTTACGAGGATTGTATGATTCATTCAACTACAACTACTTCCGATCTCCCAAGATTCTATGCAGCAATGAAAAACGGGAAGATTATTGGTATATATGCTTTATTAAGAAACGATATTAATAGCCGCCAGGATTTATGCCCATGGCTTGCTTGCTTGTATGTGGAGGATGAACACAGAGGGCAAGAAATAGGCTCTAGGCTTCTCCAGCATGGTTTAGATGAGGCTGCGAAAAAAGGCTATAAAACGCTTTATCTACTTTCAGACCTAGAAGGGTATTATGAAAAATACGGCTGGAGAAATAACGGGGTAGCGTATGGTGTAGGCGGAGTAGCTATTAAAATATACGAAAAAGATACTAGTTCACTATAAACGATGAGCCTGGATTTCTATCCAGGCTTTCGTTCTTTAAGGGATCCAAGTTTACAATTAAAACTTCTGAATATTTCGCTTAGATTATTAGGGGAAAAGTTGATAGTTGTATTTAAATAACAGGAGACAATAAACGACTCCATACTATTCAATCTTTACCTTAATGGAATCAATGGCATTGTATCCATATCCTTTTCTATTCCATCTAGCTTCCTTTGGCTGAGTATGACTATTAGAATCTGTTGCCCTCGACATGATCGTATAGATGCCTTTTTCTGCAATCGTGCATTCATAAGACCAAGAAACCCATTGATAACTTTTTTGCGTGCGATCTAAATTAGCCTCCGACCAGGAGTTACCCTGATCAAAACTAATTTCTACCTTTGTAATAATTCCTTTACCTGTCCAAGCAATACCTTTAATAACATGAGTCCCAGTACTTAAAACATCCATATCTAAAGGTTTTTGTATAGTCGAATTAACATTCATGATTGTAACCGGATATGCTTTAAGGTCATTTCCTAAATGCGGATAATACACATAATCATTAGTTTGAAAAGGTCCGGTAAAATTCGAACCAATAATACGAATTTCTTTAATCCATTTCACAGATGCCATGGCATACCACTGTGGAACGATTAATCTAAATGGAAAACCATGTTTAAGGGGGATTAGCTCATTATTAAATTCATATGCAATGATTGTATCAGGATGAAGAGCTTTCTCCATAGGTAAGCTCCTAGCAAAAGAAAAAACCTTATCTGAGTCTGTTCTTTTCCCATAATCATATCCCTCAACAACCACTTCTTTTGCAGCTTCTTTTATTCCAGAAAGTTCAAGCAGAGACCGTAATGGGACACCTTTCCATGTACCTTGGCTAATCGCTCCCTTTTCCCATTGTTCCCCGAACACTTTAGGCTCAAAAAAGCTGCGTTTATTCCCCGCGCATTCATGGATCACTTTCAGCGTTTTAGAGGGTAATTGAAAAATGGTTTGCAAAGATAGCAGTAATGGGGTTTCAACCATACCATTAATGGGAAGAAGATAATATGACATAGAAATCTTTGGATAAGAAAAGTGATTACGTCGATAAAATAAATGTTTATTGGTTTGATCAGTTTCAACAAATTGTATCGGTGTTTCCTGATTTTCTGGCTGCAAACTGCGCGTTATTAAATAGGGTTTCACGATAGGATGTTTTGGTTCAAACATAATTTCCTCCCTCTTAAAAAGAATCAATAATAAAATCTATGATGTGTACAAATTAATTAAGAATCTAATCCATGGAAATTAGTGCAAACTAGCTGGAGTGACCGTACGAGCTGAAATTCTAACGTTACGGTCAATGCAGACATGCTGGAGTGACCATGTGAGAAGAAAATTCCACGTTACGGTCAATGCAGACCCGCTGGAGTGAACGTAGGAGATGAAATTCTAACGTTACGGTCAATGCAGACATGCTGGAGTGACCCTCAGAGTTAAAATTTCAACATAACGGTCAATGCAACATGCTTCTTCCAATCCAAGAGTATTCAGTAGACTTATTAAAGAGTAATTTCGTTTTTTAAAGTAAATAATAGGTAAGACTTCGATTGAACTACGCAATATAATGGAAATTTTTATCAAAAAATCGCACAAAACACTACAAATAAAGTACAAATATAATTTATACTATTGAAGTGGTGTAATCATACATCATACATAGGAGGGTAACATGGAACTATCTTTACTATTAGAGTATGGCTGGGTATTACTTATTTTGATCCTTTTAGAGGGTTTATTATCTGCTGATAATGCGTTAGTGCTGGCCATTATGGCGAAGCATTTACCAGCAGAACAACAAAAAAAAGCAATCAATATTGGTTTGATATTAGCTTTTATCTTTCGAATTGGTGCCATCTTTATTATTTCGTTTTTGTTCCATGTTTGGTGGATTCAAGCGATTGGTGCTGCGTACCTCATCTTCATCGCATTAAAACATTTATTGAAAAAGGATCATGGTGGAAAAGAGAAGACAGGGAAAAGCTATCGCGCGACCGTTGCGCAAATTGCATTAGCCGACATTGCCTTTGCGGTTGATTCTATCTTAGCGGCAGTAGCCCTTGTTATCGCACTCCCTGGTACGCCAATGGGCGAAATAGGCGGAATGGATGGAGCACAATTTATCGTCATCATAATAGGTGCCATCGCTGGTTTGGTCGTTATACGATTTGCAGCAGGATTCTTCGTGAAAGTACTAACGGAGCGCCCAAGTCTAGAAACCGCGGCTATGCTGCTAGTTGGTTGGGTAGGGGTTAAGTTATTAATGCATACGCTTGCTCACCCAGCATTGCATATCATTCCACATGACTTTGTCGAAGGACCGATTTGGAATACCATCTTCTGGACTGTCATGCTTCTCATCGCAGCAGGCGGGTGGTTCTTTTCAGGAAAGAAAAAAACAGAACCAACAACATAAGCAAAACAAATGGAACAATAAAAATGGCTTGGGAATCATACTACCAAGCCATTTTTATTGTATTTTTTAAAAATATTTACATGAAACCCCAGTTGCCACTTTTTATTATTTTGTTGCATTCGTAAAAAAGACAATGACACTTTTATCTAAATCAAAGTCCCAGTCAACAAAGATATCAACGACTCGTGTATTTAAAATTGCTTCAAAATGGTTATTATTATGAAGCAGTCCTTTTTCTAATGTTCTCTTGGCTAATTTAAGCTCTTCTCGCAAACCTTGTCGGATTAATTGTTTTTCAATTCTAACCAATATTCCATTTCGAATAACAAGAATGGAGCGATGATTCAATTGGCAGGAATAAATTTCTACGGGTTTTTTTTCAGAGTCAGAGCTTAAATTTATGATCTCATTCATAAGTTCTATTTTACCAGTAAACTCTTCTTTTATAGATATTTCCGTACTCGTCGAATCTAAACAAACTCCTGTGAACATACCGGATTTATTATGAAGGCTCCAGTCATAATAAAATTCACGAATTTCCATCCCGGTAACGATTTTTATATAAGCTTTTATTTCAGGAATGAGTGTTTGCATGACCAAGTCTCTTGTTTGTTGAACGGTAAGTTCTTGATTCTGATTCATCAGTACCTTTTCTGTAGGAGATATGAAATTCCGGATATAGAAAGTAATAAATGTTTTTCCCATGAAAACATGTACAGATTCCGGACCTTTGCCAAAGTTTTCCCGAAGGATTTTACTTATATAACTGCTTAACTCGGCGGTTTGTTTATGTCCTTGTGGTTCCATTCATGATCTCCTTTCAGAAACAAGTTGTATTTCCTATTCTATCCTAATACCTTGGAAATAATTAGCATGGTTTATTTGACCGTAAAAAAATATAATGAAAGAAGGTGAAGGGATAGAAAGCCATTCGCTTTGAGGAGTAGGATATGTTTTCAAGCATGGATAACAAGGTTTTATTAGACACATATTTTAATGCAGTTAAGTTAAATTTGGATGAAGATTTTATCGTTTTGCTAGAAGAAGAAATAAGTAGAAGAGGTTTAGATATTGAAAAGGTAGAGAGAATGAGTCAATCATAGCTTACTACTGAAAATTTTTTGAATCTTATTGTGAATTAATACCGCTTACATGTAATAAGAATAGCGAGTGGCTTTTTGCTCTTCACTTTATTTAATATTCTTTACAGTTGCTCAACACAATTAACCAGTTAAAAGCTAGAATTATCTAGCTTTTTTTCTTTTACCTCTTTATCTCCCATAAATTCATTGTATAATTTTATATATTACTAATATTTTAAATTAATGTAGTAGTGTTTCGAGATTTGGCGGAAAAGAAGTAGACTATTACAATTGGAGTGCTATGAATGTTAAGAATTCGTAATGTAACGATGAAGGATCTACCTGATCTGGTAATCATTGAACAGCTTTGTTTTCCGATAGAGGAAGCTGCGACAGAAGAGGCTTTTATTAGACGGATTAACATGATTCCTGATAGTTTTTTTGTGGCGGAGGAAGAAGGTGTGCTCATCGGTTTAGTCAATGGACCAGTCATTAAGAACGAATTTATTACGGATGATTTGTTTTATTTAATCACCAAGAATCCAGAAACAGGCGGTCATCAAACCGTTTTAGGAGTGGCAGTCACACCTCATTTCCAAACACGCGGGGTTGCGAAAGCGCTGCTTACCCACCTTGAAAATGAAGCAAAATCAAAACAACGTGAAAGTATTACGCTTACTTGCAAAGAAGAGTTGATCGAATTCTATGAAAATTTAGGTTACCGTAATAGGGGTGTATCTAAATCAGAGCATGCAGGGGTAACCTGGTATAACATGAGTAAAGGTTTACTTTAATCCATTCATTCTTATTGGGAGTAAAAATTTTTTCATGGAAAGGGCGGGCCAGTATGTACGAATTAAAAACAAAAGAAACCGATAATAGTGTCATTGAGTTTATTGAGCAGGTAGATAGTCCTAAAAAACGAGAAGACGCATACAGATTATTGGATATCTTCACAGAGACTACTGGATTTGAGGCAAAGATGTGGGGACCAAGCATTATTGGTTTTGGATCGTATCATTACAAGTATGCCTCTGGTCACGAAGGGGATGCACCGCTAGTTGGTTTTTCTCCTAGAAAAGCAAAAATCAGCTTGTATTTTGCACCAGGAGAAAAAAAGCGAGAAGAATTATTAAAGATGTTTGGTAAGCACACAACAGGTAAGGCTTGTGTGTATATCAATAAAGTATCTGATATTAAGGAAGATATCTTAAAAGACTTGATTAAAGAATCGATTACTTTCTTAACTACAATGTATCCAAAAAATTAGTCCTAAGGAGTCCCTTATTCGAAAATGGGGGACTCCTATTATAATCAAGTTATTTTTTTAAGGAAGTAAACCAAAGATCCCTAAAAGCGACAGGACAATTTCAAATAAAATGAGTATCACAATAATCCATTCAACGAATAACCCGCGAATCGAATGACTGATCGTAGAAAAACCATCCATGATGTTATAAAGTATTTCAGTTTTACTTTTCAAAATTTTATAACGGTCATTTAACTCAAAAAACTCCACCATTTTGTCATAAAAGTCTCCAGCTGAACTGCTTGTCCAAGTAATGTCCGGCTTATCCAAAATCATAATGTATGCAAGGGTGTTATACTCATGTCGGATGATTTTGGCTGTCGTCCGTGCTAGTTCCTTGTTTCCAATTCGAAGATTACCTTTCTCCAGCCGGTCAATCATCGTTTCAAGTTTATCATTAATTAGTCCTAGCTGTTCCTCCGTTTTTTCAAGTGCCACTGACTTCGCGAGTACCGTAGAAATCAATTCTGGATAGTAATTGTCATATTCAGGAACCACCACATATTCATCCGTTAACTCGATACTTTCGGTTTCTTTAAGATGAAGACTATAATCGTCACTGTATCTTCCTGCGTTTTTAACATCAATGTCCCGCTCAAAAGTATAGAGATAATTCAAAAATGCTGTGATCTCAAGTGAAGAAGCGGAATTAATGAAGACAACGCTGCCGAAAGAAAAAACAAGTACCATTTGGGTTTCATCCAAATCTTTATGAAGTATCGATTTTAATATCTCTCCTTTTAGAATTAACGGTTCCTCCCAAGTGAATTTCTTCGGTATACCACAATGAATCGCGATTTTGTTCAAATCTATTTCGTTGGTAATGGCGAAGGCTTTAAAGATTAAATCTCTCATACACCCACTCTTTTCAAATTGTTTTTATTAGTATATGAACCAAACAGTTAAAATAATGAAGGATATGCAAAAACAATAGAGAAATAATAAAATAGCACTAATTTATTTTAAGAAGAGTAAGGAGAGTTGAAATGTCAGATTCAACATTTGTTTACGTTACATACATAGCAACAACACCTGAAAAGCTATGGGAGGCACTAACCAAAAGTGAATACACTGAGCAATATTTTTTTGGAACCAGCATCCAATCGAATTGGAAGGAAGGATCAGAGGTTACCTATTCTCGAAACGGGCAGATAACGGATTATGGAAAAATTATAAGCTGTGAGCCTTATCAAGAACTTTCCTTTACATGGACCTATGTGGGAGATGGAGTCAAAGACAAGCAGCCTTCACAGGTTACATTCTTGTTAAAACCGTTAAATGCAACGGTAAAACTTACGCTAAGGCATGAAAATCTCCAGCCAGGTGATTTAGTGAATAAAGAAGATACCTTTGAGGGGCTGAATAATGGGTGGCCAGCAATTATTAGTAACCTGAAAAGTTTACTTGAAACCGGAAAAACGCTGCCTGCTATTTCAATTTAGATTTAAATGTAATACTTTATCCTTTATGTAGAATAATAAGATATAAAGGAGTGATGGTCATGGAAAATCAAAAGGATTATGTAGCAGCTGATTTATCATCAAATTTAGTAACAGAAATTAAATCACTAGAAGACAAATTAAGCGAACAAGCGAATAAAGAAGTTGTAGTAATTGCATATGAGAAGGATAAATCCTAATTTCATGTAAAAAGAGAGACGTAAATCTCTCTTTTCTTTGTATTCGCTAATCTTCATCTTCAGCGACGAAGTGCTCGTCCTGTAAAAGTACCAATTCATGCAAACGAGCAATTTACCTTCTTTCATTTATGATATTGATATACAACTTTTCGTTGTCATATAGGTAACGCAAAATCGGCTATTGTTTTCAAATCAATTACGCACAAAAAAAGCCGTCATAGACGGCTTAATTTAACATTATTTAGCGAATACATGATTGCCAATTGTTTTGACTACTTCTCGAGTCGTAATCCATGTATCGGTTGCGATTTCTGGGTTATAAAAATAAATACTATCATTTAATCGATCTTGTCTTGTTAGAGCTTCTTCTACTGCACGAATCGATTCCTCTGAAGCAGGCTTATTAATTTCACCATTTTGAACAGGCGAAAAGGCATAGGCCTTACCAACTACTTCGGTAATAACCCCAGTAATGCTATTTGGAAACTCGGGTGAATCAACACGATTTAAGACAACCGTCGCAACGGCTACTTTTCCTTCATAACTTTCACCCTTTGCCTCTGCTTCTACTAATCTCGCAAATAAGTCTTTTTCTTCATTTGAAATTGAAAGTGCAGGAGCTGCAACCTCTGGCTCTGGTGTTTTTACAACAGATTCCACTGATTCCTGTTCTGAAATAGGTGTTTCTTCCGTAGTCGGTTCTGCTGTTTGTGCTAAGACTTCCGGTTTATATGGAATGTATTCTTTTTCCTCATCGTTCTGATTCATTTCTTGTTTTCCTTCATCTATTATTGGACCGTAAGTGTATGGTTGTCCGATTTCAGAAAGGCCATCTACCTGTACAACGTCAAATTTGGTAATCGCCTCGACCGTAGAATTGTGCAATCCGATAAAAGCAAATGTAGCTACACAGGCTACAGCAACTTTTTTCAAATATGTTTTTTTCATGTGTGCTACCTCCCTGATGTTTTGTATGCTACAACACTAACATGTACAAGCACCTGTTATACAGAACGAGGAGGTTACATTTCTTTATAGTTTGATGAACAAAATTACAGCTTAGGTGAAAATATGACATTATTCCTATAATACTGTCATAATGAATCCAATTTTTGCGAAACAGAGGAATAATTTGGATGGTTAATAAGGGAAACAAACCAAATTGAGGGTTATTTAGGAAATAGAAATGAGGATACAGACTAACTATTAGAATGAAGTTGAATTGTTTCTACCATCTAATATTTCGGGAATGAAAATAAAAGTAGATTGTGTTACGATAGCCATATTAGATTTACATTACATATTGGAGATGGATTGGCATGCTAATTTGGAAGCGTAATTTATGGGTACTTTGGATAGGAGTATTTTTCTGTTCAGCAAGCTTTTCCATGGTCATCCCATTCTTACCTATTTTCCTGCTTCAAATTGGTGTGCATGAAAACACGGAAGTTTGGTCGGGCTTATTGTTCAGTGCTGCTTTTTTTGCCGGAGCGATTGCTTCACCGTTTTGGGGAAGAGTGGCAGATAAATATGGAAGAAAACCAATGTTAATCAGAGCAGGATTTGCCCTTTTTATTGTCTATACATTAACTGCTTTTGTTACAAATCCGTATCAGTTGTTAGGGTTAAGAATCATGCAGGGGTTGTTAAGCGGGTTCATTCCTGGGGCGATTGCGTTAGTAGGAACGAATACACCAAGCAATAAAGTAGGATACGCTTTATCTATGATCTCCTCTGCGTCTGCCTCTGGGGGAATCATTGGACCGCTCTTAGGAGGCGGTATTGCTTCGTTAGTGGGGAATCGAGTGGCTTTTGGCAGTGCTGGTGTGTTCTCACTCATTTCTACACTTCTCGTCATATTTTGGGTGACCGAAGAAAATTTCTCACCCAGCAAGGAAAAGGGGTCCATTCGAAACGATTTTAGAACGGCACTCTCCAACCGCCCGTTGATGATCGTCCTTGCTTTAACCAGCTTGACATCTGCTTCAATTATGACAATTGAACCGATCCTTCCATTATATATAGTGGATCTAGGCAGTTCCACTCAGCATGCATCCCTACTCGCAGGAATTGTATTCTCACTTCCTGGTATCGCAAGTGTGATTTTTGCACCGTTGTGGGGAAGATGGGCAGATAAAGTCGGTTTTCAAAAGATATTATTTATTGGGCTAATGGGAGGCGGAATCGGGACCATTGCTCAAATTATTTTCAGTAATATTTTGGGATTCTCTATCACTCGTTTTATTTTTGGAATTTTTTTCTGCGCCGTTTTCCCAGCATTAAATGGGTTAGTGGTAAGGTCAACTCCAAAAGATTTCCGAGGTCGGGCATTTGGATTACATCAGACGTCTAATCAAATAGGCGGGATGATTGGTCCGATTATTGGTGGAATCCTGGGCGGAATATTCCCAGTTGAAACCGTGTTTATTGTAACAGGTATCTTACTGTTTGCAGGAACTGGTTTGTCTTATTGGAACGCAAATAAGTTAAATCCCGGATTGACAACTAAAAGTACCTAAAACGGATAAAAATAGTAGGTAAGTACCCCAACAATAATTCCAGTTATGGCGCCAAAAAACACTTCAGTCGGTTGATGACCCAATAACTCTTTTAATTTTTTTCTAGACTCCGGTTTCTTTAAATTGGGGTCTTTTAGAGTTTCGATTAGACTGTTAAAATCAGCTAGCAGTGTATTTAAAATTTCCGCATGATATCCAGCATGCCTTCGAACCCCCATCGCATCGTGCAGCACAATCGCTGAAACGACAATGCAAATAGCAAATTCATTTGATTTAAAACCTGTTATTAATCCAATTGCTGTGGTCAATGAGATGATCATTGCAGTATGTGAACTAGGCATGCCGCCAGTACTAAACATTAGATTCCATTTAATTTCCCTTGTTGCAAAAAAGTGTATCGGTACCTTTACAAATTGCGCAATTAACATACCTAAAAGTGCAGCCAAAATAGGGAAGGATAAAAACATATGAACAACCTCCATTGGGATGTGTTTGTAATTAGCTTATCAAAAAGAAACCCAAATTATCAGGAGAATTATGAAGAAAATGGAAAAGATATTATTCACTATGAATAATAATTACATTCATCAATTCAGTTAGCTGATTTTTTATATATAAAACTTATTATAATATGTTTAAGAAAATCCTTTTATGCATACTTAGGAAAAAGTTTGCAATGAAAATCAAAAACGGTCACTCCAGAGAAATTCAGAATGACCATTCATGTAGTTTTGACTTATATTCCAAGTATTTGTTGTAGTTGCTCCTGATTAAACCCAAATACAACCTCAGATCCATTTTCATCTTCAATGAGTGTAGCAGGTGTTGCGGAAGCACCTAATTCCACAATTTCATCTAGATATTTAGGGTTTTCCCTAATATTTCTTTCCTCAAACTTAACTCCGTTATCTTTTAACCATAGTTTTTCGGCTGTACATGGTCCGCAGCCTTCTTGGGTGTATAGCACAACTTTTCGCACTTTAATTCCTCCTTCATTCAGCCTATTATTATCATAATACATTGCTCTAAAAATTGCCTCATCCCGCGCCTATAAAATTTTTTGTATAAAACCCACAAAAGCAATTATTTAGCACTATGATAGCATTTGCTAGTTTATTGCTAAATCAAATAAATTAGACATAGATCATTATTTTCATATATACCCTAAAAACGTATTAATGACTCATATAATTTTTTAATCGACATACATATACAGTAGGAGACAAGCTTTAGTCAGTTGTTTATAACATGGAAAAGGAGATAGGCAAAAAAGTGATGGAGTTCTTACAAGAAATCATTACGAATTATGGGTCATTTTTATCATTAGATGCCTTACAAGAAGTACTGACAGATCCTGCTAGTTGGGGGATCATTGGTACCTTAGTGATTCTAGAAGGATTATTATCTGCTGATAACGCGTTAGTTCTTGCTGTTTTGGTAAAACACCTGCCAGAAGAACAACGAAGAAAGGCTCTTTTCTATGGAATTATTGGAGCATATTTTTTCCGTGTTGTAGCTATTGGAATAGGTGTTACATTAATTAATATTGGCTGGATTAAAATCGTTGGCGGTCATTATCTGCTCTGGCTGGTCCTTCAATACTTCCTCAATAACGGGGATGGGGAGGAAGAGGTCCAAACTAAAAAAGTAGGTTTTTGGAGCACGGTTTTAACCGTAGAGCTAATGGATATTGCCTTTAGTATTGATAGTGTCATTGCTGCATTTGGTGTTTCCAATCAAGTATGGGTGCTTTTTTTAGGCGGTATCTTGGGTATTTTAATGATGCGCGGAGTTGCGCAGCTATTCCTAGCTCTGATTGAAAGAATACCTGAGTTTGAAACCACTGCCTTTATCTTAATCGGTATTATCGGATTACGAATGATTTCAGGAGCCTTTGGTTTCCAAATGGATGAAGTGATCTTCTTTGGTATTATAATTGGAATCTTCGTTAGTACCTTCCTTGTACATTTCTTAAAAGAGATGCTGGCGACTAAATAAATCGAAGAGACCTATATGGGTCTCTTTTTAACATGAAAGAGTTTTCTACTTTTTCATATTAAGTTAAAATGAACAAGCTATTACTTTTTGTTTTAGGGGGAAAGCAACATGCATGAAGAAGGATACATAGAGGTTACAGGCGGGAGAGTATGGTATCAAAAATTCAATAAAAATACATCAGGGACTCCGGTGATTATTTTGCATGGAGGTCCGGGCTCATCGAGCTATTCCTTAGAAGGTTTACAGGCACTTCAAGAGGATAGACCCGTAATACTATATGACCAATTAGGTTGCGGTAGGTCAGATCGTCCAAGTGACACCTCATTGTGGCAACTTGATCGATTTGTGGAAGAACTGGGTCAAGTAAGAGAAGCGTTAAACTTAGATTCAGTCCATATTTTAGGTCATTCATGGGGGACAACACTGGCTGCTGCTTACTGTTTAACTAAACCGTGTGGAGTAAAAAGCGTGGTTTTTTCAAGTCCATGTTTAAGCGCACCACGGTGGGAACAGGACCAGATTGAGAACCTAAAAACATTACCTAGCGAAGTTCAAGAGACAATAACACGATGTGAGAAGGAGGGAACGACTGATTCAGAGGAATTCAAAGCAGCTATAAAAGAATTTAACAAACGCTTTGTTTGCAGAGTAGAGTCAGAACCTGATCCGGAATGGGTAATAAAGGGATCAGGATATCGGAATCCGGATATCTACAATATTATGTGGGGACCTTCTGAATTCAGCGTTAAGGGAAATTTAAAATCTTTTGATTGTACTTGGCGGTTGCATGAAATTAACTGCCCCACTCTTTTTACATGCGGCCGGTATGATGAAGCTACTCCTGATTCGACTGAATACTTTCGCAGTCTGGTACCAAATGGAGAAATTCATATTTTTGAGAACAGTGCTCACATGCCATATTACGAAGAAAAAGAAGAATATTTAAAAGTTGTAGGAAATTTTTTAAAGACAGTCGAACTTGAATAATCTCTTAAAAAACCCACCAATAAGGTGGATTTTTTAATGTAATTTCTGTTAACTAACTATTACTCTTTCATTTCATCCTGTTCTTTCGCTTCAAAATCCACTTCCACAGTTTCTACATCATTAACTTCCTGTGAAACATGGGATTGTTGTGCCGGAGGCTGAAATACGTCAACCTCCTTAATAATAGATGGATCATAATATACAAATTCTAATTTTTGTTTATTGTCGTCATTCTGTTTTTTTAACTGCTTGTCCCCAACATTGATATCTGAAGATTCATCCTTCCGGTGCTTCTTTTTTTTATACTTCTTGTCCCGAACATTGATATCTGAAGATTGTCCCTTTTTGTTCTTCTGTTTTTTATTATGCTTGTCCTCAACATGGATGTCTGAAGATTCATCCTTTTGGTGCTTCTTTTTATGCTTTTTTTTAGATGACATTTCTTTTACACTCCTTAATTTTATTTTAATCCTATTAATGGTGTAAATAATGGAATCTGATTTCATCATTTTTCACTATTCTCACCTATTAATTGAAATTTCCATTATCAGCATATGCTTCTGTTAACCAATATTCTTGTATTATTCGTCCAAAAATAAGGGTAAAAAAGAAAAATATGGTATAATTCGGTATCGTTAATAATTTTATTGTCTTGATTTGAAAGAAGGGTGAAATTTCTTGAAACTTTATCCTGTTATGACTGGCGGATTTCTTGGAGCGGTTGCCAGGTACACGATTGGTGAATGGGTACATACAGATAATGGATTCCCTTTGGGAACCCTATTCATTAATCTCTTTGGATGTTTTATCCTTACTTGGTTCCTCACATTTTTTACGGTAAAGAGAAAAATTCGAGCTGAATATTCATTATTTATTGGAACAGGCTTTATTGGTTCATTCACTACTTTTTCTACGTTTTCAGTAGATACCATCCTATTGTTTCAGAATGGAGATATCTTTTATGGTGTTTTATATGTAGGAACTAGTATTTTTTTTGGTTTGCTGATGGCATACATAGGATATAAATGTGCACTTATAACCGAAATAAAAGGAGAGACACATTGATTTGGTTAATTGGTTTAGGGGGTTCCTTAGGAGCAATAGCAAGATATCTATTGAATAATTACATTCATAAAAAAGAGAAACTAAAGGAATTCCCATTAGCCACTTGGGTGATTAATATTACTGGTTCCTTTTTGCTAGGTTTATTAGCAAATCTTCATCTTTCCAATGTAATAAGTAATGGGATATGGTTCTTTGCCGGAGTTGGCTTTTGTGGAGCTTACACTACTTTCTCGACATTTGGGTATGAGACAATTACTTTACTTCAATCAAAGAAATTCAAGTTAGCAGGTGTCTATGTTCTCTCTTCAGTAATGTTAAGTATTGTTGCGGCAGCAGTAGGCTTTATTATTTAGTAATAGGTGATTATTTTTATAAAAAGAAAGCAAAATAAAAGGGGTAAAACAGATTTTATAGGAGGAATTAGATGACTAAGAAAAAGTTTACCCCATCATCTGAAGTGGATCAAAAGAAATTATTAAATGATAAAGTTGAGGAAGCTCGTAAAAATAACTTTGAAGATGATCATGTACGCAGGGTGACCCCTAACGGGGCGCAAGGACAATAATGAATAGTATGGGTTGTTGTTTTTAGCAGCAACCCTTTTTTGTTACGCTGCTTTATAATAAGTACTTTCTCTAGAACCCACTTTTTATATTGATGTTTGGATAATATTACTATTGAATTTAAAATAGTCAGGGTGGTATTATATAAAAGTTCCCCTCAGAGGGACAACAAAACGAAACACACTTAACAAGAAAAAATGTTATCATTGATATTGTCACTTTTTTAAAACTAGTAATTATTTTTCACTTAACCTTCGGGAATTGGAAATAATTGATAATTGATATAGTTGTAGAAATGCGATATACTATTAATCCAGTCGCTGAAACACAAGCGATAAATTGTTCTTTGAAAACTAAACAAACAAGAACGTCAACAAAAACAAAAAAATAGTTTCTTCCATAGAAACTAGCCAACGTAACAAATGAGCTAATCAACTTTCTTGGAGAGTTTGATCCTGGCTCAGGACGAACGCTGGCGGCGTGCCTAATACATGCAAGTCGAGCGAATCTTGAGGTGCTTGCACCTCTTGGTTAGCGGCGGACGGGTGAGTAACACGTGGGCAACCTGCCTGTAAGACTGGGATAACACCGGGAAACCGGTGCTAATACCGGATAATTCTTTCCCTCTCATGAGGGGAAGCTGAAAGTCGGTTTACGCTGACACTTACAGATGGGCCCGCGGCGCATTAGCTAGTTGGTGAGGTAACGGCTCACCAAGGCGACGATGCGTAGCCGACCTGAGAGGGTGATCGGCCACACTGGGACTGAGACACGGCCCAGACTCCTACGGGAGGCAGCAGTAGGGAATCTTCCGCAATGGACGAAAGTCTGACGGAGCAACGCCGCGTGAGCGATGAAGGCCTTCGGGTCGTAAAGCTCTGTTGTTAGGGAAGAACAAGTACCGGAGTAACTGCCGGTACCTTGACGGTACCTAACCAGAAAGCCACGGCTAACTACGTGCCAGCAGCCGCGGTAATACGTAGGTGGCAAGCGTTGTCCGGAATTATTGGGCGTAAAGCGCGCGCAGGCGGTCCTTTAAGTCTGATGTGAAAGCCCACGGCTCAACCGTGGAGGGTCATTGGAAACTGGGGGACTTGAGTACAGAAGAGGAAAGCGGAATTCCACGTGTAGCGGTGAAATGCGTAGAGATGTGGAGGAACACCAGTGGCGAAGGCGGCTTTCTGGTCTGTAACTGACGCTGAGGCGCGAAAGCGTGGGGAGCAAACAGGATTAGATACCCTGGTAGTCCACGCCGTAAACGATGAGTGCTAAGTGTTAGAGGGTTTCCGCCCTTTAGTGCTGCAGCTAACGCATTAAGCACTCCGCCTGGGGAGTACGGCCGCAAGGCTGAAACTCAAAGGAATTGACGGGGGCCCGCACAAGCGGTGGAGCATGTGGTTTAATTCGAAGCAACGCGAAGAACCTTACCAGGTCTTGACATCCTCTGACACTCCTAGAGATAGGATTTTCCCCTTCGGGGGACAGAGTGACAGGTGGTGCATGGTTGTCGTCAGCTCGTGTCGTGAGATGTTGGGTTAAGTCCCGCAACGAGCGCAACCCTTGTTCTTAGTTGCCAGCATTCAGTTGGGCACTCTAAGGAGACTGCCGGTGACAAACCGGAGGAAGGTGGGGATGACGTCAAATCATCATGCCCCTTATGACCTGGGCTACACACGTGCTACAATGGATGGTACAAAGGGCTGCAAGACCGCGAGGTTTAGCCAATCCCATAAAACCATTCTCAGTTCGGATTGTAGGCTGCAACTCGCCTACATGAAGCCGGAATCGCTAGTAATCGCGGATCAGCATGCCGCGGTGAATACGTTCCCGGGCCTTGTACACACCGCCCGTCACACCACGAGAGTTTGTAACACCCGAAGTCGGTGGGGTAACCTGGGACAAAACTTAACCTCTTATTTTATTATAGGAAGTTAAGTTTTGTCCTAGGAGCCAGCCGCCTAAGGTGGGACAGATGATTGGGGTGAAGTCGTAACAAGGTAGCCGTATCGGAAGGTGCGGCTGGATCACCTCCTTTCTAAGGAATATACAGTCCTTGTGGACTGATAAACGTTGACTGTTATTTGTTTGTTTAGTTTTGAGAGTACAATTCTCTCAAATAAGAAATGTTCTTTTGCATTGGCAAAATAACGTTCTTTATATTTTTATTGCTCCTGCGCCGCTGTAGTTCGAGGAAGTAATCCCTCAGCTCGTCGCAAGGCAGCATGAAGCTAAGCTCTGAATTTTAATCACGATGTGATTGAAAAATCAGCAGCCTCGTTCCTTGAAAACTAGATAATCGTAAGAAGAAGAAACCAAGTAAAAACCGAGTGAATTGCCATTTTAGTTTTTCTCTCTTATTAAATTAAGAGAATAACCATTTAGGTTAAGTTAGAAAGGGCGCACGGTGGATGCCTTGGCACTAGGAGCCGATGAAGGACGGGACTAACACCGATATGCTTCGGGGAGCTGTAAGTAAGCTTTGATCCGGAGATTTCCGAATGGGGGAACCCACTGCTCGTAATGGAGCAGTATCTTTACCTGAATACATAGGGTATTGAAGGCAGACCCGGGGAACTGAAACATCTAAGTACCCGGAGGAAGAGAAAGCAAACGCGATTCCCTGAGTAGCGGCGAGCGAAACGGGACATAGCCCAAACCAAGAGGCTTGCCTCTTGGGGTTGTAGGACACTCAACATGGAGTTACAAAGGAACGGGGTAGATGAAGCGGTCTGGAAAGGCCCGTCATAGAAGGTAAAAACCCTGTAGTTGAAACTTCGTTCCCTCCTGAGTGGATCCTGAGTACGGCCGGACACGAGAAATCCGGTCGGAAGCTGGGAGGACCATCTCCCAAGGCTAAATACTCCCTAGTGACCGATAGTGAACCAGTACCGTGAGGGAAAGGTGAAAAGCACCCCGGAAGGGGAGTGAAATAGATCCTGAAACCGTGTGCCTACAAGTAGTCAGAGCCCTATGTTTTTTCTTTCGAAAAAACCCGGGTGATGGCGTGCCTTTTGTAGAATGAACCGGCGAGTTACGATCCCATGCAAGGTTAAGTTGAAGAGACGGAGCCGCAGCGAAAGCGAGTCTGAATAGGGCGAATAAGTATGTGGTCGTAGACCCGAAACCAGGTGATCTACCCATGTCCAGGGTGAAGTCCAGGTAACACTGGATGGAGGCCCGAACCCACGCACGTTGAAAAGTGCGGGGATGAGGTGTGGGTAGCGGAGAAATTCCAATCGAACTTGGAGATAGCTGGTTCTCTCCGAAATAGCTTTAGGGCTAGCCTCACGTTGTAAGAGTCTTGGAGGTAGAGCACTGTTTGGACTAGGGGC
>NZ_CM170152.1:3135000-3430000 GCF_057221695.1 Neobacillus sp. plas4
TGGTATTTCCGACCCAATCGAAAGCCAGTCTATTTTAGATGCATACCAAATTGCAGTGGAGGTAGCACCAGCAGAGTAAATAACTATTACATAATAATCTTATGTTAACATTTAACATAGCAACCTAAGCCAGTCTATTTGACTGGCTTATTTATTTTCTACTGAGAGTGATATCTGGTATATCCATAATCATTACTCACCTTTTTCCTAAAATTTATTATCAATTTAATATCATAAATGGTTGCTATAATACAGTAAAGAGACCTTTTAATCAACTCACCCACCTAACCTAGGACTTGGTGTTTTTTGTATTATTTACAAGTGTAATTTTGATAAAGGAACTGAAAATAAAAGTGATGGAAAATTAATAGTTGGGGGTACATAGCGGTGAATTCAAAATATACACCATTATTTGAGACAATGACATTTAAAAATGGAATCAAATTGAAAAACCGATTGGTGATGGCACCTATGACCAATTGGTCATCTAATATTGATGGAACCGTTACGGACAGTGAGGTAAGCTATTATGCAAGGCGGTCAAGCGGTGTCGGGATGGTTATTACCGCATGTACTTATGTTACAGCAAATGGAAAGGGATTTCATGGAGAATTTGGCGGCGACAGGGACGAACTTTTGCCAAGCTTACAAAAACTTGCAAAGGCTATAAAGGAGCAGGGAGCCAAGGCAATTTTACAAATTTTTCACGGCGGCAGGCAGGCACCACCTGAAATACTACCGGATGGTGATGTAGTTAGTGCCAGCAGTATCCCAGCAGAAGGGAATGGGAAGCCGGTTCCTAGGGAGTTATCGGACCAAGAAGTGCGTTCAATTATTCATGACTTTGGTGAAACCACACGCCGGGCAATAGAAGCCGGGTATGATGGAGTAGAAATCCACGGCGCAAACGGATATCTAATTCAACAGTTTTTCTCTCCTCATTCCAACCGTCGCGACGATTATTGGGGAGGGAGTTTACAAAAACGCTTAACCTTCCCAATAGCTGTTGTGGATGAAGTTAAGAGAGTGGTGGCTGACAACGCCAAGGAGCCGTTTATTGTTGGATATCGCTTTTCACCAGAAGAAGGAGAAACTCCTGGGATTACCATGGCAGATTCTCTCGTCTTAATCGATGAACTAGCTAAAAAAGACCTGGATTATCTTCACGTTTCTCTACAAGACTTTTGGTCAACTCCAAGAAGAGGGGTGGACGATACACGGTCACGGATAGAAATTATTCAAGAACGAGTAGGAGATCGAGTACCTGTGATTGGAGTAGGTTCCATTTATACGCCAGATGAGGCCCTAAAAGCTTTACAAACAGGGGTTCCGCTAATTGCCCTGGGTCGTGAAATCATAATTGAGCCTGATTGGGTTCAGAAGGTAGTAGAGGGCAAAGAGGAAGATATAATAACCGAGATTAACCCGAATAATCAAGATCAGCTGGTTATTCCTGATCCTCTCTGGCAGGCCATTATTCATACACCAGGTTGGTTTCCGGGAATCAGGTAATGGAGAAAGAGTTCATCCTCATTGTCAGGATGAACTCTTTACTGCTTATACTCAGCGTTATATGAATTTTCCCCGGAATGAACCGATAAAAGTGTATCTGCATACCCTACTAGCCTATTCACAATTTCATCTGCAAGAGAATAAACAAGTTGGTGTTGTTCGCCTTTATGCAGGGAAGGATCATCAAAAATGATGGTGGTATTAATAAAAATCTCCTTTGTATCATAAAGGTTATAATGAATAATTGTTTTTCCAGCAGCGCCCCCGGTTACCGGGTCAGTATAACTTGGGAGAAAAATATACCATTCCTCTGCTGTTGGTGAGCGAAAATTTTTCGTAAACTTCATTCCCCCAATTTCATAGCCGATTTTTTCTTTCAACCTCTCATCCATTACCTCTACGATTGCTTTTTCCAAGGATACTCCTCCTTCGCTTTATGAAGTAGCATACCCAATAAAAAGAAGGGATTATCCATTAAACGGTAATTAGCGACCATAAAATAGCATTTTGCTATAATAGGAATAAATTCCCCTTTGTTAAAAATTTGAAATAACCATCAACGTCATCCAGGAGGAACAAAATGAAAAAGAATAAATATGTGTTAATAGGGCTTATCATTACAACCCTCATTTCGGCGTTGGATACAAATATCATGCAAACTGCAAGTCCTACCATTGTCGGTCAACTTGGAGGCATGAAATGGTTTTCCTGGATCTTTGTTATCTATATGTTAGCGAGTACTGTAACTGTCCCCCTATACGGGAAATTATCGGATATGTATGGACGAAAACGGCTCTTAATGTTTGCGGTAACTTTATTCACCATAGGTTCCATTCTATGCGGTTTGGCAAATTCAATGGTTCCATTAATTATATTCCGGGGAATACAGGGTTTAGGTGCCGGGGGAATGATTCCGCTGGCTATGATTATTGTTGGAGATTTGTTTACAATCGAAAAAAGAGGCAAGATTCAAGCGGTCTTTAGCGCGATATGGGCAATTTCTTCTATTATTGGTCCGGTTTTAGGCTCCTTTTTTGTGGAAGCTATGACATGGAGGTGGATATTCTTTATCAATATTCCAATTGGGATTGCCACTGTAGTTTGTTTAATTCCATATAAAGAAGCAGCGGAATATAAAAAAGCATATATCGATTATAAAGGTTTCATCCTCTTTGGAATTTCTATTACTTTTTTGTTGCTATCCACAAGCATGAGCCATTGGTTCTGGTATATGATCGGTGGTGTGGTTGGATTAATCCTGTTTGTATTTATCGAAAGAAAAGAAAAACACCCATTTCTTCCTGTTTCCTTGTTTCAAAACAAAGGGTTACAATCAACAAATCTCTTTATGTTAATTTACTGCCTCTCTTTTTATGGAACATCAAACTTTATTCCATTGTACTTACAAGAAGGCAATCAAATGAGTATCTTTAAAAGTGGATTAATGCTGTTAAGTATTGCTTTGGGATGGATATTCGGCAGTACACCAGCTGGCAAATGGATTATCCGATTCGGCTATAAAATCTTATTTATAATCGGCAGTATATTCACCACCATATCAGGACTATTACTCTATCTATTTATTCAAGATATATCGTATCTAAGTTTATTTTTAATCCTGACCATACAGGGCTTTTGTTTTGGCTTATTGTTTGCCCTAGGCACAATTGCGTCTCAAGAATTTGCGGAGTCTAGTATCAAAGGTGTTTCCACTTCACTTCAGGTGTTCCTAAGAAACATCGGTTTATCTGTTGGTGTTACAATCATGGGACTAATTATCAATTCTGCTGCAACCATTATGATTGGAATGAAAAACGTTTTTCTTTATGCTCTAATTTTGAGTTTTATTACCATCCTGCTTAGCCTGCGAATCCCTGATAAGACAGACTCCGTAAGGGAAGGTACTTTATCAAAATAATAGAACTGATTTAGAATAAAATAATTCCATCGATAAATAATAGGTTTAGTGTTATTCATTAACACGAAACTACAATGTGGAGGGATATACTTTGAATATACTCTATAACTTACTAAGATCCTTAATACTTATCGGAATTAGGTTAACGTATATCATGAATTATGTACAATCTAAATTGAATGGTATGATAAGGGTCCCGATGAAATTAAGACCGGTATATTCAAACAGTAAAGTCTAATTCGCATTGTAAATGGAAAGGTGAGCATAAAGTATGCTTGCCTTTTTTTCATATAAAAAAGTCCAAATGCTTGGACTTTAATTAGATATTTTATTTAAGTATATCTTTGTAAAGTTTTCCTTTTTGTACATAATTATCACTGGAATATTTCAGCATCTGCAAGTCTTTGTCTGTCAATTCCCTTACCACTTTCCCAGGTGAACCGATAACGAGTGAGCGCGGTGGAATTTTGATTCCTCCTGCCAAAAGCGTATTTGCTCCGATAATACATTCTTCTCCTACTTCGACATTGTCCAATAATGTTGAACCCATACCAATAATCGAACTTCTTCCAACTTTACAGCCATGTAAAATAACATTATGACCAATCGTAACATCGTCACCGATTTCAACGGGATATCCCTCGTACAGATGTATGGTGGAGTTATCTTGAATACTACATCTTTTCCCAACTATGATTGGACCATCATCTCCTCGCAATACGGCATTGAACCAGACAGTTGACTGCTCTCCAATCGTAACATCACCAATTATATAAGCACCAGGTGCTACAAATACAGTCTCATGAACTTTGGGTGTAATTCCATTATAGGGAATGTGCATAATCTCGCTCCTTTATATTCAGAATTTTTTTGCATTTTAGCTAGATTATACCATTGTGATTATGAAAAAGAGAGTCATATGAATTGGAAAAAACGACTTTTAAACTGTATCTTTGAACCAAATACCTCTATTCAGGTATCAATATTACTAGGTAAAAATAATCATTTTATGAAAATGGAGAAAATTACCCCAATAAAAAGCCTGATAACATAGTAAATTAGATACCTTCGAAACAAAACGTTCATCCTTGTCGACCTTATATTGGACCAATTTTCCATATTTCCCAATAAATACTAAACTCTCAATTTCTAACCGTTGCTAAATTTAAAGCGGGTTTCGACACAAACTCCAACCCCAAAACGGTATTTTTAAAGAAGCACCATGTCCATGACATAAAGTGTGTGATAGAAAGGAGGGCAGGTAATCATTGGTTAGCGAGAATACTTAGGGGGTAATGGGATGAGAAGAAAGAAACGAAGGTTTCTATCAGTGCTTTGTACCGCCATGCTAGTTGTGCCGATGCTCATGCAGCCTCAAATGAACGCGGTAGCCGTAACGAAGGGGGTAAGTGTTTCAGCTAAAGAAACAAACGCCTCCCCAGCTAAAAAGATTTCTAACAGCTTAGAAAAACAATTTGATGAGAAAGAAAAAGTAACTTTTTTAATAAAAATGAAGGAACAGGTTGATACAGCTAGTGTCGCAAAAGAAGCGGACATAAAAGCAAGCCTAAATAAAACAACACCCGCTAAGGCCAAATCATTAAAACGTTCTTCGATTGTTTCGGAGTTAAAAGCAACTGCACAGGAAACTCAGTTCAACTTGTTAGAATTTCTTCAAAAACAAGTCGAAGCCGGAAATGCGAAGGATGTTCATTCCTACTATGTAGTAAACGGAATAGCGGTAACGGCTACAAAAGAGGTTATGGAAAAGGTAGCAGCGTTCCATGAAGTAGAAAAAATCCTTCCGAATGAAACAAGACAATTATTCGTTCCTGAAAAATCTGCCGGTGCGGTGTTAGAACCGAATGCAGAAACCAATGCAATTGAATGGAACATTAATCGTGTCGGCGCTCCTGCTGTTTGGGAAATGGGGATTGACGGTAGTGGAATTACGGTCGCTACAATTGATACCGGTGTTCAATGGAATCATCCAGCTTTACAGTCCAAATATCGTGGGTTTGATGAAGCGACTGGTCAAACTGCTCATGAGAATAACTGGTTTGATGCTGTAAGAGGTCAATCAGCACCCTATGATGATCTCGGTCATGGTACACATGTTACGGGCACAATGGTAGGCTCAGAGCCAGATGGTTCGAATGCGATCGGTGTTGCACCAGGCGCAAAATGGATTGCTGTTAAAGCATTCTCAGCAGCAGGTGGAACAGATACTGATTTATTAGAAGCTGGTGAATGGATTTTAGCACCGAATGGAAATCCTGACTTAGCTCCAGATGTTGTTAATAACTCCTGGGGTGGTGGTGCTGGTTTAGATGAGTGGTACCGCCCAATGGTTCAAGCTTGGAGAGCAGCAGAAATCTTCCCAGAATTTTCAGCAGGTAATACGACGTTATCAAACCCAGGTGGACCAGGGTCGGTTGCAAATCCTGCTAACTACCCTGAATCAGTTGCTACAGGTGCAACGGATATTAATAACTTATTAGGAAGCTTTTCTTTATTAGGTCCATCTCCATATGAAGAAATTAAGCCAGAGCTTTCGGCACCGGGTGTTAACATTCGTTCATCTGTTCCAGGAAGCAGCTATGAAGGCGGATGGAACGGAACATCGATGGCAGGTCCACATGTAGCAGCAGCGATTGCTTTATTGTTGGAAGCAAACTCTAGCTTAACCGTCGATGAGCTAGAAGAAATTTTATTAACAACCGCCGTACCTTTAACCGATAATACCTATCGAGATTCTCCAAACAACGGTTATGGATCAGGTCTGTTAAATGTATATGACGCAGTTTCATCTGTTATTTCCGGCTTAGGAAAGCTGAAAGGGCAAGTGACAATAGAAGGAGAAGACAGTGAAGCTCCCGTGTTAGAACATTCCCAACCTGCCACGGTTTATGCAGGAATGCCACTAACGTTACAAGCTTCTGCTGTCGACAATATCAGTGTAACAAATGTTGAAGTGGTATATCAATTAGAAGAAGGTACCACAAATACAATCGCAGCTGAACGTATTAGCGGAGATTATAAAAATGGAGTCTATTCTGTAACGGTTCCTGGTGAGGATATAGCTGGTGACTCGTTCTCCTATACAATTAAAGTCTCTGATTTCGGAGGGAATGAAACATCAAGTGATTTCACAGTAACCGTACTACCTGGAATAACAGTTGGATATACGTACGA
This sequence comes from Neobacillus sp. plas4, assembly GCF_057221695.1. Taxonomy (NCBI): domain Bacteria; kingdom Bacillati; phylum Bacillota; class Bacilli; order Caryophanales; family Bacillaceae; genus Neobacillus; species Neobacillus sp. plas4. The sequence goes on from NZ_CM170152.1 coordinate 3,141,626, forward strand.
TTTTGAAAGTAATCCTAATGGATGGACATCTTATGGTGCTGCAAATACTTGGGAATGGGGCGCTCCGACAAGCGGTCCACGGGCAGCATTTTCGGGTGAAAAGGTTTATGCAACCAACCTTGAAGGCACTTATGATAGCCGTGCAAATATGTCGCTGCAAATGCCCCCAATTGATTTGCCAGAAGGAAGCAGTTTTTTACAATTTAAGCAGTGGTACAATCTTGAAAGAAACTACGATTACGGGCATGTTTATGTTTCCACAGATGCCGTAAACTGGGTACAAAAGCTGAGAGTGAACAATTTATCAAATGGCTGGATTGACGGAGAAGTTAATCTAAGTGAATATGCTGGCCAACGGATCTATATTGCCTTTAATGTAACGACCGATGGCAGTGTAGTAAGAGATGGGTGGTATTTAGATGATGTCAGGCTAGCTGACACTCCACTCACTGTTCCTCAACAACTTGGAGTTGCTGCAGATAAAGAAGATTCGTCATCAAATGTAGGATTAAAGGAAAAAGTCGATCCAAGTAAAATTTCCATCCAAATGCCTGAGGTTTCTAAAGAAGCTAGCACGGAAAAAGCAGCACCAATGGCACTGCCGATGCTGGCCCAAGTTACTGTATTGGAATCTGGACGATCTGTTAAAACCAATCCTGCTAACGGAAGCTTTGAATTGACACATCCTGCAGGTGCATTTACCGTTGTTGCTGAAAGTTATGGATATCGCCCAGAAACACAAACTGTAACCATTGAACAGGATGGTGAAGCGAACGCATACTTTACCCTCGAAGAACTTCCTAAGGGTACTGTTTCCGGAAATGTGACAAACCAAGCAACCGGGGAACCAGTCGCGGGAGCAACAGTTTATGTAATGGAAGACGCTCAAGTAGCTCCTGTCCAAACAGATGAAAATGGACAATATTCCTTAACAGCCTATGAAGGCGATTACACGTTAAAAATTATTGCACCACATTTCTATAGCCAAGAAGTCACCATATCATTAGAAGGAAGTATCTCTCAAAACTTCGAAATTAAGCCATTCATCGGTTACCCTAGTGAGATTGGTTATGATGATGGCACAGCTGAAAATGCTCGAGCATTTTTCGATGCAGGAAACGGATGGGCAGTAAAAATGTCTTTAGCACCGGGGAATGAAAAGGCACTCGTTTCTGGAGGCTTATTCCGATTTTGGGATACGGAATGGCCAGTTCCAGGAGGCACCGCTTTCAAAATAGAAGTTTACGATGCAACTGGTGTTGATGGAGCGCCAGGTAAAAAACTTGCTGGCCCTATTGATGCCACTGCACTCCGTAATGGTCAATGGACACATGTTGACCTAAGCAGTCATGGTATTGTCGTTGAAGGTGACTTCTATTTAGTGTACATCCAAGCTGGTATCAATACAGCTTCACCGGGACTTGCAACAGATGAAGATGGTGAAAATGCATTAAGAAGCTGGCAATATGTTGGCGGCAGCTGGTCACTCTCACCTGAAGATGAAGGTAACTATATGATTCGTGCAGTAGTAGATTACGAGGTTACTGCCCCGACTATCACATCTCCAGTTGATGGCACATTTACGAATGTTGCTCAGGTAACTGTTGAAGGTAAAGCTGCACCAACTACAAAGGTTCATATTTATAATCATGGAGAAGAAATTGCAACTGTGGAAGCAACTAATCATGGAACCTATGCAGCTGAAGTTACCCTTGGAGAAGGAGAAAACAGCTTAACGGCCAAGGCATCAACCCTTCAGGGAATCACCGATGCTTCAGCACCAGTAACTGTAGTATTTGACCAGCAAGCTCCAGAGCTATCCATCACCAGCCCAACAGAGGCAAGTAATATCAATAAAGAAACTGTTACGGTAACAGGTACAGTGGTTGATGATTATTTGAATTCCGTCACAGTTAATGGCACAACAGCTAGAGTAGAAGATGGCATCTATTCTGCTAGAATTCTACTGGATGAAGGAACAAACACAATTAATGTCACAGCAAATGATTTGGCCGGAAATACGATAGATAAAACCATGCAGGTAAATGTAGATTACACAGCACCGGTGATTGCTGATGTGAAACCGGCAGAAGATAATACCTTAAAAAAGGGTGAAAGTGTGAAAATTGAATTCACAAGTGAGCCTGGTTTATCTACATCATTTGCAATTCATATGCCATTAACAAATTTAAAAACATCACAAGTACAAAATGCAACCGAGCTGCCATTGATGGAGGTATCTCCTGGACATTATACAGGCTATTACACCGCTACGAAAGACATTGTAGCCGATGGTGCAGTCATTGAAGTCAAAGCCAAAGATGCATTTGGAAATGAAACTAGAAAAGCAGCACAAGGCAAATTGTTTATTAATGTTAAAAAGAAAAAGTAAAGATGAAAAGAGGAGTAATTGACCTATATATATGGGAGGTTACTCCCTTTTTAATATGAAAGCGCTTTACAAGATGACAAAATAATTAAAATAGTCAAATAATATTGACGAAGCCCATTAACAGTGATAATCTTATTAATAATTTAAAAATGTTCAATGACGAGAATAGTAGGATTTGCTTGTTGTCTTAAGAGAGTCGACGTTTGCTGGGAGTCGATGGCAGGGCTTATCTGAAGATCATCTCTGAGATGTATAGCTGAAAGAAGTTCCACAGTAAGTTATACCGGTATAGTCCGCCGTTACAGGGAACACGTATTTTTTATACGTTAATCGAGAGCCGCAGCTTGAGTCATTTTTGCTGTGGAAGTAGGGTGGTATCGCGAGTTAACTCGTCCCTATACAATGGGGCGGGTTTTTTTGTTGTTCAAAAAGGTTGTTTTCGTAACGATTGTTGTTAAAATCTTAAAGCCGATTTTAACGAGGAAATAGTTATTTTGCACTTTTGAATATAGTTTGCAAGCTCTTTTCTTAATAAATTTCTGCTGTATTCTGCGAAAACAGGTATAAACAATAATTTTTGTTATAAAAAACAACACAGTTAAGAAAAGAGCCTAAAAAAACAAACTAACGCCTTTAAAAATGGCAATATTTAACTGGAAGAAAGAGGAGGAAAGTGAAATGAGTCAACAAGTTGATCAAAAAGAAAGAGCTTTTCAAGTAGAGGATATTATTATTGCAAGCCACTCCATCAAGGATGTGATTTCGCCAACTCCTCTGCAGTATAATCACTTATTATCTGAGCGATATGACTGTCATATTTATTTAAAGCGTGAGGACCTGCAAAGTGTTCGATCCTTTAAAATCCGTGGTGCATACAATCGAATCAAAAAATTGACAGAAGATGAATTGAAGAATGGGATTATTTGTGCGAGCGCCGGGAATCACGCCCAAGGGGTGGCTTATTCTTGCAATCACTTAAAAATCCATGGAAAAGTCTTTATGCCGAACACTACACCAAAACAAAAGGTCAACCAAGTAAAATTTTGGGGCAAAGAACATGTGGAAATTGTTTTAGTAGGTGATACATTTGACGATGCCTATGAAAAAGCAATCGAATGCAGTCAAGTAGAAAATAGAACCTTTATCCACCCGTTTGATGATCCAGATGTCATTGCCGGTCAAGGGACTGTAGCGGTAGAATTATTAAATGAGTGCCCAGAAAAAATTGATTACTTATTTGCTGCTATTGGCGGAGGTGGTCTTGTTTCAGGTGTTGGTACCTATATGCAGCATTTTTCACCTGAGACAAAAATCATTGGAGTTGAGCCGCAGGGAGCTGCAGGAATGAAGGAGTCGTTTTTAAAAGGTGAAGTGACTTCATTGAAAGAAATTGACCCATTTGTGGATGGTGCAGCGGTAAAGACCGTCGGTTCCATGACCTATAACATCTGTAAAGAATTCGTGAAGGATATTGTCGTTGTTCCCGAAGGAAAGGTTTGCACCACCTTACTATCGCTTTATAATGAAAATGCCATCGTTGTTGAGCCAACTGGGGCGCTTTCGATTGCAGCTTTAGATGAATATGCAGAAGAAATCAAAGGAAAGACGGTTGTCTGCATCGTGAGTGGCGGTAACAATGATATCGGCCGTATGCAAGAAATTAAAGAGCGCTCGAAGATCTATGAAGGGCTGCGTTATTACTTTATTGTCCAATTTCCACAACGCCCAGGTGCATTACGTGAATTTTTAGATGATGTCTTAGGCCCAAATGACGACATTAGCCATTTCGAATATACGAAAAAGAATAATCGTGAAACCGGACCAGCTTTAGTCGGGATTGAGCTAAAATGTAAAGAAGATTATTACCCATTAATTGAGCGGATTAATGCAAAAGGATTTGTTTACCGTGAATTAAATAACGACAGCACCTTGTACCAAATGCTTGTATAGTGAAAAAGAGCCCATAACGGGCTCTTTCTATTCTAATTTGAAAATCGCCTCTCCTACACCTAAATTTGTTTCCAGGTTAATAATCACATCTGCATCCTCATAGGCCTCATTGACATATACTCCATTTCCTTTGGAGATGAAATCATCAAAATTCGCTGTTCCAATTCCTTTTGATGAATTAATTTTCACCCCGACATCATTTGGAAGGATGATGGTTGTTTCCCCAACTCCTAATGATAAGGAGGCGTTAAAGCTTTCATCCCACATTCCGCCGAGATCAATCGTGATATCCCCAACTCCTGCCTTTACCTCTAAATCTTTAATATTTAAACCTTGTAAGTCTAAATTTGTATCAGAAGCACCTGAATTTACACGTAAATCTAAAGGGATTTCATCTGTTATGGTTAGGTTCCACACATTTTTTATCTCACCGATTTTTATTTTATCAAATAATCCTTTATTCTCTTGTTCAATAACTCCAATTCCTTTATCACCTTTAAGCTTATAGGAGACCTCAGGTTTTAGTTTGTCTTGATTGTAGTCAATAGAACCTTCAACCCATTCATCCGCACCTTTTTCAACGTTAAGCTCCCCGGCACCAAGGTTTAGTTCCAGCTGCAATTCTTTCGCCTTATCTTTCTCTATTGTGACCTTACCACTCTCATCGCTTCCATTTGCAAATATTCCACATCCCGATATTACAACTAGTAATGAAACTGCCAATGCACCAGCCAAAATATTCTTTTTCATTATTCATCCCCCGTTTCTTTAACTACCATCATTGTAAGAAAAACAATCAGTTTGAAAAAACGGCTCTAGTTGGAATCTTTTCTCAGACTTAAGGCTTATGGAAAATAATACCTTCACCTGTATTTTACTACTTTCTTTTAACATTCTCTATTTTAAACCTGATAGGTGCAACAATCCTAGCACAGTCACTCCATTATCATTTATAATTGTTTTAAGATTGAAAATTTAGAACAAGGTGGTGGCTATGTGTCAAAGACAATCTTCACAAATGCAAAAATCTACACCCTCGATTCAAATCAGCCATTGGTCGAGTCCGTTGTGGTTGAGAATGGCAGAATTATAGATCTTGGTTCACATCAAGATATGAGTATACAGTGGGGAAGAGCAGGATCCACAATCGTTGATTTGCAGGGGAAAATGGTAACTCCTGGACTCATTGACAGCCATTTGCATATGTCAGGGGTCGCGTTTAATTTTTTAGACTTAAATTTAACGGGGGTTACTTCCAAATCTGAAATGCTAGCAAAAATTAAGCAAAAAGCAGATTGTGTTGAACCTGGAAAATGGTTAATTGGAATGGGCTGGGATGAGAATCTCTTTACGGAAGGTACGATACCTACGATAGAAGAATTAGATCATGTCGCACCCCATTGCCCTATTTACCTTAAGAGAGTATGCTATCACGCATTTTTAATCAATAGTAAAGCTTTAGAGATGAGTCACTATCATTCTTCCGTTGAGGTACCGAAGGGCGGAAGTGTTGTACTTGATCCACAAACAAAAAAACCTACTGGGCTGCTATTGGAGTCAGCTTCCCAATTGGTCACTAGACATATTCCAGAGAAAACATACGAAGAATTAAAAAATGGGTTGCGACATGCGATGAAATTTGCTATTAAAAAAGGGTTAACCAGCGTACATACCAATGATCCTGCGTACTTAGGCGGACTTGAACAAACATACAAAATGTATGATGAATTACTTAATCATGAGCAAAATGGGTTACGCTGTAATCTATTAATTGATTATCCCTTTTTACCTGCATTAAAGGAAAAAGGAATGTTTGCGGGTTTAGGTAATGAGAAATTACAAATTGGTGCAATCAAAATTTTTGCAGATGGTGCATTCGGCAGAAGGACAGCGCTATTATCAGAGCCATATAATGATGACCCAAGTCAATTTGGAGAAGCAATGCAAACTCAAGAGGTTCTTTATAAAATTGTAAAAGAAGCTAGGGAGCAATCTTTTCCTATTGCCGTACATACCATTGGTGATAAAGCCTTAGAAGATGTTCTCAACATCCTAGATCAATTTCCAAAAATGAAGTATCGCGATCGGATTATCCATACTTCTTTAGTAAGAGAGGATTTAATCCAAAGGTTGGCGGATCCTACTATCGTTGCAGATATTCAACCGAGGTTTGTGGCAGGTGATTATCCATGGATAATCGAACGTATAGGAAAGAAGCGAGAAACCTTTTTATATGCGTGGAAATTCTTATTAACGAATGGTGTGATATGTGCGGGAGGCTCTGATGCACCAGTAGAACCAGTTGATCCGTTGCTAGGTATACATGCCGCCGTTACTAGGAAAACCCCAGGAAAGTCTGAGACATGGAATGAGAAACAGAAAATCTCTATGCTTGAAGCTGTGAAGCTTTTTACGATTGGCGGTGCCTATGCTACAAATGAGGAAGCGATAAAGGGTACGATTTCAAGAGGTAAATTAGCAGACATGACTGTTTATTCAAAGAACCTCTTTAAATTGAAAGACCCTGATGAATTATTAGAGGCAAATATTGAAATGACCATTATTGATGGAAAAGTTCAAGAAGGATGAAAACATTCAAAAGCAATGGTTTCTAATCATAATATTAGACACTAAATAACAAAGATAATAAAATTGAATAAGTGCTATGTAAAATTTGAGCAGCTAAATTAGTAAATAGTTAGGGGTGCAGGGAAATGGATGATCGTTTTTTTCGAAATGCAATGGGGAAATTTGCAACAGGAATTACCGTTGTTTCAACTGAAGTAGATGGGGAACCATATGGAATGACAGCAAATGCGTTTGTTTCTGTCTCTTTAAATCCAAAATTAGTCCTAGTATCAATCGATAAGAGAGCAAGAATCCTGCCACTTATCCAACAATCAAAAAAATACGGTGTAAGCTTTTTATCTGCAGACCAACAAACAGAATCTATGCGTTTTGCAGGACAGATTAAGGAAGAGACTCCTTATCGTTTTGAGCAATTTGGGGAAATGCCAGTTATCTCGGGCGCACTAGCAAACATGACCTGCAACCTATATAACGAGGTTGATGCAGGAGATCATGTTTTATTTATCGGTGAGGTTACGGACCTTAAGGTAAATGAAGGGGACCCGTTGTTGTATTTCGGTGGTCAATATCGAAAATTATCTGAATAACTAGTTTCGAAAGCTGTCGCATGGCAGCTTTTTCTATTGTACTTCTTGTTTATTATTGTACAATTAGACGAGGAGGGAATGCATTTGTTGAAAAAAGTAAGAATTATATTAGGAATTGTTGTTTTATTTTTGGCAGTATTTGGCTTAATAACTAAAAACTTCGTGGCACAGCCATTCATGATGATAGGTCTAAGTGCCTTTATATTAGTTGGCGGCATTGATGAGCTCAAAAAAGGAAATAAACGCAGGGGATATATGAATATCTTCCTTTGTGTATTTGTTTTAGCTGTTTTTGTACAATCATTTGTCAAATAAAATGGCAACGGAGAAATCTTATGATTTTTCCGTTTTTTTTTGAGTCTTTATCTGTAAGTAAACTTTCAAATTATTTCCCAACTCTCGCCATAAGATAATATATTGATTAATTAGTAGTTTCTAAATAAACTCAATATTACAACAGAGACAGAGCTTTACATAGAAAATAGGAGAGGGGAAATAAAATGAAAAGGAAAAAGAAGGTTGTTTCATTTTTTCTAGCTTTAACGATGGGAGTTTCATTGTTTGCGTCAGCCGCTTATGGTGAGGGTACAGAATCGAATGAAACCTTCCGGGTCTATATTAATGGACCAAGCTCAGAAAAAGCAAAGGCAAGGCAAGAGACCGGAGCGCGTTGGGATTTTGGGTCTGAAGGCTATTCCACCACAGTGAACGCCAAACAATATCAGGCATTATTAAAAAATAAGAATTTAACTATTACGAAAGTTCAAGAAGTTCAATTAGATCGAAATGAAAACGCTTCTAACGATAAAATTGGGACAACCGCTATTACAACCCTTCCAAGTGATCGTACTCCATGGGGGATGCAAGCCATTTATAATGATCCAAACATTACAAGTACGTCTGGCGGTGCTGGGATTAAGGTTGCTGTCTTAGACACTGGAACATATATTAATCACTATGATTTGGCAGGCAGTGCAGAACAATGTAAAGACTTTACCCAATACTCTTCACCAATCATCAATGGTTCATGTACAGACCGAAATGGACATGGTACACATGTAGCTGGGACAGTACTTGCACATGGAGCATCAGACGGTTTAGGTATTTATGGGGTAGCACCTCAAGCTAAACTTTGGGCATATAAGGTTTTAACAGACAGTGGATCTGGATATTCCGATGATATTGCAGGTGCCATCCGTCACGTAGCGGATGAGGCAGTAAGAACAGGGTCAAAAGTGGTTCTCTCCATGTCACTTGGTTCAAGTGGTAAGGACAGCATGATTGCTAGTTCAGTAGATTATGCATATAGTAGAGGAGTTCTAGTTGTGGCGGCAGCCGGTAATGATGGCTATGCTGCAAATACAATTGGCTATCCAGGTGCATTGAAAAATGCTGTTGCAGTTGCAGCTTTAGAAAATGTTCAGCAAAATGGCACTTATCGTGTCGCCAATTTCTCTTCGCGCGGTAATCCGTCAACAGATGGTGATTATATCATTCATGAACGTGATGTAGAAATTTCTGCTCCAGGCGCTGCCATTGAATCAACTTGGTATGATGGGAACTATAATACGATTAGTGGAACCTCAATGGCTACTCCGCACGTATCAGGTTTAGCAGCAAAAATTTGGTCTTCTAATTTATCTTGGTCTCATACACAGCTGAGATCTGAATTACAAAGAAGAGCCAAATTATATGATATTAAAGGTGGCTACGGTGCAGCTACTGGTGACGATTACGCTTCCGGATTTGGGTTTGCTAGAGTAAAATAATCATAGAAAAAAGCCATCTGATATTTTAGATGGCTTTTCACCTTTTTACTGCTGCTAATATAAAGATTGTTAGAATTATAGAAAGTGCTCCTATCCATTCTATTGGGCTAAACGGAACATGAAGCCATGCCACAGCAAGGAAAGCAGCCGAGAGTGGTTCGATACATGCTAGCAAGCTAGCTTCCGAGGCTGTAATATATTTAAGACTTTGCATAAAGCATAAGAATGCGATTAAAGTACCGACGATAACAACAAAAGCAACTGCTATAAAAGAAGTGAATGACCAGTGACCCTCAAATTGCCATGGAGGATGAATAAAGCACATCACAATGCCACCAATCATCATTCCCCAGCCAACCGTTAACGTCGTCCCCCATTTGGAGAGTAGCCTCACAGGAAATAAGGTATAAAAAGCGAGTGCAAAGGCCGATAAAATTCCCCAGCCAAAGGCAGGACCAGAAATCGATAGGGTATGGATATTACCTTTTGTTACAAGCAAAAATGTTCCACCCAGCGCTAAAACAATCGCTAACACTTCATGTAATACAGGCCATGTCTTTATACGAAAGCATACATACAAGGCAATGATAACGGGTGCCAAGTATTGTAAAACCGTAGCAGTAGCGGCATTTCCATGATCTATAGCTAGAAAAAAAGTATACTGAACACCGAGCATTCCAAATATCCCAAATGCGACGAGTTGAAAAATATCATGTTTACTTTTCCAAATGCTCCAAATATTTTGTTTCCCAACAGTTTGAGAGTAAAAGAGCAAGCCCATTCCGGCCAAAAGCAAGCGAACGACGACAAGCCAGCTTGAACTAAAGCCTTGTTGGTGAAAAAGAAATTGCGCAACTGTCCCAGATACCCCCCATGATGTTGCGGCAATTAGCACTAGCAAAATTCCTTTTGTCCTTGGGTAGGACAAAGCAGCACCAAGAGTGCTCATAAAAAACCCCCTCCAATACAAACCATTCTATTAATTTAGCAGAAAAAATAAAAGTTTTAAAGCTTTATAAAAGAAAAAAGCCATTAGGCACCTAATGGCTCTTACGATTATTTAGGAGTTAAAGTCTTAATAGAAATGGCAGGTGAGTATGAGGTTACCAAACAACCTTCTAAATTATCTTCCTTTAACAATCCAAGTTGGATTGCCGATTTTATCTTTTCGACATCTGGTTTTTTGACCACTTGAACAAGATCGCTCATCTGTAATTCCTCTAATCTTTTCACTGTAACTTCTTCATTATATTTTTCTACCTTTCTCATTTGCCTCTGCAATTTATACCCATTTATTGTGATTTCAGCCTTTTTATCAGGACCGACTAGTTTATTAAAATAGTCATGAAAGGTGTTTTTTAATTCATTCATTTCCAACTCGATTTCTTTTTTCTTCTTATTAAGTTCGTAATATTTAACCAGCATCTCATCTGTTATGAAGGAATCATTCTGTCTAACCAAGATTCTCTCCTCCTCATCGAACGTATATTCCAATGTATTAGCTTCTATTTGGAAATAGTACGATTAATCATCTACTTTATAAAAAATATTTGCACATTTGTAAGAATGGGCTAGGAATAATAACGAATTTCCGTAAATAAGATTTGAAGGTAGGATTTGCCCATTGTATGTAGGTATAACTACATAAGAAATTTTACAGCTGTATATGGGTAATGCTATAGAACAAAATTTGAATTGAGGTGGAAGCTTGAAGAGAATTTTAGGTATATTCTTATTTTTGTTCCTGCTAGGAGTTTTGGCTGCCTGCGGGAATGATGAACCAGCAGCTAGTGATGATGCAGATAAGACAGAAGAAACTGCTGACACGGGAGATAAGGCTGAGACCGATGACTCAGGCAGTGCGGCTGGGGGAACAACTTTAGCTGGGAATGAAATTTTTCAAAAGAGCTGTATCACATGCCACAGTTCAGGAGACATCACAGGAGGTCAAGCGAAGCTTGATGGAGCAAAAATTCATGCAGATTTTAAAACAAAAGAAGATCTCCTAGCTTTTGTCGAAAAGAATATGCCAAAGTCAGCGCCGGCTTCCTTATCTAAAGAAGAGTACCAAGCAGTAGTAGATTATTTATGGGAACAAAAGTAGGGGTCATTAGATTAAAAGGTATTGGTTCGCATTATGACCAATACCTTTTCCTTTGCCACATATAGAAAAAAATGTATGCAGACTACAAATACATTAGACGTTTAGCAGGAGAGGATCCTTATTGCATATTTTATTAGATTTACTAATCTATTTTATTGTAGAAGTTCTTTATCATGGTGTGCTCAAACACGTAGGGAGATTATTCATTTGGATAGGTAAGTTGTTCAAAAAATAAACCTTATGTAAAACCAAAATGACTCCTTATTACCTCATTTGCTATGATGGTAATCCCGAGGAGGTGACATACATTGCATATGATTTATGATTGACATATATTTCGTTATGTATTTATCAAGCTTGTGACTAAGCTTGATGGTTTCCTCACTACATAAGCCTCCACTTAAACCAATTATTACCATTTCTGATCTTAATATTTCAATTTGGTTTTTCAATTCAATGTGACTAAGATTTATGGCATTCATAATTTCACTTCCAATTTCAATATTAAAACACATATAATAGTAACGATGCTGAATAGTACAATCCAACAATAGTATAAGAAGTTTGCCCTGGTTCGTCAGTGAAACATCTCACATTTTATAGGAATTTTATCACACGTTTAATTAGAAATTTAATAGTTCATCTAGATTAGGAGTGGAAGATTTTGAGTTCTACATTTGCAAAATGGTATGATTTTTTTATGAATCCTTTGGAAAAGTGGAGATTTAAGAGGATTCGGAAAGAACTGCTATCAAGAGCAAGCGGGAGGGTGCTTGAACTTGGATCAGGAACAGGTGTGAATTTTCCATTTTACTCGAACGTTGACCAAGTAATCGCCATCGAACCAAGTCAGGATATGATTGACCGATCAAAAACACGAAGTAATTTAGCTTTGGTACCAATTGAGCTGATTAACGCAAGTGCTGAGAGTCTGCCGTTCGAAAATCATACATTTGATACCGTTGTCGCAACACTCGTTTTCTGTACAATCCCAAATGTCGACGAGGCGATTAAAGAGTTAATAAGAGTCTGTAAACCTAATGGGAAAATCCTTTTGTTTGAACACGTTAGGATGGAAAATACTGCGCTTAGTAACCTGCAGGAAAGGTTAACCCCCTTGTGGAAAAAGATTTGTGATGGCTGTTGTTTAGATAGAGAAACGTTGCAGGCATTCACTAAAAAAGGATTGGAAATAGTGGAATTCAATCAATTTTTCAAGGACCTGTTTGTGGTTGCTGAACTTAAAAATAGCAAGAAATAAAAAAATACCTCAGGCGAGGTATTTTTTAGTGTGTTCTCCTTGCAAAGTCGACAAAACGGAATTTGTCTGGCCTATGCCGTGATTCAGTATATTGAAAAAGGCTGGCATCTTCTAAATAAACATAGTTTTTAATGACGACAATATTATGAAAACCATCTAAATCTAATAAAGACCGATCTTCGGCCGTTGGTTCAACAACGACAATTTCCTTTTTTGCAAAGCTAATCTTTAAATTTAATTCGTTTTCAAGGTAGTCATAAATAGAATTCGCACAAATTTCTTCTGTGATTGATGGAACAAATTTTGCTGCAAGATAATCTTTATCGAGAATGATCTTCTTACCGCCAATTTCCCGCGTTCGAACAACCTTCCAGACCTGATCCTTGCCGGATAGTTGCAGCTGCTGTTTGATATAGGCATCAGGTTTGATAATAAGTGATAACTCATTGACAATGGTCCTTGGCTTCTTATCCATTTTGTCAGCCAGTTCCTTAAAACTAACCAAGCCTGAAACTGGAAAATCAAATTTATTAATATCGATGACAATGGAACCTTTTCCTCTTACTTTTTGGATGTATCCATTCTGAGCAAGCAGGTTTAAGGCTTTTCTAATGGTTTCTCTAGATGTATCGTACTGGTCCTTCAACTCATTTTCAGAGGGGAGAAGGGAATTAGGCAGGATTTCTCCTCTTTTTATTTGATCTACAATCGTATTGAAGATTATTTGATACTTGTTTGTCATAGTAAACTCCCATTATCTTTTCAAATGATAAACAATGGACTCGTAAGGTCGTAACGGTACTACTTTGCCAAGCGGGGCAGAGTCCTCATAATTTGAGAGTAACACAGAGTTTGACACCCCATCAATGTTTATTGTCATAGGGAGATCAAAAGTGATGTTTTTTCCATAAAAATTATTGACGACCAGCAGCATTTCTGTTTCTGTTTTTCTTACAAAAGCAAAAATCAAATCATGCTCTTCGGAAATCAATTCATAATCACCATTCGTTATGACATCATAATCTTTCCGCAAACGAATAAGTTCTTGATAATGATAAAAAACAGAGTTTGAATCCTTCATCGCATTTTCTGCATTTATTTTTGTATAGTTTGCAGCTGTATGAATCCAAGGGGTGCCAGTTGTAAATCCAGCATGTTCGCTAGCATTCCATTGGACTGGAGTACGAGAATTATCACGAGATTTTTGTTTTAGAATCTCCATAATCTCTTGTTCTGCCAACCCTTCATTTTTCTTTATTTTAAAGATATTAAGTGACTCGACATCACGGTAATCCTCAATTTTTTCAAAATTTGGATTGGTCATTCCGAATTCTTCCCCTTGATAGATATAAGGGGTACCTTGCATCATATGAATGGTCGTTGCAAGCATTTTTGCCGATTCTTTGTGGTATTGCTGATCATCACCGAATCTTGAAACCACACGCGGCTGATCATGATTGCACCAGAAGAGGGCATTCCAGCCGCCGCCTTTATTCATTTCCACCTGCCAATCTGACAAGATGTTTTTCAAAGCTATGAAATCAAAATCAGCTTTCGTCCATTTGTCTCCATTTGGATAATCCACTTTTAAATGATGGAAGCTAAATGTCATATTTAATTCTTCTTCTTGTGGGTTTGTATATCGAATGCAATTATCGATTGAAGTTGATGACATTTCACCAACTGTCATGATGTCATATTTTGAGAATACCTCTTGATTCATCTCATGGAGGAACTCATGAATTCTTGGTCCATCTGTATAAAATTTCCGTCCGTCACTGTCATCCTCAGGGAACTGCTGATTTTTGGAAATCAAATTAATGACGTCTAGTCTGAAGCCATCGACACCTTTTTTGAGCCAGAAATGCATCATTTCATATAAAGCTTGGCGGACTTTTGGATTTTCCCAATTTAAATCGGCTTGTGTAACATCAAATAAATGGAGGTAGTATTGACCAGTGGTTTCATCCCATTGCCACGCCGAACCGCCAAATTTTGATTCCCAGTTGGTAGGAGGGAGGCCTTCTTTACTATCCTTCCATATATAAAAATCGCGGTATGGATTGTCTTTTGAGGATTTTGCTTGCTTGAACCACTCGTGTTCAGTGGATGTATGGTTGATGACAATATCCATAATGATCTTGATGCCGCGCTTATGTGCTTCCGCAAGAAGTTGGTCGAAGTCTTTCATCGTACCGTATTCTTCTTGAATGCTGTAATAGTCGCTAATATCATAACCATTATCTCGGCCGGGGGATTTATAAATCGGAGTGAGCCAAAGAACATCTACACCAAGCTCTTTTAAGTAGTCGAGCTTTTCAATGATTCCTTGGATATCACCGGTACCATTACCAGTTGTATCATTAAAACTTTTGGGATAAATTTGATAAACGACTGCGTTTTTCCACCATGATGTTGACATGATATACACCTGCCTATATTTTTTGAGAATCTAATAATGAAAAGGAGGGAGATGCTCTCCCTCCTAAATTGGAGTTTTATTTTTTAAAAGAAATTTTGTTCATACCTGTTTTTGCAAAGATGATGGTTAAAATAAATGGAATCACAATCGCCACAAGCATAGCAATTGCAAACATCATCATGTGCTGCGGCTGGATAGAAAGGAATCCAGGAAGACCCCCGACACCGATTGAGTTTGCCATTACATCACTGCCTACAGAAATGACGGCTGCTACTAGAGAACCAATCATAGCTGCAAGGAAAGGGAAGCCATATTTTAAGTTAATCCCGAACATCGCTGGCTCTGTAACACCGAGGTAACAAGAGATCGCTGCTGGAATGGAAACTTGTTTTTCTTCTTCATTTTTACGATTGATAAAGATCATCGCTAGAACAGCTGAACCCTGTGCAATATTTGACAAGGCAATCATTGGCCATAGGTTTGTCCCGCCAAGCTCTGACATTAATTGAAGGTCTATCGCATTTGTCATATGGTGTAAACCTGTAATGACAAGTGGTGCATAAGCAAAACCAAAGATAGCAGCAAATAACCAGCCAAAAGCAGAGGTTAGACTTGAATAGACAACATCAGATATCCATGAACCAACTGTCCAACCGATAGGACCTAAAACAGTATGTGCAATTAATACAGTTGGAATTAACGCTAAGAATGGTACGACAATCATAGATATTGAATTTGGAACAATTTTTCTAAGTCTTAATTCTAAGAAAGAGAGTAGGAATCCAGCTAAAATAGCAGGAATTACTTGAGCTTGATAACCAATCATTTCAATTTGAGCAAAGCCAAAATCCCATGTAGGAATTTCTTCTGCCCCTGCAACGCCATATGCATTTAGTAATTGAGGAGATACTAACGTAATACCAAGGACGATACCAAGGATCGGTGTTGCACCCATTTTTCTGGCGACGGCCCATGTTATTCCGACCGGCAGGAAGTGGAACACTGCTTCACCTATTAACCAAAGAAAAGCGTGAACTCCAGCCCAGAATTGAGAAACTTCAACAATCGTTTTTGTTCCATCTTCAAGTAGCTTAATATCACCGATTACGTTTCTAAATCCAAGGATTAAACCACCAACAACTAGTGCAGGGATTAATGGTGTAAAGATATCAGCAAGGTGAGCAATCATTCGCTGCAGCCAGTTCATATTTTGCTTAGCAGCAACTTTTGCTTCTTCTTTCGTTGTTTCACTAACTCCAGCTACTTTGGCAAAATCATTATAGAACGTAGAAACATCGTTTCCGATAATGACCTGGAATTGTCCTGCTTGGGTAAAAGTACCCTTTACATGTTTAATTGCTTCAATTTTTGAAACATCTGCCTTACTTGGATCATTTAAGACGAACCGCATTCTGGTTACACAATGTGTAACAGCAGCGATGTTTTCCTTCCCACCAACATGTTCGAGCAGTTCTTTTGCCGGCTCAGTGAACTTAGTCATGACAATTTCCCCCTAATAGAAATGGAATTGAACCACTTCTTTACCTAATATTGTTTCCCATGTATTTACATGTTCACGTAGGTTTCTGCATTTGCTTCCAAACATGTATATACAAGTTTTTGTTTACGGTTACATTCTAACTTGTATATACAAGGTTGTCAACAAATATATTCTAGTTGTGAAATAGAGTAAAAATTGAGCACTAATAAGGATTATAGTAAGTATTATTACAAGTTCTTAACTTTTTAACTTTAACGCTTTAAACTATTGAACGAATTTTCAAAAAATGCTATGATGTTCTTGTTTAAATTCTTCTGAGTTTAGACCTCCTAAAACTGGAGCTTAGCCTTGACCACTAAGCTCTCCTTTAGCCTTTGACCTTGTTTCAAAGGTCTTTTTTTGTGCTATTGTTTAAAATCTGTATTTTATGAAAAACTAATATATTGTTGTGCAAATGAAGGAAAGGAGTGTTTTTTATGAAAGGGCAACTCACGCCATATTTTTCTTTTGACGGAAATGCGAAACAAGCTATGGAGTTTTATAGGGAAGTATTAGGAGCTGAAATAATCAATTTACAAACATTTGGGGAAGCCGATTACCCAACTCCACCAGGAGCGGATGATCGAGTCATGCATGGGCATCTCAAAAAAGGTGATATCTCGATTATGTTTTCTGATACATTCCCAGGGCATTCGGTTGTAGTAGGATCAAATATTTCGCTGACGCTTGAGCCAGAAAGTGAAGAGGAAATTCAAAATCTTTACGATGCTCTTAGCAAGAATGGAAAATCACTACAAGAGCTCGAGGATACGTTTTGGGGAGCTAAATATGCAAGGGTTCAAGATCAATTTGGCACCATTTGGGAATTAAATTATCAAAAATCCTAATTTTGGAAAACAAAAAGCACTTTTCATGGAGTGCTTTTTGTTTTCCAAAAAAAAAGAAAGTGGTGGGGCCACTTTCTAAAGGAGGTATTGTATCATGGGTTAGTACAGTATATGTACTTCATGGTACATGCATGTAGTGAACCTGTCCATTTTTAATAAATTTTTTAATCAAGGAATCGCTTTTTCATTTCCTTGGTTGGCAGCATACAGCTATCTTGTCTTCCAAACCATTTATACCGATTTTTTGCAACTACATCGTAAAAGAAATCTCTGAAGGAAGAGGGGAGGAATTGTAATATGGCTAAAGCTTTCCAAAATCCAGTTAAATTCCTACATATGCGTAATGCTGCACTCGATTTTGTATAAGCCCTTTGATTTTCAATAAAAACAAAACTGTCGCTCTCTTTTTCAAATCCATATTGTTTTAGTAATTTTTGTCCGACCTCACCTTGGAGAGAAGCAAATTTAAAGTGACCGTTTGGATCTCTTTTGATAATAAATTGTACGCTGCTATTACAAAGGTTACAGACCCCATCAAATAAGATGATTTTTTCCATATTTTCACCTAATTTCCTTGATGCTACATATTATTAGTATAGTTAAAAATTGCTTTGGCGCATAGCCAAAAATACTGGCGCATAACCAAAAATACTGGCGCATAGCCAGAATTACTGGCGCATAACCAAAAATACTGGCGCATAACCAGAAATACTGGCGCATAACCAGAAATACTGGCGCATAGCCAGAAATACTGGCGCTTAACCAGAAATACTGGCGCATAACCAAAAATACTGGCGCATAACCGTAAATACTGGCGCTTAACCAGAAATACTGGCGCTTAACCGTAAATACTGGCGCATAACCAGAAATACTCGCGCATAACCAAAAATACTGGCGCATAGCCAGAAATACTGGCGCATAACCAAAACACCTAATAAGAAAACCCATTTCACAAGGAAATAGGTCTCCAAACGTCACATATACAGCCCCGCCAAAAAGATCCCCAGTGTTTCTTCATATATCTCATCAAATTGAGTAAGAGGGAGGGGGTTGGTTCCCGTTCCAAGCTCGACGGTAAATCCTGGCCGCCTCCAGTCTTGTATAAACCAGTCCTTATAGCCAGCATAACTTTCGATTGTTTTAACAGCCTCATAACCACTGACTCTGCTAAACTCGTTAACCAGTATTTCAGATTCTGGAGGCTCCAGGTTTTCGAAGCCCCAGTAAATTACTCGACCCTGAGTATGAAAGGCGAGTACTCGGGCAAAATCACGCCGTCGTGTCAAATCAGCCATCGCGATGGCTTCAGGCTCCGACAATGGATGCTCACCTACATAATCCCGTGGACCCGGTTGCCCAGGGTTCCTAGCCTTCTCCAATTCCCAGCGAGCAGGGAACTGGTCATTGAGATCAACACCTCGAATATTTGCTTTCCAGCCAGAGAAATCAGTGCTGCCACGGTTAAGTTCTATTACTCTATTTCTCCATGTTTCATTTTCAGGAGGCCCATTCATGACAAGACTCACACCATCAGGATTTACCATAGGTACAATCGATAACATCGTTTGATTATATAACGGATAGGAAGTTAACCCTCGTATAGAGGTACCATTCGTAAGTGATAAACAATAATCATTCAAAAAAGTCATTAAAATCGGGGTGGTGATCCATTCATTCGCATGGAAGGAAGCATTATAGTGCACTCTTTTTCCGCCCTTGCCTATAAGAACCTCGGGAATGCGGTTGCCTAGTACAGAATTCCCAATATTAGTTACACGCAGAAAGGGATAAACATTTTGTAAACGAGCTAAATCGTTCATCGTCCGACTATAATCATAATGCTGTTTTCCTTGAACCAGTCTCCACGTAATACGTAATGGAACACGAACCGTCTGCCCAACCTGAAGTTGATTCGGATTCACATCTGGGTTTACAAGCAGCAGTGCGTCAAGCGAGAGATTCCTGCTTTGAGCAATTCTCCAGAAAGAGTCTCCGCGTCTAATTTGATAATCTTGAGCAGCAAACCCAGGAATACGAATCCGCTGCCCGGCGGTCAGAGAACTAGGTTGAATATCCCGATTAGAATCCAAGATTAGCTGCAGATTTATCCCATACAGTTGACTGTAGTACCATAATGAATCACCTTGCCTAACATAGATGTCCATGTAATCCTCCTGATGTTCAATAGTGGTTTTATTAAAAATGTATGCATCAGTGCTAAGCATTTATGTAGGTATGTTCATTATTAAGGTGTGGTTTTCGTGAGCGTGATGTAAAAATCCTAAAGCCGATTTGCACATAATTAAAAGAGTGCCGATTAGACACTCTATAGAAATTTTTATTGAGCGCTTGGCCCATTGTTGTAAAACAAGTAGGTTAGGCTTTGGTGTTAGGTCATATGAACAGTTTTAATGTGCTGAAGATTTAAAAAGACCGAATCTCCTTTTGCGGTTACTAATTCAACGAAATTATTTTTAATCCCTATAATTTTCCCCATAACATTTTCATTTTCCCCAATATTAAACACAATTAAGGTTCCATTTAACTTTTCAATCTGGACTTCGAATGATCGTGCGAATGTTATGTTAGTAGGATTTACGGGTAAATTTGCATTGCTTAACCCATAGGGACGCTGGCTGTTTGTATAGGGAATTAACCATTTTAAATGGTTGAGGGAAATAAACATTGTTTTGTATATAGGAGAGTAAAAAACGAAATAATTATTCATAATGCTGATAATGTAACCATGCAATGCTTGTTTACTGGTTACGTAGATTTCAGTAAAAATACCCTTTGCGGCTGTCAGGGTTTTTCTTAAAGAAATTTCCTCATTAGGGTTGAATATTGGAGATTGATCATCTGATAACGTTATGATTTCGTCAATTTCCTCTTTTTTCGGAAACTTCCAATTTTGAATATGAACGGTAGGAATATATAAATAATCATAACCATTATAAATAACCCATAAATCACTGCCAATGTCTATTAAGATTCCGCTAATTGGTTTATTCCCAGAGATTTCAAGTTTAATATAGGTGCCAATATGGTCTTTTAATTTCATTCCATCACACCCTTTCTAGTAAAATGATTCTACAAAAAGAGCGGGCTCCAACATACACGATTTAGGATTTAATGCCCTGCTCTTTATTGTAGTATTTATTATGGGAATGAGTTGGTATAGGAACAGAAGTGTTAGGGATATTCATTTGCTGGCATATGGTAAGGTAGGTTTAAATGCGTCTTTGCGAATTATTTCGATTTGGCCATCCAGAGAAAATGGTTCTACGGTCAAAATCACGCATGGCTGGTTCACCTGAAAAACGGGATGCTCCTACTTCCTGTACTTTAGGTTTTCTTTCTTCTTTCTTACTTTCTGCACTGTCCTTCTTGTTCTTTTCTATTTTCATAAGTGGATTTGTATCAATCGTCTGTTTTGCTTTTTTAACTTTATTCAATAACTCTTGTGTAGAATTTGCTGTTGCTTCTTTTTTTGGAATTTCAGATTTTACTTGCTCTCGAGCAGGCTGTTTTATTTGTGCTCTTTTATCGATGATGGATGCAGCTGGTTTTTGAATATTTTCTTTATCATGTTTAACAATGTTCTGAATCACAACATCTGTATTCTGTTTTTTAACTTCTTCTTTGGAAGCAAGAGGGATTTCAGTTTTTGTCCATTTATTTTCGCTTTTGCTGATTTGTTTAACATTTTCTTTCGTCTTCAAACTCTCAATTTGAGAATTTTGTTCTTTATCTTCTTTAACTTTTTTCCTTTCATTGTTGACCTTTGCAGATGGTGAAGTGCTTTTAATAGGTTCTGCCCAATTCTTTTTCCCATCATCTATTTGATTTATGCTTGATGTTGGGGTGACAATCGCACCATTTTCAACAATATTGACTATCTCAGGTTTATTGACTACTTCATTGACTACTTCATGTTTTTGTTGATTAGATTCTGACTTTATGAATACCTGAGTTTCAACATAATTGTCTTCTTTTTCATCTTGCTTACTTTCAGAAACAACCGATTGTGTTTCATTGTCTTCTTGTTGTTTTTCTTCTTTCACTTCTTTTCTATAGCCTTTTAATATATTTGAAATGTGAGAGATTTTAATTAAGATCCTTTCTTCACCATTGATTAGCGTAACAAAGTCCGCATCGACGATACTTAGAACGCCGCTGAAAGATTGTTTATTTAAGCACAAAATCGATACCCATGAATTCTTTAATGAGCTTAATAGGTCCGCTAAACTTTGCGTTTTCATAAATTCCGTGGTTATTTCTTCACCTTTATATTGTTTTGTGTTTTTCGTAATCGCCTGTATCTTATCAATGCTATAATAATAGACGTAATTATTTTCATCTTCTAGGATGATATGATCGGTCTCGACGCCCATTAATTTTCCTTTTATAATTTCTTCACCAACATATAGATTCACATCATAACCTTTTAGTAAATCTACGGTAGATGAAAAATTATCTGATCCCATTTAATGTTCCTCCTTAGGGTAAATTTGTCGCTTCTCTGGAGAAGCGACAAGAATATTAATTTTTTCATTGTCTTACTTGTGAATTTTCTGCACGAACGACCCTTTGTCTAACTACTTGCTTTTCTGTTTGAGACATAGTGTTTTCTTGAGAACCCTGATCCTTACTTTCTTCTTGTTTTTCACTTTCGATTTTTAATCCATAACTGACATTTCGGATATGCCACTTAGATACCCGAACAACTTCTTCTTTACTAATTAGCGATACAAAGTCTTTGTTTATTTCACTAATAACTCCTTCAAGTTTTTCTGGGCCTCCACGGTTAATTCTTACCCACTGGAATTTTAGGCATTCTAAAAGACCTTGGAAGTTATCGGCTTTTTTATATTCGAAATTCTCTGGAACCTCAATTCCAAGATCCATTGTGTCCTTTGAATTTTCTGTTACACTTTTGACATGGTGTGTATTGTAATAAAGCACACCGTCATCCTTGGTCAAAAGTACTAGATGGTCATCAAGAACAGCCATCAATTTTCCAATCCTTGATTCTGGACCGCCTCTATCAACCTTGATCGTCTTCCCCACTAAAGACTTCCACATGTCGTTATTCACAATATTTATCCTCCTTTAAATAAATAAACTTTTACACTGCATTTATATGTGTCATGGTGTGATGTTGTACTAAACGACAAGCCTTTTTTCTTATCTATTTGAAAAAATAGGCAAAAAAAAGGTATATGGAAACCATATACAGATTGAAAAGGTCAAAGAGCAGCCATTTCTGTTTTTAAGTAGTTATTTCTTTTCTCAATAAATCGGAGAAAGACATTTTTTTCTTTTATAAATTGTTTCTGGTCCAATTTTATATAAGGATCCGAAGAGATAAAAGGCTTTAGTGTTTGAAATTGACCTTCAATAATTGGTTCTAATGTTTCCAGATTAAAATCATATTCTAAGATAGAAGACAAGATTTCCTTGTATTTTTCCTTATATGGTTGAATATGGAGGAGTCGTCCGGTTAATGTATTATAACCACTTATAGGCACAAAGTCATGGTCTAACAATCTGCCATGAAGGTCTCTACCCCAAGTTCCGTCATAATCCCAAGGTGTAATTTCAAACACTTTTGTTTTGCTGTTTCGATAAAGAGCATAGTTATGAATAAAGCCATCAAAATTCTGTGTACAAACTACTCCTGCAAGCCATTTTAGGTATTTCTCAATATCAAGGTAATTTTCTACTTCTTTTGCAAATTCTTCATTGCTGTAAGTGTTGATTATTTCAATAAAGTTTTCTAAGAATGAAAGATCCTCTAGATCCCCATATTTTATCGTGTAACCCTCATCCAAACTTGATTTTAGTTCATTTTCTGGGGAGAGTAATGAGAAATTTGCAAAATAATTCGTAGCATATATGATCGCACCATCCGGAAGTTTTCTTTTCTTCAAAAGATGTTGATCAAATGATTCCAACTCTAAGTAAATACCTTTACAAAAACCATTTATATAAAGAAGTACATGCTTAGAATGAGGTGAAATCACACCAATACGATCGAAAAAATCAAGTGAGAGTTTGTTCCTGCTTAGCGATAAGTCATCGTATTCTGCATTTAGATGAATTTCGTGAGCACCATTAAAGAAGTATGGGCTTTGGAAAATGATATTATAGGACTTTTTCTTTTTCTTTCGGATAACATTTCCTCGATAAGTGAGTCCTATTTTGTAAAGCTTTCCTTCAATTCTTAATTTTGCTGGGACGTGTTCATCCTCCCAAATATCATCTTCCATCTTCTGAAGCCATTTTGGATTTATGAAGATTTCGTATTTTAACACGTAAATACTCCTATACATACATTTTTTCTAGATAGTATGCAATACCTTCGTTGAATGTGCAGTACAAACATCTATATATTCGATATAGGGCATGTGTTTAGGCTCGAGCAAATTGAAATGATTTATAAAAAATAAATGTTTGTCTATATCAAGTTCCACTTTATAACCATAAATTAGAAAGTGTAAAAACTATTTATGAAAGTGGTGGGAAACCAAGATGGGGAAAGACATGAAACAATTGCTGTCTATGGCCGAAGATAATGGAGTAGTTTTATTTCTAGATAACAATCCAGAT
This sequence comes from Neobacillus sp. plas4, assembly GCF_057221695.1. Lineage (NCBI taxonomy): Bacteria > Bacillati > Bacillota > Bacilli > Caryophanales > Bacillaceae > Neobacillus > Neobacillus sp. plas4. The sequence continues at coordinate 3,165,700 of NZ_CM170152.1, forward strand.
GACAAGCAAGACAATAAATGTTTCTGCGGTAATTCAGATTCAAGTGGAAGCGAGGGATCTGAAGGCAGCAAAGGATCTAAAGGAAGCAGGGGTTCAAGAGGAAGTCATGGATCATGCGGCAGTGATGGCAGTAGAGGCAGCAAAGGATCTGAAGGAAGCAGGGGTTCAAGAGGAAGTCATGGATCATGCGGCTGTGATTGCAGTAGAGGCAGCAAAGGATCTAAAGGAAGCAGGGGTTCAAGAGGAAGTCATGGATCATGCGGCTGTGATTGCAGTAGAGGCAGCAAGGGTTCAAGGAAGCGTCCAAAGGGGCCAAAAGGCCGAAAAGGACCTAAAGGCAGAAAGGGTCGACGGAGTTCTGGTGGCAGTAAAGGATCAAAAGGCAGTAAAGGCTCCGGCGGAAGCAAAGGATCAAAAGGCAGTAAAGGCTCCGGCGGAAGCAAAGGATCAAAAGGCAGTAAAGGTTCCCGCGGTGGCAAAGGTTCCAAAGGTGGCCACGGTAAAGGATCCATGCGCGGTTATGGTTATGGCGGTCGCGGAGGATCTCAAGGCAGCAAAGGCTCTGGCGGAAGTAAAGGGTCCAAAGGCAGCAGAGGCTCTGACGGAAGTAAAGGGTCCAAAGGCAGCAGAGGCTCTGACGGAAGTAAAGGGTCCAAAGGCAGCAGAGGCTCTGATGGAAGTAAAGGGTCCAAAGGCAGCAAAGGCTCTGACGGAAGTAAAGGGTCCAAAGGCAGCAAAGGCTCACGAGGTTCAGGTGGAGCTAAAAAGAGGCCAAAAGGTCCAAAGGGAAGAAAAGGCAGCAAGGGGTCTAAAGGCGGTCGCCGTTCAGGCGGAAGCAGAGGCTCTGGTGGAAGTAAGGGATCAAAAGGCAGTCGTGGCTCTAGCGGCAGCGAAGGATCCAAAGGCAGTCGCGGTTCCGCCGGCAGCAAAGGATCCAAAGGCAGTCGCGGTTCCGCCGGCAGCAAAGGATCCAAAGGCAGTCGCGGTTCCGCCGGCAGCAAAGGATCCAAAGGCAGTCGCGGTTCCGCCGGCAGCAGCGGATCCAAAGGCAGTCGCGGTTCCGCCGGCAGCAAAGGATCCAAAGGCGGTCGCGGTAAAGGATCCATGGGCGGTTATGGTTATGCTAAAAACCGGAAGTCTAAAGGCAGTAAGGGTTCAGTCGGCAGCAAAGGGTCCAAAGGCAGTAAAGGTTCCGGCGGAAGCAAGGGGTCCAAAGGCAGTAAAGGTTCTGGCGGAAGCAAGGGGTCCAAAGGCAGTAAAGGTTCCGGTGGAAGCAAGGGGTCCAAAGGCAGTAAAGGCTCCGGTGGAAGCAAGGGGTCCAAAGGCAGTAAAGGCTCCGGTGGAAGCAAGGGGTCCAAAGGCAGTAAAGGCTCCGGTGGAAGCAAAGGATCAAAAGGGAATAAGGGCTCTAAGGGCGGTAAAGGTTCTAAAGGAAATAAAAAGGGAAGAGGAAATAAAGATTCTAAAGGTAAAAAAGGAACGAAAGGATCCAAAAAGAAAGAATAATGAATCCCAAACCGGTACTTCAGAGTACCGGTTTTTCTTTTTCCTGCTTCTAGCTAAACTGCTGCCTATGAATGAATCTATATGTGATTGCTAAGCTTCATATAGATGGGCATAAATCTATACGCTATTTAAAAAAACTTTCTAGTTACTCGCTGATTTACATAAATTCAAGATATTCGTTTAGTTCAAGCCCCCTAACAACTACGTATGATAAAGCAAAGGACAAGAGAAGAACAGAAAAAGGAGATCCGCAGAATGTAATTTTAGAATGTTGAAAGGAGAGAAAAAAATATATGTATCATCCATCGACGGTGATCATAACCATATTTGCCTTTATCCTAACCATGGTGATGATATTTATCCGTCCGAAAAATATGAACGAGGCCATTCCGGCAACTATTGGAGCTGTACTTGTTTTTTTTAGCGGAAGTGTATCTCTCACAGATTTATTAGATATAAGTTCAAAAGTAACCGGAGCCGCGATTACAATTATAGCGACAATCGTCATGGCCATCATTCTTGAAAGCTTTGGATTTTTTAAATGGACAGCTGCTTTGATGTTAAAAGTATCAAAGGGTTCGGGGATAAGATTGTTTTGGTATACATTACTGCTATGCTTTTTAATGACACTATTCTTTAACAATGATGGGAGTATATTAATTACCACGCCAATTTTAATTTTAATACTTAAACATTTAGGACTAAAGAAACGGCAAATGATTCCCTATTTACTAAGTGGTGCATTGATAGCAACAGCCTCAAGTGCACCTATAGGTGTAAGTAACATTGTAAACCTAATTGCTTTAAAAATTATCGGAATGGATCTTTATCTTCATACCGCTATGATGTTTGTACCTGGTACTCTAGGATTGGTATTCCTATCCTGTTTATTATTCCTTGTATTTAAAAAGGAACTGCCGCAAAAGCTTCGTTTCCATTCTTACTCGATTCCCTTACATCAAAATAACCGTTATCACCCTTTAAAGAAAAATTCTGAAGAAATTTTTGACAAACAAAAAAAGATTATGATTCAAATGCTAATATTTGTGTTTATTATGCGGATTAGTCTTTTCGTTGCATCGTTTATAGGAATATCTGTTTCGTTAGTAGCAGTAATTGGCTCAATCATACTTCTCGTGTGGAGATGGATTAAGATTGGAGTAAGTCCGAAGGATATGTTATTTAAAACACCATGGCATATATTAATCTTCGCATTTAATATGTACATCATCATTTACGGTCTTCATAATATAGGGTTAACTAACTTTTTAGTGGATCATTTAAGTTCTCTCGTTCAAGGCAGTTTGTTCCATGCTAGTATTACAATGGGTGTATTAACTGGGGTTTTATCGAACCTGTTCAATAATCATCCTGCATTAATGGTGGCGACCATAACTCTAACTGAAATGGGATTACAACCGCTTACACTGAAAACAGTATACCTTGCCAATATTATTGGAAGTGACATTGGATCTTTATTACTTCCGATTGGAACGTTAGCAACATTAATTTGGATGCACATCCTAAGGGCAAATAAAATTAACATAACTTGGCTGGAATATTTACGTGTTACCATCATCGTTATTCCTCCAGCATTAATTTTCACACTCGTGAGTTTGTATTTATGGCTTTTACTCGTTTATGTATAGAGGACTCACCAATAGGTGGTCCTTATTTTTGGGAACAATCTAAAGCATGAGTCTTTTCCTTATATGACCTTAAAAAGCCGATTGAAGACTGGGTAAAAGAAATATCCTATAAAAAATCCAAGTACATTTAATATCAGATCATCGATATCCAAACTGCCTCTATGAGTAATGTATTGCAGTAATTCTATTAACGAAATGTATATGATCGGGAGATATAATAGTCGTATAGGAGACCGTTTTTTTACCTTTAAAAATAAGCCAAATGGTATAAACAAGCCAATATTAGCTGCCAAATTATAAAAAGAAATCAAGCTGTTCACTTGTCCAGATAGATAATAGGATATGGTGGAAAAGGGTATAAGGTTTATGGTCTGATAGGTTTGGTTACCAGGTCGAAAGAATAACAACATAAATAAAGCGATAGAATAGAGTAGTAATAGATTACGAAAATGTAAGTATGAAAGCTCTATTGTTTCATTTCGTATGAATATTACAATTAAGATAACTGCTAAAACCATACAGAAAAAGACAACAACTAAAACAATAGGGTGGAGATAAGAGATCAATTGAAATAATACGCTCGAAAATGAAACAAAAAGAACAATACTTACTAATAAAGATATTAAAAGTGACTTTTTCATCGCACAATCAACCTCATTTATTATTTCTTTCATTATAACACCAACTCAACATGACCGTTGATTCAGCTTGAAATGAAGCTAGAACAAGCCCATTCCTTGGAGATCTGCCCTGCATATAGTAAAAAAAAAATTTTTCTATGGAGATGTACCATATGAATATGAGAATGTAAGTTGTTCCAGTCCTTTCATCAGAAAGGGCTTTTTTCCATTTTAGCATCCTAATTAATCAATTTTTTCAATAAAAATCTTGAACAATTCATTTGATTCCTGAATATATTTAATCAACGGCAGGATTGGAGGGAAGAAGATGAGTTTTCGTGCGAATCATTTGTCAGAACCACGCCAAAGGATTATCCGCCTTATTAAAAATAATGGTTCCTCATCCATGAGCGAGCTCGCTTCCTTCTTAGAAATTAGTAGTGAAGCTGTTCGGCAGCACCTTTTACAATTAGAAAAAGAAGGATGGATTAAACGATTTTCAGAAAACAATGGGATTGGCCGTCCTATCTTACACTATCGACTAACCAAGGCAGGGGAACATATGTTCGAAAAAGATTACGACCATTTAACCATTGAAGTATTAGATACAATGCTCCAGCAACTAGGAGATGATGCACTCAAAAAAGTCCTTTCTTCCATGGTTGAGGAAAGAATCTCTAAATGGGAACCTAAATTAAAGGGAATGACCACGGTAGAACGGTTGCATGCTCTAAAGGATTTCTATAAAAAAGATGATTCGTTTATGGAAATGGAATATAAAAATAATTCCTATTCCCTTATTGAGCGAAATTGTCCATTTCACAATGTTGCAATAGAGCGGCCAATCCTTTGCAGTGTTTCGGTTTCCGTTCTAACCCATTTATTAGGCTGTTCAGTTAAAAGAGTGAAGAAGCTTCAGAATGGTGATGACTGCTGCATTTTTCAACTTCTTTTAGATGAGCCCGTTAATGAAAAGACCTCTCGTATCATCATTGAGGATGAACTGTCCTAAAAATAACAAAAGGATGATGTGAACATGACGAGTGAGCAGTATTTACTTTTGCGTGAGAAATTCCCTAAATTGTTTAGCCAACAGTCGATTGATGAAAACGGCAGCTTAGCGGAACTTGCAAGTTTTTCGGAAGCGATTAAAGAATTGATAAAACTCTGTGGAGACGACCCGGAAAGAGATGGTTTGCAAGACACTCCATTTAGAATCCTTAAAGCTTTCCTTGAATCCACAGAGGGATATCGTGAAGACCCAAAGCTGCATTTAGAAAAAACGTTTGATATTCAACATAATGGATTAATTCTCATTAAGGATATTGAATTTTACTCGTTATGTGAACATCATTTTTCTCCTTTTTTTGGAATGGCCCATGTTGGTTATATCCCAAATGAAAAAATCACAGGACTTTCAAAGGTTGGCCGTGTAGTGGAAGGATATGCTAAAAGGTTTCAAGTTCAGGAGAGACTTACAACCCAAATCGCACAAGCCATAGAAGAGGTTTTAGAGCCGGAGGGAACGATCGTGATGGTTGAAGCAAAACATATGTGTATGTGCTCAAGGGGCATTAAAAAAGCGAATGCCGTTACGACAACCTCTAGTATTCGAGGTATATATGAAAAAAGAGCTGATTTACGTGCTGAATTTTATTCATTAATAAAGAATTCAAGGGAGTGAAGAAAATGGATAATCAAATAAAAATTTCAGATAATGGACCATTGGAAGTTAGCGGTGACTTCCAGCTCTATGATTCAGAAGGTAATGAATTTCCAAAAAAGCCGAAGGTTTATCTGTGCCGTTGTGGACTTTCAAATAAAAAACCATTTTGTGATGGATCCCATAAACGTGGAGGATTTGAAAGCAGTCCAAGAGTGTCAGGGGAATACAAATAAGGATGACATAATGTCATTCTTTTTTATATTTAATTTTGAAATAACAGCCTTTTTTTCAAAAAAAGAAGCAAAGGGAGGGTTTGTCTTTAACGTTATTTCATTCTAAAAATACTATAGTAATAAAAGGCAGGTGAGTAAAATGTATGTGGTCGGCTTTTATTCGCCAAAAGCGAAATCTGGTGTTACGGAATTGTCTTTATCCATCTATCATTGGCTTAAAATGAATACGTCTTTATCAACAGCATTCATTTCCTATGGAACTTTAGAAAAGGAAGGGCTTACAAATGAAGTGATCCATGAATTTTCTAAATTAACACTCACAAAACAAAAACAAATCGTCACAAACATGAAGAAGGAATATGACATTATCATTTATGATGCATCAAGCCAACTTTCTGAAGGCGTTTTAAAGCTTTTACCTATTGTGGATCGGTTATTTGTTGTTGGAGAAGAAAATACAGACTTTGCTGTTAAACTCCATCAAATTATCCAATTTGATAAAATCTTTGATAAAAGTGTAAAAAATTTCATTCAGCAATTAAAAGGGAACAAAACGTTTATTATTCGTGAGAACAAAGAGGGCAGAGTGATTGGTTTTAATCATACAAAAAAAGAAACAAATGATATCGGGCAAATGGTCTACAGAGATTATGTGACAAGATATTTGGAAGAAAAATTTATTGAAAAAAATGAAAAAGTATATAAAAAGATTAAGCGAATCCCAAAAGAAAGCTTATTTAGGGGCTTATACGAGCTTGGAATTGATTTTGAAAAAGCCCTTCTTTTCCATGAATATGTTCTGTTACGGGAAGCGTTAGGTCAAAATTATCCAGAAGCACTCGAAAACTTATTTCCTCTTCTCATACAATCCTCTTTTGAAGAAATCCTCGAGAAATTTCAAAACGAAATCAAATTTATAGCAAAATTAAAATTATCTTAAAAAGTCAGGACCCCTGACTTTTATTCATTGTTTGGACGATAAATACTTAACAAATGAAACAATTACGGTATAATATTATCTGGTAGAACTCCATTTCAAAAAATGATTGAAGTAGCAGTCTATTTCTATTACTATTTTTGTTAGAGTCAATTGAAAGTGAGTGGACAAGATGGGCCGTAAATGGAACAATATTAAAGAAAAGAAAGCTTCAAAGGATGCAAATACTAGTCGTATTTATGCAAAATTTGGAGTAGAAATTTATGTAGCAGCTAGAAGAGGGGAACCAAACCCTGAATCAAATCAGGCTTTAAAATTTGTTTTAGAACGAGCAAAAACATATAATGTACCAAGACACATTATTGACCGTGCCATTGAAAAAGCAAAAGGCGGATCAGAAGAAAGCTACTCAGAGCTTCGTTATGAAGGGTTTGGTCCAAATGGTTCAATGGTTATTGTCGATGCCTTAACGAATAACGTGAACCGTACCGCATCTGATGTTCGTGCTGCATTCGGTAAAAATGGCGGTAACATGGGGGTCAGCGGCTCGGTTGCATACATGTTTGATTCAACCGCTGTCATTGGTATCGAAGGAAAAACGGAAGATGATGTTCTAGAAATCTTAATGGAAGCAGATGTAGATGTACGTGATATTCTTGCAGAAGAGGAGCAGGTAATTGTTTACGCTGAACCAGACCAGTTCCACGCTGTACAAGAAGCATTTAAGAATGCTGGAATTACTGAATTTACCGTAGCGGAATTAACCATGCTTGCACAAAATGAAGTAACTCTTCCGGAAGACGCGCAGGCTAAATTCGAAAAAATGATCGATGTATTAGAAGAATTAGATGATGTTCAACGTGTGTACCACAACGTTGATTTAGGTGAATAAAACGACAAGAAGACCTTTGTTGTGAACAGAGGTCTTCTCTTTTGAGCGAGGTGACACAATCAGTGAAAATTCAAAATCCCAAAATTCCACCAGATTTAACTCCATTGGACTTCTATCTAAATGAAGAACTTTATTATGAAATGTGTTACATAAGTGATTGTTCTATCCGTAGTGAAGATATACATAGAATAAGATTTGAGCAAGTCGTTTTTAAGAATGTAATTTTTCACGATGTATCGTTTAAAAATATTGAATTAACGGACGTTATATTTGATCACTGTGACCTATCCAATACTGATTTTAGTAACGGAAGCATTCATCGTGTGGAGTTTAAAGATTCCAAAATACTTGGTCTTAACCTTTCAGACTCATCACTCGGAAATGTTCTGTTTCAAGATTGCAATGCCAATTTAATTTCATTTGGATATTCAAAATTAAAGCATGTTCGTTTTGATTTTTGTTCTTTAAGAAATGCTGATTACTTTGAATCTAAATTAAATCACGTATTTTTTAAAGAGTGTGATCTAAATGAAGCGAGTTTTGAGGGTACCCCGCTGAAGGGAATCGATTTAAGCAGCTGCACTTTTGAACAACTAAATGTATCGATTCCTGATTTAGTCGGATGTAAAGTTACTACAGATCAAGCCGTAGGATTTGCACGATTATTAGGCTTGATAATAAAATAAAAATATTCGGGAGCAGTCTCATTAGGTTGCTCCTTCTAACCATTCAAACAGATTTTGAAAACTCTACCAGCTGGACCTCAGCATGAAATAAAAATGAATACGACAAACTAATGAAAAAAGGGGATCATTTAATGAAACAAACTCTAGACTCTAAGGTACTTTCTGTATTAGAAGATAAAGTTCAATTAATTAAAACAGAAAAAGGTGCTATTTACTTAGTTGGACCAATAAAACTCCCAGTGAATTTATACGGCGAAACCGTTCAATTCAAATGGTACTGCTGGTTAAATTGTGATGAGGTAACAGAGGATTATGAAAGAATTATTGATAAATTGTCATCCTCTAATTTAGCGGAGTTTCAACAATCAAGTGTTTTAGTTTATGGGGACTTTGAATTTGGCGAAGACGCGATTATTCGTATGCATTCCATTTGTCATACAGGTGATATTTTCGGAAGTAAGCGTTGTGATTGCGGTTATCAGTTAAAAAAATCAATGAAAATCATTCAGGAACATGGAACTGGAGCATTATTCTATTTAGCAAACCATGAAGGAAGAGGTATTGGTTTATTCAGTAAAGCAATGGCCTATGTTCTTCAAGAAAACGGGTATGATACCGTTGAAGCAAATGAAGGACTTGGATTTGTGGATGATTCTAGAAACTATAGTGATGCCATCAGTGTTCTAAAGGCAATTCGTCAAAAACCCGTTACATTAATGACGAATAATCCTAAAAAATTAAACGCCTTAAAAGAAGCAGGTCTAGAGGTTTCAGGACGGCAGCCTTTATGGGGAGATATCTCTGAGTATAATGAGAAATATTTACAGACAAAAATAAATAAGTCTGGTCATCTAGAAGAAGATGAGGGGACTTGTCCAAATGACTAATCATGAATTTTATATGGATTTAGCTTTAAAAAATGCCCAGGCGATGAAAGGGCAGACTGACCCGAATCCGTTAGTTGGGTCAGTTATTGTCAATGATAACCGGGTAGTTGGGATTGGTGCCCACTTAAAAGCTGGAGAACCACATGCTGAGATACACGCGATTCGAATGGCTGGTGAGAAAGCAAAAGGCGGAACCATTTATGTGACACTTGAACCTTGCTCACACTATGGCAGAACCGGACCTTGTGCCGTAGCCATCGTAGAGGCAGGCATTAAAAAAGTTGTGATTGCCACACTGGATCCAAATCCAGTTGTAGCAGGGAACGGGGTAAAAATCTTAGAAGAGGCTGGAATCGAAGTAATTATTGGAGTGCGTCAAGAAGAGTCTCAACAAATGAATGAAGTATTTAATAAGTTTATTGTTGAGAAAACGCCATTTATTACACTAAAAGCAGGAATTACCTTAGACGGAAAAATCGCCACCCATTCTTTTGACAGCAAATGGATTACTTCTGAAGCAGCAAGAGAAGATGTCCACCATCTTAGAAATGAGAACATGGGGATACTAGTAGGGGTAAACACGGTCATAAAAGATAATCCCGAGCTTACTACACGAATACCAAATGGGCGGAATCCCATTCGAATTGTTTTGGACTCCACATTAAGAATTCCATTGAATGCTAAATTGGTTACTGATAAATTGGCGGAAACATGGATTTTTACTAGTGAACGATGCGATAAAGACAAGCGAAGAAATTTAGAGGACTTAGGAATAGCTGTTTTTCAAACGAGCGGATCAACCGTTAATCCTGCTGAAGTCTTACAAATACTAGGTGAAAAGCTCGTATCTTCCGTTTTAATTGAAGGTGGAGGAACGGTAAACTGGTCATTTTTAGAAAAAAAATTAATTGATAAAGTAGTGCTCTACGTTGCTCCAAAAATCATTGGCGGTCAGCATGCACCTTCCTTCCTTGCAGGGGCTGGTATGGATAAAATGAAAGACGCCGTTGAGTTATCAAATCTAGCGCTTCAGCAAATCGGTAAAGATTATAAATTTATAGGTTATCCAGTTTACACCCATGAGGAGTTATAAAATGAAATTTGGTTTCGATATTGATGACACACTCATCAATTTAAGAGAACACGCGTTTACGATCTACAATAAAAGATTAAATAAAAATGTTCCGATTAAGGACTTTCATGCATTAAATAGGGTAGAAATCCATGAACCCTTTGGATTATCTGATGAGCAGGGTAAGGAAATGTGGAATACTTCTTTAGAAGAGATTTATTATACCAATTGTCCTCCATTTCCTCATGCCGTTGAAACCTTGCAGGAATTAGACAAAAAAGGCCATGAAATTTATTACATAACCGCCCGACCAAAGGAACATGGGGAGCGGACAAAAAAATGGTTAAAAGATCAAGGCTTCCCGGTTAGAGATGACCGCTTTTACTATGGAATGCAGGATCATGAAAAGGTCGAAATCATAAAGGAACTAAAGTTAGACTTTTACTTCGATGATAAAGCTGAAGTTTTAGATACTCTAACACACGATTCCTTAAAAGTATTTGTAAGAGACCAGTCCTATAATCGACACTTACAATATACTCGGATTCGAGACTGGTCAGATCTTAATGAGATACTAAAAAATGTACTTAAGTAATATAAAAAAGTATTTGGAAAAGCAGGAGAGTTCGCCCTCCTGTTTTTTTGTTTTTTAAAAAATATTGAAAACGGAAGAAAAACGGAGTAATACAATGTGATTGATTATTGATTGCGTTTACATGTCGTTTCACAAAATTGTCACAATCATATATACTGTGTTTTGTTCACAACGGCTCTGACTTTCATGAGAGTTGAAAGTCAATTAAATATTGAAAATAGAAAGAGGTGCTTCATGAACAGTTACACATTGAAAAATCAATGGTTTGGTAACATCAAAGGTGATGTCCTATCCGGTATTGTTGTTGCAATGGCATTAATTCCAGAAGCAATTGCCTTCTCACTTATTGCTGGAGTAGACCCCATGATTGGTTTATATGCTTCATTTTGTATTGCAGTTGTTATTGCATTCGTAGGTGGAAGACCGGGAATGATTTCTGCTGCAACTGGTGCAACTGCCCTGGTAATGGTAACCTTAGTTGCCGATTATGGGTTACAGTATTTACTAGCTGCCACTATTTTAACTGGAATCATTCAAATTATTATGGGGGTCTTAAAATTAGGTCGTTTAATGAAATTTGTCCCTCGTTCAGTTATGGTCGGATTCGTTAACGCGCTGGCAATACTAATCTTTTCTTCGCAACTGACACATTTTGTTGGTGAAACCTGGGAAATGTATGCAATGGTCGGCGGGGCTCTAGCTATCATTTATATTTTCCCTCGTTTAACAAGGGTGATTCCATCACCATTAGTCGCAATAATCACGATCACAGTTATTGCTGTCATGACAGGAAGCGGGGTTCGGACTATTGGTGATATGGGTGAATTGAGTCAAACACTGCCATTTTTCTTAATACCTGATATTCCTTTTAATTTCGAAACGTTACAGATCATTTTTCCTTACTCACTATCCATTGCAATTGTGGGTTTGGTAGAATCTTTATTAACTGCTTCTATCGTGGATGACATGACGGATACCCCTAGTGATAAGAATAAAGAGGCAAGAGGGCAAGGAATTGCAAATATTGTTTCAGGATTTTTCGGCGGAATGGCGGGCTGTGCAATGATTGGACAATCTGTAATTAATGTGAAATCTGGAGGTCGTGGGAGATTATCTGCTTTAGTAGCTGGTGTATTTTTAATGGTGTTAATTATTCTATTAAATGATTTCTTGGTCCAAATTCCAATGGCAGCTTTAGTCGGAGTTATGATCATGGTTTCGATTGGAACCTTTGATTGGTCCTCTATAAAAAATATTCGCAAGACGCCGTTTTCCGATACCATTGTAATGCTTGCAACTGTTGGAACAGTTCTTATTACACATGATTTATCTAAAGGTGTTTTAGTAGGAATTTTATTAAGTGCTATTTTCTTTGCTTCCAAAATTTCTAAAGTACGAGTAACTACCTTGACATCTGTTGCTGCAGAGAGAAAAATCTACGGTGTTACAGGTCAATTATTCTTCGCTTCTGTTACAGAATTTGTAGATAGCTTTAATTATAGTGAAAATGTAAAAGAGGTAGTCTTAGATTTAACACAAGCTCATTTATGGGATGATTCAGCAGTCGGTGCAATTGATAAGGTGATGATTAAATATCACCAAAATGGCATAAAGGTCCACCTAATAGGGCTTAATAAAGAGAGTCATAAATTATTAGAAAAGCTTGCGGTCCATACCAAACCAGGCGGTCTTGAAAAAGCTGTCGGTCATTAAAATAGTTAGAAAACGCGTTGAAATCATTTCAGCGTGTTTTTTTATGAATTGTTCTTCACAAAATGATCATATTTTTCAATTATTACATCGTTCTTATTCGACATAATCAGGTTGTATTTATTGTCAATCATTTACTCATTTTTACTCATCTATATAAGTTATAAGGAATTAGGTCGAATTGGTGGGTTCAACGTCGTTAATTATTAATTTTGTCCGATATCGGAGAATGATACAATGAGGGCAATATAAGTCTTACATATAGGTAAATTTAAATCTCTTGTCCTAAAGGAGATGCCAATGATGAAAAAACAATGTATTGCCATGTTGTTAGCAGGTGGGAAAGGGTCGCGGTTAAAAGAATTAACGAGTAATTTAGCAAAACCAGTTGTCCCGTTTGGAGGAAAATACCGAATTATTGACTTTGCACTAAGTAATTGTAAAAATTCTAGCATTGATACCGTAGGAATCCTTACTAACTACCAGCATCAAACGTTATCCAAGTATATTGGAAATGGGGAAAAGTGGGGGCTTAATCGATATTTGGGAGGTGTAGCAATCCTTCAGCCTGTACAAAATGAAGGAGAAGAAAAAATTTTCGAAGGGACCGCACATGCTGTATATGAAAACCTTCGTTATATAGAAAGTCAGTACCCAGAATATGTACTCATTCTTTCTGGGGATCACATCTATAAAATGGATTACAGCAAGCTCATCAACGAGCATAAACAATCTGGTGCGGATGCAACGATTTCTGTTATCAATGTTCCTTGGAGTGAAGCAAGCCGTTTCGGTATCATAAATATGGAGCCAGAATCAAAAAGAATCATCGATTTTGAGGAAAAACCAGAAAAACCAAAATCTAATCTTGTCTCTATGGGAATCTATTTGTTTAATTGGGCTATATTAAAAAAATACCTTGAAAAAGAAGAAAAGAATCCCTTTTCTTCAAAAGACTTTGGTAAGGATATCATCCCAGCTATGTTACGAGATAGCTGCCATATCCATGAGTATTGTTTCAGTGGGTATTGGAAAGATGTTGGGACAGTCGAGAGCTTTTGGGAAGCGAATATGGATCTATTGTCGGCACGGACAAATCCGATACTAGTAAATGAGGAATGGAAAATTTATACCTCTGGACTGCCTCAGCCGCCTATGTATCTTGATGAAGAAGGGTCCATGCATAAATCAATCATTAGTGAGGGCTGTGTTGTGTTTGGAAGAGTTGACAATTCTGTTCTCTTTAATGGTGTCCGAATTGCAAAAGGGGCTAAAATCAAAGATTCTGTTATACTGCCAAATACCATCATAGGTGAAAATGCAGTTATCAATCGTGCCGTGATCGGTAGAGGTTGTGTAATAGAGGCAAATGCTAAAATAGGGGACTCTGCCCCGTTCAGTGATATTACCTTAATTGGAGATCATCAAACCATTCAAAAAAATCATCCTATAGAAAAAATGTTTAAATAATTCTAATAAGAAGCAAAAAAGCTAATCTTGTCTGATTAGCTTTTTTGAAGGATCTTTTCTAAAACTACTGGAGGTTATTATATTCTTCCTTAATCTTTTCTCCTGTATGGTCAAACTGTTCTCCCCAATGGTCATTTTTAGTTGTAAAAATGACTTCGCCATCTTTATCAATCATCCCATATCCTCTATAGGCTACATCACCATTTTTCATGCCCATGAAATCAATTAATTCGAGTTCTGGATCAGAAACGAATGGGAGGCTTTGACCAAAAGCTTCTGTTAACTGATTATATAATTCAAGCTGTTCATCGGGAGAATCATTGCTAACAATATACATATCTGCATCTAGGTCTTTTAATTCATCCAAATTTTCATGCAACTGAACCAGTTGCTGCTGGCAAAGTCCTCAGGTATAGGTGGTAATAAAAAAGAAGACTGTTGGTTTTTCTGAAGGAAACGTTACTTCCTTTTGATCCTGGTTTAGTAATGTCAATGGTTCGTTAAGTGTCTTTTGTCCACAAGCAGATAATACAAGAACCGCTAGAAGGAATAAGACAAGAATTCTTGGTTTCATCTTGAACTCCTTTTATTTTTTGAATATGAATAAAAATCAATAAGTTTATTGTAGTGTAAACAGTACTATCTAGCAAATAATTCAGCTTATTCTTGTCAAAAAATAAAACCAGATTGGAATGTCCATTCTGGTTTTTACTCACTTATTTTTTCTCAGCAAGCCAAGATGCAACTGCATCAGCATCTTCACCTTTAAGAAGTCCCCCAGGCATACCGCCTTGTCCCTTTAAAATAATTTGTTCGATTTCATCTTTAGAGTACTTTGAGCCAATCTTATCAAGATCCGGTGCTCCGCCGCTGACTAAGTCACCACCATGACATGAAGAACAGCTTTGTTGAAATAAAGCATCTCCATCACCTGCGTCAGCTGTTTGTTCATGTTCATCTGTAGTTTGTTCCTGAGTATTATTTGTGTCTTCTTTTGTTTCATCATTCCCACCGCCACAAGCAGTAATAAAGCCAAGAAATGCAACACATATGATTCCATAAAGCCATTTTTTCATCATATTCACCTCCAACTACCAACTACTAGTAGGTTTTCAAATATCGCTTCTAAATATTCGAATGAATACCTATAAAATCGCTATAAAAACAAAAAAGCTGTCGAAATGCTTTCGACAGCTTTTACCGTTTGATTTTTTTACTTTCATCCCAATACCTGACACTTTCCGTCTTGCCAGTTGGTTCTCTTTTGGCCACATTACCTTCTCCATCGTAAAATACTTCGTATTCCTGATAAATTTCAACGTAATATCCGTCCATTTTTTCAACACTGTCCAGCCTATTTTCCAAAACCGGTATTTCGGTTGAAGGCTTTATTTCTACCGGCTGTGCCACTGCTGGTTCACTGGTTGAATAGGAATAGCCACTATGAATAAAGGAATAGGGTGAATCAAGATAGGCTACCAAAGCAACAAGTATACACAGGATTATAAACGTTGTGAAATGAGAGAGCAGTTTCATTTATCTCGACTCCTTTAACAATACATCCTCGTAACCTATCTTATGCATGTCCTTTTAACATATGCTAGTTTGTTTTTAAGATTAAATCCTTTGAACGATAAAATTGATAAAGAACTAAAGCCAGAATCGAAATGATTGCACCTGATATATAGGGTAATCCAATCGATAGCGAGAATAACCAGCCTCCTAATGGAGGACCAATAATTCTTCCTAATGAATCAAAGGAAGAAAGCAGACCTGTGGCACTTCCATGTCCAGCATCTGTTGTTTTCGTAAGCAGGGAAGAGACACTTGGACGAATGACGCCGTTACCGATACCAAAAATAGATAAAAATATTGCTGCCGTTGCAAAACTGTCTACAAGCAGGATTAAACCGAAACCTATCGCGGATACAATGATTCCGCCTTGTATAACTTTCCCTTCACCATATTTCTTTGTTAACTTTCCAACCAAACCGCCTTGTACTAACGCACCTGCAAAGCCCATGATCATAAAAATATACCCTAGCTGAGTGGCTCCTAAGCCAGCTTTTTTGGCAGCAAAATAAGCAAATGTTGCTTCAAGACCAGACAGTGATAAAGAAATCAATAGCTGTAATAAGAACAATACGGCCGCAGGTCCTGAAAATGCTTTCCATCTCGATGAAATTTTACTTTGCTGAATCTCTTGATTATTTGTTTGTAAAGATTCTTTTAATAGAAAGAAAATGATCACTAATGTGATTAACGAAGAAGCTCCAGCTAAATAGAAAGGCATGCTCATGCTTGCTTTTGAAAATATACCGCCAATCGCTGGTCCAAATACAAATCCTAAACCAACTGCCGCTCCAATAATTCCCATACCTTTTCCACGATTTTCTGGGGTTGTTATATCTGCGACATAAGCCATTGCGGTTGGCATATTAGCAGAAGAAAGAATTCCACCGATAATTCGGGCCGCAAACAACATCCAAAGTTCAGTAGACATTGCTTGAATAAAAAATGATAAGGATAATCCGGCAATACCAATCATCATGATTGGTTTACGTCCAATCCGATCAGACAATTTACCCCAAAATGGCGCAAAGATCAGTTGCATTAATGAATAAACGCCCATTAGTAATCCTAGCTGTGTAGGGGAGGCACCCATTTCTTCAGCATAAAAAGGAAGAACGGGAATGATAATCCCAAAACCTATCATGACTAAAAACATCACTAAAAATAAAATAGGTAAAGCTCTCTTTGTTTCCAATAACTCCAACTCCTAAATAATTTAAACAGATCAAATCTCTATGTCTCGGTTGATACAAATTTTGACCGCTATGCTTAGGATAATAGAAAACATGAAATGAATACAAGTATTTCAAGTTTTATTTATATATTATTTTACAAACCTCAAAGATTTTTTAAAATAGCGGGTCCATCACTCAGATAGCAATCATATATCAGCTGCTAGCAAATGTGTAGCAGGGAGGGTGACAGATAAAAAAAGAGCACACACCCTTTGAATGGATATGTACTCTCTATTTAACTGCCTTTCGAGTTGTTTCAGACGCAAGGTCTGCAAGGATAACGAGGATCATATAACAAAGTAACAGTAACGTGATTTGAGTATAATCAAAATAGCTCATTGCGAGTTTAAAATCCATCCCCAGCCCGCCTGCACCAACAAACCCAACAACGATTGTAGTTCTCATAATCACTTCCCAGCGATATAAAATATATGTGAGAAATCTTGGGAGAACAATCGGCAGTATTCCATAAAACATAATTTCGATTTTTGAAGCACCAGATGTGGATAAATTTCGGATTGGCCTAGGGTCCATATCCTCAATTACTTCTGCCCAAAGCTTTCCTAAAATACCAAAGTTATGAAGAGCAAGAGCTAAAGCACCAGGCAAAATGCCAGGTTTAAAAATAAAAATGATCATCATCGCCCAAACGAGTTCTGGAACCGCTCTAGAAAATATATATGTCAGTCGAATAAAGCCGAAAAGAATCCAATTCAACCAACTTTTTTTCAAAGTAAGACCGCCATTCGCGATGTTTCTTGCTGCAGGAATAACGGTAATAAAGGCAACAACAGTTGCAAATCCTATTGCCATAATACTCATTTCAAGCGTTTCTAACGTTAACTTTAAGGCCGCAGTCCAACTCTCACCATTAAGAAAAGCTGGATTTTCTTGATCGACACCAAAGAGTCCGCCGAAAAACTTTTTTGCATACTCCAAATTTCTTTCAGATAATAGCTCAAATAAATTAGCTTTTTCCGCCAAAGTAATATACACCCACGAACTAACGATTAAAACTAAGGAAAACAGAACGGATAACCAGCCAGTTCCAAAACCTTTTCGCCTTTTATGATCGGTTAATCCTCCACGAACAAAGTTGCTCCAGCTATCTACAAAAATAACGAGGGCAATGAGAAAAAAAACATATGTCCATACGGAATTATATTTCAAGTCCGCAAGAGCTAATTGGATTTGGAAACCTAATCCCCCAAGACCAACAAAGCTCATAATCGCTGAAGATCGAATCGCACATTCAAACCTGTACATCGTGTAACTAATGAAATCAGCCCAGACCAATGGCAGGTAACCATAAATCAATGTCTGGAGGCGAGAGGACCCTGCAGATTTAAGTGCCATAATGGGTTGTTCTGGGACATCTGTTAACATATCTGCAAATATCCGTCCGAGAATCCCGCCATAAGGGATTGCAAGAGCAAAGATTGCAGCAAAAGGGGAAAGACCCACCGCAGCAACAAAAAGCCATGCCCAGATTAATTCATGAATCGAGCGAGTAAAACCTAGAATTCCTCTAAATACCACTTTCGAGAATATTCTAGAAAACTTACTGGAGGTTAATGTCCCTGATGCAAGGACACCAGCAATAAATGCATAGATAATGGCTAACGACATCCCTGCAACTGCATATGCGAGAGTTATCCATGCAGATTCCAAACCAACCAATAAGATGCCAGGATCTAAATTTGGCTGGATCAATCCTTCCACTATTTGCAGCATGGTTGGAATCCCGCCGGCATGGTATAGCTCAGCGTTCCAACGAACCGAGGAAAGACTCCAAATAAAAATGAAAAGTAACAGTAATGTAAGGATGAATCTTTTATGAAGCCGAAGAGAGGGGATAAGTTTCATCATCTTATACCTGCTCCTTCAATCGGTATAATTCATTTAAAAGTTCATCGGTTACTTTTTCCGTTGGCAAATCAAAAAATATCTCCCCATTTTTGAGTGAGATGATTCTAGTAAAGTATTTACGGGCGTATTCTACAGAATGCAAGCTTGCCAATAATGTTTGTTTTTCCTCTGTAACGATGTTGGTCAACATCGCCAGCACATCATCTGCCCGAGCGGGATCAAGAGAAGCGACTGGTTCATCTGCTAGAATAATCTCCGGTTTTTGCACCAATAATCTAGCCATTGCAACACGCTGTTGTTCTCCACCTGAAAGTGTCGCTGTAATTTCATATGCTTTATCTTTCAGTCCAACTCGTTCTAGTGCTCTAATCGCCACTTCTTTTTCTTGTGGAATGAGCAGAGAAAAGATTGATTTGATAAATCCCCACTCAGATAATTTACCTGCCAGAACATTATGAATCACGGCCAGAGGACCAATTAAATCGAATTGCTGGCGAATGACGCCTATCTTTTTAGCAAATCGTCTGCCGCGTTTATAGGTGCCCAGAGGCTGACTATCAATCATGAGCTCTCCGCTGTGCAGCGGAACAAGGCCGGCAATTGAGTTTAAAAGGGTTGTTTTTCCAGCACCACTAGGACCAATTAAGGCAACCAATTCACCTTTTTTAATAGAAAAAGAAAGGGAAGATAGGGCTATCTTCCGCTCAAACTGTTTTGTGATATTTTTCGCTTCAATTATAGTTTTTGAAGACATGTAACAACACCTACTACTTAATTATCTCTAATTCTTTTGCTACTGTTTCAATTTTTTCATAGTTATCATTCTTTGTTTCGATAAACTTGTCTGTTTGGAATAAATCAGCAATTTCTTTTGAATCGCCGGGCATTGAAAGAAGCGAGTCTTTTATTTTTTGCTTAGATCCTTTTCCGAACACTTCTTCAACATTACTATTGATTGTCCAGTTATAGTCGTAATAATCTGGAGTAGTGTAGAAAACCTTTACTTTGCTAGAGTCTACTTTGCCTTCTTTTACTGCAGCTTCCCAAACGGATATATTTAACGCACCTGCTTGGAAAGAACCAGATTCAACTAACTTATACGTTGTATCATGGGAGCCTGAGAAATTTGGCTTTCCATTAAAGTCTGTATTCGGATCAATGCCTTCTTCAGATAAGAAATAACGCGGCATTAAATGTCCTGATGTCGAGCTTTCACTGCCAAAAGTAAAAGATTTTCCTTTTAAATCAGCTAGTGTGTTAATTCCTGAGCCTTCTTGGGTAATAAATACAGATTTGAATTCTGCGTCACGTGGACGTTGAACAATCGACTCAGCATCTGGCACAAGGTTCCTAGCTTGAACACTTGTTAAGCCGCCAAACCATGCTAAATGGATTTCTCCGCGCTGAAAACCTGTAACTAATGCTGCATAATCAACGGAAGGGACAAATTCAACCTTCATTCCTGTTTCTTCACTTAATTGCTTAGCGACCGCGTCCATTCCTGTTTGAAGGAATGCTGCATTTTGATCGGGAATCGCACCGATTTTAAATACTTCTTCTGTTTTTGTTTCTTTACTTTCTTTCTTTCCTTCTGTTGCTTTATCATCATTTTGCCCACAAGCTGCTAATGTAAGTACGAGCATAAACAAAATAATTCCTGATACCCATTTTTTCATAAAACGATCCACCTCATAATGTTTGTTGTTTAACACAGTAGTTTTGTCCTTGCCATTATGATTATAATGAATTGATTATCTCTATTAAATTCATTTTATCTATATAACGTATTGATACTTATCGGAATTACCGATAAGAAAATATGGATCAGATAGTAATCCTTAAGAATAAACACTAAACTCCTGCCTTTTACGCAGGAATTTTGTTTTTTTATGCGATGACCGTTTGTGATCATTCTCCGACATTCCAAACTTTTTGTTAATCAATCTTAAATCACCATATAATACGTACTTAAATACATCTCTTGAAATCGGTATACTAATAGAGAGGTCAAGAAATTAAAAGGATAGAAGGGATTTAAAATGAAAACCGACGTTTATTGGACAAAATTGGATTATGGAAATTGGGAACTATATATGGCAGCAACTTCTAAGGGACTTTGTTATGTAGGTTCACAAGGTAAAGCTTTTGAGGAATTGGAAGAATGGGTTCAAAAGCGATATCCCGGAAGGAAACTGATCAAAAATGACGAGGCCATGCAGTCTTATGTGGTGGAGTTTATTGAATTTTTTCAAGGAAAACGAGATTCTTTTTCAATACCTCAGGATTTAAAAGGAACACCGTTTCAAACTGAGGTATGGAATGCATTGTGTTCCATTCCATATGGAGAAACGTGGACCTATTCGGATATAGCAAACGCTATACAAAGACCTGCTGCGGTTCGTGCAGTAGGTACAGCTATCGGGGCAAATCCAAATCTATTAATTGTACCTTGTCATCGAGTGATCGGAAAGAATGGAAAACTAACCGGGTTTCGCGGTGGATTGGATATGAAGTCAGCGCTTTTGCAGCTGGAGCAGGGAAACATTGGAAATGAAAAATAATAAGAGAGAACAAAAACGGTTTAGAAGCTCTAGAAAAAGGAATGATATTCTTAGGATACTTTTTATTAAGAAGAAGAGGTGAGCTTTATGGAAGAAATCCAGGAAGTTAGATTTTGTGAAAATTGCAGTAGAGAAACTGTCCATATGGTAAGAGAAGATCCACTGGAAATAGAGTATATCTGTAAGGAATGTAATGACCACCAAGAAATGTTTAAATCATTTTTCTAAATTGAAGAGTTTCGGTTGACCATTAACCAGATCTTGTACAAAATTTGGACGACTATTGTATGAACCCTAACCACATCCTTACATATCATAGCAGTAACATAAAGGAGGGGGTACATTGGTGACGAACCCTAATAATGTTTCGATCGGGACAATTTCTGGCGGTATTGTTAACTTTGGCGGTGCGGTTTACATTTCACCCATCTCCATCACCAAAACAAACTCTAGCTCTGGTGAGGATAATACAAGTCCGACTCCTGAAAATGAGTTAATGGTGAATTTCCAAAAGCGCTGCTAAGTGAGCACCGCTTTATTTTTTGTGGAAGAGCACGAGGTTTTTTAGCGAGTTTAATCAAAAAATTACCCCGTAAATGCTAGATTGGTGTCTAACCTATACGGGGCATTTTATCGGTTTGGGGATTACCTGATTTTTATTGGATCATTTTTAATCAGCACTTTGACTAATTGTTTTTTGAGCTTTTACAGGTCTCGCTACATTAAACACAATATTTAAGAAGATAGCCGTTAAGCTTCCAGCAACAATCCCGTTATTGGTTAGGATTTTAACGCTTTCTGGCAATTGTGCAAATAAATCTGGGACAGCTGTCACTCCAAGACCCATTCCAACTGAACAAGCTATAATTAAAAGATTTTCCTGAGAAGCAAATTCTACTTTACTTAACATTTTGATACCGTACGCGATTACCATTCCAAACATTGCCACCATCGCCCCGCCTAATACAGGAGTTGGAATAACAGTTGTTAAGGCACCTATTTTAGGTACAAATCCTAAAATGACTAACATCGCACCCATAGTATAGATAACATTTTTCGTTTTTACACCTGAAAGCTGTACTAGACCGACATTTTGAGAATAGGTGGTATAAGGGAAAGCATTAAAGACTGCACCCAACATAATTGCTAGACCTTCTGCACGATAACCTTTCGCTAGATCAATTTCCTTAAGTTTTCTGCCAGTGATATCACTGAGGGCAAAATACACACCTGTGGATTCTACTAAACTTACAATTGCAACTAAAGTCATAGTAATAACAGGTGTCCATTCAAAGGTTGGAGTACCGAAATAAAAAGGCTTAACCATATGGAACCATGAAGCCTCCCCAACGGCTGCAAAGTTTACCTTGCCCATCAATGTAGCTACAATTGTCCCACCAGCGAGACCTAATAGAATCGCAACGGAACGAATAAATCCTTTTGCAAAACGATAGAGAAGAATAATGAAAAATAAAGTTCCAAATGCTAGACTGATATTTGATAAGGAGCCAAAATCAGGGCTTCCTTGACCGCCGGCAATGTTGTTCATAGCCACAGGAATTAGCGTAATACCAATAATTGTAACGACAGATCCTGTAACGACAGGAGGGAAGAACTTTATTAATTTACTAAAGAATTGTGCAATGACAATGACGATTAATCCAGATACAAGAATCGAACCGTAAATGGCTGAAATACCATATTCACCGCCAATGGCGATCATCGGACCAACCGCAGTAAACGTACAACCTAAGACGATTGGTAAACCGATTCCGAAAAAGCGATTTTGCCAAACTTGTAGAATTGTCGCAATTCCACACATTAAAATATCTATGGAAACCAAATAGGTCAATTGCTCACCTGTCAGATTTAATGCACCGCCTACGATAAGCGGTACGATTACAGCTCCTGCATACATTGCTAACACATGTTGAATACCCAGTGAGGCAATTTTAAAAGGATGTTGTTTCATTGGATGACTTCCTCCATTTTATCAGTAATAAATGTTACTTCTCCATTAGAAAGAGAAGCGATTCTTGCTAATGACTCAACTCTTAAACCTTGCTCTTTTAATATTTGAGCACCAGGCTGAAAGGATTTTTCAATAACAATTCCAATGCCGGCAACAGACGCGCCAGCATTGTGGACCATCTCAACTAAGGCAAGAGCAGCCTGACCATTTGCAAGGAAATCATCAATTATAAGAACTTTATCATTTTTCTTTACATATTTTCTTGCGATTGCAAGTTCATTTGTTTCATTTTTTGTAAATGAATGGACTCTTGCGGTCAGCAAATCATCTGTCAACGTAAGAGATTTTCTTTTTCTCGCAAAAATCACCGGGACATTCATATATAAACCAGCCATAACAGCAGGGGCAATACCTGAAGACTCGATGGTAACGATTTTCGTAATTCCTTCACCAGCAAAACGCTGAGCAAATTCTTTGCCAACTTCATTCATTAAATTGGCATCTATTTGGTGATTTAAGAATGAATCCACCTTTAATACATTTTCATTTAGGACTTTGCCGTCCTTTCTAATCTTCTCTTCTAATAATCTCATTGTTTGACCCCCTCGGAAAAATAAAAAACCCAAATGCTATTGCTCACATCAGTTTTTGAGTGAGGCAATGCATTTGGGCTTATAGACCAATAATGGAACGCTTAAAAAAGCTCCATTTACATTACCCACTCATAGTCAGATTGTTAACGGCAATCTGGTAGAAACTTGCAGGCCATATTCCTGCGATTATATGAGTGAAGCCTTATTGAATTCATTCACATTATAAACATGATGGAAACGGAAATCAATACGTTTTTTCTCAAAAGACGAACAATATGATATTTTTAAAAACCTTCGTTCGTATTAGAAAAACGCTTTCTTAATAATGATAATTGGCCTCACTCCATGATTGAATAACCATTCATTATCAGTTACTATATAAATAGAAGTTTAATTCAGAAAATTCTAAACCAAGGAGTGTAAATGTATATGAAAAAAACAATCCCTGAAAATTGGTGGAACCAGCTACAACTGCCAGTTATCGCAGCACCAATGTTTTTAGTGTCCGGTCCAGAACTTGTAAAAAATTGCTGCTTGAATGGTGTAATTGGATCTTTCCCAGCCCCAAATGCAAGACCGATTGAGGTCCTTGATCAATGGATGGGTCACTTAAATGAGGAATTAGCAGAAGCTAAGGCAGCAGAGCCTGACCGTAAAATCGCACCATGGGCCATGAATATAGTTGTACATAGTACCTATAGCCGTCTTAAGGACGAGCTTGAGTTACTAAAAAAACACAAGCCGCAATTGGTGATTACTTCATTAGGTAGTCCAAAACAAGTAGTGGAGATTGTACATGAGTATGGGGGCTTGGTTTTCTCCGACGTAAGCAATTTAAAATTTGCTCAGAAAGCTGCAGAAGCAGGGGTTGACGGGTTAATTTTAGTAGCAAGTGGTGCAGGTGGACACTCAGGTCAGATTAATAGCTTTGCATTCGTGGATATGGTTCGATCTTTCTGGGATGGGATTATTGTGCTTGCAGGATCTATTTCTACTGGTAAAGGGATATTAGCCGCACAAGCAGCAGGTGCTGACCTTGCCTATATGGGAACAAGATTTATCGTTGCAACGGAAAGTATGGCACAAGATGATTATCGTGAAATGCTCGTCACTTCTACTCAAGAAGATATACTTTTAACGGATGCTTTTTCCGGAGTACGAGCAAACATGCTCATTCCTAGTATTGTAAAAGCTGGTCTTGATCCAGAAAAGTTGGTTAAAAAAGAAAAAGTTGACTTTAATGACATGGCGGGTAAATCCGATGTGAAAGCCTGGCGCGATATTTGGTCCGCTGGGCACGGTGTAGGTGCTATAGATAAAATCGAGTCTGCCGCTGATATCATAAACCGATTAGAGAGCGAATACTTAGAGGCACTGGAAAATGTGAACAAATCCTCTGCAAAATTAAGTGGAATAAAAGTGAAGTAACCATGTATACAATCGTTAAAAAGAACCTGTCCCAATTTGGGCAGGTTCTTTCTTTGTAATCCATAATACCTTTTCAGCTCCCTTTGCAATATATCCAATTGTACAACCTATAAATACAAAAAAAATTTTATCAAAAATGTCCATTTGGAACGAACATTCTTAAATGAAATATGATAAAGTATAGTAAAGAAACACTTTCATACCAAGGTTAAAGGGTTTTTAAATTGTCCACCTGGAGCGGACAATTGTTTTTCCGAAACCGACAATAAGGGGGAATAAATATGTCCAGTAAAATGTTGGAGCAATTTTTAAACGAGAATCTAGAAGATTTAAAAAGTAAAGGTCTCTATAATGTCATCGATCCATTAGAAAGCCCTAACGGCCCAATTATTACAATAAATGGTCAACAACTCGTAAATCTTTCATCCAATAATTATTTAGGATTAGCGACCGATGAACGATTAAAGAAAGCTGCAGCGGAGGCACTTGAAACATATGGAGTAGGTGCAGGGGCAGTAAGAACGATTAACGGAACACTTAAACTCCACGTAGAATTAGAAGAGAAATTAGCTGAGTTTAAACATACGGAAGCAGCAATCGCTTATCAATCTGGGTTTAATTGTAATATGGCTGCCATTTCGGCTGTAATGGATAAAAACGACGCAATTTTATCCGATGAATTAAACCATGCTTCCATTATTGATGGCTGCCGCCTGTCTAAAGCAAAAATAATTCGAGTCAATCATTCAGATATGGAGGACTTACGTAACAAAGTGAAAGAAGCAAAGGCATCGGGTCAATACAATAAAATTATGGTCATTACTGATGGTGTCTTCTCCATGGATGGAGATATCGCGCTACTTCCAGAAATCGTAAAAATTGCCGAAGAATTTGATCTCATTACATATGTAGACGATGCACATGGCTCTGGGGTTCTTGGTGACGGTGCGGGTACGGTTAAACATTTCGGCCTTTCTGACAAAATTGACTTTCAAATTGGAACTCTTTCAAAAGCGATTGGTGTCGTAGGTGGATATGTTGCAGGGAGAAAGAATTTAATTGATTGGTTAAAAGTACGCAGTCGTCCGTTCCTTTTTTCTACTTCCTTAACACCAGCGGATGTAGCGGCAAGTAAAAGATCAATTGAAATCTTAATGGAAAGCACCGAACTAAATCAAAAGCTTTGGGAAAATGGGGATTACTTAAAAAAGGGCTTGAAGGATTTAGGTTTTAATATAGGAAACAGTGAGACACCGATCACACCATGTATTATTGGAGACGAAGCATTAGCACAGCAATTTAGCAAACGGTTGAATGAGGAGGGCGTCTATGCAAAGGCAATTGTTTTCCCAACTGTTCCGAAGGGAACTGGACGTGTCCGCAACATGCCAACTGCAGCACACACAAAAGAAATGCTTGACCAGGCAATTGCTGTTTACGAGAAAGTCGGCAGGGAAATGAGCATTATTTAATTGTAGAAACCCTTCGATGGGCGGGGGTTTACATGACATATGTTAAGGGGACGGAGAAGAATGAAACGAATTTTAATTACAGGTGCATTAGGACAAATCGGTTCTGAGCTTACGATGAAGTTGCGGGAAACGTATGGTACAGACAATGTAATCGCTACTGATATTAAGAAGAACGAAAGTGAAGCGGCACAAAGCGGGCCATTTGAAATCGTGGATGTTACCGACCTCAACAAGATGGGGGAAGTAGCAAAAAAATATAAAGTAGATACTGTGATGCATTTGGCGGCACTTCTGTCTGCTACTGCCGAGGCAAGACCTGTTCTAGCTTGGAATTTAAATATGGGTGGATTAATGAATGCATTAGAAACAGCTAGAGAGTTGAATGCACAATTTTTCACGCCTAGTTCAATCGGCGCATTTGGACCGTCTACACCAAAAAATAGTACACCCCAAGATACCATTATGCGGCCCACGACCATGTATGGTGTAAATAAAGTAGCAGGGGAGCTATTAAGCGATTACTATTATCATAAATTTGGAGTCGATACACGGGGATTACGTTTTCCAGGGTTGATTTCATATGTCGCCTTGCCTGGCGGGGGTACCACAGACTATGCTGTAGAGATTTTCTACGGAGCTATCACAAATGGTCTGTATACTTCCTATATCGATAAGGGGACGTACATGGACATGATGTATATGCCAGATGCCCTTAATGCGATTATCGATTTGATGGAGGCAGACCCATGCAGGCTGATACACCGGAATTCGTTCAATGTTACCGCAATGAGTTTTGACCCAGAAGAACTTGCAAATGAAATTAGAAAACATATACCGCACTTTGTACTAAGATATAATGTCGACCCGGTCCGCCAAAAAATAGCCGACAGCTGGCCTAATTCTATCGATGCCATCACTGCAGAAGAAGAGTGGGGCTTTACATTTAAATATGACTTAGCAAAAATGACAGAAGATATGATTTATAGACTTACACATAAATTAACTGCAAACAAAACTAAAGCCAATTAGTTGCGTTTGTAAAAAAGATGACCTAAATCGATTTTGGGTCATCTTTTTATTTGTGATTTTAGGTAATAAAATATATGTTTTTTTGTAGAAGCTGTTCGGTTTTTTGTAAAAACTGTACCCATCAGGAGCAAAAAATTTGTTCTGATTCCCGAAAAAACACAAATGAAAACAGCGAGGCAAATACCACGCTGTTATCTTTTTGCATAGATCAATTTGTCTTTCTTCTCAGTAACCCTGCCAACGACAGCAGCATGGTGTTTCCCAGCGGCACGGAGGTTGTCCACATATTGAACAGCTTCTTCTTCACTAATTGAAATCAGAAGTCCTCCTGAAGTAATCGCATCACATATCACTAGCTGCTCCTCATTGGAAAGATCTTCATACGAGACATCATCTAGTAACCATTTGTGATTTGATTTGGATCCTCCTGGAACCACTCCGTCCCTGGCTAACTCTAATGCCCCCTCGAGGATCGGAACCTTAGAGTAGCAGATTTCAAAGCTGACATTACTTCCGCGTGCCATTTCACTGCTATGTCCCAACAATCCAAATCCAGTTACATCGGTTACTGCGTGTGGTTGATAGTTTGTCAACAATTCAGCTGCTGTTTTATTTAATTCAGCCATTGTATCCGTTACCGTTTGTTCTTGTTGTGGTGTAACGACACTTCGTTTAATCCCTGTCGTGATAATCCCTACTCCAATTGGCTTTGTTAACACCAAAACATCACCCGGTTTTGCTCCAACATTCTTCCAAACCTTCTCTGGATGAACAATTCCCGTAACGGATAGACCAAATTTAGGTTCTTGGTCATCGATAGAATGACCCCCAACCGTTAATGCTCCGGCTTCCTTAACTTTATCTGCAGCGCCACGAAGAATATCTGAAAGTATCTCTGCACCGAGCTTCTTGATTGGATAAGCGACAATATTTAAAACCGTTTTCGGTTCTCCACCCATTGCATAAACATCGCTTAAAGCATTTGCTGCTGTTATTTGTCCAAACATATATGGGTCGTCTACGATTGGCGTAAAGAAATCGACCGTTTGAATAAGGGCAATTGAGTCAGTTAACTGATAAACACCCGCATCATCTGATGTTTCATGTCCCACTAATAGTTCTGGAACTTGTTCTTGTTTTGGTAAATGACGCAACACTTGCGCCAGGTCCTCAGGACCAATTTTGCAGCCTCAACCAGCTTTCGTTGATAAAGAAGTTAGGCGTATTTTCTCTTGCTCGCTCAATAGATCCACCTCCATTAATTAGTATAACTTATAATTTATGAAACCGCACATACTAGGGAAGCAAAAGATTTGCTTGAACAATTGCAGTAAGTTAAAATGTTTTTACTATACCGATGTAGGTAATTAGATTTAGGGGAATAATGGAGGATCAAAAATGAACGTTTATCAAATAACCGTTGAATTTTGCATGCAATGAAACTACGCACCAAAGGCCGCGAGTTTCGCGGAAGAGCTATTTACACACTTTAACCGCAAGATAGGAAAAATGGAATTGATCCCAGTTTCTGGTGGAGCATTTGAAGTAACACTCAATGGAGAGAAGATCTATTCCAAGCTTGATACTGGAGTATTTCCAGACACAGAGGATATCATTAATATCATTTCACAAAAATAAAAACACCCTCATATCAGAGATTGGTATGAGGGTGTTTCGTTCCAATAATTGTATTATGTTAATTTGATGATAAAAAAATAATGCCGTAAGTTTTACTTAGGGCAATGTTATATAGCAACTTTTTCCTAATCCTTTTTCAGTTTTTGATATCAAAACCTCTAATATTCCATTTATATAGTTTGCCGTTACTTTCTGATTGATCACTTCAAAGGGGAATTGAACCGTGCGAACTCTTTTTTGTACATTAGAGGGTGGGGAAGACTTTGCAGCTGTAATAACAAGATTTTTATCTTCTATAAACACCTTAATTTCCGAACTTGTATACTCGTTAAGTAATGCCTCTACAATCCACTCTTGATCCGTTTCGTAGAGATCAATTCGAAATTGTATCAAGTCATCTTGTGTAGTTAAAGGATCAAGGCAATAGTTTTCCAACCACTTTTCCACAAGTTCAAAATCAATAGGCTGATCATTTTTTTTGGATTTCATAACTATCCCCCTTGCTCGATGTATTTTATTCATTCAGATTAAAAAGGTGTAATGTTATAATAGGAATAAATAGGAACCGTAAAGGAGTTTTTTTGGTGAAAGAATGGCTACGCTCAATTCCGGCAGTTCATGAACTTCAAAATCATGAACAGTTTGAAGTTCTTCTTAGGAACAATCAACTAGATGTTTCACAGTTAACCAAACAGGTAAAAGAAGCAATTGACCAAATACGGTCATCAATTGTAAAGGATAACTGGAATGGATCCATTCCAGGGACAAATCAGTTTATAGATGAAATCTTTCAGCTAGTAGGTGAAAACGTAAAGAATCAATTTTCTTTTACGATTGAAAGAGTGATTAATGCAACAGGAACCATCCTTCATACAAATCTAGGTAGAGCAAGACTCAGCGACAATGCGATCCAACATGTCGTGGAAACTGCGCAAAATTACTCAAACCTTGAATATAGGCTGCAAGAAGGAGAGCGAGGGTCAAGACATAGTCATGTAGAAAACCTTATTAAAGAAATTACTGGTGCAGAAGCTGCCATGGTTGTGAATAATAATGCAGCAGCCGTCTATCTTGTATTAAGAGCGCTTGCAGAAAATAAAGAAGTTATTGTTTCACGTGGTCAGCTGGTAGAAATCGGCGGCTCTTTCCGTATTTCTTCTATTATGGAAGAAAGCGGAGCAAAATTAGTCGAAGTTGGAACTACAAATAAAACTCATTTATATGATTATGAAAAAGCTCTTAATCCTGAAACGGCTATTGTCATGAAAGTACATACAAGTAATTTTAAAGTAATAGGTTTTACGAAATCTGTGGAAACGGAAGAGCTTATCGGGTTGACACAACAAACTGAAAACGTTATTTTTTACGAAGACCTTGGAAGTGGTGCACTTTTTGATTTTAGAAAACACGGAATCGGAGATGAACCGGTTGTAAGAGAGGTCATTGAAATGGGTGCGGATATTGTAACCTTTAGTGGCGACAAACTGTTAGGAGGACCTCAAGCAGGAATTATTGCTGGGAAAAAGAAGATTATTGACGTTCTAAAAAAACATCAATTAGCACGTGTGGTCAGGGTAGATAAAATGACATTAGCAGCACTAGAAGGCACGCTAATTGATTATGCACGAGGGGAAATGGGAGTTAAAAACATACCCACAATTCGTGACTTATTAATTTCTACTGTTGAATTAGACGAAAGAACGAAGACTTTTGTTACAAACTTGTTACAAGGAACAGATCATTTTGAAGCAAAAATTTCCCCTGGTACAAGTCAAGTAGGCGGCGGAACGATGCCTGACGTACTACTTCCAACTAGGGTCATTTCACTTAAACATCATTCACTTACAGCGGAACAAGTCGGCAGGAAACTAAGGATTGAAAATAAACCTGCTATTGTTGGACGAATTCAAAAAGATGAATATATCATTGATTTAAGAACCGTCACTAAGGAAGAAGAGCAGCTATTACTGCAAGCCTTACTTCAATTATAAAAGCAACCCCCTCTGCGGTCTAGAGGGGGTTAGAACTATTTTTTTGTGCCTATTTTTGTTTACATATCATGATGTGACTTACTTTTTTGACGTGTATGGTTACGGTTCTTTACTTTTTTTGAACCGCTTAAAGGTTCAGGCTGACCAGATGTCTTTGGCTGGTTTCTTCGCATATCCTTGCCGTCGTTTTTGTTCACCATTTTCATCCCTCCTCCTATATTGTTAGGATGCAATGCTGAGGACTTTTTATGCTGAATAATTTGTTTGGGTGCTGTGCAATTTAACGGTATAGAAAACAGAGGGGAGTGAAACAGTCAATGCCAGAAATTGATCGATTTCCGTATAACAAGGATAAACAGCAGGCTTTTCAGGCAGCCCAACAGGGGTATGAAGAAGCCCAAGGACTTGCTGCCACTATTATTAGCGACAGTGCAAGCTATGGACATCAGTTAAAGCATTTAAAGGAAGAAGTAAATGAAGCATATCAGCAAATTGAAAATGCCCTAGAAGTAGCTTCAGAACACCAACGGGCTCACTTGAACGATTTCAACAAGATTTACAAACAATCATTGCTGAAGTTAATCTTCCAGAATAAGGACATCATGAAAAAGCAGGGGATACCCTGCTTTTAGTGTGAATCCAGCTGCTGCAACTAGTGACACAGTATACTTCGCGAAATAGGGGCTTATCTTTTTATAATTACTGATTCTTTTTACGTTTCTTATTGTTCATTTTTTCTTTTATTGTTAATGGTTCGTTCGACATTTCCTCATTATATCCCGCACCCATTCCCTGTCCTTTTGCAGCATTAGCACCTGGGATTACATGATTTGATTTTCTTCTTTGCAACGTAATCACCTCCTAAAAGAATTCTGTAGAATTCTCTTTAATAATGTTAATATTTCCTTTTAAACTTAAATAATGACAACAAATAAGTTTTTTGAGATAATAAATAAGACGACAAATTCTAATCTTTATGATTATTCAGTTTACGTTCTTCCAATATTTATCTAAATATTTTGAACATTATACGTAAAAATCATAAGAAAAACTTATCAATCACAATAACTTTCTTGTTATTTACATAGATTGAAGGTTGTATTAAGATTAGAATTGTGAGAAAAGTAGGGATGGATAGGAATATTCAAACTTTTCGACTTTTCGTTAATTTTAGCTAATGATGACGAATGAGGGGGATTTAAAATGGTGAAAAAAGATGTATTTAACGCACGGACTTCTTTTGAAGCAAACGGTAAACGTTATCACTATTACCGCTTAAGTGCACTTGAAGAGGCCGGTATTGGCAACGTTTCTAAATTGCCATATTCTGTAAAGGTCTTACTTGAATCTGTGCTTCGCCAATACGATGGCCGTGTAATCACGAAAGAGCACGTTGAAAACTTAGCAAAATGGGGAACAGATGAGCTTAAAGAAGTGGACGTTCCATTCAAGCCATCACGTGTAATCCTACAAGACTTTACTGGTGTACCGGCAGTAGTTGACCTTGCTTCTTTAAGAAAAGCAATGGCAGACCTCGGCGGCGACCCAGATAAAATTAATCCAGAGAAGACAGTTGACCTTGTAATCGACCACTCTGTACAAGTTGATGCGTATGGATCTGCTGACTCATTACGAGTAAATATGGATTTAGAATTTGAACGTAATGCTGAGCGTTACCAGTTCTTAAGCTGGGCTCAAAAATCATTCAATAACTATCGTGCGGTTCCACCTGCAACAGGTATCGTACACCAAGTTAACCTAGAGTATTTGGCTGATGTTGTACATGTAGCGGAAACTTCTGATGGTGAATTAGAAGCGTATCCAGATACATTAGTTGGTACTGACTCTCATACAACTATGATCAACGGTCTTGGTGTTCTTGGATGGGGTGTTGGCGGAATCGAAGCTGAAGCAGGAATGCTTGGACAGCCTTCATACTTCCCGGTACCTGAAGTAGTTGGTGTTAAGTTAACAGGTGCGCTTCCAAACGGAGCAACTGCTACAGACTTAGCATTAAAAGTAACTCAAGTTCTTCGCAGCCAAGGTGTTGTTGGTAAATTTGTTGAATTCTTCGGTCCTGGAGTATCCCAACTGCCACTAGCAGATCGTGCAACAATCGCAAACATGGCTCCTGAATATGGTGCAACTTGCGGATTCTTCCCAATCGATGATGAATCACTTGTATATTTACGTTTAACTGGCCGTGAAGAAGAGCAAATCAATGTAGTAGAACAATACTGCAAAGCGAACGGATTATTCTTTGATCCAGCTTTAGAGCCAGTTTATACTAATGTTGTTGAGATTGACCTTTCAGTTATTGAAGCAAATCTTTCAGGTCCTAAGCGTCCACAAGATTTGATTCCACTTTCAAAAATGAAAGAAGAGTTTGTAAAGGCAGTTTCTGCACCACAAGGAAACCAAGGATTCGGCTTACAATCTGATGAACTTAACAAGACTGCTACTATTAAATTTAACAATGGGGAAGAAACTGAAATTACAACTGGTGCAGTAGCTATTGCTTCTATTACAAGCTGTACAAATACTTCAAACCCATACGTTCTAGTTGGAGCTGGACTTGTTGCGAAGAGAGCGGTTGAACTTGGAATGGAAGTTCCTAAGTTTGTTAAAACATCATTAGCACCAGGATCTAAGGTTGTAACTGGATATCTTCGTGATTCTGGATTACTTCCATACCTAGAGCAAATCGGTTTCAACCTTGTTGGTTACGGCTGTACCACATGCATTGGTAACTCCGGTCCATTAAAAGAAGAAATCGAGAAGACAATTGCTGAAAACGATCTTTTAGTTACATCTGTTCTTTCAGGTAACCGTAACTTTGAAGGACGTATTCATCCGCTTGTAAAAGCAAACTACCTGGCTTCACCTCCGTTAGTTGTTGCTTACGCACTTGCAGGTACAGTAAACATTGACTTTGCTAACGAACCTATCGGTAAAGATAAAAATGGTAATGATGTATTCTTCAAAGACATCTGGCCAGCAACTGCTGAAGTAAATGATGTTGTCAAAAAGACTGTTACACCTGAATTATTCCGAAAAGAATATGAAAATGTCTTTGAAAGCAACGAACTATGGAATCAAATCAAAACAAGCAATGAGCCATTATATACTTGGGATGAGGATTCTACTTACATTGCAAATCCTCCATTCTTTGAAGGTTTATCACCAGAGCCAGGTACCGTTGAACCATTAAACGGACTGCGTGTTGTAGGTAAGTTCGGAGATTCTGTTACGACTGACCATATCTCTCCTGCAGGTGCTATTGGTAAAAATACCCCAGCTGGAAAGTATTTATTAGAAAAAGGTGTTCAGCCTCGTGACTTTAACTCATATGGTTCACGCCGTGGTAACCATGAAGTTATGATGCGTGGAACATTTGCAAACATCCGTATTCGTAACCAAATCGCACCAGGAACTGAAGGCGGCTTCACAACATACTGGCCGACTGGCGAAGTTACATCCATCTACGATGCTTGCATGAAGTACAAAGAAAATGGCACTGGGCTTATTGTTCTTGCTGGTAAAGATTACGGAATGGGCTCTTCACGTGACTGGGCTGCAAAAGGTACTAACCTTCTAGGCATTAAGACAGTTCTAGCTGAAAGCTTTGAGCGTATTCACCGTTCTAACCTAGTGTTAATGGGCGTTCTTCCACTTCAATTTAAAGATGGCGAAAGCGCTGAAACACTTGGCTTAACTGGTAAAGAAACAATCGATGTTCAAGTGGATGAGAATGTTAAACCACGTGACCTTCTAAAAGTTACTGCTACTGATGAAGCTGGTAACAAGAAAGAATTTGAAGTACTTGTTCGCTTTGATTCTGAAGTTGAAGTTGATTACTACCGTCATGGTGGTATCCTTCCAATGGTACTTCGTGAAAAATTACAAGAAGCGTAATATTCAAGCCACCATGCAGCCATGCATGGTGGCTTTTTACGGGTAATAACATATATACTAGAGAAAATAAACTATTACTTGTAGAGCGAAGGGTGCGATGTAAATGGATTTTTCGAAAATAGCAGAAGATAAAATTAAGGAAGCCATAAAGAAGAATGATCTCGAAAATCTACCTGGAATAGGGCAGCCTTTGGAATTAAAAGATGACTTTCCCGGAATGTCAAACGAATGGAAAATGGCGTATCGAGTGTTAAAAAATGCGGGATATTCGCCTGAGGATGTTAAAAGTGAAATCTTTAGAATTGAAGAATTGATAGAAGAGACAACGGACGAAGAAGAAAAAGGACGCCTCCGGGCAAAGTTGATGAAAAAAAGGCTGGAAATGGATAGACTGCTTGAAAAAAGAGGAACAGCCACAAATTCCCGTTTTGGCAGCTATGCAGATAAAATTTATAACAAATTAAAATAGGTGCTCATTCAGAAAGTGAGATTGAGATCAAAATGATTACTGATATTATTTTACCTTTATATGGCTATAAGGAAGGTGAACTCGTTCCAATTAATGACGGCTTTCATAATACCGTCTATTCCTATGGTAACCTTATATTTAGAGTTTCACCTTCCAGTAGACGAAAGCAACTGGATATTATTAATGAATTGGCATATATTCACGGGCTGTGGGAGAATGGTGTACCTGTTTCTTTACCAGTAAAATCTGTGAGTAAGAAGTTGGTCGAAACAATCGGAGAACATCATTTTGTAGTAGCATTTGAAAAGGCAAAGGGAACTTCAATTGATGTCACCAATCGTGATTTATGGAACAAAGAATTATATTATCATTGGGGCAATCTAATGGGGAAAATGCACATGGCTGGAAAAACAATAAAGGTAGATCGGCCCATTTGGTCAGAAAATCAGCCTGATTTATTAAATCTACTTCCAAAAATCACCTCCGAACTTATAGCAGAAAAATACAAACAACTATTAAATCAATTAAAGAAGTTCCCACTAACTCCAAACTTATTCGGACTTATACATAATGATTTTCACCAAGGGAATATCTTTGTAAATAAAGGAAGGCTAACCGTTTTTGATTTTGATGATTGTGCTTACCATTGGTATGCTTATGATCTAGCCGCCGCCTTTTATCATGCCTATTGGCAAACTTCATCCTTTACACCAGAAACCACCCAATTTAGCAGTGAGTTCTGGGAGCATTTCTTAAGAGGATATCAACATGTACACACACTCAGCAAGGAACTTATTCAACAAATTCCTATCTTTTTAAAAATAAGAGAGGTTTTTTTATATACTTTATTTTTGGAGAAGTGGAATTCGGATAATTTAGAGGATTGGCAGGGGTATACTCTTACCCATTTAAAAGATAATATTGAGAGTGGAAAGCCGTATTCCGATGTTAATTTTACGGAAATCATTGACAGTTTCGGTTTAGGTACAATAAAATAAATATAACAAACGTAAAGGAATGGTAAAGAGGTATGAAGTTATAATCTTATTTTTTCAGCACATTTATTCGAACAACGAAAAATGGTGAACCTGAAGAATAGGATTAGTCTATCCTTTTTTAGTCCTGAACGTTTATATTTCAATCAAAACATTGTTAATAAAGGCCTTTTTAGGTTTATTAACGTATGCTTATTATGATTGTGTAAACTACATGACTCAATTACTCTCTTCAGGTTCCATCGAAGGGAGTTTTTTTATGAACAAAAATAATTTATCTATTATAAAAGCAACCGGACTAGAAATGAACTTTAATCTAAGGAAAATCTTTGACAATGTTTCATTTGATATTAAGAATGGTGAAAGAATTGGACTTGTAGGGTATAATGGCACCGGCAAAACGACATTGGCCAATATTCTTACTGGTAAACTTACACCTAATAAGGGTTTCATTGAAAAATCGCCGGAATTAAAGATTGGTTACCTGACGCAATCCGTGGATTACGATGGCAGTGAATTTCAAAATTCTCTATCATCTGAGGGAGAAATCTTGCAGCACACAAGTGAGTTAGGGCTGAAAAAGATTTATGAATGGGAGGAAACGCGTTTAAATCATCTAAGCGGCGGCGAGAAGTTGAAACTCTCATTATCCAACGTGTGGGCTTCCAAGCCAGGATTCTTAATTCTCGATGAGCCGACCAACCACCTAGATTTTAAGGGGATAGAATGGTTGATTGAAGAGTTGGCGAAATATAAAGGACCAGTGCTGATTATTTCTCACGATCGCCATTTTTTAGATAAGACAGTCACACGGATCTTTGAAATTGAGAATACCAAGCTTCATTTCTACAATGGTAATTACAGCGATTATCAGAAGGAAAAACAGCACAGACTGGAAACTCAAATGCATCATTATGATGTACAGCAGCGTAAAAAAGAAGAAATCGAAATGCAAATGGACCAATTATCGTCGTGGTCCGAGACAGCTCACAGAACATCAACTAAACAAGGCAGAGATTATGGAAATAAGGAATATCACCGAGTTAAGGCGAAAAAAAGGGATTCTCAAGTGAAATCTAAAATGAAACGACTTCAGAGCGAGCTTGAAAAAAATAAAGTCGACAAACCTCTAGAGGAGACAAAAGTTAGATTTCAGTTTGATACGAAAGGGAATAGAGGAAAACGAATTATTGAAGCGAAAAGTTTAACAAAAAGCTTTGGTGAGAGAACCCTTTTCCGCGATTCACACTTTTATATTAATCATGGAGAGCGTATCGGTTTATTGGGGGAAAATGGCTGTGGAAAAACCACCTTGATAAAAATGCTCCTTAGGGAAACATCCGTTTCTCATGGCGAGCTATGGAAAAGTGAATCGTTAAAGGTTGCTTACTTAAGCCAGGATGTAGACAACTTACCTGCAGAAAAAACAGCTTTAGAGGCATTGGGATTTACTGACAGAGAAAACATCCTCAAGGCGAGAACACTATTTGCTAATCTCGGATTAAAGGAACAGCTAATAACGAAGCCAATTGCAACATTAAGTCTTGGCGAGAGGACTCGTGTTAAATTCGTTGACATGCTGCTGAAAGATTATGATGTTTTAATCTTAGATGAACCAACCAATCATCTCGATTTACCCAGCAGAGAACAGCTTGAAAAAACACTTAATGAATTTACTGGAACCATTATTACTGTTTCGCATGATTATTATTTCTTGAATAAGCTCTGCGATAAACTCCTTGTTTTTGAGAATCATGTGATTAAGCGTGTAGAGATGAAGCCGGAAGATTACTTAAATAAAACTAGTGCTGAGCCTATTGATATGAAAGAAAAATTAATGATCATCGAAAACAGAATTGCTACAATCTTGGGTGAGTTATCATTAATTGATCAAAAAAATCCTAAATACATGGAATTAGATAATGAATTTAACGAACTTTTAAAGCAAAAAAGAAAACTAATGTAAAACCTGCTCCTTAAAATAGCCCCTCGAGAGGGGCTATTTTATTATATCCGCGATAAATCAGAGATATCTGCGTTAATTGAAATATATCTGCTTAAAATCTAATATATCTGCGTTACTTCAATTTTATCTGCGAACATCCCCCTAATCCTTTCTGTGGTTATATTTTAAGAAATATTTATAAGATTATGGTATTGTAAAGAAAGTAAGATAAATTTGCTTTTCCAGGATACTTTTAATAAACTGTTCTTAATATTGTCACAAAATTGGCATATACAACCTTCGTTTTAACTGAGTTTATAGTGTAAAATCGAAATAGCATATAGAACAGGGGGGTTCGGGGTAATGGTAAAAAAAGTAATTGCTATCGTAGTGTTAATTGCCCTACTAGGAGTTGCGATTGTGCAGGCTATGGAAAAAAAGTCTGAACCCGATAATCTTAGTCAAGAAGCTGCCAATATGGGAGGTTTAAAAGTTGGTGCTAAAGCACCTGATTTTGAACTAAAAACCTTAACGGGGGAGACTGTCAAATTATCCGATTTAAAAGGGAAAAAGGTAATGCTTAATTTCTGGGCAACCTGGTGTCCTCCTTGTAAAGCGGAAATGCCAGCAATGGAAGAGTTTCATAAAGAATCCGGTGATGAGGTAGTAATTTTAGCAGTTAATATTGACCCGCATTTAGACGTTCAATCCTTTATAGATGAAAATAAAATTACTTTTCCTATTCCATTAGACGCTGAAGATAAAGTGAATGAAATGTACCAAGTACTATCTATTCCTACCACGTACTTTATCGATACGAAGGGCAATATCGGCTTCAAATACGTCGGTGCTATGAATCATGATACGATGAAACAATACACGAAGGAATTAAAGTAAGACATTGGACGAACTCCAATGTCTTTTTTACGCTTTAAATCATTATTTGCTACTTTTCTTTTTAATTTTCAAAAAGTTGTAATAATTGAAACCGTTTCCGGGCATAATAACTGTTAGAATAAGAAATAAGGAAGGTGAAATACATGAGAAAGCCTAGAAAGCGTTCCTTTGCAGAGTTGGTATCCGAAAATAAAAGTCAAATTTTGAGAGATAGAGCTGCGATGGAAAAGATTGAATTGCGCTTAGAAGAAAAGCGTTTGGAAAAAGCTGAATAACTCACATAGATTACCAATCATGTTTCCCCCTAAAACGGACAAAATGTTAAGGAGGAGGGATAATACATGAGTAATCCAAAAAGAGGACAGCAAGCATTTAGTACGGATGAGCTTGGAAATAAAACATCACAGAAATACGGCGGTAATAAGGGAAAAAAATACCAAGATACATCCGGTAAGCATGCTCAAGTCATGCAAACAAAAGGTGAATAATAAAATGGTAAAGACTCGTCAGGCAATGGCTTGCGAGTCTTTTTTATGCCTCCTGATTAGCAAATTTTTCTGTGATATTTTTTTTGCTTCGATACAAACTATATTTGTACGTGATACCACCCGAGGAGGAATCTTAATGACCTATAATAACAAACCGAAACCAGATGATCGAAGTGATAACGTAGAAAAGCTGCAATCTATGATTCATGATACGATTGAAAATATAGAGGCAGCTGAAGAATCACTTGCCTTTACAGATAGCGAAACACAGCGTGAGCAAATTAAAGCTAAAAACGAACGACGCCGTGAAAGCATTGAAAGTTATCGTGCAGAAATTAAGGATGAAGTCTAAAACAACAGACCAGGACCTGTTCTATTATACAGGTCCTTTTTTTCTTTAAATCCTTTCATTTCGTAACACTGGTCAGGTTATGGTAAGATAAAGGGGAAATTTTGAAGAAGAAGTGATCCTATTGATACAACAACAACGTACTTATAACAACAATAACGAAAGGCTAACACAGTGGGAAACCGAACTCGATGAACTGGGTTTTATCACTGACGAGAATGAGCTGCTAACAGCTATGCGTCACCAAACCAACCCTGCTATCTTATCGAGAATGTTAACATTAGCCGCTTTATCACGTCTAAATCGTAAAAACCAAGATTCGTTAGCCCAAGCTTGGCTAACAAAAGCATTAGAATTAGATCCAGCTAATAAGAAAGCCAAGTCTTATTTTATTCGGTATGATTGGATTAAGAAAAAGGAAACCCTGGATATTCTGTCGTTCCCAGCGATTCGGGAAACAGATAACCGGACTGCAAAGAAGAAAGTTGCTGAACAATACATACAGATTTGCCAAAATTTTTTATCCGAAGCAGATGAACATCAAGAGGATTTAACCGAAAAAATGAATCTTGCTGAAGCATTGGAAAATAAACAGCTTTTTGATCAATATAAGAACCTCTCTGATTTGCTAATTACATCCATTGAGGTGACGGGTAATCTCCTAAAGGCTGCTGAAGAATATGAGAAATCAATAACAGGTGTATTCCATACTGCCACCTATTTTGATGATTTAAAGTTGCATTTGTCTAGCCTTGAAGAAATAAAGAGAGAATGGCAGAAGTTGTTTGAAGTCAAAGAGGAATTCAATCAACATTCAGAAAAAGCACTTGACCAATTAAATGAAATGATTGGGATGGATGTCGTTAAGAAGCGAGTCAATGATTTTTATCAATTCCTAAAATATCAAAAAGAACGGAAAGAACTTGGATTCCAAATTAAAGATGCACTTAGCCTTAATATGGTTTTAACAGGGAATCCTGGAACAGGGAAAACAACGATTGCCCGGCTATTAGCTACAATCTATCACGAACTTGAGGTGCTGCCGCGTCCTGAGGTGATTGAGACGGACCGATCACAATTGGTAGGTGCCTTTGTTGGCCAAACGGAGGAAAACGTGAGAGCAGTTGTCGAGAAGGCGATTGGCGGCGTTCTGTTTATTGATGAAGCCTACAGTTTAAAACGTGAAGGTCAATCAGGAAATGATTATGGTCAAACGGCCGTAGATACCCTCGTTTCTCTTATGACAGGAAAGGAATATGGCGGGAAATTTGCTGTCATTTTAGCGGGATACCCCGACGAAATGCGTATCTTTTTAGATGCCAACCCAGGTTTAAGGAGCAGATTCCCGCAATCAAATCTCATCCATTTACCTAACTATTCAAATGAAGAATTAATTTTAATTGCGAAAAAAATTGCTTCAGAAAACGATTATATCCTTACAGAGGAAGCAGAGTTAGAAATTAATCATCGTCTAGATCAGGAACGAGTGGATGATACTTTTGGTAATGCACGATCAGTCCGTAATATCGTATTAGACGCTATATTTAAAAAAGGGTCAGACCATCCGATTTCCCATGAAGATATTTTCACGTATACAATTTTAGATAAGGACGACTTTGAAGTAGATAAGAATGAAAGCCGCGAATCACCTTTTGAAAAATTAGAACGTTTGGTTGGATTAACTGAACTAAAAAGTGAATTGGAGAAGCTGAGCTCCTTTGTTAAAATGCAGCAGTTTAGAAAAGAAAAAGGACTCCCAACCGTACCGATTCAGCTTCATTCCGTTTTCACTGGAAATCCAGGCACAGGTAAAACCACAGTTGCTAACATCTATGCTGAGCTCCTAAGAGAGTGCGGTATGTTAAAAAGAGGTCATCTAATCGTGGCAAGCAGAGCCGATTTTGTAGCAGGATATGTTGGTCAAACGGCAGGAAAAACCAAGAAAAAGATTCGAGAAGCACTTGGAGGCGTTTTATTTATTGATGAGGCATACTCGCTTTTAAGCCAAACTGCGGGTGATTTCGGTAAAGAAGTGGTTGATACCCTTGTAGATGAGATGACCAAACATAATGAAAATCTTGTTGTGGTCCTGGCTGGGTACCCAAAAGAAATGGACCAGCTATTAGAAAGCAATCCAGGACTGCGCTCACGGTTTAAGAAATTCTTCTTATTCCCTGATTACTCAGCTGATGAGGTTCTTTCGA
The DNA here is from genome assembly GCF_057221695.1 of Neobacillus sp. plas4. Taxonomy (NCBI): domain Bacteria; kingdom Bacillati; phylum Bacillota; class Bacilli; order Caryophanales; family Bacillaceae; genus Neobacillus; species Neobacillus sp. plas4. Next base: position 3,208,245 of record NZ_CM170152.1, read on the forward strand.
TTATCGAGTCATACGTTGGCGGCTTCCAGTATCAAATAAGTGAGGGAGCCAGAGCATTGTTGAAACAAAGTATTGAAAATAACAGCTTCAAAGGAAATGGAAGATTCGCAACCAATTTAGCGGATGAAATGATTCAGGCACAAGCCATGAGGTTGATGGGAGAAGCAGGAGAAGAGGATTTATTAGAAAAAGCCATTCATATTGAAAGGGAAGATGTAGAAACAGCACTAAAAAAAATAGCACCATAACATCAGAGTAAAAAGGGGAATCATACAGTTGGACAAAGAATTTATTTCGGTAAGAGAAATTCAACTATTATATGCAGATACCGACATGATGGGAGTCATCTATCATGCTAATTATTTAAAATACTTTGAGCTAGGGAGAACAGGTTTGATTGAGGACCTTGGCTACAGCTATCTAGACATGGAAAATGCAGGCTATTTTGCACCTGTTTATGACATTCAAGCTACCTATAAAAAGCCGTTACGTTATGGTGATAAGGGATTTGTTAAAACTTGGATTGAAAAAAATGATGGGATTAAAACCATTTATGGGTATTCGATTGTAAATGGCGAAGATGAAGTGTGCGCAGAAGGAACATCGACTCATATCGTTGTCAAAAAGGACAACTTTCGACCAATCGCCTTCAAAAAGGCGTTCCCAGAATGGTTCCTACGCTACGAGGATATAAAGAAGAAGTAATATGTCAATGGCGGTGGGTGATTGCAATGGCATTTGGGATTAAAAGACAGGAAATAAAAGACTGGAAACAAAAAATTGATGATGGTGAAATTGCATTCTTAACCCATTATTGGCTGGATGACCGTTTTCCGGGGTGCAAAACAGTGACTAAAGTTGGCTGTCATGACCTAGAGAAATTGGCTGAATGGGGCAATAAATATGGATTGAAAAAAGAATGGATTCACCATCGCCGTGATGGCTATTCTCATTTTGATTTAATTGGTGACAGACAAAAAGAAATTCTTCAAAAAGAAGGACTGAAAAATCATATTTGGTAAAAGTATAAGCACACTTGAAGATTAATTCTTTTAGTGTGCTTTTTTACACTGGTATACAAATAAATGCATTAAATTGGTAGCTGCAAAAAGCCTTTTATGAATAGGAGAATTAACACAAGTGCATGTGCAATCGTTGATGGGAGAATACTCTTACATTTGCTTGTTATAAAGCCTAGTAATAACCCAAAAATAAAATACAGGATGAAAACTACAAGAGTAAAACCAAATATGGTTGTGTTTAATGCGAAGGCCAGACTTGTAAACAGAATAGCACTCGTCTCATTGGCAATCATCATGAACTGTGTTAATAGAATTCCTCGCCACATTATTTCCTGAAGGACCGCATGAATAAACACGAAAAGTGACAGTGAGATAACAAGATGAAAATTGAGCGTAGCCTCAAGAGTCATAACGACTGAAAGGAAACTGATAAATATAAGCAAAACGATAATATAAACATATTTTCTCTTTAAAGCCAAAGGTCTTTGAATCCATGTTTCTGGGCGTCTAAAAAACAAGCTGATTTTTTTATTGAACCTATTGATTACGTAGCAGATTGTAAGGATTGGGATAATGAACAAAAGCTGATGAATAATTACCCTTTGAAATGGATCTATTTGAATTCCATCGATAAATTTATCAAGATAAAAGAGGATTAAGTTCCCGCCAAAGAAGGAAATGATCATCCATGCAACTAAACGATTTTCTTCCTTCAAGAATGCAAGATAGAGCATTACCGAAAGTAGAATCAAAAAAAATGGCGTATAAAAACTTCTTGTAAAAAGGTAGAGTAGTACAATAAAAAGAATTGATAAATAGATACCTTGTTTATTATTTTTTTTCATATCGAACATCCTTCCAGCACAACTGATAAAAGGCCCCGCTTAACGGAGCCATTGGGTCATATGTTCTTGTATTTCCTGGTATTTTGCTGGTGCATTTTGAAGCCCGAAAGAACCTGCATTTTCGAGTGGCACCACTTGGTAATTTCTTGACTTCTGGCTAGATACAAAAGTAGGGTAAAATGCCGGATTTGATAACTCAATCGTCTTTCCAGATTCAGTAACCTGTTTGGTTATTTCAACTGTAGCCATACCGCCAATATCTTTATAGTCCCTTACCTGCCCAGAAATGAAGTTCCCCAATGAATAAATAACGAAGGATTTTCGGCCATCCTCTGTCTGAATCCATTCCATTGGCTGCAGCACGTGCGGGTGAGAACCAAAGATGATATCCACGCCTTCATTGGCAAGGAAATGAGCCAAATCCTTTTGCTCGTTTGTAGGAATTCGTTGATATTCATTCCCCCAATGGATACTCATCACCACAACATCTGCTTCTTTTTTAGCACGCCCGATTTCATCACTCATGATATCACGATTAATAAGATTCACAAGGAAGTCTTTGCCCTCCGGAATTGGGATGCCGTTTGTACCGTAAGTATAGGATAGAAAGGCTATTTTTATCCCATTTTTAGTAATGATTCTTAGTTGTTGACGGTCTGCCTCATATAGGGAGCTGCCGACATGGGGAAGTCCGATGCTATTTAAATAATCCGTAGCGGAAACAATTCCTCTTTCACCTTTATCCAGAGTATGATTGTTTGCAAGAGAGACGATATCAACCCCCGTATTGACGAGCGCATCTGCGACTTCGTGAGGACTATTAAACATGGGATAACTTGATACACCAATTCCAACTCCGCCTAGCATGCTTTCTTGGTTGGCAGTTAGAATATCCGGTGACTCTAATATTCCTTTCACATTAGCAAAAATAGGATTGAAATCATACTGCGCTCCATTAAAGGCATCCTGATAAACAGTATCATGAATCAAAATGTCACCAATCGCTCCAACGGTCACCTTTTCTGTCAAGGTCCTGCTCATTACAAGTTGATTTCTAAGAGAATGATCTTTTGTAGGATGTAATTTTGCCGTCGTTGCATTATTGTTTTGCTGTTGAATAAATAATACTGAAGCCAGAAGTATGCACGCGGAAATGATAAATACAGACGTCAATATAAATTTCTTTTTCATAGGTTCTCCTTCATAATCTGTTTTGAGGCATAATACTTTAAACAAGTCTACCAATACTATAATATATTTATGTGCTATTTTTCGACTTATTTCCGTATTTTTCGAAAAAAATTAAGGACGTGTTAGGTATGTTCAAAATATCTGAGAGTGCTGGCAGTATTTTATCTAAAGTAATCGAGAGAGAAAAGCAGAGTGCTGATGAGGAATTATTAGTCCGGTTGAGTATGGGGATTGGCTGAGGAGGTCCAAAACTTAATCTGTCTCTGGAAGAGCGGAAAATAACGGGTGATCTCCTATTTGAAATTGACGAGATCAAGATTCTGATTCATGAACTGGATTTTGTACATTTTGACAACACAAAGCTCGATTATAATAAGAATGACAAAGGTGAGTATTCATTCAGACTAATCAAAAATGTGTAAAAATAGGTTTTAATGAAAAATGGCTTAAGGAAGTAAATTCCTTAAAGCCATTTTATTTTTGGTTCTGTTTTATTCATAATTCGCCTAATATTAGCGCGATGTCGATAAATGACAAATGAGGCCAATAATGTGACTGCAATAAGGAGAGGAATATCCCCATCAATACAAGCATAAATCACTGCAAAAACACCAGCGATCATCGATGATAAAGATACATATTTTGTAAAGTAAAGACTAGCAAAAAAGACCAAGAAAATCATTAAGAACATCAGAGGAGCACAAAACAATAAAACGCCGCCAGAGGTTGCTACTGCCTTACCGCCTCTAAATCCAGCAAAGACTGGATAGGTGTGACCAATAACAGCAAAAACTCCAGCCAGTAAAGGGTTAATATCATCTAGACCAAAAATAACAGGTAAGGAAGCCGCTAACGTCCCTTTTAGAATATCTGCCAGCGTTACTGCTAAACCAGCTTTTACTCCTAAAGTTCGAAAGGTATTCGTTCCCCCTAGGTTCCCACTTCCATGTTGACGTATGTCTGTTTTATAAAAAACTTTACCAATGATTAAACCTGACGGAATTGAACCTAGTAAGTAGGCAAGGATCAGGACTAAAATTATTTGAACCATCACGATTTCTCCTTCTATAAATAATGCAAGTTCTATTATTTTACCATGTAATAGTGAAAAAACACTACTACTGCATTAAACTAATTCCAAAAGTGTTAAAAAAAGCCCTTCAAAATTTCCCTTTAATACCGTAGGATAGAAGTGAGGAGGAAGAAAAATGGCACATATTGAATACCAGAAAAAGAAATCATTATCACCTAAATGGATTCTAGGAGGATTGATTCTTGCAATGTTAGTAATTGCATCTTCAATTCTTTTTTTATTTTATCCGTTTGCCTCTAAGGAAAAAGCCACATATTTTAGTGGGGACCATCCAATCCTTTTTGAAGGGAAGCAGCAAGGAAATGGCATATTAGAAGGAGACTCTATCTTTCTCCCGCTAACATTTATGCAAGAACACATAGATGAAACGATTATTTTTGATGAAAAGTCTAAGTCTATCATCATTACTACCTCAGAAAAAGTGATTCAAATGCCTACAGACTCCTTAACCTTCTTTGTAAATCAAAAGCCCGTTGATCTACAAGTATCACCGATTATTTCGAAAGAAGAAAATATCTATGTAGCAATAGACCCGCTGCTAAACTATTATCCTATACAATATAAGATTCTAAAAGAAACTGGAGCAGTTTGGATTCAAAAAGACGGGGACCACTACGTCCAAGGAGAAATTACAGAAGAAGATGTTCATCCTGAGATATTGAGATTACGCACTGAACCATCGTTGAAGGTACCTTATACAGCAGAATTGTCAAAACAAGAAGCAGTAATGATTGAGGCGGAAGAAGAAGATTTTTATTTAGTAAGAAAAGAGAATGGAATAAGTGGTTACATCAACAAGAAACATGTTAACAAAAACAAAGAGGTACCTATTAACATTACACAGCAAAGCAAAACAGGAGCTCTTCCAAAAATAAACGGTCCGGTGCAGTTGACCTGGGAAGCTGTTTATACAAAAAATCCAGATCATACCCAAATACCAGAAATGTTGGGTGTGAATGTGGTATCACCAACTTGGTTCTCCTTGATTGGTAATGATGGCTCTATAAAAAATCTAGCATCCTTAGATTATAGTAAATGGGCCCAATCAAAGGGGTATCAAGTATGGGGGTTATTTTCAAATTCATTCGATCCCGTGCTAACGCATGAGGCCTTAAAAGACTTTGAAACCCGTCAATACATTATTAGACAGTTGCTTCATTTTAGCCAAATGTATCAATTGCAAGGGATTAATTTCGATATTGAAAATGTATATCAGGAAGATGGACCACTTGTTACCCAGCTTATGAGGGAAGCAACACCGTACTTGCATGAAGCGGGATTAGTGGTTTCAATGGACATTACCTTTTATGCCGGCGAAAACAATAATTGGTCTTCTTTTTACGAAAGAAGTAAACTTGCTGGGATTGTCGATTATTTAATAATCATGGCTTACGATGAACATTCAGGCTCATCTCCTGTTGCTGGCAGTGTTTCGAGTCTTCCCTGGGTAGAGAAGAACCTCCAAGCCTTGTTAAAAGAGGTTCCAAAAGAGAAACTCATCCTTGGGGTTCCTTTATATACAAGACTTTGGAAAGAAGAGCAAAAGGAAGATGGAACAATTGAGGTAAGCTCTCAAGCCTTGTCCATGGCAAAAATAAAAGATTGGCTGGCGGAAAAAGCAGTGCAGCCAGTTTATGATGAAGTGACTGGTCAAAACTATGCGGAATACTATGCAGAAGCTGAGAAAGCAACCTATAAAGTATGGATTGAGGATGAACTATCCTTAAATAAACGAGCAAGCTTGGCAGCTGCCTATCAACTAGCAGGAGTTGCTTCTTGGTCACGTCTATTTGGAGATCAGACAGCATGGACCGCTATCAATATGGATCCTAATAAAGCAGTAACACAAAAATAGGCCAGCATTGCTGGTCTATTTTTTTGATTTACGCTTTCAAATAAATATTCTGTCTAAGTTGAGGACAATTAGAGTCAATTTTATTACAAAGATATGGAGAATTTTCAAACGATTTCGTAGTCGATTGAAAGCATTGATAACAGGAAATATAATTTAACTAACTCTTAAAATTTCCATTAAAACCACCGATTCGATAGTGTTACGGGTCGGTTTTGCCATATACCATTTAAGTACTTTGAAAGAGGTGAAAATCATGGTCATAAGTGTACCACCATACCAACGTTATCAAAATCAGGATGTGAAAATTTTATATATTGATGAAGAAATTTTTTCACGTGAAAAAATATTACGTGTCCTTAATCGCCGGTTTTCAGATGTCCATGTAGCCATTGACGGGGAAGAGGGTTTTCAGCTATTTAAACAGATTCAACCTGATATCATCATTGTGGATATCAACATGAGCAAAATAAACGGTTTAGAAATGATCGAAAGCATTCGGAATCTCAATAAAAAAGTGCAAATTATAGTTACCTCCGGGAATGATGACCAAGAGATTTTTATCCAATCGATAGAATATAACGTCAATCATTTTATTCTAAAACCTATTGATTTAGAAAAGTTGCTATCAGCCATTCATAAATCTATAAATCACATTCAACTTGAAAGAGAATTGTCAAATCAGAAAAATTTAGCAAATGCGATTCTAGATGCACAGGATAATTTACTATTCGTAATTGAACAAGATGATATCGTTGAATTTAACCAGGCTTTTTCCCTTTTTACAGGTCTTAAGAAAAGCCAGGAGTTACATAACGTTATTTGCATTTCAGAACTATTTGTTGATGATCCGAATTACTTTTACCCTAAGAATAAATCAAAATGGATTGAAGAATTTTTTCAAAACAGAAGAAATGCTGCAAAGGTTAAATGGAAAGGTCCAAAAGAGAAAGAAACGATTTATTACATGAAGGCAGCACAAATCCCTGGAGGGAAACAGACATTATTTGTCTGTACAGAAATTACTGTTTTAGAGGAAGAACATAGTCAAAATAATCGATTAGCCATGATGGATCCTTTAACCAAAAGCTATAATCGTTTACGATTTGAAGAGATTTTATCGAGTGAAATAAGACGTTCTAAACGTTATCAACACCCTTTTTCTATTATCCTTTTTGACGTTGACCATTTTAATCATATTAATCAGTATTTTGGCAATCAAAGAGGGGATGAGGTACTAGCAACGATTTCCACCATTGTCCAACAAAGGATACGAGAGAGTGATATTTTTGCACGCTGGGGAGGCGATGAACTCATATTGTTAACACCAGAAACAAATAGTCATGGTGCAGTTGTTTTGGCAGAGTCAATCCGTACCATAATTAATAGCTTTACTTTCCCCCAAATAGGTTCTATAACCTGTAGTTTTGGTATAGCTGAATATTCAGCATGTAAGAAGAAAACAGAACTTATTATGGAGGCAGGAGAAGCGCTAAAAATATCGAAACAAAATGGAAAAAACTGTGTAACAGTTAATAAAAGTTGAGGGTGGTCAATCGTGTCTGATTTTAACTTATGGATCATCTTAGCTTTCAGTATACTTATTCTTTTTCTTTTACGGTCGATGTTAAAGGAAAAAATGCTTATAAAAAAGCTAAAGGAAAGTGAAGTGAACTGCCGAGAGCTAGCAGAAGAATATGAAATTATAACTAATTCTTTAGAGGAAAGAGTGAAGGAAGAAGGAGAGAAAAATAGACAAAAGGACCTTTTCCTTATCCAACATTCCCGGCTTGCTGCGAAGGGTGAATTAATCAGCAGCATTGGCCACCAATGGCGGCAGCCGCTCAATCGCCTATCACTCATAATTCAAGATGTACGAGAAGCTCTCCAATTTGGCGAAATTAATGATCAATATATTGAAATCTTTACAAAAGAGAGCATGAGTCAAATAAACTATATGTCACAAACGATCCATGATTATCAGAAATTTTATCAACCAAACAAAGAGAAAAGTCCTTTTTCTGTTGCACAATGTGTTGAAGATGCACTGTCTATCTTTTCCTCCAATCTTAGAGACCATAAAATCCATGTAGATTTTAATTACCGTGAACAACCTATGGCCTATGGATATCCCAATGAATACAGTCAAGTGATTCTAAATATCTTAATGAATACAAAAGACGTATTTGTTGCCAACGGAGTAAAAAATCGCAGGCTCGATATCTCGATAGGTACAAAAGATAACTTTGTATTTTTGGAAATTACGGATAATGGCGGCGGCATTGAATCTAAATTATTATCAAGAGTGTTCGACCCATATTTCACAACCAAACAGCATGGGACAGGTATCGGTCTATATATGACAAAAATGATTATTGAGAATATGAATGGCAGTGTTCAAGTCAATAATACTGAAAGTGGGGCACGATTCACTCTGTCTGTCCCTAAAGTTGGTTTAGAAAACCAAACAACACTGATAAATGGTTAACCTTCATAAGGCTTCCGGTTCCTGGGAGCTATATTTTTTTGTAAACAATTTAAATATGTTATAGTAAAAGAAGGTAGTAAAATTAAGGAAATAAAGGAAGTGTTTATTTCATGGCAGTTGAAAATCCGTCGTTAGAAGAAATTGGAGCAATTTTAAAAAAATCAAAACGTATTGCTGTTGTTGGCCTTAGTGACAAACCTGATAGAACCTCCTATATGGTTTCCGAGGTTATGCAAAAAGCAGGATATGAAATCATTCCAGTTAATCCAACGGTTGATCAAGTCCTTGGAGTGAAAGCGGTTGCCTCGTTAAAGGATATCGAGGGACATATTGACATCGTCAATGTTTTCCGCCGGTCAGAGCAATTGTTTGATGTAGCAAAGGAATTCGATGAAATTGATGCGGATGTTTTTTGGGCGCAGCAGGGCTTAGTAAACGAAGAAGCATATACGTTTTTAAAGGATAAAGGATATACAGTCATCATGGATCTTTGTATAAAAGTTGCTCACGCTTTAACAAAATAATAATATAGTGAAAAAAGCTGCTAAATGATGGCAGTTTTTTTTCATTTTTTCACTAAAAATAGTGTTACAAAAGTATGTTGTTTTATATCTGGCATTTGCCAAAACGAAATAAATCGCTAAAATAAAGCATAGACGCCGCAAACATGTGGTACAATTAAAGCGGCAAACATTCGTTCTAAATAATGGAAATAACTTTTACACGAATGATTAATATACTTATAAAGATAGCAAACAGAAGGTGTTTTTTCTTTTTGTAGGGAATGAAAGGGGTATTTTAGTGGCAAGTAATCAGAAAGCTTTTGAATATAATGATGATGCCATACAGGTACTAGAGGGACTAGAGGCCGTCAGAAAGCGACCAGGAATGTACATCGGGAGCACTGATACACGCGGTTTACACCATCTTGTATATGAGATTGTAGATAACTCTGTCGATGAGGCTCTAGGAGGATTTGGAAACCAAATCATTGTTAAAATCCACAAAGATAATTCGATAAGCGTTATGGATAGAGGACGCGGAATGCCAACGGGCATGCATAAAATGGGGAAACCGACTCCTGAAGTCATTTTAACTATCCTCCATGCTGGAGGTAAATTCGGTCAAGGCGGATACAAAACCAGTGGTGGTTTACATGGTGTTGGTGCATCCGTTGTTAATGCTTTATCTGAATGGTTAATGGTAACCATTAAAAGAGATGGGTTTATTTATGAACAACGCTTTGAAAATGGAGGAAAACCGGTTACCACATTGGAGAAAATCGGTAAAACCAATCAGACAGGTACAACGATTCACTTTAAACCCGATACAACCATTTTCTCTGCCACCACCTATAATTTTGAAACAATATGTGAGAGGTTAAGAGAATCTGCTTTCCTGTTAAAAGGATTAAAGATTGAAATCATCGATGAGCGTAATGATTTTCATGAAGTTTTTCATTATGAAAACGGGATTGAAGCCTTTGTATCCTACCTAAATGAGGATAAAGAAGTACTTCATCCAGTCGTAAGCTTTGAAGGAAGCCATAATGGAATTGAAGTCGATTTCGCTTTCCAATTTAATGATGGCTATTCAGAAAACATGCTTTCATTTGTAAACAATGTCCGTACCAAAGACGGTGGAACACATGAGGTTGGGTCCAGGACAGCAATGACTCGTGTTTTCAATGAATACGCACGTAAGGTTTCCCTTTTAAAAGAAAAGGAAAAGAATCTTGAAGGAGCAGATATACGTGAAGGTTTATCTGCAATCATATCCGTAAGAATACCAGAGGACTTATTGCAGTTTGAGGGTCAAACAAAGGGTAAATTAGGTACGAGTGAAGCAAGATCGGCAGTTGACGCGGTTGTTTCGGAACATCTGACTTACTTTCTTGAAGAAAATCCCAATATTAGCTCGCTGTTGATTAAAAAATCCATTAAAGCCTTTCAGGCGCGTGAAGCTGCACGGAAAGCACGTGAGGATGCAAGAAGCGGTAAAAAACGAAAGCGCTCGGATGCTCTTCTTTCTGGGAAACTTACACCTGCGCAATCAAGAAACCCACAAAAAAATGAAATCTATTTGGTTGAGGGTGACTCTGCAGGAGGCTCTGCAAAACAAGGACGTGACCGACGTTTTCAGGCAGTCCTTCCACTTCGCGGTAAAGTCATTAATACCGAAAAAGCGAAGCTAGCAGATATTTTTAAGAATGAAGAAATCAATACGATTATTCATACCGTTGGAGCAGGCGTCGGTTCTGATTTTAACGTGGAAGATGTCAATTACGATAAAGTGATTATTATGACGGATGCGGATACAGACGGTGCACATATTCAAGTGTTACTTTTAACATTTTTCTATCGATATATGAAGCCGCTTATTGAAGCTGGTAAAGTATTTATCGCATTGCCGCCTTTATATAAAGTAAGTAAAGGATCTGGTAAAAAGGAAATAGTTGAGTATGCCTGGAATGATGATGAATTACAGGGGGCCATTAACAAGGTTGGCAGAGGCTATATCATTCAACGCTATAAAGGTCTTGGTGAGATGAATGCAGACCAGTTATGGGATACAACCATGAATCCGGAAACACGGACATTAATTCGTGTCAAAATTGATGACGCGGCTAGAGCGGAGCGACGGATAACCACATTAATGGGGGATAAAGTTGAACCGCGCAGAAAATGGATTGAAGGCAATGTAGCCTTTGGCTTAGAGGAAGATGACACAATCCTTGAAAATGAAAATATTACGGTTACCGAGGAGGAATCTAAAGAATGAGCACAAATGAGAAATTCCGTGACTTACCTCTAGAGGATGTAATCGGTGATCGTTTTGGAAGATATAGTAAGTATATTATTCAAGAACGTGCCCTTCCCGATGCAAGGGACGGATTAAAACCAGTACAACGAAGAATTCTCTATGCGATGCATGTAGAGGGTAATACCTTTGACAAAGGTTTCAGAAAAGCAGCGAAAACCGTTGGTAACGTAATTGGTAACTATCATCCACACGGGGATTCCTCCGTTTATGAGGCAATGGTGCGGATGAGTCAGGACTGGAAGGTCAGAAATGTCCTGATACAAATGCATGGAAACAACGGAAGCGTCGATGGAGATCCACCAGCAGCTATGCGTTACACAGAAGCACGGTTATCAGCCATTTCATCTGAATTACTTCGCGATATTGAAAAGCAAACAGTAGATTTCATTCCTAACTTTGATGATACGTCGAAGGAGCCTACTGTTTTACCAGCGATGTTCCCTAACTTGCTTGTAAACGGCTCAACAGGAATATCAGCGGGCTATGCTACGGATATCCCGCCTCACCATCTCGGAGAAGTCATTGATGGTGTTATTCTGAGAATGGACCACCCTGATTCATCAGTTGATGATATCATGAACGTCATAAAGGGGCCAGATTTTCCAACTGGGGGAATAATACAAGGAATCGATGGGATTAAAAAGGCCTATGAAACTGGTAAAGGGAAAATCATTATCCGCAGTAAAGCAGAAATAGAGGAAATGCGAGGCGGCAGGCAGCAAATTGTTGTTACAGAGATCCCTTTCGAAATCAATAAAGCAAATCTTGTTAAAAAAATTGATGAGCTGCGCTTTGACCGTAAAGTAGAAGGAATCTCAGAGGTCCGCGATGAAACAGACAGAACCGGACTAAGAATCGTTATTGAATTAAAGAAGGATGCGGACGCAAATGGTGTCCTAAACTACCTATATAAAAATAGTGACTTGCAAGTAACCTATAACTTTAATATGGTTGCTATTAGCCAAAAACGTCCAAAATTGTTAGGGATTCGTGAATTACTTGACGCGTATATTGAGCATCAAAAGGAAGTTGTTACACGAAGAACACAATTCGAGCTAAACAAGGCAAAGGAACGTCAGCATATTGTTGAAGGGTTAATGAAGGCACTATCTATCTTAGATGAAGTGATTACCACCATCCGTGCTTCAAAAGATAAACGGGATGCAAAGGACAATTTAATTGCAAAATTTGCGTTTACCGAAGCCCAAGCAGAAGCGATTGTTTCCTTACAGCTTTATCGCTTAACCAATACAGATATTACAGCTTTACAAAACGAAGCAAAAGAATTAGCTTCGAAAATTGAAGAGTGGACATCCATTTTATTAAGTGAAAAGAAGCTTATTTCGACCATAAAAAAAGAATTAAAAGACGTAAAAAAGAGATTTGCTGATGCGCGTCGTTCTAAAATCGAGGCGGAAATTGAAGAACTAAAAATTAATCTTGATGTAACCGTTCCAAATGAAGATGTCATTGTTACAGTTACAAAAGAGGGTTATGTCAAACGGACAAGCCAGCGATCCTTTGCTGCTTCCAATGGGCAAGACTTCGCGATGAAGGATTCAGATCGTTTACTTGCAAAATTAGACATGAATACAAAAGATGTCCTTCTCTTATTTACGAATAAAGGCAATTACTTATTCTGTCCTGTTCATGAGCTGCCGGATATCCGCTGGAAGGATCTTGGACAGCATGTTGCAAATATCATTCCAATTGAATTCGATGAAGATATTATTCAAGTCATTCCTGTAAAAGACTTTGATATAGATGCATATCTAGTATTCATTACGAAAAATGGAATGGTGAAGAAAACGGAATTGAAGCAGTACAAAGCACAACGTTATTCAAAGCCATTAGTTGGTGTTAATCTGAAGGAAGATGATCAACTAATTGATGTTCATCTCACAGATGGTACAAAAGAGTTATTCCTAATCTCACAATATGGCTATGCATTATGGTTCCATGAAGAAGAAGTTAGTATCGTTGGTGTGCGTGCAGCCGGAGTGAAAGGGATTAATTTAAAAGATGGCGATGTACTTGTCGGCGGTAAGATAATTTCTCCAGACAGCAAAGAAACTATTGTGATTGCCACTCAACGCGGTTCCGTTAAGCGAATGAAACTAAAAGAATTTGAAAAAACAACACGAGCGAAGCGTGGAGTTGTGATATTAAGAGAACTTAAAGCAAATCCACACCGAGTGGTCGGTTTTGCTTTGGCAAATGACGAAGATCTTGTTTATATCCAAAGTGAAAAAGGTTCGACCGAATCACTCGTGACAGCTGATATTCGTTTAAATGACCGTTATTCAAATGGCTCATTCATCCTCGATGAAGATGAAAATGGTAAAGTAACGAATATTTGGAAGGCACCAGGCCAGGCAAAAACAGATGAATCATAAAAACATGAAAAAGACTCCCGAAATTATGGGAGTCTTTTTCATGTTTTTACCAAAAATAGGACATACTACATGTATCAGATTTTGGAGGGGAATAGGATGAAAAAAGAACGATTACTAGCGGCATCTGCATTTTTTCTCATGTCTGTCATGGCGATCACTGGTGCTCATGCCTTCGAGGATAAAGCGAAAATTGTCACGATTTCCAAACATGAAAGTGATATAACTGGAGATGGTATAAATGAAAATATCCAGTTAAAAGGCGTACCTTATGATGATGAAGATGATTATTTAAAAGATATTTATATTGATATTTCTACCAATGACGATAAACAGTACAAAATGCCACTGGAAAGTGGTTCTAAGGCTTCACTTAAGTTGGTTGATCTAAACAAGGATGGAGTAAAGGACTTATTTGCAAATGTTTTAACAGGAGGGAGTGGAGGGATCACGCTCAATTATTTATATTCGTTTAAGGATTATATAAGTAAGGAATTAGCGGTTCCTGATCCATTAGAAATAGACAGCACTTTTGAGGATGGATATAAAGCGAAAATAAAGATAGGACTAACAGGGAACACCTATATATTTGATTTAAAGGATCGGAAAAAATACTATAAGAAGCTAGGTTTATACTATAAAGGGAAATTAAATGAACCGATGGAATTGACAGTGAATTCGTTTCACTCACTTAAACCAGTGAAATTAACAAGCGGAGAGTTTATCTTAAAAGGGGCACAAAGAATTACCGGCGTGGCAAATGCAGATACAATTGCTTTCGTAGATTCGACATGGAATTTTGTTGATGGCAAATGGAAACTCAATAATGCAAGTGTTCACTCAAGCAAGAGAAGCAAGTAGAGAAGGAAAGAGGAAACCAAGCGGAGCCCTTAAAACAAAGAAAAACACAGGGAAACCTGTGTTTTTCTTTGTTAGTAATGATGAGTAGAGAAGATTTGTTTACAAACTTTATAGTTTACATAATGTTATTATAATCGATTAAAGAACAAAAAACTAATTCCGTCTCATATCCAAAGTATACTTAAGATAATGAGACGGAACAAAATTTATTTATTCAAGTTGCTCTTTTGGCATATCCATTTTATCAACAGCGATTTTTAAATCATCATTTTTAATATGTGTGTAGATCATCGTCGTTTGAATGGAAGAATGACCTAATTGTCTTCGTAATTTTGGTACATCGTTAATCTCAGCATGGTACCTGGTTGCAAATGAATGTCTTAGTTTATGTACGGATAACGATGGTTTTCCGAATGCCGTAGCGTACTTTTCAACTAATTTTTCAACAGCTCTGGCTGTCAGTCTGCGGGATTTCCCTTTTGGACCAACCGAAGCAGCAATAAACAAGGCTTTATTGGTTTTTTCTACTTTATATTTCGATGTTCTTACCGCAAGATATTCTTGAAGATCCGCCATTGCCACTTGGCTAAAATAGACGAATTGTTCTTTATTTCCTTTGCGAATTACTCTCACACAGTACTTTTTAAAATCAATATCATCTAATTCAATGCCAATTAGTTCAGAAAGACGAAGGCCGGAACCTAAAATTAATGAGACGATGGCAGTATCACGCTCTTTATTTAATTGGTGAAAGTTATAGAGTTTTTTATTTTCCTTGTTTAATTCACCATAGTCATTTGCAACAAATAAACGGAACTTTTCGTATTCATCACCAAGCAGGATTTTGCCTTCCATTTTAGCAGCTTTTGTTTCCAGATTTTCTTTCACTTCATTAAATTCAATTTTTGCCAATACATTACGGTTCAAATAAGGTTGTAAATCCGGCGTTTCGGCAATGTTTTGCAAATAATTAAACAGGGACTTTAAAGCTGATAATTTCCGATTAACGGTTAATTCTTTATTATTTAATTCGTAATGAAGAAAGTTTAAGAAACTTTCAATCTCAATAACCGTCATTTGCTCTAAACGTTTCAATGGGATATCTTTAGCAGCTCCAGTATATAATTGCTCACGAATCATCCAATTGAAAAAGATCTTATAATCATGGCAGTAATTAAATAAAGAAGCCGTCGAAAGCTTTCTTAATTTATGATTGATATATTCATCAACATACCAGGGTAACTCAGATAAGAGCGACTGTAATTTTTTAAAATTTTCTTGTTTTGACTGATTTACCATAAAATCACCTCACTTCTATATTTTACCTAACAAGCTTAATTACGTCAAATTTATATTTTACGTAATTATGTTTTTTTATCGTTATGCTGAAATTATTCTTTGAATTTGTTGTCGACTGACGTGCGACACAAAAGTCCTTAACTCTTCAATTTGTACTTGATTAGTGTTTTGGGAAAAAATTAAAATGACACAAAAGTCCTTAAAATTCAGGACTTTTGTGTCAATTTTTTATTGATTAAATCCTTTAATAATATTTTAAAAAATTAGTTTAACTAAACCTTAATTAAAGAATGCCCCTTTTAGTTTAAGTGTGTCCTTTCACTAAATATACCTTTATATATATTTGTTACCAGTGTACTTGGAGTTTATTGCCATTTAAATCAAAAAAGTGGAAATAGGCATGTCCATTATCCCCTTTTATATCCTCAACCTTAACACCATTTTCAATAAGGTGTGTATGAAATTTAGATAATTCTGGACTTGTAAAACCAATGCTAAAGGCTGGGACATTACCAACTGTAAAATGTGCAAATGTATCATCTTCAGTAGGAACTAAGATAAGTAAAAAAGGTCCCTCATTAACTTTTATAATGGCAAATGGATCCTCAGTAATGGTTAATAATTGAAGCCCTAATATATCTCTATACCATTGTGCAGACTGCTCTAAATTTTTTACCGGAATTCTAATATAATGTACTTGGTCAATAAATGATTTACTCATAAACTACCTCTCCTTTATTTAGTATGGTTTATCAAGTAATTCCCTTTTTATATCCCTTTTCCCTTCCGATTTATTGAACTAGCCTGCCCCGTTTGTTTAATAATCACTTTCATAAGGATTAGCATATAAATCAAAGTCAATTTCAGCTTCAATGCTTAGATAGATACAAAGCGGGTGCTTCTCCATCTTCAATTTTAACTACAATGAAAAATTTACACTCTAGGGAGTATGTCTTATAGGAAGTATTTTTAGAAATAAATAAGCAACGCATTTCGAATTGCGTTGCTTTAACTCACTCTTGCACCCGTTACTTGAATAAAAAAAGCGAATGACTAAACACTATGATTACTCCGTTCTGAATATTTGTGTTAGAAGGGCAGTTTAATAAATAATCAGCATTATTTAGTTGTGCGTCTAATGATGACAATATAATACCCCAACTACCAAATGTTGGGGTATATAAGTTTATTTTTATTACAAATCTGAAATCATACCGCCATCGACAACGAATTGTGCTCCAGTTGAATAACTAGAATCGTCAGAAGCAAGGTATACAACTAAATTAGATACTTCTTCTACTTCTGCCCTTCTTCTTAGTGGAATATCTTGCTCAAGTTGTTTTAGGTATTCTTCAACATCTGGTTGGTCAGCCATTGGCGTTTTGATAATTCCTGGATGCACAGAATTTACACGGATGTTATGCTGTCCAAGCTCAGCAGCCGCACCTTTAGTCATACCAGTTACAGCATGTTTAGAAGCACTATAAGCAATTGCTGTTGGCGCACTTACTAAACCATCTACAGAAGAAATGTTAACAATAGAACCTACCCCAGCCTTTTTCATAGAAGGAAGCACTTTTTGCATTCCTAAGAATACGCCAAGCTCGTCTACTTTAAATGTTAATTCGAAGTCTTTTACAGTTAATTCTTCTAATGTTTTAAAGATACCAATTCCTGCGTTGTTTACTAAAACGTTGATAGGACCAAATGTTTCTTCTGTTTTTGCTACAACTTCTACCCAGTTCATTTCACTAGAAACATCTAATTTAAGAGCGGTTGCGTTTTCTCCTAATTCATCGGCTAGTTTTTGCGCACCTTCAAAGTTAAGATCAGTAATCGCTACTTTTGCGCCTTCTTCCACGAATTTACGAGCATGCATAGCACCCATACCTTGTGCTGCCCCTGTAATGATTGCTACTTTTCCATCTAATTTTCCCATTTTGAATTTCTCCTTTCGAAATTTCCAAGTCATTTTCAGTTAAGAAAACAACTTTCAGTACAATTTCTATTATGTACTTTTGGTGAACAAGTTAATAATAAACCTTCTGTTAATTACTTTCAATTAAAGAGTCTTGAATCAAAGATATATACCAAAGGAGCTCTTTCTTCTTGATTTATCCTCAAAGGTTATAATTCCCAAAATTCTCGAAAATTTTTCTTTTCTTGTTAAACTAAACTCCCCGTTAGCATAATTAGACCACATTATTCTGTTAATCCTTTTCCAGTAAATTATTGGTGCTTTACCTTTATCGGAAATATCTATTAAAGCCACTTCTTTTATCTTTCCGCATATAGTGTTTATTTCTGAACAATAATTAAAGGCTTGGGATAGTTTTTCTAAAGTCAATCTATTAGCAAATGTACAATGTGGTATCCAATTATCAGGTAAATACAATGAATTTGGATTATCATTAAACGGATCAAAATGTCTATGATGGTTAAAATGAAATTCAATCAGGTCTTTTGTATCGGTAGGTGAATAAAACAATGATTCTCTGATTTTATAAAGACTTAATCGGTTAATATAATTTTCTTGGAATTTGAATATACTACCAGTTAATAGTGGATATTATAATTATCGATTTATGGGAGGGTATAAAATGGAGGGAGAACATAATCCAAGATTGACATCTTCTGAAATATCAATTATGTGGAGTAGCTATGTGAACAACAGTTTTTCTAAATGTATTATGGAATATTTTTTGGCTAATGTGGATGAACCAGATATAAAATCAATTTTAGAATTTGCACTTAATATATCACAAAACATGTTAAATACGAGTAAAGAAATACTAAAAAAAGATAATCAACCAATTCCAGTTGGCTTTTCTGACGAAGATGTAAGTCCAAGTTCTCCACGTCTATTTTCAGATGCTTTTTACTTATATTATCTTAAAAATATGTCAAAAGTTGGTTTATCTATATATGGTGTGGCTTTGGCAACTTCCGCACATTCTGATGTCCGTGATTTCCTAAGTCAAGCAATACAATCCTCAATAGAACTATATAATAAAACAGCCAACGTTTTATTATCAAAGGGATTATTTGTAAGACCACCTTATGTTTCAACTCCTAATAGTGTTGATTTCATTGATAAAAAGAAGTATTTAGGTGGTTTTTTAAATTTAAATAATAGACCTCTAAATGTAATCGAAATTACTCATATTGCAGCAAATATTGAGGCAAATGCAGTTGGTAGAGCTCTTTTAGAAGGTTTTGCCCAAGTAGCGAAGTCTGAAAAGGTTAGTGATTATTGTAATAGAGGTAAAGAAATAGCTAAAAAACATATTCAACTATTTTCATCCATGTTAACTGAGGATGACATTCCAGCACCGGCAGCATGGGACCTTGAAGTCACAGATTCAACTTTCACACCTTTTTCTGATAAATTAATCATGTTTCATATTACATTGTTAATTGCTTCAAGTATTTCGAACTATGCAACTTCTTCAGCCGCAAGTTTAAGAATGGATATTGCAGCATCTTATGTTCGTTTAACAGCAGAAAATGCTCAATACGCTAAAGATGGTGTAAACTTAATGATTGAAAACGAATGGTTGGAACAACCTCCGCAGGCCCCAAACCATAAAGGTTTGGCTCAGGATTAAAGTGTTTAAGGGGTGTGATACAACTTTATAACTATGAAAGAAAGTAGGATTTATCGATGTGTATAAAGATACGATCGGAACATTATTATGTTCATTAGCTCTACCAGTTATATGGCGACCTTAAATCATAAATTTTAGCAATTCTTGTAAATATCCATCCAACTTTAGCAAAGTGTTAATAAATATTTCCATAAATTAGTATAGTTTCTAGTTGAACTAATCTGCCACATTAGTTTAAGTGAAAACTTTCACAATGATGGCCATACTTTATTGAACAGAATAAAAAAACACATACATTAGCATTTTAACAAGGTATTAAGTACTTTTGTGTCACTCGTAAGTTGTCGATTTCTTTCCTGAGTGAATTAATGTTTGTGTCATTAGACATTTCAAAAAAAGAAAAAAAGCCACATGGGCTTCTCTCTTATTGAAAGAACTATGATTTTTACTCAATTTATATTACTTGTAAACAGCAATTCTTTTTTAAACAAATGTAAATGGATTTTATTATTTAATTATAATTCCATTTTTTGAAATGACGATCTCCCACATTTTACTATTTAATTCATAAGAATTTAAGCCCGGATACATTTTACTTAGATACTTTTTCTTAACAATACTTTCAATAAGATCTTGATTAAGGTTTTCATTCCATTGTTGAGGATGAGTTACATGAAATCCAAGTGGGTTTAATATTCGTTTCGTTGGTATATTTTTAGAAGCTAGAACACAGACCATCCACCAGTCCCAAGCAGGTCGTCCCATGCAGAGCCCATCATCCTGATAAATATGAAGTAAATATTTATTAATAAAGAAATAGTCAACACCATTACTAAGAGTGCCATAGGAATCGTTAATATGTTTGACATCCAGTCGATGTCCGTAAACGAGACTGTCCAATGCTTCTTTGTAAATAATCTTCACGAGGCCTTTTTCTAGATCCCTAAATTGGATATCAGAATTGATTATCCCAACAACCTTATAATCTGTACTCTTTAGATAGCTCATAATATCATAGATATAAATATATGGTTTTCCGTATTTTTCTTTAGCATTTCTTTCTACTACACGGAACTCGATATCAGGGAAATATGGTTTAAGTTTGTCTACTTCTTCTTTCGTATTCAAAGAAACAACATTTAAACCTGCAGTTATCCATGTATTAATGGCACTCCTTTGTATTTCTATCCTATTAGGTCCAATCGAAGTCGCAACTAAAATTGAATTGAAGTTTTCTTTTTTTACAGAACTCTTAGTCTTTTTGTTTTTTTTCAACTACCTCACCATTTTCCTTTTCAACGTTTTGTTGTTCGGTTAATTAGTCCTACATGTAGCTTTTTTCATTTGATTCAACGCCTCACGAAAATTCCAGTTTATTCTAAATAATATTAATTTTTTGCAATTTTTGATTGGACTAGCCCCTACTTTTTGAAAAGTTGATTTATCTTTTTACTCGCTAAGTCTTGGAATCCTATATAATAAAATGATGATGTTTTAAAGGAGAATTCTTATGGATAAAAAACAATTAGAAGAAAAAATTATTCAGCACTATCAAGGTGAGGAAAAAATGATGATCCTCGTATTTGCTCAATGGTGCATCAATCATGATCTAAATCCTGAGGAATTGTATTTACGTGCCTACCCTAATCAGGCCTCGAATATGGCTTTAATGGAAGCAATGGAATTAGTGGTCCCTAAAGAGGAAGCTGGAGAAATTGGTCACGAAACCCTTCTTGGTGTCTTATCTTTGTTTGGAAACGATGATCTTGCATTTGTTGTGACGGAGGAAATAGCTAAAATTAAATAAGTTTCCGAACAAACAATGAATAATATTTGGTTTTGGAACAAAAATAAAAACAGGACTTGTAGCTCAACTGTAGAGCAACCAGCAGTTTTAACCGTAAACTGCCGCGTATTTTGCGGGTTAAAGTCCCGCCAAGCCCTATTATTAATTAGTCATTTACTTAAAATTTCTTCTGAGATTAGTTTATAAGATTGAATTCGGTCTAATGGTGAATGTGTTATGGTAACAATCATGATTTCATCTGCATTATATTTATCCTGAAGTTCTTGAATGCTCTGTGCTACCTCATGCGGATTACCTATAATAATACCTTGCCTCATTTCTCCTAAGAGGTCTTCTCTTTCGTTTTGAAAATATTCCTTCGCCTTTTGAATCGATGGAACCCCTTCCTGTCCCTCTCCTCTTTTTCTTTGTAACCCCCATACGAGTGAGCTTAATGCAACATCCATTGCTTTTTCAGATGTTTCTGCACAAATGGCTGACACTGTGAGAATGACTTCAGGAACTTGATCTGGTTTCCTAGGTTTGAAGTGATTTCTATATAGTTGAATAATTTCGAAACCGTCTTGATCACTCATAAACTGTCCAAACGCGTACGATAGTCCATTTTCTGCAGCAAGTAATGCACTCTTTTTACTCGTACCAAGCAGCCATGGGATAGGTGCCACAGTCGGAACCGGAGACGCAGATACTTTCGCATGCGGATGTTCAGGAGGAATCGTATTGTCTAAAAAATAGAGCAGATCTTTCACGGAACTCGGCATATTCCATACCTGCTGTAAAAAGTTATCTGATAAAGCATTTGTAGCTTCTGCAGATCCACCAGGTGCTCGGCCAATCCCGACATCGATTCGGCCAGGAAACAAAGTAGCCAGCATATTGTATAACTCGGCAACTTTATATGGTTTATAATGCGGTAATAATACCGCCCCAGAGCCAATTCGTATTTTAATTGTATTCGCTCCAATATAACCTAACATTACTTCAGGAGCAGAACATGCTAGTCCTGGTAAATCATGATGTTCCGCAATCCAATACCGTATGTAGCCTAACTCTTCCGCTGCTTGAGCTAACTCCATCGATTCTCTTAGTGCCTCAGCAGCAGTCTGATTAGAAGAGATAGGCGCCTGATCCAAAATACTTAACCTCATTCTCACACCACCCCTTCCTTCCTATTCTTTTACTTCAAGCAAACTTAATGTAAATACTCCAACCTGGCCTTTAATATATAAATTTGTAAATGAAGTAGAGTATTGATGAATACTTGCTCTAAATGATAACTCCCTCTCAGGAACTTCTACATTAAATGTTCCTTTATACAATAGTGTCGTAATATCATGATACTCCTCACTTGATACATTAAACTGAACGGAGATTTTAATTAAACCATGCTCGATTTCTTCCTCATACTTGTAGACTTTTATTGGTGTTTCATCTAAGACAATACTCTTTACCAAAAAAGCATCTCCTTTATATCCATAGATTTATGGTATTATTATATCAGTTAACATTTTGAGGAGTGAAATCATGAGCGTACATAAGGATTTAATGAAACATGCAGAAAATCAAAATAAGAGTTATCAGCAGTTTTTAGCTTGGGATCAGCTGCGTGAACAATATATTGAAGAAGCCATCGAATTATGTAAACAAGGTAAACCTTTTTCAACTGCTAAAATTAATGATGTAACCAATAAAATGAATAAAATTAACTTAAGAATTATATCAATGAGAAAAAATGTTACCGTTGAAATGGTCAAGGAGTTTGTAAACTCTAAAAAATAAAATCCACCAAAGGGTGGATTTTTTGATTATTATTATTTAACCGTGCTCAAAAATTCAATCATCTTTTTGGCTAGCTCAGATGGATTCTCATACATACTCATATGCCCAGAATCTTTTAGTAAGACATGTTTAATATTTGATTTACTAACTGAAAATGTCTTTTCAGAAGGAATAATTTGATCCTTTTCACCAGCAATTAATAGGACTGGAATCTCTGCCCTCTCTAACACACTATTACGGTCCGGTCGGTTTTTCATCGCAATAAGCGTTTTCATGACACCTTTTGGTGAGGTGGTATATCCTATTTCTTTAGCTGTCGTGATCTCATTTTGATTTTTCTCTATGTTGTCAGGTGAGAAGAGTTTTGGTATCAGCCCATCAATAAAAGCCGGTACTCCTTCCTGTCGAACTTTTTCAACACCTGCCTCTCTTCCCTTCTTGGCTTCCTCTGAATCCGGGTAAGCAGTCGAATGAATCAGTGAAAATCCGTTTACCATTTGACTATACTTCTCCGCAAAAGCAAGGGCAATATACCCACCTAGGGAATGCCCGAACATTGTTACTTGAGCTACATTCAAATAATCTAATACATCCTTAATATGATCAGCAATGTCTTCAATCGAAACGTCCCCCTCAAGGTTAGCAGATTCACCATGACCTGGAAGGTCTAGAGCAATCACTCGATAATTTTCTGATAACTTACTTAATATATTATCCCAATAACCATTGCTGCCACAAAAGCCGTGCAGAAGGACAATTGGGCTTCCCTTCCCTTTTTCGTTGTAACAGACAGATTTTCCATTCAAATTTATAGTATTTTTTTTCATGTTTTCTCCTCCCAATCTTTTATATATAGTTTTTATACCCTCTTTCACTATACTCTACCCTATTTTCACATTAAAAATCAGTTACCTCATTTTGTTTGGTTAAGTGACTCTTATATTGCTTATACTATATTTTGTTTAATGAATTTTGGAAATGGGGTTGAATGAAGAATGGATTTTGAAGCTAGAAATTCTACTGAGGCTGCTCTTCACGAGTATAAATCTGGTTTAGGTGTTTTTACGCAAAAGATGCCGGAGTTTGCTAAACACTTCAATGCTTTTACAGAAGAATGCTTTAAAGAAGGTGCATTATCACAACGCGAAAAGCAGTTGATTGCGTTAGGAATTAGTCTATACTCACAAGATGAATATTGTATCATCTATCATACTAAAGGCTGCCTAGACCAAGGATGTTCGGAACAGGAAATCTTAGAAGCAGTAGGAGTAACTGCTGCATTTGGCGGCGGCGCAGCAATGAGCCAGGCGGTTACACTTGTGCAAGAATGCATTCAGGATTTAAATCAATTGAAACAGTAACAATTACGAACAAATCCACCCAGGCTTCTTGGGTGGATTTGTTTTCGTACATCACTTTTCAAACTTTTTCATTAGGTAATGAACAAAGTCTTCGTCCTTTACGAGCCAAACCTCATAATATCTTTTTAAAAAGCTCTCCCCATCTTCAAAACTAGAAAAGGTTTGCTCCAATCTTGTGTTATTTCGTTTAATTATCCATTTTTCCTCATTTAACTGGTATAGAAGGAACTCGTCTTCCCTGCGGCTTTTATACAGCGTGCCAAACGTTGACTGTTTTAGGTTATAGCGATTTCGCCTTGCGTCCTCTGGAATTGGATCTAGATGAAAGGTTTCCGTTACAAAGTTTATATATGCTTCCTCGGTTAGAGAGCAGCCTGATGCCTTTGCATGACCGCCTCCTCCGTATTGTCCAGCCACTGCGGATACATCCACATGGTCATGAATAGTACGGAAGCCCATTCGTTTACCGCCAATATTTAAAATCGCTATGTAATCCAGATGAGGGTATTCCTTACCAAGTTCATTTCCAAGTTCAGAGTGATACGATTCCGCATAAACCACACCTGCATAAAGTCCATCTAGCTGTGTCTGAACAAGCTCTCTTCTTTTCCTGCGGATATAGCGATCAATTTTATCTTCTTCCATGTCCAGTATTCTCTTTTCGAACTCATCAAAGTGAAAATGTTCGCTTGTTTGAAGCCGGGCGATCATTTTTTCTTCAAACTCATCGATCGAAACAAGGAAAAATAGAGCATTCAGACGCTGCGCTTCTTGGTTATCGTTTTTTTCCCACTCCCATGTATCATATTGTCTAACGAGCTCAACAAATTCTGTTATCACGTCTGTAGGCACAATCAATTGGTGCGAAATAAGATATTCATACAATAAGGAAGTTGCTGATGTTAATTTTCCTTCCTCATCCTCAACGACAACATGTCCCCAATCATATTCGTTATAATGTAAAGCGGTTTTATGATGGTCAATAAGCTGTACTTTGCCCCCATTATCATAAAACTCTTTGAGACTTTGTTCATTTTTTTCATTTACAGACAAATCTGTGATAAATAAAAAGGTATTGCGATCATCATTTTCTAAAAACCATTCAACCTCGCGATTTAAACCAGAAATAGAATTGTAGCGGACTTTCACGTCTTCTCCAAAAGCAAGTTTTGCTAGAATTCCACACCCCACACCATCCAGATCATTGTGAGACAACAGTTTGTACATGTTCTTCACCTCATGAAATAGTATGAGTTCAAATGGTCAAAAATATTGGCAAAGATATAGCAGCTTTTTTGAATAGAATAAAACTCGGTACTTTATAAACCGAGTTTTTGGTTATATCTTCTTTAAAAAGGCCATGATTTCATTTTTCTGTTTGTAAAACGTCCTTCGGCCAAGTTCACTAAGGAAATCCATGTACTTTACTTCATCAAATGGTACTTCCTCCCCTAACTCTTCATTAATTCGAAGATATTGATCCTTTAATAGAAGCTGACAATGATAGGTAACCGATTCTGAAGATAAATGAAGGGCTAAATCGAGAAGTTTCGGGGTCACCTTCATAGAGGGAAAACGAAAAGGCAGCCATTCGTTTATGCCCCAATACTTTTCCTTATCATACGTAAAATCAATATTTTGCAGTCCCGTGCCAAGTGATAAGATATGGATATCTTCCATTCCTTTTTGGAAATAATGAATACTTTCCGTTAAACCTACTAATGATGGATTATTTGCCCATAAACCACCATCAATTGATAAATATTCATTCCCAATGTTGTTGGGCGGGAAATAGACAGGTGCGGAGCAAGAGGAAAGAACGGCATCCCAAAGCTTTATCGATAAATCATCATTTCCCGGGTGTCCAAAGTTGGAGCGGTGGATAAATGGTTTTCCATGGGTAATGTCGACAGCCGGGATAAGCAGAGGTTTTTCAATATCCTCCAATTGGAGGTCACCAAAGGACTTTTTTAATAGTTTCCGGAGTGACCGATCACTATAGACACTTTTAAAGATCCCTACTTTTGCCTGTCTTTTGAATATCTTCTCTCCATACAACATGTAATTTTCATGAACTTCTTTCATTTTTTTATCCAATGAAACAGAAGCAGCAATGATGGCACCCGTACTTGTCCCTGCAACAGCATCAAATAATTTCCCTACAGGGTAACCCACTTCTTCTTCTAGTGCTTGTAAAATCGCAATCGAGAAAATTCCCCGGATTCCACCGCCATCTATACATAGTAACTTCATTAGTCTCCACCTAATTTTACCTTTTAATAAAGTGTGCCCTTTATGAGTTACACTTATCACGTTTTGCTATTGAATGTCTTCATTCCTGCTCCATAAAAATACCGCCCATCAATTCAACCTTTGGTAAAGTTGTTCAATAGGCGGCAGGTTGTTATTGATACGAACTTATTGCTGCTTAGGAATTTGTTAACCTGAGCCCTCTTTCAATTAACACGGAATATCCGTCGTGTAAATCTTTTATTTCGTCAAATTGCTTTCTCAGCAATAGCTGTTTATCTGGCAAAAGATTATATTTTACTAGAAGCTCCATAATTTCAATTCGTAATAACCAATCATCTTTATAATCATTTGTTAATACATCAATCACTTCTGCCAACTCTGCTTCTATATCGTTACTCATTGATTCTCGGATAGATCTTATTTTCCCGTATAACTTTTCTAACTTGGTTAGGTCCCTTTTAACAAGAGGTTTTGTCTCAACCTCACCTATATCTGCATAAAATTGATCAGAATCCGCAGCACCTGCAAAAACCGATGTTATACTTTCACCAACCGCCAAATCGTAAGTACCCCACTCAGGTTGGAATAAGATTTGTTCTTTTATTGAAACCGTACAATCTTTGAAGGTGATAAGCAGTAATTTGCCGTCTTTTCTTATTAATTGAACTGGAGTATCCTTTACCTTAACTCCACTCTCATATTCGAAGGTACAATTCTTTCCGAATGAGATCCCGATTTCTTCGAGTTCTTCATCTGTAAGCAGCTCGAGTGGATTTTTCAGATTTTTAATTCTTCCAATCGGGGCTCCAAAGCCATCTTGGTGACTGTTTTTCCCATGACCAAGCAACTCTGTATTTTCATATGCTAAGGCTGAAGGACCTTCGGTTTGAATGTAAATTGCTACCCCGTCCTCATCCTTTAGGATTCTTCGTAATGTTCCCGTCAGCTGCAGACCGGAATTATATTGAATCGTGGCAGTATGATTGGAACGAAGTGCTTTATCCAAGCCTTGCGTTCCTCCAACATGAAAGGCCATGGTTTTCGAAAACTCAATCACAGCATCAATTAATTGGTCAAAGCTGTCACATACAAAAAGCTGTGGCTGCGGCTTGGTAATATCAAAACCCGTAGCAATCACTTTTTGTAGTTCAAAAGGAATCTTGTTAACAGAAGCTGTTAGGCTGCTTCTGCCTTCTGCAACAGAAGACAGCAAACCTGCACCATAAATTTGTGGTTTTTCAACTGTCCCAATGAGTCCATACTCGACTGTCCACCAATATAGCCGAGAAATTTGTTCCGCTTCTGACAGTTCCGTAACAGCTGCTTGCTTTTCTTCAAAGTTTGCTTTTGCTGCTTCGATTTCAGCTTTTGTAGCTGTTCCGCTTTCTAATAAATTGGAATAGGAGCGAACAGCTTCAAATAACTCATGCTCCTCGCTTATAGCCAATGCCTTTGAGCCAATTTGACCAAATAGCTTTACATACTCCGAGAATTTCTCTTCACATAAAATAGGTGCATGACCTGCCGCTTCATGGATAATATCTGGAGCAGGTGTATATTGAATGTTTTCTAGTTTACGAATATCAGAGGCGATTGGGAGAATACCATGTGCTTGAAAGTCGAAAAATATAACCCCTGGGATAAAGCCATCAATATTAGCAGCTCCCCATCCATATGGCTCTAACGCTATGTTCATGTCAGTCACATTGGGTATTCTCTCTACAGAAATACCAGAAGATTTTAATCCGCCAACATACGCATGATGGGCTGTATCCTTTAAATAATGATGGTTTTGTCGCATGACATACCGCCAAACGGCATGATCAATCGGTGTGTATTTTTCATATTGTTGATCCACTACATATTTTTGTAAATGCCTCGGAATCTTTTTTGCTTCTCCCATTAGTAAATCTCTCCCTTTAGAAGAAAATTAACTTTACATTTGATTATAAAATTCATCATACTTCGCAGCTAATTCAAAATCCAAAGCTGTTAAACCCCTTGCATTCCAAGATGATATCTTTACAGTGACGACCTTATAGTCGATAGAAATAAATGGATGGTGATTCGTCAGCTCTGATAAATTTGCCACTTGTTGAACAAAATCGATTCCTTTCAGGTATTCTCGAAAACGATACTTTCGTTCAATCCATTTCTCTTCGGTTAATTTCCAATTCGGTACGGAGGATAACATTTGTTGAATTTCTGAAGGCATTAATTTTTCCATTCGCTTCTCTCCTTTATACTGATAAAGCGCTCTCAATTAAATTTTTAGTCATCAATAAATATTATTCAATTACAATAAAAAAAACACTAACAGTTATCTATAGTTAAATAAAGAAAAAAATCTATCTGATGTCAGATAGATTTTTTTCTTTATCGAATGGAGGGATTGAAGGTAACGTTAATTTGAACAATTTCTGACCGCGTTCCAATCCGCAGTGGCAGTCCCCAAACTCCATAGCCTGATGAGACAATCGATTGAAGCCTGCCTTTCTTTAAATAGCCCCAATCATTTTCAAATATCATATTTGTTATCAGGTTACCTGGAGCAACCTGTCCTCGATGTGTATGACCAGAAAGAATTAAATCAACTCCATTTTTTTCGGCAATATCTAAATCGTAAGGCTGATGCTCGAGTAAAAACACGGGTTTCGAAATATCGGCCTGTTTCATTAACTCTGAAAGATCTGCTCTTACAACGTCTTGATAACCTCTATCTTTCCTGCCAACCAACGTTATTCCCTCTGGTAGATCCAATACTTCATCATCCAAAACTCTCATACCGCTGTTATTAAATATTTTAACAAGATCAACATCATCGCGATCATGATTTCCAAGAGAGGCATAGGCAGGTGCTTTGATTTGTTTCAGAATACCTGGTATTCCTTGTTCAAGAAAAGGCGTTATATCATCGTCAATAATATCCCCCGGGAATAGAACGAGGTCAGGCTTCTCGGCATTAATGTACTCTACCAGCTTTTTTGCCTGCCTTGCTCCAGATAGATCCCCAAAATGCATATCGGAAGCCATGATAATTTTTAAACTTTGCTTCCCTGCTGACTGTTTAGGAATTTGAACTTGATATGTTTTTTCTGCAGGACTGTAAGCATTAAACACTCCGAAAAAGAATGAACCAACAATCACGATTATTAGAAAATTACCTGTCCATTTAACAAACTTTTCTTTCTTTATTTTTGTAAATCTCCTTAAAAATATTGCGATATTCGCTAATGGCAGCAACAAGATTAAGAAGTAAAATAACGAAAGCCAAATGGCACCCAGCCAGGTAAAAAATAAACTCTCATCCAACCAGCGTGAAATAACAAATGAATAAGCAAAAATTATAAGTACAACCCAGAAAATAATTTTAATACTCTTTCGATCACCACTTATGTACTTCAACCAAACCCAAATATTATAGCCAATATAAAAAATCAATAAATTATATAGTAAGATGATCCCTATTCCAACAGCCCACACAGATGTAAATCTCCTTTTCTTTAGATGTCTTACTTAAAGGCTTTTTTCTTAAACTTTGTTGCATTTGGAAGACAATTTAATTATTGTGCTATGTATCCACAGAAAATAGAAAAAACTAATAAGAAAAAAGCCTACATACTTAATTCTAAAGTGCAACATAACTATTTCCACGTTAAAATCGGCTTTAAGATTTTAACAACATTTTTTAAGAAAGCAACCTACTATTATTAGACAATATTTGAGCTTAATTAACAACAAATTCAAACCAGGAATTTACCATAATTTCGCAAGGCGGATATTACCAACACTTCCTCCTATCTATTTTTGATACAATCGTTAAGTATGAGAATAGTAGGGAGGAATCGTAAAATATGAAGAAACGCACAATCCTCCTAGCCCTGGTAATTTTATTTACCTTTATTGGGGGAATTTTTACAGGAGTTATTTACTCAACAAATCAAACAGATCAGGCGGTTAAACCGCAAAAAGTGGAGAAACTGCCTAAGTCAGATAAAAATCTTGTAGAAAAAGAAATTCCCGAAGAAGTGGTAGAAGACTCTAAAGTATTATTAGGCTATGTTCAGGATTTCCGTGATCCGAATGCAGTGGATTATTCCAAATTAACACACGTGATCTTTTCGTTTGCTCATCCGACAGCAGATGGGGGCATATTACTAAATGGCGATTCCGCTATCAATAATTTACGAACAATGGTGATAAAAGCCAAAGAACACAATACAAAAGTAATTCTAGCCGTAGGCGGCTGGTTTCATATTAATGGCGGGGAATCCTATGAGCCATTTAGAGCGGCTATTAGCAATTCAGACGCGAGAACACGACTTGTAAATGAGCTAATTCATATAGTCGACACCGAACAGCTTGATGGCATTGATATCGATTTTGAGCACCCTCGTTCAAAGTCAGACGCTGCTAACCTAGCTGCTTTTACCAGCGAACTAAGCAATCAGCTACATTCCAAGGGGAAAGAGCTATCGGTAGCCGTTTATGCAAAAATTCATGCGGTGACAGGCACCGAAATGGGCTTTGTCGTTTATGAGCCCTCTATGTTCCAGCATGTGGATCATGTCAATATTATGGCCTATGATGGTCAGTGGGATGGCGGCTATAATGCTGCTAATCTATCTCCATATCCTTTTACAGAGAAAATAGTAAACTATTGGGCAGCACTTTTTGATGAGTATAACTTAGCAAAAGAAAAGCTAGTTTTAGGTGTTCCTTTCTATGCTCAACCAGAAGACCCTGCCATTAAACAGGTTTCGTATGCTGCCATAGTCAAGCAGGATCCAGCAAATGCTCTGAACGACACGGTTTATATGAACGGAACAACGTATCATTATAATGGTGTGAAGACCATCCAAAAGAAGACGAATCTAGCGATGAATAATGGCTTTGGAGGAATGATGTTGTGGGAAGCTGGTCATGACAGCAGGGGTGATCTTAGCTTAACAACAGCGATATTTGATGAACTTTCAAAGTCAAACGAAGTTGTTGCAAAGAAATAAAAAAAGGCTGCACACTATTTATGAAGTGTGCAGCCTTTCCTTTATGCTTGGAGATTCAATAATCTTTCGTTTACTTCTTCTTCGGTAAGTCCATGCTCTGCCACATAGCGGTTTCGGGGATGTGTTCTACATTCATGTGAACAGCTGCGCAGGTGGCGATGTTCATTTTCTTCAGAACAAAGAATTTTCTTGTTACATTCAGGATTAGCACAGTTTACATAACGCTCACATGGCTCACCTGTGAAATAATCCTTCCCAACAACCACATGCTCTTTGCGATTGATGGGTACACTTATACGCTCGTCAAACACATATAGTTGTCCATCCCATAATTCTCCCTGCACTTCTGGATCTTTTCCGTAGGTAACGATGCCGCCTTCTAATTGTGAAACATCTTCAAACCCTTCATTAAGCATCCAGCCTGAAAATTTTTCGCAGCGGATCCCGCCCGTACAATAAGTAAGGATTTTTTTTCCTTCAAATTGTTCTTTATTCTCCCTAATCCAATCTGGCAGGTCACGGAAATTTAAAATGTCTGGGCGAACAGCACCTCTAAAATGACCTAGGTCATATTCGTAGTCATTCCTTGCATCAATGACAACTGTATCTTCTCTTTGCATAGCTTCAAAAAATTCCTTCGGTTTTAAATGCTTCCCTGTCGTTACATTTGGATTAACATCATCTTCTAACCGTAAAGTAACAAGCTCTGGTCGTAATCGAACACGCATTTTCTTGAATGCATGCTCTGAAGCCTCATCAATTTTGAAAATGGTTCCCGCGAATAGCGGGTGCTCATCCATGTATTTTATATAAGCATTTGTTTGTTCAACTGTCCCTGAAACGGTACCATTAATACCTTCAGATGCAATGATTATCCGCCCTTTTAAACCTATTTCATTACAATACTGTAGATGCTCTTGTTGTATCTCTTCAGGATTCTCAATCGTAACATATTTATAATACAGTAAAACTCTATAATCTAGATTCATAATTACCACCTTATTAACATTATTACATTATTTATATTTATAACCGAATTATTATATCAAGATTCAAATAAATCATCAAATTATATGCTTTTCCTTTTAATAAAAATAACACTAACGCTTGGTTAGTGTTATTTTGCCTTTATCATCCAAACTGCCAAACGCTGTGACTTAGGTTACCATAACGATAGCTTCGATGGATTAAAGCGGCTTTTCTGCTATCATCTGCTGCTCCCATTGCGTAAAAAATCGGAATAAAGTGTTCGTTTCCAAACTTAGGAACTGCAAATTCAGCATTAGGTGCAAGCGAATCGTATTTAAACAATGAATCAGTGTCCCATGTATGAAGATGATGTGCAATCCAATCATCAAACTCAAGTGCCCACTGATGTATTGCGCCATCGTCACCCCAGCTTACAGCTCTAAGGTTGTGAACCGTACCACCACTTCCGATAATTAATACATCATTAGCGCGTAAAGTAGCAAGGGATTTTCCTATTTTATACTGTTCTTCTGGAGTTAGAGCAGGATTAACCGACATCGCGATAACAGGAACATCAGCATTTGGATATAGCATCCGAAGTACGACCCATGCGCCATGATCTAATCCCCGCTTCGTTTCCACATCAAATGGTATTCCATTTTCTTTAAACAGCTCTTTTATTTCATTAGAAATTTCCATAGAACCATGTGCAGGATATTTAATCGTATAAAGTTTCGGGTCAAATCCACCGAAGTCATAGATCGTATCATACTGATCTACTTCACTTACTTTTTGCACGCGAGATTCCCAATGCGCAGAAAACAAGACAATCGCTTTTGGACGCGGCAAATTCTTACCTAGTTGACTTAAAAATTGAGTATATTCATTGTTTTCAATGGCCAGTAACGGTGCACCGTGTGCGATAAAGAGTGATGGTATCATTGTCCGTACCCCCTGAATTAGAGTGATTGAGTCTGATTCTTTTGTCCTTTGGAAACAAATTTATCTAAAGCAAACATTTTGCTGCCATTAATAGCAATAAATAATGCCATTACAAGTAATGCTAAATCTAATTCCCAACCAGCACCTTGACCATCTCCCAAAAAGCCAATAGCTAATTTCCCTTTGATAGTTGCTCCAATCATTAATAGCACAAATAATGCTGATACAATTCTACTTCCTAATCCAACTACTAATGCAATTCCACCAACTATTTCTAACAAAGCAACTGCATAAGCCAGGCCGCCTGGTAAGCCTATGGCATCGAACCAGCCTACGATATTTTCAATACCGCCCTGGAATTTTACTAACCCATGGACAAAAAATGTAACTCCTAATACTAATCGTAAAATTAATGTGCTTACCTCTATTTTTTTCATCATTTTCTTCCTCTCCATTAATAAATTATTTTTCTAAGTCTTGTAATAACCAGTTTGTAAAATCCTGCAGATTTTTTAAGGAAACACTATGTCCTTCTTGATAGGTGTTAAAAGTAACGTTAGCACCTAATTGGCGAAAATATTCGTTATTGGCAACTCCCCATTCAAAAGGAAGAACTTGATCCATTTCTCCATGAGAAATAAATAAGGATACCTCATCTACAGGTTTAATTGTGTATTCTTCTTTGACGAAGGCAGGAATATAACCACTTAAAGCAACAATACCTTTAATTTTATTTCCTAATGTTAACCCAAGGGTCATGGATAAAATGGCACCTTGACTAAAACCTAACAAGTATAAATTTGAAGTATCTAGCGGATACTTTTCGCAAGCATAGTCAATAAAGCCTGTAAGCTTATTTACGCCTTCATCGAACACTTCCCGATGGGGTTTGCCGTACCCTTGAATTGTGAAATAGGCAAATCCTGGTGGTTGTGAGAGATGACCGCGAATACTGAAAATGTAAAACTGTTCTTCTAACCCGCTAACCAACGACAGCATGTTTTGCTCATTACTGCCAATTCCATGCATGATAAACAACGCAGGATATTTTTTATCAGGGTCAATCTGATTCGGACGACGGAGCTCATATATCATCGGTGCATTCATATACTATTCATCCTTTCTTTTTATTAAATGTTTTCAAATATGAACATTTGTTGTTTATAAGATAACAAGAGATCTTATGGATTGTCAATCATTTTTTTGCTAATATATAAATATGTTCTATATTAGGAAACTATAAAGGGTGATAAAACTGGATATCGGCTCAAAAATTCGTGCAATTAGAAATCGAAAAAAAATCACAATCGCACAAATGTGTGAAGGTACAGGTCTTTCAAAAGGATTTATCAGCAATGTTGAAAATAATAACACCTCACCTTCCATCAATACGCTGCAAACCATTGCCAGCTATTTAGAGGTTCCTCTTCCCTATTTATTATTAGAAAAAAAACAACATTTACGCGTAGTTCGAAAAGATAATCGAACAATGACAACTTTTAACAAATTGAATATTGAGCACATTTCTTCGATGGGTGGATTAAGTTTGCGAAGTGTAGAATTTCCCCCTGGTGCTTCGATTGGTGACGCCCACGCCCATGAAGGGGAAGAATGTCATTTGGTACTAGAAGGAAAAGTGCTGGCAGAGCAAGGGGAAGATTCTGCTATCTTAGAACAAGGTGACTCCTTCAGCTGGAATGCAAGTGTACCTCATTCTGTAAAGAATATTGGAGATTGCCACGCGGTTGTATTAATTGCTGTATATACCAACAGAGAAATATGATAATGTAAAAAAAGATGAAGGGTGCCCACGTGGGATACCCTTCTACCTAAATGCACTC
This sequence comes from Neobacillus sp. plas4, assembly GCF_057221695.1. Taxonomy (NCBI): domain Bacteria; kingdom Bacillati; phylum Bacillota; class Bacilli; order Caryophanales; family Bacillaceae; genus Neobacillus; species Neobacillus sp. plas4. Next base: position 3,243,678 of record NZ_CM170152.1, read on the forward strand.
GTAATACCAAGTTCCATCCTTAATCGATTTTTGACATTGGTTGTTTAAATATAAATACTCCAAATGGGCGAGTGTTTCACCAACTGCAAATCGAGTTTCATGGATATTCAGATTCTTAAAAAGCTTGGTGTTAACTTCATAGATGGTCGCAGGCTGTTTAATGTAATCATAAGTCTGCTCTAATCGTTCATGATGATGTTCCAATAATTCTTCTATTCTTTGATTTGCATTTCTAAACGGCTTCCCATGGGAAGGAATGACAAAATCAACATCCAATAATTTAATTTTTTCTAATGAAGCAAAAAACGCATGTAATGGATTTCGATTGCCTCGAAACCAGTATGAAATATTAGGAGAAATCCGTGGTAAAATATGATCGGTTGAAAATAAGATACTTTTTTCTTTGTTAAAAAACGTGATTAACCCATCAGAATGCCCGGGTGTAAATATAACTTCATATTCGTAATCCCCAAAAACGACTTTCATGCCTTCTTCCATGTAATGTTGAACAATTGGGTATGGTTTTACCTGGGGATTAAAACTTCTTTCATCTCTGGTTAGCACCCTCGATAAATCATCTGGTAACCCGCAGGTTTCGTAGTTCTTATTTACAATCGAAAGTGACTCTGACTCCCAATAGGATAAACCAGCCTCTGCATCGATTTCCGTCATCCAAACCTCTGCATTTGTAAGTTTTTGAAGTGTTCCGGCATATCCAAAATGGTCAGGGTGATAATGGGTAATGATGATATCCTTAATATCATGTTTTTCGATGATGGGTCTCCAAATGTCTCTAGATACTTCATTATTTAATCCTGCATCGATAATCGTCCACCCTCTTTCCCCTTCTGCTAAAAAGCAATTAACATGATTTAATCGAAAAGGCAGTGGGATGGTTACTTGCGTCACACCTATCTCATTAAGCAATTCACGTTGCTCCTCTCTAGTAATCTTGTAAAAAATAATAATCAGCAAAATGATTGTTTTTCCTGCTTATTCCCGCGTTCTTACCTATTCACTGATTCTTTCAATAATCGTTCCGTTGGCCATACCACCGCCTTCACAAATAGCCTGCAGTCCATAACGACCGCCCGTTCTTTCTAATTCGTGCATCATAGAAATCATTAATTTTTCACCTGTAGCTCCCAGAGGGTGTCCTAGTGCAATAGCTCCACCATTAGGATTCAATTTCTTAGGGTCAGCCTTAATTTCCTCCAACCAGCACATTGGTACTGGTGCAAAAGCTTCGTTCACTTCGTATATGTCGATGTCATCAATAGTTAATCCTGCTTTCACTAATACCTGCCTAGTTGCTTCAATTGGACCTGTCAACATTAACGTCGGGTCAGAGCCAGTTACCGAACGGGCAACAATTCGGAAACGTGGTTTAATTCCCAGTTCCTCTGCTTTTTCCCAAGACATTAAGAGAACTGCCGCTGCTCCATCACTCATTTGACTAGCATTTCCAGCATGAATTTTCCCGTCTTCTTTAAAGACTGTCTTTAGAGTGGCTAATTTTTCAACTGTAGACCCTTTTCGCGGACCTTCATCCTGTTTCACAACAACCGTAGTGCCATCCTCCAATGTTACTTCTAATGGCATGATTTCTCTATCAAATCTGCCTTCTTCTTGAGCAAGTAGGGCGCGATTATGACTTTCTACTGAAAATTCATCTAATTTGGTGCGCGTAAATCCCCATTCATCCGCAATTCTTTCTGCTGACAAGCCTTGATGAATGATTTCATAACGCGAAGTAAGCTCTTCGCTTAATTTTGAATGTTGACTAGTAGACCCCAGTGGAACCCGAGTCATACTCTCAACACCGCCTGCGATGACAATATCCATATCGCCGCTAAGTATGGCTTGAGAGGCAAAATGGATGGCCTGCTGACCTGAACCGCATTGACGATCTAATGTGGTTGCCGGAACATGTATTGGGAAATCCGCTATCAAGGCAGCAGTACGGGCAATATTCATACCTTGTTCTTCTACCTGTGAAACACACCCCAAGATTACGTCTTGCACGATTCCCGGAGAAATCCCAGCACGATTTACTAATTCTTTTAGGACTTTTGCAGCTAATTCATCTGGGCGTACAGTACCGAGCAGCCCTTTTCTTTTACCAACTGGTGTACGAACACCCTCTACAATCACAACTTCACGCATTTTCTTTCCTCCTAATTTTAAATATATTTTTTCCTTGTTTTGGATTATCTCGGAGGCATACGAATGGCACCATCTAAACGGATGGTCTCTCCATTCAACATGACATTTTCAATGATGGACTGGGTTAATTGTGCATATTCAGAAGGTCGTCCAAGCCTGGATGGAAATGGAACCTGTGATTCTAAGGCTGCTTTTGCTTGCTCAGATAAAGATGCAAATAAAGGTGTTTCGATGATCCCTGGAGCAATGGTCATAACACGAATCCCGGATTTCGCTAAATCGCGGGCGATAGGCAAAGTCATACCTGCAACTCCGCCTTTTGAGGCACTGTATGCTGCCTGGCCGATTTGACCATCAAATGCCGCAACTGAGGCCGTATTAATGATAACCCCTCTTTCCCCTTCCTGATTCGGCTCATTATTTACCATTTGGGCTGCAGCAAGGCGAATCACGTTAAATGTGCCAATTAAATTGATTTCTATCACTTTTTTAAAACTATCAAAACTATGTGCATTGCTGCCCTTGCCAACTGTTTTTTCTGCAATTGCAATACCTGCACAATTCACTACTGTATTGATTTTCCCAAATTGGGCTATAGCTCTATCAATAGCATGTTGTACATCTTCTTCACTTGTTACATTTGACTTGTAAAAAACAGCATTCTCCCCTAATTCTTCGGCTAACTTTGTCCCTCTTTCTTCAGAGAGGTCAAGTATAGCTGCTTTACCGCCATTTTTTACAATATTTCGGACAGTTGCCTCTCCAAGACCAGAAGCGCCTCCAGTTACCAATGCAATAGAATCTTGTATTCTCATATTTCCCGCTCCTATTCAATCAATATCCCAGTTTCCAAAAGATGTTATTATTGTGTTAATAATAACAATTTTCTTAAAATTTTACAATTGATTTATTTTTTGAACACTGATTTAAAAAATTAATCGATCTCCACTATATTCCCGTTGATTTTCCTAAACCGTTGTCCTATATTTAAACAAAGAGTAAAAAAATTTCTAATTGTTCAAATAGATAGGAAGATTTAGAGTTCATAGAGGTAGGAGGTTTGAAATATGTCATCTTTTAGAGCTCAGAAAATGGCTAAAAAGAAGCAGGAAATCCTTCGCTCTGCAGCAGCTATTCTTATTGAAAAAGGCTACCAAGGAACTACAATGGAAGAAATCGCTGCCAAGCTGCTTATGACAAAAGGGTCGATGTATTATTATTTTAAAAATAAAGATGACTTACTGTATCAATGCCATTTGATGATTATGGAACTCTGCCTTGATGGCATTGAGAAAGTGGTTAATAGTGATTCCAACCCAATTGAAAAACTAAGGCACGCGATTAAAGAACATATTCTTCTTGCAACACGTGAGAAATCAATGTTTATGGCACTAACAAAACCGAATCATAATTTTTCGGAAGATCAACTAAAGGAAATTCTTGAACTGAGAAAAAGTTACTCACTGTATTTTGACAGAATTATTCTGGAAGGCATTGAAATAAATGCTTTTGAAAATGTGGACGTGAAAATGGTGCGGCTAATCATTTTAGGAGCTCTTAACTGGATTCAAGAATGGTATGACCAGAATGGTCCTCAAAGCGCGGAGGAAATATCAGATACCTACGCTCGTTATTTGTTAAAAATGATCACAAACGAGAAATAAATAAGCCCTCCTTGGCATTCAAGGAAGGCTTTATTTATCCAATTTTTTCTTCATTTTCTGGACTTAACAGCACTCTTTTATTTGTAGTAGATGGTGTTAAATTGGACCTTTTTAATAAATAATTTAAATGATCGATCGGCATAGAACCGTATCCTTTTCCATCTTCAAGTGTAAATTGAACGGTTATCCCATTATTAGTCGTTATTGTTAGTGTATCTGCTGAATTAAAATTCCCCTTGATATTTTGAGAAATTTGATATTTCATACCGGTTTCGATTTGCATTTCATGTCTCCTTCACTAATATTTAATCATAGTATTCTCCGATAATTATTATTCATACAAAATTATTCCATTACGGCCTATTTCAAATTCTACTGATTAAAATAGGATGTGGTAAAATATTCTTATCGTGTGGAGGTGGGAGAATGGAAATTTCTAGTGAATTACTTAATAGACAGCGGGATTTCTTTCAATCGGGCAAAACCAAAGATGTTACCTACAGAATAGAAGCTTTAACATTATTAGGAAACATGATCCGTTCGCATGAAACAGAGCTGATGGCTGCACTTAAAAGCGATTTGAATAAAAGTGATTTTGACACGTATATTACCGAATTGGGGATTGTATTAGAGGAAATCCGCTTTACTCTTAAACACATTAAAAATTGGACAGCACCACGTAAAGTAAAAACTGCCTTCACCCAAATGGGCTCAAAAGGCTATATTTATTCTGAACCGTATGGTGTGGTATTGATTATTTCTCCATGGAATTATCCTCTGCAATTAGCGATTGCACCACTCATTGGAGCAATTGCTGCCGGAAATTGTGCCATCCTTAAACCATCAGAACTAACACCAGAAACGTCAAAGCTTATGGCTGAGCTTATCAGTAAAACATTCCCTGCTGAGTACATTTCTGTTGTCCAGGGCGATGCTGAAACTACTCAAACCTTGTTAAAAGAAAAATTCGATTATATCTTTTTTACCGGTAGTGTTGCGGTAGGTAAGTTAATTATGGAAGCAGCAGCCAAACATTTAACTCCTGTTACGCTCGAATTGGGAGGAAAAAGTCCTTGTATTGTCCATCATGATGCGAATATCAAACTAGCAGCCAAACGAATAGCTTGGGGCAAGTTTATCAATGCTGGTCAAACATGTGTCGCACCTGATTATTCATATGTTCATCGGGATGTTAAGGATGAATTCATAAAGATACTCACAGAAAGTATCAAGGACCTTTATGAGGAAATCATAAAAAACCAAGAGTTCACTAGGATTGTGAGTGAACGGCATTTTAACCGTGTTATTAACTTACTTTCAAGTGGAGAAATCCTTCATGGTGGCAATTATTCTATCGATACATTAACGATTGAGCCTACCGTACTTGGAGGAGTCAATTGGGAAGACCCTGTGATGCAAGAGGAAATTTTCGGCCCCATTCTACCTATTCTTGAATATGACGATGCAAATACGATGGTAGGTAAAATAAACGAAAACCCAAAACCATTGGCACTATTTATTTTCTCTCAAAGCAATGAATTTCAAGGAACGATCCTTAATTCTATTTCTTTTGGCGGGGGATGTATTAACGATACCGTTATGCACCTTAGTTCTCCCTACCTTCCATTTGGCGGAGTTGGAGACAGTGGGATTGGGGCCTATCATGGTAGAGGAAGTTTTTATGTCTTCTCGCACCAAAAAAGTATCTTAAAACAAACAACTACGTTCGATCTACCATTTCGATATCCAAATCGGAAAGACGCGTTAAAACAAATTAAACGCTTTATTAAGTAACCTTGCAGAGAGTTCCCTGCGAGGCTTTCTTTTACTTAAAAGTGTAGTTAACCTTACACAAGGGTATATAAAAACTAATAAATAAAGCAAAATTAACAAGATTTCCTATAATTGTCGCAATTTATTCAAAATGTTTGCAGGAAAATGTCGAGAAATAAAGGAATATATAACTAGACCAAAAGAAGGAGGAAAGTGAATGAAGAAAATAGTAACCCTTTTATTAAGTAGTTTAATTGTTTTATTGATGTTTGCTGCCCCAGGGACTCCTGTACAGGCAGAAGAACCAGGAGATGATTGTGCATGTCATAGCCTAGTACCCCTTACTGGTTCTGAAAGAAATAAAATTGTTGCTGCTTTTCTAAGCAGTGATGCGTTTAAGGTTAAAAAATTGGAATTAATAAACACTGGATACCGCTGGAATGGAGCAAAAAGTATAGAGGTAGTTTTACCTGCAGAAGGAGTAACAATGGTGGGCGTTCCATTTATCGATCAAAATGGAGTAATTAATATGTATGTCTTCATCAATGGAACTTTTGTAGGATTTACTCCGATGTAAAATTTAACGAATGTAAAAAGCTGGCAATTGCCAGCTTTTTTGAATCTATTCCTCTTCCTCATCCATAATCTCTTCAAAAGCAGCCGACACTTTATCAAACTCTTCATCACTTTCGATTGCTGAAAAGTCTCCATCTTCATCTACTTTTAAGAAGAAAATATCAATATCCTCTTCGGTTTCCTCTTGAATATCTTCAACAAAACCTACCGCAACATAATTAGTACCTTCTATATTGATAGAAGCCAGAACCTCTACTTCCTGCTCTTGCTCGTTCTCATCACTAATTGTAAATACTTCGCCTACTTCAATATTCGCCATGTTACATTCTCCTCACATAAAAAAATTTAGTCCTAATCAAAAAGTATTTCTCAATAAGCCGCAAATTATACTGACTAGCAACTTATTTTTGCTCAATTACTTTTATAAACTCTCGCATATAGTCTGGAAGATCTGGCGGGCGTCTGCTTGAAACAAGGTGCCCGTCGACAACAACCGGTTCATCATACCAAGTCGCACCAGCATTTTCCATATCATCCTTAATTCCAGGTGTACTCGTGACTTTCTTCCCCTGCAAAATCTTTGCAGAAATTAGGACCCAGCCAGCATGGCAGATCTGCCCAATTGGCTTTTGATTTTCTTCGAAATGTTGAAGCAGGGAGAGGACTTCCGGAAAGCGGCGTATCTTATCTGGAGCCCAGCCGCCCGGCACCAAAATGGCATCATAATTCTCACCTTTAATATCGCTATAGGAGTAATCAGATTTTGCTGGCACTCCATATTTTCCTATGTACTCTTCCTCAGCCTTCTCACCCGCTAAATGAACAACTGCCCCTTCTTCTCTTAGTCTTAGAATGGGGTACCATAATTCAAGATCTTCAAATTCATGATGGACAAGACTAACTACTTTCTTACCTTTTAAACGCATCATACATCCCTCCTCTTTCTTATTATGACATATTAAATACAAACCACAAAAAAAACACCACTGTTATTTCAATCAATGGTGTCTATGTCAACACTTCCCTTAGCAGAATCCCAAGTGTTATTCCAATGAACATGGATGTAAGAGTACCCAATAGAAAATACTCTGCCCAGTTCCGGTCATCCATTTGTTTGAAACGTGCAATTGATTTAGCAGCAACGATAAATCCAATCGCTGGATAAGCGCTGTAAAAAGTTAACACTAAGACTAGTAATCTCTCAATATATCCAATTAATCTCCCCCGGGAGAGATCATGTTTGCTAAAAATCGTATAATTGTATTCCTCGGTCAATGCTCTATTACCGGTATGATTCTTTGCATAGTCAGCTTCATGCCGTTCATTTTTAAATGTATATTTTCCTTCAAAGGTTAAAAGCTGATTAGGCAGTGAGCCTAAAAGGATCTTTATCATGTGCCCGCTTACACTTGTTGCAAGAATAATAACAATGCCTATAAACAAAACCGAGTTTACAGTTCCTAATTCTTTCCCATTTAGAAAAAAATCAGAGATGCCTGAAAGCTTAACTCCTAAAAACAACTGTCCTGCAAGTAGAATCAATACAATATGTACCATCTGATCAATAATGAAGAAACTGGCTCTTTTTAAGTTTTCTTCATTGCTTATTTTTATAGTATCAAGGAGCTTTATTTTCAGGATATCGATAATAAAATGGCTGCTCACAATAAAGAGCAACGGGAAAATAAGGCCAGAATAAACACCCATTTCTTTAAAAGAAAAAAGGTAAAAAACAGTCAGCACAAGTATATTTACAAGAAAATGGTGTCCGATATGTTTCTTAATATTTTTCATCTTATCTACGACCATTTCATCAGTCTGTAAATAAAAATCAGCAATGAGATGGGCGAGAATAAGGCATAATAATAGCATGGATACTCCTCTCAATCAGGTAATTACTTAATATGATTTACTTTCAAATGTTTTCGAATGGAATCCATCAAAGATTCACTATTCGTTTTTTCAAGTTTATCCTTATAAGATTTTTCCTGCAGCGAATTTAGAATTGTGACCAATTCAGTAAAAACCTTTATGATTTCTTCCGATTTCCCTTTTTTATAATGACTTGAGATGGTCGGTGCAGTTTTTCCAAGCAAAACGGCTACCGCTTTTTGCTGCTCCAATATGAAGTAATAGGTAAAAACCTGTTCCTGAATAAGGGTTTGTTCTTTCATCATACTCATCTGTAAACGTAGTAAGGAATTGATTAAAACCTCAAACTCATTTCGAAACTGATTATATGGAAAAAACGAAGTATTTTGATTAAATTGATCAAGCTCAAATTTAAATAGCGGTCTTTCCTGTTCCTGTTTCAATAAATCATTGGCATACCTTGCCTGCTTTATTAATGGGTGAATCCACTTTTCAATATCGACTTCCTCTAACTCTTTATCACTATCACCAAAAGACAAACCAAAGTATGGCGTATGGTCTTTGAATTTCCATATCCTGCTAATAAAAAATGCAAGAATATAGGCAGTCGAATACCCATAACCAACGAAGATAATTTCATCGCCTGCTCGATGCTTCACTTTGCAATGTTCTATACACTCAGTCCAATCATGAATCCAGTTAACCATTTCATCTAAGTAATTTGTTAACTCCTCACCCTTATCAGAAGATGAAGAGTTGCTAACATCAAGTATAAAAATTGAAATAGGATGGTTCATACCATACCCCTCCTCAAAAATTAGATTATATTATCTAATTTTATTGATTTTAGAGTAATTAGTCAAACTACCATCAGATTAGACCATTCAATCTAATTTAAATGACGATGAAATTTCTCCATTCTAGCGGAAGGAGACTTTGATACTGTCGGTGCAAAAATCGATCATCTACGAGTACAATCGTCCCGTGATCCTCTTCTGACCGTATTAATCTGCCGCCTGCTTGTAAAACCTTATTCATACCGGGATACACATAGGCGTAATCATAGCCGTTTTTATCCTTCATAGTAAAATGATCTTTAATCAGATTTCTTTCATAGCACAGCTGCGGAAGCCCTACTCCTATCACAACGACACCATTTAAGCGGTCACCCTTTAAATCAACACCTTCTGAAAAAACACCGCCTAGCACAGCAAAACCTATTAACGTTTCATTTTGACTCGGTTTGAATTGCTCCAAGAATTCTTCTCTCTCCAATTCTGACATACCTGCACCCTGAAGCAAGGTCCTAACCTTCGGAAATTCGTTTACAAACAAATCATATACCGTAAGTAAATAGTGATAGGAAGGGAAAAAGATTAAATAGTTTCCAGGCCGATTTTGAATCAAGGAATGAACCAATGTAACGATTTTCTCCTTTGTACTTTCACGATCCCGATATCTGGTTGACAGCGGTTTGATAAAAATATCTGTTTGTTCCTCTTTAAATGGAGATGGTATAGACAGCAAATAGTCCTCCTCTTTGCCGCCAAGAATATCCTGATAATAGGGCAGTGGAGAAAGAGTGGCTGAAAAAAATACTTTTGAGCGGTAGCCCTTTCCCATTTTTTGAAGCAGTTTTGATGGGTCGATACAAAACAGCTTAAGGGATATATCATTCTTAATTTTCTCACCATAGATTATAAAGTGATCATCAAGTAAATCGTGTATTTTCAGGAAGGCATTTACCTTAAAGTATAGTTCCAGCAGATTTGGAGAGGAATCTTTATGAAGAAAAGATTCGGCCCCTTCAATAAATTGGGTTAAAAGCAATATCAATTCTTCATCTAGCACCTCCAAGGTAAATTCATTTTGCTCTACTGTTTCCTTTTTCAAAGATATAAACCATGCATTTATTTTAGCAGCACTCTCATAAATCACTTTGTCGACACCTTTAAACTCCTTTTTCAATTGAAGAAAAGGATCTTTGTTTAGCGCTGCAGAAAACATCTCTCGTCCGCGGTCAACAAGATTATGCGCCTCATCGATTAGTAAAAGTGTAGTCTTCTTTTGCTCCTCAAACAATCGCTTTAACGATACCCGAGGGTCAAAAATATAATTGTAATCACAAATGATGGTGTCGGCTACATAAGCAAGATCAATCGAAAACTCAAAAGGACATATGGTATGTTTGCGGGCATATTTTTCGATCACTTCACGATTCATACAGTATTCATTAGCCACTATATCTAAAATAGCTCCATTTACACGATCATAATAACCATTCGCAAACTCACAATACTCCTTCTGACATTTTGTTTCTTCCTTAAAACAAACCTTATCCTTAGCTGTAATCGTAACCGACTTCAAACAAAGACCGCAGGAACGCATTTTGGAAGCTGCATCTTCGGCCGTAGTCCTCGTTATCGTTTTTGCGGTAAGATAAAAAATCCGATTTAGGTATCCTTCTCCAAACGCTTTCACAGCCGGGAAAAGGGTAGAGATTGTTTTTCCGATACCGGTTGGAGCTTTAACAAACAAACTTTTCTCCTCTGATATGGTCTTATATACCACACCAGCTAGTCTCCTTTGGCCGGCGCGGTATGTTTCAAACGGAAATTCTAATTGTTTGCTGCTTTCATTTCTTTCTTTTCGATGATCATATAGTAATTTTGCATAGGGATAATAGTTTTCTACCACCTCATGAACAAAAACCTCTAGTTCTTTATAGGTAAAACTTTTCCTTATATATTTTTTCTCATCGGTTTCCACTTGTACATAGGTCAATTGTACAAAAATCTCCTGTATCTGTTGGTACTTAGCATAAATGTAGGCGTACATTTTAGCTTGAGCCCAATGGACTAGATGACCATCACCTTCAAGTTGCTCTAACGGCTGGGAAGTAGATTTTATTTCGTCAATAGTTACCTCTTCGTCACGAAATAATAATCCATCGCACCTTCCATCAATCGTAAAAATCAGGTCTTTAAAAGAATAGTCAGTTCGAAGATAGACTTCCTTTTGATCCGATTCTTGATATGTTTTTTGGATTTTTTGGTGAATTCTCGTTCCATCTAAAAGCGTGGACTGTGACCGGAATTTTGAATCTATACTGCCACTGCTATATACATGTTCCACCAGCGATCTAACCGCTATTTGAATGGTATTTGTCAAGAATATCACCTGCTTCCATATGAGAATGTATGTTTGTATACTATTATAACAGATACCTTTACTTTTTGGGACACTCACTTAAATAACGTAAAAAAATGAGAACAAGAAATTGCTTGTCCTCACACACTTTTAGTATATAAATTAAGAACGAATCTGCCCTGTTCCTTGAACAATCGCTTTTGAGGTCGTTATTGCCTTCAGCCCCATTGGTCCACGAGCATGTAATTTTTGTGTACTTATACCTATTTCAGCACCGTAGCCAAATTGCTCACCATCCGTAAAACGGGTAGAAGCATTATGATAAACAACAGCTGCATCCACAGCCTGGAAGAAAATCCGGACATTTTCGTTATTCTCACTGATAATGGCTTCAGAGTGTTTGGTGCCATATTGATCGATATGATCAATTGCTTCCTTTACGTCGTTAACTAGTTTCACCGATAGTATAGGTGCTAGAAATTCAGTATACCAATCTTTTTCAGAAGCTACCTTGATAAAAGAATACTCTAAAGACAACAATTCATCGCCTCTTAGCTCAACTCCCTGATCCTGTAATGCATGCATGACCTCAGAAACATAAGGCCAATTCTTATGAATCAACAAAGTTTCAGCGGCATTACATACTGATGGTCGATGTAATTTTGCATTTAAGGCAATTTCAATACCCATTTTCTTTTCTGCTGTTTCATCTATGAATACATGACAATTACCAACACCTGTTTCGAGAACTGGTACGGTTGCATTTTCGATAACGGACTGAATTAATCCAGCGCCGCCGCGGGGGATCAGCACATCTAAATATTGATTCAGTTTAAACATTTGTGAAGCTGTCTCCCTGCTCGTATCCTCAAGAAGCTGTACGGCATCTGCTGGTATTTTACTATCTCTAAGAGCCTCACGCATAACATGTACAAGTGCTTTATTAGAATGAAGAGCAGAGGTACTGCCTCTTAATAGAACAGCATTTCCGGCTTTTAAACAAAGACTTCCAGCATCTACAGTGACATTCGGACGAGCCTCATATACCATGCCAATCACACCAAGTGGAACGCGAACAGTATGAATCTGTAAACCATTTGGGCGCTCCCACGCTTCAATGATTTCACCAATTGGATCCTCAAGTTTGACTAACTGGCGAATCCCCTCAACAATTTGTTCAATCCTCTCCTCGGTAAGCATTAACCTGTCCAATAAAGATGGAATGAAACCTTTTTCTTCACCTGCTCGAATGTCTTTTTTATTTTCATTTAAAATGAACTCTTTTTCACTTAATAAGGCGTCAGCCATCTTCAATAAAGCTTCATTCTTCTCTTCAGTTGATAAGATAGCAAGTACCTTAGATGCTGACCTTAGTTTTTGGGCTTTTTCTAGTAATTCACTCATATTCAACTTCACTCCTCTGGCAGACTGACCCAGTTATTACGATGAATCACTTCCGCACGTTTATTTATTGAAAAATTTTTCGTCTTCTCACCAGGTAACCCTTTTACCATTTGTAAATTTTTGGAAGAATAATAGATTTGTCCCTTACCAATTAATTCACCATTTTGATTGTGAACCTCGACAACATCCATCGCATTAAAATCACCGATAACCTTCGTAACCCCCACAGGAAGAAGACTCTTTCCGTTTGTGAGAATGGCATCTTCTGCTCCTGCATCAATTTCAACTACACCCGCCGGTTGGGAGTGGAAAGCAATCCATTGCTTTTTCTTTTGCATTTGAGTTTGGAAAGGTCCTCCAATATAGGTACCATCCCCACTGCCCTCTAGTATACGAGAAAGCTTCTCTTTCCCTTGACCTCTTCCAACAAAAACACTAACACCGAATGATAGTGCTTTTTTCGCTGCTAGAAGCTTGGATTTCATTCCCCCAGTTCCAACAGAGGAACCACTGTCTCCTGCAGCTTCAAGGAACTCATCTGTCACTCTTGGAATAAAGTCAATTTTCTTTGCATCCTTTACCACTTTCGGGTTCCCATTATATAACCCATTTATATCTGTTAAAATAATTAAGGCATTTGCATGAAGAAAACCACTCACGAGAGCTGACAGCATATCATTGTCACCAAAAGTCAATTCCTCAATTGCAACTGAATCGTTTTCATTGATAATCGGTATAACTCCTCTTTGAAGGAGCTCTGTTATCGTATTGAATAGGTTATGAAACCGTTCAAGGCTATAAAAATCCTCCCTCGTTAATAAAATTTGGGCAGGAACAATAGCAAAATCTTTAAATGCTGTATTATAATGCTGCATTAATAATCCCTGTCCTACTGCAGCAGCAGCTTGCTTTCCGGCTAAACTCTTTGGCCTAGCTGGGTAGCCTAACGCTCCAAATCCTGCGGCTACTGCACCAGAAGAAATCAAGATGACATCGTGACCTAGCTGTTTTAAATAAGCAATGGCCTCGATATGATCCCGAATTTTCTCTTCGGATATGATCCCTGAGGCTGTGGTTAGCGAGCTGCTCCCAATTTTTACTACCACGAGTTGTTTCTTCATCCTACTCTTGCTCCTGTCTTTTGAAAAATAAAAAAACAATTTTTCTGTCCTTAAAAAAGGACGGAAAAATCGTTTCCGCGGTACCACCTTAATTGATGCAATGCATCCTCTTTAACCCGTAACGTGGGAGAACGGCTTATGTTTGCATAAGCAGCTTAATAGGGCAGGTTCAATCTTTTTCCCGTGAGAAACCTTTCAGCCTTTGAGTTTCATTCTCTAACACGTTCCCAAGTTTACTAATCCCATACCATTTTCGATTTCCAATTTATTTGATTATCTATAGAAAACGACGAATTGTCAAGCTAGTTGATTGAAAATTTAAATTTTATTTTCCATTTGGAACTAATTTGATTAAAACTGTTCGTTCAAATACTCACATATCTTTTCTGAGTCTAACCTAACGGCAATATAGGGAGGTTGAATTCCTTTTCCTCTCTCTAACGGCTGACCTAGCCATAAAATTTGCTGATCAATCATAATGAAAGGGCAATTCCAGCCTGTTTCCTGCCAGATATTTGGTTTTAATTCGGGCCATGCTTTCTCTGAAATAACTGTTAACTCCACGGACAGATTACGGCCAGCTAACGAGTATTTCAAATCCTCCGGTAACTGAATATGGACAGGTAAAGACATAACGATTGAAGAACGAGCATGATTTAAATCCTTTATTACCTGTTCTTTCTTTAATGCATGGATCCACATTAATCTAGGGAGTTGATTTTTTATCCAGGTTCCAATATCCTTCGTCCTTACACTTTGTTGCTGTTTTTCTTGATGTTCTACAAGCATTCTTAGGGTCTTCCTATTATAGACATGCCTGCGGATAAAGGCATGATTACAGACATGAATGAATTTTCCCTTCGTTCTCGTAATGGCAACATTAATAAGCCGTTCGCTATCCTTTCCCGTTAATAGCATTCCGACGCGATCCTGTGGATCGGAATCAACTGTATCAAAGATCATGACATCCCTCTCACTGCCTTGAAAACGGTGTACAGTTGCAGAGATTATATCTGCTGACAACCGTTCTTTTTCATATAAGTCTTGTAACAAGAGATCCACTATATTTGCTTGTGCCCGGTAGGGTGTCACATATCCGATTGACCTAGAGCCGCCTAAATAGGATTCATGAATTAATTGAAATGAAATCAGTGCCTGCCAAAGATTGGACCTAGAATTAGACGTTTTTTCATTCAAACAAAATGCGCCCATATAACTCGTATCTAACAGAATAGCAGCTCGTCCTGGAAAAGGTGCTTGTTCTACTATCGCATTTCTGCTCATCCGTACACTGTCATGATCACCAACTAAAGAATGATAAATGTATCTATTGGTAAAGGCAGAAATATCGGGGTGCATTCTTCGCTGTTCCTTTAATAAAAATAAATGTGGATGAAGTTTTCCCGACTCTACCCAATCTGCAACACCTGCTCGATGAAATATGTCTTCTTTCATCCACTTCGTAACAAGTGTGTCTCTTGATGAGGCAATAGGCGGCAATTGTTTAAAATCACCGCAAATAATGACTCTTTTTCCAAGAGAAGCTGCAAATGCCGCCTGTGGCACATACGCCATACTTGCTTCGTCAAGAATGACGACATCAAATTCCTTTCCATAAATGGCAGGATCACTAGCTGCTTTAGCAAGTGTTGATCCTACCACAAACGCAGCCTTTACAAACTCCATTTCCTTTTGGCGAATTTTTTCAAGCACTCTTGCAATTTTTTTCTCTAGTTCCAATAGTTGATTGGAGTCCCTTCTACTAAAGGAACGAGCAAGATCCAGTTTTATATTTTTTCTTTCTTCTATTAATCGGTCTTTATCTTCAGCAAGACTGGGTTCTTTTTTTTGTAATAGCTGACTAGTTGTGAGGGCTTCCTGGGTTCCTTCGGCTACGGCTGTATTAAAGCCGTAACGCAGCACATCTCCCTCGCGAAAGCGTTCCTTCTTTTTAAGAAAAGCTGAGATTTCACTAATTAATACATCCACCGCTTGATTACTGTGTGAAAGAATAAGGACTGTTTTGTCTTGAAAATATTTATTAGCAGCAACACGTGCAAGGGTATAGGTTTTCCCTGTTCCTGGTGGTCCCCACACAAAGGTAACAGGATTGTACTTTGACCTTAATAGCACCTCATGAATATTGCTTTTTATCTTATCAATCGGATGCTTAGCAGGCATTGATGGATTCATTAATCGATGAACTCTTACTCGTTTTTTCTTACTTTTACTAATCTCCTCTAACCGCTCAATAAGCTGTTCAAGGAGCTCCCAAGGATCGTGATAAATATATGCCTCAGGGATTAAATCACTTAATGTTTGTTCTAATTGTATAATTATACCTTTCCCTTCGGAGGAAAGGGTACGTCCTCCCTGCTTAAGACCACCCCAAACAAGTGTTATCGAGGAACCTACTGGAATTTTCAATGAGAAAGCAGTGTCAAAATAATAGGTAAACGAACCATCACTTGATACCAGCCTGCCATTTGTTACTCGGTATTTGTTACTCCCATATTTCTTTAAAAATACAATTTCATTTTGTAGTGCCTGCTGCCACTCTTTAATATAAGAACTCGTTTTTGTCATTATTTCCATCCTTTTACTTTAGAAGCTACTTATGTAATGAAACATCTACTATACCATCATTTATTTTACTAAATAAATCAAAAAATAATAAACTTCGGATGTTTATTGTTAGTTAAAACACTTTACACTACAAAGAAATTCCGACAATTACCTTATTTAGCAGATGTGCTTGTTCGTTATAACATTATAGTAATGAACCATTTGTTCATTGATAAGTCTTTCTACCTATAAAAAGTAAATTATTTGTCATAAAAATAAATATATACTCGATAAAAAAAAGGCTCCCGCCAATGTCGAAAGAAAGGAATTTTCATCCCAGGGAATGAATAGTTATTTAGTACCAGCCGCATTGGTTGATATTAGTAAAAACGCAAAAATTTCGAGAACGGTTTGTGACTTTGGACCAGTTATCCCTGAAGTTAGACTCGAAATCCAGTGGATATACATAGGCCATTTGCTTGGAAAACCTTTTCTCTAGACTATATAAGGAGGTAAAAATGAAGCGAAGAGATTTTGTTAAGTATGCTGGAGGCGGTTTGGCTGCACTAGTAGTCGGAAGTGTCTTGCCGGCATGGGTTTCAAATAACCAACTCCTTGCAGTCAAACAGGTTCAAGAGCTCAAATTTACGATAACCGACGCCATTAAAGATATGATTACGCACAACTCAATTAACAAGGCCCAATGTTACTTCTGGTTGTACAAAGAGGAAAATTTCCCAGCAGAAATTCCGGGCCCGCATATTTATACAACAGAGGGAAGCGTTATTAAAGTTACCATTACCAATGGTTTGGATGAACCTCATGCATTTTTTATACAAGGGATGGTTAATAGCG
The DNA here is from genome assembly GCF_057221695.1 of Neobacillus sp. plas4. Taxonomy (NCBI): domain Bacteria; kingdom Bacillati; phylum Bacillota; class Bacilli; order Caryophanales; family Bacillaceae; genus Neobacillus; species Neobacillus sp. plas4. Next base: position 3,260,824 of record NZ_CM170152.1, read on the forward strand.
GTCCTATTGCACCAGGAGCGACTAAGCAGGTCCAATTCATCGCTTCAAAAGCTGGGACCTATTTATATTATGATAATTTAAACGCGCCAGTTAACCGGATAATGGGTCTTCATGGTGCATTGATTGTTATGCCAAACGCAGCAGTTCCTGGACATAAATTCACACCGTATGCAGCACCTACCCCTGCCGTTCAGCAGCTTTTTGATGATTTTGGTACTACTGCACACTTCCCTGGATTAGCTTGGGATCAGGGTGATGATTCTACTCATACACCTGCTTTTAGACAGTATGTGTGGGTACTCCATGCTGCTAGTTCACGTCTTTTTGGTCAGGTCGGAAATTATCCGCCAGGAAGAGACTTTCCTGCTGCGCAATTTATTAGGTCATTCCAAAGTGATCGGTATAGGTCAGATGGATTAAATCTGAAACCAGACTTTTTTACAATTAACGGTCAATCTGGATGGTTCGCGGCACACAATCCTACGATTACCCCAAGTCACAGGGTTGGTGAACCAGCGGTTGTTCGTATTCTTAACGCTGGTCTTTCACTTCATTCGCTGCACATACATGCAAATCACGTCTATGTAACAGGGGTAAATGGTGTTGTACAAACGAATCCAGTTTGGATAGATACTTATACGGTCAAGCCACTCGATATAATCGAATGGGCTGTTCCATTTACAAGGCCGCCAGATGTACCGAATGAGCGCGGGATCGGTCTTGCTGATAAACCGCTCATATCTGTCGCAAATCCGGGTATTAAAGGTTCTGTTGCACACCCTGTCTGGCCCCCAACAGAGGAATTGAATACCTTCTTTCCTAAAATTGGCGCAAAAACTGGAAATGTTGATATTTCTGTTCAATTATCTCCAATTTGTTACCCAATGCATGACCACTCAGAGACAAGTCAATCTGCTCAAGGTGGAAACTATGGGATGGGAATGATGAGTGGGTTAGATTTTATTGGAGACCGGAACACTCCTGGGGGTGTCAGCACCTTCCCCGGTGCTCAAACGAAACATGTTCCTGGACCTTATATAACCGGTCCAGCAGCTGGACATGATGGAGCGCATTAAACGTTCTCATACAATTAAAGTAATAAATAAAGGAGTAATGCTATGTCTTTTTCAAAACCTGGTTATAAGATTCTACGAAGGTCAGTGGCGGGTCATGAGGGATCATGGGTTAAATCATTTGATCCCCCCCAAGAGAGTCCCCCAACACCTGAACTGTTAATTCCAACGAATCCAGTTCCTAAATTTGTAGCAGATACAATACAGGGAGCAACGATGAGTATCCCAAATAACCAGCGACTTCACCTTATGCATGGAGTAGATCTTCCAATGTGGGATGGTCGGAAACTTGGCTTTTTTTTAATTAGTACTCCTGATGTTCCTGAGACTGCATCAGGTACGTTCCCTGGGCCAACCATCCGGGTTCCACGAGGTGTGGTTTTTCATAGTTATGTTGAAGCACATGGACAGCCCGCACATACTGTACATTGGCATGGAATCGAGCCTACTGCCATGAATGATGGAGTCGGACACACCTCCATGGAATTGGGGGAATATACCTATCAATGGCAGCCTAATCATATCGGCAGTTATTTCTATCACTGTCATCGAAGTACCATTCAACATTTCGACTTTGGGTTATATGGATTCCTGATAGTAGAACCACCTGATGCCTATGACTCTAGTGATGGGAAAAATGTCGGAGGGTATCCGCGCCGAACCGCGGCCAATCTTGAAAAATACCCTAAATTCCGGGGATTTGTCGGTGGAAATTTAGAAAGCGGTGACCCGCATGCCATGACGGTTCCTTATGATGTAGAAGCCCTATGGGTCATTGATGACATTGATTCTGTTTGGAGAGAACAAGCGGACCATGCACACCAGACATTCCCAAAGATGGGAAAACAACCAGGTCTAGATGATGATTTCCATGAAAATGATAGTGGCAGTGATGATTTCTTTGCCTTTCACGATTATAATCCTGATTATTTTGTCGTTACGGGCATTAATTTCCCAGGGCGTGTCGGCAGCACCGTTACCATCCGTCCTGGATTGACCATCCCTGCTGCATTAAATAGCGGCGTGGATGGAATGCAGATTTCAGTAAATGCCCGTAGAAATCAGACCATCCTAATCCGGTTACTCTGTGCAGCCTATACAAAAATTAAAGTAACATTCCCAATGGATGTTGTCGTAATCGCCCTTGATGGACGTGCGCTTGGTGTCCCTCCTTTTGGGCGCTACAACCAGCCTTATACCATACCAGCTGGTAAACCGATTGAAATGTCCACTGCGCAGCGAATAGATGTACTAATAAGAGCAGAACGGTCCATTAACACTTTTGCTCAGGTAGAATTTAGACACCATTTAAGCGATGCATTTCTCCTAAACGGGAGAATTCCTATTATAATTAAATAGATTAATAAACAAAAAGTCCTATGTGTTTTAAAAAAACACGCAGGACTTTTTTGTGCGCTTATTTTATTTTTTTTATTGAATCGCTGAGCGTCTTAATAATAAATTCAATATCTTCCTGTGTAATATTTAATGGAGGCGATAAAGCCAATACATTATTATACCCCGCTACTGTTGCCCCGTTTTTTCCAATTAATAGTCCTTCCTGTTTACAGGCTGCAATCACATGATTCACCAATGAAACATCTAACGGTACCTTGGTCTGCTTATCTTTTACTAGTTCAATTCCAATTAATAACCCTTTGCCGCGAATGTCGCCAACAAATGGATGATCCTGGAGCAGTCTGGTCAATTCATTTACCACCTGGTTCCCCAAGTCCCGTGAACGGTTAAACAGGTTCTCGTTTTCTAAGATTTCTAGATTCTTTAACGCCAAAGCGCAGGCTGCTGGGTTACCGCCAAAGGTATTAATGTGCCGAAAATAATCATATTCGTCTGTTCCTTTAAAAGATTCATATATTTCTTTCCGAACCGCTGTTGCAGATAGTGGTAAATATGCACTTGTAATTCCTTTTGCCATGGTAATGATGTCCGGCTTTACATCCTCGTGCATAAAGCCGAAAGGTTTCCCTGTGCGTCCAAAACCACAAATCACCTCATCTACAATCAAGAGTGCTCCATGTTTTTCACAAACCTCTTTTGCTGCCTTCATGTAACCTTCTGGCGGCACTAATATCCCACCGCCTGTAATAATAGGTTCCATAATCATTGCAGCGATCGTCTCACTCAACTCCCATGTCATGGTTCGATCAATTTCCTTCACAGATGACAGTTCTTTAGGTTCGGTTACGTTCGTATCATCTCGATAGGAATCCGGTGGAGACACGTGTATAAAGCCTGGAGCAAGAGGTTCATACTTATATTTTCTTTGCGCTTGGCCGGTTGCAGCAAGTGCTGCCATCGAATTCCCATGGTAGCCTCGGTAGCGGGATACAATTTTATAGCGATTATATTCGCCTTTTTGCTGATGGTATTGACGTACGATTTTAAATGCTGTTTCATTCGCCTCTGACCCGCTGTTTGAAAAGAAGATGACATATTCGTCACCCAACATTTCATTAAGTTTTTCTGCAAGCTTGATCGCTGGTACGTGGCTCTGTGTCAGTGGAAAATAAGCCATTTCTTTAAGCTGTTCATAGGCAGCTTCTGCTAGTTCTTGTCGGCCGTAGCCAACATTAACGCACCATAAACCAGCCATACCATCTAAGTAACGCTTTCCATCGGCGGCGGTTACCCACGAACCCTCTGCCTTTATTGCCACGATGGTGGCCTCTGGATTATACGGCTTCATGGAATGCCAAATATATTTATCATCCTGTGCAAGTAATTCTTCTTGTGGGCGACCAGTATGAACCATTATCCATCCTCCTTATTTACCCTTTAAAATTAGGATGTATTATTTTCCTCATACTGAAGTTTACGCCGCTATTTCCATTCACATGCCTATTCTAAAAAAACAATGAGATTGCTAGAAAAATTGTCCTTGCCTACCTGATTATTTCCGCAATTGAAGGAGTCATATGGTCGATTTCATGTGAAAGCAAGATATGCTTTCCTTTTGTATTGGATTGAGCAGCCAGGGACATTGCTGCAGCAACTTTCTTTGCCTCAATCCCTCGGTATGGACGCAGCGGACCTATCATTAACTTGTTCAGTACACCACTAGCTTTTTCTGCAATTTTTTCTCCAAACCGAAACTCCTCCCGCTCTCCCAACAATAATGAAGGTCTGAAAATATGCAGAGAGGGTGGGTTTATCTTAGTAAGCGCATCCTCAACTTCCCCTTTTACACGATTGTAAAAGAATACTGACTTAGGATCAGCACCCATGGCAGTTACAATTAGAAATTTTTCAGCGCCGTTTTCTTTTGCTAAGGTTGCTGCCTCAACAGGATATTCAAAATCTACCTTACGAAAAGCTTCTTTTGTCTTCGCTTTTTTTATTGTGGTGCCCAAACAGCAAAATACATCTGTCACGTGAAATAGTTCAGAAAATTTATGTAGTTCATCAAAATTAATAATATGTTGAACACATTTTTCGTTTTGAACCTTAATAGGTCTACGAATCAATAAATGTATTTTTTCATATTGATTATTTTCATTAATTACTTTAACTAGTTCTTTTCCAATAAGACCCGTCGCTCCAAGAACAAGTGCCGTTTTTTTATTACTCATGAACGAACCCTCCATACGACATAAAAAGATAACCTTAATAAAGTCTTTACTCTCTCGGACTTTATTTGCTTTTCTTCAAAAAAACCAATCAGTTGAATTAGCTGGTCGGTTTTTTAACGGCTTCCACCAAATTGGATAAATAGTGGTGAATGAGTTGAAAGGCACCCTCAATAGACATATCCTCTTGGAACCCCTTGACATAATTTAAGGCAAAATTCAAATCCCATAAGCCATCATCTTGACTAAACATTAAATCAAATTTTGAATTTTCCCCATCTAAAGTGTGATTTAAATGCTCTCTTAATACATTATCAAACTTTTTTTGAAGTTTTAAGCCTAGCATAACATCATATGTACCAAAAACATCATCAACCTCGAGGGAAATACCCTCAACACCAATTTCTTCAAATAAAATAGATTCAACATAAATAAATTCATTTTTATGTTCTTTTAAATAGGTAATTGGCTGATATAAAAAACTAGAAGATTCATTTGCAATCATGGTTTCTGTTTCCTTACTGCATCGTTCAATATAAGCATTAGAAAAATTTACTTCCATCCTGTTGCCCTCCCAATATTCATTTCTTTTTACTATAGAATGTTTCCCAGTAAAAAAGCAAATATCTTTAAAGTATAAAAAAGCAGCCAAGGCTGCTTTTTTAAAATTAATTTTCTGCTAATTTAGTTATAACTTTTTTTTCAACTGGGTTTTCATCCATTTTATCTGAAGCTTGTGTTACCCGCTTCATAAAGAAGGCTAGGAAAAGTGCGAGTGCTGCTATAAAGGTTGAGACAAAAAAGGCAAAATTTATACCATCCAACATAGCTTGCATCATAATTTGCTGCTGCATTTCTGCAAGTGCAGCTTGTGTTGGCTGCTCAGTCAAAGCTGAACGTGCAGATTCACCAAGTTCTATGGCTCTCGACTCTGTGCGGTTTGACATGATAGTCACCAATAAGGCTGTACCAATAGCACCAGAGACTTGCTGCAACGTATTATTCATAGCAGTACCATGGGGATAAAATCGTGCAGGAAGTTGATTTAATCCGTTTGTCGAAACCGGCATCATGACCATCGACATTCCAAACATACGTAATGTAAAAAGTAAAAGTAAATGCATGTACGACGTATCAAATGATAATTGGCTGAACAGATAAGTAGTGTAAACAGTGATGCTTAAGCCAATTATTGCTAACGTACGTCCACCAAATTTATCAAATAGCTTACCTGTAATAGGTGACATTAACGACATAATAATTGCTCCCGGCAGCATCATAAGCCCGGCATCCATTGGTGAAATACCTTGGATCGTTTGTACGTAAATCGGCAGTAATAACATCCCAGAAAACATTGCCATTGTAAGTACCATAGAAATCACAGATGATAAGGCAAACATTGGATACTTAAATATCCTATAATTAAGCATAGGTTGATCTTGTTTAAGTTGACGTAAGATGGACATAAGTAATGCAATAGCTCCAATAACAATCGTTAAATAAACTTGTGGACTGTCCCAGCCTTGTTTGCCTGCTGAACTGAACCCATAAAGCAAGCCGCCAAATCCTACGCTTGTAAGTAAAACAGATATGAAATCAAGTTGAATATTAACTTTTTCTTTTTTATCTTTTAATAAAAAGAAACCGATTAATAGAACAATAGCCGCAATTGGCGTTACAAAGTGGAACAACATTCTCCAGTCATAGTGCTCAATTAACCAGCCAGAAAGCGTAGGCCCAATTGCAGGTGCCCCCATTAAGATTAAGCCAAATATCCCCATTGCTGCCCCCCTTTTTTCAATAGGGAAGCTTACTAACATAACATTCATTAATAATGGCATCATGATCGCTGAACCTGCTGCCTGTGTCATCCTGCCTGCGAGTAATATTGGGAATACATGGGCAACGCCAGCTAGAATCGTTCCTGCAGTAAATAAGCCCATTGCTACTAAGAAAAGATTTCGTACGGAATATTTTTGAATTAAGAATGCGGTTGTTGGAATTAAGACCCCATTAACCAACATAAAGCCTGTAGTCAACCATTGTACGGTCGAAGCATCCACCTTCAAATCCGCCATTATAGAAGGAAGTGCTATATTAAGTAAAGTGTTGTTTAAAAAAGTGATAAATGCCCCTATCATCAAAATCGAAATTATCCCATATGGGGGACGTTTTATCTCGTTTTTTTCATTTCCCATGTTAATACCCCCTATAAACTCTTTGTACAATTTTTTATACCACTGTTTCATGCTAATTAATAATATACCGCCAGTTCATTTTTTGCAATCAAAAAATACTACAAAATAATGGGTTTGTAATCCCCCTCTTTATCATGTAGTATATTTTTATACTCTTAGTATAATTCGGATTATAGGTGATAATATGAACGAGCGAAAGCAACATGTCATTAATAAAGCCCATCAATTATTTATTGAAAAAGGATATCAAGCAACTTCTATTCAGGATATATTAGATTTTAGCGGAATTTCTAAAGGAACTTTTTACAAGTATTTCTCTTCCAAAAGTGAATTATTAATTGCTATTTATAAGACCGTTTATAAAAAGCTTGAAAAGGAACGAAACGAATTGTTAATCGGTAAAAATCCTGCAGATATAGAGATTTTTGCTAAACAAATGGAAATGGCAATGATTACGAATAGGAAAAATAAATTAATTGCTCTTTATGAAGAAGTTATGGCTTCGAATGACGTCGACCTTAAACAATACATTAGTCACAGTCGGTTAAGGTCGCTTCGGTGGATGTATGGTCGGTTTATCGATATCTTCGGGGAACAAAATAAACCATATCTATTAGATTGTGCCATTATGTTCACAGGTTTATTGCAGAATAATCTACATTACAATCGAGTAGCGACAAATTCTAGCGAGAATATTAGTGAGGTTGTTAGATATAGTGTAAATCGTTTGGTACAAATGGTCCACGAAGTGACAGAAACCGGGGAGCAATTACATGAGCCAGAACTTTTGGAAAAATGGCTCCCTGGAGCTCAGAAAAAAAATCGGGAACAGTTAGATCAATTTTGTAAAATTACCGGTCCATTGAGAAATTCCATAACAAAACAAATACAAGAAATAAATGAACAAGAAAAATATCTCGAACTATTAGATTTCATTCAGGAAGAAATCATGCATACCAGAGAACCAAGAAAATTCCTAATCGAAAGTGCCCTGCAAACCTTACAAAACAATCCAGCAGCACTATGGCAAAAAGAACTCCAACAGGTAAACCAAATCACCACATCATTCTTTCAACAATTAGAAGATACCGAAGAACAAAACTAATGCGGTGCCCTCTATTTGGTGCCTTTTAATCGGTGCCTGTCACCACTCGTGGACATTTCGACCTACTTGTCCGCCTGAGGTGGACATATGTTTGCTACTTCGTAATAGGTTTAAAGTTTAATAATAGTTTTTTTGACCTGAGTGTTTGCCTATGCATTCCTGTGTAGTTTTACGTAAATTAGTAAAAACAAGGTTTGTTTTACTAATTAGAGGAGAAGCAGTTCGATGCTGCTTTAAAAAGCTACAGGAGGTGCCGACCAATGAGTGATTTAGCTGCAGACATGAATCAAATAAATGAGAGAAAGAGCAGACAATCAATTTTTGATTCATCAAAATTTTGGGGTCACAAGAAATCTCTAAATAAAGATACAGAAATTTCCCCTGCAATGACAATAAAAGACGAATCACTTGAACAAATGCCTGAAATAATCGAAAAAGAGGACTCCATTGAACATCACCCTAAAGTAACAGTAATTAACGATTCAATTGAACAAATTCCAGAAAATAACCGTGAACTATCTAAACCCGACGATGTGAAACTTTATGAGTCGATAAGTGGAAATTTCATTATCTCTAAAGGCTGGGATGGGACTAACATGTCGGTGTACAAAATAAGAAGAAAATACCTCTAGAAAAAAAGGAATGGCGCCAATCAACCGGCTCCATTCCTTCTGTTTTATTTGTGCTGAACAAACGTACTTGGCATGACAACTGCAACGACCTCGCCACGGGCACAAAGAACACGATCTGCATATACTTCTGTTTCTACTCTAAATTTTTTAGGGTGTATCTCATGAACAATACCAATGGCCTTTAAAGGTACACCGTGCGGCGTTGGTTTGACAAAGTCAACGTTCAAAGAGGCAGTTACAAACCGTGGAGGTTCGACAGCCTCACCTGGAAGATAGCCATTCTTTTTATGTAAAGCTAAAGAGGCAGATCCTGTTCCATGACAATCAATAAGCGCTGCAATGACACCGCCATAAACAAAACCAGGAACTGCGATGTGTTGTGCTTCCGGTGAATAAATAGTGACTGTTTTCTCCCCAATCCAGCCTGTCCGAAAATGATGACCTTCTTTGTTTAGCCTGCCACATCCATAACACCATGCAAAATCATCTGGATACTCATCTTGAATAGCTTGAACTACCTTATCATCCATTGTATAATCCCCCTTTTCAGAAAATTATAACATATTGTCCTTCGTTACGATGATTCTATTTAGGCTCTACATGTACGTGAACATCATAAACCTTGTGACTAGCGATTAATTCGTCTTCTACTTTTGAGGCAATATCATGTGCACCTTTTACATCTAAAGTCGAATTAACGAGGATGATAACGTCGACTACCACGTTATTACCATAATTCCTAGCTTTTATTTCTTTTACACCTTTTACTCCGGTACAATGCTGGATAGTCTCTTTATATGCTTCTATTTGCTTTTCGTCAAAGCCATCAGTCAAATGGAGTGAAGTTTCTTTAAAAATGTCCCAGGCGGTTCTACAAATTAGGAATCCTACAATAATGGCTGCTAAGGGGTCCAACCATGGCAGACCAAATTGCGCGCCAATAATACCGATAAAGGTGCCGACACTGACCCAGGCATCGGATAAATTATCCTTTGCGGCAGCCATTACAGATTGACTGTTTATTTCTGTTGCTAATCTTTTATTGTACCGATAGACAAAATACATAACGAAGGCACAAAACAGCCCCGTCCAAGCAGAGATTACATCAGGAACATCCTTTTGCACGTAAAAAATACTAACAATCGCTTCATAAGCCACTTTCAAACCTACAGCCATCATAATAAAAGATGCGACCATTGACGCTACGGTTTCCGCTTTCCAATGCCCATAGGGATGGTCATCATCTGCCGGCCTCTGGGATAATTTTAGTCCTATAAGAACAGCCACTGAAGCAATAATGTCGGTGACATTGTTCAAGCCATCCGCTTTCAATGCCTCTGAATTTGCCATGTAACCAATGGCTAATTTTACGATTGATAAACAAATATAAGCTACGATACTTATAATTGCCCCGCGTTCCCCTTTTTTTAAATCCAAATATCCTTGTTCCTCAATCATTCCTATCACCTTCTTCTATTGCTTATCTTTATTATTGAACAAAAACATCTAGTGGGTCTAGAGAAACCTTTTTCCCCTATTCGAAATTAGTAATAGGTATGAAAAAAAGTTGGCGGGAGTAAACAATGAAAAATTCTTGCCTTGAAATTATGCTGGTAGTTAAGTATTCTAAAAACATAATCCAACATATTAAGGAAGTGTTGAACCTGCGATTAAATAAATTTATTGCCGAGTCTGGAAAAACATCAAGGCGTGGTGCTGATAAATGGATTGAAGAAGGCAGAGTCACGATTAACGGGCAGCTTGCAAAAATGGGCAGTCAAGTTGAGCCTGGAGACGTGGTTCGTGTAAATGGAGAAACCATCAAGGTAGCAAAAACAAATGTCTATATCGCTTTAAATAAACCTGTTGGAATCACAAGTACAACAGAAAAACACGTTAAGGGAAATATTGTAGATTTTGTGAATCATCCACTGCGGATTTTTCATATTGGCAGATTGGATAAAGATTCAGATGGATTAATACTTCTAACAAATGATGGAGATATCGTCAACGAAATTCTCCGTGCCGAGAAAAAACATGAGAAAGAATATATTGTTACCGTAGATAAACCAATTAATTCTGATTTCTTAAAAAAGATGTCAGAAGGAGTGCATATATTAGATACGAAAACACTGCCATGTAAGGTGAAACAGTTATCTAAATATGTTTTTAACATCACATTAACACAAGGGTTAAATCGGCAAATTAGAAGGATGTGTTCGGCGCTTGGGTATTCCGTGGTCCGTCTCCAAAGAATTCGGATCATGAACATTCAATTAGGAAACCTGCCTGTTGGTCAATGGCGGGACTTAACTAAAAAAGAAAAGAACCAATTATTCGCTGATCTTAATTATGAACCTAGAGAATGGTAAATAAGAAGAGTCTTAACGTGTACTACGTTTATGGCTCTTCTTTTTCTATTGTATTCTACAGAAAAAGCTCCACTATGAATTGGTAGTAGAATAAAAAACCGGAATGATAATTATAAAAATTTACTCACTGTCCACCTCAGGCGTACAAATGTACATTAGTGGTGCCTGTCACCAAATTTTTTCACTTTGAAACTTTCGACCTATTTAATCGTATATAGATAGACTTAGGAAAAAGATATTTGATAAAGGGGATTATTTTATGGGGAATATGTTTTTGTTTGCGCTGATTGTTGCGATTGCTTCTGCTCTTGTTCTTATTCCGTTTTTTCGTCCAATTAATACAGATAATAAAAAAAGTACCTCAGAGGATAAAAAGTTTACTCCGAGAGCCATTATTGCAGTAATAGTGATTTTGATTCCTTCTGTTTTTGCTTACTATTATTTTACGAATTTTGATATGAACCTCTCTTCACTATGGGTTCATGCCATTATTATTACTGCATTGGGCGCGTTAATATCTACTGGAATGGAAATGAAAGTGAAAGCACTACTCTTTGCAGTTAGTTTGATTCTAGGAATTTACTTTCTCACTGCCTTCCTATTTAATGCAGATGAAAAATATGAAATTGCAAAGATGGACCAGAAGGTAGAAATTAAGACCTTCGACGAAAAAGAAACACCTGCCAGCGTACCACCAGAATTTGCTCGAAATAAAATGAAAAAGGCTTTTGGCCAGGTCCCGAATACAAGTTATTACGAACTAGGAAACCTTCAAATCCAGAAGGTGAACGATGAATATGTTTATATTGCACCTGTCGAATTTTCAGGATTCTTCAAATGGTGGAAAGGCAAAGAAACACCTGGCTATTTTACTTTAAGTGCAACGGATTCATCAGCGAACCCGAAATTCATTAATTCCACAATGGTCTATACACCATCTTCCTTTTTCAATAAATCGATTGAGCGTCATATTCGTATGCAATTCCCCAAACACATTTTCTATGGTGATGTTCAACTAGAAATTGATGATGAAGGTATACCATATTATATCCGTTCTTACGGTGAATTTGTTTCCGCCCGAAATGGATTTGATGTTAAAGGTGTAGTGGTAGTAGATTCGAAGAATGGGGATACCAAGTCATACACCTTAACAGATGTTCCTGAGTTTATTGATGGTGCCGTTTCACCTGAGATTGTCAGCTTACAAAACAGCTATTTTGGAAACTATATTCATGGCTTTTGGAATAGTCTTTTTGGGAAATCAGATGTAAAACTCCCCTCTGACGAAGGAACTGAGGCAAATGTAAGCCCGATTTTCGATCAAAACGGGGTAATGTTATATTTCACTGATTTCACGAGTCCTAAAGAAGGCGTAGATTCCATGCTTGGTTACTCACTTACAAACTCTCGTACAGGTGAAGCTACTTACTATACTGGAAATCCTGAAGAATCCTATATGGACTCACAGGGTGCTTTACAAATTATCGAAAAGAAGTTTATTGAAAAGAAATGGCATGGTGAAATGCCAGTTATTTATAATTTCTATGGTGAAGCTAGCTGGTTGACACCTGTTTTAGATTCGAACGGCTTTTTACAGAACTATTTTATTGTTTCAGCCGCGAATCCAGAAATATCCGTTTTCGGTGTAACACCAAACGAAGCTTTAAAACAATATAAAACAGCCCTGCAACGAGGCGGCGGTTCTGTTGATGGCAGTTCAAAAGCCGATGAAAAAAAAATAACAGGTACAATTCTACGGGTTTATAAAGAAAAATCAGGCGATTTCACCGTGGTTTCTTTCCTATTAGACAACAAGAAAAGCTATATCATATCCTCAGAAAAAGAACCATTAGTCATTTATCTAAAAGAAGGTGATAAAGTCAACATCACCTATTTGGATACGGAGGAAGACTTCCTTCCAGCAAAAGAAATTGTGATTGAAGGTCTAGAATAATAAATGAAAACACGATGAAGGTGTGATTCCTCCATCGTGTTTTTTTGGAAGTTTATAATAGAGACTCTGCACCATCAAGGTAAATTTCGGTTCCGGTGATGTGTTTCGATTGTTTAGATGATAAAAATAACACAAGATCCGCTACTTCTTCTGGCTTTCCTGAACGTTGACCAAGGGGATGATTTCCTTCTGGATAGTTGATTGGAATTTCTATTTTCTTTAAATCTTCTTTTTCTTTCCATGTATTTTCATTTATATGTGTTTCAATTCCTCCCGGACATATAATATTTACCCGTATTCCATATCGAGCTAATTCAAGTGCCGCCATTTTTCCAAATCCCATTTGACCTATTTTTGAAGTACTATAAGCGGACATTCCAAAACCTGTAAATTTACGATTACCATTAATGGAGCTTGTGATAATCATACTGCCGCCGTTCTTCTTCATATAAGGTATGGCATATTTGGTTGTTAAAAAGGTACTTCGTAGATTATTAGAAATAGTTAAATCCCAATCCTCTGGTGAAAGGTCCTCAATTGGTGCTACTACACCATTAATACCAGCATTAGCAAAAACAATATCAAGTCTTGACCATTTCTTTAAAACAGCGTCATAACTCTTCTTCATGTCTACATCTGAAGAAACATTGGCTTCCAATATCAGGGCCTCACTCCCCTTTTCCTCCACCAACTTCTTAACCTCTTTACAGTTTTCCGGATGCAAATCAACTAGAGCAATTTTCGCTCCGTTTTCTGCTAACTTTAATGCTGCAGCGCGGCCTATTCCAGAACCTGCACCAGTAATGAATGCAACTTGTCCATCTAATAATAAATCCATTAATTTAACAATCCTTTTTTTAACTTATAATACCCTTTTTAAAAGGTGTCATTCTTGAAAGTTTGGATAGGGCTAATCCATACTTGGATAGGATGCAAAATTGAAAAGACACCATCCGTTTAGGATGATGCCTTGACCTTATAATGTTCAGATAATACAAACCTATCTTTTTTGAAGTAAGCTTTGATAGGCAGCAGAAGTTCTCATCTCAACGGTTAAGGTTCCATTTGGATTATAAACGGCCTTAATTAATATTGGCACTCCCGCTGTATTCTTAAATTGAAAATCTTTTCCACCATATGAAACCGTTGCATCCCGACCTACTGGTACGTACCCCACTGTTAGGGAATGATGGTGCCATTCAACATAGTCAACAGCCAATTGATCAACAGCATTAAACAAGGTAGATGATGTTTGACAAATACCGCCGCCAATTCCCATCACCAGCTGCTTATTAACAATTTCTTGAGCTGGCTGATAACCATGTGCTTCATCACTCGGACCCACTGTATGATTAAAAGAGAATATATCTCCTACTCCAACAATGACATTATCGATTGCTTGTGCAGACAGTTCAATGTTTTTATTTCTCCCTGTGACACTCGGATTAAATTTTGTTGTATAGGTTGCAACCACAACTTCAGCTAAATGGGCTGCGTCTTCAGGCTTATAGCCGCTTTCGGTAACATAAATTGGCAGGAATACATCTCCGCCATTTACAGATGCTTCGATTATTTTTGTAACTAGCTCTGCTTCTTCAAGAATGACTCTTGGTTTCCCTTTGATAACTTGACCATTTGCGTCAATTTTATCCAGTATCATTTTGGTGTCGTAACCAGGTGTTGTTTCTGTCCCTCTCGCTAATTCTTTAGCCCAGTTTCCAAGCTCTTTTTTATATTTTTCATTATCCGTTCCAAACCCAAAATCAACAGGAATGAAGCTTTTAACAATATTTTTTGTACCAGGATCTATTACATTTACAACTTTTGGCTTTTTAGCTTCTTCCGCTGCTATTCTCTTAGCTTCGGCTTCTGCTGCAGCTTTTTTCGCAGTTTCTTCAGCGGCTTTTTGTTCTTCCAGCTTCTTTTCTTGTTCCATTACATTATTCTTTTGTACAGACTCCTTACCTGCTGATGTTTTCTCCGCACACCCAACCAAACCTATTAAACTTGCAATTAAAATAGTAAATAGCACCCATTTCCGCATAACCATGACTTCTCCTTCTTTCCCAAAATCTCGCCATCCCAAACGAAAACACTTCCAAATATTCAGAAAAAGGAATCCATATCCATTCACCTATTCTATTCCGTGCTAAATTCTCATATTCCTGCGAAATTTTCTAGATTAATATTCATTTACAAAAATTCCCTTTAATACAATATACCTATTAGACGATTAATTACCTGATTAGTTTCAAAATTGGTTAAAAAGTAATTGTTTTTTATTAAGAACAATATAATATAGATCTAGTGCTAAGTAAATATTTAATAAACGTCATTATCTCCCTTTATTCGCCTATTTACACGTTCATTATAATGGACAAAAAAAAGACCCATTATCAACGAGTCTCCACTTGATTATTCTATTCCTAATATTTTCATTTACATTTAAGCTTATAACAAAAGCACGATTCTACATGATCATTAACCATCCCTGTCGCCTGCATGAAAGCATAACAAATCGTTGAACCGACAAATTTAAAGCCTCTTTTTTTCAAGTCCTTACTTAGCCTATCACTTATTTCTGTTGTAGCTGGAACCTCTGATAATTTTTTGAAGTGATTGTAGATAGGCTTTCCATCAACAAACGCCCATATATACTGGCTGAATGAACCAAATTCATCTACAATCTTTAAAAATGCTTTTGCATTCGTTACGACAGCGTTAATTTTAAGTTTATTTCGAACAATTCCTTCATTTTGTAAAAGTTCTTCTATTTTCTTTTCATCATATGAAATAATTTTTTTTGCATCAAAATAATCAAATGCTTCGCGGTAATTTTCCCTTTTCTTCAAAATCGTGTACCAGCTTAACCCTGCTTGCGCACCTTCTAAGTTCAAATATTCAAATAACAGCCGATCGTCAAAAACAGGTACACCCCATTCTTGGTCATGATATTCGATATAAAGTGGGTCCTGATTCACCCAACCGCATCTTTTCGTTGTCAAACACTCCACATCCATTCTTTTTAACAAACAAATTATAATTAGTAATTTATTCACATTATACATAAAAAACAAACAGCCATCGAATGATGACTGCTTAATGGATTTATCTAGTTAATTTAATCACTCGACAGATATTTTCTGCAGCGAAGGATAGATTTGCTTCACCGGATTTCAATGCTTCATCTAAAGTAGAAACACCTTTTAGTATTCCAATAATGGAGGTAAATCCATTTTCATAAAGAGGTTCTACACCACTGCCAATTCGTCCTGCAAAAGCTACCACTGGAATAGAATACTTCTTTGCTATTGAAGCTACTCCAAATGGTGTTTTGCCAAATAACGTTTGCCCGTCAATACTGCCTTCCCCGGTAAAAACATAATCAGCTCCTATAATTCTTTGCTCAAGACCCGTATATTCAATGACTAAGTCAATACCTTTTTTTAGATTAGCATTTAAAAATGCCATTAATCCCGCACCAAGACCTCCAGCAGCACCTGCACCTTCTGTATGTGCTATTTCTTTACCTAGCTCACGTTTGATAACCTCAGCGTAATGAGCTAAGTTTTGATCCAAAAGCTGTACTACTTCAGGTGAAGCACCCTTTTGTGGTCCAAAAACAGCAGATGCACCATTTACCCCCACTAATGGATTCGTCACATCACAAGCCACATCAATTTTCACATTCTCAATTCTTTTATCTAATCCGGTTAAATCGATAGAAGAAATTTGATTTAATGAACCACCGCCGAAGGTTAATTCTTGACCGTTCTTATCTTTAAAGGAAACACCGAGTGCTTGGAGCATTCCTACTCCTCCATCATTCGTGGCACTTCCCCCAATCCCGATTAAAATACGGGTCACACCTTTGTCTAGTGCATGTTTGATTAATTCACCTGTACCAAACGTAGTAGTCACTAAGGGGTTACGGTCTTCTAGTTTAATGATTTCTAATCCACTTGCACTTGCCATTTCTATAACAGCTGTTTGACCTTCACCTAAAAGACCATATTCCGCAATAACTTTTTCACCTAACGGGCCTATAACTTCTGTTTTAATTATTTCCCCATTTGTCATACTTACAAGTGATTCAAGCGTCCCTTCTCCTCCATCAGCCATAGGAACAATCACACATTCTGCGTCTGGAAAAACCGAATGTATCCCTTTTTCCATTGCAAGGGCAGCTTTTTTTGCGGACATACTCTCCTTAAATGAATCAGGCGCTAACACAAACTTCATCATAATCTGTCCTTTACATTTAAAGTAGAAAAATTAATATTTATATTTTCTTAATATTTGGATAAAGAGAGGGTTATCTTACAACCACCCTACTATAATTTATCGCACCAAGCAAGGACGCTTCAAAAGTGAAGGCTTTTCTTTATCCTATTATGGAAATAATACCAATTCCAATTATCGCAATAACCGATAAGTGCAATCCGTTAAAGCGCAGGCCAGTCTGTACACCTGATATTCCTGCAAATCGGCTCACCATAAGGTTTAATCCTGAGAATGGACTTAGTGCTGAGGAAATAGACCAAGTTAGTAATAGCAACAATGCGAGGCTAATGTTACTAATTCCTAACTCTACAGCGTTTAACTGCATAGCTAAAGCCCCTACCGCCGCAATTTGGTGGATCCCCAAGTAAGTAATACTTAATACAATTACCATAACAGCAATAGCAAATAACACGAATGATTGTTGCGCTAAAGTCGTTAGAAAGTCACTAATTCCATTTGCAACCGGAGTACCTTTCAGGGCGAAGGCCAACATCCCGGCACTCATAAATAGCATAATTTCATTGTTCAACATCAAAACGGTTCGATCTCGAAAATCTATTAATCTCGGAACAAGTTCGCTCCAGCGTTTTGTCTGTATACCAAATAAAAGTGGAATGATGATTGACAAGAGACAGACGATAACAATCATCGACCAGCTTGTCAGCTTCTCTATAAGTAAACAGGAACTAATTAACACGATCACAAAAAACACTAATTTCGTAAGTTGATTTCGATATTGTTTTTCTAACGGAACCTTTACGCCTTCTTCTTTTGATAACGGGTTTCGTCTTTCCCAAATTGCAAACAATAGGTTACCAATTACTAAAGACAGCAGGGAAAGAGCTACACCATAAATAATATAATCCTTGTACGGTATATTTAAATAATGCAATACAAGTGAGACGGACGCAAAATATGGTGACCACATGACCGCAGTAGAAAAACCAACAAGATAGCCCTTTGCTGACAAAGCAGCAGGGAGTTTTAATTCCTCTAAAAATTCATTGATGATCCTTACTGAACCTAAATTCAATATCGGTGTTAACAAAAATAATGTCCCCGTAATACCTGCATATAACTTTTTTGGCTGTAGTAATAAATTACGTAACAACACAGATATGGAATGGAAATATCCACCTAACCTAAGTGGGATTGAAAGTAGTGGAGCAAGTGTGATTAAACTCAACAACGGGAGGATTAAAAATATCCCCTCACTTATTCCAGCGATTCCTGTACCTTTATTCCACTCAATCATTAACCCTCCAGTCATCATCATAATCCCAAGCCAACGTGGAAATTTATCAGCCTTTAGAGCACTTCCCAAAAATGCAAGTATAGATAGGGCAACTACCGCATACTCAAGCCACTGCATCTTTAAAAAGTATTGAAATAAGAATAATACACACATCCCTATGATGAGATAACTTCGCATTGCTGTCTCTCCTTGAGGAAAAGAGAAAAGAAAGTAACTTCTCTTTCACTTAATCTATTTAGTATTTTTTTATTATAGTAGTCCCTTTATACCTACATTTCAATTAAATTCAAAAAGAGTTTCTAAAAGTTAACATTTCGAGCCTAAAAAGATAAAAAACTAGTTTTAATATGAGGACTGAGTTTTTAATTATTGATCCTTTCAATGTTCTTCGGTTTGAATGTTTGTTTGGATATCGATTGTTTTTCTTCTATTCCCTTTCATCCCAAATAGGATCCGTATAAAGGAGACTTTTATAATAACAAATTGATAGATGAACATAATAATAAGAAATGCAGTGATAATGATAAATAAAAGTTTAAACTGGATAGACCAATCGTATTCCGCAATAAAAAATCCTACTGTAACAATGATCGGCTGATGTAGTACATAAAATGGCATGGATGCTTCGTTACCATAGTTAAGCCATTTATTTGTATAGGATAGCTTACTGTCTGCAAAAGTAAAAATGACGAGCAGCCAACTCCAACCATTTAAACCTTTGACACAAGCAAGGAAAATTGAAGCCCCGACACCTGCATCAGTCATACCTGTCATGAAACCATAAACAAATACTATGGTGGTCACCATTGCAACTGACATATTAAATGCGGGCATTTTTTGAACAACCTCTATGAATGTCTGGTTGGCTAAGAAAAAATAACCATATAGAAAAATGATTAAATAAATACTAATATCCCAGCCACCTAAATTTACAATATCCACGAAACTGGTTACTAGCATCAGTGGAATTGCTAATAGATAGAGGTGCAATGGTTTTAACTCTCTGGAAATAGATGGTTTCTTTTTAAGAAACAATGGCAGTGTGAGCAGACTAAAAACCGTAAGAACCAAAAGGTACCACAAGTGGAGTCCAACAAAGGCAAAATTCCCTGTACCTCCTATATCGAGATAAACTCCATCAAAATAGTGAGGGAACCATGTAAAAAATGATCCAGAAAATTGCCCATGACTAACCCGTTCCATATAGATTTGAGGAGGAGTCAATATTAATACACCAAATAAGAGAGGGATTCCTAGTCGTGTTAGTCTTTCTTTAAGATATTGTTTGCCAGTTCTTCTCTGTAAGGCGTAGCAGGAATTGATTCCCGATAATGCAAAAAAAATGGGCATTAGCCATACACTCATAAATAAAGAAATGCCCGTTATTATTGTTGGGTCTGTTTGATTATTTTTAACATGCCAAGCCCATGGATTAAAAAACATAAAACAATGATAGATGAAAACAGCAATCGTCGCTAAAACTCGAATCCAATCTAAATCATATCTTCTTTTCAACGAAAATTTCCCCCTATAAAAAACGCAAAACTATTTTCCAATGTAATTATAAAACATTTACAAATAGTCGGAAATCATTTCCACAAAAAAAGAAATCGATTTTTATTTCGATTTCTTTGTAATATTTCTTGCTATGCCAATTCATTTACGGCTTTTTTAGTTGTTTGGGTAGTATTTTCATTATCCTCTGCCGGCACAGCGCGTTTGATAAAGCAAGCAAGTATCAATGCAACACCAATAATGATTGCTGATATGAAGAAAGTAAAATTAATTCCTTCTAACATTGATTGCATCGCAATTTGCTGTTTCATCTCCGCTAAGCCAGCTGCAGTTGGCTGCTCAGTCATATTTTGCACATTGACTTGTGATAGTTCTTTTCCATATGAAGCAGAACGATTAGACATAAGGGTAATCAATAAACCAGTACCGATGGCAGCTGAAACCTGCTGCATAGTATTATTCATCGCAGTGCCATGCGGATAAAAACGTTGTGGTAATTGATTTAACCCGTTCGTCGACACTGGCATAAACACCATCGACATTCCAAACATCCGAATGGCGTGTAAAATAACTAAAGACATATAGGTTGTTTCAAAAGATAACCTGCTGAAATAATAAGTTGTAACCGTAGTAATAAACAAGCCTGTAATCGCAAGTATCCTGCCGCCAAATTTGTCAAATAATCTTCCGGTTACAGGTGACATGAATGCATTTACTAAAGCTCCAGGCAAAAGCATTAAGCCCGCATCCAATGGAGATATTCCACGAATGGTTTGAACATAAATAGGGAGAAGCAAAAACCCTGAAAACATTGCAATATTTACAATTGCAGAAATAGCTGATGATAATGCAAACATATTATATTTAAAAATCCTAAAATTCAGCATCGGGCTCTCTTGTTTTAATTGGCGTAAGATAAACCCTATCAAAGAAATAACCCCAATAATAATCGTCAAATAAACTTGAGGGCTGTACCATCCTTTACTGCCAGCTGAACTAAATCCATAGAGAAGCCCTCCAAAACCAATGCTTGAAAGTAAAAGCGAAAAGAAGTCAAGTGTGATATCAACTTTTTCTTTTTTATCTTTGAGCTTTATGAAGCCTATCAAGAGAATAACTGCTGCAATAGGCGTGATGAAATGGAACAGCATTCTCCAATCATAATGTTCAATGATCCAGCCAGATAAAGTAGGACCAATTGCCGGTGCAAACATGAGGATTAAACCAAAAACCCCCATCGCTGTTCCCCTTTTTTCAATAGGAAAGCTTACTAACATTACATTCATTAAGAGCGGCATCATGATAGCTGATCCAGCTGCCTGTACCATTCTAGCACTTAACAATAAAGGGAATGCATGGGCAATACCAGCAATAACCGTCCCGGCTGTAAATAAACCCATAGCCACTAAAAATAACCTTCGAACAGTATATTTTTGTATTAAGAAGGCAGTACTAGGAATCATAATCCCATTTACCAACATAAATCCAGTGGTCAGCCACTGAACAGTTGAAGTATCCACATTTAAGTCCTTCATAATGGAAGGCAGTGCAACATTTAATAGAGTATTATTTAGGAAAGAAATAAAAGCACCTACCATTAAAACGGCAATAATTCCGTATGGTGGTGAGTCAGTTTTTTGTAAGGATTGTTCCATTGGTGTGTTCCTCCTGTAGTATCCTGTTCATATGTATTGGTAAATTCATACATGAACTTTATCTTAAACTACAGTTCGATTATTTTCAATGAAAGTAAATTGAATCTAGATGAGTCCAAAGCAAAAATCGAGATCTCTAAAAAAGAGTCTCGATTTTTGTTTTAATACTTAATGTTGTACTTTTGGCATTTGCCCCTGCTTAAAGAAATATTGTAGGGCAAGCAGGATTGCAAATAAAACTAAGCCAATTATGTCAGAGATAGTTTCAGGGTAGATTAAACATAATCCTGCACCTATTGCAGCTATCCGTTCAACCCAATGTAATTTTCTCATCCAGAATCCAATTACCCCTGCACTAATCGCAATCATCCCCGTAAATGCTGTAAACACAACCCAAATCAAATAAGTCCATGTTGTATCAATCATCAACAATTCCGGGGACAAAACAAACATATAAGGGATAATGAATGCAGAAATGGCCAGCTTGGTTGATTCTACACCAGTTCGAAACGGCTCGCCGCCCGAAATCGCTGCAGCTGCAAATGCAGCTAATGCAACTGGAGGAGTAATATCAGCAACAATTCCGAAATAGAACACAAATAAGTGAGCTGATAAATCTGGAACACCTAATAAAATAATTGCTGGTGCAGCTATCGTTGATGTAATTACATAATTAGCAGTTGTCGGTGATCCCATTCCTAATATTAAGGAAGCTATCATGGTTAAAAACAAGGTCGGCAGCAGTGCCCCTCCAGCAAAATCTAGCAGACCATTCGCCATTTTCAACCCTAGTCCTGTTTTCGTTACCACTCCTACAATAATCCCTGCCGCCGCACAGGCCGCAGCAACACCTAATGCTGACCTTGCCCCGTCTATTAAGGCATCAATAATTCCTTTAAATCCGATTCTCGTATTCTTTTTAAACGCACTTACCACAACCGTTATGACAATCGACCAAAGTGCAGCCCTAATAACACTCATTCCTGAACTTAACAAAAGAACAATCGCAATGATAGGAAGTAATAAGTAGAGTTTTCCTAGAACCTCTTTTCTATTAGGCATTTCTTCCTTTGTTAACCCACGAAGACCTATTCGCTTTGCTTCAAAATGTGTCATAATCCAAATACCTGTAAAATATAGAACAGCTGGTATCGCTGCTGCCTTGGCAATTTCCCAGTAGCTGATTCCACCAATAAACTCTACCATTAAGAATGCCGCAGCACCCATAACCGGCGGCATCAATTGGCCGCCAGTAGAGGAAGAGGCCTCGACTGCACCTGCAAATTCCTTTTTATAACCCAGATTTTTCATCATCGGTATTGTAAAAGCTCCCGAGGTTACCACGTTAGCAACAGAACTGCCGCTAATGGTACCTTGTAAAGCACTTGAAAATACGGCAACTTTCGCAGGTCCGCCTACACTCCTGCCTGCAATCGCAATGGATAAATCGTTAAAATACTCTCCAACTCCTGTTTTGATTAAAAAGGAACCAAAAAGTAAGAAGAGAAAGATAAATGTGGATGATACCGCTATCGGAGTCCCAAGAATCCCTTCAGTTGTAAAGAACATCGTTTGAACTAAGCGCTCTAATTCGAGTCCTCTATGCGCAATTACACTCGGCATATAGGGACCAAAAACCGCATAGACCATAAAAATGATTGCGATAATGGTAATAGGCAGTCCAACTGTTCTGCGAGTTGCCTCTAAAACTAGTACAATTGCTGCAATACCCACAAAAAAGTCAATCTGCGTTACATTCCCTGACCTCAATACCAACTCATCAATCATGAGTGGCCAGTAAGCACCTACAACCACAGAAATGACAGCAAAGATGATATCATACCAAGCAACTTTGAATTCCTTTCCCCGATTTTTCTTTTTCGCTGGAAAAAGGAAAAAAATAAGTGCCAGGGCAAATCCTAAGTGAATAGAACGTTGAAGCTGCGCTGTCAGCGTTCCAAATATTCCTGTATAGAGGTGAAATAAAGAAAATAACAATAAGCCAGTAAAGGCGATCCAGCCTGCTATACCTTTTAGTTTTCTTGTTCCTGCTTCAGGATCATACTTTTCCAAAAGTTCCTGTTGTTTCTCATCAGACAGTGTCTGTTCAAAGTGATTCAAGTATATTCACTCCTTTCCAAAGGTCAATAAAGTTCAATGTACGAATTTCTACTTTTACAGACGTCCCAGGCGGAATAGAATGGGATAATGGATATTCTACATTTTTAAAAATCACAGTATGATTGGCACGAACCTGTCCGATTCGTAAATGAAAGAAAGGAAAAATCCGTTTCATATTTTTAATGTAATAGGAGCCATTTAGGACCTCAAACGTTTCTCCTTCTTCAGCATTTGAAGGCATGCCGATTGAAAAGTCTTCATACATCAGCTCATATTGGTGAATTTTTTTGCTGGGAGTGATTTTGTAACTTTCAACAACATCAGTTAAATGAATCGAATGGGTGTATTTAATTTTAAATTGAGTTTCCTCTTTTGTTGGGATGTAAGCCATGTTTGCATTACTATCGTTTGGTTGGAAAACAATAGATTGTTGTTGTGGAATGAATACATAAATAATAATCATGGAGATTGATAGAAATAGGACTAAAAGAACGTTTTTCATCCAACCCTCCTATCCACTGGAAAAAGGAGGCCGGCTCGTGCTCAGCCGGCCATTCATAGTACCTGAGGTGAAACGGCTACTGTGCTTTAACACCCTTTTCATCAAAATATTTTTGTGCGCCAGGATGAACATCAATTCCCACACCATTTAAGGCATTTTCTACCTTAATTAATTTCCCCTTTGCATGTGTCACTTTGTCAAGATTTTCAAAAATTGCTTTTGTAACATCATAAACAACGTCCTCTGAAAGATCGCTGCTTGCAACAAGCATCGCTTGAACGGCTACTGTGGTTACAGCTGCTTCTAATCCATAGGTTCCAGAAGGAATCTCTTCTTTTACATAGAAAGGATACTTTTTAATTAAATCGTCGATTTTGCCTTGTGCAATCGGAACAATAACAACATTCTCTGTTGCTCCAAGACTTTCAACCGCTCCTGTAGGTGTTCCTGCTGTTACAAAAGCCGCATCAATCGTACCGTCTTGAATGCCTTGGGTAGATTCATCGAATGATAGATCTTGTTTTTGGATATCATCAAATGTCATACTGTGTACTTCAAGAATTTGTTGGGCATTTGCTACTGTACCGGATCCTGGTGCACCCACTGATACCTTTTTCCCTTTTAAATCTTCAATTGAAGTAATGCCGGATTCCTTCGTTGTAACAATTTGAATGGTTTCTGGATATAACGTAGCGATCGCTTTCACGTTATCAACCTTATTATTTTCAAACATTAATTTACCGTCCACTGCATACGAAGCGATATCTGTTTGGGAAAATGCAATTTCTGCATCGCCATTCTTAAGGGTGTTCATGTTCTCAGCGGAAGCACCACTTGTTTCAGCATTCGTCTCAATTCCTGTTTCATCTTTAATAATCTTAGCAAAGGAGCCTCCTAACGGGTAATAGGTTCCTCCCGTACCACCTGTTAAAATACTAACAAATTTTGGTTTGTCTTCCCCAGATCCACTGCCTGGTTTTTCCTCAGCTTCTTCTTTGTTTCCACAAGCTGCCAGAATCATCGATAGTGTTAAGAGAAAGGCCATCGTAAGGTATAATCTTTTCTTCTTCATAAAATTGCCCCCTTTTTATAAAATACAGGTTCATCAATCCATTCTTATTATTGAAAAGTAATAAACTTGTCAATTTTACTCATAATAGTTCTTTAGACCTATATAAACACAAAAAGAAAAACCCTCTCATTTGAGAAGGGTTGGTTTAAAGGTTTATCTTCGTTTCTTTTTGGTATTCTTAGTCAATCTGCCTAACAAGAACGCTCCAGCCGCAACTCCAATTACAGTGTTTGTTTTTTTATTAAAAACCTGCTTAGCAACAAGATTTAAATTCTGAGGTCTTTCTGCTAGACGTCTCATAAAATATCCATACCAATCATCTCCGAAAGGAACATAAGTACAGAAATTATATCCTTCACTTGCTAATTGCAGTTGAAGTTCTTTTCTAAAACCATAAAGCATCTGGAACTCAAATTGTTCATTCGGTATGTTATTTCGTTTTACAAAATCCTTCACATGGTTAATGATCCTATGATCATGTGTAGCAATAGAAGTAAATTTGCCGTTCAATAGATGCCACTCGATAAGCTTGATGAAGTTTGAATCTATGTCTCTTTTATTTTGGTAAGCGTATTCAAAAGGCTCCTTATAAGCCCCTTTTACAATTCGCAAACGATAGTTTTTATATTTTTCAAGGTATTCATCACCACGTAGCAAATATGCTTGGATAACAGTCCCTACGTTTGCATATTCCTTAGATAAATCATCCAAAACATCAAAAGTTGGCTGCAGGTGGCTGGTATCTTCCATGTCAATATTAACAAAAATACCATAGTTGTTTGCACGATCAACAATTTCTCTTATATTACTTAAGCAAAAGTTATATTCTATATCCAAACCTAATTGTGTTGGCTTTAAAGAGATATGTGCATCCACTTTATACTCGTGAATCGCTTCAATAACGTTAAGAATTTGTGCTTTTGCCTCTAACGCCTCTTTTTCTTTAAAAACAAATTCTCCTAAGTTATCAACTGTACAAGAAATTCCGTGTGCATTTAGCTCTTTAATACTTTTGATGACTTCATCGATATTGGTTCCGGCAACTACACTCTGTGCCCCCAATTTTAGGCCATATTTTTTAGCAGCATTATTTAAAAATTGGTTTTGAGATAAACCTATAAAAATATCTTTTAACATAGCGATTACCCCCTGCTGTTGTTATTTCAATATTATTTTAGCATAAAAGTTTAAAAAATCTTCTCATAATTATAAAAATATGATCAGCCCGGCAAATTGGTACACTTACTTTCTCTATTGCTGCACAAAAAGACCGCTAAGTAATATTCTCAGCAGTCTTTTTGAATCATTGTGGTTATCTTATCTTCTATTACGATTGCGCAGGAATGTTGGGATATCCAGTGCATCTTCTGTTTGTTGTTGCCGCGGTCTTTCATTGGTATGGTTAACATCTTCTTTCACACTGTGCTCCCGTCTGGCTATTCCTTGTAATTGCGGTTTTGTGGTTACATCTCTTGACGGACCAGTTGATGGCCTTTTATGAGAAAGATCCATCTCGGAAAAACCAGTTGCAATGACGGTAATCATGATTTCATCTTTATAATTTTCGTTAATAATCGAACCGAAAATCATATTTAATTCCTTGTCTGCAGCAGAAGAGACAATATCCGCAGCCTCTTGAACTTCATACAGACTCAAATTACTACCACCAGTGATATTCATTAATACACCCTGTGCTCCATCGATCGAAGTTTCTAGAAGCGGGCTTGAAATGGCCTTCTTTGCGGCTTCTACAGCACGGTCTTTCCCTTTGGCAAGGCCAATCCCCATCAAAGCAGTCCCTTGGTTTGACATGATGGTTTTAACGTCGGCAAAATCAAGATTGATTAATCCAGGTACCGCAATTAGATCAGAAATACCTTGAACACCCTGACGGAGCACATTATCAGCCTCACGGAATGCTTGAATCATTGGTGTCTTTTTATCAACGATTTGCAGCAAACGATCATTGGGAACAATAATCAAGGTGTCTACTGCTTGACGCATTAAATCAATACCAGCAGCTGCATTAGTGGCCCGTTTACGACCCTCAAAACCGAATGGACGTGTAACCACACCAATGGTTAATGCACCTAACTCACGTGAGATTTGCGCAATGGCAGGTGCAGCTCCAGTCCCAGTTCCCCCGCCCATACCAGCGGTAACAAAGACCATATCTGCGCCTTTTAGCACTTCTTGAATTTGCTTTTTGCTTTCCTCAACGGCATTTCTTCCAACCTCAGGATTTGCCCCGGCTCCTAACCCCCTTGTTAAGGTTGCACCAATTTGCATTTTTATCTCAGCTTTTGATAGTTTTAAGGCTTGGGCGTCTGTATTAACAGCAATGAATTCAACACCTTGTACACCGTCTTCAATCATACGGTTTACCGCGTTATTCCCACCGCCGCCAACACCTATTACCTTTATTCTCGCTACTTGATCTATGTCCAATTCAAAATCCCACATTATCTATTTCCTCCTGCTCCCGCAAAATTCATTTCCTCATTATTCAAAAAATTCTAGTGCGTCTATTAAAATCTAATTATTAGCAGATTCATTACTATAATCTACCAAAATTATCTTTTTGTGAATTTTGTCGAAACTTTTGTCCTTAAATCCTATTTTAACAAAAATCTGGGGATTTTTATATAGTCCTGCGGTCATTCCTCGTGATTTATCAATAATTTTTTATAAAAATAGCCCAGTCAAGTGACTGAGCGTTATATTATGCAAAAATACTTTTGATACTAGCAATCAATTCTCTAAAGAAATCTGCTACTTTTTGTAAAAAATTCTGGTCTCCTACTGCTTCTTCAATTCTTTGCTGGATATCTTGGGTAAGATTTTCAAGCTGTGATTTAACATTTTCAAAATTAATATTTAAATCTCTCATTTTTTCAAACAAATCAATTAAGAGCTGACGATCTTCAGGACTTAGACTTATTTCTAGTGTTTTTAACTTGTCATCAATAAGAGCAGCTAATTCTTCTTTCGTGGCTGGATTTTGCTCTGCTATGTCCTTTTTTATTTCCGTCAAAAGTTCACTCACTTTATCTTGATTTAATCCTTCTTTTTTAGCCAAATCAGTAGCCAAATTCAATTCCTCATTGGCAACCTCTGTCCGCTCTAAATTGAGGGTTGCACCATTACCTTCATCATACGCCTTATAGATTCCAACTAAGGCAGAGTGGCCGCTGACTTTTACCGGCGAAGCAACATCTACAACTGCGTCCTGAATCCCCGCAGTCAATAAGGCATTGGCATACATCTCATTGGTGACCTCTGTAATATTTTCAGGGGTGACCTGATTAATGACTAGCCCCTCGCCTGAATCCTTTCTAGTAATTTTAGCCGAGGAGTACATATTTGAGTGACGGTCACCTTTAATATACTTGACTAAGTCTTGACCACTAACCGTAATCTCTTTCACTTTGCTCGTGTCAGTTACTTTTAAAAGCTTTCTCACTTCATCTTTTTGTGCAGCAGACAGTGCTTCCCCGTAAACGACAATTGGCAGTCCAAACTTTTCATTGATGCTCTCTTCCTTATTACCACTACTGTCGGCAAATGCCTTACTTGTACTACTGACGGACACTATTAATGCAAATAGAATTGTAATTGAAATCACTTTATAAAAATACTTCAAATAAATCACTCCTAATCAAATTTCTTAGCTGCTTAATTAAAAGACGAAAAAACAGGCTAATTAGTTTCAACTAGATCAAAGCATGTTTTAAATAGTAAAACCACCCCGTAGGATGGCTCCTAATTCTTAAAAAAGCCTTGAATACTTTTCAAATAGTATAAGAAAAATAGGCAGGATATCGCTCCTAAAAACATGAACCCTGAAACGGTTGAGAAACTTGATGAAATCATACCAAAGCCTATTCCAACTGTAAAGGTTACGATGCTCTCGATCAATGATTGAATTGACTCAATTGTGGCTCGAATTTCCGAATTCCCATGGTGGTGAAGATAACCATTTACGACTGGATCTATCACCCCACTAGCAAAAAAAATGAGTATGATACTGATTAAGCCGATTATACCTGGATATATAGCAGACATGAAAAAGCAAACAGTGGTGATTCCAAGTATAAAGAGAAAAATTGATTGTACTTTGAAATAGGTAAGCAGGTAAGGTGCAAGTAAGTTTCCTAGAATTCTGGCGAGCGAAATACAGGCTGAAAATAATCCAAAAAATAGAACAGAGAAGCCAATCTCATTTAAATATAACTGCCAAAACTCATCTAAATACGTAATACAGGCAGCAATACCCATCGCATGCGCTATAATAGAAACTACCTTTGGATTGGTTTTATAGAAGGAGATGGATTTTCGGACATAAACCATAAAAAACCCCTCATTTTTTCCCATCTTCTTTTGATAACTTTTCCTTTGTGGTTCCTCTAATTGGATTGTAAGGACCAATGCTAGGAACATACTTACTGCTGAAACAATATAGTTAAATTCAAAACCTAAATATTTTGCCATAACACTTCCAGATAGGGCTGCAAGTAATGATGCGATAAAATCAAGTGAATTCATTCTGCTAACAATTTTTTCAAAGGATTTTTGCTTTTTGACTGTTAAAAGTGACTCATATAGAAGTGCATTCCATGCACCACTTGTACAGGCGCTCGAAATGCCCGCTAAAAAAACAACCAAAGCAAATGTCCAAAAATTAAAGGCAAACAGCAAAATAATAAATTCAAACATCGATAACACGGATCCAAAAACAATGAGCGTTTTTCTACCAAATCTATCAGCAAAAACACCTGTCGGGATTTCAAATATGACTATGCTGACGGCATAAATGATTTCACAAAGTATCACCATCAAAACTGTCATACCCCGTTGCTCCCAAAACAACCTTTCGATTACATATGCAGGGATAAGGTTATGAAAAAATATAATTAGGTAGAGCTTCTTTACGTTTTTTACCATCATCCAGTTGAGTCCTCCTTTTTCTCTTTTTTTTAAGAGGATTATAGGAGGTGGACGGATGGTCTTCTTTTTAGATTAACAAGGGGGTCTCACTAAATACATACTATCAACTCCAAATTTTTTTTACCTTTTTCTATTTTAGTTCAAGGTATTGAAATTAGTACATAAATAATAATGCTAACTTTCTTTTAAGAGCCTCTTCACCCCATCGATGATATCAAAAGGCATTACGCCATAGTGGGATAATTCTTTGGCTCTCTCTTCACCTGCACGAGCATGTAAATAGCTTGCAGAAATAAGCGCATGTATTGGAGCAGCTCCCTGAGCTAGAAAAGAAGCAATGAGCCCAGTTAAGATATCACCACTCCCGCCTTTTCCAAGCGCATCATGACCATGTGGGTTTATGTATAGCTCTCCCGTTGGCTCAGCGATAATAGAACGATGTCCTTTTAAAAGTAAATAGATGGCATGCTCCTTGGCAAATTGACTCGCGATTTCTAGTCGGTTTGCTTCTACTTCTTTCACCGAAACATTTAGCAGCTTTGACATTTCTCCTGGATGAGGAGTCATGATTACCTTACCCTTATAATTCCTCAGCAGGTCCATTTGGTTTCGAATTAGGTTTAGAGCGTCTGCGTCAATGACAACAGGTTGATCGGTCAGATGAGAAAATAATGCTTTCATCCACTCTTCTCCGTTTGGAAATCTGCTTATTCCTGGCCCAACTGCTACACAATCAAATTGACCAAGCAACGGTGCGAGTTCAACGATTGCCTCTTCCGAAAAATGCCCATTCTCATCAGACAAAGGCAGTAATAAAGATTCAGGATTTTGTGCAGCAACCATTGGATAAATAGTTTCTGGAATGGCCAGGGTTGCTAATCCTACTCCGGATTGCAATGCAGACTTTGCCGAAAAGATTGGAGCACCGATATATTGCCGGGAACCGCCTAAGATAAGCGCATGACCGAAGGTTCCCTTATGACCATGCTTTGGCCGGATTGGAATAGCAGCCTTTGCCAGCTGTTCGGTAATAAGCCTAGGCAATTCTAGTCCTAATTTTTCAACAATCGAAGGCGGCACAGAAATGTCTACTGCCTTCCACTCACCAACATATTGAGGACCATCATTTAGAAAGAAGCCTTTCTTGGGGAACACAAAGGTAATCGTCTTTGAGGCTTTGACAGCTTCCCCCTCAACCCTACCAGTATCGCTACTAACCCCTGATGGAATATCAACTGAAATAATGAGTTTCTTTCCTTCAAATGAATTGACCATGGAAATCACATTCTTTAAAGGTTCTCGAACTGGACCGTTTACACCCGTTCCTAGAATGGCGTCAATTATAATGTCTGCCTGACTTAATTCATCCTGAAGGGTTTCAAAGTTATTTTTTTGAAGTTGAATTAGCGGTAAACCTCTATTCAGGTAAACATCTAAATGAATTTTAGCATCGCCTTTTATTCGAACAGGATCAACTAATAGCCACAGCTGTGGATGTAATCCATGATCAAATAGCCTGCGTGTAATGACGAAACCATCACCGCCATTATTGCCGCCACCTGCCAAAACAATCACTCTCGGATTGCTGCTCTCAGCGCTTTTGAGTATTTCTTCGACTACTCTTGCCCCCGCATTTTCCATTAACACTGCCCCGGGTAAGCCAATTCTTTCAATGGTAAATTGATCCATTTTCTTCATTTCCTTTTGCCCTGCTGCAAACATGAACATCACTCCAGTTTAGAGTTCTATACTTTCATAATAATGTAGTATGATGGAAATGGAAATTTATTAATTATAAGGAGGTCTTTCTATTGAGTGGGGATTTCAGAGCCTTAGTCGTTGATAAGTTAGAAAATGATTTTACAGTCGGGATTAAAAATATCACTTTTGATGATTTACCAGCTGGCGAGGTATTAATTAATGTTGCCTATTCTAGTGTTAATTACAAAGACGGCTTAGCCAGTATTCCTGAAGGGAAAATCGTTAGGTCCTACCCATTTGTAGCAGGGATTGATTTAGCAGGTGTGGTTGTTTCTTCAAAAGACCCCCGCTTCTCAGAGGGAGATCACGTCATTGCAACCAGTTATGAAATTGGAGTTTCCCATTATGGCGGTTACAGTGAATATGCACGTATTCCTGCCGATTGGATTGTACCTTTACCTGAAAACCTTTCTTTAAGAGAAGCAATGATCTATGGAACCGCCGGGTTAACCGCAGCTCTTTCGGTACAAAGACTTGAAGAAAACGGGCTCTCTCCTGAAAAAGGTAAAGTGCTGGTTACTGGGGCTACTGGCGGCGTAGGAAGTATTGCCGTTGCTATCCTGGCAAAACGAGGCTACGATGTTACCGCAAGTACAGGAAAAGAAAGTGAACATGATTATTTACATAAACTTGGTGCAAAAGAGGTTGTTTCTCGGGATGAAGTTTATAACGGAAAGGTCAAAGCTTTAGATAAACAGCTTTGGGCTGGTTGTGTCGACCCGGTTGGCGGAGAGTCACTCGCAGCTATATTAAGTAAAATCCACTATAATGGTTCAGTGGCAGTAAGTGGATTAACGGGTGGGGGAAGCGTTCCTACGACTGTGTTTCCGTTCATCCTCCGCGGTATCAATCTACTAGGGATTGATTCTGTCAACTGTCCAATGGAAGTCCGTAAGAAGCTTTGGCAGCGAATGGCCAGTGATTTTAAACCAGAAGTGATAGATTCCATTTCCAAAGAAATAAGCTTAGCAGAACTGCCAGCGACTCTCCCACTCATTTTACAAGGGCGTGCAATAGGTCGATTTATCGTAAAAATGTAAATGAAAGCCGCAAAACTGTCTAAAGTTTTGCGGCTTTTTTTTGCTGATTCCCAATTTCCTTATTTTTCAATTTGAACAGATACTGGATACCCAAGTCTCGCAGATATTTTCTGGCCAGTTTGAATCATTATCGGTCCGAGTTGGTTTAACCTCTCTGTTGTCATTCTTGTCGTTGGACCAGATATACTGACAGCCGCCGCCACATTTCCTAAATGGTCAAAAACAGGCGCAGCAATACAGGTAATACCATACTCATTCTCTTCTAAGTCTAATGCATAACCTCTTTTTTTTATTTGTTTAAGTTCCCGCAGGAATTCTTCCCTTGAAATAATGGTATGGTCGGTATGATAGGGCATACCTCTTCGGTCAAGGATGCCTAAAACATCACTTTTAGGTAAATGAGAAAGTATCGCTTTCCCGACGGACGTACAATGCATAGGAGCTCTTTTCCCAACCTTTGAATGAGTTCTTAAGGTTTCATTTCCCTCTAATTTCTCAATATACACGACTTCTCCCTGGTCATAGACCACAAGATGAATCACTTCATTGGTCATATTTTCGAGTTCTTGGAGAAATGGCTTCGCTTCAGTTCTTAGATCAATGGATTCTAAGAGCTTTGAGCTAATATCCAAAAACTTATATCCTAGCTTGTATTTCCCGGTATCAGGATCCTGTTCGATATAGCCATATTGAACAAGTGTGGACAGTGTTCTAAAAACCGAGCTTTTATTGATATCAATCTGATTCGCAATCTCTGTTACACCGAGACCTCCCTTTTTCATACCAACAAGCGCGATCATATCCAGCGCCCTGCTCACGGACTTTACCACATTATCTCTTTGCAAACTTTCCCACCTCTTTAATAAGGCATTTTGAATAAAATGCCTTGCCACATCTTTGTTAGGGCATTTACTAAATAAATGCACTGAATACATCTAGATTAGGCTCGAACTGAATATTTGGCTTTAGCCTCGAGACGCCGGCTATGCAAGATTGGCTCTGTATATCCACTTGGCTGGTCGTAGCCCTTAAATACTAGATCACACGCTGCCTGGTATGCCACCGACTCGTCAAAGTTAGCAGCCATTGGTCTGTATGCAGGATCCCCAGCATTTTGGTCATCTACCACCTTTGCCATTCTTTCCAGCGTTTTTAGCACTTGTTCTTTCGTGCAAATACCATGAAGCAGCCAATTCGCGACGTGCTGGCTGGAAATACGAAGGGTGGCTCGGTCTTCCATGAGCGCAATATTATTTATATCGGGTACCTTTGAGCAGCCGATACCCTGTTCTACCCACCTTACGACATAGCCAAGTATTCCTTGAGCATTATTATCAAGCTCGGCTTGTATCTCTTCTGGACTCCAATTTGGTTGGTCAGAAACAGGAATTTGTAAAATATCATCACGTAAATCAGAAATCCTGCTTAGAAGGTTATTTTGTACTTCCTTTACATTTATTTGATGGTAGTGCAGAGCATGAAGGGTTGCTGCTGTTGGCGATGGAACCCATGCTGTATTTCCTCCGGCCAATAAATGTCCTACTTTTTGCTCAAGCATGCTCTTCATTAAATCAGGCATTGCCCACATTCCTTTGCCGATTTGGGCACGTCCTTGGAAACCTGTTAAAAGACCATTGTTTACATTAGAATTTTCATAGCTTTGCAGCCAAAGCGTTGATTTCATCTCATTTTTTCGAATCATGGCACCTGCCTCCATCGACGTGTGCATTTCATCACCCGTCCGGTCCAGGAATCCTGTGTTAATAAATACAACACGATCTTGTACTTCCTTGATACAGGCTTTTAAATTTAATGATGTTCGACGTTCCTCATCCATTACCCCAATTTTCAGGGTGTTTCTAGCTAACCCAAGTAAATCCTCTGTCCTATTAAACAACTCATTTGCAAATGCTGTCTCTTCCGGACCATGCATTTTTGGCTTTACAATATAGATTGAGCCGTTTGCTGAATTTTTGAATGAGGTGTTTCCGATTAAGGAATGTTTTGCACACAGAGAGGTAACGACAGCGTCGATAATCCCCTCTTGTACTTCATTCCCTTTTCCATCAAGAATGGCGTTATTGGACATCAAATGACCGACATTTCGAACAAGCATTAAAGCACGTCCAGGTAAGGTGAAATTACTTCCTTTAGGTGAAATGTAACTGCGGTCAGGATTAAGTGTCCGTGTTAATGTTTTATTTCCTTTTGTAAAGGTTGCTTGCAGGCTGCCTTTATTTAAGCCTAACCAATTTCTATACACGAGAACTTTATCCTGTGCGTCAACTGCGGCAACAGAATCCTCGCAATCCATAATCGAAGTAAGAGCCGATTCTAGGAGAATATCTTTTATACCTGCAGCATCTGTTTTTCCGATTGGATGACTTCGGTCAATTTGGATTTCAAAATAGTTATCATTATTTTTCAACAGGACACTTGAGGGCTGACTAGGCTGACCTTGAAACCCAACAAATTTTTCTTCATTTTTTAATGTAGTGCTGTGTCCATTCTGTAAGGTAATCACTAAACTGCCTTGCTCAATGGTATATCTTTTTGCCTCTTTATGTGTTCCAACCCGTAAAGGTACCGCTCCATCAAGAAAATTCCTAGCAAATGCAATGACTTTCTCGCCGCGAACTGGATTGTATCCACCTTGGTTTTGTGCGCCGCCTTCATCACTAATAACATCTGTTCCGTATAAAGCATCGTACAAGCTTCCCCACCGGGCATTTGCAGCATTAATGGCATAACGGGCATTATCAACTGGTACAACTAGTTGGGGACCTGCTTTTAGGGCAATTTCATCATCTGCTCCTTCAGTAGAAATTCTAAAATCCTCCGGTTCAGGCTGTAAATAGCCGATTTCTTCTAAAAAGGCTTTATATTTTGTAAAATTGAAATCTTTATTTTCCCGGTGCCATTGATTAATTTTTGTTTGTAGTTCATCCCTTTTAGCTAGTAATTCCTTATTTCTGGGGGTCAAGTCCCTGATGATTCTTTCAAACCCTGACCAAAACGTATCCTGGTCCACTTGGCTTCCTGGCAATGCTTCAGAATTAATAAATTCATATAATTCACCTGCAACCTGTAAATTTCCTACATTTACATAATTTCTCATTAAACATCCTCCTAATATATTTGTTTTTTATGCTTTGTTTTCATTTTTTATTTCCATGCAGCGCCCAGGTGTTGGAAAGAGTTTACCAGCATTTAATAGATTATCAGGATTAAAGACCTCCCGAATGTTGGTTTGGGCAAGTATTTCTCTTTCATTAAAAACAAACCGCATTTCTTCACGCTTTTCTATACCAACCCCATGTTCACCAGTGATTGTACCGCCAACCTCTGCGCATGCCTTCAAACATAAGCTTCCAGCTTCTAATGCTTTTTCGATTTCTCCCGGTTTTCGGGCATCAAATAAAACAAGTGGATGCAGATTTCCATCTCCGGCATGAAAAATATTCGCAATCCGCAAACCAGATTTTTCACTAATTTGGGTAATTTGCTTCAGTACCTGTGGAAGTTTGCTCCTCGGAATAACCCCATCCTGTACTAAATAATCAGGTGAAATGGCACCCATCGCTCCAAATCCTGTTTTACGATTGGCCCACCACCTTCCTCTCTCAGCTTCATCCTTGGCTGCACGGACTTCACGAACCTTATTTTTTCTACAAACTTCCAAAATCTCGTTGATTTGTTCCTGTATGCCAGCGGCAATGCCGTCTACTTCAATGAGTAAAACAGCTTCTATATCCTTTGGGTGTCCGACTGGGAAAGCAGCAGCTTCCACAGCCTCAATTGCTGTTTTATCCATCATTTCTAGTGCTGCCGGAACAATTCCTGCTGAGATAATATCAGAAACAGCCTTGCTTCCATCTTCAACCCTATCAAAATACGCAAGAACCGTCTGTTTTCCTTCTGGATTTTTTAAAATACGTACAGTTATTTTCGTGACAATTCCCAGCGTTCCTTCAGAACCAGTTAAGATTCCAAGTAAATCATATCCAGGTTCATCCAAAACACCATTCCTGCCTATTTCAATAATCTCTCCATTTGGAAGGACTACTTCTAGACCGAGTATATGGTTCGTGGTGACTCCATATTTCAAACAATGGGCCCCGCCTGCGTTTTCTGCTACATTCCCTCCAATTGTGCAGCAATATTGACTTGAAGGATCAGGAGCATAGTAATATCCTCTATCCGAAATGGAGTTTGTTAGTTTAAGATTGACGAAGCCTGGTTCTACCACCGCTCTCCGATTTTCAAGGTCAACACTGATAAGCTTTTTCATGCGCACCATACTTATGATGACTTCCCCATTAACAGGTATGGCCCCGCCGCTCAAGCCAGTTCCAGCACCACGAGCCAGAAATGGGAGATTGTGAACAGAGCAGTATTTTACTAGTTTGGAAACTTCCTCGGTATTTTTCGGGAAAACAACAGCCTTAGGTAAATGCTTATGAATTGTAAACCCATCGCAATCATATGCGAGTAGGTCTGCTTTTTTATATAAGATGGAACGTGGACCGCCTGCGATTGCTGCGAGATTGATAATATGCTTGTCAGTGGTATCAATCTTTATGACGGACATGATTATCATCCCCTTTTTCTTTTTGGTAGGCCCAGTCAAGAAGCTGAATGGTGTGGACAATCTTCTGGCTTCTTCCATATTTTTTCACACCTAATGCCATTTGCAGCATGCAGCCGGGGTTCCCCATTGAAATCATTTCAACATCATCTGGAACATTTTCCATTTTACTTTTGAGAACGTCATCGGCCATTTCAGGATGGGTAATATTATAGATTCCCGCACTCCCGCAGCAGCGGTCTGCATTTGGCATGTGTATCATTTCTACTCCCGGAATATCAAGAAGTATGTCACGAGGTTCCTGTCTCACACCCTGACCATGTGCCAAATGACAGGCATCATGATAGGTGATTCGAGTATTAATGGCTGACTTTGGTTTTTCATAGCCGGTGTCGTGCAAATATTTAGATATATCTACTACCTTCTCTTCGAATTCCTCCGCTCGTTTCTTCCATTCTGGTTCATCACGGAATAATTCTGCATATTCCTTCATCATGCACCCGCACCCAGCAGCATTCACGATAACCGTATCTGCATTTTCAAAAGCTTCGATATTCTGCTTTGCAAGCTTTCTGCCCATGTCTCGATCACCAGCATGAACATGCAATGCCCCGCAGCAGGTTTGATTTGTCGGAATGCTCACGTCATTTCCATTCCGAGTGAGAACATTGATCGTAGATTCATTGATATCGCTAAAAAAAACATCCATAACGCAGCCTGTCAGCATCGCCACTTCATGCTTGGTTTCACCTTGAGCTTTAATAATTGAACCATTATTTTTGCGAACAGCCCCTTTGACTTCGGGCATGATGGATTCCATTTCAATTAAATGCTGTGGCATGATATTGATTAGCTTTGTTTTACGGACAGCCTTTTGCAATCCACTCCGTTGGTATAACCGTAACAAACCGCCCAAAGTACGTAAGCGATTATGATGTGGGAACACACCATGAAGAAAGAACTTGTTAACAGTTCTCTTCCAGCCTTTGAGCGGGAGTGCCTGACGAATTTGTCCTCGTGCTTCCTCAATTAGCCCGCCAACATCAACATCAACTGGGCATGCAGTGGTACAGGCACGGCAGTCAAGACAGGAAAAAACTGGATTTGCAAATTGTTCATCAACATTTAACTTTCCTTCTGCGACTGCTTTTATGAGATATACACGCCCTCGTGGTGAATGCTGTTCCTCCCCCGTTTGTTCATATGTAGGACAAGATTCCAAACACATTCCGCAATGAACACAATCTGCCCACTTTTTTTCCTGCGGCGGATCACGCCATAGATAATTACCTAAAGTGGATGTGCATAGAGGATCTTGCGGTACTTGACTTTCCTTCACACGCATGTTAAATCCCCCCAACATAACGACTCTTATTAAGGATTGTGTTGGTATCAATTTTTTGTTTAATTCCTTCAAAAAGAAAATGAGATGCAGTTTTTTCTCCCCATACATTTATTTTTTTACGGAGGGAGAATGGAAGGTGCTTTACTACAGCAAATCCACCATGTGTAGTCACATTTTTTCTTATTTGTTGAATAGCAGTTAATAAATCATCATTTGCTCCGCGAATGGTCATGTAACATATGCCCGTTCCTAGGCCTCCATGTGCTTCAATGGATACATGACAGATATCACCGATATGCTCTGCTTCTTGCAATATTTTGATGATATCCAAGTTGACAACGCCGATTTTTAGAACTGCCTCTTGTGTGGTTACGTTTGTAATCCCATTGGGTTGTAAGTTATAAAATTTATCCCAGAAGGATTTTGCTTCATTTTTTGTTAGGGACCTTAGTGTGGTTTTATCAGGGACAATACTTTTGAGGATATTTTCTTGATAGTCTAATGAGCTTTTTACATCTTCAAACGCAATAAGCAAAGTATATTGATTTTTGTTTGTCAATTTCAAAGCAAGGGATGGGTTTAACAGCTCGAAGCTGATAGGTTCAAGCATAGAATCAAGCACCTTTACAGCAAATGCTCGAATCTCTTCAACATTACTTTCTGAAAAAGATACAAAACAAATAGATTCACATTTAGCAATTGGCCGCAGCTTTAGGGTCACTTGTGTTGCAACACCGAGCGTTCCCATTGCTCCTATAAACAATTTATTCATATC
The DNA here is from genome assembly GCF_057221695.1 of Neobacillus sp. plas4. Taxonomy (NCBI): domain Bacteria; kingdom Bacillati; phylum Bacillota; class Bacilli; order Caryophanales; family Bacillaceae; genus Neobacillus; species Neobacillus sp. plas4. The sequence continues at coordinate 3,300,605 of NZ_CM170152.1, forward strand.
ATATCCAGCAACATTTTTTACCACTTTTCCACCTGAACGAATCAGGGTTCCATCAGGATAAACCATCCTGAGGCCAATAACATTGTCTCTGGCTGCCCCATATCCCAGCCTTTTTGGACCGCTATCATTAGCTGAAACAATCCCACCAATCGTCGCATGCTCTGGAATGAAAGGATCTAGTGGAACTTTTTGCTTGTACGGTTCTAAATAGTTTTGAATTTCTTGAAAGGAGGTACCGGCTTTTACCGTCAATGTCATATCACCAGGATTATGCTCAACGATTCCAGTATATTGAGCAAGTGATAATAGAATGTCTGCTTTTTCTAGAAGTCCGCCATACCCTCTTTTTGTCCCTCCTCCCATAATGAAAACGGAGTGGTTATGGATGTTGGCATACTCTAAAACAGCTGAAATTTCTTGTTCTGTTTTTGGGAAAATTGTTACTCTGCCAGAATTCCCAAGTGGATGATGCTGATCTTCATCACTGATCTGTATGTCTTTTAAATACGTCATCAATTCAGTTAGACTTTCGTCTGTAATCAATCACTTCACCTCGATTTGTTGCGTGATAACAAACAGTGTTTCTGTTTTATGATAAAAAAATCTACCCCTTAATTTTATTTTCCTTTGCGCTAATTGTCAATTAATTTAGAAAATTTAAAAATAAACAGCAGCCCCATATGTTCGAAAGCAAAGAAATCCATCACTTACAAGAGTGATGGATTTAGACCAATATTAATTTTAGAGATTGTTTCTCCAATTGAGTCATGAATGACATAGGTATTTTCGGTCCCATCATAGGGTGAATCTCCCTTATTGATAATGACCAGCGGGGTCCCTTCGCGCCCGTATTGTGGGAATGTGGAGAATGGTGTAACTTTCAAACTTGTTCCTAATACCAATAGGCAGTCTGCTTGATGAATGATGTTAATAATTTCATTGAATCCATCCATCGTAAACCATTCACCTGTATCACCAAATAAAACGACATCAGGTTTAATATATCGATCTTTTTCATTATGAGTACTGCAAGCGTTACAGATATAAAAATCATCTATCGATTTTAACCTGCTGATCATTTCTTCGGTTTTATATACTTTATTGCAATTTCGACAAGAAGCTGTCTTCATTGTGCCGTGAAACTCAATCACATTTATTGAGCCAGCTTTTTGATGAAGACCATCGATATTTTGGGTAATGATGTGGCTTACCTTTCCATCTTCCTCCCACTTGGCTAGAATCTCATGTCCTTTATTTGGTTGTGCTTCTGGGTGGTATAGATTCTCAACAGCAAATTGATAAAATGCCTTAGGTTTATTATAAAAATAATCCAGTGAAAGGATATATTCAGGCGCCATCTTATAGATACCCGTTTGAGAACGAAAATCCTTGATGCCTGATTCTGTACTAATTCCTGCACCCGTTAGGACGACAATATTCTTCGCATTCTTTATCAAGTCCGTGCAGGTTTGAAGCATACTGTTCTCCATATCATCACTCCTATGAAACATAGTGCTTTTCGAGGGATATCAGTTTGTATAATGCACGCTACCACATTGCTAGCAATCTGATATAAGTCAGTATTTCCGGCTATCCGCTCGTATTTCCCGCCATCCACTACTAAATCCTCAATTACCTATTTCAGGTCTTCAAATTCCCTAGCAATTCTTGCGAAGGCTTCTTTAATCATCGGTCTTGGCGATGGGATACAGATTCTTTGATATTGTAAACCTTCTTCTCCAAACATTTTTCCGTCCTCCAAAAGGACATTTGCTTTGTTATAAATTCGATCGTGTACTTCGTCAGGGGATATGCCATAGCCACTGAGATCCATCCACATTATATAGGTTCCCTCAGGTATTCTCACCTTTACTTTTGGCATTTTTTCCGCTAGAAACTCCACTGCCCATTCCATTGTTCCATCAATATACTCTTTCAGCTGCTCCAACCATTCTTCACCATCATGGTAGACAGAAATTAGCGCTGAAACGGTAAAAGGCGATGGCAAATGCATGCCCATCACACCATTAAATGTTTGTCTCAACTCTGGATTTGGAATGATCACGTTTGTACAATGAAGACCTGCTAAATTAAAGGTTTTGTTTATCGCAGTAAACGTCACTATGTGTTTAGCATGCTCTTCAGCTGCCTTCGCAATTGGAATAAAGGTTTGATTACGTCTTACGATATCACCATGAATCTCATCAGCGATGATCAACACATCATTTTTTACACAGATATCTGCCAATTTCCTTAGCTCATCCGTATTAAATATTCTTCCTGTTGGATTATGAGGGTTACATAAAATAAACATTTTCGTGCTTTCATCTTTTGCCTTTTGTTCAAAATCCTCAAAGTCAATCGAATAATAGCCTTCTTCATTACTTTTGAGCGCATTATTTACGACTGTTCGTCCATTTGCCTCAATTGACGATGTAAAAGGAGGATAAACTGGCCGTTGAATGATGATTCCATCTCCAGGTTTTGTAAATGCCCTTACAGCCACATTCAAGGCATGAACCGTTCCTGGACTATAGATGATATCTTCCTTCTTGAACTCCCAATCATGTCTCTTTTTAAACCAGTGCTGTACCGCTTTAAAATACTCATCAGGAAATACAGAATAACCGAAAATTCGGTGATCAACGGTCTTATGTAATGCCTCGATTAATGGTTGGGGAACTGGTAAATCCATGTCAGCTGTAAATAGCGGTATGGTATCTTCATCATATCTTTCGGTAAGACCTATATCTTTTATGATTTGGCCTCCATCCCACTTTATAGAATAAGTACCTCTCCGATTTACAATTTCATCAAAGTTATATTTCATCTTATCTTCCCTTCCATTCATTTTTTGGAATACATGTTGAAAAAGCTTCTTAACTTCTAATGTATTCTTAATACATGTATATTTCAATCTATACGATTCCTCAATAAAAATAAGTGCCGGGATTCCCTAGCACTTTTTCCTTCTATATTAATTTGCTTTTTAAAGAGTTTCTAATACCCATTTTTCCTGTATGGGCATGTTTATTTTCCAAATGATGATCAAAGACGATGATATTTTTAAATTCAGCAAAAAGAATATCGCCCCTTTTTACAGGACTCATATTTTGATACTGATCGATACTCATCTCCGCTTCGAAAAGAGCCCCCGTATCCTGCCGCCTTAATTCGATTCTTACGGTAGAACCGATAATATGAATATGTGAAACCTCGGACAATATGCTGTTTCCTTGGAAAAATTTCCTCAGAACAATTTCGTGTGGCCGAACATAACTGATTGCCTCCGAAGCTTCAGCATCCCGAAACTCGTTGACTCTTCCTAAAAAACTATAAACAAAAGCGTTTGCTGGTTTTTGATACACTTCCTCTGGAGAGCCAATTTGTTCAATTTTACCCTGATTCATTACAACTACGGTATCAGCCATTTCTAAAGCCTCTTCTTGGTCGTGGGTGACAAAAATAGTCGTTATGTTTAGCCGTTGATGGATTTCCCTTAACCAGTGACGCAGTTCCTGACGAACTTTCGCATCGAGTGCTCCAAATGGTTCGTCAAGAAGCAGGACTTCTGGTTCTACAGCAAGAGCCCTTGCCAATGCAATCCGCTGCCTTTGTCCCCCTGAAAGCTGTGAAGGATAGCGATTGGCAAGCTGTTCTAATTGAACGAGCTTCAACAATTCATTTACCTTTTCTGCAATTTCATTTTTAGAGGGACGAGTTTTTCTCGGTCTCACCTTTAATCCAAAAGCAATATTATCAAATATAGTCATATGCTTAAATAACGCATAGTTTTGAAAAACAAACCCTACATTCCGTTCTTTAATTGTTTTATAGGTGTAATCCTTGTCATTGAAGAAGATTCCACCAGAATCTAACCCCTCTAAACCTGCAATGAGTCTTAGAAGTGTAGTTTTTCCTGAACCTGATGGTCCTAATAAGGCCACAAAATCTCCTGTTGGAATTTCTAGATTAACATTTTTAACGGCTGGAAACGTTCCAAAAGCCTTTGATACTCCCTTGATTGTAATGCCCATTCTGCAATCCTCCATTTTAGTAACACACATTATCACTATTAGTGTTTTTTTGTTTTCCATTCCACAAGGCTTTTTAATATCAATGTTAGGATGGCTAGTAGTGCAAGTAAGGAAGCTGCAGCAAAAGCAGCACTGAAATTGTATTCGTTATACAAGATTTCAACATGAAGAGGAATTGTATTGGTTAACCCTCTAATATGGCCGGAAACAACGGATACTGCTCCAAATTCCCCCATGGCTCGAGCGTTACACAGAATGACCCCATACAGTAAACCCCACTTAATATTGGGCAACGTCACCCGAAAAAACATTTGCCAGCCGCTAGCACCGAGTGTAATCGCTGCTTGTTCTTCTTCCGTTCCTTGTTCCTCCATGATAGGGAGCAGTTCTCTGACCACAAATGGAAAAGTAACAAAAATAGTTGCTAAAATAATTCCTGGTACCGCAAAGATAATCTTGATATTATTGGCCTCTAAAAACGGTCCCAATACTCCTTGTGAACCAAACAGTAAAACAAAAACAAGGCCGGCTATTACCGGTGATACCGCAAACGGTATGTCAATTAACGTGAGTAAAATATTCTTACCTTTAAATTCAAACTTCGTTATGGCCCAAGCTGCCAACACCCCGAATATCGTATTAACAGGTATCGTAATGGCTGCTGTAAGTAACGTTAATTTAATCGCCGATAATGCGTCACGTTCGGTCAAAGCTGCAAAGTAAAGCTGAATACCTTTATTTAGTCCCTCCGTGAATACTACGATTAATGGCACTAAAATAAAAATCCCTAGGAAGCCAAGTGCAATAGCAATTAACATCCATTTTCCGATGAACCCATGATTATTGGCTTTTACATCTTTCACCTGAAGCTCTTGAACAATCATATTCCCTATCTCCTCTAGTTCATTTGATACTTTTTCGTTGTTTTCCATTGCCAAAAATTAATTAAGAATAAAAGAATGAATGAAAATAGAAGCATGACGACGGCAATGGCGGCAGCCCCGGCATAATTGAACTGCTCTAATTTTGTGATGATTAGCAATGGAACAATTTCCGTTTTCATTGGCATATTACCCGATATGAAAACGACGGAACCATATTCGCCTAATGCCCTTGCAAAGGCAAGGGCAAAGCCTGTTAGAATCGCTGGAAAAATGGCTGGGAAAATAATTTTGATAAAAATTTGTACCGAATTAGCTCCAAGAGTAGACGCAGCCTCCTCATATTGCTGGTCTAAATCCTGCAATACCGGCTGAACGGAACGGACGACAAAGGGAAGGCCGATAAATGTTAAAGCCACCATGATACCAAGCGGTGTATAAGCTACCTTTATTCCAATAGAATCAAAGTATTGCCCAATCCATCCATTTGGAGCATAGATGGTGGTAAGGGCGATTCCTGCTACCGCAGTTGGCAGCGCAAACGGGAGATCTACCAACGCGTCAATCATTCTTCTCCCATAAAAATCGTAGCGGACTAAAACCCAGGCAATCAGCGTCCCGAATATCGCATTAACAATAGCCGCTATAAACGATGTATAAATCGTCAATTTATAGGAGGCAACGACCCGATCATCCGTAACCGTCTCCCAAAATTCTGCAAAACTAATCGTTGAGGCTTTTAAAAACAGAACTGCTATCGGAATCAAGATGATTAGGCTTAAATAAACAAGTGTGTACCCCATTGATAGACCAAATCCCGGTAATACTCGATGTCGTTTTCTCTTATTAATCACTTAGAACTCTCCTTTAATTTTACGGTTTGTAGATTTCGTCAAAGACCCCGCCATCATCAAAATGGATTTTTTGGGCATTTTTCCAGCCGCCAAAAACTTCGTCAATTGTAAATAAGTTAATCTCAGGGAACTGATCAGCATACTTTTTGGCTATCTCCTCAGAACGCGGGCGGTAATAGTTTTTAGCAGCAATTTCTTGACCTTCCTCTGTATACAGATAGTCTAAATAAGCTTTGGCAACCTCTTCAGTTCCATGTTTTTTAGCTGTTTCATCTACCACTGTGACAGGTGGCTCAGCTAAGATACTTACGGATGGAACGACAATTTCAAATTCATCTTTGCCTAGCTCATTTAAGGCTAAGAAGGCTTCATTTTCCCAAGCAATCAATACATCCCCAATACCTCTTTCAACAAACGTGGTGGTAGACCCGCGTGCTCCTGAATCTAAAACAGGAACATTTTTAAATAGTTGGGTAACAAATTCTTTTGCCTTTGCTTCGTCTCCATTGTTTTGCTCTAGAGCATATCCCCAGGCAGCGAGGTAATTCCATCTTGCCCCACCGGACGTTTTTGGATTTGGGGTAATCACTGATACGTCCTTTTTCACGAGATCGTTCCAGTCTTTAATACCTTTTGGGTTGCCTTTTCTTACCAGAAACACAATAGTAGATGTGTAAGGAGAACTGTTTTTATCTAGTCTTTCCTGCCAATTCTCTGGAAGCTTTCCTGCTTCTGCGATTACATCAATATCATAAGCAAGTGCAAGGGTAACAATATCAGCCTCAAGACCGTCAATAACAGAACGGGACTGCTTGCCTGAACCACCATGCGATTGATTGATTATTACTTTTTGACCTTTTTCTTTTTCCCAATAGGAAGCAAAGCTTTTGTTGAATTCCTCATAAAATTCTCTGGTTGGGTCGTATGAGACGTTTAATAGTTCAACTTCTTTTTTTACAGTAGCTGCTTCAGTATCTTTCTCATTTGATGTACTTTGGTTCGAGCACCCTGCAGCCCATAGTAGTAAAGTTAGAGTGATTAGTGTAATCCAGATTTTTTTCATCATTTTATTGACTCCTCTATTTTGTTGTAGGCTTTTTCCAATAAAAAAAGCCCCATTAGTTTACACGTGTACATACCTCGATGTACAAGTTACTAAAGGGCCTTCGGGTGTCCGATCGGCAGTTATTCATAATGTTTATTACCTGCTTTTAGATTGATTTGATACTGGAGAAATCTGTTTGCTTTTTAACGGCAATCGGTGCTTTTCTAAGCGGTCAATTTGGGTAATTTGTGAATCATGAACGGTGATTTGAACGGTGCCAAATTCCAAGCCTTCTAATAAACTAGCTATTTTTTCCATCACCTGTTGATCCAGACGGGCTTTTGACGACAATGAAATCCTCTCCTTCTAGCTTAGTAATTCGGTTTAAAAGTAAATCCTCCAATGTTGTTCGTTCTAAAACAAAAGCGATTGTATCTCGAACCAACGACCACAACGGCTTTAATTGACATCCCCCCTCTAAAGGACATGGTTCATATTTTGTAATGGACGCGCAGCTCATTGGCGACAAAGGACCTTCCAAATCCCGAATGACTTCTCCAATGTTGATTTCTTGAGGTTCCATTTGCAGCATATAACCACCCTTTGCGCCTCGTTTGCTCGTAACATAACCGAGCTTTTTTAATTGAAGTAAGATTTGCTCCAAATAATGAATGCTGACCAGGGTTTTTTCAGAAATTTCTTGAATACCGAGTACATTTCCTTGATGGTTCCCCAGCTGTAGTAATGCTCGCAAAGCATATTCGCCCTTGCTCGATACCTTCATTCCATCCCTCCTCATTGAATGTTGAGTAATTCAGTCAACATTCCTTCCCAAAAATAATCCACTTGTATACTGAAAAATGGATATAAGTTAGTTATAGATATATTCACTGGTTACATAAAGGGCACTTGTCTATAGCGCCCTTTTCTATGTCTTTCGGAATCATTGTTTTTAATTCCGATTAAATCTATTGGTTTAATATAAAAATATATTAATTGTTATTTTTAGAAAAATCAATACATTTTTTTTAAAATAAATAATCTTTTCATTTAATTTTTAAAGTAACTGTCCCTCTTCTTCATACTCCTCTCTTCTCAGGGGATACTAAAACCTATGTAATTTAAAATCGGGAGGTATATTAATAATGAGTGAAACATCATTGTCGTTTTTTGCCTTAGGAGGCATAAATGAAATCGGTAAAAATATGTATGCGATTGAATATGATGATGATATCATCATCATCGATTGCGGTGGTAAATTTCCTGACGAGAGTTTGATGGGGATTGACCTGATTATTCCGGATATGACATATTTAGAGGAAAATCAGGATAAAATTCGTGCCATGCTGGTGACACATGGACATGAAGACCATATTGGCGGAATTCCTTTCTTTTTAAAAAGATTTAATCATGTACCAATCTATGCGACGCGTTTTACATTGGGGTTAATTGAATTAAAGTTAGAAGAGCATCGCCTTCTACGGGAAACTGAGTTAGTTACCATTAACTCTGAATCAACAGTTGAATTCGGAAAAATTGGTGTTTCTTTCTTTAAGGTGAGTCATAGTATACCCGACTGCCTAGGTATCGTCTTCCATACACCAGAAGGAAATGTTGTTCATACCGGAGATTTCAAGTTTGATTTAACACCTTCAAATAACCAATATAGTGATATTCATAAAATGGCTGAAATTGGTCAAAAAGGTGTAATCGCCTTGATATCAGAAAGTACCAATGCAGAACGCAAGGGACTATCTCCATCTGAGCAAATGGTCGGAGACCATTTATTAGAGGCTTTTATAAAAGCCGATGGAAAAATCATCCTCTCCACCTTCGCATCAAATGTAAACCGTGTTCAGCAGGTGGTGGAAGCAGCGATAAAAACAAACCGCAAGCTTGCCCTATTAGGACGAAGTATGGTTAACGTCGTGGATGTTGCACTTGAACGTGGATACTTACAAATGCCGGAAGGGATGCTCATCAGTGCAAATGAGATTGAACAATTCCCTCCTGATAAGGTTGCGATTCTTTGTACCGGCAGTCAGGGAGAACCAAATGCAGCTCTTGCTCGCTTAGCAACAGGAAATTATCGTGATGCGACCATTTATCCTGGGGACACAGTTATTCTAGCGGCGTCACCCATCCCAGGAAATGAAAAAGGTGTTTCTAAGATTATCGACAACTTATTTCAGCTTGGGGCTAAGGTGATTTATGGCTCAGGCAGTTCTACCGGTATGCATGTTTCCGGACATGGCTATCAGGAAGACTTAAAACTCATGCTTACCCTTATGAAGCCAGCCTATTTCATCCCAATTCATGGTGAATATAGAATGCTCCATCATCACAAGCAGTTAGCTGAATCCGTTGGAGTAGAAAAAGGAAATACATTCATTATTAAAAATGGCGATGTCGTAGATATTGAAAATTCAGTGGCGCGTCAGACTCGAAATATTCCTGCTGGGGATACGTATGTAGACGGCATTAGTGTTGGCGATGTCGGGGAGGTTGTTTTACGTGACCGTAGACAGCTGTCTGAAGATGGTATGCTCGTTATTGTCTTAACCATCAGTAAATCAGATCGAAAGATTATCCAAGGACCGGACACAATAACTCGTGGTTTCGTTTATGTAAAAGAATCGGAAGACCTGATTAGAGAAATCAATCGACTAGTTAAGAAAACGATTCTTGAGCTAGAAGCAGATAATATTCGCCAATGGAATGTAATGAAGCAGCATATCAAAAAATCTGTAGGACAGTATTTATTCAAACACACAAAAAGAAAACCGATGATTCTACCGATCATCCTAGAAATTTAAAGAAAAGGTCAGGCACCAAAATTGTGCCTGACATTTTCTATTTTCGGGCTTCGCAGATATATTTGCTTTATCGCAAATAAAATGAATTTAACGCAGATAAATTTTTATTTTCGCAGATAAAATTAAAATTAAGCAGATATATCTTGATTTACTGGCAAATTTATTTTATATTTATTCGAACTTGGCTAAACTCCTAATAGAATTGGAGGAATGATGATGTTCCGTTTACTTAGATTAGTTGCATTATTATTTTTATTATATATTTCTTGGCCCTTTATTTCAAAACAGCTGGACAATTCCAATATCCATGCGAATTTTGTATCTACATTAAAAGAGAAACTAGAAGTACCAGAAACGATTAGTATTTTATACGATGATATCCAACAAATGTTGAAACAGCTTGGCTTCCAAATAGAAGAAATGCCGTTAAAGGAAGATAAAACTGTGGAAGAGCAGCAGGATAAGTTGGAGTTAACACAACCAGCTAAACAAACCTTTTCCATTCATAATACTGAGCTTGGCAATGCCAAAATTGACATTGAACATAATTTAGGGATAGCTAAGCGGGTAACACTTAATGAATATGGTGTAAATTGGTATGCTTATCATGAGAATTACCATGATTTTTTTATGGTAATGTATAACGAAAACAACCTAGCAGCAGGTTTATATACGAATCAAGACCTACTTACTTCAACGAATGGGATTAAAATAGGAAGTGAAAAAGAAACAGTACGTACCATCCTTGGTGAGCCAATCACCAAAATTCAAAAAGGAATGGTTATTTATCAGCTGCAAGAGAATAATGACAATGATTTATTTTTAGTCGATGATACCTATGTAACCATTTTTTATGATAAACATGAGAATAATACTGTAACAGCCATACAAATTATTAGCAAATCATTAGAGGAAAATAAAAAGGATTTTTATACAAATGCGACTCCAGCCTTGAAAGAGGGCTTTGAATATCAAATGTTTGATTTAACGAATGCTGCTAGAGTCAATCATCAGCTCCCCATCTTAACGTGGGATGATCATGTTAGAGAAACTGCTCGTGAACATAGTGCAGATATGGCAGAGAAGGATTATTTTGATCACAAGAATCTTGAGGGTCAATCACCATTTGACCGAATGAAAGAAGATGACATTGTTTTTCAATTGGCTGGGGAAAACCTTGCTTATGGACAATTAAGCAGTATATTTGCCCATGAAGGTTTAATGAACTCCCTTGGGCATCGTGAGAATATCTTACGTAAAGACTACGAGTACTTAGGAGTGGGCGTTGCTTTTAATGAAAAATCGCAGCCTTATTATACCCAGAATTATTACACCAACTAATGACAGAATCACGATAGATAAAAAGGGCAAATTATATACGAGCAATTCTTGATTGCTCAAATAACTTCGTCGGGAGTGATGTATCATGGCTAGAAACAAACTACTGGTTCCTGGTGCAGACAATGTTCTGAATCAAATGAAGGAAGAAATCGCCAACGAGTTTGGAGTTCAACTTGGTGCTGATACGACCGCACGAGCAAATGGTTCAGTCGGAGGCGAAATGACCAAACGTCTCGTTGCCTACGCTGAACAAACTTTAAGAAATCAGCAAGGTCAATAACCTGTGATGATTTCTAAGGAAAGGCTGTCCGAAATACTCGGACAGTCTTTTATTAACCACGCAAGATTGGAAGAGTACAACAGCGGAAGGAACCGCCTGATTTTATGATTTCAGTTATGTCGACCTCAATAACTTCAAACCCTCTATTCACAAGCTCTCGGTTTACGTGTTTATTTACGGGTAAGCTTAAAATTTTCTTGTTCCCAATATTTAATACATTCGTACCTAACGTAAACTGTTCCTCTTCACTAACTTCAATCAATTCATATCGAGATGAAAAAAGCTCGATATCCTCTTTTGTTAATGCCGGCGGATAAATTAAGGCCACATCTGGTGAAATAACATTAAAAACACAATCCAAATGGAGATATTTTTCCTTAAAGGATATTGCTTTTACATCGAATTGGTTGAGTATACTTTGCAAATGGTCAACCGCCTGCTGATGGGTCCGGTTACTTAACCCAACATATATGGTTTCCCCATCAATGATTACATCTCCACCTTCAATCCTGCCTTCTGCCAAATGATAATAAGACATTTCTTCATCATCAAGCCACTGTCTTAACACACCCTCTTCCCCGATACGAACATCATGTGCCATCTTGGCAACAAAAATGGTTTGTCCCAGGGTAAAACCAATATCTCTTGTGAATACCTGTTCAGGAAATTTTTTATGATAGGGTAACAAAATAACCTCTATACCATTCTCTTCTAAGGTTCTAACAAATTCCCTGTGCTGTTCGAGTGCAGTTTTAATATGTATGCCTTCATCCTTAAACTCCTTCTGTGTGTCATTGATTACCTCTCGAATTGTCATATATTGAGGCTGACAAAGAATAACACGTTTTAATTCATCGTATTCACTTCTACAATAGGTTTTATAAGTTAGTGTCATGGAGCACCTCCTAATTTATCTTCTTTTTATAGGATTACTTAAACAAAAATATCCATTCATTCATAAATTAATACGAAGGTGTTTTTAACCAAAAGTTTAAAATGGTGGTGATGTCTCAATGTTTGAATTGAAGAAATCGAAGTACGGCAGAGGAATCTTTGCAACTCGTAATATTAGGAAAGGCGAGCTGATCCATGAAGCACCAGTCATTATTTCCCCTAAGGATGAGTATAAGTATTTAAAAAAAACAATCTTAGTTGAATATGCATTCTGGTGGGGTGAAGATCTAGAAGATTGTGCCTTAGCGCTGGGATATGGCTCTCTGTTTAACCACTCCTACACCCCCAATGCTTTATATAAGTTAAATTTACAAAATAAGACGATTGATATTTTTGCTTATACAAATATAAAAAAGGGTCAAGAAATTTTTATCAATTACAATGGCGATCCTGATGATGATGAACCAATGTGGTTCGATGTGTATTAATCTAGCCCTCATATGCTTGCTCTAATGTTTTTAAGTCCAATAATACCCATATTCATAAAAAAAGCATCCAAATTGATTGGATGCTTTTAACCTGTAGGTAATTTAAATTTATCAAAAATGGATGTAAAATAATTTTTTACTGTACCCGTATTTTTATTTTGATCGTAGTTCTTTTGAGGGACAGCAGAATTTTCTTCGCTAGAAAATTCGTCCATGAGTTCATTTGAAAAAATTCGGTTTCCATCCATAACACTACGAATGGAAAAAGCTAACTCTTCACTAGGATTATCTTTTAATAAATACCCTCTTACATCTGCATCCCATGCCCGTTGAAAATAGCCCGGTCTAGCAAAGGTTGTAAGAATAATTACTTTACAGTCTGTAAGTTGTAAAGCTTCTGCCGCCTCCAGACCACTCTTTTCAGGCATTTCTATATCCATAATACAAACATCTGGTTGTAATTGGCGGACGAGTGATAGTGCCTCTTCCCCATTAACTGCCTGACCAACGACTTCGATATCATCTTCTAAATTTAGCAGATTACCCATTGCCTCTAATAGCGGCCCCTGATCCTCTGCGATTACAATTCGAATCATTTCTCTCTCTCCTTATCAGACAGCTGCGAATCATGCAGAGACTCCCCTTCATTTAAGGAGAGTCTGCAGAGTGGGTCTTACACTTCTGGTTTTGCTTGAACTGAAATTCGTTTTTTTGCTAAAGCTTTTACATCTTTAAAAGCAACAAAATTCTTGGCGTTTTCATCCCAAAGTCGGAAACGAAGTGATTTTAAGCTCGTTGCAAGTGTAATTGTTGGTACGTTTTGTAATGGAAGCGCCTGATTATGAGCTTCTTCTAGTTTATAATTCGGAACCCTAGGGCTTAAATGGTGAACATGATGGAAACCGATATTCCCAGTTAAAAATTGCAAAAGTTTTGGAAGCTTGTAAAAAGAACTACCTTCCACAGCTGCTTTTACATATTCCCAGTTAGGATCTTCTTCAAAGTAAGAATCCTCAAAGGTATGCTGCACATAAAACAACCAGATTCCACAAGACCCAGAAATCATGAAAATCGTTCCTTGTACGAGTAGAAATGACTGCCAGCCAATTGCCCAGCAAAGCAATGCAATCAAAGTAACAATAAGAACATTGGTTAAATAGGTGTTCATTCGTTCTTTTTTGCGTGCATCTTTACGATTGAAACGATTCTTCAACAAGAACTGATAGATTGGTCCTATGCCAAACATAATTAACGGATTACGATATAAACGATAAGCTATACGAAGCTTCAGTGGTGCTGCCAAGTATTCATCAACAGTAAGTGTCCAAATATCTCCTGTTCCACGCTTATCCAAGTTACCACTTGTTGCATGATGAACAGAATGTTCGTGTCCCCATTGATCAAACGGAAACAGTGTTAAAACTCCCATTGCAGTACCGACTGCTCTATTGGCACTTCTATTTTTGAAAAAAGAATGATGCGTACAGTCATGAAATATAATGAAAATTCGTACTAAAAACCCGGCTGCTGCAATAATTGGAACCAATGCTAACCAATAAGAAACAGATAAGCTTTGATAGGCAAGGAACCATAAAAGGATAAACGGTCCAACTGTGTTAATAATCTGCATTACACTTTGTTTTGTGGTAGATTTTTCAAATGGAGCAACTTGTTTTCTTAAATTTTTCGTATTATCTTGTACTGACATATTTTTAATTCCCTTCAGTTTGTGTCGTTAATCCAAGTATAAAGAAGGATAGATAATCGTGTAAGTACCAGGTGTCATATGCAGAGTATGACAAATGTAATATAAAGCTTGTCTCTTACACCAAAAATGGAATCTATGCTATAATAAAATAATGATGTGCTTTAATAAACTAAAGCGTTGTTTTACTACTGTAGACGATAAATAGACTAGATTTTAATTAAATATGAGCAAAAGGGTGAAAAAAGTGAAAAATCATATTGATACCATTTATATTTTAGAAAACCCAGAGAAAAATATTATTAAATTTGCGACTGGTTATCAGCTTAAATACGATGACACAATAAAAGATGTTTTTGGTGTAGCCTGCCTGAATGATTTAGAAATGATGATTCAATTTAACAAGCCGTTTCAAGACAGCATTTGTTCCAGTAAACAAATAAATGTAAAGAATATTTCATTGAATAGTGTTGTCCGAATCGCCTCCAAAACAGAACTTTTGCAATTACGAGAGGAATTGTTAAAAGAAGTTGGGAAATTACCAATCCCCCGCCCATTCGATTCAGTCATAAGACTTCAAGAAGGGATTTTTCATTGGGACGAAAGTAATTCTTTGTATATTTCTGATAGGCTTGGTGCCTAACCTTTAAGTAACCTGAGATCGGGTTACTTTTTCTATGAGAAAATTTATTTGTTTGGCAGGTGTTTCATCCCATGTCTTCAAAGGAAAAGGCAATCATTATTGGCGGCGGTATTTCTGGTAAGTTAGCTGCACGAGTGTTATCGGATTATTATAATGAAATCATAATCATCGAAAGGGACCAGAAACCAGAAGGACCGTTTCCTAGAAAAGGTGCCCCGCAAGGAGAGCATTTACACGCGCTCCTGCACGCCGGTGAATATGGTCTTGAGGAGTTATTTCCTGATATTACGGAGAAATTTTATAGCAGCGGAGCTATAAATATCAATTCAACCATCGATTTATCATGGTTTCATCATGGGTCATGGAAGGTCCGATTTGATGGCGGCTATAGGACTACGCTTCAGACACGGCCACATTTAGAATGGCATATAGAGCAATATATGAAAAAAATTCCGAATGTTACAATTCAATATAATCAAATCGTCCAGGATTATTTATATAATAAAGCAGAAAATCGTATCATTGGTGTGGAACTAAAAACTGGTTCATTACGAGCAGATTTAGTAGTAGATGCAAGCGGCGTAAGCAGTCTTACTTCCAGTTGGATGAACAAACGTGGAATTTCAATCCCTTCAGAAAAGGTAGATATTGACTTAAGCTATATTAGTAAACAATTTGAACTAAATAATCATCATGAACGAGACTGGAAAATTAAGATGATATATCCTAACCCCCCTCAAGAAAAAATTGGCGGAACGATTTCGAAGGTGGAAGGAAATCGTTATATTGTCACACTTATGGGTTATCATGGTGCAATAAACGAAAAAGAGGTATTAAAAGGTGACAGAGGTTTTATAGAACTATCAAAAAAATTGCCGATACTAGATATTTATCAAGAAATTAAAGAAGCCAAACCATTATCTAAGACTTCCATTTATCGTATCCCGACTATCATTTGGAGACGTTTTGATAAGATAGGAAATTTACCGAATGGTCTATTATTAATTGGGGATACGATTTGCAGGATTGATCCTGTATTTGGTCAAGGTATGAGTATTGCCATATTAGAAGCACTTTCGTTACAAAAACTGTTACAGCAGCATAAGAATGAATTACACAAAATCCCTAGATTCTTTCATAAAAAGTCTGCTAGTATCATTTCCCCTATTTGGAATATGGTCATAACAGAAGATTACCGTTATCCAGCTACTACTGGAAAAAAACCATACGGTCTCACCCTCCAGCAATGGTATGCAAAAAACATCTTTATTTTATCCTCACAAAATCAAGATGTCTACGACAATTTTGTCAAAGTAATGAACCTAGTTAGTCCGGTTTCATCCTTGATGAAGCCGAGTATCATTAAAAATGTTTTAACCCATGCATTTTCAAAAAACAGTAAATCTTAGTTGCCACAGCAATTACGAGGAAAAAGGACAATCTTCATAAAAGAAGTTTGTCCTTTTTTACGTTTGGCACAACCCCGACATCCTCATGTTTTAATACTGTTATCTATCTCTAGCATAGTACATATTATTTATTTATCGTAATATATAGAATTTATTGAATATTCTATTGATATATCATCCTATCTTAAACTATAATTTTATTATCATCTTGTTATACAACATCTGGATATTATTACTTAATTAATACATAACAAAGGAGGAAATTTATGATCGAGCAACTTGTTAATGGCATTAATGGTTATTTATGGAGTGCACCACTCATCATCTTTATTTGTGCAGTCGGATTGTACTTTAGTGTACGCACAAGATTTCTGCAGATTCGTCATGTAAAGGAAATGGTTCGTCTACTATTTTCTGGCAAGAGCTCCAATGAGGGTGTCTCTTCCTTTCAAGCATTGGCAATGTCTTTATCAGGCCGTATTGGAGTCGGGAATATTGCCGGGACAGCAACGGGAATTGCCTTCGGTGGACCTGGAGCTGTATTTTGGATGTGGGTAATCACCTTCATCGGTGCAGCATCTGCATTTGTTGAGTCTACCCTTGCCCAAATCTATAAAGAAAAGCAAGATGGAGAGTATCGAGGAGGACCTGCCTTCTACATTGAAAAAGGGCTTGGGTGGAAATGGTTTGCCGTTATTTTTGCCATTGCAACACTCCTCGCAATGGCTGTACTCATGCCAGGTATTCAGGCGAATGCAATTGCTGAAGGTGTTAGCAATGCTTTTGGAATTGAAAGTTCCATTACCGGTTTAGTAGTTGTCTTACTTATGGGACTTATTATTTTTGGCGGGGTTAAGCGGATCGCGAGAGTTGCGGAATTTCTCGTGCCTTTTATGGCTGCCGGATATTTACTTGTCGCCATAGCAATCATTGTGGTGAATTTCGATAGAATTCCAGAAGTATTTACTCTGATTTTTAAAAGTGCATTTGGCGCTGAGGGAATGTTCGGTGGTATTCTCGGTTCAACCATTATGTGGGGTGTAAAACGTGGTCTATATGCGAATGAAGCAGGACAAGGAACAGGCGCTCACCCTGCAGCAGCCGCAGAGGTATCACACCCGGCAAAACAAGGACTAGTCCAAGCATTTTCAATTTATCTAGATGTGTTCTTAATCGTTACAGCGACTGCGTTTATGATTTTATTTACAAATTCGTACAATACAGTAAATGAAAAAACTGGGGAAGTCTTAGTGGAGAATCTTAAAGGAGTAGAAAGTGGTCCTGCTTATACTCAAGCAGCCGTTGATACAATTATTCCGGGATTCGGATCAGGATTTATTGCGCTGGCTCTATTCTGCTTTGCCTTCACGACGATTTTTGCTTATTACTACATTGCAGAAACAAATCTTGCTTACCTAGTTAAAGGCAAACAAAGAAAATTAGCTATGACCATATTAAAATTAATTCTCTTAGGATCCGTTTTCTATGGATCCGTAAGGACGGCAGAGACAGCTTGGGCAATGGGTGATATCGGACTTGGAATCATGGTATGGTTGAACTTAATCGCTATTCTTTTATTATTCAAACCGGCAAATATCGCTTTAAAGGACTATGAAGAGCAATTGAAACAAGGAAAAGACCCTGAATTTAACTCTACCGCATTAGGGATTAAGAATGCAGAATTCTGGGCAAATGGGTATAAAAAAGAAGAGAAAGATGAAGAAAAACGGGCTATAAACTAATATACTCCTGTATTTAAAATGCAAGGCACCATCCCAACATTGAGGAAGGTGCCCTGCACTTTTCTTGATTTAAACCATCCATATTAAAAAGGTTACCTTATTAATAAGTACTTTCAATAGCTTTAATCGTATCATAAAGTTTTTTGTTCACAGGGGTTGGCACTCGGTATTTTTCACCCATTTCTAAAACGGCTCCCGCAAACAAAGCCACCTCGCTGTAACGCCGCGCCTCCAAATCTTGTGCCATGGACGGTTTCCCTTCTGGACTCAATGTGGCTAATACACTTAACCAATAATTCAGGTCAGCTTCTGTTAGATTGATCCCCTCGTATTCAGATAAGGTAATGACCTCTCTCATGGCTGCAATCATGGTTGCCCTTGCTTCACCATCCCTTTGAATTTCACCATAATTACTTTTATAAACAGCAACGGTTTGATTGACTCCAACATTCAGCATAAATTTTCCCCATAACCGCTTATTCATATCCGTGTCTACCTCATATGGAAAATTAATTTTATCAAAAAAATCAGCCACACTCTTAGCCTTGTCTGAAATCATTCCAGGCTTTTGATCACCAAAGCAAAGCATTCCCATATGGTCATATGTAAGCTTATTTCCTACCTTTACTGCGTCCATCCCTTGGGCGACACTATAAAGAATCTTATCCATACCATAAGCTTGGCCAATGATACCTTCACTTGTAATTCCATTTAAGGCTGATAAAATAATTGTGTCCTTTCCCACATGTTGTTTCGCTGCTTGAATAGCATCATGTAAGCCTTCATATTTTACTGTAAAAATCAGTAAATCTGCTGGTTCGCATTGATCTTCAGGTGTTACATAATGAAAGTCACAAGGTTCTCCATTACAATAGACATTTGCTTTCTTATATTTTTCGATTCGCTCACGGTCAGCTATAATCCTTACATCATCCTTTGGCATTCTTTTAGCAAAATGGTTCCCAAATAATATCCCTAATGCTCCTAATCCGATAATAGATACTTTTTTTATTTCCATCATATAAGTCCTCTCAGCCTTTTTTTAAATTTTATCATGAAATTGGTGTTGGATAATAATCATTCGTTTTTCATTCAATTTCGATATAATAGAATATATAAAATTCGCAATGAGGGATAATACGTGGATACCGAAAATAACAATCCAAAACCTACAGATGATGAAATGGACTGGGAAGCATTCTTTAACCCAGATGATAAGCTTGAATGGGAAAAAGAGAAACAAAAAAACAAAAAACGAAGAAAATTTATTATTAAAATCATTAGTTCAATGCTAGCGCTGGCGCTTGCCATCAGCGGGTTAGAGGTATGGGTTTCTATATTCAATATTCCTGCTATTAACTTTGTGAAAGTGTCGACTCAATTATCACAAGAGCCACAGGTAAAAAGATACAAAAGATCTGTTGTGACGATTGAATGGGATGGAGTAAAAGGGACAGGATTTACCGTCTCCCCTACTGGATTTATCGTTACCAATGAACATGTGGTCGAGCGAACAAATAGAGTTAATGTCCATTTTAATTCCGGAGATTCATATATTGGCCATGTAATTGCTAGATATCCAGACGTGGATGTTGCAATAGTCGATATTGAGGCAGAAAACCTGCCCTATCTCCCCTTGTCCTTTGAAAATAAGTGGGAAAAATGGGCTGGGGAGAAAATCATTTTTATTGGGAATCCTTTAGCATTTACCCAAATCGCTAATCAAGGTACGATGATAGGCAAAGTGCAGTTAACTGGCTGGAACGTCCCGGTTATGATGATCGAGGCTCCCATTTATAAAGGTAATAGTGGAAGCCCTGTACTAAACAAACAAGGTGAGGTGATTGGTGTCATATTTGCCACATTACAAAACCCTGATATCGAAACAAAAGAAATTGTTGGTGCTGCCATTCCAGCCATTTACTTGAAGGAGATATTAGAAAAAGTACAGAATTAGTTCTAATAGTTTAAAAGGATTATTAAGGACTCCCGAATTCATAATTTTTCAGAAATAACGCAGAAAACCACCAAATGCAGATTTGGCGGTTACCTTTTACCCTAAAATCCTGACTATCGCTACTTTCCTGCTCTCAATAATCCTTTTACGCTAAACATTTTAGCTTTACCTTCTTTACGTTCTATGGCGTGGACAAAGCCGCATACAACGATTAATTCAGCTAATAATCCAAGTGAAAGTCCTATCGCGCCAATTGCTCTAAATGATTTTTAGGTATCATTCTTTTGCTTTAAGTAGCGTCTACGTATCATCTCATCGTAAATATCTTTATATAATGGATCAGCATTTCTGGAAGCTATGACCTCTTGTATATAAGAGTCTTTTATTTTATAAAAGGCATCAAGGTTAAAAACATTTCGATATTTTTCAATTGCACCCAAAATATCTAATGTCAGCAAGGTCCTTTTACATTTCAGACATCGACCGCAATTTTTGATTTTAAAAAGACAAACATTTAAATATTTGTATGAGATTTTAAAGTTAGAAACCATTTGGGTTTTTTGCACACGGCTATAGTTGCTTCCAGCGGAGTAGAAATTTACATTCTCGGTGGACAGTAAGGGCAGGCTAATTGCATCATAGGAAGCAGAATCCTGATTAAATTTAGAATTAAGGATATGATACCCAGCTGAATAGTAATAGACTTGGAATAGCTTTTGAAATACTAACAAGGCTGATATATTCCGTAATGTATGAGTTCTCACAAAGCTCATCTTAAGTACTTCATGAATATTACTATCTACAACAATAAGTTCTTTCCCTAGTTCAGCAGCACAAGCTTTAGCCCAAGCTGCTCTTTCTTGAAAAATTTTCTCCTGCCATTGCTTGCTTCCCATCATTTGGTTAGAGCCCGTATTAAAAAAGGTAAAATGGGTGATCTGGTAATGTTCCGGAATGGACTTCCCTTGATGTTCATAGACCGTACACAAGGAATCAATTCCGCAGGAAAGCCCTGTACCAACTCCCCCTTCATTCGACAAAGGTGTTGAAATTAGGTGATCGCATTGAATCTGTATCGGTTTGTATTTATAAATTTGGGCAATTAAAGGGATTAAATGATGATTTAATCCATAATAAAGTTTTTCGGATAACGGTCCTCTTACTTGAATATTTCGTCCTTTTTTAAGACCAAGCCAAAGGAGTCCCACCAGAAATGCGTCAACACGCTCCGTGGTCATGTATTGTCCGTATTTATTATCTGTCTCATACCAAAGTACACTTTTTATTCCATCGATTTCATACATAGCCTGAAGGCGTACGTTTCCGTTGATGTTAACTTTTTCAGGTTGGTGTATCGTAATCATGTAGGTCACCACCATTTATTAATTGCTACTATTCTATGATGATATTCCCTCCATGCAATGGACAAACTTACCTATCAAGATTAAATTATTCACTCTATCTTTTGCAAGTGGTGTCCTTTAACTTCTCGCTTATCCCAATCGTTATATGTTTAGCGAGAATGTTTAATGACCGATTCCTTTCTGACTTTTTAGGTTTTTTAGTAAATGGGTAGAGGGTTTGCCTCTTTTGCGCTCGAAGCTATGGACAAAACCAATAAGGACAACTAATTCAGCTAAAAAACCAACTGAACTTCCTAATGCACCTATGATTCCATTCCATTGTGCAGCAAATTTAATACCAATCACTAGTACCAATATGGTAAAAATTAGATGGGCAGATTGAGAATAAATCGTTACTTTTGTTTTTTTATAAACCATTAATAGTCCATTAAAGTAATCGATGAACGGAAACAGAAGTGCCATTAGCATAAAGACTTTTAAGACTTGTAGACTTGCAAGTAACAGTCGTCCATTTATCCCCATCACATATTCTAAGAAAAAGGCACCAAATGGTGTGTAGCAAAAAACGCCAACCATTATGCATGGGATAAATCCAACCACAAATGAGAACTTTTTTACTTGTGATTCATGATGATCATAAAAATTAATGACAATTTGATGGATATAGGAGAAAAAGCTTAAAAATAATTGTGCCACACTTCCAGCAATGGCGTAACTTGCGATGGCGAGTTCTATATCGGAAGTTTTACCTAAAAAAATATTAATTGCTGGTCCAACTAAAACAATAATAACGGATGAAAACATCAACGGACTGTAAAATTTAAAAATAGTCCGCTTTGACTTTATCTGCTGCTCATGATTTTCAGGCATTTTGCGAACTAAAACCCTTGCTTCAATGAAGCTAATGATACATTCGATAATCATTCCAAACAGAAAAATGATTGCACCTGTTTTCCCTGTAATATTACCTGTGTGAATAAAGTATAAGGACAATACATACATAGCTGCGAGTCTAATAACCATTCCAATGGTTAACCATTTTGTTTGTCGGTTATATATAATAATACCCTGGCATAAACAGCGTAAAGCCGAAAAAATCGTTACAAAAATGAGTACCTGATAGATCCCTTTAATATCCTTCACCATATTTTGCTCCGCCCCAAAAATCTTTGCAAAAATAAAGTCACCTGCAGGTGTATAGGCGACTGAAAAGGCAACCAACATTAAACTAACGATTAAATAGGTGGAGAAATTCGCCATTATTTTATACGACTTTTTATCCCTTATTAAGGAAGAACAGGTTTGACGAAGTAAGCCTCCTAACCTTTCCGTTATAACAAACAAACTCATTGCAATTGCATAGCTCGCGATAATAAACTCAGGATTTTCACCCCTTACCAATGTGCTATTGATGATGATATGGGACAACGTTACAAGACTTGCAGACAAGCCTAGAGGAATAAAGAAAAACAACAACGTTTTCAAATCCAACTCTTCCATTTTTTTCATATATCCCAACACCTTTTATTTTTTATAAAACAACAATTTATTTCGAAACTCTAAGTATATGTTATTTTATTGGACACATGAATATGAAAAAATTAATCATCTTACCTAAAGTAATGAACTGATTTTTCATATCTAAGGATTGGCGAATGTAATATATATCCTACAAAAAAAAGCCGAACTCAAATGAGAACGGCTTTTTTAAAGTTATTTAATTTGGAAAAATTGTTGCAATGATTTGGTCGTATGACATTCCACTATCGACTACATATGAACCTGGACGTAAAGCGTTTTGCAATCCTTTGCTCTCAATATCCTTCGTAAAGGCAAAAGCATCTGGGATTAATTTCGCTTGAGCAAGGACATTACCAACATCTATGCTCGTCATGCCATCCGCAACATTAACTACCACCTGGGTTACAGTTTCTTTTTCTTTAGAATCTGATGAAGTGGTCTCTGAGCTCTTAGCAGCTTGTAATGTCTTTTCCAGTTCATCCTTCGTTTGAACAACATAGCCTGCTTGTACAAGTTTATCTTTCATCTCGGTTTCAGTTAGTTGAGCCTTTTCTGATGTTTTAGCTGATGCCTTTAGGTCATGACCATTATCAGAAAAGTAAACGACGGCACTAATGGTTGTCGAAAGAAGTATTCCTGCAGCAAAGCTGCTTAATAAGTTAATTCGCATTGGCAGCTAGTCCCCCTTCATCTTTTGCTTTCAGATAAGGTGCTAGCAGTTCCTCTACTTCATTTTCTGTTACCTGTTTTTTCTCTGCAATGCTTTCAATCGAGTAATTACGTCTATATAAGTCTATTACTTCACGCATTAAAAGCTTTTCGTCTGTTGAAAGTTGAATTCCTGCTTCCTTCATGACCACTTCTATGTCAAGCTCAATATCACGGATAGTGTCTTGCATGCTATTGATTTCTTTCATAAGAGATACATGAACTAAATCAATTTGCTTATGTTGAGCTTTTGAATCGCGATATGACTTAACTAAAGAAAACACAAGCAGTAAAGCGGAGATCACAATTAATCCAGTTAAAGTCCATTCCATCAAAATGAAAACCTCCTTTTTTTTAATAGAACAACACAAGTAACTATTATACATCTAAAACAGTAAATTTTCGATTTGATTTTTCAAAATACGTCGAAAGTCTGAGAAATTTGTCAAATTGCGGAGAATAAGGAATTCAATTGGTATATTTATTAAGAGCGATTCATTTTGGGGGATTGTTATCCAAGTGGTTGACTATAGGTAAGCACAATCAACAGAATAGCAGTTCCATACGAAAAAGCACCCTTTTTCAGAGTGCTTCCTTCGTATTATGTAATGCTTAGATAGATGGAGCTTCCATACCCATCTTGCTCCATTCTTCTCTTGATGGGCCATAAATGCCTGGTACCTGTAATCCAGCTTGACGCATGAGTACTGTCATCTGACCGCGATGATGAACGATATGCTTGATAAGCATATTAAGCATTACGGCTCTCGGCAAGTCCATACCAAATACATTTTTCATTTCACTTAGTGATTGATCTGTCCATTGTTGCTCTACTGCTTGACTCGTATCTGCGCTTACATTTCGAAATGTTTCTGCGATTTCCCTAGCTGAAGTTGGAATAGTGCTTTCGTCTTTTACTGCTTCAACCGTAACACCAAATTCAATAAGCATACCAGGTGTACTGGATACAATATGCCAAGCAATGGAACCTAACGTTCTGTCTTCTGGCGAAACTCTTTGTTGAAGCGACTCATCCGTCAAGGCATCCAATACTTTTTGCGTAGAAGCAGCTTCTTGATTCCATTCATTAATAAAATGCGAGATAGAAGTATACATTCCATTTCCTCCAGTAATATGTTTTTCATTACAAGAAAAGTATAACATTTTAAAGCTTAATTCAAAAATTCGAAATCCATATATTAGATAAATATATTTTTAGAAAGCTATCGATAGAACGGCGAGAAAAAATAGTCTTATTTGTTGTTTTTCGACTAAAAAATTCTCAGTTCGTGCATAGTAAAAATAAAATGATATAGGGAGTAATGACATGAAAAACAAATGGAAAATCCTTGCGATATCCGTTGGTCTATCGTTTGGACTATTAGCCGGATGTAATGTTGATAAAAGAAATTCATTGAATCAAGAAAATGATGTAAATTTCCGTCCCGTACGAAATGATCTCAATTCGAATGACAATGAGAGTAACAATGATTATAAAAACCCTGATACGGGGCGGTTCATTCATGATATGGAACCTTAAGCAATACAGGTAATTTAAAAAGGCGGCGAATAATCCATTTAGATTTACATCTGATATCGTGAAATAGGATTCCATGATCTTTCCTATCTCGAGTAAAATGCAGAGCACTCCATCATGTAGGAGTGTCTCTGCATTTTGGAGATAAAAGGTAATCCAAGTTTCTATTTAAAAGTTTGAATAAATTTAATTATTTATAGTTATAACCTTTACTTCCATTGCAGGAATACTAATATCTCCACCTAATGTTGATTGATAGGTAATTAATCTTTTACCACTTACAGTTACATTATCATCCTCTAGTACTCTTGAGGAAAGAATATCACTCTCGTATACAACGAATAATTCGTATCATAATTATCATTTACAGCAATTCTTAATTGAGTTTCTCCTTTACCTTCCATCACTTGCACTACCTTTCCACTGAACTTTGCTTTCTTTCCTTCAAAGTCATCTGGGGTTCGTGCCAATTGATCATACGTAATTCCAGTCTCATAACCGATTCTCTCAACTTCTTCTATATCCTTTTTCTCAGCTTCTGCCTTTTCTTTTGCCGCCTGCTCTGCCGTCGCTTTTTCTGCGTATTTTATTTTAACCCTTTTTTCGTTTACTAATCTATCTTTCTTCTACTTTTTGGCAATAATATTGATAGCTAAGATATTGGTAGTTTTGCTTCTTATACATTTCCTTTGGTGTATCCATACCATCCGCAACTAAAATGATGGTCTTATCATGAAATGTATCCATGACAAATTTTTGAATCCGGCTTCCAATTCCTTTCTTTTGAAAGGCTTCGTCCACTCCAAGATTATCAATTTCAGCTGTATCCTTTTTAATAATTACATCTACTGCTCCAGCAGGTGTTCCCTTATATAATGCAAGAAGTTGCATGAAATTTGGGTTATCAAAAGTCTTCTTATTTAACTCTGCCTTTTGGTTAGCATAATTACTGCCAAATACGATATCTTGCTGATACTGTAGGTTAAGAAAAGCCATAAGGTTTTTTTGGGTTACGATTTGAACTTCAATATCAGGATGATCCTTCACAGCGGGAAACTGATCAGGCTGGATGGTATAGAGTTCAAGGAACCCAATATCATATTCTGCTAGATTTAGGTAATTCACTAGATCCATAGGTATTTTTTCGTTTTCTGGAAATTTAAACTTAACGTGCATTTGTCCATTTTTCAGGTGATATTCTCTTAAATAACTTTCAGCTTCCTTAAATTCATCCAGTGACGGTAAGGTTTTATACTCGATAAAATTACTATCGTATCTTGATAACATCTCTGGAAAATGGTAATGCTTATATAAGTTATTTTCAACTACAACATGACCATGTGTAAAAATACTCTCAAATGTAACTTGCATGAATGTCATCCCCTTTATAAATAACACCATCTTTAAAGATTTATTTCTTCCATTGTTTATGAATCATTTCTGTAAATAATTGATTTAAATCCTTCTTCTTTTGCTTCTTCAACCATTCTACTTGATCAATGGGCAGGTTTAATTTTAAACTAATGTTTTCGTTAGGCATTTCTACTTTTCTAATTTCTTCAATGGTAATTCCCTCTTCTATATTCGGAAACCATGTACTATTTTCATTTATTCTATCCATATGATCGTATTCGTCAATATCATCTACATCGCAGAATAAATTAAGCTGAGGCAGTCCCCCTGACAGGGTTTTTACATGCATAATGGATTCAATGACTCGACCATCTTCTAGTTCTATCGCCATAATTAACGTTTGTTCTTTACTATATTTTTTTACTGTAACCTCAGTAACAATTAGGTCTAATTCTAACGTAAATCCAGAACTTGATTCAAAAATATAAATCGCGCTCTTAAATACATGGATCTTTTCACCATCAATTTTTACCGATTTTACAACAGCCATAAACAATTCCTCCAAAAAGCATTACATTCAATAATTATTAATCTAATTTTATACCAAAACACATGACTACTACAAAAAATCTTACTATTTGGTATAGTTTTTATTAAATATGCAAAGTTAAAGAAATGTTCACAGCATATTCGTGTTGAGTGGGTTAAAATAAAGTCAAATCAATATGTGACGTACTTCACAATTAACGATTTAGAGAGGAAATCGTGTTATGTCATTACACACACCAGATAAAATACTAGAAATATCAATTAAAAATGGAATTAAAAAGACAAGTTACCCGCTACTAACAACCCTTCTACTTGGATTCCAAGCAGGTGCTTTTATTTCATTAGGATTTCTACTTTATATTCGTGTTACCGCACCATTATCAGAAGGTTTATCAGGATTAAGTTCTATTATAGGTGCTTCTGTCTTTCCGATTGGTCTTATTCTCACATTAATAGCTGGCGGTGAACTACTCACAGGAAATATGATGGTAGTTCCACTGGCAAGGTTTGCAAATAAAATTAATACCAAGCAGGTACTTCATAACTGGACCCTTATAACCATCAGTAATTTTCTAGGTGCCATATTCGTTGCTTACTTTTTCGGACATGTTGCTGGGCTAACCGAAACGGGTGCTTATTTGGACAGTACCGTTCATATTGCGGAACATAAATTAAATGCAACCTTTCTTCAAGCCTTCGTATCAGGGATCGGGTGCAACTGGCTAGTTGCTGCCGCTGTATGGTTATCTTATGGGAGTGAGGATATGATGGGAAAAATTGCAGGAATTTGGTTTCCAACCATGGCTTTTGTCGCCATTGGATTCCAACACGTTGTAGCCAACATGTTTGTAATACCTGCAGCCATATTTGCAGGCTACTTCACCTGGATGGATTATGTAGGTAATTTTATTCCTGTCTTTTTAGGCAATGCTGTTGGCGGTGCACTTTTTATTGGGATGGCGTATTGGTTTGCCTATAAAAAGAATGAATATACCGTTATTGATGGAACAAAAAAACCTGGGATGTTTAATAAAAAAATTGGATTATAGTAAAGGAGCCGTGTCATTACGGCTCCTTCCATTTTATTCAAATAATGGACTTACTGCTTTTTCATGATGAATTCGATCAATTGCTTCTGACAGCAGCGGTGCTACAGATAGAATAGTAATTTTTTTCGTCTGCTTTTCATCAGTCTGTTCAATCGTGTTTGTTACTACTAGTTCTTGAATAGGTGATGATTCAATTCTATCGACAGCTGGCCCAGAGAGAACAGCGTGCGTGCAGCAAGCATACACTGTTTTTGCCCCGTACTCCACTAAGGCCTTTGCAGCATAAGTCTGTGTTGCTGCTGTATTTATTAAGTCATCAACAATAATGGCATTTTTACCTTCTACATTCCCAATGATTTCTAATATTTCGGAAACATCCGGTTCAGGGCGTCGGCGATCAATGAGGGCAATGGGAGCATTTAAAAGACTTGCCATTTTCCGTGCTCTCCCTACAGCGCCATTATGTGGTGCAACAACAACAACATCTTCGAGTCCTTTTTTCTCAAAATACTCGGACAGAATCGGAATTCCAATTAGATGATCTACTGGTATATCAAAAAAACCTTGAACCTGTGGAGCATGAAAGTCCATGGTTATAAGCCGTGTTGCACCTGATTTTTCTAAAAGGTTTGCAACCAATTTGGCTGTAATCGGTTCCCTTGATCTTGCTTTTCGATCTTGACGTGCATAGCTGTAGTACGGCACAACAACGTTGATCATTTTGGCTGAAGCCCTTTTTAAGGCATCAATCATAATAAGAAGCTCCATAATATGATCGTTATTTGGATGTGAAGTAGATTGGACAACATATACATCACAGCCCCGTACACTTTCTTCTATATTCACTTGAATTTCACCATCACTAAACTGCGTGACGGAGCTCTTCCCAATTTCACAGCCTAAAAGCACAGCCATTTCTTTTGCTAAGCTTTTATTTGAATTTAATGCAAATAATTTAAATCCTTTTTTAAGTTGATATGGCACTTTATGTCCCCCATACTTTTGTTTATTTACAATTTTTATTTCACTCATTTTCTTATTTTACATGAAATGAAGGGTTTGGAACACCCATTAATCTTTTTAGGAAAAAATAAACTAATTAAGAACATGGTTTCAAAGATTGTGTCCCTTAAGTGGTCATTCGTAAGGTTCGGTTTGGATTACACAACTACAGAATAAATTTATCATTCCTTCTATCAATTAAATGAAACAAAAATGAAAGATACCCGTAATAAAGGAATGGAAGGATGTGAGAGCTATGAACAGATACTCGATAGAAGAATTTATCCAAAAAACAGAGCAGCAAGATAAAGGCGAGGGTTTTTTTGAATTAGAAACTCCTCGGATGTTGGAGGTAAACTTAGACGGACAGGTTTGGGCAAAAGCTGGTTCAATGGTTGCTTATCATGGAGAAATAAAGTTTGTACGCGAAGGAATTTTAGAACATGGGCTGGGTACAGCATTCAAAAAGGCATTTACAGGCGAAGGCGCTTCCTTAATGAAAGCCAACGGGAAAGGGAAGTTATACCTCGCTGATACAGGGAAGAAAATTATTATCCTTAACCTCCAAAATGATTCTATTTATATTAACGGGAATGACTTACTAGCCTTTGAACCTAGTATTAAATGGGAGATTAAATTAATGAAGCGTATTGCCGGAATGCTTGCAGGCGGTTTGTTTAATGTTCGCTGCGAAGGAACCGGTATGATTGCTTTTACTACGCATTATGAACCCATCACGTTAAGGGTATTACCTGGCAGTCCTGTCATCACAGATCCAAATGCTACCGTTGCTTGGTCTGGAAATCTCATGCCAACATTTCAAACCGATATTACCTTAAAAACACTTTTAGGAAGAGGCAGCGGTGAATCCATTCAAATGAAATTCGAAGGAGAAGGTTTTGTAGTTATCCAGCCTTACGAAGAGACTTATATGAAAGCTAATCAAACATGATTTTAGAAAGTCAGTCCTCCTGTCTTCGAGACAGCGAGGACGTTTTATGTTCAATATGCTCCTATAAGAATAAAAACCAATGGAAAAACTATTCTCCTTTTCGAAAACCTTGTTGCTTCAGCATTTTCCCAACGTCTTTATAACTGTCATTTACATAAAAGGGATACATATAAAAATTAGCCATCCTTTGTGTCCAGGTAGATCCACCGCTTTTTCTTCCTTTAGTAGCCTCAAGATGGATATTATTAAGTTCTTTGATTTCTTCATTTATATCTTGATTGTACAGTTCTTCATGGAAAATGGCTGCTTGTGGTAAACGCGGTACTTGATTAGGAACTTCACTCGCATAGCCAATACATAAACCGGAAATAGGAATAACATATTCAGGTAAATCTAAAAGCTCAATAAATTCTAAAGGACTTCTCCGAATCCCTCCGATTGGGACCGTACCTAACCCCAGCGATTCTGCTGCTGTAATGGCACTTGCCAAAGAAATTCCAACGTCTACTGATCCTACAATTAATAAATCAGGATTCACCGCAGCCTTAAACTCTTTCCCTTCCATTTCACAAGCTACTTTAATACGGTGAAAATCTGCACAAAATACAAGAAATACGGGGGCTTCGATAATATAATTTTGATTTCCTGCTAGCTCCGACATTTTCTTTCTTCGCTCAGGATCGTTAATCGAGATGATCGTAACATGTTGTCCGTTAACCCACGAAGGTGCAGCTTGTGCAGAACGGATAATTGTATCTAGATCTTCTTTACGAACTTGTTTATCAGAGTATTTTCGAATGGAACGATGAGCCATCATCGTTTCTACTACTTTATTAGTTGATGTTTCATTATAATTCATATGTACCTTCCTTAGTCTAAAAATTAATATAGTAAATACCCTAACAAAAAAGTTGCTCTAATGGAAGAGCAACTCAATGAATGGAATTATTCATAGTCATTTTGAGAAAGATTGTGAAGTGCCAATTTCATAAAACAAACTTGATCACCATATAAACGATGAATTGTTTTTTTGGCAATCCTATAACATTCGTTGCAAGAAACTGGACACATACTGCTTATCTTATTATTTCACCTGGTCGGCTTCAGAATAGGAAAATATCGGTAATTGTGTACTAGTTACCATATTGTTAACTGCACTAAACAAAGCTTTCACAGAAGATGTCATAATATCCGCATCAATCCCACATCCCCAATAAACAGTACCATTGGAATCAGTAATCCCTACATAAGATACAGCATTTGATCCGGACCCTATTTCTAGAGCATGTTCTTTATAGACTAAATCTTTGTAACGGATCCCGAGTTTGCTTTGAAGAGCGTTGCTTATCGCGTCTAGTCTTCCATTCCCTTCACCGGTAATTTCAAGAATTTCATTATCCATGATGATGGATATAATGGTTTGATAATGGTCATTTTGAGTATATCGGTAATTTCTGAACTCAACTGGGGTTTTTATATTAACATATTCATTATTGAATATGTCAAAGATTTCATTTGCCATTAGTTCCTTATGCAAACGATCAGATTGATCTTTTACTTTATAACCGAAGTTTTCACGCATCTTGGCAGGTAAATCTAGTCCATAGTTTTGCTCTAAGATATAACCAATTCCCCCTTTACCGGATTGGCTATTAATACGGATAATGTCGCCTTCATACTCTCTGCCGATATCCTTTGGGTCAATTAATAGATAAGGTACTGTCCAATACTGACGATTCTCTTCCTCACGCCATTTCATACCTTTGGCGATGGCATCCTGGTGGGATCCAGAGAACGCAGTAAAGACAAGTTCGCCGCCATATGGATGTCTTTCATGGACCCTCATCCTAGTTAATTTTTCATACGTTGAAATAATCTCACGGATATTTTCAAAATTAAGTTGCGGATTTACCCCATGTGAATACATGTTAATTGCAAGCGTTACGATATCTACATTACCCGTTCTTTCTCCGTTTCCAAACAGAGTCCCTTCTACCCTCTGCGCTCCTGCAAGCATTCCAAGTTCAGCATCAGCCACACCCGTTCCCCTGTCATTATGCGGATGGACTGATAGAATCACATTATCCCGGTAATTTAAATGTTCACTCATAAACTCAATTTGACTCGCGTAGACGTGAGGCATGGACATTGAAACAGTAGCTGGAAGATTAATAATTACCTTATTATCAGAAGTCGGCTGCCAAATATCAAGGACCTGGTTACAGATTTCAAGAGCAAATTCCATCTCTGTACCTGTAAAGCTTTCAGGAGAATACTGAAACTGGAAGTTACCCTCCGTCTCTTCTGCATATTCTTTAAGCATTTTTGCACCACTTACCGCAATATCGATTATTTCTTCATTCGACATCTTAAATACCTGCTCACGCTGTGCCACAGAAGTAGAATTATAAAGGTGCACGACTGCTTTGTTCACACCTCTAAGCGCTTCAAATGTTTTTTCAATAATATGATCTCTTGACTGCGTTAATACTTGGACCGTTACATCCTCTGGAATCAAATCTTGTTCAATCAAGGTGCGTAAAAAGGCATATTCCGTTTCCGAAGCTGCAGGAAATCCAACCTCAATTTCCTTGAATCCAACTTCCAATAGCAGCTGAAAGTATTCCAATTTCTCCTCTAGGCTCATCGGGACGACTAACGCTTGATTTCCATCTCTTAGGTCCACACTACACCACGTTGGAGCCTCTGTTATGTACTCTTTCTCTGTCCATTTCAAACTTTTGACTGGGGGCATAAAATATCCTCTAGAATACTTTGCAATATTTCTCATTTTTATAACCACCTTTTCATTTTAGTTTCAAAACAATAAAAAAAGCCTATCATCTCATAAGAGACGATAGGCTTTACCTACGTGGTACCACTCTTTTTGATTCGTATCAAAACAAACGAATCCACTTTGAGACTTGATGACGGTGGTCAACCGTTAAGACCTACATATCAGCCTTACCACTCCGGGGCGAGTTGGGGAATTTATTGACTGTCTTTCACCAGCCGACAGCTCTCTAAGCAATAAATATTCCTTAATACTCCCAATCATTGTGTTTAAACTTAATCTGAATTTTCCAATTTTTATTAGTTTATACTAGATTTTAAAAAATATCAAGACCTAAAATTTGATTTCATTTTATATAAAATTTTCTTTTTATTCTATTATTAATCATTATTATTTATTCAAGTAAATTCCTACGAAATTTTTAGAAAATTTTTCAATAATATTAGTTTCCTTAGATATTATTTAAGAAAATTCCAAGGATAAATTTAGATTATATCTTCCTATTAGACTAGGTATATAGGTAATAACTTAATCAACTTAAAAAAAGGAGCATTTTCAAATGACACACGCACATTTAACCACTCTTGTATTGGCACTAATTTTTCTATTTATTATTAAAGTTCTCCATAACAAAGAAAAAAATAGTAAAATATGGAATATGGTTTTGCGGGCTTCCTACATTCTAGTCTACGTAATTGGATGTATTCTATTCTTTGCTTCCTATTCAATCCCCCTATCCTATTATATCAAGGCAACACTTGATATTATAATGATTGGTCTATTTGAAATGGTCATCGTTCGGAAACAAAAGGAAAACCCACAGATTTCATTTGGATTGCATTCTAAAATAAAAAGGAGTGTTTTAGCGGTTTATGAAGATGCCGCTAAAAACTCCTTTAGTCATTTTAAAATTGGGTTGGTTAATAATTTAGTTTACATAATTTTATTATTAGGAACCTATGTATCATTCTAATTTATAATTTTGCCTGTACCGACTGTAGCTTTCGCTCCATTGTATTTTCTTTGTCGCGCCGGTCATCAATTCGAATATTTGTACATACACGTTGTAAGCCTTTATTAAATGGTACTTCATGAAGTTCCTGAACAATCTTTAGTAGTAGTGTTAAATCACCTTCAACAAGTGTACTCATTGGAGTTAACTGATATTTAACTTTCCCTTCATACTGTTGAAGAACTTTTTGTATCTCAGCTACATACTCACTGACACTTGGAGTGCCTGTCCCTACTGGAATAACAGTAATATCTACAATAGCCATCCTTCTACCTCCTGCTTCTTAATTCCTAATTAGGATATCATGAAAGTAGTCTGAACAAAAACTTTCGGAGCATTTTTAAAAATTGGCCTTTTAAAGTATATTCTTGATTATCGTTTCTGACAAAATATCGATTGCCATCCCTCTTGTTCATTTTCTTCAAAATAAATAACTTTCCAATCTCTAAATTCCTCTAACAGTTCATTCGACCTCAGTTTATATTGATCGGATACACCTTGGCCTTCAGTCTCAGGCGATTGATAGAAGGTTTCCATAAAAAAATAACCACCTTCTTTTATACTGCTTTTAACAATCGGAAATAGTGCCCGGTCAAGGTAATAGGTTATGACCATTACGTTATAGGCATTCAGCCAATTTTGAGCATTTACGTTGGTAAGATCAGCTACCTGAGGTTGAATAGCAAGATTTTCTTTTGAAGCCTGTTCTTGAATATAGTTGATCGCCACATCCGAAATATCCATTGCCTTAACCTGATAATCACTTTGAGCAAGCAACATACTATTACCGCCAAGTCCGCAAGCGATATCAAGCGCTGTGCCTCCTTCTTTAAAATAGGCAGCCAGTCTTTTTAACCTTGGATTTGGTTCAGGTTCCTTCAGTTGATTTATTCGATCTAGATGTTTACTATTCCATTTGTCTCTCGTATTCATTTTATTTCTCCTCATGTAGGTATTAATAATAATAGATTACCTCCAATTCTATTTTCAGACAAGTTTTAATAGATTGTCAGTTTACATAATAATATTATTTATATGATTACATCAAAAAGAAAAGCCGCCAACTTGGCAGCTATATAGGTTGAACCATGACCAATAAACAATGACGGGACCATCTAAACTCCGCCTAAAAGCGTCCGATTGCGACAAATAGAGCTAAAACAAATAATATAATATTCATCCCAATGGCCTGATTTTCCTTCCTCTTGATATGAAAACCAGCCGCCAGAATCATGATGACACCCAGCCCAAGTGCCGCAATCGGTGTTAAGATAGGGGCAATTCCCAGAGCATAAGGAAGAATCAACCCAATTGCTCCAAGCACTTCCACTAATCCGATAAAAACAACCAACCCTTTAGAGGAATCCTGTACCCAAGGCATGCTGGCTTTTGCTTTTTCATAAGTAAAAGCTTTAGTAGAACCTGCAAATAAAAACATCAAACCCAATATGATTTGAACAGCCCATAATGCAATATTCATCTTAAACCAATCCCCCTTATTAAAATTTCCCTTCTGAGTATATAGTAAGCACCAAGGAATACATTTAGAAGTAGGCACTTTAATGTTCCATAGTATCCAAAAAGATACCTAAAGGGGGAAAAGCAAATGGGTCATGATTGTAAGGTTGAAACTGCACTCGATATACTCGTTGGAAAATGGAAGCCTGTTATTCTTTACCATATTTTATCTAATGGAACATTACGTTTTAACGAACTGCATCGATTGATCCCTGATGTAACCAAAAAAATGCTGACATCCCAGTTAAGGGAATTAGAGCACCATGATATTATCAATCGTAAAATTTATGCACAAATCCCTCCAAAAGTTGAATATTCCATGACAGAATATGGAAAAGGACTCATGCCACTTCTAGAGTCCATGCACAATTGGGGTTTGGCACACATCGAACATTTAAATGAGATTTATGGGAAAGAGAAAGTGAAAAAGCAATCACAAAAGAGCTGAAATGGCTCTTTTTTGTGCTACAAGATATTATAAATCTATGACAATTTAGAAGTAAAATTAATCCCGCTCGTAATGTAAGGAATGGCTGATTTAATAAATTCCTCCGGAGCTATCGTATGACTGTTTCTTTTCCATTCTACAGAAGCTCCGTAAATTCCCCAACTTAACATGACTGCCATAACCCTGAGGGCTTTCTCATCATCCGTTGAATGTTGTTTTACTAGTATTTTGTAAAAGATCAACTCTAGTTGTTCCCTAATGATACGGGCGATTGTATCTTCGTATCCTCGATGGCACCGATTAGATAAAGATTTTTGAAAGTTCGTGATTGCTTTAAAGATATTTACAATCACTTCTTCATTTAATTCGCTATGCTGATAGACAGTGGAATCCAAATTAATTAACAATACCTCTGATAGCACCTTCTCTAAAAGATCGTATATATCTTCAAAATGATAATAAAAAGTGGCTCGATTAATCAGTGCCTCAGTTGTAATATCCTTAACTGTTATGTCCTTAAACTCCTTTTTTTCCGAAAGTTCAATAAAAGAATCCATGATTAATTTACGGGTACGCAGAACTCTGGGATCCGTCTTTGTTTCACTCATATCAAAATTCCCTCCGACTTTTTTAACATTTATGCAAATGTGTTGGATAAACGACATATCCAACGAACTATTGGTATTGATTGCTTTCATTATCGATTAAAATAAAACTATGCAACAATGGGAACTTCCTTAACTAAAGATAATTGTATCAAACCATGAATTAAACTTCTAAAATTTGACTTAAGAAAGTGAGGAAAAATGAAATGACGAACAATAATAATTTGATTTGTGATTTAGAAACGGGTGTGTGTGGTGTACCTGGAGAGGAAGAAATGGAGTTCATTGACCTGAATCCAGAAAAGAAAACGATTGACCTTTATTATGTAACAGATCCAATCTGTTCGCATTGTTGGGCGCTTGAGCCTACCCTTCGCCGTTTTGAAAAACAGTACGGCCATTATTTCAACTTCCATACGGTGATGGGTGGATTGCTTGAAAAATGGCATGATGGACCCATTGATCCTGCAAACGGTATATTTAAACCTGCAGATGTCGCAGGTCATTGGCGAGAAGTCGGAGAGTATTCACGCATGCCAATCGATGGATCACTCATGGTTGACAATCCTGTTCAATCATCCTTCCCTCCGTCTCGCGTCTTTAAAGTGATTCAAAAACATCATAATGATGAAAAAGCATTTGAATACTTACGCCGTGCAAGAGAAGCACTGTTTGCCTTTAATCAAAATATTGCTGAGAAAGCCGTTATGATTGAAATCGTAAACAATATAGGTCTTGATGGAGAAGCGATTGTAAAAGAAGCCGAAGAGCAATCCGGACAGCAATTATTAAATGAAGACTTCGCACTTGCAAGAAAACTTGGTGCTAGAGGTTTTCCAACCATTATCATGATAAATGAGGAAAATAAGGGAGTAAAAATTGTTGGCAGCCGTCCGTTAGAAAACTATGTGAACGGATTATCTAAAGTTCTAAATGGTGAAGAGCCGACTCCGAAACAACAATCATCTCTTTCGGACTTACTAGCTACAGAAAAACTACTATTCTCAAAAGAAATAGAAGTCATGTATGATTTAGAGCAATCTGAACTACAAGCATTTATTGAAAAAGAATTAACTCTTTCTACTTACGAAGAAAATGAAGTGCTTGGTGAAAAATATTTTGTAAAAAAATAAATGATCCAGAATAAGATAAAAAATGCCAGGCGCCTTCCTCTTTTAGGATAGGTGCCTGGCATTTTTTGTTTTTTATGATACCCGCTCATGTAATTTAGTTTGAACCACCTGTTTGTATCCCTTCTTTTGCAGCCTTACAAAAATATTGTTTGCAAGTAGTGAAAGAATGATCAAGACAGTACCTAGAATGTCAAACATCGTTACGTCATTTCCCTGATAGATCGAAATGACGAGTGTGGTTACGGGGACAAAGTTAATGAATAAAAGTGAATTAATTGGTGATAAAATACTTACACCAATGTTCCAACCGAGAAGTGCAATGAGGCCAGGAAATAGAATCATAAACAGTAAATGCGGACTTGTTGCTACAATTACTTCTTCTGTTGGAAAAGATACATATCCAAACAATGTTGCTGCCGCTACAATCACAACCGCTGTTAACGTTCCAAGTAAGCAGGTTAATGTTGAATACCGCAAAACGGACCAACCTCTAAACTTACTCCCACCCATCGTGTAAATAACCCATCCAATGACTGCAATAAAAATGAGTATGGTAGGAATGAGCGCATCTGTTGCACCTAAAAATGCTTGTATATCACCTTTTGTAATCACGAATATTGCTCCGATTAATGATACGAGAACACATATAAAAGTAAAGGAATAAGGTCGTTTATTAAAAATCATCCAAACAATTATAATGGAAATCATCGGCATTAAGGACTCCATTATGGATGCAACCATTACGCCTGATTCACCCATTAAATCTTCTCCCCAGAAGATAAATAGATTATAAACGGTAAATGCCATTGTTCCAAAGAACCATAATGACAGACCTTTGCCTTCAAATCGAAAAGCTTGTTTTCCTTCTTTCAAAAAAAGCATTGCTGTCAAAATAACAGTAACAGCACCATAACGAATGATGGTAAAGTAAAAAGGATCAATATGTTTAAATGCAGCATGAGCGACCGGAAACATCGCTCCCCATGAAACGGCAGCAATAAAACATAAAAAAGCTCCCCATAATACATTATTTTTCACATTCCATCAGCCTCTCATAATTATTAGTAGATAGATTATCTATCTTTTTTGATATCTTGTAAAATCATTAATAATGATGATTTACCATCATTATTTGTGATATCATATAGTTAAGAAATTATTCAGAGGGGCGATGAATGGTGGAATTTAAAGACCTGGAGATTTTTCAATTGGTCGCAGAGAAAGGGACGATTACTGCAGCTGCAGATGAATTGAATTACGTGCAATCAAATATTACATCTAGAATTCGCAGGTTAGAAGCTGAAATGAATACGCCACTGTTTAATCGCCATCGACGAGGGATGAGTTTAACACCTGAGGGAAAAAAACTATTAACCTATAGTAAAAAAATATTATTATTAACGGAAGAAATGAAAAATGCCGTTCAAACGAATAAAGAACCGTCTGGGAAATTAGAAATTGGTACAATTGAAACCGTTATTCATTTACCAAAAATATTGTCTAGCTATATTAAAAAATATAAAGATGTCGATTTATCGGTATTTACGGGAGTTACAGAAACATTAGTGGAAGATGTATTAAATCATAAACTGGACGGTGCATTCATTTCAGAAATGGAAGTACATCCCGACCTTGTGTCCCATGAAGTGTTTCAAGAGGAACTGGTTTTAATCTCTGATACGCATGTTTCCAATTTAGAAGAAGTAAAAGAAGAACCTATTTTATGTTTTAGCAAAGGGTGCGGATATCGAGCACGTTTAGCAGAATGGTATAAAGATCAAAACATTACTCCAAAAAAAATCATGGAATTCGGAACATTAGAAACCATCTTGCGGAGTACTGCTATGGGACTTGGCGTTGCCTTCGTTCCAAAGTCAGAAGTTAAACAATTAGAAAATGAAGGACTCATTCAATTTCACAAGGTTCCAGAAAAATATAGTAAGATAAAAACTGTTTTTATAAGAAGGGCCGATACGTACTTAAGTCCAACGATCGAAAAATTTATTGAAACCATCGAGTCTAGTAAACAGAGTAATCTTTTTAAATAAAAACAAAACAAGCAGTATCCATTAATCAATGGGTACTGCTTGTTAATTGTAAGGCTATTTATCCTAGTATCCTATCACAGCTTTTTCCTGTATGCACTGGGAGATTCTCCAAGATTTTTTTTGAAGAATCGGCTGAAATGGGCTTCACTCTCGAAGCCGCATTGGTTGCATAACTCTTTTATCGTTTCGTTTGGATACATTTTTAATAAATGAAGGGATTGGGTTAATCGATACTGCATTACGTACTCCATAATCGTGTATCCTGTCTGTTCTTTGAATAAGTGAACCAGATAGGATTTACTAATATTGAGTTCCTTTGCAATGTGATCAAGATGAAATTTTTGATTATAATGGTCCTGAACATAGGTTGCGATTTGTTGAACATATTCATTTTGCTCATCCAAAAGGTTCTCCGTTTCCGTCATTTTATAATCTATTAATTTTTGAATCGTCAATAATAATTCAACTAGAATGATTTTTAATTCCGTTTCCTCTTCTAATGGATTCGGAAGTTTTAACAAATCTTCCATCTTAATGACCAACTCTAAAAGAACACTTAACAACAAACCATTATTTGTTCGATACAGAGTGTAATGTTTCTTTCGAAATGGATCTAAAAGATACTCACTGTTAAGAAATTTCACTAATGGTTCAATCCACTCCGGAGAGAATTGAACAATACTCCACTCATACCGCCATTTATCTCCTATTATGGAAGGTTTATGTAATTTACTTCCGTCCATTACAATGATATCGCCTGGCAAAAGGTCATAGATCTTATTGTCAATTAAATACTTACAATTTCCATTATGAAAAATAAAAACTTCATAATAAAAATGGGTATGGAAGTCAAGTTTCTGAGAAACCCCTTTTTGGTGTGCGATGGAGAATACTTTATATTTACGAGGATTAGAGGTTTGAATTTTACGATTACTTTCCAAAAAAACACCCTCTTTTTCTCTAAATATCATCCAGAAAGAAATTATTATTTACTAGATGAACTACTAACCATTATACACAAAGAAAGATGAAGGAAAAATTATATCCTTCATCTTCTCGAAAATTATACAGTTTTTCTTTCTTTTACAAAGACAACATACATATTGCTGTTGTTTTCATTTGTTTCATCCTGATTTCCGCCAAGAGTTAGGGTAGTACCAGCCTTAACTGATTTTTCATAAACGGTGTGAAGTATATCATGTACGATAATTTTTTTATTTGTTTCGAGATATTCATCAAGCAGCCATTCAGGCCGGCTAAGACGATCATCGTGTGCAATAAACACATCTGCGTCCTTCGCTACTGTTAAGTGCATTAGGTCTAATGCTTTATAGTTTGTTTCATTGTTGGCAACTTGGATATAGTCACTGCCAAGTAACTGCTCCAAGAGGAACTGAAACTCATATTCCCTATCATTGTATATCCTGTCCCCAATATTGACATTTGTTTTGACACCGCCAATTTCTTCAATTCCAGAATAGGAAAAGTCGGTAATCAACTGGGAACCTTCCTCATCACTTTCAAAAGATACCTTGTTTTCTTCTGGACCATTACCAAGCGGCGGCTCTTGTCCAAGCACAAATTCAGGCAATAAAGGAAACTCCGTTGATAAACCATTCTGAGATGGAACTGGGATGGATGCAATTTTTAACGCAGCTGTTTTCAACCCGTCAATGACACCAGTTACGTGTATGGTTCCAGGAGTAAGTGTTGAGCGAACAGCCACTCGATTAATCCCTGCTTCGATGTCCAAATAGGTATGATTGGTTGTTCCTTCTTTCCCGCTATTATAGCCACCTCTCCAAATCGCTTCCCCTTCAAGTGTAAAATCAATCCGGCCTTCATAGGTTGGAACACGATTTCCTTCAGCATCCACCACTTCGGCATCAATTAAAAAAACATCTGCCCCATCGGCCTTAAGTCCACCAGGACCGGTTATCTCTGAAAGCTTAACTGCCACAGGTTCACCACTGGTTTTCTTTTCATCTGTTGCAACGACCACATTATTTTTATCATAGGCAACTGCTTTAATGGTTCCTGTCTCCCACCCTATATTTTCAAAGGTGAACAAATAGTTATCACTTTTCGAACCAAAGCCTTGTGATTTACCATTCACAATCAGTTTAACCTGCTCGGCATTGGACATGATGTAAATGTTTTTTACTGTTCCTTTTGGATAGTTCCAGTGACCGATGATGTATACTTGTGGGTCTTCCCGATAAATGGCTTTTGTTGTAAAATACGCTTCTTTCGGCAGCATCACACCATCAACCTGTCCACTTACTCTGGACACTTCTGAATAGACACGCCCATGACTGGTTGAATCGGAAAAAATCCAGTTCGCTCCACCACAATGGGCAGGATGACTAATCTTCAGAAAGTGCTTTGCTTGATTTTTGGCAAATTCTTCTGAAGTGAGATTATAAGCAGACCCAGGTGCCGTTTGATAATTTTCATAGCCTGGGGTATGTCTGTCCCAAACGCGCCTTGCAGCTTCTTCCCGATTGTATTCTCCCTCGACGACGGGCTTGCCTTTACTCTTTAATTCCCAACTTCCTTCCGTACCAATGGAGAGATCAATATATTTAGCCATATCCAAGTTTGACCGTCTATGGGCGTAGGCGCGCATTCCCTTTGGATCCCAAGTCTCGGCAATATTTTTTAAGGTCACAGCTTCCTGATCCGGAACACTTTGATTTCCGCCTTCCCATACTAGAATGGAAGGATGATTACGGAAATAAATAATCATATCACGGAAGGCTTCTGCACGAATCTTATACGCTGCATCACTGTAGACTCCTCCAACTGTGCTTCCTTCACCATCCACACCAGGCTGAATTGTAACCAAGCCGTATCGATCTGCAAGTTCAACATCAACCGGTGCACCAGCTGAGTGACCCCAGCGAATGAAGTTTCCTCCTGCATCTTTCATTAATTTAAACATAAAGCCATGCATCCAATTCGGATAGGCAGTCCCGAGTCCAGCCCATTCATTCGTTGGCCTTTGACCCCAGCCTTTTAGCTTCACATTCTGTCCGTTGATAAAAAATCCTTGATCACTGGTAAATTCAAATGTTCGAATTCCTAGCGGGGTATCATAGGTGTCCACTAATTTTCCCTCTGTATAAAGCTTTGTTTTGACTGTATACACATAAGGGTATTGCGGAGACCATCGGTGTGGGTGTTCCAATAGATCGGTTGCACCGAAGATAACTTTGTCACCTGGCTCAATCGTTTGCGTATTTTTCAATTTAAGTACGATTGTCCCATCCTGTTCGATTACTTCTGAAACACAATCAACCTTTTTGGATGTTTGGTGCTCATTGGCCACTTCCACCTTAACGGTAACGACAGCACGATCTTCAGTAATGTTTGAAGTATATACATACGTTCCTTGAGTGTTTAAAAAACTATATAAAGGCAGTGTGATGTGCAGCTTATCTTTAATATGAAGAAACACATTTCGCCAGATACCGCCATGTGTGGGATGCCAGTGGGAGTCATGCCAGCTTAGGACATCATCAGTGCCATCCGCTTTATATGGAAATGTATTATCAACCATCACGGATAGCACGTTTTCCTGATCTGAACCGAAGTTTATTAAAGGGGTCAAATCATACCCAAATGGAATAAACCCATTCTCACTTTTCCCATCTAGTTTCTTTCCATTAAGAAAAACTTCAGCGGCTTGACGAATACCTTCAAATTCGATAAAAATCTTCTTATCTTTGTACTTATCTTCTAATATAAAGTACTTCCGGTACCACGTTTTGCCTGTGAACATGCTCCGTTCGCCATTATGTCCACCTTCCATATAATTATCAAAAGTATCAGTCTCATTATAAGTGTGCGGAAGACTTACAGTGGTCCAGTTTGTATCATCAAATTTTAGATTTTTTGCTTCTTCTACATTTTCTTTAATAAACTTCCATTCAGTATTAAAGTTTAATTTATTAATGTTGTTAAATTGATTTTCAATTTTTTCGGTTAACATTGTTTGCCCCTCAACTATTTTTTGAGTCAATTCTGAGCAGCCTCCTTTTTTAAAACCATATACATTAATGAATAAAAGTCACATTAATGCCTATTATTTTCACTTCAATCTTTCACAATTGTCCCTGATTTTATCAACTGTTAGGACAAATGTTACATTCATTTTAATCCACCAAAGAAAAGAAAGCGTTAGCTCAAATAATTGAAATACGCCAAAAACTTGACTGAGATAACTATTTTGGATTAGTAGAAAAAATACGTACAACTCTAGAATGTAAATAAAAATGAGAACATCACAAAAGACCCCATATAAAAAGACACACACAAAAGATGGAAAAAATCCACATTTGCGTGTGTTTGCATTGTTCGAACTATTTTATTTTAGTTGACCGTTCTGCCAGCCACGGTTCAATGGCAAATGCAAACTGACCGGTTAAACACAGCGATACATGCCCCGCTTCCACTTGCTGATAGGTTTTATCGTCACTTGAAATAAGATCCATAACAGGAAGGGTTTGTGATTCTAATACTAATTCATCCCTTTTAGATGAAATAACCAGTGTACTGCATGTAATGGCAGATAAGTCTACCTTATGACCGCCAATCTTCATTTCACCTTTGACCAGTTTGTTGTTTTTATATAATTCATTGAACATTTGCTTAAATGCTGCACCTGAAAATGTAACGGCGTCTTTCATCCATTTGTCCATTCTCCGCCATTTCTCTACATATCTGATATCATGTGCACGAGTAACCAGGTTTATCGTTGGACCGATATTATAGCCTTGCAGTGCCATAAAAACAGCGTATAAAAACTCGGAAGGGATGACTTCGTATGCATCTGCCAACCTGTCAAAATTAAGTGTACCGTCTTGGATGGCTTTTACCCATTTATTAGGAACAATGACATCGCTGTAGTCAATCGGAACTGCAGCCAGTACTAGATTTTTGATTGGCAGATCCGTCATTGAGGTTAAAATAGCAGATAGTGTTCCTCCTATACAATACCCTGCTAAAGATATTTCTTTTACACCTGAATGCCTTAGTGCCCTTTTTATCGCAACTTCTAAATAATCGAAAATATAGTTATCTAAAGTAAGATCCTTATCTTCTAACCCTGGTGAACC
This sequence comes from Neobacillus sp. plas4, assembly GCF_057221695.1. NCBI lineage: Bacteria > Bacillati > Bacillota > Bacilli > Caryophanales > Bacillaceae > Neobacillus > Neobacillus sp. plas4. Next base: position 3,345,410 of record NZ_CM170152.1, read on the forward strand.
CCAGTCCAGCAAATAAACATCGTACCCTTTTTTAGTAAGGTTTCCAATGACACTGCCTTCCTCAGAGATATCTAGGATATAGGCTTTATTTAATAGGGAATAAACCATGAACAAAGGAGTATGATACTTCTTAATTTGTGCTGGATGGTACCACAAAACAGATTTATTTTTTTTCCATACTGCTTTTCTAGGTGTAGACTCAATTTCAGGCTTTGGTTCACTAAAAACTTTATAGATCGTGTTCCACCGCTGTTGCTCGGTTTCAAGATTGAGTATAGGGATATTTACGAGTGATTTAACCGCTATCATATATTCCACCTTCACCCTTTATTTTGCTGTCAGATCTGGTTCTTTTTTAACTTTCTGCAGATAATATTTTTGTGCTCTTCAACGCATGATTTTAAGTTATCTTTTCGCCACCTCTCAAATGAATGAATAATCATTCATTTCCTATTACTTGTATTTTACATTGAAAAATAGCAGCTTACAATAGGACAAATTGAAGATTCAGAAAACAAACACAAAAAGTTTAATGTAGTTTTTGACTAATTTACTTTGAATATTTTCCTAATGAATTGACCGATTTCCCTCGTAGCTTTTTTTGCTTCAGGTAATCGATTACTAATTTGCCAAACATGCCACATTCCATCCCAAACTTTGAAATGGACATCTACCCCTGCTTGACGAGCTTTATCTGCTAACAATTGGGCATCACTTAACAAAATTTCAATACTTCCAGCTTGAATAAACATTGGTGGACATCCACAAAGATCAGCAAATATTGGAGAAATGAAGCAATTGTCAAGAGACTCATCAGCCGCATAAAGCTGAGCAGTTTTCTGAACAAGATCGCACCTCAAATACGGATCTTTTTCGCTGTTTTTCCTGTAGCTATCACCGGAGCTTGTTAAGTCTACCCAAGGGGAGAGACATACTAGCGCCGCTGGAAGTGGTTCATATTGATCTCGTAACACAAGTGTTGCTGCCACCGTTAGGCCTCCTCCTGCAGAATCACCCGCAAATATGATATTGGAGGATGAATAACCCTGATTTAGAAGCCATCGATAAATGGTGATAGTATCTTCTATAGCAGCAGGAAATGGGTGCTCAGGTGCAAGTCGGTATTCAGGAAGAAGGACTTTTACACCAGCTTCAATCATAATTCTTGCAGCCAAGGAGCGATGGGTATCTGCGGAACAATAACTATATCCTCCACCATGCAAATAAAGAATTACTTTACCTTCCTTGGTCTGATTGTTTGAAATCCATTCAGCGTAAATCCCATTAATTTTAATTGGATCAACGTTACTGTTTTTTGGTAGTTTGGAGAATTTCCGAGCAAAAGTATCAATAATTTTTCTGCTTTCATTAATATCCTTTTCTTCCAAATTGAGTTTTTTTGCACCCACATTAATACCTTTTTTTATAAAATAACTAGAAACACTAGGCAAAACAGTTCTCCCCTTTTTTACAAGACTAGCTAGGAATAACGATAACTATTTCTCTTACACCTAATTTTACCAAAAAACTTTTTTAGACGAATAGGTACTTATGACAATTTATTAAAAGAAGAACCTTTGTGCTTTACGAATTTTCTATTTGTGAATAAGAACTTCATATTCATTTGTTGTTTTTCGTATTTTACTAATTTATACTCAATTATGTAAAGTTTTCCATTAAAGGAGGAAAAAAATGAAACTCGGCGCATTTTCTGTAAGTTTAACCGTTAAAGACATACATAAATCAAAAGAATTTTACGAGAACTTAGGGTTTTCATCCTTAGGAGGAGATATTTCTCAAAATTGGCTCATTATGAAGAATGACGATACCATTATTGGACTTTTCCAAGGAATGTTTGATAAAAATATTCTTACGTTTAATCCTGGCTGGAATCAAAATGCTGAAAATCTTGAGTCGTTTACAGACATACGAGATCTTCAAAAAGAGCTAAAAGCAAAAGGGATGAAATTGCTGACTGAAGCAGATGAAACTAGCGAAGGACCGGCACATTTTACACTTGAAGATCCAGATGGGAACCAAATTCTCTTCGATCAACATCGATGATAAAGAAAAATTGAAAACCAAGGACAACTACAACTTTATAATCAAAATGACTTCTCCCCGAAGATTTGGAGAAGTCATTTTGTTGTCTACTCTAATTTCAATCCATTCATTAAATCCCTCAACTGTATTAACTCCTCCTGTGAAAGGGTAATCCCCTTCCCCATTTTCTCATGATTTTGATCCCAATCCCGCAAATCGTATTTCGGCTCGCGATCATTCCAACTGATTAGATTCAGTTCCTTATTCCATCCTTTTGCACCTTCTGAAATGACTCCTATTGTTTCTATAATTTCATATTTTAAGCTTGCTATCATAATCACTCCTTACTTCCTTAGTCTTCATCAACTTATTCTTCCCAATGTTTAAGACGGAAATAAATTTTCTAAAAAGACAGAAAAATATTTAAAAAAGTGTGGTCGTTTTAAATACTGTGTTATATAATAACTAATAATAAAACAACTGTTATATAACATTTAAGGGGGACTAGGGTATGAACAAAACAGATTCAATTGCACGGAGAATACTTGGTTGGAAATTAAATCGTTGGGATCGCTGGTTTGACTATGAAAAAGGAATTTTCATTCACGATTCTGAGTTTCAGCCGGAGCATAACCTTGAACATGCAATGAAGATTGTAATACGATTAGAGGAGTTCGGATTTACCTTTTCAACATCTGGGGAATCTGAAGTTAGCTTTAATAATATTCGCGCGAAGGGTGATACGTTAGCACAAGCAATCACAAATGCAGCCTATTCCATTATTGAACAGAATTCCGAAACCAATTCTACTAGATACTGGAGCACTTTATGCTAAGTTTTGTTTTTGAAATAAGTAGGAGAATTCTAAAAAAAAAAGGTGACATTATTGTCACCTTTTTTATGCACTCTTTGCATGTATCGTTACTGTTGATTCTTTTCGTTTTTTTATCATCTGACGGATATTGGAGATGCTAAAGATTACTAATGCAAGCCAGATGCAAGAAAAGGAAACGGCATGGTCTTTTGTAAAAGACTCTCCGTAAATTAAAACTCCAAGAAGTAAACTAATAGTTGGGGAAATATATTGTAAGAAACCCACTAAGTAGAGTGGAATCTTTTGTGCCCCAATACCAAACCATATGAGTGGCAAGGCAGTAGCAATACCAGATCCTATTAAAAATAAATCATTCTTAAGATTTCCGGTTGCAAAGCTATGTTCACCATTTATTCCTAAATACGCTAAAAACATTAAGGCAAACGGTACAATAAATAGTGTTTCCAGCAGCATACCTAATATGGAATCTACTTTTAATAGTTTTTTTGACAGGCCATAAAAACCAAAGGATAAGGCTAATAATAGCGCGATCCATGGAAAAGTCCCAAGCGACAGCGTCATATAGACCACACCAATTCCCGCAACTACAAATGATACTGCCTGCCATACATTCATCTTTTCACCTAATACAAAAACCCCTAATAATACAGCTATTAGCGGATTAATAAAGTAGCCTAAACTTGCTTCCACAATGTGATTCGTATTCACAGCAAAGATATAAACAAACCAGTTAATACTAATTAATAGTGAAGCCAGCAATAGTCCAAGCCATGTTTTTTTCAGTCTCATCTGAACTTGAAAGAAATTTTTTAATCGTTTTCTCTTCAAAAGCACTACGATGAGTAAAACGAAAATGAACGACCAAATGACTCGATGGGCTAAAATTTCTAGTGCAGGAACTCCCCCTAAAAATTTCCAATATATAGGTAAGACTCCCCATAATACATATGCGCCTGCAGTAAAGTACATACCTTTTATAGATTCACGTTCCATATTATTCACCAGTTTCTGTTTAATCGTAGTTGATAAGAACTTTTCTAAAAAACATTAGTAATTATATCATACTATTTTTTTTATAGTTGGATTCCTGCTTAAAATTCAATGAGTTGAGAACACTCTCTTATTCACTGACTCCGCATCTCTAGTGATTTGACCGCTATATTCGAATAGCTCAGTCTAAAATAAATCCGTACTGCTATAAATGAACTATGACCGATGACTCATCAGCAGGAATTATCTTCATGTTAAACTTATAAGAATGTTTATTACCAACAATTACATCATTTTTACCAATAAGAGGAGGATTCGTGTGAAACGACATATATTTTTATTATTGCTGCTTATCTCGTTAGTTCTTTCGGCATGTAATAGTGAAAAAGAAAATGTAACCACCAACCTTACCGCGAAGGAAGCAGTAGAAAAACAAGAAAAGCAGGATAGCGTTTTAGAAGAATTGGAGAAAATAAATTTAGAAGTATCCGAGGAGGAGCTGGGCAACATACCTCCTGGTAAACTGATGGACGATTTCTCATACGAGGAGGATGTGGTAGAAATCGGCAATACTATTCCTCAACTGGATCACGATTTAGAAAACCAATTACCAGCACAACTAGAACTATTGATAAATGAAACGGATGATTTGGATACGATTAAAAAAGGATTGGTTGCCCTGCTTGCCAGTCCCCACTATAAGGAAATCATTCAAAATAGCAATGCCTATCAACCACAGTTTGAAGAACCATATCTTCCGGATCCCACTAGGTCTGAGGGCGGCAAGGAGATCACAGCTGCCAATAAAGCAATAATCTTACTAGATGCTAGCTCTAGCATGCTGCTTCAAGCAGATGGCAAATTAAAAATGGACATTGCCAAGGATGCTGTAAAAAGCTTTGCCCAAACAATTGGACAATCAAACGAGGTTTCACTTGTAGTTTATGGTCACAAGGGTTCGGAATCGGATAAAGATAAATTTGAATCTTGCTCTGCCATTGAAGAGATTTATCCAATGGGTAACTATTCAAAACAAAATTTCCATGCCGCCGTTGATTCCTTTGAAAGTAAGGGCTGGACACCGCTCGCAGGTGCCATTCAAAAGGCGGCAGATATGAGTAGTAGTTATTTGGAAGGAACTACGATTTACATAGTCAGTGACGGAGCCGAAACCTGTGACGGAGATCCTATCCAAGCAAGCAAAGATTTAGTTGCGAAGAACAGTAACAATACGGTCAACATTATCGGCTTTGATGTTGATGGCAAAACAGAAAATCAATTAAAAGCTGTTGCCGAAGCAGGAAACGGCGAGTACTTTAAAGCCGACAGTTCTGAAGAATTGAAAAATACCATTCAATATGAGTGGCTTCCCTCCACACTTGATCTTGCTTGGGCTTTCACCATGGCACCCGATGCTTGGGAGATGTTGGATGAGTATAAAATTGGAGAACATTATCCAAAACAGTTATGGACAATTGGCAGACGCGAGTCACATCGTTTACGAGATGCCATAACTATAATGGGCGAGAAAAATTTAATTACCGATGACCAGCAATCCGAACTTAGAGATTGGGCTATGGAACGTAGTGAAGCCATGAGAGAAGTTTATACTGCGATGGCCAAGAAGAATCGTGAAAAAGCCGAAGCAAAAAGCAAGGAAATTCGTCAGAGGGTGGATGAATGGGTCGAAAAGATGAAAGCGTTGAAACAAGAGCGCGGTGATATATGGTAGATTGTTGTTATTAATAGTAAAAGCAGTGTGATTGGAGGAATCACACTGCTTTTATCGTTGTTTATATGATCTTCTCTTATACAAACTGCTTAAATAAATCTGCTTTAGATAATAAAAGACACTCTTATATTAATGAGTATACTTTTCTGCTTTCGATTTGCGAATATAATGGATAATAAATGTAACGACAAATGACAAAACCAAGAATCCGATAAAGATTTCATTCGGGATATGAATATCTACCAGTGTTAATCCCATTTTAATCGCAATAAAGGTAATTAAAATATAGGCGGTTGTTTCAAGCTCAGGTACTCTGTCCATTAATAAGATAAAGAATGTCGCCACACCCCGCATAAGAAGAATACCAATCATACCACCAAGTAAAATGACCCATACTTCCTCCGACACAGCAAGTGCAGTCAGAATACTGTCGACCGAAAAGGCTAAATCCATTAACTCTACACTGATTACAGTTGCCCAAAAGACACCAAATATTTTCACTAACCAGCCTTTTGGTTGAACTTGTTCTTCCTCTTCACCTGTCTCCTTGTGGCTTAGCTTGTCTTTAAAGAATTTAACGGCAAGCCACAACAAGTAAAGGGCTCCAATTAATTTAATCCACCAAAGTTTAATTAAAAAAGTTCCTAATCCGATAAAGATAAAACGGAAAATATAAGCTCCCCATAAACCATAAACCAAAGCTTTCTTTTGCTGCGCTTTAGGTAATGGCTTTACAAAAGCAGATAACACTAATGCATTATCTGCAGATAAAATACATTCTAGCACGGCTAATGAAAGTATTAACCCCCATGCTTTTGGCGATGATAAAACCTCTGCCCACATATGCCAATCAAACATGGAAGCATAGGTTGATAAAATTCCTTCCCACATTTTACATTTCTCCTTTATAATTTCAATTCAGCTTAATTCATCTTTTCCAATATTTGATTCAGTTTTTGAAGACCATTGATAATTTCATGCAAGGTTTGATCCGATTCCCCTAAAATGGCATATGTAATTTTTTCAATTAGTTCTTCATTAATCTCTTCTACAACCTTTATCCCCTTCTCCGAGAGAGCAACCTTTACGACCCTCTCATCTCCCTCATCTCTTACACGTTCAATAAAACCTTTACTTTCAAGTTTTTTACACATCGTCGAGACATTGGTTCCGGCAATATTTAATGTGCTGGCTAGAGTGCCAATTGTATGTGCACCATGGTGCTGTATTTCTATTAGTATCCTTCCTTGCAGTGTGGTTATCCCATGATGTTCACATAAAGTGTTAATTAAACTAGTGATTTTCTCACTTATTTTTCTCGAGTTATTCCAAATAATATTTTTAAAATCAATGACATCCATGGTTACCTCCATTTGCTTATATAACACAATATATATATGATTCATATATATTATAATTTATATATTTATTACTATCAAATAATAGACTTTTCTGATAACAACTAAAAAAGAGTATTTATGACGAGATATCCAAACAATAACCTTATTCAGTAATAGGGGGAAGAACATTGGAACATACTTGGCTTTCTCTACTACCATTTCTAATTGTAATAGGAATGTCTATCTGGTTAAAAAACATTTTACCCGGGCTAATCGTTGGGCTGGTTGTTGGTTCAATGATTTATACAACAGATTTGTTGGATGGAACAATCAAGAGTGTTACCTATATGGTTACCACACTCTCGGATGAGACCAACATAAAAATTATTGCTTTTCTATATTTATTTGGCGGTCTTGTGGGGATGATGAACATTTCTGGCGGAATTAAAGGGTTTTCGGAATGGGTAGGGACAAAGATTAAAAATGAACGCGGGCTGCTTGGCCTCATCTGGCTCACCCTCCCTTTTACCTTTATGATGCCGATGTTTCGAATCATGATGATTGGCCCTGTGGTTAAATCCTTAGCTAAAAAAATGAACGTATCTAAACAAAAGGTTGGACTGACGATGGACATTTCAACAGAGTCAGTTATTGTGCTTCTCCCGGTTGCCACTGCATTTGTTGGTTTTATGGTTTCTCTTGTAGAAGGCAGTATTGGCGGATTGGGCTTAAATATGTCACCCTATGAAGTGTTCCTGCTCAGTATTTTGTTTAATTTTTTTGCAATTGTTACCTTGGTTATTGGATTGGTGCAAACCATTTGGAATCGTACTAAAAAAGAGGCCAATATAAAAGGTGAGCAAGAAAAGATGGAAGAGGAAGAGCATGAATATCACCGTATCGGGATAAAGAGAGAGTTGTCCTTGGTAAAGGCACAACCGTGGAATTTGATTGTTCCTGTTTTTTTACTTCTTGGATTATCTTTATATCTTTTGTGGAAGGATGGTCGGGAAAAAGGAGCAAAAACTGTATTTGAAGCATTTTCTATTGCTGACGCCACCTTTGTCATGCTATTAGCAGTATTTATTACGCTCATCTTGTCAATTATTTTTTATTTGATTCGCAAGCAATCTCTAAGCGAACTGCTATACCATTTTTATGATGGCGGGAATCAGATGATGGAAGCAATTAGTTTGTTGATTCTAATTTGGTCACTCACACTTTCAGCTGAGGATCTCGGTTTCTCCGCCTTCATTAGTTCAAGCCTAGGTTCATTTTTACCGGCTTGGTTAACTCCAGCAACTATCTTTCTTCTGGGCTCAGTTGTCGGTTACTTTATCGGTTCTTCATGGGGAACTTGGGGATTGTTCATGCCATTGGGAGTTTCATTGGCAATTGCTACCAGTGCCTCGATTCCATTAACAGTAGGTGCTGTATTTGCAAGTGGTGCTTTTGGAGCATTAGCATCACCATTGGGGGACACAACGATTACAACAGCCTCGATCCTAGATTTACCGATTGTTGAATATGCACGTTATAAGTTAAAGGTTTCCGTGATAGGTGGAGTTATTTCGATTGCGATCTATTTAGTAGCTGCGTTGTTTATCTAGTTACAGGAAAATTTTATGATTTCCTCTGTAGATTTCTACAAATTATCAACCGATATCTACAAATTGATGGCTGCATATTAAAAAAACCGCCAAATTATTGGCGAGTTTTTTGTTTTATCTATTAAAGTCCCTCATTTTCCTTTTCCCACCTAGCTACTTCTTCACGAACAATCGGCGCTACTTCTTTACCTAATAGTTCGATGGACCGCATGACATCTTTATGCGGCATGGTACCAACTGGGCAGTGCAGCATAAATCTTGTAATTCCAACATTCTTACGAAGGTTAATGATTTTTTCTGCTACATCTTTCACATCACCTACATACAAAGCTCCATGTAAACTACGCGCAGAATCGAAGGCTGCTTGATCATATTTTCCCCAACCACGCTCGCGGCCTAATTTATTCATTGCCTGTTGAGTAGAAGGGAAAAACTTCGCCGCTGCCTCTTCTGTACTTTCACCAACAAATCCATGTGAATGAGAAGCAACTGGAAGCTTTGAAGCGTCATGACCTGCATGTTCCGCAGCCTTCTTATAAAGCTGAACCAGTGGCGCAAAATGCTGGGGACTGCCGCCAATGATGGCAAGAACAAGTGGTAATCCTAGCAGACCCGCACGGATGACAGAATCCTGACTTCCGCCGCTGCCTATCCAAACTGGCAATGGATTCTGAACTGGTCTTGGATACACACCACGATTTTGAATCGCAGGTCGATGCCCGCCTTTCCAAGTTACTTTCTCGGAGTCCCTAATTTTCAACAACAGTTCAAGCTTCTCATCGAATAACTGGTCATAATCCTTTAAATCGTATCCAAACAGTGGAAAGGATTCGATAAAAGAACCTCGACCTGCCATAATCTCGGCACGGCCATTTGAAATCGCATCGACTGTTGCAAAATCTTGAAAAACTCGGACTGGATCCGCCGAAGAAAGGACGGTCACCGCACTGGTCAGTCGAATCCGCTCTGTCTTTGACGCCGCCGCAGCGAGTACAACAGCTGGGGAAGAGACCGCGTAATCTTCCCGATGATGTTCCCCTACACCGTATACATCTAACCCCACTTGATCTGCGAGTACTATTTCCTCAACGACTTCACGGATTCGTTGTGCATGACTAATCACCTTACCGGTTTCCACGTCCGGTGTGGTTTCCACAAATGTACTTAACCCGATTTCCACAATAACTTTCCTCCTATGTATTACGCATTGTAATTGTTACTTTATCTTTATCTTAACCCTCCATTTCCAATTCACAAAGGATTTTAACTCCAAATCTACCTCACGATTTGTATGAGACAATTCATGACTGTATCAATTTCATCCCTCGTGGTATATCTTCCCAAACTAAATCGAATCGCACCCATGCCGACTTCTCCAGGTACGTTCATTTCCTTTAATACCGGAGATAATTCAATACTGCCAGCATGGCATGCGGATCCAGTTGAAGCGGCAAGATGTGGAATGGCGTCCAACAAATCTTGCCCTATCTTTCTAACAAAACTCACATTTAATGTATTCGGCAAACGGTCTTCCGGATGTCCATTTAAGACAACCTTTTCACCAAATTCACTCGTTAATTTTGACCAAAAATAATCAGTTAAGTCCTTTAATTTAGGATCCCCTATTTGCGTACTGGCGATTTCACATGCCTTCCCTAACCCAACTGCCATTAATGTATTTTCAGTTCCTGCCCGAAGTCCATTTTCATGCCCCGCACCATGAATAAGTGGTTCAAGCTCCACACCATCACGAATAAACAGTGAGCCAATTCCTTTCGGAGCATAAAGCTTATGACCGGCTATAGTTAACATATCTACTTTTAAGTCATCCACATTGACTGGTACCTTACCAACTGATTGTGAAGCGTCTGTATGAAAGGCAATCCCATACCTTCCAGCTATCTCCCCAATTTTTTTGATTGGCTGCAAGGTTCCTGTTTCATTGTTTGAATGCATAATCGTAATTAGAAGCGTATCATTTGTTATTGCCTTTTCTATTTCCTCAGGGGAAACCCTCCCATATTGATCAACACCAATGTATGTAACTTTTGCCCCCACCTTTTCTAGGAACTTACAAGGATTTACTATTGCAGGATGTTCAATTGTTGAGGTAATTATGTGCTTCCCTTTATGCTGATTCTTAAAATAAAAACCTTTTAATGCCAGGTTATTTGCCTCACTCCCACCTGATGTAAATGTAATTTCTATAGGAGAACAGCCAATCAACTCAGAAACCTGAATTCTCGCATTTTGTAATAGTTTTTTCACAGGTTTTCCTGCCCAATGAAGTGCTGAAGGATTTCCATAGAAATCACTCAGCAGCGGCTGCATAGCATCAACCACCTCCGGCGCCAGTGGCGTACTGGCGTTGTAATCAAAGTAAATTTTATTCATCCAGTTATTCCTCTCTTATCTATTTCTCTAGTATTATAGTAACAAATTTCCTGCAAGATGTTACGAATAGCTGCTTAGAAAAAATTCAATCCATTTTTATTACAGCCAATCGTCAGGTGCGATTGGCTGTAAAATCGTTATATGGCAAAATAAGCTTTTCCACTCGATCATAGTTCATCGTACTAATTTCTTGCATTAATCTTGGAATCGCTTTTTCAGGATAGCCATAATCACGAAGCAGTTTTTCCATTTTTTTATGTTTATCCAAATGATTACCTCCTGATGCATTTTAAGGAGAACTTCGTAATTACCTTACCTTTACTGTTCCCTTTACATCGAAAAGGATATTTGGAAATATTTGAAGTTTTACTATCAACAAGGCACCTGAATAGTTCCTATTTTTCTACATAACCTATTTCTGTTCAGGAGGTGAAAAACAGATGTCTAACCAAAACAAGAATCAAAATAATAAAGGTATAGCAGAAGGAATTAAAGAAACAGCAGGTGCTGCCTTCCATACTCTTCATAGTGCCTTAGAAACCACCGAGAATGTTGCTATGAATGCAGTAGATGCCACTAAAAATGCTGCAGATTATTTAACCGATAATGGAAACAATAGAGACCGCAGTAATGATTAATTAAAATATATGTAAGCAATTCCAAGTAAAAATCCCTTTCCAATGAAGGGATTTTATTTTATTGGACTTATTTAATTATTTTGTAATTCTTATGGTTAACAATGGTTATCAGCGGTTCATCTTTATCCTTTGAAACACCATATTGTACCATCACAGAGTTTTCCCTTACACCCGTTACAACACCTTCTAAAGAGCTCCCCTCTCGTTTAAAGGAAATCTTATCACCAATTTGTGCGTTAGCCATTCTATCACCTCGATAATATAATTTCCAAAATCAACCGATTAAATACTTTTAATTAAGCTTGAATTGCCGCCCAAAATAAACCTATAGGATTGTAAAAAAAGGGAGGACGATAATGGAGATGGACAGAAAAAAAACGACCAAAGCGCCTATTTTCTGTTTTGCCTTCCATAGGCTTATAGCAAATCCTATCGTATAGCTGCAAATCAATAACATTGTAATAATAATGAAACCTTGCAAGCTACTCTCCCACCTTTACTGGTTTTATTACCTTCTTCCCATAATCAATAATTTCAATTTTCGGCCTAACGTATATATCGGCATTTAGGTAAGCTTTAGGAAAGTTATACTTCTGGAATTCCGGCATATTAGTAAAATATTTCCTGGCATACATAGGTAAAGGGTATGGGGCACCTTTTAATTCTATTTGCGTTTTTTTAAGAAATTTTTCTGTAATCGATTTTAAATGTTGATGAAGTTGCTTTTTTAAGATTTCTCGATTTTTTTTATCACTAAAATCGACTGCAGACGGGTTTGACATAATTTCAAATTGTAAAGGAATGGTAAAATAAATTTTTGGCCTGTCCTTTATCAAATTCATTTTTATTTTATTGTTTTCTGTTTTTAGAATCCTTGCAGCCATTTGTTTCTTGTTGTCTGAGAAAGGGTTAGGTATATTCACCAAAATGTCTTTAATATTTGTGGTGTCATCCAGAATATTAACAATCCTCGTTTCTTGACCCGTGAGTTTTGCCGTCATTACTCCATTTTTAAATACGGCAGACCCAATAAACTGAGTATCATCAAGTTCACCTGTTACATTCAATTCTCCAGCAAGATACTGGTCATCATTTTTTATTTTTGGGTGCTTTTGTCTTTTTGTCGTTGTATACATCGCTAGAAAGAGGTCTGTCCCTCTTTCCGTAGTTTGAAAGTAGCGAAAAAGGGTAGAATCAGGAATAAAACCATTTTCAATTCCATGGCTAATCATGAATTGAAAGTATTTATGGGGTCGTGTTTCCATTTTAGGGCGATTTCTTTTAAAAAATTCATAAGCATGTTCCTTCGAAACGGCAAGATAACTACTTAAGCGGATTTCTTTATCCTTTAAAACATCGGTAAACGTCTGTGCGAAAACCGGGTCCTTGGCAAACTCCTCAGATACGACAAAGACACTTAATAGTTCATAACTAATATCACGCGAGATCACTGCGTTTGCCGTTGCTTTGGCCACAATGAAATCATTTGCATCGAAGGTGATAATCTCCCGGGGCTTTTCCGTTGAACCTCCGCCTCCTTGCATACTTCCAACTTCGGGATTTGCAAGAAGCAAGGTTACCTTAATTTTCCCCTTCTCTTTAGACTGATCAAGACCTATACCAATAACATACGACCTATCCTCAAGCTCTTCTCGATCCCAACATCCCGTTAATAAGCCAATTAGGACGAACAACAACGATAATCTAAAGAATGTTTTTATTTTTAGCACCTTTAAATTCTCCTTTTATATATGCTGTCGCCCATAGGATCATCGATGTTACAGCAAAAATTGGGCCTGCAACACTTATTATAACTGGTTTAATATCAATACTCACTTCCATGGGTGTTTCCGGAACCATTCCAATTAATAAATAAATAGTCGCCAGTGATGGTATTAAGTATTCGAAGTCTTTTATCTTAAAAATATGGCCAAACATGAGTGCATTTATATACAAAAATGCAGAGAAACGGATAATTGCAGACATGACCCAAATAATGAAGAAGATGATTTCGACATTCGGAATATATGTTCCCAGTGAAATATAACGGATAGCTGTATGGAAGGGATATCCAATTCCTCCTAAGGAGGTATCAAACATACAAATAAAAACGAGAATGGTCAGGCAAATTTGGAAACTGACGTAAATATAGGAAAACCAAATTCCTTTTTTAAACGTTTTAAAAGATTTCATATAAGGTAACAGCATGGTCATGAGAAAAAAGTCAGCAAAAATGGTTGTTTTCTGCGAACTTCCCTTGATCACCTCGACGATTCCCGAGCCCCAAATTGGAAATATTGATTGGATAATGATGTCCTGCGTACTGATTATGAAGACGAGGTACAAAGAAACTACCGCATAGAAAACAATTAAATAGGAAACAGATCCAATATGTAAAATTCCCTTTTTAGCTCCATATGCACAAATAAACATTAAAATCCCAAAAAGAATCACGTTAGGGGTCGTAGTAAAATAAAACGACCGAATGATATTCGTATACGTTCTTGAATCAATGGAAATAGCAAATGAGTTGATACAAAATATAAGCAGGCATACAAAAAAACCAATGTATTTTCCAAGTAATTTTTGAATTACAGCAAATAGATTTTTGTCTTGATAGAGCGACAACGTTTTCATCAATAAATAAAAAGGGATAAAAAAGATACCTGCTGAAAGAAGCGGGATCATCCAGGAAGCATTTTGCACCTGGTTATATATGAGGGATGGTGTATCCTCCGTGGCTTTTGACCCCACCATTAATATTGCAATCGCTGCAAGTTCTCGAACTCCAAGTTTTTCAGGTTGCATGTTCATATGTTTTATCCCTTTCTTTGTTTCACCATATCCTTTGGTCTTAAATATCCCGGTCGAAATCTTTCTTTCATCGGAACATGCCGAATCAGCATGTCTTTGGAAGAGAAAAAATGTGGTGTCATTGGGGCAAAATAATCTGTGCCAAATGACTTCAATGACACTAAATAAAAGAGTCCAGCAATACCCAATGCCGTCACTCCATAAATGCCCATGAATCCAGCTGCAAAAATAAATAGGAAACGAGTAATCCGGATTGCAAAATTCATACTGACATCGATTATAATAAACGAACTTAACCCGCTTAAAGCAATTACAATAATAACTATCGGACTAATAATATTTGCTTGGACGGCAGCCTGACCTAAAATTAACGCACCTACAATTCCAATGGTTGGACCAATCGGAGATGGTACCCGCAATCCAGCTTCTCGAATCAGTTCAAAGGCAAGTTCCATCATAATTACCTCAACAATGGATGGAAACGGTACCCTCTCCCTTGTACCTGCAATCGCCATTAATAAATCAGGCGGGATCATTCCGACGTGATAGTTGGTAATCGCAAGATAAAAAGGCGATGTGAATATAGCAATAAATAGGGCTAAAAACCTAAGTATTCTGATGAAATTACCATACGGTGCTCGCAGATAATGATCTTCCGGAGAATGGAGCAAAGCCCAGAAGGTAGCAGGCAGGACTAAACAGGCAGGAGAATTTTCCATTAATAAGATTATATGACCTTCCTGAATAAAAGCTGCTGCACGGTCAGGGCGTTCCGTATATAATAGCGTCGGGAATAAAGACCTCGGCCTTTCTTCTAAGTATTGCTCTAACACACTTAAATCAATAACGGTATCAACATCAAAAGAATTTAATTTATCCTGAATTGTTTGAATCAGTTCCTCGTTAATAAGGTCTTTTTGATAAACTAAGAACACATTATTTCTTGACCGTTTTGAAATGGCATGAGTTTCAACAATAAGGTTTTCATTTTTAATTTTTTTTCGAAGCAAGGAAATATTATCGATAACCTTTTCATTAAATGCTTCTTTTGCTCCTTTAACAATCACTTCATTGTCTGATTTTTCAATCGAACGGCCGCGAATTTTCGTTGTTTCAAATAAATAGCATTGACGATCATCATCTATAAAAAGGGCAGTACTTCCAGATGTAATAAATTCCGTTATATCTCCAATATTGGTGGAAGTACTCGTTACTGGGTATGAAATGATATCTTGAATTTTACCAGTAGATTGATTGTTATCAATAAGTTTTTCTACAATGCCTTCCATAATGGATTTAAGATCTACTACAGTACTTATATAGATGATAAATGCACGTCGTTCTCGTGAAGGGATGGTAAACTCATGTAGTTTTACATCCATATTTTTTGGTATAGAAAATATCCACTTAAAGGTCTCTAAATTTTGTTCATAATCACTGCTTATGTCTTGTTTTTTTAATTCAATAACATCCGTATTGGATTGTTCACTAAATTCAGGTTCTTTCGTAAGACTTTTAATCAATAATTTGGAGATCTTTTTCTTCATCCTAAACCCCTCCCAGTTTTTATATCGTTTTCCATTAATAGGATTTTTATGTATGTTAGGGAGACTAAAAAGTATTTTGGGCTTATATTCCATATATTTAAAGAAAAAATATTTCGACATACGAAAATGATGGTACAATACTAGATATTAATATGATTGGATTGGGGAATAGAATGAAAAATAAATGGATAATTTACGGAATGTTGTTTATTGCAACGGCAACATGGGGCAGTGCCTTTATTGCGGGTAAAATAGCTGTCCAAAGCTTTGAACCAGCAACCGTCGCCTTTTTACGTTTTTTAGGGGCAGCTGTCCTTTTGTTTCCACTTATGTGGCTCATGGAAAAAAACCGAAAGAAACCAACACTCAAAGATTATGGATTATTTGCGGTACTAGGATTTACCGGAATCGCACTCTATAATATTTGCTTTTTTATTGCGACCAAACAGGCACCAGTTATTAAGAGTTCACTGTTTATTTCGTCAAACCCAGTATTAATCGTCCTTTTATCAGGCATATTTTTAAAAGAGAAAATAACAAAGAACCATATCATTGGTATGATAATTGCGCTCTCGGGAGCGGCTTTTATTATCACAGATGGGCATATCGTTACATTGTTCCAGCTTGGCTTTGAGACCATTGATTTTGTTTTACTCGGTGCGGTCATTAGCTGGGCGTTGTACAGTGTTGTTGGCAAAGTGGTGTTAAAAAAATATAGCGCGGTTGAATCTACCACATACGCAGTTGCGTTTGGTACAGTTTTTTTAGCTCCGTTTGCTTTGGTTGAAACCTCATGGCAAGATGTTATGCAGGCTGACCTTTCAACCTGGGTGGCAATTGCGCATATGAGTATATTTGTAACCGTTGTTTCTTTTATTATGTATTATTACGGAATCAAAGAAGTAGGTGCGGCCAAAGCTTCGATTTTTATTAATGTCATGCCGGTTTCTGCTGTGTTGATGGCTACTATCTATCTAGATGAGACCTTTACTTGGGCTCATGGAATTGGAGCTGCGTTTGTTTTAAGTGGAGTTTATATTGGAACGAATACGAAGTTATTTAAGAGGAAAATACAAGCGGTGAACGTTACAGAATATCGCTAAGAAATGGTTTTGACGAAAGAGGGAATCAGCTGGTTGCTGAATCCCTCTTTACTCATTCATAACCTTTATTTTTTCCATCTCAATCATTTTTTTTAAATAGTCATATTCTTCTTTTTCGAGAATATCAATTTCACGGTTTGTAGCCAGCAGAATTTGTTCTCGGCATTTGGCGACTCTTTGAATCATCGGGTGTATCGTTAAACTGGAAAGATTTACAAAGTCATACAAGTCATTTAAACAAACCGGAAGTTTATAGCCTTTATTGCTAGATGCAAGTAACAATCCATGATCGCGCAGCTTTGAAACAATATTAGACCGAAAATAATGCTGTTTAATTTTGTTAATTCTAATGGAGTTAAGGTTATTAAGAATTTCCTCTGTGTACACATATTCATCTGGATTTTCTTTCAGATTAAATAGAAGAAATTTTAGTAAATCAATTCGGACTCTTTCATCCTCGTCTTCACTCTTTCTATGCTCTTCAATGTATTGATAAGCCAAATTGACAGCTTGTTTAATGATAATTTGATCGGTTTCTGAGTCGGTTTTATCAAAATGATAGTCATAAAGATAGTGCTTATAATCATGCGGCCAAAGATTAATCGTGATGAGTTTATTTTTGATAAGATTATAAAATGATGGATAGTGATTGGAGCGATGTTTGGCGTCATAACCTTTTGCAATTGTACCAGCGATTAATTCTGCCAGATCAAGGAGAATTTCAGATTTGCTATTGTTAAAACCAAAGGTTGAATAATTAAACAGATCTGGTATGCACTTCTCTTTAACATAAGAGGAAAATTCCTGCATAAATTCCTTGGAATCTTGTTCATCAACTATAAGATCAAGATGATCAAAGGTACGATGCAAATCATCAAATACATTTCGGTTGAAAAATTTAATAAACGTTTTTTCATATGTAACGCCGCTGTCTTCTCTAATTTTTCGCTTGTCGATGACGTACGCATAGACTTTAAAGGGGAGATCCTTTAAATCATGTAAGATTTCTATTCGAACAGCATCGTCTATACTCTGTTCATCGAATTTCGCATTTTGAAAGTGTTTTCGCTTTATTTTTTCAACTTCATGTTCAAGAATTTCTTTATCAGAACCTTTTACAAGTATGCATGCGATTACAAAGTGAGTCGAAGTCTCTGGTTGATCAAAATCGAATCCGTAATGACCAAATTCATTAATAAAAGCATATTGGATATCATTCAATTTTTATCCCACCTCACCAATGGAAAACTTACTATACTTATTTCAACATAAATGGTTCTAAACCTTTAAAATTTGATATTTTCCATTAGAAATTCTACTTTTGGCAGGGGTTTCCATGCTATATTTGCCGTGAAAGCAAATTTTTTAAAAAAGATTAGGGATTGAGCCGAATGTGTGCTATACTGTGTCTACCATTTGCTTTACGTTTTACGTTTTTCGAGTAACCGCCCTGCTCATTTTATGAGCAGGGTTTTTTGTATGCATTTTATCAGACAAGAAAAAAAGACTCTCTAGTGAGAGTCTTTTTTATATATGGTTGGTTCTAATTATGCTTTACGAACGTTAGTAGCTTGTGGTCCACGTTGACCTTGTTCTACTTCAAATGTAACTGCTTGACCTTCGTCTAAAGTTTTGAAACCTTCGCTTTGGATAGCTGAGAAGTGTACGAATACATCGTCTCCTGCTTCTCTTTCGATGAATCCGAAACCTTTTTCTGCATTAAACCATTTTACTTTACCTTGTTCCATTTGTTGTTTCCTCCTCGTGTGCTGTGCACACATTGTGTTACTATCCTTGCTCAGTTCTTTAGACGTAAAGTTGTAAACTTTTTAATCAAACTGACTGACAAAAATAATTCTCCTTAACTATAACAGAGATTTACTGTTAAAGCAAACGAATATATAAAATCTTTTTCCTAAACTTTTTCAAGTACCTTTTCCAACATTGTTCCCCGCTGCGCAAAATTGGTGTGCCATGAAAAAGCTTTTTCTAAAATATGAGGAGTTTGACCACCTCTAGTTAAGGCTTCTTGATAATATTCCCGAAGCTGCTCCCGGTACATAGGATGGGTGCAATTCTCGATGATTAATTCCACACGTTCCCTTGGTGCCAGCCCGCGCAAATCTGCATAGCCCTGCTCGGTAACGATGACATCCACATCATGTTCTGTATGATCAACATGTGAAACAAATGGAACAATACTGGAAATGTTACCGCCTTTAGCAATGGATTTTGTCACAAAAATGGCCAATCGGGCATTACGTGCAAAGTCTCCAGAACCGCCAATCCCATTCATCATTTTAGTACCTAATACATGGGTAGAATTAACATTTCCATATATATCTAATTCCAAAGCAGTGTTAATCGAAATGAGCCCAAGACGACGGATAATTTCCGGATGGTTCGATATTTCCTGAGGTCGCATGATTAATTTATCACGATACTTATCAAAATCACCAAATACCTCTTTCATTTTTCCATCTGAGAGGGTAATCGAGCAGCAGGAGGCAGTCCGCACTTTCCCGGCATCAATCAGGTCAAACACAGCGTCCTGTAATACTTCCGAATATACCTCTAAATCTTGAAACTCAGAATCAATCATTCCATGCAGGACTGCGTTAGCGACAGATCCAATCCCTGACTGCAGTGGTGCCAAACGTTCAGTAAGTCTACCATCCTTAATTTCCTTACGTAGAAATTGGATCAAATGCTGAGCCATGATTTCCGTTTCCTCATCAGGCGGTACAATGGTTGACGGAGAATCTAGCTGGTTGGTAAAAACGATCCCTCTTACCTTATTGATATCAATGGTTATTCCGTTTGTTCCTATACGGTCATCTGTGGCTGTTAATGGTATTGGTTCCCTCTCGCCCTGTTTACCTGGGTCATATAAATCATGGAGTCCTTCAAGATTTTCATTTTGAGCTAAATTGATTTCAATGATGATTGACTTCGCATTTAGCGCGAATGATAATGAATTTCCAACGGAGGTTGTTGGAATCACCATTCCATCCTCCGTTATTGACACCGCTTCCAAAATAGCGAAATCAATCGGGGCAATCACGTTTGCGCGCACCAATTCTGCTGTGTGTGACAAATGCTGATCGACAAATAACAGTTCACCGCTATTGATCTTTTTTCTCATGGTTGGATCTGCTTGAAACGGTAGTCTTTTTCCAAGAATACCTGCTTCCGCAAATAATTTATCTACATCTGATCCTAAAGAAGCACCTGTATACACGTTGACTTTAAAATTCGCGGGTTTTGCCCGGTTTACCAGCGCAAACGGAACCGCCTTCACATCGCCGGCACGTGTAAATCCGCTTAACCCTAACGTCATTCCATCTTCAATCCATTCTGCAGCTTCTTCTGGTGTCACGACCCGATCCCACAGCCGAGGGTCTCTAATTCGTTTTAAATTAATTTCCATCATCCATCCCACTCCCCTTTGTCCCTATTTTACTTAATGGGTATGTACAATAGGAAAATGTAGGATTAACTACGGAATTTCCAGACAAAACAGCAAAATTGATTCCTAGAGCAGCAGATTTAAAACCCAAGCAGCCGGCGAAAATAGCTGGAGTAGGATTGACTGACTGGAACTCTGTCCCCGTTTTCCATTGAAAGAATAAAGGTGGAATGCGTATCAGGAAATATCTCCTTAATATGATTAACATTAACAATAAATGAGCGATGACAGCGAATAAAATGATCCTTTGGCAGCAGGAACTCAAATTCCTGTAATGTATTTTTATGGGTCCCAGAATGTTCCTTCCCGTTCACAAACGTTTTTTTCTCCTTCGCTTCTAAGTAAATCACCTCAGAAAAAGGCATGGGAATCCAGCCATCATCAGTTTTGATTGTTACCACCAATTTACCGCTCGTTAAAGAAGGGAAAATCGCTGTTACGCACCCTTCCAAGTTCCCTTCATGAAAGAAGGGAACCGCCATTCCATGATAAGGAACGCCAAAGACATCACGATCAATAAATTCTGTTACCTTCTGCCTAGAAGTTATCGCTTTATGGGCAATGGTCCCCTCCTTCAAAATGTCTCCTCGCCGAATTTTCAAATCTACCCTTTTACTAGGGCGGTAATAGATGTACTCACTCGTATCAGATACCGCTATAGAAATTTCCTCAGAAAATAACTCACTAATTACATCTAGAAGGGAAACAACTGTAATACTCTTCAATTGGATTCTCCTCCATCCCTTATGTCTAGTTTTTCTAAATAATAGTTTACAAGATCCTGATACTCCTGCACCTCAAGGCTGCCCTTCTCAGTAATAGCATAGGTACCTCTCTTAATCCGTTCAAACCATCCATAATAGTTATTTGTTAAGATTGAGGTGACCTTATCACCCGCACCCATAACCTTTAACGCCTTTGGAGATAATGGACCCATTCTATCTAAAATACAAGCAATTTGAATGCAATTTTCTTTGTAAGCGGTCATGATTTTCGTCCTAGTACTGCCCCCTACATTGAAATCGGCACTTCGTCCGTTAATTTCTTTCAAGATGGCCTCTCTCTTCATCTTATTACGACCGGCTGCTATTTTACGATTAAAGGGAGCTGGATGGATAAGTATGTCTGCTTGCGAGCGGTTGCCTGGAAAGGAAACGACAATTAAGCCAAGCTCTAACATTTTAACTAGATGGCATTTATCTGCCCATTGCTTAGAATTCAGCCGGCCTTTTGGTTTTGGAATTCCAATGTATACTTGATCTGTTAACTTTTGCCGTTTGGCCGCTTGAATAAGAAGATCGACACTTAAGGAGAGTTTTAATTCAACAATAACCAGCTCATCCTCTTTCACTGCGACGATATCACAGTCCTTCACTTCACCATAAACTTCATAGCCTTTCCGTGAAAAATACTTCTGAATCGGTTTATATAAATCTACCTCTTGCAGCTTTTTCTTATCAGTCATATGTATCAGTATCTCCTAAAACATTCTTGTCCTAGTTATTTTACCATGAATATGATATGAGTTTTATTCATTACCAAGCCAAGTTCTAAATAACAGTTTTTTACAAAGACAGTGTATCTGAAATAGCCTATTCTGTCAGAATTATGTTACTATTATTTTCGTAAATATAAATAGAGAATTTGAAAGAGTATCATGGGGGTCTAAAATGAACAAAAAATTCGCAGATAAGCTTTATTGGATTGTACCCGGAGTAATCATGGTTTTAGGAATACTTCTATTATTCTATGAAAACTTTTCCGATGTGACTGAACACCCTGCAGAAAATTGGAGCAGGGCCCTGACTGTAGGTGAGACAGACTTGAATCAACTGCCGCCAGTAAAAATCACTGAAAATGGAGATTTTGTTTTTACAAGATTCGAAGATGGTAAATTAGCCACAACGACTTTGGGGAAGGATTTCACCATAAAGGATGAACAAACATATAACATTCCTGTAAATAAATGGACACAAGTTTATCAACAGGATGATACGATTATCTATTTTGATTTTAAAAATATTTATGATCAAGATAGGAATATAATTGTCTCCGATGTTGAGAAGTTCTATCCCTTGGACACGATCATTCTTTATGTAAAAAATAAAATACTTTATCAGCTATCACCAGAAACTAAGAAATCTGAAATTGTTATGGATATTGATTTAGCAAAGCTAAATATCAAACCACAACAGAACGAAGATGGAGTTAATATTTTAACTTACTCATCTGATCCTACTGGAGTCGATATTACACTACAACAATATTTAAATGGAAAAAATAACATCCTGTACCAATCAAAAATAAAGGTCGATCCAGGAAAAGTTGTCAATGATATCTCCTTTGCACTGGAAGATCAAAAATTAGCACTGTTACTTCAGGAGGAACTTCAATCAACTCAAGGCGGGAATCCAGAGTTTTTCAATTATTTTATGTTAACAAGTTTATCTATTCCAAACACACAAAATGCAAAGGTGTTAACTTTTGATGACCCAGCTGGAAATAAGAGCTTGAAGGAAGTTTCCGATGTCGTCCTTACGTTTCGTAATGATAAACCAACCATTCTTTTTCATGCTGACGGGCGAACACAAACCCAATTCAATGACCGTACAACCTTCAATATTTATTCTGCAGAAATAAGCGAAAGCGGCGCCACTAAAACAGAACGACGCAGCAATACAGCTGAAATTTCAACGAAGCCGCAATGGATCAATGAAGAAACTATTGCATGGATGGATCTAGACGGTAAAGGACATAAAATTAAACTATCATCTGCTGACATAAATACCATTGATCCATTAATTAAGTATACGGGGGACGATTGGCTGCAGGCACTAGGAAAAACAATGGGGATGTTAACCTCTTCATTTTTCGGTATTGCCTTTGCTGTAATTTGGCTTATTTGGCCGATTCTTTTCGTTGTTTTTATGTATATCTTTAGAAATAGAATTGCTGAGCGTGATCCAGCTTGGTATTTTTATACAGGAATTGGGATTTACGCAGTCGCGGCAATCATATGGAGAAATCGATTTTTTGTGGATAATATTTATACAAATGCACCAGGTTACTTAACCTTTACTGGCAGTTCATACGTTTACATGATTATTTTTGCTGTCGTTGCTCTTTCGTTAACGATGTATACGAAAAAGGTAAACGAATGGGCAGGTACTCAGAGAATTAGCTATTTTGTAGGAATTCACATTATCCTATTAACGATATTCTTCGGGCCTTATATCATCTAATGACTATCCCCCCCATTTCTGTGATGAACAGAAATGGGGATTTTTGTAACCCTATAGTGTTTTAATGGTTTTCATTTTTTCATCAAGCAGTTGAAAGACCGTTTTTAAATTCTCCTTAGGCAGCTGAGCGTACATATCACCTATGCTCACTTCGTAGAAACTAGTTGACTTGGTGACTTCGCGTACATAACTGGATAATCCTATTCCAGTTTCCTCGTAAATGGCTGCTAGAATTACTTCCAACTCCTCTTTGGGAGCTTCAAAATGGACATGAAACATATTAGAAACTGGTTCCAATGGCTTGGTCGAAACACCATGACATTGATTAAAGTTTAGGGCAAATTCTTTTGCTTCTTGATAATATTGATTCATATTTCCCACTCGTTGGCCAAAATAATAATCAGCACTTAGGATGTAGGGATATAGACTGATTAAATCGCCTCCATGGCGCCTTTTCCAAACTTTTGATTCTTCCGTAAAGGATTTATCCCCAGCGAGTATTGCCCCTGCAATCCCGCCAATCCCTTTGTAAAAAGAAACATATACACTATCAAAAAGAGAACAAACTTCTGCTGCCGTTTTTTGATAATAGGGTAGAATTTCAAACAGTCTTGCGCCATCTAAATGTAATTTGATTCCCTTTTCCTTACAGTATGCCGAAATATCTTCGATTGTTTTATAATCAGGCAGTTGCCCCCCAATCTCCCTTTGAGGCAGTTCGAGTAATAAACAAGCTATTTCCTCACTTAATCCCACCACATCTTCCAACTCAATAACTCTCTCTTTATCAGCTAATAAAATCGTCTGAATATGGTGCAATTCCTTTAAACCGTCTTCTTCGTGAATCTCTAAATGACTTAATGGATGGTAAGCTACCTTTTTGATCCCCTTCTGGTCACACCAAATTCTCAGGGCAATTTGCTGTGCCATCGTCCCGCTTGGGAAAAATACAGCAGACTCCTTACCAAGGTACTTTGCCATTTTCTCTTGGAAGTCTTCGATGACTTTTCCCTTTCCGTACATCTCGCTTTCCATCTCTCCATCAATATCAACGAGTGCATCTTTAAGTACCTGAACATTTCTCTTTCCATGACCAGGCGCCTTAAATTTTGCTTTTTTATAAGCTTCTCCTAAAATATTTATCTCTGACATTGCGGTTCTCCCTTCAAGACTACAAACAAGGTTCAACAAAGATGTTTCTAAACCTATTAATGATATTTTATACTAAAATATGTGAAAAAGGGCATCATCTACTAGATGACGCCCAACGATTCTTAAATCCTATTTATTGAACTGTTTCTTTTACAAAATCTACTTCAAAACCTAAATCTTTCAGCATTTGATGATCCTCGGTCGTTTCTTGTCCTAAAGTTGTTAAGTAATCTCCAACAAAAATAGAATTCGCTGCATATAATCCAAGTGGCTGCAAACTTCCTAAATTAACTTCTCGTCCACCTGAAATTCTGATTTCTTTTGTTGGATTTACATACCGCATGAGTGCCAAAACTTTTAAGCAATATCTAGGATTCAGCTCCTTGGTGCCTTCAAGCGGAGTGCCATCTATTGCATGTAAAAAGTTAACAGGAATCGAATCGGCATCTAATACTTTTAAACTCATGGCCACATTCACCACGTCTTCTTTTGTTTCCCTCATACCGACGATTACTCCTGAACAAGGAGAAATACCTGCTTCTTTGATTAACTCAACAGTATTAACTCGATCCTGATAAGAGTGTGATGTAGTAATAGAATCATGGTGGTCTTCTGAGGTGTTAAGGTTATGATTGTAGCGATCGACCCCAGCTTCCTTCAGCTTTTCTGCTTGTTCTGGTTTTAATATTCCAAGGCAGGCACAAATCTTCAATTCGTATTTGTCCTTTATTTCCTTTACTGCTGAAACAACTTGGTCTAATTCATGATTACTAGGACCTCGGCCGCTTGCTACTATGCAATATGTACCAGCGTGAAGCTGGTGGGCTTGCTCTGCTCCTTTAAGGATTGTATCTTTATCTACCATTCGATATTTTTGAATCGGTGCATTAGAAATACTAGATTGTGAACAATAGCCACAATTCTCAGGACAAAGACCTGATTTTGTATTGATTAACATATTAAGCTTTACTTTATTTCCATAATAATGATGGCGAATGGTGTAAGCTCCTTGCAATACCTCTAATAATTCCGTATCACTGGAATTTAAAATACTTAATGCTTCTTCTTTAGATATTTCATGACCATCTAGCACCTCTAAAGCTAGTTCCTTCCACTTACTCATACAATCTCCCCATTTCCTTTTAACTCGCTTTTCTAAAATTCCTAAATTGGCTTCTTGATAAGGTACGTTCTAAGCGTTGTCCCATTAAACCAGCTAAAATGGCAAGAATAATATCTTTTGGAAGTGGAACCACCATCCACAACCATGCCATCTTATAGGTAAATCCATCGGGTGCTGAAGCCCATACTTTATAAGCAGCATACATCCAGTTCGTACCGAAAACATAATTAATTGCCATTCCTACAAGTGCTGCCAAGACAAATACACCAGTTGTTTTCTTCATCTTTTCCATTATGTATCCAGTTGCAAATGCTGTGAATATAAACGAAACAATAAAGCCAAATGTAGGGCTAAGGATTTGTCCAAGACCTGCTCCGAATTTTGCAAAAACAGGAACTCCCGCCAATCCAACAAATGCATAGACCATCATTGCAATTGCACCCAATCGACTGCCAAGTACCACCCCTGCTAAAATAGCAAAAAAGGTTTGCAGCGTGATCGGTACTCCCCCAACAACCATGAATGGAGCAATTGATGTAATGTTAGCCCCAACGGCCATTAAAGCAACAAACATTCCCGCTAACGTAAGATCCGACGTTTTAAGTTTCATACCATTCCCCCTAAAAATATTTTATAAATTAAGAATAATTGGTTTACTATTTTATGTCAACCAATTATTTATTAAAGTTTACATATAGGAATTTGGCTAATCTTATCTAATCTATGCAAACCATTATTTTTCCTTAATCATTCATACCTTCAGAAACCGTTTAATATCAGCCCATGCGATAACCGGCAACAAAATTTACCTATTTTCATACTATAGAGTAGGTATTTGACTAGATGGATGTAATGATCGTTTTTAGTTTTCAAAGGAGTTGTAAAGGGAAATGGCGATTAGAAAGGCAACCTATGAGGAGACTCATAGTATTTTAAATTATCATTTGGAGGTATTAAAAGAGGCCACAATGGGATGCGTTACGCCAAGCCGCAAAAAAGCGATTGAAATGATGACTCCTTTTTTAAATGGCGGTGGTTATTACCTCGTTCGTGTTAAAAATAATGCCATACAAGGATGGGTTGGATTA
Source organism: Neobacillus sp. plas4 (assembly GCF_057221695.1). NCBI lineage: Bacteria > Bacillati > Bacillota > Bacilli > Caryophanales > Bacillaceae > Neobacillus > Neobacillus sp. plas4. The sequence goes on from NZ_CM170152.1 coordinate 3,372,530, forward strand.
GGTCGAATCATTGATCAAAATACGGATGAAGTTGTCGGTTTTGTCAATGAAATGTATGTTCTCCCAGCCTATCGCAAACAAGGGGTCGCTGAAAAATTATGTAAAGCAGCTTTTATGCAATTACGTGCAGTGGGTCATAAAAAGGTCCAATTAAATGTGTATGCCGGAAACCATGCGAAACATCTTTATGAAAAGCTTGGTTTTAAAGACGTTTCCACTTTAATGACGAAGAACCTAGATTAACGTTTGTTAACTCTAATGGGAATCAGGTGCCTTATCTGTTTACCTCCAATATGGTTTTTTAACTCAAAAGGCAATCAGAAGCTAAATCTGATTCCCTTTTGAGACATTTTTTATTTAAAAGGTCATCAGATGAGTAGTCTGCTAACCCTAGATTCATTCAGTCTATTATTTTATGCTTTAAAGTGCTGCACGACGGTCCCTTTGCCATTTTCCACTTCAACTTCTCCATAGGCACCATTCACAAAGGTGATTTGTGGCGGGACATGCCCACAATCAATGTCATAAACAATAGGGATTTGGAGCTCATCGAATAAATCTTGATAAACATCTTCAATGGTATAACCTTCTACAGATTCATTGGCAGGGCTTCTACCAAACATGACGCAGGTACAGCCATCAAACCAACCGGCTAATTGCATTTGTACTAAAGATCTTCGCAAATCAGTAGTTTTCAATTCACAATTTTCTAGATACCAGATAATAGGTTCATTATTGAGATAATTTTTCCTAAAATTCTTTACATCCCCATAAGGTGTGCCAATCAAATGCCTAATGATATCAATACAGCCGCCAAGCAAGCGCCCTTTTGCCTTAACACTATCTCTGGAAACAGATTTCCAAATGGTTGACTCGGTTAAGTGAAACACACATGGAGATGGATGATCGTGCTGCCATTTCTTTTGATATTTTACGGAAGAATACTGCGTAATAGAGGCTCCTACTTCCGTAGATAATACACGTTGCCACACGGCTGTGGTCTCATCCGAGTATTCCCCTCTTAAATCGATTAAATTCGTACCATGAGCAGTTGCTATACCTGTCTTTAGGGTTATGGCAAGCAACAATAAACTTGTGTCTGAATATCCCATAACCCACTTATTTTTCAAAGAAGCAAAATCTAATTTATCAAGTGCCTCAATGAGCAGCTCCCCGCCCCATGGCGGGATGATTACATCAATTCCATCATCCTGCATCATTGCATTAAACTCTTGCGCCCGTTTCATCGCAGGTGAAGATTTTGCTTTGTTCTGGGTCCAAACGGTATCTCCACAGACGACTCGAAATCCCTTCTCTTCTAACCTGCTGCAGGATTGTTTAACCAAATCATGCAATTCCGGTTCCACACCTGAAGATGGTGCTGTTACCCCAATGGTTGCTTTTTTATCTAAAAAAGGATATGTAATCATTTAATTCCCCACCTTATGTAGAATACTTTATTACTATTCTACAGGTATTGGATAGTAGGGACTAGGAAAAATTTACATTAATTTGTATGATTCTTTATGAAAGGAGGCCATATACTTAAGACAATCCTCCCCTTTTAATGGTGTGGCCGGCTTACTCTTCAGGTACAGAACCATTGCCATGTAATGTTGCGGACCCCATTTATAGCAGTGCTTATAATCATCCAACAATTGAAAACCGCATTTTTCCCAAAAGTGAATTCTAGCTATATTTTGTGGTGTTTCATCACATTCCACTTCAACCAGGATTCTATTGTATTGATTCTGGGAACGGGCCCATTCATTTATGTAATCAAAAAAGGCTATTCCCACTCCACGACCACGTAGATCCTTTCTGACCGCTAAATAATCGAGCAGTAATACACTTGACCCTGGCAACGAACCAGTTAACGCCATGGAAAGAACTATGTCGCTTTCCTTTAAAACATGGAGAGAACAAAGATTTCTTGCAAACATATTACGAATAATTTTTTCTGGCTTCGTTGCATGTTCACCAAATGCAACAGTATAAATACCTCTAACATTTTGCCATAGTTCTTCATCCCAATGATTACTAGTAATAAACTCCATAATTTAGGTTCCTTTGCTAATAAGTTTTTCTAGCTATGATCTTTTAAGCATTCTACTCGTTAATTGCGGCTGTCGCTCCATATACCATTGGAAGACCCAAATCGAAGCCGCAAGCCAACAACCACTGGCAAGATACCCTCCAATGATGTCACTTGGATAGTGCACCCCTAAATAAATCCTGCTTACGCCAATCATAAAGACAACAAATGAACTAAATAAGAGTAGGAGTGTTCTGCCTGTTAGATTAAAGATATGCCGCCAAAGCAAAAAGGTAAGGATTCCATAAACAGTAAAAGCATTCATGGCATGACCACTCGGGAAACTGTACCCACTGATTTCAATCAGTCGATTTAAATCAGGGCGAGCCCTTTGAAAGATTTCTTTTAGGACCATGTTTAGTAAAGGTGAACCTGCAACAACCACAATAAATAAAACTAATTCATGCCGGTGGTGCAACATTTTGTAAAGAAAGATTAGGATCAAAAGACAGATGATGACTACCCATAAAGTTGAACCAACCGTGGTAAAAAACTCCATAATCCTTGTCAGAAACGGAGACTCTTGTGATTGTACAGCACTAATTACCGCATTATCAAAATCAATAATTTTCTCCGCTCTTACCAACATCGCCACAACACTAAATGCCAAAAGTGCAACCAAGCTAATCAAAAATGCGCGAGTAAGCTGAAATTGCGAATTCATCATATTTAACCCCTTTTCATGGATAACCATATAATTTCCCATACACCCCAATCCTACTTATTCAACAAAAAAATCATCAAAATTTCCTGCACCAAAAAAGGCACCAAATATACAAAAGAGGATGCATAAACAGCCTTTTTTGTATATTTGGTGCCTGTCACCGTTCTAATGATCATCTATAAGCAAATTTTTCCTTAAGGGATGTTTCTTGTTTTAGTTGCATGATTTGTTGTGTTTTGACTTCGTTTTTTCTGCTCATTTCGAAGAGTTTCAATTGGTCTGCACTAACGTTTCCTTCGATAATGGCTTGTGTTAGGAGTGGCGCTAAGATATGGGCGTCTTTCATTCCACTATTAATTCCAATTGCTCCGGTTGGGGTCATCGTATGGGCAGCATCACCTATTAGGATTAATCCGTTCTCTACCCACGTATCGCTGCGGGAACTTTGTACTTTTAAACAAACCAAGTCTTTCCATGAACGGAGGTGGTTGTTCACACTCTCTTCTAGTTCCGGAAAACTTTCAATCAAAGGCTCAAGAAATGGCTGCAGGGAACCTTTACGTAATTCCGGAAACGAACCCTCAGCGATATTCCAGCCAATTTGGATGAGACCACCCGTTTGCGAAAATAATGCAAGTTGATGGCCATTAACAAGGACCATTCTTGTTGTTGGCTCCCACCCTGCAGGAGCAGGAATTTTTGCCCACAATACATCATATCCGTGTGTCATTTCTATTGTAGGTATCTTCGCCAGCTTACGTACGGTAGAATAACGACCGTCTGCCCCGATTGTAACCTTACTTGAAATATGGATTTCTTCCCCATTTTGTATCGCCTTAACACCCGTATAGAATCCTTTTTCATCCTGAATTAATTCTTTAACAGTCGTGTTAAATAGCAATTGGAAATTTTGATTTCCCTCAGATTCTTGGATGATTGCCGTTAATAAATGGGCTTGTGGTACGTGAATTCCGACATGGTCTTCATGGGTACCGGGCGTAATACTGTTCACGATATTTCTTCCAGAGAAGTATTCTACCTTCTTCATTTTAAGAATTCCGAGTTCTTCTATTTTATTAAATAAATGATGTTCTTTTAAGATCGCTTCTGTTTCACCGTTAATATGCTCGCCTCTGAATTGTCTGTTAACCCCGGTAGAACGTTCTATAATAATGGTTAATATTCCGTTTTTAGCCAATAAATGTCCGAGTAAAGTCCCTGCAGGTCCGCCGCCAACGATACAAACATCTGCTTGTAGGTTCATGTTAGAGCCACCTTCTACTATTATTTTGTTTTTTTGAATATATTTCGTTTTGAAAAAAGTTTCATAATACGAAAAAAAGTTAAGTATAGAGTAACAAAGTTAAGAGAAATAATCAATTCATTTATTTTTAGAAATAGACAATTGTACCTATTTTAAAGGATAATAAAATCCATTTAAAATTATATATTTAGTAAATTCTTTGTAAATTATAATTCAGAAAGTTTGAAATTTTTTAAAGAGGCTGTTAAGAAATGTTAAGAAATCGAAAATTCAATCTTTTTTTCTTCCGCAGCTTGTATGATAAGCCTGTAGTACAAATCATGCAAGAAATCAAGGAGGATTATGAAAATGAAAAATTTTAAAACATGGTTAGTTGCTTTGATGTCAGCATTGATGTTACTTGGAGTTGCCACTGGGTGTAGTGATACAACAAATACAGATGATCCAGAAACTGAAGAAACGGAACAAAACGAAGAAAGTACTGAAGAAGGTACTGAAGATACTGAAGAATAGGTATAGATGCAACATAAAACAAGGCGGTGCCAGCCGTCTTGTTTTTTTCTTTTGTTTATTTATGTCTGACCTGTATACCAGAGTGAAGATTAACCTTAACCCTGCCTCTAATTTTCCGACCATTTTTAAGCTTATCTCTAAGCGAAGAAACAATAATTGAGCTACCCAACCAGAACAGCAGTCCTAATACGATACTTAATCCCCAATTACCACTAACTTGTAAAACCGTCCACACCGTTGCTACACAGAAAACGCCGCCCACCATTCCAAACACAGAACCATTTGCAATTTTTGCAGCCTTTTTCGATCCAGAAGCAATCCCCATCATCAACACCGCTGTAATCATCACTGCTGGAAAGGCAGCAAAGATTCCTGCTAAGATTTTCCATGGAGATAAGACCGTTATTAAATAGCTGATCATCACGGCTGCTCCACCGAGAGTGAAGCGAATAAGCAAATCTTTATACATATCTAGCACACTTCCCTTAGTATGTTGTAATAATAACCACAGCCATTGAAACGACTAGCCAGAACCCCATAGCTTGTGCCAGACCTCGTTTCCATCCTTGCCTTGGCAGGAGATATCCAGCTAGAATGGCTACGAGGATATTGATGCCCATTCCGACAATCGCACCTTTAGATAATAAAATGGAATGAGAAACTAAATCTTCTCCACTAAAATCCAAACCGACCGTTAATAAAGCTGCTAAGTACACAGCAGGAAAAGCAGCAAAAATACCTCCAGCCTTTTCACCTAAATTCCTGGCAACAAGTGTTGAAACAACTACTGCTCCTCCTCCTAAAACAAACCTAAGGAGTAATGCACCTATTGATATATCTGCCATGCCTTTCACCTCTGATATTTAGTATTCTAAGCTGATCCATCTACCCTCTTATAAAAATGTGAAGCATTTCACATAACTAAGTTAATAAGTTTATTCTACCTCATTTATTCCTCATAACATGTGAACATTTCGTTACTTTTTTTAAAGCGTTACCATTCGAAAGCAAAAGAAAAACCCGTATTTTCGGGTTTTGATTAGCTTTAATAGCCTCTTTTAGTATCAACTTTATTTTTTAGCGGCTTGTTTGCTTCAATATTCTTAAGTGTATTAATGAAACAAGCTGCCCCTTCATTGGGGGTGGTAACAGCCGATATATGAGGAGTTATGAAAACTCTAGGGTGTCTCCATAATGGATTATTTTCAAGCAATGGTTCTTGTGAAAAAACATCAAGGACAGCATAACTAATATGATTCCCAGATAAAGCTTTTAATAAAGCACCTTCATCCACCGAAGCACCTCTTCCGACATTAATAAATCCCGCACTTTTTAATTGACAAAAGATTATGTCGTTAAATATTTTTTCAGTTTTTTCCGTAAGTGGCAAGGTATTAATGATATAGTTCATTTCACTTAAACGTGAAGTATGAAAATCTAATTTCATGACCTCTTTGAAATTGGCCTTTTCCTGCCCGCTTAAGGAAACACCGAAAACGTCAACCCCTAATCCTGAAAAAACCTTCGCTATCATTTGACCAATTTCGCCTGTCCCATATACAAGAACTTTTTGATCACCTACTAATTTCGGCGTATGCTGCTTCCAACTTTTTAGTTGTTGTTGATTTTGAAAAACATCATGTAATTGTAAATCCTTTAAGATGTAGCTTAAACAATACTCCGCAATCCTTTGTCCAAAAGAACAAATGGTTCTAGTTAGTAAAACTGCTTCATTCCAGTCTTTCTTATATAAAAAACGGTCAACCCCTGCACCAAGAGAATGAACCCATTTTAAATGGCTGTAATCATAGTCTGCTTTTAGGTTGAAAGAAACCAGTGCATCTGCCCAACTCAAATCACTTTGTGAAAATTCATTTTCAGGGATAAAGCGAAAAGTCTTATCCGTAACTTCCTTTTCTATTACTATTTGAAGGTCTTTATACATGGGACTAACTACTAAAATTTTTGTTATGTTCATTTTTTTCCTCTTTTTTTAAAATTTCAAAATAACTTACCCTTTAGGCACGTCAAGTGCTTGATAAGCAGCCTGATATTTTCCTCCATCGGCTACTTCTGAATGATACAAAGCCTTTAGGGCAAAGTTTTTTTCTAATTGGTGCTCATCAATCAATTCTTTTAAATGCTTCTGCAGGTCTTTATTTTCTTTTACTAACTGTTTCATTTGTGTTTTAAAATACTTCATTGATAGAATTCTCCTTTCTTTTTACTTTTTGGAACGAAACAACATTTATAAAAAATAAGGACGATTATAGTAAAATAAATCGTCCTTCTAAGAAACATTACTTTAACGCCTGGCTAACCTTTAGCTTCTTCCCTTTAACGGTTGTATTCTCCATCGCCTGGATTACTATTGAGCCTTTACCATTAAGGATGTCTACATATGTTAAATTGTCCTGAATGGTGATGATGCCAATATCGTCGGCGGTAACTCCAGGAATATTTGAGATTGTACCAACGAAATCCACTGCGCGAAGCTTTTTCTTTTTGCCGCCGCTAAAGTGAAGCTTGGTAATATCTTTATTGATCCGAGCGGTTTTATTATTTCTAACCACTCTGCGACCGCTTATTTTTTCTTCAAATGCCGCTTTTCCACTTGTCACCACTTCCTGCTTCGGAACGTCCATTGCCGGGATTTCAAACCCAATATACCTTTCGATTGCCTTAAGGAATTTCCCCTCATATGGTGTTGCAAAGGTAATCGCTTTTCCTTGATTACCTGCTCTGCCAGTTCTTCCCGTACGGTGAACATAGCCTTCTTTTTCCATTGGCACATCATAATTAATGATTAATGACACGTTATCAATATCGATTCCCCGAGCAGCCACATCCGTTGCAACTAAATAACGGAAATTCCCAGCTTTAAAACCATCCATAACCGCGAACCGGTCTTCTTGATCTAGTCCGCCATGGAGTCTTTCACAAGTATAATTGTCGTTTTCCAATTCGGCATAGACACTCTCAACATTTTCTTTTGTTCGGCAGAAAATAATACAGCTATCTGGATTTTCAACAACTGTTACATCTTTAAGTAGTGAAATCTTATCATCTTCCTTTACTTCAATGACAGCATGTTCAATAGTATTTGTTGTTACACCATCGGCAGCTATCTCAATCGGAATGGGATTTTTCATGTATTGATGACAGAGGTTGTCCACATCCTTCGGTAAGGTGGCAGAAAAAACCATGGTTACTCTGTCCTTTGGAAGTTCCTTGATGATGGCTTCCACCTCATCGATAAAGCCCATATTTAGCATTTCATCCGCTTCATCAATGATTAAAAACTTTATTTTATCTAATTCAAGGGTACCCCTCTCGATATGGTCCATCGTACGACCGGGTGTCCCCACGACCACATGTGTTTTTTGCTTTAATTCCTCTTTTTGCTTTGAAAAAGGTTCTTTGCCGTAAACAGCCATTGCTTTTATCCGTTTAAAACGACCAATATTCGTAATATCCTCACGGACTTGAACGGCTAGCTCCCGAGTTGGTGTAAGAACTAATGTTTGTGGCTTTTTTTCCTCCCATTCCATCATTTCACAAATAGGAATTGCAAATGAAGCCGTCTTACCTGAGCCTGTTTGAGATTTGACGATCATATCGAATTTTTCCAATGCCTTAGGAATTACTTCTTTTTGTACTTCTGTGGGATGATTGTACTTTAATACGGTCAGAGCCCTTGTGATTTCTTCACTTAAATGATAATCCTTAAAATTTTTTTCACGCATACAGTAACCTCGTTTTTTTTGTATTATCAAACTTCTATATAGGATTTCTCTCAAAGAAATATCATATGCTAAAATCTGAATAGGTTCATTATACTTGAAATACAAAACTTTCGAGAATTTATTTTTCATTCACTGTTGCACAACAGCTTTACAAAATTAAATAGAAACTGTACAGTAAATTTAGAACAAATAGGTAATTTTACGTTATCTTAATAAAAAAATCAGAAATATCAAAAATTTGGACGAAAAATCTGTTATAATGGAAATATCCCGTTCTAGGGATACTATGAATTACTTAACTGACAACATGAAAATCCAACTGCAGGCTCTTTTTTAATTAAACTATTTCATAATAGGAGGTTATCTATGTATAAAATCAAAGATAAACAAAAATTATTCATCTACACAGGTCCCGATGGCTCTGGGCGAAAAACGATTGCAAAGATGGTCGCTACTGCGTTTGATATGGAAACAGTCCTCTCTTACACAACTCGTTCTCCTCGTCATTATGAGCAAGATGGTGTAGACTATCATTTTGTTTCGGAAGAATCCTTCCAAGAAATGCAAGACAACCAAGAATTCCTTGAAACAGTTGAAATTGATGGTATTCATTATGGAATTCGTGAAGAGGATATTGTCAAAGCCTTTGAACATCATAACCTTGTCTACTTAACGTTAAACCCAGAAGGCACTGAAAAATTAAAAGAGATGTATGGTGACCGTGTCATGCGCTTTTTCATTTTCGCAAACCGGGATACGGTAATCAAGCGACATAATGCACGAAACGATAAGGAAGAAGATATCCAAAGGCATCTATCCCATTATGATGAAATCATGGCTTATCAAAATGAATGTGAGCATGTCTTTGAAAACTATGATTCTCCACAAGTATCATTTCAGGTTAGTGAAGTCATTGAAGCTTTTCTAGATCGTAATAGAATTGTAACGGATTATTAAAAAAGACAGGGTCCATTGCTAGGAAGATTATCCTATCAATGGACCTTTTTCTATTATAACTGGTTCGAACAATTGAACACAGTTTCTTCCCTTTTTTTTTGCCTCGTATAAAGCTTTGTCGGCCTCCCGCATTAGTGAATGAATGGTATATTTAAGTTCACCAGGAAAAATTTTTGCTTGTGAAATCCCAAAACTTGATGTTACGACAATTTTCTTACCTTGATTAAGCGAATAACTATCTGCAATCCTTGCCCGAATACTATTTGCCATCTTTTGCGCATCGAACAGATTCGTATCAGGCAGACAAATAACAAATTCCTCTCCTCCATAACGCCCAATGATGTCAGACTCACGCAAGCATTCCGTGGCAATTTTAGCAGTATTTGCTAAGACAATATCACCAGCTTCATGTCCATAGGTATCATTTACAGTTTTAAAATAATCGATATCAAACATAATGATGGAAACGATTCCACCATTTAGAGTAAAGGATTTAAAAATATTCTCTGATTTTTGAATAAAGTAGGATTTGGTAAAAACTTGTGTTAAACCGTCCGTTCTTGCTAATTGTTGTAATTTTTCCTCCAAATTCACTCTTTCTGTTACAACAAAGGTAATGATTTGCCCAATATCATGGCTGTTTTTCGATTGAACCGGTGAAAAACGAATATGATGATGTGTTTGCATGCTGCCTTGAGATAATTGGTAATCTCTTTCTTCACCTTGATAGATGATTTCAAGGAGTTGTTGTTGACCATGTAGGACATCAGATAGCCCTTTTCCAATCATTTGACGATTAAGCGTGGGGATAACATTTAGGACAGAACGATTATAATCAACAATCCTGCCACCTTGATTGATCACGATAACGCCTTCTTTCATACTTTCAAACACGGTATCCCTTGCAATTGGTGCTACATTAAACATTTGATAAGATACAAGGGCAGCACCATGAAATAAAAATGAAATACTCATTGCCACAGGTCCAAGGTCTATTCCATACGGACTTAATCCATTTAAATAAAAATGCGTCGCGATAATGGGGACAATAAGTCCTGCGGCCATCGTAATAATTTGCATCTGGAATTGAAATAACGATTTTTTTAATTGCATGAGTAGAATAATAACACTGAACATAATGCATATAAATACGAAAATCGAATGGATGTAAAACCACGGCCCGCCTTCCAATTTTAAGATAGGAAACGGGGTGTCACTTCTTATCTCCACCGTCTTATAATAGAAGTGATGGAGGTTATTTGTACTGTGCACAAAGATGGTTAATATTGGAAAGACATAAAGGGAGTAGTAGATCCACTTTTTAATCTTTTGTCCTACATACTCGAAACACATAAATAGGATAAATAGTGGGATGAAAGGTAAAGCGAGATACTCCAGTTGTAACCAAAACTTCATTTGTTCGAGCGTTACACTGGTTAGTTCAAATAAATAGGAAAATGTAAAAATCGCTGATAGGAGTGTTACTAAAACATAATATTTAGCTCCGGGAGCATCCTTAACTTTTAATATCGTATAAACGCATAAGAACACGCTTAAAGTACCGGCTATAATTAAAGCGACTATGTAAATGATTAATTCTTGGTTCATTTAAACAACTCCATACAAAAACCTAGGTTTTCTTCATTATATAGTAAAGTTTTGTAACGTGACTAGTGCAATTATGGTGTACAATAGAATTACATGACTTAAAAAGCCTTTTATTTTTAGGCTTGAATTATTACTGATAACAGTTGAAATTGTCTTTTAAACAGTGTATAATTATGAGTTGAAAACATTATTTAGGGGGAACTCTTTTTGTCGATCGAAGTAGGCAGCAAAGTACAAGGTAAAGTAACGGGTATTACTAATTTTGGAGCGTTTGTAGAATTACCGGGTGGCACCACTGGTCTTGTGCATATCAGTGAGGTAGCGGATAGCTATGTAAAAGATGTTAATGACCATCTAAAAGTAGGAGACCAGGTTGAGGTAAAGGTTATTAGCGAGAAAGACGGAAAAACTGCCTTGTCTATTAAAAAAGCTATTGATAAACCAGAAGGGCAAACATCTTCTTATTCACAGCGACCACAACGCCAAGGGAGAGATAATAGGCAATCAAAGGACTTCCGTTCAAAAGGCACATTTAAACCAAAAGAGAACTTTGAAGATAAAATGGCTAAATTCTTAAAAGCGAGTGAAGAAAATTTATCCAGCTTAAAACGCAACACCGAAACGAAACGTGGCGGCAGAGGCGGCAGACGCGGATAATTATAGATAAAGAAGGCAAGCCAAGTGCGGCTTGCTTTCTTTTATTTAATTCAAGCGTCTAACGTTTCGGAACCGGTGTACGCAGAAATCCATCCACCTACTAATGAATGGGGGATTTTCTGGATATTTTTTTAAGGATAGAATTTTTAGCAGCTTCTTTTTGTTGAAAAATACTTCGCAGCGGAAATTTATTTATAGATTGAGAAAATTGAATGAAACTGAGGATTCGTTTCAGTAGGCACAATATGCGGTGTGGCTTACAAAGCCATTTCTTTGATGGATTTATTTATTGCCTGTCTAAATGCCCAAATTATATCAATTAATATATCCGTATCAACCTTTATTTCTTTAATATCCCAGTACAGTTCATTTTTTCGATGAAAATAAAATTCCCCTTCTGATGATTTTATAATCGTTAGGATTCCCTTTGGATTTTCAGTATCCATTGTAAGAAAATGTTTTTCTCCGTTCCAATTGGCAAAGACTTCGAAAGTTTTCAGAAAGACTTGAACTTCCTCTCTACTCTTAAGCACTTTATACACTCCTTTTAATAAAAATTTCATGTGTAAATAGCTTTGAAAAATAAATAGCTTAGCAACGAATTTATAGTGTGATTCTGATTATATGCAAAGAACAGGCAGGTTACGACAACTTTGTTGTAAGACAAACAAAATTTTTTTGACCATCAGCAACTTTTGAGTCCATCATTATTCCATTAGGATGAGGAGGATACCCGAAATTAGGGAAAAAGGATTCTCATTAATTTCTAATAATTTTATCATCAACCTCTAACCCCTTCGTAGAAAATAAAACCAAGAAGACGTTTCCACTCTAAATCCATGAAGTTGGTAAAATGAGTGTTGTTATTGGATATGTTTCAGATTACATCTCAATGGTAATGACTGATACTCGAATTACTTATGGGAAAAACGGGGAAAAGGGATGGGAAGACCATCATGAAAAGCTAGTCTCGCTCCCCCCTATGGGGTGAGCAACTGGAGCAGGGGTTTTTGATTTATTCTAAAAATTCCTTCTTGATTGTTACCATAAATGGTTGCTTCCCTCTTTTTCGGGAACAATCCACTATTCGAATAAAAATTTAAGGCTGACCAAAAGGATACTAAACTTAAAAACCTTTTGAACAGCCTATATTTTTTTATTTTTTATTCAATTCATCTAATAGTGGGAAAAGCTCTTCTAAATGTTCAATTTCATAGGTTGGGATCACTTCATTTCTCTCTTTATTGTGACGGTTAATCCAGACGGATTTGATCCCTGCTGAATTGGCACCTAGAATATCTGTCATTAGGTTGTCCCCCACCATAAGAACCTCGTCCTTCTCAAGTGACATGAGTGACAATGCATGCTCAAAAATCGATGGGTCGGGCTTCCCTCTTCCAAACGCACCTGAGATAACAATCTGGTCAAAGTACGGAACAAGCTCTGGTGTAATCGATAGTTTAGTATTCTGCAGATCTGGTGAACCATTTGTTAATAGAAGAAGTTGATACTTACCTTTTAATGAATCTAGTATGTTAAAGGTTTCTTCGTAAACAAACGGCAGGTTCCTGCGCTCCTGAGGGAACCTTTCTGCCAATTCATAACCGAAAGTTGGGTCATCGATACCCAATGCCTTTAGCCCTGCAGTCCATGCATCTTTTCGGTAACCAGGTACGATTTCTTTCATTTTTCTAAAATTATCGTGGTCATCCAAAAAATTACCCCATAAGCCTTCGAACGGATTAATCCCTATCATTTGTGTAAATGAGTAGGTCTCATAAGAGGAGTAAAGATTTCTTGCAGCCTCACGTACAGCCTCTTCAAATTCATTTGCGTCAACACCATATCGGTCCTCCGCTGCCTTACAGGTTGCAACAAATGCTTCCTTTATACTTTTTTGATCCCAAAGCAGTGTGTCATCTAAATCAAAAAATATTGCTTTTATCATTTTCTTTAGCCTCAACTTTCACCTAAATAATATTTAACTAGTTTACCACTATTTAAATTAAATGAATATTCTTTCACGAGTAAAAAATAAAATCCCTCAGCCAATTGGCTGGGGATTCATAATAATCTACTATATTTTAGCAATTATGAAGTAAGGTAATAGTTAGAAAGGTTTCCAGCTAGACCTTTTATGTCTTTAAAGCTGTTCAATCCTTTCCCTGATCTGGGCAAGGTGACGCCTTTCATGTAACCCTATGAACTCCACCCATTGCTCCACACTTATAGTTCCAAAGGCCGGATGCTTTCCGGAATTATTCTTTAGAGCTGAAGGGTCATATGCCTTCATGATATCTAGTAATAATTTGCGAGAAGTAGTCAACCGCTCTGTTGCTTGAATAAGGCTTGTAAAATCTCTATTTGGTCTCATATTATCTGGTGCCTTATATTTATTAGAACGATTTAGTGTTGAGTCTAGAGGTTTCTGTTTAAATGGCTTATTTCTTTCATTTTTTTCAAGTATTTGTTTTATTTCTACTGTCATCACTTTTTCTATCACATATAAGTGTTCTAAGATATCTAATATAGACCACTCTTCATTGTCGGGAATAATAGTTGCTTCGTTATCTGAAAGATTTGAGACATAATTTAGTAACTCTTCCCTAGCCCTTTCTATTCCGAACAATATCTCTCCTCCATCCTAAAACTCTAAAATATTTAATAGCCTATTTTTTAAAAATTATATTAAGCACCTAAGAGTAAACAGATTTAGCTATCCCTCAATAACACTCTTCAGCTCATTGCTAATTTTAGCCTCTTTAGGCTGGGTTAAAAGTGAGATTACAATAAATAATAACGTTGAGACAGCTAATGCAAACGCCCCATTAATAACCCCGGCAGGTAGAAACTTAACACCGTATTTACCACCAATTTCTAAAATTATATTTATCAATAGACTAATCACTATGCTTCCAATTGCTCCGTATTTAGTTGCTTTAGACCAAATTAATCCCAATACAACGGAAGGGAAAATAGCTGATGCAAACAACCCCCATCCAAATACCCCTAATAAACCAACTAATGTATTCATATAAAAGGAGAAAATAGCCGATAGTACAAGGAGACTTAAAACAGCAATACGACTCCAAAATAACTCATTTTTCACTTTTAAGTTAAATGACTTTGGAATATCTCGTACGATACTTGCTGCACCAATATTTACAAAACTGCTACCTGTTGACATAATAGCTGACATTAAGCCTGCAATTACTAAGCCACTTATAAACGGTGAGGTAAACATTGATAAAAAAACAGGTAAAGCATCATCAGGTGATTTCAACTCAGGAAATTTCCCTTGAATTTTTAATACTAAAGCAGCAAGCCCAATCCCAATTACTAACAGTGTTGTAATCATATAAGATATGCTAGCAGTAAAAGCCCCCCATTTTAAATCCTTAGTATCCTTCAGTAGTAAAAACTTAGTGAGAAAGTGAGGTTGTGCTGCCGCACCTAAGCTAATCATAAAAAACCAACAAATTACGGTAATTACAGGGAATGTGCCGAAAGGTGATGCCAATGTTGGATTTGAGTCAATAAGCGTTTGAGTCATTTCAGGTATTCCACCACCAACATTAATTGCAAGGAAAAATACAATAATTGACACAACAATCATAATCATTCCTTGAAAAAGATCCGTATAAACTGCAGCAAGGATCCCACCGCCAACACAGTAAAAAGCCATGATTGCCAAACCTATTATTGCACCTACCATCGTAGATACTCCAAAAATGGAATGCATTATTATGCCCATTGCTTGAACTTGTGTGCCAAGATATCCCAAAACTCCTAATATCATTGCAACTGAAATCCATGCCCGTGCTGCCTTACTCTGATATCTAATCTCAATAATATCCCCAATTGAATACACTTCACCAATCCGGCTAATTTTATATAATCTTTTCCCGATTAAGAACCATGCTAGAGCAAAGCCAAGAGGAGCTGAGACCATTAGCCCAGATGCAAATCCTAAACCGCCACTAAATGTCATCCCCGTTCCACCCAACATACCAAATCCACTTTGGATAGATGAAAATGCTGCAATTGCCATTACAAACATACCCATATCTCTACCTGCTACAAAAAAGTCACCGCTAGTCTTAGTCTTTTTGGTTGCCCAATAACCGATTAAAATACATACCAATAAATAAACAACTGCAATTGTAATAATCGTTGGATTCATTTAATTCCCTCCTTTATTCTTTTATGCATGTCTATATATCGAATGTATTTGTATTTATAGAAGACTCCTTTACTTCTGGCTGACTAAATGTCCAAACATATATTAATGAAAAGCTTGCACACAAAGTCCAAATTCCTAAATAGTAGATTGCTGTACTAATAGTAAAACCAAATATTAAATTTTCTCCTCCAATAGCTGAGCCGAGTGTTACGATATCTAACCATCCTTGTAAGAGAAAAAATAGGACTGTTACAATGGTAGGGAACCAGATAATCGTTTTATTTACTTTTATTTTTTTAGCCAATCCAATAAATAACAGTAATCCTACGAGAACTATATACGGGTAAATGACTAATCGAAATGATCCGAAGAGCATTCCAATTATGATTAATACGAGTAAAGCAACAAAAGCATAAACAACCCTATTTGACATTATCCTCTACCCCCTTGAGTATACTCCTCAGAGAAATATTTACTTTCATTTCCCTATCGTATTTTTCGGAGAAATAATTACTAAGAACTAATTTTTGGTCTTTTTGGCTTTTTAGTCACTTACTCCCCTATAAACTGAGGCGTTCTTTTTTCACCGAATGCAAGAATTCCTTCCTTTGCATCCTTACTTTTTAACGCCTCTTGAGCAAAATCCCATTCTTGTTTAAATGCTTCATCCAAAGATAAATTTTGCAAACGAATCACTGCTTGTTTGGTTGCTTGAACTGCGATAGGACCATTTTGGATAATAAGTTCAGCATATCGCTCCACTTCCATCATTAAATCCTCTAAAGGGACCACTTTATTAATCAAACCCATCTTTTCAGCTTCTTCAGCAGATATTTGTCTTCCGGTCAATAAAATTTCCATGGCTCTACAATATGGGATTTGTCTTACCAGTCTTGCTAAAGAACCACCTGCAGCCATAATAGACCATTTTGGTTCTGGCAGTCCAAAGGTAGCATTTTTAGCCGCAATTCTTATATCTGTTGCTTGCAATAATTCTGTTCCACCAGCTAAACAATGACCATTGACTGCTGCTATAATAGGCTTGGTGATTGGCTTGAACTTCATCATTGCATGATTAATTTTTGTTTCAAGCTCATCATTCCGCTCTTCCCCGAGTAAGAGTGGAATGGTCTTTTTTAAATCCGCACCGGAACAAAAAGCTTTTTCTCCAGCACCAGTAATAATCACAACACGGATATCTGGATCATTTTCTGCTTCTTGAAACAAATCTCCTAAATGTCCCCATCCGTCAGGAGTTAAGGCATTGAACACCTGTGGTCGATTAATCGTTATGACTGCCCGATTGCCTATTTTTTCGTAAATTAGTTCGTTTTCCATGGATTTCTTCTCCCTCTTACTAACTTTCGTTCCTTATTTTTCGAAAAGAGACAGTTCCTTTACGAATTTCAGGAACTGTCATATTTTAAAAAATTAGCTCTTAATATTCACCGTTCTAAGTTGCTCACGTAAACGATATTTTAAGATTTTTCCGCCTACGGTTTCAGGAATGGATTCAGTAAAGATAATTTGTTTTGGTGTTTCAAAGCCGCCTAGCTTTTCACGGCAAAAACTGATTAATTCGACTTCCGCAACATGCTTATCTTTTTTTAATACAACTACTCCTGTAACCATTTCACCCCATTTTTCATGAGGCAAAGCAATAACAGCTACTTTTTCCACAGCAGGATGTTGTCGAAGTACCGCTTCAACTCGGATGCTGGAGACATTTTCTCCGCCTGATTTAATAATATCCTTATATCTATCGACCATAATCGCTAGACCATCTTCATCATACATACAGCTGTCTCCTGAATGAAACCAGCCATGTTCGAAGGCTTTCCTTGTTGCATCTTCGTCCTTATAATATCCGGACATGACAGCAGGTGACCGATATACCGCCTCACCTGGAACCCGTGGATCAGTTATAACGTTTCCACTTTCATCCATTATGACCGAAGCTAGAAGTGGATTAGGGACACCTACATAGTTAACTTCGGGTGCATTCTTCACATATGTTTCCGGCCACTTATCTGGCCAAAAACGATAACAGGATATTGACTCTGTTTGGCCAAAAATTTCAAAAGTTATCAAATCATTTCCACACAGATCCTTAAGCTTTTCAAGATAATTCGGACTGAGCTGAGCCCAGCCGTATACAATTACCTTTAAACTGCTCACATCATATTTGTCTCTCTCTGCAAGGATTAAATCTGTGAGCCCTGTCAAAAATGCAGGCGATCCGGACCAAAGGGTTGTGATCTTTTCCTTGGTGATGGCTTCAGCCATTGCCGGCATGTTAAGCGTACGCCCGATGACAAAAGTTCCCCCTGATAGAAAAACAGGATAAGCAAATATTTGATCAGCAACATGGAACATAATTGGAAGAAAGCTGCAAACCTTTAGTTCATTTTCAATCGATATTCCTCTTGTTATTGATAAAGCGAAACTGTAGGCAGACATATAAGTGTTCGTGTGGGAAACCATCACACACTTAGGCATTGAAGTAGTTCCTGACGTAAATAAAATTTGCCAAATGTCATCCCCATGGATTTCAACATCGGGTTCATCTTTTGAATGTCCTCTGTAAAACTCCTCAAACGACTGACTGCCTGGAACTACTTCTCCTCCAATAGGAATGGTAATGTCCAGCTGGATATTCAGTTTATTGAAAACACTTTTTATTTTTGGCCAATGTTCAGAATCTGCAATAAATAGGCTTGGTTCAACATGGTTAATCAGATAGGCAATAACATCCGGAGCCATCATCGTATTCATAGGAACAGCTACCATTCCGGCCTTTGCGACAGCTATTTTTGCTAAAAATCCTTCTACTGAGTTATCACAAAAGAAAAGAACACGATCCCCTTTTTTTAATCCTCTTTTGGAAAGTGCATTGGCAAACTGGTTGGCCTTATCGTCTGCCTCTAAATAAGTAAGCCTTGCGTTATCCGGGTGTGCAAATGCACCTTCCCACCCGACCAATGCCTCTTTATCAGGAAAGCTGTACCTTAGCCTTTCGAGCATATCTCCTACAGAAGTTCTTTCCCACCTGTTTACTCTTCTTCGGTTATAAAGCGATGTGACATCGATTTTCATAAATTCACTCCTCGCAAAAGTCTAAAACTATTTAATTAATCTTTTTAGCAACTGAAGAAATCTTCACTTTTAGGGATATCCGAGCTTTTATTACATTATCAAAACATTGCTCAGGAAGGCTTTCCTTTAAAATTGATTTTTGGATTTTCTGGCTGGCTGTCTTCGGAAACTCGTTTAAATATTCAACATAACGAGGTACTTTAAAATACGCTAATCGTTCAGAACACCAATCAATAATTTCCTGCTCTGGAACTGTCGCAGCACTTTCTCCTTCTTTTAACACAATACAGACTCTTACCTCTTGTTCCCGAATCGGATCTGGAACTGGTACCGCTGCAGCTTCCATTACTTTTGGATGGGCTTTTACACAATCCTCCACTTCCATAGAGGAGATATTTTCACCGCTTCTTCTAATAATGTCTTTTTTCCGGTCTACAAAATAATAGAAACCGCTTTCATCCTTTCTCACCATGTCTCCTGTATGAAACCATCCTCCCTCCCATGCTTTTTTAGTTGCCTCAGGATTTTTATAATATCCCTTCATCATTGCGGAACCCTCTGGGCGTGGATCCTCTTTAATTACCAATTCACCAACCTTACCATTCGGCAGCTCCTGATTGTTTTCATCTACTACCATCGCATTAAACCCTGGCAGCGGTTTACCCATACAGCCAGTGCCTAAACGTCTATCTCCATACAAGGGAGCAGTCATTGTCAACCCAACCTCAGTCATTCCAAAAACTTCGATTGCCTTTAAACCAAATCTTTCTTCATAAAGTTGATGGTATTCGTGGGATATTCCGGCACCTAGGGTCACTCTTACTCGATGGGCTTGGTCTTTCGTGCTGGAATCCATAGAATATAAGATAGCAGGCATAACCCCCAAGTAATGAAACTGGGTAGCACCATATTTGATTACATCCTCCCACCAACTTTTTGGATGAAAACGATCTAATACAATTACACTAGCTCCTAATATCAATGCTCCCATAATAGATAAGATTTGTGGGTTCATATGAAATAAGGGTAAAGGAGTTAACACACGATCCTCATTAGTAAGCTCGAGTGCATCGGCCCAAAGACGCGGGTTAACCAAATAATAGCTTTGCGGTTCCACACAACCTTTGGGATGTCCAGTAGTACCAGAGGTATATAATATTGCTGCGTCATCATCCTTCATGATCTCAATCAATGGTAGTTCCTCAGGCTGTTTTTCTAAAAAGTCATAAAAACTTATTACATCTGATAGCTGACTAGGATTGATCGAGATTACATATTCAATTGTAGGACAATTCTTACGTAGCCCCGTGATCATATTCAATGCATTTGAATCTGTAATTACTAGATTAGAATCGGAATTATTTATTACATACGTTGTTTCAGCAGACTTGAAAAACGTGTTGATAGGAACCATTACTGCTCCTATCTTTGCTAATCCGAACCAACAATATATGAACTCCACACTATTAGGGAGATAAAGTGCAACTTTATCTCCTTTTCTCACTCCCAGTTCGAGAAATAGGTTGCCGACTTTATTTGATATTCTGTTGATTTCTTCAAAAGAAATTTCATTACCATTACAGTAAAGAAATTTTTTCTTATTGAATTTTTCTGCAGATTGTTCAATTACTTCTCTTACACTATTAAACATAACCGACTTCCTTTCTCTTTTTTTCCGTACACCACTCTCCTAGTAAGGGAAAAACGTAATCCCGTGTCCTAATGAGTTACCACCATCAATAATAATATTTTCACCGGTAATATATCCGCTTGCTTTACTAGATAAATAGGCAGCAAGCCAGCCCAGTTCCTCGAGATTTCCAACCCGCCTTAACGGAACAGCATTGATTGTGTTGTCGATAAAGGTCGGGTCTGCCGCTGCCATTTCTTCCTGCATCCCTTCTGTAATGAATAATCCTGCACCAATTGAATTAACACGAATTTTATGCTGTGCCCACTCTAATGCTAGGTTTTTCATTAAACCATATACCCCATTCCTTGCTGCAACCGAATGGGCAATACCAGGAGCCCCCCTATGTAAAAAGGATACAAGAATATTCGTTATGGCTCCCCCTGTTCCTTGTTTAATCATTTGTTTTCCAACTGTCTGAGTCACATAAAATGTTCCATTTAAATTCGTTCGAATGACTGCGTCCCAGCCATTTTTTGATATCTCTTCCGCTCGCTTCGGGAATTGACCGCCTGCATTGTTAATTAATATGTCAACTTTCCCAAATCGCTTAACTGTTTCTGCTACAAGGTTTTCAACTTGGTCAAGTTCGCGTATATCCGTTGGTACAGTTAGCACTTCAAAGCCTTGAGAAACAAATTCATCTTCTGTTTTTTTCAAGACCTCCTCACGTCGTCCGGCAAGAACCAGCTTCGCTCCGACACTGCCCAACTGATGGGCTATTTCCTTACCAATACCCGTGCCGCCACCTGTAACGATGGCGACCTGATCCTTTAGCAGGGTATTTGAAAAAATATCTGAAATTGACATGTTTTCTCCTCCTTTTATACCTCTTATACTGGGTGAACCGGACACTTTTTCTCTCCAAAGGTAATGTCCTTTGATTCATAATAGTCAAAGTGTACAATCGTTTCTTCACGCAGTTGGTCATAAGGAATTACTTCATCAATAATGAGCTCGGAACCAAGTGCATAAATGTTAATATCCTCTGAATACTCTTCTCTCATTTTCTGAATAAACGCAGGTCTTTCTGCTTCTGGCAATTCTTGAATCTTATTGAAATAAACAGCATTGATTGCAGCTTCAGGACCCATTATGGCGATAGAAGCAGATGGTAAGGCAATTACTTTTTCTGGGTCATACGCTGGTCCGCACATCGCATACAGTCCTGCCCCATACGTTTTCCGTACGATAACTGTCAGCTTTGGAACCGTAGCCTCTGAAACGGCAGTAATAAATTTAGCACCATGACGGATAATTCCCTTCCTTTCAACAGAAGTACCAACCATATAGCCAGGAACATCCGACAAGAACAATAGTGGAATATTATAGGCATTACATAGTGTCACAAATCGAGCACCCTTATCGGCTGTATCCACAAATAGGGTACCACCCTTAACCTTCGGCTGGTTGGCAACGATTCCCACAACTCTGCCGCCAATCCTGCTAAATCCTACAATCAGCTCTGGTGCAAATAGTTTTTTAACTTCAAACCAGCTGCCCTCATCAATGACACGATCGATTAATTCGTACATATCATATGGTCGATTCATATCCTCAGGAATAATTTCCTTAATGGACCTGCCAGGTTTCGCCGCTACAGGCTCAACCATTTCTGGTGTATGTTTATAATTTTGCGGCATATAAGAAAGGTAATGTTTAATAATTTCAACGGCATCCTCATCATCCTTTGCTAGAACATCACCTAGACCACTCGTTGAGCAATGCATTCTAGCACCGCCCATTTCTTCCATGGTTGTTTTTTCACCAATTACCATTTCTACCATTCTAGTGGAACCTAAATAGGCACTCGCCTTCTTATCAACCATAATAACCAAATCAGAAAAGGCTGGGATATAAGCAGAACCTGCTGGTGACGGTCCAAAATTTATGCAAATTTGCGGTACCATCCCTGACATTTTCACTTGGTTATAGAAAATCTTCCCACTATGCCTCCGGCCTGGAAAAATCCTAATTTGTTCGGTGATTCTTCCACCTGCTGAATCTAACATATAAATCATTGGGATTTTTAATTTCATCGCTAATTCTTGAATTCGAATCATCTTTTCAACGGACTTTGGACCCCAAGACCCAGCTTTTACAGTTGGGTCAGCTGCCAAAAAGGCCACTTTTCTTCCATTAATTTTACCGATTCCGGTTACCATTGCATCCGCGGCCAAGTCTGGTTTCAGCGCTTCAGCTAATAAACCCTCTTCTCGAAAAGAACCTGGATCAAGTAAAAGAGCTAGCCTTTCTCGAACCAATAATTTTCCTTGTTCTTTGACTCGATTCCGGTATTTTTCTGCCCCTCCCTCTTTAATCCTTTCTTTTTCTGCTTCCATTTTTTCTTCTTTTTGTTGATTTGTCAGTTTAAACGTTTCGACTTGTGTATTATTCATTAGACTACCTCCCTATTCACAGTAACAATCTCCACGGTTACATTACTTTCGATTACTTTTCTATCCATTAAGCATGAATAAATGCCTAATAATTGGCGAGGCTTTCCACCCTTTCCTAAACCTCCGCCTCCAAATGGCGGACCATTAACAGCTAAAGGAGAAAGTAACTTTCCAAATTTAGCAGCGTCGCTTTTTTCCTTTGTTCGGATTGCAAAGTACAGGTAAATTTCATTCAATGAATCGGTGTCCACTTCCTGCGCAAGCGGTCCATGTAACGAATTGTATCCGATGTAACTTGTATGAATTTCTTCTGTTTGGATGCCTAGTCGATCAATTTGTTTCCTGAGGATTTCCTCTGCCTTTTTTGCCTTTTCTAATGCATTTGGCCAGGAGTATCCCATCATTCCATCACCAGCCCAGCCGTTTTCATAGCCGATTAATACCTTTAGTGTTGGCGGAGCAGGTTTTCCTTTTACATTCGAAACACGGACTTGATCCGGTCCAATATCCTCAAAAACAACAGATGTAAAATCAACAATGACATCAGGTGTAATGTAATTATGTGGATCATGTATTTCATACAGGAATTGTTCCTTCACAGTGTCCACACAAACCTTTCCACCCGTTCCTTCTGTTTTTGTAAGGATGAAGGAACCATCTTCACTAACCTCGGCAATAGGGTATCCAATATTATCAAGATCCTCAATGTCCTGCCATGCTCCTGTATAGTTGCCTCCTGTAACCTGTCCCGAGCATTCCATTAAATGTCCTAATAATACTGCAGATGCCACTCGATCCCAATCATCATAAGACCAGTTAAACTCGTAGATTAATGGAGCAGCAAACTGTGCAGAATCTGTTGTCCGGCCTGTAATGACAACATCAGCACCTTGCCTTAATGCCTCAACAATAGGCTGTGCTCCCAAATAAACCGAAGCAAACAATAATCGATCTTCATATTCCTTCCAAGTTTCCTCTCCATCTTTCGTTAGAAAGTATGGACTTAATTCTTCTAATTGGTCGTAAATATTATCTCCTTTTACTAGACCAATTTTTATATCATCCAGTCCTAACGTTTTGGCTACCCGTTTCACTTCCTCAACAGCACCATCAGGGTTAATACCGCCTGCATTTGTGATGAGTTTAATTCCCTTTGGATAGCACTCAGGTAACAATAAATTCATCGTTTGGGTGATATCCTTTGTATATCCTTTCGTCGGATCCTTTTTACGGTCTTTTTCCAGAATTGCCATTGTTAACTCGGCCAGGTCATCAAAGCAAATGTATTGTACATTCCCTCTTTTCGCTGTGTCTAAGGCAGGTAACACAGAGTCACCATAAAAACCCATACCCGCACCAATTCTTACCTTTTTGGACATATTCCTTACCTCCAAATTCCTCTGCTATTTTATAAGATATATAGATTCTTTTTCCTGCCTATCTGCCTTTCCAAACAGGCTGTCTTTTTTCTAAAAACGCCTCTGCACCCTCTTTTACATCATCGCTTAAGAATGAAATTACTCGTAAAGTGTTCGCATAATCTAACTTCTTGTTCATTTCCATATCACGTGTTTTCACAAAGCAATCCAGTCCAACCTTTAATGCTAACGGACTAGCAGCAGCCAGCATACTAGCAAATGCAAGTGCCTCATCCATAACATTTTCAGGTGATACGACTTTATTTACCAAACCATATTCTTTCGCTTTCTCTGCAACAAAAATCTCTCCCGTGAAACTAATTTCCAATGCTTTTTTACTGCCAATTGCTTCAATAATAATTGGCAGGATGACTAATGGAAACAAACCTAATTTAATCTCTGTTGTTCCTAACTTTGCTTTGGTAGATGCGACTGTATAGTGGCAAGCAGCTACTAAACCTAATCCACCGCCTAATGCATGGCCATTAATGGCCCCAATTACAGGCTTTTGTATGCTTGTAAGCGTTTGAAAAAGTTTAGTAGTGGCTTCGCCCTCTTTATGAACTTCACTAGCAAGTTTTTCTTGATATCGTGAAAATTCCTTAAGATTGCCGCCTGCGCAAAAAGAACTTCCTGCACCCGTTAAAACGATGACGTGAACTTCATCATTTGCTTCAGCAGACCTCAAAGTATCAATTAGTGATAAACACATGTTCTGCGACAAAGGATTCCTGCTTTCTGGGTCATTCATCTCAATAATGCCAATATGATTTTCGATTTGATAACGTACTAATTCGCTCATAATAGCCCTCCTGTCGGTTCCCTAGTTAAACCAAATTATTTTCTTTAACACTTTCCAAAACATGTGCGGGGATGTCTACCTTCATTCTCAATAATGCGGCACTTAATGACTTCCCTAAATTATCCATACGAAGTGATGAGGCAGACCCGCCACCTAGCGCATCATGTAAAACGTATTTTAATGCTAGTACATTGGGAACCTCATAGCGTTCTACTTTTCCGGTACACAATCCAGCAAAATGTTCTTTAACTCTTTGCTCTGTTACTTCCTTCTTTAACACTTCAAAAATTTGACTATTGTTAGCAAACAATGAAATATCGGAAATATTTCCCTTATCACCTGACCTAGATATAGCAACTTGTGCGAGCTGTACTTTTGGCATTTTCTTGTTCCTCCTTTTACCTTTTTCCTATGATTGAAGTTTAACGACTACCTCATCTTCTTGAACAAAGTCGCCTTCATTTTTTAATATGGCCTCTACTACGCCCGACCCTTCAGAAACAATGGGAATTTCCATTTTCATAGATTCTAAAATGGCTACTTCCTGACCCGCTTCTACTTGATCCCCTACTTTAACAACTAATTTCCATAGACTGCCACTCATGTTTGAGCGAATATTCATTTTTCCCACTCCTACTCTATTTAGTTAAGGTATTTTCACGCATAGTTTTAACAAGATTGGTTGAATAGTGCCCATGTTGGAATTGATTATTCTCTAAGACTTCTAGCAATAACGGAATATTGGTTTTGATTCCTTCGATTTCCGTTTCCAAAAGTGCTTTTCTCATTTTTGTAATGGTTTCCTCTCTTGTTGTTCCTTTAATGATAATTTTGGCAATCATAGGGTCATAGTAAGGCGTGATTGTTGTCCCATTTACAATACCAGTATCAATCCTTACATGATCAGGCCAAACTAAATGAGTAATCGTACCAGGTGAAGGGTAAAAGCGGATGGGATCTTCCGCATATATCCTGCATTCCATGGCATGCCCTTCTTGTTTAATACTATTTTGCAGCGACGGTAATCGGTGTTGATTGGCAATTTCGATTTGCCATTCAACCAAATCTAATCCTGTAGTTTCTTCTGTAACTGGATGTTCCACTTGCAGCCTCGTATTCATCTCTAAAAAGTAAAAGTTTCCTTTTTCATCAAAGATAAATTCCATCGTCCCTACATTTCTGTACCCAATTCCTAGCGCTCCTTTTAAAGCTACTCGTTTTAGTTCCTCCAGTTGTTGCGGCTGGATGGAAGGTGATGGGCTTTCTTCTATCACCTTTTGATGTCTCCGTTGAACGGAACATTCTCTTTCAAAAAGATGAACACCATTCCCCAAATGATCAATCGCAATTTGCATTTCAATATGTCTTGGATTTTCAATGTACTTTTCAATAAAAATAGACGAATCCCCAAAGAACTTTTCCGAACGGCTTTTCGTTGAGGTGAAGGCCTTTTCTAATTCAAGATCAGAATAGACAAGTTCCATCCCAATACCACCGCCTCCAGCACTGGCTTTTAACATCACCGGATACCCAATTGTGTTAGCGGTCTGAAGAACTTCTTCGATTGTCTCTAGTGCATCGACACTTCCTGGTACAACCGGAACATCCAGCTCCTTCATCCTCTTTCTAGCTTCAATTTTGCTCCCCATCATTTTAATGACTTCACTAGAAGGTCCGATGAAGATAATTCCTTCTTTTTCACAGCGATCAACAAACGCGGTGTTTTCAGAAAGAAACCCATATCCTGGGTGGATGGCATCAACCTTTGCCTCTAGTGCTACTTTAATAATTTCATCCACCTTTAAGTAACTTTGAAATGCAGGCGGCGGCCCAATTAAGTAGGCTTCATCTGCTGCTGTAACAAATGGCATTTTTTCATCAGCTTCTGAATAAACGGCAACTGTCTCAATCCCTAATCGCTTACATGTTTGAATAATCCGAATGGCAATTTCTCCTCGATTGGCAATTAATATTTTTTTAATCGTCATCTAGTATCCTCCAAGTCCACAAGGTTTCTTTTTAAAAAAGTTATTTAAGTTGTACTCACTTTACTTATTTGCAATAATCGTGCCAACTCGAAACTATTGAAAGTAAAGGAAGAGTAAATTCTTAAACAGCGTTAAACTGTACAATTATTGTATATTTTCAGAATTTTGTTATAATATTAAACAGATGTTCACTTTTTTTACACTAATGTATGGAGGAGAATTGCCATAAAAGTCATGAAAGAATTAAATATCGCAGATTACTATTCCAAACCGCTGATGTTAACAGAAAACAACAATATATCAGATGTAATAATGGGATTTCTAAATCAGCGAATTGATGTTGCCTGCATCGTTGATGACTCAAATTATCCCCTCGGAATCGTTAGCAAGTACAGTGTCTATCGCTCCATATTAGCTGGGACAAGCCTAGATACTCCTATAAAGTCCATTCTTCATAGAGATGTCCTAACTATTAATGATAGAGAAGGATTTAGACACGTAAAGGATGTGTTGCTTCAACGTAATGTAGCCCACGGAATCGTGCTCAACGGGGATAATAAAGTGATTGGGGTAATTAGCAAATCCGATATCATTCGTGGTTTTTTACATGAAACCGAAATCCTCGTTAATCAACTAACAGGGCTCATTGAAAATCTTCAGGATATCGTCATATCAATTGACAGAAACAGCCAGATTGTTGCATTTAATGGGGCAGCTGAAAGGGTCATGCTACTGAAAAAAGAAGACGTTATTGGAAGAAAAATTGAAGAGTGTTTTCCGGAAATAGCTCATTACTTGGTATCAGCCTTAGACGATTTAACATCTATTAAACAAAAAAAGGTAACGTTGGGTCCTATTACAGGGATTGCCTCCTTTATCCCAATAACCTATAAAGAGAATACAAGTGGCGCACTAGCCATCATCAAAGATATCACCACGTTGGAAGAATTCGCCCAAGAATTAGAAACGACCAAAAACCTCCAGCAAACATTACAACAGGCCATGGCATTATCATATGACGCAATCATTATTACCGATAATGAAGGCAGAATTACCCTTACAAATCAGGCATTTTTAGATCTGTTTGAACTAAAAGACAAAAATATTATTAACCAAAAAATAGATGATTCAGTACCTGTTCTTGGTCAATTTACAAATGATCGCCAACTAAAAAAAGAGATTATGACAATAAATAATAAAACGGGTATCGTAACAAAAGAATTTATCGTTCATGCAGGTAAAGAGGTTGGGATGATTATTAAAATAATCTCTAACCAATTAGATCAGTGGAAAGAACTCTTTTATCGGATGGATAAGCTGGAAAGTGAATTAAATTTCTATCGAAGTGAATATGAAAAATTAACACAAAACTCCTCTTTTGACATTATTAAGTCTAAAGATAAAAAAATGGCCAACTTAAAACACCAAGCCCTTCTATCGGCAAAAAATACTTCAACCGTATTAATTACCGGCGAGAGTGGTACGGGAAAGGAACTTTTTGCGGAGGCAATACATAAAGAATCAGGTCGAAAAGGAAATTTTGTGAAGGTAAACTGTGCTGCCATCCCCTCAGAATTGTTGGAGTCTGAGTTTTTTGGATATGCAGATGGAGCCTTTACAGGGGCGCGACGCGGTGGAAAAATAGGTAAGTTTGAATTGGCAGACAAAGGGACAATTTTCCTAGACGAAATTGGTGATATGCCTCTAGCACTACAATCGAAGTTACTTAGGGTTCTTCAGGAAAGAAATTTCGAAAGAATTGGCGACAACCGAACACGATCAGTCGATGTAAGAATCATTGCTGCTACCAACAAAGACTTATATCAATTAGTCCAAGACGGTGAATTTCGTGAAGACTTTTACTATAGGATTAATGTTGTGACTATCCAAATCCCGCCACTAAGGGAGCGAAAAAGTGATATCTCATTATTATGCAATCACCTTATTAACAAGTTAAATGATAGACTAAATAAACAAGTAATCGGCATCAGTCCAGAAGCATTCACCATGTTAAAAGAGTATAACTGGCCTGGTAATATTCGCCAATTAGAAAACATACTAGAAAGAGCGATGAATTTTGATGTGAAGAATTGGATTGATACGATTCATTTACCATTGGAACTTCAGGAAAAAAATCAATCTATTATGACGAGCAAGTTGATTCCACCAAGTACCCCAGCGATTTCTCACAACAAGCAAGACTCTTTAAGTGAAAGTGTCTCTCTAAAAGACTCTGAAAAATCAATTATCATGGAAACATTAGAGTCTGTGCAAGGTAATCGCTCCAAGGCAGCTGAACTTCTTGGTATTAGCAGAACTACTTTATATAACAAAATTAAAAAATATAATATTGAATCAAATGTGTATTTTAACATTAAATAATAAAGAAGGAGACCTGAGGTCTCCTTCTTATTAGTTGTTTATAGTCTCTTGTTGAAATAGATTTATATGTTCATTGCGAAGGATATGTTTTTGAATTTTTCCGGAAGAAGTCATTGGGAATTCCTTTAGGGTAATGACTTTTTTAGGGACCTTATATCCTCCCAATTGCTGTTTACATAATTGAATAATTTCTTCTTCTGAAATCGCTTCGTTATCATTTGAAATCACAAAGGCTGTAAGTGCTTCTGTCCAGTGTTCGTGTGGAAGCCCTACAACCGCAACATTTTGAACATTTGGATGTTGAAAGATACACTTCTCGACTTCAATAGATGCGACGTTGACACCACCCGTTTTCACAATATCCTTCTTCCGGTCAGCAAACCAAAGGATAGAATCTTCGTCAAAATATCCATAATCGCCACTATGAAACCACCCATGGGCAAAGGCTTCTTCTGTCTTTTGGGTGTCGTTTAAGTATCCTTCCATCGTTTGTGGACTACGATAAACAATTTCCCCTATTTCTTTTTCACCGAGTAATTCACCCTGCTCATTCATAATTCCTACTTCCACGTTAACAGCCGGAGTTCCGACAGCACCAGACTTAATTAACTGGTGTTCGGGACGAAAAACGGTCGCAACAGGCGCCATCTCGGTTTGGCCAAATAGAAGAGCAAAATCACATTTAAAGACATTGTGAGCGCGCTGAAGTTCATAATCTGGCATAGGCGCCATCGCATACACACATAATCTCAGTGAACTCAAATCATAATCTAATCTTTTTGGATGATCTAGTAAAGCACGGTACATCATTGGCAGCCCAAAAATTTGTGTAGCTTTTTCTTTTTCAATAAGGGACATTAATAGCTCTGGTTCAAACTTTTTTAAGATGATAGTTGTACCGCCTACAAGGAAGACAGGGGTTGATATAGCATTTAATTGTGCTGTATGGTAGAAAGGTAACATAGCAATCGAAACATCCTGGTCCGAAAACTTTAAATCAAAAGCTGTACCCAAGGTATTAAAATAAACAGCAGTATGGCTGCTCATCACTCCTTTTGGGTTGGAGGTTGTTCCACTTGTATATAAACATTGCATTAAATCACGATCATTTACCTCACAAAGAACCTCTGAATCATCCTCTTCTTTCCAGATAGACTCCCAATTATGAAAACGCTGACTATTATTTGTTATTTTACTCGTATCAACGTCACCTATAAAAATAACTTCTTTAAGAGATTCATTCGTTGGTAACAAATCAATAAATGAGTTTTCTACCACAACTGCTTTTGAATAGGAGTCTTTTATGATGTAATCGATTTCATTAGAAAGTAACCCAGTATTAATCGGGACAATGGTGATTCCTGCCTTTGCACATGCAAAGTAGGTAAGGATAAATTCAATGGAATTACTCGAGAGAAGAGAGAGTCGATCACCTTTTGTGATTCCAATCGATTCGAAGCCTCTCGCCACCTTGTTAACCCATTTGTTCAACTCTTGATAGGTCACTCTTTTGTCGTCTTCAATAACAGCAATTTTATTAGGATATCTTTTAGAGCTTCTCTTTAATATATCTCCCATATTAACGCGATGAATTAAGTTATAATCTAACGACAATCCGCATCCCCCTCTAAATTAATCGTCCCTTTTTTAAAAGGTTTTGATCCCTAAAACATCTCTAGCAATAATCAATCGTCTAACCTCTGAAGTTCCAGCACCTATTTCATAGAGTTTTGCGTCACGGAGATAACGGTTAACCGGATAGTCGAGCATATAGCCGTATCCTCCATGAATTTGGACAGCCTCCAACGCTGTTTTCGTGGCAGTTTCTGCAGTAAATAGAATGGCAGCAGCAGCCTTTAATGTGACTTTTTTCCCTTTTGCAGCCTCTGTGGCAGCATCATAGGTTAAGAGTCTCGCAGCTTGTAAGTTCGTGTACATATCTGCAATTTTAGCTTGAATTAGCTGAAAGTTAGCAATTTCTTTGCCAAATTGACTTCTTTCTTTCGCATATTTAACAGACTCCCTAAAAGCCCCTTCACCTATGCCCAGAGCTAAAGCTGAAACTACAACTCTCTCAATATCCAAGCCGCCCATCATGACTTTTATACCTTTATTCACTTCACCTAAGACATTTTCTACTGGAACACGACATTCATCAAAGATTAACTCACCTGTCGCTGAACCTCGATTCCCCATTTTTTCTAGTCGTTTCGAAACAGAAAATCCTTGATAGCCCTTTTCAACGATAAAAGCAGTGATTCCATGAGCACCTTTTTCTTTGTCTGTCTTTGCATAAACAATCAGGACATCCGCAATCGGGCCATTGGTGATAAATGTTTTACTGCCATTTAAAATATAATAATCTCCTTCACGTCTAGCGGTAGTACTCATTCCAACAGCGTCTGAACCTGATCCAGGTTCCGTTAAGCCCAGTGCACCAATTAAATTCCCGCTGCATAATCCTGGTAGGTATTTCTCTCTTTGAGCCTCGTTTGCATTATGATAAAGGTTATGCGCACATAAATTTGAATGGGCAGCATATGAAACAGCCACAGCTGCACTATATTTGGATATCTCCTCCGTCACCATCGCTTGTTCAACCGGTCCTAGTCCTGTACCACCATATTCTTCAGGAATAGTAATACCTAGTACTCCTAAGTTACCCAACTTTTTCCATATATCATTTGGAAACTCGTCCGTTCTGTCCATTTCTTCTGCTAATGGTGCAATTTCTTTTAGAACAAAATTCGATACCGTTTTCCTAAAGGCTTCCAGTTCTTGTGCAACTTCTTCTGTAACTGCCATGAGTAATCCCTCCACAAAATTAATTTGATCTGATATTACCCCTATATTACACTTATCATTCGATACAAGAATCCTCATATCCTTTAAAAAAGTACAATATCTAGGATACCTTTATACTTGCAAAAATCATGCCAAAAATTCTCCGTGATTTTCAAATAGAAGATCCTAACAAATAAAGCAAGTGTTTAGTTTTTATACAATCATGTAAAGTTATTATACATTCGTTCATTGACACTCTTAAAAAAGAATGCGAGAAGAAAAACATAAAAATAATTTTGAGGCGTTTATGAACTGCTTGCACTTTTTTATGTAAATATTTCCTCATAATCTTTTTTCATTTCTCATAAAATGGACAAGGAAAGGTAGTCCAAGGGAGGAATGAATGTGAGGTTTATTACGATACTTTTTAGGATCCGATTCAATACTATATGATGAAAACGCTGTTAACCTATTCTTGTTTACTATTTGGAGCTACCTTACAGGGAATATCGATGTCTTTATTTTTATTTCCACATTCTATCCCATCTGGCGGGGCAGCAGGGCTGGCAATCCTTATTAATCATTTTTTCAGTCTATCCCTTGGTTTTTCATTGTGGCTGGCAAATATTGTATTTTTACTATTTGCTCTTCCTTATTTTGGTTTTACCTGGACATTGCGAACCGTTATTTCCGTTGCAATCACTTCTATGACCGTAGGCTACATAACCTCTCAGTTTCCTCACATCCATATAAATATTTTCCTTTGTATTATAGCGGGAAGTGTATGTTTCGGTTTAGGAGTTGGTTTACTGATTCGATCCGGTGCATCTAGCGGCGGCATGGTCATTCCTGCATTAATGATTGCCAACTACAAAAATTGGAGCCCAGGAAAAGTGATGATGGGGATTAACTTTTTCATCTTTGTATTAACGGCCTTGGTGATTGATTATAAAATTGTACTTTATGCCATTATTTGCCAGTTTATTTCAACCAATATCATAGATTATATTTATGAGTTTAAGTTCCATCGAATCAGCTTTTTATCGGCAGCTTGGAGAAAAAGATAAGAAGATCCATTAAAGAATCTTCTTATCTTGGAGATAGGCTATAATTTTCTCAACTGATTCCTCAATTGGCATTTTGTCTGATTCGATAACAATTTCAGGGTGGCTCGGCATTTCATATGGAGAGGATATTCCTGTAAACTCTGGAATTTCTCCCTTCCTCGCCTTTTTATATAACCCTTTTGGATCCCTATCTTCACAAACTTGGATTGGACATTTCACATAAACCTCAATAAACTCATCCGATTCAAACATGTTCCGTACCAGTTCTCTATCCTCTCGAAAGGGAGAAATAAAGGCAGATAAAACGATTTGACCACTGTCGACAAATAACTTTGCCACTTCCCCAATTCTTCGAATATTTTCTTTCCGGTCTTCCGGTCCAAACCTCAGATCCCGGTTTAATCCATGGCGGATGTTATCACCATCTAATATATAACTCCTTAAAGCATTTCGAAACAATGCATAATCCACCGCGTTCGCTAATGTTGACTTTCCCGATCCGGATAGTCCTGTAAACCAAAGAACACAGCTCTTGTGGCCACTCAAAAGATTGCGGTCCTTTTTCGTAACACTTGAATGATGCCAAGTAATATGATTACTATTTTTCATTTCCGACACCCTTTGGTTTTTCTTCGAAGGTATAAACTTCTTTCATACCTTGAATAAGAATTTCCACTACCTCCGGCCGGCTGAATTCTTTGGGCGGCATTTCTCCGTTTTTTAGCATACCTCTTACCTTTGTACCAGATAAAATTACGTGATGCCTTGAATCGTGCGGACATGTTTTTTTAGACGCCATATTCTCACACTTATTGCAATAAAAACTATGTTCAAAGAATAGTGGTTTAATTCCTAGTTCCTCTTCTTCAAAGTTGCTAAATATTTTTTGGGCATCATACGTTCCATAATAATTTCCTACGCCTGCATGATCTCTTCCTACGATAAAATGAGTACAACCGAAATTTTTTCGAACAATCGCATGAAAGATAGCCTCTCGAGGACCCGCGTATCGCATAGCGGCTGGGAACACCGATAAGAAAACTCGATCCTTTGGATAATAATTTTCAAGTAACGCTTGATAGCTTTTCATTCTTATTTCACTAGGGATATCATCTGGTTTAGTCTCACCCACGAGCGGATTCAAAAATAACCCATCAACAGTCTCTAGTGCTGTTTTTTGAATGTATTCATGTGCTCGATGAACGGGATTTCGCGTTTGAAATCCTACCACCGTTTTCCAACCTAAATGATTAAAAGTGTCTCTCGTTTGAATCGGGTCCAAATAATAACGTTCAAACATACTCTTTTTACTTCTGGTTACCAACGTAATCGGCCCAGCAATATAGAGTTCACTTCTGTTAAAAAGTTTTTTTATACCTGGGTGATTTATGTCTGTGGTTTTATAAACCATTTCTGCTTCTGTTATCTTATCTGGAATATAAATTTCCTCCAAATCCATTACACCATAAACGGTATCATCTTGAATTAAGTTGATGGTTTCCCCGACCTTTAATTCCATGGCTTTGTTCTTATCGATTGCTAACGTAATCGGAATCGACCACGGAAGACCGCTTGAAAGGCGCATATTTTGAACCACCGATTCATAGTCCGCTTTTCCCATAAAACCTTCTAGCGGGCTGTACGCGCCATTTGCAATTAATTCTAAATCACTTAATTCTAGATTATCGAGCAGGACAAAATTCCGTGATACATCTATGTGTTCATCATGATTTATACGATTGATCAACTTACCACCATGTGGTACACTGCTACTCAAATCCTTCCCCTCCTTTTGCCTCCTGAATCAGCATGTATATTTTTCAATAAAATATTCTTATGATTCATGAAGTCCGCATTCTGTTTTTGATTGTCCGGCCCATCGTCCAGCACGAGAATCACCATTGTTGGAAACCTGCTTGGTACAAGGAGCACAGCCTATGCTTGGATAGCCTTTATCATGTAATGGGTTATAGGGCAGCTTGTTTAACTGAATGTAGGTCATAATATCTTCTGAGGTCCAATGGATAAGAGGGCAAATTTTGATTTTATGGAATTTATCATCTTTATTCAGGTACTGGGTGTTCCTCCTTGTGAGCGATTGCTCCCTCCTTAAACCGGAAATCCATGCCTTTACTTCCCCTAAAGCTTCCTTAAGAGGAACTACTTTTCTCATATGGCAGCAAAGATTCGGATTATGCTTCCAAAGCTCCTCTCCATACCACTTTGCTTGGTCTTTCAAGGAATATTGAGGTTTAACCATTTCTATTTGTAGAGATGGATATCGTATTTTCACTTTTTCAATTAGCTCATAGGTCTCTGAAAAATGCAGTTCCGTATCGAGGAAGATAATTTTTGCATTGTTCTTTACCTTTGAAATTAAATCAATCAAAACAATCCCTTCTGCACCAAAGCTGCATGCATATACAATATCCTCACCGTACTCACGATAACCCCATTTTATGACATCCATAAAGTCTGGCTTGCTATCCATAAAAGAGGCGATCTTATCCTCATTCCAATTTTCATACGTTAACATTTCAGACAATCCTCAGCACTCCCTTTCTCTTTTAACCCGAGGATTCATTATCAAGGTATGGCATGAATTGTTTAAGACCTCTACCTTGTTCATGTTGTTTATATCTCCGTATTTCGCATACGAAAGCATTGCTCGAATCCATGAACCATGACCGAACACCAATAGGTTTGAAAACTCACTATATTTATTTAAAAATTGTACAATTCTGTCTTCTAAATTCTGCAAACTTTCCCCTAGTACTAATTCTTTTGGGTTTTCAATCCAGATGTTTCCATGCTTTTCAATCAGCACATTTTTTGGAATCCCTTCAAAAGGTCCAAAATCCAATTCATCTACTAACCCATCTGCTTCACACGAATAACCATAGAGTGCAGCGGTTTGGTGCGTTCGTTGTAGTGTACTTGCAATGACAAGGTCAAAGGGGGCTAATTCATCGAGTATTTTCTGATTCATCTCAATTCCCTTTGCCTGGTCATCTGAAACTTGTGATAGACCGATATCCCTTCTCCCTTGAAGCCAGGTTTTTTTATTCCATTCTGTTGGAAGGTGTCTGATCATAGTAATTTGCATTCATCTTCCTCCAAATAAAAGGTTTCACTCCTTAGACCACATCGTTGTGTCTCTAACACTAAAACGTCTTGAAGCTTTACATTTCCTAAATTCACATTCGTTCCAATTTCTTTAATAAAATACATTTGCTGCTTAGATGTTGGGGCTTCAAAAATAATTTTCTTGGTATCTATATCTTTAACCAGTTCCTGGATTAAATTTGATTTTATCGTCCCGCTTCTTTCATAAATTCCTGAAGTACCTGAATCTCTGCCTTCCGTAATGACGTAGTCACAACCAGCATTTAATAATAAACAGATTTCTTCCTTCCAATCTAATATGGACATTTCAATCGTTGAATCTTTTGATCCAACCTCTGCAATGACATGGAAATTCTTCTTGATTTTTGAAATCAATTGGAGGCGTTTTTGTAGAGGAATATCCAGCGTTCCATTTGATATTTCTATCCATTCAATTCCTAAATTACGTAAAAATGATAAATATTCAGGGATTTTATTTTGATAAAAACATTTCTCAAACAAGGTTCCACCACAATAAGGTTTAATTTGATATTGCTTATATAGTTCAATTTTTTTCTCAATGTTTCGTGTAATATAGGCAGACCCAATTCCAATTTTTGCGATATCAATGATATAGCCATAATCAGATAAAATATTTTTCAACTCACCTATCGGAGTTCCGAAATCAATCACCGAAGTCAAGCCATATGTTCTATTTCCTGACGTCCTTTCTGGCAGTGTTAAAAAATCCATAGAAGAAGCGCCTCCTCTTTTTTTCTAGGATAGATTATTCAATAATTAGGTGAATGTGTAGAATTTAGTGCCTATATGGTAGAAATTGGGCATTTGTCTTGCATAAACTCTGACCCCAAATGTAAACAATAAAAAGGCTTATTCTTAAGGTTAGGGGTGAACATCCTTGTCGAAGCAAAAAAATAATGGTTTGACGATTCTTGCAATCGGTTCGATTCCACTCATCCTTGTTTTAGGGAACTCGATGCTTATTCCCGTACTACCGAAGATGAAATCTGAACTTGATATTTCACAATTCCAAGTTAGTTTAGTCATATCAGCATTTTCGATTGCTGCAGCTATTTCTATACCTGTGTTAGGCTATTTATCCGACCGGTTTTCCCGCAAGGCGATTATCATCCCTTCTCTCATTCTGTATGGGAGTGGAGGTCTCTTGGCAGGTGCTGCTGCAGCCTGGTTTGACAATGCGTATACCTGGATCCTTGCTGGGAGAATCATGCAAGGAATGGGTGCTGCAGGTACAGCCCCAATCGCCATGGCATTAACAGGGGATTTATTTAAAGGCGGGAAACAAAGTAAAGTTTTGGGGTTAGTTGAGGCTTCTAATGGATTTGGAAAGGTAATCAGCCCTATCATTGGCTCTCTTCTTGCCTTACTCTTTTGGTATGCGGCATTTTTCGCCTTTCCTATTTTCTGTGCTATTTCTTGTTTGTTAACCATCTTTTTCATTAAAGAGAAAAAAACCAAAAAGGAACCGCCTCCGGTTGGCAAATATGTTAAAGGTCTGGTGTCTGTATTCAAAACGGAAGGACGCTGGTTATTCGCCGCCTATTTAACTGGCGCAACCTGTTTATTTACCCTCTTTGGTATTTTATTTTATATCTCAGATATATTAGAAAAAGATTATCAAATTGATGGTGTTTTAAAAGGGAGTATATTAGCCATACCTCTTTTAATCATGACGATAACATCCTATATAACCGGCGCTAAAATTGGAAAGAAGATGAAGTTGATGAAAACCCTGATTATCTTAGGGTTATTACTAATGACAACATCCTTTGCGTCATTGATTTTCTTTAAGAAATTAGTTCCCTTCTTTGCAGTACTTGGTGTTAGCAGTATTGGTACGGGACTTGTTCTTCCATGTATTAATAGTTTTATTACTGGGTCTGTTCCAACCGATCGAAGGGGATTCGTTACCTCACTGTATGGATCCGTAAGATTTCTCGGGGTTGCAATTGGTCCCCCTGTGTTTGGTTCCTTAATGGCATGGTCACGTTCTGGGATGTTTTTAATAACAGCGGGTCTAACATTGTTAGCGGCTTTACTATGCATGATTCTCATTCACGTAGCCAAACCGAAACCATCAGAGGAAAACGAAAGTGACTCACTTTTTGAAAAATTGCAATTCACCTAAGAAAAGTTGCGATAAAGGAGTAGATAGAAGTGCAAATATATTTTTCGCCTGAGGTTATTACACCGGAATATCAGGTACTTAATGTGGTTAACTCCAAAAACAAGGGAGTAGGAAATGTAGCTTTTCTTTTTAACGATAAGAAATTATATGTTTATGGCATATTAGAGGATGAGGAAGTAGGGTCAGACTTCAAAGATTTAGTCACACCTTACATAAAGGGATTAGCCAAAGCAAAGCCGGATCTTGATATTCTCTCCTGTTTGTATGTCGGGTGTAAGAAAATTAAGCTAAAAGAAGAAGAAGAAGAGGAAGAATAGACATTAGAGGGTACCTACGGGTGTCCTCTTTTTAATTTGGGTCTAGGCAGTAGTAGCAAGGCATTTAACTACTTCATAATTTATTGTTAAGCAGTTAGACAAATATGGAGTGTGTGGCCTAATGAGTATCGGTATCATTCTAATGGGGCTATTTATTGGTTTTATGGTTGGTTTAACAGGTGTTGGCGGGGCTGCGCTTTTGACACCGATCTTGATATTATTAGGGTTTAGTCCATCTATCGCAGTAGGAACAGATCTGATTTATAATTCAATCACCAAGCTTTTTGGCTCCTTTCAACATTGGAGGCAAAAGACCATAAACCTTACTTTGGTCAAATATCTTGCAATCGGAAGTATCCCAAGTGCTATATGTGCTGTTGGGATTCTCCACCTATTTGATTCTTTTTTTCATAACCAAGAGGAGGTCATCAAACATGCTTTGGGGTATGTTTTAATCTTGGTAGCATTGACTACCCTTATTAAAACGTTCGCCAAAAATAAAATAGAAGAGAACTCTCTTCAGAAAAAGCCACTTCATGAAAAAAAGGCTTTAACCATTTTGATAGGAGTTGTATTAGGCTTTATTGTTGGGTTAACTTCTATTGGTTCTGGTTCATTGTTTGCGTTAGCTATGCTTTATCTGTACAGAATGACCCCTTCAGAGCTTGTCGGTACCGATATAGCACATGCGTTTTTATTAGTAACCGCGGCAGGATTCATGCATGCAGGAATAGGCAATGTGGATTATTTTCTGGTTTTAAACCTTCTTATGGGTTCAATTCCAGGAGTATTAATTGGCAGTACGCTATCTTCAAAATTCCCAGCGAAACCATTAAGAACCATTATGGCCATCATGATTTTAATTAGCGGAGTCAAACTTATTTAAGAGAACATGGGTTCAACCATGTTCTTTTTTTGATAAGAATAAAAAACCTGTCCTTCTCCTGGAAATTCAAACATATACTTATGAAAGAAATGGTAAGATCAGGAGGTCATTATGTTTATTATTATTGAAAAAGTTGTACTTGGAATGGCTTTTTTACGCTTAATTTCTGGCAGCATTGAAATATTTGCAGCCATCCTTATGATCAAATTTAATACGGTTGAAAAAGCCCTTATGGTGAACTCTTCACTAGCTCTTATCGGTCCAATTATATTAGTGTTGACTACCTCAATTGGATTAATAGGGCTCGTTGAAAAAATATCGATCATGAAATTCGTCTGGATTGCTCTTGGTGTGAGTTTTATATTTATCGGTGTGAAATCATCTTAAGGTTCCTTCCAGGGTAAATAAGAGGTTCCGTTTTCGGGTGCTTTCTTATTAAAAAGACACAAGAATTGACGTATGAATTTGCATACGTCAAGTTTCTGGGAAAGAGCCCGCTATGAATAATAGACGGAGAAATTCCGCTTAATTCATAGTTATTTTAAAAAAAAGCACAAATAGACGGAGAAATTCCGCTAATTTATAAAAAAAACATAAAAGTGGGAGATTTTGCATGGCATAACCGGAAATTCTCCGCTTATATTCCACGAAACGAGCTCATTTTTCAAATAACCGGAAATTCTCCGCTTATTTTACTATTGCCGGTTAAGAGAATAAAAACAAGATATTTTAGATGAAGAGGCTTTATGATCTACTGCCTGCTTCTATCTTGTACATTTAATACCTGTGCTCTAGTGTTTTTAAGCGGGATTGGGGTTCTAGCCAGCATAATCCGAAAGTCCCTTGGATGAAACGGAATAAACGGGTATAAATAAGGCGTATTCATGCTTTTCGTTCTCGCAAGCAAGATAATCCATAACGTAATCCCTATGGCAAGACCAGGAACCTTAAGGAGGGCAACCATAATCAAAAAGAATACACGGAATATTCGATTGGCAAGACTCAATTCATAACTAGGTGTTGCGAACGTACCAATTGCCGCAACAGCTACATAAAGGACCACTTCATGGGTGAATATCCCTACCTGTACAGCTACTTCTCCAATAATAATCGCCGAAACGATACCAAGAGCTGTTGCGAGAGCATTTGGGGTATGTATGGCTGCCATCCGCAAAATCTCAATACCTACTTCAGCGATAAGAAACTGCCAGATTAACCCAATCTCACCATGTTCCTTCAGCCCAATAAACTTCCAGCGGTCGGAAAGCAATTGTTCATTTGTTGCATATGTATACCAAAAAGGTAACAGGAATAGGGAAGCCAACACCGCTATGAAACGAGCCCATCTTAAAAAGACTCCAACAATTGGTTTTTGGCGATATTCTTCTGCGTGCTGCAAATGATGCCAATAGGTAGATGGACATATCATCACACTAGGTGAACCATCGACAACGATAAGCACATGGCCTTCCATTAAATGAACAGCACTCGTATCAGCTCTTTCAGTATATCGAACAAGTGGATAGGGATTATAATTTCTGCCAAAAACAAATTCCTCAATGGTTTTTTCCCCCATTGAAATACCATCAACCGATATTTTCTCAAGCTCATTTCTTAACATTTTCACATGGTCCATATCGACAAGGCTATCAATATACACTAAAGCAATATCTGTTTTTGAGCGTTGCCCTACCTGTATGTATTCATTGATGAGAGAACGGTCCCGTACTCGTCTTCGAATTAATGCTAGATTAAATACAATGGTTTCTACAAAACCATCGCGCGGTCCTCGTACCACACGTTCAATATCAGGTTCTTGAGGAGAACGAATCGGATATTCACGTGCATCAATGAGAATCACTTGCTGACAGCCTTCAACCACGATGGCAGTCTGACCTGCAAGGACTTGTGCAATCGCTTCTTCTAAATCGTCTGACGTATTAACCTCGACATGTGGAATGAACGTTTTAAAAAGCTTATCGATGGGATTGTTTTCAAAATCCTCTGGTTTGCGCTTCTCAATTTCCTTCATAATTAACAATAGGATATTTGCGGTTGCGAAACCATCAATTTGGAACATCCCAAACTTCAGTCCACCATACACTAGAGGTCGATGGATGACATCAAAGCTTTTACCAATCCGTAATTCTTTTATTAAATAATCAATATTATCTTCAAACTTTTCTTTAACTGGAATTTGTGTTCCCTTTTTTCCCAAACCTGCCAACTCCTAAAATTTTCATAATGATATTTTGCGGCAAGTTTAAGTGTTATATACAAAGATAAATAAAAAAGGAAGGTTCCCCCCTCCTTTAACAAAAGATCTATTGTATAGAAAACTTCTCGATTGTCTTTTGACTATCCTTTTCTGAATAAACAAAAGTGACCTCGCTGCCTTCTTTTAATGATGGCAATTGATTGATGGCCTCTTCTTTTAGTTGAAATGCTGTCTTTTCTCCTTTTATATCTACTTCAATAGAATGAGGGTCTATTTGGCCAACATATACGCCAGAAATTTTTGTAAACAATGATTTTTCAACAATTAAATCTATAACGACCCTTGCCTGCTCTTCCTTAGCGGTTAAAAATACTTCCAATTTGAAGCGGCCATTATATAGGTCTGAGATGGTAAAACTGTTTTGAATCTCTTGATTATTTTCTATGATAACATCTTTGATTGCCTGCGTAGACATAACTTCCTCAGAATATTGTTTTACCTTTTTTCCCTTTTCATCATAGACAATGAAATCAGCCTGAAGCCCGCTAGGAAACGTTAGTTTTACCTGTTTCCCTGAAATATTCTTAACTTTGTAGTTGACGATGATTGAGTTGTTTTCCTCGATTGTTTCTATGGATGAAAAGAAATTTGCTGCAATTTCGTTTTGTTTTGGGTATTCTATTTGGTTCTGACTTTCCCCGCCATTAGAATTGTCATTGGAATTACTTCCAGTACCACAAGCGGTTAAAAGCCCGACTACTAAAACTATCATCAATTTTTTGATTGGCATCATAAAAAACTCCTTTTAATTCAACTATCTTAATAGTCGTTTAAAAGGAGTTTCGTGTTACACGAATTTTTGCTTTTGAAATAAGAACTTAAGCAATCGATGTACTACTATAATCCACCAAGGTAGGCCTTTTTAATTTCTTCACTTGCTTGTAATTCAGCAGCTGTACCTGAGATTTCAATCCGGCCTGTTTCAATTACATAAGCTCGATTCGCTATCGATAATGCCATATTCGCATTTTGTTCAACGAGCAAAATCGTTGTTCCATC
Organism: Neobacillus sp. plas4; assembly: GCF_057221695.1. Lineage (NCBI taxonomy): Bacteria > Bacillati > Bacillota > Bacilli > Caryophanales > Bacillaceae > Neobacillus > Neobacillus sp. plas4. Next base: position 3,415,598 of record NZ_CM170152.1, read on the forward strand.
CTGGTTTATTTGCTCTATAATTTGAAAAATGGTTTTGACCATGAGCGGAGCCAAACCCATAGAAGGTTCATCTAGCAAAAGCAGCTTCGGTTTCGCCATAATCGCTCTGCCCATCGCCAGCATTTGTTGCTCTCCACCTGATAATGTCCCCGATAACTGCTTCCTGCGTTCATGCAGTCTCGGAAAAAGCTCGTATACACGTTGGATGTCCTGTCTAATTTCTTTCTTATCGGATCGGATGTAGGCACCCAATTCGAGGTTTTCTTCTACACTCATATTTGCAAATACTCGTCGGCCTTCAGGAACATGAGAGATACCCGCTTTAACAATCGATTGTGGAGCCTTACCTGAAATGGAGCTGCCTAAGTACTCGATGGTTCCTGTCTTCGGTTTTAATAGCCCAGACAATGTTTTAAGAAGTGTACTTTTTCCTGCTCCATTTGCCCCAATCAGTGTAACAATTTCACCTTCATTTATTTCTAAAGAAACACCCTTAAGAGCGTGGATGTTTCCATAATAAACATTAATTCCATTCACGTTAAGCATGATCGCTGGATACCTCCTCTCCTAGGTATGCTTCAATTACTTTTGGATTATTTCGGATATCATTAGGAGTACCGTCGGCAATCAGTTGTCCATGGTCTAATACGTATATTCGTTCGCAAATACCCATTACTAGGTTCATATCATGTTCAATTAAGAGAATGGTTAAATCAAACTGTTTACGGATAAAGGCGATTAGTTCCATTAGTTCATGCGTTTCCTGCGGATTCATTCCGGCAGCCGGCTCATCGAGCAGCAATAATTTTGGACCCGCAGCTAACGCTCTGGCAATTTCTAGTCTTCTTTGCTGACCATATGGTAAATTCTTTGCTTTTTCATCCTTAAAACGGTCCAACTGAAAAATCTTTAAGAACTCTAGTGATTTTTCCTCCATCACCTTTTCCTCAGAAAAATGCACAGGCAGACGGAAAATAGAACTTAGAATGGAATGTTTAGCTAAAGAATGATAGGCGACTTTAACATTATCTAAAACAGATAATTCGCTGAAAAGGCGGATATTCTGAAACGTACGGCTAATGCCCTTCCTTGTTACTTGGTACGGAGCAAGCCCGTTAATCCTTTTCCCTTCAAACAAAATTTCACCTTCAGTTGGTACATAAACACCGGTTAGCAGATTAAAACTCGTCGTTTTTCCTGCACCGTTCGGACCGATTAATCCAACCAATTCACCTTGGTTCAGCTCCATATTAAAGCCTGAAACAGCCTTTAAGCCTCCGAACTGGATCCCAGCCTCTTTAACCTGAAGTAAAGCTCCCACACTAATTTCCCCCTTTCGCCATTTTCTTCTTACCAAAGAAATCAGTTATTTCACGCGTACCCATTAGACCCTGAGGACGGTATAACATCACAACAACCAATACAAGACTGTAAATAATCATCCGAGTTTCAGGGTATTGCTGTAAGTAAGTTGAAACAATCGTTAATAGGATCGCAGAAATTACGGAGCCTGACAAACTTCCAAGGCCGCCTAGAACAACAAAAATCAAAATATCAAATGATTTTAAGAAACCGAAATTGGATGGCTGGATGATATAAAAATTATGAGAAAATAACCCACCGGCGATTCCAGCAAAGAAGGAACCGATCGCGAAAGCCGCCACTTTATAAAACGTAGTATTAATTCCCATCGCATCCGCTGCGATTTCATTTTCTCGAATGGCAATACATGCTCTGCCATGCCGCGAGTTCGTAAAATTCGCTATTACTAAAACGGTGATAACGAGACATATAAATGCGCTAGTCCAAGTGGTCATATTTGAAACCATCATACCAGACGCCCCGCCAACATACTCAATGTTTAAGAATACAATTCGAATGATTTCACCAAATCCTAGAGTTGCAATAGCTAGATAATCCCCTCTCAGCCTTAAAGAAGGAATACCAACGAGCAAACCTGCTAGAGCGGCTACAATTCCACCGATAATAATCGCTAAAACGAAAGGTAATTCAAACTTCATGGTAATAATGGCTGAAACATATGCTCCAACAGCAAGAAAACCTGCATGTCCAATTGAAAATTGACCGGTTATTCCGATAACCAAATGAAGGCTTACAGCCAAAATAATGTTAATAATCATGAGAATCAGCATATTATTATAAAAAGCATTTAAAATTCCTGTTTGGATTAAGCCCTGGCCAACTACATACACTACTGCTGCTAATATGAGAAATAGCCAGAATTTATTCATTTTTTTCATCTGTCTATCTCACCTACACTTTCTCTCTCGTATTTTTCCCAAAAATGCCTGAAGGTCTAAATATGAGAATAAGGATTAAAATGATAAACGCTGCGGCATCCCTCCATAAAGAGAAGCCCATTGCACTGACGATTGACTCCACCACACCTAGAATAAGTCCACCGACCATGGCTCCAGGAATAATACCAATTCCACCTAATACAGCGGCAACAAAGGCCTTTAATCCTGGGATAATTCCCATCAATGGCTCAATCTTCGTATAATATACCCCAAAAATTACACCTGCTGCCCCAGCTAACGCTGAACCAATGGCAAAGGTATAAGAAATCGTTCTGTCAACATTAATACCCATTAAACGGGCGGCATCCATATCATGTGAAACAGCACGCATAGCTTTCCCAATTTTTGTTTTATGAACAATAAATTGAAGAATAATCATTAGCCCAACCGATACTGATAGGATAAACAGAGACTGGCTGCTAATTTGTGCACCAAATAAGTTAAAGCTTGTGCTCGGCAAAACATTGTCTGGATACGCTTCCGGCTGTGCACCTCGAGCATAGATAACACCGTATTCAATTAATAACGACATCCCAATTGCTGTTATTAAGGCAGCAATTCTCGTTGCATTTCGTAGACGTTTATAGGCAATTCTTTCAATTAAAACTCCAAATACGGCACAAAAAGTCATTGATAATAACAATGCTGGAAAGAATCCTAGACCCCATCCCTTAATCGCATAAAACCCGACGAACGCACCTACCATAAAAACGTCACCATGAGCGAAGTTAATTAATTTTATAATTCCATATACCATGGTGTAGCCTAATGCGATTAAGGCATAGATGCTACCGAGTGAAATTCCATTTATTAATTGTTGTAGCCACTCCATTGTAATCACTCCTAATTCCAGTTTCACTCATATAAAAAGTAGTAGAATGGAGGGTCATCCCTCCATTCTACTTGTCAGTACTCTTAAGGATTTACTTTTGTGTTAAACACTTGTTTTCCATCTACATATTCTAAGATAGTAGCTGTTTTAATTGGATGATGATTTTCATCAATTGATAATACTCCAGTAACAAGGCTTAAATCTTTAGTTTTTGCTAATTCTTCTTGAATTTTGCTTGAATCGATACTGCCTGCACGCTCAATGGCATCCGCTAAAAAGTAAACTGTATCATAGCCAAGTGCATTGAAAGCGTTTGGTGCTTGGTCTTTGTTCTTTTCTTTAAACGCTGAAACAAAATTTTGTACCTTTTCATCTGGATCTTCAGAAGAGTAATGGTTGATCAGATACGTATTATTTAAAGCCTCTGCACCAGCTAAATCAACCAACTTTGGAGAATCCCAGCCATCTGCTCCCACTAAGGGAACATCAATACCTAATTCACGTGCTTGCTTTACAATTAATCCTACCTCTTCATAATAACCAGGAATGAAGATGAACGATGGATTTTTTGCTTTGATTCTTGTTAATGTAGCTCGGAAGTCTGTGTCTTTTGCTACATATGCTTCTTCGGCAACGATTTTAGCGCCTGCAGCATCAAATGTTTCCTTGAAAGCATCCGATAAACCTTTTGCATAGTCACTTGAGTTGTCTGCTAAAATGGCAGCGTCTTTTACTTTTAAAGTATCCAAAGCAAAGTTAGCTGCAACAGTTCCTTGGAACGGATCAATGAATGAAGTACGGAAGACGAATGGTCTTACTTTCCCCTTATCATCTACTGTAACACTTGGGCTTGTACCACCTGGAGCAAGTAGAACTGTTTTTGTATCATTGGCAATCTGTGCCTGAGCTACTGTATTTCCGCTTGTTGCAGCACCAATAACAGCAGTAACTTTATCTTGGCTTGTTAACTTAATGATACCGTTTGTAGCCTCAGCTGCTTCAGATTTATTATCTACTTTGATTACATCAAATTTCTTACCATCAATGCCGCCATTTTTATTAATCTCATCTACAGCCATTTCTATACCTTTTGCCATAGATTCACCATAAGAAGCAACATTACCTGAGAGTTCCATGTTTACTCCCAATTTAATCGTATCTGAATTGCCGCCTGAACTATCCTTTGCGCCTCCAGCACATCCAGCCAACACACCTGCAAAGATGGTTGAAGCCATAAACACACTTGCTAATTTCTTTTTCATGGAATTTTCCCCCTTGATTGAATTTTCTGATACTATTTTTCATAGTTTAGTATCTTCTTTGACCCATGAATTTTGTTTACTAGGTAAATTAACTGATTACATTTGTTATTGTAGTACTTTTTTCGTTATTAGTCTAGTATATTATTTTAATATTTCAGAACTTTATTTTTATTGTAAATATTGAAGCGCTTTCTTTGTTGTTACAGCAATTATTAAACGAAATTAGAAAAACGCTATATTAACTATTTTTGCGGTATATTAAAGGTAAAATTTACTATTATTGTTAAATATTCAATACCATTTAATTGGTACGATTGAATGGCTTTCCATAATAGTATAGATAAAAAAGGAAAGAAGACATTTTTCGTCTTCTTCCTTTAATTCAGAAATATCCTTTACCACCTATGTGCCTTTGCGTTTGATCTCAATATAATGTTATGTTGAGATCTTTGTGTTTGCCCATTTACCTGAGTGGTAACACGCTTAGGACGTGTCCAATTATGGTGAAACTTTTGAGACTGTGGATCCAAATTATCTTGATAACTCACAATGAATCACCTCAATAGTTAGGATTTGGATACTCTGAAAAGCGATATTACTGGAATATCTGTCATAGTATTTGATTTGATAGCTAGAAAAATACCCCTTAAATACAAAACTGCAGATGAACATTACTAAAAAAACGCATGGATCTCCCCATGCGTTCATAGTATGATGGTTCTTTTACTAAGACATTATCCTCTTTTCTCCTTCTATTGCTTGAATCGGATCAATATTTTGCGTAAATTCAAGTGTTCCAATGTATTTTCCATTCTCATCCCTAACGGCAAAATAACGAATATACACATATTTATCACGGAACTTAATCCAAAAGTCTTCCGTATCTTTTCTCCCTGCTTTAAAGTTAGCTAACAGTTCTTCTACAACATGGACACTTCTTGGTGGATGACAATTTTGTACCGTACGTCCAATAACTGCTTTTGTTCGAGCAAAGATTCTTTCTTTTCCGTGTGAAAAATAGCGAACAACATCGTCCTGATCAATAAACGTGAGATCGACAGGTAATTGATTTAACAGGAGTTCAAGCTGCTTTAATGATAATATCCCGGTTTCCATTTTTATATAACCTTCAGAAATCGCCTTTTCGTCTAAAGCGTGCCTTTCTGGTTTCCATACTCCAGCAGGGGCTATTAGACAATACCCAATTTCATCACTTTCACGGGCAATTTTTACCCATTCATCTTCAGTAAAATTGTTTAATGCCATTGGAAAAAGAATATTTTCCTCCCGATAGATCATGGTTGTTACTTCTTGAATAACAAAATTTAATGCTTCCATTACTGCCTGTTTGTCTCCATTATAAGAAGTTAACTTCTGCCTAGCATCTTTAATACCATCGCGAATAAAATCATTAATACGCCACATGTTCGTAGTGGGTCCAAAAATGCCATACGTTTCTAAATAAGGGAAAATCAAATTTTCTTTCCTGCTATAGTGCTTATCGATATCAAGAAGCAAATTGATATCTTCTATGAGCTTAAGCACATTTTCAGGACTATCTGCCTGAACAAATTTCCCTAAATCCCCTTGGATAGTGATATTAGCAAGCTTATCAAGCTCTCTATTTTCTAAAATGAAAGTATGGATAGGATGTCCAGGAATTTCCTCAGGCTTATTGGTTTTTTCAATTTCTTCAATAGAATCTTTAAAAATTTCTGTGTGCTTAGCATGTAGTTGGTGCATTTCCTCAACAGAAAGACCTCCATAATCATGCTGAAGCTGTGAAATTTCATCAATGGTGATTTTTCCGATAAATGCATCAAAATGTGCTTTGACCTCGGCCACATTCTTTCCAGCATGAAGGTCCTCAAAGATTTGTTTTAATATTGCTTGGCGTTTATTTGGATTGTTTGAACGTAGTTCACGATTATTTATGAATTCACTCATCAGGATTCTCCTATCAAATGGTTTATTTTTAAATTGGTAATGATAATTAATCTCATAGTTAAAATAACACCTTTTCATCAGCCTGTTTGTGATTAACATCATTGATGTGGAAATTAACGTATGAAATGTGAAAAATATAAGAACAAAAGATAGACCAAGAAATTGACAGTATATCGTTCCCATGATATATTTATCTCGAATTAGAGATATTTTAATCCGAGGGATTACAAGTAACTCCAAATGATTTATTAGCGCGATAACGGGAATATAGTGGAATACATTTATTGGAGGTATAAACGTGAACAATTTAAAAGGAATACACCATGTAACAGCCATTACAAGCAGTGCAGAGAAGAATTATGAGTTCTTTACTTTTGTTTTAGGTATGCGGTTGGTTAAGAAGACTGTAAACCAGGATGATATTCAAACCTATCATTTGTTTTTTGCAGACGACACCGGCAGCCCTGGAACTGATATGACATTTTTTGATTTTCCTAGCATTCCAAAAGGTGTGCATGGAACAAATGAGATTTCAAAAACCTCATTTAGAGTTCCTAACGATAGGGCGATAGATTATTGGGTAAATCGTTTTGATCGTTTGGAGATAAAGCATTCGGGGATTAAAGAACAATTTGGTAAAAAAACAATCTCGTTCGTTGATTTTGATGACCAACACTATCAATTAATTTCGGATGAAAATAACGAGGGTGTGGCTGCCGGTGTACCATGGCAAAATGGTCCGATTCCATTAGAATATGCCATAACAGGTTTAGGTCCCATTTTTGTTCGGATTGCTAATTTTGACTATTTTAAAGAAATGATGGAAAAGGTATTACTCTTTAAAGAAATTGCGCAAGAAGGTGACTTTCATTTATTTGAAGTGGGTGAAGGAGGAAATGGTGCCCAAGTTGTGGTTGAATATAATGCAGTTCTTCCACCTGCACGCCAAGGTTTCGGAACAGTCCATCACGCTGCATTCCGTGTGGAGGATCGTTCTGTACTAGACGAATGGGATCAACAAATGCGTCGTTTCGGCTTCCAAACTTCAGGTTTTGTCGATCGCTACTTTTTCGGATCTCTTTATGCTAGAGTTGCCCCTCAGATTTTATTTGAATTTGCAACAGATGGCCCTGGATTTATGGGAGACGAACCATATGAAACGCTTGGTGAAAAGTTATCACTACCACCATTTTTTGAACCAAAACGTGACCAAATTGAAAAATTAGTGCGTCCAATTAACACAGTAAGAAGTACATTGAAATTTACAAAAGAATAAGAAAAGCGCAAGCGCCCTGGTCAGCGGCGTATGGCCTGGAGCGCTCCAACTGAGATAAAGGAAACACGAAGAGCCGGAGGCGATTCGATGTCGACTTATCGTAGGTAGGTAAAAATCCTGAAGGGATTTTTACTCGCGGAGAGCGAAGGACACTAGCCGCTAGGGCGCTGGAGCTGGACAGTAAAAATAGAGCGGATCCCTTGGGAATCCGCTTTTTTGCCTATTATTATAAGGTTGTAATGATCGGTCCGTTTTTTGTAAGGATGATCGTATGTTCGTACTGTGCAACATAACTTTCCTCAGTCACATAGGTCCAGTCATCACCTTCAACTTGAAAAACTTCCTCTTCCTTGGTTGAGATAAAAGGTTCGAATGCAATTACCATTCCTTCCTTTAAAAGTTCGTCATCCCAGGTGTCATGATAATTATAAATATGATCTGGCGCTTCATGTATTCTCCGACCGATTCCATGACCAGTTAAATTCATAATAACTGTTAAACCATGCTGACGTGCCGTTTGAATAACAGCTTTCCCTAGCCCGCTTTTCTTTGAACCAGGTTTTGCCTTTTTTAGACCTGCTTCAAATGCTAATTTTGCAACATCACAGATTTTTGTTAATATCTCTTCCCCTTCACCGACAACAAATGAGATACCTGTATCGGCGAAATAGCCATTTTTAGAACCAGATACATCAATATTTACGATGTCTCCTTCTTTTATAACTCTTTTCCCAGGAATTCCATGCGCTACTTCCTCATTTACACTAATACACGTATATCCAGGAAAGTCATATTCACCCTTTGGTGCTGAGATTGCCCCTGCCTTTTCGAAAAGCTGGCCCGCTAAATCATCTAGTTCCTTTGTAGTTATACCAGGTACTGTTCTTTTTACCAATTCATCTCTTATTTCGGCACAAATTTTGCCGATTTCTTTTAGTGCTTTTATATCTTCTTCTGTTTTTGCAATCATGTATTTTCCCTACTTTATCAAATTAATATCGTTGTAAATTTTCCATTCTTATATTTTAGGCTTACTTAATATAAAAATTCAAGTATATTTCTTTATAGCTATATTCCTAAAAAATTAATCTTCTTAGCTCCAATGGGCTGGCCTCACTAATGAGGCTGGTAATTTAGTGCGTTTATTCCCCTTAGCTGCATTCACTTGGGCCTGGGTAAGAAAAATACTCCCAGTAAGATTTGCTCCACTGATTTCCGTATCCCTAAAATCCGCTCCGATGAAATCACTCCATCTAAGGTCTGCGTTTCTAAGGTCTGCAGCAATTAGTAAGGCGCCTCTAAGATTTGAGCCCCTTAGATCGGCTCCTTTCAACTTTGCCCCTAAATAATCCATTCCGCGACGTGTATCTTTTTGCTTTTTAGTGACTTGAGCACGAACCAACTCACTTGTACGAATCAGCAGCTTGTTTACCTTATCTCTATGTTGATTCACATCGATGCTCAATATGAACTTTGGACTTTTACCGGCCAGTTCTTCAGTCTCAACAAGACTTTCATTTAATTCTTTATAGATTGACTTTGCAGCATCTGTAGTTAGTGCTTCATATAGGTACCATAGCATCTCATGAAGTTGCTGCATAATTGGATATACAACAAACATCTCTTGAGCAACATCCTGGTTTAAACGCCAATCCTTTCCATTATATGTGAGTTGAGATACCTTTTGACCAGCCCCAAAGCATTCATAAGCCGAACAGCCACGAAACCCTCTATTTCGAAGGTCATTATGTATGCCACATAGATAATTGGATTGTAAATTACGGCAAGGAGTCCCGCCGTCTTTATCAAAGGCGAAATCGGCTGATTTTGCATAAGGCAGTGCCACGCAGCACAAACCAAAGCAATTTTCACAGTCAGCACGTAAATTATTCAAAGTATTGTCGTCTATTACTAATGCGCAAGACATAATAAACACACTTCCTTCTATTAAAAAACTTACCTATTAATCCATTTGAAAAATCTCAACTAGATTTTATCTTAACACAGATACCTAAGTTAGAACTGCACGGGCATGATTTCCTCCTATTCGTACTATTATCGGTATAGATAAAGCTGATTCAGGTACGATTAAAATTATTATTAATTTTTACAAAAGCAATAAAACATAATTTTCTTACACTATTTATCGGTCTTTTTGTCCTTAGGGACAAACAAAAAAGAACAACCTTTTTAAGTGTTGTTCTTCATTGCTATTTTACGCACCTTAGAGGATTCGAACCTCTGACCGTACGCTTAGAAGGCGTATGCTCTATCCAGCTGAGCTAAAGGCGCATATTATGGCGGAGAAGGAGGGATTTGAACCCTCGCGCCGGTTACCCGACCTACACCCTTAGCAGGGGCGCCTCTTCAGCCTCTTGAGTACTTCCCCATAGACATAAAAAATGGCTCCGCAGGTAGGACTCGAACCTACGACCGATCGGTTAACAGCCGATTGCTCTACCACTGAGCTACTGCGGAACAATGGATATTCTAATAATTTTGCTTCGCAAAAAATTCTAGTGGGCCTAAATGGACTCGAACCATCGACCTCACGCTTATCAGGCGTGCGCTCTAACCAGCTGAGCTATAGGCCCATATGGAGCGGGTGATGAGAATCGAACTCACAACATCAGCTTGGAAGGCTGAGGTTTTACCACTAAACTACACCCGCATTACTAGAATTGGAGGCAACACCCGGATTTGAACCGGGGATAAAGGTTTTGCAGACCTCTGCCTTACCACTTGGCTATGCTGCCTTTATGCATGGCTGGCTGGGCTAGCTGGATTTGAACCAACGCATGTCGCAGTCAAAGTGCGATGCCTTACCGCTTGGCTATAGCCCAATAATAAAAATGAAATGGGGCGACTGATGGGAATCGAACCCACGAATGTCGGAACCACAATCACCATTATGGTTATTTTCACCTTTGTGAAAAAAAACCTGGTAAATTTGCTTCGCAAAAAACTTTGGTTATTTTGCTATGCAAAAAAAATTGGTGGAGGGGGACGGATTCGAACCGCCGAACCCTGAGGGAGCGGATTTACAGTCCGCCGCGTTTAGCCACTTCGCTACCCCTCCATATAAGAGACCTTACTAATCATAACATTTAAAGGTGGCTCAGGACGGAATCGAACCGCCGACACAAGGATTTTCAGTCCTTTGCTCTACCGACTGAGCTACTGAGCCACACATCTATACCAACGGTAGGTCAACTACCGGAATAAAAATGGCGGTCCGGACGGGACTCGAACCCGCGACCTCCTGCGTGACAGGCAGGCATTCTAACCAACTGAACTACCGGACCAAAGTTTTTTCAAGTGTTTTTCTTGAAAATAACTAACTTTAATTGCGGGGGCAGGATTTGAACCTACGACCTTCGGGTTATGAGCCCGACGAGCTACCAGACTGCTCCACCCCGCGACAGTAAAAATTATTACATTTAACTCATGCCCATAGCTTGTATGGACTATATCAATCTCAGGAAGCCAATTCAAGCAGCAGTTCAATTGATGCAACTCGCACATTATTATGATGGAGGAGGAAGAGGGATTCGAACCCCCGCGCGGTTTAACCCGCCTGTCGGTTTTCAAGACCGATCCCTTCAGCCAGACTTGGGTATTCCTCCAGATAAATGGACCCTGTAGGACTCGAACCTACGACCGGACGGTTATGAGCCGTCTGCTCTAACCAGCTGAGCTAAGGGTCCATAAACACTAACATTAATAACAACATTAGCATTAAATTCATTTATAGCGGCGGAGGGGATCGAACCCCCGACCTTACGGGTATGAACCGTACGCTCTAGCCAGCTGAGCTACACCGCCATTTTCAATAACTATAAATGGAGCCTAGCGGGATCGAACCGCTGACCTCCTGCGTGCAAAGCAGGCGCTCTCCCAGCTGAGCTAAGGCCCCATGTTAATGTAATCTTCGACTGGTCGGGAAGACAGGATTCGAACCTGCGACCCCTTGGTCCCAAACCAAGTGCTCTACCAAGCTGAGCTACTTCCCGTTATTTAATGGCGCGCCCGAAAGGAGTCGAACCCATAACCTTCTGATCCGTAGTCAGACGCTCTATCCAATTGAGCTACGGGCGCATAATATTGGAGCGGAAGACGGGATTTGAACCCGCGACCCCCACCTTGGCAAGGTGGTGTTCTACCACTGAACTACTTTTGCACAAATTTAAATGGTGCGGGTGAAGGGAGTCGAACCCCCACGCCTTGCGGCGCCAGATCCTAAGTCTGGTGCGTCTGCCAATTCCGCCACACCCGCATATTAAAAGTTATTTTGCTGGCGCAAATGGAAGTTTATTTTGCTCTCGCAAAAAAACTTGGTGAGCCATGAAGGACTCGAACCTTCGACCCTCTGATTAAAAGTCAGATGCTCTACCAACTGAGCTAATGGCTCGTACAAGGAAATTTATTTTTTCTACTGAGAAAAAAATCTGGTGCCGGCTAGAGGACTTGAACCCCCAACCTACTGATTACAAGTCAGTTGCTCTACCAATTGAGCTAAACCGGCACTATTGGGAAGTTTTTTTCACTTTCGTGAAAAAACTTTGGTGGAGGATGACGGGATCGAACCGCCGACCCTCTGCTTGTAAGGCAGATGCTCTCCCAGCTGAGCTAATCCTCCATATTATTGAAAAAGTTATTTTTCGCCGTTCCGAAAGGAAAGTTATTTTTGCTATCGTGAAAAAAACTCTTGTTATTTTCTAACGAAAATAACTTGGTGACCCCTACGGGATTCGAACCCGTGTTACCTCCGTGAAAGGGAGGTGTCTTAACCACTTGACCAAGGGGCCATCATGAAAATTCAGGAAAAAATTTAAAAAACCAAATGGGCTTTGCCTGGCAACGTCCTACTCTCACAGGGACAAAGTCCCAACTACCATCGGCGCTGAGAAGCTTAACTTCCGTGTTCGGTATGGGAACGGGTGTGACCTTCTCGCCATTGCTGCCAGACTATTTAATTGAGGTTCATTCCCTCAAAACTAGATAATGTCAGAAGAAGTTAGTAAAAACGAGTTCATCTTTTAAAAATTGGTTAAGTCCTCGAACGATTAGTATCAGTCAGCTCCACACGTCACCGCGCTTCCACCTCTGACCTATCAACCTGATCATCTTTCAGGGTTCTTACTAGCTTGACGCTATGGGAAATCTCATCTTGAGGGGGGCTTCATGCTTAGATGCTTTCAGCACTTATCCCGTCCGCACATAGCTACCCAGCGATGCCTTTGGCAAGACAACTGGTACACCAGCGGTGCGTCCATCCCGGTCCTCTCGTACTAAGGACAGCTCCTCTCAAATTTCCTGCGCCCACGACGGATAGGGACCGAACTGTCTCACGACGTTCTGAACCCAGCTCGCGTACCGCTTTAATGGGCGAACAGCCCAACCCTTGGGACCGACTACAGCCCCAGGATGCGATGAGCCGACATCGAGGTGCCAAACCTCCCCGTCGATGTGGACTCTTGGGGGAGATAAGCCTGTTATCCCCGGGGTAGCTTTTATCCGTTGAGCGATGGCCCTTCCATGCGGAACCACCGGATCACTAAGCCCGACTTTCGTCCCTGCTCGACTTGTAGGTCTCGCAGTCAAGCTCCCTTGTGCCTTTACACTCTGCGAATGATTTCCAACCATTCTGAGGGAACCTTTGGGCGCCTCCGTTACTCTTTAGGAGGCGACCGCCCCAGTCAAACTGCCCACCTGACACTGTCTCCCACCCCGATCAGGGGTGAGGGTTAGAATTTCAATACAGCCAGGGTAGTATCCCACCGACGCCTCCACCGAAGCTGGCGCTCCGGCTTCTCAGGCTCCTACCTATCCTGTACAAGCTGTACCAAAATTCAATATCAGGCTACAGTAAAGCTCCACGGGGTCTTTCCGTCCTGTCGCGGGTAACCTGCATCTTCACAGGTAGTATAATTTCACCGAGTCTCTCGTTGAGACAGTGCCCAGATCGTTACGCCTTTCGTGCGGGTCGGAACTTACCCGACAAGGAATTTCGCTACCTTAGGACCGTTATAGTTACGGCCGCCGTTTACTGGGGCTTCGATTCAGAGCTTCGCTTAGAGCTAACCCCTCCTCTTAACCTTCCAGCACCGGGCAGGCGTCAGCCCCTATACTTCGCCTTGCGGCTTCGCAGAGACCTGTGTTTTTGCTAAACAGTCGCCTGGGCCTATTCACTGCGGCTCTTCGAGGCTATTCACCTCAAAAAGCACCCCTTCTCCCGAAGTTACGGGGTCATTTTGCCGAGTTCCTTAACGAGAGTTCTCTCGCTCACCTTAGGATTCTCTCCTCGCCTACCTGTGTCGGTTTGCGGTACGGGCACCTTTTATCTCGCTAGAGGCTTTTCTTGGCAGTGTGGAATCAGGAACTTCGGTACTATATTTCCCTCGGCATCACAGCTCAGCCTTACGGTGAACGGATTTTCCTATTCACCAGCCTACCTGCTTACACGCACATATCCAACAGTGCGCTTACCCTATCCTCCTGCGTCCCCCCATCACTCAAACGATAAAGAGGTGGTACAGGAATATCAACCTGTTGTCCATCGCCTACGCCTTTCGGCCTCGGCTTAGGTCCCGACTAACCCTGAGAGGACGAGCCTTCCTCAGGAAACCTTAGGCATACGGTGGATGGGATTCTCACCCATCTTTCGCTACTCATACCGGCATTCTCACTTCTAAGCGCTCCACCAGTCCTTACGGTCTAGCTTCAACGCCCTTAGAACGCTCTCCTACCACTGACATCGTAGAT
>NZ_CM170152.1:3432500-6123042 GCF_057221695.1 Neobacillus sp. plas4
TCTGTACTCAAGTCCCCCAGTTTCCAATGACCCTCCACGGTTGAGCCGTGGGCTTTCACATCAGACTTAAAGGACCGCCTGCGCGCGCTTTACGCCCAATAATTCCGGACAACGCTTGCCACCTACGTATTACCGCGGCTGCTGGCACGTAGTTAGCCGTGGCTTTCTGGTTAGGTACCGTCAAGGTACCGGCAGTTACTCCGGTACTTGTTCTTCCCTAACAACAGAGCTTTACGACCCGAAGGCCTTCATCGCTCACGCGGCGTTGCTCCGTCAGACTTTCGTCCATTGCGGAAGATTCCCTACTGCTGCCTCCCGTAGGAGTCTGGGCCGTGTCTCAGTCCCAGTGTGGCCGATCACCCTCTCAGGTCGGCTACGCATCGTCGCCTTGGTGAGCCGTTACCTCACCAACTAGCTAATGCGCCGCGGGCCCATCTGTAAGTGTCAGCGTAAACCGACTTTCAGCTTCCCCTCATGAGAGGGAAAGAATTATCCGGTATTAGCACCGGTTTCCCGGTGTTATCCCAGTCTTACAGGCAGGTTGCCCACGTGTTACTCACCCGTCCGCCGCTAATCAAGAGGTGCAAGCACCTCTTGATTCGCTCGACTTGCATGTATTAGGCACGCCGCCAGCGTTCGTCCTGAGCCAGGATCAAACTCTCCAAGAAAGTTGATATAGCTCCGAAAAGTTACGTTGGCTAGTTTCTATAGAAGAAACTAATATTTTTTGTTGACGTTCTTGTTTGTTTAGTTTTCAAAGAACAACGTGTCACTTGTTTTTAGCGACAAGAAATATCTTATCATATTCTCTCCACTTGAGTCAACACATTTTTTCAATCCATCATGTTGTCAATCACTCTGCGACGGAACTTTCTTATAATAACATCGTATCAATAACGGTTCAATTTGAAATTCCTTCCAACTCCTCATTTATGCTAAATGGCCCCAAATCTTATCATTTTTACTGAACTAATTGTATTAACATACCACCTCAAACAATTTTATAAGGGAGACTTTGTATAGACGGTCACTCGAACAATTACAAACTAATCTAATATCCTTTGCTAAAAAAGGGTTAACCGTTTTTACTATCCAGTTCATTTGTCTTTTTTATTATTTACTTACCTGCCACTCATTTTCTCCATGGATACCGTCTACCTCATCCGGATTTTCGGATTGATTATCATTTTTCTAATCGGAACTTTACTTAGTAAGCCATTGAGTGTTAATGTCACGGCACCCAATAACCCATTAGCCACATTAGGTAGAATACTTGCAATATTCCAGGCATTTTATATACCGGTTTTTAACATTGACTATATGTACATTCCTGAATATATTCCATTCAAATCGGATTATTAGGAGGCTCACTCTTTCTTCCCTATTTGTGGGTATACAAAAGTAGAACATACTTATTTGTATCTTTAGGGACTTGTATAACCTCACTAATCTTAGGAGGAATCTTTTATTTCTGCGGTTCTTTACAACAGACTATTGCTACAATATTAATCTCAATTGTTGTAAGGACCAATTGTACCATCAACTAGTAAGATGGAATGGCATCAATTACTGGCCAAGGATTTTGTATTTCTATATTAATATTTTATCTATCAAGAACAAAATCGACGTTGTAGTGAGATTTCCGCTGTAATCAAAAAAAAGTTGCTGCCCACCAATTTGAGCAGCTCATTTTGAAACAGTAAATATTAGAGTTTAGCATCCTTTAACTTTTGGCTGTTTGCTCATTCACTTTCAAAAGATATCGTTGAATCTTACCGCTTGGAGTCTTCGGAAGATGATCCGTAAACTCAACTTCTCTTGGGTATTGATGTTTAGATAATTTACTTTTAACATATAAGGATAATTCGTTTGCTAGTTCGGCGGAAGGGGCAAAAGATGGATTTAGAACAACATATGCTTTTACGATTTCGCCTTTAGCAGGATCTGGTTTCCCGACAACCGCCGCTTCCGCCACAGCTGGGTGCTCGATTAGACTGCTCTCTACTTCAAATGGACCAATCCGATATCCTGCACTGGAAATAATGTCATCTGCACGTCCTTGGAACCAAAGATATCCATCTTCGTCCTGACTGGCGAGATCGCCTGTTAATAGCCATTTTCCTTTTATTTTTTCTTCTGTTTTTTCAGGGTTTTGCCAATAGCCTAAGAAAAAGTATGGAAATCCAGTCGTATCGACGGCAATTTGTCCCACTTTCCCTTTTTCAACTGGATCCCCATCTTCATCTACCAAGGCAACATTAAAACCAGGAGATGGCAGCCCCATTGAACCTGGTTTTACAGCCATATCGGTCGTATTAAAATTGTCCACAATCATTCCTGTCTCTGTACAGCCATAGTGATCATAAATCTCTCTTCCGAAGGTTTCCTTAAAGAAACGGACTACTTCCGCATTTAATGGCTCACCCGCACTGCTAAATTTTTTCACTTGAATATTATATTTTTTCGCCAGCTCAGGACCATATGTCATCATCATTCGATAGGCGGTTGGAGCATATGCAAAGTTGGTAACCTTATATTTTTCCAATAGAGTATAGACCTTTTCAACATTAAAAGAACCTTTATAAACAACAATTGAAATGCCATAGCTTAAAGGGACGAATGTACAATTGATTAGTCCATAAGCCCAGCCTAAATCAGCTCCCCCTAACATGATATCGTCATCCTCTACACCAATTCCGTGTCGAACATAAGGATAAGAACTAAGTAGGATTTTATGAGCCCAAACGGCTCCCTTCGGCATACCAGTTGATCCTGACGTATATTGGATCACACTTGGCTCCATTATATTTGTAGGTTCTGTTAGATGCTCGTCTGAAAAAGACCCTATAAATTCCCAAAACGTTAATCCGTTGCTTGTTAATCCATCCGTCAAAATAAGTTCACTTGGAATCGATATTTTATCGATTTTTGCAGCTTGTTCTTGGTTGGTTACTAATATTTTACAATCACAATCTTCTAATCTGTACTTGATTGCTTCCTGGGCAAAAGCTGTAAACATTGGTACATAAACTGCTCCTACTTTCCATGTTGCCAGTACCGTGATAATCAATTCCATGTCCTTACCAAGAAGACCTGCCACTCGATCCCCTTTCTTTACTCCAAGGTACCTTAGTGCATTTGCCATACGATTCGATTGTTCTTTTAGTCTTTGGTATGTCCATACATCTGTATTTCCCTCAGCATCTTCCCAATAAATTGCAACCCGATTTGGGTCATCTGCCCAACGATCACAGCATTCATGTCCCATATTAAATTTTTCTTGTACATTCCAGTCAAATGTTTTCACTACCTTTTCCCATGAAAAACGTTCAAGGAGTTCTTGATACTTCATTTCAATCACCTCGTAAAATATAAATGAAAAACGTTATTTCTATTTAACTTAAGCGCTTTCAAAGAAGTGTAATTAAATTTTCACAGCAGAATAATGTTAAACCATCATAAATCTAGCTGTTGTTATTATTCCTACCATGCCGCCTCTAATAGTGAAGTAATTTCTTTATTTAAATCACCAGTTCCCAAAACAAAACTATTTTGTTCACCTTGAATATCGATAAGGATATTTTTTACTACTGAGGGAATGCTTTCTTTTTTAACTTCAAAATCTCTTAAGTGGTGTGGAATTTCCAGGTCTTGAATCAGACCTCTAATTAATGTAGGAGCCATACTGGCGTTTTCGGTTCTATTTCCCTTACTAAAACCTAAAGCTTCTGTTATTTGTGCCTGTTGGTCACTCGTTCTTGGTAGTAAAATCTTCATTACATGGGGAAGCATAATGGCAGAGGTCATTCCATGAGGTATGTCATAGGTTGCTCCCAGTTGATGGCCAATACTATGAGATAATCCTAATTTAATATTTACGACAGAAAACAATGATAACCAGGCTCCTAGTTGACATTCCAATCTAGATTCTAGGTTTGTAGGATCATTTTTAGAAATAGGTAGGTGATCATAGAGTTTTTTTAACGCTTGTAATGCTAGACTCGTATTAATTGGATTTGGAACAGGAGTATATAGTGTCTCAACTGCATGATCGACAGCACGAATCCCGGTTGATATCCAAAGCCAATCAGGGGTCTCGACCGTAAATGCAGGATCTAGAAAAACGAATTTTGGTGTCATGTTTAAATGGGAAAACTTATATTTTACATGATCCTCTGCCTTCGTCGTACCTGCTATGCTTGTAAATTCTGATGCAGATAGTGTTGTAGGAATCGCAATATGAGGTAAATAATCCAGCATCTGTGGTGCTTTTTCTCTTAAATTCTCCGAATAAGGATACAAATCGTCTTCAGACTGAATGCCTTCAGATAAAACCAATGATAGGATCTTTGCTGCATCGATCGGACTACCGCCACCACAGCTAAGGATAAGATCAGGGTTAAAATCACGTATTTCTTTTATATTTTGCATCAAAATGTTGCCGGGGACATGTTGTTTTGAGCAGGTTACATATGTGTCTAATTGATTTGCGTGGAGAGTTTCAATCATCCTTTGATACGCCTTTGTTTTTAACATACTATTAGTAGTGACGATCAATAATCTCTTAGCATTAAGCTTCTGTATTTCGCTTACAAGCTGTTCAGCTACGATATTAATCCCGTAATGAATCCGTTCTACAGGCAGATACTGGTAAATCATTCTTGGACCCCTTTCCTTAATATGTAAACTCATAAATCAAACAACTGTTTGTTTTTAATTATAAACAAAAAAGTTTGTTTTGTATATAATTTTATGAATATTAAAAACTTTTAGCTTAAAACAATTATATACTAGAAATAAAGGAAAATACAATGCCTCCAATAGGGTCTACTAATCACTAAAAAGGACATTTAAAAACAGTGAAATTTCAACGTGAAACCTCACTGCTTAATAAGACCCTCCCCCTTTATGATAAGATTTATCTATTATTCCGATTTTTCCCCAAAAATAGCAAATGGCTTTATCTTAAGTACCATCGACCATTTTTATTTATTAATATTCCCCTGCTTTTTAACCTTCTTAAATACCTATTTATCGTATCGGTTCTAACATTTTCATTCATCATTTTATGGCAATTGTTTAGAATATTTTTGGCAGATAATCCCGGAGAGTTTTGTAATAAACCTTTTATTACCTCATCCAAGGGGTTCACCTCCTAAGTTTTAAAGTTTCTAACACAATCAAATAGAAAATGAAATCAGATAATAAGGAAGCTATTAAGGTTTACGCCAAACTCCTTGAAGTACAAATGCATTAAATTGTTTTGAAATTTCATCAAATGAATACTTATTATCAGGTGAAAACCATCGCTGCATGTAATTATAGACACCAAAAATGGCAAAAGTCATCAGTTTAGGATCTAAATCACTGCGAAATTCTCCCTTTTCAATCCCATCAATCACAATTTTACGAAAAAGACGGTCATATTCGTCTCCAACTGTTGCGATTTCCCCGCCGAATTCCGTTTTGAACCACTCGATTGAAATCCAAACGAATAACTCACTTTGGTATTTCTCAAAACTTGAAATATGATTTTTCAAAGCTTTTTCTAATTTAATAGAAGGAGAATCGCTTGAATTGACAATCACTTTTAAATTCTCCGTCATTTCATTCAATGGTCTCTCAACAACAGCATATAATAAATCATCTTTTTTTTCGATATAGTAATAGAGGCTTCCCTTAAGCATTCCCACTTCATTCGCAATATCCTCTAAAGTGGCCGCTTTATACCCTTTTTCCCGAAAAACCTTGGCGGAAGCATCTACAATTTTATTAAATTTTTCAAATGACTTATTTGTTCTTTTAATATTTGGTTTTGCCACCATCTTTTCCCCCTTTACCCATTCAATAGTTTTCATTTAATATTAATGAATATTATATCTCATAAATCTTTTTTATAAAACAGACGATTGTTTGAGGAGTTTTTAGAGTCCATTTCCATTACTCTTCAGAGATATAATAAGGTCACTCATGCACTTGAATGGGTAAAGTTGAATAAGTATTGTCACGACCACCAACGTACACTTATCAACTTTTTTCTATTAATTAAAATTTTCCCGTTTCAGTGATTTCATAGGCAGACAACATAAGATTACTAACTCTATCTTTAAACTCTGCGAATCGACTGTCATTCGTCTGCCCGACCTTCCACCGATAATAAATTTGTTGTAAGGCTACAGCTAATTTGAAATAGGTAAAAGCCAAATAAAAGCCCAACGGAGGAATATCATAGCCTGTTTGGATTGCATATCTATGAATAAACTCATTCCTCGTAATAAACCCTGGCTCGGTGGTTACGGTTGGGAGACTCTCTTTGAGGTAGTCAGGATCATCTGGTTCTAACCAATAACCTAATGCTCCGCCTAAGTCAAAAAATGGGTCTGCGACGGTTGCCATTTCCCAATCTAATATCGCTTCGATTTTTGTAAAATTTTTTAAGAATAACATATTATTTAATTTATAGTCATTATGAATTAAGCTCGAATATTGGGAATTAGGGATGTGATCTACCAACCATTGAGATAGTTTTTCAAAATACGGGATATCATCTGTTTTGTACTTGAGATAGCGTTGAATCCACCCATTTACTTGTCTCTCTAAAAATCCGCTTGGCTTACCAAATTTGGATAAATCAGCGTGATTGTAGTCGATTGTATGCAGTTGAGCGAGTGCATCGACCACCTCGTTTGAAATGTTTACACGTAATTCGTCCGTCGCATTAAATCCCGCCGGAAACTGATCGTTCAATACTACCCCTTGTTTTCGTTCCATAACATAAAAAGGTACTCCTAACACTTCGGTATCTTCACAAAAGACATATGGTTTAGGAATGAATGGGAAAAAAGGATGTAGTCTAGTTAATAAATCTGATTCACGTTTCATATCATGTGCTTTTGGCGGAAGCGGACCTGATGGTGGACGACGCATAACGGCTTCCCAATCACCGCAACGAATAAAGTAGGTTAAATTTGAGAAACCTGTTGTAAATTGTTCTACTTCAAGCTCTTTATTCCCGAAATCAGTTATATGTTCGGCTAAATAGGTTTTTAATGCATTTCGATCAAAGTCTTCACCATCCCGAACAGGAACGGTATCTTTCTTTTCTATTTGTTCCATGCTATTCACCTCCAAAATTAAAAACTAACGGTTGTTTGATTTTTATTATAATCGCAAATGGAATCCTTTTCAAGTGTATATTTCAAATTTTCTGAAAAAAATAAACTGAATGGAGCGTGGCTCTTTAACAATCATAAATAGGGTTTCCTGTAGAGTACGCTTTAACAGGAATAATCAAAAAAGAATTCATTATAGGGAGGACTCCTTTCTTGCTTCTTCCTCGCTACAATAGAATTCTAGTTATTTAACAACTTTTTTTCAAAAAGCGTATTTTATTTAAGATCACTAATTTTAATTAAAGTCGGTGATAACATAAGTTCCAGTATTGGAGAAATTGGCCATATCTTCAAATATTTTATTTACATCTGATAGTGCAATCTCACCCGAAACCATTTTTCCTGGCTGTAAATCACCTTGAGCCACAGAAGCCAAAAGCTTATCAAAACGGTGAACAGGCAGTCCTAACGTCGTATACAAATGAATTCCTTTCATCAGCATCTCATCGATTGGAATGGAAATATAACCAGATTCTGCCTTCGAGGTGACACCAATTTGTAAGTGTCTTCCACCTTTTCTTAAGCTATGAATCGCATTTACACATGTTTGGGCAATCCCTAGAGCATCCACAGATACATCTGCTCCACCTCTTGTTAATTCCTGGACTGCTTCAATCGGGTTATTATTTTTGCTGTTTACCGTATGAATCGCACCCATTTCTTTTGCTAAACTCAGATTCGATTCATTAATATCCACGCCAATTACATGCGCCCCTAATGATTTTGCAATATGAATTGCAGACAAGCCAATTCCGCCGCAGCCGTATACTACAACTGTTTCTCCAGGGCGAACCTTCGCGATATCAACAACTCCATGGTATGAGGTCATTACCCGGCAACCGAGAGCGGCGCCATCACGGAAACCGATTTCCTCTGGAAGATGAACGAGATTGCGATCCGCATGCGGAACCGGTACATATTCTCCAAAACCGCCGGAATAAGTAAATCCTGGAATATCAGGAGAGTCACATAAATGAACGTTCCCTTTTAAACAGTGCGGACATGAGCCCTCACTTCCAGTAATCGGTATAATGACACGGTCACCTTTTTTAAAGTTCTTTACTTCGCTTCCTACCTCTTCGATGACACCACATAACTCATGGCCTAACACATTGGAACCTGAAGCAAGTTCTCCAGCCCATACATGCCAATCACTTCGGCAAACACCATTTGCTTTTACTTTCACAATGACTCCATTTTTATCAATGATTGGATCTGGAACATCTTTCAAAACCATTTTTCTAATATCTTCTAAAACAAGTGCTTTCATTGTATTTCCCCCTCATTTACCTGTATTATTTTTTTAAAAAAATTTAAATGGATAAAGTTTGAAAATACATGTGTCAAAAGAAAAGAAAACAATTAAACTAGCGGACCATATCCTTAATCTAAGTTTATCCAAACATTTTTAATTTCTGTATACATATCAATGGAGGCGGCGCCATTTTCCCTTCCAAGTCCACTTTGCTTATATCCTCCAAATGGTGAGCCAGGTTCCGTAATATTGTACGTATTCACCCAAACATTCCCCGTTCTCAAGGCATGTGCGACTTTATGTGCTTTCCGAAGATCGGTTGTACAAATTCCGCCACCTAAACCATAAACCGTATTATTTGCCTGCTTAACAACCTCATCAATGTCAGTGAACGGCATTGCTCCAACGACTGGACCAAAAATTTCTTCTTTTGCAATGGTCATTTCATTATGGACATTAGAAAGAACCGTTGGCTTGACGAAATGGCCTTTTGCCAAATCAGCTTCAGTTGCATCTCCACCAATCACGACTTCGGCCCCTTCTCTTTGTCCAATATCCAAATAATTTAAGACCCGACTTTTCTGTTTTGCTGAAATAAGAGGTCCGATGACAGTTTCCTTATCGAAACCGTTTCCAACTTTATAGTTCTTGGAATATTCCGCTAGGTCTGCTAGGAATCGGTCATAAATTTTACTCTCAATAAACAATCTTGAACCAGCAAAGCACACTTGACCGGAATTAAAGAAGATCGAATTGGCAGCATTAGCAAGAGCCGTTTCATAGTCAGCATCTGCAAAAATAATATGGGCAGATTTTCCGCCTAGTTCTAGAGTTACTTTTTTAATATTTGATGCACTATTTTGGATAATTTGTCTTCCAGTTACCGTAGATCCGGTAAAGGCAATCTTATCAACATCAGTGTGAGATGCTAATGCTGAACCAACAGTTGGACCATAACCAGTGACAATATTTACAACACCATCTGGGAAACCAGCCTCTTGTACCAGTTCAGCAAATCTTAATAGACTGATAGGGGTTTCTTCAGATGGTTTAACAATCACTGTATTTCCAACGGCAAGAGGAGCGGATACTTTCATGATGGCATTCATTAATGGAGCATTCCAAGGAACAATCCCTGCACACACGCCAATAGGTTCACGGATTGTGTAATTAAAGATATTCCCTGGTGTCGAAGAAGGTATGGTTTCTCCCGTAATTTTTGTGGCCCATCCTGCGTAGTAACGGAAATTGTCTGCAGCTGCAGCTGCAAAACCGGTGGTTAATGAAACCGGCTGTCCATAATCAAGTGTGTCTAAGTGAGCTAATTCTTCTGCATTTTCTTCAATTAGATCCGCTAGTTTTAAAATCAATCTAGCACGCTCATTGGGTTTCATTTTTGGCCAAGGGCCTTCTTCAAATGCTTTTCTAGCAGCTGCTACAGCGCGATCCACATCTTCTTTGTCGCCTTCTGCCGCCGTTGTGATTAATTCCCCAGTAGCAGGATTTCTTATTTCTGTTCGTTTACCCGAAATCGAGTCTACCCATTTGCCACCGATAAACATTTTTAATGGTTTCGAAGTGAATTCTAACGCCTTTGGATTTAACGCAATTAATGTAGTCATATCAATCTTCTCCTCCTTTTTTATTAAATAACATATAGGAAAATCTTAGAAGTCATTTTATTACAAACAATATTCGAATTATTTTTGAATATTGTTTGTAATATCCACTTAATTATCTCCTTCTTAATAGTTTTAAGTTTCATCAAATTATTCTCATCAATTTATTTAAATAAATTGATCTACAGTAGCACCAGGCATGTTGATTTCATCTTTTTCATTGTTAAAAAAACTTCTAGTTCTACTTCTCTCTTCTCATAGTTACAAGATAAGTTTTTATAGAATATCAGATTTACGTGCTAAACAACCGCACGTCCACCATCAATAATATGATTTTGACCAGTTATATAAGATGAATCATCCGATGCAAGAAAAAGAGCTAGTTTTGCTACTTCCTCAGGCTCCCCAAGCCTGCCAATTGGAACTTGTTCACCAAGGAAATCTAACATCTCGTCAGTAAAGCCGTTAAGTAAAGGAGTTTTACATGTGCCTGGATTTATTGAATTGACACGAATGCCTTTGTCGATATATTCAAGGGCAGCCTGTTTTGTTAGCATAACCATTGCTCCCTTAGAAACAATATAGGCTGAAGACCCAGGTGTAGCTCTAAAGCCTCCTATTGATCCTGTGTTTACAATGGAACCGCCGCCACTTTTAAGCATCATTTTAATCGATTCTTGTAGAACAAGTAATGCACCTTGAACGTTTACGCTAAAGACTCTATTCCATTCATCAAGGGGATATTCGTGCATTGGAGTCTCTACTAACCCGGTAATTCCTGCATTGTTACATAGGATATCTAACCTGCCGTATGTTTGACGACATTGTTTGAAGGCGTCTGCTACTTGCTCAGGATCAGATACGTCTGCTTTAAATGTCTGAATTTCTCTATCTATTTCTTCTTTGAGCTTTTCAACTTTATCATTGATATCAATAGCAAAGATTCTAGCTCCTTCTTTCGAAAACTCTTTCACCATTGCCCTTCCAAATCCAGAGGCAGCCCCTGTTATAATCGCAACCTTCCCATCTAACTTTTTCACCATATAAATCCTCCCCATTTATTTTTGATTTATCAGAGAGACAGATTATTCAAAAATAAAGAATTTCTCCTCTTACAGTCTGACAACTGCTGTTCCAGGAGCAATCACTTCTCCTGCTTCATTTTTGATATAAAGTTCTAGTGTAGCTTCACCTGCTTTTTCATTATAATAAGTGACTCTTCCACCAGAATAAAGCGTCTCACCAACATAAGCAGCCTTTCTATTTGAATAATCAATCGAAGCTAAATGTCCCTCTTCACCCAGCCACTCATTTACAGATTGATTCAACCAATCTCCAAGCATAGGACCAGGTACAACCAAATCCGGGTAATTTTCCACTTCTGTCGTATAAGGATAGTCAAAATGGATCCGATGGGCATTAAACAAAACCGCGTTATACAGAAATAATTGCACACTATCAGGCTTGAATTCGCGTTGGGGTAACGTATCGCCAACCTTAATCTGTTTTATTTTTGACATAGCTCGCTCCTCTCTTAGTGCAATTACCAACTAGTTAGCTAGCGTAAAATTCTTGTTGTCGTTTCGGTTAGTACCTTTTTGCCGCCCTCATTTACAACATTCATCGTAATCTCGTAAAAAATGAGAGGACCTTTGGAACCTTGCTTTTCATAAATATCCGTTAATGTCCGGGTTGCCGATAACCAATCGCCAGGAACAATAGGCTGGTGGTATTCAATTTTTAATCCTCCAGCCATGGCTTTTTTTAACGGAAATTCCGGCAAAAGCGGATCAATGGAAACACCGTCAGGACTAAGTTGATCCATCTCGACTACGTCCCAAAATAGAGACACATGAAACATTGGCGGTGCCACATCACCCTTAAGGTATTTCGTCAGTCTTTGTCCGGTTGCAATCGCATATTTTCTTATATCGCGCCGGGTAACGATCTCTTTTCTTGGCGGTGCCGACCGGCCAATATTTGCAAGTAATTCATCTGTTAATAACTGACTCATACTTTATTCCCCCGTGTATTCTGATATCTTTCTCTTAGCTCACGCTTAAGAATCTTGCTCGTTGGTGATTTAGGGAGGCTATCGACGAATTCAACAGAACGTGGTTTTTGATAGGAAGCTAAATGGTTTTTAGCTGTTTCAATAATTTCTTGCTCTGTCGCTGTCCGTCCTGGCTTCAGAACAACGGCCGCTTTTACTAGCTCTCCCCATTCATCATCAGGGACACCAAAAACGGCCGCTTCTAGAACAGCGTCATGTTGGTAGATTGCGTTCTCAACCTGTGTACTATAGATATTTTCTCCACCTGAAATGATCATGTCTTTCGCGCGATCGACAATAAATACATACCCATTTTCGTCCCATGAAGCGATATCTCCTGTATATAACCAACCATTCTTTAATGTCTTTGCAGTAAGATCAGGTCTTTGCCAATACCCAATCATATTTGCGTCCGACTTAACTATTATTTCTCCAGCTGTCTTCCCATCCCTAGGAACGAGATTCCCTTGTGGATCGACGATTTGAACTGAAGTTGTGAACGCCTCTCGACCACAGGAAGATAATCGTTGAGGATGTATTCCCTTGATTGCATTTAAATGGTCCTCCTGGGAAAGAAACGTCATGCCCATTCCTTCTGTTTGACCGTAACCTTGTATTAACGTACAAGGAAAAGCATCAAGTGCAGCTTTTACGACCTTCATTCCCATTGGTCCGCCGCCGTATTGGATGTTTCGAAGACTGCTAAGATCATAGCTCTCAAAGTTATCAACTGACATCATCCAGTTCAACATGGTTGTAATCCCTAGGAACGCGGAAACACGCTCTTGTTGGATGATCTCAAGCGCTAAATTTGCTTCAAAATTGATCAGAACTAATGGACAGCCATGAGCCATATAATTAATCGCAAGAACAATCGGGATGTGGAACATCTGTCCTGTCAGCATATAGACATCCGTAGGAACAATTCGTTCACCAACGGTCTGATTTAGCATTCCAGCATAAAAGCCTTTATGGGAATGGAGGGCTCCTTTAGACTCCCCAGTTGTCCCACCTGTATAGAGAATGAGCATTGGGTCATCGTCGCCGATGGTTGCCGATTGCTTCGGTTCTTCAGTAGAAGCAGCCTCAACGAGCCGTTCATAAGAGCCATCCCCATCTTCTCCGTACTCTAACCAATGATCGATATCTACAAGATTTTGAAGCTCTTGCCGTACTTTTTGGAACTCGCTTGAACTAACAAGGACAGAGGGTTTCCCATCTGCTAAAATACGGCTTAATTCACCAGTACCTAAACGCCAATTAAGCGGCTGAATAATCAATCCAACACGTGCACACGCAAAGTAATTTTCAATATACTCGACACTGTTTTTTGAAATAACCGCAACACGATCACCTTTTTTAAGTCTAAAATCATTCATATACCCATTTGCTAATCGGCGAACCCTTTCATCTAAGGTGCCATAATTCATTCGACGGTCATTTGGTATATCAATTAATGCTGGCCTTGTAGGATCAAGTTTTGCATATTTTGCTGGAATTTGTCCGATATTTACGATATCCGTTACCTCCTAACATGATCTGCTATTTCCTTCCCATTCATTAATAGAATGATCGTTTACAAAGCTAGTAATTTATGATTTTCCATATGATCAAAACTGTTTAGAGAGTAACTCGTTAGAACGGTAACTCCAAATCTAGATGGCGCTTCGATATCTTCCAGCTGCCGCCCACTTTGACAACCTCATCTCGATAAATACCGGTCGTTAAAAGTCTAATGCATCCATTTTCAACCGCCGTCAATGTTAAACTTGAAAGGACAGAAGCCGCTTCATCAGCTTCTTTTTCAAAGAATATATTTGATATATTATGGAGTCGCTTGTCCGTCTGACCTTCCATTGCACCGGTCATCAACTTCATGATTTCGTTTTGGCCTTCGAAAGGCCCAATTAAATCTCCATCAGCAATGCGCATTGACATTACCGCTTCCTCTGCAAAACAGTCTGCTAGCATATCCACAGTGCGTGAATCATACCCATAAGCCGCCTTATTTAATAATTCATGAATCGCTAATTTATCGTTTGACTTCATCCTTATCCACTCCTTTTTATTTAGAAAATGGTTATACAAAATGGATAATCTACTATTTCATAAGTATGGCTATACGAAAAACATATCTTATACGGCAGTAACGCCACCGTCTATTGATACAGTTGTACCGTTGATGTATTTAGCTTCATCAGAACCAAGGAAAACTAAAAGATTTGCGATTTCAATCGGTTCTCCTAATCTTCCATCAGGAACCATCATGGTGATTCTGTCATAGTATTCTTGTGGGTTTTCTGGGTTAAATTTATTAGCCGCGTTTACTACCATGTCAGTTTTAATCGGTCCTGGACAAATGGCATTGACACGAATTCCTTTTTTCCCATATTCAATCCCTGCTACTTTTGTCAGGCCCGCAACTGCATGTTTACTAGCAACATATCCAGAAAAATTTTCGTGAGCAATCAATCCACCCATAGATGAGGTGTTAATCACGCTTCCTGAACCTTGTTTCTCCATTTGCTTTAACACATACTTAAGACCAAGAAAAACTCCAGTTACATTTATATCTAAGACCTTCTTAAAGGCATCTGTATCGTATTCCGTAATAGGTGCAACAAACCCCTCGATCCCAGCATTGTTATAGAAAATATCTATTCTTCCATGTCGAGCAACCGTTTCATTCACATACCTTTTCACGTCTTCTTCGTTTGTAACATCTGCTTCTATAAAAGAAACTTCTCCCCCTTTATCTCTTAATCTTTGAACCACTTCTTCTCCCACTTCTCTATTTATATCGATTAAAACAACCTTTGCCCCTTCTTCAATGAACCTAGAAGCCGTTTCTCTGCCTAGTCCTCCGCTACCTCCAGTGATTACGGCAACTTTGTTTTTCAATCTCATACCCCATCTCCTTTTCAAAAAAATATTTATAGTATTTAAAAAGTTAAACCCCAAATCATTTTACGAAATCCCTTTTTTAAACTGGAAGCTCAATATCTAGATGCCGTTTGCTTATTTTCCAGCTCCCATTTACCTTGACTACTTCATCGCGATAAATGCCGGTTGATAGCAGTTGACAAGTCCCATTCTCTGTAGCAAAAAGAGTCAAACTTGATCGAGCGAATGCTTGCTCTTCCCCTTCCTTTTCAAAAAAAATATTGGAGATCTGATGCAAACGTTTATCAGTCTGTCTTTCACTCGCACGTTTCATAAAATTTAAAACGGCAACTTGACCATCATAGGGGCCAATCAAATCTCCGCCGCCAACACGTATCGTCATCACAGAATCCTCTGCAAAGCATTCTGTAAGCATTTCTATATTGTGGGAATCATACCCATGTGCTGCTCTGTATAATACTTCGTGGATTGCTAATTTTTCTTCTGGTTTCATTATTTCGTTCACTCCTTTTCAGACTGAATATCATCGAGTGCCTTTATTAATTCCTTCCCGCCTTCTACTAGTTCTGTATCTGCTACGCCAACAATGGCTACTTTTCCGCGTAACGTCACCTCTAATAGAAATTGCATTTCCTCGATTAGATATGATTTGACTAGCAGTTTCTTCTTGGCCATTTATATCTAGGCATAGTACCTTAGCTCCTTCACGGCCAAATC
The DNA here is from genome assembly GCF_057221695.1 of Neobacillus sp. plas4. NCBI lineage: Bacteria > Bacillati > Bacillota > Bacilli > Caryophanales > Bacillaceae > Neobacillus > Neobacillus sp. plas4. The sequence goes on from NZ_CM170152.1 coordinate 3,448,221, forward strand.
GGAGTGCAGTCTTTTTTCCATCCCCGAACCTGCACCAGTAACAATCGTAACTTTGTCTTTGATTTTAATAACAATCTCCTCCGTATAAAACACAATTTACAAGTATACTAGTAAAAACTAAACTGTTAGTATTTGTCTTAATCCATCACTCCTTTCAAGGACCAATAAGAAAGTCTTAAAAGTGTTGATGTTGTTAAAAAATTTAGTCCTATAAAAATCCATTTTTTCAAAAATAATAAGAGTGATGTCTTCTAATTTGTTAATTCAGAGATTTATTAAGCAGATAAGGTGGGTTTATTGCACAACTTTCGGTAATCTTTTAAATCAAATAAAACTTAATTTAATTATTACTCTAAGAAGTTAGGCAAACAAACTGAGTAGTATTGGTGAGGTGGATATTCGTTCATCGTTAATAAGCGCTTACATATTTGGTAATAAGTTAATTATTTGTGAGGAGAAAATCCGGAAGTTATTTTTGCCATAATAATATTGTAACCATAAAAAGGTTTACTGGGATTGCTAAAATTTAAAACATGGCAAACTATAATATAAAACAAACAACCATTTGATTCATATTATAGTTTGGTTTCCTAATCAATGCAAGAATATTCTGAATGTATTTTATTGCCTTTGTATTTCCTTAATACATAATCGACCACGGTTGAATCGTCTATACTACCCCTTCACTTTAATAGGTTTCTTTTTTCTCTTTCATTCTACGCTCTTCAAGAATTTCCGTATTATGTTCACTTAATTGAGCGGCTGTGAATAAATAGAACCAGGTGTTTCCGAAAGTTTAATAGGTATGCCTATCTGCTTTCCATTTATGCCAGGAAGATCTTGAATCATTTGGCGGTTTTTTATTTGAGGATTATTTTCCATTTCATCAAAAGTTAACTCAGGGGAAACGCAAGCATCATAATGTTTAAAGATTTCTACCCATTCTACTAAAGTCTTACCTTGGATGATTTGAATGATTTCCGTTTTCATTTCATCCTGTATATTTTGAGGTGCGTTAAGAGAATCGATTAGATCTTCCCTTTCGATCGCTCTACAAAACTCGCTCCAAAACTTTAACTCTAAAGCACCAACGGCTAAATAACGTTGATCTTGCGTTTCAAATACTTCATAGCATGCTTTCACCTGATAAAGGTAATTCCCCTTTGTTCGGAAGGTTATTATTTGCTAGGTAATTGGGAAGCGTGGTTTGAACCATGATACAGCTCCATCCAGCATCGAAATATCGACAATCTGTCCTTTGCTTGTTTGATTCCACGCCTGCAATGCCATTAAAATCCCAATTTCAGCATTTAAAGACCCACCACCGATATCGGCAATTTGAACGGCTGGTGGAACTGGTTTTCGATTACGCTCCCCAAAGTTTGTGAGGAAAAATATGAAATAAATTAAGGAGCTTACAATAAGATTGATAGTTGGCTTTGTATAAGCAAGGATTAAGTCAAATCTTAGAAAGACAAAAAACGATTCTATCTTTTAATAAATATATCCGTCTAACTGAAAATCAAGGTAAGAAAGTCAAGTTCGGTCCTCGAGCATTAACCACAAGACTGGAGCATTTTTGGGAACAACAAGTCGGACGATTCAATCATAAAGTGATTTAAACAGGGATCATCTCAGATATGCAGAAAAATGAACATGAATCATCCAGAAGCTGTTTATGGTATCGCGGTGTAGGTCAAGGAGTGATGATCAATTGTGAAATATCAATATCTGTTATTCTATTTGCAGTGTTAGCTTCTGATAAATCATCACTAACTAGAATGATAGTTGGTCTATTGTTATCATGAATTTTTAATTTAAAAATCTATTGATAGGAGGGGAAAATAATGTACTTGTTTGAACTATTTATTTCTATTGAAATATTAAATTATTTTGAAGAGGAATCTAACTTTTTAAATACACAACAAAAAGTTGTCCCAATCTTTAAGAAAATTCAATTTATTTAAATTAAAAATAATTGGTTTAAATTGCTGTCGGAGGAAATAATCAACATTACCTCACCATAGGAAGCAGAACTTAATAGACTCCGTAAGGCAAACAAGCAACTTCAAATAGAGAACGACATTTTAAAACAAGCTGCGCTGTTACTAGGGCGAAAGTATATGTGATATGGAATAACTAACACAAATACTCGATATCAGCAATGTGCAAAGTTCTTCAACTACCTAGAAGCACCTAGCACCTATTTGTTGTGTCATCATAACTTTACGCCAAGGATTTAGAAAAGAAAAAGGAAAAAAAAGAAATAAAAGAACAATTGAAAATTCAATTTAGGAAATTTTACGAAGTGTGGTCTTGAGATAAAGGGGGTGCTTCACAGAGATGACCTCTAAAAGAGGACTCCCACTTAAGGAAGTCCTATTCTTTTATTGACTTACATGTAAAGTAGCTTCTTAAGTTAAAAGCGAAATGTACAGTAATCTACTATTATACGATCACATTAACCCATTTTAGGGTTAATACGAGTTTCAGGATTATTTGACCATGGTTCTAAAACTGGAGTCATGTAATGTATCTTTATCTTTCTTTCTGTAAACCGCCATTTTCCTGTTCGATTACTTAACTTATCCCGATAGGTAGCAGATATAACAAGGGGAACTCCTACCATATTAGTAGCCGTTGCATCAACATCGGTGACTGATGTAGCATTACCATTATCTATTTCAAGACTGATTACAGTGTTCATTGAATAATGGTGAGTTTCAGGGAAATACCTCCAATTAGTCCTTGTCTTTTCTAAAATCTCCTGTTTATTACTACAAGTATCCCCAGGGTCACCAAAATCCCATACAGCATCATTTTCCCAAACATCCATAAACAATTCTTCATCTTTCTTATCGAAGCCATGATTATATCTTGCTATTACTTCTTTTATTTCTTCACGAGCTTCTAATTCCAAAATTCTTTCTTCTAGTGTTTTGGACATAATACACCCCTTTATCGTTTTATTTATTCATAACATTTAAATTTAATATTTAGATTGTTAATAATAGTAGTAGTTATCATAATAACCTTAATACTGATTGATTCGTTTTTCTTTTCCCAAAAATGCTACTACCTCTCCCCATTTTGGGGAGATTCTTCAAAGTAGCGTTAATTTTTCTTTTAAGAAAACATGAACTCAAATCAGATTTTAAAAAAAGGGATTATCCCTCATTTGCAAGGTAGCATAACCTCAATTCAATACCAAAGATATTCTATTTATGAAGATCATTTTTGGATCTGTCTTAACTATATACTAATGTTCAGCAAGTGCACCCAGTGTTTATCTGGGGGTATACCCTTATCAGCGTACCGTAGTCTTACTAGAGGACATCAAAGAAAATCCCTCATAGCCCTTATTGGCTACTTCATCGCATTTGTCGCGGTATGGTCCATAACCCCCAACATAAATCTGGAATCCACGTGCTTTACCAGGAATATTCGCACCCGTATACCAGGATTCAGCCTTGGTATAGAGCGTTGAGTCGGCCAGCTCGCCGCAGTGCTTGCTCCAGGCCTCTTCCGCCTCTACCTTTGCTTCAATAATTTCAATATTCTTTTCGCGAAGATAGTTGATACAATCCATGACCCATTCAACATGCTGCTCAATCGCTACAGGCATGTTGCCGAGTACAGAAGGACTTTCTGGTCCGGTAATCATAAACATATTCGGGAAACCAGCAGTAGCGATTCCAAGGTAAGTTCTCGTCTCCGAACCATTAACCCATTTATCCTTAAGGGACACGTCATCCTTACCACGGATATCGATCTTAAACAAGGAACCTGTCATACCGTCGTAACCGGTTGCAAAAACGATTGCATCCAACTCGTATTCACTATCAGCAGTCCGTATTCCCTTGGCTGTGATCTCCTGAATAGGCGCTTTCTTGATATCTACCAAACTAACGTTTGGTCGATTATAGGTCTCAAAATAATCAGTGTCAATGATTGCACGCTTAGTACCGTAATAGTACGTAGGTGACAACTTTTCGGCTGTCTCAGGGTCTTTTACGGTTTCACGTATTTTTGAGCGGATGAACTCGGAGGCCGTTTCGTTGGCTTCCTCGTTTGCAAGTAAATCATTGTAAGCAAACAATATTCTTGCGCCGCCCGCCTCCCAAGCCTTCTCATATGCCTTTCGACGTTCTTCAGGTGAATCCTCGAGAGCTGACTGATTATTAATTGGAATCGGTAAGCCGCCCAATGATGCGCGTACTTCCTTCTTCATTTCATGGAAGTTTTCTTTTGCTTGTCGTATAAACTCCTCTGTGTACGGATTGTTTTTCGCTGGTGTACTGTATTGTGGCGTCCTTTGAAAAACGGTGAGGTGGGCTGCCTCTTTGGCAATAACTGGGATTGCCTGTACACCGCTTGAGCCATTGCCGATAATTCCAACCCGCTTACCCGTAAAGTCCACTTTTTCATGCGGCCAATGTCCAGTATGGTACCACTCCCCCTCAAAGTTATCTAAGCCCTTAATGCTAGGGATATTAGCGGTAGAAATACAGCCTACTCCTGTGATGAAGTATTTAGCCGATACGCTTTCTCCATCCTCCGTTCTGATGTGCCATCTATTTGAGTCATCATCGTAATAGGCAGACTTGATGCGTGTATTGAACTGGATATCCCGCCGCAGATCGAACTTATCTGCTACGAAATTAAGGTAACGCAGGATTTCTGGCTGCTCAGGGTATCTGGAAGTCCATGTCCATTCCTTATAGAGTTCTTCAGAGAAGGTGTAGTTATAATAAATGCTTTCCGAATCACAGCGCGCTCCAGGATAGCGATTCCAATACCAAACACCGCCGACACCATCAGCTGCCTCATAGACACGGGTAGAGAAACCAGCCTCACGTAAGCGATAAAGCATATATAACCCCGAAAATCCTGCACCTATTACAACCGCATCAATGTTAGTTACTTGATTGTTTTTTTGAGTAGCTGTCATTTTAATCCTGCCTCCTAATGAATTTAATTTTGGAAACCCTTTCATTATTACGGTCTATTGGTTAAATGGACTTGCTCTGATTTGACCCCATTTAAGAATCGGGCAATTTTAGAAATCGTTACTTTTATCTGTTCAGGGAAAACCGCCATATTGGTAAAATATCCATGAACTAAACCTGGCTCAGTATACGACTCAACTTTACCCCCAGCTTCTTTTAAGCGTTTTGCATACGCTTTACCTTCATCCCGTAGGACGTCAAATTCAGCAGTCACAACAAAAGCCGGCGGAAGACTGTTGAGATCCTCAGCCAATAATGGAGCTACATAGATGTTTTTTGAATCTAACTCATTGTTGATATAATACTCGCCAAACCAAATCATTAGGTCTCTGTCCAGACCAAACCCTTCGGCAAATTCAAGGTATGAATCGGTATCATACCCCAAATCTGTTACAGGGTAAATTAGTACTTGGGCAGAAATGTTTGGTCCTTTTCGATCCCTGGCCATCATCGAAACGACTGCAGATAAATTTCCACCGGCACTATCTCCGCCGACTACAATATTGGAAACATTACCATTTATGGACGTAGCATTTTCATATACCCATTGCAAGGCTGCATAGGAGTCTTGTACAGGAATTGGGAACTTATATTCAGGAGCAAGTCTATAATCTACAGAAACTACTACTCTTTCTGTCCTGTTTGCGATCATTCGGCAGCTTGCATCAGCTATTTCAAGATCACCAAGGACCCAGCCACCACCATGGTAATAGACAAAGAGAGGAAAAGGACCCTGGCCTTCTGGTGTATAAATTCTAACATTAATTTCAGCATCGTCGCCAACTGGAATCAGTCTGTCCTCAATTTTTGCGAGCGGTGCCAGTTCAACCTCTACAGGGGGGGCCTGTGCGAACATATCTCTTACTGTCTGAGGTTCTAACGTCTGAAGGAGAGGAATTTGATAAAACATTTCTAAATACGCTTTTGCTTGTGGGTTTAAATTAGCCAAAACCATCATCCCTTCTTTAAAAATCTTCATTATCCTACCTGCATTCCAGAAAAAACCATTTCTTAGATTCAAAGGCTATTACATTATTCCCTTCACGACATTTTAGTACAAGAACTAAATTTCATATCAATCCCCCCTCGAAATGATTGGTAGTACTCAAAAATGAAACAATCATCTGTTTGAATTATACATTCAATTAAATTTAATATCAATACAAAAAATTCAGAATATTAAAATAGTATTTGATTACTTTTGTCCTTTTTTAGTCGGGTTCTAAGTAAATCAACCAAGATGTAATGACACTATTAAGCAAAATTGAAATCTTTAAATCCAACCAAAAGTAGTCTTTATTTACCCAACCTTTACAATTTTACAATTAATACCATGTTAAAATATTGTCGTAGATCTATCAAATATGAAATAGGAATCTGATATGGGAATCTGTTGCGGGGTTTGTTATGAAGTATTAAAAGATGATGATCTAATCAAAATAGATTTTACAAAAGCACTTACTCACTATACTTGCCTTGATCTTGGGATTAACTTAATAAAGAATATAGATAAATTCGGGAATATAAAAGAGAAGTATTCATTCTTTAGTGAAGAATTAGTATATTAATCCTACTGTCGTGTTGTAAAGGGTATCCAGTAAAATGCAATTTAAATTTCTATTACAATATCTATATCCAAAATTGGTTTTGCTCCCAACCCTAGGACTGAAGTGCTTCCAACGTGTTCTATATCAATAATCAAATCAGATAAAGACTTACTTATTACTTGTTTTATTGATTTGAATTCCTTTATCCATCGCTCATCGAAATTTATAATTTTTATACCAGAATGTGTCAATCTTTGCTCCCCTATATATTGTTGTTTCATTAATCTTAAATAAAAAATAGCTTGGAAAGAGTTTCCCAAGCTAGATTGCCATAAATAGGTCTGACCTTCTTCCTTTTTCAATCGTTCCTTCTTCATGTTCGTAAAATAGACTTACTCCAATAGGGGGTACCAGCAAGTTCAACCCTCAGCTTGCGGCAATTTACCTCGACTGTAATACACATTTTAATTTCCGCTTATCATAATTTAATCCATGTTCCGATAAGAAATCAGCAAATTGTTTGATTAAAATAATGATCTGGAGAATTAAGAAGCAGCAAGAAAAAATCGAGCAACTGGATGGTAAGCTTGGTTGGGATGACATAAATTATATTTCTCAATTTGATTACGAACAAATAAAATAACTTTATCTTTCTCTATTGCCCTGGTATGAAATCTTTTCATTCCACCCTTAAACTTCCCTTGACTCTTTGCTATTTCAACTCCTTCACGTTGAGCAGTTTTAACTCACTGTTTTTCCTCTCCTCTTAAACCATCCATGAAAGAAGAGGCAAAACAACATAAGAAACCATTTGCTCCATTCCTTCGATCTTTTTTTACTTTCGCGTATCAAGAATATGCATGTTCAGAAACACGATATTTAACAAATATACCAATAAACCCCTTCTCAAAAACCATGGTTTTTGAGAAAACTAAAAAAGGGTGATTTTCCACCCTTTTTTCGTCATTTTTTATACCAAAACTTATATCAAAATCAATTTATCATAAATGAATTTTTTGGATTACCGATAACAAGTGCTATGCCGATTAAACAGGAAAGCCTAAAACTAGTGAATGACTTTCAGCGCCCTTACAGAATGTACTTATTTGGAATATTGTTATTGAGGAAAAACACCGCCGTCAATTGTATAAATTGATGCTGTTACATATGATGCTTCATCCGATAACAAAAACGCTGCAACATTTGCGATTTCTTCTGGTTCACCGTAACGTCCCATTGGAATTGCCGAAGTAAACATTTTTTCTGCCTCCTCGGCAGCACCTGGTACGGTATTTTTTTCAATTCGTTTAACCATTTGTGTGTTTACTCCACCTGGTGCTGTAGCATTCACCCGTATACCGTGTCCGGCTACCTCTGCTGCAACAACCTTTGTCAAGCCAAGAACAGCGTGCTTAGATGAGTTATATGCTGACATGCCTGGTGTACCCACGAGTCCAGCTTGAGAACCAGCATTTACAATGCTTCCTGAACCTTGTTTTTTCATAACAGGTACTACATATTTCAAACCTAAAAACACACCTTTTACATTTACATTGAATACAAAATCAAATGTTTCAAGATCGTAGTCTTCTACAGGTAAAGTTTTTCCTTCTACCCCAGCATTATTGAAAAATCCATCGATTCTACCGAACCCTTCAACTGTTTTATGAACATAATTTTTAACTTGATTCTCTTTTGTCACGTCAGCAGCAATTGTAAGATATCTACTATCTTCTAGCTCAAGTTCTTTAGCGGTTAGATGTAAAGCGTCTTCATTTAAATCAACCAAAGCTACGTTTGCACCTTCTTGATACACTTTTTTTACAAGTGCTTTTCCGATTCCACCGGCTGCACCAGTTACTAATACGACTTTCCCATCAAATTTACCCATGCTCATCCCCCTTAGAGATAACGCTTACATTTTAAGTGTACTCCTAAAATTTCCATCTACCAAACTATTTGCATATAAAATGGTAGGAAAAATCATTGGATTCTCTTTCCCATTGCAAATTAAGGTGTTGTAATGTTTTATCGTTTTTAGAAACTAACATTTCTACCTTTTCATCTAGTAAAACATCGGACCAAATTTGAAACGAATGCTCGATAAGATGCCCCATCATGTGCACTAAGGTAAATTTTATCCTATTGAAGTTCTGCAACTTTAAAAACGAAAAAAGGCATAAACAGGTTAGAAAGGGCAAAGTAATGGATCCTGTAAGCCCAATTATTGATAAGTGGCTCCAGGAGGATTTGAAGATAAAGAAAAAGTATCGTAAGCAAAAAGAATATTTGACCAATTGGTTAGTGATTATAGTTTTAAGGGTGCAGACCGAACAGTTAGAGAATATGTGTCTAGTAGAAAAGTAGAATTATTAGAGGATACCTCGAATTCTGCCATCCCATTAGAAGCAAAGTCAGGTACAGCTCAGGTGGACTTTGTGGAAGCACCGTTTAAACATAATGGAGAGACTATTGATTTACCCTTTCTAGCGCTTTCCTTTCCTAATAGTAATGCTTTTTATTTTCAGGTCTTTTTTCACAAAATAGAGAGTGTTTTTTAGAAGGATTAAAGCGAATATTTCATTACATAGGTGGAGTGCCAAAGACAATTCGATTCGATTCGATAATCTTGCCCCAGCTGTAAAGAAGGTAATACCTAATGGAGGTATAGAACTGACAGAAGAATTTCAAAACTTTGTATTCCATTATGGTTTTGAACCTGAATTTTGTAACCCTGCCAGTGGCAATGAAAAAGGTCATTTAGGTGCGAGTTGAAGTCGTTGTGTAAATTGTCATTATATGACTGCTCCTTCCGCTTGGGGTATTCCTACTGTCACATGCGATGGGAGTAATTCTCTGGTGTGAAGCTGACAGGACAATGTGAGAACTAGATAAACTATATATCTATATATTGCTAGGAAAAGCTTTTCTATTGTTAACTTATGTGAACTGATGTAAGAGTCGTTACCTTTGCTGTGCGAAATATGGTTGACACGCTCTACCCAAAATGGGGCAGAATTAGGCATTAATCACTCAATTTTAAATATTCCAAATAAATCAAATCTACGTTAGCCAATTGTGATTGGATAAAGCGTTAAAATGAAAAGGAATGGAAATAAAACAGAAGGATTTTCGGTAAAATTTATCCTAACTGAAATAAATGGTCTAATAGCGAAATTTATACTTCCTTATAAGTTAAAATGAGGAGAGAAGATCGCTCTCCCCTCCTTCAGCCTAATACCCATTGTTTAAATTAAACTCTAGAAAGCTAGTAAGGATGAACCGCGCAGTACCTCTGTTTTAAAAAGGAATCACGGTTAAACCATTAGTCAAATTTTGTTATGACATAGGTTCCAGTATTTGAGAAATTCGCCATATCTTCAAAAATTTGATTTACATCAGATAGAGCAATCTCACCCGAAACCATTTTTCCTGGCTGTAAATCACCTTGAGCCACAGAAGCCAAAAGCTTATCAAAACGGTGAACAGGCAGTCCTAACGTCGTATACAAATGAATTCCTTTCATCAGCATCTCATCGATTGGAATGGAAATATAACCAGATTCTGCCTTCGAGGTGACACCAATTTGTAAGTGTCTTCCACCTTTTCTTAAGCTATGAATCGCATTTACACATGTTTGGGCAATCCCTAGAGCATCCACAGATACATCTGCTCCACCTCTTGTTAATTCCTGGACTGCTTCAATCGGGTTATTATTTTTGCTGTTTACCGTATGAATCGCACCCATTTCTTTTGCTAAACTCAGATTCGATTCATTAATATCCACGCCAATTACATGCGCCCCTAATGATTTTGCAATATGAATTGCAGACAAGCCAATTCCGCCGCAGCCGTATACTACAACTGTTTCTCCAGGGCGAACCTTCGCGATATCAACAACTCCATGGTATGAGGTCATTACCCGGCAACCGAGAGCGGCGCCATCACGGAAACCGATTTCCTCTGGAAGATGAACGAGATTGCGATCCGCATGCGGAACCGGTACATATTCTCCAAAACCGCCGGAATAAGTAAATCCTGGAATATCAGGAGAGTCACATAAATGAACGTTCCCTTTTAAACAGTGCGGACATGAGCCCTCACTTCCAGTAATCGGTATAATGACACGGTCACCTTTTTTAAAGTTCTTTACTTCGCTTCCTACCTCTTCGATGACACCACATAACTCATGGCCTAACACATTGGAACCTGAAGCAAGTTCTCCAGCCCATACATGCCAATCACTTCGGCAAACACCATTTGCTTTTACTTTCACAATGACTCCATTTTTATCAATGGTTGGATCTGGAACATCTTTCAAAACCATTTTTCTGATATCTTCTAAAACAAGTGCTCTCATTTTACATTTCCCCCTCATTCACTATTATTTGATAAACGTAAAAGAGATCGGGCTGATCCCTTTTACAATTCAATACATCGCTAGAAAACAATATAAAAACCTAAATGCCGATTCGCTATGCGAAAAGAGTATATTTAATCTAAGTTCACCCAAACATTTTTGATTTCTGTATACGCATCAATGGAAGCTGCACCATTCTCTCTTCCAAGTCCACTTTGTTTAAATCCTCCAAATGGCGAACCAGGTTCAGTAATATTGTAAGTATTGATCCATACATTCCCTGTTCTTAATGCATGGGCAACCTTATGTGCTTTACGAAGATCGGTTGTACAAATTCCTCCACCTAAACCATAGACTGTATCGTTCGCCTGTTTAACAACCTCGTCAATGTCATTGAACGGCATAGCCCCAACGACTGGACCAAAGATTTCTTCTCTTGCAATAGTCATTTCATTGTGGACATTAGAAAGAACCGTTGGCTTGACGAAATGACCTTTTGCCAAATCAGCTTCAGTTGCATCTCCACCAATCACGACTTCGGCCCCTTCTCTTTGTCCAATATCCAAATAATTTAAGACCCGACTTTTCTGTTTTGCTGAAATAAGAGGTCCGATGACAGTTTCCTTATCGAAACCGTTTCCAACTTTATAGTTCTTGGAATATTCCGCTAGGTCTGCTAGGAATCGGTCATAAATTTTACTCTCAATAAACAATCTTGAACCAGCAAAGCACACTTGACCGGAATTAAAGAAGATCGAATTGGCAGCATTAGCAAGAGCCGTTTCATAGTCAGCATCTGCAAAAATAATATGGGCAGATTTTCCGCCTAGTTCTAGAGTTACTTTTTTAATATTTGATGCACTATTTTGGATAATTTGTCTTCCAGTTACCGTAGATCCGGTAAAGGCAATCTTATCAACATCAGTGTGAGATGCTAATGCTGAACCAACAGTTGGACCATAACCAGTGACAATATTTACAACACCATCTGGGAAACCAGCCTCTTGTACCAGTTCAGCAAATCTTAATAGACTGATAGGGGTTTCTTCAGATGGTTTAACAATCACTGTATTTCCAACGGCAAGAGGAGCGGATACTTTCATGATGGCATTCATTAATGGAGCATTCCAAGGAACAATCCCTGCACACACGCCAATAGGTTCACGGATTGTGTAATTAAAGATATTCCCTGGTGTCGAAGAAGGTATGGTTTCTCCCGTAATTTTTGTGGCCCATCCTGCGTAGTAACGGAAATTGTCTGCAGCTGCAGCTGCAAAACCGGTGGTTAATGAAACCGGCTGTCCATAATCAAGTGTGTCTAAGTGAGCTAATTCTTCTGCATTTTCTTCAATTAGATCCGCTAGTTTTAAAATCAATCTAGCACGCTCATTGGGTTTCATTTTTGGCCAAGGGCCTTCTTCAAATGCTTTTCTAGCAGCTCTTACTGCTCTGTCCACATCTTCCTTATCACCTTCGGCTGCAGTTGTGATTAACTCTCCAGTTGCCGGATTTCTTATTTCCGTCCTTTTTCCGGAAATCGCGTCTACCCACTGGCCACCAATAAACATTTTTAATGGTTTGGAAGTAAACTCTACTGCTTTTGGGTGCAATGCAATTAATGTAGTCATCTCAATCTCTCCTCCTTTTATTTACTATCAAAATAGGAAAATCTAAGATGTCGTTTTATTATAAACAGCATTCCAATTATTCAGAATATTGTTTACATACAATCATAGGTACTTGGATGATGAATACCAAGCATGAACATAAAAAAACACTCTTACCTAAAACTAACGGTTGTTTGATTTAATTTTATCAACCTTCATGGGTAAAGTCTATATTTACTTTTTATTTTTCTGATTTTTCTGCCAACTAACCGATCGTTCGTTATGGCGAAACTACTTTTAGAATTTTCTAATTATTATATTGCGTTCTATTATACTAGCCTCTATAATAAATATGAAAACGATTTCAAAAAAATATAGGAGGAATTTAGAATGACATTACAACCGGCAGTAAAAAAACTAGTAGATCAAATTAATGAGGCCTTTGCCTCAGGTGTTCCTAAAATTGAGGAGATGTCCGTGCAAGAAAACAGGGACGGGCTTATGGCTTTTTACAAAGATTTACGTGGAGAGGTACAAGAAGTTGCTAAAGTTGAAGATGTTCAGATTCCTGTGGATGGATCGGAAATTACGCTTCGTTTATACACTCCAGAAGGAGAAGGTCCATTCCCGGTTATTATGTTCTTCCATGGAGGCGGTTGGGTACTAGGTGATCTAGAAATTGTAGATCCAATTTGTCGATCGCTCGCAAATTCTACCGAATGTTTGGTTGTTTCTGTCGATTACCGCCTTGCGCCTGAATATAAATTCCCAGTTGGAATTGAAGACTGTTATGCTGCTACGAAATGGGCGGCTGAAAATATCGCCAATTATAATGGGGAACCTAACCGTATTGCCACATGTGGCGATAGTGCAGGAGGAAACTTAGCGGCCGTGATTCCTTTAATGGCAAAAGACCGTGGGGGTCCAAATATCTCCTATCAAATTATTTTATATGGAGTAACTGATTTCTCCTTTAGCACAAACTCCTATTTAGAAAATGGAAAAGGTTGCTACTTAGAAACAACGGCTATGCGTTGGTTTGCGGATCAATATTTAAATAATGATGAAGAAAAATCACACCCGTATGCTTCTCCTATTCTTGCAGAAGACCTTACTGGTCTACCACCGGCACTTGTATTTACGTGTGAATACGATGTGTTGCGTGATGAAGGTGAGGCCTATGCTGCTAGATTAAAAGAAGCAGGAGTTCCAGTTGAAGTCGTTCGTTATGATGGTCAAATCCATGGGTTCTTCTGGATGCCTGTACTTATGTCCGATGCACAGGATGCAATGAAGAGAATTACAAACGCACTCAAAAAGCAATTCTCCGCATCTGTAAAATAACATACTAATATTAATATCGTTTTATAGAGGCTGTTTAGGATAACTCATATCTTTTGCAGCCTCTTTAATATGAAAAAGGAGGAAATCAGTTGATAAAGGTATCCACTGTTATGAAAAAGAATAACGATTTATCAATCCCCGAGTTTCATGATCATTGGCTCAATGAACATGCTGATATTGCGATGGGTACTCCCTCTTGGTTTAAATATATGAAAAATTACGTTCAATCCCATACTTTACATGCGTTGCATCCTGATCATAAGCCAGCTTATGACGGTGTCGCACATTTTTGGGTTGATAGTGTAGAAAGTTTCCGGGAATGGTCACGACTGCCAGAACTCAATGTAGTAGCTGCTGATACAAAGAAACTTGTCGAACAGGACAAACTTATCCGCTTATTTACAAACGAGGTTGAGAAGTATTCAACCCCTAACTGGGAGCAAAAAAGCAAGATCAAAAGAATCTCTTTTATAAAAAAATCAAAACATATACCCGTTAAAGAATTTCACAATCATTGGTCAAACTATCACAGCAAATTAGTCATAAATAGAACATGGTGGAAGCACTGTAACCGTTATGTACAAAACCATATTCAGTACGACGCTTATCCACCTGGTGAATCACCACTTGGTTACAACGGATTTGCAGAAATATGGTTTAATAGTCTTGAAGAATTTAACCAGTGGCAAGCTGGACATCTAGATGATGAAGCAGTCATTGCCGATGAGAAAAATTTAGTGGACAAGGTAGATACTTTCTTTACGTACGAGGTACGTAAATAGCTGTAGAATCCGTATAGAAAAATTTCCCTCTACATATATTCATTTGCAGAAAAAAAGCGGTGAATGGATTCCCCATTCTCCGCTATTTTATAGAATAATAGATAGCAAATATTCTAGCGTTAGCCTCAGAAAACACTTACTCATTGCATTCTAAACCTTAAACACGTTCCCTGTTATAGGAACTTTCCCATCTGGTTTTTCCTAATTAGAACTCTCCATGGTTACCTTTTGAATTAGAGGTGATTGTTAACTTGTATGAATTCAATTCCTACATTCGCACAACAGCCGCAAATCCAGGAGCTAAAATTTCATCCGCTTCATTTTTTATAAAGACCTCTATTTGAAATTCCCTCTCTTCTTCATTACAAGAGATAACTCTCCCTCCAGAATAAAGCGTTTCGCCAACATAGGCAGCCTTTCGATTAGAATAATCAATGGAGGCTATATGTCCCTTTTCACCCAGCAACTCATTTACACATTGATTTAGCCAATCTCCTAGTAAAGGACCATTTTTCCATTTCTTTCGTATAGGGATAGTCAAAATGGATCCGATGGGCATTAACGTCGGAGGTTATCATTCCTGTAGATCGTTAAATAACAGGTTTGAAAAAAATAGAGCCCCTCAGTAAGATACGAGTATAGAGTCCAATCTAACTCGAAATCTTAAGTAGGAAGCCCTACTATGAATTTTAAAATGCAGGACAAACAAATCAACTAATAGAAAGAATTTCCGATACACATCTAATTGTAGGTGTGGATATAGCCCAACAATTACACGTTTCTTGAGCTGTTAACTTCCGTGGAATTGTAATTGGAGATCCTCTTAAGTTTGAAAATAATGAAGAGGGGTTCGTAAAATTATTAAGTTGGATTCAAAACTTACAAAAACTAAAAAACTTAGATTCAACAATAGTGGGTATGGAACCTACAGGACATTAATGGATTAACCTATCAAAATGGCTGTATAAACAAAACATTGAGGTAGTTACTGTGAATCCCCACTTAGTAAAAAGAAATAAAGAGAATCGTGACAATACTCAATCGAAGAGTGATAAAAAAGATGCTTTCGTTATAGCGGATATGGTGAAAAACGGCTATTATTCCTTTGTGTAAAAAGAATGAGGTTTAATAACCCCACCCATAATAAAAGTTAAGATTCTTCATTAAATACTCTACGTCTGCGTCGTTCTTCAACATCAACATCAACGTTTAAATTTTGATTCTGATTATTCTCTTGTTCTTGATCAGACGCAACCCTTGAATTACTTCTACTGTTTAATGTAATATCTACTCTTGAATTACCAGAGTTTGTTATTGTTGTACGAGCTACATTGGTATTTTTATCAACGTTTCGAACATCAGCCTCAGCCTCTGATTCGCTTCTATTTCTTACTCTATTATCGATATCTGTATCAACATCTACATTTGTATTGACATTATTTCTGTTCCGTTCGTTTCCTGCCATTGATATTCCCTCCTTTATTTATACTTGCTTGATAATTTATTCCTTAGTTTAAAAGCTACTTGGTCACTTGTCCGAGGCATATTGCCCGTTTTATTAAAAAAATGTCACTTGATACTAGCTTTTTTTATGGTCGCATTTTGTTCAATTATTTCGAAATGTGACATAATTCCGTAATTATTACACCAAAAACATAACAAAAGAGGATTGGGTTCCAACAAATGTTCGAACTCTTAAGTTAGAGGGAGAAAATTATCGTACAATTGGTATTCCTGCTACATCTTTTAAAGCACTTGCTCCAGCTACGAAAAAGTTCATTGAATATCTGAAATCATGGCTAAGTGAGCCTTCACATTTTAATTCAATTTGAATTGCTAGTTACTTCTTAAAAGAGCAGCATTAGTAAAATAACCAAATAGCCAATTTGTGGTACTTTCGTATTTTTCAATCTACAACAAACGGACGCTTTTATATTAAAAATTTAAAGCACCAACCTTAAAAGTAGGAATGAAGGAATGAAAAAAAGACCCTTTCACTAAAAATGGTCTTCCCTGAAATAAAGAATTTTACTCTTCATAATAACTTACTTATGAAATTAGAGAATAGATATATTCTTATGACAACAATCGAAAGCCCCTAGCAACTAAGGGGCTATACTATATTTATAGAAACAACTTATTTATCAATAACTTTTCCATTATATTTCGCCTCTCAATAGGAATCGAATAACTTTTTTTCTTTTCGAAATCAAAGTGAACGATAACCGCTTCGAATTCCTCATTTTGAATTAGATGTGTAAAAAAATCATTTCTCTTTAATAGATAAAATCAAAGTGTCTTTTATTAGTATTAAAGGAAAAATCTATTCTAGGAAGGGAGCCTCAAATCTAAATGCCTTCTTCTCACTTTCCAACGGTCCCCGACTTTTACTACCTCATCTCGATAATAACCGTTTGAAATAAGCCTAATGTTTCCATTTTCTACCCCTTGAAGTGTTAAACTTGAAACAACGGTAGCAGATTCCTCCCCTTCTGTTTCAAAAAAGATATTGGAGATATCATGAAGCCGTCGATCTGTCTGTTTTTCCATAGATCTTGTCATTAACTTCATGATCGCTTGATGGCCTTCAAAAGGTCTGATCGGGTCTCTCCCTTCAATGCGTACAGTCATCACCGCATCTTCAGTAAAGCATTGTGTTAACAAATCTAATTTTCGTTCATCATAACCATAGGCAGCTCTGCCTAATAATTCCTGTATGGCCATTTTGTCTTCTATTTTCATGATTAACTCCCTTCTGTATTTCGGATAAATTCTTATTATTTACTCCTTTTTAAGATATCTGAGTTCAATAGAATTATCTATTGAACTCAGATGAATCTTAATATTTACTTCTAGTTTTAAACCTACTATTTCAAATTAGTTAGTTCATCTAAAAGCTCTTTTCCTCCCTCAACTTTATTTACAAAGACTTCCTTTACTGGATTTGTGGCATTCTCCCACTCTTTTATCTCTTTTTCTGTCGGATAATAAATTTTTACCCCTTCTTTTTCTAGATTGGCATAAGCCGTTTTAGCTTTTTCCTCTACCATCTTCTTGGCATGTTCTTCTAAATCCTTCCCTGTTTGTATAAGGATTTCCTGAAGGTCCTCTGGCAAAGACTCAAACTTTTTTTGAGAAATAATAAGTGGTGTTACACTGCTAAACAATGGGACTAACGAAACCGATTTTAGCGGCATCATTGCATCGGAAGCATAAATTGGTGTAGTTAATACCCCATCTACTGTTTTTTGCTGCAGGGCAGGTACGACTTCAGCGGCAGCAATGGTCATACCGTTTGCCCCAATTGCTTTTACAGTTTCAGGCCCAATAATACCACCTGGTGTTCTTAGCTTTAAACCTTTTGCGCTAGCCGGTCCAGTGATTAAATTATCGGCATCAGCGGTATATACGGAACCAAACATATCAACAAAGCTAAGTGACAATATTTTCAATCCTTTTTCTTCCATCATTTTTGCGAATTTTTGTCCGCCGTTCTCACTGCTATTAAATTTCATTCGATTTTCTAAAAATACAGAAGGATTTTTAGGATCAAAATCAAAGAGAAACGGTAATTCATAAAAATTCCAAAT
Source organism: Neobacillus sp. plas4 (assembly GCF_057221695.1). Lineage (NCBI taxonomy): Bacteria > Bacillati > Bacillota > Bacilli > Caryophanales > Bacillaceae > Neobacillus > Neobacillus sp. plas4. The sequence continues at coordinate 3,466,460 of NZ_CM170152.1, forward strand.
TGGATCAAAACTTGCTAAAACAGGGGAAGACGTTTGACTCATATCAATTTGACCCTGTAATATGGCTGGCACTTCTTGATCAACTGGCATTAACTGAGCAGTTGGATAGATTTCAAGTGATAATCGTCCATCGCTTCGTTTTTGTATTTCTTCGTTGTACCACTCTACAAAAGTATGCATAAATGATGCTGTTGGATAGCCATGAGCCAACCTCAAAACATATTTTTCCTGATTAGAAGAATTTGATCCATTAGCACCCGTTGTTACATTATTGGTAGATTGAGTCGAATTTCCACAAGCCGCTAAAAATAAAACAAGTATTAGACATAGTATTCTATTAAACTTTTTCATCCTAATTCCCCCTATTATTTATCAACTCTAGGACCTTCACTTTTCATAAATTCCATCCATACCATGCTTCAATAGGTACTGGGAATATGAATTAACGGTTAACCTTATACCCTACAAGTTCACGATCCCATGTATCTGATGTAATCGCCTCTTGAAGCTTGTATTTCTCCACTCGCTGTAATGTGTTTTTCGGAATTTCCTTTACAAATCGAACATACCGAGGAACTGCGAAGTGAGCCATACGAACTTGACAGAATTCAAGTAGCTCTTCAGGCTGTATTTCCTCTCCCTCTTTTACGATGACAATTGCCATCACCTCTTCTTCTGATAATTCAGAAGGTAAACCAATCACGGCTGTTTCAAAAACTTTATTTACCGCATGAACCTTTTCGGAATGTTTCAGAACGGTTTATCGTCGCCAACCCAACCTCTGTTGACCCGTAGGCTTCCGTAATTATAATATTAATACGCTTCTCGAAGTCTTCATAAATTTCCAGCGGCACCGGTGCCCCTTGAATCATTCGAACGGGATTGTCCCCATCGGATGGAACTGCTCATAGGTGAGATCAATATGTGTAAATCGGACAAATCGTGAATGTGGTTTTTCCTCTGCCCGGTATTCACTATTTTTCTAAATGTTTAAATTCCTTGGTACATTCCAGTTTTCCTCATAAAATAATTAAAACTAACGTATGTTTGATTTTATACCGATTACTAGTACTCAAAAATTAAATTAATTACAATATCTAAACATTTACAGGGCGAAAATTTGGAATCGAAATTTCTACTGACCAATCTTCGAAAACGACTTCAACCTGCATACCTATTTCTACACTGCCAGGATCACATTTAATCACATTACTCATCATCGTTGGCCCTACGTCCAGCTCTATTAAGGCGATTACATAAGGTGCTTCAGAAAGGTATGCCTTTGTAATAGCACGGTGCATGATAGTAAAACTTTCTGATACTGTACTCCCTCTGGATTGCCCATAAATCTCTCTTAATTCACGCTTTAATATATTAATAGAATTTACACGAATTCCTTTGTCTATATATTCAAGAGCAGCCTGCTTCGTTAACATCACCATAGCACCTTTAGAAACTATGTAGGCTGACGAACCCGGACTCGCTTATTACATAAATAATGTACTTAGCCAAGGAACGTATAATAGTACAAGAGTTGCAATAATTAAGGCATATAAGTAAGGCACAGATCCCCTCGACACAACCACTATACTCTCTTTAAAATGTCCACTTAATGCAAATAGGCTGCCTCCTACTGGAGGGGTTATCTGTGATATCATCATCAATGCACAAGTTACAATCCCAAAATGTATCGGATCATATCCTAAATGAAGCACAATGGGATATAGAATTGGCATGGTAATAAAAAGAATCGGAAGTGGTTCTAGGAATGTACCGAGAACAAAGAAAAGAAATAAAATTAACAGCATAATGATCCAAGGTGCTAATGTCAAATTTGCTATATATCCTGTAATAGCTTGTGGAAATTGGGTAAACGTAAGTGCAGTCGAAAATAATTGTGCCCCTCCTAATATAATGTAGATCGCAGCGGTAGTAATCATTGAATCTCTTATACTTTTCTTTATGTTTTTTATAGTAAACTCTTTGCGATTAAAAAAGAAGCTGATAATAAGAACGTACAAAACTGCAACTGCTGCAGATTCTGTAGGAGTAACTATACCGCTATAAATCCCCCCCAAAACAATAACCGGCATAAACAATGACGGAATCGCTTGCAATAAGGAAGTTTTAATTTCGGCAAAACTACTTCTCTCTTTAATAACTGCTGTCTCACGCAAACTAACAATTACAGCAGTTATGACCAATACTAAAGCTATAAAAATACCAGGTACGATGCCTGAAATAAAAAGGTCCGAAACATTCTCTTGAACGATTGAAGCATATAGAATAAAAACAACACTAGGTGGAATCATTGACCCTAGGGTACCTGCAGAAGCTACAATCCCTAAACTATTCTGTTTAGAATAGCCCAATGCGGTCATCTGAGGTATTATTAAGGATCCCACAGCAATAACTGTGGCAATAGATGATCCTGACAGTGCTCCAAATATTGCACACGTGATTACAGCTGCTGCTGGTAATCCTCCGCGTAAATGTCCTACTAAATCAATTATTACCTTTAACATTTTGTTTGCCGAACCCAAATAAGTCATTAGATTACCCGCTAATAAAAAATAAGGTATCGCTAATAAAATCCAGCTATCAGTTGAGCTAAAAAACTGAGAAGGAATACTTTCAATCGGCAGTCCCATTTGTACCAAAGCCCAAAATGCACCGCCCAACCCTAATGCTAACCAAACGGGAACCCCCATTACTAGTAAAATGGTAAAAATAATTGCCCCAGTTATTAACATTTTGATCCCCTCTTTCTACGATTTTAATCTACGTATCTTATTGATATCTATGAAAATTTGTTGAAGAGAGTATACCCACCCAAAAAACATCCCAAATGGAATAGCAAATGCAGGGATAACCATCAGCATTAGCCCTGAACTGGTCATTATTCCTAGTTGATATAATGATATAACCCATTGAATTCCAGTCCAACAAAGGAAAGCATATGAAAAAGATAGTATTATACTAATAATTAAGTCGTTCACTAGCAAGGCTTTACCTTTTAGTATATTTTCCATCAAATCCATTTTAATATGCTCGTTCTTTTTAATTAGTGGACCAATATACGCAAAAACACCATAGATGATTGAATACCGACATATTTCTTCGATAATTCCAAAAGAAACACCAAAGAAATACCTGACTATAACACCAAAAATGGCTAGAGACACACTAATTATTAAGCAACCAAGTGCTATGAATTCCAGACCTTTGTCCAGTAATCCAGTAGACACTTCTGTTTCATGAATTTTTTCTAATGACTGATTAGGAGATTTATTATTCTGAATTTCCACTATTGATACATCAGAATATTCAATACTGGTGATTTTATCCATTAATTTCCCTCCTTGCATATTTCAGAATATACTTCCAAACCCTTGCCCGTTTCCAATTAGAATTTCTTGAAGATCAGCAGGTAAAGAATCAAACTTTAGAAATGATGAAAGGATTTTCAATATATTTCCCCCTTCTTTTTTCATTTATTTGCTTCTTCAATTTTACCCATTTTATAATCGCTCCTTTTTTAAGAAATTTTATTAGCAACGCAGCTTAGTCTTCTCAATGTATTGACAATTCTTTTTAAACAAATATTAGATTTTTACCTTATTAACAGGAGATTTAAAGTAAGGTAATACTTCATCTGCAAAACGCCTCATTGCTCTCATGACCTGGCGGTGTTCCAAGTCTCCCATACGGAACCAACAAGACATACTGTCAATACCGAATTCTGCAAACACTCCTTTAATTGTTTATATAAGTTGATAAAACTACCATAGATATAATACAAACGATTACAGGGAATTATAGTCAATAAATCAAATGTTTGTTTCAAAATTAAACTTTATTAATCTACATTAAGTAAAATCTGGATTTCATTTTATTTATTGAGAACCCCATCCGCCACCCACTTAAATTCTAATAACAATCCCCTCCGCTTTATACTCAATTTACAAGTCTTCTGAAAAACGATCATTTTGGTATTATTCTTGATCCATCACTCCTTTCAAGTAACTAACAAGAATAAATTAGGTGTTGCTTATAAAATTAAGTCCTACAAAAAATCCAGCTTTTTGCAAAATATTAAAAATAGAAGTCTTGTAATTTATTGCAGCAGAGTGTTTTTTATCAGTTAAGGCGGGTTTAATGCACAACTTTAGGTAATCTTATTAATTCAAATTAAATAAATCTTAATTTAATTATTACTTTACGTAAGTTATGCAAATGAAGTGATAGTGAGATGTTTTTTTGTTCTTCGTGATTAAGCGCTTACATACTGAATAATACTTCTGTTAAATATTGTGAGGAAAAAACTCGTAAATCTAGAATTTACTTTTGCCAAACATAAGTTTAATGAGATTGCCCAAAGGCAACCTATAATATAAAACAAACAACCATTTGATTCATATTATAGCTGGGTTTTTTTAATCACGCAAGAATATTCTGAATATTTTAATTTTAAATTTTTTTTGTTAATTTCTCCTTCACTCCAAGCTCTTCAAAAATTTCTTTATTGGACAAAACCGCTATCGCGGTGGTAAAACCACTATACCCTTCAATTTAATGTAAGCTAATCTTTATTTTATGAATAACTTAAAATTTACTGTGCAATACTGCAGATATTGAATTTTAAGGAGACTTATTTATGAATAACATAGAACCAATTTTACTACGAATGAAAGAGGTTGTTCTATAGGTGTGTCGCATAGCTGTGGCGAAGTTGGTGTGGATGGATTTCTTTGTTGATCCCTGCCCGACTTGATATTCGTTTTATGATATACCTCATCTGTCCAATACTCATTCTATGTGGGTGCCGTTCAGTAACAAAAATAGCTAGGTCTATATCCTGGCGAAGGTCTAAATATCGCTTGAGCCAGATTTCACACCGTATATTAAAGTAAACCTCCCTTTCCTTATCACCCTTCCCAAGCACAATTGCAGAGCGATTCGACCAATTAATACTATTTTTATTAAGAGAAATAATTTCGCCTATTCTACAACCTGTTGAAAACATAAATTCAAATAATGCTTTTTCCATTGGAGTAAAACACGCTTCCCTCAAATGTTCAATTTCTCTCTCCATTAAAAATTCAGGAATCCGTTTTCCTTGTTTAGGTTCTTTGATTTTTGCAGCTGGATTTTTTTGAATATGCCCTTCCTCGTGTGACCAACGAAATATCGATTTAATAAATCGTATTCGATGAGCCAAACTTGATGGCTTTAGGTGTTTGCTTGATTTTGCTAAATATCCTTTAAGTTGATCAGTCGTCAATAATGCAATATTCACATCGTTAAAGTTTTGGATAAGTAGCCTGGATTGGAGCTTATACGCTTTTAATGTCTGAGGAGAGAATCCTTCAATTCTTTTATCTGATTCATATAATTCCCAGCTTTTGATAATAACAAAATAATTTCCTCCTTTTCGATTGTCTTAGAGGAATTATTGCCTTGATTATAGAAATGAAAACGATATGTATTGAACTATCGAAGCAGGTTAAAGAATAAATCCAATAAAAAACACAAAAAGCAAGGAGGTATTTTTCTTATTAAACAAACGAAGCAGGTTTGTTTAAGATGTTGGAAAAAGTAATTAAATTGGTAAGTTTCACAAATGTCTAAGAATTCTAGAATTCTATAATCACCAACATATTATTTTATAAGGATGATTTTTTATGAGGTGAATTTATGGCTAATAATAAACAAGGTTTTAAAACCTCATACGACTTGCGGAGAGCTAAACGCGGAAGAGGAAAATGCGTTGTTTTCGACCCTGTAGAATAATATTCGCCTCTCCCCAGTCAAATTGGAATTGGTGCGGAAGCTAAACCATATGCAAGATTTATTCGCTACGAAAAAACGGATTTGACGTATGAGCAATTTGATCGGAGTGGAAATAAAGTTGCTAATTTTATAGCATCGATGGGGCTTGTTTTTGATAATCTAGATTGAGCTGTTTTTCTATGGTTTGATCACATAAAAAGTGAGCCACATGATTTCCAATTCTATTAACCTCTCTTATGATAGGAAGTGACCAAACTTCCTTCAATATTAGCGGACGAAAAGTGTGATCGAAATGGCTCAATTTCATAATATCAAATTCTTAAAAGAGGTTGAAGGTTTGTCACAAAGAATAGCGACCAAACTAGGAATATCCCGTAACAGGGTAAGCAACTACCTTAAAAACAATACAGCCCGACAACAGTCTTAAGGTAAACGTTTATGGAACAAAAGAATATTCTTCAGAAACAAGGCGTGTCTTCCCCAATCATTGGCCAAAGGTTAGAAGACGATCAAAAGAACTGGAGAAAACAAAAGCATACCGCCCTTAAAATTTTTAGTAGATTACACGATGAATATTATTTTAAAGGCTCTGCCTCTAACATTCGTAAAATCGTAGCCAACGCAGGCACAAATTCAGGAATCATTCACTCCTCTGAACTTTCAACTCGGCAACAGTGTTCAACTATTTTCCCAAACGTTTCTATTCCACAGTACACATTTTCATCCCCTTTTGATCCGGATCAATCATATAGGTTATGATTCTATATAATTTATTTAAGGTTTACTTGCTGTTTCACAAATTGTTGTACAGGCTTATTCGTAACCATATTAAAGTCACTGTACTTATCTTGAATAAACGATATGGCTATTGCTCCTAAAAGAGCCGGAATCGCAAAGCTGATAAAATTCATATGTGTTGGTAAGCTTAATTCAAGTAACAATCCTCCAAAAACCGGTCCTAACATTGCACCAATACGGCCCATTCCGCTAGTCCAGCCGACCCCAGTAGATCTTATGTGAGTTGGGTAGAACTTGGAGGCGTAACCGTAGTTCGTAGTTCCCGGACCATTGGAGCATGCTCCTGCAATGGCTACCAATAAGTACAAAATGATCGTCCCTGGCTTCAGTCCAAGTAAACTTAAACTAATAGAACCCAGTATTAACATACCGGCAATTACCTTTTTTGGTGCTTTGCGATCAGCTAACAATCCTCCAGAAATATTACCTACCATCACTCCAATATTTAAAGCGAACAAGAACATTAAACTAGATGTTAAAGGATAGCCAGCTTGAACCATTAATTGAGGAAGCCACGTACCCAATCCATATATCACTAATAAAGCCATAAATGATGTAGTCCAGAACATGATTGTTGAAAACCCTCGCCGTTCGTCAAAAAGCTTTGCTACGGGCATACCTGTTTTAGGTAAATAAACTTCAAAGCTATCATCTTTTTTAGGTATATATAATGGATTTAATCGTTTTAATATGGAACTGACTTTTTCATTTTCTTTTCTTACAACAAGAAATGCTAACGATTCAGGCATAAACTTAATCATGAATGGAACGGCTAATAAAGGTAGTCCACCGATAAAAAACATCCATTCCCAACCAAATCTTGGAATAATGAATATTCCTAATAACGCTACCCCAATCCCTCCAATAGCAAAACCTGACGATATTAAACCAACAAGCATACTTCTACTAGGCTTTGGTGCATATTCAGAAGTAATTGCGACTAGAAGTGGTGGCATCCCACCTAATCCCAAGCCAGCAATAAAGCGGTAAATGGTAAAATCAACGGGTCCTTGAGCAAATCCAGTTAACAAGGTAAAAAAACTAAAAATAATGAAACAAAAGATAATTACCCTCTTTCGTCCCAAAAAATCAGCTAGAATTCCACAAACCAGTGATCCTATTAAACTTCCAAACATGGCTAAACTTCCTATAGCACCAGCTGTACTTGTCGTGATTCCCCATTCTACGCTAATACTAGGAATGACAGAACCGAATACGATCATGTCATAACCATCACATAACATAATAAAGGCGCACCATGCAACAACTCCCAAATGTAGAGAGTTAAATTTGCTCTCATCAACTACTTGCGCTACGTTAATCTTTCGCATAGTATTCCTCCTAGAATAGTAGAATCGCGTTCCATATTTATTACAATTTTTCAAATGAACTTGAGAGGTTGTTAGACAAGTAAAGTTAATAAAAAGATAATCTTAACGATTATTCATTATCATTGACCACCGTTAACGGAGTACCTTATACCCGACGAGTTCAGGGACCCACGTATCGCCAGTTATACCTTCCACTCTTAGCTTGTATTTTTCAATCCTTTGGGATGGGGTTCTTGAAAATTCCTTTACATAACGTATAAAACGAGGAACAGAAAAATAGGCCGTTCTGGACTGTCAAAAGTCGAGTAGTTCTTCTGGGTTAAGCCTTTCGCCTTCGCGCAAGATCACAACTGCCAGTACTTCATTCTCTGGAATTTCTGAGGGAATGCCAATGGCCGCTGAGTCCAAGACTTTTGTGATGAGTGTTGATCACCCGTTCTATTTCGTAAATCAAACAAACAACCGTTTTACTTATTTCGTTATTATTTTTGTTATATTTGGGACGAAATTTTGGAATCGAAATCTCTTCGGACCAATTCTCAAAACGACTTCAACCTCCGTACCTAGGATCACATTGAACCTCATTACTTATCATCATCTTGCACCAGGAACCTGACGTTCTCTAGCTTGATGGCGAAGTTGCATGACAGCTTCCGTTAATGCAAACATTGATCCTGGATTCCCTGGGTACCGCTGTCACTAAGCAAATTCTGTAGAGTATATACTTCTACTACACCTAGCACTTTCCTATCCACTTATAAAGATAATAAGTGGATAGGATAAGCTGCTGTCTAAATTACTTTGTTGGATCTGGAAGTCCATACACCTTCATTGCATTTTTATAAAGAATTTTTTCTTTCAGGTCTCTTGGAATGCTTTTAAAAGCGGCATGCGGTGCATCAAATTCCCAATGCGGATAATCACTCGCAAATAGAATTCTGTCTTCCCCAATCATTTTAATAATCTGGACGACATGTTCTTCATCTTCATGACGCTCTGGTTCAATAAACGGTTGTGTACCAAACCACATTTGTTCTCTAATTTGCTGGCTTGGAGGACGTTTTACCCAAGGAACTTCTCGTTTCAGATTTCTCCAATGAGTATCCATTGTGTACATCAAGTTCGGTAGATAAGCAAATCCGCCTTCAACGAAGACCATTTTAAGATCTTGATATTTTTCTAATACACCGCCAAAAACGATGCTATTAATCTGTGCTTGGTAGGTTAATCCATTATTTGTTTGCGCCTCAGGATAATAGTTTCCTATAACTGGTCCCTGCCTAAATAATCCTCCTGGAACCGATACGTGAAATGTACAAACAAGTCCATTTCGAATTGCTGCTTCCCAAATTGGATGATAGCGTTTATCTCCCCATCCCCCATATGGTGAATGAATCGAAAATCCAACTTGAGCCATTTGCGGATGACTTCCAACACGATCGATTTCACGCGCAGCAGCTTCCGGATCTTGAGGGGCAATAATAACAGAACCGCGAAGACTAGGATCTTTTGCTAACCAAGTATCAATTTGCCAGTCGTTATAAGCGCTCGCAACAGCTGTTGCCATTTCATGCTGTGCTGAAGCGGCTAACATAAAGCTTGAGTCTGGGAAGAGAATAGCGTTTGCATAATTGTATTTATCAGCGACTTGTTCTCTAAAGAAATCAAGTGAAGAACACCCTAGGCCCCCTTCAGGAGGAATACTATCCATGCGATGACCAGCATTTGCAACAATCGCCATAATTGGAATCCCTGGGAATACACCTTTCCATTTACAATCAGTTAAGAAATCTCTCCAATAATCACTTAAATAAGGATTAAGATCTTCATAGCTTTTAGGATTTGGATGAACATCACAATCAATAACAGGAATGACTTTACTATTAACGGCTGATTGTATTTTACTTTTTTCAAGAGTTTTACTCATTTTTTTATCCCCTTTCAACTTAGGCACTTTCAAAACTCATTTTTATCACTCATTCAAACGAATGGTTGTTTTATTTATAAAAATAAAATAAATGGTTGTTTGATTTTATCAAATCAAAAAAAATTAAGCGTAAACAACAACCTCGCCATCTTCTATTTTAACATCGAACGTTTTAATTTTTGTGTTTTCTGGGTCATGCATTGAGCACCCTGTTTCGACATCAAAACTCCAGTGGTGCCATGGACAATAGATAAATCCACCTGGTTTTTCATAAAAAATTTCTTTAAACTCCGTTGTTGGTCTTGCAGCACCTCTTAAAACTCCTTTTTCAAATTCTGCGCCTTGGTGAGGACAAGCATTTCGAACTGCATAAAACTCATCTTCTTTTCGAACAACTAGAATGGACAATCTCCTAACCTGAATAACCTTCCGATCTCCCGGCTGCATCTCATCTTTTTTACAAATTACAGTTCTTTCTAAGTTCTTCACATTAGTATTCAAAGATGAACCCTCCCTCAGTTAATATATTACATTCTACGTACTTGACCACATTATAAGTGTGAAATTATCACAAGTCAATTCTAAAAATTCTAAATATTCAAAAAGGGGATATTTTACCTATTTATCTCCTTACTTCATACCCAACACATTCACGATCCCAAGAATCTTCTGTAATTCCCTCTTGGCGAAGCTTGTATTTTTCCACTCGTTGAGAGGTGTTTTTCGGTAGTTCCTTAACAAAACGAATAAAGCGTGGAACCGCAAAGTGTGCCATGCGATCTTGACAGAAATCCAGTAACTCCTCGGGTTTTAGCTCCACACCTTCTTGCATAATCACGACTGCCATCACCTCTTCTTCAGAAAGTTCAGAAGGCACGCCGATGACCGCAGATTCGAAAACCTTTGGATGATCATTGATGACACGTTCCACTTCATAAGACGATATATTCTCCCCTCTTCTGCGAACAACATCTTTCTTTCGGTCGAGAAAATAGAAATACCCGTCTTCGTCCATTTTACCGGTATCGCCCGTATGAAACCAAAGATTTCTCCAAGCTTCCACGGTTGCCTCAGGCATGCCGTAATATCCTGTAAAAAGAATACCAGGTTTCTTTGGACGAACGACAATTTCACCAGCCACTCCAGGAGGACATGGATTGTCATTTTCATCATGAATTTCAACTTCATAAACAGGAACAGGAAAGCCGCAGGAACCTTTTTTAAAGGAATCCGCTGGGTTGTAAAGAGCTGTTCCTAATTCCGTTGAACCATACACTTCAGATATTTTCAACTGAAATCGATTTTGAAAATCCTCATAAATTTCCACCGGTGTTGGGGCACCAAATGCTTTTTTCACCAGGTTATCAGCATCATTCGAACGTTCAGGCTGCTTCATCAGCATTGTTAAGAGAGAGCCCATAAAATTGAAGGCGGTTACTTGTTCCCTTCTCATGATATCCCAGAACCTTGATGCCGAAAATCGACTATGCATCACAACATCACAGCCTACTAATAGCGCTACCAAAACTGAGGTGTAGCGAGCGTTCACATGAAACAATGGGAAGGCAGTAAACAATCGATCCTCCGGTTCATACTTCATAAGTTCACAGGCTGTTTTCGCCACACTAAAAGTCGCTGTATGGGAGAGGATTACCCCTTTTGACGGACCTGTTGTTCCAGAGGTGAACAGAATAAGCGCTGTGTCCTTAGGTTCTACTTTTACATCAACTGGTACATCATTTGCTGAAGCGAAAAGACCTCTATACGAATGATAATCTAATTGAAGATCGATTGCCTCGTAATCATCTCCAACTATGATAACATGCTGAAGATGAGTAAGTTCATGGGAAATTTGATTGATTCGCTCCACCCATTGTGAAGAAATAACGATTGCTTTACATTCTGCTTTATTGAGAATGTATGTAAGCAGATCTCCTCTGAATGCTGTGTTTATCGGAACTTCGATGACACCAAGACGTGACAGACCTAGCCACGTTGCTAAAAACTCAGGACTATTCGGGAGCATAACAGCGCAGGTTTGCTTCTTAGATAATCCAAGTGACGCAATCATATTCGCCACTTTATTTCCGCCTCGATTAAGTTGGTCGTAGGTAAGATCTTGATCATCAAAGCGAACAAACCGATCATATGGTTTTATTGCGGCACGGTGCTCAACGATTTTCCCAAATGTTTCGGTCCCTTTGTACATATTTGTTCCTTCCCTTCTGTATCTGAAATAAACCTTAACGAAGAACTTTATAGCCTATTTTTTCACGATCACATGTATCTGAAGTAATCCCTTCTGCACGGAGTTTATATTTTTCAATTCGCTGCGATGGAGTTCTTGGAAACTCCTTCACAAACCTGATATATCGAGGAACAGCAAAATGAGCCATTCGCGGCTGACAGAAATCTAATAGCTCTTCTGGCTCTAGCTCTTCACCCTCACGTAAAATTACAACAGCCATTACCTCTTCTTCCGAAAGCTCAGAAGGAACACCAACGAGTGCGGCTTCCTGTACTTTTGGGTGTGTATTGATAACTCGCTCGATTTCGTAGGAAGATATATTCTCTCCTCTTCGACGAATGACGTCCTTTTTTCTGTCTACAAAATAATAGTAGCCATCTTCATCCATTTTCCCACGGTCTCCAGTGTGAAACCAAAGATTTCGCCACGTTTCAACGGTTGCTTCAGGCATCCCATAGTATCCTGAAAATAAAACGCCTGGTTCCTTAGGCCTTACAACAATTTCCCCCACTTCCCCTACAGGGCAAGGTTGATCGTTTTCATCATGTATTTCCACTTCATAAATTGGAACAGCCTTGCCACAGGATCCTTTTCGGAATGAATTAGCACGATTGACCATCGCTAACCCCACCTCCGTCGATCCATAGGCTTCGGTGATTTTCAACTTAAAACGTCTCTCAAATTCTTCATAAATCTCTAATGGGGCTGGTGCTCCTTGAATCATCTGTACTGGATTGTCACCATCATTCGGTAGTTCAGGCTGCTTCATTAGCATCGTCAGAAGTGAACCCATATAAGTAAACGTTGTAATTTGCTCCTCCCGACAAATCTCCCAAAACTTTGAGGCAGAAAATTTTTCGTGCATCACAACATCACTTCCGGCCAGTAACGCAGGCAAAATCGTCGCATAACGAGCGTTCACGTGAAAAAGTGGGAACACGGTAAATATACGATTGTCTGGACCATAATTCATCAGGTCACAACACGTAGATGCGAGGGCAAAGTTTGCTCGATGGCTTAAGATCGCGCCTTTTGATGGACCAGTGGTACCAGAAGTAAAAAGAATCAAAGCTGGATCATTCGGTTTTATATCCACTTCTACCGGATCATCGCTTGCATGTTCCATTAGATTTTCATAGGAATGGAACAAAATCGGCTTAGGTAGAAACTGTTCATTCTCCCCTACGACAATAACATGACGTAAATGTTTCAGGTCTTTTGAGATTTCTCCTATTCGTTCAACCCATTTAGAAGAAATGACTATGGCTTGGCATTCTGCTTTATTAAGAATGTAGGTTAATAAATCCCCTCGGTACGCGACATTAATCGGAACTTCGATCACACCTATTCTGGCAAGACCAAGCCAGGCAGCTAGAAATTCTGGACTATTCGGAAGCATTACCGCACAAGTTTGACCCTTTGTCATTCCAAGCAATTGAATGACATTAGCAAACTTGTTTCCATCTTTATGGAACTGATGATAGCTTAGGTCAGCATTTTGAAAACGAACAAACCTGGAGCCCGGCATTTCCATTGCACGATATTCAACTATTTGGCCAAAAGTTTGGATCCCCTCATACATACCTACTATCCTCCAAAAAAATTTTAAAATATTAAAATGGTCTGAATTTGGGAACTGAAATTTGCTCAGACCAATCCTCAAAAACGACTTCGACTGCCATACCGATTTCAACACTTTCAGGATCGCACTGTACGACATTGCTCATCATCGTTGGTCCTTCTTCAAGTTCAATTAAGGCGATCACATACGGTACTTCCGCTAAATAGGCCTTTGTTATCGCTCGGTGCAAAATCGTAAAGGTTTTTACCTTTCCCCTCCCAGTTGCAGGCACCCATTCAACATGAGCACTAGAGCAATCCGTACACATTATTCGCGGATAAAATTGGTGATGCCCACAATCCTGACATTGCTGGATTAGCAATTCATGGTTCCGGCAGCCTTCCCAATAAGGAGTGGTTTCAACGGTTGGACGGGGAAATAATTTTCCAGAATGATCTTTCATAAGTATCGACCTCACATTAATTACAATATCTTTTCCAGCAATAACAATTGAACCTTAAATTTGCTCTCTTCCTAGAATCATTGTAGTATGGCTTGACATTATGCCGCCCTGGCCATGGACAAGACCCAACTGTGCCCCCGGAACTTGACGATCACCAGCCTGATGACGAAGTTGAAGAACGGCTTCCGTGAGGGCAAACATGGAACCAGGATTACCAGGATGACAATGAGACAACAATCCGCCATGAGTGTTTATCGGTAATTTTCCGCCTAGTTGAATCTCCCCATTTTCAACAAAGGCTCCGCCTTCTCCTTTTTCACAAAACCCGAGGTCTTCGATTTCAATCAGGACAGTTGGGGTAAAACAATCATATAACTGGGCAAAATCCATATCGTTTGGACCTAAGCCTGCCATTTCATAGGCACGTTGTCCGGATTCAACCGCTGCGGAAGTGGTAAGGCTGCGTGCCTGACTAATATGTTCATGACTATGACCTTCTCCAATCCCTAATAGGTAAACAGGCTGATTAGGGAATTCCTTAGCTCGTTCCGCAGAAGTGAGAATAACCGCCGAACCTCCATCAGATATTAATGAGCAATCTAAAAGATGCAGTGGGTCTGCAATCATTCTTGAATTCACCACATCCTCGATGGTAATTAATTCTCTCATCTGGGCAGTGGGATTCAGACTGGCGTGTTTACGGCAGGCAACGGCGATTTCTGCAAACTGTTCCTCTGTTGTTCCGTATTGATTCATATGCGCTTTGGCAATAAGGGCATATAATGATGGAACTGATGGTCCATACGGTAATTCAAATTGACCATGACCTGCAGAGACTTGCATGGACATTGCTTGTTCACGGGTTAATCCGCTTTTCAAACTGTCTGCCATCGTGATCAAAACCGTATCACACATTCCTGATAAAATCGCAGAAGCGGCATGATGAATAACAGAAAAAGTTGTTCCGCCCCCTGTGTTTACACTTAAACTAACACGTGGGAAAATCTGCATGTATTCTGCGATGGCCTCAGCATGATACATGAAAGGTTCAGCAAAAGAATTACAGGTGATTAACCCATCAATCTGATCCTTGCCAATCCCAGCGTCTTTTATTGCACGCAGACCTGCGTCCACACAAAGCTGTGTAGCACTCATATGAGGGACAATTCCGACCTCAGTATCTGCCGCACCGACAATGGCTACTTTTCCACTTAAAGAGCTCAAGACTTTTACCCCCTTGTGTAAAAGATTGAAAAAAACATTTTATGCAAATGAGTAAGACTCAATGAAGACAGGGTAAATGTCTGTTCATTCACCCTGTCTAGTTTGTGCTATTAAACTAGTATCTTTGACTATGTTAGAAAGGACGATTATCCTTAATCAAGGAATACTTTTCGTGTATGCTCAGTATCTAAGTATTCTTTTACTTTCTCAATCTTCCCGTTTTCCACTACAAATAGGAAGTGATAGATATTGTTATAGACACGTCCGTTGTTTAGCTCAGCATATGATTCTGTTTCTACCGCTACTCGATTTCCCTCCGCTGTGATTGCAAGAGGAGTTAATGTAATAGCACCAGTTTTTGTTCCTTCTGCAATTCCAGAATTCATTGCTCTGAATTCCTTCATATCCTTTTCTCCAGAAATACCTTCAATTGTACCGGCAACCCACCAAGTGGCTTTATCGGACATATATTCCATAAAGGCATCAATATTCCCAGTCGAGAATGTTTTCATAAAATTAGTGACTACTTCTTTGTTTTGTTCTTCAATTTTTCCCAATTGGACCCTCTCCTTTTTAAACGAAAAATTGCTTCTTTACACGGCATTAAATTCCTACAATTAAACAATAAGTATACGAAACATACGGGTTGCTTATACGTTTACTCTTCTTGCAGGAGACTTAAAGTAAGGCATTACTTCATCTGCGAAACGCTTCATTGCTTTCATAACCTGGCGGTGTTCTAAATCACCCATGCGGAACCAACAAGACATGCTGTCAATTCCTGCATCTTCTACAGGTTCAAGACGGTTCACAGCTCCTTGAGGGCTATCTAGTATCACAACACCACCTGTGTTTAGAGCACCAATATTTAGCGGGCCATCAAACTCTTTTGCCACTTCTGCGAAGCGCTCATACGTTGCAGGAGCTTGTGTACCTTTTGCTCCTGGAATTAATTCAAGTACTTTATCAAAATAAGTGATCATGGATTGTTCAACATTCTTAATTGCTTGAGCTGTGTCATCAGCAATATTCATTTGCAAGTTCATATGAATCTTTGGATCAATTCCTTTTGCAAGCAAACGATCCCTTGTACGTCTTGTATATTCTAATACGTCATCTAAAACCATAAGAGTTGGAGTTACCATAAACTCTTGCGCATTCTTTTCAACCATTAAATCAAAAGATTCTGGACTTATACATGCATGATAGAATGGAATTCGTTTTTGAACCGGTTTTGGAGTTAACATAAGGTTTTCAAAGGAATAGAATTCACCATTATAGCTGAACGTATCATTGTTCCATAAACCTTGGATAATGTCTACATACTCCCAATAGCGTTCCCTTGTTTTTTCTAAACTAATTCCAAGACCTTTTGCTTCCATCGGCTGGTAGCCACGTCCAGCTCCAAACTTTAAACGGCCTTTACTTAAGACATCAACCATTGCATAGTCTTCAGCGATACGAACAGGATTATCAAAGTTAAGTATACTAATACCAATTCCAATATCCATTTTTTCTGTAATTTGTGAAATAGCTGCGGCTGCAACCTGAGGAGAAGGCATACTGCCATAGGCACTAAAATGGTGTTCTGCTAACCAAACACTTTCAAAACCAAGTTCTTCTCCGTACTGAATTTGCTCTAGCATTTCCCCATATGCACGCTCATAGTTTCCATCATGACACTCGTTAACATAGAAAAGACCCATTTTAATACCCATACTGTAAACACTCCTTCATTTTGTTTTTATATAAATTTTTTGAACTACCATTTAACATACAAACGTTTGTTTGAAACTCAACCAACAAAATCAAACGTTTGTTTTAAAACTACACTCTAAAAAATTTTTTTCTGCTAGTCTTGATCCATCACTCCCTTCAAGTAACCAACAATTTTATTAATTAAGTCCTTAAAAGAACGCAACTTAACTTTGTGAAAACAATATAGAAGGATTTTCGCATTTTGCTTGGTAAGGCTGTTTTTGCTCAACTTAAGATAATTGATTTAAATCAAATTATTACTCTTAGAAGTTTAGCAGCTGAGGTGAAACGGTATTATGAGGTCTTATCAACTTTGTTATTAAGCGCTTACAACTTAATACATAAAATGAATATTGTGAGGATGAAATCTAGTATCATGTTGGTGTTTTTCGTTAACGTAATACTGTGAGCTATTAATATTAAATACAAGCTATAATATAAAACAAACAACCATTTGATTCATATTATAGCTGGTTTACATTACTTAGGCAAGAATATTCTGAATATTTTTTTGTTGTTTTCAAGAGTTTTTTTTCTTTTAAAAACACAATCGATGAAAGTGAAAGTTTTTTAGATAACTTCTTCAATTTTACCCTTTTCTTTCTTCTCCCTAATCCCAAGCTCTTCAAGAATTTCCTGATTGTTTTCACCTAATTTAGGAGCATTTTTATAGATTGAACCAGGGGTATCCGAAAGCTTAATAGGAATTCCGATCTGTTTTCCGATCATACCTGGAATTTCTTGTATCATTTCACGGTTTATTATTTGAGGATGATTGACCATGTCCTGAAAAGTTAAAACCGGAGATACACACGCCTCATAATGGTTAAATATTTCGGTCCACTCATCTAAAGTCTTCTTCTTAATAATGTTCCCGATTTCAATTTTAAGTTCATCCTGTATGTTTTGTGGTGCGTCTAAAGAATCAATTAGATCATCCCTCTTAATTGCTTTACAAAACTCTTTCCAAAACTTGTATTCTAAAGCACCAACGGCTATATACCGGTGATCTTGTGTTTCATAAACTTCATAGCATGCTTTTTCACCTGATAAAGGCAACTCTCCCCTGGTCGGAAGTTGGTTATCAGTTAGATAATTTGGTAATGTGGTTTGTAACCAAGACACAGCACCATCTAACATGGAAATATCGACAAACTGTCCATTCCCATTTATATTTCTAGCTTGAATGGCTAAAAGAATCCCTGTTACCGCCATTAAAGATCCTCCGCCAATATCGGCTATCTGAACGGATGGTGCAACAGGTTTTCGATTACGCTCCCCCTGCAAGTCTAGTAAACCAGCGTAGCTTATATAATTTAGATCATGACCTGGTAATTTTGCATATGGTCCTGTTTGGCCATAGCCAGTAATGGCACAATAAATTAACTTTGGATTAAGAGCCTTTAACGTCTCATACCCTAAACCAAGTCGTTCCATCACTCCTGGTCGAAAGGATTCAACTAATACATCAGCTGTTTTTACTAATTCTAAAAAAATCTCTTTTCCTTTTTCTGATTTCAAGTCAATGGTTATACTCTTTTTATTTCGATTTAGCGAAGAGAAGATTGCACTGTCTGTGTCGAGTTTTGGCTCTCCCAATCTAGCATAATCCCCTAAATTCGGTTCCTCAATTTTAATCACTTCAGCTCCAAAATCCGCCAAAAACATTGTACAATATGGACCTGGCAGCAGGCGAGAAAGATCAAGAACTCTAATCGATTGAAGTGGTGAAATCATTCTACATTACCTCCTTTCTGTTTTATAAATTGTCAGCATAATCTATTATTGCCTATTACTGTTACTCTGCAAGTGTGCCGCCATCGATATAAAATGTTTGTCCTGTTATATAATCAGCTGCATCTGTTAGGAGAAACAAGGCAATTTGAGAGATGTCTTTTGGTTCCCCTAGACGCCTTAATGGGATTGCCTTCACTGCTCCTTCAAGCCATTCCTCATTTTCTCTTTCCACTGCATTGATTTCTGTACCAATTAGTCCTGGAGCAATGGAATTAACCCGGATATTGTAACGTGCCCATTCTGCAGCCAATGATTTCGTTAAATGAATAACAGCTGCTTTCGAAGCTGTATAGGGAGCAATCCGCTTGTACGGTTTCGCACCACCAACGGAAGATATATTAATGATCTTCCCCGAATTTTGTTGAATCATGATTTTTGCTGCTTCCTGACAACAGAAAAATAATCCTTTAATGTTTACGTCATAAATAAAATCCCAATCTTCCTCTGTAAACTCTACTGCGTATTTCGTAACATTTGCACCCGCATTATTGACAAGGACATCAAGCCTGCCGAACTCTTCCAATGTCACTTTAAATAGGTTTTGAATATCTGATCGTTTCGATACATCACATGAAACCGTTAAGACTCTTCTTCCCAATTCACGAATTTCATTGGCAACCATCTCGCAACTTTCCCTATTCCTGCTCGCGAGCACTAGGTCAGCGCCTGCTGCAGCAAACTCCCGCGCCATTTCTGCTCCAATCCCGCGGCTTCCTCCAGTGATTAATACTACCTTGTCCGTAACATCTAATACTTTCCCCATGGTTTCACCCCCTAAATTTTAACAGCGGAAAGGAATCTATTTTTAAAGCACTTCTGTCAATTCTTTGTTCAATTTATTCTTGTGTTCTTTTAAAAAGCGTTTGGCTACCACCATTCGATGAACCTCATCTGGACCATCATAAATATGTGCGGCTCTTGCCTCACGGTAAAACGCTTCTAATGGTGTATCCTTTGAGTAACCTAATGAACCATGGACTTGAATGGCTCTACTAATCACATCATTTAGGATTTTGGCTCCATAGAACTTAATAAGTGCAATTTCTTTTCTCGCATCTTCCCCTTGATCCATTTTCCAAGCAGCATGAAGCGTCATAAGACGTGATGCAGAGATTTCAGCTGCTGAATCAGCAATGAAATTTTGAATGGTCTGGAACTCTGCTAATGCTTGCCCACGAGTTTTTCTCTTTATGGCATAATCAAGCATTAAGTCGAAGCTGCGATTCATCACCCCTAACCAGCGCATCGCATGTGTAATACGACCAGGTCCTAATCTCATTTGAGCAAGTTTAAAACCTTCCCCTACCTTGCCTAATATGTTTTCAGCAGGAATCCGACAATTGTTAAAGTGGATTTCCCAATGTCCACCTTCACTGTAGTCCCCCATTACGCCAATATCTCTGATAAGATCAAAGCCTGGGGTTCCTTTTTCAACGAGAAACATCGTTGCCCGTTCGTGCGGAGGGGCATCTGGATCGGTAACAGCCATAACAATCGCAAAGGATGAAAGAGCAGCATTACTGATAAACCACTTCTTTCCATTGATTACCCACTCGTCTCCGTCTCTTACTGCTCTTGTTTGTAAACCGGTAGGATCTGCACCTGAAACATCAGGCTCTGTCATCGCAAAGCAAGACCGAATATCATCATTTATAACAGGCTGCAGAAAACGTGCGATTTGCTCTGGTGTTCCTGCCTTCATCAGAATTTCAGTATTCCCAGTGTCAGGGGCAGCTGTGCCAAACACTCTAGGACCAATTGGACTAGAGCCCAATAGTTCATTTAATAAACCTAAAAATACATTTCCTAATCCTAACCCGCCCACTTTTAATGGTAAATGAGCTGCCCATAAATTTTGATCCTTAACTTTTTGTTGAATCGGCTTCAATATTTCATCTGGAAGACCTACTCCTGGAACAATATGCTTTTCAGCAGGATAAACATCTTCTTCCATTATTCTCTTTGCTCTAGCTAACAACTCTTTTTGCTCTTCTGTTGGACTGAAATCGTACATATTTTGGACACTCCTTTTCTTTTAACAACATTACATTTTAAGAAATAGACCATGGGAGCAGTAAAAGGTATACCATTTATATCAAAGAAAGGTCTTTTTTAATAACAATTCCATCTGCTCCATACCTGCATCTTTTATACTCTTGGAACTGAATTGATTTTAAGATTGGATAAATGACATTAGTTCCTCATTGAAACGGTCAATTTCTTCAATGAATGGAGCATGAGAACTATTTTCAAATACAACCAGTTTCGCTCCTTGAACCTCTTTCACGCAATACTCAGATAATGAAAGCGGTACAACTCCATCATGAAGACCATGGAAGAAAGCAACTGGAATTGAAATGTCACTTAACTTATCCCTTAAATCAATTTTACCTAAGTCCTCCATTGTCCTTTCCGTAAACCAAGATTGCTCCATGAAGTTATTAAAAAACCAATCTTTCATCGGTTGCCCAACATCCTGATGAAAACAACCATCAGCAATGGCACGGACTAAAGCTGGTCGGTTCGCTCGCATTGCTGCTAGAGTTTGTGTCACATTCTCTTGTGGAACACCAAAATCAAAACCTTCTGTAGAGGTATATCTCGGTACTGCTCCTCCAACGGAAACAGCTTTTGTAACCGCTCCCCCGCCAAAACGAGTCACATAATCCATCACAATTGATCCGCCAGCCGACCAGCCAACAAGGGTTGTATCCTCTAAACCTAAATTTTGAACCACTTGGTTCAAATCATCTGCTAGTTTAGAGATTTCATAGCCATGAGTAGGTTTATCTGATTTTCCGCAGCCACGGCAATCAATCGTGATGACCCTGAATGTGTCACTAAAATCAACAACCTGTCTTTCCCAAACCTGGCGATTCATGCCCCAACCGTGAACAAAAACAATTGGTTTCCCTTGTCCCACGTCTTCATAGTAATACTGTACCCCTTTTTCCACCTCAATATATGGCATCGTAAACGCCCCCCAAGTGATTGATTTAGATTTTTATAGACTTACCTTTTGTCTCCGTTGAACGGCCTTGAAATAAGGTAAAACCTCATCAGCATAACGTTTCATAGCTTTCATTACTTTACGGTGCTCCATCCCACCCATACGGAACCAACAAGATAGGCTGTTAATCCCAGCTTCTTCCGCTACCTCTAAACGATTCACTGCTTCTTTTGCGTCTGCTAATAAAGCAATACCTGATTGATTTAAGCCAGCAATATTTATCGGTCCTTCCATTTCTTTAGCTACTTCTGCAAATCGTTCATATGTTTCCGGAGCTTGTTGACCTTTTGCACCTGGGATAATATCCAATACTCGGTTAAAATACACATCCATTTCTTTTTCTACATTTTTAATGGCTTGATCAGTATTATCTGCAATGTTCATTTGCAGGTTTAGATGGATGGATGGGTTAATTCCCTTTTGGATCAAACGTTCCCTCGTCCGTTTCGTAGAAGCTAGAACATCATCCATCACCATTAGTGTTGGTGTTACCATAAACTCTTGAACCTCTTTTTCTACCATTAAGTCAAAAGACGCAGGGCTAATACATGCATGATAGAATGGAATTCTTTTTTGAAGAGGTTTTGGAGTAAGCCTCAAGTTTTCAATTTGATAGAATTCTCCGTTATAACTAAAGCTATCATTCGCCCATAAACCTTGAATGATCTCAACATACTCCCAATACTTTTCCCTTGTTTTTTCCATGCTTACGCCAAGACCTTTTGCCTCATGCGGCTGATATCCACGTCCTCCGCCAAACTTTAAGCGACCATTACTTAAAATATCAACCATTGCATAATCTTCAGCAATTCGCACTGGATTATCAAAGTTTAGAATGCTGATCCCAATACCAATATCCATTTTTTTCGTAATCTGTGAGATTGCAGCCGCTGCAACCTGTGGAGAAGGCATACTTCCATATTCATTAAAATGGTGCTCACCCAGCCATACACTTTCAAAGCCAATCTCTTCTGAATACTGGATTTGTTCCAACATTTCCGAATAAGCCCTTTCATAGTTCCCATCATGACATTCGTTTACATAAAATAGACCTGTTTTCATCTACTATCTCCACTCCTTTTGATATTTTATATAGTCAAACGATCAAATAGGTTTAGTTGTTTAATGTCCTAATAATAAAATCAACCGTTTGTTTGATTTTATTATAACAAGCTTCAAAGGAGGTTTCAATAACAATTTTATAATTTTCCGAAATATTAAATAACTCTATTTCTATTA
This sequence comes from Neobacillus sp. plas4, assembly GCF_057221695.1. NCBI lineage: Bacteria > Bacillati > Bacillota > Bacilli > Caryophanales > Bacillaceae > Neobacillus > Neobacillus sp. plas4. Next base: position 3,489,609 of record NZ_CM170152.1, read on the forward strand.
AATTAATAACATACTAGAAAACGCCAACATAAATGATAGCGTTTTCTAAAATCCTCATGTTCACTTATTTTAAAACATATAAATTAAAACGTTTTTTTACTAATTCAATATCTTTTTTGATTTGGGAAACTAAATATGAAATACTTGAAAAAGCGATTTCCTTTCTTAAGTAGAAACAAACTTTCACCTCGATATTTTTCCAATATAAGTCCTGATCAAAATCCAAGTTATGAACCTCATAGTGGTTAATCCACCATCTTTTAATTGGTCAATTGGAAGTTTAACTGATGATAACACCCCCATCTTGATCAACTACTTTCTATTAGAGTAGATTAATTTATCTTGCATATGAATCATTTGTTCTGAAAGAACCTCGATGCTTCTTAATAAATCAGGATTAATAATTCCATTATGCGAATTAAAGTGCTCATTATGGGCGAATATGAAGCTTGGAGGAACATAGGCATTTAAATAACCTGCAATTGGTTTTAACTGATTTTCAACCACAAGATAATGCTGGTAGTTTCCTCCCGTAGCAACAAAACCCATCACTTTATTTTTAAATTCGGATGGAGGCACCAAGTCGATCAAATTTTTTAACGTCCCACTGAAGGACCCTTGAAAAATAGGAGTCCCGATAATATAAGAATCTGCAGATGAAATCATGTCGATTACCTTTTTTGTGTCACCTGTATATTCTGAGGGTGGACGGCCATCACAAAATTGAACATCATATTGCTTAAGGTCTAAAATTTCCGTCTCAACCTCAGGATTCATTTTTTTAATCATATTGATTACTTCATTTACCACGATTAACGTTTTAGAGCCTGTGATTGTGCCAGAGATTCCTAATATTTTCATAGTAAGCCCCACTCCTAACATTTTTTTCATCAAAACTATTTTTGAGTTCCAATATCTTTCTATTTTTTCGGCCAATTAACTGGAATTGGACCTATATTTCGGTTGTAGTAAAGTAGTGGATTCTTTTCTGCCTTATTTAAATCAATTACTTCTCCTAAAAGGATGATGTGATCCCCTGCATCAATTTGCTGAATGGTTTTACACTCAAACGTTCCCAACGAATCTGCAATGATTGGTAAACCATTCTCCGATACCTTCCAATCCACCTTTGAAAAGCGATCTGCTTCTTTGCCGGCAAATGCCCAACATGCGGCTTCTTGCTCTGTAGAAAGGGTGTGGACAGCAAATTTTTCCGCTTTCACAAATTTATCTACAGAAGAGACCTTTTTATCAATACTCCATAGCACAATTAAAGGATCTATGGATACAGATGCAAAGGAATTTACTGTCAAACCTGCAGGTTTCCCCACTTCATCCATCGTTGTTACTATGGTTACTCCAGTAGGATATTGACCCATAATTTGCTTAAAAGCATTTGCTTTTTCTATTGTTTCTGTCATATTGCATCCTTCATTTATTTATTTAAAACCTCGACTTTTTTACTCTGACTTCTGATTTCTAATTTCGCAACAGCTTCAGCATGTACTTCATCTGGGCCGTCAGCAAATTTTAACGAACGAGCATGCGCCCAAAGTTGTGCCAATGGGAAAACATCACTTACGCCGCCTGCTCCATGAACTTGGATCGCACGGTCAATTACATTTACAGCCATATTTGGTACAAGCACCTTAATCATCGCGATTTCTTTTCGAGCTACTTTGTTTCCAACTGTATCCATCATATGAGCAGCATTTAAAGTTAACAATCTTGCTGAATCAATTTCAATACGTGATTCTGCAATCCACCTGCGGATGACACCTTGTTCAATGACTGATTTTCCAAAGGTAGCCCTGTTTTGCGCACGGTCGATCATCAGTTCTAATGCACGTTCCGCCATCCCGACCAGGCGCATACAATGGTGAATCCGACCAGGTCCAAGACGGCCTTGGGCAATTTCAAAGCCTCGACCTACACCGAGAATCATGTTTTCAACCGGAACACGAACATCGTTGAAGTCAACAAATGCATGTCCGTGTGGTGCATCATCATAACCATAGACAGGAAGATGTTCTTTTATTTCTACACCAGGTGTCCCCATTGGGATAATAATCGTTGATTGCTGCTTATGTCTTTCAGCATTTGGATCGGTTTTTCCCATTAAAATCATGAGCTTACAACGCGGGTCCTTAACACCAGAAATCCACCACTTTTTACCATTTATAACATACTCATCGCCATCACGCTCAATGCGAGTCGAAATATTTGTTGCATCAGAAGAAGCGACGTCAGGTTCTGTCATGACATAGGCAGAACGAATTTCTCCATTTAAAAGTGGAACCAGCCATTGTTGCTTTTGTTCAGGGGAACCATAATGTTCTAAAAGTTCCATGTTTCCTGTATCTGGAGCAGAGCAGTTGAAAACTTCTGGTCCAATTAGCGAGCGACCCATGATTTCCTTTAACGGCGCGTATTCAAGGTTTGTTAAACCTGGCCCATGCTCCTTGCTTTGTATAAATAGATTCCAAAGTCCAGCTTCTTTTGCTTGCGCTTTCATTTCTTCAATAACTGGTGGTATTTCCCAGCGGCTTTTCCCTGCGTTTAATTGTTCTTCATACACACTTTCGTTCGGTAATACAATATCATTCATAAAAGCCGATACTCTTTCCTCTAACTCTTGCACTTTTGCACTCTTTTCAAATATCATAAAATACCCCTCCAGTAACAATTTTTAAAATCATTTAAGTAAATTCATATAAACTACATTCAGCTTAAAATTAGCTTATTTATGTGTAAATTTTGCTTGGCGTTTTTCAATAAAGGCTTGAACGCCCTCTCTAACATCATCTGAACCAAATACATCTACAAAAAGAGCTAACTCTAGATCAAGACCGGAATCAAAAGATTGATCTGCCCCCTCGTTCACAGCTTGCTTGATTCTGCTTAAAGATTGCAAAGAATGACTAGCAAGCTTTTTGGCCATTGATTTTGCCGCTTCCATGCCTTGTCCTTTCGGAACAACATGGTTAACTAACCCTATTTTCAAGCATTCCTCTGCGGAAATTGAATTTCCTAAATACATTAACTCTTTCGCTTTAGCCGGTCCAATCAACCTCGGAAGCCTTTGAGTCCCCCCAGCCCCAGGAAATAGACCTAATTTAATCTCAGGTAAACCAAGCTTTGCATGCTCTTCAGCAATACGAATATCGCAAGCCAATGCTAACTCACAGCCTCCACCAAGTGTAAAACCATTTAACATAGCTATGGTGGGCTTTGGTAGATTTTCAATCAAATTGAATACCTCTTGATTCCCTCTTGCAATCTTTCTAATCTCTTCTTTTCCTAATCCCACCCAACTAGGAAATTCCTTAATGTCTGCGCCAGCCATAAATGCCTGCTCACCGGTTCCTGTTACAATGACTGCAATAACCTCTGAATCTTCGTTTAGGTGTGTAAAAACTTCCTTCAACTCTTGTGAGACTTGACTACTTAAAACATTCATTGGTGGATTATCAATAATTACTATAGCAACACCATCTTGTTTAGTTAATTGAACCAGTTGACTCATCTTAAACCTCCTATTTTATTTGCTGGCTCTATTCGTAAAGTTTGTTGACTTTAAGGTAGGAACATTCATTTACCACAAGTTTTAAAACAACAATCGAGCAATGTTTGGATGTAACCGATTACCATTTATCAATATCTATTTCTACTAGGTTCTTATTTCGGCTGCATTCGAATCGCTCCATCTAAACGAATAGTTTCTCCATTGAGCAATGGGTTTTGAATAATGCTTTCTGCGAGTTGCGCATATTCAGATGGGTATCCAAGTCGAGATGGGAATGGAACCATCGCACCAAGGGACTCTCTTGCTTTTTCCGGAAGAGTATCGAATAATGGCGTCTGGATTAACCCTGGTGCGATTGTCATCACTCGTATCCCGTAGCGTGCAAATTCTCTTGCGACCGGTAACGTCATCCCTACGACTCCGCCTTTTGAAGCACTATAAGCAGCCTGACCGATTTGTCCATCAAAAGCAGCAACAGAAGCTGTGTTGATGATGACTCCGCGCTCCCCTTCTGCATTCGGTACGTTGTTTACCATTTTTTCAGCTGCTAATCGTGTGACATTGAATGTTCCCACCAAATTCACTTGAATAATTTTGTTGAATCCTGTTAAATCATGAACGCCATCACGTCCCAACACTTTTTTAGCAGGGCCGATTCCAGCACAATTCACCACGGTATTGATTTGACCAAATTTTTCAATTGCCTGGGATAAAGCTTGTGAAACCTCTTCCTCATTTGAAACATCTGCTTTTGTAAAGAGGACATTATCTGAGCCTAATTTTTCAACCACAATTTCTCCTCTTTCTTCAGATAAATCAATAATAACTGCCTTGCCGCCGTTTTCGACAATTCGCGTGACAGTCGCTTCTCCTAATCCAGAACCTCCACCTGTTACTACTGCAATCACATCTTTCATTTTCATTCAATATTCCTCCTTCGTTAGGTTAAAATTTATTCTTTTTATTCCTCTATTCTCTCAATGATGGTCGCATTAGCCATGCCGTTTCCTTCGCAGATAGCCTGAAGTCCAAACCGGGCGCCTGTTCTTTCCAATTCATGAATAAGGGTGATCATCACTCGAGCTCCACTTGCACCTAATGGATGACCGAGAGCGATGGCACCTCCATTTGGATTCAGCTTAGATGGATCCGCTCCGAGCTCTTCCAACCAGACCATTGGGACAGGAGCAAAAGCTTCATTAACTTCAAAAATATCAATATCTAAAACTTCCATATTTGCCTTTTTAAGTACCTGTTTCGTCGCCTCGATCGGTCCCGTTAACATTAAGGTTGGGTCAGATCCTACTACAGTACGAGCAAGTACTTTAAAACGTGGTTTAAGACCTAATTCTAATGCCTTCGCTTTTGACATAAGCAGTAATGCTGCTGCTCCATCACTCATCTGACTAGCATTCCCTGCATGAATGATACCGTCTTCAGTGAATGCTGGTTTTAGGCTTGCAAGTTTTTCAATGGTCGTGCCTCGGCGTGGGCCTTCATCCTGGGTAATCACTTGCTTTGTCCCATCTTCCAGTGTCACCTCAATCGGCATGATTTCTCGATCGAACCGACCTTCTTCTTGAGCTTTTATTGCTTTATTGTGACTTTCTAATGAAAATTCATCTGCCTTGCTACGGGTAATTCCCCATTTTTCGGCAATACGCTCTGCAGATAATCCTTGATGAATGATTTCGTGTCGAGAGGTAAGCTTTTCGCTCCAGGAAATTCCTTGGAAATTGGATAACATTGGAACACGCGTCATGCTTTCAATGCCACCTGCAATCACAATATCCATATCTCCACTCAAAATCGCTTGGGCCGCAAAATGAACTGCCTGCTGACTTGAGCCGCACTGGCGGTCAATGGTCGTCCCAGGTACATGAATTGGGAAACCAGCAGTTAATGCAGCTGTTCGGGCGACATTCACCCCCTGCTCGCCAATTTGAGTAACACACCCTAAAATCACGTCCTCTATTAAATCAGGCGAAACTCCCGCCCGGTTCACCAATTCTTTTAGCACTTCAGCAGCCAAGTCATCAGGACGGATATTACTTAACACACCTTTTCTTCTTCCAACCGGGGTTCGAACAGCCTCAACAATTACTACCTCACGCATACTTTTCCTCCCTGTAACAATTTATTAATATAAGATTCCTATTTTATTTGGAGTTTCTTAGCCAGTCATCAATACATAATGCAATATCTGTGCCAACTTTTAAATTAAATCGCAATTCTTTGAAATTTTATTTCTTAATCTCTTGAAATGACGAGATTTAAGACTATTAATTATGTAAAAATAATTTTAAACAAACCATAACCAAGTTAGGAAAAAATATGAAAAGGTTTATCATTGTGTTTGAAATTCAAACAGGTAGTAGATTGTAATGTCTTTCTGACCAACAAAAAAAAGCACACTAGAGTGCTTTTTGACTAAATGCTCAGATTTTTATATCTTTATATTTTTTTAGTTTATCGTATAGAACGGAGCGACTAATGCCTAATAGCTTGCACGCTTGACTCTTGTTTCCATCCGCTATCTTTAAAGCTGCCTTTATCGCCATTTCTTCGGCCTTCTCTAACATTGTTTTCTCACAGTCTTCATTCTCTTCTTCTATAAATCGATCCATCCCAAATTTCTTGAGTAAATATTCGGGTAAATCTTCCAAAGAGATCATTCCATTTTCTGCAAAAACCATTGCTCGTTCAAATACATTGCGGAGTTCACGAATATTACCCGGCCAATCATACTCTAATAAAGCATATTCAACTAAGGGATTCCAACCAATAATACTAGTTCCATTTTGTTTGTTTAAATCTCGCATAAATGCATGACTTAACATTAAAGTATCTTCTTTTCTTTTCCTGAGTGGAGGAATTTCAATCGAGATGATATTTAATCGATAAAACAAATCCTCTCTAAACTTTCCTTCCTCGACCATTTCTTCTAATTTCTGATGAGTCGCTGTTATTATTCGAACATCGAGCGGATCCGGTGAACAATATAGTTAATGCCTTTCACTTCCATAAAATCGTCATAAAGTCCTTAATAATTTCCACATCATTCATCCCCTTATCTAAGCAGATATAGCTTTTTTATAAATTACCGTTTGAAAATTAAGAATAGTCAAGCCGATAATTGCTCGAATCTATGGAATTGTATGATATAACTACACTACTAATAGCGTATTGTACGAAAACTTATCATCTTAAAAGATAGGATGCTACAAACCCCACATCTTAAAACCTATTTATACTCTTTTCAAGGCAGGTAAACAATTTTTTAATATTGGCATGGTACTTGCATGTTTTTTACACAAATAAATGTTTTTAGGAGGCTTAACGATATTAAAACAAAAAATCAATGTTTCGACTCAATCCGAACAAGAAATTAACTGGGCTAAGTTTGAAGCCTTTCTTAGAAATCAAATCGAACTTGATAAAAGCGCTAATATGGAAGTAAAACAATTTTCAGAAGGATATTCAAACTTAACCTTCCTTATTAAAATGGAAGGAAGGACATCTTACAGATAATCGATTTAGTAATTTAAATGAGGGCATACAAAATTTAATGACATTATCTCATGATGTGATTTTTTTAAATAAAAGATAAGAAAGGACACAGAATGACAAAAATCAATGTTTTACTACAAAAAGAATTGATTGATCCAAGTAGACTAAAAAATTGTGTTGTGGTTATTTTTGATGTCCTGTTAGCAACAACGACAATTACCACTCTTTTACAATACGGTGCTAAAAAAGTCATTCCCGTATTAAACAGTGATGAAGCGCTTGAAGTTAGCAAAAATCTTAATTTACCCCAAGATTCCTGTATTTTATCTGGTGAAAAAAACGGGTACTCCCTTAATCAATTTATATACCCTTGCCCATTGGAACTACTTGAATCAAATGTTGACGGAAAAACCGTTATTCTATCCACGACAAACGGAACTGTAGCTTTAAAAAAATCACTCGGGGCCCCATTCGTTTACGCCTCGTGTTTGTTAAATGGGAAATTTGTTGCGCAGAAGCTTTTACAAAACTATAACCAGCAATCCATTCTCCTTGTTTGTTCAGGAAACCATGGGTGTTTTTCGATGGAAGATTTTATCGGTGCGGGTCATTTTATACACCATTTGCACAAATTTTCTGGAACCGCATTCCAATTGTCAGATTCCGCAAAAGTGGCCGCTCAATTTTACGAACAATGTCACGAAGAGTCACTGGTAAAGCATTTTTTCACGTCACATACTGGTAAATTGTTAACATCTTTAGGATACAAGTCTTCAGTCTATCATTCTGTTCAACGGGATATCTATAATGCCGTACCAATTTTAAAAACCGGGGAATATCCTTACTTGGAACTTGAAAGCTCTTTATGATTCAAAAAATGATAAAAAAGAGTATACAGTTGAAATTTGGGCAGAGCAATAGAGCAATCGAAAATCATACAATGAAAGGTTTTAGGACCTTCATTATATTAATAAGAACGATTGATTCATTACTATAAATGGGCGGGTGAATACGCATGCAATTTATTGTCCTTTTGATATTTTTTGCGATCTTTTTCATTGGAGGTTATTTGATTCATGCTGCAGATTATAGTAAAAATTCTGATAATTAATAAACATTATAAGATCTCACCACCTTCAATTTTCATTTTTGGAGGTGTATATTACGAGTATCATTCATTACTTAAGAGAGTTTGAAACAAATTTACACTTAATAAACTCAAAAAAAACGACTTAATCACATTTTCATCATTATTACCATTCTGTGCAATGATATTGTATTTCTAAAGCATCTTCACTCGCTACTTGAAGTATTTCTCTTTCACATTCTTCACTATATCTTTTGATCTGTTTCTCACATTTGAATCACCCTTCAATTTTTATTGTATAGTCTAGGATTAGTTAAACTTTATTATCTATACCTTTCCTAGAAGTGAGTTAAAATATTTTTTTTAACTAGATTAAACGCACCAATAAACAAACTATAATAAAAACAAAAGGTCAGTCCCATTTGAGACTGACCCTATTCACTAATTTCTGTTATTTAACCAATTGCAAATCACCTATTTGCACTTTTTTTTATATTATCATACCGATGGATGAGCAACTAATAAATCATTTGTTTTCTTATAGGAGAAAGTATTCTGAATAATTTTCAATGATTTTTTTAAATTCTTTATTGGAAATATTCAAGGTAATGTCATTGTAAACCTCTTTACCGACTAAGCAATTTCTATTGCATGTTCATTTGCAAATGCTTTGGAGGACGTTTCAGCATAGGATTCTTTCTTTATCGACGAAGTTTACCTCCAAAAGCTTAACCTGTCTGAATACCAGTCTCATTCAGACTAGGCAAGATCCAATAAGGCTTTAGCTGTCCAAAAACCGGTCTCATTCAGCGTTGTTTGAAAATAATTTCAAAAAGCATTAATGATTGCAAAAATAGCCTGAAAATAAGAGAACCCTATTCTTTTTTAAGATTAAGTACATAGACTAATATGTTGCTTTAGTAGTTATGCATATTTCCCTTAGCACCAGCATACTGTTTTAAGAATGGAAAGGAGACTCACACCTATGGTCAAAGAGGATGTAATTAAAAAAATCGAAAGTATTACTCATCCAAAGGTACGAAATATTGTTAGAGTTTGTGTGGAACAGGGCTGTCGGTTCAAGCCACATCCAAGCAATCCAAATTTAGTGAACCTATTTGACCCTGCGCGTCGAAAAAACATCATTGGGGATATTAATCCATCAAGCCCTAGGGGATATTTCACACTTGAGGTTGAGAATGGACGTTTCAAGTCCTTTAGAAATGAAATCATCGGATTAGATATAGATCAAGCTGGTTTTGAAGAAAGCGTGCTTAAACGATTGAAGCGTTAATCCATTAAACTATTTATAATCCTAATAAACGCTTGGAACTATTTATCCAAGCGTTTTCCATATGTTTTTTTTCAAATTCTGGTACTAGAATAAATTTGCTTAAAATAGCCTCCCCCCTAAGGGATAGGCACCTGTTTACTAACAAATTCTATTTTTACAAAATAGGTGAAAGCAGTCTAGAAATAGATTCCTTCAGACGAATTTCCAGTGACCGTCTTTGGTAATTTTCAAATGTAAGTAACATCGATACCTTTATATCATCTTTAAAGATTTCCGTTAGCTTTCTAGATATTCCTTCATCATATAAGAAGGCATTTACTTCAAAATTAAGTTTAAAGCTTCGATAATCAATGTTCGCAGTGCCAACAGAGGCTATTTCTTCATCAACCACAATCATTTTTGCGTGAATAAACCCATTTTTATATATATAAACCTTGGCGCCAACTTTTAATAATTCACTTACATGAGAGAGAGTTGCCCAATAGACAAACAAGTGGTCGGGTTTATCAGGAATCATGATATTGACTTCCACACCAGATGAGCAGGCAATTCGAAGAGCATCCAACAAACTTTCATCCGGTATAAAGTAAGGGGTTTGAATATAAATAGAATTTTTTGCGGACATAATCATTTTTATATAGCCATTTTTAATTTGTTGAAACTCAGAATCTGGACCGCTCGTTACAATTTGTATTCCGATATTACCATGAGATACATCTTCAGGATAAAGATTCGGAACATAGTCAACATCTTGATCGTCTGATGCTTGATTCCAATCAAGTATAAAACGGGTCTGAAGCGCATAAACCGCCGTCCCTTGAATGCGTAAATGCGTATCACGCCAATAGCCAAATTTCTTATTAAGACCTAAATATTCATCGCCCACATTAAAGCCGCCCACATAGCCAATTTTCCCATCAATAATGACTAACTTCCGGTGGTTTCGATAGTTCAATCTAAGATTAATAAACCGAAATTTAGAAGGGAAAAAGACCTCTACTTGTCCTCCAGCTTTCCGAAATTCTTTAAATGATTTTTTCGGTAAGCTGCGAGACCCCAATTCGTCATATAGAATACGAACCTTAACACCTTGCTTCGCTTTTGCCGTCAAAGCCTCAATTAATTTTTTACCGAGATGATCATTTTTTATAATGTAATATTGGATATGAATATAATTCCTAGCAGCCTTAATATCCTTAAATAACTGATTAAATTTCTCTTTACCGTCTGTAAAAATCTCGACAGCATTATCCTCTGTTAAAATCGCTTGATTGTTAATCATATGCATGTAAATCAAATCATGGTTATCTCTCGTGACATCATTGCGATAATAGAATTGATTTAAACGAAGTTTGGTCAATTGTGTTTCTAATACTTTTTCAAAACCTGTCTTTTTGAGATCGTCCCATTGGAATAGTCGTTTTCGACTCAAATTTTGTCCTAATAATAAATACATAACAAATCCAAGGATTGGAATGAAAAATAGTACTAATAGCCAGGCCCACGTAGAACCGACGTCCCTTCTTTCTTGAAAAATGACAATGAGGGCCAACATGATATTCAATACAAGGAGAAAGCCTAATAATATAGACGTAATATTCATGGTAATAACCCTCTCATAGAATTTATCCGTAGTTTCTTCTAATATCTTTTCCTTTTTCTTCGCCATCCGATAACGAATATAAGGAGAATGAAGAGTAGTATGTACATCAGGTTAGAATATTGGTCCATTTTTTCCACAATGAGTTCCCAATTTTCTCCTACTCCTGCACCCAAATTAATCAACACTGTATTCCATATGATCGTGCCCATGGTTGTAAAACTGATGAAATGCCAGAAATTCATTTTCGCCATACCCGCAGGGATTGAAATCAAACTGCGGATAAGTGGAATAAAACGACAAAAAAAGACCGTCCAAATACCATATTTTTCAAACCAGGATTCCGCTCGATAGAGGTCATCCTTTTTTAAGCGGAGGTAGCGTCCATACCTTTCAATCAGTCCCTCTAATTTTTTTACATCTAAGATAGCGCCAATCTGGTATAGGACAACAGCACCGAACACGGAGCCTATCGTGGATGCAGTAATAACCCCGAGAACAGTCAAGTTGGTTTGAACTGTCATATATCCGCCAAATGTAAGAATCACTTCCGATGGAATCGGAGGGAAAATATTTTCAAGTGCAATGAGAAGAAAGACTCCCCAATAACCAAACTGTTCAATAAATTCTTTTATCCATAAGTCCATAATACCCTCCAACCAAATAAAAAGTAACTTTATTGATTTACGTTCCACTTACTGAAAAGTTTCAAACCTGGACATCCTCTTCTAATTACTATATTTTTACGAGAAAGAATTAAAACCATAACCATAAAAAAAAGCATTTGAAAGGATCAAATGCTTTTCGCCATTATTGTTTAGTTAGATCATTTAGAGCAATTTTAATGCTTTTTCAATTGGAACTTCACCGCTAATAAGATCAAATGATTGGTAATATGTATTTTCTTCCGTTAGGGACTGGATTATTGTTTTTGCCACATCTTCACGAGGAATTTTTCCACTTCGGATGTCCGTCGCAGCTGTAACCTTACCAGTTCCAGACTCACTCATTAACCCGCCAGGACGGATAATCGTATAGGTTAAATCACTTTTTTCTAGCATTTTATCCGCATAGTATTTTGCTGCATAATAAGGAAGCATTTTTCATGCCAGTTTTCCCTTCTATGCGCCTGGATCGCACTGACCATGATGAAGCGTTTAATCCCAACTTTTTCAGCTGCTTCGATGGTTTTCACGGCACCATCAAGATCTATGAGCAAGGTTTTATCATATCCCGTATGCCGGCCAGAACCTGCAGTAAACACGATGGCATTACAGCCTCTCGCTGCCTGAGCAATCTCTTCTACACTTTGCTCTAAGCAGGCCACAGCTACTTCGATATCCAGTTGTTTCAAAGCGGCTGCTTGCTCATCTTCCCTTACCATCGCTTTGACCGTATGTTCCTTACTATCCCTTAGCAGATGAACAAGAAGCCTTCCCACCTGTCCATTTGCCCCAACCACTAATACTTTCATAGATGTTAGCTCCTTAGCTTGTTTATGAGTATTATTTCATAGTGTGAATAACTTATTCACTAAGACATTGAGGCTAAAAATCTTATTAACATGCTTAATAAATTTGGATGATTTTTCCTGAAAATGCTAAAATAAAATTGTGCTCTATATATTGGAGGGGGCGTTACTATTAATAGAATTATTAAAGCTGTGATTGGTTTCCTCGCTCTAGATTTATATTTTGTATTTGCTCCTTCACTACTAGGTAATCCCATCTTGCAATTTGTCGCTCTGCTTGTCTTTTTCCCACTGGCATCTTTTATTACAAAATGGGTTGGTTTGAATGGGTTAAAAGGGTTAGGATTAGTTTTTCATCAAGGATGGTTAAGAAACTTCTTTTTAAGTTTTGGAATTGGCTTCTGTTTTTGGATGTTGATGTTTGGAATTCAGCTTTTAAGTGGCGATTTACAGTGGAATGGCACGAGAGAACCTTCAGAATTACTTTTGCCAGTTTTAATGATTATTGTAGGATTTTTCATGGGGTCATTTATTAATGATTTGATTGTTCGGGGGTTTGTGGTCAATCTTTTAAAGGATAAAATGCAAATAGGTTGGGTTTTTACGATTAGTATTTTGATTTACGCTTTGGATGATTACTGGTATGCTGGCTTCAGTTTAAGTAACTTTATCTTTTCATTGTTTCTAGGGCTTTCACTTACTTATGCTTTCTACAAAACAGGTTCGATTTGGGCGAATACGGGTATTCATTACGGATTAAATGTTGCCTATGGGCTGTTCTTCGGAATGGTCGGCAGTCCTGGCACCTCAATTTTTATTGTGAAAGCTACTTTGAATGAATCGCTAGTTTCAGAGGTTGTTTATTACTTGATACCTGGGTTAATGTTTATCTTTGTCATTTTGGTAATCAAGTTCTACAGCCAGTCTACCTACGAAAAGACCAACATCCCCATCGATTGGAGTGGAAGGATGTAAAGGTGATTATTCCCTATTTAAGAAAATTAGGTAAACAAAGACCATTTCTCAGGAATTTTCACTAAGTGATGGTCTTCATCGATTTATTTCTTAAACTCAGGTTCTTTACCCTTCAGCCATCCCTCAAAATAAACCTTTGCCTCTGGACCTAGTTCATTGGCAAAGACAGCAACGAAGTCACTTCCAGACGCTATTCCATACTGATATTCATTAAAATATGTTTGTAGGATTTGGTCCATTTTTTCTTTCCCTATTACCTTCTCAAGGTTTTCCAACATTAAAGCACCCTTTTGGTAGACAAGCTGTGAATAGCTGCCAATGCTTTTGAATTGATCAATAGGACTCCCAATAAATATGCCATCTCGTTCAAACATTTCCGTTCCAGCTGTCATTTGCTTTCTATTCTCTAAATTTGCCGCTCCATGTTCCGGAAATTCCTCTAACATAAATCTCGTTGTAGTATACGTTGCCAATGCCTCATCCAACCAAGGCTCTTTTACTTCATCATTTCCTACTATTCCATACCACCATTGATGTGCGGTTTCATGGACCACAGAACCAATTTCCGTTTCATTGCTCTCAAGAATGTTTTTTGGAAGGTAAATTATGCCTGGAAATTCCATTGCGGTAAACATACCCGTCCGAACGATATCATATTCAGGATATGGATAAGGACCATAAATTTCACTAAAATAAGCTAATGCCTTTTTTCCCGCTTCATGGTTTTTCCTTACTGCCTCCTGGTTGTCACTTGCTAGGAACCATGTATGAACGATTGTATCTCCTACTTGGTCAGATAACTTTTGATACGATTCATCCATTATGACCATGGCAAGTCCCTTACATTTTCAATGGACGTAGTGTACCGCAGAGTTCCGTCTTGTTCCTTTATACCCTCTGTTTCCTTGCCAGTACTGGCGATTTTATAATTTCCCGGAACTAATACATTCATAGTATACTTCCCAACCAGGCTATAAAATGGATCTCCCATTGAATGATACGGATCTGTAACCCAGCCTCTCTTATCATAAACAGCTTGAATAGGAAGCCAGTTTCCCAGCCAAATCGCATGCTCATCATACGCAAATCGTCCGTTATTTTTCGGGACCTTCATTGAAAAATTAAATTCGATCGTAATCGCTTGACCCTTATCCCATTTATCCAAAGGGATTTCAAGGACTGTGTCTTTGATCTCAAATTTATTTGCCTTTCCATTGACTTGAACTTCTGAAATTTCCATAGTTCCAGGTTCAGAATTCTCATCAATGATTTGACGCCAGAACCCACCCAATAAATCTACACCTTCACGAAATTGGTTCGGGTAAACATGGAGGTAAATTTTGTCCTGGCTCTTTCCTGTTTGGTTTGTTGCCTTCACTTTAAGTGTACCGGTTAAGGATTTTTCCGCTGCATTTACCTTCACATCTGCATCGTATTCTGTTGGTATAAACTGCGCCTCTGACTTCTGAACCTCACTTTTTTTAGCCCAAGTTGTCTCCTTTGAATTTTCTTCTTTACACCCTGCGAGTAATACTGCCAATACTAGCAAAATAGCGGCTATCCAATATCCTCTTCCCTTTTTCATTTCACCTTTATTCATAGTGACCTCCTACTATGTACTCTCTACTTAACTTCTAGACGTCTTTTCTCGTAAATAGTTTCAAATTAACCAAAATTATCCATATAAAAAAGCATTCGATGCCCTAATGCACCGAATGCTGACTACCACTACTAAATGAATTTTTATGAAGAAGCTTTTTGCTTTGAGGATTTTCTTAGCACTAAGAATATATACGTAATCACAGCGCCAATGGAAGCGCAGGCGATGACAAGCCCCATTGGGATCGCGGATTGATCTCCTCCTAATCCGACTAAAGGAGAAGTGATACCGCCAAATAAGAGGGAGAGAACCCCCAACAGCGCAGCGGCACTTCCTGCATTTTTCCCCTGCTCCTGCATGGCAAGCGAGAATCCTGCCGTATTGACCATACCCACACTGGATATGACGAAAAATAACGGGATGGTAATAATCCATAACTTTGCCTGAAACAACAATAAGATAAGTAACATCACTGAACCAAAAACAGACATAGATAAGCCGATGGCCAATAGCTTTGACTCCCGGAATCTGACAGACAGCCTGCCTGTTAATTGACTAGCAATCATAATGCCGATTCCATTGATGGCAAAAATAAGGCTGAAGGTTTCCGGTGAAGCACCATAAATGCTTTGCACCACAAAAGGAGAGCCTGCTATGTAGGCAAACATTGATGCACTGACCAGTCCTTGTGTAAGGGCATACCCGATGAAACTTCGATCAACAATCAATTTTTGAAAGGTAATAAGTGTATTTTTGATTCCAGCTTTTACCCGTTTCTCAGCTGGCAATGTTTCCATTAAGCCAAAAAGGACAACAATAAACATAATAAAACCGATTAATCCTAATACAATAAATATCCCTTGCCAAGGAACAAATCTTAGTAGTATAGCACCAAATACTGGAGCTAGAATCGGTGCCGCTCCGTTTACTAATGAAAGAAGTGCAAAGAATTTGGTTAGTTCGGTACCGGAATATAAGTCGCGGACAATCGCCCTTGAGATAACCATTCCAAATGATCCGGCAAGTCCTTGAATAAAACGTAACAATATGAAGGTCCAAATGGATGGACTAAATACGCACAGTATTGAAACGACACCATAAATAATTAATCCAATTAGCAGTGGTTTTCGTCTCCCGCGAATATCACTAATGGGTCCTGCAAATAGCTGTCCTAAGGAAATTCCTAGCAGGAAAAATGTTAAACTTAGCTGAATAGAAGAAGCGCTAGTATGGAAGTAATCCGCTAAGATTGGAAGCGCTGGGAGATACATATCAATGGATAAGGGAGCGAAAGCCCCTAAAGAACCTAAAATAATGGCTATCCATACCCGTTTGGAACGGGTAATCGTATTTGAATTATCTATTGAACTATTAAATGATGAACTCAATCGTGCACCATTCCTTTCCATTATTCCTATATCTAATTTAGCAATTATTTCTACTTTACATCAAATGATACAACTTAGATATAAAAAATTCTAAAAATTATAGATAATTTCAGCACTACTCATGGAGTTTGGTACAATGAAAAGGTGTTTTACCATTATAAATAGAATATTAATTTTACTAGGTATTTTTTCGAAAAAATTAAAATAATTATATATACAAAGAGGTGTTCCAAACTGAGAGAATGGACAAAGGAAATAGAAATTGACGCTCCCATCGAAAATATTTGGGATTTATTTGATGGTACATTGGAAAAAACGCAAAAAATGATGCCTCAAGTTGTGGGTCATACACCTGTTAAAATTACAGAAGAAAAAGTAGGTACCATTTATCGTCAGCAGTATAAGGAAGGAAAGCGTATTGAAGAATATGATGTTGAAACATTAGAATATATGAACACAGCTGATCACAAAAAAATGAAGGTTGGATTCACCTTAGCCAACATGTTTGAAATTACAGCTGGCTATGAGTTAGCGAAAATAACGGAACATAAAACAATTTTCAAATATACAACGACCAATAAACCATTAAAGGCCTTTTTAAAACTATTTTTATGGTTTGCGAGTGATAAGACGGTAGTTAAATTTGTTGAGAGGGTTAAAACCCTAGCCGAGGAAGAGAATGCCTTGGTGAAATAGGCTGTAAGGAAGGGAGTCTAGAATGATAGATTATCGTTTCTCCCACCGATTAAAGGTGCGCTATTCGGAAATTGATGGGCAAAAGATTGTTTTTAATTCTCATTATTTAACGTATATAGATGTGGCCGTCACAGAATATTTCCAGCAGCTTCTGCAACACGATGAAGCCTTTGATTTTGTTCTGGCCAAATCGACCATCGAGTATAAACGATCCGCATACTTAAATGATTGGCTGACCATTTGGTGCCGAATGGAAAAAGTCGGCACCAAAAGCATGACCATGAATTTTATGATTACGAGAGAAGATGAAATCGAGCCCGTTCTGCTGGCTGAGATTATCTATGTGAGTGTAAACCGCGATACTCTGTCACCCTGCCCTGTGCCTGACTTTGTCCGAGAACGAATCGAACAATTTGAGCTTGATTATCAAAAAAATTCCCCATTTTAAAAATGAGGAATTTTTCTTTTTATCCGAGTACCAATATATTAGGCTCTAGAAAATAAAGACTTCGCATACATATTAGCGACCATTGTCTTTTCAAAAAGCAAGATTTTTAAGGAATCAAGGATTTGCTTATAGTTGTGTTCCCCATGATTTCTTGTTTACGAAGAGGTTCCAACATTTGAAGCAGTCATTTGTAAGTATGCTTGTTTCGACCATTCTTTACTAGCAATGGATAAAAACCAACATCCTCGATGATTTTTTGAATGGCAGCGGTAGCTGCTAACTACGTTCATTTTGTTGACATAATCTTATTATGATTAATTTACTTTCAAACTTTTCCTTAATGGCTTGAGAAAGTGTTTCCGGAAGACACTATACACCGAGAATCTTCCGTTTGCCTCCTTCCATTCATATAGCTCTTGATCACTGATTCCAAAATAATATCGCTCTCAATGTAGGCTAGATAAGAAATCCATATTTTTACAAAAATGCATGGGTTAGACATATTAATGTGCATGTTGGAGATAATAACTTCGATTACCTTGAAAGGATGGGATGTTAATGTCGTTAGAATGGTTTGACAGAGTTTGCAGTGAGCTGCAGGATCACCTGGAATCGATATGTGAAGAGTATGATCAGGTTGGTCAAATGTCGATTGAAAGAGCTGCCAAACACCCGAGGATCGAATTTTTTGTAGAAACGGAAGATGTGCATACAGAAGATATCGATAGAGACTATTTTTGTACATTATTCTTTGATCCAGGGAACGAAGAATTCTACATCGATACCTTTGATGTTGACAGTGGGCATACTGCTAAAATCATCCTTTCGGACATAGAAGAAATCGTCGATGAAGTCCATGCAAGTCTTCATGATTATATGAATGATGAGGATCACTACACCGATGACGGTGTCTATTTGACTTCAACCGAAGTGTATGCAAACAGCGACGAATGTTATGATGAAATGGTTGATGATGGTGTCGAGTATTATGAGGCTGAACAAGTAAGCAGTGATGATATCTTTGAAGAAATTGATGTAGACTGGAACACACCGGAGGTAACGGCATTCAAGCACGAGGATGAGGTTGAAGTGACCTATCAATTTGGAGTCGTTCCTGAAACAGGTGACGGTGTTTTAAAAAGAATTAACAGGATTTGGACGACCGATGATGAATTAATTAAAGACGAATCCCATTTCATTTTCAGCAAAGAAGAAGCAAGTACAATTATCGCGATGATTGCCAGTCATATGGATCAATTAAGTGAGTTTCATTTTGATGATATGTAATAGGAAAAGCGGAAGCGCCCGTTCAGCGGCGTATGGACTGGAGCACTTCGACTGAGATAAAGGAAACACGAAGAGCGTAGCGTTTCGATGTTGACTTATCGTAGGGAGAAGAGCGAAGTACACTAGCCGCTGGGCGATGTAGCTAGACAATAGGAAAAAGAGCATACCTTTTTTTGGTGTGCTCCTTTCTTTTTTTTAATCAACTGTATAATCAATTTCAATTAAGTCCCACGGAGTGACAATTCCAAGCGGGGTCTCATCTTTTCTTCCGTTTTCAGTAATAATAACGGCTTCTAATTTTTTCTTTACTTTATGTGACTTTTCAAAAATGGTTTCAACATCAAAGATATTGGTACTTTTCGCCACAAAATCAATGGGATGTTCTTTTTCATATTTCATAATATCAGATATTTGGGTATGTGCTAGATTCACAGAACTGCTCACCATGTTTTGTGCCATCCACTTCACGATCGATCCTGCCGTCAAAAGGCCTGCAAATTCCTTATTCTTATAGATTGGAAATTTGGAATAATTATACTGACGGATTGCCTCCGTCACTTTTAAAATACTATCATTATAATCAAAGTAAACCACATTTTTCGTCGCAATGGTCATTGCATAATTCGGACGGTTAAATACATGCGCGATTTTCTCAATATGTTCAACCACTTTTGCATTCGGTTCCGCAATATAATAGCCGACCTCCATTTTTTCATGAACAATGGCATTCCTTAGTTTCGCATATTGCTCGAGATCCTTTTTAAAGGTTTCGATGATTTGGTATTTCTTTGCGCCCACCTTTACCAACACTACAAATCTATCATCATTAATTTTGACAATATCCTTCATCGCATCATGCACTTGATTGAAGGCAACCTCAAAACGTTCTGATAGGATTGGTCCTTTTTTCATTTGTTTCATCTTCTATCCCTGCCAATATTGTTTACTTATTATATTAATTATATATTTATTGTGACAATTTAACTATCCCCATTTTTGATAGAGCTGCTTAATTTCTTCTCGATGTGTTATTCCTTCATCATCTGGCGTTTCTAACACAAATGGAATCTGTTTTAGAATTGGCGAGGTTACGATATCCTTTAGGTGCTCATCTTTGATGAGTCCATTTTGAAAAATATTCGCATGACGATCCTTTCTCGATCCAGTCGGATATTTAGAATTATTGAGATGAATGATTTTAAGATGTTTAAAGTAATGGAGTTCTTGACCTTTTGCGAAAAATTCTTCTGTATTTTCCCCATTCCAAAGTCCACTCGCAAACATATGACAAGTGTCGAGGCAAAAACCGATTTTCTCTGGATAATCCGCCAGGTTCCGAATTTGAACTAATTCCTCAAACGTTGTGCCGAGGGCTCCTTTTGTTCCAGCGTTATTCTCAATTAATAGTAAACATTCCCCACTCCATTGACTGAGGACAGAATTAAGCATTTCTAACATTAAATGATAACTAGCAAGTGGGTCTGTTTTGCTTATTTGACTCCCAAAGTGGACAATTACTCCAACTGAGCCGCAGGAATCTGCAATTTCTAAATCATTTAAGAGAGACGCAATCGTTAACTCTTTTTTATCCTCAGAAGGCGTCAAACTTGTTGAGTAAGGTGTATGTGCAACGGAAACCATCCCATGCTCTTGGCAAAATTCTTTACAGCTTCCCGCATCTCCTCGGTCAAAGTCTTTGATTGAAAGGCTCCGTGGATTTTTCGGAAAATATTGAAATGCCGCAGCTCCGTAAGCCTCTGCTCGTTTTGCCGCACCTAAATACCCGTTTCGAATGCTAACATGACAACCAAAAATCATCGTATCCCACCGTTTTTTTAGTTTATTTTTCGCAAAAAAACTTCTTACTATTCTTTTATTGATGAGTGTGTTGTAAGATAATTCAGGATACTTGCAGAGGGGGAAATTGGATGAGAAAAATTACATTATCAAATGGGAAAACGGTTGAAGTTGAATGCTTGAGTTGTGCTTTGACGAGCGGGCTGGTGGTGCCAGATGGCGGCGTGATAGTAGAAACAGAACATTTCCATGCCCACCAGGATGTTGCCTATCCGATTGAAGGATTAGTTATACTGGCTTCAAAAAGACATATAAAATGCTTGGATGAATTGACGGATGAAGAAAGACTGGATTACATAAATATACTTACGGAAATCAGGAAAGCACAACGCGAGATTCTAGGCATTAACCATGTTTATTATTTCTACAACGAAGATACCACACATCATTTCCATACCTGGTTAGTACCCCGATATGAGTGGATGAACGACTTTGGAAGATCCGTTGAATCCGTTCGACCGGTCCTGCTTCATGCAAGAAATCATCGAAACACAGAGGAGAATCATAAAAATGTTTTGCGTGCTATCGAGGCATTAAGAAAAGGTTTGAATGAAAGTAACGGGTTTAATTGAAAAGTGAAATAAAAATCAAAAACTGATCAGCTAACGAATAGCAACATGTAAAAATCCGCAAGTTATAATGAAACAATAAAGAGGTGAAAGGCCAGTTCATTGAAGAATCACAAAGGTTGGTGGTTTCTATGGAATTACACACATTGTTGCTAAGGATAACATTGGGCTTTTTTGTATTATTTTTACTAACAAGAATAATGGGCAGAAAAGAGATTAGTCAAATGACTTTTTTCAATTTTGTTTCAGCTATTGCGATTGGTGAAATAGCAGCGAGCCTTGTAGTTGACCACCAATTAAGTATTCGCAATGGACTTATCGCATTGGCTGGTTGGAGTATTTACACATTGATCATGAGTTATATCGATATTAAATCTGTACACGCTAGAAAATTGCTGACAGGTGAACCTGTCATCTTGATTAAAGAAGGAAAGATTATGGAACAAGCTCTCCGAAGCTGTCGATTAGATTTAGATTCCTTAAGGGCTATCCTAAGACAAAAAAATGTCTTTTCTATGGCAGAGGTAGAGTACGCCATATTTGAAACAGATGGTAAACTTTCGGTGATGAAAAAGGAATCGGGACAGCCTGTAACGAAAGAGGATATGAACATAAGTATTAGGAAAAAAGTATTTCCTATAGCAACCGGGGTCGTGTTGGATGGGAAAATTACCTCTGAAAGCTTGGAAAAATTGAATCTAAATACTGACTGGTTACAACAAAACCTTCAAAAAGCAGGGGTTACCTCGGTATCTGAAGTTTTTTATGCAGAAATTCAACCCGATGGTACACTTTTTATTGATATCAAAAGGAAATAATCACACATTCGTTCAGATGATTTCAATAATGAATGGATGAAGGAGGACTTATATGAAACAGAATCAGCAAGTTAAAGGGAATATCAATTCTATAATGAAACCAAATTTTGCCGGAACGGATCCACAAAAAGTAAAACAAGAAATTCAAAAAGATATAAGCCAAGGTGAAGGTGCCATGACTTCCCGAGAGGCAGGAGCAATGCGCGATTAAAAAACCACTTTTCCAAGTGGTTTTTTAACGGCAATTTGTATGGGACACGTATTAAAAAAGTTTGTTATTTTCAAAAAGTGTACTTATGGTTCCATTTCTCCCGGTAACTTCTTCCTATTGTTGAGGTGCTGATGGAGTTGAGATACTTTGTAATGCCTGTTCTGCCTCATTTGCATATTGATTTTGCACTGCAAGATCGCCTAAAGCTACCATTCCTACCAATTGACCATTTTCAGTCACTGGCAATCTGCGAATTTGCTGCTCTGCCATTAAATTTGCAGCTTGATGCACATCCATATCAGGTGTACCTTGTACGATTTGCTGCGCAGTCATAACTTCGGAAACAGGCGTTTGTGGATTTTCTCCTTGTGCAGTCGTACGGAGGGTAATATCACGATCCGTTACAATTCCAACGATTTGTCGATTGTTATTTACTACTGGGATCGCTCCGATATTATATTTGCTCATTAACGCTGCTGCTTCCTGTACGGTCTGTGTTTCATTAACGGTTACAACATCTGATGTCATGATATCTCTTAATTGTGCCATAAAATTTCCTCCTAAGTATCTTTTTACTTTTATAGGATGGGGAATATTTACGATATTATGAATTTAAATTTTTTATTTATATGAATATTTTTTTATCCTTACCCGGAAGACGAAAATAGAGTTGTATCAAAAGACACAACCCATCAATGATTGGCTATAATCGAAATTAGTTTATCTTCAATTTTCTTACCTTTGGCATCCTCCATTAGATTGTTTAACATAATAGAAAAGACCAAGGTTTGTCTACTTTTCGTGGTTACATAGCCGGATATGGTACTTACTGTAGAAATCGTCCCTGTTTTTGCAAATACCTTCTCTTTTACATCCGGACCCTTCATCCTGCTTCGTAAGCTGCCACCTTCCATTTTTTCACTAGCTCCTGCTACTGGCAGTGAATGAAGAAAGGCAGGAAACCACGTTTGCTGCTGAACAGCAACTAATAATTGAGACAGCTGTGCAGCAGAAACTAAATTAACATGTGAAATTCCAGAACCATCCCGCAGGACCAATGTTTCCGTGTTGATCCCAAATTTGGCTAGCTCTGCTTCCATTACCTCAATGCCCTTTTCCCAGCTGCCTTCCCCTTTTACCACTCTTCCCATCTCTTTTACCAAGGTTTCTGCATGACCATTGTTGCTCAGTTTCATAAAAGGAACAAGTAATTCTGAAAGCTTAATCGAGCTCCGTGTATGTACGACTTTCGCATCTGTTGGAGTGGTTCCTATTTTTATTTTTCCTGTTAGATGAATGCCTTTTTGTTCAAGTGATTGTTTAAAAAGCGCTAATGCGTACCGAGTCGGTTCCCAGACACCAATCCATTCCTTTTCACCTTTCGATGTAACCGGTAAAGTCCCCGTTATGGTAATCGTGTTTTTGGCGTGCTCCCGTTCATAGGTCAGCTTCTTTTTTCCATCCTTAGCAACCGTTTCGGTTTGATTGATTATTTTAACAAATTCAGTATTTGGCGTAAGTGTTACTTCCGCCTTATCACCTTCGTCGTTACCTGGTTTGACTTCAATCATGACCGAACCCGAATCATAATCATTTGTTGGTGATGCCGTTAAGGCGGAAATTTGTGCACCGTAATAGGTTTGTTCATCGCTCCACGGCAAATCAACCGAATAACGGATATCATCATACCATGTATCGTCGCCAATTAAATGACCTGTAATTTTTTGTATCCCTAATGTTTTGAGTTCTGCGGCCATGTTATCAAAGTCTTCCTTTAAGAGAGTCGGA
The DNA here is from genome assembly GCF_057221695.1 of Neobacillus sp. plas4. NCBI lineage: Bacteria > Bacillati > Bacillota > Bacilli > Caryophanales > Bacillaceae > Neobacillus > Neobacillus sp. plas4. Next base: position 3,513,734 of record NZ_CM170152.1, read on the forward strand.
TCGCCCTTTCCCTTTAAATATAGATTCCCATGCAGGGTTTTCTTTTTTACGGTCCCAACCATGAGTACTTCGGTTTTGAAGGTGTAATTTTCCCCTAACACTGATAATGCTGCGGCAGCTGTTAACAGCTTCATATTTGAAGCCGGGCGGAGGCGGACATCTCCTAGGTGGTCATATAGAACTTCACCATTTGTCGCATTTCGTATGCTCACCCCAGCAATAGCCCCCTGTAAATCGGGTTCCTCATTTAACAGCTGATTTAATTGGTGTCCTAGATTGTCCTCTGCAAGAACTGGTTGTGTTTGTGGTAGTATTGTTGTAAATACACTTATAAAAATAATCAAATTCAATCTTCTCAGCAAAACCATTTCCAACTTTCTCGTTTTTTATAAAGTCTTTCCAGAAAAAATAAATATATCTGCGTTAATCGGGTTTTATCTGCGTAAATTCATATTTATCGGCGATAAACTAAATATATCTGCGTTATTCCCAATATATCCGCGATGCTCGAAAATACTATTTCAAAACAGTAATATTTTTACTCATAAACGCCCAATTTTGTGGTGCTGCCAAGCTAATTTGCCAGAAGGTTGTTCCTGATAAGTTATATAAATCGATCAAACGATATTTGGCTATGAAACTTCGAATATCCTCAAACCAAACGATATGTTCTAGCCCCGTACTCCAGTGCCGATACCAAGGAGACATGGATCTTTGATCAAATTCAATTGGCGAACCCGTTCTAATAGCTTGATTCTGGGCTGCTAGAACAGACATGGCATGTGTCGTACTCGTCCCGGCGACTTTATCATATCCATAGAGAGGCAGCGCAATTTGTAGTTTGCGAGGATTAATGTTTGAAAGGGCGTATTTTACAACTTCCTCGATCCACCAGATAGGGGCAATCGGATCCGGCGGTCCGCCTGGGTATCCATAATCAATTGTCATAACCGCCACAATATCGGCTGCATTCCCAATACCTGCATAATCATATGCTCCGACAATTCGATTGGTCGGGAGATCTGCTGTTTTCGCATGTACATTTACATGTAATAACAACTCTCCCAAAGCAGTCTTTAATTCTCTTAAGAATAGATTAAAATCATTGCGCTGTGGGGGCGGAATAAACTCAAAGTCAATACTGACACCCCCGAATCCTCTTTGTCTTGTTAAATTTACAATACTTAGGACCAAATTTCGGCGGTGGGCAGGATTTCTAAGCACTTGCCCCGCCAGCTCGGCACTGAAATCTACTCCTGTAAAATTACGGATCATCAGTAAAGGGGTGATATTTAATTGCTTACTTCGTGCAACAATCGCTGTATCCTGAATCAAGTTATAGGCATAACCTTCTGACGTAAACGCATATGCTACTACCGCTAAATATGTTAATTGCCCGGCGAGGGAATCTAATACCGTGAGATCTGTACTTGCACCTGATGGAACAAGAAACCCGAGAGTGGAGATCTCCAACTTTTTAGGAGAAGGAATGTTAATCCTTTGTCCGATGAAAAGCCTGCTCGGGTCTATCCCGGAATTTGCCCCTAAAATCGAGGAAATATCCGTATTGAACCGCCGAGCCAATTTCCGAATTTGATCTCCTGGTTTTATTTGATAGGAGCGGATGGGAAGCTGGTTGTCGGGAATGTACAATGCGAGACCAGGGACAAGGGCGTTAGCCGACGACAGACCATTTATCTCGACAATGGTTTGGATAGACACACCATATCGGTTTGAAATTGCCCACAAATTTTCCCCCGCACTTACTATATGAACAGCCATACTCTCACGCTCCTTTTTACCTACATCATATGGGGAATACACATGGAATATGGCTCTTTGTATGAAAAAAACAAACTGGTACGAGGTAAATGAAGAAGAATTTTGCGAGTACAAAAAACTCGGGGTCCGTCTTTGAATGAGTTATTAATGGCATTCGTACTTTTAAGACATTTTTGCCAATGTGTTGTATAAACAACAGATTCAATCAATTATTGGTATTTTCATGGTTTCGTTATGGATAGAATGCAATTGTATGATAAAAATGAGATTCTAAGGAATTGTAAATTAAAGGAGAATGACAATAATGGCTTACGTTTTACAAGTGGATTTTAAAATGAATGGACCATTCGGAGATGAAATGGCAGAAGAGTTTTCGGGTTTAGCAAAAAGTATAAATGAAGAAGAAGGATTCATGTGGAAAATCTGGACAGAGAGTCCTGAAACAAACGAAGCAGGCGGAATTTATATTTTCGAAACAAAACAAACAGCTGAAAAATATTTAGATATGCACTCAAAAAGATTGGCTGGCTTTGGAATAACAGATGTAAATGCAAAAATCTTTGCGATTAATTCTAAACTCACTGAGATCACCAACGGTCCAGTAAAATAAATAAAAAGCCTGTTCATTTATTAATAAAGTTTACAGGTTTGGTATTCCCATTAATCAAATAGAAAAAGAGCAGCTGCTCTTTTTCTATTGAATTAAAAGTGTACAAGTGTGCACAGTTCCTTTTTACTCAACTACAATCTTGGATCAATAGGTTCAGCTTCTAAAGCCAGTACCCCTAACACACATTCATGAACACGTTCTAATGATTCCTTTTTTACAAATCGATTCACACCCTCGACACCGAGCGCAAATTCCTTCAACGCATTACGCTGTTTCTTGCCTGCATTCCGTTTTTTTAACCGAGATAAATTTTCAGGAAGCAGATAGTCCATTCCATAGATAATATGCAGATACTTTCGTCCCCTCACCTTTATGGCTGGCTGCAACAGTTTTCCTTTGTGACGGGTAATAAACGAATCTGGTTTGACAACAAATCCTTCATGTCCAGCCTCGGTTATTTCTTCCCACCACTCAATCGCTGCTTTCATCGAAGCCTCATCACTTACAACCCGGTACTCTGTTTCCAGAAATAACCGGGATATCCCGTTGAATTCTTTGTTTTTCTCCATATGCCATCTGTGGGGCTTGTCAAAAAAGGTTTCTTTGCTATGTGCCAGCGTATGAAAGGGTGCAATTTGAATCCCATCCAATCCCTCTATTTCCCAACAGTATTTTTGATAGACTTCCTTAAAAACCTTTGCGTTCTCTATTCCCATCTCGTTTTCTTGTATCCAGCGTTCAACACCCTTCCCGCTTTCAAAAGCTTGTTGAAGCGAATCCTGTAACTTCTTACGATCAAGCAATGCCATTTCCCCCACATGTGCATATTGATTTAAAATCAAGTCCTTCGCCTTTAAATTCCAGGGAAGAATTTCAGCATCTAGCAGCACAAAATCTGTGTTGTAGGTTTCGAAATAGCGACTCTTCACTAGATCCTCATTCAGTACACCAACAATTTGTTCTTCTACTTCCTTTTTGAAGAATGCCCTGCCTGTCCGGGTATAAATATTTCCTAATGTTTCCCTGCCGATATATTCCTTGGCGACTTCCTTATTTTTAAATAAAAATAGAATTCCCCTGCTGCCCATATGTTTCTTTTCAACAACCATGGTCTCGACGCCATTCGATTGATAATATTCAAATGCCTCCATTGGGTGTTCAAGGTATCCCTCAAGACGAGAAGCTTTTGGTGTCGGGCTCATCGTCGGCGGCAGATAAACGATATCTTCAAGCGGCAGTGTGTAATGGGAAAAGTCATCTATAGCTGGTTTCACTCCATCATCATAAATCATGATTTCCCCATAGTGCTCCGTCAGCACAGAATATCCTTCTAAGAACTTCATAATATTTGGCGGATTGAGCCGCTTTAGCTCCCACTCTTTCAATGGATTGTCCGGTACATTTGCATAATCCTGCTTAGCCTTCACCGAAACGAATTGTTTTTCGGGGTAACGATAGGCGGTGAGAGTGCCGCCGAAAACCACACCTTGGTCAATATTCAGTGTGTTGTTAACTAATAAGGGCTGCGGCTTGGGATCATGCCCCCAGATAATGAGTTCACTAGATTTGTGAGAGATGGACCAATCTTTTCGAATTGGCTTCCCATTTTCATCAAGCCCATCAGTATCTCCGTATCGGCAAAAATCAGAAATACGGTGGGACTGCTTCCCAATATAGTGATCCTTGATTCCTGCATGAACGGCGACAACAGCATTTACACCATTTTTCCGAATAATATAATGTGATTTGGCTTCTAATAATAACTCTTTTATTTGTTCCTTTAACTTCTCTGTCTCTTCTGTACCATTTTTTCGCTCATATTCTTCAAACTCAGCAGCAACATTTTCATCCCCATGTGCCATCTTCACATTTTTTCCTTCCAGCCAGCGTGCAATTTTCCAGCCATGATTGCTGTCAATCATATAGGCATGTCCTGCAGCTACATGCTTTTGGAAAAATTGTAGTGTTTCAATCGACCGGGATCCACGGCTCAACACATCACCAAGTGAAAGAATTTTCCGCCCTTCTGGATGGATGTAATATCCTTCATCATTTTCTTGGTATCCAAGTTTTGAGAGGATTTCAAGAAATTCCTCATAGCAGCCATGAATATCACCGATAAAATCGATTCCGTTATCCAGCTCAATAAATAATGGATTTTCCAATCGACTTACATTCAATACTTCAAGTTCATCTTCACCCAACAAGTAAACCCTTCGGTAATGCTTCTTTTTAATGAAGCGAAGCGTATTTTTAAAATGTTGATACTGCTGCTTTATTCGGTTTCTGCCCCGAGAAAAATCCCTCTCCGCATCTCGTCTTAGCAATTCAGTTTCCGAGATATTAAGGACGATAGCAATGACTGGAACATGATATTTCTTCCCCATTTGAAGGTATTTTTCATGCTCTTCTTCACGTAAATGGGTTGCATCGATGAATGTTAATTTATTGAGTTTACATCGTTTTGAGATGACATAATCCATTGCATCAAAGGCTGCGCTAGATATTTGCTGGTATTCATGAAACAGTGCGTCACTTTCGTCTTTTGGTCGCCCATTCCAGCTAATAAATTCGATATCACTAACAAGAACGCGGAATTGATCAGAGCTGATAACTTCAGAAGCAAGAATTTGATTTTCTTGGATTAACTGATTTAATAAAGTCGTTTTACCGGTATTAGAGGGGCCGACCAATAGCACAATCCCTGCATGTGGTAAATTTATTGTTGTCATCAAATCTCCTCCCTTCTAAAAATAGCCATTTGTGTCGGCTGACCATATGTTGGATGTTCTTCACCGATCCCTTGAATGTTAACTTGATAAGGATATCCTTTACTCCACGCTTCCACATGTTGAGCAAATTCAGCTCTTGTCCACTCAAAACGGTGATCGTCATGACGCATGGCTTCATCCATATCATAGAGGACATTGTATTCTTGGTTTGGTGTTGTCACAATTAGTGTCTTGGGTCGATAATCATTCAAGATGGTATTAAAAATTTCAGGCAGCCTTTCTTCATCTATGTGTTCAATTACTTCACACAAAATGATAATATCTTTATTTTGCAGCCGGCTATCAAAATAATATAATGAGCCAGGGAGTGATTGTGGTTCCACATATCCCTCTTTATCAATCACTTGTCCGAATCTTTCGATCGCCTTAAGGCGGGATTTATTCGAGGGCTCAATCGATAAAATTTCTTTAACACCTTCGACAAAACCTAGCTGTACAGACAGTCTTCCTTCCCCAGCACCAAGGTCGACAATGTTCTCCTTTTGTGGCAATGCGCGAATAACGTTTAGGATTGCTTCATAACGCAGGTCATTTAAACGAATCTTCGTGCCTTCTCCCTGGTTACGAATGTACGGTTTCTTGTCATAGTATTTAGACTGAGAAATTAACGCATTAAATCGAAGGGCACGCTTGACGATCATCTGCTTTAACGGATGAGTTTCCAGCCATCCTTCCCCATAGCGTTCGAGTTTCTCCACTTCTCGTTCGTCTAAAAAATAGTGCTTATAGTTATCGATAACAGGTATGAGAATGGAAACATGTTTAAGTGCATTTTGGACGCTTTGCTTGCCGGATATTGTGACAAATCGTGCCGTGCTTTTTTCACGGAAAGCACTATCTCCACGCTCAATTTCAATTTTGTAACCTATTGGTTCAAACAAATCAGCGATTTCTTGATCTCGTAAATCCGTTGATACAGGACCAAAAGCCAGTTCCATATCAAATGGGTGATCCACCCAATGCAGATACGCTTCATCTGGTTTCCCATTTAACGCTGTTCCTAATGCTTTGCGGATGGTGGTGATAAACAAGCTGCTGACAGCAAACTCGCGGTCGTTTATGTAATGAGTTATATCAAATAAATCCGATGAATTTCGAACTAAATCAATGGGATCTGGCTTCACATAAATGACAAACTGAACTTCCTCTTTGGTAAAAATGGGATAGACAAGTCGAACTTTGAATCCTTTCTCATCCCGCTCATATGGATTATTGGGGTTTTTGGCGATAAGATAAGAAACAACATCTACACCCGACCCTTTAATGGTTAAAGATAGCTGCATTTTTCACACTCCACTTCTTCTGAAGTACTTTTCTCTATCTACCATAATTGCACAAAAATGGAAAATTTAAAAGAACATACCGCTTGTTCAGTATGTTCCTAATAAAAAGTGTTATTTGTTGTAGTTTGTATTGCGTGCATTAACCGAGTGGCCTGTATATTTTTGGTTTCGGTCACTCCAGACCCGTTGCATTGACCGAAATATCATTTTTTCTGCCGTCTCGGTCACTCCATAATCAAATCGTTCCTATATAATTCAATGAATCAATATCCTTTGAATCCACAACCCCATCCAAAATCTTTTTCACGTCATTTAATGTATCCTTCAAACTTACCTTTTCTCCTTTGATCCCCGTAAAGGTTTCAGCTACATAGAATGGCTGTGTCAAATAGGCTTCTAGGCGCTCTCCTCGATGAAAGGTTTCAATTTCAGCTGCTGGGATCCCATTAATCCCTTTCACATTCACAAGAGAACGTAATTCACGATAGCGGCGTAACAGCTTTTGAGCCTTTTGTTGGATAGATAGATGATTTTGGTCTACATGTGCACCCTCTAACACTGAAGATGTAGAGTAGATTGGGTTCACCGCAGGGTAACGATGTCTAACAGAAAGATCCATATCAAAATGCCATAAGGTTTCAAGTGGTCCGTATGGAAGGTCTTCATCCACTGATGCACCTTTTAAATCGAGTAAAAACGTGGTAACACTCTTGATATCAACATCATGTAATTTTTCCTGAAGCTCATAAATTTCCCTCGTTAAGACATGCGAACGGTCAGCAACAAAAATAATGTCTTTATTTTTTCCAACTACTGACATCTCTGAGAAAGCCTTTTCAATCGTATCAGCAATGATTTCTACATCATCCATTACTTCACTAATTTCAGGATGATTTCCTTCAGGCTTCAATAAAACTGTTGCATACCCCTCCTTCTTAAAGCGATAGAATAATTCCGCTAGTACAACAAGCTGACCCATTCCTGGTCGAGCTACAAGCCCTATGGTTCCTCCCTTAACAACTGGCGCAAACAAATCTAAAGTTTTTATTTTGGTTTCGATCATCTCTACGTTCTCCCCTCTTAAAATCAACTCATCTAGACTACATTGGGCTAATTCTGCTAATGCTACGATGGTGCGAACTTCAGAGCGTCCTACTGGAATTTTCCCCGTACATAAATTCGAGACGGTTGCCGGCCGTAAACCTACATCACGCGCTGCACTTGTAAGGTTCGGCACCCTTCTTCTCAATAAGGGGACGTTCAATCTAATATTTTCCAACATTACCACCTCCTTACTTTATATAGTAATTTATATTACTCTAAAACGCAATAAAAAATTACGCTAAAGAGTAATTATTTTCATTTTAAGCGTAAAAAACATTTTGGATATTCAGCTCCTATTGGTGTAATTTTATCGTGGTAATTTTTTAAGTAAGAAGTCTGTTAAAGAGTATAAAGATTCAAAATTTATTGAGATAGGTTTTTGGTATTTTTCATTTCTCTGTGTTTTTATACAAAATAATGTATAAATAAATTTAGATAAACGAAATAAAGTATTGATGTTAAGGTGTTTTTGATAACTGTTTACGAAAAAGGGTTGATTATGTCAACTAACTGTGTATATAATAGTATATATGAAATGGAAATTCGCTAAAAAACAGTGGATTTTTTCCAAAAAAAAAAAAACATTCTGTTACCCTCTAAACAAGCATTCAGTCTTGAAAGAGGATAGATGAATGTGAAAATTACGTTTAGAAATGGGGACAGAAAGGAAAGGATGGTTGCATGAGTGTAAACCAAACTACAGGTCTCCAAGAAAAAGAGAAAGATGATTATTCATTTGAACAGGTTCCAGAATCAAAGCGCAATATGGGTTGGTTTAGTGTCACCAATATTACGTTCGGAATTGCGACAGCCATTTTTTATTTTCAAACAGGTAGTGTAATGGCCCTTCAGTTTGGTGCGAAAAACGCTATCATTTCAGCGATTTACGCTATTATTATCGCCGGCTTATTAGGTACTGTCATTGCTTATTTATCGGCAAAATCAGGAATGAATGTCAATCTCATGTCTAGACAAGGGTTTGGCTATATAGGCGCCTCTTTAACTTCGCTCATTTACGCATCTAACTTTATCATGTATTGTGCTTTCGAAGGGATGATTCTCGTGGCAGCAGTACATGCATATTTCCCCGCAATTCCATTATGGCTGCTAATTATTGTATTCGGATCAATTGTTATTCCATTAAATTGGTTTGGTATTAAACAATTGGATAAGCTTCAGAAATGGTCGTTGCCGATTTTTGGCATATTTCTAATTCTCACGATTATTTTTGCTTACAACACACCTTCAAAATTTGACGGTAATTTTTGGACTTACTTACCAGAGGGTGTCCAAACAGGTGGTACTGCCTTACTGTTATGTATTGGTATGCAGCACGGGATTATGGGCTTAACTGCTCTTATTGCATCAGACTATGCGCGCTTTCTAAAGCCAAAGGATATTAAACTTGGCTCTATTATGATTGGATTTGTTCCACAAATTTTCTGCTTTGGTGTCATGGGGTTACTTGGAATATGGTTTGGTGTCCGTTTAGCTGAATCGAATCCTGGGGTATACATTGTCACACTTATTGGGCTAGGCGGCGTAGTATTTACGATGTTGACACAAATTAGAATCAATGTCACAAATATTTACAGTGCATCCCTTTCATTATCCAGTTTCTTTGAGAATGTATTTCATTTCAAACCAAGTCGACGTTTTTGGGTTGTTGTCTCAGGTGTCCTATCGATCGCTTTAATGTTAGGTGGGATTCTTGATTATTTAGGAAGTGCTATGACATTCCAAGGGGTCCTATTGATGGCATGGGCAGCCATTTTAGTTACGGATGCCTTAGTCGTTAAAAAATTATTAAAAATTGTACCGATAGAATATGAAGCAAGACAAGAAAAATTATACAAATGGAATCCAGTTGGCGTTGTCCCATTAATTGTGTCAAGTGTTCTTGGAACGATTGCAGCCCTAGGGTATATGGGAACGTTCTTGCAAAATACAGCAACTTTCTTTGCGGCCATTTTAGCTTCGATTCTTACGGTAATCATTGCTATTTACACAAAAGGGAAATATTACAGTAAAAGCGAATCGAAAAACATGATTCAAAGACAAACACAGACAAAGAAAAATAACACTTCAATAAAAGAAAGAACAGTAGAGCAAGTTTAATAGAAATGGCTTATGTTTAAATGAATGGCCCAAGAATCTATCATGAATTTGATGAGATTCTTGGGCTTTTTTCAATTATTGATTTCCGTTGAACCTGAAATCGAAGGTTTAAAAATCCTCTGCAAAGCGCTTTCTATATTTAGCATGATGGCAGGCATCACAAGTTGGAAATGAGTGATCCCAAGGGAGGTTCTTGCCACAGTTTTTGCATTTCTTGACGAACTTTTTAATATCCGTTTTTAATTTATCTTGTACCTTGTCACTCATTTCCTCACGCAGCCGCTCCCAATAAACTGCCTCTGTCCGTTCCCCCAACCGATATAAAAAGAGCAGATGCAATCCAAGGGCTTTGTAGGCCAGCTCGAGGTCCTCAAGACTTCGCTCCTTATATGGAGGTTCGGGTAGTGGATTCCCCTGAATGATAGCATACATAGTATCTTCCCACTGCCTTGTTAAAGTAGGTTCGTTTTTGGAAAAAGGAAGGTGTAAAAACCCATATAGGTCCATCAAAGGTAAACGTGCTTCAATTTCTGTTCCGGCTATTAATTGATAAAGTGATCGTTCTTCTGTCAGTGAAGCCTTTGTTGTACCTGGCGGGCTGTTAAATTTCCCCCAAAGCTCAAAGAACGTCCCTAAATCACGGTAATAACGTTGGAATCGCTCAAAAACTGTGTTGGTAGGGGCAATCGCAAACGTATGAACAGGCTCGTCCTCTTGATTTAGCAATCGCCTCATCATTCGAATATCCTTTGTAAAGGCAACCTTGCCTACCTCATAAATCCCTTTACGACCTGCGCGTCCGGCGATTTGTTTCACTTCCTGTGAAGTTAACAGCCGCCTTCTTGTTCCATCAAATTTCTCATTTTCTAAAAATACAATCCTGCGTATCGGCAGATTTAAGCCCATTCCAATTGCATCAGTTGCAACCACTACCTTTGTTTTTCCACTGTTAAATTGTTCAATTTGCTTTTTTCTAGTTTCTGGCGGCATGCTCCCATAAATCATGCTGACAGTATGACCATCATTTTGCAGTCTAGACGCTGTTTCAAGAACACGCCTCCTGGAAAAACAAATCAGCGCATCTCCTTTTTTTACATGTTTAATATGAAATTCCTTCGATTCGACTTCGAGTGGGATTTCACGGCTGTACTCATGGATGAGGATATCCGATTCACCTAAGAGTTGTAAAAGCATCGGTTTAGAATTCCGGCTACCAATAATATGTACCTCTCGCGCATTTGCTTTTGTGATTGCTTTATACCAAGAAAAGCCACGGTCTTTATCCGTAATCATCTGTGCCTCATCAATCACAACTACTTCGTAATTTTCCTTTTCATGAAACATTTCGACAGTGCATGAAAAGTGATTAGCACCAGGTACAATTTTTTCTTCTTCCCCCGTTTTTAACGAGCATGGTGTTCCTTCCGCATTTAATTTATCATAAACCTCAAGTGCTAATAGTCTGAGCGGAGCTAAATATAAGCCGCTGTTTGCCTTCTTCATTTGTTCAAGGGCATGGTGTGTTTTCCCTGTATTCGTTTCTCCAATATGAAGGACATAACGAACCCGTCTCCCGAACGATGGATTGTATTCCTGACCGAAAATATCCTCCATCATCCGCTCTTCTTCTTCTCTTTTTTGTTGTAACTCTGCTTCCTCCTCCGCCTTCTTTCGTTCTCTATCAGCAAAATCCTTTTCAAAGATTAGCCGGTGAACATTAAGGTCAAAAGGAATCTGAGCTATCTTCAAAAGATCCGACAAATATTCCTCTTGAATATCTTCGATAAAATAGTCTTCTACTTCATAAAGAAGCTGAGTTATACTGCCCTTAATGAAAGCAGGAGTCAGTTTTTCACCAAAGGTTTCTTGAAACTGTTTTTTTATTTGGTCAGGAAGCTTTTCCAGAACCTTTTGTGGAATCATTTCTGAAAGATAGTCTGAGATTAAGCTTTCATAAACGAAAAAATACGTTTGGTACTCATATAAACTTCGACCCCAATTTACCGTCTTATGAATATCCCCTGTTAATTCTTCAAAGAATGTTGCAACTGTTGTATAGGAATCCGGATTAAACTGCCCCTCATTGACTAATTTTTCTTCAAGTGCAAACGTATCCACCGATTGGAACTTCACATTGTTCTTGATATCTGCAGCTAATTGAATGGCGGTAAAATGCCTTACATAAAGATAAAACTGAGCATACTCGTTCTCAAGCAAATCACTTGAGGTTTCTACAATGGCCGCACGAATATGTTGGCGCTCGTCTTCAAGACGGGACATCTCCTGTCTTTTTAAAAAATCAGCTTTGGATTGCTGGTATCTTTGCTCCCATTCCACTTCTTTGCCTGTAAAGTTTTCTTTCGTCCATTTAAGTACATCAAATGGCTGATATTCTCTCATTTCATCCCGAAATAGTTTGTTAATAAGCTTTCGGTCCACACCTTGAACTTCATAGCCTTTTTCACGTAAAAACTCTTTTTTCTCATTCTTCGGAACATCATTTGTCACCTTATTTAACCAGACATTAATCCAAATTTGCTCTAGATAATGTCCGCGTGCGGTTAAATATTCATTAAAGGCCGGTAAACTTTCTTTTGCTTCTAAAAAGTGGTTCATGTCCTCGATTATTTTATCCTTCGTATGTTCAATGGCTTGAGGGTATACGGCGGTTAATTTATTCATTTTCTTCCCACCTTATCCATTATGTAGTAATTTAATTATAACAAAAAACAAGAAACCGAACGAATATTCGGTCTCTAAATTTCCTTCTGTTTGCAGTAATCATTTACTAAATCCTCTATTTGATTAAGTTCAGGAAAATCCCCTGAAAACTCAAACTTAATCTCTTCAATAAAACGCTCTTTATTATTATAAACATGAATGGCACCGTTTTGGTGGCTGACGCTGAATTCTGGTACAAACCGAAACCCGTTTCGTTCAATCGCTCCCATGATGAATCCCCTTTTTTGAGTTTTTTTTAGTATTTACCACAATCCCTTGCAACTATTAAATAAAACTTTACATAAAATCCATCAGAACTTAAAGAATTACTTTTACAATAGAAGTACAAAACCCATTACTATAAAAGAAGGAGATGGAACAAAATGTGTGAGTATACTATTTATGTACAATTTAAGGGAAAAAAATATCAAACCAATGTAATTGCAAATAAAAACAAATCAGAAGAAGAAATTTACCAAATAGCAAAAGAACAAGTTATGAAACAATGGGCAATTAAACATTTATAATTGCTAAAACTTCTCATTACTTGCTTTATGTACATACTAAGTTATAGAGCATTCCTTTTCACAAAGAAATGCTCTATAGTTTAAAGATTATAGATTAAAATATCCTTTTCTTAATTTACTGAATCTCTTTTCATCAATCTCTTCCTTTTTCATTTTTCCATCCTTCCATTCAGTAAACGAGGATTCTGTTAAAATGATGTTCCCTTTGTCTGTGATTTTAGTTATTAATGGCTTCTTATTAAATGCTGATCCTGGATGTTCAATGATGATTTTTTGGACTTCATTTAAATTCGTTATATCATGAAATCCTTCATTAGAACGAAAAGCGTATCCGATTTTCCAATCCTCATCTTTATGCTTTAATTTCATGTACAAAATGTAATCACCATGTTCACTATCAGTTTGAACCACTCTAAATTCACCAGTTTTAGATTCTACCGTCTTCCCGTTTAAAGGAACCGGCTTTAAAGGTAAATTACCCCCAAAACCCGTATCGACTAGATATACCTGACCATCAAATGTTAAAAGATTTGCAACATGGGTATTCCCAGTTACACTCCATTGTTGCTTCATATGGTCATATACTACCGCTCGGATTAACGTGGAGCTAAAGTTGTTTTCCTTTAAAAAAAGGTAAAGGATAGCATTTAATTCATAACAAAGTCCACCTTCATTTTGTTCGAGGATCTTACTCATTATCCTTTCTTTTGTGATTTCAATTGATCTATTTTCCATAATACACAAATTCTCAAATGGAATAGCTTTGGCTGTCTTTTCAAGCACCTTGTCTAATTTTTCAAAGGTAATGACCTCATATTCTTGGATTCCTATTCTTCTACGGAATAGTAAGTTTAAATTGTTCAATCCTCCCGCCTCCTTATTTCATTATTGTTTGGGCACACTTGCACATATATGTAAAAAAGCCTACTCAACGAGTAAGCTTAAGCTCCCTTATAAACACTATCACATGTATTAGCTTTTGGCTCATAATAACAATGCTGTTTAAACTGTCCGGAATGTGGCTGGCCATACCAGGTTGGAGGGCATGGAGCATATGGATTAAAATACCAAAGGGAGTATTTTGATGGGTGTTCTCTCCAATAATCCAAATTCTGTTTGGCTAATCTCTTTTCAGCCGATCTCGCTCTTTGGTAAAATACATTTCCTTTTTGAACAGCTTCAAAGGAAAAATTTCCTCCTTGGACTTGAAAGATAACATCGTTAACGTTTCTTACATCTTTAAAGTCTAAACAATCTGCTTTAACACGATTAACGATGACATTTCCAACCATTAACATCCCTAGTTTTCCTTCGCCTTCGGCTTCTGCTCTCATCATCCTTGCCATTAAGTCAACGTCTGAACTTCTGTAATTTATTCTCGGCATTCTTTTCACCCCAAAATATAGTATGAAAAGAGGCTGGATTGATGTCATAGTTTTTATCATTGGTTATGAAGTGGAATTTTTAGCCTTAAGCTGCTTTAACGTCGCTACGATAAGAAAGCTCACAATCACTAATAACAGCCAAGAACTCGGCTCCCAACCAAAACGAACAAGTTGATTAAACGCTCTCATAATTTAGGCCTCCTACGTTTTTTTGAAATTAGGTAAGTTCACCTTATTGGAAATACGATTAACTATTTTGTTTAAATAGTCACTTACTGATTTAATATTGTTTTAAAACCAACACACTATATATTGATTTGCAATAAAATATTAATGAATTTTATCATATTATTATTGTTTACTTTTTACTAAACGAAACAATAACTGGGTAAAATAACCCAATGAAAACAGAACAACAGTGGGTTAAAGAGTATGTTCAACGAACGGAAAAGCCATTACCACTAGTCTTAGGTACACGAGGCACCTGGTCAGCGAATGGGAAACCGATGATTATCTTAATTGGATTTACGATTGTCGATGTACTCTTATTAGGAGATCTTTATGGTGTTGCCAACCATCCTGTTCGGGCCATGAAGCTGGAGGAATTGACTTATTATGCCATCAATATCATCGATAGGAAGAAAATTAAAGAAATAATCGAAGAATGGAAAAAAGTGTAGGAGACGAACGTATCGTTTGTCCACTACACTTTAACAAAATGATAGCGCTATTTCACATATCTTAAGCTATCGACGATTTTCACTGCTTCTTTAATAGGACCTCTATAAAATAAATGATAAACATAGCCATTATCACTTTCCCAAGAAATGCTTGTATTTGCAGCACGTCTTGTTCCAAGAATGGTGATATGCCCTTCATGAACGTTTTTGTCCTTTAGCCACTTCACCTGCTCCATTGCGTTGAACAACTCATTTGCTTGCTGATAGGGCTCATCTCCGTTATCACCATCAAAAAGCATGACCCATGGGCCGCGCTTTGCATAAATGATTGATCGTATCCACGGTTGAATCCATAACTTTGCTCCATCCTTCTTTTTGTAATAGACAAAATTACTCGGCCTATCACTGGTTGACATACTTCCAACAAAACCCGATAATTCTCCTACTTCACTCGATTCAGGGTGATGAAATAAAGCTGAATCGTTTGCTCGATAAGGTTTATTCATCGATAAAAAATAGATTGTGTACCCATTTTCATAAGACTTTACCTTTACAGACGTATATTTATTTGATTCCACAGTTTGTTCGCTCCAGTATGTGGGCAAGTACACAGGAACATTCGTATTATGTTTTATACCATTTGCGACTGGTTG
Organism: Neobacillus sp. plas4; assembly: GCF_057221695.1. Classification (NCBI taxonomy): domain Bacteria; kingdom Bacillati; phylum Bacillota; class Bacilli; order Caryophanales; family Bacillaceae; genus Neobacillus; species Neobacillus sp. plas4. The sequence continues at coordinate 3,529,389 of NZ_CM170152.1, forward strand.
TAAAAAAGACACAAATGCCCGCGGCTTTTCTAGTGCGGTCAGAAACAATAAACAAACAAGGCAGAGCAAGGCAATCTTCTTCAATCTAACACCTCTTTTAACACATGTTTCTTTTATTATTGGCAGTAACAATATGAACTATTTTTATATAAACCAACTATATGTTTCAAAACTTTGCTGATTCAATAATAAAAGGCTGCCATTGGTGGCAGCCAGCTCTAAAATCATCAACGTCATCACATAATTTTTTAAAATTATTAGAGCCTATCACATCAAGAATTCTGTTATCCGTTGTATGCTTTTCGTAATTCCCCAAGATCAAATTTCTTCATTGTAAGAAATGCCTTTGTTACACGAGCTAGTTGCTCAGGAGTACTCTTGCTCATCATCTCGTCCATCTCACTTGGGACAATCTGCCATGATACACCATATTGATCTTTCAGCCAGCCGCATTGTTCGGCTTCTGGAACGGCAGAAAGCTTTTCCCAGTAGTAATCAATTTCTTCTTGTGTGTCGCAGTACACCATAAATGAGATTGCCTCGTTAATACTGAATTTATGCTCGTGCGCACTATCCATTGCGACAAACCACTGATTTTCGAGCATGAAATCTGAGAACATGATGGTTCCTTCTTTGTCAGGCTCCATGCCTTTTGGGTAACGTGCGATATGTCCCATCTTTGCATTCTTGAATACGGATAAATAAAAAGTAAATGCCTCTTCTGCATTGCCGCATTGGTCGCCAACAAACAAAAGTGAAGGCACTATCGCAGGCCGCTCTTCACCTTCTGGATTGGTAAGCATCAGCTGCCAGGATAATCCATATTTATCCTGAATCCAGCCATACTTCTCACTGAAAGGATACGTATCAAATGGCATTAAAGCTGTTCCACCTTCTGATAATTTGTTCCAAACCTCATTTATTTTTTCACTCGCATTTTTATCTCGCGATGGATCAAAATTTACGATAAAAGATATGGACGGATTGATCTTGAAATAAGGTCCTGCGCTAATTGCCATGAGCTTCTGCCCCCATAGGTCAAAAGTTACAATATCGGAGTCTCCTGAAGGTGTATCGTGGATCGTTGATATATTTGTAATTTTTGAATCCGGGAAAATGGAAGTGTAAAACTCAGCTGCTTCCTTTGCCTCCTTGTCATACCATAAATGTGGAACTATTCTTTGATTTGTTTTAGACATATATATTTCTCCTTCGTTTTATAAAGATTACTATCCTGTATTATTTCTTGCTATCCGCCAGTATTTCTCGCCATCCGCCAGTATTTCTCGCCATCCGCCAGTATTTCTCGCTATCCGCCAGTATTTCTCGCCATCCGCCAGTATTTCTCGCTATCCGCCAGTATTTCTCGCTATCCGCCAGTATTTCTCGCCATCCGCCAGTATTTCTCGCCATCCGCCAGTATTTCTCGCCATCCGCCAGTATTTCTCGCTATACGCCAGTATTTCTCGCTATCCGCTAGTATTTCTCCCCATCCGCCAGTATTTCTCGCCATCCGCCAGTATTTCTCGCCATCCGCCAGTATTTCTCGCTATCCGCCAGTATTTCTCGCTATCCGCCAGTATTTCTCGCTATCCGCCAGTATTACGGCTCAAGTTCTCAAATTTTGAGGTATCTATGTAAATTTGTCGTTCAAACCTATTATTCTGTTGCAGCCCCATTATTAAAAAACACAGGAGCGTTTAATCAACATTTGTAATCTTCATTTTCTTGCTACAACAATTAATGCGGGTGAATTTGCTGAATAAGGTCCTTTTTCAAAGTCACCATATGTTTCGATTGTTTGAAACCCACTATTTTTTAGTATGGGTAGTAATTGTTGTGACGTAATAGGACATAAAGAAGTCGTATTTGAAATAGATTGTCCATTTGAAGTTATTGCAGTAGTAAATAAAACCTTATCTTCTGATATGTCATATCGGCGTTTAAATTTAAAATTTTCCTTTTGAATAATAGGAAATGCAAAATCTTGTTGATTTAATACTTTTTCAAAGATAACAATTTGACATATAAAAACACCATCATCATTCAATTTCCTGTGTACTTGGTGAAGAAATCCGTTCACTTCCTCTAAGTTGTTTAAATGAACTAGCGTATTTCCAATACAATAAATACCATCAAAAGTTTCTTCAAATTCACCTATTTGCTGCATGGTTTTCGTAAATACATGAATGGGATGGTCAGTTACTTTTTCACGAATTTGATTAGCCATTGTTTCCTCAGGTTCCGTGGCTGTAACGTTAAATCCTTCTTTTGACAAGAAGAGTGCCATATTACCGTACCTGCACCAACGTCGAGCAATAATCCTCCCTTTTTTAAATTGGATACTAAAAAGTTAAGAGCTTTTACATTAGTAGGAAAAATTTCATCATAATAAGGTGTTAAAGAACGATAAAAAGTCAATTGATTTCACACCTTTCATTTTAGTTTTTATAAAACTTATTTATATAATTGCAAGTTATGGGTACACAATTTATCCTTCCCCCACATTGGTTCACAATCTAGGGAAGTCATGATAGTTATCTTTTTTACTATCTTTTTTTAGACCAAACTTGTTCACTCCATAAAATATAATAATAATCTGCAATCCATTTTCTACAAACTCATTTAATTGTATCCCCCAAATAGAAAAAGTAATACCTAAGATTAAAACAAGAATGATGGCAAGTACCCAAAAGATAACGCTGACAAGAATTAATCGAACTAGCCCCATTTTTCACCAGCCTTTTTATAGAATTTAACTCCGTTTCGTAATTAAAAGGTCAAAATAATACTAACTTATATTGAATCACTAACCACATTTTACCATATGTATCTAACTAAACTATCAAATTAAAAGCTTCATTAGGATTCATTATTTGCTACATAGTTTTCAGGCAAAGCCTCTTAATCGTTTGACAAAAACTACGCCTGCCTTTATCATCAACTAAAACTTATTTATTGGAGAATTAAAGATGAAAATTTTAGTTGATGCAGATGCTTGTCCAGTAAAAGATATTATTATTTCTGAAGGCACGAATGCTGAAATTCCAATTATCCTTGTTACAAGCTTTTCTCACTTTTCAACAGCGGAACAACCATCTGGAGTGGAAACCATTTATGTTGATTCTGGAGCAGATGCTGCGGATTATCGGATTATGAAGTTAGCAGAAAAAGGAGATATAATCATTACACAAGATTATGGTCTTGCTTCACTAGGCTTAGCTAAAGGATGTACTGTTCTTCACCATATCGGGTATACCTATACAAATGAAAACATTGACCAATTATTACAATCCCGTTATTTGAGTGCGATGGCTCGAAAAAGCGGTAAGCGTACAAAGGGACCCAAACCATTTACATCAGAGGATAAGGAGAAATTCAGGGAGCTTTTTAAAAGAGCGATTTCACACTAAGTGACCGCTTCCCTACATTTTACATGTTCACGATCTCTCATTCATCTAATAAACTATAAATCAAAGCAAAAACCGGCTCCTACTCAAAAGGGGCCGGTTTTGCTAGGATACCGTGGTACCCATCTATATTATGCGGTTGTATAAACTTCTTCCTTATTTAATTCATGGCGAATCGTTGCTTGTGCTGCGGCTAATCTTGCCAGCGGCACTCGGTATGGTGAGCAGCTTACATAATCCAGTCCGGTTTTGTAGCAGAAATCAATAGACGATTTTTCCCCGCCATGCTCGCCGCAGATACCTGTTTTTAATGCAGGCTTTGCCGCGCGGCCAAGTTTTACGCCCATTTCTACTAATCTGCCAACGCCATCTTGATCAAGGACTGCAAACGGATTCTCAGCTAGTACCTTGTTTTCGATATAATTCTGAAGGAATTTCCCTTCTGCGTCATCACGGCTGTAACCGAATGTTGTTTGCGTTAAATCATTTGTACCAAACGAGAAGAAATCAGCTTCTTCGGCAATTTGGTCAGCTGTAAGGGCTGCTCGTGGAATCTCAATCATCGTTCCGATCGTGTATTCAAACTGCTTTCCTGTTTCTTCCTGCACTTTTTCAGCTGCATCAATCACAAGCTGACGCATTTGTTTTAACTCATTTACATGACCTACCAGCGGAATCATAATCTCAGGCTGAACTTCCAAGCCCTTATCTGCTAGTTTAGCAGCAGCATAGAAAATAGCTTTTGCTTGCATTTCATAAATTTCTGGGTAAACCATACCTAGTCGGCAGCCGCGGTGACCGAGCATTGGGTTGAATTCATCCAATTGACGTATCTTTTTCAACAGTAATTCTTTTTTCTTTAAATCTGGTGAAGCAGGGTCAAGAATTTGCAGCTTTGTTACTTCGACGAGCAACTCTTCCTTATCTGGTAAGAATTCATGTAATGGCGGATCCAATAAACGAATAGTAACTGGGAATCCTTGCATGGCTTCAAAAATTCCTTCAAAGTCACCTTGCTGCATTGGAAGCAGCTCATCCAGCGCTTCCTTACGCTCGTTATATTTCTCAGCCAGAATCATTTTTTGAACAATTGGAATTCGTTTCAAATCCATAAACATATGCTCCGTACGACATAATCCAATTCCGCCAGCACCAAATTCAAACGCTTTTTGAGCATCTTCTGGATTGTCGGCATTGGCACGTACACCCATTTTTCGTTCTTGGTCTGCCCAAGCGAGTAACAACTGGAACTCATCAGAAAGCTGTGGTTCAATCATTGGAATTTCGCCAAGCATAATTTCACCAGTAGAACCATCAATGGTGATGACATCGCCATAGTTAATCACCTGCTCGTCAACCTTAAATTGTTTCGCTTTAAGGTCAATCTTAAGTGCCTCACACCCACAAATACACGCTTTCCCCATACCACGTGCGACAACAGCGGCATGGCTTGTCATACCTCCACGGCTTGTAACAATTGCTTGCGCCGCAACGATACCATGAATATCATCAGGAGTAGTTTCAGGTCTGACAAGAATAACCTTTTTACCTGCATTCCCTAATTCCTCTGCTTCATCTGCATCAAAGACAACTTGACCAGTAGCCGCACCAGGTGATGCCGGCAGACCTTTTGCTAATAATGTCCGCTGATATTTATCATCAATTCGGCGGTGAAGCAGTTGATTTAATTGATCTGGGTCCACACGAAGCAGCGCTGTCTTTTTATCAATGATTCCCTCTTCGACCATTTCCACCGCAATTCGAATGGCAGCTTGCGCAGTCCGCTTGCCATTACGTGTTTGAAGAATAAATAATTGACCACGTTCCACGGTAAATTCAATATCCTGCATTTCCTTATAATGCTGCTCAAGACGTCTGCATGTTTCAGTAAATTGCTTGAAAACCGCAGGCATTTCGTCTTTTAAGGTTTGAATTGGTTGTGGTGTACGAATTCCCGCGACCACATCTTCACCCTGAGCATTGATTAGGTATTCACCGTATAGTTTATGTTCGCCGGTAGAAGGATTTCTCGTAAAGGCGACGCCAGTACCAGAATCGTTACCCATATTACCGAACACCATGCTTTGAATATTTACAGCTGTACCGAGGTGATCAGGAATTTTATTTAAGCGGCGGTAAACAATGGCACGCTGATTATTCCAAGAATCAAACACCGCGTTAATGGCGAGAAATAACTGTTCCTTCGGATCCTGCGGAAAATCTTTTCGTGTATGCTTTTTAACAATACCCTTATACCCTTCAATGACTTCTTTCCAGTCCTCTGCTGTCATCTCTGGATCGGCATGATAACCTTTTTGCTCACGCGTTTCTTCTAATAATTGTTCAAAATAAAAAGTGTTAATATCAAGAACCACATTACTAAACATTTGAATAAAGCGACGGTAAGAGTCATAGGCAAAGCGAGGATTGTTGGTTAATTTCCCCATCCCGATAACCGTTTCATCATTCATACCCAGGTTTAGGACTGTATCCATCATCCCCGGCATGGAAAATACAGAGCCTGAACGGACAGATACTAGTAATGGATTTTTAGCGTCCCCGAGCTTTTTCCCCATTTTTTCTTCAAGGGTACTCAATGCTCCTAGTACCTGACTTTCAACTAAAGATGGAATCATTTTTCCCGCATCATAATAAGCATTACATGCTTGCGTCGAAATGGTAAAACCATAAGGAACAGGTAACCCGATATGTGTCATTTCCGCAAGGTTAGCTCCTTTTCCTCCAAGCGTTTCTTTCATATTTCCATTTCCCTCATGAAACAAGTAAACAAACTTTTCCATCATTATAAGCTCCTCTCTTTTTTCAACACTTCTAAAATTAATCCTGCAGTTTCTTCTATTGCTTTATTGGATACATTGATAATTGGACAGCCGACTCGCTTCATGATTTTCTCAGCATAATCCAGTTCTTCAAGAATTCTCTCGAAGCTTGCGTAACTTGCTTTGGAACCCAACCCTAATGCCTTCAGTCTTTCAATACGGATTTCATTTAATTTATTTGGCGAAATAATTAATCCAATACAATTTTTTCTTGGAATTTCGAACAGTTCATCGGGTGCTGGAACCTCAGGAACCAACGGAACATTCGCAACCTTAAAGCGTTTATGTGCCAAATACATCGATAAAGGTGTCTTCGACGTCCGCGAAACTCCGATTAGAACGATGTCAGCCTTAAGGATTCCTCGCGGATCACGTCCGTCGTCATACTTGACTGCGAATTCGATCGCTTCTATTTTTCTAAAATACTCTTCATCTAGTTTTCTCATTAAACCTGGCTGATGATGCGGTTTTTTGTTAAAACTAGCCGTGAACGCATTTATTAATGGACTAAGCAAATCCACAGCGTTAATGTTTTCTTCTGCTGCACGACGATCTAAATACTCTTTTAAAAAAGGTACGACAATCGTATAAGCGATAATCGCCTTTCCATTTTTAGCTAAAAGAATAATATCCTCAATATCCTCTAAATCCTCCACATAGGAATTGCGGCGAATCTCAACATTTCCACCATTAAATTGTGTTGCTACAGCTTTTACTACAAACTCAGCCGTTTCCCCAACTGAGTCTGAAACCACATAAACAACTTCTTTTTCTACAAAAATCGCTGCCACTCCCCTTTATACCGAATTTTGCTCCATAATTTCTAGATATGCTCGTGTAATCGTTGTTTTTGTAATTCTCCCAATCAACAAATATGTATGATTGCCAGGATTGATTTCTTTCACTACTGGTAATGAGTCAATGTGATTGGTGATCATCTTATTAGCAGCTTCTAACAATGTTTCTTCAGATGTGATTGTGATGATGTTAGGCATTCTCGTCATGATGACGCTGCATGGCAATTCTTGCAAATCCTGATTGCCAATCGCTGTCCGCAGCAAATCCTTTCTAGAAATGACTCCCGCTAGATAACCACTGCTATCAACCGCATACAGTGTTCCAACATCTTCTAAAAATAATTGGACGATTGCGTCATATACGGAGGTAGATTTATCAACAACAATTGGACGAGCTTTGTAATTGACAACCTTTTGGTGCAGGAATTTTTCTGCCTGAAGCTTTACTTCATAATTATGATTAAAAAAATAACCTACCCGAGGTCTGGCGTCCAAATTTCCCGCCATTGTTAAGATTGCTAAGTCTGGTCTTAATGCCGCCCTCGTTAGAGAAAGCTTTTCTGCAATTTGTTGTCCCGTAATAGGACCGTTTTCTTTCACAATCCTCAGAATTTCGTCTTGGCGTTTCGTCAGTTTGATCACATTTACCCCCTTTTCGATTTTATTTATGCTATAATTTTATTAATAAAATATAAATGTGCTATACTTATTTACAATTAGTATATTACATTTATACACTATGCGATACTATTTGTTCAACATATTTTTGACAAATTATCAAATTCTTCAAAAAAAACCATATCTCAGCGATAGGGTTTATACTATTTTTGACAATTTGAACAAAAAAAGGTTTTTCGCGAAGAAATCATTTCTTTGATGATCGTACCTCCACATCGATTGCATTTGTCTCCTTCTCGGTCATATACCAGACAGCGATTAGTGTAGCCGCCAGTAAGGTTGTCTCCTTGAAAAAGTGGATTTTCCATGTAACCGCCGAGCTTTAACGCATTTAAGAGAACATGCCTCATCGAATGGTAGAGCTGGATTCGTTCAGGTTCACCTATATCTTCAATACTCCGTTTTGTTTTAATTCCTGCGTGATAACAGATTTCGTCTGAATAGCAGTTCCCAATCCCTGCAATAAACTCCTGATCAAGCAGTTTTGTTTTTATTTTACTTCTTCTTTCACCAAGAAGATTTAAAAATTCCTGCACCGTGAATGATGGTTCTAATGGTTCAGGACCTAAATCAGCAAGCTCCTTTTGAACAGTCTGTTCATTATGTAAATGCAAATAACCAAGCCGCAATCCGATAAAATAAAGATGGTACTGACCGAACGATAAGCGAACCTGAATTGTCCTTTCCGGTTTGTCTTCCTCGGTACCAAAATACATCCAGCCACCAAGCATTAAATGAAGCAACAAAACTTGTTTATTATCTAAACGAAATAATAAATGCTTCCCTCTTCGGTCAACAGTAACAACCCTCTGATTGGCGACAGCACGAATAAAATGATTGGGATCGACATTTACTGATTTGTCTCGATTTATTTCTACTTCTGTAATCATTTGACCAGCAATTTTTTGATTTAATAATCGTCGATAATTTTCCATCTCTGGAAGCTCAGGCATGAAGTCACTTCCTCCATTTAGCTTTTCACTATATTTTCCTCATAAACACGCAAAAAAACCGAACTTTTTAAAGTTCGGTTTATGTATCAATATTTATGAAGTGGGCCTAAATGGACTCGAACCATCGACCTCACGCTTATCAGGCGTGCGCTCTAACCAGCTGAGCTATAGGCCCATGTAGATGAATTGGAGCGGGTGATGGGAATCGAACCCACAACAACAGCTTGGAAGGCTGTGGTTTTACCACTAAACTACACCCGCAAATTGGCTCCATTTAATTACCCTATGAATTAGTACATGAAATATTATAACAACATTCACACGAGTTGTAAACTACTTTTTCTCTACTTCAAGTTGTTTAAATTTTTCCAATAATTTTCGTGAATCGGTTGCTGTAATAAATTCTCCATTAACAATCGCATAGGGAGTTAATTTGCATTCCTCACATCTGCTCTGACAATGGTATTCTTTAAATTCGATATTTTTTTTACTAAGAAAGCTGCTGTATTCATTTTGTAAATCGTCTGGTAGAAATCGATCTAGATTTTTTTCACAAAAATCAATTTTCAACTTTCTTTCTTTCGCAAAAAGCTTCTTAATAAAATTCATAGGTTACACAACTCCACTTAGCTTTACTATGTTTTTAGTATAACAATAAAAGCTAAACAATTCTTCATTTTTGATTTAATAGTAATTTTACTTTTTTCGTATAAGCACACAAAAGAGCAACCTTTTTTATGATAGGGTTGCTCTTTTGCTAATGACTATTCAGGAAATAGATATCATTTCGAATGTTTCTTATCAATTTTCGCCTCGATTCTCTCCATTGCTTTTTCGTCACGTTTAATTTCCTGTTTATTGTCATCTACTAATTTCTTAAAACTTATATTACGTTTTCTCATTTGCTGTTCCACCTTTCTATATTCCTATTATACTAAAGTTGTTTAAGTTATCATAAGTTAAATATTACAATTTTTTGAACATTTATTAAATTTATTGAATTAAGACAATCGTTTTTCAAAAATATGGAATAAAGAAAGCCGCCCCAAGGGCAGCTTTACATTTTAATTAAAAGAATATATTAAATACCTGGAGCGCTTAAAGATAATTTTTGAACCGCTTTTTATTCCGCTTCCCCAACGACTGTAAATCTTTCATTAACATGCTTAGGATTTTCGACTTCATCTATTACTGCAATTGCAAAGTCTGCATAACTAATATAACTGTCACCTTTTGAATTAACGAGAAGGTGATCTTTCCCTGACTGATAAGATCCTGTTCTTTTTCCTTCTGGATTAAATACAGCAGAAGGGCTAATAAAAGTCCATGTTAAGTCAGCTGTTTCCTGTAATTCTTGCAGATTTCTTCCTTGACCCATAGCTGTTGGTTTAACAAAATCCGGGAATTCAGGAGTATCAATTAAACGTACCGTTTTGTTCTCATCGACAAAGAGGCTTCCTGCTCCGCCAACAACGATTAATTTGGTACTCGTTCCTTTTAGTGCCTCAATTAACGCATGACCTGCATCCACATGTGCCTGTTCTTCTCCAAGCGGAGCACCAAAGGCGTTTATAACAACGTCAAATGCATTTAAATCATTCGTTGTTAATTCGAGCACATTCTTCTCAATGACTGCTGCACTTTTATCTTGAAGCTTAGATGGATCTCTTACGACGGCTGTTACTTGATGCCCCCTGCTTACAGCTTCTTCCAAAATCAGACTTCCTGCTTTTCCACTTGCTCCTATCACTGCGATATTCATCCTCAATTCCTCCTGTTCGTTATTTACTTGTTGCCTTTTTAACCAATGGGGCAACCTCAGTTGCTAATAATTCAATGTTTTTGACTACTTTATTAAAAGGTAGTCCGCCTATATCCACTTGCGCTAGGAAACGTGTGTGACCAAAAAGCTCGTGCTGTCTAAGAATCTTTTCGACAATTTGCTGCGGGCTTCCTACAAACAGTGCTGTATTTGGACTTGCCATATGCTCGAAATCATCCCTTGACATCCTAGTCCCCATCCCTCTTTGGCGATTCACATAGTACCAATAATTTGAATAGTAAGGAAAGAATTCGTCTTTAGCTTGCTGTGTCGTGTTAGCAAGAAAAGTATGCCCTGTTACACCGACTTTTAAGTCTTCTGGTGAATGGCCTGCTTCCAACCCGGCTTTACGGTAAATATCCACAAGCGGCTTGAACCGTACGGGATCTCCACCTAGAATGGCCAGCGCCATGCCTACCCCGAATCTTCCGGCACGAACGGCACTTTCAGGGGTCCCGCCAACGCCAATCCAAATCGGCATTTGCTCTTGCACCGGACGTGGTGAAATTTCCGCATTCCTTAAAGCAGGACGATAATCCCCCGACCAGGTGACCCTCTCATTTCTATTAAGTTGTAGAAGCAAATCCATATGTTCGGTAAAAAGCTCATCATAATCATTTGTGCTATACCCAAAAAGAGGGAATGATTCAATAAACGCACCTCGGCCAGCTAGGATTTCTGCTCTTCCATTAGAAATCAAATCCAAGGAGGCAAAATCCTCGAATAAGCGAATAGGATCAACCGTACTTAACACACTTGTGGTACTCGTTAATCGAATACGCTCGGTTGCTTGAGCAATGGCAGCCAAAATAACCGCTGGAGATGAGACGGCATAATCTAACCGATGATGTTCTCCTACACCAAAAATATCCAAACCAGCTTCATCCGCAAGCCTTGCTGCTTCAATGATCTCTTTTACTCGCTGCTGCGCTGTAATCGTTTTTCCTGATAGCGGATCCGGACCAATATCTGCAAGAGTGTAGATACCTATTTCTATACCGTTCTTTTCAATCGTTGACGATGAGATACCCCCTATCTTATATGGCTAACTCCACTCGATTTCCAGAAGGATCATGCGTTACAAATGTATTGTTTTCTTCCATAACATTCGCACCAATCTGTCGTAAATTCCTTATTATTTGTTTACGTGCTTCTTCGTTTGGCAAAATGAGTGTGAAAGACTCTAGCCCTACACTATTTTTCGCCGGTGCTGGTGCCCCTATTCCATTCCAAGTATTGAGTCCAATGTGATGATGATACTTTCCAGTTGAAATGAAAAGCGCCTGCGCACCGTATCGATTAACAACATCAAATCCAAGTCCATTTACATAAAATTCTTCTGTTTTATTTAATTCAGAAACATGTAAATGAATATGCCCCATTACGGTTCCTGCCGGCATTCCATTCCAAGTTGTTCCTGGAATCACAGTAGTTAGTAGATTTTTAAAATCAAGCGGATCTACTGTCATCGCCACTTCAGTACCCTTCCAGCCCCATTCTGAAGGATCCCGATCAATATATATTTCGATACCATTTCCATCCGGATCATTTAAATACAATGCCTCACTTACAAGATGATCCGAAGAGCCAAATTTTATCCCTTTATTCACCAAGTGAATGACAATATTGGCTAAATCTGATCTTTTTGGTAAAAGGATCGCAAAATGATATAAACCTGTTGTTCTTCCTTTTTTCGGAATTACATTTTCAGGTTGTTCCAAAGACAAAATACTTGTTTTACCATCGCTTGTTAGTTTTGCTGTAGTAACCGTTTGTTCTAAAATATCAAAACCCAAAACATCTCGATAAAAAGTTAGAGAACGCTGTAAATTTTCTACCTTGATTTTAACATGCCCAACAAATGTAGTTGGTTTAGTGTGAAATCCCATTCATATACCCCCAAGAGTCATTTTTCATGTTGAATATTTTATAGTTACTTTATGTAACTAACTTTATTAGAGTAATTAGTTTTTGTCAAGTAACTATGTTTATTTTTGTAATCTAAATTTGCAATTTTGTGGTATACTATATTTGAAGAGGTGTTATTACTATGAAGCAGCCAACAATTTGTCCAAGATTCGAAAAAGCCATTTCGCTTTTAAGTCAACGATGGACAGCATTAGTGATATATCAATTATTATCAGGTCCGCAACGGTTTAGCGAAATCCAAACAGCGATTGGTATAAGTGGAAAAGTACTGTCGGAGCGGTTAAAGGATTTAGAGCACCAAGAAGTTGTTAAACGGAAGGTTATCCCGGAAACACCTGTAGTCATTGAATATTCATTAACCGAAAAGGGACATTCACTTGAAACGGTTTTGAGAGAAATTGAAAACTGGTCTCAGCTTTGGGTTCCTCCAGTAAATGAGTGATCATTCTATATTAATAACTAAAAAGACATTTCCTTGGTGATTCCTAATTGAAATCACTTATGAAAATGTCTTTTTCATTTTGGGAATATATAAAAACACCCCAAGTATTGATTTACCAACCTTGCGGGTGTTTAAAAGTAAAATTTTTATAGGAGGACATGAAGATTAAGAAGTACTTAAAACGGCTTTATTGACTTTTTCCTCTTTAATTAATAGGACCCCTATAAGTCCCATCAACGAAAATAGAATAGAGATGATAAATCCATAATGATAGCCAATGTGGATTGAATCTTTAGGAAATAGATCAAGTACATATCCGAAAACAATCGGCAATAAAACAGCACTTAAAAATCCACCCATATTAGAAAATCCTGTCACAACCCCCACTTCTTTGATAGGGAAGGATTCTCTTACGATTGCGAAAGTTAACGAGCTTGCTCCACTGCAAAAACCTATGATGACGAACAGAACCATCACCGCAATATAAGGAGGTTTCTCGCCGAATAAAAACAGGACCATCCAGCTTATCAACACAATAATATGGACAAGGGTGTATATTTTTTTATTCGAATTCAGTAAACTTGTAACCCAGCCGATGGATAACCCCCCCATCATGACACCAAACAGACCAAACATGATCAACTGACTTGACTCTGAAAGTGAAAGTCCCAATACGTGAATTCCATACGGAACTCCCCAGGATCCAATAAATCCGATATAGGTACCTACCAACCCAAAATGACAGAGAAAGGTTGCCCAAGCTTGACGAGTAGAAAAGATTCTTCGGAGGGTCAACCATACATTTTCCCGGTCTCTAACAGGCCTCTTTTTTCCTTCGAAATCTTCTTTAAAGATTGTTTTAGGCTTTGAAACGAGAACGGTATAGAGAAGATAGGATGTTATCACTAAAATAACTCCAATGCTAAGGAATGTCGTTCTCCAGCCTGAAAGTGAAATCCAGATGGAAAAAGGAAGCGTAGCTGCAAGTGAACCGAGTCCCCCAGCGAGAGAAATCAGTCCTAACAATTTTATAAATTCATTTGCCTTAAACCACTGATTTAAGATTAAAATTAGATTGACAAAAATAGTTGCATCTCCTGTGCCAACTAAAAGTCGAGATAAAATCAATACATATTCATTTGGTGCAACACTATAGAGCAGGCTTCCCAGCCCAGTTAGAAGTGTGCCGAAAATCAGAAAATGATTGGGACCATAACGGTCAGATAATAGACCCGCCGGAATTTGAAAACCTGCATAGGCTAAAAATTGAATACTAGTTATAAGGCCTATGAGGGAAGCTGAAACGTGAAACTCATTCATTAATTGGTCAGTAATAAGTCCGGGAGCTGTTCTTTGGCTTACGATTAAAAAGTAAGCGAATAAGGCCGTACCAAATACGACCCATCGATAGCCGCTCTCCTGTTTTTTCATCAAGGTGTCACTTCTTCCATTTATAAAATTCTACTGTATCAGGGTATTGTGTTCTTAAATATAAATTCTACCACCTTTATCCTTTTACTTAAAATAAAAAACACCCACAAACTTCGTTTGCGAATGTTTTAGAATTTCCACAGTTATTTTAATACCAAGCCGCGTCTAATGATGTTACGAATCGGTTCTTCGGTGGTGGTTTTAATATTCACTTTTGACTTACTTTGTTGGATCCTTTGGCAAACCTGATTTCTAATGTAGTGATTGTGATGGAAAACACCACCTTGAAAAATCATGTCAAATTCGTCCTGCTGGATATCAGCTTTTCCAATCGCTGTTTCAATAAGGAGCAGTAGTTCATCCACTGCGGCATCTAAGATGCGTTTACTTACTGGGTCTCCTAATCGAAAAGCCTCATCCACTACAGCCGCAAGGGTTCCTACATCATCAACAGAATAATCATCACTATAGGTCCAATTATAAAGATCTTCAATTGAATTAAAATTAAACTTCTTTAATATCAATTTGGATAAAAGTGTTTCGTCTCCACGGCCATCCACCATTCTGAGAACAGAAGCAATAGCTTGTTTACCAATCCAATAGCCGCTTCCTTCATCACCGACACGGTGACCCCAGCCTCCAGAACGAATGATTCGATTGTTGCCATCATGTGCAAACACAATCGAACCAGTTCCAGCGATTAATAAAACACCGGCTTTGTTTTCAGTAGCCCCTAATAAGGCGGAAAGACAATCATTTTCTACTTGTAAACTACGAATCTCGATAGACAAATTCATTACTACCCGCTGAACAATTCCTGCAACTACTTTTTCATCCTTCAATGTATCAATTCCGGCTAAAGCAAATACAGCTTTTTCCACATTCACCTTATTACAAGTTTCAATCCCAGCGTTCATAAAGGCAGCTAAAATAGCTTTTATTAAAGCTTCTTCAGATCCTTCTGCCCCTACTACCTGATAATTAGAAGCCCCAGCATTCCCTTCCCCAAGGATGGTTCCATCACCTTCGACAAGGACAGCCCGCGTTTTTGTTCCTCCCCCATCGACCGCTAGCAGTTCGATGGATATCCTATTCATTCTCTCCAGTCCATTCCGTGATAATTTCGTAAACCACAGTGGTGGCTGTCGAAAGATGCTCTTGTTTTTCATTTAACCAGCTGGCCAATTGATTCTGTTCATTTAATCGTATTTGAATGGTTTTTTCCATTCTGCTCGGGCTAGGACCACCTTCGAGATCTCGGATTTGAACGAAATATTTAGGGCTCAAGCATTGTTTTAGCTCTTCTTCTGTTAGAACAGTTTCTTTTCCAACTACCTTTTTAGATTGTATATTTAAAATCTTCAAAGTTAAAGATTCTAATGTCGTTTTTCCACCCTGCAAAAGCTCCTTAACCGTTGCACTTACAACATGGTGCGCCTGACGGAAGGATAGTCCATCCTTTCGTACAAGGGTGTCTGCCAATTCTGTAACGTTTGCAAAGCTTTCCTTCGCTCTTTTTAGAAGGGTTTCTTTATTTACTTCCATAGTAAGTAAAACACACGTTAATAAATCATAAATGCCGCCTAATTTTTCAATTGCTTTCCAGATATACGGCTGCATGTCATCTTCAGTATCTACAATATCGCCAAATGGTGTATTATGGAGCATAAGCAAGACGGTTTGGCAATCTCCTGCTACACTCGACAAAAGGCCTCTCATATGCTCAATGGAAACAGGGTTACGTTTTTGCGGCATAATCGAGCTGATTTGGACATACGGCGCAGATAAAAGGAATGCGCCGTACTCCTGTGTACCCCATAATAGGAAGTCTTGAATCGATCTGCCTAAATTTAGGGATGACAACTGAACAGCCGTTGCCGTTTCTGCAATATAATCAGCACCTGCAACTGCATCCCAAGCATTATCAATAATCTCTTCAAATCCAAGCAGCTCTTTCATCCGCTCACGGCTAATCCCAAATCCTGAAGTGGTTAGCGCCGCTGCTCCCATGCTGCTGCGATTAACCGTTTTATAAGCTGCCTGCAGTCTCGAGATATCGCGTGTAAGCATATCCGTCATTGCATTTAAGTAATGAGCCAGCGTAGTAGGCTGCGCTTGTTGGGTATGGGTATAGCCAATCATCACCGTTTCTTTGTGTTCTTCCGTCAATTCGATCAGTGCTTCGCGAAGTTTTAATGCCTTTTCCACTAATATTAAAAGCTTTTTCCTAAGTGTCATACGGTAAATCGCAATTCCCATATCATTTCGGCTTCTGGCAATATGGAGATTTCCTGCAATATCACCCGCTTCTTCAATTAAAGCATGCTCGACTTCAAAAAATAAATCTTCAAATTCACCTGTGTATATTCTATTTTTAATCTCCTCAGCATCCAAGCTTGCTACTGCTTTGGCAATTTTCCGGGCTCCTTCTTTTCCAACCAGTCCTTGTTCAACCAGCATAATTAAATGGGCTTTATGAATCTCAACCATCGAGTCAATAAATTGTTGTTTCGCTTCATCATAGGCTGGTTCGAGTACTATGGATGTATAGGTTTTAGAAGGAAAAGTCGTGCCTTCCTTCTTTATGATTTGGTCTCTCAGTGAGGTTTTCACTTAGGTCCATCCCTTCTGTCGATTAATTTTCAAGCCAGTTTTTAATTAACTCATTCATATTTGCGGTTGCTTTTTCGACGATTTTCTTCCCCTTTTCATAGGAGGTTTGTTGAATGAGTCCTGTATAACCATCCCATGCTTTTGGAGTACCTTCTACAAGAATATATGGATAGGATGAAAGCGGCGGCACCTCTTTAAATTCTTCATCGTCTGTGTCAACATGGACCAAATCCGGACGAAACGCTTTAACCGCAGACATTTCATACGGTCCACCATGTCCTCTGCCTTTCGTTCCTTTAAAGCCGATATCTACTGCCGCATTGATATCGACCATTTGCCACCAGTTTACAAGCAAGAAGCTGGCATCTGTATACTTACCCGTAACATATTCTGCTACTGTTCTAGAAACACCAATATTCCCGTCATGAGCATTTAAGAGAATAATTTTCTTGATACCTTGCTCAATTATTCCCACCGCTATATCAATCAAGTATTCTTGAATTATGTTTGGGCGAATGGAAATGGTTCCTTTATATTTATTTGTTTTACCCGGACAGGCTGTATAAGGAACGGTAGGGAACACCACACCACCTAAGCTTGGGTCTATTACCTTGGCAAACCCATCTGCTAATACAATATCTGTTCCTAAAGGAGAATGCGGTCCGTGGTATTCAAAGCTACCTAACGGAACAACTGCAAAAGCTGCCTGCTCTAGCGTTTTTAGGTCTCTTCCATGAATGTCGCTTGCGTTCAACTCGGGTCTCCTCCTTAAATGGCAGAACCTGCCTTTCCATCCGTGATCTTTTGTGAAATAAACAGAACGGTAATAATTAAAATGATTTGTAGTACACCATAGGCACAGGCAGTTCCGAATTGGAAAGCATACATTTTTTGGAATATTGCTACAGATAACGGCATGGTTGAAGTACTATAAATTAAGATGGAGGCTACAAATTCACCTATCCCTTGAACCAATGCCAGCAAGGTTCCTGCAAGAATACCTGAGAATGCCATTGGAACAACGACCCTTCTGAATGTATACCACCAATTCGCTCCTAAGCTTCGAGCAGCCTCCTCTACGGATTCATCCATTTGCATTAACGCCGCAGAAGTAGATCGGAAAATAAGCGGTAAATGTCGGACGAAATACGCTAATGGTAAAATCCAGAACGTCCCAATTAACACTTGATTAAAGCTGAATACACTTGGTTCGCTGAAGGCAGCGATTAAGTTAACGGCTACAACTGTACCAGGCAGTGCCCATGGAACCATGATTAAGATATCCAGTAAAGCTTTTCCTTTAAACTTTGTCCGGACCATGGCATAAGCTGCCGCCACACCAAACAAAATATTTCCGGCTGTTGCCACAAAGCTCATCTGTAAGCTGTTCCAGATTGGACGCCATGTTCGTTCATCGGTAAACAGATCAATATAGTGCTGAAAGGTATATGCCGTTGGGATTACCTGAACCGTCCATTCGCCATCAACTGAAAATGAAATCAGGACAAGAACAAGGATCGGAAGCATTAAAATAATAACCCCGATAAATGAAAGAAACATCGATAGGTACTTTGCAAATTGAGAACGTAATTCGGTGCGATGAACACTAATCCCTTTACTTTGGTTTTGGTAGTTCCGTCTTCCTTGGTACCATCTCATTAAAATTAAGAAACTAATTGATACAATCGATAGAATGGTAGATTGTGTGGCTGCCATATCGAGACTACCATTTGTACGAGATAAATAGATTTGCATCGTCATGGTCCGTTCCACACCAAACATCAATGGTGCTGTGTAAGACGCCATTGAAATCATAAATACCAATAAGGAAGCTGCGATTAACGCTGGAGTTAACATTGGAAGGGTGACCTTTAACCAAATACGTATTCTTCCTGACCCTAGGCTTGTTGCTGCTTCCTCTAAGGAAGGGTCCAGGCCTTTAATTGCTGCTGCTGCCGTTAAATAAAAGTATGTGTACATGGTAAAGGTATGAACGACGATAACACCCATAACACCTTTTAATGAGAACGGTACTTTTTCAAGGTCAAATAATACCTGAAAAGCCCGTGGGATGATCCCGCTTTCTCCATAAAGAAAGGTAAAAGATAACACTCCTACGAGTGGCGGCAATGCCATTGGTACCAGAATTAACACAGAAAGAAGTTTTCTTCCTGGAAACTCATATCTTTCCATTAAAAACGCCATAGTAACACCAACAATGGCACAGGTAATGACACTAATGACTGAAATATATACACTTGTCCAAAGCGCTTCAAGGTTGGCTGTACTTGTTAACCCAAAAAAACGCTGGTAATTTTCGAGAGTGGTCCCTTCTTCGCCCACTACACTTTGAAGAAAGGTTTGGTAAAACGGATAGATCACATACGCTAAAAGAACTAAAAAAAGCGGTGAAATTAACACATAAATAAAATATTTAGAACGTATAAGCATCGCCCACCAGCTTTCCTGTACGGCCGTAGTTTGATTCGCACTCATTCTATCACCTCTATTCTCCGATTAAGTAGATTCCTTTTTCAGGTATGTGAAGGGTAATCGAATCACCGCGCTTAAGGATTTCATTGCCTTTATTAATTATCATGACCTTCATAATATTAGGGCCTATTTTAACCACATAATTGATACTCACCCCAGTAAATTCAACGAGTTGAATAGTGCCTGTCACCTGATTCGGACCTGTACCTTCATATACAGCTTCAGGACGAATCGAAACTTTAATAGATTCTCCTGCGTCTAGTTTTTTCCCATTTGCAGATTGTGACATACTGCCTTGTAAGAAGATATTCTCATCCAACTTAATCTTGACTGCGTCAGCTTTTACTTCAACGACTTCCGCTTCAAGGATATTTGATTCTCCGATAAAGGAAGCAACAAAATGATTGACAGGCTGGTTATAAATTTCTTGTGGTGTTCCAATTTGTTGAACGACCCCTTCTTTCATGACCATGATTCGATCTGACATTGTCATCGCTTCTGTCTGATCATGGGTAACATAAATGGTTGTAACACCTAATTCAACTTGAAGTCTCTTAATCTCTAATCTCGTTTCCTCACGCAATTTTGCATCTAAATTGGACAGTGGTTCATCAAGCAGTAGAATATCCGGCTCAATCACGAGAGCGCGGGCTAAAGCTACACGCTGCTGTTGACCACCTGAAAGCTCGTTTATTTTACGGGATCCATATTTTTCGAGATGAACCAGCCTTTGGGCACGTTCGACTTTTTCTTTTATCACCGCTTTTGACATTTTACGAACTTCAAGACCAAATGCAATATTTTCAAAGACCGTCATATGAGGAAAAAGGGCATAGTTTTGAAAGACCATTCCAATATTCCTTTTGTTCGGCTGCAGGGTAGTGACGTCCTTGTTGTCAAAAAGGATCTTCCCTTTTGACGGATAATAGAATCCCGCAATCATCCGTAATGTCGTTGTTTTTCCACATCCTGATGGACCTAAAAAGGTAAAAAACTCTCCAGGTTTGACATCAATATCAACGTTTTCTACCCCAATGGAGGTTCCAAACATTTTACTAACATGATCAAGCCTTACACTTTTCAACACAAACACCTCGCTGTTCTTAAAACTTAGCTAAAAAGAAAAGCCTATAGTCGGGCTTACTCTTTTACAAGATAAGCAAGTGTTATTGCCTGCTTACCTTGTAAAAGAGGGTGAAAAACTCCTTCACCCCTTTTATACCAAACTATTAATTTTTACCTTTTATATTTTCATCCCAATGCTGCATCCACTCAGCTTCTTTTTCAGCCATTACTTCCCAATCAAGGTCTAGTGACTTCAGGTCAAGCTCTTTATACCAATCAGGCATAGTGTCCTTGTCGATATCTGTACGAGTTGGGATTTGGTATAAATCTTCAGCTAATGTAGTTCGAGTTGCTGGATCAAACAAGAACTCATAGAATAATTTTGCATTGTCTAGATTCTTCGCATCTTTTACAAGTCCGACCGCATCAACTAAAATTGGTGCTCCACTTTCTGGATACACATAATCAAATGGTTGGTTGTGCTGATTTTTTTGGATCAGAATATCTTGAAGATTCCAAAGTGAAATCGAACCTTCCTGACGAGCTAGCTTTAAGTATAGGTTTGTTGGATCTTGTGCATATTCTTTTGTATTGGCATCGAGCTTTTTAAGCCACTCATAACCTTTTTCAGGAGTATCTGCACCTTGTTCATGAATCATCGCAGAGTAAATCGTTCTCATTGTTCCCGATGCTAAAACACCACGAATAATGATTTGATCCTTCCACTTCGAATCTAGCAGGTCATCCCAGTCTTGTGGGGCTTCGTCTTTCTTAAGCATGTCAGAGTTGTACATAATTACTTCTGGCAGCAGCATTTCACCATACCACAGGCCTTGGGCATCCTTATGTTCAGGTAAAATACTTGCATCGAAGCTTGGTTTAAACGGCTCTAATAAATCTTCGTTCGCTGCAGTCATAAAAGCAGACTGTGTACCACCCCACCAAAAGTCAGCTTGAGGATTGGCCTTTTCCCCACGAACACGTTCAAGTACCTGCTGTGCTCCCATGGTTAGCACATCAACTTGAACATCAGGGTATTTTTCATTAAACATTTCAACCACTTTGTCGACAATTGTTTGGTCCCGGGCAGTATAAACAACTAAGTTGCCACTAGCTTCAGCTTTTTCTTCTGTTTTTCCTTCTTCATCATCTTTTGCTGGAGTATCCCCATTTGAGGAACTGCTCGAACAGGCTGCGACGAAAAGCATTAGAACAGCTATTAAGAGCGCCAATAAACTTTTTTTCTTAAACATCCTTCTCCCCCTATAATAATTTTATTTATTCTTAAAGCAGGCTAAAATACCTGCTAAGAACCAAAGTAGGAAACAATCTATTTTAAAATACTGTCGTATTCCCGAAGGAACAAAGAAACTGCTCCCAAAACTCCTGCATTTTCTCCTAGCTGGGATTGAGCTATTTCAACCGAGCTTGGCAGGTAGTGATGAACAATCCCTTTCAATTTTGGAAGAATGAAATCAGCGGATTGCATCACTCCACCATCTAGAATAACAACATCTGGATTTAGCAGAGTAGCCGAATTAATGATGCCATAAGCTAAATGCTCAATGGCTTCTTCTACAACCGAAAGTGCGATAGAATCTCCCGTTTTTGCGAGTGTGAACGCTTGCTCACCAGTCAGCTCCGTTTCAGCCGCTTCTATATATAAAGGATGATTCTTATTCTGCTGGACAAGCAAGGTAAATTTTCTCCCAATTGCTTTACCGCCTGCAACACTTTCAAGATAACCATAGCGATGGAAGATTGGTTTAAACTCATTTTTCATATCGTTTTTATCCGTAACCATATATCCTAATTCACCAGCTGCATGGGAGGAGCCGCGATAAAGTTGATCATGAATAATAATGCCACTGCCAATCCCTGTTCCTACGGCTATAAACAGGACATTTTCTTTGTTTTTAGCCCTGCCTAACCATTGTTCTCCAAGTACTGCTACATTGACATCGTTATCAACAAAAACAGGGAAGGGAAAAAATCGTTCAGCCTCCTTCAAAAATGGATAACGAACCCATTTTAAGCTTGGCGCTTCTACTACAACTCCTGTTTTGGTTTCTGTAATTCCTGGTACTCCTACTCCCATACCGAGAATCAATCCTTTATCAATTTGATTCCTTTGGATCATCTCATGAATTTCTTTGTGAATTTGCTTCAATAATTCATAATTTAAATGTTTTTTTGTAGCAAAACTGCTTGAACAAATAATTTTTCCACCTAGATCTGAAATAACGGTTTTTACTTTGGTGCCACCGATATCAACCCCTATGACATAAGCAGCCTTTTCGTTAAAATAAAGATGAATAGGTCGTCTCCCGCCTTGTGATGAGGATTCTCCAATTCCTTTTTCATGAACCCAGTTCTCTCTTACTAATTCATCGACAAGTAAGGAAACAGTAGGTTTACTAAAATGGACCTTTTCTGCTATTTCTGCTCTCGATATGGGTTGATGATTTTTAATACATTGTAAGACGATCTTTTTATTATTAGTCCGTATTTGTGCATTGGAGAGTTTCTTATTCATAAACATCACGGCCTTAATTCATATTGTTTGTTGTTAGTTAGTAAGTTTAACTAATTTAAATACACTATACCTTATAATGGAAGCGTTCTCAATATTAAATTTTAAAAATTTGGATAATTATGATTAATCAGTGAATAATAAATCTAGACTCAGTGCCCCTAGCCTGTATGAACGCTAATATCTAGTACTTATCACCTAATTTAAAAGAACTAATATTTGATTACCAGATAGTAAATTGGTAATATTTACAAAAACTCGAAAGATATTATAATCGGACTTGTAAGAATATTCTCCCAATTAGTTAGTTATCTTTACTAACTAAAATTACATATATAGAAAGGAGAATTGAATCGGTTTATTTCACTTACTAATGAAAGGGGTTTCAAAAATTGAAAAAGCTTTTTTGTCTATTGATGTCCATTCTTTTAATTGCTTCCTTCCTGCCTCCGATTAGTCTTGCACAAGAACAAAGTGAAAATGATGTTGAGCTTTGGAATGTTGTTAAACCTCTAGATACTACTGTTACTTTCTTGAACACAGGAGCACATCCAGACGATGAACGCAGTGATTTACTTGCCTATTTATCCCGTGGGTTAGGTGTGAAAACAGCTAGCTTAATCGCCAACCGTGGCGAAGGTGGACAAAATGCGATTGGAAATGAATTAGGTAATGCACTTGGAATAATCCGTTCCAACGAAATGATTGAAGCGGCCAAGGTAAATGGTGTAAAAGCCTACCATTTAAGTGAAACCACTTCTGATGCGATCTATGATTTTGGTTTTTCGAAGTCTCCAGATGAGACCCTTAAAAAATGGGGCGAAGATGTTACGTACGAACGTCTGATCAAATTTATTAGAACGTTTCAGCCGGATATTGTGATGCCTTCTTTCGAAAATGTTGACAGCCAGCATGGACACCATCGATTGATGGCGATTTTATCTGAGAAAGCATTTAAAGATGCTTCCGACCCAACTGTTTTCCCTGAACAATTGGAAAATGGCTTAGAGCCTTGGCAGATCAAAAAGTTTTATTTACCAGTTGATAAAGATACTGCTACCACCTCGATTGAAATAGGGGACTTTGACCCAATCTACGGTATGAGTTACCCGCAGCTTGGTGAAGCATCCCGATATCTTCACAAGAGCCAAGGAATGGGAAATGATATTCCTGTTGCACCTAGAAAATCACATCTAAAATTAATAGAATCTGCGGTGGAAACAGATTCAACTGACCTTTTTGCAGGGGTTCCATATGACTTCCATGCATGGGCGGATATCGTTCCTGCTGCGAATGTAAGCAAGCAGTTGGATACATTACAAAACCAATTAGAAGGCATTATTAAGCTGTATCCAGACCGTGCAGCGATTTTACCTCAATCACAAAAGGCTTTGGGAAATGTCCAAAAATTAATTTCAAGTACAAAAACTGCTAAGCTAGATGCCGCTGTTAAAAATGACTTGCTTCATAAGCTTGCCCTAAAAGAAGAACAGCTGCAACAGGTTAGTTTCGTTGCTTCCGATCTTGCTGTTGATGTTGAGATCGGTTCCTATGTATTAGCACAAGGTGAACAAACTCAAGTAAAGGTTAAGATTACAAATGAAGGAAAGCAAAAAGTCCAGCATATCGAAGCAGCGTTACTGACTCCGGAAAATTGGAAACACGAAGGGGTAAGTCAAGTAAAACATCTGAAGCCGGGTGAATCAAAGACTGTTACCTTCAATGTCACTGTCCCTTCTGAGGCAGAATATTACCAGCCATATGGCGACGCTGTGATCAAGGCACAACTAACATTTAAGGAAAACGGTGTGGAAACAACATCTGTCATTGACCTAGATAATACAGTGAGTGTGCTCCCTGAATTAAGTGTTACACCGGATCCAGTCAATATTACGGTTAACACAGCAAATGTACAAGAGGAAATACCGGTTACGGTGAAAGTGAAAAACTATTTCAATGGTGCTAAGAAAGGTACCGTTTTGTTGAATCTTCCTAAAGGCTGGGAAAGTCAACCTGCAGCAGCAGATGTCAGCTTTACTGAAAGAAATCAAGAAAAACAAGTATCATTCACATTAGTTCCTCCTACTTCGGTTGCTGAAGGTAATTTTACAATCGGAGCGATAGCTGAAGCAGACGGCAAAATATTTGATACGACCGTACAAGAAATTAAATATGACCATATTAATGACTCCTACTTCATGTACCCTTCCAACATAAATGGGGTTGCATTTGAGTTATTAAAGCCAGACAATTTGAAGGTTGGTTACATCGACAGCGGCTTTGACACGATTGCTGATTCCTTGCTGAATGCTGGATTTGATATTACGAAGCTTACTCCTGATGATCTAGCTGCTGGTGATCTATCACAATATGATACCATCGTCGCTGGAATCAGATCGACACTTGGTAGACCAGATGTATTGCAGAATAACGCAAGATTACTTGATTATGTAAAAAATGGCGGACATTTAGTGATGCAGTATGTTACTTCTGGGGATCCATGGAATAATAATAAATTCACACCACCATATCCGTTAACCATCGGATCACCTTCAATACGTGTGCGTGTGACGGATGAAAATGCAAAGGTAACAGTCACTCAACCAGAACATGCCTTGTTTAACTATCCAAATAAAATTAATGATAGTGACTGGGATAACTGGGTACAAGAAAGAGCTCTTTACTTCCCAACTGCATGGGATGCAAAATATGAAACATTTGTATCCATGGCAGACCCTGGCGAAGACCCATTCAATAGCGGAATCCTAATGGCTGAATACGGTGAAGGAACATTCCTCTACACCAACCTAGTATTCTACCGCCAAATCAACGCACAAGTTCCGGGCGGATATCGAATCTTTACAAACTTAATTAGCTATGGTGCAAATAACTAACTAGGAACGCTCATTAAATAGGTTTAAAAAAATAAAGTCCTCTTTCACTTACGAAAGAGGGCTTTATTTGCTATTAGGAAAGTATTGGGTGTGCTATTCGTGCCCGTTTTGACTTGGAAAAAGAAATTTGGTAATGAATAGAAAGTATTCGTGCCTGTTTTGGTTGGAAAGTGAAAAAAGGGTAACGAATAGCTGCTATTCGTTACCCTAGAAGCAATAAACAAAGGAAGCAGGTCATGAATAAAATTGTATAATATTTTATTTGTTTTTAATCATAGAAATATACTCTTTTACTACTTCATAAACATAGGCTTGATTCGCTGGTGCAGTTCCGGGATCGTAAGTACCGCCATTTGTTTTATTATTCGATAAGATTCGAATACCCAAGAAGGCTACGTCATAAGCATCAGCAATTTGAGCTACTGAGGCACCTTCCATTTCCTCTACATCAGTATCGTAAATCTCATGAATCCATTTAATTCTATCCACTTCACTATTCCAAAAGTCTGCAGAACCAATGGTACCTTCGACAACCTTACCCTTCGTGTATGTGTCTTTTGCTGCATTTGCAGCTGTAAGTAAATCCTTATCGCCGTAGTAGTATCGGACTTGACTCGCACTATCGTCTGATCCGCTTCCTTCCGAAGCCATTAAGTCCATCGGAATCCATGAAGCAGGATCCATTCCTTGGCCTTCATCCATATGTGTTGTTTTTAATGAACCAATGTTTGTCGTTCTTTCTCCTAACACAATGTCAAATACATTTAGCTCTGGATTATGCCCGCCAGATGTACCTTGGTTGATGATGGCGATAGGATCATATTTTTCAATCGCCAATGCTGTTGCAGCAGCTGCATTTTCCATTCCCTTGCCTGTTTTAGTCACAATAACAGGGTAATTGTTAAGCTTACCTTTATAGAAAACAAATTTCCCGGATTTTTCCACTTTTACTTTTTCTAATTTTCCGGCAAAATATTCAGCTTCGATAGGCATTGGACCTTGAATGATGATCGGTCTCTGAGCACCTTCTACTTCTGTTTCTTTAAGTAAAGATGAGTTACATCCTGCAAGCATCACGAACATGCCGGAAATAGCAGCGACTGAAGCGATCTTTTTAAACATTTTGTTTTTCATAAATAATCTATCCCCTTTTTCTTGTTGTTTGTTTACTCGCAAGTGGTTCCAAAAGAAAAAAGTCTAGAAATTCAGGATCATTCCTGTCTTCTAGACCTACGAAAGTCAAAGTATAAATAATTGAGCAAAAATTTATTGCTTAATCATAAGCGGCTGCAGCTTGAAATCATACGACCGAATACTTTAACTCGTAGTCTAGTTCTTATATTGGGAACCATGTAGAAACACTCAGACCGTATTACTGAGTATATACGAGTAATGATATTTAAGATTAATACTTTGCTAATATAACAAATTCATAATAGATTTACAACTAAAAGGTGAACATTAATTTAAATTAACTATATAACGTTCGTGTTTTGTGAGTAAAGTACCGGTAAAACGGATAATTTTTACAATAATTTCTTAAAACCGGCACAAAATGTGTTCAACCCGTAAAATAGAAATGACATGTGACATTCACACGTCATTTCTAATGTTTTTGGCTTAGTAAAATCAAATACTTTCTTGCTTCAATTCATCAATAATATTTTCCTTTTTAATTTTCTGAATGGAGTAAAGCATAGCTAAACCAACAATAATGAAAATCATGATAATCACAATGCCAGCACTTACCCATGGAAAGGCGAATCCATATTCAAAGGTATGGCGCATAGACCAGAAAATCAAACCTATAACAACAAAGCTTATAGGCAGTCCGTACAGTAATGCCTTTACCCCGTAAAAAATGCTCTCATAGTTGATCATTTTATTAAAACCATTGGGTGTCATCCCGATGGAGCGGAGCATCGCAAATTCACGTTTCCTTAGGGAGATACTGGTTGAAATCGTATTAAAGATATTGGCTATTGAAACTAGTGAAATTAATACAATGAACCCATACGTAAACACGGACATGAACATGACTTGTTGTTTTTGTTCTTGACGAGATTGATAGACATTGTATACATACAAGTTCGATGGTTTCACCTGATCGAGCTCCGCCTGAGTGGCCATAGGGTCGGAGCTGTTCAAGTACAAATAAGTTCCGACTTCGCCTATTTTCGGGTCCATACCAGCCAAGAGCGCATTCCAACCTTCCTCGGAAACAATGATATCGATTGCACCAGGACCAGATGTGTGAACCCCAATTGGAACTTCGGCAGTTAATGCACCCACTTCTACCTGACTAATAATCTCTTGCTTGCCATTCTCATCTACAATCCTATATAGATCTATAACAGCACCTATCTTTGTATCGATAGATTTCGTTTCAATAAATTTTCCAGACTCATAATCCTGGTAAGTAATCCGATCAACAAGAATGGCTGCAGGCAAATCTCTATTTTCTAACTTCTTGTGATCTACTCCCAACTTGACAGCAAAATTCTCGAAACTTTTCTTATCTAAACCATATAAACTAACGGAATAAGGATATTTCCCATCCTCTAGGATAGAAGGTTCCTGTTCTACTTGTTTTTGTAATTCATTAGGAAGTTGTTTCTCCTCTACCCATGTATTTAAAAAATGGAGCTCTTGTACCATACTCGAAGCTGTCACATAGTCAAGCTTGGTAAACGGCTGCAAATCCTCTTTCTCCATTTGTCCTCCATCCACGTGAATATCATAGGCAATGTCCTCCTGAGAAAGCTCTATTGACTTTTTAAGGCTTTCGGTAAAAAAAAACACGGATAAAAAGAGGACAATACTGATCACAAGGGAGAAAACGGTAGCAAGATATCTTCTTTTATTCCGTTTAAGGTTCTTTAAGCCAATTTCTGCTTCAATTCCAAAAAGCTTGCGAACCAATTTGGAGGTTTTAACCGCTTTACCCGATAATTTAATATCATCACTTTGTCGAATGGCATCAATCGCAGTTACCTTCGAAGCTTTTCGTGCAGGTAAATACGTTGAAATGAAAATAGTAGCAATTGAGATCACACACGCCACAAGTAGAGAAGCGGGAGTAATGATCAGCTTTAATTTTTCCGTCCCTCCAAGTGCACCTTCAATAAATGAGTTAATAAAGCTAAAGGTAACACCAATTCCAACCAATCCCGAGATCATCCCGAATGGTATGCTGATGGCTCCAATTACAGCACCTTCAAAAAAGACAGAGTTACGCTTTTGCTTTTTAGTCGCTCCTACACTTGATAACATCCCTAAATGCCTTGCCCTTTCCGATACACTGATGGCGAAGGCATTATAAATTAACGCAACGGATCCAACAATAATAACTCCCATAATGATTGCTGCTAAAGAAAACAAAGTCATTCGCAGGTTATCATTATTCGTGACTCCGTAATAGCGCAGTATTTCATTATTGTATTGAATGGTTTTGATTCCACTCTGGCTGGCAAGTGCTTTTGAATCTTGATATAAAGATCCCCTTACCTTTTTTACCACCACGACTGCATCAAAAGTATCACTTGCGCTCAGGGAGTTCTCGTCAATAAACTCAATAACCGTATATCCGGGTGACCACGTCGGTTCCCATTTTGGCCGCTTAATGACACCTACGATTTTAAAACTTTCTGTACTTTGAATTGTAAGTTTTTCTATGAGTCCATTTTCATCTTTTTGCAAGGGATCGGTTTGACTCAGCGGCTTATCGCCTCCAGGTAACCATCGTTCTCCAATATTAAGTGTGAATGAATCCCCAATGGAATACTTCACATGAGCAGTTTCCTCGATTTCCTCTGATATAACTACTTCATTATCAGCAGCAGGAAGTCTTCCCTCTTTCAACTCTATTGGAAATTGTTTAAGTCCAGCTGCACTATATTCTTTTAAAAACAAAAATGGTTTACTATCATTTTCAGAGCCTTCAAGTGCTGCATATCCCAAGTCATTTGTGAGGATCAATTTTTCTGTATCACGATCTTTTTTAATCGATTCCAGTTGCTGACGATTGATGTCTTTATATTTGACATGCCATTCTCCATTATTGGCGATTTCCTGCCGAATCATTAAGTTCAAAAATGATACGCCAAGCGTCGCCACTGCGGTGATCATCGCAACCGAAATGATGACACCAATGATGGTAACCAGTGTTCTTCGTTTGTTTTCCTTCAGATGACGGATCGTTAATTTGTTGATGATGTTCACGGCCGAATCACCTCATCCTTGGCAATCCTTCCATCTTCAATGGAAATCACACGGTCGGCTTGAAGGGCAATCCGCTCATCGTGTGTAATCACAAGCAAGGTTTGTTGATAGGTTTTATTAAACATTTTTAGTAATTCAATGATTTCGCTGCTGTTCTTGCTATCCAAGTTACCGGTCGGCTCATCAGCGAGCATGATTGCTGGATGACTAATAAGCGCTCGTCCAATCGATACCCTCTGCTGCTGACCGCCTGAAAGTTGGTTTGGCAAATGATTCAATCGGTTTTCGAGGCCAAGAATCTTCACCACATCTGCGAGCTGCTTCGGGTCCACCTTGTGTTCATCTAACAGCATTGGCAAGGTTATATTTTCTTCTACCGTTAAAATCGGAATTAGGTTATAGAATTGATAGATCAATCCGATCTGCCGCCTTCTAAAAATCGCCAATTGTGTTTCATTCAGGTCATAAATGTCGGTGTTATCGATTCGTACCTTCCCGCTAGACGGGCGGTCTACGCCGCCTAGCAGGTGCAACAAAGTTGACTTCCCTGAGCCTGATGGACCGATAATCGCGACGAATTCTCCTTTTTTCACTGAAAACGAGACATTATCAAGGGCCTTAACCGCCGTTTCACCTTTGCCATATACCTTAGACAGATTTTCAATTTGTAATATATCCATGGGTAACCTCCAATTGTTCGTTGTTGCGTTCAGTATATCTGCCTAGTATGACTATTCAGTGACTCTAAAGTGACAATTTATTCACTTTGGGTTATATCACCCTTTTATAAAATTTAATAAAAAACTGTGTTCCTTTGCTAATCTCGCTTCTTACTTCAAAGTCTCCTTGTTGACTTTTGATGATGCTATAGGCCATGGCAAGGCCAATTCCAATACTTTCTTCCCCTGCATTTTTCCCTTTGTAAAAGCGCTTAAAAATATAGGGTAAATCTTCTTTCGGTATCCCCTTTCCATTATCAGAAATGATGATTTGTGTAAACAAGGTGTTTTCTGAAAAGGAAATCGAAATCTCGCCACTGTCCTCGGTATGCTCTACACAGTTTTTAAAAATATTGATAAGAGCTTCTGTACTCCAGTTAAAATCGCCAATAAAGGAAACTTCTTTATCACCTGTAATATGAAGAGTTAGCTGCTTAACATCCATCGGCACGAGAACAGGCTGAATCGCCCGCTCCACCAATTCAGCAACATAAACGGTATCCTTTTTAAATGGAACTGTACCCGCATCCATTTTCGAAAGCTTCAATAGTGACGACACTAGCCACTCAATTCGCTCTAATTGAACACGGATGTTTTCAGTAAATTCAACCCGCTTTGAATCTTCTAACTTGGTATCTCCTAATAAATCTGCCATAACCATCATCGACGTGAGAGGTGTCTTTAGTTGATGGGAGATATCCGAGATAGCATTTGTCAGTTTTACTTTATCCTGCTGTAATAGAGAGCTATGCTCTGACAGCTTTAATGTAACTTTATAGATATCACTTTTTAAAATGCTTAGTTCACCTTCATGGTTATCGCGCAAATCCAGGCTATAATCCCCGCTCGTGATTCTCCGTAAATAGCCTGAAAGCTTAGCGATTTCGTTGTATCTCCATTTGGTAAAAAGCAAGCTGCATAGAATGAGTAAGGCAGCTGTTACAAAAACAAATAGAGCAACGTGAGCAGAAAATAGGACAATCGCAGCAACTATTGCAGTGAGTGTTATGGCGATGAACACAAGCATGTAAAGCTGAATTTCTCGGTTTCGCATCATATTAGTAACCAACCTTATAGCCCATACCGCGAATGGTCTTAATGATTTTTGGATTTTGCGGCTCGTCTTCAAGCTTTTCTCGTAATCTTTTAATGTAAACTGTTAATGTGTTGTCATTCACAAAGTCTCCCGCAACATCCCATATACGATCCAGTAACTGGGTGCGCGTAAGGACTTGCCCAATATGATTAGCAAAAATTAAGAATAGCCGATATTCTAATGAGGTAAGCAACACTTCCTCCCCATTTTTGTAAACCTTTCCTTCTAGCACGTTAATCCGGATATTTTCGATATCAATCACGTTCTTAGGCTGGGTTGTTTGTTGCTTGTGATAACGACGCAGTACGGATTTAATGCGAGAGAGAAGCTCACGTAAACGAAACGGCTTGGTAATATAATCATCCGCCCCCATATCCAGCCCCATTACCACATTCACTTCATCATCAAGTGCCGTTAGAAAAATAACGGGTTTATCACTTTGCTTCTTGACCAATTCGCATAATTCATAACCACTGCCGTCCGGTAAAGATAAATCAAATAAACACAATTTCACAGATTCCAAATTATCAACGATTACCCGTTTGGCATCCTCTGCATTATGACAAACAATCGTCTCATACCCATCTTGTTTCAGCGAATAATCCAGGCCAGAAGCGATCGTCTTATTATCTTCTACTAATAAAATTTTCATGGTAACACCTTATTCTTTCTTTATTTACATGGTAATGTACTAGATTAGTTTAACAAACTATTCCTGACAAAATATAGGTTGAACGAAGAATTAGGCTCATTTTCTAAGTTCCTTCTATTTTTCATGAAAAAACCATCCCTAGTAGTGACTAAATAAGAGATCTTGATAGAAAGTTTTTCCAATTAATAGACATCATATTAGAAAAAAAACAAAATGGATTCGCTTCATTTAGCCAAATTATGGTTTAAACATGATTGGGGTAAAATAGAAAAGGAAATTAATCTTTTATAACAACAAAAACATCATTAAATTCAATAAAAATTTATTGATAAACAATAAATATTGTGGTAAATTCAAATAGACAATAAATAGGTGAGGTGCTTTTTATGAAACGAGGGTCAACATTATTTTTAAGGATGGCAGTTTTTCTTATTGGAACTCCAGTTCTTGCATTAGGAATATTTGGATTGACTTGGTTAGCTAAGAATCCAGCAAATCCAGATTATTCTCATATATTATATCCAATTGTAATCGGGATGTATCTATCCGTGATACCGTTTTTTGCTGCATTGTATCAGGCTTTTAAACTTTTGGGCTATATTGACAAGAGCCAAGCTTTCTCTGAATTGTCTGTTAAGGCTCTAAAGAATATCAAGATTGCAGCAATCACAATTAGTGGTCTGTATGTGGTTATTCTGCCATTTGTTTATCTTGTAGCAGAGCTAGACGATGCACCAGGTCTCATCATCATTGGAATGGTCCCTATCTTTGCTTCCATGGTCATCGCAGTCTTTGCTGCTGTTCTTCAAAGGCTATTAAAAGAGGCAATTGATATTAAATCAGAAAATGACTTGACGGTCTGAGGTGAATAAAATGGCAATTATAATTAATATTGACGTGATGATGGCTAAAAGGAAAATGAGCGTAACAGAACTTTCTGAGCGAGTTGGAATAACGATGGCGAATCTTTCGATCTTGAAAAATGGAAAGGCAAAGGCGATTCGATTATCAACATTAGAGGCAATTTGTAAAGCATTAGATTGTCAGCCAGGAGATATTTTAGAGTATAGAAGCGATGATGACACTCAAAAATTATAGTCAAAAGACAAATAAGGAATTGTAACTTAAAAATAGGTTCGTCTTGATAACCAAGACGAACCTTTTTCACAAATTTATTTATTCCTTTTTTTGTACTCCGTACTTAGCTTTCTTTAAGATATGGATTGATTTTTTTCATCATATCTTCTAATTCTTTGGATTGCTTAAAATACATCTTCTTAGCATTCTTATCTTTCGTTTGATAAGCAATCCGTTCAATTTCACCTTGCATGGTTCTCAGCTTTGCCGCAATGTTTGGCTTACGCTTTTCCTGTTGCGATCTTTCATCATCTTTATATAAATCAACGTATACACTTTCATCAGAATTAATCTGTGCCAAAAAGACATCTTCAAATTTAGTGGCACCCTGCTGCTTAATCTCACTGAGAAGCCATTCCTCGGTATAGCCTAAATAATGCAGCCGTTTTGGTAACAGGACTCCATCTATAATAATTAAGGAAGGGGCATGATCCTCTTCTACCGTCAGGTCGATATCATTTGCTGTTAGTGACTGAAACTCAGGTTTCTTCATGACACTGATTTGTCCGTTTGTCTCCAAAATAGCCATTTCAACCTCATCAAGATTAAATGCACCTTTTCCCCTTAAGCCAGTCAATAAATCATCATAGGTCATCTTATGTATTAAAAGGTTTTTCTCCATAATCTTGCCATTCTTAACAAGGATGGAGGGGCTGCTCTCGACCAAATCTCTAAACTTAAAGGATTTAATCGCACCATATGCAAGAATCACTGAAAAAAGTGTGTAAACAACTAAACCTGTTAAACCGCTTGTAATCTTTAATTTCGTATCGATTGCCAACGTAGAAGCCATGTCCCCAATGACAATTCCAACCACGTAATCAAAGAAGGTCAGCTGTGATATCTGCTTTTTACCTAGTATTCTTGCGAGAGTAAATAATACGATAAAGGATAAGGTAGCCCGAAGTGCTACTTCAACATATTCCGGCATTACAACCTCCGAAGTTTCATAATCCATCCTATTTTCCCCGATTTCACAGGAAATATCATTATTAGCAATAAACGGGCAAATGGTCCTAAAGGCAATAAGGGACACTTCCGATGGCAGAATTGCCCCTTTTTCGTGAAGGACTAAATGTAAATTAAAGTTCATTCCTTCCATGGCAGAAGAATAAGCTTGCCATCACACCACTTTTAAACCTTAAGAACTTACTCTTCAAAATATCCATAACTTTCATCTTGATTAAATTTTAAATGTATGTAAACTAAAAGTTAATTGCATAACGAAAATGTTTTCTAGGGTTCCGCAACGAACGGTTGGGCTGGTCCGAGAGAAAACTCACAGCTTTGCTGTGTCACGGAAGGATAAAAGCCTGGGAGATAACTGTTAAACAGTTTCTCCCAGGCTTTTTTTAATGTTAGGTAAGAATAAAATTGGAGGTGTCATTATATGAACACAGATTGGATTAAAGTATTTGTTGCTGCTCTATTTGAAGTATTTTGGGTTATTGGATTGAAACACGCAGATGACTTTTGGTCGTGGGCTGGGACAGTTATAGCCATCATTATCAGCTTCTATGGAATGATTATGGCAGGCAGAAAACTTCCCGTGGGAACGGTATATGCAGTTTTTGTGGGGTTAGGCACAGCAGGCACTGTTATTTCTGAAATACTATTCTTTGGTGAACCATTTAAAATAAGTAAAATACTTTTAATTTTATTGTTACTAGCAGGTGTAATTGGCTTGAAATTAGTCACAAATGATAACGTTCAGGAAGGAGCTGATTCCTAATGGCGTGGATTTCTTTAGTATTAGCAGGGTTATTTGAAATGTTCGGAGTTGTTATGATAAATAAACTTCATAAAGATCGTAATTGGAAATCCCTCGTTCTATTGTTTCTTGGATTTGGAGCAAGCTTCCTATTTCTATCTTATGCAATGGAAACACTCCCTATGGGTACAGCTTATGCAATTTGGACGGGAATTGGTGCATCTGGTGGGGCGATATTGGGAATGCTTTTATATGGAGAATCAAAGGACTGGAAAAGGCTGGTTTTCATCGCAATGGTTTTAGGTGCAGCTATTGGATTAAAACTTGTTGCATGATGAAGGCAAATAAATAATCTATATTTATCCATCAGAAAGGCCAAATTTTACTTGAGCTACAGTAAAATTTGGCTTTTCCTTATTTCTTTTCAATTCTCCTGGTAATTGATTCATGATTGGTCCCTTTCTCTTACGAATCCACCCTTATGTAAATCAGCCGCCATGGCTTTCAAATCATTCCCCGATGGGTTTTGGAATATACAAAGTCCAAATTGCTTTGCAACGGCAAAAAGATGGTCAAAAATATCCGCCTGTACAGTTTCGTACACTGCCCACTTTGTATCATTTGAAAATGCATAGATTTCTAATGGCAGCCCGTGTTCGGTGGGTGCTAACTGTCTGACCATTAGCGTCATTTCTAGATTAATACCAGGATGATGTTGAAGATAATTGCTAATATAAGCTCTAAACACTCCGATATTCGTAAGTGCCCTTCCATTCACCGGATTGCTCCGGTTAATTTCATGCCTAGCATTGAACTCTGCAATTTCACGTTCCCGATTGATAATATGTTCAGTGAGGTAGTGAATATTTTTAAATTTTTCAATCATCTCTTCGGTACAAAAGGAAATACTTGATGTATCAATGAATAATGACCGCTTAATCCGGCGTCCTCCAGAGTTCTGCATCCCTCTCCAATTGATAAAAGAATCGGATATCAAGGCATAGCTTGGAATCATCGAAACCGTTTTATCCCAATTTTGCACCTTCACCGTATTTAACGAGATATCAATAATGTCCCCGTCCGCACCATATTTAGACATTTCAATCCAATCACCTACCCGGACCATATCATTGGCTGCCAACTGAATCCCGGCAACCAGCCCCAATAATGAATCTCTAAAAACCAACAAAAGGACAGCAGAAAGAGCACCAATTCCACTTAGAAAAATTAAAGGACTCTTGCCAATAAGATGTGCAATAAGCAAAATGATTCCAATGGTTATGACAATAATATTGATGACCTGGATATACCCTTTAATTGGCCGGATCTTAGAAATTTCAAAGGTTTTATAAATATCATTAATGGCATTTAATATCGTTGTTATAACAATTAATCCCATAATGATTAAATAGGCAACAGCACCCTTTTCGATTAAATGCCGTTTTCCCGGAAAGGTAGCTGCAAAATAATAAATAATAAGTGCCGGAACAATATGAGACAGCTTTTGAAAAACCCTTCTTTCCAACAGCATATCATCCCAGGTATTTTTGGTAGTGGCCACAATACGAGTGACCACTCTGTATACGACCTTTCTCGTGATAAAATTCGCAACAATACAGAGAGTCGCGATAAAAAATATCATAATGACGATTGAAAGATATCTCGCTATCGAAGGAGTCATTTCTAAATCTAATAGCATGTTATTAATGTAATTCATTTGTTCTCCTCCCATGGTGTTTTGAGATAGTGATCATTATAATAAGAACCTAAATGGAAGGTTCTGTTTGCCCTCTAATGCCAGAGACGATCCCAATTGAGCGGATATATCGATTGTAAAAGCAGGGATTTTTTGTATCAAATTAATTTACTTTCCTATTAGGTTTTCCAATTAAATAAGTAATAATTATCTATTCTTTTTAACTATTATATAAAGTTGAATATTTTTTGTAGCATGGAAGTACATTTTATAATTGCCTTGGCTGTGTTTCTGTTTACTCAACAATCCTTTAACACAGCCATAATCTTAAAGGAGGATAAAAATGAGCAAGACTGTTTCGGCGTTTCAAGAGATTCCAACTACGTGTATTTCAGATATTATGCAAGGTCTAAATAATATGGATCCACTCATTAAACCGTTAAAAGAGGAATACAGAATGGCAGGGCGGGCCTATACCGTAAAAATGCCGGTTGGGGATAATCAATGCGTTTTACGTGGTATTCGTGAAGCCAAGCCGGGCGATATTCTTGTAGTGGATGCCAAAGGAGATACCTATCGAACCATCGCAGGAGATTTTATCCTTGGACTTGCGCAAACATTAGGCATTAAAGGGGTCGTAACCGATGGGGTGATCCGGGACATCATAGGAGTGAAAAAACTTAACTTTCCTGTTTTTTGTAAAGGAACAACGGTAGCCTCAAGCGCTAAAGGTGGTTGGGGTGAAGTAAACGTGCCGATTTCTTGCGGTGGAACCTCTATATGTCCTGGGGATATCATCGTAGGAGATGCGGACGGAGTTGTAGTAATTCCGAAAGCAATGGAGGAAGATGTATTAAGGAAAGCAAAAGAAAAACTTGTGAAGGACCAAGAACGGGATCAAAAAGTATCCGGTAAACCCGATGAAATTATCCGGTATTTAGATAATATGTTGAAATAAATAGGACAAAAAAGGAAAACGACTGACGTTTTCCTTTCTTTTATGTTAAGCGTTGTTAAATTTCATTGTTATTATTAGGAAATTCGAACAAAAGATCGATGAAGGATAAATTAGGAAAGTCCCTAGTGAGATTTGTCCTTCATATGGATTTTCAAAAAAACCAACATTTGTCTTTAACTAGCCTAATCTTTAAAGATATTCCTCAAGAAATCACCGAAACCACCGGATTCTGTTTTCATGTCCTCCTCATTATAGGTTAGTCCAAAATCGTAACCATACTTGTCTCCAGTTTTTGCTTGGTATACATAGGAAGGGTCTTCATCAAAGCCTGGTACGTCCATCCTGTCGATGGCTAAAGCTTCCGGACCTGCTGGAATGGTTAGAGGAAGTTTTCCTGTCGGATTAAATTTCCCGCGAATCACATCCATTAATGCTTCGGCTTTCACTCCGAACGTCCCAATGACAGCCGCCGCATTCGGTTCAATTTCTTGAATCAGCCAAGGGTTACTAAAGTTGATGACGGTAATCGTCGGTACCGTTTTCTCAATTTCGATAATCCGGCTTTTGTTATGAATATTTGTATCAGGTCCAATGGAAATGGTTGGCTGCTTCGAAAGAAGATCTTGTTTGGGTTTTATCCATACTAGTGCATGTGTTGCTTCTTCCAACTGGTCTGTTAAAGTGATGCCCCGATCATAGTTCTGAATAGTTTCTTTAAATGCAATCGTATTTGCATTCTGTTCTCCAGCTGGGAACGATTCGACATAAAGTTTCATATCTTTTATTTTTTTATCATTTAGTGGCAAAAGTTTCTGATCATTGCGTAATAGAACGATCGACTTGCGATGGGCTAAATCTGCCTTTTCTTTTGAGGCGGGATTGTTAACCACGTCAAGTGCCCTTTTCGAATCCACATACGGGTTTTCAAACAAACCTAATTCCATCATTTCTGTGAGCAAATAGGATACAGATTGATTGATTTGTCCTTCACTAACCAAACCTTGCTTTACTGCATTTATAATGGGCTGCGGATCTTTCTGTCCGGAAAAAACATTTGCACCCGCTTCCAATGCTTTAGCAACTCTTTCTTCCCTCGACAAATGTTTAGCTCCCCAAGCCATATCAATAATTGCTCCCGTATCTGAATTGACATATCCTTTAAAACCAAGTTTCTCACGCAATAAGTCGGTGAGGAATGCTTTATTAAAAATAAAACCAACTTCTTCAAATTGCTGATTTTCATCATAAGGAGGAAGCCCTTGCTCTGCACTTTTATTACTTGGATAAGCATAATAAGGCAGCATGGAAGTTGTTCCAGCTTCAATGGCTGCGATAAACGGCGGCAAATGATACTTTTGCAAGCTCCCTTTTGTTGGATAAATATTAAAATTCCCTTCCTCGAAATGCGGGTCTTTACCCAAATATCTCGATCCCCCGCCAGGAAAATGCTTTGTTGTCAAAGAAACACTTGTATCGTCAAGTTCTTCACCTTGAAAACCTTTGATTAACGTATAATTGATATCTGAAACAAGTTTAGGACTTTCTCCAAATGTTTCTAAAATCCTTGACCATAAAGGTTGTGTTGCAAGATCAGCATTGTAGCCATACATTTTACGAAGACCGGAAGACGTCCATTCTTTACGTGCAATTTGAGCAAAATCTTTAACCAAATCAAGGTCCCGGCTAGCAGCAAGACCTAATGAATCAGGAAAGATGGTAAATTGGCCAGGCTCATCTTTTGCGGTAACATAATAATCTTCTGTTTCTCCTAAATTTGTAATATCAGCAATCGTTGTGTAATGATTCCGGGGATTTGAAATCAGAACGGCTGGAATCCCTAATCTTGTTCCCTCCGTCCTTTCTTGCAATTGATTATTAGTATTGGCAATTTCGTCAACACCAGGTGTCTTCCGATATACATAATATCGAGCATGTTGATTGATCAGATTATTGTGCTGTTCCATTTTAGATCCTTCGATGTCTTGAAATTCAGGTATAGCCATAAGTCCCGCTTTTTCTTCTAGGGCCATTTTAGATAGTAGATCTGCGACTCTCTTTTCAACCGATAACTCCCAATTTTCATAATCATCGAGTGTTCCATTTGAATTTAAATCTTTATATACTTTTCCGTCGATCGTAAGCGTTGCTTTTACCCGTGCCACGACTTGAGGATTAGCACGTTGGGCATTTACAGCAGGGTTAACGATGACAAAAGATAAAACGAGGATTATCAAACTGCACTTCAACTTCAACAAGTTCCCTCTTTTCAATCATTCATGGTGGTTGATGTTTAGTCTCCAATTTTCACATATATTTTCCTTTTCAGGAAAAATTATTCACTCAAAACGAGGCAATACAAAGACCTGCTCTAACCTGTTGACAAACTTGAATTCGTTTTAATTGTGTATTACCAAATTAAACAATATTTATTAAATGAAAGAAACAAGATGAACCAAGTTATTTTATCAAGAATATATTATTTTAAAACCCGGATAGGCTGTAGGTGATAAAATGGATCTTAATTTTGATAAGTATATAAGGTCTGATGCATTGATTTTAGTCCCAGTTCTATACATTATCAGCTTGTTACTTAGACAAACTCCTTTCATTCCTGTATGGACACATGCTTGGATACAGTTGTTTTTTTCAGTTATTGCATGTCTCATCTATTATGGTCTAGAAATACAATCTGTTGTTCAAGGTATACTTGTTACTGGAGTAGCTGTACTAACAAGCAATTTATTTTATAACACGTTTAATGGATTAAATGAATCAAAAATCAAAAGAAACC
This sequence comes from Neobacillus sp. plas4, assembly GCF_057221695.1. Classification (NCBI taxonomy): domain Bacteria; kingdom Bacillati; phylum Bacillota; class Bacilli; order Caryophanales; family Bacillaceae; genus Neobacillus; species Neobacillus sp. plas4. Next base: position 3,570,270 of record NZ_CM170152.1, read on the forward strand.
CTAATAGTGAGAATAAAGATAAGAAGGAAGAGTGAACCAGTTATGAATATAAAAAATGTTCCTTACAAGTGTAAGAAACATTTTTTATGTTGCCGCCCTACGTCTATAATAAAGCTCTAAGCTCTTCTGTCATTTGTTCTACTAATTCAGGTCTTCCGTGAAACTGGGCAGGAGTATTTTGGAATAATTGAATACGCCAAGTTCCATCTTTTTTTACCACAATTAGAGTGTGATGAGTGTTTACATTTGGGTTAATATCGTTTGATTTAGGCGGTACCATACCAGCAATTGCGCGTAACATTACGATCTCAGAACTTAGAAAATGTACCTCTTTCACTTTGCTAACAAAGCGAGCTGTTGGATGGTGCTCAAAGATTGGATGAAGGTGTGAAAATATTTCCTCCCTGCCGATTGATTGGCTTCCATCAAATCCAATGCTTTCACCATCTTGGGTAAATAAATCCGCCATGGCACGAGCATTACGATGATTCCAGGCATTTAATAGTTGGTTATAGATTGTTTGTACTTCTATTGGTGAATTGCTTTCCATGTTATTCACTACTCCTTAAATAACTACATATGTATTAAAATAAGTAACAATAAAATTCATTCTGTTTTCAATTTTTTATGAAAAACATCAAATAGAATACCACATAAACCTACTGCTAATATAATAATGCTATAAAAGTTAGCGCCACCCGAAAAAATATAATAACCACCAATTCCGGTAATAAAATAACTGATTGAAACCGTTAAAAATCGTTTCATAATCATCACACCCATTTAAATAATTTTAAATATTAATACCATATTATTCTTGCTATTAGCTCTATAACAAAAAGAATCTCCTATGACCTTCATTTGTTATTCGCATGAAACACTCCAATTAATTGATAATAACGTCTTATCGATTATAGGAGTCTTATTGTTATTGATACAAGCATTTTTTGCATAATTTAATGAATGATAATTTAAAACTGCTAAAAATAATAGAATTATTAAAGCCGTTACAGACAGCAAAGATAACTTTTTCCTTTTGAGCAAATTAATTCCATCCCTTTACACATAAAATCTTTTAAACTTATACGGTTATTTCTACATAAAAGTTTCATATTATCCTTTATCAACATAACTGTCTGTCAAGTAATCTTGGTGCTGCCCCTAGTATTATTTCTATTACATAACACACCGCTCTGGTATCTCCAGAAGCGGTGTCACTAATTATATCTGGATGTATTCAGCCATTACAAAATTTCAATATACCCATCAGTACCATTCACGCGAATTCGCTGCCCGTCTTTAATCCGTTTGGTAGCATTTTCGACGCCAACAACTGCTGGCAAGCCATATTCACGTGCGATAACAGCTCCATGGGTCATCAGCCCGCCGACTTCGGTGACGAGTCCTTTTATGGATACAAACAATGGTGTCCAGCCAGGGTCCGTAAAGGAGGTGACTAAGATATCTCCCTCTTCTAAATCAGCACCTTCCATATTTAAGATGACACGTGCCCGCCCCTCTATTACGCCAGAAGAAACAGGCAGGCCTACGATCGCATGTGCCGGGAGATTTTCTCGTTTGTACTGACCCGTAATGATTTCACCATCGGACGTGATAACACGTGGGGGAGTTAATTTTTCAAATAATTTATACTCGTCTTTTCGTTTGCTGATCATCTCGTAATCCAGTTTGTTTGTACGAACGACTTCGTGAAGTTCTTCAAACGTGAGATAGTAGATATCCTCTTTTTCAGAAATAAGTTTGTTTTGTACAAGTTGTTCGGCTTCTTTCAGTAACTCCTGCTTATAAACGAAGTAGCGATTAATCATCCCGTATTTTGGATATTCACGATATCCGATGGAATTCCGTAGTAGACTAATCATTTGTTTTGCCTCTTCGGCTTTTTGTTTACCATCAGGTAATTGCTTCAATCGATGTACTAACTCTTGTTCCTTTTTCAAAGCAACCTGCAGCCCTTGCTCAAATTTTCGTTTGGCAGCACCAGGCTCATATGTTTTGATGTTACTCAGAATCAATGGGACAAGTGTAGTGGGTTTTTCAATCCAACGTTCTTTCGTTAGATCGATTTCTCCGGCACAACGCATTCCGTATTTGCTGAGATAAGTTACTATTGCGTCATGGCTTTCTTTTCCACCCTCAAACTTAACCATTTTATCCAAAAAGGTATCATCCTTAACCTGCTGTAAATAATTAATTACTTCTGGATAAGGACGAATCACATCCGCAACATCCAATAACGCCAGCCCCATTTCAGAAGTAATATTGTTTGGTACTGATAGAGAAAGTGTGTCTGCTGCGTTTTTTTCTCTTAACCACTCGTTCATTTTTTCATTAATCCATGAGGCAGTATTAAAAGCAGCCATAATCACAGCAGAACTTTGTGGGTCAAATAAGATCTTCCTTAATTGCTGGATATCATCTAGAATAAAATCAAATAAATCCGAGCCTGATTTCGTTTTGATGTTTTGTTTTAACTCATCTATTGATGTTTGATTACTCTTAATTAAATCAGAAACGATGGTCGGAAGGTTTTCGATTTCTGCCAGCAAATTTGTATTGTTTCTGCTTGGGCTCGGTGCTTTTATATCACTTGATACCGATTTTATAAAATCACTGCGCTCTAAAAGTGTCATAAGTGCGTCTTTTATGAGCGGATCGTATTGACCCAGGGTATTTACTACCATTTCTAGCTTAGGTGTGACATCCACAAACAACCTTCCACCGGCTGTACGCATGGGTGCAGGTGTCGTTAATAGGTAAAAAGACAATCCCAATGGCTTGATTGGATCTGTCATCATTTGTTGATGGCCAACAGATACATAGACATGATTTTCTTGATCATTGTCCTCTGGGATAGGGAAAAGCGTAGTGATTGGCCTACTCTGGACAATATAAAAGGTATTATCAACCAAACACCATTCGATATCTTGAGGGCAGCCAAAATGAGCTTCGATCTGTCTACCGATGCGAGCAAGCTGTACGATTTTTTGGTCAGTAAGTGTTTGAGACTTTTGCTGATTAGGATCGATCGGCACGGTCTCTGTTCCGCCTTCTTTTTGTGCAAAGATAGCCAATTTTTTTGTTGCTATCCTTTTATTGACGATTTTATCTTCCTGTACTTTATAACAATCTGGGGAGACCAAGCCAGAGACCAATGCTTCTCCAAGTCCAATACTGGCATCGATGGAGAGTAACTTTCTGTTAGAAGTAATTGGGTCCGCGGTAAATAAAATCCCTGAAGCCTGTGGGAATACCATTCTTTGAATGATAACGGATAAAGATACTTGGCTGTGGTCAAATTTATTTTGTATTCGATAGATGACCGCACGATCCGTAAATAGGGAAGCCCAGCATTTTCTGATATGCTGCAAGATGGCTTCTTTTCCGAGGATATTTAAATAGGTGTCATGTTGCCCAGCAAAAGAGGCATGTGGCAAATCTTCAGCAGTTGCACTAGAACGAACGGCAAAAGCATGTTTATCGCCAAACTTGGAGAGATAGTCAGAAACAGCTTTCGCAACATCGGAAGGAATTTCTACTTCCATTAGGATTTGTCGAATCTTCCTGCTGATTTCCCCAATTTGATCTTGATCCTCAACTTTTAGCAGTATTAGTTGATCCAACAATGCTTGAAACGTTTCGTTTTGTTCGATGGCTTTTTGAAATCCCACTGTTGTCACACAAAATCCTTCTGGTACTGGTATTCCTTGAATTTTGGATAATTCCCGTAAATTCAACCCTTTTCCGCCAACGAGCCAAAGCTGTGTTTTTTCTATCTCCTGAAGACCGAGTACCAAAGAACTCATTCCACATCTCTCCTAACCATTAATGTCTATTGATTTTAGCAGTTGTAAATGGTAATAAATAGTCTATTTTGACCTTTTTTTATGTGCTATAATTAAATTAGGAATACTACGATTTTAAAAATAAGAAAAAACGACCCCTTTTTTTTGAAGAATCTATTAATACAAGCTAATTAAAACCAAACCCTATGCATCCCTTTTAGAAATACTTCTGTTATGGGAGCTCCAGAACTCTCGCCTATTACAGAATCAATTCCACAATGAGGACAAACGGCTGTGTCATCGTTATCCCACCATTCATTAATTTCATTGGGATGATATATTTTCAAACAATAAAAGCACCCACATATGCTATCCTTTTCTAGGCCTTTTCTATTATGGCTACTAAATCGGTGGGCTTCTTCAAAATGTTTTTCCATTACTATTCTCCCCTTTTATTAACCAACTAAATTCTCCCTGTCCTCAAACATACCCTTCTAAGCCTTTTGTAACTAAGTCATATCCTAAAATCCCAAGAATACCAACAGTTTTAATGATATATCAATGCTGATGTTTTTTAAATTTTTAATACTAAACGTTCATCTGCAATTTTTTTCATGTTTACTCTTCAAAATGAGAAGGGAAAAAGAAGTAAGACTTACTTTCGACGACCACCCCTACCTATTCTACTCTTACCCTGTCGGTGAAAAAGAAAAAAACAAGAGTCATTTAACTCTTGACCTTGGAAAAACATTGAAGATGGACGTTTTCCTGGATTAAAAATTGCAGAAGAAATTGAACAACGTATATTATGATTATTGCAAACTCTTGAAAAAGGATCTTCGTCTGGAAGATCCTTTTAGTTTTGTTAATTGGCTCCAAAACTCGTTTTTCCAAGGATGGATTTCACCATTAACAACCTTTTTCATTTCCCATTCTTTAAGATAACTTTCAGGAATAATTGGTCCTTTCTATACAGCTATCTCTGTATCTATTAATGAAACTATTATCTTGGTGTTTCGTATAAAAAGTATTAAGCAATTAGGTGGTGTTAAGTTGGAATACGAATTGTTAATTATTGGTATAGTCCACTTAGTTGTGTCATACCTAGTAGCTGTGAAAAAACAAACTTGGTTGTTAGCTGGATTCAATGAAAAAATGATAAAAAATAAGGATTTATTGAGGAAAGTGGTAGGAGGAGGTTTTTTCCTGCCGTTAGGTTTGTTGGCGGTAGTCCATAGTTTTATTGAATATCCTTATGAGAAAACTGTTTTATTAGTTGCTATGTTCGTTTTATTAACATTTGTGTACCTATTTATAAATAGAAGGTTACTCGATTAGTTAAATGTAAGCGCGATTGTTCAAAAAGGTAATCACTTCCTATCTATAGTAAGTAGGTTATTGGAGAAAAAATTAACTATTTTAAGGTGGTGTGGCTGGTGAACAAAAAAACAAAGGTCTTCATTGGACTGATTGGATCCCTTATTGTCTGTCTTTTTGGAGTATATCGTGTAATTGTAGAAGCTCCATCAACGGATAGTCTATTGATTGTTCCAATAGTATTTGCAATTACAGGTTTTGTAGGAGTTCTGGGGAATTTAATTACTTTAAAAAAAATTAACAATGATGCTTATTAAAAAAATCACCTCACCCCTAAGAACTCATAGAGGTGAGATGATATGTTTAAAACCTTACAAAATCCCCTTCTTTGATTTGATTCTTTTCAAACCATCCAAGATTGACTTCTAGGGCATATTGATAAAAAAGTTCGGGGTCATAAGTTGGACATTCATCCCCTGTACACGGAACCATATCGAGTATTTTTAGAATTCTCCCATCTGAATCAAGAAAAGCAATCGATAAAGGAATGAAGGTGTTTTTCATCCAAAAACCACCATAGGTTTTTCCTGAATAGACGAACAGCATCCCTTCGTTTTCGGGTAATTGTTCAACAAACATTAAGCCTTTTTCTCTCTTTTTAAACGTATCAGCAACGTGAACGGTTAATTTGATTGTCCGTTTTCCACTGATAACTTTAATTATTCTTGTTTGAAGACTTGCTGCTTTTTCTTGTCTAAAAAGGAAACCGAGTAAGTTTTTTCTTTTTTTCAACATAATCACTCGCCTTGTCTTTACACTTTCGTTAAAAGGAGGAAAATAGGAGATTAAATGAAACACGAAGAAAAAAACTCCTTTTCAATTCAAATACTTATGATATAGTTTTACATTTAATACTTTATTTTCGATGACGCCTTTATGAAAACCACTTTCTCTTGTTTTCCAAAGGAATTTGGTCTTCATTGCACTTATGAAGACCACTTTCTCCAGTTTTCCTAAGAGATTGGGTCTTCATCGCCTTTATGAAGACCACTTTATCCGGTTTTCTAAGGGGATTGGGTCTTCATCCGAGAATTAAAGAAAACCCGCCCACTCAGCGAGTTTTCCAATCACTTTGTTTAATAAATTTCCGTATCTAGAAGCAATAAATTCCTAAAAATTCTCTACATTTTTGAAGATTTGTTTTTCGTTCATGGTTCTTAATTTCTTTATATCAAGACGAATGAGGAGCGAAAGTGCCAGGGCTACAATAAAAATTCCTGAAAAAATGACCAATGTCCTTTGGTAGCTTCCGGTTGTTTCCCTGACCCAGGATACAAAGATCGGTCCTGCTAGACCGGCTGCTGCCCATGCGGTCAAAATATATCCATGAATGGCTCCAAGCTGCTTCGTTCCAAACAAATCGCCAATATAGGCTGGGATCGAAGAAAAGCCGCCTCCATAACAGGTCATAATCATATAAACAATAATTGAAAATAGAATACCCACTGTCATACTTGGAAGGATAAAAAAGGCAACAATTTGAAAAGCAAAGAAAAGTGTATAAACGTTTGGCCTACCGATATAATCAGAGATGGTGGCCCAAACAATCCTACCTCCACCATTAAATAATCCCATGATTCCAACCATGGCTGCGGCACTAGCTGCTGACATTCCTACTAGCTCTTGCGCCATAGGCGATGCAACAGAAAGAATCGCAATACCACAGGTAATATTGATAAATAACATCACCCATAAGGCCCAAAACTGTCTTGTTTTAACTGCTTCGTTAGCCGTTAACTGACGCAGATCCGCTTTGAGTTTCCTAGCTCCTGATTTTTCTCCTGCTCCGTCTAGGCTCTTAGGTACCCATCCCGATGCAGGCGGTGCCAGATATTGTGCAGAACAAAATATGATGACGAAGTAGGACGCTCCAAGAATATAGAAAGTGTTAGAAATCCCATATTGTTCGATTAAATAATTCATAATCGGACTGCTGATTAATGCAGCAAATCCAAATCCCATGATTGCGAGTCCTGTTGCCAGTCCTCTCCTGTCTGGGAACCATTTTACCAGGGTAGAAACCGGTGTGATATACCCAACTCCTAACCCAATTCCAGCAATCATTCCATAAAATAAATAGAGTAATAGCAATGACTCTACTTGAATGGCAAATCCTGACCCTGCAACTCCAGCTCCAAAAAACACAGCACTTAGTGTTCCAGCTGCTCTCGGACCAAACTTCTCAACAAAATGTCCTAAAAAGGCTGCTGATAGACCTAAAAACAGAATAGCCAAGCTAAACGTTAGGGAAATCTGCTTTAATCCCCATCCCATTTCTTGTTGAAGTGGATTTGTAAAAACACTCCATGCGTATACTGAACCGATTGAGATATGAATTCCAACTGCTGCTAGAGCAATAAACCAACGATTTTTTGTTTGCAACTTCCATCCCTACTTTCCAAATTGTATAGTCTTGTTGTCGATGATTGCAAAAATGTTATTCGTTATACTTCACCTTTATTTTAGAAGCTGCTAACTCGGCGCGTTCTCTCGCCTCATTTACAGATTCTCCGGTGCTTAACGCGACCGCCATCCGTCGTCCCTCTTTTGTTTCCGGTTTTCCAAATACCCTCACCTGTGTTTGAGGAATGGATAGGCTTTCCGCAACCCCAGATAGTTGGTAAGTCTTACTTTCTTTACTTGCCTTAATCGTGTGACTGGCACCAGGTCTCATGAGCTGAATTTCTGGAATCGGATAGCCTAAGATGGCTCTTATATGCAATGCAAATTCGGATAGATCTTGCGTAACCATGGTAACCATTCCTGTGTCATGTGGCCGGGGTGACACTTCACTAAAATAGACACCTTGTGGAGTTAGAAATAATTCCACTCCAAAAACTCCATACCCGCCAAGAGCATCGGTGACTTTTTTGGCGATATCCTGAGCCTCTTGGATATGTTCCTCTGACATGTCATGCGGCTGCCAGGATTCTATATAATCACCATCTTTCTGCACATGCCCAATAGGAGCACAAAAGGTTGTTCCGGAAGCAGAACGGACGGTTAATAGCGTGATTTCAGACTCAAAATGGATAAATTCCTCCACAATCATTCGGGCTTTTTTACCTCGTCCACCTGCAACCCCCTCATTCCAAGACCATTCTGCATCCTCTATCGAACGGCATATGGTTTGACCTTTTCCAGAAGAACTCATGATTGGTTTGATCACACATGGAGTGCCGATTTTTTCTACAGCCTTCCTTAGTTCGTAAAGTGTGTCCGCAAAAGCGTACTTCGCAGTAGGCAGCCCCAATTCTTCACTTGCCAATCGACGAATTCCTTCCCTATCCATGGTCAGATTCACGGCTTTAGCTGTCGGCACAATACGGAAACCTTCGTTTTCAAGCTCCACCAATGTTTCTGTAGCAATCGCCTCAATTTCCGGAACGACTAAATCTGGTTTCTCTTGTTCTATCACTCTACGAAGCTCTTCTCCATTAAGCATGTCCACCACATAAGAACGATGAGCAACCTGCATGGCCGGAGCATTTTCATAACGATCTACCGCAATCGTCTCGAGTCCTAGACGGTGCGCCTCTATTATGGTCTCTTTTCCAAGTTCACCTGAACCTAGTAACATTACTTTTTTCGTTTGGGTACCGAACACCTGTTACAACCCCTTATCGTTTGTCTTTTGATTATGATATCTTATGTTTTCGACAATTTCAAGCATTTTTTTCTCATAAAACACGAACATTTATTTATTTTTTTATTTTATCATTCGTATATTTGTTATTTGTCAGAGCAAACCTTCCTAGTCCCTACAATAACTTCAACAAAAAAGGACACTTCTTCTTCTAAGAAAATCACCCGTTCCTTTGAGTGTAATTCTTCGCCTCCCCTTATTCTTTCGTTTTCAACTTGTTCTGCTCCTTATTTATTGAAGTTTTATCTCTTTGCTTTGTTATGCATAATTTGGAAACGCAAACAAAACCTAACAACAGTGGAATTTATTCGGTGGTGTTTATATGCATTTTTCAAGGACTCAATTAATTTTTGTTCTCATCCTTTTTATTGGTATTTCCAATCATGTGCTCATCATGCCTCATTTGCTTTCATCGGGAAAACGGGATGCATGGTTATGTGTATTGGTTTCTTATGCCTTTTTACTGTTTTGGGGAGTTATCCTTTATTTGATTATGAAAAAAAATCATCAACGACTATGTCTTTATGACTGGTTAAAAGTACGTGCGGGGGCCGCGATTTCCCACTTTATCATTGGCGTCCTTGCGGCTTATGTTTTTGCGATCAGTGCAATTTCTTTTTATGATTTAATTCAATCCATTAATATTTATTTTCTGCCGCGAACGCCATCCTTTGTTGTGATGTTGCCTTTCCTGCTAATAAGTGCTTGGTCAGCCTATAGTGGATTAAAATCAATTGTCTATGTTTCAGCTGTATTATTGCCAATTGTGTGGATTCTTGGGATATTTGTCGCTTTGTTTACTATTAAAGATAAAGATTACTCCTATCTTTTCCCTGTTCTTGCTGATGGCTATCACCCCGTTTTAAAAGGTACAGTCATCATTCTTGGGGGAAGTGCGGATTTGCTTGTGCTTTTGCTTCTTCAGCACCATTTAAAAAAATCGTTTACCTTATTCAACCTTTTCGTTCTCATCTCCATTCTAGTCTTTCTCATTCTTGGCCCTACCATGGGTTCCCTGTCTTCATTTGGACCAGCTGTTGCATCTGGTATGCGGTTCCCAGCTTTTGAACAATGGCGACTTATTACCTTGGGAGAATATATATCCCATGTTGACTTTTTGGCAGTATTTCAATTATTAAGCGGCGAGATCATACGGGTTTCCTTAGGCCTCTACCTGCTTGCCGATATGGTTAAAGGCGATTCATCCGCTTCTAGAAAAAAGCATGTGTTTGCCGTTTCTTCGCTACTTTTAGGATTATTGCCGTTAATTCCGTTAAGTGATATATGGGTGCAAACGTTAATTGGAAAATACTTTTATCCAGCTGCTTTAATAAGTGCGGTATTAATTTCGTTGGTATTATTGATCATTGGCTACCTGCCAATGAAGAAAGGAATCCAGCGCATATGAACATGAATCAATTAAATCATTTTTTAGCAAAAGGAACGTTGACTTGTGATGAAGTAAAAAGTTTTTTTCTTCCTTATGCCGATATAAAATTCATTCCGATTGAAACAGATGAGACCTTGCAAGCTTTTTATTGCAAAGGGATGATCGATTCAACACAGTTAAATGAATATTTTAACCGTATTCTTCTGAGTATTAGTAAAGAAGAACCACGAGGACATTCTGAAGTGCTCCCACCAGTCCAACATATAAAAAAATCGAATGAGATAGTGAGTCTTTTGTTTTCAGGTTCGTTGATTGTGTTCCGGGAAGGGACTCCGTTTTTTCATGTGTTTGATATTAGCAAGGTTCCTCAACGAAATCCACAAGAATCGAATACAGAGGTTTCAATTAAGGGACCAAAGGATAGTTTTACCGAGGAGATGAATATTAACATCTCTTTAATTCGCAAACGAATGAAGTCTGAACAGCTTTATTGCGAATACTTTACTATAGGTTCACTGAGTAAAACAGAAGTTTCGCTGCTTTATTTAAATGATAAAGCCAATCAAAACATTATTCAGGAAATCAGAAAGCGCCTTAAGGATTTTAATGGCGAAAGTGTTGTCAGCAGTGGTCAATTGGAGCAATGGCTATCAGATCGCTCATTGTCTTTGTTTCCATTATTTGATTATGTTACACGACCAGATTTTGTCATTGAAAGCATGTTACGCGGAAGATTTATTTTAATTGTAAATGGGTCACCCTCTGTATTAATTGGACCAACTAATATTTTAGAGTTGATTAAATCACCTGAGGATGTTCATTTCCCTTACTATCTTGTTCTGTTTGGACGATTTATTCGGATTATCGGCTTAGTGGCAGCCATTTTCCTCCCGAGCTTCTGGGTTTCGCTGGCTTCTGTCAATATTGACCAACTGCCATTTGCCCTATTGGCCACTGTCGTTGTCTCACGCGAAGGGTTACCGTTACCAATCGGACTTGAAGCAATTTTTATTCTGGGGCTGTTTGAATTGTTAAGAGAAGCAGGAGTTCGAATGCCGACCTTTCTTGGCCAAACGGTTTCCATTGTCGGAGGTATTATCATCGGCGACGCGGCGATTCGAGCAGGGCTCGCTTCCCCAACGATGATTGTTATTATTGCTTTAACAGCAGTGGCAAGCTATACCCTGGTGAACCAATCATTGGTTGGAACCGTAAGTATACTCCGTGTTTATACGTTAATACTATCCATTTTTTTAGGAGTATACGGGCTTATTATTGGATTCTTTAGCATTCTTATTTATCTCTCTAAATTGGAGTCGTTTACAGTAGCATATCTCGAACCCATTGCCTCGTTAACATTTAAAGAATATTTAGCAGGGTTGTTTGTGAACCCATTTGACCGAAAAAAATACGGCATTTCATTCATTCAGAAACGGAGAAAGTAGTATGAAGCGAAAAGCAATGATGGCCTGCCCCACTATTCTTGTTCTTTGTCTCCTCTTTGTTACGGCTTGTGAGAATGACATTGGTGAAATCGAAAACCAAAACTTTGCAACTGCTATCGGTGTCGACTACCGGGATGGGGAATATTATGTTTATATTCAGATGATAGGATTAAGCTCTGTTGCCAAAAGTGAAGGCGGTTATAAAGCCCCACCTGAGGTTTATGTTTCCGAGACGAGAGGGAAAACGTTTATAGATGGATTTTTCAAAGCTTATTATACTGCACAAGAACGATTTCTGTGGGCAAATGTGACTGCAATTGTTTTGAGCGAAAATGTACTAAAAAAGGGACTTGGCAGTGTCTTTGATGGTTTGACTCGTTATTATGAGTTCCGACCCACTCCATGGATTTTCGGGACTAAGGCCTCGATGGTAGACATTCTCTCAACTACTGGATTTTTTAATCAAACCTCATTGAATACAATTCTACATAGTCCGGAAAGTTCATATGAGCAAAGCTCGACCATCAATCCCGTAAAGTTAAATCAATTTGCACGTGAGTTTTTTGAACCAGGTCGCACCACATATATACCTTCGCTCACGATTAATGATACACAGTGGAAGAATAATAAAAAGAACGAGGCGAAGCTAGCAATTGATGGAGCGTTTTTTCTAAGTAACCAAAAGTATAAAGGCTATTTTCCGTATAAGAACTTAAAAGGGATGCGTTGGCTGACTCCGAAGACTAAACGTGCTTCCATCCTATTGCCAAATAAAAACAACCCTGCATTTCTGACGGTTCTTGAGGACCAATTGGTAAAGATCTATCCTGAAAAACTAGATGAAAACTTTCGCTTCACCATCCTCTACATTGCCAATGGGATTGTTAGTAATCGCATGAAGAACAACACGATAAATGTAGATGCCATGGAGGAGTTTGTAAAAAAAGGGATCTTATCTGAGGTGAGACAATTATATCAATTAGGTTTATCACATGATATCGATTTTTTAAACTTGGAGCATCAACTTTACAGAAAATATCAATCCGATTGGAAAAAGCTAAAAGATCAGGACACCTTGCTCCGTGAAGACAGCATAAAGTCAATAGAAGTGCATATCACGCTTGAACATTCGGGGTCATTTAAAAACCGAAAAATCACGATTAAGGAATAATACTAGAAAGGTATTCCGGTGCGGGGTGATTCCTTTTCGAATATCCCCCTCACCCTTTTTATTTTAAGAATAACTGTCCCAGGATTTTGCCGGGTATACATAGGAACAGGCTTCATCAAAGAATGGTACATCCCCTTTTTCATTTACCACTTCTTCCTGACTTGCCGGAATGGTATGAGGCAGTTTTCCTGTCGAATTAAATTTACCACGAATCACGTCTATTAACGCTTCTATTTTCACGCCGAATGTTCCAAGGACATCCCTAGAAAAATTTTACTGGTATCTACTAGTATCAAGCATATTTAATGTATTTTTTATATCGGAAACGTATGATAAGTGAGTATTCAAAAAATGCGGAGGTCAAGAATAATGAATCCAAAGTATTCACCACTATTCCGGCCAATTCTGTTGCGCAGCGGAATTCAATTAGATAATCGTATCGTGATGGCACCCATGACAACTTGGTCGAGTAACCATGATTACACTGTCTCAGATGAAGAAATCGCATACTATAGCACTCGTTCAAATGGTGTCGGAATGGTTGTCACAGGGTGTGCATATGTCTCAGCTAGCGGAAGAGCATTTCATGGTGGATTTGGAAGCGATCATGATGACTTTATTCCAGGTTTACGCCGTCTCGCTTCTGCCATTAAAGAACAAGGAGCAAAAGCAGTATTGCAAATTTTCCATGGCGGCAGGAAGTGTCCGCCAGAGTTAGTTCCTAATGGGGATGTTGTTAGTGCTAGTGCACTTCCGTTAGAACAAAGTACAGGATCCAATCAAATTCCTCGTGCCTTGTCGGAGGCAGAAATTCAATCCATTATTCGTGATTTTGGCGAGTCAACCCGGAGGGCGATCGAAGCTGGATTTGATGGAGTTGAATTACATGGAGCGAATGGCTATTTAATTCATCAGTTCTTTTCGCCACATACCAACCAACGGGAAGATCAGTATGGCGGCAGTTTGGAAAAAAGATTAGCATTTCCCATTGCCGTGGTGGATGAAGTGAAAAAGGCAGTAGCGGAACATGCAAAAAAACCTTTCATTATAGGTTATAGATTCACACCAGAGGAACCAGAAACACCCGGAATTACAATGGCAGATACGCTTGCATTAGTGGATGTTTTGGCAAGAAAAGAACTTGATTATCTTCATGTTTCCTCAGTGGATTTCTGGTCACCGCCAAGACTCGGGGGTGAGGATTCACGTTCTCGTATTGAATTGATTCAGGAGAGAGTGGGAGAAAGTGTTCCAGTGATTGGTTGTGGCTCTATTTATTCTGCAGACGATGCATTAAAAGCGATTCAAGCCGGTGTTGGCTTGATTGCACTCGGACGGGAGCTTATTATTGACCCTGATTGGGTTGAAAAGGTTAAACAAGGAAAAGAAGCTGAAATTGAAATAAAACTAAGGAAAGACGCCCAATCTCGTCTTGTTGTACCAGAAGGACTTTGGAAAATAATTGTCAGCAGACCTGGATGGGTTCCAATGGAAGAGTAAAAAGACATATACCTCTCACATCGAAACTTAGTGTTTCATTTTAGGAGTTTAAGAAGAGGGTTGGCTAATGCCATCCTCTCTTCTTATTTTTTAATGGGCTCTTTTCTAAAAGTTTGTTGATTTAAGAAGATTCTTTTGGAGTTTATTAGAATAAGATGACCCTTCTGACTACCGTTGAACTTGAAAAATCATGGTAGCGGGAATCAGATGTTCCCTTTGATTACCGTTGAACACGAAAAATCATGTTAACGGGAATCAAAAGAGCCCTTTGGTAACCTTTGAACATGAAAAATCATTCTAACGGGAATCAAAAGACCCTTTTGGTTACCTTTGAACACTTAAAATTATGCTAAGGGGAATCAAAAGAGTCTTCTGGTTATCGTTGAATATGAAAAAAACATGGAAGTGGGAATCAGAATAGTACCTAATCCGAATTTTGAACCCGATTTTCCAAACAACAAAGTTTACAAAATAGCCTTTTAATAAAAGGCTATTTTATCATACTGAAAGAGGGTTTTGATGTAATGACAAAAACACGAGTAAAAGCACCATTTAAAGCGGATCATGTAGGAAGCTTTCTTCGAACAGAACCGATTAAAACAGCAAGAAAAGCTTTTGCAAATGGGGAAATTGACAGAGATGCCTTAAAGGTTGTAGAGGATCAAGAAATTGAGAAACTGGTACAAAAACAAATAGAGGTTGGTCTTAAATCCATCACGGATGGGGAGTTTCGACGTTCATGGTGGCACTTGGATTTTTTAGCAGGTCTCCAAGGCGTAGAATTCTTTGAAAGCCAATATGTAAGTGCCTTTAAAGGTGAGAAAACTAGAAATAATGCGATTAAAGTGGTTGGTAAGGTCGACTTCGATCAACATTATATGATTGAACACTTTCAGTTTTTAAAAGAAGCGGTTGAAAAATATGGGGATGGCAGCCAAGTAGCGAAGTTCTCTATTCCTAGCCCGAATATGCTATTTACTCGAATTCAAGGTGACGAGTATTATAACGGCAATCGAGAGCAATTTTATGAGGATACTGTCGCAGCTTACAGAAAGGCCATTCAAGCATTTTACGATGCCGGCTGCCGATATTTGCAATTAGATGATACCTCTTGGATTGATTTTGTCTCCGAAGAACGGATTCAAGCAGTGGTTGAAAAAGAAGGCATGGACGTTCAAGAGATCATCAAAAAGAGGGTATCCTGTATTAATGAAGTGATTGCAGACAAGCCCAATGATTTGTTAGTTACGATGCATATTTGCCGTGGAAACTTTAAATCCACGTATATTACAAGCGGAGGTTATGATCAAATTTCTGACGCGATTTTTGCTGAGTTAAATGTGGATGGGCTGTTCTTAGAATACGATGATCAACGTTCAGGTGATTTTGAACCATTAAAAAACTTTAAACGACCTGATCTAACCGTTGTTCTTGGATTAATCACATCTAAATTCGCAGAACTTGAGAATCCTGAAAACATTAAAGCTAGGATCAACGAAGCAAGCCAGTTTATTCCTTTAGAAAACCTAGCATTAAGTCCGCAATGTGGCTTTGCCAGTACAGAAGAAGGAAATCTCTTAACAGAAGAGGATCAATGGAATAAGATTACACACGTAATTTCCATTGCTAACAGTGTATGGAGCGCTATCTAAATATATAAAAAAAAATACCTCCTTCCATCAAACACACCGGAAGGAGGTATTTTTTCTATCCCCTGCAAACTACTATTTTTTTTAACTTCAAAGAATTACCCAAAGATCATGTTCAATGCTAATACTCCAAGTATTCCATAAATAGCCACAAGGGTATACATGAAACACACTGTTTTGACTGTTTGTCCAATGGTCAAGTTAAGGTATTCTTTCGTCATCCAGAATGATACGTCACTTGGCGGTGCCCAAGCGATGGAGGCACTTCCAATTGCAAGTACCATCAATTCAGGATTAACTCCAGTTGCTGTTACAATTGGCAACATAATTCCTGCGGTAGTTAATACCGTAACGGTCGCAGACCCAACAGCAATTCGTATGGTAAGGGCAATAAGCCAAGCTAATATAAAAGGTGAGATATTCCATCCACTTGTAAAATCAGCAATATAATCTGCCATTCCACTATCAAGAATAACTTGTTTAAAGGCACCACCACCACCGAGAATGAAAATGATTCCTCCCATACCGATCAGTGCTTCTTCTACAATTTTCATGATTTGAGGCATCGTCTTTCTTTTTTTATGCAAACCAAAGACGTAAATTGCGATAAACAGCGCGATCAGCAAAGCCATATCAGCATTACCAATAAAGGTTAAGATTTTCCTAATGATAGAAGTTTCAGGTAATGAAAATTCTGCTATTACCCCTATCAAAATTAAAATAACAGGTGACAAAGTAGTTAAAATAGATGTTGCAAAGGATGGGACTTCATCCATGTTAAATTCTTTCTTTGATACTAAATGCATAGGAATGGGGATATCCCAGTTTTTATACAACTTTGTAAATAGCGGTCCAAAAATAACGGCAGCTGGAATGGCAAGAATCAAGCCATAGCCCAGAACAACGCCCAAATTTGCTCCTAAAGCGCCTGCAATTGCAGTTGGTCCTGGATGAGGTGGTAAAAAGACGTGTGTGATGGATATTGCCGCTAGAAACGGGAGACCCACTTTCAACAGCTTTACCTTCGCTTCAATGGCAACTGTGTATACGATTGGAATGATTAGAATATAACTAACTTCATAGAATAAGATGACCCCCATCAGAAATGAGGCTATGCAGATGGCCCAGTCCACCCTTTTTTCGCCGAAAATTTTAATGAGAGATGTTGCGATTCGATTGGCTCCGCCACCTTCAGATATGATTTTTCCGAAAATAGCACCCAATCCAATAATGATGGCTAAATGCCCTAGAGTTCCGCCAAGACCGGTTTCAATGGATTTGACGATAGTTAATGGTTCCATCCCAAGGATAAGCCCTACAGATATAGCTGATAACATCAAAGATAGAAAAGCATTAAGCTTAAACACGATAATTAAAATAAATAATATAACAATTCCTAAAGCCAGTGCTATAAGCGGCAAAATATAAACACTCCATTCCTACATCCATTTATGTATTTTCTTTTCAACTTTATCCTAAAAGGGAAGATCTCCCTATTAGGAATGTTTATCGCCAACTATACAATTATGCTTCAAGCTTCTCGGATGTCATTTTTACTATTATTAAAGTTTATTAATTTGGTACTTCCTTTTTGATAGAAGATTTATTAATATAAAACTCTGATGCTTTAAGTTGATGGATAAGTCTTTCCGCAAACCTTTTCTTAACCGCGGATTTTTCATCCTGATTATATTCGTAAAATCCTTCTCCTGATTTTATGCCTAGTTTCCCTTGGGCTACTTTTTGCCTTAACATCTCATTGGCATGTTGAGAATGATCCATAGCCTTTAACAAGTTATCACCAACTGTACACCAAATATCTAGACCACCTAAATCGGTAATCTCTAATTGCCCTGTAGTCGCATACCTAAATGCTGGACCAAACTTTAGTGCTTTATCAATATCATCTGGAGTTGCAGCTCCCATTTCAATGAGAGAAAAAACCTCCCGTGCAATACCCTGTTGAATTCTGTTCGCTATAAGTCCTGGTATATCCTGTAGAACTCTAATGGTTTGCTTTTTTATAGACTGATATAATTGTTCTACTTCTTTAAAAAGATCATCTGGCATATTCCCAAAATATGAGAGTTCTACAAGAGGCATCAAGTGACCTGGGTTATACCAATGGTTTACCAGCATTCGCTCTTTCCGTTTATCACTAATCAGTTCCATCATGCCCGTTAATGGCAGACTTGAGGTATTACTTGCAAATATCGTATGTGATGGACAATATTCATCCAATTGCTTAAAAAGATTTTGCTTTAGCTCGAGTATTTCAGGGACAGCCTCAATGACATAATCACGATCTTCCACACTTTGCTTTAAATCCGTAAATACAGTAATCCGCTCGAGCGTTGAACCGACAGACTGCGCTTCGATAAAGTTTGTCTCAACTAACATGTTGAGTTCTTCTTCAATTTCTTTTAGCGCATCCCTTAATCTATCTTCGTCCGTATCATACAAATGAACGTCATAGCCATACATCGCAAAAGCTTCTGCAATGCCGTGCCCCATGGTACCTGCACCTAAAACAGCAATCTTTTTAATCATGATCAATCACCGTAGTTACGAAACTAGGCTCGAAATGTTTGATATTCACTGAGAATTCTGGCAGACATCCTAGATTCTCAGATTCTTTCACTAATTTGACAACAAGGTCATTGTAAGGGGTTTTAATCCCTGCTTCGCTTCCCTTTTTACAAACAAAACCGTTGATATAGTCAATTTCGGACTTTCTATTCTTCTCCAAGTCTTGCAGCATGCTCGCTTTTGTATTACTATGTGGTTCCCACACCTCATGATAGAAATCCATTTTATTTGGCACATCATTTTCACCCTGGAGTTCAAGAAATTCCATATCTTTCCCTTGCATCTCTTCTAGCTTAAAACCGTGTGCCCGTGCAACCTTTATCGTTTCATCAGCAATATGTGCTAAACTAAACATCGCCGTTTCATTAGTTAAAACGTCACCAAAGCGGCAGCCTAATGCAGCGGACATGCCACTAAATGTTGCATTCATTAATAGTTTTGACCATTTAATTCCCATAATGTTATCTGAGACATGACAATGACCAATTACATTTAATATCCTTTTTACTTCTTCAATACGTGGTGTGATTGAACCATCTAGTTCACCAATGTCAAATGCGTAATTTTTTACAGTATGTACTTCTGTTACGAGTTCAGAAACACCCGGTCCTAACCATGTTGCCCCAAATCCTACTACGCCCCCAATGGTTCTTTCGTGTCCTATAATTGAGGAAACAAAATCTTCAGGTATTCCATTTTGCAGCGTACAAACGATACTACTAGAATGAAGATGCGGAAGTAACTGTTCTAATGAAGTTTGATTATATACTTGTTTAGTCAATAAAAATACCAGGTCGTATTTCCCATTCATATCATTCGGCAACAATGCTTTCACAGGTACAGTAAGATCCATAAAACCAGTAATTTTTGCACCAGAGTGATTTAGTGCCTCTACGTGTTCCTTATTGATATCAATTAAATCTACTTCTTGTCCTCTTGCAGTAATCAAAGCCCCTATGATAGTACCTAAGGAACCCGCACCCATGATGGCCATTCTCATATGTATTCCTCCTTCAAATGTGATATACGATTTAATAAATGGACAACACCCACAATTACTTAAGGACTCCAGTCACGTTATTCAGTTTTCTATTTCTGGTTAAATCTAGGCCTAAAATTTCTCTTGCCTCGTTTGGTGTAGCAATTTCTCTTCCCAAGGTTTTAGACAAATCTACAATTCTTTCAACAAATTGAGAATTGGTTTTCGCTAATTCACCCCGTCGATAATAAACACTGTCCTCCATTCCTACTCGGACATGTCCACCCAATAGAATACTCATGGTATTGATCGCTAGTTGATCCTTACTCGCCCCAATAGCTGACCAGGTTGAACCGGGTGGGATACATTCTGTTAAATACAGTAAATTTTTTGGTGTAGCAGGCATCCCGCCATGTATACCTAATACAAATTGGAAATGAAATGGAGGCTCAATCAAGCCCTTTTTGACAATCCGCATCGTATTTTCAATCATTCCAACATCGAATACTTCAATTTCAGGTTTTATCTGAAATTCTTTTAATTTTACGGCTAATCTCTCTAAAAAAGTTGGCGTATTGTAAAATACATCAGATCCAAAGTTCATCGTACCAGCATCAAATGTCGCCATCTCAGAGCCCAATTCACATACTCGCAGCCGATCTTCATCGTTCATCGCCACTCCGCCGGCCGTTGTTAAGTTGATAATAATATCACATTTGTCCTGTATTCGATTCACTGTCTCAATGTATGTATCCAATTCAAGGGTGTTGTTACCGCTTTCATCTCTCACGTGAATATGTGCGATAGACGCTCCCGCTTGATAAGCTTCATAAACAGAATCTGCAATTTCCTTAGGTGAAAGCGGCACATAAGGGGTATGTTTGCGAGTGGTCTGAGCTCCAGTTGGAGCAACTGTAATAATCAATTTTTCCAAAATAATCCCTCCATTTTTTAACGTAAGATACGCCCAGCGAAACGTTTCGTTTAAATCAAAAAATAATAGATAAAATATTGCTGCTTCTATGGGCTAAAATCACATTCCCCAACTCTTTACAATGGGTGTCTATTATCTTTTTAAAAAATTAAATAGACTCTTACCCTTTTGAAAATCGAAATAATAGTTTTGAAACCGTTTTAGTTTTTCTTTACTATCGAAACGTTTCGCTGTATAAATTTAGTATAAATAGAATTGATTTCAAAATCAATAGGTTTTTCTGAATATATCGAATTCACTATTCACTATTGGTAACGACGTGCCTCGGGAAACAGATCTTTATCTAAATCATCGTCCATTTTTACATTTTGTAGGAGAACGAAACATTGAGTAAGCTGGTAACTTTTATATGTACCTTATAATAGACAGAAGGTACCCTCTCGATGTTCCTGTCTCCCTTTTTCAAGCAGATAATCAATTATTGACATCATTTCCTGTATACCCGCAACTTTCGCGAACCACTAAAGATGGTGTTAGTGTTATTTGTCTAGGAACGGTTTCATTCTTTTCCTTGATTAACTGTAAAAGCAACTCCATCGATAATTTACCCATTTCATAGGTAGAGTGATCTACACTAGAGAGAGGAACAAGAAAGTTTTCAGAAAAAGAGCTATTATCATTTCCGATGACAGCGATATCCTCCGGAACACGAATCCCAGCATCTCTAAGTCCCTTAATCACCCCGAACGCCACTACGTCGCTTACCGTACAAATCGCCTCTGGTAATGTTCCCTCTTGTTCGAGCATCTTTTTCACATTGGTATATCCCGATTCCAAGGTGTATTCTCCATCAAAAACAAGCATTGGATCCACTTCTAAACCATGAAGGGTCATGCAGCTAATAAATCCAGCTTTTCTTTCCCTTGCAGTGTTTATTTTTAAATCACCTCCAAAATAAGCAATTCTTTTGTACCCCTGTGCCACTAAATGATTAACAGCTATTTCAGAACTGAGCGGATTATTAACTCCAACAAAGTGTTTATCATACAATGGGGGTTTTCGATTAATGAGAACATATTTTAATCCTGATTTTTCAATTTCGATTAAATCTTCCGCTAAAGCAATATTCGCTAAAAGGAGACCGTCAACCTGTTGTTCTAGCATTAGTTCTAAATAAGCCAAAATTTTAGAATGTTCATTGGATGTATTACAAAGGATGACATTGAAATTATGATTAAACGCTACATCCTCAATTCCTTTGATCATAGGCGGATAAAAAGGATTTAAAATATCTGTTACGATGAAACCAATCGTGTTGGTGCTCTTCTTTTTCAAACTTCGTGCTACTGCATTGGGTCGGTAATGTAGTTCCTCAATTACCTGCATCACTCTATTCGTAAGTTCCGGACTGACATATGCTGACTGATTAATGACAGCCGAAACGGTAGAAAGTGAAACATTCGCTTTTTTTGCTATATCTTTCATCGTTGCCATTTAAAAACCTCCACAAAAATGTTTCGATATCTATAATTTATATTAAATTTAGACTATTCGCTATTCAATTGTCATATTTCTTAGAATTATTAATTCATAGTCCCCAAGTCCCCAAAAATTTAAAAACTAAAATTAATAAAAACATACATGGATATGTATGTTTATTATATATCACAATAAAAAATTGGGGTGTGAAATGCAATGGTGATTCTCGGCTATATAATAATCACTGCTATTACTTCTTCAAATATACACAAAAAAACACATGGGGTTCCTCAATGGAAATCTCCCATGTGTTTTACTATTCATTCTTAGACTAATAATTAGTAATAGATTTTAATTTAATATTAGATTGTTTAAAGTGTTGATTATCATTATAGCGACATAAAAGATTGATGAAAGACAGATCGAGTGATTTCTCAATGAGTTTTGTCCTTCATAAGGATTTCAAAAAATAATCAACATCTGTATCTAACAAAGCTTAATTAAAAATTAGTTATTCGTCCCCTAAAACACCATAGGAAGGAGCCATCTCTGGAACAACTGCCCTTACTTTATAATCGTTTGCCTGAGGGCTGTAAATTTCCCAAAGCTTCTTTAAATCTTCAAGAGGGTGATCACTATAATCTACTCTTAGATCCACATAAGGGAATGGTTCATCGGTGTATACTAGGAGTCCAATAGAGCGTTCCTGATCTAATTCCCCGCCTAACTGAAAGCCTTTTTCAAGCGCAAAAATTAACCTTTCTGCTAATGGCATTCCTTCTGTTTCTAGAAATACATGCCCCATTGCTTCAGGAATGGCAGGATCACTGAGGAGATTTCCAATACTGGCAACATTTTTTGCACAAAATTCGCCATGGACACCTAGTGCCTTTTTCCCTGTAAAGGCAGCGGAATTTCCTTTGGAATCCACTACTGCCAGTTGCCTGTATTCAGGATATGGTGAAGCCGCCTTCATGGAACGTATCGTCCATTCGGCATCGAAACCATTTTCCAACACGGTAAAACCGATAGTGGCTAATCTTGGGTCAGTCACATTTTGCGATAAAATAGCACCTTCTCCTGCTTTCACCCATGGGCATCTTGCCCCAACTGCTGGACTACTAGAAGTAACAATGACTCCTAATGCACCGGTGGAAGAACAACGTCCTGCTACCGAAAATGTCATTTTCTATCCCTCCTCGGTAGATATATTTATATTCACTTTAATACTGTATGAATCTACTAAAATAAAAACCTATTCGCTAATGACAGCCTCAACATCAATTTCCATTAACATCTCAGGCATCGCAAACCCACTTACCAATAAACCAGTACTGCAAGGATATACATCTTTAAAATGCTTCGCAATTACCGGATAGACTTTGCTTCGATCTTCACGATGCATTAAGTAAACGGTAATCTTACAAATATCATTAATCGTGCCGCCAGCCTCTTCAATCAGCTGCCTTACACAGGTACATGCCATTTCCGCTTGCGCTGCCACATCGCCAATGCCATGAAAGTTTCCATCTAAATCAAATCCCGTTTGACCTCGTAAGAAGATTCGATTTCCAGCTCGAACGGCCATGCAAAATTCATTATCAATATGGTGTTCTGGTTTTCCCAGGTTTTTTGGATAATATTGGGCTGTTTTGAACTTTCGGAATCTCTGAATCTCTACTTTTTTTGTTTCACCATGGACTGTCATCTTGGTATTTCCTCCCTAAATTTTTATTAAAGGAATTTATCCCTATTTATACCCTAAAAATAATATAATGTTTTTTCTGAAAATTGTCAACATTTTAAACAATTACCCGAGATAAGATTTTTGAACAATTTCGCTTTCTTTTAATTCTTTTTTTGTTCCTTGCCCAGCTAAACGCCCAGCCATTAGTACATAGCCGCGACTGCAAAAATCAATCGCCATTTCAGCATTCTGATCGACCAAAAGGATGGTGGTTCCTTGCTGATGTAATTCGGTGATTTTATCATAGACTTCAAACACTAGTTTTGGTGATAAACCCATTGATGGTTCATCGAGTAATAATAGTTTCGGTTTCGTCATCATGGCTCTTGCGATTGCCAGCATTTGCTGCTCTCCGCCAGACAATAGACCTGCCAACTGTTCTTTTCTTTCTCTTAAAATCGGAAAAGGCTCTGTAACCTCTTCCGCCCTTTGCTGACGACTTTTAGCTGGAAGTGTGTAACCACCTAGAAGTAAATTATCCCAAACCGAAAGTAATGGAAATACATGCCTTCCTTCAGGAACAAGTGTCATGCCGCGACTAACTAATTTAAAGGTTTTTTCATTCACGATTGATTTACCAGAAAGTTGAATACTTCCACTTTTGGGACGCAGCTCTCCAATGATTGTTTTCAATAATGTACTTTTCCCTGCACCATTAGCACCGATAACCGAAACGGCTTCCTTTTCTCCTACTTTCAAGCTTACATTGTCTAAAGCACATATTTGTCCATAATAGGTACTTACATTTTCTACATTAAGCATTTACCTCAGCCCTCCCCATATAAGCTTCCAATACTGCAGGATGATTCTGAATCACTTCAGGAGGACCTTCTACTAACTTTTCTCCAAAATTTATCACCGTTATTTGGTCGGACAACGTATTTACGAGATGCATATCGTGCGCAATAATTAAAATCGTTATGCCTTGTTTATTCACCTGTGTAAATAGATTCATAAGCTCTTTTGTTTCCTTCTGATTCATACCCGCGGTTGGCTCATCAAGTAATAATAGATCAGGATTTGTTGCTAAAGCCCTGGCAATTTCAACACGTCTTTGACTTCCATAGGAAAGTTTTGCTGCATACTCATGACGCAGCTCCCACAACCCTACGAATTTCAATATTTCCTCTATACGTTCCTTCGCCTGCCTTTCCTTGTTCCGAAAGTTCTTCGTCCGAAATAAAGCAGGCAGAAGGTTGCCGCCTGTTAAAAGATAGGTTCCTATCAATACAGTTTCAAAGACTGTCATATCAGGAAATAGCCGGATATTTTGGAAGGTACGGGAAACCCCTTGCTCTGCAATTTTATCTGGTCTCAATGAAGTGATGTCCCGATTTAGTAGTTGTATTTTCCCTTCATCTGGGGTAATCACACCTGTGACTAGGTTAAATAGCGTACTTTTCCCTGCACCATTCGGGCCAATGATGGCATGGATATTGTTTTGTGAAACCGAGAACGATAGATTGTTTACTGCCTTTACTCCCCCAAAAGACTTTGAAAGATTGTTGACGGTTAAGATGGCTGAGTCATTCACAACATTACTGCTCATAACTTAACCCCTCTTTCTCTATCGCTGTTTTTTTTTCAATTCGTGAATTTCTTTGAAAAAATCGTTTCTTTGACATTTTTAATAACCCCATGACTCCCTTAGGGAAAAACATAATCATGACGACGATTAAAACTCCATAAATTAACATTCTTAATTCTGGTGTCTCACGTAGTAACTCTGAAGAAACGGTAAGAATCGATGCTCCAATCAACGCTCCTGCTATCGAACCTTGGCCGCCAATCATAACCATCGTTAAAATCGTGACAGACATCCCAAAAGCAAATGTTTCCGGACTAACAACACGCAGGAAATGAGCATATAAGGCACCAGCCGCACCGCAAAAAGCAGCGGAAATGGTAAACATCATTACTTTTGTTTTAAATACAGGGATCCCCATTGCTTGAGCTGCGAGTTCGTCATCACGAATGGCGGTACATGCACGGCCAAATCCGGACTTAATGATTAACCGTGTGACGAAAATGCCTAAAAATACAAATATCAATAATAAGGGATAATAATCATGGTAACGCGTAAACAAAAGCTCAAATGATCCTATTTTAATGGGCGGAGGAGCAGGTATTCCGGCAATTCCCATCGGTCCGCCTGTAAGATCATTCCAGTTTAAAAATACAAGCCATATGATGGTTCCAAATGCAAGCGTTGCCATAACTAGGTATTCTTCAATTAATTTCAATCCAATAAATCCAATGACAAATCCGATTAATGCTGTAACCAGAATGGAGAGTGGAAGATTCATCCATAGTGAAAAGCCCAGTTTTTTGGCCAATATGGCAGCGACATATGCTCCGATTCCAAAGAATGCACCATGTCCCACGGAAACCTGACCCGTGTATCCAACAATTAAATCTAGACCTAGTGCAAGGATGGCATAGATTAGGATAAGATTAATCACATACATAAAGTAAGGATTCACTACTGCAAGAGGCAGGAGAAATAATGCAATCCCTCCAAAAATGAACACGATTTTTCGAAAACCTGTTTTTTTGATTTGTTCCATCCTTTCTCCCCCCTTATACCTTTTGTTGAACGATTTTCCCAAAGATCCCTTGAGGACGAACTAATAAAATAAATAATAAGATAACCATGGCAACCGCATCTCGATAACCTGAAGAAATAAAACCAGCTGCAAAACTCTCAATGATACCTAATAATAAGCCGGCAATCATGGCTCCTGGAATATTCCCCATTCCCCCCATAACCGAGGCAGTAAATCCTTTTAGTCCAGCGAATACTCCCATGGTCGGATATACCAGGAATACCGGTCCTACTAAAATACCTGCTAGCGCACCAACAGCTGAACCAATTGCAAACGTAATCGAAATAATCTTATTTGCATTTATCCCCATTAATTGGGTAGCTTGAATATTCTGTGAGGCAGCTTGGACAGCTTTTCCCATAAGTGTTCGATTGATAAATAATTCTAAAACAATCATGACAAGAATGGTGACAATGATGATATAAACATAGTGCTGATTGATCAGCATATCCCCGATACTGATATTATTGGAAAGGAATGGAGAGGTTAATCTTTCCGGTGTAGCCCCCCAAATATATTGAGCTAAATTTTGAAGGACAATCGAAATCCCAATCGCTGCAATCAGCAAATTTAATTTCGGTGCACTTCGCATTCTCATGTATACCATTTTCTCCATTAAATACCCAAGAAGTGCCCCTGCACACACGCCTCCAATATAAGCCAGCCAAATAGGTGTGTCTAATAATAGAAGATAAAGGGACACGAATGCCCCTCCCATATAGACTTCACCGTGTGCAAAGTTAATAAAACGAAGCACATTCCATACCATTGTGTATCCAATCGCCATTAATGCGTATATGCTGCCGAGGACGATTCCATTTATTAGTTGGTCAAAGAACACTGATTATCCCCCTATTCTGATTCTTTAATTACCGAGAAGTTACCCTTTTGAACTTGCATAATCATTGGAGTATTTGCACGATCACCGTTTTTATCAAATTTAATTGGTCCAGTAATTCCTTGATATTCAATATTGGCTAAAGCATTACGTGATTTTTCAGCATCTCCGGCACCCTCTTCTAGTGCTTTTGCAAGAGCCATGGCCGCGTCAAAAGCAATTGCCGTATTAGCCTGTGCTGGAATCTTATTTTCATCTGCTAACGCTTTAAATTCTTTCATCTCATCTGAACCAGCATTTAAATCAATCATCGAAGCAAAAATATGATTTTCAACCGCATCTCCACCTAATGTGATGAGTTGCTCTGAATACATAGAATCATCTGGTGAGAAGAACTGAACATTCAATCCAGCCTGTCTTGCTTGTTGCTCAATTAAAGCTACCTCATTGTACAATCCAACTACCATTACAGCGTCAGGGTTTAGGTTTTTAATCTTTGATAATTGTGCTGAGAAGTTTTTATCGCCTGGATTATATTTTTCAGTAGCGATAAATTCTACCCCAAGGTCTTTTGTAGATTCCTTTGCTGCGTCATACATCGTAATTCCATAATCTGTATTTTCAAATAAGGCGGCTATTTTCTTTACCTTTTTCTCTTCCGCCATATATTTCATTACAGCAGGTACATAAACGGAACCAGTTAAAATAACACGGAATAGGTATTCGTTACCTGTTTTGGATAAATCAGGGCTCGCCCCCATATTTAAATGAAGTACTTTTGAGGATCCTGAAACTTCCTGTGCAGCCAATGTTGGTGATGAATTATATCCTCCGATAATGGCCTTTACCCCATCATTCATAATCATTTTGTTCACAACGGCAACTGCTTCTGAAGGAGTAGCTTTATCGTCACCGACTACTAACTCAAGCTTTTTTCCGTTTATGCCGCCTTCACTATTAATCTTTTTAAAAGCAAGGTCTACGCCATTTTTCATATCCTGTCCGTACTGTGCGTTATCACCAGTCATCGGTGCTTGCAGCCCTACGAGAATCTTGTCTCCGCTTTCAGAAGAAGAATCACCATTTCCCGATGAAGAGTTAGTCCCAGAACACCCAACCAACAATACAGCTAAAACCAAAAACATAACCATCTTTTTCATTAATAATTTTGTAGAATGTGCCAACATAAGTCCCCCTTTAATTATTTATAGGAATTTTTATTCACTTCAAAAATTTAATTATCTCAAAATTTTTATAGGTTAATAGAAGACTCAGTAGTAGCTGGTTTAATTCCTGCCGCTTTTCGCACCAATTCACGATTAGGCTCCAAATCAAAATTGTTAAACACAGCCATTTGTTGGGCAAACGGCGGGCTTTGGGCAAATAATTCAAAGGTTGTACGGTGACCGGCATAAGAGGAATTTAACAAATCTCTTGCAAAATAAAGTAATTTCCCACGATCCTCTGGTGTCCATTCCCCAACGGAGTAATATTGATCAATGTATGGTTTGATTTCCGGGTCTGCCATTGTCGCAGAGTCCGGAGTAACCGCTAATTGTCCGCCAACAAGCTCTCTTGTTAGATGAGCCATGGCCGGGAAATTAGCCAATGCAAAGACTCGGCCTGTGTAAAGGAGTGATTGATTTGGCATCATTAATCCGCCAGGGCTTCTTTCCCCTTCCGCTACAGCTGCGGTTAAATGAGCATTAATTCCTTCACGATAGTTGATGAGTTGTGAAATTTTCTCTTTTACAGCTTGTAAATGGGTTAAACCAGTTTGTTCCACATTCAGTAATGCGGTTCCGATTAAATAATCGGCTCGACGTAACATTCTCAGGGTGTAATTAAAAGCAGAGTAACGATGAAGGGTAGAACGGATATAGGCGGCTGATTCTAAGGAGCGATGGAAAAGTACATTTTCCCACGGAATTAAGACATGATCGAAAATCAGTAATGTATCAATTTCTTCAAATTTTGTGGCAATCGGATAATCTTGTGGATTTCGGTCAGTACCCAGGGATGTCCGGCAAATATGTTTCAACCCAGGTGAACCCATGTCACATATAAAACCACAGGCGAAAGGTGCCATTTTCTCCGATCCGGCATTCCAATCTAAAATCGTTGGCTTTACAAATGCTTGATGGGCATAGGCAGCGGCTGTTTCAAACTTAGCGCCTTTTACGACAATTCCTTTATCATTTTCCTCGACCACATGAAGCAGGGTTCCACCGTCTTTTCCACCGAACAATTTGCTTCTATCGCCTTTGGGATCAGTGTTTGCCGAAACATGGAACAAGTCTTCTCTTGCGACACGGTCAATGTGATACTTTATATTTTTTGCATACGTTGGATCAATTTCATTTAGTTTATCTTGGGCATCAAAGAGCGACCACATTTCACCAATCGTTTCATCACCGACCCGGTACACTACCCCGCCAAGGTCGTCTAGTACGGTTTCCACATGTATGCGAATCGCCTTTAAATCTTCCTTCGTCTCTGGTGCTTTGTATGCTCGGGATACAATCTCACCATCTGGAAGTCTAGTGGTTAAGGTTTCAGCGTACTTCTCTTCAAATGCCATATCATACATTCTAGCTTTTACATCAATAATGGGCTTAAAGGATGAATGTTCTGCTACGTTCCGAACTTTTTCACCATCAATATAGACTTCCCTTCCGTCATTCAGCGATTCACGGTACTCTTTTCCTGTCATTAATGCCATACGATTCCTCCTATCATTTCATTGATGACTTGAATCCGCTACATGAATTTCAAAGATTAAGTGTTCTTTTTTCATTTACGGAACTTTTCTTTAATTATTCTTTAATTAAAAATAACAAATCCACAGTGTTAATGTCAATTAAATATTCTAAAAATTCTTTATTTTATAAATTCAATAATTACTATATCACAAATAAATATAAATCTTATACCTATTTTAATAGAGAAACTAGATAACCATTTAAAGTTAGGACAAAATATCTATGCCAAAATGAAAGCTTGCTAGTTTACTAGCAAGCCTCCATTTTGAAGAAAAAAAAGACTGATACGTATCCTTTCCCTTTCATGTATTTTCTTAGACGCTAATTTCCTTTTCTGAAAGCGTTCGATCCAGCCGAATTATACCTTGCAGGATTAAATTTCCAACCTTTTCAATATCCTCGGGTTCACTAAACTCTTCAGGGCAATGGCTTTTCCCGCCGATACTCTTCACAAAAACCATAACCGATTTCGTTACACTTGCCATATGGGCGGCATCGTGCACAGCCATACTTGGCAGCGTTAAACAAGGTTCCTTCATTTCCCTGGCAGTGTTTTCAAGAACAGCTACCAACTCCTGATCTAGACGTACTGGTTTTTGGTCAAGAAATACTTCTTGTGAAACTTTTACCTGTCTTCTACTTGAAATCTCATTCCAAACATCCTGGATGGAATCTATTGCCTCCTGAATGATTCCCTGTGACTCAGCTCTTATTTCTACTATAAAATCAACTTGTCCTGGAATGATATTGGCAGCATTAGGACTTACATTTAATCTCCCTACGGTTCCAACAACATTCCCCTTGGATTTGCAATACCGCTCCACTTCAAGAATCATTTCCGAAGCTGCGGTAAGGGCATCTCTTCTATTGACCATCATGGTCGTACCAGAATGATTGGGGTCTCCTTTTACGGATACAAAACTACGATACGTCCCAACAACACTGTTAATTACCGCCATCGAAATATTCGCGCTTTCTAGCCGCTGCCCCTGCTCAATATGAAGTTCAATAAAAGCTTTTTTATCCTTGTGCATCTCCTTCATTTCTGGGAACTTTTCAAGTCCACCGCCAACCTTCTTCAGTTCTTCACTCAATAGAGCTCCTTTTGAATCTCGTACATCCTCTAACATTCCTGATGTTAGCTTTCCGACAAAGCAACGGCTGCCGAAAGTGGATACATTAAAATCGTTAGATTCTTCTGCAGTGAAGGAAACGATTTCAATATCATGATCAAGTGGAATACTATGCTCTTTTAACGTTTTGATAATTTCTTTTGCCATCAGAACACCAAGAGGCCCATCGTATTCTCCCCCATTTGGAACAGAATCCAAGTGGGAGCCAATCACGATACTGTCTTTCTTTTTTCCTGTTCCTTTATATTTCCCCCATATATTGGCCGCACCATCAATGGTAATTTCAAGTCCCATTTCCTTTAGTTCTTCGATAAACAATTGACGTACTTGATGATCTTCGTAAGAAAAACTAGGTCTAGTCACACCTCCATATTCATTCTTTCCATATTTTCCATATCGCTCAATATCCTGTAATAAACGACCAAGATTAATTTTCAATACACAGTTCCCCACTTTCAAACCCTATCAGTTTAGCAATCTGATTCTATTTTTTTATCAAAAAATAAACGGGAGCAACAATTTTGAATAACTCAATCATTGCTGCTCCAATTTTTATAGGTTACTTGTCTACTAATAAAACGCGAATTCCTTATACGGCAAAGTTTTTTTCTGCCAAAAAGGAAATATGGCGGATATCTCCTAGTAATTTTTTGGCTGAAGAATAGTTTCCTTGCAGTAATAATTTGCGGATACGAGTGGAAGAGATTAATTCACCTTGGTCACATTGCAGCGGATTTAAAACACCGACATTGAAATGGGCCCGTAGATCATCAATTGTGCCCTTTCGATCCTTACCAAATTGGAAGTTTGGCCCTTCCCAAATTTCAATCGGATTGATTCGCTGTATTTCTTCTAAAAAAGAAGAAACAGTTTGTTTGGTAAATGCTTCGTTAAATTCCCCCACAATCACATGCTCAGCTCCCAGCATCTCAAGCCGGCTAAGCTTTTCATCGAGTGAAGTGATCATTTGGCAATTTTTAAAAAATACCTTCGGAGGCGGATCAAAGGTATAAACCACAAATGGAACCTCAAGTTTTTCCGCCCGTAATTTTGTTTTTAAAAGCAATGCTTGGTGCCCTAAATGCACACCGTCAAGGGCTCCAATCGTGAGCGTTGATGCTGGGAGCTTTAACGTACCAGGTGCATGAATTTCCAAAGTAAAAACTCCTTTCTACTAGATGCTAGAAACAGGTACAGACGGTTGAATTCCTGCTGCTTTTCGCACCAATTCACGATTAGGCTCCAAATCAAAATTGTTAAACACAGCCATTTGTTGTGCAAATGGCGGACTTTGGGCGAATAATTCAAAGGTTGTACGGTGACCGGCATAAGAGGAATTTAACAAATCTCTTGCGAAATAAAGTAATTTTCCACGGTCCTCTGGTGTCCATTCCCCAACAGAGTAATATTGATCAATATAAGATTGGATTTCCGGGTCTGCCATCGTCGTAGAGTCCGGAGTAACCGCTAATTGTCCGCCAACAAGCTCTCTCGTTAAATGGGCCATTGCCGGGAAATTAGCCAACGCGAAGACTCGGCCTGTGTAAAGGAGTGATTGATTTGGCATCATTAACCCGCCTGGGCTTCTTTCTGCTGCCGCTACCGCTGCAGTTAAATGAGCATTAATTCCTTCACGATAATTGATAAGTTCTGAGATTTTCTCTTTTACAGCTTGTAGATGGGTTAAACCAGTTTGTTCCACATTCAATAAGGCGGCTCCGATTAAGTAATCGGCTCGACGTAACATTCTAAGGGTGTAATTAAAAGCAGAATAACGATGAAGGGTGGAACGGATATAAGCGGCTGATTCTAAGGAGCGATGGAAAAGTACATTTTCCCATGGAATTAGGACATTATCAAAGATAAGTAATGTATCAATTTCTTCAAATTTTGTGGCAATCGGATAATCTTGTGGATTTCGGTCAGCACCCAAAGATGTCCGGCAAATATGCTTCAGACCAGGTGATCCCATATCGCAGATGAATCCACAAGCGAAAGGAGCCATTTTTTCTGATCCAGCATTCCAATCTAAAATCGTTGGTTTTACAAATGCTTGATGGGCATAGGCAGCGGCTGTTTCAAACTTAGCGCCTTTTACGACGATTCCTTTATCATTTTCCTCGACCACATGAAGCAGGGTTCCACCGTCTTTTCCACCGAATAATTTACTTCTATCGCCTTTTGGATCGGTGTTTGCCGAAACATGGAACAAGTCTTCTCTTGCGACACGGTCAATGTGATACTTAATATTTTTTGCATACGTTGGGTCAATTTCATTTAATTTATCTTGGGCGTCAAAGAGCGACCACATTTCACCAATCGTTTCATCACCAACTCGGTATACTACCCCGCCAAGGTCGTCTAGAACGGTTTCCACATGTTTGCGAATCGCGCTTAAATCTTCCTTCGTCTCAGGTGCTTTGTATGCTCGGGATACAATCTCACCATCTTCAAGTCTAGTCGTTAAAGTACTAGCATACTTCTCTTCAAACGCCATATCATACATTCTAGCTTTTACATCAATGATGGGCTTAAAAGATGGATGTTCAGCTAAATTCCGAACCTTTTCTCCATCGATATAAACTTCCCTGCCATCATTCAGTGACTCCCGATATTGTTTCCCTGTCATTAATGTCATTCCATTTTCCTCCCTATTAATGTTATTAATTTCTTATCTACTAAGCTTCTTTAAATTGACCAAACTTCCCCCGAAAATAGACTAATGGATCGGCGCTTGCTGCTTGGGCATTTTGTACCTCAGCAAGAAAAACCGTATGAGTTCCACCTGTTACTTCTTCAACTACACGACATTCAAGATGTGCAAGTGTATCTTCGAGGACAGGATTCCCCAGTTCCCCATAAGAAAAATTCACATCCTTAAATTTATCAGTATTTGCTCTAGCAAATGTAAGAGCTAAATCCTTTTGGCTTTCGTTCATTATGTTGACCGTAAAGGATTCTGCAGCCGTTATCGCATGACATGTTCCTGTGCTTTTATTGACACAAACGAGCAGCATGGGCGGCTCAACGGATACAGAACTGACAGCGCTGGCAGTAATACCAAAATCGACTCCATTGTTTCTAACGGTGATCACCGATACACCGCTGGCAAAATGGCCGATGACATGTTTGAATTGATCTTGTTCAACCAAAGGTGATTGTTCTTTATTCTCCTTCGATGCATTCATTTACAAACACTCCTCTTTATTAATTTACGGAATTTTTCTTAATCTGTTCCTTAAATAAAACTATACAGAGGTGATAAATTAATGTCAACAGAATTTTCAAAAAATTCACTATTATTATGTTGGAAATATGGTTTAAAGATGAGGTAAACTTAAAATGAAGTTATTTATACCTAATTATTTTCATCATTGATATAATTAAATACAATCTTTTTATTGGGGGGAATTACTTGAAACCAAGTGTTGGAATTATTGGACCAGCAGACTCTGTCCAACTTATTTCTGAAATTGCAATGGAATATAGCGAACAAATCCAACCAGTGCCTTTCATTTATTCGAATACAAATGAAGCTGCCAGCCTCATACAACATAATCAACACCTAGTTGATCTTTGGATCTTGGCAGGACCGGCATTATATAATTCATTTCTAGAAAGTGGTGTCAATCAGCCCTTTTTTCTACTAAAGTTAGATGGTGCCAGCTTAACAAAGACTTTAGTGGAGATTGGATACAATGATAAAAAAGCCTTAGAAAGTATTAGTATTGATATGGTGACAGAACGTGATGTCTATGAAACTTTCAACGACCTTAATATTTCTAGCAGTCAGGTTTATGTGCATGAGTATACACATGAAACTCCTCTAGATCATCTTCTAACCTTTCATCAAAACCTTTATCAAGATGGAAAAGTAGAACTTTGTATCACTTGTCTGCGTTCTATCTATGATCAATTGCGGTTGGAAAACATTCCTGCCTTCAGAGTTACTCCTACAAGAAGCAACATTCGTGAGACGCTATCAACGGCCATACAACAATGGGAAACGATGCATTTTAAACAATCACAAATCGCCGTAATACTCGTGAAAGTTCAAGGGATAGAGAAAAAAGATGATCATAATATGGTATCGTACGATTTACATCGGTTAATCTTAGATATTCAGGCCGCCATCTTAAATTTTGCAGAATCCATTTCTGGCTCTTTTATTACGATTGGAACCGGAGCCTTTGTTATTTTCTCCACCAGAGGTTCTGTTGAAGAAACCGAGAAACCGATAGGATCTCTTCTAGATGATTTATCGTTAATTTCTGATTTACCATCCAATATTGGTATTGGTTATGGCGATACCGCTCTGTCTGCCGAAGAAAACGCCCGGCTTGCTTTAAATCATGCGCAAAACTATGACTCTTTCTGTGCTTTCCTTGTTGATAATAATGGAACCATTGAAGGGCCTTTAGAACAACAAGAAGTCCTCACCTTCCAATACCGAACTGAAAATAAGGAAATAAGTGAGAAACTAAAAAATAGCGGAATCACCATCACAACATTTAACAAAATTTTATCCGTGCAAAAAAGAGTTGGGAATGGGACCATTACCGCAACTCAAATAGCAGACACATTAAAAATGACACCAAGAAATGCCCGCCGGATTCTAACGGGTTTAGTGGACCAGGGAATTGCGGAAATCATTGGCGATGAAGCTCCAACCTCCAAAGGACGTCCACGGAAAATATATCGAGTGAGTGATGGAGTCGAAACGGGGACAAGCTAGACAAGTTAATACCTATTACAAGAATAAATCATGATTTTTTACACAGGTCATACTAAGATTAAGAGCCGCCCGCTCTATTAACTATTATATAATAGGCAATAGAGCGGACGGCTCTTTTCAAATTTTACCGACACACCTAATTAAATAACACCACGTGTGCTGGCTGCGAACATCTTAGTAACCCCACCAAGAAGCTCCAATAATGATTAGTAGAATAAATAATACGACCAACAAGGCAAATCCGCCTCCATAGCCTGCTCCTGCTCCGCTCATATATGATCACCTCCATGCTATTTAAAATAGTCTATGTCATTGCACGGTCATTGGAATGGATTAAATCCCGACTTTTTTATTTTGGGCTTAAATTATGGAGAGTTAACTGGGGGATTATTCATCGTGTTTCTGCAAACAGTATCATCTTCATTTATGATCTGCCAAAAATAGGACTTCTAGGATGGAGAAGCCCTATTTCTCATCATTATAAATATCTTCATCAAGAGAAGGGTTGTCCTCTTCAATAACAATCTCCGTATATTGAATCTTTTCGTCTGATGGAGCGGAGGCTACTTCTGAGGATGATTCATCATCGTGAATAGCAGAAGACTGGTTTGTACTAGGCGGGCTATTTTCCATTTCCACTTTCATTTCCTTCATTTTTTCCATTTCCTCTTTTACTTGATCAGTGATTTTCTTAGGGATTGCTTCTTTTCCATATGTTGCACCAATATTTAATGCTCCGCTTAAACTTTTGATGCCAATCTGAGCAAAGTTATTGTTTTGTTCATACCTTTCTAAATATAACTTATCAATATATAACGTTTTTAAAATAGGTTCTTCGTTCTTCATTGAAACTTCTGTTTCGTTCATTTGTTTCACCAAACCATTACTTTTCTCTATGGTTTCCTCCATCCGTTTTAGCAACCCAGCCTGAACTTCATTTACCAATAAAATATTGCGTTCTAAGAGTTGTACTCTCATTTCAATCTGCGTGTAAAACACTTCCTTGTCATCTCTTTTCTCACTTTTATGCTCATGTGTTGAAAAGTCTTCAGAAGATGTCTGTCGGTGATCTTCTATTATTGATTGATCTTCGTAAGGTAGTTTTCTGTGCTTTAATATCGAAATTTCATTTTCTAAAGCTTGAATTTTTTCAACCAACTTTTTTTCCTTTTGGATATGAACGGCATATTTTTCTGAGATGAGTTGTTCTATAAAATGGATTAAACGTTCATCGACTTTATATTCATTTTTTCTTGGAAAGGGATTAATATTTTCAAGTTGATCTACTCTTTGTCCCATTTCTTCCAATCTTTGATTGATTTCTTTAAATTTCTGGGCGTTCTCCATCATGTTTATTTGGAAATCCTTACCTTGTGTCTTTACTCGCTCCTGCTCTTTTTTTTCCCCACTGTTGTAACTATACATTGATGTTCGAATCTTCTTCTCAAACTCCAATAAGCTTTTCAATTGAACCTCAAGTGCATTGATTCTTAACGTCTGCTTTTCCAAATCATCTAGGGCTTGCTTTTGAACTTTTTGATTGAACATCCCTTTTATAGGCATCGTGTCTCCCCACATTAACGTAATTTTATTTTCCCGACCAAGGTTACTCGATATTTACTCGCTCTTCTGTCAAAAATTGCCGTTTATATGAAACAAATAGAAGTCCATTTTTAAATTTAGCTCGGATTAGATTGGGATACGTCGGTTCTGGAAGCTGGATAACCCGTTCAAAGGAGCCATGATACCTTTCTTTCTGTACTGGCTCTCCCGTCATCAATTGGTGATTGTTTCCTTTGATTAAAAGATTCGTTCCTGATACCGATAATTGTATATTTTCCTTTACGTAACCCGCTAAATCCGATATTAACAAAATTTCCTCATCCGTAATAAAAATATCTGTTGGAGGAAATTTTTTTCCATGCCCGGCTTTCGCAGCCGTTTCACCCGATTTATTTGATTCCAAATTACTTTTCATAAATTCTTGAAAGGAGGATTGATCAAAAATCCCATCCCAAAAATCACCAGTTTGGTATTTTTTCGCCAAATCCATCCATTGTAAGATCTTATTCATATCCATGATGGATCATCCTCCTTGTAAGGCTCGGTAAAAATCCCAGTACATGTCTTCTTATATTAATGATATTTATTATTTAGTAAATCATTCATAAAAAGTGTCCAATCTGAAATGAAACCCCCATGATTTACCCACGTTCCGTATAGTCCTTATATACTGAAAAAACATATTTTCTAGTTAACAGTCATATAGTTAAGTACCCCGGGGCAAAGGTAAAGAGAGGATAATCATTCATGGACTTTATACCAACCAAGGTGACTATTAAAGCAATAAAACTAAATAATATCGATCATGGTAGTTCCATCTCTTTTAGTTCTACCTTGAAAAAAAACAGGAATGTTGCGGCAAAGAAAAATCAAGGTTTTGGCCAGCAGTTGGCTGATGGATGTTTGAGAATATACTCAACAAGCTCGATTTTGGATCATGATATCGAGGATTCCAACTCACAAAAAGTAAATGGTAAACCACCCCTTTAAGGAAAAATAATTAGGAGGTTTTAATTAGTGGGTCCCGTTCCATACATTAATATCAATATCAATATCATTAAAGTCAATTCATTTGAGAATGCATCCGCAATCAATGTGGGTCAAAACCTTTTAGCGGAGTGGCATAATTCTGATAAGAAAAACCAGGGACTAGGCCAAAATATGGGTGATGGAACCAATTTTATTGGAACGAAAAGCGCCGTCGATGACCGGGATCAAATTGATTCAAATTCTTCTTTTGAAACCGCCAATCTGCCTAATTTATAAGGAGTAATCATATGAAATTTGCACCCGTATCACTTAATATCTTAGGAATTAAAATCAATGCCATTGACCATGCAGCAGTCGTCAACCTTGGTCCAAGTCAACACTTGGATCAGTTTGTCTCCTATAAACGGAATCAAGGAATAGGAGAACAGAACGGGGACTTATCCCCAACAATACTGTCTAGTTCCTGGGTATTGGACCCGGATATCTCTGATAGCAACTCGGTTAAAACAAGCTTTTTATAGTGGGCAATGTACCGAACAAGATTTGAATGACTTAAAAAATAGGGGTGTTAACATGTTTTTTGTTTCACCAGTTGTCATCAATGTTCTTGGATTTAAAGTGAATACATTAGATAATGGTGCAGTAGCGAATATGGGGACCGTTCAATTAATTGATCAACTTGTAACCTATAAGCGAAATCAAGCCTTTGGAGAACAAAATGGCGACTTTTCCCCTGTAGCTGTCCCAGCTGCCACAGTCATTGATCCCGATGTCAGTGATAGTAATGCCATTAAAAACAGTGTAGTATAAAGCATGGGATGGTTCTTTCGTTTTTTAGGATGTCAAAGATCTTGGGCATTGAAGATGGGTATGATGTCTGGGGACCGAGGGTAATTTATTTTAACAGAAGCGTTCCTGGTTATAAGGGAATAATTTATGCGTCAATTAGACTGAATATATGAAGTAGAAATCAAAATTGAAAGCTTTGGTTATATGAAAGGAGTAGCTAGATGATATTCAGCTACTCCTTTTGTATTTTGGATAAGTAGAATTTATAAAATCATCCCATTATGCTAATTCCTATTGTATTTATGACACTTTATTTTTCATCGAAGTTTCACCTCCTCCCTATTATTTTCTGTTAAAATAATCACCTCTAATTCTGCTAGCAAGACCAACCGGGGAATGTCCCCAAAATCTTAAAAAACAATTGAAATGTTTCGTTTTAATAGCTATATTTGATAGGGGAATGGACGAAAGTGACTGGGGAGAATTATTGTTCTGCGCTTTTTATGGAGGATTGAGTTTTGTGAAGTTAGGACCGCGCGTCATTAAAACAGGAATTGCTGTTACATTAGCCTTATATATTTGTTCTGTATTAAAGCTTGAATCTGCAGTCTTTGCGGGAATTGCTGCTATTTTTACGATTCAACCGTCCATTTATCGCACATGGAAACAAGTATGGAACCAAGCTCAAACCAATATCTTAGGTGCGATTTTTGCCTTTCTAGGTTTATACTTTCTTGGCAATGATCCATTTTCGATTGGACTTGTTATCATTCTCCTGATTTCGATTAGTTTAAAATTAAAAATGGGCGAAACGATTTCGCTAACGGTCGTAACAGTGTTGGCGATTATGAGTGCACCAGGAAACGATTGGTTTTTTGCTTTGAACCGTTTTATCGTTACTTTCGTTGGAATGGCAACCGCACTGCTAGTCAATATTTTTATCTACCCGCCCAACTACAAGAAAAATTACTTAAATAAAATCAATGATATTTTCCAAGAGTTTTCTATTTTAATGAGAACAGCTATCTCTGACGAAATGACTGAAAAGTCGTTTAAGGAGCAAATGGAACAATTAGAAAATAATATTTTCCTTTTAGAAGAACACTTTATATTATTTGATGAAGAACGTGAAAAAATGGCCAAAGTAAATAATATGGATGTACGGGAAATCGTCGTTTTTAAGCAAATGTTTAAATCACTCCAACAGGGATTTATTGTCATAGAGGATATTGATTCCTTCTATTTTAAGAGCAAGCCGACACCTGAAGAAAATCAACTCTTTGATCAACACCTCGAATATCTCATCAAGTATCATGAGCTATATCTATTAAAATATGATGGAAAGATAAAAATGGATCTGCCTTCAGTAGAAGATGAGTTTATGAAACAAACAGAGGTCTTTTTAGAAAAAGTTATGCAATCCTATCATGAAGATCATAAAATTCAAATGGCCGTCGTTGGGGCTTCTATTTATCATTATGCCTTTCAATTGAACAGGTTGAACACGCTCATAGAACAATATAGGAAGAAGTCACTTTAGAAAGCAGGGATAATAGGAAAGGAGTAGCTAGATGATATTCTGCTACTCCTTTTGTATTAAATGAAATAAGCAAGTTCTAAAAATACCATGATATAGGTACAACCGAGGAACAAAAGTGTAGGTTCTTCATTTTCGAGTAAACAATTAGACAGTTGCTCTTCTCAGCAACGCAAATGAAAGCAACATATATACTATTGTTGGAATGATGAGCCAATACGCGATTTGAACAGCAGTATAACTGGCGAACCAATGAAAAATATCCAGCCAAACACTATAATAAGTCACAAGCAGTGCAACAACGCTTAAGATTAATAATACAGAAATAACCGCAATTACAAGGCCTTTTGCACCAAAGCGACGAGCAGTGCTGGATATTAATAGCCCCATACAAAATAAATTTATTAACAAGATCACATACATTGTCAATTGTTCCAAAATTGACCCATCATTCAAATAGGGAAAATGAAAGAAATGGAACCGGCCACCCCACCCATTTGTTGCATTTTCAATTACCGAAAAGAATACCAACATAATGCCAAACAATACATTTACAGCCACAGCCATAACGACAGTACCAAGAAAATAATCTGTTCTTCTAATTGACATGCCGATTGCATATGGAAAAGTTTGTGTCACAACCATAATCCCCATGACCAGCATATAGAAAAAGATGTAGGAAACTCCTCCGGTATACATCATCACATTACTTGAAATCAGGAGACTGACGATAAAATTTAAAAGGAAAACTGAGAAGAGAATCATATTTGGTATGAAAAACCACGCCCATTTATCTCTCGAGTACAT
This sequence comes from Neobacillus sp. plas4, assembly GCF_057221695.1. Taxonomy (NCBI): domain Bacteria; kingdom Bacillati; phylum Bacillota; class Bacilli; order Caryophanales; family Bacillaceae; genus Neobacillus; species Neobacillus sp. plas4. The sequence goes on from NZ_CM170152.1 coordinate 3,611,742, forward strand.
TTTTAACACACCTTGTATATTCACTTGACAATCTCTCCCTCACGAGTAGATTTTTCTTTCGTTAAATGGACAATCAATTGCTGTAAGGACACTGGCGAAATTTCTAATCCACTAGCACTTGCTTGTTGAATATCCAACCTGTTCTCCATTTGCATGACGGTAGCAGATAACAATCCGCCAAAAGGCTCCCGATCAATAACTTCTTTGTTTTTCACAAATGCCTCTACTTTTGCTGCTTGCCCGGTTACCGTATAGGCGATACCTCGTAAATTTTCCGCTTCATCATTAATGATTAATCGACCTCTGTCAATGACTAAAATATGTTCAAGTAAATTACTTACCTCATCAATCAAATGAGTCGACAAGATTACCGTACGCGGATGCTCTGAGTAATCCTGCATCAACTTGTCATAAAATAAACTTCTTGAAACGGCATCCAGTCCTAAATAGGGTTCATCAAAAATTGTTAACGGTGCTCTACTGGCAAGGCCGATCACCACCCCAACTGCAGAGTGCATTCCCCTTGATAGTTTCTTTGGTTTTCTTTTTAAAGGGAGATTGAAATCCTTAATTAAGGAGTAGGCGAATTCTTCATCCCAATTCGGAAAAAGTGATTTTGACACTTTTAAAATATCTTGAACACTGAAATTATCCGGATACTTTTGACTTTCTTTTATGAAACAAATTTGACTTAATACTTTCCTGTTTTCTTCGGGATTTTCACCAAACACGTTTAATTCACCACTAGTAGGAAACTCTTGGGCAGTTAATAATTTCATTAATGTTGTTTTACCCGCACCATTTCTTCCAAGTAATCCGTAAATTTTGTTTTCCTCCATGATAAAATCTATATCTTCTATCGCCTTAAATTCCCCGTATGACTTAACAAGTTGTTTAACCTCAACTACTTTTTTCATTGTTTTTCATCCCCTCTCCGAACCATATCGGTCAACTGATCAACCGTAATCCCTAACTTCTTTGCCTCATGAACCATCGTGATTACATACTGTTCGAAAAACTGTTCTTTCCGTTTGTTAATGACCTTTTCACGTGCTCCTTCAGCAACAAACATTCCAATCCCCCGTTTTTTATATAAAATACCTTCATCCACCAATAAATTGACACCTTTCGCAGCAGTTGCAGGATTAATTTTGTAAAATGCGGCAAACTGATTTGTCGATGGAACCTGAGATTCCTCCGGCAGCCCACCTTCAATAATCTCATCCTCAATACGTTCAGAAATCTGCAAAAATATGGGCCGACCGTCATCAATTAACTGTTTCATCTCTTCACCACCATGTTGGTTAGTTACTTATGTAATTAACCATATAACAAGTAAAGTATAGAGTCAATAGATGTTCGTACATAGAGTTAAATTTTTACATTTTTTTCTTAACCTAAAAAAACAAACTTGATCTCTTTAAAACCAAAAAATGCTCACAACGTTGATTTAATAACGTTTGTGAGCATTTAAGATATTTTATTATGAATATTTTCATTGGAATGAAGACAAAACCTTATTTAATGGATCTGAGGTTTATAGTCCACTATGTCCCCCTCGTCATATGCTTCTTGGAATAACGGCGGCGTTTTCGCTTGAGACTGATTTTGTGATGGGGGATTAATTCCATTTTGAGCTAAGATATCCAAAATTTTTTGAATATCTTCTTTGGTTGCAGGTGCTTTATTTGGCTTTAGAGTAGTCGATATTTTTCCATTGGACTCTAAAACCGCCAATTCCACATCTTCGACATTGCCTATGTTTTTTAAGCGAAGTGAACTTTGCAGCTCATCTGTCGTGAGTCTGGCTTTTTTTAGCTCTTCTAATCTCATCTGCCCATCATTAATTAGTATGGATGGTACTCCATTAATAAACTTTCTGGATTTTGGTATCCATATTTGTATTTTTGCAAGTAATACAATTCCGATAATAAGCAAAGTTCCAGCATATATTGCTTCCCATTCATTTCTTAATGCTAAAGGTTGGATTAGTACAGCACCAATCGAAATCCTTAACACTGCTTCCGAAACCGTCGTTTCTGCAAGCGATCTCTTGCCTGCGATACGCAAAAGCATAATGGCAGCCAAAAAAATTAACAATGCCTTAAATATATAAGGCAAGGTTGGTAGATTGTCCAAAAAGTCCATCATATCTCTCATTCCTTTAAGTTTTTTGTTATTATTTGTTAAATACATACCAAATATGTAGATGGTTTTGGAAACGAGATAATAACAAAATTTATGAATCCATATATTTTTAGGATGGAAATATAGACTAATATTCAACTGAATTACGCCGGAAATCTTATTTTTTATTTACTACACGACTAACTATTTCAATTACAGCAGCTCTACCCATTTTTTCCTTCCCCTCCATTAAGGCATCAAGAGTACCATGAGCAAGTGCTATCGGGATTTTACAAAAATTAAGAATCGGACCGGGTTTAATATCCTCCATATAAACGTCAGCCAATTCTAGGTTACGTCGGGCGTACTTAAACATATCTTCTAACTCCCATCCATCGGGAAAGAAATTCACACCACGTTCAAAATCTTCCGCGCGATTGCGAAGAATATTGACAGACTGTAAGCCACGACCAAAAGCTACAGCCAGTTCCTTGTCCGTTTCAACATCGTCGTACCACTTCCAAATATCTGAGAGCATGACTCCTACCAATCCAGCAACATAAAATGTATATTCATTTAAATCTTCTTCAGTATGAATCACCCACTCTTTTAAAGCCCAGTCACCCATCCCCTTCGCCATCGTAGATGTGGCATCCAACATCTTCTCAACAATTGTTGGTGGACAAAGATTGATCCAATCTCCTAACCGTAAGGTAACCTCCGGCAGAAGGGTGTCGTATGGGTGAAATAAAGCCATTACCTCCTTATTCGTAAAGGGCTTTTTCAAAATATCGCTGATAGAATGCAATAGATTATGTTTAGTTTCCAATGGGAGTTGATGGTGGTCTTCAATCTCATCAATTGCTCTCATGCATAAGTAAGCAGATGCTACTGCTTCTTGTAATCCTGACGGCAGTAAACTAATAGGAATGAAGAAGGTCCGGCTTGTCTCCTTTAACATGTGTTTCGCACTTTTATGTAAATTAGTTGCTTTACTCATCTAGTTTTTGTCTCCTTTTTATCAACATGCAGATTTTTTCCATTTAAAGTGGGGATTATCCTCCCTATTTAAAATAAATAATAAAATAACTCTAACATAAAATTTAAGCCCTTGTTAATTTATAAACCTGACCGTTTTAAATAAGAAAAGGAACACCGCTGAAATTCTGTTTGAGCTGATGTATCATTTAGCTAAATAAGCAAACATTCTGTTGCCCGAACTTTTTCCTTTACACAACATCCATGTTTTGTTTTTTCACTTATTACCCTTGTATATCCTGGATTTCGAGACTGTATATGTCTAATGACTCCCAGTCAGGATCTTGGGCATAATACAATTTATATATAGTAGAGAGGGGGATCTTATGAGGCTAAGAAATGGAGATTTTTATACAAATATTTTGACCAATAAGGTATATAGGTTAAATGAAGATAACGATAGCAGCTGGTACTTAAGTTTGCGAGATAAAGAAGGTTATCATGAAACTGAAAAGATATCTGGGCGCGATATGATTAGGTTGGTAGAAGGTACTTATAAAAAAAGTTAATAACAAAAGATACCCCATTCATGTTATAGTACCTCTAATCAGATTTTTTTAGTGGAAAGAGGGAAAACTTGAAACAATATAAAATATTCCAAGGAAAAGGTCGCCTTTATGTCGAATATAGGAGATAAAGGGGATTATCCAATGAACAAAGTTGAGTTATTAAAAAAATTGTTAAATAGTAGTCGAGGTAATTTGTTTGCATTAGAGATTCCTACTACAAAAGAGAATGAAAATGAGATTCAAGATTTAATTAGAGTATTAGAAACAGAAAAAAGAATTAAATTAAGAGAAAATGTACAGAGAGAATACTCAGTTTATTTACAAGGAATACTTAAGTATGCATCCGAATAATCGGATGCTTTTTTATTGGGGGAATTTACTATAGCCATCCAACATTCTATAGCAGAATTACCCCCTTATTGAAGAAGGACCAAATATTATTGAACGTTCGGTCTTCCATTTTCATACGGTTTTAAAATCCCATACAAGGTTTCAATGACTGGAACCTCCACATTGTGTTCGGCTGCCAAACGAAGTGCCCCTCCTTGTAAATGCTCGACTTCGACTAACTATTTTGTCCAATGGTTGACGATACAAGATGTCTTCTTTTTAACGTAAATATGTCCCAGTGTTCACACAAGTTCCTCGGTCATCGCTGCTGAATTCTCCAAAATAACTAATAATAGGTAACCATCTTATCATACTGTTTTGCTACAAGTGTAAATATAATGAACCATGACCTTATTTTAAAAGAAAAGAGGTTATGGGATGAAGAGTAAAATACATCGGTGTAATTGTCGAAAGATCTGGTCTATCCAGAATCGAAAAAAGAAAATAACGGCTAAATCGATTTTGCTTAACGGCAATTGGAAGACAGAAGTAAAACCTGAGCGAAGGTTAGATCCAAAAGGATTCGTCATTACTAACGACACTCAGGACATCATCACAGATCCCCCGTTTGAATTACTAAAGCAATTTAAAAAAGCAACAAAGTTAATTTATAATAAAAACACCGTTGAGTTTAATTTTAAATTTGGAGAATTTTTATGGTTTGCGGAAGATGGAAGCTGTTATTTGTTAAATAGGCTGGATAAGATGTAGCTGGGTAAGCCCTGCTGCATTTTTTCATTTATTTCGTGTCTCTAAACAGTTTAGGTACAGTATTTCACAAACATTCTTTGATTAAGAAAAATTTTATTAAAAAAGAGACTCCCAAAATCTTGGGAGTCCAAACAGTACTTATCTATTTAATAGGGGGTCAAATAGTGATTCCAATTATAATGTGTTTACGAAATCTAATATAGAGGAAATATTACTAAAATTATCCAATGATATAAGAGGAATTTGGACTAGGATTAACTCGTTAATCTATAAGATTATACAGCTGATAATTTCTATAAAAGAACGATTATTTAAAACACCTAAAAAAACAAATTTTTCGATAAAAGACTTTATTTATTGAGTAAGATTTTTTCTAATGCCTGTGCATTCTCTTTATCTAAAGTTCCGTACCCTTCCTTTACATTGCTGCTAATAATCATTGCTGTATCATTACTTTGATTGAACCAAATCTGGTACTCAAATAATCTTTCAGGCATATTCTCATCATACTTAAAAAACAGGGTTGCCTTTACATCTTCTTTTCTTGCCACTTTTTGACCGTGGGGACGGTTCTGGTGGCTTTTTTGGGAAATAAAATAAAATTCCCATTAGCAATGCTAGAAGGAACACTTTACAATTATTCTTTTTGTGACTAAATATGCTTTATATTCACAACACCAGCTTTTTTTATATACACACCTAATACCCAATTCCCATTAGGAAGATTCTTTCCCCTTGTACGGTGCCATCCCATTGGAACTCATGATATGGTGTCGGAGCATTTGTAAATGATCCTATTGTATCAATAAAACTTCCAATAGTACCATTAGGATTTCTAATTTTAATAATGGTTTCCCAAGTGAAGCAAAGCTTTTCGCACCGGAGGACTAAACCTAAACCAATGATTTCATCTAATAACAGTTTGCGATGCCAGTTAAAATCCCAGTTGTAAGATTAATTCTGCAGCTTTTTGCGCACCGTCAATCTTAATCTTTCGATCGTCAGGTTTTTTTCTATATTTTCCATTACTAATCTTGAAAGGGTTGCTTCGCCTGTTTTTGAAAACCTCGTTTTGACTCCTATGCCCATTCTTTCTAGTCGATCAGAAACAAGTTTTTGTTCAAAGTGCTCTTCCAAAGAAAATAGAGGAAATTCTTGTTTAATACAGCAAGCTCTGTCTTCGTTGTGCCCCCACCTTGATAATGCTTTTTAGCTTGTTTTCTGGCATTTGGCAGGAAAACTCCATAGGAACTGTCAACAATATCCTCTGGATACCCAACAAACAGAGTAAGATCCTCCACCCAGGGAGTTCCATTTCCGGTAATCCAGGCGAAATTCCAAAAATATGTACCTAATTTTTCAAAGGGATTTTTTGTTGTCGCATCAAAGCCAAAAAAATCATAAATCATGACAAAAGGTGCTTTCTTTTTCATGCCTGGATAGACTAGAAAAGTTAAGATCAAATCATAGGCTTCGTCTGCACTAATGAACTTTTTCTCTCCAATAATCTTTTTTATGGCAGCAATGCTTTTTCTCCACCCAATAGCACCCTGAACAAATATATATACACATTCAGTCCGAACCCATTTGACACCTTTTCGGCTAAGCCTTCAGTTAGCAAATTGCACTCCGGCAGCAGATTCTCGTCTGCCTCTACTATGATCCTAAGTGCCGGACCTGCAGCGAGCCAAGAAATTTCTATGTCAGAATTTTGTTTTCTGATTTCCTTGCAATTGCCAAATCTCTCGCTGCATGACCCAGACTATTGAACTGCTAATAAATAGTACATTCTTTTTTATGGGACGAAAATATTGGTTACCAATCCCTCTCTATCTTCAGCAATAATCTGTTTCCCTGCATATGATTCATAAGTTGCACCAATTCCTTGTAACCAATCCCCGATATTAGCCATCGTCGCTGCTTCTAGCCTGACGGGTTCTTCGTTGGATAAAACTTCCCTTGTTACACCGATAGCTTCTAAAATTTGTCCAATGGTCTGTATCCAAACCCCTTCAACTAAATTTCTTTCATAGGGGTCATGTTTGGCTTCCTCATCTTTGAGAAAAAGTTTGGTTAATAATAATACCTCCATTATTTTACCAATGGTTTGTATCCATATAGTTATTGAAATTTGTTTTTCAAGTTGTAAAATAATTTCCACATTATCAGTATTACTATTTTCCTTGATTTGGTTTTTATTTTCGTTTTGAGCATACAATGTATTTCACCCCATTCTTTATATAAGTATGCAATATCTGGGCAAATGCCAATGTTAAATTTATTTATGTACTATCAAGCGATTTCACAAAGGCTCGAATGAGGATAAAGCATGCTTCCTACACATATAGTGAGTAAAACTACTTCACCTGGGTAGTATATGTTAGGGATAGTGTTCTTTCATATTTAACATATTCCCTATCAATAAACGAGGAAGTGAAAAGATGAATCAGAGTAAAGAACGCAATGACTTCGGTGGAAATGCAGAAGAAAGTGGCAACAATCAGGCTGATGGTATTGCTAATCAAGGTACCAGTGACTTTGGTGAAACAGCAGGAACGATTACTGATGCTGTTGCGGGTGCTATGATAGGTTCCCAATTTGGATTAATTGGTACTGTTATAGGCGGTGTCTCTGGCGGTGTGATTGGCAACCAGATGGTGGAGGAGGCTGAAGCAGGTAACGATTCAGCTTCCAATAATCGTGATGAGCAATAATATTAACGCTATTAACAAGTAGCCTTATTTCATAAGGATCCCTAACAACAATTTAACAAGCAAATGTACATTTTCCGTTAATCTCAGATGATGAAGAACTACTATATGGGGTGCTAAACGGTGAAATGTATAGAGGAAGAACTCAATAATGGGTTCTTTTTCTTCAGAAATTATATCACCATTAACATTTAATTTATTTCAACAAAAAGAGCATTTCCCCTTTTTGAAGAAATGCCGACAAAAAAATAATAAAAAAAGAAAATATAATAATAAGGTCTAGCTAGACCACGAAAGTATTAAAATAAACAATATTCACCAAATAAAACGCAAGGTATCTCCCAATTTTTGGTGTGTTCCTGCCACTTTTGCTTGTTATCTACAAATTTCTTCAACCGAACTTCTTAGAACTAATTCTGCTGCCTTTTTAGGTGTTTTACTATTAATTCAAGGTTTTCATCAATGTAAGTAAGCCTTTCCCTAGCGATGCGTGCCCATTCCGTATTTCCCGTCATCACCGAAACAAGATGTCTATAACCAATAGAATATTGGTTATAAATTCGTGAAATAATATAACCAGGTTTAGCTGATACCTCTTCTTTTTTGGTAATCCGTTCAATGTCTTTGTTTAACCATTCTGGAATCATTTTGGTTGATATATCTATAACCTTTTTATTATACATTTAACTTCCACCCACAATTTTTTACACTGGAATTAGTTAGAAAGCATCTACTGGAGGATAAAAATATAATTCTACAATTGTTATTTAGGATTTTTTTGGCTTGTAAGACGCCTCAGTGAGAGGTGAAACACAAAATACTTTAGTTTTAATCTTTACTATCTTTCTATTTCTTCCCCTCAATTTTTTCAATTACAAGGGTAATATGTAATAATATGTCTCCTTTGCATCCCTCCTTTTATTTTTCAAATAGAGTCACATAATGTAAGCGTCCTCAATTATATTCTACATAGATGATTAAGATTCCTTTGTATCAATATGGCTTTATCACTGCCAAATTTTAACACTTGAGATCCGTATAAAATCAAGACCAATCAAATAAAGCTTTTCGTAACCTTTAATTGGTTTCATGCTTCCTCCATGTGTATTTCCTTTTCGGAAAAAAGATCGTCGATTGTTTTGTATTTAATAACGTAATCCCTATTGACTGCTTCCCACAAATATAGTGAAGCAATAGAATAATAAGGCTTCCATTTCTCGGCTTTTTGCTCTAAAAAATCTTTTCCATTCGTTTCTTTATCAGCTTGATACAACCATTTGCAGGCACGTTGAAGGCCAACATCACCTAACGACAAAACATCATTTCTTACTAACGAAAAAATGAGAAACATTTCCGCTGTCCATTGCCCAATCCCTTTAACTTTTGTAAGTTCAGTAATTACTTCATCATTGCTAAAACGGTCTAATTGGTCTAATTTTAATTGGTTAGATAAAAATTTCTCGGTCAAATCTTTCATGTAATTGATTTTTGATCTTGAAATACCTGTTGCTCTTAATTCATCAATGGAAGCATTATCAATGGATTGAGGAGTAATTCCGTTACATAGTGCTTCTACCCTTCCTATAATCGTACCCGCAGCTTTTACAGAAAGTTGCTGTCCGATTATAGACTTTACAAGTGATTCATAACGATTTCCCTTAATCGGTATTTCAATGTTCCCAATTATTTGAATCAATTTACCCATAACCTTATCTGCTTTCCATAAAAACTGAACATCTTCATTTTTTAAATTCGCTTCAATCTTTATCTTCATCACTTTTCCCTCACCTATTTTTTATCAATAAATATACCATATTTACTTCCCTATTTTCCTTTTGCATTTTCTACTACCCAGGTTATGTTTTCTATTAGCTGATCATAGGCATTAGTGCACTAAAATTTTTTCGAGAAAATTCTATCTATTTTTCAAATATACCTTCAAGCAACATCGTATATTCGCCAATAACCTTGGATTTTCGACCACATCCTACATAATAAACTTCTGCTAAATTCAGAAAGAATAACAAATTCCAACAACCTAATAAAATTAGTACTTTTCCACCATGCCCAAAAGAACTAGTCCATAAAATGGTAATTTAATATAGTGAAAGTAGACCGAATATTATGTCTTATTTTTATTAACCATTTTGAAGGGAGGATCTTCGTCTTGTCTACTATTTTTTTAAAAAACTAAAGGAGGAAGAACATGTCGAAAAGAAGAATTTCTGCAATTTTACTAGTTTCATTATTAGCAATTGGTAATAGCGGTTTTGCAACTACAGGTGGCATTACACCACAGCCATTAGATGTGCAAAAACCGACACTTCCAAAAACAAATCTAGTAGCTACAGATTTAATAGACGTTGATCCCAACAAAGAGGTTCGAGTTATCGTAGAAGTAGATGGTACTACCCCAGTTGAAACAGCAACCAAAAAAGGGGTAAAGTACGATAAGCTTTCTAAAGGAGAACGGAAGCAACTCGAGAAAGCGGCTAAAAATCAACAAAAGGCAGCAAAAGATAAAATCAAAGATAAAAAGATTACAATTGCCTACGAACAAGAATTTAATGCAGTCGTTAACGGATTTAGCGCCGAAGTAAAATATGGTGATATTGCAAAGATTAAAGAAGTAGCAGGAGTAAAAGGTGTGTACATAGCAACTGAGTATGAACTCCCAAATGAAGCACCTGATATGAAGTATAGTAAAGAACTAGTAGAGGCACAAGCGGCTTGGCGTGATTTTGGTTACGATGGTGAAGGTATGGTTGTGGGGATCATTGATTCGGGAATAGACCCGGAGCATAAAGATTTTCTATTAACTGATGAATCAAAAGGTGAATTATCAGAGGCTGAGGTTAATAGCGCTATTTCCGAGTTTGAACTACCTGGACAATTCTGGAATGAAAAAGTTCCTTATGGCTGGAATTATGCGGATGGCACCGAAGACATTATTGACGACAATGTTGACACTGGAATGCATGGTATGCACGTAGGTGGAACAGTCGCTGCAAACGGTGACGAAGAAAACGGTGGTATTAAAGGTGTTGCTCCAGAGGCACAACTATTAGCTCTACGAGTATTTGGTGAAGACGAAGCTACAACTACAGGTGATATTTATATTAAAGCGATTGATGATGCTATCAAACTAGGAGCAGACGTTCTTAATATGAGTCTCGGTTCTTCAGCTGGGTTTGTAGATCCTGAGTCTCCTGAACAACAAGCGGTGAAACGTGCCGTTGACAACGGAGTCGTTATGTCTATTTCTGCAGGTAACTCTACTTACTACGGAAGCGGCTATTTCCACCCCTATGCCTCAAATCCTGATTACGGAGTAGTGGGATCACCTGGTGTATCCTATGATTCTATTTCCGTAGCGTCATTTGAAAATACTACTTTAACTGTAGACGCAGCTAATGTTTCGATAGGTGATGGTGAAGCAAAGCAAGTAATGTTTTTATCTGCTGGCCAGACTGCCCCGACAGTAGGAACAAATTTTGAATTGGTTCATGCTGGAATAGGAGCTCCAGAAGACTTTGCGGGGAAAGATATGGAAGGCAAATTCGCTCTAGTTCAACGTGGAACATTAGGATTTGTTGATAAAGCTAAAAATGCTCAAGCTACAGGAGCAGCAGGAGTAATTATCTACAACAATGCGGATGGAACCGTAAACATGGCAACTGAAGAGGCCATTAAGATTCCACAATTGTTTATGTTAAAGGCCGATGGAGACCGATTTGCAGAAGCACTTAAAGCTGGACAAACTGTAACAATAAGCTTTGGCGGCGAAAAAACTTCAGTACCAAATGTTGAATCCGGCAAAATGAGTTCTTTCACATCTTGGGGTATTACTCCAAACCTTGATTTTAAACCAGAAATCACTGCTCCAGGTGGACAAATCTACTCAACTGCTAATCATAACGAATACCAAATCATGAGTGGTACATCAATGGCAGCTCCACACGTTTCTGGTGGATCAGCATTAGTACTACAACGTGTTGACGAAGAATTTGGACTTCAAGGTGCAACAAGATCAAAACTTGCGAAGAAATTCCTATTAAACACATCTAAACCTGTTGAATTTGATGGAGCACCTGTATCTCCACGCCGACAAGGTGCAGGTTTAATGCAACTTCATGCAGCATTAGAAACACCAGTAACTGTAACTGACTTCAAAACTGGTGAAGCAAAAGTAGCACTTAAAGAAGTAACCGATAATGTAGTTACGTTTACATTAACAGCGGAAAACCACTCTAATGAAGCTGTGACTTATGATGTTAGCGCAAGTGCTCAAACGGATACTCCGGTAAACGCAGGTGTATTGGTATCAGCACCTAACCTTTTTGGAGCAATGGATTTAGGAGCAATTGCGACAATTAACGGTAAAGCTAGTAGCTCCATCGAAGTACCTGCCAATGGTTCAACGTCATTTGACGTAACTGTTGATGTAAGTGATTGGGATGCAGCTTTAAAATCTTATTTCACTAATGGTTATTGGTTAGAAGGTTTTGTAAAACTAACGGACCCAACTGATACAAATCCAGATTTAGTAGTACCATACGTTGGATTTAAAGGTGACTGGAATGCATCACCAATTGTTGATACTCCTGCTTGGGATCCAATGTCTTACTATGGATATACTGGGGTTTTGACTCATACCGGTGGTGGCAGCTATGATTACTTAGGTATTGACCAGGCCACTGGCAATTTAAACCCAGACCTTATTGCGATTTCACCAAATGGTGATGGAGAAAATGACAGCGCTACTTACATTTTATCTCTCATCCGCAATGCAAAACAATTTAATTTACGTGTAGTGAATGCAGATGGCAACTTAGTAAAAGAAATTGCGAATGAAGTAGATGTACGTAAAAACTACTATGACGGTGGAAGAGGAGCAATGTACTACCTATTCTCCGATTGGACATGGGATGGAACCATGCATAACGGCAAGCGAGCTCCAGATGGTCAATACTACTTGCAAGTAGAAGCGACGATTGACTATGATGGTGCAGAAGCTCAAACCATTACATTACCAGTAAAGCTTGATGTAACAACGCCTAAACTAAAAACAACACTAGGTGCTGACAATCAAACAGTAACAGTTGATGTAACGGATAAAACTAGTGGTGTTGCTTCCTGGTATGTAAAAGTTGACGAAAAAGTTGTAACAGAAAAACCTTATGTACATGGTGAAACTTCACACGTTCTTGCTTCGCCAGTAACAAACGGTCAAAAAGTTGAAGTCATTGCTGTTGATAATGCCGGTAACGTAACTAAGAACACTGTAAAAGTTGGCAGCAAAGGAAATAATGGAACTACAGGTAATAAAAAATAATTAAATAGTTGTAAAAAGGCTAGCAAACTATTATGGTTGCTAGCCTTTTATTATTTTTCATGATTCTTTTAACACTGGTTCACACTAATCTTATGATACTTTGTCCAAGCGTTTCTTCGCCCCATGCTAAGGAAAGGATGTCACCATCTTGAATGGGACCCACGCCTTCTGGAGTCCCAGTGAATAAGATGTCCCCTTTACCTAATCCAAAATGCTTAGCTGTGAAGTCAATGATTGTTTGCAGATTAAAAAGTAAATTTGTGATATTGCCGATTTGTACCTGCTGCCCATTTTTTAGTAATGAGAAATCGGTATTTTTACATGCAGCTTCTCCGGGAAATTCAATAAATTTCGTTAGTAGAGCTGAATTCGGAAAACCTTTTGCTAATAACCATGGATAACGCTGTTCTTTTAATTGGTTTTGTACATCTCTTAAGGTAAAATCAATCCCCAGCGCCAGTTTATCCACAATTTCATCGACAGTAATCCCTTTTTCATACTCTTGTCCAATATGAAGGACAAGCTCCGTCTCATAGTGCACGGACCCTCTATCTCCAGGTAAAATCACCTCTTGACCATTTGCTTCAACAACAGCATGTGTTGGCTTAGAAAATAAAAATGGAGAAGTTGGTACTGCATTATTTAATTCTTTTGCATGCGAAGCATAATTTCTTCCAATACAATAGATATTTTTGATATTCATTAAGTTTTAGCCCCTTAATAAATTTTTAAAGCCTTGATTATTCATTCACCACACCATATTACTTCAATGCTTTTTACCTTTTAAATCGTTTTTTATCTCAAAGGATCTTCACCATATAATCATATGGATGTTCGTTTATTTCAATAACTTTATCCTTCCTATAGCCAATCCGTTCGTATACCTTCTTTGCATGCGGATTATCTTGAGCAACATTTAACGAGAGTCTTGAATATCCCTTTTGTAATGCTGTTTTTTCGGCTTCCTTTAGAAGCTTTAATCCGATTCCATTGCCTCTAAACCGATCAGCAACACACAGTGTGTCAACATAAAAATCCCCTTCGTCGGCTTCCTTATCCAAGAATATCTCTTCATTCTGTCTTTTCTTTCTTAATCGTTTTAATATAGGCTCGTCTAATCGAGAGGCAGCCTCTCCCGGATAAGTAATCACAATTCCTGCTGCTTCTCCTAAAATATCTGCAACAATCGTATTTTTGTAGCTTAGACGATTGTTCTCTTCGCGGAAGAAATGCGCTAGTGTTTCACGGATATTTTCATTTTTCGTTTGTCCAGTCAACTTCTCAGCGATATCAGCAATTGCGATATGAATGAGTTCTGCAGCTTTCTCGGCATCCTTTTTCAATGCCGCCCTAAATCTCAAATCTTGGGGAATGATTTCTTCCCAAGTCATTCCATAGGGTGCACCACCATCCGTATATCCTGCAATAAAAGAGAAATTATCGTTTGAATCTTCCTCAAAATATATGTTTTGTTTATAGCGTTTTGTTTGTTTTTTCAACGATTTCCCTCCGTTGTGTTTGTCCCCATCTTTCAACTGAAAGTATGTTTGCATCAATCATTAACTAAGATTCGGCGGGGGCACGTTTATCTAAAATTCTGTCCCAGCTATCAAGGTTTTTCACAGATGAATTATACCATATTCGTCATATTTCCTTTTATTGGCAATTTCCTACATTTTTCAGCCGTTTCCGCCGAAATAAAAACACTCGCAAACATTGACATACATTTGTGAGTGTTTTAACGTATTATTCAGTTGAAAATGAGGTTTAGATTAGATTTTGTTTCACTATCCTTTTTGTTACCTCATTTCTTTTCACCATCGTTCATTCCTCGATCATATTTTAAAAGTTGTGCACATTTTTGATAATCTTCAGGTGTATCAATATCCATACCCCAAAATAGGTGATCAAATGAAAGAATTTTTGTATCTTTTATATATTTATTTATGATTTCTTTACCACCTTGATCACCCTCTAAATTTAGAAATTCATCATATAAGCTGTTATCAATTAAAATGGGGTGACCGAAATTGCCTTGATATTGGGGTCGTACAATAAGCGTATCATTACAAAACTGTTCAATCATAGATTGTAGGACCAAATCTGGAACAAATGGCTGATCTGCTAAAAAAATGATGGCTGCATCTGTACGATACTTAATATTTTCAATCCCTATTTTTAGTGAAGAAGACATTCCTTTTTCATATCTAGGGTTATAAATATATTCCACATTTTGTAAATCAGAGGTTTCTGTTTGAAACGCCTGCATATGTTGACCCGCAATTAAACAGATTGGCTGCAAGTGATTTCTTATTGCTTGTTCAAGTGGATAACGAAAAAGTGGTTTTCCTTTTAGGGACAGTAAAAGTTTAGGATGCCCCATCCGTTTAGACAATCCAGCAGCAAGAATGATGGCCCCAATCTTAGGCATGAATCTTCAATTTCCCTTTCAGTGATTTCCCCTCACGATTGGATCGTACCGCCATCAATTCAGAAACAATACTTATTGCCACTTCTTCCATGGTTTCTGCACCTATATCTAAACCAACAGGTGAAAAAATATCTTCTCCAATGGTTAGATCCGCTCCTATATTCAATAGCATTTCTTGTGTTCTTGATACAGGACCTAAAACACCAATGTATTTCGGATTACTTTTTAGGGCTAGATGGAGAGCCTCTTCATCGCGACTCTGCAAATGATTCATAATCACCCACCATGCATTTTTCACATTTACTGGATTTATGTTTTCAGGTATTTCAACAAAATGATGTGCCTCAGGGAAGTAGCGTTCTTTATTATAATCACTTCGTGGATCTAGGACGGTTACGGAAAAGCCTGCTTTTGCAGCAAGTTCAACGACTGGTATTGCGTCCTTACCAGCACCTGCTACGATTAATTTTTGGCTTGGACGAATGGCATCAACCACAAATTTCCGCCCATCCAAAGTGACAATTTCAGCTCGCTTTTGTGATTTGAGGCTCTTTCGTGCACTTTCGTACACCATAGAAGGAAGGTAATCGCTGTCACCAATGATATCTCCATATTTTGTTACGATTGCTTTAACTCCTGTTTGTATTTCTATAATAAAGGAAAATTCCTCTTCGTCGTTTAACAATTTGTCCGTTGACTTCCAAAAAGGATCCTCTTTTTTTGCCGGAAGGATGAGAATTTCTAATGAACCTTTACAGCCAATTCCTAAACCCCAGATTTCGTTATCACTTAAATCATAATTTATTATTGTCGGTATCCCTGTTTGCAGCCCTTTCTCTGCATGACCGTAAATATCACCTTCTAAGCACCCACCCGAGATTGTTCCAATCATTTCAGCATCCTCTGCCATCATCATTTTAGTTCCTGGCAATCTGTATGCTGAGCCATTAACACCAATTAACATAACAATCGAAGCTTTTTTATCCTTTTCCCATACAAATTTCATCGAATTCATGATTGTACGAAATTCTTTTAATTGTGACATACTCTAGTTCCTCCCCCTTGTAAGTGTTACTCTATGGTAATAATATATTGTTTAAAGAATATTATCAATAATCTGTTAATTTATTAGATATCGTATATCCTTAGTTGGCATGTTCAATCTAATATCTGCTTCGTATTAATAGTTTGGATGAGAATAGCACTAGCCAATAGGAGTATAATACAAAGCCACAGCGTTGATATATAGTCTAATGAAAGGCTAAATAATAATCCTGGAATCAACGAACCGAATGCAGCTCCAAATTGGTGGAAAAAGCTAACCATCCCAAAAGCAGAACCCATTCGATTGATTCCAAATATTTTGGAACAAAGCATTGTAAAAGGAGCAATCGTTGCGATATCGGTAAAACCATATAAAAGTGCAAATGTAAATAATAGGATGGGATGATTGATAAATAGCAGAAACAGTAACGCAATTACCCTAATGGAAAACAATATACAAAGTAATTTTTTATTATTAAATTTATCAGAAATATACCCTACTATAATGGTTCCGACGATATTGGCAATCCCATAAACCATCATTGCATTACCTACTAGTATACGAGAGTATCCCTTTCCTTCCCCTAAGGGAACCATATGTGTATAAACTAGGCCAACATCGGTGAAGCCGCATATAAAATAGGTCATACAAATCACCCAGGTAATTGGATAACGAAATATAGAAAATATCGATTCACCTTTTATTTTTTCATTTTGCTTTGATTTATTTCTTTCAATAACAGCATTTTGAACCGGGTGGTCCTTGAAAAAAAGTGCAAACAATGGGATTAATAGTAGGGCATATACACTGCCATAGAGCACAAACAGCCATTTCCATCCCATCTTTTCGATCAACAGAATATTAAGCGGGGTATAAACCATAGGTCCTGCTGCCATTCCAACAACTACAATACTAATCATAAGCCCCTTTTTTTCCTTAAACCAACGAACAATTGCAACAGAAACAGTTATATTTGAAGCAAAACCAAACCCAACAGAGCCAATCAATCCGTATAGAATTACGATATGCCATATGTTTGTGGCAAAATAGGATCCTAATAAGCAAAAACTCATTAATACCATACTGTAGGTTAATACTTTTCGTGGACCAATTCTATCAGCCAGTCTACCAGCAATGGCAATACTGATACCGTATATAAAAAGACTCGTAAAGGAAACGATACTTACCCATAAACGATTAACAGAAAATGATTCTTCCCAAGGTGTAACATATGTTCCAAATGTACCGCGGATTCCTAAAGTGGCAAACATAGCTATAAAAGATAAAACAACTATGAAATATCCATAATAAATTTTCGGCTTATTTTCCACCGCTGTAAGAGCCGCCTTACCCATGAATTCACCCCTTTCCGACCTGCTTTTCTACATTTCTTTCTATAAAGTTTGCAATTAACGCTCCTGCAGCTAATGCCCAAACAGGTGCACTTATATAAAATAAACTTATGTTTGACATCGCAATAACAAACGTAAAGGTAACACTCATCATCATTTTTGGCTGCGAAAAACTCAAATTTAGGCTGGAACCCAGTACTCCAAATAGAGCAAATCCAGCCAGCATTGATACAAATTCACTTGGTAATGCTTTAATAGCAGGCACCGTCCACCAGGAAAAAATACCAAACATTATGATTAAAATTCCCGATACAATGGCGGCAATATACCTTTTTTCTTTAATACCCGTTTCCTCTCCTGAGCAAATAGCCGTCATCATTCCCGCTACATTTGCAGACTGACCGCCAAACAAATTAGCAAACAGAGAAAATATCCCGCTTAACGTAACAATTCTATTAATAGGAGGCTTAAAGTTGTTTTGTTCCAATGCGCCTATTCCGGGTGCCGCATCATTGCTCAAGATTAATAAGGCAAGAGGTACTGAAACGGTAAAGATAGTTAATAGATTAAATTCCGGCAGTTGTATTTGCGGCATGACAAAACCAATGTTACTTTCAGCTGGTGAATCAAAATTATATGTTAGTAACAGAACGATAAATCCTGAGAAAACCGCAGCTATGACGGGCGGAACACGTAATTTCCACTTTGAAAACAAAAAATATGTAAGTAAAGCGGTTCCCCCTATTAGTGGCAGGTGTTGTATGGAAACAATTAATCTTACAACATAGCTTGTAATGATTCCTGCCATCATCGCTGCAATAATTTCCTTTGGAACATATTTCATAAATTTTGAGAACAACCCTAGTATGCCAACTAGTAAGATTAATAGACTTGTTATGATATAACTGCCGATTAATTGATTGTAAGGGACCTGTGAAGTGATTGTTGCAAGAAAGGCAACTCCAGTAATGGAGTGGGCTCCTACAATGGGGATTCGATAATATAATGGGAGGACAACACTAAAAAGCCCTCCAAAAAAATAGACGGAAAACATCCAAAAAATCGTTTGAGCGTCTGTAAAATTGCCATTTGCTGCTGCTTCTAATATAATAACGGGCGGACCAGTGGCTGCCAGTAACCCAGAAACAATACCTGCCGAAAGATTCTTTGGATGAATTGCTGCAGTTGAATGATGTATCGAAGGTAAATTTAGTTTAGGGAAACCGATTTTCCTCATCTGTACACCTCCCAATATTTTAAATAAACAAAGAGGCAAGTTACTTGATCATTGCCTCTTTGTCTTTTATTTCTTTACTATTCTGAAATCTCTATTCAAGAAAATCTGCAGTAAAAAACTCATTTTGCTTCCATTCGCCACCTTTAACTTCCATTAAGGCATAGGAAGCTAATACATTTCCGTGTTCGTCAAAGTCGATGGGGCCAGATGCACCTTGATAGTCGATATCGTTTCCTGCACGAAGTTCCTTAATTCCTTCTTCAAATGTAGTGACTACCTTGCCTGGAGGGTTCGTAACTTCACGGATTTTTTCATTGATCGCACTGCCGCTTGCTTCACCTGCTGCTTCCATAGCCAGAGCAGAGGCAATTAATAAGTCATACGTATTGGCATTATAGTATCCGCCAGATGGTTTAGCTTTAAACTTCGCTTCGTACTCCTGGTTGAAACGTTTGAAGCCTTCATTATTTTCATCTTCCATTGGAATAATCGTCTTAATTCCTTCTGCGATATCCTTTCCAATAACATCAATAAATTCTTGTACAGCAACGTCTGGTGTTACATACCATTCCCAATTGTAACCTCTTTGCTTTGCTGATTTAAAAATGGTAGGTGCAGTATCAATGGCACCAGAATAATAAACTAATTTTGGATTCGCATCAGCGATCTTTTTCAATTCACCATTGTACGTATTCTGACCTGTATTAAAGGTTACCTCCGCAAGAATCTTCCCGCCCAAACTTTCATATGTTTCTCTAAATTTCTCCACATCACTTTGGGCTCCTTCATAGTTTCCTACCATAACGGCTATTTCTTTCACACCGCTCTCAATTAATACCTTTGCACGAACTTCACCAATGGTTGAATCTGAAGCGGCTGTTCGGAATGCATAATTTCCGCCAACCTTATCAAGTTCTGTTGAACCTGCAAAAGCAGACATGATCGGCACTTTTGATTTTGGCGCTTCTTTTAATAAAGCAAGCATAGATTCTGTTTCAGGTCCAATCGCAGCAACAGCCTTATCTGCGTTTACCAGCTTTTGATACCCTTTAATGGAGCCTTCAACAGTAGAAGCTGTATCTACGTCGATAATATTAATTTTCTTCCCATCTAGGATTCCACCTGCTGCGTTAATTTCATCCTTTGCCAAAAGAATAGAATTGATATTTTCTTTTGTAAATGCTCCGAGCCAGCCAGTAAGTCCTGATAAAAATCCGACATTAATATCACTGCCACTGTTAGAACCACTATTACTTGAACTTCCTGTAGAGCTTGCGCAGCCAGTCATTACTGTTAATGCCGTACAAATAGAAATAGCAGCCATCGATACTTTTTTCATTTCCTTATCCCCCTTAGTGGCCCAAGAATAGTTCTTCGAAATTTTCTTCTTCTAAAAATTGCTTTCCAGTCCGTTCCATTTTAATGATTCCAGAGTCCATTAAATAAACGCGATCAGCATGCTTTAAAACTTCTTTTGGATTTTCCTCAACGACCCATATCACTGTTGTACCTTTATCACGAATTTCAACAATCATGTTGATTAACCCTTGAATAATTTGAGGAGCCAATCCGGTTATCGGTTCATCTAGGAGGAGAAATTTAGGGTTCACAATCAATGCACTTGCTAAAGCTAACATCTGTCTTTCTCCACCGCTTAAGGTTCCAGCTTTCTGATTAATCCGTTCTTTTAGGCGTGGAAACATCTCCAACATCTCATTTATTTTTTCCTTAGGTTTTTTTAGCGTGTACGCACCCATTTCAAGATTCTCGAAAACCGTTAATTCCGCAAAAACATTTTTTCGCTGGGGGACATAACCTAAACCCATCTTTGAAATGTCACTTGGGGAGCCATTGTCAATCCGCTTCCCTTGAAAGGAAATCGAACCGCTCATGACAGGAAGCAAACCACTAATAGTATGCATTAAGGTTGTCTTCCCTGCTCCATTAGAACCAATAATCCCCACCATCTCCCCTTGATTTACATGGAGATTGAGTCCATGTAAAATGGGGATTTTTCCATAACCAGAAACCACATCTTTAACCTCAAGAAAGCTCATCTTAACTCGCCCCCAAGTATACAGATTTAACCTTTTCATTATTGGAAATTTCTTCTGGAGTACCTGAAGCGATGAGCTCTCCATTTGCAAGACAATAAATCCGGTCACATATACGATAGATAAAACCTAGATTATGGTCAATAACAAGAAATGTCATTCCTTCACTTCTAAGTCTTAAGATGTGTTGAACCATTTTATCAAGCATGATTGGATTTACACCTGATGCAGGTTCATCCAGGAGCATGATTTTTGGATTTGCCATTAACTGGCGGCATAGTTCCAGCAATTTCAACTCTGCCGCACTTAAATTTTCCGCAAGTTCATTTCGTTTTTCATATAAGTTAAATTGTCGAAGCAGCCCACAAACTTGATCATAATGCTCTTGCTCTTTGCGGATAATTTTCTTCTTTTTATAAAAGATAGAGAATAATCCTTCACCAGCATTGGAAGGCACTACCATTAAGTTTTCAAGCAAACTTAGTTTTGGAAAACCGACTGGAGTCTGAAAAGTCCTTAATAATCCCTTTTCCACTACAGCTTCGGGAGTAGAAGTATCAATTTTTTCATCCAAGAAGGAGATTTCACCAGAATTGGAAGCTAGAAATAAACTAATCATATTAAAAAGGGTTGTTTTTCCTGCACCATTAGGACCGATTAATCCAACAATTTCCCCTTTATTAACCTCCAATGTTACGTTTTTAACGGCTTGAACGCCTCCAAAGTTTTTACTCAGCTCCTTGACTTGCAGCATTTTTCCCTACTCCCTTCGGTTCTAGGATTAACGAATTATCATGGAACTTAAATAGCTTCTCAACAGATTTAAACTTCTCAGCGATCAATCCCTGAGGAAGGAAGCGAAGAACAAGAACCAGCATCATCCCAGAGATAAACTGACGTAAGCCCGCCAATACAACGCTATATTCAGCTGGTACTGGAATGAAGCGTGTAGCTTCTTGAACAAGAATAAGTACGAAGGCACCAATGACAGCTCCACGATTATTACCGATTCCACCTAATACAAGTGCTGTCCAAACCGTAAACGTTATAGCAGAGGTAAACATATTTGGTGCAATGATGGACATGTACCAAACATAAAAGCAACCCACTAAACCAACCATGGAACTACTTAAAACAAACACTTTTAACTTTGTAGCAAATATTTTCTTACCTATCGATTGCGTTACGATTTCATTTTCACGAATAGCCCTCATATAACGCCCCATTGGAGAATCGGCCAACCTTTGGGCAAAGAAGTAAAAGACAGCCAAACTTATCAGGACCAATCCTGAGAAAAATAACATGTAATTTGCACCAGGGATAAGCTCCTGAAATGGTTTATCTAAACCAAAAAATCCAATGTTTCCATTTGTTAACCATTCTTCATTAACAGCAAGAATTCGAATGATTTCAGCGAAAGCAAAAGTTGTAATTAATAGATATTCATTTTGTAAACGAAGTGAAGTATAGCCGATAAATAAACTTAGTAACCCAGTGATGATAACCGAACCAATCACACCGGCGAACATCGGGAGCCCGAGTCCCTCGGGAGCATCAATGGTGAGCAATGTGTAGGAATAGGCACCAACTGCAAAATATCCAACAACCCCTAAATCCCACAGTCCTAGTAGTCCACCATTGACATTTAATGCCAACGCCAGCATGGCATAAATCCCACCTAATGCTATGAGACCTGATAAAAAGACTAGAATCTCCATTTAATGTGCACCACCCTTTGACAGTCCTTGAGGACGGATTAAAAGGACAAGAATCACAATAACGAATGCTATTGCTGTTCTATATGATGTAGGGACTATCACCGTACTAACATCCATACTCAATCCGATAATTAATGCAGCAAGCATCGTACCGTATAAATTCCCCATACCTCCAACAATAACAACTGACATGATGATCAAAATCTGCTGCCAGCCTAACTCCATATTAAGTGTGCCCGACATCGCCAGTAGAATGCCGGCTAATCCTGCCAATCCTGATGATAGTAACCAAACGTAATTTGATAGTTTCTTAGAATTTATTCCTCTTAATTGTGCTAAATCGCGATTTTCTGCCATGGCTCTGAAACCTTTGCCATTTTTTGTTTTTGTTAATATAAAATGAAGACCAACGACACACGCCACCGAGATAACAATAATCAACAATTCCTGAAAGGAAAGAATCTGTCTGCCAAACAATTCAATCATTTTGCTCGTCTCAAGTCCAAATGTTCGAATCTGCGGACCTACTATTGCCTGAACAATACCGTAAATTACCCAAGAGAGACCTATGGATGTAAAAAGTAATACTAGAATTCCACTTTTCCTTACTGGAAAATAGAATACCTTAGCTAACAATAGCCCTAACACAGCTGTAGCGATGACGGAAAGGACCATTGCCAGAGCAAATGGAAGGTTGAGCACGCTTTTAAAGAGATAAGCCATATAAGCCCCTATTAATAGCATTTGACCATGTGCTATATTTAAGAAGTTTTCTGTTTTCCAAACCATCGAAAAACCAATGGAAGCAATGATTAAGATACAACCAGTAATAATTCCATATATAACGTATTCCATCTTCAGCCTCCCCTACATTCTTTATACATGGTTTTTATCCATTGACAGTTCAAGGGTCAGACTCGTAAATAAGGCTGGTCTTACCCTTGAATAGATTTCTTTATTATCACTAAACTTATATTGTTTACCGACTAAAAAAATTTCTAAAAAGGTTACTAGATTCCTCTTAACTTAGGACACTTTCTGCATTTTCAGCTTCTTCTATTAAACTTCTTAGTTTATTAGGGCTAATTGGGAGAGTGTTTATTTCTATTTTTAATGGTCTCATTGCATCACAAACAGCATTGGCGATTGCAGCTGGCGGGCTGATGGCACCACCTTCTCCCACTCCCTTAATCCCCATCGGATTGTGTGGCGAAAGATACTCTTGGTGACCCATTTCAACTTCAGGGACCTCCATTGCCGTAGGAATTAAATAATCCATATAGGTTCCGGTCACTAATTGGCCGTTTTTATCGTAAATAATTTCTTCATAAAGTGCACCACCAATACCCTGTGCAACTCCACCTTGAATTTGACCATCGACAATCTTAGGATTAATTACACGGCCACAATCATGAACGACAATATAACGCAAGATGTCGACAAATCCTGTTTCCTTATCAACCTCCACAACTGCTATGTGAAAGCCAGACGAAAATGTCACGGTTGGAGGTACAAAGTAGTAAGTCGCACTCGCACCTGGTTCAATTCCTTTTGGAACCTTGCAGCGAGGACCCGGTTTAGCAGCCTGAGCTATTTCTTGTAAAGTAACAAATTTGGCAGGCATATTTTTCAAATAAACTTTACCGCCATTCATTTCTAGTTCATCTATTGAAACTCCAAGCATCTGGCCAGCAATGAGAATGAACTTTTCTTTTAATTGTTTGGAAGCGCCATGAACCGCTGATCCAGCCGTAACTGCACCCCTGCTTGCAAAAGTACCCACACCATATGGCAACAGACTTGTATCTCCGGCCCGTACTGATACTTGTTCTGGATTTACTCCAAACACATCAGCACAAATTTGGGAAAAAGTGGTTTCATGACTTTGGCCGTGTGGACTAGAGCCAACCCCTACCAAAATATGTCCAGTGGAGTCAACTTTGACAGCAGCACCTTCAAATGGACCAATACCTGTTCCCTCAATGTAAGACGAAAAACCAATCCCGATATTTTTATTGTTTTTCCTAGCCTCATTTTGTTGTTGACGGAATTCCTCGTACCCGGCTATTTTCATTGCTTGCTGCAACGATTTTACGTAGTCACCATTTTCCAAAACCATATTTGCACCATCGCGGTAAAAAATACCTGTTTCATACGGCATTTGATCAGGACGAACAAAATTCTTCATCGAAACTACTACCGGATCAAGATTTAACTTGTCAGCAATCATATAAATGATTCGATCCATTACGTAAACTGCTTCTGGTCTGCCTGCCCCGCGGTATGGTACGTTTGGTGTCTTATTGGTTAAGACGATTCGTCCGGTTATCTCATAATTTGGAATGTGATACATTCCCCGCAAATGTGCGGCCGAATTGTAGGCACAGCATAAAGCAAAGGAGTTATGTGCTCCATTATCTAAGAGGAACTGATCTTTCAATCCAAGAATTGTTCCATCATTTCTATATGCAACTTCAACGTCATGTACCTGATCACGCGAATGTCTGGTACTCTGCATATGCTCAAGACGATCTTCAATCCACTTAACTGGACGTTTGTATTTCATCGCAAGATACGGTATGATAATTTCCTCTGGATAGACCGCACATTTCGGACCGAATCCGCCGCCAACATCTGGGGCAACAACACGTATATTGCCTTCGACCAACCCAACGAGCTTTGAAAGATAGGACCGAACCATAAATGGTACTTGAGTAGATGACCAAACATCAAGTTGTTGATTTCGTTCTTGGTACTCGGCAATTACTCCTCTGGTCTCAAGTGGATTTCCCGATACTCTTGGAGTTTTTATTCTTGTTTTTAAAATGTGATTTGCCTGCCTAAAGACATGGTCAACATCTCCAACTTTCACCTCAAAATGTGATTGAATATTATTACCCAGCTCTGGATGGATAACAGGTGCGTCTTCCTTTATGGTTTCATAGGGATCCGTAATTACAGGCAAAGGCTCATAGTCTACCTTGATTAAAGCAAGTGCATCCTCAGCAACATACCGGTCTTCTGCTAATACAATCGCAACCGCTTGACCGACAAATGTTACCTTGTCTTCTGCTAACATGGGTTCAGGGTTTTTCTTAATCGTGGGCTTTATATCAGCTTCTAGCTGCGGAGGCAAGGTGAATTCTACAAATTCAGTGAAAGGTTTTACTTTTCCTTTTAAATCAGCAGCAATGATGACATCAAGGACACCCTTATAATTCTTTGCCTGTGAAAGATCAATGTTTTTTATCCTTGCATGTGCATAAGGGCTTCTTAGAATCGCTGCTTCGACCATATTTTCAATTCGAATATCCGCTACAAACCTTCCAGAACCAGTAAGCAGCCGATAATCCTCTTTTCTTTTTACATTTTGTCCAACAAATTGTTTCACGCTCGGGTCCCTCCTTTGGTTAACATTTCAGTACGTATGCCTCTTTCACAGCTTTAATAATATTGCTGTATCCAGTACAACGGCAAAGGTTACCAGAGATCGCTTCACGGATTTCATCATCTGTTGGTAAATCAGGATGAGTTTCCATGAAGTTTTTTACAGACATTAGAAAACCTGGAGTACAAAATCCACATTGTAACGCATGATTGTTTGCAAATGCTTGTTGAATCGGATGTAAAGTACCATCTACTTCAGCAAGGGATTCCACTGTCTCAACTTCTGAGCCATCCGCCTGGACAGCAAGCATTAAACAGGAACGAACAGGCTCACCATTTAGTAATACCGTACACGCTCCACACACACCATGTTCACAGCCAACATGTGTTCCAGTCAGGCCAAGTTTATCTCGCAGATAGTCGGATAAAAGCCATCTAGGCTCAATCTCTTTTTCTATCACTTTTCCATTTACTTTCATTTTGACGTTACAATTGCTCATGCGATTACTCCTTCCCTAGCCCGATCAACCGCTTTATATAATGCCCTTTCTAGTAAAACACCTGATAAATATCGACGGTATTCCTTCGAGCCGTGTATATCTCCTTCTGGATCCAATTCATCTAATTGAAGAGTAGCTGCTTCTTTGATAATGGAATAGTCAGGCAGCTTTCCTATTAAAAATTCCTCTGTTGCTTCAGGGACAAAAGGAACCGAGTTTGCACCGCCTAGTGCAATTTTTGCATCAGCTATCGTCCCATTATGATCAAGCTCTATGACGGCTGCTACCTCTACTAGAGCGAAATCCCCATGCCTCCTAGCAACTTCTTCAAAGGCGTATCCACTCCCCTTTTTGATTTTTGGAAAGCGAATTTCCTTTACAAGCTGATTTGGTTCTAACGTCGTTAATAAATAACTTAGAAAAAATTCCTCAGGTGATAAGGTCATTTCCCCCTCACTTGAAACAATAACGATTTCGCCTCTTAAGGCAGTTAACATACATGGCAGCTCAGCGGAGGGATCAGCATGTGCGATGCTTCCGCCAATCGTGCCCCTCGATCTGATTTGATTGTGTCCTACCCAGCGTATTCCTTCCGTCAGTAGCGGGCATTTTTCCTGAACCAATGCAGACTTTTCTACATCCACATGACGAGTCATCCCGCCGATTACAAGGGCATCTTCTTCTTCTCTGATTCCTTTCAATTCTTCTACTCTGCCAATATCTATTATGTAGCCAGGAGTTGAAAGCCTCATGCTTAATAAAGGAATCAAACTTTGGCCTCCAGACATAATCTTGGCTTCGTCTCCATATTCAGCCAGCATATTTAGAGCTTCTTGGAGATTATTAGGTCTTAGATAGGAGAACTTTGGGGGCTTCATTATGATGACCTCCTTTTACTAGGTTCATTTTTTCGATTATTAATATTTACCTGATAATAAGCTTCCAGCGTTAGGGACTGATGTCTCCAGCTCCAATTGCTTTAAAATTTTATAAACCGTTGAAGTGGCAGCAGTTAATACTGGAATACCCAGCTCATCTTCGACCTTTTGGACTGCTGGAAGCGATGGCATTTGTACACACGCAGAAAGAACGACTGCATCAGCTCCTTTAATATTTAGCTTTTTTGCAATCTCAGGAAGATTATTTGGATCTAATCGCCCAACTTCTAAATTATCCGGTACCTCAAGGCTGATCGCATCAATTACTTCAATTCCACTCTGTTCCAAATAATCAATTACCATCTGAGTTAAAGGTTTCATGTATGGGGTAATAATAGAGACTTTCTTTGCATTTATGGTTTTTATCCCCTCCACTAATGCTCCAGCACTACTGATTACTGGGACCGCACCATCATTTTCAACCGTTGCACCATACAACCTTTTTTCCGAGCTTATATGGTAGCCCGCTCCCTGACACATGATGGCAACCAGACACGCATAAGCAAGAACATCACAACGTGCATCAGATAATTCCACCGCACATCGGTCACTTTCCACATCCATTTTTGATAATTCCTCTTTTGAAACATGCTTCATTCTCATCCTGCTAGAATGAAAGGTGAAAGAGATTTTGGAAGATTCTTTCATTTTCGCGTACAGCATGGCTGGTATTTCAGTTTCCATTGTTGTATTAGAACTTGGGACAATTAGTCCTACTCGATAATTTCTTGTCATTCTCTTAACAACCACCTTTAATTTAGTTTATATATGTTCTTCTGCGATTTTCTAAGACAATGAGAAATAGTGCTATTGGTATAATCGATATATTGAAGGATTTATTCCATTTTAATTGCTGAATCTGCGGGCGATTCTATGGAAGCTGATTTTACCGCCTTTTGTATATCTTTAAAAAATTTACCTGCTAAAAATTTTGCTACACCGCCTAGAACTCGGTTACCGACACTTGCAATCGTGCCGCCTATTTCCGCGTCACAGTTCCATTCAAGTCTAGATCCGTCTTCTGTCCCAAATAATCGGCAATGCATTTCTGCTTTTACATGACCAGGAGATCCACTTCCAGAGGCGTGAAGAATATAATAATTTGGTTTATCTACACCTTCAATTTTTACTTTTCCTACATACTCTCCCTTGACTGCAGCCACGCCCAATTTTAAAACGATATCGTATTCACCATTTTCTTTCAAGACCAATTCATGACAGCCTGGTATGACTTTTTTCAAAATTTCCTCATCTAACAGTGAATTCCACAACTGATTGACATCCATTGAAAATTTCGCTTCACCTTCAAGATTCATCTGCGCAAACACCCCTTGTATTCTAGTACTTATGTTTAAGACTAGTAAAAATTAACTAGTCTTCCCCTTCCTATTATATATAATTCTGTATTTTCTGAATAATAAAAAAATCGACATATTCCTACATAGACTATTCAAACAGCATTTTACCAGCATTATTTTTGTATATTTTTATCCATTCATTTTCAAAAGCTTTTCAATTGGCATTCTTACAAGTTGGGAGAACTTTTCAAATGCCTGATTTGCATTTAAATCAACGCCTATTAAGGTAATAAAAGGTTGCCTTTCATATTCCATAAAGACTTCCCAACTCAGCCTATTCCCAATCCATTGAACTAAATATATGTTATTGTCTTCTTCTAAACAAACGAACCCTTTAGCCCTCATTAGATTGGGCTTTAGACAAAAGAAATACTCCTCTATCATGCTTTTTGTTACCTTAATTGGAACAGGAATTGCAATAGTAGATAAATATTCGTAAGAAGGTTGGTCTTCCTGCTGCTCCATATCCTCTATCGCTTGAAGGGACCTTTTATGGTGTTTCTTTCCTGTTCTATTAATCGTTAGCAGGTGATCCAGACCTACCTGACCTTTAACCGTGAATAGAAGCTCGGCTGAATCATTTAACACTTGAATTAATGTTTTAATTTTAGACCTATTCAGATTCTCTACCGTATCTACCTTATTTACGATAATAAAATCTGCAGAACATAGTTGTCTGGCAAATGTGGTCCTTATATCGAAAGAAGTTATTTTAGAAATAGTTTCAGCGTCAACAAGTGAAACGACACTTTTCACGTAAATACGAGAAACTAATTCTTTTTTCAACATTTCATCCATGACTTCCTCTGGATTCGCAATGCCTGTTAATTCAACAAAAATGGTAGCTGGGTTTGTCTTTAAAAGTTGTTCGAAGCTTTTTACCAGTTCACTTTTTTTACTGCAACAGACACATCCGTCATTAAGAGATTGAATAGGTACAGAACTTCTTCCATTAAGAATATGACTGTCAACATCCATCTTTCCGAACTCATTCATGAGTATTCCAAACGTCATTTCCTTTTGCTTGGATTCCTCAAGTAAATTTAATAATAGAGTTGTCTTTCCACTTCCTAAAAATCCACTTAAAATGATTACCGGTACTCTGCTCATAAATTTTGCACCTTTTCTATAACAAGAAGCTCAGGTTTCCGATAAATTCGTTATTATTAATGAGCTCCACTTTTTTTGAGGCAATTTTCCATGAGTTCCCGTTTTTTCTCAGCTTGTGTTCAAATCTGCCAGAATATATGGTTTGGATACTCCGCCTTAATTCCACAATTATAAAATTTGAGCTTACGGTAATCGATTGATCATCTTGATCTAGAACTCTAATATTTGAGATTAAATGTCTCGTTCTTGATTGCGGCTCTTGACCATATGCTAAACCACTTTGTAATCGCCAAACTCGTTCTCCCAGCCGCTCTTTGTTATCGTATATGATTGATACATGCGCATTTGGATCATAGTGATCCTTATTTGACGGAATCCAATACCAAGCGTCCTCTGTAAATAATTCAAGCCATTCATTAAACTTCCCATCATTTAAATAAGAGGCCTCATCTATAAGAAAAGCTTCTACATCCTTTCGGTCTATAAGAACTCCATTCATTTTCATGCCTCCTAACATCCTATTATTCTTTAGTCATTAGTCTCCGCCATTCTTTGTATAATGCTCTTGCCGAAACCTCGTCACTTGAAGTGGCAGTAATAATCCCGTCTTCATCTATCTCTTCCCGGTTCATTCCTCGACTGATTTCAAGCCATTCTGCTCCATTGGCTTTTGCATTCAGTCCTTCCATGACTCGGTCAAATCCAACCTCGAGGTCATCGACAGTCCCAAAACCAGCCGGACCATAGAAACCTTCGTGCTTTCTTAACCTGCTGGCATTCTCTTCTATGGAAACACCCTTCAGCATGATCGGGTATAAGCTTACGTGAGTCTTATTAACGGATATTGGTCTCGTTACACGAACTTGAGAACCTACAAAGCCGAGGTTAGGAAAAATAATCAAATTAAATGGTAATGCACCAATACCAAGGTCTCCATCTAATTCATATAAGGAGTGTCCATTACCCAAGTCACGTATTTTTTCGTTTTTGTGCATTTTAGAAAAATTTATTCTTTTTCCGGTTTTGTTGGCGACAAGATTAAAGAAACTTCTATGAGTGACACTTAAATGATAAGGGTCGATGGTATTTTCTACTTGTAGCTTCCAATTGCCGTCAAAGCTGTATTTATGAACACCTGCATTTAGTGCAATGCCCTCAGGTCCTGTATTTATTACATAATCGATATATTTACGGGCATGCCCCAAGTAGTCTTTTAGACTAGGAACGTCTTCCGATAAACTAGCAAAGATAAAGCCCCGGTACACTCCAACCTTAGGAACTTTTATTAACCCCATTTTACAGCGGTCAAATTTTTCATCATATCCATCTTGAAATGGCATTCCTGTCAAATCGCCATTATTGGAATATGTCCATCCATGATAGGCACAGCGGAAATAGTTTGCATTTCCTTGTTCCTGCTGACAAACCGTAGCAGCTCTGTGTCTGCAGCGGTTCAAAACAACATGTATCTCATCTGTGTCAGAGTCGCGGGTCACGATGACTGGATTGGAACCTATAACTGTTGTCTTGTAGTCACCTGAATTAGCAATCTCGCTTTCATGTGCTACATAGACCCAAGTATTTTCAAAGATTTTCTTCATTTCCTTTTGAAAAATACCTTCATCCTTATAGACATCTCCGTGTACTGCGCCTTCTTTTACGAGATCAGAAATGTTCACTATTTTCACCTATCTTCCTTTAAAGATTCGTTAACAACTGCAACATGTATACACCCATCCTCACCGTATGCATGGGTCCTGACTGCTTTGGCTGCCTCTTCAATAGAAAAACTGTGCGTAACCATCTTTTCAAGAGGGTATTTCCTTGATTCAATGACCCTTAATGCGACTCCGACTGCTTTCTTTGGCCGGCCAAGGACTCCTTTTACAGTCAGCAGCTTCCAAGTGATTTTACTAGACATGAGATTTTGGGATAATTTATCATCGGTCCCAGAGTGAACGATGGTTGCTCTAAGTCCAGCAAGATCTAATGAAGTTACGAGCTGTTGCGGGGCAGTTGCTGCGTTAATAACGGTATCTGCCATTTTCCCATCCGTTACTGCATGAACCTCTTTAACGAGATCCTGAGTATCTGCAAAAAACGTGTGAGTCGCACCAAACTCCTTTGCTAATTTTAGACGATGTTCGTCTTTTGACATACCCGTAACAATGATTTTCCCCGCTCCTGCTTCTTTAGCTCCGATTACTGCACCTAAGCCCATTGGTCCTGGTCCTTGGATAAGAACGGTATCACCGACTTTCGTATTCCCTACTTCTTGAACCCAGTGAATTCCATTCGATATCGGAATATATAATTGCAATAGTTCTGGAGAAACATCAGCACTCGCTTTATGAATAATAGAATTTGGGTGCAGATACATATATTCTGCAAATCCTCCCCATAAAGCCGTTTTCTCATTGTCTATCCGCATTGCCCCATATCGTAAATCAAAACATTGTTGATAGTTTCCGGTCAGACAATTATTACAGGAACCACATGGGATATACTCTTCGACTACCACTCGGTCGCCTTCTTTTAACCCCCATCGTTCTGCAGCCCTTTGACCTAAATTTGTTACCCTGCCAACTATTTCATGGCCAATAACACAGGGGAGTTGAAAAACCCCATTTCCGTCATTTAAATATGCTTCACTGTCGAATCCGCATACCCCGCAGGCTTCCACATGGAGGAGGGCGTCGTTTTCTCCTGTTTCAGGGATTGGAAATTCCTTTATTTCTATCGTTTCTTTTTCTGTCAGTACAGCTGCTTTTACTTTATTCAAATGCTTTTACCTCCTACCTTTTATCCGCTCTTATCAACCAATTTTACTGACAAAATTGCTATATGTCGTCTGCTTCATCAATCCATCTTGTTTGTGATGGATCTAATAGAGTAGTAAGATCCTTGTGCGTACTCCATAATAAACTTTCTAATTCAAGGGGATCGAAAAAGGAAACTTTTCCGGTTCGGATATCCTCTATTAATAACCGATCCCCATTAGCAGATCTGTCTAGTTTTACGGAAACATGTGCAAATTCATTTTTTAGGATAAAGCCTTCGCTCAATTTCATTCACCTGCATTCGATTGAAGTTAGTTAGTACCCACTAACATCATTACCTTATACTTTTGCACATTTTCATCGGTTGGTTACCTGAATATTAGCAAGGTTCAGATAACAAAAACCATAATGTGTTAGATTAGCTAGCAACAATTCTCCATTGAATATCTTCTTTTTCAGTACCTTCGATGATTTCCTTTGCTTCTTGGTGATTTTCATAGTCACGGTCATCTATTCTTCTTCCGGGGACGGAGGTATCAAATTCATCCGCAAATGGGAATGGCTGAATAAGAATTTCTCCATTTCCTTTTGATTTTACTGTTAAGTGAACCGGTTCGCTTTCCCTTGTCATTCTAACTGGACCTAATGTAACTTCATTCTTTTCTTTTGGATTATTTAATCCCATGAATAACCCTAAGCGATCCATAACCTGAAAATACTCATATTGCATCCATATGTTATCTTCAAATTCACTGCGTTTAAGTTGTGCTGCCCAATATTGCTGCTTGATATCAACCCATTCCTTTTGGATTGTGTTAATCGTTTCATTCATAAAGCCTCTGAGATCATCGGAAACTTTATACGTAAAGGTTGGATCGTATCCAAACCTACTTGTATATAAACCAATCCAATGCATTCCTAACATCATTCCTGCATATTGATCTTGTTTTAATGTGTCACGATAGCCAATTTCATAGAAACGAACATGTTCAGGTAAATTAACTTCTAAAAAGTTGGTTGGTCGTTTTGTTGCTTCGTTAAATAATACTTCATCATCAGGCTGCCTCCAACCAGCATCATGTTTTTCAATTCCAAGACTAACAGATTCATGATTTACTAACTTTTGAAACTGTTCGTTTCCCCATAACCTGGATACTGTTCCCATTTGGATGGCATGTTCGTCTTGCCTGACCAACACTAATTTTCCGTCCTGCTTTGAGATAATCATTTACCTTCCCCCTCAAGTTTAAGCGCTTTCAAATGGGATATAACCTGTTCTACAGGTATGACATCACCATACTTTTGTTGTATATCAAACAAGTTAATCGCATGGGTCGTAATACCACGATCAAATACGCATTCCTCTGGAACGACAACTTTATAATTATTTGAAAAAGCGTCAACTACAGTTGCTCTAACACATCCGCTTGTTGTGCAGCCTGTCACGATTACACTATCTACTCCCTTTGCTGTTAAAAGAGAAACCAATGGAGTTCCAAAAAACGCAC
Organism: Neobacillus sp. plas4; assembly: GCF_057221695.1. Lineage (NCBI taxonomy): Bacteria > Bacillati > Bacillota > Bacilli > Caryophanales > Bacillaceae > Neobacillus > Neobacillus sp. plas4. Next base: position 3,645,981 of record NZ_CM170152.1, read on the forward strand.
TAGGTTTTTTCTTCGATAAAATGATTTCACCATTGATCGGTGCTAACTCTTCAACTACCTTAGTTCCTTTTTCTCCTTCCAGGAGCAGCGGGTGATCAAAAATCTGACCTTTAATTGCTACACGGTCATTATCACTGCTCTTGGAGCCTTCGATAATGGTATAAATCACGGGAAGTCCTTTTTCTCGGAATATTTCTAGTACTCTTCTAATATGTGGAATGGCCTCCCAACTAGCTGCTCCACAACTGGTTGGATATGTTTTAATTGCCTCTTCAATTTCCTCTGGCACATCCCCAGTGAATCCATATTGCACATCGACAATGATGAGTGCTGTTTTTTTGCCTAAACCATATGTCTTCCCTAGTCCAGCTCCAGAGTATATTTTTGAGTCACGTTCATCTAAGTATTTTTCCCAAATTCCAGTCATTTGACTTCACCTCTCTTACCCGTAAGTTATGACCTTATCACAAGCTGCGGTCATTTCGACTAGGACACTGGGAGACCCTAATTCTATCTTTTTCCCTTGTAAATCATCTTCCGTAATACCTCTGGCCCCGCAGGATACTTGTGATAGAACAATTCGACCTCCACGTTCAAGTATTTCATTAACAGAGTTTCGTAACTCCGTTGCCGTTACCCCTACCCCAAATACCGTGTCAAGATTTTCTTCCTTTAGTAATTGGACTGCACTTCCTGCAAGAAACATTGAGGCCTGATGTCCATCCCGAAGAGCTGTTTTAGCAATTAGAAATGCCCGGTCTGCTTGGGTTGGTGCCTCTGGACCATGTGTTAAGTGAATTAATAAATGCATGTTTTTTCCTCCTTCATTAATGGACTCTTTCATCTACCTTACTGGATGTTAAGTGATCGATAAATACATGGACACTTCCTTTTATTACATCCTCTTCTGAAAGGGAAGTAATGATTTCTCCTGAAACGAAAGATCGTGATATAAAAAGACCATAACTCATATAAAGAAAATTCATGGCTGTGAGCTCATAATCACAATCTCTGATAAGTTTCCTTTTATTCATCTCTTCTAAATATTTTTCAATCAATTCCTTTAATTGCCTTGGGTGCTTATTAACCTGTTCAAGCAGTCCCGGCACATTATGCCCTTCTTGAATGGCAATTTTTATGACGTTTTTATTTTTTTTCATGATGGTGTGATATGTCTGGGCAATCATCAATAAATCTTTTTCTAGATTCCAAATTAACTTATGCTCAAACAGCTCCTTCATCTGAAAACTATAATAGTAACGGTCAATTGCTGCTTCTAATATTTTTTTTTTGTTCGGAAAATGTCTAAAAAGAGTCATTTCACTCACACCAGCTTTTTCAGCTATTTGTTTCGTGGTTGCTCCCTTAAATCCTTTTTTCGCAATCATATCAATTGCGACCTTCAAGATTTTTTCATCCGTGGTCATATGCCTTCTACCTACCTAACTATGTTTGTTAGTACTCACTAACTTTCTCCTAATAAGAATGTTATAACAGTGACAAAATTGTGTCAATATTTTTTCTGAATTATTTAAAAATTTAAATAAATGATTGACATATAATAAATATTAAAATACAAAAAAGCACCGGTACAACTTTGTACTGGTACTTTTAATTGTTTATTAAGGTGCATAGCGTTCCAATAACTCAGGTGATTACTTAAATGATTTTCCTCACCTAGTAAACACGATATGTCTTCCCTGTTTGACCACCTTCTACACTCTTTTGATAGGCTTTAGCCACTCGGTATGCAGAAACAGGCTCGAATCCAGGAAAATAAGGACCATATTTTTCAATTGATTCAGATAAGACCGTCGGACTAATATTATTAATCCGAATTCCTCTAGGTAACTCAATCGCTGCTGATTCCACAAAGGCCTTAATTGCACCCCCTACCATAGCAGCAGACACACCACCCACAATTGGATCCTCCATAATAATACCGGTTGTTAAGGTAAAACTACCACTATTATTTACGTGTTTATGACCAAGAAGAACTAAGTTTACTTGGCCTTTTAACTTGCTTTGAATCGATAGTTCATTCTCTTCAGGCGTAAGTTCTGTCAGTGGGCCAAAAAATGTGGCACCCGCTGCACAAATCACGGCATCAACCTTCCCTATTTTTACGTACATTTCTTTGATGCTATCCGGCGATGTGATATCGACCTGCAACTCTGCTCCATTCCGCCCAGCTGTCACCACTTCATGTCTCATTTCTAATTCTTTACGAACCGCACGACCAATTGTCCCATTTGCTCCTATTAAAAGAACTTTCACTTTAAAACCCTCCTCAAATTAAGTATCTACCTAATTTATGTTCCTATTTGGTATTTCCTTCCTATCAAGATGATAATTATATACTATATCTTCCAATCCCTTTTTCTCAATAAAAAAAGGGTAAATGGCACTAGATTGTTTCACTTAGGAGATTCTGAAATGAAAGTTGTTGATTGACATCCACTGTAAATACCCTTAGAATAAACAAAGTAATATTGAACCCAAAAAAATTGTTCGTGGACTTTTCTAGAGAATTCTCTATTTTCGCCACACAGCTAATATAAGCTGTGTGGCTTTTTATGTTTTATAGACTGAAAGGGGTATGTAAAAATGAAAACTTGGCATTACGCATTACTTGTTTTATTGGGGGGATGCTGCTACGGCGCATTATCAACATTTGTAAAGTTAGCTTATTCCGCTGGTTTTACTAGTGCAACGGTGACAGGAAGTCAATTCTTAATGGGGACTCTCTTAATCTGGATCGCAGCTCTCTTTACGAAAAAGAAAAAACTAACACTGCCAAAAATAGGCAAATTGCTTTTATCGGGGATTCCGCTTGGATTAACGAGTCTATTTTATTACCAATCTCTGCAATCACTTAACGCTTCGCTTGCGATCATCTTTTTGTTTCAATTTGTCTGGATTGGCAGCTTATTTGAATGGTTCTTTTATAAAAAGAAACCAACCATGGGGAAGGTTGTTTCTATTGCGATTCTGGTGATTGGTTCCATATTTGCTTCAGGAATTATCGCTGAAGGCAGCGGAGGAATGACATGGCAAGGTACTATTTGGGGAATGCTTTCTGCAATAACCTATACGACTTTTATTTTTCTTAGCAGCAGTGTGGAGAAAGATACACCAGTTGTGCAAAAAAGTGCTTTGTTTACCACTGGGGGCATGATTACCGTCTTCCTCCTCAGTCCGCCAACGGATTTGCTGCAATTGCCAGTATTAATGGAAATTGCACCGTACGGTTTTTACCTTGGTTTATTAGGTGTAGTATTACCGCCAATCCTCTTTACAATCGGTATGCCACATATCGGACCAGGTCTGGGAACCATTTTAACATCTGCTGAACTTCCTATTGCTGTCATCTTATCATCGCTAGTTTTATCAGAACAGGTAGGTATGTTCCAATGGCTCGGAGTTGTTTTAATATTAGGCGGAATAATAGCAGGAAATTTGAGGTTACCTAAAACAAAAATAAAGTCTTCCTATGCGGAAAGGGAGTCTAGCTTATAAGGTTGGTATTCAGGGGTGGGTGGTCCTTTTCGGGATTCCCTCCCCTTTTTATTTTTTGGTCTTAAATGGATCTTTTCACTCTTCCCGTTCAGACAGGTTAATCACCTATATCAATAAATCTTTCTTGTATTATCTTTATTTTGAATTTAAAATATAATTAATGGTACGTATAACATATTAAGTTAATAATATAATTAATGGAAGAGTGATTAAATGTTAGATGAAAAAAGTATAATCCCACTGTATTATCAGTTAAAAGAAATTTTAAAAGAAAAAATAAAGGATGGCTCTTTGAAAGAAGGTGAAATGGTGCCTTCCGAAAGAGAGCTCATGGAAATGTACAATATTAGCCGCGCAACCGCTAGAAAAGCATTGAATGACCTAATGATCGAGGGGCTCATCGAAAGAAAACAAGGAATCGGGACATTTGTCTCACCAAAAAAGGTATTACAGGATTTAACGGGAGAAATCGCCTTTGCTCGTCAGGCACGTGAACAGGGACTTAATCCAAGCCTTAAAGTGATTAAAGCATCCATAGATAAGGATGTCCCAAATCGTATATATAGCCTTTTTAAAATGGATTCTTCAGAAAGTGTTTTTAAAATAAATGCTGTAGCAAATGCTAACGATTCCCCGCTAATTTTAGGTACAACTTACATTCCTTTGAAATTTGCACCAAAAATTGAATCGATAGATTTTGAAAAAACTGTGTTCCATGAGTATTTGGAGAATGACCTTAACATCCGTTTTACTCACTCAACTTTAGAAATGGATCCAATCTTATTAGATGATTTTAGTGCCTATTATTTAAATTCAACAGTTGGAAAACCAGCATTATCTGTTGAAAGACTGTTTTATGTAGGAGAAAACCTTATTTTAATTGAAAAGAGAGTGGTACTTGGTGAAAGAACCAAATACCTGTTTACACTAAAACATGGTTCGGATAAAGACAAAGATTATTCTTTTAAAATGAAGTTAGATAAAGAGTACGGGGGAACGGAGGAATAATCTTCCGCTCTTTTTTTTATAGTAATATGTACTCTTTCTGTTTAATTTAAGATTCTAGTAACTTCCATGCCTCCTCCCATACCAACCTTTCTCCCCTGCGAGGATCGTTCTCGATCTTGCTCTTCTCGTGGAAAACTATGGTTGGCCGGTTATTTACCTCATAGTGCGGCCACTCTGGAATGAGAGCGTGATTAGGATTTCCACTATGTGCAAAAGCAATCCAAGCACGATGCAGTTGCAAGGATATATCTTCTCTTTGAGGGGAATCACCAGTTAAGATAAGAGCATCATGATGATTTAAGTGATGAAAAACAAATGGAATTTCCATATAGTGGCAACACCCTAATTGTCCTTCAAGGACTGGAGATGGCCAATCAAACCGATACATCCAAACAGATGCTCCTGCTTCAACAAGGCGCTCCCCCATTTTAATCATTGGAAACCAAAATCGAAAGTCGCCAATTGCACATTCAACAGAATCTCGTAAACTTTGTTCGTCTTTCTCTCTGTTTAAGTAGTGACTTGAGACCTCCGACCAGATTTGTCCTATCGTCTTCTCAATGGATTCATAAATTTGTTGATCACTCATTGAATTCCATCCAGGTGTTACTGCTGCCCTCAACCGATCTTCGTCCTTATTTGTCCCTAATAAAACAGATAAATGGTTTGAAGCCACGGACTGCAGGGCTTGCAGTGGCTCCATCGGAATAAGGGTACCATCGATAACGGGCTGAAAAACTGCGGATTTTGCTGCATTCACTCTTAGTGTATCCGTCACTTTTAAAAGCTCTTCAACTGGTACATTTTCTAATTTCCATAACTCATTCTCCTGTATACCAAGAATCTCCAACCATTTCCTCGCCACTTCCGTTGCCTCTTTTGATTTCGTAAAAAAATCACCAGCATGGCTTTGTAAAATTGCCTGGTTAAATAATCCCTTCGCACTAGGCATGGCCATTAACAAGGCAACACTGGTTGCCCCAGCTGACTCACCAAAAATCGTAACCCGTTCAGGATCACCGCCAAAATGATGAATATTTTCTTGTATCCATTTTAATGCTTGGACCTGATCTAATAAACCACAATTTCCAGAATAAGCATACTCTTCTCCACCTATTTCGGCTAAATGTAAAAATCCAAGAGGACCTAAACGATAATTAATCGTTACGAGGACAACATCCCCTTGTTGAGCAAATGAAGTTCCGTCATACCATGGGTTTGATCCCGCATCAAACCAAAAACCACCGCCATGAATAAAAACCATTACCGGACGTCCTTTCGTATCGGCAGCCGGTGACCAAATATTTAGATAAAGGCAGTCTTCACTGGTTTCTAATTCCTTCCTTTCGCCAAGAATGTTAGCAAAAGGATTTTTGGGTTGAGGGCATCCTGGTGCAAACTGAGTCGCATCATATACACCATTCCACGGGGCAGGTGGTTCAGGAGGCTTAAAACGCAATTTTTGGATAGGTGGTTTCGCGTAAGGAACCCCTTTCCAAACAGTGATTCCATTCTCCATTTTCCCTTCAATTTTTCCATTAGAAGTTTCAACTAAAGTGCACATTAATCTTTTCTATCTCCTCTCTTTTAAAATCAAGTATTTAAACTACTAAAAAAGACAGTTAATTAAACGAAGATAGGGAAAGAATCTCAGGTTCTTTCCCTTCTTTACGAATTAAAATAATAGAATTCGAATGTTAATTTGTATTTTCACAGACTAACTATTTAACTTAAACGGATTGCTAGTGAGTTTCTTTCCGATTGGAGCTTCCCGGATATTTAATTTTCAAGATTTCATTTATTAACAAATCTAATTCTTTACTATGACCTATCGTTCTTTGATCAGTCATACCGAATCTTACCCCTGACAATTCCATCACATTTTTTAAATGATAGTATTTTTTCATATATTCCATTAGCTGCATCAGCTCTTCTCCTTTCTAACTTTATACAAGGGAATATTTAATATTTAATTAATTTTATATATTCTATAACGAGGTACAATGTAGGTTTTCAAAGATAAAAATGAACAATAGTTATGGTCAGATATCTCAAAGAAATTTTACTTTGACCGAAAATGTAAAATGCCTTCAATTAGGAAGAAGAATTTGACGTTATTTTAGTTGTCTTTTGATACAGCATCAATTAATTCTTGACCACCATTTACTTTATCTGTAAACCATTTATAAACAGGCTCTACTGCTGTTTTCCAATCTTCAAGTTCTTCCTTAGTAGGATAATGCACTTCAATTCCAGATTTTTCTAGTTCATCAAAAACAGTAGCATAGCGATTTTTTACATTTTCATCCGAGTAAGGTTCTAGGTCTTTACCAACTTCAATTAAAATCTCTTGAAGGTCGGCAGGTAATGATTCATATTTGGCTTTAGAAATTACTAGTGGATTTCCATAGGCAGCTAATGGTAGTAATGTTCCTGATTTAACTGGTATCTTATAATCAAGAGCATAGATGACAGGATTGATTGTTGCATCAACAACACCTTGGTGTAAAGCAGTAATCTGTTCTGAGGCAGGGATCGAAACCCCACTTGCTCCTACTACCTTTAACGTTTCAGGGATACCAAGTCCTCCTGGAACTCGCGTTTTTATTCCTTTAATACTTTCCACGTTTGTAACCATTTTTTTTGTTGTCCAAAGAACTCCGGGATCCGCATTGGCTGTGTTAGATAATACGATAAGTCCCTTTTTTTCGAGCTTACTAGCAAACTGTTGACCTCCATTTTCGTGGGATAAAAAGGCTCTCATATCTTTTAGAAAGACTGAGACGTCTTTTGGATCGTAATCGAACAAGAATGGAAGCTCTAAGACATAATAGCCATCTTCAATCGCGGCTAAAGCATTGGAACTACTTAAAGTTATATCCACTTGACCATTTAGCATGGCTGGTATTTCTTGATCTACAGGAACGATTTGGCCATTGGGATATACTTCAACCGTTAGTCTTCCATTGCTTCGCTTTTCAACCTCGTCACTAAACCATGTAGCAAGATCATGCATGGTTGAATTAGTAGAATAACCATGAACTGCTTTTAATACGTATTTATTTTTGTTTGTGGACGAATTATCATCATTGCTTTCGGCTCCTCCATTTGATTGCGAAGCCCCGCCGCCACAGGCTGATAAAACTAAAAGAATACCTAAAAGTAAAACGCCTAATAGATGAATTTTCTTCATAATTGCTCCTCAACCCTTCAATTGGTCTATTAAATTAACGTAATTTTATTAGTACGGTTAAAATGTTATTAAACAGCCAATTTAGTCTCCTTTGATTAATAATCATTAATAGAAGGGAATCTCTTTTTCATTGAATCACAAAATTATTCTGTATATTCGGTTACAACCCGAATATACAGAATAATTTTTACAACGGACCTTTTAATAGAATAAAGCAACCTCTTCTTTACTCTTTCCTGCGAGCGTGTCGCCTTGTTCTAACTCTGTATCATCACCCAGCTTTTGAATGTCTTTTAAGACATAACGTGAGAATAGATCAATGTTCTTCATTGCTTTCCAATGTGGCATATTACCAATTTGCATAAATGCATTAATTACACCAACACCTGTTTCTTTTTGTAGTTCTGTTAATCTTTGTTTCACAGTCTCAGGAGATCCTACTGTGACATAACCTTTATCAAACATTTCTTGAGGAGACATGTCTGCAATATTATCATTAACCAATGCTTCCATGGCAAATTGTCTTGCTTCTGCTCCAATGTATCCTGGAGGGAAGGCCTGATAACCTTTGAAATTAATTTGGTATTTATACCAAAATCGGATATGCTCTTCAAATTCTTCCCAAGCTTTAGCATCCGTTTCTGCCACATAAATCTTATGGTTTAATCCTAATTGAGATTGGACAGCAGTGTATCCAAATCGATTCGCTTGCTCACGATAATCATCATAGATTTTTTTAATGGTAGGTAAAGAAGAAACCGTTACGATATAAGGATATTTGTGTCTTGCAGCGAATTTAACGGTGTCCCGGCTTCCAGTTGACGGAAGGAAAATCGGAATCTGTTTACTAATTGGCCTCGGCCATGAATTGAGGAATGGAACATCAAAATATTCACCATGGAATTCAATCGGACCATCTTCATACCAAGCTTTTAAGATTAAATCATGAGCTTCATAGAATCTGTCTTTTGATTCGTTCGGGTTTACATTACGGAAGTTAAAGTATTCGGCTCCGATTCCTCGTACAAGGCCGCAAATAATTCGGTCTCCACCTGTAACCACGTCCAGCATTGCAATTTCTTCAGCCACGCGCTGTGGGAGGCTGTGTAACGATGTAGCATTCCCCAAAATGGCAATCTTCCCTTTTGTACTACGAGCTAACATTGCAGCCATAATATTTGGTGATGGCATGTTACCGTAAGAGTTCTGATGATGCTCGTTAACACACACAGCATCAAATCCCATTCTGTCTGCATATTCTAATTGCTCTAGAAATTCGTTATAATATTGATGCCCTTTTACTGGATCGTAATGTTTATTAGGGTATGTTACCCATGCAGAATCATATTTATTTTGATTATACCCCTCAATATCAGCGTCTAAATATGGCATTAAATGAAAAGAAAATACTTTTGTCATTGTTTTTACCCCCTTGAATTGTTAGCTATTATCCTACTTTTACTAAACGATAAATGGTTAAAATATTTTAGAATGTATTAACTGAATACTTTTTTGTGAGAAATTCCTGAACGATTCGATTCGTTTCCTCACTTTTTTCAATATGTGGGACATGACCTGTGTCTTCAATGATTTGAAGTGTAGAATTTTTAATGTTTTGATTAAAAAATGTACCATGCTCTACTGGGTATAATCGATCTTCTTTACCCCAAATAATGCAGGTTGGTGCAGTTACATATTTTAATAGCACTGGGAACTTAGGATTGTAATTTCTTTCCCAGATTAATCTTGCTAATGCCGCTTCATTTTTATCTTTTCTTGCCACTTCTTCTCTGGTATTTTGAATATTAATTGCTTGCTTTAATAAACCTTCATCGTGAAAAATTAATTTTGCTTGGTACTCCTTGTCTCCATGGAAGTAATCAGGTACCTTCACACCGTTCACATACGCCCCTTGCGGACTGATTAATACTAAATTTTCCACGCGATGCGGATGGCTGATGGCAAATTCAAGAGCGATTCTTCCACCAATGGAATGTCCAACGAGATTTACTTTGTCTAGATTATAATAATCTAGGAAATCCCGATAAAAGTAATTATAATCTGCTGCTTCCTTCACCCATTTAATTTTTTCTGATTGCCCGAAACCAGGATTTTCAACCAAATAAACCTTATTATTTTCTGCTAGCTTTGAAAAGAAGCTAATATCCGGATTAACAGCCCCAGCTCCATTTAACCAGACTAATGGTTCCCCTTGACCTGCAGTAAAGACATGAGCTTTTACCTCTCCAATTTGTACAATCTCGCTTTTAAACATCCTTCAAACCCCTCCTAATTAATTTTATTTATACAAACAAATGGCACATGGAACCACATAACGAAGGTAATTCCTAGTACATTATTATTTACTTGCGAAACTTAGCCGGCTTGTATCAACGAACTGCTTCAATGGCAGGAGTAGAATGGCTAACCTTCTTTTCATTTCCAACGATTAATGCATCGACTGCTGTGACACCCTTCCCTTTTTCATGTACAATCACTGGATTAATATCTAGCTCTTTCAACCATTCACTTTGATCAAAACTAAATTCGGATATTTTCACCAATGTCTCCACAAGAGCAGCAATATCATAAGGACCTTTTCCTCTTGCACCTTTTAAAATGGTATAACCTTTGATAGATTGAACCATTTCATAAGCATCTTCTCGAGTTAGTGGAGCTGGACGGAGAACGACGTCATTGAATACTTCAACAAATATCCCGCCAATCCCAAACAGTATACATGGACCAAATAATGGATCTTGTACGGAACCAATAATAACCTCAATTCCGTCCTCTATCATCTTCTCTACAAGGATTCCTTCTAGTTGTGCATTAGGATTATAGTTCTTTGCATTGGTCCATATTTCATCATAAGCAGCCTTGACCTCTAGGTAAGACTTCACATTAATCTTCACACCTCCTGCGTCACTCTTATGCGCAATTTGTTCAGAAGCAATTTTCATGACGACAGGATAACCAATTTCTTCAGCTGTATTTACGGCATCCTGTTTACTTGTTACGACTTTGCCAGTTGGAACTGAAATCCCATACTTTGCAAGATAGGTTTTGCCTGTGTGCTCATTTGCATTACCAAAAACTGCTTCCAATGCTTGCGGAACTGTCATTCGCTCTTCGCTGCTAAACTTTTTATAAGAGCCAGTTAATCGAGTTCGGTTATATTCATTTATGTTTTTGAGCGCTCTAATCGTTCTGCTTGGAGTAGGCATCCAACAAAAATCGCTCTCACGAAACTTTTGTTTTGTCTCATCCGCTACACCTGACCAACATACAATGAACGTTTTATCCGTATTGGCAGCAATTTGCTCCAATCTCGGGATAAAAGTTGGGGCTAAATGGTCCCAAAGCTGCATATAGTACACAACTGTCCCAACGTTATCATCATTTAAAATAACCTCAATGGATTCAAACAAATTGTCCAGCGTTTGCAAGACTTGAGCGGTGACATCAATTGGATTCCCAAATGCAGCAAAGGAAGGCAATAAATCTTTTAACTTTGCCGTGGTCTCTGGTTGTAATTTGGCCAGTGGAACACCGTACTCTTCACATTTGTCCGCCATTATAATCCCGGCACCGCCAGATCCAGTGACTAAGGCAACATCCCCAAAACTTGAAGGCAGCTTGGCATTATTAAATAGGGCAAGCGTATCAACTAATTCTTCTTCGCTATTGACTTGAATCACATTTTTCTTCTTCAGATAGCTACTATAAATCGCTGAGTTCCCTGCAAGTGATCCCGTATGCGACGTTGCTGCATCGGCACCTTTTTCAGAGTTGCCAACCTTTAAAAGCACAAGCGGTTTTTCATTTTCAAGGCATGAAGCTAATGCTCTTTCCATCGACTCCTTGTTTCTTGCTCCTTCTAGATATCCACCTATTACCTTGACTTCCTGCTGCTGTGCAAAATAATTGACGTAATCGAAGAAATCAACTCCGGCTTCATTCCCGGTACCAACTAAATATTGATAGCCACATCCAATATCACGGATTAATTTTGTTGTAACCGTGGCAACTGCTCCACTTTGAGAAATAAACGCAATCGGATCGACCTGGTCAAGGTTTACTGGAGAAAAAGAAGCGATTACATTTTCTTTTAAATTCGTAAAACCATTACAATTCGGTCCAGCAACCGGGATACCTGACTTCTTAATAAATTCAGTTAATTTATTCTGCATTTCAATGCCCTCTGCTCCTACCTCAGCAAAACCGGAACTAAAAATGACAGCGCTTTTAATTGAGCGAGCAGCTAGTAATTCTAAAGAAGATAAGACTGCATTCGATTTAACCGCAATGATGGCTAAATCTATATGTTCCGGGAGGCTTTGAATATCTGGTAAACACCTATACCCAGCAATCTCCTCGTATTTTGGATTTACAGGAAAAATTTCTCCTTTAAATCCGATCTGTTTTAGCATATATAAGGGTCTGCCGCCAATTTTGCTTTCATCAGATGATGCACCAATAATTGCGATGGATTGTGGGGAAAACATTGGTTTTAAATCAAATTCAATCATGCAAGAACACCTCAAAATTTTTTAGATTAATGATTCTCCTATCGGAAAACGTCTAAAATCTCTATGATTCTACTTTCAGCAACAAAATGTATTAAGAGTCTAGTTGTCTTTTATCAATTTATGCGCGAACACCATGTTAATATATTGTAAGGTTGTACGGTCCACCTAATGTATACTTATACTTTACCGCGATGAATAAATAGGTGTCAAACAATTCTAAAAATTTTTATTATAGTTTTTTGGTAAGCATTAGTCTGCAACCAACGCTTACCTTTTGTCTCATTGTAAAAGAGTGGCAGAGAAAATCTGCATTATTTTTTTATCTATTAACTTCATGTAGATAGTAATAGATTGGTAACCAAACCTATACTATTTAATTTCTGCAAGATTACTAAATAATTTTTTTTGATGTTTAATGCGTTCGCCAACCGCTTTATAAACTTCGCTTGAATTCAATATTGCCTGATAACCAAGAAGATTACGGAACGCTTCTTCAATCCAAAAATATTGGGAATATCCTTTCCCACCGAAAATCTGAATGATATCATCAAAGATAGAGATAGCAACCTGAACAGCGTCTGCTGCAGAAAGTTTGGCGATTGCTTGTAGATTCTCATTTGAGGGATCCTGTTCCAAAGACACAGCACTTTCGAATAATGACAATCGTGCACCTTGAACAGTGACAGACGCGTCTGCCAATTTCCATTGAATCGCTTGTCTGTCACTTAACGGCTTTCCAAAGGTTACCCTGGTTTTCGTGAATTCAACTGCCTCTTCAATCGCTCGTAAAGAACTTCCAACAGCACCTGCGGCCAGTTGTAAATACATGAATACCAATTGTGGATTCTTTTCGTTGTTCAAGTCTTTATTAGAATTTATTTTTTGACCGTGAACTTTATCTAAATGGACTTCACTTACATCTAGAATACCTATTCCTTCACGAGTAAGTACTCTTACTCCTGGGCTGGAACGGTTAATGAGGACCTGCTTCGAATCAATCCAATACCATTGACAATTCTCATCCCCGATTGCCGAAAAGCTTCCAGAAACAACCACACCATTCTCCACAGGGATGGTTTCACACCAAGTTACATTTGTAACAGGGTAGACACCCTCTTTAAGAGTATCAGAAGACCAATCAGAGGAAACTAAATTCATTGGTTCTGCCCCATCGACTACGCCTGCTCCCAAAAATCCTAAGAGAGATCGATGCAATTCTTCATAAACCGTCAAGCTGGAATAAGCGGATAAGGATTCCAAATCTCCTATTCCATTCCCTAAGTAACCTTCTGCAAATAGTTTAGAACGAAGAGTTGTTGAAATTTCTTGAGGAACCTTTCCGTTTGCCATTCTTTTTTTTTCTACTGGAATCATTTCTGTTTCAACAAAATTCCGTAGCATTTTTCTTAATAGTGAATCCTCTCTACTGCGAAACATGTTTTACCTCCTCATGCACATTGTACGGACTAAGACGATCAACCTCTTCATAGCCACGAATTAATGAACGGCTTGCTAACAGCTTCATGGTCTCTGTGGATCCTTCCGTAATCGGGAACCGTCGAAGATCACGATAATAACGCTCGAAAACCGTGCCAACAGCATAACCATAGGGGCCGCTAATTTCTAAAGCTCTGCGAAATACTTCCATGGAAAGTTTGTTGCTGGCTAGCTTACTAAGGGCAGCATCATAACGAGCATCTTCGCCATTATCAAATTTGTATGCTGCATTGTACATCAAGAAACGCGCACGACGATATTCTGCTTGAACACGCCCTAGCCACTCAGGATCGACTTTATCTGGAAAATGCTTTAAAAGCTCATCTATTGCTCTTGACACAGCCCCTAAACAAATTGGTGACTGGAGCATATAGCGATTTCTGGTAAACCAGGTTTGAGCAATATTGAATCCTTCTCCAATATTTCCTAACACCTGCTCATCCGAAACATAACAATCATCAAACCTGATATACCAAGGCTGATCTCCACCCATAGTTACAATTTGCTCAGTTGGGTTAAATCCGGGCGTATCCTTGTCTACAATAAAACAGGTAATCCCGTCTCGCCCTTTTTCTGGATCCGTTTTTGCATATACGAGGCAATAATCCACATATCCCCCATACCCAATGAATTTTTTCACTCCATTTATAACCCAACCGGAACCTTTTCGAGTGGCATAACATGTCATCCTTGCTGGATCTGCCCCTGCCTCTGGTTCCGTTTGAGCAAACCCGCCCAGCTTTTCTCCACGGATGGTCGGATACAAATAACGTTCCTTTTGCTTTTCACTAGCAGAATAGAGAATGTACATAGGGTTTTCCAAAACAACTCCCATCACGCTCCATAGGGCTGTTCGACCCAAAGCTTCCCGCCAGCCTAAATAGGTAACGCTTGGCAAGCTTTGACCCCCATATTCCTTTGGTGCGGAAGGAGCCCATAAACCTTGTTTTTTCATTTCGGAAAAGATGTGATTAACAATGTCCTCAGGCAGTTCATTTAAAAACTTTGGAAGCAAATATTCATAGGGAACCATTTCTTCTTCAACAAACTTTCTCATTTTCGCATTCCATAGATCGGCTTCATGTAATAAATTCATATATAAACTCCTTTCTATCAGTCTCTATTAAATCCTTCCTAAACAAAAAGCTCATCACAGATAATCTTGCAGCTCCCACTTAGCAATCGTGGCACGGTGAACCTCATCCGGACCGTCATAGATTCGCAATCCTCTTTCATGAGTCCACATGTGAGCAATAGGGAAGTCGTCTGTTACTCCAGCTCCGCCTAGTATTTGAATCGCCCTGTCCAAAACCTTTGTGCTCATGTTTGGCACCGCTACCTTAATCATGGCAATTTCCTTTTTTGCTGCCTTATTTCCAACTTTATCTACCATATAGGCTGCTTTTAAGACCAATAAACGAGACTGTTCAATGTCAATACGGGAATTGGCAATCCATTCTCTGACAACTCCTTGTTCAGATAAAGGCTTACCAAAAGTAACACGCTCCATGGAACGCTTGCAAATGATTTCAAGAGCACGTTCAGACGTCCCGATTGATCTCATACAATGCTGTATACGAGCTGGACCAAGCCTTCCTTGCGCAATCGCAAACCCTTCCCCTTCTCCAACAAGAATATTGGCGACAGGGACTCTAACATTATTAAATTCAATTTCTGCATGACCAATAGGAGCACGGTCATATCCAAACACTGGTGTAGTTCGAATGATCTTTACCCCTGGAGTGTCTAACGGTACAATGACCATCGAGTGTTGTTTATGCCGTTCCCCAGAGGTACTGGATTTCCCTAAAACGATTGCAAACTTGCAATTTGGAGAGGCCGCACCTGATGACCACCACTTTCTGCCATTAATTACGTACTGATCTCCATCTCTGACAATAGACGTCTCAATATTTAACGCATCAGATGAAGCGACTCGAGGCTCAGTCATACTAAAACAAGAAAGAATTTCCCCGTTTAACAGTTGAGGAAGCCACTTTTCTTTTTGCTCATCAGTCCCATATTGAACCAGCATTTCTAAATTAGGTGCATTTGGACCATGACAGTTGAACACTTCCGGTGCGATAGGGGAACGGCCCATTATTTCACATAAAGGAGCATATTCAAGATTGTTCAACCCAGCTCCATATTCCGGATCTTGAAGGAATAAATTCCAAAGCCCGGCTGCCTTCGCCTTTCCTTTCATTTCTTCCATAATCGGAGGTGATACCCAACGATTTTCAGCTTGTTCCATCTGCTCGTGATACGTTTTTTCGTTTGGAAAGACAACTTCTTCCATAAATTGATTTAATTTTTTTTGCAGATGAACCACTTTATCCGAATATTCAAAATTCACAACACACACCTCAGTTTCATTTATTTTTTTAAGAATGATTCCTATAATTTTCTACAAAAATCTTTTGCAGCCAAAGCTATTACTTAAGATTCCTGGGAATGTTGGTTAAACTCTAACCCTAAAATATAATTATCTTCTCTTTCTAAACTTAGTCCAACTGTCAAGGATAGCTTTAAGCGATCTCCCCTTACTTTTCGTTTCTGAACAATAACGGCATTTTCACCTGAGTAAACAACCCGTTCTAACGATAGAGCTGGAACCCCAAGATCAAAACCTAAATATTGAGCTTCAAATTCACTAATTGAGTTAGCTTCGATATCTAATGTGGAGTGGGTAAAGTTTAAATTACATTCTTTTTTTAAGTATTCAAATATAGTTGTATTTTCCAAATCTTGATCTAAGAGGTTGGGCGCAAAATGTTGTGGAATGTATAAAGACTCGAGCATTAAAGGCTCATTATTTATTAAACGATTTCGGACGATGTTAATCGTTTTATGAAATCGAGGTAACTGGAATATTTCTAAAATTCGATTTGGAACATCTTTCTCTACTGCACTATAAACAATTTTAGAGCTTGGTATTAACCCTTGCTTTATCGCTTGGTGATTAAAACTCAGTTCCCCTATCAAATCCTGGGTCACTTTGGATTTAGAAATAAAGGTTCCGACCCCTTGTTTTCGATAAATGACTCCTTCTACCATAAGTTCATTTAATGCTTTTCTTACTGTGGCACGGCTTACTTTATATGTTTCCATTAATTCTCTCTCAGAGGGTACTTTTTGCCCTTCTTCCCATGAACCTTCCTTTATTGTCTCTTTTAGTACTTCCTTTAATTGATAATAAAGGGGAATAATACTGCTTACGTCCAACATCATGATCATTCCTTTAAACGAAAGTAACAAGATAATAATTATACTTTTTATGCTGTCGTGTTATAAACGGTTTTCCAATAATCAGTCAATTTTTTAGAAAGTCCACCATGACCGAATTTTAATCGTTTATTATCTAAATGGCTGGTTTCGTGGACATTATGAAGAAAATTAATAATTTCTTTTCTTCTTCTAAACAAATCCTTTAGACCATTTTTATAAAACCACAGATCAATAGTATTATAGACCCCTCTGTTGATCCCGTACTCCTTCTCAACATAATCTGAAAATAAACAATCTGGTAAGCTGATATTGTTTTGAGCTAATCTTTCCCGTTTGATATTACTCATCGCTTTTTAAGCCCCCTTTGATCACCCTTTACTATTAACTAGCCAATCTCTCATTGCATCCCTAACATAGCGTGTATAAGCATCTCTCGTTAATATGTCATAAGGTTGTTCGTACCACCTGACCTATACTCTAAATTTAGCATCCTTTTACTCCATTTGTCAAATGCTTTTTAATTTTCTGACTATTAAAATCTAATTCTTTCCCTTTTTTCTTTAAAAGAATGCACCAACTGGAATGAAGGAGGCTGAATTCTTGCTCTTGTTGCTCTTCAGTAAGAAATATTACTATACGAGTTTGTAATAGCATCCAAAGGAAACAACAAGTTCGAAATAGAAAAACCTAAACGGAGGATAGGATTATACCTGCCTCCTGTTTAGGTCCAGATTATTCGTTAGATTAAAGTCATTAGGACTGTTATACCGCGTCAGTAACAACTTCCTGTGTTTCTTTTCCTGCCTGTTGTTCTTTCTTACTTTTCATAAATAATGCAAGGAAGATTGCGCCAATAATTAAAACAACGACATTCAGCAAGAACATAGTATGAAAAATGTGAACCATTATATCCTTCATATTAACTATCACGCTATCAAAGGTTTGCTGCAGCTCTGGTGAAAGTCCGCTTCTTATCTCTGCAGCTGCCGTTTTGTTTGTGAGCGCCTGGGTACTTGACATAACACCTATTTCCGCTTCAGATAACGCTCCTTTTAGCTCTGCAGGCAAATACTTACCCACTTGCCAATTTAGATTCATAATAAGTCCGGTAATGGATAAACTGACGACAGTCGCTAAATTGGTGAAAAAATATTCCGCCCCTGTTGCAGTTCCTACCACATTATGCGGCAAATGATTTTGCAAATAGGCTACGAATACGACATTAATGGCCCCCGAATTCACGCCCATCAAACCTATAATTGTGTAAATATACACAATGTTTGTATTATCATTAAACCCTGATACTAAGTACATCATTGCTGCATCAAAAAGAAATATCAATGCGATGACCATTCTATATTTTCCTGTTTTTCTTATAATCTTACTTAAGATAAGAGTAGAGATAATATGCACGGTCATTAACGCCGTTATCAAGGATCCAGAGACAGCAGCTGACATGCCCTTGACTGCTTGTCCAAATAGCGGAACATAGGTTAAATAAGTAATAACAACAACTGCCCCAAGGGAATGTCCGATCACAGGAATCAGAAAATATCGGTTTCTTAAAAGACTTAATGGTAAGATAGGTTCCGCCGCCTTGCGCTCAACCTGTATAAAAAGGATAATAGAAACGAAGGAAATTAAATAAAGCGCTATCATCGTACCTGAGCCCCATGAAAATTTGGATCCTCCCCAACTAAATGCCAAAAGGAACGGGATCGCAGCTGTGCAAAGAAGGAAAATTCCCGCATAATCAATTCTTACTTTTACCTCACGTTTTACTGTGGGCATGTAGTGGTTAACTACAAAAAAGACGATGAGCATGAAGGGTAATGGGAAGTAATATAACCAGCGCCAACCTATAGTGTCAACGATAAATCCTCCCAGCAGGGGTCCGGTAATGTATGTAACACCAAGCATGGCAGATAAATACCCTAATATTTTTACCCTTGTTACTGAAACATATAAATCAGCAATAACCGCAAAAACAGTTGCAAATAAAAAGCCTCCGGCGATCCCAAGAACTAACTTATATGCAATTAATACCGAAATAGAATGGGCTGAACCGGTAAGTATAAGACCGAAAGCAAAGACAGCCAGGGAAATTAGATAAATTCGCTTTCTCCCGTATAAATCCCCTAGTTTACCTGAAATCACCCTCCCGATAGAGCCACCCAGCATGTAAGTCGTAATGGTCATGGCATAAAACTGCATTCCCCCAAGATCAGCGATAATGCTAGGGGTTGAGACTCCGTGAATGGATCCCACAAATATATCAAAGTAAAAAGTCATGAGGACGGTTATCGTAACAATTAATAAGGGCTTTTTTTCCAAATGAATGATAGATTTTTCAATAGGAACGTTCACATTCTCGTTTTTCAAATCCTTCTCTCCCTTAAGGTTATCTAGTATAAAAAATTACAAAATACATTATTTATTAGCACCTTTATTAAGGTAAAAATTACTCAGTCTAAATTTTTCTATACAATCTTAATTTCTCTATAAGACTATGTATTGTATTTATCAATTTTCTGCCTCCTCAAGGTTAAAGTTATAAATGAAATTAAATAAGCAGAAGGTCTTTAATTCAAATCATTAAAACGTTTTCATATTATTAGATTGTCTTTATATTAAACCGTTTCAAATATAAACCAGTCTACTGTTTTATGTATATATCATCTCCTTCCCTTTGTAATGGACTGGTCCTCATGGACAAATTTAGTCAGTCATAATAAGTTCCATAAGTAAATCTAAAAGAAACCCATTTATTAACTAAACTCAGCTTCGTCTCCTTTACTAGGCATTGACATGCTAGTAAGACCCCTTAAATAATATAAGGTTGTCAGGACCACCTTTTGTTTGTATTATAATGGAACATAGATAAATTGACAATATTTTTAAAATATTTTTAATTATTTTGTAACTTCGAAAAAGATGAATCTTATATCCTACTCACCATACGTTGGCGAGTACAGCTGTTTCGACAGGCCGATTTGACTTCGAATCTTCACGAGGTCATACTATCAAAACAGAAACGGGAGGCATTGGATACATGCCTCCTGTTTAGGAAATATAACCGTTACATTGGGGTTATTCTACAACTTCATTTACGGCATTAAACCACTTCAAAAATTAATAGACCACAAGGAAAAGATGATCGTTAATCGAAGATTGGGCTTTTAATTGGGTGTGGTGTAAATGCGCGTTTCTTTACATACCATCTGCCATTTTCTTTTACATATTCATCTCTGTACGTACCCGATAAAAGAGAATACGTGTCATTGGCAAGTAAACGGCCAAAAAGCACATCATGAATCCCACTAGCTGTATTTCCATTGACTTCGATTACCGAATTCGAAATATGATGATAGGATTCCTTGGAATTAGATTTAATCGTTTCTAACATGTCAGTGATTTCTTCTATGCCA
The DNA here is from genome assembly GCF_057221695.1 of Neobacillus sp. plas4. Taxonomy (NCBI): domain Bacteria; kingdom Bacillati; phylum Bacillota; class Bacilli; order Caryophanales; family Bacillaceae; genus Neobacillus; species Neobacillus sp. plas4. The sequence continues at coordinate 3,666,386 of NZ_CM170152.1, forward strand.
CTGCCTACACGAATATGTGGAACATCAAAAACGGCATCTTTATGCCAAATATTTAAAAACAGGTCATATTCTTTTTTGTCCACTCCATGACAGTAATTAGCAATTAATTTTCGAATTTCCTCAATTGCTTCTAATCTCTCAATTTTTTCTTCAAGTGATACTTGTATTATACTCATCTATTATCCTCCTTGGATTCATCTTGCTATTGCTCTAATTACTTTAAGAGGTTACCGAATATTTAGAATTTACAAGTCGGAAATCCCCGATAAAATATGAAGTAGAAACAGAGCTGGTAAATTTAAACTCACAAATAATTTATTTGTTAACTTCCATTGAAACTGGTAATCCATATAACTTAGCTGCATTCTTATAGAGGATATTCTCTCTAAATTCCTTTGGAAAATGTTTGAATGTAATTTCCGGTGGATTGTAGGTAAAATGCGGATAGTCACTTGTATACACAATTTTATCCCTGCCAATCATTTCTGCCAAATCAACAACATGTTTTGTATCCTCTGGCCGGTTTGGTTCAATCAATGGTTGTGTTCCAAACCAAAAATGCTCTCGAACCTGTTCACTCGGTGGACGTTTTACCCAAGGAACCTCTCGTCTTAACATTGGCCAATGAGTATCCATTGTGTACATAGTATTTGGAACCCAGCCAAAACCTCCTTCATTAAAGAGGAAACGCAGCTCTTTATATTTCTCAAGCACACCGCTAAATACCAGGCTCGACATTGCTACTTGAAGTGGTATTCCATTACCTGTTTGACTCTCCGCAAAATTGTTAACTTCAAAACCATCTCTATATAATCCCCCACGGGTTGATACATGATAAGTAATGATAAGTCCGTTTCGTATAGCTGCCTCCCATATAGGGTAATACCGCGGATTTCCCCATGCCCCATAAGGACTAAAGCTCGGTAATGCCACTTGAACGATTTGAGGATGACTGCCGACGCGATCAATCTCACGAGCTGCTTCTTCAGGATTTTGAGCTGCAACTACAACAGATCCAAGCATACTCGGATCCTTCGATAACCAATGCTCAATTTGCCAATCATTATAGGCGGAAGCTACTGCCGCTGCCATTTCAAGTTGTGGAGAAGCAGAAATAAACCAGGTAGCATCAGGGTTAATAACTGCATAGGCATAGTTATATTTATCGGCTATTTGTTCTCTAAAATAACGTAATGAAGAAGCTCCCGTGCCGCCCTCAGGTGTATCACTGTCAAGGCAGTTCCGTTGGAGAATTGCCATTGCAGGCGCCCCTTGAAAAACTCCTCTCCATCCACAATCTATCATAAAATTTTTCCAATAATCACTCATATATGGCAATAGATCATTTTGCGAATGAGGATTGGCATGAAGGTCACAATCAATGACAGGTACTTTTGTTTTTTGGTTCAAAGTATTATCGATATTTTCTTCAACCGTGTTAGTCATATGAATCCCCTCTCTTCTTTCATACTAGGCATATACTACCAAATCGTTCCCCTCTACCTTTACATCATACGTTTTCACTTTTTCATTAACTGGATCATGATCTGAACATCCTGTCTCCAAATCAAAACTCCATCGGTGCCATGGACAATAAATGTGTCCGCCATGTTCCTCAAGACAGAATTCTTTTACTTGGGAAGAACGAGCAACTGGCCCTAAAAAGCCTTTATCTAACTCTGCCCCCTGATGAGGGCACGCATTTCGTATTGCGTAAAACTTATCTCCATTTCTAACAACAAGAACAGAGGCCCTTCCAACTTGAAAAACCTTCTTTTCTCCTGGCTTGATGTCTTCTTTATTACATAATATATTCTTTCCCATTCTATTAACCCTCCTAGCATACTAAGTAATTATAGAAATAATCTATTAACTATTATGCTAACCTCACCCCCTAAAATTGAATTGGTACAAAACGGAGAATGAAGAAATGCTTATTTAGATACCTTATAATCCAATAAAATAAACTGACTAATCTACTAAAAATGTGCTTAGCCAAGGGAAGTACAGTATAATGATTGAACCGATTATAAGAGCATACATATAAGGAAGAGAACCTCGTATCACTACACCCACATTTGTTTTGAAATTTGAACTTAATACAAATAGCGTCATACCAACGGGAGGTGTGATTTGCGCTATCATTAAACAAATAACCATTATAATCCCAAAGTGGATTGGATCAATTCCTAAATTCAAAATGGTTGGTAATAAAATAGGAACGGTGATAAAAAGGATCGGACCCGGTTCTAAAAATGTTCCTAATAATAATAGAAATAACACAATAACTAACGTCACTAACCATGCCGGTACATTAACTGTAGCGACATACTCCGTAATCTGCTGTGGTACTTGAGAAAAAGTAAGAGATTGAGAAAATAATGATACTCCGCCTAGAATGATGTAAATTGCGGCGGTTGTAACCACTGCACCTTTTATACTTTTTATTAAATTATTTTTCGTAAAGTTTTTACGTTCAAAGATAAAACTAATCAATAATACGTAGAAGACTGCAATGGCTGCCGCTTCGGTAGGAGTGAAGATTCCTTGATAAATCCCCCCTAAAACGACTGCTGGCATTAACAAGGCTGGAATAGCCTGCACAAATGATGAACCTATTTCCTTTCTGGAACTCTTCGATTTGCCAACTGCCTTTTCCCGATAACTAACGATGATTGCTGTGATAACAAGTAGAATGGTAAGCATGATACCTGGAGCGATGCCTGCTAAGAAAAGATCGGAAACATTTACCTGTACGATAGACGCATACAAAATCATAATAATACTTGGAGGTATCATTGCACCTAATGTACCTGATGCCGATACAATACCTAAACTATTTTCTTTGGAATAGCCTGCTTCTAACATATGTGGAATAACCATCGTACCCACTGCAACAACGGTGGCAACTGCAGAACCTGAAAGTGCCCCAAATATGGCGCATGCTATGACAGCAGCTATTGCGAGGCCCCCGCGAAAATGGCCAACTACATGAACAATAAACGACAGCATCCTATGAGCTGTACCCATAAAAGTCATTAAATTGCCCGCGAGTAGAAAAAATGGTATAGCTAAAAGAATCCAGCTATCTGCAGCTATAAAAAAATGTGAAGGCACATTGGCGGTTGGTAAATTCATTCCAAATACAGCTAGAAATCCTCCGCTCATCCCCAATACAAACCATATTGGAGCCCCAATAAATAGTAGGACTAAAAAAATTATAATCGCTATAGCTAACAAAATGACTTTCCTCCTTTGTTCATCTAAAAAGTATTACGTTTTCTAAGGTGTTGCAATTTCTTCTTGCTGTGTCGTTTCATTAATGGATTTTGAAGAATTCTCTTCAATTGAAGAATGACTTTCATAATTTACACGAAATTTATAAATATCCAAAATAATTTGCTGGAAAACATATACACAAGAGAAAAACATACCAATTGGAACTGCTATCGCAGGCAAAGCCATTAATACTAATCCTGAGTTCGTTCTCATATTCATTTGAACTAACGAATCTACCCATTTGATACCGTTCCAAAAGAGAAATATAAAAGCCAATAATAATAAGCAATTAATGAATAAATCTAACCCATACTTCTTTCTACCTTTCAGATAATTGGGTAACATATCCATTTTTATATGCTCCCCATTTTTAATTAAAGGTCCTATATATGCAAAGACAGAATAAATAATGAAGTATCGGGACAGTTCTTCAATCATTGGATACGAAATATCAAAAAAGTATCTCATAATTACGCTGTACATAACGAGTGATACACTAAATACTAAGAGTGTACACGCTATGAAAGACAGACTTTTATCAATCCAGCGAGTGTAATTTTCAATTCTAGGAATAAAATTCAATTTTTATCCACCTCTTGATCATATTCGATTTGAAATGAACCGAGTTTATACCGGGTTAGTATAAACTCGATTATTTCATTAGCATGCCTCTTAGATTATTAAAGTTTATAAGATGGGAAAAGCAAATGTTTATTTATAAAGTTAGTTAGATTGGGCGGCTTCAATCAACTTTTGCCCATCTTTTACAGTTTCTTTGAACATATCATAGACTGGGCTTGCTGCTTTTTTATACTCTGACATCTCTTCATCTGTAGGATAGTAAAGCTCTACCCCTTGTGCTTCAAGTTTGCTCTTAGCTTCTTTATAATGTGTTGTAAGCATTTCATCATTTTGCTCTTGAATAGTTTTTCCAGCCTCTAACAAAATTTCTTGAAGATCAGCTGGCAATTGATCAAACTTTGCTTTAGACATAATTACAGGGTTAATAGAATAAACAACCGGTAAAAACATACCTGCCTTTACTGGTAAGTCTCGATCAGCAGTTTGTACAATAGAGGCAATAGTCCCATCAATAATCCCTTGTTGTAATGCTGGGATAAGTTCTGTTGATACAATTGGAACACCACTCGCACCTAAACTCTCAAATGTTTTTAAAACCAATTTGCCTCCATAAATCCTTACCTTTAACCCTTTCATACTTTCCTTATCCGTAACTATATCTTCCTTGTCTCTTGTCCAAATAAGACCAGGGTCTGCTCCAACAAAGGTGCCTAAAGGTTTTATTCCGCGTTCTTCCGTTTTTTTCAATAAAAGTTGTCCGCCATTTTCTTGTTCCATATAGTCTCTTAAACTATTTATTGCTACACTAAAATTGTCAGGGTCATAATCAAATAAAAATGGTAATGCTAACACGTCATAAGCTGATTCTATGGAACTTAATCCAGAAGAACCATTAAAAGCCATATCAATTTGACCATTAAGTAACCCAGGAATTTCCTGATCATAAGGAAGAAGCTGAGCACTTGGGTATACCTCTATTTTGAGTCTGCCTTTACTCCGTTTTTCTACCTCTTCCTTAAAGGAATTTGCAAGCTTCCCCATTATTTCTTGTCCTGAGTAACTATGAGATGCTCTAAGAACATACGTTTTATCACTCGTTCCTGCAGAATCATTTCCTTTTTTTGTTTCCTTACCAGCAGATTCTTCACTTCCACAAGCTGCCAACAAAAGAATCAAAACCAAAAGCCCTAACACATACAATTTCTTTTTCATTAGAATCCCCCTTTACCTATCAGTTTTATTGTCCATTGTCGCCAAACGGCTATCTCTTATTTTTGTTTTTGTAAAAGATGGCTAAATTAGAAATAGTACATGGGACAAGTATGACTGAATATTCGAAATCTTCTAGTTAGCGAGGCCATGGTATACAATCTAATGATGTTGTTTTCATGTGAATCTAGCCAAGTGTCATGCCCGCCTTTTTTAAAATAATGGGCTCTTAATGTTAAAGTAAAAAAGTTCTCTTCTATTTAAAAGCCAGTTCCCTGTATTCTTTGTATATTCATCCCGGTAAGATGCAGATAATAATTCTGATTTCCCTTTTCTATCTGTATAGGTATAGACAACATCAGAAAGGGCTGTTGCAGAATCTCCATTCACTTCGATCAAAGAATTCGTTGTATGATGGTGTTGTTCTTCTCTACTAGCCAAAATAGAATCAAACAAACTTTCAATCTCTTTTTTTCCAGAGCAAGTTCGATGCTTTGGAACCACCCAAACCCCTTTTTCATGCCAAATACTTAAAAAAGTTTCCCGGTCCCTTTTATCAACACCATGACAATAGTTGGCTATTAATTTTCTAATTTCATCAATGGCCTCTAACTGGTGTATTCTCTCTTGTATCATCAAATGTTCCATTTTATCACGAGCCTCTCTCTAGCTAACATCTCATTCCTCTACTCTAAAAATATTGATTTATTTATATTTGCTTTTATAATTTGAGCGCTAATGCTTCATGCCCAGGTACCCATCTTTGAACGATTGAACTGTTTTCCTTTATTAACATTTCTTTCCATGCCCGGTCATATTGGAAAGGCGGTTGAATAAACTCTCCTAATTGATGAGCAGCGGTTAGCGGCCAAAATGGATCCCGCAACAACTCTCTTCCAATAAAAATTAAGTCAGCACGGTTATTTTTTAGCATTTCTTCTGCCAGGAGTGCATGTGTGATTAAGCCTACCGCCCCGGTAGCAATATCAGCCTCTTTTTTGATTTTCTCTGTCAATGGAACTTGATAACCTGGATAGGAATCAATTTCAGCGAGGACAACCCCGCCGGAACTGCAATCAACTAAATCAACACCCTGACTTTTCATCTGTTGTGAGAAATAAATAAAATCTTCGATTGAATTTCCGGCTGGATGATATTCATTTACAGATAAACGGACAAACAAAGGATTTCTCCAAACCGTATTAATGGCCTCAATAACTTCCCTTAAGAAACGATAGCGATTTTCTCTTGAACCTCCATATTGATCCGTTCTTTTATTTGACAATGGTGATAGAAAACTGCTAATTAAATATCCATGTGCACCATGTAACTCGATTAAATCAAAACCAGCTTCTTTACACCTGAGTGCAGCATTCTTAAAGTATTCGACCACTGCTTTAATATCTGCGATACTCATTTCTATCGGTGTTTTCTTTTCCTTATTATGAGCAATTGGTGATGGGCCAATAACGCTATCACCTACTGCCTTTCTGCCAGAATGACAAAGTTGTATCGCAATTTTCGAGCCATTTTCATGGACTGTATTTACAATACTCCTTAAACCTTCGATATGTTTATCATCCCAGATCCCTAAATCAGTAAATGAAACTCTTCCATGGGGATGTACAGATGTAGATTCCAGCATGATGAGCCCTACCTGGCCTACCGCTCGAATTCCATAATGGAGCTTATGCCACTCTGTTGCTGTCCCATCTTCGTCTTTAGCTGAATGCATACACATTGGAGACATGACAATCCGATTTTTTAATGTGACATCTTTAATTTGATAGGGAGAAAATAGCTTACTCATTTCAATTCACATCCTTAAATCCTTAATTCTAGTGCACCATAATCTTAATTTACAATCTCGGTAATCGTTCCTGCTCTTGGCTTTCAGACTCTATTAAAAAGAGGGCTTATCGTTGCCTGAGGTTTGAATTCTCGTCTCTTAATCAGCCATTTTCCTGAGCTTTTACAAAATTCATCATAATACCTTCCAGATAAATAGGTAGACTCGCCATTTATCAAACGATAATATAAAACATCAGAAACACCTGTAGCGGTATCCCCATTAATTTCTATTTTAGAGTTGGTTACATGATGGTGATGGTTTTGTTCAGCTGATGTTATCTTATCGTACATTTCTGCAATTTCCTTTTTTCCATTCGAAGCACCTCTAGGAACCATGTAGACTGCCTCTTTATCCCAAATACTTAAAAAAGACTCTTTATCCCATGAATCAACACTTTGACAATAAGTTGTAATTAAATTTCTTATATCTTGAATACTTTGTAAGCGCTGTACTTGCTCCAATAAATCTAAAATGCCTTTTTCCATTATTCAGTCCCACCTCACTATAATTTTCACAACATATTAATTTGGACCTTCTACGCTCCCTAATTGTTGAAGATAATAATGGCGATTCATCCTTCCCTTTTTCAACTAGAATATTATACGAATGCCATATTAATATATTATATGGTTATACGGACCACTGGAAATATATGTTAATTCTAGCATTGACTTCTATAAGTGTCAAAGTCTATTTAATATTCTGTCTATTGAACAGCAGGATGTCCTAAATGTTACTTCATGGTTTGAGGTAAAAATAACGCGATCTCAGGGAAAAAGAAAAGTAACACAATTAAAACCAATATTGGGACAACAAATAGTAAAGCGCCTTTGAAAATCTCTTTAAGATTTAATTCTGGTACCACACTATTAAGAACAAAACAATTCATACCAACTGGTGGTGTAATCATTGCCATTTCGACAACCAATACAATAATAACCCCGAACCAAATAAGATCAAATCCTAACATCTGAATGATTGGTAATACAATTGGTATGGTTACAACAATCATTGCCATTGTGTCCAATACCATGCCCAATACAACATACATAAGGATAATACAAGCAAATATTGCAAAAGGCGGTAAAGAAAGATCTGCAAAAAATCCTTCTAAAATCAAAGGCAGCCGTGTTATCGATACTACGAAACTTAGAAAAAAGGCACCAATCACAATGGTAAAAATAAATCCAGTAGTTTTAAGTGTTTCGGCAAGAGTATCCTTAAGTTTTACTAATGTTAATTTTTTTCTGATTAATGCAATTAGGAATGCACCAACAGCACCAACACCAGAAGCCTCAGTCGGAGTAAAAAGACCGAAATACATCCCTCCAATAACAAGAGCAAATAATGCTATAGTCCACAATGTTGGCCGAAGACTTGATAATTTTTCCTTTAAACTATAAGATACTCCCTCAGGAGCCATCCCTGGGTTTAAGGCAATTACAATCTTAATGGTTAACATAAATAATAAAGTCAAAATAATCCCTGGGATAACTCCCGCCATAAGAAGATGACCAATTGACTGTTCTGTAAGCATCCCATAAATGATAAATATATTACTTGGTGGAATTAATATCCCCAGTGTTCCTCCAGCCGCTATGGCTCCACCTGTTAATGACCTGCTATAACCAGCATTCAACATCTGCTTTGTAGCCATAACACCCATTGTACCTGTAGTCGCTAAACTTGAACCAGAAGTTGCAGCAAACATGGCTGAGGCACCAATTGAGGATATCGCCATCCCGCCTCTTATTTTGCCAAAAAGTTTTCTAAACATTGAGAACAATTCTTCACCGATTCCAGAATAAAATATTAATTGTCCCATTAATATAAACATTGGAATGGTAATTAAATTATAATTAGCGCTATGAGTCCATAAAATACTCTCAATTGCACCAAATATAGCCCGTTCCCCTCTTAAAAAATAGATTGCAATAATAGACGGAACTGCCATAGCAATAGCGATTGGAATTCTTAAAAACATCAAAATAAACATTGCACCAATTACTAAAAAGCCTATAGTTTCCAAGGACATTTTATTCCCCTACCTTTTCCACTTGACTATTTCCCAAACTTGTTACATTCTCAACTAATTTGACCCGGTTCTTTACTAAACTTAATACATCTTCAACAACTTTCAGGGCACATTCCAAAGCCCATAATATAGTAGAAAATACAATCAGAAATTTAAATGGGTACAATGGAATCCCTAAAAGATCTGAAAACTGGGGATTCTCAATGAAAAGTTCTACAGCCGTATGATAGTAAACAACCGAAATCATAATGGCAAAGAAAAAGGTTAATACGGATGAGATGATATCTAAACATTTTTGAATTCTTTGTGGAAAGTGGTCCACTAAAAGTCCAATTTTCACATGTCCATCCATATTTTGGGTGTATGGTATTGCTAGGAAAATTAAAACAACCATTAACAAAGTAGAAAGTTCAACATCCCCCAAAATCGGACTGCCCACGTTTCTGGAAATAGATGAAGCTGTAAGTAATAAAACCATCAACACCAATGTGGCAAAACCTAAATACATAGAAATCTTTGTTAAGGATCTAATAACGTTAAATGTATTCCTCATATGCATGGCTCCTCCCCCTACTTTCAATTCAATTTCCATTAAAAATAGATAAATCCCCTATTGATATACTCTGATATTGGATTGCACTTTAGTGTTATTTATCAATAGGGAAACCGAAGAAATAAAGTTTAGAAAATTCAACCCTATATCTACTATTAATATGAATGGAAACTCTACTCCCTCTACCTTAGCAACATTAGCTTCAAGAGCAGAATATCAGTAACTTCTTTTATCTGTACTTAAATTCGCATCATTTAGATTCCATCGGAACAATTGGAGCTGGAACCCATTTACCTTCAATAACCTGCTGTTCCGGTATATACAGACGCATCATAAAATAAAAAATTCCTTCAGGAGCCGGGAGCCAGTTAACATCCACTTCTGATGGTTTATCCTTTTGGATACGAATTTCGATAGTGCCATCCTCTTTTATGATCAATCCTTCTGTACGGTCTCCAATCGAGAAACGGTCAATTTCGTTTTCCACCATAAATCCTTGGTCATTATACAAAGTAATAGACCAAAATGCTTTTACAGGCGGCGTTGTATTCTTATCAAGAACAATCCTGTAGCTTTTTTCTCCGGTAAGTGGGTCACCATTAACATCAACACGGCCGATTGGATAGACGGCTTCCTCTGGTATCGCAACATAAATTTGATCCTTTGCAACTGCCGCTCTAAGAAGATAATCATCACCGAATCGCGGTCCAAGGTTATTGATTGTCCAGCCATTAATATTCCGTCCTAAATTTTTGGATCTCTCGTTAACGAATTCTTTACCTTGTTCCAATCCATGAAGGATTTCTTGCTTTTGTTTATCACTAAGAACAGTTGGATCAAATCCTACCGTAGTTAGACCAATAGCTGAAAATCTATCCAAAAGCGCTTTTTCCTCATCACGTACCCACCAATCTTTTAGTACATTTCCTAATTGATAAAGGAAAGTAAAATCATCACCTTCTTTAATCCCTTCATTAAGAAGGCGTTGATTAGAAACTAGAGGTTGCCGGTCTATTCCTGCTGTATAGTCTTCAAAGGTTCGAAGCTTTATTTGTTTCTGTAATTCATGTACCTTAGGAAGATCTTTTTCACCATCTACCAAAATACGTCCTGCTATAAGTAAGTAACGTGTTGGACTAACAACTGCCTCCATACCATCGGGAACTGGTATTTCATCATTTGGACCGGTAATAAACAAAGGCGGCATTTGACCCCCATGAGTTCGTTGTCCAAGAGATTTATCGGCGCTGGAATCTGAGTAGTTTATAGAAAATGTATAGTATCTCGAACCAAAATCCGGTGTTTCTATGACAAATGGCCCATCCTCAAGGTCTATCCATGCAATACTATACATAGTATCATTATTTGGTCCCGGTCCAGACCGATTAGAAGGATCCGCAAGCTGCTTTGCATGACCAAATGAGTTAATTGGTGTCCCGTTACGACCTACTGTAGGGTCTGACAATGTTTTATTTTGACGAATATTTGCAGCACTTACCAGCGGATAACCCCAAATATAGGTTTGGGTCGCAATTTTAGTAAGATCATCGGTTTCTTTAAAAAGTACCTCTGTCGTAAGTGCAACCTCTTTCGGTTCTTTCTCTTTATTTACCTCGTTTTTTACCGGTTCCTGCTGCTTACACCCAGCAATAATAGTAAGAATCACTGTCAGGCATAAAAAAACGGATAATGATTTTTTCTTCATTTTACTTCTATCCCTCCTATCACTATTCAAAGGAAATGATTACGAATTTTGGGGATTTTGTCTTTTTAACAAAATTATAAAAAGCTATTAAAGTAAGTGATTCCTAAAGGTTTGTTTCCTCTCCCTTCATCGTTAACAGATAATGATTAAAATTATTCTCTACCTATTGAAGGAAATATCCTATAAAATGAATGGATTCGTGAACCCCTGAAATACTAGGAAACCATTAAAAATACACGGATAACCGGACCAGTTCCATTCTCTGATGGCTATTATGTTAAAATTAACCCACCATCAATTACAAATTGTTGGCCAATAATATGAGTTGAGAAGTCCGATACAAGGTACATCATAAGGTTTGCTATTTCCTCTGGCTCAGCGTAACGGCCAGTTGGTGTTTTAACTTTCATTGCCTTTCTGCTTATTAATGCTGCTTCCGGATCACCTTTTCCAAATCCTCTTTCAATGGAACACATCATTTCAGTGTTTACAGGACCCGGACATACAGCATTTACACGTATACCATGGATTGCTCCTTCAAAACCAGCAGTTTTCGTTAAGCCGAGTACAGCGTGCTTGCTGGCACCGTATGCTGCCAAATTCGGAGTTCCTTGAAGTCCCGCTGCGGATGCAGTGTTAACAATCGCTCCACTTTTTTGAGCTATCATATATGGCATTACATATTTTAATCCTAAAAATACACCTCTGACATTTATGCTCATAACTCTATCAAATTCTTCAGTTGGATAATCAACTAGTGAACTTATTTTTCCTTCCCAACCGGCATTATTCAAAAAGATGTCTATTTTTCCATATCGGTCAATCGTTGTTTGCACATAATTTTGTATATCCTCTTCTTTTGTTACATCAGTTTGAATAAATATGGCCTCGCCGCCTTGTGTTGTGATTTGATTGACAGTGACCATTCCTGCATCTTCAGAAATATCAACAATGACTACCTTTGCACCCGCTTCAGCTAATTTCAGGCTCACTGCCCGCCCAATTCCTCCACCGCCTCCTGTTACGACGGCAACCTTATTTGTAAAATCAAACTTCTGCATTCCAATCCTCCTAAGATAATTTTTTATAAAAATAATATAAAAAACGTGATAATTCTAAAAACACATTACACAATATGATTCTTAAAACTTAAGAATCTATCGCCAACAGGAATAAACTTCCATTTATTACATCGAAATTAGACGTGAATAAGAATGCAACAACCTCGGCAAAGTTCCATGATTCTTTAAGTTTTTTTCTCGTATGTTGATTAGCAAAAGTGTTTTTCAAATGTTCAACGTTTTTAAATATGGGCGTACCAATAATCAAGTGCACCAGCTTTGGTCATGATGACTACTACTGCATTTGCAGTATAGTATTTAAAACTTCCTGTAGAGACTATCGTTTCATAAATGGATGCGTATTGACGATTACACCGTTCTAAATTCCCAACTCAACCATTTTTTTGCATTATAACATTCCGTAATAGACTCCATGCTGGTACACATCGATTACTTTATGGTAGGCTTCAGGAACCATTTCTAAAAACGGTTTGCCCATGCCTATTCTTTTTTAAACGGCTTCTTCCGCTTCTATTTTCTGCTTTCTAACTTTCTTTTCTTTGAAAAAGATGGCAATGACGAAAACGGCGAGAATACTTAATCCTGCATTTATTAAATACACATAATCAAATATTTGAACCAAAACCGCTTTCATTTCTAAAATGGTACTGTCAAATACACCATGCAATTCGGATGGAAGCTGGCTTCTCAGTTCTGCAGCAGCCTGCTTGTTCGTAAGCGTCTGTGTACTTGACATCAGATTGATTCCTGAGTCAGGTAATGCCTCTTTAAGTCGTTGCGGCATGTATTTATCAATTTGCCACATTGTATTCATGATAAGTCCCGCGATTGATAATGCGATTACCCCTGCAATATTTCCAAAAAAATACAAGGCACCTGTCGCCACACCCACTTGCTTATGCGGCAGATGATTTTGCAGATAAGTAACAAATATTACATTAAATGCGCCCATAGACACACCAACCATACATAAAACACTGTACAAATACGGAAGACTAGAGTTTTCGTTAAATCCTGAAATCAGATACATGATGATGGATGTCCATACAAATAAAAATAAAAGTATTGTTTTATACCGGCCTGTTTTAGCTATAATCATACTTGTTACTTGTGTAGAAATGATGGTGAATATCATCAGTGGTGTAATGAGAGACCCTGAGGCCGAGGCTGACATTCCTTTAACCGCCTGCCCATACAATGGAATGTAACTTACATAAATAACAACTCCATAACATGCTATAGCATAGCCAAACGTTGGTAACAAAAAGGAACGATTTTTAAGTAAACTTAGAGGTAATAAGGGTTCAACAGCTTTACGCTCAACGTAAACAAATGCAATTAATGAAAAGATTGAAATTAAATAAAATACAATCATAATGGGTGATCCCCATGAATATTTGCTTCCACCCCAAGTCAGGACTAAAAGGAAAGGGACAACCGCGGTACAAAGTAACAAAATACCAGTATAATCGATTGTTACTTTAACTGTTTCTTTAACAGAAGGAATGTTTTTATGAATTAATAGACTACTAAGCAATAAGAAAGGTGCAGGGATGATATATAGCCAGCGCCAGCTGAGCGTATCAACAATATACCCTCCTAAGAGAGGCCCCAAAATATAACATATGCCAATCATAGATGCTAAATATCCTAAAACTTTTACCCTTTTTGTCGGACCATAAAAGTCAGCGATCATAGCATAACATGTCGTGTATAAAAATCCTCCCGCCGTACCGAGAAGGGCCTTAAAAATGACTAACATCATGATAGAATTGGAAAGTCCACAAAGTATACTGCTTATGGCAAATGAAAGCAGGGCAATTTGTAAAATTAATTTTCTGCCGTATAAATCACCTAATTTTCCAGAAACAATTCTACCGATACTGCCCCCTAACATAAATGTTGTAATGGTTAAAGCATAAAAATGCATTCCGCCAAGTTCTGCTATAATACTTGGGGTCGCTACACCAGTAACCGACCCAACAAATAAATCGAATACATAAGTTAATAGAATGGTTATTGTAACAGTAATCAGCGGTCCTCTTTTTAATTTTATTAGAGGCTCTTCCATAACGGTATTTGCAGCAGTATCTTTCAATATTTCCTCTCCCTTCATTGCTTAACGAGTATTTTTTTCATTAAATGATTAATCCCCATTGATTTTTATATTTTGCGTTGCGCATTAAACTGCTTAATCAATGGGGAAAATTTTCGTAAAAATATAGTAAGGTACGGGCCGAAATCTATATGTGCGATAACCTTAGAATGGGAGTTCCACTCCCTCTTCCTTCAGAATTTCTTTAAAGTCTGCCACTAATTGTTCTCCGTCATATCCTTTTTTATTTGCTTCTTCAATCCACGCATCCCAGGCAGCCTTTGCTCCCAGTTTAATTTTTGCTTCTTCTTCAGGGGAAAGCTTTATCCATCCACCTTTACCTTCTAGCTCCTGGGTTAATTGTTCCTTAGCTTTCGCCAGTTCTGAATCATAGCTTCCCTTATACATAGTAGGTACCTGACCTGATATTTCGTTGTCAAATGCTTCTTTTACATTATCTGGCATTCTCTCATAAACATCCTTACTCATTACTGTGATAAGTGGTGTGTTAAAAATATTTAAGTCAAGAAGATAGGGACCAACTTCATGAATTTTGGAACCCATTCCACCCAGAACTGTATAAAGACTTGCATCTACAACTCCACGTTCTAATGCTTGGTACACATCAACACCTTTAATAACAACAGGTGTTGCTCCCCAGGAGGTAACAAGTTTTTCAATTCCCTTTCCACCCTGAAAAGCTATTTTCATCCCTTTTAAATCCTCAACACTTTTAATTGGTGTTCTACTAAATATTGTTTGGGGTTCTGTAAGAGCAACAGGTCCTAAATTATAGAGATCTTGATTAGCCTTTTTTGGAGGATGCTTCACTTCGAATTTCTCTAGTACATTGTAAGCTGTTTCTAAATCAGGAAATGCAAAAGGTAAAGTTCCTATTGTATATGGAAAAAACGGGGTGTTAAGTGCGTTAGTTGCAGTAATCATTCCTACATCATAAACGCCATTTTTAATATCATCATAAGAAGTATCTGGGGCGCCTAAAGCTGAATTAGGATGAAGTTCAACAGAAACCTGTCCATTTGTTTTTTCATCTACTATTTTTAAAAATGGTTCATAAACATTTCTATGAATATGATGTACTGTAGCAAACTGTGAATTCATAGTAAGTTGAACTTTTTCATTTGATGGTGTTGACGATGTTTGATCACTTCCACAAGCAGCAAGTAATAGAATAGTAAAACCTGAAATTACGGTCTTTAGAATTTTATTCTTCATTATTAACCTCCAATGTTTTTTCAAGCCGAAAGGAAAGCGGTTACTGTTTACATTCTAAGTCGGTTGAACTTATAACTGTAAGACCAACCGACTTTTCACTCCTGATAGAGAGATCCAACACCCGAAACAGAAACCTAATCGACAGAATCCATCAGTTTCTACCTTGATAGGAAAATAGTAATCTTACATCTTAATATTGCACTTCTTATTAAAATAGATTACAAAACATACAAAAATTTTATCTGCTAGTTATTAAAAAAATTAACTGTTATCCTTCATCGGATCAGGTAATCCAAATAGCTTTACAGCATTCTTATATAAAATCTTTTCTCGAAACTCCTTTGGAAAATGTTTGAATGTTATTTCCGGTGGATTAAAGGAAAAATGCGGATAGTCACTTGTAAATACAATTTTATCCTGTCCGATCATATCAGCCAGTTCAATGACATGTTTTGCATTTTCCGAGTTGTGTGGTTCAATCATTGGCTGTGTCCCAAACCACATCTGTTCTCGAATCTGTTGACTTGGTGAGCGTTTCATCCAAGGGATTTCGCGTCTGGACATTGGCCAATGGGTATCCATTGTGTACATGGCATTTGGAACCCAGCCAAAGCCCCCTTCATTAAAGAGGATACGCAGTTCTTTAAACGTCTCAAATACACCGCCAAATACAAGGCTTGACATTGCTGCTTGAAAGGCTAAGCCATTATTGGTTTGATTCTCTGCAAAACAGCTTGTTTCAAACCCATCTGTGTATAATCCACCTTTAATGGCTACATGATACGTAACGACAAGTCCGTTTCGTACAGCTGCCTCCCATATAGGAAAATACCGCTTATTTCCCCATCCCCCATAAGGACAATAGCTCGGTAACGCTACTTGAACGATTTGTGGGTGACCGCCAACTCGATCAATCTCACGAGCGGCTGCTTCTGGATCCTGTGCGGCAACAACTACAGAACCAAGCATAGTAGAATCCTTCGATAACCAGTGCTCAATTTGCCAGTCATTGTAGGCTGAAGCAACTGCTGTTGCCATTCCATGCTGTGAAGAAGCAGAGAGGTTCCAGACGGCATCAGGGTAAATAATGGCATAGGCATAGTTATATCGATCCGCTACTTGTTCTTTAAAAAAACTTAATGAAGAACATGCCCTCTCTCCTTCAGTGCTAATACTATCTTTTCGGTACCTTGTGGGAGTAACCATGGCAGGAGCCCCCGCAAAAACGCCTATCCACTGAGAATCGACTAAAAAATCTGCCCAATAATCACTCAAATAGGGCAATAGATCATTCATCGTACGTGGATTAGCATGGAGATCACAATCGATAACAGGAATTTTTTTCTTCTGCATCACAGTATTTTCTACTTTTTTTTCAATGGAATTAGTCATTTTTTATCGCTTTCCTCTCTTCTCTCATAATTAGCTATAGACAACCAAATCATTTCCTTCTACTTTTACATCATACGTTTTTACTTTGAACCGATCCGGATCATGCTCTGCACATCCCGTCTTCACATCAAAACTCCAATGATGCCATGGACAATAAATGTGTCCACCATTTTCCTCATAACAAATTTCTTTGACATTAGATGAACGTGCAACCCCCCTTAAACTGCCCGTTTCAAACTCTGCACCTTGGTGAGGGCAATAATTTCGTATAGCATAAAAACTATCCCCGTTTCTAATGACTAGAACCGAAGCCCTTCCAACTTGAACAACCTTTCTTTCCCCTGGCTGGATCTCTTCAATTTTACCTACAACATTTCTTTTCATTTTTTAAACCTCCTTACATTCTTTAGATCTACTTTTAAATCCTTCAATCTTTTACGTTATTCTCCCTTGGTTTAATCACCACCCAAAAATAACAACGGACAAAAAACAACTAAATAATTCTTATCCTAGACATTGGGGAAATATCAGCATTAGATAGATTCCTTTTTTAATCAAACTTTTGAGACCGTTTTCAAATTTGTTTAAAAAACCTCTTTTACAAACAACACATTAATATATTATATGGTTGTTAGTACCATTGACTCTACGATTTTAATTTATCATCATTATTTACACCTGTCAAACATTTTTTCAAATTTTCCGACTATTGAACAAAACAACGAAATTGAATAAATGAATAGATCCAATATCATAGCGACTGACAACAGCTCTAAACACCCAAGCCATTTACAAAATTGGGTGTTTAGCTTTTATATGGTTACTAGAATCAAAATTAAAATTCAAAGTCTACTACTGTAAAATCACTCATTCCCATTTCTCTTAATAAAGAGGCTACCTCTTGATGTTTCGGATGGGGAATGTATTCTTCAAATGATTTTCTATCTCTAAACCGGATTGAAATTCCAAAATCAAAACCTTCTTTAAAATTCCCCCCTGCCTGAGCATCAACAACTCCAGGTATATGGTTACTAAATGCTTTTATCTTTTCTATTAATTCAACTTTTTTTCCCTCTATTTCTTCATTTGCAAAATTAATAAACGTTAAATGTTCAACCATTTCTATTCCTCCTCAATTTTAATATTTATAATAGATATTCTACTATTACACAACTGCTCAGGCATCCGTGTTAGTAATGAAGCTTTATCTATTATTCTTTCATTTCTTTCTCTCTATGTTTCCTGATAATTTCTATCATTCTCTTATTACCTTCGCTAAGGGAAGCGAATTTATCCCACATAGGCTGTACGCTTTCATAGAATTTCTGTTCCTCTTTCTTTGATAAGTGAATGACCTCAAAAGCACCTGACTTTTCATTTTCTTCAAGTATTTGTTTTACCATCGCTGTATGCTCTTTGCCAGCTTCTAACGCGTTGAGTTCAGCTTCCTTTGAGACCTCTATAATAAGGTCCTGTAAATCTTTAGGGAGTTTTTCCATTGCTTTTTGACTTATAACCGTACTTGCCATATTCGCATTCACAACAGGGGGATCCACAGCATATTTTACCACTTCATTTAGTTTTAAGGTTTTTAACGTTTGATATCCTACAGGCACCCCATCTATGATTCCTCTTTGCAGCCCGTCATACCATTCAGGAACACTGATATTAACACCTACTACTCCTAATTCCTCATACCAAGTATTCCACAAACCTCCCATAGATGCGATTAACATTCCCTTCATATCCTCCATAGAGTGGACAGGTTTTGTCAATAACCAGCCATTATCTGTTAAAAAAGTGTACATTAATGGTTTTACACCGTTATCCATCATAGCGTTATTTAAAATCTCGCCAATCTCTGTTTTATACATTAAATCATAGGCTTCCTGTGCAGTTTTATTCCAGTATGGAAAATAGGATATATACCCCTCTGGAACAGTATCACCATAAAACGTAGGAGTAAGGTTTCCCATATCGATTGTGCCGCTGGCTAAAGCATCCAGCATTTCAGGCTGTTGTGCTAACTGCCCATTAAAATATAGATCAATTTTTAATCGACCTTCACTTCTTTTTTCAAGCTCTTCTTTTATCCAATGAGTAGCATAATACATCGGTTTACTATTTTTTGTAGTATCCGGTAAAGGAACATTAAAGGTTAAATTATACTTTTCTTCCTTGCCGCCGGAAGTTTTTGAACTGTCTCCAGATGAAGCATTTGAACCACAAGCTGTTAAAGTAATGAAGCATATGATTAATACAAAATTATGAATCATTTTTCTGACATTTTCCACAAAAAATCCACCCCTTTGTTTTTTTATTTAACCTAAAATCCAAATTAAGCCATATGCAGTTTTTCTGGCATTAACTGTTTCCTGTAAAAGAAAGTACAATTCCCAAAAAAAGTGCATACAGCTGATTTCTAAACCTACCGATTATTAAACATCTGCTCCGGAAGCCATGTTACAATTTCAGGAAAAATAAATAAGATAGCCGTACCTAGTGTAAATAATCCCACCATTGGCCAACAGGCTGCAAACGTATCACGTAAATTAATATCTGGAGCAACTCCTTTTAAAACGAATAACTGCATTCCAAAAGGCGGTGATAAATTTGCTGTTATCGCACTGATTACAAAAATAACACCAAACCATACCATATCTATTCCCATACTATTTAAGATTGGCAGGATAATCGGCGCCGTCATGAACAAAATAGGTACAGCGTCCAGTGGAATACCAAGGATGAAAAAGAAAATAAGGACAGCTATCAAGAACATGGTTGGAGACAAATTCATACTTTCAATTATCCCTGCCAGTTGTTCACCCACTCTAGTAACACTGATTATTTTGGCATAGGCAGTGGCGCCAATAACCATCCAAAACACCATAGCACACAATCCAATCGTCATACTGAACATGTTTTTAATATTTCCCCATGTCAGCTTCCGATTGATTCCCGCACTAATTAGTGACCCGATAACTCCAACTGCCGCAGCCTCGGTTGGGGTGGCAACTCCCAAAAATATACTAGCCAGTACCATAGTAATAACACCTAATGGTAAAATAACAGCTTTTAGAGCTACAAATTTTTCTTTCCAAGTAAACCTTTCCTCTTTTGGGAGAGCAGGACCATAGTTAGGTTTAATCCAGCATAAAATTAAAGCGTATAGCGCGATAATCACGGCCATCATAATGCCGGGAATAATACCAGCCATAAACAACTGTCCTGGAGAAACTTCTGCTATTACAGCGTAGATAATCATTACAAGACTAGGAGGAATAAGAATTCCTAATCCGCTGCCTGCCAAGATAATTCCTTGCGTTAATCTATCATTGTATCCGCGGCTGAGCATCGATGGACGGGCAGTAACTCCGAGAGTTGCTGTAGATACCATGGCTGTCCCAACCATTGCCGAGAATAATGTAGCAATGGCCGTTGTACCAACAGCAAGTCCGCCCCTCATGCCCCCAAACCAGCGGTAAAATGCTTCATACATTCCATCTATCAAATCACTGTATCTCAAGATTCCTGCCATGAAAATATATAAGGGTACCGCAGTATAAATAAATTGATTGACATCATTGAATGCGGATAAGATAAACCCGCTCACACTCGCAGTTCCGCCCCATATAATAAAGCCAGCGATAAGGGAAATGCCGGACATTACAAAAGCAATCGGAATTCCCAGCATAATTCCTGTCATTAGAGCCGTAAACATGATAAGAGCGATAACATAAGGTTCCATTTATTTCCCCTCCTCAAACTTTATATCTGTGTTAGGCAGGTAAATCTCTTTATTATTGTCGAGGTCAAACTTTCTATCTGTATTAACATTGTCAGCATCATATTTACTACCTGTTATAAGTAAGTAAATATCTTTAAACAAAGTCACCAATGCCTGCAGTCCCAGCAGGGTTCCACCAATAGGAAGGATACTCCATTTAATCCACACTGGTATATTCAGGCCGGTTGTCGCAACTATTCCTTTGTTATACAAATCTAAAACGTGCTGCCCGCCCCAAAAAACCAGTGCTATTACCGTTAAAAAAATAAACAGGTGAGAGATTAGATCCACTATAGCTTTTCCTTTATCAGAAAACTTTGCATAATACATATCCACTCGTACGTGTTCGTTTTTCAATATGGCATACCCGCCGCCTATAAACGCCATAACCGCTGTCAGCCAAACGGAAGTGTCAAACCCAAATCTAGTCGGTCTTTCAAAAAAATAACGGGCAATAACATCGTAAAAGATCATAAATGATAGGAAAGTGATAATTATTCCGATCACCACATACATTTGCTGATTAATAAAATTAATGAATCGAATCGTTTTATTTACAATTTTCATGGGACACCCTCTCCGTTCGATATTCTTATAGAAAAGTATTTTTTTAAAAACGGAAATGATGTTTAGACCGATCATTATCATTTCGGTTTTTACTTAAAGGGCCTTTTTATTTACAGATAAACGATTTCTTCTTTACATTTTTAACATTGTGATAATTCTGAATATTTTTTACAAAGAATTTTGGTACCGACTTTTGAAATTATCTAAGTGTCCTCCATTACTCTTTCTTTTTCTCTTCAATATTATTTCTTATTATTTCAATTATTTTTGAGTTACCCTTGCTTAAAGAAGCAAATTTATCCCACATAGGCTGAACACTTTCAACAAATTTCTGTTGTTCTTCCTCTGACAGCTTAATTACTTCAATGCCATTTTTCTTTTGATAATTTTTCAAATCCTGTAAAACCTTATCTTTATCCTTTTTAGTTGCGTCTAACGCTTTGAGTTCAGCTTCCTTTGAGACCCCGAAAATAATATCCTGCAGATCCTTAGGAAGTTTTTCCAAAGTTTTATTACTAATAAACATATTTCCCATCTGAGCATCAACAAACGGTGGATCGATGACATATTTAACTACTTCGTTTAGTTTAAAGATGGTCAATGCTTGAAATCCAGTAGGTATCCCATCTATGATTCCTCTCGAAAGTGCATCGTACCAATCTGAATGAGGGATTTCCACACCATTTATCCCTAATTCCTCATACCAGGAATTATATAATCCTCCCATTGTTACCATTAATAGTCCATTCATATCCTCAACAGAGTGAACAGGCTTGTTTACTAACCAGCCACCAAGAGCAGCATAAGTGTTCAATAACGGTGTAGCACCATATTCTTTGAAAGCTTTGTTATAAATCTCACCTATCTCTGTGTTATTCCATAAATCATAGGCTTCCTGGACATCTTTAGCCCAATATGGGAAGTATGTGATAAACCCTTCTGGTACGAGATCTCCATAATACGATGCAGTCGCATATCCAATATCGATTGTACCGCTGGATAATGCATCTAACATTTCGGGAACTTGAGCTAACTGGCCATTAAAATATAATTCTATTTTTACTCTTCCTTCACTTCTTTTTTCAATCTCTTCTTTAAACCAATGCATAGCATAATAACGTGGGTTATTAGGGTCTTGGTTATCAGGGTAAGGAATATTAAATTTTAAGTTATACACTTTACCCTTATCAGAAGATTCAGAACCTTTTTCAGATGAAGTAGCATTGGACCCACAAGCTGTTAAAGCAAGGATACTCATTAATAAGATCACTCTATGAATGACACTTTTAAAATTTTTCATAGACACTCCACCTTTTTTTTATAAAATAAACTTCATTGTGAAACAGATCAATATAACAACTCTTTTTTCAATGAAAATCAACGAATTATATTATCTTTCTTTTCTATTTTCTCTGATAATTTCTATGATTTTTGCATTTCCTTCACTCAATGATGCAAATTCATCCCACATTGGTTGGATACTATCATAGAATTCCTTTTCTGCTTCTTTTGACAAAGTGATCACTTCAAATGCTTTTGCTTTTTCGAAATCTTTCACTTCTTGCAGTACCTTTTCACTATCCTCTTTACTGCCTTGTAATGCCTGGGTTTCTGCTTCCTTTGCTGTCTCAAGGAGAATGTCCTGCAGGTCCTTAGGAAGTTCTTCTAATGTTTTATTGCTTATAAACGTAGTTACCATCAGGGCGTTATTGAACGGAGGAGCAACAACATAATCAACAACTTCATTTAATTTTAAATTTTTTAACGTGCTAAAGGCAGTAGGGATTCCATCAACAACCCCTCTTGACATACCATCATACCAGTCTGCATTTGGCAGATCCACTCCTGTTGCTCCCAATTCCTTTAGCCAGGCATTGAATAATCCTCCATAAGTTGCGATTATGAGTCCTTTCATATCCTCAACAGAGTGTACAGGCTTGTTCAATAACCAGCCGCCGTTTCCAACGAAATTATTCATTATTGGTGTGACGCCGTATTCTTTAAAGGCATTGTTATAGATCTCTCCTATTCCTTTGTTATGCCATAAATCATAGGCTTCATCAACATCTTTAGCCCATAATGGCAAGTTCGTTATATTCCCCTCTGGTACCAGATCTCCATAAAACGAAGTTGTCGCGTATCCCATATCGACTGTACCGCTGGCTACTGCATCTAGCAATTCCGGCAATTGAGCTAATTGTCCATTGAAATATACGTTGATTTTCATTCTGCCTTCACTTCGCTTTTCTATCTCCTCTGTAAACCACTTATAGGAATAATAATGTACTTTACTGTTTGCAGAATTATCTGGTAAGGGTATATTTAGGTCTAATGTATATACTTTATCTTCACTGGCAGTTTTAGATGCATTTCCTCCGCATGCGGTGACAACCATCATACACATTAATAAGAGACCAATAATAATTAAATTTTTAATATTTTTCACAAATACTCCCCTTCCGTTTTTTATCTAATTTAATTAAGTTAATATTGCTCCTCCATCTATTACAATTTCTTGACCAACTATGTGAGAGGATAAATCACTTACTAGATAAAGCATTAGATTGGCAATTTCTTCTGGATCTGCATACCTTCCATCTGGAGAAGCTGCTTTTATAGCCGTTCTTTTTAACTCAGCTTCCTCTGAATTCCCTTTTGCATAACCCAATACCACGGAATCTAACATAGATGTATCCACTCCCCCAGGACAAATCGCGTTGACGCGAACCCCATGAGGTGCTGCTTCAACCCCAGCCGACTTTGTCATACCAAGTACAGCATGTTTGCTAGCACCATAAGCAGCTAAATTGGGAGTGCCAAGCAGCCCAGCAGCAGATGCAGTATTAACGATTGCCCCACTTTTTTGAGCAATCATATGGGGCAGAACATATTTCATTCCTAAGAACACACCTCTTACATTTATATCCATCACTCTATCAAATACATCTACTGGATAATCAACAAAGGGAGCTACAGCTCCTAGCCAACCTGCATTGTTCAAAAAAATATCTATTTGTTTGTATCTATCAATCGTTGTTTGTACATAATTTTTTACATCTTCCTCTTTCGTTACATCAGTTTTTATAAAAATGGCATCTCCACCATCTTCGTTTATGTCATTTACAACTTTCATTCCTCTCTCTTCATGTAGGTCAACTATTACTAGTTTTGCTCCACCCTTGGCTAACTTAAGACTTGCTGCACGGCCAATTCCTCCACCACCTCCTGTTATGATAGCAACTTTATTTGTAAAATTAAAAAAGCCCAAATCTACCGCCCCATTTCTAAGATCAAAAGATAAACTGCATAAAACTATGTTTTATGAAACTTTTCTATAAAAATTTAAATATCCTTTATCGAAATTTGAGATTTAAGACCTTAACACTGTTTTACTATACTTGTGCAATCATATCATCATGATGTACGGACCATTAAAATCATTTCTAAACAATGTCTTTTCCTATTGTCATACTATTACCTATTTTCTGATTATTTTAACCCTAATCCATTCAAGCTGCTATTATGTAAATCTAACAATCTATAACAGAAAAGGATTACAAGTACTTATAGGACTAGACTGGTTGTTACTCCCGAAACTTAATTGGTTGGTCTTACATATGCTGAAGACCAACCATTTTACACTCCAATCTTACTCAAAAACTAAAACTTCTCAAATCTACAGCTAATTTAACGCAACACTTTATACCCTGTAAGTTCACGATCCCACGTGTCTAGGGTAATCCCTTCCTCACGCAGCTTATATTTCTCGACCTTTTGGGACGGATTTCTTGGGAGATCTGATACGAACCGGACATATCGTGGAACTGCGAAATGAGCCAATCGGGACTGACAGAAATCCAGTAGCTCCTCATACCTCAAATCTTCTCCAGCCTTCACGACGACCACAGCAAGCACTTCCTCTTCTGTAAGTTCAGAAGGAACACCGACTACTGCCGAGTCAATAATCTTAGGATGCTTGTTAATAACAGTCTCGACTTCAAATGAAGATATATTCTCTCCCCGCCTGCGGATGGCATCCTTTTTACGGTCGACAAAGTAGAGATAGCCTTCTTCATCCATGTACCCACGGTCGCCTGTATGATACCACAAGTTTTTCCATGCTTTTACCGTTGCCTCTGGGTTCCCATAATAACCTAAAAACAATACACCAGGTTCCTTCGGTCTTACTACAATCTCACCTATTACACCATTTGGACATTGGTTATCATTGTCGTCGTGAATTTCAACATCATAGCTCGAAACAGGCCGGCCGCAGGATCCTTTTCGAAACGTTTCAGCTGGATTAAAGGTCATCGAACCGGTTTCCGTTGAACCATACCCTTCGTGAAGCTTGATACCAAAACGGTTCTGGAACTCCTCATATATTTCTGGCGGTATTGGTGCCCCGTGTGCTTGTTGAACCGGATTGTCCGAATCGTCATGGCGCGGCGGCTGTTTTAAAAGAATTGTCAGCATTGATCCCATAAAGATGAATTGGGTGATTTGCTCTTCCTTGCATATGTCCCAGAATCTCGAAGCTGAAAATCGATTATGCATGACTACGTCACCGTCTGCAATCAGTGCCGGAAGGACGGTCGCATACCGAGAATTGGAATGAAAAAGTGGGAAAACGGTATATAAACGATCGTTTGGACCTATTTCTCTAAATTTGCAATGGATTTCTGCCAGATTAAAATTTGCACTATGACTAATGACGGCACCCTTAGACGGACCGGTGGTTCCTGATGTAAAGAGAATGAGAGATGGGTCAGTCGGTTGGATGTCTACATCCACTGAATGATCACTTGCTTCATCCATAATTTTTGTATAAGAATGGCAAGAGATCTGGTCTGGCATAGCCTCATTGACATCTCCCACCAAAATGACGTGGCGAAGATGTAACAATTCATTTGAGATTTCCTTTACACGACCTACCCAATCCGAGGAAATCACGAGAGCTTTGCACTCACCTGTATTGAGAATGTGTGTCAGGAGATCTCCGCGGTAAGACACATTTACAGGTACTTCAATTACGCCAAGTTTTGCCAGACCTAACCAGGCGGCTAAGAACTCCGGGCTGTTAGGTAACATCACTGCGCACGTATCACCCTTGGATAACCCCAACCTCTTCATTACATTTGCCATCTTGTTTCCACTTTTATCGAACTCTCCATATGTGAGTTCGGAATTCTCGAAACGAATAAACCTTGCATCTGGTTTTTCTTTAACTCGTTGTTCAACTATTTTCCCAAACGTTTTTAATCCAGTATACATATTATTCCCCTTCCCCTGTATCGGGCATGGATACACTGAACCTTTATTCAGTGCACCCATGCCCGATAATTGATATTTCTCTAAACATGTATTCAGATATACTTACATTTTCCGCCCTCTTTTGTATTCTGTCGCTTTTTTTGTTACTCGTTTTGATTCGAGTTCTCGGGACGAAATTTAGGAATAGTAATTTCTTCGGACCAATCCTCAAAAACTACTTCAACTCCCATTCCCACTTTTACATTTTGAGGATTGCATTGAATTACGTTACTCATCATTGTTGGCCCTTCATCAAGATCAATTAATGCGATGACATAAGGTACTTCCGACTTATATGCCTTCGATATGGCTCGATGCACGATGGTATAACTTAGTACCTTTCCCTTACCAGAAGCCCGTACCCACTTCACATTTTTACTCGAACAGTCTGTGCAAATGATTCGAGGATAAAACTGGTGCCTGCCACAATCTGAGCATTGCTGAATGAGCAGTTCATGATTGCGGCAACCTTCCCAATAGGGCTCGGTCTCTACGTTTATATTCGGGAAATTTTTCCCTGAATGATCGATCATATGCTCCACCCTATCTTTAGTTTATTTCTTTCCCTAGTATAAGTGTGGTATGGCTGGACATAATGCCACCTTGACCATGCACTATACCCGCTTGTGCTCCGGTCACCTGACGTTCGCCCGCTTGATGCCGAAGCTGAGAGACTGCCTCAGTCAATAAGAACATAGAACCTGGATTACCTGGATGACAGTGAGAGAGCAATCCACCGTGTGTGTTCATTGGCAAGGAACCGCCTAGCTCGATGGCCCCGCTCTCGACGAATGCCCCTCCCTCTCCTTTCTTACAAAAGCCCAGGTCTTCAAGCTCAATCAAAGCTGTTGGAGTGAAGCAATCGTATAGCTGAGCGAAATCCATTTCCCGGGGACCTAAACCTGCCATTTCGTATGCACGCTTTCCAGACTCGACAGCAGCCGATGTAGTGAGATTTCGTGCCTGGCTAATATGTTCGTGGCTATGAGCCTCTCCAAACCCTAATATGTAGACAGGTTTACTTGAAAACTCTCTAGCTCGTTCCGCAGATGTTAAAATTACGGCTGAACCTCCATCAGATATCAGTGAGCAATCTAATAGATGCAACGGGTCAGCAATCATACGCGAATTTAATACATCTTCTACCGTTATTAAATCCCTCATCTGGGCGTTAGGATTCATACTTGCATGTTTGCGGCAAGCGACAGCAATTGCTGCAAATTGTTCAGGGGTTGTGCCGTACTTTTCCATATGTGCGCGGCCAATTAAGGCATATAAAGAAGGAACGGTTGGACCATATGGAACTTCAAACTGAGAATGTCCAACAGCAGCCTGTCCGGACATGGTCTGTTCCTTTGATAAGCCGCTTCTTAAACTTTCTGCCATGGTTATTAGTACGGTATTGCAAACCCCTGTGGCAATAGCAGTTATTGCATGATGAAGAATAGAAAAAGTCGTTCCACCCCCCGTTGCCACATTGATGCAATAACTAGGAAATATTTGTAAGTATTCGGCCATGGCTTCTGCATGGTACTTATAGGACTCCGCTCTCGAATTGCATGTGATTAATCCATCGATTTGATCTTTACTAATGCCGGCATCGGCCATTGCACGAAGAGCCGCATCAGCACACATCTGAGTCGAGGTCATGTGAGGGACAACTCCTACCTCAGTGTCTGCAGCACCAACGATTGCCACTTTACCACGTAATGATGGCTTCATATCTTTCCCACCTCCAAATTGTTGGTTACTAGGTCATTCTTGTATCTCTGAAGCACCTTCAGTACCTAAGATAAATGGTTCTAAAAGCGCAACATACTTATCGGAAAAAAGGAGACTAAAGTATTTTCACCTTATTCAATGCAGTACTTTATACCCTATAAGTTCACGATCCCACGTTTCAGGGGTGACCCCATCCTCACGAAGCTTATACTTCTGTATCCTTTGGGACGGCGTTCTCGGGAATTCCAAAACGAATCGGACATAGCGTGGTACTGCGAAATGAGCCATTCGGGACTGACAGAAATCAAGCAGTTCCTCTGGTTTCAAATCTTCTCCTTCCTTCACGATTACTACCGCAAGTACTTCTTCTTCCGTTAAATCAGAAGGAACACCGACTGCCGCCGAGTCTAAGACCTTAGGATGTTTGTTGATTATGCGCTCGACCTCAAACGATGATATATTCTCACCTCTTCGACGAATGGCGTCCTTTTTTCGGTCGAGAAAGTATAGATAGCCATCTTCATCCATACGACCACGGTCGCCAGTGTGATACCACAAGTTTTTCCACGCTTTGACTGTTGCCTCAGGCATACCATAATAACCTGAAAACATAATCCCGGGCTCCTTCGGTCTAACCACAATTTCACCCTCTACACCAGCCGGACAACGTTCATCATTGTCGTTGTGGATCTCGACCTCATATGTCGGAACAGGCCGGCCGCAGGATCCTTTTTTGAACGTATCAGCATGATTATATGCCACAGAACCTGTCTCCGTTGAACCGTAGCCTTCATGAATCTTGACATCAAAGCGTCTTCGGAATTCATCGTATATTTCAGGCGGGCATGGGGCACCGGTCACTTGTTGAACTGGATTGTCCGCGTCTTCAGGCCGCGGCGGCTGTTTCAAGAGAATGGTCAGCATTGAGCCCATATAAGAAAATTGGGTGATTCCTTCTCTCCTGCATATGTCCCAGAATCTCGAAGCCGAAAACTTGTTATGCATTACAACGTCACAGTCCGCTATGAGAGCGGGAAGAATCGTCGTATAGCGGGCATTGACATGGAAAAGTGGAAAAACAGTAAATAACCTATCGTTCGGCCCTAATTTTCTAAAATCACATTGTAATTCCGCCGCTCTAAAATTTGCTTGATGACATATGATAGCACCCTTAGACGGCCCCGTCGTTCCTGAAGTAAATAGAATGAGCGAGGGATCCGTAGGTTGAATAGATACTTCCACTGGCTGATCACTGGCTGCATCCACAATTCTTGCATAAGAGTGCCAAGAGATTCGGCCTGGCGTCGGCTCATAGTCTTCTCCTACTACAATGACGTGCTTAAGATGCAGTAATTCTTCTGAGATGTCCATTAAGCGATCAACCCATTCCGATGAAATGATAATAGCCTTGCTCTCTGCTGTATTGAGGATGTGTGTAAGGAGGTCACCGCGATATGCCACATTAATCGGAACCTCAACTACTCCAAGTCTTGTCAGACCTAACCAGGACGCTAAAAATTCTGGGCAGGTAGGTAACATAACCGCTGCTGTATCACCTTTGATCAGTCCCAATTTTGCCATCACATTTGCAAGCTTGTTGCCGCTTCTATTTAATTCTCCATAAGTAATTTCAGTTTCCTCGAAACGAATAAACCGTGTATTTGGCTTATCATTAGCACGATGTTCAACTATTTTTCCAAACGTTTTTAATCCGTTATACATTTTAAACTCCTCCAACGTAAGCGCTTTCCTTTAGGCGTTGTTAAAAAATGCAAGTTACAACACCCACGGTTTCTTACTCTTCCAAAACCAACATAGGCTCCCTTTATAATCAACTTTAAGGTAAACAGAACTGGCGATTAAAGATAAATCCAACCAATGTCCAAACTCAGCTATTCTGAAACTATAATGTGCAATAGTAAGTAAGAAAGATTCCTGACAGATAATTAGGTTGTCAGGTCCACCTTATGTTTGTATTATAATACAGCTATGAATAATTGACAATATATTCTGATTATTTTTAACACCTTTTATCTCGCGGGCAATTGATGATTTTATGTAATATCGAACAAACTGTTTGTTTGCGTACTTATCAATCTTATTATCAGTAAGGGAACAAACATTGTTTTATTTCCTTTACTTTGTCAATTCATTGTCTAAAATCATGCAATACCTAACATTTCAGTGACTCATATGATTCATCTGTCATTATTTAACCTGGGATACTGAGAACAATTTTCCCAAAGTTTCCCCCCTCTTGCATATAGGTTAACGCTTCAGCTGCCTGATCAAGTTGATAACAACGATCAATGATTGGGCGTATGTGATGGGTCTCAAAAAATTCTAGCATTTTTACAAATTCCCGTGGGCTACCCATCTTTGTTCCTTTGACATCTAAATTTTTCATGAAAATTTTCGACAACATGAACTGAGAAACTGAGCCATTCGTTTCCCCAAACGTTACAATGCGACCACCTTCTGCAACAAGATCAAGCAGGATATTGAAACCCTCCCCAGCTACACCATCAACAATTAGATCCGCAGAACCCATCATTTCCCGAAGCTCACTTGACCAATCCGGCGATCGATAATTCACTCCACCAACAGCTCCAAGTTGTTTTGCACGTTCGATCTTTTCTTCATTTCCAGATGTAACATACACGTTTGCCCCTAATGCAACACACATTTGCAGGAGAAAAAGGGCTATCCCACTTCCAATACCAGGGATTAGCACTGTCTCCCCTTTTTGTACCTGACCCTTCGATATCAGTGCACGGTATGCTGTTACCCCAGCTAGTGAAAGTACAGCAGCCTCCTCCCAAGTCAAATAATTAGGCTTTGGGTGAATATTTTCCGCAGGGACAACCATGTATTGAGCGAATGTTCCGTTAACATAAATCTTTTTATTTATTTTATTATGAAATTGTTTAGGTAATCCAAAGAGATAAAAGTTAGGATCAGGCTTCTTGTCATCTACTCCCCACCCCATTCCCGGATTAATGATTACATTACTGCCTACTTCAATGTCTTGTACATTTTCTCCTAATTCAACAATGGTTCCAGTACCATCTGAACCTGGAATTGCAGGTAGTTTTACTCCGGGTACACCATAGGTATTAAATAGATCTCTCCTGTTTAATGCGGCATATTTTAATTTAACTAGCACTTCACCTGCTTCAGGAGCCGGTGTATTCACTTCTTCATATATTAGTTTCTCCGGACCACCTGCTTCTTTCAAAACGACCGCCTTCACAATGAAACCCCTCCTCTATACACTTTCACCACATCTGAAAAAGTATTAGTTTTAGAGACTTTACCAATGCAATATACAGATAATTAGGATAATTAGTATGAGCTCATAAAATACAATCTGGTTATTAGGTCCACCTAATGTCTGTATACTAACACAGCAGGTTATAATTGACAATATATTCAGAATAATTTTTATAACATATGATTTTCACGATATATATAACCTGGTTCAGTAGTACCCCTGTATGATTCGCAATTCATTCCTTAAATGATAGAACCTATGGAGGTAATAAAAATAATTTAGAAACCCACGCTGTAAACAAGCATGGGTTTAACTTTTATGTTGCCCTAGAGAATTGATATCGTTTTAACGCAGCACTTTATATCCAACTAGTTCACGATCCCACGTGTCAGTGGTAATTCCTTCCACCCGCAGCTTATACTTTTCGACTTTTTCATTCGGAGTCCTTGGAAGCTCTGAAACGAACCGAATGTAGCGTGGAAGCGCGAAATGAGCCATTCGGGGCTGGCAGAAGTCAAGCAGCTCTTCAGGATTCAACTCTTCTCCTTCCTTCAGTAATACCACCACCATCACTTCTTCTTCTGTGAGTTCAGACGGAACACCTATTGCCGCAGCTTCAAGAACCTTTGGATGATCGTTAATGACGCGTTCCACTTCGAACGATGAGATATTCTCCCCACGTCTGCGGATGGCATCCTTTTTCCGGTCGACAAAGTAAATATAGCCATCTTCGTCCATCCATCCTCTGTCGCCAGTGTGGAACCATAAGTTTTTCCACGCTTTAACCGTTTCTTCGGGGCTTCCATAATATCCTGAAAATATGACACCTGGCTCTTTTGGTCGTACAACAATTTCTCCCTCTACCCCTAGTGGACAAGGATGATCATTGTCGTCATGTATTTTAATTTCATAATGTGGGTTTGATTTCCCACAAGAACCTGGACGGAACGAATCTGCGTGATTAATCGCTGCGGTACCCAACTCCGTAGCACCGTAGCCTTCATGAATTTTGACACCAAAGCGTCTTTTGAATTCCTCGTAAATTTCCGGTGGTGCCGGCGCCCCACATGCTTGTTGAACCGGATTATCCGCATCATCAGGACGCTGAGGCTGTTTTAAGAGAATCGTTAATACCGACCCCATATAGCCAAATTGAGTAACATTCTCTTTCTTGCAGATGTCCCAGAATTTAGATGCCGAAAAGCGGTTATGTAACACGACGTCAGCTCCGGCAACAAGCGCGGCAAGGATCTGTGTATAGCGGGCATTGATATGAAATAGTGGGAAAAAGGTGAAGATTCGATCGTTAGGTGTAATCTTTCTATAAACACCTTGATGTTCAGCCAGCTTAAAATTGGCACTATGCGTGAGAATGACCCCTTTGGACGGTCCTGTCGTCCCAGATGTAAACATAATTAGAGATGTATCACTTGTCTTGATCTCCACATCCACCTCTTGGTCACAAGCATTCGCCATAACATACTCATAGGAGTGAGTAATTAACGGGCTAGGTAATGGTTCATAACCATGGCCAACAACAATAACATGACGCAAATGGGTTAAACTCCCGCTAATTTCTCTTAATCGATCTAGCCACTGAGATGATATGACAATCGCTTGACATTCCGCTTTGTTCAAGATATAAGAAAAAAGGTCTCCGCGGTAAGCAGTATTGATTGGTACCTCAATAATACCAAGCTTCGCCAAACCAACCCAAGCAGCTAAAAATTCAGGGCTGTTAGGCAGCATTACTGCACAAGTATCTCCCTTGCTTAGCCCTAATCCTGTCATCACATTGGCCATCTTGTTGCCATTTTCATTGGACTGGCCAAATGTAAGTTCTTCCTCCTCGAAACGAATAAACCGGGCATCCGGCTTTTCTTTAGCACGATGTTCAATAATTTTCCCAAATGTTTTTAATCCACTATACATTTTGATTCTCCTCCCAAAATTTAAGGAACATGAGCATCCTAACTTCTACATTCGTACATCATAATTCCCGATGTGCTATTTGTTATGGTTCTCCACAGAAACTGAACTTCTTAGAGTTCCCTTCTATTATATAAAGTTATTTATATCAAACATTATAACTTTTCTAACACCTTTAACCCCTCTATAAAAGCAGGAACTCCCGCTGACAAGGAAGCTAAAGAAATCGCTTCATAAATTTCTTTCTTTGTCGCTCCATGATTTAAAGCACCTTGAGCATGTGACTCCAGACTATTTACATTTCTCATGGCCGAAGAGGTGGCGACTAGTATTAATTCTTTATATTTCCTTGGTATTTCAGATTCCCGAGCCAAAATGTGACCAATGTAGTTAAATAATTTTTCGTCCATCTCAGGATCAAATTCTTTGATGGTGTCACGCCAGTCTTTTGTTGTTTTTTGTTGCACCCTATTACCCTCCTCTTTTTAAAAACGATCTACAACCGAAATCCCTATGTTTGAAAAACTGCTCATTGCTTCAAAAACATCCCCTGCTTGATCAAGTGAAATTCTTTCTGTCACTAGCTTACTTGGTTGGATGTTTAACGTATCGATGAGGTGAAGCATCGGAGTGTACCTTGAAATCGGCATGGTAACACTACCGATAATTTGCAGCTCTTTTGTTACAATTTCATCAATTGGAACAGGAATAAAGCCCTTTTCTTCCTTCGTTGTAACCCCGATTTGAAGGTGACGGCCTCTTTTGCCTAAACTCAAAATGGCATTTTGGCAGGTTGCCGTGATCCCCAATGCATCAACCGAAACATTGGCTCCGCCTTTTGTGATTTCTTTTACCGCCTCAACGGCATTTTCCTTCATCCCATTAATGGTATACACCGCTCCAAGACTTCTTGCCAGCTCTAATTTATCATCACCAATATCCACCGCGATGACCTTTGCTCCGATTGCATTTGCAATTTGAATCGCAGATAGACCTATTCCGCCACAACCATGGACAACTACCCACTCGCCTGCTTGAACTTTAACCTGATCAATCATTCCATAATAGGACGTAACAAACCGGCAGCCTAATGAAGCAGCAGAGACAAAATCAATCGACTCTGGAAGCTTAACCAGATTTCCTTCCGCTTTTGGAATTAAAGCATATTCAGCAAAGCCCCCCCACTGACGGACACCTAACGTATATTTGTTATCGCATAAGTTTTGATGGCCATTTAAGCAATATGGACAAGTGTTATCAGCTTGAATTGGAGGGACAACTACTCGATCGCCTCTCTTAAACTGTGTTACATGACTGCCAACTTCCTCCACGATGCCGGTAAACTCATGACCTAGTACATGTGGCAGGGGAGCTCTCATTTCCATATCCCCTTTCCAAAAGTGCCAGTCACTTCTACAAACACCACTTGCCTCTACCTTGATGATGACACCATCAGGAGTGAGCATTGGATCAGCAACATTCTGCACAGTCATTGGCCTTCCTACTTCTTCCATTAATAAAGCCTTCATTATGTTTCCTCCTAGTATAAATCGAAATTGATCGATTTAAGCTTCTTTTTCTAATCAAAAAAACCGCTTCTTCTCCCTCTAAAAAAAGGTATGATTTTACTGGAAGCTCCCAATCATAGATTCTTACTCTGTAAACCCTCATCATAAAAAGGGGATAATCCCCCTTTAATGACAAGATTAATGAACTGTGAATGTTAATCTAGATTGATCCAAACATTCTTAATTTCTGTGTAGGCATCAATTGCGGCAGAACCGTTTTCCCTGCCGATTCCGCTTTGTTTATAGCCTCCAAATGGGGACGCCGGATCGACTAGACTATAGGTATTCACCCAAACATTCCCGGTCCTCATTGCGTGCGCCACTTTATGGGCTTTGCGAACGTCCGTTGTACAGATGCCGCCGCCTAGTCCATAGATTGATTTATTGGCCATTTCAATTACCTCCTCAACCGAATGGAAAGGAATGGCTGCAACCACTGGGCCAAAAATCTCATCTTGAGCAATTTTCATATCATTTCGAACATTGCCGAGCACGGTGGGTTTAACATAATACCCTTGTATAAGACCGTCTTCCGCAGCATCTCCGCCAGTGATAACCTCTGCCCCTTCACTTTGACCAATGTCAATATAATTAAGTACGGACTGTTTCTGTTTTGCAGAGATGACAGGTCCCAAAATTGTTTCTGGATCAAAACCATTGCCGAGCTTGTAAGTCTTAGCGTAATCTGCTAGGTCGGCAACAAATTTATCATAGATTTTTCCTTCTACGAAAAGCCTTGATCCGGCAAAACATACTTGCCCAGAGTTCATGAAAATCGCATTGGCTGCATTTTTCAATGCCACTTCGTAATCAGCGTCGGCAAAAATAATGTGTGCCGATTTTCCGCCAAGTTCTAATGTTACTTTCTTTATCGTTTCCGCACAGTTTTTCATAATCTGTTTCCCAACATCCGTTGAACCAGTAAAGGCAATTTTATCTACCTCTGGATGCAAAGTTAAGGCATTTCCTAAAGTTGATCCAGGACCTGTTACGATATTAACAACTCCGTCAGGAAAACCAGCTTCTTGAATTAATTCACCTAAGCGTAACGTTCCTAATGGCGTTTCTGAAGCTGGTTTAAGCACGACGGTATTTCCTGTGGAAAGTGGTGCTGCTAGTTTCATCACCGCTGCCATGAATGGGCCGTTCCAAGGGTTAATGGCACCACATACCCCGATCGGTTCACGTCTGGTATAGTTAAACACATCTCCTGGACGTGAAGTAGGGATGGTTTCCCCTGTCAACCTCGTTGCCCAGCCTGCATAATACCGGAAGTGTCCTGCAGCATTCGGTGCCATCGCTGACGAGAATTTTACGGATCGACCATTTTCCAGCGTTTCAAGGTGAGCGATTTCTTCGGCATTTTCATCCAAGAGGTCAGCAAGTTTTAAAAGAAGTTTCGCTCTTTCGTTCGGTTTTAGCTTTGGCCACGGTCCCTCTTCAAATGCTTTTCGAGCAGCATTTACAGCGCGGTCAATATCTTCCTTTCCACCTTTTGCTACCGATGTGATGACCTCCCCTGTAGCCGGATTATACGTTTGTGACGTTTCACCAGAAAGGGCTTCCACCCACTTTCCGTTTATGAGCATTTTTTTAGGTTTTGAAATAAATTCGGCTGCGTTTCTATTTAATGGAATTAATGTATTGGTTGACATAGTATAAATCCTCCTTTAACTGATCACCTTGTGATTTGTGGTTTTACAGCTGAATCCACTTAATGAAGCGTTCATTAGTCCTGTTTTCGCTTGTTTCAAGCAAAACAGGCTTAAAAGGGTTACTATAGTTCTACGAAACTCTTAAACTATTGTTTTAGTTGAAGTTTTGATCGAAAATCCTTTGTAACTGTTTTCTGCCACTTCGTCGCAAATCTTTTTATAATTATTAAGACCGCCAACATAGATTAAGAACCCTCTAGGTTTTCCTTCAATATTCTCACCTGTATACCAGGATTCTGTTTTCACATATAGCGTAGATTCGGCCATTTCGCGGCAATGTGCACTCCATCCTTTTTCTGCCTCAGAATCGGCTTCAATCGCATCAATCTCGTTGTCCTCCATGTATTGAATACAATTAGAAATCCATTCCACATGCTGTTCAATTGCTGTTGGTACGTTCGTGATAACCGAAGGACTTTCTGGACCCGTAATCGTAAAGAAGTTCGGGAATCCGGCGTGTGCAATGCCTAAGTAGGTAGAAACGCTTGCCCCATTTTCCCATTTCTCCTTCAGAGTGATTCCATCCTTACCGATGAGATCAAACTTTATTAAAGAGCCTGTCATCGCATCGTAGCCAGTTGCGAAAATAATCATATCAAGCTCATATTCACCTTTTTTCGTACGCACGCCATTTTCGGTAATCTCTTGAATTGGCTCTTCATATTTTACATCTACTAATGAAACATTCTCACGATTGAACGTTTCATAATAATAGCTATCTCTTACTGGGCGTTTTGTCCCAAAGTAATAATTTGGCATTAATTTTCTCGCTGTCTCTTGGTCTTTGACAACCTCGCCGATTTTTTTTCGGACAAACTCAGCCACAATTTCATTCGATTTTTCATTTGTCAAAATGTCATTATATAGTGGGAAAAATGGCAGTCCCTTTTCCCATGCCTCTTCAAATTTCTTATCCTGTGCTTCAGGTGTATCATCCAAAACCGAAAGCGGAGCGCGTTTAAATGGCTGACCTGTTGGCGAGCTTAGCATATCTTTTCTTAATTGTTGGACATTCGCTTTTAACTCATCGATATATTCTTTATCTAACGGACGATTTCCAGCTGGAGTTGTGTACTGAGGCGTCCGCTGAAAGACCGTTAAATGGTCTGCAGTTTTGGCAACCTCCGGAATTAACTGCATTCCACTAGACCCCGTTCCAATGACACCTACTCGCTTCCCAGTGAAATCTACTTTTGTATGCGGCCATCTTCCCGTATGGTACCATTCTCCTTTAAAATCATTTAAACCTTTGATATTAGGAACATTTGATGAAGAAAGGCAGCCAACACCGGAAATAAAGTATTTAGCAGTTACAACCGAGCCATTGCTGGTTTCGATTCGCCAAATATTCTTTTCTTCGTCAAATTCAGCAGTATTAACACGAGTGTTAAATTTAATGTCTTTTCGTAAGTCTAATGTGTCAGCGACATAATTCAAGTAATCTAAAATTTCCGGCTGAGGAGCATATCGTTTCGACCATGTCCAGCCTTTGTATAGTTCTTCGGAAAAGGTAAACCCGTAGTATACAGCCTCTGAGTCACAATGAGCTCCTGGGTAACGGTTCCAATACCATACACCGCCAACATTATCGGCTGTATCATATACTCGGGCGGTTAACCCCTGCTCTCTTAAACTATGAAGCATATAGAGCCCGGCAAAACCAGCACCGATTATCACTGCATCAAAATCCGTTTTTTTATCCCTTTGTTTTTTGTTATTCATTATTTTTCCTCCTTTTTAAAAATAGATTTCTAGATTTTCCTTAGAAAGCGTGGCCATTTTTCATTACCGCAACTGAAAGCGTTGCCATCTCAACTTTTAATCATTTAAACTATTATCATGTTTCTTATGTTGTTCAGTTCTATAAGTTATAGTATATAATGACTGCTATAAGTTGGAAATTACCGAATTTAGAGTGAAATTACTCCCCTAATAGGGTAATCTTCTTTAAAGGCTATCCTCCTTTTGGTTTCCTCAAACTTTAAGAATTCCTTGCTATCCTTTAAAGTATAACTATTTTATAGTTCTAAATTTATTGACTATTTTAAATATTCATCTATATAATAGTTTTGAAAGGAATGATTCTTTGTGAACTCTCACTATCCCATTCAGGCTAAATTGAAGGATAAATTCATTAAAATTGAAAAGAAAGTACGAGAAATAGAAGAAATTTCAAATCACGAGGAACAATTGCAATCTATTGTAAAAACATATATCGAGATATTCCCAGTCAAAAATGCCCATCTCTATCGTTATTCACCATTAGGTTTCATTGCTGAAGGGCTGATTTGTCTTACAGAAATCGATTCTATCAATATTAGCACGAAGCGAGACGACCTTCGGGTTGCACCTGGGATTCTTTCAGCCCTACAAGAGAGAAGAGCAAAATACTATACAGGTTTAGATTACATAAAACAAATGGGAACGAGGTATATTTATTCCCATGAATCAGGTCTCATTGTTCCAATCACCTTTAACACAGTGGCATTAGGTTATATTGGGACAACCGATTTCAGAGAGTCTCCTGTTTTTGATGAAGAACTGCTTTCTTTGTTAACATATTATGGAAAATTGGTTGGTAGAGTTATTTATTCTTCAATGAAGGAAGATGATCCAGGTCAGTTAAGCAATCGAGAATTAGAGATTATGAGGAGAATTTCATATGGAGAAACAACATCTGATATGGCTGATTATATGGGAATAAGTGAATTAACTGTGAAACAATATGTAAAGACAGCTTTACGGAAACTAGGAGTTCAGAATCGAACACATGCGGTTTCGGAATTGTTTCGTCGAGGCATCCTCTCGTAACTTATTTATATACTAAACTAAAAACCGCGGCATTCCCTTGCCCCGGTTTTTCCAATTTATCCTCTTTTCACTCATTTCTAAAACCGAAATGATATCTATCGTCACCCCCTCTTTTAGTTAACATTATTATCCTTCTTAAAGGTAATTCTTCCCTGTAGACATTACTTATAGGGGTATCTATCCCCCTTAAAAGAGGGAATATTCGAATCTTCCAAAATAGATTACGATATTATTACTAGATTTTTAGGCGAACGCATTTTTGTTAAATAATGAATACATTGGAAGCGTTTAAAAAAGGTCATTCGAGATGAGTACAGACCCATTTGTATTCGTTGAGAGGGATCCTATTATGCAACCTAATAGTTTAAAAGGAGGCAAAAACGATGAATCTACAAGGAAAGGCAGCGCTTATAACCGGCGGAGCTAGCGGGATTGGATTAGCAACGGCTAAAAGTTTTATAAAAAATGGAGCAAAAGTGATGATTGCAGATCTCAATTATGAGTTGGGCAACAAAGCAGCCCAACTTCTTGGTGCTCCCTTTGTTCAAACAGATGTAACAAACGAACAGGATGTGAAGCAGATGGTTCTGTATACAGTTGAAATGTTTGGGAAGCTTGATATCTTGGTCGCGAGCGCGGGAATTGGCGGGCCAGGAAACATCGTAGACCAAAGCCTTGATGTATGGAAAAAAGTAAATGATGTGAATTATACTGGTGTTTTTTTATGCAATAAATACGCCATCACGCAAATGCAAAAACAAGGTCATGGGGGTTCCGTAATAAATCTTGCTTCTATGTTCGGGCTTGTGGCCACCCCCAGTAGTGTTGCTTATAGTGCGTCAAAAGGTGGAGTCGTAAACTTAACGCGAGCCGCTGGGACCTCGCATGCGAAAGAAAATATACGGGTAAATGCGGTGTGCCCTGGGGTAATAGAAACTCCTCTTGTCCCTGAAGAAGCCAAGAGGGTGTTTAAAGATCGGCACCCAATGGGACGATTAGGTCAGGCGGATGAAGTAGCCAATGTGATTCAATTTTTAGCAAGCGATGCCGCTTCTTTTGTTACTGGCGCAAGTATTGCAGTGGATGGTGGATATACGGCATTATAACATGTGGTAACCATCTTCCGGATCATTTCATGCTCTCCTTCAAAATAATTGAAAATAGGTGAAAACTTGACTCATACAAAAATAAAATGGATATTATCCATTGTAATCATTATGTGGGGCAGTAATTTCGTCCTAACAAAAATACTGGTTGAGCAATTCCCTTTTTGGAGTCTATTATTCTTTCGGAATCTTTTTGCAACGATTGCTTTGATTTGGTTTATTCGAAAGTCCCCTTTTATTTTGCCAAGAAATAAGAGGGCTTGGGGGTATATTTTAGGTGCTTCTCTTTTAGGTGTTGTTATTAATAACGCCATATTTCTAATTGGACTAAAATATTCACTACCCACAAATGCCGCACTTATTATGGGGTTAACCCCTTTGGTTACTGCGCTAATGTCGTTTTTAGTTTTTAGTATTCCTTTAAGCTGGAAGCAAATCCTTGGTATTAGTCTCGGTTTTTTTGGTGTTACACTGGTTGTATTAAAAGGGTCACTCACAAATTTAATTCATTTATCCTTTAGCATTGGTGATTTTTATATTGTTATTGCCTTATTAACTTTTAGTATAAGCTTTATTTTTATAAAAAAAGCAATTGACATAAACGTTTCACCTGAAATCATTAGTTTTTACCTCTTTGGAATTTCTACAATCTGTTACTTCCCTTTGTCATTCTGGGAGCTAACAATAGAAGGTTGGAGTCAGATGCCTACTAGTATAATTCCCTGGTTATTGTTACTCTATTTAGGTGCTTTTCCTCTAGGAGTAGGGAATATGCTGTGGAATCGAGGGATTAGTGTTCTCGGTCCCAGTCAATCCGCCATTTTTATGAACGGAATTCCGTTAGTTACAGCTATTGCTTCATTATTGATATTAGATGAACCTATTTTGGTGTTACAAATCATTGGTTTTCTCTTCATTGGTTCTGGGGTGTTCCTGGGTTCTCAAAATAGTAAACCAGCAGCTGTAGCAGTAATAAAAGATGAGAAAAAGACTTCTAGTACAACAATGTGAAGCAGGGGATGGTCCTCTGTTTCATTTTCATGCTGTCCAGGGAGAATTTAAAACAATCTTTGCTATACTGAGAACATGTCACACGCTCATATACCAACGCTTTGGCGTCTCGAAAATGGGAAACCTATCTTTAGAGGTTAAAAGGCCGGTTCTCCAATAGAACCGGCCATTCTTTTATATTTTGATTTCTATTGGCTCTGAATTTAAAGCCTTGTTTAGCGCTTGAACATATCTGTTTACCGCTTGTTGACCTATTTCTGTCTGAGGATTCAACATTTCAAACCCATGGTAAGCCCCCGGATATAAATTAAATTCAACTGGTACACCCGCTCGTGCCAATTGTGCGACATATTCGAGTGTTTCATCGCGGAATGGGTCCAATTGGCCCACACATGTGTATGTTGGCGGGAGACCAGAAAGGTTTTTTGCTCGTGCCGGTGCGGCATACGGAGAAATTTCTTCATTTATATGGTCCCCGAGATACATTCTCCATGCTGCTAAGTTATTGCCACGGTTCCATACAGCCCGTTCGTCTGTAATTTCGTAACTAGATGGTGTTATATTTCGATCATCAATCATCGGATAAAGCGGCATCTGAAACGCAATTGCCGGACCTCCTCGATCACGAGCCAACAAAGACAGAGCAGCTGTTAACCCGCCACCCGCACTTTGTCCTGCAACTGCAATCCGTTCATCATCGATGTTTAACTCTTCTACGTTGTTTTTCATCCATACTAATGCCGCATAACAATCTTCCAGTGGTGCAGGATATG
Organism: Neobacillus sp. plas4; assembly: GCF_057221695.1. Classification (NCBI taxonomy): domain Bacteria; kingdom Bacillati; phylum Bacillota; class Bacilli; order Caryophanales; family Bacillaceae; genus Neobacillus; species Neobacillus sp. plas4. Next base: position 3,708,982 of record NZ_CM170152.1, read on the forward strand.
GATGCTCGGGAGCCAAGCGATAATCAACAGAAACCACGACACAATTTGCAGTCTCTACAATCGTTTGGCATGTCGTATCATTGTTGTCCGGGCTGCCGATTACGTACCCACCGCCATGGATAAACAACAAAGCTCCCAGCCTCGTTTGATCTCGTTTTACCGGTTCATATATACGAACCATCATGGGCTGCGCATCTCCCCCTGGAACGGTCCTTTCTGTGATTTTCACCTGTTCTGACCTTTCGATTGGAGCTGCTTGTGCCTGCCTGGCTGCCATCAAACCTTCGGGAAGTTTAATGGGTGGAAAAACCGAAATAATTTCTTTTAATTCAGGTCTCACTCTGCTCATAAAATCCATATAAGGAACCCCCTTTATGACTACTTATTTTAAAGAGAATTTTGTAATAAAGACATTCCCTATTTTGGGGTATCTTCCCTAACCAAAATGGATGATATAATTAAAATAAATTCTATTGTTTTAATCATTTATAATATTTAAAATATAACTAAAGGTTTGGATAATATAGTAAGAGTTTTAAATAATAATCTATTTAGATGGATGAGTGATAATATGTTAGATGAAAAAAGTATAATCCCGCTTTATTATCAGTTAAAAGAAATCTTAAAGGAAAAAATAAAAGATGGTTCTTGGAAAGAAGGTGAAATGGTGCCTTCCGAGAGAGAACTTATGGAAATGTACAGCATTAGTCGTGCAACAGCAAGAAAAGCACTGGATGACCTAATGATTGAAGGTCTTATCGACAGAAAACAAGGGATCGGGACATTTGTCACAGCAAAAAAGGTTTTGCAGGATTTAACCGGAGAAATAGCCTTTGCCCGTCAAATTGGTGAACAGGGTCTGCACCCAAGTGTTAATGTCATTGAAGCAGGCATTGAAAAAGAGGTACCTAATCGAATTTTTAATCTTTTTAACCTTAATTCATCAGAAAGCTTTTTTAAGATTTGTGCTGTAGCCAGCGCTAACGATGACCCACTCATTTTAGGTACAAGTTACATTCCTTTAAAATTTACACCAAATATCGAAAAAAACAATTTTGAAAAAACAGTATTTTTCGAGTACTTAGAGAATGATCATCACATCCATTTCACCCATTCAATATTAGAAATCGAACCAGTCATATTAGATGATTTTCATGCCCAATATCTAAAATCCACACCTGGAAAACCTGCATTATCCGTTGAAAGACTGTACTTTGTTGAAAAAAAACTTGTATTAGTGGAAAAAAGAGTGGTGCTTGGTGAAAGGACCAAATATATATTTACACTAAATCACGGCTCAGATAAAGACAAAGATTATTCTTTTCAAGTGAAGATTGATAAAGATTATGGGGGAACGGAGGGATAACCTTCCATTCTCTCTTTATTCAATACATACCCTTTTTAATGTATCCAGTTAGCCCTTCGTATGTGAAGCTAGAAATGGAACGAATCATGATTAACAAAAAAAAACGCCTAAATTTGTAGGCGCTGCATGATAATCTCCTTGATATTGAAGACTGTCCATTATTCTTATATAAATAAATTAAATCTGTTTTTGACCGATTTAATATCCTTGTTTATTTGAGAGACCAAGTTAGAAATACTAGGAAAGGAGATTTCATCTCTTAGGTAAAAACATACCTTGACCTCAATATTTTTCCAATATAGATCTTGATCGAAATCCAGGATATGGACCTCATAATGAATGGATTCTCCATTTTCATTAAATGTTGGTCTTGATCCAACATTCATAACGCCAATAAATTCTTGTCCGTCAATATAAACCTTCACTCCATAAACGCCTTTAAACAAATCTACAATTTGTTCTTGCGGATTAAGATTTGCAGTAGGGAAACCGATACTTCTGCCAAGCTTTCTCCCATTTATAACCATCGCATGAAATGAACATATTGCTTGGTCTTTTGTCATTTTAAGTACTTCACTCATTTGTATAATAGGTAAATCATATACCCTTGAAACCTCAAGAACCTCTTCCTTACTTGCTACATCCCCATTTAGATTTAAAATTTCTGACATATATCCAATATGAATATCTGATACCAACTTTGTCAGATGAATAACCGCTTCCGTTAGATCAACACGGTCCAATAAATCTCTTTCTTTACTAATTAAGGGAAAAATATGACCTGGTCTTTTGAAATCATTTCCTTGAACCTCTGTAGAAGTCAATGCTTTAATTGTATCTGATCGTTCAAAGCTGGATATTCCAGTTGTTGTGTCTTTAAAATCAATTGAAACAGCGAACGGTTTCGTATCATCCATATTATCATCCATTTTTGGAATATCTAGTTGTTTAGCTCTTTCCTCGGTAATACAAGCATAAACCAATCCTCTGCCGATTTTTGTCATAAAATTAACTTTTTCCCCATTTACGTACTCACCTAAACCAACTATGAACCCCATGTGTGTTTTAATATCATCATACATGATTATTAATCCGCCATCTTTTAATTGGCTTACCGGAAGTTTAACCGCCGACAACACATTCATACTCCACCATCCACTTTCTTATTTAGAGTAAACTAATTTATCCTGCATGTAGACAATCTGATGAGAAAGCTCTCCAATCTTTTTCAATAATTCCGCATCTTCGATTTCATTAGTAGCACTAAAATGTTCATTATGCGCAAATACGAAACTTGGGGTCACATAAGCATTTAGGTAGCTTGCGATTGGCTTTAATTGATTTTCAATCACAAGATAATGTTGGTGGTTCCCTCCTGTAGCAACGAATCCCATGACCTTATTTTTAAATTCAACTGGAGGCACCAAATCAATCAAATTTTTTAATGCCCCGCTGAAGGACCCTTGGAAAATAGGGGTCCCAATCACATAGGAATCAGCAGAGGATATTAAATCAATCACTTTCTTCGTATCACCTGTATACTCTACGGGTGGACGGCCATCACAAAATTGAACATTAAACTGCTTAAGGTCTAGTATTTCAGTTTCTGCTTCAGGATTTAGTTTTTTTATTTCTTCTATTACCTTCTTGATAACAATTGATGTCTTAGATCCGGTTATCGTTCCAGAAATTCCTAATATTTTCATACATCACTACTCCCCTAGTTTGAGATTTTGGGCACCTATTCATGTTTTAGGTGACTAAGCTAATCTCTATTTTTCTGGCCAATTGGCTGGAATCGGAGCTATATTTCTATTGTAGTAAAGTAATGGATTCTTATCTGCTTTCTTTAATTCAATTATTTCACCAAGCAGGATGATATGGTCCCCTGCATCAATTTGTTGAATCGTTTTACACTCTAGTGTTCCTAATGAATCCGAAATAACCGGCAGACCATTCTCAGATACCTTCCAATTTACCTTTGAAAAACGATCCGCTTCTTTTCCGGCAAATGCCCAACACGCATCAATTTGATCCGTTGCTAATGTGTGTACTGCGAACCCCTCTGCCCCTATAAATGCATTTAAAGAGGAAACTTTTTTATCAATACTCCATAGTACAATAAGGGGATCAAGCGAGACAGATGCAAAAGAATTGACTGTTAATCCGGCTGGTGTTCCTTGTGCATCCATCGTTGTTACGATCGTTACCCCCGTCGGATATTCACCCATGATTTGCTTAAATATATTTACTTTATTAATAGTTTCAGTCATTATATATCACCTTTCCTTGTTTTTATAGTAGAGATTTTATCTAAAAATCACATTTCTATTTATGTGTAAATTGGGCGGGACGCTTTTCGATAAACGCTTGAACTCCCTCGCGAACATCGTCTGTACTAAATATATCTACAAAAAGATTTAATTCAAGTTCAAGGGCTGATTCTAAAGATTGATCAGCTCCCTCATTCACTGCCTTCTTGATTCGGCTTAAAGCTTGTAACGACTGGCCAGCAATTTTTTGGGCCATAGACTTTGCCGCTGTCATGCCTTCTCCCTTAGGTACAACTTTGTTCACTAGTCCAATACTCAAGGATTCATTTGCTGAGATTGCCTCTCCTAAAAACATGATTTCCTTTGCTTTTGCCGGTCCAACCAGTTTAGGCAGCCTTTGAGTACCTCCGGCTCCAGGGAATAAACCTAAATTCACCTCTGGTAAACCAAGCTTTGCATGTTCTTCTGCAATCCGAATATCGCAAGCCAATGCTAATTCGCAGCCTCCGCCAAATGTAAAGCCGTTTAACATAGCAATGGTGGGCTGTTGAATCTCTTCAATCAAATTGAGGACTTCGTGATTCGCCTTCGCAATCTTTCTTACCTCTTCTTTCCCTAATTGAATCCAACTTGGAAATTCCTTGATATCAGCTCCGGCCATAAATGCCCGATCTCCATTCCCTGTTAGAATGACCGCAATAACCTCTGGATCCTCTTTTATCTGAAGGAAAACATCTTTTATCGCTTGAGCTACACGAGTGCTTAATACATTCATTGGTGGATTATCAATTGTTACCGTTGCGACACCATCTTGTTTTGTAAATTGAACGAGTTGACTCATTCTGATTCCCCTTTTCTTAATCATTTAATCAAATCTATTATTCTACTAGTATCTCACTTTGGCTGCATCCGAATGGCTCCATCCAACCGGATTACCTCTCCATTTAGCATTGGGTTTTCGATGATGCTTTGGGCAAGCTGCGCATATTCAGCTGGGTATCCAAGACGGGATGGGAACGGGACCATAGCTCCTAGTGCATCTCTTGCTTTTTCTGGAAGCGTATCAAATAACGGTGTTTGGATAAGACCTGGTGCGATCGTCATTACCCTGATTCCATATCGAGCTAACTCCCTTGCGATTGGCAGTGTCATAGCTACGACTCCACCTTTTGAAGCACTATAAGCAACCTGACCGATTTGTCCTTCAAAAGCAGCAACAGAAGCCGTATTAATAATTACCCCGCGCTCACCTTCACTATTCGGTTCATTGTTCACCATTTTCTCAGCTGCTAATCGAGTAACATTGAACGTACCAACCAAATTAACCTGGATAATTTTGTTATAACCAGCAAGATCATGAACACCATCACGACCCAATAATTTTTTAGCTGGTCCGATACCAGCACAATTCACCACTGTATTGATTTGACCAAACTTTTCAACTGCCTGTGATAACGCTTGTGAAACTTCTTCTTCATTTGAAACATCTGCTTTTGTAAATAGGACATTATCAGAACCTAATTTTTCAATAATATCGGCTCCTCTTTCCTCTGATAAATCAATAATGACCGCTTTTCCACCGTTTTCAACAATTCGGGTTACGGTTGCTTCTCCTAAACCAGAGCTTCCTCCTGTTACCACTGCAATTACTTCATTCATTTTCATAAATAAGTCCTCCTTCAAAAAAATTTATTCTTTCTATTAATCAGGTCTTTCTGTTACTCCATTCTTTCAAGAATGGTTGCATTAGCCATTCCGTTTCCTTCGCAAATCGTTTGAAGACCAAACTTACTGCCTGTTCTCTCCATCTCATGGATAAGAGTAATCATCACTCTTGTTCCACTTGCACCTAATGGATGGCCGAGAGCAATCGCCCCGCCATTTGGATTCAGCTTAGATGGATCCGCTTTAATCTCTTCTAGCCAAGCCATAGGGACAGGAGCAAACGCTTCATTTACTTCAAAAATATCAATATCGGATACTTCTAATTTTGCCTTCTTAAGTACTTGTCTCGTTGCTTCTATCGGACCCGTTAGCATTAAAGTTGGATCTGAGCCAACTACAGTGCGGGCTAAAACTTTAAACCGGGGGCGAAGACCCAATTCTAACGCCTTTTCTCTTGACATTAGCAGTATTGCAGAAGCCCCGTCACTCATTGGACTGGCATTTCCTGCACTAATGACTCCGTTTTCAATAAATGCGGGTTTTAAATTTCCAAGCTTTTCAATTGTCGAGTCTTTACGTGGACCTTCATCATGTGTAATCACTTGCTTTGACCCGTCTTCTAACGTCACTTCAATTGGCATGATTTCTCGATCAAACCGACCTTCTTCTTGGGCTTTTATCGCTCTTCTGTGGCTTTCTAATGCAAATTCATCTGCCTGTCCGCGGGTAATTCCCCATTTTTCGGCAATTCGCTCTGCTGACAATCCTTGATGAATGATTTCGTGTTGAGAGGTAAGCTTTTCACTCCATGAAGTTCCTGTAAAATTTGACATCATCGGAACTCGTGTCATGCTTTCAACCCCACCCGCAATCACGATATCCATATCACCACTTAAGATCGCCTGTGCCGCAAAATGGACAGCCTGTTGACTAGACCCACATTGGCGATCGATGGTCGTCCCAGGTACATGTATTGGGAATCCAGCAGTAAGTGCAGCTGTACGAGCGATGTTTACTCCCTGCTCTCCCACTTGGGTTACACAACCTAAAATAACGTCCTCTATTAAATCGGGAGACACTCCTGCTCGGTTCACCAATTCTCTTAACACTTCAGCTGCCAAATCATCAGGACGTATATTCCCCAGCACACCTTTTCTTTTTCCAACAGGGGTTCTAACCGCTTCCACTATCACTACTTCACGCATACTTTTCCTCCTTCAACAAAATAAATACCAGATTACTATTTTCAAAATTAAAATTTCTAAGCCGTCACTTCTTATAATGCAAAATCTGTGCCAGTTTTTTAATTTAATCTCATTTTTTCTAAAAAAAATACTTTTCCTTTGATATAACACTTTCAAGACTAGTAATGAGGGAGAATGGAAAAAGGAAAATTCTGAAACAAGCGGTGAGCAAATGTAGGAAAAATAGTATAAGATTGATCTTTGTGTTTGAAAATCAAACAAGTGCTAGATTGGTATGTATTGGTGGCCAACAAAAAAAAGCACACACAAGTGCTTTTTTAGAGTATTTATGGGGAACAAATATTAGGGCATTTTTATATCATCGTATTTTTTCAGCTTATCATATAGCACTGAACGACTAATGCCTAATAGTTTACATGCTTGACTTTTGTTTCCATCCGATTTCTTTAAAGCTATTTTTATCGCCATCTCTTCGGCCTTTTCTAGCAATGTTTTATCAAAATTTTCATTCTCTTCTTCTAAAAATATACTCATCCCGATTTTCTTTAGTAAATAATCAGGTAAATCTTCTAAGGAGATCATTCCATTTTCCGCAAAAACCATTGCTCGTTCAAATACATTGCGGAGTTCACGAATATTACCTGGCCAATCATATTCCATTAAAGCTTGTTCTACTAATGGATCCCAACCAATAATACTTGTGCCATTTTGTTTATTTAATTCACTAATAAATGCATGACTCAACATTAAAATATCTTCTTTTCTTTTTCGAAGAGGAGGAATCTCAATCGATATGACATTTAACCGATAAAATAAATCTTCTCTGAATGTTCCTGTTTCAACCATTTCTTCTAATTTTTGATGGGTTGCTGTAATAATTCTAACATCGACGGATACTCTATTTGTCCCACCAACACGGTAAAACTCTCTTTCTTGTAACACGCGAAGTAACTTTGCCTGAAGCTGAAGAGACATATCTCCAACTTCATCCAAGAAAAGGGTTCCCCCATGCGCCATTTCAAATTTTCCGGCTTTCCCTTTTTGTTTTGCACCTGTAAAAGCGCCTTCGTCATATCCAAAAAATTCTGACTCTAATAAATGCTCAGGTATCGCCGCACAGTTTACAGTAATAAACGGGCCATTTTTCCGGTTGCTGGCACTGTGAAGCGCGTGGGCAAATAGTTCTTTTCCTGTACCACTTTCACCGCGAATCATAATCGTTGTTTTCCCTTTAGCCGCTTTCATCCCACTTCGAAACAATTTTTCCATTTGAGAATTGTTGGAAAGAATTTCATCAAAGGTAAATCGTGATGCTTCCGCATTCTTGGCTGCAAAATCATTTTGTTTTTCCAATCTTTCATAACTTCTAAATCTCTCACGAACCTCTTGAAGCTGACGATAAACAATTTTTCCGATAGCACCGATGATTTTATCTTCCTGGTACACAGGAATTCGATGAACAATGTAGTTGATACCTTTGATTTCCATAAAATCACTTATTTCCGCAATACCTGTTTTAAATACTTTTGTTAATTCAAAATGCGGAAAAATAGAGTCAATGGGAACTTCTTCGATTTCTTTTCGGTTAAGATCAAAAAGTTCTATTAAGGAAGGGCTTACAAAAGTGATATTTCCTTTTTCATTTACCATGACAAAGCCATCGTATGAGTTCTCAATCACTGTTTGAAGCAGGCTTTTCCATTTTAATTGCTCTGTAAGCAGTTGTGTCTTCTGAAGATAGCTTTTAACAGCATCTGCTTTATCTATGACCCCAATTGGCTTTCCAGTTTTATCTACAACAAAACCAGTACCCACTTCACTTACTGCAATCTGTTTTTCCAATTCTTCCACAGAAATGTCTTCGGAAATAGTACCGATATCTTTTTTAATAAATTTCCCGATGGATGTTTCCATTTCTTTATTTAATAAAAGCTGTTGATATAAAACACTCCGAGTAAAAACGCCAATGAGTTTTTCTGACGCATCAACTACCGGTAATGTATTCAACCTATATTTATTCATAAGGAAGATGGCGTCATGCAGGGTTTGATTTGGTTGTAAATATTCTTGTATTGGGGTCATAAGGTTTCTAACGTTTTCCAAATCATTCATCTCCTTTTTCATCCATATGTATTTTCCTAAAGTATCTGTTGAAAATGGGTAATAGTCAAGATAAAAACTCTTCAACATCCTAAACTGTTCGATAATACAACACACTAAATAGGACTTTGTCTGAAAAGTAATCAACTGAAGGTTAGGATGTACAATCCAAATTCCATATCAATCACGTAGATAACGTTTATATTCCAAGATTTAATGATTGGCATGGTTTTTGCATCAATTTATATAAAGTGAAGGTTTATAGGAGGTTAAACAATGTTAACACAAAAAATTAATGTTTCGGCTCAATCAGAAAGTGAAATTAACTGGACGGAGTTTGAAACGTATCTAAGGAGTCAAATCCAGCTTGATGTAGCGCCAATGGAAGTCAAACAATTTTCAGAAGGATATTCAAACTTAACATTTCTTATTAAAGTAGGGAAATGGGAATCGGTCATGAGACGGCCTCCTTTTGGTAAAATCCCGCCTAAAGCTCATGATGTTGAAAGGGAGTATCGATTGCTAGAGAAAATCAACCCAGTTTTCCCGCTTGCTCCAAAACCATACTTTTGTATGCACAATCCTGCAATTATGGATAAACCTTTTTATGTAATGGAGAAAAAAAATGGGATAGTTCTTGACGATACAATCCCTGCTGGATATAGTGCGATACCAAATATTAAAAAAACCATTTCTGAATCGACAGTTGATACATTGGTTCAGCTTCACGAAATTGATTATCAAAAAGCTGGATTGCAAGATATGGGGAAACCAGATGGCTATTTGGAAAGACAAGTACATGGATGGATAAAACGATATCACAATTGTAAAACCGATGAAATTAAAGTTTATCCTGCTATCGAAAAGTGGATTATGACAAATATCCCAAATTCACCAAGCCCAACCATCGTCCACAATGATTTCAAGCTTAATAATATGATGCTTTCGACAACCAATCCTGGAAAAATCGTTGGGGTCTTTGACTGGGAATTGTCTACGATTGGGGATCCTCTTACTGATTTAGCATCTGCAATTGCTTATTGGAAAGATGAAAATGACCCATTTACTGCTATAAATTCTGTAACAACATTAGGCGGATTTATTTCTAGGGAAGAGTTTATCGAGCGATATGCTAAGCAAAGTAAAAGGGATCTTTCTAATTTTCCTTTTTACTTAGCTTTCGCCTATTTTAAAATTGCAGTTATTTTACAGCAGATCTATTACAGATGGATGGAAGGGCATCTTACAGAAGATCGATTTAGTACTTTAAATGATGGTATTAATAATTTAATGTCATTATCTCATGATGTTATATATTTGAATAATTAACAATAAATGTTAGTGTGTACATCTTAAGTTATCAAGAGAGTTTAGTCCATCTATGGATAGGAGGGGGAAAATAATGTACTTGTTTGAACTATTTATCTCTATTGAACTATTAAAGCACGATGAAGAGGAATCTTCCTTACTAAATACACAACAAAAAAGTGTTACCAATCTTTAGGAAAGTTCATTTTACCCGAATTGAAAAATTATTGGATAAACCAAAACGCTGTTTTTTAATGTTTCTTGGCTGGCTATAATAGTGTGAGCCCTCTCTACTGTAGCCAGCTGATTTCAACAATCCGTTCTCTTAAATGGTAAGTTTTGATTCCATCTAATGTACATTGATTAGGTTACTTTTTACAAAAAAGCTATATAATAGATAAGAAAAAATCTTTCCATTATACTGATAATTAGGCTGCAAATAAATCAGTAGGAAAGAAGGTCTATATATGCTATTTTATCTAATTGCTATTCTCGTACTTGTGCTGGACCAGCTTTCTAAATATCTAATTCGTATCTATATTGATATAAATGAAACATTTACATTGTGGGGCATATCACTCACTCATATCGAAAATAGCGGGATGGCCGGTGGTTATTTTCCAGGCTATGCAAGGCTCTTTGGGGTTGCAGCTGTACTGTTTGTGATCGTTGTTTTCTATATTCGTAGAAACGAAGAAATGAAGGGAGTACTTATCGATAGTAGTTTCGGATTTCTGGTCGGAGGAGCAATTGGAAATGGCATTGATCGACTTTTGTTTGGGCAAGTGACAGATTTCATCCCTCGCTCGGGTGGAATTCTAAACGTAGCGGACCATGCTATTGAGATAGGGTTGGTGTTTCTTATTATTTATGGATTGGTTAACTGGTGGAAAGAGAAGCGTCAGGCTCACTAGAAAAAAACATAAAAAAGTGCTATTTACCCTTTTGGTAATCGAAAATATAAAGCATTTTAAATCAACTACATAAATGCAGTAGAGCTGGGAATTCTCAACAGAAATAAGGGACGTTTTGTCCGTTTCATATTTAAATGAAACAGCCTAATCGCCCCTTGTTTTTTCTTTTATTTCTTCTATTTCGTTATTTCGTTTTATGCCAAAAGTGTACTAAACTTGAAATCTATCAATTTTTTTAGTATTGATAAAACCCTTTTCCACTTTTTCTTCCTATTTCACCTCTGGCTACCATTTCTCTTAATAATTCTGGCACCCGGTATTTGGAATCATTCGTCTTTACAAAAAGAGCTTCCTGTATATGGAGCATTGTATCAAGTCCTATTATATCAGCCAGCCATAGGGGGCCGATTGGATGGTTAGCACCCAGTTGCATGGCTTTATCAATATCTGCTGGGGACGCGGTCCCTTCCTCAACTAATGTAATAGCTTCACAAATAAATGGTACAAGCAGCCGATTGACCACAAATAATGGGGTGTCCTTTACATGAATGCTTTCTTTGTTCATTTGCTTCACAAGCATTTCCGCTATTTGAATCGTTTTTTCCGATGTTTCATCGGTCGCTGTAATTTCTACTAGTTTCATAAGTGGCACAGGGTTGAAGAAATGCATGCCGCATACCCTATCCTTTCGGTTTGTGACAGCAGCCATATCGGCTATTCCTAAACTAGACGTGTTCGATGCTAAGATTGTTTTTGGCTCACACAACTCATCAAGTTCTCGAAACACTTTTTTCTTTACCTCGATATTTTCAGTAATCGCTTCAATAACAAGATCCGCATCACGTAACTCCTGTTTGTCGGTAGTATAATTCAGGCGTGCTAACACCTCACTTGGAACAATCTTTTCATCCTTTTGCGCGATTTTGGTAAGGCTTTTTGCGATTGTATTTTCGGCTTTTCTGAGAACTTCGTTTGATATATCTACGATTGTGACATGATGTCCACTAGTCGCAAACACCTGTGCAATGCCATTCCCCATGATTCCTGACCCTAATACTGCGATTTTCATCTACTATATCCCCCTGAAAAAAATTTGGAACATCACTGTTTTTTAATGGAAAAATGCGCAGGGCGTTTTTCTGGTTTTTGAGGGTATTTCCCCCCCATGCCCTGCTGACCAAATAGAACTGGTTAAAAGCGTTAAAAAACTATGGCAGTTTAGACACTCTCAATCACCATTGCAATACCCTGACCACCGCCAATACATAAGCTTACAACCGCAAATCGTGCATTCTTACGTCTTAACTCGTAAGCAGCAGACAATAACACCCTTGCCCCGCTTGCGCCAACCGGGTGGCCTAAGGCAATCGCCCCGCCATTCACATTGGTTTTTTTGCGGTCAAGCCCCAGCGCTTTTTCTACCGCTAAGTATTGTGAAGCGAATGCTTCATTCACTTCAATAACATCCATGTCATCAAGCGTGAGCTTTGCTCTTTCAAGGGCCTGTTGGATTGCTGGAACGGGCCCGATGCCCATGATGGATGGATCAACTCCAGCAACAGCCCAGGATACAATACGCGCAATTGGCTTTAGGTTGTTTTTTTGTACAGCTTGTTTCCCGGCTGCCACAAGTGATACTGCACCGTCATTAATGCCTGAGGCGTTCCCCGCCGTTACCGTTCCGTCCTTTTTAAAAGAAGGCTTAATCTTGGATAAGGCTTCCATGTTTGCATCCGGTTTTATATGTTCGTCTTCACGGACAATTAAGCTGCCTTTTCTTGTTTTCACTTCAACCGCGACAATCTCTTCTTGGAAGGCAGGAGCTGCTTTCACAGCCCTTTGGTTTGATTCCACTGCAAATGCATCCTGTTCTTCCCTTGTAATTTCATACATTTCAGCCAGTTTTTCTGCGGTAAGACCCATCCCATTTCCTGTGTATTGGTCCGTTAATGTTGCCAACAGCATATCCTCAAACGAGAGGTTCCCCATTTTTGCCCCGCCGAAACGCTGCGTGAAATTAGAGTAAGGAGATTGCGACATATTTTCCGCCCCACCTGCAAGGACGATGTTGGCATCGCCGACTAAAATATGCTGGGCAGCTGAAACAACAGCCTGCAGACCAGACCCGCAAAGCCGGTTCAATGTAAGTGCTGGCACCTCCTGAGGAATACCGCTATATAATCCGATGTGTCTAGAAATATAGGAAGCGTTTTTTTCAGTGTGAATCACGTTTCCATAGATGACATGATCTATTTGCACCGGATCAACATTTGAGCGGCGCAGCGCCTCTATGGCACTTGTCTTTCCAAGCTCCGTTGCACCAGTTTGTGCAAACGACCCTCCAAACTTCGTAAACGGGGTTCTTGCACCATCAACTAAATAAACTTCAGTCATGTTCTTTCACTCCAATTCTCTCAAATGGTTTGTAGTGATGAGTTATTTCAAATTTTATCTCATCCTTTTTTTACAAGAGTTTATTTGTACGTGTTAAATTCGCTAAGTTAAATAAATTGGCGATTGGGATATGAAGTTTCGCAAACCGTTCGTCATCCGCTGCGCCTTTTTTCCAGCGATAATAGAGCTGCTGTAAAATGACGGCAAGCTTGTAAAATCCGAATGCCGTATAATAGTCAATGTGTGAGATATCTCGGCCGCTTACCTTTGCATACAGTTCAGCCATTTCCCGTCTTGAGAAGAAGCCTTTCTGGTTTGTCACCAGCGAAATCCCCATGTCTGGATCGCCCGCTTCTCCCCAGTAAGCAAGAACCGCTCCTATATCTGACATCGGATCTCCAATGGTGGCCATTTCCCAATCGAGTACCCCATTTACCTCCCCAGGATCGTCCGGGTCTAGAACGAGGTTGTTTAGTTTAAAGTCATTATGAACAATTGTCGTATCGACGGTTTTTGGGATTTGCTTTACCAGCCATGCCTCTAGTTCTGCAACTCCAGCAATATCATGCGTCTTGGAAATGCTGTAGCGCTTGATCCAGCCATGAACTTGTCTTTCTAAAAACCCTTCTGGTTTCCCGATATCCATTAAGTTGGCTTTCTTGTAATCTACTTTTTGAAGCTCAACTAAGCTATTGATGATACTTTTTGAAATGGCAGGACCAACCAAGTCAGAAGATCCATACGTTTCAGGAAGAGCATCGTTAATGACTACACCTTGCTTTTTTTCCATAAGGTAAAAATGTTTCCCCATAATGGCAGGGTCGTCACTGTATAGGTATGGTTTTGGGGCAAGGGGATAGACTCCATGCAGACTTGACAGAATCTTATATTCACGTTTGATATCATGTGCTTTCGCCGGAATCTCCCCAAATGGCGGCCTTCTTAACACTGCCTCCCATTTCTCAAACGTTAGTAGGTAGGTGTGATTGGAATAGCCTTCGGAAAACTTCTTTACCTTCAGTGCTTCATTTGGAATGCCCGGAATCGTTTCGCGAATCAAAGTTTCGAGCAATCCCCAATTAATATGTTCGGAATCAATAGATTGGTTAGCTATTTTCATTATTTTTCATTCACCCCTGCTTACTTGCCATAATAGGTTGGTAGTCGTTTATCAATAAACGCTGTTGCTCCTTCTTGCATGTCTTGAGTAATACAAAGATCGGCAAAACATTGTGTTTCAATTTTTTGGCCTTCCGCAAGCGTACAGTCTAAGCCTTGTGTTATAGCTTGTTTTGCTTTCGCTATGGCCAGCGGGCCTTTATTTCCGATTTGTTCAGCGAGTGCCAATGCTTCATTGATAGATTTACCGTTTGGTACTACACTTTCAACAATTCCCCATTCGTATGCTTCGTCCGCAGTAAGGCTTGCTCCTGAAAAAATCATTTTCTTTGCCCGTCCAGGTCCTATTAATTGGGTCAAGCGCTGTGTACCGCCGTAGCCTGGCAGAATCGCCAACCCAGTTTCCGGGAAACCAAGTTTTGCTTTTTGCTCAGCAATTCTAATATCACAAGCTAGCGCCAGTTCAAGTCCACCCCCTAGAGCAAGACCATTTATTGCACAAATGACCGGAAAAGGTGCATACGCCAGCTTATCAAAAATCCGTTTTCCTTTTTCTACTAATCTCGCACCTTTATTGGCATCAAGATGAAGAAATTGATAAATATCGGCCCCTGCAATAAATGCCTTTTCACCTGCTCCTGTAATCACGGCCGCACGGCAATCCGGTTTGGTAATGATTTCATCAATCACTTTGTCCAAATCACTTAATAGTGGGTCAGTCAGCACATTCAAAGGCGGATTTGCAATGGTCAGCTTATAGACAAATCCTATTTGTTCGTATGTAACAAACAATCTGACCACTCCTTTCCAATAGCAGAAATTTTTCCATTCTTATAAACAGGCACCACATCTACTTTTTCAACATGGTCAATCACCCATTGAGTGCTATGCTCATAACCGGTTCTTCTTAACAAATTTGCTGTTTCGCTTTCTAGCAGGTTAACATAATGTTTGGCCTTAGCTTGAACGAATGCATCTCTTGCTAACCTTGCTGCATCGGAAAGTTGGCAGGCCTCCATCCTCATAAGGTGGTCAACGATTTGTCCAGCTCCAATAAAATCTTCCATCGAGAAGCGGCCAGTATTTCCGGAACATATGAGAACAATCGATGCCCTATCTTCCTGTTCCCCAATTTGTTCTGCGACACGGTGCCCGTTTAATAGTGAGGACGCATATAATGTCTTTGCCCGTTTAGCTGATTCAATCGCAATCGTTCCATTTGTTGAGCAAATGATTGCCACTTTTTTTGATAATGTTGTCTCAATTAACGCGGGGTCTGGATAAAGAAAACTCTCTATCGGTTCCCCCTGCCATTCGCCCATTAACATATAGGGACCATCCTGCTTCTTCCCTATTTCGAGTGCTGAAGGAGCGTCTTTGACTGCGTACACAGATTCATAGCCCTTTTCGAGTAGATAGGTAATGGTGGAGGTGGCCAATAAAACATCGATGACTACCGCCGTACAATTACGAATTTTTTCGGAATCTACTAATTCCTTTTGCGTTATTACATGGATTTTTCTCATTCTATTAACCATTTCTTTCTATTTTAAATATGAAGGATGGTTCTTCTCCATCAGTTTTTTTAAATAATTTGTGTCCGTAATACCCACTCTATTCCCTTTCTCATACCAAATTCATCTTGTTAATTATGAACCAATAAAACTAGCTTTTCTTTTCTCCAAAAAGGCCGAAACCCCTTCTTTGTGATCGTCCGTTTGAAGCAACATTGCCTGAATCGAATTCTCCTGCATCAGTGCTGTTTCATGATGTAGAGATGGAGCGGTATTGACGAGATACTTAACGTACTTGTTTGCCACTGAAGGCCCGTTCACAATGAAATCAGCAAAAGTAACCGCTTCCTTAACAACATCCCCTTCAACAAGGCGATTAATCATTTGATACGACATCGCTTCCTCTGCGGTAATCTTTCTGCCTGCGGAAATCCATTCTTTTACCAAAGGTGGTGAAACCCTTTCAGATAAAAGCTTAATTAATCCCAGATCAGGAATTAACCCAATATTCGAAAAACTCAAAGCGAATTTTGCTCCCTTTTCAGCCACAATGAAATCGCATGCGAGAGCAAGACTAAATCCTGCCCCAGCAGCATAGCCATGGACAGCGGCAATAACGTATTTATTGAGCTCAAGAATCTGTCTAGTCAGTCCTGAAACATATTCAATCCACTCGGCTGCCTCAGCTTGATTTTTCAATTTCTTCATGGAATCGATGTCTCCACCAGCACAGAAGGATTTACCACTGCCTGATAGAATGATTACCTTCACATCTTGATTGTGCTCAAGTTTCAGAAGCTCTTCCCGTAATTCCTGCACTAACTCCCTTGATATGGCATTTAACTTGCTTGGCCTGTTGAGAACAATATGACCAATTCCTTGTTCAACCTTTATTTCAACGAATTCATTCATCTGTTTACCCCTTTCGTCCCCACTACTAATTTCCCCCATGTTTCCCGGCTGCCCAATTGGTTTAGGGCAAATGGGACTTCTTCGAAGGAATAATTATGATAAATAAGCGGCTTAATTTTTTTTGCTTTGTATAATTCCATTAACTCATCATGGGCAGCCTTCACTTTTTCTGGAAAAAGCCTACGGAAATATCCAAAGTGTACGCCTACGAGTGAGTAATTCTTAATTAAGGCATGATTCATCGGTGCTTCAGGAATGTTTCCTCCCGCAAACCCAATAAGTAGAAGCCTGCCATCAAATGCAATACATTTGCGTGATGAATGAAACACATTTCCCCCAACAGGGTCAAAGATTACATCAGCTCCATGCCCCGTTGTTTCTTTTTTTACTTTTTGACTAAAGTCTTCCTCTCGGTAATTGATCACAACATCGGCTCCCAGCTGTCTGCACATTTCGAGCTTTTCAGCAGACCCAGCAGTCGCAATAACCTTAGCACCAATTGCTTTTCCAATTTGAATTGCGGCGGAACCCACTCCACCTGAACCAGCGTGAACAAGAAGTTTCTCAGAAGGCTTGAGTTGGGCTTTCGTCTGTAACGCATAGTAAGCGGTATGATAGGTAATAAACATTGCAGCAGCTTCCTGATACGAAAGCTCCTCCGGGATCGGAAACACATCCTCTTCTTTGACAACCACTGCTTCAGTAAATCCACCATGCGGCAGCAGCGGAACTGCGAGAACACGCTGACCGACAGACAGAGAACCTCCCTCTCCCACTTCTTCGACGACTCCTGCTACTTCGGCACCGGGGGTAAACGGAAGTGCTGGTTTCTCCTGGTATTTTCCTTGGCATTGCAAGATATCAAAGAAATTAAGCGCGAAAGCCTTCACTCGAACGACTACTTCCCCTTTTTCTGGAACCGGCCTTTTGATTTCCCTTATTTCAAGAGCCTCTTCCGGATCTCCTAACGTTGTCACGAACCAAGATTTCATTCGGTGCAACCCTCCTATAGTTGTTCTTTAATTTCCATTCTAGCAATATCTCTTAAATGGACTTTGTCCGGTCCATCAACAATCCTAAGTGTTCTTGCATTGGCATAATGAGCGGCAAGTGGGAAATCCTCGGAGACACCTGCTCCGCCAAATACTTCGATGGCACGATCAATGACTCGAATGGATACTCGCGGCACAGCAACTTTTATCATGGCAATCTCTTTTCTTGCTGCTTTTGCACCCTCTTGATCAATCTTGTTTGCCGCATTTAAGGTAAGAAGTCTTGCCTGCTCAATGTCAATCCGGCTTTCTGCAATTTGTTCCCTTATCGTATCTTTATCAATTAGCTTCGAACGAAACGCCTCCCGGCTATTGGCACGCTTGATCATTAAATCCAGGGCCCGTTCCGCGGCTCCAATTGCACGCATACAATGGTGAATTCGCCCTGGTCCTAAGCGGCCTTGAGCAATTTCAAACCCTCTTCCTTCGCCTAATAACATATTGGAAACTGGTACACGCACATGGTTGTAGTGGACTTCAGCATGTCCGTTTGGTGCATGGTCGTAGCCAAATACCGGTAGATTTCTTTTCACTTCCACTCCAGGTGTATCAAATGGAACAAGAATCATAGACTGCTGTTTGTGACGTTCGGCATTAGGATCACTTTTCCCCATTACGATAGCGATTTTGCATCGTGGATCTAACGCCCCCGTTGACCACCACTTTCTAGCATTTATCACATATTCGTCGCCTTCTCGAACAATGCTGCTTTGAATATTCGTTGCGTCTGAAGATGCCACATCCGGTTCAGTCATCGAGAAAACGGAATGAATCTTCCCTTCTAACAGCGGCTCAAGCCACTGCTCCTTCTGCGCTTCGGTACCGTATTTGATGAGCACCTCCATATTACCTGTATCAGGGGCATTGCAGTTAAAGATCTCCGGTGCAAGAAGAGAGCGGCCCATAATTTCGCATAGATGGGCATATTCATAGTTTGATAGTCCCTTTCCGTATTCTTCATCCGGTATAAATAAATTCCATAGGCCCTGTGCCTTTGCTTTCTCCTTCAATTCTTCAATCATCGGCGGAATTTCCCACCTGTTTTCTTGGCGGTTCAACTCTTCTTCAAATACCATTTCGTAAGGATATATATGCTCCTCCATGAACTCAATAAGTTGTGTTCGAAGCTTTTTTGTTTGACTAGACACCTCTTTTAACATTGTTTCCCCTTCTTTCTTCCTTAAATTAATATTTTTAAAATATATTTTGTATATAAATCAACCACTTCTTCTTTCTTTAATCGACCTTTTGGGTTATACCATTGTTGCACCCAGTTCATGGCTCCAAGTATGATCATCCTTGCAATCGAAGGTTCCTCTGCTAGGAATTCTCCACTAGCAGACCCTCTTTTGATGATTTGGTTGAATAAATCCTCATATTTCTTTCTAAGCTTTAACACTAGTTCAAGCTGCTCCTCGTTAAAAAAACGTTTTGGCTCCATAATTAGGTTGAACACTTCTTTTTCTTCGATCGCATACTCCATGTGGGTAGCAATCATTTTTTTGAGAATTTCTGTTGCACTGCTGTCCTCGTCATTTAGAATTTCTTCCAAATCCTCTATTGCCTGTGAAAGGACAAAGTTGTGACATTGGTACATTAAATCACTTTTGTTTTTGAAATAATAATAGAGAGACCCTTTGGTCATTAAAAGCTCAGCAGCAATTTCCTCCATCGTCGCGCCGCTGTAGCCTCTTCTATTAACGATTTCAATTGCAGAAGCAAGAATTTGTTCTTTCTTTCGGAGAATTTTCTTTTCAGAAAGTTTCATAGAATCACCGCTTTATTAAAATTTGCAAGCCGTAACTGCTTACAATTATAATTTTAAACCCTTTTTAATTATCTGAATATTTTGTATTGATTATAATTTATCAGCTCCTTTCCTACTTTGCAAGTATTTTTTTGAATATTGTTTAAAATTTAAACGTTGTTTAATTTTTATTCACAGAAATCGGAAGTAGCTGTAACTACTTCCGTAGTTTGATATTCATGAATTCAAAATCTAGGGGTTAGTTTTCTATTACGAGTAGCTGACTCTTAAGATTATCTACCCAAAAGGTCCAACTGCACATTGCAAGAATAAAAATGCCAATAACATATTTATGACTCTGAAATGTTTAAAATAGGTCTTTTGGAATAGCCCCCTTTATGAATAAGGTGAGAATCCCGGCAACAAAATAGTAAAGGATTTTCACCTTCTTTAAACATTTTTTCAATCAACATTTTCTATTAATTGGTTCATCATATCTTTATCCATTGGCCCAACTATTTTCTTCCGAACAATCCCCTGGGAATCGATCAGATAACTTGTTGGAATTGTTATCGCTTGATATTGGGTGCCTATATCTCCATCTTGGTCGAGTAAGACAGGAAAAGTTACATTTTTATCTTTTACGAATTCCTTTACATTTCTCGGATGTTTCTCTGATGTGGTCAAATTGATGGCGAGTATCTCTACTTTGGTTTTGTCACTTGAGACATAAAAATCCTGCATATGAGGTATCTCAGCTTTACAAGGTGGACACCAGGTTGCCCAAAAATTCAAAATGACCTTTTTTCCTCGCAAATCAGACAGTTTAACGTGAGCACCCTCTAACGTCTTTAATTGAAAATCAGGTGCTCTATTTCCTTCCTGGAGACCGATTTCTGCTATTTTTGTGCCGGCTGTATTCACTTTCGGCTTATCATCATTTAAGAAAAGATTTAATAAGAAAGACCCACTCATAACTGCAAAGACAAAAACAAGTGTCGACTGCAGAATCATAAGGTTTGTTATTTTTAATTTTCTGGCTTTAAACAAAAAATAAATTAACGCACCGAGTGCTCCTAAAATTAATCCCTTTGTGCCACCGGTAAAATACAATAAAGACAATGGACTTTCAATAATTAATTTAGGTTCCAGCAGCAGCTGACTGCCTTTCCAAAACAGAAAACCCAAAAAAACACTGTTTAATGCCAAATCAAATAATTGTTTTCCAGCTTCATTTTTATGTGAATGCAGAAGCCATAGTTTTAAAAAAATAAATCCGATCACAATGGCAATACCAAGAACAATCCATTTCATCATAATGGTAAGAGAACCAATTTGGATAACCGCTATTACCTTCTCCCCCCTTCTTTAGATATATTGTTAAAAAAGAGTTGTTAGTATTTTCAATTACCCTTAGGTATTAATGTATTCCAAAATAAAAGAGGCGAAGAATTTCAATCATATGGGGTCAACTGTTCATGTTGTTTAATCTTTTGTATGGATAAATTTAAACTATAGTTCCCATGATCGAGAAGTTTATCAAGAAAAAGATTCAATTGTTCTTGGGATTTAACTTTTATTTTTAAATGGTAACATCCTTTCCCAGATATTCGGTGAGCTTCAACTACCTCATTTCGATCATTAATAAAACGAATAAATGAATCATGATTTGCTGTTTTCATATAAATAATTACAAAAGCTGTAAAGGTCAACCCTAATTTTATTTCATCTACTATTAGAGAGTAGGCTTTAATTACACCACTTTCCTCAAGTTTTTTAATACGATTCCCTACTGCTTGTCCCGTCATATGAATTTGTTCACCTAAGTCTTTCCATTGAATACGTGAATTTTCAGATAGTAACCGAAGAATCTGAAAATCAATGTTATCAAGTTCCATTATAAATTCCTTTCACCATGAAAGTGTTTGATATAAAAGTGTTTCAGCAAAGCGTCGATTAAATTCAAAATATTGTTTATCATTTTATTATACAAAATTATATTATGAGGTGGTAACAAATGAGCACAGCTTTAATTATTGTTGATATTCAGAATGACTATTTTCCAAATGGAAAGATGGAATTAAGCAACCCTGAAAAAGCAGCCGCTAATGCTGCTAAGGTTCTTGAATGGTTTAGACAGAATAACAAAGACAATATTTTTCATGTCCAGCATATCGCAAGTGACCCAGGGTTAGGCTTCTTTCTTCCAAATACAGAGGGGGTTAAACTAAATGAAAGTGTTTTCCCATTAGGAAACGAATGTATTATCATAAAACATGCGCCTAACAGCTTTTTCAAAACCGAACTAGAAAGCAAATTAAGAGAAAAAAGAGTAACCAAGCTAGTGATTGTTGGTATGATGACGCATATGTGTATTGATGCCACAGTCAGAGGTGCTGTGGAGCTAGGCTTTGAAACTACACTTATTGAAGACGCATGTGCGACAAGGGACTTATCTTATCAAGAAAGGAAAGTGCCAGCTGAACAGGTTCATTATGCGTTTGTTGGTGCACTTAACGGCATGTATGCCAATGTAATTTCAACCGAGGATTTTCTTCAGCAGAACGACTAAATAAACAAAAGGGAGCTTGTTTAACCAACAATCTCCCTTTTTTGCTGTTGTTTTTAAAATTTCCTTTTTTAACAATCTCGTTACGTGTCTACGAACAAATGCTTAATATTAGGAAAGACAAAATCTTTCCATAATACTGATGTTTAGAATGCAAATAATTCTGCAAGGAAGAAGCTCTATTTATGCTATTTTATCTAATTGCTATTCTAGTCCTTGTGCTGGACCAGCTTTCTAAATATCTAATTCGTATATATATTGATATAAATGAAACATTTACATTGTGGGGCATATCACTCACTCATATCGAGAATAGCAGGATGGCAGGTGGTTATTTTCCTGGCTATGCTCGGCACTTTGGTGTTGCAGCTGTACTGTTCGTGATCGTTGTTTTCTATATTCGTAGAAACGAAGAAATGAAAGGAGCACTCATCGATAGTAGTTTTGGATTTCTAGTCGGAGGAGCAATTGGGAATGGCATTGACCGGCTTTTGTTTGGGCAAGTGACAGATTTTATCCCTCGCTCAGGTGGAATTCTTAACATAGCCGACCATGCTATAGAGATCGGGTTGGTACTGCTTATTATTTATGGAGTGGTTAGCTGGTGGAAAGAAAGCGCTAGATACTCTAAATCAGAGATGAGTAAGGCCCCCTGTATCAGTAGGGCATTACCTATATTAGGAACCCAACTTTTACTGAATTTCCCTTCTATTTAACAATTGTACTCGTCTAGTCAACAGAATCAATTTGATTTTGATTAAACCAATTCAGTGCTGAAACTTCTACTTCCTGAGCAAATTGGTCCTTACCATTAATGTAGGAGTCAATATCATATGGATATTATTTTGCCAATTTCTCTTTTAACTCACCATAGCTCTTCCTTACATCTGGATGGCTTCGTAAGTAATCTCGAAAGGCTATGTGCCGTTTTATTTCATCACTTCCAACCTGATAAATATGTATGTGGTGTGTACGATTAATTCCACCTTTTTTAAAGTATCTTCGTCCGTGAATTCCATTCTCCCCTTTTGGTTCATAACCAATTTTCTTCATCTCTTCGTTGTATTGATCAACGACATCAATGTCTCTTACGACAGGCATCAAGTCTATAATCGGCTTGGCTTTTAATCCTAGAACAGCTGTACTGCCAAAGTGATAAATGTCTACAATTTCTGTTCCAAAAATGAGATTCAGTTTTTCCGCTTCTTCCGAAAACATTACACACCAATTTTCATTGTATGAACACACTTCGACCTTTCTCATACCATCTTCTCCCCTTTTTTCTTATAGAATCTAAATTGATTAGAAATAAACCGCCACTCTTGGCTACTTCATAAATAGACGACAAGCACCACCCATATTCGGATGGTGCTGTCGTCTTTTTATCTTAAACAATATGGATTAGAATGGATTCGTAGCCAATACACTAGCTGTTTTTATGTAGATTCTTTGATTTAATTTCAATTGAGAAACGATCAGTTCCGCAATATCTTCTGGCTGCATGTATTTCTCATCGTTTTCAGGGATTAATTTCAAATCAAGTGCCATGTCTGTTGCGACTGTACTTGGAGTTAAAGCCGTTACCCGGATATTATTTCGACGAACCTCTTGGGCTAATGATTCCGTTAATCCTATGACACCAAATTTAGAAGCACTATAAGCACTTGAAGTCGCAGCCCCATTCAAGCCATTGGTGGAGGAAATATTGATCACGTCGCCACTATTTTTTTCAATTAATTGAGGAAGCACGGTACGTGTTACGTAATAGGTACCCATTAAATTTACGTCAATAATCCTTTTCCATTCTGCTGGATCCATGTCTAAAAGAGAAGCAAATTTGCTCGTTCCCGCACTGTTAATCAAAATATCAGCTTTGCCTAATTGGGTTGTTATTTTTTCAATCGACTGTTGGACTTGCTCAAAGTTTGAAACATCCACTGCTGCGTAAGCCACTTTCACTCCTAGTCCTTCCACTTCGCTTGCTACTTGTTTTAAATTTGATTCAGTTGTTGCAAGTAAACCAAGGTTAACTCCTTCATTCGCAAGTGCGATAGCAGTTGCTTTTCCAATGCCTCTCCCTGCACCTGTAATAAAAGCTACCTTACCTGTTAAAGATTGTACCAAAACAAACAGCTCCTTCTTGTTTATATTCAATTACCAATCCACTCTATTATATTATTTTAAAATATTTTTCTCTAATTTCTTTCATTTATTTGTGTAAATAGGAAAGACTGTCTTCTTATAAAAAGTGACAGCCTTCTTCCTTTAAGTTTTAATGTTTCAACTATTTTTTTCCTATTTGGGAGCTATGTACTAAGGTAGTAATCCTTATTCGATTATAGGTAAAACCTTTCTACTTATAATCATTTACCGGTCCTTCATCCATTAAAACTTCTACCATATTTGAAGACCCCATCCTAAGTTTAGGTCTACGCTCTGAGTTCGGTTTGCTATAAAGCTCCAATGGACTGATAATAACTCCTTCTTGAGTATTATGAAGGATCCCGGGCACACAGGAATAAATGGTATCATTATTATTTGCATTCTTTGCGAATATAGTAACCGAAGTTCCCTGATTATTATCTATACTCATGGACACTTTATATCTGTAGAATGAGCCTGTTCCATTTGACTGAGCAGAATAAACCACAGGAACAACTGCGAGAATATCATCATTTAACCTTAATTTGATTACTTCTGTCTTCGTTGATTGATTATTTCTCCTAACATCCCCCATATGTTCGACTGCCCCGTTGCCAAAACTCCTGAGGGGAGGTGTTTTTTTCGCCCCAAACATAGCTACATCTATCTGCTTCCCATTCTTTGTATAGACTAAAGCATATATATCATAATCTGTCCCAGTCTCCCAAGATACCGTAGCCGTAATTTCTGGTGTTTTTTCAATTATAACTGGTTTTTGACCTTTGTTTAGACTTACCTTACCCGTTACCTTTTCAAGGCTTATCGTTGTAGATGTGGTTTGTTTATTTTTATTTTCAGGAACAGATAGAGTCTTATCAGGTGCTTTTGGGATTTGTTTTTGAATCAATTGAGGTTCAGCAGGCTTGGTTTGCTCATCAGATTCAACCTCAACACCGTAATTTTTACATAGTCCCTCAAGCCCAGAATCAAATCCACGCCAGATTGATTTTGCCTTTACCTGACCATTCCTTAGGTATAATTCCAATACTACAATTCCATTTTCATTGGTGAAACTGGATGGAATTAGCTGGATACTATCATGATCAGTATATATCTCTGCCTTTAAATTTTTTACATTTGAAAATCCAGTGTTATTATCTTCTGTAAGTGTTATAGCTATTTTCGTAATACCAACAGGGACTTTACTCATGTCAAAATTAAGTTTATGTACTTTTGTATTACCAACTTGCTCCGAAGGTATAAGTGTAGCTACACCAGAAGAGCTTGTTGGCTGATTATAAAATATGATTCCGTTATCTCCTTTTACCATATCTGAATCCGTTAAAAGAAAAGCTGTTAATGAAATATCTATTGAATTAGAAATTTCATAGCTAACCGTAACATTACCTTTTGGAGAAAGTAATGCTGTATTTGCTCCCATTTGAAGAATTTGATTCATTTATTCCACTCCCTACATCAATATCCACTTATCATATAACAATTATCTATTAATCAGCACAAAATCGGCTTATAGCCCTTTGTATTTATCTATCAATCAAGGATAATATACCCAAAACTTATCAGTAAAACCCGTTTCGCGATGGTTTTCATTTCACTTCATTTAAATAGAAGTTCTATCCTTAATTAAGTAACCAGCGAAAATAAAATAAGCGGAGACTTTCCGGTTAGAGGAAGAATGGGGCTCGTTTCGGGGTATATAAGGGGAGATTTTCCGGTTATGCAAATCAAAACCTCACATTTTCACGGTTTTCGAGTAAATAGGCGGAATCTCTCCGTCTATTTAAGCCTTTTTTTATAAAAAAAACTAATTAAGCGAAATTTCTCCGTCTATTTATCAGAGCGGGCGCTTAACCTGATCCCCCAATCGATAGGTGCGGACCCTCTTGGTCCCCGATGCGGGAATCAGCATCTTTTTATCGACTAATTCAGAAAGTACTTTTTTTACCGTCTTGTCACTTAATTTCAAATACTTCTCGACTTCTATTGGGGATATGGCTTCCCCTTTTCGAATTGCCAGCCGAAGCACTTCCTTTTCTAAAAAGGAC
This sequence comes from Neobacillus sp. plas4, assembly GCF_057221695.1. Classification (NCBI taxonomy): domain Bacteria; kingdom Bacillati; phylum Bacillota; class Bacilli; order Caryophanales; family Bacillaceae; genus Neobacillus; species Neobacillus sp. plas4. The sequence goes on from NZ_CM170152.1 coordinate 3,735,328, forward strand.
AGAGATGTTTGGTCCAGTTCATCACCCAGGCAGCGGCCAATCACTTGCTGAACGATTTGTTGGCATCGACGAGGCTTCTCATTCACTTGGTCAAAAGAAAAGCGAATCACTGTCCATCCGTCAATCACCAACTGGTTTTGACGTTCCAGGCTGTCGGAAAATTGCCATCTGCTTATGTTCTTAAGGTGAGGGCCATATCCGTCAACCTCAAGGCAAATCCGGATGGCGGGACGAATATAAGCAAAATCCAAATACCTTTTACCATCCTTGAAATCATCGACTTCATATTCTGGATGAAGATATCGAAACTGGGAAAATAAAGGCCACCACACTTGCTTCAAAAACAACTTTTCAGCCTCGTTGTGGCCTTCTTGTAAGCGCCGCAACCGTTCACCAGTTCTTGCCTGCATGTGAGCATTCATAAAAGCTTGGTATTCTTCTTCAAATCCCATATCATCCCTCCACTGAGTCCAATATTGTTTACGGAATATTTCTCTATTGATTTGGTGTAGTAAAACCTCATAAAAAAAGATGCACTTCATGAGTTTTGTAAATAATCATTCATTTGAACTTCAGACAGATTCTTAATATTAATAAGTGTTAAGGCGAGTGAAAAAAAAGTGGTTTAATGTGGCTACAATTGAAGAATGTAGAACATTTGCGGAGTCGCTAATATAAAAAAGAATATTTAGAGAAGAATTTGTGGATAGAACTATTTTTAGTTTAATAGAATCCCTAAATTTGTCAATCTATTTCCTTATATTTCGACAATACCGTCTTATCAGTTCTATTTCCGGTAAGAAAACTTAAGCCTCCCCACCCTTAAGGAGAGGAAATTGGATAAAATCCCATTTATCCATTGGATTATTTAGATAATAAAAAGAATGCTAAAATCAAAGCACCCTTTTTGTTAATAACCCGTTACTTCTATTTTAATAGAAGTCCTTTAATAAGCGGAGATTTTTCGGTTAGATGCAGAATGCAGCTCGTTTCGAAGGTATATAAGCGGAGGTTTTCCGATTATGCAAAGCGAAATCCCCCATTTTCACGTTTTTCGAGTCAATAGGCGGAATCTCTCCGTCTAATTAGGCTATTTTCAATGCTATTTACTAATTAAGAGAAATTTTTCCGTCTATGTGGATCCTTAAAATTTAATCAGAATATCACGTTAAGAAGACTTATGATGTTCTAGCCTCCCCAACATTAAGGGGAGGCATTTGGCTAAAGTCGTGCGACTCCCATATGGTTCGCACGACTTCTTATTTGCTTCTTACACTTTTTCGCCTGGCAAGTATGCCCCGTATCTAGGAAGAATTGTTTCCTTCGTGTAAACATCCGCTAGACGAAGTGTTTCAACGATCGCCGGCATATCCAATGCCTGTACAAGTTCATTAATCGCTTGAACACCCCTATCAGCAAATTCTTCTCTTTCTTCCTGTGTTGTCAAAAGTGGTGTAGCCATATGATCGGATGGTTCGTTAAAGTAAGAACCTACTGCACCGGATTGATAAGCATATTGTCCTAATAAATTCCCAGGATTCTTCCCCATCCCTGTTAACATATGCTGCACATCATACGTAACTGAATGGGATTCAGGTACATTCAATGGAACGTCTTCTAATCTGCCTAAAACTTTATATGCACCAATGGTCATGTCATGAAATAAATTCATCAGTTTGAAATTGGCAGCCTCTGCAGCTTTTAATACGTCCATATAAAGGATTGGTACTTTTGTTTCATCAAAGAAATCACGAACCATACCGCTGACTGTCATATGGGCCGGACCATGACTAGTAATATAGATTTGTCGTCTAAAACCTTGATTTAGTAATGACTTTGCAATTTTATCCAAATAAGCCATGCCGTCTTTAATGCTCATTTGAACCGTTCCCCGGCCAACAATCGTTCCTCCTGGGAAGAAATAAGGCAAGTTGTGCAAAACAAGCCCATCTGATTCTTCCGCCATTTTTAAAGCAATCGCTTCCGCTAAAACAGTTTCAGAATCGAGCGGCAAAGCTCCGTGAGTTTCCGTTACTCCAACTGGAACAAATATTATATCGTTCCGATTTAAATACTCTTCGACTTCCCCATTTGTTAGTTTTGAAAGGAATCTAGTACGCAATTTATATCTCTCCTTGCTTTTCTTTTTTAAGGAATCGCCTAACTATTAAGACGCTCTTCTTTCTTTTAATACAGCATACATTTCATTTGTTCTCTTTGAATTTAGGTTAAAAATTAGTCCTACACCAATTAGGATAAGAATAAATGCAACAACTGGCATACCTGTGTACATTTTTAAAATACCTTCAGCCACTTCTTGTGGTTGTGATTTTGCACCAGATACAAATCCAACCCAGCCTAAAGAGTAACTTCCAATCGCTGCTCCTAATCCCATTCCTACTTTACGAGCGAAGGAATAGAGGGAATAAAGGGTTCCTTCAATTTTCTTTCCGGTTTTGTACTCTGTATAATCGATACAGTCTGTAACCAAAGCCCAAACCAGGATAACGAACACGGATGAACCGATTGTTGCGATATTGTATAATGCTGCAAATACATATACATTTTCAAACGTAATAAGTGTCATTAAAGCGGATGCTGCTAAACTGAATGCTGATGTAGCAAGAATTAAGTTACGTTTATTGAATTTTGCTACTAGTTTTGGAATAACAACGAATAACGCAAGGATAATTCCCATGCTGATGAATGAGTTGATGGCAAAGGCACTAGGCATGTTATAATACTCTGCAAATACATAAGCAGCTAAAGTAGCAACACCAGAAATAATTAAGGTAGAACCAAGAGTTGCAACCATCATACCGATTAATGGTCTATTGGAAAATGCCTCTTTAAATGCATCCTTAAAATCGTAATCAGGCTTAGCTCCAGCAGGTTTTTCGTCACGGATTCGTTCAGTTGTTAATTTTACAAGCCCTGTATAAGATAATAATGATAAAATACTGAATACAATAGCGATATAGAAGAATGCCTCTGGAACGATATTTCCAGCCTTATCATAAATAAACATAGGAACAAAAGATAAGAATCCAACACCAACAATCATACCGCCGATTGAACGGGCACGAGATAACTTTGTACGTTCAACAGGGTCATTTGTGATAACAGATGCTAATGAACCATACGGAATGGCATCAGCCGTATAAGCAACACAAAAGAATAAATAAGCAGCTACTACCCAAATATGAGTCGCGGTAGATCCCCAACTAGAGATATCAGCGAAAGCAATTAAACAGGCTGCTGCTAGTATCCATTTCGAAAAGCTAATCCAAGGCAAGAACTTGTCTCCGCTTTTTCCTATTCTATATCGGTCAGTAATCGTCCCCATAATACCAGTAACAATGGCATCGAATACCTTACCAACTAAAAACATCGTCCCCATAAAGTAAGGGCTTACACCCAATACATAGGTACAAAACACAATAAAGAAAGACCCAATATACAAGTTAACGAAACTTCCACCAACATCGCCCAGCATATACCCAACTTGGTCTTTTACTCCAAACTTTTTCATGATCAACTCTCCCCTTTTTAACCGTTTACATTTTAGTAAAAAAATTGATTCGGTTTCTATCTGTAAGCGCTTCAGCTAATACTTGATTATTAGTATACATCTGATAGTAAAAACACTTTTGTACTACAATTGCATGTTTTTATAGTATAATTGCACGAATGTTAGCAAAAAAAATAGGTGCATGATTTTTCATGCACCACTACATATAGATATGGTTATTTCTTAGTCTTCTTTTTATACTCTACAGGAGTGATTCCCTCTTCCTCTTTGAAAAGTTTAGAAAAATACTGGGGATTGCTAAACCCAACCATAATGGCAATGTCCGTCATCGAAAGATTGGAGAAAAGGATCAGTTGTTTTGCTTCTTTTATTCTTCTTAGATTTCGATAATGACTAATGGTCATTCCTTTTTCTTTCTTAAAGGCACGCATTAAATGGGATGGGTGAACATGTAATTTCCCTGCCATTTCTTCCATCGAAATGTCCTCCGAAAAATTCATTTCTATATAGTTTTCTGCTTTCTCTACAATTGATACGTTATCACTTTTAGATTTTCGGATGGTTGGGTCGGAATACTCTGTTATCATATTTGAATGAATCATATCTAGTTCAGCTAAGGTTTCGGCGTGCTCAATCATGATGGCATATTTTTCCGATATAAAGTGGCATTGCCATGCACTTAACCTTCCCTTTTCGGCAGCATAACTATAAAGTGTATTGTGTGATAAAAGAATATTTTTATAGGAGCGGAGTTTATTATTGGGGACTCTGTTAAGAATGTTTAATTGTTCATCGCTAAATTTTAGGGTACCTTCCTTTTCATATTGAGCTATCAAATCCCGATCACTCGTTTGGATTCCATAGAGTAATTTTTCCCTCAGCTTATGGACAGCTTCCATGTATTCGGGCGTAGGTCCATTTCGATTTATATTGAAATTTTGAGTATCTGATTGCCGATGTTCCTTCATTTAAGTCCCTGCCTTATGCACTTTTTCATAAGAGTGTATCATATTAATTTATTCTTAGCGACTCTTTGTAGTGAAATCCCGGGGCTGCACCTAGTTTCTATGATTCGTAAAAATGAGAAAGCTCTTTCCGAGAGGTTTTTAATTTTAAGATGGTATTACAAAATTTCCCCATCATGTCATTCTTGTTATGCCTTGGATAAGACATAAGAAAAACTGCCCATGAAAGGCAGTTTCCATTTTTCTTTATACTCTTTTCGTACACATAGTTGTTGTTTAAAAATCGTATTAAACTATTCATTCACTACATAAACTGCATAGTTGTAATGCAGGTTGCATCATTTTCAAAAGTAGATATCTCGGATTCTACTTTTTTTCCATCGTGCTCTATCTTTATCTCATATGTTTTATCACGAGGCAGCCACAAATCGATAAATCCATTCGCTTGCGATGTTACCTTTTCGTCGACTACCACATTACCTTCATTGTCTTCAATGTATAGATCAAACTCTTTATTTACCAGTTCACCTTGACAACCTGTCAAGCTATGATTGGTTCAAGGATGGGTTTCCTGGATGTAAGGAGCAATTGATACAAAAAATTCATTTTCAGGCAAGTCATAGGCGGTCTCTTTGCCTCCACTATCGGTCACAATAAGCTGCTGGGATGTAATCGAAGCATTTTTGCTTTTTATGTTACCGGCGCTGTAATCACTTACCAATTCCTTTATATCACTTGTTTCATTTTCCTTTAAAGGACTTCCTTCATTTTTACTATTTCCACTGCAAGCACCCAACACAATCGCTGCCAATAAGATAACCATAATGATTTTTAATTTCATGTACTATCCACCTCTTTTCTCTTACTATCTAAGCATACCATTTCTATACTTTACAAGCATCCCATACTTGTAATAGACTAACACTTCACAATTAATTTATTGATGTTTATAATGAAGCAGAGCCACCATCGATTGAAATGACAGCACCATGAATATAGGATGCTTCATCGCTGAGAAGAAATGCTACTACATTTCCTACTTCATGAGGTTGTCCTAATCTGCCCATCGGTACCGCTTCAGCCATTGCTTTAATAGCTTCTGCAGGGAATGCTTTTACCATTGGCGTTTCATTCGTGCCTGGAGCAATTGCATTGATACGAATTTGATCTCTTCCATATTCACCAGCTATGGTTTTTGTTAGTCCGATGACAGCATGTTTTGTCGCTGAATAAGCTCCTAAGGTAGGCATCCCGACTAAACCGCCAAGAGAAGCAGTATTGACAATAGACCCGCCCCCAGTCTTTAACATCTCATTGACTACATATTTCAAACCGTAGAAAACGCCTTTTAAATTCACATCAACAATGGCATTGAATTCTTCTTCGGAACATTCCAAAGTTCGAACTCCCGAACCAGAAATTCCTGCATTGTTAAAAAATAAATCAATTTTTCCAAAATGTTCAAATGTTTCGGCTACATATTTTTTTACATCTTCTACTTTACTCACATCTGCTTGAATAAAAATAGCGTCACTGCCTAATTTTTTACAAAGCTGTACTGTCTCTTCACCGTTTTCTTTAGACAAATCTACTACTGAGATATTTACTCCTTTTTGAGCAAGCTTTATTGCAGTTTCTCTTCCGAATCCACTGCCTCCACCGGTAATAATCGCTGTTTTTCCCTGCATTTGAATCACTCCATCATAGTTTATTTGTTAAATTCATGATAAATCCAGTACAAGATCCTTCTCATGTGAAATAATGAGCAATCGGTACATTTATTGTATCACTTTGCAAATATTCATGGAAAATTACATGTGTCAAATTCTCAACTTTTATTTATGAAATAATAGTTTAGTTCTGCCCAACATGAAAATTTACCAGGATGATTGAGTTAGTGTAACAACACTATAAACTTTTTTAGTGTGAACCATTAAGTCGGAACATATATGCAGACCTCTCATACTTAGTTTACTTGACGCCCTAAAAACATATAAACAAGCATCAAGAAAAAGGGGTGAAGTAAGCCCCCCCCCAATTTCAATTCCTACTATTAAATAAACACCCACGCAATAAATTTGTGTGGGTGTTTATTCATGAATAGATAGTTTATTAAACAAGCGATATCAAAATAGTTAGTCGGAGAAAATTGGGAGGAAGCTGGTAAAGAATTTGCTAGTGTTAACCGTACCAAACGTTTTGGATGGCCTGTAGAAGTAGCTAGCGTTGTAGTATTTTTATTATCAGCTGAAGCTACATTTGTTAATGCAGCTGTTATTAATATTGACGGAGGTCAATCTTATAAATACTAATTAATAGAGGACTTACCTTCGCTTGTATTTTTTTTCAAAATAGAAGTCTCTGAATTAAGTAACTAGCGAAAATAAAATAAGCGGAGACATTCCGGTTATATGCAGAATTTGAGCTCGTTTCGGGGTATATAAGGGAAGGTTTTCCGATTATGCAAAGCAAAATTCCTCATTTTCACGTTTTTCTAGTAAATTGGTGGAATATCTCCGTCTAATTAAGCTATTTTTTATAAGTATTTGCTAATTAAGCGAAATTTTTCCGTCTATTTAGATTCTTAACATTTCGATGTTTCGATTATCTCTCGAGTTACTAAGTGGTTGGTTAAAATTCTGATGAATTGGATGGTTCGTTACTTTAAAGATTACCTTATGATAGTTTGTGATACTCTTCATCCTAGTGATTAGTAGATTACTAAATTAATCATCGGATCTCATTACGTAAGGAGTCGATTTGTATGACATGGACTGTTCTTCTTTGGTTATTGATTGGAATTATTATTAAAATGGTTATGAGTCCACCAAGCGCCGTTGTGGGATGGATTGTAAATAAAATTGCACTTCATCCAAAACTTATTTTAAATGAAGTTACTGTAACCTATAACGAGCATCACTTGGAAGAGGAAGAAAAGATTAGATTTATTGACTATTTTAATGAAGCTAGGTTATTAAAACAGTATGATGTATTTCCGGGCAATGAAAAATTCTTTCTACATCCAGAGACGAATGTTAGTCCATTTGTAATCAACATAAAAAGAGGCAAAAAAGATATTAATATCTTTGTGTTTTGCTACGCTGATCACGTTGATGTAGTCAAGCAGTTCAATAAAAAAGTGGTTTCATATCGTCTTAGGTCTGATAATTTGCAAAAATTCACTTTACCAACTATGACTAAATCAAAATTATTGTCTCAGACTATATAAATAATATGGAAACTACTCGAGACAATCTGTAATTCCTGTTTTTTCCCCACAAAACAAAAAAGCACTCAAAATTTTGATAAATCAATATTTTGAGTGCTTTTTCTATCAAACTGTTCATATAAAAATAGCTTTGCTGGCTGGCGTAAAGCAATGCTCAATCAATCCCGAAACATTCGTTCCAGCTCCACCTTCTCCTCAACCGATAGTATTTTCTCTGCCAACGGAAACAGCACTTTTTCTTCCTTCGCAAAGTGTTGAGTTAAGGTAGCATGAGCCTGGACGGCGTAAACGGTGATCCATTGTACATCGTCTTCATCCAGGGAATGTCCCTTCATATCCGCTTCCGTTAAAAAATCCTGTAGATGCTGCTCCGCCTTTTCATGTTCAAATTCCATCACTTCGATGGTCCGATCATGTTCACCAAGATGGCGGGTCATCATCGGGAACAATCCTTCTTCCTCGCGTTTAGAATGTGCCTTCAGCTTATGATTAAAAGATGAAACTTTTTCGTATAATTTTGCAAACAATTCTACTACAGCTGGACCCGTTTCAATTTCTATGTCTTCTGTGATCTCATAAAAATGATCCATGTCTGTCCGGAGCGACACATGCTCGTCCATTAATTGTTGCAGTGAAGCAGATAATACATCGTTCGAAGCCTCCATCCTTTAATCCCTCCTTAGACTGAATTCAGCATTCTTCCTTATTATCCCTAATGGCTTAAGTCCCATCGTATTCGTTTTTCTTTCTTAAAGCATACGCCAAATGGGAAGATAATATTGTGATGGGAAACACACTAAAAATGATGGACTTAACAAAATAAATGACGTGAATATAATAGAAGGAAGTTAGAAATCTTATATTTATTGTCATTTCGGATAAAATCAATTTGTGTCCGTTTTCGTTTAGGGATTAATCCTTAAATCTCCCCATAATGTATGTATGATAGTATTTTCCGTCTGAGAGGATCTTGTCATTTTTCATAAAACCTTCTATTTCAAAACCCAGTCTTTTATATAGTTCAATCGCGGTATGGTTGGTTTCTATGACATCCAGCACAATTTTTTTGATGCTGTTTGTATCCGCCCAAGAAATGGATTCTTTCATAAGATTCTTTCCAATCCCATATCCCCAGAATTCCTTCCGTACGCCCAGTCCAAACTCGGCCTTATGAAGGAATCTTTTTAAATCACTCCCTACACATCTGAAGTATCCAACTAACTTCCCGTCTACTTCTGCAACCAAAAACAGATTTCTTGGATGGTTCGTATCAGCTTCAATTATTTTTTCAAAACCTTCTTCATCAATGAAAGCCTCTCCCCTCTCCCGGTTCATGTTTTCAGTTTCCCCATCAATTTGTAATCTTAATTCTGACAAATCTTTCGCATCACTTTTCCTGGCAGATCTAATCGTATAGTTTAGTTCTTTGACATTGAAATCTTGTTGGTTCATGATCATATACATTACTCCCCTCCATTATTGATTCGAATCGACTATGAATCTATTATAGGTATAAATCTTTTCACATAAAGGACTCTAAAAATTGGAAGCATTCCTTTTTTGAAAATGAGAATGAAAAGAAATAAACGCCATTGATGAAATTAATATTAGTTTTAATAGTAAAATATCTTGATTAACACTTTGCCTTTTGGAAAAATGGGTTTATAAAATAAAAGGCGGGTTGTGTATGAATGGTCAAAAGAGATTAAGAGATTTCGGAGTTAAAATAGGTCGATTAGAAGCTGGAAAATACAACTCAATTACTGATGTAGAAGGCGTTACTGTTGGACATGTAACCCTGAGCAATAAGGAAATTCAGACGGGGGTAACGGCTATTTTACCACACCAAGGGAATCTGTTTAAAGAAAAACTTATCGCTTCAAGCCATGTAATAAATGGTTTTGGAAAAACCATGGGAACAATTCAAATAAATGAGTTAGGAACACTAGAAACCCCAATAATTTTAACTAATACATTAAGTATTGGAACAGCTGCTGATGCATTGATCGAATATATGTTAGAACTTAATCCTGAGATTGGAATAACAACAGGTACTGTAAATCCAATAATATGTGAGTGTAATGATATGCTGTTAAATGATATTAGGGCTAGATTTATAAAAAAGGAACATATTTTTCAAGCATTATCAAATGCATCATCCATATTTAAAGAAGGAACAGTGGGAGCAGGTACAGGAATGCTCTGCTATTCATTAAAGGGTGGTATTGGAACTTCCTCGCGTATCATGGAAATCGAACATGGCACTTACACAATGGGAGTTCTAGTACTATCCAACTTTGGAATTTTAAGTGATTTAATGATAAACGGTAAACCCATTGGAAAAGAATTAAGAGATGCTATCCTCAAGTCTCGTGAGGAAGAGAAAGATAAAGGTTCAATTATAATTATTGTCGCAACAGATCTCCCAGTGTCTGAAAGGCAACTAAATCGTATAATTAAACGGGCAGTAACAGGTTTATCGCGAACTGGGTCCATAATAACAACTGGAAGTGGCGAGGTAGTTATTGGTTTTTCAACAGCAATGAAAATACCTCATGAAAAAACTTTACATTGCCTTTCACTTTCTATGATTCATGAAGAAGATATGGACTTAGCTTTTAGAGCTATTGGAGAAGCAACGGAGGAGGCAGTTTTAAATTCGTTAGTTACAGCATCACATGTTGTTGGAAGAGATGGAAATGAACGCCCAGCTTTTAAAGATTTAATAGAAGAATTTAAAATTAAATTAACCTAACTGAAACAAAAGAAAAGTGGGAGACCTCTTTCCTTTTGTTTTTTCTTATCACAAGACGTTCTTAGTTATTTCTAATCCCACTAATCTACGATTTTATCAGAAAAAGAAAAAGAGCAACACGCAGCCACTCATTATTTTACTCTTGCTACCCTATAGTTTATAGTGTAACTCTTCACAATGTTTATTTAATATTATATGTATAATTTCACTTATTCTGTTTACCTCTAAAAATACTTATACCAGATACAACACAAAGCAATAACAGTAATAATAATCTTAACCAATCCATTGCTAGCCAAAAGTCTCCGCCATTAACAATATCAGGGCTTAAACTATACTCATCAACAAAAACACCTAAATTCCAAAATAATTTAAGCGAAATAAGCAATGAAAAAAGACTCAGTAAAAATACTGTAATTGATAATTTCCTTTTTCCCATTGTACCCCCCCCTTTTGAACATAATTTTATTGAACCCCCTCTAACTTTACCACAAAAACCCATAAACCTTATTGAAGTATTCTACCCCTTTAAGAAGAAAAGGGCTCTACTTTTTATAAAAGTAAAGCCCTCTTTAGTGTAAGTACATTTTTTCACATTTAATCTAAATCAAACTCAAACTTAAAACCTGCAAGTTTAGCTTATCAAATATGTTTCATGAAGTCCTTTTTCGTTGGGCACATGAAACTGGACATATTTTAAAGAATCCAGTTAACTCTTTATAAAAAGCTTCATAATATCGGCTCTAAGGATTTTATACGTTATAGAAGATTATCTTTTCGTTACATTAACAGAGCCTTTCTAATTAAAAATTATAGGAAAAGTAAATGTAACGAAAGCTGCCCAAAGTCCGTAGACCGGCAAATACTTAGTAACGGCATCTTGGATAGTTGAAGGTCCGGTTTTGTTTTGTAGAAAACGAATATAGGAAAGCATAATCCAAATTAAATTTGCACAGATAAGTATGTTTACTCCTAAAACAGCAAGTCTATTAGGCGTAATCCCATAAGAAGAAAGTCTGAACACAATGGCTGATAAAGCCACACTGTCAATGATAAGCGCAAGAACAATTAAGGCAAAATTTATATAATCTGAAATGTTCTTTTTCTTGTCTGAGTCGCTTTCGGTAATGGAAAATATGGTAACGGCCAATACACCAAGAAGTATTCCGTTGAAGGCTATCAGGAAATTGCGGTCCATGAATGGATTTTTCCCGACCCATAAAACTGTTATAAGATAGACCAACAATGTGACCAAGACAAGAGGGCTAAAAATTTTAGCTATATATGGTGTAATATTCTTAGCTAGTTTAAGATTCATTGATACCAGGTATGCGGCTACAATAGCAAGAGCGGCAGCACCAAATAAAACGACATTACTAAAATAGAAGTCCTCTATATCCAAGCCAACAAAACTAAATAACTGCATGGTTAATGCTGCTAGCACAATTCCGCTAACTGCCATACTGGCGTAGAGAATACAAAATTCCAAATTAAATTTAATATAGGCTAATCTTGAACTGCCTTTTGAATATTCATTTCCTGTAAATGCAAGCCCTACTAATACCCATAAGAATATGGGAAGGTGTAAATATGCAAGGATAATACTGTCTTTATAATTTAATGGCAGTATATTAAGATAAAACCCGGAAATTAGGAACAACGCTGCAAGGGAATAAATAACACTTTTTTTCGGAGTATTATGGTAAACAAAATAGGCAGCAATAAAGGGAATTATACCGAAAGCCAGGTTAATTGGAGCAATTGCTTCCTGTTCGACAAAATGGAAAATGATCCTGGTGCTTATCCCGGCCAGAATGGCTAAAATGCCCATAAATAAGAAACCTTTTTGAAGCAAGGCAGATTTTTCCGTATTTGCCGTCTCCTTGAAATGCAATCTTTCATACCAAACACCAAGAACCTGAGAATCAGGATTTTGTTCCCATGCGTGTGAGAATGACTTTTTAAAAGCTTTCGGGTCTTTTCTATACATTCTCTCCAGCTCATGAGGGCTAGCAATATTTTCAATAATCAAATTGTTAATGTCCATAGTTATACCTCCCCTAATAATTGTTATATTAAGTTCTCTCCACAATGTTTAACTGTCTTCGTCACTTTTGTATTCTAAAATATCTCCAGGTTGACATTCTAAAGCCTTACAAATTGCCTCTAAAGTTGATATTCGAATCGCTTTGGCCTTTCCATTTTTCAATATAGAAATGTTCGCCATTGTGATTCCAACCCTCTCCGAAAGTTCTGTTACGCTCATTTTCCTTTTTGCTAACATCACGTCAATATTGATTATAATTGCCATTGTTATTCACCTCAGACCGTTAAATCATTTTCTGATTTGATATTAATTGCTTCTTGTAAAAGTTTTTGGAGAACAGCCGCAAAGACTGCGATAACCATCGAAGCAAAAGGAACAACCAATCCGACAAAGATAACTCCTGGTGCGTCGTCTACTTCCGCAAAGATATAGAAGAGCGGCCAAACTAGCACATGCAAAATACTGATTGTGATGGCACAGTATTTGATTTTCTTTAAAGCTTTTACAGATAAATCGGAGAAAGCTTTATTTTTGTCAATATAGCGTAAGAGTTTGAAAGCCTGATACAAAGCAAAGTAAAAAGGTATTGCCGATGCATCAAAAGCGACGAAAACGAGATATTTTATAAAAGCAAACTCTGGAAGCAATATTGCTGCAAGGTTCGCCATCTCAGGCACCAAAAAGATGCACAGAGCAAGAACTGGGACTCCTAAAAGAATAACAGCTATTTTTAAAAACAACGTTGTTACTTTCTCCATAAAAAGCACCTCACTTATTTATTCTGTTTTGATTTTAATATTAATTTTATTGATTTTCAATAAAATTTTATTAAATTAGAAAACATTTTTATTGTATATTATTGTTTAAAGCAAAAATAAAAAGCATCCTCATTCAAAGAAATGCTCTATAACTTTAAACTATTAAATTTATAACTTGTACTGCTAACCTACCCGATAGCGTAAGTGCATCTTTTTACTAACTTTATTTCTCTTAACCTATATATTTCCAATTAAAACTTCCATTTTTATATTAAATCGAGAGTAAAATTGTATGGGTACAGCAACCAGTGTACCCATACAATTTGCGGTCCATTTTCCTATACAAATTTTATATGATTTTCGGATAAATGGCTTTACACCAATTAAAAATGAGTGTCAATTTCATATAAAAATTGGCACTCATTTTAACTTACAATTTTAATGTTTGCGATAGGAAACGGAACCCTTACTAAAAAACTCCTCTTTCTTTAATAGACCGAGGAGTTTTTTTCCTTACAAATATTGAAATGAGAATCGCCCCAAGGCTTTCTCTTATTCTACTGCCATGGCAGCATAGAAGCCGGTATGGATAGCGTTGGCAGCCTTGGAAACTTTCTCAGCATCACCGATGACCGTTGTTTTGATATTGTATTGTTTTCTGACGGCATCTGGGAAATCCGTGCTTGGCTTTTGGCCGAATGCGGTGATGACGGTATCAGCTGCTACTAGCTCCACGGTACCATCTTTTTTCTCAATGGTGACGCCAGTTTCATCAATAGAGACTACCTTGCTGTATGTCAACAGTGTTACATTGTTTTCTGCCAGCTGGCGCATCAGACTGATTTTATTAATCACCATGACATCCCGTGCACATTCACTTAACATTTCAACGATTGTTACTTGTTTGCCTTCCAGTGCCAATTCTAATGCGGTATCACAGCCGCTCATCCCTCCGCCGCAGACGACGACTTTTTCTCCCTGTACCCCGTTTTTATGAGCGTCCACCACGCCCAGTACATGAGGACTTTCAATACCAGGAATGTTCGGAACAAATGGAATTGCACCTGTCCCAACAAAAATTTTATCTGCAGCTTCCAAAATAGAATCATCGACATTAATTTCTGTATTTAGGTTTACTTCTACATTCAGTTTGTTCAGTTGTACTCCATACCAAGTGATCAGGTCACGGATTCGTTTTTTAAATGGTCCAGTGGCAATGACTCCAAATGTACCACCCAATGTTTCACCTTTATCATAAACCGTTACATGGTGGCCTTTTAAAGCGGCGACACGGGCTGCTTCCAATCCGCCTGGGCCAGCGCCAATCACGACAATATTTTGTGGTGAAGAAGTCTTTTCAATTTGAAAATATTTTTCCATACAAACTTGAGGATTCACGGTACAGCTAATCTGTGTCGTTCTATTAAAGACGCGTCCAATGCATTCCTCATTGCAAAGCAGGCATGGGCGAATATCCTCGCGGCGGTTTTCCATCAGCTTTTTAGGAAATTCTGGATCGGCAATTGTTTGGCGTCCAAACATCACAAAATCACAATTTCCTGAATTGACTAGCTCTAAGGCCGTTTCTGGTGTATGGCTACCTGCATTAAGCAACGGAATGCTTACGTGCTTTCTCGCTTCTTCACAAACATAGCCCATACACGCATCTCCCAAATAGCTAGGAGGAAAGATGTAATCCATCGTTTCATATGCACCGGCATCGATATCCAAAGCGTCAACGCCAGCTTTTTCAAGTAGTTCAATCAATGGCATGCTGTCCCCAATGGTGCGGCCGCCCTCAAATCGGTGATCCAAAGCAATTCTAAATAAAATTGGTATGTCTGGACCAACCGCTTCGCGAATCGTTTGAACGGTTTCTACAGCAAACCGGGCACGATTTTCAAAAGAGCCACCATATTCATCGGTCCGTTTGTTCCAGATTGGTGAAAGGAATTGGTCAATGAGATAGCCGGCGTGACCATGGATTTCGATGGCGTCAAATCCAGCTTTTTTTGCAAACAGAGCTGCTTGAGCCCAGTCTTTCATAATATCCTTGATTTCTTCCGTGCTTAACGCGCGGCAAATCATTTCCGGGTTGTGAAAAGAAGGATTTTCAGATGAAGAAATCGGTACACGTTCCCCAATATCCGGCATGCCGTTACGCCCTGTTCCCGGGCTGATTTGAGCACAGATTTTCGCACCCCATCTGTGAACTCTTTCACATAAAACAGTAGCCTTAGGAATCGCACGATTATTGTCAACGGCCATCGTTGGTCCGCCCTGTGCCGTTTTTTCGTTGAGAAATTGTGCACCGATGATAATCATTCCAATTCCGCCACGGGCACGTTCTTCATAATATGCGATGCCTTCTTCGCTTTCCGTACCATCCTGCATTGGCGTAAAGGTACCCATCGGAGCCATTACTAGACGATTTTTTAAGGTCATTTTTCCTATCTTCATTGGTTCAAATAGTTTCGCATATTGATTTTCCATCTTAACTCGTTCTAATACTGTAGTAGTCATTCCACTTACTTCCCTTCTTAGTCGATTTCAAATAAGGAATTTGATGTTAACAACGGGCAATCTCAGGTGACGATTCTCCTTTCAGAGGAAACCCTGTTAAGTACATTTTATCCCTTATCCAGCCTCGATTCATCGGATAGAAAGACCAATCTTTTCGTCTATATTGTGCAGTAATGCACAAAGTCGGTGCGCCTTGTTCATTTTTTGTCCATAATCGGCAATGACAGCTTTATGCTTTTTTTCTAATGAAGCTATGGCAGCCTTGCCCAAAAATCTTGGTGTTGAGGGCAGGATGAAATTTCATGGTGATGCATCGTTTCTGCCACATATCGTAAAGTCATGGCAGCCTTAAGACGTCGAACCACTTCTAGATCATTAATATCCACTTCTATAATCTCTTCAATTTTTGCAAGCCGGTAGACTAAGGTGTTGCGGTGGATGTGCATTTTGGCTGCCGTCAGGTTCATGTTATTTCCAAGAACCAAATGGGTTTTGAGGGTAAGGTAGTAATCTGTTCCTTTTTTTCTATCAATCTCCAACAGTTTTTCAAGCTCTGGCAAGGTATATCCCGCTTCGCCAAGTCCTTCTGCTGCATAGGAAGCTACAATCTCCAAATAATAATCATCGAAAAAATACAAATTTTTATCAGGGTGAATAGCATGTCCGATCTCTAACGCCTTTTGTGCACGAAGACGGAAATTGGACCTTTTAGCTAGATCATCAAAAACGCCGCTCAACCCACAAAAACATTGATATTCTTCCATTAGCTGCCCCACCGTTTTATTCCTGTTTTTAGCACTATCACCATCAGGAAAATTGTCCATAAACAGATATAAATATTCTCCTGTATTCAAATAAAAAGTACCAGGAAATACATCCGCGATGGCCTTTTGGACATATTGAACCATCGTATTGTTTGGTACGATTGAGGTAATAACAGCCATTTGATAGCCTGGTTGTAGAAGGCTGCTATTTATTAGGTCTGAGCTTCCTTTTTGTATCTGTTCAGGTATGAGATCGCAAAAGATTTCTCTCGTCAACACTTGATGGATGGGATCAGCTGGTAATACCTCACCCCGCTGCTGCCGATCGAATTCAATAGCAAGAGCTTTGCAAAGAATATCATTCACCTCAAGTGCTTCAAGCGCCTGTTCCTGATTACTAAAAGTGGTGGCACACAATCCTGCAATATGGCCGTTGATGCGGATGGCGGCCGAAGCCTGAGGAACCTCAATTACACCCCAATCCACAACAATCGACTTTTGATGTTTTTCTAGCAATTCTAAATATCCTAAACGGCAATAGTCTCCGATGACGACATCAAGTGGGACGATTTTTCTAACAATCATTTCATCGAGGTGAGGACTGCCTGTGGTTCTATCAAAAGAAGCTGCAAGCACCTTGAAAGAGTTATCCACGACGTGAATTGGCATTTTTGTATAGTCGAATAATGCATCCACAATCGACTGTACCCCATCGCCTTGTGCTAGCGCCTCAAAAACTATGCGGTAACAAGTTCCTACATCAATCTTTTGCAGCATTTTATTTCACTCCTTTGTGATGCTAGGATAGTTCGTTCTGTTTATCTGGAATTCTGGGAACTGCCCCTGGATATGTAAGCAGTAGATTTAGATTTATATTTATTATACTAGAGGAAAAGTGCTTTAAACTGGTGCTTATGTGATAATCCTTTGACGAATGATTTGCAAAGTGAAGTGGAAGAAACGTGATTCATAGAAAATGTTTATCCGGCCCCCTGTATAAGTGAAAACCCTAACAACATTTCGTTGTTAGGGTATTAGATAGTATCCATAGGGCCGATTCTATTTAAAGATAAGTCCTATCCTTAATAGTTAGTAGCGATAGTAAAATAACCGGAGACTTTCCGGTTAAATGCAGATTGGAGCTCATTTTGGGGTATATAAGCGGAGGTTTTCCGGTAAGTAACGCAAAATCCCTCATTTTCACGTTTTTTGAGTCAATAGGCGGAATCTCTCCGTCTATAATGCTATTTTTTATAAGTAATTACTCATTAAGCGAAATTTTTCCGTCTATTTTGCTTCCTAAAAATTTATGAGTGTTAAAGAAATGGGGCCCCAGGTGAAGTAAAGCTTTAACATACCGGGGGACCTATAATAGTTTTATCCAATACCGTTATGCAAAAAATAAAAGAAGCCATTTCCACATTGTGATTTTAATATTTATTAATTTCATCAACCAGTGTTTGTAACGCTTCTCCTTTATGGGAATCTCTCATATTTTGTTGGTATTTCTCCTTATTTTTATAGAGAGTATCTAAATATTCAATTAATCTTTTATCATTAAGTTTTTCTTCTTCTAAGGTAAGTGAGTATCCTTTTTCTTGGAAAGCTTGTGCATTTAAAATTTGATCTCCTCTACTTTGTTGTAAGCCTAGAGGAATTATTAACATTGGTATATTTAGCGCTAAAAATTCGAAAATGGCATTCGAGCCACCTCTAGAAATGACTAAATCGGTAGTAGCCAGAATATCGGGTAACTCTTCGTGAACATATTCAAATTGACGATACCCAGGAATGGTAGAAAAATGATGATCTGTATTATTTTTTCCGCACAAATGAACAACTTGAAAATGCTGAGTAAGCTGTTTTATAGAGCTTCTGACTACCTCATTAATTTTTTTCGCCCCTAAACTGCCACCCATAATAGTTAGTATCGGACGGTTATGATCAAACCCTAGAAACAATCTTCCTTTCTCAGCCGAACCATTTAGTATCTCTTTTCTTATCGGTGAACCAATCACAGTAGTCTTTTGAGCTGGAAAAAATTTTTTCGTCTCCTCAAAAGAAGTGAAAATCTTGGTTGTAAATCGAGTAGAAATTTTATTTGCCAATCCAGGAGTCATATCACTTTCATGAATAAATATAGGGATCCCAAGAGATTTCGCAGCTAAAATAACTGGTACCGAAACAAATCCTCCTTTGGAAAAAACCAAATTAGGCTTCAATTTTTTTAGGATCCTTCTAGCCTCCGCACATCCTTTTACTACCCTAAAGACATCGATGATATTTTCAAAGTCTATATATCTCCTAAGTTTCCCACTGCTAATTCCATAGTAAGGAATGTTTATTTTTTGTATTAATTCTTTTTCAATCCCTTTTCGCGAGCCAATATAATGAATATCCCAATTTTTCAGCTCAGAGATAATGGCTATATTTGGCGTTACATGACCAGCCGAGCCTCCACCAGTAAAAACGATTTTCTTTTTAGACATACACCCTCCTGATTATCAGTAATTGGCTTATATTATATTCCTGTTTTTGATAATTTAACATATTTATCCTTTGGGAACGTGAAAAATAGTGCGATCTCTATGTTGAAATCCACTGCAATCGATGGGTATGTACAGGAATTGTATTTCTAACTTCATGAATGGAAGAACAGACAGATATCTATTTCACCTGGCACCACGAATTCACCAACCAATTGATTTTGTATTATGGCACACACCCCGTAAATCCCCAATTCGTCACAAGGGTACTGTTAACTTTAAAAGGAATTGTAAGCTGCACACATTTTTCCATACAAAAACACTCACAAACATTGATCGTTAGTGAGTGTTTTTAAAGTTTTTATAACTACAACATACGTACTTGTTTTTGAAACTATTTTTCTTTTGGAAACGTGTCAGTTAGATAGCGAGCTGTTCTTTTTTGTTGTTGTTTTTTATTTTTAATTTTATTTTTCTTTTTGTTTTTCTTTTTGTCCCCGTATCGTTTAACGAGTCGTAACGTATCGTTAAATTATTCATGATCACTTATAAACGAATTTATAGTAACGATTTTTCAAGTATTTCTACCACATCTAATGTTTGCACATTATCTTCTACTTATTTTGCTTTCGTGCCGTCGCTGATCATGGTTAAACAATATGGACATCCTGTACTAATGATGGTAGGACTTGTTTCAAGAAGCTGTTCTGTTCTAGCAACATTGATTCGGGTATCGGTATCTTCCTCCATCTCCGCTCAGGTTCCTTAAGCTCGACACCAGGAATCTATTTTAGGATTTCACAAGGTGGATCATGTACATTCATTGAGCCTTGCTTACTTGAACATAATCAACTTGGTATCCAATTTATGGTTTTATTTTTTTAAAGGGATTCTCATTTTAAATGGAGGTCCCTCTGATTGTTCAATATAATTTTAGTAGTTTAATCAATCCACACAACCTTACATCCCTTCGGACTAATGGGAAAAGAAAACTCAATGTTTAGATATAAGTAAATACATAAGACTTATCAGTTTATATTTGTATAGTGGAATTGTAGAATTAAAGAAACAAGATAATACCTATTAATGGAAGGAAGTGCTCGCCTTGGATAAAAAGTACGCAGGACATACTTTGTTACAATCTGTACCGTTCGGAAATGAAATCTTAGCAAGCCGATTAGTGATGGCCCCAATGACAAGAATCTTTTCGCCAAAAGGTGTCCCAGGGGAAAATGTTGCACACTATTACCGCAAACGTGCAGAGAATGGGATTGGGCTCATCATAACTGAAGGAACAGCGATCAACCACCCAGCTGCAGCAATGAGTGCCGATATTCCCCGTTTTTATGGTGAGGACGCCTTAAGTGGCTGGGCAAATGTAGTTAATGAAGTCCACCAAGCAGGTGGCAAAATCATACCACAATTATGGCATGTAGGTGCAGCACGAAAAGCAGGTAGTGAACCAAATATTGACGCACCTCCTGTGAGTCCGTCTGGTTTTACTTTAAAAGGCCACAGAAGTGAAAAAATAAAGGCTTTAACGGAAGAAGAAGTCATTGAAATGATTAATACATACGCCGAAGCTGCTTCAAATGCCAAATCCATCGGCTTTGATGGAATTGAATTGCATGGAGCGCATGGATACTTAATTGATCAATTTTTTTGGGAAGTAACGAATAAGCGAAACGATGAGTACGGTGGGGATATAGGAAAGCGGACAAAATTCGCGGCAGATATTGTTCGTGCTTGTAGGAAAGAAGTCGGACCTGACTTTCCAATTGTCTTTCGTTATTCACAATGGAAGGGAACCGATTATCAAGCTAAATTAGCTAAGAATTCTATTGAGCTTGAACAATTGCTCACCCCATTGGTTGAAGCTGGAGTAGATATTTTCCACTGCTCTACAAGACGGATATGGGAACCTGAATTTAAAGATGAAGATCCATCCTTAAACTTAGCAGGCTGGACTAAACGAATTACTGAAAAGCCAACGATTGCAGTCGGTTCTGTGGGAATTAACCGTGCATATTTGAGCAATCAGGATCATGATCATGTAACAATTGTAGACAATCTCAAAATTATAGATGAAAAAATCAAAGCAGGCGAATTTGACTATGTAGCAGTCGGCCGTGCGCTGCTAGCTGATCCTGAATGGGCAGTAAAACTTAAAAATGGTAAACTTGATCAAGTACTGCATTATACGAAGGAAGCTGAGAAATACCTGATTTAATTACATTCAAGAACCGCACATTTTATCAGCCTGCAACTAACACCTACAAACATTGATATATCAA
Source organism: Neobacillus sp. plas4 (assembly GCF_057221695.1). Taxonomy (NCBI): domain Bacteria; kingdom Bacillati; phylum Bacillota; class Bacilli; order Caryophanales; family Bacillaceae; genus Neobacillus; species Neobacillus sp. plas4. Next base: position 3,756,681 of record NZ_CM170152.1, read on the forward strand.
CTTTGTAGGTGTTATTTTTTTTCAACTGTAACAGATTCACTTTTTCAGTGTTTATTCAGGGTTACCATCAGTACTAAAAACAAAAATTAAGTTTTCGATTTTTCTCTAAAAGGTATTGTGGGTTTTCAATTGCAAACTCTTCTATAAAAAGTTCAGATTTATCTTTCACTATTGGATTAGCAATACTCGATTTGGTCCTACTTATCATTACAAAAGGCAAACTAGGATATAGCCATTCTTCTCATCAAATTGGGATTGGTAATAATGAAAATATAGTAAAATAAGATAAACACGGGGACGATTCTCCTGGGTCCATTCCCTCCTTCAAAAAAGCCACAAGAACCGTCCCCTTGGCTCTCCCCTTGGCTCTCTCCGACTAGTTGTCGCTAAAGTGGGATATTCCCATGCTTCTTCGCAGGTCTTGTTTCTTTTTTAGTCCGTAGCATTTCAAGGGATTCTTTGAGTTTTTTTCGGGTTTCACGTGGGTCGATGACGTCGTCGACCATGCCTCTTGATGCTGCTTGGTATGGATTCGCGAAAGTTTCGCGATATTCAGCGATTTTTTGGGCTCTCATTGCCGCTGGGTCTTCATTCTGTTCAATTTCTTTCGCAAAGATGATATTCGCTGCTCCTTCAGGTCCCATTACTGCAACTTCTGCGTTTGGCCATGCGTAAACCATATCGGCGCCAATTGATTTCGAATTCAAAGCAACATAGGCTCCACCGAAGGCTTTTCTTAGAATAACGGTAATTTTCGGCACCGTTGCCTCCGAATAAGCGTAGAGAATTTTCGCACCATGACGGATAATTCCGCCATGCTCCTGGTTGATTCCAGGAAAGAAACCTGTAACATCTTCAAACGTGATCAAAGGAATATTAAATGAATCACAGAAGCGGATAAATCTGGACAATTTATCAGACGAGTTAATGTCTAATCCCCCCGCCATCACTTTCGGTTGATTCGCGACAATTCCTACACTATGACCATCAATACGGCCAAATCCAACGACAATATTTTTCGCAAAGTTTTGTTGAACTTGCATGAATTCCCCATGATCGACGACCTCTTCTATCACTTTGCACACATCATAAACCTTTGTCCCTTCAATCGGTACGAGATCAATGATTTCATCACTCCAGCCATTGTCTTTTTCTGCTTCTACAACCGGTGGTTGTTCCGACTGATTTTGCGGCAGAAAGCTGATTAGCTTTCTAACGTCATTTAAAATTTCGGGTTCAGATTCTGCAGTAAAATGTGCTACACCACTTATACTTGAGTGAACACTTGCTCCGCCAAGGTTTTCAGAGCTAATTTTTTCTCCTGTTACTGTTTCAATTACCTTTGGACCGGTAATAAACATCTGACTTGTCTTTTCGACCATAAACACAAAATCGGTAATCGCCGGTGAATAAACGGCTCCACCGGCACATGGTCCTAAAATAACAGAGATTTGCGGAACGACTCCAGAATAAATCGCATTGCGATAAAAAATATGGCCATAGCCGTCAAGTGCCTCGACTCCTTCTTGAATTCGTGCGCCTCCTGAATCGTTCAAACCAATGATCGGTGCTCCATTTTTGGCCGCCAAGTCCATAATGCGCGAAATTTTCAGCGCATGTGCTTCACCAAGCGCCCCTCCGAAAACGGTAAAATCCTGTGAAAACACATAAACAATTCGGCCATTAATTTTTCCGTAACCAGTGACGACTCCCTCCCCTGGGGCTTCAATTTTATCCATTCCAAAGTTTGTGGCTCGATGTTGAATAAATGGATTTAATTCGACAAATGTGCCTTCGTCTAAGAGCAGATCAATACGTTCCCTAGCAGTTAGCTTACCGCGATTATGTTGGGCTTCAATCCGATCATCCCCGCCGCCTAGCTCAACTTTATACTTTTTATCCATTAACTCATTTATTTTTTCATACATAGTACTCATTGAAGTTACTCACCTTGCTTTCTTCTAATCTGAATTCCTAATTTGATTTGGTGGTTTAACCGATATTTCCCCGTCCCTTTATGTTCCTTTAATGGTCCTCATATGTTTTTAATAACTGTTTTGCTGCCATTGTTGCTGAAATTTCCCCATTAAGAACTACTGTTTCAATTCCCGGCAGCATCCTTTTTATCTCTGAATTGTTATAAAAGCTTGACCGCAAGTAATCCTCAACCATTGTATACATCCAGTCAAGGGTTTGTTTTTGCCGCCTCCTGCCGAACACTCCAGACACAGTTGTTTTCTCTTTGAAATCATTAATCAACTGCCACATTTCTGCCATTCCTTCCCCTGTGAAAGCAGAACAGATATAGGCCTTAGGTGCCCATCCTTCTGTAATTGGATGTAAAAAATGCAGAATCCGGTTAAATTCCGATTTTGCGGCTAAAGCACGCTGTTTATTTTCACCATCGGCTTTATTGACGAAGATCGCATCAGCCAGCTCCATTATCCCTTTTTTAATCCCCTGAAGTTCATCTCCGCCACCGGTCAGCATAATCAATAGAAAGAAATCGACCATCGAGCGGACCGTCACTTCATTTTGGCCGACGCCAACGGTTTCAACGATGATCACATCATACCCTGCCGCTTCACAAATTAGCATCGTCTCCCGTGTTTTACGATTGACTCCACCTAAAGTTCCTCCTGTTGCTGATGGTCGGATGAAGGCATTGGGATTTCGCGACAGTTCTTCCATTCTTGTTTTATCACCAAGAATGCTTCCCCCCGTAATGGAACTGCTTGGATCAACTGCGAGGACAGCCACCTGATTTCCTTGATTACAAAGCATCGTTCCAAAGTTCTCGATCAACGTGCTTTTCCCCGCACCAGGTACACCACTGATTCCAATACGAATTGACTTTCCGGTGTACGGAAGGAGCGCTTTCAACACTTGCTGTGCAAGCTCCATATGGGCCGGATGGTTGCTTTCAACCAGCGTAATTGCTTGGGCAATGACCGTCCGGTTCCTAGAAAGGACACCTTCAACATAGTCACTGACGTTTAACCGGCGCCGGCGGGGGGAGCGAGGGACGATTGGCGCTTTTTCCTGCTTTTCCTCCGTTGACACCCCCTTCACTACACGGGAAGCATATTCCCTTCCTCCACCTTCCGGGATCCATTCCGGCTTTATCTTATTGTTATCCATGATTACATTTCATCCTCAAGTCGGCGGTTAATTTCTTCTAATACTTTTTGCGCCGCAACAGGGATTACAGTACCTGGTCCAAAAATCGCTGCAGCTCCATTTTCTTTGAGATATTCATAGTCTTGTACCGGAATGACCCCGCCGGCAACGACAACGATATCTTCACGACCAAGCTTCGTCAATTCTTCGATTAATTGAGGCAATAAAGTTTTATGTCCAGCAGCTAGGGAACTCATACCAATGATATGCACATCATTTTCAACGGCTTGCCTTGCTGTTTCCTCCGGCGTTTGGAATAGCGGACCAATATCGACGTCAAATCCCAAATCTGCAAAAGCCGTAGCAATCACTTTTGCGCCACGGTCATGGCCATCCTGACCCATTTTTGCAATCATGATTCTTGGGCGTCTTCCTTCCTGTTGTTCAAATTCAGCTGCCATTTCTCTTACAACGGCTACTTGTTCGTTCTCGCCAAATTCTGCACTATAGACTCCGGAGATTGAACGAATTACCGCTTTATGTCGACCGACCACTTTTTCATAAGCGTCCGATATTTCTCCAAGACTTGCTCTTGCCCGTGCGGCCTCAATCGCCAAAGCTAACAGATTGCCTTCCCCAGTTTCAGCCGATTTTGTGATTGCCTCAAGGGTTGATTTTACTAATGCCTCATCACGATTGATGCGCAATTCTTCTAATCTGCGAAGTTGCGCTTCGCGAACCGCTGTATTGTCTACTTCAAGAATTTCAAGCGGATCTTCTTTCTCAAGCCGATACTGATTGACGCCAATGATTGATTCTTTCCCCGAATCAATTTGTGCTTGGCGACGAGCGGCGGCTTCCTCAATTCGCATCTTCGGCAATCCTGTTTCAATGGCTTTCGCCATCCCGCCAAGTGACTCAATTTCTTGAATATGCTCCCAAGCACGGTCGACAAGTTCCTTCGTTAACGATTCGACGTAATAAGAACCTCCCCATGGGTCCACGACGTTACAAATTCCCGTTTCATCCTGTAAAAACAATTGCGTATTCCGGGCAATGCGTGCGGAAAAATCCGTTGGCAGCGCAATTGCTTCGTCAAGTGCATTCGTATGAAGCGACTGTGTATGGCCCAATGCCGCTGCCATTGCCTCCACACAGGTCCTTGTGACATTATTAAACGGATCTTGCGCGGTCAGACTCCACCCCGAAGTTTGACTATGAGTGCGGAGTGCCATCGTCTTTTCATTTTTCGGATTAAACTGTTTCATGAGTTTCGCCCAAATCATCCGTCCGGCCCTCATTTTCGCCACTTCCATAAAATAATTCATGCCAATCGCCCAGAAAAATGATAGTCTTGGCGCAAATGTATCAATATCCATGCCGGCCTTTATCCCTGTGCGAACATATTCCAAGCCGTCCGCCAATGTATAAGCCAGCTCAATGTCTGCTGGGGCACCCGCTTCTTGCATATGGTAGCCAGAAATACTAATGCTGTTAAATTTAGGCATATTTTTGGATGTATATTCAAAAATATCGGCGATAATTTTCATTGAAGCTTCTGGCGGGTAAATATACGTGTTCCGGACCATATATTCTTTTAAAATATCATTTTGAATGGTTCCAGTTAGTTTCGCTTGCTCAACCCCTTGCTCCTCAGCTGCAACAATGTAAAAAGCCATGATTGGCAGAACTGCACCGTTCATCGTCATTGAAACCGACATCTGATCAAGTGGAATCCTATCAAACAATACCTTCATATCGAGAATCGAATCGACAGCCACACCTGCTTTTCCCACATCCCCGACGACGCGAGGGTGATCAGAGTCATAGCCTCTATGCGTTGCTAAGTCAAAGGCAATCGAAAGTCCTTTCTGCCCGGCCGCAAGATTTCGGCGATAAAAAGCATTGCTTTCTTCAGCAGTTGAAAATCCGGCATATTGGCGAATTGTCCAAGGCTTTGTGACATACATCGTTGGATAAGGACCGCGCAAGAACGGGGCAATCCCGGCTACATAATCAAGATGCTCCATCCCAGCCAAATCCTTTTCTTCATAGAAAGGCTTTACAGCAATTTGTTCCATCGTCTGCCATGCTTCTTGTTCGAATGAAGTTTGAACCATTAGCTTCCCTTTTAGAGATGGAGCGTTTTCATTATAGGCAATGGTCGTAAAATCTGGATTTCTACTCATTGTCCAATCCTTTCCGCTGTTGAAGGTCAAACAGCACTTGATAACAATTTGATTTCATATGGATCCATTCATCTACCCCAGCTTGCTTGAACAATTCTGCATGTTCGGAACTTGGGGAACCAGCTAATAATAACGTTAGCTCCGGATTCATCTTTTTCAGTTCGCCTGCAAGCGTTGGGACCATATCGGCATAGACGTCATCATGAGAACAAATGACCACAATCGAAGCTTCCGATTCTACCGTAGCCTGAACAGCTTGATCTACCGTTTCAAAGCTGTTATTTGAAAGAACTTCAAAACCGCCGACTTCAAAAAATACCGTTGCAAAATCCGCCCTTGGCTTGAACTGAGCAGGCTTGCCGAGATTTGCTAGGAACACCTTTGGATAAAAACCATGCTTTTCTTTATAGCTTTCAGCATGTTCCCGTAAGGAGTCAAATTGTTCTGATGCTCGGCGGGCAGGCAACGCTTGGATGCTTGGTACATCTGGATTATTTTGTTGAATAGTATCCATCACTTCCCCAATGGTGAGCCCTTGACGAAATACCTTTAAGAAACTTTCTAGGTTTTGTTCGGCTCCCAATCGCTGAAGCAACGTTTCCTTCCCTTCTGGAGAGGCGGTCTCCCGGTACGAGCGTACCTCTTTGCAACGTACTTCATAAACGGATTCCGCATTCTTAGAAAGCTTTTTTTCTGTTAAATTCGGATACATATTTGTTCCGACCAAGCGTTCTTTGCGGTGGGCGATATTGGTAAATCGCTGATTCGCAATCGCATTTATTTGTTCCTGAATCTCGCCCTTCTCAAGAGAATTAAACATACCACTGCTCGCTTCAATTTGCTGGAATAACTGCCAAGCCTGTTTGGCAAGTGAATCGGTAAGGGATTCCACGTACCAAGACCCACCTGCAGGATCTGCCACTTTTGAGAGGTGTGCCTCTTTATCTAAAATAATTTGCGTATTTCGTGCGATTCTACGGGAAAATTCATCAGGTGATCGAACGGCTTCATCAAACGGTGACACATGAAGACTATCTGCCCCGCCAATAATAGCCGCGAACGACTCTGCTGTTCCTCGCAGTATATTTACATACGGATCGGATACTGTTTTTGTCCAGGAAGATGTGCGCGCGTGAATGGACATTTTCAGCTCTTCTTCCTTTCCGCCAAATGAAGCAACAATATTTGACCAAAGGAGGCGTGCCGCACGGAGCTTTGCAATCTCCAAAAAGACATTGGACCCAACGGAAAAGGTAAAAATCATGCTTTGGGCCACATCTCCGATTGACAATCCCCTGTTCTGCATTTCCCGGATATATTCCACCCCTGTTGCCAATGCAAATGCCAATTCCTGCGCTGCATTTCCGCCAGCTTGGTGATAAGGGTCAGCCTGGATGAGAATCGTCTTTAATTCCGGCGTTTCTCCTTTGGAACATAAGATGAGTTTTGCCATCCATTCATACGCTTTTTGCAGCGAAATTGGTAAAGTTCCTTCCTTTGCCAAAGTCCCCAATGGATCCATTCCCACACAACCGCGCAGCTGACGGATATCCATTCCCGCCTGCCTTGCCTCTGCAACAATCATCGAATAGACAGGGAGTCCCACCATCCCCGCTTGGACAAAGAGTGGAGTTTTTTCAAGGTTGATTCCCTCAAGGGCTTTTTTGACATCCTCTAGAGAACTAATAGAGACCCCTTTATCCCCTACGCATTCCGGTGCTGCCTGATCCGGATCCTGTCCCAATGCTGAAGCACGGTCAAGAACAAGATTTACCATCGTCTGGCCCCGGGTTAAGTCGATTTTTACCGCCTCATTAAATTCAGAAGGTGTGCCATAAGGCAGCTCTTGACTGACCTCCCACGGTTTTCTTTGTTCTCCTATTTCCCTTGTTCCGCGTACAAATGGAGCGGTCCCGAGTGATGAGGAAAGGTGAGAAATTCCGATTACATCCTCTTTTGAATACATTGGTTGGATGGCAATCCCTTCGTACGTCGTTGTAACAAGCTTCTCTTCAAATGACGCCCCTTTTAACGCCTTGACCGCCGCTTGTTTCCACTCATTAAAAGAAGGAGCTGGGAACTCAGCGAACCCACTATTTTCTTTATTTAGCTTTTCTTTTTCATCCATATTTGCATTTATTATCATTAGGGATCCCTCTTTCATCTAGGAAACTATCATCCTATTCTGGTTTCACAAGGAACAGTGTTTGGCCGTGCTCGACTAAGTGGCCATTTTCGACTAAAATATCGACAATCTCACCGCTTACTTCCGCCTCAATTTCATTAAATAGCTTCATTGCTTCAAGAATACAAACGACGGTGGAAGACTCAACCTTGTCACCGATTCTCACAAACGGGTGTGACTCAGGCGATGAGGCATTGTAAAACGTCCCAACCATTGGTGAAACGACTTTCTTTAAACTTGGATCATCCGCATTAACTGGTTTCAGACGTTCTTCTTGAACAGACTTCGCTGTTTCTTTTTTCATTGAGGCCGGTGCCTCCTTAACAGCTACAGCAACAGGTTCCTGCTTCATGCTTGGTTTTACAGTTTCGATAGTTTCATTGCTTAATTGAATCGTTGCTCCTGCTTGCTTTTTTAAATAAATATTGGATTCTGATCCTTCTATTTCGACTTTCATTTCCTCAAGCGCCGATTCTTCAAACAGCTTAATCATTTCTCTAATTTCATGCATTTTCCACATGGACTTTCGCTCCTTTTTTTCAATGGGTTTAATCTTCTATTTTAATCGGATGTAATTCTAGAAATTTCGTATTAAAATCGCCTTTAACAAAAGCTTCATGCTCCAATAATTGCAGATGGAACGGAATCGTAGTTTTAATACCGCTGATCACAAATTCTTCTAATGCACGCTTCATCCGTTGAATCGCTTCATCACGGTCCTTTCCCCAAACAATAATTTTCGCTACCATCGAATCATAAAATGGAGAAATCTGATAACCTGGGTAAACGGCACTATCGACCCGGACGCCGTACCCGCCTGGTGGAAGATAGACCTCTACTTTTCCAGGAGATGGCATAAAGTTCTTTGCAGGGTTTTCTGCATTAATGCGGCACTCAATCGACCAACCATTAATCTGTACATCCCTTTGTTCAAATGAAAGCGGGTTTCCGGCAGCGACAGAAATTTGTTCTTTAATCAAATCAAATCCTGTTACCATTTCCGTAACCGGGTGCTCAACCTGGATGCGGGTATTCATTTCCATAAAATAATATTGGCCATGTTTGTCTAATAGGAATTCAACGGTTCCGGCACCATGGTAGTTAACGGCCTTAGCCGCAGCAACAGCTGCCTCTCCCATTTTTTCACGGAGTTCCTGATCAAGAGCTGGGGATGGCGCTTCTTCTACAAGTTTTTGGTGGCGGCGTTGGATCGAACAATCACGCTCCCCTAGGTAAACCACATTTCCGTATTGATCGCCCATAATTTGAATTTCTACATGACGGGGCTCTTCTAAATACTTTTCTAAATAAACACCGGGATTGCCAAATGCGGTTTCAGCTTCTTTCTGCGCTTGGCGAATCGCTTTTCTCAATTCATCCTCATCATTCGCAACCCGCATACCTTTTCCACCACCACCTGCTGTGGCCTTGACAATCACCGGATAACCGATTGTTTTAGCAACTTTTACTGCTTCTTCTATATCGTCGACGAGCCCCTCTGTACCCGGGACAGTCGGAACACCGGCACGTTTCATCGTTTCCCTTGCCACCGCTTTCGCACCCATTTTATTAATCGCTTCGGCATCCGGTCCGATGAAGGTCACATCCTTTCGTGCACAGAATTCTGCGAAATCAGCATTTTCCGCTAAAAATCCATATCCAGGATGAATGGCATCCACATTGGATACCAAGGCAACACTCATGATATTGGTCATATTTAAATAACTATCTTTTGACGCAGTCGGCCCGATGCAAAAACTTTCATCGGCCAATTTTACATGAAGGGCTTCTTTATCTGCCTCGGAGAAGACGGCCACGGTTTGAATCCCCATTTCTTTACATGCACGAATGACACGAACAGCAATTTCTCCACGATTAGCAATCAGTACTTTTTTAAACATTCGACCTTCCCCCTTAGCTTTTTAACTTCACCAAAAATAGCGGTTGTCCGTATTCCACGACCTCGCCGTCTTCCACAAGAAACTCGACCACTTCTCCCTCTACATCGGATATGATTTCCTGATCCAGATCTAACTTTTCCACTTTGCAATGACCTACAATAGTGCCTTTTGTGGTATGATCACCGACGGTTACATACGGTTGGCCACCTTGAGAGGTGGAAGCGAATACACCGATTACAGGCGAAACAATTTGGTGCAAGGCTGCTTTAAATCCCTCATCTTCTATTTTTGGCACAACCCGGTCTGAAGTTTGAGGTCCTAGTTCCAATGTGGTAGCCGCCTCGTTGAATGCCGTTTGAACGGTTTCTTCTGGGAATCCGGGGTTTGAAATCTGTTTTATCATCGTAATTCTGATTCCATTATTTTTTATGCTAAATTCTTGAATGGAAGACTTGCTAACTAATCTAATCATTTCTCGTAATTCAAGCATTTTTATCATAAATAAACACTCCTGCCAGTTTGATTTCGACATACTTTCAAATCTCTATGAACGAGAACACGACGAAGAAGATCCGTTAAACTTAAGTTCAGCTAAGACCGACTAGTTGGTCTTAGAGATAAAAAACCTTTTTATTGTGTTGAAGGTTATCCTTTTCGCAAGACCGACTAGTTGGTCCTTAGTAATAAACCCTTTTAATGTGTTGAAGGTTAGTCCTTTTTAAAGAGACCAACTAGTTGGTCTTTGAATTAAACTAACCCTTTTACATGACCCTGAATCAAACAAAGGCCTTTACAGGACACCTTCAAACAGTCCAAATCCTGACCAACTAGCATTACTATTTCCCTTTAGAACATCTGAGTTTTAAAGTCTTGCGGATAGGATTTCAGAAAGAACTTTGAAAATTTGGGATTTTCCCTCGCTTCCTCAGTCAATAATGAATGCAAGATAATATCGGCATACATGTCTGCAATTTCTTCAATTGAGTATTGACCATCCTGTTTATACCACTTATAGGTCCAGTTCACCATTCCGAAAATAGCCATCGAAATAATAGGGACTGGCAGGTCTCGAAATTCACCGCAATCCATTCCATCCTGAATCACCTTAAATATTAATTGTTTATATTGATCCCTTTTTATCTTAATGTCATTAATGTATTCAGGAGCTAGATACATGTACTCTTCATAGAACACCGTTACTTCTGATTTATAAAGATCAATCATGGAAACAAACGACTTAATAAACGCGTGGAGTCTCTCCGTAGGCGTATCCCACTGTTCGTTTGCTTTTTTCCCTTGTTCTAAGACATAGGAAATAAAATGGTCGTGGATAAGATAAAGCAATTCATCTTTTGACGTGAAATTGTGATAAAATCCACCTTTCGAAGTCTTACTTTCTTTCACAATCTGATCAACAGTCACTTTGTGAAAGCCTTTTGCTTCAAACATGCGAAGCGATGTTTCTATAATTCGATCTCTTAATGATTGTTCAGCCATTTAAATTCACCCCAGTGTATTTTATCATACCCCCTAAGACGCAACTAATTTTATTTTCTAAGTGCACAAATAATATAATTTTTTGAAAATTTAAATTACTATTACCCATAGTATAAACAATCGATACAAAAGTTGCAAATACTTTTGAATTTATTAAAATAACACCTAACTGATTTTGAATTAAGCTGCTGTACATATGCATTTAATTGAGTTAATACCTAGTAGGAATCCGTTTTGAAGCATGGAAACGCATTAGAAAAAGTATTTGGAAAGTGAAAGTCGGTTTAAAATGGTACTTATTTGCTCTTGTACTCATTCCTGCTGTGATGTATGTGGGGATGGTGATCGTAAATGGAGGAATTCCAAAATTCGAAGGTCTTACTGCAGCATTTTTTATTACATATCCTTTCTATCTCGTTACGGTTTTCTTTGGCGGTGGTCCTTTTCCCGAGGAAATCGGTTGGAGAGGCTTTGCTTTACCACGTATGCAATCCAAATTTGGCCCTTTAAAGGCAACCCTGCTACTCGCTATTCTATGGGCTTTTTGGCATCTGCCACATTTCTTAACGACTGCTCAAAAGGGTGGGCCTGATTCTAACCTTTCTACCATTCTTGCTCATTTGCCGATTTTTCTCATGTTGTGTTTTGCTGTTTCGATTATTCTTACTTGGGTTTTCAATTGCAAACAAGGAAACTTGTTTATTGTCATGTTGGCTCATGCTAGTCTGAATACCTTTAGTTTGATCCAGCCTTTTCTGGCCAACTCTGAATTAAAAAAATCGGATTTGTCTTTTACTATTGGATTAGCAATGCTCGCTTTGGTCATTCTTATCGTAACAAAAGGCAAACTGGGATATAGCCAAACTTCAATTCAAATAGGAATTAGTAATAATGAAAATATAGCTAAATAGTTTGTTTATAATACGTGAATAACAGTCATTTTTCTCTAAAGGGACACTGGGACCTTACTCTCCCTTGTCCTTTATTTTTTCTGCAGCAGTATAAATATCATCCAAAAAGACTTTAGGGTCCCTCCGCATACTTAGCACTCCTTATAATACTTGGTTTAAGTGCCGGCATAATATCGTCGATAATAACCTAATCCACTGACTAGCATTTCCTCATAGTATGCTAGTCTTTTTTTCATGAACCAATTTTTTCATCTCTAACTCTAACTTTTTTTCCTCTAAATCCAATTCTTTTATCTTTAGTTCATTATCTTTTTTCTTCACATACCCATAATAAATTAGAGAAAAGCCTATAATGATGGTTAGGTAAAAATAAAAATCCATATCTTAAACACCCCCGGTTTATTTTCTTCTATTCAGTGTTACGAATCAAAACCTTTTTAGTTTCGGAATGTTTACCTTGTGCAACTATAATTTTAAGATTATTATAATTATTAGCGTTATATCAAAGTAAATTTTAATTTCATACACGAGGAGATCTAACATGAAGCTTACGTACGCAGGAAAAACAAAAGATGTTTATGCATTGGAAGATGGTAATTATTTACTTAAATTTAAAGATGATGTTACAGGTGTAGACGGCGTTTTTGACCCAGGTGCAAATACAGTGGGTCTAACGATTGAAGGGGCTGGACGTGCGGGATTAAGACTAACGAAATACTTCTTTGAGGTTTTAAAAGCAAAAGGAATTCCAACTCATTATATTGATGCTGACATCGAACAAGCAACCATGACGGTTAAACCTGCTGAGGTATTTGGAAAAGGACTAGAAGTAATTTGCAGATATCGTGCAGTAGGGAGTTTTTTACGCAGATATGGCTTGTACGCACAAGAAGGACAACCTCTTGATGCATTTGTAGAAGTTACCATAAAGGATGATGACCGCGAAGATCCCCCAATTAATCAGGATGCATTAGATATGCTTGGTATTTTATCTAAGGATGAATACATCGTGTTAAAAGACCTTACGCAGCAAATTGGAAATATAGTCAAAGAGGAACTTGCTAAGAAAGGCATCGAGTTATACGACATTAAATTTGAATTTGGACGAACTGGTGCGGACAAGCAAATCGTTCTTATTGATGAAATCTCCGGCGGTAACATGCGTGCTTATAAAGATGGAGAGTACATCGAACCTTTAGAATTAGAAAAAATGTTCCTATAAACGAAAAAGGCATCCCTTTCAGATGAAGGGGATGCTTTCCTGTCTTTTACGACACTAAAATTACCAAAACACGACCGCGGGGACGGTTCTGATGGCTTTTTTTCGGCAAGTGATTACCATTATTAAGCCATGAGAACCGTCCCCTTGGCGTCAGAACCGTCCCCTTGGCGTCAATCCCAAATTCATCTACTTAAAGCAACAAACTTTTAGAAAAGAACCTAAATTAAATTTGAAACTCAACCTCTTCATCTAATAAAGGATCATTATTTTCGTTAAACTCTGGATAGATATCAGGGTGAAGGATACTTGCTATCTTACTTAACCCAAGTAATAATCTTGGTGAAGGTCTGCAAAATAATGGTTCATCCAATATATACAATTGATTATTTTTAATAGCTTCCATCTTCTCCACCTCAGGGCGTTTTAGGATTACCTTTGGATTCACTTTTTCTTTGTGTACCCCCACCCAAATAACGCAAATCACATCGGGATTTCTTTGTACGATTTCTTCCCAATGCGTTTTTACGCTTGACTGAGGCATATCCTCAAATATGTTTCTTCCCCCTGCGAGCTTACTAATCTCAGTTATCCAGTTGGTCGCTCCAGGAGTAAAAATTGGTTTAGCCCACCATTCCCAATAAAGGTTTGCCGGCTTTTCTACCTGCTTACATAAAGATCGGTAGTTTTCGAGAAAATGATTGTATTTCTTGAATAATTGGTTTGCTTTGTCAGAAGTATTCGTCACTTCCCCAACGAATAATATACTTTCTCCTACCTCTGTTAATGTCTTGGGGTTAGGGACAATGACATACGGTATGTTTCGTTTCTTTAACTCTTCGATATTTCGTTCCATTCCAGGTACAGAAAGCGAGGCTAATACTAAATCTGGTTGTAATTTTTCCACTTTGTCCATATCAATGTCCAAATCTGACCCCAGTCTCGGTAATGTTTGAATATCCTCCGGCCAATCCGAGTAGTTATCCACTCCTACCAACGAAGAAGTTAAACCTAAGTAAGCTGCTAATTCTGTATTACTTGGACAAATGGATATTAATCTCATATCAAAGCCTCCTTTATGATTCTAAAATTCTATTCCTTTTACAGCGGGAACGCCTTCATTGTAATAATGTTTTTCCGCTTCAATGACTGAAACAAGATCAGCTATGTCTTTAATTTCCTGCTTGGCATCTCTTCCGGTAATAACAAGATGAACATGGGAAGGTTTATTTTTGATTAATTCTATGACTTCGTTAAGAGGCAAAACATCATCGATTGGAAACTTATCAATGGCTAACGCATTATTCAGTTCATCTAAGATTACCAAATCATACTCCCCACTCATAACCGCTTCCTTTGCTTTCGGCCATCCTATTTTTAAGGCTTCTCTATGTTCCTCTGGTGTTTTGGTCCAGGTGAAACCAATTCCCAGTTGAACCATTTCCACACCTAGCTTTTTCAGGGCTATTTGTTCACCATATGTACGTTCAGGTGATTTGATAAACTGATAGATTTTCACTTTCAGTCCTCTGCCAATTCCTCTAAGTGCTAACCCTAAAGAGGATGTTGTTTTTCCTTTTCCATGACCGGTATACACCAGTGTTAAGCCATTTCGATTGATTGGTTGATTCATATTTCTTTCCCCCTATTATCTAAACATTTTCTAATCCAGTTCTCAACCATTTCAGGGCAAGAGGCAAAATGAAAATGAGTATAACCAGCTACTAGACTAAGAAGAACCGGCCTATAAAACAAAAACCGGTTATCTATCCATTAATTATGGTGATGATGATGTTCATACCCATGTTCTTTCGCATATTTACGGAAATTTTCTAAATCTTGCATACCAGTCGAAGTACCGTTTAAGGCCTGATTCATACGTTCTAACAGTACCGTTCTTAACTTTGGATGATAGCCAAAATACTGAGCAATATCAATTGATACATGCGGATAAGACTCTTTAAACTGTTCGGCCATTTTATTCATTCTTTCCATTAAAATTCCCGTAAATAAAAAATACGGCAGCATGATGATTTTTTTTGCTCCCAATTTAATACAGCGTTCCATCCCATCCTGCACAGTTGGCGTCGTTACCCCCATAAAGGCACTTTCAACGATTGGTACATTTAATTTCTCCCACAATAATCTGCTGATTTTATAAAAATCACCATTTGCATATGGATCGCTGCCGCCTCGTCCAATTAATAAAATGGCCGTATCCTCATGATTTTGATCCACATCAAAACCTGCTTCAGTAAGTCTTGATTTTAAAATCTCAAAGACCTCCTCATGAATACCAATCGTCTGGCCATAGGTAAATTGAACATCGGGGAAATGCTCTTTAGCATGTTCGATTTCTGCTGGAATATGGAGTTTTGAGTGTCCTGCATGTAATAATATGATGGGAATTACATGGATTTCATCCGCACCTTGTTCAACACACAACTGAATCCCATCTTCAATATTTGGTGACGCGAATTCTAAGAAACATGTTTCTACTAAAAGGGCTGGATCAATGTATTCTTTCATTTGCCCGATAAATTCCCGAACTTCTATATTCCCTGCCTCGAGCCTGCTGCCATGTCCAACAAATAATACAGCTTTTTTCATTGGTCCTTTATCTTTCTTGTATTTATCAATTCCTTTAATTCGATTTTCGCTGCGTTTCCGCACACCGTGCTCCATTGAGTAAATGATCGCATCTTGTTCAACTGCTTCATGAACAATATCACGTGCGGTTTCTTCATGTTGAACCGAATACCATGTCCCTTTTGGGTAATCAATTACGACACATTTATCTTTACAACGACCGTTACAGCGTGTACGCGATGTATGAATATGCTCATCCAAACGGTTTTTACGGATCTCATCACGAATTTGCTGGGTTACCTCTTCAGCTCCTGCTCCCATACAGGTTGCACCATTGCAAATGAGTAAGTGACGCTGCATTTGCGTTAAATTCCAGGTTGTCATATAGTGACCTCCCCCTCTTCCATCATCTTGTAGCCTCTATGTCTCTTTGTTATATCAACAGTGCCGCCGATTAAAAGCCCATATTTGAAATGGCAAAACGAAACTTAGTTATGTAACTTCACTGGCTCCCAACTTATGATCGCTGCATAGAATGGGTGACGGTACACATACTGGTCATCCTCCATACTAATAAAGCGTTCGAGTGATGCTTTCACATGCGCCATGTCAAACTGTGGTGATAAGATTTTTTTGCTTTGTGCTTCATATAATTGCTGTAATGTATCATAACGATACACACGCTCCAGCTTGAGCATTTCACAATTTGCATAAATCCCTAACTGATACAGCATGTTAACGATGGTAATATAATCACGGCGAGGATATTTAATGTCATAGCCAAACTGCTCATCTAAAATAACGTAATGCGGCTGAATAGGTCCTGTTGTTAAACCAATGATGGCGCGCTTTTTAGCAAGCCTGTTCATTTTTTTCAGCGCCACATTCATTTCATACATACGATAAAAGCAGTTCACCCCAATAACAACATCATGCTGCTCAATTTGCGCTTCTTCCCATTTACTTTGAACGAACTGAACAGGTGCATCGTTTTCAAAGTATTGTTTTAAGTAGGCAAGTACACTTTCAGAACTATCAACTAACGTTAAACTTTTGACATCTTGACTGAGTGGGAATGTATAGTTGCCCCATCCCGGCCCAATTTCAATACAACTTGAATTTTTGGGGATATAATGTTTCATTTTTTCATAAATTTTTTTTGCATAGTTATCTGTTTGCTTGTATGTTTTTTTCATCATGGACTGAGCCCAATATGCTTCTTCCAGTTCATCATGAATCATTCTTTCTGGCATCTTGCCATGCCAGTCTAACATGCCGTCTTTCCACAGCTTTTCAAAATCAATTTGTAAAGGGGGGCTTTTTATCATTGAATTTTCTCCTTAATCTCCACAATACGAATGGACAATCATACAGTATTTGCAACAGTTGCCCGTACAATCGTGCCACGTACAAACCGCCTTATAGCCAAGTGGTTTTTTCTGCAAATGGTGTACGCTTTTTCGCGGAAGTGATTTCTTCTGCAGGGTAACCAATACATAACGTCCCTACTAATTGCTCCCCAACCGACGCACCAATAAAATCATGTAATGCTGTATCATGCACTAAGCCAACACCGCGTGTACGCCATACCATGCCTAAACCAAGCTGTTCAGCCATTAACCATATCGACATAATCGCACTGCTGACTGCAAAGGTATTATCTTTTGTTGCACCTTCGTCTCCATCGACAATCGCAGAAGTCACGACAATGACAAGCGGTGTCTTTGTGACAGCTTCCATTGAGCTTTCCACTAAATGCGGTTTTGTTGGGAAGCGTTTTTGTAAATAATCGAGCGCCACTTGCTCATATCGTTTTAAGCTATCGCCCTGTAATACATAGAAATGCCAGGGCTCACGCATACGGTCATTTGGTGCATACGTTGCTGCTTCTAATAAAGTCTCAATTTTGTCACGTTCGACTTCGTGCGTTTCAAATTGGCGAATCGCACGGCGTTTTTTTAATGCATCTAACATAATTCATGCTCCTTTTCTATAAACCAGGCAATTTGATCCCGTACGCTAACAACCTCACCAACTAAAATCATGGATGGATTAGAGATACGATGTTTTTGAATATCTTGTGCAATCGTGGATAGATTGCCTGTAATCGTACGCTGATTTTTGGTTGTGCCCCATTCAATGACGGCAACAGGTGTTGATTCACTTTTGCCATAGGTAATTAAGCTTTTCGTAATATGCGCGATATTGCCAATGCTCATATAAAAGGCCACCGTATCAATTTGAGCTAGCGCGGACCAATTTAAAAAATCCTGCTCCTTTTCTTGACGGCCATGACCTGTAACAATTGCAAAGCTTGCAGCATAATCACGATGTGTTACAGGAATCCCTGCATAAGCAGGCACAGCAATTCCCGCTGTAATACCAGGCACGATTTCAAATGGAATATCGGCTTGACGTAAAATCGCGGCCTCTTCTGCACCACGTCCAAAGACAAATGGGTCACCGCCTTTTAAGCGGAGAACCTGCTTGCCAAGATTGGCTTGTTCCACTAGCACACGATGAATTTCATCTTGAATCAGTCCATGCCTGCCGGGTTCTTTTCCACAATAAATCAGCTCGGCGTCAGGCTTCGCATGTTTTAATAATTCAACATTCACCAGACGGTCATATAAAATCACATCTGCTTGCTGAATGCACTCTAATCCACGAATCGTCAATAGTTTTGGGTCACCAGGACCAGCTCCTACAATATATACAAATCCGCTCACCGCTTTTCTCCTATACGCTGCTGCAGCCACGCTTCACATTTTTGTTTTTCATCTTGCTCGATCCATTGTAATAACTGTGGATCCAGGAGCTCTGCTAATAGCTGTTTTTTCTCATCGCCTGTAGACACTTGTAAAATGTGCTGCCGTGCTTCCTTTAAAAAAGCAACATACTGCGCGTAATGTACTCCAAATTGCTCTTCTAAATTCGTCTTTACCTGGCGTGTCAGACCTGGACTTGCTCCAGACGTCGATACAGTCAAAACGAAATCACCGCGGCGAACTACTGCTGGATTGATGAAATCAACACGTCCTTTTGCATCCGCACGGCTGAGTAATTGCCAATGCTGGGCCGCTTCTTCCACTGCATTGTTTACCTCTTCCTCATTTGTAACGGCGAAAATCAGTGCTGCATCATCTAAATCAGCAGGTTCAAATTCTTTTTCTTTCCATGTCACAAGCCCTTCATTGATATAGTGCTGCAATTTTTCGGTTACCTCTGGGCTTATCACTGTCACTAGCGCATTTGTTGGCAGCAGCGCTTCCACCTTTTGACGTGCTACATGTCCGCCCCCAACAATAACAACCTTTTTATAGTCAATATTCATTAATAGTGGGAAATAATTCATTGTTTACCTCCAAACATGCTGTAAGCCAGTTTTTCACAAGCTGTGGATTCGAAGCAAAATGAAAGTGTGTATAGCCAGCAACAATATTTTTATGTAGATAACCTTCCTGCTGAGCACGCAAACGGCCTTTACTAAAATAAGCTGGTGATGTATGCTTCCCCTCGTACGTTGAGTAATGGAACTCATGCCCTTTTGCCTGCTCCTCTTCATTGATTAGAAAGTTCCCTGGAACACCTGTAATTTCCCGGTAGCCAAGTGCCGCTAATTTATCCTGCATCCGTACATGTCCTGGAATGATTCCGAGCATTTGGAAAACCTGTCCTTGACGATTCACAATTTCCTCTGTTAAATACATAAAACCGCCGCATTCCGCTAATGTTGGCATCCCTTGCTTAAGAGCGGCTCTTATTGATTGCTTTGTTTCTTCATTTTTCGCCAATTGTTCCGCAAACTCTTCCGGGAAACCGCCGCCAATATACAGCCCCTGCGCTTTTTCTGGAACTTCCTCATTTTGTAATGGAGAAAAGTAATGCAAGGTGGCACCATATGCACGGAGTAATTCTAAATTTTCTTCATAATAAAAGTTAAAAGCGGCATCCTTTGCAACTGCAATATGTACTTCTTGTCTTTGCTCCTGTACATCAAATATAGATTCAGTAACGTCCAATGATTGTGTTTTTGTAATTTCCAGCAGCTGTTCAATATCCACTGTTTCTTCAATTGCTTCTGCAAGACTATTAAAATAGGAATCTAGATCACCACGTTCAATGGCGGGAACTAAACCGAGATGACGGCTTGGCATCGAAGGTACAGCTCCTTTTGGCAGATAGCCAATGACTGGAATTCCACATTCTTGTTCAATCGCTGCCTTGACAATTTCAAAATGGCTTTTACTTCCTAATTGATTGGCAATAACACCAACAATATTGGAGCTTTCATCTAACATTTGAAATCCCTTGACAATCGCAGCCGCACTTCTTGCCATACTTGCTGCATTGACAATTAAAATGACGGGACTTTTTGTAATCACACTAATATGAGCAGCAGATCCTTCATTTGATAATGGGGATTTGCCATCATAAAAGCCCATCACTCCTTCAATAATTGCTGCATCTGCATCTTGGCTCGCTCTTGCGACAATGGCACGGACTGTATCATGGGACATCATGAAACTATCAATATTACGAGAAGGGCGTTTTGTGACAGCTGTATGATACGTTGGGTCAATATAATCAGGACCGCATTTAAAGCCCTGGACTGTTAATCCACGCTTCATAAGCGTACGCATGATGCCGATTGTGAATGTTGTTTTTCCAACACCGCTTCCTGTGCCGGCTAGAACAAATCGATTCATTGTACTTCCTCCTGAAAGTTGAAACGTGCAATGGAAATGGTCACATTTCCGCTTTTCTTTTTCTCGAGCAGTAATTCTTTCGCATTCGAATAACGCAATGCGGCCGGCTCGCTGACCCCATATGCACCTGTATATTTAAAGACTGTTTCTGATGGGTTTTGCATTGGTATTTCATTTAGCTGGTCAGGTGTGTAAGTTACAAACGGCCAGTTATGTTTAGCCGTTAATTCAAGCAGGCCTGTTTCGTTTTTCTTTAAGTCGATGGTCGCAACTGCTTTGACACTTTTTTTACTTAAACGCAGCTCCGCTAATGTTTCATCTATGACTTGTTCAATTTCTGCCATTACCGTGCCACGATTACAGCCAATGCCAAGTACAATTGATTTTGGACGATATATAACGCCGTTCTCGAGCAGCACCTCTTCATGCGCCTCAATTAACCGATCTGTAATAAGAAGGGCCGCTTGTGGCTTTGCCATGATCGCTTCATCTATTGATGGATAAATTCTCAAATTTTCTGGCATTGAGCGATCGTACATCCACCAATTTTTTTCTCCCGTCTCTTGGACGATTGCAACATGCTCTTCATTTACAACCGAAGCACTAACGGGTGTTAATTTTTCTTCGCTATCCCAAATCCAACCAAATTGTGCGCCAAATAAATCAACTGAAATTGTTTTTTGAACATCTGATGCGGTTGTAACAACGGGTGCTGCACCAATCGCATTGGCAAATTCATGGGTTAAGGCATTAGCACCGCCAATATGACCCGATAATACGCTGACGACAAACTGACCTTTATCATCCACCACTAACACTGCAGGATCTTTCTTTTTATCAATCAAAAGCGGAGCAATCATGCGAACGACAGCACCGAGGGAAATGATGCAAATGATTCCTTTATACTGCTGGAACAAAGCGGGCAATAATAGGCGAACCGTACCATCAAATAACTGAATTTGGCGCGCCTTTTCGTCGCCCTGCTCGAATTTCTTCATATAATAAAGGTCCGCATATGGGAATTTTTGCGCATAGCTTCTTGCATGTGCCACCCCATGTTTCGTTATGGCGACGAGAGCATATGGTTTGCGCTTTTCTATTACAGGAATTTCACCTTCACGTAAACTAATCATTCTCCTTCACACCTTTGCGGAAGCCATGAGTAAAGGTTTTGTCATATAGCTTCGAACGATAATTTTTTTCATAGATATCCGGGTCCAATGCCCAGCCTGCTAGAATCATCGCATGCTTGCGAATACCATTGACGCGCATTGCTTCATCTAATTCAGCAACTGTTGTCCGTACAATTTTTTGGTCTGGCCACGAAGCACGCTGCACAACCGCAACCGGTGTATCGTCTGCCCAGCCTGCTGCCTGCAGTTCTTTGGTAATTTTCTTTGTTAATGTTGCACTTAAAAACATGGCAATCGTACAGTGATGGCTTGCCAGTGCCTGTAATTTTTCACGCTCAGGCACAGGTGTACGTCCTTCCGCACGTGTTAAAATAAGCGTTTGGGTTAAATCAGGAATCGTCAGCTCTGCGCCAACAGCTGCTGCAGATGCAAAAACAGAACTTACACCTGGCACAACTTCATAGCTAATATCATGCTGCTTCAGCAGTGCCACTTGTTCCATCGTTGCCCCGTACATCGCCGGGTCGCCTGTATGTAAACGTACAACCGTTTTGCCTGCATTGACACGCTCGACGATACAATCCACCATTTCCTGGAGATGCATCCCTGCTGTGCGGATAATTTCTGCCGACTCCTTCGCTTCCGCTACTAACGTTTCGCTTACGAGTGAATCAGTATACATCACAACATCCGCTTCTTTTAATAACTTTAAACCTTTCACCGTGATTAAATCCGGATCTCCCGGACCTGCTCCAATAATCCAAATTTTCTTCATTATTTGCGCACCACCATACATGACAAGTAATTTAATTCTGTACCCCGAAGTTCATTAATCTTCCAAATTACCTCTTCGTCAGAAGTAACTTTTGTAACGACATGTGCTTTTTCTAATAAACTCATTTCCTCCAGGAGATCGAGCATTGCGTCTAAAACTTTTGCTACTTTGATAAAGACGATTGCATCATGGCTTTCAATCACCCGGCGCATTTCTTCCATATCCTCTGTAGCAGGAATCATAGCAACATGGTCATCACCATCAGCCAATGCAATCCCTAAGCGATTAACAGAACCATTAAATGACGAAATACCTGCTACCGTTTCAATCGGGACATCTGGGTGCATCGATTTCATTAAATTCATTAAATGAATAAATGTGCTATATAGCATCGGATCCCCTTCAGTCACAAACGCTACATCTTTTCCTTGAACTAAATAGCTATAAATCGCTTCCACTGATTTTGTCCACTCAGCACGCAGTGTATCTTCATCTTTTGTCATGGGGAATACTAAACCAAGCATCTCTTTTTCTGCCGGGTTAATATACACTTCCACAATACGATGAGCATAAGATTTACTGCCCTTTAATTTTTTAGGATATGCAATGACTGGGCTTTCCTGCAATCTGCGAAATGCTTTTACTGTGATTAATTCTGGATCTCCCGGCCCAACACCTAATCCAAATAACGTTCCCATTCTCATTATTCTTTTCCTTTCTTTGCTGTCACAATATAGATTGGATTTAACGGTTCAAAACGCGTTAAATTTAAGATTGGTTTACTCTTTGAAATTTGTGCCTGTAATATCGATACTTCACAGCCTAATGCTTTTAGACGCTGAAGCGCTTCTGCCAGATTTTCAATCGTTGCAATATTCATAACAAGGCGTCCATTTGGCTGTAAGCGTGAGATACATGTGTACAATAAATGCTCCATATTTCCACCGTTGCCGCCAATAAAAATGGCATGTGGATCTGGAAATTCATCCAGACGATCAGGTGCCTTCCCTAGCACTGCAACAAAATCTGTCCGATGTTTTAATTGATTTTCCAAACAGTTTTCAAGGTCACCCTCATTTTTTTCAATTGCATACACGGCACCTTCCCGAGCCATTTTTGCTGCTTCAATCGCTACTGAACCAGTGCAAGTCCCAATATCCCAAACAATACTATTTTCTTTAAGACCTAACTCCTGCAGACAAAGAGTTCGAATTTCTCTTTTAGTAATTAACCCTTTATCTGGTTTTCGCTGAAAAAATGCATCATCCGGAATGCCAAGAGGGGTGCGTTCGACTAACTCACGCTGTTTTAAAATCACAACATTCAATGGAAAAAAGGAAGTTTGCTCCATCTCGTCCAATGTGAAGGAGCGGCAGCGCTCGTTTTTACCTTGTAAATTTTCAGCAACAAAGGCATCATATTCTGTCATGCCGAAACGCTTTAAATATTTTGCAATTGCCTGCGGAGAATTCGTTTCATCTGTTAAAACAGCAATTTTCTTACGCCCATCAATTCTTTGTGCAAACCCTTTAATGGAACGGCCGTGCAAGCTGACAATATACGCGTCCTGCCAGCTGTCCTGCATTTTAGAAAAAGCGAGCTGTACCGAGCTGGTGTATGGATAAATCTCTAATGGCAGCTTCTTCGCAAGTACACTGCCTAGTCCATAAAACAGTGGATCACCGGACACTAATATAACGGCATTCCGTGTTTCTTGCTGTAATTCAGCTATTAACGCTGACAAACCGCCTTTGATTACTTTTTTCTCTTTTTTATATTCCGGGAAAAATTGCAAATGACGTTCCCCGCCTACAAGTACATCACATTCATTGATCCACTCAGCATATTGGGGGAGCAAACCTTCCGCGCCATTATCCCCTATACCAATCATCTTCATCCAATTTGTCAATGTTCTCCGCCTTTCCTAAACAATCTCCATTCATGGCATACAAGGTTGTCGACACTTTTATGTCAGTATTCATGTGATTTAGTGCATAATAGCAGCAGTTTTTGCAAAGTGCTGCAAAAAATGACTCGTTTCCTTGAAGCATTTCACCAACCTGTGAAGCCGTATTCGCTAGTAAAATTTCTCGCTGCTTTGCCTCATCAACACCCACTTTATTGGCAATGCTTGCTAAAAACTCAAAGCTTATCGGTGCGCTTTTTGAGTGAACCATCATAACGCCTTGTGCAACTTTAGAAAACTTCCCCATCATCCCAACTAACGAAACCCTGGGAATTTTCTTCCTTGCAATATTCTTTAACGTAAAACCAACAAAATCGCCCATTTCGATAAATGCTTCTTCAGTTAAATGTGGATACTGCTTCATTGCAAATTTTTCACTGCGTCCGCCCGTTGTAATGACTAAATGCTCACATCCTGATTCTTTTGCTACATTGATTGCTTGCACGATACTTGCCATATAAGCAGAACTTGAAAATGGCACCACTGTTCCCCGTGTACCTAATATCGAAATTCCGCCAATAATGCCTAATCGCCCATTCAATGTTTTTTCAGCAATCTCTTCACCGTCTGGTACAGAAATAACCACTTCAATTCCACAATTCAATTTAAATTTTTCCATTGTATCTCGTACAACAGCAAATATCATTTTACGCGGTACGGGGTTTATCGCTGCTTGACCTACAGGTACAGGAAGTCCCGCTTTTGTTACTCGCCCTACACCAACCCCGCCATCTAAATGAATACCTTCTTCTTCTGAATAACGAACGGTACTTTGAATTCGTGCCTGGTGCGTAGCATCAGGATCGTCCCCGGCATCTTTAATCGTTTCACACATTACCTCGTCATCTGAGACTTCAAATGCCGTTACTTTAAATGTTGCATACTGACCAACCGGTAAATAAATCGTAACTTCATCTGGTACCTTTCCACTCACAAGTGCTTGCAGTGCCGCTTTTGTCATCGCTGTTGCACATGCTCCTGTCGTGTAGCCATGACGCATTTGTGAAGGGTCTTTTTTATTTCGTTTCTTTTGCTCGTTCATCCGCCATAATCGAAATGGCATTAAGTGCAGCGACTGTCACTGTACTGCCACCCTTTCTTCCAACATTTGTAATAAATGGAATCCCTTCCAGCACTGCTAACTCCGCTTTCGACTCTGCTGCTGATACAAAGCCGACTGGCATTCCAATAATTAAGTCCGGTTTTGCAGCACCATCTTTTATTAATCGAATCAACTCCAGCAATGCGGTTGGTGCATTGCCAATGGCATAGATTCCTCCTTCATGTAAACGCGTTGCCTTTTGCATGGAAATAATAGCACGTGTTGTTCCTTGAGCCTTCGCTTCCTTTGAGACATCTTCATCCGCAATATAACAATGTAAATCCCCGCCATGCTTTTGGAATCGTTTCCGTCCTGAACCGCTTTCGATCATTTGTACATCCACCACTACATGTCGGCCCGCTAAAATGGATTGAACCCCTGCCTCAATGGCATCAGGTGTAAAAATCATGCTGCGGCCTAACTCAAAATCTGCTGAAGCGTGAATCACCCGTCGAACAACTAGCCATTGCTCATCTGTAAATGAATGTTCGCCCATTTCCTCTTTAATAATGGCGAAACTGTGATCATAAATCTTGTCTGGATCTACCGTTACGGGAATAAACTTTGTATTAAAGTTCATGTTTGCCAAGAATAAAACCTCCTAATAGTTGAGTTACTTCTTCGAAAGAAGTACAAAAATTTTCATATTCAATCGCTGGCCGTTTTATTAAAATAACAGGAATCCCTAATTGTAGAGCAGCTGTCATTTTTTCATCTACAGATCCCACTTTGCCGCTTTCTTTTGTAATCATTAGAGACACATTATATTGCTCACATAGTGCTTTATTTAATGATTCCGAAAATGGGCCCTGCATCGCAATAATGTCCTTTTGTTTAATACCTAAACTATTGCACTTTTCCATGTTCCCTATATTTGGTAGCATTCTGCAAATAAGCCGGATTTCATCACGCATTAAATATTTAGCAAATATTTCTAACGTTTTGCTGCCTGTTGTCAGCATGATCGTTCCTTTATGAAATTGAGCTAATTTGGCTGCTTCTTCATAACTTTCAACTTCTGTAATTAGCGGAGAAATAAACTGTTCTTCTGGCCTTTCATAACGAATATAGGGAATATCACATACTTTTGCTGCTGCCATTGCCGTTTTCGACGCTTCTTCCGCATATGGATGGCTGGCGTCGATGACACAGGTCATCTTTTCCTTCTGAATAAGCGCCATCATGTCATCAACTGATAACCGCCCGACTTGATTAGGAATATGGTGGGCATTTAAACTTTCGGCAGCAGATTCTGTGACAACTGTTGCTAATAAAGGATAGCCTTGATTTTGTAATTGAATGGCTAATGCTCTCGCATCACTTGTGCCTGCTAAAAATAAAATCATGTGTTCCTCCTAATCTCCACATGGTGCCGGTTCGACTTCAATTTTGGAGCTCATATCATGATAGTTAAAATACTGAATTTTTTTCACACGTTTAAAATATTTAAAAAAGCGTTCATTTGGATGGGCATTTTGTTTGTACTCTTCTATAATTTTCGTTAATAACGGCAGCAGTTGTTCTGGTTCAATTCCTTCTGCTACTGGCTGTGCAGCATGGGCAGTACGGCCAACCGGCTTTGCGCCAATAAATAAATCAAATTTTTTCTTGCGGTAGACGATCCCGATATCATCGAATACTGCCCGATAACAGGCCATACCGCAGCCGTTGAAACCAATATGTAATTCTTTTGGAAGCTTTAAGCCCCCCAATTTTGCTGCTATTTCTTCTGCATATGGAATAGATTCTGCTTTTTCACCGTAGCAAAAATCACAAGCTTTTAAATTTAAAACATCGCCCACAGGCATCACAATTAAATGATTTTGTTCAAGTTTTTCAACAATCGATTCAGGTTGATCTGTTGGAATCTTTAGTAAAAAACGATGATCTGGTGTATATTCCATGGTGCCGCTCTCACCAATTGTTTCGGCCAATACGCGCATTTGCTCTGGCTTAATAAATTTATTGGCAACACCAGGTGAAACTGCAAATTCAAATATATTTTCAATCGGCTGCTGAACTAAATGCGGATATTCTATTTCCGATTTAGACACCATGGATAATGCCTTTAAGGCCAAATCTAATGAGCTAACTTCTTGTTTTTTTCGTTCAATTTGCTCATAACCAGATTGCGCTTCCCCTGTTTCTTGATTTAATGCCCATGGTTCGGCTTCCTTTTTCAAACGCTGATGCGGTTTTAAACTTTGCTTTTCTTCACCTAACGTATATTTACGCTGATACCCTCGAGGGGTAATGATTTTATTGTCATAAAAGAAAGTAGAAGAATTCCCGATAATAACCGTTGTCAGCATTCCTATATCATGTTCAAGCATTTCAGCCAGTGTTGTCAGCACCACATGTTGATTTTCACGATAGGCACTTTTCACAAGTCCCACCGGTGTTTCAGGAGAACGATATTTTAATAGAATATTTTGTGCCTCTACAATTTGGCGTGTCCGTCTACCGCTTTTCGGATTATATAAAGCTATTACGAAATCGGCCATCGCAGCTGCTTCAATGCGCTTTTCTATTACAGTCCAAGGCGTCAAATGATCACTTAGACTTATCGTGCAGGAATCATGCATGACAGGCGCACCCAATAAACTCGCACAAGAATTAATCGCTGAAATACCTGGTACAATTTCTACCTCAATTCCTTCTTTTTCAGTCCAGCCCTTCTCAATCAGCACTTCATACACTAATCCAGCCATACCATAAACGCCTGAATCTCCGCTGGAAATGACTGAGACAATTTGGCCTGATTCAGCTTTCTTTACTGCATCCTGTGCACGTGACACTTCTTCTGTCATACCCGTACTGACAATGGATTTTGCTGTTACGAAAGCTTCAATTAGCTCCACGTATGTTTTATAGCCAATAATACAATCACTTTGCTGCAATGCAGCTACAGCTCGATTTGTAATATGCTCACGATCACCTGGACCGAAGCCAACAACAAAAATTTTTCCCTTTTTCATAGGCTTACCTCCAAATAAAAAATGCCTGCACTCCTTTTAAAAGGAATACAGGCATGTGATATGACAGTATAAAAATAGCATACTGAAACTCAAAAACAATAGGTAAAATTGTCCCGCCTATACTTCTCCCTCCGAAAAGCAAGTGTCGTTTAAATAAGCAGGTTTCCTGACTTAAGCTTCTTTTTACTCTTACACCTTCCCGATTTCTCAGTGGCATTGTAATTTCATCAGCTCTTACAGTAGCGGGGGCTGTACTAGACTTTCACTAGTTTCCCTATTACCTCACAAATGTGAGCACTTATTTAAATTACTTTATTAATTTTTTTAAATATATCATATAATCTAAATATTTGATACACTATTTTTTAATAATTTTATAAAAGCTTTGTAGAGCAACTCCATTTACATAGTCATTCCATCATTTCAAACAGTTCTGCCTTCGATCTCGGATACTTTTTATTCGATAAATTCGTTCTTTGTAATCTTTCAAACACCTCCATGATCCAAGGTACTTGCAAATGGCTTTTTTCGAGAATTTCTCTTTTATTAAAAACCTCAACGGCTGTTCCTTGAGCTATCAAATGCCCATTGTTTAAGATGATGACCTCATCTGCCCACTCATAAGCTAAATCTACATTATGAGTAGACAATAAAATCGTCCGATTTCGGTGATTAATTTTATCCAAAATTTCCATTATTCTATTTGAATAGTAAGGATCGAGTCCAGCTGTTGGTTCATCTAACACGATTAATTCTGGATCAATAGCAAGAATTCCAGCGATTGCTACCCTTTTTTTCTGTCCGATACTTAAAAAGTGAGGAGGTTTATCTTTAAGCGATTCCGTTTCTGTTAATGTGATGACTTCCTTTACACGCCTCTCTATTTCTTCGGTGGGTAAATTTAAATTTTTTGGACCGTACTTAATATCATCATAAACACTAGATGAAAAAAGTTGGGTTTCAGAATTTTGGAATACAATACCGACTTGCTGCCTTAATTGCTGAATCTCTTTCCGTTTATAGGTCAACTTCTTTCCACTGTATAAAATGCTTCCACTTGTTGGCTTTAAAATACCGTTCATAAGCAGAAATAGTGTCGATTTCCCAGCGCCATTATTCCCTAATAAGGCTATATTTTTCCCTTTTTCAATTGAAAGATTTATTTTATTCAATGCCATCGTTCCATCTGCATATTGATAAGAAACTTGTTCAAACGTTATTATTTGTTCACTCACTCTGCATACGTCCTTTTCATTGATCTTTCATGATTTTGACATAACATATATCATGAAAAGTGTTACAAACGATATAAAAATAATGACAAAATGCCCACGATTATAGCCCATTGATAAATCCACATCATACAAATGTTCATCTCCACCACGACTATCAATTGCGATTTGAAGCTGTTTTGCTGAGAGCATCGATTTAACGAAAAGGCTGACAATAAGCTGTGCAACGCTGTAAATCCAGCTACTATAATTTTGATAGCCAAGCCTGCTAGATTGTGCAATATAAATTTCATTCATCTTTTCCAATAAAACAAAGATAAATCGATAGGTAATCCCCATTAATTCTACAAATACGGTTGGTAGTTTTACTTTTTTTAATACCCAGATAAATTGATTAAGAGGTGTTGATAAAACAAGAAAATATAAACAGCTCACACTTGCTAAAATCGTTGTGGCTAGTTCGTATGATTGTTGGATACTATAAGAACTTATATAGATTTGCCATAAACCTATTTCTACCAGCCAAAGCACCTCTAAATCTTCTTGATAAATAGGTGCAATGGAAAATAAAATGGCAACTAAGCTTGTCATTAAGAAAACAAAAGGGACGAATAGAAGTTTCAAATATGCTATAAACGGGATTTTCGCCTTGAATAACACCCCAATACTCATTACAGTAAAGGTAAAACAAGCCACGGAAATATTTTTTGAAATAATTGTAAAAAAGAGAAAGATCAGTGCAAAACTAACCTTCTCAACGGGATGAACATCTTTTAATCCGCTGGTATAAGCATAATCAACAATTTTTATCATAGCATTCAATTCATTCCACTATTGTTTGGGTGAAGAATACTTTTTTCTAGCTGTTCCATATCCAATGACATATCCGATGATGATGGCACCGAGAGCCGCTTGTAATGAGAATAGTAAACTTTCAATCTCTCCACTTGGTGGTTCCCATATAGCAGTAATCCATGGCTCATAGTCAGGTGCCACTTCGATAATCGCTTTCTCAGCTTGCCTGTCAGCTCCACCAAATTCAGCACCATTTAGAAAAATTAATGGAATAATTGCTAATAAAATTACAATTAAAAATAGTACTCCATTTTTCATGTTAGCTTGCCTCCTTAATTGATAGTAATTGCTTTAATTCTGCGATATTATATTTTTGAAGTAAATTCATCACAATAACCGTAAGTAAGCCTTCACTAATCGCTAAAGGAACTTGTGTAAAACCAAAGATACTAGCAAACTTTACAAATGAAGCCACAAAGCCACCCACCTCAGCAGGGAAAGCTAACGCTAATTGAACCGATGTCACTAAATATGTCCCTAAATCCCCTAACATTGCAGCTAAAAAGACTGCAACAGCTATAGATAAGTTCATTTTTCTTCCAAACTTAAATATTCCATAGGCGAGTAGAGGTCCGACGACTGCCATGGAAAAGGCATTCGCTCCTAACGTTGTAATTCCACCATGTGCTAACAATAGTGATTGAAATAAAAGAACTATTGTTCCTAAAACACTCATCGCCGTTGGGCCAAATAAAATAGTCCCTAATCCTACACCCGTTGGATGAGAACTACTACCTGTCACTGAAGGAATTTTCAACGCGGATAAAACGAATGCAAATGCACCAGATAGACCTAGCATTGATTTCAATTCAGGATTTTCTTTTAATTTTTTCGAAATCGATCGTATTCCAACGGCAACAAATGGAATGGTGATTCCCCACCAAAAAACAGCCCAGCCAATTGGTAGAAATCCTTCCATAATATGCATTGCATAGGCTGGACGATAAGAGTTCGCCCAAAAATAGCTTGTTAAACCTAACAGGACAACAAATGAAACCCATAATGATCTTTTTTTCACTTTAAACTTACCTCCGTCGTATAAAATAGTGACCAAACTAAAAAGAGCATTTAAACCTGGTGGGTTTAAATGCTCACAAAAAACAATGGTATGTTCTGCTTTTAAAAAAAAGCATACTTCCGTCTCCGTAAACACATCCCTATATCCCGTAGGTCACGTCGTGCTTTCTAAACAGGCAGGTCTCCTGACTTACCATCGATGCTCTTTGCGTCTTCCCGCTTTAAAATAAAGCAGTGACATTGTGCAATTAGCTCCGGATTACAGTGGCGGGTACCGTGTCGGACTTTCACCGAACTTCCCTATTAAGCTATACATTCTTAGATGCATAACGCCTGTTTAAAATATGTATTTGATTTTCTTTATATTACATTTCCAGACGGGTGCTGTCTACCATATTTGCTTGTAACCCCTAAGGAAATTTCCTTATTCTTTGTTTTGCAAATGAAAAAACGAGCTCACATATAGTTTGTTTTACAATGAAATTGATACCTTTTCTTCATACTTGCTAAATGCTTCCTTTACAGCATGATACACGATTTGGCCAATTCCTTCCCCAACAATCGTTCCTGAACCAGCGTGAGATAATTTTTCCCCTTGCTGTGTAAGAGCAAGAATCAGGGTATCGGTTGAAGAATGAGAGTCTACTAGATTGTATTCCTGTAATGCTTTTACTTTTGCTTCCGTGGCGGTCATATATCCATCCACTAAAGCACCATCCGTTAAATGTGCATCTATGAAAACCATGATGTTCGTCCCTCTTCCTGCCGTCACGATTGCCATCATATGAAAATTTTCTATTTCTTTAGTTACAATTACAGTATCCTCGAGTTCTGAAGCGGTCATGATTCCGGCCGCTTGTTCATGAGGAATGGAGTATTGTTCCATCAATTGCTCTAAATCGGGGTGTAGACCAAAATCATTCTCCGCCACATAAAAATGACAAAAATGTTTTAACCATTGTATACCAGCACCAATTGCCGTATTGGATAGTGTGCGTAAGGGCTGATTAAATTGAACATGAATATATTCTTCTGTTTGTTTTATTGTATAAAATTCTTCAAAGTTACATGACTGACTTGATGCGGCGTAGTTTGGTGTCATGAGAAGCTGCGGTTTCGGAACAGTTGGGTGTGATTGGGATTTCACTTTTACCTCGTAAACCGTATTTAATTGATCTTCTTTCCTTAATAGGTCTACATCTCCTACTTCCAAAAAACTTCCATTATGTAGTAAGGCAATACGATCTGCATAGAGTGAAGCAACATTCAAATCATGCAGGATAGCAAAAATGGTTAACCCCGTTGTTTGCTGCCGTTCTTTTAATAGATTTAACATGTGAAAGGTATGTTTTATATCTAGATGATTGGTAGGCTCATCTAAAAGTAAGATCTCAGGCTCCTGGGCTAAAGCTTTGGCCAATAGGACCCTCTGTTTTTCACCACCGCTAATCCGCCGAAATTGAGTATTGCGAAAGTCGCTAATTTGGGTTACTTCCATTACCTCCTCAATGACTTTCCGGTCTTCTTTCGAAAGCTGCTTAAAAATTCCCTTTTGATGTGGATAGCGGCCAAGACTAATGATTTCCTCAACCGTATAATCGAAGGATACTTGAACTTCCTGTGTTAAAACCGCCATTTTTCTGGCTTTCTCTAGTTTTGAGAGAGAAGAAATTTCTTTACCACAGATTGATACTTTCCCGCTAATCGTCGGTAACTGCCCTGTAATGAGTTTAAAAAGGGTTGTTTTCCCACTCCCATTCGGACCAAGAAGAGCAAAAAATTCTCCTTTTTCAATTTCTAAATTTATACCATTAATAACGGGGGAATTGAAGTATCCTCCTACCAAGTTTTGAACGTTGATCATCTTCTAATCCCCCTCCCAAGTCTTTCTCGAATCAATAAAAAGGCAAATACAGGTGCACCAATGAGGGCAGTGATAACGCCAATTGGCAGCTCTTTAGGAGCAATGATGGTTCTAGCCATTAAATCAGCTAATATGAGAAAAGCTCCGCCTATTATCAAGGAAAGCGGAAGGACATGTCGATGATTTGGGCCCGTAACTAGTCGTACTAGGTGTGGAATAACAAGTCCAACAAATCCAATTGACCCTGAAACAGCTACTGCTGCACCTGTTAATAACGACGCACCAATTAGAACGAATGTCTTTCCCTTTTTAACATCCACCCCAATATGATCTGCTGCTTCCTCACCTAGTGCCAGGGCATTTAATTCACGGTAGTGATAGAATAATATAAAAGAACCTATTAGCATAAATGGGAGAATAAGTTGAACATGACTCCACCCTCTCATTCCCACACTGCCATATAACCAGTAGATAATTTGTGTCATGGAGTCTCTATCACTTAATGAAATAATGAGAGAGACAATTGCACCAATAAAGGCACTTACAATGATTCCCGCCAATATGATCGTTTCAATCGCAAGACTTTTACTGCTTAAGTGAACGAGTCCAAATACAACGAGTAAAGAGATTAATCCAAATAAAATGGCGACAAACGGAAGCGTAAAACTGCCTAAACCAACAATCGTAAATTGAAAAAATAAAACCAATACGGCACCTAAAGAGGCACCAGATGATACTCCTATGGTATAGGGGTCTGCTAAAGGATTGCGTAATAGCCCTTGAAAAGCAGCACCCGCTAATGCCAGAGACGCACCTATACAAAAACCAAGAAGAACTCGTGGCAGTCGGATATTCCAAATGATCATTTCTTCATTTTTTGGTACCATCTCAAGCCAACCTATGTTAAACGTTTTTTCCAGAATTATATGTAAAATGACAGGGACTGGAACTGCGACACTACTATAAAATAAGCCAAGAAGGCTTGTACCAAGTAAAAGCCCTCCGCTAATCAAATACATCCAACCTATTTTATTTCTTAAATATTTCCGGATAGATAAATTCCGCAAGTGTCTCGACTCCTTCAATTAAACGAGGCCCGGGTCTTGTAACCGTATCACTATCTACGTCAAATACGTTTTTATTTTTTATAGCCGGCACTTCTGTCCATCCTTCACGACTTAGCACCCCTGCTGTTGGATTATCTACATAGTAGCCATAAGTGGTAATAATCACATCAGGGTTTAATTTTACTATTTCTTCTTCCGTCATCTTTACCCAGCCATCTTGATTTTCTGCGGCATTAGTGGCTTGAATGGTCTCAAGCATTTCATGCATAAAGGTATTTTGTCCTGTTGTAAAAATATCTGGAGCCGGTGAAACTTCAACCCAAACTTTCTTTTTATCTTTGATCGCTGCTGCTTTGTCTTTGATTGCTTGAAGACGCTCTTTCATATCTGTAACGATTTCATCTGCTTCCGTCTTACTTCCGGTTGCCGTACCAATCATTTCAATTTTGCTATATACGTCCTCAAAAGATACCGCACTTCCAACAACCACCACGTCAATACCAGCTTCCTCAAACTGTTTTAAGGTTTCTGGATGCGTTTTATAATGATAATCCGTAACAAGTGCAATGTCTGGAAGGAGTGTCAGAACCAGCTCTGAATTGATATCCTGTGCTCCAACCTTTTCTATTTTTTCTACCTCTGGGGGATAGTTATCATAATCGGATACTCCGATTATTTTATCGCCTAACCCAAGTGCAAACGCTATTTCAGTATTACTTGTCTGAATTGAAACGATTGTTTTAGGTTCCTCTTCTATCGTTACTTCTCGATTCGCATCATCCGTGAGGGTGATAGGGAATTGTTCTCCACTTTCCTTCTCCACTTCTTCCGTTTTAGCAGCCGCATCTTCTTTCGTCTTTTGTCCTTCCGTGCCACAGCCTGCTATGATACCCATGCTTAACAGCAGAACTACAAGGAAAAGACCCCATTTTTTTCCGATCAGTTTCATCATTTTTTTCCCCCTTCTATTTTTGAACACAAAAAAACGCTGTTCCGGAGGAAAGCGTTAAAGTAAAAAGGCAGTTTGTTTTATACTACTAAGTCTTGTGGACTGTATGTAACTTGCAATCTTCATAATAAATAAAAAATTATTTACATAATCGATTACCTGCACTTTAAACATTCCTTTCCTCGAGGAAGCTTAAAAACATAATAGGCAGGTCTCCTGACTTGCGAATCACCGTTGGTTATCCCTTCCCATGTTATAAACACAGTGGATTTTTATAACCTTCCTTCTCGCTTACAGTGGCGGGACCGTGTTGGACTTTAACCAACTTCCCTCTTAGTCTCAAATGAATCTCACTTTAGATTATTTAAGAAACCTATTTGTCTCGTATTCATTTTTTTGCTATAAAGGTCATTATAGTAGAGTATTCCACCTTTGTAAACTATTTCAACTGTTCTATCTAATATTATACGTACTCACCTCGCACAATCGTGTGAACCTTCGGCGATTTAAAGCTTTAACTCGCCGGAGGTCTGACCCGAATCTAATTTTTTGCGAATTCTCCATCGACTTCTACCGTTTCAAATATATTAATAAAGGCTTTTTCATCATGGCTGCGGACAATTTTTTTAACTTGCAGCATTTCGTAGCGTGTAACCACAATCATTAATATTTGTTTTGTCTCCTTTGTATAGCCGCCATAACCTTCTGTAATGGTGATACCTCGATAGATTGATTCTAGTAATTCCTTTCGTATTAACTCCCCTTTTGTCGTAACAATCTGCATCGTTAATTTGATGTGATTCGTGTGAATAGTATCAATCATTTTACCAGTCAAAAAAATCGACAATAGCGTATATAGTGCAATATTCCAATCGAAAGCAGCACCAGAAATAAGGACAATGACGCCATTCATGCCCGTCAGGAGAAGACCCACACTAACATTACTAGTGCGTGAAATGATAATCGCAATGATATCCAATCCGCCAGAGGTGCCTGAATATTTCAAAATCACGCCAATCCCAATGCCGCCGATGATTCCTCCGAAAATTGCCGACAGCAAGATATTGTCTGTTACAGGAACGACTGGCAAAAGAGATAAGAAAACGGAAAGTGATACAACACAAATCAATGTATTAACCGTAATCAACTTACCAAGCTTAAAGTATCCCAATATAAGTATAGGCAGATTGAGCAATAGATTCATTAAACCTATATCAAATGGAGTGATTAACCCAATCAAAATGGCAATACCACTTATTCCACTACTTAAAATCCCGTATGGAACCAGAAAGAAATTAAAGCCAAAAGCAACAATTAACGATCCAACGACAACAATTATATTTTTCATACTTCATGAAACCTCGTTTCTAAAAAAAGTAACTTGGGACATAAACAGATCTGATTTACGAGAATAATCGATTGAAATAACTGATGGGCATTACTATTTTTTGTATAAAAAAACTCGCCCCTAAAATAGGGACGAGTTATTACTCGCGTTACCACCCTTATTCCGCAAGTTTCGCAAAATGAAACAATCCGGCTCTCAGTCAACGTACCATCATACGTGTTCCATTGTAACGGTGGAAATTCGTCAAAGCTTACCTAGTTCAGCTTTGCACCTCGGAGATGATTTTCAGAGAAGTTGTGTTCATCGACTTTCAGCATGCGCCGACTCTCTGGGGAACATAATTCTTTTCTTACTCGTTCTCGTCACTGATTTATATTATTAAGAGTAATCTACCAGAAGGCAAATAAAGTTGTCAATATACTTTCCCAATATATCAATATTTTGAATAGTATGGATTGAATTCCCAATTTCCTCTATTTCAGTTCAAAATATTTGTTTTACATATATTTAAAAAGTGTATATACTCAAACTAACTGCATAGTGGTACAACGGTTTCACTATATGGGTAATTATGTGAATAACGCTCGTTTCATATTAACACTAAGTTTTTCTAAACAAATTCTAAAAATTGAAAGTTTGAGGGATTACAATGATCATAGATAAGCTAGCGAATGCAAAATTTTATTATGGTATTCATCCGAGAATGCAAAAAGGACTAGAGTATCTGATTGAACATGATTTGAATTCATTCGCACCAGGTAAATACGAAATAGATGGATTAAATTTGTTTATTATTATAGAAGAATACGAGACGAGACCAAAAGAACAAGGACGTTGGGAATCCCATCTAAAATACGCAGATATTCAATACATGATAAGCGGTCAGGAAAGAATGGGATATTCAACGATTGAAGGAATGAACGAAATCGAGCGGCATGAAGAAAAAGACCATTATTATTATGAAGGAACTGGCGATCTAATGCTTGTGAACCAAGGATCATTTGCCATCTTTTTACCGGAAGAAGTCCATAGTCCTGAAATTTATGACCGTACACCACAATCTATTAAAAAAGCCGTTGTCAAGGTGCTGTTAGATTAAAGATTATGCTTGACGACAAAAGACCGAACTCACTAAAAGTTCGGTCTTTTGATTTTAATATGGATCTGCTTCATGTCCCATTTGTTTTGCCTTTTGTGTCGTCTCATCTGCTTCAGCTGTGCTTGTATGTGTAGTATCCTTTCTCATTTCCATCGCTTTTGCTACACCATCTTTGACTCGTTTTCCATAATCCTCGTCGGCATTCGTAAAATACTCAATCATTTTATCCTGAATTTCTGGCCTGCAAACTTTCAGTGCATCGACAAGATTACTGATGAGCTCATCTCTTTCCCAGTCCTCGAAGCTCCGATACGTTTCACCGGCCTGCCCAAAATCGTTTGGACGATCAATTTTTTCGCGGACCAATTTGTCATTATAGTGTGGCTCATGGACTTTTCCTATTTGTTCAGCTTCCTTTAACCCACCGATAACGGAAGGCTCATAATTTACGTGTGGATTTTGATCAGATCCTACATCCACTTGATAGGACATTTGTCCCCCTCGCTGATTGGTGGCCACACGCTTTTTAGGTGCATTAATCGGAAGCTGTAAATAGTTTGTGCCCACCCGATGTCGCTGTGTATCGGAATAGGAAAAAGTTCTGCCTTGTAACATTTTATCATCAGAAAAATCCAATCCATCGACTAATACTCCTGTACCGAATGCAGCCTGCTCCACTTCATTAAAATAATTTTCTGGATTCTTGTTTAAAACCATTTTTCCTACCTTTAAGAATGGATATTGATCAGTCGGCCATAATTTGGTATCGTCCAATGGATCAAAATCCAGCTCAGGATGGTAATCATCGCTCATGATTTGAACACAAAGCTCCCACTCAGGATAATCACCATTCTTAATAGCCTCATACAAATCTTGTGTAGCATGGCTTACATTTTTACCTTGTATCTCATCTGCCTCCTTTTGAGAAAGGTTCTTAATACCTTGTTTCAAGGGTTCCCAATGGTACTTAATTAGCACAGCCTCTCCATCTTTGTTAACCCATTTGTATGTATTGACACCTGATCCCTGCATTTGGCGATAATTTGCAGGAATTCCCCAAGGAGAAAAAAGAAATGTCACCATATGTGTCGCTTCTGGTGTACCAGAAAGAAAATCAAACATTCGTTCAGGATTACTTAAATTGGAAACCGGATCCGGCTTAAATGCATGAATCATGTCAGGGAATTTCATCGGGTCTCGGATAAAGAATATTTTCAGATTATTTCCGACAAGATCCCAGTTTCCATCCTCCGTATAAAATTTCACAGCAAATCCTCTAGGATCCCGTGCTGTTTCCGGTGATTCCATTGCACCTGCTACCGTTGAAAAACGAACGAAGACTGGAGTACGTTTTCCCGCTTCCTGAAACAATTTTGCTCTTGTGTATTTTGCAATCGGCTCATCCCCTGCTTTTCCATAAGCCTCAAAATATCCATGGGCACCAGCTCCCCGAGCATGAACCACTCTCTCAGGTACTCTTTCCCTATCAAAATGAGAGATCTTTTCGATGAAGTCATAATTCTCAAGGGTTGAAGGCCCTCGGTTTCCTACGGTTCTGATATTTTGGTTATCGGTTACGGGATGACCTTGGCGATTGGTTAAGGAATCATTCCCTTCACCAGTACCTAGCTTCTCTTTATTCTTATTTTCTTCTACCATTTTTT
Organism: Neobacillus sp. plas4; assembly: GCF_057221695.1. Classification (NCBI taxonomy): domain Bacteria; kingdom Bacillati; phylum Bacillota; class Bacilli; order Caryophanales; family Bacillaceae; genus Neobacillus; species Neobacillus sp. plas4. Next base: position 3,796,050 of record NZ_CM170152.1, read on the forward strand.
ACCCTCCACAACTTGGAAAAATCCTTTTTATTCTTTTCCAAATGGAGTTTGTTATGTATTATTTTGGAAGAAAACATTACAATTTTAACCCTATACCTCATCTATACTATTTAAATGTTTAGCTAATACTAGATACATTATGTTTTCTAATGGAGTGATTTGAATGTCACGTAAAAAAGGTACTTCGATTCATTTTCTCTTGTTATTTGTTGTTTTGCTAGTTCTTATTTGGTCTCTAATTAAACCAGAGGAAGGTTATAGGGTTTTGATGATGGAGATTTCACCTTCCGTGTTGGTTTTACTATTCTTGGTATCAAGCTACAATAAGTTTCGGCTTACCACTGTTTCCTATGTCATTATTACTCTTCTTGTCATTTTGACGTTTATTGGAGGGCATTATTCTTACGCCAAAGTTCCTCTCTTTACATGGATCAAAGATTATTTTGATTTACAACGAAACAACTATGATCGGTTTGGTCATTTTCTTAAGGGGCTTATGGTCATCGTTATAATCGAGATATTATTAAGGAAAACAGTTTTATTAAAAAGTAAAACGACAAATATAATTGCTGTATGTATAACACTATCAATAGGGGCTTTATACGAAATCATTGAATGGTTAGGTACAAAAATAGGAAAAGAAGGAAAAGCCACAAAAGACTTTTTAGGTATGCAAGGAGACATATGGGACTCCCAGAAGGATATGGCACTTTTACTCGCAGGGGCCATTCTTTCGCTTTTTTTCACAAAGATCCTTTATAGGCAATTGAAAAATCTTGATAATAAATAAAGTGACTACTCGAAATTTGTCGCATTCGATAAGTTACAGGCACCTAAATTTTATTGATTGCACAAAAGAACTGAGTAGATCATTAAATTCCTAAAGTTATCATAATTTGCATTATGAGAGGCACTAGAAATTATTTTAATGGATAAACTATCCCTTCCTTTACATGAAGTAGAAAAAGCATTACTGCTGTTCCAATAATGCACACGATAACATAATTTCTTTTCATTTTTAACCATCTCAGAAATATTATTTTTGGTAAAGTGTTTTTTCAACTTAACTCCTCCCGTTAATTATTACCTATACTTCTATCAACGGTCTGCCGGGACTGATGTTAACACTCGATGATTACTTACAATATGTGTACTCCTTTGCTTTTAGTGGCAATCGAGTTCAGACAATCTACTCGGTTGCTAATCCCGATAAACTACAACATTTGCAATAGAAGATGCCATACAATCTCTAAATCGCAGTTCTCGCTCTATCAATCAGACACAAACAAACAGCTGGCCGATCCATCTAAGCCAGCTGTTTTTTACTATTTATTGATCATTAAGCTAGAATGTTTGTTTTCCCAATCCACTGAGCTCGCTAAATTTAATTAATTAATGAATTCCATGTCCGAGTCCATTATGCACCAATCAACTTCTCCATTTTGCCATTCAATAAAACCATCTAACGTAACTGCTAAATCTAAAATAACTCTTCTTCGCTTTACCCTCTGTAGACATAGTTCTGCCTCCTTAAAGTTTCAGCTTTAAACCTTCATGTGTTGCTTTAAAACCTAACCGTTCATAAAATCTTAACGCATCTGGTCTTTTTTTATCAGTTGTTAGTTGTACTAAATGACAACCTCGTTCTACTGCACGTTGAATTGCCCATTTAATAAGTTCAGTACCTACGCCTTTACCTCTTACAGAAGCTGATGTTCTCACTCCTTCGATAGTAGCTCTCCATCCACCTTGGTGTGTTATGTATGGTGTAAAAGTAATTTGCTGCACCCCAATTACATTATTACCGTCACATGCCACTACTAACTCGTTATTAGGGTCGGATGTAATAGCCTCGAATGCTTTTATGTAACTAATTGGAAGTGGATGCTCATAATGTTCACGCTTACTTCCTAAAACATCATCAGCAAGCATTGCAACAATACTATCTAAATCTTTTTCAGTAGCTATTCTAAAACTTATTTCTGCCGCCAATAAAACCCCTCCTCTTTTTAGTAAACTTTTCGTTACATTCTATGCTAACAGCTTTATACTATAAGGGTAAATATAATTTATTAAAGACGTTTCATAAGATTTCATTTATATGATGTTAGATGATCTTCTTCAATTCTTCTGCCATTTAGTGCAGTAAGCATCACTTCACAAACATGAATAAATATTAGTGTTTATACTTGATTTCCTTAAGTAATGATTCTTGTTATTCAGTTAAAATTTATATGTATTTAAATGCTCTTAAAATATCATTTTCTACATCTCAAAAAAAGCCTATTTAGAAAGTGAAAATCACATCTAAATCGGCTTTTTAATATTATTGCTTTTCTATTAATTTTAACGCCTCGTTGTATAACTCTTTATCTACTACTTTTTCTATATCAAGCGGTGTTTGGATTAATCCATTTTCTAAATACCAATCAGACCAAGTTTTCAAGTCTTCAGCCCAGAACTCTGCATTTTCATCAATATAATTTAAATTTTTTGCTATACCTTCTTTTGGAATACTTGTTTGTTTCGCTAATATTTCGAGATCGCGGTTATAGTCCTCTGAACTTGTGTCTGTAGCTTTGAGGACATTATTGTAATAATATCTTGTAGATTCAATGTAACCAGCAAGGAATCGAACAGCTAAATCTTTATTCTCTATCATTTTACCCGAGAAATAGACGCCTGCTGCTTGCATTTCTACTAAATCTGAAATCGGTGCAATGATTTCTACTTGACCATTTGCCACCAACTTTTCAACTAAGGTACTTGGCAATGACGAAGCATCAATTTGTCCGCTTTCAAGTGCAGCTGCAATATTACCTAACGATCCTAATGGGGTTACCTCAACATCTTTGAAGGTTAATCCTGCTGTTTCAAGTGCCTTACCTAGCATATAATGTACAGAAGCACCGTTTTGAGTAATCCCGACTTTTTTACCTTTTAACGCTTCAATCGTGGTTACACCACTATCATAAAGCTCTTTTGTAACAATCAAAGCTGTTGAAGGATAACCCTTTTTTTCTTGAGTGCCATCCGCAACAATTCTAATAGGGGAGTCCCCTTCCATTAATAGATTAAATAAACCTGCTGTAAATGCACCTGTTCCCACTTCTACCTCATTCGTTTGAACAGCGATAGACATTGGCTGTGCTCCTTTAAAACTTTCAAACTGAACGTCGACACCATATTTTTGAAAGATTCCTATCTCATCACCAATATACAAAGAAGCATTGCTCAAATTACCTAATGATCCTACTTTAACGGTTTCAATTTCTTTTTTAGCTTCTTTCTTATCACCATTCGATGTATTCGTCGAAGCCTCTTCTCCACAAGCTGCTAGAACAACCATGATAACCCCTAGTAAACAAGCAAACAATAATTTTTTCATACATCCCACTCCATTCCGATTAAGATTTCCAATGTACAAATTTACTTTCTAATTTAGCTAAAACAAAGTTGAATAGACCTCCAATGATACAAAGAACCAAAACACCTACTAAAACTTTAGAGATAACCAGTAAATCTGCATTCTTTAAGATAAAGGAGCCAATGCCATGCTGCGCTGCAATCATTTCTGCTGAAACTAAGATTAATAGGGAAACACCAGCTGAAATTCTCATCCCTGCAAAGATCATTGGAAGAGCACTAGGGAAAATCACCTTTTTAATTAAGTCAAATTTTGTTGCACCGAATGTAATGGCAACATTTAGTAATAGTCGATTTGTTTGACTTACACCCGTATAGGTGTTGTAAACGATAGGAAAAAATACGGCTAAGGAAATGACGGTGATTTTTGAAATTTCCCCAATACCTAACCACAACATAATCAAGGGCAAGATAGCAATTTTTGGAATAGGATACAAAATGTTGATAATCGGTATCCCGATTTTCTCCCCCAACTTTGAGAAACCTAACACGATGCCAATGACGATACCCAGAATACAACCAACTGCATACCCCATCCCTATGCGATATAAACTAGCTGATATTTCTGGCCAAAGAGCCCCGCTCGTGATTAACTCCCATGCAGTGCTCAATACGGTTGTTGGTGCAGGTAATGTAAATTCATTTACTAAGCCTGACTTAGAAACAATTTGCCATAAAACCAAAATCCCTATGACTCCTAAAACAGAAACATAGTTAGGGATTTTCTTATCTAAAAATGCGGCCTTATTTTTTACAATGATTTTTGTGTCTAGGGCATTCATTTTAATTTTTTCTACATCAACTTTTATTTCCTTCACATTCACTTCAGCCATCGATATCCTCCTTAATCGCTTGCTGCGCATCATCTTTTATCAAGTTCCAAATGGTTTCACGATAATTCAGGATTTCGGATTGATGATCTTTCCTGCTGTTTTTAGGCAAATCAATTTGGATAACCGATTTAATACGACCTGGTCTCCGAGAAAGGACAATGATTTTATCAGCTAAATATACAGCTTCTTCGATATTATGGGTAATGTAAATCGTACGGTGCTTTTCTTGATTCCATATATTTAATAGTTCTTCTTGCATAACGATTCTTGTTTGTGCATCTAACGCTGATAGTGGTTCATCCATTAACAATAAATCTGGTTTCGTTGTAAGGGCTCTAGCAATTCCAACTCGTTGTTTCATACCTCCAGATAACTGATGCGGATATGCATCTTCAAACCCCTCTAATCCAACCATTTTTATGTAGGTTTCGATCCTATTTCGTTTTTCTTCTTCGCTGATTTTCATTTTTTCTAAACCAAGATTTATATTTTCTCTAACAGTGCGCCAAGGCATTAATCCTGCTTCCTGGAATACTACCGAAATATTCGGTAAATTCATTTCATCCTCACTTCTTTCGAAATATACTTCACCAGATGTAGGAGACGTTAACCCAGCAATAATATTTAATAACGTTGATTTTCCACAACCACTCGGTCCAACGATCGCAACAAACTCTTCTTTCTTTACTACGAGATCAATTCCATCCAGCGCGACCGTCTCCCGCCCTTTATTTTCGTAGCGTTTAGAAATTCCGTCTATGACGAGCTGCATTTCATCTCCTCCATTTCTTATATTTCTAATCCATTCGTAAAATAAAAACGTTTTCAAAACTAACTTTCATACTCGAATTACTGTTAGCCTATTTTTACTTTATATAATTTCCGTAATAATCGGAAATATCGGAAAACTATTGTGATAATAAGATAAACTTATTATCTCTTTATAATATTTTTTGATTGGAGTACCTGCCTCGCAAAATTCGAGAAATAGATAGAGGAAAAGTCTGTAACAGATAACTGTATAATTTTGCATAAAAATACATTCACTTTGTCAACTTGGTTTACAAAATTCAAAAATGATGGTATAATAAGTTTATCAACTAATTTGATATTACTTTTAAATAGGAGGTAGCACTATGTTTAAGATTGGTGATTTAATCGTCTATTCAGGACATGGTATATGCAGAGTGGATGATATCTCTGATAAGACATATGCCGGGATTACTAAGACTTACTATGTATTACATCCGATTGAAAATAATCAGAAATTAACGATTAATACCCCTGTAGATAATGACAACATAGGAAAAGTTAAATTAATGGATCAAGAGGAAGCAGAAAGAATTTTAGAATCATTTCATTCAGCAGGAATTAATTGGATTGAAAAGCCGCAATTACGTGTCCAAGTGTATAAAAATATTGTAAATACTGGAAATCGAATGGATATTGCAAAAGTAGCCAATACCCTGATGCGGAAAAAGCATGAAATTGAAATGGGGAAAAGAAAGTTTTATCAGCAAGATAGTAGAATTTTAAATACCATACAAAATATCTTGTTTAAAGAATTGGCCATCACACTTCATACTTCTCCTGACGTTATTATTGAAAAGATTAAGAGCATGTTACGTATTCAAGACAAAACAACGATTCAAGATATTTGATAATGAAGGACAAGGATTTTGCTTCAACAACCAAAAACACTCATAAATGTTGAGTTAACAACATTTATGAGTGTTTTTTTGTTTTTACAAATGATTCACAAGTAATATAAGTCATTTTCACTACAATAACTAAAGAAAATAACTGCTAAATTTATAAAAATAGGATAAAAAAACCATCTATCTATAATGGCACATTGGGTAATATGGTCTGAAACGAAATGATAGACAAGTTCTATTGACTTATTTTCCAAATATAATGACTTTTCAGTTAATATTCACGCTATCCTCTGGTAATATATTTAATAACTACCTTTTATTTCTATACTCGAAATAGAAAAATGGTATCTATTACATATTGGGGGGAATTTCTATGAAAAAGTTTTCAAAGGCTGTTATTCCAGCCGCAATGGCATTAACCATGACACTTTCATCTACTGCATTGGCTGGACCTCAATCAAATCCAAATGGACCTTATATTGAGGGTGAACAAAATATCTCTTTATCCAGTTACATGTCAAATGAGGAACTAACCAAAACTCTACAGAAACTTGAAGCATCGTCTAAAGGGAAAATGAAGCTTGAAATTGTCGGACATTCTAACCATACTTTAGATGGATATAAAACCGAAGCAGATAAAGGCAATCCATTGTACGTTGTTAAATTCGGTGACGCCGATCCTAACAAAAAAAGAATTTTAATTACAACGCAAATTCATGGCAACGAACAAATTGGAACAGAGGCTGCCATTGATATTATTCAAAAACTATCAAGCGGCGGACAGGAGATCAATAAAATACTAGAAAAAGTATCCATTTGGATTATGCCAAGAATTAATCCAGAAGGATCAGATAATACTTTTGAAGGTAAATGGTACCCTACTCGTTATACACACCAAACTTGGCTTCCAGAAAATATAGCTCTGCCTGCGGGTACACTGGCGCCTTGGTACTATAATGCGGATGGCAGTGAAAGAGGTCAGGCAAATAATGGCCGTGTGGTGTATGGAATCCCTGGTTACGACCAAAACCGTGACTATAATCCGAATTTGGATTTTAGGGTTGAAAATGAAGATCCTGCTAAAGTAGCACAATTCCTTAATAGCAGAGCAACCAATAACAGCAATAATGGTGGTTTTTATGTAACAGCTGAAGCACGTACGGTAACAAAAGTTTTTCAGGAATTTAAACCTGATGTTTTTGTTGATGTTCACCACCGTGGATTTAATACACTTTCAGATGAGGACAATAGATCCGTTCCTGTTCAAGTAGCTGCAGTAGTGGCAGATCCTTACACGGATCCTTTTACAGGCAAACACTATGAAGTAGATGCGGACGTCTTAAAACTAGGTAAACAAGTGAATGCGCTGGCCAATCTTGCTCTTCAAAGAGGGAACTCACATTATGGCGCCATTCAAAAATATCCTGACGTTAACCTTCCAGGTACAGCACTTGGAGCGTTTGCTTTAAATGATGCAGCCATCATGCTGATTGAAATTAAAGGACAAACCCAAACACTAGGACAAAAACAAGCCGGCATGCTGAAGGAAACAGTAAAAGTACCATTATATGAGGTATTTAAAGGGCTTGCAGACGGATCAATTCATGATGTGGATACGGCGATTTATGACGCGATTCCAGAATCAACGAACAGAATTGAAGATCCTACTACGAGGGATTAATTAATCAACCATCGTTACTACTGATAAATTCTTCTAAGATGAATATCATTGAGGCTGACCCAAAAGTACTATTAAATATTACTTTTGGGTCAGCTCTTTTTTGCAGTTGCATTTAAGACACTGTGCTGTGACTACTATTTATAGAAATTTAAAGAAGTTTTAATAGGTTCAAAAGACATATTCTAACTCCAATAAATTTGGGTGTTTTTTCCATATATTCATTTACAAATTCTAGAAATTAAACTACAATTACATCAATAGCAGTTCTAAATAAAGAACATTTTATAAAAAAAGGCGTGAAGTAATAATGTTATATCCACTAATAAAACAGAAAAAAAGGGTTCATATTGTAAAAGATTTAAATTCCTGTGAATGTGGTCTAAAGTATAATTCCGATTTGGTTATTAAAAGGAAAACACTTAAACAAATTAAGTTTGTCGAAATAGGCAAAGTAACTTGTAAGAAATGCGCCTCAAAACTCTTAAGCTATGATTATCTTGAATGTGCAAAATAAAATTGTGAACCTTTGGATATAGGGTTATTAACTAAAATGTCTTTTAATCTTAGGAGGATACATAAATAGAATGGACACTGCTTTAATTGGTGATAAAGAACTAGATAAAGAATGGCTAGAACTGATAGTAGAAGCAAGAAATTTAGGAATTTCTTTTGATGAAATCAGGGATTTCCTAAAGCAATCCTCTTAGACATTTTAATGAGGTCTTTTTTCGTGTAATCGTATAAAACATAGCACATTTGCTCAATCATGCTTTGTTTTCATTACTATACTTTCATTAGCTTTTTCATCCAAATGCGCTAATATGACCATATCAGATTTCCCTTAATTTTCTTGATATTGTTTCTAAATCAAAAAACACACATAAATGTTGAATTAACAACATTTATGTGTGTTTTTCAGTTTTTACAAATTATCAGCAATTAATTTAAAATCATAATCGCAAATAAAGAATGCCTTTTCCAAACCGTATTTTTCCTTGTCACTTGGATTGTCAGTCTTTCTCAAGTTCAAAATTAAGGAATCTTTAACTGCAGAAATCGCATCGGAATCGATCCACGGATCATTTGGGATGAAAAGCATCGTTGTTAACGGTTTGTATCCTTCCGCTTCGATTTTAAAATGGATATGGCCCGGTCTCCATGCGTGACGTCCAATTTGTTTTAATAATTCACCGACCGGACCACCTTTACCAATTTCATATCCGCCAGGAACGACAGAGGTAAATTGATAGTTCCCTTGTTCATCCACTTCTATTCTTCCTCTTAAATTATAATCTGCTTGATTCGGGTCCTCATTTTCATAGTCCCCTTTCTCATTCGCCTGCCAGACATCCACAATTGCATTGGAAATCGGTTTTCCATCTACGGAAAGTATTTGGCCAGACATTACTAAAGGCTGGTCGCTCTCCTCAATCGAACAAAGCCTTGCTGGTGTTTTTAACAGTGGTGCATTTTCTCTGTATAGTGGTCCAATCACATTATTTTCCGTTGCATGATCATCATGGTCATGGGAGTGTGTTAAGTTATTTACTAAAATAGAAATACCTAATACATCCGATAGTAAAATAAACTCATCTTTAATACCGACCTGTGTTAAAAATTGAATGGCTTGCATCCACTCTCCTTCTGTCACTTCGTATTCCCTTATGATATCGTGGAGACTCATTGTGATTTTTTGAGTAATTTCTGATAATCTTTCATTCATTCCTTTCACCCCATATCAGATTATTTGAAGCGAACTCTTTCCATCTTGATTACATTGTTGCATCTTTATGAGTGACTAATGACCCTATTTTTGGTAATCTTCGGGCTCTCATCACTCAGTGACCATTCCATAGAATAATAGCTTAATCCGCACTTACATTTTTAAGAACCGTTGCAATCCCCTGTCCCCCTGCGATACATAAGGTAGCAAGACCCCATTTTACATTTCTTTTTATCATTTCATGAATTAAGGAGACGGCTATTCTTGCGCCGCTATTTCCAATCGGATGACCTAGAGCAATGGCTCCCCCGTTCACATTTACTTTTTCCAATGGTACATTTAGCTCCCTTAATACTGCTAAAGATTGGGCTGCAAATGCCTCATTTAATTCAATTAAATCTAAATCTTTTTCCTCTATGCCCGCTTGCTCCAATGCATTTTTCGAAGCACACACGGGACCGATTCCCATCACGCGCGGGTCAACGCCAGAAACACCAATACTAACTACTTCAGCCAAGACAGGTAAATCGTATTTTTTTGCTAGTTTTCCAGATACGACTAACAACATAGACGCACCATCATTCAATCCGGAAGAATTCCCTGCCGTTACCGTTCCATTTGTTTTAAAAACTGGCTTTAACGCAGCTAATTTTTCTAAACTTGTTAATCTAGGATGTTCATCTGTTATAAAAAGAATAGGATCGCCTTTTCTTTGCTTAATCTTGACCGGAACGATTTCATCACGAAATCTGCCCGTTTCGATAGCTGTGTTTGCTTTTACTTGACTGTTGTAGGCAAATTGATCCTGCTCTTCTCTAGAAATCGAATACTGTTCTGCGAGATTTTCAGCTGTTTCTCCCATTATGAGACGTCCGTACTTCTCTTCTGGCTGTGAACCCGGCTGGCTTTCCTTATTCGGATCAAGAATGGCTCCATTTCCTGACACTAAACCATACCGAGCATTTGAAATATAGTATGGTGCATTACTCATGCTCTCAACGCCCCCGACAATGAAGGCATTTCCATAGCCAGCTTTAATAGCTAGAAAGGCATTGTGAATCGCCTGCATCCCAGAACCACATTGACGTTGGACGGTATACCCAGGAATACTTTCCGGAAAATCGGCTTTCAGTAATGCTTGGCGTGCTATATTCGATTGATCTTGACTTTGCTTTGCCTGCCCAAGTATGACTTCGTTAATATCGTCTTCCGGAAGAAACTGTTTTCCTTTTAGGTCCTGAAATAAAGGCACCAATAAATCATCTGGCTGGACCTCTTTTAGTGCACCACCTATTTTTCCAACAGCTGTCCGCTTTGCACTTACTACATATACATGATTATCGATCATTTTTTACACTCCTTGTGACTTATCAGTTGATCACTTACATCAAAACTTGCGTCTGTCTTTGCTCTCAGTTCTTCTAAGGTTACTCCTGGCATTAATTCTGTTAGTATTAATTTATTATTTTGATTCTCAAATACTGCTAAATCTGTAATGAGTAAATCTAGCTTACGAACCGCACTGACAGGAAAAGTACAGGAATTTACGATCTTAGACTTTCCTTTTTTATCTGTATGATTGGTCGTAATAATGACCTTTTTTACGCCAGCCAGGAGGTCCATCGCACCGCCAACGCCAAGAATATTTTGTCCTGGGATTGCCCAGTTCGCGATGCTACAATGTCCATCCACCTGTAAAGCACCTAAAATTGCAATATCGATATGTCCGCCTCGAATCATCGCAAAGGATTCTGCACTATCAAAATAGGAAGCTCCTATATTTTCACCGATTGGCAATTTCCCAGCATTCACTAAACTAGGATCAATCTCTTCCTCTGATTCAATATCTTTTACACCCAACATTCCATTTTCCGTATGCAGGTACACCTGGTTTAAATCTGCATATTTTGCTACTAGGGTTGGTATTCCAATACCTAGATTTACTACGGATGAAGCGGATAATTCTTTCGCTGCACGTTCAGCAATCAACTCTTTGGAATCAGTTTGTACACTCATCTTGTCTGTACAACTCCTTCCCTGGTTAATTGATATTGACTACGTACAATGGCATCCACAAATAAATGCGGTGTGACAATTTCTTCAGGGGAAAGCTCGCCTGCTTCTACGATTTCATCCACCTCTGCAATCACAAAATCTCCTGCTGTCGCCATCGCTGGATTAAAATTCCGAGCGGTTTTGTAATATACGAGGTTACCCTGTGTATCGGCTTTTGCAGCCTTAATTAATGAGACATTTGCATGTAATGCTTTTTCAAAAACATACATTTGTCCATCAATCTCCCGTACCTCTTTCCCTTCACCTAACTTTGTCCCTACGCTCGTTTTTGTATAAAACCCGCCGATTCCGGCACCGCCAGCGCGAATAGATTCTGCCATCGTGCCTTGAGGCATAAGTCTAATGTTTATTTTTCCGCCATTGTAGTTTTCTCCTACTTCACGATTACTCGTAAAGTAGGAGCCTACTGCTTCTTTCACTTTTCCTTGTCTAAGCAGAATTCCTAACCCCTTACCTGGTTCCCCCAGGTTGTTACTGATGATCGTTAAGTTATTTACCTCTTCCTTCGTCAACTGGTCAATAAGACTTAACGGAGCACCAACCAAGCCAAATCCACCCACCATAATGGTGTCCCCAGATTTAACCTTTTGTATTGCTTCGGCCGTTGTCATTAATTTATTCACATTCTTCACCTCGCAGCTTGCTCGTTTATGTGGCAGATATCAATCCAGGTACTGGTCTTTTTCCTTCATAAGCCATTTGAAGGAGTTCTTGAATTCCATCCTTCGTAACGGGACGCGGATTGTAATATGGATTCTTCGTTGCCAATTCAGCAGCCGAATTCAAATCACTCTCTTTCATCCCTAAATCTTTTAATGACATCGAGATTCCCAATGAATGAGCTAAATCAAATAAAGCTCCTGGTACATCTTTTTCGGTCGTTTTTAGTGCTCGTGCTAAGGCTTTTATCGCTTTTGGAGCATGTTCCGCATTGTACTGAATCGTATATGGCAAGATCACAGTGTGCGTTTCTGCATGCGGCAGATTAAAGGTACCGCCTAATGTATGACAAAGCTTGTGATGAAGAGCCATACCCACTGAACCTAGCACCATTCCACCCAGCATCGTCCCATATTGTGCCTCGGATCTTGCCTCCATGTCATCTGGGTTTTCAATAATCTTAGGAAGGCTATTGCTTAGTGCCCGAACCCCTTCCTCTGCAAATAAGGAAATAATCGGATTTGCGTTTTCTGCATATATACCCTCTGCACAATGGGCAATCGCATTCATTCCACTAGTTACCGCGAAATTCTGAGGCAATGTGATAGTAAGATCCGGATCATAGATAACAGCCTTCGGTTTGACAACGACATTTGTTCCTGTTTTCTTGATATTATTTTCGGTAATGCCCCAAACGGGTGTCATTTCAGAACCCGCATACGTAGTAGGAATGGCCAAAATAGGTAATGAAGCATTCAATGCAATGGCTTTCGCAAGGCCGATTGACGAACCACCCCCAACAGCGACAAGACCATCAAGATTCAGCTTTTCTACGATACTTTGCGCGTCCTTAACGGTTTCGATCGGAACGTGCTGGACCGCATCTGTATAAATATAGCCACAAAGCTCTCCAATCACTTCTCCGATCTCGTTGGCTAACTCTACTTGTTGTGGAGTAGCAATAACGATTGCTTTTTTTATTCCTAAATGGACTAATTCCTCTTTCGCAAGACTGCGTTTTCCTTGTCCAAAAATAACCCTATTTGCGTGGCTTACATATTGAAATGGTTCCACTTCCATTCCACCCTTCTTCCTATTTTTAGTGCTTCATTAAATTTTTGATTTATCAAGTTCCTTAATCCCGCAGACAGTTTGGAGTAATAAGTCAAAATCTTCAGTTAATTTATCTCCGCGCCATGCTACATGCTGATCTGGACGAACTAACAGTAAAGGTTTTTCGTATTTTTCAATAAGGTCCGGCTTCTCTAGGGTAACAACTTTAAGCGGAATCTTATTTTTACTATTTTCTAATTGGCTGATGTCTATGCTTCGATCGAGTACCAATAAAGTAAACCCTTCACCGAGTTCATCAAAGATAGAATGGTTACCATCTAACCATGTATGTGGTAATCTTGCCCCTGGATGTGAGGTTGGCTGATAATGGACCACACTTTCTTCTGGCCAAGGTGTACCATCATCCGCGATGACCGGGGAATGATCATAACGATATCCCAACACGAGACCTAAACTATGAAACTCCATTTTCTTTGTCTTTTGAATATGCTCTGCCAATTTTTTGTAATAGATTTCTTGATTACTAGCATTAATGGTGAGTGAAGCAAGCTCTGAAGAGAGGGTTTGCATATTCTCTGTTGCTGTTTTAATCACCCTGTCACTGATCGGACGTCTTTCCATTTCATAGGATTTTAGTAACTCTTCTCCACCCCAGCCTTGCAAATAAGCAGCAAGCTTCCATCCAATGTCTACCGCATCGCCTAATCCTGTATTGAAGCCTAAACCGCCCCAAGGTGGATTGAGATGTGCGGCATCTCCCGCAAGGAATACACGGCCGGATTGAAAGTGATTCGCAAGCAGCATACGTGCGGACCAATCATCTGTAGCTAATACTTCTACCGGTACTTTATCCCCTATCATTCCATGAATATATTTTTCAGGATTGGCATTTCCTTCTACAGGGTCCACTCCAAGGCACATCATCCACCAGGTATCCTGCAAGTCTAATCTTCCTAGTAAACCAGGAGCCTCGTTATTCACTACCCAATATTGGATTGCAGGGTCTTGCGAAACTAAATCTGCTAATCCTGGTGCACGGAACACGACATTAAAATTAGCCTTTGTTTCGACATCCCCTTCGTAAAATATCCCGATTTCTTTCCGTACCCCGCTGCGTGCACCATCACAGCCAACTAGAAATTTGGACTCGACGGATACCGATTCATTTGTTTCATTTTGTAATTGAGCAATCACTTTTTCATCATCTTGGGAGAGACCAACAAAGCTCCATCCCATAGCAAATCGAACGGTTTCCAATTTACTAACCTGGTCCCGCAACACTTCTTCAATGGTGTATTGAGGAATCGATTGCCCAGCCTCTGCATAAAGCTCTCGTGGTGCGGCCGTAATTGCCCACGCTTCATCAAATCGAGTAATTTCTCTTCCTAGTAAACTCGTGCAAAAACTAACTTCCTGAGACCATTCAGGTGTTAACGAAGCTGCCGCTCTTATATCCTTCACAATATTCCATCTTCTAAAATGTTCCATGGAACGGGCATTGGTTGTTTTGGCACGAGGCCGTAATCTAGAAACCTCTTTTCGCGGTTCTACCACGACACATTTGACTCCCCGAAGCCCGAGCTCCATTGCCGTCGAAAGACCAACCGGACCTCCTCCAACCACTAAAACCTCAATAGGTTCACGATAAAAATCATCTTTATTAAAAGCACTTGCTGTCATTTGTTATCCCACCCTCCAATTGTAAGCTCGATTCATATAATCGACTGAAACTCCCCCAAGTGAGGGGGAGGATTCAATGTTTTTTCTATCCGCCAGTATTTCTCGCTATCCGCCAGTAATCATCGACATCAGGAGCTTTTTGACTATTTTTGTAGATTGAAAACGACCATTCTAATTTCCGTCATTTCTTCCACTGCAAACCTTGGACCTTCTCTGCCGGCACCACTCTTATCAATACCGCCATATGGCATGATGTCAGCACGATAGGATGAAGTATCGTTAATGATCACGCCGCCCGTCGTAATCGTTTTTGCCGCTTTCCAAGCCAATTCAATATTGTTTGTGAAAACTCCAGCTTGTAAACCATACTCTGAGTCGTTTACAAACTCGATGGCCTCATCAAATGTTTTATAAGGAATGATTGAAGCAAGTGGTCCAAATACTTCCTCACACACTACTTTCATTTTAGGGTTCACATTTTTTAGGAGCGTTGGCTGCATGACCGCTCCTTCTCTATTTCCACCAATGATTACCTCTGCCCCTTCTTGAACCGCTTCTTTAACCCATTCTTCTACCCTTTCAGCTTCTTTTAAGCTGATCATCGGTCCGACATCTGTTTCTTCATTAAGTGGGTTCCCTACTACAAGACCTTTAGTGGCTTCTACCATTTTATGTGTAAACGATTCTAAGACCTTTTCTTGGACGTAAATCCGTTGAACCGATACACAAAATTGACCAGCTGATCCGAAAGCTCTTTTTGCTAGTAAATCTGCAGCTAAATCAAGGTCCGCATCCTCGTGGACAATGTTTCCAGAGTTATTACCAAGTTCTAATGTCACACGGTTAAAACCGCTATTCTTCTTAATTTGTAACCCAACAGATGGACTTCCCGTAAAGGTAATCATTTTTTTCCCTGGATGTGCCACTAAATAATCCCCAACCGTACGTCCTGATCCAATTACCAAATTAATATAGCCTTTAGGCAGCCCAGCTTCTTCTAATAGTTTACATAAGAATATTGCAGTTAACGGAGTCGTGGATGCCGGCTTAAGGACTACAGCACATCCAGCAGCGATCGCTGGCGCTACTTTATGTACTACTAGATTGATGGGAAAGTTAAACGGGGTAACCGCTGCAATCACACCTACAGGGACACGAATATATAATCCCATCCGGTTCTCAGATCCCGGAACCGCATCGAGAGGTACGGTTTCACCATGAATTCTTTTCGCTTCTTCAGAAGAAGTGGTAATGACAGCAGCTGCACGGTTGACTTCAGCGATGGCATCCTTTAAAGGTTTTCCACCTTCCCTAGCAATTAACAATGCTATTTCATCACCATTTGCCTTCACGAGTTCTGCAGTACGTTTTAAGATTTCATATCTTTCGTGTGCAGCCAGAGGACGATTTTTCATCGCCTCATTTGCTGCCTTAACAGCGTTATCAATGTCCTCACGTCCGGCAACGGCAACCTCGCCAATAACTTCATCGGAAAACTTGTCGTAAACCTTCATTGTTTCAATTGATTCTAACCATTCCCCATTAATATATAGACCTGTACCTTGTTGAGCCTTTGAAGATACATTTTTCACAATCCTTCTCCTCCTTTAGCTAGGGTATTTTAATTGTCTTTGTTAAAGACTGATGTTGATTTTCCCAGAAAAATCCTTTTGAAGGACTAATCTCACTTGGAATTCATCTGATTTGTCTTTCATCACGCTTATGAAGGACTAATCTCGCTCTGAACTCTCCTGATTTGTCCTTCATCGACCTTTTTATACTGCTGTACTAAAAATTAACAAAGCCATTTAGTTAAACAATTTCGCTTCCAAAAACTCGCCAACATCCGTTCCAACACCAAGCCTCTTTGCTTCCTCATACACAGCCCGCGCAGCCATGATATCCTGAACCGCTGTTCCCACCGATTTGAAAAGGGTTATTTGGTCATCATCAAGACGGACCTTTTTCCCTACTACCAGCTCTTTCAGCTCGACAACTTTTGAGCGATCATATTGACCTGCCTTTATTGCCTGCAATACGTCACCGGATTCGTTTTCAAGATGGATAGTATCGATTACAATGCCATCTGCTTTTTCAAATGTATCTGTATCGATTTCACGCATGATTGGCATGGTTGAACCGATTGAATTTACATGCATGCTCTTATTCATCCATTTGCCTTCAAACGCAACACCGTTTCCTTTTGTAGATGTATTGGTACATACATTTACAATATCTGCACCTTCTACTGCCATAAACGGTGAAGCCACAGCTTCCACTTGGATTCCAAGCTTTGCACCCATTTCGGTTGCAAAAAGTTCCCTACGTTGTGGATTCGGACTAAATACTCTTACGTATTCAATATCTCTTACCGCACACACTGCCTCTAGATTTGTTCTAGCCTCAAGACCTGAACCGATGACGCCAACTGTCCTCGCATTTTCTCGAGCCAAATATTTGGTCGCTAATCCAGTTGTCGCCCCTGTTCGGACGGCTGTTAAATAAGAGGAATCCATCATTGCTTCTAAATTGTTTTCATTTTGATCAATGATTCCAATTAGGTATCGAACTTGCCCGCCACTCTTAAAAAATGCTTTAAACCCCATATAGCTGCTTTCATTCATTACTGCCGGCATTAATCGGAAAAATCCTTGGTTATTCGTTGCCATATTCATTCGAGGCGGCATGATTACACCACCGTTATATTCTTCCACAAGCCCTTTTTCAATTTGTTCAATGATCGTTCGCATGTTAATGGCCTGCTCAACATCTTTTAAATTTAAAATCAGTGTCATAAGATTCACCCCTGTAAGATTTTGTTTATAATTCTGGATTGCGGCCGATGAAGAATTGACTATCGTCATCGTTTGTTACTTCAATTCCTGATTTGATGAGAGCTTGACGGAGCGCGCTCATTTGCGATTGGTTTATTTTCATTGTTGGCTGGCGTAATGGTCCACCATTAAAGCCGTTTAGCCAAGCTGCATATTTCCAAAGCATACGATTCACTAAACCGGCACCATCCGTAGAAGCCATGAATTTTCCAATGGTCGATCTTGCAGGCTGTAATTTCCAATATTGTTCATATACCTCTTCAAATTTTCCTTCTTGCATTAAGTTGAATAGTTTTGGTAACACATCACCATACATTTCATAGTTACTCGTAGCCATCCATTGGATTGGTACTAAGTTTCCGATGGCGAATGCGTCTTTTTCTAAAGGAGTCATTACAATGACTTCATCTTTAAATAGTTGATAACATTGAGTGAAGCCGGCAACTAATGGCATTCCGCCCTCTGCCTTGATGGCAACAATATTCGGAACATCGTCAAGAAGTTGTCTAATGATTTTTGGATCAATGGCTGCAGGGTGCAGACGTTCAAAGTTCCATAGTGGAACAGGGAAAAGGATAATTCCTAAGTTTGTAGCTTCTGCAAAGTTTTTCGTATATTCATAGATTTCCTGGCTGTCCTTCGGATAAAAATTTGCAGGATATGAAAGCAGGACTAGTTCAGCGCCAGCTTCTTCTGCCAATTTAACTGCTTGAATGTTCTCTTCCAGCGTGTGAAAACTCGCATGGTGGATAATGGTGATGTTCCCTTTCGCCTCGTCTACTGCAATCTTTGTAAATTCGATATATTCTTCAAGAGTAGTAGCCGTTTCTGCCACTAGTAGTGTCCCGGTAAAGCCCAACTCAATATTTCTCCGAACATCATGTCGGATTCCTTTTTCATTTAAACGAGTTAGATTCTGTGTAAATGAAGGAATGACCACATTTGCAAGCCCTGTTAAATTTTCCTTTGCCCACTGTCTAGCTTCCAATCGTGTATAATTTGCCACTTTTTCTTCTCTCCCTTAATCTTGTTTTTTGTAAACGCTTTATAATGTTATACTACTTAGTTTTTGTAATAATTTGAAATACCTAAATATTATGTCAGTGATAAAGAATGCTTATTACAATAAAGAATGTGTTAAAAAATCTCTTTTCGTAAACAGTTTACAAAGAGATTGCTTCAGACATAGTTTGTTGAGTTCAGAGGTAACTGTGGCTGAAAGAATGATAGTGCATGCGATTTGTTCTCAAGTTCCCAATTGAAGACAAATCTTTCTGACCACTCTTACGATTTGTCCTCAAGACCCTCCATTAAAGACAAATCTCTCTGGCAACTCCTGCGATTTGTCCTCAAGACCCCCTATTAAAGACAAATCTCTCTGGCAACTCCTGCGATTTGTCCTCAAGGCCCTCCATTAAAGACAAATCTCTTTGGCAACTCCTGCGATTTGTCCTCAAGACCCTCCATTGAAGACAAAGCTTTATTTGAATATCAGACGTGTATAATTAATACAAGTGCAATCTCGTCTGAATCAACCACTTTTCTAAAATCCTAAGTTTTAAAACAACAATCAATTCAAAAATAGCCTAAAAAAAGTCTCTCTACGGAGAGAGAGACCTAGGCACTTATAGAACTGTTTCGATCTCAGCGTTTACTCGAACCTTAACGGGTGCTGTTTCACGGAGAAATAGTGTGAAAGCAAAAGCTAAAAATGCTGCACTTGAGCTAATAATGAGTGGAGCTGCTAAACCCCATGTATCAGCGGCCATACCACTTAACATTGGGTTTAAAAAGCCGCCAAATAGTTCGCCAATACCGATAACTAATCCGACAGCCATCCCAGCATATTGGACCGGAACAGATTCAGCTGGAATGGTGGACATCACCAATGAACCTACACCCATACCTGAAGAGAATAGGAATACTAATACAAGAATTAACGCCATAGAGTCTAAATAGATGATGGCAAGTGGAGTAAATCCGGAAAGGATTCCAAAGATGAGTGATGCCTGTTTTCTGCCAATACGATCGGATAGGATCGGAACCAAAATTCCAAAGATAGCAAACCCTGCTCCAAATGCAGCCATAACTAAACTCATTTCGCCAGGAGTCATGCCTTTTGCGTTAACAAGGAAAACTGGACCAAAGATATTGAAAGACATTACATAGATCAAGAAGAAGCTGAAAATAATGATTGATAACCAGATGTTACGGTGTTTGAATACTTCTTTTACCCCCGCTTTTTTATTTGCATCGGCAGATGACTTGACTGCCTCATTCGTTTTTTGTGGATTACGCAAAATCTTAAAAATGAAAATAGCTAAAATGATCCCTGGGATGATCGTCAAATAAAATGCCGTATGCCAATCAAACACATTTGCCAATGCTACAATGACAAGCGGTGCTAGAAAACTCCCGAAAATTGCATTTCCTGTATTCATCGTAAATCCCATGTTGAATCCACGACGCTTCTCTGAAGATTCAGCTGCCAAAATGGATTGAGTTATCGGTGTGATGGGGCCTTCGACTACTCCCATAATCAATCGTAAAACAAACAGAGTAGCAAATGACGCTGCTAAACCATGCATTAAAGACACGAGAGAAAAACCAAGAACGAACGTAGCTAAGAGCGCTTTTTTACTTTTAACCTTATCGGACAGATAGCCTCCCAATGGTCCAGAGATTGCCCACGTTATCGCTAACGCCGAACCAATTAATCCGATTTGGGTATTGGTTAGTGTAAAATCTTCCTGGATAAAAGGAATCAGGTAATTGATCGCTAGTCGATCAAAGAAGACAAATCCTACTGAGAAGAAAAATAGGGCTACTATCTTATTTTCATACGTCCAAAACTTTCTTTTTTCCAAATAAAACACCCCTTAAAAATAATTTTTATTAAATAACTTCGTTCATTTTTTCAAAGATGAGATGTGAAAACTTTCCCGGGTTTACATCTTCTAGAGTTTGCCCTTCCCACTCCATAAGTTCCCATTTCACCAATTGGTGTGAACTATCGACAAGCAGTCGGCAGCGTTCAAAACGTCTTTCCATAAAGTTTTGCAGCACCTGTTGAACGTCAGACTCTTTTTCCAAAAGTTCAGCTAACACAATCACATCTTCAATGGCAATGGAAGCCCCTTGACCAAGATGCGGCGTAGACGCATGGGCAGCATCTCCTACCAATACAGCCCGACCTTTGTACCATGGTGAAGGCATGATAAAGCTAAAGATCGGTCGATAAACCACTTCAGCCGGATCGGTTATGAGTTCCCGTGCCTCCGCAACCATTCCTCCGAATTCTTGAAGTCTATCACGTAATAATTCATGCATTCGATCTTCAGGCATTCTTGGATTTCCAGGTTCTGCAGACATTAAGAGAAGATACATTTTTTCTTCTGACATCGGAACCAATCCGGCTTTTGCCTTCTTTCCATAATACAAAACTCTGTTTGTTAATTCTTTGGGACGTGGAAGTTCATACCTCCAACATGCTTGCCCAACGTACTCATGTTCAACTTTTCCAAATAGCAAATTCCGGACCTTTGAATGAACTCCGTCTGCCCCAATGACCAAGTCAACTGTAACCGTACTTCCATCCGTCAACTTCACATCAACATGATTTTCCTTATTGTCAATCTCCTCCACCGTTACACCCATTCGAATCTTGGCACCACACGTCTCCGCTTCCTCTAAAAGAATTTCATGTAAGGTTCTTCTAGAAATGATATTTAAGCCTGGATACCCATCAATTTTCGGATTATTGGGAGCTGTGAATTGATTTCCATTCGCATCACAAAAAGCTGTACCCGAGAACGAGTATCCTTGTTGAATACATTTTTGCGCGACACCAACTTCATTTAGCGCTCGAAGGGCATTTGGCGGTTGAAAAATACCAACACCATAGACATTCCACTCTTCTTTTAGCTCGACAATTTCCGTTTTCACCCCTGCATTTTCCAAAGCAATCGCTGCGGTTAATCCACTAATACCCCCACCAACGATTAAAACGTTCTTAACAGATTCAATCATTCCTAATCCTCCTACTAATTCGTTTATATTTCAGAATTTTTAGAAAATATTACTCGTAAAAAGTGCCTAAGCAAATATTTGAATGATATTTACTTAGGCAGTGATGTAAGAAAGCACATTAAGATTAAGATCCAGTTTTAAACGATTCAGGCATTTGGATACCCCATGAGCTCATTGATTTTTTGATATCATTCCAAATAATGGTTTCTGCACTATCATCTATCACTCGCGGCATTTCGGCACTTAATTCGTAGCGATTCCCACAAGCCCAATAATACGCATAGAGATTCGCACCGAGTGCATGTCTTCCTACTCCGAATTCGAGTTTCAAATCATGCAGCGCAAGCATATCTAAAGCTCTTTTCATATGATCAATATTTTCAAAATAGAAGGCAATATGATCTAACGATTCAGTTGGACCACCAACACCGCCCATAAAGGCTAAATCATGATGGTATTCCTGGACGCGGGACCAAACAGCGCCATAAACGCCTGGAGCTGGCATGAAAATATCAGACATTTTAAAATCCAATACCTTTTCTAAAAATATCGCTAGTTCTTTTGGATCCTGTACCTTAAGACCAAGGTGATCGAGGTCATGAGGTCCCACACCTTTTAAAGTTCGATAAGGACTAGAGGCTGGATTAAAATAGGCTGGGCGATCTTCTACTGTAATCAATTCCATGCGAATCGGAACTCTGGTAGCTGGCAGATCAAAAGCAATACATTTCTTTTCACTAGGCTCCGCATCCGTCCGCTCTTCCACTCTAATTCCATGGTCTTGAAGGCGTTTTTTATAATGTTTCAGATCGTCTTCATTTCTTACTTGATAAGCAAAATGGGCAATTCCTGTTCCACCCGGTGTTAACGCTAAATCATAGTTATTATCAAATCCGCATCCTAGATAAATGGTTTCTCCCACTCTCCCCATTTCTCTTAGACCAAAAACATTGACATTATAATCAATCGCCGCTGCAATATCGGGTACCCGAAGCTCGGCATGGGCCAATTTTTCAATTGCCATCCTTTATTCCTCCTCTATTCATTGAACATTTCTAGTAGTTCGATGATCACTGAAAATTCTGATGTCGTATCCATATACGCGTATTTACCTGAGCCATCGTAAAAAAGTCCTTCTTGGATCGTCGGAAAACCGAGCTTGTTCAATAAATCTCGTTTCTCTTCTACACTGTCGACGAAGAAGGCAATATGGTGCAACCCTTCCCCATGTTTTTCTAAGTGATCCAGCCAGGTACTTGGTGATGCGATGTCCGGCTGTACTAATTCCACTTGAATCCGTGGTGTTTGAATGAAGGTAAAGTGGCTTCTTCCTTCCGATGGCCGGCCATTGTATGTCGATACCTTGTTCGCGCCTTCAAAACCTGAATGGTAGATGGTTGAAGGCTCCACTCCAAGCATTTTACACCAAGCCTTTTGGGCTTCTTTTACATCACGTACAACAAAAGCAATTTGGGCAATTTTATTTGTTCCCAGTATCGGTTTCCCTTCATACTGGCTGTCGCCTGTCAGCGGAGAAAGTGGCTCATCTCGTTTTCGCCCCTCATGCTCCAACAATTCGATATAGGTTTTATACTTCTCACAAGTATCAAGGAATGCATATCTGCCCTTATCAGGGTAAAACTCGCCTGTTTGTGCGACTGGATATTTTTCCTCCAAGCTTTCTAGCGTGGTAGAAATCTTATCGACGTCAAAAGCAATGTGATTAAAGCCTTCCCCCTTGTCTAAACACTCCCGCATCAGGTTGGGCACGGAATCCGGCTCGATGAGTTCAACCTGAACCCCCGGAGTTTCAAAAAAGGCTAATTTGTTTCTGGCTGGAGTAGGTTCCCCATAATATGTAACTTGCGAAAATTCCTGCGGTGCAGCTGTAAAATATTGAGGAACCGTCGTACCAAGCAGTTTCGCAAAAGAAAGTGAAGCTTTTTCAATATCCTTGAAAACAAAGGCAATTTGATTGATATCATTTGTTCCTAGCAGCGGTTTTCTCGCTATAGAATTACCCATTTCTAAAACTCCCCCTTGTTTTAATTTTTTCGTATGTTTCATCCTACCTAAGCTGATGCTCAGATAGGATGAATCTATCATTTTAAAAAATACATGTTTTAGAGGAAGAGTTGCAGGTTTTTCATTCCGATAATTGTAGAATCAGCAAAGATTTCTCGTTTCAGCAATTTCAACCCATCTTCTGTTTTTTCAATAATATCGCACCGTTCGGCTGAAAGGAGTTGATATTCTACCGCTTCAAGCCGGTTCCGCGTCATTAGGATATAACTCTTCACATCAAAGCGGTTATCATCCAATCTTGAAACACGAACATTTGTAATGAATCGGCGTGCTCTTGAGGCTGGGTCTTCTGCCCATGCATAGTCCGTTTCCATCCGTCTAACACGTAAAATCATTGATTTATAGTTTTCATTAAAATGAAACATCTCTTTTGAAAAATGGGATTTAATAAAGTTCTCACGTGTAGAACGTACTGGCATTGTATACTGTAATTCTTCACTTAACAAAGTTGTCCAATCCCTAAATTGATTCCCATCTAACAATGCCGCCTCTGTTAATAAAAAACCATAGATTTCGAGATAGATAGGATCATTAAAATTAATAAACAGACTTGTCGGTTTAATTTGACCGCTCATTTCTTTCCCTCCTATTGCCAATCGTATTTTAAGATTTTTCTGACATCAATTGCGCCCAGTAGCCGAAGAAATTGCGTGAATTTTGCTCTGTATAGGTGGTTTGAGCAATTTTTTTCCCTGGTCCTGGCCAATTTCCTGGTTCATGTTCTGCGTCCAATCCCATAATATAATGAAGTTTTAATTGTTTTTTCGCTGTCACACCTTTCGTAACCCTGGCAATACCACTCCATACTTCCGCATCATCCGCTTCAAACATTCCACTCGCACCAAAATTACGAATATAATTGTCTCTACTTGCCTCTTTAAACTCTTGTGGTGCTTCTTTTTCAACTAAGAACCAGCTGAGAAGTTCAATTTCATTTGGACCTTTCGGCTGCCAAACACGCATGGACATAAAAGGTACGGGATATTCGTTTTCTTCTAAGCCTGGAAGCTGCATAACATTTAGTAAAGAGAAATTTGGGAATACATTTCCAGGAACGAAATTTGATCGTCTTAATGCTTCCAACTGTGGTTCTGTCAGCTTGGCATGGGCTGCATCGACAATTTCCTGCGGTAAAGCTAAATACTCAGGTAATGGAATATTAGGAGGAGCACCAATAACCCCAATGCCATGGCCATTTTCCATCGCAACTTGCACACCAAAGCTCGCAAACATAGGATTCGGTGGTAATTGACCTAACTCCACACCAGAGTAATGCGTCATCACCGTGTGATAAGAATCTGAAGCAAAATTGTCAGCAGCAGATTTCCAGTTTGCTTTAATAATCCAGCGTGCTGGTTCCCCAAGGACTTCCATCCCTAGCGGTGTTCGATTGAAGTACAAGTCGATGTACCATTTCATATCTCCTAGATATTCATCTAACGAAGGAGCATCTTGATTAAATGTGGCGAAAATAAGTCCTGCGTATCTTTCTACGCGAGCGTTCACCAATTTAAATTGATTTCTGTCAAAAGCGCCTTTATATGCTTCTTTCGCTGCAGGTGCTCCCATTACGGCCCCATCAGCCTTGTAGGTCCAGCCATGGTAAATGCAACGGAAATTTTTTGTATTTCCACTGTCCGTACGGCAAAGGTGCATCCCTTTATGCATACAAACATTCAATAAAACATTGATTTTATCCTCAGCTTCACGAACAACGATGACAGGATCATTGGCAACAAATCGTGTAACATAATCGCCTACGTTCGGGATTTCCGTTTCATGAGCGACAAAATTCCAAACCTTTGAAAATATTTTTTCTTGTTCCAAATCGTAAATCTCTTGGTCTGAAAAGATTCTAGGTGAGATAATCCCTTTTTCAGCATCCACTAAATCACTAATTTTTGTGCCGTCACTGAGCTGTGTTTCTTTGAGAGTCTTATTAATCACTAGAAACATCCCCTTTTTTAAATTTTCTTATTAAACCGTAAACCGTAGGTAAACCTAAACCATAGGGACGGTTCTTATGGCTTTATTTTCAGTTGTGCTGTTGCCAACAGAACCGTCCCCCTGGCTCCTAAACAAATGAAGGAATGAACACGAAATCGCTTTCAATCTTTTATAAATGTTCTCCTCCTGCGGCAGAATGGAATCCCCTTACACCTAATCCGCCGTCACTGTTGATAATGACCCCTGTAATTGCCATTGAATCCTGGTTGGAAGCTAGCATGACGTATGCACTTGTATGTTGTCTAGGAGTTGGAACGACATGTAATGGATTCGTTGTCTTCATTAGATCTTCTATGTTGTCTACTTTTGATTGCGTTTGTTTTTCTTGACCTAATGCAGATGGCCCTCTTAGATCCGTAAGGGTACCACCAGGAGCAACACCATTGACACGAATTTTCGGTGCTAGTTCATATGCTAATTCTCGGACCAACCCTACCACAGCATGTTTGGATGCCGTGTAAAGCGGGCCTCCGCCTGCAGGGTAAAATCCTGCATTCGATACAGTAAAAATGATATTTCCTTGTGTTTTTAGTAATTCCGGAAGAACAGCTTTTGCACCGTAAAGAGGTCCTTTTACATTAACACCAAAAAGCTCATCAAATGATTTATCAAGATTCTCCTTAGGCAAATCTAGTAAATTCACAAAATAATCAAAGATGCCTGCGTTGCCGATAAACGTATCAATCCTACCAAACACTCGAACCGTTTCAGCTACCGCTCTTTCATTATCTTCCAGCAGCGATACATCTCCTTGAACCACAACCACCTTAGCACCAAACTCTTCTTGTAAATCTTTTACTTTTTCTTCGGATCGTTCTAACACACCAACCTGGGCACCCTCTTCAATAAAGCGTTCAATTAATGCTCTGCCGATGCCTGAGCCCCCTCCGGTGATTAATGCTACTTTACCTTCTAACCATCCCACTCCTTTTCAACCCCCTTTTATGTACCTATTTAATAGGTAGATAAATATCAACATGTTCTCATGATTTAGATTGGGAACCGCTTTCATATTAACATTCTATTTGAAAGTACCAATAAATTGAAATATCTGAAATTTATCGCCGTTATAAGCACAATTTATTACCAACTGATTGTTAATTCAATTGTTTTATATAAAGAAACGTAAAGTACGGGAGGCTTGTCTGCCGTCCGTTACTTTTTATAATGCCTATCGAACAAGTCCTATATTATCCTGAACTTCTTTAAAATTTAATGAATCTAGTCCCGCCAAAAACAATGGAATGGATGGATTTGAATTTGTCTTCTTCCATGCAACAACAATCTCAACGGTGTGCTGCCACTCTTCTATCTCAATAAATCGAATATCTGGATTGGCATAGACTCCAAGATGCTTAGGGAGTACCGCAACACCCAATCCTGTTTCAACGAGCATTAATACGGTTTCGATCCGCCGCGTGTGAGTAGTAATATTGGGGATTAACCCGTGGTTAGAAAAGAGCGTTATCAAATGGTCATATCCGTAAGGTGCTTCTTTTCTATTAAGCATAACAAGAGGTTCATTTGCTAACTCAATAATTGGGATACAATTTCTACCAGCAAGCCGATGGCTTTTGCTCATAAACACACCATATGGTTGTGAAATTAATGTTTTGTACTCCCATTCAGCCACATCCTCAGGTCTAAAGGACAAAGTAAAGGCAATATCAACCTCGTCTTTTCTCAGTTTTTCAATAATTTGTGCCGTTTGATAATGATTAAAGCTTATTTGAACATGTGGGTACTTTTCTCTAAAATCCCTTATGAGAGAAGGCAAGAAATTTTTAACTGTGGCGTATAAAAAACCAATATTCAATTCTCCAACTTCACCAATTGCAGCCTTTTTTGCTTTTTTAATTGCATCTTCGGAACGGTTTAACATTTCAATCGCATCTTTCAAAAAAACCTTTCCGGCAGGTGTCAATTGTACAGAATGCTTATCGCGAACAAAAAGTTTAAGACCTAATTCTTTTTCTAAACTAGCAATTTGCTGGCTCACAGCTGGTTGTGCTACAAAAAGTCTTTTCGCTGCATGTGTAAAATTCAAATGTTCCGCAACAGAAATGAAATAACGTAATTGCCTTATTTCCATAACAACCTCCACTTATTGAACGTTTAGTAGTCATTACAAGGGTTATCCCTTGCTAATTTACATTATATTGGAACATTGAGCTTCTCTCAAACGTTATTTCAGAATTTTAAATTAATTATTGACAATCAATATTAAGTATCGCTTGTGCTTAAATTCGCATACTATTATTCCAAAGTAACGATAGATAGTTCATGAAAAATAATGATAGGAAATAGTATGATAGAGGCGTTCAAGGGTGTGAGGTTAAAGTTATGCTTTACTAAAATAGAATAATATTATGCTAAGGATAGTTTCGATTTTGAATAATTTCACTGTTTTTACCTGATAATTTTGACAAAAAAATTAGGACAACAATTGATTTCATTGTCGTCCTTGGGTAGAAAAAATGTATACATTTATTTTATTCAACGATTGCCACTGCACGCACAGAACCTGCCGTGCCGCCTTTGACTTTAATTGGAAATGCGCAAAAAGTAAAGCCATGTTTTACAGGCACCTGATCCAGATTTGCGAGTTTCTCCAGGTGGAAATACTCTTTTTTCCGTCCGATAAAATGGGCTGGGAACAAAGCACTCTTATTTCCGGCTTTAACGTCCTCAACCATCGCACCAAATGGACGATCAAAAGTGTAGGCGTCAATGCCCATAAGCTTAACCCCTTGATCAATCAGCCATTCCGTTGCCTCACCCGTCATACCCGGCTGGTCCCTAAGATACTTTTCATCATAAATGTACTTATCATACCCAGTCATGATGAGGACAATGTCTTTAGGTTTAATACTGTACTCCATATCTGCCAGTGCCTTCTGTACATCTTCAACACTAATCCCGCTTCTCGGTTCTTTATGACGCATATCTAAAATAACACCGTTCCCATAGAATTCCTCAAGAGGCAGTTGGTCAATAGTGCGAGATGGTTTCCCTTCGGTAATCGGACCAAAATGAATAGGAGCATCACAATGGGTTCCGATGTGAGTAAAAACCTCTGCACTGACACTTTCTACAGCAAGAGCTAGGCCATCTTGAAAATCAGCAGGTTGGATATCAAGCTTATCTGCCAGCTTCACCGCTTCTTCCGCGCTATCTGAAAATTGTACCCTCGGCGGCCATGGCTCAGCCATGGGATTCGCTTCCCAATAAACACTTAAATCGTAAAATTTCACTGTTTCTCCCCCCAAAAACCAAAGGAAAAACCAAAGGGACGGTTCTCACGGCTTTTTTGTAACATTAGTGAAGACCAACAGAACCGTCCCCTGGCTTCCCGAATTATTTATTTTGAGTCGCTTCGACTTTTTTAATCCCTAGCATTTCTCTAGCCTCATCAGGTGACGCAATCTCGTACCCTAAATCAGTAGCGATTCCTACGATTCTCTCAACTAGCTGGGCGTTACTTGTCGCAAGTTCTCCTCGTCGATAGTAAATATTATCCTCAAAGCCAACGCGAACATTTCCACCTAGAAGGAGGGATGCAATTGTTGCCTGGTGCTGCTGTTGCGCAATTCCCATTGCACCAAAGAATACACCTTCTGGTAACTTACGAACCATGTGTGTTAAGTTTTCCATACTGAATTGGATGGAGCCTTGATTAATCTTCTGCATGCCAAATACAAAATTAAAAGAAACTGGACCATCGATGATACCCATCGGCATAAAGATATTTAATACGTCTTCAAGCTGTGCATGGTTAAAGATTTCCATCTCAGGTTTAATATTGAGTTCTTTCATTTTCTTCGCTGCACTGATGAGCCAATTACGGTCCCATAAAGTAGGTTTAATAAAGTTTGGCGTATACGCCTGCATTAATCCACAATCAAGTGAAGCCATTTCGGGCTCTGCCTCTAATACTTGTAAACCATCATCAATATGGCTTTCTGGAACCATGGCAGGAGCTGTACTAAATTGGGTAATGATATTACTTTTAGCAGTGACTTCAGCCTTAATTTCCTTAAAAACATTCACATCATTGGTTGGTCTTCCATTTAGATCTCTAGCATGAATATGAGCAATCGATGCACCAGCATTTAAACAGCGGTAAACTTCTTCTGCGATTTCTTTTGGCTGCTCTGGAAGTGCAGGATTTGCTTCTTTCCCGTGGAAGTTACTTGTTGGTGCAACCGTAACAATAATTTTTCTTTTTGCCATAATTGGATTCCTCCTTATTTTTTTAAACTCAGTTTAGTAGTTTGCTATTCTACTTTTAAAACTAAACGGACACTGGATCAAGATGCTTTACTAATTCCTCTTTGATAAACTCTGGTATTTTTACGGATTTACCTGATGAAGTGTCAATAAACACATTTGTCAAACGACCTTTCGCCACTAGTTCATCTTTATTGTAAAAACAAAATTGTAACGTGTAGGATGAATTTCCGATTTTTGCAATAGTAGCTTGAATTTCTAGTTCATCATCATAACGAATATTGCCTAAATAGCTGCACTCTACATGTACCCGTGGCATATCCAAACCTAATGTAAAGATTTTCTTATAGGGATAACCAATACGTCTAAAAAAGTCGTGATCCATAATTTCAAAATAGCGGAAAATCGAACTGTAATGAATACGCTCTGACATGTCTGTGTCGACAAATTGAATGCGAACCTTTTTTGTAATCATTGAGCTATTTCACCTCACTTTATCCAGGATTAAGATTTCATTTGGAAGAACTCCAAACTCCTTACTCCAATAGTATGTGAATTCATAATAAAGATAAAGTTAAGAATATTTACAATATAGTAAGAAAAACTTACAATAAACCTATCAATTGAATTTTAAAGAGGAGGTAAATGAAATATGAATACCGACCATCTTCACTATATAATAGAAGTTTCTGAGCAAGGAACGATTGGAAAAGCAGCTGAAAAGCTACATGTATCACATTCTGCAATTAGTCAAGCCATTTCCAGCCTGGAATCAGAACTTGGAGTTAAAATTTTTAAAAGGTCTCGCTTGGGAAGTGTATGTACCGAAGAGGGTAGAGCAGTGATTAAACTTTCTCTAGAGATAATAAGCAAATTAATGGACATGAGAAACCTTGGACAGGAGCATACCAAGGTAAAAGGGGAATTAAAAATAGCCGCTTCGTCCATCTATTTTTCAACTTTTCTTCCAGACCTTATTCATTCTTTTAGACAGGATTTTCCACACGTGCAAATTGAAATCCAGGAGAACGATACCCATAACATTATTGAAGCGATAAAAAATAATCTTTTTGATATTGGTCTAGTTTTAGGAACGGATGAGACACTAAAGATAGAAGATCCTAGAATATCACTGGAAGTGCTCTTGCAATCAAACGTAATGGTTTGCGTTAGTAAACATTCCCCATTGGCATATAACAAGACAATAGGTCCCGAGGAATTGATACGACAGCCATTAGTGATTCGAAATGAAAAATTCGCGGAAAGATTTTGGAACAAAATATTTCTAGATTACGGAGAAGGAAACGTGGTTTTATATTCAAACAATCACGATGTAATCAAACAACTAATTGCCAGTAACCTCGCGACGGGAATCTTTACAGAATATTGGATCCGGAATGACCCTTCCGTGCTAAATGGAAGTATTGTCCCCATTCCGTATGTGGATACAGACACAGATTATAGTACCTCTTATTTAATCAGCGTCTTGCCAAAAACAAAGCACGTACCAATGGTGACAAGAGAATTTATGCAGGGATTGAAACAAAAATTGGGGCAGGGGTAAAGTGTGACGTAAAGTAGACGCCGTTTCAAAAAATTGTACGTACCTACACTTTTAATAAATCTATTAATCTAAACTTACACTCGCCTGCAATTTTGCTCTTTTCGCATTAAATTGCCTCGTTTCAATCATTTTCCATAGGCGACAACAAGGGCCCTTCTGTATTTTCCAGAAGGGCCCTGATTATTTTAAAATTCTACTATAAACATGATTTTATCAAGGGGAAAAAAATTTCCAGTTTAATAATTTTTCCGTTTCCTTCTTTTTACCTGATAGAAGCAGCTCGGGTATTCGGGTGGAGGAAATAACATTCCCTTTAGCGCAGCAAATGCTATCCATTAAGTATACTTGAAAATATTCCCTTAACTCATCGATTCCCCCGCTTAGATTCTTTTGCAATAAATATAGTAATATAATCTATGCGTCCGTTCTTTCGAAAAGATTACCTATATGACTTAATCCTTTTTCTGCTGTTAGAATTATCTCATCAAATAATTCCTGAACCGTAGGAATATTGTTGATAAGCCCAACTACCTGCCCAGCCCATCCGAAGCCTTCTGATTCATTTCCATCATAGATATACCTGCAATTAGCTTCACCGCTAATCACATCTTTCAGATCCTCATAAGTTGCTCCTCCCTGTTCGCGTTCGATAATACTTAAAGCAAAGTCATTTTTCAAAACTCGTCCTGGTGAGCCTATTGTTTTTTTAATAATTACTGTATCCGTCTCTTTGGCATGAAGGATTGCCTGCTTATATTTTTCATTTGCATGAATACACTCTTGGGTTGCAATAAAGCGAGTACCCATTTCAATTCCTTCTGCTCCTAGAGCCAATGACGCCAATAAACCTCGTCCATCTCCAATGCCTCCACTTGCCAATACTGGGATTGATACAGAATCAACCACACGCGGAATAAGCACCATTGTACCAATTCCATCACGTCCTAAATGTCCTCCACCTTCCTGCCCAACCGCCATTACCGCATTTGCACCAAGTTCTTGGGCTTTTTGTGCCTGTCTAACACCTGCTACAAGGACAAGCGTTTTTATGTTCTCCCCTTTAATCCGTTCAAAGATAGGTTGTGGGTTAGCCCCAGTTATAGATATGGCCGGTACCTTTTCCTCAATAGCAACTTCAAGCAACTCCTGATATTGACCGTCGTGTCTCGCAATTGCAAAGTTTACACCGAATGGCTTATTTGTTAGTGTTCGCACTTTACGAATTTCATTCCGCAAGTTTTCAGGTGTACGTAGTGTAGCCGCCGTAATTTGTCCGAGTCCACCTGCATTCGAAACTGCTGCCGCCAGTTCAGCATAGGCGAGGTAAGCAAGTCCTCCCTGTACAATTGGATAGTTAATTCCGAAAATCTCTGTTACTCGTGTTTTCATCATTTCTTCTCCTCCATTTCTTTGAATAAGATATATATTTAAACTAATAAATAATTCTGAAAAGCCAGCAACATTAATGGAAAAAAAGCTTTACTCCCTGATAGAAGCAAAGCATCCTTTCAATATAACGACTTGATCTTTCTGCATAAAATTTAACTTCCCACAACGATGTCAAGAAGTGCCGACTCACATCATTTGTTCATTTCCAATAAAACTTTTCCTGTGCTTTTTCTGCTCTCCACCAAACGATGTGCTTCTGCAGCCTCTTCCATTTTAAAACTTTTTCCGACCTTCATGTTCAAACGACCTTCTGCTAAATAACTCATTAACCGTTTAGCCGGTTCACGTAATAGTTCCGGACGGTTATTTCTCGTCGTACCTAAACTAAATCCTAGAACAGCTCGACAGCTGGCATGCAAATCTTTCGTAATAAATTGACCGAAATCACCGCTCGCATTCCCAAAGTTGACCAAACGCCCATACATCGCTAAACAATCCAGGCTCTTTTCTGTCACTTTACCAGAAATGGAGTCTAAAATGACATCGGCTCCTTTTCCATTGGTTAGTTCATTAACTTTAGGCGCAAATTCATCCTTCTCGTAACAAATGACATGGTCTGCCCCCGCTTCTATCGCAGTCGAAACCTTGTTTTCACTTCCTACGATTCCAATAACACAGCTCGCACCTAAGATTTTCGCCAGCTGGATCGCTGTCGTCCCAACGCCTCCTGCCGCTGCATGGATCAGAACCGTTTCACCCGGTTGCACCCTGCCTACATCGGCGAGAAGTTTATAAGCCGTAAAAGCAACGACTGGACTTGCTGCTGCTGTCCGAAAATCAACGTTATTTGGGATGGCAAAAGTAAGATTTTCATCTGCCGTGATATATTCCGAATATGATCCGGTTTTTGGAAAAGCAATCACTCGTTGTCCCACTTTAAAGCCTTTTACATCTGAACCTACAGCCTCAATGATTCCTGCGGCATCTAAACCAGGAATAATCGGAGGCTTCCCTGCCGCATGATAGGTACCTTGCCTTGTCTGTATATCAGCAAAATTGACACTAGTTGCTTCTACGCGTATTAATAGTTGGTTTGTGCTGATTGAAGGAGTATCCAGATTAACAATTTTTAAGACTTCAGGACCACCAAATTCGTTGATAACAATTGCCTTCATACATATTCCTCCAATCGATTAATAATTATGAGTGAAACATGATGTTCACGAATAACGTAATTATTAATTACTACTAGGGAAAGCAAACTCTGTCTTGCTTTCTTCCTTGGCTTCGGGCCATCTTTCCGATACCGTTTTAGACTTTGTGAAGAAGCGTGCTGTATCTGGTCCAAACATGTGGGCTTCACCGAATTTCGAACGTTTTAATCCTCCAAAGTTATGGTATCCGACTGGAATTGGAATCGGGACGTTCACACCAACCATTCCTACTTCAATTTCTTGTGTGAACTTTCTTGCGGCAGGACCACTTTCAGTGTAGATGGTAACCCCATTACCTAATTCGTGACTATTAATTAGGTTAATCGCTTCGTCTAATGTGCTAACCCGTACGACGATACGTGCTGGCCCAAATACTTCATCACGGTATATTTTCATATCTGGAGTAACATGATCTAAAAGAGTGGCTCCTAAGTAGAATCCCTTTTCTGGTACATTCACTTCAGGATTACGACCATCTACGGTTAAAACAGCGCCTTCTTCAAGACTTTCATTAATATACTTAAGAACCGTATCTTTTGATTGCTGAGAAATGACAGCCCCAAAGTCTGCACTTTCATCTGTATATGCTCCCACTTTAAGCTCTGCTACACGAGCTTTCAATTTGGTTACAAATGCTTCAGCTGTTTTTTCCCCAACTGGCATCGCTGCAGAAATAGCCATACAACGTTGTGAAGCAGATCCGTATGCCGCACCTAGAAATGCGGTTACCGCTTGATCTAAATCTGCATCAGGCATGATAATCATATGATTTTTTCCGCCGCCAAAAGCTGCTACACGCTTATTATTTTTGGTTCCTTCCGTGTACACGTATTCAGCAACTGGAGTAGATCCAACAAAACTAATCGCATGAATCTTTGGATTTGTTAGGATCGTATTTACAGCTTCTTTGTCTCCATTGATAACGGTCCAAACTCCATCCGGCAAGCCAGCTTTTTTCCAAAGCTCCGATACATATAAGGCAGAGTTCGGAACCTTTTCGGAAGGTTTTAAGATTACGGCATTTCCGACCGCTACCGCCATAGATGTCATTGCTAGTGGTACCATAACTGGAAAGTTAAATGGAGAGATTGCAGCCACCACGCCTAACGGTTGTTTAATCGAGAACGAATTAATATCTCCACCCACATTTACGGAGTATTCTCCCTTTAACAAATGTGGGGCATTGATAGCTAAATCAACAGATTCAATTCCACGAACAATTTCTCCTTTTGCATCAGCGATTGTTTTTCCACTTTCCAAACCTATCATTTCAGCCAGGCAATCCATTTCTTTCACTAATAAACCTCTAAAACGATGAAGAACCTCTACTCTTTTTCCTAATGATACTCTCTTCCATTTTTCGAATGCAGCATGTGCCACTTCAACCGCTTCATTTACTTCCTCTGTTGATGCAAGAGGACATAATCCAATGACTTCACCTGTAGATGGGCTATATACCTCCCCGAAGCGTTCACTTTTACCTGGCGTCATTTCACCGCCAATAAAATGGGTTAATTTTTTTACTGTATTTTGTGTTGTAGTAGTCATGTTCATTTCTCCTCCTAATTAATTTTTTGATGTCACGAGATTGTTTTCTTCGATAGACTCTTTCACCATTAGATAGACGGCTGACATATCCTGTGGACCATATCCTTTTTCTACAGCCTTTGTATATAAATCAATTAATTGATCCCCAATCGGGAGAGGGCTTCCAACTTCCGCCGCCATTTGTTTTGCTAGTTTTAGGTCTTTTAGTAATAGGTTTGTAGAGAATCCAGGGTTAAAGTCGTTTCGAGCAATATACCCTTTGTAGTTTCTTTCATAGATTCTGCTTTGCCCAAAACTTACGCTTAATACATCATAGATCGTTTGTGCATCTACACCCATCTGCTCCCCTAATGCAACGGTTTCAGCTACTGCCTCCGTATAGAAGCCGATCATTAGATTATTTAATAGTTTAATAACCGTTCCAGTACCAGCACTTTCACCTAAATGAAAGATATTATCTCCAAGTACATGCAGAACTGGAAGGGATTTTTCATAAACAGATTTTTCTCCGCCTACCATGATGGTAAGAGTTCCATTCACTGCACCAGATACACTTCCACTTACGGGAGCACCTAGGTAGTCAATCCCTTTTTCCTTTGAAACAGTATAGACATTTTCATTTAATTGAGGAGAGATTGTACTAAAATCAATAATAGTTAGCGAAGGGTGTGCATTTTCTATCACTCCATTTTCACCCAGATACACTTTCTCTACGATTTGTGGCGTTGGAAGACTTGTCATAATAATGTCTACTTCCTTCGCTAAAATAGCAGGAGCCACTCCGATTTTTCCGCCAGCTTGCGAAAATTTGTGTTCAGCCTCTGAAATCGTATCTACTCCATAAACTTCATACCCCGCTTTTACAAGATTAATAGCCATCGGAAGGCCCATATTCCCTAACCCGATGAAGGCAATCTTTGATAGGTTACTCATATTATTATTCCTCCTTTATTAAGTTGATCGATTACTAACCCATGAATGTGTATAACAAGACAGCTAGTGCGAGTGCAATCAATGAAATTCCAACTGTAAGAACAAAGATAGGCATGTATGCTTTCTCATGCGTTTCATTACATACGGCACGGATGGTTGTGACAATATATCCATTATGAGGAAGAGAATCAAGTCCGCCAGAAGCAAGCGATGAAATCCGATGCATCGCACCTGGATCAAGCCCTTGTGCCATATAGGCAGGTGCTAAAATAGGTAGTGCAATTCCAAGTCCTCCTGATGCTGAACCTGTTATTCCCGCAATAATCGTTACAGCTGCTGCTAATCCGGCATATGCCATTCCAGGCATACTCACAAGTGAATCGACAATTGATCCAAAAGCGGGTGACTGTTGGGCTACTGCACCGAAACCAACGACCGCACATATATTTGCCGTTGCTACAATAGCGTTTTCACTGCCTTTTCCAAAGATGGCGCTATACTTCCTAGAGTATTGATTCATTAAGACTAATCCAACAATGACCCCTGAGAATAAACCTAATAATGCGGCTGCAGTTGGAGAAATAAACCTTGAAGCAACATTTAATACCGCGACAACCATGACTAATGGCAAAATAGCTAAAATGAAAGGCGGCAGTTTTTCATTTGTTTGCGTTTCTAAAGCTGCTGCCACTTCAGAAAGGGCACTTCCACTTCCTTTTTGCGAACCTGGTAAGGCAAACGACTCTCCATTTTTCACTGCCTTTGTAACCATGTACTTAAGGGCATAGCCCCCTGAAACCATGATAAATATCGCAGTGATTACACCAATCCATCCTCCTGCAGTAGGCTGTGTTCCAAAGAACTGCATTGGAATAAGATTTTGAACCTCCGGAGATCCCGGTGCAGTCATCGTAAAAGAGATGGATCCGAAAACGATCGCTGCAGGGATAAATCGATGAGGCAGATTGGCTACTTTGAATAAGGAAACAGCAATCGGATAAACAGAGAAACCAACGATTGCAATACTTACTCCCCCATATGTCATTAATGCACAAGCCGCCACAACGGCAAAGACTGCTCGTTTTGCACCCACTCTGACTTTTACCCATTCCGCAATGGAATCTGCGGCTTTCGTTTCCTCCATTACCTTTCCAAAAATAGCGCCTAATAGGTATACGAGAAACCATGAAGCAAAATAACCAGTGAATCCAGTCATATAATTTTCCGTAAGCGCTTTCTCCAAGGACAAACCACTTGTTAACGCAAGCAAAGTAGAGCAGAGAACGGCAGCAATAATAATATTTACTCCTCGCATTGTAAATAGAATTAATAAAGCCAAGCTTAGGAAAAGACCAATAAAACTAAGCATGCGACACCCCCAAATCATTGTTTGTATTTATAACCTTTATACTGCAAGAAGTGTGCCAACTTACATCTTTGGGAAAATAGTAAATATTCG
Organism: Neobacillus sp. plas4; assembly: GCF_057221695.1. Taxonomy (NCBI): domain Bacteria; kingdom Bacillati; phylum Bacillota; class Bacilli; order Caryophanales; family Bacillaceae; genus Neobacillus; species Neobacillus sp. plas4. Next base: position 3,834,153 of record NZ_CM170152.1, read on the forward strand.
AAACATTTAAAACGAAAAGCGTCTAAACTATTAGACAAAATGTTTGAAAGTTTAGACACTACGTTTAATTGATTGGACACTTTTATAGGTTGAACTCTTTTATTTTATTATATAGAGTAGCCCTTGAAATACCTAGCTTCTTAGCCGCACGTGTCTTATTCCCTTGTTCTTCTTTTAGTATTTGTATGAGAAGCTCTTTTTCCTTTTGTAGTTCAGAGCGTTTCAGTGTATGTAAGGAGGTAATCGGGGCAATTTCCCTCTCCAACATTTGATACTCGATTGCCTGTTCTTTATTCGTTTTATTCCGTTCCAAGAAGTAGCGTTGAAAGTCATCAAAATAAATTCCTTGACCATCTACCAATGTGATAAGCCTTTCCATCACATTAAATAACTCTCTGATATTTCCTGGCCATGTATATTCCATCATACCCGCAACGGTTTCTTTACTTATATCTTTCAGTGGTATTTGATATTTCTCACAGATTGTTTTCATAAATTGCCCAATCAAAAGTGGGATATCTTCTTTTCTTTCTCTTAGCGGCGGAATCGTAATGGGGATAACATTGATACGATAATATAGGTCTTCTCGGAATTTATTTTCCTTTACCATTTCCTTAATTGAACAGTTTGTAGCCGCAATGAGCCGGAAATCAACGGGAATCGGTTTCGAACCTCCTACTGGTTCTACCTCCCGTTCCTGTAAAACACGTAATATTTTTGATTGCATATGTAAAGGCATATCTCCAATTTCATCTAAAAACAATGTCCCCTTATGGGCTAAAAGGAATTTTCCTGGTTTCCCCTTTTTTCTCGAACCAGTAAACGCACCTTCTTCATATCCAAATAGTTCAGATTCAAGTAAATGCTCTGGAATTGAAGCACAGTTCACACTGATAAACGGACCTTCACTATATTTACTCAGGGAATGAATAGCCTTTGTAAAGATCTCTTTTCCTACGCCGCTTTCTCCGGTAATTAATATAGAGGCAGAGGTTTGTGCAGCACGCCGGGCAATGTTTTTTGCATGGATAAACCGTTCGCTCTTTCCAATGACTTGGTTAAAAGTAGTGGGTTCTTCTTTTCGTTTTGGCTGTTCAATATTTACGGATGTCAGGTCCGTTGTTCCATTTAATTCCTGAATTCTATCAAAAATGGTATAAAGTTCAGAAACTCCTTGAAAAACAAGGATACCTATTCCCCCGATGATTTTATTGTTTTTCCAAATAGGGATGCGGTGGGCAACGACTTCTTGACCTTGCAAAAATTGAACTTGATTATGTTCAGGAATACCCGTTTGAATGACCATATGTAATCGTGTGCCTTCAATGATATTTACAACATGTTGATTGATTGCTGACTTTTGTTCAACTCCTAAATAATTACAATATGCTTTATTAATCATTTTGACGAACCCATTTTCGTTAACCACTACAATTCCTTCAGAGACATTATCAAAACAAATACTCAACCATTCGATAGTCTTTTCCAATCGCTCTAACTCTTGGTAAGTTTTTGCTAATCCATCTAAAACATCATGTTGATTTAACATGCCTAGCAATACATTTTGTTTATCAACAACTGGTATACTCCCTTTTGTTAATGAAACAATCGATAATACTTCTTGAAAGTATAAAGTTTTAGCCTGTTTGTCAAAATGGTTCTCAATCGATATATCCGGAGAAACATCTTTTAATAAAGCTTTCGTTACCATACCTAAAGACAATATACCAAGAAAGTGACGATTTTCATCCGTAACCGCCACTTCATTTAATTGTTGTTTTATCATAAATTCTGCTGCATCTTTTAAACTAGTTGTAGGAGGTAAAAAAAGAATATTCGTATCTACCCAGTGTCCAACTTGCAATTTTTCGATATAAAAATCATTACTCTCTTCTTCTAGGTGATGTTTCATAGGTTAGTTACCCTCCATTCAAAAGTAAAATCCATATTACTCGTATACTATATATATTGAAAATATAAATAATATTTAGAAATATTTATATAAAAAAAGAATAACCTCTTGGGTTATTTAACAGGAATAAATTTAGTATAGCAAATAAATGAATATTATAAATCTAAACTATATTGGCCTGCAATTTTAACTCTTCATCTCTCTTTACGTTTCTCATTTGTCTTCGAAGGATGAAAACATATGCCAAAAAGGCAAGAATAATACATAATGCACTATATAAAAATACTGCTTTGAAACCAGCATGAAGGGAAATAAATCCTAATGCAATGGCTCCCACTCCCCCGCCTATATCTTTGGCTGTAAAAAACGTTGAGTTTCCAGCGCCTCTTCTATCAGGCGGACAAAGCTTGATCATAATCGCATTCAAAGCTGGCTCTACAGAACCTAATCCCAATCCATAAAGGACGCCTGAAAGAATAAAACCTCCAAGTGATTGGGCATTGGCTAAGACGACAAACGATAGCGTCATGATGACTAAACCAGGGATGATAACGTAGGAACTTCCATATTTATCTGCCAATTTCCCTCCAACAATTCTTGTGAACAATAGAGCAAATGAATAAAACGTATAATATAAACCGATGTCTTCAATCCCTAAAGAAAGAGCAAAAATTGGAATAAAGGTTAACGATGCCCCCATCCCAACATAAACAAATGCGGTAACTACACCAGTGGGAATCGCTGTTTTTTCAAAAAGCAATTCCGAAATTTTTCTTTTTGTTTTTCTTTCAGTGGCTTTACCAACAAAGGTTGGATTTCTTTTTTCATAATTAATAAATAGGCTGCAAACAATGGAAAGCAAGCCAATCAAACCGGCAACAATGAATAAGATTTGATAATTGAATTGTTGAATCAGGTATATGCTTAAAGCAGGCCCTACGGCCGTTGCGATTGTACTGGATAATCCGAAATAACCAACACCCTCAGCCAAACGACTTTTTGGCACAATATCCGAAATAATTGTTCCGGAAGCATTAGTGGTAGCACTAAATCCTATTCCGTGTAAACTTCTTAATATCAGTAGTAGACTAATAGAAAAAGCAACAAGATAAGAAAGAGTAATAAATGCGGTGGTCACAGCACCAATAATGAGCACAATTCTACGACTCTTTTCATCTGATAGTTTACCAAAATAAGGTCTAAAGAGGATCGCTACAAACATGAAGAAACCAAAAAGCATTCCTGAAATCGAACTATCTCCGCCTAAGTGGATTGCGTATAACGGGAGTCCAGTCATTAACATATTGCTTGCAATAGATGTGGACATAGCATAAATAAACGTTAGCCAATAGTCTTTTGTCCATAGTTTTTCTGAGTTGTTCCTATTTACTTGCAATGGATATCCTCTTTTCTTTGTATTGATACAGTCATTCAGCTATATAAATGGAAGAAAGCCTCTCCCTACGATACCGAGCATATTCTATCTATACTATCACATTATTTTTACTAAGAAAGTTCAATTCATATTCCTAAACGGCAAATCGGCCCACCAGTATTTACCAGCGGGACCTCAAATTTGTTAACCATCCTAACACCTTACATATTTGCGTTTGAAACCAAGCCTCCCTCTATCTAATTCCTTTTGAATATTTTCAGAGGCATGGAGAATACTGCTTTTTTTCTTGTCCCGCATCATTTCTACCGGACCCACTGCCTTAGCGGTTTCAACCGCCTTTTCATGGAGCGGCACATAGGAAATAGCGACTGTGTAGATAAAGTTATTCATAGCCGATTTAGTTCGTTCAGGAGCATCTTTAATCGTAATTTTCACCTGATCAAGCATACTAGCAAGCTTGTCTGCATTAAATTCACTGTCCTTACGATTACCCAATAGCCAGCAGTAACAGCTCCAGCCTGCGGACATTCTCAGTTCTTCACCGCTCGCGATCCATTTATCGGCTACCTTTTGCGCAATATCTGCTTCTGCCAACGTTACGGCAACCACATAATCGCTCAGCATATAAAAATACGCAGCTTCGATCCAACGATCGAAATCTGCCTCCGTCATTGCTTTTGGGTCCGCAATAATGCCGGCAAAATACATGGCATCGTAGTTCCCAGTTGCGTAAAGCTGCTCGGCCAAAGGCTGATTTTTCTTAATTATCTTTGAGAGTGGCTTCATGGCACCTGTTGCTACGCCAAATAGCGGCTCATGTGCTCCATTGCTTATGTATGTCTTTTTGATTCGTTCCTTACCAAGCGATTCTAGTTCTTTCATTACTATATCGAAATCCATCGTTTTTCCCTTCCCTCTTTATCTTTTGCTTAGAAAGCCAATCAATTCGACCGGTTTTATTTTCTACTATTTAAGCCTTGTTAAATATCATTTTTGAAAATTAGTATAACTGTATAAAATGCTGATGAAGGACAAATCATGAAAGTTCACCATGAGATTAGTCCTTCATAAGGGTGATGAAAGACTAATCAGGAAAGTTCGCAGTGAGATTTGTCCTTCATAAGGGCAATGAAAGACAAATCAGGAGAGTTCCCTTTAAGCTTTCTCTTTCATTAGGGTGATGAAAGACAAATCAGGAGAATTTCCAGTAAGATTTGTCCTTCATAAGGGCAATGAAAGTCAAATCAGGAGAATTTGTAGTAAGATTTGTCCTCCATAAGGTCAATGAAAGACAAATCAGGAGAATTCCCAGTGAGATTTGTCCTTTATAAAGATTTTCGTATAAAAAATCAAGATCTCCCTATAACAAAGCCTATTTAAATAAGGCTTTTACATTGAGAATTCACCATAAATATACTCTAAGCGCTGATCCGAGTCTTATTTCTATTATATGAGATAGCAATAATTAAAACAAAGATGTAAGGATAGCTGGGTTTTACCTAACTCTAAAAAATCCGACCCAGAAAATGCTTTAAAAAGGTTTCTGATTTTACGTGGGTACATACTTGAATCTTCGGCCCACCTTCAGTGTGCGCAATTGTTCTCCCTCTCTCTTCCCCTTCTAAGATAACCTTAACACTCCATTCTTCTTTCTTAACGAAACTAGGGTCAATTGCCACACCTACTGCCAGTGGGTCATGCAGGGCACAGCCGCCAATACCTGGGTGATGCGTTTCATAAGATTGCATATAAAAACTGGTCATATCAGCAAAAAAATGTGCCGCGTCCCTTTTCAAATCCCGCCAATCTGTTAATGCTTCTCTTGGTAATAGTGTCTTCATCGTCACATCAAGCCCTACAATCGTTACTGGCAGCCCGGATGAAAACACAATATCAGCAGCTTCAGGGTCAGTGATGATATTCGCTTCGCTATAAGGGGTAACATTTCCAGCCGTAAAGACAGCGCCGCCCATAATGATTACCTCTTTTACAAGAGAAGCAATTTCAGGTTCTTTCTTAACAGCGAGCGCTAGATTTGTAAGCGGCCCCACTGCTATAATCGTAATCTCGTGCGGCTGCTTTATTACCTGATTAATGATATAATCCACTGCACCTTCAGATTCTGCTCTCTTTTCAGGAGTCCTATCAACTTGGTTACCCAGGCCATCTTCCCCATGAACATGTGTGGGGTATTTTTTTAACCCTCCTTTTAGCTGTTTATCTGCTCCTGCATAGACAGGAACCATTTTTCCAAGCTTCTCTAACACCACTAAAGTATTGCGGGTGGTAGATTCAATGGGCGCATTCCCAAAGCATGTTGTCAAACCAATGACTTCTAACTCCGGAGAGTTCAAGGCATAGGCAATCGCGAGTGCATCATCAATACCTGTATCCACATCCAGTATAACTGGCTTCATTCAACCTCACTCCAAATTATGTATTTTTAAAAATTCCTCAACTTCCTTTTTCGTTGGCATTCCGCTTTGTGCCCCTAGCTTCGTAACAGAAATTGCCCCAACAACATTGGCAAACCTGCATGCCTCTTCGATTTCAGCCCCTTCACTCAAAGCAACAGCCAATGCACCATTAAAGGAATCTCCTGCACCTGTTGTATCCACAGCCTCAACCTGAATACTGGGAATTTCTATTTCCTCGCCGTTTTTATTAATCATTACCCCTTTGGATCCTTTTGTTACAATACATTTTTCTTTTAATTTTTCTACTTCTTGTTCTGTCCCTTCTATTGAAGTAAATAGCAGGGCTTGTTCATGTTCATTCGGTGTCAGATAATCTACCATCTCTAGTAATCCCTTCGGAAGCTTTTGAATAGGCGCCGGATTTAGGATCGTGATGATCCTATGCTTTTTTGCAAGTTCTACAGCTCTGATAACACTCTCAAGGGGAATCTCCAATTGTAATAAGAGAATATGGCTATTTATTATTTTATCTTCATTTTTTTCGATTACCTCTGGTGTGACATGGTTATTTGCCCCAGATACAACAATAATACTGTTGTCTCCCTCTGATACTGTAATGGAAGCAATTCCAGTAGAACTATCCTTCACTTTCATGATATTTTCGGTGTTTATTCCTTGATTGCTTAAATGATCCGCGAGTGTTTTACCAAAAGAATCATCCCCTACAGCACCGACCATCTTTACATCCGCGCCAAGCCGGGCTGCGGCCACAGCCTGATTCGCACCCTTTCCACCCGGTATTGAATGGAATGAATGACCTAACACCGTTTCGCCGACCTCCGGTATTTGGTTAGTACTTGTTACTAAATCCATGTTAATGCTTCCTATTACCGTTATTTTTTTACCATTCATGTGATCACCACCTCTCTGTTAATTAGTAACACTACTACTAAAATTACCTAAATGAGATTAGATATGTTAATACGCAGAACATTGTTCATCTCCGGATACCTTTAACTTGAAAAAATGCCGCTTTAAAAGATAACGTTCGATAAATCATTATGATTTCAAGCAAAAAAATAAAACTACTGATGCTCAGTGTAATACTGGCAATCAGCAGTTTCAACTTTTACATCAATTCATTACTTTCTCAGCATTTGCAGGCATCATTTTTTCCCTTACCTCATCTGGAATCGGATAAGCTTTTGGTTTTTCTTTAAACGATGTCCAAGCACGGATTTCATATCCTTCTGCGACCATTTTTTCATCTTTAAAAAACTTGTGACTTATTTTGAATACTTTTCGTTGCATTTCTACAACCGAACTACGAACGATGACAGCGTCTTCAAAAAATAATGGACTCTTAAACTCACAATGCGCTTCGAGTAGTGGAACACTCACTTGCTGCTCACTGTACAAGGTAGAAGATGGCAGCCCAATGCTGGCTAAAAATTCATGTGTAGCTTCATCCATCCATTTATAAAAGTTTGGATAAAACACAATTCCCGCAGCATCCGTATCTCCCCATCTGACCTTAAACGTGTACTCTACAATCATTTTCACTACCTCCCTTCAGATGTTACTTTAAGAGTTGATTGCCTTTTTCACTTTTAACCCGATCATTTCTCTCGCTTCATCTGGTGTAGCCACTTCCCGGCCTAATGTATGCGCTAATTCTACAATTCTCTTTACAAATTGAGCGTTAGAAGTTGCTAGTTCCCCCTTGCGGAAATACACAGCATCCTCCATGCCGACACGTACATGCCCGCCAAGTAAAATCGTCATCGTATTAATCATTAACTGATCTTTACTGGCTCCAATCGCTGACCAGAGAGCTCCTTCCGGAATATTGCTCTTCATAAACATCAGATTTTCAGGTGTCGCCGGGATTCCACCCTGTGCCCCTAATACAAATTGGAAAAAGAATGGTGGTTTGATTAATCCCTTTTTGGCAACGCGTAACGCATTATGAATCATCCCAACATCAAAGACTTCAAGTTCTGGTTTCACGTTATTATTCTGCATCACTTCCGCCAATTGTTCCAGCATGGCAGGAGTATGAATAAATGCGTTCGGTCCTATGTTGAAAGACCCTGCGTCAAAGGAAGCAAGCTCAGGTTGTAATTCCACAACAGGAAAACGTTTGGTTACATCTCTAAGTTCTCCACCGGCAGTAGTATAGTTGATAATGATATCACAGTTCTTTTCGTCTAATAATCTTCTTACTTCACAATACTTCTCAGTATCCAGTGTCGGGATTCCCTCTTCATCTCGAACATGAATATGAGCAATAGCGGCACCTGCCTGCCATGATTCATAAATAGAGTCAGCAATTTCTTGCGGTGTCGTCGGTAAGTATGGAGTATGGGCCTTCGTCGCAAAATCTCCTGTTGGCGCGACAGTGATAATTAATTTTTCCATTCTAGTATCCTCCTTTTATTTATATCTAAAACTAGAATCTATATGATAGGAAACTGCCCATTTCAATAGGATTCTATTAAAAAGGCAAACTTCTAAAGAAGATTTAAGCCATAATTTTTTCCAATAAACGTGTATGCACATGACCGCTTGCAAAATCTTCATCCTGCAAAACTTGTTTTAAGAATGGGATGGTCGTGCTGATTCCTTCTACTGCAAACTCATCTAAAGCTACGAGCATTCTTTGAATCGCATGTTCACGGGTATTTCCATGAACAATTACTTTTGCAATCATGGAATCATAATAGACCGGCACTTTATATCCTTGGTAACAATGCGTATCTACTCGTACCCCAGGACCTTGCGGCATTTCCCATTTTGTAATCACTCCTGGAGTTGGGCGGAATCCTTCCGCTGGTTCTTCTGCATTGATTCGGCACTCGATGGCATGGCCATTGAATTGAATATCTGATTGGGCAAAACGTAGTGTTTCTCCGTTGGCCACGTTCACTTGCTCTTGAATTAAATCCACACCCGTGATTGTTTCGGTAACTGGGTGTTCGACTTGAATGCGTGTATTCATTTCAAGGAAATAGAATGTTGCTTCGTCTTGATCAACGATAAATTCTACCGTACCAGCATTTTCATAAGAAATATTTTCAGCTAGTTTTACTGCTGCATTGCGAATATCTTGGCGAAGCTCTTCTGAAATAATCGGTGCCATCGCTTCTTCCACTAATTTTTGATGACGGCGCTGTGTCGAACAATCACGTTCACCCAAATGAACCACGTTGCCATATTTATCTCCAAGTACCTGAACTTCGATATGACGAGCATTGGCAATATACTTTTCTACGTACATCGTTCCGTCTCCAAAAGCAGCCTTAGCTTCTGCTGAAGCAGATTCAAAAACGGTTTTCACTTGTGCTCTGTCAGTAACAATCTTCATACCGCGGCCCCCGCCGCCAGCAGCTGCTTTTAACATAACAGGCAAACCAATTTTTTCAATCGTTTGAAGGACTTCTTCATATGTAGCTACCTTTTCTGAACCTGGAAGAACAGGTACATCACATTCTTGTGCAATCGCACGTGCAACAAGCTTATTCCCCATTTTCAAAATATGATCTGGCTGTGGACCAACGTAGATAATTCCATTTTCTGCACAAGCCTCTGCTAATGCCGGCACTTCTGCTAAAAATCCATACCCTGGATGGATGGCATCCGCTCCAACGGATACAGCTGTCGATATGATTGTTGGGATATTAAGATAACTTTTCGTTGCAGGTCCTGGTCCAATCACAACGGCTTTATCTGCTAATCTCGCTGGCAAACTATCTTTGTCTGCTTCTGAAACAGCCACAATCGTTTCAATACCTAAAACTTTACATGTTCGAATAATACGTACTGCTATTTCACCACGATTAATTATGAAAATACGTGAAATTGCCATTCAACTATCCCCTCTCTTCTTATAGATTTATTTCACTTTTACTGAGAATAATGGTTGTCCCACTTCTACTAAATCTGCATCTTCAACATGAATTTCAGTAATAACGCCTTCTACACCGGCCGCAATAGCACTATATACTTTCATAATTTCAATTAAACAAACGGTAGAGTCTTTTTGTACCGTGTCACCCACTTTTACATACGGCTCAGCACCAGGCTCAGGTTGTGCATAGAATAACCCGGTAGTTTCTGCATTGATCGTCACAATTTCTTCTGCTGTCTTTACTCCTTGCTTTTCTTCCACTACCTCTGCTTCTTCTACCGGTACTTCGATTGCTGCCGCAGCTTCAAGCTGTGTGATTTGTTGTGGTTCTATTTGTTCCACGTTACTTGCTTGTTGAACGTTAGTTTCAGCATTTTCAGTTACACCATTTTTACCGATCACAATTTTAATATCTTGATTTTCTAATTTTAAAAAGTTAAAAGAAGACGCCTCTAATTTATCAATTAACGTGGTTAGCGTTTCTACATCCTTTTCATTCAGTACACCTAAAAGATTCTTGCTCATCTTTCATTCCTCCTATATTCTTGGTTAATTCAAAACAATCAGTCCATTTACAATAATCAGTTATTTGTTAAAATAAGTGAGCTATCACGGCCTTGAATTTGTACATGTGTTATAGATGGTTGTTTACTTAACTTGTCTAAAAGTTGGACGATCGGTGTAGAAGCCGAAAAATATTGACGATACGGACCTGCTTTTCGCATTTCCACAATATCTTTTGTCCCTTTCATGATATAACGCAGCATGAACTCTTCATCTGAGAGTGTCGGACCGCCGAATTGCTCTTTCAATTTTTTGATTGGTATATCTGCAACTGGCTCATAATGTAATTCTTTTGCACGTGGTAAGCTCAAGAATTTATCCTTCAAATTTTGATCCATCATTAAGTAACCTGAATCTTCGCTATAGATACCTGCTGCAAATTGAATCAATTCATCGATAACCACTTTGTAGCGTTCCCCTGTAGCAACATTGATTGCTGCTTGTGTTACCATAAATTGTGAATATGGTGTAATCATTACTGGATAACCTAGTTCTGCACGAATTCGTATGGATTCTTCCACTACTTCATCTACTCTATTTTGAAGATTCATCGCTTGCAGCTGATGGCGCAGATTTGAAATAACACCGCCAGGTACTTGATGTATATATTGCGAGTAATCGTACTCAAGCGGCGCACCGATTGGTAAATTGTCAGTCTTTGCAACCACCATGAGACGCTCTGAAATTCTTTGAATACGTTCGATATCTAAGTTATGATCTAAATTCAAATATTTTGCATTTGCTATTGTTGTCAATACAGATGGCTGTCCTGAACCATTTGCCAATGGTGGAATTCCGGTATGTAGAGTTCGGACACCGAGTTTCATCGCCTCAACATAGAGCTCATCTGCAATTCCTGTCGTACAATGACCATGGAATTCTACAGGAATTCCATTTGAATTTTCGATAATAATAGGTAATAGTCTTCTAAGACTTTCAACCGTCAACAACCCTGCCGCATCTTTAAAATAAATAATATCTGGCTTATTTTTTACTACTTCTTTCGTCTTCTCTGCAAAGTATTCATCTGTATGTCTTGGCGAAATACTGTAGGCAATGGCGTGTGCAATTTCCATTCCTTTACTGCGTAAATAAGGCAGGAACCACGGGAAATCTGTTTTTAAATTTCCAAAAATATTTGCCATGGTCTGTACACGATTCAGTGCTCCCCGTTCAATTAATAAATCATAGAACAGCTTCGCAACAGATGGAGGAGTTTCTAATAGCTCAAAAAGAACAAGTCCTGGTTCACCCATGAATGCTTTTTTCGCATTTGGCATTTTCTCCGCCACTATATCTGCTAACAACCATGGGTCTTCTTTTAATTCACGGGCAATTTTTTTAAAATTGTATGGCATTAATGGAACTTCTACTACCTCAAACCCCGCTTGATCAAGTTCTTCAGCTACTGCCTCTACCATTCCAATTCGAGATTCAGCTGCCCATAAACTTTGGGTTCCATCACGTAAAGTCGTATCCACGAATTTTAGTTCTTTCGTCATTGTTCTCCTCCTCATACTTTAAGCGTTTTCATTCTTAATTTTTTAAAAAACGGAATCTATATTCCGTTTCAATCACATTCTACTAGGTTTTAAAAAGCTGGTCAACCATTTTTTTATCACTATTTCGATTGTTCTAAAAATTTAAAACAAATCAATCCTCTACTTGTTTTTTGCAAAACGGAATATGCACTCCGTTTTCATTACCAATCTACTAGTTTTTTACAAGATAGTCAATCATTTTCCCATTCTCATGTTTTTTTCCATTAAATACTTTATAATAACTATAATTAGGACTCATTAATAATTTTTTGAAGAAGGGAAGCTCAACTGGAATATGGAGAGTGAATTTATCATTACTTCTAAAAGAAGAGATGCCAATAAAAATGCGGTTAAAATTCTTGAAGCTGCGAAAAAAGTTTTCGCCCTAAAGGGTTTAGATACAACAATTGAAGAAATCGCAGTGGAAGCCAATGTAGGTGTAGGAACCGTATATAGACGGTTTAACAATAAGAACCAATTGGCAAACGCAGTTGCCAATGAAGTTCTTGCAGAAACTTACGAAGAACAAGTGGATATTTTGAAATCCAATCTATCAACGGTCGAAAAGGTTAAAAAGATATTTGCCTGCTATGCAAAAATCTCTCAAAAGTATGGAAACATCCATCCTATGATTGTTGATTTATTAGTTTCAAAGGAAAATGATGAAGAGTTTAAACAAACCTTTTTATTAGGATTAAAAAATCTACATACTGAGATTATTATAAATGGACAAAAGGAAAATATTTTTAGAGAGGTTGATCCTAGATTACTTGAAATTTTCCTTCAAAATATGATAAACCCTCAAATGACCAAACAAATAGCGGAAATTTTACCATTAGACGAGGCTGCGAGTTTCTTAGCGGATTTGGCTCTCAACGGACTGCTAAAAAAAAATAATTAGTACTACTCCTTTAAAGCAATTATGACCATCCTTCAAGGGTGGTTATTTTTTGTTAAAAACAAATAACCTATATATACTATGGTTAGCCCATGCTCTTGGCAATCTAACCGCAGCATTTCTACTAATAAACTTTATTTAGCCCTCTATTCACTTTAAACAAAAAACACTCACAAATATTGATGTATCAAACATTTGTGAGTGTTTAAAAGTTTTTAAAATAAATTCAGCATGTGTTTGGACGGCGTATACTATAATCGCCTGCGAACCTTCTTAATCAATAGCCAATACCACTTTGTCAGCCTCAGGAATAAGACATAAACTTTTTTCTTTCTCATCAATACTAATAGTAAAAGATGTGTCTGAGTTAATATTGTTTAATTTTCTAATTTCAACGGGTATATGGACGGTGCCCGATCGGCTATAAATACACTTATTTTCTTGTTCGAATCCTTCTCTACTTGTTAATACAATTTTTTTACCGTCTAAAAAAATATTAATAAAATCACCTACTTTGATATTTAGTATCTTAGCTACAGTTTTTGGAAGGTAAATTTGTCCAGTTTTTCTTAATTTTACTTTCTTCAATTTAATCACTCCCTAGTTGATATCACTAACGGGAATTATAAAATCATCCAAGTATCCTTTACGTTCATGATGAAGATGACCATAAAAAACATAATCAAAATGATCGTTTTTGCATTTTAGTATGAACTTAAGCAAGAATATAGGTGTTTAATGTTTCTAGAGTGAGATCAATAATTAATTTAATTTAACCTTCTTGCGTTTATTCCTGACCGTTTCACGTATGCTACACGGCAGTAGTAATGTTCCATACAAATGGATCATTCATTCGATTCCAATTTTGTGTCATCTCTTCTTCAGTCAATAAACAGTGATCTAACGTACTTTTCACAACGTCTTTATCCATGCCGATTCCGATTAAAACGAGTTCATTTTTCCTATCTCCAAACTTTTCATCCCAACTTTCTTTTAAAGCAGGGTCTTCCTGAAAATACTGGGCTTGTTGCTCTTGGGACAAGGATGCAATCCAATAGGAAACTGGCTCTAATTGGACTGATGTACCTGCTTGCGAGAATAGTAAAGCAAGGTCATTTCTGGTTGCACACCATACGATTCCCTTTGCCCTCACTATTTCTTCTGGCATTTCTTCCACCCAGCGATTAAATCTTTCAGAATGAAATGGAACCGAGCTTCTATAAACGAAGGAGCTTATCCCATACTCTTCCGTTTCCGGTGTATGCTCCGGTGCCTCCAATTCTTTTAACCAACCGGCAGATTCGCTTGCCGTTTCAAAATCAAACAAACCCGTATTCAAAACCTCTGTTGGAGGAATTTTTCCTTTTATAGAACGATGAATTTTCGCTGAAGGCTGCAGCTTTCTTAAAAAAGCCTCCAGCTTTTTTAATTGTTCCTCTTCAAGTAAATCGCATTTATTAAGAATCAGAACATCACAAAACTCAATTTGGTCTATTAATAGGTCCGCTACAGTTCGGTCATCCTCTTCACCAGCAGCCTGGCTTCTTTCCAAAAGGAGGTCCCCCGATGCAAAATCATGCCAAAATCTATTGGAATCCACTACTGTAACCATGGTATCGAGTCTACAAAGCTTTGTTAGATCAATCCCCAACTCTTCATCTATGTAAGAAAAAGTTTGAGCAACCGGAACTGGCTCACTTATACCTGTTGATTCAATCACAATGTAATCAATATTTCCGTTCTCAACGAGCCGTTCCACTTCCATTAAGAGATCTTCTCTTAATGTACAGCAAATACACCCATTTGAAAGTTCTACAAGCTTTTCTTCCGTTCTGTTTAGCCCCCCGCCTTGTTTAATCAGTTCAGCATCCACATTAATTTCGCTCATGTCATTGACAATAACTGCCACTTTTAAGCCTTCACGGTTTTGGAGAATATGATTTAATAATGTTGTCTTACCTGCTCCTAAATATCCACTTAAAACAGTTACTGGTATTTTTGTGTCTTTCATCGTATTCCTTCCTTTCGTTTTTAATCGTAATTATTACGATTTACAAACTGCATTTCTCCTTATCTAAGCGAGAATTTTCCCCATTTCCCTTTAGACCTATTTCCCTTTCCCAAATTCCTACTTTGTTTCTCTATGTATGGTGTATCGTTTTAATCGAGGAGAATATTTCTTCAGCTCGAGTTTATCCGGATTATTTCGTTTGTTCTTTGTTGTGATGTAATTTCTGTCGCCAGTTTCAGTACATTGCAAGGTTATGTTTACACGCATATGACATCGTCCTCCTTTTTATTTTAGGTTTCAAATCGAAATTGTTACGATTTGGACTTTATCAAAATTTCTTTTTTCTGTCAAGCGGAAAACCTACATCCTTCTTTTTTAAAAAAAATAAATCGTAATGATTCCTAAATTCATTTACAAACGCATAGATTTATTTTAGAATGTAAAACGTAATGATTTCGTTTTATTACAAACTATCATTTTTTAAAAAGGAGCAAAATATGAAAATATCAACACTTATATCTACCTCTATTCTAGCTTTTAGCCTTTTGTTAACTGGTTGTGGATCCCAAGAAGTCATAAAAACCGAAGAAGAAAATAATGTTAAAGACACTCTAACCGTGTTTACTACCATTTATCCGCTTGAAGATTTCACAAGAAAAATTGCCGGTGACTATGTCGAAGTAAAAAGTATCTATCCTCCTAACGTGGATGCGCATTCCTATGAGCCTTCAACAAAAGACATGTTGCAACTTGCCAATTCCGATTTATTTATCTATACAGGAGTTGGAATTGAAGGGTTTGCAGAAAAAGCATCTGAAGCATTAGTAAAGGAAAACGTACAAGTTTTAAAAGCTGCGCAAGGAATCGCTCTCATCGAATCTGCTGATGAGCATCATCATGAAGGTGAAGAAGGTCACTCGGAAAGCGAATCCCATGAGGATGAAAACACAGAATCTGAGGTCCATGAAGAAGAAAATGGTGCCCATGGTGACTTAGATCCCCATGTATGGTTAGATCCTATCCTTTCTATTGATCTAGCAAATAACATAAAAAATTCTTTGAGTAACTTATTGCCAGAACATGCATCAGAGTTCGAAGCTAATTTTAATCTACTAAAAAGTGAATTAGAAAAGCTAGATCAAGAATTTAAAACAACGATTGAAAGCGCAAAAACGAAGGAATTATTAGTTGCACATGCAGCTTATGGATATTGGGAAGCGCGTTATGGCATTGAAGAGATTGCTATATCAGGTCTATCACCTACACAGGAACCCTCTCAGAAAGAGTTGCAAACAATTATTGAGGAATCTACAGAACACAATATTCATTATGTGATTTTTGAGCAGAATGTTTCACCAAAAGTAGCTAAAATCATTCAAGATGAAATAGGGGCAAAGTCACTAACTCTCCATAATCTTGAAGCGATTACAGATGAGAACATAAAGCAAAAAGATGATTACTTTAGCATCATGCGCAGGAATTTAGAAACTTTAGAAACAGCATTAAATGAATAAGATATCCAATCCCTACCATAATGTTTTGGCAGGGATTCCTTTTACATAATAGGTACATTTTCAAATCATTTATACATAATCTATTAGATGTACTTATATATTCTATTAAATACTACATTTATGGGAGGTAATTATGCAGCGTATTTTCCGCACTAATATCATAGATATTACAGGTATAATCCTTATCGGTTTAGCCCTGCTGCTTGTTTCTTTCAGTACTAGTTTTAAACTTTCATTCGAGCTGCCTCAGTCTTTGTTAAATCTAAACACGATATTTCTAAGTATTTTAATAGAGGCACTTCCTTTTGTTTTAATTGGAGTCCTCATCGCAGGTGTGATTCAAATTTTTGTAACCGAAGAACATATTCGACGCTGGATTCCAAAAAATAAGTATTTGGCGATCATCATGAGTTGTGTTATAGGAGCCCTCTTTCCAGCATGCGAATGTGGAATTGTACCCATTGTCCGTCGTCTCGTAGGAAAAGGTGTACCCATTCATGCGGCCATAGGATTTATGCTAACAGGTCCTCTTATTAATCCCATTGTCATAGCCTCTACATTCATGGCATTTGGGAACGATTTTAAGATTGCGGGATTAAGAATGGGTTTAGGTTTTTTTATCGCTATTATGGTTGCTTTTGTTGTCAGCTTGATATTTAAAGGAAATCAATTTAAATCCACCATCCCTACAGGCCCCTCTCACTCCCATTCTAAAAAGGAACCTTTTACAAATAGATTTTGGGAGATGCTGACCCATTCGATTGATGAGTTTTTTGATATGGGGAAGTATCTAGTTATGGGAGCATTTTTAGCTGCTTTTGTTCAAACCTATATGCCGGCAAAAGCTCTATTGGAAGCTGGAAGCGGAACTGTATCTTCTATCGGTATCATGATGGGATTAGCTTACTTTTTATCACTATGTTCTGAAGCAGATGCATTTATTGGTGCTTCCTTTAGCAGTATTTTCCCAACTTCAGCTATTTTAGGATTTTTGGTATTCGGTCCAATGATGGATTTAAAAAATACCCTTATGATGCTTAGCGTATTTCGAGTGAAGTTTGTTATGGGTGTTTTGGCGTTAATTATATCGATTGTCTTCATTACGATGATGCTTGTACAAAGCTTTATTTAGGGGGAAGAGGAGTGAAATTCCATTTTCAACAGGCTGTCAGAGCGTTTATTTTACTGGCATTTTCAGTTTTACTATTGAAACTGCATTTTAGCGGCGAAATGACAAAGTTTATTAATCCAAAATATGAGGGTTTAAGCCAGTCCGCTTCTGTATTATTTTTAATTTTGTTTATTATCCAAACCACAAGAATATGGACGGTAAAAGAAACTAGCCATCATCATCATTGCCATCACGATGATCATGACCATAACTGTAGCCATGATCATGGTGATTCTCCTTTTAATATAAGAAAATTAATCGCATATCTAATTATTGTTTTTCCGTTGGTCACCGGATTCCTGCTCCCTGCAAAGGTCCTGGACGCCTCCATTGCTGAAAAAAAAGGAGGTATGGCTGTTATAATGAATCAAACGCAAAAACAAGAGCAAAAGACAACTCCGACCACTAATGATGCAGGAGAACCATCTATTGAAGAGAATCTTATCAATCAATCTCGTTTGAGTGTTCCAAAAGTCTATACAAAAGAAGAATATGAACAATTACAACAGCAACTACAACAAAGTTCAATTATCGAGATGAACGATGATCTTTTTTCTAGCTATTACGATGAAATCAATATGGACTTCGATAAATATAGAGGTAGAGAGATCAAGATAAAGGGCTTTGTTTATAAAGAAGAAGGGCTTCAAAAGGATCAGCTGGTGATAGCGAGATTTATGATTACTCATTGTGTCGCTGATGCAGGCATTATTGGGTTTATATCAGAATTGCCAGAGGCCTCATCACTTGAAATGAATACATGGATTGATGTTGAAGGTGTTTTGGACACGACAACCTATAATGGAACCGAACTTCCCATCATAAAAATTACCAATTGGAAAAAAATTAAGGAACCTAAAGAACCCTATCTTTACCCTGTTAGTGTGAAAATACTCTAGAATATGAAAGAATTAAGCCTTAGTTCATATTGAACTAAGGCAATTCGTAAATGAGATAGGAAAACTTCACATAAAAACAAGTCTATTCCCTTATCATGATAATCATCCAAAAAACAATGAGTCAAATTCTTCCCTGCTTATAACACCCCGCTTGGCTGGAAAACTCGTGAATACCCCCTGAACCCTTCGCACCCTTTTGAATAAAAAACACCTTCGTCCGTAATTAGTAGTTATACATATCTTTTGACTTTCAATTTTTTTAACGTTACAATGTTAATAATATAAATGAACGTGATTCTCCAAAGGGGAGTAGCTTTAACAACAAAGTCGTCATTCCGGGATGAGAGTCCCCGGCTTTGTTGGCAATGTCAATTGCTAGCGAGACCTTTACCAGTATACTTGGTAAAGGTCTCTTTTTATTTTTAAACCTTTACTACAATAGTAAAGGTTTTTTCACTTTCGGGAACGTTATTAATTTATATATTTAAACATATTGATAGATAGGAGTGAAGTATATTGATTCGAAAACGTAAAGAGGCTATGTCTTCCCTACCCCATGTAACTATGTGGGCAATTACTGGCCTGTTATTTTCTACTATTTGTTTATACATATTTAGTAGTTTATCAACCGATTTTATAGAAAAGAAGCCATACCTATTTGATCAGAACGTTATTGATACTATCGGATATTATTCTTCACCAACAATTGATGGATTCATGCTGTTTGTGACGGAATTGGGCTCCAAGTTTATGCTTAGTATTCTTCTAGTAATTAGTATGATTTGGCTATTCGTGAAGCGTAAAGATGTTTGGGGAATGCGATTGTACTTTATTACTGTAGCAGGCGGAGGTCTATTAAATCTTTTGTTGAGAACCTTTTTGAGAGAGAACGTCCCAACATCAATCGAATCATCGAGGCGGATGGTTTCAGTTTTCCAAGCGGGCATTCCATGGGCAGTATGACATATTACGGGTTTTTAGGCTATTTAGTATTGCGAAGTAAACGAAGGCCTTTTTCAAAGTTAGGCTTGGGAATTTTGCTTTCTCTCGTTATTTTATTAATTGGTATAAGTCGTGTTTATCTGGGAGTGCATTATCCTTCTGATGTGCTGGCAGGATTGATAGCTGGAAGTGTTTGGCTAGTGATATGTATTTCTTTACTAGAAATCATCTATTTATATAAGGAAAATAGACATAAACTTACCAAAAGACTAAATGCAAAAACGGAAATATCTCAATTAGATAACGGATGAAATGAACGATTTTGATTGTACAAGCTGTGGGCAAAATGTAAGCAGCAGGAAAACTTAGTGGAGTACACTAGATATTTAAACTATCGTTTATATAATTTTATAAATTTAGATTTGCGCCAATAGCAAGTACCGAAAAACCTTCAAAGGAGAGGATAATCATGAAAGAGGATTGGATATTTGCTGATAAAAATTTATCAGAAATCTCGATTTCATCAAACCCAAACAACGAACCTGTTTCGATCCATGGATCCTCTAATCATTTAAGGTGTATGGGTATAGGGACGGATGCAGCTGTATTTCAATCCCTTGAAAATCCAGCCTATGCATTTAAAATGTATGCGGATGATAAAATCGCTAAAATTCAAATAGAAAAGAAAGTCTATGAATTATTAAATGACTCCCCCTATTTTTCAACATGTTTTGGTTTCAAAGATAATTACCTTGTTCTAAATTTCGAGGAAGGAATCACTTTATATGATTGTTTACTTCAAGGTATACCGATTCCAAAACAGATTATAAAAGATGTTGACCATGCAAGAGAGTATGCGCGTCAAAAAGGATTAAATCCTCGTGACATCCATTTGAAAAATGTTTTTCTACAAAATGGCAGAGCAAAAATAATTGATGTTTCCGAATATGTTCAACCTGGAAATGATTTAAGATGGGAGCATTTAAAAAAAGCATATGATCAGTATTACCATTTAATTGAGGGGAAACCAATTCCACTCAGATTAATGGAAATGATTCGAAAAAGATATAATCAGAGGAATAATTATTCTATACTTGCTGAAGAGTTTATAGGTAGTAAATTTCTTACAACGTTTTGGAAATAAGCGGATCATTTTTCATAAGTAATTTAGGTTTTCAGCCAACCGGGTGAACCAGCCCGGTCCTTTTTTGTTTAAAGAACATCCGAAATTTTGTGTTCTATGCTATTTATTCCTTTGTAATATTTTGGGTACATTTGACCACCACACTTCTCACATTAATAACATTGGCGGTGTCGTTGGATTCCCATCAATTATATATGTCTACACAGAAAAAGAGTTTTTCTTTTAAGAGAAACTCTTTTTAAGTAATTACTTATCATTACCTTTGTCAAACCTAAATAAAAAGAACGAAATTAACCCAGAAAAGATTCCTGCACCTATTGAAATCATTATTCTGGTCATCAAGTTAATTTCGGAGTAGTCCTTCTCAAGCATCCACATCGCTATTACCATAACAATAATCATAATGGGAATGGTAATGGGAAATTTTTTCATATTATTCTACCTTTCATCCTGAAGTCTCCCTCTAGTATACAACAATAAATATTACAGTACCAATGAGATAAAACTACTGGGATATTCCTGAGAGTTCGTTAGTCCATTTACATTCTTTTTCAAGATATCCAATGCTTTCTCTATGCTAAAATAGCATTTTAAGTAAATACTCAGCGTCATCTCCAACACCTTGGAGTAAGACTGAACCTCTACGATATTGCCATGACAGCCCTAAAAAGTAGAGTCCTTTCATGGATGTAATGCCTCTATTATGAATCGGCATCCCCTTTTCATTAAAAATCGAAGGAATCTTAATCCAGCGATAATCTGACTGGAACCCAGTGGACCAAATGACATTAGATACTTCCAAACGAGTAGCATCTTTAAAGGATACTTGACTTCTATCAGCTGACGTTACTCTTGGTTTAAGAATAATATCTCCACTTTTGAGCTGTGACTTAAGCTCAAAACCAAAAATCGGATCAGGTTTATTCTTGATAAATTGACCCATTTTACTATTTACATTTGCCTTTAAAACTCCAAATTTATCAAACCAACAAAATATACTTTTGGACCCTATATCCTGTGGCAAAAATCTTAATGACTGGCCAACTGACAGATAAACTTTTCTTCCTCGTGAGATTTCGACTGCTATTTGTGCCCCTGAGTTCCCTCCTCCAACTACAAGTGACGGTCCATCCTGTAATTGATTAGGATTTTTATAGTCTGATGAATGAAGTTGAAGAATGTTATCCGATAGAAACTGTGAAAATTTTGGAATGGATGGTTCTTGGAAAGGACCAGTTGCTACAATCACGTTTTTACTTTGGAATTCACCCTGGGTAGTGGACAAAATAAATCGGTCTTCTTTTCCAACTTTGTCACAAAAGTATTATGCTGAATGGGAAGTAAAAATGTTTTTGCTGGTGCGGGGCAAGCAGGGCTTGCAATGGGATATTACTTGAAACAAACGAATTTATCTTTCCTTATAGTAGATAAAGAAAGTAAAATTGGAGGGAGCTGGAGAAATAGGTATGACTCCTTAACCTTGTTACACCCCGTACATATAGTTCGCTCCCAGGTTTAAATTTACAAGGGATAACAAGAACATCGTAAATCATTGTTCTCCCCCTTTAAAATTGACAAAAGGCTTCCCTAACAAAAAAGGAAGCCTTAAATTCATTTACTCAGAAGCTTAGAGCATTTAAGTCACAATAAGTTATGAACAACAAGATGATGAAGAGGATTTGATTTCTACTTTTACTGGTTGAGTAGTGCAGCAAGATGAATCAATTGCCCTGCTCTCTACATCACCTTTTGTATAGAAAAACTCCCACTCATTCCCGTTTGGATCGGTAACCCAAAATTTATCTTGAGTAGCATAACAACAGGTAACGTCCATTTCTTCTCTTGCAAAAAAGCCTAATTTCTCTAACCGCTCTTTCTGAAGAAGGACTTCTTCAAGATTATCTACTTGAAAACCAAAATGTCCAACCTGATTTCCTGAAACTTGGTCCTTTAGATTTAAAGTGAAGTTGAGGCCTGGATTATCTAGTAAAAACTTGGCATATTCTGGTTTTACCTTTACTGGGTCTGTGTTAAAAACCTTTGAATAAAATTCGATCGACTCATTTAAATCTGTGACATTGATACCAACATGCATTTTCATAAATATCCCTCCAAATAATTGAATAAAAGGTAAGTTAGCAACTAAGATAATTGTTAAATCAATTTTTCTTAATTTTAAATTCATAAATCAATTTTTTTTGATTTAACAACCTAAGTATATTAGCAAATTTTTCTAATTACAACCCATTAATCAAAAAAAGTTGATGAAAAAATCAATTTTTTTTGATTAAAGAGATTGACTCATGAAAATATTGGATATATGATAAAAATATCAAGATTATTTGATTTAAAAAGGGTGAAATTGATGAATGACGAAATTCAAGTACAAGATATATCCATGGATTCATTCTTTGAAAAGTATGAGTTAAAATTTAAGGCCATTGCTGATAAAAAGAGACTGCAGATTATGAATATTTTAACTCGAGAAGGTGCGATGTGTGTTTGTGATCTAGCTCCAATGGTTGATATGGCTCAATCGAAGCTCTCTTACCATTTGAAGATTTTATTAGACGCCAAGATTATTACAAAAGAAACAAGAGGTACATGGAGTTATTATGAATTGAATCAAGAGGAACTAAATCATTTACTATCGCATGAACTTTGCTGCGTGTTTAAACCAACCTGTTGCTAATTTTTTAATTCATACATCAATTTTCTTTGATTAATATGTTAAGTGTAGGAGTAGTTAGTTTTTCTTATCTAACTACTCCTTCGAAGTTATTTAACAACAATTACTTTCATTTCCTGCTAACACAAGCCCATTAGCTTCTTGACTGAAATCTAAAGTAAGATTTTCAGTATATATCTCAATATCGGGATCAATCGCCACCACTACTTCATTAATGTTTACTACTTTATCCTTTTCTTCTGGCTCATCCAGAGCCAGTCCCACTTTTGGCTGTCCTCAAGATATTCCTGCAAAATAGACACGAATGTTCTTTGCACCGTTATCTTGAAGCAATTGCTTCAATACAACACGGGCTTGATCTGTAATATTCATTTCCCCATCACCTTTCAAATAATTCACGTTCTTATCTTAACTGTTCTTTCTTATTAAAGAAATAGATTTGAATTGCAAGCCAGAGATATCACTCCTAGCTTTCCAAGTACTTTTTACTCACCAGTTTCAGCAAATCGTTTGATTCGGTCTCCAATTTCATCACGAACTCGCTGGAAAAATGCCCATTTTTCCTCTTCGGTCCCTTCAGCTTTGGCAGGATCGTCAAATCCCCAGTGTACTCTTTTCACTGTTGGTGGTGTTACTGGGCATTTATCTGCCGCATCTCCGCATAATGTTACAACAAGATCAGCATGGTTTAGGATTTCTGAATCGATAATATCAGAAGTTTGATTTGAAATATCAATTCCAGCTTCTTTCATCGCTTTCACCGCATTCGGATTTAAACCGTGTGCTTCAATCCCAGCACTTCTTACTTCCCACTCATCACCTAAATGTTTCTTTGCCCATCCTTCCGCCATTTGACTTCGGCACGAATTACCTGTGCATAGAAAATAAATTGATTTTTTTGACATGTTAATTTCTCCTTTTTGTTAATTCATTTTTTAAATAAGCAACAACCAAATATAAAGACCCGCTAATGTAATAAAAAGTGTTGGGATCGTTAATACAATACCTGTTTTAAAGTACGTTCCCCAAGAAATCTTTACCCCTTTAAGGGATAACACGTGTAACCATAATAAGGTCGCAAGTGAACCAATCGGAGTTATTTTAGGACCCAAATCTGACCCAATTACATTGGCATAAATAAGTGCTTCTCTTACTACACCGCTTGTGTTGGTGTCTGCTATCGCTAATGCATCAATCATCACCGTCGGCATGTTATTCATGATGGAAGAAAGGATGGCAGCGATGAAACCCATCCCAATTGTTGCTGCAAATAGACCTTGATCAGCTGTTATTTGAATTAAATCTGCTAACACATTCGTTAAACCAACATTTCTTAACCCATACACCACCACATACATTCCAATTGAGAAAAATACAATTGCCCATGGTGCTCCTTTGATCACTTTCTTTGTTTCAATCGCTGGACTTCTTCTACCCATAAATAAGAAGAAAACAGCCACAATACCAGCAATAATAGAAACTGGAATATTTAAAAACTCACTTAGGAAATACCCGATTAAAAGGATCCCTAACACGACCCATGACAACCGAAACATTCTTACATCTCGAATGGCTTCAACTGGCTTCTTTAATTGTGTCAAATCATATTGTTTTGGAATGTTTTTTCGGAAATATAGAAATAACACAAGAATACTTGCTCCTAATGAAAAAAGGTTAGGAACAATCATTCTTGAAGCAAATTCAGCAAATCCAATCCCAAAAAAGTCAGCAGACACAATGTTTACTAAATTACTGACAACGAGTGGCAATGATGTTGTATCCGCAATAAAACCACTTGCCATAATAAATGGAAAAACCATTTTTTCTTCAAATTTTAAGTTTCTCACCATTGCCAAAACGATGGGAGTTAATATAAGAGCGGCTCCATCATTAGCAAAAAATGCGGCTACCAATGCGCCTAATATCGAAACATAAACAAACATTAGAACTCCATTACCTTTTGCTGCTTTTGCCATATGCAGAGCAGCCCACTCAAAAAATCCAATTTCGTCCAAAATGAGTGAAATAATAATAATGGCAACAAATGCTAACGTTGCATTCCAAACAATAGATGTTACATCCATTACATCATGAAAATCAACCACTCCTACAATAAGAGCTAAGATAGCCCCACCACAGGCAGACCACCCAATGGACAATCCTTTCGGCTGCCATATTACTAAAATAAGTGTTAATAAGAAAATCACGGATGCTAATATAACTGATGTCAATGTGCTACCTCCAAATTAATCACCTTTTTTAACTGTTCATAACCAGTAATTTCTTCAGTCATTAAAGGTACCATGGCACATTTTTCAGCTAATTCAGTGGTTACCTTTTGAATCCAGCCTTCTTCAGCTCGTGCCCTTCCTTTTAATATAGGATCTTTCGTTTCGGCTGCATAAAGGCTTTGATTAATGACCCACCATTTTGGAATAATATCTGCCCGCTTTAAATCATCCTGTAAACGGCTAGCTTCAAGAACCGGAGTTGCTTCTGCTAAGGTTACAATCACCACGCTCGTTTCTTTAGGATTCCTTAATCGAGGAAGTAACATTTTCACACTTTCTGGTATTTCTCCCGTCGAACGAGCCAGTTCTTTATGATAAGACTGCGCAGCGTCTAGTAACAGAAGTGTATGTCCTGTTGGTGCAGTATCAATGACTACAATTTCCTCTTGTAATCTTGCCACAACTTCCGCAAATGCACGGAAAACGGCAATCTCTACCGTACAAGGGGAGTTTAAATCCTCTTCTATAAAGGCAATTGCTGCTTCATCCAACTCATCGCTCACCTTGGATAAAACTTCTGCTTTATATGCCTCTACTTCTTCTGCTGGATTAATACGGGTTATGGTCAATTGGTCACTTATTCCACTATTTTGGAAAACAAACTCCAAATGTGCTGCTGGGTCTGTTGTTGTTAAATGTACTTTATGACCTTTCGCTACTAACCCAACGGCGATTGCAGACGCCATTGTTGTCTTTCCAACCCCACCTTTACCCATGGTGAAAATCACTCTAGTATTGTTGTTTGTGAAATCTTCAATCACTTTACTTAAGTCAGGTAAAGATATGGATTTGCCTTTCACATCCGATTGTTGTGCTGGCATTGTGTATTGCTTAAATAAATAACGTAGGTTCTGAATACCTGTTAAAGAATACGATACAAATGGCAACGAATACGTGACAACTTGTTTTAAATCATTTGGCATTTGTTTTATCGCTTTACGTTGTCGTTCATAAAAGGAAGAGGAAATTTTATCTTCAGGTAGATAGGATTGCATTAGTCCGTTTATGATCAGAGCCTGGTTTGTGATACCAATCTCTTTTAGCTCTTTTGATGCACGGTTTGCCTCAAGTAAGGACGACTCATCGGGTCTTGCTACAAGAATAAGGGTTGTTTTCGTTGCATCAGAAAGTGCGTCCATTGTAATAGAATAAATTTGTTTCTTTTCAGACAACCCAGATAAAGGTCCTAAACAAGAAGCTCCATGTGTGTTTTCTTCTAAAAACCCACTCCAGGCAGTTGGCAGCTGCAGAAGTCGAAGCGTATGTCCCGTAGGAGCTGTATCAAAGATGATATGCTCGTATGCGTCAACAACTGATGGATCCGCTAGCAATTTTGTAAATTCATTAAATGCTGCTATTTCAACTGTACATGCACCTGACAATTGTTCCTCCATGTTCGCTACAACTGCGTCAGGGAGTTTCCCACGATATGGTCCAACCATTTTGTTTCGGTATGCTCTTGCTGCTTCATCTGGGTCAAGATTACAAGCATTAAGATTGGGTACACTTTGAATTGCCATTGGAATATTGGTGAGACCGACTTCTAATACATCCTGTAAATTAGACGCAGGATCTGTACTAACAATTAGTACCTTTTTGCCTTCGTCTGCTAATGTAACAGCCGTTGCACATGCTGTTGAAGTCTTTCCTACGCCTCCTTTGCCTGTGAAGAATAAAAATTTTGTATTTACAATCATCTTTGTATCGAAAGGTTGGAACATATCTACACTTCTTTCTAACTCGATTATTTTAATTCTATTTTTAGACTAACCTTATGCTTTTTAGAAAGCTCCTCCACATTTACGCCAAACCATTCCGCAAATTCTTCGTTGGTGGGGTAAATACCAATCCTAGCAATTTTGCCATCCAAAATGGTAACGGGCAGTAAATCTGGTCCCTTTTCATGAAGGACTTTGTTTACCTCTGTGTTTTCAACAAATTGGGCCGGTTCAGTCCCAAGATTATACCGTTTAATATCAAAGCCTTTTTTCTCTAATAAAAAGATTGCAGTTGCCACTCTCGTTAATTCAGGGTCAACACTGGGACCACAGACACCCGTAGGACAACACAATGCTGGGTCAAAAATTTCTACTTTACTCATAAAATTACCTCCTATAATATAAGTCTTTGCTTATATCGATTAGTAAAAGGAATAGGAAAGAATATGTTATGCCTTGGCTGTTTTATTCTAATTCCTAACTCCCATCTAAAAAAAACTAACATCCACACTGAAGTGTCGGGTTCGCTTTTTCGATCATTTTAATTTTATCTATCTGCTCTGGTACATGTTCCAAAACATCTTCAATAAGTCCATAGAACTCATTCTGAGTGTTCAATGAATAATAAATCCATTGGCCCCTCCGCTCTTCCTTAACCATTCCTGCATCCTTTAACTTGCGAAGATGCTGGCTGATAGAAGGCTGACTCATTTCAAACACTTCAAGAAATTCACATACACAGCACTCACGTTGTTTTAAAATCCCCATAATGGTTAAACGCGTTTTATCACCTAATAATTTCAAAACATTTGCCGCACGCTCTAATTCAATGATTGATGTCAATTTACTAAGCACCTCCTTACCACATATAAGTAAATAATAATTTGCTTATATAAATTCTAAGAATTATTTACATTTTTAAATTTTTTGTTGCATCGAGTAGATTTATTCATTTCATTGCTGTTTATTGTCCATTCAAACGGATATATAACTATTTGCTTATATGTTAAAATAAAAAACAGTGGAAATCAAGATTTTAATGTAAAGATATTGTAAAAATAAAGATTGATAACCGTAGTGATCAATCTCTTTTTTACAGTTTACAATAATTTCTCCATTGCCATTACATCAACAAATTCTCCATCTAGCTTTCCTTGGTTTTCAAATACCCCTACAACACGAAATCCCATTTTTTTATATAAACCCTGTCCTAATTGATTAAAAGGGAAGGTAAACAGGATGATTTTATGAAATCCATTTTCTTTAGCAAGGGTTTCAAGTTTTGCTAGAAGCTTCTTTCCAACACCTTTACCTCTATAATCCCTGGAAATATAGACTGATAGATCGGCCACCCCGTCATATGCACTTCGGTTGTTATATTGATTTAACGAAGCCCAGCCTACTACTTTTCCTTCAATTTCAGCGACAATTACTGAAAAACGGCCTTGATGATTTTCATACCAACTCATCATGTAGGAGTAACTTTTAGTTTCAACCTCTAATGTTGCTATTCTGTCTTCTATGCCTTGATTATAAATTTCTAGTATGGAATTTAGATCCGATTCTTTTGATTTTCTTATAACTATATCTTGCAACAACAGTGTACCCTCCACACGTAAATTCTTTGTCCCCATTAATGATCATTTTACTACAAACAGCCTTGATATATTATTGAAACTAGTTTCCGCACAATTCTAGATTAGGTGAAGTAAATTTTTATTATTAACTAGCCTTCACTTTGATGGAAGAACGATTTTCTTGTTTTTTCCAGAACCATGTTATAACGATTCCCAACGCTAATATGACAGTCGCAAAGTAGTAAGGGTAGTTAATATCTATATCAAATAAGATCCCCCCTAGAATGGGACCACTAATATTCGCCAAACTGGTAAACATTGAGTTCATTCCTCCAACAAACCCTTGTTCATTTCCAGCGATATTTGAAAGATAGGAAGTTACTGCTGGTCGGAATAAATCGAATCCTACAAAAACAATAAAGGTAACAAGTAAAATAGAGAAATACGAATGAACAACGGTCATTAAAAAGACCAGCACGGCAGATAAAAGTAAGCTGTAGCGGATCAGTTTAATTTCACCCCAAATTCGCGTAAGTCTATCAAATAAAATGACTTGTGAAACTGCACCAATAATAGCACCACCTGTGATAACAATGGCTATATCCGATGGTTTAAATTGAAATTTGTGGTCAACAAATAAACTAAAGAACGATTCAAAAGCTGCTAAACCAAATGAGCCAATAAAAATTAAAACAAATGCTAGGAAATATTTTGGTTCAAGTACACGTTTGAAACTATTCTTCGTTTCTGAGACTTGTTCATTATTTTCCCCTGGACGATTTGGCTCAGATAATAAAATAATCGAAAGAATACCAGCGATTGTACCAAGTGCACCTGCGAATAAAAATGGTACACGTGTTCCAAATTCGGCTAAGAATCCACCAATACCCGGACCAATGATAAATCCGGTACTAATAGCAGCTGACATATAACCAAGTGCTTTGGGACGAGTATCCAAAGTTGTGATATCTGCAATATAAGCAGTAACTGCCGGCATAATGAAGGCAGCGCTAATTCCACCTAAAATACGGGAGAAAAATAACATTTCTATTTCTTTGCCGATTCCAAATAAAAATTCAGATATGCCGAAAATAAATAAGCCAATGACAATCATAATTTTCCTGCCGAATTGATCCACTGCTTTCCCTGCAAATGGTGAAACAATCAATTGAGCAATGGCGAAAGCGGCTGTTAAATAACCAATGGTTGTTCCTGTTATGCCTAATTCATTCATCAGCGTTGGTAAAACTGGAATCACAAGTCCAATCCCCAAAAAAGCTATGAATAAATTCAGTAATAATAATCCTAAAGTGACTTTTTGAGACTTCATCTTCTATATTCTCCTTAACCAAACACTTGTTGTTTACAATCCCCATCCTAGTGTATATAGTTACTATATAGTCAAGGGTGGTGCTGTAAAAAATGAATCAAAAGACTGGGAAATATTTAACTACGGGCGAATTTGCGAAGCTTTGTAAAGTAAACAAACAGACTCTCTTTTATTATGATCAAATTGGACTCTTATCGCCGATATTGAAAAATGAAAAAGGGTACCGTTATTATTCAATTCACCAAATCGAGTTATTCTTTGTTATCGATTTATTAAAAGATCTTGATATGTCGCTTAACGATATTCAACTCTATATGCAAACGAAATCTCCTGAAAGTTATTTGTCGTTAATGTATCAAAAGAAAGATGAGATTGTGAAAAAGCGTCAGGAGATAGAAATGAAGGAAAAGTTTATCGAGGCACAAATAGCATTAATAGAAGAAGCGTCACACCTTGATTTTCATCAAATTACACTTGAACCATTACCAGAAAAAACACTTTATTTAAGTAGAAACATTGAAAATATAACAGAAGAGGAATTTGTCGAAGTTGTTTCAGACTTTCTAAATGAATTGAACGAATCACATCTTGATACCGGATATCCCATAGGTGTTATCACGAAGCGAGAGCAAGTACTAAAAGGTGAATACACCAATTACAGCTTTTTATATATTGAACAGCCAAATCCAAAAGAAGGACATCCGTATTTTAAAAGTGTTAAGGGTGATTTTATCATCGGCTATCATATCGGGGATGAGCACACCATACATCTCACCTATAACCGGCTTTTTTTAGAGATGGAAAAGTTAAATGTGACGATAGGTGAATATGTTTTCGAAGAATATATCTATGATTCAGTTGTAAAGAATCATAAGGAGGATTATGTCACCAAAATTATGATACAAGTCAAGCAGACATAATCTTCAATCATCCTGCTTGCATGAATAACCTGCTCACGTTAATATTTAAATTTGGTAATACGTTTATGTTATCATGTTTTTCTTTTTCTATTATTAGGGGGAAACGAAATGAATGTCATTGAGGTACAAAATTTACGAAAAGAATTTAATTCCTATTCAAGCCGGCCAGGTTTGGCTGGAGCATTTAGGGATTTATTTACGCGGAATTACAAAGTCCATGCAGCTGTTGATAATATTTCCTTAACGGTTAAACAAGGAGAAATGGTTGGCTATATTGGAGAAAACGGTGCTGGTAAATCAACGACGATAAAAATGTTAACCGGTATTTTAACGCCTACATCCGGTTCCATTATCGTCAATGGGATGAACCCGCATAAGCAGCGGGAAGAATTCGTGCGAACCATTGGCGTGGTGTTTGGTCAGCGTTCACAGCTATGGTGGGATATCGCGGTACAAGAGAGTTTCCGGTTATTAAAAAAGGTATACCGTGTCTCGGATGAGGACTATAACCATCACATGGGCCATGTGATAGAGACGTTAGAAATCGGTCCTTTACTAGATAAACCGGTGCGAAAGCTTTCGCTTGGACAGCGAATGCGCTGTGAATTAGCTGCTGCTCTCGTACATAATCCTCCCCTCCTCTTTTTGGACGAGCCAACGATTGGGCTGGATGTATTGGTGAAATTAAAAATTCGTAAGTTTCTACAGGAAATTAACGAGCAATATAAGACCACCATTCTCTTGACGACACATGACTTAACGGATATTGAAGCCCTTTGTGAACGCGTTGTACTATTAGATGAAGGTAAAATTATCTATGACGGCAAGCTGAATCAACTTCAAGCACATGCGGTGGAAGGAAAACAAATCGAATTTGAATTTTTGTCAGAAGTCCCTCGCAGTTCCCTGCCTCGCACTGAAAATATTCAATGGGAACAAAAGGATGCGACCACCTGGCTCGGGTATATTAATGGGGATGAACAACTTGTATCTAAATTAATAAGTGATGTGGTACAACGAAATCCGATTAAAAATGTCCGAATAAATGAAGTTTCTACCGAAGAGATTGTCCGGAAGATTTATGAAGAAGGAATGGCCCTGACATGAGTATGTATTTAGAAATGATCCGGGTTCGTTTTTTAATGATGCTTGCCTACCGGACAAACTATTATAGCGGGATTTTAATTTATAGTATTAATATAGGAGCTTACTATTTTTTATGGTCTGCAATTTATGGAGGAAAAGAAGAAATTCAAGGATTGTCCGTCATCCAAATGACCACATATTTGGCTGTCGCCTGGATGGCAAGAGCGTTTTATTACAACAATATTGATCGTGAAATTGCAGCTGAAATCAAAGATGGCAAAGTCGCGATTGAAATGATTCGTCCGTATAACTATTTAGGAATGAAAACCATGCAGGCACTCGGGGAAGGAATCTTCCGCTTATTGTTTTTCTCAGTCCCAGGCATGATCATTGTGGCATTAATTTTTCCTGTCCGCTTTGATGCTAGTTTGACAACGTGGATGTTGTTTTTCCTCTCGCTTGTTTTTAGTTTTATTATCAATACTCATATCAACTTATTAACGGGGATTATGACGTTCTTTTTGTTTAATAACACAGGGCTGATTCGGGCAAAACGTGTTGTAATCGATTTGTTCTCAGGTTTGCTGCTGCCAATCTCTTTTTATCCAGGCTGGGCTCAGGACTTGATGTCCTATTTGCCATTTCAAGCAATCAGCTATGTTCCTAGTATGATATTTACAGAAGGGTTTGTCGGTCAGGAGATTTATAACGCCTTGCTCCTGCAAGCGTTCTGGGTTTTCATCTTACTGATTCCGATCTACCTTTTATGGCTGCTCGCAAAAAAACACTTAATCGTACAAGGGGGCTGACCAATGTTTTATCTATCATTGTTCTTTCAATATGCCTCTCAATATTTAAAGACTAGGTTTACATATCGTGTTGATACGGTAATTGAAATCTTTTCAGATCTATTGTCACAAGCCGTCAATTTAATTTTCATTTTAATCGTATTTCGCCATACAGCTGCTTTAGGCGGCTGGAACCGTGATGAAATCATTTTTATTTATGGATTTTTCCTTGTTCCTTATGCCTTATTTTCATCCTTTTTTAACATATGGGACTTTAATGAACGTTATATTGTCAAAGGAGAAATGGACCGGGTCTTAACTCGCCCTGTTCACAGCCTTTTCCAAATTATCATGGAACGGATGGAACTGGAATCTTTATTTGGTGTCATTACCGGTTTACTGATTATGGGATATGCGATGGTGAACCTTGACTTAACCTTTGTTTGGTATGATGTTTTAATCTTTATCGTTATGGTTATGGGCGGAGCTTTTATTTATGCTGGGATCTTTATTTCGATTGCCACGATTGGTTTTTGGTCAGACAGTCGCACCGATATCATGCCCATGATGTACAATATCAGCAATTACGGCCGCTACCCTGTCAATATTTACAACAAAGTGATTCAATTTGTGTTAACGTGGATTTTACCTTTCGCCTTTGTCGGGGTGTATCCAGCATCATACTTTTTAAATAGAGAAGAATGGGTTGGCTACGCCTTTTTTACACCTGTGATGGGAATTCTTTTCTTCGGGATGGCGATTTTTCTCTGGAATACCGGCGTAAAAAAATATCGCGGGGCTGGGAATTAATATTTTTTATTAAGGAAAAGTTTTACAGATTTGCTGTATTTATTTTTGGATGTACTTAAAATAGATATAAAAGCTTCCGGCCAGATTCAGGTCGGAAGCTTTTAAAATCGGGGTAATATACCAAATTGAATTTCACCATTCCATGGCCGGCAAGCTTGCAGCAGCTACCTCCGTTGCAATCCCCCGTTGTTTATGACCCATAATTTTATTTAAGATTTGACTGACTAGTTTCGTGAATAGAGGGTGGTCCCGGTGCCTTGGATAGGGAAGACGGACAGGAACTTCGAGTACAACCCTCCCTTCCTCAATTAAAATGACTCGGTTCGCTAACGCTACTGCTTCCTCAACATCGTGGGTCACCAGAATTGCTGTTAATTGCTTCTCACTCCACAATCCTTCAATCAATTCATGCATTTCGAGTCGGGTCAAAGCATCTAAAGCACCGAGCGGTTCATCTAGTAATAACAGTTCCGGCTCATGAATCAGTGCTCTAGCAAGTGCTACCCTTTGTTTTTGACCCCCTGAAAGCTCAGAGGGCCAAGAAGAGGCACGGTCCGCCAATCCTACTTGTTTCAGGACTTTATCAATCTGGTCTTTCTGAGCTTCCTTTTTTAGCCCCAGTGCTACATTATCATATACCTTTTTCCAAGGGAGAAGCCTTCCATCCTGGAACATGATTTTAGCCAAATCATTACGCCCTTTTAATTCCATACCGTTTACGACTAATTTACCTGAATTGGGTGCTTCGAGACCCGCCATAATACGCAGTAAGGTGCTCTTGCCGCAGCCGCTTTTTCCAACGACTGCAATAAACTCTCCCCGATTTACCTGTAAATCAATACTTCTTAAAACTTCATTCCCATCAAATTCTTTACGGATATTTGAAAGGTCGATTATCGGTTGTTTCGTTGCCATCTTCTTTTCCCCCTCTTACTTCTGATGGCTTGGATGCCATTTTAAAAATTGTTTTTCCGCTAGCTTTGCCATCACATCAGACAGTTTTCCTAATAGTGCGTAAAGCAGAATACTCAAAATCACGACATCCAGTTGCATAAATTCCCTAGCATTCATTGCCATGTAGCCAATTCCCGAATCAGCGGCAATCGTTTCCGCCACGATTAATGTTACCCAGGTAATTCCCAGCGCAAATCTTACCCCGACAAGGATGGATGGTAATGCAGCGGGAAATATGACATGCCAAAACAATGAAAATCCTTTTAGTTCATATACATACGCCATTTCAATCAAGGAAGGGTCAACCGAACGAATTCCATGGTAGGTATTTAGATAAATTGGGAAAAACGTTCCAAGGGCAACGAGAAATAGTTTCGCTTCCTCACCAATCCCAAACCACAGGATTACAATGGGCAGTAATGCCAGGTGCGGGATATTGCGGATCATTTGAATTGATGAATCCAGCAAACTTTCTGAGATTTTCGATATACCGTTAACCAACCCTAATGCAAAACCGATTCCCCCGCCAATCAAAAACCCAACAAAGGCTCTTTTGGTACTGGTCCATACATCCGATACAAGCTGGCCGTTCTTCATCAGGTCAGCGGCTGCAGTAAAGATATCCAGCGGATTTGGGAGTACTCTATTGGAGAGTATCCCGGTGGAAGAAGATACTTGCCAAGCGATAATTAATACAGCAGGAAAAATCCAAGGTAAAATTTTTTTCGTTTTCATTTGCCTCCTACCTCACTGCCCTATTTTTGGGTAAAATGCTGTTGGCCACAATCTCACCAAATGGACTGACGATGGTTGAAGGCTTTAGTCCCTCTAAATTCAAGTGTGGGAACAATAACTCCGATACGCGGTAGGCCTCTTCCAAATGTGGATAGCCTGATAAAATAAACGTTTCGATTCCAATTTCCTCGTATTCTTTCATTCGTTTGGCCACTGTTTCTGGGTCTCCAACTAGAGCGGTACCCGCACCGCCTCGTACCAACCCGACCCCAGCCCAAAGGTTAGGGCTGATTTCTAAATGATCTCTCCTGCCTCTATGAAGCTCTGACATTCTCTTTTGTCCAACAGAGTCCATCCGGGAAAAGACCTTTTGTGATGCAGCTATCATATCGTCATCGACATACTTAATTAACTTGTTGGCCGCGTCCCATGCCTCTTGTTCTGTCTCCCGAACTATGACATGGAGGCGGATGCCGAAACGAACTGTTTTTCCTCGTTCCTGAGCTAATTTTTTCACAGCTTTTATCTTTTCTTCGACTTGCTTTGGCGGCTCGCCCCATGTTAAATAAACATCGACATGATCCACCGCAATTTGCTGTCCAATTGCCGAAGAGCCCCCAAAATAAAGTGGAGGATATGGTTTCTGAACTGGAGGATATAATTGCTTAGCCCCCGAAACCTCTAAATGGGTACCTGAATAATTCGCTTCTCCTTTTTCAAGTAGGTCCTTCCAAATCGTTAGATATTCATCGGTCAGCTCATACCGTTCTTGGTGAGATAGATGGATTCCATCACCCGCAAGTTCCACAGGATCGCCACCGGTTACGACGTTAATAAGAAGTCTGCCATTCGATAACCGGTCAAAGGTTGCAGCCATCCGGGCTGCATTGGTTGGCGACATAATACCAGGACGAACTGCCACCAAAAATTTCATACGTGAGGTTACCGGAATTAACGAACTCGCAACCACCCAAGCGTCTTCGCAGGATCTTCCAGTCGGCAGTAATGCACCCGTAAATCCGAGATTGTCAACGGCTTGAGCAATTTGCTGGAGATAAGGAGTATTCACTTCTCTTCCCCCGGTCGTTACACCTAAATATCGTGAGTCTCCATGCGTGGGAATAAACCAAAATACATTCATCATATTTCCTCCTCTTACTCTTTTGGGTTCCATTGTGCTTCGGATGTGTTAATTTCCATCGGGATTAACTGTAGTTCAAAAAATTTGTCGGCAATTTCTTGTTGATCCTTAATTCGTTCCTTCGTAATCTTTTCAATGCCGAATGCTCTGCGTCCGAGTACGACTTCCAGTGTTTCCTTATCGATTCCGCTTTGCGGAGCTAAATATTCAGCAGCTTCTGATTGGTTATTCTTCACCCACTGCTCTTCTTTTCCTAATTCCTCAATCAGGATTTCAAGAACCTTCGGATGTTTTTCGGCAAATGTCTTAGAGGCTAGGAAGAACTCACGATTATTGACTAGCCCTGTACCATCTGCCAAAATACGAGCTCCTGTTTGTTTTTGCGCTTCTGCTAAGAATGGATCCCAAATGACCCAGGCATCCACAGCCCCTTTTTCAAAGGCAGCTCTTGCATCTGATGGAGGTAAAAAGGCCGTTTCGATATCTTCATACTTCACCCCATTTTCTTCCAATGCTCTAACTAACAAATAATGAACATTAGACCCTTTGTTTAAAGCTACCTTTTTTCCTTTTAAATCTTTAATACTCTTAACCTCTGAATCTTTAGGAACAAGGATTCCCTCACCCTTTGGATTAGCCGGCTCATTAGCGAAATAGACCAATGGAGCGCCTGCTGCCTGAGCAAAGATCGGAGGCGCCTCACCAGTATGCCCGAAATCCAGGCTGCCTACATTTAATGCTTCTAGGAGCTGAGGACCGCCAGGAAACTCAATCCATTCTACCTTATATCCCAAAGGCTCTAGCTTCTTTTCCAATGTTCCTTTTGCTTTTAGGAAATTTAGGGAACCAAACTTTTGATAACCGATGTGAATGGTTGCACTTCCACTCTTATCCGCGGAAGCCTTTTCTGTGGAATTTTGATTGGTGCATGCACTTAGTAAAAATAAAAACAGGGTCAAGCTAATCAGCATGAATTTATTTCGTATTGACTTCATTGGTATACCTCCTGATTTTTTTGTATTTTTTTAATACTTAATTAAAAGGTCTAAGGATGCCTGTAATTCAACCATGGCTAATTCCAGTCTTTCTTTAAGGTGAAGGTCAATGAAATTTAACTGCTCACCGGAATAGCTAACCTGTGAATCAACGAGATAGACTCCTTGAGGGATTTCACGTGCACCAAGGGTAGAAAATAAAGGTTTAAATGCATATTCCAGTGTCAACAGATGAGCAATCGTCCCACCTGAGGCAATCGCCAGCACTTTTTTTCCACCCAGACTTTTCTCCGGCAGCAAATCAAAAAAGCTTTTCAAAATTCCTGGGAAACTGGCTTTATAAACAGGACTCACCACAATCAGTGCATCTGACTGTTCTACTAACTGTAGGGCTTTCTTTATTTCTGGATGGTTAAACTGTGCATGTAACAGCGCTTCGGCAGGAAAATCCCTAACGGAAACCTGTTCTACCTCATTTCCTCCTTCTACGAGGATATTACTGACAAATGAAGCAATGGCTGCCGTTCGTGAAACAGTGGCAGGGCTCCCTGAAATAATTAAGATTTTAGACATTTACATTGGCTCCTTTTTTTAATAAATTATTTTAAAAATAAAAAGGCCCCTAACCCTTTAATAAGTTAAGGACCTTCAGCTGTCTGATCGGTCGTCATGATTATTCGATTTGCCCCTAAATTACTGTGGGGATGGGATGTTTTGTTTAATTGATTAATCTTGTCTCCTTTCTTTTACAGTCTTCCTAATAAAGTCTCCCACATGTTTCCATCCTAAATTTAGTAAAGGAAAACAAAATAGGCCCCGCAATATTTAATCTTGAGATTTCAACATTGCAAGGCCTTCAGTGGTCTGATCGAACCTTCATTATTCCGATTGGTTAACTATGAATTAATTTATCAAAATTTTCCAACATTGTCAACCATTTTTTTACGGGTTGAATCTTGAGTGATTTAGTCAAGATTATATGCTGGGAAACTTAATTGATCGATTCAATGTATGGGGAGGCCAAACAGGAGGTGATAAAAAAGGCTTGGTACAGATGACTTACTTTACAAGGTACTTTTTCACGCCAGTCATGGGAATCCTTTTCTTTGGTATTGCTATTTCTCTGGAATGCAGGCGAAATAAATATCGTGGGGCTTGGAACTAAAATTTTTCTTCTAGTAGTAAAGACTGAAAAGTGCCAGGCACCTTCCATTATTACCGAATGGTGCCAGGAACTTTTTTAATATTAATAATATTACCATTAAATGGAATTATTAAGTTGTTCATCAACAGGGATAACAGCATCGGTTAATTCTTTTTCCAACTCTTCTTTATATTGAGCACTTTGTTTCTGATTCCAGCCAAATTTCTCTTCCATGAAAGCAATGACTTCATCCTTCCACGAATGGACCCAGTCGATGTTGAAATATAACGCCCCGGTTCTGCGGATAAAAAAGTCTGCAGGGGTCGTTACCATTTCATGCTCAATCGAATACATGACTTGTGCATAAACGCCCCTTGTTAGCTTTACCTTTTCCAATTCATCATAGATTCTAGCGTACTTGAAAAGTTCATCCACATTTGATCCGTATATTTGAACGAACCTGCGTCCTTCTTCCTTTGTCAATCCATAACCCTTTGCTTCCTGTTCCTTAAGGGTAATAAATGATTGAAAACCTTTCGAGCCTCCAACATTCCCGCCTGAAATTGGAAAATTTTTGGTTCGTGCTTCTTTAAACTTTTGCCCTTGTTCATCGAGGCGTGCTGCAATCAAGTCCACGACGGATTCTGCCATCTTCCGATATCCTGTTAGCTTTCCACCCGCAATCGTGATAAGACCACTCTCCGCTTCCCAAATTTCATCCTTACGGGAAATCTCTGAAGGGTCCTTTCCTTCTTCATATATTAATGGACGAACACCGGCCCAGCTTGATTCAATGTCATTTTCAGTTACCTTAACCTCTGGAAACATAAAATGAATGGCTTTTAATAGATATTCACGGTCTTTTGTCAGCATTTTAGGATATGCTGCGTCTCCATCATAAAATGTATCGGTTGTTCCCACATAGGTTTTTCCATCTCGGGGAATCGCGAACACCATCCGTCCATCTGGAGTATCGAAGTAAACCGCTTGACACAGCGGGAAAACATACTGGTCGATCACCAGATGGACACCTTTCGTTAATCGCAGCTGCTTATTATTTCGAGCGTAATCTTTTTTCCGAATACTATCGACCCAAGGACCTCCTGCATTCACCACTTTGTTCGCCTGAATAACAACTACCTTATTTGAAAGCATATCCCTTACCTTGACACCGGTTATCACATTATTATGATAGATAAACTCCTCAGCTTTTACATAGTTCAATAGATGAGCCCCATTCTCAAAGGCCGCTTTTAACACTTCAATCGTCAAACGGGCATCATCGGTTCGGTATTCTACGTAATACCCTGCGCCCTTAAGTCCTTCTTTTTTGACCAGCGGCTCTTTTGCAATGGTCTCATTTCGAGAAAGCATGCTGCGGCGCTCCGATTTTTTCACTCCAGCTAAAAAATCATAAACCCGTAAGCCGATCGATGTACTTATAGGACCGAATGTTCCGCCTTTATGCAGCGGGAGGAGCATCCATTCTGGTGTGGTAACATGTGGACCATTTTCATAAACGATAGCCCGTTCTTTTCCCACTTCCGCCACCATTCCAACCTGAAACTGCTTTAAGTAACGCAACCCGCCATGGACCAGCTTTGTTGATCGACTAGAGGTACCTGCCGCGAAGTCCTGCATTTCCACTAATGCCACTTTCATTCCTCGAAGGACCGCATCCAAAGCGATTCCGGCACCGGTGATGCCTCCGCCGATAATCAACAGGTCATATTGCGCCTCTGACATGATGTTAAGCCGCTCTTCTCTTTTTAATGCTGAAAATAATTCTGACATTATTAGTTCCTCCTATGCGAAGTTTCATTATGTTATAAAAAAAGAGACCAAAAACTGCATTATAGCAAAAGCTATAACTTCGTTTTTGGCCTCTCCACATCTCATACCGTCAACTATTAACTTATTATTATTATAACTTAGTATTTCATCTTAGAAAAGGTAAAAAATGCTTATAAAGTAATTTCTACAATCTGCCTTTAAAATGGTCCCAAATTTCTTTATTGGAAGTGGTAATTGACTCAGCTCCAGCTTCAAGAACATTTTCTGCATCCTCTACCGTGCGGATTAGTCCGCCTGCAATAATTTTTGTCTGTGTACGATCTTTTATTTCTTTAATCATGGAAGGAATGACGCCCGGCAGGACCTCCACATAATCTGGTTTTGTCTTTTCAATAATGGCGTAGCTCTTTTCTAATGCATAAGAATCCAATAAAAACATCCGTTGAATGGCGATTACCCCTTTTTGTTTCGCTTTTAAGATCACACCAGACTTTGTTGAAATAATACCTAATGGCTTGTATTCCTGACAAATAAATTCTGTTCCATATTCATCATTTTTTAATCCTTGTATAAGATCCAAATGATAAATCATTTTCTTCCTATGTTGCTTAGCCATCAACGCGATATTCTTTAATTGTGCAATATGAACATCCAAGAATAAGCCAATTTCATAGTCACTCGTTAAGAATTTTTCGAAGTCCCGTAAGGAAGTCGAAGCAGGTAATATTTTATGCATCTTTGACCTCCCGCTTTTTAATAATGAAACAGACTTACTTATTTAAACGCCATCGCAGCTTTTACTGCCTTTTTCCAGCCATTGTATAGTTTTTCCCGATTTTCTTCTGTCATTGCCGGTTGGTAATTTTGGTCAATTGCCCACTGGCTTGAAATCTCTTCCTGGCTTTCCCAGAATCCTGTTGCGAGACCGGCAAGATAGGCAGCTCCGAGGGCGGTTGTTTCATTCACCACTGGTCTTTCAACAGGTACATTTAATAAATCACTTTGGAACTGCATGAGGAAATTGTTCCTTACCGCACCACCGTCTACCCGGAGTGTTTTCACTTCAATACCAGAATCACTTTCCATTGCATCTAAAACATCTTTCGTTTGATAACCAAGGGACTCCAATGTTGCCCGAACAAAATGCTCTTTTGTCGTCCCGCGTGTTAACCCAAACACAGCACCGCGAACATCACTATCCCAATAAGGTGTTCCTAACCCAACAAAAGCAGGAACAACATACACTCCATCAGCTGACTCAACTTTCCTTGCTAATACTTCACTATGTTTAGCATCCTTTAATAATCGTAACCCATCTCGAAGCCACTGGACAGCTGAACCAGCAACGAAAATACTGCCTTCCAGCGCATATTCGACCTTTCCATTTAGTCCCCAGGCAATGGTCGTGAGAAGGCCATGTTCAGAACGAACTGCTTTTTCGCCTGTATTCATCAACATAAAACAACCTGTACCATACGTATTCTTGGCCATTCCTTTTTCAAAACATGCCTGCCCAAATAAAGCAGCCTGCTGGTCACCCGCCGC
Organism: Neobacillus sp. plas4; assembly: GCF_057221695.1. Lineage (NCBI taxonomy): Bacteria > Bacillati > Bacillota > Bacilli > Caryophanales > Bacillaceae > Neobacillus > Neobacillus sp. plas4. The sequence continues at coordinate 3,875,989 of NZ_CM170152.1, forward strand.
TCCAGCAATCGGAACTTGCTGTCCAAAAAAATGATAATCTATCGTGTGCGCATAAATTTCAGATGATGATTTTACTTCTGGAAGCATCGATTTAGGAACTCCTAAAATGTTTAACAATTCCTCATCCCAAGTTAAATCATAAATATTAAATAGTAACGTCCTTGAGGCATTACTGTAGTCTGTGACATGTGCTTTCCCGCCAGACAACTTCCAAATTAACCAAGTGTCAATCGTGCCAAATAGCAATTTCCCTTGTTCTGCTTTTTCTCTGGCATCCTCTACATTGTCTAGAATCCATTTAATCTTTGTTCCTGAAAAATAAGCATCGATTAATAAACCCGTTTTTTCTCTAAACAGGTTATTATATCCTTTTTCCATTAACTCATCGCAAATCCCGCTCGTTTGGCGTGACTGCCATACAATGGCATTATAGACTGGATTTCCCGTTTCTCGATCCCAAATGACAGTCGTTTCACGCTGATTCGTAATACCAATCCCGGATATCTGTTCAGGCTTCGTTCCCGATTCAGTTAAAACACCGGCAATAACAGCCAGTACGGAGCCCCAAATCTCATTTGCATTATGTTCAACCCAGCCTGGTTTAGGAAAATATTGTGTAAATTCTTTCTGAGCGGAATGGACAATTTCACCTTTTTTATTAAACAGAATGGCCCTCGAACTTGTCGTTCCTTGATCTAAAGATAAAATATATTTTTCCATTTCAATCTCTTCCCCTCATCCGTTAAAATGTTCTGCCCCTTTACTTCCTAAAAATTTAATCATATAAAGAACTGACGTAAAAAAATAGAGACTTACACAGAAGAAACCTATTAAAATAGGTTAATCAGTGTGAATCTCCTAGTCTCCGACACAAAATGTTAACTTAGATAAATTGTATTCCACGTTGTAAACGTTGTCAATATATTACATCTTATAATATAAACAGGTAATAAATATATACTATCAAGTAAATAGTAATGGTGTGTTTGATTTGTGATGAACTTTTGAGTGTTAGAACATATTCCTGTTAAGTAGGTGGATCCCTTGGACTTTCCGACTATACATACAAACTTTTGGGACGCTGTGATTGCTGTTCCCATGGTCATGTTGATTACTCAGCTAATAAAGAATTTTTTCCCTATAAAGAAAAAATATGTTCCGACCATAGCGCTTATCCTTGGTTTGTGCATTTCTATTTTTATCAGCCATCGTCACCATTTCATAGCAGGTCTTTTTATGGGTTGGTTTTATGGATATGCTGCCATTGGTTCATATGCTTCATTAAAAACCACACTGTTGGCATTTAGAAAACAGATATGAATAGAAAAAGGGAAAAATCCGTGGCTTCAAACAGATATAAAGAAAAAGTTGTCGATATCCTCTTTATAGGTATCCAAATCATTTGTATCATAGCACTCTTTAAAATTAAAAATTTCGACTATATGAGAATGGCTTCTGGAAACCTTATTTTTTGGGTAATGTATATGATTTTGGAGAAAAAACAGAACTGGCGGATCCCTTTTTATATTAGGGTCGTAACTTTACTTTCCATTACGTTTAACGACCTACTTGGTGACTATTTTAACCTATATGTAACCTCTTGGATGTATGACAGATTGCAGCATATATTTGGCACCTATGCCTTGGCACTTTGGATATTTTTTGTCATCCAGCAATTTATTAAAATAAAATTAACCAACAAAAGACTGACTATTTTATTTTTACTAATTCTTGCATTAGCATTGGGTACGATTTATGAATTATTGGAGTTTATGGAAGATGAAGTTTTTAAACCGATAATCAAAAATCAACCCAGCCTGCTGGATACAAACCAGGATTTACTATCCGATTTAATAGGCGGAGTAATGGCTGTGTTCCATTATCACCTTTCAAAGTATTTAAAAACATTTCGATTTCCTTTTGAACAAAGGACTACTTCTAGATAATTACATATTTTTGAGAGGTGAGTAATTGGGTATGGAATTTATTGGAGAAACCCTGCTTTTACTTGTTGCCAGCACCATTCTCCTTAGGCTTGCCGGAAAAAAATCTATTGCTCAAATGTCAAGCCTTGAGGTCATAATCATCTTAGGTATTGGAACCACAATGGGACATGCAATCAAAGAACACAAGCTTTGGCAAATAATAGTAATTTTAACTTTGTTTGTGATTTATCTAGTGTTCGTTCAATATCTTCAATTAAAGTTTACGATTATTCACCGCTACATATCAGGTAATGCCATTATTGTTATACTTAATGGTCAAATTGAATTTGACAACTTAAAAAAATTACGAATGACAACTGAACAACTTGAAGCTAAACTCCGGCAAGAAGGCATTTCCTATATTTCTGATGTAAAAACCGCTACACTCGAATCCGATGGCGGGTTAGGGTATGAATTAATGGAACATGCTCGACCGATTACCCGTAAAGAGTTATTAGAAAGTCTTCACAAAGATCAAAAAGGTAATATACCAAATAACCAAACCAATAAAGATGACAATATATTCGAGAAAGTTCCAGGTTACATCCCCATTGCTAAAAGTCTATCTAAGAAAAAGTAAAGTCCACCGAAGGGAGAATGGTGGACCAGTGTTACCAGTCTATTGGATAACATTCTTTGGGTTCGAGTCGATAAATGCCTTTATATTTTCAACTGCTATATCCAAAAGCTTGGTGCGTGCTTCCTTCGTAGCCCAAGCTATGTGTGGCGTGATAATACAATTTTTTGCATGCAGCAGAGGATTGCTATCCTCTGGAGGCTCTACCGCCAGCACATCCAGTCCTGCGCCGCCAATCTTTCCTGTATTGAGCGCATCTGCTAAATCTTTATTATTGACTAACTTGCCGCGTGACGTGTTAATAATAATAGCGGTTGGTTTCATCATTGATAAATTTTCGGAGTTTATGATACCTTCCGTTTCCTTGGTCAATGGGCAGTGCAAGCTAACGACATCAGATAACCTCATCAATTCATTCAAATCGCACCATTGAAAATTAGGCAGGTCCATTTCGCGATGATGATTGCCATATGCCAAAATATGCATTCCAAAAGCTGAAGCAATTCTGGCAGTTTGTAGCCCAATTCGTCCTAAACCGATAATGCCAATCGTCTTACCTGCCAACTCAACAAGCGGATAGTTCCAGAAGCACCAATCAGGATTCTTTCCCCACTGCCCGTCCATAACGGCATCACTGTGGCGCTGCACATGATTGCAATGTTCAAGAATCAGCGCAAATACCATTTGAGCCACTGATTCCGTACCATAAGCGGGAATGTTCGTTACTACGATTCCTCGTTCTTTAGCAGCCTGAATATCGACAACATCGAAGCCTGTTGCCAATACCCCAATATACTTTAGTTTAGGTAGACAGTCGAGAGTACCCCTGCTTAAGGGGGTTTTGTTCGTTAAGACGATTTCAGCGTTTACAGCTCTTTCTACAATAAGCTCCTCAGGTGTCCGGTCGTAAATAGCAATTTCCCCAATCTGAATCAATTCACTCCAACTTAAATCACCAGGATTTAATGCATAGCCGTCTAAAACACATATATTCATAGTAACAATTCCTCTCTGTCATTTTTTAATTTCTATCTATAATAAAAAATAACAGATTAAAAGCAAAAGGGGAAATTGGCAAAATACCATTGCCCCTTTTTAACTTATCTATTTAACTGCTTTACTTTAATAGGCTTCGTTTCTCTGCTTAGTTTGATGATTTCTCCAATAATGCTGATAGCAATTTCTTCTGTTGTTTCCGAGCCAATTTCTAATCCGGTGGGCGAATGTACCTGCTCCAGCTGTTCTTCTGTGATGCCTTCACTTTTTAATTTTTCAAATATAGTTATCGTTTTGCGCTTGCTGGCGACCATCCCCACATAGGCTATTGGAAATTGCAATGCCGTTTTTAATACAATATCATCACGGTCTTTTGTAACAATGATCACGTATGACCTTTCTGTTGGTCCGGCCTCGAGTAAAGCCTCGCCAATATCCTCATTCACAAAAATGTTGGTTGCATTGGGAAAGCGTTCTTTCGTAGCATAACCAATACGGTCATCCACCACGCAATAGGGATATTCAAGCATATCCGCGAGCTTTGCAAGAGCAGAAGCCAGATGTCCGGCGCCGGCCAAAATGAGTTCTGGTCTGCTTTGATAGATTTCAATAAACACCCTTATTGTACCGCCGCAATTCATTTGAATTCCGTCTTTCGCATGTTTATTCAATTTGTATTCAACGATTTTCGATTTCCCCATTTGAAGAGCATTTACACTTTCTTCAATGATATAGTGTTCAGCCAAGCCCCCTCCGACCGTGCCTTCAATCGTACCATCCCGATAGACAATCATTTTCCCAACATGCCTGGGAGTCGAGCCTTTTGATTCAATAATCATCGCTAGTGCAAAGTTTTCGTTTTGGCGAGTCAGCAAAGCCACTTTTTCCATCAGTAGCATGACTAGCTCCCTCCTTTATCAACATGGTTTTGTTAAAACAAATTTTGATTTTTCCATAGAATTCCTTGTGAAGGACCAATCTCGTTGGGATTTCTTATGATTAGTCCTTCATCCCCCTCATGAAGGACAAATCTCACTGGGAACTCTTATGTTTTGTCCTTCATCCCCCTCATGAAGGACAAATCTCACTGTAATCTTTTCTGATTTGTCCTTCATCGAATTATTAAACCGCTTCCCAAGGAATCAGCAACGAAAATTAACATAGCTTTTTACCATTCGTTCGGTGGGTATTGCTTTCTACTAAGAAAATAACGTAAAAGATTTAAGGCGACTGTTTTTCTATATACGGCTGTGGAGCGCTGATCGTCGATTGGTTTGATGATTTTATCGAAAGCTGCCACCACCTGAGCGATGTCAGCATCCACTAACGGGATGGTCTTCCCAAGCAGTTTCTTCTCTATATCAACGGACCGAACCATCGTAGGTCCAACCGCCCCAAAGGCAAAGCGAACATCCTCAATGACAGCGCCATTTGCCCGAATATAACCTGCAAACCCCACTTTGGCAATGGCATCTGCGTTGCGGTTGCCCACTTTCTCAAAAACCACATTAGCCCCTTCTTCTAATACGGAGGGCAAAATAATTTCGACTAAAATCTCATTAGAACTCCGTTGAATCCTTCTCACACCTTGAATAAAATCACTAATGGAAACCACACGTTCACCAGTAACAGACCGCAGTAAAAGTTTTGCGTTATATAAATATAAAAGTGGCAGTGTGTCACCCGCGGGGGAAGCGTTGCAAATATTGCCACCCAATGTCCCTCTGTTTCGAATCGCCGGTGCCGCAATAGCTTTGATTGCGTCCTTTAAGGCATTAGGAATTAACGGGTTTTCTAGTAATTCACTATAGGTGCAGCATGCGCCAATATAGACATCCTTATCTCTTTTGTACACCCGCTTTAGCTCAGAAAGATGATCAATAAAAACGACCGGTTTCGTAATTTTCGGAGGCACTCCCCTGCGACTTTTGTGAAGGACCATGACATCGGTTCCTCCAGCCATAATCAAACAGTTTTCTTTACTCAATTGGCTCAAGGTTTCATCTAACCTTTCGAATCGGTACGCGATTATTTTTTCTGCCATAAGCCGTCCCCTTTTTTCGCTGCCAGATTAATCGCATCAACAATCATGTTGTAGCCCGTACAACGGCACAGGTTCCCAGAAATCCCTTCACGAATTTCAGCTTCTGAAGGATGCGGATTTTTGAATAAAAGGGCGGCACTTGCCATCACCATCCCAGGAATACAGTATCCGCATTGCACTCCACCGGCATGGGAATAGCTCTCATCTAAAATCTTAAATTGCTCACTTTCCATGATCCCTTCGATCGTAACAATTTCGGCGCCATCAATTGCGCCAATCGGAATCAGACAGCTGTTTTGCAGAAGGTTATTCACAAACACGCTGCAGGCTCCGCATTCTCCTTCCCCGCAGCCTTCCTTTGTTCCAATTAACTGATACTCATCTCGAATTAAATCTAGTAATCTTGTTGTAGGCGGAGCGCCCGTTACTATCGTTCTTCCATTAAGAGTAAATGTAATCAACCTTCTTCACCTTCCTCCATCCAAAGACGTTCAATTATGACTTCAGGTGTAATTGGAATTTGCTGAAAAGAAGTTTGCAGGGCATCCTCTATTGCACCTTGGACAGCTGGTGCGCCGCCAATTAATGTCAACTCACCTGCACCCTTGGCGCCGTATGGTCCGTCTGCATAGGGGTTATCAAAAACCTTGCTTTCAATTGGAACAACATCCAATGAAGTCGGAGGACCGTAATCGGATATGCTTTTTTGTTGGATTCTTCCTTGTTTTGACGTCATTTTTTCTAAATAGCCGTAAGCCAATCCTTGAGCTAAACCACCGTCTATTTGCCCTTTCATCACTCTGTGATCGATGACCTTTCCTACTTCATAATTGGCGTATACTTTTTCCAACTTTACATTTCCGGTCAACGTATCTACTTCTACTTCCACGATATTTACACCCCATGAATAGGCAGGGTATGCATCCCCCGTAAAAGTTTTCTCATTCCAAGGAATCATTTCGCGATGAACATAGTCCTCTACCACTTCCTGTTCTACCCCTGATTGCCACTGAGCCTTCAGTTTTTTTGCAGCACGTTCAAGTAATTTACCAACAATCATCGTCGTCCTGGATGCTACGGTCGGACCAGAGTCGGGAACTTCTTTTGTATCGGGAGCTGGGTAAAGGACATTTTCAAATGGAAGGTCTAATTCTTTGGCAACAATTTTACAAAGCGTGGTGTAAATGCCTTGTCCCATATCAGAATTTGATATTTTTAGAGACACCTGGTCGTCCTTTGATTTGACCAACTTTACCTTTGCTTTAATATGGTCTCTCTCCCCGCTGCCTGTAAATCCACAGCCATGGAGAAACAATGATGTTCCCATCCCTTTTTTAAAACGCAGGTTTTGCTGATTGAACGTTTGAAACTCTGTTTTTTTCTTTTTGTAATACGAGGTATTGAGCAAGTCTTCTATCATTTCTTCCATTAAAATTGGATCGCGGAAATTTCCTTTGGTGATGGTGGGGTCTCCTTGTTTGACGAGGTATTTTCGTTTATAGTCAAGTGGATCGATGTTTGCTAGTTTACTAAGATGACCGATATGACTTTCAATTCCAGCAAAGCTTTGCGGCGCACCAAAGCCTCTGAAGGCACCATTTGGAACGGTATTGGTTTTTAAAACATAGCCTTTGGCATGAAAATGTGGAATTTTATAAACACCCGCACTATTTAGTAATGCACGCTGAAGCACTACAGAGCTTAACCCCTCATTCGCTCCTCCATCTAGAAAAAGATCTACACACATGCTTAAAATATTTCCTTCCTCATCAAGGGCGGTTCGGTATTTAAATTTGGCCGGGTGCCTTTTTGTCGTCACCACCATATCTTCTGAACGGTCGAACACGAGCATTATCGATTTTTTGACTGCCTTTGCAGCTATAGCTACGTGACACGCCATCATCGAAGGAAACTCTTCTTTTCCGCCAAAGCCCCCGCCGGTAGGGCTTTGCACCACTCTGACGTCATCGTCACCACACGCTAAAGCATTTATTAAAGCATTTTTTATATAATACAGACACTGCATCGATCCCTGGACGACAATTTCATCATCCTTATAAATCGCGAGCATTCCTTGTGGCTCCAAGTAGACATGCTCCTGATAACCGGTTTCATATTCTTCTTCGATTATTTTGTAGGCTTTCTGCTCAATAGCTGAAATGTCTGCTAAGCTTTCCCCAAATTCATAGCAAGCCATCGTTACACCTGGGTTTAAAATTTGTTTTATCGCTTCGTCTAATGTATAAGTAGCCTCATGTTCTTCGATTTCGACCTTCATTTCATTTAATAACTGGTACAGTATCTCTAGGTCTTTTCCAACGAGCATGAGAATCGGCTCACCAATATAATTGACCCACTTATTGGCAAAAATGGGCTGATCTTCTTTGATAATTTTGACATAGTTCGGTCCAGGTATATGCTCTGCACCAACCGCCTCATATCCTTCCGGAAGGTTTGGTAATTGAATGGATTTGATTTTTCCATAGGCAATAGGCGACCGATAAAGTACGCCATAAACCATGTTTTCTACTTTCACGTCACTAATATAGGGCATCTGTCCAGATACTTTTCCTTTATGATCCTTTCTGGGCACTGAGGTGCTTATGTCTTTAAGATTCATTCCTTCCAACAACACCCTTCGACTCATTTTTTAAAAGCTGACATATAATGAATAGAATCCTCTTCCTACGATTCTATAAATAAGAGTGATGAATTATGAATCATTTCAATCAAGAATTTTTGTAATAAAAAAGCAGTTTGATTCGGTTTGGAAGGCTGAATCGAATCAACTGCGTTAAATGTAATTTTTTTATTATTAATACTCATCATTTACTGTGCTTTGTAATAAATAGGGAACTTTATCGTTTTATTCTTAAAATCAATCTTTGGAGTTAAGTCCTTTGACGTTTTTTTTAATTCAATTACTCCCACATCGGTAATGCTAAAACGAGCTATATATTCATCTTTATTATTAATAATTACGTATTCATCTTTGTTTGTAAATAAAGCAAAATTGAATTGCATTATGAGTTTCCAATTGTGAACTAAATTGTATTTTTCTAAAGGCATGACATGTTCTTCGAACTTTATTTCTTCCTTCGGCTTTTTTTTTTGTTTATTGTCATTCCCCGCCACTGACTTCTTCTCCTCTCTTTTTACTCATTTAAATAAACTATGATTGTTTTTGTATCCGAGTGTGTATGTTTGTACCAAAAATAAAAAGAGTTTATAAATACCCACTGAAAAGGCGTTTGCATGAATTTCAGACGCCTTTTTGTATTTTTAGAAACTGTTTATGCAAATTGCTTATTTTGTCTTAACCCTTATGGTAAATGTCCAAACCATTCTTGTCTTAAGAAATATATATAAAGGGATATTTATTTTCGGATTTCCAAGAGGTGGTGAAGATATGGGATTTGGATACGGTTGTGGCGGTTATGGCTATAGTGGCGGGTATAGTGGCGGCTATAACGGCAGTAGCTTTGTACTAATCGTTGTATTGTTTATTCTGTTGATTATCGTACTGTCTAGTTGGTGTTAGTTCTCAAACTGCCTTTTTTATATAAACTTCTCAATTTAAAAGGAAGGTGAATAAAATGCCACTTTTTGGATTTAACCGAAGAGATCGGTTTTTTCGTAACAACTTTAGAAGAAGACCGTTTTTTCCCTTTGTATTTGTATTTGATATAGAGAGAAGAAGACGTTTTGATGGAAGAAGAAGGCGTAGATTCTATTAACTTTAAAAGTAGGTCCATATTGTCTTTACTTTTTTGGACCACTCAATGATTTGAGTGGTCCTTTCAATACCAATTTTTTCGTTGATAGCAGATTACGATTGTTGTGAACTATAAGGGGCAATTACGTATTAATAAAGTATTCATACTGATTTTTTCTGATATTAGGCATCTTTATCGAATTTGAACTTCTTAATAAATCGATGGATAAAAGGGGTGACTTCTTTAATTATTGGTTTTAATTGTTTAGATGTTGTAACAAACATATCGATTGTTTGCTTAAGCAATTCGACATCAACATTGTTAAAAAGATTTTCTATCTGGTTTTGAATGGATTCTGTTCTGGTTTTATTTTCTTTTCTCCTAAAACCAAGTATCCAATCATCGTTCCGTCGCAATCTGTTATCAAAAGAAGATTGCTCTTTTTTTTCGGACTCGGGCAATTCTTTTGAATGATTATCGCCTTCTTCGTAAGTTTCTCTATGTTTCTTGTTTCCAAACATTAATCTTGAAAACAGGTCAACTTCTCCATTCGATTCCTTTTTCTGTTTATTTACAATCTCCTCCATAACGTCTTCCTTCTTCACTAATCTTTTTGATAAACTATGATTGGTTTTGTTTCAGAGTGTGGGCGTAGGTACAAAAATCAAAACACACAACATTAAAAGCCAAAAATAGCTTTATCATAATAATCAATGGCTTTTTGGTAATCCTCCGGCGTATCCACATCCATGATTACTCCTGGGTCATCTACATCGATGTATTGCTTTTCGAAGCCGTTAAGAACCATTCGTAAATTACTTTCTGGATTGGTTTCGAGAATTTTCTGTTTCACATCGCTAGATAATTTAATGGGGTGGCCCCCTTTACAATGGAAACTGGGAATCCCTACGTGCCCTAGGTGTTCTTTTAGTATCTGAAGTGTTTCTTTTTTAACAACTGGGCAATCTCCAGGTGTGATAAAGAAGGTTGGGGCATTTATCTCGCTCACTCCCTTTTGAATGGAACGAAACATTCCCTGGTTAAAATTTTCATTATAAACAGACTTCATCTGAAAGGAATAAGTTTTTTTTCTGCTGATCCTTGCCAGTTCCTCTTCAATCAGCTCGGCTTGAAACCCGGTTACAACAATGACCCTGCTGCATAATCCTTCGAATTTAGAAATCGTTTGCTCCAACACCGTTATTTGACCTAGCGGCAAGGTCATTTTAAATGCATTCGCACGACTGGAATATCCAGCAGCTAAGACGATTGCTTCCATTTTTTCACCTTCTACCTGAAACTTGTCTTCATATTTTGTCTTTTGTTCACATAACCATTTACTGATGGTCCCTTTATCTACTCTATTGCTGAATAGAATTTGTATACCTCAAGACAGAGTTCACCATGTTGACAAATATATCATTCTCACGAAATGATATTTCTTTCAACATAATTAATAGTTTATTATAATTAAAATTGAGAAGAATTTTCCATTTTTTAGATTACAAGAGGGGAATTTTTCTCCACTTACTTTAACAGATAGGGAGGAGCAAAACGTATGAAAGACAATGGTAACATTGGAAAGTGCCCGTTTCATGGCAGTGCTACAAGTACAAAATCGAGTGGTACGTCAAATCGAAACTGGTGGCCAAACCAGTTGAACTTGAACATTCTCCATCAGCATGACAGAAAATCTAACCCGATGGGAGAAGATTTTGATTATGCAGAAGAATTTAAAAAGTTAGATTACGCTTCTCTAAAACAGGATCTTAGCGATTTAATGACAAACAGCCAAGATTGGTGGCCTGCCGACTATGGACATTATGGCCCTTTCTTTATCCGAATGGCTTGGCATGCATCAGGTACATACCGCACAGGTGATGGCCGCGGTGGAGCTGGAACTGGTAACCAACGTTTTGCCCCTCTTAATAGTTGGCCTGACAATGGCAACCTCGATAAAGCTCGGCGGCTGCTTTGGCCGATTAAGCAAAAGTATGGGAACAAGATCTCTTGGGCTGACTTATTTATTCTAACAGGTAACGTCGCGATTGAATCAATGGGCGGGAAAACATTTGGTTTTGCAGGAGGACGCGCTGATATTTGGCATCCTGAAGAAGACATCTACTGGGGTACTGAAACCGAATGGTTAGGTGATAAGCGTTACACGGGTGATCGAGAGCTTGAGAATCCACTTGCAGCTGTCCAGATGGGTCTAATCTATGTGAACCCAGAAGGGCCAAACGGTACTCCAGATCCGATTGCAAGTGCTCGTGACATACGCGAGACCTTTGCACGTATGGCAATGAACGATGAAGAAACCGTAGCACTAATCGCCGGCGGCCATACTTTTGGTAAGGCACACGGTGCAGGCGATGCTGCACATGTTGGTCCAGAACCAGAAGCAGCTCCAATTGAAGCAATGGGCTTAGGCTGGTTAAGTACCCACGGCAGCGGTAAAGGTCATGATACGATAACCAGCGGTATTGAAGGTGCTTGGACTGCGAACCCAACACAGTGGGATAATGGTTACTTTGATCTATTATTTGGCTATCAATGGTGGCTTACCAAGAGTCCTGCAGGTGCGTATCAGTGGCTTGCTGTAAACCCTGACGAAAAAGACCTTGCCCCTGATGCTGAAGATCCATCTGTTCGTGTTCCGACAATGATGACTACCGCGGACATGGCATTACGTTATGATCCAGAATATGAAAAGATATCACGTCGTTTCCATGAGAATCCAGAGGAGTTTGCTGAAGTATTTGCTCGTGCGTGGTTTAAACTTACACACCGTGACATGGGACCTCGCACAAGATATCTAGGCCCAGAGGTTCCGGAAGAGGAGCTTATTTGGCAGGATCCTGTCCCAGCCGGCAATTATGGATTAACAGATACAGACGTATCCGAACTGAAAGAAATCATCTTAAATTCAGGACTTACCATCAGCGAACTAGTAACTACAGCTTGGGCATCTGCTAGTACTTTCCGTGGTTCAGATATGCGCGGCGGTGCGAATGGTGCCAGAATCCGTCTTGCTCCACAGAAGAATTGGGAAGTGAACCAGCCAGAAATCCTTGAAAAAGTACTTCATGTGCTGGAAGATATACAAAGTAATATAGAGAAGGAAGTTAGTCTTGCCGATTTGATTGTATTAGGCGGCAGTGCAGCGGTAGAAAAGGCTGCACAAAATGCAGGCTTTGATGTAACCGTTCCTTTTGCTCCTGGACGCGGTGATGCAACGCAAGAGCAAACAGATGCAGAAAGTTTTGCCGTACTTGAGCCTATTGCGGATGGGTTCCGCAACTATCAGAAGGAGCAGTATTCTGTCAGTCCAGAAGAGCTCCTAGTAGACAAGGCACAACTCTTAAACTTTACTGCACCAGAAATGACTGCTCTTATTGGCGGTATGCGTGTCTTGGGTACAAACTACCGTGGTACCCGTCACGGGGTATTCACTGATACTGTTGGCGCACTCACGAACGACTTCTTCGTGAACTTACTTGATATGGGAGTAGAGTGGAAGCCTGTAGATGGAAACGTCTATGAAGGACGTGATCGTAAATCAGGTGAAGTAGTACGTACAGCAACAAGAGTGGATCTAGTATTCGGTTCAAACTCGGTTTTACGTGCCCTTGCAGAAGTTTATGCTCAGGACGATAACAAAGAGAAGTTTGTCCGTGATTTTATTGCTGCCTGGGTCAAGGTAATGAATGCAGATCGTTTCGATCTTAATAAAGCTGAACTTAACCTTAATAAAACAAAACAAACAAGTAAGTAAGATTGAAAGAAACCCGCCATCGATTTTTCCGATGGCGGGTTTTCCTTTGTTGGTTTTATACAGATTTCTTATCTTTATACTTATAGGACTTGGGTGACACGTTATAATACTTTTTAAATGTTTTTAAAAAATAGCTTTTACTTTCAAAACCTAGCTCATAAGCAATCTGTTCTACTGACTTTATCGAGTGATCTAGTAAATCTATCGCTTTTTCCATTTTAACTCTTGTCACATATTCAACAAAACCTTCTCCTGTTTCTTTCTTGTACATTCTACTGAAATAACTAGAATTTAAATGTAGATGGGCAGCTACTTCTGTCAAAGTAATCTTTTCGCCAATATGGGTTTGTACATACTTTTGCGCTTTTAATACATCCTCATTTTTATTCGTCATCTCTAAAAATTTGGTTACTTTTAAGTGCTGGTTACTTGTATAACGTTCTTGGTCCAACTTAGTCTTTAATCTTTCAAGTAAAGCCATGATAGTTGTTTCTTCCATTGATTCTTTTAAAATATAATCATAAGCTTCTAATTTTATAGCTTGTTGTGCAAAGGAAAACTCATCATGGCAAGAAAGGATCACATTATATGAGGTGATATTTGATTTTCTCAATTGGTCAATTAATTCAATGCCATTTAGTTTTGGCATACCAATATCGGTAATCAATACATCATAAGGGTTTTCTTGCATAAATGTTAAAGCCTCATTACTATCTTGAAAGCTTGCGACTACTTGGAAGTCATAGTCCTGCCATGGAATAACTTTCTTCAAAAATTCAATCACGATCACATCATCATCCACCAAAACTACTTCATACATCCTAACCACCTCTTATTGACCGGAATTTGAAACGTTAACGTTGTTCCTTCACCTTCAATACTGTCTATGCTCAATAGAAATGCTTCTCCATAAATCAATTTCATTCTCTGGTAGACATTTTGTACCCCTATCCCGTTAAACGATTTACTACTTTTTACAGTATCATGACGATTTGGTTGAAAAATTTTCTTTCGCAATCCTTCCAGTGTGAGCTTATCCATACCTTTACCATTGTCTGAAATAATTAGCTCCAGATAAGTATTTATTTGTTCACTTGCGATGATTTTAATCGTTTCCTTTTTATTATTATTACCATGAATGATTGCGTTTTCAATAATAGGTTGCAAGAAAAATCTTGGTACTTGAAAGCTAGAGGCTGCTTCGTTCACATCGATTTCTAATTCGACATTATGTTGGTGCCGAAAATTCATCAAATCTACATAGTGCTTCACAATCATTAACTCTTCTTCTAAGGGAATAAAAGCATTGTTACGATTAATCGTCATTCTTAGAAGTGCTGATAAAGAATAAATGAGAGAAGCACTGCCAGTATTACCCTCCATTTTTATTTTCAAGCGAATTGCATTTAATACGTTAAATAAAAAATGTGGGTTAATTTGTGCTTGAAGCATTTCTAATTCAGCATTTCTTTTTGCTTCTTCTTGAATTTTAATTTGTTCAATCATGTCCTCAATAGTATCCAACATATGGTTAAAGGAATGGCCTAACTGAGCGACGTCATTATTTCCGGACAGATGGATCCTAGCTGTTAAGTCCCCCTGTTTAATTGCTTTTGTTACGTGGTGTAATCTTGTGATCGGTTTCGTAAATTCACGCACAAGCATGATTAATCCAAGTAAGAATAAAGCTAAAAAAACACCTTGAATTAAAATCGTTGTTCTCGTTACCCTATTAATAGACCCAATTGTATCATTATATGGCACAAGACTGACCAACCTCCAATTCGAATAAGACACTGGATAGGAAACCAATAAATGCTTGTCATCCTGGTAGTCAACAATTTGATAATCAGCATTCATTACATCATAGGGTAATATCGTTCCTACTTCATCTGTATTCAAACTAGAATAGATTTCTCCTGACTTGTTTGTCAAATAAAATTTAGCTCTCTTTTCACTTTGAATTTGACTAAAAAGCTTCTTAATCTCATTTTCTTTTAAACTAATTATTAAATAAGAATTGAAGGAACTCGCTCTTTGAATTCTTCTTCCAATGGTAATCAGATATGGGTATGTATCTCTTTCAGAATTAATATAAGTGGGATGTGCGCCTAGCCAATATGTTTGATAAAAACTTAAGTGATCTAATTTTTCAAACCATGGTTCTTCTTTGAAGTTCAATGGATTAAAATCTATTTGAGAATAATTGGTGTAATATAAGTTATCATTAAACAAGATGGTAATATACAGAGGCATTAATAAATCAGTAATCCCAGACAATTCATTCGATATTTTACTATAATTAAGAGCCACTTCTTGTTTTACACTGGGTGAATCTGCATCAATTAACTTATGCGATTTTAGTAGCTGATTCATTTTTGTATCAAATTGAATAAAATTTGAGGTATACATTATATCATCTAACATATTCTTTATACCTAATTCAATCATTCTTAAATCATCTTCTGATTGTGTTGCTGCACGTTGTTCCAATACATCTTTTGTAAAATAGTTCGAAACGATATAGGTCCCAATCCATGGTAATAATATACAAAGAATGATTGAAATGATTAACCTCGTTCTAAGGGACATTTGCTTAATATGTTTCCAAAATACCTTCATTGATGTTCACCGCTTTCAATAGGTAAAAAGCACAAAAAATAGAGAGAAAACATTTCTGTTTTCTCTCTATTATATCATGAATATTCTAATTATTTATTCGCATCTACAACCGCTTGTATTTTTTCTTTGATGTTTTTCATCGTCTTATCAAGATCCTGTTCACCAAGGAGATATAATTCTACCTCTGCCCCAAATTCAGTATAAACTTCATTAATATATGGAGCTGGTGCAATGACTTCACTTGCCACTACCGAGGTAAGTGCATTCTTCAATGATTCCATATGGATTGCATCAGGCTTTTTGGTTCCATTCACCACTGTTTCCAACGCTTTGTCCATATCTGCTTCCTTCCATGACGGTACCCAGTTTCCTTGTTCTACAATACCTTCTGTTGTCAACCAACGCATGAAATCATAGGCCTCTTGCTTGTGTTTTGAGCTTTTTGCAATAGAGATTAAATCCCCGCCCATCACTGCAACTGCTTTATCACTTTCCTTATTTTTTGGCCATGGTGCCCAAGCGATTTCGAATTCTGGTGTAAATTGACCCCATTCATTAATCATAAAGCTGCCGGCAGGCACCATTGATGCGGATTGACTAAAGAATTGCTGACGATAATCCATTTTTTGCGATAATATTTCAGTAAATGGAACAGATGATTTATCTACATTTTCTAATTGATTTCGTAATTCAAGAGAAGCGCGTACCATAGGGTCATTAGCATTAGAGCTGCCATCTTCTTTTAAAATCAAATTATCTTCTGCTTTACTCATTACTTTTAAAACAGAATGGAAGTTATGCCATGAGTGTAAATAAGAACCATAGTGACCATCTGCTGTTAGTTTTTTAGCGTATTCTGTATATTCATCCCATGTCCACTCAGTTGGAATCTCTAAGCCAGCCTTATCAAGATGTGCTTTATTTAGCATAATAAGCATCGTGATATTTTTCATCGGCAAGCCATAGTACTCACCATTAAATTTCGGATAGCTATTATTGTATTCTTTATTAATATCCATACCTTCTTCTTTAGCAAATTCAGTAATTGGTTCAACCAGTCCTGCATCCACTCGTTTTGCTAGTTCTTGAGAACTGTTGAACAAAATTAGATCCATTTCATCACCAGCGGATGCCATTAAATCTAACTGTTTGAAATAATCCAAAGAGTTCATGTTTTCTACAAGTGGGATAGATTCCACTTTAACACCTGGATGCGCTGCTTCATATTTTGCAATGACACTTTCCCATTTTCCAACATCCTCATTGATCCAGTGGACAAATTTCAGCGTAACTTCTTCATCCTTTTTATCCGATTTTGAATCATCTGACGAAGCTTTATCGTTTCCGGAACATGCAGCTAACATAAATATTGCCAAAAGTCCGACTAGAAACAATGAACCCCATTTTTTCATGATAATTTCCCCCTTATTTTTAGTTTATATATCAACTCTCCCTATATAAAATTAAGAGAGTTCATACCATTTTTATCCCTTCACTCCTCCAAGCTGTATACCTTCAATAACGTTTTTCTGTCCGATAATGAAGATAATCAGTAAAGGTAAAATGGCGGAAACCGATGCGGCCATCATCAATGAGTAAACGCTGCCATGTTGATCTCCAAAACTTTGTACACCCAGCTGAATGGTAAATAATTCTTTTGATCGCAGGAAGATTAATGGATTTTGGAAGTCATTCCAGGTCCAAATAAAACGTAAAATGGCATAAGTTGCTATCGCAGGTCTTACTAATGGTAAGCAAATTGAAGTAAAAATTCTAAAATGACCTGCTCCATCCATTCTCGCTGACTCAATTATTTCATTGCTAATTCCTAAGTAGAATTGGCGCAGCATAAAAGTACCAAATACACTGAAACTATTTAATAGAATAAGACCAGTGTGAGTATCATAAAGTCCTAGCCATCTATACAATAGAAATTGTGTAACTAACAATGTTTGCGGTGGAATCATGAAAGTTGCCAGTACGATTAAAAAGATGAAGTCTCTCCCTTTAAAATTAATTTTGGCAAATCCATAAGCTGCCAAACAGGATATCGTACATGAAACCAATGTGGTTAAAACTGTTACCTTGATAGAATTCCAATATAAAAGAAGGAATGGCATTGAGCCTGTCCAAACCTCTTTATAATTTTCAACAGCATTCCATTTTTCAGGAATCCATTGAATCGGAAACGTTAATACTTCTTCTTCAACTTTAAAAGAAGCAGATATCATCCATAAAAATGGCATTAGAAAAGCAATTCCTATTAAAACCATAATGAGTGTCACGATCAATTTTCTTATATCCAATTTTGCTGCCATCTGTCCTGCTCCTTTCTATTAATAATTCACCCATTTTTTCTGACCAATAAATTGAATATAGGTAATGATCAAGATAATCACAAACATCACCAATGAAATAGCAGAAGCATAGCCTGTTCTTAATTCAATAAATGCCTGCTGATACAAATAAACAACTGGTGTTATCGTCGAATTTGCTGGCCCGCCATTTGTTAACACGATGATTAAATCAAATACTTTAAAGCTTGAAATTACACCGGTAACGAACAATAGGAAAGTTGTAGGTGAAACTAATGGAATCGTAATCTTTAAAAATTGAGACCAAGCAGAAGCACCATCCATTTGTGCTGCTTCATATAATTCCTTTGGAATGTTCTGCAAACCAGCCAAGTAAATGATTAAATTAAACCCAATACCTGTCCAAATCATAATTAACATAACGGATGGTAATGCAAAGCTAACGTCTGCAATCCAACCCGGCGGGTTATCAATCCCAAGCGACAACAGTAATTGGTTAATAGGACCTTTCGTTGGATGAAATAGCACTTGAAAGACAACCGCAACTGCAACAATACTCGAAATGAATGGCATAAAATAAATCACCTTAAACAAATCTTTCAAATAAACATATTTATTAATGATCACAGCTAATCCAAGTGATAAAATCAACGTAATCGGTATTGCTAAAATTAAGAGAATATTATTTACTAATCCTTTAAGGAATAATGCATTGGTAAGTAATTTTGTGAAATTTGCAAACCCTACAAATTTAGCATTTTCATAGCCAGCTACAAAATTCCAATCTGTAAAACTTAAAACAAACGAAGCGAGAATCGGAAATAATACTAATATAGAAGTCCCAATAAACATTGGTGCGATAAATGCATAACCTGCTAGATTTTCCTTCCAGCCACTAAAGGGAGTTCTATTTTTTGTTTTTTTGCTCACTTTACTTTTTGCTGTATGTACCACATTTGTTTCGACCTTTACTTCGCTACTCACTATAGTCACCCCTTCTTCTGTATTGTAGTTTAAGTATAGTTTTTGGAATCGCTTTCAACAATGTTCAAATTTTACATTATTGAGAAAATTTTTACTACTTTTGTCATGTTTTTCATTTCACATTAAAGTTAGTTTGAATTTATAAGTAGCAATTCATCTCCAAAAAATAAAAACACACATAAACGTTGAATTACAACATTTGTGTGTGTTTTTAACAAAAAGCTTCATGCATTTTCCAATTTATCTTCTCAATAAATTGATTTAATGATGCTTAACGTTTACTCTCCAACAAAAAAAGTTACTTCACCTAATCCTTCAAAACTACCTGAAACATGATCTCCGATTTCCAACATTACAGCACTTGTTAGAGCACCAGATAAAATAATTTCCCCTTTTTTAATTGTATCTCCTTTTCTTGCAAGCATATTCGCTAGCTCAGCAATTGCATTGGCTGGGTGCCCTAAAACAGCAGCTCCTGTGCCATGTTCTTTTATTTGACCATTGACCGATAAAGTGGCTCCTACTAATTCTAGGTCAAAATCATTTGGTTTACTACGTGTATCCCCAAAAACTACTCTAGAAGTAGAAGCATTATCTGCAACCACATCCGGAAGTGTAAAGTTAAAATTTTCGTAACGGCTATCAATAATTTCAAGAGCAGGCAAAACATATTGTGTTTTAGCTAATACCTGGTCAGCCGTAATTCCAGGTCCCTCGATATCTTCACCGATTAAAAACGCAATTTCTGCTTCCACTTTTGGATGGATTAAATCTGAAAAACGCAGTACACCTCCATCATCGATAAGCATATAATCGAATACATAACCGTAAATGGGCTCAGATACACCCATTTGATCCCATTTTGCCTTGCTTGTTAAACCCATTTTCGGCCCTATTATTTTGTGCCCCTCATTTAATTTTGTTTGAACAAGCAAATTCTGTACTTGATACGCTTCCTCAACTGTTAGATCAGGTTTGATTACCTTTGTTACCTTTACCACTTCACGTTTTTCTACTTCCGCTGCAACCAAGTAATCAGCAATTTTTTTATAAATTTCAACAGCCATCTCTTTTTCCTCCTTTGAAGCGAATCAACAATCGATCGTCAAATACTAGCCGTAACGGCTTTATGTACCAAAACTGTAAGGATCCACGCCATTTATTTAAGGTGTGGATCCGATAACGTTAACTATATTATAACTATATTTTCTATTTTTTCTCACTTTTCAACTCGTCACCAACAGAAAAGTGGTTGGAAAACTTTTACTACTCTCGTCATATTTTACTTTCACATGACAGTTGCTTGATATTCCTAGTATTTTCAGCTTTATTTTTACTTCTTAGATAAAATTTTTACCTCCTTTTAAAAAGGAAAACACTTGCACGCTAAGCATGATATATTTATTAATAAGGAGGGAGCACACATGCAATTAGGTTCATTTTCAAATGCAGTTTATACCTTTTGTGATTGGGTCGCAAGACTAGCTTATATTAATCTATTATGGATTCTTTTTACGCTAAGCGGCTTCGTGCTGTTTGGATTTTTCCCAGCTACAGTAGCGATGTTGGCAACCTTAAGACAGTTTATTAGAAAAAACCATCCACCTGTATTCCAAACGTTTTGGCACTATTATAAAAAGGAATTTTTCAACAGTAATAAATTAGGTTTATTGATTGTAATTATCGGTTTTATTTTATATCTGAATATCAACTTTTTACAATCAACACCTAATGAGATATCATCGTTTCTATTTTATTCTAGCATTATTATGAGTTGTATTTACTTTCTAATCATTTGCTATACACTGGCTTCCTATGTTGAATTTGATCAGCCATTGGGAACTCATATAAAAAATGCCCTACTTATTACCATCTCTAATCCGCTGCCAAGTCTATATATTATTTTTGGATTTGCTGCCGTATATTTCGCTGTTACCTATTTATCTGGAGTAGGGTTCTTTTTCAGTATAAGTATTTTAGGTCTGGTGATTCTTTCCTCTGCAAATCTGGCATATAGGAAAATAGCAAAAAAACAAGGACAATTTAGTAATCAAGTTGAAGGCACTTGAACATAGAAAATACTCCCCTTTGGCCGCCAGATATTTTTAAGAAACCTGTGCTCCTAAAGGGGAATATTTCATTTAACGGCATTCATTTCTATGTGTTCTAAAACAGTTTGATAACCATTATTTCCATAATCTAATAGTTTCTTAACTCTTGTAATTGTAGAAGATGAGGCATTCGTTTCTATTTGAATATCCATATATGTATTGCCTTCTTTTAGTAATCTTGCAACTTCAAGCCTTTGAACAAAAGACTTTATCTCATTCATGGTACACAAATCATCCAAAAATGCCGCGCACTCTTCCCGTGTTTGTAACGAAAGGATTGCTTTAAATAACTGTTCAATGGGTTCCTGGGGTAATTTTTTTATATACATGTAACTTCCTCCACTGAATATCGTTAATGACTATTCTCATTTTTTTAATAGAAGGGAGAATCATCCCGAAGGACGTTCATCCCCCGCTTCCAGCATTGGTACTAAAATATCTTGTCTGTCACTCGATTTCACATCACCATAACGCGATGATTCCAGTAAACACACCAACGATAATATAGATAAGCATAATGCCTAAAGACCATTTTGCTGCGTGCTTATGGAGGTCACCTAAATTAATCCCTGTTATGTTAATGAGTAAATAAACAGACGCTACAAGCGGGCCCATAATACCAAATGGAGTCCCATATAATGAAGCGGTTCCAATTTTTAAAGAACCAATGCCGTAATTAGATGCTGTTTCTGCAAGTATTGGGAGAATTCCAAAGTAAAACCCATCTGCACCAATTAAGAAAAGGGCAGGACCACTAACAATAGCAGTAAATAATGCCATATAAGCACCTAGTCCATCAGGGATAATAGATACCAACGACTGTGCCATAGATTCTGAAATAGGAGTTCCTTTAAAAATTCCAGAAAAAATACCTGCGGCTAGAACGACAGCTACCACGGCTAATGCATTAGGGGCATGTGCTGCCATTCGTTCGCGCTGATTTTGTAAAGCCGGATAATTAATAAGTAAAGCTAGAGCCGTACCTACAATAAAAACAATTGCTGAAGGAAGCCATTCTAGTACAATGGCAACCATAATGATGCTTGAGAGAAAAAGATTAAACCAAATTAATTTAGGACGTTTAACATTTTGATTTTCAGGAGAAATATTTTCTATTACAGCGCTTTCAATTGCAGCATCGACAATTCCCTCAGACATAGAAATGGCTTCACTACTTGTCTTTCTATATCTTGCACGTTCCTTCAACCCAATAAAATAAGCTACAGCAATAACAAATAGTAAACTTACAATCATCCCTGGTAACATTTCCAGATATAATTGATTAGGCTCAAGATTTAGAACACTTGCTACCCTACCGGCAGGACCTCCCCATGGAACGAGTGTAGTAATCCCAATTTGCATGATGGTTATGGAAGCTAAAATAATCGGACTGATTCCAAGTTTTTTATATAATGGAAGAAAAGCAGTTACAACTATCATCATCGTTGTCGATCCATCACCATCAAATCCAATGATTCCTGCTAACACAGCCGTTCCCACAATGATTTTTAATGGATCCCCTTTCGCTAACTGAATGATCTTGGAAGTTAATGGATCAAACAATCCAGTGTCTAACATGATTCCAAAATACAAAATGGCAAATAACAAAAGAATAGCAGTAGGTGCAACTTTCTGAATACCTTCCATCATCAACACGCCTAGTTCCGGCCCAAATCCTCCAATTACGCCATAAATAATTGGTATAACGGTTAAACCTAAAAACGGAGATACACGCTTTGTCAAAATCAAAAATAAAAAGGTAAAAATCATCAAAAACCCCAAAATAGACAACAATACTTTTTCCTCCCCAATGTTCGATTTGTTTGCACTATCATTGGTGACTGGAATTTTAACTGCACTATAATCCTTTTAAAATACTAGATTATTTTTGCTTACAAAGAGTCTTACCTATGATTTCTTCGTTATGTTGTCCGAGTTCAGGTCCAATCCATTCGATACTTCCAGGAGTTTCCGATAATTTTGGGACAATACCAGGAACTAGTACCTCTTCCCCATCTGGCAAGGTAACCGTTTGAAGCATATCTCGCGCCTGGAACTGTTCATCATTCACAATATCTTCAATACTATAAATTGGTCCTGCTGGTACTCCAGCCTCATCAAGGATTCTTTTTACTTCTTTTTGCGTATGAAGTTTTGTCCACTCCTCAATCATTTGATCCAATTGTTCAGCTTGTTTAGCCCTTCCCTGATTATTAGAGAGATTCGGATCCTCTGCCAGGTCCTTTCGACCAATGCCCTCCATAAATCGCTTGAAAATACCATCGCTATTTGCGGCAATGACAATATATTTACCATCAGCACAAAGGTACGTATTAGATGGAGCTATCCCTTCTAATGTAGCGCCTGTTCTCTCTCTTACAATTCCTTTCAAATCATATTCCGGTAGAACCCCCTCAAGCAAAGAGAATACCGCTTCAGTAAGAGCAACATCGACATATTGCCCCCTTTTCAATGGATCCATATCTCTTGCTCTTAACGCCATTAACGTTCCATTTACTGCATAAAGACCTGCTATCGAATCCCCAATAGCCAATCCAACACGAACTGGCGGACGATCAGGAAACCCGGTTAAATATCGAAGACCTCCCATTGACTCAGCAACACTTCCGAAACCCACTTTGTCACGATAAGGACCGGTTTGACCATAACCAGAAATCCGGGTCATAATTATACTTGGATTGATTTTCTTTAAATCTTCATACCCAATTCCCCACTTTTCTAATGTTCCAGGTCGAAAATTTTCAATTACTACATCAGCGTCTTTTGCTAATTCACGCACCATTTCCTGTCCTTCTGCTTCACGAAGATTAAGGGTAATCGATTTTTTATTTCTTGCGTGAACATACCACCATAGAGAGGTTCCCTTATGCATGACTCGCCAATTCCTGATTGAATCACCACTTTTTGGATCCTCAACTTTTATCACTTCGGCACCAAATTCACCAAAAATCTTTCCAGCAAAGGGTGCTGCCACAAAGTTTCCTAATTCTAGAACTTTTATTCCGTCTAATGGTTTTCTCATGGAATCCCGCCTTTTTAATTGTTGTAAAATATTTAACAGAATATTCAGTTAATATATGCGAAATAAATCGCTCTTTTCTACAAACTTTGTACGGTCTTTGTTAAGGCTTTGGTTTCTCTTAATAAGTGAGAGAAGGAGTGATCTAACTGCTTTAACTGTTCGAGCTTCAGGCCTGTTTTAATATTCTGAAGTTCTAAAAACTCAACAACCCGGCTTGCCTGAACATTTCCTGGTGCCCCAGGCGCATATGGACAGCCTCCCAGTCCAGCTTGAGCTACATCCAATAAATGCACACCCGCTTGAATACCAGCCATGATATTCGCTAAGCCGTATCCGTATGTATCATGCAAATGAAGTCCAATTGGGATATCTGGGAATTTTTCAGCTAAACGGCTGCAGTATTCATATACTTCTCTCGGTGTTGCCTTTCCGATTGTATCTCCAAGACCTAATTCATCTACTCCCATGCTGACAAGATTGTCTGCAATTCTTTCTACTTCTGAGTATGGAACAGATCCAGCAAACGGACAGATAAATGCGGTTGAAATGGCCCCAATCACCCTTCTACCTTCCATTTTCGTCTTTTCAACTAAACTTTTTATTTCTGCTAACGAATCATCACTGCTCTTATTCAAATTTGCCTGGTTATGCTTAGTGCTTGCTGAAAGGAAAAAAACCGCAGTATTTATATTCGATTTTAAAAATCGGTCCAAGCCGCGTTGATTCGGAACAAGCGCTTCATATTCAACTCCAGCAACCTTGGGTAAATTTTGTCCTAAAAGATCTGCGTCTTGCATGGCAGGAACCCATTTGGGATGGACAAAGGATGTCACTTCTATACGATCAAATCCTGCAGAAATTAAATCTTTAATTTTATTTATCTTTTGTTCGGTTTCTACAAACACCGGTTCATTTTGCAGACCGTCTCTTAAAGTAACATCACGAATTTTAATCTTTTCAGGAAAAATCACGGCAAATTCACTCCATTCATAAATGATTAACTGAATAACTAAAGTTTTTCAATTTTTTACTGTTAAATTCTGAATACATATCACTATAAAATTGGTAGTCAAGTTGAATATGTGTCCTCATTAACTCTTCAGCTGCTTTTCCATCTCTGATTTGAATAGCCTGCCATACTGCCTGATGTTCTTTTGCACCATCCTCTACCCTCATAGGAATATTCAATACCTCATTCCGGTAGAAAGACATTAACGAATTTAACTGTTTCATCATTTTCATTAAGTAAGGGTTTTCACTTGATTCAACAATAAAGAAGTGAAATTGAGTACTAAGATTTTTTAATTTTTCAAGATCCCGCTTTTCAATAACCAAGTTCATTTCTTCTACTAAATTTTTCAAATGATTACGTTGCTCATCATTCATACGTATAGCGGCATAATAAGCAGCAGTTGGTTCTAGACCTAACCGGCATTCATAAAGATATTTGAAATCAGAAAACGTTGGTCGATAAACTCTTACTCCTCCCCTTGGACTGACTGAAACTAATCCATCACTATTTAACCGGCGAATTGCCTCGCGAATCGGACTTCTGC
Source organism: Neobacillus sp. plas4 (assembly GCF_057221695.1). Lineage (NCBI taxonomy): Bacteria > Bacillati > Bacillota > Bacilli > Caryophanales > Bacillaceae > Neobacillus > Neobacillus sp. plas4. Next base: position 3,901,713 of record NZ_CM170152.1, read on the forward strand.
TGACCCCTGTTTCCTGAGAAACTTTTTCTTCCACGATTCGTTGTCCAGGAGGTATGATTCCGTTTACAATCTTTTCATGTAAATATTCATAAACTTGATTTTGTAGAGTTTTAGACTGATTGTTTTTTGATTTCACCTTTATCCCACCTGTAGTCTAAATTTTCAGATAATGTATACAGAATAATCACTCAGAAAAAGCATACATCACTCACATTTATTTTTTGCCTATCATTCCTCCTAATTTTACTGTGATAATAGTGTTAAAGCAACAAAAAATTAAAATCATTTCTGATTTTTCTAAATTTTATAATCACTTTTGATATACTGCAATCCTGCACTTCAAAGCATTGTTACTTCGACGAGGCTTTACACTACTGTATTAAAGCAAAAAAGCTAGCCTTTAGAAGTATTAATAATTAGGGTTAAATGGAACAATAGTAAATTTTCCGTGCTGATTTATGTCAATTTCCTGTAAACCTTTTTTGGATAAAAAGATAGAATAGGCATTTTTGCTAACTTTTCCACTGTTAATCTGACGAATGGCTGCGGAAAATTTTCGAATGTAGTATTTTAAACAATTCTTGTTAACATCCACTTCATTTATTAAAAACTCCCTTAAATGCTCCATTTCGCTAGTAGGAAAAGTCTTATAAAAAAATTCTAGCAAATTACCGTTCTGGAAGTCGTTATCTGAAGAAAAATAAGTAACACATGGTAAACCATCTGCTGAAAAACCAGCCAAAATATAAACAGTTGCGTAATCTTGATCTGGATTCAATTTTTTGAATAATTGTAAAGAAGCAGCAAATAATCCTTGTGCGTGTGTTTTAATTTCTTCAAAAGAATTTGATTTATTTGAAAACTTTTTAAGTTCCTCTAGGGGCAGATCAATGATATTTTTGACACCTGCATAAGCAAATATCACATTATGATTTAACGCAATAATTTTCTTTTCATCATCATTAAATCTTGTTGTTTCTCTATAGGTAATTCTTTTATCCGCCATAATTAAAACACTATCTTTAAATTTTTTCCCAATCAATGCAGTCATCAGAAAAAACTCCTTCAAAAACAAAGAATGCCCTACAATTTTTCTTCGCAGGGCTTTACTTTTATTTTACCATAAATATTTTTATTTTCTCCTTCTGAAGGATTAAGTGAATTTTGCATATATTCATAAGGTTGTTGATAAGTTAAATACTATTTATTGATATACCACTCCCAGCTTCAATTCAGTAACACATTGATCAATTTTTTCATAAAGTTTATCTGGATGGTCTGTAACAACATTTTTTCCGTTTACAATCGCGAAGGGTTCCATTAGACATTGACCACAGTACAACAAGCATCTTTCTTCAATAACCTCTAAATCCTCTCGTACTCTTAATTTTTCTTTAGTAGTTTCCAATTCATCTTCAAAATTACAAGGACAAAACTTTACTTTAATGTTCACTTGATAGCACTCCCTTTATTTTATTGCCCATATTTTATGGGAATATTTAAAAAACTCGCAAGAGCATGCCTAAACGCAAGTTAGCTTTAACGCATTAAAATGTTATTGCTCAAAAGAAAAAACGCGTTAAATCCTAGGTTTGCACCCGTTTTTTTTATGTATTATGATGTTTGACATTAACAGGCAGTGATTTTTGAAAATTCTGTTTGTTAGTCTAAAACAATTGTGGGAGTGGTAAAAATGGTCGAAAAAATGTTAGCAGCAACTAAGGTAAAAAAGGAAGAAGTATTCCCAGTAAAAAATATTCATTACGTAGAAATTTATACAGGAAACGCAAAACAATCTGCTTATTATTACGCAAAGGCATTCGGTTTCAAGCTTGTAGCTTATCGAGGATTGGAAACTGGCTGCCGTGATCGTGTTTCATATGTATTGGAGCAAGGGGCCATTCGTTTAATTTTAACTGGTAGTCTATCAGATCAAACTGACATTGCAACATTCATAAAAACTCACGGTGAAGGTGTTAAAGATATCGCCCTTCTTGTGAAGGACTTAGAAAAAACATATGCGGGTGCAATTGAACGTGGTGGCATTGCAATTCGGGAACCTTGGGTAGAAGAAGATGAAAATGGCAAAGTAAAAAAAGCGATTCTTGGTACATATGGGGACACCATTCATACATTGGTTGAACCGATCGATTATAAAGGTGTCTTTATGCCAGGTTTTGAAGCGCGTGAGGACATTTATGGTACAAAACCAACAGGCCTAATTGGTGTCGACCACCTTGTCGGCAATGTAGAGGTAATGGAAGAATGGGTAAATTATTATGAAAAAGTATTCGGGTTTAACGTTCTTAAGCATTTTGATGATGAAGATATTTCCACTGAATATTCTGCGCTCATGTCTAAAGTAATGATGAATGGAACTGGCCGGATTAAATTCCCAATTAACGAGCCTGCGGAAGGAAAACGAAAATCACAGATTCAAGAATACCTAGATTACTATAATGGACCAGGAGTTCAGCATCTTGCTCTATTAACCAATGATATCATTGGCACGGTTGCCGCACTTAGAGAAAACGGAGTTGAATTATTGTTTACACCTGACACCTATTATCAAGACCTCGCCAGCCGTGTAGGTGAAATTGATGAGGATGTAAAAAAACTGCAGGAACTTAATATTCTCGTTGATCGAGATGATGAAGGATATCTGCTCCAAATCTTTACAAAACCACTTGTTGACCGGCCAACACTATTTATCGAAATTATTCAACGAAAAGGTGCACTTGGTTTTGGTGATGGAAACTTTAAAGCGCTTTTTGAGTCAATTGAACGCGAGCAGGAACTTCGAGGAAATATTTAATGGATTCGGTGTCATGCCAGTTTCATAGCTGGCATGACCTACTTTCATAGGAGGTGCTGGTTAATTGTTAACAACAGTAAAGAAAAATTGGAAAGAGGACGCAGTCAGTCATTTCATGACGGACCTGATTGATTATGCAGGCTTGTTCCCACCTGCAGCACTTCCTCTTAAAGAAGCAATTTTAAACTATCATTCTTATTTTCAGGAAGAGGATAGCTGGATGCTTGGGCCGTTTGTGATTCCGGCATCACGATTGGGGGAACTAGAACCTTTTAGGGATTTATTTCATGAACAGCTGCCACTAAGACTATCCATTATTCTATCAAAATCTCATGAGTTAAAAACAGATTTGGTAGCAATTCAGCATTTTTCAGAAACCTATCAAACAGCAGGAATGATAGAGGGTATTGAAGTTCCTCCAACCTATCAACTGAATTCTGGAATTTTCGAAAAGCTTGATCAATTGATTTCGGGATATCGAATTTATTCTGAAATAGCAGGTACAAAGGAACAACTGCAATCCTCATTTGAAAAAATTAAGATGATGAATCTAGGATCCTCACGACCTATTGGGATTAAACTTCGAATGGGTGGAATTACAGCAAATTTGTTTCCATCTGCGAGAACTGCAGCGTACGTTATCCATGAATGTAAAAAACTAGGACTTTCACTAAAGTTTACAGCCGGTCTTCACCACCCGATTCGCCAATACCGTCAAGAAGTAGAGGCCTACATGCATGGATTCGTTAACGTTTTTACGGCTTCGATTATGACCTATTCCCTCTCCATTAGAGAAGAAACGATTGAAGCGATATTACTTGATGAAAACCCGGACCATTTTACCTTTACAACAAATGAACTTTGTTGGCGGAATCTAACTGTCACTTCTAAAGAGATCAATACGGCACGTAATTTATTTGCTCTATCATACGGAAGCTGCAGTTTTGATGAGCCACGAGAAGAACTTGGAGAGCTTGCATTATTTCAGAAGGAGTTAGTCAGATGAAAAAATCTTTTATTGAAACAAAACCAGAATCACATTTCCCGATTCAAAATTTACCGTATGGTATATTCCAGGTAAATAGTGCAAATCCTCGTGTTGGTACTGCCATTGGAGACTATGTTCTTGATTTAACCGTAATTGAAGAAGCCGGCTTATTAGACGGTACAGGTGTGGAAGGAAAAAATATTTTCACTTCTCCTTCCCTAAATTCATTTATGGCACTTGGCCGTTCAGTCTGGTCAGCCGTAAGAAAGAAACTTCAACATCTTTTGGATGAAAACACTCCTGATTTACGTGATCATGAAATACTTCGTGCCCATGCCTTTTACCTATTAAAAGATGTAACCATGCTGCTTCCGGCAGAAATTGGTGATTATACTGATTTCTATGCTTCAAAGGAACATGCAACCAATGTAGGAACGATGTTTAGGGGTAAGGATAACGCACTCATGCCAAATTGGACACACTTGCCAATTGGCTATCATGGACGAGCAAGTTCAATTGTCCCAAGCGGTACCCCGGTTCGGCGCCCTTTAGGTCAAAGAAAACCGAGGGATTCAGAATATCCAGTATTCGGCCCATGTACACAGCTTGATTTTGAACTTGAAATTGGATGGTTTATCGGCCCTGGAAATACACTTGGTGAACCTATCCCCGTTCATGAGGCGGAGGATCATGTTTTTGGCCTCGTACTTGTGAATGATTGGAGCGCACGGGACATTCAAGCATGGGAGTATCAGCCGCTGGGTCCTTTCCTAGCGAAAAACTTTGCCACTTCCATCTCGCCTTGGGTTGTACCATTAGAGGCGCTTGAACCTTTTCGTACGGCCGGCCCTAAGCAGGATCCAGTGCCACTTCCTTACCTGCAGCAAGGAAAAGCTGGGTCTTTTAATATTAATCTAGAAGTTTATTTAACACCTGAAAACACTGGGACAGAGACCAGGATTACAAAAACCAACTTCAGCTATATGTACTGGTCCATTGCTCAACAGGTTGCACATCATACGATAACAGGTTGCAACATCCGTCCAGGAGACATGCATGCATCCGGAACAATAAGCGGTCCTACTCGAGAAGAACGCGGCAGCTTGCTCGAACTTTCCTGGCGTGGTTCTGAACCAGTCCAGTTAAATGGCGGTGGTGAGCGCAGCTGGATAGAAGACGGTGATACCTTGACGATTAGCGGCTGGTGCCAAGGAGATGGATATCGAATTGGGTTTGGTGAAGTAACAGGTCAAATCCTGCCCGCACATTCAGAGACCAATGTATTAATCAATCAAGCTGCATTAAAAATCTAAATAAAATATTAAAACTAAAGGAGTTTAGACTATGACATATTATGTTAAAATGGGTCGCATCCCTCATAAACGGCATACTCAATTTCGTCAAGAAGACGGAAGTCTCTATTATGAGCAATTAATGGGCACGAAAGGCTTCTCCAGCATCCAATCTCTTATCTATCATATTAATCAGCCGACCCAAGTGAAAAAAGCTGAAAAAATTTGTGATGTTCGTTATGAATTCGAAGAAAAGGGACCTTTGAGACATCGGCATTTTCGTTCTTGGAATACAGAAGCTGGCGGGGACTTTCTATCCGCACGCAAAATTTTCATGGCAAACAATGATCTAGCAGTTGGCGTGGCACGCCCGAATCGCCAAATGGAATATTTTTATCGTAACGGCGAAGGGGATGAAATGTTATTTGTTCATGAAGGAACTGGAAAAATTGAAAGTATTTTTGGGGAGTTAAGTTTCGGGCCAGGAGATTACCTGGTGATTCCTATAGGTACTACTTACCGTGTTGTTTTGGAATCAGAGGAAGCGCGCTTTTTAATTGTCGAATCAAATTCATCCATCGTTACTCCTAAACGTTATAGGAATGAATTTGGCCAACTTCTTGAGCATTCTCCTTTTTGCGAGCGCGATATCCGGACACCAGAAAAATTAGAGCCAAAAAATGAAAAAGGTGAATTTGAAATTCGAGTCCGGGCACAAGGTATGATTACTTCCTATACGTTCGATTTTCATCCGCTTGATGCAGTGGGATGGGATGGATATTTATATCCTTATGCATTTAGTATTCATGATTTTGAGCCAATAACTGGCCGTGTTCATCAGCCGCCACCAGTCCATCAGACTTTTGAAGGCTATAATTTTGTTATTTGTTCATTTGTGCCGCGTTTATATGACTACCATCCAGAGGCCATTCCTGCCCCTTATGTACACAGCAATGTCGACAGTGACGAAGTACTCTATTATGTGGATGGTGATTTTATGAGCCGGCGCGGGGTTGAGCAAGGCTCCATCACCCTTCATCCGAGCGGACTTCCACATGGACCCCACCCTGGTAAAATTGAAGAAAGTATCGGAAAAAAAGAGACACGTGAACTTGCAGTCATGGTTGACACTTTCCGTCCACTTTATATTGTTAAGGATGCTCACCATCTAGAAGTTGAGAATTATATGAGTAGCTGGCTGCCAAAATAATATTTATATAACAGGAGGTTTACATATGTCAAATGTACAACCAGGGGAATTTTATATTGGAACTGTAAGCGAAAACTGGACCGAGGATGCCCTTTTTTACGAGTACACTGCTGCAGCTGATCCAATTGGCAGTGGAATTACAAGTCCTATCTCTCCTAAAGAATTTTCGCCTGAATTATATAACTCAGGACAAACTCGGATAATTTCATTGGATTTATCAAATGAACTACGGACCAACTATCCGGCAACGAGCCCATCCCTCCTTGCCCACTTTATCCGAATTAATGCAGGAGATTCGATTGATACCCAACCAAACGCAACCAGTGAATTATACTATATTATTTCCGGGGCAGGCTCCACCGAAGTAAATGGTCAAACAATCAGTTGGAAAAAAGGTGACTTTTTAACCCTTCCAGCAGGATCCGTCAGCCTTCATACAGCGGCAGAGGATTCAACCATTTACTACATTTTGGACACACCGCTCCTTACCTACTTAGGAGCAAAAGCGACTGAAGCCCGATTTAAGCCGACACTTTATACAGCGGAACAGACGGAAGCAAAATTAGATGAAGTAGCAAATGCACCCGATGCACATTTAAAAAACCGCATCTCCATTTTGTTAAACAATCAAAATTTTGCTCAAACTTTAACGATTACTCAAGTTTTATGGGCTATGTATGGAATTGTCCCGGTTGGCGCAAGTCAAGCACCGCATAGTCATAAATCAGTTGCTCTCGACTTTGTTGCATATGCTGCACCTGGGACCTATACATTAGTTGGGGATAAGGTAGACCCTTTTACAAAACAAATCATTGATCCGATTCGGATTGAGTGGGTAACAGGAAAAGCATTCGTTACCCCTCCAGGGCTGTGGCACTCTCATCACAATGAATCAGGGGAACCTGCCTTCATTATTCCAATTCAAGATGCGGGTCTGCAAACCTACCTTCGTACTTTAGATATCCAATTTACCCATTACGATCAGGAATAGCATATTTATTCTAATAGGTAAAACAGAGTGAGAGTGGCTAAGTTTTGCGTGCGAAATATAAAAGTGACCGATGCTGAGAAAGTCATTTACCTTCTTCTCCAGCATCATCAAAATGACGTAGATGTTCATATTGTAGACTGCTTTAGCAGGTGTTTAGAATGTAGAGTAAGACCGTTCTGCCGGATTCAATTAACAACCATCGAGGCTGATGATGCTGGGACCTTGATTAATAAAATACTTCAAGCTGTTAAATCTAATTTTTAGGTAGGGATTTAGTACAAAGACTATGTAAGATTACACGCTTCCTATCATTTATGGTAAAATAAAGGTCCTTGGCAGGGGCATAAAAAAAAGCCTGTCTCACGAAGTTAATAGTGTAGACAGGCAGACTCATTTTATGTTTTTAAGGTTATAGTATATTCATCCAAATTTTTATAGCTGTAGCTAAAATTAATAAAGCTAGTACAACTTGTAAAATCTTGGTGTTTATCTTTTTCCCAGCCATTGCACCTAATGGTGAGGCGATTAGACTGGCAATAATCATAATGACAGAGGGTATGAATTCTACTTGCCCCGTGGTAATTTTCCCTACAGTGGCCCCGATTGAAGATAGAAACGTTATCGCCAATGAAGACGCAATCGTCATACGTGTTGGTATTTTTAATACAACTAGCATAATCGGAACTAACAAAAATGCTCCTGCCGCTCCAACTATTCCCGAACCAATCCCAACAATGAATGCTAGTGATGCTGCAAGCAATTTATTAAACTTCACTTGATCAAGTGGAATATCATCGATTCCCTTTTTCGGAATAAACATCATGACAGCCGCAATTACTGCCAAAATACCATAAACTACGTTAATACCACCTTCTGTCATTATCCTTGAACCATATCCCCCGATAAAACTACCAAATAAGATACTTGCTCCCATATAACCAATAAGCGTTTTATTTAAATAGCCACCTTTACGATATGCCCAAACACCACCAATCGTCGCAAAGAATACCTGAACGGCACTTATACCGGATACTTCGTGGGCACTAAATGCTGCTAAACCAAATAATGGTGGAATATATAAAAGCATGGGATACTTAATAATGGACCCGCCGATTCCTAACATCCCGGATATATATGAACCAATAAAACCTATTAAGAAAATGATAATAATAAAAGCCATATCCATTTTACTGCCTCCCCTATTAAGAAAAGGGAACCAATCTGGTTCCCTTATTCTTAACCTTTTTTAATCCAAAACTTAAAAACATCATTTTCCTCTTCGTGTTTCACTAATTCATGCCCGCCTGATTTTGCCCATGCAGTAAGGTCGTTTTTTGCTCCTTTATCTGTTGCATGGATTTCTAAAACTTGGCCACTTTCCAATTCATTGATCGCCTTTTTGGTTTTCACAATTGGCATTGGACATGCCAGCCCTTTTGCGTCTAAAATTTTATTTACTTCCATTGATATAACCTCCTATTTTTAACGGACCGCACAACGGTTTGGTCCAATTTCCATTTCACGTTGTTTTTCTAAATCAGGTTTGATTTTTCCCATATTCGTTTCCCGTATCTCTTGATAAGCATTTGGTTGTGGCGGTAGGTTTTCTGTTACCATTTTTCTGAACTCATTTTCATCATTAATATTTAAGCCATGATTTTTGGCAAATAAGTTTCCTAATTTTTCTGATACACTACCATCTTCATTCAGTTCATCAATAATCATAAAGTGAGCAGGAAGAACGGTTAAATCCTCTGATAATTCTCTGTAGCGTATATATAAACTATCTCTTAGATCTCCTACCCAATCCTGTGCCAAGCCTGCTAGATCAGGTCTGCCGATGGAGTCAATGAACAAGATATCACCTGAAAGTAAGAATTTCTCATCAACAATAAATGAAGTAGATCCAATCGTATGACCTGGTGAATACAAGGCATGAATATTGATTTTTACATTTCCAATTTCAACATTATTTCCGTCTTCTAATGGCTGATATGCAAACGTTACTTCTGTTGCGTCCTTTGGAGGCAGCCAATACGTTGCACCCGTTTTTCCTGCAATATTTCTTCCACCAGAAATGTGATCTGCATGTAGATGTGTGTCAAAAACCTGTGTGATTTTTGCCCCAATACCTTCTGCAAATTCAAGATAAATATCGGTCATACGGGTGGCATCAATAATCGCAGCTTCACCGTCCGATACAACCATGTAAGACAAACATCCTTTACCAATACGGACAAACTGATAAATTTCGCCGCCACCTTTTAGATCTCCAACCTTAACAGGTTCTAAGTGTTCGCTCCATGCTTTCATTCCACCTTTTAAGTAAGAAACTGTAAGTCCAGCTTCTGAGAGCATTTCCGCCACCATAATGGATGAACCTTCTTTTGCACAAACCACTAAAACCTCTTTATCTGAAGGAATCTTATCCATAATCCCTTCGATACCATCTAGTAATTCAAAATATGGAATATTGAAATGTTCGAAGTTTTCACCTTCAATCTTCCAGTCCAGATAGTCACCTTCATTGCGAACATCGAGAATAAATAACTCTTCTTTATTAAAGACTTTTTTCGCTACTTCTTTTGAAGTCATAACATTTATCGCCATCACCATTTACCCCCCACGGTATATTTTCATTTAAAAAAATTTATTTTACCATATTAGTAGTTTTCCCAGACCATTGACTCATTCCTGGAACTACGTTAATCACTTTGGTAAATCCCTTTTCTGTTAACTTTTGTGCAGCAAGGTCGCTGCGGCTGCCTGTTCGACAGACAACATAAATCTCAGCTTCTTTGCTTAACTCTTCATAACGTTTTTCTAATTCACCTAACGGGATAGAAATAGCATTTGGGATATGATAAAACGCATATTCGGCATTTTCTCTAACGTCAAGAACAACCATTTTATCATTTGTTTCGAGTCTTCTTTCTAGTTCATCATTATCGATAACATTTGGATGTTTCCTTTCGATGGTTTCATCATTAGAGGATTTTCTTAGGTAGTGCATTAATACCTCGCCTTCCTCTAATGTACCTAAATATTGATGACCTGTGCTTTGTGCCCATGCCTTTAAATCAGCTTTTGACCCTTTATCTGTTGCTTGGACTTCCAAAACTTGTCCAGCTTCTAAACCATTCATTGCCTTCTTTGTTTTAACAATTGGCATTGGACATGCTAATCCTTTTGCGTCTAAAATGACATTTGCTTTTATGTTTTCCATCTAAAAACCTCCATTTTATATACCTAACAGGGTATTATTTTCGATAAAAAATTTTATTCAACTTTTCCTTCCCAAGACATCATGCCGCCTGTCATGTTAATGATATTATATCCGTGATACTCTAGAAATTGTGATGCACGAGCACTTCTTCCACCAGATCGGCAAACGATAATATATTCTTTTGCTTTATCTAATTCATGCATACGGAATTCTAATAATCCTAAACGGATATTCATAGCACCAGGAATCTTTCCAGACGCAACTTCATCTACTTCGCGCACATCAATAATGTTTAAGGTTAATCCTTCATTTAATTTATTTTCCACTTCTTTAGCTGTTATTTCTCTCATGATTAAGTCCTCCTTTTTATTTTAAAACCAAGCACTCATACCGCCTTTAACATTCGTAACGTTTGTAAAACCAAGTTTTTTTAACTGCTTACTAGCTTTTTGGCTTCTCATTCCGCTTTGGCAAATGACTACTACTTCTTTATCTTTTGAAAGCTCAGTTGCTTTTTGAGCAAGTTGATGGAGGGGAATATTTTTAAACCCTTTTATATGATTTCCCTTAAATTCACCAGCTGTTCGAACATCAATATATTGTTTATTTTTATCATTTAATTCATTTTTTAATTCTGTTGTTGAAATCGTTCTTATGCCTTTTATTGGAATGAAACGTTTCACAATCAAAAAGAGTATAAGTCCAATAAAGAGATAATTTATAAATTCCATTCCTAAAACCTCCTAATTTGTAGGCCGAAATCCCTATTTAAATTAAATAAACAGATTTACATTACCATCTTCCGCTTCAGCTAAATAGGCTGCCACCCCTGCATATTCAATATTGTCTAACAGTTCTTCTTTTTGAAGACCCAGTAAATCCATCGTCATGGTACATGCAATTAATTTTACATCCTGTTCTTGTGCCATCTCAATGAGTTCAGGAAGTGGAAGCGCATTGTGTTTTTTCATTACTTTCTTGATTAACTTTGGACCAAATCCAGCAAAGTTCATTTTTGATAATCCCATGTTATCCGCGCCTCTAGGCATCATTCTGGCAAACATTTTTTCCAAAAACCCTTTTTCCACCGAAATGCTTTCATTTTTTCGCAAAGCATTTAATCCCCAAAAAGTGTGAAAAATTGTTACTTCATGATCATAAGCTGCTGCACCATTTGCAATAATATAAGCTGCCATAGCTTTATCGTAATCACCGCTTAATAGGACGATTGTAGTTTTTTTCTTTTCTGTCATGTTTATGACCTCCTGAAATTTTACCCCGCAGGGTATTAATTCGATTAAAAAAATAATTTAATTACCATTACCCCTATGGGTATTATCGTAACAAAAATAAAAGAGGGTGTCTACCCTTTTTTATCTGCTTCTTACTAATAAGTTTACAGCATCTTTAATTAACTCTTCGGCGCTTCTTTCATTTGTTTCCTCGGCCTTTCGGACACATTCAACTAAATTGGAACTCACAATGACTCCAATTGTTCGATCAATAGCGGTACGAGCAGCAGACAACTGAGTAATGACGTCTTTACAATCCTTATCTTCATCCATTAATCGTAATATACCTCTTAACTGACCTTCAATCCGTTTCACTCGATTTTTGACTTGATCATTATATTCCATTATTTTTTACCTCCTAACAATTAGCGTGTATTTCCAAATGTCTTTTTTTATATTCATTATTCCTAACAAGGGTGTATCCAACAACTCGATAACCCTTTTTTTTCAAAGTACGTATACCAACATTTTTTTCAAGTAAGGTGGATACAACTAAATGTAAATCTTTATGTGGTATCTCATTGATATTTCTTTTAAAATAGGCTAAAGGAATATTTATTGCTCCTTCTATCGGATTCTTGTAAGAATCAATAAAATCTCTGACATCAAGAATTTCCATTCTAGATAATTCAAGTTCTGTTAACGGAGTACATTTTATACCCAAAACAGGAAAATATCTTTTATATATAGAAATTGTTACTACAAGCAACACTAGAATTAAATATATCATGTAAGCCTCCTGGAATGAAACAAATATCAATGACAAAATCAATATTATACCCCTATAGGTATAATGTCAACCATAAATATTCATTTCGCATTATTAAAGACACCTTCTACTAGCGAAAAAGAAAAAATAGAAAGCGCAACTCGAAAATACAAGTCCTGCTTTTTTTAGATATCTATTATTTCTTTTTAATCCAAAATTTTATAAGCTTTTTTTCTTGTTCCATTTTTAAAAGAGTATGACCAGCATTTTTAGACCATGCTGGCAGATCATTTAAGGCACCCAGGTCAGTCACAAGAAGCTCGATTACTTGTCCGCTTTCCAATGAATCGATACCTTTTTTCAATTTAATTATTGGCATTGGGCATGTTAATCCACTAACATCCACCACAGAATCGGCTTTTAATTCATTTGATATTTGTTCAACTGCCTCCGTTTCCCCAAGGTCATTTGTCTGCTTCTCAACATTTTTATTTATATTGTTGCCATATACAGAGGAGTACGTTTTCCAACCGCCGTCGACATTCTTAACCTGATAGCCATGATTTTTTAGAATGCGGCTCGCTAAGTAGCCTCTTAATCCTACCTGACAGCTTACATAGACAGTTTTATCCTTTGGAATTTCATCTAATGCAGTTCTAAGGTCGTTAAGGGAGATATTAATAGAACCTTCTATAAAGCCAAATTCTCTTTCCATTGGTTCCCGAACATCGATAAGTAGTCCACCTTCTTCAGAAACAATTTGATTCACTTCATGCCATTGGATATGTTCTAATTCACCTTCCATAATATTTGTTGCTGCGTAACCTGCCATATTTACAGGATCTTTTGCAGAAGAATATGGAGGTGCATAGGCTAATTCTAAATTCGTTAAATCTTCTACCGTTAATCCACCTTTAATCGCTGTTGCAATCACATCAATACGCTTATCAACACCATCCGCACCAACTGCCTGTGCACCATATATTTTTCCATTATTCTTATTAAAAATTAATTTTAGGGAAATGGGTGCTGCGCCAGGGTAGTATCCAGCATGAGAACTTGGGTGAATGTGTACCACTTCATAGTTTATTCCTAAACGCTTTAGTATTTTCTCATTGTTTCCGGTAGCAGCAACAGTTAAGTCAAATACCTTTGCAATCGAAGTACCTAATGTCCCCTGATACTTCTCGTTCTTCCCCATCATGTTATTGGCAGCGATCCGCCCTTGTCGATTGGCTGGTCCAGCAAGTGGAATTATCGCCTTTGTTCCACTAATGTAATCTACCACTTCTATAGCATCCCCAACGGCATAAATATCGTCATTAGATGTCTGGAGGAATTCGTTTACGATTATTCCTCCGCGCTCTCCTAAGTCCAATCCTGCTGTTTTGGCTAATTCGTTTTCAGGTCTTACCCCAATTGAAAGAATTGTCATATCTGTTAGAATTTCTGTTCCATCTGATAGAAGCACTTGTTTTCCTTGATTAGCGAAAGAATGAATACCATTTTCTAAGATTAGTTTCACACCCTTTTCAAGTAAGTGGGTGTGTAAAATACTAGCCATTTCAAAATCAATCGGTGCCATAATTTGATTTGCCATTTCAATAAGTGTAACTTCAATTCCTCTGTCGACAAGGTTCTCGGCCATCTCAATTCCAATAAATCCTCCCCCAATAACAACAGCCTTTTTGGGATGATTGTGATCTACATAGTTTTTAATTTTATCTGTATCTGGGATATTTCTTAGCGTAAATAATGTTTTATTTTCATTTAACCCTGGGATAGGTGGTACAATTGGCCTCGCACCCGGAGATAATAATAACTTGTCATACGTTTCTTCATACACTTCTCCAGTTTGTAGATTCTTTATGGTAACACTTTTGTTTTCTGGATCTATGTTCGTTACTTCACTTAAGTTTCGAATATCTAGATTAAAACGTTCCGACATTCCTTTAACTGTTTGTACTAATAATTTACTTCTGTCCTTAATAGTCTCACCAATGTAATAGGGTAATCCACAGTTTGCAAATGATATATGTTCCCCACGTTCCACAAGAACAATCTCTACATCTTCACTAATTCTTCTTAATCTAGCCGCTGCAGTAGCTCCACCGGCAACCCCGCCTACAATGATTACTTTCTGTGCCATATTAGTCCCTCCTAATTGATTCATGTCTATATCATCTAATTGTATTTAGGAAACAACCATAATACCCCATAGGGTTTATACCTATATGGGTATTATACGATTTGAAAAAAATTTGTAAAGTCCTTTTAAAGACTTTCACATATTCGTCATAATTTAATAAAGGATGTAGTACTAGCGGTTAATCGAATTTTTAGGTAGGTATAGAACAAAATACTCCGATCATTATGCCTACTCGTTAATGAATCTTTATTTTTTTAAAGAGTGCTATATCCATAATTTAAAAAATATATTTGATACCGTACTTTTTACCTAGAAAATCAATGACTGGGGAGAAGCTATTGGCGAAATTTAAAGCATTGGAAGGAAAACACTTCATATTAGCATTATTATTTGCTGGATGGTCACTCGGAAATTTAGATCGATTTGTCATGAATTACGCAGTCATTTCAATTGCGAAGGACTTACATCTTAATGCTGCTGCAACAGGATTTCTGCTTAGCAGTTTTTTTGCTGGGTATGCCTTAATGCAAATTCCTGGCGGCTGGTTGGCCGATCGTTTTGGTTCAAGAAAGGTTCTATTAACAGCCATCATTATGTGGTCCATCTTTACCGTACTAACGGGAGTTGCTTGGTCGTTAACTTCCATATTAATTATTCGCTTCTTTTTTGGTATTGGCGAAGGAGGTTACATGCCAGCAGGCTCAAAGCTGATTGCCCAAACTTTTCCGTATTCGGAAAGAGGCAGAGCTATGTCCATTGTGCTTTCATCTGGAGCATTTTTAGGGATTCTTTCACCCATAATAGCAACGACTTTGATGGCAACCATTGGCTGGAGGGCAATGTTCTATATTATCGGTATCATTGGCGTAGTTTTAGCAGCGATTTTTTGGTATTACATAAAGGATCCTCAGCCAGAGGAAGAGAATCTTCGAGAAGAAACAACAACGAACCAGTCAACTTCCCTAGTTCAATTATTAAAATACCCTTATATTTGGTGCTTGTTTATCGCTTCTTTTAGTGTAAATGCGATTAACTGGGGACTTTTATCGTGGCTGCCAACCTATCTTGTTAGCGTTCGTGGATTAGAATTACTTCAATTAGGCTGGATTGCGGCCATACCAGGATTAGCGGCCATCATCGGAACATTTGGATCAGGTTATCTTTTAGATAAACTGCCAAAAGGAAAGGAATATCTTTATGGAATTATTAGTGCATGTTGTGTTGGCATTTTGCTCTATCTGATGTTTATTGCAAACAGTGTCACCGAATTTATGATTTATCAGACTATTATTATGATTTTTGGTGCATTTATTATTATCTTCCTTCCAACAAACGTGCTAAAGACAGTGCCTTCACAAATTGTTGGTACAGCAATGGGGTTTGTCAGTTTCGGCGGGCAGCTTGCAGGCTTTGTAACCCCTATTGCGATTGGATTCCTTGTTGAAGCCGCAAAAGGCTCATTTGATGCAGCATTTTGGCTCCTGATTGGATTTGCCATCATTTGTGCACTTTCGTTTATTTTATTGTTAATAAAAGGTCCCAAGTGAAACGAAATCACTTGGGATACTTCTCGTGCAGCAATGCCGCCTCTAAGATTAGGTAATAATTAAAGAAATTTAGGGAAAATAAAAATAACACATTGCCGTAGAAAGGATGAGAACATGATTATTCGCGAACTTGAAGATAGCTTTATTATGATCACCCAACATGACCATGCTAAAATATCTGGGGAAATTGCCCATCAGTGGAAGGATGAATATTTTAAGGGAGAGGAAAGAAAAGAAGAAGTGGTTCTAGGGATTTACGAACATGATCGTGGTTGGATTGAACCAGATTTAGCCCCTTTATGGAATATGGAACAGCAAAAACCGTACACTTTTATGGATTATCCTTTGGAAGCAAAGGTTTCTTTTTATAAAAATGGAATCGACGAAGTCGCAAAAATGAGCAAATATGCAGGTCTTCTTTGCAGCGCACATTATGCGTCCTTTCTCCAATATGAAGAAGATCCAATAGGCATTAAATTTATGGAGGACGAAAGCACAAGGAGGCTGCGCTTATTAAAACAGTGCGGGATACTAGGGAATATGGCAAAGGAAAAGCTGTTTCTCCACCATCTAAGCATTTTAAAATGGTGTGATAACCTATCACTTTATATTTGCTTACACGAACCAGGTGTAACAAAAGAAAATGAATATTCATTTTTCAGGAATGGAATCTCTCCTGCATTCTCATTCGCTAATAATGAACCAATACAGTTAAATTGGAATGATATAAATACCGTCTCGCTCTCGATGTCTCCTTTGGAGAAGGAAGCACAAGTGCAGTTAGTATTTAAGGAGGTAAAAAAAGAGGATATAAAGGCTAACGGGCTAATATCAGCCTATACAAATACACACAATGCCTATAAAAATTTGAGGATCATATAAAATTTTTTCATCTCTATAAAAATTGAAAATTTCTCTAAAAATTCAGGGTAAAATAATATGAATCTTTTCCTCATTTAATGCTAGCAATCTTCCAATTTCGATAAAAGAATTTCTCCTATTAACTCGGTATAAATAGATTTTACAGAGTTTTCGAGAGAAAATGACGAAGAAAAAGGATATCTTCGTCAAAGGATTTTAGGAATATTTACTGAATTATTACCAACAGGGAAAAAAATCCCCTATTTCTTTTCGGAAAGGTAGTGATTTGAAAGATGAAATTTCTTAAGCTACATCGAAAGGTTCCTGCTCAAACCGAAAAATCCAATGGTGAAGTAATGAAGGATTCCGTCCGAAAGATCCCTCCCAAGGTAAAGGTCATGACGATGTATAAAATGACCGAAGAAGTGGTGAAAGAGTGCAAAAAGCTGGCAATACAATGTCATTTTAACTTAAAAGAAGGTAAAAGAATTTCAAGTCAAATTCGAATACAGCTTGAGGAAACGAAGAGAAAAGTTAGGGTATTTTCTCCTGCCGCATTACAATTTATAGGTCCAGGTGATCAGAAAGTAACTCTAAATAAGAAAGGAGGTATATGTATTTAACCTCAACAAACAAATTGAATAATATCTATAGAAACTTTAAATGAATTAATGGTTTTATAGATACTTCTGCAGCCGCCCTCTGCAGAAAATAGAGTGCTTCCGATAACGTGTCGGAAACACTCTTTTCGCTTTGATAACCATCGTTAAGGAGGAAAGTGCTTTTGGTATCGGCTTATCATAACCAAAAAAAATGACCCATCCTTATCAGGACAGGTCATTTTTATAGACACACAACATCCCATTTTTAAAACGCGGTTTCCTAATCTACTCTCATTCCGCCTTTTTAAAGCCTGTATGTGCCCGCACAGTGACTTCAGCATAGCGTTTCATATCATTTTCTTTCGAGAAAATTGTTCCGAGATAACCACCAAGAAAGCCTAATGGTACACTAACAAGTGCAGGATTATCTAATGGGAAGATTGGGTTTCCTACAAATAGAGCGGCCCCTTCAACTGGTGAGAATACGCTAGGACTGATCGATACTAGAATTAATGCTGAAATCAACCCAGAAAGAACTGCCCAAATTGCACCCGATGTATTAAAGCGCTTCCAATATACTGTGTATAAAATAACTGGCAAATTCGCACTTGCTGCGATACAAAATGCTAAAGAAACTAGAAAGGCTACGTTTAAGTATTGAGCACCTAATGATAATAGGATGGATAAAATAGATACACCTAATGCTGCGTAGCGAGCTGCTAACATTTGCTGTTTCTCTGTTATCTCGCCTTTTTTAATAATTTGTCCGTAAATATCATGTGCAAATGCAGATGCTCCAGATAACACGAGGCCAGCAACTACTGCTAAAATTGTCGCAAATGCAACAGCTGAAATAAATGCAAATAAAATATTGCCGCCAATTGCCTGGGCTAGTAGTGGTGCAGCCATGTTTCCACCAGGGTTTGCTGCGAGAATTTCACTTTCCCCGACATATATTGCTGCCCCCATGCCAAGGAATAATGTTAAAATATAAAAAACTCCGATCGTCCAAGTTGCAGTAATAACGGAGCTTCTGGCAGTTTTTGCATCTTTTACCGTGAAAAAACGCATTAGAATGTGCGGAAGACCGGCTGTTCCAAGTACTAAGGCAAGCATTAAGGAAAGCGTTCCTAGAGGATTATTATATTTGACTCCCGGATTTAAATAATCTGCACCATGACTGGTCGCCGTTTTCACTTCCGTAAACATTGCCCCAATATTAAAGTTAAATTTCAATAATACCAGGAAGGAGATGACAACCATTCCTGCCATCAGAAGGACAGCCTTTGTAATTTGTACCCAACTTGTAGCAATCATTCCACCAAATAGAACGTAAATCGTCATCATTACCCCAACAATTAACACTGCAATCCAATACGGGATATCGAATAAAAGCTGTATAAGTGCACCAGCACCAACAAGTTGTGCAATCATGTAGAAAAGGACAATGGTAATCGTACTAAGCGCAGCGGCCCCTCTTACTTTTTTCGCATCAAAGCGAGAATTAATCATATCCGCTAATGTGTATTTACCAAGGTTACGCAATGGCTCTGCAACTAAAAACAATACAACTAAATAAGCAATCAAAAATCCGATACTATAAAAAAATCCGTCAAACCCTTTTAAAGCAATCATACCTGCAATACCTAGGAAGGATGCCGCCGATAAATAATCACCAGCTATTGCTAATCCATTTTGCCATCCAGTCAATCCTCCACCCGCTGTATAAAAATCACCGGTGGATTTTGTTTGTTTTGCTGCTATATAAGTGATGACTAACGTAAGAATAACGATTGCTAGAAAAAGAACTACTACTATCGGATCCATCTACATACCCCCTTATTTTAACTGCTCATGAATGATTTGCTCGGCTTCTTTATCAAAGGAAGCTGCTTTTCTTACATACATTCCACTTAACACCCAAACCATCAGAAACTGTGAAAATGCGAAAATCCAAGTCCAAGAAATATTTCCAATCGCTGGGTTGTTTAAAAATGTTGTGTAAGAGGTGAAAATTGGCAATAAAAAGTAAAAAATCATGAAAAATACTGTTAACGGTACAATAAATTTCTTCTTTCTGCTCAAAAATTGTTTGAATTGCGGACTGCTTTGAACCCTTTCATAATCTACACTTTTTTTCTTGCCCGTCATTAATTCCTTTTGAGCCAAAATTGACCATCCCCTTCTGCTTCAATTTATAGATAATTATATATTTTTTGAATATTTTGTAACTAGAAAATGGATGAACGGTCGAAAACATAGGTTCAATGGTTATATATAGCTCGTGAATGGTTGTAGATCCTAGTCTATGGATCTTATCATTTATAAATATCAAGAATAGATTTACTCGCAGAACGACTTACAGGGATTTGTGTTCGACTTTTATCTTTTAATGTCAAATTACTTGTTCCATTAAACCATGGGGTAATTTCTAAAACGTGATTTAGATTTACCAAATAACTACGATGTGCACGGAAAAACATATGACCAGCCAACTGATCCTCTAATTCTTGTAAGGTCATCCGACTCATAATGACTTTATCCTCGGTATGAATCTCTAATAATCGTTTATTTGGTACAGCGTAGAAAATGGAATCAGGAGAGACTACAATCATCCGTTCTCCATCATCAATTAACATCTTTGATACAATCGTTTGTGCCTTTTTTTCCGTTGCTTCACTACTAATCTTTCGATTTGCCATACTTTTGCGAATTCGGTTCATCGTCCTTCGAAATCTTGTCTCGTCATATGGTTTTAATAAGTAGTCAACTGCTTCTACTTCAAAAGCATCCATTGCATACTCATCATATGCAGTGGTGAACACAAATAGGGGAACTGTGTCTGTCTCCTGTTTCATAATATATCGTGCTGCCTCGATACCAGTAAAACCTGGCATCTCTACATCAAGAAAAATAACATCCGGGCGATGTTCAGAATATAACTCAATTAATTGTTCGCCTGTTTCCGCATGCGGAGTAAGGATAACTCCCTTTTCATCTTTCAATAAATAAAGCAATTCCTTTCTTGCCATCATCTCATCTTCAGCAATCATCGCACGAATATTCATCCTATCACCTCATTTCTTCCAATTGATTTGGTATTGGAATCGAAAACTTCACTTCACTGCCTCCATCGGACAAATTTCGAATATGCATTCTCGCTGACTCTCCTAATAAATGAACTAATCGTTGGTTCACATTATAAATACCTATCCCACCATTAATTTGATCTACTAATGGCTGTAGACTGACAATCGGTAAAATATGTTTAGGAAAACCGCTGCCATTATCCCGAACGAAAACGGCAAGTCTCCCATTCTCTTTTTCTATTATAATTTCAATCTTTGCACCATCTATTACATTCTTTAAACCATGCTGAACCGAATTTTCAATCAAAGGCTGAATGGTCGATGGCGGAATATAAATATTGGAAAGATCATTTGGCTTTACAAAATTAATATGTAATCTTCCTTTAAATCGTTCTTGAATAATAGAAGTATAAGCCTCCGCATGTTCACACTCTTTTTCAAGTTCAACCAAAGATCTCGATACTAAGCGTAGATTAAACCTCATATAACTGGCTAACTGTAATGTTAAGAGACGTGCCTTCGCTGGATTTTCCCGAAACAAACCTGCAATTAATTGAAGGGTGTTAAACAAAAAGTGTGGATTGATTTGTGCCTGTAAATTCCTTAACTCTGCATCTCGAATATGTGCTTTTAGTTTCTCAGCCCCAAGCATGTTCAATTGATCTGAAATAAATTGTCCAAGCCCTTGTGCCATCATCATTTCAACTGGAGAAATATGCTCTGCTTTTCGAAAATGGAAAGTAATAAGATACGTTACTTGATCATCTTCAATAATTGGAATGAAAATAGCTGCCTCTAGGCTACATTTTTTATGAGTGCACAACGAATCTGATTTCTCGTGTGTAACCTGGATCTTTTTCGATGTAATCGCCTTTTGTGCTGGAAGTGCTGTAATCGGATCACCAAAATGATGATGATCTTCTCCTAATCCTATATGGGCTAAGACCTCCTTTTGATCTGTAATGGAAACGGCAGCAAGCCTCAGACGATTATATAATAAATTTGCTAAGCCATTCGCAACATCAAAAGGAGAATCTTTTTTTAAAAATGGAAGTGCTTCCTTCGCGATGGTTAATGCTTGTTTCGATGCAAGAGCTGCCTCATTCTCTTGTTCACGTAAAACAATTCCTATCATCGCTGTAAAAATGGCAATCGCTGCACTATTTGATAACACAAGTGGTAAGCCAATCGTATTGACAAGTGCAATCATATCAATTCTATCTGTGTATATAATAAGTAATAATTGCATATGTAAAACTGGAGGAAAAACCCCAATAAATAATGCCTTCAGCGGAGAAATAACGCGTTCATTGGAAAAAAATCTTGCCGTTAATCCTGCAAGTAAGCCTGTTATAGGATTGACAAGGCCATTCGCTAATCCCCCAACACCGCCAAGAAAAAGGAGATGGATTCCAGTAATAACCCCAGCGCCAAAACCAAGTATCGGCCCGCCTAATAAACCCGCAATCACAATCGCAACAAGACTCATGCTAACAATTAAATGTTGATCCTCTACTGGAAAAATAACTAGATTATGACTGATGAATCCATCCTCATGTATGACAATCCCTGTAACCGTACTAGCCATTCCAAATAAACCAAACACTCCTGCATGAACGAGCGACATCTTCATACTATAATTACGGTACATTAATGATTTGAAACCAGGTGTCCGTGTCATCACAAATGCAATAATAAGAAGTAGTCCCAAACGTTCAAACAATATAATCGTTAAGTTTTCCATTTCTTTTCTCCCCTAGAGGCAATGCCAGACTGCGATTGAATATAAAATTTATTAAAATCTACAATGGATTGGGATTGCCTTCTTGATAGAATAGTTCCCAAATATGCACCTAGAAAACCAATAGGAATGGTAATTATACCTGGATTATATAGAGAAAAAATTGCCTCTCCTCTAATCCAACCATCACTTGGATTCATAATGTAAGGACCTAAAATGACAAATAATAAAGAAGCAGCAAGTCCACTAAACATCCCTATTATGGCGCCAACTTGAGTAAAGCGTTTCCAATAAATCGTTAATAAAAGAACTGGGAAAATACTTGACGCGGCAACAATAAAAGTCATCGAAACGAGAAATGTTACATTAATGTTCTCTAAACGTAATGCAAATAAGGTGGAAATCAATCCGATTCCTAATGCCGACCAACGAGCTACCCTCAATTGCTCCTTCTCCGTTGATTTCCCTTTTTTCAAAATATGATGAAAAAAATCATGGGAAAAAGCTGTTGTGGCGGAAATAACAAGCCCTGCAACGACTGCAACAATGGTTGTAAAGGCAATCGCAGAAACAAATGCCAATAAGAAGTCACCTCCAACCGCCTTTGCAAGTAATGGTGCAGCTAAATTTCCAGTAGGGTCCAGTAACATTAGCGATTCATATCCCAAGAATGCGACAGTCCCAAGCCCTAAGACGAGTGTCATCACATAAAAAATTCCAATGATCCATGTTGAACTGATTAGAGACCTGCGAACCTCAAAAGCATTACTAACCGTAAATAGTCGTATCAATATATGAGGCAATCCTGCAGTTCCAAGCACTAAAGCAAGTTGTAGCGAAAGAAATTCCAGTGGATGATCAAATAAATTTCCAGGAAGGAAAAATTTCTCTTCTAATGGCGTACCAGTTTTTACTTCTCCAATCAGCTCCGCAACATCCCAATTAAAATGAGAAAGAACGATAAGTGTGAGGAGAAATGTTCCTGACATAAGAAGAACGGTCTTCACAATCTGTACCCAAGAAGTCGCAATCATCCCACCCACAACGACAAAAATCGTCATTAATCCCCCTATGACAATGACGGAAATAGAATAATTGATATCAAGCAGCAAACGAAGTAAAAATCCTGAAGCAACTAGTTGAGGGATTATATATAGGATGGAAATGATAAATGTACAAAATGCCATAAGTAATCGCATACTCTCACTTGGAAATCGTGAACAAATGACATCTCCAAGTGAATATTTACCTAAGCGGTGAATAGGTTCAGCAACTAAAAATAATACAACAAGATAAGATACTAAAAAGCCAATGGAATATAAAAAACCATCATAGCCACGAATTGCAACCATCCCAACGATACCGAGAAAGGAGGCTGCACTAATGAAATCGCCAGCAATGGCCATTCCATTTTGAAAACCTGATAATGACCCAGCAGCAATATAAAACCGATTAGTTGTTTTACTTCGTTTGGCTGCCCAATAGGTAATAATCAATGTACAAACAATAATATAAATAAGGAATAAAAAATAAGTAGGATTCACAGCGATTCCTCCTTAGCGCTGGCTTCTATCTGTCGTTCAATTTTTTTTGCTGTTGTATGATTTAGCCAACAGAAGAACCATGTCATCGGAATTTGTAAAAATGCATAAAACCATGCCCAAGAAATATTATAAATAAAGCTTGGCCGAGTCATCACATCAGGAATGAAAATAAGAGATAAAGGAAGCAAAAAATAAAACAGTAATGCAGCAGCCAAAGCAGGCGCCATCAACTGCTTTTTCTTACGTATTAAATGTAAAATTCGCTCCTCCATTTCATCTTCCTCCTGTTTTTTAAAATCTGAAAAATCAATAAAGTATTTCAATTCAAATAATACATGAAGGGTTTAAACAAGTAAAGTTGATACAGAAACTCTTTGCGGTTAAAGCCGACAGGATTCTATATAATTTAAAAAGATCATGCCGATACTATGGTAGTAAGTTTTCTTAGTGGATCGATTTCAACTATGATTATTAAATACCCGAGTAGCAGCACACATGTATTTATCTATTCGATAGACGATTTAGAACGCTTTCTGCAGAAAAAAGAGTGCTTCCAATAACGTGTCGGAAGCACTTTTTTCGCTTTTATAATCATCGTTAAAGAGAAAAGTGCTTTAATATAACTCGGAAGCATAATAAATGGTGACCCACTAGAGAAAATACATATCCCTTCTCATTTCTGATGCCTTTTCATGTTTCCAAATTCCAAACATTATACATTCCTCTTTTTTGCACATTACTAGGTAGAACACGGCCCATTCAGAAAGGTGCCGTGTTCTACAAAAAATTTATTTTGCTACTACTAACCCAGGAATCGCTTCATTCCAAAGTTTATGAAGTTCATCAACGGTATCCTCAATTATAGGTTCACCATTTACAGATACAATCAATTTCCCATCGTTCGTTACCGAGCCGATTTGGCTCGCATCTGTCCATAGAGTTTCAAATTGCTCTTTGTTTTCTGCTTTTACCGTTACTAAAAATCTTGATTGTGATTCACTAAATAACACTACCGTTGCGTCACCTGTTAAGTTAACTTCAACACCTAAAGCTTGTCCCTTAAACAAACTCTCAGCTAAGGCAACAGCAAGTCCGCCTTCAGATAAATCATGTGCAGATACGACAAGACCTTCTCTAATTGCAGTCGCAAGTATGTTTTGACGGTTCGCTTCAATTTGTAAATCAATGACTGGCGCTTTTCCTGAATATTTTCCAGCAATTATATTTTGCAATTCACTGCCACCGAATTCAGGGAGCGTTTCACCAATTAAATAAACAAGGTCACCATTATTTTGGAAATGGCTTTGTGTTACATATTTTGTATGTTCGATTAGTCCAACCATACCAATGATTGGTGTTGGAAGAATCGCTTCGTCTTTTGATTGATTATACATGGAAACATTACCGCTAATCACTGGTGTCTCAAGAGCAAGACATGCCTGGCTGATCCCATCAATGCTCTCTTCCATTTGCCAAAATACTTCTGGATCGTTCGGGTTCCCATAGTTCAAGCCATCTGTAATGGCAAGTGGTTTTGCACCAGAACAAACAAGATTACGTGCTGCTTCAGCAACGGCAATTTGCCCACCCACTTTTGGATCTAAATAAATATAACGAGAATTACAGTCCGTCGTAATCGCAATGGCTTTATCCGTTCCATCGATTTTCACGATTGCTGCATCAGATCCAGGACCAGCAATCGTGTTTCCTTGTGCCTCAGCGTCATATTGCTTGTATGCCCATTCCTTACTAGCAATGGTCGGCTGCTGTAAGAGTTGTCTTAACATCGCTTGATGATCGTCAACCGCTGGCACTTCATTTTCCATCGCTTGAAATTCTTGATAGTATGCCGCTTCTTTTGATGGCAAATGATAGACAGGTGCTTCATCAGCTAAGATATTGACAGGAATATCTGCGACAATCTCATCATGCTGCTTAATACGGAAGGCTTTTTCCTCAATAACTTCACCGATTACTGCCGCATCCACATCATGTTTTGCAAAAATATCAAGAATTTCCTGCTCCTGCCCTTTTTTCGCAACTAATAACATACGCTCCTGTGATTCAGACAGCATAATTTCATATGCATTCATGCCTTCTTCGCGCTGTGGAACAAGGTCAAGATTCATTTCAACACCTGTACCAGCTTTAGCTGCCATTTCACTCGCAGATGATGTTAATCCTGCCGCACCCATATCTTGAATCCCTACTAATGCATCCGAATGAACGACTTCTAAGCATGCATCCATTAATTTTTTACCGATATGTGGATTACCAATTGCGACTGCAGATGAATTTTCTTCTTTTCCACCTTCAACAACCTCTGAAGAAAATGATGCGCCACCAACTCCATCCTTTCCGGTATCCCCACCAGCATAAATCACGACGTTTCCTACACCAGCAGCAACACCCTTTTGCATATCGTCATGATTAATTAGTCCAACAACCATCGCATTGACTAATGGATTTTCTTCATATTGCTTATCAAATTGGATCTCGCCACCAACCGTTGGAACATCGATCACATTGCCATAGCTCGCAATCCCACGGACAACCTCAGAAAATAACATTTTCGTATGGTCATTATCTAGATTGCCAAAACGTAAGGAATTCATGGCTGCAATTGGTTTTGCTCCCATTGAAAAGACATCACGCATTATTCCACCAACCCCAGTTGCTGAACCTTCAAATGGCTCGACAAAAGACGGGCTATTATGACTTTCAATTTTAAAAACAACGGCTTGATTGTCACCAATATCAACAACCCCAGCACCTTCACCAGGCCCTTGTAAAACATGACTACCTTTCGTTGGGAACCTTTTAAGTAATGGTTTCGATGATTTGTAGCTACAATGCTCGGACCACATGGCAGAGAAAATGCCTGTTTCCGTGTAGTTCGGATGACGTTTTAATAGATCCTTTGCTAGTTGATACTCTTCGTCTGTTAATCCCATTTCCTTGTATATTTGTTCATTTTCAATTTGTTCCGGGCTAATATTATGTTGCGACATCAATCGTTACCTCCAAAAAATAATTAAATTTGTTTGTTAAATAAGACGATATTCAGATGGCTAGGAATTATTTGTTGCTAGCTTGATCGTCTGCATTTGTTCTTCCATTTGATATAAACCAGTGTTTCTTTGCTTGTCTTTACTTAGTTCTAGTCTGTCTTGTTTTCCATTAGTGCTTCTAACTCTTTTTGGCTATATCCTGTCAGCCAACGGGCCATAATTTATCCTTCCTTTTTTCTTTTTCTTTTATGAGAGTGGAACAATAATCTACAGGTGGTGAAAGCTTACTTTCTATAAAGAAGCGTATGTTCGTATGTATATCAGTTAGGTAAATCAAGCTGCCATGGCACACCGGAACGATCAACTAGCCAACCAAATTTTTGACTGAAAACCATAGTCCCCAATCGGCATAAAGGCTCCCCCACCATCATTTAATTTTTGATAGAGATGGTCAATTTAAGCTTCTGATTCGCAAGTAACATAGTTCGAAAATGAAGGCGTGAAGGAAAACTCA
The DNA here is from genome assembly GCF_057221695.1 of Neobacillus sp. plas4. Lineage (NCBI taxonomy): Bacteria > Bacillati > Bacillota > Bacilli > Caryophanales > Bacillaceae > Neobacillus > Neobacillus sp. plas4. Next base: position 3,929,294 of record NZ_CM170152.1, read on the forward strand.
TGTTTTATATTACTGTCGATACACATAAATTCCTGCCCTTTTAAAGAAAAACGGCTGCCAACACAGTTCCTTCTTCCCCTCTTCGTTAGCTCCATATCGAACGATACTATAAATCTGTTAAGATTAAAAGGCATTTTCAGGTATTTCACCAATATTTTAGTAATAGCCTTGGAAGGCGGTCTTTACACCATGGGAAAAACAAAAGTGGAATTTTGGACAAACCAGTATGTCGTTGTATTGATTCATTTATTGAATAGAAAAAGAGTGCCAGGTCAGCTTGCAATTGAAACGTAAAATTTGAGTAAAACAAAATCAATTCTTATCTTTTTCTATCCTTTCTTAATAAATAAATAAATAAGCTCACAAACCTTGTTTTATCAACGTTTGTGAGCTTATTTATATTTATTAAAATGAACGTACTTTGTTCTTTGTGATACCGGTGGTCGGGGTCGAACCGACACTCCTCACGGAACACGATTTTGAGTCGTGCGCGTCTGCCAATTCCGCCACACCGGCAAATCGTTGGCAGGGGTAGTAGGAATTGAACCCACACCAAAGGTTTTGGAGACCTTCGTTCTACCTTTAAACTATACCCCTAAATGGAAATTGGAAAGTTATTTTCACTAACGTGAAAAAACTATGGTTATTTTGCTTCGCAAAAAACATTGGTGGAGGGGGACGGATTCGAACCGCCGAACCCGGAGGGAGCGGATTTACAGTCCGCCGCGTTTAGCCACTTCGCTACCCCTCCACATCGGAGAAATAAATAATTAAATTTTATGGAGGAGGAAGAGGGATTCGAACCCCCGCGCGGTTTGACCCGCCTGTCGGTTTTCAAGACCGATCCCTTCAGCCAGACTTGGGTATTCCTCCGCAGTAATACTAAATGTTGAAAATTATGTTGCTTAGTAAAATACTTTTGTATTTTTACTTCATAAAAATACTTGGTAGCGGCGGAGGGGATCGAACCCCCGACCTTACGGGTATGAACCGTACGCTCTAGCCAGCTGAGCTACACCGCCAAATATCTGATTAAATTGTAAGTTATTTTCACTATCGTGAAAAAACTTTGGTGGAGCCTAGCGGGATCGAACCGCTGACCTCCTGCGTGCAAAGCAGGCGCTCTCCCAGCTGAGCTAAGGCCCCATTTTGTTAATTTGAAGATGGTCGGGAAGACAGGATTCGAACCTGCGACCCCTTGGTCCCAAACCAAGTGCTCTACCAAGCTGAGCTACTTCCCGATAAAATATGGCGCGCCCGAAAGGAGTCGAACCCATAACCTTCTGATCCGTAGTCAGACACTCTATCCAATTGAGCTACGGGCGCATTATTGAAAGTTATTTTCGCCAACGCGAAAAAACTCTGGTGCCGAGGACCGGAATCGAACCGGTACGGTAGTCACCTACCGCAGGATTTTAAGTCCTGTGCGTCTGCCAGTTCCGCCACCCCGGCAACTTTGGAGCGGAAGACGGGATTCGAACCCGCGACCCCCACCTTGGCAAGGTGGTGTTCTACCACTGAACTACTTCCGCATTCATCATGAAAGTTATTATATTGCTATCGCAAAAATAATAAGTGCGGGTGAAGGGAGTCGAACCCCCACGCCTTGCGGCGCCAGATCCTAAGTCTGGTGCGTCTGCCAATTCCGCCACACCCGCATAGTATAAAAACGAACTAGAAAACTAAGTTACTAACTTCGCCACTTCGTATCGGCGACATTGATAATAATACAACGAATTCCGACAGAAATCAACAACAAATTTTAAAGATTTTTTTTAAAAGTTAAAAGCTACTGTTATTATACCAAAATACAGTATTTAAGCGAAAAGATATAAAAATGTTTTAGAACCTTTTTTATGGGTAAAAATACAATATACTTTATTCCCATAAAAAGGAGCTGAATTACCTTGAGCTATTACCAGAAAAAAGACGCTGAAAAAACCATTATGAACCAAGCAGATCAAGAAGAACACACTAGTAACGGTGAAAGATCTCCTGAGTTTGATGTTTTCGGTACAGCGCTGAATGACCTCCACAGTCCATTCGAATTTTAAAAAGCCCAATGTATGAATGAGAGGCAGCTCTCTTTTGTACATTGGGCTTTTGCTTACCTTTTAATTGCTTTTAAAACAATTGCTTCACCAACAAAGGAAATTATCTTATCATTCTCGATAACCATCCTAAACTTATCCTTGATTCCTTGTGAAGATTTAAGAATGTAATTCGTTAACTGATTTTTTTCAGAATCGGCTAGTTTCATGTTTGAACACCATGGATCAAAGAAAAATGTCTTCTCAAATCGGTGCCATTCAAAGACTTCTAAACCGCTATCCTCAAGTTTCTGAATCCATTCGGATTTTTTCCAGGCACGAAAATGACTGTAATCACGCATTTTTTCAATCGAATTATAAAATTGATCAAACTCTTGTGTCTCTGGGACTACATTATCATCCAATAAGAATTGCCCTTTTGGCTTTAAAACTCGATGTACTTCCTTTATAAATAAATCCACATTCGGAAAATGGTGCGGTGCAATCCTGCAGGTGACAATATCAAATGCGTCATCTGCAAAAGGCAGCTGTTCAGCATCTCCATGTACAAATTCTACATTTTTGTGACCATTTCCTTTTATGAACTTCTCGGCCTCAATCAGCATTTTCTCCGTAAGATCAACCGCTGTTACTTTTTTAACCAGCGATGCAAATGCGTTAGCAGTATGCCCGCCGCCTGTAGCAATATCGAGCATAACCTCCTGACCCTTTAGATCTGCCATTTCGACCATTTTTACTAAGTCTTTTCCATCCTTATGAATCGGACTGGAAACATATGAAGCCGCATTTTTTCCAAATTGTTGTTGAACTTCTTTCTTAATATCCATACGGAATCACCTCTTCATTCTATTTTAAGCCATCCTGTTACGTAATAGAATTACGAGGTTTTTATAATTTAAGATAAGAAATACTTATATTTCCAATTCAACGACCACGGGGCAATGATCACTTCCCATAATTTCACAATGAATATCTGCGTTGATAAGTTGGTCACGAAGTTTTTCGGAGACGATAAAATAATCAATCCGCCACCCAATATTCCGCTCACGAACCTTGGCCATATAGCTCCACCATGAATATGCCCCTTCTTTTTCCGGATAAAAATGCCTGAAGCTGTCCACAAAACCTGACTCTAGCAGCGCAGTCATCTTTCCACGTTCCTCTACAGTAAAACCAGAATTCCCTAAATTTGATTTAGGATTTCTCAAGTCAATTTCCCGGTGCGCCACATTTAAATCCCCGCAAAGAACAACCGGCTTTAGCTCGTCTAATTCTTTCAGATGAGAGATGATTCGATCTTCCCATTCAAGCCGGTAACCTAATCTAGCCAAATCTCTTTGTGAATTTGGTGTGTAAACATTCACTAGATAAAACTTTTCAAATTCTAATGTTAGGATTCGGCCTTCATCCTGTGAATCCTCATTTCCTAAACCATAACTTATAGAAATCGGTTCAACCTTTGTAAAAACTGCAGTGCCGGAATAGCCTTTTTTCACAGCATAATTCCAATATTGATGATAACCCTCCAGTTCAAGGTTGATTTGACCTTCCTGTAATTTTGTTTCTTGCACACAAAAAATATCTGCATTAACTTCTTTAAAATAATCTAAAAATCCTTTATTTACACAGGCTCTTAGGCCGTTAACATTCCAAGATACAAGTTTCATTCGGATTCCATCTCCCTTACTGCTTATCTCTTTATACGACTGTCATTTTAACACAAAACAAGGCAGCCCGCAGGTGCCTTGTTTTATGGAATAAAATATTGGTCCGCTAATTCTCCTGAGAAAAGCTGTGAAACTGGTACGATTTTAATATTTCTTTTCTTAAATTCATCCATTGATTGAAATACTCCAATTGAACATTCCTTTCCTGTAACTCCTACATGTCCAATGGCAATTCCTTTGCCTTGAAATTCGGTTACTTTTGCCAGCCTAGCCATTTGTTTTCGAACATGTGCTGAGGACGAAATATCATCAAGAAATACGTCTCGTTTTAATAAGGGTACACCAAGTTCTTTTGCAATTTCTGGGAACTTCGTGCCGGGACTTGTACCACTATCGACAAGAAATAATTTCCTTTCCTTCGCCACTTCAACAATTGCCCTGACTATTCCTTCATTTTCAACAGCTAGAGACCCCATATGGTTGTTCATCCCAACTGCATATGGTACACTTTCGAGCGCTTCCTTCACCCGCTTTTTTACTTCCTCTGGAGAGAGTTCCACGGTAATGGGTTTAGGGCCAAGCCATGATCTTTTTCCTCTTTTCGGCTGCATGGGCAAATGAACCATCACCTCAAAGCCATTTTTATGTGCCCATTCTGCGTGCGCCTTTGAGTTTTCTGTAAAAGGCATCACCGCTGCTGTAATCGGAATATTCCCTTCCAAAAATTCTTTAACGCCCTCATTCCCTCCACCAAAATCGTCAATAATAATGGCTGCTTTAAGTTCTTTTGTTTCCTTGTTTTCTGCAAACGATGAGCTCTGGAACGAGAAGAAAAGAAAAGGAATCACCAGCATTGCAAATTTTATCTTCATAAAAACCCCCTATAGTAAAATGATATCGTTAATTTACCCCGGGAGAGACGATTCATTCTTGTAAGAAAAATATCATCAACTACGATCATTATCTTGAAATCAGTTGTATTTCAAGAAATCATCTTTTCCTCAACGAAATGGATTTTCCAGCCATCTTTAGTCTTAATAAGGATCATTTCCCCATAAAAGGTCGATTTTTCTCTGTTAGCATTTATATGTAAAAGTTTATATTGAACAACAGCCGTATAAGATTTTATCTCTTTAATTTGAAAATCAATTTCAATTACCTGACCAAATTCATTAATTTTTTCAGTAATATATTTTTCATCTCCATAATTCTCTTTAATAAAAAAATCACTTAAGGTTTGTATATAGCCTTGGGAATCTTTTTTATTCATTGCCATTGTCATCGAGTAAATAGTAAAAGTAATTTCACTCTCTGCTGTTTTGTCAAAACCTGCAACAAATAGCATACAGATCATGCTAAAAATAAGCAGGAGTTTTCTTTTTATATGATTCATTGCATAAAAACAGACCCTTCCACATCTTTGTCACTTATTATCCCCATTTGTAATTCCATTTACCCACAACGTAAGCTGCCTCTTGGCTGCAATGGCAAGTGAACAAAAAAAGGACCTTATCAAAAGGCCCTTCCTACCGAACATCCTATTCGTCGTAAACTTCAACTTTTTCCATGACATCGCCATTTCTCATTGCTTTTGCTGCTTCAAGACCAGAAGTCACTTTACCAAAAACAGTGTGAACACCATTTAGATGTGGCTGCGATTCATGAACAATAAAGAATTGGCTACCACCTGTATCTTTACCAGCATGTGCCATTGAAAGAGATCCAGGTACATGTGTGTGTGGATTTCCTTGTGTCTCACATTTAATTGTATAACCTGGCCCACCAGTGCCTGTTCCAGTTGGGCATCCACCTTGGCTAACAAAACCAGGAATAACTCGATGGAAATTTAACCCGTTGTAAAAACCTTCTTTTGCTAACTTTTCAAAGTTTGCAACTGTACCCGGTGCTTCATTTGGATACAATTCAAATTCGATTTTCTCACCGTTTTGCATTTGTATGTGTCCTTTTTTTGCCACAATAAACATCTCCTTTATGTAAAAAAATTCTTCTTTATGATACACTTTCCAGCGCAGAAAAGAAAGTTTCATGGTTCAAATCTTCAATATTGTGGTATTATAACTGTACCCCTTCCGAACATTCGCTTGTTGCGGGACACTTAACCACTGTACGGACGGAAGGGGTACGTAGTGTCGCTCGCGCGGCATTCCGTAAAGCCAAGACTTCGGTCTTGGCTTTTTTAATGTTCTTTATTTGTCACACGATAAAATATTAAAATGATCGATAAGAAAACTAAGTAGCCAAAAAAGGTATAGATATGCCTCCATTCGGGGCTATGCTCAAATAAACCAAACAGTTCAGAAAACCTCTCAACAATTGGCATTAATAAACTTAGAAATAAAATAACTCCTGCTTTCCCCCATTTTGAAACCTGCTTCATGATTTTAAGGTAAACAAGGACCATAACGGGCAAAGCTACAAACGTAAATGCAATATTAACCGAAAACACCTCAGGAAATGGTCTAATCGGGAACATGTACATATTCTTGCCAACAAAGTAAAGATCCAAGCTAGTTCCCAGCAATATCGCCAAAAAGAGTGTTGGACCAAATTCTTTAATCAAAAAGGGTAATGACTTTTTTGGCCAAGGCGGCAAGTTCAAGCCTTTCGAGCGTTTTACAGTATTCATATTCAATCTCCCCACTTAATTGTGTTTCATCTAGCTCCGAGAGATAGTCGGCTACCTGCCAATCATGAAACCAATCTCCCTTTTCCGCTTCTTGGTGGTTAACATTTTTCCATGCAGACTTTAAATCAGGACTGTAAATTTTTCTAGCTCCCCACCTCAGCTTGCAGGAGTTTAAGCGGAGCTGATAGGGAATCCCAGGAATTCCTTCGTTCACATTATTGAATATATGGGGCCAATAATCTTTTCTTGAACCTGTATGAGGATGTTCCTTTGCCCATTTCATAAATAAATCTCTCTTTTTAAAAAGAACACCGTACAGCCGTTTTCCTAATACAATCCGCTCGTGTAAAGATTGAAACTGATGAAGCGTCTGACCCGCTAGGCTTTTTTTTCGATAGGGAAACAAAATATGATTAAAAGACAGGTGATCCTGCAGTTTAAACTCCAGCGTGTTTAGAACATCCTTTTGATAGACTGAGTTTTGTATAACCCTTTTTTCTAAATAATTTTGTTCGTTAATTACGAGAGCTATAGTAAGGATATAAGTGTTCGGATTTTTCCAAAAATAATCCCAAATGGTCTCCATGAATGTAGAAATATTTAAATTGGGCAGAAGGTAAAACAGCGGTTTCCCCCTTTTTAAACTTTCACTGTAGAGTAAAAATTGTGGATATGCATCTTGAAAAATCAGCCAATTGCCGCGTTCTAAAAAGTTAAAAAAGTCATTCCGCTCCTTTTTCGTCAGAAGGCGAGTGAGCAAGTCCCCCTTTAAATCCGTCATGTTCCAGCCGCCATTCCGTGACACCATATGCCCTAAAAATGCCCAATGGATTTCCGGATGTTTTTGATAAAAATCAAAATAAGCCTTCGTTCTTGTGACATTATTCAGATTCAGTTCCTGTGTATCACATCTAATCCTTTCTAAAAGAGCATGCTCATCTTTCGTTAAGTGATGGACTTCTGTATTTTTTAACTTTAACTGTGATGCCTCCTTGATGGTGTCTATCGGCGTCTTCTCCCGGCTCCTGATAGAAAAGATAACAATCACCTCCTTCGAGAATTCTCCTTCAACTTCCTGAATATGTATAGATGAGAATATACAATAGGGAGAGGAATGAACGCTGCGATGATGGATACTAGGAAAGGCATTGACTGGCTGGTTGAAATGCTGAGAAGGAATCAATCTCCCGACGGCTCTTGGAGTGATCCATTTGAAACTGGACTATCCACAGATGCCTATATGATCATTTTATTACGGACATTAGAAATTAATGATGAGGAATTAATAAAAGGGCTTGCTGAGAGGATTTTAAGCAAGCAAGAACAAAATGGCGCATGGAAGCTTTTTTATGATGAACATGAAGGAAATCTGTCGGCTACAGTAGAATGCTATTATGCTCTTTTGTATTCTGGCTACTTTGAAAAAACGGATAAACGGATGGCCGCTGCAAAAAAGTTTATTTTATCTAAGGGCGGAATCGAAGAGGTTAGTATGTTTACCAAGGTGATGTTGTCCTTAACAGGTCAACTTAAATGGCCAAGATTCTCGCCTCTGCCAATTGAAATTATCCTGCTCCCACTTCATTTCCCATTTAATTTCTATTCTTTATCTGTTTATGGAAGGGCAAATCTTACACCGATGATGATTCTCGCTGATAAGAAATTTAGCTTAATAACGAAAAGGAGTCCTGACCTTTCTGATTTAATGGTTAGTCGGAATTCCGATGATAACTGGGTCCGTTCTAACGAATGGCGTTCATTGTTTTCTTTTATCGAGGATGGTGTAAAGAATTTAATGGGGCTGCCTGACCATCTTCACAAGCTTGCGATTGATCGTGCTAAAAAATATATGCTTGACCATATCGAAAAGGATGGAATGTTCTACAGCTACTACAGCTCAACTTTTTTAATGATTTTCGCACTTCTTTCACTCGGGTATAAGAAAACCGACCCTGTCATAACAGCTGCCATTAATGGAATTAAATCGATGAAAACTGAAATTAACGGCCTCCCGCATATGCAATACACAACCGCAAATGTTTGGAATACATCGTTAATTGGGTATGCGCTTCAAGAGGCTGGTGTTTCCCTTGAGGATGAAATGGTTAGGAAAGCAAATCACTATTTATTAGCAAGACAGCATGATAAGTTCGGAGATTGGGTGATTCATAATCCTAACAGTTTACCTGGGGGCTGGGGTTTTTCCAATATAAATACTATCCACCCTGATGTTGATGATACAACCGCTTCAATGAGGTCTATTTCTCGAATGCCTTCTGAAGGTCAAGACGCCTGGGCCCGTGGGGTTAACTGGTTGATGTCGATGCAAAATGACGATGGTGGCTGGGCGGCTTTTGAAAAAAATACCGATACAAAACTGATTGAATTTTTACCAATTGAAAAAGGCGAGTTTATCCTCACCGATCCATCTTGTGCGGACATCACAGGAAGGACGCTTGAGTTCTTCGGTAACTATACAAATCTGCCAAAAGACCATGAGATCATAAAAAAAGGTATAAAATGGCTTATGGATCATCAAGAGGCTGACGGCTCTTGGTATGGAAGATGGGGTATTTGTTATATTTATGGTACCTGGGGTGCAGTGACAGGATTAACAGCCGTTGGGGTGCCTGTCACCGATACATCGCTTCAAAAGACAATAGAGTGGTTGAAGGGAATTCAAAACAAAGATGGTGGCTGGGGCGAATCTTGTTATAGTGATAGTAAAGAAAAATATGTTCCGCTTAAGATTAGTACTTTGACCCACACCGCCTGGGCATTGGATGCTTTAATAAGTGTTTCAGACAAACCGACATCAGAGATTCGAAAAGGTATTGCCTATTTATTGAGAAACCTGCAAAAAGATGACTGGACGACTGCGTACCCCAAAGGCCAAGGTATGGCGGGTGCTTTTTACATCCATTATCACAGCTACCGCTATATTTTTCCGCTGCTTGCATTGGCTCATTATCAAAAGAAATTTGATTCATGAATCGACGGGACTCAATGTCTCCGTCGTTTTTTCTATTTGTAACTTCCCAGCTGCCTATATTATTTCAATATTGCAGAAAAACCTTGAATTTTTACCATACCCCTACATTCGCTTAATTTACAGGCACAATAATCGACTGATTCTTACCATATCCTACTCCTACCAATTTATCGGCACAATCAACAGCGGATTCTTACGATCTTCCCACTCCCACCTAATTTATCGGCACAATCAACGGCAGATTCTTACGATATTCCCACTCCCACCTAATTTATCGGCACAATCAACGGCAGATTCTTACGATATTCCCACTCCCGCCTAATTTATCGGCACAATCAATGGCAGATTCTTACCATATTCCCACTCTCGCCTAATTTATCGGCACAATCAACGGCAGATTCTTACGATATTCCCACTCCCGCCTAATTTATCGGCACAATCAACGGCGGATTCTTACGATATTCCCACTACCACCTAATTTATCGGCACAATCAACGGCGGATTCTTACGATATTCCCACTACCACCTAATTTATCGGCACAATCAACGGCGGTGTACTTCTGCAAACCCTGTCCCATCTAATTTTAGCTCAATCCAGAGAAAGTGCTCCTAGTCCCTTATAAATCTCAACAATCTCCTCCAGCTTCATCCTCACCAATCCACTCGAAGAAGGGGCGACAAAGTCAATCGTTCCCGGAACGACCGCTTCCTCCTGCCTCCCCCAAGGAACTTTTTTCAACCCACTATACTCCTGATAAACCCCCTTCCCGACGAAACACACCACACGCGGCTTCAACTGCTCAATTTTTCTTCGAAGAATTTCTTTTCCTTCTTTGAATTCTTCCTTCGTAATTTCATCCGCTGCTTTTGTTGGTCTAGCCACAATGTTCGTAATACCCATGCCCAGCTCTAATAGCTTCGCGTCTTCAGAAGCTTCAAATTTTCGTGGAGTCAATCCCGCCTCAAGTAAGATTCTCCAAAACCGGTTATTCGGATTGGCAAAATGGTGTCCTGTTTCACTAGAACGAATACTCGGATTAAATCCAACAAATAGAATGTTTAATTTCTCTTTTACATGATCCTTTACTGGTTTCAACATAAAAACAAACCTCAATTCAAAATACATTTCTCACCTTATAATACTAAACTACACCCTTTTTTCATATCGAGTCATCTGAACCATATGATGTTATCGCAGTTGCTAATATACCAACTATCGATACAACTAACAACGAATATAGTAATCTGGGTTCCTTGAGCAGGAGCAGGCTCGAAATGATTATCACTGTATCTATTACATATCCGATGATCCCTACATTTATTTTTGTCCATTTTGCTAGTAATAAGGCAAGAAGATCCATTCCGCCGGGACTTATGTGATTCCTGAGCATCGTCCCTACTCCAATCCCAATGATCAGTCCGCCAAGAATCACCGAACTAATAATCGGTAAATGGAACGCATCCCTTAAAGGGAACCAAAATTCAATCATGAAACCGGAAAAAAAGGCTCCGATTAAGCCGTAAAAGAAATAGTTAAAATCTGATTTGTATGCATACAGATAAACAGGAATATTTAAAAACACAAAGGTTATTCCAATATTTAATTGCCACAAATAATTGAACACGATACTAATTCCAAACATACCGCCATTTATGATATGGAATGGCAATATAAATCCGTTAACCCCAATGCCAATCATCGTACTACCAAATCCAATTACAGCCAATTTTTTCAGCATCCTACCATCCCTTGTCCAAATTTCTCTATAATCACTTATATGTTTGGACAAGGGAGTTCATTCGCAACAAAAAGAACGGAGACTAGAACTCCGTTCAATACACTGTTACGATTTTTTTTGATTTTCGGAAATGTTTGGCTATGGACACTACCAATGTTAATAAAGGTAGTATCCATAGAAAGAACGCATATGGCAGAAATCCCAAGATTGGTATTCCCAAAATCGTACTGCACATGATGGCAAGCACACTCCATGGCACCATTCCTGGGAATAGCATGGTCGTATCGCCCATCACTCTAGCCAATTCCTCTTTCCCGTATTTATTGGCCCAATGACGCAGGAAGGACCGGCCCGTCAGGATAATCGGAAGCGTTTGATTAGCCGCAATTAAACTAATTAATAGAGTAGCAAAGAGGGTTTTTAACGTATCACTTGTTAAAGATGATGAATTTTTCATCCATTTATCAAGATAGGGCTGGATAACATTCAATTCCTCCAACAGACCATTATAGGCACCAGCCAAAGCAAGGAACAGCAAGAGTTGGTACATATGTATGAATCCCCCGCCAAGACCTTCAATTCCACTCCAAAATGCTAGAGCTATTTCCAGAACTCCGGCTCCCTCCAACAACGTAATAATCGCAGCAGAAAGAATACTAGATAGAAAGGCATATAGAATACTTACTTTAAAAAGAACCAAAAGCAGCAACACGATGGGTGGAATAAACTTAATCAAGGAAAACTCATACCCATGCAAGGTTTCAACCTGATGCAATCCGGGAACTGAAAAGTAGTCAAATGCCCCGTAAAACAGCAACGACATACCCACAGCCATAACCGTTGTAAGCAGCATCGCGTTCCATTGTTTTTTCACCGGTAATTCTAGCGTATGGGCCAATAGCTGATGAGCACTAGAAAAAGGTGATGTTCTGTCTCCAACGAATGCCCCTGAAACCAATGCTCCTGCTACCACCTCAGTAGGTAGGTTAAGCACCAAAGCTGTCCCTAGAATCGGAATACCAATCGCACTAAGAGTTCCAACTGTCGTACCTAGAAGCATCGAAAACACCATGGCAGCTATAAACGTTAAAACAAAAAAATAATCAGGATTAATAAAATAAAGGGCAAGTCTTACCATTTGATCAATCGTTCCAGACAAATACCAGGATGGGAGTAAAAAACTAACTAGAAAAAGAATAAGAATAACAATCCTTGTCTTGTAAACTCCTTTCAAGCTAATTCTGATGATTTTTTTTAATGATTGATTTTTCTGTTTAGATAGAATTACAAGGGTTATATATCCCGGCAGAAAACCAATGACGAGCGGTTGATGAAAGAAGACCGACCAACTCACACCCGCTAACGTCACCGAGAGGAGAAAAATTAAATGACTAATAGAAAAACTATTCATTTCATACCAACCTTATTTTTAATATAACTAATTATAATCATTGGTTTATCTTTCGAAAAGCAAAATAAATGGAGCCGCATTTTCGGCTCCATTTAAAGGTAAGTGTTGCCACTGAAAAGTCATACCACTTCATCTAATTGCCTGTATAATTGATCCCTTTCTCCCTCCATTACCTCAATTTCTGCATAATACTTCTGAATCATTCCTATATCCAGCACACTTTCCATCTGCAGTTTCAACGAATAAATTTCGGCTTCAAGCTCCTCCAGCTGTTGTTCAATAGCTTCCACCTGGACAGGAGCTTTCGCAGCTTGGGGCTTTTCAACCTTTTTTTGCTGGATTTTTTTTGGTTCTGCAGGTTGAATTACTTTTACTGTACTTAACTTTCCTTTTGCCCAGTCATAGTTGCCATCAAAAAAGTGGACAGTCCCATCCTGAAGCCAATAAATTTTCGTAAACAATTTATTAAGAAAATAACGATCGTGTGACACAGCTAAAATTGTGCCATTAAATTGCTCTAAAGCCTCTTCTAACACCTCACATGAATCAATATCAAGGTGATTCGTCGGTTCATCCAGAATCAAAAGATTTATGTCCTGATACATCAGCTGAGCAAGACGCAATCGCATTCTTTCCCCACCGCTCAATTGATTCACCTTGCGGAAAACTGCTGGTCCGTAAAATAAGAACCGTGCTAAAATATGCCGAGCTTCCCCTTCATTTACCGTTACTTCGGAACGGAAAACATCGATTACTTTATCATCACCAATCGTATTGAAGACATGTTGAGATAAATAACCGATTTTCACATTACTGCCAACCTTAACTGTTCCTATATCACTTTCACTTTCGCGAAGAATCATCTTTAAAAGTGTCGATTTCCCCGTTCCATTTTCACCGACAATTGCTGCCCGGTCCTTATACTGAATAAGCATATTTACTTTTTCAAAAAGCGTCCGGCTGCCAAAACTTTTCGCAACACCCTCAAGCTTAATGACATCTTTGCCACTGCGGTCATTCGCTTCAAAGTCGATGGCCATTTTCTTTACATCCAGCTTTGGACGATCCAGTTTTTCTATTCGGTCGAGTGCCCTTTGCATATTGGTAGCCCGTTTATGAAGCGCGGCACTTGGCGGATTGGCCCGATTTGCCCAATCCCTTAGCCGTTTAATTGCTTCCTTCATTTTCTTAATCTTCCTCTGCTGTTCCTGATATTCCTGGAACTCCCGTAACAAGCGCTCTTCCTTCTCTTTAACAAAGCCGCTAAAATTTGTATGGTACAGCTCTATTTCCCCATCCTCCATGTCGAGTACTTTCGTTACGACCTCATCTAAAAAGTAACGATCATGGGAAATCAATATAATCGTTCCAGAATACTCCTTGAGAAAAGTTCCAAGCCACTCAATCGCCATCAAGTCTAAATGGTTCGTCGGTTCGTCTAACAACAGCAGTTCCGGCTTCTTTAATAAGCTTAATGCCAAACCGACCTTTGTCTTTTCACCGCCGCTTAAAAGTGAAAAAGGTTTATCAATCAAATCTGTGATCTTTAAACCGTGTGAAACTGTGTCCATTTGCACGTCCATTTCATATCCGCCGTTTAAGATGAAATCATCCTGCAGCTTACCATATTGATCCATTAACCTTTGCAATTGAACAGGGGGAAGTTCCTGTCCCATTTCAACTTCTAATTTCTGCAATTTTGCTTCTGTTTCCACTAATTCTTCAAAAGCTGTTTTTAGGACTTCTTTAACTGTTAAGTCACGATAATCAGGAATTTGAGCCAGATAGCCGATTTTCAGCCCCCTTTTCCAATGAATGACTCCCCCATCAACACCTTCTTGATTGGCAAGCAATTTTAACAAAGTGGTTTTCCCGCTTCCATTTCGTCCAACTAAGCCCACTCGATTCCCTTCGTAAATTTCAAAGGATAAATCTTCAAATATAATCGTTCCGCCAAATGATTTTTCTATATGATTTACACTACATACGATCATGTTCATTCTCCTTTTTTGAACACTCTCTTTACAAAAAGGCGCAGGCATCTATAGATACCTGCGCACTTGAAAAATGGCATGAAAAAAGAGTGCAAAAATGCACCCTCATTTATCCATATTTTTTAATGGGTAAAGAGATGTGTTATCGTTCTATATTCAATTTGCAGTTAGGTAAAAAGGGCAGACTCCCCCCTTTGAAAACTACATCATGAAAAATTGCACGACACAAATATAGCGCTTCAAGCCACTTTACACGTACAAAAATAGAACGAACCATCTCTTTACACCCCCGTTTCAACTCAAGATAATTATATTGTAAATATTATTGGTAATCATTGCAAGCCTATTTTGTCTGACTAATCAAAAGCTTTTAAACTTAATCCCGCGAGACAGACCTTAATGAAGATACTTTTTCCTGCCGCCAAACCGTCTCCGATAGACAAATTTCCTAATGTCTTCATCTGTTATTTTTCCATCATAAGCCGCAAACAATAAAGACTGGAGTTCACGGTAATGCTCCATGACAAAAAGGGCAAACTGCTTCCGTTCGCCCTTTGACTGTTTTATGAATTCCTCATCGCTGAGAATTTCTTCAATCTGTTGTTGGTAAAACTCCTTCGTATCTTCCCATTTTTGCTTACGGTTCTCCAAAATGTCGCGCGCATACTCAGGTAATTTTTCGATTACTGAATCTAAATACCCTTGCGACCACATAACCATTTTGTCCTTTTCTGGGAGTTCCATAACCATCTTCATCAGTAGGAAATCATCTACTTCATCACTAGCTGCATATCTTCCGACCTGATTCACCATTTTCACCTCGTTATAAGAGTTACCCCACTACAGATTCTAGCGTATTTTCAATATCATAATCCTTTTTCTTATCTTCAAGCCAAATGGAGTATTCCGATTCCATTTTTTGATCAATCAGCGTATCTTTGATTGCTGCTTGACTATTTTCATAATTTGCTTCTTTTGCTTCCTTCTTTTCTCCCACTTTAATAATATGATACCCATAATCAGATTTTACTGGGTCACTAATTTCATTAATTGGCAGAGTAAAGGCCACATCTTCAAATTCAGTTACCATGGTTCCTTTAGGGAAAAAGCCAAGTTCCCCACCGTTTTCCTTTGACCCTTCATCCGTTGAATATTCCTTCGCTAATTCAGCGAAATCAGCTCCATCGGTTAACTTTTGTTTAACCTCCTTTGCAGTCTCCTCATCTTCCACAAGTATATGGCTAGCTTTCACTTGTTCTGCTTCACCTAATGAATCCTTATTCTCGTCAAAATAGGTTTTTAATTCTTCGTCGGTAATCTCGATTCGCGGCTCAAGAAGTTTACGTAACGTTAAATAATTTTCCAAGTCTTCTTTAAGAGCATCAAGTGATGTATTATTTGCTGCCAGCATCTGGTCAAAAACCTCTTCACCGCCATATGATTCTTTTAATTTATCCAGTTCTTCATTTAACTCTTTATCAGAAATACTAACCTTTTGTTTTTTTGCTTCTAAAGCTACGATTTTATCGGAGATCATTTGCTCGACAGTTGCTGCACCATATTGATTAACCATTTCATCGTAAAGTTCGTCTTTACTGATGGTTTCACCATCAATTTTGGCAATGGCTTTGTCCTTTGTTAGTGCTAAGCTAAGAAACACACTCATCGCAAGTATGAGTACCACGATGATAAAAAGTAATTTTTTGTTTTTTTCAATAAAAGTCATTGGATTGCTCCCTTATATTATTTCGTTAGCTTAACGTTCACCGTGGTAAACTTTCCGTCACGATAAACTTCAAATTTAACGTCATCACCCATTTTTACATCTGAGTATAAGAATTTTCTTAAATCTGAGCTGTTGGCGATTTTGGTTCCATTCATGGAAACAATCACATCTTGCGCTCTTAATCCACCATTTCCTGCAGCGGAGTTAGGTTCAACCGCAGTAATCATTACCCCTTCTTTTACGCTATCCGGAAGGTTCTCCCAGTATAATTGCGGCACTTCCGCTAAATCAGCGAGTCCAATTCCCAGATAAGGTCTTTCTACTTTTCCGTTATCAATTAATTGATTCACAATCGGAATTAAATCATTACTTGGAATCGCAAATCCCAATCCTTCGACACCGCTGTTAGCAATTTTCAAGCTGTTGATTCCAATGACTAAGCCATCAGGGTTAATTAACGCACCGCCGCTATTTCCCGGATTGATCGCTGCATCTGTTTGGATAACATTGGTTTCCCACGTTCCCGCTGAGGTAGAAACGTCAATACTCCTGTTTACCGCACTAACGATACCTTGTGTTACGGTTCTTGAGAACTCTAGTCCTAGCGGGTTCCCAATCGCATAAACTTCATCCCCAGGTCGAAGTTTGGAGGAATCACCAAACTGGGCAGTAGCTTCAACGTTTTTACTATCAATTTTTAAAACAGCCAAATCAGTTAAAGCATCGGTTCCAACCACTTCTGCATTTACTTTTTCACCGTTGTATAATGATACCTCAAGTTTTGTTGCACCCTCTACAACATGGTTATTGGTTACGATATAGGCAATGTCATTATTCTTTTGAAAAATAACTCCTGAACCTGTCCCACTCTCCACATCTTGAGATGTACTGCTACCATAAAAACCTCTGCTTTGCTTCTGCTGAAAATTGACGATCCCTACAATTGTTTTTGATAAGTGCTCAACCGTATCCGCAATTGATGAAGATGATTTTGCTGAGGTAGGCTGTGCCGTAACGGTATTAACTTCAGGATTCGTGTTCTGCACTGTAAGACCATTCGACTGAGTTCCTGTATTAACAAAGTTTTCCATATAGTCGGTATAAGGAAGCACCGTTAACGTTAATACAGAACCAACCACCCCTGCCGCTACCATGGAGGCAAAACTTTTAACACCTTTTTTCTTTTTCTTGGTATGATTTTTAAACTCTATACGGTTAGCTTGTTGTTCAGATACTTCTGTCCTTACCTCGTCTTCTTCCACTAACTCTTCACTTTTTGGCACTTCATTAGTAAGTTGTGGTCCAGGCTTGCTTTCTTCACGCTGGGAAATAGATTCATTTTCAGGCTGAATATTTTCAAAGTCTGATGCTTTTTCAATGTTATTTTCATTATCTTTTTCGAATTCATCTTTGTAATTCATACGTTTTCTTCTCCTTTACACTAAAATCTTGTGTAATTGATTTCTATATCTATACTTTAGCCCATAAATATGAAAAAATTGTTAACAAATTATAACGGGAATTGGAAATTTTTAAGACAAAAGAATTATTTCGTAAAAAAAGAAAAAACAGCAGAATTCTCTGCTGTTTACTGGTTAAAGGTAATGGTAAACTTCGTTCCTTTTCCTTTTTCACTTTGTACTTCAATTTCTCCATTATGAAGAAGAACGAGCTGTTTAACGATAGAGAGACCTAGACCAAATGCACCATAAGGATTACTGGTTCTGGATATTTCAGCTTTGTAAAATCGCCGCCAAATTTTTTCAACTTCACTCGGGTCAATACCAATTCCTGTATCTTCTACTTCAATAATGACATTATTCTGTTCTGTTCGTCCTCTAAGCCAAATCGTACCATCCGACGTAAACTGGATGCTGTTTTTCGTGATATTGATTAAAATTTGCACAAGTCGATCATAGTCAGCATTGACCATTACGTCCACATTTGCCTCAACGATTATTTGAACATTTTTCTCTTCAGCCTGTACGGACAATTGTTCTTGTATGATTTCTAAGAGTTCCAACAGCTGAATATCTTCGCGATATAACTGAATTTGATTGGAGCGAATTTTTTCATAATCTAGGTTTTCATTTACTAAACGAATCAGCCGCTTCGCTTCCTGACTGACTAAATTAATTCCTCTTTCCTTATCCTCTTCAGGAATCATGTCATTTTTCAATCCTTCAACGACACCGCTAATGGTGGTTAAGGGTGTCCGCATTTCATGTGAAACATCGGCCATAAATTGCCTTCTGCGATTTTCGAGGCTTTCGATTTCTTCCATCGAGTGATTTAATTTTTTCACCATATGGTTGAAATCATTGGCCAATTCGCCGATTTCGTCAAAATTAGAGGAAGGCACATGGACATGGTAATCTCCAGCAGAGACAAGCGATGTTGCTTCACGTAGCCGCTTTATTCGGTTCACATGTATTTTCGATAGTAGCCAGCTCAGTAGGAAGGAGACGCCAAGTGCGATTAGAATCGTATAAATTAAAAATTGATTCACTTGCCTGATCATTGTACTGGAACCGCTGATTGGCGAGGTTAACAAAATTCCGCCAACAAACCTGCCGCGATCGATATAGGGCAAGACAACAAAGGTAACACCTTGGTCAAATCGTTTATAATCACTTTGGACGATGATCGTTTTCCCGTTTTTAATTTTTTCCCATTCGGAAGGGTTTAACTCGATCGCTGGTCCACTTCTTCCGACAGCATACAGATTGGCCTCTTGATCAAACATACTAAAACTAACTTTTCTAGATCGTAAAACATTACTATATTGATTGATTATTTGATCCGACATAACAGGATTACGATCAATATCTGAAATAATGGCTTCTCCATAGGAGATCAATTCATCTGCTTTATTTTCATACACCAAATTCCCAACATAATGGGCAAACAAAAGACTTAAGACTAAAAAAGCAACAATGATGATACTAATATGGCTGATGAATTGTTGAGAAAAATATTTAATTCTTATCTGTCTGAGCCGATTCATCAAACTTATAACCTACTCCCCATACAGTATGGAAGAATGGCTGCGCAGTGGTTTCTACCTTTTTCCGCAGCCGCTTTATATGAACGTCTACTGTTCGTTCATCACCGTAGAATTGATATCCCCAAACCCGTTCTAGTAGCTGCTCTCTTGAAAAAACCTGCCGAGGATGTTCAACCATATAATATAAAAGATCAAACTCTTTTGGAGTTAAGTTTGTAACAGGAGTTCCATCAACAAGGACTTCCCGGGTATTTTTACTGATCTTAAAATGATCTGTCTGAAGGAATTCCTCCGGCTGATTACTTACTTGGGTTTGATACCTGCGTGTAACTGCCTTTATTCTTGCCATTAAGGTAAGCGGGCTAAATGGCTTCGTCACATAATCATCTGCTCCCATTTCAAGTCCAAGTACTTGATCAGATTCTGTATCTTTCGCGGTCAACATGATAATTGGCACCGTGTATTTCTCTTCTCTGATTTTCCGGCAAATACTTACTCCATCCATACCAGGGAGCATCCAATCAACAATCAAAGCGTCCCACGTTCCTGTTTTAAACGTGTTATACCCTTCAAGACCATCATTTACAAAAATCCCTTCGATTCCTTCCTTGGCAAAAAACATTTCAATCATCGAACAAACACTTGTATTATCTTCAATCACAAGGATTTTCAAAATCGCTTCATCTCCTAGCAAAAACTCTTCTATTCTTCAGTTTATAACATTTTTCATACATATCAACTATACCTCAAAATCTTCCCAGGGATTTAATAGTTTGTTCATGGTTTGTTAATATTTTTCATAAAAAAGAGACCTGGATACTTCCAGACCTCACCTGCTTTCTTCTGTTACAGCCAATTCTGCAAATGGTTCCCATGGATAATGCCTATGCAATGACAAATACTTTTCCTTTGTTTTAATAATTAATACCTCTTAATTCCTTTCTTTTGTTTATTCATCACTTCATAGGATTTTTCAATTATATCCGTCAACACATCACCTTTATATACTCGGCCTAATTTGAGGTTTTCTTGATAATATTCGACTATTTCATCCAGTTTGTCTGATGTTTCTCTTGTAATCCTTACATTTAATTGTATTCTTCCGTTTTCAGCCAAGGGAGACACTCCTATCATTTATATAGCAGAGCGCTAGCACTTTGCGTAATTCGTTTTATTACTTGATTATATACTATTATTCTGCATTTTTTTCAACAAAACCTAAAAAAAGACTAATACCTGTTCCCTAATCCGCCACTTAAAAATTAAGAAAGCTAATTTACATAAAAATAACCATCTTGCACCAAATTATCAGGAGGGGGTATGTATTATGTATTTTTTCACATGGTTATTTAGTGGTTTACTGTTGATACAACAAGTAATCCCACAAACTAGTTTACACATTACAAAAGATGGGAATTTCGTTTCCACTATCAATAGAGAAGAATATTCAATTGGCGGGCCGCATTATTTACTTTTGGATACCCAAAAGTATGATAACCTGTTAAAACAATTAGAGAAAAAGTTTTCGGTTTTGCCTAAAGACGCAGAATTGGACAAAAATGAAAATATTGTTCCTGAGCAGGTTGGTCAGAGTATCAATCGTCAGGCATTTACTGAAAAATTCTATACTTATTTTTTCGAAAATCAAACTTCAACATTAGAGATTCCCATGTACCCTGTTTATCCAAAAGTTGATACTGAACTTCTAGCAGATATTCGGAGTATACGAATTGGACGTTATTTCACTTCTTTTAATCCTAGTAATAAAAAACGGACCATCAATATCAAACTTGCCGTGGAGGCTATTAATAATCATGTCGTTTTTCCAGGAGAGACTTTTTCTTTTAATCGTGTAGTTGGAAGGCGGACTGCAGCAAAGGGCTATGAAAAGGCTAAAGTAATCGTAAGAGGTGAATATGCAGAAGATATTGGCGGTGGAATTTGTCAAGTTTCTTCCACGTTATTCAATGCAGTCGATAGCGCAGGATTAAAAATCGTGCAACGGTTTTCTCACAGCAGACATGTTCCTTATATCCCACCTGGGCGCGATGCCACGGTAAGCTGGTATGGACCTGACTTTGAATTTAAAAATATGTATAATCAGCCGATTATCATCCGAGCAAGAACGATGGGGAATCTTTTAGTCATCACGTTATTCTCATCAGATGTTATAGAATATCAACCAAAAAAAGTCCCTAACCCGCCATTATAAGAAAAGCGGAAGCGCCCTGGTCAGCGGCATATGGCCTGGGCGCTCCAACTGAGATAAAGGAAACACGAAGAGCCGGAGGCGCGTTCGTGCTTGACTTATCGTAAGTAGGTAAAAATCCTGAAGGGATTTTTACTCGCGGAGAGCGAAGGACACTAGCCGCTAGGGAGCTGGAGCTGGACAGTAAACTAAGTTCAAAAACTTATACTTATCTTTTATAAAAAGCCCGCATTTGCAAATGCGGACTTTTTCTTTAACGATCTTTATCATTTCGCAATGCACTCGCTAGTAACTCTTCTGAGAACTCTGCTAGTGCAGTGTTGTTCATATGGTTAAGGTTCGTTTTGGGTGTGAAGCTTTGGACTAGATGTTGGATCGGCATTGTTATATTTTTTCGTTTTCCTCTAGTTAGTCCAAAAACAGCGGCACTTATTCCAAGTCCAATAAGAGATGCCCACATGGTACCCTTTCTATTTCGTTTTCTACCAAACATATTGAAAAACGGATTCATCATATTCCTCATCCGAAGCACTCCTTTATCTAACATGAACTAGAAAGGGAAACGGCCCTTCCATTAGCTTAATCTTTACCTATTTGAGTAGAATATGAATGGTAATGCACAGGTAAATTGTAGTATAAAGATTATAGTTTTTTTATTCTCACAGGGGTAACCATTAGAATGGATAATAAAAAAGTAACAAATGCATTGCTATACAAAAATATTCCCATAGCAGCCATTACTAATCCTGCTGCAGTGATTGGCAGACCCATGAAATAGCCTTTTGTTGGTTTTACATTAAACTTCGCCAACCGTAGAGCACCCATAGTGGGGAATAGCATGAATGCTATGGTTGTGAAGACAGTGGGCGCTTCTAAAGAGTAAAAAAGAAGGGCAGGTGCAACCCCAAGACTAACGATATCCGCTAATGAATCCAGTTCTACACCAAATTCACTATTGACTTTCAACCTTCTCGCCAACCGCCCATCAAAAAAGTCAAAAATTACCGATAAAAAAATAAATATTGCCGCTATTTGCAAATATCCATTCATATTAAACGTAATTGAAAAAACTCCAGATAGTAAGTTACCAAGCGTAAATAAATTTGGTACTGCTCTCACCAGATGGTTTAACAAGCAGATCCCCCCTTTTGTGACAACTGGTCCAATACATAACCTCTCCTTTATTCTGCACCATTTTATAAAAAGTGAATCAAGGTATAGAATTAACAATTCTTCAAATCATAAAAAATGAAAGGATGGATGAACAAAATGGATCATACATTGGGGTATTTACGAGAAATTTTATCAAACTACGTTGACGGACATAACGAAGGCAGACAGGTATATCGTAAATTAATGGAGGGTAAATTTTCCTCGGAAGGAGATTTTGTCCGTCACTTAAACTACAAAGAAATTACCTTTTTAAATGAAATTCTGCCTAAGGAAATAAACTACGCCAAGGAAGAACAGGATGAGAAAAGGGCATATGAATTAAATGAAGTATTCGAGTTGCTATTCTAACAATAAGTTACATAAAAAAGGTCTGTTCTCGTAATGATTGTTGTTAAAATCTTAAAGCCGATTTTAACGTGGAAATAGTCATTTTACGCTTTAGAATTTACTTTGCAGCTCTTTTCTTATCAAATTAATTCATTTTCAGCAGAAATTAGCAAAATCATTAAATTTAGTTACAAAAAGCAACAAAGTTTACGAAAAGAGCGTAAAAAAGAGATGTTAGTTGAAAACTACATCTCTTTTTGGGAAATATTGAAGAACTGCTTATTATTATTTCCTAGGTAAGCGCATACAATGACAAATTCCGGGGCAAGTTTGATAAGTTTCGCCATTTAACGACAGGAGCTTAGGTCAATACTTTTTAATCCTTATTTTTCTTCCGGGTGCCTCCCGGTCTTTTTAGTCTTCCAGAATCTTTCAAGCCTTTTTTAATGATGATTTCTATTTGCGCGTTAACACTTCTGAATTCATCCTCTGCCCATTTCTCAAGTGCATCATAGACTTCCTGATCCATACGAAGTAAAAATCTCTTTTTCTCAGCCACTTTACGTCACAACCTTAATAGATACTTCCTGTATTGATTATTGGCTGGCTCCCCTTCTCAGAAACTAAAGCTACCATTAAATTATTTACCATTTGTGCTTTCTTTTCTTCATCAAGCTCCACGATTCCCTCTGTCCTTAATTGGTCAATCGCCGATTTAACCATAGATACGGCTCCTTCAACAATCACTTTTCTGGCAGCTAACACTGCTTTTGCCTGTTGTCTTTGCAGCATCGCATGAGCAATTTCACTAGAATAGGCTAGGTGCATGATTCTCGCTTCGATAATTTCCACACCTGCCAGCTGAAGTCTTTGCTGAAGATCTTTTGTTAACTCATCCGCAACTTCATCAGAATGTTGGCGCAGAGAGATTTCATAGTCGTTATTAAAATTATCATATGGATATTGACTGGCAATATGCCGCAGACCTGTTTCACTTTGTGTATGAACAAATTCTTTATAATCTTCCACATCAAAAACTGCCTTCGCTGAATCAAACACTTTGTAAACGACCACTGCAGCGATTTCAATCGGATTTCCTTCCAAATCGTTTACCTTTAATTTGTCACTGTTAAAATTAATTACTCTAAGTGATACGTTTGTTCTTGCTGTTAATGGGACGGTTAACCAGAAGCCTTCTTGTTTGATTACACCCAAATAACTGCCAAAAAGGGTAAAAACCTTAGCCTGGTTCGGTTGAATAATCGTAAAACCAGTTACAACAATTACAGTTAAGAGCAAGAAAACAATAACAATTGCCAACATAAGAAAATTTTCATTAAGTATAAATTGACGGAAACTAAATACCGCTATTCCAGCACATAAAAGAAATAGGATAACACCAAATATACCGTTAATTTTAAATAGATCTTTTTCTTTCAAGTCTGCCACTCCCCTTTAAAATGATATTTATCTACTATCATTATGATATCACTTTAATATTAAAAAAGGAAGCGAAAAAGCCGCCTCACGGCGACTTTAATGGATATCTCTTTTCTTAAATCTCCCCCCACGCACTTCTGCAATATCCGCAACCGCAAGGAAAGCATTTTCATCACTTTCAGTAACAATTTCCTTCAATTTTGCCTCTTCAAGACGGTTGATTACACAGAAAATCACCTTTTTGTGATCGCCAGAATAAGCACCCTCACCGTTAATATATGTCACACCACGACCAAGTCGATGCATAATCGCTTCGCCGATTTCTTTTGAATTATCGCTAATAATCCACACCGATTTTGATTCATCTAAACCCGTAATGGTAATATCAATGGTTTTATAGGCAACAAAATAAGCAATAAGAGAATACATAGCACGGTCCCACGAAAAAACAAATCCAGCGCTTCCGAGTATAAATAAATTAAAAAACATAATAATTTCACCAACAGAAAATGGAAGCTTTTTATTAAATAGAATGGCGAGTATTTCTGTTCCATCCAGGGATCCTCCATAGCGGATGACTATCCCTACCCCTATTCCAAGAACGATTCCCCCAAAAACAGTAGCCAGTAATATATCTTGGGTGAAGGCGGGTACTGGATGAAGTAATGTAGTACCAATAGAAAGAATAATAATTCCATAAAGAGTGGATAAGGCGAAGGTTTTACCAATTTGTTTATACCCGATAAAGAAAAAAGGAATATTGAGAATAAAGATAAAAATACCTAATTTCCAACCAGTCAAATATGATAGCATAATCGAAATCCCAACAATACCACCATCAATAACATGATTGGGTACAAGGAAAATTTCAAGTCCAACGGCCATCAAAACAGCACCAATGGTGATTAACATAATTCTTTGAATAATTTTACTGGTTGTCAATCCTCTGTGTTGTTGAACTTTTTCCATGATTACTTTCTGTTCTTCGTTTAAATCAATGTTCGGAATTCCTGACATTATCTTGCCCCTTTCGTGTTTATTTTTTAATTCCATTATAACAGTAATTTAGTCGCACTTTGAATGTAAACACTTTATTTACCAATTTATTTTATTATTAATCAAAATAAAGAAGCCGCCTCATTTGAGACAGCTTCTTGAATAATTAACCTCTTAGGGGACCCAACCATTGACATCAGCCAAATTGTTTTCACCTCTTCCTTTTAGTCATTTTACGATCTAATGGAAGGTTGAATTCGTTAGCCGATGTGTGCTGTTCCGTTGAAGGAATTAATTCGCATGAAATTTAATGGAATTCAAATTCCTAAAAAGAAACAAACTTACTGGTATTTTACCATTGACTCTTATCCATTGTTTAGGTCAGCATCTTGGCAATATAGGTCTGGAATTGATTTTGATAAAAATAGTGATAAAGTTAATTCATTTATCATGTATCTTTATCGTGGAACAAAATCTTAACCTTTTTGGTGAGCACTTTTACTCCAATTAGGTCCAAATAGTGAAATTCTACCTATTTGTTTACGTTATTGGTTTTATGATTCTTTCTTTTGTTCATTACTTAGGTTTCTTCGCAAATGGAAGCTCCATAATAATATTAAAAAAGATCATTTGGTTTGAGTAATTTATCTACGTACATTTTCATAGGTAGATAAATTTTCACTTTACTCCCAATTCCCAATAACATTGTACCTTCATTTTGATAAAAGTGATTTCCTCTTTCCTAAAAAGAAAGATTTGTTAGGTGTTACATCTTTCCAATTCCAGTTACATCGCTCCACCTACCAAACATTACAAAGAAAAACTTTTACTACTCGTTCACGTACGGAACGAACACGGATGGTTGAGTCTCCTAAGAGAGTTAATTTTTTTATTTCTCTTTACACTTATAGTATATCACCGGAATCTTACGATAACACAGGTTCTTTGTGACGAATTGGTGAATTCTTCAAAATTAATAGACTATTAAAAATACCTTCAACATAGCAAACTATTAGTTTATTACGAATGAAATTGTGCTAATATTTGAATACGAGTAGTATAGCAAAAGGGGCGATTTTTATCATTAGAAAAATGACCAAAAATGACCATAATCACATCATGGGATTCTTAAGTGGCGAACCATCCATTAATTTATTTATCATTGGGGACTTAGAAGTTTTTGGCTATGATCCAGATTTTCAAGATATTTGGGCGCAATTCAATAAACAGGGAGAAATAAAGGCCGTTCTTCTCAGATTTTATCAATCATTTATTCCATATGCCAAAGATGAATTTGATGTGGATTCCTTTGTCTCAATTATTACCTCCTTTCCTCAACCCCGTCTTTTATCCGGTAAAACTGAAATCGTCGAGAAATTTGAACCTTATAAAGAGTTGCAGCTTGGAAAAAAACAAGAAACTTTTTTTGCAGAATGTAAGAATATAGAATATCTTGAAAAAACAAATATAGAAATTAAAAAAGCTGACATCGTTGATGTTGACCAAATTTTATCTCTTCGTAAATCCATTGACGAATTTCAAATCAGAGATGATGCTCAGGAAATATTACTAACCTCCATGCAATCCAATACATCTCGAAGCTATTTCACTGAAGAAAATGGAACTATGACCGCTTGTGTATCAACCACAGCAGAAAATTCATTTTCAGCTATGATTGTCGGTGTTTGTACCAGAAAAGAGTATCGCCGTAAAGGATTAGCAACAGCAATTATGCATAAACTTTTTAGAGATGTATTAAATGAAGGCAAGTTACTTTGCCTATTTTATGATAATCCTGAAGCCGGACGAATCTATAAACGACTTGGATTCAAAGATATCGGCAAGTGGACCATGTACCGATGATTTCACCACCAAAACTCCCTGATAAAATTCAGGGGGTTTATTTATTTTTGGATAAGCTTCTATCGACTGAGGGAAATTACCAATAAGACTGTTTCTGAAAGGATGTTTATCAATGCTGGAGGCCATAAAAAAACATGCTAGACCCTTCGATACTATTCATGATCTTGACCCGCTAATTCAGGCAATTGGCGACGCCAAATACGTACTCCTTGGTGAATCATCCCACGGTACATCCGAATTTTATACGATTCGGGCTGAACTTACGAAAAAATTAATTAAGGAAAAAGGGTTCAATGTGATAGCCGTTGAAGGAGACTGGCCATCCTGTCAAAGAATCAATACGTATATAAAAAACATTGGGTCACCCCACCAAGATCTTAGACTGGCATTTGAAGAATTTAATCGGTGGCCCACGTGGATGTGGGCCAATGAAGAAATCATGGAACTAGTTTCATGGTTAAGAAATTATAATCAAAAAACCAAACGAAAGAACAAAGTTGGATTTTATGGACTAGACGTCTATAGTCTTTGGGAAAGTATGGATGAGATTATTAAATATTTTGAACGGACTGGCAATTCAGGCCTTAAACAGGCAAGAAATGCATTTACCTGCTTTGAGCCCTATAACAGAAATAATGAGTCCTATGCGGTTTCTGCAGGATATTTATCAGAAAATTGTATCAAAGAAGCCCTTGCCCTTCTCTCTACCATACAAAAAAACAAGTGGAAATACGACGATGATGAAGAAAGCAGTTTAAACATGGAAGTTAATGCGCTTGTTACGGTAAACGCAGAAGAATATTACCGGACGATGGTCTCAAGCGATTCAAAGTCATGGAACGTAAGAGACACACATATGGTTGAAGCTTTGAATGCTGTGATGAAGTATTACGGTGATGATGCAAAAGTAATCATCTGGGAACACAATACCCATGTTGGTGATGCCCGGGCTACTGATATGAAAGATGCAGGGATGGTAAATGTGGGGCAATTGATTCGAGAACAAAATGATCCCGAAGATGTTTACATCGTTGGCTTTGGAACGCACCGTGGTACGGTGATTGCATCAACAGAGTGGGGAGTAGATTTCCGTGTTACCGATGTCCCCCATGCTCAACCTAGGAGCTGGGAGGATTTAATGCATAGAGCTGAGGGAAAGAACCAGTATCTATTATTTAATGAGAATAACCGTGAAGAATTCATTAAAACCATCGGTCATCGCGCAATCGGTGTTGTATACAGACCTGAATATGAAAGATATGGAAACTATGTTCCATCCATCATGAGTGAACGCTACGATGGATTTATCTTTGTAGATAAAACTCATGCCCTACATCCTTTTTTACTAGAAAGTCTTGTTAAATAAAAAAGTCACATAATTTATGAGGCAATCCACATACTACGTTCTGTAAGTAAAAAAAAATGAAAGAAGGATTTACTCTATGACAGTTGGAACTCAAGTTAAACAAGCATTAGCAGGTTTAAAAAGTGCACAAGCTAGTTTTGAAGCCTTTTCATTAGCAACAGATAATCAAAACGCAAAAAAACTTTATCAGGATGCTGCTCAACAAACTCAATCCGTCCTGGACAGTCTTGAACCACGTCTTCAGGAAATCTTAGCAGAAGAGCCTCAATACAATCAATAAATATTAGAGCGTAAAGGTTGGCAGCACTGCCAACCCTTTTAATATTGTAACGTATATCCTCTAGAAGAAAGGAATTTCATTCATGACCATTGCAGCAAACGTTAAGCAATGCCTTTCAAATATAAAGGGAATTGAAGCGCAGTTATCATCCCTGGCTTTAACTTCTATGGATGAAGATACCAAAAAGGTGTTTCATGAATCAATGGAGACAATTGCATCTGTGAATAAAGATCTACAGACACGGGTTTTAGAGCTCGAACGACTTGAGCCACAATATAAAAGTTGAAAGTTTTGAGGTGAATAAATTTGCCTAGTTGGGTTGATCTCATCATTCGTTCTTTTGTCTTTATGGCACTTTTATTTTTAATGACAAAAATACTTGGTAAGAAACAAATATCTGAACTTTCTTTCTTTGAGTATGTTTCTGGAATTACAATTGGCAGCATAGCAGGAGAAGCAATAACTGGATTAGAAAAAAATATGTTTCAAGGAATGGCGGCTATTATTATTTTCAGTCTTGCAACACTATTGGTTGACATTTTAGCCTTAAAAAGTAAATCCTTTCGAGACATTGTTGATGGAAGAGGAACTGTTTTAATAAAAGATGGCAAGGTATTAGAAGAGAATTTAAAGAAAGAAAAATACACGATTGATGAATTGTCTGCCTTACTTCGTCAGAAAGATATTTTTCGTGTTGCCGACGTTGAATTTGCTGTCCTAGAACCTAGAGGTGATCTCAGTACTCTATTGAAAAAAGAAAACCGCCCCTTGACTCCCAAAGACTTAAATATGAAGGTCCCTACAGAAAAGGAACCCCAAACCATCATTATGGATGGAAGCATTTTAGATGAGGCATTAAGGTCCGCCGGAAAAAGCAGGGGCTGGCTCACCACAGAATTAGAAAAACTTGAAGTTACCCTCGATAATGTTTTTATCGGTCAAGTGGACTCATATGGAGAATTAACGGTAGATTTATATGATGACAAAATCCAAGTCCCCTCTCCTTCACAGAGACCGCTTTTATTAGCTACGCTAAAAAAAACGCAAGCAGATTTAGAGATTTTTTCACTTGGAACCGAAGACGAAAATGCAAAAGCTATGTATACGAAGAATGCGAAATTGGTGCAGGAAGCCATCGACAAACTGACTCCTTACCTTTCAAGTTAATCGTTACTTATTAAGCCTAATCATGTATCAGATTAGGCTTAATATCATTACGCACTCGCTTTTTTCCCATCCGGGATATCCCCTTTATGTGATACATAGCTGTGAAGCACCATTCCTGCCATGACCAGTACCATCCCAGTCCACGATATGACAGATGGAAATGCCGCTTTCAAAAGGAGTAATTCGCCCATTAACGCAAATAAAACCTCCATTGACTGTGTCGCCTCTACGTTCCCTAATTTTTGCATATTTCCTCGCACAAGGTCTGTTGCCTGGAAAAATAAAATGGTTGCGATCACGCCGGAGGTGATGGCTACAATACCAGATTGAAAGGTCTGACCCAAACTAGGCGGGCCGACCGTGACCAAGCCATAAATGGCTAAAATAATCCATAAAGGCAAACTTGCAATTGTCATTCCTAATACCCGTTGAAAAACATCGAGCCTTCCCCCGCACACATCCATCATTTTTCTATTCCCTAAAGGGTAGGCAAACGAGGCAATCAGAACTGGTACAATCCCTAAAAGGATTTCTCTAAATGAAAGCGAATCTGCTTGATCCACCTGCATTAAGATTATCCCCGCCAAAATAACCATCGACATAGACATTCCCTTTAAGGGTATTTTGCCTTTCACTTGCAACGGACCTTTTTTTGTCATTATTGTTTCAAAAAAAAGCGGTGCTAATAAGGAACCTGAAATGATCGTAATTTGCCAGGTTGATGCAATGAGCCATCCAGGTGCATAGGCTGCTGAAAAACAAATTGGACCATAAAAAAGTCCAAATCCTACTGTGCTCCACAAAAGCCAGGCTTTCGGATTTTTTTTCATTTCTAGAAATAAAGGTTTAAGATTCTTTCTTGCCATCACAAGGAGCAGCAGAAAAGGAACCATAAAGAAGTACCGTAATGAAGCACTCCATATCCAGCTCCCTCCTTCCAGCTCCATGGAACGGTTAATGATGAACGTAAACGCAAAAAAGAATGCAGCCAAAACGCCAAGGATGACTGGACGCATTTTCTATTCCCCTTCTGACTTAGGTTTTCTTCCATAGAATAAGTCCAATTCTATGGATACATTTTTTTATTATAACAAATATCTGAATTATTTGATATTTAAAATCTTAGCATAAGTCAAAAATGCAAAGCATAAATTGTTTCGTCGTTCAAAAAGCTTGAAACTTCTTACGTACATATTCGTATAGTTGGATGGCAATTAAAATTTCTTTAAGTGAGGTTGATAGAATGTTTGGAAAAGTAGCAGCAGATATTTTAGGATTAAGCGATGTAGGTTCTGTTATTAGACCAGAAAATTACGATAAAGTGGATTCCGATGATTATGTTATGCATGAAGATAACGAAAAGATATATTTTTTAATTAAATCCAAATCAGATGAATATTGTTTTACAAATAATGCCCTGATTCACCTTGACGGAACAAGTGCAACAAGCAAAAAGAGAATGCTTCATCGCTATAGTTATGCAACAAATAGAATTTCTGATGTGAAGCTGGAAACTGCTGGTACAGTCGACCTTGATATTGAAATTAAATTTAAGATTGGTTCGGAGCTCTTCTCTATTGATGTCCATAAAAAACACATTGAAGAAGTAAAGGACCTATACAAAGCACTTATTAAAATCTCAGAAATTGCTTACGAGAATGAAATTTCCCTTCGCTATGCCAAAGAAAGCCTTGATATTGCATCTACGACATTAGGACGTGTTACTAGTTCTGATAACAATTTGGTTGTTCAATTCAAGATGTTAAATCAAGCAGCTTTCCAATGGCTGGAGGATAGTAAAAAGCAATATAACATAAAAGACTACGGCTTTGTTTTTGAAAAATACATTAATAATTAGACACAAAAAATACCTCTATATTTTAGAGGTATTTTATATAAGAAAAAACAGACCCAATTGGGTCTGTCCTCCACATGCTATGTGATTAAGCTTTTTGTACGTTAGCAGCTTGAGGTCCACGAGCACCTTGCTCAACAGTGAAAGTTACTGATTGACCTTCTTCAAGTGTTTTAAAGCCTTCGCCTTGGATTGCTGAAAAGTGAACGAATACATCTTCTCCGCCATCGCGCTCGATGAATCCGAAACCTTTCTCTGCATTAAACCATTTTACTTTACCGTTTTCCATATTTGTTGCCTCCTCGTGTGTTATCCACACAATTGTATTACTATTCTTGCTCTTTGTGGTCCAGGCGAAAAGCAATAACTTATCTTCCCTTTACTACCGAACAAAAATAATTCTTCATAATCATACCAGAGATAGAAAAATTAAGCAAGGACTCGTCTAAATACTTACACATAATACCTGAATAAACATGTTAGTAGATGGTAAACTTATTAAAAATGTCACTAGGGTTAATCCTAGTGACAAGTTAAACAATTTTAAATTTTTTTTTCTAATTCCCAGTCGTATAAATCTTCAATACGGCAATTTAATTCTTTTGAAATGGTCATTGCTGTACTAAGATTCATTACCTTCTTAGTCATGTAGCCGTTAAGCTGTTCTAAAGGAATATGTGTATTTTTTTCTAAGCCTTCAAGATTCATGCTGTTCTTCGATAACAAGGCTTTGAGGTTACTCTTTTTCGCTTTATAATTAGTCAAAATGACACCTCACTTTTTAAATAGTGTAACACAATGAAAATGTAAATGAAAGGAATCACTCCCATCTACTTAAACAACAGGGACTCAAAAGCTTTCATAAGAGGGTAACAAGCAACTAAAATGAAAATGTGGTATAATTAGATTGATGAAAAAAAGGGGTGTTAATTTGAGAAATTCAAGTAACAGATTCAATAGCGGGCAAACTGTGAAGCTGAAGGAAACTGGCGAGGAAGTTACCATTTTAAAATGGCAATATGTAAAAAACATGAAAAGGTATTCTTACACCGTTAAGGAGCATCCCGAGACATTCTATTTCGAAGAAGAATTCCAAAGTTAATAAATCAATGTAAAAAGACCAAATCCAGAGGATTGGTCTTTCTTTATTTAGCTGTATTATTAAAATTCTGCATTTCCTGTTGTTCTTGGGAATGGTATAACGTCTCGTATGTTTGACATACCGGTTAGGTACATAATTAATCGTTCAAATCCTAGACCATAGCCTGAGTGTTTTGTTCCACCGTATTTTCTTAGTTCTAGGTACCACCAATAGTCCTCTTCGTTCATACCAAGTTCATTTATTTTTCCAGCAAGAATATCTTCACGCTCTTCACGTTGACTTCCGCCGATTAATTCCCCAATTCCTGGTACAAGCAAATCTGTTGCCGCAACTGTGCTTTTATCTTCATTTAATCTCATATAGAAAGCTTTAATTTCTTTCGGATAATCCGTGACAAACACAGGCTTTTTGAACACTTTTTCACATAGGAAACGCTCATGTTCTGTTTGTAAGTCAAGACCCCATTCAACAGGGTAGCCAAAATCTTCACCAGATTCTTTTAAGATTTTAATCGCTTCTGTATACGTTACACGGCCGAAGTCAGATGTATATGCGTGTTTCAGGCGATCTAATAGCCCTTTTTCAATAAAGCTGTTAAAGAAGTTCATTTCTTCTGGAGCTTGTTCAAGAACGTAGCCGATTACATACTTAACCATCTCTTCTGCAAGATCCATAACTTCAGGAAGCTCAGCAAATGCTAATTCAGGTTCAATCATCCAGAATTCCGCTGCATGTCTTGCAGTATTTGAGTTTTCCGCTCTAAAAGTCGGTCCAAACGTATAAACATTACGGAACGCTAATGCAAATGCCTCTGCAGATAATTGTCCACTAACAGTTAAGTTCGTTTCTTTGTTGAAGAAATCCTTAGTTAAATCTGTTTTTCCCTCATCATTCTTTGGAGGGTTATCGATGTCTAGTGTCGTAACTCTGAACATTTCACCTGCACCTTCGGTATCACTTCCCGTGATAATCGGTGAGTGTACGTAAACAAATCCTTTGTCTTGGAAGAACTTATGAATCGCATAGGAAGCTAAAGACCTAATACGGAAAACAGCTGAAAACGTGTTGGTACGTGGTCTTAAATGTGCAATGGTTCTTAAATACTCAAATGAATGTTTTTTCTTTTGCAAAGGATAGTCAACATTTGAAAGTCCTGCAATCACAATATTTGTCGCTTTAATTTCAAACGGCTGTTTTGCCTGAGGAGTATGGATAAAATCTCCTTCTACTTTAATGGATGAACTAATTGGAAGCTTTGCAATTTCTTTGAAATTTTCCAATTGCTCGTCAAATACGATTTGAACACCTTTAAAGAAGCTACCATCATTCAATTCAATAAAACCAAAGGTTTTTGAATCGCGAACGGTACGGATCCATCCTGATAATTGAACCTTCTGATCTATGTAGCTTTCTGTATTTCTGTACAAATCCTTAATTAGGGCTTGTTTCATTTTCTTTTGTACCTCCAACTCTCACGTAAAAATAAAAATCCTCCCGTCCGTGGGACGCAAGGTAATGATTTTTCACAGTATCTTTGTTTCTTATCCCTTCAATATTATATAAAACTCACAACAAATAAGCAATATTCTACAATTTTTCCTGAAATCTGTTAGATATTTTTCAGAATATTTGCAGGATTTTTCTTATGAGGAGTCGAAATAATTAGGAAATGTTCGATTCTTGATAATGGGAGTGTTGATTGTGGATAAAGTTACTTGTATTGCCTATCTTCTGTATCATTCTTCTAAGAATCAAACCATCCAAGAAAAAGCGATTCAATTATTGAATGGTGATGTAACTATAAGGGAATTAAAAAGAAATACGACCACCCAGGCCTTATTAATACAGGCAGAATCTACACTAAGAAAGAATAACTTCGACAAACTGCAAGTTCAGAAATTTGCCGAAGAATTTTTGTTACTTGAGGTCTAAGCTTCCTTCGGGAAGTTTTTTTCATAAGGCTCTTTTCCTTTATAAAAACAACCTTTCATAAACAAAAATTTCCTTGCCATTTTCGTTCAAAGCTGTTTTAATAGAAATTAAACCTAAAGATTTCCAAAATTCCTTAGCTTTTCCATTTTCTTTTAGGACTCCTATGCGAATACGTTCTAGGCCTCTTTTATGCATTTCACCTTCATAAAGTGAATATGCCTGTGTACCAAAACCAAATCCTTGGTAATCACGATGAATCATTAAAAGCCCCAGCCAAGGGCACCGATCTTTTGGACTTTCCATTATGTAGTCTATAACCCCGATATACGTATCATCCAACTTAATAAATACACTTGTTGTTACAGAATTCAAGAATGCCTTTTCCATATCCGCAAGTTCCCTTTTGGCATTTCCATTTTCAAGAACATTATAGTCTGTATTCGAATTTATGATTTCAAGCGCAATGTATAGCGTTTCTTTTGTTATCTCTTCAAACTGCACTGACATATTTGTCCTCCAATCATTTAATAAAACCGGTATTTTTATTTTACCTTAATTAGATTTAAATTTTAAAAATATATAATGAGAAAGGTGATTCTATGGTTCAAGTTAATGTAAAAGTAACATTCGAAGGAAAAATATATTTAACCAATGTCTTAGCCAATCGCAACACTTCCGAAGAGGAAATATACCGCCTAGCGTTTGAACAGGTTGAAAAACAATGGAAAAACAATTAAAATACCAGTAAAAACAGCGGCCATTATTTGGACGCTGTTTCTTGTGTTTTATGCTTCGATTTCATATAATGTCTCCGGAACATCCTTCATTAATGGGCTGATACTTTTCGTTACAAATAAATGCAGCCTATGCATCGCACGGGTACACACCGTGTAGAATAATTTCCGTTCGCTTTCATTTTCATACTGAGAACTATCAAAGAGAATTACCGCATCAAACTCAATCCCTTTTGCCAAATAGGATGGAATCACCAATATCCCTTTTTCATATGCAATGGTCGATTTCTCGATTAGATGAAGAGGTAGCTCATTTTTAAGTGCGGCATATACCCTTATACTTTCTGCTGCCGTTCTACAAATAACAGCAATCGTACGATGGCCTTCTAACAAAAACTCATTGATCTTCTCCGGTATTAAACGATCTAATAAGTCTGAATCGGAAATCTTTATGGTTGGTTTTCTGCCATGACGATTAAATGGTTCAATCAGTTCCCCGTCTTCAACCAAACTGCTAGTGAAATCAACAATTTCCTTTGTAGAACGATAGGTTTTAGTCAAAACGATCTTTTCTACATCCTCTACCTTCTCTTTATAATCAGAAATTACTGTAGCTGAACCTGTCGCACCTGAAAAGATAGCTTGATTAAAGTCGCCAAGAAGCGTCATTTTACTATAGGGAAACATCCTTTGGATGAATGCAAATTGAAAAGGTGAATAGTCCTGTGCTTCGTCAATAAATATGTGACGAATACCTGATGAAGACTTCCTTCCCTTAATCAAATCCTGCAAATAAACAAAAGGTGTTGCGTCTTCATAGGCAATTATATAGTTTGCTAATTTGTCTACAGTCTGCATACAAATTTTTGTCCATTCATCAAGAAGAATTTCTTTATGATTTGTACCCTTCGTAAATAGCTGGCTATATAATCCCTGCATATCTATAAAATTCAGCTTTTTCACTCTAGAAAATAACGACCTAAACTTTACTTTTACTACCCGTTCAGCAAGAAATTTTTGTTCCTGTTCAAAATCATCAAAGCTATTATGACTGTATCGGTTTTTACCCTGTAATTCCTGGTACACCTCTTGATAGTCCTCTTTTTCTAAATATTGTACCTCTTCCTCCACCCAGCTTTTTGATCGTTCCTGTTTAACTCGTCTTTTTAGCTCTCTTAAAAGCCAATCCCTCACCATTTCCATCCGATTAGGGATGGTAAAGCTCGAATCTAATGAGTAAAAATATTCAGAGATTGCTTTATTCGAAATGAGAATTTCACCGCGAAAGACTAAATCTTTGAACAGCAAACCTTTGGTTGATAGAGCCTCTGCATATTGATCAATGATTTCTTTAAATGTAAGACTAGCCTTATATCGAATTCCCGTTACTCGTGTATGATAGTCCTTTGTATCCTCCTGGTTAAGTAAAAATTCCATTTGGTCAAATGGGTCCTCAACTTCAAACGCTTTTCCAATGCGGTGGTTTAAGTATTCCATAAAGGTAGCCTGTTCCATATTCTCTTCCCCTAATTCAGGGAGTACCGTTGATACATAAGAGTTAAAGAGTGGATTCGGAGAAAATAACATAATATTTTCAGACTTTAACGTATCACGATGACGATAAAGCAAATACGCAACCCGCTGAAGGGCAGCAGATGTTTTACCACTTCCTGCGACACCTTGCACTATTAAAAGTTTGCTTCGTTCGTTTCGAATAATTTGATTTTGTTCACGCTGAATCGTTGCCACAATACTTTTCATTTGGGCATTAGCATTATTACCAAGGACCTCCTGAAGCATTTCATCACCAATGGTTACACCTGTATCAAACATAGCTTTAATTTCAGAAGCTCGAATGATAAACTGACGTTTTATTTTCATTTCGCCGTTAATTTCTCCATCTAATGTATTGTACTCTGCCGGACCTGGAGCATAATCATAATAGAGACTGGAGATGGGCGCCCGCCAGTCATAAATTAAAAAATTCTCATCCTGTTCATCCATAAAAGAAGCAATTCCGAGATATACATGATCAACAGCAGTCTCTCCATTTTCTAAAAAATCAATCCGTCCAAAATACGGTGAATATTTTAATCGTTCGAGGGTTCTAATCTGCTTATCCATTTGCCTAAACGTTCGTTCACGCTCTGATAACAACTCTGCTTGTTGTTTTATACTCGCTGCTGTTTCAATAACGTCATCCGGTTCATCCATATTAACCGTGACATCTTCCCAGAAAGTTTTTCGAAGCTCAAGTACGTCTGAACTGACACCACCTGTATTTTTCTGGAGTTTTTGCTTTTTCTTCTCAATCTCCTTGATAACAAAGTTCACTCGCTCCTGCTCGAATTGCAAATCCTTATTCTGCATATCGCTCATATAACCACTCTCCAGAAAAATTTTGGTCTATATTATTTGACAACCATCCTCTTTTCGTGCTATAGTTATTATAGGAATATTGTGCAATATAATAATATTCGTAACAAGACCAACATTCATTTTATCATGAATTTTTTTTGTTTACAATAGATACGTACGCCGCTATGGCGTTTTTTTTTACTGTTTCCTATTCGATACTTCCTCACCTTCTTCTGGTCTAAAATCTCCATAAACCCAATCTCTATATTGACCATATAACAGAATCGATAGTAACCTTAGGATAATATAATCAATGGTATGAAATTTTTCTTTAACCAGTGTTAACTTTTTAAAAACCAGATCTAAACACATTGTCATGACCAATACTCTAAGTTGGGAAATCCAATTATTTTGCTTCAAAAACGATAATGTTGAAAAAAATGACAACGAAATCGCATATAACGGGACCAATACAAAATGTTCGTTCCAGGAATGATACTTCCCTAATCCAAATCGAATTTTCCGAGAGACAGCGAATACAAATAGTAAATTTGCTTCGGTTATCAAGATCGTGAAGAATAGTGAAATGAAGCGAATCACTGGATTTCTTTTATTTAAAAAGTTGTTCCATCCATCACTTAATCTGAAGTATAAAGGAATTAATATTAAGGTATAAACAGTTCTCCACCATTTATGTTTATATACTTTTAACTTCAAAAAAAGAACTTCTACCAATGCAAAATATAGACCGCCTAATAAATTTCCAAACCCTCCAATTTTTTGGACTGTAAAGAATAAGGCAGTAAAGGGCACAAAAATAGCCTGCGATAAAATAGCACCAAGGATATTATCAAAATAATTTTTTTTTAAAATTCTTGGCTTATATTTATAGGCTCTAAACAGATTTAATACAAAAAACTCAAATAAGTATGCCATACCAATATTCGACATTAATAAGATAAATAATTGCATTTTGTTTTTACTTTTAAAAAAAGAATAACCCAGTAAACCTGAGTGGATTAGGAATAAAATAATAAAAGGTATTTTATTATATTTTGGATTCTTCATTCACATATCCCATTTCAATGTTGTTTTAATAGTAGTATTTGATTTGCCTCCCTTTTCATTCCACTTTCATATAATATTTCCACATTAAAGGTCATCGTTCATTGAACAGTGACCTTTTGTGTTAATCCATTTTCTCCATAAGCTGCTGATACCAGTTTTGTGTCTGTTCAGGATCTTTATCATTTATAAATATTTTTCTATCCTTCATTTCAATATAAATATACGGAGATGACCCTTTTTGGATAAAGAGTAAACTGGTTCCATATCCAGTTACTTTAAATTGTCCTTTAGAAAGCGCAGGGAGTCCCACGCCATTTGTCCTTACTGTAACCTCAGGTAAATGATCCATTAGTTCAATCGAAATAATTTCTTTATATGTCCACTCATCCCCATACATTCCGGTAATCTCGAAGCTATCCTTTTTCGTTACTAGCTCGTAGCCCTGATAACTAAAATAAGAAACCACGCTAATTCCCCCAATAACCAGAATTAATAGCGAAATACTAATGATATAACTGCGTTTGCGCTTTTTTGGAACTTCATATTTAGTTAGGTAAATTAATCCACCCATCAAAAAAATGAACATAAAACCAAATTGAACTTCCATTGCAAATTTAAAAGAAGTAAACAGGAGCGGCAGCAGAATCAACATGCCAATTGCTGTTAATATCAGCAATCCACCAACCTTTTGCGGGTACCCGCTTTTAATTAATTGCTCCTGTTCCTCCTTCGGGCGTGTTGCGAATCCGGAAATAAGCCAATATCCTTCCTTCTTTCTAACGGCCCAACCTAGAATTAGAAATAGCAAAATGACAACGGCTTGGACACCTACTATTCCCCACACGCAAAAACCCCCTTATGTATTGAATTTTGAATATTTTATTCTATCTACTATACGAACGAGTACCTTAATTGGATTCATCCCCGAATCAAATAGGCCGATTTTTTGTAATCGGCCAAACTTGTTTTAATCATCAGGGTCGGATCATTACCCTAGTACCATTCGGAACCTTCTCTGCTAACTGAAGAACATCACGATTATGCATTCTTACACAACCATGCGAAACCGCTTTTCCTATCGAACTTGGATCATTTGTTCCATGGATACCATAACCTTGTTTAGATAACGATAGCCACAAAACACCAAACGGTCCGCCGGGGTTCATTTGGCGGTTAACAATCACAAAATCACCAGTTGGTGTAGCTGTCAGCATTTTCCCTACAGCAATCGGGTAGATTTTTTCCAATTTTCCATTCCTATATAAAGAAAGTCTTCGCTTACTAACGGAAATTTGTATAGAAACTGGAATTGTACTTGGATCTGGAAGCCCGGGGATTTGAATTCTTTGTCCTACGTACAGCTGCTGGTGATTGACACCTGGATTTGCCGCATAAATTCGTGCCAGGCTTACCCGATAGTCCAATGAAAGTTGATAAAGGGTATCACCAGGCTTTACGATGTGAATCATACTATCCCACCTTTTTTAACTAGCATATGTTGGGATTTAATAACCGTTGCTTAATTCCTCTTCCTCAAGCCTAAACAAATGAGCCATATCCTGACGAGTGTGTTTTGTATAAAAATAGTCATTCGTATGCGGGTCATAAATATAATCCTTCTTCCAATCCTTTATGTTCCTAGTTATCTCTCTCATTGCTTCTACAAACAATAAAATTTCCGCATTCGACATAATTGGATGCAGTGAAAATCGGACCCAGCCTGGTTTTGTAGACATATCTCCTTGATCTATTTGCTCAGCAATTTGTTTCGATTTATGTTTGTCAATTTCCAATAAATAATGTCCATATGTTCCTGCACAAGAGCATCCTCCGCGGACCTGAAATCCATATCGATCATTTAGCAAACGGACAATAAGATTGTAATGAATATCTGTGATGGTAAATGAAACAATGCCGATTCGATTCCGCTGATGATTCTCTAATACATGAAGATTCGGTATATCTTCCAACCCAGTTAGCAGTAGTTCAAGCTGTTCTTTCTCTCTAGCTAAAATCTTTTCAACTCCCATTTGTTCCTTTAGTTTAATACATAGGGCGGTACGTATGGCTTGAAGTATCCCTGGTGTTCCTCCATCCTCACGATGTTCAATGTCATCAATGTATTTGTGTCCGCCCCACGGATTCGTCCATGCAACCGTCCCGCCGCCAGGGTGATCAGGTACCTTATTGCTATACATTCTCTTATCAAAAATTAATACACCACTCGTTCCGGGTCCACCTAAAAACTTATGGGGTGAGAATAGAATGGCATCAAGTTTTTCCAGAGGGTCTTTAGGGTGCATATCCATCTTCACATATGGAGCCGAGGCAGCAAAATCAACAAAACATAGACCACCGTGTTGGTGCATAATTTTCGCCAACTGATGATAAGGGGTTTGTATCCCAGTCACGTTCGAGCAAGCAGTGAAGGATCCAATTTTAACACCCCGATCCCGATACTGGTTAAGAAGCTGCTCGAGATGTTTCACATCTACCGCACCCTTTGGGTCAGGTCTGATAATTTCCACATCAGCCAACGTTTCAAGCCATGAGGTTTGATTTGAATGGTGCTCCATATGTGTGAGAAAGACAATGGGTTTTTCATTATCCTTAATCTTAATGCTCGCTTTCCATTGCTCTGGGACTCTCAGCCCAAGTAATCTCTGAAATTTATTCATGGCAGCCGTCATCCCAAAGCCATCAAGAATCAGTACGTCGTTCTCATCGGCATTTACATGTTCCTTGATAATTTTTCTTGATTGATTATAGATTCCAGTCATCATAAGACTAGTAAAATTGGATTCAGTATGTGTATTAGCCATGTACGGACCAAACACCTCTGAAATTCTTCTTTCTATAGGACGAAATAATCTTCCACTTGCCGTCCAATCTGCATATATTATAGGTTTTCTTCCGTATGGGTGGTCGAATTCCTGATGATTGCCAATAACTTGAGACCGAAATTTTTGAAAGTATTCCTCAAGATTGTCCGGCAGCCGAAAGTATTTACTTCCGATCCTTGCAGTAATCATAGTTCAGCACCTCTCCATTAAATCCTGCTAATTACTATATGCAAAGCTTTCTTTTACCGATAATAAAAACAGCCTGATCCCATGGGATCAGACTGTTTCCTTTATTTATTAATTTGAATTCCTTGCCGATTCCTTCCGATTGACTTCATCAATTTTTTGAACAAACATTTGGAAAACTCTCTGCTTTTCTTCCAAGTCCTTAATATATTCTTTTAATTGATTATAGGTTTCTTCAAAGGGTTTATGATATCTTTGCCGTATATTTTCAATTAATTCCTCATTCACTGTTGACTGAATGACTTGCTTGGTAATCCCATATTTATACGAATATACCTTTAATTCTTGTGCCACTTCTTCATATTCTTTATCAATTTCGGTAAGGACTACCGATATATCATCCTTCCACTCTTCTAGTGATTTTTGCAGATAGGATTTAACCATTGTTTCTTCCATCGATTGCACCCGCCTAATAAAGTCTTATGTAACTTCATTATAACGGTAATAGTTTTCATCCTAGTGTCTAGTAGTTTACAAAGCTATATCAAATAATAGGTATTTGTTCCGATTTACATATAAATTTAGGTTAATAGACGCACATTAAGAAATGGTATTAATGGTAATAGGGACACTTTGTGTAATATTATTTGCATTTCCTAAATCAATATTGATTAATAAGGAATATTTAAAGGTGTCTTCATTATATTGAACTTCATCAGGAATATCGAGTAAAAAGGGGATCTTTCCAGTTTGGTTTGGGCTGCATTCAAGAGAACAGAATACGGAATGACTATTTAAAGTTTCCTCTACAAAAGCCTGTGAATCAATCCCTATTAGATCGATATCATATCTTTTAATTTTATTCTTGAGTAGTCCGCCCGTTATCTCAATCGTCCCATTTATGACACTGCCGGCTTCGTAAACCTGCTTATCCAAATGAACCATCGTTTTTGGCAAACCAATCTTCAATTTTGTTAAATAATCTTTTAATGTCATTTTCTCCACCTGTTCCCTAAAATAGGCATAATAAAAGACCGGCATTTGTAATCAAGCTGCTTCAAATGTTAAAACATAAAAGCCCCTGTACTTGGCGGTCCATGACCTCCTTCGCTTTAGCCGACGAAGTTAGCTGACGGGTAGGATGGCGAAAGAAAAGTTCTCATCCTTTCTACTTGGTAGAATTAACCCCTATTAATTGGTTCCTCCGTACCCAGGGTGATGGGTTTTGGCCGAATATTAAATTCATAATATGACGCTAATTCTAGCCCCAACCTGAACCGTTGTAAAGAGTGAAATTCACTTAAAATACCCGTTTAATCCCCAATTTAAAGTAAAAACAAGAGCTTTTCTATTGTTTGCTCATGAATCTTCGTTATCTTGCAGCATAGATTATCTTTAAGAAATCCTATTTTGTAAGGATGTCAATGAACTCATCAAGGCCTGTGGAATATTTTATATACATTCTTGGTAAAAATAACAATTCATTTTTCAGTCCTTTTTTCGTATAGAGTGAGGGTGTAGTTGTCAAACCAAATTGATAATACTTTTTTACCTCTGATCCGACACGTTCATTGAAGTTTCCATAAGGATACGCAAGTGCTATAACCGGTTTACCGGTCATTTTTTCAATTTTTTCCTTCGAGCTTTTTAATTCATATTGAAGATTCTCTACTTTTGTTAAATC
Source organism: Neobacillus sp. plas4 (assembly GCF_057221695.1). NCBI lineage: Bacteria > Bacillati > Bacillota > Bacilli > Caryophanales > Bacillaceae > Neobacillus > Neobacillus sp. plas4. Next base: position 3,973,111 of record NZ_CM170152.1, read on the forward strand.
CGGGTGTGTAGCTGTATGAGACTGAACAGAAATTACACCAGTGGCTGCCATATCCCTTAATTCAGATTGTGACAAACGGTTCCTACGCCCGACAAAATCGGATATAACGAAAAAGGTTGCGGTAGGTTTAAAGTGATGATCTGTTAACTTTTGAAGAATTTCAAATGCTTTTTGATTATTTTTATAACCATCATCAAATGTAATAAAAATTGGTTTTTTAATTTTACTAATATCCTTCCATCTTTCAAATGTTAATAACGTATATCCTTGATTTTTCAAATAGGTCATTTGCTTTTCAAAATTTTCAGGTGTTACATATAATTCCTTAGAGCCTACACCGTTATATTCATCGATTGAGTGGTAGATTAAAATTGGAACCTTATTCTGTGCTTGAACATGTGCCGGAAGGCAAACCATAAGAAGAAAAACCAATACAATCCTAAACATTAGCTTCACCCTTTTTCTCAATGTCTCGAATATTATTCCTCACTTAGAGCATTTTATCTATTCGTTAAGGTTAAACCTAAAAAACAACAAACACTAAAGGAGATCTTCAATGTCTGAATACAAGGTTTTATTTTTGGATATCGATGGAACCATCATTACACCTGATGATTCTATTGAGGAAACGACAATTAAATCTATACAACAGGTTCAGGAAAAAGGAATAGAAGTCTTTTTAGCTACAGGCAGACCCCTACATGAAATTAGGGAACTTGCGAAGAAGCTAAATGTTCGCTCCCTTATCGGATATAACGGTGCATATGGCATTTATCAAGGGAAGGACCTCTTCCAAGAGCCTATGAATAAAAAAAGTGTCCAACAATTCCTAGAAATAGCGAAAAATAATAAACATGAGGCTGTTCTTTATACAAAAGACAAAAACATATTTACGGATCTAAACGTGGATTTTGTACAAGAATTTATCGAGAAATTCCATTTACATAAGAACGATTCCTTTACTCCTTCCAAGGATTATGAGGTTTTGGGCATGACATTGATAAACGTAGACCCAAAGGATTTATCCTTTTATAGAAATGAAGATGGTATTCATTTAACTCAAGTAAATGTGGAGGGCATGCGCCATTGTTATGATGTAATTAGAGACAAAATCAATAAGGGGATTGGTGTCCAATATATTCTTAAACACCTCGGTGTCAACAAGGAACATGCGATAGCTTTTGGTGATGGTTTGAATGATAAAGAAATGCTGATGAATGTCGGTGAAGGTTTTGCGATGGGTAACGGTCATCCGGATTTATTTCAGTTTGCCAAACACAAAACAACAACAGTAAGTGATTCAGGGATTTATAATGGATTAAAAAAGCTAGGGGTTATTGAATGAATCCCAACAAAGAAAAAGCTTGGTTTTCGCTATCAAAGGCTGTGCATAGCGCACAGCTTTTTTTGCATGAATTTGTTGTTATTTCGTGGTATCCGTCTTGTTTTGATAGCTTTTGTCACCGTGCAGGAAAATGGGGTATTCAGTAGAGAATTTACTATCTAAAGAGGTTTTACCGTAAATTAGATAGAGAGGATTTGAAAACTAATGAGAACTTTCACCTTAAAGGAAGTTTCCAAAAAAATAAATGTTAAACCGGCTACTTTGAAAAAATGGGAAGAAGAACTTGAGGAATATCTAGAAATACCGCGAACGAAACAAGGAGCAAGAATCTATTCACAAGTGGAAATAGATTTACTTTTAGAAATTAAGGCATTGCACAATAAAAGACTCAATACCACGATGATTTTACAGACTTTACGAGGGGAAACTGATATTAAAGAGGTAATATCTGAACTGGATGACGAAATTTCTAAATTGGAAGAAACTGATACTGAACTCGAAGAACGAATCCATTTTCCTGAAGAAGCAGTTGCTGAACAGAACGAAGAAATCTCAGAACCCAATGAAGAAGTTCACAAACCTGCCGCAGTAACCTCTGAACCAGAAGAAGAAATCAATGAAACTGAATCCCAAGAATTAGCAATTATTTCTCACAATGCCACCCCTGTAGCGGATGAGGAAATCTCCATTAAAAGCGCAGATGAATTTTTCCTCGCAATGGATACGTATAAACAAACCTTTTTAAATGAAGTAAAAGAGGAAATTAGAAACGTACTTCGAAAAGAAGTGGTTGAAGAGGTCAAAAAAGAAATTGCAACTGGCACGAACTACACTGTAAACACTCTTTCTGAATCTATAAACCAATCTACCGCTACCACGAAAGCAGAGCTCAAAGAACTGTCTGTCAACTTAGACAAAAATACAGAGCAGACAACAGATAGACTTCTATACTTATCTAAAAGTATTGCCAACGCCTCTCATGAAACATCTGAAGAAATTTATATTCTATCAAAGCAGTTATCGCAATCTACTGAGGAACTCGCTCATTATGTAGAAATTACAAACACAGAAATTATTGGCCTATCGGATACAATTGAAAAAGACCGTGAAGACCGCGTGAAGGAACGGGATCTCTTCCGAAATGATATTACACAAAGAGAAGCAGCTTTTCAGAATTTATTAACTAGCTTCCGAGATGTAGCCGCTGCAAAAGAAAAGAAATGGTGGAAATTTTGGGAATAAGATGTCAAGTCGCTTTGCTTTTGGTCCATTTTTTAGGCGGGGGGAATCATTATGAACACAAGCGAAGTTGCAAAATTATTGGGGGTATCTGCTAGTACCATTCAACGCTGGGTAAAACAGTTGGAATTGCCGATGGAGCGCAATGAACGGGGGCATTATCATTTTAATAAAGAGGATATTGATCTTCTAAAAAATATTCAGACGCAAATACAAAATGGGACCCTCCTTCAAGAAATAGCTCCTGTCCGAGAAAAGAAAACGCGCAAAGGGATCGTTAAAGAACCTGAAAACAATGCTGAACTGGAAAGATTGTATACGATCGTTACTGAATTGGAGGCAAAGGTGAATTCTAAAGCCGACTCCGTTGCCTCCTACCAGTTGCTGCAGCACCGCAGGGAAATTGAAGAGTTACAGAATCAAGTTAAAGATTTAACAGCACAAGTGGAATCCATCCAAACACAGCTTAATGAGAGTAAGAAATCTATTTTGCCTGACCAACCGTTAGTCTTAGAAAAGGGAAAGGTTAATAGGAAAAAGAAGAATTTCGTCAGTTCTTTTTTTGGATTTTTAGGATAACTAAAAGAGCTAATCGCCTTGAACACAAAAAAAAGCCGAATGTTCATAGACATTCGGCTTTTTGCATTTATATCTTTAATTCTACAAGCGGTTTCGTATACTTTTTTATCATATAACTTCCCAGGACCATACAAACGATAAAGGAAAATGCGAGTAAGAATAAATAATTTTCCGAGATAGAATTCGGTAAGATGGCCTGAATCGATTTAATAATAAACCCATGAAATAAATAAACATAAAGTGTTCTTTCACCAATCTTTGTGATTTTGTACTGATTCGACGGAATTAACGGCAAGAACGCAAATACTACAATCAACGTTAAACCATACTGCAATGCACGCAACAATCCATCGCTTAGCTGCATCCCTCCCATATTTTCGTAAGATGTATCACCTAACAGCCATGGTACCGCATCTTGAGGGAACCCTAATCCAAAAAATATGAATGTCATTGCGATAATAGCTATTCCTGCCGGTACAGCATACTTTGCCCGAACAATCATTTTTAAATGGTCTCCGTTTAATAAGAAACCTAATAAAAAGTAAGGAAAGAAAACAAACGTCCGAGATATACTCAAAAAACTTCCTACATTATCGATATAACCAATTCCAATACCAATGATAACGGCGATGAATAAACCAACCCATTTTAATCGAGCAAATACATAAAGCAGTAAATTCCAAAAGAATAAACTTAAAAGGAACCATAATGACCAATGCGGCTGGAACAAATCAAATTCAAGTGTTTTTTCCTTACCTACGAGGTAGTAAACAACTGAATATATGACTTGAAAAATAAAATAAGGAATCAGTATTTTTTGAATGGTCTTTTGTAGGTACCCTTTCTTTTTATATCCCTTTGCAAAATATCCTGATATCAAAATAAATGCTGGCATGTGAAACAAAAATATTGCCGTATATAATGTAAATAAAATCTTATCTTGGTCCTTATAAGGGCTAATCATATGCCCAAAAACAACAAGAAAAATTAAAATGAATTTGGCATTATCGAAATACTTACTTCTATTTTCAGTTGAAGCCATCCTATCCCCCCTAAATTTTTAACAAAAATTATTTTAGCAAAATATCCGACTAAATTGTATATCTTATTCTCCATTTTACCTTATTAATGTTACAGGGGGATTTAAGATTGGTTACTTTCGATTTCGTTCCATTTACAATTCTGAAATAATAATCATTTATTCCTATGCTTAAAATACTATTGGTAATTAATGCTATTACCAACTTGTATGACCTGATGATAAAAATCACATACACAACGAATATTTAGTGGTAGTATGCAGAGTAAGTTTTAAATATTTAACAAAGAAACGAGGTAATCCTTTGAACTTTCCACAATTAAAAATTGCACATATCATGCCAAAGGTTCCCATCTTCCAAGGTGGAATGGGTGTAGGTATTTCATTAAGTAAACTAGCTTCAGCTGTTGCAAATGCTGGTGGTGTCGGTATTATCTCTGGAACAGGTATTTCAACCGATGAAATGCGTGATCATATTAGAAAAGCAAAAAGTTTAGTTCAAGGTGCAGGATATATTGGCGTAAATGTGTTGTTTGCGATGAATGATTTTGCGGAAAAGATGAAAGCTGCACTTGAAGAAAAAGTTGATTTCATTATTTCTGGGGCGGGAATATCGAGGGATATGTATGCTTGGGGACGAGAGGCTGGGATTCCTGTTATTTCGATTGTTTCTTCAGCCAAATTGGCCAGAATTTCTGAAAGGCTTGGAGCTGCAGCGGTAGTAGTTGAGGGCTTTGAAGCGGGCGGACACCTTGGTACGGATCGGCCGATGTTTGATATTCTTCCGGAGGTAGTGGAAGCAGTATCGATTCCAGTTCTTGCTGCAGGTGGAATTATGACTGGTGAAGATATTGCCAAAGCCATTTCAATGGGGGCTTCTGGCGTTCAAATGGGAACACGTTTTGCAGCGAGTGAAGAATGTGACGCCCCATTATCATTTAAACAGAAATATGTAAATGCCCGTCAAGAAGATTTGGTTTTAGTTAAAACGACGGTTGGGTTACAAGGTAGAGCCATTGCCAATAAATTTACTAAATTAATTAGCGGGTCTGACAAATTAAAAATCGCTAAATGCCATGATTGCTTGAAAAATTGTTCTTACCGCTTTTGTACGCTTGATTCCATGTTCAGAACTGTTGGAGGCGATACCGAAAATGGTCTTGTCTTTCCTGATGCACAAGGCGATGTGGAAAATGGACTTGTCTTCGCCGGTGCAAGAGTTGGTGAAATCAAGGAAATCCTCCCTGTTCAAACCATCATTGATAATCTAACGTTAGAGTATCAAAACGCTGTAATCTAAAATTAAAAAGAAGAAGAGACAACCAAATTTCGTTGTCTCTTCTTTTATTATGGCAGGTTTTTGATTTTATTCATAATCGATGTTCTTGGTTTTGGGTCAGGTATAAGCTCTGGATAGCCAATAGCCAATACCCCTATGAGGTCATAATTTTCAGAAACTCCTAGAATTCCTCGATTTTTCGCTGTTATTCCAATCGATGACCAGAATGTGCCTACCCCTCCAGCCCATGCAGCCAAATTAAAGTTCTGAACAAAACAGGCCGTCGCCAGTGCATTTTCCTCCTTCTCCACAGCTGTTGCACCATGTTTCGAGGTTACAGCAATAAGTAGAGGAGCATTTCCAAAATCCGTCTTATGATTTAGTTTTGCCCTCGTCTCTGGTCCAATAAAGTAAACTTCCCAAGGTTCAGTCATTCTGTGATTAGGGGCCATTTTTGCAGCTTCCAACCAAGAATAAATCAAATCGATTGGAACAGCGTCAGTTTTAAACTTTTTAATTGTCCGCCGATTTTGGATCACTTCAAGTACATTCACTTATTTTTTCCTCCTATATTCAATATTCTTTCGTTCCTTCTAATTGATATTTCGTCTCTAACTCAACCATTCCTATTTTAAACAAACCTTGCTTGAATCCAAGTAGTATGAAAAAAAGTGATTGAGCTAAGAAAAATATCCCCCATCCCTGCGCAGGAAAAAAAGGAGTTAATTGAGCTAAGTTTGTCGCGTCACCTGCTGCATGAGGCTGCAACAAACTTATGATAAATATATCATAGGCTGTAAAAAACGATTCCACTAATAATACTGAAGCAAGTAACAGTAAGAGATTTTGGATTACCTTTTGACTTCCTTTAATCAAGAAAGCGAGAAATAACAAACCGAAGGAGGCAAGCCAAAATAAACCATAAGGATTCCGTACCCATAATATAAAATTAATAATGAGGACTCCCAATAGCAAATCAATGAAGAGTATATACCTTTTCCTTTTGATTAACCAAAATGATACATATGCCATAAGGGAAGAAATCATATAACCTGCGACGCATGTTATAAAATCGATAACCCAAATCGATTGAGTTCCGTGTGTTACTCCATCTGCATTCATGAATATTGAAATGGATTCAATATTGCCGCCAAATAATGCCATAAATGCGTGTCCTGATTCATGAATTACCGTATTGATTATTCTAAAATAATCACCGATTAGCGGGATTTGTATTAAAACGAATGCCAACCCAAGGAAGAGGAAAAATTTAATACTAAGTTTTTCTTTTATTGATTCCATTTACTTTCCCCTCTCTTTTCAGTTTATTGTCTATTATTATTTCCATCTTAACACTTTTCTTTATATTCTGAAAAATTTATGACCCTTTTTACCTTGATTAAAAATAGGCAATTAATCACATTATTCGACAAACCAACAACTTTTGTGTTACCATCGAGTTGTTGCAAATTACGAACGTTCAATTAAAAAGGAGGAATGACTTTGATAGAATTTAAAGACATCGTAAAAAAATATAAAAACAAAACGATTATTAAGCCTTTCTCAATCAATATAGATGCAGGCCAATTAGTTGTTTTTATCGGACCAAGTGGCTGTGGGAAAACTACATTGCTTAAAATGATTAATAAATTAATCCAGCCATCTGCTGGAAAGATTTTTGTAAATGGAAAGGACATTTCCACTATCGATGCTATCGAGCTGAGGAGAAATATTGGCTATGTGATCCAAAATACTGGCCTGTTTCCACATATGTCGATTCAAGAGAATTTGGAACTGATTCCTAAACTTAAAGGGGAAGACCCAGTGGCTATTGCCAAAAAAACAGAAGAACTACTTCATGTGGTTGGATTAAACCCTGCTGAATACTTGCACCGCTATCCAAAAGAATTAAGCGGTGGACAGCAGCAAAGAGTTGGGGTAGCAAGAGCATTTTCCACCGATTCAGATATCATTTTGATGGATGAGCCTTTTAGTGCATTGGATCCTGTGACAAGAAACTCGCTACAAGATGAACTAGTTCAAATGCAAAAAGAGCTTAACAAAACCATCATATTCGTTACCCACGATATGGACGAAGCAATTAAAATCGCCGATAAGATTTGTATTTTGAAAGATGGCGATATTCTCCAGTTTGACACTCCTGAAAATATTCTCAAAAACCCAGCCAATGAATTTGTCGAAGGATTCATCGGGAAGCGGCGAATTTGGAATAACCCTGAGTTATTAATGGCTGAAGATATTATGATTCCTAATCCAGTTAAGATCACCGCGAAGCGAACTGTTTTACAGGCAATCGAGATTATGAAATCCAATAAAGTAGATAGCCTTATGGTAACGGACAAAAATAATATTTTAATAGGACTAGTGACTCTTAAAGGAATCCAATTATTGAATCGAAATTCCGAGATTGAGAGTATCATGGAAAAAAATATTCTTGCAGTTTCAGAGGAAAGTAACTTAATTTCCGTGTTAGCGACAATGAATGAACACAAAATTGGATATGTTCCTGTTATCAACCATGCAAAGCAATTAACAGGTCTTATTACAAGAAGCAGTATTTTATCGGCATTAAGCAGCCAACTAATTGATTTGGAGGTGGCCTTTTAATGGCTGATTTTTATAACTATCTAAGTTCAAGCTACGAACAAATCCTAAATTTATTAGGTCAACATATCTACTTAAGTGTCATTTCAGTACTGATTGCGGTCATTATTGGGATTCCACTTGGCATAATGATTTCACAAGAGCCAAAGCTTTCAAAGCCAATTATCGGAACGACTAATGTTATTCAAGCTGTACCAAGCTTGGCTTTACTTGGGTTCCTAATTCCCTTCATTGGAATTGGCAGTGCCCCTGCTATCGTTATGGTTGTTCTTTATTCGCTGCTTCCAATTGTGAAAAACACTTATACAGGTTTAACAAACATTGATTCTGATATTCTGGAAGCCGCCAAAGGTATCGGTCTGACCAAGAGTCAAACCATGAAAAAGGTTCAGCTGCCGCTAGCCTTTCCGATGATTATGGCGGGTATCAGAATTTCTGCCGTTACCGCTGTTGGTTTGATGACCATCGCTGCCTTCGTTGGCGCAGGCGGTCTTGGATATCTCGTATTCTCAGGCGTACAAACTGTTGATAACAACATGATTCTAGCCGGTGCCATCCCAGCCTGTATTCTGGCACTGCTTATTGACTTTATCGTTGGTAAACTTGAAACTTCATTCTCTTATACGAATAAGCAGAAATCCTCTTCAGCAGTTAGTAAAAAGGTAAAACGTTTAGTAATAAGCCTTGCAAGTGTACTGATCGTTGCTGGAGGCGCGTTTACGGTTTATTCGAAGGTAAATGCAGCGGAGAAAATTGTCATTGGGTCAAAGAATTACAGTGAACAGCTGATTTTAGGAAATATGATGGCGGAATTAATTGAAAGCAAGACTGATCTTGAAGTTGAAAGAAAACTGAATCTAGGCGGTACGCAGGTAGCTTTTGGTGCCATAAATAACGGCAACATCGATGCATATGTGGAATATACCGGGACTGGTCTTGTAAATATACTGAATCAACCTGCACAAAGTGATTCTGATAAAGTGTATGACTACGTAAAAAAGGAATTCAAAGAGAAATATGGTATTGACATGTTTAAACCTCTTGGATTTAATAACACCTATGCAATAGCAGTTCGTCCGGATACAGCAGAACAATTTAATCTGAACACTGTCTCCGATCTTGCTAAAATAAGCAATGGCTTGATTATGGGGCCAACGATTGAGTTTTCTAACCGAGAAGATGGATTAATTGGTCTTGAACAAGCCTATAATATGGAATTTAAGGATGTTCAAGCAGTTGATGGCGGATTGCGCTATACGGCTCTTGATAATCAAAAGAGTGATGTAATCGACGCATTTTCAACCGATGGATTGATTGAGGAATTTGGTTTAAAGGTATTAGAGGATGATAAAAACTTCTTCCCTCCATACTATGCCGTTCCCATTGTCAAAGAAGAGACTCTAGAGAAACATCCTGAATTAAAAGATGTTCTAAATTCACTTGCTGGTACATTGACAGATGATAAAATGCGAAATCTGAATTACAAAGTTGACAGCCTGAAGGAATCACCAGCAAAGGTTGCAAAAGAGTTTTTAAAAGAAGAAGGATTAATCTAATGAGTAAAGCCGGCATACAAGCCGGCTTTTTTCTATTCCTCCATAAAATGTACAACCCGTTCGTAGGTTTCATCATCACCAATAATCAGTAGAATATCTTCCTCTTGAATCAGTGCATAAGGCCCCGGAGAAATAATTAATTCTCCCTTTCGCTTCATTCCAATCACGGTTCCCCCTGTGTTTTGCCAAAACTTCACTTCAGATATTGTCTTACCGGTATGTATACATCCTGGAAATACCTCCACCTCAATCGGCGCCAATGGGTTGGTATGACGCAGCTTTGTAGAATAATCCATGATTTTCTGTACGGTATCCAAAAGCTGTACTTCAATCTTGTTTTTCTCTTTCACAAGCGCGTTAATTTCTTTTTCTAGGTCCTTGATACTTGCCAAATTGGAGAAACGATGAATATATTTATAGGCGTTCTCCCTTGAGGAAATCACTATTCCGCTGCCCTTAGTTGATATAACAATCTCTACATCTTCTAAAATTTTGATGGCTCTTCGAACCGTTTCTGGTGAAACTTTGTATTCACTTGCCAATGTGGATCTTCCATGAATCTTTTCACCGACTTTGTACTTTCCGTCGTAAATTCGATTCGCTAAATCAATGGCAATCCTTTCATACGTTGGTATTTGTGCCCTCTGCATATATGCCTCCACTTTTCACTGAGTCAATGTTAATTTATATTTCCACTATACGCTAAAAAAAATGGGGATGGAATAGCTGTATAACGTTTGGACATAATCATAGTAAACAAGAACTGTGTAATCAACACGAGGTGAAAATATGAATCAAAAGTTAGTCTTAATTCTTAGTTTACTTTATGTAGCTTTTATGGCTTTCCTATTTTTTCATTATCGCTCGGACGGGGAATCTTATAAATCAACCGTTGCCATTGGCGGAATGGTTTGTGGGGCCGTTCCACTTCTCTTAGCCCTATTTACCAAACTCAAGTTCAATTTGCCCATTGTTATTTCCTATTTACTATTCTTGGTCGGTTCACAATACTGCGGCTCGATTCTAGGCTGGTATGGTCTTGGCTGGTGGGATACCTTTGTGCACTTCCTTAGTGGTGCCATTCTTGCGTTTTCTGGAATCGCATTATATGAACGTCTGGTACATCGAGATGCGGAAGTGGAAATATCACCTTGGATTATCTTCCTATTTACCTTATCCTTCGCAGCTTTAGGCGGTGTGATATGGGAAATCTATGAGTTTAGCTGTGATCAATTTTTCAATATGACCTTGCAAGGCGGGGGAAATGACGATACCATGATCGATTTAATCTCCGATACAGGTGGAGGATTGATTATAGCCATTTTGGCCGGGATAAGAACGAAGGTAAAGCTCAAGAAAAATCAAGATTATCCCCAATTATCATGAATCCAATTACCGCAGATATAATCGAAATTCCGCGGATATACAAGATTAAACACCGAAATAAATTTTTAAACAACAAAAAAGCAGCCTAAAAATAAATTTTAGAACTGCTTTTCCATGTTATACAGGTACTGCTGCGTAAAACTCTTCGTATAGGGCCTGAACGGCTCTTTTTTCATCGACTTCTTTCACACCGAACATCATACTTACCTCTGAAGAACCTTGGTTAATCATTTCAATATTAACCTCTGCTTTTGCTAAGGCTTTAGAAGCTCGTGCCATTGTTCCAACGTTTCTCCGCATTCCTTCACCAACTACCATAATCAATGCGAGGCTATGCTCGATCTTCACTTCATCGGCATTCAATTCTGACTCAATTCTCCAGATGATTTCATTTTCCATATCAGGATCTAGCTGAGATTCTCTTAAGATAATGGAAACATCATCAATTCCTGAAGGTGTATGTTCATAAGAAAGACCATATTCTTCTAAAATACTCAATAGCTTGCGTCCAAAACCAATTTCTCGGTTCATTAAGTATTTGCTTACGTAAATGCTGCAGAACCCTTCATCACTAGCGATTCCAACCACCGGTCCATTAGTATTATCCCGTGTATATACAATTCGAGTACCAGGTGCTGTTGGATTGTTTGTGTTCTTTATTTGAACAGGAATGCCCGCACGGAACGCAGGTACTAACGCCTCATCGTGCAGAACGGTAAATCCTGCATAAGAAAGTTCACGCATCTCTCGGTACGTTAATTCTTTAATTTCCTTTGGATTTTCTACAAGATTAGGATTCACTGAGAATACAGCATCCACATCGGTGAAATTTTCATATAAAGCCGCTTTGATTCCATTGGCTAAAATCGAACCTGTTATATCTGAGCCGCTACGTGAAAAGGTGAACACTTCACCCTGTTTGCTATAGCCAAAGAATCCTGGAAAAATAATGATACCTGGGATTTCACGAAGGGCATATAAATTAACATATGCTTCTGGTAACACCTGAGCATGACCAGGTTCATCACTTACAAGCAATCCTGCTTTCCCTGGATTTATATAAGTCGCTTCTACACCCTGTTCCCTAAAGTAGGCAGCAACTAATTTTGCATTATTATCCTCACCACTAGCTTTTACTAAGTCCATAAACCGATCAGGTTTACTTTTGTCTCCATTTAATCTTTCAGTTAAATCGTGATGAATTTCACTAATTACCTCATCAGGGAGATCTAACTCTGCTGCAATGGAGGAATATCTAGATATAACGGCGTTAAACTTTTCCTCTGGATTACTATCCTGCAGACATAACTCCGCACACTCTATCAGCAGGTCCGTTACCTTCTCATCTTCAGAAAATCTCTTTCCAGGAGCAGATACAACCACTACCTTCCGCTCAGGATCAGACATTACAATCTGAAAAACCTTTTCGATTTGTTCTCCGGACGCTAAAGAGGATCCACCAAACTTTACTACCTTCATTACAACATCACCTATCCCAAAAAGTATAATCTTAATTTTAATCCTATTCAGAAAATAATCAAGTGTTTTTTTCTTCCACAAAAAGACATTTGTATTTCTAGGAAAGACAAAGGAAAAGCGGAAGCGCCCTGATCAGCGGCGTATGGCCTGGAGCACTCTAACTGAGATAAAGGAAACACGAAGAGCCGTAGGCGATTCGATGTTGACTTATCATAGGTAGGTAAAAATCCTGAAGGGATTTTTACTCGCGGAGAGCGAAGGACACTTGCCGCTAGGGCGCTGGAGCTAGACAAAAAAACAGCGAAAATTATCCTGGGATAGTTTAATTGCAAATTCATCCCTTGATAATTTTCACTTTAATTTCATCCTTCGATACTTTTTCTATGCAAATTCATCTTTGGTTACTTTCACTGTTTCATTATATCTATAAAATGGGATAGGATTTTCGCTGTGAGGCCCCAAATTGCCTTTTCTTCATATATATAAAAGTATTCGTCAATGGCACGCGTTCGCCAATTGTAATTCTCACCACCTACAATTAAATCAAATGGAAAGTTCTCCTCTGGCTCTACCTTAAAATTTAAATGATAAATAGCAGGACTATTTTCAATAAAGTAGTTTAAAGGAACCGTAAATACCTCCCCCACTTCCGCGGGATTTGGCTGCATCTTTTCCGGTTTTTCAATAATGGCTACGAAGGGATATAACATCATTCCAAAAGGGGAAATCATGAAATCCAATGGAAAAACCTCTGACAAATTCTCACTGCTTATTCCTAATTCCTCCATGGTTTCCCTAATCGCTGCACTTTTTTCATCGATGTCCTGTGGATCGATTCTCCCTCCAGGGAAACAAATTTCTCCTGGCTGCCTTCGCAGCTGTAAAGAGCGAACCTCAAACAAGACATGAATGCCATCTTCTTTTTGGATAAGCGGCACCATCACCGCATATTTTGAAAATTTATCACTTCCTAATATGGTAGGAGTATGGCTCTTTAATTTCGATTGAACACTTTCTAAATTCATGATTTTCACCTCCAACTTGGATCTATAGTTATAATAATATCACTGTCTACTAATTAAATGCCCATCTTATGTCCTAACTTACGAAAAAACAACCCAATGGTTCTATCATCGGATTGTTTTAAATAATTTATTCCTTATTTTTCCACCCACGAAAACATATAGTTAATGTCCTCCATCTGGTTTGCGGACTTAACTACTTTAAGCGGGTGGAAGGTATCAATCATAACCGCAAGTTCCAGAGTCTCTTTCTTCCCGATGCTTGCTTCTGTTTTTCCAGGATGAGGACCATGTGGAATGCCGCTCGGATGGAGAGTAATCGACTCCAATTGAACCCCTTTACGGCTCATGAAGTTCCCTTTGACATAATAGAGTAATTCATCACTATTAACATTACTATGATAGTATGGAGCAGGAACAGCTTCCGGATGGTAGTCAAACAATCTTGGGACAAAGGAACATACAACAAAGTTATTTCCTTCAAAAGTTTGATGAATAGGAGGCGGCTGATGAATTCTTCCAGTAATCGGCTCAAAATCCTCGACATTAAAAGCCCATGGATAGAGATATCCATCCCAGCCAACAACATCGAAAGGATGATGTCCCAATACATGAGAGTGAAGTAATCCCCGCGATTTTGTGAATACTTCAAACTCCCCTTTTTGATCAAAGGTCTCAAGTACTTCAGGACCTCGAAAATCACGCTCACAAAACGGACTGTGCTCTAGCATTTGCCCATGCTCATTTCGATAACGTCTTGGTGTAGTAATCTGGCTAAATGATTCGATAAACAGTATTTTCGTATCCACAGTCCCATTGGGAATCAATCGGTAAATCGTTCCAATCGGAATTAATAGGTAATCTCCTGGTCGATAGGTAATAGTTCCAAACATCGTTTCAAGCTTGCCTGACCCGTAGTGAATAAACAACATTTCATCACCATCACCATTACGGTAAAAACCTTTCATAGGCTCATTTACCAAAGCCGTTCCAATTAATAAGTCTTGATTTCCTAAAATATATTCACGTGCTGTAAGACCATCACCTTTTTTAGAGGTCGTGTTTGTTAAAAAAAGTCGATGCTTTAGGGCCTGCTGAGCTTCATATTCGGGTAAATAACTGCCAACCGCCTCCGACCTAAGCACTTCCGTTGGCATGTAATGGTGATAGAGAATCGATTGCGTTCCGGAAAAACCGCGTGTCCCCATTACCTGCTCACGATAGAGACTTCCATCGTCTTTTTTAAACATCGTATGACGTTTATGAGGAATCCTTCCCAGCTGCCGGTAATACATTCTTTCACCTCACTTCATCATGTACAATGGTATTCTTTAATACTCCCAGTTTATCAATCTCCAATTCAACCACATCACCTGGCTGCAGCCAGCGATGTACCTCTGTGCCAAGCTCAAGGATACATCCAGTCCCAACTGTACCAGAACCGATAATTTCTCCTGGATATAAGGTAACGCCAGCTGAAGCCCTTTCAATCATATCTGCAAACGAATAGTAGATATCCTTCATATTCCCTTCAGAGAGAAGGGTACCATTAACTTTTGCCTTCATGGATATATCAAAGCCTTTAGCGGAACTATGGTGCTCAAGCTCATCCTTAGTGGTAATCCATGGTCCAATCGAGGTGGCAAAATCCTTTCCCTTCGCAGGACCTAAGCCTACCTTCATTTCATGTCTTTGAAGATCGCGAGCGCTCCAATCATTTAAAATACAATAGCCAAAGATATACGAATCAGCTTCCTCAGCGGAAATATTCCTGCCCTGTTTTCCGATTACACACGCCACTTCCAGCTCATAATCCAGCCAATTGCATTCTAAAGGCTTGGGAATTACATCTTCAGGCCCCTTAATGCCAAGGTGATTGGAAAAATAAAAAACAGGAATTTGGTACCATTCCGGTATCATCTTCAATCCTCTATTCTCTCTAGCACATTTCACATGCTGCTCAAAAGCATAAAAATCACGAAAGCTTTTGGGGACTGGCAAAGGCGCAATCAGTTTAACCTCATGTAACGGATAGACACCCGGATCGTTTATCGTAAATTGTAAAAGCCGGGAGGAAGATTTCAAATTTTCATCACTTTCTTCTAAGAAATCTATGAGCCTTTCAGGCAAAGCACCGTTTGTTGCTCCGTGCATATCCACAACAAGATCCGATTCTAGGAGAACGCCTGACCTTACTGTTCCATCTCTTTTTTCAAAAGTTACGAATCTCATCCTATCACCTAATTTCTATTTCCTTATAATATTAAACGTTTTCCCCAATGGATTGGTATAGGTATGGCCTGCCATTCTGCCAATAGGCTGAAGTTTCACGGTATCGATTCTCCCGTTATAAAATAAATCATCTGTAATATGGATATTTAACACCTTTCCAATTACTAAACTCCCTGCACCTGGCTTGTCACCAAAATCCAACACCTGGTAAAGTTCACATTCTAAATGAACCAATGATTCCTTAATACGCGGTGCCTTTATTAGTCGGCTTGCCTCTTTTGTTAAGCCGGTTATTTCCATCTCATCTACTTCAGGAGTAAATTCAACCGCACAATCATTCATTTGCTGTGCCATATTTTCACTGACAATATTTACGACAAATTGCTTCGTTTTTTCTATATTGAGGAGAGTATCTTTCTTTGCCCCATCACTTCCCCTTCTCATTGGTGAAAAACAAATAAGCATCGGATCTGCACAGATCGCAGTAAAAAAACTAAAGGGAGCTGCATTAGCGATGCCGTTTTCATCAATGGTTGACACAAAGGCAATCGGCCGAGGCAGAATAGATCCAATTAATAGTTTATAGGCGTCTCTCCATTCAAGTGTATCAGGTGACACTTCCATCTCTTTCACCACTCTTTCTATCTTTATTCTTTGAAAAAGGGAGAAAACATCTCCCCCTTTCATAAAGTAAAATTATAGGTTTCCGCGCCTAGCCTGCTCTCGTTCAATTGATTCAAATAACGCCTTGAAGTTCCCTTCACCAAAACCGCGTGCACCCTTACGCTGGATGATTTCTATGAAAAGTGTTGGTCGATCGACTATAGGTTTTGTGAAGATTTGCAAAAGATACCCTTCATCATCACGGTCGACGAGAATATTTAATTCTCGAAGCTTCTCAATTTCTTCGTCAATTTTTCCAATTCGCTGCCCCAAATCCTCATAATAGGTACTTGGAGTATTTAAAAACTCAACACCATTCTTTTTCAAGGTGGCAACGGTTGTGACAATATCCTCTGTTAAAATAGCAAGGTGCTGTACACCTGGACCATTATAGAATTCTAAATATTCCTGGATTTGTGATTTACGTTTCCCCTCTGCTGGTTCATTGATTGGAAACTTGATTCTTCCGCCATTGTGCATAACCTTTGACATCAAAGCAGAATACTCAGTGGTAATATCTTTATCTGTGAAATGCTTCATCTCGACAAATCCCATTACCTTTGAGTAATATTCCACCCACTCCTCCATTTGTTCAACATTTCCAACCACATGGTCAATGCCAATTAATCCTGCATCCTCAATCGGGAGGTAAACAGAATATGGCTGATAGCCAGGCATGAAAACACCCTGATAATTCTTGCGTTCTACTAACGTATGGATGGTATCTCCATATGTACCGAGAACGGCCTTTTTAATTGTCCCTTTTTCATCCTTTAACTCAAATGGCGGAACAAGGGCAATTCCGCCACGCTCTACAGCCGCTTGATAGGCCTTATCCACATCATCCACGAACAAAGCAACATCTTTAACACCATCTCCATGATTTTTAACGAATTGAGCAACATGTGTATCCTCTTTGTAGGAACCCGTAAGCACTATGCGAATATTCCTTTGTTGCAAACAAAAGGAAACGGTTTCACGATTTCCTGTTTCAAGGCCGGAATAGGCAACTGGTTTAAATCCAAACGCAGTACAAAAAAAGTGGCAGGATTGCTTGGCATTGCCTGTATAAATCTCGATATAATCTACATCCCGAACGGGAAAGAAATCGTTAGCAAGTTCTTCTGCCTTATTTCTTTTTTCTTTCATTTATATTCCTCCTATTGTCAATTAATTAATAATATTCAGAATATAGTTTACGTGCTACAAACCTGTCCTATCAAGAGCGGCCGGTGAAGCATAAACGCTTTTGAGTAGAAAAGATTAGTACAGAATAAAAAGAAACAGCCCCTTATTTAGAGGCTGTTTCTCAATAGTATTATGACAATACCGCACGGTCGCTGGCCATCTGAACCCCGCGAATTCTTTTAAATTCTTCTAATAATCCTTCAATAGTTAGGTCTTTCTTGTTTTCAGCGTCTACTTCTAAAATAATTTGACCTTTATCCATCATGATTAACCGATTACCGAGGTCAATGGCTTGCTGCATATTATGCGTGACCATTAATGTCGTTAATTGATATTTCGCAACAATCTCCCGCGTTAGATTGGTGATTAATTCCGCTCTCGATGGGTCAAGCGCTGCTGTGTGCTCATCAAGCAATAAAATGGAAGGTTCAGTAAAGGTTGCCATTAGCAGCGATAATGCCTGGCGTTCTCCTCCAGACAACAATCCTACCTTTGCACTTAAACGGTCCTCTAAGCCAAGGTGCAAGGATTCAAGCACCTCGCGGAAGTAATCACGCCTTTTCTTCGTAACTCCCTTTCTGAACGTTCTCGTCTTATTTCGAGAGTAGGCCATTGCTAAATTTTCTTCAATCGTCATGCTAGGTGCTGTACCCGCCATGGGATCCTGAAATACCCGCCCAATCATTTTTGAACGTTTGTACTCTGACATCGGAGTTACATTTTTACCAGCAATTTGAATATCACCAATATCGGGTGTAATGACTCCAGATATAATATTCATTAAAGTAGATTTTCCAGCACCATTACTTCCGATAACAGTTACAAAATCACCTGGTTTTAGCGATAGATTAATTTGATCAATCGCAATTTTTTCATCCGGAGTACCTTCATTAAAAATCTTATGAATTTGGTTTAACTCAAGCATGGTTTTCACCCTTTCGCTCAGCCGATGCTTGTAACATGTTCAGCTTTTCTTGTCTTCTGCGGGCTTTTCGCTTTTTCTCTTTAGATTGTTCGATTATTTTTGGTGCAGTTAAGGCAATGATGACAATTAATGCTGTAATAACCTTCATATCTCCTGGATCTAGGAAATCTACTCTTAATGCCAGTGTGACGACGATACGGTAGATAATTGCTCCACCGATAACTGCTAAAGTTGCTCTTGCAATGGATTTGGTACCAAATAAGGCTTCACCGATAATAACAGATGCTAATCCAATAACAATCATCCCAATACCCATACCTACATCCGCAAATCCGCCTTGCTGCGCAATTAAGGCGCCAGAAAAAGCAACTAGAGCATTAGATAACCCCAGACCAAGGATGGTAAGAAGATTTGTATTGGCAGAGAAACTGCGAATCATCTGTTTATTGTTACCAGTCGCTCTTACAGCAAGACCAATTTCCGTCTGTAAAAATAAATCCGTGAGCCATTTAATTACAAAGGTTACAATGATCATAAAAAGTAAAATTCCCCAAGTATCAGGGAGGCTGTCTCCAAGACCTACCTTCATCAGCAAACCATTGAAAAAAGAATCTACTCCCATATTTTCAAAAATTCCACCGATTTTTGTAAATGACGTATCCGTATTTAACAAGGGGATATTGGATCTCCCCATGATTCTAAGATTAATAGAATATAAGGCAATCATCATTAAAATCCCGGAAAGTAAATTATTAATTTTCCCAAAGGTATGAAGCAGACCCGTTATACATCCTGCTGCAAAACCTGCAAATAATGCCATTATCGTTGCTAAAAATGGGTTCATTCCACCAGCAATTAAGACTGCCGACAAAGCTGCACCTGTAACAAAACTCCCATCTACCGTTAAATCTGGAAAATCCAGAATACGAAAGGAAAGATAGACGCCCAGTGCCATAATCGCGTAGATGATACCTGCTTCAAATGATCCAAAAATGGCTATAAACATTGAGATCATCCTTTCTTTTAAGTCTTTGTAAAGGCTCTTTTCGTAACCTATATTGCTTTTTAGAACAAAATTGAATAAGAAAAGAGCATGCAAACTAAATTCTAAAGTGCAAAATAACTATTTCCACGTTAAAATCGGCTTTAAGATTTTAACAACAATTTTAACGAAAATAGCCTTGTTCTAATCATATAAAGACCTAATGGAGTAATGAAGGAGTCAACCATGTTAGCGGCTGACTCCCGGCATTACAAAGAATTATTATTCACCTTCGTAAAACTCACCAAGGTCTTTCCATTCGTCTTTTACTTCAAGTCCCTGTGCTTCTGCAGCTTTCTTATTAATAACAAGGGTTAAGCTGCTTGGCAATTCAACTGGAATTTCAGAAGGCTTCTTATTTCCGCTTAAAATTTCGGCCGCCATTAAACCTGATTGATAGCCAATATCGAAATATTCAAAGCCGCTCGCTGCAACTGCACCTTTTTTCATTGAATCTAACTCACCAACGAATAGAGGGATTTTTTTGCTGTTTGCAACTGAAATAACAGACTCAAGAGCAGAAACAACCGTATTATCTGTTGGAATATAGATTGCATCTACACGGCCAACTAAGGATTCAGCTGCCTGCTTTACTTCAGCAGATGTAGAGACAGATACTTCCACAAGCTTAGCACCTTTACCTTCAGCTAACTTTTTCACTTCTTCCACTTGAACGATAGAGTTTTGTTCACCAGAATTATAGATAACACCAATTTCTTTCGCATTTACTTCTTCTGTAATAAAGTTTATCGTTTTGGCAGTTCCATCAGGATGGTTATCCGTTGTACCTGTGATATTTTCACCCGGCTGATCAAATGCCTTTACTAATTCAGCACCCACAGGATCTGTTACAGAGGTAAAGATAATTGGAATATCCTTCGTAGCATTTAAAGCACCTGTTGCACTTGGCGTTGCATTTGCAAAAATAAGATCCACTTTATCTCCAACAAAATTATTAGAGATTGTTTGAACGTTTGCCGCTTCACCTTGAGCATTTTGCTCGTCATACTCAACTTTAATGCCTTTATCTGCTAACGCTTTTTTAAAGCCTTCAGTGGCTGCATCTAACGATGGATGTGTAGCATATTGGGATATTCCAACATTAAACACTTTTTCTCCTTCTTTTTCCGTTCCACCAGCTGATTCCTTACTTCCGCACCCTGCAAGCAACATCATCCCCGCCAAGGCAAAGGACAATACCTTTA
Source organism: Neobacillus sp. plas4 (assembly GCF_057221695.1). NCBI lineage: Bacteria > Bacillati > Bacillota > Bacilli > Caryophanales > Bacillaceae > Neobacillus > Neobacillus sp. plas4. Next base: position 3,993,915 of record NZ_CM170152.1, read on the forward strand.
CACCCTTTTTCATTTTACATCCCCCTATTTACCCATTTTTAATTTTTCAAAAATTTATTATATTATAAAAGTTATTCTAGTATTTTTTTAGACTAAAAGCAATAGAATTATCTAAAATTATTTTTCCGCTTTAAAGCGACAAATTTCTCAAATAGTCGGAAAAATAAAAAAGCCCTCAATTGTATGAGAGCTTTTGAAAATTCACCAATTCAATTATCTTTTAAATAATAATTACCAATCTTGTGTTTGATCTAATAGTTTATCAATTTCTATCTTTTTCAATTTATTAATGATTTTCTCAGATGTTAGATTTGCAGTTTTCTCTAGCAGTTTATCGATATCAATCTTAATAGTTCCCATATCTAACCTCCATAATTTTAGTTACCATATGATTCGTAACGGCGGGGTCATTTGTGGGGGTAAAAATATTATTAGTCAAAAAAGGCAGCCCTAACAGTGGTTGCTAGTAAAGGTATGATAAAATTCACTATTTTTTCCTAATTTCCAGATTAGAATGTTATGTGAATTAAACATGTGGTTGGGGACTGCTTGTTTAAGTAATTTTACTAGGGGGGATTTACATGTACCAATCTATTGCATGGTACGCTACATTATTTCTCGTTTTCCTTCTTGCCTTGGCTTTTGCTTTTGTGTATGGGGAATCTAGACAACTAAGAGAATATGGAAAGGAAATAAAGCCCGTAGAATTAAGAATAAAGGCGTTGCTTTATCTTTAATGGTTACCTCTGTTGTTCTCGTTTTAATGATGATCTTCGGGGTAATGATGTTATTAAATCAAGGAAATGTTATCCAAATCTTACCACAGTTATTCTATAAAGTTATGACTATACATGGAACAGGGATGATTGGAATTGCCGCTTTAGGTGGAAGCGCCATCATGTGGTATTACCTATCTACATATATCTATTTAAATGCTAAAGTCTTTTTTGCTAATTTACTGTTATCATTGATTGGGGTTGTATTAATCCTAGTTGCCATTTTTGGTTTTCATTTTTCCGATGGCTGGACATTCTTGTTCCTGTTGCCTGCCTATTCAGCAAATCTCTACTGTAAGACAGGTGCACTATTATTCTTATTTGGAATGTTGCTATTAGGTATAGACTATTTGCTCATGTACTTTTACCTAGCAGCAAGATTTACAAAAGAATACGGCGGATTGTTAAAATCACTTGGCTGGGATGTTATTTTAGGAAAAAAAGAGTATGGGCCACCTTCAGCAGTAGTCGCAGCTACAATGGTCATCATTACGAATTCTACCGCGATTCTTGCAGGTGCCATTGTGCTAGTTGTCTCTATCTTAAACATTATTAATCCTGCTATTAGCATCGATCCTATGCTAGCTAAACATTTAACCTACGCGTTTGGGCATATATTTGCAAATTGTACCATTTATATGGCTGTCATAGCAGTTTATAAAATCCTGTCTAAATATACAGGAACGTCCATGGAAATCGAATAAAGCCTTTTTAATTGCCTGGAACTGTTCAACCATTTTTACTTTAATAATTTATACTCAACACCTGTTAATGGATTTCGCCGTTCCAAAATGGATGTTAATCATCGGTCAAGTTTTTTCATATGCTAACGGGCTTCCCGTTATGGTTGTCACAGCATACGGAGCTTTAATGATTGTCTACCGTTCAGCGATGAGATGGGATTTCGCTTCAAGCATGATGTTTTTAGCGATGTTTGGCTGGGTGGCTGGCGCAGTACCTGCAATCATAGATGCAACCATTGTGATTAACCACATCATGCATAATACAAAATGGGTTCCAGGTCATTTCCACACGTATATGGGAATGGGTGTCGTGGCGATGATTTTTGGTTTTATGTATTATTTCAATAAAACCGAAGGAACTCAGAAATAAAAAAGCTTGGATAATTTGGCGATTGTTACCTACTTTATCCTTTTTCACCGGTTTAACGGGTTCGTTCTTATATGCAGGAAAAATCAGTGCGCCCCGCAGATGGGCTGAGCATTTACCAGAGTGGACGGCATCTGACCAAATTGGAGCCCTTTATGGAATATTTATCATAGCAGCTGCCATTGTCTTCACCGTTCGTTTTATTATGGGTTTAAAAAATATAGGAAGACACCCCACAACTAAAACACTAAAATCCGCATCATAAAAGAACGAGCCAGTCCTTCAATTGAATGACTGGCTCGTTCTTTTAATTAATTCGTACTTACCATACACCCTATCCCATTTACCATTATTAATTTTTTAAAATGAGCTATTTTTGTACAAACTAATCCTAACTGGGAGGTGTATATACATAGTGAAAATAAAAATTACGGTAAGTCTTTCCATCTTTTTACTCTTATTAACAGCGGCTTGGTTCCTACAGCAGCAGCTGCAAACTCAACGGGAGTTTAATAATATTAAAATGGGAACACATATAAATAATATGAATACGGTTCCGTTAACTAATGAAAATAATCCAATTAATACGAATGTAAACAACCATATATCTAATGTCCACCTTAAGCTATTCAAGCCATTTAAGCCCAGGGAATATGTTCGAATTATAGGTTCTTAAAAGAGTCAAAAAGTGTTCCAAACATAATTCGGAACACTTTTTTTCGGAATTAATCTGCCAAAGATTTCTAGATTACTTTTTATTATATTCTTTTAAATCGTCTCTTACACTTTTATCCCAAAGTTTTACTCCTGAATTATAGGCCGCCCTGTTAATTAGATGTCCAGAAATGGGGGAAGTCATAAAGAGGAAGATAATACCTAGGATAAGCCTAGAATTAAAATGACCTTCAAGTGCATAAAAGTAAATAAAGGTTCCCAATAAAATAAACATTACCCCCAGTGTAGCCGCTTTTGAGGCTGCATGGTTTCTTGTATAAACATCTGGGAGTCTAATCACCCCAAAAGTAGCAATCAGGCAGAGCAGGGATCCAACTATGATAAAAAATCCAATTAATAAATCAATGATTACGCTCACGTTCGATAATAACCCCCTTTTCCAGATACTTAGCAAACGCCACTGTTCCAATAAAGGCAAGAATACCAATTAAAAGAATAATTTCGAGAAAAGCATGAGAGTCTAAAACGATTGATATCAATGCAGTAATGGCAATAAGGTGCACACCCATCGCATCTAATGCGATCACCCGGTCAGGTACACTAGGACCCTTAATGACCCGATAAATTAAACCAAGCATCGAAATCGAGCAGATTAATAAAGCTAATCGAAAAATCAGTTCAAGCATTACCTGCTCACCTCCAAAATAGCCTTTTCAAATGAACTCTTGATACTTTTGATCTCATCCTCTACTTCCCCAATATTCATCGCATGAATAAAAAGGGTTTTATTATCCTCAGAGACATCAATGACTAAGGTACCTGGAGTTAAGGTAATTAAACTCGAAAGAAGAGTGATCTGCCAATCCTGCGTCAGCTCCGTGTCCATGGCAAAAATAGCTGGCCTCATGTCTAATTTAGGTTTTAAGACAACTTTTACAATCGCAACATTAGACAATATTAGTTCCCTTATAAAAATAAGGATTAGCTTGAAAAAGGACCATAATCGAAATAAATAAAAACGACTATGAAAGTAACGTCTCAGCACAAAAATAACTAGGAGTCCAAAAATATAGCCTTTTATAAAACTAATGGGATCGTAGGAAACTTTAATAAACATCCATAAAAAGGCTAGAACCACATTCAATAAAATTTGAAATGCCAAAACTTATTCACTCCTTTAAGACAGCATTAATATAGATATTGGGATCTACTAAGGTATCAGCTGCCTGAGTAATATACGGTAATATAGATTCAGAACCTATTCCGTAAAGAGCTGAAATCACCACCAAAATAACAGGAGCAATAAGCAATCGTTTTACAGGTGCTTTTTCCTCTCCTCGGTAAGTGCGGTCCTTTCCCCAAAAACCGTTTATAAAGATTTTCATAACAGAGAACAGAACGAGTAAACTGGACATTAGAACAATAACAGCACCTGTAAAGCTCTCTCCCTCAAACCCTCCTTGCACGATAAGAAGCTTTCCAACAAAACCACTTAATGGTGGGATTCCTGCCAGAGCTAAAGTGGCAATAAAGAATGTCCAGCCAAGACCTGGATAACGGTTAATAAGACCGCTGATATTTCTTAAATTACTTGTTCCTGTAATTGAAATAACCACCCCGGCCAGCAAGAATAAGGCTGCCTTAATGAGCATATCGTGTATCAAATAGGAAACAGCCCCTGTTACGGAAGCTGTATTCAAGACGGAAACCCCATACAGGATAACTCCTACAGCAACAATGATATTATAAATAATAATGTTCTTAATATCCCAATAGGCAATTGCACCAATTACACCCAGAACAATTGATAGAATCGCTAAAATGGAGAGTAGGCCAAAGGTATCCATATCATGATAAAAGAAAAGCGTATAAGTTCTAGTAATGGAATAAACCCCTACTTTCGTCAATAATGCACCGAAAAGAGCTAAAACGGGGGCAGGTGGTGCGTAATAGGACCCCGGCATCCAAAAGTAAAGAGGAAAAATGGCACCTTTTAAACCGAATACAATTAGGAACAGAACAGCAATAACCGTTAAAATCCCCGGCATCCCATTTATACTAATTTCATGAATTCGACTAGAAATATGAGCCATATTTAACGTACCGACTACGGAGTATAAATAGGCAACAGCAATAACAAATAATGCTGATGAAATGACATTCACAAGCAAATATTTAATCGATTCTCTCAACTGTATATTTGTTCCTCCAAGTACTAATAAAACATAGGAAGACATCAACATAACCTCAAAAAATACGAAAAGATTAAAAATATCTCCTGTTGTAAAAGCTCCGTTAACCCCTACTATTAAAAAGTTAAATACAGCATAGTAGTAATGTTTTTCACGTTCTTGACCAATTGATTTGAAGGAGTAAATTAAACAAACAAACGCAACGATGCTTGTCGTGAATACTAATAGTGCTGAAAACATATCCGATACTAACGTAATCCCAAATGGTGCTTCCCAGCTGCTGACATTTAAAGATTGTACCCCTTCCGTTCGCACCTTTTGTATGACCAGCCATGCAGCAATCATAGTAGCTAATGAAGAGATCGTTGCAACAACCCGCTGTGCAAAAATACTTTTATAAAGAAAAATTAATATGGCCCCAGTAAATAAGGGGATTAATATAGGTAAAATGATTAAGTTAGTCATTTTTCTCGTTTCCCCTCATTTCTTCTACATTATCCGTTCCAAGCTCTTTATAAGCCCGATAAGCTAATACTAAGAAAAATGCTGTCACACCAAAGCTGATTACGATAGCTGTTAAAATCAACGCCTGCGGCAGTGGATCTGTATAGCTTTCGGCATTCCCTCCTAAAATAGGAGCAGCCCCCCGTTTTAATCCACCCATTGTAAGAATAAGGAGATGAGCACCATGGCTTAACAGTCCTGTCCCAACAATTATTCGTAATAGACTTTTTGAAAGCATTAAATAGGTAGCAGTCATAAATAGAATGCCAATAACAAATGCCATTACGATTTCCATTATTCATCCTCCCCTATCGTTTGAATAATGGTCATCGTAACGCCGACGACAACAAAGTAAACGCCTAAATCAAAAAGCGTAGCAGTATGAAGTGATAATTCCCCCAGAATCGGTATTTGAACATCCCCAAAAGCATGTGTTAAAAATGGAACATCAAAGATGAAAGAACCCGCACTTGTACCAATGGCAAACAAAAGTCCAATCGCAGTAAGAATTCGGAAGTTGATTGGCAAAATTTTCACAACTGTTTTGATGTCATAGGTAATTAATAGGAGAACAATTGCTCCAGCTGTCATTAGCCCTCCGATAAACCCGCCACCGGGATAATAATGGCCCGCTGTAAAAATATAGACTGAGTACAGGGCTATAAAGAAGAGAAGAACTTTTACAGCAGTTTCAAGTATGATATTGTTTGTTTTTCTCATCCTTCTTTCCTCCTGTTCAGCCGTAATTTGATCATGCCAAAGATTCCTAAAGAAGCAATCGCCAATACTGTGATTTCAAAGAGTGTATCGAAACCGCGAAAATCTACTAAAATTACGTTTACCATGTTTTTTCCTGCAGCCTCAGTATACGTGTTTTCCACATAATACTTTGATATTGAGCCAAATAGCTTATTGCTATGAGCTGAGAGTGCGATTAAGGTAACAATGGCACCTACCCCAACAGAGATGAAAACATTCGTCAGTCGAAACACCATTCTTGTTTCAAACTTCCTTAATTTAGGTAAATGGTAGAAACAAACTAAGAATAAGGCAACAGAGATCGTTTCAATAACAAGTTGAGTCAAAGCCAAATCAGGTGCTCGGAATAAAACATAAAATAAAGAAACGGTATAACCAACAGCACCAAGCAAGATGATGGTGGTCATTCTTGATTTAGCAAATAGAATACATATAGATCCCAAAACAATAAGAATGGCTAAGGCGACTTCGTATACTCCTATCGAAGATACATTGCTTGTATCCAATTTAAAGGCATTCTTTCCAAAAAGCGTGGCTGCAAGAATAAAAATAAAGAAAGCAAATATATAGACGAGATACGTTCGAATCGATCCATTCATATAGGCACTTGTTACCTTATGAGAGATTGATTGTACCCCGTTTAATAAGAAATCATAAAAACGATTAAGGGCAAGCTTCTCCGGGATCGCTCCATAGATTTTCTTCCATCTAGAATGCGTTTTATAAAGAAGGACGCCTAAAATAATCACACCGAGTGTCATAAAGAGTTCGATGTTGGGTCCATGCCAGAAGGTAATATGAACCATAAATTCTTCTCCGGTCCCTAGCAGACTTGGAAGAATCGAAGCCATAGCCGGCGAGATGAGACTATCCGATAATAGGTTAGGGAAAAAACCGAATATAATCACAAGTGAAACTAAGATAACCGGTGAAATCAGTAATCCAATTGGAGCTTCATGTGGTTTTTTATCAAGCTTTTCTGGCTGATATTTTCCGGTGAAAGTTTTAAAAACAAGAATCATACTATAAAAAAAGGTAAAGATACTAGCAATCCATGCAAGTACTGGAAATAGAATTCCCCAGGTTTGGAGGTTAAAAATATCCATTTCGGTTACATGAACCATTGCTGTAAAGAACATTTCTTTACTTAAGAAACCATTAAATGGAGGAAGCCCTGCCATTGAGAATGCACCAATAATTGAAATGGTAAATGTAATCGGCATAAAATGCATTAATCCACCCAATTTACGAATATCCCTAGTTCCTGTTTCATGATCGACAATTCCAGCTGCCATGAACAAGCTTCCTTTAAAAGTAGCGTGATTGATTAGGTGAAAAATTGCCGCGGTTACAGCTACTGTAAAGATATTTTCATCTAAAAATTCATAATGTTTAGCCGCTGCTCCTACACCAAGCAACGACATGATAAGTCCTAATTGGCTGACGGTAGAAAAAGCCAATATCGCCTTTAAATCCGTTTGTTTCACCGCAAATATAGAACCCCATATCAAAGTCAGTAATCCTACACCCGCAACCAGTAAGAACCAAAGAAAATGTTCTCCGAACACAGGTGTGAACCGTGCTACCAAATAGATTCCTGCCTTCACCATCGTTGCTGAGTGTAAGTAAGCACTAACTGGTGTTGGGGCTTCCATTGCATCTGGAAGCCAAATATAGAATGGGAACTGAGCAGATTTAGTAAAAGCACCAAGTAAAATACATAATAATGCAGGCACAAATAATGTGTGGTTAAAAATTTCATTGGCTTGAGTCATTATTTCCGAGACACTAAAGGTTCCAGTCATAATGTAAAGCAGGATGATTCCCCCAAGCATAGCGAGACCGCCAAATACAGTAATGAGCATAGACTTTTGTGCGCCATATCGTGATTTTTCGCGCTCGTACCAGTAACCAATTAATAGAAATGAAGAAAAACTTGTGAGCTCCCAGAACGCATACATCACAATTAAGTTATCCGATAAGACAACGCCAAGCATCGCCCCCATGAAGAGCAGTAGATAGACATAAAAGTTATTGAGTTTTTCTTTCTTCTTATCGAGATAATAGATGGAATAAAGAACAACCAATGCCCCAATACCTGTTATTAACAGGGAAAATAAAAGCCCCAGTCCATCCACTTTTGCTGTAAAATTAATGCCTAAAGATGGAATCCAGTTCAAGTTTTCCATGAATGACTTCCCACCCATTGTTACCGGTAAGAATGAAAGATAATAGACAAACAAGAAAATAGGTAAAGGCAGCACAAACCATCCAGTATGTATTTGACGAAATAGTTTATAAAATTGCGGAATAAAAACAGATAGGATCAATGGTGCTATAATTGCTAAGTGAAGATATGACAAAACAAAACCTCCTTGTTTCTGAAGCCCCACCCCTTTTGGGGGTGTTGTTATCAAATTTATCTTTTTCAATTTTTAACCCTTCAATATCATTCCACCTCTCAATGCGTTTCATTAATTGTTGCTGTAAATTTTAGAAATGCAAAAAGAGCCTGTCACCAAGGGACATAGTTATCCCTTGGTGACAGGCTCCTCCAAAAATCGTTTTTATTTATTTACATAATGATAACATGAATTTTGTTTCCATTCAATCCTTTAAAAAAAGTAATACAACCATGACCTTTGTCCAAGCATTCCAACCAGTGATTCATAAATTGAAGTAGTAAATGGTGGAGGTGGGAAAGAATGGGTCAACATGGTGGTAACAACAATGGATTTGCATTAATTGTTGTTTTGTTTATTCTTTTAATTATTGTAGGTTCTGCATTCATTGGCGGCGGCTATTAAGTACTAATACTCAACAAAAACTTGCTTTAGCGGCAATCCTCTAAAGTATTTTTAAATATGTCAGTTTTGTTAATGATTGATGTTAAAATCCTAAAGCCGATTTTAACGTGGGAATAGTTAATTTGCGCTTTAGAATTTAGTTTGCAGGCTCTTTTCTTAACAAATTTATTCTATTATTCGCAGAAACTTAGCACAATCATTAATTTTTGTGAAAAAACAACAAAGTTTAAGAAAAGAGCCTTAAATAAAAAGTTGTAACTTCAGTTAAACTATCGGTATGATAGGTACATTACGAAAAAAATTGGAGGCAACGATGCTTACTTTTAATGAAAAATTAGCCATTATTGAAGAATTCCCAGAATTAGAGCGAAAGGACGTATCACTTAAACGTGTAAATTTTCAACTGCCAAACAGTGCGTCGGACAAAAAAAATGTGGTCTACCACCTCCATCCCAATGGAAATGGTTTTGTTTATGCGGGGAATCTACATAGCTATGAAACAGATGATAAAGGAATGGTTAATATCCGTGACTTTACTGGAGATCAATTAAAAAAATTAATCAAGGAGTCTATTGACTCTTTATTACCAGTGGAAAAGTCGCTTGCAGAAGAAGCAATCATTGGAAATCAAGTTGAAGAACGCTGGGTTGATGACGAAAAGAATCATTTGATTGTCATCAATGAAAACGACTCGTGGAATATTTACTTTGGACTAAATCTTGAAGAAAGCTTCGATACCTATGGTGAAGCAGAGGATTTTTTATTAGAGGAAGGATTTCAAAGAGTTTAATACGTTATTTATTTCAAGCTGTGCCCTTTGCACAGCTTGTTCTATTTAGTCAACCTCACCCATTTTGGCTAACTCAGTATCAATCCAATCATCCAAGCGGATAATGCTCTGTTTTGCCCGATCATAATCAATACTTCGGTAGTGATGCATCCCACCCTTTTCCTCGTCTTTCTCATCCGCCCATTTAACAATTTGCTGTAGTGGTGTACGAACAATATCATTTGTCGGTAAGAAGGAATCGGTATGAAAAAGTATTGCCAATGCAATTGTCTTTGCTTTAATTGGATTTTCTCCAAGACGGATTAATAATTTATGTGCACGCTCCGCCCCTTTAATAGCATGTATATCATTTTGTTTATATAAATCATAATCCCATTTCCCATTTTTATACCATGTATAATGCCCCATATCATGTAATAGTCCAGCTTTTGCCGCAATATCAATATCCTCTTTATGCTCCTTTCCTAAATGAAAGGCATGATAGGCAACAGCAATTGCATGGGCGATTCCCGATCGATTTAAATATTTCTGTGCAATATGGTGTTCAAAAATATTTATCAACTTTACATCCCTCATATCAATCTCCTCTACTCCCTGTAAAATATTTTTTAATATTCATTATATTATAACTAAACTGTGTAAATCTACATATTTATCCAACCATTTTTATAAATAAAAGAGCCTTCATTAGTAATGAAAGCTCTCTTTTGATATTTATATTCAGTTATTATTCATTTGTACTTTCTGCCTCAATTATACCTTCAGGAACACTTTCACTATTAACATCTGACTCATTAAGGCTTTCACTGTCTTTCACTTCATTCTCTTCAATAGCACCTTTTTTCACTTTTGGAGCTAAATATTCGAAGTCGTTTGGATTAATCGGTGTAAAACCTTCCGGATGGTAGAATCTTAATAGGTCTTTATATACAATTTCGTCAGAAATCTGAAGCTCAACAGCAACTTTATCTGCGATCGGTTTGCATGCGTCTGTGCCTTCTAATAATTCTCCCGTTTCGTTACTGTAGCATTTCCCTTTGACTTGAACAATTTCAGGTGAGACAAAATCGCCATTTCTAAATAAAGCCCAATTTCGGTGATCCTTCGATAATAAATCTGATCCGAGTTCCATGTAATCCTTTGTGTCGATACCCAAAAGGTGCAAGATGGTTGAACGTACGTCTGCCTGACCACCATACTGCTGTTGAATTCCACCTTTTACACCAGGAACATGAATCAATAATGGCACACGTTGTAAGCCGACGTTTAGGGTTGGAGTAATTTCTTCTACACCAAGCACCTTGGCCATTGCATCATTATGGTTTTCGGAAATGCCGTAATGGTCTCCGTACATTACAATTACCGTATTATCATATAAGCCTGAAGCTTTTAAATCATTAAAGAACTGTTCAATGGCTTCATCCATATAGTGCGCAGCTTGGAAGTATTGATCAACCACTTTATCACCTGTATTACCTGCAGGAAACTCGGTATCCTGTGGGTCCATTTCAAATGGGAAATGGTTTGAAAGGGTTAAAAACTTTGTATAAAATGGCTGTGGCAAGCTTTGAAGCAATGGCATTGATTCCGTAAAGAATGGCTTATCTTTTAAGCCGTAATTCTTTGTATTTTCTTCCGTCATATTGTAATATTCCGCGTCAAAAAATTGGTCGTAACCTAAAGCTTTATACATAACATTTCGATTCCAGAACGTTTTATAGTTTCCGTGGAAGGAAGCAGAATAATAGCCATTCCCTTTTAGAATTGCTGGCAAAGCATGATACGTATTTTGTGCTTTATTGACGAATACCGCTCCTTGTGCCATCGGGTATAATCCATTCTCCATCAAGAATTCCGCATCAGATGTTTTTCCCTGTCCCGTTTGATGGAAGAAGTTTTCAAAGTAAAAAGCTTCATTTCCATGTACTAAGGAATTTAAGAATGGTGTTACTTCCTGACCATCCGGCATTTTATAATCAATGGCAAAGCTTTGAAGTGATTCCATCGCAATATAGATTACATTCATTCCTTTGGCTTTACCAAAGTACTCGGGATTCGGGCTTGAGAAATTTGCTTTTCGATAGTTCTCAACATCTGTAATATCGCTGCTGTCTGCAAGTGCACGCTGGCCTGATGATTTAATGTTTTGAATTACATCGTAAATCGTAAAGTTATAGGCACCTAAATATTTTACCAAGTAGTTCCTATCGAAAGAACGGCTTAAAAGCTGTGGGCGGTCCTTTTCTGCTAATCCAAGATTGAATAAAAAGACAGTGACCGCAAACAATAGAACGACCTTAAATGATTTTTTATTCTCAACCGTAACCTTTCTAAAAACAGTTAACGCTAACGCAATTAAAAGAAAGAAATCTGTGAAATACAAAATATCGAATGGAGACATTAAAGACAAGGCACTATCTCCAAGTTGTCCTGCATTGGTTTTGGTCGACATTAATACAGGTACGGTAATAAAATCGCTAAAGAATCTGTAATACGCAATGTTTGCGTATAATAAGAACGACAAAATAAAATTGGTAATGATTAATACGAGTTTCATTCGCTTTTTAAAAAGCAATGCTAATCCAAAAAAGAATAATGCAGAACTTAATGGATTAATAAATAAAAGAAATTCTTGCAGGTTATTATCAATTCCAAGTGTAAATTCAATTTGATACGCAGCATATGTTTTTAGCCAGAATAAAACAACGGCAATTGTAAAGAAAACAATCGATCCATTATTTTTTATATCAGGCATTCTAATCTTTTTCATTGTTCATTCTCCTCTCACTTACCAATGAACCCGGTAAACGAACCTCAATTACTATATCACATTTATTGAAAAATAAAAACAAAACCATTACCAGTAATACCCATTTCTTTTCGTCAATTTTCACTATATTTAGCTAGTAATCTTAGATTTTGCTAGCTTGGTCAAATTCATCAGAGCATACATGTTGCTAAAAAGTGGAATCTTAAAGAATAGAGTTTCTTTTATTTAAGACGAAGGGAACCCAAATTAGTTTCAATTTTTTTCGTTACTTCTATCAAGTAATCATAAACATGAAATTTCGTGCAGGCAATATGCGTATAGTCTTATCTTTTACAGAATATAAAACAAGCTCCCCTTTTAGAACTACATATAATATGAGAAAGCGATTACAAAACAAACGAATGAAAAACAACCTGTTGGTAAAAATAAAACGACAATTTTATTAGGAGTGAAAAAAATGAATGTGAATCGTGTAAAGCAAATTCTTTCGTCCTCCGCTGATATCGAAGTCAAATATAATGGAGCTTCTGTCTGGATCGATCAATTAAATGAGGATGGAAGAACAGCTACTGTTCACCTAAGAGGACCTCTTGAGGAAAGAACAGTCGTTGAAATTGGAGAACTAAACGAAGATTAAAAAAATACCTCCACCTTTTCTCCTTAAGGTGGAGGTATTTTTTTGCCTATATCATGTCTTCGTTTTCTTTATTCATCTCTCTAGGCTGAGGCTTTACTTGTTGATCAAAACCTTTTCTTAGTACCTCTTTGGTATTTGTTCCCATGTCAACTCTAGTATCAGATTTAGGAAGCTGGCTCAATTCTTTACCTCTTGGCATTGTCTTCACCCCTTTATTGTTAAATTGTTCAGGGGGTGTAAGAACTATACAGGTTTTATACGTTTTGGATGGCGTGATTTGCGAGAACCTGGATCGTCATATCATCCATTGGCGGGTTATGTAGTCCCGCTCTTACATCCCGATAGTACCGCTGAAGAGGATTTTTCAAAGATAAGCTTCTTGCCCCTACTACTCTCATGGCCAAATCCACTACTGTGATCGCATTATTCGTAACCGTTAATTTGGCAGCTCCCAGGACAGGTCCCATTTCCCCTCTAGCCTGTTCATCTGAATTGTCCCATTGCTTTGCTACAGTATGTAAGAAATACTCAGACTCCATCAACTTCAATTCCATTTCCCCTATTTTTTGTCGGACGTTCGGAAGGTCAATAATCGTACCTTCTACACTATTCGGAGAGTATTCTAGAGCAAAGTTAATGGCATACTTCTTTGCTGCTTTCGCTATTCCAAGATAACAAGCTGGTATATGGAGAAGCCAGCCATTTGCTTTTTTCCCTTCCCTTACGACTTGCTCAATTAAGTACTCTTCTGGTATTGAAACATCACGGAGGATTAAATCATGGCTTCCTGTTCCTTTTAAGGCAATACTATCCCATGTCTCTTCAATCATTAACCCAATTGAAGATCTAGGAATGAGAAAGTTGCCAACCTGATCACTATCGTGAATAGAAGCACTGACAAGAAAATAATCTAGAACAGGAGCCATGGTCGTAAATGTTTTTCTTCCATTAATAATCCAGCGGTTTCCTTCTTTACGCGCATTTGTCTCGGGTCTGCCTCCACGGGTTGGGCTTCCGGTTCTTGGCTCGGTTGCCGCACTATTAATAAGGGAACCATTTTTAACATCTTCACAGATTTTTTTAAAGAGGTCCTCATTCCAAGAATTTTTTTCAGCTTGATTCTTTATTAAACCCATATGCCAGCCAATAGATAGGGCTGTTGAGCCATCTCCCTCAGCAATTTTTTCTTGAAACCGCAGCATTTCGACTAAGGAAATTTCTCTCCCGCCATACTTTTTTGGAACCGTTAATGCCGTATAACCTCTATCTTTTAGCTCTTGTATATTTTCAAAAGGGAAACCTCCCTCGATATCAGTTTGATGAGCTCTTGAAAAAAATCGTTGTGAAAGAATGTTCATTAAATTCAACTGTTCATCAAATGATTCAATTGCTTGAAAATTCATTGAAAACTCTTCCTTCCTTTTGAATAAATCTAAAATTTTTATTAGTAAATTAAATTACTATGATCATACACGATAAAGGGTTATCTTTCCATTTATTTAAGAAATGTTACAATATTTATAGTCATGTGTCTCATCTCACAGTTCGAGGACGGAATTTGTTATATACTACAATAAGAAAAATTTACCAAGGGTGTTTTCTAGCCAATAAAAATGTTCGGTTGTTTAGATTTTATTCTGGAAATACTACACGTGTTGGAAATGAAGGGGGGATTGGAATGTCTAAAGGTGCAAAACAATTATATCTGCAGACTACAAGCCTTATTGCTGGTTTTATGGTTTGGGTACTTATTTCATCGCTTATGCCTTATATACAAGCAGATATTAAACTATCATCGACTCAAATTTCTTGGTCAACAGCTGTACCGGTTATCCTTGGATCTTTACTAAGAGTACCAATTGGCTATTGGACAAATCGGTTTGGTGCTCGTTCATTATTTACAATTAGTTTTATCCTCTTGTTACTACCAATTGGAATCTTAAGCATTGCCAACTCTTTATTTATGTTACTTTTGGGCGGATTTATGCTCGGTATTGGCGGTGCTGTTTTTTCAATTGGTGTAACCTCATTGCCTAAATATTACCCAAAAGAAAAACATGGATTTATTAATGGGATTTATGGTGCAGGAAATATTGGTACAGCAATTACTTCTTTCTCTGCCCCGGTGCTTGCCAATGCATTTGGCTGGAGAACAACTATTCAAATATTTCTTATTGTCGTGTTAGTTTTTGCACTATTAAATTTCTTCTTTGGTGACAAAACAGAGAAAAGAGTTAATGTCTCATTAATGGATCAAATTAATGCAGTATATAAAAATCAAAAGTTATGGTTTTTAAGTTTATTTTATTTCATTACCTTTGGTTCTTTCGTAGCTTTCACTATTTATTTACCATCTTTCCTAGTTAACCATTTTGATTTAGAAAAGGTGGATGCTGGTTTGCGAACAGCCGGATTTATTGCCTTAGCCACGGTATTTCGACCGGTTGGTGGATGGCTCGGGGATAAGTTCAATCCTTTTCTTATTTTAGTAGGTGTATTCTCTGGACTTACTTTTGCCGGGTTCCTGTTGTCCTTTACCCCCTCTTTGCCTATTTATTCTTTTGGTTGTTTATTTGTAGCTATTTGTGCAGGGACTGGGAATGGGACCATCTTTAAATTAGTGCCCTTCTATTTTTCAAAGCAAGCAGGTATCGTTAATGGTATTGTGTCTGCAATGGGAGGGTTAGGAGGTTTCTTTCCACCAATCATTTTAACCATTTTCTTTAATTGGACCGGACATTATGCGATTGGTTTTATGGCACTGTCAGAATTTTCACTTGCAAGTACAATATTAGTAGTTTGGCTTTACTATCAAGAAAGGCTTGAAATATCAGCAAAGGTTGTTGAACATGCTACGGATGGAATAACGATTACAGACAAAAATGGAATCATACAAAGTGTTAACCCTGCTTTTACAAAGATTACAGGGTATACAATGGAGGAAGTAGTCGGAAAGACGCCAAGTGTTCTGCAATCAGGAGAACATGATAATGCCTTTTATAAAAAAATGTGGGATAGCCTATTAAGTGTTGGCTACTGGGAAGGTTTTATTTGGAACAAACGAAAAAACCAAGAAATCTATCGGGAATGGTTAACCATCTCGGCCATCAAAGATGACAGCGGGGAAACAAAGAATTTTGTAGCCATGTTTCATGAGTCCGATGATGAAAGGAAATCATAAGCAGTCAGACCTTCTTCGGTAGGTCTATTTTTTTTGAAAAATTCGTTTATCTGATCCAAATATTACAACTTTTTGTCTTTTATCCTAAGTTCACAGTTCCTTCACCTTTTTTGTGACGTACGTCACAAAAATCATGTTATCATCTGGTTTATAGTGAAAACACAAACAATATCCACTTCGAAATATGGAGTGGATTTAAGGGAGAGATATAAATGGCGCGGATTAATTATTGGAATCCTGAAGATGAAAAGTTTTGGAAAACAGAAGGAAAGAAACACGCAAATCGAAATTTATGGATTTCTGTTCCTTCATTAATGCTTGCGTTTATTGTTTGGCAGATTTGGTCTGTGGTTGCAATAAGATTAAACGACATTGGCTTCGCTTTTACAGATGAACAATTATTCACATTAGCTGCGGTTCCTGGACTTGTTGGAGCAACCCTTCGATTTGTTTATACTTTCGCAGTCGGATCAATTGGCGGTAAAAACTGGACGGTCATATCAACGGGTGTTCTTGCGATTCCTGCTATCGGCATTGGGTTTGCGGTACAAAATCCTGATACTCCATTTTCGATTATGTTGTTGTTAGCTGCACTTTGTGGACTTGGAGGAGGTAACTTTTCTTCCTCTTCAGCAAATATTAGCTTTTTCTTCCCGAAAAAAGAAAAAGGAACAGCTTTAGGTATTAACGGTGGATTAGGAAACATGGGTGTTTCAGTGGTTCAATTTGTTACACCATTAATCGTTACAACTGGTGCATTCGCATTTGCCGGTAAAGGTCAAGTCTTAGCAAATGGTCAACAAATATGGATACAAAATGCAGCATTTATCTGGGTCATTCCGATTGTTTTCATGACATTGCTTGCTTACTTTAAAATGGATAATGTCCCAGGTGCTAAACAATCTGTTGCAGACCAGTTTGTTATTGTAAAACGTAAACATACTTGGATTATGACCGTACTTTATATTGCGACATTTGGTTCTTTCATTGGCTATTCAGCTGCATTCCCGCTTTTATTGAAATCACAGTTCCCTGAACATATTTCACTAGCATTCCTAGGTGCTCTTGTAGCGGCTGCTGCTAGACCTGTTGGCGGCTGGATGGCAGATAAGTTTGGCGGAGCAAGAGTAACAGCATATGTATTTATCATTATGACAATTGGTGCTTTTGGAGTTATTTACTTCTTAAATCTTAACCAGTTTGCTGGTTTCTTAGCTACCTTCTTGGTTCTATTCCTTGCGGCTGGTATTGGGTCTGGGTCAACCTTCCAAATGATTCCAACTATCTTTATCCCAAAAGAGGCAGCACCAGTTATTGGTTTCTCTGCTGCATTTGCAGCATATGGTTCATTTTTAATTCCTAAGCTTTTTGGATGGTCCGTTGAAACATCTGGTTCTTATGTAACAGCATTCTATTTCTTTATTGGCTTTTACGTCATCTCTTTTGCACTTAACTATTTCTACTATCAAAGAAAAACAACAGCAGTTAAAGAAATGGTCAAACAAGCCGGGTAATCCCGGCTTGTATTCAAACCCTAGATTTCACAAATGATATCTAGGGTTTGTTTATTGTTGAAACTCTGAATATGAATCATTAATTGAGGACAAATCCTATTGGCTGCTACGAGAGATTTGTGCCCAAGACCCCTTATTGAAGACAAATCACTTTGCCTGCTACGAGAGATTTGTACCCAAGACCCCTTATTGAGGACAAATCACTTTGCCTGCTACGAGAGATTTGTACCCAAGACCCCTTATTGAGGACAAATCACTTTGCCTGCTATAAGTGATTTGTCCTCAAGACCCCTTATTGAGGACAAATCACTTTGCCTGCTACGAGAGATTTGTACCCAAGACCCCTTATTGAAGACAAATCCCTTTGCCTGCTATAAGTGATTTGTCCTCAAGACCCCTTATTGAGGACAAATCACTTTGCCTGCTACGAGAGATTTGTACCCAAGACCCCTTATTGAGGACAAATCACTTTGCCTGCTACGAGAGATTTGTACCCAAGACCCCTTATTGAGGACAAATCCCATTGCCTGCTATAAGTGATTTGTACTCAAGACCCCTTATTGAGGACAAATCACTTTGCCTGCTATAAGTGATTTGTACTCAAGACCCCTTATAAAAGACAAATTCCATTGCCTGCTATAAGTGATTTGTCCTCAGGTGATTCAACACAAAAAAAGCGCGGAATCAAACTCCGCGCCTACCTTTTAAATCCGAGAGATTGAAACTGCACAGGCTTTGTATTCTGCTGTGCCAGAAATTGGATCATATTCGTTTAGGGTTAATACATTTGTTGGAGTTTCACTCCAGTGGAAACTCATAAAGACAAGCCCTGGAACAACTTGGTCAGTGATTTTCGCCTTAACCGTCAATTCTCCCCTACGAGATCGGACTTGAACGATTTCCCCATCTACAATACCTAGAGCAAGTGCATCGTCTGGATGAATATCCACTGTCTCTTCGGTTTGTTTCACCTTAACTCCCGCCGCATAGTAACGAGTTTGCGAATGTGTGTTATAGGACTCATATCGTCTTCCAGTCGTTAAAGTAAATGGATATTCCTTATCCGGAAGCTCTAGAGGCGGTGTAAAATCTACTGGGACAAATGGTGATTTTTTAACATCAGACTGCTTATTATGAAATCTCTCATGCATAATAAATGTACCTGGGTGATCCTCCGTTGGACATGGATAATGGATACTATATTCCTTTTCTAGTCTTTCGTAAGATATGCCTCCATACATCTCCCAAGCCAGTTTTCGTACCTCATTCCAAATTTCTTCACTGCTTGAATAGTTCATTGGATAACCCATCATCGTTGAAAGTTCACACAGAATAACCCAATCCTCTTTAACGTTAACTCCTGGCTCAACCGCCTTGCGGACTCTTTGAATTCTCCTGTCCGTATTCGTGTAGGTACCATCCACCTCTCCCCAAGAACAAGCTGGAAGAACCACATCTGCCATTTGAGCTGTTTCTGTTAGGAATATATCCTGCACAATTAGCAAATCAAGCTTTTTCATTAGCTCCTTGGTATGGTTCATATGAACATCTGCTAGTAATGGATTTTCTCCAATTATAAAGAGAGCTTTTAACTCACCATTTTCGAGCCTGTCAAATGTTCTCGTTTGTGTATCACCCGCATGTGGATTAAGCGTCACATTCCATTCTTTCTCATACCTGGCACGGAACTCATCGTTAGCTACACTCATTGCTCCTGCCAATTGATTCGGAAGACAGCCCATATCTCCAGCACCCTGAACATTATTTTGCCCGCGCAGCGGCATAATTCCAGTGCCTTCCCTGCCGATATTACCTGTCAATAAAGCTAGATTTGCAATATCAAATACGTTATTAACACCACAATGGTGCTCTGTAATCCCAAGAGTGTAAGCAATCATAGAACCACTTGCAGACGCATATTCCCTAGCGGTCTCGACAATATCCTCTGGATTCAGCCCCGTAATGGCAGCTGCATATTCAGGTGTGTACAGTTCTACCTGCTTCTTTAACGAATCAAAATCAATCGTAAATTGCTCAATAAAATCTTGGCTATATAAGTTTTCCTTAATAATCACCCGAAGGAATGCATTAATTAGAGCAATATCGGTACCGACATTAATTTGCAGATGACGGTGTGAAAATTTAACCATGTCAATTTTTCTTGGATCAATAACGATTACTTTAAGACCATTCTTAATCGCCTTCTTAATTCTGTTTGCGATGATTGGATGTGCTTCAGTCGTGTTCGACCCCATTAGCAGCAATACTTCTGCTCGATCAAAATCCTCTAACGTATTGGTTGGGAAACCGCTTCCAAATACAGTTGCCAGACCGGCAACACTTGGTGCGTGTCACGTTCGGTTACATCCATCTATATTATTACTGCCTATTACAGTCCTCATGAACTTTTGTGTAATATAATTGGATTCATTGGTTGTTCTAGCACAGGCAAACATCGAAATTGCATTTGGACCCCATGTATCTCGAATGTTGGACAATTTATCTGCTATAAATTTGTAAGCCTCATCCCATGTTGTTTCTACTAATGTGCCTGATTTTCTAATAAGCGGATTAAATAATCGTTTGTTCGAATGAACATATTCATAAGCGAAAGCACCTTTCACGCAGGTTTGACCTTTGTTTACTGGTGCATCCTTGTCACCGCGAATTTTCGTTATGCGATTATCTTTTACTTCGAGTACCAGGCCGCATCCTGTACCGCAATAACCACAAATGGTTTTGACTAAATTTGCTTCCCCCACATTTTCCCCTCCAGTTTAAAACATAATACTTATATAAACATATTAATCTATTCAAATGAAAAGTAGCTTTATTTTTTCAAAAATATTTGTCAATTCTTTGAACAGTAAAAAAGACGAAAGAGAAATCTTCCGTCTTGATCATGCTGGCTTTGCTGGTAAAAGAATATTAAAGGTAGTTCCTTTATTTGGCTCACTCTCAACAAAAACTTTACCATTATGATTTTCGATAATTTTAAAGCTGACCATTAACCCGAGCCCATTCCCATTTTTCTTCGTCGTATAAAATGGTTCACCCAGCTGTTTTAATTTATCTTTTGGAATCCCTACTCCGGTGTCCTGAATAGAGATTTGAACATTGTTATCATGAATCATTGTTTTCACATGTAACTCGCCGCCATTTGGCATGGCTTCGATACCGTTTTTAATAAAATTTAAAAACACTTGTTTCAAACGATTTTCGTCACATTCAATTTGAATAATCTCATGTGGACAATCAAATGAAAGTTTCACATGCTTCTTTCTTGCTTCAAATTCTAGCAGTGATACGACGTTTTTAATGACTGGAACCACATTCTTTTCTTCTAATTCAACCATCTTAGGTTTTGCCAATACCATGAAATCCTCAACAATCGTATTGACCCGTTCAATCTCATCAAGAATAATATTCATAAATTCTAAGCGTTCAGGGTCCTTCTCATCTAATGTAAGAAACTCCGCATAACCTTTCATAGATGTCAGTGGATTTCGAATTTCATGCGCCACACCTGCCGCTAATTGGCCAACCGCTGCCAGCTTATCTTGACGATGGAGAACTTCTTCTGCTCTCTTACGCTCTGTAATATCATTTCGAATGGCAACATATTGATATGGCTTCCCATTTTCATGCAGGAAAGGAACAATGGTCGTATCCACCCAATATAAGGTTCCATCCTTCGCTTTATTTCTTATTTCACCTTTCCAAACCTTACCTTCTCCAATCGTCTTCCATAAATCTTTGAAAAACAGTTTCGTTTGATGACCTGAGTTTAAAATATTATGGTCCTTCCCAATAAGTTCTTCTCGGCTATATTTAGAAATTTCGCAGAACTTGTCATTGACACTTGTAATCCTTCCTCTTGCGTCTGTAAAGGCAACAATCGTTGATTGGTCAAGTGCAAAGCGAATGTCTGTATTATCTTTTATTGATTCCTTTAAATGTTCTTCCGCTCTTTTACGATCTGAAATATCGGAACGAATCGCTACATATTGGTAAGGCCTTCCTTTTTTATTCAAGAAAGGGACAATTGTGGTATCCACCCAATAAAAAGAACCATCCTTTGCTTTATTTCTAATTTCCCCACGCCAATTCTTACCGGATTGTATTGTTGTCCACAAATCTTTAAAAAACTCTTTCGAGTGATATCCAGAATTCAACATCCTGTGGTTCTTTCCGATAATTTCCTCTTTTTTATACTTTGAAATTTCTTCAAACTTATCATTTACGAATATAATGTTTCCTTGTGGGTCGGTTATAGCAACAATGGTCGATGCATCCAATGCAGCTGTGATATCCCTTAAATTTGTATCAGATTCTGCTAACTGCTTACTAACTAAAGTACTAGAAGCAATTAATCCGCTGATAATCAAAACTGTCACAAGTAATACTAAATAAACTAGGAATGTATCTTCATTAATAGAACTATTTCCAGTATTAGCTGAGAGAATCGTAGATGCTCTTTTTAATAGAAAATGCCCTTCCGCAATGGCTGCGGATATAATAAGGGCACTAAGAGGTTTCAACCAAGTCTGATTTCCTTTTGAATACGTTTTTGAGGAAAAGAGAATCCATAAGGAAAATAAAAAAGAACCAAATAGAAGTAGTCCTGAAAACACAAAAAGCGGAACATTGTATGCGATCGATAAGTTCATTGCGTAAATACTTATGATATGAATAGCAAAAACAGCTGTTGTTAAAAAGAAACTTCCGAATAACAAATGAATCGTTTTAACCTCTCTGCCAAAAAAAGGAATGAACGCCATTCCTGAAAAGGCTATCCCGATTAGGATAGACAAAATCGTTAGAGGAATTTGGTAACTTGAAAATCGATTTATATCGGCTGCTATGAGTCCGATAAAATTCATCACCCATATTCCAACACCCAATGACAAAGCACCGCCAAGATATAGCATCCTCTTATTTTTTTTAACACTTTTTATCAATGTGAACATATCTAACCCTGTATATGACGCCATGATCGTTAAACCAACAGCGATGACAATTAAAAATGGATGTAATTCAGTAGATACTGTTTCCATTTACAGCATCCCCCCTTTTTCTAAATATCTAGCTACTATGATTGTAATGTAAACAGTATAGAGAAGGAAGTGTTTTTGTTCACATAATTGTCGAATTTATATTCCATTAAAAGGCATTCATACATAATATGTTCCAAACTTGCACAAAATTAAAAAAACGTGATAAATGACTCATTTTTCAAAAAAAATAAATTATTTTTTAAAAAGGACTACACAAATCTATTTTTTTTGATTATACTGTACTACAACAGTACGAATTAAAATAAACTGTATTAAAAAAGGAGGAGATTTTTAATGTTAATGAACCCAGTTGAATTTTTCCGCACTTTACAGAAAAAGGAATGTCCAGAATGTGGGCAGCATATGGAAGAACAGGCTGAAAGCTACTTAATGGAATGTGACCGCTGTTTAGCAAAAAGAGAAGAATAAGAAGAAATATTTTTTTATTCAATGTGTACTATAACAAAACAAAATCTAATACACTGTATTAAAAAAGGAGGAGTTTTTAATGTTAATGAGTCCAGTTGAATTTTTCCGCAATTTGCCAGTAAAGCAATGCCCTGAGTGTGGTCAGCATATGGAAGAACAAGCAGAAAGCTACTTAATGGAATGTGACCGCTGTTTAGCAAATAAAGACGAATAGACATAGGATTTACACGCTCCCCAATGAATGGGGAGTTTTTTTGATTTAAGATAGGAAAATTATCCATGATTTTTACTATGAAAATTCAGGAAGGAATAAACCCTATTTATAAAGCAAATGCTTAGTGAAGGAGGTGTTTGTGATGGCAAAGGAAACTACTTCATCCAATAAGAAGCAAACATCCATTCATGGTGGGATCTATCCTTCACAAAAATATGTTCCAGGTGAATCCGTAGATGAACATAAGGATATTGAGGATGCAAACATCATGTTAACCGGAGATGAAATTCGTCAACAAAATGAAAATCTTTAATAGAGGAAGGTAAATGGATATGGATATGGTTGATATTTCGAGTGCTAAGCCTGGAGACGAAGTGTTTGTAATCTATCGTAATCCGCATGTGCCAACTGTAGCTAATATACGAGCAGCAGAAATTGTCGCTCATCCAAAGGATCCGAATGCCCTTGCACTTTTCTTGAATGAAACTTTTCATGTCATTGAAGATGATGACGCTCTGTTTCCTAGTTCTGAATCTGCACAAAAAGCATTCGATGGTCATTTTTTTGATTTTGGAGAAGAATAAAAGACTGTCATCCTTTTGACAGTCTTTTTGAATATTATCCTAATTAAATTTTCGGAAGCTCTCTTATTTCTGCAGCCATTTCGTTTCCACACATTGGGCAGAGCAAATCGTCTGTTACAAAATCTTTTCTCATCCAGCCAATGCAAGCATTATCCATACAGGAATAGATTTCGGTGTCAATCATGATTACTTCAAGTTCTTCATCCTTAGCCCTTTTACCATAAAAAATGGGAACCGCCTCCTTTTTTTATAGTATGTACCAAAAATGTCCTTTTCATCGCTTAAAAACAATCTTTACCATAAACAAAAACAGGAAGGAATAATTAATATGAAACCAACAAGTAAAAAGTTTACTGCGGCCGGTACAGATATTGAAGAGGTAAAACGATTAAATAGCCAGTCTGGCTTAAGTTATAACCAGGTAAAACAACTACTTGCTGAAAAATATGCCAATAAAAGATAGCCTTCCGATTGGAAGGCTTCTTCATTTATGATTCCGTATAATCGATGACGACTTCACCATCATGCCTTTTGGAAAGTATATTACTTTTCTTCCGGTTTTCTTTTGATTGAAAGATGATATCGAAATCATAATCATCTGGGTAAAGTTCTTTAGCGGATATATAAAGCTGCATTCTTTTATGATTAACGGATATTTTTTCACCTTTCACCTGAACGATATAATTACCTTGTTTGTCAGGTCCACTAAACACAATACCAAATTCATTTGTTGGTGAAATTTTTATATTGTCACCTTGATTGAAAACAGGAATTTTGTCTTTAGGCATTGCAGATTTTTTTCGATTTTTATATTTATTAACAATTATTTGTTTTTCTAATTCTCTCTGTTTAAAGATATCTGTTTCCTGGTTATCATAGTTTTTTATTTCCTTATAGGTAACTTGATGGGCTCTTTCAATAATCTTTGGATGAATTCCTAGTTTTAAGGCAATGGCAAACGCCTGGCTCTCTCCTCCTTTACCAATCGTAAGGCGATAGGTCGGGCTTAACGTTTCTAAATCAAATTCCATGGACCCATTAATAAATCCCGGATGTTCTTCAGCAAACTCTTTTATTTCACTATAATGCGTAGTCGCCAGCAAAGTTGCTCCCTTGTTAAAGAGCTGCTCTAGAATGGCAGTTGCCAAGCCCATTCCTTCTCCTGGATCTGTTCCTGAACCAAGCTCATCTAATAAAACTAAAGTTTGATCATTTGTATCTTTAAGAATCTCAATGATATTCACGATCCTTGAACTGAACGTACTTAAATTTTCGGTTATACTTTGACCGTCACCAATATCAACGAGAATGCGCTGGAAGATACTAAGATTACTCTTTTCATCTGCAGGAATATGCAGGCCGTATTGGACCATTAGTGTCAAGAGAGCGACTGTTTTAATGGTAACTGTTTTCCCGCCTGTATTCGGACCTGTGATGACAAGCGCATTTTGCCAATCGTTCATCTCTACTGATAATGCTACTGCCTTATCGCCAAGCAGAGGGTGCTTTGCATGAATCAAATTAAT
The DNA here is from genome assembly GCF_057221695.1 of Neobacillus sp. plas4. Lineage (NCBI taxonomy): Bacteria > Bacillati > Bacillota > Bacilli > Caryophanales > Bacillaceae > Neobacillus > Neobacillus sp. plas4. The sequence goes on from NZ_CM170152.1 coordinate 4,019,440, forward strand.
ATGTTGATCATTATTCACTTGAACTTTCACTCCATTAATCGACCTGCTATATTTAGCCTTTGCAAACAAAAAGTCATAATGGACCATTGTTTCAATCGCCAAACAAAGTTGCTGTTCTTTTTCTTCCACTAATCCTGTTAAGTAGCTCAACACCTTTTGGACTTCAACGTCTTCATCCGCTCGCAGCCATGTTAACTGTTCTTGATATTGGACTATTTCTTCCGGTTCAATAAATAATGTTGAACCAGAAGCGGAGGTATCTAGAACACTCCCTTTAATTTTACTTCTGAATTCCTTTTTAATCGGAATGACATATCTTCCATCTCTTTGGCTGACAACATTCTCTTGTAAATACGTTTTATACTTATTCGAGCGGATCAACTGCATCGTTTTTTCCTTCAGCCGTTCCTCATGTATGGCAATTTGCTTTCTGGTTTTCAATAATTCTTTTGAGGCATAATCATCAACCCTGCCATTACGAATACAACGTATAATTTCACTTTCTAGCTCAGGCAATTCCTCAATCACTTCTACATATGAGGTAACCCTCGGCGCATAATACACTTTTTCTTTCATAAACTTGCGCATTTTCCCACAACAATCTAGGAACTCATGAAGCTTTGATAATTGTTCTGGACGGAGTGCTGTACCTTTGTTTAATTTAGATAGAAGCTGCTCCATCCCACCCAACCCATGAACGGGTACGCTTGAACTTTTCGTGAGGATATCTACCGCTTCTGTTACTTCGGATAACCATGCTTCAATTTGTTTAACGTTTGTTGAGGGAGTAAGGTTATAAATTTTTTCTTTTCCTTCATTTGTTAATGCAAATTCAGCTATTCTCTTTTTGATTTCTTGAACTTCCAAAACTTTAAATGTATGTTGATTCAATCTTTTTCCCTCCAAATAAATAAAAATAGCCGCAATGAACAATGTCATTGCGGCTGCACAAAATAAACGAGAGTTGTTTGCTCGTTTCGAATACAAAATTTCCCCATAAAAAAAACTGTCTACAGGAATGTACACAGTTACATGGAAATTATGTATGCCTGGTATGCCCATTGTTCTTAACTTCATTCCAAATACAAACTCAAATAGACCTTCTTCCAAACGTAAATTTTGAAAAAGGCAAATGGAATGAAAATATCCAATTGATTGGATTAGTTAAGAACGACACCTAACATACAACATACTCCCTTTTTTTAGAAAAAATTAACTCTTTCTCAAGATACAATAAAGAGTAATTTTTGTCAAAATGAATACTCTATTTTATGCAAATTTCAAAAATGTGTAACATAATTGACCGTTTCTTGATTTGTTCAGCAAGTATTATTAGAGTAGGTCAAATATTTTTAGGTGGTATTTATGATTGATACGCAAACAGAGCATGCTCTAACCAATGAATTAATAGAACTCTTACATTCATCAGGGAGAATAATTGAAATAAAAAAAGGGACATTTCTGTTCCAAGAAGGACAGGCTGCTTCAGAAATGTTTATGATTCTCTCTGGAAGAATCCAAATTTCAAAGATGAATGCTGAAGGCCAAGAATTATACCTCCGCCTATGCTCTCTTCATGACATCGTTGGAGAATTAACCCTTTTTACCGAAGATCCACGTTATATTTTCAATGCGAGAGTAATAGAAGACGGATATGTGGCTGGTATACAACTAGATTTACTTGAGAAAGCATTATTCCAGAACAGTAATCTCAGCTATCAGTTTATTAAATGGATGAACGATCATATTAGAAGGACCATGACTAAATTTCGAGATTTAGTGCTCTATGGAAAAAAAGGGGCTCTCTACTCTACATTAATTCGCCTCTCTAACAGCTACGGCCTCCCTCAAGAGGATGGTATTCATATCAATGTACCGATTACTACACAAGATTTAGCACACTTCTGCGGTACAGCCAGGGAAATCGTTAGTCGAATGCTGACAGTATTAAAAAACAAGAAAGTAATCTCAATGGATCATAAAAAAATCATCATTCATAATCTTGACTATCTCAAAAAAGAAAATGATTGCGAAAATTGCCCAGCCTCCCAATGTACCATTGATTAAATGGGTTCATTTGCAATATGAATGTTCACGAAATATCCACATCTTTTTCATAAAAATTTCATTATCCTTTATAGTAGGAGGGAGAAATTATGAAAAAAATCTATCTTATATGTAGTTTAACTCTGTTCATCGGGATTACGGCAGGAATCTCGTTTTTTCTTATTCGGGATGCAAGTGCTAAAGTACCAGCCAATGTTACGTTAATCGATCAGAATGGTGAGGATTATAATTTCAGCGAAGATTCTAAACTAAAACTAATCGAATTTATTTATACCCATTGTCCGGATATCTGCCCTACCACTACTCAAAAAATGGTTCAATTAAAGGCCGATTTAGAAAAAAACAACGTGTATGGTAAAGATATTGAGTTTGTTACCATTACGATTGATCCTTACAGAGACACACCAGAAGTGCTGCTAAAATATATGAATGCTTTTCAAATCTCAAATAATAATCATTGGATTTTCCTTACTGGCGATCAGGAAAATATTAAAGCTGAACATGAAAAGATTAGAGAAATTGCGGACTCATTACAATTTCAATATAAAGACCCTGGTAATGGGCAATTTGTTCATACATCTTTTACCTATTTAATCGACGGAAACAATAAATTTATTTCCAAGTTTCCAATGGGAGAAGATTTTGACAAACAAGAAGTCTATGAAGAGATCTTGGATGAAATTAAATAATTTGCAATAAAAAAGCGGTTAGTCCTTGGGATTAATCGCTTTTTAATACCTATTTAGTTCACGGATGAAGGATACTTTTTTATTTGTTGCAAAGATAATAGGTAGTTGGACTTTGGTTTTGTGAGACTTGCTTTTATTCCAGCCTGTTTTAACTTATTAACGAGTTCAGTAAGTTGCTTTTTCGACATACTACTTCTCACCCACTTTATTCCTTCAATACTTGTTTACCCAATTCTACAACAAAAGTATGAATAAAGTGTGAAAACTACGAAAAAAAATTAGAAAATTTTTCTTCAATTTGTTTAAATTTCTCCAACGTTTTTTTCTCATTCAACAAAGAATTCGCTCTTAAACCTTTTTAATGGTATAATTAATAGATATTTTGCTGTTGGAGGATATTAAAAATGATAACTGTAAGTAATGTAAGTTTAAGATATGGTGACAGAAAGTTATTTGAAGACGTAAACATTAAATTCACACCTGGAAATTGTTATGGTCTGATTGGTGCAAATGGCGCTGGAAAATCGACATTTTTAAAAATATTATCTGGAGAAATCGAATCTCAAACCGGTACGGTTCAACTAGGTCCTAATGAACGGATGGCTGTTTTAAAACAGAACCACTTTGAATACGAGGAACAGGAAGTATTAAAGACCGTTATCATGGGGCATACAAGACTTTATCAAGTGATGCAAGAAAAAGATGCCATTTATATGAAAGATCCCTTCACTGATGAAGATGGTATGAAAGCTGCAGAGCTTGAGGGTGAATTTGCTGAATTAAACGGTTGGGAAGCCGAGCCTGAAGCAGCGATTTTATTAAAGGGTCTAGGCATAGGAGAAGACTTACATTATAAAAAAATGGCTGAATTAACTGGTTCAGAAAAAGTAAAGGTACTTCTTGCTCAGGCTCTCTTTGGCAGACCTGATGTATTACTGCTGGATGAGCCGACGAACCACTTGGATATTAATGCAATTCAATGGCTAGAAGAGTTCCTAATAAACTTTGAAAACACAGTCATTGTCGTATCCCATGACCGTCATTTCTTAAATAAAGTTTGTACACATATTGCAGACTTAGACTTTGGAAAAATTCAAATTTATGTAGGGAACTATGATTTCTGGTATGAATCAAGTCAATTAGCTACAAGACTGACTTCTGATGCAAACAAAAAGAAAGAAGAGAAAATAAAAGAGCTTCAGGCTTTTATTGCTCGTTTTAGCGCAAATGCTTCTAAGTCGAAGCAAGCTACTTCTCGTAAAAAGTTATTAGACAAAATTACACTCGATGACATTCGTCCTTCCTCACGCCGCTATCCGTTCGTAGGGTTTACTCCTGAACGTGAAATCGGCAATGATTTATTAAGAGTTGAAGGATTAACAAAAACCATTGATGGTGTAAAGGTTCTTGATAATATTAGCTTCTTTATGAATAAGGAAGATAAAATCGCTCTTGTTGGGACCAATGAAGTTGCTAAAACAACACTATTTAAAATACTAATGGGTGAAATGGAAGCTGACAGCGGTACCTTTAAATGGGGTATTACCACTTCACAAGCTTATTTTCCTAAGGATAACTCCGAGTATTTTGAAAACAGTGATTTAACTCTTGTTGATTGGCTTCGCCAGTTCTCCCCTAAAGATGAAAGCGAAAGCTTTTTACGCGGATTCTTAGGAAGAATGTTGTTTTCTGGTGAGGAAGTGCTTAAAAAAGCAAGTGTCCTTTCTGGGGGCGAAAAGGTACGTTGTATGCTTTCAAAAATGATGTTAAATGGGGCAAACGTTTTACTTCTTGATGAGCCGACTAACCATCTTGACTTGGAATCCATTACAGCATTAAATAATGGTTTAATAAACTTTAAAGGGTCTCTTATTTTCTCCTCACATGACCATCAGTTTATTCAAACCATTGCGAACCGAATTTTCGAAATAACACCAAATGGTTTAATGGATAAGCAAATGACATATGATGAATACCTTGAAAATAGTGAAATTCAAAAACAAGTTGCTGAAATGTACAATAAATAAATTAAAAAGCGGGCACCCGATGTGCCCGCTTTTTTTAATCTTTCTTTTGTTTCCTGCGTGATGACGATGCTGTTCTATTTCCAGTTTCTGTTGTGGTTGTTCCTTGGCCTTCTACTTGTGGTGATGCCAAGCCAATGGTAGATGGATCCTTTTTACGCTTTCCCATAGTTACACCTCCTTTTTTAGTTTTTGAAGTTTGTCGGGACTTATACAGAATAATTAACGAGTACTTTGGGATGATAATTTAATGGAGGAGGTGTTTTGTATGGCGAAAATTGGAGTAGAAGAATCTTTAACAGATATTCAACAAGCTTTAAGGGAAAAAGGGCATGATGTCGTTCAATTGAGACAGGAATCAGATGCACAGAACTGCGATTGCTGTGTTGTTACTGGTTTAGATTCCAATGTAATGGGAATGCAGGATACCCAAACAAAAGGTTCAGTCATTGAAGCACATGGAATGACTGCAGATGAAGTATGCCAAAAAGTCGAAAGCAGACTTCAGTAGCAAGAGAACAACATAGGAAAATGTTCGATTATACTTAAAACTGCCGCCCAGGCAGTTTTTTTATGCCCTACTTTAAGGAAGTATATTCTTTCGTTATAATAGAAAGAGGAAACTTTGATAGATTATGAGAGGAAGTAATTCATGAGAAAATCTTTTTTTGTCGGTCTCTCCATTTACTTATTTATTGGCCTGTCGGCATGTTCCCCTGAAAAATCACAACAACAAACAAAAAAAATTGAATTAACGATTTCGGCTGCTGCCAGTCTTAATGAAGCACTTGTAGAAATAAAAAAACAGTTTGAAGAAAAGAATCCACAAATTAAACTTCTCTACAATATTGGTGGATCGGGTGCATTGAAACAACAAATCCTTCAGGGAGCTCCTGTCGATATATTCCTCTCCGCTTCCCACGATCAATTTAATGAATTAATTCAGGAAGCCATAATAGATCGTGAAAAGCAAATTGACTTATTAGGAAACCAACTTGTTTTGATTACCAACAAAGAAAATCAGTTCTCATTAAACGGATTTTCAGATCTGGGACTTAGTCAGGTTAATAAAATTGCCATTGGAATACCTGAATCTGTTCCAGCTGGTAAATATGCAAAACAAACTCTTGAAAATGCTGGAATATGGAAGCAATTAGAACCTAATCTCATACAAACAAAGGATGTCCGTCAGGTCTTAACATATGTTGAAACAGGTAATGTGGATGCAGGGATTGTTTATGCAACTGATATTAACAGTTCAAATAAAGTAAAGGTTGTTGCAACTGCAGATGAAGAGACACATGATCCTATTGTTTACCCTGCCGGTATAATAAAGTCTACTTCTCATAAAAATGAGGCTGAGTTGTTTCTCACCTACTTACAAAGTACTTCAGCAAAAACCATTTTTAAAAAATATGGATTTAAAGTATTGGATTGATGATGATGTTTTCAAATGATTTTTGGCACCCGCTTAAATTTTCTCTAGAAGTTGCTTCCATTTCTGTCATTATTGTCTGTTTTTTTGGAATCGTATTTGCGAGACTATTATACAACAAGAGTTTTAAAGGAAAAATGCTGCTCGAGACTTTTCTTATGCTTCCAATTGTTCTTCCACCCACGGTGATAGGATTTTTATTGATTTATTTTTTTGGCAGGCACAGTCCCGTTGGTGCTTTTATTGAGGAATTCTTTCAACATTCCATTATGTTTACACCTTGGGCTGCGATTATTGCTTCCACCACGGTTGCTTTTCCGTTGATGTACCAATCAGTAAAACTAGGTTTTCAAGCTGTGGATATTGACATAGAAAATGCGGCACGCGTTGATGGCGGAAATAAAATGAAGGTATTTTTATTTGTTTCCCTTCCCTTATCTCTTCCTTCGGTTATTTCAGGTCTTATTATGAGCTTCGCACGGGCACTAGGTGAATTTGGCGCCACCTTAATGTTTGCAGGGAATATACCAGGAAAAACACAGACTGCTCCAACCGCAATTTACGTGGCAATGGAGTCTGGAAACATGAGTTTAGCTTGGTCATTTGTTCTTTCAATGGTGGTCATCTCCTTCCTCATGCTTCTGCTTTCAAACTTCGTACAAAAAAAGCCATGAATAAATTTTCATGGCTTTTGCTAATACTATTGTTTTCTTACCAGCTTTTTTCGAACTCCAAGAAAGACACCCGCAAATGCAAAAAAGATAATCCCCAAAAAGATATTGAAACTGCTTTTTTCGCTAGCTAACTCCTTTTCTTCCTTTATACTTACATGTTTTGGTTCTTTTACTTCAAGCTGTAAAGATTGAATGACTTGTCCATCGTTCATTACTTCCAGGACCCCATTTTTGGTGATATCCTGTTCAGAGCCATTGATATGTTCCGTTACCAAAGTATTTGTTTTAGGATGATATATCTTTTCTTCCACTGTAAAAAGCTCGTTTTGTTTTACCACTCGATGATGAAAGTTTTTTAACCCATATTCAATAAGATTTTCAGTATCGTCATACGATTCATTACTACTATCCGCTTTTAGAACAATCGCAGTAAGCTTTATTTTATCATTTTCAGCCGTTGTTGCTAACGTATGTTTGGATTCATTTACAAACCCCGTCTTCCCGCCTGTAATACCTTCAAAGGGGATTTCTCCTTTTAGTAGACGATGGTGTGTCAATATGGTTGTTTGCCATGACTTTCCAATCCAATCAAGCTCTTTTGTTCTAAAAATCTCCGAAAATACAGGATTTTTTTTTGCGTAGTTTGTGATCAAGGCTAGGTCTAACGCCGTTGTATAATGGTTTTCATCAAATAATCCATTCGGGTTGGTGAAATGAGTATCACGAACACCAACTTTCTCTTTTAGATAGGCATTCATATTTTTTGCAAACTGCTCTACTGATCCATCTACATGTTCAGCGATTGCTACAGCTGCGTCATTTCCTGAGTTTATCAACATTCCCTGGATCAACTTTTTTAAAGGAACCTTCTCTCCTTCTTCTAAATATACCTTCGTCCCATCTTCATTTACCGCCCTAGAGCTTACAGTTACAACATCCTCAAGGTTTGCATTTTCAATCGCATAAATAGCACTCGCTATTTTCGTCAAACTCGCAGGATATAATTTTTCCTCACTGTTTTTATCATATAAAATTGCACCTGTTTCTGAATCCATCAGAACAGCTGCTTCACTTTTTATCTCTAGAGCCTGTTTTTCTTCTGCATATGTGATCAATTGGTTTGATAAAATGAGAAATAGTAATGCAATGAACGATACAAATTTAGCCAAGTTACAACATCCTTACCTTTTCTTTATCACCTGATTTTATCAAATTATAAAAGCATGTAAATATATATAGGAAATTTGTTATTAAAACGAAAAAAATTCAGCGTTTACTTGAAATAATCGTAATAATAAAAGGCTTTACCATAAGGACTGTACTGAACAAAAATGGTACCAAATAATATCCTAACCGGTAGAATAAAAGGACAGCAAGTACCTTTTCCTCCGGTACATATAAGTATTGCATGCCCCAGATAAACACCAAATCGAAGGATCCCAGACCGCCTGGAATCATGCTAATAATACCTGCACACGCCGCTACCACATAAACAGGAAACAGCTGTTCAAAGTTAAGAGGTATGTTCATCATCAAGGTTAAAAACCAAATACCGCCAAATACTGCTGTCCACTCAAACAAAGAAATACAAAATAATTTTACAGCTTCTCCTGAAGTTATGAAAGTTTGCTTGTTCCTGCTTTTATTAACAACATTTAATCCCCAAAAAAGAGGTAAATAGCAAGACACACTCAAAACAGCTAAAAAAAGCCACTTCGTTTGTACAAAAATGGGATGATCTCGGAAACCCACTACTACTAGTAAGGCTAAGAGCGCCATCCCTGTCATATAAAAGAAGGTAATTACTGCAATTCCCCCCACTAGCCTTCGCTTATCATTTTCTAGTTTATGATAAAAGTAGGTTCTTAACATTGCACCAATTAGACCGCCAAAACCAAACAGATTTGAGTAGGTGTTCACGATAAGTGCCTGTTTTATGACTGTTTTTGTTCTTGCTCGTAACCCCAGAATCTTTATTAACATAAAATCATAAAACAGCATTGGTAAAACAGCAGCAAACATAACACTAAATATTAGAAGCAAAGCACTAAATTGCAGTTGTCCAATTTCATTTTGTAGTAAACCAACATCTAAATTCCCGATAAACTTTTTTAATTCTAGGATTACAATTATTAATAATAGAAGCGGGAAGATAAATTTTACAAATGTAAACCATTTTTCTTTTTTCATTCTCAGAATACCACCTATTTTTTCAATGCTGTCTATTCGAAAAAACGCTTCTTTTATATGTATATGTATGAGCACTAGAAAAAAATTATAAAAAAGAGACAAGTTTCCCTCCCTTGTCTGCATAAACATGATATAGGACAAATTATTGAGGAGGTTTAAGATGAAATTCTTAGTTTTAAAGAAAGATACACTTGTGTTTATTTTAGCTACGGCATTTTTACTAGTAATCATTTCTGCATGGTTTATGTTAAAAGCCGGCGATACCGCAGTCTTCAATCAAATTTCTAACGAAAATACTAGAGAAATTCATATGGTGACGGTTGAGTATAAATCTAAAATGAAAGATGGTAAGGAAATTGAGGTATACCGCTGGGATCCAGGGACTATTAATGTTGAAACGGGAGAAAAGGTAAACTTGTACATCAACGGAATTAATGGAGAAGAACATCCATTTTATATTGAAGGGACTGACATTAAAGGAACTGTTAAAAAAGGGGAAGAAACTATGATCCCTCTGCAAATTGATAAAGAAGGGACTTATCGATTGATTTGTGAAATCCATAGTGACAGAGACCATAATGGTCCTATGATTGCGGATATTATTGTCGATTAAAAACAGGAGATTCAATCTCCTGTTTTTTCATTGCAAGTTGATATCTGTTTCATAGGTTTCCACTATGAACGTGTTGATATCATTGTGTTTGTCTTATATAACAGATTAAACAGATATCAAAATAATTATAGTACAGATTTCCCCTTTTCAGAATTCGTTCATAAAAAGTTCAAAACAAGCCACGAAAAAACCCTTATAAACATGACTTCACAATTTGTTAACAATATGTGCGATTGCATTCACAAAAAATCTGTTACACTCTAGTTAAGAAATAGAAAGAAACACTGTAATAGTAACTTTTTATATAAACTTACGAGGTGAATAAACATGGAACAATGGAAAGGTTTCACAAAAGGTACTTGGACAAAAGAAGTTAACGTACGTGATTTCATACTTAAAAACTATAATCAATACGAAGGTGACGACAGTTTCCTTGCAGGTGCAACTGACGCAACAAACAAGCTTTGGGAACAAGTAATGGAATTAACAAAACAGGAACGTGAAAAAGGCGGAGTCCTTGACATGGATTCTGAAACAGTATCTACTATTACTTCTCATACTCCTGGTTACCTTAATGAGGAACTTGAAAAAGTGGTTGGTGTACAAACTGACAAGCCATTTAATCGTTCAATGCAGCCTTTCGGCGGAATCCGCATGGCTAAAGCTGCATTAGAATCTTATGGTTATGAGTTAAACCCAGAAATCGAAAGATTCTTTACTGAGTTCCGTAAAACTCACAACCAAGGTGTTTTTGATGCATACACAGACGAAATGACACTTGCTCGTAAAGCTGCGATTATAACAGGACTTCCTGATGCTTATGGCCGCGGACGAATTATCGGTGACTATCGTCGTGTTGCATTATATGGTGTTGATTTCTTAATCAACGAAAAACAAATAGATAAAAAAAATACAAGCAAAGTTATGACAGAAGACAATATGCGTCTTCGTGAAGAAATCGCTGAGCAAATTCGTGCATTAAATGAATTAAAAGAAATGGCCAGCAGTCATGGCTTTGATATTTCTCAGCCAGCAACAACAGCTGCAGAAGCATTCCAATGGTTATACTTTGGTTACTTAGCCGCTATTAAAGAGCAAAACGGTGCCGCAATGAGTCTTGGCCGTGTATCAACTTTCTTAGACATTTATGTAGAGAGAGACTTAGAAAATGGCACTTTAACAGAGGTAGAAGCACAGGAGCTGGTTGACCATTTTGTTATGAAGCTACGTTTAGTGAAGTTTGCTCGTACTCCTGATTATAATGAATTATTCAGCGGTGACCCAACTTGGGTAACTGAATCAATTGGCGGTATGGCTCAAGATGGTCGTTCACTTGTAACAAAGAACTCTTTCCGTTTCCTGCACACATTAGATAATTTAGGTCCAGCTCCAGAACCAAACTTAACTGTTTTATGGTCACCACAGCTGCCTGAAAACTTTAAAAAGTATTGTGCAAAAATGTCAATTAAAACAAGCTCTATCCAATATGAAAATGATGATATTATGCGTCCTGAATATGGCGATGATTATGGTATTGCTTGCTGTGTTTCCGCTATGGAAATCGGCAAACAAATGCAATTCTTCGGCGCTCGTGCAAACCTTGCAAAAGCCCTGCTCTACTCCATTAACGGCGGTGTAGATGAAAAACTAAAAATCCAAGTTGGTCCACAATATCAGCCAATCACTTCTGAAGTATTGAACTATGAGGAAGTAATGCAAAAGTTTGACCTAATGATGGAATGGCTTGCAGGTCTTTATATCAACACCCTAAATGTCATTCACTATATGCACGATAAGTACAGCTACGAAAGAATTGAAATGGCATTACACGATACTCAAATCTTACGTACTATGGCAACAGGTATTGCCGGTTTAAGTGTTGTAGCTGACTCCTTAAGTGCCATCAAATATGGTGAAGTAAAAGTCATTCGCGATGAAAACGGTCTTGCGATTGATTTTGAAATAACTGGCGATTACCCTAAATACGGAAACAACGATGATCGGGTTGACAGCATTGCGGTGGAGATCGTAGAAACATTTATGAAAAAGCTGCGTAAGCACCAAACCTACCGTGATTCCGTTCATACTATGTCAATCTTGACGATTACTTCAAACGTTGTATATGGTAAGAAGACTGGAAATACACCGGATGGCCGTCGTACTGGCGAACCATTTGCACCAGGTGCAAACCCAATGCATGGCCGTGATACCAAAGGTACACTTGCTTCTCTATCTTCCGTTGCTAAACTGCCATACAGCTCAGCAATGGACGGAATTTCTAATACTTTTTCTATCGTTCCGAAAGCATTAGGAAAAGAAGAAGAAAGTCAGGTTCGCAACTTAGTTTCTATCTTAGACGGATATGCCATTAAAACCGGTCACCATCTAAATGTCAACGTATTTAATAAGGAAACATTAATGGATGCCATGGAACATCCAGAATTATATCCACAATTAACTATTCGTGTTTCTGGATATGCGGTTAACTTCATCAAATTAACAAAAGAACAGCAATTAGATGTAATCAATCGTACTTTCCACGAATCACTTTAATTCGTAATACGGAGCTCTTTTAAAAGGGCTCCTGCTTTAAAAATAAAGGGGGATCATCATCATGAACGGAAATATTCATTCTATCGAAACATTAGGAACTGTCGACGGACCAGGTATACGATATGTTGTCTTTACACAAGGCTGCCTTTTACGCTGTCAGTTTTGCCATAATGCTGATACATGGGAAATCGGCAGCGGCAAGCAGATGTCTGTTTCCGAAATCATGGATGATCTTATGTCCTACCTTCCCTTCATTCAGTCCTCTGGTGGAGGAATCACGGTTAGTGGCGGGGAACCACTATTACAACTGCCATTTCTCATAGAATTGTTTAAAGAATGTAAAAAGAAAGGGATTCATACTACAATCGACTCTTCTGGAGGCTGTTTCTCGCATTCTAAATTATTTATTGAACAGCTTGAAGAGTTATTACAGTATACAGACCTGATTTTACTGGATTTAAAACATATCAACCGCAAAAAACATATTCAATTAACCGGGATGGCTAATGACCATATTCTTGAATTTGCCAAGTTTTTATCTGACCATAAAGTACCCGTTTGGGTTCGCCATGTTCTGGTTCCTACCGTTTCCGATGATCCTCAGGATCTTCAAAAGCTTGGAGAATTTATTGGTACACTGGAAAATGTACAAAAGATCGAAATTCTTCCCTACCATAAGCTTGGAGTTTATAAATGGGAGGCACTTGGACTTGAATATCCATTACATCATGTTGAGCCACCATCAGAGGAAAACGTAGATTTCGCCTACAAAATGATTACTACCCACTGGAACAAACCATTAATGACAAAATAAGAAAAATGCTGCTTAGAAGGCAGCATTTTTCTTATTTTGAATGAATATTTCTACAATGTTTTTCCCAGTAGAATTCAATTGCTTCTTTACTTCATCTCCATTATACTCATAACATTAACAGCAAAAAGCGAGGTGATTATTTTTGTACCAGCTGCTCATTGATTTTACTGATACTAACGCATTAGAAACCATTTATCTGAGTTTATATTTTGGGGTAATTATTAAATTACTTTGGGCGTGGAATGTGGAGTATTGCTTTATGGGTTCCATAAGCGAGCCTGCACATACAAAAATAAATCACCCATTATTAACCTATAAAAAGAATGGCTCTGTAAATAGCAATATTATTCTTATTCGAATTTTTAAATACATTCGTAGAAAAGAAAGTTCACAGGATGATACAGATGAACCTATTTCCTCCTTCCTATACCAAGTAAAAACAACTTAAACAACCCTAGGAGGAAATATGATAAAAAAGCGTTCTTTACTGACAATACTACTGATAACATTAATGACTTTCTTTCTTTCAGCCTGTTCAGCAGCAGACGGCAAAAACACCGGATTTTTCCATTCGTATTTTGTTGAACCGTTTATTGTTTCTATTCACTATTTAGCGGAGCTGTTCAATGGAAACTATGGATTATCTATTATTCTCATTACTCTACTTATTAGACTTGTATTAATGCCGTTTATGCTTAAGCAATATAGAAGCCAAATGGATATGAAAGAAAAAATGGATGGTCTGAAACCAGAAATGGAAGCTATTCAAGCCAAGCTAAAAGCGGAAAAAGATTCAAAAAAGAAACAAGAGTTGCAGCAGGAACTGATGGGTCTATATCAAAAGCACGGTGTCAATCCTTTAAATATGGGCTGTTTACCCCTTTTGATTCAAATGCCAATTCTTACAGGATTTTATTATGCGATTCGTGGTTCTGAAGAGATTGCAAGTCACCGTTTCCTATGGTTTAGCCTTGGAGACCCTGATATCATCATTACCCTGCTTGCGGGTGTGATTTATTATTTCCAATTTAAAGTTTCTCAGTCTAGTATGCCAGCTGCTCAGCAACAGCAAATGAAATTTATGGGGCTGTTGTCTCCACTCATGATCGTCATGTTTTCATTTAGTTCACCGGCAGCGCTACCGCTATATTGGGCAGTAGGCGGTACGTTTTTAATTCTACAAACCTGGTTAAGCAGAAAACTATATCGGAAAGTAAAAAATACAGAAATGAATGCTAGTACAAATTCGTAATAGTAAAAAGAAGCATTGGAGCTCAATGCTTCTTTTTACTGTACACTAAGTTTCCTTGCTAATTCCTGCTTTACAGTTCCCCACTCCTCTTGAAGAATGCTATAGAAGACAGTATCACGAACATATCCACCAGAAATTTTCCGATCCTTCCGGAGTGTTCCTTCTTTTACTGCACCTATTCGTTCAATTGCACCTTGTGAACGGAGGTTTCTGGAATCTGTTTTAAGTTGAACACGCCTTAGTTCCCAGACTTCAAATGCATGTCGTAAAAGCAGGTATTTACATTCTGTATTTACTCTTGTTCTCCAAAATTCCGGACGATACCAAGTAGAGCCGATTTCTACACTACTATGTTCTGGTAAAATATCAAGATATCGGGTACTGCCAATAATGCGGTCCTCTTGATTCACAACTGTAAAAGTGTAATCAATCCCTTTTTCCCGATTCAGCATAGCTGAAACAATCATCTTCTCCATTTCATCTTTACTTCTTATCGTAGTAGCCATATAGGTCCATATTTTGTCGTGTTTAGCTGCTTCCCACAATCCTTCGAGATGCTCGAGGCTGATTGGAACTAATCGTACCATTTCCCCTTTTAACTCAAAAAGCTCATTCCACAACTCCATTTCTCCATATCCTCCCGTTTCTTTGTAAAAAAATAGACTGTAGGCGTGAGCCATCAGTCAAGATTTTGAAAATATTCTTTGTAAAATCCGCCTACTTTTCCGGTATTGTCGATAATATAATAAAACTCTTCGGTTTCATTTTTAACCTCATAGGTTTTTCCAGCCGTTAGGGCATTATTTACAATATATTTTTTTGCATCTGTATGGACACATTTTACTTTTTTTACGGTCTCACGCTCACGCCATGTTAAATGAATCATGCTTGCACCGTTCCTTTCCGTTGATAACTATTCCTAAGTATAATCAAATGGAACAGTGTAGTGCAACTATATTTCATTGGTGTCATAATAAATATTTTAATGTTTTTAATATGACAAATTTGTGAAAAAGGTTCTCAAATGTTAAGAAAACGATTACAATATTAAAAACTGAATATTCAATCCACTATTCCGAGGAGGGCTTGTCAAATTGAAAATAATGAGTAACGAGCTGTTGGTGGTAACGTATCGGGATGCTTTAAAATCTGGAAAGGAAAAAGAATGGATAAGGATATTAAAAGATGAAATCAAACGTCGTGGATTGAGGCCATTTAAAAATCAATAAATGATACTTTCATACTTAAGAGCCGCCGAGCAATCGGCGGCTTTTTCATACAAAAATAAAATGCCGGTAATCCGGCCTTAAAACAGTTATAAAAATCCTTTTGTTAATTCAAACAGTTTAGTTGGGAATAAAGGGTTCTTCCTTTTTTCGCTCTGAGATGAGTCGATTAATTCTTTTACCTCGCTAGGTAATTCCGTATGTCCACAATTTAGGCAAGTTTGAATTATGGTACTTCTACTGAACATATTAATACCATCTTCCGTTGTATAGGCAACATGTTCCTGACAATCAACCAAGCGGTGGTGGTGAAATTTTGACGCCCTCATTTTAAGCAAGCTTCCTTTCTATTAGAGATTATACTTCTATTATAATATCTAATAAGGAAAAATAGCTGTGGAAGAATTTAGAATTTTCGCTCATTCGTTACAATTCCATGAAATAAATATGAAATTTTCCCAATACAGGCTCAGATTCTCCCTTTAATTTCCTTGTTCTTTTTTACCATTAGCTTATCTAATTCCGCTATCACTTTCATGCTGGCATCGTCCGAATCATCTGCATGGATATCGATGAATTTCCCATCATATTCGTGGGTTGCATAATCATAGCGCGGATCGTAATAATGTTCGAGCAAAATACCAATCATCCCTTGATATTCCTTATTTTCTAATGAATGAATTAATGCTTTTTTTATGTCATTATCTTTTATCCGTCTTAGAATTTTTTCAATTCCAATCGAGATTTGACTGTGATACCAAGGTTCATTCTGATAGGGCAAGACATATTCATTCACTAATTGCTTAACTCTTTGTTCTAAAGGTGTGTGGATGTATATATTGATACCCTTCATTTTTTTATTCATAAGCTCTTCTGGCTGAGCGGCTTTCCCAATTCGTTTGCTTTCTGCTTCCATGACAAAATAAGCAGAACCTTTTATTTCTTGGAGTTCCTTGTATAAAAGTGAATCAAATATCTTTTGATTATTACCTTCCCCGATCCCAATCGTTCCAAAAATAGAGCCTCGATGTGCAGCCATTTCCTCAAGATCTAGTGTCGGGTAACACAGTGACTTCAATTTTTTCAAGACCTCCGTTTTACCTACACCTGTTAAACCATGTAATACAACTGCTGTTTCTGGAAACATAGTCGGGATTTCTTTTAGAATAAATTGACGGTAAGCTTTATAACCGCCTTCTAATTTCATAGCATAGATACCTGCAAACTCTAAAAAGGTAACAACTGCCTTGCTGCGCATTCCCCCGCGCCAACAATGGACCACTAATTCTTCCCCGTCTGACATCGCTTCTTTAATTTGTTTCAGAAGACTAGGAATTTTAGGTGAAACAAACTCCATTGCCCGCCATTTTGCTGCTGCCTGTCCTTCGTGTTTATAGATGGTACCAATAACCTCTCGCTCTTCATCCGTAAATAAAGGAATATTAATTGCCCCAGGAATTGCACCATCCTTAAACTCAATAGGTGAACGAATATCAATGATGATTGTATTCTTCCTCGTTAGTAGTTCCTCAACTGTAATATCCTTCATTTATATTAACTCCTCAAATTTTCTATAAAACAAACAAAACTTCCAAAAATGGAAGTTTAAAATCAAAACAGAAAGGGATATCCCTAATACATAAATGCTAGAAGTTCATTAAAAGTATAGTCTAATTATATAAGAGATATACGATGGTATCAAGAATACAATCCTGCCAATTGATATACATGCTATTACATTTTGCTTTTTGCCAATTAAAAAAGTCCACCCACAATGGGGCAGACTTGAAAAAAATTACCGGACGTTTTTTTCAGGTTTAAGAACAGACATAAAGCTCTCCAACTCAGTTAAATCATCCTTATATAATAAATCGACGATTTTACTTCCGACAATCACTCCATCACAATGGGCTGTTAGCTCGTGGATTTGTTTTTCAGTTGATATTCCAAACCCAGCAACTACCGGAATTGGACTAATTTCTTTCACAGTCTTTAAAAATTCTATTACTTCTTGATCAAATTCGTTTCTCGTTCCCGTGATCCCTTTAACGGTAACTGTATATAAAAATCCATTGCCTCGACTTGAAATTTCTTTGATTCTTTCTTTTGGAGAGGTCAACGTAACAAGTCTAATCAATTCAATTCCTAGGTCTTCAAATTCATCTGCAATTAGGTCCTCCTCTTCAATCGGAAGATCAGGAATGATACAGCCGTCTATCCCAGCGTTCGCTATATCTTGTGCAAATGCGGATATCCCATAGGCATAGATAGGATTTAAATATGTCATAAGGACGATAGGAATTGACACCACATCCCTTGCCATTGCAAGTTCTTTAATGATTCCTCTTAGTGTTGTTCCATTTTGGAGCGCTCTTATGCCCGCTTGTTGAATGGTCGGACCGTCTGCAACTGGATCAGAAAAAGGAACGCCAATTTCGATGAGTGTAGCACCGAATTTTTCTAACGTAATAAGACGCTCTGTCAGGTTGCTTAGCCCGCCATCTCCAGCCATAATATAGGGGATAAAAGCCTTCCGCTCCTGATCTTTTAACATCTTGAATGATTGTTCAATTCTATTCATTATACTCTCTCCCTTTCTAACCTTTCTTTAACGGCCATTACGTCCTTATCCCCCCGACCGGATAAGCATACTACGATATTCTCTGTTTCCTTCATTTCAGCAGCAAGTTTAACCGCAAATGCGATGGCATGAGCACTTTCAAGTGCTGGGATGATTCCTTCTAGTTTTGAGAGAAGCTGAAATGCGTCTAAAGCTTCTTTATCTGTAATGGAATGATATTCTGCTCTTCCATTGTCTTTTAAGTAACTATGTTCAGGTCCAACTCCTGGATAATCAAGCCCCGCCGAAACAGAATGTGCCTCTATAATTTGGCCTTCCTCATCTTGCAGTAAGTACATTAATGCCCCGTGCAGTACTCCTGGTTTTCCTTTTGTCAGTGATGCGGCATGGAAAGCAGTGTCTACCCCTTGTCCTGCTGCCTCCACTCCAATTAGACGTACTTCTTTGTCCTCAATAAACGGATGGAACATTCCAGCAGCATTACTGCCCCCGCCGATACAGGCAACGACTGCTTCTGGAAGCCTTCCTTCTTGTGCAAAAAACTGCTGTTTTGTTTCCTTGCCAATTACACTCTGAAAATCTCTTACCATAACCGGAAATGGATGTGGTCCCATAACTGACCCTAGAAGATAGTGAGTATCATCCACATGCTCAACCCAGTAGCGTAACGCTTCATTAACTGCGTCTTTTAAGGTGGCGCTTCCGGAGGTAACACTAACAACCTTTGCTCCAAGAAGCTCCATACGGAAGACATTTAACGCTTGTCGTTTGATGTCTTCTTCTCCCATAAAAATAATACATTCAAGATTCAACAATGCACATACTGTTGCGGTCGCCACACCATGCTGACCTGCACCCGTTTCAGCAACAATTTTTCTTTTACCCATTCTAATCGCTAAA
Source organism: Neobacillus sp. plas4 (assembly GCF_057221695.1). Taxonomy (NCBI): domain Bacteria; kingdom Bacillati; phylum Bacillota; class Bacilli; order Caryophanales; family Bacillaceae; genus Neobacillus; species Neobacillus sp. plas4. Next base: position 4,038,458 of record NZ_CM170152.1, read on the forward strand.
AGTGCCTGACCAATGGCATTGTTAATTTTATGAGCACCTGTATGATTCAGATCCTCTCGCTTAAGATAAATTTGAGCACCGCCAGCATATTTTGTAAGATTTTTTGCGAAATAAAGCGGTGTCTCTCTCCCGACATATTCCGATAAGTATCCATTTATTTCTGCTTGGAAGCTTGGGTCATCTTTTGCAATTTTATAAGCTTCATCCAACTCTAGAACTGCTTTCATCAACGTTTCTGGTACAAACCTTCCGCCATAAATACCAAATTGCCCTTTTTCATTCGGTAGTGTATATGAATTCATTCCTTGTTCCTCCTGTTTGGCTCCCTTTAGCCTTATTAATGAATGTCTGGATTTTATCCAGATCCTTTTTTCCGTCACTTTCAACACCGCTGCTGACATCGACCATGTATGGTTGGATTAGCTTAATGGCTTCTTTGACATTTTCTGCATGCAATCCTCCGGCTAGAATGACTTTTTTTCCCTTAAGATCCTTTGCAGTAATACTGTTCCAATCAAAGGCAAAGCCATTTCCCCCTCTGTATTTCCCTTTCGGACCGTCCACCAACAAGTATTCACAAGGATAATCTTCTATTTCCTTTAAATTTAGATCTTTCTCAATACTTACTGCCTTGATGACCGGTAACGATAGAGATTCGCTAAAAGCAGGTGTTTCATCCCCATGTAATTGAACATGTGTGAGTCCTGCAGCTGCAGCAATTTCCTCTATCTTGTCTTTTGTCTCGTTAACAAACACCCCTACCTTTAACACCTCTTTTGGTAAATGAGTTATGATGTCTTTTGCTTTTGAGGCGCTGATCTTTCGTTTGCTTTCTGCAAAAACAAAACCAATTGCATCAGCACCATAATCGATCGCAGCCAAAGCGGTAGTAAGATCCTTAATTCCACAAATTTTCACTTTCATTATTTCAACATTCCATTTAGCGGCAATCTGAAATCTCTGAAGGATTGAGCAAGATCTGGACTCTTCATTAATGCTTCCCCGACCAAAATTCCATTTGCTCCCGCATTGCGTACCCGTTCCACATCTTCCTTGTGGTGGATTCCACTTTCGCTGATTAGGAAGGCACCCATATCCTTTATTGATTTTGCAAGCGACTCTGTTACGTCAAGCGATACGTTAAAGGTCTTTAAATCACGATTATTAACGCCAATCAGCTGGGCACCAAGGTTAAGTGCTTTTTCTAATTCCTCTTGATTATGGACCTCCACTAACACCTCTAAATCCAAGCTTCTTGCATATTGATACAGTTTTGACAGCGTATTCTCATCCAGTGCTGCAACAATTAAAAGAATGATATCTGCACCAAATGCTTGCGCCTGATCAATCTGAATAGAATCAATTATGAAATCCTTACAAAGGATGGGCAGATCAACTGCGGCCCTCACCGCTTTTAAATCCGCAAATGAACCTTTAAAAAAGGTGGTATCTGTCAGTACGGATATAGCCGATGCACCTGCCTTTTCGTAGTGTGTTGCTTGATCTGCAGGTTCCACTCCATTGTTAATCATTCCTTTAGATGGAGAAGCACGTTTGAATTCGGAGATGATTGCAATTTCATCTGCATTCTGTAATTTTTGGATAAAGGATCGTTTTGGCTTCGCTTCTACTTTTATCAAATCTCCTTCGCGAAGTTTTAGGACCTCTTTTTGTTTTTCCTTAATTATCCGATCTAATATCGTTTCCACTTATATCGCCTCTCTTTCCGCTTTCGCTGTCAATTCAATTAATTGGTGTAACTTTTCATAGGCAGCACCTGAATCAATTACATCTCTAGCAATGTTAATACCATCCTTTATGCTTTCTGCCCTTCCGCTTGTATAAATGCCGATTCCTGCATTTAATAACACAGTGTCAAGGCATGCTCCTTTTTCGCCTGAAAGAACCTTTTTAAGAATCTCCGCATTTTCCTTAGAATCTCCGCCTTTAATCGTGCTGTTATCATATTGAGGAAGTCCTACTTCTTCTGGTACAAAGGTTTGAGTGGAAATAACTCCATTCTCTAATAAAGTCAGATAGTTCTCACCCTGCAGGGACGCCTCATCCATTGATCCTGCTCCGTTAATGACTACTGCACGTTTACGTCCTAGGTTTTGCAGAACTTCTGCAAATACAGGTAATAAGTCTTTTCGATAAACACCAAGTACTTGGTAGTCCAAATCCATAGGATTGGTAAGTGGACCAATAAAGTTGAATACCGTAGGGATTCTTAATTGTCTTCTAACCGTCATAATCTTCTTTAATTTTGGATGTACATGCGGCGCAAATAAGAAGGCAATTCCTAGTTCATGGAGAATTTCTTCTGTACGCTCAACAGGTAAATTTAAATTAATGCCTAGATATTCCAGTACATCTGCACTGCCTGTTTTACTTGAAATGCTGCGGTTTCCATGCTTTGCCACAGGAATACCAGCTCCAGCAATTACAAATGCTGATGTAGTGCTTATATTAAAGCTCGAAGAACCATCTCCGCCGGTGCCACAGTTATCTAAAACATCCGGAAACTTCTCACGAAATGGGAGTGTATTCTCCTTAAGACCCTTGACGATTCCAGTAATTTCTTCTACTGTTTCACCTTTTGATTTTAAGCCCATTAAAAAGGCTGCAATTTCACTTTCAGATACCTCTTCCCCTAATATTAAGTCCATTGCCTCTTTCATTTGTGGTTCTGAGAAAGATTCACCTTCAGCTAATTGGAGTAAAAAGTTTTTCATTTCTCTTCTTCCCTTCTATTTCAGTTAAAAAGTTTTGCAACATTTGCTTTCCATTTGGTGTACCAATCGATTCAGGATGGAATTGCAAACCGAATACTGGGTAGTAACGGTGCTTGATTGCCATTATTTCTTGGTCATCTAGTGAATGTGCGACACATTCCAAATCGGGTGATAGACTATCCTTAGCTATTACCAAGGAATGGTAGCGCATTACTTCTAATGGGGAAGTTAAATACGTAAAAACTCCACTGCCAATATGGGTGATTTGCGATGTTTTTCCATGTTTTATATATTCAGCTCTTTTTATTTCACTGCCAAATGCTGCTCCTATAGCTTGATGACCTAAACAAATTCCTAATATAGGAATTTCTTGATATAAACTCTGAATCACCTCAATACAAATTCCTGCATCTTCTGGTTTTCCAGGACCCGGTGACAAAATAATGGCTTTCGGATTCATATCCTTTATCTGTTGGATTGTAACCTGGTTGTTTCTAATAACAGTTACTTCCTCACCTAATTCACCTAAATATTGATAAAGGTTAAACGTAAAGGAGTCAAAATTATCGATAAGTAAAATCATTATTCACCCTCCAAAAAGGCTTTTAATTTATTTATGGTTTCTTCATACTCAGATTCAGGGTTGGAGTCATGGACAATTCCTGCACCTGCCTGTATATAAGCAGTGTTGTCTTTTAGTATCATCGTTCGAATCGCCAGGGCAAAATCCATATTTCCATTAGCAGATAGATAACCAATTGCACCGGAATAAAGACCTCGTTTTGATTTCTCCAATTTATTAATAATCTCCATCGCCCTGATTTTCGGTGCCCCTGATACAGTGCCTGCGGGGAGACATGCTGCCAAAGCATTAAGACTGCTATGTTCTCCTTTTAACGTACCGCTAACTTCTGATACGAGATGGATGACATGCCGAAACTTTTCAACCTCCATATACTTATCAACAGTTACAGAGCCAAATTCACAAACTCTTCCTAAGTCATTACGTCCGAGATCAACGAGCATTTTATGTTCCGCTAATTCTTTTTCGTCACTCTTCAATTCTTTTGCAATTAGCTGGTCTTCCTCAGTTGTTTTTCCTCTTCTTTTTGTACCTGCGATTGGATTTGAGAAAACCTGTGATCCCTGAGTTTTTATAAGGCTTTCAGGTGATGAACCTATTACCGTGTAACCAGCGAAATCAATATAAAACATATAAGGCGTTGGATTGTGAGCACGGTGCTTGCGATAAAGTGATAACGGTGTGCCATGATACGGTGATTTCATCCGTCTAGAGAGAACCACCTGAAAAATATCGCCAGCTTTGATGTGCTCCTTCGCAATTTCTACATTTTTTATAAAATCTTCTTTCGATGTTTCTGACTGAAAGCCTGTAAATTCGAATGGAGAATCATCTTGATAAATTACTGGTTGTTTCAGTTCTACAATTATTTGATCGATCCTTTTTTCAATTTCACTATCATCTGTTAAAGGAAGACCACAAATTGTTATTTTTTCTTCAAGGTGATCAAAAACGATAACAACCTCATAAAACATCAAATGGACATCGGGCATTTGCAGACCGTTCGGAAATTCTTCACCAATGACTTCAAATTGACGGATTATGTCATAACCTACGTACCCTACTGCCCCGCCAATGAACGGGAAAGGTGCTTCATCTATTTTTGGGAGCAATGTTTTAATCAGTTCAAGTGGATTTCCTATTAAAACATTTTTATCTCCATTTCGATATAAGATTTCATTGGAATCACCCGAAGATATGAGTTCAAATGCCGGGTCAGATCCAATTATGGAATACCGGCCAGAGTCGTGGTATTTATGTGAACTTTCCAATAAAAATTTTTTATCTCCGCTAATTTTCTGTAGTATGGAAATAGGAGTGAATGTATCCCCTTTTAATTCTTTTATGAAAAGTCCGCTTTTTGTTTTCATGTACCATTCATCCTTTCGTAAATAAATAAAAAAATCGTCCTCTATACGCATAAAAAACTTTATGCATATAGAGGACGATTCTTAGACCGTGGTGCCACCTCCCTTTGAAGCTGAATGTCAGCTTTCTCTTTTAGATACAGAGCTATCACTCGATATCCTATCCTTTTAACGGTGGAAGTCCGTGCTGCCCTACTGTAAATTCAGGAAGCCTCTCGCAAGTCCATTCGACAAATCCATTCTTACCGGGCTCTCACCTTCCCCGACTCTCTGAAAAGAATGTAATAAGTGTACTACTCTTGCTCACAGATTTAATTATTTTTTTATAAAAACAAAAAGGGCCCTCCATCCTAAAAGGACGGAAGACCCGTGGTGCCACCTTAATTAGCTAATAAATCAGCTCACTTTACCGATATCGAAGCATTTGCTTGAATATCTGTCTCTTTTAACGATGAGATCTTCGCCAAAGCCTACTGACCCTATAGGAGGTTCGGTTTGGAGGCTCCGAAGTCCATTCACTAATACGTCTACACTGATTTGCACCAACCATCAGCTCTCTAAAGAATCCGTATAAGTTACTACTCTTCATCAATGCCCTTCACTTATTGATTTTTATATTAAACCATTTTGAATCTTATTGTCAACACTAATTATTAGAAAATTCAATTTAGGTGAGCTTTTTTTTATTCCATTTAAAGGATTGTTATTAGATAGTTATTTTAAAATAAAGATGTCAATATTAACGTTAGCACATCATTATGAAGGCGGGGAAAGAAGATCATGGATTTTACAGAACGATTATTCCCGGATTCAGAGGTGAGAAACAAATCTTCCTCAGCTGGAAAAAAGAAAAAAACAGGTGAGTTATCTAAACAAAAGTGGGCGATTCTCTCGCTTTCATCTATTCCATTAGTTATGACACTTGGCAATTCGATGTTAATACCAGTACTGCCTTCAATGGAAAAAGAATTATCCATCACTGCCTTCCAAACGAGCATGATTATAACGGTTTATTCCATCGTTGCCATTTTCTTAATCCCAGTTGCAGGGTATTTATCAGATCATATTGGAAGGAAAAAGGTTATTATCCCCAGTCTAATTATAGCTGGAATTGGCGGTTTAATTTCTGGATGGGCCGCTTGGAAGTTGGAAAACGCCTATTGGGTAATATTAGCCGGACGTGCGCTCCAAGGTGTGGGAGCAGCTGGAGCTATGCCAATTGTACTCCCTTTGGTTGGCGATATGTTTAAAAATGAAGATGATGTCAGCAGTTGTCTAGGATTAATTGAAACCTCGAATACTTTCGGCAAAGTTCTAAGCCCGATTTTGGGCTCCTTACTAGCAGGTTTTTTTTGGTTTTTACCGTTCTTTTCATTTCCAGTCTTTTGTACAATATCGGTCATAATGGTAATGTTGTTGGTTAAAAGTCCAAAGTCAAAAGCAAAAGCTATTCCATTTAAGGAATTTTTTACAAATATTAAACAAACATTTACGGAAAAAGGAAAATGGTTATATGCGATTTTTTTTATTGGCGGTATTTTAATGTTAGTTCTTTTTGGCATATTATTTTACCTTTCTGAAATCTTTGAAACTGAATATGGGATAAAAGATCTAAAAAAAGGATTGTTACTTGCACTGCCACTTGGAGCGCTTTGTTTATCATCGTTTATTGCAGGAAAAGTTATCAAGGATAACAAGGTACTAATGAAATGGCTGACTTTCGGAGGTATTGTTGCGGCAGCCCTAGCTATAGCGGCACTTTGGTTTTCAATTAAACTTTGGTTTATGCTAAGTATGTTTCTTATAGCCGGGATCGGTATCGGGATTGGTCTGCCGTGTCTAGATGCCTTAATTACGGCAGGAATCGAGAAAGAGGAGCGAGGAACAATTTCCTCTATATATAGCTCGATGAGATTTATCGGAGTTGCAGCCGGCCCTCCGATTATTGCGTTGTTAATGAAACAGGATAATTATTGGATTTTCATTACGCTCAGCGGCCTAAGTATTATAGCAGCATTTGTGGCAATATTCGCAATCAAGCCCAGTGAGAAAAAAGCACATTAAAACGAGCGCTGGGCACTTTCCCAGCGCTTTATGTTCATTTGAAAACTATGTGTTTGGTTTCGATTTTTTAGCTTTTTTGTTTTGTGGAGTCATTTCATTTGCAAATTCTTCGCTCAAAAGGCTTTTGGCACTTTGTAAACCAGATTTTGTTTTAATATTCCGTTTCGTCAATATTCTCACCACCCAATATCAAGATGGCTATAATTTAACCAAATGGAACAAAATCATGCGAAAAATACTAATACGGACTCAACCAATCGGGATCTCTATTCAGACATACATGGCACTTTGTTGTTTCTGCATAAAAGGAGTAAAAACTATGCCCGCAATCATGACAATTCTTTTGATAAACGTTCTCTACTCGTTCACTTTTTCCACTTATACCTGCTAAAATCTCAATCGCATTTTCCGGACAAACTTCCGCACAAGAGAGGCATCCTACACATTTATTGTTTTCAATCTGAAGGGTGCCATCCTTAAGTTGAAATACTTCTTCCTTACAGAGTGAAAAGCAAGCCTGGCACAGTGTGCATTTATCTTTGTCCAACTCTACAGAGAAAAATTGAAAATCTGGATAATATTTTGTCAGCTTCCAGTCATCCTTCTCCATCTTCCAGGAGGCTGGAGCCATCTTTTTAGCCAGTTGTTTCCCTTCTTTCTGAAAAGAACCAAAGAAGGATCTTCTGGATAACACCTCATCCCTTACCTTTTCCACAACAATAATAGGACATTCATCAAGTAATTGTAATTGTTCATTTGTATCACATAATACAGTTTCCCATGCCGTGCTCAATGGCTGCTTACTAACTTGAATCGATGTCATTCCTCTTTTTTTATAAATGAGCAGTTCTTTTATCTCAGGTGTATAGTTCGGGTCATAAACTAAGCTTCGGTTATGAAAAACCCGGTTACTGACCAATCCTTCAAGAGCTGATAATGGACAGGCAATAATGCATTCACCACACATCGTACACTTCTTTGTATCTAAGACGAGTAGATGGTCTTTTATCTCAAAGGCGTTTTGCTCACATCTTTCTATACAAAAACTGCAAGTTGATTTTCGATTTTGTACTCTGGAACATTTAGTGGAAACATTCATTTCTTCATGCATGCTTTCCAGCCATTTCACGAGGATCGACATGATATCACCAACTCATTAACTTGAAATCTTAAACTAATTTTGCATCCCTGTGCGGTGTAATTACAAGGTTTGGCTTCGTAATTGTTGCACTTGGCATTCCTTTAATTTGGCTAATGTTTCCATATTTCTTTCGAAGCTCTTCTATTGAACCATATTCAATTGCTCCCAACGGGCAAGTTGCAACACATACAGGGTCTTCACCTTTTTCCTGGAGATCGATACAAAAGTTACATTTATTCGATTTAAAAGTCTCTTTGTTATATTGAGGAGCACCATAAGGGCAAGCCTTCACACATAACTGTGTTCCAACACAAATTTCCTTATCAATCGTAACAACCCCATTTTCATCCCTCTTAGTAATCGCACCTGTTGGACAGCTTAGAACGCAGACTGGCTGCTCACAATGATTGCATGAAATGGAAAAATAAAACGACATTACATTATGAACAATCCCTCCAGTTGGCTGCTGCATATAGGTCCCTTCCTCTTTCGTGTAAACCCTGCGATAGTTGATTCCAACTTTTGTATTGTTTTTATCTTTACATGCTACACTGCATGCCTTACATCCTTGGCAAATGCTCTGATTGATATAAAATCCTATTTGGACCAAGATTGTCACTCCCTACGCTTTTTTCACTTCAACAAGGTTTGTTAATTGTGGATTTGATTTTGCAAGTGGTGTTGGTCTCTGCGAGGTTAACACGTTTACCGATCCCCTTTGGTCAGCACCTGACTTATCAGGTGTATACCAAGCCCCCTGAGGGATACCTGCCACTCCTGGAGTGATACGTGCAGTAACCTTCACATCGATAAACAAACTGCCTCTCTCATTAAATACATTAACTCTATCTCCATCCTTTATCCCACGCTTCTCAGCATCTTTAGGATTTAACCACATTTCTTGCTTGGCAGCTTCCTCAAGCCACGGCATATTATCATAGGTAGAATGACATCTGCGCTTATAATGCCAACTAATTAGCTGCAATGGGTATTTCTCAATTAATGGATCCTCTGGTCCTTCCCAGGAAGGAATATATTTTGCGATAGCTGGAATTTCTTCATGTTGGTTCATGTCCCATAATTTCTTTGAGAACAGTTCAATTTTGCCTGAAGGTGTCTCAAAAGGATTGTTCTCAATGTCATCTATTTGGGCCTTAAAGCCGACTAGCGGCTCATCATATGTAAAATGGTGAACCCCTTTTTTTCGAAATTCCTCAAAAGTTGGAAAGGCAGGATCTAGTTCTTTTCTTGTTCTTTCTACACTTTCTTTTACCAAATCGAGAATGGTTCTGCCCTCAGTATATTGCTCCTTAACACCTAGTTTTTCAGCCACTTCTGCAAACACATCATATTCGTCTCTGCATTCATAGAGGGGATCTATGGTTTTATCACCAAAAACTACGTAATCTCCAAAACACCACGGTACACCGATATCATATCGTTCAAAGAAAGTTGTTCCGGGAAGGATGATATCTGCATATTTCGCACTCGGAGTCATAAAGAGATCACTGACAACAACAAATTCTACTTTACTCTCATCCTCCAAAAGCTGTTTCGTTTTATTAATATCTGCATGCTGATTAATAAGCATATTTCCAGCCATATTAAAAATCAGCTTTATATTCGTTGATAATTTTTCGGTTCCTTGCAGCCCATCCGCTGCTGTCATTTCTGTTCCGTGTTCTACTGCTTTTGTCCAGAGGAAACAAGGGATTGAAGCCTTTACTGGGTTTTCATAAGATATAGGATAAACAATGTTCGAACGGTTCCAATAACCTGTTCCTGCAGCCCAGCCGCCTAACTTTCCAACATTACCTGTTAAACAAGCCAGCTGAGCACCACCGCGCATGAATTGCTCACCGTATGCCTGGCGTTGTGCTGCCCAGCCTTGTATTAGTGCAGCTGGTTTAATGGCTGCATAATTTCTTGCAATTTCGCGTATTTTTTCTGCAGGAACTCCGCAAATTTTTTCTGCCCACTCCGGTGTTTTAGCCACCCCATCTTTCTCACCTAATAGGTAGCTTTTCAAGCACTCTTCCTTTGCTACTCCTTCAGGCATATGTTCACCGTCAAACCCTACACAGTACTTGTCAAGAAAAGCTTGATCATGTAAGTTTTCTGTGACGATTACATAACCCAGCGCATCCATCATTGCATTATCCGTTGTCGGTTTTATCGGTATCCATTCATCTGCATAAGTTATTGCTGTATCCGTATATCTAGGGTCAATAACGACTATTTTTGCTCCATTTTTCTTTGCTTGCAGTAAATATTCACGATAGGGGGTTGAGAAGATCATTTCGGATGGATTTTGCCCCCATAAAATAATGTATTTTGAATGAAGCAAGGAATCGAAACTGCTGCCAGAATTATTGGTTCCATAGGTGTATGGTGTCGCAACGTTTCCTGCCCCGGAACTGTAATCATTTCGAAAGTTGAGGAAACCACCGGTGACGGATAACAACTTTCTTACTGCTGTACTGCCGCCATGCAGCCCCCAGCACTGACCTGATGAGTAGTTATCATATCTTGATTCAGGGCCATATTTATCCCCGATCCGTTTCACCTCAGAAGCGATAGTTTCTACAGCCTCTTCCCATGAAATTCTTTTAAACTTTCCTTCACCTCGTTTTCCGACACGTTTCATAGGATACTTAAGGCGATCCGGATGATAGAGAAGATTTCGATAGTTCCTGCCACGTACACATGCTCTGAGTGGGGGAATCGATGGATCACTGCTATCCTGTGTATCTGTCGCCACTCGTACTACAACTCCGTCTTTTACATAAGCCTTTATGACACAACGACCACCACAGTTATTAACACTACAGGTAGAAACAACCCTATCCCAATCACTTGCACTAGCCGCTTTCTCAACCTTTTGCTTATCTATCAATAATTTGGTCCCTACACCGCCGGCGATAACCGGAACACCAATTGCCCCAGACCATTTTAAAAAGGTCCTGCGCTGCATTTTATTTTTCAATACATTTTTTAAAGGACTGCCCTCAGACATATCTTAATGCCTCCGTTTCCTGCTTTAGTTTGTAAAAACGATTGGAACTCAGTATGGAACAGCTCTTATGTAGTTTTACATACATATATACCCTTCTACCATTGTGAATAATTTCACATAATTATTCTTTGGTCCACTTCTTCATTTCCTTCCGCTCTTATAATTCAATTTTAATGTAAAGTTCTTAAATAAATATTAAATTTCAGATCGTTCACATTTATTTCATATGTATTATCCATAATTTGATAACATTTATAGCTGAATCGTGTCATTTATTTCTAGTAATGCTCGAAATATGTATATAATATAAAAGGAAAATATTTTGAAGAGGATGATTTCATTGAACATTACTGGCCATACAGTTGAAAAACTTGTAGATCCATTTGGTTTATTAAGCGGTGACCGCTTTGAATTTTTTATAGACATTGAGGTAGACGAAGAGGATGAACTCTATACTGATAAAGGAATTGGTATAAGGGTACTTTTTGTAGTGGATGATAATGGTTCAAAAATTTCTAACTATCATCTTTATGAAAGAGGAACCGACAAGGTCTTAGACTTTGAACTGGAAGAAGATGAAGAATTGTTAGTGTTTAATTATTGTAATGAAAACATTGATATATAAGAAAAAGCAGGGGAATCCCCCTGCTTTTCTTATTTATTACATAAAGTTTTTACTATGATTATGAATTACCGCTAATTCTTTTGTGGTAAGACTCATTTCACTTTTGCATATTGGACAGAGGGGCACTTCAGTGCTCTTAAAATTGTCACGAATCCAGCATTTACAGCTTTCTGAATTACATTTCCAAATTTTAGTTTCTTCTAGCTTAATTTCTTCATCATTTCTTCTACCAAACGCCAAAATGATCACCCCTTGTACGATTTGCAAAACTGTTTCTTGACACCTTGATCAAGATGTGAGGAAAAAAATCATCTTTTTATTAAGCTCTTTTCTTAAATTACGAAAACAGCCATTTATAAAGATAAAAAGGTGATGCCTTTTCCTTGCACCACCATTTTATTTTTCAAATTAAGCTTTAACAACGTTAGCAGCTTGTGGTCCACGAGCGCCTTCAACGATTTCGAAAGAAACAGATTGACCTTCTTCTAAAGATTTGAAACCTTCTGATTGGATAGCAGAGAAGTGTACGAATACATCTTGACCGCCTTCAGCTTCGATAAATCCAAAACCTTTTTCTGCATTAAACCATTTTACTTTACCGTTATTCATGAGTAGTACCCCCAAAGATTTGTTCACTTTAAGTTTATAACCATTTAAAAAATCAAAAAGCCGCAATGCACTTCCAGGTAATAGACATCACCAACGTTATGTGCAGTTACGACTACTTAAACTTAAAACCTATTTTAAACGAACTTAAAAGCGTACCTTAATCATAACCTTTATTTCTCTAAAAGTCAATTAAATTTACAGTATAGCATACTAGCAGTCAACTATATATATTATTACATTATTTTTTTTCAAAATTACCTTGTAAAAAAATTTCCATGAAATTGGAAACAAATTTCTGAAAATCTGCTTCCATCCCAATAAAATCTAAGGTTTCCGAAGGTTCTTCAGCTGGCTTCGGGCGAAAATCTGCAATACTTTTTCCTTTGGAATTTCCAAACTCCTCCACTCTTACTCTTTTAGGAATATACTTAAACAATTCAGGATTCGTAATAGCCATTAAAGGAACAACATCATGTAATGGCGCACCCTGAAGCCCCGGGATATTTTTTTGGTAGGCCTTAAAATAATAATCAAAGGCAGGTTTCAATAATGGCCTAAAGGGGGTCGGACTATTTTCACCAAGATAATTCATCACTTCCGACGTGATAATGGCTTTATTCGTAATATTTAATGGATATAAAAAAACATTGTAAGCTTTCTCCATGACGATTTTGGCTGCAATTGGATCGGAAAAGAAGTTCGCTTCAGCCTCTGCTGAAATATTACCTGGAACTAAAAAAGCGCCACCCATAATATAAAAAGCAGTGACATCTTTTAAAGCGTCATCCCCAAATACGATAAACACGAGTGCCAGTTCTGTTAATCTGCCAATATTCACAATAATAAGTCTGCCTGCATATTCATTAACGATTTCTAATATTTTCGTAAAATCATGTACCTTTACATTTTGCAATGTATCTGGCGGCTTAATTGGACCCAATCCCTCTGGTCCATGAATTTCCGGATAATACTGAACAGGTTCACCTGATAAGGGGCCAGCAGCTCCTGCTATGATTGGAATATCCTCTCTCCCTGCTAGGCTTAATAAGTAGGCAGTATTTTTTACAGATTTCTCTCTCGGTGTGTTTCCGTATCCACTTACAATACCAACAAGATCAATATCTGGGTTCATTAATGCATACATAATAGCAAAGGAATCATCTATTCCAGGATCCGCAAACAAAAGCACATGATAAGCCATTGTCTCTCCCCCGTACCTTTACAAATTTTGTATTCTCCCATAATTTTATGCTAAGGATTAGTTTGTAAGTACTATCGATGCTTAATACTCAAATAAACCGACTCGATTAAATCGAATCGGTTGTTGTTAGTTATGCTTCTTTTTTCACTCTTGGTGCAGCTTTTTTTCTTGGTGCTGCAGGTTTTTTTGCTGTTGTTGTTTTTAATGCAGGTTCTTTCCTTAAAGCAGTTCCTTTTTTTACCGTTGTTTCCATACTTGGCTTTGTACGGTCAATAGATGCCTGAAGGGCGGCCATTAAATCAGTAACATTCGATGGTGTCTCTCTTGCAACAGGTGTAACAGTTTCTTGGCCTTGTCGTTTGGATTCAATTAACTCTAATAATGCAGTTCGATATTCATCGGTATATTTTTCAGGTTCAAATTCAGATGTTAACTGATCAATCAGCATAATAGCCGTAGATAATTCTTTCTCAGTTACCTTATCATCTGCTGGGACATTGGGTACATCCCCAGCACGGCGAACCTCGTCAGGGAAATGAATGGTTTCCATCACCAATGTATTTTCATAAACACGGATAACGGCCATTTGCTCTTTTGATCGAATAATAATTTTTGCAATCCCAACCTTCTGAGACTCCTGTAATGCCTTTCTCAGCAGGGAATATGCTTTACCTCCGCCTTCATTTGGCGACATATAATAACTGCGGTCAAAATAAATGGGATCGATTTCCTCTATTTTGACGAAATCAATGATTTCTACTGCCTTCTCTTCGTTTTCTTTCCTTAACTTTTCCAAATCTTCATGATCGAGGACAACAAATTTTCCTTTTGTATATTCATACGCCTTGACAATGTCCTCTGGTTTAACTTCCTGTTCACATGCTGTGCATATTTTTTCGTATTTAATCGGTGCATGACATTTATTATGCAAGGTCCGTAGTTTTATGTCTTTGTCTTCTGTAGCAGTATGAAGCTTTATCGGGATATTTACCAATCCAAAACTAATACTGCCTTTCCACATCGTATGCATTTGGGTATTCTCCAATCTTTTTGTTATTATTTTTGCTTTCTTTTTCAATTACATTCCTAAAAACATTTGGTAAAGGACAATATAAAGAAAAAGAAAGGAAACAAAAAAATGAAGCCGATGCTGCCAACGCTAACGTTTGATCTGACACCGAATCCTGATTGGCTGTACGAGGTTAAATACGATGGTTTTCGAGCAATTTTAAATTGGGATCACAACGGGATTACGTTAACCAGTAGAAATGATAAGCCTTTGCTGCCACAGTTCCCTGAAATAGCTGAATTTCTAAGTTCTTTTGAGGAACAATTTCAACCCTTTCTTCCTCTCCAACTTGATGGCGAATTAGTTTGGCTGGAGAATCCCTATAAAGCGAACTTTTCAAGTATTCAGGTACGCGGCAGACTTAAGGCCGCAAAGAAAATTACCGAACAAGCAGTAAAATCTCCTTGCAGACTAATGGTCTTTGATCTCCTGGTTTTGGAGGGGAAATCCCTGCTTTCTAAATCCTTTGAAAAACGAAAAGAAATGTTGCTTAAACTATTTACCGATATTGGTCTGCCCATTGAAGCAGACCCTTATAATAATTATCTGCTTCAACCAGTAAAGGCTTATCAAAATTTTTCAGAAATATGGGAAAATGTTGTTTTACATGATGGTGAGGGTATTATCGCTAAGCATAAAAGCAGCCTTTGGGAGGAAGGAAAGCGATCGTTACAGTGGTTAAAATATAAAAACTGGAAATATGTCAGCTGTTTTATTACTGCGTACGAAAAATCAAATGGATACTTTTATTTAGGTGTCTATAGAGAAGGGAAAATATATGGGATTGGACAAGTGCTGTTTGGCTTTAAACCGGATGAAAAGCAGGCACTTCAAAGTACCATTCAGCAAAATATGGTGAGTGAAGACAATCAATTCATTTATGTTGAGCCTGCTATTTGTATTGAAGTAAAATATTTAGAGCTATATGATAATCAGCTGCGGGAACCTCATTTTCACCGTTTCCGCTTTGATAGTAAACCGGATGAATGTACATATGATCAATTCATTTTTAAGCAAAAAAACTTACCTGAGGACTTGGATATTACCCATCCCGATAAGCCGCTTTGGAAAAACCGTGATATCCAAAAAGCTGATTTTATTCTGTACTTAAGGGAAATCTCTCCCTATATGCTGCCATTTTTAGAAAACCGTATCTTAACCGTGATTCGATATCCGCATGGGATGTTTGGCGAACCTTTTTATCAAAAAAACTGCCCAGATTATGCACCTGATTTTGTGAATACTTTCCAATCCGAAGGAATTGATTATATTGTTTGTAACAATTTAAAAACCTTGATATGGCTCGGCAATCAGCTGGCCATTGAATACCATATACCATTTCAAACCATTCAGAGTAAGGGTGCAAGTGAAATTGTCTTTGATTTAGACCCCCCCTCTAAAGACGCGTTTCAAATGGCGGTAAAAGCAGCATTGTTAATCAAAGAGGTTCTTGACCAATTAAATCTGATTGGATTTATCAAGACATCCGGTAATAAGGGATTGCAAATTTATCTGCCTTTGCCTGAAGACACATTTTCATTTGATGATACACGTTTATTTACCAGCTTTATTGCTGATTATTTAATTTCGAAGGATCCTGATTCATTTACCATTGAGCGAATGAAGAAAAACCGTGGAAATAGACTATATGTTGACTATGTCCAGCATAGTGAAGGAAAAACAATTGTCGCACCGTATTCAATGAGGGGAAATGACCATGCCGGGGTTGCCACCCCACTTTATTGGGAAGAAGTGGATGAGAAACTAAATCCGATAGATTTTACTATGGAAAATGCCCTAAGCCGGATTCGGAAACAAGGGGATCCTTTTAAAAATTACTTTCAAACCAAATCGATTCAAAACTTTGTACCAGTCTTGGACGTGTTAAAGGCGAATAAATAATTATTCGCCTTAGTAACTTGGATATAATTTCGAAAACTTTTTCTATAGTGATGGTATCCTTTTTCCGTGCCAATTACGGTCACTATACAATTGTAGAGTGACCGTAAACATTTACAATCCGGCTTTCCTTAGAAAAGCTTGGGCCTCTGCCTGTAATTTTTCGTAGGTCTCTTGTTCAGACATGTCTTCTTTTAAACTCACTGTGAAATGTCCACTCTTAAGGTCAACGTCAACCTGTGCTTGGTACAAGTAAGTAGCGTTTCCAATCAAGTCGATGGAGTAATTTTCTTCGCTTTCATGAACCACACATTGAACCTTACCTCCGTTATTATAAACATTGATGATGTCATCCACGTCATTTAATCCTTGGAGACATGTTACTAAGGAAGATGCCGACATCGCCGTTCCACAAGCATTTGTGAAGCCTACACCGCGTTCAAATGTATTGACATAAATGCTGCCAGGATTCAAAGCTTTCACAAAGCTGACGTTTACACCGTCCGGCAGTAAGTCATTCTGATTATTTACTTTTTCACTAATCTGTTTTTGAATATCAGACTTCAAATGTTCTGCTTCCACAATTGAAATTAAATGTGGATTCGGTACCGCTAGAGCAGAGAATTTTAATTCCTGTGAAAGCTCTGGAATTTTTTCATTTAATAAGTTCGGTTGATTTAGATTCAATGGCAAGTCTTCCAAATGAAACGATACAGGTGAAATTTCCACTTGATAAGTTGTCACGGTAGGAAAAATATCGTCTTGTTTGCTTACCTTTAAATCAGCCTTCATGGTTTCGATAATAGCTTCCTGGATTCCTCGCATTTCACAAACATATCTTGCCACTAGGCGAAGACCGTTGCCGCACATTGACGCCTCAGAACCATCTGCATTAAATATCCTCATTCTCCCAACAGCTTGATCACTTTCCATAATGAATAGAATACCATCTGCACCTAAGTCTGAATTTCGATCACATAACAGTCGAGCAAGCTCTGCCCTTTCACTTTCTGAAAAAGAATAAGCATTGGTTATTTCATCTATTAAGAGAAAATCATTTCCTGAACCATGACCTTTTATTAAATCAATTCGCATCTACGAATACCCCCGGAATAAATAAAAATATATTTTATTTATTCTATCAAATAATAAATGAGAATGACACTTTGGTTACCTCTCGATAAAATATTCATTGATCAAAAAAGACATCCTCAAAAGCTTGTCCTTTTCCGATAAGCTTTTGGAAAGCGAAAGGACTGGTGTATTTGGCTCCGGAAATCTCCCGCTCCATTCTATGGGCATCCATCCCCTTCTCAGACGTGCGACCTGCTCCTGTGACTGATTCATGACACGTTCATCCATAAAGATAGTTGAACCTTCAACTGAACCAAGGTAATGACCGGTCTCGTCAATGATTTCTTTCTTTTTTTTCAACCATGCTGCCTTATCAATTTCATAATAACCAACATATCTTTTAGTTCGATCATAGACCTCAATCTTTAAGGATTTTTGCTGTTTTATATTATAATATCCAAAAGCTTGACCATGGCTATCATAGAATGCATAAACTCTAGGTCTTTTTAATAAATGAAATCCCTTACTTCGATATTTCTTTATCATTCCTGCTTGGTGTCCATCCGGAAAGAAGAGGTGTAGGCTCGGATCTTGGTGGTTCATGAAAACAACTAGGAGGTGTCTAGCATCAAATATATTTTGATGATAACAATGAGTTTTCGACATATTGTACCCGATTGAAATAGATTGTTTCATTCTAAAAAGATAGAGTTGAAAACTAATAAAGCTGTAAACAACAAAAGGTATCGTCAAGAACATGATTTGTTTGTTCTGAAAATAATATAAATTCCCTACAGCTAATAGCATGGCGGGAACGAGTGCGACAATGCTTCCATTCAGATTAATATTGGCTGTACCACGGTAAAATTCATTTATTTTCATTTTGAAAACTCCTTATCTGCTCCTCTTGTTTTAATTCTATTAAACGAGGTCTAAAAAAATGATAGGAGTTTTTTCTAGTAAAAAAAAGAAGCCATTCTCATGACTTCTTCACTTTTCTATATTCAAAAGCACATCAAGAGGCGAGCTCTTTTTTCTTAAAAATTAAGACACTTAACCATAAGAGAATAGCTATTATCAAAATTCCCACTAAACTTGCTGGAAGTGTATCATCTGGAAGTTCTCCCGCTGTCAATAAAGCGCTGGCGTAACCAGTTAACTGCGATGGACTCCATTCCAACAAATGAACAAGTGCACCGCTAATGATACTGACCACGAGGGCAAGTGCCAGCGATATAAAGCCCGCCATCCCTGGTGCCATAAGCGACGCGCTAAAGAAAACCGTAACCGTTAACACAACGGACAGCCATATAGCGTACAAAAGATAGGATTGGAAAAACTCACCGAAAGGGATCCAATCGAATAATTGACCAGTATAATACCAAGTTGCTAGATAACCGATAAATAATGATATCCATACTAATAAAATACCCCCTGCCCATTTTGCTGTTATATAAGAAAGATAGGAGACAGGTTTCACTAGAATCATCGCGGCAACTCCACTTTTCCTTTCTCCAGCGATGACTCCCATAGTGCTTAGGACAATAATTAGAACGCCAATTGTCGAGTATTGGCTTAACCCTGAGGCTAACACTGCACCGGCGCTTGGGGTCGGAATATCAAAGACTGCTCCTTCCGGAAGTCCGCCTAAGGCATTAAGAAGGGGCTCCATATAATAATTTGTTAATGGCTCTGATACCCCCAATAGAATGAAGGTGATAGGAACCCAAATCCATTTAAAATTCCTCCACATTTCAAGCATCTCTTTTTGAAAAAGCGTTGACCATTGCCTCATTTCCCCACCACCTTCATAAATACATCTTCTAGGGTCATACTGCTAATTTCAAACTTATCGAGGTTCCAATCCTTATCGGAAACTAACTTCAAAAATTCTCTTCTTGCACCCTCAACATCCTTAACAAACACACTAATTTTATTTCCGTCTGCTAATACAGATTGTGTTAAGTAATGATTTTTAAGTACGTTCTCCATCTCCTCTGATTTCTTACGAAAAACCAAGTCTATCTTTGCTTGTTGGTGCCGTTCACGCAAGTCTGCCATGGTTCCGGATTCAACTATTTGGCCATTATGTAAAAATAATATTTCATCACACACTTCTTCTGCATCATTGAGAATATGAGTGGAAAAAAGAATGGTGGTCTCCTTTTTCAGTCCCTCTAGAAGTTCGAGTACCTCCCTTCTGCCAAATGGGTCTAATGCAGAGACCGGTTCATCAAGCATAACGAGCTGCGGACGGTGAATAATTGCCTGTGCAATTCCGAGTCTTTGTTTCATACCTCCTGAGTATTTACCAACTCTGCGATTTTTAGCATCGCTAATACCCACAAGCTCCAGTAGCTCTAAAGATCGTTCCTTTGCCTCCTTTCTAGATAAACCAGCAAGATGTCCAACATATTGGAGAAATTCATAACCAGACATCCAGTCATAAAAAACAGGAAATTGCGGAAGATAGCCAATTAAATGGCGAATATCTCCGTCTTTTTTAGCCTCCTTAAACACGATCGATCCTTTAGTGGGTTTCATTAAACCTGAAAGCATGCGCAGTGTTGTCGTCTTTCCCGCACCATTTGGCCCTAAAAGGGCAATACATTTGCCCTTTTCCAGTTTAAAGTCTAACCCCTTTATCACTTCTGTACCTTGAAAACTCTTTTTTAATCCTTGAATTTGGATGAGAGACATTAATTATTTCTCCTTCCGATTACAAAATAAAGGATGGGTCCAACAATATTTACAAAAATAATGATAAATACCCAAAGCAGCTTCGGACCATTGGTCTTTTCAATTCGGGATAAATCTACGAGTGATACAATCAGTAAGATAAGTTGGATAATTAATAAAGGCGCTATCAATCCCCAGTTAATTCCTTCTAAGAATTCCATTCTAATTCCCCCTTGTTTTCACTTTATACAATGATATGACGTTTGAACGATAAAAACGTTCAAAAACCCAGCAAAAACTTTTTTGCTGGGTCAAATGGCCGAACTATTTATTTAATGACTCTAAAAACTAATGGAAATCGATATTCATTTCCTTCATATGCCTTAACTGCTGCGATGATTGTAAATACTAAGGCCATAATACCCAAAATCCATAATAGGAAAATACCTACAATAAGGAAGACTAAGATACCGCTTATTACAGAATATACTGTGTAAGAAATGAAAAAGTTAAAATATTCTTTTCCATGATAATTGATAAATGATGACTCATCCTTCTTTAATAACCAAATAACAAGTGGTCCAATGATTGGAAAAAAAAGACTAACCACATAGAGAATGGCCGCAAGCATTCTTTCTTCACTTTTTATCATTTACTATTCCCCCATAGGAAAAATTTTTTCTGTCTCCCCCTAATACTTACGCCGACAAGGTTAAAAGGTTTCATCATTTTTTATAAAACATTTATTTTCCACTGTCACATCAACTATTCAATTGATAAAATAGTAAAAATACTATTTTAAGTGTGCAGAAAGGTTTAATTATCATGAAAATACTTTTAAAAAACGCCATTGTTTATCCCATCACATCAGGACCTATTCAAAACGGTGAGGTCATAATTGAAAATGGGAAAATAATAAATATAGGAAAAAATCTTGAGGTCGACACAACTGTCAAAATTATCGACTGTAACAATCAATATCTTTTACCGGGATTTATAGATGTCCATACACACCTAGGACTTTATGACGAAGGGACTGGATGGGCTGGGAATGATGCCAATGAGACAGCCGAAGCCATGACACCGCATATCAGAGCCATTGATGGTGTTTATCCACTAGACCCTGCTTTTTCTGATGCGATTAAAAGCGGAATTACAACCGCACATGTAATGCCTGGAAGTGCGAATGTAATTGGCGGAACCACTTCCGTTATTAAAACAACGGGTAAAAATGTAAAAAAAATGATTATCCAGGAAATTGCCGGCTTGAAGGTTGCGTTAGGGGAAAATCCGAAAAGAATTCACAGTCAGGGCAATAATGACTCGATTACAAGAATGGGGATTATGGGAATGCTGAGGGAAGCATTTTATAAAGCCTTTCATACAGATACTCCTGAGGATCTTAGGGTTGCTCCACTTGTAATGGCTTTAAGAAGAGAAATTCCAGTCAGAATTCACGCTCACCGAGCTGACGATATTATTACTGCCTTACGGCTTGCAGAAGAATTTAATCTTGATTTAAGAATTGAACACTGTACAGAAGGACATTTAATTGCCAGCGAATTAGCTGGTAAGAATTTAAAGGTATCCGTTGGCCCGACTTTAACTAGAAGGTCAAAAATTGAATTAAAAAATAAAACGTGGAAAACGTATCAAGAGCTCACAAATCACGGTGTCGAAGTTTCGATTACAACCGATCATCCATATACCCCTATTCAATATTTGAATATATGTGCGGGTATAGCTGTCCGCGAAGGTTTATCGGAGAAAAAAGCACTAGAAGGAATCACTATTCTACCTGCTAGGAACCTTAAACTAGAACACAAAATCGGAAGCATTGAACCAGGGAAAGAGGCTGATTTAGTGCTATGGAGCCACCATCCTTTTCATTATTTAGCAAAACCAAAATGGACAATGATTGGCGGAGAAATCGTTTTCTCAGAAGAGTAGAAATTTGTTGAAATTTGGAAATAAATAATCAAAAAAAAACGGTAAAAAACCTATTTATTTTTTGGATATTTTCTTGTATGATACTCTAAGTGAAACCGAAATTGGCCTAAAAATCTGGGGGGTAAATCACATTCATTCGCAACAGACAAAATGATATAGGGAAGGCAAATGGTGCGCCACCAGTTATACCTGGTTCTAGTGGGTTCGATTCCCACCCCGAAATTTTTTAGTTTATCTGAATAAAAAATTTCGAGGGTGGGCCGCTTCTTTAAACATGGGATCGGATTGCCCAATGGAGGGAAATTCAATGCTTAAGAAACGAGATCTTCATGACAGCCAAGTATTATTTGAATTAATGTCGCACCCAGATGTCTTCCCTTTTGTGCGTCAAAAATGTACTTCCTATGAAGAATTCATATTTATGACGAAACAAACGATTGAAGCCGAAGAGCGTGGTGAATGTATTTCACGGACGATTCTCGATGAATGGGGTGCCCCAATCGGAACAATTAACCTTTTTGATATTGAAGATAATGCGGGATTTTTAGGTACATGGCTAGGAAAGCCATATCATGGAAAAGGCTACAACAGCCCTGCTAAAGATGCATTTTTTCAAGAAGTATTCTACAATATGGGAATCGAAACAATCTTTATGAGGATTCGTAAAGTAAATATTCGTTCCATAAAAGCTGCGGAAAAACTTCCTTATGTTGTGAAGGCTAATGAAACTAGAAAATCACTTTACGAGCAGTTGAATGCAAATGGCGAAGTGTATGATTTATATGAAATACCTAAAGACCAATACTCCTTCTATCTCTTGAGAAACGGTGCTCCGCAAGAAGAACCTTCTCATCTTTTAGAAGCATAAAAGCAAGCGGCTTAAAGCCGCTTGCTTTTTTGTTTTAAAGAAAATAGTATTAATCCGTTATATCTTGTTCCATTGCTGAATTAACCTCATTTATACCCATATGGAGCAAAAATTCATCTAGTTCCTCATTTGTTAATGTTTCAAAACGACCATCATGAAAAAATACTTGAGTTTGGTTTGGATTAATTCGGTTCATATTAAAACTCATCTTCTTTGCTCCTTTCATAGATGTGTTACAACTATTATCCACAAAAGGAACATAATTCATTCTTCGAAATCAAATAGTTCGAAAAATTATAAAAGGTACGTTTATCTTCTATCCTCCGCTCGCTGAGACAGCCTTTCTTGAAGGAGTGCCTTACCAAGAACATCCGCACCCCCAGTAACAGGAATGATACTGCCGGTAATAAAGTCCGATTTTCCATCAATTAAAAACGAAATGACCCTGGAAATATCCTCTCCTGTACCCTGTCTGCCAACTGGCACATTGTCATTAAGGATGGCTTCCTCAATTCCTTTCTCTTTCCAGTGAGATATGATATCTCCAGGACAAACCATATTTGCGGTAATTCCATTTACAGCTTCTTCCATTGCAATGGTTCTCGTCAATGAGGCCAGCCCTGTTTTCGCTGCAGCAAAGGCAGAACGATAAATCCAGCCAGGTGCGGTTTCCACTCGTTCAAAACCCATTGTTATAATCCTGCCCCATTGTTTTTTTCGCATTAGAGGAATAATTGCTTTCGATAAATAAAAGACTGCATTCAGATTCCCATTGATTAAATAATTCCATTCCTCTAGCGTATAGTCGGTTAATTTTTTTCTTTCATGTACATAGGGTCCTGCATTATGAATCACCACATCAATGGAGGTAAATTCAGAAATTACTTTTTCCACAATGTGTGAACAATCAATCGCATTTGCCACATCTCCTTGTATACAAATTATTTTATTTCCAAATTTTTCTTCAAGCTCTTTCGATAAAAGAATCGCCTCGGTGCTGCTATTTCGATAGTTAATCGCCAGCTGAAAACCTTTTTCTGCAAGCTGATAAGCAGTTTTTCTCCCTAATCCAGTTGCTCCTCCAGTAATGAAAGCCGTTTTTTTCTTCAAGGGTCATTACCTCTCTATAAGGTTTTCTTTACTATATGTTAGAAATGCTTGGCTATATATGTAATTGTATTAGTTTTTTGGTTATTTATAACGTTTCGAACCATTTTTGCATAGAATGTGGTATAAATGCCCAGAGAGTTTGCTGAAAGGTGGAGAAGTTATGTTCCCGTGGAATTTATTCCCTTTTAATAAAGATATGAAGAATAAGCTGCAACATATAAATCCTGAAGAAATTGACAAATATATTAAAGACATAATGGGAAATGTAATGTCATCGCAATCAGGACTAGGCAGCATAATTCCTCAAGACTTAATGAATTCTCGCTCCCAACCTACTCAGCAGGCAAATTCATTGAATGCAACTGCCTTTGAAACACATGATACGGTATTTGTTAGAATACCAATTAAAGATGAGGCAATGCTTAAGGAACTTCGGATTTATCATACAGCGAATCAGTTGTTGATCGAACATATTCCGGAGCAAGATAATAAGCATTCTATCACCCTGCCAGCTATAGTCAAAAAGAAGGGGTCATCTGCCAAATATAAAGATGGCGTCCTTGAAATCAAATTAATAAAATCATATGACGTCCAATATTCTCAAATCGATGTGACAGAACAATAAAAGACAGCCGACTCACCTGGCTGTCCATTTTGTTTAATGCCCTTCCATGTCCATTTCCATTGAATCCTTCGCGTCCTTTGGATCCTCTGGTTCACTTGCGGTACCCACGATGAATTCTTTTTTAGGCATGTTGTGCATGTCTCTTGCAGTTACATGAGCGATAATATAGTAAGTACCCTCTTGCTGAAATGACTTCTCTAAACGATAGATTCCGTTTTCGACGTGGCTAACATCGATTTTTTCATGTTTTTCGTCCTTGGAACGCCAAATTTCAAAGGTTACCTTATCTGCATCTTCTACATTTTCTTCCCCTTGTGTTACCTTCGCTTCAATACTAATGGGTTCATTGACTTGTCCCGTCTCAGGGCTTATCCTCAATTCTACCTCCACAAACTCAGGTAATTCGTCCCCCTTGTTGTCATTGTTCTTGCTATTATTATTGCAGGCACTGAGCACCAATAATAATAAAATAGATAAACTTACGAATATGAACTTTTTCATGTTCGACCCTCCTCACTTGCATTGTTACATACTTTCCAACATTATTGCAAAAAATAGATTTTAACACTACCTTGAAAGGAGTAACCTATGACAACCCCATATAAATGCCCAAATTGCAAAACAAATCGAAGCCGTTTTAATGTCATTCAACAAGTTTCCCAATCAGTAAAACTTGATCCACAATCAGGTGAAGTGGTTAAAGAATATGGCGAAACTGACTTAGAACCGTTTCATATGCCATATAATGGACCAGATTATCGTATTCAATGTGGTGTTTGCGGTTTGATTGAAGATGAAAGAACCTTTATTAAATTTGGAGAACAGGCATAGAAGAAAAACACCTTTTCGTTAAGGTGTTTTTTCCTTTTTAAAGGTCATTTTCTTTTAAAAACAAGTCAGAGTCAACCTTCCACGCATCCATAGTAGAAAAACGGACTAAATGGATTTTCCCCCTATAACTTTGTCGCCCTCTATTTTTAATAAACCAATCAATCTCAATGGGCACCTCTATACTTATTTCCTCGGTTAAATCTTCAGCTGGTAAAATCGGCATCCGGGTAATTCTTACATTTTCAATTTTCCCTAAGATTGGTTTCCAGTTTTTCTTTTGTAAGGATATGTTTGATGAAATATAGGCATCCTGCTGCTTTAAACCAGCAATATAGGCTTCTACTGTTTCATAGGGAGATGTTTTGCTCAGATATTCTTCCAGCCTTCCTGAAGCCTTATAAATCATGAGCATATGGGAAAGGTCCATAGAATTTGTTCGATGGGTAGTGCTTCCGTAAAAATGGATACAAAAATGTCCAGGAAAATTATTCTTTAATGCCCCTCCTCCATGCGGCATACCGTGCATCGAGGCGGCAATCCATTGGTCTTTATTAATTACGACAATGGCTCTTCGTTTCCAGCTCCACTTATCACCGTAGATTTTTTTCATAATTTTGGTATCTTTTGTCGTCAGTGGCTGTACATCAGCATGATGACTGCCCGCACGCCTTTGGACTTTGAACCTTTTCCCAGTTTCAATATCAAGTACCGTAAACTTTGAATACTTGGGCAAAACAGTATTTACTTCTTCCCATGGCATCATTACAATTTTGTAGCTAATATTGGCTGCAGCTTGAATCCTCTGTCCTATTAGGAGGAATAGAATAACCATGAATAAAACTGCTTTCTTCTTCATCTAATCCCCCTTTAACATGTAAAATAACTACATTTAAAGAGTTACCTGAAGAAGAAATGTTCATTCATTTTCTTTTTAATTTTTGAATTCCAGCTCTAGACTTTTAAGCTTTTCTTCTATCTCTGTCCAATTCATATTTTCGCCAATAAATACTAAATTTAAGGGTAAATTCATTTCTTCCTTCATGTAAAAAGGCATTCCATAAGAATATTGGAAGAGATAGGGTTTTGACGAGGAATCGAATTTAATATAACCCTTCACCCTGTAAATGGTCTCTGGTAATTCTTTTAAGAAGTCCTCAAAAGCTGAATGGCTGACTGGTTCCTGGAATTGATACACAAATGTAGTTAGATTCAGTGCTTGTTGAGTGAATTCCGAACTAGTCTGTTTTGCAAATGATAAGGTTAACTTCCTTAATTCAGCGATGGACACCTGAGAATAATTCGTTAACAAGCAACGCGCTTTAGGATTGATTCCTTGTATTTCAAAAATAATTTTTGACTGATCTGATTCTGACAGTTCATCCATTTTATTTATAAGAATAAAGTCGGCGTGTCTAACCTGCTCAAGCAGTAACTGTTGGAGCTGTGGGCTTAGTGCCTTTCTATCCCTCCATCTTAAACCATCCACGGTTGTTACAATCCCTTTGATAGTAAACTGATCAGCAAATAATGGTGAAAGGATGGCGTCAAGGACTTCAACCGGATGCGCTGCACCTGTGGTTTCAATATAAATAACCTCTGGTTTTTCCTTGAGTAATAAGCCTTGCAGCTGCGACTCAAGCTTGTCCTGAATGGTACAGCAAATACAGCCTCCCAATAATTCCTTTAAGGCAATATCCTCATCTCGAGCAACTTCAGAATCAATTGAGACCTTCCCTAGCTCATTCATCATCACCGCTGTTTTTCTGCCTAATAGCCGTTCATGCTCTAGCAATGTTTTTAAAAGGGTCGTTTTTCCACTTCCCAGAAATCCGGATAATATATAAATCTCCGTATTATTCATCCTTCTTACCCCTTTTCCATCACATATTCCTTTTATTATATAGGAAATTGGGCTATCAACTAGTATGAAATGGCTTATAATAATAATAAAAGAATATTCAGAAAGGAATTTCCTCATGATCTATGAGTATGTCTATCCAAAAAGTCTCAAGCAATTCGTTAAAAACCCTTCACATGAATCTTTAAAAGAGCTTCTCCTAACGAATACGGGTGAAACGGATTTTTTAGACTTTAAGACAAAATGGACGGAATTTTCTAAGATGGCAAAACATATACTAGCTATTGCTAATTCGGGTGGAGGATGTATTATTGTCGGTGTGAATCAAAATGATGAGGGTGCTATTTTGTTAACTGGTCTAAAAGAAGATGACTTTTTAGATAAAGCGGATATTGACAATAAACTGGCAAATTTACTGCCAAAATACTTAAAATATCGGACCGAGGATTTTCAATTCGACGGGGACCAGCAAAACTTAAGCGATAAAAGGTTTCAGGTACTCATCATTGAATATGATCCCAAATACGTACCTTATACATCCATTATTCAGCGAAATGAGCTTCGTTATGGCGCTATCTATGTACGGCAAGGAACTAAATCACTCGAAGCTACGAATGATAAACTAGTAGAGATTATCCTGCGCAAGGTTCAGTCAGGAGGCTCTGGCGTAAATGAATATACACTAAAAGAGCACCTCGACCAATTAAAAGAATTATATGAAGAACTAGCCACACAAAAAAATACGGATTATGCTCATTTTATTGCGGAGCTGATTGAACGTAAAAAAGAAAGAATACGGCATTTATTAGATATTCTTCCAGATAAATGATATAAAAGCCTGAACCGATGAGTTCAGGCTTCTTCCTTATTTCATTTCTTCTTTTAATACTTCAATTGCTTTTTGGAGCTGGGTATCATTCGTTTGTATCTGCTCTCTAAGTTTTTCCATTAATTTAAAGGTGGAATCACCTTTCAGTACCCCGTCAGCAGGGAGATTATTGGCTATTTGAAAACTCACTACTGCTTCATGAGTTTTCTCATCAAAAAATCCATCCTCACGACCTGGATCATACCCAATCGCTTTTAACATTTTCTGAGCCGTCTCTACCTCGTTTGATGTGACTGACAGCTTCAACTCTTTGTCTGGATTGATGATCGGCAATGAAGCATAATCAGGAAGCGGGACTTCAAAATCCGGCTTAATTCCTTTTTTATGAATCCAATTGCCATTTGGCGTCAGCCATTTGGCCGTTGTAAATTTGATATTTGATTTATCAGGAAAATCCTTGGCAGTTTGCACGGTTCCTTTACCAAAGGTATTTTCGCCTACAAGCTTTACACCAGCAGATTCACTTACTGCACCCGCTAGAATTTCCGATGCACTAGCACTGCCTTTGTCTATTAACACAACCAGAGGGAAATCAGGGTTTCCGTCGTTTTTAGAAGGGTACTCTTCGGTCTTTCCGTTCCTGTCCTCTACTTTTAAGATTAATTTCCCTTTAGGAACAAACATGCTGGAGATGCTAATGGCTTCATCTAATAATCCACCTGGATTTTGACGAAGATCCAATACTAATCCTCTCATTCCCTGATTTTTAAATTCATTTAACTTTTCTACAAGTTCCTTCGAAGTATTGCTAGAGAAACTGGTAATTTGCACTTTTGCAATACCCTCTTCCATCATTTCACCATAAACGGTTTCAATTGGAATATCGTCACGGATAATTGGAACCTTAACAGGAGCATCTGTGCCTGGTCGTTGGATCGTCAATTCAACCTTTGTTCCCTTTTTCCCACGGATAATCGATACGGCTTCTGTTGAAGTCATTCCCTGCAGACTTTTTCCATCTACCGAGGTAATGATATCATTTGGTCTCAATCCAGCTCTCTCAGCAGGAGAGCCTTTAATAGGAGAAACAATCAAAATATGACCGTCTTTTTCTTGAATTTCTGCACCGATTCCTTGGAAAGAAGAATCAATTGAACTATGGAATTTTTCTGCTTCGTCCACGCTCATATAGTCCGTATATGGATCGTCAAGGGCTTTCACCATACCATCAATCGCCCCATTGATAAGTTTCTTCTGGTCGAGTTCCTCAAAATATCCACTTTTCAGCGTGTCATATGCTGAATAAAGTTTTTCAAATTCTTTTCTTTCGGTACCTACAGTAATAACCTTTTCTTCTCCAAATGACAGTGCAAACACTGTAATACCAGTAGATAGTAAGATAAGGAAAAATAAAATCAATATAAAATGAAATTTTTTAATGTGTAAGTAACCAGATTTTTTTTCTGTTAATTGTTCTTGTTCATGCTGCCCTTGCTCAACATTCTTTTCGTCCAAAGTTTTCACCACTTTCATTCTCCAAAAAATAATATGTAAAACTAGCCTCTAGTGATTAGAATAACATCTTTTATAAAAAAATAACAATAAAATAAAAGCGGCACAACCATCAGAAGGGAGTGCCGGTAGTCATTAACTATATTTTCTTAACTACATTAAAATATTCCTCTAACGTCCAGTTATGCTTGTACATAATCGTCGCAGACTTCACACCTACATATCGGAAATGCCAAGGCTCATACATATAGTTGGTAATGTCCCTTTTCTCTTTCGGATATCGGAGGATAAAGCCAAAACGATGAGCATTATCTTTTAACCATTTACCTTCCGGTGTATTAGCAAAACTTTCATTCAAATAAAATTTATTGGACCTGCTCGAAATATCCATTGCTAACCCTGATTGATGTTCACTTGAACCAGGACTGGCTACAGCTTGCTCTGCCTTTTCAATTCCCACTCTATTTATTTCAGCATTGAACAAGGATTGCTGCCGGCTGTATGAGCGGTATCCGGAAACGGCATACAGTTCAATCCCGTTTTTAGCAGCATCAGTGAACATCTTTTCCAAGGCTTCTGCTGCTTCTTTTCTCATTAAACTCTTTTCAATTTCAACATCGCCAAAGGAGAACGCCACGTTAGGTCTAACAAGATCTTCGGGAATATAATCCGCTGGTAAGTAAAACTCCTTGTTAACCAATGCCATAACATTCGTAGAGTTTTGAATGACATTTTTGCCATCCACTTCTTTTATTTCATTAAAAAAAATGGATTCTAAACTAAGCGGGTCATTGATCTGGGATTCCTCTTCCTCTTTCGTTTGCTGTTTATTGCTAGAATCATCTGAGATGAATGGAAGTTTATTTACTAGGGAATTTATTTGATTACAACCGCTGACTAGAATGGTCAATAAACCAATCAATAAAATATTTTTCCAAGCCATTTTCTCACCTATCATCTTTCTTTCTTCTTCCTTTTTGCAATATATCTATTTTTGCCAAAAAGGTCAATAAGAAAACCCCTTTCATATGACGAAAGAGGTCGAATTTCCTATTCTTTTGTCGCGGCTTCTAAAGCCACTTCAATCATTTCGTTAAATGTTGTTTGTCTTTCTTCCGCAGTTGTTTCTTCGCCCGTTAAAATATGATCACTTACCGTTAGAACCGACAAAGCTCTCCGGTTAAATTTAGCTGCTAGAGTATATAAGGCTGTTGTCTCCATTTCGATGGCAAGAATTTGATACTGTGCCCATTTTTCTAATTCTGCATTGTCATTATAGAAGGAGTCTGCAGTAAAGATATTCCCTACCTTTAAATTAAGACCCTTTTCCACTCCAGCGTCATAGGCTTTTCTGAGCAAATCAAAGTTTGCGCATGGCGCAAAATCAACTCCACCAAAGGTCATTCGATTCATGTTGGAATCAGTGGAGCTGGTCATTGCCAAAATAACATCGCGTACTTTCACATCTTTTTGAATGGCTCCACATGTGCCGACCCGAATTAAATTTTGAACATTATAGCTATTCATTAATTCATTCACATAAATTGAGATAGATGGAACACCCATTCCAGTACCCTGGACAGATATTCTCTTTCCTTTATAGGTTCCAGTAAAACCAAACATGTTTCTTACTTCGTTATAACATTTAGCATTTTCTAAAAAAGTTTCTGCAATATATTTTGCCCTTAAGGGGTCTCCAGGCAGTAATACCGTTTCAGCAATATCATTTTCTTTGGCGCCAATATGTACACTCATTTCTAAATCCTCCAATCAATTAAAGTGAAGCCAGAAACTCCACACATGTCAATATATCATAAACCTTTTTCAATTGAAAAAGGATTCACTAAAAAGGTCATGAATTTTATTATTTGTGGGAAGCTATTTTTAGATTATCCAAAGGAGGTAAATTACATTATGGGAAAAAAGCATAGAGCACAAACAAATCGTCCAAAGAAAAATAATCATATTCCACCTGAAGCGATTGAAGCAGAGCATAATGCACATGCAAAGGAACATAATGCTGCAGGCGGACGCAAAAGTAATGGTTAACATAAATAAAACCTAAGGATTTCCCCTTAGGTTTTATATTTTCTACCTAATATGAATTCGGTTTACAGACTGCCATCCGCCTGGCTTTAGCTGATAATAATGCTGTCCTCTACGACCTTCATCAATCAAGATGATGTCTCCAGTAGAAATAAATCTTCCCTCATAATTCGATGGTATTCGATCGGTAACATTAAACGTGCTAAATGTTTCCTCCAGACAATTTTCATGACTGTCCGCATGAATATGGGTACGGTAAACTTGTTTGTACCCTTTATATTCTCTGTACTTTGGAGTTTGAAAGATTGTCACATCATATTGAATATTCGTTCTTCTCGTTATCGCCTTGATCATCTTATCCCCTCCAATCATAAAAGTAAAAGTTGTTACTTTAATAATTAGAGATAGACGTGGCAGAATCCTTCAACGAAGACCGTCTTTTTTTGTCGACAATTAAGAAAATCTTTGGATAACACTCTGAATTTGCTGTTGTAAATTTGGAATATCAGCAGATGTAACGGTTAATCTTACATTTGATTCGTCCAAACCAGCAGCTTCTGCAAATAATCCGCCTAGACCACGTGCACGGCGGTCAACCTGGAAAAGTAAATCCATTGAGCCATTTCCAGATGGCCGGAATACTAATTCCAGTTCGTCTAATCGTCCGCGAAACGGACCTGATGCAGGAACATATTCGAATTCTTGCACAAATGGCAGGCGGCCGCGCAGGCGGCTTGAAGCCTGTTCACAATCTGCTTCACGTAAACGGAAGCCGAGACTATCAACAGCATTAAAAACAGCATTCATTAAGGAATTCGGAACAACCTGAATATAGTCCTTATCACCTGGGTCCACAGCATTTTTTATATCTAAACCAGTTGTTACCCATATTTTCGACCTGCCGATTGAGAGTGGGGTATCAAGTGGAAGCTGAAACGAAAAAGGAATCTCTTTTCGTTCATTTTTACCAATTACAAATGGGCTTGTAATACGGAAACGATCAATTGTAGCAGTCACATTATACTTTTTATCATCAGCTTCTTTTAGATAGGTAGTATTTAACGTTAAATAAATATCATCTACCTGCTGCTCTACTTTCCCACCTCTAATGTCTACTACACCATTCACCGTCTCACCAGGCGTATACGTATCTCTTTCAAGCTTTGTGTCAACATTAGCAGAACCAATTCCTACACTAGCAAATACTTTGTCAAATAAAGACATGATTATTTCCTCCCTATTTCTCGAATAATTTTTTTGATATCTGATTTTACTTGTTCGCAGCTATCATAGCCAGCTTCAATTTGTAAAAGCCTGTTTATGATATGTTTGGCTTGATAGGAAATATCCATTTCCTCTTCCCAGCTGCTTTCTTTCTGGTCTTGTGGGAACGAGTAGCTGGAATAAAGTAAAAACAACAAGAAATGACCAAGACCATAAAAGTCCGCTTGGCGATTGGCCTCTTTCCGTAGATTTCGCTTGGGCTTTTTATCGTTTTCTTGATCACATTTTCTCGTAAGTCCTAAATCAATTAGAAAAATCTTTGAACCACTCATAATCACATTGGGGATGCGAATATCTCTGTGAATAAGATGATGTTCATGTAAATAGTGAATAAGTTTAAGTAATTCATAGGCGATGCCAAAAGCTTCTTTTTCCGTATATTGTTGACCATCTTGAAAGATTAACTGTTCGAAGTTTTTCCCTTCTATATACTCCATCGTATAAAAGGGAATTCTTTTATATGTTCCATCCTCATAAAATTTTGGAAACTGAGGATGCTTTAACGATTTAAGTATGTTTATTTCAAGCTTAAATCCTTTTTTTCCAGACTTTTTGATTCTTTTATGGATACGTAATGCTTTTAAAACTTTCTGCTGCTGTGATACTCGATCCAATACTAAGTAACTATTTCCGTAGCTTCCAGAACCTAGATGGCTGATAATTTGATAGCGTTCGGCAATGATTTCATTTTGCAGAAATCGCCTTTCGATCAAGTTTGCAGCACCTAAAGTGATTCTTTTAAACATAAAGGTTAACTGCTAAAGAAGCTAGAAAAGCTGCCACTTTTATGTTTCTTTTTATAGTGGTTATGACCAAAGTGCTTATGTTTGTGGTGTTTCATTTTTTTCCAAGAATTACTTGAATGTGAATATTTTTGATGATGAAGTTTACTTCCTAGAATAGATTTTAATATCTTTTTAAGCATCCTCACTCCTCCTCATCTTTGCTATTCATAATACGGGAAAGAAAAAGTAAAGTTTCACCAAAAAATGAAATATGAAAAAAATATTCCCACAAACAAAAAGCGAGCAGATTCAATGCTCGTCTTTTGTTATTTCCTATTTAAAAGATGAATAAGGTAACATGATATTTTACCTATTCATCTTCTACTTCTTCGTCGATAATACTTTTCTCGATGAGATACTCGAAGGTAATGTCAGCAATTTCTTCCAACTCTTCTTCCGTAGGAACGTATCCTCTTTTCACTAGCTCATGAAAGAAAAATTCAGCAATCTCTTCCGTATCAATAAATACTTCAATTTCTCTCACAGCATCGCCCCCTTTTTAGAGAATGTATGATGAATTCTGCTCTTTCATGCTATTTACTTCTAGAAGAATCGGTAAATATTCTGCAACTTAAACATAGAGAGCAAAATAAAAGATAAATATGTCTTTTTTCCTTTGGACAAGCATAGGATGAATAAAAAGAACGATGATGAGGTGATTGTATGTCAAACCTACAAGCAAAATTTGAAGCTATTTTGGACGATGTGAATCAGGAGGATGGAAAAATCATCACTGCCTTTGAGAAAATCACAGACTGGCTATTCTTTCTAATAAAATGGGGTGGATTTCCTTTAGTGACTTATTTATTATGGACAGTATCAGGGTGGTAAAAGCTAGACATGGCTTTTGCCATCATCATTTACGACACTTTTCAATTTCCTTAGAATGACACGCATCACTTGGTAATACTCCTGATCGTGGAACATATTATATAAAATTTTGTAATCATTAAAAATATCTAATAAATGATCGATTAACTGTTTCTTTTCCTTTTTTCGTTCGATTTCTTCAAGTTCTGCTTTTCTAACGATGTTTTTTTGTGTCTTTGATATGGAAGCTTGCTGCTTCTCTTCATTATTAACTAAATAGAGGAGTCCTAATTTTTGAATAAACGTGTCCGCACTCTCGGCGTCAGCTACGAGAGTCATTTCCTCTTCACCAGCTTCTAGCCATTCCCCATCACTAATTCTCGAAAGTTCATAAATTACATCTTCCCACGCATCCTCTTTATAGCGCCAAATTTCTGTACGAAATCCGACAATCTTAAACAAATCTGCGCCGTAACCAGCGACCTGAACTAAATCCCCGAAAAAGAATTTATATTCAATATCTATTTGTTCCTGCTCCACCAAAGTACCTTCATATTCTGAAAGAAGCTGAAGTCCTGATTCAACAAAAAGACCATCACTTTTATTCACTTCATATACATAATTGCCGTCAATCAGCTTGACATCGGTTATTTTTCCAACTGTACCATACATCGTTATCACGACCGTATCACCGACCTTATACTTCGGTATATTCCTTCTTTTCATATCCTCCATCCTCTCAATGATGAGTCGTGAATTTTGATTACAATAGTATATGCACTCGCTTGCTGACCGCGCACAATAGGGAAAAAGAAAAATCGCCTCTTTTTAAAGAGACGATTTTAAAACTTATTCTTTAGCTTCCGAATGAATATAAAGCTCCCAGGCCTCATCAAATACAGTCATGGACTCAAGATAATGACCATTAAATTCTAGGTAGGAACTGACTTCATTGTATTCCTGTGATGTTTTTGGAAAGCTGTGGTCCAGATATGCATCATTGGCAAAGACACTAATTGCGTTCTCTGGTAATGGATGCCTGAATTTCATTAAAAAGTGATAAAAGGATTTACTCATAATAACGCCTTTCTCTCCATAGTAGGCTTTTCTAATTGATACTATAACGGATGTGAGATTCTACGTCTAGAGACTTAATTGAAAACCGGCCTTAAGAATGATTGGTATAAATTGCACAAAATTGATATAATTTTACCAAATATCTATAGAAATAGAGGTACCTACATTGGCAAAGAAAAAATTTCAATACTGGTTAATACAGATTCTTTTAATTTTAACCATCATTTGGGTCTCAACTAAAATTTCATTTTTATTTGAGCCAATCGGAATCTTTTTTTCAACCATTTTTTTCCCGATTCTGATTACAGGCTTTTTATATTTTTTACTTAACCCAATTGTTACCTTCCTTCAGCGTAGAAAAGTACCAAGACTATTATCAATTATTATTATTTACGTAGTCTTTTTCGCTCTTTGCGTATTTGCGATTGGAAATTTAGTACCCGCTATCACAAAACAATTTACCGCACTTGCAAACGAACTTCCCGTTTACGCCGATAAAACGATGGATTTCTTTGACTCGGTCGTCAAATCTTCTGAATTCAAATGGATTATGGACGAACAAAAGGATATTTTTGAGACAGTTCAGGAAAGACTGATTGAATTTGCGAATACTCTTCCTAACACGATTACCGGCGGCATAACAAACATTCTTGGTGTAATCACGAACATTGCCATTGTACTTGTAACCGTCCCATTTTTGTTATTTTATATGTTTAAAGATGGTCACAGGTTTCCAACCGCACTATCTAAATTTCTTCCGGCTCCTTATAGAGAAGAAGGTCTATCCATTTTAAAAGAAACAGGTGACACGCTTTCAGCTTATATTCAGGGCCAAGTTACCGTTGCCTTAGCAGTTGGAACGCTTGCCTTTATCGGCTACCTAATTATTGATTTACCATTTGCACTTGTTATGGCCCTGATTGTAGCCTTTACTAACATTATTCCTTATATCGGTCCAATTCTTGGGGGAGCCCCGGCCGTGATTGTAGCTTTATTTGATTCCCCTACCAAAGCCTTATTAGTTATCGTTGTTATTTTGATTGCGCAGCAGATCGAAGGAAATGTGTTATCACCGCTCATTCTTGGAAAAAGCTTGGATACACACCCAGCAACCATTATTATTATTTTACTTGCTGCCGGAAATCTGGCTGGGGTGCTTGGGATGGTACTGGCAATCCCTTTTTACGCAGTTATGAAAACCATTGTATTAAACTTAGTTAAATTTCTACGGGCTAGGAAAAACGCTGCAAGTCCTATTCAAACAGAATAACATCAAATAACCCCCTATCAGGTGATAGGGGTTATTTATTAAGAAGAAAAATCAAAATAATTTCTCTTCAACAACCTTGGAAGTGCCATTAACTCTTGATAGCGAATGCTTTTACCGATTTTCTTGGTATCCACTAAAAATAACTGATCTTCAATTTCCTTTGTTACTTCATCTGTTTGATATTCCATCTTACACGTTTCGCAAACAACTGCTGGTGTTTCTGTAATTTCAATCGCTCTCGTACCGTCTGGAAGTTCCCAATAAACAATATTTTCACTATTTTTGGCGTCATTTCCGCACCATTCACACACGATATCCATATACATCCCTCTATTCATCTGATGCCGAGTTTAC
Organism: Neobacillus sp. plas4; assembly: GCF_057221695.1. NCBI lineage: Bacteria > Bacillati > Bacillota > Bacilli > Caryophanales > Bacillaceae > Neobacillus > Neobacillus sp. plas4. The sequence goes on from NZ_CM170152.1 coordinate 4,075,729, forward strand.
ATCTTTATCGTTTTTACCCGCTGTTGGTTTATTTTGCTGTGCCTGAAATTTCTTTTCCTTCAGTTCATCCCGCTTGCTGCGTTTATCCTTTAACGAAGAATGATTAGGATTCTGATTGTATTCTTTACGGCGATTTAATCTAGTTAATCCCTCTGGTACTAAATTGAAGTGCTGGTCATTCATGATACCTGAAATGCCAATATTGGAGCGTTTCTCCTCCATATCTGGATAAACCTTTTTAAAGTACCCTTCTGCTGTACCAGGCTTATAATTCTCGGGTTCCGGATAAGAAGTAATCACCCCTTCAAAGTTGCGAAGGACAACCTTTTCAGCACTTTGGGAAATTAAATAATTCGGCTGAAGAGAAATTTTCCCGCCACCGCCTGGGCCATCTAAAACAAATGTAGGAACGGCATAGCCGCTTGTATGACCGCGCAATCCTTCAATAATTTCAAGACCTTTGGAAACAGGTGCCCGAAAATGACCAATTCCTTCAGAAAGATCACATTGATAAATATAGTATGGTCGAACCCTGATTTTCACGAGGTCATGCATAAGCTTTTTCATAATCGGCACACTGTCGTTAATGCCGGCAAGAATGACCGTTTGGTTCCCGACAGGAACACCGGAATTAGCCAGCATTTCACAAGCCTTTTTTGACTCCTCGGTAATCTCAATCGAGGTATTAAAATGAGTATTCAACCAGATCGGATGGTATTTTTTTAAGATATTACAGAGGTTTTCGGTAATTCTTTGTGGAAATACGACAGGTGCCCTAGTTCCAATTCGAATAATTTCAACATGATCGATCTCACGGAGATTCTTCAAAATATATTCTAGGATTGTATCATTAATAAGCAGTCCATCACCGCCAGAAATTAATACATCTCGAACCTGTGGGGTTTGACGGATATAATCAATGGCTGCATCCAGCTGTTTTTTGGGTACTCCCATGCCAATTTGTCCAGAGAAACGCCTTCTCGTACAGTACCGGCAATACATGGAACATTGATTTGTTACTAGGAACAGAACCCGGTCTGGATAACGGTGGGTTAATCCAGGTACGGGCGAATCTTCATCCTCATACAACGGGTCTTCAAGATCATATTTGGTTTTATGAATTTCTTTTGAAATCGGCACAGACTGCATCCGAATAGGACAGCGCGGGTCATCAGGGTTCATTAATGAAGCATAATACGGTGTTATATTTAAGGGAATGGTTTTTGTTGAAATTCGTACCCCTTCTTCTTCATCCGGAGTTAAATGAATCACCTTTTTTAAATCATCCAATGTACGAATGGTATTTGTTAGCTGCCATAGCCAATCATTCCACTGCTCTTCACTTACATCTTTCCACAGCTCTATATCCTTCCAATGCCGATCCGGCTTATATAATGTCTGTTTCATTGTAATTCCTCCTTACCTTGCTTTACTTAGATAGTATGCAAGAATCATGCCAATAGGTAAGGTTAGGTGTTTTTTAAAAAGTAATTAAAAAAAAGCCGATATTTCGGCGGCTATTCCCTAATCTTTTTAAGTTTATATTGCAGGGTTTGTCTGGGAATCTCCAACAGCTTGGCCGCTTGATTGATGTTTCCCTTTGCCAAATCCAATGCCCGGTCAATCAATTGAACCTCAAGCTCCTCAACATTTTTTCTTAATGAAAGATTGTTCTCAACATGATCTTTGGCAACTGCCTGTTGTTTCATCATAATTGGCAGGTCTTTCATTTGAAGTACATCTTCTTCACATACATTCATCATGTACTCAATCGTATGTTTTAGTTCACGGACATTTCCAGGCCATGAATGACTCCTAAAAAAGCTTTCCACATGCTGATGTATTCCTTTTATACCTTTTTGTAATTTCTTATTAAAAAACTGAATAAAATAATGGGTCAAAAATAAAATATCCTCTTTTCGTTCTCGAATCGGCAGAAGGGAGAAGGTAAACACATTTAGGCGATAGTACAAATCGGAGCGAAGCTTTTGATTTTGAAGCGCATGAGCAGGATGGACATTCATGGCAGCAATGACGCGGACATCAACAGAAATGTTCTGTACACTTCCCACTCTTCGTACCATTCCATCCTCTAATACACGTAGCAGCTTTGCCTGTAACTCAATTGGCATTGTATGAAGTTCATCAAGAAACAAAGTCCCGCTATCTGCAAGCTCGAATAATCCTTTTCTTTCGACAGCTCCCGTATAGCTTCCTTTGGCTGTACCAAAAAGGATACTTTCTAGCAGTGTTTCGGGAATCGCTGCACAGTTCTGCGCAATAAAAGGTCCATTCGTACGATAAGAGGCATGATGAATTCCTTGGACAAACAATTCCTTTCCGGTCCCGCTTTCTCCGTATACTAGGATGGGAGAATCTGATTTTGCCAGCTTACCAGCCTCTTCTTTCATGGCTATAAAAACCGGATTTATACTCTTTAGGTCATGAAGTGTATAGGATATGTTTTTTGACGTTTTTTTCTTGTTGTTTTTATTTACACTTTTTTGTAAATCCAATAAACTTTCAGCTAATTGCTTCATTCTAGAGTAGTCTTTGGCGATCTCTACAGCACCAATGATCTCTTTATCCAAAAATATAGGAAGAGTGGTATTAATGGTATCAATTTGTTTTCCATGGATATTTACATAGACCTGTGTCTGATTATAAATGGGTTTGCCTGTTTTGATCACCCGAAGCAAGGTACTTGAATTCTCCGTTAGAGAAGGAAAGGCATCCAAAAGGTGTTTCCCTTGTACTTCCCTGACATCCATTCCATCATGCCTTGCAGCTACTTCATTATAAAAAATTGTTTTACCTTCTGTATTCACCACATGGATTCCCTCATCAATAGTTTTCAAAATGGCTGACAGAACTTCTTGGGTGAGCGCATTTAATTGGACCATCTCTAACTTCACCTCTCTCCCTATATGCCGAAAATCCGGCACCTTAAGCCGAAAAATCAGCAGTTCGCCAGATTCTTTACCCACATATTCATATTTTCAAGCTTGTCATAAATATAGCAATTATTCATTAATCGACCGCGATACTTATAACCGAGCTGGAACAGTACCGCATTCATTCCAAAGGATAAACTTCGAGCTATGGAATACGAACAATAAACACCTTTCCGTTTCAGTTCCTCCTCAAGTTCAATGAGAATTATCTTCATCAAACCATATTTCCGGTGTTCCTTTAATGTGGCACAATCGGTTAATTCTGCATTTTTATAAAATGAATTCACTTCGGCTGAAGCCGCGCTGACAATCTTCCCCTGGTAAAAGAAAACATAATAAATTGTCCCTTCTTCCATTGTCTTTTTTACATATTCTGGGTCATGTAACGGCGTCGGGTAGATTTGAAAGACTTGGCGATACAAGTCTGCAAGCTCCTCCGCGCAGTTTACAGTTGCTTTTTTTAATTCATAACCCTTTGATGGAGAGGGTTTATCAATGGGTGGATCTAATTGATAAATACTTTGAATCATATGATCCTCGGTAATCCAATGTTCATTTTTCTTCCGCTCCAACGTATAAAACTTTGAAAAAAAATGGGCATCAGAACCAAGAAAATAGCGGTCAACCACCGCTTCTGGCTGAAGTCCTCTTTCATATAGAGAGAATGTATCTTCTATACGGGCTTTCATGATTAACTTTTCTGACTGGTGCTCGCGTGCCAGCTCTTCTGCCTTTTCGAGTGCTAAATTTGTATTGCCGCGGTAATCATCAATACGGATTCTTTTATTAAAAGGATCCAGATACACTTCTAGATAAAAATTGGCTTCCTTTATATAGATGGTGGAGGCAGTTTGGTTCATCCTTGTCGCTCCAATCCTATTCATAATTAGGTAAGTCAGATTACTATGTTGGTAATTTGGTAATTTCATAGTTCATGAGGACCGTTTTTGGTGCTTTCATGTGGTTTCGGGCTTCATGAACCTTTCATGAGGACCGTATTCCCAATTCTCATGCGTTTTCGGGCTTCATGAACCTTTCATGAGGACTGTATTCCCAATCTCATGCGTTTTCGGGCTTCATGAACCTTTCATGAGGACTGTATTCCCAATCTCATGCGTTTCCGGGCTTTATGAACCTTTCACGAGGACCGTCTCTCCAATTTCATTTGTTTTCGGGCTTCATGAACCTTTCATGAGGACCGTATTCCCAATCTCATGCGTTTTCGGGCTTTATGAACCCATTTAGCAAAAATGTCCGACTGGATATTCAGCCAGACATTTTCTTCTACTCTGTTTTAAAGCTAATAAGCTTTAATTCTGTCATTTCTTCAACAGCGTATTTAATGCCTTCTCGGCCCATACCGCTCATTTTCACTCCCCCATATGGCATTTGATCCACACGGAATGTAGGGATTTCATTAATCATGACCCCGCCTACTTCTAATTTCTTGGCTGCTTGTAGAGCTTTATGAATATCATTCGTAAAGATTCCAGCTTGTAAACCATATTTTGAATCATTCACCAGGTCGATGGCCTCGCTAAAATCACGGAAGGAATTAATATGCACCACAGGGGCGAACACCTCTTCACAGCTGACCTTCTCCTTTAATGGTACATTCACTAAAACCGTTGGCTGGAAGATTCCTTCTTCAGCGTTGCCTCCCAGTCTCAAATCGGCCCCATTGTTTATGGCTTCATCTACCCATTGCTTTGTTCGCTCCACGTCACCCCGTGTGATCATGGCAGAAATATCCGTATCTTCTTCAAGCGGATTCCCTGCTTTCAACTTTCTGGTTTCGCTAACGAATTGCTCAGTAAACTCATCAATGATACTTTCATGGACAAAAATTCTTTGGATCGAAATACAAACCTGCCCCTGATAGGCAAATGCACCGTTGACGATTCGAGGAATCACTTTATTCAGTTGAACCCCCTCATCGACAACAACTGCCGAATTCGATCCCAGCTCAAGTGTCACCCGCTTCAAGCCAGAGTGTTCACGTATATAACGCCCCACCTCAGGACTTCCTGTAAAGGTGATCATTTTTATTCGATCGTCTTTCATTAGAACTTCCCCAATTTTACTTCCACTTCCCGTAACAATATTTAATGCCCCCGCCGGTAAACCTGCAGTGTGAAAATACTCAGCTATCCGATACGCCGATAATGGGGTTTGACTGGCTGGTTTCAGCACCACACTATTCCCTGCAGCAATAGCTGGCCCTACCTTATGAGCTACTAGGTTCATAGGAAAATTGAATGGGGTGATCGCTGCGATTACACCTAATGGTTCCCGAACTGTAAAGGCAAGACTGCCCTGACCCCCTGGGGCTGCATCCATTGGAACGGTTTCACCATGAATTCTTCTCGCTTCATGTGCTGCAAAGGTATACGTCATGATCGTTCGATTTACTTCTGCCCGCGCTGCCTTCAGCGGCTTTGCTGCTTCCATAGCTATTAATCTCGCGCACTCATCAAGGTCATCTCTAAGAAATCGTGCCACTTTTTCTAATATTTCCGCACGCTCAAAAGCAGGCATTTCCGCCATCATAGTTTTAGCCTGATGTGCAGCACTTATTGCTAAACGTACATCCTCTTGGCTGGCACTTCCAATCTTCGCAAGCAGTACCAAATTATAAGGATTTTTTAACTCATTATAAGAAGCAGCACTTCGATATTCGCCGCCGATCCACAAATCTTTTTTCATCTCCGTCCCTCCATGGTCCATGATTATATATTATACCAAAAAATACCATCGGAGGTTTTCTTATTCACTGACACCGCACCATTTCAGCAAGGTTAACGCAATGATTTTGCTAGCTGCAAACATATCCTCCAAACGGATGTGCTCATCTGCATCATGTGCTGCAGCTGTAATTCCCGGCCCAAAAACAACGACAGGTATATTTCCAACGTTCGATAGAATTCCTCCATCGGTCCCCCATGGACTTGCCTCAATCACGGGTTCTTCTCCCTTTACCTCTACAAAACTCTCAGAAAGTGTCTTCATTAATGGGTGATCAACTTCTAGGTTACCAGGAAGCCATCTTCCCCCAAACCATTCAATTTCAAGTGGATTCTCCTGAAACCATTCATCCTGTTCATTCAAATCATTCAAAACGGCAGCCATTTCCGCTTGGGCAGAGAAAATCGTTTCTTCAGGAGAAACACCCATTCTTCCTTCTATCACGGCCAAATCCGGTACAGAGGACGGCCACTCTCCACTTTGGATTTTTCCTATATTTATTGGAATAGGAATAGGTATTTTATTAAAAAGAGGATCGGTAATTTTTATATTTCGATTTTTCTCTAATAGTTGAAGTTTTTGTATCACCAGGACTGCTTTTTCGATAGCACTAACTCCTTCGTATCTGGTACCGCCATGCGCAGCCCTGCCCTTCACACGAACTCTAAACCACATTGACCCCTGCTGTTTGGGGAAAATTTTCATTCCCGTTGGTTCCGGAATGATGGCACCGTCAGCGCGATAGCCTCTCAGAACACCGGCAAGTGTGCCGGCCCCGCCGCTCTCCTCTTCAATTACACTTTGAAAAATTACATCACCTTTTAGCTTTGTTCCTGTCGCAATTATCGCCTCGATCGCCATGATGAGCGAAGCCGTTCCGCCCTTCATATCAGTGCTGCCACGTCCGTATAGCTTCCCACACTCAATATGCCCGCTAAAAGGATCGTGTGTCCAATTCTTCTCATCACCGACCGGAACCACATCAATATGCCCATTTAAGATGATAGATTTACCCCCACCGGTTCCTTTTAAAACGGCAACAACATTCGGATTACCCTCAAAGCTCTCCCGATCACAGCAGAACGCCTCATGCTGCTCTAGCTCATTTCTATTAATTTCCCAAATATCAAGCGTCAGTCCTATCTGACGGCATTTTTCAATAATAACAGCCTGTGCACTACTCTCATTCCCTCTTATACTATTTTCTTGAACAAGTATTTGTAAAAACCTCGTACCTCTAGCACGATTGTCCTTAAGCCATTGTTTGATGGACTCCTCATGGTTACTCAACCTTTTCACTCCCTCTTTTGAAGAATGGGTGAGATTAATAGATGATCTTTCGGACAGTATCACTTATGGTAAACTTACATTCTGTCTTGTTCACTACCTCTTGCAGATTATATGGTTCAAACAACTCTGTCAGCAGTAATCCTTCAGGGGTAATCTTGAATACAGCTAACTCGGTTATGATCATATCAACACAAGCTGTAGAAGTCAGCGGTAATGTGCAGGACGTGACAATTTTCGGATTTCCGGCTTTATCACAATGATTCATCAACACAATCACCTTTCTTGCTTTTTGTGCCAACTCCATCGCACCGCCCATACCAGGAACTTTTTTTCCTGGAACAATCCAATTAGCTAAATCCCCATGCTGACTTACCTGCAGGGACCCCAATATCGTGATATCGACTCTTCCACGGCGGATCATCCCAAAAGAAATGGCACTATCACAGTAAGAACCACCTTTGTTCAAGGTAACAGGAAAACCTCCAGCATTACATAAATTTTCATCTTCCTTCCCTTTCTGGGGGCTTGGTCCCATACCGGTAATTCCATTTTCAGCATGGAACAAAACCATCATATCCTTTGGCAAATGGTTCGGGACTAAGGAAGGGATACCTATACCAAGGTTAACCACCATTCCATTGTGAATTTCTTCTGCTGCCCTTCTCGCTATGGTGTTGCGAAAATCTACTCCCAAGCCCATTTCCAATTCACTCCCTTCGAAGGGATAATATGATCGACGAACACTCCTGGGGTAATAATTTCTTCTGGGTTGAGGCTGCCCAGCGGAACGATTTCCTCCACTTCGGCAATCGTGATCTCTCCTGCCATCGCCACAAGTGGATTCGTATTACGTGCACTTTTGTCAAAGATTAGATTTCCATAGGGGTCTGCCTTTTTCGCATAAACAATTGAAATATCTGCGGTTAATGCTGTTTCAATTAGGTAGTCCTTTCCATTGAGGAGGAAATGAGGCTTATTCTTGGATACGAATTCATTATCCATTCCAATATCTGTTAGGATGGCAGGAAGACCGACCCCGCCAGCTCGAATTCTTTCTGCTAATACCCCCTGTGGTGAAAACTCCACCTCAAGTTTTCCTTCATGAATAAGTCTGCCAGCAATGGGATTTGAACCAATATGGGAAGCAATAACCTTATCTGCCCTTTCCTGACTAACGAGCCTACCTATGCCGATATGAGGAAATCCGGTATCATTCCCAATAAGTGTTAGATTTTTCACCCCTTTTTCGAGGATTCCCTCAATAAGGGTTGGCGGGGTTCCAACTCCGCCAAACCCCCCAAACATTAATGTCATTCCGTTATAAAAGAGTTCTAAAACCTTGTTTAAAGTTGTTATTTTTCCAAATGGATTTTCCATCTCAACACCACCCATCAAACGTCGGATTTTAAATGCTTTGAAAAAGCTTCAAACGTATCTGTTAAAAGTGTAATTAGTTCTTTTATTTCATCCGTTGTAATGGTTAATGGCGGCGAAATAATAATGGCATCACCATTCACACCATCAATCCCTGCGCCCGCAGGATAAACAAGCAGCCCTTTTTCTTTTGCTAATGCAATGATTTTTTGGGTAACCATTGCTTTTCTAGAAAAAGGAGTTTTGGTCACAGTGTCCTCGACAAATTCAATTCCAAGCAATAAGCCTTTTCCGCGAATATCTCCGATAAAGGAAAATTGATTTTTTAATGCGTTCAGCAGATTTTTGAGGAGGTCTCCTTTGGATTCTACCTCACCGATAATCTTATTTTTCTCCAAGTATTCTAGTACAGCTAGGGAAACAGCACAGGATTGCGGATTTGCACTTAAGGTGTGCCCGCTCATAACCACTTTTGTTCCCGCTAGTATTGGCGCTATAACCCTCTCACTTGCAAGTGCAGCTGCAATTGGAGCATAACCGGCCCCCATTCCTTTCCCTAAAGCAACAATATCAGGGATAACTCCCCACTGTTCCATTGCTAATACAGAACCAGTACGCCCAAAACCAGTCATAACCTCATCTGCAATAAAAAGGATGTCGTGTTCTTCACAGATTTTTTTAATAGCCTTAAAATAATCTTTCGGAGCTGCAATTGCCCCGCCTGCTGCACCAATTACAGGTTCTGCAATAAAAGCGGCGATATGGTCAGCACCTATCCGTTTGATTGCCAGTTCTAACTCCTGAGCACAAAGAAGACCGCAGGAAGAGGACTCAAGACCATAGGGGCAGCGGTAACAATAAGGGGGATTGATGACTGGGAAATCCTCAAGCAGCGGAACAAAACGGGCCCTTCTTCCGGTATGGCCGGAGAGTGATAGTGCTCCCAATGTAATTCCATGATAGCTGACCCACCTGGAAAGAACTTTCGTTTTCGTTTGGATCCCTTTTTCCTGCCAATATTGAATCGCCATTTTCATTGCTGTTTCTACCGCTTCCGAACCACTGTTAACAAAGAAGCACCAATTCAAGTCCCCAGGAGTTATTTCTGCAATTTTCTTTGCCAGCTTTTCAGCGCTTTCACTTGTAAATTGCGAGCGGTACACAAAGGAAACTTTCTTTGCCTGTTCTTGCATCGCGTCGATAATTTCAGATACACCGTGCCCTATATTAGCGGTTACAGCCCCTGAGGCGCCGTCAAGATATTTCTTGCCTTCACTATCATACAAATAAACACCTTTGCCATGGTGAATCACTGGCAAGGTTTCATCGAGTAAAGGTTTGATTAGATACGTGCGTTCCAACCTGACACCACTTCCCCTTTTAGTTCATTGTATGAGTTAGGTTTTTAATACTTTCATCTTTTTAAACTAAAAAGCGGAAGCACCTTGTTCAGCCCCGACAAGCGCTGGAGGGCCTGTGGATGAAGTCATGCTTTTCGACTTCATCTGCAGGACCGAAGCGACCTCGAGGGGCTAGGTGCCGGAGCTGGATTATATAAGAAAAAACAGATGCGCTTTTGCACATCTGTTTTAGTGATTTAGTACCAATTCATTTTCTAAATGACTGTTCGTTCGTTCAAGCTCATCACAAATGTCAGCATCATAGGGATGGTATTCCTTCCCTTTTTCAAGGACATCTTTTGCTTCAAGATATCTGCCCTGTCTATTAAACAAACGGCCTAACTGTAAATGGACACTTTGTTCGAAAGGATTTTCCTTTAAAATCTTCATCATCATATCTTCCGCTATCGTCGTTTCTCCCATTTCACCATGAATATAGGCAACCAAATAAGAAAGGTGCGTGTCCTCAGGATCACTGTTTAATGGCCGTTCAAATAGTTGAAGTGCTGAAATGTAATCCTCCTTGTTCAGGTAAATCATTCCCAGCTGATAGGCAATTCGATCGTCCCAATGACTTTTTAATACTTTTTGCAGAATTTTAATTGCGTCCTCAACCAGTTCAAAATTCTCATAAAATCGTGCAAAATGGCTTACTGCTGAAAAATTATCTCCATTAAATTTAATAGCTCTCTCATAAAGCTCAATGATGGAGCCAAACAAGTTTATTTGCTTGGTCCGATTTTTTAACTTACGGACAAAACGACCAAATACATTTCCTTCTTCTTCATCCTCCCAGCTCATTTCCATAATATACTGCCTACTTGCCTCGGCTGCTAATAAATACCTTGTACTCCTATCCTTATTTTTTTCATCTAGTTTTGAGAGAAAAACGGGCAGTCTTGACCATTTACTGGATGCAGCGGTATAAGCGATCAGTGTTCTGTAAATCTCTTCATTCTCAGGGTCCTTACTTAAAAGCAATGTAAGGATGGAGGCAGCCTTTTCCCACTTTTTTGTTTTAATATTAATCTTTGCCTGATGGTGAAGCAGCTCTAAAAAATCAGGGCTAAGATTGAGTGCGGCAGTTACCTTTTCCTGTTCTTTGTCGATTTCCCCTAGTGCACCATGTACATATCCTTGTGCGTCCAGTCTCCAAACCTCATTAAGCTCTTTCGGCATAGATTGAAGCTGTATAAGTAATTGACGATTTCGATCTTCATCCAAAATCATCGTCAAATATTCTATATTTACGCTAAGAGGTGAAAAGTCCAGCAGACTGAGGAGATATTCTCCTTCTTCCTCAAAATCCCCTTTAGCCGCTGCTATTTCTGCTAGCCGCAAATAGGCAGATTCGAAGCTGGAATCCAATGATAAACAATTTTTATATGCTTCAGAAGCGAGCTCACTTGCTCCGTTTTTTACGTACACTTCCCCCATTCGATAATAGGGAAAAGCATCTTCTCTAACCTCTATAGCAGCTTTATAACAATTGAGTGCAAGTGAATAGTGCTGTCTAACCTCATGCAAGGTTCCCTGATAGCATTTGTAATCAATCAAACTAGGAAACTTAGTAAACTGCTGCTCTAGAAAATTTATCGCACGACTTACAAAAGGTGTCTCTTCCACTATTTTTACATATAGATCTAATGCTTCATGAAGATTAGAATGAATACAGCATATACCTCTCTCAATTAACTCTAAGGATTCTTCCAGAGCCCAGTCCGCCATTATCCGCCCGCCATTAATCAGAAATTCACTATCCTCTTTAAATCTGTCAGAATGGGTTTTAATAAATTGAATAGCCTTTTCTTTACTTTCCTTACTCCCAATGATTTCAGCCAGCCCGATATAGGCAAACACTTCCTCTGGAAATAAATTTATACTTTCTTGATAACTTTCAATAGCCTTATCGATTTCCTCATGTTCACGGTAGAAATCTCCCAGCCGAACCAAAAGCAAAGCAGAAGAAGCCGCATTTAAACCTGATTGTAATATTCCCTTCGCTTTTTCTGGATCTCCAACCTCATATTCATAAAGATCAGCGGCTGCAAGAACAGCATGAGCTAAATGGTTTTCTAGCTTTACCGCCATTAAAAATCCGCGCAGCGCCTTTCTTATTTTTCCAAGTTTCTGGTCAAGACGTGCACGTTCATACCAAGCATGTCCATCAGTCGGTAAATCACGAATAAGTTGATCATATATCTTCCGTGCACCCACATACTCGTGCTTCTCAATTAACACCGCGGCATGATTAATACGGACAAATCTTTCTTTCGGAGCAAGCTCCATGCTAATAGAAGAAAAATAATCTGCTCTCTTTACATCACCAGAGTAAAGGTATGCGAGAGCGAGATAACTCCATGTATAGTATTGATCGGGATCAAGCTGCAAAGAATTTCTAAAAGAATGAATCGCGGCCTTCATATCGTCAAAGTAAAGCGAAATTCTACCATTGAGAAAATGATAGAGTGGGCTGAACGTTTTCATTGAGGTTTGTTTTAACTGCTCTCTTGCCTTTTCCATCCTATGTAGACGCACGTATGCCTGGACTGCGTGCAGATTCATAAAGTCATTTTGGGGATATAACACCAATAGCTTATCTGCACATTGAACAATGAAATCACTATATTCCTCAAAGGAGAAATGCTTAACAATATAAATAAGAGAATAAGGAACATCGATGTTAGCCTTTAAGAATTCTAGAAAAGTCTCTTTATATGCCTCTTCGTCCTCTTCCATTTTCTCCCCTAACGCATGCAGCCTGCGAAAATACTCATCTTCTTCCTTTGATAAAAAAGAGAGTTCATGGGCTCGATCATTTGGAACAAAGACGATGGACATATAACTTGTTGAAACATTTGCCTTTTCTAGATCACTGGCTGTCATATACATCGGTTCTAACAAGTTAGGCTCCTGTATGTGATAAAAGTCGAACCTGCTATCATACCCTGTCATGACTTGAACATGGGAAGAATTCTCAAAATCAACACTTAAAAGAATGGGAATATTCTTTTTCAACAATTCTTGATATATTTCCTTATTTCCAATAAAGTATCGGCATTCATAACCGTTTTCTTCCAGATACGCAACAGTGGTCGACAGCTTTGAACCTGTAAAATTGAATATATGATGAGCAATCTCATCCTGGTTGATGTCCTGACCATAAAAAGTCAAGATCATTTCTAAGCTTGCAGGAACACAATAATTACTTTTTTGAATAATAGGTTTTATCGGCAGCTTACTTAATTCACCCTGTTCATTCTTTAGAGTAAAAAGAGTGTTCACTCCTTTTTCTTCCTGGGAAAGGCGGGAAAAATCCATTAAATTGTAGTAAGCGATTTTGGTTAAGTAACGGAAGTATTTTCGATACAAATGCTCTGGAATTTTTTCATTCAATTTTTGGATTATTTCAAGCATTTCTGTCATGTTGCCAAGGTCATGGCAGCGTTTTACTTTTTCCAGCAGGAAGGCCGGCGTTTCAGGGTAGATCTTCTCTCCCTCCTTAATAAGCTCTAATGCCTCCATTATTTGTCCATTTGAAGCTTTTAAATCAGACAATAGTAAATAACAGATTCTACCTTTTTCCGGATGATCCAACCCTTGTTGAAAATATTCCTCCGCTTTCCTTCTGTTTCCAATCTGCATGAATACATAGCCCATTTTGTCGGGCAGCGGGAGGGCAGCCTCTTTTACTGTTTCAAGCAGCTTCTCTGCTTCGTTAAATCTATTCATTTCTAGCAGACAACGAATCTTACAAAAATAAAGACGCTCAATCTCCACAGGATGGAATCTATCATCTTGATTCTCCTTGATTGTTTTTGAAATGAGGTCGTCTGCTTCTAATATCTTCCCGTTGTCAAGAAGTTCCTCACAGTACCAAGTAATAGTTTGTATAGAAGGAAAACGGCGATAAGCATAGCGAGCAATAAAAGAGCTATATTGGTACATCAAAAAATGATCAGTCAAACGAATCAATACTTGAAATTCTTCAACAGAATGAATTTTGTTTAGCTCCTGCTTCAATTCTGAAAATCGCATTGTTTTAAAAAGATTTATTTCATTCCTCACAAGTTCTAAAGCCTGATAAAACTTTTTCTGGTCATATAATGATTTCAGCATTTCAATATCCATAGTCTCCCACCTCTCGTTGGCTTCCTTCGTCCTGATATGCTTAGCATATAGAAAAATGGCAGAAAATTCTAGTAGGAAAACATCTTTTACTTTTATACACCGTTCATATAAAATTACAGGTAGATTTACATAAGGGAAGGATCAAATGAACATAAAAAATAGGTCTCTATTAAAAAAGAAAGAATTATCAACGATTCAATTAATCGTTATTTTTTACTTATCCGCACTCATCGTCTCTACCCTGCTGCTGAAAATACCTTTAGCACATCGCGAAGGTGCTGCGATTAGCTTTATCGATGCCTTATTTACTTCAGCAAGTGCTATAAGTGTAACAGGTCTAAGTGTAATCTCCTTAAGAGATACATTTAGTAATTTCGGAATTTTTCTCTTGTGTATTATTCTCCAATTAGGAGGCTTAGGTGTAATGTCCCTCAGCACCTTCGTTTGGGTGATGATTGGGAAAAAGGTTGGATTAAAAGAACGGCAGTTGATCATGGTCGACCAAAACCAATCTAACTTAGCAGGATTGGTACAGCTGGCAAAACGGATATTTATTATTATTGTTTCATTTGAAATCATTGGCGGGATTATTTTAGGATTACGCTTTTTAAATTATTTCGAAAGTCCCTTTGCAGCATTTAAGCATGGATTTTTCGGCTCAATTAGTGCCACGACGAATGCCGGATTTGATATTACAGGGAATTCATTAATTCCCTTTAGTGATGATTACTTCGTTCAAACTGTGATTATATTTTTGATGATCATTGGGGCAATCGGCTTTCCTGTTATTGTCGAGGTATATGAATTCTTCTTGAGTCTAAAGGTTAAAAAAAGGTACCATTTCACTTTATTTACGAAATTAACGACAGCTACCTTTGTTATTTTAACGGTTGTAGGAGGCCTGGTTATTTATTTACTCGACAGCCATTATTTTTTTGCCGGAAAATCTTGGCACCAATCCTTATTTTACTCGGTATTCAATTCCGTCACAACCAAAAGTGCAGGTTTAGCGACCATGGATTTAAATGAATTCACACCGAGCAATCAGCTTTTTATGTCTGTGTTAATGTTTATTGGCGGTTCCCCTAGCAGCGCCAGCGGCGGAATCCGGACCACAACCTTCGCAATTGTTTTATTGGCGATTTTCTATTATGCACGCGGGAAAGGCTCTATAAAAATATTTAGAAGAGAACTGCATCATGAGGATGTTATCAAATCATTTATAGTGGTTTCTACAGCTGCGATACTCTGTTTAGTCTCCATCTTAATTCTTTCCATTACAGAGAACGGAACCGTCATTCAGGTTATTTTTGAAGTTTCTTCTGCATTTGGAACCAATGGATTATCGATGGGATTAACCCCCGAATTAACCACATTTGGAAAAATACTAATTATCCTTTTGATGTTTATCGGAAGAGTAGGGATTGTTACGTGTTTATTGATATTAAGAGGCAAAGATCCAAGCCAGGAAAAGATTCATTTTCCTAAGGAGAAAGTGACGATAGGGTAAAGAGCAGAAGAATGATATGCCCCGTAAATGTTAGATACTCTACTAATTTACGGGGCATATCAGAATTCCCTGCTTTTTTTCATGTGTAAATTGTTATGTTAGTGGACAATCCTTTTCCAGAAATGGCTGCTTGTGCTCCCATCGGAATAGTGGCTATAGGTTGAACATGTCCAAAATTAACATTGGCTATTACCGGAATATTCCTTAGTTCCTGTTTCGTTTTGATAATCATTCTTAATGCTGCTTCCGTTACGTTGGATGCATTTTGAAACCTGCCAATGAGAATCCCTTTGATTCCCGGAGCATCAGGTAACTGCAATAGCGACTGAAGGACGCGGTCAAAGGAATGAATATGTGCTTCATCGTCTTCTTCAATAAATAGAATGGAATCCTTAAGTGAAGGCATGTACTCTGTTCCCTGCAAAAGGTGCAACGTGCTTAAATTGCCGCCAATCAGTTTTCCTTCTGCTTCACCTTCATTAATGACCATATAGTTTTCCTGTTCAACAAAGGTTCGTTCCTCTTGGTCCAAATACCACTTATCATCACTCCAAACAGCTGAAGGATCCACTTCATATGGTGCGTCATTCGTAACCGCTTCTAAAAAAGATTGAAGCGTGTAATCTATGCCATGTTTAACACCGAACGTTGAAAAAAAAGGCCCCGAATACGTGATCAACCCCGTTTTTTTGTAAATGGCAGCGCTCAATGCTGTTATGTCGCTATATCCACAGAAGACCTTCGGATTTGATCTGATTAGTTCATAATCTATATGGTTTAATAATTGGTTCGCATGATAGCCGCCGAGCGCTGTTAAAATCCCTTTTACAGCGCGATTTCTGAATGCCTCATGTAGATCTTCCAGTCTTTGTTCAATCGATGTGGTGAAAAATTCATCATGATCTTCAACATTTTTTCCAAAGGTTACTTTGAATCCTAACTGGCTTAAACGCTCTGTCGCTAATTCCACCTGCTTCCCTTTGACAAGTGCCATACTCGTCGATGGCGCAATCACCCTAATTTCATCCCCAGGGGACAATCTATTTGGCATCATGATATATGTATCCTCCTTTTTAGATAGTTTATCAAATTGGAAGGAGGTATTTGTAGCGTTCCGTGCGCATCGCAGATAAATTTCATTTATCGCAGATATATTTGGATTTACGCAGATATAATCGGTTTACCGCAGATATATCGATATTTACGCAGATATCCTTCTTTATTCGAAAGTTACCATTTATGCGAAGACACAAAATAGACAATATCCGATAATTTTTTATAGTATTCGACAGGAAAATCAATAATTCCACCGAACTATTTTACTTGCAGAAAGGAATGATGAGATTGATAGGAAAATTACGGTCCATTCCGTTAAAAATATTAATATTAAGAGCTTTATTAAGACGACTTCCCAAGAACCATTCAAAACGAACGCAAATTGCAGAGGAACTTTCGGGGAGAGAAGCCGGTTACCAAAGTGAAGTATACCTTGATACCCAAATTCAACAACTCCTTGGCAGCAAATACATTATTTTTCACGATTTGAATTTCTCTGAAGGCAAATCCACCTATCAAATTGATAATCTTCTTATTTCTCCACAATTAGCACTTATTATCGAAGTCAAGAACATGACTGGAGTATTAACCTTCGATTCTGAAAACGACCAGTTTTATCAAACAGTTGGTGAAAAAATAAAGGGATATCAGGATCCGGTTTCTCAGGTCCAAAGACATCAATCCTACATAAAGAAGCTATTAAAGGAAAATAATTTCCCACCCGTCCCTGTTGATTATCTTATTGTTATCAATAATCAAAATGCAGTTCTTACATTTAAAGGAACGCCTTCCGAAGTAAGAAATCGCGTTTGTAAATCCCACAGTTTCGACAGAAGACTACCTCAAATTGAGAATAACTACACAGAGCAATTCCTCACCGAAAAAGACCTCCGAAAACTTAGCAGGCTACTTTTGAAAAAGAACACCCCACCAACAAATTACATTTTGGAAAAATATGATATTAAGCTAAGCGAAATATCGATAGGTGTACTTTGTCCTGAGTGTTACCACCACCTGCCAATGCTCCGTAAGAGGAAGCAATGGTATTGTTCTTCTTGTAAAAACTTCTCGAAAGACGCTCATATTCTAACTTTACAGGATTACTTTTTACTGTTTAACACGAAAATTACAAATCAGCAGTTTCGAAGTTTTGCTAAATTGAGTTCAGCAGACACCGCTGGTAGAATCTTGCGTTCTATGAATCTGATTAGTACGGGGACTAACAAAGGTCGATATTACCATCCTGAAAAAATCCCATGGTGATGCTGTTACGCTGATATAATTTGGTTATCGCAGATATATTTGGTTTTACGCAGAAATATCTGATTTATCGCAGATATATCCGATTAATGGCAGATATCTGCTTTCACTCCAAAAAACAAACCCGCTAATTTAGCGGGTTGAGGCCATTACAACTTCTTTTTTTCCTTCTGTTGATGTTTTCCGAATGATGTCTCTTGCAATCCAGACGCCGCATGCACTTGCTTGGGCAAGACCGCGGGTAATGCCTGCTCCGTCTCCGCCAACATACAAGCCGCTGATTTCTGATTCAAAGCGGTCATTGAGTTTTGGCCGGGCAGAGTAGAACTTCGCTTCGACTCCGTAGAACAAGGTATGTTCAGAAGCTATCCCCGGCGTTACTTGATTCAATGCTTCTGTCATTTCAATTAAACTCTTTTGGGTGTTATATGGAAGTACTAACCCTAGGTCACCAGGAACCGCCTCTTTCAATGTCGGTTCGATGAAACCTTCTTTAATCCTTTTTTCTGTCGAACGACGCCCTTTTAAAATATCACCGTACTTTTGGACAATTAAGCCGCCATTTGAAAGGGAGTTGGCAAGGCGTGATACTTCGTGTGCATATTCAGTCGGCTTATCAAAAGGCTCTGAGAATGTATGCGATACTAATAAGGCAAAGTTCGTATTCGGGCTGCCTAGCTTCGGATCCTTGTAAGCATGTCCATTCGCAAGCATGATACCTGAATGATTTTCAACCACAACATGTCCTGAAGGATTGCTGCAAAACGTCCGTACTCTGGTTCCAACGGATGTATTAAAGACAAATTTACCTTCATACAAATGTTCATTGATTTCCTGCATTACGATGTCGGATGTCTCCACACGAACACCGATATCGACTTGATTGCTTGTCATCTTCAGGCGGCGTGAATTCAAGATTTCAGTCAGCCATTTCGAACCATCACGGCCTGGTGTAATAACAACCTTATCAGCATATAAATCTTTGTTCCCTTTTAGCTTAATCCCCTTCACAACATGACCATCCGGTGCTTTTTCGGTAATCAAATCTTGAACTTCTGTTTTAAAAGACATTTCAACTTTATCATTTAAGTATTCAAAGATACTTTTCATTATTTTTAAGTTTTGCTCTGTTCCGAGATGTCGAACCTGAGCACGCAATAATTTTAATCCCGCTGCAAAGCCCCGGCGTTCAATATCTTTAACCTCATCTGTCAGCGGATCTGTAATGGTATCTGTTGCACCATGAGATAAATTAATTTCATCAACATATTTAATCAAATCGATGACTTGAGAATCTGACAGATAATCGGTCATCCAGCCGCCAAATTCATTCGTTATATTAAACTTACCATCTGAATAGGCACCTGCTCCACCGAAACCAGCAGTGATTGAACAAGCAGGTAAACATCCTGCATACTCTTTCCTGCCCGCTGCTGGAGGGCATTTTTCAATTTTATTATCTAAAATCGGACAATTTCTCCGATAAATATCATGTCCCTTATCTACTAATAGCACCTTTGCATTCGGCATTTTTAGCGTAAGTTCATAGCAGGTAAAAATCCCTGCTGGCCCTGCACCCACTACGATAACATCATATCTATTTTCCATTGTCCAAACCTCCAAGACGTATGTATTTACTGAACCATTGGTAAATATATCAAAAAACATTCTTTCAGTCAACAATAAAAACGAACTATATTTAAATTCAACAAAACATCGTTCGTGTTTTACGCTTTTTCAGAAAATAATAAAAAAGACTCAGGCTTTTCACCTGAATCTTTTTGTTTAGCAATAGCTAGCACCAATGATGATCAATAGGATAAATAACACTACGATTAATACGAATGTGCCATGCCCCCATCCGCAGCCACCTACTACTGGTGCTGCATAACCAAAGCCACATCCACCAACTGCTGGTGCTGCATAACCCATGCCACAGCCATCATACCCATAACCATACATACCTATTCACTCCTCTGAGTTTTTGTCAGTTAACACTCTTAATTTATGTAATAGGTACTTGACCCGTCTGTGCATTCGCCTATATTATGAGAATCAATGATAAAAATCTGTAGGTGATAGTTTGAAAACTTTATTGAAAAGCTTTGTTAACGGTATTTTGACGATTGTTCCCATTATTCTTGTGATTTTTGTAATTTACAAAACTTTTTTGTTTCTTGATGGTTTGCTCGGAAACACATTAAGACCTTATTTACAGGAAGATTACATTCCTGGAATAGGTTTGCTCACAACGATTGTATTAATTACTCTCTTGGGATGGATGTCTACAAAATTTATTACAGGGAGCATTATTAGACTGATTGACAAATGGCTAGAGAAAATTCCTGTTGTAAAAACCATTTATTCGGTGATAAAAGATACCGTCCAATCATTTTTGGGAGAGAAAAAGTCTTTTTCAAAAGTGGCTTTAGTCGTTATTCCAGGAACACAGATGAGAAGTATGGGGTTTATTACTTCCGAACAGTTGGAGGATTTTTACAGCCCTCTGAAGGATCATGTAGCCGTCTATGTGCCGCAAACCTTTCAAGTAGCTGGATTTACCTTTTTAATTCCAAAGGAACAAGTTGAAATTATTGATGTTAAGCCAGAGGACGCCATGAAATTTATCCTTTCTGGCGGAATGACCTCTACTTCCAAAGCAAAAGGATAAAGCCGCGAAATCGCGGCTTTTTACTCTTCGTCAAATAACTTTCTATATGCTCCGTAACCTTCGTCATCCAGCTTTTCGATTGGAATAAAGCGTAAGGCGGCCGAATTGATACAGTACCGTAATCCAGTTGGATCCGGACCATCATTAAAAACATGACCTAAATGGGAGTCAGCTGTCTTACTTCTTACTTCAGTCCGAACCATAAAATGGCTATAATCTTCTTTTTCCAACACTTCTTCTTCTACAATTGGCTTGGTAAAACTCGGCCAGCCGCAGCCCGCATCATACTTATCCAGTGAGCTAAAAAGCGGCTTTCCAGAAACAATATCTACATATATACCGTCTCTCGTTTCGTTCCAATAGTCATTTCGAAAAGGAGGCTCTGTCCCGTTATTTTGGGTTACTTCATATTGAATCGGCGATAATTCCTTTTTTAATTGTTCCTTATTTTTCATTTTTCTCCCCCCAATGTGTTTGAATAAAACCGGCTCTCCCTGACCCTACATGATATCTTTCATAATGTGCTTGATTTTTTTTATAGTAATGCTGGTGGTATTCTTCGGCCGGATAGAAGGTTTTTGCTGGTAAGATTGGCGTTACGATTGGTTTTATGAAACGACCGCTATCTTGTAAGTTTTGTTTTGATTGTTCTGCAAGTTCCTTCTGTTTTTCATTATGATAAAAAATTGCCGTTTGATAGGACTGACCTCGATCGTAGAATTGACCACCGGGATCAGTTGGATCAATTTGCTGCCAATAAAGTTCAAGCAGTCTCTCATATGGAAAAATTTCCGGATTAAATGTAATCTGAACGGCTTCATAGTGCCCCGTTGACTCGGAACAAACCTGCTGATATGTAGGATTCTCAACATGTCCGCCGGTATATCCAGATAGGACAGTAATAATTCCCGGCTGCTCATCAAACGGCTTCACCATACACCAAAAACAGCCTCCGGCAAACGTAGCCAATTGTTTATTCTCTTCCATGTTCCCACCCCTTTGGAATATATTTGCTTAACTATGAGTATACCGAAACTTTGTAAAGAAATACAATTTGCTGTCTAAAAAGTGGGGAATGGAGATATATCTGCGTTTCTTTCCATATATCTGCGATAAATCAAATATATCTGCGTAAATTCAATTATATCTGCGTTAATCCAAATATATCTGCGTTAATCCAAATATATCTGCGAATCCCCTATCTACCCCCACCAAACCAATCAAAAAGCCGAACCCCATCTCCAGGTTCGGCTGATATAACTAGTTAATTTTCTTTTTATGTCTCATTTGTTTGGTGATGTTCTTCCACTTTTTCTGTTCTTCTGTTTGAGCACGTTTGTCGGCTTTCCGTTCGATATAAGCGAGTTCTTTTTGCAATTTATTGTAGCTCGTTAGCCGTCCCGCTGGAAGTATTCCTTCTTCAATCGCCGAAACGACAGCGCATCCTGGCTCATCCTGGTGTTTACAATCTCTGAATCTGCAGTTCTCTGCCAATTCATCGATATCCGAAAACGTTTCAGTTAAACCCTCTGAACTTTCCCACAGCTGCAATTCCCTCATTCCTGGGGTGTCAATCAGCACGCTGCCGTTAGGAAGTTGAATGAGTTCACGATGTGTCGTGGTGTGGCGCCCCTTGTCATCACCTTCACGGATTTCCTTTACCACTTGTTTTTGATCACCTAATAAAAGGTTCGTTAAGGTTGATTTCCCTACCCCAGAGGACCCTAACAAGGCAATGGTTTTTCCAGGCTGTAGGTATGGTGCAAGCTTTTCAATACCAGTCTTCAATTCGGCACTTATCGCAATAACAGGAACCCCGCCAAAGGCGATGGCCTCCACTTCCCCAAGCTTCTCTTCGAGATTTTCACATAAATCTGCTTTGCTCAAGACAATAATGGGATTCGCACCACTCTCCCATGTAAGGAGAAGATATCGCTCAATCCGGCGTAAATTCAGGTCATCATTAAGCGAATTCACGAGAAAGACCGAATCCACATTGGCAGCAACAATTTGTTCCTCAGCCGTCCTGCCAGCAGATTTCCGTGAAAATTTGCTAAAGCGAGGCATAACCGAAAAAATCGTACCTTTGCCTTCCTCTACCCGAGGTTTTAGCATGACCCAATCCCCGACAGCAGGATAATCCTCACGACTCAACGCTTCAAAGTTAAATTTCCCGGATACTTCACATAGTAAATCTCCATGCTCCGTCCAAACCCGATACATGTGCTTATGTTCCAAGGCTACGCGGCCAATTATCATCTCTTCGCTAGGTTTTCCTGCAAGAAAATCGTTATTTATTTGTTCAGTTAGTCCGATTGTTTGTAAATTCATCCATATTCCTCCAGAAAAATTGTAAAATAAAAAACCATAGGCAACACAGCCCATGGTTTTATTCACAAAGGAATAATGGGTATAGATTCCCCTCTATAGGGTGAACCTGCGGGCTGTGCAAACGATACTGAAATTAACGGCAATTAACGTATTTTCATTTAACATTACACTTCACCCGCCTTCCGACTTATTTGTATTAAGTATATGTTATCAACATCCATTTGTAAACAAAAAATCCAAATATAGACACCCACCTAAACATGCTTGAATAAATTAATTTGTAAAGTACTAGAGAAAGGAGCGAAGGGTATGCCTGGAAATAAAGATCAATCTGAATATCTTCAAAGAGCCGCAATGTATGATTTACTGGCTCACAACTTTAAATACACTAGCCCCAACCTGCATATGCATTACTATTTGAAACATCTAAAATATATGAATAAGGCCATGACGGTGCGCAACAACCAGCAATCTCAAGTTGAAGGAAGGGTCAGATTCCTTCATACCTCACCCGATGCCCCCGATGTTGATATTTATATAAACGGGCAAATGCAAGTGAAACGCCTCCCATTCAGAGTGGCCAGCAATTATTTAGCTTTAAAGCCTGGAAAGTATCATATTGATATTTACTCAACGGGAAATTCGGTGGATAGTGTGCTCAATAAGAAGATTACCGTGGAACCTGGGAGGACTTATACGCATGCAATCATTGATTCTGTAAAAAAATTGCGGTTGCTGCCATACCTCAATCAACCTGAAGTACCTCTTAATGAATCAAAAATACGTTTCCTTCATTTATCCCCTGACACAGGAGCCTTAGATTTTGCTGTGAAGGACAGAGATGTTGTCTTCCCGAACATCTCCTATAAACAAGCTTCTGAATATTTGGGAATCATGCCAATGACGGTAGATTTGGAATTAAGAGAAGCAGGAACGAAACAAGTTGTCCTCTCAATGCCTAAAACCAAGTTCCGTCCAAATGAAACCTATACCATCACCTTGATTGGCCATTCAAATGGAGAACCAGCTTTACAGGCGCTGATTTTGAAGGATTAAATAAATAAGGTGACTCACTTTTCAATGAGTCACCTTATTCAATGGGAACGAGTATGGTAAATGCAATATCATCTTTTATCAAATCAAACCTATTTGCTTTTATTTTTACATCACTTTTTAATTTTAACTGCTGCATGTTTACGTAGATAAGTTTATCATTTGGTTGAATGTCTACACCATTAGGGAGCTTATAATTTTCTTTTATGAATTTTAGTACATACGATACGGGCAAATGTAGGCTGCCAAGAGATATCGACTGCTGTTTTAAAACTAAATCACCATTTTCTAATGCCTCTGGTTTAAAAGTAAGCTTTAAATCCAACTCTTGGCTGAAGAATTGGATGGCTCCGTACAACTCCACTTCATTCTCCAGGCGGACACTATATTCAACCGGCGAATCGCCGGCTTCTTTTTTAATATACTGGTTAATTAATCGATTTAAATCATCCTTATTGGATGTTACTTCGAAAGAAACACTATTGTTATTGGGTACACCAGGATGAATTTTTCCATTTTCATCTGCAGGTATAAAAATCAAAGATATTAGAAGGATTACAATCAAAGCATTTAACCCTAATAAAAGAAAGAATCCCCTTTTCCATTTATTTATCATAGAAAACTAATTCTCCTCTTTACTGACCATGTACGCTTTCTTAACGAGATCAGGTAATGTCCGTTCTTCTAACGTTTCGTTCAATCGCTCAGCAATTAATTCATACCCCTTATCATTGGGATGAAAAATATTGTCCTTCACGACATTCATAATGTCATTGCCGCCAATTGTCAAAATCACCAAATCAGCTGTAGAGAGAGTATCTCTCATTTCCTCTTTTTGCAGCCTTTTTAATAATTGCGTGGTTTGATTACCCTTGACACCGAAGTTGTAGAAATCAACTTCCTTAATTCCCTTTTCTTCCTCGAGCAAAGTTCTTAAGTAAGGCAGATATCCTCCATTTTTTGTACTATCGCCAACACCCTCTGTTAAGGAATCACCAGCAGAGACAATCTTTATCTCCTTTGGGACAAAATCAACTGGAACCTCTTCGTAAACAACAGCTGAAGCAGTACGTTCTTTATGCAAATCCCAACGATCGGGCGGACTGCAGGAACTTAAGAAAAAAGTCGAAAGAAGGAGAAGGGTGAAAACTTTTTTCATTTACTTCACCACCCTCTACCTAATAATATTATAACATAGCAAAAATATTTCAAAACATGCTAGTACTATATCTTATTTATCCCCAAAAAAATAGACCTCTTAAAAAAGGTCTATTGCAACGCCTTCATATCTTTCATCATGTCATCATATGGCACTTCTTTATATCCGTCGTAAATTTTCTTAACTTTACCATCCGGTCCAACTAAGAAAAAGTATGTTTGATGAATTACTTGATTGCCCTCTTGCGGCTTTTTTACTAATGTCTTGAATGTTTCTCTCGCATACGTTTCAATAAACTCTTGCGTATAACCTGTCAAAAAAGTCCAATTGGTTGTATCTAACTCGAAATTTTTTGCATAAGCCGAAAGCACTTCTGGTGTGTCAACGGTTGGATCGACACTAAAAGAGACAAACTCAACATTTTTCAATTCTTCATCTGCTACCATTTTTTGCAGCTTGGTCATATTCGCTGTCATTGGCGGACAAACATCTGCACAATTAGTAAAAATAAAATCAGCGAGCCAAATCTTTCCGTCTAAATCCTTCTTTTCAAATGGCTTATTTTCTTCCGTTACTGCAGTAAAATCATTCACTGTGTAATTGAGCGGATTCTCAATCCCTTTTTGTCCACAAGCAGCTAACAAAAACAATCCAATCAAGAAAATAACCAAAAATCGTTTTTTCACTATAATCACCTGCAGCCTTCTTATTTTCGTGAATAGTGTAACAAATATTCACTTAAGAAGAAAGAAAACCGCTTATTAATCCATTGTACCTGTTCGGGCGATTGTATTTTTTACTTGGATATCAAATTTAGCATTCTTGAATAATTTTTTCCATTTCTCTTCTGAAATAGGCTTCCCTCGGACATGAGCCATGTACACATTCCCAATACCAACAGGATCCACTTGCTTTTCTTGGAAATATAACAGAAGTTTTTTTATTTCATTTTCCATTTCCTTATTTATTTTTTTCTCTATAAACTTCATATTTTCGGGTTTGCCTAAATTTAAAAAATTCGTGGTTTCCAGTAATCTAGAATCCATGCTAACCTCTACTTTAAAACGCAGGTTCTTTTTGTCCACTAGCTTAATTTTTGTGTTGCTGCGCAAATTATCGATACTGATAAACAATTTATTATAGATTTTCTCAAAAGACCTGCCGCCATGTAGGTTGATAATCTTTGCGAATTCGCCAGGATTAAATTCTAATTCCTTTGACCCTGTTCGATATTCATCTATTAAAAGTTTTAAATAAAAGAGCTTATCATTATTTAATCTTGCTACCATTTTGTCATCATTGAATAGTGCAACCCCCGAAATGGCTACTTTGTCTTTCTTTACTTGTAAGATTGGCAGCACTGGATCCTGTCCGTAGTCAAAGTAGTTATGATTAAATTCATGAAGGGTCGGCGAGATTAAGAGTTCCCTTTCAACATTTTGCCTAATTAAATTATATAAGTATGTCCCAATGTTTATCTTTATTTTTTTCTGACTCATATTAATGACTGAAAAAGCATCTTCTTCAGCAATGGTTAGATAAACCATATTTCCCACAGTCGGATCACGATTAAGAGCATTTACAAGCTGGATAATTCCTTTTTCCGCCAACTCCTTGCTATATACGACACACCGGAGCTGCCCCATTTCAAGTCTTTGGTCGGTGGCTAGATTTTCCTCGGACCTTAATGTTTGGAGGGTATTCGCATTTGCGGATATCAAGTTGGTCATAACTTTGGCCATTGGATCAAATTTCGTAAC
Organism: Neobacillus sp. plas4; assembly: GCF_057221695.1. Lineage (NCBI taxonomy): Bacteria > Bacillati > Bacillota > Bacilli > Caryophanales > Bacillaceae > Neobacillus > Neobacillus sp. plas4. The sequence goes on from NZ_CM170152.1 coordinate 4,102,423, forward strand.
CGATACGGTGCCCTTAATTTCGTTCTCTTTCTTTAAATCAAATCCGATTGCCGTAATGAGCCCCAATCTTTCCAATTGCTTTGTTTCTACTCCACAGCTTGCAAGCAGGAATAAGGAACTAATTCCCATCAACATTTTTAGCCATTTACGACGTTTCCGCATGCTTTCTAACCCTCCTTTTATACCATTTTTTTATGAAGACAATACTTGCAAGGACAACAGGATAGCAAAACGCAAGGAAAAAACCTGCCTTTGCTATTACATCCGTAACCATATTCATCTGGTATCTAGACTGAATAAAGAAGGTTCCTGCAAAGGTAACAATAGCAATAATCCAAATACCCGATTTTTGTTTTTTTCCTAAGATTCTTGAAAAACCTTTTGAAGCTGCCCAAAGATAAAAGCACATATTTGGAAGAATAATCAACATCCAAAAAGATACGGCAATAAATTCAAACCTTTCCAGATTAGGCAGCCGAACAATCTTAAACATCGATAAAACTGGCCAGATGGTCTTTTCCAAGCTATTAGAAGCAAAGAAAACAATGGAAACGAGTGTTGCAAGTGTTAACATGATGGTTGTAATGAAATTTCCAATTTGAGCAAAAACCATTGCCTTTCGTTTTTCTTTTACAAATGGATAAACAAACATAATGAGCTCAAAGCCCAACATGGAGAATGCGGTACTGTAAGACCCTCTTAGCAGTTGTTTCGTATTCACATTCATAATTGGAAATAAATGTGTAAAATCACCGAATTTGAAGGGGACAAATAGGACAAAAGCAAGCCAAATGGTTCCAACAACGGAAAAAAATGCAACTCCAACAACTACCCTGATACCGCCAAAAACTGCATATATCACCAACAAAATCAGGACAAGTGAAAGCTCCCAGGATGGCAATGTCGGGAATATCCAGACTTGAACAATTTCAACGTAGTTCATTAATATAATAAAAAAAGTAGATGTCATATATATCATGTAAATAACATTCAAGAAATGTCCTGCCCATTTTCCAAATACATCAACATGAATACCATACAAATCTGCACTATCATACTGTTTGAGCATTTGAATCATAAATACCAAAACAACGGATGTTAACAGGCCGGCTAAGAATACAGAAATCCAGGCGTCATGTTTTGCTTCTAAATATACAATCCTCGGAAGCCCTGCCATTCCCACTCCAACCTGTATCGAGTGGATGATAAACACGAGCATAAATGCATTAATCAACAAACCTTCTTTTGGATGTAAATTCACCTTCATCGTTGTTCGCTCCTATTCATCTACATCCTTTTTTTGCTTCGCCTTCTTTTTAGGAAAGCGTTCTTTGTCATCAGTTCGATTGGTTAAGGGGCGGAAGGAAAGGTATTGCGGCGGCAGTTTGAAAAAACTATACCCAATATCTTTTATTCTAGTAGGATATATAGGTGTTAGATAAGGCCCGCCAATGGTCTCCAACCTGAGCAGGTGGATAATAAAAAAGCAAAAGGCAAGCATGATCCCGATACCACCCCAAAGTCCTGCCATCAATATGATTGGAAACCGAATGATACGAATCGCGGTACCCATTAAATAACTAGGGGTTGTAAAGGAACCGAGGGCACTTAACCCCAAGATGATAATCAGGATATTGCTGGTAAACCCTGCCTCAACTGCTGCCTGCCCAATTACGATACCTCCAACGATACCCATGGTTTGACCCACTTTGGTCGGCAGCCTTGCCCCTGCCTCTCGTAATAATTCTATAACAAATTCGAGGAGTAGCGCTTCAAAGACAGGTGGAAAAGGAACCCTCGCTCTTGATTCTCCCAACGAGAGGAGTAATGGGGAAGGAATTACTTCATAATGATAAGTCAAAACAGCTACATAAGCCGGTGTTAGTAAAACTGATAAAAAAGTTGCCACCAGCCGAAGGATCCGTAAAAACAAACCCATGTTCCAGCGCATATAAACATCTTCTGTGGATTCAAAAAAGGCGAAAAAAGATGTAGGACCATAAAGAGCGTCCGGACTCCTGTCCATTAAAACGGCCACTTTTCCTCTATATAATGCGATGGACACACGATCAGGGAGTTCCGTTGTCATCAACTGTGGAAATACAGACCAGCTATTACTCTCAATATACTGACCTAGTACAGTTGACCCAGGAACAAAATCCACGGTAAGATCCTGAACCCTCTGCCTAAACGTGTTTATACTCTCTTCATCGGCAATCCCCTTAATATAAACAAGCTTCGCTTTTGTCTTTGATCTTTTGCCAACTGTTAAGTCTTCCGTACATAAATTGTCTTCCTTTATGTTGTTCCTCAATATATTGATGTTTCCTTGCAGGGATTCCGTAAAAGAGATTTTCGGACCATAAACAAGGGATTCCGTTTCTGCTTTTTCTAGGCCTCTTACAAGCTGTTTACCAACATCCGCAAGGATTCCATATGGCTGTCCTTCTGCATAAATATACACTTTTCCCTCGTTAATTCCCCCAACGACTTCATCTAACTGATTAACAGCTGTAATCGAGGCAATCGGTAACACTTTTGCTATCGCTTCACACGTCCATTCTTCTATTTCCTTATGGTTCATAATGGACCGAATGACAATATCATCGAGTCTTGTTGCATCAATTAGACTGTTCATCAGACAGAAAATAAGCTTCGCCCCGTCCTTTTTCAACGTTCGAAAGACAAGGTCTGATCCGACATTTAATTCCGCTTTTATTTGCTCCATCAATTCTTCCAAATCTAAACTATGAGCTTTTGGTGTTTCTTCTGCTTTTTTACCAGACAACCATTTAAACATAGACAACACCTTTTAATTCAATTTTTTTTAGCATTACCAAAACAGCCTTTTTTACCCATAAAAAAAGATGGTGGATGACAGCAGAGCATGAAAGTTTAATGAATTGACAAGATATGGTATCATGAATGGGTATTCATTCAGCTGACGGAAAATTAAGTTAATTTAGCAGAGGTGATAAAAATGCAGCAAATCGGCCCAATTTGGATCATTGAAGGTCCAAATCAGAGTAAGGTTCCCTTTTCTCGAAGCTTATATATTGATAGTAAAGATAAAGTGCTTATCGATACAGGAGCAGACCCAACTGAACTTAAGGCACTCAATGATCAACATGGGGTTGATTTAATTATCAATACTCACTACCACCCCGATCATACCTTGCATAATCATTTGTTTCCGAATGTTGAAAAATGGATTAACCCACTGGAATTTGAAACCATTCAATCAATTGAAGGAATTGCTCTTGAAAATGGAGTTTATCAAGAATGGGGTCCGGAAGGTGTTGAAGTATTGAGGAATCATATGCCTAAGGAATGGGTGCAAAACCTTGGGGGTATTTCTGGAACCTATCAATATGAGGAAGAATACAACTTTAGCGGAGTGAAAGTTAACTTTCTTCATACACCCGGTCACACAAAAGGATATGTAACACCCTATTTTCCGAAATTAGGTATCGTTTATGCCGGGGACTTTGATATGACTTCCTTCGGTCCATGGTATTTTGGGAGCGATGGAGATATCGAGAAGTTCATTAAATCTGGTAAACAACTAGTAGAGTTGGACGCTAATACCTATATAACTGGTCATCAAAAAGGAGTTTTCACGAAACAGGAATTTATGGAGGCAATGGACAAATTTTTAGCGATGATTGACCAGCGTGATGAAGCGATCGATAAATATGTTCGTCAAGGGATGAACTTTGAGGAACTCACAAATATCGGGATCTTTTATCCGAAAAAAATACTCAATACGATGATTATGAGAACATGGGAACGAAGTGGGATTCGGAAGCATTTGCACCGGCTAGGCTATCACGTTCACGAATCATCAGAAATATTGTTGGTAAATAAATAGGGATGGTGCCAATGGCAGCCATCCCTATTTATTATTCCGTGTAATACATTAAAGCAATAGCGCCTGGTCCGGTATGTGTACTGATGGTTGGGCCTGTGTACCCAACTGAGATATCGTGGTAGCCGGTTAATTCGATAATGGAGTCCTTCACTCTAGTCGCCAATTCGTGGGCCTCAGCATGAACAATACCCACACCACGAACAGTTTTCCCTTTGATATCTTCTGCAAATTGTTTTGCAAGCCATTTCACCACTTGGGAATGACTGCGAACCTTAGCAACCGGGTTGTATTCTGCACCTTCAAGAGATGCAATTGGCTTGATATTGAGCAACGAACCAATAAATGCCTTCCCTTTCCCAATTCGTCCGCCTTTCACCATGTTCTCGAGGGTATCAATCATAATATATAGTTTTGTGTTTTCACAGACCTTTGCAAGGCGTTCAAGAATTTCTTCCATGCTCTTACCTTGCTTAGCCATTTCAGCCGCTTCTCGAACTTGGAACTGAAGAGCAATCGAAATAAATTTGGAATCAAGGACGGTTACCTTTGTCTTGGTCATCTGCGCAGCACTTTCCGCAGAGCGAACCGTTCCACTCATTTTACCGGTCATATGTATCGATAAAACCTCATAGCCTTCCTCGCCAAGTTTGTCATATACTTCAAGAAAAGTACCAGCAGAAGGCTGGGAGCTTTTCGGTAATTCATCTATATTCTTCATCGTTTCCATAAATTCAGCAGGTTGAATTTCCACTCTGTCTAAATAGGTTTCGCCATTGATGGTTACTGACAGAGGCACGATCACAACACCTAGCTGTTCCGCTTGTTCTATCGTCATATCCATGGTCGAATCCGTTACGATTTTAATCTTGCTCATCTACTCACATCCTAGGGTTTACTCCTATGTATTATACAGGTTCACTGTTCTTTAAGAAATAAATTCCCCTATTTTCATGAAATTAATTGTGAAAATTAAAAGAACACTGGGGGAGCCAGTGTTCGATAACGAACTATCCATTATTCATTAATTCGGATATTTGGGAAGTTTAGTTTTGAGAGAGTAAAAAAGGGCATTAATGTAAAATCTGGTTGTTTAATTAAACGATGGGAAGTGTAAAGTTTAACCATTTATTAGAAATTAAAAATATGTATACTAATAAATTAAATAAGACCTTGATTTTCAACTTTCAAAAACCAAAGTCCTGTTATACTTGCTTTTCCAACTTATTTCTTCTCTTAATAAAAAATTGAATTGTAGAACCTGTTAAAACTAATACTGCACCTGCTACTAAAATATTAAACATATCTGAACTAGTATTAGGTAGTTCGAGGCCATCAGCTGAAAGCACACCGCCTAAAGTACCTTCGACATAAAACTTAAATTCAAAATTGCATGCAAGACCTTGAAATTCATTTCCTAATTTTGATGGGAATTCTATTTTAAAAGACAGAATTTCACTTTTATTACTGCCAATATACCGGGGATCTAGTTTTTTAAAATCACTTATCTTACCTTTGTACAATTCACTATCTTTGTCTGAAATAGTAAGTAATAGTTCATTAAAGAGTTTTTCTGAACCATCTATCAATTTTGCCGATGAAAGGTAATTAAAATCCTGTTTTCCGCTATTTTTTATAGTAATAGTTCTAGTCGCCCAATCACCAGGAACTAGCTTAGAAATATCAAATAATACTTTTTCAGGTGATGTAGCAATATCAATTTCCTGAATTAGTGTAGAGGCATTTACTAAACTAATAGGGTAAAAAATAAAAGAGAATATTATTAACAAATTACCAATGAGAAGAAATAATATTTTTCTTGTTAACATTTTTTCTCCTCCCCTAAAACACTATATTTAGAAAGGTAGGCATATAGCCCACCTTTCATAACATTTTTAATTATTAATTAAATTAATTTCTAGGGCCACCTGGTTTTTGAGTAGCTTCAAATACGAATTCAAGGTTTACACCTTCTCCTTGGTATTTATTTTGATTGTATTCATTATCACCATCTTTACTAAGATCGTTAATAAACTCTATACCAACATAAAGTGTGTCATAGTCTGTTCCATCAAAATCAACTAGTCTGTTTGGAAGCCCATCACCTGTTGAAACTTTGAAAGTACCATCCGCTCTAGTTACTAAATCCTGAAGTGTTACAAATGTGTCAGTACCTAAAACTCCAGTTTTTGGAATGCCAGTTAATAGGTCAGTTCCGTCAGCTTTCAACAGTGTAACTTTGAATTGAGATAAAAACTGCTCTTGTGTATTCGAATTTGTGGCCTTTCCATCCACCTTATAATCTGCCCAACCAGTAGCATTAATTTTTAGTAAAACTTCAGCAATATCAATATTACCATCATTTTTAAGAACAAGTTCTCTTTCGATACGATCACCAGGTACAAGTTTATTAAGATCAATTATACCTTTTGCTGCGTCAACACCTAAGTTTAATACCCCTGTGTCAATATGATTAGCTGTTCTTTCTACATCATTAAATGCTGCCCAAGTTCCTCCACCAATTAAAGATAATCCTAATGCTGCTGATGCTACCCCTAAACCTAATTTCTTTTTTAACGTCATTTTCTTTTCCTCCTCATTTCCCCCTCGTTTTTCGAGGTATGTAATTTTTATTTATTGAACCCTTATGTTTTTACATAAGGAGTTACAACCAATTCAAACTGTTTTATGCACATCTTTTTTACTGTTAGAACTATCAATTTCTTTAAGTGCTCTAATAATGGTAAATCCTGAGTAACATAGTAATAGTAAACCTGGTAAAATAAGTAATAAGGCAGTTCCAATTTTAGACTTTGCAAACTCTATTAGATAACCCGCATAGGGGATTGTAAATCCTGTATATTTTCCAACGACATTCTGTGAAGAAACTAGATCTGTATCAGCTTCTTTGTTGTTATCGCCCTTTGTTTTATACATTACTTGATTTTCTTTATTGATAACTTCAATAACTCTGTGAGTAACGATTACTTGCTCTGATTTCATAAATGTGATTACTTCACCTTTTTTCAGGTCATCAGTATTCTGAAGAGAGTTAATGGCGATTATTGATCCAGTTTTGAATGTAGGTTCCATTGAACCTGAAAGTACTGTTTTCAGTTGATATCCCAATAAACTAGGTTCTCCACCTGAAGCCCTTGAGGAAACCACTACAAAAATCATAAAGATCAGTAGTAGAAAAAGGATTCCTGTAATTAAATTGCTCGTAATGTTCCAAACTTTTTTTGCTGTCACGTTAACACCACCAAATTATTTTCTTGATAATTTTTATTGATTATTTAACAGTTACAGTTGCCCCTAATGACTCTTTTCCGGAACTATCTACTGTAGTTACTCTATAGGTTCCTTCTCCATTAAACTTAAATTTAATATTTTCACCTTTTACATTATCCTCAATAAGGGTCGAATCAGCTTGGTTGTATATCCTTACATGACTGATACCAGTTGGGTTTTTCCAAGATAATTCTATGTTTTGACTATTCCCATTTCGGACACCTTTTAGGTCAGTGACATTTTCAGGTAATGCACTAGGATTATCTTCACTACTTGTAGCAACATCAATATTTAAACCTGATGATTCTTTCCCTGAATTATCAACTGTTGTAATCTTGTAACTATACTTAGTAGAAGGTAGTAAGTTTTCATCAATAAATATTTCTTCTATTAAGTTATCAACGACTGGCTTTTCACTGCCGTTTTTGTATATTCTTACAAACTTAACATTTGAAGGTTTAATCCATGTTAGTGTAATTGAATTACTAGTATGTGTTTCATTAATTTGTTTAGCTTCGGAACATGGTGCATTTGTATGATCATCACATCCACCTTTATTATGACCAGGATTATCTGGATCAGTACCCTTACCGCCAGTACCAGGGTCAGATGGTTCTGGACCATTTCCACCGCCAGCATTATCTTTACAAAAATTATGCCAGTATTCTGATTGCCCATTTAATCCTTCACAAAAATCCTCGGCTGCAGCAAGCGTCCCACTTATTTCTTCAACATCATTAAAATAAGCACCAGTGTCAGTTGTGAGGTATGAACCGGTAATAATAAGGAGATACCAAATTGCAACAATCTTTGCTGCCGCCACCAGCTTTTTGTTTTTATTTCTAAATTTCTTTAAACGAGTTTTTCGGATGGTATTCCCCTCCTCATTCGTTCCAAATAATATGTAGTTTTTCAGACGTAGTTTATTAAGAACGGAGTTGGTGACTTTTTTTTTCATTTTCATCAACTTCCTTTTCAAGTTCACCGTTTTGTTCTTTGTAACGAACTTATAAGTTGAGTATAGGGCATAATAACGAACTTGAAAAACCTCAAAAACGCCGGTATTTTCTCAATAAAGAACATTTTTTTCATTATATCTCGTTATTCCTCTCGTTTTCTCATCTTTTTGTATTTTATTAAGAATTTTTCGTTCTTTATATTATCCTTTAAAGTAGTCGTGTTTTAATGTTGGGAAAGGGTTTTTTGTTCGCTAAGTTGGTATGGTGAAAGAAGGGAAAGTTTGTTAAGTTATTTAACAAACAAAAAAAGACCTTGAACTTTTCCAAGGCCTTCAGCATATTAATCCCATTTATTTTGCATTTGAACGGTTACCCTGCTCTAATACTTGAAAAATCCTATTACAATATTCCTTGTCATTTACATAGACTGTCGCCGTATACCATTGCCCCACAACTACTGGGTAATCAAATGGTGAAAACTGTGCATGGTAGTGTGGTGGATCAACTTTCTGAAAATCCAATTCTCCATTTTTTTGTGTAAATACATACTTAATGTTGCCTCCATTAGGAGAAGGACCCGTCACTTCTAATCTTACTTTTTGTGAAAGTTCTTTTTCCAGATCCCCCTCCGAATCTCTTAGGTGAAACTTAATAGGGACGGTTGATTTTGGCTGCAGGGAAAAATTACGATTACTAAAAGGTGGTTCGAAGCATTGTCCGTCAATTGGTATCTGTTCTTCGTGACCAACAGCATTAAAATCAAATACAAATGAAGTTGATTTTCCTTGTGCTTCATTTCCTGTTTCATAAGGGAGCTCTACCATAAGTTTTAACGGATTACTTACTCCAGCTTCTAACGTCCCTAAAGGAAAATTCACAAAATCTTTTAACTTTCCCTCATATAGAGTCCCCTCATTATCTGAAACTCTTAGAAAAAACTGATTATACAAATATAAATCTCCGGATTCCTGATGTGAATTAACAGAGAAGTTGAAATCAAGGTTTCCTTTATTGTTTACCTCTAAGACCGAGGTAGCCCAATCACCAGGTTTCATATTCCCTACATTAAATAAAATCTCAGAAGGATTCGTTGAAATATCAACCATATATTCTGATTCATCAGCTTTTGTATTACTGACCTGACTTAAAGAAAGTAAGAGTAGAATAGAGGAAATAATCATTGCACTAATCAATATATATTTATTTTTTTTCATACCAATCCCTCTCCGTATCTAATTTTTTATGAATTGAGGTTAGATGATCATTTAATAGGATTCCTTGTCTATAAGAGTTAATCTTCCCCCTTTTCATTCTGAATTAAAAATTTACTTAATAGTATCCTGCATATTTTAATTCATTCTTTAAAAAGAATACACAGAGCCAGTATAAAACAAATTAACAATATTGAAAACTTATGAAAAGGCTCAAATTCTTTATCAAGAACAAGATATCGCTATTTTCCTTTGTTTTTCACATGATATCTCGTCTTTTTGGATTTTATATAGAACTTATTGTTCTTTATAATGTATAATTAAACTGAGACTTTTTCTAAATTAGGAGATGAAGGTGATATGATAGGAAAGAAGATTAAAAGACTAAGGCAAGAAAAGGGTTACTCAATAACGGAATTAGGTCGGTTAGCTGATGTTTCGAAATCTTACTTGAGCCAGCTTGAGAGAGGTTTACAGTCCAATCCCTCTCTTCAATTTCTAGCAAAAGTGTCTAAGCCATTAGAGACAAGTATTGATTATCTTTTACAAGAAACAATATCACAAAAAGTTAAGGATAATGAATTAGATGAGGAATGGAAAGTATTGATTCGCCAGGCGATAGAGGATGGCTTAAAGAAAGAAGATTTTCATGAGTACCGTAAGTACATAAAATTCCAGGAATGGATGAGTGAAAAAAATCAGTCATAAATATAGCCCTCATTCGGTTGTTAGAATGAGGGCTTTTTAAAACATATTCTTGTGTTTTATTTATGCTTCTTCTGCAAATTCTGCTTCTTGTTCCGCAAGCTTTTTCATTCGTTTCTTGTGTACAATCTTTGATAAATTTATAGAGATTTCATATAGCAATAACAATGGCAGCGTTACAACAAAATCTGACATGAAATCCGGTGGTGTAATAACAATCGCAATTAAGATTAAAACAAAATATGCGTATTTACGAATTTTAGCTAAAACAAATGGATTAATAATCCCAAGGGAAGTTAGGAACATTACTACCGCTGGTAACTCAAACAGAACGCCAAACGGAAGAGTCATGTTCATAATAAAGCGGAAGTATCGATCTGCTGTAAAGTTCGTTACAAACATATCTGCTCCCATTTTTACTAAAAACTCAAGTACCATTGGGAAGATAATAAAATATCCAAATGCCAGTCCCACAATAAACAAAATAAACAATGCCGGAATGTAAGAAAGGGTTATTCTTCTTTCAAGCGGTTTAAGTGCCGGCTTCACAAACAACCATATTTGGCTTGCCAGCACTGGAATGGTGCCTGCAATTGCGATGATCGTTGCAATCATAAAGTAAACCCAAATAATATCGCTTGGTCCAAGCACGATTAACTTCACTTCAAGGTCACGAACTAACCAATCGTATATATCGGTCACATAAATAAAGCCAACAATGAAAAAAACAACAAATGCTATCGCTGAGATAATAATCCGTTTGCGCAATTCATCTAAGTGATCCACTAATTGTAATTCTTTATCTTCCATGTAATTCCCCTGCCAATTTCAAAGGTTGAATATGATTTTTTCATAAACACGATTATCATCATTGTTATAGTTTAAAAGAAAAATGAAGAAAAAAAGGTGCAAGAATGGATCTTACACCCTTATTTAGTCAATTTTTGCTTTTCATCATCGATGTCCTTCATTACATCATCGGTTAATTCACGTGTTGATTTCTTGAATTCCTTCAATGTTTGTCCGAAGGCACGGCCGATTTCAGGCAGCTTCTTTGGGCCAAAAATGATAAGAGCTAATGTTAAAATAAGGATTAATCCTGGTATTCCAATATTTGAGAACATGGTTTACATCCCCTTTGGGTTAATTATCTTTCTACTACGATTATAGTATTGATATACCGTTTTGAGTAAATTATTCGCGAAAATTCATATTAATTTCACATTATCTAAGAAATATTACCTAGAAGTGACTTTACGCATTTATTTCTCTACTATTTACTCTTAACAATTTACCAAGAACGGCTTCTTAAGTCAATGAATAATCTAACTTTAAATTGAGTAAATATTTTGACAATTGTGCGTTTTACCGTTTATAATTTTATCAACGGAAACATATACTATTGGATATCTATAAAGAATGGATGTGATGAAGATGGAATTTTCACTCAGCAGTTTTGATGGTGCCCTCCCAGTTGAAGTCACCATCGACGAGGATAATGGGAGGTATATGATTCGCAAGAGTGACAGCAGTGGGGAATACTTTAATAGCCCTGCCGAATTAATTCAATGGGTGAAAGCACACTTCCATGAGGAGGACTTCTGCCATCCAGACGAATTCAAAGGAATGCTTGATAAACTAGCTGATTACGAATTAAATGGCGTCTATTTTTAAAAAGGAAAGAAGCATCGGTGTCGATGCTTCTTTTCTATGATGCGATCCCCCGACCATCTCGATTCGCGATAATAATTTGGCGGACTTCTTCGGTTATTTCATTATAATCTTTCTGAAAATGAACATTGGGATCAATATGGCGTCCGATTGTTACTGTTATTTCTGCAGGTTTTATGATCCTCCCATTCTTTTCAAACACATCGGCTGTTCCTTTGATTGAAATTGGAATGATGGGCACACCTGCATCTTGTGCAAGTCGAATACCACCCACTTTAAAGGGATGCACAGGTCCTCCTTTACTTCTCTTTCCTTCTGGGAAAATAACGAGAGAATGACCTTCTTTGAGTAATGTAACACCATCCCGCATGCTGTTAAGAGCTTGTTGAGTGTCTTTTCGATCAACTAGAATACAATTAATCGCCTTAAGCCACGATGAAATAATCGGTACCTTCTTCATTTCAATTTTTGAAACAAAACCGAATGGTTTATCAATGGCTGACAGCAAGACGGGGATATCAATATCACTTTCATGATTCGCAATAAAAACAACAGGTCCCTCTGGAATAATGTCCAAACCATTAACGGTTACTTTTGAACCTGTTAGTTTCATAAATGTTTTCGAAAATCTTTTCGGATATTCAATCGCTATTTTATCCCGTTCGTGAACTGGCAGATCTTTACTCAGCCTCTTTAATTTTGCCAGCGTCGGGATGCTGTAAATCAAATAACCGCTCAAGTACATAAAACATGTAATATGCCTAAACATAGCTGCCCCCTTTTTATGTTATAAGATAGTATAAAGTAAAAGGAAGAAATTTGTTTAGGTTATTTAGTGAATTTTCTTGCATCATAAAAAAGACAGCACATTATTGGCTGCCTTTCACGATACGATCGTAAATTCTAAATTCATACTTATAAGGATTTTTCTCGTCCTTAATCCCTTTTTCACTGGAAACAAGCTTCCAATCTCGTTCATTAAACTCGGGGAAGTAAGTATCTCCCTCAAATTCTTCTGAAATATGTGTAATATATAAACGGTCTGCAAACGGAAACGTTTCTTTAAAGATTTCAGCGCCGCCAATTACGAAGATCTCATCTTCTTGATTTTTGCAATATTCTACAAATTCCTCCATAGAGTAGAATATTGTTACATCGTTGCTTTTATAATCTAATTGCCGAGTAATCACAATATTTTCTCTGCCTGGAAGCTCACGACCGATAGATTCATGCGTTTTCCTGCCCATGGCAATCGGGTGCCCCATCGTTGTTCGTTTGAAAAACTTTAAATCCTCCGGTAAGTGCCAAGGCAACTGGTTGTCCTTGCCAATGACTCGGTTTTCATCCATGGCAACAATAAAGGATATCATACAGAAACGACTCCTTTAATATGTGGATGTGGGTCATATCCTTCTAATACGAAATCTTCAAATTCAAACGAGTAAATATCCTTCACATTTGGATTAATCTTTAATTTCGGTAATGGTCGAGGCTCCCTGTCCATTTGCATTTTCACTTGCTCTAAATGGTTTTGATAGATATGCACATCACCAAATGAGTGAACAAATTCACCAGGTTCTAGATCACATACCTGAGCGATCATCATGGTCAACATAGCGTAAGATGCAATGTTGAACGGTACGCCAAGAAAGACATCTGCTGAACGTTGATACAACTGACAAGATAATTTGCCATCTACCACGTAAAATTGAAATAAGCAATGACACGGAGCTAACGCCATTTTATCGATCTCTGCTACATTCCAAGCATTCACAATCAGTCTTCTCGAGTTAGGATTGGTCTTGATTTGATGAATTAACTCACTGATTTGGTCGACTGTCGTTCCATCCGCACCGGTCCATGAGCGCCATTGATGTCCATATACTGGGCCCAATTCGCCATTTTCATCCGCCCATTCATTCCAAATTCGCACGCCATTTTCCTGCAAATACCGTACATTTGTATCTCCATTTAAAAACCAAAGCAATTCATAAATAATTGATTTTAAGTGTAATTTTTTAGTCGTTAATAAGGGGAAGCCCTCTTGTAAATTAAATCGCATTTGATAACCAAAAGTACTGATGGTCCCCGTTCCGGTCCGATCTCCTTTTTCATGGCCATTTTTCAAAACATGCTCACATAGTTCTAAATACTGCTTCAAAACCGACACTCCCTTGTCTGACATATGTTATTCATTTTATCATAAACCTTACATTTTACCATAATTAGAGCATTAGTGAAGATTTTGAAAAAATTGATAAGTTTTAGGAGCGAGATTTTGTAATTGTTTTTTTGTCTCATCATTTAAGAAATACATCGCAAAAGTTTCAGCATAGTACTCTTCTACATGCAGAATAAAATATGGGTTACCAGGGAACAAGATCCCGCGCTCCTCTTCCCAAATCAACTGAAATTCTTTCCCTTTACTTATATTTTCATAGACAAGATGATCAATCGAATGGGCAAACTCATGAAGTTCTAAGTTTACGGATCCGTGCCCGTTGCCTTTATCACTGTGGCCAATTTTCACCAAAACTACTTGCGAGCCGCCAATTCCCGGCACCTCATCCCACGTAGTTTGTGAATGATAGCCTCTAGGTATTTGCCCCGCTAAATAGCGAGCAGTTCGGTTATCCGTTAATTTTCCTGTGAAAAGTTTAATAATAATGCCTTGATTGTTACTCTTTTCTAAAAGAGCTTCTGGCAGATTGCCAATCCGATTAATGATTACTGCAGCGTCTTTTTCATCAAAAAGGGTTTTTGGTAATTCAATCATTTGATCTAGTTGGTCGAGGGAAGATTGTGTATTTATAAATTTAAAAAGTTCAGAGTTTCTTGGATAATCACCTAACATGATACTGTCAAATGAAGCTTGTGAGGTGGTAATCATCGACAGAAATAAACCGGCAATGATGGAGGAAACGACCCATTTACGCATGTTATCATCCTCCTAGTATTTTGTATACTTACTAGAATTATAACATGATAGATGTGACGAAAGACTTGGTAAATATATGGCATAAGTTCGGGGAAATTACTGTTTTTTGAAGGCAAAATTGGGTCTCGCAGATATATTCCCAGAAACGCAGATATATTTCGATTATCGCAGACATATTTGATTTATCGCAGATAAAATCAAATAAACGCAGATATATTTTCCAATAAACATATTTTCATTGTGAAACTCCCGAAAACGCAAAGAAAAGCCGCCAGCTCGGCAGCTTTCCTTTAAAACTTTATACTTCTAATCCATAATTTCGGCATAGCGCGGCCAATCCACCTGAAAACCCGCTGCCAATAGCGTTAAATTTCCATTCAGCGTTGTGACGATATAACTCACAAATGACGACCGCAGTTTCTACAGAAAAGTCCTCTCCAAGGTCGAAGCGGAGAATTTCGCGATTGGTTTCTTCGTCAAACAACCGGGCAAAGGCATTGGTGACTTGTCCAAAATTTTGGTTACGTGCATCCGCATCGTGAATCGTGACCGCAATGGCAATTCGGTGGACATGGGAAGGAACCTTGCTGAAATCAATTTTGATTTGTTCGTCATCCCCGTCACCCTCACCCGTGCGGTTATCTCCTGTATGCTCGACTCCGCCAGAGGTATGAGCTAAATTATTATAAAAAATAAAATCTAAATCCTGGGTAACCCGGCCATTTGCATCTGTTAAAAACGCAGATGCGTCTAGATCGAAGTCGTGTCCACCAGAATAGCGGTTTGTATCCCAGCCAAGACCAATAACAGCCTTTGTTAATCCTGGGTTGGTTTTCGTTAAATCAATTCTTTGTCCCTTAGATAAATTGATACCCAACTATCTCACCTCTTTAGAACGTAATAGTAGAAGGAACAAGCAAAGCCTGTTCCCCAATAATTAAGAATAAGAACGAACTACTTCACTTAAGCTGGCTGCTGTTGTACCAGTTCCTACAGCAGCGAACTTCCATTCAGTGTTATGACGATAAATTTCGCCAACTACTAATGATGTTTGTCCGCTATAATCATCCGATAAATTATAACGAATTAATTCATTATTGTTAGAAGGATTTACCACTCGAATAAAGGCATTACGGATCATGCCGAAGTGCTGCTTTCTTTTTACACAATCATAGATGTTAACGACAAATACAAGCTTTTGAACGCTTGCAGGAACGCGGCTTAAATCAATCATTACTTGCTCATCGTCACCGTCTCCATCGCCCGTAAGGTTGTCCCCTGAGTGCTGAACGCTTCCGTCAGCGCTCCGTAAATTCCCAAAATATATGACATCTTTATTGTTTTGAATCTTATCGTTCGCACCAAGCATAATGACCGACGCATCACAGTCTACGTTGGCACCTCCGCCTGCTCCGCCGCCGCCAAATAAACCGCCGAAGAGACCGCCGCCTCCACTCTTACCGGCTTGAACAGGATCCCAGCCTAATCCTACCAAGATTTTAGAAAGTCCTGGATTTCCTTTTGTTAAATCTACTCTTTGACCTTTTTGTAAGCTAATAGCCATAACATTCACCTCATAAAATAAATTTTATAGTAACAATCAATTAGTATTGTTGTTTCAACTTTTTAAAGTTATCCTGCAGCTGCTCTAAGCGCTTTGTACCCTCAACACGCAAGCGTTTGTTTTCTTCTTCAATGGCTCTTGTTTCCTGCATACCTTTAATAATAATGTTCCAGGATTCTTCAATCGTCTCAATTTTAATACTTGGACCACCTGCGAGCCTTGCAATGTCTGTGCTTTGTTTTGAAATGTTTGACGCATTCTTCAACAGCATTTCGTTGGTCCGGCGATCAAGCTCACTCATGGAGTCAGCCACAAGCTTCTGCCTTTTCGCAGCGACAGCTTGAATGAGGCCATTTTTAAAAATTGGAATCGTTGTTACGAAAGCTGAATTAATTTTTCCAATCAGCTTTGTGTTTCCTCGCTGTAGCAAGCGAATTTGCGGAGCCGTCTGCAATGATACCATCTTTGCCATTTCAAGGTCATAGATACGCTGCTCTAAAGCTTCAATTGAATTTTTCAAGGTATCCAATTGCATGGAAGCAATCTGGTCACCTGCGGCAACCCGGGCTTCCAGCTGTGGCAACTGATTGTTTTTAAGTTCTTCTACCTTCATTTCGCCTGCCACTACATATTTTTCCAGCGTCATATAGTATTGATAATTTTGCTCGTACATATTCTCGAGCATTTTCGTTGAATCGACCATTTCATGCTGATACTTGGATATTTCTACGTAAACCTTATCGATTTCAGAACCCATAGTCTGGTATTTGCCAAATACCTTTTCAATCATTTTTTCACCCTTTTTAAAGAGCTTGCCGAAAAATCCAGGTGAAGTTTTTTGAAAATCCTTTGGGTCAAACTTATCCATGATTTTGGTAAGCTGTTTAAGCAGCTCGCCTGAATCTTCGACTTTTGTGGTTCTCATATTCCCTAAGATTTGATCAGAGAAACGAGAGATTTGAACAGCAGGCTCTTTCCCGAACTCCAAGATTTTTATTTGGTCTCTTTCGTCAATTGACCTGGCCAAATTCTGAACTTCTGTTTCCTTCCGAAGGGCAAGCTTAATGTCTGAAATCTTTGCTTCATTAAGTGTATCTTCTGTAGTTGCTGTCATTAAGTCGGCAGACTGTTTTTGTAGATTCATGCTTAATCTCCCCTTAAATTTCTTAGAATTCCTTGGAAGAACCCTTTCTTCAGCTTAAAAGGTTCTTTATATTCTAATTCAAATACTACATCCTCCAGCCAGTGGGTATCAAATAAACGATCATGAAGGAAATTTTCAATATCATTATGGCCTGGTGGGTTATAGATAATAATATCAATCCCAAATTGATTTAGAAGCAGGAGAAGCGCTGCATCCGTTCTCGACAGCATACCGCGGCATTCATTGTTATAAATGATTAACTTCGGTACATGCTGGGAGTAATCAAATTTTTCCATTAATTGGATGACATCTTTTGGTGTAAACATCGCCTGACTAAATAAAAAGATGCTTACCTCTTCCATATTTTCCCCTAGCAATGGCTTTAAACCTGGTTTCTCACAAATTCGTCGAATCGCATTGGCAATCCCTTTTTGCAACCCAGTCGGCAGAAGGGAATACGGCCAATAGTGCGCCTGCATCATCATTTCTGGATTCAATAATCCATCCCTGCCTAGAGCGTTACGATAGTGAAAGCGAAAATCGTTAGAGCTTGACCATGTAAAGGGCAGTTGGCGAATCAACAGGGTATGATCGAATTCTGCGAGGCTTTGAATTCGATCCCAATACTCTTTTCGATTTTTACTTACTCCCTGGATTTTCGCAAAGAGTGAAGGAATCTTAACCTGTCCATTCTCAACCTCAAAACCTGGCCGCACCATGGCGATTTCTTTCCCAAGAATAAATAACTCATCATAAGTGGTTTTCAGAGTAATGGAAGAAGGTGTGTAATCCCTTAGCTGCCACGGTTTATATAAACCTGCACCTTCCTGATGGAGAATATTCTCTATCTCTCTGGATGCC
The DNA here is from genome assembly GCF_057221695.1 of Neobacillus sp. plas4. Taxonomy (NCBI): domain Bacteria; kingdom Bacillati; phylum Bacillota; class Bacilli; order Caryophanales; family Bacillaceae; genus Neobacillus; species Neobacillus sp. plas4. The sequence continues at coordinate 4,120,635 of NZ_CM170152.1, forward strand.
CGGTATGCGACAGTCGTTTGGCGATTTCTTCTCTCTTTTGGAAAAGGTTCTGCAGGTTGTTTGTTTGGATAATGATGGGTAAAGATTTCTTCGTCAAGAAATCCAGCTAAACCATCCTTGGCCTCAGGATGAAAAATCACTAGATCGCAGCCCATCTTAATTAAAAAATATACAAAATAAGACTGACTTCTTTTCATATCGCCATACCATAAAAATTTCGGCATTCCCTTTTGCAAATCAATCTCCTCTAATAAAGGATTCAAATGGTTCATCGACCATTTTATCACGTCGACTAGAACCCTTCTTAGTTCATGATTTTTTAAACCATCCTTTTCACGGTGCGTAAAGAGTTCAAGCGTACTGATCATCGCTTCCCTGATTTTTCGATGGATGGCTGGGATTTTTGACTTATACAATAGCTGTTCACCGTCGAGAAAAGCGGTGAACCGATTGATTGAAAGCTTCTGTTCCTGGCTGATATTCAGTACCTTTTGAATCGATTGAAAGTGATGATTATCAATGTTTTTATTTAATGATTCCTCACTTAATAACACTAACCCTGGTTCAGGCGACGTGACATAATCAAAAAGCTGATTATAATACTCATCACTATCAATCGGAATTCCAAGAAATTTCCCCACTACTTGCCCAATCTGAATACTTCCCTTGTCAAATGAAAATTCTGGCCGTTCTGACAGGGGCATTTTCAGCGTATCAAGCCAATTTTCAAATGAAAGGGATAAAGGTCGGACATTCATTTGGTTGTATGGTAAATTCATTCATATCCCTTCCCTCAAAAAAGCGAAAGATTTTTTGTTACAGTAAAATTATGTAAGGGTGTTCTTTACCATCATATCACAGTTAATTAATTGGTTCATTGTTTATACGGACGTAATCACAAAATGTTTCGTTTTTGGAAAAAAGCGGTTTATTTAATTCCGAATAGGTACATTCCTCATTTTTCACCTTTTTCCTTGTCCTTACATATGATTTAAGTACTGACAGATAAGTAGGTGACTTCATGAGGTTTTTATACAGGCGGCCAAGAATAGATGAAGTAAGCGAGGAATTAAATTTAATGATGGATTTAATGCTCTCGAAAACCTTCGTTATAATCGATTTATTCTGGTTATGCTTACTTTTTACACTGTTACTTTCTCCCGTTCTCGTCACGGTTGGTATGTCTATATTCTTTTTTTGTACTTCTTTTGCTGTATTCTATTCAATCTATATATTTTTCTTCTATCCTTATTTAAAAAATGGTTAGATTTTAAGTGCTAATACATTCAGAAATTGCTGGAGAATTTCTTCTCCGGCAGCAACGCCGCACTGGTCGGTAAGTGATATACCACCTGATCCCCTGACTTTTAGCAGTTCTCCGTGACTTGGGACAAAACGATAGGTGCAGTCTTTTAGGAAATCCCAATCTAAAACAGAATCCCCAGCACCTGCCAATGCTTCCTTTCCTTCTCGATTACAAATAAATTCTAATGCCTTTCCTTTGCTAATTGCATTAGGGATAAAGTAAAGTTTTCTTCCTTGCAGGCTCATTTTCCAGCCATATGCTGCTGTAAGTTCACGAATTTCCAAAAGTTCTGATGGGGGCGGAAGGCAATTTAATAGATAGTAAAAAAATAATTTCTCCGCCTGCTTTCTTTCCCCATCTAAATAGATACCTGACTTTTTCAAGGCAGACTGCAGCTCTTCCTCAGGTGAACATCCATTCTTTAATTGAATGTATAATTGTTCAGACCAGTCCTTTAATGGCTCTCCATTATATAAAACATGTGCTCCATTTGTGGTCACCGCATAGGTTAAAGGTATTTCTTTTTCAAAAATCACAAATCTCTTAAATTGCTCAGTCGTTCTTGTTGTGACAGGGATAAACAAACTATGCTTGTTGATTTCTTTTAACATGGAAAAGGAAGCTTCTGTCATATAGCCTGTCCAGTTTCCTCTATGCATTTCAACCGGTTTTAACGCTTTATCCTCCGGTCTTCCGAATTCTTCTAGCGCCCGATTAGAATACATAAGAGTTCGGTCAAGATCTGATGCTGTTATCATTTACTAGTCCCCTTAAAGCTTTTTATTAAACCCATACATAAATAATTCATCTCCGGATAGGCTTCCACCTCAACGCTTTTTTCTGCTGCTAGCATCAGAATATGTTTTACATAAGGACTAGCAGGATCACGCATAAGTATTTTCCATGGGATGCGCCGGAGTAGAACTCTTGTTGTTTCGCCGACACCTGGTTTGATGTAATTCGTATTATCAATTCCAAATTCAACTTGAATCTGCTTCACATCCTGCATACCCAAGAATGCATTTTTAATATCCTGATGTTTTCGCTGTAACGCAATATTCTCCGCTTCATGGATAATGGCTGGATATTCAGTCGTAATCAAATCAATATAATCATTGGATACATCACTAGCCAGCAGCTCTCGGTAATATTTAGCCCCATGAAAATCGTTTTTACCAATGTACTGCTCATTTAAAACAGTACGGCTTACCAGACCTGAAACAGTTGAATTTAAACAAGCACTTGGAATGAGGAAATCTTCTCTCGTTCCAAAAAGGCTTGTGCAATGGCCCGGGTCAGCAATCACCGCAAGGGTGTCATCAAGCTTTACTTGATAGTTTTTTTCATATAGATTGCAAGCCTTTGTTAATTCAATTGAAATGGCCCCTTTTCCTGTCCAGCCATCCACAAACTGAATACTTCCTTCTGGATGTTTTGAGAGAATATAGTGAAGTGCATTTTCATCAATGCCCCGATCCCGGATGATCGAAACACTATAATGTGGCAAAGAGATGCCATAACGTAATTTAATATATCTTTTTATTAGAATTCCAACAGGTGTGCCAGCTCTGGCAAGTGATACAAGTATCGCTTGGCTACCCTTAGCTTGATAGATCTGCTCCGCCACTATTCCGACACAGAGAGCTACCTTTCGCTTATATTCCGAGGCCGATTGCCAAAACAAATCTACATATTCTTTTGGAGGCTGGTATTCAATCGGCAGAGATTCACTGTAATGCTGACCTGATTGAACTTTAATTTCGCGGTTAATCGTTGAATCTTCCAATTCAATATGACTTAAATCCTTTAATAGAAAAAGAACATCTTCTTCCGAATAGCTTCCCATTTTAGCTGGCTGATTGGTTATTATCGACATTCTTTCACCCCTGTTTAATGCGAGAAAAAGACGATTTTTATCGACTTAATCTGTAATTTTTCTACTTGTTTTAAGAATGGCTGAAGGTTTCCTTCAGGTACTTCTCTTTCAATAAAAACAAAAAGTTCATCGTATTCAAAAGGAGGAATATTATAAACGAAATGAGCAATATCCTGGTCCTCTGGATTAGGAAAACTTATTCGCTGTCTTGCACCATAGCCTTCAACATCCTTAGGAAAGATTGGACTTCTTGTACTAGATTGATAGAAGACATTTCTGCCCATTTCCGCCGCCAATTTCATTGGGATATACATAAATTCTCCGGTTCCCAAACAAAGCGTTTTCGTACCGTTTCTGTGCTGCCTTAATACAACTGCTGCATCATGAATTTTCTGATGAAGGTCGAGGTTCGCTCTGCTGTCTATACCAAAGCGTCCGGTCTCCTGAATTAGAGGAGTCTGATTATTTGCAGCGACATTTGCACTCTTAAAAAAGGCAGATAGTGATAGAATTTCAATACATGGTTTTTTCGTATTTAAGCATGCCTCATGATTTTCGTGAACTTCAAGTTTACTAAATTCGTTTACTTGAACGTTACCGCCAATTAAGCTTACAACGTTTATCTTTATCCCGAGTGATTTTTCTAATTGACTATACCGTTGTATGTTTGCCTCTGAACGCCAATCCAATATCGATACTACAGTATATTCCTTCCTTGGGAACTGGGCATGGATAGATTCAATAATATTGATGGCCGTTTTCCCCGTGGTCATTTCATCATCCACCAGAATAATTTCACGGTCATTTTGAATCATGCTCAATGGAATATAGCAGCGATGGGAGGTAGCGTGAGAATGCTCCTCTTCAAAGGTAATACTCGGTGTTAGACTATCAATCTCTTCCCTTGTTGTATGAAAATACTCTGCATTTTCAAAGCAATCAAAAAAAGCGTGACCAAGAGCAGTAGCAGTCTCCGCAAATCCAATAACAACTGGATTAACAGACTTAGGTATAAAAGGAGCGCTCTGAAACTCCGTCTCATTCTCCCTAAATGATCTAATTAGGTTTTCTGTTTCCTGGTATTTCCATCCTTTGATACTTTCTGCAAATCGAGCAGCAAGTAATGCACCCGTAAGCAGGCCTTTTTTTGGATCAATGGGCAAATGTTTTCCAAGAACTTTACTAACAAACAAAAACGATCGTTTTTTATTGATTCTTGCTGCCATTGTAAATAGTCCTTCAAGCGGTAACTGGTATGGGTTATCTCTTACTTCGATGTTGCAGGTAATCGCATCAAGAATGGTATACGTATACGTCTTTTTTGATAAGGTCAATATTTGTGTATCCTTCATGTAGCACCCCGTAAAGCTGTGATTTTAAAATGATTTTTTTCGCCCAAAATAAATGAGGTTTTATTTCATTCATCTTATTTGAAAAATTACTTTTCTTAACTCCATTTTCATCGTTAGCTGATTCCACAATTGAACATGCATCGATGTATTCCTCATATGTGACAACATTCAGAGCCTGGACTGCTTTGATATGGGTGGGATGGATAATGGTTTTCCCTGTAAGCCCGTTGGCGATATCCATTAACACCTCTCTGATTAGTCCATCCACATTTTGGTCGATTAATTCAGCCCGCCATTTCAAGCCTTCATCCCCGTAACGTTCACGAAAAGGGGTTTGTCTTAGCTGCGGCTTAAACATCCTCGGTTTAGAAGAGAAATATTCCCAGACTGGTCCAGAGATTACATAAGGGCTTTCAGAACGTTGAAAAACATTAATAATATCTGCAATACAGTCTCTTAAAACCGCAATATCATAAACTGTTGTATCGACACTTCTGCGGATTCCATATAACCCGCAGAAATCTGTCGCCCCGATTCGGACATTCAGAATGTGATCCTTATATCGATCTAGCAGATGTTTAATGGACATTAACTCGGTCATTCTGGATTCTTTTTGTATAATTTTATCACTTTCTAATATAGGCATGGCGTAAAAAGGCTTGTGTTCTCTATGAATCTTCAAAACCTCAGCTAGTAATTCTTCCCCTGACTCCGCATTAAATTTCGGTAGGACCACTCCTGTTAACAACTGAATGGCACTGCCTAAGTTTTCTTTCACCAGTTTAAGCTGCTCTAGGTTTCGAATACGGATAAACATGAGCGGTAAATCATCTATGGTTAAATATTTTTTGTTAAATTCACTATGTAATTTTAATAATTCTGCAACTAGCAATTCTTCTGCGTTTTTCAGTTCAATATCACCAACAGCATCTTCAAGGTCAATCACCAGCGATGTTAATCCTTCATGCTTTTTCGAGAGAATATCTTGATGAATATTTGGACGAGTTGCAGGCATGTAGAGCGTAGCGCCAAGACCAAAAGATAAAAGCTCACGGTCACTAAACTTTGAAAAGTCCTTTGGTTTTTGGAAAAATAGTGATTCTAGCTCATTTTCATAAAAATAGGTAAAAAATTTCATTCTAAATTACTCCTTTAATATAAGGCTCTTTTCTTAAACTTTGTACTTTTTGGAATAAAAAATTAATAGATTGTACTATGTTTCCGTAAAAAATAGCATAAATTAATAAGAAAAGGGCCAGCAAACTAATCTTAATCGTAAAATAATTATTTCCACGTTAAAATCGGCTTTAAGATTTTAACACTACTCTTTACGAAACCAGCCTAATATAAAAAAGAATGGGGACGGACTCTCGTCTGTTCCCCATTTTATGTCGTACTTTAATAATTATGATTCTTTGCCAACTTGTTTCTTTTTGTTCATATAATGAACAACAAAAGTAGCTGCGAATGTTAATAAGATAATGATAAAGAATGCTGAGTGTGGAACGTGAATATCGAAAACGGCAACGAACATTTTTGCTGCAATCAATAGGATTAAGATATATGCTGATGTTTCGAGCTCAGGAATACGGTCAATTAACTTCAAGAATACTCCAGCAATACCCCGCATCATAAGGACTCCGAGCATACCGCCGACTAATAATACCCAAATCTGTTCACTAACACCAAAAGCTGCAAGGACACTGTCAACAGAAAATGCAATATCCATTATTTCTACCGCAATAACTGTTCCCCAGAAGGTACCAAACAGACGGATTAGCAGCCCACTTTGATTCATACCATGTGCTTCTTCTTCTTCGTTTTGTGCTGCTTTACGTTTATCAAGGAAATACTTAATCGATAACCAAGCAAGATATGCTGCACCTAAAATCTTTACCCACCAAAGCTTAATTAAGAATACCCCTACACCGATGGCAATAAAACGGAAAACATAAGCGCCTAATAAACCATAAAAGAGTGCTTTTTTACGTTGTTCAGGTGGTAAGTGCTTTACCATTACCGCCAATACAAGTGCATTATCGGCTGATAGTAATCCTTCAAGAATAACCAGGGTTCCAATTAATCCCCATGAAACTGGATCGGTAAGAACCTGTCCCCACATTTCCCAGTTGAAAAATTGGGCGTACGTATCAAAAATTCCTTGCAAAATCGACATTAAAAAATTCCTCCCAGTAGTAAAGCATTCGTGCCTAGGCACTGATGTCAGATATTTCTAAAAATATAGTTCATGACTGCAGTTCTTTTCTCTAAAAGAGACCCAGTGAGGCTGGGTCTCTCGGTACCATGTTAATAAAATTATAGGAAGTTTCCCCTGTATTTTTTTATCCTACCTGTAAACCAAAATCAGTAGCTAATGCTGCTAGGCCGCCTTGGTAGCCGCTGCCAATTGCACTAAACTTCCATTCACCATTATGACGGTATAATTCACCTACAACAACAGCTGTTTCGATAGAGAAATCTTCTCCTAAATCATAACGGATTAGTTCTTCGCCATTTGCTTCATTGAAAATACGAGCATAGGCATTGGATACTTGACCGAAGTTTTGGTTTCTAGCTGCTGCATCGTGAATTGTAATAGTAAACGTAACACGTTGAATACTAGCAGGAATCGTTGTTAAGTTGATGCTTACGGTCTCGTCATCTCCATCACCTTCACCAGTACGATTATCCCCATTATGTACAACCGCGCCATTTGCACCTTTTGGATTATTGTAGAAAACAAAATCTGTTTCATTTGTAACTTTTCCGTTTTCTCCTAATAAGAATACGGATGAATCTAAGTCAAAATCATTACCGCCATCATACTTATTAGTATCCCAGCCTAATCCTACAACCACATTTGTTAGCCCAGGATTTGATTTCGTTAAATCTACTTTTTGACCTTTTGATAAACTAATTGCCATTTTTTCATTCCTCCATTTTAGGTAATAGTCTATTTACGAGTTTCTTTTAAAAAAGTTTCATAAATATAATAAAACTTTTTTTACTGGTGATGCAAATCATTAACTCATCCATTTCGGTGGTGTATTTTTATCCCAATAAATAGAGCCAAGTTCATGGTGACTTTGAAAACCGTCATGGTATGTATGATAATGAAAGTTAAACCAGTGTCCTGCTTGCGGCGGATTATCCCTCCTCACATGAAAACGAAGGATATCACTATTGGTACCATTGTTCTTGATATTAAAAATCTTCTCGGATTGTCCTTTACCAGGAGACTCAGTGATTGTTAAGTTTAATAAATCCTCCGTTGGGAACTGAGCTGCTGTTTCATGTAACGCTTTTTCAATATTTGGCAAGATGATTTCTCGAAACTCATTTTCAATCACAGGCTTAATTCTTGTGCCGAATTTTTGATAAGATTGCTCTTCTGCCTGTTTCAAAAGCTCTTCAATAAATCTTTCTTTGTCTGCTTCTGAGTTTTCATAAAGGCTGGTTTGCTGCTCAAAACGACTTAACGGCGCTGCTTCAATGGTGTCTCTCTCAGTAGGTTTCTCAGCATTTACGCTATTTATTAATTGTGTGGGTGTAATTAAACCAAAGGTTAAAATCGAAATCAGTACGACAGCCGATTTACGAATCCATTTATTCATTTATATTTTCCCCTTTGTACCTGGAAGAATTCATCTGATTTTTCCGATATTTTTAATTCCTACCACTTATTATACTTCTTTTCTAGATAAAATGGAAAAATCAATTCTTAAAAAATGGTAGAAAAATTCTTATTTCTCAAGTACCCCGAAGTGAAATTTAGCTGTCTTTCGACGGTATACCTGGAATCCATATCGTTCAAAACGCTGACTTTTATAGTGGTCCTTTAGCAAAACTCTATGTTTAGCCACTCTCAAAGCTTCATCTATCATTTCCTTTGTGAGATCCTCGTAGAGTGCAAGTTGACCTAAAGCCTTAATTCCATCGGATTCGAGAATAGACTCATCAAACATCGGATCAAAATAGACACAATCAACAGAATGCTCGGGTAATATTTTTAAGTAATCTAAAGCCCTGCTATGTATCACTTGGATTCTTGCCATTGCCTCATTCATGACCGGATATTCGGAATCCCATGATTTCAGACCTTCCTTCACGATAAAAGCTAGATACTTTTGACCCTCGGTGCCTGTCACCATCCCCGAGTTGCCAACCAAATAGCTAGCCACGATTGAATCAGAAGCAAGGCCAAGGGTACAATCTAGAAAGCTCATCCCCTTTGTTAATTGGGCTGCTTCCGAAAATGGGTCATGTTCACCATTTATCAATCGTTTGATGCGAAACATCGCTGAATTCGGATGAAAGAAGAAGGGGTAAGCTGAGGCCATGTGGAATAATTCAAGTCTTTCTTTTCCGACTACAATACAGTCGCTGGTTGTTTCCTTTTGCAGCAGTTCAATTGATTTCTTTTTTCTAGGAATATACGGAACACCTAATTTACTTGCAGTCTCCATTGCTATTTCAATCATCTGTTGATTGGTTCTTCCAGCTGTTGTCACAAACATGACCATATATCCTCCAAAAAAAAGGACGTCCTAAGACATCCCTTTTCGCAATTAGCAATTGGCTTCAAATGCAGCCTTTAAATTATCCATAATGGCTTCCATTGGCATTCCTTCAATATCATGACGAGGAATGAAATGAACCACCTTATTGCCATTTAACAATGCCATAGACGGTGAGGATGGCTCAATTCCATCGAAATACTCGCGCATTTTTGCAGTTGCTTCTTTATCCTGCCCAGCAAAGACCGTTACGAGGTGATCCGGTTTTTTCTCACTTGTTAATACCGCTTGTGTTGCTGCAGGACGTGCAAGTCCAGCAGCACATCCACAAACAGAGTTTACAACTACTAGCGTGGTTCCACTCGCGTTTTCCATATAGTTTTCCACTTCTTCGGGTGTTGTGAGTTCTTGGAATCCTGTTCTAGTTAGCTCTTCACGCATTGGTAATACCATTTGTTTCATATACTCTTCATATGCCATTGACATAATAAAAACCTCACTTTCTATATTTGCAGTGTACTATTCTAATTTATTATATGCAATTCTATTAACTTTCTGCCTTTCGAGCTTCCGTCATCTGCTTCCAGACAGAACCCTTAGCAGCCTCGCCGCCTTCAATTCTTTCAATTGCCATCTTTATTTGCAGGCTAACCTCAAATTCCGGGTCATTTTCAGCTGCCTTTAAAGCTGGTAATGAGGTTTCATCCCCCACTTCATACAAAAACATCGCTGCCCGCCAACGAACCAGTTTACTTGGATCTTGTAGTGCATTGATCATTTCATCACTAGCTTCAGGGAAGCCAAGATCGGATAAACAATCTCCAGCGGTCCTGCGAACGGTAACGGTTTTATCTTTTAAGGCTTTATATAAATATGGTAATACGGCTGGATCTTCAATCATCCCAAGGTAGACAACAGCCAATCTACGAATCGATGGCTTCTCATCGGTTAACGCTTTTTCTAAAACGGGTAAATCCCCTACCTCAGGATCATCCATTTGTTCAAGTAGCTGGTAACGGATTTGCCAGTCCGGATTGTCTAAAGATTCCAACGTAACTTTTTTACGTTCTCGTTCTGGCTTTTGTTTCGCAGGAGAATCCGTTGTTTGTGCTTTGGATACGAGGTTTTCAAGTCGCTCTGGTGGATAAGCAGCAATTAGTTCTTCGACTACTTCCTGTCCAATTTGATCGAAATCACCGTATCTCACACCTTGTTGATCCCATCTGCGGAGCAAAATATAATTCTCGTCAGGAAGCTGGGCACGTTCTCTAGCCTTTAAAAAGGTTTCCGGCATTCCGAACCTTTTTTCAGTTGTCCCATCTGTCAGTTTTACTTGAAGCGGAATATCCTTAAACATTTGGACTTCCACTTTGATTTCCCCAAAGTGTTCATCTACTTTCATATTGGCTGAATCAGATGGTTCTGCTGTTTCACCAAACGCTAGGCGGACTTGAGGTAATAAAGAGCCCCAATCAAATTTTGCATTTCTTTCAACAGCAAGGAAATCCGCAACGTGGTAAACACCTTTGATCCCCTCTATTTGGAGAATTCCTTGGATAACAGCAGGTGCTTCAGCAGATGTTTCCTTTTTATAATTATGACTTTTCCCCATTGGAAGCTCTTGATCTAAGATTATTTTCATTGTATTGGGACTAGGGGTTGGTTCGATTGCCTTTATTTTCAAGAAGATCACCTAATTCTTTAGTTATTCTTAACAAGTTTACCATATAAGTGATAGTTCATTCTAGAATATGGGCTTGTTGAAGGTGCAACGCAGATATATTTCAATTTACACAGAAATATTCGATTTAACGCAGATAAAAATCATTTATCGCAGATATATCTGAATATACGCAGATATACCTTTTTAAGTTCCCAAGAACACAAAAAAAGCACGTCGTAGGACGCACTTTTTTACTCGCCTTCTGCAATTTCAGCAAGATATTCCCATCTTTCAATCAAATACTCGAGCTTTCCGTTTAATTCTGCTTCTAGTTTCATTAATTCTTGCGCTTTTGTGAAATCACTGCCTGTTTGCCCCATTTCATTGGCTACTTCTTCAAGCCGTTGTTCTGTTTTGGCGATGACATCGTCAATTTCTTCCCACTCTTTTTTCTCCTTAAAAGTCATTCTTTTCTTTTTTTCCTTTTCAGGAGCTTTTGAACTCGGAGCTGTAGGCGTCTCCATCTTCTTCGGCGCTTCAGAGGCTGATTCTTTCTCTAAATATTCGCTGTAATTCCCAAAGAATGAATCAATATTACCCTCACCGCGCAATACAAGAAGCTGGTCGACTACTTTATCTAGGAAGTAGCGGTCATGAGATACAGTTATAACAACACCTGGGAATTCCTCTAGGTAATCTTCTAAAACGGTCAACGTCTGTGTATCAAGGTCATTTGTCGGCTCATCGAGCAGCAGGACGTTAGGAGCGGTCATTAACAGCTTCAACAAATATAAACGCCGCTTCTCTCCGCCGGATAATTTACGGATTGGCGTACCATGAGAAAATGGCGGAAAAAGAAAGCGTTCAAGCATAAGTGCTGCTGATAAAGTTTTTCCATCTGACGTTTCTACCACTTCAGCAGTTTCTTTAATGTACTCAATCATTCGCTTATTCTCATCCATGTCTTCGCTTTCCTGGGTATAATAAGCGATTTTTACGGTTTGCCCCATGATGAATTCGCCCTCATCAAGAGGAAGTTTTTTGGCTAAAACATTTAATAATGTTGACTTACCGGCTCCATTTTTGCCAATAATGCCGAGTCGGTCACCAGGTTTCACAAGTAAATTAAAATGGTTTAAGATTGTCTTTTCTCCATAACATTTCGAGGCATCCTTAAGTTCAAAAACCTGTTTTCCAAGTCTGCTGCCATTTAAGGAGATATCTACTTTGTCACCGGTTGGTTTGCCTCCTGAAAGCTTATCCTCCAGTTCATCAAAACGTTGAATCCTTGCCTTTTGCTTGGTTGTTCGTGCTTTAGCACCGCGTCTCATCCATTCAAGCTCTCGTCTAAAAAGGTTCTGCCTTTTTTCAAAGGTTGCAGCCTCATTTTCCTCACGGATGGCTTTCGCTTCTAAAAATGCCGCATAATTTCCTTTGTAGCTATAAAGATTACCACCATCTAATTCAAACATTCGGTTGGCAACACGGTCTAAAAAGTAACGGTCATGCGTGACCAGGAGGATAGAACCACTATACCGGCTTAAGTAATCCTCTAACCACTTCACAGAGTCAAAGTCTAAGTGGTTCGTAGGTTCATCCAAGATAAGTAAATCAGGTTCAGCAATGAGCACTTGAGCAAGGGCTACACGTTTCTTTTGTCCACCAGATAATTCACCGATTCTCTTAGTAAAATCTTCAATTCCAAGTTTCATTAATATCGATTTTGCATTTGTACTTGCATCCCAAGCATTTAAAGCATCCATCTGTTTTTGTAATCGGAAAAGATCTTCTTGTACCTTTGTATCATTGGGTGAAGAGTCCAATACCAATAGTGTTCTTTCATATTCACGCATTAACCTTAGAATGGGTGCTTCGCCGTGAAAAACCTGCTCCAGAACACTTTTAGCTGAATCTAATTCTGGCTGCTGATCTAAGAAAGCAATCGAATAATCCTTGCTGGTTATAATTTTACCTTCATCCGGCTGATCTAAGCCTGCGATAATTTTTAGTAATGAGGATTTTCCGGTCCCATTGATTCCAATTAAACCGACTCGCTCTTTTTCACCGATCGTAATGGATATATTGTTAAATAGCTGTTTTTCCCCATAGGTTTTCGTAACATTTTCTACCGTGAGCATTTTCATCGATCATGACCATCCCATTCTAGATAAAATTGATCCAAAAATAACACCATCATCTGATGACGGCTTTCTGCCATTTCTTTTGCTGCTTCAGTATTCAATAAATCTTTCAATTTTAATAATTTTTCATAAAAATGGTGAATGCTTGTTGATTTGCCTTTGCGGTATTCCTCTAAACTCATTTCTTCCCGAACCGTAAGGCTTGGATCGTAAATAGGCTGTCCTTTTTTCCCGCCATAAGCAAATGTTCTAGCTATTCCAATTGCCCCAATAGCATCTAACCGATCCGCATCCTGAACGATTTTTGCCTCGATTGTTTCCAACTCAGTTTTTATTCCGCCTTTATAGGAAATACTTTCGATAATTTGAATAATCGAGTTTTGTATCTCTTCTTGCAATGATATCGTTTGAAAAAATGAATCCAGTTTGTTTTTTCCCGCTTCAGGACTTTTATTGAGCTTTTCGTCAGGAATATCGTGCAGCAGTGCTGCCATTTCAATAATAAAGGGATCCCCTTTTTGTTCATGTTTTGCAATATGTAATGCTGTCCGTCTGACGCGGTCCACATGAAACCAATCATGCCCCGTTGCATCTTCACCAAGCTCATTCCGGACAAACGTAATGGTTTGCTCTATGATTTGTTCGTTCATCTAAGAAACACCTTCCTTCATCCTAGCTATTTTATCATAAAGGCTGTTGTCGTAAATATTGTTGTTAAAATCTTAAAGCCGATTTTAACGTAGAAAAAGCTATTTTGCGCTTTAGAATTTAGTTTACAGGCTCTTTTCTTCTTAAATTTACTTTATTTTCTGCGAAAACTTAGCACAATCATAAAATTTTTTCCAAAAAGTAACATAGTTTAAGAAAAGAGCCATCATAAAAAATAACCCCGAAGAATTCGGAGTTACTTTTTGTTTGCTTGACGGCCGCTTTTTTTCTGACTTTGTGATTTTGTATTACCGATTGTATACTCGCCGCTTAGTTCAACATCATTTTTTTGATCTTGTTTTTCGGTAAATTCACGTGTCATGTTTCGATTCTTACTTATGATGATTACCCCCTCATCTAAAATGAACTGCCATTTTAGTATGCTCACAAAGAGAGAGAGTTATTTCAGTCCATTATGCCAGCTAATTCCAAGTGTGTTTTCACCGGCATGAACACCAATGACCGCACCCAATGGACAGCATATAACCTTTAGTTCAGGATATTGCCGCTCTATTTCCGCCTTCCATTCATTTGCTTGTTCGAGGTGTAAACCATATAAAATATATACTTCTTTAAATTTATTCTGTTCGTAGGAAGATGTAAAGTAATCAAGAATTTTTTCTTTTGCTTTCTTATCACTTCTTACTTTTTCCTTTGTATTGAGCGCACCATTTTCAATTGAAATGATTGGCTTCACGTTCAGCATACTGCCTAGGAAAAATTGTAAACCAGTCATCCTGCCGCTGCGATGAAGCTGCTCTAAACTTCCAATTAAAACATATGTCTCATTGGTAGTTTTTAATGATTCTAATTGCTCCATGACACTCTCAAGGCTATTACCAGCCTCGACAAGCTCCATGCCTCTTTTTAATAAAGCCGTCATTGGAGCGGTTAATATATGGGAATCAAAGGTTTTTACTGGAATGTCCACAAGTTTTGCTGCCTGCTCACTCGAGGAAACTGTCCCGCTTAGTTTTCCTGATAAAAGAACAGCTGCAATTTGGTCATAATCTTTTGAAAGTTTTTCATATAACTCTTGGAACGCTCCTATCGATGGCTGAGAAGTTTTGGGTGGGGTTTTTAACTCTTTTAATCTCGCAAAAAGCTGTGCTGCTGTAAAATCAACTCCGTCAATGAATTCCTCCCCATCCAATAACATAGTAATTGGAATTGTATACAAATCAGGATGATTTTTTAATTCTTCATCTAAAAAAGCGGTACTGTCCGTAACCCATGCCGTTTTAACCAATGTAATCTCCCCTTTAATTGGTATGAGGTCCTAATATCTAGTTAAAATCATCGTACCTTGAAAATGTTTTCTTGTAAATAGCAAAAAACCAGCTAACTAAAAAGCTGGTTTTTCCCTCTATTCATGCTAAAGTGATTGAACCAAGGTATGATTGCAACTGCTCTACCGTGATCACCATGGTATCAATTAACTCAACCATATCCTCCATTTGGTCTTCCCTTACGAGTCTGTCTAACACAATGCTATTCACATTATGGGTCGTTGATTCAGAATGATTAATCGTAATGGATTGACTAATTTTTCTTGTATCACCCCATATATCAATGAGAATGCTGAGTATATTTTTCAAGTGTACCTTATTGGTAATCCCTTGATGGAGAAACTGTAATTTGATGTAACAGCCCGGCTCTTTTCGAAAATTGAAATCCGTTAATAATTCTGCTGCTAAATTCATTAATTCTGACCTAATTTCGATTAATGCAGTTACGTGTGAGTCTGGTAATGTAAAGTACAACTCAAAACTTCGTGACATTTTGGCTGTATTCACAAAATCATTCCGGTCAATGACGGCTATTTTACCTTCAAGGTCTAAATCATAAAGTGCTCCCTCTATGACCACTTTCATATTATCGAAAGCCGTTGGATCAAACATTGTTTACACCTCTATCTTTAAAACAATCCTAGGGCCTTCCCATTCTCATCTACATCCATATTTAATGCTGCTGGTTTTTTTGGAAGACCCGGCATGGTCATGACATCTCCGGTTAGGGCAACAATAAAACCTGCTCCTATCGATGGCTTAAACTCCCTGACATTCACGGTAAAGTTAGTAGGCCTGCCTAGTTTCGTTGGGTCATCTGACAAGGAATATTGAGATTTCGCCATACAAATCGCTAAATTGGACCATCCAAACTTTTCAAAGTCCTCCAGCTGTTTCTTCGCTTTTGACGAGAATTCAACATCTTTACCGCCATAAACCTTTTGAACAATGGTCCTCACTTTTTGTTCAAGCGAATCGGATAAATCATAAAGGTGACGGAAGTTATTTTCTTCTTTCTCTATTACCTCTAAAAGCGTCTTAGCAAGGTCAACCCCGCCGGCACCGCCTTTTTCCCATACTTCTGTTAAGGCAACAGGAACAGCCTCCCGTTTACACCAATCCAATAAAGTTTCTACTTCTAAGTCAGTATCACTTATAAATTTGTTAATCGCGACGACCACTGGCAGCCCAAAGCTTCTGATGGTCTCAATATGTTTTTGCAAATTAGCAAATCCCAACGTTAAAGAAGCAATGTTTTCCTTGGATAACTCGGATTTTGCTACCCCGCCATGCATTTTTAATGCCCTAATGGTGGCAACAATCACTACTGCTTCAGGTTTTATACCAGCACTTCTTGCTTTGATATGTAAAAACTTTTCTGCACCTAGATCCGCACCAAAACCGCCTTCTGTAATGACATAATCAGCAAGTTTTGCTGCGGCACGAGTCGCAATTACACTATTACAGCCATGGGCAATATTCGCGAAAGGACCGCCATGCACGAGCGCAGGAGTATGTTCAATCGTTTGAACGAGATTTGGCTTGACTGCATCTTTTAGCAACAAAGTTAATGAACCTTCCACTTCAAGGTCACCAACAGTTACAGGTTCCTTTTTGTCATTATAGGCAACGACCATTCTGGCTAATCGTACTTTCAAATCCTTTAAATCCGCAGCTAAGCACAATACTGCCATAATTTCTGATGCTACTGTAATATCAAAGCCATCTTCACGCGGGACTCCTTGAAGTGGACCGCCCAACCCGATTATGACTTTCCTTAAGGCACGATCATTTAAATCCACCGCTCGTTTCCAAACAATTCGGCGTTGATCGATCTTAAGCTCATTGCCTTGTTGTATATGATTATCTAACAAAGCTGCTAGAGCGTTATTTGCTGTAGTAATCGCATGCAAGTCACCCGTAAAATGTAAATTAATGTCTTCCATCGGCAATACCTGTGAATAGCCGCCTCCGGTTGCCCCGCCTTTAATACCCATTGTCGGACCTAATGAAGGCTCACGCATAGCAATCATTGCCTTTTTACCAATGCGTTGAAGGGCATCACCAAGACCGACTGTAACGGTTGATTTTCCTTCACCAGCAGGCGTAGGATTGATGGAAGTAACGAGAATTATTTTTCCATCTTTATTTGTTTCTATATTCGTTAGCGCCTCATACGAAATTTTTGCTTTATATTTCCCAAAAAGCTCGAGGTCGTCCTCTGATAAACCTATTGTTTTAGCAATTTCAACAATCGGCTTCATGGTTGATTCTTGTGCAATTTCAATGTCTGACTTATATGATGTTTTCATTTGCAAAAATGATCCCCCGATTCACATAGAATTAGTAACCTCTTTTATTGTATCAAACCACGGATTATTTTCGTGTAATATTTTTCACAAGAAATTATTCTTTTCTGAACTAAAGATAATGTTTATAATGTTAATGACCGAATTTTAAAAATATACTTAACAAGATTAGAAACAAAGGGGGAGTGCACCATGCCTATTAACATTCCAAAGTTGCTGCCAGCACGAGAAATCCTTGAAAATGAAAATATTTTTATCATGGACGATGAAAGGGCAATTCAACAAGATATTCGGCCGTTAAATATACTTATCCTCAATTTAATGCCGGACAAAGAAAAGGCAGAAACTCAGCTATTAAGGCTTTTGGGGAACAGCCCGCTGCAATTAAATGTTAAATTTTTAAAAACAGATTCCTATGAATCTACGCACACCAGTAAACAGCACCTCGAACAATTTTATACCACCTTCCTGGAGGTCAAAAATCAAAAATTTGATGGAATGATTATTACTGGAGCACCTGTCGAATTAATGGAATTTGAACAGGTAAAATACTGGGAAGAACTTAAGGAAATCATGGATTGGACCAAAACCAATGTTACCTCTACTTTGCATATTTGCTGGGGAGCACAGGCTGCACTTTTTTATCATTATGGTATTGATAAATTTGAATTATCTCGTAAATGTTCAGGAATTTATGAGCACCAAATTTTTGAGCATAATGATTTTCTCTTACGCGGATTTGATGATCAGTTTTATGCTCCCCATTCTCGCTATACAGATGTATCGATTGGTGAAATTCATGAAAACCCTGAACTTAAACTGTTAGCCGCATCAGAAGAAGCAGGAGCATTGCTTATTGCCTCTCGGGACAGAAAACATGTGATGATTACTGGACATTTGGAATACGAATCTGATTCCTTAGCCCAGGAATATAATCGGGATATTAGCAGGGGACTGGAAATTCATTTGCCGGAAAATTATTTTCCCAATAATGATCCAACACAACCCCCAATCAATCGCTGGCGTTCCCATGGACACTTGTTTTTCTCGAACTGGCTAAACTATTATGTGTATCAAGAAACACCTTTTCATTGGGATTGAAAGAATCGAAAGAGCCTATTTCAAGAAGTTAAAGCAGGAAAGTAAGAAAAGCGGAAGTGCCCTTTGCACTTCCGTTATTTATTTTGAAACATGAAGACCCACATAAAGGTCAATGCCTGCTTTAAATCTAATGATAGATTTTCTAAAGGCAGCTTGTCAGCTCCCCTTTTGTAAACTCCAATTTCATCCATTTTGATTAAGCCACTTTCTTCTGCCAATTTCCCTAGCTCCCATGGCATCATCGTATTACAAATTACTTTTTCCCCATACAGCCGTCTATAGCTATTTATCCGCGGCATAGCGGTCGGTCCTAAAATCGCAATGCAAATCAAACCATCTTTTTTAACAATACGTTTCATTTCATGCAATACTGCTAATGGATTCTCTGTCCATTCAAGAGAATTGATTGCCATGCTGGCATCGAAAGAGTTTGATTCTACCGGCACCCTTGAAATATCTGCTTTAAGGAATTTTGCTGTCGTGTCTTTTGCTCTCTCATTTGCCTTATCAAGCATTTGTTCAGAGAGATCGACTCCAGTAACGTGATAGCCATTTGCAGCTAACTTATAGGAAGCATAACCATCACCACAGCCTAGGTCACAAAGTGACGACTCCGGTTGTAAGTGCTTGATTAAAAAAGGAATAATGTCTTTTCGACTGCCGGTCTCCCACATTTCTTTGCTGTTAGAATGCCATTTATCAGCCTGCTCATCCCATTGTTTTGCTGCTTCATCTACCCATATAAAATTGTTCATAGAAAAGCCTCCTTTTTATTTATTATTCGTTGTTAAATTTGAATTCCTTTACGTTTATTTATATTGCAAATTAGAAAGAATATCGAGCAAAGGGGGAAAGCTTTGTGGAAACAGTAGTTGGATTGCATCGGAACCATTTTGGAGAGATTATCAGTTTTGTCACATCCGGAGGTCGAGTCATTTCATATCAAAAAGCATTAGTAGAAGCAGCAGACGGCATTATAAAAGGTGTTCAGGCATACGAGAATCATGATGGTAAAGTAATGCTTAGCCCGGAGCAGGAAACATCTTTTGATCATTTTCCTGATTTATTTTAAAAAGATAAAGGAAAGCACCTGGTGATAGGCCAGGTGCTTTCCTTATTCAGCTTCATTTTGTTTTTGAACCTCTTTTAATGCTTCTATTCTTGATTCATCTTCTTGAAAAAATTGAACAAGGTCAACGATTCGTTCAATGGAATCCCAGCTTAAGTGGTGCTCGATTCCTTCGACGTCCTTATATATATTTTCATCTTTTACACCGATGATTTTTAGGAATTGTTCAAGTAGATCGTGTCTAAAAACAAGACGTTTGCCGATTTTATTACCTTTTGTGGTTAAGCTAAAACCTCTATATTTTTCATAAACTAAGTATTCATCCTTATCTAACTTTTGTACCATTTTTGTTACTGAGGAGGGATGAACAGACAGCGCCTCGGCAATATCTGATACTCGGGCATACCCTTTTTCTTCAATTAACATATATATTTGTTCGATATAATCTTCCATACTAGGTGTTGGCATCCCGTACCTCCAAAAAATTACTCTCTTAAAAGTTTACTATAGAAAAAAATTAGTGACAAGTTGAATTATTACAATGTTACACTTTTTGGCTATGTTCCTTTTGGTTCTCAAAGAGGAATTTCACCTTTTTCTCCTGTTCATCAAGATAAAGCCTTGCATTAAAGATTTTATCTTTATTTGTAAAACCTTCTATCAACTCTGTTTTTCCTTCCGTTAGAAGAAGTTTAATATTCTTTTGGGTAATGTTTTTCCCGAGTATCTTTTTAGATATCGTAAAATTGCATTGGTTTTTCTGATAGTTAGAACATCCGTAAAAGCTCCCTTTATCCACGATTGAACCATCACATTTTTTACAAGGACCCAATTTTGTACTAGCTCTCGATTTCCCCATCTTCTTGCCTGGTGTGAAATTTTCACGAATATCGTCTGAAAATGTCCAATTAGCAGAATGTCCAACGCCTGAAGAAATGAGATGATAGACCATTTTATTAGTCTGTTCCATGAAGGACTTAGGAGAAGCAGCGCCTTCTGAAATTTCCCTTAATTTCTGTTCCCATTTTGCGGTCATTTCTGGGGAAGCAAGGAGTTCCTGGCCAATTGCCTCTATCAATATTCTTGCTTTTGCCGTTGCATAAACTAAGTTTTTGGTTACATCAATATATTTTCTATCTTTCAGCATGGTAATAATTCCGGCTCTTGTCGCCTCCGTACCCAAGCCTTCCGTTTTGGATAATATTTTCTCCATTTCCTTGTCATCAATATGCTTTCCGGCAGTTTTCATTAATGTGATTAACTGACCTTCAGTATAGCGTTTTGGCGGCTGTGTCTGGCTCTCTTTTACATCCACCTTTGTCGTACTGCCCTGTTCCCCTTTTGATAATAGAGGCAGTGCAGGTTCATCCTCTTTTTCCTTTTGATTGATTACCTTCCTCCAACCTTCTTCAATTTGAACCTTCCCTTTTGATTGAAAAACAGCTCGTCCATCAACTAAAGTTGTTACCGTAGTATATTCTGCTATAGCTTTTGGATAATGTGCTGCTATTAAACTTGCTGCAATAAGGTCGTAAAGTTTCTTTTCATCTGCATCTAGTCTTTCAAAATTAGGAATCTGTTCAGTAGGAATGATGGCATAGTGGTCTGTAACCTTTTTTTCGTTTACATATCGTTTGTTATCAACAAGGGAGTCAATAGGCAGCGGAAAAAATTTATCGTAACCATTGATATGACTTATTTTATTTAAAATTTCCGGAAAGGCATTGGCTTCTTCTTTCGTTACATATCTTGAATCAGACCGGGGATAAGATACATTGCCCTTCTGGTAAAGCTTTTGCAGTACATCAAGCGTCTTCTTTGGCGAAAATTTATATCGTTTATTCGCTTCCGCTTGAAGTGCGGAGAGATTATAAAGTAATGGCGGGAAAAACTCTTTTCTTTCGGATTGAACCTCTGATACCTCTGCTGGTTTTTCGCGACAGAAAGCCGCAATCTTCTCTGCCAATTCTTTTGTTTTCACCCGTGTTTCCCCATCATTCTGCCACTTGCCGCTATATTTTTTCCCTTCGATATTAAAATGTGCGATGACTTCCCAGAATGGTTCAGATTTAAAATTCTCAATTTCCAATTCTCTCTTAACAATAAGCGCTAAAGTGGGAGTCTGGACCCTGCCAACCGAAAAAACATCAGAAAATCCCTGTTTTTGCAATAGTAAACTATAGAGTCTAGAGGCATTCATTCCCACTACCCAATCAGCACAGGCACGAGTGTATGCTTCATAATATAGATTTCTAGTGTGATCTTCTGCTAATAATTTATTAAAACCTTCACGAATTGAATTAGGGGTTAAAGACGAAATCCATAGTCGTTTCATGGGCTTTTTACAGCCTGTAATTCGAAGAATATTACGGATAATTAATTCACCCTCACGCCCAGCATCACCTGCATGAATGATTTCCGTTACTGCAGGATTATTTACAAGCTTTTGGATAACAGAAAATTGTTTTACCTTATCCTTTGTTACTTCATATTGGAACTGAGCAGGAATCATTGGCAGATTCTCCAACGACCATTTCTTCCATCCTGGCTCATAAGCCTCGGGGTTCACCAACTGGCATAAATGTCCAATGGCCCAAGTCACATACGCTCCATTTGGAAACGTCTCATTTGGAAAGATTTCAATAAAACCGTTTTGTTTTTTATTTTTAAAAATAGAAGCCAGTGTTGAACCTTGATCTGGCTTTTCCGCAATAATTAATTTCATCATGATTGCTCCTTTTGATAAAGCATCCAGCATTCATTTTCCCACTTCCATTACCTTTCGTAAAGAATAAAAAATTGGCACCTTAGATTAAGGATGCCAATTGTTAAAGATTTCCGAAACTTTATCAGCTTATTGTATTCGTTTTAGATTTGTATCCTGCATATACCAATTTTCTTCTGGAATGATATTCGATACTGTCAAAATAAATGATGGGATTCTTTCAACATCAAAAACGATTGCACCTATTTTCTTTGTAAACATGAGAAAGGCATCACCATGTGAATAAGAGGATAAATCATTTCTGATTTGAAGCAATGACATCAAAACTACTTGTTTTTCTTCGTTTTCAATGAAGACTTGCGGCGAGAATCTTAAAATCCATTCCTCACCCTCAATCGAAAATCGGTACATTACACCTCACCCTTTAATACCTTTTTTATAAGAATATGAGGCTGAAAAAAATATATGTTAGGATAGGATTTTATTTATTCAGAATATTTTCTCCGAAGTAAGATTTATGGATAAAAAAGCACTTTCATTCCTTGACTGCCCAATAATATTCATGTATATTTTAAGTGTCATGTATCATTATTTGAATGGCATTATGCTACCTTTTTTTGTACATGATAATATTTATCTTTGGCACTTTAATAAGGTGTCCTGAAAGGCTTAGGAGGAAATAGTAGATGCAAAACGGTAAAGTAAAATGGTTCAACAATGAAAAAGGTTTCGGATTTATCGAAGTTGAAGGTGGAGACGATGTATTCGTACACTTCAGCGCGATTACTGGCGAAGGCTTCAAATCTTTAGAAGAAGGCCAAGAAGTTTCTTTCGAAATCGTTGAAGGAAACCGTGGACCACAAGCTGCTAACGTGGTAAAACTTTAATCTATTATAACAAACAAAGGCTGACGTAGTGTCAGCCTTTTTTCTTATTAACCAACGGGGAGGATAAACCCGTGAGGAACTATTCTTTAGTCAAGAAACTGCATTTAAATTAGTTTTTTTCCATATTCCTGCAGCTTTTCCCCTACTGTACACTCCGAAATACAAAAGCGATGTGCTGTCCTTCTGCCGCCTTCTTGTTTAAAGTGTTTATGTACAAAACAGCCGTTACAGTATTGACCTAATAGGGATTCAACATGATTAAACAGTTCTTTTCTATCAGAATGTTTCACGAGTTTTGGCACCCCGTTTCTTAATAATGACTTCAAATTTTGTTCTATAAAGCAACAAGGTTAGAGGAGATCCTAAATGATTTGCGTTTTTGCGAAAATTTCCTTCCCCTCCAACGCTTGTGTTGCTAATTTATCGGCTTCTTTATTATCATTTCTTGGAATGGGCGAATACTTTGGTGTGAGTGAGAGTGCTTTGATTTTTTCCTCAATCCTGTCAAGCCATCCATTAAGGACATCTTCGTAACACGGCCACTCACCTTCGAGTTGTTTCAGTACAACCTGTGAGTCGCCTTTGAATTCACAAGGCAAATGGTGCACACCTAATTCCTCTAATATCGTTAAGGCATAATAAAAGGCTGCATACTCTGCTTCATTATTTGTTTCCATTTCATCGAACCTTTCGTTAGCCCTGATACGGTATTTCTTTTTTCCTTGTTTAAAAAAGATAACAACACCCAGACCTGCAGAGTTGGTTTCTTTTTGAAAACCACCATCAAAATAAACGGTAACTTCATGAGGATCGTCTTCAATCTCAGTCACGAGCTTTTTCAATTCTTTTAAAATCCAAGATGTACCCACTTCATCATAAAAATAGATATCACTAGCTTTCCCCAGCTTTTCAAGCTCTTCACCAGCTTGTATAGCCAATTCAGTTGATATCCAATCAGAGGTAAATTGAATTTTTTCATTTCCACCTGTTTTATAATTCCACTCAAGTCTATATTTCATGATTATCAACCTTTCCTGAAAAATTTCTGACTTGAAACCCATTTCTAATTGAAAAGATAATGATTTCACTTTCTTACCATATGTTAAAATTTCTATTCTTAGCATACCCACTTCAACAAAGTTGAAATAGGAAAATTATATTCCTACGTTTTGTGTTAAATTATGATAAACTTTCATGTAATACGAAACTGGAGGGTCGGCTTTTGATTGAAGTATATATTGACGGTGCCAGTGCCGGTAACCCTGGACCTAGTGGTGCTGGAATATTTATAAAAGGGAATGGGACTGCAGAAAAATACGCCATTCCGCTGGGTATCATGTCAAATCATGAGGCAGAATATCATGCTTTTATAAAAGCATTAGAGATTTGCTTAGAAAAAGGCTATACTCATACAGTGCTATCCTTTCGCACGGACTCTGAATTAGTCAATAAAGCAGTCGAGAAAGAATTTGTCAAAAATAAATTGTATGCTCCACTTTTAGAAAAAGCATTAGATTTAGCCAATCAGTTTGATTTATTTTTTATGAAATGGATTCCCAGCATTGAAAATAAAACAGCTGATGAATTGGCGAGGGCTGCCATTCGAAAAAATACAAACACGAGCGAATAAACAAAATCCTCCCATTTAAGGAGGATTTTGTTTATATTGCGACTAGTTCTCTTTCTCTTACGAACTTTAAAGCCGCATTTCTTGTTTGTATTTTGCTCGAAACAAGGGTTTCTAATAACGATACATAAAAGCTGCCATCAAAGCTTTTCTGGGCCTTTAATGTAATCTCTATTGCGGAATTTATTAATTCATCAGAAGCATCCGTATAGTGTTTCCCAAAATAGATAAACCCGATTGCCTCCTCATGAAAGTGAAAACCTTTTCCTTCCAAGTAATGCAAATACTCATCAACTGTCCGCACTGGCTTCTCCATCCCTCTCCAAGCAATTTAAAACCATCTACTATCAGATTTTAACCTAAATTTCGACAATTTTCTACTCTTTTCTGAACATTTATGCCCAACTACTCCAACCAAAGCACCAAGAAGCGCTCCGCCAATTACTTCTTCGGGCTGATGTCCTAACATTTCTTTTAACTTTTTTGGAGCTTCTTGTTTAAATTCAACGCTTTCTTCTTTGTCCACTTTTTCCATTAAATCATGCATGGAATTTACCTTTAAAGTGAGTTCACCCGTTTGACGCCGGATTCCCTGTGCGTCATACATGACAATTAACCCATACACCAATGAAAGGGCAAAATCAAAAGTTGGTAAACCACGCTGTAACGCAATATAAGTAGTGAGTGTTGACACTCCTGCAGAATGGGAGCTTGGCATTCCACCCGTTTGGAAAAAGAGGTCTGGTCGCCATTCTTTCTTTTTATAATAATGAATCGGAATTTTCATGCCCTGTGCTAAGCCAATGCTAAAAAGGGCTAAATAAACACCTTTGTTCATTTTTATCACCTCTTATCTTTATTGTTTAGAAAGTTGAGTTTTATTATTCTCACGTGGAAATACTAAAAAAATGGGAGGTGAACAGCGGTGAGTAAAAATGGTTCAAGAAATCGCGGTGTTAAGGCACCAGGAGTTAATCCACAGGGCTATGGACAAGATGCGGAAATGACAGAAGATCCAAAGAGTAAATTGGAAAATGCAGCGAAGAAAAGCAATACCAAATAATATGGAAAAAGGCTGTCCTTCTTTGGGACAGCCTTGGGCTTTAGGGATTTAAACATTTAACCACTTTTGGACCGCGATCTATATATTAAAGAATCTTTTCGTATTGTTTCGAATTTGCGTATATATATTCTGAATATCCATACCTTTGATCTCCGCTATTGTTTTAAGCGACTCCTCCATCATAAAGGGGTGGGTTCTTTTCCCAGAAAATGGACCTTCAAAGGGCCATGGACCATCTGTTTCAACCATAATTTGTTTAATCGGATAATTTCGTACTAAAGTGACGTTTTCAGGTTCTCCCATGGCAATCTCCGGAGTAACTGAAACAAAGTATCCGTTTGCCAACATTCTCTCTGTTGTCCGCTGATCCCCTTTAAACCAGTGAAAATGGGCCTTAGAAACGGAATGCTTTTCGAGAAGATCACAAACAACTGGGGCATCAGAATAGACCGCATGAAGAGAGATTGGCTTATCCCATCTTTTCGCTAGATTCACAAATATTTCAAGCAATTCAATATAGCGGCCATAATCTTTTTTTGTGACTTTATTTTCTTCCCTCATAAAAAACGGCAGACCTACTTCTCCCACAGCAATCATTTTGTCCTTGTTAACTCTTATCCAGTTTATTAGTTCACCAAGTTCTTTTTCTGGTGGTAGAAGCTGCTCTGGATGAAAACCATATGCTGGTTTTACCATAGGAAATCGTTCCGATAAAACTAGATTCCTTTTACATGAATCCAGATTCATCGAAACTGAAACCAGTGCTTCAATAGTTTCGTTCTTCTCAGCTAGCGCGGCAATTTCAATGTCATCATATTGATCTAAATGAATATGTGCGTCTATTAGCTTCTCCATCCTTGTCACTTCCTAAGTTTTTTATGTATCCTTCAATAGAAATGCCCCGTCATTAAATAGGAGATTATAAGAAGGCTGCCCTGTGTTGGGGCAGCCTCGAATTTTCAGGAAACAAACGATGCCTCGAGCGGCAGCAAACGCTGCAAGCCGCGGAGCTCTAGTTCCATTAATTTATTTAATGCTTTTTCTTTTTCAATCTTAAGACCTGCCTCTTCAAGAGTGCATGTTACAGGTACATCACACTTGATTTCCGCAAGGATGCGTGATAAATGGAGCATTTCTAAATCCTGCTCAATTTTCGTTTTGTGAGATTTTGAAAGACGATCGAGATTCGAGATAATCCCCTCAACATGCTCAAATTCCTTTAGGAGCTTAAGAGCGGTTTTCTCACCAATCCCCTTGACTCCAGGATAATTATCACTAGTATCTCCCATTAAAGCCTTTAGATCGATCATTTGTCGAGGTGTAATCCCTTTTTCTTCAAAGAATGTATCAGGTGTATGAACTTGGTAATTGCCATATCCCTTTTTCAATAAAATGACTGAAATACTTTCATCGAGAAGCTGAAGAATATCCTGGTCACCCGTTAGAATTGAGACATTTGCATGCTCCCTTGCTTGATAGGCAATGGTTCCGATGCAATCATCGGCTTCATAGCCTGCTAATCCAATATTCGGGATATCAAAAGAGGCAACTACTTCTTTTACTAAATCAAATTGTGGTATTAATTCTATAGGTGCTTCACCACGGTTCCCTTTATAGGCATTATACAATTCAGTCCGAAATGTTTTACTTCCCATATCCCAACAAACAGCTACGTGCGACGGATTAAATGAAGATACTGCAGTAAATAAATGTTTTATAAAACCATGAATTCCATTGGTTGGAATTCCTTTTGAATTTATCATAAACTGGCCTGAAACAGCCGTAGCATAAAAAGCACGAAATAAAAGCGCCATGCCATCAACTAGCATAAGTGAAGGTTTTTGATTTTCCAATGTTTGACCCCCTATCGATTAAAAAACTATTATAGCATAAAAACTTAATCTATTTCATTTTCTCGATAGGAAATCCAGTCGCTAAAACTTCCCAAGTAAAGTTTTACCTTTTCAAACCCGGCTGCTTTTAATGCAAGAAAATTTGGTAGTGCTGTCACGCCAGATCCACAGTAGACGATAATTTGTTTATCTGGACTAATGTCATTAAAACGTTCTCTTTGCACATCTGCAGGTTTATAATAGCCCGCATTTAGACCCTCAAACCACGGCTTGTTTATCGCCCCAGGGATTCGCCCGGCTTTTTTATCAATCGGTTCCTCTAATCCCAAATAGCGTCTTTCTTCCCTTGAATCTATAAGAATCGTTTGAGAGTCTACTGCCCCCGCCACGGCTCTGACATCCTCCATGCTTGCGAATACTTCGTGATTTAGTTTTGTCATAAAGGCAGTTTTCTCAAAAACTGGTACTTCTGTCGACACGGGAAAGTTTCCGTCCTTCCAGCCGCTAAATCCTCCGTCTAGGACAAATACTTTTTCATGTCCAAGGTATGTCAGCATCCACCAAAACCTTGCGGCAAAAGCACCTTCCCCTTGATCATACACAACCACCGTCACATTTTCATCAATACCACCATGTTCAAGCTTATCAATGAACTCTTTGATCGGTGGCAATGGATGTCTGCCGCCGTGCTCACTCACCTCACCAGATAGGTCTTTTTCAAGGTCAAAATGGATCGCTCCAGGAATATGATTTTTATCATATTCCTGTCTGCCTTTTGCTGCATTTGCTAATGAAAATGAACAATCCACAATTCTGATATTTTCCTGATGTAAATGTTTCAGAAGCCATTCTTGGTCAATGATAATATCCATTGGCATCCCCCAGTAAATTAATTCTTTGACTCTTCTAGCTTTTGATATATCTCTTCTAACAAATCGATCGGAACTCCGCCGTCCAATGCAGTAAATATGCTAACGTAAAAGTCTTCGGCTTGCTCATTTATCTGCGTTATTAATTTTTTAAACTGGTCACTTATTACTTCGGAGTAATAAGCAGCTAGGTTTTCACCTTCTACTTTCAAATAGTCATCGGCTGGACCATTTAGCACGTGATTGAGTTCATCACTCATTAGCTTCTTTTCATTTTTTTCAAAAAAGGACTTTGGATTTTTGAAATATGTCAAGGCTTTTGCAAACTGCTGTTTGTTTAGATTCTGGAATGCTAATGGAAATTCTATTTCTCCTTTATGTTTCATCTCAAAGGATGAAAAAGATATGTCCTTATTGATTTCCATCATACTGCGTGTTATGGCTGAATAATAGTCCATTAACACTTTTCCTGCAAAGACATCCAGTCTGACTGTTGTTGCACGCAGTTCCTGAGCAAAGTCGAAACCTAAACTTTCTAGCATTTCATCCAATGCAACCTGTAATGCCTTCTTTAAATTTCTTCCGTCGTCTCTTAAGGCAGCTGGATTAAATGCTTCCTTAAAAAAGTCACCAAAACGGAAAAATACTCTCTGTTTAATATAGTACAGAAGTTCTTCTGCTTCTTGCGTCATCCGTTTTTGTAAACCGTCTGAACTTTGTTTTTCCAGTATAGCTTTCATTATGGACTTTTGTTTTTCTAATTCAATGCGTCTTTGTTCTTTTACAGAATGATCCTCTTTTGAACTTTGAATTAATTTACCGATCAGCTCTTGAACACGATTTAATTCATTCCCAGCAGAGGTAATGGCCATTTCTGTTAAATCATTTGATATAAAATGGTAGAAATCCCCTTCAAAATTCCCCATGCCTGACTGAATGTCTGTGTTTGGTTCGAGCTTTTCTTTTAGTGCTAATAAACTCGATAACGGATACAGATGCGGATTTCGAATCCCATATTTTATTAATTGCTCTGTTACGTAATCGGCAACCGTATCCTTTTCTTCCTCGTTTTCAGCTAAATCAATCGCATTAATAATAAAGAACATCTTATCAAGCTGGAATGATTCCTTTACCCTTCCCAGCTGGATTAAAAACTCTCGGTCTGCTTTTGAAAAGGCATGATTATAATAGGTAACAAACAATATCGCGTCTGAGTTTTTAATATAATCGAAAGCTACTCCAGTATGACGGGCATTGATGGAGTCGGCTCCAGGAGTATCGACGAGTGTGATTCCTTTGCGGGTTAATTCACAATCATAGTAAAGCTCAATCCATTCCACGAAACACGATTTTTCTTCTAACGCAACGAAGTCTGCAAATTCCTTTAAATCCGTCTCCAAGACACTTCCAAGTTGGTCCCCGTGAAGATGAAATCCTTTTTTGAACGCTTGTAAAAATGCGTAGTGAGTCTTTTCTGATACACCCTCTTGACCCTTTTCGAGCATTACTTTATCAATTTCGCCTTGAGCTGCTTGTAAATTGGGGCTTTGAAGGTCGAATAGTTTTAATGAACGATTTACGTCTTCAAGCATCGCGTTGGCTTCTTTAAATTTCACAAGCACAGTTCCATGTTGGTACTCTGCAGTTACTGGCTTAATTTTATTAATCGCTGCAGTTGTTGGATTTGGGGATACCGGTAGTACCTTTTCTCCCATCAAGGCATTGGCAAATGAAGACTTACCCGCACTGAAGGCACCAAACAATGCGACTGTAAACCCTTTATGTTCTAACCGGTCTGCTTTTTCCTCCAATTCCTTTGCCATCTTATGAAAACCTGGCAGGCCGTCAATCAGCATTGCGGATTGATTCAATCTTGCAACCATACTCTGCAAATGATTTCTTGCCTCTTTCGTTTCACTTTTCCTCGTTACATTAGAATTGACCTTTGCTTCCGACTGAAGCGTCTTGTTTTTCTGAATTTCCTTTGTTTCAGAACGGTGTTGACCATGAATTACTTCAGCTTCTTCTTCCTCCTGTTGAAAAAGCAAGTAAGTGTCTGACTTGTTTTCAACGGTTTCATTTAACAATTTATATACGGAGGCTTCCGTACTCGCAGTCTCTTGTTCAAATTTCGTTCGTTCACCGAGCGCCGTCACATACTGTTCTAGATTTTCAAACTCCTCTTGATACATTTTTGTTAACTGATTTGTTTTCTCTTCTAATGCAGGCATAAGTGAGGCTTTAAACTCTGAGATGCCTTCCCGCGCTATTTTTTTAATTCCATTCGCTAAATCCTCTGTGTAATGAAGCACATATTCGCCCGAAACCATAGCTCCTGGTTTAACCGTTTGAACAATCAATTCGACAGGAACATCGATGGAAAATGATTGAGCTTTACTTAACAGCTCTTGGTTATCAAGTCCATTATTTTTAAGGACACTATTTAAATATTCACGTAAATGCCATTCTAGCTGTGATTTTGTTTTATCGACTAGGTCCTGATAAAGTCGGTCAAGACGGGCATTCTTCTCTTCTAAGGTCTTTTGTTTGGAAAAGAGGAATCCCACCTTAAATTCAGGCTGTGCAGCTTCAAGATATGATTCTGCTAATGCTCTGGTTTGAAACGGCATTAAATAAGCATTCTTCATAATTTTAGCGATTTCATCGTCCATTTCCTTTTCCGTTTCTACTACCCCTTTATTAAGGGCCAGAAGATTCACGGTAAGTGATTGGTACGATTGTGTTAGCTGTTTTTTTTCTTCCTCAGAAAGCTCCTCTAATACATCAAAGATTGGCTGAAGTTCGTCTTCCCTTGTTTTGCGTTGATGGTCAAGATGGTCTTGAGCGATCTTTTTTAAGGAATGAAAAATAGATTGCTGTAGAAGTTGATCTTTATTCTGTAATTTCTCCGCGATAAATGCCTTTAGTGCCTTAAATTCATTTAATTTATGATCTTGAAACTTTAAGGAAGTATAAAAGATTCGCGCTGGCTTAACGCCCCATGCACCAAAAGAATCCTTTACACTTTCTTTAAATTTGCCGAAAGTAAGCTCTTCTTCCTTGTGCTTATCCACTTGGTTGATCACAAGATACACTTCTTTTCCGGCTTCCGTTAATTCCTTCGTAAATAAGAAATTCAGTTCTGCTTGGACGTGATTGTAATCCATTACATATAAAACTAAATCAGCAAGGTGGATGGCAGATTCAGTTGCAACCCTATGGGCATCGTCAGCCGAGTCAATTCCAGGCGTATCCATAATCACTGTATTTGCGGGCAGCTGGGAGTCCGCATGGCTGATTTCAATTTCCTCGATTTGGTCGCCGTCTTTGCAGTAATTCTTAACTAATTCATAATCATACGGTGCCAAATACATCCGAGGCTTTTCATTTTTAAAAATAACTTTCGCATATTCCTCACCTGTTTTAACCTTCACAAGGTTTGCACTAGTGGGAATCGGACTTGATGGCAGCAAATTTTCGCCAACTACTTTGTTAATCATCGTCGATTTTCCCGCTGAGAAGTGACCGCAAAAAGCAATCATAAACTCTCGGTTTTGAAGCTTCTTAGCTAATTGCTTTGTCTTCTCTGCATTTTCTGCGTCCCCCGCTTTATTAAGGTATTCATATAAAGCAAGAATCTTATTTTTAAGCGATGGAATCGTTTCTGTTTTATTAGCTGTTTGCACCATGATTTCTTCCCCTTGTTCACAACTTTGTAATATTTTATATTTTATACGATAATTCAAACTTTTCCTATCGTGAATTCTTAATTTGTTAACATAATATTCACGCATTTATTTTTTCCACTCAGTTATGATTAAAGAATGACGAAAGGAAGTGGATTATGGCATATAAAGAGCGTATTGAGTCAGATGAGATGAAGATTTTTCGGATTTTGGATAACCATATGACTTTACCAAGCAAAGCAAAACAAATTTTTTCTAACTTAGAAAAAGGATTCAAAGGTGAGCTGATGTTTGATCAAATTACTGAAGGGCTTGATTCAAATAAGTTTCTGATTTTAAATGATTTATTGCTGGAGAAGAATTCTACCAATTTTCAAATAGATTCGTTTATAATCAGCCAAGGAACCCATTTTCCTTGTGAAGTGAAAAACTTCGAGGGCGATTATTATTATAAGTCCGATCAGTTTTTCGCAATGAATGATACGGAGATTCAGAATCCACTGGACCAAATTAAAAGAAGTGACACCTTGCTTCGCCAGTTTCTCCAAAAGAAAAAATACTCTACTTCTATAAAATCAAATGTATTCTTTGTCAATCCCGCATTCACCCTCTATCAGGCACCATTGAACAAGCCGATTATTTATCCCACTCAGCTCGATAAATTTTTTGATGAATTAAATGGGAGAACTTCTATACTTAACGATGACCACTATAGGCTTGCCGAGGATTTAGTGAAGGCCCATAAAACAGTTTCTCCATACACTCGATTACCGCCATACGACTATCAACAGTTGAAAAAGGGAACATGCTGCATGTTATGCCATTCCTTTTCTATTTCGTATGATGGAAATATATTAGTCTGCCATTCATGTGGGTGTGTGGAGACAGTGGAGGAAGCCATACTGCGGGCTGTTAAGGAGCTTCAGCTACTTTTTCCAAATATAAAAATAACCACAAATTTGATTTTTGAGTGGTGTCAGGTGATTGAATCTAGGAAACAGATCCGGCGGATTTTGAAGGAACATTATCAAGTAATGGGGGCAAGACATTCTACT
Organism: Neobacillus sp. plas4; assembly: GCF_057221695.1. Classification (NCBI taxonomy): domain Bacteria; kingdom Bacillati; phylum Bacillota; class Bacilli; order Caryophanales; family Bacillaceae; genus Neobacillus; species Neobacillus sp. plas4. Next base: position 4,153,731 of record NZ_CM170152.1, read on the forward strand.
TATTATAAATAATATTTGATATATGGTGGAGTGACCGAAAATGCATTTCACATTGCTCTTCGGTCACTCCAGCTCTCATGCATTTACCCAAATGCTCTCTCTGAATGCTCTTCGGTCACTCCAGCTCTCTTGCATTTACCCAAATGCTTTTTTTGAATGCTCTTCGGTCACTCCAGCTCCTCTGCATTTACCCAAATGCTCTCTCTGAATGCTCTTCGGTCACTCTAGCTCCTCTGCATTTACCCAAATGCTTTTTCTGAATGCTCTTCGGTCACTCCAGCTCTCTTGCATTTACCCAAATGCTTTTTCTGAATGCTCTTCGGTCACTCTAGCTCCTCTGCATTTACCCAAATGCTTTTTCTGAATGCTCTTCGGTCACTCCAGCTCTCTTGCATTTACCCAAATGCTTTTTCTGAATGCTCTTCGGTCACTCCAGCTCTCCTGCATTTACCCAAATGCTCTCTCTGAATGCTCTTCAGTCACTCTAGCTCCTCTGCATTTACCCAAATACTTTTTCTGAATGCTCTTCGGTCACTCCAGCTCCTCTGGATTTACCCACATGCTTTTTCTGATTGCTGCTCGGTCACTCCAACCCTCCTGCATTTACCTAAATGCTCTCTCTGAATTCTATTCAGTCACTCCAGCTCCCAAAGACACAAAAAAAGCCAAGGCACTCGCCTTGGCTTCAAAAAAACATCCTATTAATGCGTTACATTTTTTAAGACGTGTTTCATGACAAATGCGTATATAATTACCGTTCCACCTACTAATGCAAAAGCCATAAGATACACCTTCCTATCCGCTCAAATTGAATGAGAATGATTTTCATTACCTTTAAAAATAGGATATCACAGGTGATAATCATTTTCAATACAAAAAGTTAATTGTCATATTTATTTAACAATTTCGGCAGAAATCGATTACATTTTTCAAAGTTGCCGCCATATTCTGTTAGCTCCTGCAGTGCTTTTTCCTCTGCTGGTATGCGGATTGACAACATCAATACATTTAATAGCGTAAACAGACCGGCTGTTATGTATGCGCCAAAAAGTAATGGAACCACCAAAAGTTCAATCGTCACGACTAAATAGTTGGGATGTTTGATAAAACGATAAGGTCCTTTTCTAACGACCTCCACGTTCTGCAAGACAATGATTTTTGTATTCCAGAAACGACCGAGAGAAGAAATGGCCCAGATTCTAATCAGTTGAGCAACAACAAACACAGGCGCAAACAAAGGCCAGATAGGTGATATTTCACGTGAAAAGGTAAAAGTCTCGAAAAATAAAACTAGAAAAAACAATACATGCATCAGCACGATAAAAGGATAATGACCCCTTCCATATTCGATGGCCCCTTGCTCTTTCATCCACTTTTCATTTCTTCGAGCAATCACTAACTCAAGTAAACGCTGAATAATTAACACTGAAACAAAAATAATAAAAAGAATCATCTGTTACCCCCATTTCAGTAATAGCAATTCTGAACTAAATCCAGGTCCAAGAGCGGTACAGAGTCCATATGAATTCTTTTCACCACCGTTTTCCATAAATCGTTTAAGAACATACAAAATCGTTGCCGAAGACATATTCCCATAATTCCTTAATACTTCAAGTGATATGTCTGTCATGGACGCAGGAATTCCCAAGGATTTTATATAGGCATCTATGACTTTTTTTCCGCCAGGATGAGCAATAAAATGTTCAATATCCTCTAGCTCCAGCCCATTTTCTGTTAAGAAATTACTTACATTAGGTTTTAACCACTCTTCGATAATACTTGGGATATCTCTTGAAAATACAACAAACAGTCCTTGATTGCGAATATCCCATCCCATAACATCTAATGAATCGGGCATCAAGGTAGATTGAGTATTTATTATTTCGGGTACAGTCTTTTTTGCACTTGAGGAACGAAGATTTACTTCGTCCCCACAAACTAATGCACAGGAGACTCCATCTGCAAATAGAGACGTCCCAATTAAGTTGCTCTTTGAGAAATCATTCCGTTGAAAAGTCAAGCTGCAAAGTTCTACAGAGAGCACTAATACCTTCGCTTCAGGGTATGCCTTACAATATTCAAATGCCCTGGATAAGCCAGCAGCACCTCCCGCACAACCAAGACCCCATATTGGTATTCTTTTTGTATGTGCTCGAAATGGCAATAGATTCATGATTCTAGCTTCAATACTCGGAGTTGCCATACCCGTTGTTGAGACATAGATGATGGCGTCTATTTCTTGACAATCTATTTCTCTAGACAAAAATGTCTCATTTTTTAGACAGTTAACAATGGCTTGCTTACCGAGAGTGACAGCCGATTCAATATAAGCATTGTTTTTCTCTGCTAATGATTGTTCTTCTTTATACCAATCGATATTTTTTGCCACATGCCTTTTTTCGATTTGTCCATTTTGAAAGGCTTTAAGCAATCTTTCGATATCCTTGAACCTCTCAGTAAAAAGCTCTCTGGCAAAGTCCATCGCTTGCTCTTGTTTAATTTCATAAGGGGGAACTGCTTCTGCAATTGAAAGAATCGAAGGCATTCGTTCTAACTCCTTTAATGTATGTATTGGTATTTTTACCAAATAAAGGAGATTTATGTATAAAAAAAAGCTTCCCTGCGAGAGGGAAGCAAACGTTTTGAAGGTTGTTGTTGTTGTGCTCTTTGATTATAACCCGGATAGTGGATGTATTCATTACGAAAACTTTTCCAATTTCAAAAAATTCGACATCACCTCAACCATCGTCTACACAATCGTTTATTTTTTTTCTGATTGTGTTTGAACCTCAATCTTAATCTTTTTATCTGCCAAGACCCCACAGATTTTACAATCTTGTATTTTGTCATAGAGGAGACGGCATGGTTCACAATAATATTTTTCCATCAATAACACGCTCGCTTCTCGGAAAACTCATATGCTTCTTTTATTCTATTTAAAATTTTCATAATTGTGACAACAGCTAAAAAAACAAGCTTTTTCATCAAATAAGTCATAATCAATTACTTATATCACAGGCACTAAGTGACAGTTCACAATTTATCCACAACTACCCTACTACTATTGTGATATATATCACTGATATATCAATTTTATAACATTAACATAGTGGATATATAAGGAATGAACCTTTTGTGAACTGTCAATTTTGTTATTTTTTCTTCACAATTGTTTTGTATTATGAAAGAGAACTTATTATTTAATTTTAATTTTCTGAAGGGAGTCTTGTGGGATGGCGAAAGCGGAACTTAAAACAAACAAAAAAACAGAAATTGAAGACAGCTCTTCTCTTAAAGGGACTTTAGCATCCGTTTTCTTTTTGGGGATCTTTATAGTTGTCACATGGATAAGTGTCTATTTCTTATTTTTAGACCGTTTTTAATAATAACTGTTTTCGTAAAGTTGTTGTTAAAATCCTAAAGCCGATTTTAACGTGGAAATAGTTATTTTGCGCTTTAGAGTTAGTTTGCAGGCTCTTTTCTAATTAAATTTATTCAATTTTCTATTATCCCAAGATAACTTAGAACAATTGTTCCAAAAAGAAACAGTGTTTAAGAAAAGAGCCTTAAAGAGAGAAAGGGGAAAAAACCATGCATATGCATAAGTTTGAAAAAATTTGGTTGATCTTCGGTGTTGGCGCACTTATTGTTTTTTTATCCGTTGTAGGGGTAAGCGCTTTTTACTTGGGTAACAAGCCGCCTAGTTGTTTAACAACCATTGATCCAAAAAAGGTAGATACAGAGGCTCCGTTTGACAAACCTGGATTAAACAAAGTAGAAGGAAAAGAATGGGATTATGAATTAGTGTATGTTGCTTCTGCATTCTTCTATAATCCTGGAGAAGTAGAAGTACCGCTGGGAGCGAAGGTAAAAGTTATTGCCACCACAAAGGACGTTATTCACGGCTTTCAAGTAGCAGGAACCAATATCAATATGATGCTTGAGCCAGGATATGTGAACGAAATTGTTACAACGTTCGATAAAGAAGGCGAATACTTAGTGGTATGTAACGAGTACTGTGGTACCGGTCACCACTTAATGAGTTCTAAGATAAAGGTGGTTAAATAAAATGACTAGCCAAACAACAAAATTAAAAGTTGATCCACGTGATGGAAAGCTTGCGATGGCACACTTTTATGTTGCCTTTATTGCTCTTGCTTTAGGCGGTCTAATGGGGCTGTTACAGACCCTCGTCCGTTCAGGTAAATTCGAGCTTCCATGGGGTATTGATTATTATCAAGTTTTAACTGTACATGGTGTTTTGATGGGGCTAGTATTAACAACATTCTTCATCATGGGATTCCAATATGCAGCTGTCAGCCGAACTGCAGGAACCCATTCACCAGCTGCAAGACGGATTGGCTGGATTGGCTTTTGGGTGATGACCATCGGTACCATCATGGCTGCAACCATGGTTTTACTTAAAGAAGCATCTGTTCTTTATACATTCTACGCACCACTGAAGGCTCACTGGATCTTTTACTTAGGTATGACATTCGTAGTAATCGGAAGCTGGTTTGATGGTGCTGCCCAGATTATGACTTATTCCAGATGGCGTAAAAATAATCCAGGTAAACCTAGTCCATTGTTAAGCTTTATGGCCATCATAAATACAGTCATGTGGATTGTAGCAACATTGGGAGTAGCTGCAACCGTATTATTCCAGTTACTTCCATGGTCACTTGGCTTGGTAGATACAGTTGATGTCCTTGTCAGCCGTACATTGTTTTGGTATTTCGGACACCCGCTCGTTTATTTCTGGCTTCTTCCCGCTTATATGTGCTGGTATGCAATCATACCAAAAATTATTGGCGGTAAAATTTTCTCAGATTCATTAGCACGTCTATCCTTTATTCTGTTTTTACTATTCTCAATTCCAGTTGGTTTCCACCATCAATTGACAGAGCCCGGAATTGATCCAGCATGGAAGTTTTTACAGGTCGTTTTAACGTTTATGGTTATCATTCCATCGCTGATGACGGCATTTTCTTTATTTGCAACGTTTGAGAGATATGGACGCTCTAAAGGGGCTACTGGACTGTTTGGCTGGTTCAAGGTTCTTCCATGGAATGACGCTCGTTTTACAGTTCCATTCATTGGGATGGCCAGCTTTATCCCTGCCGGTGCAGGCGGTATCATCAACGCCTCCAACCAAATGAACCAAGTTGTTCATAACACGATTTGGGTAACAGGTCACTTCCATTTAACTGCTGCAACTTCTGTTGTGTTGACATTCTTTGGAATTACTTTTTGGCTTGTCCCACACTTAACTGGACGCAAATTAACGAAAGCAATGAACAAGTTAGGAATTATTCAAGGCTGGGTTTGGTTTATCGGTATGGTCTTTATGTCAGGTGCCATGCACTTCCAAGGTTTACTAGGTGGTCCTAGACGTTCTGCCTTCTCTACTTATGGCGACTCAGCTCAGGCTATGGAATGGATTCCATACCAAATCGCGCAAGCGGTTGGCGGATCCATTCTATTCCTTGGAATCATACTAATGATTATCATTTTTGTTAATCTTGCTTTCTTTGCACCAAAGGGAGACGAGGAATTCCCTGTTGGCGAAGCAGAGAATTTGGAGGAAAAAGCACCAATGATTTTTGAAAACTGGAAGCTGTGGCTTGGAATTACAGCTGCACTTATCTTGTTCGCTTACACAATACCGTTTATTGATATTATTCAAAATGCACCTCCGGGATCAGAAGGTTTTAAGACTTGGAGTTCTTGGTAAATTATAAAGAAGAGGGTGTCCCAAAAGTCTAACTTTTGGACACCCTCTTTTCATTATTGTTATTTTAATTGATATACCTTTCCATACTTATCATACAAATAATCAACTAAATACTGGGCATTTAAGCCTTCCCCTGTTATATCTTTTAGAATTTCAAGCGGTTTTTTAAGCTTACCATATTGATGAACGTTTTTGGTTAGCCATTCTTTAATAGGCAGCAGATTCCCTTCCTCTAACAGTTGGTCAAAGTTTGGCAGGTCTTCGAGCATTTTCTTCTTAAACTGTGCCGCATACATGTATCCTAATGCATAGGATGGAAAATACCCAAAGCTTCCTCCCGCCCAGTGAACATCCTGAAGAACGCCACTGGCGTCATTTTTCGGTGTGATGCCTAAGTACTCTTGATATAATTTATTCCAAACTTCTGGGAGATCCTTAACCTTTATCTCCCCATTAAATAACCCTTTCTCAATTTCATAACGTATAATAATATGAAGTGGATACGTTAATTCATCTGCCTCGATTCGAATAAGTGAAGGTTTCGATTCATTAATGGCTCTGTAAAAATCCTCAATTGCAACTTGATCAAACTGACCGGTTGAATATTTCTTTAAAAGCTCATAATTGTTCCTCCAAAAAGAAAAACTGCGTCCTACCATATTTTCATAGAATAGCGATTGTGATTCATGGATGCCCATTGAAGTTCCCGTACACAATGGCGTTCCAATTAACTCTTTTGAAATATTTTGTTCATACAAGGCATGCCCGCCTTCATGGATGGTACCGAAAACGGCTGTACGAAAATCCTGTTCATCGTAATTTGTGGTAACCCGGACATCCCCTGGATTTAGACCTGTCGCAAAGGGGTGCACCGTCTCGTCCAGTCGGCCGGCATTGAAATTGTAGCCCATTTTTTCAAGAATATCCAAACTAAATGCGCGTTGTTTTTCCTTCTTAAATGTTTCAAATAAAAATTCTGTTTTCGGCTTATTCGGCGATTCTGCGATTTGTTTCACTAGTGGGACGATTTTATCCCTTAAATCCCCAAATACGTTGTCAAGAACTTCCACGGTAATTCCTGGCTCATATAGGTCCAACAAAACATCATATCGATTTCCTTCATATCCCCAATAATCTACGAATCTGTTTGTCGTTTCGACCAGCTTTTCTAAGTAAGGTTTAAACATTTCAAAATCAGACTTATCTTTTGCCTCTTCCCAAACTGTTTCAGCTTTTGATTGGAGTATAACATATTCTTTATATTCCTCTGCTGGAATCTTTTTGTTTCGTTCGTATTCTTTTTTGCATTCCTCTAGAATTTTCCTAGTAGTTTCAGGTAGATTGTTCTTATATAAAATTGCTATGTATGCTGCCATTTCTTCAGATGTTGACATTTTAAAGACCTCAGATGAGAGAACACCAATTACTTCTGACCGTTGATCTATCCCTTGCTTTGGCGCACCTGTCCTCAGGTCCCAAAAGATTAGTCCTAATGCCTCATTATAGGCACTCATTTTTTTTACGTATTCTAAAAACTTCTTTTCTATTTGCTCTGGTGTAAGGCTCATAATAAATCCTCCTTTTTCCTAACCATCCCATTTTATCACATTTTTCTGAGAATTAATGGATAAAAAAAACAACAGAAACTAAATTCTGTTGTAAAGTATTTATAGGGAAAGAGGATGTTTCGGAATAACAAAATTAAAAAATATTATAGAGAGGTTTAGACTGTTTCTCAAATTAAACTAGCATTTTACTTTTTACCGATTGTAACTTTCCAAACTTCTGGGCCCTGCTCTTCATATTCCCATGTAAATTGTTCAGGTCTTTCCATCATAAACTGATATTGAAGTGGTCTAGGGTCATGGTCGTTTACAATTTGCATAAATTCACCTGGTTTTAGCTCATCAAAACCATTGAAAATGGTTGGGTGTTTTTCTCGCGGCGGGAAATCTGGTACGTGAATAATCTTTGCATAAGTTTGCAATGCTTTCACTCCTTTTATTTGTTTAACTTCTTTTTCATTATAAAAATTTGATAGTAATGCTTTAGTGCTTATCATCACACCTTTGGGATGATTTTGCTTATATGTATATCTGGAAGGAGAAACTACGATGAAAGAATTAGTAGGTATATGCTCGACTTGCTCTAAAGAGATATTTTGCTTAGACGGCTTCCTAAACGGAGTCCAATCTGATGAGCGAAAGTTATATTGCTTTGATTGCTATGAATCGAGTGAAGAGGAAAATCCGCAAAGTTAGCTCTTGCGGATTTTTTTTACTTGATTTTTTCATTGAGAATAATTTTCACATCTATGATGGAGGTCACATTCATTTCAGCCAATCATTGATAAAATGGTATCAAGAATTACTAATATGAAGGTGATGTTAATGAAACAAGAGGACATAAAAAAGCGATTATCAGATGTTCCTCTATTCAAAGAACTATCCGATGTGGAACTGGAACCTTTTATAAAAATCGCATTGACACGTTTCTACAAGCAGAAGATGTATGTTTTTATGCAGGATGATCCACTTGACAGGGTATTTTTTATCCATTCTGGAAAAATTAAAATCTATAAAACTGATTTTTCGGGGAAGGAACAAATTGTTTCCGTGCTAGAACCGGGAGAGATGTTTCCACATGCCGGCTTTTTCCGAGATGGAAACTTTCCAGCGCATGCAGAGGTCTTAGAAGAGGCAAATCTTATTGTTATACCGATTGATCAATTTGAAGAAACGCTTATTGCTTTTCCAGAGCTCTGTATAAAGCTTTTCAAAGTGTTAGGTGAAAAGATTGTTGACCTCCAAGGAAGATTGAAGGCTCAGGTCCTTCATAATACGTTTGAACAAATTGTATTACTACTTATCAGACTTTGCCAATCAAATGGTGAACAAGCAGGCAGCCGGTTTCAGCTAACGACACAATTTACGAACCGCGAATTGGCCAATATGATTGGAACCTCAAGAGAAACAGTCAGCAGAACCATCAACCTTTTAAAAAAGAAAGACTATGTTCATCAACGTGAAGAAGGTTTTTATTTAATCGACCGCGAGGGTCTTAAGCAAGAGTTATTTTATTAAAAAAGGAGATGTTTGAAATGGAAAAAAAAATTATTGAGCTTGATGTTAGAGAAGATTTAAAAAATAAGATTGAACCTTTCCAAAAAATTATGGAGGCCATAAAGGAAGTAAAGAATAATGATATTTTTATCCTCCACGCTCCTTTCAAGCCTGTTCCATTGTTTGCGGTATTGAAAGCAAAAGGTTTTAGCCATGAAGCAAAGGAAATTGAAGCTAAGCACTGGAAAGTTACCTTTACAAAGAATGAGAAATCAGAATAATGAAGGGTGATTAGAATGGTATTAGATAATCGAGGTTTAGAACCACCACAGCCAATGATGAGGACTCTTGCAGCTTTAGAAAACCTTGGTGAAGGTGAAGTCTTAACAATCATCAATGACCGCAGACCGATGTTTTTGTATGAACAGCTAGAAGAACTCGGGTTTAAGCAACGAACAGAACCACAAAACGACGGAAGTTTTAAAATTGAAATCTTCCGATAAGAAGGTGTACAAATATGGTTCCACAGACTACGGGAAGTGAAACAAACATAAAGCTTCCTTTTTCATTTATTATTTTTAGTTTATTTGCGCTCGTGATATCACAGTTTCTTGTGTTGGTAAATGGCCAAATGCTTGTGAATGGCAGTTTCCGGATACCCGCGATTTGGTCAGCAGCCCACATGCTTGTCTTAGGCTGGGCACTAATGGCAGCGATGGGTGCAATGTATCAGCTTGTTCCTGTAGCATTCTTAACAAAGATATGGAATGAAAAATTTGGCTTTATTCAGTTTTTTGTGACTGCTATAGGAATTGGATCGTTCTCATGGTTGCTATATGTTTCGCCGCAGAACGCACTCCTGCCAGGCATTTTAATGTTGCTGGGAATCTTAATGTTTTTATTTCAAATGTTCATGACATTAAGAACACAAGCAAAACCAAAGATCCTTACAGCCTTTGTTGGCAGTGCTCTTATTTGCTTATTCTTAACAATATTCTTGGGAATTACCTTAATTTATTCTCTTCAAACAGGCTTTGCAGCAGAATACTACCAAGCTATCTTTAAGAGCCATCTTCTAATGGGGGTAACCGGCTGGTTTACACTATTAATTTTTGGGTTTTCTTATAAAATGGTACCGATGTTTTCATTATCACACGGGTTTCCAATGGTACATGCACGTTATGTATATGGACTTTATGTTTCCGGTCTTGTCATTACATTACTATCATTCTTTAATGGGAGTCCATTTCTATTAAAAGCAGGATTTTTCTTATTGCTTGCGGGGTTTTCAGTTTTCAGCTGGCATATCTCTATCATTATTAAAAAGAGGTTAAAGAAAAAGCTCGATAATTCGTTTACATTTGCCTTAGTGGCAATTGGGTTAGGAAATATTATCCACCTTGCAGCTTTTATCTCATTATGGAGTAAAGAAAATTCAGTCCTATTGGGTCCGTTCGTTTACTTATATTTATTGCTGTGGATTGTCCTTAGTATTATGGGTTATTTATATAAAATTGTTCCATTCCTTTGGTGGACATATAAGTATAGTAAGGAAATTGGAAAGAAATTAGTTCCATCCTTAAAAGACATGATGAACGAAAAAATTGTTGTTCCCTTATTTTCTACATTTGTAATAGCTGTAATCGCTGTGTTTCTATCAATCATCTTAGAAACCATTCTACTTTTTAATATCGGACAATTTGTACTATCCATTGTATTTATCGCAATTGCTATTAGTATTCTAAAAGTATTAAAAAAATAATGAGGTGTTTAGGATGAATTTAAGAGATAAGGTAATCGATGCGTTAAAAACTGTATATGATCCTGAATTGAATATAAATGTTGTAGACCTAGGATTGATTTATAATGTTAATGTAACGGATGAGAATGATGTTGCTGTTACGATGACGTTAACAACCCCTGGCTGCCCTCTTCATGACAGTATCACAAGAGGTGTACGTTATAGTATTGAAGGAATTGAAGAAACAAAAAACGTAGAAGTTAATCTTGTTTGGGAACCAGCATGGTCACCTGAGAAGATGACAGCTGATGGTCTTCGATTATTAGGAAGATAAAGAAAAAGGTCAGCCGCTCTGGCTGACTTTTTCTTCTATACTTCGACTGCCTCTGTAGGAAGCACAGCCTTAATTTTCTGCAACAGCGATGGATTGATGTCCTCATTTAACATGATATGAACCGTACCTTGATCTTGTTCACTTCGAATCAATCGACCTATCCCCTGTCTTAGTCGAAGGAGCATATAAGGTAAGTCTACCTCTTCAAATGCGTTCGTAACCCCATTTCTCTTTGCTGTGAACACCGGATCATTTGGTGGAAATGGCAGCGAAAAAATCATTACATTTTCTAACGATCTTCCTGGGATATCTAAACCTTCCCAAAGATGAATCGTACATAGAATCGCATGCTCGTCATTTTGAAACTTGGAAACAAGCGTACTAATTTCTTCGTCTCCTTCGAAATAAACTGGATAGGGAACCTTTCCTGAAAGCCTTACTTTAAGACTCTTTAGTTCATTTTGATTATTTAGGAGAATCAGTGCCCGACCCTCTGATTGGACAATCTTGCTGACAACATAGTCAAGTTTCTCCTCCACTGTGCTCATATTAAATTTTGGCAGAAAGACTTCCATTTTTTCCTGATAATCAAATGGTGAATTAACAGAAAAGGATAAATACTCTTTAATCCCCAAGCTATTGGCAATATAATCAAACTTCTTGTCATTTGATAAGGTTGCAGAAGAGAAAATAAATGGTTTTTTCTGAGAGAATACTTCATCTCTCATTACTTCTTCCACCATTTTCGGCATAATGACAAGTGTCCGTTCATAGCCCTTTTCTTCAAACCAAGTAATTCCGTTCATTTCTTTCAAGAAAAGTGATAACGAGTAAGTGATTTGCTCTAAATATTCTTCAACAATTTTTAAATCATAATCATTAATAACGTACAATTCACTTTCAAAGACAAGCTCTTCCTCTATTGCTTGCAGCCTATTTAGCAGCTTTTTACCATACTCTATGAGAACAGGGCTCATGGTAATCATTTGTTTTTCTGACCCTTCTGATGGTACCGCATGCTGTGAAATCGCACTAAAGAACTTATCATTTTCCAAAAGGGCTTCTTCAATGGTATATAACGTTTTTTCACGTACTTCATTTTCCATTAATCTTGTCAAAAGCGTTTCAAGGGTGGAATCGGTAAAACGATAGCTTAACGCTTTCTGTGCTGCATATTCAAGTAAGTGTCCTTCATCGAAAACAACTGAAGAATGCTCAGGTAGTAACGGAAGCTGCCCTTCACGTTTCCGTGACTCTTTTGTCCAGATATGTTCCATATAAAAATCATGGGAGCAAATGATTAAGTCTTTTGCATGTCGGTAGTAATCACGATTTAATGTGAGTCCGCAACGGTGTCTTTTTTCACAAGAGAAACAGTCCTGAACCATATCCCAGTTGATTTTTCCCCAAGTATCATCAGACAACGAAGGATAATCCCTGCGATCTCCATATCGTTCAAACTTTTGCATAGAACCATCACTATGTACAAAATCTGGTAATTCCTCATAAATTCTGACAATATCATCATTAAAGTCTTCATGCCTCACATAATCAAGCTTTTTCAAACAGAGATATTGATCTCTTGATTTTGCCAATCGAACATCGATATTGAGCCCTAGTATTTTCTCAAGCTTGGCAATATCGCCTTCTTTTTTAACGAGCTGTTCAATTAATGTCTCATCTGCACAAGCAATTATAGCCGGCCGATTTGTATATCTGGCATACATAATCGCGTAAAGCAAGTAAACAATTGTTTTTCCAGTTCCAACCCCTGCTTCAGCAAACATGACTTTTTTTTCTTTAAAGGCCTTTTCCAGCTGGAAGGCCATAAAGATTTGTTCATCACGTAATTCAAACCCTGCTTCGGGCAAAGTGTCATAAAATAAGTCACCAATCCACTCACTCAGCTTGTCATAAAAAGATTCAGTTTTAGAAACAACAAATGGAATGCGGTCTTGCATATAGCCCCTCCTAGAAACGAATGAAATGGAGCCCTATTTGATAGGCTCCAAATTTAATTTTAATTATTATTCAATTGTACGGGGAGGTCTTTTCCCCCAATATTGATAAAGATCTGTACGAATAAAACCATTAAACAACTTCCGCTTTTTTGTAGCTGGTTTGCCATAAAATTGCTCGAACTGTTCATTTGACGTCATTATATAAATTGACCAGGTATCCAGCTTACTAAAAGCCTGTCCCATTTCACTGTACATTTGCTCAACTGCTTTTTTCTCACCGAGCCGCTCTCCATAGGGAGGATTTCCGACAATGACACCATATTCCTTATTCGTGGTGATATCTCTCACTTGCATTTGCTTATATTGAATGAGGTCTCCAAGACCTGCTTCAAAAGAGTTTTCCTGTGCGATCTTAACCATTCGGTGATCAATATCTGTCCCTGTAATATCGAGTTGCTGATCATACTTTGCTAAATCCTCTGCTTCTGTTCTTGCTTGATCCCAGACCGTTTCAGGAATCCAATTCCAAGACTCTGAGACGAATTCTCGGTTAAAGCCTGGTGCAATATTTTGACCGATCATAGCAGCTTCTATGGGAATAGTACCAGAACCACAGAATGGATCAATAAACGGTTTGTCAGGCTTCCAATTGGTCAGTGAAACCAATGCTGCCGCAAGAGTTTCCTTTAATGGAGCCTCCCCTTGATCAACCCGATATCCTCGTTTATGAAGACCTTGACCACTCGTATCAATCGTGATGGTTGCAACGTCTTTTAATAATGCAACTTCAATTCGAAAATAGGCACCGGACTCCTCAAACCAAGAATTTCTCTTATAATGGCTTTTCATCCGATCAACAACAGCTTTCTTCACAATCGCTTGGCAATCTGAAACACTGAAAAGTTTGGATTTTACCGATTTCCCCGTAACGGGAAATTCAGCATCCTCCGGTAGATACTTTTCCCAAGGTAAAGCTTTTGTCTTTTCAAATAATTCATCAAAAGTATAGGCTTTGAATTCACCGACCTTAATTTTCACTCTATCTGCTGTTCGAAGCCACAGATTACTGCGGGCAATCGCATTTTCATCACCTGTATAAATGACCTTACCGTTTTCTACTTCACACTCATAACCGAGCGCCCGTACTTCTTTTGCTACAATAGCTTCCAAACCCATTGCAGCAGTTGCAATTAATTGATATTTTCCCATTTCGTCCACCCTTAACTTTTTACCTTATTATGTATGCTTGCCTATCATACCATTATAGACTAATATCGGTAAGCCCATGCAAGAACGATATTCTCAAAAAAGTAAAAAGACTCTCCTCATGGGAGAGTCGATACCATTGATTTTATTTACATTAATAACGTTCTGTAAGCCATGTTCTGTACCATGGTACTGCAAACGACGTTAGACGTCTCGTACCTAGGTGGTAATCATCTATCTACAGATTCGTAATGAATCTGTCCTTCTCCTCGTTGAATTCCTAAGAGAAAGTGCCCCTACCATTATTTGGGTTTCTCGCTCGTGGGGTTTACCTCGTTCCACCCTTTTCATTTCTGAAAAGGCTCCGTCACTGTGGCACTTTTATAGGTATTCATACCATATCCTAAAAGGACTTAGGTATTTTCCCGGCCGTCAGCCCTCAGGCTGCCCTAGCTTATGAATTCACTAGGCACGAACACTACGAGCATCTCAGCTCGTGCGAGCATGGACTTTCCTCTACAAGGAAGCAAATGCTCCTTGCAGCGATTACCCGAACGTAATTAATGAGTACTTTTTTATTATATGCATTTAATCCTTATTAATCAATGGTATTAATTTGGAAGCATAGGTACAATCTGTCAATCGTTATATAGCTTGTTTCCGAAAACATGCTTTTCAAGATTTGATAAACGCTTCAAGATATCAAAGTTTGTAGTGCCTGCCGGCTGTGTAACCGGCTGTCTTCTAGATGTTTCTTCCAATTGCTTACGTAAGCGAAGATTTTCCTGCTGCAACTCTTCAATTTCTTGATGGAACGTTTCATAATCCTTAATAATTAAGTCCAAATACTTATCTACATCTTCTTGTTTATAGCCTCGGACGCCGGTCTTGAATTCTTTCTCTAATATATCCTTAGCTGTTAATTTCACCTTATCGCTTAACATTCAATTTCACCTCAGTATTCGCCAATCATTACCTATTATTTACTCAAATATATGTGGTTTTGTCAATTTTTCTTTTCTCTTTAGAATAAAATACAAACGTAATTATGATTTTAATAAAAATCTGACCGCTTTAATTCTTCTTCTTCTTCAACGACCATTTGAAGATCATATGGTGTAATGGTTATTATTTTGTAATTGGTTGTTTGAGCAAATTTTTCTGCCTCTCGTAATAGATACTTTGGTGACCCGTTTTCGTTATCACTGTCAAACAAGATTAATAATCCGTCTGAATTTTTTATTAAAAATTTATTTTTTTGGACAAATTGCCATGGCCCTTGATAAGGCTGCTTTGAAATTGCTGTGGTAAAGTCTGCTTGATAAATAATCTTTTGATATAACTCCTGTCTCTCAGAATTCCAATTCTCTTCTTGTCCTAGAAATGGAGTAATAACAGCCAATTTAAGGTGGGGATATCTTCTTTTTAGAGATAAGACCACTTCTGCGGACCACAGTTCCACCCCCGATTGTCCACTTACAATGGCCCAGTTTAATCCAGCATCCAAAAGTGTAATTAGTTCTTTTTCTATAGCCTTTTTTATGTAATTTACGTTTTGATGATTGTCCTTATAAATTCCTAACTCGTGTGACTTGTAGCCAGAAATTAATAGTCGTTCAAGCAATATAATTCCTCCTGTAAATGGCTAATAAACTCCTATACATTATATCAGTAAGGATGGGTAATTAATTTGTCAATGGTAAACACATCAAAAATATTGAAAGTTTTGACAATTACATTTAAAATTAACTTAATATATGAACTGAACGGAAGTTGATACAGGGATACTCTCCTGGTATTTTTTTAATGTTCAACGGCGGAAAGGAACTGATAAAAATAGATGAACAGTCCTGTTGAAGAAATTAAGAACGAGAGAAAACTTTTACTAAAAAAACTTTTAAATGAAGGTATTGAGAAAAGGTGGAAATTTTTGACCAATTATCCAGATGCCATTTTTGTTCTGGATTTTCATGGTCAATTTGTTTTTGTCAATTCACGATTTGAGAAATTAACACAATTCGCAGAAGAAGAATTAATGACAAAGAAAATTCAATTTCTCGTTGATATCGGAAGTTTGGACAAGGTATTTAATTACTTTCACAGGGCTGTCTTAGGTCAAATTCAAACTTTCGATTGCAAAATATCAACCAAAGCGGGGAATATAATTGATACAAACTTCATCATTGTTCCCATTATTGTAGAAGATGCAATTGTAGGAGTTTATGTCGTAGCGAAAGATATTACTCATTATAAACGCAAAAAAGTTGAAATAAGAAAAATAGAGGAATTTTATCGAGTCCTAACAGAAAATGTTGTAGACATTATTTTAAACACCAACCGTTTAGGAAAAATAATTTATGTCTCCCCGTCTTGTGAGTATGTACTTGGGTACAAACCAGAAGAACTAATAGGAAAACATTTATCAATACTTTTTTATAAGGATGATTTGGAAAGAGCTTCTTTGGAAAGAGAAAAGCTGTTAACCAATTATGAGAACACAAGAGGCTCATATCGGTTCTGTAAGAAGAATGGCGATTTCATCTGGATGGAATCAGTATGTAAGCCAATCATTGATAGTGATACGCAAAATCTATTAGAAGTGGTAACAGTCTTTCGTGATATTACGGAAAGAAGAATGACAGAAGAACTTATGATCAACTCAGAGAAGCTGAATATTGCAGGACAGCTTGCAGCTGGAATCGCACACGAGGTTCGCAACCCATTGACTGCTATAAAAGGATTTCTCCAGCTTATGGAGGCACAATCTACTAACAACTTGTACTTCGATATTATAAAATCCGAGATGGACAGGATCGAACTTATTCTAAGTGAATTATTGGTTCTGGCCAAACCACTGGATGCGAAGTTTGAAAGTGAAAATATGAATGCATTAATCAATAATGTAAAAACCTTAATTGATACCCAGGCGATTTTAAATAATGTTCAAATAGACATTGTATATGAAAATGGGGATTTGACCATTAGGTGTGATAAGAACCAATTAAAGCAAGTTTTCATTAATTTTTTGAAAAATGCCATTGAAGCAATGCCGAATGGCGGAAACATTATCATTGAAATAAAAAAGTTTAGTGAGGATAAAGCTAGAATCCTTATAAAAGATACAGGAATCGGAATTCCTCAACATATATTAAAACGAATCGGTCAGCCATTCATTACAACTAAACAAGGCGGGACTGGTTTAGGCATTATGATTTCTAAACAAATCATTGAAAATCATAAAGGAACGGTTCATTTTTGGAGTGATGAAAAGGGAACGATGATTGAAATGATCTTACCTTTTTAGAGAAGAATAGATCAATATTGCTTTAAGAAAAAAACAAGGGCAAAAATTGCCCTTGTTAGGTTTTTATCCAAAGAAACGTCGAGGCCGTGGGAATTGTCCTGGTGCCATGCCTGGTCCCATACCCGGAGCCATACCTGGTCCTCCCATGCCTGGACCCATCATGCCTGGTCCCATCATGCCCGGTCCTCCCATGCCTGGTCCCATACCCATTTGCGGCATGTTTGGCATGTTTGGTAAAGCATTGCTTTGTGCTCCTGCAACAGCTGTTGGCATAGGTGCTGGCATAGGTGCTGGCATACCCCCACCACAACAGTCGATGTGCTGATTACAGCATTCTTCAGCGCAAGAAGCTGTAGTTGGACAATAGTGTTTATGCTGGAACATATGATGATTAATAGTTGTTAAATGTTTTGGGTGAATATGTGGTACTACCGTTGTTGAAAAAGTGTGGTTAACGAATTGTTGCGTCGGATGAATGACTGGCGGTGCAAAATTAGTTCCAAGATACAATTTAAGCTCTCCCTTCAAATATTTATTCTGTTTACATTAACAGCCTATGTTAGAAGGGAAATTCTTGTACTAAGGAAAATACCTATTTTTCATAAATCTAATTAAGATTAACTTCACTTAGACAACTGTCCAGCTCATAAGCTTCGTGATACGTGTCTAATTTCCTTTTTAGTTCTACGCTTTTTTCTTTATAGCATGGAATATAAGTTATCTTTTAAGCTTGAAAAAAGTACTGCAGTCAAACAAACGACAATAAAAAATAAATACAAGATTGCTTTATACATAGTATCTGCCCCATTATTGTATTATAGTCGTTTTTTACTCACAGTTTAATATTTTACATGTTTCACCTATAAGAAACAATATGGATTATCGAATGAAATGTTAAAATTTTGTTACAAATACTCGAAAATTAATCAAAATAATTACATAGTCCAAAATAGTTGCCTAATCCTCCGTTTACCTGGGTAATTTAGTGAATTTTCGTTCCAATCTTTTCCGTCTGATTTCAAACTGCTGCTGAACTTTTTCGGCTTGAACCTTTTTATAATCCAAGACATTTAAAGCCTTTAAACAATAATCCAAAGCAAGCTTATAATCTTTTATTTTATGCTCATATATTTTAGCAGCTTCTATACACGCTTCCAGACTCAATTCTTCATTTCCTCCCTCAGCCACCTCTAAAAACAATCGTAAACTTTGTTCCCAGTTTTGTGCTTTTTTAGACTGATAGGCTAACGCCAGCTTTGCTTTTAACGATGTCGTATCACTTCCTTCTACAAGCTTGGTCAATACCTTAGCTGCTTCGTCCTTTTCTCCTAAGGAGTCATACCACCGTCCGACTTCAAACGATTCCTTACGGGTTTGTTTGTCATCCATTCCACAGAGTTGAAAGGTTAGATGCGTATATAACGTCACTAGAGACAAAATATCAATTTCATTGTGCTTAATAATCCCTAACATGCCATCCGGTTGTTTACTTTCGATGAAATCAAAATAAATCATTGGGGCCAAATACCCAGGGATATCATCTTCCCGTGTTATACCTAATACGTCTTTTTCGACGACTGCTAACTTTAGACGATCCAATTTGTGTTTCCAAAGTCTTCTAGCAGCATGAAATAAATCAAAATGACCAAATGCTGGAAGTTTAGGAACATGCTCCCTAACAAGTGTATGCCTAGTTTTCACTTGTGGCCAATCAAAGGATTTCCCGTTATAGGTGACTAATGTTTTGTAGTTCACCTGCTCTAGAAAGCTTTGATATAAAGGCACTTCTGCACCTGGATGTGGGAGAATATGCTGCCTTAAAACGAGATTTTCGCCGATTACGCTCGCATAACCAAGTAAAAAAATGGTATTACCGACTCCCCCGCCAAGCCCAGTTGTTTCTGTATCAAAAAAGAATAATTCTTCCGGACGGTGCCCTTCTGCAGATAATGGATGGTTAACAGGACTTTTATTCCAGATATCAACCGCCTTAAGAAAATCATGAAAATGGTAAAGACCATGCTTTTGTGACAAAGGAAATTTTACTTCACGAATCAGACAGTAATCCTGGTCCAAAAAATAAGGGGTCACATTTTCACTTTCCCATTTTGGAAGGAAAGGAATCTCAATTTTTGCTGTTTCATGAGAAACCTTGCTCTCTGTCTCTTGTCCTCCACCTGATATATGTGGTTTTAAGCGATTCAATTTACTTTTCAATGACATGGTTTACCTACCTCGTTTATTAAAAAGAATTTATAAATGCCTCAATAATTTTTAGTGTATCATTTTTAGCCGTATCACCAACAGTTTCTGCCCCGATACAGGATGGGCATCCGGTTTGACATTTACAATTGTCGATCATCTTCTTTGTTTCTGAGAATACGACGGTCATTCCAGAATGAATTTTCTCGCTTAAACCAATTCCACCTGGATAACGATCATAAAAGAAGATTGTTGGTTTTTCGTTATGATCCGCTTTTACCTGTGGAATAACATGTATATCTTGGGGATCTGCCATAACAAATAATGGGGCGATATGATTTAAAGCATGTGCCGTCCCAACTAGCCCCTGTTCTAATCGGTCTTGTCCCATTTCTGAGAATGATTTATTTAATGAAATCCATGCCGCACTTGTATGCAGTTCTTCCTCAGGGAGATGAATGGGGCCAGAACCGATATTTTCATGTGTTTCAAATTTGATTTTCTTGAAAATGGTTGCCATCGCCCGAACACTAACATCCCCGTATCCAACTTCGGCATACTCAAGTTTGTTCAGCTTGTCTTCTTCTAATACCTTTAATTGAACAGCTAAATTGGCATCCGTAAAATAATCAACATCGACTTCCCTTACAAATGCCTTTTTCTCATCCCAATCAAGCTTTTCTACTTGAAATTGGGTTCCTTGGTGGAGATAAATGGCCTCATCATGAAGAAGAGTCATTGCTGAAAATCGATCCATTTCTCCAATTACTCTTGCATTCGCAATATCTGATTGATCAATAATAATCACATTTTCCTGAGAAGCAGAGCGCAAGCTGATATTATGAGCAGGAAATGAATCATTCATCCAATACCATTTATCACCGTTCTTATAGAGAATTCGTTCTTCTGTTAAATATTCAAGCAGCTCTTCCGTTCCAACTTTCCCAAACTGTTCATCAACTTTAAAAGGAAGCTCAAACGAAGCACACTTCATATGATCGATCAAAATGATCAGATTATCAGGATTAATTCTTGCCGTCTCCGGACTTTTATTAAAAAAATACTCCGGGTTCTGTATTATATATTGGTCAAGAGGACTTGAACTTGCCACCATAATGACAAGAGCTTCCCCATGCCGCCTTCCCGCTCTGCCTGCCTGCTGCCAAGCACTGGAAATGGTTCCTGGATATCCAGTCATAATGCATACCTGCAGCTGACCAATATCTACTCCCAGCTCCAATGCGTTCGTACTTACCACTCCGTAGATTTCCCCCGCGCGTAGCCCCTTTTCAATTTTTCTTCTTTCTGTAGGCAGATAGCCGCCTCGATACCCCATGATCGATTTGGATCCTAATTGATTTTTCACTAATTCCTGAAGATACGTTAAAATAATTTCAACCCTTACTCTGCTTCTAGCAAAGACAATGGTTTGAATTTTATTTTTTAACAATTCACCCGCGATTTTTCGAACTTCAAGTGTTGCACTTCTTCTTATGTTTAAGGGTTTATTAACAATTGGCGGATTATAAAAAAGAAAATGTTTCGTTCCACTAGGAGCACCATTATTATCAATAAGGATCATTTTTTCCTCTGTTAGGTTTTCAGCAAGCTCTAGCGGATTGGCGATCGTAGCGGAAGTACAGATAAAAACAGGATTACTGCCATAATAACGGCAAATCCGTTTTAATCTCCGAATAACATTGGCAACATGACTGCCAAAAACGCCTCGATACGTATGAAGCTCATCAATGACAACAAATTTAAGATTTTCAAAGAGGGAAACCCATTTTGTATGATGAGGCAGTATTGCTGAGTGGAGCATATCTGGATTGGTAATGACCACATGCCCAGCCTTGCGGACCTTTTGGCGGATGTTCGCAGGTGTATCACCATCATAGGTATAACTATTAATATCAACACCAGCAGCTTGAATGATTTCATTTATTTCACTTTTTTGGTCTTGCGCAAGAGCTTTTGTTGGAAACATATATAGCGCCCTAGCATTCGGGTTTGATAGAATGCTTTGCAAAACTGGAAGATTATAACAAAGGGTTTTACCTGAGGCAGTTGGCGTCACGGCAACAACACTATTTCCAGCGATAATTTTCTCAAATGCGGATTTTTGGTGTGAATAAAGCTTTTCTATCCCCTTTCTTTTTAATGCCTGTATTAATGCCATATGCAAGTTTTCTGGTAGTGAAACGGTTTGTGCTTCCTTTGCTTCTAATGTCTTCCACGTAACAATATTTTCTTTAAAATCTTCCTTTATTTTTAAATCAGCAAGAATTTCCTGCAGATTTTTTTTCAATTTCATGGGATCACCTCATTACTCTATTATACCGAATAAACGTTCGCAGAAATAGTCTATTAATTAGGCTCTTTTCTTATACTTCGTTGTTTTTGAAACAAAATTTAATAATTATAATAAAGTTTCCGCAGAAAATAACATATTTTTAATAAGAAAAGAGCTACAAACTCCATTCCAAAGGGCAAAATTACTATTTCCACGTTAAAATCGGCTTTAGGATTTTAACAACTATTTTTACAAAACCGCCGTTAATTATTATTTGTTTGTCTGTTACAATAGTATAAGATATTTTATTTCATCTGTGGAGGTGGAACATGAGGATTGAAGAGATTAAGAAAGTACTTTCTGAATTCATGCTTTTTAAGGAATTAGATAACTATGAATTAACAAAGATTGCAAATATTTCCATAGCAAGAGAGTGGAAAAGGCAAAGCCATGTTTTTCTTCAAGGTGATCCCCTAGAAAATGTATATTTTATTTATGATGGAAAAATCAAGGTGTACAAAAGTGATATCCACGGCAAGGAACAAATTGTCGCCATTATGAAAAAGGGCGAAATGTTTCCACATGTTGGCTTTTTTAGAAAGGGTGATTACCCGGCTTATGCTGAAGTTCTTGAACCATCAACACTTATCGCAGTTCCTATTTCTAAATTTGAAAGTGTTCTGATTGAGTACCCTGAGTTATGTATTAAGGTATTTAAGGTATTAGGTGAAAAGATCGTTGATTTACAAAACCGACTAGAAGAACAAATTTTAAACAATACATACGAGCAAATTATTAAACTTTTAATTCGCCTTGCTCAGAAACATGGCAAGGAATTAGAAGATGGAACGATTCTGTTGAAATCTGAATTTACCAATCGTGATCTTGCCAGTATGATTGGCACAACGAGGGAAACCATCAGCAGGACACTGACAAAAATGAAAAAAGATAAATTGATTGAAGTGGATGATCGTGGGGATATGATACTTGATATTGAAATCCTCATGGAGGAAATTAATTTAATTTAAAACTGCAGCACATTGGGTGCTGCGGTTTTTCTGTTCTCTATGCTTTAGTTAGCTGAAGCATATCCGCCATGTCTTCTTGTGCGTTACCGATTAATTTTAAGTTAAATGTGTCTTGGAGAACCTGCAAAACACCTTCAGAGATGAATTCAGGGGGCTTTGGTCCAATACGTATATCTTGAATTCCTAAACTGAATAATCCTAAAAGGATGGCTACTGCTTTTTGCTCAAACCAGGATAAGACGATACTTACAGGAAGTTCATTGATTTCGCAGCCAAATGCCTCTGCTAGTGCCATCGCTATCTTTACCGTAGATCCTGAGTTATTACATTGTCCTAAGTCAATATAACGAGGGATGTTTGTCCCGGGAACAACACCGTAGTCCACAGCGTTAAAACGGAATTTCCCGCATGACGTGGTCAAAATTACCGTTTCCTGTGGGAGTGATGTTGCAAGTTCACGATAATAATCTCCCCCATTTCCAGGTGCGTCACAGCCTGCAATCACAAAGAAGCGCTTAATTTTCCCTGCTTTTACAGCTTCAATTACTTCTGGTGCTAGGCCAAGAACAGTTTCATGGTGAAAACCTGTGAGCAGAGTTTCTTCTGAATGAATATTGGCTTCTGGTAGTTCAAGTGCTCTTTCGATTAATGGTGAAAAATCATCATTCATTATTTTTTGAACATTCTCAAGACCAGCTACTTCATAACTGAACATTCTATCAGCATATGTACCTTTAATTGGCATTACACAATTTGTTGTTTCCAAAATCGCTCCTGGGAAATTTTCAAAAAGACGGCGTTGGTCATACCATGCTTTTCCGATATTTCCCTTTAAGTGAGTATATTTTTTCAATGCTGGATATCCGTGGGCTGGCAGCATTTCAGAATGCGTATAAATATTAATTCCCTTACCCTCTGTTTGCTTTAATAATTCTTCAAGAGCAAACAAGTTATGTCCAGAGACCACAATACTTTTTCCTTCTATTTTGTTTTGGCTTACGCGAATTGGCTCAGGAATACCCAGCCGCTTCGTATGAGCCTCATCAAGCATTTCCATCACCCGAACTGTTGCCTGCCCCACTTTCATCGCCATTTCAATATGTTCTTGAACATTAAAATTGGAATTTGTTAGCGTCATATAAAGTGCTTCTTGTGTGGTCGTATCCACAAATGAATCACTATACCCTAATTGATTGGCATGAGTCCGGTATGCAGCAATTCCTTTCAACCCATAGATAATGGTATCCTGCAAACTTGAAATCGTTTCGTCTTTTCCACAAACCCCCACCACTGTACATCCTCCTGATGGAGTTTGTTCACATTGATTACAGAACATGATTCTTCCTCCTTCCTTTTATTTACTGCTTAAGGATACAAATCCTATAAAAATATTCATGTGATATTTGTCACAAGTCATAGAGTTGTTATAAAAGGTTCATAACTTTATCTCATTTTTATGACGCGCACCAAAAGGGGGTAAGAGCATATGATATGGTGAGAAAATTCGGAAAGAGAGGGAAAGCATTATGTCATCCATGCCTCCGAGTGGCCAAAATAACAATAATAAGGAAAAACCTGAAAATTTTCGGGATTTACTTAGAACTATGAATGACTTCATTCATGAAAAACCAGTTAAAGGATTTCTAAAATCAATTGATGAATTTTTTAATAGTCCGTTTCCTGCGGGAGCTTTTCCTGTCCAAGTACGGGAAACCGCAGATGAGTATATTATTTCCGCGGAGCTGCCTGGAGTTAAAAAGGAGCAAATACAACTAAATATTTTACCTAATCAAGTAAACATCTCCATCGAAAATCAAGAAATTGAAACAAAAGAGGATCTAAACAACCACCTTTTTCAAAAAAGAGTTTCACAGCAAAGGCTGTCACGAACAATCCCATTACCTATCGTGATTAATGAAAAAATGGTTAAAGCCTCCTATCGAGATGGGTTACTCAACATACGAATTCCAATCATAAGAGGGAAAACGATAAATATTGAGGATTAAATCATAAAATAAAAATGCTCGAACAAAAAAATTTCGACAAATACCAATAAGAAAGACGGCTTTTATGCCGTCTTTCTACTTTTTTATGCTTTAAAAATTCCTCCGAGCCCCTTCACCAATGAGGATACCTGTGTTACTGCATTAACCACTTGCCCCGCCGTATTTACCATCTTATTTACGTCCACTGTGCCATCTTGTGATTTAAATGAATTCATAATCGATTGTATTCCCCCAGGGTGCTTTAGCATTGCATTTGGTTTCGGATAAGGGTTCATGATAGAGTAATCATTCATTTGCGGCATGTAGTGATTTGGTCCCATTTCTTCTTTGGGTTGCAGTGGATTTTGAAAGAGAAATTGTGCATCTTTAGGAGAATATTGACCAGTTGATTTTGGCACTTGCTGAGGTATTCCCACAGGATGATAGGCCGGTTCATATGATTGATATGATTGTGGATAAGGCTGCTGATAGTAAGGGTTTTGTTGTTGATATGGGTGCCATTCCATACCTTGCACTGCTTGGTAAGGATTTGGCTGATTACGAGGAAACACTTGATAATTCGCTGAATCATATATCGGTCTCCTGTAATTCATTTGCCCCGAGTATCCATGATTTATAAAATGATTTGATCTATTTTTACCAAACATGGGCAAACATCTCCTCCGCGTTTTCATCACTACACACTATGGTTAAAATGAGGAAATGGTGCATAAAACGAAATAAATTTCAATGTCAAAATCACGAGAATTTTGTCTAAAGTTTAAATATTTTAAAAACTAGGAATTCCTTATTTTCATGGTACTATTAAAAAAATGATGAAGGAGGAGTTACATATGGTCATACGCTCACTTAAAAGCAAATTTAATCAAAGTCGGGACTACAACACCGATGACGTTAACGCATTATTGGATTTTGCTAAGAAGGCTTATATTCACAATGAGATTGACATTAAGGAATACCGTCTCGTTGTTCGCGAACTCGAAGCTCAGGGCGCTATGATTCCTGACGATTTTAATGAAGACTCCCTCATCGAAAATGCATAAAAGGATACAATACAGCTAGAAAAACTCCAAAGGAGATGCAGAAATGCATCTCTTTTTTATTACTGTCTAGCTCCAGCGCCCTAGCGGCTAGTGTCCTTCACTCTCCGCGAGTAAAAATCCCTTCAGGATTTTTACCTACCTACGATAAGTCAACATCGAATCGCTAACGCTCTTCGTGTTTCCTTTATCACAGTTGGAGCGCTCCACAAGGAAGGCCTCGGCAGCATGGGCTTCGCACGAAGAAAAAGCGTTAGCTTTTTCGAGGAGGCCATACGCCGCTGAACACTATGGAAAGCTACTTCGAATAATCATCGCAGGACCAAGCTGCACTTTGGCTTGGTCCGAGGGCGCTTCCGCTTTTCTCATTCTAATTCCTTTATAACTTCTAATAGAAAAAATTCAACGGTTCGATTTGCATTTAAAAATCTTGAACGACTGGTTTTAGGAAAAAACGCCTGTATCGATAATTGCTCCATATGTTCTGAAGTGGAATCGATTTGTTTTAAATGGATGTGCTTTTGAGGACTGACGGCTAACCAATTTTTCATCAAAGCACTCCATTCAACTGTAAGTTCCTTTACTGTATTCGCAAACGGCTTAACAACTTGGTGAAAATCATGTTCGGTCGCCTCTTCACGAGCTTCCTCATAGTATTTTAAAGCTAGTTGGTTATAATGCAGCAGCTTTTTTGTTAGCTGTAGAATCTCCTCAGACATTGGTGTTCTTTCCCTTCTATATATAACAAAATAAAAAGCAGCTTTATTAAAGCTACTCAATGGTTTTTTGCATTCTTTTTTATTTTACCGGTAATTAAAAGCCCAATTCAAGTTTTAGTGCTCTGGTAACTGAATTGTTTTGCTCTACTGCACATTCGTCAGATACAGGATTTATCCGATCTAATTCCTGTTCAAGTTTATAAAGTTTTTGTACCGGTGATGATAATTTTAATAGCTCCTCATGGTTCATTTGATTGCGAAGGTCTGAGAAAGAAGTTTCAAGAACATTCTCCAATTCTTCTAATTGATCATAAATTTCTGTCAGCATAGAAAGCAGCTTTTCCTTTTCTGGCAATGACGAGTTTATCAAATTTAGAACCTCCTCGCTTTTTCTTACTAAGTACTATTCTCTTTATTTTGTATGCTTCCTTCCCCTCTGACAAAACTAGAAGGTATTCGCCAAAGAAAGTGCCAATCTGGCAATTATTCCCTACCCATTCGACAGAGGCACATACTCGCATTAAAAATTGAAAATCGAACAAGCTAAAATTGGAGGTGTTAATAATGGCTAAAAAGAAACAAAATAAAAAATCCGGAGCAGCACAAGTTGAAAATAAAGTTGGCTACGGTGATAAAAAACTCGAAGGACCAAATCGTCCAGCAGAATAAGAAGTCATATAAAAAGCAAGGCAAAGCGGCCTTGCTTTTTAGATTTTCTTCAAATTTGCTGCTCGATGGATGGCCAGCATTAATTCCATCTGATTTGATTTTTCATAGTACCAATCTGTTAAGTGAATACTATGTCGATGCCTTGCTGGAAAATGCAGCCATGCCGGGGATATCATTCGGTTCTTGCTCCAATCATCATATTGATAATGATTGTGATCTATAATCGGGTAGGTTGCCCTTAAAAGTGGTGTCCTACGGCTGGTTTTTGTCTTAAAGAATTGTTCATAATCATTTCTCGAACCGGTATGTGGAGTTTTATCAGCAAATTCGAAAAAAAAAGGGAATAATCGCGGATGCGTTAAAATTCGAGCAAGCCTTTTCCCAAGATTTATTCGTTTCGATAATGACTTAAAACCATTCACACTTGCTCCATATAATTCGCCCCCACATGTAGGAAATAGCACGCAGCTAAAATGAAGCCAATCTTGAAAAGTAAAAATCCAAGAATCGAAAACCCTCTTTTTATAAACAGGATGTTGGATTACCGGTCCATGAATCACATTTTGTTCATTGATAATTAACGCAGTGGTGAGCCTTTCACGATTGCTTTCTTTCCAATACCTTTCCCATTCTTTTTGAATAAATTCTGAACATTTAAAATATGGAAGAAGATGAAACATTGGAGTGTTTCGTTTCGTCGAATATTGATAGATCAAAAGTTGGGGATAAACATCGTGGAAGATTAACCAATTGGCTCTCTCGAAGGTAAGGAATAGATCTTTCCTTGTTTTGGGCTCTAAAATTTCTCGAAAAACATCGCCCTCTAGATCGCACATATTCCATCCGCCATTCCTTGAAACCATACTGGCGAGAAATGACCAAATAACATCGGGGTTCCTTTTAAAATAAGAAAAATATGCGTCAGTCCTTGAAATATTATCAAGATTCTTTTTATTGGTTTCGCTCCTAATTTGACTGATGGTCTCAATCTCATGTAATGTAAGATGACGCATATTCTTCAACAACTTTCATTATAGGTAGTTTTAGAGAATTAATTTTTATGAAAAAGGAATCATGCTTTTTCTTGACAGTCAAGGTACATTATTTTTATTAGCGTGTGTTTTCCTAAAAATTTTATACGCCCATTACAGCACAGATTTGTTATGATAAGTAATAGCGTGAGAGGTGCTTATCATGAATTTTAATTATCCAAATGGAAAAAGGTACATTCCAAACAGTATCGAAATAACTGCAAAAGTAAAAAAACAGAGTAATCCATCCTATAGTAATAGAGGTATGACCCTCGAAGAAGATTTAAATGAGACGAATGAATATTACCGAGAAAGAAATATTGCTGTGATTCACAAAAAACCTACACCCGTTCAAATTGTCAAAGTTGATTATCCGAAAAGAAGTGCTGCAGTAATAAAAGAGGCATACTTTAAACAAGCTTCCACAACCGACTACAACGGGGTCTATAAAGGTAAATATATTGATTTTGAGGCAAAGGAAACAGCTAATACGACATCATTTCCATTGAAAAATTTTCACCAGCATCAAATTGATCATATGGAGGAAGTGGTTTCACAGGGTGGAATCTGTTTTGTAATTCTTCGGTTTTCCAAACAGGAACAAGTATACTTATTGCAAGCAAAACATTTGTTATCTTTTTGGGAAAGAATGAAAAATGGAGGAAGAAAATCCATTACCAAGGAAGAAATTGAGCAAAATGCTTATTTCATTCCGCTTGGATTTCACCCTCGTATTGACTATATTAAAATAATAGATACTCTTTTTCATTTTTAACTAGTTGAAATTGATTGTTGCATGAAAGGAAGGAATTTTATTATGGCAGGAGAATTTCAATCAAGAGAGGAGCGCCGTAAAAAACTCCAACAATCCAAAGGAAAAAAACAAGTGAAGAAAAAACCGAGCAGTATTGTTAAGAAAATTTTTCTATCCCTTGTTGCACTTGGCATTATTGGTATTTTAGCCGGCGTTGGAACTTTTGCTTATTTGGTAAAGGATACCCCTAAACTTGATCCGAAATTATTAAAAGACCCCATCTCCTCTAAAGTTTTGGATAAAGATGGTGAGCTAATTTCAGAGGTTGGTTCAGAGAATCGTGAATATGTTAATTATAAGGAAATACCAAAGCTAGTCGAAGATGCCGTGTTAGCAGTAGAAGATGTTCGTTTTTATAAACACCATGGTTTAGATCCGATTCGATTGGCCGGAGCCGTTGTGGCCAACTTCCGTGAAGGATTCGGTTCCGAAGGGGCAAGTACGATTACGCAGCAGGTAATCAAAAACTCATTCTTAACTCCTGAAAAAACCCTAAAGCGAAAGGTTCAGGAAGCATGGATGGCCTATCAGCTTGAACAAAAATATACGAAGCACCAAATTTTTGAAATGTATGTTAATAAAGTTTTTGTATCTGAAAACAGTCATGGACTAGCAACGGCTGCAAAAATTTATTATGGGAAACCATTAAATGAACTTACTCTTCCAGAAGCCGCACAGCTCGCTGGAATGCCGCAAAGTCCAAATAATTATAACCCATTTGATCACCCGGACTTAGCAGAAAAACGACGTAATATCGTGTTGATGTTAATGGAACAGCATGGCTATATTACCAAGGAGGAAATGAAAGAAGCGCAAAGTACTCCAGTGACGGCCACATTGGTTAAAGAAGAGGAAAGAGTTAGGGACGAAAAGCCTTATGATTCTTTCGTCGATGCCGTTATTGATGAAGTTGAAGCTCAAGGGGATTTTGATATCTTCTCTGATGGTTTAACGATTCATACGACTCTTGATAAAAATGCTCAATTGTATGTAAATACCATTCTTAATACGGATGAAGTCATAAATTATCCGGATGCCAATTTCCAAGCAGGGATCGCCCTCATCGATACAAAAACAGGGGAAATCCGTGCGATTGGCGGAGGTCGTAACCAAGATGTGAAACGTGGCTTTAACTATGCAATCGATACTAGGCGGCAGCCTGGCTCAACGATAAAACCTGTTCTCGATTATGGTCCAGCCATTGAATATCTCAATTGGGGTACCTATCAAACGATTGATGATAAACCAATCAAGTATTCTACAGGGCAGGAATTTGGCAACTGGGACAATAAATATATGGGACCGATGTCGATGCGTACGGCACTGGCGCTTTCTAGAAATACTCCTGCAGTTCAAGCACTACAACAGGTAGGTTTAGAAAAGGCAAAAGAATTCGCCATCAACATTGGGATTCCATTAAAGGAAATTTTTGAATCCTATGCTATTGGTGGGTTTGGTGGAAAAACAGTTGGGGTTTCCCCTCTGCAAATGGCTGGCGCCTTCAGCGCATTTGGGAATAACGGTATGTATACTAAGCCTTATGCGGTAAAAAAAATCGAGCTTAGGGATGGAACTGTCCTTGATACAGCGCCAGAATCAAAGCTTGCCATGAAGGATTCTACCGCATTTATGGTTACTGATATGTTAAAGAGCGTTATGGTTTCGCCTGGTACTGGAACGACAGCAAAAGTTCCTGGACTTCCGATTGCCGGAAAAACTGGTACAACGAACTATACAGCAGATGAATTGAAAAAATGGAATATTGCCAGCGGCAGAGTTGTCCCTGACGCTTGGTTTACAGGTTATACTACAAATTATACTGCTTCTGTTTGGACGGGATATGCCGAAAGAAAGACACCAATCCAACCTGGAGACGATCAAAAAATAGCACAATTAATCTTTAAAAATCTAATGGCTTATGTTTCTAAAGATATCAAGACATCTGATTTTCCTATGCCTGACAGTGTACAAAAAGTAAGGGTTGAAAAGGGATCTAAACCGCCTGCATTAGCTAGTGAGTTTACACCTGATAGTGAGGTAATTATAGAGTACGCAGTGAAAGGTCATGCACCAAAAACCGTTTCGGAAAAGTATAACAAGATTGCAGCGCCTATTAACCCTAATGCAATCTATGATCCTGGAAAAAATGTTGTGACATTAACGTGGGATTACCCTAATCCGGACAATGGTAAGGTTCAATATGAAGTGACCGTTACGGATGGGACAACACCAAATACCTCAACCGTTTCAGACAGAGTAGTTACGCTTCAGAATCCAACGCCAGGTACCAAATATAGCATTTCAATTGTTGCGATCATCGATGGAAAGAGAAGTGATCCTGCAACAACAACAGTTGACATACCATTGCCACAACAAAATGGTCAAGACGAAGGCAATGGTAACCGTAATGGCAATGGCAACGGTGCTGGTAATGGCAATGGTAATGGCAACGGTAATGGTAATGGTGAAGAAGACGATGGCGGTGAAGAAGACGGTAATGCACCAGTAACCACCGAGCCTGGAAGCGGAAATGGTAATGGCAATAACAATGGCAATGGTAATACTAACGGCAATAGCTGAAGTGGAGGATAAAGCAAAAAGCGTCTAGCCCTTTGAGGTTAGACGCTTTTTTACGATATTATTTTTTACATATAATTTGTTTTGTTCGATAAACAATTCAGAGAGCTGACGATAAGAATGAAATAATTTTGGTCTGCCGATGATAAAACCCAGCCTTTCGTCAAGATTGACGGGTTTTATCTCGATAAAGTCAATTGGTTCAAGTTCAGTAACCTTCACCTGTCTATCGTTCGTCAGATATAATAATTGGATGAACAAGGAAATCCCCTTTTTCATCCCCTGAAGTGTGTTTTTTTGATCTCGATTACGGTAAAGAATCTCAAGTTCATCTCTTAACCGGTCCCATTCAGCTAATAGAAGTGGAATATTCTCTTTCGAAGGTTCTAAATCCTGCTCATCTAGAAAAGGAATGATTAGTTGATTATCCATTCACTACTTCCCTTCCCTTCATTCTCTTTTTCCCCTCTCTGCACAGCTCTAATAATGGACAGCTTGGGCATTGGGGGTTTTGGGCTTTACAATGATATCTTCCAAAGAAAATCAATCTGTGGTGAGTAACCGACCACTCATCTTCAGGAACCTTCTTCATCAATGTTTTTTCAACTTCCAGTACAGAATCCTTCCAGCGGCATATACCCAGTCGCTTACTTACTCTCTCAACATGTGTATCTACTGCAATCGCAGGAACATTAAATGCCACTGAAACGACAACATTTGCCGTTTTTCTGCCAACCCCCGGAAGTTTTGTTAATTCATCTCGGTCATTTGGAACTTCACCATCGTATTCATCCAACAATAAACGGCATAAACTTTGGATATTTTTTGCTTTATTTCGGTATAGTCCAATCGATCGAATGTCATTTTGTAATTCTTCCTGTGAGACACGTAAATAATCTTCTGGTGTTTTGTATTTTTCAAATAAATCCTTCGTAACCTTATTAACTAGCACATCCGTACATTGCGCCGATAGAGCAACTGCAATGACGAGCTCAAAAGGATTTGAATGGGTTAATTCACAATGGGCGTCAGGGAACATCTCGCCCATTTTATCTAGACAAAAACGAATTTGTGTATTGTTTAACAAAAATTTTCACCTGCCAGTTTTATAAATAGAAACAAACGAGAGAAATCAGCTCTCGTTTACTAGATTTATTGCTCAAGCCAATTGTAAAAGGGCACAGAATTTGGTGAAGAGGTTTGAGAATCTTGTACCGGCCGATTCGGCGTTTGCTTTTGACGAAACTTTCTTCCATGATTTTTTGCCTGTTCAATGGTCTTAATGCCGTTCTTTTTCCATTCAAAAAGAATCCTGTCAATATAGCGGAAATTTAACTTTCCTGACATTACCGATTCTCTTAATGCAGCCTTAATTATTACCGGATCATGGTGATCATCATCCATCCACATGGCCAGTGATTCACACTCAAATGGAGATAAAGGACGGCCAAATTCCTTTTCAAAACAGGTGTATAGGTCACTTTCGTCCGCCTTTTTTGCGACTTCTTGGGTATTTTTATTTTTCATTAAAAACTGATCCACTAGCCGCTCCCATAAGGGTTCAACGGAGTATTTCTCAAACATGATTCCTTCTGGTGAGAATTCATCTATTATTTTAATAAACCCTTTTTGGATTAATCGTCGCAGCAGCTCATTACATTCGGAAACAGTAATTGTCATACGTGAGGAGAGCTCTTCTGGGGTTGGAAAGTGATTTCCTTTTTCGATAAAAGTAATAATATTTAATAAAAGGACTATTTCATGTTCATTTAAATTCATATTTCTATACTCAGAAAATAATACAGCAGGAATGGTTATATTACCTTCTTGAAGCCATGATAATATACTTGTTTTCATTTTTTACGACACCTCTTGCTTAGTATAACATGAACATCTTCTCTCTGTAAGAGGATTGGTTTAACCATATTTTATAAGAAAAGTAAAAAGCCTGCAGCTGCAGACTTTTTTTGATCATCCAATATTTTAATCTTGACGTTTTGATTCAACGAAATCCTTGATTCTTGCTACTGCCTTCTCTAGTAAATCTAAAGAGGTTGCATAGGATAGACGGATATTATCCGGTGTACCGAACCCAGAGCCTGGAATTACTGCTACCTTAGCCTCAACTAATAATGCTTCAACAAAAGCATCGACATCTGGATATCCAGTTATTTCTGCAGCTCCCTTTGCATTCGGATACAAATAAAACGCACCTTGTGGTTTTACACAAGTGAAACCTGGTATCGAAACTAATTGATCATAAATTACTCCTAAACGATGTTCAAAAGCCTGACGCATTTCTTCTACTGGCTCTTGAGGTCCATTATATGCCGCGATTGATGCATATTGGGCAGTAGTTGTCGGGTTGGAAGTGCTGTGACTTGCAAGGTTCGTCATTGCCTCAATGATTGCTTTATTTCCAGCAGCATATCCAATACGCCAGCCTGTCATGGAATGTGATTTAGAGACGCCATTAATGATGATGGTTTGCTCTTTTAACTCTGGTGATAACTGTGCAATCGAAACATGCTTATATTCACCATATATAAGTTTTTCATAAATTTCATCTGATACAATTAATACATTTCTTTCCAAGCATAATTTTCCTATTTCCTGTAGTTCTTCAGCTGTATAAATAACACCTGTAGGGTTACTAGGAGAATTGATAATAACTGCCTTTGTCTTTTCAGAAATTACGCTTGCTAATTGTTCAGGAGTAACTTTAAATTGTTGAGACTCCAAGCCGTCTACATAAACAGGTACCCCTCCTGCTAATTTTACTTGCTCGGGGTAGCTTACCCAGTAAGGGGTTGGGATAATTACTTCATCACCTTCATTTAAAAGGACTTGAAATAAGGTATAAAGAGCATGTTTTGCCCCGTTGGCAACAATAATTTCATTTGGTTTATAGGAAAGCCCTTGGTCTCTTTCAAGCTTTTCAATTATAGCCTTTTTCAAAGCTGGCAGGCCTGCAGATGGAGTATACTTCGTATGACCTTCATTCATCGAGCGTGCTGCAGCGTCTATGATATGCTGTGGTGTGTTATAATCAGGTTCACCTGCGCCTAGACCTATAACATCTACCCCTTGTTCCTTTAATTCTTTTGCCTTTGCTGTAATGGCTAAAGTTGTTGAAGGTGTAAGTGCCATTACCCTGTTTGCTAATTTGACTGCCATTCCAATTTCCTCCTGCTCAATCAAGCTATAAATTTTCAATTTTTTTAAGCCATTCACCTGTTTTAAAATCTACATAATAATAATTTATTAAATTATTTTCAGAACGGTAATGAATTTCCCATAATGGGATATTATTTTCCATTCCTAATTTTACAGAAATAATTTTTGTTGGATTTTTTTCATCAAGAAGTCTTTTAACGGCTTCTTCTTTAGATAATCCATTTTTTCGTTTATCCACTATTACTTTTTTGCTTTTCTCGGGAATCCATACGATGATATTTTCACCTTTTTTATTTTTCCCCTCAAGAACACTAACAGTTTCTGTTCCATGGTAGATATGAAAATCCTCTATTTCGCTTAGCTCAACCTTTTCTTTTGCCAAGGAAGCTGCTTTTTCTTCCGCCGTAACAAGCGGCTCCTGAGCACTAACATATACTTTAATAAAAACACCAACAGAAATGACTATAAATAGTACAAGAAATATTAAAATTTTTTTCATTTTACTCCACTTTTCATCTTTATGTACGATAAATCGTAAAAATCGCTTTACTTTGATCTTCTCGATCAAGTGCCAATCCAAATACTAAATCCTTTTGCTTTAGTGTTCGATTAAGGGCATCTACAATCTTGTATAGGTCAGGACTATGCTGAAGCTTAACAGTGGAGAGGACTTCGATTTTTGATTCCATTCTATTCCTCCTTTATCTCTCTAAAGCAATAATATCAGCTATAGTCCTCCTTTTCTACTGGAAAAGTGAATACTTCGTAATTATTTTCTGTGAATTTTATTGTAATAGTGCCATGTTTTTTTGTAAAAAAAACCTCTGACCAATTATCCTGCAGGTCATAGATGATATCTGGGTCAGGTTGATGCTGTTCTGATTCAAAAAGAATCGAGATTTGAGGATTAACGTATTGAATTAATTGCTCAGATAGAGAATCTTCCTTCGCCCATTTCGGCACTTTAAATATAGTTACCTCATCTAAATTTTTCTTTAATAAGTTCTCTTCCGCGTGATCACTTGATGAAGTCATTAAGAACAGACGATGCTTAAAAAATTGCAAAGAAAAATCTAATCCTTCATCTTCACCGTTACCAGCAAAAAGCACTTCTGCAGATAAATCTGGTAATAGAGTCTGTATGGTGCCCTCTTTCCATGGAATCACTACTACGCCGATAAAGGCCGCGTCTTTATTTGTTATTTCCATTGCTATTTCAGGTGTTGTAATTACTTGCCTTACTTTATATTTCGAAATTATATGTGTAATTTCATCCAGAAAAAGATTTTGACGGTCGGTAATAACGAGTGTTGTAATTTCCTTTACACCATAAGTTTTAAGCATATTTTGTAATTCTTCACTTGTTTCTTTTCCACCGATATTAACCAATATATTTTCTCCATTAGAGCCCTGGATTAGAGTGGCTTCTCCATCACCTAACCCTAAAAAAGAGACGGCAATCTCATGATCTTTCAATTTTAAATCGATACTTTCGATATTTCCATAATCAATAGAAGAGGCATTTCCAAATGAAGTCAAATGAAAAAAGATTGCTGTCATTAATAGTATCACTCTCATACACATACCTCCTTATTTATAGGATGTGTAATTTTTCCATATTTCATTATAACCATTTGTAAATAATTTCTACTAATTCATCAATATTTCCCTTCTTCATGGGTACAGGTGGAATGGATTGTAAAAATGCCTTTCCATATTTTGAGGTAATAATTCTTTTATCGAAAACCATCATAATCCCACGGTCGTTTTCTGTTCGGATAAGGCGTCCAAAACCCTGTTTAAATCGAAGGATTGCCTCTGGTAAAGAATACTCCGTAAAGGCGTTTCCACCTTTTTGTGTAATTAATTGACACTTTGCTTCTGTTAACGGTTCATCCGGTGGACTAAATGGCAGTCTGACAATAACCAAACATGATAAATCCTCACCAGGGATATCAACACCTTCCCAGAAGCTGCTAGTTCCCAGCAAAATGGCTTTATCATACCTTTGGAAATTCCTCGTTAGCCTTGAGCGGCTGCCACTGGTAATCCCTTGAGCAATCATGGCAAATTCATCCAAAAAACCACTTTCTTTAATTAGCTCATATGTTTTCTTTAACATATCGTGGGCTGTAAATAGAATCAACATTCTTCCCTTGGTCGCCTCAGCAATCGTAATAATGTGTTCCGTTATCGCAACGACATAATCATCTAGACTAGTGGAATTAACCTCTGGCAAGTCATTAGGGATTAATAGCTGCACCTGATTTTTATAATCAAAAGGTGAAGCAATAGACATCGTTCGTGTATTGTCTTTGGAAAGTCCCATTTCGTTTATCATATAATCAAACGAATGATTGACTGTCAGGGTTGCTGAAGTTAAGACCACACCTTTCTTTACACGAAAAAACTTTTCATGTAAAGAAGCTGCAACAAAGGCTGGCTGCGCATAAAAGGTTGTTACATTTTGCTGTGAACGGAAATCAATTTCGATCCATTTTACCTCGTTAGATTCTTTAATAAAACAATCTTGTACGGTATTTCTCAGCTCTTCTAATTCGTTTCTAAAGGAAATGATTTCTTCTAGTTTTCCTTTTTGCTTACTCGATAATGTTCTCTTATTTATCTTTATTAACTCTAACCGCTCTGATATAGCACCTTGTAAATCCTTCAAAAGGAAGGCAAATCTTTCAGCACTGTGCACAAGCGCATTTTTTTCTTTTCCACCCTTGTCACGTGAAAAACGCACCTTCGCACGGTTTCCTGCTCGTCTTTCTGCAGAATTTGATTTTGCATAAAGAGCAGTCAACTTAAAAAACTCGTCCATTTCATAGGATAGGTCTGCAGCTAATTGATTTATTTTTATCGTTTGTGTTAAATCACCTTTGTTTGCTACAAGTGAGTCTAGTATCCTTTCTAGTTCATAAAAAAGCTGACGTTGTTCAAATTGGCCAAATTGATTTAATAGCAATCGAGTGGTTAAATAGTCTAATGAGCGGCCAAAGTATTGACTTGCCACCTTTTCAAAATGATGTC
Source organism: Neobacillus sp. plas4 (assembly GCF_057221695.1). Classification (NCBI taxonomy): domain Bacteria; kingdom Bacillati; phylum Bacillota; class Bacilli; order Caryophanales; family Bacillaceae; genus Neobacillus; species Neobacillus sp. plas4. The sequence continues at coordinate 4,191,665 of NZ_CM170152.1, forward strand.
CTTCATCGATGATGGCATATTCAAAGTCTGGTAAAAAAGACTTTTCAGCCGATAAATTACTTAATAGCAGAGAATGGTTGGTAATAATGATATCAGCATGCAGTGCCTCGTTTTTCGCACGTAAATAAAAATCCTTCTCCTGCCAAACCTTATTCCGAGTAAAGACCGTTTGCTCGTTCTTTATTTTATTCCAGAAGATATTTCCACCGCTTGAAAGATTCAATTCGTCACGATCTCCGGTTTCCGTTTCTGTCAGCCATACAAGAATTTGCATTTTCGTTAAGGTGGTATCATAATTATCGTTTTCCTCGAGTAAGGAAAGGGCAAATCTCTCTAGACTAATATAATGGTTTCTCCCTTTTAATAAAATGGACTTTACCCCAAAAGGAAGTATCTTTGCTAATAAAGGAATTTCTTTATGGATGATCTGTTCCTGAAGTTGGATGGTGTGTGTACTCACCACAACAGGGAGCCTGTTTTGTTTAGCAAAATAGGCAGCAGGCAGTAAATACCCAAGAGACTTTCCTACACCCGTTCCTGCCTCAATAAGCGTATGCATACCTGAATTAAAGGCTTGATAAACCCCATCCATCATTTCAAATTGGCCCGTTCTATTTTCAAAGACAGTAAAGCCTTCTTTAATTAGCTCGATTTTATCTTTATCACTGTCAGGATATTGGAATTCATACTGGTATGGTCTGCTCACTGCCATCGAATAAACTGGCTGTTTTTTTAGGGCAAGCATATTGCATATCTCAAGCGACTCTTTCCAACTCTCACTGTCCTGATCTATTTCTAAAATAATTTCATCGATTAATTGTTGTAAATCGCTTTTTAGCCCGCCAGCTAGTTGAGAAAGCTGGCGAAGAGTCAATTCAGGTAATTGAGTTAAACGATTTACAAGTATTAGAAAAAGCTCAGCTGTTACCTGTGCATCACTATCTGCCTGATGCGGCCGATCATGTTCTAGATCCTCTCGGACAGCTAAATCAGATAGCTTGTAACCATCTGCAGTTGGAAAGATAATCCTTGCCATTTCCACTGTGTCTAGAACTGGACCGTAAAAACCTTCGAACCCCGCTTGTACTAATTCTTCCTGTAAGAATGACAAATCAAATAATACATTATGTGCAACAAAATAAGCACCCTCCAAAAGATCATTCACTCGTGGGGCTATTTCTGCAAAAACGCGAGCGCTCTTCACCATTTCATCCTTTAACCCTGTTAATTCCTCAATAAATATTGGGATTGACCTTTGTGGGTTGATTAGAGATGAAAACCTTTCAGTGATTTTCCCATCTTCAATGACCACAGCGGCAAATTGGATTATTTTATCCCCTTTTTTCGGGTTATTTCCTGTAGTTTCCAAATCGACTACAACAAATTTATTTAACATATGATTTAACACCTCAGACCTTCATTAAAACGGTATCACAAAATAGGTAAAAGAAAAAGTAAACCTTACACTTAGTATATAAAATTAACACAAAAAAAGAAAAAATCCCCGAAAAACAGGGATTTCTACATAATCGTTAATGCTGGCTCTGCATATATAAGTTCCATAATCTTGTTATCTTCACCCATAATCGCAACTTTAGGTTTGTGGCTTTGGACTTTTTCTTCAGAGACCAAGCAATAGGAGATGATGATAACAATATCACCCTTCTGTACAAGCCGAGCGGCAGCCCCATTTAAGCAAACGACCCCACTGCCTCTTTCACCAGGAATGATATAAGTTTCTAAACGTGCACCATTATTATTATTGACGATTTGAACCTTTTCATTTGCCATCATGCCCACTGCGTCTAGTAAATCTTCATCTATGGTAATACTTCCAACATAATTAAGATTTGCTTCTGTAACAGTTGCACGATGGATTTTACCATTCATCATGTGCCGAAACATGGTATTCCTCCTCTTGTATTCGCCTAGGCTTCTACTTCTATGATGAAATTATCAATTAACCGAACCTTTGAAAATTTTACTGCCAGGGCAATGATAATGGTGCCTGATAAAGTCTCAACTGTTTTCAATTGAGGATACGAATAGACCTCAACATAATCAATTTCCCCTTTGGTCTCGGAAGCTATCATATTTGTTACTAGCGTTTTTATGGTGTTTGGATTTCGAACCCCTTTGTCAATTTCCGCCTTAGCAGCAATTAAGCTATGATAAAGGGCGGTTGCTTGAACCCTTTCTTCAGGGAGAAGATTAACATTTCGGGAACTTTTTGCAAGCCCATCTTCTTCTCGGACGATATCTACAGGTATTAATTCAATTGGAAAATTAAAATCTGAAATTAATCCTTCTACGACTGCAACTTGCTGTGCGTCCTTTTTACCAAAGTAAGCTCTTGTCGGCATAACAATATTAAATAACTTTGTTAGGACAGCAGCCACACCATCAAAATGACCAGGTCGCGATTTACCGCATAAAACATCGGTACGCTCCTGAACAATTATTTTTACTGATGTAGGCTGTGGGTACATTTCCTCCGCACTAGGATAAAATAGGATGTCTACCCCTTCACATTCAGCCAATGATTTGTCCCTTGAAAAGTCTCGAGGATACGTTGAAAAATCTTCAGTCGGACCAAATTGCAATGGATTCACAAATATGCTTAAAACAACAACATCATTGTCTTGTCTAGCTTTTTTTATTAGGGTTAAATGACCTTCATGTAAAAATCCCATTGTTGGCACAAATCCAATAGATCTTGATTGGGATTTCAATTTTTTCATTTCCGTTTGCATTTCATGTATTTTGGTTATGACTCTCATTTTATTCCTCCGTATAGTCCGCTGAGCTCACGTTCTTTCATGGTAAAGGAATGCTTATCATCAGGAAACTGTTCCGATTTGACATCCTTCACATATGCTTGGATCGATTCAATAATAAACGGATTTAAGGAATAATATTGCTTTACGAACTTCGGTACACGCTCTACTCCATACCCTAAAATATCATGATAGACTAATACTTGCCCATCTACATCAACGCCTGCTCCAATACCGATCACAGGAATAGATACATGTTTAGAGACTTCATCGGCAAGCTGTTTCGGTACACATTCAAGCACAATGGCGAATGCCCCAGCTTCTTCACATTTTTTTGCATCTTCTAATAGTTTAATTGCGTCTTTCGCTTCTTTTCCTTGAACTTTATAGCCGCCTAATACGCCAACGGATTGTGGTGTTAAACCGAGATGACCACAAACTGGAATGCCAGCCTTAGTAAGTGCTGATATTTTTTCAATTACTTCATCTGCACCTTCCAGCTTAACTGCATGAGCACCCGTTTCCTGGATTAATCTGCCTGCGTTCTTTAATGTATCCTGAATGGATAAATGGTAGGATAGGAAAGGCATATCAACGACAATAAACGTATCCTTAGCTCCTCTTTTTACCGCTTTTGCATGATGAATCATGTCTTCGATCGTTACCGGGACTGTTGAATCGTATCCAAGTACAACCATTCCAAGTGAGTCTCCAACCAAAATGACATCCACACCAGCCTGTTCCGCCTGCTTAGCAGATGGATAATCATAGGCAGTAAGCATGACGATTTTTTCATTATTTTCTTTCATTTTTAAGAAGTCTGTACTTTGTTTCATTCATATTCCCTCCTTTTAGTAGGAAGAGAGGGGTATAAAAGAGCAAATAAAAAGATCCATCTGAAGGCAGAGGATCTTGGTACTCTTTCACGTGTTCTATCCCTCTGTCCCGGTCCGCTTTACGGATCTAGGCAGAAACCTTTTTAAGTTGTAAAAAATAAGTTTCAGGTGCAGCTCTCAAGGATACCGCCCATTATTTGAATTATAAAAAAAATCTCAAAAAATCGCAAGATAATCTTTTTGTCTGCATGCAATCTTTTTAAAGTTCAATATCCGCCGAATATATATGATGTATTTTCCCATGTCCATCTTCTATCATTAACACTCCATCATCTGTGATCCCTTTTGCAACCCCTATAATCGAATGTGAAAGTGTTCGCGCCGTAATTTTCTTGCCAATGCTTATCGCATAACTTTCCCATAGAAGCTTAATAGGTTGGAACCCTTCTTTTAAATAAAGTAAATACAATTTTTCTAGATTCGTAAAGATTCCTTTTATTAAATCAGCCCTCGATACTTTTTCTCCTTTTTCAAGCAGAAGTGAGGTAGCGATCTGCTCTATATCGCTAGGAAAATCTTCCCTTGTTTGATTAACATTAATGCCAATACCAATGATAACGGAATTAATCCGGTCCGCTTCTGCTTCAAGTTCAGTAAGTATTCCTGTTACCTTTTTTCCGCTTATAAGGATATCATTCGGCCATTTAATTTCTGGTATCAGACCGGTGAGATCCTCAATTGCCTGAACAATGGCTACCGCCGTTATCAGCGTTAATTGTGGAGCTTTCGGCAATGGAATATTAGGTCTAAGGATCAAACTCATCCAAATACCTGTATATTTAGGAGAATGCCATCTGCGGTCCATTCTTCCACGGCCAGACACTTGTTCTTCAGCAATAATTACTGTTCCTTCTGGAGCAGCCTCAAATGCTAAACGTTGTGCAATCTTTTGAGTAGATTCTACACAATCCTCATGGTATACATTTTTACCGATGAATTTAGTGGTTAATCCAAGTCTCAATTCATCAGGTGTTATTTTTTCAGGTGTTTTCACGATCCGATAGCCTTTTCGGCGGACTGCCTCTAATTCAAATCCTTCTTTTCGGAGCTCCTCAATATGCTTCCAAACTGCAGTCCTGGAGCAGCCAATTAACTCTGCAATATGCTGCCCTGATAAATAGGCACCATCGGCTTTTGTGAAAGCATCGAGCAAGTCCTTCCTTAATTGTGATTGCACTTTAAGAGCCACTCCTTTATCATTTTCTTTTGATTAATTAGACTGCCTGCTAGGATGGCCTGCTCAATCTTAAGCAGCAGCTCTTTGATCCATGGTCCACCGCTTTTGTTAAACCATTCCATTAAGTCGTTCCCCGTTACGTCCATTTCTGATCGATTTTTTATTGGAAGCCCTTCATATACTTGGATATATTGGTAAATCGTATCCTTTGTCTCAATTCCTTTTATCACCAGATACAGAACCTCCGCAGATAGGAAAATATCCTTTGTGGCCATATACAAATCATACGAAGACCAGCTTTCTTCGAACCTCTTATCTAAGTAGTGTAAGATAAGCTGAATCTCCCTTATTTCCTTTATTGGACTTCTCCAGTCTCTTAGAAATCCCTCTATATCCTTAGATTTGAGTTCTAGGAAAAAGACAAGCAATGCCCACATTTCACGTGTGGTTAACCGATCAAGCTTGTACTCTAACATTAATTTAAGGCGAGCCTCTTGGTTTGATAGTCCTGGTAAATAGGAATTCATATTGGTTTTTAGAATGAGTTGAATCGCTTTTTTTCGGTTTTCACCTAAGAGTAACTTATCGAACTCCGTGTGTTTTCGTTCAACAGCAATATTATCAAGCAAGTGTACGAGATTTATCAGCGCATTTAGTGTTTCGTCTTCAATCCGGAAAGACAACTGACTAACAAAACGAACCGCTCGCATCATTCTTAGTGCATCCTCTTGAAAACGATCTGCTGCTTTTCCGACTGTCATGATCACTTGATTCTTTATGGAAAGTTCACCCTTAAAGGGATCAATAAGATTTCCGTCTTTATCCATGGCAATGGCATTCATTGTAAAATCTCTGCGTTGTAAATCCTCTTTCAGGTTTCTAATAAATGACACTGCTTTCGGTCTGCGAAAATCTTCGTATTCAGCCTCCGTACGGAAGGTAGTAATTTCATACGATTGATTTTGATATAAAACAAGAACAGTGCCATGCTCAATTCCAACATCTACAGTTTTTGAAAAGATTTGCTTCACTTCCTCAGGAGTTGCAGAAGTAGCAATATCCACGTCGTTTATTTCTTTATTTAAAAGTAAATCCCTGACTGCCCCGCCTACAAAATAGGCCTCAAAACCTGCAGCTTCTAATTTTTCTATTACTGGTACCGCGGCTAAAAATTGCTCTTTCATAGTAATCACCTTATTTTAAGAGCTTATAATATAACTGCTCATATTGACCGACAATTTGGTCGGCTCTGAATTTTTCATTTACAACTGAGACCCCATTATTAGCAAATTCTTGATGAAGTTGTGGATTACTTAAAAGTAAAATCGCTTTAGAAGAAATATCGTCAATATTACCTAATTCACATATGTACCCTGTCTCACCATGCTGAATAACCTCAGGCATTCCACCAACATTTGTACCTATACATGGAACCCCGCAGGCCATTGCCTCAAGAGCTACCAATCCAAAACTCTCTTTTTCAGACAATAATAGCTTTAAATCACTTATTGAGTATAATTCGTCTAAGTTCTCTTGTTTCCCTAGTAGATGAACTTTATCTGTTAATCCTAATTTCTTTACAAGGCTGCACACCGGTGTCATTTCCGGACCATCTCCTACCAGCAATAATTTTGCTGGCATCGCAGCGGAAATTCTTGCAAATGTTTTTACAACATCCTGAACCCGCTTTACTGGTCGAAAATTGGAAACATGGATAACAACTTTTTCATTTTCTTTGATTCCAAATTCATTTTTTAAATGGTTTGCATCCCGTTTTTGATAAATTCTTTGATCAATAAAGTTATAAACCGTTTCAATCTGCTTGTCTGGCTGAATCAGTTCGTGAGTTTGCTCAATTAAAGAACGGGAAACAGCTGTTACGGTGTCAGATTTTTCAATTCCAAATTTAATTGCTTCTGTAAGGGATGGGTCGTACCCAAGAACCGTAATATCTGTCCCATGAAGCGTGGTAACAATCTTTACATCTACATTACTCATTTGTTTGGCCAAAATGGCACACACTGCATGTGGAATGGCATAATGAACATGGAGAATGTCCAGTTTCTCTCTGTTCGCAACCTCTGCCATTTTACTTGCTAATGCAATGTCATATGGTGGATATTGAAAAACCGAGTATTGATTGACTTCAACCTGATGATAAAAAATATTGTGATACATTCTGTTTAGTCTAAAAGGCATACTAGATGAAATAAAATGGATTTCATGTCCCTTCTCAGCTAGCATTTTACCTAATTCTGTTGCTACAACTCCTGAACCCCCAACAGTGGGGTAACAGGTAATTCCTATTTTAAGTTTCCTCATTCTTAATCTCCCATCAAATCTCGATTCAAGAGGATTGGTACTTTTGATTTAAAACCTTCCGCAAATTGAACACCAACTTGTTGACCGAATAATCTTTCCCTTGCCTCCACCGTTTCAATATACCCATTTACAAGCGGTGTATTGACACTTGTTTCTGTTTGTTCAAATTGGCTTTCATATGCTCTCAAGGCTGCCAGCTTCCGTTCAATGGTTGTTGAGATATCCATTGTGAAATCTGGCTTATGGAAGCCATTGATCATATAAAAATACACGTTTGTAACCTTATGGGGTTTTTGAAAATCCTCTGTTTGGTATTTTCTTATGCCCGCGGAAAAGACCGCCTCTTCAATAAGGCGGGCACAGTTTCCATGATCAGGATGGCGGTCTTCAAAATAGGGAGCAAAGACAATTTGAGGTTGATACCTTCTAATTACTGCTGCAATTTTTTTTATAAATTCCTCCTGGAGAAGGAGTCCTCTATCTGGAAAACCGAGTGACAACCTTTCCGTCACACCTAATATTTCAGCTGCTTTATTGGCTTCCTCTTTCCTTAACTCAATAGTCCCATTTGAAGAAAGCTGCGCTTCGGTTAAATCACATATTCCTACCCTTTTTCCACTTGCTGTCAATTTTGCAATACTTCCTCCCATGCCGATTTCTACATCATCAGCATGAGCACCGAACGCTAGTATATGTAAAGGTTTATCGCTCATCACTTTCACCAGTCTCGTGGACAATATTTCTCCATTCTAGGAAGCCTTCATCTAAGCCTCTTATCAAAAGTTCGGCGGTCCCCATATTAGTTGCAAGGGGAATGGAATATACGTCACAAAGGCGGACTAATGCAGTTACATCAGGTTCATGCGGCTGTGCAGTTAGCGGATCACGAAAAAAGAAAATTGCATCCATTTTATTTTTTGCAATCATTGCCCCGATTTCTTGATCCCCACCTAATGGTCCAGATTGAAACCTGGTAACAGGTAACCCAGTAGCTTCTTGAATTCTCATCCCTGTAGTTCCGGTCGCAAAAAGTGTATGCTCTGAAAAGATTGTTTGATAGGCTGTTGTAAATTGAACTAGGTCATTTTTTTTATTATCATGTGCAATTAAGGCTATATTCATGGTAGTACCCCTATTCTAAAATGTTTTCAAGTCCATAGACAAAATTATCTTGCTTCATTACTGTCTCAACTGCTATTTTTACACCTGACATAAACGAGGCACGGTTATAGGAATCATGGCGAATCGTTAATGTTTGACCGTCTGCTCCAAATAAAACCTGTTGATGGGCAATTAGACCTGGAAGTCTGACTGAATGGATATGCATTCCATCAACCTCGGCCCCCCTTGCTCCACTTATCGTTTCCTTCTCGTCTGGATGACCCTGCTGTTTGGATTCCCTTACTGCAGTGATCATTTCTGCCGTTTTCACAGCTGTACCTGAAGGAGCGTCTAGTTTTTTGTCGTGATGCAGTTCAATGATTTCGACATCATTAAAATATTTTGCTGCCATTTGCGAAAACTTCATCATTAGCACTGCACCTAGTGCAAAATTTGGAGCAATAATACATCCAAGTTTTTTGTCCTTACAAATTCCTTCTAACTCTTCCAAATCTTTTTTTGTAAACCCAGTAGTACCAACAACAGGTCTTACATGATGAAGAAGTGCTGTTCTGGCATGATACATTCCCACCTCTGGTGTCGTTAAGTCAATTAAAACATCACACTCTACACTTTGCAGGCATGTCTCGATATTCGTAAAAATCGGTACATTCTTTACTGCGTGGAATCCTTCGAGATCACTTAACATATGACCATCATATTTATAATCGATAACAGCCTTTAACTCAAAATGTTCGGTATTGGTTACCATTTTGACGGCCTCGCTACCCATCCGTCCCCGTGGCCCCGCAATTATAATTTTCACCTTACTCACACTCTCTCACTCCTGATCCTTATTTTCTATCCTTGTCCAACGATCCTTGTCCCTAGTATTAAATTTATTCATTACGTAGTCGTGTGCATCTTCCAAGTCAATATGTAATGAATTGGCTAAGCAAATAATGACGAAAAGAAGATCTCCTAACTCCTCCTCGATAGCCTTTTCAGTTTCGCTGGATTTCTTTGGTTTTTCACCATAATAATGATTTACTTCTCTAGCCAGTTCACCTAGTTCTTCAGTGAGTCTTGCTACCATTGCAAGAGGACTAAAATAACCTTCTTTAAATTGGCTTATGTATGTATCTACTTCTGTTTGCATGTCTTTGATAGATTTTCCATTGATCATACACACTCACCTCGTTAAACAATTTACTTACTAAATACATTATCTAAATTAAGCTAGTTTTACAAATATTTTTGTATTAAGTATATACCTTCCTTACCAAAATTGCTCTTCTATTGTTAATCCGCTATAATAAAATCCGCTGGTTAAATGAAATAATTGGAAGAGGAGGCAGGATAATATGTTATTTGGACTTAAAATGAAAAATATATTATTTATCTTAATAGGTACAGCCATTATGTCTTTTGGACTTGTACATTTTAATATGCAAAATAAACTAGCTGAAGGCGGTTTTACAGGTATAACCCTTCTACTTTATTTCATGTTCAAATGGGATCCCTCTTATACAAACTTACTTTTAAATATTCCTCTCTTTTTTATCGGTTGGAAATTACTCGGGAGAAATGCTTTCTTATATACCATTCTTGGCACGGTTGGTATCTCTGTGTTTTTATGGATTTTTCAACGTTACTCGATTGAAATGCCGCTAAAGGACGATTTATTATTAGCTGCATTATTTGCCGGTGTCTTTCTCGGAATCGGATTAGGGATTATCTTCCGTTATGGCGGGACCACTGGCGGCGTTGATATTATTGCAAGACTTGTTCAGAAATACGCCGGCTGGAGCATGGGAAGGACAATGTTTATCTTCGATATTTGTGTTATTGGCGCTTCTGTTCTTACATATTTGAATTATAGAGAAGCCATGTACACCCTGGTGGCAGTATTTATCGGGGCTAGAGTGATTGATTTCATTCAAGAAGGAGCCTATACGGCAAGAGGGGCAATGATTGTCTCGGAGAAAAATGAAGATATAGCAAAGAAGATTATGGAGGAAATGGACCGGGGTGTTACTGTTCTCAAAGGGTATGGTTCTTTTACAAAATTGGAACGCGAAGTTTTATATTGTGTTGTCGCTAAGAATGAGATTGTGCGCTTGAAAAATTTAATAACTTCCGTTGACCCTCATGCTTTTGTTTCCGTAACAGTAGTCCATGATGTCCATGGAGAAGGATTTACACTAGACGAAAATAAGAAGCCCATAGAAATTTAAAAAAGCAATGTCCGTTTGTGACATTGCTTTATTCATTACTTCTATTCATACCTGTGAAAATGAGGACTAGCCTTAGTAACTCTAATACCGCTACCGCGGCAGCTGCTACGTAGGTTAATGCGGCTGCATTTAAAACTTTCCTAGCATTACGCTCCTCCTCGTTCCGAATGAATCCCAACGAGACGACTTGGTCCATAGCACGATTAGAAGCATTAAATTCAACTGGTAATGTGATTACTTGAAAGAGAACCGCTGCTGCCATAAAAATAATTCCTGCTAACAACAAGCCGCTCATTTGAAAAAAGATTCCGATCAAAACAAGGACCCACGAAAAGTTTGACCCAATATTGGCTACTGGGACTAATGCGTGGCGAAAGCGTAAAAAAGTATAGCGCTCGGCATCCTGAATAGCATGTCCACATTCATGTGCAGCGATAGCGGTTGAAGCGATGGAATGACCCCGGAAATTTTCAGGAGATAACCTCACTGTTTTTGTTCTTGGGTCATAGTGGTCACTTAAAAACCCTCTGCCCTCTTCAACACCAACATTAAAAAGACCATTTGAATTAAGTACCTCTCTCGCAACTTCTGCTCCGGTTCGATAGGATGAATTGGCTATACGAGAATATTTGATATACGTACCCTTTACCCTAAATTGGGCCCATAATGGTACCAAAATAATTATTAAAAAATAAAGTAAAAATAACATAGTGAACCTCCAGTATTCTACGGGTGTAATCAACTTGTTGAAGTTCAAATTAAGATTAATCCTTATGAACTCTAGAACGGTTCATTCTGGCTTCTTTCTCACCCTGGTATTTTCTCCATCCAACATACGATAGGGTTAAAATGATAATGCTGCCGGTTGAGATGATTACCCACCATAAAGACGGGTCTGCCTCATCCTCATCCATGTTTTCAAATAAATCTTTTAAATCCATTTCTAAACTTTCTAATTCTTCCAGGGTTTTTACGTTATGAACAACTTCTGATCGATATTCATCAATGAAATTGATACGTGCATCAATTCTTTGAATATTTTCTGCAGATACATCAATTTTCATACTCGGATATATAATGTTGTATAAGGACATAAACGTATTAAAATTAGAGTGAAAATGTGCGGAATCGCCAATATTTGCCGCTTCTCTTGCTTCTCGGAAGGCATCCATAATTTGATTCTCCATCTCCGTCCATAATGGTTGATGGCTAGTAGCAATGGCATCCACCACAAGACGAAATTTTGTCAGTCTTAGAACCCTTTCCTCATACTCCATATTTGAACTCGCAGCTGCCTCTAAAGCTTCATCATGGGATACTGTAATAATTCTCTGTTCATCCATGGAAAATGGATGTTCCTTGTTAGAGATGTCAGAAAATTGTTCTGAAAAATAATCTAACAATTTTTTTCCATCTTCATATCTCTGAAATTTAATCATTTGAAGTGCTTCATCAGAGATATTATCGAGCTTCTCTATCGGTCTATGCCCGTGGGCATAGGCCGTCATGGGAGTCAGCATAACGACAATTAAGAATACTAGTAACCATTTATACTTCAAACCTTGTCCCCCCTATCATTACTAATAAAATGTATGAACGGGTGGACAAGGTTAGACCATCTTTTATCCTATCATTAACTATTTTAGTTCTAGTTGGAATCGTTTTGGGCGTATCACAAAATAATAGCCGATAGCAATCGATAAAACTGATAGCCAAAATGTAAAATAACCAATTTTTGGTGTAAATTCATTTAACATATGATATCTCGGAAGCATGAAAAAGACATAGTCAATTACATCATTATGTAATGTCCAAATCGCAGCCACCAGCAAATGCACCCATTTAAAACGATAAAAAGGGGCGTAGAGCAAAGCTTGAACAGCCATGGCAAAATGAGATAAAGCCAACATTAGTCCGATCCAGTCTAATTCACCTTGTATGATAAAAACAAGAGAATTCATTACCACCGCCCAAATTCCATATTTAAATAAGGTAACAATCGCGAGAGATTCCATAAGCGGCCAATTCTTTTTCAACAGAAAGGCTGCTAATACAAAGACAAAAAACAAACTAGCAGTTGGACTATCAGGAACAAATAGAAGGAAAATCGGTGGTGTTTCTTTTAATTGCCAGCCATACCACACATATCCGTAAGCAGTTCCAGCAATATTGATGACTAACAAAATCCATAAAAATGATCTGTGTGCTAAGAGAGGATAAATGCGGTTCACTACTAATTCCTCTTTTCTATTTAATAATAAAAGCTGACGAAAGTCCGTCAGCTTTTATGATCTAGTTATTTACCTAAGCCTGAGATGTATTCAGAAAGCTTTTTAAGCTGTTCGTCATCACCTTTAAAGACTCCTGGCGGCATAGTTCCTATACCTTCTTTTGCAATTTTTGCAATTTCGTCAGCAGATAATCCAGTATCAATTAAAGTTGGCGCACCAGCACCACCCTGGAAGGCATCACCATGACAAGTGATACAAGTATTGTCTGAAGCAATCTGATATTCTTCCGACGTCTTATCAATTTCAACATCAGCCACAATCTTTCCATATTCTTTTGCAGCTTCCCAATCGTGGGTAGAAGCAGACTGCCATGTTAAAAATGTAATAGCAGCTAATGCCAAAAGCATAAAGCCAGTTGCAAGTGGACGCTTGCTCGGACGGCGCTCTGGTCCACGATCTAAGAACGGAGCTAATAGTAATGCTCCAAAAGCTAGTCCAGGGATAACCATTGCACCAACTACAGTATAAGGTCCAGCTGCAAACTCATACTTCAGTAATTGATATAAGAACAAGAAATACCAGTCCGGCATTGGAACATATCCTGTATCTGACGGATCCGCTATCCTTTCAAGTGGACTCGGATGTGCTACTGTTAAACTTAAAAAGCCGACAAGAAATACTGCACCTACCAACCATTCTTTCAAAAGGAAATTAGGCCAAAATGCCTCTGTTTTACCAGGGTATTCTGAGTAATCTTTCGGAATATTCTTTTTCGTACGGACCTCTGGCGCCAATACACGAGAGTCACCTACGAACTTCATTCCTTTACCGCGATGCATCGAACAATCCCCCTCCTTTATTCGTAAATTTAGAAAATTAATATTTCGGAATCAAATTGAGAGTATTATAGTGGTCCAGAAATACCCTGTTTACGAATCATCATGAAATGAGCTGCCATTAAGCCAAATAATGCAGCAGGCAAGAAGAACACGTGAATCGCAAAGAATCTAGTTAAGGTTTGAGCACCTACAATGGTCTCATGGCCCGAAAGCAGAGTTTTTAAGTAAACTCCAATAAACGGTACTGCTTCAATAATTTGAAGCGTAACCTTCGTTGCAAACAACGCTTTCATATCCCAAGGTAATAAATAACCTGTTAAACCTAAAGCTAGCATGATGAAGAAAATAAGAACTCCGACAATCCAGTTAAGTTCACGAGGCTTTTTGTATGCGCCTTGGAAGAAAACGCGTAATGTATGTAAGAACATCATTACAATAACTAAACTTGCACCCCAGTGGTGCATACCGCGTACGATTTGTCCGAAAGCTACTTGGTTTTGAAGGTAGAATACGGATTCCCACGCGTTTTTAATATCTGGTACATAATACATCGTTAAGAACATACCAGAAAGAATTTGAATAACTGTTACAAAAAACGTTAGACCGCCAAAGCAATAAACAAACGCAGAAAAGTGATGCGCAGGATTTACATGCTCAGGGACTTCATGGTCTGCGATATCGCGCCACAAAGGCGTAATATCTAAACGTTCATCTACCCAATCGTAAATTTTGTTTAACAATGATTACGCCTCCTTCGTCCGTGGTTCAGCTTTTCCTAAATAAAGTAAACCGTCTTTTTCTTGTAATGGATATACATCTAGTGGTGCAATTGGCGGAGTACCCTTGACGTTTGTTCCATCTTTTGTATAACGTCCAAAGTGACATGGACAGAAGAATTCATCCGGATATTCTTTGTCAGTCCCCCAAGCAACCGTACAACCTAAGTGTTTACATACCGGTGACAGGGCTACAATATTATCTTGTTCATCCTTATACACCCAGGCAGTATTTGTCACTTCTGAAGTATACCATGCATCCTTTTGTTCAAACGTGAAATCAACCCGTTGTGGTTCCGCAGTGATATCGGAAATTTTCAATGGAGTTGCAACAAAATCTCCGCCTGCTTCAGCCGTTAAAACTGGATCAATGGCAAATCGAACCATTGGCATTAACATTCCTGCTGCCATAAACCCGCCTACACCTGTAAGAGTGTAACTTAAAAATTGTCTTCTTGAAACACGATGCTTACTCATGCTTATCCCCCCTCTATTCACAAGTTAAGTCCATCGGACATAAATTAAACACATATAAAACTAGGACATAACCATGATATATCAATCTTTATCCTAGGTCAATATCATACTATTTTAAAAACATATTTAATCTCAAAGAATTACAAATTTTCATGCCATTTTTGAGTAAACAGGCTTAAGAGTTGTTTTACTTGGCTCTCAATCATTGAAACTTTCTGGGAATCATTTAAGTGCTCCAGAGGTAAAGATGGGAGCCAAATTAATGGACCTGTCAACTCCTTCTCATATTTTTTCCAATCGCTGTCAGAGGTTATGTAAAAAATATACTTAAAATCATTTTTTTCGATATTAGCTTCCCAGTTTTTCAACTTACCAAACACGTCTTCTAGGTCGTCACTTTTCAAGAATGTAAATGGAGGAAACAACATCAATCGTCCAGTGAATTGCCTTTCTAAATAATTGGTTAACAAGGTAATAAATTCAGTACTTGAGGCAGATTGTTTCATTTCATTTCCAAATGATACCGATATTAAGGGAATTACTGCTGTATCCACGTACTCTTTTGCGGTTAAATAGGTTTCTACATCCTTCGAGACCCACTTCATTATGACACCAGCCTTCTTTCAAATCATTACTCCTATCATATCAAAATTTATTGGACAACCGCAAAGAAAATATAGAAATCCACGGAAATCAATAAAAATGGAAGCCTGCTTAGCGCAAGCTTCCATTCTTCTCTGCTTCTTTTAGTTGATTTAGCTGTTCCGTTAAGGCACAGAAGGCGATTTTGTCCTGCTTATCGAGTGCATCATCAATTAATTGAAGCAACTTCTCTCGTTGAAACCTTTCAATACTATTCTGTAAAAATTGCTCTGCTAATACTCCGTCTTTTTCATTTACTTGAAGGTGTTTTGGGACAAATGGATTTTCCTCTAATACTGCAGCATATTGGTGAGCTTGATTTGATGCATGAAAGTTTAATTGAATAAAAATGTCCTCATCACGATTTAACCGAATATCATGAAAGGATTTTTCAGCATCAGTTGTCATCACATTTTCTTTATAAAAACGAAATGGTACTTTATCAACGCAGTGTGTTGACATGATCAGCCCACGCGGACAATACTGTGCTTGTTCTACAAAATGAACCTTCTCCATTAATTGGTCGTGACTCATTAAATAATTTAGAATCCAAACACACTCTCTACGTTTTAATTGATAATGATTTAAAAACCAACGAATAAAGTCCTTTTTCTCGTTGACAGAAACAGGGGTTGCCATATGATAGTTTCCCTCCTCTGTATATTCAGCTTTTTATTACTTCTCTCTACTAATTAGACGGTCAAGCAAATCAGCATACTCTCCATTTGTTGGATCACCTTTTTGTAACTGTTTAAAAATTTCGGCAGCAAGGTCGGTTTTTCCTTCCTCAATTAAAAAATATCCGTAATCGTTCAAAAATGCTTCATTATCCTTAAAAAAATTATATGCACTTTCATATTTGTCTAATGCATAGGAATATTCCTCTAACTTATCATATGCAAGAGCAGAATCCCATAGGAGCTGGGGTTCCTCATCTTCAACAATGTCCAACTGTGAAATTAAATCGATAACTGCCTCATACCTCTCTTCCTGAAAAAAGAGCTTATTCAAAGTTAGTGCTGCTTCTGTAAAGCCTGGATCTAATGCTAGTGCCTCCCGAAAATATTGTTCAGCTTGCTCTGGCATGCCAAGTTTGATGGCAATTTTGCCGCCATAGAAAAACAAATCCTTATTAAACTCATCCTGACTAATTCCTTCTTGTATAGCCTTTAAGCTATTTTCAAGCTCTTCTTCCCGTTCATATGCTTTTGCTAGATGTAAATAGAGGGAATGGTATTCTGGATCCAGCCCTTTTAATTCCTCAAACTTCTCAATCGAAGTTCGATTATATCCTGCTTGAAGCGCTGTAAAAGCATAGCCAAATAACGTATTAATCTCTACCCTCTCATCGATTGCTTTGTCATAAAAGGCTAATGCTTCCTCAAATTCTCCCGAAGCGCTTAGGAGCTCAGCCATTCGTTGATAAATACTCACACCGGCGACTTCAATCTGCTCCTTTAGAACAGCTTCATATGATTTCAAGGCCTTTGTTACTTCACCTTGTTCACTATAAAGTTCGCCTAGGGCAAAATCAATAATCACCTCATCAGGCAATAGATCCTTTGCTTTTTGCAGTTTACTTTCACATACCTCATATAAACCTAGAACTTGATATAAGTCAGCTAACAGCAATAGAGATTGTCCAAAGCTAGGGTCATGTTCAGAAATTTTCTCTAATACAAGAATTGCTTGTTCCTCATCACCGGACTCGACTACTATTTCAGCCAGCAGGACGAGTAGTTCGCCTTCTTCGGGATATATTGCTAAAAGGTTTTCGACGAGCGCCTTGGATTCGGCTAAAAATCCATACTGGAACATTTCTTCAGCAAGAAGGAATTTTTCATCGGGCTGACCTTTTGTTAATACAACATTATATTCATTTATAGCTTCATTATGTTGGCCGTTTTCCAACATTGTAATAATTTTGTCTACTCTGTCCATAATCTTTATCCTCTCGGTTCCCTTGATTAACTTAAATAAAAATAAGACGGGGTTCGCACCTTAACATATTCTCCATTTCCAGGTTTAAATAAAACTTTTTCCCCTGCTCGTATTACTTGTCCCTTACTAACTGTTACTACAAGTCTATCACTATGATAATGAAATAATGCTGCTTCATCAACATTCATGATTTCTCGAGCTTTATAAAATAAATTGTAGCTTACTTCGGATCCATGCAGTAAACTTGCCTTTTGCGGGTATAATCCTAGTTTGTTCAGCAAAGGAACGGATAATGGGTGATTTTCTTTAACCTCTTCAAGAATAGAAGGAATTTTTTCATTTTCCATTATTAACTTCCATTTCGACACAACCTTCCTTGGTTCCTTCTTTACATCCTTAGAAATTATTGGGACAAGCGGACAATTATACGGAAAGAGCGCCTCTCGTATCCATCCCCAAGGAATTTCACTAAATTCAGCCATATCATCAATCTCAATAAAAATGGCCGGAACCCTTTCTTTTTTACACTTTCTAATAAAGGAGGGAGTTAATATTCTTAATGGAATTTTTACACTGATGAGAAAATCGATTGGACTGCTGACAAGAGATGTTTTGGTTTCTTTTATTTTTTCTGACAATTCACTTTCGTAAGAAATCGTAATATAGGTAAGGAATGTAGTACATCCCTTTAGAAGGAAGTTCTCAATCATGTATTTTCGAAATTCCTGAAAGGGAGCATTAAGAGGGATTTTACTGTCTAAAATTACATAAGCTGGAGTCATGATAAAAGGTTCTGCATTCATTCTCATTAACTTATTATGGTGAATTCGATTTTGCTTTACAGCAATTTGTGTTCCCTCGATTAAAAGGGATGATTGTGTAAGTTTAGTCTCTTTTAAAATATTGGCATTTTCAATGATATATCCCATCTTACCACCCTTTCCACAGCTTTGCCTCTTTAAGACAAGCTATGTGTCAGCTGTAGAAACTATGACAGGAAAAATCATGTAAAAAAGCCGCCGAGTGGCAGCTTTATTTTTTTAGGCTATTTAAATGACCGAAGAAATTTGGGTAGGAAACTGAAATGGCTTCTGGGTTTTCCAGCTCAACATGATCTTTGCATAGCAAAGATGCAATTGCAAGCATCATACCAATTCTATGGTCACCATGGCTGGATACAGTTCCTCCTTTGAGAGAGGCACCTCCATGAATAATCATTCCGTCTTCGGTTGCTTCTATTGAAGCACCTAGTTTTGTTAGTTCTTGCACAACTGTATCAATTCGATTTGTTTCTTTCACTTTAAGCTCCGAGGCGTCTTTTATAATCGTTGTCCCTTCGGCTTGTGTCGCTAATAAGGCAATGATTGGAATTTCATCGATAAGTCTTGGGATTACATCCCCCTCAACGACAGTCCCTCTTAAACTTGAAGTTTTAATTGTAATATCACCAGCTGGTTCAAAAGAATCTTTATCATGGTTATGAATCTCGATTGCAGCTCCCATTTGATTCATAACCTCAATGATACCTGTCCTTGTAGGATTAAGACCAACATTCTTTAGAACAATTTCACTGTCAGGTACAATCGCTCCAGCAACTAGGAAAAACGCAGCGGAAGAAATATCTCCAGGAACATGGATATCAGAAGCGTAAAGCTTTTGACCGCCTTTTACCGTAATCGTACGATTATCTTTCTGAATTTCACCGCCAAACTTCCGGATCATTCTTTCCGTATGGTCGCGTGATTCAGCTTTTTCAATGATCGTTGACTCTCCCTCAGCTTGTAAACCGGCAAGAATAAGAGCTGACTTGACCTGAGCACTTGCCACAGGCATTTTATAATGAATCGGTTTTAAGCTGCCGCCACGCACGCTGAGGGGGGTAAACTCACCACTTTTACGGCCATCGATTTTTGCACCCATCGTTTTGAGCGGTTCTGTTACCCTAGTCATCGGTCTTTTACCAATTGAATGGTCACCTATAAGAGAAGAGTGGAATGGTCTCCCTGCTAAAATACCTAATAATAGTCGAATCGTTGTTCCAGAATTACCAACGTCCAATAGGTCATTAGGTTCCTTTAACCCATCAAACCCGTTTCCATAAATGGTTATTTCATTTTCATTTTCTTCAATTACGACCCCTAATTTTCTAAAACAGGAAATCGTGCTCAAACAATCATCACCGGGAAGAAAATTCGTTACCCTTGTAACTCCATCGGCTATGGAGCCAAACATTACTGATCGATGAGAAATTGATTTATCCCCAGGTATTTCAATAACACCTTTTAAGCCTTTCACTGTTGGCTGTAATTCTATTATTTCCATGTAATCACCCATATTCAAATCAATTTATATTCCAATTGAGGTTGCGTAGCTTGAGCAATTGTGAATACATCTCTCTGCACGCTGCCTGTCCTCTTCTGTTTGAAAACTAATGACTAGTACTCCATAAATCTCATCTTCTCGTGTTTCTAAAATGCGAATATTCGTTATACTAATATTTTCTTTTGCTAAGTATCCAGTAACCTCAGAAACACTACCAGGATAATCCGGAACGTCGACAAATAGATCGTAGAATGAAGGAATTGCTCCCTTTTCTCTTACAGGCAATCCATCACGGTATTGCTTGGCCTGCTGAAAATAGCGGAAAATTTCATCACTATTTTCTTCCTCGAGTAACTCCTTCACCTCATCCATTTCTTCCTTCCATTTATCAATTAACTCTATTAAAACCTCGCGATTATGAAGTAATATATCCTTCCACATTGCAGGACTGCTAGAAGCTATCCTTGTAATATCTCTAAACCCGCCTGCTGCTAGACGTGGAATAAGACTCTCTTCATCCGCTAACCTTTCCGTTTGGCGAACAATCGAGGCTGCAATGATATGAGGGAAATGACTTACAATTCCAGTTAAATAATCATGGGTTTTGGGGGTAACACTTAAGAATTTTGCATTTGTACCTTTGAGCCATGTCTTTAACAGTTCCACTTTTGAGTTTTCAATGTGGTCCTCTGGTGTTAATAGATAAAAAGCATTCTCAAAAAGAATTTCTTTTGCAGCTGACACACCACTTTTATGGGAACCAGCCATCGGATGACCGCCAATAAAGGTGTATCCATTATTCTTTAAACCAGCAGCATTGGCAACAATTTTACTTTTTGTACTTCCTGTATCAGTAATGATAACTTCTGGTTTTAACGATTGCTCCGACAATAAGTGAATGATCGCTTCCGTTTCAATTACTGGTGCGGAAATAATAATTAAATCTGCGGTTTTAGCTCCATCAGCTATATCATCAGCCACTTCATCAATAACACCAAGCATTTTTGCAAGCCTAGCTTGTTCTTGATTAATATCATAGCCAACAATAAAAGCATCTTTATGTTCTTTTCTAATACATAGAGCCAAGGAACCGCCAATTAACCCAAGCCCAATTACAAACACCCGGCCTATCATTGGCAGTCCCCCTAATTTCCACTGAGCTGAGCTGTATGTTGTTCAGCTAGAAATTCTCCTAACGCTTTAAGCACACCCTCATTTTGCTCTTCCGTACCAACTGTAATCCTTAAAGAGGTTGGGAATCCTAATGCTTTACCCGATCTAACAATAAAGCCTTTTTCTAAAAGAAATTGAAACCCTTTGTCTGCATCAGCATTAATATTTATTAAAATAAAATTAGTTTGAGAAGGATAATAGCTAAGCTTGTGCTGTTCACAGAATTTATAAAATTGATTTAAACCTTGTTTGTTCTTTTCTTTACAAGTTTGAACAAACTCTTGGTCACTAAGTGCAGCTTGTGCCGCCACCTGTCCAAATGAATTAACATTGAACGGTTCTCTTGCAGGTTCCAGCGCTTTAACAATCTCTTTGTTCGCAACGCCATAGCCTACCCTTAATGAGGAAATACCATATATTTTAGAAAAAGTTCGTAACACGATTAGATTGGGATATGAGCGTGTTAATTCAATTGAATTATAATAATCATCTGCAAAAACGTATTCATAATACGCTTCATCGAGGACTACTAAAACATCGGAAGAGACCTTATCCAAGAATGCAATTAATTTATTTTCTGATACATATGTACCCGTTGGATTATTAGGGCTGCATACCCAGACAACATTCGTCTGATCATCGATGGCATTATACATTTTCTCTAAATCATGTTGACCATCAAGTAAAGGGATTTCCCTTATCTCTGCTCCTTCAATTACCGCATTATGTTTGTATTGCGAGAAGGAAGGGGTCGCCATTACAGTGTTAGCACCCGGATGTAAGAGAGCCCTTGAAATAATTTGAATTAGGTTATCAGAACCATTACCAAATATGAGTTCTTCTTGGCTGACATTTAAAAAAGAAGCAACGGATTCCCTTAAGTTCGTCATATAGCCATCAGGGTAAATAGGAAGGTCAGGCTGATTCCTTTCTAATGCAGAAAGTACTTTCGGAGAACACCCAAAAGGATTCTCATTAGATGCAAGTTTAACAATCTGGTCTAATTTATATTGTTTCTTAACTGATTCAATTGATTTTCCTGGCTGATATGGAGTCAGGCTTAATAACTGTTTTTTCCATCTCATTTTATCTCCACTCCATCCGTATTAATAATTTGCTTTCTACTTGGCCACAGTATTGCCTAAATCTGGTCGCAGGACCTTTGCTCCGTTTAAATAAACATGAACAACTTCTTCCTGTTTAACAGTTGTATTCACGTGCAGCATTACTCTAACGCACATTGGTAAAGAATTTATTACTGGCAATTCTCTCATACACATAACCGGTACATAAGTCCAGCCATCAAATTTACGCAGTGCTCTCGCCGGAAAGGCTGCGTTCAGGTCCTCTGTTGTTGAAATAAAAACAGAAGCAACCTGCTCTGGGAGGATATTGTTTCTCTCGATTAATTGTTTTAAAAGCTCTTCTGTTGCAGATACGATTACTTCTTCGGAATTGCTATCTACAGTGATTGCTCCCCTCATCCCTCTAATCATGACAAGTCCCTCCTTGTTTTTAATACGGCTCTTTTCTTTAACTATGATGATTTTTGAACAAGTTTAATGATTGTGCCAAGTTTCCATAGAAAAAATAATTTAATAAGAAAAGAGCCTACAAACTAAATTCTAAAGCGCAAAATTGCTATTTCCACGTTAAAATCGGCTTTAAGATTTTAACAACAATCTATACAAATACAACCTTAAAAATTTCTAATGTGATTTAGTAAAAAGTCATCCGAAAGCTCCTGGAGCTTCGGTTTTCCAATCTGCTCTAATAATACAAATTTAACAGACCCGCCTGATGACTTTTTATCTTGCTTCATTTTTGACAGCAAACGTTCAGTGGAAAGATGCGCCGGAATCTCTGTTTGATAGCCAAGTTCTTGAACCCAGGTAACAAACTCATCTATATCAAAAGATAACCCTGCTACCTCTTTACTTAGCTTTAAGGCAAATACCATTCCAATCATAACGGCTTCACCATGTGTAAAATTCCCGTAGCCCATTTCCGATTCAATGGCATGACCTAGTGTATGTCCAAAATTTAGATAAGCACGAATCCCCGTTTCTCTTTCATCCTTTGATACAAATTCATTTTTGATTTGAATCCCTTTTGTGAGTGATTCAAATAATTGTCGAGATGATAAGGCGTCAAGACGGTGAATATCTGATTTTAACCATTTATAAAAGTTGTTATCATAAATAAGGGCATGCTTAATAACTTCCGCAAAACCAGATCGAATTTCTTGTTTAGAAAGTGTATGAAGCAATTCAAGGTCGTAAAAAACAGCCTCCGGCTGGTGGAAAGCTCCAATCATATTTTTGCCTAGCGGATGATTAATAGCCACTTTTCCACCAACCGCGCTATCATGGGCAAGGATTGTCGTTGGCACTTGAATAAAGGGTATTCCCCTCATAAATGATGCTGCTACAAAACCCGATAGGTCACCCACCGCACCGCCGCCAAATGCAATAATAAGGGATTTTCGGTCTAAGCGGTTTTCCAAAGCCGTCGATAAGGCTTCATAGAAAACCTCGAATGTTTTGGCTTTTTCTCCGCCTGGAGCAGTAAAAATAGCAGGTTCCCATTGGGATATAAGTGGTGCTAATTTATCCATGTGTAATTTTCCAACGGTTTCATCCGTAATAATTAATATTCTAGTCAGATCACTAAAGTTTGATGATAAAAAAGTGCTTATTTCACTCCGTACACCTTCGCCAACAAACACCTCATACTGTTTCGAGCTTGTTTGGATTTTAATAGCTTCCATTAAAATTCCCTCGCGTAATCACGCTGGCGCTTAATTTCGGCGGCAAATGTTTCGAAACGATCACTATAGAATTGCTCAATAAGTGAATTAGCTAGTTCCCATGCTACAACATTCTCTGCAACCACTGCTGCGGCAGGAACTGCACAGCTGTCTGAACGCTCAACACTTGCAGAAAAAGGCTCCTTCGTATCGATATCCACACTCATTAACGGCTTATAAAGCGTTGGTATAGGCTTCATTACTCCGCGCACAACAATTGGCATCCCATTAGTCATGCCGCCTTCAAAACCGCCAAGACGATTAGTTTTGCGGGTATAGCCATTTTCTTTATCCCAAACAATTTCGTCATGGACTTCGCTTCCTGGCTTACTTGCTGCTTCAAAGCCAATTCCAATCTCTACTCCTTTAAATGCATTAATGCTTACAATAGCTGCCGCAAGTTTTGCATCTAATTTCCTATCATATTGAACATAGCTGCCTACCCCTGCTGGCATACCGGTTGCGATTACTTCAACAACACCACCAATGGAATCGCCGTTCTTCTTCGCATTGTCAATCGCATCCATCATTTCCTGCTCTACCTCTTTATCGGCGCAGCGTACAGGTGAAAGCTCTGTTCTTTCCTTTAACTCTTCAAAGGTTAAATCAGGGTTGGCTTTAGCCTTAATACCACCTATTTCAACAACATGTGAAACAAGTGTAACTCCAACTAGAGATAAAAGTTTCTTAGCAACTGCACCGGCCGCTACTCTTACCGTAGTCTCTCGTGCTGATGAACGTTCAAGAACATTTCTCATATCTCGATGACCGTATTTTATCGCACCATTTAAGTCAGCATGACCAGGTCTTGGTCTCGTTATTTTACGTTTTACTTCATCTTCTTGTCCTTCAATTAATGGATCTGCTCCCATAATTTTAGTCCAATGCTTCCAGTCATTGTTCTCTACCACTAAGCAAATCGGAGATCCAAGTGTTTGGCCATGACGAACTCCAGATGTAATTTGAACTGTATCTTTTTCTATTTGCATTCTTCTTCCGCGGCCATAACCTTGCTGCCGCCTTGCAAGCTCTGTATTAATATCTTCAGCCAATAAGGGCATCCCTGCTGGCAGTCCCTCTAAAATAGTCGTTAATTGTGGACCGTGTGATTCTCCTGCTGTTAAATATCTCATTCCCATTACTCTTTCCCCCTTCAACTCATTAAAGGATTTTTATCAATATACCATATTAAGACCAATAAACCTAGTATAATTATCTGAAAATAGCATAAATTGATGGATGCTTATTTAATTAATGATAAACACGTTTCACCCTTTTGTACACTATTTGTTAACAAAATATTTTTTTAATTCTGATGAATACGCATACAAAAAAGCACCTGTATCAAGGATACAAGTGCCTTTTACCCGAAATTAATAAATCCATTCATTCACGAGTTTACTGTACTCTACAACGCCGCCGTCTTTAAAAAACAACCCAATTTCACGTTCAGCGCTTGCAGGAGAATCAGATCCGTGAATAACATTCTTTCCAACAGTTAAACCAAAATCTCCACGTATAGTACCTGGTGCGGCATCCTTAGGATTTGTTGATCCCATCATTTGACGTGCTGTAGCAATAACATTTTCACCTTGCCAAACCATTGCAAAAACAGGTCCGGATGTGATGAAATCTACTAACTCACCAAAAAACGGACGTTCTTTATGCTCGCCATAGTGCTCCTGGGCAAGTTCAGTTGGAATGCTCATTAATTTAGCGCCTGCTAATTGGAAACCCTTCTTTTCAAAACGACCAACGATTTCTCCGATTAAATTACGCTGTACACCGTCAGGCTTCACCATTAAAAATGTTTTTTCCATGAATTCCACTCCTAAAATAGTATGTATAATAATTGCCATAGTGGGACAATCCATGAAGATGTTAACATTTTTTAGAATATTTCGCAAGTCGAAAGCGATTTCAATTAAAAAATTGACAGAAAAAGAGAGTAAACCATGGTTTGACTCTCTTTTTCTCAATATTTCCGTCTTCCAATAAACTTTGCGATATCTCGCAGTGTCTTATTTGCTTTGTTCGCGGGTAGTTCTTCTAGTACGGCTAGTGCCTTTTTTAGGTACATATCGCTTAATGCGATGGACCTTTCTATAGCACCAGACTCTTTAATAAGGGAGATGATTTTTTGTATTTGAATAGGCTCCATATCCTCGTGAACCTTTTCAATCTCAAACCGAATCTGATCGTTTTCCATTGCATAGAGAGCAGGAGCTGTGATATTTCCCTGAAGTAAGTCACTGCCAGCTGGCTTACCAAGTTCCTCTTCCGTCGAGGTAAAATCCAAAATATCATCTGTTATCTGAAATGCCATGCCGACGTAATATCCAAATCGGTATAATTTTTTATGTATGGATTCCTCAACATCAGCAGTAATCGCACCCAGCTGACAGCTGGCAGAGATTAACAAGGCTGTCTTTCTTTTAATTCTGCGCAAATAATCCCTAAGATTCTGATTAAATCGATATTTATCTTTAATCTGCTGGATTTCACCCACAGATACTTCAACAATGGTATTGGCTAATATTTTATGAGCTAAGGGCTTATTAATTTCACTCATCAATTCCAACGAGAGCGCAAAAATAAAGTCACCCGTATACATGGCCGTCTTGTTGTCCCATTTCGCTTTAACCGTTGGCTGACCCCTTCTAATATCGGCATTGTCGATGACATCATCATGCACAAGGGAAGCCATATGAATAAGTTCAAGTGCAACGGCAACGTTTTTCATTACATTAATATCGTACTGGCCAAACTTTCCAGCCAATAAAACAAAAACAGGCCGAATTCTTTTACCTCCTGCCCGCAGGGTGTGCAATGAAGCCCGTTTCAAAAGAAGAGAGTCCGCCTGGATTGTCTCTTCTAATTTTTTTTCGATTAAATTAATATCTGAATTCAAAAATGAATACATCATCTTTAATTTCATTTGTATTCACCAGCTTTTCATCCTGTTTACATATCAAAAAAATTACTTTTTATGTCCTATATGAACCGCTGCCGCGCCGCCGCTATATGGTTTATAAAAAACATTTTTGAAGCCTGCAGTTTCAAACATTCTCGCTAATTCTTTCATACCAGGGAAATCACGTGCAGATTCTTGAAGCCATGAGTATTCTTCGTAGCTTTTAGCAAATAATTTACCAAACATTGGCATGATAAAACGGAAATAAAAATAATAAAGTTGTTTATACCCTATAAGAGTAGGCTGGGAGGTTTCTAAACAGACTGCAATCCCGCCCGGCTTAACTACACGGTTCATTTCTTTTAATACCTGAAGATAATCCGGCACATTTCTTAAACCAAAACCTATTGTTACATAGTCGAAGCTATTATCAGGAAAAGGCAGCTCCATGGCATTTCCATGAACTAAATTCACATGTTTTAAACCCATGCTTTTTACTTTTTCGATCCCAACATTTAGCATATTCTGACTAAAGTCCAATCCAGTAACCTCACCAGATGGACCAACAGCCTCAGATAGTGCAATCGTCCAGTCCCCTGTTCCACAACAAACATCCAGCGCTTTCGAACCTGGCTTGACATTCATTCTTTTCATGGTATCTTTACGCCATTTAATGTGTTGTTGAAAACTTATCACAGAGTTCATTTTATCGTAGTTATCGGAAATTTTCTCAAAAACCTTATGAACTCGTTGTTCTTTGGATTGCTGCATATGCTTACCCTTCTTCCACTAAAGATTTCGCAAATGGTTGATGTTCATTAATGATCGAAGTAATTCTAGCTTCAAGCATATCATTTAAATATGGGAGCTGACTTATTCCTTTTATAAGAAATTGTTTGGAAGAATCAAGATAACGATCACAAATCACAAGCAAATCTCTCTGCTGATTATCTGACAATTTATTTACTGAAAGATTTTTAATAGGACTAATAAAATCCTTCATTGATTCGAACATGATGCTGCTTCCAGTTTCCAAAAAAAGTTTCTTTTCGAAAAGCAAGCGCTTAAAGAAAAATAAATTTACAATAAAGTCATTCCATAAGTCTACTTTAAAACGTCCGGAGAATTTAACAAGTAAAGAGCTTTCAATTTTTTTTATACTTGTCATTAAATTTTCGATTCCATTCAGTTCTTTTTGATAAATGGACACTTTATGTTCATTAACTTCTTTTACCCCTCTTGAGAGCTCTCTTATCATATTGATATCTTCTGACTCAGCCAATAGTTTATAATACAATCCACTATAATAGTCCCCAGCTAGGACTGTTAATTGTCTATTAATTTCATCAACAGTTGCATTCGATATATGCTCATGGGTATCAAGGGCAATTTGTATTAGCATTGTTGTCGTTGCGTAATTCTTTAACTCATTGTAAGACAATTCGAGCCTATCCATGATGGATACGAGAATAAGCAGTTTATCTTCATCAATTACAGGCATATCAATATGTTTAAGCAAGTAAGAATGATATACTTTTTGCTCAACTTGCTCCTTAATGTCTGTAAACTTTTGTCGAATGTCTGGCAATTTAATCACCCTTGCTTCCCCGAATTTATATATTTATTATGTTCCTTTTGTTTAAACAAGGCAGTGACAATTATATCATAAAAGCTTATGTATGGGCAGAAATTCACAAAATAAATACATTTCTACCGAAGGGAAATTAGCATATAAAAAATAAGTAGTGTTTACTATATAGACTTTACTCTCATTACTTATTATTTTCGCTTTCAATTTCGCCAAACTGAGTCAATATTTTTGCATTTCCTCTAATTTTTATTGCTGAAGTATGTTCTGTAAATTGGGCAATTAATACTTCCCCTTTATCAAGCTTTTCAGAGTGATGAAATTTAGTATCTGTTCCTCGAGTCAATCCAATCACACTAACCCCATCATCAATTGCTTTTATCACAACAAAGTCACTGTTTTGCGTTTCTCGCTTTTCCATAGTATCCCCCACTTAATTCTTAATTAAAGTTAGAATTTCAGATCGAGCGATTGTATCCTTGACAAGATTGCCCCTTACTGCTGTTGTCACTGTTTTTGAACCAGGTTTCTTTACACCGCGCATCGTCATACACATATGTTCTGCCTCGACAACGACCATTACCCCATGAGGATCTAATTTTTCCATTATACTATCAGCTATGGTTGAAGTAATTCTCTCCTGTAATTGTGGTCTTTTAGAGACCGCCTCTACAGCCCTTGCCAATTTACTTAAACCAGTTACACGTCCATTTTTTGGTATATATGCAACATGAGCTGACCCGAAGAATGGTACAAGATGATGTTCACACATAGAATAAAACGGGATATCCTTCACCAAAACTAGTTCTTCATGGTCTTCACTGAAAATAGTCTCAAAGTGTTTCTTCGGATCTTCCTTTAATCCGCTAAAAACTTCTTCATACATTTTTGCAACTCGTTTCGGCGTATCGAGCAGGCCTTCTCTGTTGGGATCTTCCCCAATCGCCGTTAAGATTAAACGTACCGCCTCTTCAATTTGGGTACGATTTACTTCAGTCATGCATATTCCCCCTACTGTATATCAAACAAGTATAAACGACTATTACATATTAGCACAACAAAAGAGATATAGAAAAGCGGAAGCGGCTTGAACAGGGGCGGCCTATCACTACGAGCCCCTAGGCTGCTTGCGCTAGACAAGTTCAAAGTTACCATCAGCATAGAAAAAAGGCCATGGAGGTTACCATGACCTTTTTGCCGAGGCAATAAATTTATGTAATTATTTTACTGCGTCTTTAAGCGCTTTACCTGGTTTGAAAGCAGGAACTTTGCTTGCACCAATTTCGATTTCCTCACCAGTTTGAGGATTGCGGCCTTTACGTGCTGCACGTTCGCGTACTTCAAAGTTACCAAAACCGATTAATTGGACTTTATCACCATTTTTCAAAGCATCTAGAATTGAATCAAAAACAGCATCGACTGCTTTTGTAGCGTCTTTTTTAGAAAGCTCGCTTGCTTCTGCAACTGCGTTAATTAGTTCTGTTTTGTTCATGCTATTCACCTCCTCCCAGTATATTAAGTAAAGAATCGTAAATAAGAGTTCTTATCTACATTTCTAAACAATTTTCCTTAATTCTATACGTCATAGCGCGGTTTTATTGGAAAAGTAATCAAAAATTACTGCTTTTGTTTTTTAATTCACTTTTTTAATAAGAAACCTTATTATATAAAGGTTTTAAGCACCAAACGTAGGTCTGTTAAAAGATTATCACAATCATTTACGCTTATCAAGAATATTTCATGAAATAATGGTAATCTTTTCTTCATTTCTACAAATTTCTACTATTTTCGACAAGATTGAGTGTTGTTTTTTGTAAAATCAAAAAAGACTCCATATTTGGAGTCTTCTGCTTACAGGATTATAGCGATTAGGCCGCCTGATCCTTCGTTTATAATTCTTTCTAATGTTTCTTTTAATTTATATCTTGCGTTCTCTGGCATTAAGGATAGCTTTGCTTGAATCCCTTCCCTAACGATAGAACTTAAAGAGCGGCCAAAAATATCAGAATTCCAGATGGATAATGGATCATCTTCAAAATCCTGCATTAAATAACGGACGAGTTCTTCACTTTGCTTTTCCGTACCAATAATCGGGGCAAACTCAGATTCAACATCGACCTTTATCATATGAATGGATGGAGCCACCGCTCGCAGCCTTACCCCGAACCTCGCACCTTGACGGATAATTTCAGGTTCTTCAAGGCTCATATCTGAAAGTGATGGAGATGCAATACCGTATCCAGTCTGCTTCACCATCCTTAGTGCGTCTGAAATATGATCATATTCTGCTTTTGCATGAGCAAAATCCTGCATTAACTCTAGGAGATGATCTTTTCCTCTAATTTCCACACCGACGATTTCTTTTAAAATATCATCATAAAGTTCATCTGGTGCAAATAAATCAATCTCTGCTACACCTTGACCCATTTCAATTCCTGCTAGGCCAGCACTTTCAATGTAGTCAAAGTCGCTAAATTGCTGCACAACCCTATCAACATCTCTTAATCTTTTGATATCTTTAACTGTTTCTTTTACTGCTTCTTGATAGCTTTCACGCAGCCAGTGATTCTCCCTTAACACCATTACCCAGCTTGGGAGATTAACATTAACCTCAAGTACTGGGAATTCATATAAAGCTTCTCTTAGAACATTAAGAACATCACTGTCACGCATGCTTTCTACACTCATCGCTAGTACTGGAATATCATACTTTTCCGCTAAGCTAGACCTGAGTGTTTCCGTGCTTGGGTGATATGGCTGCGCGCTGTTGACGACCATAATGAATGGTTTGCCAACCTCTTTCAACTCGTTTATCACTCTTTCTTCAGCCTCAATATAGTTACTTCTTGGTATCTCACCAATAGTTCCATCCGTAGTAACAACTACACCTATTGTGGAATGTTCTTGGATCACCTTTCTAGTACCAATTTCAGCAGCTTCATGGAACGGAATTGGCTCTTCGTACCAAGGAGTAGTTATCATCCTAGGACCATTTTCATCCTCATATCCTTTAGCACCTGGAACCGTGTAACCGACACAGTCAACCAGTCTTATATTTACATTAAGACCTTCGTCAACATGGACGGAAGCAGCTTGATTCGGAACAAACTTAGGCTCCGTTGTCATGATTGTTTTCCCTGCAGCACTCTGAGGAAGTTCATCAACTGTTCTAGATCTCTCTGCCTCATTTTCTATATTCGGTAAAACCACGAGCTCCATAAATTTTTTAATAAATGTGGATTTTCCTGTTCTTACAGCACCAACTACTCCTAAATAAATATCACCGCCGGTTCTTTCGGCAATATCTTTGAAAATATCAACCTTTTCCAAGTGATCCCCTCCCGATCATAGAGTAAAGTGGGATAATATTATCCATTAAGATATTTTTGGACAATATATGTGTATGACGTTGTCCTATATTGTTATGACTCTTTTTAAAAATTTTTTTACCCCCTTAACGATTTATTCCTTGAATATGCTAGTATCTGTTGTGTCTGAACAGTTGATCGTATGAGGGTTTCTGGTAAAGTAACACGGTATATAGTCACGTTCCGTATTTGTCTTTATCCCATTTGGCAACTGGCACCAATGTGCCTAAAAAAAACCCTTCTCCTACAATATATTTCGCAAGAGAAGGGTTATGACTATTTAGCATTCTTATGTTAGTTGTTTTTAAGAAAAGAGCTTCAGTTCTCTAAAAAAACTGGTTCGTTGGTCTCAGGATCGACGATATAGGGTAAAGAATAAGCCGGAACAAACATAGAACTTTCCACAAGAATATTTCGAATATCCTCACCGGTTATTATCTGTTTGTCCGTTTTTTTAAGCTCTTGATATAGATCTTGACGGTAATCAACATACACTTCTGCATTCGTCGTTACCACAAATGGAAGATTTTTATTTGAAAACGGGCTAACGGCGTACGGTTCCTGCTTATAACCTAGCTTGTTGTAATCAAGTGTATACACATGATTAGCTAGCTGGTCTTTATAGGGCGGATAGCCATTTGTTTTGATTCTGACATTAATATCACGAATGGCATCAGCCATTCTTAAATCTAAAAGCTTTACAGTTGGATTCGTTTCTACATCCACAAGGACGTATTGGAAAATCCCGCCGCTTTCAAATGCATTACCTGGCGGCTCTGCAAGATATTTGGGAGCAATTTTTTTAAAGTCAATCGGATATTTTTGGTAAATTGGCGTATCTGCTTCCCTTGTTTTAATCGGCAGAATTCCCCCATTTTCCTCCTTAAAGGAATTTACAGCCTGTTGAACAGCTTGGAGTTGGTCTTGATATGGGATTTGGTTCTGTGTTAACTTCTCAGAAGGATACATACAGCCTGTTAAGAACAATGAAGTAAAAACAAGCAGGATGCCTATGACTTTCCAATTCATACAATCACCTATTTTTTTCTTATTATGTAAGGCTCTTTTCTTAAACCTTATCCATTTGGAGATAAAAGCTGTGGATGAGCTATGACCTGTTGCGAAATAGCCTTCAATTGTAAGAAAAGAGCTCGCAAACTTAATTTTATGCACGAAATAGCTTGGTCCACGTTAAAATCGGCTTTAGGATTTTAACAACTAAATTCCGAAAACATCCTATGTAAAAAGGACAATGAATAACGTAATAGCCGAGATAAATAAAAAGATGTAGGCAAGGAGAGCCGTGATCAACTTGAGGACTCCTTTTAACTTGTAGCGGCTAAGATAAATTGTAATAATAGCAAGAAACATTATTCCCATACCTGCAATTGAAATCCACATTTTTAGCATTCCTGGTGACAAAAAGACACCCCCCTTATTCCGAAAGCTATTATAACATAAGGGAGGTGGTTCTTAAAAAAATTTTGTTTAACGGCAATAAAAAAACTGAAGTAAAGAGGGGCGAATTCTTTACTTCAGTCTTAGTGACTAATCAACCCATAACGCTTCGGTTCATACTACACGTGTGCTTCGCTTGCATTGTATGCAAAAAGATTTAAATGCGAATCATCGAATGCCTATTTTTCGGTGAAAAATGCACAATTTTTACTCCTCGAGGTTTCTTTCTTCAAGAATATTCACTAAATCTTCCATTTCATGGGTTTTACCACGAGCCATTAATACATCAACTGCATCTTTTGCATTTTTACCATTAAACAATACATCATAGAGGACACATGTAATCGGCATGCTGACATCATACTTTTTTGAAAGCTGATAGGCCGCTTTCGTTGTCCTAACACCTTCTACAACCATTCCCATGTTATCAAGAACCTCATCAAGGTTTTTACCTTTACCAAGTAAATTTCCAGCTCTCCAGTTCCTTGAATGGACACTGGTACACGTAACAATTAAGTCCCCAATTCCGGTTAATCCTGAGAAAGTTAGTGGATTTGCCCCCATTTTGGTTCCAAGTCTAGCTATTTCAGCTAATCCTCTTGTCATTAAAGCCGCCTTTGCATTATCACCATACCCAAGCCCGTCCGTAATTCCCGCAGCCAAAGCGATGATATTCTTTAACGCGCCGCCGATTTCTACACCTATTACATCTGGATTTGTATAGACCCGAAAATTAAGGTTAATAAACAAGTCTTGAATTTCTTCTGCAGCTTCCATATCCTCCGAAGATACGGTAACAGTTGTTGGATGCCTTTTACTAACTTCTTCTGCATGGCTGGGGCCTGAGAGCACTACAACAGCTTTCAACAGCTCACTAGGCATTTCTTCCTTAATGACTTCTGAGACGCGCAGAAGAGAGTCTGGTTCAATCCCTTTACTAACATGTGCAATAATTAAGGGTGAGCTCTCTACGGACTTCATTTTTCCAAGTACTTCGCGTATGGCTTTCGTTGGCACTGCAAGGATAACTGTTTTGATATCAGATAATGCATCATGTAATGATGCATAACCTACTATTAAGTCAGGTAGTAAAATTTCTGGCAAATATTTTTTGTTCGTATGGAATTGATTAATCTCTTCAACCTGGCCTTCATTATGGCTCCACAACCGAACTGGATGTCCATTGTCAGCCAGGACCATTGCAAGGGCAGTTCCCCAGCTTCCTGCTCCAATGACAGCAACCGTTTCTTTATTTCCCTGCATATAATTCACTCCCACCGTAAAATTATTTTCTTTCTCTTGCGTAAATTTTTATCGGGGTTCCCTCGAATCCAAATGCCTCTCGGATCCGATTTTCTAAGAAGCGCTCATATGAGAAATGCATTAATTCTGGTTCGTTTACAAATACAACAAAGGTTGGCGGTTTAACAGCTACTTGTGTTGTGTAATAAATCTTTAATCGTCGCCCTTTATCTGTTGGTGTTGGATTCATGGCAACTGCATCCATAATGATATCATTTAAAACGCTTGTTTCAACACGCATGGAATGGTTTTCGCTGGCAGTATTAATCATTGGTAAAAGCGTATGGATCCGTTTTTTCGTCTTTGCAGATAAGAAAACAATAGGAGCATAACTTAAGAACAGAAAATGTTCCCGAATTTTTTGTTCAAGTTCCCTCATCGTTTTCTCATCTTTTTCAACGGCATCCCACTTGTTGACAACAATCACAATTGCCCGGCCCGCTTCATGTGCATATCCAGCAATTTTCTTATCTTGTTCGATGATTCCTTCTTCTGCATTAATAACGACTAAAACAACATCTGACCGCTCTATTGCCCTTAAAGCACGAAGTACACTATATTTTTCTGTACTCTCATAGACCTTTCCTTTTTTACGCATTCCTGCTGTATCAATGATGACATATTTTCCACCATTGTACGTATACGGAGAATCCACTGCATCCCTAGTTGTTCCGGCAATGTCACTTACAATCACGCGCTCTTCTCCCAGAATGGCATTGACTAATGATGATTTTCCAACATTTGGCCGACCTATTAAAGAGAATTTAATCGTATCTTCATCATAATCCAGTCCCTTATCCTTTGGAAAGTGTTTAGCAGCCTCGTCTAGTAAGTCACCTAATCCGAGCCCATGAGAACCGGATACAGGTATTGGCTCTCCAAATCCTAAAGAATAAAAATCATAAATTTGTTCGCGCATTTCAGGATTATCAATTTTATTAACCGCTAATACAACCGGCTTTTTGGATTTATATAATATCTTTGCGACCTCTTCGTCTGCGGCTGTAACTCCTTCTCTTCCATTTGTTAAGAAGATAATAACATCTGCTTCATCAATCGCGACTTCAGCCTGCTGACGAATCTGCTCTAGAAATGGTTCATCCCCAATATCGATTCCACCCGTATCAATTACATTAAAATCATGTGTTAACCATTCTCCAGAACTATAAATTCGATCACGTGTTACTCCAGGGATATCTTCAACAATTGAAATTCTTTCTCCAACAATTCTGTTGAAGATGGTGGACTTTCCGACATTCGGTCGTCCTACTATGGCTATAACAGGTTTTACCATTATCATCGCCATCCTTTCTATTTCTTCTATTTATCAATACTTTTGTTATTTTTATCGTTATGGTGTACTAATGATAAAGAAACCCTTCCTTAAAACAGAAGGGTCTAACCATATTATTTTAGCAATGTTAATCCTTTCTAGCAAACCAAAAACTTGGAAGGATTCATTTAGGAAGACTTTTGTTTTCCCTTCGCTAAAAATTGAAGATGGTTCTGATAGTAAATACCTGCATTTTCAAGTATACTCCAGCTTACTAGAAGCAAGACGGTAAGAGCAAAAACATCCAAATATGCAATCGTTCCAACAGGGTAGGAAAATTCAAACTTATTTAGGTAAATAGCGTAGAAAATCTCTCCATGCATAGTGCCGCTAGTAAAAATTAACAATCTTCCTTTTAAAGTCGTTTGTAATAATATAGCAAGGATGCTAAAGCAAATTCCCATCATCCATTCCTTTTGAAAAATGACCCAGACGGGATCATAAATAACGAATAGGTTAAATGTAACGTACGAAATGGTTAATATAAATGAACAAATAAAAGAATACAGTAAGGACCCAAGCTTTTTTTTACTTAGAATTAAATAAGATAATATCAGCAAAAATAATCCACTAGCATAAAACTCGAATCCTGCCGCTACAAAATGAACATTTGAGAGTATAATCACCAATAATGTTACAACCGCTAATTTTGTACGGTACCGATTTTGCTTGTCCATAAAAAATGTAATATAAACCCAAAACAACCAAAGAACCCAATAGAACAATGAACCCTCCATTTTGTACACACCTCCTACTATTCCCATTATCGGTATTCTTTATGTACTTTCATACTTACCTGTATAATCTTTCAACAACAAATTCATGTTAATAGTAGGAGGTGTAGAAAAATGGGAAAGGATCGACAAGAAAAAAAGCTAAAGGATAGTAGAAGAGTGGAATCAGACCGGGATCAGGCGCTGCATTACCCGGGATCAACAAAGCTTTCCAGCCCTGAAGAAGCAAGAAAATTAAATGATAATAAGTATAGTGAATAAATAAAGCTCCCGCTGCTGCGGGAGCTTATTTTATACTACGCTGGCTATATGCTTTGGTATCGATTCCCCTTTGGGTCAGCCAATGATGAGTTTGGCCGGAAACCATTAGTGGAGCCTTTTGCAAATCTTGAATAGATATTGCCCCTAAGGCAGTCATAATCATTTTTAACTCATGATGCAGGGACGAAATTTCTGCGTGTAATGAATCGATTCCCTCATCAATAAGGATTTTTAAAAAATATCCTGCAAAGCCAGCTGCACTCGCTCCTAACGCTAATCCTTTTGCCATATCAATACTAGTAGTAAAACCACCAGAACCAATAATCGGTACACTAGAAGCATGAGAGGCTTCACAAATAGATATCGCTGTAGGAATCCCCCATTGATTAAAGAAGAAATTTGATTTATCACTGCGCTTATTCTCTATTTCAGCAAAATTTGTACCCCCGAACCCGCCTATATCAATGGCTGAAACACCCACAGATGAGAGAATCTCAGCCGTTTCTTTTGACATACCAAATCCAACCTCTTTAACAATTACAGGTACACTTACTCCCTTTACAATCGCTTCTATTCTATTAAGCGCATTAGAAAATTCGCGGTCTCCTTCGGGCATTGTCAGTTCTTGTATTACATTTAAATGCACTTGCAATGCATTTGCCCCAATCATCTCAACTGCTATTCTAGCGTGTTCTGGGGATGCTTCGCTTCCTAGGTTGGCAATCAGAATTCCAGATGGATTTTCTTTTCTTACCACTTCATATGTATATCTTTCAGATTTGTCTTTCAATGCAGACATTTGTGACCCTACTGCCATGGCAAGACCCGCAGCACTCGCCACCTGTGCCAGCTGCTTGTTAAGCGTGTAGGTTTTCTCACCGCCGCCACCCGTCATGGCATTGATAAAAATTGGCGAACTTAAAGAAAGTTCGCCAATTTTTTGGTGTAACCGGACATCTGAAACATTAATGTTTGGTAAACTTTGATGAATAAATTGAATATCATCAAATGCTGTTGCTCGTTTTTGCCCTGTTTCCAGTGCAAAGCGAATATGGTCCCATTTCCGTTCAGCTCTAGACACTGCGTATCACCATTATTTTCCTAGATTCTTTAATTTATCGCCAATCATTTCTCCAAGCTGGAAGCCTTTAGATTCTTCAGGAAGTTCGTAATCAAAGTTTTCTTCTACTTCTTTTTCAAGCAGGTCCTTGATACTTAAGGAAAGTCTCTGTTCTTGCTCATTTGCATCCAGGACTTTCACTTGAACTTCTTGACCTTCTTTTAATACTTCATGCGGCGTCCCGATATGTTTGTGAGCAATTTGTGAAATATGAACTAGCCCCTCAACACCAGGGAACACTTCCACAAAGGCACCATAGGAAACCAATCGTTTTACAGTCCCGGTTAGACTACTGCCCTTAGGTGCTTTTTCAGCTATATCAGACCATGGTCCAGGTTGTGTTTCTTTAATAGATAAAGAAATTCTTTCATTATCACGATCTACATTAAGAACCTTAACTTTTACTTTTTGTCCTTCTTGGACTACATCAGATGGCTTGTCAATATGTTGGTAAGACAATTGGGAAATGTGCACAAGTCCATCAATGCCGCCGATATCAACAAATGCTCCAAAATCCGTAATTCTTTGAACCGTTCCATCAATAACCTGTCCAGGATTAATTGAATTTAAGAGATTTTTCTTATGTTTTCCTTTTTCTTCCTCTACCACTGCACGGTGAGATAAGATTAAGCGATTTTTTTCCTTATCAAGTTCAACAATTTTAAAAGTAAGATTTTTACCCTTATAATCAGAAAAATCTTCAACAAAATGTGCTTCTACTAAAGATGCTGGAACAAACCCACGGACGCCAAGGTCCACGACGAGTCCGCCTTTAACTACATCTTTTACTTCTGTTTCAAATACTTCGCCACTATTAAATAGGTTCTCAAGGTTTACCCAAGCTTTCTCAGCGTCAACTTTTCTTTTTGACAAAATGAGGGCATCCTCTTCCACTTTTAATACTTCAAGTTCTAATTCATCACCTTCAGAAACAACATCAGAGGCTCTCTCAACATGCAGGCTGGAAAGCTCACTAATTGGAATAATACCATCATGTTTACTATCTTGAATGTTTACGATTACTTGTTTTTCTTCTACCTTGGTGACTTGTCCAGTGACTTTATCTCCAATAGAATAATTTTTTACTTCAACTTGATTCATTTCTTCCGACATATGTATTCCTCCTTAATCCATATACTACTTAATAAATATATAATGTTTAATACAAACAAACGAGTGAATATTCTATATAATCTCTTTTAATTAACTTCTTACAAATAGCCTATTTTGTCAAGCAGAACCTATTTGTTCTCTTTTATAAGTTTATGGATTTCTGACATAATTAATTCAGTTACCTCTTCGGCAGAGGCTCTAGCAGCCCGCACTTCCTCCATTGCAATCGGCTTCCCATAAACAACCTTTAACTTTTTCAAACTCTTGTATGGACCAATGATAGCACATGGTACGACCTCTGCTTCTGCTCTAAGGGCAAAAAAACCCGCTCCCGATAGACCTTTGCCGATTTCACCCGTTTTACTTCTCGTCCCTTCAGGAAAAAGCCCGAAAACATTTCCATCTTTTAATACCTTTAATCCAGCTCTTAATGATTCCCTATCTCCCTTACCCCTTTTTACTGGGAAAGCATTACACTTTCTCACGATATTCCCCAATACAGGAACGTTGAATAGTTCTTCTTTGGCCATAAAATGGACAGGCCTTGGGGCAGTAATACCAACGACTAAAGGATCAAAATTATGAATATGATTTGTACAAAGCAGCACCCCGCCATTTTTAGGAAAATGCTCTAATCCAATCACTTCAATTCGATACCATGGTTTAAAAATGGTTGCAACAGCCGATCTTGCAAATGAATAAAACGTCACACTCATCCAACCCTTTCATGCACGAGAGCCATAATTTTTTCTACTACTTCATTGATAGCTAAGGATGTAGTGTCAATTTCTATTGCGTCGTCTGCCTTTTTTAAAGGTGCATACTCTCGTTCAGAATCTATTTTATCACGACGGGCAATTTCCTCTTTTAGTTGTTCTAAATTGGAAGAATAACCTTTTGCCAGATTTTCAGTATGGCGTCTAACTGCTCTTTCCTCAACACTTGCAAGTAAAAATACCTTTACTTCAGCATTTGGCAGCACATGTGTACCTATATCCCTGCCATCCATTACAACACCTCCGCTAACGGCAAAGGATTGCTGCATCCGTACCATTTCTTCACGGACTTTTTGGTGCTTAGCAACAATCGATACTGAATTAGTTACCTCTGTGGAGCGGATAGCATCTGTCACCTCTTGATTATCAAGGAACACCAATTGACCTTTAGGCGAAGGATAAAGTTCTAATTTTGTTGAAAGTAAAATTTCTAATAAGGTATCTTCATCCTCTAGATTAAGATTGCTATTCAGTGCTTTAAAGGTCAAGGCCCGATACATTGCACCAGTGTCAATATATATGTAAGATAATCTTTCTGCTACAACTTTTGCTACTGTACTTTTTCCGGCTGCAGCAGGACCGTCAATTGCAATTGATAATTTCTTTTCCATAAATCCTCCTAAGTCACTCTTGTCGTCTCGTAGACCTATATTTTTATTTTACCATAAGAAAGGGTAAAGCCTCTTTTTTTTAGCGTTTTAATAATTATTTCTATTATAATTTCCGTATGAGCATAAAAAAAAAGCAGTGTTCTGCTTTTTTATTTTCCGTTAAAGGTTTGTAAGATTTCAGTAAATGTATTCTCATTTACTCCTTCATATTTGGTTAGCTGCTCTAATTGTGGAAAAATATCCAATTGGTGTAAAAATAACTGGGCAAAAAAAAGGAAGACAAATTGGACAATAATTATCTTTATTAATACTCTTTCAACAATCTTCATTTTATACCATCACTCCAATTTACCAATTACTACTAGTATTGGAGTGATGGTATTGTTTTATTCTTTTATGCTGCAAATCTAAATCACTTCGTCGTATATATTCTCGGCGTTCTTTAACTTTTCAACTTCTTCTTCGGTACCATCCATGGCATTAATAAAGATTCTATAGGTATCATCCTCTATGGTTCCTAAGAACTCATAACATAGAACTTCCTTATTTAAATCATTAACAATGATTGATTGTCTTTCTTCCATAACTTTGAAGTTTGGATTTACTTTTGCCCGGGCTTGCTCACTTGATAACACAGGCTTTTCAACTTTTCTCGTGTCATTTAATGATTTTAAGTACTCCTCCGCAGAGAAGCCAATAATGTTTCCATTATCTAATGCCACTTCTACTTTTAATGCCTCTGGATATATTCTAATATTGTTTTCACTGGTAACAAAATTAAAGACACCCGTATGATCATATTGAGTACTCTCAAACAATTCTAAATTTTTGTAGCCATTTTCCTTTAGAAAAGCAGCAGCCTTAAGGTTTGCATCGTTTAAACTAATTTTCTGCTCTTTCACATCTCTGTAATTAATAAACCATATCGGATACCCTGCTTTTTTCGTAATATCCATACTTCCTTCTTGTCCCGTTTTCTTATTTCTTAGTGATACACTATAAAATCCATAATCAGAACCTTTACCGTTCTCTGTTACTTTTACTTCCGCATTTCCATCAAATTTCATATATTTTTTTGCAATGCTTATGGCTTCTTTTTCAGAAATGGTTTTTCCTTTAATCTTCTTGAAATTATCATCCTTCTTTTGCATGTTTGCAAAAGTCGGTCCAAAGTCACTCTCATCATAGCCAGTTACGGTTTTTTCAACTGTTTTAAAACCATCAATAATCGTATTGTCTGTTGTTTCTTTTCCTGAAGCCAACGCTAATTCAACATCCATCCAGCGTAGATTATTTGCCAATACCATATGCTGTACTTTTCGAAGCTCTTTCTGAATTTCACCAGATTGCTTATAAAGAACCTTTAATGTTTCATACTCTTCCTCTGATAAAGGTTCTTTATCTAAATCTCTCACTGCAGTTTGATAACTAAATTTCCCAATCTTCGCTAAAAACTCTTCGGTTTTATTAAATGGGAGCAATGTAAGCGGCAGCTGCCCAACATCGCTGTGTGCTTCGGATGTTAGTCTCCACACCTCAACTAACGAAGGAGACAGAGAATATCTAGAGTTCATTGCAAGTGTTGTTCCAATTTTATCGTGTAGTATATCCATTTGATAGGTAAGATCATGAAAAGCACGTTGATAATTATTTTCAGCATTTAATAATATTGCGTTTTTCTCTCGATGTTCTTGATAACCCCAGTAGGCCGTACCGGCTACACCTACCGCTAGAACACCTATAATGATTCCTCTAATCATCCAATCACCCCTCTATTCACAAAAAATATGTTTTCCAATTCGTTTAATTTGCGGCCGTGACCATATCCACTTACTTGTTGCCGTTACTGGATTAAAATAATAAAGTGCTTCCCCGGTTGGGTCTATGCCGTTTATTGCATCAATCACAGCTTTTTTAGCTTGTGCGTTTGGTGTCAGCCAAATTTGACCATCTGCAACAGCTGTAAATGCACCAGGCTCAAAAATAACTCCTGAGACGGTGTTTGGAAACGATGCACTATTAACACGATTTAAGATAACAGCAGCTACTGCCACTTGTCCGGTGTATGGTTCACCCCTTGCCTCTCCATAAACAGCATTCGCCATCAATTGGATATCGTTACTTGAGAAACCTCCTGGAGTATTAGCAGCAGTTGGTTTTTTAGGTGCCGCTTTAGGGGCTGCCGGTGCCGGTTTTGGATTAGCCGTATTAGCAGGAGATTTTGGTGCTGTTGCTTTGGGTTGTGGTGCAGCCTGCTTTTTTTGATCCACCCCGCCGTAATGAGTAAATTTATTTCCTTTATTTATTTGATTTTTTACAAATTGTTTATCATATTTACTTGCTTTCACTAATTTTGCCTTTGTATCTTTTCCAGCAAGGCCGTCGATTGGCAGCCCAAATTCATACTGAAAATTCCTAAGTGCCCAATAAGTGCTCCATCCGAACACACCATCAATTTTCTTATTGTAAAATCCCAAATACTGAAGTCTTGATTGCAGCTCAATGACATCATCTCCAATAGAGCCTTGTTGAATAACCTGATTAGAGAATGCAAATGCCTTATTTCCCTCCAGACTTGTAAATGGCATTATACAAAGGGAGATTAAGATTGGAACTGTAAATCGAACAATTTTCTTCTTCATTTAAAATAACCCCCAGTTGTAAATCTTTTTAGTTGTAAACCTATTTTTTGTTTTAATGGCAAATTTATTCAAAAAAAACCCCTTCATTTAAAAATGAAGGGGTTTCTTTTTAAGAATGAAAGGTATTTTGAGTTGAAAATTGTTTTTTCTTATGGTTTGTCGTTAAAATTCGCGCCATTTTTACCTTTCTTAATCCAAACCACCAAAGAAAGATCATAAAAGGCAAAATAATATATAACCAGTTTTCTTGTGAGATTAAAATATAATCATAAGATCCATGTAAAATGAAAGGTAAAAGTAAAGAAAGTATTACCCATTTACCCTTTTTCCCATCAGTAAATTTTGCTTTACCCATGTAAAACCCCATAATTACTCCGAATAGTGCATGACTCGATACAGGCAGTAACGCCCTGGCCATTGCATGTTCAATTCCATTTGCAACCAAATAAAATATATTTTCGACGGTCGCAAACCCAAGAGATACAGCAACTCCATATACAATTCCATCAAAGGGTTCATCAAACTCCACATGTTGGTAAATCGCATAGAAGAGGATAAACCATTTGAAAAACTCTTCAAGAAGACTAGAAGAAAGAAATGCCTCAATAAATCCAGATTTAATAATATTCTCTGTATGGAGTACATGCTGAATAAACATAATTGGAAACACTAAGAGAGCACCATACAAGAATGTTCTAAGTACTACTGATATTGGTTCTGATTCATATTCATCTTTTAAATAAAAGTAACTTAACAAGGCCAGTCCGGGGGCAATACCGGCTGATAATATTCCCAGCATGGATAATCCTCATTTCACAATCGATTGTTACCTTAATCGTAACATGATATCCGCATTTATTAAATGAAAGATTATAGCCATTTGAGAATTGCTCTTAAAATTTAATTTTCCTTAAGCCAGAGGCCAGAGCAACAGCTAATTTAATTCTAGCTTTTTTTGAGTCATTATCACTGCCAAGAATTACACCTTTTTTGTATAAATCATAAGCACTGCCTTTATAATCATATGTGGTGTAAACAGAACCTTCCTCAGCGCTCGTTGTAATAACCAAGATGATTCCTTCCGAAAGTGACTTTTCGATTTCCTCCATCATTTGCGGCGCAACCTGGCCACGCCCAACACCTTCGAGAACAATTCCTTTGACGCCTGACTCTCTTGCAGCCTTAATAAATTTTCCATCAGCCCCAATATAACATTTTATAATTTCTACTTGGGGAATAGCTGCTTGAATACCATAATATTCCCGCTTTATTGGCTTTTGAAAAATATGTACGACGTCATTATCAATAATACCAAGATAACCGAATCCAAAAACGTCAAACCCCTGGATATTCGAGGCATGTTCCTTTTTTACATACCTAGCAGTAAATATCCGCTCATTGAACACCACTACAGCCCCCGCATCTTGTAAATCATCACAACACGCAGAATAGATGGCATGCCTTAAGTTAATGTAGACATCGCTGCCTAATTCCTCTGGCGAACGCTGGGACCCAGTTATAACTACTGGTCTTATGTCTTTTATGGTTAAATCAAGAAAGTAAGCTGTTTCTTCAAGAGTATCTGTACCATGAGTAACCACTACCCCAGAAATGGTATCATCCTGGAAGTATGTTTCAATTTTATTTTTTAAAACGACTAGGTCATCAAATGTAATATGTATGCTTGCCTTTTGAAATACAGATTCAATGATGATTTCGATATCATTTGGCAGATTACACATGGAAGCAAGCTCTTCGCCTGTTAATTCCCCTGAAGCTAATTTTCCCGAGTCTTTATTTGTTTTACTTGCTATTGTTCCACCAGTCGTTAA
Organism: Neobacillus sp. plas4; assembly: GCF_057221695.1. NCBI lineage: Bacteria > Bacillati > Bacillota > Bacilli > Caryophanales > Bacillaceae > Neobacillus > Neobacillus sp. plas4. Next base: position 4,236,437 of record NZ_CM170152.1, read on the forward strand.
CAATACAACTTTTTTCATCTTTTCACCCCTTTATTACTTTTTCTTGAATAGATTGTGCTATAAGACCGCCATGGAACCTGCCATTTTCTATAAATATTTCGTTGGCATTATTTCCAGCAGCGATAACTCCTGCAATATAAATCCCATCAACATTCGTCTCCATTGAATCAGGATTAAATAATGGTCTTCCGGATTCCTCATCAATTAATATTCCCATGGTCTTAAGGAAATGATGATCTGGTCTGTAGCCAGTCATCGCAAAAACAAAGTCATTGTAAATCGACTTTTCTTTTCCATCTTTTTGATATCGAACCTGGTCTTCCGTTATCTCGATGAGATGTGAATTAAATTCCATCGTAATGATATTGTTTCGTACTAATGCTTCAAATTCTGGGAGAATCCATGGCTTAATGCTAGAGGAGTATTCTGTTCCACGATAAATAACAGTCACTCTTGCACCCGCTTTTACGAGTTCAAGCGCTGCATCAACACTTGAATTTTTCCCGCCGATTACACAGACATCCTTATCAAAATATGGATGGGCTTCTTTAAAATAATGAGAAACTTTCGGTAAATCTTCCCCGGGAATATTCATGTAGTTTGGGTGGTCATAGTATCCTGTCGCAATCACTACAAACTGAGCCTGATATATTTGTTTATCCGATAAAACTTGAAACTGTTTTCCTTCTTTTAACACATTAGTAACCTTTTCAAAAGAATTGACACGCAGTTGTTTCCTTTTAACAACATCTCGGTAATATACGAGCGCTTGGTTTCGTTTTGGTTTATAACTTTCAGTAATAAATGGAATATCTCCAATTTCAAGTTTTTCACTCGTACTAAAAAACGTTTGATGTGTTGGATAATGATAGATAGCATTTACTACATTCCCTTTTTCAAGGATGAGAGGATTAAACCCAACTTCTTTAAAAGCAATCGCAGCGGCTAAACCACATGGTCCCCCTCCGACAATAATAATATCTTCTACTTGCAAAATGATCACCTCAATTTATTATTCCACAATGGCTATTTTAACAACAATCTTTATTAAAAGACTCCAAAAAAAAAACTCCTACCGTCATATGATAGGAGTTTTTCTATATTGTTTCAATCGTAATGCTTTTTAAATCCATCCTCTGAAGCGGCTTGCCTCAGCCATTTTTCTAACACCAACCATATAGGCAGCTAATCGCATATCAACACGCCGTGTTTGCGCTGTATCATAAATATTGTTAAAGGATTTCACCATTACTATTTCAAGTTTTTCCTCAACTTCCTCTTCTGACCAGTAATATCCTTGGTTATTTTGCACCCATTCGAAGTAAGAAACTGTAACTCCGCCAGCGGAAGCAAGTACATCTGGTACGAGTAAAATGCCGCGTTCTGTTAGTATTTCTGTTGCCTCAAGTGTTGTTGGTCCGTTAGCAGCTTCAACAACGATACTTGCGCGAATATTCTGTGCATTTTCTGCTGTTATTTGATTTTCAATTGCAGCTGGTACAAGGATATCACACTCAAGTTCTAGTAATTCTTTATTTGTAATTGTATTATTAAATAATTTCGTTACTGTACCAAAGCTATCGCGACGGTCTAGAAGATAGTCAATATCAAGTCCATTCGGGTCATACAATGCACCATATGCATCGGAAATACCAACTACTTTAGCGCCTGCATCATGCATAAATTTGGATAAGAAACTTCCAGCATTACCAAAGCCTTGAACGACAACCCTAGCACCTTCAATTTGAATTCCCTTCTTTTTAGCAGCCTCACGGATACAAATTGTTACACCCTTCGCTGTAGCTGATTCACGGCCATGAGAACCCCCTAAGACTAGCGGCTTGCCAGTAATAAATCCTGGAGAGTTAAATTCATCGATACGGCTATACTCGTCCATCATCCAAGCCATTATTTGAGAATTCGTAAACACATCCGGGGCAGGAATATCTTTTGTTGGTCCTACAATTTGACTAATAGCCCGTACATAGCCGCGGCTTAATCTTTCAAGCTCTCTAAAAGACATATCGCGCGGGTCACAAATAATACCGCCTTTACCACCGCCGTATGGAAGATCCACAATCCCACACTTCAAGCTCATCCAAATGGAAAGAGCTTTTACTTCCGTCTCTGAAACATTGGGATGAAATCGAATTCCGCCCTTTGTTGGTCCTACCGCGTCATTGTGCTGTGCACGGTAGCCCGTAAATATTTTTATTGAACCGTCGTCCATTCTTATTGGAATTTTAACTGTCATCATTCGTAACGGCTCTTTTAAGAGTTCATAAACTTCTTCAGGATAACCTAACTTTTCAAGAGCTTTATGTATAACTGTCTGTGTTGAAGTTAAAACATTATTTTCTTCCTCTTGATTAGTTTTTTCATTACCTTTTTCGGCTACCATTTGTAAACCTCCTAGAAAATCACTTTAACAAATGTTGTCGCATTCAGACACAAGTATACACCTTTAATAGATTTATGCAAGATGAAAAATACACTTTTCACTATTTTCAAGTTATTCTTTGTAATCGCCATCATTCCTATTATACCGGCAATGGAACCTGCCTAATCCGGTATTAGATAGCAAAAAGGAGCGGTGGACTCCTTCCTTAATTCCTTCATTATTTGAAATATTTTAGAATCGTCTCCACCGCTTTATTTTCAATAATCTGGTTTCCATATTCAGAAAGAACGTGTGTACTAAGAATTGAAGGATTCCCATATTCTGAGAAGAAGGCTGCAACTTTTTCTACCATGGAAGGGTCGAGATTATTCATAAGTAAGTAATAGCAGTCATGATAAGAATATAAACTGCCGCCGCTGACGTTTAATGGAAACAGCGTTTTTGAAAGCCCGATGATATCTTCGAAACTTTCGAATTGGTAAAGGAGATTTTCACATCCCTCCACCCTGACTTGCATCTCTAAGAAGCCATCAAATAATACTTCTTCCTCTTCTTCACTATTATCTTCAACCGTAATAATCATAATCATTCCTTGAGCTTGCAAGGAGAAAATTTCAACTGCTACTGACCCCTGAATATCAACATCAAATTCCTCGCTTGCTTCTTCCAGCATGTCATGGAAAAGCTGGTGCCATTTTATCGAATCCTTCCAAATATCATCTTTGGAAAGGCCCCGATCATTTAAATCATCAGAGGTTAAAAAAATTTTAATCTTATTGACTGTTAAGCGTTCTAAGCGCATGTATTTTGCCCCCTGCCGTGACATAACTCTTATCCCTAGTGTATGTCATTGGCGTTGGTTGGTGCTTTGTCTAGTATTCCAACCGTTCCAATAGCCACATTTCCCAATCCTTTTTTGTTTGCCCAAGAATGTAAGTGGAAAATTGTTCCTTCTCCGCGGAATTCATTGTAGATATCGCGTGGCCACAAAGCCCAATGGCAAGATCCTGGTAGTTTAAAGAAAGCAAATTAGTTAATGTAAGTGCTTCGTATAAATCTTTCGAATCCTCACACGAGATGATCAAAATATCTGGATGAATCATCTCCATTACTTTTTTTATATCCTCTTCAGAATGATAAGTACCTATATTTATTACATCTATACCCTGTTTTCTTAAGAAATAGCTGAACAAGAGCAAATTTATAGCTTCCCCGTCTTTAGAACTGGTAATACATAGAGCTTTGTTAAGATGAATATCATTTGGAAGACTGTGAATAACTGTATTAATCCTTGCACTTAAGTGCCTTGAAGAAAAATTCCTTTGGGCACTAATTATGTATCCATTCTTAAAAGAGTCCTCTATTTTTAAAAAAACCTGACTAAAAATATCAATAATTACCTTTTCCATGGTAAAAATACTAAACATAGTATTCATTACTTCATTGATCTTGTGATGTTCAAAGTGGATTAAGGCGTCATACAGTGAATCAATCTGGCTCGCTAACGGATTGAGTGTCTTAAGGTTTATTGCATCAGTATCCATTTGTGAGGGGTTATGCCCCATTAAAGAAATAGCTTGACTGATGGTAAACCCTTGATTTACCTTTTTGATTAACCATTTTAATATTTTTATATGCTCATCTGTATATAATCGATGGCCAGCTTCATTCCTAACCGGCGCAATCATTTGATATCTTCTTTCCCATGCTCTTAATGTTCCTGGTTGAATCCCAAGCATTAATGCAGCTGCTTTAATATTATATTTTCCTTCTTGGTCACTCATGTTGAATCCTCCGATATTAAACCTAACCATTCTTGATTTTAATTAAATGGCACTGTGCAGGTGCCCCTAATCGTAATGGAACCCCTGTTGTACCATAGCCATTACTAATTAAAATAACAGTATTATCCAACTTTTTCACTTTCCCTTTTTCGTATGGACTATAACCCAAAATATGTATTTGTCCGCCGTGGGTATGTCCACTTAGAACTAGACTTATATTATGTTCTGGCAATACTTTATCTGTGATGTCTGGAAAGTGACTGACCAATACTTTAAAGCTATTTTCTTCTGCATCAACTAATGCCAAGTCCAGTCTATCCCGTTCTTGGTTTAAGACATCCACCCCGAGCAGTGATAATTTATCTCCTTTAGCAGATTCAAAAATGGCTGCAGTGTTATCTAATACCTTCACTCCATACTCCAAAAGAATAGCGTCTAATTTCCGAAAATCGGTTTCATAATCATTATTTCCCCAAACAAAATAAACAGGACCTAATCGTTTTAATCGATCAAGATTTTGTTTCACTCTTTTAAAAGGAACCTTCTGTTCAGTTAGGTCTCCACCAATTATAACTATATCCACTTTCCCTTTTATCTCATTAATAATCTCCTCGGAAATAAGACGCTTATGGACATCAGAGATAAAAAAAATGGAAACAACACCAAACGAGTCTGGAAAATTCTCGAATGTCATTTCATGATGTACCACTGTATTTCGAAAAGCCTCTTTCAGCATATACAAGATAAGAACTGCTCCCACAATCAAAAGTAAAATGATTAATATACTCATATTTTCCCCTTTACCACTGTTAATGTTCTACAGAAATCATACCATAACGGAAATTAAAACCAAACAGACTAATGTTTACTCCTTATTTTCTTAACTTGTTTAATAATACGTTGGAGAATCTCTTGAAATAATTGTATACTGGCCACTAATCCAACAAATAAAGCTATTAAGGAAGCAAAGAATTCCAACGGATAAATTATCGGGCCGACCAAGACATCAGAAAAATGAAATGGATAAGTAATTGGAAACCATTCAATCAATAAATATCCACACAAAAAAATCAATAATAGCCTCCACATGATCCTCAACACAAAAATCCCTCCCATACAATGTATGAGAAGGATTTGATTTCTTTCCGTTAAGATTTATTAATCTTCCTGGATACTTAAAATACGGAAACCTTGCTCTTCAAGCCTCTTTGTGAATTTATTAATATTGTCCTTCTTTTCAACCTTCATGACAATTCTCCGCACTAATTTATCGGTCTCATCGAATGTTACGAGTGAAATAATATGCTCATGGAAATGATGGGCAATTTCAGATAGTCGAGCGATACGCCCTTCTGTTTCAACAGATGTGAACGCTATTCTAACTCCGGGGCGATTTACACCGAAAGCACTCTGAAAAGTGGAGAGCACATCTGAGCGTGTTACCACTCCTAAAAATTTGCGCGTTGAATCCACAACTGCTAATAATGGAAAATCTTTTAAATCAAGAAGGGTTTTTTCAAAAACTTCCTCACCCAATAAATATTTATCTTGATGTGTAGCAATATCCTTAACTAGTGTGGAATTTAAATATTCAATCTTCGGTTTACCTGACAGAAAGTAGCTTTCATAAATTTTATATCGTGTAGCAACACCTAAATACTTTTCCCCGTGTAAAACTGGAACACCATCAATTTCATTTTTCTCCAATAGTTCTAATGCCATTGACAATGTTGTATCCTCTTGAACCGTTACACAGTTATGACTTGGAATCATCATATTTTTTACAAACAAACCGATCACCTCTATGTAATTTTATACATATTTATTATACTTCAACAAATAGCATGGATTATCCTTTATTTCAATATTATGTCATGAAACTGCATATTTTTCATATTTATTAATGATGATTAATTAGGGAGGGCGAATATGTTTACTCTATATAAAACTTGGCATCCCATCGCTAGTCCATTTGACCCCTGCAAGCCAATTCTAGAAAAAACCTTTTCAACACCACCAAATCTATATATCGGCTTCCAACCGCCAAACCTGCCACAATTTTCACCACTTGAAGCACTTCGAGCAGGTACACTCTGGAAACCATTTTACGACCCATATTACAATCCATTTGAGAAAGCAAAGGGGGGTATTCCAAGATGAAACAAATCCCTCCAGAATATTATCAAATAATGGAACAGCTCCAAGCCGTTGACTTTGTATTGGTTGAATTGACCTTGTACTTAGACACACATCCTGATGACCTTGAAGCGATTAAGCAATTTAATCATTATGTAAAAGAGAGAAAGACAATAAAAAAGGCTTTTGAGAGTCAATTCGGTCCCCTTATGCAATTTGGTCACAGCTATTCCGGACACCCATGGAATTGGAACGAACCGCCTTGGCCGTGGCAGGTCTAATTGTGGCAGCCCACTGAAGGAAGGTAAATTGCCATAAAAACTTATCCAGGGAGGGAAACGTTCACATGTGGATTTACGAAAAAAAGCTTCAATATCCTGTTCGTGTTAGTACTTGTAATCCAACATTAGCAAAATATTTAATTGAGCAATATGGAGGAGCAGACGGTGAACTATCAGCTGCTTTACGCTATTTAAATCAGCGCTATTCCATACCTGATAAAGTAATTGGTCTATTAACTGATATTGGAACGGAGGAATTTGCACACCTGGAAATGATTGCCACAATGATATATAAACTTACAAAAGATGCCACTCCAGAAATGATGAAGGCTGCAGGACTCGGAGACCATTATGCCAATCACGATAATGCTTTATATTATCATAATGCCGCTGGTGTTCCTTGGACAGCTTCTTATATTGCCGCAAAGGGTGACCCCATTGCGGACCTTTATGAAGATATTGCTGCTGAAGAAAAAGCCAGGGCTACTTACCAATGGATTATCAACCTTAGTGATGACCCTGATCTAAATGATGGTCTACGTTTCCTTCGAGAGCGAGAGATTATCCATTCCCAGCGATTCCGTGAAGCAGTAGAAATATTAAAAGAAGAGCAAGGTAAAAAAATATTCTTCTAATACTTAAGAAGCAGACCTGGGCTGCTTCTTATTTTTTTTCATGATAAAGATTGATATCGTACGTTTTTTTCATTACCTCAAAGTCCACATGGCGATTTTTCCAATGCTCATCCTTCTTCCATAAATCCTTACTCCGGTTTACAATTTCACATCTTAACTCTTGGTATTCTTTTTCCTTTTTATCTTTTTGCTGTTTTAATACATTCATAGCTCCATACAGTATAGCAGTAATCGCCAACAACCCAAGGTTAAAGGCGTCGCTGACAGAAGCTGAAAACATTGCGAAGAAAGAATAAGAATATTGCTTTGCGATCATAAAATAAAAATAGCTAAAAAAAAGAAAAGCAAAAAGCAACATTGAATAAATCGTTAAATAATGCCATTTTTTTGCTGTATCAAACTTAACCTTTCTTTTCCGCACATTTTCAAGCATTTGTTTCGTTGCTTCATCTGTATTTTCAAGTAAGCGGATTTGTTTATCCATTTTATCAACCACCTCTTTACTATAAATATGAACTTGTCCGTAAAATTATGAAAAAAATTGCATTAAAAAAAGCCGTCCTAAATGGATCGGCTACTTAGTTAGAGGAATTTCTAAGACTTGCCCTAAGTAAATTTCATTCCCCTTTAAGTTATTTGCTTTTCGAATAACTTCCTCTCCAGCTTTAGAATGATAATATTTTAATGAAATACGATAGAGATTTTCTCCCTTTTTAACAGTATGATAAACGACTGTTTCCGTTGGCGCAGCAACATTCTTATCAGTACCTTGGCCGCTAAAACTTACTGGTTCAGAATTTGAATCTTCAACCTGTGTATCCGGATTAACTGTCTGTTGCACTTCGATAGCTTCATCATTATTTTCCGCGGCAGATTCTTCTTCCTCATTATTTTCTGAAGTGCCTTCCGTTTCCGACTTTTCAAAATTAATGACTTCGTAACCAGAAGAATCTCCAGAGACTTTCTTGGTCGCTTTTTTTCCTTCTTCAAGATAAGAATAAGCGCTAAATATAACTATTGGAAGAAGAATAAAAAATAAAACTAATATACGAATAACGGGATACTTTAATTTCCATTTCGTTTTTTTTCTCTTTTCCCTGTGAATCCTTTCTCTAGGTGGTAATTGTTCACGTACTTCAGATGTTTCTTCATTTATTTTTTCAATTCGCTGCTTTAGCCGTTCAGCTTGGCTTCTGAAAGGTTCTTCTTTATTCATGAAGTATTCCCTCCTTTTCTCCGACATCTATGGTGCGTCTAAATTTAATATAAAGGCCTAATAAAAAATCAATGGTGAAATGCATCATAATTGTCACAGCTAAATTGCCTGTCCAATCATATATGAAACCAATTAAAAAACTAATGATGACAATATTAGAGAATAAAAACCAATTAAAAAGGTAGCGATAATGGACAATGGCAAAAATGAGGCTTGCTAAAATAAGTCCGACCTTTGTTTGAATAACTCCCCGAAACAGTAATTCTTCACTTAGTGCAACTACTGCTGCAATCCAGGCAATGTGAAGAACACTTCTCCTTTTGAATATTCTATCGTTCAAACCGCCATCATCGTAATAAGAAGACGGAAGCCATTTCATCAAAAATATGTCTGTAAAGACTACCGCTAATCCCGCAAGAAAACCTATTAATAAAAATCTACTATTTGAAAAATCAATTGCTTGTAAAAATGAAAAATGATCAAATAAAATAATACCTAAAATAAATGTAAGAACAAGTAGTATTAATTGGGTCATGTATAAATGAAAGAGAAGATCTTTGTCGGATAATCCTTTAATTAATTCTTGATATTTATTTTTCATTCACTCAACTCACTATTTAGTAAAATATTGGCCAAATAATCCTGCCATCCTTCATTAGCTGGTTTGGATTGACCACTTTCTATTGCTTTGTATGGATCCAGCATAACACCGCAAACATCGCAGCAATGACTAGTTTTCATGTTAACTGAATCTTCTTCAAAATAATCTAAAATGACAACTCTTCTACATGATTTTGACTTAATCCATTTTTTCATATAGTAAATACTATCTTTCTTTACTGTTAATCTTTCATTTACAAATTTCTTCAAACTATGCTTTATCTCTTCAAGATTTGAAACGGCTTGAGAATTATTGATTAAGTCCAATATAATACGCCATTGGACCTCTGAAAAACCGCCATATTCTCTTAAATGCTGGTTCCCATCCAGAAAATGATCATTAGGAATTTCTTGCTGTGGAAATTGTGAAAACAGCCAGTCAATTTGTAATTCAGATGGCAGTTCTCCTTCGGCCAGTTGAACAGGAAGCTGTTCATCCCCTGGGGAGTAAAGCAATACTGCTATACTTGCCTCACCATCACGCCCAGCTCTGCCAATCTCTTGCAGGTAAGATTCAATTTGCATCGGCATATGATAGTGGATAATAAATCGAATATCCTCTTTATTAACCCCCATACCAAAAGCACTTGTTGCACAAATCACATCAAGTTGTCCATGGATGAATTGTTGTTGAATCAAAATTCTTTGCTCCTGCTCTAACCCTCCATGGTAGGCCAAAACCCTATTAATGCCCTTTTCAACTAACAAGGTTGCCATTTGTTCTGCAACCTTTTTACTTGAAAAGTAAATAATTCCAGGCTTTTGAAGCTGAAGAACTAACTGTATCAAACGGGATTGTTTATCATGGTAGTTCGGTACCTCTTCAACATAAAAAGCAATATTAGGACGATCAATGGTAGACTCAATTTTAGTGTACTCCTGTAAGTCAAGGGATCGGATAATGTCCTCTCTTACCTTTTTGGTTGCAGTTGCTGTTAAAGCAAGCGTTAGCGGATTACCAAGTTTCTTACGGAATTCTCCTAGCTTTGAATAATCAGGGCGGAAGTCATAGCCCCATTGAGAAATACAATGCGCCTCATCTACCACAAATAAAGATATAGTAAGGGCTTGTAACCTTTTGAGAATAAAGGGTAAGCTTAACATTTCTGGAGAAACAAAAATATACTTGTATTTATTTAAATTTCCTAATACATAGCCTCTCTTTTCAGAATCTAGAAATGAGTTTAAAGCAATTACTCGTTTCTCACCAAATTTCATGAGCTGCTCCACCTGATCCTGCATTAAAGATAATAGAGGAGAAATAATTAAAACTTGACCATCAAATATATATCCAGGCAGCTGGTAGCATAAAGATTTACCTGTTCCTGTCGGGAGCATTGCAATGGTGTGGTTTCCTTCGAGCAGAGACACAATCACTTCTTTTTGCCCAGTTTTAAACGTCTGATAACCAAAATATTTATATAAAAGTTTTTCTAACTCCATTTTCTATCACCATACTTTGCAAGAACAAGCCTTATTTGAAAATAAGAAGCTGTTTTTAAACTGTTTCTTATTACTTTAAGCTGCTTAGTAGCATTTTCTCTAGATATTTCTAAAATCTTCATTTGAATTTCTTCTTCTACAAACTTGTTAATCGAAAAGTCTTTTATATTTAATGCGAATTCTACAAGATGATCTTCAATGGTACTTATTTTTAAATTCCGAATGCTTGCTATTTCCTCCAGTGAAAAACCTTGATTTAAGAGCAGCCAGGTTTTGCGAGAAGAAAGAGTTAACGAATTACTTTGTTCTAGATTCATAATCAGTGACGATAATACTTTAAAACGAGTAGGATCGTTTTCAACGATTTGAATCAAATAATGAAGGATATTAATAAATTCTAGATGATACTGTACGGAATCTTTGTTCAACATCCTTGCAGCTTGCGTAGAGGTGAAACCTATTTGCTGATATCCAGTAAATCGAAAAACCAGTACGGCAGGATTGATATCCTTAGCCTGCTCAAGACAATACATTAATTCTGTGTAGAGGATTTTCCCCAGGTTTTTTTTTGGTATGGAGCAAGATTTCAAAAAATTTTTTAACCAGTTATGAACCTCGGTATTTTTTTGGATAGGAATATATTTTGTTTCTTGGAATGTAAAGTTAGATGTTACTTGAATTAGCAAGGATAGTCTTTCCCATACTAATAAAGTGTAGGGTTGATATTTCCAGCCATTTATATAATGGGGTTGTGGGTAATTGAGTAAATAATCTTCTCCTGCTGTGGTAAGTAGAAATCTTTGTTCACCGCAGGATTCCACAAGTTTCTTCTCTAGAATGGTATTAAAAATTTGATCAAAATTATCGCGTGTTAACGGTTCAAGAATTCGAAAATACTTCTTGAGTGAAAAGAAATGGGCATCTTGGAGCGTTTGCGATGATTTTTTTCCATTTAGAAGATGAAAGATGGAATAAATGGTTCTTTCCCCATTTAACTGTTTTAAACAATACAAAATAATTATTTCAATATACCCCATGCTATGCCACCACTTTTTTTGCTTATAATCGACAAATTCACCTAATTTTCACTCCCTATTCTATCATGAAACTGGATGACATGATGCTAAAAAATGTGGAAGATTCGGTAATACACTATCTATAGGCATTTTTTCTATTGAAAAGTTTCTCGTACAGTCTTACAATAGGAATGAGTAATGCGTTTCCAATTCTTTATGGAAAAGTGAGTAAGTTATATTATTGGGAGGTTATTTTTTCATGGCTAAGTATACAATTGTTGACAAAGAGACTTGCATTGCATGCGGCGCATGCGGAGCAGCAGCACCAGATATTTATGATTATGACGATGAGGGTATTGCATTTGTAACTCTTGACGATAACGAGGGTATTGTAGAAATCCCTGATGTTTTAATTGACGATATGATGGATGCATTTGAAGGCTGTCCAACAGATTCAATTAAAGTTGCTGACGAACCATTCGACGGAAACGCAACCAAATTCGAATAATATTTTGTCTTAAAATATTGTTACATAAAACCCCCGCCAAAATGGCGGGGGTTTTATGTTGGCAATTAAAAAGAAACTAGGCAGGAATCTGATTTCTAACCGATTTTATACACTTTTTACGGTCGTTAATTTATTAATCCATGTTTGCATTCTAATGAATAGCAACATAAATATGGAGGACATGATTACCCCTTTTAAAATATTGAAAGGCAAGATAGCAGGTACGACTAAATTACGCATATCAGGAAACTTTAACAGTGATGTATAAGCCGGTAAAATAAATACGTAATTTAAGATACTCATCATTACCGCCATACTAACGGTCCCCACTATGAGTGCAAGAGTCATCCCTTTTCTCGTTTTCATTTTATTGTATACATAGTAAGTAGGTAATACAAACAGGATAGCGGCCAGAAAATTTGCAATATGACCTACCGGGATTCCTGTTGCACTGCCAGTAGCAAAATAATTGAGTGCATTTTTGAAGAAACTGACTAATATACCTGCTGCAGGACCAAAAATTAATGCAGCGATTAATGCTGGAATATCGCTGAAATCAATCAATAAGAAATTTGGAAATAGCGGCAGCGGAAAATTTATCAGCATTAATAAATAGGCGATACTGCTCAGCATTCCAATTGCTACAATTGCTTTGACACTCATTCTTTTCGTCATTTTCCTCTCTCCTTTTTGATCCATCAAGTTAGGAAGAGAGGTTCAGCAATGATAAGGTGTCCTAGTAAAATACAAAAACCCCAAGAAAATAATTCTTGAGGGAGTTTACAAAGGCACTCTTAATAAACGTTCAAAGGACTAGCAATTTTTGAACGTCGCAGAACCTCCATCTTCTCCCATCCAGACTATACTGTCGGCTTTGGAATCTCACCAAATCCTGCCATAAAGGCTCGCGGGCTCAAGAGTTTTACTCTAATACCGCCGATCGGGAATTTCACCCTGCCCCGAAGATAGATCGATATTTAATTTCCATTTCATTATACTAATAAAATTGGATTTTGAAAAGAAAAATTACTTATAACAATCTTGACAAGGACAAATCTTTTTGCCCTTTTATGAGATTTGTCCTCAAGCCCCCTGATTTAGGACAAATCCTCTTACCACTTTTACATGATTTGTCCTCAAGCCCCCTGATTTAGGACAAATCCTCTTACCCCTTTTACATGATTTGTCCTCAAAGCACCCCTTATTAAGGACAAATCCTCTTTTATTTAAACTTCAACCGCCACAGGATAAACCTGCTGACCATAATGGCAAGCAGGTTCATTTTATTTATCAATAACTAAAATTTGATCTGGCAGGATGAGATCAGAATTTAGTTGGTTAACTTCTTTTAATTTTGAAACGGTAAGGTTACTTTTCTTTGCAATGGAAGTTAAGGTATCACCTGCTTGTACAATATAATGGGCTTTGTTGTTTTTTACAGTGGTACTGGCAACTAAGCTTTCTATATTTCCCGCCATTCCCTCTTTTACTGCCACACCCACTTCAGCATACCCAAGTAGTCTCTCCGGGTCTATCGCATTTTTCTTATCAAACGTCCATTCGATTTGATGGCTCTCAAAATGAAGATGTACACCTGTAGATTGGCCCGTTCTTCCCATTGTTCCGATTCTATCACCCTGTTTAATGTCTTGACCTTCATTTACAAGTCGATTATTTAAATGGGCATAAACGGTAACAAAATTATTGGGGTGCTCAATAAATATGACATTTCCATATGTTTTTGAGTAATAGGATTTACCCACTACCCCATCCTCTACTGCCACGATGGGCGTATTTAAACTTCCTGCAATATCGATTCCTTTATGTGTTCCATGCCTTGTCCCATATGTATCAGATATGACACCATCCGTGGGCCATATCCATCCTGCTTTTATTTCTTTCGAATCTTGCATACTCGCTTCTGTCTGTTTACCTCCTAAAAATAATAAACTGACAAAAAGCGCCATAATTGCGGCGATTAAAAGCCGCCTTATGTAGTCTCGCATTTTACTATTTTCCTCCTTAATCTAGTCCTCACTACCACATACCATATGATTCCTAATTGTTGTTTAGAACATATAGTTTGGTTTGAGCAGTTAAGCATACTTGTTATAATTTGGAGAGAAATGGTTTTTTATACATTAAAAAAGATTAACCTAGATAGATTAATCTTTTTTAACGTTATTTATTGGATCTGGCGATAATTGGCTGCTACTGGTACTTTTATTTCCTGTGACAAATCAAAAGGTCCTAATTGTTGAATCGGAGCGTTTAAAATGGTTATAGTCTCTATACCAAATTCCTTAGCCGTTAATAATATCGCATCGAATGAGTGGATCGTTTCTAGGTCATTTTTCATTGTGGTGTTTTTATCCAAGGTAATAGTTAATTGATCATTTTCTACGGTCAGTTCCATAGAAGAAAAGGATGGCACTATTGATGTATTTAACCTTAGATCACTTTGTCCTGTCTTCATTGCGTCAAAAGCTTCGTTAATATCTTGATACAATTCTGTTGAAGGGACTAAAAAGGTGGTTTCCATTCCATCGGGTGTATAAAAGAAATAAGCATGTTTTCCTTCCGATTCAATGTCTATTTCTTCAATAGAACCATAATTTCCAAGTTCTATTCCCGGCTGACCGTTTGTAGTGAAATTAATTTTACTTGCCTGGCTATTCGAAGCAATGTTATTGTTCAATGAACTTAAAAAGTTCTTTTCCGCGGCAGAACCTTGCCCATACTTATGATCCTGAGGTACGTCTACAGTGACGGAATTAGTACTAGGATCCCATGTAAAACTTGCGTTTAGGGGATAATAGTCAGTCAAACCCCATTTCTCCTCTTCTAATTGCCCCATTGTTTCAGTGAAATTTGTCAGCCAATCCTTCTTATCGGCTTCGGAATTTATAAGAATAGAAACAGGTACTAAAAATTGAGCCTGAGCATCAGGAATCCAATAGGTGATTACTGTCCCATTTCCTACTTCAAAATCATACAGAGCAGATTTGTCATTTTCTGTTACAGACAATTTAGATTCTGCATTTAATTTATCTGTTGCTTCCTCTTTTGTCATTAAATTTGCTGAATCATTTTCAGAAAGACCTTTCTGCTGATCAAGAGACGATTCCTCCTGTTTTACAGTATCAAAAGAATAGTCAGTTCCATTGAACAATTGAGGACCTAATAAGAAAATAAGGAGTAACACTGCAGCTGTAGCAAAACTAGGAACTAACCATGCAGGTCTTTTCCTCTTTTTTATAAAAAGATTTTGATAAATGTCACGAGGATTGCGATGGTCTTGTATTTTCGGCATTTGCCTTAATAATTCTTCGAGCTGCTTATCGCTCCACTCTGACTTGTTCACTATCTGAGCCCTCCTTTTCATTAAATATTTCCATATGCTTTTTTAGTACTTTCAATGCACGGTGCTGAGTGGTTTTCACTTTACTTTCAGTCCAACCCAGTGCCTCTGCAGTTTCTAATATTGATAAATCGTTCAAAAAACGTAAGATGATAACAGATCGTTGATCAACCGTACAATGATTCAAACATTGATAAATCCATTTAACTTCTTCTTTTTGTATCGTTATTTCTTCTGGTATCGGATATTCATCCTTTACTTGATTAGTAGACCAATCAAATTTTTCAAGCAGTCTGCCTTTCCATCCCTTTTGTTTCCGAAATGAATCGATTGCAACATTACGCGCAATAGAAAATAGCCATGTTTTTTCACTGCTCTTTCCTTCAAAGCGTTGGTAGGATTTAAAAACCCTAATATAAACTTCCTGGACGAGGTCCTCTGCCTGTTCTTTGTTCCTTACCATGTAAAATAGAAATTGAAATACATCATGATGATATTTTTGATATAATTCATCGAAAACGGAGTCCATCCCATTCCCCTCCCCGTTCATATAATTAGTCGAACCTTATGTACAAAAAGTTACACATATTAAATATAGACTTTATATGAAAAAAAGTGAAGGTATTAAAACAACAAAAAACCCATCCCATGGATGAGTTTAACGTTTTTAATCTAGTGCTTCCGCAGGTAAATGTTTCCCGTGAATCAAGAGAAATCGCCATTTTTTTCTTATTTTCGTGGAAGCAAGAAGGTAAATGTCGTTCCTTGTCCAATTTTACTGCGCACAGATATATGCCCTCGATGTGCATCAATGATATGCTTTACAATAGCAAGTCCCAATCCTGTACCAGATCTTCCTCTCGTACGGGCCTTATCAGCTTTATAAAAACGCTCAAATACAAATGGTAAATCTTCTTCTGGTATACCTGAACCAGAATCGGATACTTCTACTTTAATGCCGAAATCATCTCTTTTAACAAGTAATATAACTGAACCGCCATGCGGAGTATGTCTTATGGCATTATCGATTAAATTGGTAAGTACTTGTTCAATCCGATCTGGGTCAAATAAAATCGGAGGAATGTCTTTCTCTAAATCAGCACTTAGATGTATTTCATTTTCCCTTACAAGCCCTTGAAATTTATGAACAATTCGATTCATAAACGATTCTAAGTTAACCTCATCTAGCGTTAATTGAATATGGCCAGCTTCCATTCTTGCGAGATCGAGAAGCTCATTGACAAGGCGGCCCATTCGCAATGATTCGTCATAAATGACCTTCGCCATTTCTTTTTTCTCTTCCTGGGATTCTGCAATATCATCTACAATGGCTTCACTATAGCCCTGTAACATTGAAATCGGTGTTCTAAGCTCATGAGAAACATTTGCAATAAAGTCTTGTCTCATTTTTTCTAATACTCGTTCTTCCGTCATATCTCTTAGGACAGCTACAGCTCCCCGAATAAAACGGTTACTGTATAGCGGGCTGACTAGAATAACCCAATGACGGCCTTGAAGAGAAATCTCCCCGGCTTGCTCTGTCTCCGTATCCACCGCTTGTTGAAAAAGCTTCATCGCTTCTGTTGGAATTTCGTCTGAGGCAGTACCAGTCCCACCTTTTTCATAGTACCAATATTGTAAAAATCGGTCCGCAGGAGGATTGGTGATTAAGATCGTCCCATCACGGTTGAAAGTAATAACTCCATCTGCCATACTGCTTAGGATACTTGCAAGCTGCTCCTTCTCCTGACTAAGAGCATTCATATTGAACTTTAACTGCCGACCCATTTGGTTAAACGCTGTGGCCAGTTCCCCAATTTCGTCATGCGTTAAAATTGGTACTTTCGTATCAAACTTACCTCTTGCCACTTCGAAGGCTGCTTCCCTCATTTTCCTTAATGGTTCAGTAATCCTTGTAGATAAAAAGAATGCAAAAATAGTGGTTAAGATGATTGCAACACCCGCAACGAGTAATATAAAATTAGTCGTTGAATGTGTCGTTTCTTGAACTACCTCTAAGGATTGATAGATGAAAACCGCACCATTTTGTTCATCATCCATGTGCAGCGGTACCCCGATTATCGAATATTTCGCATTATTTTTTTCTGTTTGACTTGTTGGAAGTTTTGAAACCTTTTCAACTGTTATATCTTCCACAAAGACCTTCGATAATTCTTCGTCATTACGTATTTCGGATACAGAAAGTTTTACTGAGTTTTCAGAGTTAGGCGAGAAATATATTTCATTTTTATTTTTAATAATAACCAACTTGGTAACATCGTCGATAATTTCCCATGAGATTTCTAAGCCCAAGGGGAATTGCTCATCTGGATGATTTTCCAACACTTTTGCTATTTTCTCAGCCTGATGAGTTAGAGTATTTTTGGTTTCCGTAATATTGTTATTCTCGAAGAATTCTAAGAGCATGACAGTTAAGATGAAAAGGATAAAGGCAACCAAAAATATGATAGTAAGCCAAAGCTTACCAACTACACTCCGTAAAAAGGTCATTCATTAACTACCTCAAATTTGTAGCCTACTCCCCAAACTGTTACAATCATTCTTGCAGCTTGCTCAGAGACTTTATTTAACTTTTCACGCAAACGTTTAACATGTGTATCAACCGTACGAAGATCGCCAAAAAATTCATAATGCCAAACTTCTTTCAATAATTGCTCACGGTCAAACACCTTATCAGGCGATTTTGCAAGGAAATATAGTAATTCATATTCTTTTGGAGTTAAGCTTACTTCCTTACTATCTGCCAAAACTCTATGTGCATCATTATCAATTGTTAAATGAGGGAAAACAATTACATCCTTAGATGTGGTCTCTGTTTGAAGATAACTAGTTTGAGAAGCTCTTCTTAACAAGGCTTTAACACGCAGGACAACTTCCCTTGGACTAAATGGTTTAACAATATAGTCATCCGTACCGACTTCGAATCCCTGTACACGGTTAACCTCTTCACCCTTAGCTGTTAACATGATAACTGGTGTAGCTTTCTTCTCTCTTAATTCACGACAAACCTCTATGCCATCTTTTCCGGGCATCATTAAGTCTAAAAGGATTACATCATAATCATTTGCAATCGCCTTCGTTAACGCTTCATTTCCATCCTCTGCTTCATCAATTATATATTCTTCACGCTCTAAATACATTTTTAACAAACGACGAATTCTTTCCTCGTCATCAACTACTAAAATTTTCACGTCTTTATCCATTATTAATCCCCCCATGCAGTTATTTTACAAAATGCGACTATTTTAATCTATACATATTAGAAATTGTCCATATAAATAGTGTCAAATTTTTGACAACTAAACTAAATAATTTAAAAAAAAAGCCTTAACTCTAAAAGTAAAGGCTATAAATTTTATATCGTTTTACCCAGCGTATGAATGAAGTCCTGCAATGACAAGGTTTACCGCTACCAAGTTAAACATAATGATCACAAAACCAATTACTGCAAGCCATGCAGACTTTTCACCATGCCATCCCTTTGATAAACGAAGGTGTAAAAAGGCTGCGTAAAACAACCAAGTAATTAATGCCCAAACCTCTTTTGGGTCCCAGCCCCAAAATCGGGTCCATGCGATTTGTGCCCAAATCATTGCAAAAATCAATGCACCTAAAGTAAAAACCGGAAATCCAATCAATACAGAACGATAGCTTATTTCATCGACAAAATCCAGGTTAATGTTTTTAACTAAGGGCTGGAGTGCTGCAGAAATCCGCTTTCTTAAAATTAATCTTATTAAACCATAAAGAATTAATCCACCAATAAATGACCAAATAACTGAATTTAATTTCTTTGCATTTATTAGTGCAGGCATTTCAACAAGCGGTTCAAACTTCCCTTCCGTTAGTAACTCCCATTCATGAGGTCCTGTAATCGCTGGCATCGTATATTCCATTTTTGCCTCGAGATCGTTCTTATTGATCCAATTAAATTCTGCTTTATAATCCATAGCTGAAAATAGAGTAGATACAAGAACAAATCCCAATGTTGTTACTAAACCAAACATTACCACTTCAAGCCAAAATGTTCGCTTACTCGCTTTAGATTGGTCAATAACCTTTACTAGATAAATTAATCCTGCTGCAAAGCTTATTGCCAGAATGGCTTCTCCTAAAGCTGCTGTTGTAACATGAATATGGAGCCAGTCACTTTGTAATGCAGGTATTAACGGCGATATATCTCTTGGAAACATGCTGGCATAAGCAATGATGAGTATGGCAACTGGCATGGTAAACAAGCCAAGAAGAGGTGTCCGATAAATAAAATAAATAACAATGAATGCACCAACAAGACATAATCCAAAAAAGGTTGTAAATTCAAATAAATTACTAACAGGTGCATGTCCTGCTGCAATCCATCTTGTAATAAAATATCCCACCTGAGAAACGAAGCCCACAATGGTTAAAAAGACAGCGATTTTACCCCACCGATTAGTATTTTTCTTTTCTCCAGTATCCTTCTTAGCCTTTATAGCTCCACCAAAGAAGAGGGTCGCAATTAAATAAAGAATAAATGCAATATAAAGTAAATTACTACTTAGTGTTACCAACTAGACACCCTCCTTATCCATTTCTACTCTTTGAATTTGATCATCAGGAATATTAATTTTCGTTTCAGATAGTGCTGTTTCAATTTCTTTTTTTAACCCATACCAATTTTTATTCGTATGAGCAGCAATCCAAGTTTCTCCATTTTTGGTTTGCACCCAAATTCTACGATGGTTCCAGTAAGCTCCTTGAATAACACCAATCATAAAGATAATACCGCCCAGAACAATAATCCAAATGGTCAAGTCTTTACGCACGGTTAACGCTGTAACATTTTTGGTTTCAATACCTTTGAAAGCCATTTTATATTGGTTATCACCCAAAGGCTCAATGGTTTGTTGAATGGCAACAAAACTGGTTTCTCCTTCAGGGGCTTCTGGTGAAATCATTTTGAAAACAAAAGCAGGATTATTGGGTATCCGTGATTTTGTTGTCGGCTCCCCGCTTTCTGCAAATTCAAAGTCTGGGAAAAAGCTCAACACTTCAACCCTATATCCATTCCCCAAGTCATATTTTGGTTCTGGGTCATAAAGACTTATTTTTACGTCTCCAAATGTTTTGCCAGTTTCTTTATTTGTTAATGAGAAGGACATTGTGTTCAATTCATCGAGTTTGTAGTCTACTTGATATAATGCAAACTGTTCAAATTTTAATGGTTGATTTACTCGAATTTTGTGCTCTTTCACCTTTTCTAATTCCGGCTGTTCCCCAGGTATTGCTGGACCCACTCTTTTATAAAGTACTGCGTTAGTTTGATAATTTTTAACAACCATTCCTGCACGATCTATTGCAGCTTCGAATGTTTTGTCTTCTTCCTTATTGTAATTTTCTAAGATAAACTTTTCATTAGCCACATAATATTGCCCATCTGTTTCAGGGACAACTTTTGTTTCGCCTTCACGAAGCCATAGAACTTTATCTATATACATTCCAGGAACAAATCGCAGCATACCGCCAATTAAAAAGATGATTAATCCAACATGGTTCACATATGGACCCCATCGTGAAAAACGACCTTTTTCAGCAAGCAAATCTCCATTTTCTTCTCTCACATTGTATCGTTTAGACTCTAAGCGCTGTTTCACTACTTCTAAGTCATTTTTATCAACATTCTTGCTTATTCCAAACAAACGTTGACGCTTTAAAAATCCTTCGTGTCTCGTTACTCTTTGTGCTTTTAGTGCTTTATACAATGGTACAACCCTGTCTAAACTACATATGACAAGAGAAATACCTATCATCGCTATTAATACCAAATACCACCAAGAACTATATAAATTATTCAAGCCTAATTCATAATATAATGCTCCAAACCAGCCATACTGATCTTTGTAGTATTCTGCTGCAGGCATCGTTGGCGGTATGTACATTTCCTGAGGAAGAATCGTCCCAGCTGCCGAAGCAACTAAGGTGATAACGATCAGCCACACACCCACCTTTACGGAAGAAAAAAAGTTCCATATTTTATCAACAATGGACTTATTATATGTTTGTGAGCGGCGTGCACTGCCTTCATACCGCATATCCAGCAGTGATTTACCTTCTGACTGTTCATCTAGGACTTTTCCGCATGCCTCACACAATACGGTTCCATGTGGATTAACATGGCCGCATTCACATTTAACATCTTTCATTGCTAAAACTCCCTACAACCCCTTAAGGTTTAATTTTCTCCATGTACTCCTTTACCGTTCTTTCAGTCATCGTTCCTGTATGGTATTTAACCACTTTCCCATCCTTATCAATCAAAAATGTTGCAGGCAGTGGATTTATGCCATACGCTGTTTGAACCTGTCCGTCTGTATCAATTACAATTGGAAAATCTAGTTTCTTGCGTTCTGCAAAATGATTAACAGCTAATTCTGACTCACTGACATTAACCGCCAACACTTGGACCCCACTATCTTTGAAATGGTTATATTGATTATTTATATAAGGCATTTCTGCTTCACACGGCTTACACCAAGTTCCCCAGAAATTTAAAAATACACCCTGACCTTTATAATCAGAAAGCTTATGCTTCTCACCATTCATATCAACCAAGGCAAAGTCTGGAGCTTGTTTCCCCACTTCTACTTTCATACGGTTATCCTTTGTCAGGTTGGCATATAGTGTGTAGGTAACGGCTGCAGCAAGAATAACTAGAATGGTCGTCCTCATTACTAATCGCCGTTTTTTCATTGTTCTTCCCTCCCTGAAAGTTCAATAAATCGTCACAATTCTTCTAAATTATATCACTTATCACTGCAACTATAGTAAAAACAATCAACTGCAAATGTGACATCTTTATGAATTTTTTTTAGTAGACTCTAATGATAATCCTCGTAATAGCTTTACCTCATGATGTGTTAACTGTCTAGCTTCCCCAGCTGATAAACCATGCAATGTTAAAAAGCTATATCGCTCACGTTTTAGCTTTAGCACTTCATGCCCAATTGCTTCAAACATTCTCCTAACTTGACGATTCCGTCCTTCATGAATGGTTATTTCAATAATTGAAGTTTGCTTTTGCTTATCAGCTGAAAGTATTTTTACTTTCGCCGGGGCAGTTTTTCCATCTTCAAGATGTATTCCTCTTTCTAACTTTCTTAAGCTTTCTTTTGAGGGAATTCCCTTTGTTTTCGCAACATAAACTTTATCAATTTGATTGCGGGGATGCATGAGTAAATTCGCAAACTCCCCGTCGTTCGTTAACAGTAATAATCCCGAGGTATCGAAATCTAGTCTTCCGACTGGAAAAATTCTTTCTTGAATGTATGGGAAGAAATCAGTTACGACCTTTCTTCCTTTATCATCGCTAACACTGGAAATAACACCGCGTGGTTTATATAAAAGGAAATAAACAGGTTCCTCTTTTTCAATCTGAATCCCATTCACTTCAACTCTGTCAGAGTTTGTGACTTTTATCCCAAGTTCTGTAACAATTTTTCCATTAACTTTGACCTTACCTTCTTTAATTAGCTCTTCTGATTTTCTTCTTGATGCGATTCCTGCTCGTGCAATAACTTTTTGTAATCTTTCCACTATGATCCACCTCAGCTGTTTACCTTATTTGGAGTTATGGGTGACAACACCACAATTAACCTAGGAAACAAATTTGTTATACTTTCCTACTGAATTATGACACATTATCGCCCTTTTTCAAAGCAAGGGCTATTTTATCCAGAAAAAATAAAAAAAGCGGGCTCCTATTTTTACCAGTGGAACCCGCTTTCTATACAGCTACTTTGATCCAAATACAAATACCACTACAAAAATAGCTGCGATAATCCCAACTAAATCTGCAAGAAGTCCAACTTTTAGTGCATCTCCCATTTTTTTGATCCCAACGGCACCGAAATATACGGTTAGGACATAAAAAGTAGTATCAGTACTCCCTTGCAATACCGAGGCAAGTCTTCCAATAAAGGAATCCGGTCCATAGACAGCAATTAAGTCACTAGTCATACCAAGTGCAGCCGTTCCAGAGATGGGTCTAATTAAAATCAGGGGAACGATTTCAGCTGGAACTCCAATTGCTTCCATTGCAGGTCTAATCCAATTCATTAGTGCTTCTAAAGCACCTGATGCACGAAAAACAGTAATCGCTACAAGCATACCTACAAGAAACGGAATAATGGAGACAGCAATTTTGATCCCCTCTTTCCCGCCTTCAACAAAGCTCTCATACGTTGGAACTTGTTTAAATGTTCCATATAAGAGAATAAAACCGATTAAAACTGGAATAAATCCAAGGGAAATAAGCGAAAGAAGTTCCATTCTATTCATCCTTTACGACGTCGTCGATTATAAAAATACCGGTCAATCATTACAGCACCAAGCATGGAGATTATGGTTGCAATTAATGTTGGTACAACTATCTCAGTTGGGGAGGCAGAATGATAATTCATTCGAATCGCAATTACGGTTGTAGGAATAATTGTTATACTCGCAGTATTAATGGCCAAAAAGGTAACCATGGACCTGCTTGCTGAATTCTTCCCGCCATTTAATTGTTTTAGCTCCTCCATTGCTTTAATACCAAGAGGTGTAGCAGCATTTCCCAATCCAAACATATTCGCAATCATATTTGACAATATATACCCCATTGCAGGATGATTTGATGGTACCTCAGGAAATAACCTGCTCACTAAGGGGCGAAATAGCTTTGCCAATTTTTTTAACAAACCAGATTCCTCAGCAATCCGCATCATTCCCAGCCAAAATACAAGAATGCTAATCAACCCAATACAAAGCGTCACTGCTTCCTTCGCCCCATCAAATATTGCCTTATTCACTTCTTCCAGTGTCCCGTTGATTATGGCGAAGATAATGCCCACTATCGTCATAAAAACCCAGATATAGTTAACCATTTAGTTTCACACCAATAAGTGATAGAAAAATATCTTTTAACGAATCCAATAGTCCCTTCTTCTTCTCAGGACTTCCCTGATAGTATATTGGCGTTTCTCTTACCACTTTTCCATCAAGGAAAACTTGTGCCTTTCCAACAGCCTCCCCATTATGGTTTGATTCGTTCCAATCTTCATCAGGCTTATTCAGTTTATATTTTATGGAAAACAAGTCCATTTCTTCATCCGTTGCAGGGTATACAACACTGTTTTTTAAATATAGATGTTTTTGATAAAGCTTATTTGTTTTGATATCTAGTTTCCCTTTTGACAACACTTCCGCCATATCATAGGTTTTAAAAGCATTTTCATACATAGCAATATGATCGTTCCAGTCATCCGGTGCATTTAGAGTTACGGCAATTAATTTCATGTCCCCGTTGGCCGCTGTAGTAACAAGGGTTCTTTTTGCACGTTTTGTATACCCAGTTTTACCGCCAGTCGTATATTTGTATTTTGTAAGTAACCGATTTTTGTTTTTCCACTCGCGATCCCAATTTTCGGTGGGATTTGGCGCTTTATACTGCTTCGTTCCAGCTATTTTTTTGTATGTTTTATTATTCATAGCATACCTAGTCAATAGCGCCATGTCATAGGCTGTTGAATAGTGGTCTTCATGGTCATCAAGTCCATGTGGATTGGAAAAATGTGTATTTAGCATACCTATTTCTTTCGCTTTCTGGTTCATCATATAAACAAACCCATCTAAGCCTCCTCCGACATGTTCGGCAATGGCCACTGCTGTGTCATTCCCTGACCTTAACATTAAGCCATATACTAAATGCTCGAGCTGGATTTTTTCCCCTGGCTTTAAGTAAACGGACGAACCTTCTGCTCGAGTAGCTTGTTCACTTACTTTCACTAATTCATTCATTTTACCCGATTCGATTGCAAGAATCGCAGTCATTATTTTTGTAATACTTGCGATCCTCCTTTTTGTGTGGGCATCTTTCTCAAATAGGATACGCCCAGATTCTTGCTCCATTAGAACTGCACCTCGTGCACTTATGGAAACGGAAGCATCCACCTGTTGAGGAATGTTTGTAATGAATAGTGAGACCATGAGGGCAAATATGACTGGCTTCCAAATTATTCTCATAAGTTTACCTCGTCCCCTTCTTTAACAATTCTAGCTTCAGCGCCTAGGGGCTCGGGTTCATAAACCAATCCGTCAAGAAGGTAAAGATCGACCTTCTCGCCGGCTTGTCTTAGGCCTGTCGCCCCTGGGCACTAAGGAAAGCTCCTTAGAGTAATCCTAAAAGAACAAGCTATGCTTGTTCCGAAGGCGCTTCCGCTTTTCTGAGACTAGCTTTCTAAAATTTTATGCAGGACAAGGCATGATATGACAATTTGTCTTTAAAAATGAAAAGACAATCAGCTTCATGCTGACTGTCTTAAGGTTAAAATGCTGGCCATTTAATCTCAGAAGCTTTATCAAATCTCATTTCTACATCATTCCAGTTTACAAGATTCCACCAACTGTCTACATAGCCTCCCCTGTTATTTTTATACTGGAGATAATAAGCATGCTCCCAAACATCTAGGACAAGAAGTGGAATGGTATCCCATTGCGTTAACAACATATGTCTTTCTGACTGCAATACCTCAAGATGCCTCGCCCTGGGTGACCATACGAGGATTGCCCACCCGACCCCTTCTACCTGTTTTGCGGCTTCTGAAAATTGCTTTTTAAATTTATCGAAACTGCCAAAATACTGGTCAATTTCCCTTTTAAGAAGACCCTGAGGGCTGCCTCCGCCCTTAGGAATCATGTTTTTCCAAAAGATCGTGTGCAAGTAATGTCCTGACCCATGAAATGCTAATTCGCGTGACCAATGCTTAATGAGGGAAAAATCATTGCTTTCTCTTGCCTTCTTTAGGCTTAATTCGGCCTTGTTTAATCCATCTACATAGGAGCGATGGTGCTTATCATGGTGCAGCCTCATGATTTCTTCCGAGATATGAGGTTCAAGTGCATTGTAGGCATATGGAAGCTCTGGTAGTTTATGCCCCCCCGGAGGGACTGACTTATTCTCAACCCAGATAGTCCCGGTGCCTTGTTTACGGGAAAAATAATTTTCCATTTGTTCATGAATTTCCTCAGCTTTTGACTGAAGACTGAGCATGTCATGATCGCTAAGTGATTGACTTGTATTTTCTATCAGCTCAGTGAAATGTTCAAGCTGGTCCCATAACTCTAAGTTATCCTTTAGATTATCTGAACTTAGAAATCGTTTCATTTCCTCATTCCATTCAAAAATTTCATGAACGTACTCACTAAATCGATTCATGTTCATCACATCCTTTATTTTGAATCTAACTAAAAGGTATGAAAAAGATCATGGATGTATGAACAACTGAAGGTTATCCAAACAAAAAACTGACCTTATAAAGGACAGTTTATTTTTTATGGTTATTTTGTTTGGGTCATTTTAGTTCGATAATCTGTTCCATAATATTCAAGTTCTTCTCTAAATCCCTGAAAGTCGCCCTCGAGTCCACTTACTAAATTGTGAATACTTGCAGGCACGCTTTTATAGAATTTAATTGAATTCTTTCCGGTATATGCAGATCGACTATCCTCAAACCACGCATCATTTTTAGGTGAGAAAAATTCCTCGATACAGTGATGAAAAATTCGAAAAAGGATTTTTTCAGCAGCTGCTTTTTGAAATGGCACGCTCTGCAAGATGACTGAACATGCCTCGAAGCCTTCTTCACAAAAAACCAACAGTTTTCTTAAATTCGATAAGATTAATTTATAATAGTTCTCATCACCTGTTACCTGTTGTTTCATTTGTGAAATAGTTATTTCATTTAAAAAAGCTTCTAATGTACGATTTGTAGAGGATAAAAATCCTGCAACATCTTTTAGCTGCGTTTTAACTAGTGAATTTTCCATCCTTACACTCCTCTAAGTTCTTTTTAGCCCTTACTATCTCGTTTGTATAATATAGTCAAGCGGGGAACGGAGTTCAAATTTATTATTTTGCTTTACAGAAAGCACGACATCAGTTAATTTATCAAAATCTATATCTTGAAAATAAGATGTAAATTCTGGTTTAGAGTTAATATATAACCGCTTTCTATTGCGCAAACCCGGATTCTTTATTAAACACACCAAGGCTACAATATCCTTAAAAGTAACTTGGATATTGTCTTTTGTCAAAATTGGGTCTTGTTGATAAGGAGTGAATTCTTGGATAAATTCATCAAAATATCGTACATATAAAACATGTAGTGTCTTTTCCTCGGAACCGTCGATAAAGGTTACTACACTTCTATTAAAGAAGTCCTCTGAGGTATTTGATTTTTCCTTTTCTAATTCGTACCCAGCACATTCTTTTATGAACAAATAAATCAATCCCCTTTAATCATTAACTAAGTCTTCTAATTCCTTTGAAATATATTCCTATTTTATCACAATTAGTAAGAATTGTTTTGATTTTGGCTGTGTTAAATTTGTCTGTTGATTTTAAGTATTAAACGTATCTTGAAACTTTTCAAAAAATAGATCTGCTTCTTCCTGAACATATTCTTCTTCGACTCTATCAGGGAGTGCAGGGAGTTCCTCAATGTTTTTCAAACCAAAATAATCAAGAAACTCCTTAGTGGTTCCATATAGGTAAGCTCTTCCTGTCCCTTCAGCCCTCCCCACTTCTTTTATCAATGCCTTAGACATTAAGGTATGAAGTGGTCTTTCTGTTTTAACTCCACGTATCTCTTCAATTTCAGTCCGAGTAATGGGCTGTTTATATGCAATAATCGCTAATGTTTCCAAAGCTGCCTGGGACAAAGCTGAAGTATTAGGTGAATCAACCAGCCTTTTTAAGTAGGCCGCATTTTCTTTTTTTGTGGCTAGCTGATACGTACCAGCGAGTTCAACGACCATGAGTCCCCGATCGGTGTTTTTTTCATAAGCTTGTATCAATTCTTCAATAATTTCGCTGGCCTTTCGTTCTTCTATCTCTAGGACCTCTGCCACATGCTTTAAGGTAAGTCCTTCATCACCAGCCGCAAATAAAAGACTCTCTAAGATACTATGCCACTTAATTAACTCCAAACCCTCTCTCTCCTTCCTTTACAGAATAAACAAAGATATCACCAAAGTTCTCCTGTTGCTCTACATCTATTTCATTTCTTTTAATAAGCTCTAATACTGCCAAAAACGTGATTACGATATGTTCTTTAGCAGGTATGCTAAATAAATCATAAAAATTTTTACGTCCTGTTAAATTTTTTAACTCACTCATGATTTCAGTCATTCTTGTTTCAATCGATATTTCTTGTCTCGTTATCTTCGTAGACAATGGTCTTTGCAGCTTTTTTCTTCGTAATAGTTTTTGGAGAGCAGCCAACATATCATAAAGGGTAACATTTAATTCCGTTTTTTCTGGCTGCTTGTCCTTTGCCAAATCAGAAAGGTCACTCGGAGGTTTCGTATACATTAGTCCACGCTCTTCCTCTAATGACTTTAAATCAAGCGCGGCATCTTTGTATTTACGATACTCAATCAGCCTTTCAACAAGCTCATCCCTTGGGTCTTCTTCGTATCCCATTTCTGAATCAAATTCATCCACTTCTTCTTCATGCTTTGGTAATAACATTTTACTTTTTATTGCTAATAGAGTGGCTGCCATGACTAAAAACTCACTGGCAATATCCAATTTAAGTTCTGTCATAGTTTTTATATAGATTAGATATTGCTCCGTTATTTGGGCAACAGGAATATCATATATATCAATTTCAAGCCTATTTATTAGATGAAGCAGTAGATCCAATGGTCCTTCAAACGCATCAATTTTTACATTATAGTGTATCATCTTTCACCAGAACCCTTAAAGTAAATTTCATTTTAATTATGACTAGTATTAGTATAGAGGATTCATATAGCCTTATCCAATAGAAAATTCATTCATTCCTCATTTATTTAAAAAGTGATGTTGGCCCATAACACTGGACAAGGACCCTACATATGATGAGAGTGAAAAGAATAACAAAACAATATAGGAGGTTTTTGAATATGTCTGATGGCGGTTACGGTTTTGGCGGCGGTTTTGCATTAATCGTGGTTCTATTCATTCTGTTAGTTATTGTTGGTGCTTCTTGGTTCTAATAAAATAGAGCTAAAGCCAGGGCCTGCTGTTTTTTGATAGCGGGCTTTTTTCTTTGTAGGTATGCTAAACTGTACATATCATATGGAATGAGGTGGGATATTTTGTACCCAAAGGAGTATATTGAATTTTTAGCTCATTTTAATGGCGATCGTGATTATTTTGAATGTCATGAAATTTTAGAAGAGTTCTGGAAAGACTCAAACGAGAGGGAAAAGGATTCTATCTGGGTAGGACTTATTCTTTTGGCTGTATCGAGATATCATCACCGGCGGGGAAATTTTATTGGTGCTAATCGAACCTTGGAAAAAGCCATTACCATTTTATCGCTGAAGGCTGGCCACCAAGGCAATCTGGGGCTGGACTTGGGTATTTTATTTCCTCTTCTTTCAAAACTTCTTACACAAATCCAAAAAGAGGAAAGGTATCAAAGTATTAATTTGCCAGTTTCCGACCACATTCTTTTAAAAGCCTGTTTAAAGAAATGTAATGAATTAGGAATTATCTGGGAGCAAAATAGTAATCTTGAGGATGAATATATTGTGCATAAACATAAATTACGTGACCGGTCACCTGTAATAGTAGAGCGTATGAAAGCACTAAAAAATAAAGGCAGCGGTTAAGCACCGCTGCCTCATCTTAAAATTAGCAAAAATCACATTTTTCCACAAATGGTGCTGTGTTGTCATTTGCATTTATATCCTTATCAGGATACATATCCTTCAACGATTTAACCATTCTTTTCCCAACCCCTTGGTGACGATGTGACGGATTGACAGAAATATGCTGGATCAAAAGCGAAGAATCATGGTCATTCATTTGAACACCAATAAGACCGATAATATCTTCTTCCTTCCATAGAAAAAGCTGTAAATTCTCTTCTGTTTCATATTCCTTAATGGTTAATTGGAGTTTCTTTAAGTCCTTTTCAGTAGGCATAAAGGACAATAAGCCCATGGCTATTTTTTCGAATGTTTTCTTATAACGAATTAACATAATAGCTCCCTCATTATATTGAATAAACCCAGTTAGGGATAGTATATTTTTACCATCTTACACATAAATAAACAGTTTTATCTATAATATGTAGTCAATCAGGTAAAGTGTTTCATTATTGTCAATCATACATAATAAATGTTTTTCAATCAATCCCAATATTAATTATTATTTCGGAACAATAAAAACCCAATATATAATCCCCCAAATTAGTGCTAGTCCAAAAAGAATACCGAAAACGGTCCAATTACTTTTCTTCATCACAAAACCTCCAAAAGGATTTGAAGACGGTACATGAGTCATTCTACACTATCCGTAAAAAATAATCCATAATACAAATAAACCGCCGCACTACGCGGCAGTTTATTTACTTTAAAGGTAGATCTAACCGAATTAAATCTTCATATGTTTCTCTTCTAACCACAAGTGTCGCCATGCCATTTTCAACAAATACCACTGCAGGACGCGGGATGCGGTTATAATTATTGGCCATTGAATATCCATAGGCGCCAGTACAAAAAACAGCGAGAAGATCGTCTTCCTCTGTTTCTGGGAGTGGTAAATCCCAAATCAGCATATCGCCAGATTCACAACATTTACCAGCTATCGACACCTTATTCGTTGCCTCTGCTAACGGCCTATTAGCTAGTACTGCTTCATATTTCGCCTGGTAAAGAGCAGGTCTAATATTGTCACTCATTCCCCCGTCAACTGCTAGGTACTTTCTTACTCCAGGTACTTCTTTTGAAGAACCAATTTGGTAAAGTGTTGTACCTGCGTCACCTACAAGCGAACGGCCAGGCTCTATCCATATCTCAGGCATTTCCATGGAGTATTTCTCCACTAATTTCTTTACTTCTTTAATTATTTCACTAACATATTGTGAAGGTAATAGTGGTTCATCTTCACTTGTATAGCGAATTCCGAACCCTCCGCCAAGATTCAGGACTTTTGCTTCAAAATTAAAATCATTTTTCCACTGATTCAATTTTCCAACAATTTTTTCTGCAGCAAGCAAGAAACCAGTTGTTTCAAAGATTTGCGAACCAATATGACAATGTAAACCTAAAACTTTAAAGTTATTAAAGCGAAGAGCGGTACGTAACGCTTCCTCTGCCTGTCCATTTTGCAAATCAAATCCAAACTTTGAATCTTCCTGACCAGTTAAAATATAATCATGCGTATGTGCTTCAATCCCAGGAGTCACACGAAGTAGAATGCTTATGGTTTCACTTTTTTCTATGCATACTGTTTTTAAAAGCTCTAATTCATAGAAATTATCGACCACAACACAGCCAATTTTATACTCGAGGGCCATTTCTAATTCTTCTCTGCTTTTATTGTTTCCATGAAAATGTATCTTCTCAGCTGGAAAACCCGCCTTAATAGCCGTAAATAACTCTCCGCCAGAGACTACATCTAAAGATAACCCTTCCTCTTCAGCAAGTTGTAGCATGGCAATCGTCGAAAATGCCTTGCTCGCATATGCAACCTGCGCTTTAACTTTTTGCTCATCGAAGGTCTTTTTAAATCCCCTTGCTCTTTCTCTCATCAATGATACGTCATAAACATAGAGAGGAGTTCCAAATTGCTCGGCCAACTCTACTGCATCTACTCCGCCGATTTCCAAATTACCCTTGCCGTTTACCCCTGTTGTCCCGTAAAAATACATGTTCTTCCCTCTCTCCGTATAGACTGACTCTTAATTAGTATATGGTCAAGCATTAAAAAAGTAATAAATAAATAGACAGAATCCATAAAGGATACTGCCTATTTTGTTAATTTAAAAATACTTTAGCACACCAATGCCCTATTGCGCAATCATTTATTGTTAGGTGGCTGACGGTAACGATTTCTCGGATGAACAATACTTGGCCTAAGGATTGAACCAGGTACTGCCCGACGGAAAATGATTTGCAAAAACCCCTTTGGTTCAAACGGTAGGAACGGCCAAAAATATGGAGTATTAAAGGTACGAGTTCCAACTAGATGTATAAACAACAGAGTAGAACCAATAACGAATCCTGGTGTATGGAAGATTGAAACAAGTATCACCAAGACCATTCTTCCTATTTTATTTGCAACACTTAACTCATAACTTGGTGTGGTAAATGAACCGATACCCGCTATAGCAACATAGAGAATAACTTCAGGAACAAATAATCCAACGTCGATCGCAATTTGCCCAATCAAAACGGCGGCAATTAAACCCATCGCGGTTGATAGGGGAGTCGGTGTATGTATGGCCGCAATCTTTAAAAATTCAAGTCCAAAATCTGCTAATAGAATTTGAAGCACAATTGGTATATTCGTTTTTTCGTTTGGCCCGATAAACGACAGCCTTTCCGGCAGCATGGATGGTTCTAAGACGAACAACAGCCATAATGGAAGTAAAAAGATAGATGTTAAAATACCCAAAAAACGTGACCAGCGAACGAAAGTCCCCATTACAGGTGCTTCACGAAATTCTTCAGCATGCTGCACATGATGGAAATAAGTTGTTGGTGAAATGATAACACTCGGTGAGGTATCAACATAGATAACGACATGACCTTCTAGAATATGGGCAGCTGCGACATCTGCACGCTCCGTGTATCTTACTAATGGGTAAGGGTTAAATCCTTGTTTTAAAATAAACTCCTCAATCGTCTTATCTGCCATTGGGATTCCGTCAATTTTTATTGACTTCAGCTCTTTGCGAATAATATTTACTAAATCCGGGTCAGCGACATCCTCAAGATAGCCAATTGCGATATCTGTTTTTGAGCGTACCCCTACTTTTAATATCTCAAATCGAAGTCGTTCATCGCGAATTCTTCTTCTCGTAAGCGCTGTATTTAAAACAATGTTTTCTACAAATCCATCCCGAGAACCTCTTACAACCTTTTCAGTATCTGGCTCTTGCGGGTTACGGCCGGGATAGCTTCTGACGTCAACCCCCAGTGCGATCGTCGCCCCTTCAACCACTACTACAATCAATCCGGATAAAACCTGAGTGACCATTTCATCCAATGTTTTAATCTGCTGAACTGATTGATTAACGAGACGATTTTCGACGATTTTAAAAAGGTCTGCGGAAAGTTTTTCATGATCATTAATCGCAACTAATGATTCTACTATTTCTATGATATACCTGGTATCACATAATCCTGTCACCCAGTAAAAGTGTACATCTTTTTTTAATATTTTTAACTTACGAACACCGAAGTCAAAACTTACACCTAAACCAACCCGTTGTTTCATATAATGTTCAATTTCTTGCAGCGATTCAGGAATCGGCCAAGTTTGCTCGTTCTCTTTCGTCACGATATCTACTCCTTTCGAGTATTAGCTCAACCGCCTTTTTCGTAATGGGCGCCCCTCGTTCATAATCATCACGCCGAGCCATTTTTCCCACATCTCCAATTCCAACAATAATCGGAACATCTAATTCATCAAGGCAATAAACGGTATCTCCATTTAACCTGCCTATCTCGTGCTCTGGAATTCCGTGTTTATCAACACCATATGGCGTTATTTCCCCATCCCTATCGATGCTTACATCGATTTTTGTCCATTCGGCCTGATGGGTTTTGGCTGCAACAGCAATAACGCCTAAAACTTCTATATCCTTATGGGTAGCAACATATTTCAATGCCTGTTCCCCCGAACCTTCTCCAACCAGGCCACTGTCATCAAACATTACCAATACTGGGTCATTAGCAGCCTTTTTTATTAACATTACAAGCTCCTCACCAGTTAATACAGAGGGATTCCCCTGAGACATCGTAATACATCGCCCACCTACTTCATGGGCGACATGTTCGATTGCCCTTTTTGCATACTCATCTCCATCCGTAATTAATATAACCCGTCTGCGAATACTCATTCTGGTTGTCCTTTCTAAATCGGGATGCGGAAGA
Source organism: Neobacillus sp. plas4 (assembly GCF_057221695.1). Taxonomy (NCBI): domain Bacteria; kingdom Bacillati; phylum Bacillota; class Bacilli; order Caryophanales; family Bacillaceae; genus Neobacillus; species Neobacillus sp. plas4. Next base: position 4,270,850 of record NZ_CM170152.1, read on the forward strand.
CGCCTTCTAGAAAAAGCTAATGCTGTTTCTTCATGCGGGGCAATGCTTTCGAAGCTTGCCCTTTTGGAGTAAGACACTGCCGGTTTTAAAGGTGAACAAAATAAACCCATTGGAAAATTGATCCTACAATTTTCCCTAGAACAATCGCCATTATTAGGATGATGATCTTCCCATCAATTCCCAGCCTTTTTGCAAGCACAGGGAACACGTTTAATGCTTCTGTAAGCCCAGCTGCTAACATTCCAACAAAGACACCTCCGACTAATCCAAGAGGCATCATAAAATATGGAGATAGTGCTAATATCGGATCTCTTAAACTCGCCGCTACACCCGTTAACGCACCTAAAACTACACCCCATTCATAGTGCCGAATCATTTTCATTGTTTTTGTCAGCTGGGTAAGTCTAGGAATAATGCCTAGAACGGTTAAAAATGCTACAAAACCGGAACCAACGGCTAATCCACCTGCAAGCCCAATAAACATTACAGCAATTACTTTAATCGTCATTTGTACATTTCATACTTTCCTTATTTTCATGAATAATCACATAGTTATCTAAATCCATTTGATAGTTAAACATCTCAACTTCCAGGGGACTAGGTTCCTCGTTAATCCTTTTTTGAAATACATGATTGAAGAATAAGATCATCCCTAAACCTAAACCGATAGAATAGGGAATTTGAAAAATCCAAGGTTTTGAATCTTCGACGCCTGTAATGATTCTGTACAACTTTTCCTGAACACTCCGCATACTGACATCGTCATGAAAGTTCATAATCGCCATGGCTGAACCGAAAAATAACAAAAACCATATTAAGATGAAAAATGGAAAGGACATTTGTCTTTTCTTAAGGATCACTTCGATAATGGTTTGTGCCGGCCCGATGGTTTGAACTTCTACATCCTCAATTAAACTGGAAACCAATCTAATGATTCTCATAACATCAATGATGATAATATTTTTATCTTGTTCGGATATTTGGTGAACCTTCAAGTTTTCCAATTGTGGTACGATGGATTCTGGAGCTATGATTTGTGCAATATCCTTTAAATAAATACTCTCTTCCGGTTTAGCCAGAACACGGTTCCGCATGCGGATGTAGACTGTTTTTTCCAAAACATTCACTCCCCACACATTGATTTCTTTGTATAACTAGTATTAGCAAAAAATCTATCTTTACTATAAAAAGAACAGAAATGCAAAAATCGCCGGGCTAATTGTTACGATAATTTGGAGAGACTCGGTTTATCGGCACTATCCTCGGCTAATTGTTACGATAATTTGGGGAGAACGAGTTTATCGGCACTATCCTCGGCTAATTGTTACGATAATTTGGAGAGACTCGGTTTATCGGCACTATCCTGGGCTAATTGTTACGATAATTTGGGGAGAACGAGTTTATCGGCACTATCCTGGGCTAATTGTTACGATAATTTGAGGAGAACGAGTTTATCGGCACTATCCTAGGCTAATTGTTACGATAATTTGGGGAGAACGAGTTTATCGACACTATCCTGGGCTAATTGTTACGATAATTTGAGGAGACCGAGTTTATCGGCACTATCCTCGGCTAATTGTTACGATAATTTGGAGAGACTCGGTTTATCGGCACTATCCTGGGCTAATTGTTACGATAATTTGGGGAGAACGAGTTTATCGGCACTATCCTGGGCTAATTGTTACGATAATTTGGGGAGACCGAGTTTATCGGCACTATCTATTTTTAGCTGAACACGGCAAAAAAGACCGTTTGGATCAGAGATCCATACGGTCTTTCATTTGCTGCAGTATCTTTTTTTCGAGTCTTGAAACCTGAACTTGAGAAATTCCTAGCCTCACTGCTACTTCGGATTGAGTTTGATCCTTATAGTATCGTAAATAAACGATGAGCCTCTCACGTTCATCCAATTCTCGAATCGCTTCTTTTAAGGCAATTTTATCAAACCATTTTCCTTCATTTCCGTCATCAATTTGGTCTAATAACGTAATAGGGTCTCCATCATTTTCATAGACCGTTTCATGAATAGAAGAAGGTGTTCTACTTGCTTCCTGAGCAAGAATGACATCTTCAGGCGATAGCTGTAAATGCTCTGAAATTTCATTAACAGTTGGAATTCTTCCAAGTATTTTTGATAATTCATCCTTCGCCTTTCTAATTTTGTTTCCCATTTCCTTTAATGAACGGCTTACCTTTACCGTTCCATCATCACGAATAAACCTTTGGATTTCACCGATAATCATCGGAACTGCATAGGTAGAAAATTTCACATCATAGGAAAGATCAAACTTATCTACTGATTTCAATAATCCGATACAGCCGATTTGGAAAAGATCATCTGGATCATATCCCCTATTTAAAAACCGCTGAACAACGGACCAGACGAGACGCATATTTTTTTCAGCAATTAGATCTCTCGCTGCTTGGTCTCCGTCCTGACTTTTTTTAATAAGTTCTTTAACCTCATTGTCCTTTAAATACGTTTGCGCCTTATCTTTTTTGACCTCCACATCCATTGGCAAGTCTCCTTAATTGCATAGCATTTTGCTTGTGTGTAAATGCTTTTTTAGTCTTACTTCGGTTCCTTTACCTGGCTGTGTGAGAACCTCAACCTCGTCCATGAAATTTTCCATGATAGTGAATCCCATGCCAGATCTCTCTAAATCCGGCTTCGTTGTAAATAATGGCTGTCGAGCTTCTTCCACATCTACAATCCCTAATCCTGCATCTTTGATCGAAATATTGACGATATTATCTTCAATCGTAACCTGGATATAAACAATTCCATTTGGGTCATTTTCATAACCATGAATAATGGAGTTGGTAACTGCTTCAGAAACAACTGTTTTAATTTCAGTCAATTCGTCCATTGTAGGGTCGAGCTGCGCAATAAAAGCTGCAACAGTGACACGTGCAAATGATTCATTTTGACTTAAGGCACTAAATTGAAGATTCATCTGATTCTTCATCTCATGCCACCCCCAATCTTTGCAATGCAAACTCTTCTGTCGGTTCCAGCTTAATGATTTTAAACATCCCCGACATATCGAATAATCGTTGTATTGCAGGGGAAATCGCACAAACCACCATTTCACCATGCACTTGCTTTATTTGCTTGTAACGCCCTAAGATGACACCTAATCCAGAGCTATCCATAAAAGAAAGCTGTTCCAAATTTAGTACTATATGCCGAATATCATTTTTTTCTATTGCATTAGCAGCTTGTTCACGTAATTCGTCCGCTGTATGATGATCTAGTTCACCACTTAAACGCAAACATAAAACATCATGTTTTATTTCCATTTCAATGTTAAGACTCACTATCCCTAGCCTCCTTCATCTGGTATAGTGAGTCAATTCGTTACCGTTAGAGCATTCTCCTTCTATCAAGACAAAACTAGTTGATATTTGCTAAAAAAAGTTGGAATTCGACACGAAAATTGGAAGCGCCTTCGGAACAACCGCAGCTTGTTCCTGCGAAGATTATTCCAAGGTGCTTTCTTAGTATTCAGGGCTTATGCCCCCGAGCCCTAGGCGCTGGAACTGGACATTTAAAGAATGTTTATTTCCCAGCCTTGGTGAACATACCAAATGATCGCTTATAAAGCGTCCACCAGCCTGCCTCTTTCACATCATTTTTCGCAACTATCTCACTTTCAAGAACTACCTTTCCATCTTTCACGAGTTTTATGGTTCCTACTTTATCTCCTTTTTTAATAGGAGCATCAAGATTTTTATCAAGAGTAACTTGACGTTTTACATCCTCGGTTTTTTCACCTTTTTTAGTGAGTAAGGATAGAGGTTCGCTTGTAACAGCCTCTACTTTCTTGTCTTTTCCTTTATTCACATGAGCATTGCCAATCACTTGATTTCGTTTGAACATAGGATGTGTTTGATATTGGGCAAACGCAAAGTTAAGCATCTTTGTTACTTGGGCATTTCTTTCTTTGGAGGTTGGTGCTCCAAAAACGACTGCAATGACACGCATGCCATCCTTTTGAGCAGTTGCTGTCAAACAATATTTTGCCTCAGCTGTGAAACCTGTTTTAAGACCATCTACCCCCGGATAGAAGCGAACTAATTTATTGGTATTAACAAGCCAGAATTTTTTGTCTGTATTCTCACGAAGATATGCCTCATACATACCAGTAAACTTTGTGATGTCTTCATATTTTAGTAGTTCCTTGGCCATTATAGCCATATCATGGGCGGAACTATAGTGACCGCTTCCAGGTAAGCCTGTTGTATTTTTAAAAACAGTATTCTTTAATCCAAGTTCTTTTACTTTGTCATTCATCATGTCAACAAATGCTTCTTCTGATCCGGCAATTTTTTCTGCCATCGCTACAGAAGCGTCATTTCCTGAACCAATCGCAATGCCTTGGAGCATTTGTTTTACAGTCATTTCTTCCCCAGGTTCAAGGAAAATTTGTGAGCCTCCCATTGACGCAGCATACTCACTTGTTCGAACACTTTCATCCCATTTGAGTTTTCCTTGATCTATTGCTTCCATAATAAGCAGCATGGTCATAATTTTAGTCATACTTGCAGGTGGAAGCTCTTCATTACTATTTTTCTCATAAAGAATTTGACCTGTATCACGCTCAATTAAAATCGCTGATCTTACATTGTCTGTGATGTCACTACTCTGTTTTTCTTCTGCAGTTACGGGTGATATCCATACACTTGTTAATAACAAGGCTATTACTAGTAAAGAGATATATCGTTTCATTGGCATAACCCTCCATTCTTTATATAGATTCCATTTTTTCCAATTCCAACAACTTTATACAGTATTTTCCTGTTAATAAAATAAAAAAGTCCAGGAAAATATTCCTGGACTTTCTGCTTTCCTTATACTATTCTGTTATTTCCCCATGAATGAGGAGTGGTGCTTCCACTTTGTTAGTAGAAAGAAGAATGTTTTCATATAATTTTTCTTTAACTTGTTTAACATCTTCAAAATTACTATATATCGTCACTAACGATTCGCCTTTCTTCACTTGATCGCCGATTTTCTTTCTAAGAACTAGCCCTACAGCTAAATCAATAACAGAATCCTTTGTAGCTCTTCCTGCCCCTAAAATCATTGCAGCTGTTCCTACTTCATCCGCAACAATTTCAGAAACGTACCCATCTTCCTTTGCTTCTAATTCGAATGTAAACTGTGCCTGCGGCATTTTAGAAGGATCATCAACGATTGAATCGTCTCCACCTTGTGAGCGTAAGAAAACCTTTAATTTTTCCAGTGCAGATCCATCTTTAATCACGTTTTCTAACAATGTGCGCGCTTCAGCTAATGAGCTTGCCTTTTCAGCTAAGTAAACCATATGACTGCCAAGCGTTAAACAAAGCTCTGTTAAGTCCTCAGGACCTTCCCCTTTTAAGGTATCAATCGCTTCCTTCACCTCAAGAGCATTCCCAATTGCATATCCCAGCGGTTGACTCATATCAGAAATAACCGCCATCGTTCTTCTTCCAACCTTGTTTCCGATACCTACCATTGCTTTTGCTAATTCTTTTGAATCATCCAGTGTTTTCATAAATGCACCAGCACCTGTTTTCACATCTAAGACAATAGCGTCAGCTCCAGCAGCAATTTTTTTGCTCATGATGGAGCTTGCAATTAATGGAATACTATTTACTGTGGCTGTAACGTCTCTTAACGCATATAGTTTTTTATCAGCAGGGGTTAAGTTTCCGCTTTGACCAATTACTGCAATTTTGTTTTTGTTTACCAGTTCAATAAATTCCTCGTTCTCTATTTCAACGTGGAAACCATTCACGGCTTCTAATTTATCGATGGTTCCGCCAGTGTGTCCTAAACCACGACCTGACATCTTTGCTACAGGAACCTCCAATGCTGCAACGAGCGGTCCAAGTACAAGTGTTGTTGTATCCCCAACCCCTCCAGTAGAATGTTTATCCACCTTAATTCCTGCAATTTGTGAAAGATCAATTTGATCGCCTGATTCGACCATTGCCATGGTTAAATCTGCTCTTTCTTTTTCAGTCATTCCTTTAAAAAAGATAGCCATCATTAAGGCACTGACTTGGTAATCTGGAATCGATCCGTCTGTATATCCGTTAATAATAAATTTTATTTCTTCTGCAGTTAGTTCATGTCCATCTCGTTTCTTTTCAATCAAGTCCACCATTCTCATCTATATCACCACTTATTTAGATTTATATTTCAGGTTATTATCCGATTGTTTTAACAATTTCTTTGATATACGAAAGGAAATTTGCTTTCACTCTTTCTGTCGTTTCGATTACTTCCTCATGTGATAAAGGTTGATCAAGAATACCTGCAGCCATATTCGTAATACAAGAAATTCCTAAAACCTTCAAACCACTATGCCGAGCTACAATTACTTCAGGGACTGTTGACATTCCCACAGCGTCTCCGCCGAGAGATCTAACCATCCTAATTTCCGCAGGCGTTTCATAAACTGGTCCTGAAAACCCAAAATAGACGCCTTCTTTTACATTGATATTTAAACGGCCCGCTATTTCTTTAGCAGCAATCCTTAATTCTTTGGTATAAGCCTCAGACATATCTGGGAACCGTGGACCAAATTTCGAATCATTCGGGCCAATCAGCGGATTTGTTCCTGTAAAATTAATATGATCATTAATTATCATGAGATCTCCTGCTTCAAAGCTCTCATTCACCCCTCCTGCAGCATTGGTGACGATTAACATTTCGACTCCTAATTCCTTCATAACACGAACAGGGAAGGTTACTTTATCCATTCCATATCCTTCATAAAAATGGAAACGACCTTGCATCGCTACCACTTCTACACCCTCCAAAATTCCAAAAACCAATTGACCGGCATGGCCTTCAACCGTTGAAATTGGGAATTCAGGTATTTCATTGTATGGAATTTTGACTGGATTTTCAATTTCATCTGCTAGAACACCTAGGCCTGAGCCTAAAATAAGGCCGATTTTGGGTGTATTGGTATATTTCATTTTTAAAAATTCAGTTGCATTTTGGGTTTTTTCGATTGTCATTTTCATCCCTCTTTTATATCAATTCATTTAAAAAACTTTTTCCGAAGTTTGGCATTTTTACATTAAAATTCTCTGCAATAGTTGCACCAATGTCAGCAAATGTTTCTCTAATCGGTAATTCTTTTCCTGCAGTCATATTCAATGAGTAAATAAGCAATGGCACATATTCTCGTGTATGGTCTGTTCCAGGTGCAACTGGATCATTTCCATGATCAGCGGTAATGACTAACAAATCGTCTTCTTTCATCTTTGCAAATACTTCTGGAAGGCGGGCATCATATTCTTCAAGTGCTTTTCCATACCCTTTAGGGTCGCGGCGGTGTCCATACAGAGCATCAAAATCAACCAAATTTAAGAAGCTCATTCCTGTGAATTCCATATCAAGGGTTTGGACTAGCTTATCCATACCATCCATATTGGAAATAGTCCTAAGTGACTGAGTGACTCCTTCCCCATCATAAATATCAGAAATTTTTCCTATAGCAATAACATCTAACCCAGCATCTTTCATTTCATTCATTACTGTTCTATCAAAAGGTTTTAATGCATAGTCATGACGATTAGCCGTTCTTTTAAAATTACCTGGTTCTCCCAAGAATGGACGAGCAATGACACGGCCTACCATATATTTTTCATCAAGTGTTAACTCTCGAGCAATTTTACAAATTTTATATTGTTCTTCGAGTGGAATAATGTCTTCATGAGCTGCTATTTGAAGCACTGAATCTGCTGACGTATAGACAATCAATGCCCCCGTTTTCATATGCTCTTCCCCTAGCTCATCAAGTATTTCTGTTCCACTAGCTGGTTTATTTCCAATAATCTTTCTGCCGGTGCGTTTCTCTAATTCAGAAAGGAGTTCATCTGGAAAACCATCCGGGAATACACGAAATGGCGTCTGAATATTCAAACCCATAATTTCCCAATGACCTGTCATCGTGTCCTTACCATTTGATGCCTCCATCATTTTTGTATAGTAAGCCAATGGTTTTTCGGCTTTTTCAATCCCCTTAATTTCACGGATATTGCTCAAACCTAATTTCCCCATATTTGGCATATTTAGACCATTCATTGCTTCTGCAATATGACCCAATGTGTCCGCACCTTTATCACCAAATTTATCTGCATCCGGTGATTCTCCAATTCCTACGGAGTCCATTACGATAACAAAAATTCGTTTATATGTAGGTAAAGTCATACGAGTCTTCCTCCTTTTTCTATGGTGAATGTTTCTCTAATCATTAATAATAGATTGCCCTTATAAAAATGGGATTATGATTATCTTAATAAATTTAATGTCAGAAGTCTGACTTCTATATTTTACTAAACTCTTGTATAAATACAAGAAAAAGCTGCCATTTATTTTGGCAGCTTTTCGACATTTTTTAATTTCTTTAAACTATCATCCTATTAAGCTCTTGGATGAAATTTGCTATAGACATCCTTTAATCTTGTCTTCGTGAGATGAGTATAAATTTGCGTCGTTGAGATATCAGCATGTCCGAGCATTTCTTGAACTGCTCTTAAATCAGCTCCATTTTCCAAAAGGTGTGTCGCAAATGAATGACGTAGTGTGTGTGGAGTAAGTTCACTGTCGATTCCAGCTTCTTTAGCCAGTTTTTTTAAAATTTTCCAAAAACCTTGTCGTGTTAGTCGCTTTCCATGATGGTTTAAAAATAAAGCTGAATCTATAGGCAGATTTTTTGAAACGAAATTTTGCCTGCCATGTTCTATGTAACGTTTTAGGGCATCTGCTGCTGTTTTTCCTATTGGAATGATTCGCTCTTTATTGGTATTACTTGTAACATGAATAAATCCCATTGTTACATTTACATGTTCTACGTCAATTTCAATTAACTCAGAAACACGAATACCCGTTGCATAAAGGAGCTCGAGCATTGCCTTGTCCCTTAAACCAAAATGTCCTTGTCCATTTGGTAAGTCTAAAAGTTTTTCTACTTCTTCTAAGCTCAAAACCTTTGGCATTGCCCTCTCTGACTTAGGAGGTTCGATTAGCACAGACGGGTCCTGATAGACCGCCTGCTCACGTAATAAAAATTGATGGAATGCACGAATAGAAGCTACGTGCCTTGCGATTGTTTTCGCTGACTTCCCTTGTTCCTTTAAAAAGGACAAGAAATGGACAATATGTGCCCGCTGCACATGATTTAATGAATCAACTGCTTCGACATGTTTAATATACTGAAGATAGCTTTTCAAATCTCGTTCATAGGAAAGCAACGTATTCTTCGCCATCCTTCTTTCAACAAGCATGAACTGCATAAACTTTTTTAAATAATCATCCATAACGATTACTCCCCGTTTAAGTAAAACAAAATCAGCCGATCCAGCCAAGATGGATTTTGCTCATGATTCAAAGTGGATACCTTTAATGCTGAGCCTTCTGGTGAATCATAGCGATGATAATTTTGATACTCTTCATTTACCCACATAATACCATAATAAAAGAGAACCGTGCACCCAGTAAATATAATAAAAACCTTTAAGGTTTGTAGTACTACTTTAATAAAAGAGAACATTTACCTTCCCCCAAACTGTTTAGCCTAGTAAAAGATATGCCAATTTGTCCAACTTTTATACCTAATCAAGTTATTTTGGGGGAATAAATTTTTAATGATGAAAAGAATCATAGAAATAATAAAAGTCCTTTTTACTCAAAAAGGACTTTCAATTATTATTCGTTTTTTTCTTCTGCTTTTCCTTTATCTTGGCAACGATAACAGATGCCATGGAAGGTAAGCCGGTGATCTTTTATGATGAAATTCCACCTGCGTTCAACTGTAGCCTCAACATCTTCAAGAAGATCCTCTTGAATTTCATCAACTGCTCCACATTCAATACAAACGAGATGATGATGAAAATGAGCGGCCCCTTCTTGGCGAAGGTCATATCGAGAAACTCCATCACCAAAGTTAATTTTATCAACAATTTTCAATTCAGTTAGTAATTCAAGTGTACGATAGACAGTTGCCAATCCGATTTCAGGCGATTTTTCTTTAACAAGGAGGTATACATCTTCTGCACTTAAATGATCCTCTTCATGCTCTAACAATACCCGAACGGTTGATTCACGTTGAGGTGTTAGCTTATAGCTAGATGAATGCAACTGCTTTTTTATTCTCTCAATTCTAGTCTCCATCCGAAGTCCCTCCCTCGCCGCTGCTATTCTCATTATAACAGATGAGAAAGAGGAGTCAAAATAAAATTATTATAAACAAGATATTATAACTAATATTATATAATATTAATTATAAATTAAGTGAACCCATCATCGTTTTCATTAACCAAGGAGATACATATGCCTCGACCCCCGAAGCAGCAGAAATAAGAACTACAGCGACAACAAAGCTTACTATATAGTTCTTAAAAAATGGCAGGATTGGCTGACCATATTTCTTGAAGAATTGTTTTTTTATCATTCTCAATGAGAATATGACTGAAAATGCAGCCATCATAATGAAAACGGGAATGATAATCAAATTTTGTGGCAAAATGGACACAAATGCAAGTAAAAATCCTTTTATGCCCAATTGACTTACTAAGAAACCAACCGTAAAACCAACCACCAAGCCTTTAATAAATAAGACAATGAGGATTACTGGAAGCCCAATAATCGATATTCCCAAAATCCAGATCAACCCAATAAACTTGCTGTTATGAAGAAAGCTTTGTGCAAATAAATCATTATTTTCTGCTACCTTACCATTTTGAATTTGACCAAAGAATTGTGATAGATAATAAAACAAGTCTTCTTTTTGAGTGATACTCATGCTATTTACGACAATCGCTCCAAAAATGACTCCCATTAAAAATAAAATGACAATAAATAAAAAAATTGAGGAATGCTCACGGAAATAACTGGCGGCATCGGTCTGGTACAATCGTTTCTTCATCTGCGGTTCCTCCTATTTCTCTCGGGTTAAGTTATTACATTTTATGCGCTTCTAGTAATTCTATGACGATAAATTAGTAGATTTAATTTTTAGAAGAGGGAGAGTGGGGCATCGCAGATATATTTTGATTTATCGCAGATATAATTGCATTTACGCAGACATATTTGGTTTATCGCAGATAAACTCCATTTAACGCAGATATATTAATTTTTCCAATCTATTACGACTAAAAACCCGGCAGATTTTAGTTACTCTGCCAGGTTTTTAAATATAAATATGAAATTAATCTGCTATTTTTCCGTATTTTCCGCCGCCGCCTGCAGCTAAATTTACTTTTCCTTCTCTAGCTTTCATGATGAGGCCGGCTATTTTAGCTGGAACCACTTCGGTTAATGCTTCAAAAGGAACTTCGTGTAAAATGGCCATTTCGGAACCAAAATGATTAACTAGCTTTTCAAGTAATTTTGAACCTAATCCAGGGATAAATTCAAGTGGAACTTGATGGACATAGATGGGACGGCCTTCTGGGCTCTGTTCAACTGTCTTCAATTCAAGGATTCGGTCCGCTACACCTTTAATAATCTTATTACTACCGCATTGACTACAGATTTGATCTTCCTCGCCAGCAGGATGCAAGCATTTTGCACAGACGGTTTTGTGATATTTTCCAAGGAGCGGATCTAAACCATAGTTCGCTATGATTTGCCTGCCGTCTTCCTTTTTTAATGCCTTCCCTAATTCTTTAAAAGAAGGTTCGTTCATCGATATAACCTGATATTCACGGGCAATTTTCGCTAATGAGTGAGCATCTGAATTGGTTACAAAGGTATAGTTGTGTAATTCTTTAATTTGGTCTGCCATGCTTGTATCAGAACTTAATCCCAGCTCAATCCCATCTATAAGGTTGGGATCGAAAACTTCTGTTAATGATTTATTGACACCTTTACCGTATAGACTTTTAAAAGGTGTAAACACATGGGCAGGAATAAATAAACCGCCTAGTTCTTTTACCTTTCTTTGTAATTCCAGACCTGACGCATATATTCGCTGCGAACTTAATTGAACATTTTTCAAATGACCCGATAGCCAATTGGAAAACTCTCTCATGATCACGATAGTAGGAAAATAACAAAGTACATGAATCGGTCCATTACATTGTTCATCATAGATTTCTAACTCGGAACCAGGAATAATCGTTAAATCACCAAATGCCAAACCGCCATCTGGATGTTCAACAATGTCACCGCCAGAAACCAGGCTTTCCATTTCTAGAATTACTTCTGGTGAATGACTATCAATAATTCCAACCATATTCAGTCCTTTTTCGTGCCGCGCATGCTCAATGATGTTTGTAAATGTTAATGATTTGGCACCTGTTATTTTTACAGGCTTTCCGGTCCATGTTCTTCCGATATGAATATGTAAATCTACATAATATCTTTTCATTTTCTTGCCAGCACCTCTTGTAGCTGCAGATATTGAACAGCATAGGCAGTTTTGGCGTCATAGATTTTTTGGTCCTTCACGTATTGAACTGCTTCATCCAAAGTTATCTCTTCGAGGTTTACAAATTCATCTTCATCCAGTGGTGCTGCATTTTCTTTCTTCGTTAATCCCTTAGCAATAAACAGATGAACGATTTCATCAGCGAAACCAGGTGATGTATAAAACGAAACGAGAAGCTCCAGACTTTCGCATTCATATCCTGTCTCTTCCTCTAATTCTCTGCGCGCACAAAGTGCAGGCTCTTCACCTTTTTCTAGCTTGCCTGCTGGGATTTCAACAATCGTTCGTTCCAGTGCTTTACGAAATTGCTCTACCATCACAATTTTATTATGATCCGTAAGCGCTAAAATAGCGACTGCACCTGGATGTTTGACGATTTCCCTTTTGGACTGTTTTCCATTTGGAAGTTCAACATCCTGAAGATGAAGACTAATTACTTTACCTGAAAAAATCTCCTCACTATGTATCGTTTTTTCAGTAAGGTTACTCATCTAGATCAACTCCTGTTCTAATTCGGGATATGCACTTCATACATTTTACCATACTTGATTTGGAGGGGTATGGATGAAGGTATACGTGCATGACAAAGGGATTATTCTTGTAGGGAAAGGATGGGAGATTATCCAAAAGCTAAAAGAATACAATAAGAATTATTCGACAGTTGCCGAATGGGTTGAAAATGTCTCAGCTAAATAACCTTTACATTTGTAGTCTACCCCGTTCTTTACTAAAATTAGGACGGGGTGATCATTTTGAAAAAAAGAAAACTTGGAAACTCTGACTTATGGGTAACAGAGCTAGGCTTAGGCTGTATGTCGATTGGAACAGAGGAAAAAGCTGCTAGAAAGATTATAGAGACCGCGTTAGATGAGGGAATAAATTATTTTGATACGGCAGATTTATATGATTTTGGTGAAAATGAAAAAATTGTCGGTGCTGCTTTAAAAGAAGTACGTGAAAAGGTAATTCTTGCGACAAAGGCTGGTAATCGCTGGAGACCTGATAAGTCAGGGTGGTCGTGGGATCCATCAAAATCGTACATAAAGGAAGCAGTCAAACAAAGTTTGACACGACTTGGCACAGATTATATTGATATGTATCAGCTACATGGCGGAACCATTGAGGATCGAATGGATGAAACTATTGAGGCATTTGATGAATTAAAGTCTGAAGGCTATATCCGCTATTATGGAATTTCATCGATTCGGCCTAATGTCATTCGTGAGTATGTGAGGAAATCTCATATGATTTCTGTTATGATGCAATACAGTATTTTAGACCGGCGCCCAGAAGAAGAAGTATTGCCTCTTTTGCAGGAACATGGGATTAGCGTGGTGACCCGCGGTCCGCTCGCAAAAGGGCTCTTAAGTGATAAAATGCTAGAGAAGGTGTCACCAAAAGGATATCAAGACTATAGTGAAAAAGAGCTGCTTGAAGTGCTGCCGATACTGAAAGACAAGCTGGCATCGGACCGCTCATTTACAGAAATTGCACTTCAATATAATTTGGCACATCCTGCGGTTGCCTCTGTTGTGACTGGAGCCAGCAGTGCGGAACAAGTTAGAAGCAATGCCCGCAGTATAAAAAGCCAGCCGCTGACACAAGATGAACTTGCTTTAATCAAAAAACTATCCAAGGCAAATGTTTATAAAGATCATCGTTAAGAAAGGAGAGCAGACGCTCTCCTTTTTACTATTATTTAAACTCCTTCCAGTTCATCCCGCTTTCGTTGAGCAGCTCCTCAAATGATTTATTCTTTTCTTTTAAGCGGCGTTCTTCACGTTTACGCTGTTCTTCTTCTTTTCTTTTACGCTCCTCTGTCTCTTTAAGCTGATCCTGCTGTTCTTTAAGCTGTTTAATTAATTCCGGGTTAATCATATCTTTCAGCGTTACCGCTGCTTCTTCTTTTTTTGGTTTAGATTGATTTTTTTGTTTCGATTTCTTTTTCATCCTAAACTCCCCCATAAACATCTTTTTATATGTATTATAGCAAAAAGCAGGCTGTTCAATGAACAGCCTGCTTTATATTTTTAATAAGCTTCTAGCACCACGTTTTCGTCCACTGCTAGCGATGCCTCAGTTGAATTGATTACATCCTCGACAGAATATCCTTTAGCAACTTCAACAAGTTTTAACCCTGCCTCGGTTACATCCATTACCGCTCGTTCAGTAATAATTCGATCAACGACACCTTTTCCTGTTAACGGAAGTGTACATCGTTTCAAAATTTTGGATTCACCGTGCTTGTTCACATGCTCCATAATGACAATGATTTTTTGGGCTCCATGGACGAGGTCCATTGCTCCGCCCATCCCTTTTATCATTTTCCCTGGAATCATCCAGTTTGCGAGATCTCCGGTTTCAGAAACCTCCATACCTCCAAGGATGGCTATATTTATATGTCCACCGCGAATCATCGCAAAAGATTCAGCACTATCAAAATATGCCGCACCGCTAATCGCAGTTACCGTTTCTTTCCCTGCATTGATTAAATCGGGGTCAACTTCTTCCTCGGTAGGATAGGGACCAATCCCAAGCAGACCATTTTCCGATTGAAGGACAACCTGTTTATTTCCAGAAATAAAATTAGCAACCAGCGTCGGCATACCGATTCCTAGGTTTACATAGAAACCGTCTTCAATTTCTTTCTCTGCCCTTATCGCAATTCTCTCTCTAACAGAGACCATTGGCAAGCTCTCCTTCCCCAAGTTATTTTCTAACTGTCATTCTCTCAATCCGTTTTTCCTGCTTACCTTCTATAATCATCTGAACGTAAACGCTCGGAGTATGGATAAAATTCGGATCGAGTTCCCCGATTTCACAGAGTGTCTCCACTTCAGCAATCGTTACTTTACCAGCCGCAGCGATCATCGGGTTAAAGTTCCGTGCAGTTTTGTGGTAGACGAGATTCCCCATCTTGTCACCTTTCCAGGCCCTGACAATACTAAAATCAGCAGTCAATGCTTCTTCTAGCAGATACTCTCTGCCATTAAACACCTTGGTTTCCTTGCCATCCGCAATTGGTGTTCCCACCCCTGCTGGAGTATAAAAGGCTGGAATCCCTGCACCACCTGCTCTTATTTTTTCCGCTAAAGTACCTTGTGGTGTCAATTCTACTTCAAGTTCACCTGCTAAAACTTGTCTCTCAAACTCTTTATTTTCACCCACATAGGAACCTATCATTTTTTTAATCTGTTTATTTTTCAAAAGCGGTCCAAGACCCCAATCATCGATTCCACAGTTATTCGAAATAACGGTTAAATCCTTTACCCCTTTATCAACCAGGGCCGAAATTAGATTTTCAGGAATGCCGCACAAACCGAAACCGCCGACCATCAATGTCGCTCCATCTTGAATATCAGCGACAGCCTCTTGAAAGGATGTACTAATTTTCTTCATCGTGATCGTTCTCCCCTCTTTGTAAGAGTTTATGCTAGCTCAACGATCGTTGCTACCCCTTGACCGCCGCCAATACAAAGAGTTGCTAATCCTTTTTGGGCGTTTCTGCGTTTCATCTCATGAATCAGTGTAACAAGAATTCTTGCACCACTAGCGCCGATTGGGTGACCGAGTGCAATCGCTCCGCCATTAACATTTAGGATATCTTTATTAAATTGAAGTTCACGGTCAACTGCTAATGCTTGCGCTGCAAATGCCTCATTTGCTTCAATTAAATCAAGTTCTTCGATAGAAATAGATGCTTTTTCGAGCACTTTCTTTACAGCAGGTACCGGACCTATTCCCATAATGCTTGGATCAACACCTGCACTTGCATTCCCTTTAATCGTTACTAATGGCTTTAATCCTAATTCATCCGCTTTTTTCCTGCTCATTACAACTAATGCAGCTGCTCCATCATTGATTCCGGAGGCATTACCAGCTGTTACGCTGCCATCTTTTTTGAATGCTGGACGTAATCCTGCAAGTTTTTCAGCTGTTGTTCCTTTTTTCGGATATTCATCGGTATCAAAAACAATTGGGTCACCTTTGCGCTGTGGAATTACAACAGGGACAATCTCATCTTTAAACTTACCTTCCTCAATTGCCTTAACAGCCTTCTCCTGACTCCATGCTGAAAATTGGTCCTGCTCTTCTCTCGTAATGGAATATTTATCTGCCAAGTTTTCAGCTGTAATTCCCATATGATATTGATTAAAAACACATGTCAATCCGTCACTAGTCATAGTATCTATTAATTTTTGATCACCCATTTTAAAACCATCACGGGCATTTTTTAATATGTAAGGAGCTTGGTTCATGTTCTCCATTCCACCAGCAACAACAATCTCTGCATCTCCTGCTAGAATTGCCTGAGTTGCCAAGTGAACAGCCTTTAATCCTGAACCGCAGACTTTATTGATCGTCATTGAGGAAACACTTTCAGGAATTCCTGCAGCGATAGCAGCTTGTCTTGCAGGGTTTTGACCAAGACCCGCCTGCAGTACGTTTCCTAAAATAACTTCATCCACTTGTTCTGGTTTTACGCCTGCTTGTTCAAGTGCTCCTTTGATAGCTGTTGCCCCTAATTCTGGTGCTGATACATTTTTCAAGCTTCCGTTAAAACTACCTAATGCTGTACGTACGGCACTCACAATTACTACTTCTGTTTGGCTCATTTTCTATCGCTCCTCTTCAATATGTATTACCTTTACTTAATTCTACAAAATTCCTGAAAACCCTCTTATTTTGTCAAAATTTCTATAATTCTTGTTTTTTTGAATTGAGCCGTTCTTCATTAAACATTT
This sequence comes from Neobacillus sp. plas4, assembly GCF_057221695.1. Taxonomy (NCBI): domain Bacteria; kingdom Bacillati; phylum Bacillota; class Bacilli; order Caryophanales; family Bacillaceae; genus Neobacillus; species Neobacillus sp. plas4. Next base: position 4,288,035 of record NZ_CM170152.1, read on the forward strand.
TCAGATGAATAATCAGTCTTCTATATATGCACCTTATTAAATGAAACTACTTCTCGAAGGGAGTCTGAAGAGTATGAGCCAAAAACGCGATAAAGGATACAGCCAAAAAGGTAAGGATTACGCAGAAACAGCAGGTGGAGGCAAGCGGATGATTGCTGCCGAGGAACTAGAAAAAGCACTACATCCAACCAAGAGACAGAATGCAGAGCAATAAGAAATGCGGAAGCGCCTTGCACAGGGGCTACAGGCATAAGACGAGCCGTCGAGAAGGTTGCTCTTTAACCTTCTCGACGGATTGGCTTATGACCCGAGCCCCTAGGCGCTGGAGCTAGACAGTTCTCAAAGTTCAAATAGCTATTATTTTTATTTTAATTAAGCCGCTAAATGGAGTTAGCGGCTTTTCCTATGTTAAAATAATGCTAACATTACCAAATAATTACTATTGGCGAACCTTCTGGAGGTGTACTTGTGAGAAAAGCGTTACGAGCTCTTCTAATTTCATTCCTGTTTACATTTTCTTTAGGTTTTTATTTTACAAATCGACTCATGTATTTTAAAAAGAAGGATGAGCAATTTATTGTACAGCGTGAAAAGGAAGCGGGAAGATTTAATCCCGAACAGTTCGATTCTCTTCCTAAGCGGGAAGTTACAATTGAATCTCCCTTTGGCTATCCCATTAAAGCTCTGCTTGTAGAGCCACACGTTTCCAATCGCTATGTCATTATTTCTCATGGTGTGACCGAAACAAAAATTAATTCCATTAAATATATGAATCTATTCCTAGAAAACGGATTTAATGCCGTTATCTATGACCATCGCCGCCATGGGGAGTCTGGGGGAAAGACTACCAGCTTTGGCCACTATGAAAAGTTCGATTTAAAAGCTGTAATTGATTGGTTAAAAAAAGAGAAGGGATCTACACTTACGCTTGGGATCCATGGTGAATCGATGGGCGCGGCTACAATGCTCCTGTATGCCGGTATGCTTGAGGATGGTGCTGATTTTTATATTGCGGACTGTCCGTTTTCTGACTTAAAAGAGCAGCTTTCTTATCAGCTTAAAAAAGAATACAAAATGATACCGTCACTCTCAATTCCCATCGCTGATTTTATTTTGCGCTTGCGTGAAAAATATTCAATTAGACACGTTTCGCCAATTTCTGTTATTGAAAATATCAGGAATCCTATTTTATTTATTCACAGTGAGAACGATGATTTTATTCTTCCGGCTATGACAAAAGAATTATACGAGAAAAAACAAGGTCCAAAAATGCTTTATCTCGCTGTAAACGGTCGCCATGCCCAGTCTTTTAATGAAAATCCAGAGGATTATCGCCGAGTCTTAGATGAATTTTTAAAAACATACGTTGTCAATGGCGAGTTCTATGGGTAAAATTCACTACATCTGCGATAAATGCATTATATCTGCGTTAATGGAAATATATCTGCTTTCCTAAAAAAACAGACTGCCCAGAGTGGGTCAGTCTGTTTTTCCTTTCAAAATTAAACTCATATATCCATTTAAGATTTGCTGAGGACTTTTTAATTGAAAGCTATTACTTGCAGTGGAAAAATCAATTTTCATCTTTTCATCAAAGAAGACAGTTTTCGACTTTTCCATATATATAGTGCGTTCGTTCGTCTCAATTGTCATATCGTCAGAATCAAGTTCAGGTACATACCACAAAGCGAACACCCCGCTTACTACACATCCGCAGCCATCTATATCATACTTCAACTTTAAATAGCCTTCGGTACCATTAATTCGCTCATTAAGTTTCTCAGCAGCTGCCGATGTTATCATAATCTCCATGTTTTAAATCTCCCCCCTGCTAGCATGCACTAATTGTAACACAATCTTTTGTCATTCTTAGTGTTTTTGCTATAAGAGGCCTCAGCTACTTAGTACTGGTATTTATTGAATCTTTTCCAAATGACGTACAATTTGCCCGTAATGTCCAGTTACGTGTTTTACGATTAAGTGGTCGACTAAAAAGGATAACGGTTTACCATCAAATTTTGGATTATAGCTTGGGGCTGTTTTTATCAGATCCTCTTCTGTCACTTTTACAAGCACTGCCTCTACCTTCGGAACTAAGTTTTGAAGTTCCGTTATGGCCTCCTCTTTATTAATACGTGATACAACCTTTTCATCTACTGCAGCTAAACGGCGTACATGTTCGTGATTACGTCCCCATTTAGCACCTGGAACAACTAGCAGCGCTTCCAAATCTGCAGCCCAAAATTCTACAGCTTCTATTATATGGGAAACAATTTGCATGGCCGACCATTCTGATTCAGAAGGTTTAACATAAAGGGCTGCCTCTTCCGTATTATTCAATACCGCTACAATATCCTCAATACTCTTTTTAAAGATTTCTACTTTTTCATTCAGAACTGTTGTTGTCATTGAATGTCCTCCTTCATATTCACTTACTATATTAATTTTAAAAAAGCGCTAGAGTTAACTCTAACGCATTTTTATTTTGCAATAAGTTATAAACTAGCAATTAACACGTTGGTAATTTTTATTGAAATAGCCATATAGGAAATCAACAACATGGTAATCAGTTGGTTTATGTTGTTCAAAAATAAAATTACGAAGCGCAAGTGCAGTTTGATCCTCTGCGTGAATAATTTCGCCCCATCTGCGTGCTGATCCTTGTACCATTGAAGAACGTGGGATACGAACTTCTTGATATGCCTTAAATGCTTCTTCGTAAGAGTTATGTTTCTTTAATTCCTCACCTAATACAAACGCATCTTCAAGGGCTTGAACTCCGCCTTGAGCTAAATATTGAAGCATTGCATGACCAGAATCTCCTAATAGCGTAATGTTGCCATTTGTCCAATTGTCGATTGGTTCACGGTCATACATTTGCCAGCGGAATTGACGGTTAATGTAAGTTAAAGCGTTCTCAACTTTTGGATGACAATGTTCAAAACGACGTGCCATTTCTTCAGGGGTTCCCCAGTCTTCTACAGTCGCATCATATGATTTAAATACCACTACTTGGTTGTAAAGCTCTCCGCGGCGAACTGGGTATTGTACCATGTGCAGGTTGGGTCCAATCCACATAATTACATCGTCTAAGTCTAAGTTTGCGGTAGAAGCCACTTCTTCGATTGGAATCGTTCCACGGTAAGCAACATACGCAGAGTTTACTGGTTTATCATCAACTAGCTGCTTACGCATGTTTGATTTTACCCCATCGGCACCAATAACTGCTTCTGCAGTAAACGTTTCACCATTTTGGTTAACAATAGTTACAGTATCACCATTTTGTTCTGCCGTTTGAATACATTGGTTGGTAAAGAATTTAATATTACTGTTTTTTTGACATGCTTCATAAAGAACTCTGTGTAAGTCGGAGCGATGTAATACGATGTATGGCTGGCCGAATTCTTTTTGGAAACCTTCTCCTAAATCCAGAACGGCTAATTCTTTTGCAGTATAAACATCTTTTAGGACAAGACGTTTTGGTACTACTGCATGTTTTAAAATTTCTTCTTTTACACCTAAACGGTCTAAAACTTCTAACGCATTTGGTGCTAACTGAATTCCTGCACCTACTTCTCCAAACTCAGGTGCCTGCTCAAAAACCGCTACAGACTTACCACTTTCTTGAACTGATAGTGCTGCTGCTAAACCACCGATTCCTCCGCCTACTACAATAATATCGCTTACATTTGTCATTGACTATTCCCCTCCAACTGAGTTATTATCTTCCACAAATAGAGAACTTAGTTACCTGATAAGAAAACTTTAAATCATTTTTCACTGTTTCGTCAACAAAAAACTTTTAAAATTTAGAAATTTCTATTAATCGTTTTTCTGGTATTATCCAAAATTAATCGAAAAAGGAGGTGAATATGATGACAACTGAAACGAAAACGGTCGGTATTCAGTCCTTGCAAATTGGGTTAAACATATTAGAGATCTTAGCAAGGGAAAAAGAACCTCTAAAGTTTACTGATATCCAAAACCTAACTGCAATGACAAAAAGCAATTTATATAAATATTTGTCTACACTGTCCCAATTTGGATTAGTCTATCGTAATCCTTATACAAACGCGTATACGCTTGGACATAAATTAGTTCAGTTAGGAAATGCGGCTTTAGGTCAATCTTCTTTAATAGAAGTGGTTATTCCCTATATTAAAAAGATCACTGATAAAACGAACCTAACCGTACTGCTGGCCGTTCCTTCAAAAAATGGTCCACTGATTTCATATATTCAAAGTGCAGATGATTATGGAATAAATATTGGTGCTCAAATAGGGACACACTTACCACTCTCCTCTTCTACTGGCGTTGTTTTTTCAGCCTTTGAAAAAGACGTTCGTTTGAAAGAATGGGAAGAAGCTGAACTTTCAAGGTTCAATGAAAGTGAATTGCAGCAATTTCAAGCTGAAAAAGAAAAAACAAGAGGAATGTTCTTTGCTTCAAAAACCGAACCTCTAATAAAGCATGTCTCATCTTTTTGTGTCCCTCTATTAAATTTTAACAATGAACTAATTGGTGCAATTACCATCGTTGGTATTACTGAGACTGTACCAAAATCAGCAGATCATCCGACTGGACAATATGTTCTCAGTATCGCAAAAGAAATTTCAGAGTATTTCGGTTTAAAAAAATAAATTTCTGAAAACAAATAATATTGACAATTATCTCGTATTCTTTTACTATTTTTATAAATAGTGAACTAATTTCATAATTAGTGAAAAACAAGGAGGAGCAACAATGAAACTTATTAATTATACTGTCGCTGGACATACACGTGCAGGTGCAATCGTTGACAACCAAGTAATCGACTTAAACTATGCCTACCAAGCACAATTAAAAGCAGAAGGAAAATACCGATTCGAAGCAATCGCAAAAGCATATGTGCCAGAAAATACAGACGAGTTATACCAGGGTGGTAAAGAATCCCTTCAACTTGCGCAAAATGCAATCGATTTCATTTTGGCTAATCCTGAAAGCTTTGATAAAAAAGTCATTTATAACATCGAGGAAGTAAAGGTAGAGGCACCCGTTCAAAAACCAGGAAAAATTATCTGTGTTGGTCATAACTACCGCGAACATATTTTAGAAATGGGTCGTGAAATTCCATCAAACCCAGTTATTTTTGCGAAATTCGCAAATACAATCTTAGGTCCAGAGGACGATATTCCGTTCTATCCAATTTCTGACCAGCTTGACTATGAAGCAGAGTTTACTTTTGTTGTTGGCAAACAAGCCCGCAATGTTTCCGAAGAAGATGCATTAGACTATGTAGCTGGTTATACCATTACAAATGATGTAACCTATCGTGATATTCAACGACGCACGCTTCAATGGCTCCAAGGAAAAACAGTAGATGGCAGTGCACCAATGGGACCATATTTAGTAACATCCGATGAATTGCAAAATCCATCCGGCTTAGATGTTGTCCTAAAAGTAAATGGTGAAGTACGTCAAAAAACCAATACTGCTAATCTAGTATTCTCTGTTCAAAAATTAGTAGCTTTCTTATCGAATTTAATGACGTTAGAGCCAGGTGATGTTGTATTAACTGGAACTCCTGGTGGAGTTGGAGTTGCAATGAATCCTCCGCAATTCTTAAAAGATGGAGACGTTGTTCGTATCGAAATCGACAAAATTGGTGCACTTGAAAATAAAGTAAAGACAACAGAAGTCTTAGCTACTGTTTAAGGGGATTTTCAAGGGGTCAAGCAGCATTCGCTGCTCCCCTTTTCTCTATAAAATTTTAAATAATAAAGGAGAATGAGAAATGGCTGAAGTAAATCCAGAAGTTCAAGAGTTTATGAAAAGCTCAGTTGTAACCGATTACACAAGAGATATACAACAATACAACTTAGGACCTCTTTGGGAAGCAATTCCTACAATTATGCACAAAACGCCAAAGCCTCAAGCACAAGCTTATCTTTGGAGCGATGAATTAATCAAAAAGAAAATGGCAGAAGCGGCTCAAATCTTCACACCAGAACGGGGCGGGGAACGCCGGGCGATTTATTTTCAAAACCCTGGATTAACGTATCGTGAACCTTGGGGATGGGGATCTACTACCCAAACGATTTATGCAGCTGTTCAAATGTTATTACCTGGTGAAAAAGCACCATCCCACCGTCACTCACAAAGTGCATTGCGCTTTATTTCTGAAGGTTCTGGTGCATATACGATCGTGCAGGGTGAGCGTATTTTCATGGAGGAAGGTGACTTTTTAATTACTCCAAAGAATTTATGGCATGGGCACGCCCACTTAGGAACAGAGCCTATGTATTGGATGGATGCTTTAGATATTCCTACCATTTATGCAATCGGCGGTACATTCTTTGAACCTTATGAAGATGGTTTACAACAGCCAGATATTCCAGATAATTTCTCAGAGAGACGTTATCGCGGCGGCATGGTTCGTCCTGTTGGTGATGATAAATATACAGTTGCTCCACTTGCAAATTATAAATGGGATCGCACGGTAGAAGGAATTAAAGGGTTAATGGAATTCGATCCAGATCCACACCATGGATACGCAGTAGAGTACATCAACCCATCTACAGGTAAATCAGCAAACCCTACGCTTGGCACTAGAATGCAGCATTTACCACATGGCTTCCAAACAAAGGCATTACGCCATACGCACTCAACTGTTTACCAAGTACACAAAGGTTCAGGTCACACAGTTATCAATGGCATCCGTTTCGATTGGAAAAAAGGTGATTACTTCGTTGTTCCGAACTGGGCATGGTATGAACATACTGCCTCCGAAGACTCTTACCTATTCTCAGTAAACGACTTGCCAATTATGAACCGTTTCGACTTGGAACAAGAGCAATTGTTTGAAGAGTATAATGGCCACCAAAAAATTACTGGTGAATTTAAAGCGGATTTCCGTTAATACAATAATCCAAACAAGAGCGGATCCCGAAATGGGCCGCTCTTGTTGCATGTTTACACACCCGTTATTCTGATATCCGCTATTGCAGTAATCGGAATGCGGTGTATTTCTTCGAAGTGATCAACGATATGAAGCCTCCCAGTCATTTCGTCCCAATAATGAATTTTTCCAATAACAAGTTCATAATTACTCTTTCGATAATGGGTAATGGTAACAAATTGGTCAAATTCGATGGCTTCAGATAAGGTCTCATTCATGAGTTCGAGCTGCTGTTCATCTATTATTTTTTGCTCTTCATACTGATCTTCCTTTACCCAATCCCTGAGCAATTTGATGTGCTCAGGAAGCATCATCGAAACCCATTTGATCCTTCCGCGGTCACGAATCATCACATTCCCCCCTCTCTTATCTTTTGTGCCCGCCAACCAATGTAGCCCGGTGTCTTGCCGTTCCGGCAGCAGTATAGGAAACAGCTCGTAATAAGGCACCCGATCCAAATCGTCTTCGAACAGAATCAACCACGTAACCAAGTTCTCGCCGCTTTACCGCACCCATATCAAAAAGATCGAGCTGAAACTCGTGGTCATCGACGATATTTCCGATGCTAATCGCAATTTGCCTTACTGTCTTTCCTGTATAATGTTCGTAAAATAATTCGAGACAGACACGGTACAGGTCCATCGTTACATTTGTTGGCTGCATGATTGTTCTTGAACGATGAAAACCGCCGCCAAGTTCATCTTGGCTATAACCGATACTGAGGCTGACCGTCCTCCCAGCTTTGCGGCGGGAGCGCGCTCTTCGGGCTACCTCTTCACAGATTTCTAAAATCACATGCTTTATTTCTTCTTCGTCTTTATAATCTCTTAAAAGAATTTGGCTTTTGCCAAAGCTGATTTGCCCCTCAATAAGAGGTGCTCCCAGGTCTGAAAGGTCAACTCCCCAGGCGTGATGATAAAGCTGGTTACCCATGATTCCAAATTTCTTTTCCAGCGCTTGTAAATCATAGCGAGCCAGCTGACCAACTGTGAAAATGCCCATCCCATTTAATGTTTTTTCAACACGCCTGCCAATCCCCCACATTTCTCTGAGTGGTGAAACCTTCCATAGCTTTGTTTGGACGTCCTCATACTTCCATTCAGCAATTCCATGCTTCTTTGCTTCAAGATCGAGGCAAAGCTTCGATAATAACATATTAGGGCCAATTCCGACCGCACAGGGGAGCTGGAATTCACGTTCAATATCATCCTTAATTTTTGCTGCAATGGTAAAGGCATCCCCCCACATATGAAGTACTCCATCCACCTTAATAAAACTTTCATCAACGCTGTACGTGTGAATGGCTTCCTTTGGAACATACCGATTAAACAGACGGGTAATTTCAGTAGAAATACGCAAATAGGTTGCCATTTTTGGCTCAACAACTTGAATCCGGGGATCATCAGGAATCTCAAATAGCCTCGAACCTGTTTTAATTCCAAATTCTTTCTTTAAACGCGGTGATGCAGCAAGCACAACACTTCCATTTCGTTCTTTGTTACCGGCCACAGCTAGATAGCAAGTCAAGGGATCAAGACCAAGCATGACAGCAGCACAGCTTGCATAAAAACTCTTCATGTCTACGCATAAAATCTGATTGTGTGGTAACGTGCTGTAATCAACCATGACTTTTCCTCCCAATTTGAAAAGCGCAGGGCTCCCGCCCAAAGCTAGACTCTAAAATTATCGAACGTTTGTTCTTTATATTATATACATATCTTACGCGAATATGCGTTCGTATTCAATGGAAATTTTTTGAGGGATTTCATGGTTATGGTTATTTTTCGCAAATAGCTATTGTAGGAAAAAGCGGTATAATTGTGATGAGGTGCAGGTAAATGGAGAAAAAACTGATCATAAAAATGATAAAGAATTGCTTTAAACAATATTATGCTGAAGTGGATTCCCTCCCACTGAGCAGTGGAGATTTAGAGGAGCTTGCTGTTAAGATTATTAAAATAAAAGAAGAACAACCAGCTATAGAATTATACGAGGCGATAAATGATACGGTATATGAATTTTTAACAGGGTAATCTTTTCAAATCAAAAAAACCGCGATTGCGGTTTTACTTTTTGTTAAATGCCTTTTTTCCAATTCGTTCAAAAAGTCGCGGGAAGAGAACATATACGACACTGCCCATATTCATCCACCGGGGCAGGTTAATTTCCCTCGTTTTTGTCAGCATACTCTCAACAACTTTCCTTGCTACATATTCTGGCTGCAGCATGAATCTTTGAACATTTTTAACATACGTGCCTTTTTCGTCGGCAATGTTAAAGAAATTCGTTGCAATCGGTCCAGGATTCACAGATGTGACCAACACATTGTAATCACTAAGCTCCATCCTAAGGGAATTGGTGTAACCTAGAACAGCATGCTTAGTGGCAGAGTAAACACTTGATTTTGGCGTAGCGATTTTCCCTGCCTGAGACGCAATGTTAATAATATGCCCAAATTGGCGTTCGCGCATTTTTGGCAGAACCATGCTGGTACACGCCATAAGCCCAACCACATTGACATCGAACATCCCTTTGATTTCAGTCATCGTTGCTTCATGAGCTGCACGGAAAACACCGAATCCTGCATTGTTTACAAGAATATCAATATGATCAATTTTCTCGAGAATCTCGTAAAAAACTTCCTTTACTTTATCCGTATCCGAGACATCCAATTGGTAGACGTCTACCTTTACGTGATGCTTCTGCTCCAATTCTTTTTGCAGCTGATTGAGCTTTTCAATGCTGCGTGCTATAAGGACAAGATTAGCACCACTCGCTCCACAAAGCTTGGCAATTTCAGCACCGATTCCCCCGGATGCACCGGTAATAACAATATTTTTTCCCTTAAGTTGTTCTCTCGCCATATATTACACCTCATCTAGCCTGATAAAGGACAGGTTGTTGATCCTTATTACTAATAATCTCGCCGATTGAGGCTAAATAGTCAAGCTGACCCACTGTTTCCGATAGTGTCAGCATTAATTCACGCTTATAAGCGGAAGGAAAAAGACGTTTGCAAAGTTCAAATACCGTTTGCCGTTCTTCTTTAAGCCAATCATTGACCTTCATCGCCCTTTCATGTTGATGAATCAGCCTTTTTTCGATTAACTCTTTTAGTTGAAACACTTCAGCACCGTGACCCGTATAGACAAACTGAATGGGATAAGACAATAGTTTCTTCATCGAGTGATTATGTTGCAGCTGTGGCTTCGGTCTTTCTTTTTCACCAGGCGCCGGCGTTTCAAGGAATGGGTTGGGTGAAATATGTGCAAGAATTAAATCCCCTCCGATCAGTACGCCATCTTTTTCACGAAAAAGAGCAATATGGCTCTGGGCATGTCCAGGGGTCTCCAATACCGTCCACTCCGTAAGTCCAGGCGGGCTCATTCCTTCAACCAGCTCTCCAGTTAAGGAGCGATTACAGGAGTACTTCAGGGTATCCATTAACATGGAACGAGATGGAAGAAGTTCTTGTGGTAAACCATAGTCAAGAAATTCTGCACCAAAAAATTTCTCTTGTTCTTCAAAAAAAGCATCGGTTGGATGAATCCATCTTTCATTAAGCGGGTGACCATATACCTCAATCTTATCGGATAAAAAATCCAGCATTCCAACATGATCCGGATGATGATGGGTAATAATGACTTGTTCAATATCATCAGGGGTTAAATGTAATTCAGTCAGCTGCTGCTTAAATGCCGCCCATGACGCTTTTGTTTTGACCCCACAATCGACAAGTGTCAAACGCTCTCCTTTAATTAAAAATACATTAACATCGCCGACCGCAAAAGGAGTCGGCAAAATAATTTTCGCAATTCCGTCTTTCCATTGAGTCATTCAAAAAGCTCCTATCGATGTAAACATTTTTTGACAATTTATATTTAAGATAAAGTGTAACGATTTTCTTCTGCATTGTCATTTTTTCTGCATGGTTTATTTAAATAGTTGAAAAATTATGTAACTTTATTTCTTGACAGATAAGGGTTTATCAAGCATAATCACTGAAAAATCTTTAGGGGGCTTAACGTTGAAAAAACTAGCGTTTATCGGTGCAGGCTCAATGGCAGAAGCACTAATTTCAGGGATTCTTGAAAAAAGTTTAATGGATAGCAAGAATATTTGGGTAACGAACAATTCCAATTCAGAAAGGTTGAAAAAGCTAAGTGATACTTATGGTATCAGTGGAAGCTATGATTTAAACGAATTGCTCACAGGTGCAGACATGGTCATATTATCGATGAAACCAAAGGATGTTGCACCAGCGATACAATCTATTCGGGAATATTTAACCGAAGAAATGCTCGTCGTCTCAGTCTTAGCAGGAGTGTCCATTAACACCATTGAAGCATTAGCAGGATTGCCAATCGCCATTGTTAGGGCAATGCCCAATACATCGGCGGCGGTTGGAAAATCTGCCACCGCCGTTGCGGTAAATGACCGTGTTACTTCCCAACAAATTGAGGCAATGAAAAATTTGTTTGGAACCGTTGGCTTGACAACTTTTGTTGAGGAGGAACAGCTGGACGCCGTAACAGGACTTTCTGGAAGCGGTCCTGCTTATATTTATTACCTTATTGAGGCAATGGAAAAAAGTGCTGTAGAGGTTGGACTCGACAAGGAAATGGCGAGTGAATTAATCGTGCAAACCTTAATTGGGGCTGCTGAAATGGTGAAAAATTCAACAAAGTCATCTGAGCAGCTGCGCAGAGATGTTACAAGTCCTGGAGGAACCACAGAGGCTGGTGTCAAAGTACTTGAAGATCATCAAGTCCAACAAGCATTTATTTCTTGTATTAAGGCTGCAACTGCCCAATCAAAAAAAATGGGGGCGGCCTTACGTGAACAGCTGGAAGTGACCGAACCAACTACTTAATTTGGATGTTTGGTTCTATTCATTTAAACTAGCATTAAAAGGTTTTGGGAAGTGTACGCGATGTTAACCATTCTATTTGCTTTAGAAATTTTTGTCTGGATTGTTTTTCTCCTAGACGGTTTAATAGGTTTACGAAAAATAGACGCTTTAGAAATTGAACAAAGCTTGGAAAACGGACCACTGTTATCGGTCATTGTTGCGGCCCGTAATGAGGAAAAGCAAATACAACCCAGTGTTCTCAGTCAGTTAAATCAAACTTATCAAAACGTTGAATGGATTCTCGTCAACGATCGGTCAACGGATGATACTGGGCTTATGATGGAGGAGTTGCGGCTAAAAGACCGGCGGATTTCAGTTCTTCATATAGATGAATTACCAGAAGGCTGGCTTGGAAAAAATAACGCCTTATATAGAGGATTCCTTGGAGCTTCTGGGAACTGGATTTTATTTACGGATGCGGATGTAAGATTTGAAAGAGAGGCATTTGCAAAGGCACTTCATTATTTTGAAAGAAATGAGCTGGACCATTTAACAGCTTCCCCAAACTTGAGCGCAAAAAACTTTTGGCTTAAATCATTTGTTGCCTTTTTTCTATTTGGTTTTTCCTATTTTAAAAGACCTTGGGCAGCTAATAATCCAAAGTCAAAAATCGGGACTGGGATTGGGGCTTTTAATCTTGTTTCAAGAAAAGCATATGAAAGCTTTGGAACGCATGAAATGGTGAAAATGCGACCGGACGACGATCTACAGCTAGGAATGAGAATGAAACGATCTGGATATCGTCAAAGAATTGTCACCGCGTTGAAGCTCATTGAGGTTGAATGGTATGGAAGTTTGCAGGAAGCATTTGTCGGACTCGAAAAAAATACATTTGCCGGATTACATTACCGGGTAAGTATGGTATTTTTTGCGATATTCGGGGTTTTTATTACGAATGTTCTGCCCTTCATAACAATATTTTCTTCTAATAAAATAGTCGCACTATTAAGCTTAGGAATTATTGTGTTAAGCGGGATTCACTACATAATGGTCATCAAAAAAATGACCATCTTCTCTCCTGCAATGTTTCTCGTATTGCCTGTGACTGCTCTCTTGTTTATCTATTCAATCATCCGTGCCAGCTGGCTAACCTATAGACGCGGCGGCATTATGTGGAGAGGAACACTGTACAAGTTAAGCGAGTTACGGGAAAAGGATAGGGAGCATTAAGCAGGAATGGTTTTATGAACAGTTACGGTCACTATAGAGATGGCAAATAGTGACCATAACTGACGGGCATCGCGGATATAATTCAATTAACGCTGATATATCCGTTTTATCGCAGATATATTTCATTTAACGCTGATATATCCGTTTTATCGCAGATATATTTCATTTAACGCTGATATATCCGTTTTATCGCAGATAAATTTAAATTAACCCTAATATCACTATTTACTCGGTATGTTGATTTCTTTAAAGTCTTCGGCAATGTCTGTATTCGTAAAGATTTCCTGTGCTTCCATTACGAGTTCACGCCATGCCTGACGGTCGTAACGTGAGCTGATATGGGTTAAACAGAGCTGCTTGCTGCCAGAGCGTCTAGCCGCTTCTGCGGCCTGGTGAGTGGTCGAGTGAAAATAATCAAAGGCCAACTGCTCTTCCCCTTTTGAAAAAGTAGCTTCATGTATTAACAAATCAGCATCCCTTGCCAATGAAATAGCATTATCGCAATATCTTGTATCGCCAAGAATAGTCACAATCCGTCCCTTTTGATTTGGCCCTAGGTAATCTTCAGGGATGATGACTCTGCCATTTTCAAGCGTCACACTTTCACCTTCTTTTATTTTTCGGAAAATAGGACCGGGCTGTACTCCGTCTTCAACAAGCTTATCGGCCAAAAGAGTCCCAGGTTTGTCTTTTTCGACAATGCGATACCCATATGAGGGAATGCCGTGCTCAAGCAGCCGTGCTTCTACACGAAACTGTTCATCTTCAAAAATAATTCCCTCATCAATTTCTATAATCTTTAACGGGTATTTTAAGTAGGTTTGACTGACAGAAAGACTTATCGTTATAAATTCCTTTATACCTTTGGGACCGTAGACGATTACTTCTGATTCACCGCCTTGAAAAGAACGACTCGCTAATAAACCGGGAATACCATAGATATGATCGCCATGAAGATGGGTAACGAAAACTTTCTCGATTCTGCGAGGTTTTATGGATGTATGTAAGATTTGATGCTGGGTTGCTTCACCGGCATCAAATAACCAAATCGCGCCTCGCTCTTCGAGTAATTTTAAGGCAATTGAAGTAACATTGCGAAGCTTTGCCGGAACACCAGCACCCGTTCCTAAAAAAAGGATATCCAACCCAACTCCTCCTTTTCGATATAATGTTACAAATAATATAGCATATCACTTGCACAAATGCCCTATATCCGTGGTATTCTCTTTTAAAGGGATTTAGATTTCATACATGCTTCAATCAATTTTGGCTAAATCTAAATTGAATACATATTAAGGAGAGGTAATGACAGTGGAACAATCAAGAAATATGACATCATTAATCATGATTTTCGGTGCAACAGGAGATTTAGCTATTCGAAAGCTCTTTCCCTCCCTTTACCGCTTGTTTCAAAAAGGAAAGTTAGATAAATTTGCGGTCGTTGGCGTGGCCAGGAGACCATTATCAACCGAAGATTTTCAAAATTCTGTGAAGGACTCCGTTTTAAACGCTCTAGGTAAGAAAGATAAAATCGATGAGTTTGTGTCTCATTTCTACTATCAGTCACATGATGTAGCGGATTCCAGCTCTTATTTAGCTCTAAAAGATTTGGCAGAGCAGATTGATGAGCAATATGAGTTAGAAGGAAATCGAATTTTTTATCTTGCTATGGCACCTGAATTCTTCGGTCCAATTGCCCTCCATTTAAAATCCGATGGATTGACCGATGTAAAAGGCTACAAACGCCTGGTCATTGAAAAACCATTCGGGCATAATTTAGAATCGGCAAAAGAGTTGAATAAGCAAATTCGAACTGCTTTTTCAGAGGAAGAAGTTTACCGAATTGATCACTATTTAGGGAAAGAAATGGTTCGGAATATTGAAGTTATTCGTTTTGCCAATGCGATATTTGAACCATTATGGAATAACCGTTATATCTCCAATATTCAAATTACGTCCAGTGAGGTACTCGGAGTAGAAGAACGCGGCCGTTATTATGAAACAAGCGGTGCACTCCGGGATATGGTGCAAAACCATATGATGCAGATGGTAGCATTGCTTGCAATGGAACCGCCAATTAAGTTAACGACCGATGAGGTCCGCTCTGAAAAGGTCAGAGTGTTTCGGTCATTACGTATGATTAAGGGAGAAAAGGTAGATAAATATTTTGTCCGCGGACAATATGGTGCAGGAATGGTCGAGGATGAGCAGGTGCCTGAGTACCGTGCTGAGCCAATGGTGAACAAAGAATCAAATACAGAAACGTTCGTGGCTGGAAAGATTATGATTGATAATTTCCGCTGGGCAGGCGTTCCATTTTATATTCGTACAGGAAAAAGAATGGCAACTAAATCAACGAAAATCGTTGTTCAATTTAAAGACATTCCGATGAACCTTTATTATCAGCCGGAAAAACTGTTAAATCCGAACCTGCTTGTCATTCATATCCAGCCAGAAGAAGGCATTACATTACATCTTAATGCTAAAAAAGCTGGCGGCCATCTTGATGCCCAAGAAGTTAAACTAAGTTTTGCCAATACTGGAATTCATGCGATGAATACCCCTGAAGGATATGAAAAGCTCCTTTATGACTGTATGAGAGGGGACGCGACGAACTTTACTCATTGGGATGAAGTTGCCTACTCTTGGGCGTTTGTAGATAATATTTCTGAAGTATGGGAGAATAACAAAGCGGATTACTATCCAAACTATCCTTCCGGATCAATGGGGCCGGAGGCAGCAGATAAGCTATTAGAAAAAGACGGATTTTTCTGGTGGCCTGTTAATGCATTAGATGTTGATATTTGTAAATAAAATAAAAGGCTCCGCTTTTGTCATTAAACAAGAGCGGGGCCTTTAATCATCTTCTTCTTTATTTTTTTGAGGGAAGGTTCGTAGAAAATCTTTATTAAAACTGGTTCCGGTTCCCACATTATCAGCATGTTTGATTTTTTTTGTGCCGGCATTTTCAATAATATGTTTCCCGTATTTATCACGTAGAGTAGAAAGTGTTTTGAGTAACGGCTCTTTTTTTGCATCTTTTTCAAAAGAAAACAAATCAAGCTGCTTAAAAGCCAAATCTTGCTCAACTAAATCATATCCAGTTATGCCTAACAAACGGACAGGATCTCCATTCCAAGCTTTCAGAAAAATATGCTTTGCAAGGGTTGCGATGTCCTCTTTATGTTGAATGGGATTTGAAAGCTTTTTACTTCGTGTAATCGTTTTGCGGTCTTTAAAACGGATTGTGATCCCCACTGTGGCTGTTAGGACATTTTTACGTTTAAGCCTTATTGAAACAGTTTCAGCCAAAGATTCCAGTACCCTATTCAGCTCTTGTTGATTGCTAGTATCCTTCGGCAAGGTGGTTGAATTCCCAATACTCTTAAACTCCGAAACCGCATCAGGGTCAACAGGCCGAGGATCAATTCCATTTGCCCTTTCCTTTATTCGAATACCATTAATACCGAGCAGTGATTTTAGTTGTATCTCATTTCCAGCAGCTAACTCTCCAATCGTGTGAATACCAATGGTCGTTAACTTCTCTGCTGTTTTTTTACCAACTCCATGCATTTCATTCGTATTTAATGGCCACAACACAGAGGGGATATCCCGCTTGCGAAGGATTGTTATTCCCATTGGTTTTTTCATATCTGAAGCTGTTTTAGCTAAAAATTTATTGGGTGCGATTCCAATACTGCATGGCAAATCCAGTTGTTCAAGGACCCTTGTTTGAATACTTTGGGCGATTTCGATTGGACTGCCGAGCTCATAGGAATCGGTTATATCTAAATACCCTTCATCAATTGATACCGGTTCCACCAGTTCGGAATAATTTCTTAGAATTTCAAACATAGCAATCGACGCAGTTCGGTATCGTTCAAAATTGGGCTTCCTTACAATTAACTGCGGACAGAGCTTCTTTGCTTCCCATAGTGGCATCGTCGTCTTGACCCCAAATTTTCTCGCTTCGTAGCTGCAAGTAATAATGATTCCACGTCGCTCCTCAACGTTTCCCGCTACGGCAAGCGGCTTACCCTTAAGCTCCGGGTCATACGCCATCTCCACGGAGGCATAAAAGCTATTCATATCCACATGCAGTATCACTCTTCCCTTTTTCGGATACATTTCCTTCACGTAGAATCGACTCCTAATCAAATGGGTATGTATTATAGTATAACAAAAAGGAGAACCAGATGGCTCTCCTCTATTCTATCCTTATTGGTTTGCAACTTCTTCAATAATCGCGATTGTCATTTCTGCTAACTTGTTTAATTCTTCAATTGACATGCGCTCGTTCGTTGTATGAATGTCTTCATAACCAACAGCCAGGTTTACGGTTGGAATGTTAAATCCAGCAATAACGTTTGCATCGCTTCCACCGCCGCTATGCTGTAATTCACAGCTGCGGCCGATTTTCGCTGCTGCTTTACGAGCGATTTCTACGACTTGGTCACCTTCACCAAATTTAAAGCCTGGGTACATAACCACAATTTCAACTTCTGCTCTTCCACCCATGTCAGCCGCTGTTGTTTCAAAAGCTTCTTTCATTTTGGCCGCTTGTGCTTCCATCTTTTCAGCAATTAGTGAACGCGCTTCTGCTAATATATCAACACGGTCACATACAATATTTGTAGCTGAACCGCCTTCAAACCTGCCAATGTTCGCAGTAGTCTCGGAATCAATTCTACCTAATGACATTTTTGCAATCGATTTTGCAGCAATCGTAATAGCAGAGACTCCTTTTTCTGGTGCTACACCTGCATGAGCTGTTTTTCCATAGATAACAGCTTTTATCTTAGCCTGTGTTGGAGCTGCAACGACGATATTTCCTACTAAACCATCACTGTCTAACGCATAACCATATTTTGCTTTTAATAAGGAAGAGTCAAGTGCTTTCGCCCCAACAAGTCCAGATTCTTCTCCAACCGTGATAACAAATTGAATCATCCCGTGTGGAATATTCTGTTCTTTTAGAACACGGATGGTTTCAAGCATAACCGATAAACCGGTTTTATCATCTGCGCCTAAAATCGTTGTACCATCGGAAACTACATAGCCATCTTTTATCGACGGCTTTACACCTTTTGCTGGAACGACTGTATCCATATGTGATGTAAAGTAGATAGGATCAACACCTTCTTTTGTTGCGGCCAAGGTACAAATTAAATTTCCGGCACCATGCCCTGTAATAGCTGTTGTGTCATCTTCAATTACATCCAGACCTAAGTCGGTAAACTTTTGTTTTAATACTTTTGCAATTTTAGTTTCGTATTTTGTTTCCGAATCAATTTGGACAAGCTCCAAGAATTCATTCAAAAGACGTTCATGATTAATCATTAGAATAACCCTCCGTTTTATATACTCACTGTATAAGTATACCCCTTCGGATACTTGTCATCAAATGATTGCTTAGAGTGGGATATTCCCGTGTTTTTTGAATGGCCTAGACTCTTTTTTGTTTCGCAGCATTTCTAAAGCTTGAATAATTTTTATTCTCGTTTCACGCGGATCAATCACATCATCCACCATCCCACGGCTTGCCGCTACATATGGATTGGCAAATTTTTCACGATATTCTTCAATTTTTTGCTGCCTTACCTGTTCTGGATTATTGCTATTTTGAATTTCCCTTGCAAAAATGATATTGGCTGCACCCTGTGGACCCATTACGGCTATCTCAGCATTGGGCCACGCAAAGACTAAATCAGCACCAATAGACTTGCTATTGAGTGCAACATAGGCACCCCCATAAGCTTTTCTTAAAATAACCGTCAGCTTGGGTACAGTTGCCTCTGAATAAGCATATAGTATCTTCGCTCCATGGCGAATAATCCCCCCATGCTCCTGTTTAACACCCGGAAAGAAACCTGTTACATCTTCTAGTGTAATAATTGGGATATTAAAGGAATCACAGGTACGAATGAATCTTGCGGCTTTGTCAGATGAATTAATGTCAAGTCCACCCGCCATTACCTTTGGCTGATTGCAAACAAATCCGACACTTTCACCTTTAATTCGTGCAAAGCCAACAACAATGTTTTTTGCAAAGCTTTTTTGAATTTCCATAAAAGAATCCGCATCGGCTAATTGTTCAATAACTAACCGGACATCATAAGGACGAACGGCGTCAAATGGAATAACATCCGTTAAATCCGGACGATAATCATTTTCTTCTTCAACTGGAAGTCTTGGAGGCTTTTCTTCATTATTTTGAGGAAGATAACTTAGAAGTTTTCGAACCTCTTCTATAACTTCCTGCTCGGAAGGAGCTTCAAAATGTGCATTTCCGCTAATGCTATTATGAACATGAGCTCCACCAAGATCCTCAGCTGAAATCTTTTCACCCGTTACGGTTTCAATTACTTTTGGACCTGTAATAAACATTTGACTTGTTTTCTCAACCATAAAAACGAAATCTGTAATGGCTGGTGAATAAACGGCACCACCGGCGCAAGGTCCCATGATAACGGATATCTGTGGAATCACTCCCGAATATATTGCATTTCGATAAAAAATATGACCGTAACCATCTAGCGAAACAACACCTTCTTGGATTCGAGCCCCGCCCGAATCATTTAAGCCAACAAATGGCGTTCCATTTTTAGCCGCTAAATCCATGACATTGGCAATTTTTTGGGCATGCATTTCCCCAAGCGCTCCGCCAAATACCGTAAAATCTTGTGAAAATAAGTAAATCGGTCTGCCGTTTACTTTGCCATAACCAGTAACAACACCGTCACCAGGTCCCTTCTGTTCATCAAGACCAAAGTCGTTTGTTCTGTGCTCGATAAATGGACTTAATTCTATGAATGTCCCTTTATCGACTAAAAGTTCTATTCTTTCTCTAGCCGTTAATTTTCCTTTTTCATGCTGTTTTTCAATTCTTTCGTCTCCGCCCCCAAGTTCAACTTCCCGGCGCTTATCATATAATTCATTAATTTTTTCATAAATGTCAATCATTACCCCTCATCCCTTCTTTTCGCATAGTTCCAAAAGAACACCTGATGCTGACTTTGGATGCATAAAGGCAATGTGAGCCCCTCCGGCACCAATTCTTGGTTCTTTATCTATCATTGTGATTCCTTTTGTATTCATTTCATGAATTCTTTCTTCAATAGAATCAACCGCCAGTGCAACATGGTGTATCCCCTCACCACGTTTCTCGATATATTTTGCAATTGTACTTTCCTCCGACGTTGGCTCTAGAAGTTCAAGCTTCGTTTCCCCAGCTTTCAGAAACGCAACCTTTACCTTTTGACTTTCCACCACTTCAATCCCCACTAAAGGAAGATTCAACACTTCAGTATAAAAGGGAAGTGTCGTTTCAAGTGATCGAACGGCGATACCGATGTGGTCTACTTTTTTAATCATCTTTACCCCTCTGTTTCCAAAATTTTAATAGTTTCGACAATTACCATATTCGCTAAAAAATTCATAATTCCTTCCCAAATTGAAAGGTTGTTCCATTGTTCAATTAGGTTTTTCCCTGTAGAATAGAGATAAAGCATATTATTAAAAGGGGGAACCCACTATGTCTAAGAAAAAAACGAGAAAATTAATCGTATATTTGATGCTATTTGCGATGTTAGCTTCAACTCTCTTAATCGGGATTGCACAATTTATTTAATAAAAAATAGACAAAAGGGACTGTTCCGAGAACAGTCCCTTTTGATGTTTAATTCATTGCTCCATATTCTTTTGCAAGGATGTCAAATGGTTTTTTAACAGAGGTAACTAGTATTTTTGTCCCCAATGGAATCAAAGGATATAAAGAAGAAATTACTTCGTTCTGTGCCCGAATACAGCCTTGTGATACGTATTTTCCAATTGAAGCTGGCTGATTGGTTCCATGAATTCCAAAAATCCTTCCATCCGTTTCCTCCGCATTAAAGCCGATCCACCTTGAACCAAGAGGGTTGTTTGGGTCGCCGCCAGGAATATCCTTCTTGCGATAATATGGGTCTTTTGCCTTTACGGTAATCGTAAAAAGCCCCTCAGGAGTTAAGTCTTTGGTTTTCCCTGTCCCAACACTCACTACGGTTTGGACCTTATTATCGTCAATCAAAGCCAATTCATTCGTTGTTTTATTTACAATTACAAAAGTGTCACCTGGAAAAGGATTTGCCCCTAATGGCCAAAGAGGGGAAATAAAAAAAGCAAACAAGATTGGCGTTAGCATTTTAATCATAAAATCCACCTGCCATTTTTACCTTAGTTTGCTTCGATCTTCCTCCGCTTATTCCATTTTGATAATTTAAAGGAACTTTTAATAATTAGATATTCATTCATCTCTTTCACTAATTGCAGCAGTGCAGCACGGACTTCAAATTCCTCCCTCGTTTTCGGGAGTTCCATATCTACAAAATCCTTTTTCATTTCTTTTAATTTTCCAAGATAAATATTCGCTGTGTTTCCTGGGCGAATATTTTCAGATAATTCCTCAAGAAAATCGGCAATCATTTTTCCTTGAGGAAGTGTCACTGTAAGTGAAGTCACAATCGGTAATACCCTCTCGATAATTTCAAATTGCTTTTCTCTCATTTTAAAATAATGAAAAAAGTCATTTTCTTCTCTTAAAAAATTATTTTCTACATCTCGATAAGCGAAAGACCTTGCTTCTTCAAGTAAATTTGCCGTTTCGGTAATTTCTCTTCCAGTCCAGTTACTTTCGCCCGTTCGAAGAAAAGTAACCATTTCAGAGAAAATAACTTTAAAATTTCCCTCGATTCTCAATTGATAGTGTTTTAATTTATCATCTGCACTAGGCATATATAAATTAATCAGAAGCGCAACGCCAATTCCGATAATAATAACCCCTAGTTCATTAAGAAAAAGAGCTGGCGATAATTTGTTTGCCATATAAATATGTAAGATAATGACACTGCTCGTAACGATTCCATCGTTCGCTTTAAACAATACAACAGTTGGGATAAAAAATAATAGCATAACCCCGATGACAATTGGATGATAGCCGAAGACTTCAAAAAATAAACTTGAAAATGGCATAGCCAAAGAGCAGGCTAAAAATCGATCCCAAGACGCTCTTAAAGACTTTCTTTTCGTTACTTTGATACACAAAATTGTAAGTATACCTGCCGATGCAAAGTTTTCTAATCCCAATTGTTGAGCAATTAAGATGGAAATGGCGGTTCCAAGCGCTGTTTTTATCGTTCGATACCCAATTCTAAATTTCATACTATTCTCCTCAAAAAAAAGGCTGTATTTGTAAGATTGTTGTTAAAATCTTAAAGCCGATTTTAACGTGGAAATAGCTATTTTCCCGCTTTAGAATTAGTTGGGATGCTCTTTTCTTTATTGGATTATTCTGTTTTCAGCGGAAACTTAACATAATCATTAAATTTTGTTCCATGTAACAAAGTTTAAGATAAGATCCATAAAAAAAAGATGATCATGACTGATCATCTTTAGCTTATCCTGATTAGAGGACTTTTTGCAAGAAATCTTGTGCCCGCTGACTTTTTGGATTCGTGAAAAATTCTTGTGGATTAGCGTCCTCTACAAGAACACCGCCATCAAGAAAAAGAACGCGGTCTGCTACTTCTCGTGCAAAGCCCATTTCATGTGTCACAATCGCCATCGTCATTCCAGTGTCGGCTAATGACTTCATTACTTCTAATACTTCCTTTACCATCTCTGGGTCAAGTGCTGAGGTTGGTTCATCAAACAGCATAACCTTTGGTTCCATTGCCAGTGCCCTTGCAATGGCAACCCGCTGCTTTTGCCCGCCAGATAATCTTGTTGGATACTCATTTGCTTTTTCTGCTAATCCAACTCTTTCTAACAAGTCCAAAGCAATCTTTTCCGCTTCAGCCTTTGACAATCCTTTTACCTTTATAGGTGCATAGGTAAGATTTTGTAAAACGGTTTTATGCGGAAATAGATTAAAGTGCTGAAAAACCATCCCGACGTTCTGCCTTACCTTCATAATATTCGTTTTTTTATCGGTAACATCCTGGCCCGCCACTAGAATTCGACCGCTGCTCGGGTTTTCAAGAAGGTTCATACAGCGTAAAAAGGTAGACTTCCCGGAACCAGACGGACCAATAATTGCAACCACTTCTCCTGCTTCGATTGTTGTGGAAATCCCTTTTAATACTTCAAGCTTACCAAAATTTTTGTGTAAATTTTCTACCTTAATCACTGCGTTTCATTCTCCTTTCAACCGCTTTTCCTAGGAAGGTTAAGGTTATGACCATTACGTAATAAATCATCCCGGCAATTAAGAGCGGTTCAAAAAACGAGTAATTTTCAGCTCCAACTTGGTAGGAACGACGCATAATATCCATTACCCCAATGGTTGTGACAATT
Source organism: Neobacillus sp. plas4 (assembly GCF_057221695.1). Lineage (NCBI taxonomy): Bacteria > Bacillati > Bacillota > Bacilli > Caryophanales > Bacillaceae > Neobacillus > Neobacillus sp. plas4. The sequence goes on from NZ_CM170152.1 coordinate 4,311,386, forward strand.
GCAGATTCTTTCGTTAATGTAATAAATTCATTCATTAATGCGGGCAGGATATTTTTAAGCGCTTGTGGAAGGATAATGTCCCACATCATTTTTGTGTAAGGCACACCAAGAGCCATTGCGGCTTCCTGCTGACCTTTATCAATTGCCTGAATTCCTGCCCTGATAATTTCTGATATGTAAGCAGCAGAATTAAGTGCAAAGGATAAAATAGCAGCTGCGTAAGGTTCAATTTGATATCCAAGCAACTGGGGCGAACCATAATAAATTAACATCAGCTGTAACACTAATGGAGTACCGCGAAAAATCGAGGTATATGCATCCGCAAACCAACCGAGAAATTTGAATTTGCTAATTTTAAACAAGGAAAGGATTATTCCTAAAATAAAACCTATTATACCTGCTAGAATAACAATTCTAAGTGTAACGAGTATTCCCTCTAATATGTAGGGCATTGAAGGAATAAATTGTGTGAAATCTAAGTTCATTCAACTGCCGTCCTCTCTAATTTAATAAAATGAGTAAGACGTCCAGAAGACTTCTGAACGTCTTAGTAGTAGAATTAGTTTTCCCCACCAAACCACTTAACAATCAATTCTTGTAGTTCGCCGTTTTCTTTCATTTTTTGAAGCTCTGTGTTAAATTTCTCAGTTAACTCGCTATCCTTTGGAAATGCAATCGCAGATCCTGCTTCTTCAGGGTCATCGCTCATTGTGAAGTTCGTTAAATCCGCTTCTTTCTCAAGATATCCCTTCGCTACTGTGTCTTCGATAATGATAGCGTCAAAACGGCCGGCTTTCAATTCTTGAATAAGCTCTGGGATACGGTTACGATTTTCTACTTTTATTGCTACAGTTTTATTAATTTCCTCTGCTTTACCTTCTTGAATCGAACCTAACTGAACACCAACTGTTTTACCTTCTAAATCTTCTACTGTTGCAATATTACTGTCTTTTTTAGAGATAATCATGTGCTGCGCTGTATAGTAGATATCACTGAAATCTACATTTTTCTTTCTTTTTTCCGTTGGAGTCATTCCTGCTAATACAAAGTCTGCTTGACCAGATTTAAGTGACTGAATCAATCCACCAAAATCCATATCTTTTACTTCAACTTCATATCCAAGTTTTCCTGCAAGTGCTTTTGCTAAATCAACATCAAAACCAATAATTTCGTCACTCTTATCTGATTCAATATATTCAAACGGCGCATAATCCGCTGAGGTTGCCATAACGAGTGTCTTTTTATCTCCTGCGTTATCACTTTCACTTTTACCACAGCCTGCAAGTACTGCTGCAAATACTAAAGTAGTTATGAATAATATAATTGCTTTTTTCATTTTTGTTTTCCTCCTATAATTTTCTGAATATTAATTAAGTTTTTATAAAGTTGTTTACTAACTTTATAGAATTAAAGTTTAATATTTATGCAACGTAATGAATTTTAACACAGAGTAAAATAATTATGCAAGTATATTTATAAAAATTATTAATACTTTTTAAACATAGTAAAAAAGCCAATCTCCAAATAGGAGATTAGCTCTTTAGACAACGCACATTTCTTTAAAGTTCTTCGCAGTTTTCTTCGAATTCTTTTTGTAGTCTTGCTACGACTGCAGCGGGATCGTGGCCTTCAATTTGGTGTCTTTCAACCATTGAAACAATCTTTCCGTCTTTTAGCAAGGCAAAGGACGGAGAGGATGGCGGATAGCCGGTAAAATAGCTGCGAGCCTTTTCTGTTGCTTCTTTATCCTGTCCAGCAAAAACGGTAACCAGTTGGTCAGGACGCTTATCATAATGAAGGGCATGGGAGGCTGCTGGACGTGCAATACCGCCCGCACAACCACATACAGAGTTTATCATAACTAAAGTTGTACCTTTTTGTCCTAACGCTTCTTCTACATCCTCAGGTGTTCTTAGTTCTTTATAACCAGCAGCTGTGATTTCTTTACGCGCTTGTGTCACAACGTCATTCATGAAAAAATTGAAATCCATGCTCATTCTATCACTCCTAATTTATGTCGATATAACTACATGATAACAATAAAAATGTATTTATTTCAATAAATCATTACTCTTTATTAGAGACGAACGTGTTAAAAAGGATTTCTACTGCAGTGGCAGCTGTTTTTTTTCCTGCCATTACTTCATTTTCCAATTGTGGCAGTTTAAGCTTTACCTCTGGATGGTGGAAAAAGCTGTAATGGAGCTGATCCGTAATTAACGAATAAATCCATTCGCGCTGTTGTCCTTTTCGTCTATCAGCAAACACTCCAGAGGATTTTCCTTTACACTCAAAATCCATAATAACTTCCCATACTTCTCTAATCCCTTCCCCTGTTAAAGACGAGCAGGTATAGGCCTTGGAGGACCACCCTTTCGTTGCCGGCTGTAAAAAGTGAAGGATACGGCTATACTCTTTTCTCGTCTGTTCTGCTTTTATTTTATTATCCCCATCAGCTTTATGGATAAGGACTGCATCTGCTAACTCCATAATCCCCTTTTTCATCCCCTGTAATTCATCACCGGCACCAGTTAGAACGAGCAGCATGAAAAAGTCGACCATATCCCTGATAATAACTTCACTTTGTCCCACTCCGACCGTTTCGATTAAAATTACATCAAAACCTGCTGCTTCACAAATTAACATCGCTTCCCTTGTTTTCCGGTGTACACCGCCAAGCTTTCCTGCTGTTGGCGAAGGACGGATAAAGGCCCTAGGATTCCGCGATAATTGCTCCATCCGGGTTTTATCACCTAGGATACTTCCACCCGAGAGACTAGAGCTCGGATCAATTGCCAGTACCGCGACCTGCAGACCGAGGTTACAAAGGTACGTGCCAAACGCTTCAATAAAAGTACTTTTCCCGGCACCAGGAACACCCGTTATCCCGATCCGGATTGCATTACCGCTATTTGACAGTAGCTTTTGCAGAAGCTCCTGTGCCTTAACGAAATGTTGTTCTGCGTTACTTTCCACTAGAGTAATAGCTCGGGCAAGCTGCCCTCTGTTTCCTGATAATACTCCAGCAACTAATTCTTCAACGGCCGGCTCCTTAGAGGACCGCTTTTTAAAAATGATATTTTTTTCAGTAGAAGCGGGCAGCCCTTTAAGCTCTTGTCCCTTTCTAATAACACTCGAGAATTTTTCCGGCTCGTTCGGGTCGCTCCATTCCGGTTTCATATTCTCCGTCATCTACCTCTCCACTTCCTCATAGCCAAGCTGTTTATAAATTTCCTTAACAACCTTTTGAGCAGCAACTGGGATAATCGTTCCTGGGCCAAAGATGGCACTAGCACCATTGTCATATAAAAATTGATAATCCTGTGCTGGGATAACGCCGCCGATAACAATTAATATATCTTCTCGGCCAAGCTTTTTTAACTCAGATGCTAGCTGTGGCAATAACGTTTTGTGACCTGCAGCCAGCGAACTCATTCCAATGACATGCACATCATTTTCTACCGCCTGTATCGCGGTTTCTTCAGGTGTTTGGAATAATGGACCAATATCGACGTCAAACCCGAGGTCTGCAAACGCTGTGGCAATAACCTTTGCACCACGATCATGCCCGTCCTGCCCCATTTTGGCAATTAGAATTCGCGGTCTTCTTCCCTCGTTCTCAAGAAAATCATCGGTCATATTTTTCACTTCAGAAATTTCCTCTTCATTTGAAAAAGCCGTACTGTACACTCCGCTAATAGAACGAATAACTGCTTTATGTCTATTGGCAACCTTCTCAATTGCATCCGAAATTTCACCTAGAGTGGCCCTAACCCTTGCCGCTTGAACTGCCAGTTCCAACAGGTTGCTATCCCCTGTTTCTGCTCCCTTTGTTAAGGCTGCTAAAGCATCGCTTACCCTTTCCTCATCACGGCTAGCTTTTAAGCTGGATAATTTTTCAATTTGCTTTAAACGAACGGCTGTATTATCGATATCCAAAATATCAATGGCTTCCTCTTTCTCTAGACGATATTTGTTTACACCAATGATTGTTTCTTTTCCGGAGTCGATTTGCGCTTGCCTTCTTGCGGATGCCTCTTCAATTCTCATTTTAGGAAGACCCGTTTCAATCGCTTTTGCCATTCCTCCAAGCTTTTCAATTTCTTCTATGTGAGTCCATGCTCTTTCTACCAATTCAAGTGTTAGCTTTTCTACATAAAAAGATCCAGCCCAAGGATCGATTACGTTGGTGATTCCTGTTTCTTCTTGTAAAAACAATTGCGTATTTCGGGCAATACGAGCGGAGAAGTCAGTTGGAAGGGCAATCGCTTCATCCAAAGCATTGGTGTGCAGTGACTGTGTATGCCCCATAGCCGCAGCATGTGCCTCAAGCATAGTCCGAATAACATTATTAAATGGATCTTGTTCCGTTAAACTCCATCCCGAAGTTTGAGAATGGGTTCTAAGTGCCATTGATTTCTCGTTTTTCGGCTTAAATGATTTCATCATTTTTGCCCAGATTAAGCGGGCAGCACGCATTTTAGCAACTTCCATAAAATAATTCATCCCGACTGCCCAAAAAAAGGACAATCGCGGTGCGAATTTATCAATATCAATTCCAGCTTTAAGTCCTGTCTTTACATACTCTAATCCGTCTGCAAGTGTATATGCCAATTCCAAATCAGCCGGAGCCCCTGCTTCCTGCATATGATAGCCAGAAATACTGATACTATTAAACTTTGGCATATATTTGGAAGTATACTCAAAGATATCGGCAATGATTTTCATTGACATCTCAGGTGGATAGATATAAGTGTTACGTACCATGTACTCTTTTAAAATATCATTTTGAATCGTTCCGGCCAGTTTTTCCTGGGTAACTCCTTGTTCTTCTGCCGTAACGATAAAAAAGGCTAGGATCGGTAAAACTGCGCCGTTCATCGTCATAGAAACGGACATCTGGTCTAGTGGAATTCCATCAAAAAGTGTTTTCATGTCCAAAACAGAATCAATTGCAACCCCGGCTTTACCGACGTCACCCACAACGCGGGGATGGTCAGAATCATACCCTCTATGTGTGGCCAAATCAAAGGCTACTGATAACCCTTTTTGCCCCATCGCTAGATTACGACGATAGAATGCATTACTCTCCTCAGCTGTCGAAAATCCTGCATATTGTCTTACAGTCCATGGACGATTTACATACATAGTTGGATAGGGACCTCGGGTATAAGGAGCAATGCCGGGCAGGTCTTCTAAATGCTCTATTCCTACACGGTCCTCCGATGTATAAAGTGGTTTGAGTTTAATTTGTTCATTGGTTTCATATAATAAATCATCAATGGAGGTGTTTAGTTGTTTTTCGACTTGTTCCTGCCATTTCTCTTTTGTAATGAAGTCCTGGTCAATGAACAATGGTATAGATTGAAAATCAGGCTTTTGTGTACTCATCAAGTGCCGCCTCCATTTCTATTAAAATTGCAGAGAGCGTTTCGTAACAGTTGCTTTTTAGATGAATAAATTGTTTAATTCCCTCATTCAGCCATTTAGGCTGCTGCTCTTTTTCTGGTGAACCAGCTAGAAAAAAGATTGTGTCTGAAAATTCCTGATTTAAGCCAGTAAGAACTTCATGTCCTAACACTTCGTATTGGTCATTGCTGCTGCATAGGCAGTAGTACTTTGTATTCTGATTTAAAATAAATTGTTTTGCCTTTTCCAAAGAAGTAATTGACTCACTTTCGACTGCTTTCAAACCTCCAGCAGCTAGGAATCCTTTCATGAAATCCATTCGAGGTTTGTATTGTTTAAGCTCACCAAGACAAATCAATCCAACCTCAGGTTTAGAACCAATAATCCCTTCAATTCGTTCGCTAATGTTTCGAAGTTCCTCGAAAGGCTCGGATAATCTCCTATTTGGAATCGACTTTATCTCAATTTTTGAAAAAGCATTTTCGAAATAGCCCCCCGTGACTTTTTCTTTCACAGGAGCAGCTGCCTCTATGAGATTGGCATATACATTTGTCCCGACAATACTTCGTTTTCTCGAAAAAACATCCTGTTTCCGTTTTGTATGAACATTTTCTATTTCGCCCTGTAACCAGCCAGATTTTAATACTTCCAGCATGCCGCCGTTTGCTTCAATTTGCTGAAAATATTGCCATGCTTTTTCTGCAAGCTCTGTTGTCAATGCTTCTATATACCAGGAGCCGCCCGCAGGATCTACCACATTTTTTAAATGGGCTTCTTCTCTTAAAATATTTTGTGTGTTTAGTGCAATTCGTTCAGATAGGCTGGAACTGCCCGAAATATCATCAAAAGTTGTTACGTGTAAATATTGCACTCCCCCGACAACGGCCGCAAATGCCTCATTACCGGCTCGAAGAATATTAACATGAGGGTCATATAACGTTTTGGTAAAAGAGGAAGTTTCTGCTGCAATCTGCATTCCTCTGTCTTCGACTTCTGCTCCGTATACTTTGGTAATTTTATCCCAAAGAATCCGGGCAGCTCTCAATTTTGCCAGTTCCATAAAGAAATTGCTGCCGATTGAGAATTGAAAAATCATTTTCGATAAGGCTTCCTTAAGCTTCATACCACTATCAAGTAACTGTTGAAGATAGAAAGCACCGGTTGCAGCTGCAATTCCAAGCTCCTGAACCGCATTTGCTCCCCCATTTTGATAAGTAGTGGTATCGATCAACACTGTCCGTACATTTGGGAGTTTCTCGTTAGCAAGTATTATTTCTTCAATCCAACCATGAAGATACTCTTCTACAAGTAATCCTTCCTCTGCAAACATAGAAATAGGATCACTGCCAATATATCCAGTAATTTTATCCTTACCTTCTTGCAGTTCTGCTAACTCCGCTAGTATAGCTGAAGATAAGCCTCTGCTATTAATTGCAAAGGGAATTGTTGCGGAAAAATCCCCCAGTACATCATTTAAGGTACCGTTTGTTTCAAAAAGGTTCTTTGATACTTCAAAGGATAAAGCAGTCTGTCCTTTTTCAACAGCTTGATGGAGCTTGGCTTTTAACTCTCCTGCTGTTTTGTACGATATTCGCTGTGCGGACCTCCAGCCATTGGTAACATAACCTAATGGATATACCCCTCTGCGAAAATCAGAGCTTCCAGGGTAATTAGGTACATTTATTTCATCCAGTTGGGAATAAAGCGGTTTCAAATCAATGTTCTCATATGTACTACTAGTAAGTGATTCAATACTTTTGCCTTTTAAGGTTTCTTCTGCTTTCCTTTTCCAATCATCTAGTTTCTTTAAAGGAAAAGATTGATCTCGCAAATTATCTAAACTCATATGCTTCCCCCTAACGTTTAAGTACATAATATTCTTTAAATTCTATTTTAGAGTACGAAGCCCATACAAGCAACGAAAAAAACCGCCGCCAATCAGGCAGCGGTTTTTATTTAATAAATGGATGTGGTGGATTTAGATGTATTTTCAAGGATTTCTTTTACTCGTTGCAGGAATCGTCCGCAGATGAGTCCGTCTAATACTCTGTGGTCGAGTGACATACAAAGGTTTACCATATCACGAATGGCGATCATGTTGTTGTTCATGACAACTGGGCGCTTGATGATGGATTCAACCTGGAGAATAGCAGCTTGCGGATAGTTAATGATTCCTTGTGATTGTACCGAGCCAAACGATCCAGTATTGTTCACTGTAAAGGTTCCACCCTGCATATCTTCAGCACGAAGTTTACCACTTCTTACTTTTACAGCAAGCTCCGATATTTCACGGGCAATCCCTTTAATGGTTTTCTCATCCGCCTGCTTAATAACGGGAACAAACAATGCATCATCTGTTGCAACAGCAATTGAAATATTGATATCTTTCTTCTGGATTATTTTATCTCCAGCCCACATGGAATTAATCTGCGGGAATTCCTTTAAGGCAAGCGCAACAGCTTTTACAAAAAATGCAAAGAATGTTAAATTAAAACCTTCTTTTTTCTTAAATTCATCCTTTAAAGAATTCCGGTATTCCACAAGGTTTGTTGCATCGACTTCGATCATCGTCCAGGCATGCGGTGCCTCATGCTTACTGCGAAGCATATTGGCCGCAATAGCTTTACGAATTCCTGTAACAGGAATTTCAATATCTCCAACTTCAACAGGGATATTTACATCAGCTGCGGCTTGTTTATTAACAGGGGCTGCAGATTGAGTGGAAGCTGCTGGTACTGTTTCTTGGACAGCTGTTAGTCGTACCTCAGGCTGTTTTGGTACTTCTTTACGTGAATGCTCAATCGGGATATTCCCGGATTCAATCAATTTCAATAAATCTTTTCTTGTGATGCGGCCGCCAGCCCCAGTGCCTGCCACCTGTGTTAAATCAATCCCATGTTCTTGAGAAATCTTTAATACAGCAGGGGAATACCGGGCTTTGTTTCCTTGCTCTACTGGCGTAATTGCCACTGTTTCAGCTGCTTCAGTCTTTGTTTCACTAACTGCCGCTGCTTCTGCATTCCCGCCTTCAACTTCAATCGTACATATGATTTCTCCGACTGCAAGTGTATCACCATCTTCAGCAATTAATTCTTTAATCGTACCTGCAAAGGAAGATGGAATTTCTGCATTTACCTTATCTGTCATTACTTCAGCTAATGGATCGTACTTGTTTACTTTATCTCCGACAGAAACTAGCCACTTTGAGATGGTTCCTTCGGTTACGCTTTCCCCCAACTGAGGCATCTTAATTTGTTCAATTACCAAAATCCCAACCTCCTACTGTCTAGCTGCGGCGCCTAGACCCTTGAAGGAAAAAGACAACCATTTTTTCCTCGGTCATCTGCCAATCCATCAAGAAGGTTAAAGAGCAACCTTCATGCCGGCTCGTCTTATGCTTGTCGGGTCTGCCCAAGGCACCTTCGCTTTTCGTTTTAATACTCTGCTAGCTCACGCATTGCTTTTTCGACTTTCTCAGGGTTTACCATGAAGAATTTTTCCATTGTCGGAGCATATGGCATGGCTGGTACATCTGGTCCAGCTAAGCGCATAATTGGAGCGTCTAATTCGAATAAACAATTTTCAGCTATAATCGCTGATACTTCACTGATAATGCTTCCTTCTTTATTAGCCTCTGTAACGAGTAAGACTTTCCCCGTCTTTTTAACCGCTTCGATAATGGCGTCTTTATCTAATGGATAAACTGTTCGCAAATCAAGAATATGTGCTGAGATACCATCCTTAGCTAATTTTTCTGCTGCCTGAAGGGCAAAATGAACACATAGTCCATAGGTGATAACTGTAATGTCATCTCCTTCACGCTTCACATCTGCTTTTCCAATTGGCAATGTATAATCATCAGTGGGTACTTCTCCTTTGATTAAACGGTACGCCCGCTTATGTTCAAAGAATAATACTGGGTCGTTATCTCGAATAGCTGCTTTTAAAAGCCCTTTTACATCATAAGGGGTAGATGGCATTACAATTTTCAAACCGGGTGTATTTGCAAATATTGCCTCAACAGATTGAGAATGATAAAGTGCGCCGTGCACACCACCGCCATATGGTGCACGAATAACCATCGGACAGCTCCAATCGTTATTGGAGCGATAACGAATTTTGGCGGCTTCTGAAATAATTTGGTTCACAGCAGGCATAATAAAATCAGCAAACTGCATTTCAGCAATTGGTCTCATTCCATACATCGCTGCACCAATTCCTACACCGGCAATCGCAGATTCAGCCAGCGGTGTATCAATCACACGCTCCTCACCAAATTGTTCATATAAACCTTGCGTTGCCTTAAAAACTCCGCCCTTTACCCCAACATCTTCACCAAGAACAAAAACCTTTGAGTCTCTTTCCATCTCTTCACGGATGGCCATTGTGACCGCGTCAATATAAGATATTACTGGCATATTTTATCCCCCCTACTTATCACCATAAACATATTTCAGCGCGTGTTCAGGTGCTGCATACGGTGCATTTTCAGCATATTCAGTGGCTTCATTCACTTGCTTCATCACACGGTCGTTGATTTCTTTTTCTAACTCATCGCTCATTACACCAGTTTCTTTTAAATAGGCACCGAATGTAATAATTGGATCCTTTGTTTTTGCTTTAGCCACTTCATCCGGAGCACGATACGAACGGTCATCATCATCAGATGAATGTGGTGTCAGTCTGTAAGAGATTGTTTCTATTAATGAAGGTCCTTCTCCTCGACGTCCACGGTCAGCAGCTTCTTTTACTACTTGATATACTTCTAATGGGTCATTCCCATCAACCGTAAATCCCGGCATACCATATCCAATTGCACGATCTGAGACTTTTTCGCATCCCAATTGTTTTTCAATTGGAACCGAGATCGCATACTTATTATTCTCACACATGAAAATAACCGGTAATTTATGAACTCCCGCAAAGTTAGCTCCTTCATGGAAATCCCCTTGGTTAGAGGAACCTTCACCAAAGGTTACAAAGGTGACAAGGTCTTTTCTTTCCATTTTTCCTGCTAACGCAACACCAACAGCATGTGGAACCTGAGTTGTCACTGGGGATGACCCAGTAACAATGCGATTTCTTTTTTGCCCAAAGTGTCCTGGCATTTGGCGTCCACCTGAGTTTGGATCCTCAGCCTTTGCAAATCCTGATAACATTAATTCCTTTGGCGTCATGCCGAAAGTCAACACCACTCCCATATCACGGTAATAAGGAAGGACATAATCCTTATCCTTATCGAGTGCAAATGCAGCCCCTACTTGTGCGGCCTCCTGCCCTTGACACGAAATAACAAATGGTATTTTACCCGCACGATTCAATAACCACATCCGTTCATCAATCCGGCGGGCTAAAAGCATAGTTTCATACATTTCCAAAACCTTTTCATCACTTAACCCTAATGCATGATGACGATTTTCAGCCATTTTTATACCTCCCGTTTGTTCATAGAAAAGCGGAAGCGCCTTCGGAACAAGCACTGCTTGTTCCTGCGAGGATTACTCTTAGGAGCTTTCCTTAGCGGTCAGGGGCGACCGGCATAAGACAAGCACTGACAGAAGGCTTTTGCCTTCCGAAGTGATTGGCCTATGACCCGAGCCCCTAGGCGCTGAAGCTAGACATATACAAATATTCTTATGAATGGATTGCCCTGCCATCTACTGCAAGTGCAGCTTCTCCAATCGCTTCAGAAAGTGTTGGATGAGGATGAATCGTATGAGCAATTTCCCACGGAGTAGCATCCAATACCATTGCCAAACCTGCTTCTGTGATCATGTCAGTGACATGCGGACCAATCATATGCACACCTAGAATATCATTGGTTTCTTCGTCAGCAACAATTTTGACAAAACCATCGGATTCTCCAAATACAAGTGCTTTGCCGATTGCCCGGAATGAAAACTTCCCCACTTTTACTTTATGACCCTTTTCACTTGCCTGTTCTTCAGTAATCCCAACACTTGAAACCTCTGGATTGCTATAAATACATCTAGAAACCAGATTGTAATCTAGAACAGATGGATCTTTTCCTGCAATATGCTCCACTGCAATAATGCCTTCATGAGAAGCAACGTGTGCAAGCTGTAAGCCGCCGTTCACATCACCAATAGCATAAATATGAGATTCTTTTGTTTGGTAAAATTCATTAGCTGCGATAAATCCCTTTTCAACCTGGATTTCTGTGTTCTCCAAGCCAATACCCTCGACATTTGCTTGACGTCCTACAGATACAAGAATCTTCTCTGCCTTAAATTCTTTCAATCCTGTTTTTACTTCTGCAGAAATCGTAACACCTTCACCTTTTACTAAGGTTTCAGGAAGCACCTTTGCACCGGTTACAAGCTTTATCCCCTTTTTCTTCATGAGACGCTGCATTTCCTTAGATATTTCCTTGTCCTCAGTTGGAATAATCCGATCTGCATACTCAATGACGGTAACTTCAACACCGAAATCAGAAAGCATAGATGCCCACTCTATCCCGATGACACCACCGCCAACGATAATGATTGAAGCAGGTAATGATTCAAGCTCCAATGCCTCATCAGAGGTAACGACAAACTCGCCATCAATTTCAAGTCCGGGAAGGGTTCTTGGTCTTGAACCTGTCGCAATGACAACATTTTTAGGAATAAGCATTTCATTTTCTTCACCATTATTCATTTCAACTGAAATCGTCCCTGGCATTGGTGAGAAAATCGACGGACCTAAAATCCTGCCCAGCCCCTCATATACATCAATTTTCCCTTGCTTCATGAGATGCTGTACACCTTTATGCAGAGAATCAATTATCTTATTTTTTCTTTCTTGTACTTTGCCAAAGTTATAGGATACTTCGCTTGTCGTAACACCAAAATCTTCACTGCGCTTAGTTGTTGCATAAACTTCTGCACTTCTGAGAAGTGCCTTACTAGGAATACACCCTTTATGAAGGCATGTTCCACCAAGTTTTCCTTTTTCTACGATTGCTGTTTTTAAACCAAGCTGAGAGGCACGAATGGCAGCCACATAACCACCGGTACCACCGCCAAGAATGACTAAATCATATTCTTGTGACACAGTATTCCCTCCCCAAAATGTTAGATTTTTGCTGTTTTGAACGTACCCGGATATTCTTTAACCATTTCGTCTCCACGCAAGACCCTTAGTGCCCCTTCAGCTAGTGCTTGAAGTTCATTCTCACCCGGATGGACAATGGTGTCTGCTATCCAATTAATTCTATCAGTGATGGATTTCACAAAACTCTTTCCGTAGGCAAGACCGCCTGTCAACACGATCGCATCTACCTTTCCTGATAAAACTGTACTGGCGGCTCCAATTTCCTTTGCAACCTGATAGGCCATTGCTTCAAAAACAAGGGCTGCCTGTTCATCACCAGCTTTAATTCTCCTTTCAACTTCCACAGCATCGTTGGTTCCTAAATAGCCGACAAGTCCACCTTGACCAACAAGCTTTTTCATGACTTCATCCCGGTAATATTGACCTGAATAGCAAAGTGCCACTAAATCCCCAACAGGAACCGTTCCTGCACGTTCCGGGCTAAAAGGACCATCACCATGGAGGCCATTGTTTACATCAATGACTCTGCCTTCTTTATGTACCCCAACAGTAATTCCGCCGCCCATATGTGTAACAATAAGGTTTAACTCGGTATATTTTTTACCAAGTTCTTTTGCAACTCTTCGAGCTACTGCTTTTTGATTTAAAGCATGGAAAATACTCACTCTTTCAATTAAGGAAAAACCGGAGATTCTTGCAATCGGTTCAAGTTCATCAACAACAACAGGATCAACAATAAAGGATGGGATATTTAATCCTGAAGCAATTTCATAAGCAATAATTCCACCCAGATTTGAAGCGTGCTGCCCGGCAAAACCAGTCCGAAGATCATCGAGCATGGTTTCATTGACTGCATAGGTTCCACCTTCAATAGGCCGAAGCAGTCCTCCCCGGCCACAAACAGCACTCAGCTTGGAAAGATTGATTCCTTCAAGATCCAGTATTTCCAAAATGGTACTCTTTCTAAATTCATATTGATCAATAATATTGGTAAATGAATTAATAACTTCTGAATCATGCCGGATTGTTTTTTCTAAAATGGAAATTTCATTATCGAAGACTCCAATCTTAGTGGAAGTAGAACCTGGGTTGATGGCGAGAATTCGATATTTATTTTCAGGCAAGGTTTTTTACCTCCATTTTTACATTTCGTATATATTAAAGGGAAAGACGCTGAATTTCCCATTCAGCGCTCACCCCTTACTACTTTTATCATCTATTTTCCTAGCGGCGGCTTAAAATATGGTGGCCATTCTGCAGGAATTGGCTGCGGGAATTGCGCATTTTCTCAATTCTCTCTTCAGCCATTCGGTCTGCTGCAACATACGTTGGGATACCATCACGTTTTGAGATAGCAATTACCTTTTCGATACTTGCATAAATTTGATCTACCTTTTTCATTGCACGGTCGTGGTTGTAACCATAAAGTTCATCTGCAACATTGATTACCCCGCCAGCGTTAATTACGTAATCAGGAGCATAAACAATCCCCATTTCATGGATAATATCACCATGACGGGTATCTTTTAACTGATTGTTTGCGGAGCCTGCAATCACTTTTGCCTTAAGTTGTGGAATTGTATCATCATTAATCGTCGCGCCAAGAGCACATGGAGCATAGATGTCACATTCAACGCCATAAATTTCATTTGGATCCACTGCACGAGCCCCGAAATCATCTACTGCACGCTGAACTGCTTCTTTATTAATATCTGTAACAATTAATTGCGCTCCTTCTTCGTGCAAGTACTTACAAAGCGTATACGCAACATTCCCTACCCCTTGAATCGCAACCACTTTACCTTCTAAAGAATCCGTACCAAAAGCTTCTTTTGCAGCTGCCTTCATTCCCACATACACACCATAAGCTGTAACAGGTGAAGGATTACCAGAGGAGCCGAATGCTGGTGAAATGCCTGTAACATAATCCGTTTCTTCATGAATGATGTCCATATCTGCAACTGTAGTTCCAACATCCTCAGCAGTAATGTATCTGCCATTTAATCCTTGGATATAACGGCCGAATGCACGGAACATTTCTTCACTCTTATCTTTACGAGGGTCACCAATGATAACTGTTTTCCCACCGCCAAGGTTCAATCCTGCTGCAGCGTTTTTATAAGTCATTCCTTTTGCTAAACGTAAGGCATCGATGATGGCTGCTTCCTCAGATTCATATGTCCACATACGGGTACCGCCTAATGCAGGACCCAATGTTGTGTCATGAATGGCAATAATCGCTTTTAGTCCAGATTGTTTATCTTGGCAAAATACAACTTGCTCGTAATCATATTGTTCTAAGTACTTAAAAATTTCCATTGAAAAAATCCTCCTTTAATTATGAAAGCAAAAATATGTGATCTATTCGGCTGCAGAGCAGATGGCAAGTGCAAGTGAGTATAGCTTGCTTTCAGCAGAATCCGCTCTAGAAGTTAAGACGATAGGAGCTCTCGCACCAGTAATAATAGCTCCTACTTTTGCTTTTGCAAAATAAATTAATGACTTATATAAGACGTTTCCCACCTCGATAGTAGGAACTACTAAAATATCAGCTCTTCCAGCAACTTCACTTTGAATTCCTTTATGTTCAGCAGCTAAAACAGAAACAGCATTATCTAATGCTAATGGTCCATCTATAATACATCCAGAGATTTGCCCCCGCTTATTCATTACCGTTAATGCAGCAGCGTCAACAGTCGCCTGCATTGACGGATTCACAACTTCAACAGCAGCTAATGGTGCTACCTTGGGATATTCTATTCCAATTGCCTTTGCCAGTGCCGTGGCATTTCGAATGATTTGAGCCTTTTCCTCTAAATCCGGAGATATGTTCATACCAGCATCAGTTACGATCGTAAACCGCTCAAAACCTGGGATAGCAAAGACCGCTGCGTGTGAAAGAATATTTCCTGTCCGTAGACCATATTCCTTATTTAAAACTGCTTTTAACAGGACATTCGTGGGGATATTCCCTTTCATTAACACGGTGGCTTCTTTATTGGATACAGCCCTTACTGCTTGTTCTGCAGCCAGCGCATTTGAATCAGCATGAACCACGGTAAGGTTTTTGTCGCTTGTAATTGGATATTGGATGTTTTGATTCAATATCGTATTAATTTTTTCTTTATTACCAAATAAAATAAAATTGGCGATATTACGATTTATTGCTTCAATAACAGCTTCAATGACTTCTTCATCTTCTGCCACTGCCACTGCTACAGTGTTACCTTCAAGTTGGGTTGCTTTGTCTATCAGCGATTCAAGCAACAAGTTTTCATCAACCCTTTCTCTCTTCTGCTGCAAATTCCATCGTTTTAATATGCAATATCCGTGCCAAGTTCACATTCGCTGTAAGCGCTTCAAAAGTAATAATTTTAATCTGCAATAATTTTCATACCGTGAAGATTATTGCATGCCGTTATTTTCAAGCTTATATTTTTCTAATTTATAATAAAGATTTCTTACCGATAACCCAAGAGTTTTAGCAGTTGCGGTTTTATTCCCATTCAAGCGGTGAAGTGTTTGTGAGATTATTTCTGCTTCATACTCTTCCACCATGGACGTTAAGGTACGATCCTGCTGAATGAATTCATATTTATTATCTAAAGAAGGTTCGTTGCCTGGATTTTTAGGCCTCAATTCCGGCAAGTGATGTACATTGATCAATGTTTCATAATAATTCATAAAAATCATAGCCCTGCCAAGTATATTCTCTAGTTCCCTTACATTTCCCGGCCAATCATAATTCATTAACTTAAGCAGTGCAGTTTGAGTGACACCCTCGACATTCCTGCCGTAATCACGATTTATTTTTTGAATAAGCATCTCACATAATACAGGAATCTCTTCTTTACGATTTCTTAATGGTGGTATATGTATTGGCATGCGGTTTAAACGATAGTATAAGTCTTCCCTAAAAGAGCCTTTTGCAATTCCTTTTTCAAGATTCACATGGGTTGCTGCAATGATTCTCACATTTATCGGAATAGGCTTAGTCCCGCCAACTCGGATAATTTCATTCTCTTGTAATACCCTGAGTAATTTCGCCTGAGTATTGGCTGAAAGTTCTCCTATTTCATCTAGAAAGATACTTCCGTTATGCGCCTCTTCAAAAAAGCCTCTTTTTCCTCCTCGTTTTGCCCCAGAAAATGCACCTTCTTCATAACCAAATAATTCACTTTCTAGAAGTGACTCAGAGATAGCGGCGCAATTAACCCGAATAAACTTGTTGTATTTTCGGTCACTTGCATTATGTATAGCGTGTGCGAACAGTTCCTTTCCAGTCCCAGATTCTCCGCGTAAAAGGACGGTTGCAGGCGTTTTTGCACCAAGCTTTGCCTGCTCAATCGCTAGCTTCATTTCTTCTGAACTTCCAATGATATCCTCAAAAGTATATTTCGCTTCTAGTGTACGAATGATTTGTCTAGCACGGCTCAATTCCCGATTAAGCGTCATTATTTCTGACATATCATGAATAACACCGACACTGCCTTTTAATTTCCCATCTACAATAATCGGGGCTACGTTGACAATTACTTCTCGTTTATTGGCCCCTACCCGCATTGGTACTCCTCGGACTGCTCTTCGCGTTTGAAGCACCTTCATATGCATGCTGTCACCTTCAGATATATCGGCTGTGGCTGGGTGCCCAATTACTTGTTCCTGGGTAAGCCCGGTAAGACGGGTATATGCTGGATTTATAAGAATTCCCCTGCCGTTTTCATCCACTACTGAAATCGCATCATCACTAGAATGGATGATTGCCTGAAGCATCGTTTGAATTTCTTTTAAATTTGTAATTTCTTCTGCAAGGTTCACTACTTCTGTAATATCTTTAAAAACTGCAAATGCCCCAATTAACGTTCCATTCTCTTCAATTATAGGAATACGGGTGGTAATAATTTTTCTGCCGTTTCCTAAAATCATTTCTTGGTTGGTTTCAACTTTTCTCGTTGCAAGGATTAGCGGGAGTCTGCTTTGAGGTATCACTTCAACAACATATTTCCCAATGGCTTGATCACGTGGTACACCTGTCATTTCTTCAGCAGTGCTATTAAATAAGATTACATAACCCTTTGCGTCAATCACAAGCATTCCATCGTTTGTAGCATTAAAGATCAGTTCCTGTTGATAGGAAGCATTCTGATGCTTAACAATTAACTCTTCTTTTTCTTCAAGGAGCTTTGCAAGTAGAAATGCTACACTGCCAGGTATTAATACCGTTTTCTTGTTTTTGGTGTTCCTTAATTCTTGAAATACATGTTCATCCCCAGTTACCTCAATAATTATATCAATATTTTCATTTAAAAAGGGCTTCCAATGGGTCCCTGTCTGGATACCCTCCCGGTGTGCCACTATAATGCCCGGCGCGTCCAAATTTCTGTCAATTACAACTTGAACGTTTAGAACTTCTGTTTCGTTGAGTAAATTAAGGATAGCTGTTCCGCCCTTTCCGGCCCCAACAATCATAACGTTTTGCATTTTTTCGCCCCTTAATTATATTTGAAGAGAAATTATTTTCATTCTAACATAATCGAAAACATGCAATATTTTTCATTACTAATTCTATATTTTTTTCGTTATCTTGACAAATTTTATCTTTGTACTAATATTTCTTGTAGGAAGTAACTTGGGTGGATGGACTAAATATTTGGAAGGATTTAATTATGAAGCGGATTATTGCTCTACTTATCTTAGTAATTCCTGGTTTTTTAGCAGGTTATGGGATAAAACTCATGCGGGATATGACATTTGGCATTCTACAAAGCCCTATCCCATTTTTATGGTTGCAATTTCTTATTGGACTAATACTTTTCCTTGGCGGCCTCGGTTTTGTTGCTGGTTTCATATTTCATCGAGACCGAAAGAGAAACAAAGTACAAACGAGGTTTACAAAAAAATAAACGAGACCATTAAGGTCTCGTTTCATATTCCTTCTTAATCTTTATGGCTTTTACTGGATCATCTGTAATAATCGAAGTACAATTTATTTTAAAAAGCCTATGCATGTCAGTATCTTTATTAACTGTATAAGGTCTAACTGCAACTCCATTTTCGATTGCATCTTTGATAATTTTATCTGTTATCGAAGCTAGCTTCGGATGGATTCCTTTCGCCCGGATTGATTGGGCGTAAACCCAAGGCATATAAATCTGCTCATTAAATAAGGGTGCTGTTTCGATTTCTGGGGCCATCCGATAGCTTAATACGATACTATAATGATTAAAAGATGAAATAATTATTCTATCGCTCAAATTATATTTACGGATAAGGTGAATCACTTTTTCTTCCATACCCTCGTATGGAAATATTCCGTTTTTCAGCTCTATATTACAAATTAATTGGTTGGTTTGCATCCATTCTAGAACCTCAATTAAAGACGGTATTGGCTCCTTTTTTGAACCTTTTTTATTGGCATTCAACTTTCGAACTTCATTAAATGTCAAATTTTTCACATAGCCCTTACCGCTTGTTGTCCGGTCTACCTTCTCGTCATGAATGACAACCACTTCACCATCTTTTGTTAACTGGACATCAAGTTCTAAACCATCTGCACCTGACTTCTCCGCTGCAACAAAAGCACTCATGGTATTTTCAGCAAATGCCGCAGAATAACCCCGGTGTGCAAAAATTTGTGTCATTTCTTCACATCCTAACTAAAAAAATATGGAGGTATGAATTTATAGTGAAGCCCTTACAATTATCGCCTGAAACTGCCATTAAGCTTGCCGAAAAATTAAATGTTCCATTAGAACAGCTTATGCATATGCCTCAGCATATACTTATTCAAAAATTAATGGAACTAGAAAAAGATAAATAAATTAATACATAAAAAAACCTTCATTTGAAATGAAGGGTTTTTTGCTATTATTGATCCTTTCAAGATGCCTTATGCTCTAATCGCAGCTTATCTGCTACCATAGCGATAAACTCTGAGTTCGTTGGCTTCGCCTTGGACATGCTTACGGTATATCCAAATAGAGAGGATATGGAATCAATGTTTCCACGACTCCAAGCAACTTCAATCGCATGGCGAATTGCACGTTCAACACGACTCGCTGTAGTGTTATATTTCTTCGCGATATCAGGGTATAACACCTTGGTAATTGAGCCAAGCAATTCAATATCGTTGTAAACCATTGAAATGGCTTCGCGCAAATATAAATACCCCTTTATATGTGCCGGAACACCAATTTCATGGATAATGCTTGTAATGCTTGCATCCAAGTTTCTTGGTTTATTTTCAGTATGCTGACGATAATTCCCTGTTGGAGCCTTGCGGCTGACCTGACTGCTCTTCCCGCTTACTTGACGGATATGGCTTCCTAAATTCTCCATATCAAAAGGCTTCAAAATAAAATATGAAGCACCAAGCTCAACAGCCTTTTTCGTTACGTCTTCTTGACCAAATGCAGTCAGCATAATAACATTAGGAATCGCGCCTTTTTTCAGTTCTCTTAAACGTTCTAGGACAGCCAAACCATCAAGATGAGGCATAATAATATCTAAGACGAGTACGTCGGTATCTGTTGATTCAAGAAGCTCTAAACAATCCTGACCATTATGTGCAATACCTGCAATTTCCATGTCATCTTGGGAAGAAATATAGTCCTCTAATAACCCCACTAACTCCCGATTGTCATCTACTACACATACTTTAATCTTTTTCACCTTTATTTCCTCCTCAAGTCCAAATGGTCATATCTATTTTACATTCAGTTATATTCTCTTAATTCTATTCTAAATTAGAAATTCGACAATGCAACTAAAATTCCTCTAGTTTTTTTTATATTTCTTAAAATAGTGATATAATCTTATCTTTTCTTTGTTTTCCTTTAAAATTCGACTAAATTCGCATATATTCCTTATTATCCCATTCTTTTGTCGAATAATCTTATGTAAAACAAAATAGGCGAAATCGCCTATTTTGTTTAAAATCAATTTTTAGCTTGCCTTTTCCTGCGGTTTTTCATATATGTTAATTCCTGCTTCATTTAACATCCACTCAATGTGTACTCCGTAACCGGAGGTTGGGTCATTGACAAAGACATGTGTTACAGCACCAATTAACTTTCCATCTTGGATGATTGGGCTTCCGCTCATCCCCTGAACGATTCCTCCCGTTTTTTCCAAGAGTCTTGGATCTGTAACTTTTATTACCATGCCTTTTGTTGCTGGAAATTTCTGCGGGATTGTGCTGACAATTTCAATTTCAAATTCTTCCACCTTGTCATCATTAACGACTGTTAAGATTTTTGCCTTCCCTTCCTTTACTTGGTGAGATAAGGCAATTGGCAGCGGTTTATCCATAATTCCATTCTTTAAATCTTTATTCAACACCCCAAAGATTCCAAAAGGGCTATTTTTCTGTATGTTACCAACAATTTCACGGTCCGATGAGAAACGTGCAAGCTTTTCACCAGGATCACCGTTACTTCCTTTTTCAATTGATGTTACTGTTGAGCGGACGATTTGACCATCCTCAACGACTATTGGCTTTTTGGTATCCATATCAGATATTACATGACCTAAGGCACCATACTTTTTTGATTGAGGATCAAAAAATGTCATGGTTCCAATTCCTGCTGCTGAATCACGAATATATAATCCAAGTTTATAGGAGTTTTCTCCCTTGTCTTTCAGTGGAGTTAATTTTGTGTTAAATTTACCACTTTCTCTGCTAATAACCAAATCAAGTGCTTTCCCGCTTTGTCCTGCACTTTGTACAAAAGGTGCTACATCTGTCATTTTTTCTATCTTACTTCCATTGATTTCCGTAATGATATCACCGATTTTTATTCCTGCAATTTCTCCAGGTGATTTTTTGCCATCCTCGGTATTAACTAAGTGGTGGCCTACGACCAATACGCCAACCGTATTTAATTTAACACCAATGGATTGTCCACCTGGCTGGACTTTGAAATCCTTTAAAACATTTACATCGACCTTTTTTACGGGTATTCCTGCAAATTCTAATAACATTTCTTCTCTTCCGTTTTTCTTTGCATTAAAGGAAACGTCATTTTTATCTTGTTCAAGTGTGATAGTTGAATTGTGAGATACTAAAGAGGCTGAAACCGGTACAGCCTTTTGGAACGTATAATCCTGTCCTTCAAAGACTGTAATGGTCTTTGGTATATCAAGGTACTGTTGAAATGGCTGAAAAAAAAGCACGCTGATTAATGAAACAAGGAGAATTCCACCAATGATCTTTCTGATTATTTCTAACTTCAAAATCTTCACTCTCCTCGCTTCTGTTTCACTTCACTCTATATCGAAATGGCTACATCTTTAATTTTGCCTGCATCTGCGGCATTTATAACCGGTTACAACATAAAAAAGCTCCCCTATTTGGGAAGCTTTTCAATTTTTTTATTTTCAGAAGCTAAAAACAACAATTCTTCAGCATGTTTTTTAGTTAAGTCAGTAATTTCAGCACCAGAAATCATTCGGCCAATTTCTTTTATTTTTTCTTTCTTACTAAGAGGGTTTACAGAGGTTCTTGTACGGCCGCCTTCCGTCAGTTTCGAGATAAACAAATGAGTATCTGCCATCGCGGCCACTTGTGGTAAGTGAGATATACATAATACTTGGGAATCTACAGCCACTTTATAAATTTTTTCAGCAATCGCTTGTGCAACTCTTCCGCTAACGCCAGTGTCCACCTCATCAAATATAATTGATGTAATACCTTGGTGTTTGGAAAAAATACTCTTTAGTGCTAACATAATCCTTGATAACTCCCCGCCGGAGGCGATCTTCGATAGCGGCTTTAAAGGTTCGCCCGGATTGGTTGAAATAAAGAACTCGACATGATCAACGCCATTTTTTGAAAAGTGCGGCAATATGGATTCAAAGCGAATTTCAAAAACTGTTTTGGCCATATATAGCCCTTTTAACTCATTATGTATTAATTTTGTTAGTTTCTTTGCCCATTGTTTTCGTAGCTCTGTTAGCTGTTTGGCCTCCAGACTTAAATCCTTTCTAATGGAAGCTAGCTGCTTCTCAAGTTGATCTATATGGGTTTCCTTATTTTGCAAGGTTTCAATTTCTTCCTCAATTTTTGCAGCATATTCTAAAATCTCTTCGATTGATTTTCCATATTTACGTTTTAATTGATTAATTTCATTTAATCTTTCTTCGATTTGATTTAAACGTTGCGGATCGTATTCCAAACCATCAAGTTCATTTCTTAGAGCGCGCGAAGCATCTTCTAATTGATAAAAGCAATTCATAACGGTTTCATATACATCTTTAAAAGAAGAATCTAAAGCTGCGGCTTCTTCAAGCTGACCCATCACCATACTAATCCAATCAAGACCCTTTTGTTCTCCTGATAAGGCATTATAACTAGATTGAACGGCCTCAAACACTCGTTCAAAATTTGCAAGCTTTCTTTTTTCTTCAAAAAGCTCCTCATCTTCATTCAGCTTTAATTGGGCATTTTGAATCTCATCGAATTGAAATTGAATCAAATCTAAGCGATGTGCGGTTTTTTGTTCATTCTCCGTTAAAGATTTAAGTTTTTGAAGTGTTTGTTCATAACGATGAAATACTTCGTGATATTCCGCATGGGAAAGAGAAATTTCTTCTGACCCAAATTGATCAAGCAGATGTAAATGCCGGGTTTCATCCATTAAATCTTGGTGTTCATGCTGACTATGTATATCAACTAGAGCCGAACCAACCTCCCTCAGTGTTGAAATCGTCACTAGCTTTCCATTGATCCGGCACACACTTTTGCCAGTCCGTGAAATATCTCTTCGTAATATAATCATGCCTTCTTCGATGTCAATTCCAAACTCAAAAGCTTTTGAAAACACAGGATGATGCTCATCTATTTGGAAAAGACCTTCAATTTCAGCCTTTTCCTCCCCATGTCTGACAAATTCGGCTGAGCCCCTTCCTCCCACAAGCAGATGGATCGCATCGATAATAATCGATTTCCCTGCTCCGGTTTCTCCAGTTAACACCGTCAAACCTTTGTCAAACGATACGGAAAGAGCCTCAATAATGGCAAAATTTTTAATTGATAGTTCTGATAACAACGTACACTCCCCCCTTAAAGCATATCAAGGAACCGGTTTGTGATGGTCTCTGTATCTTCAGGTGTACGACAGATGATTAAGATGGTATCGTCACCACAGATGGTTCCTAAGATTTCTTCCCAATCAAGATTATCTAAGAGTGCCCCTATCGCCATAGCATTCCCAGGCAGACATTTCATCACAAGCAAATGACCAGCAGAGTCTATTCGAACAAATGCATCGATTAATGACCTTTTTAATTTTTGCAAAGGATTAAAGCGTTGATCTGCTGGAAGGCTATATTTGTATCTCCCATCCAATAAAGGTACTTTAACTAAGTGTAATTCTTTAATATCTCTTGAAACAGTTGCTTGGGTCACATTAAAACCTGCACTTTTTAACTCATCAACTAGTTCATCCTGTGTTTCGATATCATTACTAGCGATAATTTCTCTTATTTTTATATGGCGCTGCCCTTTATTCAAACTATTCACCCCGTAATCATAAAAAACATCTTCGTATTTTGTACAAAAATGTCGCTTCTAACCATATGTTAGCCCATTTTACCGAGGATGTACAATTATTATTTTGGAAAAAATACTCATAACAAAATGAAGGATAAGCACATAGGCTTATCCTTCCACATCTTGTTTAGATTTAAATTCTTGGTGTGAGTCCTTTACAATTTGAGAAGGCTCGATTGGTAGTAAATTTTGACCTTGTTCCTGCTCTCCTGTCCATTTAAGATGGAGGAGAAACTCAATATTCCCATCTCCGCCAGTTATAGGGGAAAAAGATAAATTAACCGCGTTATATCCTTGTTCAACGGAAAAATTGACAATTTTATTAACAACCTGTAAATGTACCTTCTCATCCCTAACGATTCCCTTTTTCCCAACTTGCTCACGACCAGCTTCAAACTGCGGCTTAACAAGTGCAACAATATCACTGTCAGGTACAAGAAGTGTCTTTAAGACAGGTAAAATTAACTTTAAAGAAATAAAAGATACATCGATAGTTGCAAAATTAGGCATTTCTCCTGTTAAATCTGTGGGTGTTACATATCGAAAGTTCGTTCTTTCCATTACCACTACGCGTTCATCTTGACGGAGCTTCCACGCTAACTGATTATAGCCAACATCCAGAGCGTAAGACATTTTAGCACCATTTTGCAGGGCACAGTCCGTAAATCCACCTGTAGAAGCACCGATATCAAGCATAGTCTTATCCTTAACCGACACATCAAAAACTTTTAAAGCCTTTTCCAGCTTAAGACCACCGCGGCTGACATAAGGAAGTGCATTTCCTTTAATCATAAGAGGTATATCTATTTTTACTTTCTCTCCAGGTTTATCTAAACGCTCTTCGTTTGAATAAACGAGTCCAGCCATAATCGACCGTTTTGCTTTTTCCCTGGTTTCGGCTAATCCTCTTTCTACTAATAACACATCTAATCGTTCTTTGTTCTTCATAGGTTGGTTATGCCCTTTTTTGTTTTTTTCGTGCAAGTATGGTTATCCTATTAACAACCTCAGAAGTAGTCATCCCAATCTCTTCAAGAAGTGAATTCACATCTCCATGTTCAATAAATTGGTCAGGGATTCCCATTCTGTCAATTGCTTGATGATAATACCCCTGGTCATGTGCGTATTCAAGGACAGAACTTCCAAAGCCCCCCTGTAGTACAGCCTCCTCAATGGTCAGGACAGGGATATTTTTTAAGAATATTTGGTTAAGCATATTTTCATCCAAAGGCTTAATAAAGCGAGCATTCACAACTTTTACAGAAATCCCTTGTTTCTCAAGAATTTCTGACGCTTCAAGAGCCATTGGTATTGTTGTACCAAAAGTTAAAATAGCGGCATCCTCGCCTTCTTTTAAGACCTCCCATGTACCAATTGGAATACTCATAAGCTTCTCATCCATTGGAACCCCTAAACCATTTCCACGTGGATATCTCATCGCAATAGGACCGTTATCATATTGAATGGCAGTGTTCACCATATGTTGTCCTTCATTTTCATCTTTAGGCATCATTAAAACAAGATTAGGTACATGTCTTAAAAAGGCAATATCAAACACGCCTTGATGTGTTTCACCGTCTGCTCCCACTAATCCGGCACGATCGATACCAATAAAAACATTTAGATTTTGACGGCAAATATCATGAACAACCTGATCATAAGCCCTTTGTAAGAATGTTGAGTAAATCGCTAAAAACGGCTTCATATCTTGAGTCGCCAATCCAGCAGCAACCGTAGCAGCGTGCTGTTCAGCGATCCCAACATCATACATTCTCTCCGGAAACTCGCTTGCAAATCCCTCTAACTTTGACCCAACTGGCATAGCAGGTGTAATTGCCACAATCCGCTCATCCTGTCGAGCAAGTTTGCGAACCGTTTCACTTACTAAGCTGCTCCAAGCTGGCGGCATTTTCTTTGCCGGTTTAACAAAATCGCCAGTATCCATTTTATAAGGACCAGTTCCATGCCAAGTGCCTGTTGTATCAGTCTCAGCAGGGCGGAAACCTTTCCCCTTTTTCGTGATAACATGAAGAAGGACTGGACCTTCCGTTTTTTTGGCATAACGGAAGTTTTCAAATAATGCTTCATAATCGTGTCCATCAACGGGACCTAAGTAAGTAAAGCCCATTTCCTCAAAGAACATGCCGGAAACAAATAAATATTTCAAACTGTCTTTTATACGTTCGGCCGTTGCTGCAAGTTTACCTCCAACAGCAGGTACCTTTTTCAAGAGCAGTTCTAATTCATCTTTCACCCATTGATATTTTCCAGCTGTTCTTAATTGACCGAGTATATTATTGATTGCACCAACATTTGGGGCAATCGACATTTCATTATCATTAAGAATCACAATCATGTTCTTCTTTTCATGACCAATATGGTTTAATGCTTCTAAGGCCATTCCACCTGTTAACGCACCATCACCAATGATTGGTATAACAAAGGAATTTTCCTTTTTCAGATCTCTTGCGATTGCCATCCCCATTGCTGCTGAAAGTGAAGTAGAGCTATGACCAGTCTCCCAAACATCATGTTCACTTTCGTTTCTCTTCGGGAAGCCGCACAATCCTTTGAATTGACGCAATGTATCAAATTCACAAGCCCTGCCTGTTAGTATTTTATGAACATATGACTGATGCCCTACATCCCAAATCAGTTTATCTTTGGGGCTGTCAAAACATTTGTGTAAGGCAATTGTTAATTCGACGACACCTAAGTTCGGTCCAATATGGCCTCCAGTTACAGACAGCTTTTCAATCAAGAATTGGCGTACTTCTTGACTTAAAACCTCCAATTCTTGATTTGACATCCCTTTTAAAAAGGAAGGGTCTTTTATTGATAACAGATCCATGTTTGGACCACTCACTTTCTTTCGGTTTTCACAAAGTAACGCTCTTTTCTCAAATGTATTTGTTTTTTGAGGTAAAATCAGTTGAATGAGAATTAATTTCAGAATAGCGATAATTTATGAGAAAAGAGCATGAAACTTAGTTCATAAGCTCAAAATAACTTTTTATAAGTTAAAATCGGCTTTAAGATTTTAACAACAATCTTAACAAAACAATCTATAGTAAAAAATAGCCGCTAACACAAGAAGTGGTAACGGCATTGACAACGTTCTTTACATTGACAACAATTATAACACAATTACGTTGTTGTTCAAATACCAGTTATTCTAGTGGTCTCTCGAAGCGACTAAATCTGCAATTTCATGGAGCAGATTAGTTGTAAGGCCTGTTTTTTCTAAGTATTGCTTAGCCAGTTCTAATTGTTTTTGTAAAGCCTGCTTGGCACCCTCTAGTGATAAAAGCTGAGGGTAGGTGCTTTTATAATTAGTGGTATCACTTCCAACTGGTTTACCCAGTAATTCTGGATTTCCTTCTATATCAAGGATATCATCCTGGATTTGAAAAGCCAGACCAAGATGATGGGCAAAAGCAGATAGATTTTCAAGTTGGAATTGATTTGCCTCTGCTAACAATGCACCTGCAATGACGCTGTATTTTAAAAGCGCTCCTGTTTTATGGATATGGATGTACTCAAGCTCATCTAAAGTAAGATTTTTTCCCTCGCCTTCCATATCTGCCACCTGCCCGCCAACCATTCCTTCACTGCCAGCTGCTTTGGCCATCTCCATTACTAATTTTAGTTTGGTTTCATTCGAAGCAATTTCGTTGGGAATTGTTCCAATTACCTCGAAGCTAAAAGTTAATAATGCATCACCTGCTAAAATAGCGACTGCTTCACCAAACACTTTGTGATTCGTGGGCTTACCTCTTCTAAGGTCATCATTATCCATGCTTGGTAAATCATCATGAATTAATGAATAGGTGTGAATCATTTCTATTGCTGAGGCAGCCTTAAGTCCGATCTTAGGATCTTTCCCAAAGGCGGCAAGGGTAGCAAACACCAATAAGGGCCTGATTCTCTTCCCGCCTGCGTCAAGAGAATAATGCATGGCTTTTTTAATATTAGGAGGTGCTTTCAGCTTTTCCACCAAGGTTTGAAGCTCTGATTCAAGCAGTTGTTTATGTTCTTGTATAAAAGCATTGAGAACGTTCGTATTCAAAGCCTATGCCTCCTCCTCGATCGTAAAGTTTTGTTTACGGCCATCCTCCGTAATAATCTGTGTTAATTGTTCCTCAACATTTTTTAACTTATCATGACAAAGCTTGGACAGCTCCATCCCTTCTTTATAAAAGGCAATGGCCTTTTCTAATGGGACATCTCCTTCTTCAAGCTTATCCACAATTTGCTCCAGCTTATTCATTGCTTCCTCAAAGGAAACCTTTTGTTCATTCGTCACGGTTTTCGCTCTCCTTTATGTTCTGTACATTACAGAGAAGGCTGCCATCTGTTAATTGAATTTGAATTGGTTCGTTCTCATTAACTTGTTTAATACTTTTAATTAGCACATTCTCTTGTGAATAAACGAGACTGTATCCACGTTCCATTATTTTCAATGGACTTAGAGCGGAAAGAGTTGATATGACTCTTTTAAATTCGGTACTTTTCTTTAAAAGAATTTGTTCCATTGCACGCTGCAAATCTCTTTGCGAGCGGCTCAAACTGCTCTCTGCTTCTCTTAGTGCTACTCTAGGATGGTTTCGAATTAGACGATTATGAACAGTTTCATGTTGTGATTTCTTTACATCTGTCAATCTTGAAGCACCTCGAACAAGCATTTCCGTTAATTTATCTACCTGTTCAAGCTTTTGTTCATAAAGACGGTGCGGATACCGAAAAGCATAGGATCGGCGTACACGGTCTAATCGCTGCTTTTCAAAGCGAACTCTTCCATTCATAGACTGAAGTAATCGAGTTTTCCGTTGCATGAGTCTTTCCATCAATTCATCAATATGTGGAACGGCCAGCTCCGCCGCAGCAGTAGGTGTCGGTGCCCGCATATCGGCCACAAAATCTGCAATTGTAAAATCTGTTTCATGCCCAACAGCTGAAATGATTGGAAGTGCAGATTGATGAATCGCTCTGGCAACTAGTTCTTCATTGAATGCCCATAGCTCTTCAATCGAGCCGCCTCCACGCCCAACTATAAGAGTATCTAGCTCACTCGTCTTATTTGCTTTTTCTATCGCACGTGCAATCGAGGCTGCTGCATTTTCGCCTTGCACAAGTGCTGGAAAAACAAGAATATTAGCAATGGGATAGCGTCTTTTAATTGTCGTGATAATATCACGTATGGCTGCTCCTGTTGGTGAAGTAATCACCCCAACAGTTTTAGGGTAACTAGGAATGGGCTTTTTTTGTTCTATCGCAAATAAACCTTCTGCTTCAAGTCTTTTTCTTAACTGCTCATAGGCTAAGAATAATTCTCCGATTCCATCTGGCTGCATTTCTTTTATATAGATTTGGTATTGACCACTTGGTTCATAGACAGAAATATCCCCTTTAACAACCACTTTCATGCCATTTTCCGGCAAAAATTTCATCATCCGTGATTGGCTCGAGAACATAACAGCAAGAATGCGCGCTTTTTCATCCTTTAATGTAAAATACATATGGCCGCTCGAATGCTGTTTAAAGTTTGAAATTTCGCCTCGAACATGGACATCCTGTAAATGAGGGTCAGCATCAAATTTTCTTTTTATGTATTTCGTTAATGCCAGCACAGTTAAATACTTTTTTTCCTGCATTACAAACTCCTTATTAGAACCGCAGCGTATTTTTTGCTGATTTAAGCGTGTTATACATAAGCATCGTAATGGTCATTGGACCTACTCCCTTTGGAACAGGGGTAATAAATCCCGCTTTCTCCTTTACTTCATCGAAAGCCACATCGCCGCAAAGCTTACCTGCTTCATTTCGGTTAATTCCTACATCAATTACGACTGCACCTTCTTTTACATGATCCGCTTTAATAAAGTTGGCTATACCTACCGCTGCAACAACGATATCGGCTTGTGATGTATGGTATTGCAAATCCTTTGTCCTAGAATGACAATACGTTACAGTTGCATGCTGGTTAAGGAATAATTGACCTACTGGCTTGCCAACAATATTACTTCTTCCCACTACTACTACATGTTTACCTGCCACAGATATTCCAGTTTCTTCTAGCAGGACCATAATTCCATAGGGTGTACATGGTAAGAAAGCATCTTGACCTGTTATCATTCTCCCGATATTTATAGGATGGAACCCGTCTACATCCTTGTGTGGTGAAATTGATTCAATTACTTTTATCTCATCGATATGCTTTGGAAGAGGGAGCTGAACAAGAATACCGTGAATGGCTGAATCTCCGTTTAGTTCCTCTATTTTAGAAAGTAATTCTTCCTGTGAAGCCTCTTCTGGCAATTCAATTAGCACTGAGTGCATGCCGAGGTCTCGACAGGTTTTTTCTTTATTTGTTACATAGGTTCTAGAGGCATGATTATTTCCAACAAGCACAACAGCTAGCCCTGGAGTAACCCCTGCTTCCTTTAACTTTTGGACTTCCTGTGCAATTTCTTTCTTTTTCTTTGAAGCAATTTCCTTACCATCAATAATCGTAGCGGTCATTTTGTTTCCCCCTATTCAAATTAAAGCAATTAAAGTTTTTCTTTCACTTTCGAAAGTACACCATTAATAAATCGGCTTGATTGTTCATCACCGTATATTTTAGCAATTTCAATTGCTTCATCTAAAATGACATTTGTAGGAATTTCATTTTGGGAATATTTTAATTCATACACAGCGATTCTTAATAAATTCCTGTCTACCGTTGCTAAACGATCAAGTGTCCATTTTTCAAGATGTTCTATAATTAACGGATCTATTTCATTTTTTTGTTCGACAACTCCCAGAACAAGATTCGCTAAATAGTCGTCCCCTTGTTCCCCTTCCAAAACATGTTCAATTGCAGATTTTGGATCTGTGTTACTTACATCGATTTGAAAAAGGGCTTGCAACGCTTTTTCCCTTGCTGTTCTTCTTTTCATTATACCGTTAACTCCTTTAGAGGTAGTAATTAATTTTTGTCAAATTTTATACAACCATGTCATATTACTGTTTTGTACATAAAAAGATAATAGCATAACTCAAAACGATTCGCACTGTAAGAACTTATTTTTACCTAGATGAAGTATACTAAAACCCTAAAATTAAAAGAAGAGCCTAAAATTTTCGGAATTTGATAACATTTTCATACTCTTTTTATTCTAATTTTTCGATATGATGGGGGGGTGAAAGGAGGTGTGATGTGGAAAATGCATATAAAGCGAGAGTTGAACCAGTGGTATTAAAGAAATTACGAATTTTGAACAAACGGATAAAATTAACTGAAGATGAGCATAGGTATTATTTAAACCAAGAGAAAGGGTTTCAAGGGGAAGTGCAGTTTGATGTATTAACAGAGAAACTCCAACGTGACTGTCATATTTTGAATGATCTGCAGCTTGAGAGCAACAAATCCCGTTTCCAACTTGATTCATCTCTAATTTTTCAAGAGACCTATTCCCTTTTCGATATTAAAAATTTTGAAGGAGAATACGTTTATGACTCTGAATATTTTAAAACACTCTCAGGAAAGGAATTCCAGAATCCGCTAGACCAACTAAAACGCAGTAAGTTATTGCTGAGCCAGCTTCTTCAATCTCTCGGAAGTAAAATTACTGTTGAGGCGTATGTTATTTTCATTAATCCCCAGTTTACATTGTTCCAAACTCCACCTAATCTGCCTTGTATACTTCCTACCCAGCTTGACCAGTTTATGAAAAAATTAGATCAGAAGTCATCTCGGCTTAATCAGTCACATAAAAACCTGGCGGACAAGCTCATTTCATTGCACCAATTAGATCCGCCAAAATTCCAGCTGCCCGCCTATAAGTTTGAGACGATGAAAAAAGGGATGACCTGCTGCAAATGTGACTCATTTTCAGTGACGATAGTTGGACATAAATTAATCTGTGATAGATGTGGATGCCAAGAGCTAGTAACGGTTGCCGTTATGCGCCATGTAGAGGAATTCAAGCTTCTGTTTCCGGAGCAGAAAATCACGACAAATGTTATTCGTGATTGGTGTGGCATAGTGGATTCTAGGAAAAGAATAAGCAGGATATTGGGGAAGAATTTAAAAATTACAGGTGTACACCAGTGGACATATTACGAATGAGCAAAATTTGTGCGATTTTTACTTCATACCGGGGATGAAGGACATTTCTTTCGGTTTCTTGATCGGTTTTGTCCTTCATTAGCTGGATGTAGGACATTTCGATTGGTTTCTTAATCAGTTTTGTTCTTCATTGCTGGTATGAAGGACATTTCGACCGGTTCCTTAATCAGTTTTGTCCTTTATGCCTAGGATGAAGGACATTCCGACTGGTTCCTTAATCAGTTTTGTCCTTCATAGCTGGTATGAAGGACATTTCAATTGGTTCCTTAATCAGTTTTGTCCTTCATGGCTGGTATGAAGGACATTTCGACTGGTTCCTTAATCAGTTTTGTCCCTCATGCCTAGTATGAAGGACATTTCAATTGGTTCCTGCAATCAGTTTTGTCCTTCATGGCTGGTATGAAGGACATTTCGATTGGTTCCTTAATCAGTTTTGTCCTTCATGGCTGGTATGAAGGACATTTCGACTGGTTCCTTAATTAGTTTTGTCCTTCATGCCTAGGATGAAGGACATTTCGATCGCACCCTTAATCAGTTTTGTCCTTCATGCCCAGGATGAAGGACATTTCGATTGCACCCTTAACCAGTTTTGTCCTTCACAAATAAAAAAAACCAAAGGATCAGCTCCTTTGGTCTAATTTTTAAATTTCTTCTTCCACTTCTGGCTCTGGTTTTTGGTGTTCAAACGTGATACCGACAACGTGTATGTTCACTGCCTCAGCCTCTAATGCTGTCATATTTAGTAAGGCTTGGCGAATGTTATCCTGTATTTTTCCCGCTACTGTAGGGATTGAAACGCCGAATTTCATTAAGCAGTATACGTCTACTTTAATTCCTTCTTCCGACAATTCAACCTTAACACCTTTACCGTGGTTTTTCTTTCCTAACCGTTCAACCACACCAGTCGCGAAATTCCCGCGCATTTGTGCTACCCCTTCAACTTCGGAAGCAGCGATACCAGCAATTACTTCTATTACTTCAGGTGCAATTTCCACTTTTCCATGACCATTGTTTTCTTGATTCATTTCCAATACATTATACTCGCTCATAAAGTACACCTCCTGATTTTAGCTAGACTTCATCACATCATGTAATTCAAGAAACTTTGTATTGAATTGTCCCTCAACGAAATTCTCGTGCTCAAGTAATTTTAAATGGAACGGGATGGTCGTATGAACACCCTCGATCACAAATTCACCAAGTGCCCGTTTCATCCGTGAGATTGCCTCTTCCCTGCTATTCCCATATGTGATGACCTTCGCAATCATGGAATCATAATAAGGAGGAATCGTATAACCAGGATATGCAGCTGAATCAATTCGAACACCAAAGCCGCCTGGAGGTAAATACATTTGAATCTTCCCAGCTGAAGGCATGAAATTCTTTTCCGGATTTTCTGCATTGATTCGGCACTCCATTGCCCAGCCCGTAAACGTAACGTCCTGTTGATTTACCGATAGTTTCTCACCTGAGGCAACTTTGATTTGCTCTTTTATAAGATCAATTCCTGTGACCATTTCAGTTACAGGGTGCTCCACCTGTATCCTTGTGTTCATTTCCATAAAATAATATTTACGATTGCGGTAGTCATATATAAATTCTACAGTTCCTGCACCTGAATAATCAACTGCTTTTGCAGCTTTTACAGCAGCATTTCCCATTTCCGCACGAATTTCTCCATCTAATGCAGGTGACGGTGTCTCCTCCAGTAGCTTTTGAAGTCTTCGTTGAATAGAACAGTCTCTTTCTCCTAAATGGATCGTATTTCCATAGGTATCAGCTACAACTTGTATTTCAACATGACGGAAATCCTCAATATACTTTTCTATGTACACCCCAGGATTACCAAATGCAGTTAAAGCCTCCTGCTGTGTAATCGAAATACCCTTGATGAGTTCCTGTTCATTTTTCGCTACACGGATACCCTTACCGCCTCCGCCAGCTGTAGCTTTAATGATTACAGGGTATTGGATCTCTTTCACAAGTTCAAGAGCCTCGTCGATATCATGAATGATACCTGTTGAACCGGGTACAATCGGAACACCTGCTTGGCGCATGGTTTCCCTTGCAATATCCTTTGTTCCCATTTTTGTAATTGCTTCTGGACTTGGTCCTACGAAGATAATATTACATTCACGGCAAAGTTCAGCAAAGTCTGCATTTTCAGCTAGAAACCCATAACCAGGGTGCACAGCATCACAGCCTGTTAGTTTTGCTACACTAATGATATTGGTTACATTTAGGTAACTTTCTTTTGATAATGTTGGCCCAATGCAATATGCCTCGTCTGCAAGTTGTACATGGAGCGCTTCACGGTCTGCTTCGGAGAATACAGCAACAGATTCTATTCCCATTTCCCGACAGGCACGAATAATTCTTACCGCGATTTCTCCTCTATTGGCAATTAACAGTTTCTTTATCATCAAGTTATCGCTCCTTATTCCGGCTTCACTAAAAATAAAGGCTGTCCGTATTCTACTAATTGACCATTCTTAACAAGAACTTCAACAATTTCACCATTTACTTCAGCTTCAATTTCATTGAAAAGTTTCATTGCTTCAACAATACATACAATGGAATCTTTTGTTACCACGGAACCAGTCTTTACATACACATCATCCTCTGGTGTTGGTGAAGCATAAAAAGTACCAACCATTGGGGAAGTTATTTTGTGTAAATTCGATGTATCGACTTGAACAGCTGCAGCATTATCTGCCGGTGCCTGCACTGCTTCTTGGACAGGTGCAGCAGCAGGTGCTGCTGGTGCAGCCGGCTGGATTACTGGTACCGCTTGAGCCGCCGATTGCGAAACGGGTTGTATGGCAGCAACCGTCGTCCCAGCATTTTTTTTCATTTTAATTTTTGAACCTTCATTTTCATATACGAATTCATCAATGCTGGATTGGTCAACTAATTTTATTAATTCGCGAATTTCTTGTACTTTTAACAATCTAAACACTCCTTGTGTCGCAAGATTAAGACTAACTACTAATACTATACGCTAATACCTTATTAAAGTTCAATATTCTTCTCGTAGTTCAGTAAAAAAAGGAAAGCCAGCCGGCTCTCCTTTTTTAAAACTTATTTAGTAGGCTGGAATTCAACCGCTACATAATTCGTTTCACCAATTTCCTTCTTTACCATTTGAATAATCGCATTTGCCTCTGATTTAGAAGATTCCTTTTTAGACTTTACAATAATTTTAACAGTCGATCCATCAGCTCTAACGAGGACATCTTCATAATCCCTTGCTTTAATTAGTGTTTCAAGCATTTGTTCCTTTTGGGCAATTTCATTTAATTTTTTCATTT
This sequence comes from Neobacillus sp. plas4, assembly GCF_057221695.1. NCBI lineage: Bacteria > Bacillati > Bacillota > Bacilli > Caryophanales > Bacillaceae > Neobacillus > Neobacillus sp. plas4. Next base: position 4,346,826 of record NZ_CM170152.1, read on the forward strand.
GGTCAACTGCTTCGCTTCTTTCATCAGCTGGCAGGTCCGTAGAAGCAACAACAGTATTTAATTGTTCCTTTAATTCACTGCGCTCATCTTGAAGCTTCAAACGAAGTGCCTCAAATTCTTCATCACCAGCAACCTGAGAAATAACAGTATCCCCATCCTTGGCTTCAGTACCTGTTTTTGTATCTGTTTTTGTATCTGTTTTCGCACCTGCTTTCGTGTCTGTTTTCATTTCCTTTTGATCAGCTTTTTCTTCTTGTTTCACTGCTGCAAGTTCATTGCTTTTTTGTTCAGGAGAGGTAATGTAATAAACGGATAATACGACCACCAAACTTAACATTGTTAATAACCAAACTGTTTGTTTTTTCAATAGCATTTGTAAATCCTCCTTTTATTTTTTAGGCATAACAGCAACACGATGACTCGGGACATCAAGCGATCTTGTTACAGCTTCAATAATTGATTTTTTGACATGAATGTTTTCTGCACCTTTGGCTACTACTAGTACTCCGCGAATTTCTGGTTTAATCTCTCCAACTATAATCGGAACTTCTTTTTCCCCATCACGAATGATTACGACTTGTTGATCTGTTGAGGTATCTTGAACCTTTCTCTCCCCACCCTCGTTGTCTTTTTCTTCTGTTGTCTGTGATTTTGTAACTGTATTTTTCTCAAGCACCTTCTTGTCCGTAGAATCAATGTTCACCACTACGGTTACATCGTCTACACCCAGCATTTCTTCCAGTGCTGTCGTCAGCTCCTTCTCGAATGATTCTTCATAACCAGCGATAGTCTTATTTTTTGAATCCTTTTTTAGACCGAATGTTTCCACATCTTCCGTTTGAGCTTGGCTGCTGACCTCCTGACTTTCAATAGGAGTTGTTTTGTCAGAAAACAATACATTTCCGACAATCATGAAAGCAGCACCGATACAAAGAACGAGAATCATATATTGATATTTTCCTGCTTTTTTATCTGTATTCTCTCCTTTTGAAACTATGTTTTTAAGCCAAGAAAATGGTCCTTTGTTGTTATTTTCCATTCTGTTTATTTATCCCCCCTTCAACCGAGACTTCAATTGCATTTTCGGTTACATTCCATTGCTGCGAAAGAAATGCGGCGATTTTTTCTGATTCCTCTGTTGGATCGTTAGATGGAAGAGGTGTTCCTGTATTAATACTTACTGGTTGTATTGCTTCGACTGTCGAAACGACTGTTTCCGGCTGCTGAAGGCGGACGGTAACCATTTCAAGATTTTCAGGGAATGATTCTTGACTTTCATCCTTGGTTGTTAGTTTTATTTGTGCAATTTCCAAACCAAATTGTTCCATCAACTCCTCTTCTACTCCCTTTTCAAGCTGGACAGCCATCGTTTCTAAAATATATGCATGATTGGAGGCTTGTATTTCTTTTTTCTGCAATTCTATTAAATTTTCCATATTTTTTTTTCCTATACCTTCAAAGCTGGGGATCTGAGCCATCGCTGTTTCAAAATCTTTTGAGATTAACTTAAAAATTGGTGTTAATATAATGGCAATTAGCAGAAGCCCTGTAACCATTTTTGTATATTTCTGCATACTTGTATTTGGAAGCAACATATCTATAACGGTTGCCAGAAGAATAAAAAGAATAATATTGGTAACCCATTCTATTAAAAACTCCATCACTTTCTCTCCTATCTCATCATCATCGTGAGGTTCCCGGCTGCGACAATTACTGTGATACTTAAAAAGAACATGAGAGAGACAATACCCAATGCAGCAAAAACATAAATGACACTTTTGCTAATAATATCTAAACATTTAATTACCGGACCACCGCCTAATGGCTGTAAAATAGCCGCAGCAAATTTATAAATAAACGCAATCATTAAGATTTTAATAGCAGGGAAAGCGACAATTATCAGCAAAATCGCTACACCCGCAATTCCAACAGAATTTTTCAACAATCCAGAGGCACTGACAACAGTGTCTGCGGCATCCGTAAATATCCGTCCAATGACAGGGATAAAGTTACCCGTAACAAATTTCGCTGTTCGTATTGCTACCCCGTCTGTTATCGCAGTAGAAGCACCCTGCACAGAAATAACCCCAAGGAAAACGGTTAAAAAGAGGCCCATTAACCCTATGCTCCAAGTTCTAATCAGCTGTGCCAGCTGAGTCACTTTATACTGCTCTGACATTGTACTCACAATGCTCAATAGAGTTGCTAGAAAGAGCAAAGGGAGAATAACATATTGCATGAATGTTCCACTAATATTCATTAAAAACAAAATAACTGGATGGAAGAAAGCAGCTGAAATGATTCCACCAGAAGAAGCAATTAAAGCTAATAAGAGAGGAATTAGGGCGAGAACGAAGGAAATCATACTCCCAATTGCCTCATTGGTATACTTGATAACGATATGAAAACTATTAAGTGCAAGTATTACGAGAACCATATAGACTATTGAATAAGCAACTTTACTAATCGTGCTGCTTTCGAATGCATTTTGCATCGATTGTAAAAACATACTGAATATAGTTAGGAGGATTAATGATCCAAGCAATTTTCCATTGGCAACAAATTCATGAAACAAGAACTTTAGGACTCCTTGTGTCCATTCCTTAAAGGAAAACTTCTTATCTCCACTTACAAAATCATACAAACTCCCTTTTTGGCTTTCTGGGAGGAAGCCGCCATATTTCGTTTGGACATCCTCCCAATACTGTTTTAGCTCTGTTAAATCCATATTTTTAAGCTGTGCGTCTACTAATTCCTGAGGTGAAAGAGGTGTCGAGCCAACATCCTCTCCTTCGTTAGCTTGTACACTTGTCGAAGTAAATAATAAAAATAATAGAATCATAATGGGAATAATCTGCAGCCTTTGCTTCATCATTTTTCACCTCATGTTTTGACCTTTCTAGCTTGGAATTAGCTTAATAATCGTTTCGATCATAACGGTTAAAATCGGAATAGCCATCGCAAGAATTAATACTTTACCTGCAAGTTCAATTTTGGAAGCCACCGCACCCTGACCTGCGTCCTTCGTTATTTGTGAAGCAAACTCCGCAATATAAGCAATTCCAATAATCTTTAGTATGGTTTCAACGTAAACCAAGTTCACATTTGCATTGACAGCAAGCTTTTCAAGCATATGAATAATTTCATAAATTTTATCGACCAAAAAAAGAAAAATGCTGCAGCCTACAAAAACGATTAACAAAAAGGCGAAATTAGGTTTTTGCTCTTTTATAATTAAAGCAAGGAAGGTTGCGACAAGAGCTACTCCAACTATTTTAATAATTTCAATGGCCGATCCCTCCCTTCTATTGAAACAAGAAGACAGATTTTATTTTCTGGAAGAGGTCATCTACAATCGATGCGACTTGAAACAAAATATAGATAAAACCGAATAAAGTAACCCACTGGGCATATTCCTTTTTCCCAACTTGATCCAGCACTGTATGCAAAAACGCAACGACAATTCCCACTCCGGCAATTTTAAAAATAATATCTACCTCTAAGCCCATTGCTTTTCCCCCTAAATTAATAAGATAATCAATAATAATCCCGAAAAGAAACCTAAACTCTTTACCATTTTTTCGTATTTTGCTTGGCTTTCTATCGCATCCGCTTCTTCTCTTTCGAGATGGGAAAGAGTTAGCATAATATGTTTTTGCTGGGAAAAGCGATCGTGCCGACCCAGGGTTTCACCAAATTGCTTCATAATTTCAAATTCACCTTGTTTAAGGGCTGTCTGCTTCCAAACCTCCTTTAAACTGTCTTCCCAGGCTTCCTTTACAGTTGTTTCAGTGTCTGTCAGCTTTTTTGCAAAGCCCTCAAAAAATGAGGATAATGGTTTTGATAATTGTGCCGCCAATCTTCTTGCTGCTTCATGCAGGGGGGTATGCCCGTACATAATTTCGGCCTCAAGCGATTGAAGTGCCGATTTTAATTGCCTGAGCTGTTTTGGACGCTCACTTAAATGTTTTGCTGCCTCAAATCCTGTCCATGTAGTAGCCAGAATAATAAAAATGGCCCCAAGTAATTTAACCATTTAGGTCACACTCACTTTTTGGCTCAATGCTTTTCCAGTACCATCCAAAATCTGTGTAATGGTTCCGGGACCGTGTGACCTGCTCAGGATAATAAATCGTTGGAAAATCTTTTGATCTATAATGTTCATCAATGAAGGTCTGTTCCTAACCTCTCCCAAACTAGACCCATGAGTTGTCATAATTAGCTTAATACCAGCATGGACTGCTTCTTGAATCGCTTCCGCGTCCTCAATTCGACCAATTTCATCAACCACTAACACATCTGGACTCATTGAACGGATCATCATCATCATCCCCTCGGCTTTTGGGCATGCATCCAGCACGTCTATTCGGTGGCCGAACGACATTTGAGGAATCCCATTTACACATCCTGCTATTTCGGAACGTTCATCAACAATGCCTACCTTATATGCCTGTATGCCTTTTTCATGACTTCCAGTTGAAATAATTCTGGCAATATCCCGTAATAATGTTGTTTTACCTGTTTGTGGCGGACCAACAATCATTGTATGCATCCATGAACCATTGTAAATATAGGGTATAATCTTTTCTCCTATTCCGATCTTTTCTTTTGCAATTCGGATGTTAAAAGAAGAAATATCCCTTATTGCTTTTACCCTTCCTTGTTCAAGAATTACCTTCCCTGCAAGTCCAATTCGATGACCTCCTGAAACAGTGATATATCCCCGTTTCAATTCTTCCTCAAGTGTATAGATGGAGAATTGGCTAATCCTATTCATTAAATGGAAAGCATCGTCCTGTCGTATAATATACGCTAGAAACTTAGGGGCCCCTTTCAGCATAATTTCGATGGGACGGTCGATACGAATTCGGATTTCTTCCAATTCATCTTTTTGATTAGGAGGGATTTTACTGATTATGTCTGCAATGTTTTTTGGTAAGAATTTTAGGATCGTTTCCACATTCGTTCCTCCTTGTTGCTTGTCTCATTATTTAAAATGTATGCCTTTCGAAACGCATTATGACTTTGAAAATTTCAATTCTTTTAAAATTCTCTTCTATTCTATTTTTATAAGAGAGTTAGTAGAATAAAATAATCATTATAATGAAGGAGGAAAGATCATGTACATGCCGAACGCTGGGGACCGTAATAACCTGCGGAAAAGGAATAATATAATAAAAGTGTATGGCGAAGGGGAAATTGCTGTTCAGCCTGACACAGCAACCGTTAATCTTGGAGTTGTGACGCATAGTAAAGAACTTATGGAGGCACAGCAGCAGAATTCGATCATTGCGACTCAGGTAATTCATGCCCTTATTGCCTTAGGGATTGATAAAAATCAGATAAAGACAGTTGATTTTCGAATTGAACCTGAATATGATTTTTCTTCTGGCAAACAAATTTTTCAAGGCTATAAAATAACACATATTCTGCAGGTGAAAATAGATGATTTATCCCTTATTGGAAAGGTAGTCGATACGGCAATAGATAACGGAGCCAACCATGCTGCAAATGTTCATTTCACCTCTAGATATAAGGATGCTTTTTACCAACAAGCACTTGCCATGGCATTAAACAATGCAAGTAACAAGGCGAAAACCATTGCCGATACTTTAGGAGTGACATTAAATCCTGTGCCTATTCTCGTCGTGGAAGGCGGAGAAAGTATCCAACCATTTGAGAGCCAGCACGTTGCGTTTGCTAAAGGAGCCAGCTCAACACCTATTCAACCGGGTCAGCTGCTAATCCGAGCAAGTATTTCAACTGAGTATCGATATCATTCAATAAATGGATAAAAAAAAGGATTGAACCATGATACGTGGATTCAATCCTTTTTAAATATTATTGATTATATTTTTTAACCATTGCATAAAGTTGTGCGGAAGTTAGTGGTCCATTGTAGTGTTCTCTTATTACACCTTGTCTATCGATGACAAATGTTTCAGGCTGTCCGGTTACATTATATTTTTTTGCAACTTTAGAATTATAATCAAATACATATACCGCTGGCGTATTATATTTTTTAAGGAATTTCTTGACCCGCTCCTTTGTTTCGCCCTTGTTAATCATAATTAATCTGTACTGATCACCGTAATCTTTTGCAAATGCCTCTAGCTCTGGAGCTTCATCCACACATGGTTTACACCAAGAGGCAAAGTAATTCAAAATGATAATCTCGCCTTTGTAATCGGAGAGCTTCGTATTGGTCCCATCTAAGTTAGGCAGCTCAAAATTATAGGCTTGGTCTCCAACATCCGTATTGTCACCTTTACTCGCTAAACTATATCCAAAAAAACCAAACATACCAATCAATAGAAACAATACGAGTAAGTTAATGACTCGTCTGCTCATTCCGTTTCCTCCTGACAACCCCTTATTTATCCAGTTGTTTTAAAAACTCGATATCCTTTTTTAGGCTGTTATGACGTTTACCGATTATAAGCATATAACCAAAAATAATTACCCACACGACTGAATATGCACCAAACATGAATCCCATAATAAATTCCTCCTAGTTATAGTTATCTATTCTTTCACGTAATTTTTCTTTGTAGTGGCCAACTTTAATTTTCATATTTTCTAAGGATACGCCCTTATGAAGAAGATAGGCATAGAGGAAGGTAAATGCTGCAATCGTTACTAACAATGCAACAAGCATACTTGGTGCAATTCCTCCTCCTTGCTGCGATGGACCATCTCCAAAAACAATCGGATGGAACTTTGATTGCCACCAGCGAATGGCAAAGAATACGATCGGTACATCGGCAAATCCAATAATCCCGAAGACAGCTGCGAGTCTTGCTTTTTTGTCCCAAACTCCATCCATCTGGCGAACCATTAGGTAAGCCATATAGAGGAAGAATAGAATTAAAGTCGTGGTTAAGCGTGGTTCCCATGCCCACCAAGTATTCCAAGAAGATTTTGCCCAAATCGGTCCTGTTGTTAAGACAATAGCTGTAAATACTACCCCGATTTCTGCAGATACATAGGCATAGGTGTCATAAATCCGTTTACGCTTTACTAAATATAAAATACTAAAGACAAATGTTACAAAGAATGCTAGAAAAGCAACCCAAGCTGATGGAACATGCATATAAAATATCTTTTGAACAACACCCATTGTCTTTTCAATCTCTGCATACATAAAAATAAAGTAGAATGCTGCTAGCATGGATACTACCATTCCAGCGTATAAAACTTTGGTAAGCATTGAAGTTTTGATCTCGGCCACTTCTTCAATTGGAAGGGCCGCTCTTTCTCTTTCGAGATTCATACTCATCTTTTAAACCTCCAGGACATACTCAATTAGTAAAAAGCATAGAACAAAGAAGATTACGTCATAGGCTGCAACCAATTGCAGCCATGCAATGGCACTCGGTAATTTTTCCATATTCGTTAAGATAATTTTCGTCGCTTGCGTTACACCAATTAAGACTGGACTTGTCATTGGGAAAAGCAATAGTGGTAATAACATTTCACTGCTTTTAGAATTGGAAGCAAGTGCTGCCAAAAAGGTCCCAATTGCAATGAATCCGAAACTGCCAACAAACAGCACTAAGAAGAAATATAAAATGCTGCCATTCATTTTAAAATCAAATAACAGAAATAGAAAAGGTATCGAAACAATTTCAACGATTAGAATCATCGAGAAGTTTGCCATGAACTTGCCTAAATAGATGCTAGAGGCTTCCATTGGTGCAACGAGTAAACCATGCATCGTATCATTTCGTTGTTCTGAAACCAAAGAACGATTTAGTCCTAATATTCCTGAGAAAACAATGATAATCCAAACAGCACCGGGAATCACTGCTTTTGTCGTATTGTTTGCAGGGTCAAACGCAAAGCTCAGAACGAGAATGACTAAACCAGCAAAAATAATCATTGTCCCTAAAACTTGCTTTGTTCTTAATTCTGAATAAATATCTTTTTTGGCAATTGTGAGGGCTGCTTTAAACATCACGAAACTCCCTCCACTAAGACCTGATATTTTTCAATGACTGTTTCCAATGATTTATTGATGATTTTAAAATCATCGGCTACCTTTCCGTTTTTCACAATAATAATTCGATCACATATTTCTGCTGCTTGTTTAAAATCATGCGTGACCATTAATGTTGTACATCCTTTCGCTTTCATTGAAAGGACTACATTATTTAGGATATTGATTGCACCTTGGTCTAAACCAGTATGCGGCTCGTCTAGCATCATGATTTTCGGTTCGTGAATAATTGCTCTTGCAATCGCAATTCTCTGAATCATCCCGCGTGAGAAATTCTTTACAGGTTCATTGATAAAAAATGATAAGCCAACCTCTTTAACTAGTTTTCTTGCTTTATTTTCAACATCATTGACTCCGTATAAATTCCCAAAGAAAACCAGGTTCTCAAATGGGGTGTAGTGGTCGTAAAGCAAGCTGGAATGAGGCAGGTAACCGAACATTTTTTTAATTTCAATATGATTCTTTTTCAAGTCCAATCCGTTAATCTTTACAAGACCTGATGTCGGCTTAATTAATGTCGCTAGCACTTTTAGCAATGTACTCTTTCCTGCACCATTTGGTCCAAGGATGGCGACGGTTTCACCTTGTTTGATTGAAAGGTCTACACCTCTAAGAATTAACTTATTGTCGGCTTGCTTTGTAAGCTTTTTTATTTCAATCATCGACTATCCCTCGCATTCCGACTGTTACTCTATGAATTGGCGTAAATTCATTTTTACCTGCACTAAATGCTGTTTATACGCAGCCAATTTAGCTTGATAATCATCTTCTGATAAATTTCCATCACCGAAGTTTTCTTCTAGCTCGAGTATTTTATCCATAATTGCCTTTTGCTTCGCCATTAGATTTTTAAAGGCACTTTCTTCCTTATCCGCGCCTAGTCTTCTTTCTTCCGCCCTAGCCTTCATCCTAAAATAAGTAAAATAAGATAGTGCAGCAATTATAATGGCCGCCATGACGATTAAGAAAACATGAGGATCAAAGGTTCGAAGCGGAGATTGTGCCCACATCCGAAGGTGACCAGGGTTATGAAAAGCTGGCGCCGTTTTTGTTACATTCGTACCCGTTTTCCCTGCTCCTTGTTCTATAGAACTTTGGGCTTCATTAGCTGAGGGTTGTTTATCTTTGTCATAAATCATGGTAAACGATTGTTTGGCCTCTACACCTTCAACGCTGTATCCCTGATAATTTTGATCATCCATTTTAAAAAGACCTTGATTGGTAGCAGTAACATTCTTAAACTCAATGCTTCCCATTCCCTCTGGAACAAGAATTTGCATCATTTGAACAGCATAGTCAAAGTTTAAAGTAATTTCCTCACCCTTACCGATTCTATAGCTATATGGTAAAACCACTGTCTGATTAGCAGGAATAGGATCCGTTGTGATAAATCCTGTATCTACCTGTTGCTGAGCAATTTTGTTATCTAAAAAAGTAAACCCTGTTGCTCCTGTCGGTATAGTGACATTCAGAACTGCCTCACCCGTGCCGTCGCCTATAAATTCCTCTGCGCTAGTATTGGTATAGTTCACCATATTCATCATATTGGTGGAACCGTCTTCTGCTGGGCTAACGACTAGGTAATGCATATCAACTGATATCGGTGATTCAGCCGCCGCCATTCCATTTAATGGGATGAGCAGCAGCAGCACTAGGAGGAAAACGGTGATTTTCTTGATCACTTTCCTTCCCCCTTTTTATTTTTATAATTCTTCATCGTTGCTTCAATTTCACTTTCTATTTCAGCCATTAAATCCGAATCAACTTTCTGTCCTGTCAATTGTTCTTCTTCATCCTTCATGATACTAACCACTTGTGCTTCATATTGTTTTTTTAGATTTTTGTAATCAGCATGGGAGATTTTGTCCATCTTATATTCAAATTCTAATTCGTTAAGAGTGGATAAAAGCACTTCCTTGTTTGTCGAAGAATCTTGCCCCTTACTTACAAAGCTTAAATATGAATCAAAAGAAAAGAATGGTGCCAGAACGAGAAACAAAGAAATTAGCACAAGAGCGGCTGTAAAAATCATTGAAATGATCGAGATTTCTTGCATTATGTTCACATCCTAAAGGTACTTTTTGCGTTCTTCTTCAATCATGGACGAGAGGATTTCCTCTTCTACTTCATCCTGAATGATGTCGTTTTCTGGGGTAACTTCATCCGGTCCTTTTTTCTTCACCCATTTACGAATGATGAAGAACAACGCCACCCCTGCAATTCCTAAAGCTGCAAAAGGCAATACCCAAGCAACCAAACTGAACCCGCTTTTTTCAGGAGCAGTTAAAATTTCTTCACCATAAATATTGACATAGTATTCACGAATTTTGTCCTTATCCCAGCCCTTGTTCATCATTTCAACAATGTCTTCCTTAAAGCCAATAGTTAGATTACAAGTCTTAGGGTCACACTCAAAATGGTCCTGTCCACAGCCGCATGTACACATGAATTGAGAGGCTGCCGCTTCGAATTCCTTTGATTTATAGTCAAACTCTTTCGCTTGCACCTGGAAGATAGAAGCTTGAAAAATAAAAGCAATCACAAGGAGTCCAATAGATATTTTACTTTTCACATTAAGACACCTCTTTGCGTACTCCTGTGTATCGTGGAGTAATATTTTGATATTTTCCGTTCCAAACTGCAAATAGTGATCCGATTATAATCATGAAAGAGCCAATCCATAGCCATGCAATCATCGGGTTAACTTTGACAATAAAAGTTGCTTTTCCATCATTTTCCCAATCACTTAATACAATGTATAAATCTTCTTTTAAGGAAGAGATTAAACCTACTTCAGATGATGGTTGATCCCAGTTGCCGTAGAAGACCTTTTCAGGCTGAATCGTTCCAATTCGCTTACCATTCTTGAAAACTGTCAATTCTGCATAAACTATGTCATTTATTCCTTCTCGTTTTTGATCCAGACGTTCGTAGTTTATACGATAATCCTTCACTTCAATTGAATCTCCTAATTTCATCGTTTTCATCGTTTGTACGTCATAGTTCTGTGAACCGATAATACCCATTGCGATAAAAGCAATCCCAATATGGACGATATAACCACCATAGCGGCGGCGATTTTTAACCATCAATCGATAAAGGGAAAGATAGACCTTTTCTTTCGTCATTTTTCTACGAGCTTTTACACCACGGTAAAACTCTAAGAAGTGTGTAATAAACAGGAGAACTATAACTCCAAATCCAATTACCGCCCAGGCTTTTTGTATACCGAGAACAACCATTAAAGCCATTGCAACAACCGCAAGGATTGCTGGTATTAAAAAGTTTTTCTTTAAATTTTTAATCGAAGATCTTTGCCAAGCGAGCAGTGGACAAACCGCCATTACAAACATCATAGACAACAAAATTGGTGCCTGAACGGTATTAAAGAATGGCATACCTACTGTTACTTTTGTACCGCGTACTGCTTCAGATACTAGCGGGAAAACTGTTCCCCAGAATACACCAAAAGCTGATCCTACCAACAATAGGTTATTAATTAAGAAGCTGCTTTCTTTTGAAATGTATGAATTGAATTCTCCTGCACTGCGTTTAAGCAGATTATAACGGCTCATTAGTACGTATAGGGCACCAATTACCATTACACCCATAAAGATTAGGAAATATAATCCTAGATTTGAATTTGCAAATGCGTGAACGGAAGTAAGAACTCCGCTTCGAACAAGGAATGTTCCAAATAAAGTTAACGCATAAGACGTTATGATTAAGCTAATGTTCCAAACCTTCAACATGTTTTTCCGTTCTTGAATCATCACTGAGTGCAAGAACGCTGTTGCTGTTAACCAAGGCATGAAGGAAGCATTTTCAACAGGATCCCATGCCCAGTAGCCGCCCCAACCTAACTCTACATATGCCCATTGGCCGCCGAAAATGTTACCAAGGCTTAAAAACAACCAAGCAATAATCGTCCAGCGTCTAGTCATTTTAATCCAGAAATCATCCATGTTTTTCAATAAAAGTGCAGCCATTGCATACGCAAATGGTATTGCAAGACCTACATAACCAAGGTATAGAGTAACTGGATGAATAATCATCCCTGGATTTTGCAGCATTGGGTTTAAACCACGACCTTCAATTGGAACTTGATCCATGAGGATAAATGGTTTAGCAACGAACCCAAGGATTAGGAAGAAGAATACGATATTTCCTAATAGAATAGCAGAAATGTAAGGAACCATTGGATTCCCTCTCATTTTTCTGGAGAAGGCCACCATTAACGTGTAAAGAACTAAGAAGAAAGTCCATAATAACAATGACCCCGAATTCCCAGCCCATAATGCTGTAAGCTTATAAATAACTGGCAGTTCACTGCTCGTATAATCATTTACGTATTCATATTGAAATTGAGATGTTGCTAGTAAGTAGAATAAGGAAAGCATGGCCATCGAAGCACATACTAGGATAGCAATTAAGCCGCCTTTCCCACTATTGACTAATTTTTGATTCTTCGTGCTAATCCCCAATGTAATGATGAGGAGTGAGTAAATCGCAAGCGCTAAGCCTACATAGATTGTTGCGTTAGCAAATAAGTACATATCGTCACCTTCTTATTATTTTGCCTCATCAGTTTCTGTTGGTGGCTGATCTAATAACTTTTTATGTGCTTCAGGATCATAGTTTTCTACGTCTTCACCCTCGTATTTGGAAGGACATCTTGTTTTAACGGTTTCAGCAACAAATGTATCTCTCTTTGTAGGTGCGCCTTGAAGGATAACAATAACACCTTCAGAGAAGTTGTCTGGTCTTGTTCCATTATGAATAACATGCATCAGGTTACCATCGTTATCTTTTAAATCAAATTTCAACTCAATTTTATCTGGGTTCCATTTAATCGATTCCTCGATTAGCAAGCCTTCAACTGTTACAAAATCATCCTTATGTTTCTCTTGATTCGACAAAAGTTCTTTCATGGTTAATTCAATACCGCTTGACCCTGGTGTAGCAGCCATAAGCAAGAAAACAATTGCCCCCGCAATAATGAAACCACCTAACATTACAATCGTGTTCTTTTTCATCCCATTCACCCCATTAAATTAATTTTTTCATTTCCTCATCGTACGTTTCTTGGCCAATCTTTCCTGTTAAAAGTTTCTTACGTAATTCCTTTTTCTCATCGACACTAATTGATTTATTTTCTTTTTTAATTTGTTGCTTTTTAGGGTGATGGTTTACTGTTTTAGAAGTTGCAGTTTTAGGTGCAGACTGTGATTTCCCCTTTAATCCTAAATAAACAAAAACACCAGCAAGGATGATTGCGATACCAATGACGATTGCACCGCCAATACCAATTAGAGGTCGATCGCCTCCTGAACCGCTAGTTCCACCTGAGCCACTTGCCCCCCCAGTAATTTGATCGGTTGCAGTTCCATTAACACCTTCATGGTTTTCATCATTCGGTGGCTGTTTGTCATTAATAGCGTCTAAAGTTGATTTAAAACCATCCTTTTGATAGGAAAAAGAATATGTATAGTTTTCTCCTACTTTTACATCTTTGTATTGATAGTAGAACAGCTCTTCTCCATACTCACTCTTTGTATTGTTTGGTGCCTTTGGCTCTAGTGTTATTTCTTTTGCATCCATTGGCGCATAGAAGATTACATCTAATGTTCCAATTTCAGTTGGGTTAGTAAATTCGTAAGTAAAACTTCTTTTATCTTTAACTTCAACCGAACTGGTATAATACTCAACTACGAATCTATAAGATTCATTATTCTTGATCGGTTTAGAAGGCTTCCAGGTAATAACTACCTTATCCTTGTCTATATCAAAAGGACGTTGTACTTCAGGTTTATTGTCTTCAGGAAATTCTGCAACTAAGTAGGCTTGGAATCCTTTTTCATTTGCAGGTACTGCAATTTCTATTTTTCCATTAAAATCCTGCCCGCTTTTATTTGTAAAAGTACCATACTGTCCTATAAGTAATGATGGTGTATCTTTCGGCCAGTTCTCAGGGTAGTCAAACTCAGGCATCACCTGGATTTGCATATCCGTATACGGAAACTTTTCTGGTTGAAAAGTTGTTTCTGCATATGCATTTGGAACAATAAAACCCATTAGAAACAATGTGATAACAAATAAAGCCAACAACTTTTTTTTAAGCATAATGATCCTCCTTGAGCCCCTATAAAAATACTATTTTTTACTATAGCCCTCTTTGAAATAAATATAATATTAATCATCTATGTATAGTTGATTCACTTTTGAACATTTTGTAAAAGGAGGAGAAACGTTACGTTTTCGTCAATAATTCACCACAAATTGTTCACATTTGCCTATCTACCATTCATAAACACCCTGTTTTTTTATTTCCCATCTAGTACTATAAACCCTATTCTATTTTCCTAGATGACGTGAAAATGAACGTTTTGTTAATTTCATCCCATTTGACAAATTTTGTGGTAAAGTACCGGTATTACCACTTAAAATTTTTTAAGACTATTACGTTAAAATTAATTTTGAAATTGAGGTATAACACATGAGGAAATTATTTACTTTGTTAGTAGTTTTTCTGCTTACTGGATGTAGTGGTTCAACTTTTGAAAATGTTACAACTGAGAAGGCAAAAGAATTAATTGATGAGGAAAAAGTGATCGTTCTGGATGTTCGAACTCCCGAAGAATATAACAGTGGACATATACCAGACTCTGAACTTGTACCATTACAGGTGTTTGAAGGGATGAGCGAAGATCTTGAAAAAGACAAAAATTACTTATTAGTTTGCCGCAGCGGGAATCGTTCACAACAAGCGGCTGAAATCCTAACGTCAAAAGGGTTTAATAACGTTTATAACATGACCGGGGGAATGAACGAATGGACATATGAAATCGAAAAATAAACAAATACAAATAACCCTGAATCCGAAGACTCAGGGTTTTTATATCGTTGAAGAACATATTAGCCAATCAAGCTAAGTATTTCATTAACATAAACATCACACCACTAAAAAAAACTATGATCCCAAAGAAAGTAGCAATTCCATTTAATGTATCTTTTTTTTGAAGTTTTTTGTACTCTTTAAATGTAATTTCTCCCTTGGCAAATTTTACACCAAAAGGATTTGGTTCAACAAAATACACAGTACCGTCCTTATCTCCTAAAACTACTTTGGTAATGTATCCAGCTTCACCGTCAGAGTAAACTACTTTTATAAATTTGTATATTGAATCTTTTTTAATCTTTTCACTCATACCATATGCTTGTTTCTCGATAAAGTGATTTGATGTACACACACTTTTCACCTCATTTGTAAGGTGTGATTTAAGTTTTCCTATATTCCACTATTTTTCCCTAATGCAAATTTTATTATATTGTATGATGATTTTTTAGGTTTGACAACAAAAATAAACAAAGAGGAACCAACTGCTCCTCTTTGGGTACTATTTTCATTATCCCCAAATAAAATTAAACCCTGTGACTCATAGGCAGTGAGAATAAGTAAATATTCGTAACTGCAAGTGCAATCATAAGAATATAATATGGAAGCAAGGCCTTGAAGGATGATTTTTTACCCATTCTGTATGTTACATAAACTGTACCAATTAACCAATAACAATTATGGCATACTGGATTAACTGAACGGTTGGAGTGGAAGTAAGACTTAAATTTTCTGGATTGGATTCTACTCCAAATAACCCAATCGAATTGTACCAGTTGCCTTTCCTTCCGTAAAAATATGGAAAAGGTTATGACCTAAATGGCCAGCAAGGTCTAATGGAATAATCGCATATCCAAATCGGGTAAAGTTCTTTTTAACAGTACCTTCCATTCCAAAGAAAGATGCAATCTTAGCTGTCCCTAATAATAGTAGATTCGGTAGTGCCATGGCAATGATGTAGGCAACTGTAAAGTTTGGTATGTAGCTATCTGTTCTGGTAACAGTTCCAATTGCTTCAAATTGTTTATGATTCTTTTTTTACCAGAGTGGAAAGTGCGTTTATTTCTTTCCGAAGCTGTTCGTTCTCAGATTCTAAATTCATCATATTACCGCCCGGAAATGCCTTCTTAATATAAACCTATCCTGAACTTCTCCATTCTTTCTTCATATTTCTGCTATATCATTAAGGTAATAAAAGAAAGGAGTCGTCGAAAATGAAAAAATGGGCAATAGGAGTTTTAAGTTCGGCTTTAATCCTTGGAGCAGGAACAGCTGTACTTGCAGCAGGAACCAACAACTCTGGAGAAGGTAATACCTTTGAAAAAATGCTACCATTTATGCAAGAAATGCACCCAGATTCTTCAAATGAAGACCTGCAAGAAATGTACAATGCTTGCCATAAAGATGGCGGGATGATGGAAGGAACAGGTACAGAGGGAATGGGTAGTGAAAATATGATGAATCGATTTTAATATTTTAGAACTCTTCTAAAAGGTTTGGTGGTTACCAAGCCTTTTTTAAATAAAACTGTAAAGGCTGGATCCATAAGGGAGCCAGCCTAGATTATTTCTATAATTAAAATATAGTAATTTTTAATATTTTTATTGTAGAAAGTAGCCAATTGCCATAGCAATTACAATTGTTGAAACCCAAAAAAAGGCAAACCACTTATTAGAGATTTTGTTTTTGTTTTCTTTATTTCCACAGCACCCCATTAAAATTCACCTCATTCTAGCTCTCTTCGCGTTTGATACGATCAAAAATTGAAATGTACACATTTCCTTCTTGAATGTGTGCCTCATAAACATCAAATGGGCGTGGCGGTGGACCGCCTACATTAATTCCATATTTATCATAGCGCCCGTCATGACACGGACATTGAAAGTACACATTTTGCTGCTTTAATTCTTCCCCTGCCCCAGGAACTGTACAGCCAAGATGGGTACAAATAGGCGCCATAATTAACAGAGTATTATCATCTTTATTCTTATTTATATAAACAAAACCCTCCTCTTCTTGGGTCACCCATGCGTCCTTATAGGTCACCTTATAATTGACCTTCTTCGGAAACTCCCCCTTCTCCAGCTCAATGGTCCCAAATTCGCCATGGAACTAACATCTTTTGGTTCATTGTCTTTATTACACGCCACCAATCCAAGAGGTAGGATTGAAACTGTTAACAACCCGGCTGTACCTTTTAATGTATTTCCTAAGAACTTTCGCCTGCTCGATTTTACCATCGTCAATCCCTTCTAATTCCAAATCTTATAATCTGAAAATAACATAGAAATATCAAGAAACTATGGAGAAAACCTCCAATACTGTTTTTTTGAAATATGTTCAAACCTTTTTTACAATGCCTTGAAAATCTATCAAGAAGCCCCTATTTTATTAAATTATTGGTATCCTTAGCTTGTAAATAATACAATTTAAGGAGTGAATGGAAATGTTAGTAAAATGGTTGCGTGAGAAAAAGAGTGCCGCGGTGATATTAACATTGTTGCGTTTGTACCTTGGATACACCTGGATAACAGCTGGGTTTGGTAAACTAACTGGACCAGGTTTTGATGCATCAGGATACTTGAAAAATGCTATTGCAAACCCAGTCAAGGGCCCCGAAGGAGATGTTTTATATGAATGGTACGTCTCATTCCTTGAATCCTTCGCTCTGCCAAATGTAGAATTGTTTAACGTGATCGTTCCTGTCGGAGAATTCCTCATTGGTTTAGGACTAATCGTTGGGGGGCTTACAACCGCTGCTGCTTTCTTTGCACTGGTAATGAATTATGCTTTCTTTCTTGCGGGTACAGTTTCTTCTAACCCGGTTGATATTTTCCTAGGCGCGATAATCTTGTTTGCGGGTTATAACGCTGGGCGATACGGATTAGATAATTGGATTGTTCCCTTTTTCCGAAAAAGAGTTTTCAAGCAAAATACAAAGACAACCGCATACGACCACTAAAGGTTGATGCTGAAATTAAACTTAAACTTAAACGAATCTTATAATAACTTAGGACTCTTCGCTTTAAACACAATTAAGCTGCCGATTTCTCGACAGCTTAATTTTAGGGAGATGTTAATATTCTGCAAGCAGGAATGCGTTCTTTTGTATAGTTGTGCTTTTTTGTAATCTGGATTTTTCTAGTAGTTGGTATTTAATAACTAATTTATTACAAGTTAATTACTTCTTTTTCCTTTTAATAAACCAGAGGATTATTAGCAAACTTATTATTAACACAAAAACCCAAAGGGTTTGACCAACCATAAAAAACATGTGATGGAACATCATGTCTCTTCCCATCATCATCCCCATCGAACTAGGGGGAAACCAGACCATTCTTAAAACCATTATTAAAAAAGAGATTCCGAGTATGATAAAAAATGAGAGTATCAATACTGGTAATAATCGTTTCATCTTCTCACCCTATTCAACTTTATATCCTATACCCCAGACAGTTTTAACGAATGAACGATCAATTCCAGCGACTTTTAATTTTTCCCTGAGATTTTTAATATGAGAGTCAACGGTCCGATCCTCTCCCATAAATTCAATTCCCCAAATTAACTCAACCAGCTGCTCTCTCGTAAAAGCCTTCCCCTTATGTTCAATAAGAACTTTAAGCAGGTCAAATTCAGTCTGTGTTAAATTAATGGTTTTTCCCTGATAACTTAATTCCCGAGCAGATATGTCCAAAACAAGTCCTTTATATTTTAAGACCCCTTCATTTTTATGATTGGGTTGAGTTCTACGAAGTAAAGCTTTAATCCTTGCCATTAATTCTTCTTCTTCAAATGGCTTTACGAGATAATCATCTGCTCCCATGGTTAGACCCGTAACTTTATCTTGAACAGATCCCTTTGCAGTTAGCATAATAACAGGAACTTCAGATATTCCCCTAATATGTTTTAGAGTTTCCCAGCCATCCATTAACGGCATCATCACGTCGAGTATGATTAAATCATAGTCGTCTTTTGCAATTTTATCTGACGCTTGCCTTCCATCCGCGGCATCCTCAACAAGGTAACTTTCTTGTTGTAGGTACAACCTTAACAAATGCCTCATTTCAAATTCATCATCTACAATTAATATTTTTTTCATCGATTTTCACCTGTTTAAAAGTAATAGATTATTAATGCTTGTTACTTAGAAAAATGGTAAAAGTTGAACCTTCATTTTCCTTACTGGTTACTCTTATTTGACCATCATGAGATTCAATAATATTTTTCACAACATATAAACCCAATCCTGTGCCACCAGCTTTTCTTGTCCTAGAGTGATCCACTCTATAAAATCTATCCCAGATTTTAGGTAAATCCTCTGGAGGAATCCCTATACCACTATCTTCTATTTCAATTATAATGAACTCCTTTTTTTTATAAGAGCGAACAGTTATTTCTCCTTTATTTGTGTATTTTATTGCGTTTTCAATAAGGTTATAAAGGACTTGTTCCATTCTGTGAATATCAATATTGACTGTATAATTTTCCAATTCAAGATTTCTATTTATTTTTAAACCTTTATTTATTGCAGCAGGTTTAAGGCTAGATGTTACCTTTTCAATGATGGAATCAATAAATGCACTTTCCTTATTTAATTTAAATGTACCGACCTGGAGTTTGCTCATCTCGAATAAATCATTAACAAGAAAAGAAATCCGCTTTGTTTCTTTATTTATAATCTTTAAGTACTCTACTTGTTCCTGACTATCTTTTATGATTCCCTTTGTTAAAATATCGCTATATCCCTTAATATAAGTTAATGGGGTTCGAAGTTCATGGGAAACGGCTGCGAGGAAGTCATTCCTGTTGTCTTCATATTCTTGGAGCTTTTCACCTAACATTTGAATTGAATTTCCGAGTTGTGAAATTTCATCGTCTCCCTTTATTGGTATTATCTGTTTATACTTCCCTAATGACATCCTATTTGTAGCTTCCTTCATGTTTACTAGCGGCTTAGTCAATCTTCGAGAGAGTATCCCGATTAATCCCAGTGCTAACAAAATAATCCCAATGCTTGTTAAAAGAATTAAGATATTCATTACAAAAACAATGTCCCTTAATATATTGGCAGGATAATACATGTATACAAAGCCTTTACCGTTTGCTATCGGAGATGCAGATATTATATATGCGTGATTTCTCCAATCATCTTCGATAATACCACTTAATTTTTCACTTTCATCTGAAAGGAGATGTTCTTTCATATCTTGATCAGGGTTAATAGATGAAGCAAGAATACTTTGTTGGTTATTCGTAATTACTACTTTTGTGACAACATCTCTTTCCATTGCAATAACATGATTTATGGTCTGTTGATCAAACTTTTTCTCTAGAATTTTTGCGTGATTTATTCCTCTTGCTAGCAGGTCCTGTTTGATATAGTCGACGAATAAATTGGTAAACACTCCATATAAAACAATCCCTAATATTAGTAGCAGTGCGATAAAAACCCCGCTAAATAATAAACCAAGCTTGAAGGAGATACTTTTGAAATTAATCTTCATTCTAGGTGATTGCCCCTTTCGCCTTGTTAGGATTGGTACTATTACTATTATCTTATCGTGAAATGATGAAGAAAGTATGCAGTTTGCCAAATTATTAAATCTAGTAAATTCGTTTTAAAATTTTTCCAGCTTCACATTGTATTTTTTAGCCAGCTTTTATTCATTTGAAAATTATTCATTTTAACGTAAAAGTTTGCAGTAAATATGGATTTCACAAAAGTTTAAAGAAATTAAATATTGTTTTTTAGGGAGTGATGATAATCACTACATGACAGTTTTCAAAAAACTATGATGACACTGAAAACATAAAGGAGGTAATTTAATGAAAAAATATTTAGCTTTACCCTTCTCCACTATTTTAATGGTGTCCCTAGTTCTTGCCGGGTGTGGAAATTCAATTGATAAGGAAACTGAAAGGGCAAGTGAGGAGACAGAAAAGAGTGATGTTTCTACAACAGCTCAGGAAGACAAATTTCTATTTACCGCAGATGAGGGTGGAAGTATTACGAAAATTAGTGTAAAAGAGCAAAAAGTGATTTCAACTATAGACGTTGATGGGGTAGTTCATAACATACAGGTTTCACCAGATGGTAAAGTAGTTGCAGCAACGGTTGTTCCGGAAATGAATGATCACGGTGAATCTTCAGGAGATACTCATGATGAATCTTCTGAAGATGGTCATGATGATTCAATGAAGATGAATGGAAAGGCCTTATTTTTTGACTCTGCTACCGATAAGTTAATTAAAGAAGTAGAAGTGGGAAATCATCCTGCCCATATCGTCTTTACGAATGATGGAAAATATATTTTAGTGACCAACAATGGGGATAATAATGTTTCTGTTATAAATTCTAAAGATTACTCTGTTGTTGAAACGATTCCGACTGGAAAAGGGCCTCATGGGTTCAGAGTTTCTCAGGATAATCAGTTTGCGTATGTGGCAAATATGGGAGAAGACACAGTTAGTGTCTTGAATCTTATAAGCTTAAAAGAGGAGAAAAAAATTAAAGTTGGAGAAACACCAGTTACAACAGGAGTTACAACTGATAATAAAACCCTAGTTGTTACTTTAAATAAAGAAAATGCCTTAGCCATTGTAGACTTAGAATCAGGAAAAATAGATAATATTACAGTCGGGACAGGACCCGCTCAAGTTTACATACAGCAGGACGATCAATTTGCATATGTTGCAAATCAAGGAACAGAAGATTCCCCTTCTAATTCTATATCAAAGGTCGATTTACAATCTAAACAAGTAGTAGCAACTATTGAGACTGGCAAAGGTTCACATGGAGTGATAACAAGTCCAGATAATAAATTTACCTATGTAACAAATATGTTTGAAAATACTCTTAGTATCATTGATAACTCTCAAAATACCGTGATTAAAACTTTAAACGTTGGAAAAATACCAAACGGTATTAGTATTATGCCTTAAAATTTCATCTCCGTGAGAAACCCCTGCTCTCCACCTATATCAGGGGTTTCAAATTAATTAAATTAACAAACCTTTGTCTATCCGTTTGAGAAATTTGAAGAAGGATTCGCGTTTTTTACCCTCCTGGGCGTAAAGGTTGATAATCTTTTCAACTATCGAATACAATTTCTCGGGTGTTAAATTTTCAGCAAGGAGGGTACCTACTTGCGCATCGTTCCCCTTCGCTTTACCACCTGCATACAGGTTATAATGATCCCTTACTTTCATGACACCTATATCACTTAGCATTGGCTCCCCGCATCCAACAGGACAGCCTGTATATGCAACCTTTAGGGTAAAAGGAACAGCCTTACCAGCGATACGTCGGTTTAATTCCTTAGCAACCGGCATTCCCTCTTCTTCCTCCCCCTTACAAAAGTTACAGGTTCTTAGGCTCTTCACAAAATTACCAACTGGATAACATGCCAAGCCGACGCTGTTAAATTCCTCTAATATTTCTTCTTTGTTTTTTTTAGGTATATCTATATAAAGTTGTTGAAAGGTTGTTAGCTCTATTTCTTCATCTTCATTTAAATATTTTGCAATGGTTATTAATTGTTTTGGATTCAACCTAGCTCCAAATCCGATACCAGCATTAACGGCAATCTTTATTTTCTTACCATCAGCAGCCATATTTTTTCCTCCCCCATATCGTTTCTCTATACATGAATATTTTAACATGCCTTTTTTTATCACACAGAAAAAGAGCTTAATCCCTAAAAAGGATAAGCTCATCATTATTATTTAGCTTGAGATAGTTCACTTTCCGTTACCCATTTATGATTTGTTACTTTTTCACCGTCAGTGGTTGTAAAATTAACCATATACACGGTTGTTGCTTCTGCAGAATCTATTTCTGCTGTCACTCCATCCATACCTTCCATATGTTCAGCATTTATGGTAACCTCTGATCCTGGTTTAAAAGGTTCATCACCTGCATCTTGAATTTCCTCGTGAATAACCCATTTATGGTTTTCTACTCTTTCTCCGCCATCTGTAGGAGAATACGAAATAGTATAAACAGTGGTGTCATACGCACCCACAATTGTTGCCTCTGCATCCTTCATACCTTCCATATGATCCGATTCAATAATAGCCTGACTGCCAACTTCATATTTTGGATTTTCAGCTGCCATTAATCCTTCAGGGATTTCACTTGAGCCAGAGTGATTCATATTAGAGTGAGAACCTTGTGTGCTTTCATTTGATTTAATCTCTTCTGTTTTTTCTCCTGTTTCTTCATTACCATTTGAGCACGCTCCTAAAACCAAGAACAATGCTGCTAACAATAGTAAAAAAGCTGGTTTTTTTATTCTTTTTTTAACCATTTTATTAACTACTCCTTTTCACTTATTTAACAAACTATATACTAGCAAAAATATGTGCAGAAAATATGGAGGCAGCCCAATACTATGAAACTTCCAAGATGTAAAATAATCAGGTTCTTTATGAATAGAGATATTTCCATAAATCATTAAGTTCATTGATAAAGGAGCCTTAAGGTAAAAGAACCTTGAAACCAACTTAATGGTTTCAAGGTTCAAGATAGTCATTTTGAATTTCTTCTTTTGGTTTAATTGTACGAATATAACTTACAATATCCGTTATCTCATCTTCTTTAAGCTGTCTAACTCCGTCAAGGCCTTTCAGGGTCGGGGCCATTCTTGTTCCTTCACGTCCATAAGCTGTAGTAATCCAAATTTGCTTATCAGTGGTATACTTCAAGTATTGTGGATTTGAAAGAGCTGTCCCCATTTTTACTTTACCTGCACCTGCTTCTCCATGACAGTTAATGCAATAAACATTATATAGTTTTTCACCGTTAACAACATCACCGGCAATCGTCTTCGGAACTTCGAACTGGATTTCCTCAGATTGCCAATTCCTTACAAAGGCAACAACATTTTTTAAATCCTCATCCGTCAGTCTTGGACCGTAGCTGGGCATTGCTGTTCCTTCTCTGCCAAATTTTACACTATTGAAAATATCCTTGTCACTTACAGTATTTAAATAGTTTTGATTATTTATGGCGGTTCCGGCATTTTTGCCTTCACCCTTACCATTTTCACCATGGCATATTAGGCATTGCTTGTTATAAATCTTTTCACCGGCTGCAACAGCTTTAGAATTCTCACTACTAAAGATATCACTATTTGCAATACTAATAATAATCCCAATTATAATAATAATGTAGAGACCGTATAAAACTTTTTTCATAAGTTATCCCTTACTTAGGTTCTGGCGTTGGAGTTGGCTCTCCATAATCCTGATATTTCGTTGTGATTAAGTCATATATTTTCTTAGGGCTTTTACCGCTAAGGTTCATTTCTACCGCCTCCCGGGCGATATCGATACAAACGTCTCAGGCTATACCCATTGAATCCCAAGCTTGAACAGCATTTCCTTCTCCAAATTGATCAATAAAACAATCTAGATTACTTTTATGGCCGTCAGAAGCAAAACATCCACAATAACATGGAACACCTGCGACAACTTCAGGATAGTTCGATACCATCGCATATGTATCCTGAACTAACTCTGAAGAATTTAGAACATAATCTGGAAATGGCTCATGTTTTTTATCTAAAGTTTCATTTATATCTTTGGAACTGCTGCAGGCTGCTAATAGCAGGGCTATAGCTGTGCAGAAAAACAAGAGAGATAGAAGTTTTTTCATTATCTGTGTCACCCCTTTGCAATTATTATGTAATTCTATCTTTATTTTAGCAAAAACCTATCCTTGCAATAGGAATCAATTATTACTATTTAGTGAAGTTTTCACAATATGTGTGATAGTAACATTAAAAATAAAAAAACCTTAGACCGGGTTATAACGGCCTAAGGTTTTTATGTTATGCGCGGGAAACGTAAGAAGCTTCTGTTGTGTTAATAATTAATTTATCGCCTTGATTGACGAAGAATGGAACTTGAACATGAAGTCCTGTTTCCAGTGTAGCAGACTTAGTGCCCCCTGAAGAAGTATCGCCTTTTATTCCGGGCTCGGTTTCTGTCACTTCTAATACAACAGTATTTGGCAGCTCTACACCTAGCGTTTCATGACCGAACATCATGATATGAACTTCCATGTTTTCTTTTAAAAACTTCAATTCATATTCAATATTGCTTGCAGGAAGCTCTACTTGTTCGTAAGATTCCATATCCATGAACACATGCTGGTCACCGCTGGCATAAAGATATTGCATTTTACGATTATCAATCTGTGCTTTTTCTACTTTTTCACCAGCGCGGAAAGTTTTCTCCTGGATCGCTCCATTACGAAGATTACGAAGCTTGGAACGAACAAATGCCGCACCTTTTCCTGGTTTTACATGTTGGAAATCAAGAACGCGCCATAGGCCGCCGTCCACTTCGATGGTTAGCCCAGTTTTAAAATCATTAACAGAAATACTCATGTTTTATCCTCCTAAGTCCATTACAAAATAATAAGTTCTTTTGTTGAATGAGTCAAAGCTTCGTTCAGATCCTTCGTTACGAGCGTATCATCCTCAATTCGTACCCCGCCAAGACCCGGTATGTAAATACCTGGTTCAACCGTAACGATCATACCTGGTTCAAGTACGATATCAGAACGGAAAGAAAGTGTCGGCCCTTCATGGACTTCAAGACCAATTCCATGACCGGTTGAATGTCCAAAGTAATTACCATAACCTTTTTCCGTTATGTAATCACGCGTCAGAGCGTCTGCTTCTTTCCCAGTCATCCCAGGTTTAATTCCTGCCATGCCTCTAGCTTGTGCTTCAAGGACGATTTCGTAAATTTCTTTCAACTTTGCTTCAGGTTCACCCACTGCAACGGTTCTTGTAATATCTGATACATAGCCGTTGTAATAAGCACCGAAGTCGAGTGTAACAAAATCTCCGGTTTCAATCACTTTATCACTTGCCACTCCATGTGGGAGAGCTGATCGATGACCTGAAGCAACAATAATATCAAAAGAAGAAGAAGTTGCTCCTGCCTTACGCATAAAGAACTCAAGTTCATTGGATATATCTAGTTCCGTTACTCCCGGACGAATAAAATCCAATATATGTTTAAACGCAGCGTCAGCAATATCCGCTGCTACCTTTAATATCTTAATCTCTGATTCCGTCTTAATCAAGCGTAACTTTTCAATAACTCCTGAAATCGGAATAAGTTCTGCTTCAACTTCTTTTTCATATGCTTTATAGGTGGAAAAAGTTAAATGATCTTCTTCAAAACCCAGCTTTTTTATGCCTAGTTTTTTTGCTTGTCTTGCCACTTCTTCAACAAGCGTTCCTGTCATTTTTACAATTTCATATCCTTCGCATTGATTAGAAGCTTGTTCTACATATCTGAAATCTGTAATGAATTGTGCCTTGTCAGCACTTATCAAAACCACTCCAGCAGAGCCAGTAAAGTTTGTCATATATCGACGGTTAAATTGGCTTGTAATTAAAAAACCGTCCAAACCATATGTAGAAAAACTTGATCGTAACTTTTCTATCCTTCCCATTTCTCCCACTCCTCACTATGTCATCCCACGACAGAATATTTCTGCCATTTTCAGTAATATATCAACAATATTTTACCATATAATATTCATTAAAGACTAATATCGATTAAGTAGCTGACTCATTTTCTGCCATATGATTAATTTCATATTCATAGTTAATGGAATATCCAATAAATAATCCATAAACCATATATAAACAGATCGTTGTTATCAATGTGTCGCGGCCTAAGGATAAGAAAGGCTTTATTCCAGGAAATATTGGATTTAGGATTAGGTATACGATTAAGAACAGTCCAATCCCATAAGCTAATCCCAGCCATACTCCGTTAAATTTTTTTAATGCCAGGGAATAAACAAATGCTGCTCCAACTGAAAAAAGACCTAACAAGATAATTGAAATTACCGTTCCCAACCATTCATTTTTCCATTTTCCTAACGCCCACGGTTCTAGGATAACATTTGGACGAATCTCAGTAAAATTAAAGTAATAGGCAATAAAACCGAGAGTCCCCCAAAAAAGACCTCCAAATAATCCCGTCCAGAAAACAATAGCAGTAAAAGACATTGGTTTGGGGTAATTTGATTTATTTGGCTCGTTAGCCATAATTATTGACCTCCTATAAGGGTGTTTTTGTGCTCTAAAATATTACAATCCATTAGATTCCACTATATTATGCCCTTACCTTGGGCTTCACTTGCATTTAATAAAACTTTTAATTGGAAATATGAGGTCATCCTAGAGGTTTTTTCTTACTTGAAGTAGAATAAAGTTAAGTACATACATTTTTACTATGTATTTCGATTTACGTCTTATGAACCGGTCTTCCCACCTTGGGAGGGACCTTTAAATAGCAGCTATCGCTGAAGAAATTGTTTAAAACATTATTGTTTATGTGTTTAAAAAATTAAGATAATGATTATGATGCTCTTAGGGAGGTGGCGTTCTTGAAAAATCGAGTTTCCGTTCCTTTGGTTGGTAGTGTTATTGTTCTAGGTATCATTGGCCTTATTGGAGCATTTACTAGCGATCCTATTGGTTTTCTTCAGAGTGTAGCAGTCTTTGCATTAGTCGGCTTAGCCATATTCTTTGTTTTCCGTCTAATTGTGAGAGCAAATCCTCAGAAAAAAGAGCAGCAAAGGTTTATTAAAGCAGCTAAGAAATCAAAAAAGAGATTACAATCGAAAACAGGGGAACTACAGACAAAAAGTTCTTCTTTTGGCTCGCTAGCTTCTTTAAAGAAAAGCAAGAAGATAAAAAAGAAATCTCCAGTTCATTTAACTGTCATCGATGGTAAAAAAGGCAAAAAGAAAAATCGAGCGTCCTTATAAACGCTCGACTTTTTTTTGCCTCCTTAATAACACCAAGACTTAAAGAACTTTTTGGCAGCTTCTCTTCCTAATTCAAACAATTCCTGTTTCTTTTCATCTGTCAGATGGAACTCTATTGACAATGCCCCCTCAGAGGGAATAAAAATGATGTTTTGGGCAT
This sequence comes from Neobacillus sp. plas4, assembly GCF_057221695.1. Classification (NCBI taxonomy): domain Bacteria; kingdom Bacillati; phylum Bacillota; class Bacilli; order Caryophanales; family Bacillaceae; genus Neobacillus; species Neobacillus sp. plas4. The sequence goes on from NZ_CM170152.1 coordinate 4,374,685, forward strand.
GTTTTCTAGATACATAACGTGAATCATGTGCGTCCTTCATCGTTTCAAACAGGGCTCCGAACAATTGAATTGCATTTTTTATTTTATGTTTTTCGTGCTCATATTCATCTGCACTTAACTTAATTCCGATTACTGGCCTCACCTTTTGTATATTTTCCCGGTCAAAAAGCCACATTGGAAAATTACTTAATACTCCACCATCAACAATCACATTTATTCCATCCATCGATTTTAATTTTACAGGTTCAAAAAAATACGGAATACTGCAGCTCATTCTTACCGCTTTTGCAACAGAAAATGATCCAGGTGATAAACCATAATTCACCAAATCATCCGGCAGTACCATCAACCTTCCATTTGAGAGGTCGGAAGCGATAATTCTTAGGCTTTGCGGCGGCAAATCCGAAAATGTTCTAACTCCTTTAGCAGCTAGTTTTTGTTCAATCCACTTTTCTAACTCATTTCCTTTATACAATCCTAGTCTCCAATAAACAAACAGCCATTTAGCCAATGGAAATGGAATGATCATTTTCCGGGCGTCAAGAAACTTAGTTAAATCAAGCTCATCCAGTTGCTGTTCAATCTCACCACTGCCATAGCCAGCCGCGATTAAAGCCGCAACAATTGATCCAGCACTCGTTCCTGCAACACGTTCAAATTGAAAACCTCTTTTTTCAATCTCTTGAATAGCCCCGATAAGGGCAAAACCTTTAATTCCTCCTCCAGAAAAAACACCGTCTATTCTCATGGCAGCCACTCCTAAAGGTGAACTCATTGTTACACTTTAAGCGGCGGCTGAAAGAAATAGTACGGTGTACAAGTAAAAAAATAATTTTTTTAAGTAAAATATTCAACAGTGGCATTTGGAAAATATTCTGCTATATAATTACGAATCGTGGATTCTAATTCATTTGCCTCTTCTGTCGGATAAACATATTTACCAATTCCATAACGACCCCATTTGTATTTTCGCTTTTCCTCATCCATTTCTAGTTTGGTTTTTGGATACCGCTTGGCAATCACATTTTTTGCAGGTTTTGTAAACCGGTGTTGAATGAGCTCAAACGTTAAATCAGGTATATCAATTCCCGCAAGTTCACCGCTTAAGCGTTCGAATAGTTCACGGTACCCTTCTTTCCAATCTTCATGCAAATAAATGGGAGCGACAATAAAACCCAAAGGATAGTTTGCCTTGGCGACCTTCCTAGCAGCAGATAATCGATCTTCAAAGGAAGAAGTTCCTGGCTCAAAGTTTTTAATTACATAGCGTGAATTTACACTAAACCTGAACCTTGTTTTCCCATTATGATTGGCATCTAAGAGATGGTCGACATGATGGAATTTCGTAACAAATCGGAGCCTTCCAAACTCTGACTGTCCAATAAATTCAATTGTCTTCTTTAGCGAGTGTGTTAAATGATCCAAACCAACAATATCTGAGGTACATGCAGCTTCAAACCTTGTTATTTCTGGCTGACGCTCATCCATGTACTTTTGGGCTTGGTCAAAAATATCGTCTAAGTTTACGTAGGTGCGAATGTATGGTTTACTGCCAAGTGTAGTTTGCAGGTAGCAATAATGGCAATGTCCCATACAGCCAGTAGCCAAAGGTATGGCATATTCTGCTGATGGCTTTGAAGTATCGAATTTAAGTGTCTTTCTAATTCCAACTACCAAGGTTGATTTTGCATTTCGGTATTTCTGATTTTCATTTTCTCCTGGTAAATCTCGAATCTGGTTATGAGAGGTAGTCTCTCTTATCTCTAGATTTAACTTTTCAAATTTCTCTTTCAGTTCTCTTCCAAGCGGGTATTCTAATGCTTTTGGTTCAAAGTATACTAATTGAGGCATGAACGGTTCCAAATTGTTTTCCTCTTTTCAATCAATTTTATAGGATGATCAATTTTTTTATTAACATGGTTCATCATTTGTTTATATTTTGTCTACAAATTGTTCACCTTACTACTCTTTTTCTTCATATCATCAACACAAAAATTTCCTATACTTTACCTATCATTTAGTCAGTTAATCAAACAAGTAAAGGCAGGGAACTTTTTATGAGCATGACTAGGGAAAGTATAAAGGTATATGAAATGACCTGTACCTCCTGTGAGAAGCGGGTTGAACGAACAGTTAAAAAATTAGAAGGAGTAGTGAATGTAAATGCAAGTTTTAGCGGTCAATTTGCGGATATTGAATATGATGACAAACTATGCGATGTAAAAAAAATTAAAGCAGCCATTCAAAGTGTTGGATATTGTACTGAAAAGTCTAATGACATTAAATTTATCGGCATTTTAATCGCTGTAGCAGCCGTAGTGCTGCTTGGAATTAATACTGGGAACTATGATATGGAATCACAACTTAATAATGCTTCTTATGCTGTCTTATTTGTTGTAGGAGTCATTACCTCTATTCATTGTGTAGGGATGTGCGGCGGGATTATGCTTTCACAAAGCATTGGAAAAGAGAGCAAGAATAAATTTGAAGCAATAAAACCAGCTCTCTTATATAACGCTGGGAGAGTTGTTGCTTATACCATTCTTGGCGGCGTCATTGGTGCAATTGGTTCTGTTTTTGCTCTATCTCTTAATGCTAAAGCCGGATTACAGTTATTTGCTGGTATTTTCATGATTATGTTGGGCTTTAATATGTCAGGGTTCAAGGCTTTTAGGAAATTCCAAATTAAGTTACCTAATGTTGCCTGCAAAGCAATGAGTAAACCAAAGGCCCCATTTTTTGTCGGTCTTCTAAACGGGTTAATGCCATGTGGTCCGTTACAAACGATGCAAATATTTGCTCTGGGAACAAGCAGTGCAGCAGCTGGTGCACTATCGATGTTTATGTTTTCAATCGGTACTGTCCCTCTAATGCTGACTTTTGGAGCTTTGTCTGGATTATTAAGTAAAGGGTATACGAAGAAAATACTTAAATTTAGTGGTGTATTAATTATTATGCTTGGCCTTATTATGAGTAATAGAGGGCTTGCTCTTGCAGGTATGAATGTTAGCCCAATGGCAATTATGGCTAATATTGGTGCCTTCGGTGACGCAAGTGCCTCTTCAGACCCATCGAATGCCACTAAAGCAACCATTCAAGATGGTGTTCAGGTTTTAAATATGACTGCTAATGTTTATGGCTACACTCCAAAAACCCTTTATGTCCAAAAAGGAATGCCGGTTAAATGGGTGGTAGAAGGTGAAGAAATTACTGGCTGTAATAATACGATTGTAGTTCCTGACATGAATATTCAACAGAAACTGCAAAGCGGTAATAACCTTATTGAATTCACACCTGGGGATGAAGATCTTAATTTTAGCTGTTGGATGGGAATGAAACGTGGGGTCATTAAGGTGGTAGATGATCTTGAAGCGATCACGGCTTCAAGCAGTGACGGTGAGGGTGTTGATTCAGCAGTTACTGCACCTCCTGCGGAACCTGTAAAGCCTAGTATCTACGGAAATGACTTTAGTAAGGTAGCGACGGATCGTTTAGTTAAGATAGCTGATGTGGCTGCTACCGTGCAGAGTATTACCATTAAAGGAACTGGATATGAGTTTGAGCCATTAATCATGGTAGTGAATAAGGGGATACAGACAAAAATGGCATTAGATTTAACTGCCTTTGATAGTGCAGATGGCTATTTTATGATATTGAATTCGACAACAAAGCAAATCGCAACTGATTTTACAGGCAGCAATGGGATAAATAATATTGAATTCTCTATTAGTGACGTAGGATCATATGGTATCTTCTTAAATGAACAAGAATTGCTTGGAATCATTGAGGTTGTTGAAGATATAAATACAGTGGACGTTGAAAAGGTTAGAGCGAAGTATATTCAGTAATAACAAAGAGCTTTATAATCAATTGATTACAAAGCTCTTTCTATTAATTTGCTGAAGTAAAATAGACTTTCACTTTGGTTCCTATTCCTTCTCTACTGTTGACCTCAATCTTTGCATTATGAAGCTCTAGGATATTCTTAACAATCGTTAACCCGATACCATTTCCTTCAATTTGACTTCTGCTCTTATCCCCTCTGTAAAGCCTTTCAAAGATAAAAGGTAAATCTTCTTGCTTAATACCAATGCCGTTATCAATCACTTCTATTACGATCTGATTCATTTCTTTATATAGTTTAATCGTAATTTCCCCATTATTTTCAGTAAATTTAATAGCATTTGATAGTAAGTTAATAATTACTTGTTTTATCTTATCTATATCTCCAATAATTAGATATTTTTCATTAGGCAGTATTTCATACACAATAGGGATACCCTTTTTTTCCACACCAACAAAGAAATCTTTACTCATTTCTATTATTAAATCATCCAAGTGGATGGGTTCATAATTTGGCTTGATACTTTCCGATTCAAACTCCTTTAATACGTTTAGGCCATTTATTAATTTGCCAAATCGAATGATTTCCTCATTTAAATATATTAATCCCTCATTTGTTACCGGGAACACTCCGTCAATCATGGCTTCAAGATTATTTTGCAGCACATTCAGAGGGGTTCTAATCTCATGTGTTATATCCGATACTAATCTCTTTCTTAGCGTGTCCTGATGTTTTAATTTATCGGCGAGGATATTCACACTATTTCTTAAATTCTCAAGCTCTTCAATATTACTTTTACTATTTGATTTTGCTTCAAAATTCCCTTGGGATAAGCTAACAGACAGATTTGCTACCTCCCGAATTGGGGTAGAGAATTGTTTTGAAAAATAAAGACTTACTATACTGATAATCACTAGTGTAATAACTCCACTGGCAACAATACTTTTATTGATAGAATTCTTAAAGTTTACATCCTCTTCTGATAACAGTACAGACGAGTATTGGCCTATATCTACATAGCCCACAATTTTTCCACCAACTGTTATTCCAAACGTCTTAGTTGTGTAAATACCATTGTTTTGGACTGACATATCACCAATATGGATTTGAGTTAATAAATCATTCGGGTCCATTCCCCAGACAGGCTGTTTATTACTATCCATTAGTGTCAAACAATAATTTCCCATATACGCCTCGTGCATTAGTTCAATGCCCGTATCTTTGCTCCATTTCCCTTCTCTCTTATAAGCCTCTACAAAATAGGAAACGATTCTCTCATACCTTTTGTTTTGTATATCAATCATGTACTGGTTAAATTTATTGGAGACGGTAAGATTAACGAATAGTGTAACAAGCAGAATAGCTGAAATCGCACATAACACAAATAATATGCTTAATCGTTTGCTGATTGATTGCACTTATCTCTCACCGCCAAATTTATATCCTGCCTTCATTACCGTTACAATATATTTAGGATTCTTGGTATCTGTTTCTATTTTTTTTCGAATATTTTTTATGTGCACATCAATTGTTCGATCATAGCCGCTAAAATCTGCACCAAAGATTTTATCTATTAACTGTTCTCTTGATAAAACATTCCCTTTTACGCTTACAAGTCCACATAATATATCAAACTCATTTGGCGTAAATGGAATTTCTTGTTTGTTCACTTTTACAGCTCTTTTATCACAATCAATCAGTAAATAACCATCATCAAAAATTACCTTTGATGACGGAAATTTCGCGCTTAATCTTCTAAACAAAGCATTCACTCTTGCAGTTAGCTCCCTTGGACTGAACGGTTTAATCAAATACTCATCGGCACCAATATTGAAACCTTCAATTTTATCATTTAAAGATCCTTTAGCCGTTAGCATAAAAATATGAACATCAGAGGATTGGCGGATAATTTTGCAGACCTCTTCACCACTTATATCTGGAAGCATTAAATCTAAGATAATTAGTTTAAAATCTACTGTTTTAAAAAGGTCTAGCCCATTTAATCCGGTGGCAGTTCGATGAACTTTATAACCTTCTTTTTCTAAATAACCTTTAATAACAGTTGATACACTTTCCTCATCTTCAATTAGTAAAATATGATTCATAACGATTCACCCTGCTCACTATTATTTCAACCCTATATAAACTAAGTATACTAGCTGAGGATAGTGATAAATGTGAAAAAGGCTGACAATTATGTGTCAGCCTTTGGATAAGAACTTTATAGTTTAACTTTTTGTAATCGTAATGCATTCAGGACAACTGAAACGGAACTAAATGCCATGGCAGCGCCGGCAAGCCAAGGGGCTAAGAAACCAAGTGCAGCTACTGGGATACCAAGCGAATTATAGGCGAGTGCCCAGAAAAGATTTTGCTTTATGTTCGTAATCGTCTTCTTACTCATGAAGATTGCGTCAGCAATACTATTTAAATCCCCGCGAATAAGCGTAATATCGGCTGCTTCCATCGCTACATCTGTTCCTGTTCCTATAGCCATACCAATGTCTGCAACCGCAAGAGCAGGCGCATCGTTGATTCCATCTCCAACCATGGCTACTTTCTTGCCTTGAGCCTGCAGTTTCTTAATTTCATCTGCCTTACCTTCTGGAAGAACCTCAGCAATTACCTGGTCAATACCTGCTTGCTTTGCAATCGCTAATGCAGTTTGGTGATTATCGCCCGTGATCATAATGACATCAAGCCCCATGTTTTTGAGGCGGCTAATCGCCATTTTTGAGGTTTCCTTAATCGTATCTGCAACAGCAACAGTACCTGCATATTGACCATTAATAGCTGCTAGCATTGCTGTTTTCCCTACTTTTTCTAATTCATCCATTTGTGCAAGTACACCATCAACCTGCACATTGTACTTATTCATTAATTTTCTAGTACCAACTAATAATTCTTTACCATCGACCATTGCTTTGATTCCGAATCCAGGAATAGCTTCGAATTCAGTCACATTCTTCAAAGGAATTCCTTTCTCATTTATTCCTTCAACGATTGCCTGTGCAAGAGGATGCTCAGATTGTTTTTCAGCTGAAGCAACTAAGGATAAAAATTCATTTTCATCAAAGAATTGATTGGTGAAAACATCAGTTAAAACAGGGGTTCCATTTGTAACTGTCCCGGTTTTATCCAATACAACTGTAGAAATTCGGTGGGTCATTTCCAAATGTTCTCCACCTTTAAACAGAATGCCATATTCAGCTGCTCTTCCTGAACCAGCCATGATGGAGGTTGGTGTTGCTAAACCTAATGCACATGGGCAGGCAATCACGAGGATCGCAATCATTTTTTCTAAAGCTTCTGCAAAATCACCAGGTGCAACCCACACATACCAAATAATAAAAGCAATAACAGCAATACCTACAACGATTGGAACAAATATGCCAGATATTTTATCAGCTAGGCGCTGAATAGGAGCCTTCGAACCTTGTGCCTCTTCGACCACCTTAATGATTTGTGCCAGCGCAGTGTCCCTTCCAACCTTCTTTGCCTCAACCTTTATAAAGCCATTTTTGTTAAGAGTTGCACCGATCACTTCATCACCGATACTCTTATCAACAGGGACACTTTCTCCTGTAAGCATGGATTCATCAATGGCTGAATTTCCTTCGATAATTTTTCCGTCCACCGGTATTTTTTCTCCAGGCTTGATATAAAGGATATCACCCACGATAACTTCTTCAAGCGGAATTTCTTGTTCTAGCCCATTTCTTTCAACCGATGCCGTCTTAGCTTGAAGCCCCATTAATTTCTTAATCGCTTCTGACGAACGACCTTTTGCTTTTGCTTCAAAAAGCTTACCAAGGATAATTAATGTAATAAGGACTGCACTGGTTTCATAATAAAGTTCAATGGTGTGAGTACCCATGGAAATCGACATAATCGATAAATATAAACTGTAAAAGTAAGCTGCGGATGTACCTAAAGCAACAAGAACATCCATATTGGCACTTTTATTTTTCAACGCCTTATAGGCTCCGATATAGAACTGGGCACCGATTATAAATTGAACGGGTGTTGCCAATGCAAGCTGAACCCACGGATTCATAAAGGCTTCAGGAACCCAGATAAAGGATGTAAATGAAAAATGGCCAACCATAGCCCATAATAGTGGGAGAGATAGAATCGCCGAAAATATAAACTTTTTTGTTTGTTTATTAATTTCTTTTTGACGATAATCGCTTGTTTCTTTTGCGTCCTCTTTTATATGGGCTCCATATCCAAGGTTTTCAACTTTCTTAATAATGTCAGTCGGTGATATAGCCGTACCGTTATACTCAACCGTCGCTTTTTCAAGGGCTAGGTTCACATTTGCCTTCATAACACCCTCTAGTTTATTTAAACCTTTTTCAATTCTGGTTGAGCAAGCTGCACAGGTCATCCCGGTTATATCAAACTCAGCTTTTTCGGTAACTACGTCATACCCAAGATCTCTGATTTTTTTCTCAATGTCTTCAACCTTTAATTTTTCTGGATCGTATTTAACAGCGGATTTTTCTAGAGCTAAATTGACGTTTGCTGTTACTACACCTTCTAATTTATTTAGTCCCTTTTCAATTCTTGTTGCACAAGCAGCACAGGTCATTCCAGAGATTTGCAAATTGGTTTCTTTTAAACTTTGAGCCATAAAATCCACCCCTTTATACCCCTTTAGGGTATAATAAATTGTAAAAAGAACGTGCTATTCTTATATAGCACGTGTCTTTCAATTTTTTTTACTTTACATCATAACCTTGATCATCAATCGTTTCTTTGATTTTATCGAGGGTTACCTCTTGATTGTTAAATTCAACATCTACTGTATTAGCTTTTAAATTAACTGTTACAGAGCTGACACCGTTAAGTTCACCGACACTGCCTTCAACAGCTTTTACGCAATGATTGCATGACATACCTTGAACGTTTAATGTTACTTTTTCCATATTTTATACTCCCTTTCCTAATTAGCCATTTTATTAACCTTGTATTAAGGTAAAGTTCTTATCTTTATTTAACCATACCCCCCTACCCTATGTAAAGTCCTTTTTATCTATTTATTTTATTATTTACCAACTTTCACATTTTGTTCATACTTCTGTTTTTTAACCTTTAAAGTGACCAATAAGTAATGGAGTCCATTATACCGAGCAGTAACATAATGAATCCTGATATCCTTTGGATGATGACACCGAATTTTCTTCCTTTTTTCATTAATACACCACCACCGCCTAGGTACCAAATAATAAAAATAAATAGGAGCAGCGGCAGAGCAGTTCCAAATGCAAATATAGACGGCAGAATAAACCCATATGAGTTGGACAAAACAACTGGCATAAGGGTAACAAAGAATAAGATAAACATGGTCGGACAGAATGCAAGGGAAAAACTAAATCCTAACATAAATGAACCAAATGGGGTTTCCTGTTTGTACACTTTGGTGCTTTTAAATAAATTAATTGTCCCTTTGATTTTTATTATTCCTAACATGTATATCCCAACAATGATTAGTAGCGGCCCCATTATTTTGCGAATCCAAGGAAAATAAGAGATGAGGTTATCTTGGATTTCTCTTCCTAAAATCCAGACAAGGGCACCTAACAACGAGAATGCAGCGATTTTACCTAAAGTGAAAAAGATAACATCTTTCCAGACGACTTTATCCTGGAAGGATCGGTTACCGTATAGTGTTAATGCACTGATGTTTCCAGTTAGTTGACATGGTGCCAGTGCACCCACTAGTCCCAATATTAAAGCAAAAACAATCGGCCATGATTCCAAGTTATTGGCAATGATAAAAAACGGTTTGCTGATAAACGAACTAAACTGGCTTAATACGGTATACATAGGATCACCTGTATTCTAGTAAATACTGTTTTTGTTAATTACTACTATATCAATAGTACTCAGATTATATGAAGATGGTATGTAGAGATTTCGACAAATTTGCGACACCATAGGGAATATAACGTTAATAAAGCTTTACAAACAATTAACATAAAACTTTCATGAAACCATTTAAAATATAATTATATATATTTCAGCTCAAAAAAGGGGACTTTATGAACCAAAAAAAACTTTCATTACTATTTGAAATTCTTATCGTTTCGACCAAGCTTGGTCTTACCTCATTTGGGGGTCCAATCGCTCATTTAGGGTATTTTCATGAAGAGTATGTCCGCAGGAGAAAATGGCTCGATGAACAGGGCTATGCTAATTTAGTAGCCCTATGCCAATTCTTGCCTGGACCTGCCAGCAGTCAGGTTGGAATTGGCGTTGGGGTATTTCGTGGAGGATTATTAGGCGGGATTTTTGCATTTCTTGGTTTCACGGTTCCTTCAGTCATTGCCCTTATCCTTTTTGCCCTTTTCCTACAAGGCACGGATGCTGGAAATACAGGATGGATTCACGGTTTGAAAGTTGTCGCTGTTGCGGTTGTCGCTCACGCCATTTTAGGTATGTCGCAAAAGTTAACGCCCGATCTTACTCGAAAATCGATTGCTTTGTTTGCTTTAATAGGCACACTTATATGGCAAACTGCTTTTTCACAGGTTGGTGTGATTGTGGTTGCTGCTGTGGTGGGATATTTCATCTATAAAGGGCAAAAGGAAAATCACCCTTCTGCTATAGATTTTCCACTATCACGTATAGTTGCAGTTGTTTGTTTAGGTTTGTTTTTTGGATTATTGATCGGCCTGCCAATTTTAAGAGAGTTGACAGCTTCTAGCTGGGTGGCGATGTTTGATAGTTTTTATCGTTCTGGCTCTTTGGTCTTTGGCGGCGGGCATGTGGTTTTGCCATTATTGGAACGGGAATTTGTTCCAAGCGGCTGGCTCAGTAAAGAAGCATTCTTAGCAGGATATGGAGCAGCACAGGCTGTACCTGGACCATTGTTTACATTTGCTGCCTATATTGGTGCGGTTGTGGATGGCTGGGCTGGAGGATTACTGGCCACCTTTGCAATCTTTCTCCCTGCGTTTTTGCTGGTTTTAGGTACATTACCATTTTGGACCAGTTTAAGCGCTAATCCAAAAATAAAAGGAGCAGTAATGGGGGTAAATGCGGCAGTTGTTGGAATATTAATTGCAGCTTTTTACAATCCAATCTGGACAAGTTCAATTTTAACACCTATTGACTTTGCACTTGCAGCCGTTTTGTTTTTTATGTTGGCATATTGGAAGCTGCCGCCTTGGGTAATTGTGATTACCGGGAGCATTGGTGGGTATGTGTTGAGTCTAATTTGAATATATGAAAAAACGAGGACGCCTTAAACAGGAATCCTCGTTTTTCATTTTTATAAACCACACTTAAGCTGTGTACCACAGTTGGAACATGTATTACATCCGCCGATTTCTTTTACTTTTCCTTTTCGACAGACTGGGCATGTGTTTCCAACTTCTGAACCGATTGTAACATCAGTTGAACGAAGGTCACTAATGGTATCAACAAGTACCACATGTTGTTTAGTCTTTTCTTTGAATGTTGGAATCTCGTTTTCTTCTGCTTTAAGGGTAAGGACTTGTGAATCACGTGATCCATCCACATAGACTGTACCACCCTTAGCTCCGCCTTTGTAAAGACGCTCATACACTTTTTCCACTTGTTCAACACTATATCCTTGTGGAGCATTTACAGTTTTACTGATTGAGCTGTCAATCCAGCGCTGAATCACACATTGAACATCTGCATGCGCTTCAGGTGCCAATTCCATCGCTGACACAAACCAGCTTGGAAGATTCTCTGGGTCAGCTTCCGGATTCTTATCTAAATATTCTTGAACGATATCAGCTTTTACTTCAATAAATTTACCTAAACGTCCGCTTCTGAAATATGAGAATGAGAAATAAGGTTCTAGTCCTGTGGAAACCCCAACCATGGTACCAGTGGATCCAGTAGGAGCAACAGTTAGCAAATGGGAATTCCTTATTCCATTTTCTAATATAGATTGACGAACGTCCTCAGGCATTTTTTTCATATATCCTGTATCAATAAATGCTTGACGTAAACGATTTGTTTCTTCGCGTGTTTCACCGTTTAAGAATGGGAAGCTTCCCTTTTCTTTGGCTAATTCCACTGATGTTTTATACGCTGTGGTTGCAATTGCTTCAAAAACTTGATCAACAAGTTTATCTCCTTCTTCTGAGCCATATACCGTTTCACAATAGATTAGCATATCATGCAAACCCATTACGCCAAGACCTACACGGCGTTCTCCAAGAGCTTGCTTTTTATTTTCCTCAAGGAAGTATGGCGTAGCATTAATAACGTTATCCTGCATCCTAACGCCAATTGCTACTGTTTTCTTTAACTTTTCAAAGTCTACTGTTTTCGTTTCCTTATCAGCCATTTCTGCAAGGTTTACAGCTGCAAGATTACATACAGAAAATGGTGCGAGAGGCTGCTCCAATTCTCGCTCTCTTATTTCTAAGAGGATTGGACTATCGCTTACAGTATCGAAATACTGGCTCAACCGCTTTAGTCTCTCACGGTCCCTATTGGGTTCCGCCCTGTTGCCTTCACCATTACGTGGTCAGGTTCCAAGTCAATTAGGTCGAGTTTTTAACGTGAGGCAAGCACTTTACCACACGGATTTGTTGCCACTACTTGCTGCCCATATGCTTTAGCATTGGTCATGTCGTTAGCATTATCGATGAAGAAAATTCCTGGCTCAGCAGAGTAAGTAGCACAAATGTTTATAAGATTCCAAAGCTCTTTTGCTTGAATTTTTTTATAAACTCGTATTTTGTGACCGAGTCTCTCCCATTCGCGTACGTCTCCAACATTATGCCATTCTTCATTGTAAATCTTCATTTCCTCTTTACTATAATGTTCAACATATGGGAAACGAAGCTCGTACTCACTATCATTTTCAACTGCTTCCATGAATTCTTTCGTCAAACAAATAGAAATATTAGCACCTGTTAGGAAATCTGGATTGTGAACTGTATAGTTACCGCCAGTTTGAAGCTTCTCTTCAGCCTCAGCGATGACTTCCTCACCGAAACCACCTAATCCAGGAATGTGTTTGTAATTGACGATTCCCTGGTACATTGCCTTCTCTTGAGCTGTTAAGGGAGTGAATTTAAGTTTATCCTTTGCATGTTTCTTTATAGTTTCATCGTTTGTATTATCAATTAAGAATCGTAGAATTCTTGGATTCTGCATTTTTGAGATAATAAATTCAATTACGTCTGGGTGCCAGTCCGAAAGCATGATCATCTGAGCACCCCTGCGCGACCCACCTTGTTCAACTAAATGCGTCAATTTCGCAATATCATCTAACCACGAAACCGAACCAGATGATTTTCCATTAACGCCTCTTGCTAAAGTGTTTCTTGGGCGTAATGTTGAACCATTTGTTCCTACACCGCCGCCGCGGCTCATGATTTCCATTACCTGCTTACGATGATCAGAAATCCCTTCACGTGAATCTGGAACGAATGGCATTACATAACAGTTAAAGAAAGTTACGTCTGTTTCAGCTCCTGCTCCATAAAGGACACGACCCGCTGGGATGAAGTTCATCGATACAAGCTCATTGTAAAACTTCTCAAACCACTCAATTCGCTTCTCTTCCGTCTCTTCAACTGAGGCAAGTCCAGTTGCATTTCGCTTGGCAATTTGCTCATAAAACAATTCAAGAGGTTTCTCAATCACATCCAGTGAACGCCATATTAATCCTGTTGTGCTTTCTTCAGGGTCATCAAGGACACCTCTAAATTCCTCTTCTACTAAAACCTTTGCTTTTTTACGCTCCCAATCTATTTCCATAATGTATCCAAGACCACGTGCAGGGAATTTTGGATCTTCTTTAATAGTAAGAACAACAAAGTCGCCATTTGTTAGGGTTATTTTTGCAGTATCTTTGAAGGTGTAGCGGTCCAACATGACCAAACGTGAAACACCCTTATGAGTTATTTTCATATCTGGGGTTACTGGGTGCACCTGAGGGAATAAGTGGATATCCTCATTCAACCTTTCAAAATCAATATTCATTTTTTGTCTAAAAACTATAGACATGAGAACAACTCCTTCAAAATAATTCTATATATTGTGTAAGATTCTAGTATGAAAACTATATCTTGTATTCACTTGTTGACTTAATATAAATAAATTAACACAGATAGGAGGAACAAATCAATATATAGTACCGAAAATATTTTCGACAATACTACATATTGTGTTCAGGCAGAAAAACACAAGTTTGTCAAACTCAAAATAAACTAGAAACAGGAGAATAAATAAGATATCTATTAAATTTCGGCAAAAAACAGGGTAATTTAACAAATTTCGCAGGTTGCGATTTCTACTTATAAGAAAATTCCCGATATAAGAGGAGATAAATTGATTACCAAGAATATTAAAAAAGGTATACTTTAGGAAAGTGAAATATTAAGGAGGAAAAAATAGATGATAGCACGGATTGAAAAAGTGGAAAACGGCTATTCTGCAATATATAAACGCCATCTTAAACATTCAGTTGCAGAGGTATGGTCTTATTTAACCGATAACGAAAAACTTCCAAAATGGTTTTCAGAATTACGTGTAGACGAACTTCGCGAAGGCGGAGTAATTAAATTTGATATGGGGGATGGAACGTTCGAGGAACTAACAATCCAAGAATTAAAATTGCATTCTGTTTTAGAATTTACTTGGTGGCCAGACACTGTTCGGTTCGAATTGTCTGAGGAACCAGATGGCTGTTCATTAGTCTTGATTGAAAAAATAAATAAATTAACCGATCATACCCCAAGAGACCTTGCAGGCTGGCATGTATGTTTAGACGTAATTTCTGCATTGCTAGATGGCAGGACAATCGAACGGAAAGATGAATGGGAAATCTGGTATGAAAAATATGTGAAAGAAATCGAGAAAGTGACTCTACAATAACAGCTTAGGCGGACCCAATACTTTTGTGTCCGCCACTTTTTTGTTTGCTATAAATTTAATCAAAAGTAGTTCATGAGGCCTTGTATCTCTCTTACCCTTATTTTCGGGCTTCATGAACCCTCTATGAGGCCCGTTTTCTCTCATTACTCTTCTTTCGGGCTTCATGAACCCTTCATGTGGCCCGTTTCTCTCATTACTCTTCTTTCGGGCTTCATGAACCCTTCATGTGGCCCGTTCTCTCTCCATTACTCTTCTTTTTGGACCTCATGAATGGAATTACCTTTTATAATTCCACTCATCATTTTCGTAACGCTCTTTTGCGATTTTATTAACGTATGCAAGTTCTTCTTCAGTTAATTGATAGGTTTCCAATTCGATATTAAGTCCCTCTGCAAAGCCTTTATAAAAAGCTTCTTTTGCCTCGTCTAATGTAATTCTTCTAGAACTAATTTCATTAATCGCCACAGCTTTATTTTTAAATGCTGATTTCATCCGTTCCTTTACTCTCTCATTTGGATATTTAAATAAGCGAAACAACTTGTCTTCATCAATATCTAATAAGATTGAGCCGTGTTGTAGAATGACTCCTTTTTGTCTTGTTTGTGCACTCCCAGCAACCTTTCGCCCTTCAACCACAAGCTCATACCAGCTCGGTGCATCGAAACAAACAGCAGACCGAGGATTTTTTAAAGCACTTCGTTCTTCATCCGTTCTAGGTACTGCAAAATAAGCTTCTAGTCCTAGTTGATGAAACCCTTTAAGTATTCCTTCAGAAATCACACGGTAAGCCTCTGTGACAGTCTTGGGCATTTCTGGGTGCTCTTCTGAAACAATGACACTATAAGTAAGTTCATGCTCATGAAGTACTCCTCGTCCGCCAGTCGGACGTCTAACAAAACCTAATCCTAGGTCTTTTACAGCTTCTAAGTCAATTTCCTTTTCCACCTTTTGAAAATAACCAATCGATAGTGTTGCAGGGTCCCAACCATAGAAACGAATCACAGGAGGTATTTTTCCCTCGCTGTGCCAATCAAGTAATGCCTCATCTAATGCCATATTAAAAGAGGGAGAACAATTCCCAGAGTCTATAAAACGCCAAACTTCTTTCTTCATATAAAAACCTCATCTTTATGTAGTTTACCCGAGTTTAAGTCTACCAAATTCTGTTTTGAATTCAAACCGAGATGTTCTGATATAATTTATTATGAAGTTTTTTGTCGTTTATTCTTTATCTTTATTGGTTTGACTTATATAATAAAACATAGTGTACCATGCTTGAAAGGAGCAATAGAAATTGAATTCACTTTATGTCCTACTTGTTATCATTATTGCAGTTGCGGCTTATTCCGTTTTCACCTATTTTTATCAAAAAAGGATTGTTAAAACGGTAACGGAAGAGGAGTTTCGTGCCGGTTATAGAAAGGCACAGTTAATCGATGTTCGTGAAGCAAACGAATTCGATGCAGGTCACATTTTGGGAGCTCGTAATATTCCAATGTCTCAGTTAAGAATGAGAATGAAGGAACTTCGTCCTGACCTGCCTGTATATCTATATGACCAAAATGGTTTGCGCAGTGCTCGAGCAGCCCAAATGTTATATCGAAAAGGTTATAAAGACCTTACCCAGCTGCAAGGCGGCTTTAAAAAATGGGGCGGTAAAATAAAAGCAAAGAAATAGATCGAAGAGGACTTCCTATGTACGGAAGTCCTTTTATTACCTTAGATTGTTACCTAACTCTCTTGACTTAGTGATTTACGGGCAATATCCCCCTCTGATTCTTCCCCTATTTACGTCTCATGTAATTTACAAGCATAATACCCCTCTGATTCTTCCCCTATTTTTCGTCGCACGTGATTTATGGGCACAATTCCCATACCCCGAGAAGCAAAAAGGTCAGATTCAGCACCCTGAACCTGACCAAAATAATATTATGCTTTTTGATACCTTAAAATAGGCTTACGAGCCGCTGTTGCTTCGTCCATACGACCGACTACGGTTGTATGCGGTGCTTCTTGGACAATTTCTGGATTCTCTTCAACCTCTTTGGCAATTTGAATCATGATGTCAACGAACGAATCTAACGTCTCTTTTGATTCTGTTTCTGTTGGCTCAATCATGATACATTCTTCCACATTTAATGGGAAGTAGATAGTTGGCGGATGATAGCCAAAATCAAGCAGGCGTTTCGCAATATCCAAGGTACGGACCCCTAATTTCTTCTGACGTCTTCCGCTCAATACGAATTCGTGCTTGCAATGTTTATCAAATGGAAGATCATAATACTCAGCAAGTCTTCTCATCATATAATTTGCATTTAGTACAGCATATTCAGTTACCGCTTTTAAGCCATCAGGACCCATTGAACGGATGTAAGTATATGCACGAACATTGATACCAAAGTTACCATAGAAAGGCTTCACACGGCCGATGGACTGTGGACGGTCGTAGTCAAATACATACTCCTCGCCGCGTTTCGTAATAATCGGCTTCGGTAAAAACGGAATCAAATCAGCTTTTACACCCACAGGACCTGAACCAGGACCTCCGCCGCCATGTGGACCCGTAAAGGTTTTATGAAGATTTAAGTGAACCACGTCAAATCCCATATCTCCAGGTCTAGCTTTTGATAGTACGGCATTTAAGTTTGCACCATCATAATAAAGCTTTCCGCCTGCAGCATGAACGATTTCAGCCATTTCCACGATATTTTCTTCAAAAAGTCCAAGGGTATTTGGATTCGTTAACATTAAAGCAGCTGTATCTTCACCGACCACTCTTCTCAAATCATCAAGGTCCACTAGACCAAATTCATTTGATTTTACTGTAATCGTTTCAAGACCTGCAACAGTTGCAGAAGCTGGGTTTGTTCCATGAGCAGAGTCTGGAACAATAACCTTTGTACGTTTCAAATCTCCATTGGCTTCATGGTAGGCACGAATCATCATCAAACCAGTCCATTCTCCATGAGCACCAGCAGCTGGTTGTAAGGTAACTTCATCCATTCCTGTAATTTCAATTAAATGCTGCTGAAGATCATACAACAACTCAAGAGCGCCTTGAACAGAGCTTTCATCCTGCAATGGATGAACATGAGCAAACCCATTAAATCGGGCTACATTTTCATTAATTTTCGGATTGTATTTCATTGTACAAGACCCTAATGGATAGAAACCAGAATCTACGCCATGATTTCTTCTTGATAGAGCAGTGTAATGACGCATAATATCAAGCTCTGAAACCTCAGGAAGCTCCGGCTCTTCGCTGCGCAGATATCCTTCAGGCAGAAGGCCGCTAAGGTCTATTTCAGGTACATCCATTTCCGGGAGGCTGTATCCAATTCTTCCTGGTGTACTAGATTCAAAGATGAGTGCCTGGTCTTGGTTATGCATTCAAATCCCCCACTTCTTTCACAAGAGTATCAATTTCTTCCTTAGATCTTTGCTCAGTTACAGCAACCAGCATATGGTTTGCAAGCTCAGGATAATCACGTCCTAAATCGTAACCGCCAATGATTCCTTTTTGTAATAACTCTTGATTGATTTCTTTTACTGGTTTATTTAATTTTACGACAAATTCATTAAAGGAGTGTCCTTCGTAGACAACTTCAAAGCCTGCTTCTTTAAAAGTATTTTTTGCATAGTGCGCCTTCTGCAAGTTTGCTGCTGCCATTTCACGTACGCCTTTTTTACCAAGAGCTGTCATAGCAACCGATGCAGCCAAAGCATTTAACGCTTGGTTCGAACAAATATTAGAAGTCGCTTTATCACGACGGATGTGCTGTTCACGAGCCTGCAGTGTTAATACGAACCCACGGCGTCCTTGGTCATCCTTAGTTTGACCGACAAGTCGTCCAGGTACCTTCCGCATTAACTTATTCGTTACGGCAAAATAACCGCAATGTGGACCGCCAAATGCAGTCGGGATTCCAAACGGCTGAGCGTCACCGATTACAATGTCAGCGCCAAATTTACCAGGAGGTGTTAGGACTCCAAGAGAAAGCGGGTTTGAGGAAACAACAAACAATGACTTGTTGGCGTGAACGATTTCCTCTAATTCTTTTAATGGCTCAATTCGTCCGAAGAAGTTCGGATACTGAACAATCACTGCTGCAATCTCTTCATTTGCCAGTCCTTTTAACGCTTCAATATCTGTAATACCATTGTTAACGGGTACTTCAATAACTTCGATATACTGACCTTTTGCATAGGTTTTAAGTACTTCCTTTGATTCAGGGTGAACTGCACTTGAAACAAGGATTTTCTTTCGTTTTGTATGCCCTGCACTTAACATAGCAGCTTCAGCAAGTGCTGTACCTCCATCGTACATAGAGGAATTCGCAACATCCATCCCTGTTAACTCACAAATCATGGTTTGGAATTCAAAGATGGCTTGAAGCTCACCTTGTGAGATCTCAGGCTGATAGGGTGTATAGGCAGTATAAAATTCAGAGCGAGAAATAACATGATCAACAATGACCGGCATGTAATGGTCATACACTCCTGCACCTAAAAAAGATACATTTTGTTTTAAATCGGCATTCCTAGAAGCCATTTTGATTAATTCCTTCATTAAAGCCGTCTCAGATTTTGCAGCTTTAATGTTATATTCACCTTTAAACCTTACTTTTTCTGGAATATCACTGAATAAATCATCAACGGAGCTAACGCCAATGGTTTCAAGCATTGCCTTTTTATCTTCTTCAGTCATAGGTAAATAACGATGTTTCATAAACCTAATCTCCCTTCGTGTCTACTTTTCTCGTTTATAAAAAGGTGTTGGTACGACTTTCGCCTTGAGGCGTTTTCCGCGAATTTCAATTGCAACTTCTGACTCGAGCCCTGCATATTCGCTCTTAATTAGGACTAATCCAATATTCTTTTTTAAGGAAGGTGATTGAGTTCCTGATGTTACTTCACCAATTAATTCCTCGCCTTTATAGACTGGGTACCCATGACGTGGTATACCGCGGTCAATCATTTCAATTCCTACTGACTTTCTAGCAGCACCTGCTTCTTTTTGCTTCTTAAGTGCTTCTTTTCCAATAAAATCTGCTTCTTTATTTAACTTAACAGCAAAGCCAATACCTGCTTCAAGTGGAGAGATTTCAGGTGATAACTCTTGACCATAAAGAGCCAATGTCGCTTCAAACCTCAGTGTATCCCTTGCGCCTAAGCCACATGGTACAACACCTTCCTCTTCTCCCGCTGAAAGAATGGCCTTCCAAAGTTCAACCGCGTCTGAAGAATCACAATAAATTTCAAAACCATCTTCTCCGGTATAACCAGTTCGAGACACAAGTGCATTTTTACCGTTTACTGTCACTTCTTGTTGAAACTTAAAGAAGCCTATTTCGTTTATATTGATATCATCAACAAGCTTTTGAAGCACTTTATCTGCTAAGGGGCCTTGAAGAGCCAATAGCGCCATCTTTTCGGATAGGTTATCTATCGATACATCCCCTTCCAAATGCTCTTCTAGCCATTTATAATCCTTATCAATATTTGAGGCGTTAACAACCAATAGGTAGTGATCATCCTCTATTTTATAGACAAGAAGATCATCTACAGTACCGCCATTTTCATAGCACATAGCATTGTACTGTGCTCCGCCATTTTTTATTTTAGAAATGTCGTTTGTTAACATTTTTTGTAAGTAATTCAGGCTATCTGATCCCTTTACCTCTACTTCTCCCATATGAGAAA
Organism: Neobacillus sp. plas4; assembly: GCF_057221695.1. Taxonomy (NCBI): domain Bacteria; kingdom Bacillati; phylum Bacillota; class Bacilli; order Caryophanales; family Bacillaceae; genus Neobacillus; species Neobacillus sp. plas4. The sequence goes on from NZ_CM170152.1 coordinate 4,395,107, forward strand.
CATCGAATAAACCAGCCTTAGTACGGACAGCTTCATGTTCTTCCTTAATGCTTGAGAATTGAACAGGCAGTTCCCAGCCGCCAAAATCAATCGTCTTTCCACCATATTCCTTATAGACTTCATATAGCGGTGTGCGTTTTAATTCAGTCATCAATAATCCCCCTTAAACTAGTTACGATTTCAGCGCAAAAAACAACAAAAAAGGACAGAAAGCCCCCTTTATCAAAAAGAGGGTCTCTGTCCTTGCACCTGAAAGTTTACCTTAGCCGGCTTTCCCCTTTGGTGGCTGCCCTATTAGTCAGCACTCTCCAGAGCTGCGTCAAATAAGAGTACTTTTGCCTGAGAGATTCACACATTGTGCTTGCTCCTTCGGCGCTACATTTGTAGTCTCTCCCCTTATCATCATCCGCATTATAATAATTTTACAATCGGGTCATACTAAAAAATATACTTATTAAAAAAATTATTTTATTACAATATTTAAAACTTTCAAAGCTATTTCCATCCTACCATTAAAGCATAATGTTGAGCAATAAATATTTGTGCAAATAAGGAGCTGAAATCATCATGAATGTTCAAATCGAATTTGATTCCTCTTGGCAGGATGAATTTTTACATAGGATTGAAAATGATGGACCATGGGGAAATAAGGAACTTTTTAAGCTGGCGGTTGGAGTCGAAAAAAATCTGATTATCCCTGAATTTGAAGGATTACAGGCACCCAAGCATTTACCTAATCTAACGCCTCTTCCACACCAGCTTGAAACCGCTAAGCAAGTAATTGAGAATATGAACGGAAAAGCTATTCTTGCAGATGAAGTTGGGCTTGGGAAAACGATAGAAGCCGGGCTTATTTTAAAAGAATACATGATTCGCGGACTTGTAAAAAAAGTCCTAATTCTTGTACCTGCTTCCTTAGTAACCCAGTGGTCTTATGAATTGAATAGTAAATTTTTTATTCCTGCTGTCTCCCAACGGAAAAGCTATGTATGGGAGCAATGCGATGTCGTCGTCTCGTCGATCGATACAGCAAAGCGCGAGCCACACCGTGAGATCATCTATAAGCAGGATTACGATCTAATTATTATTGATGAAGCTCACAAGTTAAAAAACAATAAAACAAAAAACTATGAATTTGTTCAAAATTTAAAGAAGAAGTTTTGTCTGTTGCTTACGGCAACTCCAATTCAAAATCGAATAGAAGAAATTTTTAACCTTGTTTCCCTATTAAAGCCTGGACATTTAGGCAGTGAGACTGCATTTTATGAGAAATACAAACGTGACGCCCGCTCATTAAATGACAATGAGCACCTAAAAGAGCTAGTGAACAAGGTAATGATTCGTAACCGTCGCGCTGATACTGGTATTGAATGGACCAAAAGACATGTTGAAACGATTGCAATTGAGTTTACCCCTGAAGAGAGAAATTTGTACGATGCCATCACCGACCTAAAAAGTGAAGGCGATTGGGTTCAAACCAGCGCATTCTCGGTAATGACATTACAGCGGGAAGCCTGCAGCAGCAGGGAGTCAGTCTTTTATACTCTTAAAAATATGCTGCAAAAAAAAGAAAATCCTACTCAAGCATTTGAAGATCAAATCCAGTCGTTAATTAAGAAGGTAGAAACCGTTCAAACAAACTCAAAGGCAGAAAAAACATTGGAGTTAATCCAAAAAATTAATGATAAAGTGATTATTTTTACTGAATATAGAGCAACCCAAATGTACCTTCAATGGTTTTTAAAGCAAAATGGAATTTCATCTGTTCCCTTCCGCGGCGGCTTTAAACGCGGCAAAAAAGACTGGATGCGCGAACTTTTTCAAAAGCATGCTCAGGTACTAATTGCGACTGAAGCTGGCGGAGAAGGGATTAACCTTCAATTTTGTAATCATATTATTAATTTTGATTTACCTTGGAACCCAATGAGACTTGAGCAAAGAATTGGAAGGATTCATCGTCTTGGACAGGAAAAAGATGTGATGATTTATAATTTTGCCATCAAAAACACGGTTGAAGAACATATTCTTAAGCTATTATATGAAAAAATTGAACTATTTGAAAAAGTAATCGGGGATTTAGACGACATTCTTACGAAGCTGGACTTTGGTAATATTGAAGACCATTTAATTGATATATTTGGACAATCCTGCTCTGAGGGTGAAATGAGAATTAAGATGGAAAACTTAACATCGATGATTGATTTAGCAAAAGATATGCAAAAGGGGGATTCACATGCAGCAGCTGGAAATTCATAACTTTCTCATTCGCTATTTTCAAGCGAATGAATGTGAAATAACAGAAAATGGTCCCGGATACTTAACCGTACAGTTAACGATTGAACTCGATAAGGAATTAATGAATCGGCCCTTTTATTGGCATTACTTAGAAAAAACCGGTGGGATAGCAAATCCGATGAAGCTTACTTTTATTACGAACCCACAGATTGTTCCTGAACATATTAAGGGGGAAACCATCCATTTTGGTTCTCCGCGCCTGCACCAAATATTCCAATCAACCAAAAAGCTTTCAAGCTATATTCGACTTTATGAGAATCATCAAAATAGCAGTCAACAAACTCCGCTTATGCCATGGCTGTGCATGAATGTTAAAATATCGTACCAATGCGACCGGAAACGGGATATTTATAAGTCAATCGGCTTGCAGCTCATAAATGGACAAATGGTCGAAGATTTTGACGATCGCCTGCAAACTGTGCAGCTAACACCGAAAATACCAGACTATTCCTTTACCTTATCACCGCTTGTTAAACCCAAAAGTGGTTTATCAAGGATTGAAAACTATCTGAAAGCAATCATTGAAGGCGAGGATCATTCCTGGGCAGAAGATGCCCGGAAGCGTTGGGAGAAGGATTTACAGCTTCTTGACCATTTTTACGAGGATGTAGAAGAAGAAAATGAAAGTTACGAAACCGAGAAAAAGGCATTACAGGATCAATATGAACCAAAAATAAATATCTCATTTATTAATGGTGGTTTGTTTTATTTAACCGATAAGGCAGTTTAATACGAAAAGCGGAAGTGCCTTGACCAGGGAAAAATGCAGTTCAATTTTTCCTAGGGGCGACAGGCTTAAGACGAGCCGGCGGAAAGGTTGCTTTTTAACCTTTTTGACGGATTGTCTGAAAGGTGGAGGAGACTGTCCTGGGACGAAGGCATAAGACGAACCCTGCAAGAAGGCGCTTTTTGCCTTCTTCAGGGGACGGCTTATGACTCGAGTCCCAATGAGCCGCAACTAGACAAGCTTATGACCCGAGCCACTAGGCACTGGAGCTAGACAAAAAAATAAAGAAGCAGACAAAATCTGCCTCTTTACCTTTTTCTTCTATTCTTCAATTCAATATAAAAGATATAAGGAAGTATTCCAAACCAGCGATACCAAAAGGATGCTTTTGCTTGCTTTCGCTCTTCACGCAGTCGTTTTCGCTCATCTTTTGGCTGGTCCGCATATTTAACAAGAGTCTGAGTCATATATTTTACATAATCATTCGTTTTCATGGGCACACCTGCTTTGATTTCTTCACTAAAAGTATATCCATGTTTATAAATTTCAAACGAGGGTCAATCCTAATTTATTTCAGTCCATTTAATCATCCTTTTTAATGTAATATCGAAAAACCCGCGTCCCCCCACGATTTCACCTGTATGCAGTTTAAGAGTAAAGTTAATTTTTTGTACAGTTCCAATTGGACTGTCCGCTTGAAACTCCATTCTTCCTTTTGCATAAGGAAATGAGCCTTTGGCTGGAACTGCACCTCCCGATTGCATTAGTTTTTCTATTTTTTTGAATGAAGAATGAAAATAATACTCCTCCTGAAGAATTGCAGCTGTTTCACGAAACAACATCCTTTCAATTAAAAGTTGATCGACACGAAAGGAAAAGAAGGACAGAAATAGGATGAGCACCACTAAAGTCAATGGGTATGTAAATCCTTTTTCGTTTTTCCTCATATTGCGGCAACCCATTTAATATAGGAATGCACCGCAACACTGTATTCCTTTCCCCAAATATCAACAACATTAATTTCCACTGTGTTTTTAATTTTAGTAAAAGTGACCACAGCTACATTTTGCAGTAATGTCTCATGGCCAGTTGAATTTACACGTCTTCTTAGCGTACTGCCATATTTCTCGTAATAAATGGTTTCATTATTATTTGTTAGTACCAACCTGCCTGATAGTACCTCCGCTTTAGAGCCGATACGGATTTCCTTTTTTGCCTGGCTGCAAAATACTTCCCATTCCATTTCCTGTAGTCTCTCATTCGAATCTTTTGTGTCTGCAATAATTGGCAATAATGGAATGATAAAAAATACAATCGTGGTAAAAATTGAAAACGCGAACAGTACTTCAAGGAGTGTAAAAGCTTTTTCATTCGGGTTTAGCACAGATTTCATTTCCTGGAAGAAATGTTTGTTCAACAACTTTTACACACACCTCCTTTTGACCATCCAACGGGGATGGCAGCCAGTAAATCTTATACTCTGTTCCATTATGAAATTTTGAGTAGCTAGCACCAGTCCTGTCTTCAATTAAATTGGCCTGAAGTTCCTCAAACAAAAGTTGTTTGGCCTTTTTATTACGGAGCAGCTGATGAGATTGATTGTTTAGATCTTGTAATAAAGGGATAAAAAACGTGCACAACATAAACAAAGTAGACAATGATAATAAGAGTTCTAGTAAAAAAAATCCATCATTCTTCGATAACATAAAACCGTCCCTTTCCAATCAAAACGGTTAATCGGTAACTTTTTATCGGTGTGGTAATAAACATTGTACCGAATCTGTCTACATTCCCATTCGGAGTAAACTTAAAATATAAGGGGATGGTGCCTTGATTTACAGTAATCTTTGGTGAATAATCCCTCTCCAGGATTCTAGCAGTGCCAGCAACAAGGGCATATAAATGATCATTTTCATAGAAGATGACTTTAACGTCCATTTGATGTGATATCGCGTATTGCTGACCGTAATATAAATCTGCTTTAAATTGGGAAATAAAGGCCTTGTCATTTGCAGAAGTGAACTGCGGCTTAAAGCTAAAGGCAGTGATTGAGGAGATTAACATAAAGATAGAGAGTACAATCAGAGATTCAATTAAAGTAAATCCTTTTTGATTGTGGGGCATTAGGGAGTAGTTTTGGCTACGGCGGTTACTTTTCCTTCAGAATCAATCGATACAACCTTAGTTCCATTTGGACAGCCGGTATTTTCAACTAGATATTCTGCAGAAATAAGTTCAGCCATTGTCGGTACCTTATTCTTGTCCATGATATACGACTGAACCTGTGCCTGTACCATTTTCACATAAGCTTCGCAGCCCTTGGTGTTAATATTCGTATTATGTTTTGCTACATTTGGAATGGTAATTATTAATAAAACCGAAATAACTAACATAACAATCATCATCTCAACAAGTGTAAATCCTTTTTCATTTTTCATTTTATATTCCTCCAAGTTTTTTTATTTTGCTTCCGTTTCTTTAAATGCCATCTAATAGATTAAACATTGGCAATAGTATGGCTAAGTACATTGAAACAACTAATAATCCAATAAAAAGATACAGTACAGGCTGAATCATTTTTAAGCTTTTCTCAATTTTTTCTTCCATATTTACTACACAGTGCTGGCTAAAAAATAGTAATTCTTGCTCCAACTTTCCATTTTCTTGTCCATGTTTAATAATCATTGGAAATTCTTTTTCGAAAAAAGGAAAACTAGCCAAAATAAACTCAAGTTTTTCACCAGTTAACAGTTTTTTCTTTATTTCCATTCCTAACTGACTATAAAAAGGCTGCTTGAGATTCTTCTCGAATAATTGGAGAGCTTCAAAAACGGATATTCCACTAGCTAAAAGGAAACTTAATTGAACAGAAAAATATTGGGTAAACAATAATTTGAGGAGGCTTCCTACAATTGGAATTCTTACGAGTTGTGACCTTTGATGTAAGATGGAAACTTTGCGGAATACAAAAGCATAATAGAGGACAGCAATTGCTGTGATTAACACGAATGTACCACCAATAATAGGAAAATAAGTGTCAAAAGAATAAAGTAATTTCATAAAGAAATTTGCTTCTAGTCCCATAGATTGAAAGAGGCTAGTAAATTTGGGCAGTAAGGATTTTTGTACAAAAACAAATAATAATCCAGTAATAAAGATAAGCAAAGCAGGATACTGTAATAGTTTAATAAGTTTTCTTCGATCATTCTCCTTCACTAATGCAAGACTGCTGCCTTCCAAGATCGCTTCAGCAAAGCTTCCATGCTGCTCTGCAAAATAAACATAACCAATTAGATCTTTATGAAAGCCTAAATTACCTAATACATCATGGAATGAACCTCCATTTTTTAAATCAACCAAACATTTATACAACTCCTCCTTTCGATTCTTAGGTAAATGTAAAGAAATCGATTCAATCGCTTCGGCAATGGGGTACCCTCTTGCCAGTAATTCTCCAATTCGTTTTAAAAACTTAGCCTGCTCATCGACCGTCCATTTATGGCGCTTCATGGTCATACACCAAGCGATCGTATTCAGACTCTTTAATATAACCTAGAACAATCCCTTTTTTTATTACTTCCTTTATTGTCCGGTAATCAGATTTAATATTTTCCCCTTTGGCTTCCCTCATCGCAGCATTTAAATTTCTCCCTGCTAACAGTTCAAAGACACTTGCCCTTTTCCAGCTTCCATATGAATAGCAATAAGGAGTACATTCCCCTTCACAATATGGACATGTAAGTTCAACTAATCGCTGAGCGGTTACTGCAATCAAGGTTTGTTCGACCTCTAACCAATTTACCCCAAACTCGCGAAGGCGATAAACAGCGCCCTTTGCATCTCTTGTATGCATCGTAGAAAGTACTAAATGCCCTGTCAGCGCAGCTCGTACTGCTATCTTCGCGGTTTCCGCATCACGAATTTCTCCAACCATAATAATGTCTGGATCATGGCGAAGAATCGCCTTTAAACCGGCAGCATAAGTCACACCCGCTTTTTCATTTACTTGAATTTGTAAAACTGAGTCGTAGTTTTTTTCGATGGGGTCTTCAAGGGTAATAACATTTCGATGAAAAAGATGGGCAGTTTCATTTAAAAGGGAATATAAAGTGGTTGTCTTACCTGATCCAGTCGGACCTGTAAAAATAATAAGTCCATGTGCATGTTTAAGGAGAGCAAGTAATTTTCTGGTCATACCTGGGAAAAGTGAGAGTTGGTGAAAAGGAATCTGTTCTTGTTGAGGCAGTAGTCTAATAACAAGACTTTCTCGGTTGTTGGATGGAAGGGTTGATAGCCTAAGACCCATTAACTTTCCGTCCACTTCACAAAAAATCGCTCCGCTTTGAGGGCGTCTTCGTTCTCCGATATCCATATTAGCAGTAAACTTAAAATGAGAAATTAATTTGTCACATTCATCTTTTGGAAGTGATAATCGGGGAATTAATTTGTTTGTTAAGCGAATTTGAATCAGTGTGTCTTTCTTCCGTGGAACAATGTGAATATCTGTTGCTTGGTTCCTGGCAGCATCTGTGATAATCCGATTTGCGAGTATTTCGATTGCACTTACAATGAGTAACACCACCTTTTTATTTTATCTTTGTAGTAATTCGACATCTTTCAAGCTTTTCCTTCAAGATTCTTCTTTTATTTAAAAAATTTTTTTTATTTTCTTTACTTGTGTTATCTCCGAAAATAACTATTGACATACAGTTCGTTCACCTTTTGTATAACATTTGTATAACGTAACCTCTCAGTCTATTCTTTAATTGTGAACAATTTCTAAACATATAGTGTTAACATTGTTAACCTCATTCCCATGTGTAAATTGCTATATTATAATGGGATTAAATTATGGGGGTCCGAGGTGAACAGAGATGGAACAAACATTAAAGATAACAAATGTTTTATCAGATCCAACAAGGTACTACATCTATCAATACATTACGAAACGCCACCAAGAAGTTACGGTACAAGAAGTGGCGGAAAGTTTTAATATCCATCCCAATGTCGCAAGATTACATTTATCTAAGTTAGAAGATGTTAACATGCTAGCATCAGAAACAAAGAAGACAGGTAAAGGCGGCAGGCCAAGTAGATTGTATCGTCTATCAGACGATGTCATCCAATTGCACTTCCCTTTCCGTGATTACATGCTTCTTTCCAAGGTAGCGATTTCTACAATGATTACATTGGGTGAAGCAGGTAAACAAGCACTTTACCTAACTGGAAAGCGATTTGGTGCAGAAATAATCGAACAGGAAATGGCTGGAAGATCCTTTGGTGAAGAAATTGATTTTGAACAGAAATTATCTATACTAAAAAGTGCTGCAACATTGGCAGGATTTTATCCGGAATTTGAAGCAAATGGAGATCAAACCAAAATTTTCTTCCAGATTTATAATTGTCCATTTAAAGAAGTTGCAGAGGAACACGAAAGTGTTTGTGCCATGCATCATGAGTTCTTAATAGGAATGTTTGAAGCATTATTTGATTCCGTAGAATTAATTGAAAAAGAAAATATCATCTCAGGCTGTGAAACCTGCTCATATCAGGCCTTAATTACAAACTAATTTGAAAGCTTATTTACTTTTGAACTCCTTTTCTTTATAATATTGCATGATGGTACCGTAGGGGAAAAGGAGGGATACATATGGATCGTATGTTCAGAGTAATGGGTTTCTGGACAGGTATTTTTACTGTAATGTTCTATCTTGGTGATATGGATAAAACTGCAATGCTTTTCTTAGCCCAAACTGGATTCTTCGTTTTGTTGAGCTATCTAAAACTTTCCGAACGTATGTATATGTATGTTTTCGGAGCATATTTAACCGTATTCTTCGCAGGCTTCACTTATTGGACAACATTTATGATGCCGCTTGGTGGAGGACATTAAGAAGATTTGAACTTACATAAAAAACACCGGAGTTTTCCTCCGGTGTTTTTTATGCTTCAAAAAGACTACAATCATTTAATCCTTTTTGCTGAATAACCAAATGAAAAAACGAACTAATACCAGCAGGCATAATTAGACTTCTTATAGCACGATTACGTTTGCTAACCTCTGAAAATGGATTTGGATCATAATGGTTTTCTAATTCTTTTAAAATACCCGCTTTTAATAAAAACTCATCCTGTCTGAGTTTCGACTCAAACATTAAGCCGGTTTGTTCACCTTTTTTGATGAGCCAATCAAAATGTATATGTGATGTTATGTCCATTTCTCCGGGATTCTCCAGGACATTCTCCACCATTTTATGTTGATAATATCCTCTTAAGCTTCCCTTTCTTCTAGAAGGATGCTTCCAATCTTCTTTGGTGTAACCATAATCTGCGGTGACCACAATACCCTTTTTTAATACCCGCGAGATATCCTCAACCATTCCCGCCATTAACAAAGGTACTTCTATGCGCTGCTCGTTGGTTAGTTCAAATCCAGTTTCTTCTATAAAGGAGAGAATAGCAGGATGTGTTAATGGCATATTGACCTCATACAAAGTATCATTTTTCATTCCTATCATAACCTCATATAATTGACCCTTTTGTTTCTCGATTACATGAACAGGCAAGGCGTCAAACAGTTCATTTGAAAACACCATCCCATTAAAGGACTGAAGATCATCTAGTTTATTTACTTGTATGATAGGATAATGTGGTTCAAGTAATTCGCTTTGTAACCTCAAATGATAGGGACTGCTTTCTACGATCATGTATTTGATCGGAGTTTGAAAAGAAGTCTCCCATTCCTGTAAAAATGCATAGGCAAAGCGTCCATTACCAGCACCAATCTCGCAAAAATTTGGTTCTAGATTATTCTTTTTACAAATGGCAGCGAACCATTTCGCAACCATTCGACCGTAAATATCAGAAATATTGCTAGTAGTAATAAAATCACCTTTGCCGCCAATTTTCTGTTTATTTTTCATATAATAACCTAAATCTGGATGATACAAAACTGCGTTGATATAATCAGCATAAGAAATTAAACCTGTTGGTGAGTTTGTAATGAAACTCCTTAAATACGAAATCATACTTAAAACCCATTTAAAAACGGATTACTATCCATCTCTTCACCGATGGTCGTTATTGGTCCATGACCTGATAAAACTGCTGTTTCTTCAGGTAAAAATAATAACTTCTCATGAATGCTTTTTATTAGTTGTTTATGATTTCCCCCGGGAAGATCTGTTCGGCCAATACTGTTTTGAAATAGAGCATCACCAGAAATAACAAAACCATCTGTCTCAAAATAATACGACACACTTCCAGGTGAATGCCCCGGTGTTTCAAAGATCGAGAAGGTGAAATTTTCTACCGTTATCGATTCTTCTTTTTTAATAAGGTAGTCTGCTTGTCTTGATTTAATTAACTCTTGCATGGCAAAAAACTTAGATCCATTTAATGCCGGGTTTACTAGCCAGTCTTCTTCCTCTTCATGGATATAAACTGGAATTTTGTAATAATCTCTCACTTCATCAACGGCACCAATATGGTCAAAATGTGCATGAGTTAAAAAAATGGCAATTGGGTTGAGTTCTCTTTTTGTTAACCACTTTATTAGCTTTTTCCCTTCACTGCCAGGGTCAAATATCAAGCAGGATTTATCAGGGCTTTCAACGATGTAACAATTTGTTTGCAGAACCCCTAGGGGTATTTGAGACCACTTCATTTAGTACATACCTCCAACTATTTTTACATTAATATCATTGTACACTATGGAAGCTGCAATGCTAACTTTTTTAGCCCTCGACAAATGAATAAAAAGAATATAAAATAAGAATCGAATGTATATAATATTCTTACATAACTATCTTAGAAATGTGTTGGGCTAAGCTCAAGTATTATCTAATAAAGGGGGCTTTATTAATGGGACTAGTTATTATTTTCGCTTTAGTATCTTTACTTGCTGCATATGGTGCATTCACCGCCCTAAAGAATAAAAATGTATTAGGAGCGTTTTTTGCAGTAGCAACATTGGCTGTGTTTGGCTGGTTTACAGTCATGACCCTAATTGAAAGTGGTTTCCCAACTGGAACACACTAAATAAGAAAAGCGCAAGCGCCCTGTTCAGCTGCGTATGGCCTGGAGCGCTCCAACTGAGATAAAGGAAACACGAAGAGCCGGAGGCGATTCGATGTTGACTTATCGTAGGTAGGTAAAAATCCTGAAGGGATTTTTACTCGCGGAGAGCGAAGGACACTAGCCGCTAGGGCGCTGGAGCTGGACAGTAATCTAAGTTCAAAACTTATACCTTATAATACTTAAAATCAAAAGACTGCCTCAACGGCAGTCTTTTATTTTTTTACTAGTTCATATATTTCTTTTGTAGGGAGATGAATGATTTTCTCATATCGATTTCCATACAAGACGGAATCACCCGAAGGGGATTGAAGTATAGGTTCATTTTTAAGACCTTTTAAAATCAGGCTGCTGCTGCCTTCATGAATATCATAGCTTACAAGCTCGAACCCTTCGGTATAAGAATCTGCCTCAGTACTTTTGAGTGGCTTAAGAGTAATAAACGTCCCTTTACTTTCATTAAAATCATAATAAGGAACTAACCAACTCGAAAACATGGTTAAATGAGGGATTGAAAAAGCAGAAAGCTGTTTTTGGTCTTGGTTATAAAAGGTATACGTTGCCTGTACCTTTTCCTCATCGTTAACGGTAACTGTCATGAGCATGTTATGGTAGCTTGAATAATGAAGAACCTCCGGAAAAACAGTTTCCTCCACTTTCGTTCCTAAATTCTTTCTTATTAATGGAGCAAAAAGAGCAGGACTGCTATCATCCCAGTTCAAGAAAGCAATTTCTTCTTCTCCCAGCCATTTTACAAATGGTTGAGGAATCGATAGTTCAGTTGTGTTACTTTTTTCGATATCTAAGAGCAACATTTGAAAAGTCCAATCCTCATCGAATGCAGAGATTAAAATTTGCGACTCATTATATGGGTTCCATTCAAAGTCTAATTCATACGAAGGGATTGATTGTTTAAAGAGTTCAGAACCTTCAGACGTTACAATCGTAACCTGTCCTTCATAAGTAGATGGTGATGATTGTATAAGAATATATTGTTTGGCAGGGCTAATTTGGATGGTGACAATCGGTACGTCACTTGTATAAAGTAATTCACTATTACCAGTTAGTAGATCATAGAGGTATATGGAAGATGATTGTCCCAGATTTGTTATGTATAGTAATTGGTTGTCGGAAAGCCAGCCGCCAATTTTATAAAAATCACCCTCAGTAATATTAATTGGGAGTTTCCATTCTTCTTTTACCTGTGTTGACGGGTCATTTTTCTTGTCGTCGTCTTTCGAAGGGCTGGGCTTGGCATCTTGTAGATGTGTGCAGGCACTAATGATAGAGGAAAAAACGAGCAAAAGCGAAATATGAAAAATAAATTTTATTACCTTTTTAAACTGCATTTTCCCCCTCCCTCCTTTTTCTCATCATAGATTAGTACGTTTCCTTTACAAAAATGTTTCAATTTTAACAGAATTATTCCAAAAATAAGAAAAAAGTCGCATACACGACTTTTTCCTATCTATAAATAACCAACACAATAGTTAATTTTAATGTCATTGGTTTCATTTTACAAGTCATCAATCTAACTATTTATAAATAAAGTGAAGCTAAAAAAATCCCCTCGACTTTTTTAAGAATGTCATCAAATTGAGATAAGGGTAATGGATTTATTCCCCTTCCAAGTTCTATCGTGAAACCAGGTCGTTTATACTCTTGAATATACCAATCCTTAAATCCCGCATGACTATCAATATTTCGAATGGACTTGTATCCACTGACTTGCTCGAATTCTTTTGCCAGTATTTCAGATTCGAGTGGTTCAAATCCTTCATATCCCCAATAAAATTCCTCCCCTTGCGTATGCAAGGCTAGAATGCGGTCAAATGGATTACCTTTGATCATATCAGCCATAGCTATTGCCTCTGGTTCAGATAGAGGCGACTTTCCTGGGTAATCCCTAGGTGCAGGTGACTTGGGCTCCTTTCTAGCTTGCTCAATCTCCCAATTTGCTGGAAACTGATTGTTTAGGTCCACCCCTCTAATATTTGCTTTCCAATGGACAAATTCATTACTTCCTTCATTTATGTTCATCACATCATCATGACGGCTTGCAGGCGGACCATTTAATACCAGGTCTACACCATCTGGGTTAACCATTGGGACCAGTGATAATTCTGTTTCATTATATAAATTTATCGTATTTATTCCTCTAATTGCACTTCGATTCGTTAATGAAATGAGGTAATGATTGACGAGGTTCATTAATACCATTGTAGTAATCCATTCATTCGCATGAAAAGAGGCATTCATATGAACTTTTTTTAACCCCTTTCCAATTCTAATTTCTTGAATCGGATTGCCTAAAACACTTTTACCTATTGTTTGCACATTTATAAATGGGTAAAACCTTTTAAGAGTAGTAATTTGCTTCATTAGAATCTTTGAACTAAATGGTAATTTTGAACGAACATGCTGCTGTGTAATACGTTCTGGTAAATAAAGAATTTCTCCGGGTACTAATTTATTGGGATTTTTCATTTGATTAAGGACCATTATGGAATCCATAACTAAATTTTTTGCATTAGCTATTTTCCATAACGTATCTTCTTCTTTTACGGTATATGGAATGGACACATACCCTGGAATCATTATTTTCATACCCGGTTTTAAACTCGATGGATCTATATTCTCGTTCGAATCGACAATAAGTTCAAGTGGAATCATAAATAATCGGCCAAAATACGATAACGAGTCTCCTTCACGGACCCGAACCTCCATATTTTTCTCCCCCCTTCCATCATAAGAATCATATGATGTGAGATGGAGGAAAATGAACAAAACAAAACCTGCTTGTGAAGGCAGGTTTTGTTAAATGCTATTTTATTTAGCTAGCTTATTTTTTATTAGCCAGGCCGCACCAATTGCTCCTGCATCATTCCCAAGTGTGGCAAGCGCTAGATTTGTAGACTCTCTTACAGAAGTAAAAGCATACTGTGAAAAGTTTTCCTTAACTTTGTTTAATAAAATATCTCCAGCACGAGAGACTCCTCCGCCAAGAACAATTAATTCCGGGTTCAAAGTATTTGCAATATTAGCTAGAGCAAACCCTAAATGCAAAGCGACTTCATCCAGTATCTTTGTCGCCAATTCGTCTTGAACCCGCGCACAATCAAAAACATCCTTAGCCGTAACTTTCCCGTTATCTTGATGAATCTTAGCCAGCTGTCCCTTTGCCCCAGCATTTGAAAGTTCAATTTCAGCTAATCGAACAATTCCAGTGGCAGAAGCAATTGTTTCAAGACAGCCTGTTTTGCCACAGTTACAAGGTGCTCCTCCAACAGGAATGGATGTGATATGACCAATTTCACCAGCTGCGCCACTAATCCCTCTCACAATATTACCATTAGCAATAACTCCACCGCCTACACCCGTTCCCAAGGTCACACATACTAGGTCACTTGTACCCTTACCTGCACCATTCCACATTTCACCTAATGCTGCACAGTTCGCATCATTTTCGATTGCCACTGGCAGTTCTGTTAGTGTTTGCAGGCTTTCCTGTAATGGAAAGTTATCCTTCCAACCTAAGTTTACAACGTTTCTAATAATACCAGTATTATAATCTACTGGACCAGGTGCTCCCATACCAAGTCCAACTAATTTTGATTTTTGCTCTTTTAACTGTTCTAGTTTTTGATTGATCGTATTTGCAATATTCCTGGTAATATTTTGTCCCTCATTAGAGTTATCAGTAGGAATTTCCCACTTATGAAGGATTTCGCCGTTCATATTAATAAATGCTAATTTAATTGTTGTCCCGCCAAGGTCAACGCCAACAATCCATTTTTCCGTCATTGTCATCACCTATCTTTTTCTTCCTTTTCTTTTAAAAATCTTATTTCGTGTCTTAATATTAACAGTGCTGTCGAGTAATCCTTCGGATCTATCAGCTGAGCTTGATATAGCTCTTTTACTTCTGACTCCATTAATTCTAAGTCAGCAATTCGATCACCAATATAAATAATCGTTCCATATTGTTTCAAAAATTGCTGAATATCATAAATTGATTTCATTTTATTTAGACCTCTTATATAAAGAATGAAAAACATTAATAAAAGTATACCCTTTTGTTTTAACTCCCTCAAGCTGTTCTTTCAGTGATTACAAGTCAGCTGTCAATACCTCTAATGACCTTCTGCAGGGAGTAATCGATTAAGCTCCTGCACCAATTCAGTGTATTCTTTTTGGCTTGGTTTTAATTCTGCGGCTTTTTCAGCATTTTCCTTGGAACTAGTTAGGTCATTTTCCTCTAAATAAATTAATGAAAGATTGTAATAGGCTTCAGGTAAATCAGGATCTAATTTTATAACCTGGTGTAGATGTAGTTTAGCCTCATCAAGCCTATCCAACTTAATTTCAATAAAAGATAATGCGAAATATACCTCAGGTGATATATTACTAGCGTTATCCACATATTTTGTTATAACCTCGTATGCCTGTTGATAATTTTCCTGCTTAATATATTCTTGGGCTAACATCATGGTCGATCTTTCGTTGCCACCCGATTCAGAATTCTGAAACCCATAGAATAAAGAGCCATAAATAATCGCTGCCGAAACAAGGGTAAACAACAATTGTAAGAAAGGTTTTTTCTTATTCGGGAAATGCATGATACCAGCAGCAAGAAAACCACCAGCTAACCCACCAAGATGTCCAGCATTATCTACGATTGAAACCGTGAATCCAAATATTAAATTAAAAATCAAAATGGTTATAACACTCGGACCCATTGTCCGGAAAAAAAGCTTCGGGTAAATGAGTGCAAAATAAAGCAATGCTCCAAAACAACCAAATATAGCCCCACTTGCTCCCGCAGAAATATTAGGGCTAAAGATAAAACTGGCAATAACCCCTGATATACCTGCGAATAGATAAATAAATAAAAATCTAGTACTCCCAAATATCCTTTCAACTGCTGGTCCTAAGAAATACAAAGCCAAGGAATTCATTGCCAAATGTAAAAACCCTATATGTAAGAAAATTGGCGTAATAAATCTCCACCACTCTCCCGCGAAGATTAAAGGATTAAATTTTGCCCCATACTTAATCAATGTCGATGTATTGGTACTTCCTCCTTGAATCTCTAACAATAAAAAAACCGCAACCTGTATAACCATAAAGAAGTATGTATAAAACGGCCTGCCATTCGTAAAAATTTCTTTTTCTTCTTTTACCACTTGGAGCGCAGAATCTAACGCAGCTTTCTTTTGAAGGTCCACCTCATGCTCCGAATACTCATTAGGGACTGAAAAGGTGACTGCTGTTCCTATTCTTTCAGATAGAACTTCAAGCCCCGCCTCGTATTGTTCACGCGTCAACAAGACAGAGTTTACAATCGTTTTTTTTCCCTGTGGAAAGATAAATGGATGTTGCAGCCGAAACTCGTAATCATCTACAGGAGGAAATTGACTGATATAAATATTCACAACTGAAAGTTCACTCCGGCCAATCTGTTTTCGAACCTTTTCACCATTCGAGGCTGTAAATTCTATATCTCGCTGCATGGAATTGCTCCAGTCTAAATCCTGTCGTAACAAACGAATGATTGGGGCTTTTTTATTCTCGAGTTTTTCCAGCCATAATTCTTTTTGATTTTCAAATAATTGAATAATTCGGTAGCCTTGCCCCGAAATAAAGAAATGAGCTAATTTCCAAAATAAATAATCCTCTTTAACGTTCAATACCCCCACTACTTTCTTTTAAACTGCTAGTCAATATTCTCACTAGTTTATTACATTATAAACGATAATCAATCCTAATAAAGGATAACATGTTACGAACAAGCGCATATTTCCAATAAAAAAAGACCATCTGAGGCTTTCACCATTCAGATGGTCTTTCTGCAGGTCTTCCAAATACCGTCTGCATCATTTTACCTTTTACACCTGGAAAACTCATGACCGAACTTACTGCAAGGCGGCGCATCCAGCCAGACCTGAGTAAAAGATTAATAATCCGATATCTGAAACGGTAGGCAAAATATCCAATTGACCCTATCATAAATATGGATGTCAACATACGAGACATTATCATCCCTCCTATCCATATTCTGTGAATAGGAGTCATTTTTTATCCCTACTTTTTTAGTACTTGCTTAACACAGGGTCCATTATTTCTTTCAGTACATTGACTGAGTGAGTGAATTTTTCCTTTTCTTTTTTGTTCAAATCAAGTTCAACTACTTCTCTGATACCACTGCGATTGACCACTGCAGGTACACCTATATAAACATCCTTATGACCATATTCTCCATCTAAATAGGCTGAAACGGTTAAAACTGAATTTTCATTTCGTAAAATTGCTTTTGTTAAACGAACGAGACCCATTGCAATTCCATAATACGTGGCACCTTTTCGCTCGATAATATGATAAGCTGCATCTCGTACATTAATAAATATTTGGTCTAAATCTTCTTGGTTTGTTTCATGTTTATTGGTCCATTCGGATATTTTCATTCCAGCAATGTCAGCATGGCTCCAAACTGGAAGTTCCGTGTCACCGTGTTCCCCAATAATATAGGCATGAACATTCCGGGTGTCGACATCATAATATTGCCCAAGTAAAAAGCGGAAACGCGCCGTATCTAAAATGGTCCCTGAACCAATTACCCTCTCTTTTGGCAACCCTGAAAATTTCCAGACTGCATAAGTTAAAATATCAACTGGATTTGTTGCGACTAGGAATATCCCATCAAAGCCACTAGCCATGATTTGTTCAACGATACCCTTAAATATAACGGTGTTCTTTTCAACTAGGTCGAGACGTGTTTCCCCTGGTTTTTGGTTTGCACCTGCCGTAATGACAACAAGATCAGCTTGGTCACAATCTGCATAGCTGCCATACCAAATCTTTGTTCTAGAAGGAGCAAAAGGCAGGCCGTGATTTAAATCCATCGCATCTCCTTCAGCTTTTGATTCGTTTAAATCCACTAATACCAGTTCTTCTGTTATTCCCTGATTTAATAATGCAAAGGCGTAACTTGAGCCTACAAAACCTGTTCCAACAAGGACAACTCTATTCACTTTTACGATGATAATGCCTCCTCAGAAAGAGTAGTGTTTTTACTATTTAATAAAGGTTAACCTGATTACAATTTAATTGTACATTACTTTACAAGCTTTTATCAGTATATAATTCCCAGTGAAATCGTTATCTTACATCTATTTTGTTACTAAATAAATAACTATCATTGCGAACAGAGCAGCGATTAATCCAGATAATAAATTTACCATATCATTATCCACTAATTGATAGCCTTTTATTCTTTTTGCAGGTATACCACAATGGATCCTCTTCTCTGTTTCGATTCCACAATTCCTGCAACTATATACTTGTTGATAAAAGGCTCCAAATATCGTATCAATGATATTACCAAAGAAACCAAACAGGAAAATAAGAAGGAAATGGAAAAACTCCAAATGAAACAGCAGTGTGCCTGTCAAAGCTATTAGCATTGACCCTAGTATCGCCGCCGTAGTGCCCAGCCAGCTGACTGCACCAGAGGTTCCTTTTTCAATTCTTTTTAATGTACGTATGTAAATAGGCTTACTTTTACTAAGGGTGCCAATTTCCGAGGCCCATGTATCTGAATTAGAACTAGCTAGACAAACAAGAAATCCAATCAGCCAAATTATGTCTTGCTGGAAGTAGTAAAAAACACTTAACAATGCAGCACCACCGCCATTGGCCATAACCTGGCGCCAATCTCGTGTCGACCCTTTTGCTAATTTTTCTTCAATTTCTTTTTTTGCGGAACTTTTATATTTTGACCAAAAGCTAGATGTGGCAAAGAAAACTCCCAGAATGAAAAGTCCTTTTATACCAAATCCAAAATAGACTGCTATTCCAACCATAACAGCAGCAATAGCACCATTACCACTTAATGACCTTTCTTTATAACCTGCAAAACCACCTAAAACAATGATTGCGACAAGAATAATCGTTTGAGTCATTTTATATGAATTACCTCATTATTTGTGATAATTTTTGAGACTGGTATATCATGCTTTTCGGTTGGAATTTGCGGAATAACTTGAAAATGAAAAGCGAGAGAAATTGTTTTCCCATCATATCGGGTTAAAAACCGATCATAGTAACCACCGCCAAAACCCAGCCGAAATCCTTCTCTGGTATACGCTAAGCCAGGCACGAATAGAAGATCGATATCCTCAGGTTTCACTTCTATCGTCTGTTCTATTTTGGGTTCAAATAGCCCATAAAAAATAGATTCTAGTTGCGAAAATTCCGTTATTTTGTGGAAGGATAATCCCTTTTCCTTAGGATCACACTTCGGAGCAACAACCTCTTTGCCTGTCTCCCAAGCTCTTCGGATAATTTGATAGGTATCGACTTCTGGTTCCTTCGAAACTGTAATCCCAATTACTTTGGCCTCGGTCCAGTCTTCATGTTTAAATAGAGTTTTGGCAATTTCATACGAATAATGTTCATAAAATGGTTTTGAAAGTGAGGAAAGTTTATCCTTCATTTTTTTTCGGATCCTATTTTTTTCATTCATAATAATCGTATTCTCCCTATTTTTTCACAACAAAAAAAGCAGCAGGAAGCCCTACTGCTTATTTTGTTTCGCGATGTGCTGTTGTACGCTTTTCTCTTGGGCAATATTTCTTAAGCTCAAGACGGTCAGGATTGTTTCTTTTATTTTTTGTTGAAATATAGTTACGATCTCCACACTCAGTGCAAGCTAACGTAATATTTACACGCATGTCAATTTCCCTCCAAACGATTAAGCTAGTTCGTTCATACGACTTTTCTATAATATCACTTTTCAAAGGGAAATGCTAGTGTGTTTTTAAAGAAAAGCAAAAGTGCCTTCGGAACAAGCGCAGCTTGTTCCTGCGAGGATTATTCTAAGGAGCTTTCCTTAGTGCACAGGGGCGACAGGCATAAGCCGAGCCGGCGAGAAGGTTGCTCTTTAACCTTCTTGACGGATTGTCTGAAATGTGGAGGCGACTGTCCTGGGACGAAGGCATAAGACGAACCCTGCAAGAAGGCGCTCTTTGCCTTCTTCAGGGGGTGGCTTATGACTCGAGTCCCAAGGAGCCGTAACTAGACAAGCTGATGGCCCGAGACCCTAGGCGCTGGAGCTAGACATTAAAAGTACAGTTATAGATTATTTAATACTTGCATAAATCTTATTTTCTTGTCGTTTCATTCAAATTTGCCCGCTTATTTATAAGAGTGTCTTCCATCACGGTAACGGTTTGCGAAGCAATTCGTTTCCAGCCATATAAACTTTTAACAATTTGTTTACCTTTTGCACCAATCTCTTTTGCATTTTCTGGATTTTGCAGCAAAAAGTCAATATTTGTTAGGAGGCTGTCCGCATTTCCTGGAATCATAAGCAAACCAGACTTTGAATGCTTAACAATTCCTTTTAGCCCGCCAGTTTCTGAAACAATCGTGGGTATACCTAGAATCATTGCTTCTAGAGCCACAATTCCAAAGGGCTCATACAAGCTTGGAAAGACGGCAATTTCACTGTTAACTAGCAAAGTATTTCTTTGTTCGTCGGAAACATAGCCAATAAAAGCAACGTAATGATCTAATTGTTTTTCAGATACCATCTTACGATATCTTTCAAGCATCGGTCCCTTACCTGCTATAACAAAATAGATTTCTTTCCCGCTGTCCTTTGCCACTTGTGCAGCCTCAATAATCGTCTCAAATCCCTTTTCCTGTACAATTCTGCCAACAGAAAAAATATATTTCCTGCCTTTCAGGGATGGAAAAATCGCATCGGGAACAACCTTTACATCCTCTTGTTCAATACCATTTGGAACGATGGTCATTTTTTTATCGGATAAATGAAAATGATTTACTAGTTCTTCTCTCATATAATGACTGCAAACAATAATTTGATCGGATTCCTTAATTAGTCTCAGTTCCTTTTCATGAATAAAACGCTGCATTTCTGTGTAAATTCCATTATTTCTGCCCTGCTCCGTGGCATGAATTGTCGTTAGTAATGGAATTGATAGAACTTCTTTCAATGTAATGGCAGCTGTTCCTACTAACCAATCATGGGCATGAATGATATCAAACTTCATCTTTTCTGCCATTTTTTCACCTTGAAAACTCATGGCTAAATTCAAGCCTGCAATCCAAGCGAGAAAATCATCGTCTTGGTTGTTTAGTGGTGTAACACGATGGACATAAACCCCCTTCATACGTTCATAAACAGGGAGACCGCCATTCCCAGCAGTAATTACGTGAACCTCATGACCAAGTTGGGATAAATGTACAGAGAGACCATTTACATGCCTAGAGAGACCGCCAACTTCATTCGGTGGGTATTCCCAAGTTAGAATTAGTATTTTTAATTTCCGGTCAAAGGAATGTTTTAGATTCATTTCATTATCCATTTTTTTGTTCCAACTTTTTTGATTCCTCGTAATAGCTGTAGGTACTTACATGATCAATCCATTTTGGCGAATAATGTTCAAGATGTTGATTGAGGACTAATTGATTGTAGACCTCAGTCCCTCCCATATTCGCTGTTTGAATTGCACTTGATCGAAGGATAGGGAAGAATTCTTTATCATTCATTCTAACACCTAATTCTGCAACATAGCTCCTGCTGGCAGTTAATCCTTTAACAAACCAATACCCCTTCTCATAAGGAACCACAATATCATAGTAATGATGTGCATTATTACCAGTGAAATTAATGTCTGTTACATCATATAATCTAACAATATGGACGAGCTCCTCAAATTGTTGATTAAAAAATAATGTAAAGACTTTTTCAGGTATTTTTGAGGCCTCCCAATATACGATTACTTTTCTTGGTGAAACTAGTTTAATCGATAGTTCACCTTTTAATGGCCCTTCTTCGATTGTTTCCTGTTTTGATACACTGCTTTCTTTTTGCTCCTCACTTCCTGCCGCTAAATCTTCTATTTCATCTTCCTGAGCAGTAATATATTTATTCCATCTATATTGGACTTTTCCTACTGTCGTATTTAATTGCGAGGCGATTTTTCGGAAAGATAAACCATCCTCTCTTAATTTGATAATTTCTTCTATCATTGTGATCCTCCATTCTGCAAACTCATATTCTATGCAAGGCTCTTTTCTTAAACTTTGTTGCTTTTTGAACAAAAAGTTAATGATTGTACTGTGCTATTATAGAAAACAGCAAAACTTTAATAAGAAAAGAGCTTGCACACTAAATTCAAAGGTGCAAAATAACTATTGTCACGTTAAAATCGGCTTTAAGATTTTAACAACATCGTTACGAAAACAGCCTTATGCAAAAATAATCTAAATATTCCTTCATAGATAACATTAATGGTAACATCAGTAGCCAAACTGTCAATAAACGCATTTTGTCTTATTTTGCTTTTTGTTTTTTCGACATTATTCTTCAAACGCAAAAAGATGAGACATTTTACAATAGTCTCATCTTTTTGGTGTATTATTTTTTATTCATTTAAGTTAAATCGTTTTCCCGTTACTAAATAGATTACATTTTCTGAAATATTGGTTGAATGATCGGCAATTCTTTCAATAAAGCGGCAAACAAATGATAGTTGAATAATCTGGTTCGTAGCGTTCGGATTGTCTGGAACCATTCCAATAAGTTCATGAACCAAACTGCCAAACATTTTATCCACATCATCATCTTTTTCTGCACATTTCTGTGCTAGCATCACATCTTCATCAATATATGCCTTTACTGCCATAGATACCATTTCAAGTGCACGGTCCATCATTTTCGGAATATCCAAGATTTCTTTAAAGTGCTTTTCATTACCAATATGGATAGCAGCTTTTGCTATATTCACTGCCATATCTGCCATTCTTTCAACTTCAGATGAAACCTTTAAGGCTACATTCAGTGTTCGTAAATCTTTGGCAACAGGTGATTCCCGGGCTATCAGCATCAAAGCTTTATCATGAATTTCATCTTCTAATGCATCAATTTTATCATCACCGGCAATTACCTGATTAGCCATTTCAATATCATGATTAATAAGGGCACTGAGTGAATTGCGAACTGCTGTTTCAGCTAAATTTTCCATTTCTAAAAGCTTTTCTTTTAAATCAACTAATTTACTATCAAATTTTGATCTTGTACTCATTCCATCACCTCATTATCCAAATCTTCCTGTAATATAGTCTTCGGTCCTCTTATCTTTTGGAGTGGAGAAGATTTTACTGGTTTCTGAAAATTCTATCACTTCTCCACTTAAAAAGAAAGCAGTTTTCTTTGATATACGTGCAGCTTGCTGCATGTTATGGGTAACGATTATAATACTAAATTCCCTTTTTAATTCCTGAACAAGCTCCTCAACTTTTAATGTCGAGATAGGATCTAATGCGGAGGTAGGCTCATCCATTAAAATTACATCTGGCTCAATGGCCAGGCAGCGAGCAATACATAGGCGCTGTTGCTGACCTCCTGATAATCCATAAGCATTTTGATTAAGACGGTCTTTTACCTCATCCCAAATAGCGGCACCTCTTAAGCTTTTTTCAACAATCTGATCTAAAATTTTCTTGTCACGAATACCGTGGATTTTAGGGCCATATGCAACATTTTCATAAATAGATTTTGGGAATGGATTTGGCTTTTGAAATACCATGCCTACTTTTGTCCGCAATTCTTCTACCTGATAAGATTTATCAAGGATATTTTTTCCTCTATAAAGAATTTCACCGTCTGTTCTTACACCGGGAACTAATTCAATCATTCGATTCAAGGTCTTAATATAAGTTGATTTTCCACATCCTGATGGTCCAATAATTGCCGTAACTTCATTCTCCATAATATCTAGATTTATTTTCTTTAGGGCTTGATTATCACCGTACCATAAATCTAAGTCTTTTGTTCTATAAACAACTTGTTTTTCCACTGGATTGACAATTTTTGCACTAGCTGTAGTTTCCATCATTGTTTGCCTCCCTAATCATATCCATTTAATATCTCTTTTGAAATTTATTTCGAATCAATACAGCAATTGAGTTCATAACGATTAACATAAACAGTAATACGATAATACCTGCAGCCGCTAATGCATGAAACTCTACTTGAGGACGACTGGTCCAATTGTAAATTTGCAATGGCAACACGGTCATGCTATCTAATACTGTTCTTGGTAAAAACGCAAGGAATAATGGCATACCGAGGACAACAAGTGGTGCTGTTTCTCCGATTGCACGTGAAAGTGCAAGAATCGCCCCAGTAAGTATTCCTGGAATAGCGGCTGGTAGAACAATACGAACAATGGTCTGCCATTTAGTAGCTCCTAACCCAAATGACGCCTCTCTTAATTGACTAGGTACTGCGCGAATTGCCTCCTGCGATGCCACAATAATGACAGGCAAAATAAGTAAGCTCATAGTTAGACCTGCAGCTAAAACGCTTGTCCCTAATGCTAATGCACGTACAAATACAGTTAATCCAAGTAATCCAAATACGATGGAAGGGACTCCTGCTAAATTAGAAATATTAACTTTAATGAAATTTGTAATTAGGTTATCTTTAGCATACTCTTCGAGATAAATGGCAGTCCCCACCCCTAGCAATATTGAAACAGGTGCAACAACAGCCATAAGCCACAGGGTCCCGATTAATGCAGCATAAACACCTGCTCTCTCAGGCTTCCTTGAAGGAAGACTTTGTAAAAATTGCAAATCTAAATAGCCAAGTCCTTGAGAGAATATCCGATATAATAGTATTCCTAATATTAATAAAACAAACATGGTTAATGCAAAAAATATCCATTTTGAAAATGTATTTTTAGATAATCTTGGTTTCATCCGCTTTACAACGGAATCATGATTAATTAAATTCATTAATATTCCTCCCTAAAACGACGGGTGATGTATTGAGCTAATAAATTCATCACTAACGTAAATACGAAAAGTGTCATACCAACTGCGTAAATGCTATAGTAGATTGTCGTACCATAACCTACATCACCTTGACTAACTTGGACAATATAAGCAGTCATCGTTTGAATGGAGCCTGTCAAATTCCATTCCAGATTTGGAGTAGAACCACCCGCAACAGCCACAATCATTGTCTCACCAATCGCCCGTGATATAGCCAATACAATGGAGGCAACTATCCCTGAAACAGCAGCAGGTAATACAACTTTAATGGCTACTTCAAACTTAGTTGACCCCAGTGCAAGGGCACCTTCACGCATTGCATTAGGAACCGAAGTCATCGCATCCTCTGAGAGAGAAGCAATCATCGGTGTGATCATGATTCCAATTACAATTCCAGGGCTTAATGCATTAAAAATTTCAAGGGATGGTATAATCTCACGTAAAATGGGAGTAACAAAGGTTAATGCAAAAAAACCATAAACAATCGTTGGGATTCCCGCTAATACTTCTAATATCGGTTTAATAATTCTGCGAATTCGATCTGTTGCATATTCACTCAAATAAATGGCTGCTGCTAATCCGATTGGAACAGCAACAATTGCTGCAATAAGTGATACCTTTAGCGTACCCATCACTAACGGTAGAATTCCGAATGAACCATTGGTTTCGGAAAACGGATACCATTTTTTGCCAGTCAGAAAATCTTTAATCGATACAACATCAAAAAATAAGAACGTTTCAAAAATGAGTGTAAGAACAATACCAATTGTTGTTAATACAGATACCGCCGCCGTAAGGAACAAAATATAAGGCATAATTTTTTCGGTAATTCCTCCGGCGCTCTTTCTTTTTTTCTTCTCTTGAATCATTTTCTGAACAGAGAATGTTTTTGTATTTTGAGTACTCAAAATGAAAACCCCTTTCATTCCAATGACAAGATGAGAAGCACATTTTTCGCGCTTCTCATCTATAGAATTATTCTAATTCTTATTTAAGAGCTTCTAGTTTTTCTAAATCTTTTTTGTACTCTTCTTCAGGTAATTTCACGTAACCAACATCCTCTGATAATGTTCCTGAATTTTCAATAGCAAATTTAACAAAATCATATACTGCTTCGTTATCCTTAACAGCTGCGTTATTTACATATGTGAATAACGGACGTGAAAGGGGTGCATATTCGCCTGATTCGATTGTTTTATTGTTAGGCTCAACAGGACCTTCGCCTCCATCGATTTTAACAACTTTCAATGAATCTTTATTCTCTGCATAATAAGCATATCCGAAGTAACCGATTGCGTTCTTGTCGCCTTTAACACCTTGCACTAATACATTATCATCTTCAGAAAGTGTAGCTTTTTGAACGATTGGAGCTTCTTCAAGAATTACTTCATCGAAATAATCAAACGTACCTGAGTCTGCACCAGGAGAGTATAATTTAATCTCTTCATCCGGCCACTCTGGGTTAACGTCGGACCATTTTTTTACTGTTCCATCTTCGATCCAAATTTTCTTTAAATCATCAATTGTTAAGCTTTCAACCCAGTCATTGTCTTTATTTACTACTACTGAAAGTCCATCATAAGCTAATTTAAATTCAGTAACATCAATTCCTTTTTCAGTAAGTGCAGATTGCTCTTCATCTTTAATTGGACGAGAAGCATTAGCAAGGTCCGTTTCACCTGCGATCATAGCCTTAAATCCGCCACCAGTTCCAGATGAACCAACAGGAACTTTTACACCAGGCTGTACTGCACCATATTCTTCAACAATAGCTTCCATAATTGGGAAAACTGTAGATGAACCGTCTATTTTAATCTCACCTTGAAGTTGCTTTACTTCTTCACCAGCTTGTTCTTTGTTGTCTTCAGTTCCTTGTGCGCCACAAGCTGCGGTTACCGCAAGAACTCCAGTCATCATTGCTGTTAATGCTAATTTTTTAAAGCTTTTCATTGCTTTATTCCCCCTAAGAGTTTGGTTTGTCGAATTGTGTTCGTTTTGCTTACAAGACTAATAATATACCCCTTCTGTAAAGCTTGTTTTAATGAATTGTAAAGGTTTTGTAAAAGCATGTATGTCTTTTGTAAATCACAAAGAATTTTGCTTACAGTTATATTGTGCACTTTTATAAAAAAAAAAAACCTGACTCAATTGAGCCAAGCTGTAAATAATCTTTTATTCATTTGTTTCTTGTGTGTTCGTGCTTTCATTGTTAACTTCGTTAGTTTGTACCTCTTGATTGGTTTCTGTTTGATCTTGTTTTTTTAGATTAAAATAAGTGTCCATTACTCTCTTACCAATAATATTTGCTGTAGCCGGACCGCTGTTTCCTTGGTATGCCCATGGAACCATAACAGCCATAGCAACCTCTGGATTATTAGATGGTGCATAGTTTACTAGACTCAGATTCATTACTTTAGGCGGTTCTTTTCCAAACTTCTTTCGCTCTGGACCATCATAGTAAGCTTGGGCAGTCCCTGTTTTACCTGCAGGACTGTACTCCGCACCCTTAAAGGTACTAACACCAGTACCATCCCCTACCTGCATAACCATTCTAAAGCCTTCCTGTACACGGTCTATCCATTCGTCCTTGCCATCAATTCGATTTAATATATTTGGTTCGATCTCTTGTACTATCGGACCCAATTCATTATTCTCGAGAACAGGTTCACGAATTTCCTTTACGATATGCGGCTGGACACGATACCCGCCATTTGCAATCGTTGATATATATTGTGCTAATTGCATAACAGTATAGGTATCATACTGACCAATTGCTAAGTCAAGAAGTAAACCCGACTGTTTCGTCGGTCCAGTATAACCGGTACTCTCATTTGGAAGGTCAATTCCTGTTTTTGTTCCAAGACCAAATTGACTAAACGATTGACGCATTGTGTCAAAAGCAGTTAAGTCTAATGGCAGCGGCCTATTCGGTGAATATTGTCCATTGGCCATTTCAATCACTGTCTTCCACATATATACGTTTGATGATACTTGTAATGCTCTTAAATCATTGATCATCCCAAAGTTCTTCCAAGAAGACTTTGGTTGTGTATTTTTTATCAATAAAGGTGAATCATAGTGAGTTGAGCCTGGTCTAATGGCACCTGTATTATAACCTGTTAAGATCGTCGCCCCTTTGACAACAGAGCCAACTTCATAAGAGGTAGTTATATTTCCAAGAGCAAAATCACGCATTTCTTGTTTGTTTGTCTCAGAATTTTTTGCAATTTGCTTTCCAGCCATGGTTAATATTTCACCCGTATGCGGGTCCATTAGGACAACAAATGCACGGTCTAAAAGAGCAGACTTAGAATTTTGCTTTGCATTCCAAAGTTCCTCTTCTATAATTTTTTCAATCTCAAGCTGAAGATTCATATCAATGGTTAAGACAAGATCTTTTCCACGCTGACCTTCTGAAATCACTTCAGTGGATAAAATTTTACCGGCTTTATCCGTTATATTTTTCACTTTGCCTTTTTGTCCATGCAGTACATCCTCATATTGCAGTTCAATATAGCTTTTACCGACCCGATCATTCCGGTTATAGTCACGAGCAAGATATTCGTCTAGTTTATCTTTTGGCAGCCCTTCATCTGATGACGAAACATTTCCAAGGACGGTCTTTAATGTGCTGCCAAATGCATAATACCGTTCCCAATCCGTTGTTGTATCCACACCAGGTAAAGACTCTAGATTTTCACTGACAACTGCAAATTCTTCGGGAGTGACATTTTCATTTTTAACAATTTGTTGCGTTAAAGCATAACCACTGTTAAATTCTCTAAATATCGCCAGGGTTTCTAAATCTTGGTTGGATAAACTAGCTAGGTCCTCAGGTGTAATTCTTTTTAACTGGAGATTATAAATTTCTTTATCATCTAATTCTTTCTGATCGTATAAGTCCCATTCTTTTTCAGTAATTTTTTCTTTTGCTTTCTCGGGATTTTTTAATATCCAGAAATCCTGTTTATCACGTTCACGAACTTTTGAAATATCTTTATCAATCATTTTTGCCAAGACTTCGGCCGTTTCAATCATTTCCTCTTGACTTGTGTCTTGAAACTTTGTATACGTAATGGCATTTAAAGGAGTATTATCCACAATAATTTTGCCGTTACGGTCAAACATTTTTCCTCTTGGTACTGGGTTATTAACAGTTATATCTTCTGTCCGCTCAATTTCACGTTTAAAATCCTCACCATAGACGATTTGGACTAGACCTAAACGAAGAATAAGAACAGAAAACAACAAAAAGACAACCAAAAATACAATATTTAAACGAAAGGTAACATGTTCCTTCTTTTTCTTCTTAGTATTCAAGCTTTTCACATCCTTGCCATTTAGACATAATACATTTTATTTTAATAGAAAATCACACTTCTTTCTAGGAAAAACACTTACCAATTGACAAGGTCCGACAAAAACACCAGAAGACCTTCTAAATAAAAAAAAGCAATGAGTAATATGAATTACTCATCGCATTATGCTGTAGGTATTTGAACCCTTCTGACAAAAAAGTAAATGATTGAATGTCCTGCACCCAAAAATAAAAGCAGGATAGGGATACTCTCCTTTTCATTAAACCATGTTACAGCTGCCAGGAATGACAATATCGAAATAATTCTTCCTAAATTAATAAATATTTCTCGGACAACAATATACTCTATTCTCATTTCTGCTGCTTTCCAAGACGTACCTATTACATCATATGTCATTGACACATATGGCACTAGCAAGATTGGATAGGCCACTGCAATCATCGCTGCGTAAATAAGAAGTTTTACATAATTAACATCCCAGACGATTAATAAAACAGCTAAATAAAGGATAATGCCACCAATAAGGATGGCCTTTTTTCGCTTGTTTTTCTTAATTAATCGGGATGCAGCAAAATAGGCTATAAAGGAAATGCCTGAATTAATTAGTCCAAATGTTCCTAAAGCCAGTTCACTTTCAGTTGAGATGTAGACAAATACTGAAATAATAAATAAAAACGTACCTTCTCTAAGACCTTGAAAAAAATGGGCATTGGTGATCAGACGCCAGTTCTCATTATGTTTTCGTTCTTCTAAGATTCGTTTAAAACAATACTTCCCATTGGCAGGACGCGGCTTCAATGAAAAGCTCAAGAAAACAGCAAGTGCAAACAGTGACAAAGAAATCCCAAATACAATTGAATATCCTGTGAATTTCTCAAAACGTGTAATTATGATACCTGCAGCAATGGGTCCAATCATCCCGCCTGTTGAGGACAAAATTCCTAAAAAGCCATTAAAAAAATCCCTTGTTTCTGGTTCAGTTATTTCAAACGTCAATACATTATAGGCAAGCCAATAAAATCCATATCCAATACCGAGAAGGCTCCCTAATAGGAGTAAATAGGTGGAGGCATTTTTGCCGGTGATTAAAACCATCAAGTAAAATACAGCTAATGCAATGACTCCAATCCTTAACACTTTTACCCGATCTACTTTTTTTGCCCATCTCCCCGCTAAAATAAAGGTTAAAGGCTGTAAAATGACAATCGAAAGGTTATATAGTGCAAGATCAGAGAATTCTCCCGTTTGTTTCCATAAGTAAATATTCACAAACGTATTGGATAGTGCAACACTTAAAGAATATAACCCGCCAATAAACAATAACAACGTTAAATCTTTTGTTAATTCGACTTCACCTAAGAACTTAAACTTTTTCGCCATAGTAACTCCCCTTTGTGATAAGGGTTAGTCTTTAACAATCAGAAGGCGATTATACGAAAAAATAAAAAGACAGCTGAATTCAGCTGCCTTTTTAACGAATGATATTATTTTGCTGCAGTATATCTTTTTGAAACTTCATCCCAGTTTACAACGTTCCAGAAAGAAGCAATGTAATCAGGACGACGGTTTTGATAATTTAAGTAATAAGCATGCTCCCAAACATCAAGGCCAAGAATAGGTGTTTTACCTTCCATTAATGGAGAGTCTTGGTTAGGTGTGCTTGAAACTTCTAATTCACCATTATTTACAGAAAGCCATGCCCAGCCTGATCCAAAGCGAGTAGTTGCTGCTTTCGCAAACTCTTCTTTGAAGCCTTCAAAGCTGCCAAACTTGCTGTTGATAGCGTCAGCTAATTCACCAGATGGAGCACCGCCGCCATTTGGAGCTAGAATTTGCCAGAATAAAGAGTGGTTAGCATGACCGCCGCCGTTATTACGAACAGCTGTACGAGCCGCTTCTGGAACTGCGTCTAAATTAGCAATAACTTCTTCAACAGATTTAGATAATAATTCTTCATTGCCTTGTAATGCATTATTTAAGTTTGTCACATATGTGTTGTGATGTTTTGTGTGATGAATATTCATTGTTTCTTTGTCAATGTGTGGTTCAAGCGCATCATAAGCGTAAGGTAATTGTGGTAATTCAAATGCCATTATAATTTCCTCCTATGTAATAAAAAATTTTTCAGCCTTAGTTTTGTTAAAATTCAAAACTTTTTTTGAATATTCCTAAAGCTTCGTAGCTTAAGATTAACAAAGATAACCAGTTGTTTCAAATAAAATGCTTTCATTTACCTAACAAATTTACAATTTCCTTCTTGCTGGTATTTTATACATTTTCTGATTTGAGGAAAAACATTTCTTAATGTTTTCAATAAATTGTCATGTTTCACTTGTTGAAATGATGTTAATTAATGATTAAATCAAATTAAGGGATAAAAGGAGTGGGGATATATGCATAGAAGCAGTTTTTCTATTTATAGTTTATTGAATCAATTTTTCCAAAAGACTGAACCTATCCAAAGGCTCAAAGCGGGAACGGTTTTATTTCAAGAGAAGGATTCAGTTGAATATGTATACCTATTGCTCACTGGAACAGTTACTCTAGGGAGAGTTCACATGCGGGGAAAAGATTTTATTTTAAAAATTCTAAACAGCGGTGAATTAATCGTTGAATATCAACTATTTAAACATAATCCCCTTTATCAGTCGTATGCGAAGGTGCTAGCTGATAGTGATATTCTTGCTATAAAAAAAGATCAATTTGAAACATTCATCATGAATGACCCTGATGCCATGAATGCTTTTGTTTCTTGGTTGAGCACCAGTTACCTTAAAGCGCAAATGAAATGCCAGGACCTCATTATGAATGGCAAAAAAGGCGGCTTATACTCAATACTAATCCGACTTTGCAATACGTATGGTGTAATGACAGAGGATGGTATTCTTATCGATTTACCATTAACCCACCAGGAACTCGCTAACTTAACGTTTGGTACGAGAGAAGTCATTCAACGTGCTCTAAAAGAATTACGGGAAAAAGATGTCCTAACCTACAATCATCAAAAATTCACCGTAAAAAAAATAAGATACTTAAAAGAAGAAGTTGATTGCCAAAATTGTGCCCATGAGATATGCGGAGTAAATTAACAAAAAGACCTCCTCACAATTAATGTGAAGAGGTCTTTTCATTTATTACAGCACTACTGATAGGAAGTAGGCAATCATCAGTATTTGAATAATCGTTTTTGTTATAACGCTGCTAACAAATCCGACAACAGATCCAAATCCAATTTTTATACTCTCTTTAAAGTTTCTTTTATTTACTAAAAGCTCCGCACCGACTGCTCCGATAAAGGGCCCGATGAGAATCCCTAAAAACGGGATGACAAACGGCCCCACCAATAGACCAATCGTACTTCCCCATACCCCTGCTTTCGACCCGCCATATTTTTGAATCCCGATCATATTTGCAATATAATCCGCAACAAACAAAAGAATGATAAAGAAACCTTGCACAGTCCAAAAAAACCATCCAAAAGCTTCAAAGGAAAAAAAGACACCATATAATAAATACCCAGCTAAAAGGAACAACACACTTGGAATAATTGGATAAACGAGACCAATAAACCCGATGATAAAGAGTATTGATATGATTGACCAATAAACGATTTCCATGATTTATCCATCCTTTAGAAAATTTATTTTGTACTTATACGTATAAGTTCCCTAAATAGTTTCAGGAATCAACATTCTTGTTAATATTAACTCCTCAAGCTACAATAGAATGGTGAATCTTTATTAGGGTGGTAATCATGAATATTTTCAAACAATTTTATAAAAGTACACATTCTCCAAGTGACATAGCTTCATTTCGATTTCAGGGTATCGGAAAAACGATTTTATTTGTATTTTTTCTCACCTTCATATCTATTTTGCCTACCATCTATTACTTAAGCACATTGCTTACTGCTGGAATAGAAAGTACAAAATCAGTTATTACAGAAGATATCCCCTCCTTTACGATTGATAATGGGGTCCTATCTGCAGACAGTGATGTACCTATTACCATCGATAAAGGTGATTTTACCATTATTGTCGATCCCACCGGGGTTATTACAAACGAAGAGGTAGAAGACGAAGGTAATGCCATAGCATTGCTTAAGAATGAATTTGCAGTTTCTTCAGGAGGACGAATCGATACATATTCCTATTCCATGCTAGAAGGCTTAACTCTGACAAAAGATGACTTTAAAGAAATGGTCAATACTGTTGATGGAATGAAGGGAATTATTATTCCTATTATGTCGGCCTTTATCTTCCTTTTTTCAAGTGCAATAAGCTTTATAGAAGTTTCGATTTTAGCTTTGATTGGTTTGGCCTTAAAAAATTTCACAGGCAGAAGTATCAGTTACCGTCATTTATGGCGAATGGCTGCCTACAGTGTAACGCTGCCAACGGTATTCTTTACCATTATGGCTGCCCTTAATACAACCGTACCAAATAGCTTTATCATCAATTGGTTTGTAGAAATCATCATTTTATTTTTAGCGATAAAAGAAATTCCAAGTAAAAAAACAACAATCGAGAACTAACGCATCCACCGGATGCGTTTTTTTGTTCTACTTAGATGTGGACAAGCATAGGAATGTACAAACATTCCATTTTGGAGGCGTGTGACACATGAAAAGAATTTTCTTTTTTTTATTTGGACTTCTTACGATTTATGTTATATATATCGATTTAACAGCAGGTACTCTGCCTATGGACAAAACCCACACAGCAATAAAAACAGCGGTAACCATGTCTAGTTTTGAAAGTACAATAGAAGCATTCGAAGCCGAGGTGGAACCTGGTGATACGTTAATTTCTATTGTCGAAAACCATATTAAAAAACCTTTACCCGTCTCAATCGACCAGCTGGTTGAGGATTTCCAAAACTTAAACCCAGGGCTGGCTCCAGAAAAGATTCAAATTGGCTCCTCTTACCAGTTTCCTGATTACTCAAAATAGATGGACAAAAACATCTTCCTTGTCAAGATTCATAAAGGACTGATAAAATAAAAGGTGCGAGTTTAAACTAACTAGTATTCGAATCCAATTTGAAGGAGCGAATTTCCTTGAGTGAAATTACACATCGTACCAAAACACGTCCCGTTAAAGTTGGTAATTTAACCATTGGCGGGAGTAACGAATTATTTATACAAAGTATGACAACGACAAAAACACATGACGTTGAGGCAACTGTTGCTGAAATCAAACGCCTTGAAGAAGCAGGCTGCCAAATTGTCCGTGTTGCATGTCCAGACGAACGGGCAGCAAATGCAATTCCTGAAATCAAGAAAAGAATTAACATACCATTAGTAGTTGATATCCATTTTGATTATAAATTAGCGCTTAAGGCAATTGAAGGCGGCGCTGATAAAATCCGAATTAATCCAGGAAATATCGGGAAAAGAGAAAAGGTAGAGGCAGTCGTGAATGCAGCTAAAGAGCGTGGTATTCCAATTCGTATTGGGGTAAATGCCGGCTCACTTGAAAAACGAATCCTCGAGAAATATGGCTATCCAACAGCCGATGGAATGGTGGAAAGTGCTCTCCATCATATCAAGATCCTTGAAGATTTGGATTTTCACGATATTATCGTTTCCATGAAGGCATCAGATGTAAACCTTGCAATTGAAGCATATGAAAAAGCCGCAAAAGCATTTGATTATCCTTTGCATTTGGGTATAACGGAATCAGGAACCCTTTTTGCAGGTACCGTTAAAAGTGCTGCCGGACTAGGAGCGATTATAAGTAAAGGCATCGGAAATACACTACGTGTTTCTTTAAGCGCCGATCCCGTTGAAGAAGTTAAGGTAGCTAGAGAACTCCTAAAGGATTTTGGACTGTCGTCAAATGCAGCAACATTAATTTCATGTCCAACCTGCGGAAGGATTGAGATTGATTTAATCAGCATTGCAAATGATGTGGAAGAATACATTTCCAAAATAAAAGCTCCTATTAAAGTAGCTGTCCTGGGCTGTGCCGTTAACGGTCCTGGTGAAGCGAGAGAAGCTGATATTGGAATTGCTGGCGCTCGTGGTGAAGGGTTACTATTCCGCAAGGGTGAAATCGTTCGTAAAGTACCAGAAGATCAATTAGTCGATGAATTAAAAAAGGAAATCGATCTGCTTGCTGAGGAGTATTTCCAGAAGAAAGCGTTAGAGGAAGCGGAAGCAACCAATTAATACATCAAGAAACCCGGCAAAGCTGCCGAGTTTCTTTTTTGTCTAGTTTCAGCGCCTAGGGGCTCGGGGTCATAAGTCAATCCGACTAGGAGGTTAAAGAACAACCTCCCAGTCGGCTCGTCTTATGCCAGTCGCCCCTGGGAAAAAATGAACTGCTTTTTTCCTTGGTCAAGGCGCTTACACTTTTCATTTGCCCCTATATTCGCAAGCTGCTGTTAAAAGAACGGGAGGATAAAAATACCGACAACAATCGATAATACACCAATCCCGATTGCCCACGCCCCTAGACCCTCGGCCCCACGGCGTCTGGCAACGAACCCTAACACAATACCTGCTGCACCAAAAAGAATCGGCATGACAAACAGTGATAAAATAGATAGGACTAAAGCTGCCCATCCCATTCCTGTACCTGCATTTGTTCCTGTGCCAGTTCCGGTGTTATCTTTTAACCTTTCCTGGAAAACTGGTCGAGTAATAGAAACAGGTGCGGCTATTTCAGCAGCTGTTTCTTCTCTGTATTCTGAAGTGGTACTTTTTACTTCAGTGTTTGGACTTGGGAGATACCCAGCCACTTTCGTGTCTTTTTTATCTTCCATCAGAATCCCTCACTTTCAGTAATAGGAGCATTTATTATTGTTTGTAACTTTCAGCTTTTTAGTATGGTAAAATAAAGTTAAAAAACTGGATGTTGAAGGTGACTACATATGAAGAAGAGATTTGGAATTGATATTGATGGAACTGTAACCTGTCCATCCGCACTTATACCCTTTATTAATGAAGGATTTGGATTAAATATCACTTTGGCGGACGTGAAAGAATATGACTTAACGAAAGTCGTTAACGTACCAGAGGAAAAATTTTCAAAGTGGTTTATTGAAAAAGAACCGATTATTTACGAGGCATCTCCCCTTGCTGAAGGTGCAGAAAAGATTCTACCCATATGGCAAAAGAAACATGAATTATTTTTTATCAGTGCCCGTGGTTCACACCTTTTAGAGAATACGAAGGAGTGGTTTAAGAAAAAAGGTTTATCCTACGACCATATCGAATTAATTGGATCTCATGATAAAGTTTCAACAGCAAAGCTTCATGGAGTTGATATATTTCTGGAAGATAAACACGACAATGCTGTCATGATTCACGAAGAGTGCGACATTCCTGTCCTACTGTTTAATACCCCCTATAATCAGGATCCTATCCCTAAAGGTGTTGTTCGTGTAAATAATTGGCATGAAGCCAACCATTGGGTTAAAAATTGGCTTGAGTAAAAGAAAAAACAGCATGGGTTTTTATAACCCATGCTGTTTTCCTATTAATAGCACTCTAATTGCATTCCGGGCATCGTCCGTAAATTTCAAATTTGTGCCCTGAGACATCGTATCCTTTTAAATCTTCACTTAAACTGTTCATTGGGCAGGTTTCAATTTCTTTCGTTTTTCCACAATCCAAACAAATGAAGTGATGATGGTGTTGATGACGTGAACAGGAAAAGCGAAAATGTTTTTCACCTGAGAGTTCCGTCATTTCAAGAATCCCCATTTTGACAAAAAGGGAAAGATTCCGATAGATAGTATCAAAACTTAACCCTGGATAGTCTTCTTTTAGCTCATCTAAAACATCCTTTGCTGTTAAGTATTTATCACTATCCGCAAACAATTGAAGCATATCTTCTCTTTTTCCCGTTTGTTTAAATCCATTTTCCTTTAAGAATTGAATGGCTTCATTTACATTCATCCTGCTGCCCCCCCTTTTGAGACCTGTCTTTTAATCAATAATTTTTTGTAAACAATGGTAAAAACCAGAATAGCTACAGCAATCATAACAATCGTACCACCGGGAGCAAGGTCTATATAATAAGAGGTGAATAACCCGCCCAGGACGGCTATTTCTCCAAAAAGAATCGACAAAAAGATGGTTTGTTTAAATCCTTTGGCAATGCGAATACTTGCAGCAACTGGTAACGTTATGAGTGAGGAAACAAGCAGGATTCCAACAATTCTCATTGACGCTGCAATCACAAGTGCAACCATGACAATAAAGATAAAATGAATGCTTTTGGCAGCAATTCCAGAAGCCTTGGCATGTTCCTCGTCAAACGATAATAAAAACAATTCTTTATATAACAAAATAACCGTTAGGACAACCATGATACTAATAACGAAAATCACCAATAAATCGGTACGGCTTACAGCAGCGACACTACCAAACAAATAGCTATATAAATCGGTGTTAAAACCGTCAGCAAGAGAAATAAAGATGACCCCAAGGCCAATACCGCCGGATAATATAATGGGGATAGCCAGCTCTTGATAATGCTTATAAACTCCTCTAAGCTTTTCAATGAATAACGAGCCACCGACTGAAAAAACCATTCCCATATACAATGGATTTAGTCCACTAAGGGCTAGAACATATTTCTCAAGAAGAAGACTGGCAGCAATTCCAGCAAGGGTAACATGACTTAGGGCATCAGCAATTAATGAAAGTCTTCTAACAACGATGAAGACACCTAGTAAAGGTGCAAGAAAACCTATTAGGATTCCTGTTAGAAAGGCATTTTGTAAAAATTCATATTGAAATATTGCTTGAATCATTCAAATGCTCCTCCGTGGTCATGATGATGAGCTAGAAGATGGACATCTGTTCCATATAATTCAGACATTCCCTCCATTTGATGCTTTTCAAATTCACTCGTATCCCCATGAAAATGTAATCGTTTATTTAAACAAGCCACATGTGTTACTTTATCTGAAATGGTTCCGATATCATGTGTCACCAATAGAAGCGTAATTCCCCGTTTTTGATTTAAATCTGCAAGCATATGATAAAAAGCATTCACATTTTCCACATCGACACCGACGGTTGGCTCATCTAATATCAATAACTTCGGCTCACTCACAAGTGCCCTGGCAATGAAAACTCTTTGCTGCTGTCCTCCAGAAAGCTCACCAATATTTCGATTGCTATACTTCCCCATACCTACAGACTCCAATGCATCGTGTACTTTTTGGTTATGTACTTTCTTAAAAAAGTGAAACAAACCAATTTTCTTCGTTAATCCACTAGAAACCACTTCAAACACGGTAGCTGGAAACCCAGTATTAAAGGAGTTAGCCTTTTGTGAAACATACCCGATTTGCTGCCAGTCAGAAAATTTATTAATATCTTGTTCAAACAAGCGAATTTCACCTTTTTGAGGTTTCAGAAGTCCCAAAATTAATTTTAACAACGTCGATTTTCCAGAACCGTTGGGACCGACAATGGCTAAAAATGAACCATTAGGAACGGTCAAATTTATATTTTCAAGTACTGTATCCTTTTCATATCGATAAAATAGTTGTTTAATTTCAATAATAGACTGCGATACCATATACCATCACACCTTTAATTATAAGAATGATTCCGATTTAACTTTTGTAGTATACAATATGAAATTCTTAATGTAAAGCTTTTACCTTTACAGTATTTCAGGTTTCGTGTGTAACATTCTATATTTCCCCTTCATACATTAGATGAAGGAGTGATGAGTGTGAAAATTTTTGAGAACGTAATTAATCATAAAATGAATACCATTACTGGTGACGAACTATTTAAATACGCAGAACAATTTAATATTAAGGTAAATCGGCAGCAAGCTTATAAAGTAGCTCAGTACTTAAGAGGAAAAAATGTAAATATTTTTGATGACCGCGAAAGAGCGTCATTAATTAAAGAAATTGCAAAAATTGCAGGACCTGAAACGGCCAGAGAAGTGAATAAACTGTTTGTAAAATTTACGAAGTAATTAGAAAAGCGCTGGAGCTGGAAAGTAAACAAAAAGCTGCGCCTCGCAGGCACAGCTTTTTGTTAATTTTGTAGAATTTTATCAAGCAGATTTTCGTTGAACTCCTGCCCCCGAAGCATTTCGATTTCAAATAAATATGGTGGTTTCTTATTCTTCTTATCTTCTCCAACAAATGGTGTCTCGAGAATCTTTGGGACATCCGTTAACTGCGGATGGTGCACAATATAATTTAATGCTTTGAACCCAATATGACCAAATCCGATATTTTCGTGCCGGTCTTTTCTCGCGCCTAAAGCATTTTTACTATCGTTAATATGAAGAACTTTTAATTTATCGATGCCAACAATTTTATCAAATTCATTCAATACACCATCAAAATCTTCAACAATGTTGTATCCGGCATCGTGAGTATGACAGGTATCAAAACAAACTGAAAGCTTATCACTATAGTGTACACCTTCAATAATCATCGCCAATTCTTCAAATGATTTGCCACATTCAGAGCCCTTTCCTGCCATTGTTTCTAAAGCAATTTGGACCTGTTCTTTTCCGGTTAGCACTTCATTTAAGCCTTCAATAATTTTTTTGATCCCCTCTTCTGTACCAGCACCAACATGCGCACCAGGGTGTAAAACAATTTGCTTTGCACCAAGTGCTTCAGTTCTTTCAATTTCTGTGCGAAGAAATCTAACACCCAATTCAAATGTATCTGGATTGGTGGTGTTACCAATATTGATGATATAGGGAGCGTGGACTACGATATCAGAAATACCGTTCTCTTCCATGTGTCTCCTGCCTTCTTCAATATTCAGATCTTCTATTTTTTTTCGTCTTGTATTTTGTGGTGCCCCTGTATAAATCATAAACGTATTTGCACCATATGAAACTGCTTC
Organism: Neobacillus sp. plas4; assembly: GCF_057221695.1. Taxonomy (NCBI): domain Bacteria; kingdom Bacillati; phylum Bacillota; class Bacilli; order Caryophanales; family Bacillaceae; genus Neobacillus; species Neobacillus sp. plas4. The sequence goes on from NZ_CM170152.1 coordinate 4,435,242, forward strand.
CTCACTCGCTGCCAGCAGCATTTTCGCACCGCTCATTGAAACATGTGAACCAATTTTCAACAAACCTTCTCTCTCCCTTCGAATATTACTTCTTTTTTAATCTTCGCTGCCTCTTTTTTATTTTATCCATTTCCCACTGCATTTTCTTTTTATAGCCCGGCTTTACTTTTTGAGGTTTCTTAACCATTGATTTTGCAGTCTTTTCTGCCTCGTCTTCTTTCTTTACACGTGTCTTTCTTCTATTACGATCCTCTAAGTCAACAAACTCTTCTTTCTTTAAGTCCACGTACTTAAATTGAATTCCCATTTTTTCAAGACGATTTAACGCATCTTCATCAGAAATGTCATAAACTGTGAGAGCAATTCCTGTATTTCCAGCTCTTGCAGTACGTCCGACTCTGTGAACATAAAAATCTAAGTCTGTAGGTAATTCATAATTTATCACATGACTGATTCCTTCAATATCAATTCCTCTTGAAGCAAGGTCTGTCGCAACAATATATTGGAATTCCAAATCTTGTATTTGTTTCATCATTTTTTTACGTTCACGCGGATTAAGATCACCATGTACACGAGCAACCTTCAACCCTTTCGCAATTAAGAAGTTAGCAACTTCTTCTGCCATTTTCTTTGTATTCGTAAAAACGATGGCTAAATAAGGATTGTACTGAATGAGAGCATCGTGAACTAGCTGCTTTTTATTTCGGTGCCTTGACGGTAATAGATAATGGGTCAAATTTTCTGCTGTTTTTCTTTTTGCATCAATATGAATAGTTTTTGGATTCTCCATATACTTTTTAAGAAACGGCTTAAGCTTTTCTGGAATCGTGGCAGAGAATACGAGCATTTGTAATTTCTCTGGCATTTTTGCTGCAACTTTATCCAAATCCTCTATAAAGCCCATATCAAGCATCATATCGGCTTCATCGACTACAAGTACGCCTGAAGTATGAACGAAAAGTGCTTGTTCTACCATTAGGTCTTTAATTCTGCCAGGTGTACCTACAACAATGTGCGGCTGTACTTTTAATTTATCAATCGTTCTTTGCTTGTCTGTTCCACCAATGTAGCATCGAGTCATAATAGCTTGGTCAGGACTGCAGTGCTCTGTTACTTTTAATATTTGATGATAAATCTGCGAAGCAAGTTCTCTCGTTGGAGCAGTGATAACTGCTTGTACCTCTTGACGCTCAGGATTAATTCTTTCAAGAATAGGTAAGACAAACGCAAGTGTTTTCCCTGTCCCAGTTTGAGATTGACCAATCGCACTTTCATTTTTTAAAACCAAGGGTATCATCCGTTCCTGAATTTCAGTCGGCGTATAAAAACCTTGGTCCTTCATAGCTTCTATAATAAACGGTTGAAAATTAAAACGTTCAAAACGATTTTGATTCATGTAATTGCTCCTTATATATTAATGTTTACCGATCATGGATTAGTTTTTTACTCTAAGAAGAGCTCCCACTTTTAATTCCATCATGTAATTATAGTCAAAATTCATCTAAATAACCAGTTATTATCATCTTTTACCTTAGAAGTACTTTTAATCAAAAAAAAATCGTTTATCCTGCAGTTTAAACCTAAACCAAATTTAATTATGAGCATACCTTAAATTATAAGGCTTATTTTGAGAGGAGGGCTAACGTATGTATTCTAGGCAGAGATATCCCCAGCATGGGCATATGGGAGCTAATATGATGGGTCAAGGGCACTTTGGAGGCCGCCAGCAAATGATGCCTCCCTTTGGTCACAGTGGATCGATGATGGGTTTTCATCCTCAGCGTCAGCTTAATAGCGCAAGACCCATGATGGGACAACCGATGGGAAGAGGGCAAGGAAGAAGAAATGGCGGCGGTTTACTTTCCAAAATTCTTGGCGGGAATAAACAAGGCAAACAAGCTGCAGGTCTACGGGGTATAGCAGGAGCTGGCCGGGCTGTTCAAGGTGGTTCTGGGGGAATTGGATCAATCCTGCAAACCCTAAGTAATCCAGACGGTCTAACAGGGTTTCTCAACAATACCCAACAAGTTTTAAAATCTGTTCAATCGTTTGGGCCAATGATTCAACAATATGGACCTATGGTCAAGAATCTCCCAATGATGTGGAGATTATATAAGGGGTTTAAAGACTTGCCTTCCGAGGATAAATCAGATAAAAAGACCACAGAAGCTCCAATTTTGGCGGAAGAGGCTGATACAACAAAATTGGACCGCGTTAAAAGAAGCAAAAAAAATCATACTGAATCAGTTGAGGTAGTAAAGAAGCAAACCGGTACCTCAATGCCAAAACTATACATTTAAAGAAAAGATGCTGAAAAAGGCATCTTTTTGTTTTTTTGATAAGGAAATTTTAACAAAAATTTAAAAGGAAAAATGTATCTTTGTATTATTTCTATTAGTTTTATATAATAATTACATAGATTCAAAGTCAAATGTTCCCTAGGAGGACTTAATCATATGCAAATTATAAAGATTTCACCACGCGGGTACTGTTATGGCGTTGTTGACGCCATGGTCATAGCAAGAAATGCTGCTTTAGATAAATCATTACCGCGACCTATCTACATTTTAGGAATGATTGTTCACAATAAACACGTTACTGATGCCTTTGCTGAGGAAGGGATTATTACCCTTGATGGTAAAGACCGTAAGGACATTCTAGATAAAGTAGATACCGGTACAGTCATTTTTACAGCCCACGGTATCTCACCAGAGGTAAGGGAGCTTGCCAAGCAGAAAGGACTCGTAACAATTGACGCGACTTGTCCAGATGTAACGAGAACCCATGATTTAATTGAAGAGAAAACAAAGCAGGGATATCAAGTCATTTATATAGGGAAAAAAGGACATCCTGAGCCTGAGGGAGCTATTGGGGTAGCTCCTGGTGCAGTACATCTTGTAGAGACACCAAGCGATGTAGAAGTTTTAAGCATTAATAGTGAAAAATTGATTGTTACCAATCAAACCACTATGAGTCAATGGGACGTGGCTGATACCATGAAAAAGGTTCATGAGAAATATCCACATGCTGAGGCTTATAATGAAATATGCAACGCCACACAAGTGCGGCAGGAAGCAGTTGCTGGGCAAGCTACTGAGGCGGATGTAACCATTGTGGTTGGAGATCCAATGAGTAATAACTCTAATCGCCTCGCACAGGTCTCAGAACAAATTGCCGGCACCAGGGCTTATCGGATTGCAGATATTTCAGAGTTAGAAATTGATTGGATTAAAGACGCTAAGAATGTTGCCGTTACATCAGGGGCTTCCACTCCAACACCGATTACCAAGGAAGTTATTTCATTCTTAGAGCAATTTGATCCAAATAATGAAGCAACATGGGAACGCCGCAAAAAGGTACCGTTAAATCGAATACTGCCAAAAGTAAAAAGATAACCGGTCATTTCGACCGGTTTTTTTAAATATACTGAAACGGATCTGTATTCACTTCAGAAGGGAAGATTTCTACTTCATACCCTGATTCCTTGCACATTTTTGTAAGGGTTTTGGTTACGCCCTTTTTCATGATTTTTTCAACATTATGACCTGGATCAATGATATTTAATCCCTCCATCATAGCATCATGTGCTGTATGATAATAAATATCTCCAGTAACATAAACATCAGCACCTCTAAATTTAGCATGCTTGAAATATTTATTCCCATCCCCGCCTAATACAGCAACCTTCTTTACCTTTGAAGTCAAATCGCCAACCACGCGGACCTTATCAACTTCCAGAGCCATTTTTACTTTCTCAACAAACTCACCTAAAGTCATTTCATCCACAGTTCCAATTTTACCAAGTCCAAGAACCTCGCCTTTATTTTCAATAGGGTAAACATCATAGGCAACTTCTTCGTATGGATGTGCCTTAATCATGGCAGAAACAACCTTTTTTATAAGGTGCTCTGGTACGATTGTTTCAATTCTGACCTCATCCACCGCTTCTAGTTGTCCTTGCTCTCCGATATATGGGTTTGTCCTTGCCTCTGGTAAAAACCTTCCCGTTCCTTCGGCAGAAAAAGTACAATGGCTATAATTGCCGATGAAGCCTGCACCAGACTTGCCCAGAGCCTGTCTAATGGCTTCTGCGTGACTTTCTGGTGTATAGATGACTACCTTCTTCAGGTTTGTTTCAAATGTAGGCACCAGTACTTCTGGATTCGCTAATCCTAATGCCTCAGCTAAGAGGTCATTCACTCCACCTGTTGCCACATCAAGGTTAGTATGTGCTGCATAAACCGCTATATCATGCTTTATCAGTTTCTCAATCATTCTCCCCTGCACAGTATCTGTCAGGACATTTTTTAGTGGGCGAAAGATTGGAGGATGGTGGGCAATAATTAACTGTACTTGCTTTTCAATCGCTTCATCTATGACCTCTTCCAAAACATCTAAAGCAATCATAACTTTTTCAATCTTCTTATTCAGCCTTCCAATTTGTAAGCCTATTTTATCGCCTTCCATTGCAAGACCTTTTGGTGAAAACTGTTCGAATAGCTGGATGATCTCATGTCCATTGGCTGTCTTCATTTACCAATACCCCCTCGATAAGAGTAATTTTCTGCAACAGCTCCTGTTTTTTCTCCTCCGTTTCAGCTGACGGAGCCGCACTTTCAAGCTGCTTATAAATCCGATTCCAATTTTTCTTTTCTAAACTCCATTTCTTGTTAAATGCCTCTTCTTTTCTGTGAAGAAGGAAAGGTCCAACCAGAAGACCAGTTTCGAATCGTATGTCACGATAAGGTTTTAAAGGATCTCCCTTTTCTGCCACTAAAATTTCATAAATCTTGTTATCTTCTTCAATGATTTCCTCTGCAATCAGTTCCCAATTATGTTCGACTAACCAACTGCGAATCGCAATTGCGTTAATATTGGGCTGTAACACAAGACGTTTTACCGAACCTAGCTTTTCATTTCCACTTTCTAATATACTGGCAATAAGACTCCCACCCATTCCAGCAATAGTAATACAGTCCACTTCGCCAGGCTGAATTACTTCCAGGCCATCTCCCATTCGTACTGATATCCTTCCTGTTAGACCTTCTGCCTGTACATTTTTTTCAGCAGACTGGAAGGGACCTTTTGCAACTTCTCCAGCGATTCCAAAGGAGATTTGTCCGTTTTTTACTAGATAACTTGGTAAATATGCATGATCGGAGCCTATGTCCGCAAGTCTAGATTCTTTAGGGACATATTTTGCTACCGTTTGTAACCGAACTGATAATTTATCCGTATTCACATCTTTCACCACTTTTTTATTTTGGTTGTTATGTAATGTTTATTGTTAAAATCCTAAAGCCGATTTTAACGTGGAAATAGTTATTTTGCACGTTAAAATTTAGTTTGCTGCTCTTTTCTAATAAAATTATCTCTTTCCTGCATAAGCTGGCATAATTATTAAATTTTGTTTCCAAATAGCAACAAAGTTTAAGAAATGAGCCTATATAATTACATCCAGTATAAAAAAAGTCCTTTACAGAAGCAAAGGACCTTTTCAGAAAAAAATTATTTAATATTTGCTAACCATTCAGCCATGGCTTCTGATTCTTCAGGTTTAACCATGCCGCCTGGCATAGCTCCTCTGCCCTTTGTAACGACTTCAATGATTTCATCTTTGGATAACCTATCTCCAACACCTTTTAGAGCAGGACCCATTCCACCTTGATATGCGTCACCGTGGCAGCTTACACATGACTTGTAAATATCTTCAGGTGCCCTTACAACCTGTTCTGTCTCTGTACCGCCTTCTTTTTCCTTGGCAAGCTCATCCATATCCCCGAGGCCTTTAAAAGACAATAAGAACATTAGTCCGATACCAAATACAAAGATTAGGATGTACCCCATTACCGGATTTCGATTCATGATTTAACCTCCCTTATGTACGTACAACTGTAAATGAAATAGTCTTCTACAAACAATTACTATTTTACTTTAAAAACGTAAGAAGGAAAAGCCCTAAACTTATTTTGTCGCGATAATATTTAGAAAAATGCCTAAAAAGACTAAATCATATAAGGAGTCAGCCTTTGTATTCTTCCCTAATCATCCCTTTACAACCAATTTAACTGGCAAAAACCTTTCTGTGATTTCAAGGGACATTCTCAAAAATTCCGAAAGCATAAAAAAGCACATCTTTCAACAAGCTTCCTTCATAAAAATACTTATAAATATTTTTAGTTATTTTTGAATACAAATTTCCAGCTGCCACATATGAAAGATTGTGGATTTCCAAAGAAATAACGCTTTATTCCCAAAGTAATTTGTGATAAAAAACAAAAAGAATACTTTTACCTATTTGCAAACTGTAAAACAATTCAGTAAAATAAATACAAATACCGAAAGTGCTTTCATTTCCAGTTGGAGTACAAGGAGCTCATCCGGGGCTAGACAAAAAAATAGTTTACCTCTCGTAAGAAGTAAACCATCTTTCGTTTTTTTATTCTAAGAAGTCTTTTAGGCGTTTGCTGCGACTTGGATGGCGTAATTTACGCAGTGCCTTTGCTTCAATTTGTCTGATACGTTCACGGGTAACACCAAATACTTTTCCAACCTCTTCTAGAGTACGGGTACGTCCGTCATCCAATCCAAAGCGTAAGCGAAGAACGTTTTCTTCACGGTCTGTTAGGGTATCTAGGACATCTTCCAACTGCTCTTTTAATAATTCATAGGCAGCATGCTCAGAAGGCGAGGTTGCGTCTTGGTCCTCGATAAAATCACCAAGGTGCGAATCATCTTCTTCTCCTATAGGAGTTTCAAGAGAGACAGGCTCTTGCGCGATTTTTAGAATTTCTCTAACCTTATCTGGTGTTAAATCCATATCTTCGCCAATTTCTTCTGGTGTAGGTTCGCGGCCTAGGTCCTGAAGTAATTGTCTCTGTACACGGATAAGTTTATTAATGGTTTCGACCATATGCACTGGAATACGAATGGTTCTAGCTTGGTCAGCAATAGCTCTAGTGATAGCTTGACGTATCCACCAAGTAGCATACGTACTAAATTTAAAGCCTTTACGATAATCAAATTTTTCAACAGCTTTGATGAGTCCCATATTACCTTCTTGAATGAGATCAAGAAATAACATACCGCGGCCAACATATCGTTTGGCAATACTAACTACAAGCCTGAGGTTTGCTTCAGCAAGACGTCGTTTTGCTTCTTCATCGCCTTCCTCAATTCGGTTAGCCAGTTTTATTTCTTCTTCAGCAGAAAGTAAATCTACACGCCCAATTTCTTTTAAATACATACGAACAGGATCGTTTATCTTAACTCCAGGAGGAACGCTAAGATCGTTTAAATCAAACTCATCGTCATCGCCTTTTGCTAATTGCTTAGGATTTGGATCTTCCTCGTCACTTTCTCCTACTAATTCAATTCCTTGATCACCTAGAAATTCATAAAATTCATCCATTTGATCGGATTCTAAATCAAAATTTGCCATTCTTTCCGCAATATCATCGTAGGCAAGGACTCCGGTTTTTTTACCCAGTACCGTTAACTGTTCTTTTACTTGTTCAAAGGTCAATTCGTTCTCGGCCTCTTTTGAACGGGCTGATTTTTCAGCCATATGTCCCCCTCCTTCCAGAATCAAAGACATTAAAATGGAATCTATAGCGATTTACGCAATTGATTGATTTCAGTAGCAATTGCAGCTGCTTTGCTATAATCACTTTGCCGCTCTGCTTCTTTCAGTTCCACTTCTTTTTCTTTTATCTTTAACATTTTTTGATAATTCAACACCTGTTTGATATAATCATTTAATTCTTGATTGCTCAATTCGTCATTTACTGACATCATTTCAATATCAGCGACTATTCTTCTAAGATTGCTATCTTGAATATAGGTTAAAAATGCACTAGTATCAGGATTCATATGCTCTTCGTAAAAACCAATTAGATATGTTATTATTGCCTGATGTTCATCAGTGTTAAACATGTTCCCCTGTAATAAGTCCTGAACCTTATAAGCTGTATCCCTATCTTTTAACATATGGGCAATTAAACACCGTTCAGCTGTAAAATGTGCCTTTGGTAATCTTTTCTCCGGTTTTACAATCATACTTGGCTGTTTGACCGGCTGTGTTTGACCACTTGATTTTCTTTTTTCTGTAAAGAAAATTTGTTTTAGCTGTTGCTGTAATGCTTCTAATGAAATAGAAAACTCTGATGCAAGCTGACGCAAATAATGATCTTTTTCTACAGCTTTTGTCAATTTACTTATTTCTCTAAGTATAGTTTCGATATAGGCAAGCCGATCTCCTTCAATTTGAAGATTTTTTCCTCTACGAAAATAAAGAAATTTGAATGCCATCCAGGTAAGACTTGCACTTATAACTTCATTACGAAACTTTTCTGGGCCATTTTTTTTTATATATTCGTCTGGATCAAGTCCATCTGACATCATGGCAACTTTAATGGTACATCCAGCTTCCATTAGCATATTACCAGCTCTATAAGCGGCTTCTATTCCCGCCTTGTCTGAATCAAAACAGATTGTTATGGACTGGGTATTTTGCCGGATTAAGGTTATATGCTCTTCTGTCAAGGAAGTACCCATTGTAGCAATCCCATTTTCCACACCAGATCGATCAGCAGCAATAACATCAGCAAAACCTTCAAAAAGAACAGCTTGCTGCAATTTTCGAATATTCGGTTTGGCCAAATGAAAATTATATAAAATTTTACTTTTATTAAAGATAACCGTTTCAGGACTATTTAAATATTTGGGCTCATCTGCCCCTAGCGCTCTCCCTGAAAAAGCAATCGTTTTTCCATTTCGGTCAAAAATTGGGAACATAATTCGATCTCGAAATCGATCAAAATAAGTTCCATCCCTTTCTCGTTTGATAATTAGGCCCGCTTGTTCCATCAATTCTGGAGAAAAGTCTCTCTTGGTAAGAAATTTGTATACAAAATCCCATGAATTTAATGAATAACCAATCTGAAATTTATCAATCGATTCTCGGGTAAATCCTCTGTTCAGCAAATACTCTAGAGCATGTTGGCCATCTTTTGTGTTTACTAATAAGTGATGGTAAAATTTCTGTAAGAGCTCATGCGCGTCAAGCATAGACTGTATTTCTGGAGAAACACTCTTCCCCTTCCCATTACTTGAGAAGTTTACTTGTAAATCAATATTAGCCTTTTCAGCTAATTTAACGGCAGCTTCTAGAAAGGAAATTCCTTCTAGCTCCATTAAAAATGAGAAAACATTTCCTCCCGCTCCACAGCCAAAGCAATGGTAAATTTGTTTATCGATAGAGACGGAAAAAGATGGGGAGTTTTCTCCATGGAAAGGACATAATCCGAAGTAATTTCGTCCTTGCTTTTTTAGTTGAACATATTCACTAATTAATTCAACTATATCAACAGACTGACGAATTTGATTGATTTTTTCTTCGGCAATCCGTTCTGCCATGAAAACATCTCCAATTGTACTTATTCTTCAAAGAAATCTAAATTCCTGCATTTTTCGACAAAAATTTTGTTGATTTCCTCACTAATTTTCTTTAATCATCAGAAAGCAAGTCCAATATTCTGTGTAACAGTAATATCCCCCTTTGTAGTATGGTTCATGATGAATAAGTCCAAAGCTTCTTTTCTGGAATCAACATTTTTCCATGTTGCATTCGCATATGTAGTTTTATTGTTTCCATGGTGATCACAAGAAGCGATAAAAAGAACTTTCAAGGAAAATGTAGTAGGAAATTCGACATTTTCCTCTTTAACTGGTATGAAACACCATCGACAAAAATAGTTGGAATGCCTTTTGTATAGTAATAATTCTACATCACTCCGCATATTCCTTCTTTAAAGTGATAACTTTTCAAAGTAAAGGTAATTGTCGAATTTTTTTCTTAAGGTTCCCTTGACATCTAACAATAAATAGTTTATTCGTATACATGCAAGTCTAAACCTAAAAGATTCATTTTTATCACAATTTTTTATTATAGTACATTCTTTTAGACATTTCCATACTTTTTTCATTCATTAGAAAACACATAATCTAAGATTATGTGCTAAGCTCTTCTTTTATGAACGTAATTTAAGATAACATTGGCTGTTTCTTCTACTGCCTTATTGGTTACATCTATAACCGGACAATGAATTTTATTTACTATTTTTTCAAAGAAGGTTAACTCATCACGAATTCTTTCTATATTTGCATAGCTGGCCTGATCATTTAACCCTAAGGAAATCAACCGTTCTCTTCTTATGTTATTTAGTTTTTGAGGGCTGATTTTTAGTCCAAAGCATTTTTCTGCAGGAACTTTGTATAATTCCTCAGGTGGATCCACTTCTGGTACAAGAGGTACATTGGCAACTTTTAAACGTTTTAAAGCTAGGTATTGTGACAAAGGAGTTTTTGAGGTTCTAGATACTCCAATTAGGACAATATCCGCTTTTAATATTCCTCTGGGGTCACGACCATCATCATATTTAACTGCAAACTCAATGGCCTCTACTTTTTTAAAATAATCCTCATCTAGTTTTCTTACCAATCCGGGTTCGCACAAAGGGGTTTTCCCGCTGAAGATTTGAATTTGATCCATAATTGGACCGATTAAATCAACTGCATATATTCCTGCTTCATCTGCTTTTTCCTTCATGTAAACACGCATATCTGGTTTTACTAATGTAAAAGCAATCATCGCATGGTCCATCGTAACGAGCGAAATAACTTCATCAATGTGTTCTTTATCCTCCACATAAGGAAATCTTTTCAACGTCATCCCTGACCCATTAAACTGGCTGATTGCCGCTTTTGTAACTAATTCAGCTGTTTCCCCCACTGAATCAGATACCACATATATGACAGGCGTAATCATTCTTCCTCAACAGCTCCTCTGGAAAATACTTTTATTAATGTCTACGTCGGAGTCCTTGGGATGTTGTCCTATCACTCATTCCCCAAGGCAACAAATGCTTTTGTGATATTTGTTTTAGTTATTCTGCCAATTACTTCATATCCATTTTCTGATTGTCTTACAACTGGTAAGGCATCGATTTGTTTTTCAATTAATAATTTTGCAACATCAATTAATGAGTCATCCATTTCACACATTGTTATATTCGGCATTCTCGTCATAATAATGTTGATTGGCAGTGCAGTTAGTTCTTGTTTTCCAATGCTCGCTCGGAGCAAATCCTTTCGTGATAACACACCAACCAAAAGTGAGTTTTGGTCTACAACAAATAATGTTCCCACATCCTCAAGGAACATTGTACAAATTGCGTCATATACCGAAACATTTTCCTTCACAATGATAGGAATGGAATTATAATCTCTCACAAGTATCTTCTGAAGGCTTTCAGTTAAAAGCGCAGTCCCTGATTTCCCAGTATAAAAATACCCGACCCGAGGCCTTGCATCTAAAAATCCAGCCATTGTTAAGATCGATAAATCCGGTCTCAAAGTAGCTCTAGTTAGGTTAAGTTGTTCAGCAATACTCTCCCCAGTAATTGGTCCATGCTCCTTCACAATCTCAATGATATGTTCTTGGCGTTTGGTCAGTTCTATTTTTCTCACCACCATATTTAAACATTTGTTAGAGATGCGGTTCGATCCGCCGCACCTCTGATTTTAAACTTTAAAACATGATCTTTTCTTGAATAAAGGAAACTAATTCGGCGATTGGAACTCGAGTTTGTTCCATGGTGTCACGGTCTCTAATTGTTACCATTTTATCTTCTTTAGAATCAAAATCAAAGGTAATACAGAATGGTGTCCCGATTTCATCATGCCTGCGGTAACGTTTTCCGATTGATCCTGCTTCATCATAGTCTACAGAAAAATGCTTTGCCAATGTTTCATAAACTTCTCTAGCTTCTTCAGAAAGTTTTTTCGATAATGGCAGAATTGCTGCTTTAAATGGTGCCAGTGCAGGATGGAAGTGCATAACGGTTCTAGAAGTTCCATCTTCAAGTTGTTCTTCGTCATATGCATCAATTAAAAATGCCAATGTTACCCGGTCAGCACCAAGTGAAGGCTCGATACAGTAAGGTATATATCTTTCATTTGTCTCTGGGTCGATGTAGTTGAAATCTTCTCCAGAGAATTGCATATGCTGCTTCAAATCATAGTCTGTCCGTGAAGCTACTCCCCAAAGTTCTCCCCATCCAAATGGGAATTTATATTCAAAGTCAGTAGTTGCATTACTATAATGAGAAAGTTCATCTTCTGAATGATCGCGTAATCTTAAATTCTCCTTATTTAACCCTAATGAATGAAGCCATTTCTCAGCAAAGTTCTTCCAGTAATCAAACCATGTAAGCTCTTCGCCCGGCTTACAGAAAAACTCAAGCTCCATTTGTTCAAATTCACGGGTACGGAAAGTGAAATTTCCAGGAGTGATTTCATTACGGAAACTTTTTCCGATTTGCGCAATACCAAAAGGTAATTTCTTTCTCATTGTACGTTGCACATTTTTAAAGTTTACAAAAATACCTTGTGCTGTTTCAGGGCGCAGGAAAATTTCATTGGCACTAGACTCCGTTACTCCTTGGAACGTTTTGAACATTAAATTGAACTGACGAATGCCGGTAAAATCATGACTGCCACAGTCAGGACAGGCAATATTATGTTCTTTTACCAGCTCTTCCATCTTATCAAATGGAAGCCCATCAACAATCATCTCTACTCCCTTTTCATCTAAAGCATTTTCGATCAGCTTATCGGCACGATGTCTAGCTTTACAGTTTTTACAATCCATCATTGGATCATTGAAGTTACCGATATGTCCGGATGCTTCCCATGTCCTTGGATTCATTAAGATACTTGCATCTAGTCCAACATTGTATGGTGACTCTTGCACAAACTTCTTCCACCAAGCTTGCTTTATGTTGTTTTTAAATTCGACTCCTAAAGGGCCGTAGTCCCATGTATTAGCCAGACCACCGTAGATTTCTGATCCTGGAAAAATAAAACCTCTGTGTTTTGCATGAGAAACTATTTGCTCCATTGATACTTTCATTTCTGTAACTCCTCCTTAATAAAATAAAAAACTCCCATCCCTATGCTTAAATTAAGCATAGGGACGAGAGTTACCCGCGGTTCCACCCTATTTGCCGCTCTAAAAGCAGCCTCTTTTATGTGTTAAACACATTAATTTGCTCAAGAACGCCTTCCTTAGTGCCCTATACCCTAGCTTACACCATCCTAGGTTCGCTTTTATAGTAACTTGCTAAGTACTCTTTTCCATCATAGCAACTATATTATTACATCACATATTATCGAAATCTAAAATAAAAGTCAATAAACTCCTAAAATTGATTTCGAAATTTTTCCATTGACTGAAGAAATTTTTTAGATTTTAAATAAAGTCCTGAATATTCTTCATAGTAAGCAGCAATGATGGTTTTTAATTCATCCTTGGTTTCCTGTTTTACGGAGATATTACCTAATCTCGACAGATCAAAATAATAAAATAAACGTAATAATTTTACAGATGATGGCGATAATTTATAATGGTATGGATCTTTGCCCAAACACCGTTGACATATAAACCCACCTTCACGGATGGAAAAAGAAAAAAGTCCGTCTGTGCTGCCGCAAACGGAACATTGGTTTAATGTGGGATACAATCCCAGCACATTTAGCATTTTCATTTCATAAATATTAGTCAGGATATCTGGATCATATCCTTCATTCATATAATTAAGAGTTTGAAAAAGCAGTTCGAAATGAAATGGGTTTGGTTTTTTATCGTCAGTAGATTTATCTGTTAATTCAACGATATAACTAGCATAGGCAGTTAAAAATATATCTTCACCTATTGCCCGAAAGCTGGTAATCATTTCTCCCTGTTGAACACTGCCTAGTCCACTGCTTCTTTGGACTAAAAAATACCCGTGAGTAAAAAGCTGGGTAATGGAGGAAAGACGGCTGGTTGGCTTTTTAGCCCCTCTTGCCATAACGCCGATCTTTCCCCACTCTCTTGTATAAAGAGTAATAATTTTATTGGTTTCACCATAATCTGTAGTCCTAATGACGATGCCTTCGCATTTTTGAAGCATAGCTGTCACCATCCCGATACATTAGACAAACTTATGAAACGGGAAAATCCATTTGCGCTAGATCTTCATTCTGATTTCCGGGTATTTCTTGGTTTTCCTTCTCGAGCTCTTTAAAGAGAAGATAAGTGTCAATATTGCCTGTCTGTAGGAATACTTTCCACGTAAAATCCATCATCGAAAACCCCACCTTTCATGATTTAGACTAGCCATTTTAAGAATCCCAAACCTTACAATTATCATAGCCTGCCTAAGCAAAAATCATAAGACGAAAATATTGTTAATGTTGTCCATGCATAATTTTATAAGAAAGTTAATAGGTTATTTAGGGTGTATATAGAAAAGCGGAAGCGCCTTCGGAACAAGCAAAAAGCAGCTTGTTCCTGCGATGATTATCCTAACGAGCTTTCCTTAGTGTACAGCCCCGACAAGCATAAGACGAGCCGGCAGGAAGGTTGCTTTTTAACCTTCATGACGGATTGGCTGTAGACCATAGAGGGGCTAGGCGCTGTAGCTAGACAGCACGTATTAGTATTCATCTTCGTTAAAGCCAAAATCGCGCAGTTGGGACATTTTATTTCGCCAATCCTTTTGAACTTTAACCCAAAGTTCTAAGAAAACTTTTGATCCTAGAAGATTCTCAATATCCACTCGGGCGCGCTTCCCGATTTCTTTGAGCATACTTCCTTGTTTTCCAATAATGATGCCTTTTTGAGAGTCTCTCTCCACAATAACTGTAGCCATAACATGGATGATATCCTTTCCCTTTTGCCGTTCCATTTTATCAAGTACTACGGCAAGCGAGTGAGGAATTTCTTCACGTGTTAAGTGCAGCGCTTTTTCTCGAATTAACTCGGTGATAATAAATCTTTCTGGGTGATCGGTTACCTGATCTGCCGGATAATACTGGGGTCCCTCCGGTAAATAGACTTTAATTTGTTCAAGTAATCTCTCAACATTATTCCCCTCAAGTGCGGATATAGGAACAATTTCTTTAAAGTGATATTTATCTTTATAAGATTCAATAAGCGGTAATAATTCATCTGGGTGTATTTGGTCAATTTTATTTATAACAAGAAAGATTGGTGTGTTAACGGTTTGAAATTTTTCCAGAATAAATTCTTCTCCACGCCCAAAGCCTTCCTCAGCATTTACCATAAATAGGATTAAATCAACTTCTTTTAATGTGTTTTGGGCAACCTTCATCATAAAATCGCCAAGTTTATGCTTCGGCTTATGAATCCCTGGTGTATCTATAAAAACCATTTGGGTATCGTTTAATGTTAATACACCCTGAATTTTATTACGAGTTGTCTGAGGTTTATCGCTCATAATAGCAATTTTCTGACCAATAACTCGGTTTAGAAATGTTGACTTTCCTACATTTGGGCGTCCTATAATTGAAATAAAACCAGATTTAAATCCTTTATTTTCATTACTCAGCATGTAAATCCTCCATAGTAAAGGCACCTGGAAGTAACTCAGCAACAGTAGTTTCTAATGTTTCACCTTTTAAGTTGGTTAGAACGACCTTCATGTCCCCAGGACACAGTTCCGAGATTACCTGACGGCATGCTCCACATGGTGAGCAGGGACGATCGGTATCAGCGACAACGGCAAGCATTTTAAAATCTCGATCACCTTGAGAATACGCACTAAATATTGCAGTACGTTCCGCGCAATTGCACATGCTATAAGCGGCATTTTCTATATTACATCCATGATATACTTTTCCATCTGTTGTTAATAAAGCTGCTCCTACCCCAAATTTAGAATATGGAATATATGCTTTTTCTCTTGCTTTCTTTGATTCTTCGATTAATTTCTCGATGTTCAAAAGTTCAATCTTCCCTTCCAGCAATTATTCTGCCGCTTTCTTTATTTTACCCTAAAAATGTCACAAAATCATCACTTGTAGCGAAAAAGTAATAAATAAATTTGAATTTTCTCAAAAGTCAACTAATTTACCTTTTTCAGCTACTAGTTGATAAATTATTGTACCGGATTTACAATTCCATTTCAAATTGCAATAAAATAAACTGTTAATACCCATCTTAGAATATGAGGTACAAAGATGATTACCCCAATGATTACTGCAGTGAGCGCGTAAATAAAAACAGCACCGGCAGCTAAATCTTTTGCTTGTTTAGCAAGGGGATGATACTCTTCTGTAATCAAATCCACCACTCGCTCGATTGCTGTATTTAGTAATTCTAAAGAAAAAATTCCGCCAATTGCAACAATGACAAATAACCATTCTAGTTTACTTATTGAAAAAAAATACGAGCAGCAAATTACACCTATCGAAACCAATAAATGGATACGCATATTTCTTTCTGTCCAAAGGGCAGTCTTTATGCCTGTCAGAGCATAAGAAAAAGATTTCAATAATGAAACTGCTTTATCGTGTGAGTCCATATTCATCTAAAATTTCCTTCTGTCGCGAAAACATTTTTTCTTCCTCCGCTTTTTCCATATGGTCATATCCTAAAAGATGGAGGAAACCATGCACACACAAAAAGCCCAGCTCTCGATTAAATGAATGTCCATACTCTTTTGCCTGTTCTTCTGCCTTCGGTATGGAAACGATTATATCCCCCAATATTCGAGGAATCTCAGCTCCTATCAATTCAATTTCTCCCTCTCCCAGCTCTTCCATTGCAAATGAAATAACATCCGTAGGAGCGTCTTTATCTCTGTATTCACGGTTAATTTCATGAATTCTTTCATTAGAAACAAACGTCACAGATACTTCACTTTGATCATCCACTTGTTCTTGATCTGCAGCAAAGTTTAACAGCTTTTCAATTTCTTCCATTTGTTCATTCGACAGCTGATTGGTTTCATCAACTAAATCAATCATCAATTTGTTCATTCTTGCACCTTCTTTGTCATTTCTGGATATTCAATCCTGGAGTGGAATATTCCTTTTAAGGTTTCACAAAAAGAGTGGGTGACAGTCTCTAATTCTTTCAAAGTTAAGTCACATTCATTTAATTGCCCATCCTGAAGACGATCCGCAACAATCTTTTTTACCAGTGTCTCAATGGTTTCAGGAGTTGGCTGACTAAGGGATCTTACAGCAGCCTCCACACTGTCAGCAATACCAACAATGGCTGATTCTTTCGATTGTGCCTTCGGACCCGGATACCGGTAATCCTCTTCCTTAACCTCTTCTCCAGCTTGTGCAGCCTTATGATAAAAGTATTTCAGCAAGGTAGTACCATGGTGCTGCTCGGCAATATGGATGATTTCCTTTGGCATATTGTATTTCTTTAAGATAGCGGCCCCATCGGTTACATGTGAAATAATAATATTAGCACTTTTATCAGGCTGTATACGATCATGTGGATTTTCAAGATGCATTTGATTTTCGATAAAAAAGTTTGGTCGTTTTGTTTTACCAATATCGTGGTAATAACACCCTACTCTTGCTAACAATCCATTTGCCCCAATTGCCTCGCAGGCAGCCTCCGCAAGATTGGCCACCATCACACTATGGTGGTAGGTTCCTGGTGCTTCCATTAGAATTTTCCTTAGAAGTGGATGATTAGGACTCGACAGCTCTATCAATTTCATTGTGGATAGAATACCAAAGCTTGTTTCAAATAATGGTAATAGCCCCATCGTCAGTACAGCAGAACTGATTCCTGAGAAGATGGCTGTTAAGATATAATACCCATATTCCAACCCAGAAAATTGTCCATTTGGCAAAAACATAAGTGCCCAAATTGTAAATAGATTCACAGCCGCAGTAAAAGAGCCTGCCTGCAGGATTTTTGATCGCTGATTCTGATTGCTTAAAAAGAGTACACCTGCAAGAGCACTAAACAGAATATAAATTCCGACAGAAAAGTTAAGCGTACCAGAAACCCCTTCATTAAATAGTACACTTCCAAAAATAGATAAAATGATCGATGAAAGAATCGCTAGTTTCTCATCTATTAATATTTTTAACAACATCCCGCCCATAGCCGCAGGAAATAAGTAACCAATACCCGAGTAATTAAAAATTTGCAGCATACTGATGATTTTCAGGATAAAAAACGTCAGGAGAAAAATAATTACAAACAATAGAAAATTCGTCTGCCTCTTCTCTGGCTGCTCCTTTACCTGATAAAAATAAAAATAAATAGAGCTCAATATAATTGCTAGCAGGATTATCAATCCAATAAAAGGTTTATAAGATTGTTTATTATCCAATAAACCAACTAATTCAAGTTGTCGATATTCTTCTTGTCGGATTAATTTACCTTCTTCGACAATAATTTGACCTTGTAGAATTTTTACTGGTTCAACTGATTCACCTGCTTGTTTTCGCAGTTCTTCCGTTGCTTCCGGATCATAAAACTCATTTTGAATGACAGCGTATCGGCCTAATTCAATGGAGGCATTCTTTAAATCACCATTCAATGTGGTAAACTTTAATTCTTCTTCTAAAGTCTTTTTTGCATTTTCAACATCATCCGCTGAAATTCGTTTGTTCATTACATTGTTAATAGCCGTTACCGTTAAGTCTTTAGCAATTGATAATTCATCATTACTGGCTTGTACAAGTGCGGTAAACACACGTTCAGATAGGTCCTTTGTGACACGATCCGTTAATTTCTCTTTAAGCATGGTTACTTCTTCTTCAACCGTTGGTACGACAAACCCTAAAGGGTCTTCATCGATTGGGCTCTGTTTTTCCGCAGTATCCTTTATTTCTTTATTCACTTCAGAAGCAGAGTCAAAAATAGAGGTTATTAAATCTACCTGATTGGAGGAATATTCTTTTTTTAATGTATAAACGTCCTGCACATGATCCAATGCTTCTTGCCGCTTTTTTTCGGTACTAATTTTATCTTCAACGGTTGCCGGTGAACGAATGGTCTTCTCCGCTACTGTTAACAGACTTATATCAAGCTTCTCGGGCTTTACATTCCCATACAATGAGGAAAATAATATGACTCCTAGAACCACAAAAACTACCACTCTGAAGAAGGTATAATCGAGAAGCTTTTTTATTTGCATTAAATACTGCTGTATTTTTTTCAACCCTATTCCCCCCAAAAGCACCAAAAATAAACCTTTGTCACTTATGTAAATCTGCTTAGTAAAATGATAACAGTTTTTTCCTGAAGTTTCACCTTCTATTAGCAGAGCGGACTTTTTCAAAGTATTTAATAGGAATACATGGCAAAGGGATAAACCGATTAGCGGTTTATCCCTCATTTATTAGCTTTAATTTGGGAGTGGTTTCTTTTCATATGCCTCAATGATTCTGCCCACTAATGGATGTCTGACAACGTCACTTTGTTCTAAGAAAATAAAGGAAATTCCATTGACACCCAATAATATTTTTTCTGCTGCTATTAGGCCTGACTTTGCACCTTTCGGTAAATCAATTTGCGTTTGGTCCCCAGTAATAACCATTTTTGAACCAAAGCCAAGGCGTGTTAGAAACATCTTCATTTGCGCATGGGTAGTATTTTGTGCCTCATCTAATATTACAAAGGCATCGTCTAATGTCCGGCCCCTCATATAGGCAAGCGGCGCAATTTCAATTGTTCCGCGCTCAATTAATCTTTGAGTGTGTTCTGAACCGAGTATATCGTTCAGTGCATCATATAGAGGGCGTAAATAAGGATCCACCTTCTCTTTTAGATCACCCGGTAAAAAACCAAGGCTTTCTCCTGCCTCGACTGCCGGCCTGGTTAAAATAATCTTATTTACTTGTCCGTTTTTTAACGCATTGACCGCCATTACAACGGCTAAATATGTTTTGCCTGTTCCGGCCGGCCCAATTCCAAATACCAAGTCATTTTGGCGGATGGCCATCACATATTGTCTTTGTCCAAGTGTTTTAATTCGAATAGTTTTTCCTTTTACGTTTTTTGCAATTTCTTCGTCATAAAGATTCGTAAAGTAATCAAGTGTTCCTTTTTGAGCCATTTGAATCGCTGACAAGACATCCCTTTGGCTGATGGTTACACCCTTTCGGATTACAAAAATAAGCTTATCAAGAATTTGACTAGCAAGTACTACCTTTTCCTCTTCACCTGATAAACTGACCGATTCGCCACGGGTGACAATAGATACTTCAAGCTCTTCTTCTATTATTTTTATATTGGCATCTGCGTTGCCCAGGAGAGCAATCGCCTCGTTTGGATTTTCTAGTTGCACATTTATTGTTTTAAGCTTAACTGTCATTCAGGAGTCTCCTTAGGTATTGGTTGTCCAACCGCAATATTTTCGATTATCTTAAAATGAATATCTAGGATAACTTTACCATTTTTCAACTCTTTGTGTAAAATTTTTTCATCTTTGATTATAGCTTCTTCATCCAATCCGGTTTTTATTTTATTTTTTGCTAATTCCAAAGCAATTTTTTCAGCTTCCTTGGTACTATATGTCCGAGTTGTCTCTTCACGGGCCCGTAATGTTTCATTGCTAAATGATATTGGCAGCTCCCATTTAAGAAAATTTATCTTCTTTATATTCTTTTCTGCCTCATATTCTTTAAATTCCGGATCTCCAAATCCCCAAATTGGAATCTCTAGATTGCCGATAATGAGAGAATGTTTTTGCTTTTCTTGACCGTTGAATACAAAGAAATTGGTTATTAGCGGCAATTCCACATGGCTTTTATACCATGTTTCCCCCCAAACCTCACCCACTGCTGCTACTTGCTGTGTTTGCCCTTCCTGACCTATGACACCCGAAACGAGTAATTGCCCTGCCTCCACATGGTCATTAATATCGACAACCTTCTGTCCCGTTTCTACAAACATGGAAGCAATAATGGCCTTCTTTTTTGCAACAAGGTTTCTAGGCTCCAGTTGTTCAGGCTTTTCGGGCTCCTTCTTCTCAACCACTTGAAGCTGGTAGGTTGTCCCTTTTAATTCCACACCAACCCAGGTGAGGCTGCCGATTTTATTGGTCAATTCCCTTTGAATTCCTTCTACATTATCAACAAAAAATTGAATTTTACCTACCTTTACCCCCATCTTGTCCAATTCTTTGCGAATCTGATACTCCGTTGCAGGCTTTGCTCCTTTGATATCGATTCCCCAAATAACGTTGGATAAGAACATGATAAGTAAGAAAAATAAGAGGGCTCCAGCAATAAACCCGCTATTTTTCAATAATCGCTTAAATAAAAAAGGCATTCCTGCCCTTTTTAAAAACGAAATGGAGCATTCCCTCTCTCTTGCGTAATGTCTTATTTTCAACGCGTCAGCAAGTCTCATCGTAAAGGTGATCGTTTCCGTCCCATGTCTTTTCACATTCCAAATCATTAAGCCATTACGAGTTAGGACATTTAAAAATCTTTCTATACCTCTTCCAGATACTTTAACAGTTACCCTGCCAGTTAAAAATTCGATCCATTGGTTTTTCATTTTGCTCCTCCTGGATTTTCATTTATATAAAGGACCTGATCAATTTTTCCTTCAAGCAAAATCTCTTCAGGTAAAATGGTCTTTATCACGAAAGATTTCCCTTTTATTTGCAATTGGCCCTGTTTTAACAAGAGACGTAATTCTTTATCTGTAAAGGTAATCAAACCCCTGTGATTCTCTATATATATATGGATTTGCCCTATCATTGTAATACGGGGTAAATCCATCATGACATCTTGAGGAAGATCCATTTTTTGTGCCATCCAGTTCCGGACACGCAGGCCCCATTTTTTTGCCATAAAAAAAGAACCCCCTTTCATCTCAATTTTATGAAATGAAGGAAGGTTCTAGCACTTCTTTTTCTTTTAATGCGTACGATTTGAAATAATTAATTTAGCCTTTTCTTGGAATGTACGGTTTTTTAGCTCGCGGCTCACCTAAGATTTCCGCCCAAATAATCCCATTAATGATCGTTTTTTCATCTGGTTTTTCTAATGTGTTATCCTCTGTTTTAACTTCCAATCTTGAGGCTGTAATGGGCTTAACAGGCTCTACAGGCCTGCTTGGTGAAACAGATTTCATTTGTTGATATGTTTCCTCTATATTTTGAAGTTTCTGCAACACGGGCTCACCAGTAGAAATTGGTTCTGTTTTTCTGGGGAATCCCCCCATTTGTTGTTCAACCCTAGTGCGAAAATCATCAAATCCTTTTGCCGTGAAAGGTTTTGTCGGCCCGTTACCTTTACCCTTCGATTTCCCGAAAAGGGTTGAAAGAATACCAGCGATAATTAAAAATAATATGGTTTCCATGCCTCAACCTCCTTCTAAGGAAGATTACTGGTCATCTTTTTTCTCACCCGTCATCTTTCCTATCGATCCACGCATATCCGTATCTGCCGAAATATTTTTATAGTTCATATATTCCATGACACTAATATTGCCGGATTTCAATGCTTCTGCTAGGGCTAGCGGCACCTCTGCCTCTGCCTCAACAACCTTAGCTCTCATTTCTTCTACTCTTGCCTTCATTTCCTGCTCCGAAGCAACAGCCATAGCCCTGCGCTCTTCCGCTTTTGCTTGGGCAATTTTCTTATCTGCTTCCGCTTGTTCCGTTTGCAGTTCAGCACCGATATTTCTACCTAAATCAACATCGGCAATATCAATTGATAGAATTTCAAAGGCGGTACCAGAATCTAATCCTTTAGCTAAGACTGTTTGCGAAATCAGTTCAGGGCTCTCGAGTACTTTACTATGGTCTTCAGATGAACCAATCGTTGAAATGACCCCTTCCCCAACACGAGCGACAACAGTATCTTCACCGGCACCACCAACTAGGCGATCAATGTTTGCTCTTACCGTAATTCTCGCTTTGGCTTTTACTTCAATACCATTCATGGCAACACCTGCAATAAAGGGTGTTTCAATGACTTTAGGGTTAACACTCATTTGTACAGCTTCTAATACATCACGGCCAGCCAAATCAATTGCAGCACAGCGTTCAAATGATAACTCTATGTTTGCACGATGGGCAGCAATTAAAGCATTGACCACTCGATCCACGTTCCCGCCTGCTAGGTAGTGACTCTCAAGCTGGTTCGTTGTTACATTTATTCCAGCCTTATGCGCTTTAATAAGCGGATTCACCACTCTGCTCGGAGTAACCCGTCTAAGTCTCATCCCTACTAATGTAAAGATACTAATTCTAACCCCTGCAGCCAATGCTGAAATCCAAAGCATTACCGGAACAAAGGATAATAATATTCCAAGGAAAATTAACGCTACCACGATTATTCCAATCATAAATAAACTTCCACTCGTTAATTCCACAGCACTTACCTCCTAATAACTAATTTACTTTTCTGACTACGATCCGTACTCCTTCAACCTTGATCACATTGATTTTAGCATTTTTGTCAATGAAATCGCCTTCGGTTACAACATCGATTCTTTCATTATTTATAACTGCTGTTCCTGACGGTCTTAAGACTGTCAATGCGATTCCTTGTTTCCCTATTAAATCCGTTCGATTCACATTAGAGACATAACCATCCTCTTTCTTCGCTGCATCAAACAGAATCATCCGATTAAATAAGACGATTTTTTTACCTAATACCTTTACCATAACTATTAACAAAGCAATTGAAACGCATATAGAAATAAAAATGGATATTCCGATACTCAATGGATTTTCTCCTGCTAAAAACAGGCTAGCAATTAGTGCAGCTAATCCCAGTGTACCCGAAATGGCTCCTGGAAGAAAAAATTCCAAGAAAATAAGCATAATTCCAAGCGCAAATAACATAATCGTACCGAAACCAGCAAGACCAGCTTGAAAATGTCCATAAAAGAATAGAAGTAATGCAAACAATCCTATAAATCCTGATATACCAAACCTTGATGAAAAAAGCTCATAAACAATTGCTGCCCCTGCAATGGTTAATAACAATGTTACAACGATTGGGTCTGTGAGAAACTCAATCATGGTTACCCTCCCTTCCTCTAACACCAGTAATACGTTTCATTTCCATATAAGTTTCAATCCCAACAAAATTAAAAACCGCAAGCATACGCTCGCGGTTTTGGTTGTCAGAATAATTATGAAAGGTGTTGTTGTACAAATTTATTTACAAGTGAACCGTCTGCTTTACCTTTTACTTTAGGCATAATCGCAGCCATCACTTTTCCCATATCCGCTTTTGATTTTGCACCGACTTCAGAGATTGTTTCTTTAACAATTTCTGACAACTCTTCTTCGGAAAGCTGCTTCGGTAAATACAGTTCGACGATAGCCAATTCTGTACGCAATTTATCAACAAGATCTTGACGACCTGCTTTATCAAATTCATGGAGGGAATCTTTGCGTTGCTTTACTTCGCGAGAAAGGATTGTTAACTCAGTATCTTCGGAAAGTTCTTTTGTTCCAAGCTTAATCGCTTCATTTTGCAATGAAGCTTTTACCATCCGAATCGTTGTGAGTTTGTCTTTTTCCTTATTTTTCATCGCTTGTTTCATGTCACTATTTAAACGCTCGAGAAGACTCATCAATTACACCCTCTCTTAGAACTTACGTTTTCTTGCAGCTTCAGACTTTTTCTTACGCTTTACACTTGGCTTTTCGTAGAATTCGCGCTTTCTTGCCTCTTGTAAAGTACCAGTTTTTGATACTGTACGTTTGAAGCGACGAAGAGCATCTTCAAGCGATTCGTTTTTCTTAACGACGGTTTTAGACATTCTCTTTCCCTCCCTCCGAAACACAACACACTTACATTCAATCCATGTACCTTGCAATTATAATATATCAAAGAAACAAGGTCAACTGTATTTCTTATGAGATATTTAAGCTTTTGAAATTTTTATTCGTAAATACTACAAATTTTTGAACGACTCACTTAAATTTGGCATGTCCGCCCTCGAAGGACATACAATGAAGAGAGGGGGTAAGGACATGCTATACATAGTTTTATTTATTTTATTTATTTTATTATTTATTTTTGGCATGACGATAATAAGGTTCGGGTTATTTAATTTATCTGGGAATAAATTGAAAGGCTGGTTGACAAAATTAACAAGTACACCACTAAAAGGAATGGTGACAGGCACCTTTGTAACTGCATTGTTACAGAGCAGTTCTGCCGTAATGGTTATTACAATCGGGCTGATTTCAACTAAAATTATGACGTTTCCCCAATCAATTGGAATCATCTTGGGTACTAATATTGGAACAACCTTTAAAACGGAACTAATCACGTTCAACCTTGATAAAGTATTAGTTCCACTTGCCATAATCGGAGCATTTCTTACCTTTTTTAAATCAATCAAGCTAAGAAGTATCGGCATGGTCACCTTTGGAATCGCCTCTGTGTTTACAGCAATGAAAGGTTTTGAGCTTTTAGCCAAACCATTAACTGCTCTTCCTTTTATTAATAACTATATTCTCTCCATCAACGATAATATCCTCTTAAGTATTTTAACCGGAGCCTTCATTACTGCTATTATTCAATCGAGTACCGCTATGACTGGTATCACCATGGGATTTCTAACAGCTGGTCTGCTCCATCTAGATGCAGGTATTGCCATCGTATTTGGTGCCAATATCGGAACATGTATTACTGCTCTTATTGCTTCAATTGGAGGAGGTAAAGAATCCAGATTGGCGGCATTTGCGCATGTTTGGCTCAATGTAGCTGGCGTATTACTCTTTTCTCCCTTTATTCCGCTATTATCCGAAAATGCCCATTTATTAGCTGAGGAAAAAATGATCCAGCTTGCACATATTAGTGTTATTTTTAATGTGGTATCCTCGGTTATGGTCCTGCCGTTTGCTACGAAATTTGGAGAGTTAATTTTGAAGGTACATGGCAGAAAAACATAGTAAAGATGGCCTAAAAGGTTCCGTTTTCGGGGCTTTGGCTTTATTATTAAAAGACACATGAAAAGACGTATGAATTGGAATACGTCTTTTTCAGTACAATTTTATATCTGAATAACCTGGCCGATAAAAAACTGCCGATTCCCGAACTTAGAGGACCAAGAGTACCCCTACTTATTGGTTGGGGAATCAGGTTAAGCACACGCTATGATAAATAGACGGAAAAATTCCGCTTAATTGGTAATTACTATTTAAAAAGGCCCAAATAGGCGGAGAAATTCCGACTATTGACTCGAAAAAAGCAAATTTAGGAGATTTTTCTTTGCATAACCGGAAAATCTCCGCTTATTTTTACTATTGCTAGTTACTCGATTAAGGACAAGACATCTTATGTTCAAAACTGAAAAAGACGGCCAAGGGCAGTCTTTTTAGTAATCTGAATTTACAGTTAATCCTTGAAGGATCGCCACCCCGGCGCTTGCACCTATTCTCGTTGCTCCCGCTTGAATCATTTTCTGTGTATCCTCGGTATTGCGGACCCCCCCGGAAGCTTTTACACCAATATTTGGTCCTACTGTTTCCCTCATGAGCTTGATATCTTCAACCGTTGCACCGCCTGTCGAGAATCCAGTGGATGTTTTCACGTAATCAGTTCCTGCCTTAGCTGCTAGATTGCAGGCACGAACTTTTTCTTCCTCTGATAATAAGCTCGTCTCAATAATCACCTTTGTTAATGCCCTGCCCTTTGCTGCCTCTACGACAGCACGAATATCTTTTTCAACTAGCTCATCATTTTTATCCTTTAAAGCACCGATGTTAATGACCATATCAACTTCATCTGCGCCATTTTCAATTGCATTGTTAGTTTCAAACGCCTTTGTTTCAGGCGTTGTCGCACCTAATGGAAATCCAATTACGGTACAAACCTTGACACCACTGCCACTTAATAAATCCCTTGCTGTACTTACCCATGTAGGGTTCACACAAACTGAAAAGAATTTATGTTCTTTTGCCTCTTGGCAAAGGGTTTCAATTTGTTGACGGGTTGCATCCGCCTTTAACAGTGTATGATCAATCATTGAAGCAATATTAGTCGTCGTCATGATATAAGCCCCTTTCAATTTTTCAAGCATTCACTTCTAACACTAGGATACCCAGATAGACTGAAAAAAGGGACCAATATTGGTCCCTTAAATGGCAGCTTCTTCTTCTGCAAATACATCAGATTTTATACGATTATCTTCGACAATACGAACAAATTGGCCTTCATTGTGTGGATATCCAGCTTTAGTGATTTTCACTTTAACAATTTTACCAATCATATCTTCTGTTGCAGGGAATACCACTTTTAAATAATTATCACTGTAACCCACATACATACCTGTGCTGAATTCTTCTTCAGGGATTACCTCTAACACGTCATTTTCAAATCGTGATGAGTATTCCTTTGCCAACTGATCAGAGAGAGTGATTAAGCGGTGTACCCGCTCATTCTTGATCTCCTCATCAACTTGATCTTCCATACGGGCTGCTGGCGTTCCAGTGCGCTTAGAATAAGGGAACACATGGAGTTCAGAAAATTTATGTTCATTAATAAAATTATATGTTTCCATAAACTCTTCTTCCGTTTCGCCAGGAAAACCAACAATAACATCAGATGTAACAGCAAGACCAGGCAGCACTTCTTTTAACCGGTCTAACCGCTCGCCAAAGAATTCCATCGTATATTTGCGGCGCATTCTTTTTAGTACCGTATTAGAACCAGATTGAATTGGAATATGCAAGTGACGAACAATGATGTTAGAGTGCTTAATTACTTCAATCACTTCATCGGTAATTTGGCTTGCTTCTATTGAGGAAATTCGAAGACGTTCAAGCCCCTTGACTTGTGCTTCTAAGTCACGAAGCAGCAATGCAAGATTATAATCCTTCATGTCTTCTCCATATCCACCTGTGTGAATTCCTGTTAAGACAATTTCCTTATAACCAGCGTCAACAAGCTGCTGTGCTTGACGAATAACTTCCTTTGGTTCACGAGATCTCATTAAACCACGAGCCCAAGGGATAATACAGAATGTACAGAAATTGTTGCAGCCTTCTTGGATTTTAAGTGATGCTCGTGTTCGATCCGTAAAGGCCGGAACATCAAGCTCCTCGTAAACACGGTTTTTCATGATATTGCCTACACCGTTAATCGGCTGACGTTCTGTTTTATATTGTTCAATGTATTCAAGCATTTTCACTCGATCCTGGGTGCCAACGACAATATCAACTCCAGGTATCGCCATGATCTCTGCAGGGGATGTTTGTGCATAACATCCCGTCACACAAATGACCGCGTCCGGATTTTTTCGGACTGCACGCCGAATAACTTGGCGGCTTTTTTTATCCCCCGTATTTGTTACCGTACACGTATTGATAATATATACATCAGAGATTGATTCAAAATCAACTCGATCATAGCCTTCTTGCTTGAACAATTGCCAGATTGCTTCAGTCTCATAATGATTCACCTTACAACCAAGTGTATGAAAAGCGACTGTCGGCATTTTATTCATCTCCTCAATAATTCAAAATGGTAGGAAACCGCCGCTAAAGCATATAAAGGCGCCGTTTCCGTTCTTAAAATCCGCGGACCTAATCCGCATAGGACAAAATCATTAGCCTGTAAAAGTTGAACCTCTTCTTCAGCTAGTCCACCCTCAGGACCAAATACGATTAATAGCGAATCGCCTGGTTTCATTCTCTGTAAAGTTGCTGAGAAAATAGATGTTTCACCGCTTCTGCTCTTTTCCTCATAAGCAGCTAATTTATAATCAAAGTCTTTACTATTTGCAATCAAAGCTTTAAAATTCATCGGGCTGATAATTTCAGGTACCATTCCACGATGAGATTGCTCTGCAGCTTCTTTCGCAATTTTTTGCCATCTGTCTATTTTTTTTGCGGACTTTTTATCGTCCCACTTTACTACCGAACGGCGGGCAGAGAATGGAATGAATTCACGGACACCCAGCTCGGTCCCTTTTTGAATAATCCATTCAAGTTTGTCACCTTTTGGCAGTCCACTTGCAATCGTAACGAAAATCGGAAGCTCTGACTTCTCATCTATCCATTGTACAACGTCTGCAACGACATGTTCATCGGTAATTTTTGCAATTTCACAAATCGCCGTATCCCCATTGGGATCTACACATATGATTTTGTCTCCGATTGTCATACGCATAACTTTTAACAAATGATGACGGTCATCACCATCAATCTGAAAACGGTTATCACTTGCTCGTTGTTTAACAAAGTACCGTTGCACACGATGCACCCCTCTAAAAAACATTTACTCTTTATTTTACTCAAATAAAGACTATAGTTAAAGCATAGAAAATACAAAAAAGGGGGTTAATCCCCTTTTTATAAGCATTATGTCCTCTTTGCAATGATGGCAACCCAATCTTCCATCAAGATTGTTTCTGTGATTTCAAAGCCTGACTGAATAAGTCCTTCTTTTACTTCATCCTTCTTCTGTTGAATGATTCCAGAAGCGATAAAATATCCACCAGGTTTAACAACACGTGCAACATCCTCTGTAAAACGTAAGATAACCTCAGCTAAAATATTCGCAACGATAACATCCGCAGAATTTTCATCTACACCATCTAAGAGATTATTTTGCTTAGTCGTTACTTTTTCACTTACTTTGTTAAGCTTTATATTTAATCGTGCTGAGGTTACAGCAACTTCATCTAAGTCGAAGGCACGAACATCTTCTGCTCCTAACATCGCAGCTGCAATGCTAAGGACACCAGAGCCTGTACCGACATCAATTACCCTATCACCCGGCCTGACAGACCTTTCTAGCGCCTGTATACACATAACCGTAGTCGGATGTGTTCCGGTACCGAACGCCATTCCTGGGTCCAGTTCAATGATTAATTCATCACTGCTTACTGGATTGTAGGTCTCCCAAGTAGGAACAATCGTAAACTTCTCTGAAATTTTCACAGGATGATAATATTTCTTCCATGCTGTTGCCCATTCTTCTTCGTTTACTTCACTAATGGTTACCTTATTTAAACCTATATCGATATTGTGAATAATGAGGTTATTTATTGAATCTTTTATTGCATCTACCGTTTCACCTAAGAAACTGTTTACTTGAAGATAAGCTTTTACAATAACTCCTTCTTCAGGGTAATCATCTGGATTGAGTTGGTAGATTTCCCCGAATTGATCTTCCCTTTCCTTTGTTAGTTCAAAAGGGTCCTCAATAACAACACCGCTGGCTCCCGCCTCGTGTAAAATATGTGATATTGGTTCAATCGCTTCGTTTGTAGTGTGAATACTAAGTTCAGACCATTTCATTCTACCAACTCCAATCTTTACTCGCCCTTAAAGGCTCTTTTTACTTTTGAGAAAAAGCCTTCTTCATGCTCCCCTATTGGTGAATTACCACTAAGGTCTGCAAACTCGCGAAGAAGTTGCTTTTGTTTATCAGTTAACTTTGTAGGTGTAATAATACGAACTATGATGTGTTGATCCCCCACACCATAACCACGAACATTAGGAATCCCTTTTCCTTTGAGTCGGAATTTCGTTCCTGTTTGTGTTCCGGCTGGAACCTTAAGTTTTACTTTACCATGTAAGGTTGGGACTTCAATATCATCCCCCAGCGAGGCTTGAACAAATGTGATAGGCATTTCACAATAAACATCATCGCCATCTCTTTCAAAAAACTCATGTTCTCTTACATGGAATACGATATATAAATCTCCAGATGGGCCGCCGTTAATACCGCCCTCACCTTGTCCGGAAATCCTTAACTGTTGCCCATCATCGATACCTGCAGGAATTTTCACATGGATTTTTTTGCGCTTTTTCACTTTACCGGAGCCGCCGCAAGTTGAACATTTATGTTTAATTTCTTTACCTGTTCCATTACAGTGGTGACAAGTACGGCGATTAACAACTCTGCCAAACGGTGTATTTTGCTCAATATTTATCTGGCCAGTTCCATGACAATGTTGACAGGTTTCAGGTTTTGTTCCCTTTTTCGCACCTGAACCATTACATGTACCACATGATTCTTCACGAGGTATTTCAATATCAGTTTCTTTCCCAAAAGCAGCCTCTTCAAAAGAAATCGTCATCGTGTACTGTAAATCTGCACCTTGTCTAGGGGCATTAGGGTCACGTCGGCGCGATCCACCGCCACCAAAGAAAGTATTAAAAATATCTTCAAACCCACCGAAACCGCCGCCGAAGTCTCCGCCGCCAAAGCCTTGATTTGGGTCAGTATGACCAAATTGATCATAGTGTGCCTTTTTTTGATCATCGCTTAAAACCTCATAAGCTTCAGCGAGTTCTTTAAATTTATCCGCAGCATCAGGCTCTTTATTAATATCTGGATGATATTGTTTAGAGAGCTTCCGATACGCCTTTTTTATTTCATCCTTAGAAGCGCTCTTACTTACACCAAGCACCTCATAGTAATCCCGTTTACTCATGATTACCACTCCCGAATCTTTCACATAAAGATTATTCTAACATCTATGAGAAGTTAATTGCAATACGAAATGCTTAAGGCGCTTGTTTATCGGCGACTAGCATAAGATGAGCCGGCATGAAGGTTGCTCTTTAACCTTCTTGACGGATTGTCTGAAATGTGGAGGCGACTGCTCTGGGACGAAGGCATAAGACGAACCATGAAAGAAGGCACTTTTGCATTCTTCAGTGGATGGCTTATGACTCGAGTCCCTAGGAGCCCCAACTAGACAAGATTATGCCTCGAGCCGATAGCGCCTATAGCTGGAAATATAATATCCTTAACCAAAGAAAAAGCCAAAGCCGATGCTGACTTTGACTTTTTCATTAGTTAGTATGACGAATTCTATTTTTCTTCCTTGATTTCTTCAAATTCAGCGTCGACTACGTTGTCATCTTTAGGACCCGCAGCTCCGCCTTCTGCACCTTGTGCACCTTGGGCTGCCTGAGCCGCTTGTTCATAAAGCTTAACTGTTAACGCTTGAACAATTTCTTGTAAAGCGTCTTTCTTAGCACGGATTTCAGCTAGATCATTGCTTTCGATTGCAGCTTTTAAAGCATCTTTTGCTTCATTAGCATTTGCAACTTCTGCAGCGTCTACTTTACCTTCTAAGTCTTTTAATGTTTTTTCAGTCGTGAAGACTAGTTGGTCAGCTTCATTGCGTAATTCCACTTCTTCTTTACGCTGCTTGTCAGCTTCAGCGTTTTCTTCTGCTTCTCTGACCATTTTTTGAATTTCTTCATCAGAAAGTCCTGTAGAAGATTTGATCGTAATTTGTTGTTCTTTATTTGTACCAAGATCTTTTGCTCGTACATTTACGATACCGTTTTTATCGATATCAAACGTTACTTCAATTTGAGGGATTCCACGTGGTGCTGGTGGAATATCTGATAATTGGAAGCGTCCTAATGTTTTATTTAGATTCGCCATTGGACGTTCCCCTTGAAGAACGTGGATATCAACAGCTGTTTGGTTATCAGCAGCAGTCGAGAAAACTTGTGATTTTGATGTTGGAATCGTTGTGTTACGGTCAATCAATTTTGTAAACACGCCGCCCATTGTTTCGATACCAAGTGATAATGGTGTAACGTCAAGCAACACTACATCCTTTACATCACCTGTGATAACGCCGCCTTGAACCGCAGCACCCATCGCAACAACTTCATCTGGGTTAACTCCGCGGTGAGGTTCCTGACCAGTAGCTTTTTTAATCGCTTCTTGAACAGCAGGAATACGAGTTGAACCTCCAACAAGAATAACCTTATCAAGCTCTGATGGTGAAATACCAGCATCACTTAATGCTTGGCGAGTTGGTCCCATTGTACGTTCTACAAGATGAGCAGACAACTCATCAAATTTTGCTCTAGTCATTGTCACTTCAAGGTGAAGTGGACCAGCTGGACCTGCAGTGATAAACGGTAAAGAAATTTGCGTTGAAGCTACACCAGATAAATCCTTTTTCGCTTTTTCTGCTGCATCTTTTAAGCGTTGTAATGCCATTTTATCTTGAGATAGATCAATACCATTTTCCTTTTTGAATTGTTCAACAAGGTAATCGATGATAACTTGGTCAAAGTCATCCCCACCAAGACGGTTATCACCTGCAGTTGCTTTTACTTCAAATACGCCATCCCCTAGTTCAAGGATGGATACGTCAAACGTACCGCCGCCAAGGTCATATACTAGAATCGTTTGATCTTGATCTGTTTTATCTAAGCCATATGCAAGAGCAGCAGCAGTAGGTTCATTGATGATACGCTCTACTTCTAAACCAGCGATTCTACCTGCATCCTTTGTTGCTTGACGCTCAGCATCGTTAAAGTAAGCTGGTACAGTAATAACTGCCTTTGTAACTGGCTCTCCTAGATAATCTTCAGCATAAGATTTTAAATATTGAAGGATTATAGCTGACATTTCTTGAGGAGTATAATTCTTACCTTCTACTTCAACTTTGTAATCTGTTCCCATATGTCTTTTAATGGACATTATGGTATTTGGATTCGTAACAGCCTGACGCTTAGCTACTTCACCTATTTGACGTTCACCGTTTTTAAATGCTACAACAGATGGCGTTGTGCGGTTTCCTTCTGGATTTGGAATAACCTTTGGTTCGCCGCCTTCAAGGACGGAGACACATGAGTTTGTTGTTCCAAGGTCAATACCGATAATTTTACTCATAACCTTTTCCTCCTAGATAACAATATGTAGGTTTTATTGGTTTACCTTAACCATTGATGGGCGGATCAAACGATCCTTTAACATGTAACCTTTTTGGAATTCATCAGTCACAATGTTGGAACCAAAATTCTCATCTTCCCCTTGCATAACGGCTTGATGGAAGTTTGGATCAAATTCTTTACCAACAACTTCAATTGGCTCGACACCTTCTTTTTTCAAGGCATCAACTAAACTGCGATATACCATTTCCATTCCTTGAAGCAAAGATTTAGTTTGCTCATTATCTGCTTCTACTTTTAGGCCTCGTTCAAAGTTATCTAGAACTGGCAGCAATTCAGTGACCAATTTTTGTGCTTTATATTTTTCACCGGCCTCGATATCTAATCGAGTTCGACGGCGGAAGTTATCAAAATCAGCTTGAAGACGCAAATAACGATTGTCCGCTTCCTCTAGCTTACTAGTAAGGGCTTGAATTTCAGCAGCATAGTCCACTGTAGTTGATTGGTCAGTTGAGTTCTCATCTTCACCAAAAACAGTTTCAACTTCCACATCGGTAAGTTCTGCTTGTTCATTTGTTTGAGATTCAAATTCTTCACTAATCGTGTTGTTCTTTTCTTCTGTCAACTTACTCACCTCCTTAAAGGATTAGCTTTCTATCTAAGAATTAAATTTTTAAAAAGTGGGAGGAGGGGAAAACTAAACCATTTCACCTAAGAGTAATACGCAGTATTTCACCTAGGTGCATTACGTAGTAATTCACCCTTACTCAATATTTCCACCACTATTATTTTTGATACAAGTTTGTTAATACTGAGGTTAAATCCTTACTTAAAAACTTTAACAGGCTAATAACCCGAGAATATTCCATTCTCGTTGGACCAAGAATGGCAATTGTTCCTAAACTTTCTGTCCCAACCGAATAGGTTGCCGTAATAAGGCTGCAATTTTCCATTGCACTATTCTTGTTTTCTGTTCCGATCTTCACGTTAATACCAGCTGAATTATGTTTGATCAATGGGTAAATCCATTCCTCATGGTCAATCATTTGCAGCAGATCTCGGATTTTGCTGATATCATGAAACTCGGGCTGACTTAACATATTGGTCTTTCCACCAAAGAATAGTTTTTCATTTGCCGGCATTTTTAAGGATTCAGCAATCGTATACAGCATTAAATCGTAATTTCTAATATGCTGCCTTAAAAGTGTGGCAACTTCTTTGTAGATTTTATCGTTTAGGTCTTCTAGCGCTACACCCGTTAATCGTTCGTTTAAAATGTTAACCGTTTTTTCCAAATCACTTGCGTCCACAGTTGGCGGCAAATAAAATGTTCGATTCTCAACATGCCCCGAATCGGTTACAAAGATTGCCACGGCTGTTTCCTTATTCAATGGAATGATTTGGATCCTTTTAAGTTTATTTAAACTTGCAGCAGGACCTAACACGATGGACGTATAATTGGTTAAATCTGATAAAATCTTGGCGGATTTTTGAATAATTTTTTCAAATTCAAAAATCTTCTCAGCAAAAATAGACTGTATGATCGTTATATCCTGTTTATCTAATGCTTGAGGCGACAATAAATGGTCAACATAATAGCGATAACCTTTTTCAGAAGGTACACGACCTGAAGAAGTGTGTGTTTTCTCAATATAGCCTAGTTCTTCGAGATCAGACATTTCATTCCGTATAGTCGCTGAACTAAATGATATTTCTTCCTTTTTCGACAAACTCCTTGAGCCGACAGGTTGTGCAGACCGAATAAAATCATCAACAATAACCTGAAGAATCAATAATTGACGATCTGTTAACACCTTTCATCACCTCTGTTAGCACTCATTAGAGTCGAGTGCTAATTCTATTAATAAATTATCAAAAATAGGGGGAGGGTGTCAATCATTTGCTATCAGGAAATACAAAAGCAGCTTTCCAAAACATCAATTTGTGACACCTAAGAATGATTGAAAAACTTCATTTCCTAACAGCCGCCCTCTTTTTGTTAAATATATATTATCCTTTTTTACTTCTATCCATTTTTTAGCAATCAAATCAGATATCTCATTTTCAAAAATTTTCAGTGGGTCCATATCAAACTTTTCGATGAAATGGGATATAGATACGCCATCTGTTTTACGCAGACCTAAAAACATTTCTTCTTCTATTTGTTCTGCTTTTGTAGTTTGGTGTTCCTGGAATATTGGGAGTTTTCCGTCAGCAATTTGTTCCATATATTTCTTCAATGGTCCTGCATTGGAGCGTCTCCAGCCATTCACATAGCTGTGCGCTCCTGCACCAAACCCATAATAGTAATCGTTATTCCAGTATGTTAGGTTATGTTTGCTTTCATAGCCAGGCTTTGAAAAATTACTAATTTCATATTGATTAAATCCATAGTTTTCCATCTGTTCCATTAGCAGTACATACATCTCTGCTTCCGTATCTTCACCCGTTGTCGGAAGTTTCCCTTTTTGCATGAGATTGTAAAAAACGGTCTTAGGTTCAATGATTAACGAGTACGCCGAATAATGTTGAATGTCTAGTGAAAAAGCTTCTGTCAATGACTCTTTAAAGTCTGTTAGGGTTTGGGTCGGCAGACTGAAGATTAAATCAATGCTAATATTTTTGAAGCCAATAGACTTTGCACTTTCTACTGTTTGGTAAACGTCCTTTGCTCGGTGAACACGTCCAATCTTTTTTAATAATTCGTCATTAAAGGTTTGAACACCTAGACTGAGTCGGTTTACACCTGCATTCTTTAATATTTGTAACTTTTCCTTACTTAAATCTCCCGGATTCGCTTCAAAGGTAAATTCATGTTGATGACTCATCGGCAAGTTTCTGTTAATACTTTCACAAAATTTCTCGAGCTGCCTCTCATTTAAGGAGGTGGGTGTACCGCCGCCCACAAATATGGTATCCAGTTGATTAGTTGGATATTGTTGTAACGTAAGAATCATTTCCTGCTCAAGTGCCTCTAAATATTGGTCTACCGGCTGCCCTTTCAGGAAAACTTTATTGAAATCACAGTAATGGCAAATATGTTCACAAAAAGGGATATGGAGATAGGCAGCTTTAATCATACTTTCACCTTCTTATTTCGGTTCTGGCTTCATGTATCACTTATGAGGCCGCTTTTCTAAATTTCTTTATGAGTTTGGGCTTCATAGAAAGAAAAGAGGCTGGATTTGGCCTATTAATAGACTTGTCCTAACCTCCCGTTTTGTTTTTTATTTTTTTGAATTGTTATCATCCATTTTTAGGACAGCCATGAAGGCTTCTTGTGGGACTTCGACAGACCCAACCTGTTTCATCCGTTTTTTACCTTCTTTTTGTTTCTCAAGCAGCTTTCGTTTACGGGAAATATCTCCCCCATAACATTTAGCCAATACGTTTTTACCCATAGATTTAATGGTTGAACGAGCAACAATTTTTTGACCAATAGCAGCTTGGACAGGAACTTCGAATTGCTGCCTTGGGATTAATTCCTTTAGCTTCTCAACAATGACTTTGCCGCGTTCGTAGGCAAAATCTTTATGAACGATAAAGCTTAAGGCATCCACCTTTTCAGCGTTTAACAATATATCCATTTTAACCAAGCTAGACGGTTTGTAGCCAATTAATTCATAATCAAATGACGCATAGCCTCGCGTGCTGGACTTAAGTTGATCAAAGAAGTCATAAACAATTTCTGCTAAAGGAACTTCATAGATGATGCTTACACGGTTTTCACCTTGGTATTCCATATTAATAAAAATACCACGCTTTTGCTGACACAACTCCATAATCGCACCGACATATTCATTTGGAGCCATCATCGTTGCTTTTACGTAAGGCTCTTCAACATGGTCAATTTTCTGTGGATCCGGAAGATTGGAAGGGTTATCCACTTTTATTTGAGTGCCATCTGTCAAGTGTACATCATAGATAACACTCGGAGCCGTTGTAATCAAATCAATCTTAAATTCACGTTCTATCCGTTCCTGAATAATCTCCATATGAAGCAGACCTAAGAACCCACAGCGAAATCCAAAGCCTAGTGCTTGGGAAGTTTCAGGCTCGAATTGAAGCGCAGAATCATTTAACTGCAGCTTTTCGAGTGCTTCACGTAAATCATTAAATTTCGCTGTATCGATTGGATACAATCCGCAATACACCATTGGATTTAATTTTCGATATCCTGGCAGCGGTTCAGTTGCTCCATTTTTTGCATTTGTAATCGTATCACCGACACGAGTATCGCCTACATTTTTAATAGAAGCGGACAGGAATCCAACATCACCAACTGTTAACTCGTCTTGAAGTGTAGCTTTTGGTGTAAATACCCCTACTTCATTTACTTCAAATTCTGCACCGGTTGCCATCATTTTAATTTTATCGCCTACTTTTACACTGCCATCGACAACTCGAATATAGGCTACTACACCTCTATAAGCATCATAAAGGGAATCAAAAATCAATGCTTTTAATGGAGCATCAGGGTCACCAGTTGGGGCAGGAACAGACTTAACAACCTGTTCAAGGATATCCTCAATCCCAATTCCAGCTTTAGCAGATGCTAAAACCGCTTCAGAGGCATCAAGTCCTATAACCTCTTCAATTTCATTACGGACTCTTTCAGGCTCAGCACTAGGTAAGTCGATTTTATTAATAACAGGTAAGATTTCAAGGTTATTATCTAGTGCAAGGTAAACATTCGCCAAGGTTTGTGCTTCAATCCCCTGCGCCGCGTCAACAACCAAAACAGCACCTTCACAAGCAGCAAGGGAACGTGATACCTCATAGGTAAAATCGACGTGTCCCGGCGTATCGATAAGATGGAAGGTGTACTCTTCCCCATCTTTTGCTTTGTATTTTAATTGTACAGCATTTAACTTAATCGTAATCCCGCGTTCTCTCTCTAAATCCATCGAATCTAGAAGCTGGGCCTTCATTTCACGCGAAGTTAATGCATTGGTTTTTTCTAAAATACGGTCTGCTAATGTTGATTTCCCGTGGTCAATATGGGCAATAATTGAAAAATTTCTTATTTTTGATTGTCTTTTTAGTTTTTCTTCTCTATTCATGTATTCCACTCCTACTATAACTCGGACCTGTAGACTATTTTTGATTATATCAGTACGGGAAATAAGATTCAATTAAAACTGAATGAACGTGGTCTTTACAAATAAAAGAGCGGGGACCATTACGGAACCGCTCTAAGAATATTATTGAGTTAGTAGGTTAATTAGTTTTTCTGATGCACTGGTAACACCTTCAGAAATCTTCTTTCCCATAGATGAGAAAAGATTAAAGGCACTTATTTCTTCAAGTTTCTTTTTCTTTTCATTTAGATCGTGACTCGATATGTTATTTCCCAAAAAAGTTGCCTTCACATGCTCACCATCGTCATCTATCGCTACAGCATTTTGAAAATTCGGGTCGTCATAGCCCTTCATTTTATGAATCCCGTCATTAGCGAGCTGCATTCCAGCTAACACCGAAATGAACATTATCGCCAAGACACCGAAAAATTTCAGCATGAACATTTTCATAGGACATGCTCCTTTATCCCTATTGTTTATCCGTAGACTCCTCAACATCTTGATTTACCTTTTCAGCCTGCCAAAAGTATTCACTAAAGACATCTGCAAGTGCCTCCGCAGAACGGTTTAACTCTTCCATCGTATTATCAACACCGCCAAATTCAATTAATAAAGCATTCTCAGATAAATTTTGATTGTAGACTCCATTCTGACCAGCACCTTGGTTTTTCATAACCCCATAGCTTAAACCTTTGTATTTTTTCTCCAAAAGATTATGGAGGTCTGTCGCCAATTTTAGATTTTTTTCGTAATTTGGATTTTTACCACCTATAACAAAAACAAGCTGTGCATATAGTTGTCCATTTACAATCGGGGTCGTTTTATCTTTTCGGCGTGCATCTCGATGGATATCAATTAAATATTGTATTTCACGATTTGAAGCCATTGCCGTCCTAACCAATTCTCCTGACTTCGAATATGCACCAGCCATCTTTACCTGACCCATTACATCAGATTTATCAATAGAAGTTCCAATTCCCCTCGCCTCAAGGCCTGCTTTTAATTGATCACCTATTTTAGTGACATTTAACTGAGAGTGATAGGCAAGGTTGGGATCGGTAACCCCTTGTAAATAAGGTAAATAGGATTCGCGATTATGTGTAAAGTAGAGATGTACAACCTTTTTATCACCTGTGGTTGTGTTAGGTGGCTGTGAAGGCGTTACGTTACCTGTACCTTCCTCTATTCCCTCTATATTTTGCAAGGAAGCCTCCCGCTCAGCCAACATTATTTCTATTGGAGGTGCAGACTCCATCGGCATATTGGTATAATTTGAACCTTGACCAGCAACAACAATTTGTCCATCAAACTGATAAAATCCTGGAAGCTCTCTGCCTAAAAGACTTCTTGGGTCATTTAAATTAATATTGCTTGAAAGCTTAAAAATTACATTGGTTAATTTTGGGCTAGCTGTTAAATTATCCTCAATAGTTAAAAAATGATGATTCTCCCAAGCCATCAGTTGGTAGAGCATTTTACCATTTATTTGATTTGTGGCTGTATTAACCGAATCTGACATAAGTCTATATTGGGGCTTTAAAGATGTTAGAAGCCCGCTGATAGAAAAGACCAAAATCATAAACAATAAGACAATAGAGGTTACTTTAATTAAATTTGTCGCATGTACGGTCAAAAACAATCCGGAATGTTTAGTAGATTTCATGGTTCCACCTCTCAATTTGATTCTAGTAAATACTTATGACTCCACTAGAATTACTAGAACCATTATTCTTAGGTTGAGAGGTGGTCAAATCATATTATCTTGTATAGTATCCTGCATTTCCTTGGTCGACATTACTGTGAAGCGCAGCATTCAACCCGCTTGCAATCAGGTTTGCCATGTCTTCTATAAATACATCCACTTCCTTTGGAGTTACCATTAAATTGTGTCCCAAAGGAGCAAGCACTTCGTATATTAATTTACGTTTTTCTTCCTCTTCCAATGTCCCAATCATTCCAAGGAAGGTCTGACGATGTTTTTCTTCTGGCAGGTCATCATCGGTAAGTTTTTTTCTCTTTCCGAATGTCATACCGGCTGGTGCAAGTGCTCTGGACGGACGATTCCCTTCCTTTAACTCCTTGCCAAAATGTTTAAGGATATAGTCAATGGTGTCACTAGTGATGGAAACGGCATCCACTACAGTTGGTACACCAATAGCAATAACTGGAACTCCCAACGTTTCCTTACTTAACTCTTTTCTTTTATTTCCAACTCCCGACCCCGGGTGAATCCCTGTGTCAGAAACTTGTATCGTCGAATTGACTCTTTCTATCGATCTTGCGGCTAAAGCGTCGATTGCAATGACAAAGTCAGGTTTTGTTTTTTCTACTACTCCAAAAATAATATCGCTGGTCTCAATCCCTGTTAATCCCATTACCCCAGGAACTAAGGAACTAACCGGACGATAGCCTTCCTCTACGTTTTCAGGCTGTAATTGGAATAAGTGTCTGGTGATTAATAGATTCTCACACACCATGGGCCCAAGTGCATCAGGGGTAACATTCCAATTTCCCAATCCAACAATAAGACAGGACGCGTCTTTTTTAATCCCGGCGCCTTCTAAGAAGTGAGCAAATTCTTTAGCAAAAATTTCCTCAACCTTTTGCTGTAACGGCGTATCCTGCTGTCGAATTCCTTGTACTTCGAGGGTTAAATAACGTCCTGGTTTTTTACCTAATTGTTTTGCACCTTCTGCAGTGACCTCCACCAATGAAATTTTTATATCATCAACATCTTTTTCTTTAATGATGACCCCTTCAATTTGTGAAAGGTCCTTCTCTTGATCAACAGTTCCCTCCCTGCTGGCAATGACCATTTCTCTAGATTCAATTGCTAAATCCGTTCGAATTGAGTATTGGCTTAAGTCGATATTGCTGCTAATGTTGTCTTTCATATATATCGCTCCCATCTCCAATTTCTTATTCCAGCTCCAGCGACTAGGGGCTCGGGGTCATAAGCATGTCTAGTTCCGGCTCCTTGGGACTCGAGTCGTAAGCCCCCCCCTGAAGAAGGCAAAAAGCGCCTTCTTGCAGTGTGCGTCTTACGCCTTCGTCCCAGAGCAGTCGCCTCCACTTTTCTTACAATCCGTCAAGAAGGTAAAGAGCAACCTTCTCGCCGGCTCGTCTTATGCCTGTCGCCCCTGGGCACTAAGGAAAGCTCCTTAGATTTACCTCGCAGGAACAAGCTGTGCTTGTTCCGAAGTCGCTTCCGCTTTTTTCCTTAGAAACTATTTCCTATTTTTGCCCCTTTTCCGCGAAAACATTCAAGTTTATTGTGATATGTAAAGAATCTAGTATTGCAATCTAGGGTTTGGTTTGATAAAATATCTTTTGTTCTGATTAATTGTGAATGAAGGTAAAGTCGAGTTCATATAGTCTCGATTCTTTGTAGGAGGTGAAAGTAATGCCTAACATTAAATCTGCTATTAAGCGTGTAAAAACAAGCGAAGCTCGTAATGCTCAAAATACAACTGCTAAATCTGCTATGCGTACGGCTGTTAAGAAAGTAGAAGCTGCTGTTACTCTTAACGATGCTCCTGCAGCTAAAGAAGCATTCTCAAGTGCTGCTAGCAAACTAGACAAGGCTGCTGCTAAAGGACTTATCCATAAAAATGCTGCTGCTCGTAAAAAATCACGTCTTGCTAAAAAAGCTAACTCTTTATAAGAAAAGCGTAAGGCGCCCGCCCATCGGCGACAAGCAGAAGACGAGCCGGCTGGAAGGTTGTTCTTTAACCTTCCGGACGGATTGGCTTCTGACCTCGAGCCGATGGCGCCTGTAGCTAGACAATAAGAGTGCATAAAAAAACGATTCCCATCTGGAATCGTTTTTTTGTTGTTGCTTTAGCGTCTTATTTTAAATAATAGCATCTCAATCAATAATGACTTATTCATTCCGCCCGTTTTCATCTGGTGATCAGCATTTGCAAGCATCGTCATCAGATTGGTCAAATCCTCATCCGTAAATTGGTTGGCTTGACCAGCCGCAAGCTTTACCCGAAAAGGGTGAGCTTTTAAAAATCCAGCCATTTGCTGTTGTCCATATCCTCTTCTAGACAGCTCCTTCACCTGATAAATCAATCTAAATTGCCCTGCAAGCAATGCTAATATTTTTATTGGCTCTTCATTTTGCTTTAATAAATCATAATAAATGCGAAGGGCATCTTCTGGTTTCCGTTGAACAACTTTTTCTATAAGTGTAAAAATATTTTGTTCCAGTGACCTTGAGACTAACTTTTCCACCATTGAAGCATTTATTTTTTTATCGTCAGAAGCATATAAAGCTAATTTATCAACTTCACTCGTGATCATAAACATGTTCGTTCCTACAAGGGTAAGTAATCGTTCAAGTGCATCAGACTCGAAAATGATTCCATTTGCTTTTGCTCTTTCCTTCACCCAATTTTTTAATTCAAATTCATTTAATTTCTTTGCTTCGACAGTGACTGCTGTTCGTTTTAGCTCTTTGGTAATTTTCTTTCGTTCGTCCAGCTTTTCATATGGCGCCGAGATAACAAGAACGGTGTATGGTGCTGGTTCTTTTATATATGCTTCTAGTCGTGAGAGATTATGATCAATTTTTTCTTTTTGTTTTTCAGCTGTTAAAAATTTAGGATTATGTAAAAAAATCACTTTTTTTTCGCCTAAAAACGGAAAGGTTTCTGCGTCTTCTAAAGCCGTTTCAATCGGAGTTTCTTCTAAATCATATGCAGTAAAATTAAAGTCCATTTCGTCTTCGTTTAAAACCTGGTTAAGCAGCATTTGTTTCGTTTCATTGATTAAAAACGCCTCAGTACCATATAATACATAAATGGGAGCAATTTCCCTTTGTTTAATTTGTTTCCAAATATCTAATACCATTATCCAAGCTCCCCTTCAATTCACATTCCATTATCTATCGTAATGAAGCTTGGACAATTTGACAAGTGTTAAAAGGGAATTGACGTCTTAGAGAATAAGCGCCAATTCCCGATCTATGATGAACGCCTGCAA
Organism: Neobacillus sp. plas4; assembly: GCF_057221695.1. NCBI lineage: Bacteria > Bacillati > Bacillota > Bacilli > Caryophanales > Bacillaceae > Neobacillus > Neobacillus sp. plas4. Next base: position 4,478,788 of record NZ_CM170152.1, read on the forward strand.
TTAAAGCCCTAGGATCTTTTAATCGCTTGGCGGAGTTCCTTGTGTAAATTTAGTGTCACCTTTTTGGTTTAAAGTATTTGTGTCAACTCTTGTCAATAAAGGAAGCAGATATTGAATGTATACTGGATTTTTTAAAATAAATCGCTTATACTATATTGTGAAATAGGAGGGGTAAATTGTGAATGAATTTGAAAAGAATGTGCAAAGTAAACGTAACGACGCAATTGATTCTGGGGTAGGGTTTATCGTTTCTTTTGGTTTTTTTGCTACAATGTTTATTATTGCTACCGTTATTAAAATCATCGGATCCTAATGTTAGGCTACATAATTAGTTTTAGAGGCTGCAGCCATGCAGTCTCTTTTTCATTTTGTGATGAGTTATTACTTTATCGTATGTAAAAAGGATGAAAAGGTTCCAGTGTTCTGATAAAACCTGTAGGTAATCGCACCATCTTGATCGGTCCTGTATACAGCTGAGTTAGATAAGCGCTCTAGCACCTCACTATGCGGGTGACCATAGCGATTTCTTTCACCAACTGAAATCCATGCAATGGCTGGGGTAATCTTGTTGATAAACATCTCACCGCTAGAGGTTTTACTGCCATGGTGCCCAGCCTTTAGTACATCCATATTCAAATCGGGATATTTCCTAACGATCCTTTCTTCCCCTTCTTGATCGAGATCACCTCCAAAAAACCAATTCAGTCCGCCAATGTATGCTAATAGAGCAATCGATCCACCATTTGTACTACCTTGGTAATTTTTTTCTGGACTTAAAACATAGAATGCGCTGTTTTTATTCTCCCATTGACTCCCTTCCGCTACCACGACTACCTGAACTCTTCTTTCTTGAGCTTCCTTAATAATACGCTGCACTGAGGGAGATAACTCTATAACGGAAGGCAAAATGATTTGTTTTACTTTTATCTCTTCCAAAACAGCAAGGGCTCCGCCAATATGGTCTGCATCACCATGTGTAAGAATAAGTTTATCTAGTTGTTTAATGCCCTTTCCTTTCAAAAAAGGTACCACCACATCTCTCCCAACCTCAAAGGGTTTTGCAGGTTTCTTCCATTCGTCCTCTTCGAAGACAATCGTTCCCCCCGTATCGATTAAATAAGTACCTTCCCCGAATGGATGATGTATTAAAATACTGTCGCCCTGCCCAACATCAATCATGGTGACTTCCCCAAATGGGTTAACCCAATTCCAAACGTTTTGAAAGGTAAACAAAACGATGGCTAAGAGCATGGCCATTTGTTTTCTTTTTTTCTGTAAACCTGCCTCCCATAATATAAAAATAGCGAGAATAATCAATAAATAAAGGAAGAAGTTAATCAAATTGGGTCTCCCTGTAATGAGCTGCAGAGTGGATATATCTGCAAGCCGATGAATAAGCCCATTAGCTAGGATAATGATGTTCATGAGTAAATTTATTAAAAATGAGGGTGTCGCTCCAAAAATGAGCTGAATGAAATACAAAAAATATAAGCCTGGAACAAACACAAACGAAAATAGCGGAATGTAGAGGAGGTTTGCTGCAATACTAATAAAGGAAATTTCAAAGAAATGGTACAGTAATATTGGAAGTGCACCGAGTTGGGCAATTATGGATATAACAATCATCGATGAAATACTTCGTTGGTACCGAGGCAAAATGCTGGAGGCAGATAAAATAATGGCAAAACTAACTGAAAATGATAGTTGAAAACCTACATCGAATATAATTAAAGGTGTAAAGAATACATAAATCATAAATGTAAGGCTTATGGCATCAACAGGTGACATCCTTATTTGTTTTTTCCATCTTACTGCCGACAATACGAGGAATAGCGTTAAGACAGCCCGAATCACGGATGGTGAGGCACCAGTTAAAATTGCATAAATCGGTAAAAGAATGAGAAGAAAATTAAACATAAATTGCCGAGTCAACCCGATTCTAATTCCTAAATAAAAGACCATCCCTATTAACAATGAAACATGAAGTCCAGATATTGCTAATAAATGAACAATACCAGTCTTTTGATAATCGATTAAAACCTGCGGATCGAACATACTCCTATCCCCAAAAATCAATGCTGCTGAAAGGGCTGCAATTTCAGTTGGAAAGTTCTTTTCAAGATAATTGATGCCCATAAAACGCCATTCTTTAATCATGGTTATCGGCGTTGATTTCACAACAGCACATCTTTGAAGCGGATGTCCATTTAATTCAACGATCTTATATATTTGTTTATTGGCTAAATAGTTTCGATAGTTGAAAGCATTCGGGTTTTTAGCAATAGAAGGATCGCTTAACTTTCCTTTTATTTGGCATAAGCGCCCGTAAAAATTGGTATCTTTTAAGGACCATTTCTCTGATTCTGATTTAATTTTATAGCGAATTAATAGCTTTTCTTTATGCTTTATATCAAACGCAGTAACTTGCAGTAAATCACCATCCACTTTGGTGTTCTCCATATACTCGACATAAAAGGTAGTGGTTGAATCTGACAGGGTGGTTTTATTATTTGTTACAACTGCATGACTGGTAAATAAAAAAGTGATAAAGAGGCAGATAACGATTATTAACTGTAGTTTTGAGTATTTTTTATAGCGAAAGAGGAGGCAGAGATAAACGATGGAAATAAATAAGAAGAGTAAAAAATTGAAAATCGAGGTTAATACGCCTAATAAAGCTGCAATCGCATAATAAAAGTATTTACCATTCATATGTTTTCTCCATATTTTAGAGGGTGTATTTAACGCCGGGGCTGCCGGCGTTAAATTTGCTTTTATTGTCCCATTTTCCGGAAATCAATAACTGATTCTTTTAATTCTACTTTTTCCGTCTTAACATTTGCTTGCTGAAATAATTCAATAGCGTGAGGGTGGTTTTTATAATCCTCGGCATAATAAACTGTTTTAATCCCAGCTTGAATAATAGCTTTGCAGCATTGGAGACATGGGAAATGAGTAACATAAATTTCGGAGTCCGCTGTAGGCACACCGAACTTAGCACATTGTAAAAGTGCATTCATTTCAGCATGGATCGTTCTAACACAATGGTTATCAATAACATAACAACCTTTATCAATACAATGGTCTCCCCCGGCAATTGATCCATTGTAACCTCCGGCAATGATTCGCTTGTCTCTGACTATGGTTGCGCCTACCGTTAGCCTTGTACATGTACTTCTTAATGCCAGCAAATGGCTTTGTGCCATAAAATACTGATCCCATGAAATGCGTTCCACTTCCTCAACTCCCCAAAATTCGATTTTTTTCTCTCTTTTAGTGTAATATCTGCGGCTTTAAAAGGTCAATTGTAATTCTTATTTAACAGTTATAAGATCTTTAAGTTTTTCGAATGTTTTTTCACCGATTCCACTAATATTTTTCAAATCTTCCACACTTTTAAATACGCCATTTGTCTCTCTGTATTCCAATATCGCTGCAGCCTTTGAAGGACCAATTCCAGGAAGGTTTTGCAATTCATTTTCATCTGCTTTATTTAAATTTATTTTTGCCTGTTTGTCACCACCGATATTCATAACAGACCCGGCAGTTCCCCCATCACCAGCAATGCCCTCCTCTCCCTTCGCAGGAATATAAATAACCATCGCATCTTGTACATGCTCAGCAAAGTTCACCTGACTTTCATCACCGTTCTCCGTTAATCCTCCAGCACGATTTATCACATCTATTACGCGTTCACCCTCAGCTGATGAATACACACCCGGCATTTTCACTTGACCTTTAACATCTACAATAATGCTTTGAGGTTCAGTTATTTGTTCTGGCGAAAGCTCGGTTTCTTTCTCCTCCGTGATACTTTGTGGAACGATATTTTCTAGATTACTTACAGATGATTTACTTTCCTCTAAGAAATAAAAAATGGCAGCAAAAGCGATTACCGCGGCAATCATTACATACTTCTTATGCTCTATAATCCAGTCCTTCAACATGAATCCATCCTTTCAAGTGGTATATTTCACAACTAAATCTCATATTGTTATTAGAGAATCTGCATTCGAAGGAGGGTCGGAATAATGAAAATTGGTATCATCGGTACCGGTAATATGGGGACAATTTTGATCGAGGCTTTGATCGATGGAAAGGCAGTATCCCCTTCTTCAATGGTCATTACGAATAGGACAAAAACTAAAGCGATGCTGCTTAAAGATAAATATAAAAATATAAGAGTTGGAGAAAATGCTGCTGAGGTAGCATCTCAATCCGATTTAGTATTCGTTTGTGTCAAACCGTTGGATGTTCATTCTATTCTAACTGAAATTAATCCCCATTTAGGTACCAGAAAATGTGTCATTTCCATTACCAGTCCTATTGACACAAACCAACTTGAAGCGTTAACAGCTTGTTCTGTTGCCAGGGTTATTCCAAGTATTACAAACAGGGCATTAGCGGGAGTGTCTCTCATAACCTATGGTGAAAATTGTAGTGAAAATTGGAAAACAAAAGTGGAGAGTTTGTTTACGAAGATTTCGGTACCAGTAACTATTGATGAGACAATCACAAGAGTGGCATCCGATATCGTTAGCTGTGGTCCAGCATTTTTCAGTTACCTGCTGCAGCGATTTATTCTTGCGGCGGTAAAAGAAACGGAGATTGATGAAGAAACGGCTACTGTTATGGCAAGTGAAATGATTATAGGTCTCGGGGAGCTAATAAAACAAGGGCATTATACATTACCTTCCTTGCAAGAAAAAGTTTGTGTTAAGGGCGGTATTACAGGTGAGGGCATTAAAGTGATGGAGGAAGAGCTTGGAGATGTCTTTGAACATCTTTTCCATGCGACACATTCAAAGTTTAATGAAGACATAGAAAAGGTAAATACGCAGTTCTATAAACATTAATTCGCTAAGATTTAACAAAATCCTTTATTTTTTTCAAAAAAAGCCATCTTTTTTATTTAAAAGATGGCTTTTTTTTTGCAATAAAAAATATTCGCTCTGAATTCGGCTGTGGTTGGATATTGTCGAAATCAGCACAGACTTCGAGGAGTTCAAATCCAACTTCTGCTAACCATTCTGAATACTGTTCAACTGGGTAGGTTCTTTGGATATGAAGCTCATCGTAACGATTGTATTTGCCGGTTTGCTCATCTAGTACAAAGAAACTTAGTTCATGTTCAACACTATTCGGATTTTCACCGGGAAAGCTATTCCAAATATAAGATACTTGATCTTCTGTAGATACAAAGGTTTGATTGAGAAAAACCTCAGCAATTTTATAAGTGGAGTGAACATCAAAAAAGAATATCCCGTCATCCTTTAGATGATGTAAAGCACTAGAAAAAGTATGTATGACATCATGATCTGATTCCAAGTAGTTTAAAGAATCGCAAAAAATCCCAATAATATCGAATTCTCCATGACCTTCAATACTTACCATGTCCTGCTCAAAAAAAGGTATTTGCAGGCCTTCCTCCTGTGCTTTTGCCTGGGCAACGGCAAGCATATCACCTGATAAGTCTATTCCAACAACGGAAAAGCCCTCCTTAGCAAAGCGAACGGAGAGCTCTCCTGTGCCACAGGCCAAATCAAGCAGATTTTTACCATCAACCTGATATTTTTTCAATTTATCTTTAACAAATCGAACCCATTCATCATAGGGAGCATCTTGCATGAGCTCGTCATAAAGATAGGCGAACTGTTCATAACTCATGTGGTCAACTCACTGTGAATATCCTCTAGAGGAGCATCTCCCCATAACCGCTCTAATTTATAATAACTTCTTTCATCACGGTGGAAAACGTGTGCAACCACATCTCCAAGGTCAATTAAGATCCACGTTGCCTCATCGAAGCCTTCCATTCTTTTCACATTATATCCGTTTTCTTCTGCCTTCTCTTTGATTTCTCTAGCAATTGCCTGTACTTGTTTGTCAGAGTTTCCATGACAAATAATAAAATAATCGGCAATTAAGGAAATCCCCTGCATATTCAGTGCTAGAATATCTTCTGCTCTTTTATCATCTGCTGCTTTTACCGCAATTTTTAATAACTCCTGATTAGTCATTAATCAGTCCTCCTGTCTCTTCATTACGAGATCATTATATGTTTGATAGCTATCGGGGTAAACCGATTGATTCTTTTCCATTAAGAATAGGATGGTGTTTTTAACTGCTTGTATTAAAGCATTGTCTAAATCTTGTTTTGCTAAGGCTCTTACATCCTCAACACCTGGAAAATGTCGACCTGGTTCAATATAATCGGCTAAATAGATTACTTTTTCCAACAGCGTCATTCCTGGTCTTCCTGATGTATGAAAGCGGATGGCATTCAGTACTTCTTTGTCCTTGATTCCTGCTTCCTTTTCGACCAAATAGGCACCCACGGGAGCATGCCACAATTCTGAGTGATAGTGAAGTAAGTCTTCAGGAAACTTTTCCGATAAAATGATTTGCCTCATTTCATCCTTATTACGAAACTTTGCATAATCATGAAAAATCGCCGCTAGTTCCGCTTTTTTTTCATCGGCACCATATTGTTTCGCTAAAGCAATAGCTGTTTCCATGACGCCTAATGTATGCTGGTATCGATGGTCTGTTAACTGTTCTTTGACAATTTTTAATGCTGCTTCACGTTCCATATAAATGGTTCTCCCTAATAAAATCAATGACCCGGTCGGGTAATAAATAGCGAACACTCCTGCCTTGTTCGACTCTCTTTCTGATCATACTGGACGAAACTTCAAATGCAGGTATGTCCACATAAGTAATAGGATATTCTGTTTCTGAGCTATATTTTGGTCTTTCAACACCAACAAATTGTACAAGCTCAATCAATTCATCAATCATATGCCATTTAGGCAGATATTCGATCATATCGGCACCAATGATGAAGTAAAATTGATGTTCAGGAAATCGCTCATTTAAGATTTTCATGGTATCGACCGTAAATGAAGGACCTAACCTCTCAAGTTCAATCTTTTCAATTTTAAATGCAGGGTTCCCTTCAATCGAAAGCTCTAGCATTTGCAAACGGTCGATATTTTCAACAGATTCTGATTTTTGCTTGTGAGGAGGCTCTTGGTTTGGCATAAACCAAATTTCATCAAGATTAAGTTCAGAGAGTACCTCATTTGCAATTAATAAATGTCCGTAATGAGGCGGGTCAAATGTCCCTCCCAAAATCCCAACCCTTGTCATGATGACAGCTCCTTTACTATGGAAGCGAAATTTGTTTCTTTTCCACCGATTCTTTGTAAAGTACTATAGTATTTCCAATAATCTGGACAATATCCGCTCCTGTACCTTCTGCCAATTGCTCTGCAACAACATTTTTATCTTCTTCACAATTTTGCAGAACACTGATTTTAAATAGCTCTCTTGCTTCCAAAGCATCCGCTACCTGCTTGATCATATTTTCATTTACTCCACCTTTTCCTACTTGAAAGATGGGATCTAAATGATGAGCTTTTGATCTCAAAAACCTTTTTTGTTTACCTGTTAACATTTCACGCCTCCAAGCTGTAGTAATACATTCTCTCTCATTCGATTTACATCAGGGAAAATTCCAGTCCATTTTTCAAAAGCAAGTGCCCCTTGATAAACAAACATATCGATTCCATTCTGAATGGTTGCCCCTTTTTCCCGAGCTTCTTTTAAAAACTGGGTTTCAAGCGGGTTGTAAATTATATCACAAACCAGTGACTGTTGATTTAAATGTTCGAGACTAATCGGTATCTCTTCAATTTTCGGGTGCATCCCAATCATCGTGGTTTGTATTATCACATCATATTCCGCCAATTGATCTCCTGCCTCAACTAAAGATAAAGCTTTGGAAGATGTATCAAATGGACAAGCCGCAATGAGCTCCTCTGCCTTGCCGATAGTCCGATTAGCGATGTCAATTGCTAAGGGCTTCATTTTTGCCATAGTAAAATAAATAGCTCTTGCTGCTCCACCCGCCCCAATGACTAATACTTTTTTATCCGATAAGGAAGTAATATATGCGTTTAGCCCCTTTAAAAATCCATATCCATCCGTATTATAGCCAATTAACCTTCCATTTTCATTTACAACCGTGTTGACGGCCCCTATGCTTAAAGCCAGTTTATCCACTTCATCTAACAAAGGAATGATGGCAGTTTTATGTGGAATTGTCACATTAAAACCTAATACGCCAATTGCTCTTAAGCCACGGATAGCAGCTGGAAGATCGTCATTTTTCACATGAAATGGGAGATAATAAGCTTCAATATTATTTACCTTTATTACATCATTAAGCATAACTGGCGACATTGAGTGACCAATTGGATTTCCAAGAACCGCTAAAAGTTTTTCCACCTGTTTCTCCCCCCATTTACTCTATTTTAGATTAAGGATTTACGTATTAGTGTTTGAACACCTTTAGGAACGTATGCCGCAACCTTTACCCCTGGATCGTTAACGGTTATCCACCCTAAACCCGAAAACACAACATCCGTCTTGGCATCCTTAATCACAAATTCTTGTTTTACTAGCTCAGGAAATGAATCTACTTCATCTTTTCGCGGTGGAGCTAGCATTTCCCCTATGTGGGTTCTATATAGTTCATCTGCATTTTCTGTTTTTGTGCGATGAATGTTCAGTTCATTAGATACGTGACAGACAAATGAGGCTCTGTCTCCGCTTATAAAGTCAAATCTCGCCAATCCTCCAAAAAATAAAGTTTGACCTTCATTTAATTGGAATACCTTTGGTTTTATTTCCTTTTTGGGAGTAATCACTTTTAAATCTCTCTTATCTACAAAGTGAGCCATTTGATGATGATTGATAATTCCAGGTGAATCAATCAGAGATTTTCCATCCTCAAGCGGGATTTTTATAATGTCTAAAGTAGTGCCGGGAAAGTGCGATGTAGTAATAATATCCTCTTCACCCGTAACTTCCTTAATGATTCTATTTATAAATGTAGATTTCCCTACATTTGTACATCCTACGACATAGACATCTTTTCCATTTCGCAATTCGTCAATGGCAGCAGCCGTTTCATTGATGAACTTGCCTTTCTCTGCACTGACTAAGAAAACCTCTTCTGGCCTTAACCCCAGCTCTTTTGATTCTTGTTTCATCCAATTAATCAATTTGTTATGTTTTACTGATTTGGGCAGAAGGTCAACTTTGTTCCCCACCAGGACGATTTTGTTCTTTCCTACAAATCGGTGTAAACCAGGCAGCCAGCTACCATTAAAATCAAAAATGTCCACAATCATCACAATTAATGCATCCGTCTGACCAATCCCATTTAAAATTTTGAGAAAGTCATCATCGGTTAAACTAACATCCTGAACCTCGTTATAATGCTTAAGCCGAAAACAGCGTTGACAAATAATCGCTTCTTTTTCAAGTGCTGATGACGGTGCATATCCTAACTCCGCCGGGTTCTCAGTTTGGACCTTTACACCGCACCCCATACATAAATTTTGCTCTTGTTCACTCACACTTTAATCCTCCCATTGAATCAAGCCTTTTCTTCTGAACCAATTCAAAATTCTTCGTTCAGCAAATCGGTTAAATTTTGTAAAAAAACCATCTGTTTGTGCAACAGGGACCACCAGAATGGTGTGAAATCCGCTTCGGTTTCCACCAAAGACATCCGTTAATAATTGATCTCCAATAACAACAGCATTTTCCTTTCTAATACCCATTTGAGAAAGAGCCTTATTAAACGCACGTACAGTCGGTTTCCTCGCTCGAAAGATAAATGGTATTTGCAAAGGATCCGAGAATTCTTTTACTCGCATTTCATTATTATTAGAAACAATAGTCACGAGAATATTGTGTTTTTTAATTTGTTCGAACCAGTTTATTAGCTCAGGTGTCGCATTTGGTCGATCCCATTCCACAAGCGTATTATCCAAATCCGTTATAATTCCCTTAATTCCTCTTTTTTTCAATTCTACAGGATCAATATCTAATATGCTCTTAACATGTTCATTAGGTAAAAAATTCTTTAACACTAAGCTTACACCTCATTAATTAACTTCTGTTTATCTGTACCATCATAACCAATTTTAACCTTTGTATCAAAATAAAACGAATTAATTATAGTATGATTTATTATTTGTCATAGCCGGACTTTTTTTACAGAGAATTGAAAACATATTGCCTTAAATCCTAAATTTAAAAAATATTTTTCGACAAAACCCCAGTCTTTCCACTCCTGTGGATAAAGTTATTAACATTATACCCATTGTTTCAGTCACTTTTTAATAATTTATAAACAAATTAGTCACAAGTTATCCACGGCTAATTGTGAATAATTGGAAAGGTTGTCCGATTCAAGTTAATTTGGTAGATTTAGGGTACACCAATTGAACCTACCATTTTATGCTTCTTTTAAAATTTTTAGTACCATTTATTTTTTATATGGAGGTGCATTCTGGCTTGCGTAAACTGTCAGATGAGTTACTAATCGAATCCTACTTTAAAGCAAGAGAATTAAATTTATGTCCAGAGTTTATTCAACTTATTGAAACAGAAATACATCGCCGTTCCCTATTTAAAAAATTGCAGATTTCTTCATAAGAATCTTATACTATGCCCCTAGAGGGCTTTTTCTTTTTTAAGAGATGTTATTTAATCACCGCCATTTTCCTTAATCAGCAGTCCAATTTTTTCACCGATTCTAATATCCTTTGGTGTTTCAATAGAGGAATCCAGCTGAATGATCCCCTTTTCAAACAACAATACAACCGTTGAGCCGAAACTGAAATAGGCCATTTCGTCACCTTTTTCAAGCTCTGTTCCTGTATGCGTTCTTTCAATTGAATTTACAAACATGGCTCCAACTTTCACAATAGCCGTATACCCATAGGATGTATCTACTTCTGTAATCATTCGGTAATTTTTTGCTAAAGTTCGAACTCCATATTTTAATCCCATTTTATTAACAGGATAAGATTTTGATCCGAGTGTCCATTGTTTAACAATAGTTCCCTTTACAGGACTATGTATCCGATGATAATGACTCGGGCTTAAATAGAGTATCATATATGTACCTTGTAAATATTTATTTGCAGACTCCTGACTTCCAAGCATTTCTTGAATGGAATAGGTTTTACCCTTTACAACCATTTCACTCGTTTGATTGATAGTCCCCACATCCTCAATGACGGCATCTACAGGGCTTACCACTGTTTTAGTACTTGTATCGACTTTTCGTACTTCTTTCTTTAATGTTCGAATAAATAAATCATGAAGGGTAGGATATTCATGTATTGCTTTATCCATTTCACTCTGATTTAGGTGATAAATCTTCGCGAACGAAGGGACAACCAATTTGCTAAGTCTAGAACGTGCAAATACCTTTAAAATCACAGATGACCATTTTCCATTTGTTAATTCTATCATGAAACGATATACATGCTTCAACATCGTATTACCCCCAAAAAGTGTAAAAATACTCTTTACGAAACCGACTAAAAAGCTTAATATTAAATACATACAATAAGTATAATAAACAAAGTTCTCTTCCGGCTTTTGTTGAAAAGGAGTGGTGGAGCAAAATGTTTTTATTAGACGTTTTTGATTCTACAATTAAGAAACTTAAGTCCCAAACTGCTAACGTCATTACGTTAACAAATTTATCTTTTGGTGGATTTGCCATTATTTTTGCTATGGAAGGTAATTTACGTTTAAGTTTACTATTAATTTTTATCGCTGCATTAGCGGATCGCTTTGATGGAATGGTTGCAAGAAAGTTTAATATTGAATCAGATCTAGGCAAACAATTAGATTCCATGAGTGATATTATATCATTTGGAGTAGCGCCTGCACTATTACTATATCAGGGAATTTTAAATGAATTTGGCGGACCCGGTTCCTTTTTTACCGTTTTCTTTATTGGCTGCGGTGCGTTTAGATTGGCTAGATTTAATATTACGGAAAGCAATGGTTACTTTACTGGTCTTCCCATTACAGCCGCAGGCTGCTTAGCAACCTTGAGCTTTTTGGCTATTCCATATTTACCAGCTCAGACATTCCTATTTATCATCATCATTTTATCATTCCTAATGGTTAGTCCATTCAAACTCAGAAAAATGTAAAACGAAAAGCGGAAGCGCCCTCGGACCAAGCCAAAGTGCAGCTTGGTCCTGCGATGATTATTCGAAGGAGCTTTCCTTAGTGGTCAGCGGCGTATGGCCTCCTCGTAAAAGCTAACGCTTTTCCTTCGTGCGAAGCCCTATGCTGTCGAAGCATCCCTTGTGGAGCGCTCCAACTGAGATAAAGGAAACACGAAGAGCCAGAGGCGCATTCGTGCTTGACTTATCGTAGGTAGGTAAAAATCCTGAAGGGATTTTTACTCGCGGAGAGCGAAGGACACTAGCCGCTAGGGCGCTCCTCAGAAAAGCTAACGCTTTTCTTTCGTGCGAAGTAACGCTTCCGAAGCTTACTCTTGTGGAGCTGAACAGTAAACTAAGTTCAAAAGAATTTATCATATCATATAGTAAGGCCCAGCAGGTATCCTGCTGGGCCTTATTTTTATTTATTTTCACGTTAATTTCAGGAACTCATCGATATCGTCAATACAGATTCGAACCGCCTTTTCCCAGAAATCTCTTTGACTTAAATCAACCTGCAAATGCTTAGAAGCCAAATCCTCAACTGTCATAGAAGCTGTATCTCTTAATAATGAGATATACTTTTCTTCGTACCCCTTACCTTCCTCTAGTGCCTGTGCATAAATCCCAAGAGAGAACAAATAGCCAAATGTATAAGGAAAGTTATAAAACGGTACCCCGGTAATGAAAAAATGAAGCTTAGACGCCCAGAATAATGGATGATATTGATCCAAGGCATCACAATAGGCTTCTTTCTGAGCTTTCTCCATTAATTCATTTAAGGATTCAACAGAGACAGGACCAAGCTTTCTTTCCTCATAAAAACGAGTTTCAAACAAAAAGCGAGCATGGATGTTCATTAATAGAGCAACCGTTCTTTGAATTTTATCGTCAAGCAGAGCAAGCTTTTCCTCTTCATCCTTAGCATTTTTTACAGCTGCATCTGCAACAATCATTTCAGCAAATGTTGATGCCGTTTCTGCAACATTCATTGCATACCCGCGATTTAGATAATGCACCCCTCTCATGGCATAGGAATGGAATCCATGACCCAGCTCATGGGCAAGTGTCGAGACATTCGAAGGTGTACCAGAATACGTCATGAAAATACGAGATTCTTCACTTTCAGGGAATCCAGTACAGAAGCCACCGGGTGCTTTGCCAGGGCGGTCTTCAGCTTCAATCCATTGATCTTCAAATGCTTTCTTTGCGAACGCAGACATCTTTTCACCAAAAAGAGCAAAATTTTGTTCGATAAATTCAGCACCCTCTTGGTAGGAAACCTTTGACTCTGCTTTTCCAAATGGAGCGTCTAAATCAAACCAGCTTAATTTTTCAATCCCTAATAGTCTGGCCTTTCGGTTCAAATATTCAACAAGCGGCTGTTTATTATCTGAAATGACTGTCCACATCGTTTCCAATGTTTCTTTTTTCATTCGATTAATACTTAACGGTTCTTTCAAAACATCGTCCCAACCACGTTTTTTATAAACATTTAAGCGAAATCCTGATAGGTGATTTAATGTTTTTGATAAGTAATCTGCTTGTTCATTCCATGATTTCTCCCAGCTTTTAAAAACGGATGCACGCACATTCCTGTCCGAACTGGAAAACTTATTAGCTGCCTGCCCAATAGAAAGCTGCTTTATTTCTCCATTTTCTTCAACTGGTATCTTTATTTTACTAACAATTAGATCATACAATTGTCCCCAGCTATGATAGCCATCAACGCCCAGAGCACTAATTAATCCTTCTTCTTCAATTGATAACTTATCTTTTGCTCGTTCTCGCCTTTCGCTAAGCGAAAACGTCAGTTCCTTCAGGTACTCATCCTCTAACACTTGATTCCAGGCCTCATCATGGATCGATGATAATAGATTGTCAAATGCACTTAGTGCAGATTGGAAAGTGGCACTAAGTCCTGTAACGGTTGCCTCAAGGGCATAAGCCTTTTTATCTTCTGTATTTTGCGCCTGTAAGCAGCCAACAAATGCGGATGCCTGACGAAGCTTTTTACCTGCCCGCTCGAAGTCTGATAGTAATTCTTTTAGATAGACCTTATCCTCGGAAGTATTGATTGGATTCCAATTCTGTACCTTTATTGCAAATTGTTCAATTAATTCCTTCGTAACCTTTAGATGGTCCGCCAGTTCAGCTGAATTGCTTCCACCCTTAAAAAATACCTCAAGATTCCAAACATCTGAATATGTAGCAGCTGTCAATTTGTTACCCCCTTTTCTATGTACCATTTCATTATAATATATTTGTTAAAAAATTCTATTATTAGCATTTCATAAAAAAAAGCTTGTGCTCAAGGTGCACAAGTTTTGAACTAGTTTAACAGCACGTCGTATAATACCACCATCCGCCAAAGATAAGCACTAATATCAATAAAACGATAAACAGCGCGTACCATCCTCCTCCGCCAGCTGTGTAAGGAACAGGATATACTGGATAAGGGGCTGAACAGCAATAGGGACTAAGATAACCATATGACACATAAATACCCCCTTTCCCTTTTATAATAGGTTATGTCCCTATCTCCCTTCCCGTATAGGCACAAGCCGTTTAAAAACAAAAAAAGAGTCGGAAAAATACCGACTCTTACCTAATTCCTCTTTTTACGCTCTTTTTCTGCACGATAAAACTCATGGAACATTTTCATTAATGCTCTTTTTTCAATCCTAGAAACATAGCTTCTCGAAATTCCTAATTCCTTAGCTATTTCTCTCTGAGTCTTTTCTTTTTGAAGGTCTAGACCAAAACGACCCACAATTACCTCTTTTTCCCTGTCATCAAGGACATCGATATATTTGCGAATTTTTTCGAGCTCCATATTTAACTGAATGGTATCAATAACATCTTCTGATTCCGACTTTAGAACATCAATAAGTGAGATTTCATTTCCTTCTTTATCCTGTCCAATCGGGTCATGTAATGAGACATCCTTTTTCGTCTTCTTTAAAGCTCTTAAATGCATCAGAATTTCATTTTCAATACATCGAGCGGCATAAGTAGCCAGCTTTGTTCCTTTCCCCTCTGAAAAGCTTTCAATCGCCTTAATTAAACCGATTGTTCCTATTGAAATTAAATCCTCTGAATCTTCACCGGTATTTTCAAACTTTTTTACAATATGAGCTACAAGCCGCAAATTATGCTCAATTAACATATTACGGGCATGTGAGTCCCCTTCCGCCATCAATCGTAGGTATTTCCTTTCGTCTGCAGCAGATAGGGGCTGCGGAAAAGCATTGTTTTTTACATAAGAGACAAGAAATAAAAATTCCTTAATGAGATAACCCAGTGCTGTAAAAATCCCTGCCATGCACATCCACCCCCGTGCTTTTTTAGGGCTTTGCCTATAACTAATTCCTATGTTAGAAATAGGAGGATTGTGTCTGTCCAAAAGATTTTATTTGTAAATGGAGTCTAATAGCTTATGTCTAAAAAAAGCATTGACCTTTGCAGGATCAATGCTTTTTTGACTATTCAACACTCAATTCTGCAGTGATTACACAACCAATCGCTCCAGTTATGACTAAAGCCATCACCATCATAAACATATTATCCACCCCTTTAGATAGATACTTTTAACTACTTCGAATTTATCATATTTTCACAGTATCTAACTTAGGGGTATGTGAACGTTTTGTTAACAATCTTTTATCACTAATTATAACATCATTTTTTCTTTTTTACTTTTATGAAAAGAAACAATAAAAAGTTATGCACTGGCATTATCTCCTGCCTCCTTAACGAGTTTAACTAGGTTGTATCTTTCATACTCCATATGATTGCTCCTTGTTTTTGAACTAAATAAATCATTTATAAAACCACCTTTCATTTTTTGTCATGTTAAATCATTAGTACATAATGCGATGAACGGATATTTGCCGATCCTTTGTTTCTTCATATATTTTCTTAATTTGCGCTTGGTGCGCTGCTTCTTCAGAACTCATCTCACGTTTTTTAATGGTAATGGATAAAAATATTAGATTTAAGGTCATACGATCACCTCCCACCCAGGGGTTTAAAGTAAATGATACATGGAAAGTTGACGATCTTTATGCTGCGCATAAAGCTTTTCAACTGTTTCATTGCGTGTTGCTTCTTCAAGACTTACTTTATGCTTTCTCAAAGTAATCGAGAAAAATAAGATATTGAGAATCATTTCAATACACTTCCTTTGATTTTTTTATAATAACTGATGGACTGACATATTGCGGTCTTTGTTCTGTTCATAGAGCTTTTCAACGATTTCATTGCGTGCTGCTTGTTGAAGACTTTCATTGCGTCTTGAGAACGTAATCGAAAAGAATAAAATATTTAAGGTCATACTATCACTTCCTTTTAAAGGTAAATTTGTAAAATATATCCATTTTAAAGACACAAAAAGGCCGCAAGAAATTACCCCCTTGCGGCCAAATTTTAAGCACAAAAATACCGCAGGGCAGCATACTCCCTGCGGCATGGATATGTAAGATAACTAAAAATTAGTTAAGCAATCCATTCCTATCGGTCGAATGCAATTTATTCAAATATCCAGTTGTCATACCAATAGCACTCCATGTGTAAGCAACCATTAACTTCATCATTAACTTCATCATTTTCTTCGACCTCCTTCGGAATTTTTTACTAACTACGGTAATTATATCCATCAACCTCCCCTTTGTAAACCACTTTTTAGAATTTTTTTGAAAATAGTGAAATTGCCTGGATATTCAGAATGAAAAAAATAAGCGTCCCAAAAGGAACACTTATCTCTGTTTGTGATCTTCCATATCCATAAGTTTTAACTGGCATTGTTTTGCTTTGATAAAAAGGAAAAGGGAAAAGGCTAAAAAGGACATGCAAGAGATCATCATTATATTTAAATCCATTTCAGTTTTTAAATCTGATGGAATGATAACACCTAAATAGAAAAATACACCGACAGCGAGTAATACGACAGCAAAGTGTTTTAAATCAACCATTTTTTCATAAATCTTTTTTGTTTGTTTATCCACTGTTGGTCACCTGCTTTTCTTAGAATCTACTAAGCTAGTTTATCATAAAGGCGAGCTCTCATGTGGATGTAAATTCTAGAAACACAGGGCAAAAAATCCGGCGATGTTTCCGCCGGACCTTTTGGCTGCCCTATCATAAACTCCTTACCCTAATGCATCTACTATTTTCATGACCAATGTTGCTGAATGTGTTGCTGCCTGGTCGATAAATTGATCAAAAGAAATTTCTGATTCCTTTCCTGCGATGTCAGATAATGAGCGAATGATTACGAAAGGTACTCCAAAGCGATGTGCCACTTGCGCAATCGCAGCTGCCTCCATTTCAACCGCTTGTAATTTTTCGAACTTAGATTGGACAAATTTAACACGTTCAGGATCTTCCATGAAAGAATCACCTGTAACAATCAGCCCTTTAACAATTTTGAATTTATCAAGTTCCTTTGCGGCATTTTCAGCTGCTTGAACTAATTTTTCATTCGCTAAAAAAGCTGCGGGTAACTGTGGTACCTGCCCATATTCATAACCGAACGCTGTTACATCCACGTCATGATGACGTACTTCTGTTGAGATTACCGCATCACCTACATTTAAATCAGGGTTAAAGCCACCAGCAGACCCAGTATTAATAATGCAATCAGGCTTATATTTTTCAAGTAGAATCGTTGTAGACATCGCTGCATTTACTTTCCCTATTCCTGACCGGAGCAGGATGACATCTGTGCCATTCATTTGTCCAAAAGTAAACTCACAGCCGGCAATGGTTTCTTGGGTTTGCCCCTTAATATGATCTCTTAATAGTTTTACTTCTTCTTCCATTGCTCCAATGATCGCAATTGTCATAGTTAAACCTCTTTCTTTATTTTTTTGCACCTTTAAGTATTCTACCACCATTCGACAGGATTCTTCCAACGTTAGGAGTTTTTCCCTATCATGATGTTGGTATTATTACATTGATTCATTCGCAGGAATTAACTAAAATGTACATAGGGAAAGGATGATACAATGTTGAATTTTAAACTTGATTTTATTGAGGATAAAGTAGAATTTTTTGACGCAGCGGATTTAAAAGTTTTAGAAAAGAAAATCGAAGCAAAAATTGAGGAAAATAAAGCAATTCTATTAGGGGTACATTCAGTTTCCCATCAAATGTATGTGAGTGAAAAAGGGCAAACGTTTTATACTGCTGTGGTACACTTTAAACGAAAAAAATAGGATGGGGATTCCATCCTATTTTTTATTCTATTGTGGAAAGTTCTTCAACTTTCGTTGGCGTCCAGCCTTCTCCATCCACCCATTGAAGGTAGACATTGTATTTTTGCGTTTTATCCTTCGACGCGACCGTACTAAAGGAGCCGCTGCCGGATGCTTTATCTCGTCCTAACCAATATACGGTCATATTGCTTTCTTCCAAACCAGTGGCATAGGATATCGCCTTCAGCATTTCTTGCCAATCAACAGAAGACTTTTCGTATACTGGTGAATGTTCACCTGTTTGCACGGTCCCTACAGGCTTCCAAGCAGGGTTTTCAATCGTCCTTACTACGTTCGAAGACCCATCCCCTTCCGTCACAACTGCCTGGGAATCATCTTCCTTTTCTGGGGCTGCGGCTTCTTGACTTTCTTCATCCGTGCTTCCCTCTGATTCAGTCTCTTCCTTAGCTTTATCACTTGCAGCTTTATTTGCTTTATCACTTGCAGCTTTATCGTCAGCAGCTTTATCCTTTTTCTCTGAGGCTTGATTGGCTGCTGTTTTTGTTTCTTCCTTTTCTGAAGCTGCTTGATCGTCACCTGATAAAAAAATCGTGTAGGCTACAAAGAAAATGAGTGCTAGCACAATAACAATTAGACTATTCAAGATGAGGTTCGTTTTCTTTCTTTTAGCCCTATAACCAGAACGTGAGCCAGATTGGAAATCGTTACTCATTTACTATCCCTCCATTAAATATGGCTGTCAACATCTTATCATGAAATGAGTCGAACTTGAAGGATTTTAATTGTTTTGTAATCCATTGTCATTTTCGTATAACATTTTAACCATATCGGCAAATAATATATTTACACCACCTTCTGTGTCTAGTACATCCAGATTCACTGCGACAAGAGCATATTTAGGATTTTGATACGGGAAATAGCCTGCGAACCATTTATTATGAAGTTGTTTATCATTTTCATATTTTCCCGTCTCGGCCGTTCCAGATTTACCAGCCACTTCGTAGGGTAGATCCTGAAACCACCTGCCTGTCCCATTTGGATTTACCACAACCTCGCGTAACATTTTCTGAAGTTTCATCGCACTGTAAGGGGAAATCGTGTCACCAGGTAATTCTTCTTTTTCAAAGGTAACCATTGTCGTTCCGTTTTTATATTCTATTTTAGAAGCTATCCGTACCATTTCTTTCTTACCACCTCTCGCAATGGTTGCCATCATATTGGCAATCGCCAAAGGGGTTGCCCGCACCTCATGCTGCCCAATACCTGACATCGCAGCGAAGTTTGGATCTTTTTTAGCCTCATCTGTCAAAAATACTCTGCCTTTATCCTCGTCAACAAACTGTTTAAAATTATCGGTATGATAGACTTCTCCCTGCCAGCCGACAGTTCCTGTTAACGACAATTTTTCAGCGTAATCCTCCAATAAATCCTTATCAATCTTTTGCAGTTCCTTTGCCAATTCCCCAAAAGTCCGATTACAGCTCCGCGCAAAGCTTTCAGTAAAAGAAAGCATGCCGTAGTTATATTTTAATTCAGGTTCCCCGTTAATTTTCTGACTGCAATTAAAAGCCCGAGTGGGGACATCAAGATTTTGATCGATGGCAGCCGCCGCAACCACTGTTTTAAAAATAGAACCCATAATTTCTTGCTTTAACATTCGGTTGGTAATTCCTGAGCCGCTATAAGGATCCTTTTGATTAATAGCCGGACGAGAAACAGAGGCTAGGATACTATTGCTTTCAATATCAAGGAGCACTAATCCGCCCTTCTTGACACCGTGCTTATCCACTAAATCTTCAGACTTTTGTTGTAAACCTTTATCAATGGTTGTTCTTACATTGACAGGATAAAACGGATTAGCAGGATCGACATACTTTACATTTATTCCAAATAACGGAGCTCCATCCCCATCAACATGATACACAAGTTTTGAGTTTCCTTCAGGCAGTAAGAATTCATCAAAGCTTTCTTCAAGACCTGAAACACCAATAAGTGTTTTCTCTGATAACTCCTTATCGGGATACCGTTTTTTTAGGATTTTTGCATTTTCTCCTGTTAAACCAAGTAATTGCTCTGCGGGGATTACCTTACGTTCGAATTTCTTTTCTATCGCAAATACACCAGGTATCTCTAGTTTATTAATTTTCTCCATTTGTGACGGTGTTAGCTCCAATGGCTGGGGTTCTCCATAAGCAAACGGTTTTTTTGCAGCTTCCACTGCCTCTGTTATTCTTTCTTCTGAGATATCAGTAATGTCTGAAACTGCTGCAATATCCCATTCTATATTTTTTAAGAAAGGAAAAAGGACAAGGACGGATACCTTATTATGGGTTAGCAAATCCCCATTTCGATCAAGAAAATTACCTCGGCCATTATCAATCACTAATTCCTGTGTTCTTTGTTTTACGCTTTCTTCTAATAGATTTACATTGTGCTTCGAAAAGCTTTCAGTCTGGACTAACTGAATCTGAATTAACCTTGCCGTCAGAAGCAGAAGTCCAGCCATACAAAGGATGAGTAATCCTTTTATTCGTCTATGAATACGTATCATAAAAAAACACCTCGTCAAGAGTTTTGACGAGGTGTTCCCATTTCAAACATAAAGTTGAAAAATCTTACTTACTTAATGGACACAATACGGACGCTCATATCGCCGCCTGGTGTTTGAACATTGACTTGATCGCCTACTTTTTTACCAAGTAAGCTTTTTGCGATTGGAGAATCATTTGAAATTTTTCCTTCAAACGGATCTGCTTCTGCACTACCAACGATTGTATACGTTTCCTCGTCACCATCAGGAAGTTCAACGAAAGTAACGGAGCTTCCTAGAGTAACGGAATCACCAGCAATATCGCCTTCTTCAATAATTTTTGCATTGCGGATCATATTTTCTAACGTTGTAATACGGCCTTCTACAAATGCTTGTTCTTCCTTCGCAGAATCGTATTCGGAGTTTTCAGATAAATCCCCAAAACTTCTTGCTATTTTAATTCTTTCTACCACTTCTTTACGTTTCACTGATTTTAAATGTTCAAGCTCTTGAATCAGTTTGTCCTTACCTGCCTGTGTCATTGGAAATACTTTATCTATCGCCAAAACTTCTCACTCCTTCTAGTCTTCACAATCCCCCATAGATTGTGTTTATTGATGTTATGTAGGTATCACATAAATACATAGGAGCGCGTCCTTTTAGAAGGGCGCGCAGCTTGTATTCATCCACTATTGATACATATTACACTAATCTTTACGCTATTGTGTCATAAAAATGACTTTTGTTCAAGAATTGTTTGAATTTTTGTGACCATTAAATCAATGGCTACATGATTTTGGCCGCCTTCAGGGATAATGACATCTGCATATCTCTTGGTTGGCTCGATAAATTGGTTGTGCATCGGACGAACAACATTCGTATATTGTTCAATCACAGAATCCAATGTACGTCCACGCTCTTTAATATCTCGAGACAATCTCCTAATGATTCGAATATCAGCGTCTGTATCAACAAAAAGCTTGATATCCATTAAATCCCTTAACCGCTCATCCTCAAGAACCAGAATACCTTCTAAAATAATAACATCTTTCGGTGCAACTTCAATAACTTCTTTTGAGCGGGTATGAAGTGAGTAATCATATACAGGCTTTTCAATTGGCTCGTACCGTAACAGCTTCTGAATATGTTCGATGAGCAAATCATTGTCAAACGCAAGCGGATGATCATAATTCGTCTTCAAACGTTCTTCATAGGGTACATTGCTTTGGTCTTTATAATAATAATCTTGCTGAAGCATGGTTATAGAATGGCCCTTAAAGCTTTCATAAATTGCTTTTGTAACGCTCGTTTTTCCAGAGCCGGAACCTCCGGCAACACCAATAACAACCGGTTTGCGCATCAACCTAGTTCTCCTTTCGCATCATGTTGTTAGGGTAAACCGGTTTGTCCAATTTAAATTGTACAATTTGAAGCGGATGTCTAGCCGCATCCAATTCATTACCTTTTTCATCCCAGATTTTATCAATCACATGTGTAAAGTTCTGAATTTCCGGACCAAAGAACTCAACTTCCTGTCCCGGTTTAAAGTGGTTTCGTTGTTGAAGTGTAACCATTTGTGTTTCTTCGTTGTAATCCAACACAAGACCAACAAATTCAAACTTTGTCTTGTTGCTATGATTACCAAACATTTGCTCTTTATACCCTGGAACACCTTCAAAAAATGCTGGTGCCGTTTCACGGTTTGCACATTTATCCAGCTCTTCTAACCACTCACGCTTAATTATAAAGTTATCTGGGTCTGAACAATAGGCGTCAATAACTTTTCGATATACACTTACTACCGTTGCAATATAGTGAATGGACTTCATACGTCCTTCAATTTTCAAGCTGTCAATTCCGAGCTCAACCATTTGAGGAATCGCTTGAATAAGATTAAGGTCCTTAGGACTCATGGCAAAAGGTGCATCGTTATCACCGTAAAGTGGAATTTCTGCGGTACTTCCCTCTAATTGGTAGAGGTCATAATCCCAGCGGCAAGATTGGCAGCAGCCGCCTCGGTTAGAGTCCCTAGCTGTCATATGATTACTTAATGTACAACGTCCAGAATAAGCAATACACATCGCACCATGAATAAAGATCTCAATTTCCACATCGACCTTTTCTTTCATTTCCCTAATTTCTTCTGCACTTGTCTCCCGCGCTAAAACAACACGCTCTGCGCCGCTTTCTTTCCAGAACTGAGCAGTTTTCCAGTTCGAAATGGATTGCTGTGTACTAATATGAATTTCAATTTCTGGTGCAAGTCTGCGGCATGTTTCAATAATTAATGGATCGGCAACAATAATCCCGGCAATACCTGTTTCTTTTAAGCCGAGGATATACTCTTCTAAACCATCAATATTCTCATTGTGAGCAAAGATATTTGTAGTAACGTATATTTTTGCTCCGTATTTTTTTGCGAATTCTACGCCCTCTTTCATTTCTTCAAATGTAAAGTTATCTGCATTTGAACGAAGACCATATTCCTGTCCGCCAATAAATACGGCATCTGCTCCATATTGTACAGCAATTTTTAATTTTTCAAGATTTCCTGCCGGCGCAAGGAGTTCAGGCTTCTTCACAATCACGCGTTTTCCATCGATGATTTCTGAAATATTATCTTTAACAATATTCATAATGAACCCCTCCTAATTGTCTAGCTGCAGCGCCTAGGGGACTTGGGGTCATAAGCAAATCCATAAATAAGGTTCGTCTTATGCCTGTCGCCCCAAGGAAAAATTCAACTGCATTTTTCCTTGGGCAAGGCGCTTCCGCTTTTCTATTAATAAACTGTTTCTTTAAAAAAGAATCCTGTATCTAGTTTACGGTGAGCTGGCTGAATTTCTTCAATCGCCTCTAACAGCTCATCTTTTTTGTCCTCGTATAGCTCTGGATCCTCAAAGTATAAATCAATCGCTTCACGATACGCCTTTGTTACTGCAAGAAGATAGTCTGAAGACTTTAAGATCCCATCAATTTTAAACGAGTCGACACCAGCTTCTAACATTTCCTGGAGTTCATCGATGATACAAATATCATTCGGACTCATGATATGGGTTCCATTCTCATCTTCAAAGATTGGATATTTATTTTCTCTTTCTTTATCATGTAAAAACATATTTTTTTCCATTTTGCGGTTTTCAATCTCCATCGCTTTCCCCTGGAACTCATAATAGTTACCTAAGAGGGAGCGTTTTGATTGGAACATACAGCTCATACCATGAACCTGTACTTCTATTTCTACTTCCGCTTTTTCTTTGATTTCAACGATTGAATCCATATTAATTTCACGTGCAAGGACAGCCCTTTTTGCGCCTTTTTGACCCCAATAGTTACATGAAAACCAATTCGTCCCCAGTGTTTCCGTGCTCCAATGAAGCTTCATATCTGGTGCTACTTCACGAGCAGTCATTAATACTGCAGGGTCCCCAAAAACAATACCATCAGCCTTTGCCTCATCAACAAATTTAATATAATCACTTAACTCGGGCATTTTTTCATTATGAAAAATAGCATTGATTGCCACATACACTTTCTTTCCCTGTGCATGTGCTAATTCAATAGCTTGTCTAACTTGATCACGGTCAAATTCACCTGCTAAACGTAATCCATATCTCTGCTCACCAATCACAAATGCATCGGCACCAGCAGCAGCCAGCGGTGAAATATCGTCGATTGTTAATGGAGTAACTAATAATTCGGTTTTTTTCAACACTATTCACCTCTTCATTTTACTAATGGCAATCCCATCTCCAACAGGGAGAATGACAGTATGATAATCCGGGTGTTTCATCAGCCATTTGTTAAAACCATCTATTTTTTTCACAAGGTTACGAATCCGCTTCGATTCAATATCAGATTCTGTAAGTGTAACGAGTCCTTTGAATAGGACATTATCGGTTATGATGATTCCATCATCCTTTAAGTACTTCGAATACATCTCAAAGAATTTTTGATATTGTCCTTTTGCTGCGTCAACAAAGATAGCATC
Organism: Neobacillus sp. plas4; assembly: GCF_057221695.1. NCBI lineage: Bacteria > Bacillati > Bacillota > Bacilli > Caryophanales > Bacillaceae > Neobacillus > Neobacillus sp. plas4. Next base: position 4,503,577 of record NZ_CM170152.1, read on the forward strand.
ATATGGTGCTTGATTACGGACAAGCTCCTCCACTTCAAGCGCGTCACCTTTTATTAAAGTAATTTGGTCCCCAAGCTTAGAACGCTCAATATAGTCTTCCGCAACCTGAATTCTATCTAAATCTCTTTCGATCGTCACAATCGATGCATTCGGAAGGGCACGAGCCATCCTTAATGCAGAATAACCAATTGCCGTACCTACCTCAAGAACTTTTTCTGAGTTGTGAACCCTTAATAATTGCAGCAAAGCTTCAATTCCCACGAGCTCCATAATCGGTACTTTATTTTCTTTCGCATAATTTTCCATTTCGACCAACAATGGTTCACGTCCTGGAATTAATTCCTCAATATAAGAATGCAGTTTATCATTCAACAAACTGCCATCACCTGCCTCTAGCTTTTAAAACATTCTAACCATAATGCTGCTCTTTAGACATGAAAAAATAGCGTTCGTAGAAACGCTATTTTTTCGCTCATAAAACACTGAATTATTTTACCACAAAAGAGAAAGAAAGAAAACCATTCTCCTTTCATGGTAAATTAATTATTCGTGATATACTTCGCCTTATCGGCATTATGCTCATCCAAGGTCGTATTGAAAAGTACATTTCCTTCACCCGTAGCAAGGAAATATAAATATTTCGTGTCTGCAGGACTCATTGCTGCTTCGATTGATTCTTTTCCTGCATTCGCGATCGGTCCAGGCGGCAGACCTTTATTTTTGTAAGTATTGTAAGGCGAATTCACTTCTAAATCCTCATATAAAACTCTTTCCTTGTGTTTTCCTTGTGCATAAAGAACGGTAGGGTCTGTTTGCAAAGGCATCCCCTGTTCTATGCGGTTATAAAATACACTCGAAATATTTTTACGATCCGCTTGCTCCGTTGCCTCCTCTTCTATTAAGGAGGACATAGTCAATAGCTGGTGAGCCGTCAACTCCTCGTTACTAGATTCTGCAAGCAGGGGTGTTATCACCTTTTTTGTTTGATCTAGCATAGTAACAACCATTTCTTCTACAGTTGGATTCTGTTTATAAAACGGATAGGTGGCGGGAAATAAATATCCTTCAAGAGGATATTTTATGTTAGGATTCAAAATGTCTGATGTTAATAAGTCAGGATATTTCCCCATCATCTTTTGAATAAATGTTTGATCATTTAATTGATTAAAAACTTCCTCTTCTGGTAAATTCACAGCCTTTGCCATAATTTGAGCAATTTCCTTTAACTGTTTCCCCTCTGGTATCGTTAACTGGAACGCTGCTTTTTGCAGTACCTTACCGGTTTTTAAGCGATTAATAATTTCTGGAATCTCCATTGAGGGACTCAGTTCATATTCTCCAGCCATAAAACCTGCTTCATTTTTAAATTTCACATAGTACTTAAAGACTTTAGCATTTTTAATGATCCCATTGTCTTCTAATCTTTGAGAAATTCCGGTAACAGATGAACCGATTGGAATTTCTACCTTTTTTTGTACTTTACTGTCCTTGTCAACAGGCTGAAGTGCTGACTTGATATAGAGATAACCCCCTCCACCAATAAACACCAGGGTTAAAAGGGTTAAAATTGTTATGGTTAAAACTATTTTACGAACAATTCTTGCTTCACTTTGGTGCTCAATCATTTTTTTTCGAATTATCTCTTTTTTCGAGTTTGTTTCTTCTGTTGACATCTAATTGCCCCTCCCATATGCCGGTGAAACATATATCTTTTAAACTCTCTTTACAAATTAATAAAATGCGTATCAGATATTATTTCAGCATAAATAGCGAAAAATGTCAATTTTTCTGCGAAAGCGCATTCAATAGAGTCAAAAAAAATAAAAAAACGATCCCTCTTCAGGATCGTTTTCACAACATTTTATTCTTCGTCTTCTTGTTCATCAAAGAAGGTATTGAGCATCTCTTCCACCATATCCCATTCTTCTTCCGTTTCGATTGGGATTAGTTCGCCTTCTCCGTCTTCATCATTTGGATTGAAAGCATAAGCATGAATCTCAGGACCCTCTTCATCATTTTCCGCTTCCCCTACCTGTTGAAATAAAACATAAGACTTGCCAAAATCTTCTGATTCAAATGTAAAAAGTACCTCACATAATTGTTCGTTACCTTTTTCATCTACGATTGTAATTTGATTTTCTCCGTGTTCCATTAACGTCACCTCATTAATTTTTGCTATCAAGATAGCCTTGTAAAATCATCATTGCAGCCATTTTATCAATGACCTTTTTTCGCTTTTTACGGCTGACATCTGCTTCAAGTAAAACCCGTTCTGCAGCCATTGTGGTTAAACGCTCGTCCCATAAAATCGTTGAAACTGAAAACTGATTCTCAATTTCCTCAGCATATCGTTTACTTGCTTCACCACGCGGGCCAATAGAACCATTCATGTTTTTCGGCAGACCGATGACTACCTGACTAATTTCATACTCTTTTATTAATTGACCAATTTCATCAAAACCAAACTTATTTTTTTCTTCGTCGATTTTGAGGGTTTTGAGGCCCTGTGCAGTCCAGCCAAGTTCGTCGCTTATGGCAATACCAACTGTCTTAGAGCCAACATCTAATCCCATAATCCGCATTGCTTAACCCTCACGTCGTTGTTTTAAATAGGATTTAACCAATTCTTCAATAATTTCGTCCCGCTCAAGCTTTCGAATGATATTCCTAGCGTCTCGATGACGGGGAATATAAGCAGGATCTCCAGACAGTAAGTATCCGACGATTTGATTAATTGGGTTATACCCTTTTTCCTGTAAGGCTTCATAAACTTGAAGAAGAACATCGTTTACATCATGTTCAAAAGGCTCTTCAGGAAAATTGAACCTCATCGTTTTATCAAATGAGCTCATCAAACGCACCTCGCATCTTTGGTAGAGGAGAGATCTACCAATATTACCTATTTTATCTACATTTTACACTACTTTGTCTCATTATCAAATCGATTTCACCCATTCGTCTACGAATCTTAGTGCAGAGTCGAGTTTTTCTGGATCTTTACCACCTGCCTGAGCCATATCTGGACGACCTCCGCCGCCCCCGCCGCATCGTGTTGCAACCTCTTTAATTAATTTACCAGCATGGTATCCCTTATCCATTAAATCCTTCGTCACAGCTGCGATTAAATTGACTTTCCCCTCATTCACACTTCCAAGAAGAATAACAGCTGATCCAATTTTCTGTTTCAAGTCATCTGCCATATTTCGCAGGTTATTCATGTCAGTTGCTTGAACCTTCGCCGCCAAGACCGTGACACCGTCGATTTGCTTTGCTTTCGAAACGAGATTCCCTGCTTCAATATTGCCTAATTTAGCTGCAAGTGATTCGTTCTCACGTTGAAGTTGTTTTATTTCAGCCATTAGGGCTTCAATTCTGTTTACCACTTCTTTAGGGTTTGTTTTTAACTTGTCTGCAGCGTCCTTTAATGAACCAACTTGGTCATTTAACAGCTGATAAGCTGATTCACCTGTAACAGCTTCAATTCTCCTTGTACCAGCACCAATACCGCTTTCAGACACAATTTTAAACAGCCCGATAACAGATGTATTCGGTACATGACAGCCGCCGCAAAGCTCTAGGCTGTAATCGCCCACTTTAACCACACGAACGATATCACCGTATTTTTCACCAAAGAGAGCCATCGCACCCATTGCTTTTGCTTCTGCAATTGGCTTTAAACTAATATTCACTTCGATATTCTTCCAAATTTGTTCGTTAACAATCTTCTCAATTTCTTCCAATTCCTCTGGCTTTATTTGACCAAAGTGAGAGAAATCGAAACGGAGACGATCAGGTTCCACGAGTGATCCTGCTTGGTTAACATGCGTTCCCAGTACATCCTTTAATGCTTGATGAAGCAAGTGAGTAGCGGTGTGATTCTTAATAATTTGTACCCGATTTTCCTGATTAACCTCTGCCGTCACTTTAGCGTCTGTCTTTAAAATCCCAGACTCCACGAATGCTTTATGAAGATTTTGACCATTAGGTGCTTTTTGTACATCTTTTACGCTAGCAGCAACACCGTCTCCATAAATCATTCCACGGTCAGCAATTTGTCCGCCGCTTTCTGCATAAAATGGTGTTACATCAAGAATAAGCTGGACCTCATCTCCACTAAATGCTTCATCGATTATCTCACCATTTTTAATGATGGCAACAACGCTAGAGTTTGTTTGAAGCTGGTCATAACCAACAAACTCACTTGCTGCTTTAATGTCTCCAAGCACTCCGCCTTGTACCTGCATGCTGCCGACATCATGACGAGCTGCACGGGCACGCTCACGCTGCGATTCCATTTCTGTTTCAAAACCAGCGTGATCCAGCTTCATTCCTTCTTCTTCTGCATACTCCTCTGTTAATTCAACAGGGAAACCATACGTATCATAAAGACGGAAGACATCACTTCCAGAAATGGTATTGCTGCCTTTTTCTTTTTCTTTTTTGATTACATTTCCTAGGATTGATAAACCTTCATGTAAGGTTTCGTGGAAACGCTCTTCTTCGTTTTTAATGACTTTTTGAATAAACTCGGTCTTGTCCTTTACCTCCGGATAGAAGTCATGCATAATTTCTCCTACAACCGGAACTAACTCATACATAAATGGACGGTTAATATTGATTTGCTTTGCATAACGAACGGCCCTGCGAAGTAACCGGCGTAATACATACCCACGTCCTTCATTCGAAGGTAATGCACCGTCTCCAACTGCAAAGGCAACAGTACGAATGTGGTCCGCGATCACTTTAAACGCCGTATCCTTTTCTTTATCCGTGCCATACTTCACGGCAGAAAGCTCTTCTGTTGCCCTGATGATTGGAATAAATAAATCCGTATCAAAGTTTGTAGGAACATTTTGAACCACGGAGGCCATTCTTTCTAGACCCATTCCAGTATCAATGTTTTTCTTTGGCAGTGGTGTATAGGTACCATCCGGGTTATGGTTAAACTGGGAAAACACAAGATTCCACACCTCTAAATAGCGCTCATTTTCACCGCCAGGATATAATTCTGGATCTGTGGGATCATCCCCATACTCCGGACCGCGATCATAGAAAATTTCGGTATTCGGACCACTTGGACCTTCGCCAATGTCCCAGAAGTTTCCTTCAAGACGGATAATACGCTCCTCGGGGATACCGATTTTTTTATTCCACAGGTCAAACGCTTCATGGTCTTCTGGATGAATGGTTACGGAAAGAAGTTCTGGGTCCCAGCCAATCCATTTTTTATGTGTTAAAAATTCCCAAGCCCATTCAATCGCTTCTTCTTTAAAATATTCACCAATGGAAAAGTTTCCAAGCATTTCAAAGAAGGTATGGTGGCGTGCCGTTTTTCCGACATTTTCAATATCGTTGGTACGAATTGATTTTTGCGCATTGGTAATCCTTGGATTATCTGGAATAACGCGCCCGTCGAAATATTTTTTCAAGGTGGCAACACCACTATTGATCCATAATAAAGATGGATCGTCATGTGGAACAAGCGGTGCACTTGGCTCAACAGCATGACCTTTTTCCTGGAAAAAATCTAAAAACATTTTACGAATTTCTGAACCTGTTAGGTATTTCATATTTTACTACCTCCCTCTTATTAAAAAAGAACACAAAAAAGCCCTCATCCCATGGTGAAGTTTCTTTTTGCGGAACTTCACCGGAACAGGGACGAGAGCTCTACTCGCGGTACCACCCTGATTATGAACACAAAAAGACTGTGTTCATCTCTCAATAATTGCCTTAACGCGGCAAAAACGGCAGTGGTTAGCTGCACTCTGGACTAGCTTCTGTTATCCTTCATCTAGAGCTTCTCACAGCCAAGGAAGCTCCTCTCTTAAAGATGGACTACAACATACTAGGGTCCTTCAACATGTTAATCCAAAATATTCTATAAAGGGATTATAGCTACACAAAAAACGTTTGTCAATCCGGAAAAGGCATTATGGTGCGGGTTCCTTTACCTTTTCACGAATGAAATGATTTTTGGCATGAAGAATACTGACCTTCAGCACTACAAGAACAGGGACAGCTAGAATCATGCCAAGTATCCCGCCAATTTCTCCACCCGCCGTTAAGGCAACCATAATCATTAACGGGTGCATATGCAGACTCTTTCCGACTATATAGGGGGACAAGATATTTCCTTCTAAAAATTGCAATCCAAAAACAATGACAATGGTTATGATTACTAATTTAACGGAGCTGGTTGCTGCAATAATGACTGCGGGTACAGCACCTATTACCGGTCCAAAATAAGGGATCACGTTCGTGACTCCAATGATTAGACCTAATAGTAACGGATATTTTAAGTGAAAAATCCAAAATAACAGGGATGAAAGACCGCCGATAATAAGACAGACTAGGAGCTGACCTCTGATGTAGCTTCCAAGCGATTCATCAATATCTCTAAGAAATCGAGTTCCCTTTCTTCGCCATGATTTTGGTGTCAAATACCACACGGCTCTTTTAATCACCGTAAAATCCTTTAACATGTAGAATGCAATAAAAGGGATAATCATGATCGCAAAAGCAAAATTCAAAAAGTTTAATAAAGAATCTACAATAACAGTCAAGAGAGATTCTAATCGCCTTTCAAAACCCATGATTCCCTCATTAATTTGCTCTTGAAGACCATCCGGCCATTCACGTGTATGTGTTTGAAGTTCCTTTATCCAGTTTCGGTATTGTTCAGCAAGGATGGGAGCACTTTCTGCAAGATCCCTGACTTGTGAAATAAATGCAGGTATTCCTTTATAGATACCAAAGCCAATCCCGCCAAAAAAAAGAAAATAGATTAAAAAAATTGCTAGCCCGCGATGTAAGCCTTTTTCATTCAGCTTTTCAACAATTGGATGAAGCAAATATGTGATAAACCCGCCAATAAGAAATGGGAGCAGGATTATCAATGCAGCTTTTAAAATGGGTAACCATACAAACCTAATAATTAAAAAAACGTAAATTGCAATAAGTAAAAGAAGCAAAAATCCGATTCGATAAAACCATTTAATACGAATTTCCACCGATAAACTGCCTCCTTATCATACTTATTCTTAGAGACAGTTATCGGATTTATACACCAAAAATCCCCCTATCATAAGGGGGATAAATTTTTAGAATAAAGCACGCTTTACTTTTCTTGACATTCTTTTCATTTGACGCTCAGACATAAGGTTGTTTCTTTGTGCAAGATTATATGCTGCCATGCCTACCCCAAATGCCACAACGGAAGTCATCACTTTATTCATACGTCTCACCTCTTCTGTAGTTTGACAGTGCTTTTGTTACGTGCTTACTGTCTACCTTCAGTACATAAGTGTTTCCACTTTATATGGTGTAACGACGTTCTTCTTCTTCAAACAAGTCATCTAATGAACTGAGTGTACCATCTTCTTCGACTTGATGGGTATTTATTACGCCTTTGGCTAGAGACAATTCAATAAAACAATTCCAGCAATAGTATTGGTTTATTCCAATTTTCCCGATATCCTTGCTCTGACAATTGGGACACTTAAGCATGAAAAGACACCTCACGTATGATTTACGTCTACGATGATGGCATCCTTTCCGATTGCAGGGGGCTTCTCGGATTGTATAATCTGCTTCCCTTCCGTAATATCTGAAAAGAAACCATCCGTAATTTCGTACCCTACGATTGTGCCCAATTCTTCATGAAAATATACATCCTTAAGCAACCCAAGGGACTCTCCGCTTTTAGAAATAAGCATTTTTCCATTTAAAGAGTGTTGATGGTGAAGGGTATATTCTGGAGTTGTTTTACGTTTTTTGAGGTGATCATCATCTTCAACCATGATCCCATCCCCGCCAAACGATGTTACATCTTGTATGTCCAGAAAATAGGATTGTTTGAAGAAAACGCCTTTTTTAACCATCAGGCCCTTTACGACCCCTTCATTCGTGATACATAAATCCGTGACTTCACCAATTCTAGCCCCAGACTTCGAATCAAAAACTGGCTGACCTTTTAATAACGAAAATGTTCGCAAAGAGTGCCTCACCTCCTGTGAACATTTATAGTTTCACTCACTTACCATAAAATCATAAGGAGAAAGGTTTTCCATTGGGTAGAAATAATGATAACTACCCAATCATAATTTGTGTAGATGAATGAAAGATTAAACAAGTTATTATTTTGCTGTATAAGCGATTAACAAAGAAAAGTAAGATGTAAAAAAATAGGGTAGAACGTTCCTCTGCTTTACATCCTTTTGGTTTAGCCAGTATTATCTAAAGAAGAAATCATTATTTTGGTCATATTAAAAGTAGCGTTTGCTTTGGCAAATATACAAAATGTCACCTGAATTTTGACTTCTCATTTTTGGCGAACTGCTTCAGGAGGTTTTGAAGTGGAACAACACATTGATTATCTTATCGAGCATTTTGGTTACTTCGGCATCATTATCATGTTAATCGGAGGAATTATTGGGCTTCCTATACCTGATGAAGTCCTTTTAACCTATGTTGGCTATAACGTATACCACGGCAAATTATCCTATATCATTTCTCTGATAAGCGCTGTAGTGGGTTCTGCCGCAGGGATTTCTATCAGTTACTACATTGGTTATAGATTTGGATTACCTTTATTAAAAAAGTATGGTCCGAAAATTTACATTACAGAAGAAAAGGTCAATAAGACACATAAATTATTCGAAAAGATTGGGCCTCCACTCATATTGTTCGGTTATTTTATTCCCGGCGTACGGCACCTTACTGCATATGTTGCCACGCTAAATAAGTTCCCTTTTAGAAAATTCGTTGTTTATGCTTACATTGGTGCTATCCTTTGGAGTTATACTTTTATCACATTAGGTAGAGAACTTGGAAAAAGATGGGATGTAGTTGGACTTTATGTATCAAAATACAGCATGTATTTAGTTTTGTTGGTAATTATTATTGCGATATTGGTTTATCTATATTGGAGAAAAAAGCAGAATTAAGAGGCGGAGAAAAATGGCTGCCCACATTATGTGTTGAATAGCGGACTCTTCAAGGTTAATAATTGATCGTCTTTAAGTAAAAAGAATCCCTTTAAACCAAATTTTTTAAATAAAAAAAGAAGCCGTTATTCAAGGATTTCTTTAAAACAGCTTCTAAGACAACTTAAAATTATTTAAAAAACTTAAGAATTGATCCCATTTGCCTTAACGTATTAATTCCGTTTGTAACTTTTCCCACGTGTCCCATCATCGTTCCTAATCCATTAAATTTAGAAGTTGGTGCTTGTTGATTTTGATTTGGAGCAAAAAAACGACGAGGCTGTTGTCCCATATGATTAGGTGGTCCAAACCTTTGCCTAGATCCTGAAGGGAATCGTCTTCTTCCCGGATTGGGAGAAAAAAATGGCATATTTTATTCACCTCCTATTAGTTCTTTCCAAACTAACATATGACTAGTGTTTTTCAATTGATTAGACATTAAGGAAGGTGGTTTAAAAATATGCTAAATACCTACCAACAGCATTACACCAAAATCATAACGAAGGAATGATTAACTTTCAAAATTCCATGTTTGTCCATTTCAGATTTACCATATTTCCATAAAATATATAGATTCTATAAAGAGGTGGTGATACATTATGTCATATGATGGTGGATCTAGAAACAACTTCGTACTAATCGTGGTTCTATTCATTCTTTTAATTATTGTTGGTGCGAGTTTCATGAGCGGGTACTAACCTGTAAAAGGAACACATAACAAAACACACTACTTCTTCTTTAGTGTATAGAAGCGTCAACCGACGCTTCTATTTTCTTTTTTATTTAGTAATCCACATTAGATTTTTTATTACGAAGAAAAAAGAGACCCATGCTGATTTTTGCCTTGTTTAGATTACTTCATACACTATTAATGGGCTGCATCCACACAAGAATACACAACTAATCATAGCTTATCTAAAAGAGTATTAAAGAGAGGAGGAAGAAGTTGTTGGAGGGTATTGATAATAATCAAACACATAAGTCCAATAAAGAAATGGACCCTTTTTCAAGATTAATGTTTGGAAACCGTAAACCCAGGGAAACTTACAAAGAAAGTGAAAATATTTCACAAGAAATCCCGGAACAAAAAGAACAATTATCTTTTGATACCAGATCAACTCTTGATACCAGATCAAATCTTGATACCAGATCAAATCTTGATACCAGATCAAATTTTAATGTTGATGACTGGTTTTTTGGACGTAGAAGAAAGGAATCTGTATCGGGTTATCAAAACTGACGGAAACAGACTCAAAACACTCAGAATAAAATAGAACATTTCATTAACAATGTTGATATTGGACTGCTTATGGAAACCTTTGATACCATAGTTGCAACATCTAAACAATTTAAACCATTAATTAAGAAGCAACACTTTTTTTAGTAAAATTTTAAAAAAATTTAAAAAATAGTTTCTTTCTTTAATAATTTAGATGTATTGCAGACGTTTTTCAAAAGATAAAAATAAAAGCCCTTTTTAGGGGCTTGGCTTTAACAATCAGCACTTGTCCCATTCAGATTTATTCTGGGTGCATATGATATTATTAAGCCCGCCAGCCTATTTAAATACCTCCGAAGAGGCGTTTGCATGTATTGCAGACGCTTTTTTATTTTTAGAAATTGTTTAAGGAAATCGCTGATTTTTTTCAGACAGGAAGATGTTTGTCCAATCAACCCTTGTCCTAAGAAAATATATATACATAGAGAAGTATTTTCTCAATGAATATTCCAATAAATAGGTGGTGAGAGAATATGTGGGGATCATGTGGATACGGCGGTGGCTACGATGGTGGTGACTACGGCGGTGGTTATGGCGGCAGCAGCTTTGTATTAATCGTTGTATTGTTCATTCTATTGATTATCGTTCTTGCCGTGGTTTAATAAACCAAACGGCAGATTTTGGCTAAGTAAAATCCTATTTAAGCATTGACTGGAGGTGTTATTAATGAGTGAAAGGCATGGACACGAACATAGACACGAACATGGTGACGGTAAGACGTTAGTCGTTGTATTGTTCATTCTACTGATCATTGTAGGAGTTTCTTTTATGAGTGGCTACTAAATTGTACGGAACAAAGGGCAGGTTAAGTTAAACTGCCCTTTGTTATATAGAGAATTCTAAAATGAAAGGAGGGTGAATTAAATGCCATTTTTTGGATTTAGACGAAGAAGGTTTTTCCCCATTGAAATTGAAATCGAAATCGAGAGAAGAAGACGGAGACGGAGACGGAGACGGTTTTTCCCTATTGAAATCGAAATCGAAATCGAGAGAAGAAGACGGTTTGAAATCGAGAGAAGAAGAAGACGCGGATTCTAATTAAGCAAATAATTTAAACAGTGTTTCCATAGGCCTACGGGCCATTTTTTTTATAGAGAAAGAACATCTGTTGTTAAATAAAAAATCCACATTTAATTTTTTGCAAATTGTTTATTGCATGAAACTCCCGTTTTATCCTGTGGATTTATAATTAAATATTCTTTGAATGGAATATTATCTTGTTCATACAGATAAATCTTCCCTTTATCACCATAATAACTCCATCTTTCTCCTTTTTTCTTTTTACAAAATAGCTTATGTTGTAAAATTCTTTAACATTAGCAAATCTCCTTTAAGATTTTATTTACCAATCCTGCCCCGTTTCTTGAATAAGAAAATAATTAGACATTTTTCAGCAGCGCTCGGCTCATTATCTACTGCTTTAATCATATTCCGTAGTTTTAAAGGTGTTTCTTTAAATGATTGAACTAATATATTCAAAATTCCATGTTTGTCCATTTCAGATTTACCATCGTTCCATAATATATATAGATTCTATAAAGAGGTGGTGATACATTATGTCTTACGAAGGCGGATATGATGGTGGATCTAGAAACAACTTCGCACTAATCGTGGTTTTATTCATTCTTTTAATTATTGTTGGTGCGAGTTTCATGAGCGGGTACTAACCTGTAAAAGGATCACATAACAAAACACACTACTTCTTTAGTGTATGAAGCGTCAACCGACGCTTCTATTTTCTTTTTTATTTTATTAATGGGCTGCATCCACACAAGAATACACAACTAATCATAGCTTACCTAACAGAGTATTAAAGAGGGGAGGAAGAAGTTGTTGGAGGGTAATGATCATAATCAAAAACATAAGTCCAATAGAGAAATGGACCCTTTTTCAAGATTAATGTTTGGAAACCGTAAATCAAGAGAAACTTACAAAGAAAGCGAAAATATTTCACAAGAAATTCTGGAACAAAAAGAACAATTATCTTTCGATACCAGATCAAATCTTAATACCAGATCAAATCTTGATACCAGATCAAATCTTGATACCAGATCAAATCTTGATACCAGATCAAATCTTGATACCGGATCAAATCTTGATACCAGATCAAATCTTGATACCAGATCAAATCTTGATACCAGATCAAATTTTAATGTTGATGATTGGTTTTTTGGTCGTAGAAGAAAGGAATCTGTATCGGGTCATCAAAACAGACAGAAACAGACTCAAAACACTCAGAATAAAATAGAACATTTCATTAACAATGTTGATATTGGACTGCTTATGGAAACCTTTGATACCATAGTTGCAACATCTAAACAATTTAAACCCTTAATTAAAGAAGCAGCACCTTTTTTTAGTAAAATGTATAAAAAATTTAAAAAGTAGTTTCTTTCTTTAAGAATTGAGTTATTTAGTTATTGGATATGTTAAATTTTTTGTTGATTTTCGACAAGTCGTAGTGCCAAAATCTTAAATTACTTTAATCAGCACTTGTCCCATTCAGATTTATTCTGATTGCATATGCTATTAGTAAGCCCTCCAGCTCTATATATAAACCTCCTAAGAGGCGTTTGCATGTATTGCAGACGCTTTTTATTTTTAGAAATTGTTTAAGGAAATCGCTGATTTTTTTCAAACAAGAAGAAGATGTTCATACAGATAGGTAAGGGTTGTTTAGCACAATAATGACATTTTGCCAATAATCGTGCTTACAGCATTTTTATACTAGTTTTGTTAAGTTTTTTATCCAAAAAAGTAAAAATGAGGTAGTATAAAGAAGAAATAGAATATAACAAAAGACTATTATTGTGTCACAATTGGAGGGGAATTTAATTGGCAAATAAATATTGCCCTATATGCGGGGAAGTTAATGGATGTATGTCTGGTGCTGGAGAACACGGCAATTGTTGGTGTGATATGGAGGAATTCCCTAAAGAAATCTTTGAATTAGTTCCTTTCGAAAATATAAGAATAGATTGCATATGTAAAAAATGTTTAATTAAATTTCAGGAAGAACAAATTTTAGCGTAATTTCCGCACAAATTGCTTTATATCAATAAAAAATAAGTGCCAAATTCATATACAATTTGGCACTCATTTTAAGTTACATTTTAATGTTTACGATAGGTAACAGAACCAGTTAGTTACGCCATTGGGTCCTTTTTTGCCTTGAATATATAAGGTTCTTTCCTGATCTATTTCTTCACCGATCAAATCTAAGCGTTTGTCCAAGACATCGATATCCTTAATCTTCGAATTGCCCAAATGTTTCTTCCTAGCTATTCTTTATGCTCTATATGCTGATTTTTCTACCCTCCTACAAAAAATCATAAGGTGTAATGTTTTCCATGCCAATCATTGGATGAACCTGCATTAACTTTTCCTCAGCCGATAACGTCAGTTCGTCCTCGTGTTCTTCATTGGAATTTTCCACCGAAATCATTTCTTGAAGCTTTAGAGATAAAGTGGTTTGTCTGCTTTGTTCATCAGCTCGTTCAATTCCCATCCTTAATGCTTCTTCTTCACCGCATAGGATCAATGACTGTTTACTCCTTGTAATGGCTGTATAGATGAGATTTCTTCGCAGCATCCGATAATAGCTTCTTGTGATGGGCAGAATGACGATCGGAAATTCACTTCCCTGAGACTTATGTACAGAACAGCAATAAGCATGCGTAATTTGATTTAAATCCTGTCTTGAATATTCGACTTCATTTCCTTCGAAGGAAATGTATACCATATCCTGTTTCTCTGTATTTTCCTTTGCATAAATAATTGAAATAATTTCTCCAATATCACCGTTAAAGACATTACTTTCGGGCTGGTTGACGAGCTGAAGTACTTTATCACCAATACGATATTTTACTTCCCCAAATATAAGTTCCTTACGAGTGCCATCCGGGTTAGGATTAAAAATTTCTTGTAATAATACATTTAATCGGTCAATACCCGCTGGTCCTCTATACATGGGTGCAAGGACTTGAATATCCCTGGCTGAGTATCCTTTACCTTTCGCATTCAAAGCAACCTTTTCAATAACTTGAGGAATTTGAGCAGTTGAACATTTGATAAACGAACGGTCTGGCTGCTTCATGGTTACATTCGGAGGCAAATACCCCTTTTTAATATCATGTGCGAGTTCAATAATCGAAGAACCTTCAGCCTGACGGTAGATATCTGTTAATCTAACCGTAGGAACTACCTCTGATCTCAATAAATCCTTAAGCACTTGACCAGGTCCCACAGACGGCAGCTGATCCTCGTCCCCAACAAGAATTACTTGAATAGTATCAGGCAAGGCTTTAAATAATTGATTTGCCAGCCATATATCAAGCATTGAGGTTTCATCCACAATCAGAATCTTCCCCTCTAGCGGACTAGCCTCACTTTGATCAAATTCTTCCATACCATTAAAGCCAAGTAAACGATGAATCGTTACAGCAGGCAGACCGGTGGATTCACTCATTCTTTTTGCTGCTCTTCCTGTTGGAGCAGCAAGTAAAAAAGGAAAGGGCTCACCCTTTTTATCGTAGTCTTTCGGCTCTAAAGAGCATCCATGCAGTTCCGCATAAAGCTCAACAATTCCTTTTATAACCGTAGTTTTCCCTGTCCCAGGACCACCTGTTAAGATAAGCATTGGAGACATTAAAGCAGTTTGAATCGCTTCCCTTTGCGTAGGGGCATATTGTACCTTTAATCTTTCTTCAAGATTTCCTAACGCTAGCAAAAATTCGGATTCAGGAAATTGTTCGTTATATTCTGTTTGCTTCAAGATTTTGTTTATACTCGTGACAAGTCCTTTTTCTGCAAAATACAAGGATGGCAAATAAACACGCTTTTCCTCACCGACTAATTTCCCTTCTTCTTCTAGCTTTAAGATTTCAGTTGAGATGTCGGTAAATTCAATTTGGTCGCGTTTATTTTCCTCTAACAGATTCTTCACCTGTACAAGCAGGTCTTCGACGTGCACATAAACATGACCAGTCTGCATACTTTCGTTCTCGAGTGTATAAAGGCATGCAGCTTTTATCCGATCGGGATGATTTCCTGATATCCCAAGCTGATAGCCAAGCTCGTCCGCCCGGCCAAATCCAATTCCCTCGATATCCTCTACAAGCTTATAAGGATTCTTTTGGATAATATCCAGGGTTTCATCCTTATAGGTTTGATACATTCTCATTGAAAGCTGCGGACCAAAGCCGTATTGGTTTAAAGCAACCATAACCTGCTCTAAACCTTGGTGCTCCATTAAGGTATCATAGAGCATTTTTGCTTTATCAGGAGGAAGCTTTGGGACAGAATCAAGTAAGGAGGGTTGATTTAGAATTTTTGTAATCGCATTTTCTCCTAGTGTTTCCACAATGTTTTCCGCGGTTTTCTTCCCAATCCCCTTGAACAATTCACTTGATAAATAAGCCGCTACCCCTTGCTTCGTTTGTGGGATATCTTTCCGAAAATGCTTTGTTTGAAATTGCATGCCAAATTTCGGATGATCTTTAAATTCACCAAAGAATATATAGGTTTCATGCTCATGAATTTTTGGGAAATATCCGGTGATAACCGCTTCCTTATCCTCATACTCATGATTCGTCTCTTCCACACGAATTCGTAATACCGTGTAAAGATTTTGCTCGTTATGAAAAATCGTAACAAGATGCTTCCCTTTTACGAACTTACCTTGTTCAGCAAACAAATCAAGCGAGCTTTGTTTATCCATGGGTGCTTCCTCCTTTCTTTATTTTGTGAAGGTTTATTTTGCTGCTTCTATTAATTTTTTCGCATGTCCTGCTAAAAGATGATCAGGTTGGATCTCAAGTGCTTTATTAAACATGTCAATTGCTTTTTTTCCATTCTCTTTAAAGGCATAGGAAACACCTAAATTATAATAGGCATCTGAATGGTTCTCATCTAATTCAATGCATTTTTCTAATTGCACAATCGCCTCATCAATTAATTCTAACTGCGCCAGACATAAACCATATTGAAAACGCGCTTCTACATCGTCTTCATTTAGCTCGACGCTTCTTTGTAAATAAGGAAGTGCAAATTTCCCCTGATCCATTTGTAAAAGGGTTAGTCCCAGCATGAAATAATTATCACTAGAGTGCAGCCCTTTTTTCATAGCCATTTCAAACATTTTTTTGGCTTTTTCAAACTGATCGTTACTAAAATAAATTGTACCAGTACTATAGTAAGCCGCTGCTGCATTTTCATCCAGCTGAATCGCTTTTTCATAAAATTTCAACGCTTTGTCGTCATCGCCGACAGCGGAAAGCACGTTACCAAAATTTATGTAGGCAATTGGGTCGTTGGGGTTTTCTTCAATTACTTCATTAAAGATTTTTGCTGCATCTTCCCATTTGCCTTCTTGCATGTATTGAACACCTAATTGGTTTTTATCCATGTTAAAATCACTCCGTTCTAATTGTAGAGTATAACATTTTTTAGTGAGATTTGGGATATGATTGGGTAGCTTGTTCGGATTGATTTTATGGAATTTTTTTCTAATTGTCCAAAACCTATTGGAAATTGTCCAAAACCCTCTGAATTTTATCCATAACTTATTGAAAATTGTCCAAAATCCAAAAACATCCTTAAAGGAACTATTTTTCAATCAAAAAAACCCTGATTCCAGCAGGAATCAGGGCATTTATTATCCAACATATGTCAATCGTTGCCCATTTTTATAGACTTCATCGATGGTACCGCCGCCGAGACATTCGTCATCATTGTAGAATACTACTGCTTGTCCAGGAGTAACTGCACGAATTGGTTCGTCAAAGATGACTTTGACTTTATTATCTTCTAAAATTTGCACACTTACTTTACTATCTTCCTGACGATAGCGGAATTTAGCGGTACAGCTAAACTCTGCTGGTTTTTCCCGATTTGAAACCCAGCTTACATTATCAGCAATGATGGAGTCGGAATAAAGCTTTTCATTATGAAAACCTTGTCCCACATAAAGGATGTTTCTTTTCAAGTCTTTTCCAATCGCAAACCACGGTTCACCTGAACCACCGATTCCTAAACCATGGCGCTGACCGATGGTATGGTACATCAAGCCTTCATGCTTCCCTTTTACTTCGCCATCCATCGTTTCCATGTTTCCTGGCTGCGCTGGTAAGTATTGGCCAAGGAACTCTTTAAAGTTGCGCTCGCCAATGAAGCAAATACCCGTGCTGTCTTTTTTCGTCGCCGTAGCGAGGTTTGCCTCTTTGGCAATTTCACGCACTCTTGATTTCTCAAGATTACCAATAGGGAACATTACTTTACTTAACTGCTCTTGCGTTAATTGGTTTAAGAAATACGTTTGGTCCTTATTTTCATCTTTACCACGAAGCATTTTATATTCGCCGTCACGGTATTCTACTTGAGCATAGTGGCCTGTTGCTAGATAATCAGCCCCTAAATTTACAGCATGCTCAAGGAAGGCTTTGAATTTTATTTCTTTATTACACATAACGTCTGGGTTCGGCGTCCGTCCAGCCTTATACTCTTCTAGAAAATAAGTAAATACCTTATCCCAATATTGCTTTTCGAAATTAACGGCATAATATGGGATACCAATTTGATTGCAGACACGGATAACGTCGTTATAATCCTCTGTTGCGGTACAAAATCCAGTGTCATCGGTATCATCCCAGTTTTTCATGAAAATCCCGATGACATCATATCCTTGCTGTTTTAACAACAGCGCCGCGACGGAGGAGTCAACGCCTCCTGACATACCGACCACCACTCGTATATCTTTCGGATCCTTCTTTTCCATTTTTTCACCCCTCTTCCCTATAAAAATAAGGTACATTTATTTTTTCAGACGAGAAACAATTCTTGCAATCTCTTCAGCTGTTTTGATGATTTGGTTTTCTGTTGTATTAAAACCAAAGCTAAAACGGATTGAATTGATTAATCGCTCTGATTCTTTACCATACATGGCAACCAGGACGTGTGAAGGTTCAATCGAACCAGCGGTGCAGGCAGATCCACTTGAAACAGCAATTCCAGCTAAATCAAGATTTACCAGCATCGCCTCCACGTTCGTTCCCGGAAAGCTTAAGTTTAATACATGAGGCAATGATTGTTCAAGTAATCCGTTTATGGAAAAGTCTACATTTTTTTCAGTCAAAACCTCTAAAAAGATATTCTTAAATTCTTGATACTTTTCTCGCTTCACTACCCGGTCTTCTGAAGCGATTTTTGCAGCTTCTTGAAAACCAACGATGGCAGCAACATTTTCCGTTCCCGCCCGTCTTTTTCGTTCCTGCTCCCCGCCGTAGGCACGAGGTACCAATTTAACCTTGTCACGCACATAAAGAAAACCCGTTCCTTTTGGTCCATTGACTTTATGAGCGGAAACAGATAATAGATCCACTTGGAGTTCATCCACGTTGATTTCTTCGATTCCATAGGCTTGAACAGCGTCGCTGTGAAACAGAGCCTGATGAGATTTTAACAGCTCGCCAATCTCCTTAATAGGCTGGATGGCTCCCACTTCATTATTCCCGTACATAATAGAAACCAAGATGGTATCTTCCCTTAATTCCCTTTGAAGATCTTCAACTGAAATTCTACCTGTTTGATCCACCTGTAAATAGGTTACATCATAGCCCATTTTTTCTAATCGTTGACATGCATGCAGGACAGCATGGTGTTCAACCTCAGTTGTTATTATGTGTTTGCCTTTATCCTGATAGTTTTCAGCCACACCAAATAATGCCATATTATCGGATTCCGTACCGCCGCTTGTAAATATAATCTCATTTTCCCTTGCACCAATACTCTTAGCCAGCGTTTCTCGTGCTAAGTCAATATAGTGACGTGCTTCCCTGCCAAAAGAATGAATACTCGATGGATTACCAAAGTTCGTATTCATAATCTCCATCATTTTTTCAATTACCTGGGGGTGCATCGGAGTTGTCGCAGCATGGTCAAGATAGATTCGTTCCATCATTACACCTTCATTCAAAATAATTCTCTTTTCTACTGTTAACATTAAAAAAGGCTCTTTTCTTTACCAGTATTGCTTTATGGAACAAAATTTATAAGAAAAGAGACTGCAAACAAAATTCATAAGCACAAAATAGCTTTTTCCGCGTTAAAATCGGCTTTAAGATTTTAACAACAATCTTCAGGAAAACAGCCTAAATGTAAAACATATAACCGTCGACTTCCGCATCATCACTATGACTTGCAAGATCTTCGAGAGTAGTATGATCGAGAACAGACTTTATGGCATCGCGGATACGAATCCAAAGCTCCCGTTGAGCTTGTCCTTCATCCTCAATCCCTTCAACCAAAGTTATGGGTCCTTCTAGTACACGTATGACATCACCGGCAGTAATTTTTGAAGGTGAATTTGCTAATATATATCCACCATAAGCACCTCTTATACTTTTAACCAATCCTGCGTTTCTTAGGGGAGCTATTAATTGTTCAAGATAATGTTCGGATAAGTCGTTGGCTTGGGCGATCGATTTTAGGGATGTTGGCCCCTCCCCTTGATTTTTTGCCAGTTCAATCATAATCGTTAAACCATACCGGCCTTTAGTAGAAATTCTCATTTTTTATGCACCTCTATTTATATTTTATATCTTTAAATTCTAAGTAATTTGATAGGCATTAGCTATTATATCATATTGTACTTTAATATGCTTTTTCGCGAAAAAATGGTAGAGTTATACCATAAGTTTATATTTAGTTGGAGAGATGATGATGCAGCAAAAGCCACTAGCATTTCGAATGCGGCCTAGAACAATTGAAGAAGTCGTTGGACAGCAGCACCTAGTGGCCGATGATAAGATTATTGCCAGAATGGTGAAAGCTAAACAGCTGACATCGATGATTTTATATGGACCGCCTGGTATTGGTAAAACATCCATAGCCAGTGCGATTGCCGGAAGTACAAAATATGCCTTTCGAACACTTAACGCTGTCACAAGTAATAAGAAAGACATGGAAATCGTTGCTGCGGAGGCGAAAATGTCTGGGAAAGTGATTCTGCTCCTTGATGAAGTCCATCGCCTCGATAAAGGTAAACAAGATTTCCTATTACCTTTTTTAGAAAATGGAATGATCACGCTCATTGGTGCAACAACAAGTAACCCGTATCATGCCATTAATCCTGCTATCCGCAGCAGGTGTCAAATTTTCGAACTAAAGCCGTTAACTCCAGATGAAATTAAGCATGCTCTAACCCGTGCCATTGAAGATGAAGAACGTGGGTTTGGAAATCTGAAAATCAATATTTCGGAAGAAGCATTAATTCATTTTGCTACAGCTTCAAATGGAGACGTTCGTAGTTCTTTAAATGCACTTGAACTTGCTGTTCTTTCAACCGACAAAGATGAGGAAGAAGTTATCCATATTGAAATAAAAACAGCAGAAGAATGCATGCAGAAAAAAAGCTTTGGTTCAGATAAAGATGGTGATGGGCATTATGATGTATTATCTGCCTTTCAAAAATCGATACGCGGCAGCGATGTGAATGCTGCACTCCATTATCTAGGAAGATTAATTGAAGCTGGAGACCTTCAAAGCATTAGCAGACGGTTACTCGTGATTGCCTACGAGGATATAGGTCTAGCCAGCCCGCAGGCAGGTGCTAGAACGCTGGCAGCGATTGAAACCGCAGAAAGAATTGGTTTTCCTGAAGCAAGGATTCCGCTGGCAAACGCTGTGATTGAGCTTTGTTTGTCACCCAAATCCAATTCAGCGGTCATCGCAATAGGTGAGGCAATTGCTGATATCCAAAAGGGGATCATTGGTGAGGTACCCGATCATTTACGTGATGCTCATTACAAAGGCGCAAAAGAGCTTGGCAGAGGAATCGGCTATTTATACCCGCATGATTATGAATCAGGCTGGGTTCCACAGCAGTATTTGCCGAACAAATTGAAGAACAAACAATATTACAAGCCAAAGAAAACAGGTAAATTTGAACAGGCACTTGCTGTCGTTTACGAAAAACTTATTCGCAAAAAATAACCTTTGGGAGGGGTCCCAAAGGTTATTTTTATGCGTCAATATCTCTTTTATTAAAGACGTAGAACGCCAAAAACTGAAAGATCACGTAGTAAATAATTAACACGATAATCGAGAATGACATCGTCATCCCCTCTAACAGCGGGGCTCCCTCAATATATTGCATTAAATTCGTATTCGCAAATAAAATATATTTTGCCCAATCAAACTTCATTGACAATAGTGCAGTGAATTGTCCCCCGGTAAACATTAAAAACAACGATAACCCAATCGCCAGTGAACTATTTCGGAAGACAGATGAAATCATAAATGCCATAGTAGTCAGCATAATCATTTCAATCGACCCTAGACCATAGTAAACGAGCAGGTGGAGTACAATGTGCTGCTCGGTCACTTTCCCATTTAAATAATTCAAATAAGGCAGTGTTTGGTCTGGCAATCCAAATAGCATTGCCCCAAGCAATGCGGAAAAGCCAAATAAAAGCCCTACCATGATCAAAGCAAACAATAATACGGTTAAGTACTTTGATAATAATATCTTGCTTCGATTAATTGGACGGATGAGCAGCAGCTTAATCGTCCCCCAATTAAATTCACTGGCAACAATTCCTGCTGAAATGACAATCGTAAATAGTCCTGCGAGTAAAATAAGCTCAGAATTGTCCTTTACAAAGGACCAGATATTATACTTTTCTCTAAAGGGAATATCATTCTCTATTCGATATTCATTGATTGCAATTTGTTTTTTATAGTAATCCTGCTCCGTTTTAAAGGAACTTGATTCTAACTGTTTTTTCAACGCTTCATTTTCCTGCTGAAGTACCGGCTTCCAGTTTTCCGTCACATTAGGCTCTTCTTCGACCAAATTATACTTCATAAAAACGCCCGTTACCGAAATAATTATCAATAGTATCGCAATCATTACATATGTACCAGGTCTTCTGAAAATCTTCATTAATTCATTCCGAATCAAGTTAATCATGGTCAGACGCCCCCTTATCTGACGTCACTTCAAGGAAGCGGTCTTCTAATGTTTTGGAAACTTCTTTAATGCCAAACACTTGAATATCCTCTTCCACGAACAGTTTAACCATTTCAGGTACTTCTTTTTTAGGAAGTTCCAACGTTATACCATTTCGTGAATGGGTTACTGGGACATTCGGAAAGGTTGCACGGACAAGGTCTAACGCCTTTTCACTTGGTATCGCGTCAAATTCAAAACTTGCAGTATTACTATGCACGAATTCTTGTACCATTTGGACATCAATGAGACGCCCATTTTGAATAATTCCAATTCGGTCACACATCATTTCCATTTCTGAAAGGATGTGGCTGGAGACAATCACGGCCATCCCCTTTTCCCTTGCCAAGAGACGGATATAATCACGTATTTCTCTTATCCCTGCAGGGTCCAGGCCATTTGTGGGCTCATCCAAAATTAACACTTTGGGATCATGTAAAAGACATTGAGCCAAACCCAATCTTTGCCGCATTCCTAGGGAGTAGGTTTTTACTTTATCGTGGATCCGGTCAGATAATCCCACAAGTTTAACTGTCTCATCAATTTTTTCCTTTGATATCCCTCTTACCATCCGCGCGTAGTGGACTAGGTTTTGATAGCCGCTTAGAAATTTGTACATTTCCGGATTTTCAACAATGGCACCGACATGTCTAACAGCGTCTTCGAACTTGGTTTTGATGCTCGCACCGCCGATTGTAATGTCTCCTGATGTAATACTCATAAGACCAACAATCATTCGAATGGTAGTCGTTTTACCAGCTCCATTTGGGCCTAAAAATCCAAAGACTTCCCCTTTATTTACGTTGAAACTAATGTTATCTATAATGGTTCTGCCTTTTATTACTTTTGTTAAATCCTTGATAACGACGATAGATTCCAAGAAAACTCCCCCTCTCTCTTAACAAGTGTAACTTATACTAGATAAAATTTACCAATTTCACATAAAAAAATACCCCTGAACATTTTGATTCAGGGGTATCGCTTATTTTTCATCCGATACACGATGGATTTTGATATCCTTAAGTAATTCTCGAACTACATAGCTTGCCATGATCAACCCGCAGGCAGATGGGACGAAGGCATTTGAAGCAGGGGGCATTTGTCCCTTACGAGTCGGTGCGTTCTCATTCCCAACCTCTTTCTTGATATCCTCACGAATGACAATTGGGCTCTCATCTGAAAAAACCACTGGAATACCTTTGTGAATTCTTTCCTTACGAAGCTTTGTACGGATTACCTTCGCGATTGGATCGGTATGTGTTTTGGAAATATCCACAATTTTAAAGCGAGTTGGGTCCATTTTATTAGCCGCACCCATGCTGGAGATAATCGGAATATTCCTTTTTAAGCATTCTTTCATGAGATGAATTTTGTAAATAATCGTATCCGAAGCATCAATCACAAAATCCAATCCATATTTAAAAAACTCTTCATACGTCTCTTCGGTATAAAACATTTTTAGGGCAATGACTTCACAATCAGGATTGATATCTTTAATACGTTCTTTCATTAGGTCTGCTTTCGGCTGACCAACCGTAGAAAGAAGAGCAATAAGCTGACGGTTAACATTGGTAATATCAACAACGTCTTTATCAACTAATACTAAACGGCCAACTCCGGAGCGTGCAAGCGCTTCAGCAGCAAATGTTCCGACACCGCCAATTCCTAACACAGCAACCGTAGCGTTTTTCATTATATCCAGGCCTTCTTTGCCAAATGCAAGTTCATTACGAGAAAATTGATGCAGCATGTGAATCCTCCAAAAATTAAATTCGATTTACTATTATCTTTTACCCTAAAAAAATATAACATACTCTTGTATTAATTCAAGTATTTCTATGGGAATTAAAATGCCAAAGAGGGATTGTTGCCCCTATTTCTTCAGCTCCAGATTATCGGCACAATTATTTTAGGGGGGATTCTTCCCCTATTTCTCTAACTCCACATTTATCGGCACAATCATGAGGGGGATTCTTCCCCTATTTCTCCAACTTCACATTTATCGGCACAATCATCCGGGGATTCTTCCCCTATTTCTCCAACTTCACATTTATCGGCACAATCATCCGGGGATTCTTCCTTTATTTCTCCAACTCCACATTTATCGGCACAATCATCAGGGGATTCTTCCCCTATTCCTTCAACTCTAGATTTATCGGCACAATCATGAGGGGGATTCTTCCCCTATTTCTCCAACTTTGCATTTATCGGCATAATCATCCGGTTATTCTTCCCCTATTCCTTCAACTCTAGATTTATCGGCACAATCATGAGGGGGATTCTTCCCCTATTTCTCCAACTTCACATTTATCGGCACAATCATCCGGGGATTCTTCCCCTAATCTGTCAACTCCCCATTTACGGGCACAATCTCATTTCATTCTAAAAACTAAAAAATAAAAATAGCCCCCTGCATTGCAGGAGACTATTTTTATAAGGGTCCCAATGGTGCCGTCGCGCTTAGTTCCTTCTTTTGATCCCGCCACTCTCGCAGGTGGGTGTCTTGTTCCAAGTTTTTGTAAGTCCCTTTAACCGTATAGGTTGAGGCTTTTACGCGGTTTGAAAACTGCAGACTCCCGAAGAAATAATGTTGGTCAAAAGTTAGGTAATACAACGAACATTTCAGGACACTTATTGGATTGCCTTTATAATATCATATAATGAAAAACCAATCAAGATATTATGAAAGCGTTTCATTCGTTTTATTATTAACATTTAGTGACAAATAAAGTTCTTTTAATTGTGCCTCGGAAACTCCACCAGGTGCATCTGTTAATAAGTCGCTTGCACTTGCGGTTTTTGGAAAAGCAATCGTGTCACGCAGGTTCGTGCTGCCTGCTAGCAGCATAACCAAACGGTCTAAGCCTAGCGCAATTCCACCATGCGGCGGTGTACCGTACTCAAAAGCATTTAACAAGAACCCAAACTGTTCCTGGGCTTCTTCTGGTGTAAAGCCGAGAACGCTAAACATTTTTTCCTGAACAGAACGTTCAAAAATTCTTAAACTACCGCCTCCAAGCTCATAGCCATTCAATACAAGGTCATACGCCTGCGCCCGGACTCTGCCAGGATCTGTATCTAGGTAAGGCAGGTCTTCTCTTACTGGCATCGTAAATGGATGATGGGCAGCATAATAACGACCTTCTTCTTCCCCATACTCAAGCAATGGCCAATCGGTAATCCATAAGAAATTGAACTTGCTTTGATCGATTAATCCTAATTCTTTCCCTAGCTTTAAACGCAATGCTCCTAAGGCGTCAGCAACCACATTTTTCTTGTCAGCTACAAATAGGAGCAAGTCTCCTTCATTTGCATCGAGTACAGTTCTTAAAGCATTCGCGTCTTCACCTGCAAAGAATTTAGCAATCGGACCTTTTAATCCTTCTGCGTCTACCTTCAGCCATGCAAGACCTTTCGCCCCATAAACGCTCACAAATTCAGTTAGCGCGTCAATATCTTTACGAGAATATTTTTCAGCAGCGCCTACTACATTAATTCCTTTTACTTGACCGCCATTTGCAACCGCTGCGGCAAATACTTTAAATCCTGAATCCCTAACCACTTCAGAAAGGTCTACCAACTCAAGACCAAAACGAGTATCAGGCTTATCAGAGCCAAAGCGATTCATTGCATCGTCATACGTCATTCGTGGGAATGGAGCAGGAATTTCAAGCCCTTTAACTTCCTTCATCAACCCCGTCATCATTTTTTCCATTAAGCCCAAGATATCCTCCTGACCAAGGAAACTTGTTTCAATATCAATTTGAGTAAATTCTGGCTGACGATCTGCCCGTAAATCTTCATCACGGAAACAGCGGGCGATTTGATAATAACGCTCAATGCCGCCAAGCATTAAGAGCTGCTTGAATAACTGTGGTGATTGCGGCAGGGCATAGAACTCACCTGGATGTACACGGCTTGGAACGAGATAGTCACGTGCTCCTTCTGGTGTGCTTTTTGTTAAGATTGGTGTTTCAATATCTAAAAACCCTTCGGAATCAAGGAAATTTCTGATTTGCTTTGTTACTTGATGACGCATTTTTAATGTTTCAAAAATTACCGGACGACGGAAGTCTAAGTAACGATATTTAAGGCGAATATCTTCCGACGCATCCGTCTTATCTGAAATCACAAATGGAGGTGTTTTCGCTTCGTTTATAATCGTTACGGAATCAGCTTGAACTTCAATTTTCCCTGTTTTTAAATTAGAGTTAATCGTTCCCTCTTCACGGGCAATAACGGTACCTTGAATATCTAGTACATACTCGTTTCGGATCTTCTCGGCCGTTTCAAGTGCTTCTTTTGATACATCAGGATTGAAAACAACCTGGACAAGACCTGAGCGGTCGCGTAAATCGATAAAGATTAGTCCGCCTAAGTCTCGGCGCTTTGCAACCCAGCCTTTTAGTGTAACTTTTTCACCAATGGCTGACTCAGGTACATCGCCACAAAAATACGTTCTTCCGTACATGAAGATCCTCTCCTCTATCACTTTAGTTCTTGAAAATATTCGACAAAATTTGTTAATTCAATTTCCACTTGTTCACCTGTAGCCATATTCTTTAGATTAATTTTATTATTCGTAAGTTCCTCGTCACCTAAAACTGCTACATATTTTGCATTCAGACGATCAGCTGCTTTAAATTGCGCCTTAATTTTTCGGTTTAAATAATCTCTTTCTGCTGAAATACCTGCTAACCGAAGCTTTTGTAAAAGCCCTACCGTGTAGTCCTTTGCTTGGTCGCCAAGGGAAGCAATATAGCAATCAATGCCTTGCTTGACTTCTAGGTCAATTCCTTCAGCATTTAGTGCAGCAATAAAACGTTCAATACTCATTGCAAAGCCAATTCCCGGTGTCTCTGGACCGCCCATTTCTTCCGCTAAACCATTATAGCGGCCGCCGCCGCAAAGGGTGGTAATGGCACCAAAGCCCTCAGCATCACTCATAATTTCAAAAGCAGTGTGATTATAATAATCTAAACCGCGAACCAGGTTTGGATCCACTACAAACTCAATCTCTAATTGTGTTAAATACTGCTGTAGTTTTTCAAAATATGCCTTAGAGTCACCATTTAGATAATCAATAATCGATGGTGCAGATTTCATTAATTCATGATTGTGATCCTGTTTGCAATCCAGAATTCTCAATGGGTTTTTTTCTAAACGATTTTGACAGTCTTGACAAAACTCTCCGATTCTTGGTTGAAAGTGATTCACTAATGCATTACGGTGAGCATTCCTGCTCTCCTTATCCCCAAGACTATTGATCACAAGCTTTAATTTTTTCAAACCCATTTCCTTGTATAAATTCATCGCAAGTGAAATGACTTCTGCGTCAATGGCCGGGTCATTACTGCCCAATGCTTCAATGCCAAATTGTACAAACTGTCTGAAGCGTCCTGCCTGCGGACGTTCATAGCGAAACATTGGTCCCATATAATAAAGCTTTACAGGCTGATTGGGATAGCCGAACATCTTCTTTTCTACAAATGACCGTACCACGGCAGCTGTTCCTTCTGGTCTTAATGTGAGGCTGCGTCCGCCGCGATCTTCAAATGTGTACATTTCTTTCTGAACGATATCTGTGGTATCTCCAACACCCCGTGCGAACAGATCTGTATGTTCAAAAATCGGAGTCCGAATTTCTTGATATTGATATTTTTCACAAAGCTCTCGAGCTTTTGCTTCGATCAGCTGCCATTTTTCAACCTCTCCTGGCAGAATGTCCTGCGTGCCTCTTGGAATGCTAATAGACATAAAGAATTCCTCCTTACTGTTACTTTTATAGGTAAAGCATTGTATAAAAAACAAAAAACTCCCGTCCCTTGTATAAATACAAGGGACGGGAGTTATATTCCCGCGGTGCCACCCTAGTTGAAGGCAAATTTCTGCCAACCTCTTTTACAGTTAACGCCTGCTCACGTTCTACTCCTACTAGGGCAACGTTAGTTCCTTTTCAGAGAGAAGCCTACGGAGTGTTCATTCATTAAGAATCATGCAGAAATGCTTTCAGCCTAAGGCATTTCCTCTCTTTTCATGTTTTACCTTAATTACTATGCTCCATCACTGGTTCTATGCATGTATTGTATTTATATTATATTACGGAGCATTGAATCCATTGTCAAGAAGGATTTAGGATCTTTCCAAATGTTTTTTCAACTTTCTTACATCACCGATCGTTAGTCCAAATTCGGAGGCAAGCTCAAAAGTAGTATTATGCTGTTCACTTTGAATAAAATCATGAAAGTCTACACCAAAAAGCCTGCTATCCATTGATTGAATGCTATTTCCTTTGTCGCTCGATCTCAATCCCATCACCCCATCATCTTCTTCTATTGTTTTATTATTTCCATCTCGCTAAAAAACTTACATGCGAAAGAAAATAACCGTTTTTTTCACAATAAAGGAATGATTTCCATCCCTTTTTACGATAAAATGAAAGATATTGTGAAGGGAGAGAATAGATGATAAAGAGATTTAACCTTCTGGTAATATGTTTCACCTTGTTTTTTGCAGTATTCCTTCCACAAGAAAAAAGTGTGGCAGCAACCGGTTCTGTTACCATTGCTGAGTCTACTGTGAATATTCGAAGTGGCCCAAGCTTAAGCTATCAGCTGGTGAAACAAGTAAAAAAGGGAGAAAAATTCACGATAATCAAAGAACAAGGAGATTGGATTCAAATTCAGCTTTCAGGTTCGAAATCAGGCTGGGTTGCCAATTGGGTAGTTACAAAATCAGCTAATGGATCGACGATTACCACATCTAACAAAAAATCGGCTGCACAAGCTAATACCAATCAATTAAGAGTGCGTTCAGGTCCAGGGACCAGCTTCCGGATTATAGGCTACTTATCGAAAGGACAAGCTGTTACTGTTCTAGACGATAATGAAAATTGGTTGAAGATATCTGCTTCATCAATTGGGGAAGGCTGGGTTGCACGAGAATACATAGATTTTAAAACTACTACTAGTAATTCTTCGAAAGAGGAAGATACAAGTATTTCCATCGGGACAGGGATTGTTACAGATACATTGAATATGAGGAAAGAACCTTCCGCCACTGGAACAGTAATAGGAAAGCTGGCTAAAGGGACTTCAGTTAGTATTTATTCAAAAAAGAACAATTGGCTGGAGATTAAGTATCGCGATCAAAAGGCATGGGTAAGTGCCGATTATGTTCAAATGGGTAATCAAAGTCAGCCTTCCAACACGAATACTGGAAGTATTGGGACTGTTACAGCAAGCAATCTTAGTGTTCGCAGCAGTTCTTCCCTAAACGCCGAAATAATAGGCTCCGTTTCTAAAGGACGGAAGTTTACCATTTTAGACGAAGTAAATAACTGGGTGAAAATTGAATTTCAACCAGGAAAAATAGGCTGGGCAGCTGGTTGGTATTTCAATAAGGATAAAGAAAGCTCCAGCTCGCTTACCAAAAATAGCAGGATTACTATTTTACATGATGGAACCAATATTCGAAAAGATCCTAGTGTTCAATCAAATGTCCTGCTGCGAGCAAATGAAGGCGAAAGCTTCCCCATTAAAAGCCTATCAAACGATTGGTACGAAATCATTCTGCCAAACGGCACGACGGGATATATTGCCGGCTGGATTGTTTCAACAAATGGAACAGGACCTGGGATTGATAAACAAGGAGCAGAAGGCCATTTAAAATATAAAACGATTGTCATTGACCCTGGTCATGGGGGTATTGATACTGGGGCGACCGGTACAGGCGGCACACTTGAAAAAGAATTAACCTTAAGAACCGCCCAGCTATTGTCGGATAAATTAAAAGCCGCGGGAGCAAATGTATTTCTCACAAGAAGCAGTGATTCCTATCTTCCCCTTCCTTCAAGGGTTAGAATGGCAAGTGTTCATCAGACAGACGCCTTCATCAGTCTGCATTATGATAGCAGCATAGATCGAAATATTCGCGGCATGACAGCCTATTATTATCATTCTTATCAAAAAAAATTGGCTGAGTCTGTTTATTACTCTACCAATGCCCAAACAAAATTAAAAAGCCGCGGTATCCGCTCAGGTGATTATCATGTTGTTCGTGAAAACAAAAGACAAGCGGTACTTATGGAATTAGGCTATATCAGTAATTCAGCAGAAGAAATGACACTTACTTCCGGTCAATTTCAAGAAAGTGTCGCAACAGGGTTATACAACGGCTTGGCAATGTATTTTAAAGAAAAATAAGAGCTTTAGGTTTTAACAATATACATTAGGAATACAGCCAAAATAAAAAAATGCTTGGCAGCTAGTAAGTGCCAAGCATTTTTTAACCTTTACTATCAACGATTAGTGTAACAGGGCCATCATTGATTAATTCAACATCCATCATCGCTCCAAAGATTCCCGTTTCAACCTTGATACCTTTTTCACGTAATAAACTGTTAAATACTTCATATAGTTGATTTGCCTGTTCCGGCCTTGCCGCTTCCATGAAATTCGGTCTTCTTCCTTTCCGGCAATCACCATACAAGGTGAATTGAGAAACAGAAAGGATTTCACCGCCGACCTCCAATAAAGATAAATTCATTTTACCGGCTTCATCCTCAAAAATCCGTAGATTTGCTACTTTATCAGCTAAAAAAGCGGCATCCTCTTCTTTATCATCATGGGTTACGCCAACCAGGAGAACAAGGCCCTTAGAAATCTCACCAGTAATCTCTCCGTTAACAGTCACCTTTGCATTTTTACTGCGCTGTACAACAACCCGCATTTTACCTTAACTCCTTAATTCATAATCCGGCGAACCGAATAAATATCTGGGATCTGTTTAATGCGTTCTACCACTTTCTGCAAATGGCTAACATTGTGAATCGCAATCGACATAATAATGGTCGCCATTTTATTGCGGTCAGATCGGCCAGAAACAGCGGAAATATTTGTTTTCGTTTCATTTACCGCCTGCAGAACCTCATTCAGTAAGCCGCGGCGATCATAACCACTTATCTCAATATCGACATTATACTCTTTTCGGTCATTTAAAGAGGATTCCCACTCAACAGGAATTAACCTTGCTTGCGCATCATTTGAATCAATATTGGTACAATCTGCCCGATGAACCGATACACCGCGGCCTTTTGTAATAAAGCCGACGATTTCGTCACCTGGAACTGGATTGCAGCATCGGGATAAGCGGATTAATAAATTATCAATTCCAGCAACACGAACTCCCGATTCCCTTTTCTTTGTTGAAGGGAAAGCCTTCATATCTGAAATTGCATTTGTGATGGTCGCGGATTGCTCCTGATCACGCTTTTTTCGCCATTTTTCGGTTAATCGATTGGCTACTTGTAGTGCTGTAACCCCATTATAGCCGACAGCAGCATACATATCGTCTTCATTGGCGAAATTAAACTTTTCAGCTACCTTTTTCAAGTTATCAGCAGTTAAGATTTCCTTTAAATCAAATTCCATGGCACGGATTTCTTTTTCAACAAGCTCCCTGCCCTTATCGACGTTTTCATCCCTGCGCTGTTTCTTAAAGAATGCACGAATCTTATTCTTAGCCTGAGACGTTTGAGCTAGCTTTAACCAGTCTTGACTTGGTCCATAAGAATGCTTGGATGTAAGGATTTCGATAATGTCACCTGTTTTGAGACGATAATCCAGCGTTACCATTTTCCCGTTCACTTTTGCCCCAATCGTTTTATTGCCGATTTCAGAGTGAATTCGATAAGCAAAATCAATCGGAACAGAACCTGACGGTAATTCAATGACATCTCCCTTTGGAGTAAAAACAAAAACCATATCAGAGAATAGATCAATTTTTAATGATTCCATAAACTCTTCTGCGTTCGCCGTGTCATTTTGGAATTCAAGAATTTCTCTAAACCAAGTTAATTTTTGTTCATAAGAAGTGGTATCACTTAGTGCTTTCCCTTCTTTATATGCCCAATGAGCAGCAATACCGAATTCAGCAATTCGGTGCATTTCAGATGTCCGAATCTGAACCTCTAGTGGATCACCCTTTGGTCCAATAACCGTTGTGTGAAGTGATTGATACATATTAGGCTTTGGCATCGCAATATAGTCTTTAAACCTTCCAGGCATAGGCTTCCAGCATGTATGAATAATTCCTAAAACTGCATAGCAATCCTTAATACTATTCACGACAATTCGAACTGCCAGCAGGTCATAAATCTCAGTAAATTGTTTATTTTGCTGGACCATTTTGCGATAAATGCTGTAAATATGTTTTGGTCTTCCAGAAAGCTCAGCATTTATGGACACTTCCTTCATCCTGCTGCTGACCTCGTCCATTACATCGACTAAGTATTGCTCCCTTTCCGCCCGCTTCTTTTTCATTAAGTTCACAATACGGTAATATTGCTGTGGATTTAAATATCTTAATGCAGTATCTTCCAACTCCCACTTAATCTTAGAAATACCAAGGCGATGGGCAAGAGGAGCAAAGATTTCAAGTGTTTCATTTGAAATCCGGCGCTGCTTCTCAACTGGAAGGTGTTTAAGCGTCCTCATATTATGCAAACGATCGGCAAGCTTAATCAAAATAACGCGGATATCCTGAGCCATTGCCACAAACATTTTTCTGTGGTTTTCTGCCTGCTGTTCCTCATGTGATTTATATTTAATTTTTCCTAATTTCGTAACCCCGTCGACAAGCATGGCCACTTCGTCATTAAATTCAGTTTCGATGTCTTTTAAGGTAACATCGGTGTCTTCAACAACATCATGGAGAAAACCGGCGGCGACCGTTGCAGGATCCATCTCCAAATCCGCCAGAATCCCAGCAACTTGAATAGGATGAATAATGTAAGGCTCCCCAGATTTTCTATATTGTTCACGATGAGATTGTTTGGCGAATTCATATGCTTTCTGAACAAATTCACAATGCTCTTCGTTTAAATAGGCCCGCGTCTTGTCGATGACTTGTTCGGCGGTTAGCACTTGATCGTTCGCCATAAAATCACCTTATTTTTCGTCTCATTTTTTATAATTGAATGTTGATATATTATTACTAATTATTAATGAATGTACCTATTATCGAAAAAAAAACATCAGATGTAAAGGGATTGATATTTATTTTACAGTATTTTAAGAAAAAAGTGTCGAAAAACAACTAATTACTACCATGAACCGTTCTCTTCTTATAACAAGAGAGCACTCCTTCACGAGTGCCCTCATTATTATTAATAATTCAACAATGTCATGATGTCGTAGCCATCAAGTTTCTTACGACCATCAAGGTAGGATAATTCAATCAGAAAAGCAATTCCAGCAACCACACCGCCAAGCTGTTCAACTAATTGGATTGTTGCTTCAATCGTTCCACCTGTTGCTAACAGGTCATCTGTAATCAGAACACGCTGCCCCGGCTGAATGGCATCCTTATGAATGGTTAGGACATCACTGCCATATTCTAACCCGTAGCTGACTTTAACAGTTTCTCGTGGAAGTTTACCTTCTTTACGAACCGGTGCAAAACCAATACCAAGGGCATAGGCTACAGGACAGCCGATAATGAATCCTCTTGCCTCTGGTCCAACAATTAAATCAATTTGCTTATCCTTTGCATAAGCAACAATCTGGTCGGTTGCATATTTGTACGCAGCGCCATTGTTCATTAGCGGCGTAATATCCTTGAAGGAAATACCTGGTTTTGGGTAATCCGGTACGATTGCTATAAATTGCTCTAAGTTCATTACTTAACTGCCTCCTCAATAGTAACTGATTCCTCTATAACCTGGTCAAACCAGCTCTTTAATTGCTGAAAGGATGAAAATAATAAATCTCTTTCAAGTGCATACTGAGCATGTTTGGTTTGGTAGGTAATTGAATCAGTAAGGTCACGCTTTTGTGATTGTTTATTCAATGTAATAAATCCATTGTTAATTGTAACAAAATCTAGTTCAGAAAACACCTTTGACATAAAAGTGACGGTTTCTGTCGACCAGCCGCGTTGCTTTGCAATTTCATCCCCATAACGGCCTAAATCAATAGGGCCTCTTTTTAATAATAAGGCGTAAAACCATTTAAAATGGTCCCTAGTAGGTACGGTGCTAAAGAAATCGCTGGATTCTTTATAGAAATATGCATAAATACGGGCTGGCGGTTTTCCATTAAATAAGTGGCAAAGAATGTCTTTCGATGGCGGCAAGTCAACAAGAACAACATTTGCCTGATGAGAATCAAATGCTTTGGCCTCGGCTTCATCTTGTATGAGTATTGCCTCACTCGAAAGTGCAGGGTCAATTTTAGTAAGCTGGTCCCTGTTAAAAATAACATATTTTCGATTTTCTTTAGGAATAGATTGAGATAGTGAATGAATACGTTTGTCACCGCGGTGATCAAACAATTGCCACGACTCAACTGCAACATCCTGAATAAAAATTTGTGGTTTACGAATATTATTCCACTCATTGATGGCTAATTCACCAATTAACGAAATTTTTGATGCTGGTGAAATTTGGTCGACTAACTGCCCAAGTCCAAAACCAATTCCATCTAAGTTCGCACCATTCTCATTTACCATTATTTTCAGATGATTTTGCTCCGAGCCTATCTTTCTAATTGTGGAGATTTGAACATCATGAATTAAGACCTTCGGCTTAGGATTGTCCATTCCGAATGGAGCAAGTAAATGTAATTCATCTAGAGAAGCTAAGTTGATCTCTTCAATATTTATTTGATGATCAAGTAAGGTAATCGGAACAAAGTCATCATCTGTTAACTGTTCATTCGCAAGATTATTTAATCTATGTCGCAGTTCTGAAACATTGTCTAATTCTAAGGTCATCCCCGCTGCCATTGGATGTCCTCCAAAATGTGGCAGGATATCCCGACAGGTTGATAGGTTTTTAAACAAATCAAACCCGGTAATACTGCGAGCAGAGCCCTTTGCCAGACCTTTTTCTTTGTCAAAACTAAGAACAATCGTCGGCCGGTAAAATCTTTCCACTAACCGAGAAGCAACAATCCCAATGACACCGGCATTCCATCCTTCTTTCCCAATCACCAATACGGAGTTCGAATCGATTGGATAATTTTTTTCAACCTCTTCTATCGCTTCTTGAGTAATAGAATTGACAATGGACTGTCTAGTCTTGTTTAATTCATCCATTTCTTGTGCTAAGGCTTCAGCTTCAAAGTGATCATCTGTCAATAATAGCTCAACTGCCATATCGGCGTCCCCTAATCTGCCAACAGCATTAATTCTTGGCGCCAGAGTGAAGCCTATGGTTTCTTCGTTAATATTTTTTGGATCAACACTTGCTACCTTAAATATAGCTTTTAGCCCTTTGTTGGAGGTCACTTTTAATTTCTCCAAACCTTTTTTTACAATCAGGCGATTTTCATCTTTCAAAGATACTAAATCCGCAATCGTACCGATAACGGCGATTTCTAATAAGTGCTCGGGAAGTTCCCCATATAAGGCATGGGCTAATTTAAGAGCCACTCCTACCCCAGCTAACTCACGAAATGGATAACTACTATCAGGCAGTTTCGGATGTATAATAGCCAGTGCTTCAGGTAAAACCGGACCTGGCTCATGGTGATCGGTAATAATTAAGTCAAGACCCAGTTCATGTGCAATTGCTGCTTCATTTACGGCAGAAATACCTGTGTCTACAGTGATGATTAACTTTATTCCTGATTCAGCTGCACGGCGAAAGGCAGGTTCATTCGGTCCATATCCTTCCGTGAAACGATTTGGAATATAAAATTGGACATTGGCACCCAATTCTCTCAGGGTAACCATTAACACGGTAGTGCTGCTTACACCATCCGCATCGTAATCTCCAAATATTAAGATAGGTTCTTGATTTTCAATTGCTTTATGAATTCTATTTACAGCTATATCCATACCTTTTAACAAAAAGGGATCGTGGAATTGTTCTTTCCCAAATAAAAAATACCGTGCTGAATCAACGGTATCCATTCCTCGGTTGATAAGCATCGACGCAACAAGCGGCGTTATTTTCAATTCACTTTCGAGAGTTTTTATTAATTGCTGATCGGATTTACGAACAATCCATCTAGTTTTCGACTTTAACATGCGTTCACCCCTCAGACTTTACTATTATACAGGAGTGATTTAGAGCTTTCAATCATGGATATTTTGCCAATACAAAAAAACCGCAGGAGAATCTGCGGTCTTTTCTATGATTAAACTTGCGGCTCATCAGAGTACACTCTT
Source organism: Neobacillus sp. plas4 (assembly GCF_057221695.1). Taxonomy (NCBI): domain Bacteria; kingdom Bacillati; phylum Bacillota; class Bacilli; order Caryophanales; family Bacillaceae; genus Neobacillus; species Neobacillus sp. plas4. Next base: position 4,540,025 of record NZ_CM170152.1, read on the forward strand.
TTTTCTTTTACTGTTTTAATGGTACCCTTCTTTTTCAATTCCTTTGCTTTTATAACAACCCAAAGGTTTGTCGCAATGAAGACTGAAGAATATACACCAGAAATTAATCCTACTAATAAAGCAATGGAGAAGTTTTGAATCGATTCATTACCAAAGATAACCAACGCAACAACAGTAAATGTTACAGTAAGCACTGTGTTAAATGAGCGTGTTAATGTTTGTCGAACACTTACATTCACAATCTCTGCAATTTCGTCGAAGGTCTTGAGGCGCTTTTTCTTATTCAAGTTCTCGCGCATCCGGTCGAAGGTTACAATGGTATCATTAATTGAATAACCAATAATTGTTAACACAGCGGCAATAAAGGTTAAGTCCACTTCCAGTCTAGTGAAACTGAAGAAGGCAAACATGAAAAATGCATCGTGTAACAAGGAAGCAATAGCAGCAACGGCCATGGCAAATTCAAATCGGATGGTTACATAGATTATAATTCCGATTGAAGCGATAATGAGTGCGACGACACCATTTTTCGCTAGTTCTTTTCCGACTGTTGGTGAAACAGTACTTACATTAGGATCAGCACCAAATTCTTTATGAAACTCCGCTTTTAACTCAGCAATTTCGTCTTTTGATAATACCCCTACTAATCTGGTTGAGGCTCTGTCTTTATTATCGCCAGAAATAACAATACCTTCTGTTTCTAAATCAAGTTTAGCAAATGCACTTTCCACCTGTTCGGTTGTAAGTGGTGCATCTGACGATACATCAATCCGTGTACCGCTTGAAAAGTCGATGGAAAGGTTCAGACGGAATATAAGAATTAATACTAATCCAACAGCAAGAAGCGCGCCTGAAATCATAAAGAATAGTTTTCTATATTTTACAAAATCAAACCTGTCCCATCTTGTTGGAAGATCAATTGTATCAAAGTTTTCTTTAATATCCTTAACCGCTGATTTTTTCACACTAAACCAGCCGATCCGTTTATTTAAGAAACCGCTATATACCCATAAACCTAGTAATAGACGTGATCCATACACAGCTGTAATAAAGCTTAGCAGAATACTCACCAATAACATGGTGGCAAATCCTTTAATTGAGCTTGTCCCGTAAAAGAACAGAACAGCTGCAGTTAACATTGTTGTTAAGTTAGCGTCAAGGATGGATGTAAAAGCATTTTTGTTACCTGCCTGAAATGCGGATTTTACCGATTTGCCTACCTTAAGTTCTTCCCTAATCCGTTCAGCGGTGATGATGTTCGCATCGACAGCCATACCCACCCCGAGGATAAGAGCAGCGATTCCCGGCAAGGTTAATACGGCATTCATCCAATCAAATATTAACAGCACAAGATAAATATAAGCAGACAAAGTAATAACAGCAATCAAACCTGGGAAACGATAGTAAAACAGCATGAATAAGAAGATAACAGCCACACCGATTATACCTGCAAAGATCGTTTCATTTAATGCTTCTTCACCAAATTGGGCTCCGACAGAGGTAGAGTATACTTCAGTTAGTTTAACAGGAAGGGCACCGGCATTTAGGAGCGAAGATAATTCTTGTGCTTCCTCCACGGTAAAGTTTCCTGTGATAGAAACTGTATTTTGATTAAATACCTCTCTTACAGTTGGTGCAGATAAAAATTTAGGATTTTCTTTTGTGATTTCTGTTTTAAAGGAATCTTTTCCTTCCTCGAAGTCAAGCCAAATAACTAAAAAATTGTTTGGTGCCATACTTACAATTTCTTCTGTAACACTTTTGAATTTTTCTGCACTTTTTAATTTTAAGGAAACACTAGGTGCTCCATTCTCATCAAAAGTTTGCTTTGCGCCATTCTCAGCTAAGTCGGTTCCGTCCATCATGATCCGGTCATTGGCATCACGGAAGGTTAGGTTTGCTTGTGTAGATAAAATATCCCGTGCTTCATTTTGGTCGGTTACCCCTGCAAGCTGAACGCGAACACGATCTACTCCCTCAACTTGTATAGTCGGTTCATTCACACCGAGGACGTCTATACGCTTAGTCAGCGCTTCAGCCGTACTTGCTAATGTATCTTGGGTTACTTTCTCCCCTTTTTTTACAGTTTCAACCTTATACAGGACTTCAAAACCACCCTGAAGGTCTAATCCTAACTTAATGTCTTTTAATATACCATTCGTTGTTAATCCCATTGTACTTCCTATTAGTAATATAACTAGCAGGAAAGCGATGATTCTACTGCGCTTAACCATTATGTAATGTTCCTCCTTAGGGCTTAAACCAAAGTACTGCCATGTAAATGCCATATAGTAATAAACGTTGATTTTATTATGAAATAGTTTAGAAATGCTGTCAATTTATTCTAAGAAAGTTGTTATCACTATTTATTTCAATAACTCTTTCCATTCATTTTCATCTTCTAATTTAAAATCATTGTTTTTATACATTTCTATCGTTGTAAAGCTTATATAATCACTGACCTTAACGGAGAGTATATCATCGATAATCTCATAAAGTCTTATTTCCTCTTTAACCTTCTTCCATTTCTTTTTTAATAAAAATTCCCAAAGATTGCTTTCTGATACATCAATATAGCCAAGCAAGCGAAACTCCTCCAGTTTGCTTACTAATGCAGGCTTTACCTGGGTGTGAAAATGATTGTATGCGTGGCTTTTCTCCAATGCAGCTGCCTCCCTAGACACTTAAGTCCATCTCAATTGTTTTTAAAATAGGCTGTTTATGAAATGATTATTGTTAAAATCTTAAAGCCGATTTTAACCTGGAAATAGTTATTTTGCACTTTAGAATTTAGTTTGCAGTCTCTTTTCTTATTGGAATTATTCTATTTTCTGCGGAAACTTAGCATAAAAATTAAATTGTTCCATCAAGCCACAAAGTTTAAGAAAAGAGCCTTAAATAAAAAACACCTTGTCATGCTTTGTCCACCCTTATGCATATAGATTAATTGTATATGAATTCTTCTTTTTTGAGAAGGTGGGAAGTAGGATGTCAAAGTTTTTAAAAGGGACTTTTATCCTGTTAATTGCAGGATTAATAACGAGAGTACTAGGTTTTATTAACAGAATTGTCATAGCACGAAGTATTGGTGAAGAAGGGGTAGGCCTCTACATGATGGCTTTTCCCACTTTTATCCTTGTGGTAACCTTAACACAAATGGGACTCCCGGTTGCGATTTCAAAGAATATCGCCGAGGCCGAGGCAAAGGGAAATCATCAAGAAATTAAAAAAATTCTTGTTGTTTCACTCGCTATCACGATTTCCTTATCACTCATTTTTACCCCAGCGTTAATTCTATTAGCACCTATACTATCTACCACTCTCTTTACTGACCCAAGAACGTATTATCCGTTAATCGCAATCGCGCCAGTTGTCCCAGTCATTGCCGTCTCCTCTGTCTTGAGAGGCTATTTCCAAGGCAGACAAAATATGAGACCATCTGCTGTATCGCAGATCTTAGAACAGCTTGTTAGAATTACCCTGATTGCTGTCATGACAAAAGCTTTTCTTCCATATGGAATTGAATATGCCGCGGCTGCAGCAATGGTCGCAGCCATCGTTGGGGAAGTAGTTTCTTTAGTCTATCTCATGACCGCGTTTAAATTAAAGAAAAGATTTAAACTTCGAAAGAATTTCTTTCAATTTGTTCATTCAGGAAAGAAAACATTTAAGGAGTTAATGGAAATTGCCCTGCCAACAATGGGCAGCAGAATGATTGGGTCTGTCGCTTGGTTCTTTGAACCGATTGTTGTTGCCCACAGTTTAGCAATTGCTGGAGTTGTTGCGGTTGAAGCAACGAAACAATACGGTTCATTAACTGGTTTTGCCATGCCATTATTATTACTGCCTTCGTTTATTACCTATTCGTTAGCCACTTCTCTTGTCCCTGCCATAAGCGAAGCGAATTCACAAAAGAACAATCAATTGATTGAACATCGTTTGCAGCAGGCGCTGCGTTTTGCCTTTTTAACGGGAGGATTATCGGTTATTGTCCTATATGTTCTAGCCGATCCACTCATGCAGCTTATGTATGGCTCGACAAAAGGATCTTATTTTATTCGGATAATGGCCCCTTTCTTTTTATTTTATTATTATCAGGGTCCGCTGCAGGCAGTATTGCAGGCCTTAAATCTAGCTAGAGCTGCCATGATTAATAGTTTAATTGGTGCGGTTGTAAAAACAGCTGTAATCTTCTTACTTGCCTCACAGCCTTCTTTTGGAATAACAGGAGTTGCCTTAGGCATTATCGTAGGCTTTGTATTAGTAACTGTTCTTCACTTTGCGACTGTATTGAAGAAGATTTCATTTAGTTTTTATATAAGGGATTACCTGAAGGGTGCTATTGTTATGGGTATCTCCGCTTGGATCGGTTACTGGTTATTCAATCACATCCTGTTAGGCGAACATCTAGTAATCAGAGTTCTATCTGCTGCTAGCGGCATGTCGTTCGTATATATTTTTCTGCTCATTCTTGCTGGCTTAATTAAAAAAGAAGAACTGAGAAGAATTCCGATTATCCGTAATATCATACCGGTTTAAACAGATAAGAAGACACTCCTTAGGAACGTGTCTTCTTACCTTTCGTCTATAATGTCTACAAAGAACTTTCCATTTTCATAGCTGCAAAATGATATTTTTCGAACATCTTGATAACCCATTTTTTGTAATTCCCGGCGCAACCAAAAATTTGTTTTGTCGATCCGCTTTAAATTTTCTTCCTCAATCTTCCCATCAATAATTAAGGGAATGGTAATATCCCCTTCTTGGGGCTGTCCATCTTTGTTATACTTTTTTTCGATCACAGAAAGGCTTCCTGAGGATTCTAAGATGGCAAACTCCACATCACCTATACTGCGGATATCCTTTTCTCTTAATTGTGTCAATAAATCATCGAAGTTGTAGCGCTGCTTTCTCATCGCATTTTCATCAATTTTTCCTTTGTTAATAATAATGGTGGGTTTCCCATCTACAAAATCACGAAACCTTTTGCTTTTTAACGATACTTTTGCCATGACTATCTGGATAAACATTAATAAAATCATGGAGAGGGAAGTGGTCGTAATTGATTGTTTAGGATTTTCAATCGCAATTATGGCTAACTCACCAATCATGATAAAAACGACAAGATCGAGAATACTTAACTCTCCTATTTCACGTTTTCCCATTAAGCGAAAAATGATGAGGATAAGTACGTAAAAAAGTATTGTTCGGAAAATAACCGTTAAGTATTGTTCCACAACTGTCCGCCCCTTTGTTTAGCACTCTAGGTTATTGTTCGCTTTTTCGGCTTAATCATTTAAGGAATATTATCCCATTAAAAATAAGAAGTTTTTATTCTATTTTAAAAAGCCGGGAATATGCTTGTACTAGGTAAGAATCTGTTTATCTAAGATTTACAACACAAAGATAAATAACGTAAGGGGGAGAGTATGATCGAATCAAAAAGCTTTGGTACAGCTATTTTGTACGGGTTAATTTTTATTTTCTTATTTGCCATCGTAAGCAGCGCCATATTTGCCTTAATTCTTAACTTTACCTCAGTTCGAGAAGTTTCACTTCAATATGTTGTAACAGCTCTATCGTTTATCGGGGTATTTGGAGGAGGATTTTTGTCTGGCGGTAAACGTAAGCAGAAAGGGTGGCTGATAGGTGGTTTAACAGGCCTGATTTATAGCCTGATTGTATTTTTATCCCAATACCTAGGCTACGACCGCCTTTTTGATGCAGAGCAAGTAATCTACCACGTTTGCTATACGTTAATCGCGATGATGGGTGGAATTCTAGGGGTAAATATTTCAACTAATAATTCAAGGACAGCATAAATAAAAGGAAGCCAGTTAATTGGCTTCCTTTTATGCGTTCTACTTATCTAATGAAACTTCTGCAGTTGTTGATGTTTTTGCTGATTCTGTTACTTCACGAATCGCATTTCTGTCAAATGTAAGACGGCTTCCGTCTCCACATTTAATCACAGCTTTATTTTCGTCGATTGAATCGATAAAGCCATGTAAACCGCCGATCGTGACAATTTTATCACCTTTTTTCAATTCGTTTTGCATTTGCTGTACAGCTTTTGTACGTTTTTGCTGTGGACGAATGAGTAGGAAATAAAATAATACAAACATTAAAATCAATGGAATGATTGAACCAAGTCCTTGCATGTTGTTCCCTCCTTTCAAATAGTATCTATTAGAAATTTTTCGCGTTCGGTTTATTAAAACCATAACGTTCAAAAAACTCTTCGCGGAAATCACCAAGCCTATCCTCTCGGATTGCTTGTCTGACTTTCTCCATTAATCTTAACAGAAAATATAGGTTATGATAAGATGTTAATCGAATTCCGAAGGTTTCATCGCATTTAATTAAGTGACGAATGTATGCCCGGCTATAGTTACGGCAAGTATAGCAATCACAATCAGGGTCCAGCGGTCCAAAATCTTTCGCAAATTTAGCATTCTTTACCACCAAACGTCCAGTACTTGTCATCAATGTACCATTTCTAGCAATTCGGGTTGGCAGGACACAATCAAACATATCAATCCCGCGTATTGCCCCATCAATCAAGGAATCCGGAGAACCAACCCCCATAAGGTATCTTGGCTTATTTGCCGGCAGCAGCGGAGTCGTAAATTCAAGCACTCTATTCATGATGTCCTTAGGCTCACCAACAGATAGACCACCTACTGCATAACCAGGAAAATCAAGTGACACAAGGTCTTTTGCACTTTGCTTACGAAGTTCTTCGTACTCTCCACCTTGAACAATTCCAAATAGTCCTTGATCATTAGGTCTTTGATGAGCATTCAAACAGCGCTCAGCCCAGCGAGAAGTTCTCTCTACTGATTTTTGCATGTATTCATATGTTGCCGGATACGGCGGACATTCATCAAATGCCATCATAATATCGGAACCAAGGTCATTTTGAATTTCCATTGCTTTTTCTGGTGATAGAAATAATTTTTCACCACTCATATGATTACGGAAATGAACGCCTTCTTCTTCTATTTTACGGAACTCACTCAAACTGAAAACCTGGAAGCCGCCAGAGTCGGTTAATATCGCCCGGTCCCAATTCATAAACTTATGAAGACCGCCAGCTTCCCTGATAATCTCATTTCCAGGACGAAGCCATAAGTGGTAGGTGTTGCTTAAGATAATGCCTGCACCCATTTCTTTTAAATCTTCGGGAGACATAGTTTTTACTGTGGCAAGCGTTCCTACCGGCATAAATGCAGGTGTATCAAAGGAACCATGAGGTGTATGTACTCTTCCTAAGCGGGCACCCGTTTGCTTACAGGTTTTAATAAATTCATATCGAATCGCAGTCAAATATTTTTCTCCTTCCTTTCGGGTTAATCAAAATGATTAACCTCGTTCACCTAAATGATCAGCATGGCGTCGCCAAAGCTGAAAAAGCGATAGCGTTCGTTTACCGCAGTATTGTATGCATGCAAGATATGTTCTCTTCCTGCCAGCGCACTAACGAGCATAATCAACGTTGATTTTGGCAAGTGAAAATTAGTAATCATGCCATCGATCGCCTTAAATTGATACCCTGGATAAATAAAGATATTGGTCCATCCACTGCTTGCCGTGAAGCTGCCATTGTTTTCGGAAGCGATAGTTTCAAGCGTTCGGGTTGATGTGGTCCCCACCGTAATAATTCTGCCGCCATTTTTCCGCACTTCATTTAACAACCTTGCAGTCCCTTCGGTAAGCATATAAAATTCCGCATGCATATCATGTTCGAGCACGTCCTCAACACTTACAGGCCTGAAAGTACCAAGCCCAACATGAAGGGTAATAAATGCAACGTGAACACCTTTTTCTCTCACTTCATTTAACAGCTCTTCCGTAAAATGAAGTCCTGCTGTTGGAGCAGCAGCTGAACCAGGTTCACGCGCAAACACAGTTTGATATCGATCTCTGTCATCAAGCTGTTCTTTTATATAAGGCGGTAAGGGCATCTCACCAAGCTGATCTAGAATCTCATAAAAAATACCCTCATAATTGAACTCCAATACTCTTCCGCCATGTTCAGAGGTACCTGTACAAACAGCCGTAAGCAATCCGTCACCAAAATCAATTTCTGTTCCCTCTTTGACACGCTTAGCAGGCTTTACAAGTGTTTCCCAGTGATCACCTTCAAGCTGTTTTAAAAGTAATACTTCAATTTTTGCGCCGGTATCCTTTTTTACACCAAAAAGGCGTGCTGGGAGTACCTTCGTATCGTTTAATACGAGGCAATCTCCTTCACGCAAGTATTCACCAATATTTTTAAAAATTTCATGCTTAAGTTCGCCTGTTTCCTTATTAACAACCATTAACCTGCTATCTGTCCGGTTTTGAAGCGGAACTTGAGCAATTAACTCTTCAGGCAAATGAAAATCAAATAAATCTACCTTCATATAAAACATCCCTACTTATTAAAATTACTGTTTTGGCGGCTCCATACCAAAATGGTAATAGACTGATTCCGTTACCATTCTTCCTCTAGGTGTTCGCTGCAAAAAGCCAATTTGCAGTAAATACGGTTCATATACATCTTCAATGGTTTCAGACTCTTCTCCGATAGAGGCTGCAATTGTATCTAAACCAACAGGACCACCACGGAATCTTTCAATAATTCCCTTTAGGAGCTTATGGTCAATATGGTCAAGCCCCAGTTTGTCTACCTGCAGGAGCTCCAAAGACTTCCTCGCCAATGCCAAATCGATTTCCCCATTTCCTTTCACTTGGGCAAAGTCCCTTACCCTGCGTAGTAAACGGTTGGCAATTCGAGGGGTTCCCCGCGCTCTTCTTGCAATCTCGGCAGCCGACTGGTCATCTATTTTAGTTTCAAATAAATCTGCTGTTCTTAGTACAATATTTTTTAGTTGGTCTTCCTTATAATACTCGAGTCTGCTCAAAACTCCAAATCGATCGCGAAGTGGAGCTGATAAGGAGCCAGCCCTAGTGGTTGCACCCACAAGTGTAAACGGCGGCAGATCAAGTCTTACAGACCGAGCACTTGGACCTTTGCCAATGACGATATCGAGACAAAAGTCCTCCATCGCCGGATAAAGAACCTCTTCAATCTGCCTAGGAAGACGGTGAATTTCGTCGATAAACAACACGTCACCGGGTTCGAGGGCTGTAAGGATCGCAGCCAAATCACCAGGCCGTTCAATTGCGGGGCCAGAGGTTGTTCGAATATTCACACCCATTTCATTGGCAATAATGACAGCCAGCGTTGTCTTTCCTAATCCAGGAGGCCCATAAAGAAGTACATGATCTAATGTTTCCTTACGGAGTTTTGCAGCCTCAATGAAAATCTCAAGACTTTTTTTCACTTGATCCTGGCCAATATATTGTTTTAACGTTTGCGGCCGGAGGCTTTGCTCTAAGGAGATTTCGTTCTGGTTTGCTTCACTAGAAATAATTCTCTCATCCATGAATAATCACCTTATTTTAATAGCCGCTGCAGGGCTTTTTTAATATATTGGTCGGTTGATAACTGCTCTTTCTTTAACTCAGGTGAAATCTTCTTCACTTCTTTGTCAGAATAGCCAAGTGCTTTTAAGGCAAGTACTGCCTCTTCAAATGCATGATTGGTTGACTGTGCTGCGGCTGTGAACGTATCCGCATTAAATAGATTAGGGAAATAATCAGGAACAACATCCTGCAATTTTCCTTTTAAGTCTAGAATCATTTGTCTTGCTGTCTTTTTTCCGACTCCTGGGAATTTTACAAGGAAGCTTTCATCTTCATTTTCGATAGCGGAAACAACTTGTTGTACTTCACCAGAAGCCAAAATCGCCAGTGCCCCTTTCGGCCCAATCCCAGAAACATTCAACAATTTTGTAAAAAGCTTTTTTTCTTCTCGTGATTCAAAACCGTATAACGCCATTAGGTCTTCGCGAACATAATGATATGTATAGACAGTAACAATAGTATTTATTTTACCAGAATAAATAAACGGATTCGGCGTTGAAATTTGATAGCCTATACCATTATTCTCTATCACTAGATACTCAGGACCAACAAACTCAACGGTTCCTTTAATAAATTCGTACAATCGCTTTCTCTCCCTCAGCGTTTCATGTACTCCATTCTACCACATAATTTTAATGGATTTGTAAAAGAACGCTGGGTTAAGGAAGAATAAAAATATTCAGTGAAATAAAATAGCGGCCAAGTGTGAGGCCGCTGGTTATTCCACGAGCTGGTTCTTTACTGCATAAAGTGCAGCCTGGGTACGGTCTTGTAATTCTAGCTTTGACAATAAGTTGGAAACGTGTGTTTTTACAGTTTTTTCTGTTATAAATAGCGATGAGGCAATTTCCTTATTACTTTTTCCTTTAGCTATTTCTTTGAGAACATCCAATTCTCTTTTCGTTAACTCGGAAAGTAAATTACCTTCCTCTTTTTTGTTGGATAAATTAGCTAGCAGATGCGAGGTAGCTTTCGGATGAAGCTGATTTTCACCAGCCATAATCTTTTTAATACTGATAATTAGTTCATCAGGCTCAATGTCTTTCAACTGATATCCGGACGCACCCGCCTCTAATGCAGGAATGACATGATCCTGATCAGAAAAGCTGGTTAACATCATAATTTTTATTTCTGGCAGTTCACTTTTTATCAGTTTTGTCGCCTGAATTCCATCCATCTCCGGCATAACAAGGTCCATCAGAATAAGGTCAGGTTTCAATCTACGTGCCTGTTCAACCGCTTCCTTGCCATTTGCTGCTTCTCCGATAATTTCAATATCACGTTGTGTTTTTAGAAAAAATGCCAGCCCCCGTCTAACCACATGATGGTCATCTGCTATCAAAATTCGAATTCCCATTGTTTCTCCCCCCCCTAAATTGGAATCTGTATCTCAATTGCCGTTCCTTTTCCTGGTTCACTCGTTAATAAAAATGTCCCATTTAAGGCCTCTGTTCGTAATTTCATATTTTTTAATCCAAACGATGGAAGTTCAAGCTTTTCATCATAGTAGAAGCCACAGCCATCATCTTGAATAGTCATTGTGACGAAATCCCTGCTTCTATTTAAAAACAAGGTAACATGTGCGGTTTGGGAATGTTTTTTGCAATTGCCAAGCGCTTCCTGTCCTATTCTCCAAAGAGCTTCCTCCACCTTTTCTGGAAAGCTTGAGATTCCAGATAATTTAGCCTCCAACGTTAAACCCAGCATTTCCGCATAGCCCGTTAAGGCACTAATAATGCCATTTTCAAGTCCCTGCGGTTTAAGCTGCCATATCAGCGCCCGCATTTCCCCAAGTGCGTCCTGGGCAAGGTACTGAATATAGGAAAAGGTTTGTTTCACTTCTTCGTTATCCGTCATTTCCCTGCCTGCCCTAGCTGTCAGACTTAAGGAAAAAAGTAATTGATTCACAGAATCATGCAAATCCCTAGCGAGTCGATTCCGTTCGGATATCAGCGCGGTCTCCTGTTCCCTCTGTGTTAATTTAATTCGTTTAAGGGCAGTGCCGATTTGAAAGGCGACAGCCTCGAGCAGAGCAAGTTCATCTTTTTCAAAATGGGTTTTATAAGGTGAGCCGACATTTAATAGTCCAAATTTCTCATTCCCAGCTCTTAATGGGACGGTAGCATGATGGGTCAGACCGGCAGTATCGCCTGCTTTTTCAAGGAGGACGTTCTCGATTCGCTGACATTCGATTATGTTTACTGCTTTGTTCAATTTCCCGTTGTTATAGCGGCTTACACACCAGCAATCACCTGTGCACATTCGAAGGTTATTGTTATGTGCTAATGGTTCTGGCAGCGATACGTTTGCTGCCAGCTGATGGTCACCCAGTTCGTCAATTAAAAATATCCAGCCAGTCTGCAGCCCGGTTAAATGCAGGAGTTTCTTTAACACCCCTTCTAAAACGGTTTTTGAATCTGTCCCCTCATTCAATAATTCGGCTATTTCTTTTAAAATACCGATTTCTTCATATCTGGCCATGTAACACTCTCCCGATTTTGTATCTGTTGATTAAATCATATTCGTAAGCACCCTTTCATTTCAATTAATAAAACGAGGTATCTTAAATTTTTTTGAAGTAGGTTTTACCTTTTGATTAAAAGCTGAGGTGGGATTCTTCCCGTAATTCAGCAGGGATTGAGATTAGGGGCAGAATCTTGGTTGGATTCTTACCGTAATTCAGCCGGAGTCGGATTACGGGCAGAATCTTGGTTGGATTGTTCCCATAAATTGGCCGGAGTTGGATTACGGGCAGAATCTTGGTTGGATTCTTACCATAAATTGGCCGGAGTCGGATTACGGGCAGAATCTTGGTTGGATTCTTACCGTAATTCAGCCGGAGTCGGATTAGGGGCAGAATCTTGGTTGAATTCTTCCCATAATTCTGAAGGAATGCAATTTAGAGCAGAAACATGGATTCTGACTGGAAACCGAAAGAAGGAAACTCTAATTTGATTTGTTCCTAGGTTTTAAAAATTCTATCACTTCACCATTTGGACCTTGATAAAAAACGGTTTCCCAGCCATTTTTCAGTTTGAATGGGCCTTCTATAGCATGGATACCATTTTCGTGAAAAGTATTGATTACCTCGTGGACTCTGTCTACTTCAAAACATATGTGAACACCATGAGAATTAGGCTTTTGTCCTCCTGCTATCAGTTCAAGCCTAAAATCATGATTTGCTAGAAATACAATCTCTTCATCATTGAGTGACAATCTTCCCTCTTCCCGGAGACCAATAAACTTTTGATAGAAAGCGATTGATGTTTCCATATCCTTTACTTCAATCGCAAAATGATGAAAACGCATGATAGTTTTCCCCTTTATAAAATTAAATTCATATCGCCAAACTCATGCCAAAGGTATTGCTGTTCAATGGCTTCCTCATAGGCACTCCATAATAACTCTTGCGGAATAAATGCAGTGAGCATATCGAGGTGGCTCGCTTTTGGTTCATGAAACCCAGTAATAATCCCGTCAACCATTTTTAGTTGAAAACATTGATTAATATATAGATTTGTCACTCCACTTAAAGCACCAGATATGCCAGCACTCTCAAGGGCTCTCACCACCGTTGTCCCAACTGCAATTACCCTTCCACCCGCTGCTTTTGCCTTACGAATCTTTTCAATTGTTTTTTCGGAAAGATGGTATTCTTCGTAATTGTCAGTTGGTGATGTTTCCAATTCATCATCGAGAAGGTAGCTTAACCCCGTATGAAGCTGTATAAAATCAAGCTCGATCCCTTTCCGCTGGAGATTGAATAACAATTCCCAGCTGAGAGCTCTGCCCGCTGACGGCATTTCAACGGAACCAGGATGGCTGGCGAACACGGTTTGATAATAATCCAAACCCCATTTGTCATGGATATATTCATAACGAACAGGTTCACCAAGCGCATAAATAGTATTAAAAAGCTCTGTTCCTTTTTTTGAAAAAATCATGGTTTTAAGTGGTGAGTTTGCTTTCATGTCAATGACAACTGCAGTAAGGTCTGACGAAAATTGGAGGATGTCACCCAATCTTACTTCATCTGTCACAATCAGCACATCCCAAATCTCCTCATTACGTCGTCTTGCTAGCCGAATTTCAACCCTTTGTTGTACTAGTTTTGAATCCCTTAATAAACTGGCTTGCAGGATTGCAGGTACGGTTCGGCTGTTGTTCATAACAACCAAGTCCCCCTGCTTTAAATAATCACCAAGGCGAAAGAATTGGTCATGACTGACAGAACCTGTTTTTTTGTCTAGAACCATCATCTTAACATGGTCTCTTCTTACTCCCCTCCTCTCAGGCGGGTGTGAAGCATTTAACTTAGACGGTAAATAGAAATCAAATGCAGTAGAAACCATCATAATCCCTCCCCTGTAAACTCTTGTGCTTCAAAGCGCTGACCGGTAATTCCAATTGATTTCTCTGAAGCTAAATATAGGAACACATGGACGACATCCTCCGGTTTTGCGAGTGAGTAATCACAGTCAGGAACAGCTAGGCGGTGCATGTCGGTATCCATTTCTCCAGGGTCGACCATGTTAACACGAACATTGGTTGAGCTTAGTTCATCTGCCCATGTTTCCGTGAGACCTTCAACAGCAAATTTAGAGATCCCGTAAGCGCCCCAGCCTGCATAGCCCACATTCCCCGCTTCTGAGGTCACATTGATGATTGAGCCTTGATTGCGCTGCAGCATTCCTGGGATGACTCTTCTGGTTACAAGGAATGTTGACATTGAATTGACTCGTAAGACTTCAGCAAAGTCGTCTTCCGGATAATCGAGCAATAACGGCATGGGACTTGGTCCTAAAATGGAAGCGTTATTGATGAGAATATCAATTTGACCAAACTCCTCTTCTGTCATGGCTACAAACCGTTCTACATCTCTAGTAAGGGAAATGTCTGCTGTAACAGCCAGCACCTTAGCACCTAATGCTTCGGCTTCTTCTTTTACTTCTAGTATACCTTTAGGAGTTCTAGCACAAATGGCAAGGCTCGCTCCTTCTTTTGCGAATGCTAGAGTTAATGCCCTTCCTAACCCTTTTGATGCGCCTGTAATCATGACTACTTTTTTATTTATCATTTTTATCGCTCCTTTAAGTGTTTAACTTGATGTCTTTAGCTTAAAGGATTTTGGAAATTCCTCCCTCCGAAAAAAGCTTGAACTTTATCTACAACTTTAGGATGAGAAAAATTGGTTGAAATTCATGAAGCCCGAAAACTACCCGTATAAAAAGTACGGGCCTCATGATTGATTCATGAAGCCCGAAAACTACCCATATAAAAAGTACGGGACTCATGATTGGTTCATGAAGCCCGTAAACTACCCGTATAAAAAGTACGGGCCTCATGATTGGTTCATGAAGCCCGAAAACTACTCATATAAATAGTACGGGCCTCATGATTGGTTCATGAAGCCCGAAAACTACTCATATAAAAAGTATGGGCCTCATGATTGGTTCATGAAGCCCGTAAACTACCTGTATAAAAAGTACGGGCCTCATGATTGGTTCATGAAGCCCGAAAACTACTCATATAAATAGTACGGGCCTCATGATTGGTTCATGAAGCCCGAAAACTACCCATATAAAAAGTACGGGCCTCATGATTGGTTCATGAAGCCCGAAAACTACTCATATAAAAAGTATGGGCCTCGTGAAAAAAATTCAAGTGGCCCCAAAATTAAATACTATTTTGATGTGTTTGTTTCCCTTTATTCGTGAAATTCAGGTTAATGGGAATCAAAAACCATCTTTGTTTCCCTTGACCGGTAGTATATCCCGGCATAGGGAATCAAAAACTCTCTTTGGCTCCCTTCATCCCGTGAAATCTCCCATTAAGGGAAACAAAACTTCTCACCTTGCTTATTCCTGCTTAGAATATGGTTTAAAGGTTTCTAAAACCTCTACATACCGATCTTTAGTTTTAATGGGGATACCTTGGAGAAGTTCTTCTTGCTTATTACTTTCAAGCTTTTTCACATCTATTTGAAAAAAAGATTGAATGATTCGCGAACGGTCAGGACGTCCATTAAATATAGTTAATACCCCATCCTCACTAAGTCCAAAATAGCCATTTGCCTTAAGTAACGGTGAAATATCATCCTCTTGTTTTCTAAAAACCATCGTTGATTCATCCATGTCCACTAACTGCCATTGGTCATACTTGGCCCAAAAGTTTTCAATTGACCAATAAGAATCAAGGACAACTTCCTCGCTTATTTCTCCATCAAGATAGACTCTTTCCAAAATAATGGTCAATTGCTGAGGTTCCGATTTCTGCTGATCTTGATGGTTTTCCATTTGTTCGGCGGAGCCATTGTACATAACGCCAGGCACCTTTACGAAAGACATGAAGAGAACAACCGCAACAAGGGCTAAACCAAGCCGATACTTTGTTACCCAATTGAACCTCATGCATAATCACCTCTTAGTTTTTCGAGATCTAATTCATTTTCATTACTAGTTTAGCCTTTTTTTCCCTTTTTATCCTATTTTAAAAAAATCAAAAGAGGCAAGCCGTTTTCAGCCTTGCCTCTTTTTACATATTATTTTCGGCTATTTGGTTCTAATAGCTGGGAATCATTGTTTCTGTTCCGATCACGCCCAAGAGTTCCATCATCAAAGATAACTTGCACGGATCTCCCAGCTGCTAATGGCCTAACGGCTTCTTGAATGGCTCTTCTTGTTTCCTCCGCTCTATTACCATCAGTTAATTTTACGGAAACCATAATAGAGTTTCCATAAACAACAGAGCGGACTTGTTGAACATTCTCAACGTCTGCTACCTTACTTTTAATTCTTTCTGTTGCTTTATCTTGATGTTCAGGATTTGTAGTGGTACCTGTATTCCCTAGTCTTTGATTTAAATGACCATGATAATTGGCATCACTCGTACTGAACTTATTATCCCGTTGAAAGAAATTTTTGTCATGTTTTGCGAGCGGTTTTGACGGGTTGGGTGGATTTCCATTTTCATCTCTATTACTAAACTGCTTTCTTCGCTCATCATTATTTGCTTGGTTTTCAACGCCAAGATTATGGTCCATCATCTCTGTGAACAGACCATCATTGTCCCCAGGCATGCCATTTGATCCATTTTTATGGTTTTCATCGGAATAGTAACCAACAGGCTGACCCATATTTTTGTGATCTTTATCCATAGCAGCACGGTCATCATTTGCACAACCTGACAGCCCAAAAGCGAATAAGGCTGACAGGGGAATCATCCACTGTTTCAAGTTCAAGCGAAAAACCCCCTCGCTAGGATCATGAGCATTAGAAAATATGCTCATGGTTAGGTTGTGAGCTTTGGGGGGATATCATTCTTCCAGAAAGGACCATATGAATCATTTCGTCATCTTTTTTAAGGTATCAATAAAATTTTTTCGCGAAGAAAACTGACCAATGGTTAAGTCCATTACCTGTTTATATTTATGCTGCTCTCGATAGGATCCTTCACGAATTAATCTGTTCCATTCCCGAAAAATATCTGCAGGAAAAGCCAGTGCATATAGAAATGCTTTCTCTTTTAATAATTCATTGAATTGTGAAAAACGTTCCAGCCGATCGTATGACCAATCCAAACTGGGAAGAATTCGATTTGCATACTGTAAATAATCCAACGATTGGGGACCAATACTAATTAAATCAAAATCAATAAGATGCAAAGTTCCTTTTGAATCACGTAAAAAATTATGATGAGCAACATCGCCATGGAGTATGCAAAATGGTTCATCTATAAAAAGGGACCGATCTTTTTCCATTCCGCTTAATGACCAGTTTGCCCAATCCAGAAGCTCTGCTAAGATTTTGTCATTAATAAAATACTTTAAAAATGAAATATTGGAGGAAAACATCTTCCCTCTGTCTTTCCATTTTTCAATAATTACACCTTTTGGAATTAACGTTCGATAACGTGACTCAAAGGACGAGGTGAATTGATGGAACTGTTCTAAGAGTTCAAGCCCCTCCTGCCGGTTTTTTTGAGATTTAAAGGAAAAAGGTATTTTATTTGGGGGAATATATTCCATACACCCAAAGTACGTTCCCTCAAAGAATAATGTCTCTTTTAATTGCGGCTGAACAAATAGATAGGTTTTTGTAAATCCTTCCTTTCTAAGTGTAGAAGTAAAGGCCTCTTGGAGGCGAAGTCGTTTATTGGTATGAAATCCTTTTAGCATATAAGTGTTTTTCACTGTTCTTATTAAAATAACACTTTTTCGATAGGGCACCATTTCGAGGATTTTTTCACTAAATTGCGAGCGTAAATAAGAGAGGAGACGAATGAAGTAATCATCGTCTCCTTTTTGATTAAAAGTCATACTCATTGCTTTCATCTTCGTATCGCATCATTCCATCCATCGGTCCCATTCCATAAGGGTTCATGAACGGAGGCTGCGCTGCATTTACTGGTCCTGTGTATGGTGCACTATATATTGGAGGCGTGGGCGGAACAAAGTTCTGCTGCGGAATGGCTGCTGGTTGTGGACCGCCACAGCCACAGTCACCACCTGACCCAGCCGGTATGCCTCCCTGGGCAGGATATGGCTGTTGCATTGCTGGCATTTGTTCACCGGCAAAAGGCATTCCCATATCTGGTAATTCAAAATCTTCCCTTCCCATTACCTGTGGGGCTGAACCCATTTGTGGATAACCGAATGGCATTTGACCATATGGTCCTCCCATTCCCGGTTGACCGAAGCCTGCCCCCATTGGACCACCCATTCCTGGCTGACCGAAGCCTGCTCCCATTGGACTTCCCATTCCTGGCTGACCGAAGCCTGCTCCCATTGAACCTCCCATTCCTGGCTGACCGAAGCCTGCTCCCATTGGACCTCCCATTCCTGGCTGGCCGAAGCCGTGACCCATTTGGCCGCCCATTCCTGGCTGACCGAAGCCGTGACCCATTTGGCCTCCCATTCCTGGCTGACCGAAGCCGTGACCCATTTGGCCTCCCATTCCTGGCTGACCGAAGCCGTGACCCATTTGGCCTCCCATTCCTGGCTGACCGAAGCTGTGACCCATTTGGCCTCCCATTCCTGGCTGACCGAAGCCGTGACTCATTTGGCCTCCCATTCCTGGCTGATCGAAGTCGTGACCCATTTGGCCTCCCATTCCTGGCTGACCGAAGCCGTGACCCACTTGGCCTCCCATTCCTGGCTGACCGAAGCCGTGACCCATTTGACCTCCTATTCCTGGCTGACCGAAGTCGTGACCCACTTGGCCTCCCATTCCTGGCTGACCGAAGCCGTGACCCATTTGACCTCCTATTCCATGCATACCCTGCATTTGTTCCTGATACATTGCTGCTGGTGAGCCAACTGGCATTTCAGAGCTTTCATCAAAAAATGGCATTTGCTCAAAATTTTCAGGCATCTCACCGCCCATCGGCATTTGTCCCATTCCTGGCATTTGGCCGCCCATCGGCATTTGTCCCATTCCTGGCATCTGGCCGCCCATCGGCATTTGTCCCATTCCTGGCATCTGGCCGCCCATCGGCATTTGTCCCATTCCCGGCATTTGGCCGCTCATTGGCATTTGTCCCATTCCCGGCATTTGGCTGCTCATTGGCATTTGATCCATTTCCGGCATTTGGCCGCTCATTGGCATTTGACCCATTCCTGGCATTTGGCCGCCCATTGGCATTTGACCCATTCCTGGCATTTGGCCGCCCATTGGCATCTGCCCCATTACCGGCATTTGGCTGCCCATTGGTAATTGTGGCATGAAGGAAGAAGATTCATCAACATATCCATGCTGCATAAATTCTGTTCCAGCAACTCCTGGCATTCCTCCAGGTTGATTAGGCAGCATATTAGGCATAGGCTCCATTGCTGCTCCTTGCACTTGAGAATATGGCATGAACGACATTGGCGGACAAGGAGGCGGCGGACACCATTGTGGTGGTGGCGGGCAGAATCCTGATCCAGGCATAATCGGTGTTACAGGTACACAGTAATCCTGGGGCATTTGCATTTGCGGCTGCATTAGCGGCTGCTCCATGAATGGAGATACCTCAGGCATTACTGGGTTTTCTTTCTGTGGTACTTTTACTTCTGGAAGTATATTGGCTGGTTTCGGCGGCAGTTGAGGCTGTTTAACCTCAATATTGGACATATTGTTCATATAATAGTTATTAATATCAATTTCTGGAATGATTTGCAGAGGCATTTTTGGAGTATATGGTGTTTTAGGTGTTTCCATAATTGGAGTTTTTACTGGTTCTTTTATTGGTGCTTTTATTGGTGCTTTTATTGGTGCTTTTATTGGTGCTTTTATTGGCTCTTTTATTGGTTCTTTTATTGGTTCTTTTACTGGTA
Organism: Neobacillus sp. plas4; assembly: GCF_057221695.1. NCBI lineage: Bacteria > Bacillati > Bacillota > Bacilli > Caryophanales > Bacillaceae > Neobacillus > Neobacillus sp. plas4. Next base: position 4,559,814 of record NZ_CM170152.1, read on the forward strand.
TTTTTACAGGCACTTCCTTCTTAGGTACTTCTTTGATAGGGATCTCTTTTACAGGTTTTTCTTTAATTGGAATCGGAATTGGAACTGGGATTGGAACTGCTTTTGGAACCTCTTTAATTGGAACTTCCTTTTTTGGAGCTGTTTTAATTGGCATTTCTTTTGGTTTCTCTTTGGTAATCGGCATTTCCTTTTTGGCGCCTAAGTTGATTGTGGCCCCCGGCTTTGTTCCCATAGGCGCTTCTTTTTTTATATTTCCACCTGTTGTTGGGACTTTAATTTTCATACCGGGCATAATCATATCAGGGTTGCTGAGCTGTGAATTCATCTTTTTCAGCTCTTCAAAATTCACGCCGTACTTCTTGGCGATTTTCCAAAGAGTATCCCCTTTCTGTACGATATGGATCTTCACTCTGATTTCCCTCCTATGCATAAGTCCATATATTCTATGTGATGATAGGCAAAGTGCTAACATTCTTCAGAAAAACTTATGCTTTTTTTCGGAAGAATATGAATCAACCAGTAGGAAAATAAAAATAGATGCAATTATTAAAAATTGCACCTACCTTATTATTATGCGTTTTGTAACATACGTTCCAGCGCTAATTTTGCATTTTCAGCAATTTCCGGAGCGACCTTAATCGTATTATTTGTCTCCTCTAATGTATCTAAGCTCCACACTAAATGCGGAAGATCAATTCGATTCATCGTTAAACATGGACACATCGCTGGATTTAAAGAAATAATTTTTTTATCAGGATGATTCTGAATGAGGCGATTAACGAGATTCATTTCGGTTCCAATTGCCCATTCAGAGCCCGGCTCTGCTTTTTCAATGGCATTAATGATATAACTTGTTGAACCTGCCATATCTGATAGTTCGACAACTTCACGACGGCACTCAGGGTGTACAATAATCGTCATGTTAGGGTATTGGCTGCGTGTTTCATGGATATTATGAACGGTAAAATTCTCATGTACAGAGCAATGACCTTTCCAAAGGATAACTTTTATTTTCGAAGTGTCACCTTCGTATTCAAGCTTATTCGTAATTGGGTTCCAAACAGCCATTTCATCTAAGCCAATGCCTAAGTCATAAGCAGTATTCCGTCCTAAATGCTGGTCTGGTAAAAATAGAATTCTTTCTTTTTGAGTAAATGCCCACTTGACCATGGTCTCGGCATTAGAGGACGTTACGCTCGCCCCTCCATGTGCTCCGACAAAAGATTTAATCGCAGCGGTTGAATTCACATAGGTTAAAGGCAAAATCGTATCTCCAAAAATCCCTTGGAGAATTACCCATGCCTTTTCAGTTTGATCAAGGTCAGCCATGTCCGCCATCGAACAGCCAGCACGCATATCAGGCAAAATAACCTTTTGGTTATCGTTAGTTAGGATATCTGCTGTTTCCGCCATAAAATGAACACCGCAAAAAACAATAAATTCTGCTTCCGTATTTTCAGCTGATAATTGAGCCAGTTTTAAAGAATCTCCTGTAGCATCAGCAAACTGAATTACTTCATCTTTTTGATAGTGGTGGCCAGGAATGAATAACTTTGAGCCTAATTTACTTTTCACTTCAACCACTCTAGCTTCTAATTCTTCCTTCGACATTTGTTTATACTTTTCAGGAATCATTTTATTTTTTTGCATGGCTGCTAAAATACTCATTTTTATTCCTCCCCTTCCTTTACTAGAACTTTAACGCTTATATCAAGGGCTTTATATGAATGTGTTAAGAAACCTAGTGAAATATAGTCAACACCTGTATCACGATAGCCAGCTAAATTAGCCAATTGTATACCGCCAGAAGCTTCGGTTATAAATCCTGAAGGAACCAATTTGATAAGTTCTTTAATCTCTTCTGGCGTACGATTATCAAACATAATCACATCTGCTCCAGCGCTGACAGCTTCTCTCACTTGTGCCTCTGTTTCAACTTCTACTTCTACCTTCACCATATGACCGGCTTTTTTTCGAACACTTTCAACTGCATTTGTAATAGAGCCCGCAAACGAAATATGGTTGTCTTTAATCATAATACCGTCATATAAACCAAAACGATGATTAAAGCCTCCTCCAGCAGTAACGGCATATTTTTCAAGCATTCTTAAGCCGGGTGTTGTTTTTCGCGTATCGCAAATTTTGGTATGGCCACTGTCCAATGTTGAAACAGCGTTACGTGTAAGTGTCGCAATCCCGCTCATTCTTTGGATAAGGTTAAGAACCACTCTTTCCCCTTTTAATAAATCAGCAATCTTTCCAGAGGCTGTTGCAAGTTTCTGACCAAATTCAATGTTTTGACCATCCTTCACAAAAAGCTTCGTTTCAATGTCTTGATTCAAAAGGTTAAAACCTGTTTTAATAATTTCTTCCCCACAAAAAATTCCGTTATCCTTTGAGAGGAAAACAATTTCTCCTGTTGTATCATCCGGAAAAATTAGATCGGTTGTGATATCCTGTTCTCCAATATCTTCAATAAAAAATTGCTCAAGTAGCGAGCGCAGTTTCAACGTGTTCATGGTTTGACCCCATTCCCCAGCTATTTTTATGAATAATTGATTTCTTTAACCAATGTTGATCGTCTTCCATTGGATAATCACTTCGAAAATGACCCCCACGGCTTTCTGTCCGTTTCAATGCCGAGTCGGTAATGAGACTCGCGATTACGAGCATAAAAATCTTTGTCATCTCTTCAAAGGAATAAGCCTTGAGATCATTTATTTGATGGATATTAAAAGTATCCAGCCATGTTTTTTGCTTTTTAAGATTGACCTCGTTCCGGACTATTCCTACCCGTTCCATCATGGAATTCTTAATTTCTTGTTTCGTTGGTAAGCTTACTTTTTCATAAGGCGTATAAGGACGAACTGCTTCTATCCGAGGGTAGTCTTCATTTACGGCCGTATTTAGCCATGAAGATAGCTTTTCACCCATATATAAACCTTCTAATAACGAATTGCTTGCTAGACGGTTGGCGCCGTGCAATCCCGTGCAGGCCGCTTCACCAATTGCATATAAGCCATTTATGGATGTTCGCCCGTAAAGGTCGGTTTTGATTCCTCCCATTAAAAAATGACTACCGGGAGCTACCGGGATTTTGCCATCAGATAACTGAAGCCCATTTTCCTCACAAATGGCCGTTATCGACGGGAATCGCTGTGAAAAATTTTCTATATTACGAATATCTAAAAATACGTTATGTCCATTTTTAAGATATTCATAGATTTTCTGTGACACTACATGCCTTGGAGCTAGATCCTTTTGCGGATGAACACCTTCCATAATCCGCGTTCCGTCCTCGGTTACTAGGATGGCGCCTTCACCGCGAACCGCTTCGGAGATGAGGCCTTTTGTTTCACCATTCAAGTAAAGAAGCGTCGGATGAAATTGAATAAACTCCATATCGGTCACTTCTGCACCTGCCATGTAGGCCATTGCAATTCCATCACCTGAGACGGTTTGGGCATTAGAGGTATACGTGAACAATTGACCACAGCCGCCTGTAGCTAAAATTGTATTCCGGCTGTAGTAGTTCTTTATCGTACCATCAGGCATTTTTGCTTTTAAACCGATACATCGTTTCTCTGCATTCAACAACAGCTCATAGGCAAAAACATTTTCTTCGATTGTGATATTGTCCTTTAGCGTTGTTATTAGGAACTCAACCATATTCTTGCCGGTTGCGTCACCTCCGCCATGAACAATTCGCTTTTCACTATGGGCCCCTTCCATCCCCAAAAGCAATTCACCATTTTGATTTTTATCAAAAACAGATCCTTGTTCAGCAATGAACTTGATGAGCCCAGGTGCAGCATTTATAATTTCCTCGACTGCTTCTCTATTATTGTGATATCTTCCTGCTTCCAGCGTATCAGCAACATGTTTCGATGGATGGTCATGAGTGCCAACCGCAGCTGCAATACCACCTTGAGCAAGATAAGAATTGGCTGTTCTCATTTTCTCTTTTGTGAGTATCCTCACATTCAAATCCTTATTTAAAAGTGAGGCTAACTGAAGTGCAGCTATCCCACTTCCTAAAATTAACACATCATCATTTTTCATCATTTTGACTCCTCCTGGATTAACAGGTGTCTTGACATCTATATTTACATAGAATTAAACTAAATACAAGAAATTTTTTTCAAAAAGCGGAAGCGGCATTTAAACTCCTCGGAAGAGCTAACGCTTTTCTTTCGTTCAATGCAAAGCTTCTCTAGTATGCTAGGCAAAATACAAGTATTGGAGATTACAAATGATATATTTTGATTTTGCGGCCACTACTCCTTTAGATTCAGAAGCAGCCGAGGTTTTTGTTCAGGCTTCAACTGAGTACTTTGGAAATTCAAGCTCGCTTCATGATATCGGTGGACAGTCACAGGACTTATTAGAAAATTGCCGTGAAGAGCTGGCAAATTTAGTAGGTGTAAATAAAAAAGGCTTGTACTTTACAAGCGGTGGATCTGAGGGGAATTTCTTAGCCATTGAGGCTCTTTTGTCCGCTCCTAAAAAACAGGGAAAGCACATCATTGCCGGAATGGCAGAGCACTCTTCTATTCATGGTGTCCTAAACCGTTTAGGAGGGTACAATGTTACCTATTTACCTTTTAATCCATCTGGTTTAATTGACATAGATGAGCTGGTCCGAGCCATTACCCCTGACACCGTATTAGTGGCGATACAGCATGTTAATTCAGAAATTGGAACGATTCAGCCGATTGAAGACATCACTCGCATTTGCGAAGAACAAGATATTCATTTTCACAGTGATTTTGTTCAGTCCTTTGGAAAAGTTGACCTGAAAAGGATTGCCCCGCTGGTTAGCAGCTTTTCTTTTTCAGGTCATAAAATTTATGGTCCAAAAGGGGTTGGCGGTGTCTATATCGACCCAGCCATTTCCTGGAAGGCTTTTTTCCCAGGGAGTTCACACGAAAAAGGATTCCGACCTGGAACCGTAAACGTTCCTGCAATTGCGGCAATGACTGCAGCTGCGCAAAAAATAAATAACCAAATTGCGAGTAATCAGGAGCGGTTCCTATCTTTGCGTGCCGATTTTATTGAGTCGCTTGAGTCTATTAAGGAATTTGTCCATCTTCATCAAGCAAATATCAATTCACAATTACCTTCTATCATTGGTTTACGAATCGCCGGAATTGAGGGACAATGGATGATGTTGGAATGCAACCGGTTTGGATTCGCGATTTCTACCGGTAGTGCTTGTCAAATCGGCATGCAGTCACCTGCAAAAGTGACACAGGCCTTAGGGTTAAGCAAGCAAGAAGCAAAAGAGTTTATCAGAATTTCTTTTGGGAATTCAACCAAGAGGGAAGATGTTATAAAGCTTGGGGAAACTATAGTCAATATCGTAAAAAAATTTAAAAACTAAATAGGGTACTGAGAAAGATGAGGTGAATATGATGGCAGAGCAGAAAAAGAGATTAGGAGATGAAAGGAGAGCTTTCATTCTAGAGCTGCTTAAAGACAGCCCTACGCCGCTAACAGGAAGTGAGTTAGCCACACGAACAAATGTAAGCAGGCAGGTGATTGTCGGCGATATTACACTCCTTAAAGCAAGAGATGAGCCAATCATTGCAACTAGCCAAGGTTATCTGTATTTTAAACAAAACACAGGTGCGCCATTATTTGAACGGACCATTGCCTGCAAACACTCACCGGATGACACTGAAAATGAGCTAAATTTAATGGTGGATCATGGTGTATTAGTCAAGGATGTAAAAATTGAGCATGGAGTTTACGGAGATTTAACAGCCTCGATTATGGTATCCAATCGCCAAGAGGTAAAACAATTTTTAGAAAACATGTATCAGACAAATGCTTCGTTATTATCGGAATTAACGGGAGGCATTCATCTTCATACGATTGCAGGATCCAGTGTTCAAATTCTAGACAAAGCTGAGGCGGCTTTGAAAGAAGCTGGGTTTTTGATTGAATATTAGATTGTAACTATAAAAAGTGGCCCATACTTGGGACCACTTTTTTACTATCGTAACTTTATAGTGACCGTAGCCTTGGTTGAAACAGCACATGGGTAACTATAGAGCTCTTATAGTGACCGTAGCTTTGTTGGAAATAGCTTTTGGGTAACTATAGAGCTCTCATAGTGACCGTAGCCTTGTTGGAAATAGCTTTTGGGTAACTATAGAGCTCTTATAGTGACCGTAGCCTTGTTGGAAATAGCTTTTGGGTAACTATAGAGCTCTCATAGTGACCGTAGCCTTGATCCAAATAGCTTTTGGGTAACTATAGAGCTCTTATAGTGACCTTAGCCTTGTTGGAAATAGCTCTTGGGTAACTATAGAACTCTTATAGTGACCTTAGCCTTGTTGGAAATAGCTTTTGGGTAACTATAGAGCTCTCATAGTGACCATAGCCTTGATCCAAATAGATTATGGGTAACTATAGAGCTCTTATAGTGACTGTAGCTTTGGTTGAAATAGCACTTGGGTAACTATAGAACCTCTTCCTATGTCAGAACCGATGATGGAATGTTTAGGGTTCCAAAAACAAAAAAACAGTAGGATTCACTCGAATTCCCACTGTTTTTACTGTTATTTAATCATCTTCGATGGGTAGCTCCCCAGTAACCTCACTCCACATCCTAGTGCTTCGAGCTCGGCCATTGCGCCCGGAATCAAAACCTCATCAAGCTTCATTTCCAAATCAATAATAAAGAAATAATTGCCTATTCCTGTTTTCATTGGTCTTGATTCAATTTTTGACAAGTTAATTTTCCGCCAAGCGAAGGCAGATAGAACCATATGCAGCGTTCCAGCTTTGTCAGTTGGAAGGGTGACCATTAGTGTTGTTTTATAATGGTTGGACCCGCTAAGCTCTTCAAAATTAAGCGCTTGTTCTGAGAGAACGAAAAACCGAGTATGATTGTGATCGAAGTCGTGAATATCCTTTTGTACAATCGACAAACCGTATTCTTCAGCGGCCAATTCATTGGCAATCGCAGCCACTCGTAATTCCGGCTGATCTTTCACCATTTTGGCTGCAGCAGCCGTGGAGCTTACACTTTCATAAGGAACCCCATTTAACTGAGTATGTAAGAACTTATGGCATTGCGCAATCGCATGGGAGTGACTAAATACCTTATTTACATCCTGCCAATTTTCGCGATTATCCGGGTGAACCATTAAATGCTGCTTAATAGGGATAGTAATTTCCCCAACAATCGGCAATTGAACAACATGGGTTAAATAATCTAATGTAATATTAACGGTACCTTCCAGGGTATTTTCCACAGGAACAACCGCAACTTCTACCTTTTCACTAACCACAGCATCCATGGATTCGGGAATGGTTCGAAATGGTTCAAGCTCAAATCCAGGAAAAACTTTCTTCACCGCTATTTCGGTGAATGTTGCCTTTGGTCCTAAAAAACCAACTCTCATGATTTCATACACTCCCTAACAAAATCTCTATCTACTGTTAAAATAAACTTAAGCGCCTGTTCCAAGTACTTCCACTTTTTCTACAAATTCAAGCTTCCGTAATTCAGCAAGCAACTCATCTATGTCAGTTGAAATCTCGGTGGTATTGAGCGAAAGTGTAACGTTTGCCCTTCCTTGCAATGGAATGGTTTGATGTATAGTCAACACATTGCAGCCAGAAGAAGCAACAACACCCAGTAGTTTCGAAAGTGTACCTGAACGGTCCTCAAGATGAAAAAAGAGTGTCACCAATCGTTCCTTTACAATCGTGGAAAACGGAAATACCGTATCCCTATATTTGTAGTAGGCACTTCTGCTTAAATCAACCTGTTGAACGGCGTCCCAAATCGACTCAGCCTTGCCTCGTTCAAGCATCTCTTTTACATCAAGTGTTTTCTTCATCGCTTCAGGCAAGACATCTTCTCTAATTAAATAAAATTTCTTATCAAATTTTTCATTTTTCATCTCTCTACCCACCTGATTAGAAAAAGCATAGGCACCCGCCTTTACTATTCATCGGGCGCCTCAGCTAGAATTTCTACTACTCAACAAACTCAAATTCAAAGTCTAATAATTTAACCGTATCCCCGTCTTTTGCCCCTTTTTGCCTTAAGGCTTCATCGACTCCAAGACCACGAAGCTGTCTTGAAAAACGTCGAATCGATTCTTCGGTTTGGAAATTTGTCATCTTAAACAGCTTTTCAATTTTTTCTCCTGAAACCACAAATGATCCATCCGGTTCTCTGGTAATATAGAAGGCCTCTGGATCTGCCTCATGCTTATAAAGAACCCGGTTAATACCCGTTTCTTCTTCTTCATGCTCAAGTGGAAATTCTGGAGTTTCTTCGATTTTATCCGCAACCGCATATAATAGCTCTCTCAAGCCCTTTCTTGATAAAGCAGAAATCGGGAAAATCGGGAAATCTTCTTGAACTCGTTCTCTAAATTTTTGCAGATTCTCTTCCGCTTCCGGCATGTCCATTTTATTAGCAACAATAATCTGTGGACGCTCGGTTAAACGTAAATTGTACTCTTCCAGCTCTTTATTGATCGTCAAGTAATCCTCATAAGGATCTCGTCCTTCGGTTGCAGCCATATCAATGACATGAACGATAACACGTGTTCGTTCAATATGACGTAAAAATTGATGGCCAAGTCCTACACCTTCACTTGCACCCTCAATCAAACCTGGCAGGTCTGCCATAACAAAACTTCTATTATCCTCTGTTTCAACCATCCCAAGATTTGGCACAATGGTGGTGAAATGGTATTCAGCAATTTTAGGTTTTGCTGAAGAAACGACGGATAATAATGTAGATTTCCCAACACTTGGGAAGCCGACTAGTCCAACGTCTGCAAGCAGCTTTAATTCTAGGACAACATCGCGCTCTTGACCTGGTTCGCCATTTTCAGCAAGCTCTGGAGCTGGATTAGCAGGGGTCGCAAACCGCGAATTTCCGCGTCCGCCACGTCCACCTTTGGCAATGACTGCACGCTGACCATGCTCAACAAGATCGGCAATGACTTCTTTCGTTTCTGCATCCATAACGACAGTACCCGGTGGCACCTTAACAATCATATCTTTCGCATTTTTCCCATGCTGATTTTTGGACATGCCATGCTCACCACGAGGCGCTTTCCAATGGCGTTGATAACGGAAGTCCATTAATGTCCGCAGACCCTCATTGACTTCAAAAACGACATCTGCACCCTTACCGCCATCTCCGCCAGCAGGTCCGCCCATTGGAACATATTTTTCACGACGAAATGCGACCATTCCATTACCGCCGTCTCCGCCTTTTACGTATATCTTCGTTTGATCGACAAACATTTAATTCCTCCTGATTTTGACTGACAAACGAACGAAATTAAAACTTACATCACCGACATAAAGACTTCTAACCCCAGTTCGTTTTCTGAAAACTCCTTTACCATCACATCATTTTCAGATGCTTCCAGGAATTGTTCTATCAGTTCTTTTTTAATTATTATTCCGCTAAAATCAAAAAAGAAACGAACTCCATCTGATTGCGGTTGTATTGTAATTGATAAATGATTTTCTTGAAAAGCCTCTATCGCTTGATCTAATACAGAAAAGAAGGCTTTTGTCCAATTTGATAAGATGTGATCATTTATTTTCACAGCTTCTAAATCGTTCAGCACCTCGTATTCAAGCTGAAATAAATGACTCTCCCAGTTAGATTTTAAAAGCAAGGAGGCAAATTTCGGCAAATGAAAATTTGAAAGCTTAGATTCATGCTGTACTTCAATTACAATTTCATTTATATATGCTTTTGCCCGGTCAATTCTATTTAAATCCAAGTTTCCTTTGATTAGCTGCAATCGATTGAGCCAATCATGCCGTGAATGCCGCAGCACTTCAACGATATCCCATTCTTTCTCCATAATCGCTCTCCTAGCTTAAGTGTCAAAAAAACTATTTTCTGTTAGTATATCAAAAAACTTGCCAGGAGTAAGCATTTTATGCTTTTGTTTTCCAATTGAGGAAGGTATGAGGATCTTTTCAGGAGATCAAATGGAGTTCATTTGGATAATTTTTCCTTATTATTTAAAAAAGAAAACCCTAACCAATCGGGTTAGAGTTTTCACTGAAAGCTTACGCTTCTTGAGCTGTTGGATAAACGCTCACTTTTTTACGGTCACGACCTAAACGTTCAAATTTTACAACGCCGTCGATTTTCGCAAATAGAGTGTCGTCACCGCCACGGCCTACGTTTTCACCTGGGTAAATCTTTGTACCGCGTTGACGGTAAAGGATTGAACCACCAGTTACGAATTGACCATCTGCACGCTTAGCACCAAGGCGCTTTGCGATAGAGTCACGTCCGTTCTTTGTAGAACCTACTCCCTTTTTAGATGCAAACAACTGAAGATCTAATTTTAATAACATGTATTCCACCTCCTACTTTTTGAAGGTTATTTTTATGTGTTCTCCGTACTCTTCTTCAATCGTCTGCAATGAAACGATCATACCTTCTAGCAGGAGCTGAACTCTCTCATTTATATCTTCCGGAAGTTTATCTGGAAGAACACAGCGGAGAAAGCCATCTCCTTGTTCAATCTCAGGTGTAACACCAGTAATGGCGTGCACGGCATTGATTGCGCCGACGGAAACTGCGGATGCGCCTGCACAGACGATATCCTTTCCCCGATCAGCGAAGAATGCATGACCACTTATGGTAAATGATTGAATCGATTCGGATTCAGAACGATTAATTGTAATAGATATCATCTATCCCAACACCTTACGCGTTGATTGCTTCAATCACAACTTTAGTGTATGGCTGACGATGACCTTGCTTTTTACGGTTGTTTTTCTTCGCTTTGTATTTGAAAACGATGATTTTCTTAGCGCGGCCTTGTTTTTCAACTTTAGCTGTAACAGTAGCACCAGCCACTAATGGGCTTCCTACTTTTACGTTTTCTCCGCCAACGAATAAAACCTTATCAAATGTAACTGTTTCGCCTGCTTCTGCGTTAAGCTTCTCGATGTAGATAGCTTGACCAGCTTCTACCTTGATTTGCTTACCACCTGTTTCGATAATTGCGTACATACTTGCACCTCCTTATAAACTCAGACTCGCCAAATACAGGCGCTCATGCAAAAAGCAATCGACTTAAGACCTGTTCTGTGCGGTTGTAGCACGGGTGCTACAAACATAACATCGATAATTTTAACATGGTATAAGCGATAGTGTCAATAGAGTTCTCCAGCTTTTTGGGCGATCTCTTCATGATTTCCAAATTGTTTTAACACATAGTGATGATGGGGTGATGGCTGGATTGAAAAATACACTTTCATATGTATCCACTCTTCTACCATTTCTATATGTGGCAGTATTGCCTCTTTTACTTCGTTTGTTGTTTCAATTAATACCGCTTCTGCATCTGAATTCCGATGTTCAAGCAATTCCCGCTCTAAACGAAACGCCATTGTCTCCGCGCTAATAATCCGGCCAGTTCCGTCACAAACTGGACATTTCACCTGAAGAGCTTCTGACAGCGAGACTTTGGTTTTCTTCCTTGTTAGCTGCAGAATTCCAAGTGAGGTAAAACCCATTATTTTTGTTACCGTTTTATCATTCTGTAATTCGGATTCTATCGTCTCCAAGATGGAACGTTTGTCCTTCTCATTTTTCATATCAATAAAGTCAATGAGGACGATCCCCCCGATATCACGAAGCTTAAGCTGGCGTGCAATTTCGATGGCAGCAAGCGTATTTGTTTTTACCACTGTATCCTGATAATCATGTTTACCTGAGAACTTGCCGGTATTGACATCAATCACCGTTAAAGCCTCGGTTTCATCAAATATCAGATAAGCTCCTTTGTCCAGCCAGACAATTCGCTTCAACGCTTTGTCAATTTCATGTTCAATTCGATGAACAGTGAAAATATTTTCTTTACCATTATAGTAGGTTATCTTTAGATTTGGATTTCTGCTATCAAGGACTTTTTTTAAAGAAAGGTCATCGACAATTACCTCACCCTCAAACATTTGCATCATAGAATCTATGACCATTTCTGTAAATGTGTCTTTTTGAAAAATGACACCGGGCTTTTTAAGTCCAGCAGATTTCTCCTTTAATTCAATGGCTACCTGTCTAAGAGTGGTAAGTTCCTCTTCAATTTCCGATTCAGACACTGATGTACTTGATGTTCGAAAAATAATCCCTTCTTCTTCCGTTTTCAACACCATACCGATTCGGCGAAGATATTCTTTTTCATGGATAATCTTTTTCGAAACAGCAACATACCGCCCTTGCGGCATATAGATAATATTCGTTCCTGTAATCTCAATAATTCCTGTTACTCTCGGTCCTTTTGTTCCAGTTGCGTCCTTTTCCACTTGCACCAATAACTTCTCACCCTGATGAACAAAAGCTGAGACACTTTTCTTCTCTTTATCAATACTCCGTTCCGGTGATAATACATAGGAAGGGAGCACATCACGATGAAGGTAGGCGTTTTTCTCCTCGCCAATATCGATAAATGCAGCGTTCATCCCAGGCAAAACCTTGGTTACTGTCCCATAATAAATATTACCGACCAGAGATTGCTGCTCTGGTCGGTCAAAAATAATCTTTTCAACTGTATTATTTCGAACAAAAGCAAATCTCTTTTCTCTAGAAGCTGCGTTAATAATTAATTTCTCCAAACTAACATCCTCGCTTTTTTACTAATCCAGCTCCAGCGCCTAGGGGCTCGGGTCATAAGTCAATCCGTCAAGAAGGTTAAAGAACAACCTTCATGCCGGCTCGTCTTATGCCTGTCGCCCCGAGGAAAAAATGAACTTCCTTTTTCCCTGTGCACTAAGGAAAGCTCCTTAGATTAATCCTCGCAGGAACAAGCTGTGCTTGTTCCGAAGGCGCTTTCGCTTTTTTTAATTGGTGTATATATTATACCCTTTTAGTAAGAAAAGAGAAGGTCGCTGATTTTATCGGTTAATCGTTTTTCTGTAAAATAAGCATGCAGCAGTTCATTTTCATCCAACATTCCTTTTTCTTTGCCGTCACTCTCAACAATAATCGGATGTTTGCAGCCGCGTTGGAATTTTTCTAACACGTCTATCAGCAAATCTTGCTCATTGGCTTGGATGGGTTTGAGTGCTTGGAGGTCGCTCTTTTTCCCATAGTAACGCTCGAGAAGGAATCTCATAAAAATATAGCGGCGCTGCTTCCACTCGTGATAAAGAGAGAATAATAAGAAGCCGACGATAATCCATACATTTATTTGCTGTGGGGCTGCTATGAGTGTGAGAATAGAAAAAACCGCAATGCTAAGAAAAGAGATTAGCAAGGTTAAGCGGTGAGCAATCGGAAATGATTTTTTTAATGAAAGAAGCATAAAGATTAGCTTTCCGCCATCCAGCGGCCAGACTGGAAACAGATTGAATAGAAGTATCATTAGATTGTATTGGAAAAATAATTGATACAAATCTTCCGGAATAAGATTAAAAAATAATAGTGCATATGCAAGTCCAACCATCCAGATATGCTGCAGCGGACCTGCAAGCACAACAATTGCTTCTTCCTTTAACGGGCGGTTCCCATGCTCTTCCATTTCAGCCACCCCTCCAAAGGGGAGGAGGGTGATTTTTTTGATTCTCCATGAAAAAAAAGAAGCCGCAGCAGCATGCCCCATTTCATGGATAAAAATAATGCCGATTAATAGGCAAACCTCGAGGAAATGTGCTGTAGCAATGGATATGGCGATGACAATCCATAATAATGGATGTACATGGACTTGTTGTAATAAATAGATGGCTTTATTCAAAGCGAATCACCTGGATCGGGTCAATAAAATCATCGCCCTTTTTAATCGCAAAGTAATACCTGCCCTTGGTTTTGTCTTCACCTGTTGATTCTGATGCTGTACCCACGACCGTTTCTGTTTTTATAAACTCATATAGACTTACCTTTATTTCCTCAAGGTTACCGTAGGTAGTTTCTGTTTGATCCGCATGCTGAATGATAACGGTCTTACCCGTATCTTCCTTAACACCTGCAAACATAACATTTCCTTCATTCATCGCTTCCACAGGAGCCCCTTTTGTGGTTTCAATCATGACTCCCTGTCCATTCTTTTCAAAGTTTTCGAGAATCTTTCCTGAAAAAACAGGTACCACATGATCTTTTTCGACTACTTTCTTCTCTCCTTCTGTTTCTTCGCCGGTAAACGGCAGGAGAGCAAGCGGCTTGCCAAATTGATCCTCATACCATTTTGATACGGTTGCAAATTTAAAATCCTGCTCCATGGTTTTCATCACAAAATCCCGTGCTGGAGCAAATGTTGCCGTGTTTTCTCGGAAAAGTATTGCGATTACGAGAAATAGGAGAGCGGATGCCAGGATTTTAAAGATGAAAACTTCTTTTTTAAATAATGGATGTACGTCATCGTCCTTACCAACTTCATAAGATGAATAATGGTTAAAACCGTATTTTTCATCCTCCCCTGGCCAGTTTATTTCTCGTTCTGGACCCTTTCCAGATGAGCCATTGTCCTTTTTTCGCTTTGCGATTCGTCGCCGTATTTCCTCTGGTGTAGACCGCATTTCTTATCCACCAACCTTTTAAACAGCTTTTTGTACAAGTCTATGAGGTTGTCCTCAGGAGTATGACTTTAAGATTTTTTTCAAGACGATTTCGGTTTTAGTCTTATACTATCAACTACTCTTTTCGGTAATGGCAATCCATTACACTAGCACTTAACGAAAACTATAAGTTTAACAGAACATGCATTTTGCAGATAGCATAAAAAAGCCACTATTTTTTAAAAGAATTCAGATAGTTTTTCATGTTGTTTCCAGCCATTTTATAATGCTATGTTAATGGGACGATAAGCGCTTTCATTGGTTATTACTATTATGTGAAAGTAATTTATCACAGTTCTACTAACCGAGAGATTAGTAAACTACAAAATTTCACAAGAATAAAGGAGGAATTTTTTGAAATGAGAAAAAGAGTATTAACCATAACACTATTAATAATCTTATCACTGGTAACCTTAACATTGGCTGGAGCAAAATCACTTTATCCTTCAAAACCTGTTCCAACAAAAGATAGACACAACATTTCAGAAATTGTTCATCCTAATAGTAAATGGGAAAAGGTAGCCACTGGCAGCGGATTTATGGAAGGAATTAATTTTGACCGTAACGGCCAAATATGGATGGTCAGTCCGGCCACGGGCGAAATTATGAAGGTTGAGGGAGATAAGGTTTCAATTGTTGATAAAGATAAATTTCCTATCGGCGCAAAGTTTCATAAAGACGGACGCCTTTTTATCACCGATGGAACAGGTGAACTTTACGCTTTTAACACCAAAACCAAAGAGCGTCAGACCATTGTTAATTCTTACAATGGTTCGCCTTTGAAAGGACTTAATGACTTGGTATTTGATGACGCTGGAGGGCTTTACTTTACCGAGCCATTTGGATCAAGCGTAACGAATCCTGTAGGCCGTGTCTTCTATTTGCCTCCAGGCGGGACCGAGCTGCAGCTTTTTCAAGAAGGCATTGCTTATCCAAATGGTATAGCCATTTCTGCTGATGGACAGCGTGTTTATATCTCTGAATTTGGCAGCAACCGAATCATTTCAGTTCCATCGAAGACTGCGAAAGACCAGCGGGAAATGGCATTTGCTTTCTCTCAGTTTGAAGGCGGGATTGGACCAGATGGATTAGCTGTGGATAAAGAGGGTAATCTTTATGTGGCACATTTCCAAGCAGGTGAGATTGTCGTAGTGGATGCGAGTGGATTTAAGTATGGTACGATTCGCCTGCCTGAAGATGCAGGTACATTTACTACTAACCTGACTTTTCATAATGGCTATCTATATGTGACCGAGTCATTAAAAAATGAGGTTTGGCGTATCAAAGTTAAAAAAGAAGGTTTAGTGCCTTACGGTTTACAATAGACAAAGATCCTTTAAATATCTCTCGGATTCTCTGGGTCTGTCGCAAATGCGGCAGCCTTTTTTTGTACACACGTTTTTCACTCCAATTATTTTGGGGACTTTCTAATGCGTTTTGGATGTTTTCAAGTTGATTTGTAAATTTTTCTTAGACTTTTGTACATTTTTCTTAGGCTTTTGTACATTTCTTTATGGGTTTTGTACATTTAGACATTTATTACCAATTTTTTACAATTAAAATACGCTTTGATAAACTGGATAAGCCACACATTTTTATTGCTTATCCATATAATGGCTGTAAGTTAAATATATAGAGGTGAATCAATTTGTCTAATAGTCAAAACCATGACAGTTTTCGTGGTGATGTTTACGATTTAATTGAGTTAGAGCAATTATTAAAGAGTCCTCACCAAGTACTTTTTGAGGGAAAAAGTCCATTCCAGGACGTGCTCTTGCTAGAATCCAAGAATATACGCTTATACCAGAACGATCAAATAGTTTGGAATAGCTTGGATGAACGGATTTTTCATGAAGCTCTCGTCCATCCGGCTTTTATTTTAGCAGAACAACACGAACGAGTTCTAATTATCGGGGATGAATGCGGATTGGCCTTGCGAGAGGTCCTCAAATATTCCAGTGTATGCCACGTTAGTCAAGTATCACTATCCGCAGCAACCCTTCTAGCTGCCGAGAAAACACCTGAAATTTCTGAACTGAACGAAGGTTCCTTTTACGATAAACGTGTTCAAATCAGCAAAAGTATAAATGATTTCCTAAAAACAGAACAACTGCAGTTTGATGTGATAATAGCGAATCTTCCAGATCCGGAAACCGAGGAAAATTGCAAACTCTATACAAAAGAATTCTTTAGGAAGTTGTCCAATCTCCTGACTGATTGTGGAATATTGGTTATCCAGTCTGCGTCGCCTGAAGACACTCCGTTAACATTCTGGAGTATTGAAAAAACACTGCGAAGTACGGCTCTTCATACCCTTAACTATCATGTCAATGTTCCTTGGTTTGGAGATTGCGGATTTCATCTTGCTGGGAAGAAAGTTTTACAATGGTGTCAAGAGGAAAAGCCGTGTGTTCACAATCGTTCACTCCCTGAAAATCTAAAAACATGGTTTACTTTTTCGCAGCGTGTGATGTCAGCAAGGAAACAAGCGGTAGTTAACTCAATAAAATCCTTAAACCTATACAAACCTTTTTCAGAAGGTACTCAGGAACCGGAAGACAAGAAAGAACTTTGTCATCTGCTCTCCAATCCCCACACTGTGCTTTATGAAGGCGGACCAGCTGGGGATCGGGTATTAGTCTTGAAGACAAATGATGTCCGCTTATACCTAGACAAGCAGCTTCAGTTTAGTTCTTTAGATGAGCAAATCTATCATGAGGCACTTGTTCATCCAGCCCTTTCTATGGCCAAAAAACGTGATCGTGTCCTAATTGCCGGCGGCGGAGATGGGTTTGCCGTTCGCGAAGTATTAAAATACCATGATGTGAAACATATTGATTTGGTCGATCTCGATCCATTGATGATCCATCTGGCACGTAATATTTCAAATGTATCTTCCCTTAACGATAGAGCCCTCCATGATAAACGGGTATCTGTTCATCAAAAAGATATCCAGGTATTCCAAAGAGAACAAAACGAACCTTATGATGTTATCATCGTGGACCTGCCAGACCCAGGCAATGAAGTATTGAGCCGATTGTACACGGTAGAGTTTTTTAGTAAATTATGTAATTTGTTAACGGAAGACGGCATTCTTGTCTGTCAATCTCATTCGCCGGAGTATGCACCGTTTGTATACTGGAGTATCGGATTAACACTCAAGGGAACTGGTCTGAATATCCGGAGCTATCATATTCCTGTCCCTTCATTTGGAGACTGGGGGTTTCACCTCGCTTCGAAAAAGCCGCTGCAAGTAAGAAAAAGGAAAAATTATGTCCCATATTCTACACTCCCAGAAGACCTGTCAAGTTTATTTGTCTTTTCATCGAATAGCCGCTCTGTTCTGGAGAATTCACATCAGAATACCCTGTCCAACCTAAAATTACATGATATATATAAACAAGAATTACGAAAATAACTTTTAACATTTTGAGCACTATATTCAATAAACATGGACAACCGTACAATTTATTTTACGCGTAATCCCATACGATAATTTACAAAGGAAAACGGAGGGGAATGATAAGACATTGACGAAAGAAGGAAAACATATAATCATTGACGCATTTGAGTGCGATTCTGCCCATTTAGATGACATCAAATTTTTAGAAGAAATGTGTACGAAGGCTGCTCTTGACGCAGATATGGAGATTTTATACACGTACTTTCACCAATTTGATCCACAAGGTGTAACCGGGGTGCTCGTTTTATCGACTTCACATTTATCCATTCATACATGGCCTGAAGAAAAATATGTGTCACTAGATTTCTATACTTGCGGGACACTTGAGCTTACACCACAGGTAGAATTTCTTATAAAAGAATTGTCATCAAAGCGTGCAATGGTTTACTCCGTTTCCCGTGGCGTTTCTTATCCTCAAGTGATTAACTGTGAAGAAATAGACAGTTGAAATAACCTCAGAGGTGATGGTTCTGGACCTCAGATTGGTTCTACGTTAGGTGCTATTGGTGGAGCGTCACAGGTACAAGTGTACAAGCTTTGATGAATGCTGACGACGACATCGGAATTTATTTTGCAGATATTTTTTGCTCCTGGGGCAGACTGCCAAGTTATCATCGTGCAACGCTAACTGTGCATTTACTAGAGTAGCAGCATGAAAACAGGAAAAAGCCTGTCCACTTGGGCAGGCTTCATTTATTATCGTACACCAAAGAATTTTTTAATTTTACCAAACATACCTTTGTTGTTTTCTTCAAGAGGCTGCAGCGGGATTGATTCGCCAAGAATACGTCTTGCGATATTTCGATATGCAATGGAGGCTTTGCTGTTTGGATTTAAAGCAATTGGTTCGCCGTGGTTAGAGGCTTTAATGACCTCTTCGTCGTCAGCGACAATCCCAATTAACTCGATCGATAAATGGGTTGTAATTTCATCCACATCTAACATATCGCCACTCTTCATCATATGATTCCGGATCCGGTTGATTACTAATTTCGACTCCACTGTCTTAGATTTCTCGAGCAATCCAATAATTCTGTCTGCATCGCGTACAGCTGATACTTCAGGGGTTGTCACGACAATTGCACGGTCAGCACCTGCGATGGCATTTTGGAAGCCCTGCTCAATTCCTGCAGGACAATCAATAATAATATAATCATAGTCTTGTTTAAGTTCATTGATTAGTTTGTGCATCTGTTCAGGCTTAACAGCTGATTTATCAACCGTTTGCGCGGCTGGAAGCAAATATAATAAATCTTCGAATCTTTTATCCTTCACCAATGCTTGATGGATTTTGCATCTTCCCTCAACTACATCAACAAGATCATAAATGATTCTATTTTCAAGCCCCATAACAACATCTAAATTTCGAAGGCCAATATCTGTATCCACTAAGCATACTTTTTTACCTTGAAGGGCCAACGCTGTACCAATATTTGCAGAAGTCGTAGTTTTTCCTACGCCGCCCTTACCAGATGTTATTACTATTGCCTCTCCCACATTAAAGTCCCCCTTCTAATCTCGTTAAATTAGGCCTTAAATTTATTAAAACTTGCAATCTATCTACGATGATTTGATGGTTATCGTCGATGTATGCACATTCCATTTCTCGTTTTTCGTTAGTTTGTACTTTATCGGGTGATCGGTTGATACAATCATGAATCCTCAGCTGCGACGGCTGCATGCTCGAAGCCGTAATAACCGCTTGATCATTTCCGAAAACACCTGCATGAGCAATTCCCTTCAATGCACCCATAACAAAAATATTTCCGCCTGCAATTACAGTTCCACCTGGGTTTACATCCCCAATAAGCAATAAATCACCTGGGACCTCTAAAACTTGTCCAGATCGAACGATTCGAGCCACGGTGACAACTTCGTTTTCCGCTTTCAGCTTATCTGCTTCTGCTTTTGTGACAACATTGGATTCAATATCATCCACCATTAAATTCTTCTTTTGGCGTATGAGATTCTTTATTTCTTCTCGCTGAGCATCATTCAAATACCTGTTGCCCACGTCGACTTTTACAGGAGTTAAATGACGCTCAGCCTGAGTTTGCTGGTTTGCAGAAAGTTTTTCATCGAGCTCCTTTTGAAGCTCCTGAAAGGAACAGCTATCATCAAGATGAAGGACAATTCCATCCTTCGTACCTTTAATCGTAACGTTTTGTCGCTTTTTCATGGAGAAAACTCACCTCAAATAATAAGAAACACAGTAGTGCCCAGAAATTGGCACCCTACCCAAGCCAGAGACACACTTTTATTATACAATTCGACACGCTTTGTGTATTCTCCTTTTTTAAAAAGGCTGTGAATGTAAAGATTGTGGTTAAAATCTTAAAGACGATTTTAACGTGGAAATAGTATTTTGCGCTTTAGAATTTAGTTTACAGGCTCTTTTCTTATTAAATTTATTTCTTGCCGTACTTGTACAATCATTAAATTTGTTCAAAAAACAGCAAAGTTTATGAAAAGAGCTTTAAAAATTCATTCATCCCGTAAACTTTCCGCAAAACTTTCAAAATACCGCTTTAAAGGATATGCTGCAATCAACAGAAAGGCGGCATTTAAAAGGAGTGAAGAATAAAAGCGAATCTCTAAAAAGCTCATAAATTCGAGCGTCGTGATATGAATTAAAAAGTCCATTTCATAGACACCCAATTCAAGTAGGGCAATCCCCACTAAAGAAACTAAAAAGGCGACAATAATATTTGTCTGCAGCACATGCATGATTTTCGAAATAAGGTACGCAATAAATGGAAAAAGGAAAAAGTAAATGCCGATAATCTCGATCCAGACAATATCAAAAATCAATCCAAAAATGGCACCATAAATAATTCCATATTTTCTGCCTGCATAGATCGTAAGAAACAAAATTCCTGCAAACAGAAAATGCGGAGCCAATATGTAGTTTCGCCCAAATACCTCAGGAGGAATATATTGGACAAACAAACTTTCTAAAAGAAATAGGAATAGAAACAAAAGAGGAAGTAGGAATTTCTTCACAAATCCTCCTCCTCTCCACCGCCCATATCCGCCTGTGCAGGCTGAGTCATGGTTCTTTTAATCACAATAATGTTTTCCAAATCATAAAAGTCAGCACCTGGTTCTACCAAGGCTGTTTGGTTCAATCCATACTGGTCTGGCTTCACGTCAATGACTTTCCCAATTTGCAAGCCTTGAGGGAAAACTCCTCCTAAACCGGAGGTAATCACGTTTTGACCTTTTTTAATTTCAACTCCTGAAGGAATCGCCTTTATCAATAAAGCTTTTTTCTCTTCATCAAAGCCCTCAACAAGTCCAAAAATATTTGTATCGCCTTGGACAATCGCGGAAATCCGATTCTTCGGATCCTTTGCGCTCAATAATTGAACCGTTGAGCTGAACTGGTTGACAGTTTTGACTTTGCCAATCAACCCATGCGCAGTGATAACTGCCATATTTTTTTTAATTCCGTTTGTTTTCCCTTTATTGATAATAATCATTTCATGCCAACGATCAGGGTTTCTACCTATTACAGTTGCCTGTAAAGGTTCAAAATCTCTCAGGGTCTCTTCCTCACCGAGAATATCACGCAGCTCTTTATTGTCCTTTTCTAGCTCCTGTACCTGTGCTTCAAGGCTAACAAGTTTCTCCATCCGTGATTTTAGTTCTTTATTCTCTTCATATGTATTTTGCAAGTCCTGAAGATTTTCAAAGAAACCTGCCACTAAATGAGCAGGCTTTGAAACCAGGGATTGAACCAAGCCGACAGTATCCTTTAAGAATTGCTCCGGCCAGGTTAGTTTACTTCTCTCCCTTAACGAAAACCCAATCAATGCCACGAGAATAATTATGCTTACCAGCAAAACGATCAATCGTTTATTCAAGAAGAACTGTGGCATGATGATACACCTCTATTTCTTTATGTCTAGTTTCAGCACCTAGGACCTTCCGCCCTTTTGCACCGCTTCACTTTTCAATTATCTTGTATCTTTCGCTTTGTTTTTAAATAATTGGATATGGTCTAAGGCTTTTCCAGTCCCTATCGCCACACAATCCAGCGGGTTTTCTGCAATGAGTACAGGCATATTGGTTTCTTCACTAATGACCTTGTCCAAATTGCGAAGTAACGCACCCCCGCCTGTTAAGACAATTCCCCGGTCCATAATATCAGCAGCAAGCTCTGGCGGCGTCTTTTCTAATGTATTTTTCACAGCCTCCACAATTGCATAAACGGTATCTTTTAAGGCAGAACCAATTTCCTTCGCCGTGATTTCAATTGTTTTAGGCAGCCCGGTTAATAAATCACGTCCGCGAATCTCCATATTATCGATGCCTTCAGAATCACCAGCAGAACCAATTTCCATTTTAATTGCTTCTGCAGTACGTTCCCCAATCATCAGGTTGTAATTCTTGCGGATAAAAGAAACGATCGAATCGTCCATTTCATCCCCGCCAACGCGAATCGATATGCTTGTAACGATACCGCCCAGAGAGATAATCGCTACCTCCGTTGTACCACCGCCAATATCAACGACCATACTGCCAGTTGGCTCCCATACAGGCAGATTGGCTCCGATGGCAGCCGCAAATGGCTCCTCAATCGTATATGCGTCCTTTGCACCAGCTTGACGTGTAGCATCGATCACCGCTCGTTCCTCTACTGCCGTAATACCAGATGGTACACAAACCATGACATATGGCTTACCTGAGAAAATGCTCTTACTTTTAATGGCCTGACGAATATGGTATTTCATCATCACTGCTGTGATTTCAAAGTCGGCAATAACGCCATCTTTCATCGGTCTCATCGCTACGACATTTCCTGGAGTTCGTCCAATCATGTTTTTTGCGTCATTTCCAACCGCTACAATCGCTTTCGTGTCTGTTTGCATAGCCACAACGGATGGCTCTCTTAATACAATCCCTTTTCCTTTTACATAAACAAGGGTATTTGCTGTCCCCAAGTCAATTCCAAGGTCTCTAGTCCCAATTCCAAACATAGTTGTATCTCCCTTTCTGATACGAAAATTGCAAAAGGTAAGTAAATATACCTTCTAATCCATGTATATTTTCTAGTAATTTATATCGTAAATCCAATAGATGTCCTAAAAAATCATAACCATTATTATATCCTAACGTCAATTAAAATCATAGTATTATAAATAGCCTTTTTCCTTGAGAGAGACAAATTTATTTTCACCGATGATCAAGTGGTCGAGCACGTCTATACCTATCATTTTCCCGCATTCCACAAGCCGCTTTGTGACCTCTATATCTTCGCGGCTTGGTGCGGGATCTCCAGAGGGATGATTATGGAGGCAAATAATGGAAGCTGCTGAGCGCTTTAATGCCTCCCGAAACACCTCGCGCGGATGGACGATCGAGGCGTTTAAGCTGCCAATAAAAATCGTTTGCTTATGCAGCACTTGGTTTTTCGTATTGAGATATAAACAAACGAAATGCTCCTGGGATAGAAAGCGCATGTCATTCATCACATAATTAGCACCGTCTTCTGGAGAGCGAATCACATAACGGTCTGTATAGTTTAGATTCGCTATCCTTCTGCCTATTTCAACGGCAGCGAGAATCTGAATGGCCTTAGCTTGACCAATTCCCTTTATTTCTGTCATTTCTTCCAGAGTCGCCGCTTTTAAAAGCCGTAGGCCTTCAAAGTTTGTCAGCAAGCGATTGGATAATTGTAGAACTGATTCATCCTTAGTGCCGGTTCTTAGTAAGATGGCAATTAGTTCATGGTTCGATAAGCTCTCAGGACCATTCTGAATAAATCGTTCTCTTGGTCTTTCGTCTTGCGGGAAATCACGGATCATTAATGAATTCGTAGACATTTTTTGTCCTCCCTATAATAAGGGAGTTAAGGAACCAACCCTTATGGCAACTGATAGCCCAACCTTTTTAATTCGCGATAGGTTTTCGCGACCGGCAGGCCAACAACCGCAAAATAATCTCCATTAATTTTTTTGACAAGCATGCTTCCAAGCTGCTGAATGCCATATGATCCTGCTTTATCAAGCGGTTCACCACTTTGAACATAGGACTTTATTTCTTCGTCACTTAACTCCCAAAACCAAACTTCTGTTCTTTCATAAAAACGCGCTGTCCCATTCGGAGACAAAATGGACACACCTGTGTAAACATCATGCTTTCGACCAGAAAGCATCTTTAACATTCTTGTGGCCTCAGCCTCGTCAGTTGGTTTACCTAACACTTGGCCATCAGCCACAACAATCGTGTCGGAGCCAATAACATAGGCTTGTTTGTTTTCTTTAAAAATCACCTGTGCTTTTCGCTCTGCAAGATCCATGACTACATCCTCTGGAGAAAGCGCTGGATCAAAGCTTTCATCTACTTCACTGCTTGAGATCGTGAATGTTAATCGGAGGTTTTCTAGAAGTTCTTTTCGCCGTGGAGAAGAAGAGGCTAAAATGAGGTTCTGCATTTAATCACCTTACCTTTTGCATCATTTAGGGAGATACATGTTAATCGTATCAGAATTTGTAGAAGCAAACAATTTTTACTTCATTAAAGTTTGAAGAAATTTGGCAGATTATGCAAAAAAACTTATGACGCCAAATTCAAAATATTTTGATAGTAATTCAAAAAGCCTGTCGGTTGAATGACAGGCTTGAATTGTAAAATAATTTCCCGGAAAATATCAACTTTTGTCGACTACAAGGAATAATAAATAGATAAATAGTTTAATAAATGCTGTTGTGCTTCAACCAAACTATCTTTATTCTTCTTTTCTTGATATGCCTTAACCTTTGTGAGTGCACCAGATAATTCCACATTTAATGTTTTAACCTTTTCACTTTTTAGTTCTTTACCACTGTCTTTCAATTGATCAGACAAACTTGTGACTTCTTTACCAGCCTCTGCTGAAATACTGCCTGAGACCATCGCATTAGATGTAACCTTTGACAACTGTTGAAAAATAGCTGGTGCTGTTTCTAAAAAACCTTTTTCGCTTTCGTTTATATCCGAAACTGTTTTTTCGACAATAGGAATTTGTTTTGAAAAAACATCCTCAAATCCATTTGTTTTATACTGTGCTCCTAACCCCTTGGCAGTTTCAATCGAGTCAGCAACGCCTAAAAACAAAAACTCTTTATTGTCCATAGTCAGTGTTTGGGCTGGCAATCCCTTCCCTTTTGCTTGACTGGCAGCAGCAGAAGCGGCATCCTTGGTTGTAAAAGCACCACCTTGGACAATAAACGCAGTTTGGGCTCCTATGACGGCAGAAATCCCCTTCTCACCTTTGTTTTCGGAACCTTGATTCGACCCCTTATCTACCACGACTGGCTCTGTTATAGCCGGTTTACTGTTATCAGTAATGAATAACTGAAGCATTAGGACACCAAAGCTTGTCCCGATCAAAATTGCAAATAGGGCTGTTAACAATATTGTTTTTAACATCCCACCATTCCGCTTGTTTGAAAAAGTGGAGAATGCAATAGGCTTCTTACCTCCGCCTTTTTTCTGCTTCTGATTCTGGCTGCTAACTATTTTATATGGCTGAATGTCTTGATCTGAAGATTCAGGAATGATCCAGTCAAAACTCTCATCCTCAATAGGTTCCTTGGCAGCGGCAGTTTCTACAAATACATCCTGCTCGTTGAAATCCTCGTCGATTTTTATCACTTTATCTAAAGGACCCGTAGTAGGTTCTTTTTGGATGGGCTCTTCTGAGAATGTTTGAGTTTCTCCGTTTAACTTTATTTTGATGGTATTGCCACGATTCGGCTTGTCCACTAACACGTACTCCTCCCTCTACGATAGCTAATTTCCTCCATCCTAACATAGTGGCAAAAAAAAATAACAAGACTTTTGTCGTCTTGTTATACAATGCTTTCGTCAATTTTTTTACTTATTCAAGGTAATAATGTCCACTGATAGTTCATCTATTGGTATCGGGCTGTCGTCTCCGCCATCTTTTGAACAGAGGTTACGATTCTTCCCAATTAAACAAATGGCAGCTATTTTATTCTCTTCTACCAAAACATATGATTCATCAGATGGTTCTATACTCTCACTTGTATAAGGATCTATAAGTTTATCAAGAAAATTTAACTCTATTAATTCTTTATACGAGATCCTAATTAAACTTTCCTCTTGTAACTCTTCATCCTTCAAAAATAACTGTGCAGCTTCTTTTAGAGCTATAGCATTTCCCACAAAAGCTTGATCTTTTGCAACAGCTATTACCCTGGTCATGGAAATTATTCCAATAGAAGAAATAATGCCTAAAATTACAATGACCGCCAGGACTTCGATCAAACTATACCCTTTTTGATACTGTTCTTGAGAGTATTTTTTTATCATACTTGTAATGGAATCTCCGTTAATTTTAATCAGCAAAAGTGCTTAAAGGGTTTTTCTTATTTGCTGGTGCTGGTGCATCGATCTTAGGCAGATCAGCAATCAAGTCTTCTAAAGTAGGTAAATAATATGCAGATATATTTAAACTGTAACTTATATTCTCAGGTACAGCCTCTAAACTGGTAATCTCTTGACCACCTGAATAATTTATTGACTCGACCACAATAATCCGATTTAGATTTTCGAGTGTGCCAATAAATTTTTCTAAGTCCTCATAAGTAGGTGACTCCACGCTTAAACTAACCGTCAGTTTTTTTAATCCATTTGTTGATACCTGTGTTTCTTGTTGATTGGCACCAGGATCGGTCGTATTTTCAGGTGCTGTTCCAGAAGTTGTTTCAGGAGTTTGCTCTGCTTCCGTATTAGCAGCATCTGTTTGTGTTGCTTCCATTGTTACCTCAGCATCTGTTGAGAATCCTATTGATGTAATTTTACTGTTTGATACATTCTCTGCTCTTTCCAAATCAAAGATTAGTTGTTCCTGCAAGGGGGATACAGGTACCTTTTTCTGTAATTCCTTTGTATCTTCTGTTATTTTAGTCGTGTCGTCTTCTTTTTTTCCATTCATCACATCTAATAGCTTTTGCTCTGATTCTAGTGACTGTTTTTTTGTTACTAGCTCAGATTTTAGCGGACTAAGAAAAATAAATTGACCAATAACTAAGAGCAAAATCAACAATAGAGTACCGAAGATTACCATTAACCGATCAATTTTTGAGAGGCGAAGCTTCATGAAGCAGTCACCTCTTCCCTATCAGTTTCCCCTTTATTAAGGACCTTTTTAATAGCATCTTTACTAAACTTAATTTCGTATTGACCAATATACCTCGGCAGATATTTATCCTCTACATTGGCAACAGTACCCGATGATGTTGCAGAGGCTGTAGTAGAGTTAGGTTCTGTAGTTTGTTCAGCTGTAGTTTCTGTTTGAGTACTTTGGTCCGAAACATTTGTATCGGTTTGTTGAGTGCTGTTTACAGACTCAGTAGTTGTTGTTGTGCTTGCAGTGCCGGATGAAGATGGATCCACTACAGCCTTCGCATTTAAACTGCTAAGGCTAACTTTCGCTATCCAATCAGACTTATTCAAACTGTCCAAGAAATAGGCAGCTTCTCTAGGGTTATCAAACTGTACAGAAATTGTAACTGTTCCAGTTTCGGTATAGCCGAATGATTGAATAAATCCCCTTTCAGGTAACAACGCTGTCAGATGCTGCATCACTGGAATAGTTTGGATAGGGTAAGTATTAGCCCATTCAACAGCATTCTTCAAAACACTAACGGACATTAAAGATTGGTCTTGTTGAGCATTTTCAGCTTCTTTAGCGGAAATCTCTTTAATAGTTTCAATTTGTCGATCAACCTCTTTGACATTGTCCTTAGTAGATTGAATTTGCCAAATATAAAAACTACTAATCATAACACTTGAAGAAATCAGGATAATTAAAATGATTAAATTAAATTTTCGTGGTTCTTTTTGAGGAAGTAAATTAATTTCTATTAACATTACCGCACCTCTTTTAAAGCAAGACCTAAAGGAAGGGAAAGATTACTTGGTAAGTAACTTCCTTTACCATTAGATTCTTTGTCGAGGGTAATCATCTCTACCGGAATATCATATCTATCTTTCATTTCGTCAATTATTGCCTCTAGCATTGGATGGTCCCCACTTACTAAAAACTTTGTTACATCCTGTTTTTCGTTCGTTAACGTATAGCGATAGAAGTCGACTAATTTATTTATCTCATTAAAAATATCCTCAATCTGCATGGTGAGTTCTTCAGAATCTCCATTAAACATGAACTCCAGTGAACCAGCTATCCCTATTTTATGTTCCCATTGGTCAATATTAAACGGCAAAGCAAAATGCCGCATGACTAAAGGTACATTTTCGTCAAAAATACATAAGTTCACACTTGTTAAATCAAATTGGACAGAAAACAGAATTTCATCTCTACAAGATTGTTCAAGATAATGATATAAACGATAAAGGGATAAAGGCGAAATATCCGCAGCAATCGGATTAAGCTTTAGGCTCAAAAATACATCCGAGTACTCCATAACAAATCGCTCAGGTGCTGCAAAAAGAAGAATATCCCTGGTTTTTCCATTACCTTCAAGTGGATAATAATCAAAAACAGGTTCTTCAAACGGTAAATGAATAGTGGATCCTAGTTCTAAATACAGATAACCTTTTATTTCATCATCCTGGACATCTGCCGGAATGGATACTTTTCGAATAATTACTAACGCATCTGGTATGATAAAACGGATCGAACGCCTTTGTATTTTCCATTCATCGATACATTGCTCCAGAATGGAGGTTAAAGAATCGAAATCAGCTATTTTCCCATCAACAATAATTCCCGGTGGGAGAAAGCGTTCACTCCATTTTTGTGCAGCAGGGGGATTCGACTGTTTTAATTCAACATATCGAATCGAATGGTCATTTAGTACCATGTTAATTATTCGGTTTTTTGAAGAAAAAAGGGAAAATGCCATAATAATAACCCCTTACTTAAAATCCTTGATTAAGAAATTGTAGATATAAATCTATCAAATCCGATCCCCAATAATAAGCTGTCAAGGTTCCAGCTGCAATAAATGGACCGAAAGGTATCGGCTGCCTTCTTTTTACAATTTTCAATAACATTGCCAAACCGCCGATAACAGCACCAAATAATGTCGAAAGGAAGAATGATAATAGTACTAGTTTAAAACCTAAAACGAAACCAAGTAATGCGTATAATTTCACATCGCCACCGCCCATTCCACCCTTACTGACAAGTGAAATGATGAGCAGAAGCACAAAACCTGTGACTGCACCAAGAAGGCTGTCCCACCATGGCGTTAACGGCCAAACAATCCGCTCCAATAAAAAAATCCCTGCAAACCAGATTAAAATCTTATCAGGGATGATCATATAGTGAATATCAGATACGGTGATTATGATAAACAACGAAATTAGTGATAATGCAACTACTAATTCTCCGGACCATCCAATAACAAGTGGTGCTGTTGCAAACAAAATGCCAGTAAGTAGTTCAAAAATTGGATATATAGGAGAAATCCGCGACTTACAGCCGCGGCATTTCCCTTTTTGAAGCAAATATGAAAATATTGGTATTAGTTCAAAAAATCTCAATTGATGTCCACATCTTGGACAAGCCGAACGCGGGGAAACAATTGAATTATTTAATGGAATACGGAGACCAACTACATTGAAGAAAGAACCGAATGTAAACCCATATAACATTAATAAAAAATAAGTTATTAACATTTAATTTCTATATTCCCCTTAATTTGACTTTTATACAAGATTATTATTTATCTAATACAAGACTACGAACTATATCTTTAGAGGCAATAACTGCACCTGAAGCAGTCAACTCAATACCTCTCACAAGGTCAGTTCCATCTGTTGTAAGCAGACTAATCTCAGTTACTTTACCCTCTTCCAATTTTACAAATGAAACATCTGTGATTACAACTGTAGTATCAGCACTTACAGTTCCTTTTTCATAATCTTCTTTATCAGGGCTATCTACTGGGTCAAGATATTGTTTGTTTTCTAAATCAGCTAAACTTAAATAATGGGTGCCAGTTTGCAAACTAGATTCTGAAGCAACTGCCATTTTTGCAGCACTAATCATCTGCTGAGCATTTGCCACATGAGCATCCTTTTTAGAGTTATCAATTAACCCTAAAATAGAAGGTACTGCAATCGCAGCAATAATCCCTAGAATTACGATAACTGCCAATAATTCAATTAGTGTTAAACCTCTTTGTTCTTTAAGTTTGTTCTTTAACAATTGACGCATTTTACACTCTCCCTTATATGGTCCTATAAACCTAGTAATATTGTCTTCTTTATTATACAGTAATTTACAATGTGATAAAAGACGTATTTTTAATATTTTTGTCATTTTAACCTATAATTTTAATATTCTTGTAATATTCTTAAGCGTTTTGTTGAAACGCGTCGAACATACCAAACATTGGCATCATGATCGCGAGCACAATTGTACCTACTAAGCCTGCTAAAACTACAATCATCATCGGTTCAATTAAAGATTTTAATTGGTCCGTAGCTGTTTCAACTTCTTTTTCATAGAATTCCGCAATTTTATTTAACATCGTATCTAAAGCACCAGTACCTTCACCAATAATAATCATTTGAGTGACAAGAGGAGGAAAGGCCCAGTGGTCTTTCATTGGTTCAGTCATTGATTTCCCTTTTTCTAAAGAGTCTCGTGACTCATGAATAACTTTTGCTAGGACATCATTTTCAACGACCCTCTCAACAATAGCCATTGCTTGCAGTATCGGAACAGAGCTTGAGAATAGAGAACTTAATGTTCTCATCATACGCGCTAATGCTGCTTTTTGTAGCATTTTTCCAAAAACCGGAATTTTTAAAAATATATAATCAAGGTAGTATTTAGATGTTTTATTTTTTTGCAAATAGATAAATAAGACTACTAAGAACAGTACAATTATTGCTAAGATCCACC
Organism: Neobacillus sp. plas4; assembly: GCF_057221695.1. Lineage (NCBI taxonomy): Bacteria > Bacillati > Bacillota > Bacilli > Caryophanales > Bacillaceae > Neobacillus > Neobacillus sp. plas4. The sequence continues at coordinate 4,590,737 of NZ_CM170152.1, forward strand.
AATAACTTGTTACAAAATTACTAGCAGAAAGAACAAACTTTGTTATTGCAGGAAGGTCTCCTCCAAGATCATCAAACATAGTAACAAAAGTAGGGACAACAGAAGTAAGCAAGAAAATTACAACCGCAATAGCTATAATACCTATTACTATTGGATATGAAAGTGCAGATTTAATCTTTTGCCTTGTATAATGCTGCTTTTCAAAATGTTCAGCAAGGCGTTCAAGTGTTTCATCCATATTTCCGCTGACTTCACCAGCTTTTATCATGTTAATATACATAGAATTAAAGATTTTCTTATGTTTAGAGACTGCCTCCGAATAGGGGTTTCCTTCACGCATTTCTTGTTCTGCTGCCAATAATGCCTTCTTCAAACCTTTACTTTCTGTCTGAGCTGCTAGAATACCAGTCGCATCTACAACTGTTACACCAGCTTTTAAGAGAGTCGCAAACTGTCTTAAGTAAATAACAAAATGTTGAAGCTTAACGGGTTCCCCAAATGAAAGATCTTTTGTCATTAAGGTTTCCGGAACTTCCTTCATTTCAATAACTCGAATTCCCTGCTCCTTTAGCTTTTCCATCGCTTCTCTTCTTGAAGAGGCATTAATGGACCCTTGACGCTTACCGCGGCGATCTCGACCTGAAAATTTAAATCTAGCCATCGAGCATCATCTTTTCCTGAAGATATTTGGTTGCTGCCTCGGTTTGAATAATTCCTCGGTCGATTAATTCTTTAATACTCATCTCAAGAGTGTGCATTCCATGGGAACGGGATGTCTGCATTGTACTTTGAATTTGATGAACCTTTTCACTTCGGATTAAGTTCGCTATCGCCGGGTTATTAACCATGATTTCAGTAGCAGCCCGTCGCCCTTTTCCATCAGATGTCGGAAATAAACGCTGTGAAATAACTCCCACTAAAACAGATGCCAACTGAATACGGATCTGGGGCTGCTGTTCTGGTGGAAAAACGTCTATGATACGGTTAATGGTTGCGGGAGCACTGGATGTATGGAGTGTTCCAAAAACAAGGTGCCCTGTTTCTGCCGCTGTAATGGCAATACCAATCGTCTCAAGGTCACGCATTTCACCGACAAGAATAACATCAGGGTCTTGACGCAATGCACCTTTTAGACCATTTGCGTATGATTTTGTATCAAAACCAATTTCACGTTGGTCGATAATACAGTTTCCATGCTTATGGAGATATTCGATTGGGTCTTCTAACGTGATAATATGTTTTCGCATCGTTCGATTCATAAAGTCAATCATTGAAGCAAGTGTTGTCGACTTCCCGCTTCCAGTTGGACCCGTAACCAATATGAGCCCTTGTGGTCTTTCACATAGCTGTGGAATAATTGGTGGCATTTTCAAATCCTCAATCGTAGGTGTTTTAGAAGCAACAACCCTTAAGGCAAGCGAAACGCTTTTTCGTTGATGATAAGCATTGCAACGGAAACGTGAAACTCCTGGGACTCCATAGGAATAGTCGAGTTCACCTTTTTCTTTAAATAAGTCATACATGCTCTCTGGAATCGTCAGTCTAGCTATTTCTTCCGTATCATCTGGGAGTAATATGTCCTTGCCATAACGTTTGATGTCCCCATTTATACGAAAAATCGGGGGTACGCCAACTGTTAAATGAATATCTGATGCTTTAAATTCAATGGCTGCACGCAGTATATTATCGATTTTTTCTCTCATGATATTTCTCCTATTCCAAAATGGCTACACGTAACACTTCTTCAGTGGTCGTTAATCCCTGTTTTACCTTAAGTAAACCATCGTCTATTAAGAAGATTGTTTTATTCTTAATGGCTTGATCTTTTAACCTTTGAAAAGAATCATCGTTCATGATAATTCTTCGCATATCATCATTAATGACCAGCACCTCATGAAGTGCAACCCTTCCCTTATAACCAGTCAAGTTACAAGAAGGACAACCCTTACCTCTTACAATTCTATCAATTTTTAACCCGCGTCTTGCAAAGATCTCCTTCTCACGTTGGGATGGTTCTTGTTCCTCGGCACAAACTCGACACACTTTACGGACAAGTCGTTGTGCAACAATTCCTGTTAAGGAAGATGCAATTAAGAAAGGTTCTACTCCCATATCAATCAGCCTTGTAACTGTTCCTAATGAATCATTGGTATGCAGGGTACTAAGTACTAAGTGACCCGTTAAGGAAGCACGAACCGCAGTCTCGGCCGTTTCCTTATCACGAATTTCCCCGACCATAATAATATTAGGGTCTTGACGTAAAATGGAACGCAAACCAGCCGCAAATGTCATGCCAACATTCGTGTTGACCTGAATTTGGTTAATTCCTTCTAATTGGTATTCAACAGGATCCTCGATGGTAATAATATTTACCTCTTCACTATTCAATTTATTTAATGCTGCATAAAGAGTAGAGGACTTACCTGAACCAGTAGGACCTGTAATTAGCACAATGCCTGTTGGCTGTTCAATCATTTCCGTGAACCTTTTATAATTCAGCGTGTTAAAACCAATCTTATTTAAATCATTTAATGCGGCACCCATGTCCAAAATCCGCATTACTATTTTTTCACCATATACGGTTGGCAGCGTTGAAATCCGAAGATCAATTGGATGAAAATCTAAATTCATCTTTATCCGGCCGTCCTGGGGGATACGATGCTCGGTAATATCAAGATTTGACATAATTTTAATTCTAGCAGTTAATACACTCTGCATATGACGGGGTAAAACACGTTCTACCCTTAGTACACCATCAACCCGGTATCGTACGACTATTTTGGTTTCATGTGGATCGATGTGAATATCACTTGCCTTTTGAACGACTGCATTTGTTAAAAGTTGATTAACCAGTCTGACAATTGGTGAGTCGAGATTGGTAACATCGTCATCTTGACCTGACTGATTTGAAGGAAGATCATCAAAAAGTTCTTCTAAACCTTCATCCACGTTATAGTATTTATTAATAGCTCTTATGATATCTTCCCTAGTTGCAATAGCGGTTTCTATTTGAAAACCAGTCGCTAATCTCAAATCGTCTATAACGATAAAGTCCATAGGGTCGACCATTGCTATATATAACTTGTTCCCTTCCTTTTTTAAAGGAATAATCAAATTTCGTTTAGCAGTTTCCTTAGAAACGAGTGAAAAAAGATTCGTATCAAAGGGATATTGTAAAAGATTAATATGTGGTATCCCAAGCTGACGTTCGAGTACTTCAGCTAACTGCTGGTCTGTAATATACCCTCGCTGTAATAAGACATCCCCAATCTTTTGATTAGGAGCCTTTTCTTCTAGTGCAGTTTGTAATTGTTCAGGAGTAATGATTCCCGCCTCTATTAACAAATCACCAAGTCTTTTCCTGACCTGCCTCATTTTAGATCCCAGCTTATAATGACATTATTTTGGTTGTTCATTTGGTTTCCCCCAAAGGTCATCAGATTGTTGTTCAGTTGTTTCAGTTGTTGTTTGTGTCTGTGTTTGACTTCCATTTGGACTGGTTTCTGTTGTAGTGCTTGTCTGCCCATTCGCAGTTCCTCCACCTGCTAAGCTGTGTATTTCTACACGATATACCGGTGGATAATAATCTTCTGAAATTTGTTCACTCTTTAGCAGTTGGTTTCCCTGGTAGATTTCTCTAATTACCTTTATAATTTTTCCATCTGCCCCTTCCTGCTGGACCGTAATTTGTCCAGGAATTAACAATGGACTGTATTGGATTATTGTTTTAGGTTTTAATAACTGTTCATCTTTTTTGCTAATCATATAGCTGTTTAGAAGTCTATCGCCTTTTAAAGTTATCTTCAGGTTGTTGCCTTCTAATTGAAGGATGAAGGTGTACTTAGACTTATTTGGATTAACTATCACCAAGTCTATTCCCTCTGCAAAATTCACCTTTGCCTCAAAACCGAGTTGAGCATAATACGGAAGTGCACTGCTGATATTTCTGGCAGTTATCGAAAAATTAGTTGGGAGTATCGCCTGATAAATACCTGTTGCTAAGACATTTAATGATGAAGAATTTTCTAATCCATTTTGTTTAGCAAATTCCAGTAAAGAGAATGTTCCCTCTTCAGTAACTTGAATTTCTGGATAAGCTGAAATAATGGCATGTAAGTCATTCGGAATTTCTGCTAAGGAAATTGTCGCTTCACTAACCATAACCTCTTTTGGTGTTTCGTTTAATACAAAGTCTTTATTTAAATAAATGAGATTTGTCCCGTTTGTGAGTTGGGAAGCTATTTGAATTAAATGGTTTGTAAGCTTATCAACCGCTATTTCTGTACTGTCAATTTCGGGAAAAAGCAGTTTTATTTGTTCTTCTACTAATAATATTTCTAAAGAAATAGACGCTGGATTACTTTGTCCATCCTGTATTGAAAGAACAGTTTGCGTCGCGTCAAAATGGAATAAGCTCAAATCAAAAGGAACTATTTTTTCACTATACTGCAGCTCGATTTTTGTATTACTTACCCAGTTAACAAAGCTTTCTTCTAGCAACGGAATGGCTTCACTATCTGTTTTACCTGATAAATCAACAGGCCCAACCGTTGTACCATTCAAAAATTTTCCATTAACATTGGATAATTTGCCAAAAACTTGTGAACCAAAATGAGAAGAACTAAATATAAATGCTGTACTAAAAAATAGAACTACAAACAATTTTATTAATTGTTGATTTTTCCCCACAAGTCTGTCCCTCTTCTCTCATAGTGTTACTATCGTAGCTCAACAAGTTTCTTTTCGGGTTCATGCTCTTTAACACTTGCTGCCACTTCTTTTGCTGCAAACAATATTTCTAACTCTGAATCTTTAAGTTCAAGCTCTATTTCATACTTTTTACTTTCACTATTTTCTTCATTAGCAATTACTTCAGTCTCCCAGAGCTCATTAAGCCAGGTTTCTTCGGGAATATTAGAGCTTATCTCACTTTCTATTGTAGGGGGCTCTGAAACCTCATCATAAAGTTCTTCACTATGCTGCTCTTCTAGTAGACTTTCAATTTCTGAGAGATACCCTTCCCCTAGGTCGGAATCATTAATTTCCATATCTGCAAAGTTTTCCTTTTCACCTGACAGTTCAGAAGCTGAAAATTCTCCAAGCCAATCTTCTTTATCTGTTTCGTTAATTGTAGATAATCCCACAATCTCATGGAGGTCATCTACTTCAGAGAGCTCATTTAATATACCTTCATTTTTTGTAAAAAATACTTCCGTAAGTTTGGAATCATCTTGTATTAGTTCAGAATCTATGGATGTTAGCCCTTCTAAGGTTTCCTGCTCTACGGAATTTTGCAGTTCTAAACCTGAATTATCTAATTCACCGATATCAATTTCTTTGTCACTATTTATTTCGGTTAATTCATAATCAGTAAGTTTTATTTCTCTTCCTACTTTTTGGCTGGTGGAAAAAGCTAAATCAATGTCTTGAAAGTTTTCTTCCTCTAGAGATACTTTCCCAATATATAATATTTTCTTCATACGAGAATCAATAATATAGGCAGTGAAGAAGGTAATTACTAGAAGCAGTAAAAAAGTAGACCATAAAGGGAACGTAGAAGTTGCAGCCACCCCTCCAATTGATATAACAAAACCAGCAATACCAACAACTATTTTACCTTTTAATGTAAGACCTATTGGAAGAAAAGAAATAATACCTATAAGTACGATCATAGACCCAAAGGCCCAAATAATTGACTGCATTCCATACATCCCCTTAATTTAGTTCAATTTCCCTAGCAATCTACAAATTATAACAATTTTTTCTATATCATGGGTTTATTAGTCTAATTTAGACAAATTTCGTCTATTTCATATTTTATTACAAAATGATTAAATTTTAAAGAAGCTGGAAAACATTTAGTGAAATATAATACAAATCATGGTAAAATCTTGAACTTTTGCCATAGATCCATGCAAAACAAAAAACACCGCTTTTTTAACCGGTAAATATTACCGAATTTAAAGTGGTGTAATACGTAATTATTTCAATACAAAACTACTTTTCACGTACTGGCTCAGGATTCAAAGGAAATACCTTAAAATCAGGCAATGGCAAGGAAGCATATCCTGGTAAGAAAGTAATACTTGAACTACCAGTTATATCTAATGAATTTGCAATAAGTGATCCTTGGATTACATTATTACCTGCAATATTTACAATTCCACCAGTAACAAATCGGCCGTGGAAGTCCCCACCTGTGAATTGAAATGTTGCATCCTCAGCAAAAATACTAGCCGTAATACCTGTATTACTTGAACTTGCCTTAATAATTTTAGGTTCAGCAGAATTTGACGATTTTTTCAAATATATCGTTAGGCTATCCTTCTGTGGGTCATCCTGTTTTATTTCTGAATTATTGATTGTGAGATTACCTGCAACATAAATTGATAGTGTACCTGTTCCCTTTATACTTAGAATACTATTATTATCCAAAAATAAATCATTAACAAACATGTCAACATTATTTACCCCTATATTTAGGGTTAAAGATTTCTTATCTATTGTTAGATTATTAAGCTTAATGGTATTAGGTAAATTATTAAAGGTTTTATCAGCATTAATAATTACATTACCATCTGTTGGAACAGCGATATCGCCGAAAGGTGAAGTATATGCACCTAATGGGGTTGCCTTAAACGGTCTCATGGCTAAGGATATTTTTTCTGGTAATGGAGTAATATTTGTAAAGTTTTCAAGATTTACTACATCTTTGCCGCCACCAGGGCCTACTAAAATTTGCACAGCTTTAGTAGGGTCTGTTGATTTAATACTACCTGAATCATGCAAAGTAATAGCATTTTTTTCAATTGAATTTGTACCAATCGAACCGTTAATTATTGCGCCTCCACTGCCTACTGTTATTTTATTTTCTACAAATACGGCTGTATGTGGAAATGCTACACTCCATCTAATATTAAATATTTGCTCAACTGTTCTTGTTCGATTATTAATCGTCCCTGTCGATATGATTTTATATTCCCCATTATTGTCGTTAGCTGGGTCTACTTTTTCAACTTTCACTTTTGCTACTGGCTGTTGTCCAAAATTATCTGCAAAGCTATTTATCACTCGTTCATTAGAAAAAGTGGTGTTGGATAATCTTGATTTCACATCCATATAAAATGCGGATTGATTTGCAGCGGTGTTATAGGCGGCCTTTACTTCACTAGTAACATCGTTCATCATTAAGGTAGCACCAGATTCAGCAATGTAATAAGCAGATTGATTGTTTCGTTCCCCAGAGCTCATCTTAACATTTGAAGCTGCTAACCCCATGAGGCTGACTCCTAGGATTGAAACGACTACTACAACTAGTAGAACCATAACTAGTGCCATACCTTGTTCATTATTATGATTTTTTAAACGAATGAGGAATTTTCTCATTTACAGATCCACCTAATCCCTTAAATATATTTTCGTTTGTGGGAGTTTTCCTATTTCCAATAATATCTGGTCACCAGTTCTTTTAACAGTAAACTTGCTGATCCCTGAAATTAAGACATCTGTCCCCTTTTTTAGGGAGTTTCCATCAAGCTTGTATGTTACTCCATTTATTTTGAAGACATTTTGATCATTAATAACCTCCACGGTGGTAGGGTCTGCTTGTCTTATTGCTTTTGTAATAATGTTCATAGCTAATCGATCATTAGACTGGTTTTGAATTTCTGCCTTTTGGTCATTCATTTGCTTATGACCAAAAATGTTAATGGAACTTGCAAGGAGAATAACTAGGGAAACAAGTGCGAGAGCACATAAAACCTCTATCAATGTAATACCTTTTTCATTGTTTTTCATTTAAGTCACCCACTAGTTTTCCAAGTTATTAACATCTCCATTTGTGCCTCTTGTTTTGTCCCGGTAAATACTTTAACTAGTACATTACCAAGTTTAGCAGAATGATCGCTTAACTTGATATGAACAAAACGATTACTCCCTGAAATATTCTTTTTATAACAACTAGCACACCCTGTCTCAGGACTAGTGTCAAGTACAAAACCTGCATCAATTAGTTTAGTCCCTAGTACAGTAATGTTGGTGGGTGTTGTTGACTTATTGTTCAGATTATTAATTTCCTCTATATTTGATTGGGCAACGTAAGTCGCATTCATCATAGTTTTTGAAAGATTATTAGAACGAGCGGATTGCACAAAAAATGTTAGAAGTGACACTCCAATTATTGACAATATAACAATTGAAGCCAGTACCTCAATTAATGTCAGACCTTTTTCATTCAAGCTTCATCACCCTTTAGTGTATTCTAACTATATAAATATTTGTATTTTTTTGTATATTTTTGCTAGTATATATCATTTTCAGTTTAGCAGTAAGATATTTACTTTTCAATAGATAGTCATATAGTACCAAATAAAAAAGGTGACCATAAATGCTAGAAAATAACATTTATGGTCACCTTTAGATTAATTAACAGGATGAATATTCCGCAACTCGATTTCGACCTGCCCGTTTTGCACCAACATAAAGTGCCCTGTCGGCATGTCGAATAAGTGCTAATGAATCTTCCGCATCCTCTGGTGCAGTTGCCACTCCAATCGAAGCAGTAATTTTCACTTGCTGGTGCTTCAACTCTAAGGATTGCTGTAATGTAAATGGCCAGTTAGCAATAGATTGTCTAATCATTTCTGCAAGGTGATAGGCTTCTACTTTATCCACCTCCGGCAGTAAAACCACAAATTCTTCACCGCCGTACCGAGCGACCGTTCCCCGTGAATCTATTAGACTACTTATTCTAGCAGCCAATTCACACAGGATTTCATTTCCGCTCTGGTGCCCATATGTATCATTGACTGCTTTAAAATGGTCGATGTCAAGAATGATTAATGATAATACCCTGCGTTCAAATTGATATAATTTATCAAATTCCGAATTCAATAGTTTTTCAAAATAGCGATAATTATACAATTTCGTTAACGCGCAGCGTTCACTCTGTGTTTTTGTTTCCTCGTAATGCTTTGCATTTTCCATTGCCACCGCAAAATAGGAACATAAGATATCAACGATCATCAACTGAGCTTTTTCGTATGCTCTTTTACGTTTGGAAGCTAACAATACTACACCAATTACCTTTTTATTTTTCCGAATGGGTACGGCTAGAATACTTTCCGCATCAGCAGGAATATTTCCTTTCGAATATCGTTTCCATTGTTTTGCTGTTGCATATAAATGCGCTTTCTCTTTTAACCAAACAAATCCGCTTATTCCTTCATTCTTTTTTAACTTGGGGCTGTTCAATGGTAATTCATGATCTCCATCTTGAATACGACGGATTAATTGAAGTTCGTCCTCATTTACGACCTCGAAGATATAGGCATAGTCTACTGGAAGCATTTCGCTTAGCTTTTGAATGAACAGATCAATTACCCCTTTTACCTCCAGCCGCTCTGCCATTTGGTGTCCGATTTCAGCAGCCTTTTGTAAATAGGCGTTAATTTTTTCGCTGGCATAATAAAGCTTAAAAATGATGGATAAACTTGCAAACGGAAAAGCTACAATCACAAGCGCTAACAGGTCTACATGGTTATAAAACATATAAAGCACAAAGCCTAGCGGCAAAGTAATAAATGTGGTAACCGTCTCTACGACGAAATCCTTCCCAAAGTAGGATCCCTTACTCTTATAAATAAAGTATAGATTAAAGGAGACGATGACCTGATTAAGGAGGTAACTCACCACTGCATATACTCCTGCAAGCCAAAGGGAGTGCGGATCATTTATTAGGCTGGGACCGGTTTGTCCACCAAGAGAGTAATACACGATACCGCTTACGAAAGATACGATAAAAAACATAATCAAGTTTAGTGGGACTCGAAAAATTTGTTCATTTGGAATTCGCAGCCTAAGCAGCAGCAGTATAACAGCTGCCTGTGCAAATACCATTTCAACAAATAGTCCAAAACTTAAAAATGTTGCGAGTGATACCCACTGAATTAAGAAAATAGGGGTATTATTGATCACCATTGGCATAAAGGCAACAACAGATGTTAAGATCAAAAATGCTAGTAAATCTACCCATTTCCCTGAAAAGTGAGGAGGGAAAGTTTGATAAGTAAACCACATTCCTGCTGGAACCAACAAGAGCCAGACAAGAAAAATATTTCGTTTTGTTTTTGCGGCAACTGTCATTCTTACCCCTCCCACCTGAGATTATTTTGAAATCAAGATATATCTATTTTACCAAAAATTCAATAGCCTGTCATAATGAAACCTTATTGTTTTTCAAAAATTCACTTAAATACGGTTTCGCCTCTGAAATAAAATACAAAGATCCTGTAACAACTAGAATTTGTTCGTTCTGAAGAGATTTAATAACCTCAGAAAGATGTGTATCCCATTTGTCTGCCATAACTTTATTTTTGGATTTACTTAAAGCAAATAAATCTTCCGCTTGAGCTGCCCGAGGAAAATCAAAGGATACAAAGGAAATTTCATCTGCAATTTGATCCAATTGGGCAATCATTTTGTCCAGCTTTTTATCCTTTAAAGCGGCAAATACAATATGAATACTATTGTTAGAATAACGAGTGGAAAGTTCCTGAACAAGTGCCGAAATACCCTCGTCATTATGGGCACCATCAATAATGACAAGTGGTTGATTGGAAAGAATTTCAAATCTTCCTGGCCAATAGGCTCTCTTTAATCCTGTTCTTATAGCTTCTTCGGTAATAATAAAATTCTCATCTTGATTGATGGACTGAGCTGCCATGACGGCTAAGGCTGCATTTTCAGTTTGGTGCTGGCCAATCATACCAATTTCCAAGTGCTCTAAAGTCTGTCCAGCTTGTTTTAGAGTAAAAATCTCTCCATTAGCTTGTGGGCTGTGGGAGGTTACTTTAAAATCCTGATTCAATCTAAAAAGAGCTGCCTGCTTTATTTCAGCCTGTTCTGTAATGACCTTAATTGCCTCTTCATTTTTCACTGCGGTGAAAGTAGGTATCCCATCTTTGATAATCCCCGCTTTTTCAAAGGCAATTTCTCCGTACGTATAGCCTAGAATATTGGTATGATCCAAGCCAATGTTTGTGATGATAGATGCGATTGGCTGAATAATATTCGTAGAATCAAATCTTCCGCCCAAGCCGACTTCATAGATGACAATGTCCACTTGATTTACATTCGCAAAATAATAGAATGACATCGCCGTAATCACTTCAAACTCGGTTGGTCCGCCTAGCTCGGTTTCTTCTAATTCATCTGCAAGGGGACGAATTACATTCGTTAACTCCAGGATTTCTTCGTCAGAGATTGGCTTTCCATTAACAGAAATCCGCTCATTGAATTGTTCAATATATGGTGATGTAAATGTTCCAACGGAGTAGCCTGCCGCTTCAAGAATACAGCGCAGGTAGGTCACCGTTGAACCTTTACCATTTGTACCGCCGATATGAACGGTTTTCATTTTCCGTTCAGGATGACCCAGCTTGTCCATCATCCATTCCATTCGTGATAGTCCAGGCTTGATCCCAAGTCTTAATCTTCCATGAATCCATTCAAGGGCTTCGCTATATTTCGTAAACATCTATGACACCCCATTTTATTTTTTGAAGGCTGTTATCGTATTGAAAAAGCAACAAAGTTGAGAAAAGAGCCTTTCTAAAAGAAGACGAATCCTATTTTGGACTCGTCTTCACTTCTTATTATAAACCTTTTAGCTCATTAATGCGCGCCTCAACAAGTGCTCGTTTCTCACGATAGTCTTTTTCTTTTGCACGCTCCTCGGCAACAACGCTTTCCGGAGCTTTTTTCATAAAGCCTTCGTTGTTTAGTTTCTTTTCAACTCGCTCTACTTCTTTTGTTAACTTGTCGTATTCTTTTTGTAATCGAGCAATTTCTTCGTCAATGTTAATCAAACCTTCGAGTGGAAGATAGATTTCCAACCCGGTAATCACTGCTGTCATAGCCTTCTCAGGTGTTTCGAGATTTGTACCCATTTGTAATTCTTCTGGATTACAGAATTTTTCAATATAGCTGCGGTTCTTTTCGATCGCTTTTAATACCGAATCATCCTTTGCCTTAATAAGCATTTTAATCTTTTTGCTCATTGGCGTGTTAACTTCTGCACGGATATTTCGTACAGATCGAATCATTTCCATTAACATCTTCATTTCTTGCGCCGCTTGTTCATCAGAATAAGCTGGAATTACCTCAGGCCACTTGGCAGTTGTAATGGACTCGCCATTATGCGGAAGGTTCTGCCAGATTTCCTCGGTAATGAATGGCATAAACGGATGTAACAATCTCATCGTCTGATCGAGAACATAAGCAAGGATAGAACGTGTTGTTTTCTTTGCAGCTTCATCCTCCCCATATAAAGGAAGCTTTGCCATCTCAATATACCAATCACAGAAGTCATCCCAGATAAAGTTGTAAAGAGCACGACCCGCTTCTCCGAATTCGTAACGCTCTGAAAGCTTCGTAACACTTTCAATCGTTTCGTTTAATTGAGTGAGGATCCATTTATCTGCAACTGATTTTTCACCACTAAAATCAATCTCTTCATAGGTCATGCCATCCATGTTCATCAAGGCAAAACGAGAAGCATTCCAAATCTTATTGGCGAAATTCCATGTAGATTCAACTTTTTCGAAGCTAAAACGTAAATCCTGGCCTGGAGAGCTTCCAGTTGAAAGGAAGTAACGTAGGGAATCTGCACCGTATTTTGCGATAACATCCATTGGGTCCACACCGTTACCAAGGGATTTACTCATTTTCCGACCTTGTTCATCCCGTACTAAGCCGTGGATAAGAACGTCTTTAAATGGCCGGTCACCAGTAAATTCAAGGCTTTGGAAAATCATTCTAGAAACCCAGAAGAAGATGATATCATAGCCGGTTACAAGTACATCTGTTGGGAAGAAGCGCTTGAAGTCTTCTGCCTCTACATTTGGCCAGCCCATTGTGGAAAATGGCCATAGCGCTGAACTAAACCACGTATCCAATACGTCTTTATCCTGTTCCCAATTTTCGCCGTCTGCAGGTGCTTCGTGACCAACGTAAACTTCGCCTGTTTCCTTATGATACCAAGCAGGAATTCGGTGTCCCCACCAAAGCTGTCTTGAAATACACCAGTCGCGGATATTTTCCATCCAGTGCAGGTATGTTTTTTCGAAACGCTCTGGAACAAAATTAACTTTGTTCTCTCTATTTTGAAGAGCGATTGCTTCGTCGGCAAGTGGCTGCATTTTAACGAACCATTGTGTGGATAGGTAAGGCTCAACTACTGCCCCGCTGCGCTCGGAATGTCCAACGGAGTGCAAATGCTCTTCAATTTTGAAAAGAACGCCTTGTTCTTGAAGGTCTTTCACAATTTGCTTTCGGCATTCAAAACGGTCCAACCCTTTGTATTTTCCGGCTCTGTCATTCATTGTGCCGTCTTCGTTCATAACAAGAACACGCTCAAGATTATGGCGGTTACCAATTTCAAAATCGTTCGGGTCATGTGCTGGAGTAATTTTAACGGCACCAGAACCAAATTCCATATCCACATAATCATCGCCAACAATTTTAATTTCACGGCCAACGATCGGCAGGATAACAGTTTTTCCAATTAAGTGCTTGTAGCGCTCATCTTCTGGATGAACCGCAACCGCTGTATCACCAAGCATGGTTTCCGGACGGGTAGTCGCTACTTCGATATGTCCAGAACCGTCAGCTAACGGATATTTCATATGATAAAAGGCACCTTGTACATCCTTGTAGATAACTTCGATATCAGATAGAGCCGTCTTCGTGGATGGATCCCAGTTTATAATGTATTCGCCGCGGTAGATAAGACCTTTTTTATATAGAGCAACGAATACTTCCCGAACCGCTGCAGATAAACCTTCATCTAGCGTGAAACGCTCACGGCTGTAGTCTAATCCTAGGCCTAATTTCGCCCATTGCTGGCGGATATGGGAGGCATACTCTTCCTTCCACTTCCAGGTTTCTTCAACAAACTTTTCTCTTCCTAAATCATAACGGCTTTTGCCTTCACTGCGGAGCTTTTCTTCAACCTTCGCCTGTGTAGCAATACCAGCGTGGTCCATTCCAGGGAGCCAGAGAACATCATACCCCTGCATCCGCTTCATACGTGTAACAATATCTTGTAATGTTGTATCCCAAGCATGCCCTAAATGAAGCTTTCCGGTAACGTTTGGCGGTGGAATTACGATGGTATAAGGCTGTTTGCCCTCATCATTCTGAGCTTCAAAAAACTTTCCTTTTAACCACCATTCATAACGTCCCTGCTCGATTGCCTGTGGGTCATACTTCGTCGGCATGGTAATTTCTTTTGTTTCCATTTCATTTTCCTCCTTTTTCCAATCAAGGCTCTTTTCTTAAACCTTGTATCTTTTTGTAGCAAAAATTAATAGTGTCTGTATTTTCGCAGATTACAGAAAAAATTTATTAAGAAAAGAGCTTGCAAACTAAATTCGAAGGCGTAAAATAACTGTTTCCACGTTAAAATCGGCATTTAGATTTTAACAACATCGTTACAAAAACACCTTCATCAACAACAAAAAACCCCACTCGTCATAAAAGGACGAATGGAGTTTGCTTCGCGGTACCACCTTTTTTCCAACCCTAAAAAAATTGAGTTGGCGCTTAAATGGATAACGGATTTGATCCGTCTTTAACTAATAAGATTCGTACGTGGAATCCGTTCACTAAAGAAGCTCAAGGGCGACCTTCCGAGTGTCTGCTTAGGAAACCTTTCAGCTAATGGCTTCCCTCTCTTGAAGCAGGGGCACATCGTACTCTTCCCTGTCTATGCTTTTGCTTTTTAATTGATATAGTTATACTACCCAAAAAGTTATCTTGGCGTCAATAATGATAGCCAATTTTTTTATATTATATACCATTTTGAAAAAAACGTTAAGGAATTAGGGGAATTCATTAGACAGGAAGAATATACATAAAAGAAATGCCATTTTGGAGAGGAAGGTATGTATGAAGCGGAGGAAATTTATCACCAAGTATGCCTACACTCCTTGGTATCGAACCATTAGGGGAGTATTCGCGCAGCTGGTACTGCCGTTTACAATTTTTCAATTAATCCGAACCCTGTTTATTCCAACCGTTTTTGATGTTTTATTATTATGCGTTTTTATTGCG
This sequence comes from Neobacillus sp. plas4, assembly GCF_057221695.1. Lineage (NCBI taxonomy): Bacteria > Bacillati > Bacillota > Bacilli > Caryophanales > Bacillaceae > Neobacillus > Neobacillus sp. plas4. Next base: position 4,605,851 of record NZ_CM170152.1, read on the forward strand.
ATTGCCGTATCGATCTACTTTGAAATAGTTTAAGAGCCCAAAAGCAAAAGTTATTGCTGCTGGGCTCCTTCTTTTGCCTTCTTTTGTTGTTCGTCGATCTCTGTCATCCTCATCACTACATACTCTGAATTCTTTAAATTCCAGTATTTGCGCTGCAGCATCCGTACATATTTCAGTTCATTTTTGGGCTTTTCTTTTTTATAATACCGTTCGACTACCTGGATGATGGGAATCGGGTAGGCCAAATAACTATGGAAAAGAAGTTTCTCATCGGCTTTAAAAGGAAAATATTTAAAATAATGGTACACCCAGTCAACTGATTCATCATTCCGTGTTGGCCGCGTGTTAAAGGACCGTGAAAGATATGGCAATAAATCATGAATCGGTGAGCCGAAACGGGCATTTTCAAAGTTAATAAAGTAACCATACCCTTTGTCGTCATAAAGAAAATGCTCGGTTGATAATTTTCCATGGGTAATCACCATTCGTGCTTTTTCTTCTTCCTTTGTTTTTTCATACCATTCCTCAAATTTGGTTTTTGAAAAACGAAGTGCCTGGGTTATTTCGTTATAGTACAAGCAATACACGAGTTCAAACGGTGACATATACGTCTTTTTTTCACATTCATCAATAAAACCATCAAGAAACTCCTGTTTTTTATCAAGTAATTCAATGGTTTTCTCATAATGCTCTGTCCGCTCCTCTTTATTCACTGTGATTTCTTTAGCAGAGAGCGTGTGGAGCCTTGCTAATTCCCGAAATAGCTGTTGATGTTTATGCTCGCGTTCTCCCTTTACTTCATTGGGCATCCAAGGCATTAAGTAATAGAGAGCCTTATCATGCAGGACTGCATATCTTCCGTCAATGGTTGGATAGATCGGTACAATCCGATTATATCCCTTTTGATAAAGCAGATGAACATGTCGGATAAAATCGGTTCCGGTTGTTGGGACAATTTTCTTTAATGCAAACGTACCCTTATCAGAATAGATTTTTTTTATATTGCCATGTTCTTCAACATAATACGGTTTTACTTGATAGTTGTTTAATATGGGTAGTAGTGGATCCACCAGATTTGATTCACTCATCGGCTTTCAACTGCCTTTCATTAGAAAAGCGTAAGTGCCCTGGTCAGCGGCGTATGGCCTGGAGCGCTCCAACTGAGATAAAGGAAACACGAAGAGCCGGAGGCGCGTTCGTGCTTGACTTATCGTAGGGCGGAGAGCGAAGGACACTAGCCGCTAGGGCGCTGGAGCTAGACAGTAAACTAAGTTCCAAAAACTTTTATTATCTTGTTCTTAAAAAGATGTGAGCAGGTTTAACACCCGCTCACCTTGTATCGTTTAGTTATTTTTTCGCTAATGCAACTGGTACATATAGTACTTGACCCTCGTACACATCTTGATTGAGTTCGAGATTGTTATATCTAAGTAGATTTGGGACAGAAACGTCGTAACGATCGGAAAGACTGTCGAGTGTATCGCCCTTTTGAACAATGCAAACTTTTAATCTAGCTTGATCGGAGCTATCTTCCTTGCGGGCAAAGAACTCCGTGAGTGTCATTGTTTTCTTTTTGCCTGGCTTCTTTTTTGCCTGCTTAGGCGGTTCTTCAGGTGAGGAGGAACTCTCTTCCATCACAGGTTCCTTCTGTTGCGCAGGCTCCTTTGCCTCTTTTGCAATTGGTGCTGCAGGAGCTTCTTCCACTTGCTGTTTCACCTCAACCGGCTCGCTTACTTCACTACGGGCAAACTCAAATATGGCAGGCTGCTGAGGTGTTTCTTCCTCTTCTTCCTCTTCAGGCTCCTGATAGGTAAAGGTTGGAAATTTCGGAAAAGCTTCAACCTTTTTCTCTTCCTCTGGCTGCTTTCTGGCTTCTGCTTCAAACAAGAAAGTATCCTCAAATTGATTGTCTTCTGGTTGTGTTTCTTCTTCTTGTTCAGCTTGTTCCGGAGCTTCCACCTGATAACGATGGAGTACTTCAAACTCCTCTTCTTCCACTGCCTCTTCTTCCACTTCCTCATCCTCTTGCTGCAAGGATGAATCGTACAAGCCGCTGATGGTTAATTCTGCGGATAGTTTCAGACAGCTGCGCTCCGGGAGGGCATAATCAAATGACTCGACGATGACGTCGATATCGTAGATACTTTGAATTCGGTTGTTTGGAATGGTAATATCAACAGGAAAACGGTGTGTGAATTCACAGATTCCTTCCTCCTGGGGATCCACTCTTTCTACATACTTTTGATGTGGTACATTTTCATCATCATTCTCAGCGCTATCTTCGTCATTTCTATATTCCCCTGTTAATTCTAGCGAACCACGTATTGTTACGTATTGATCGTTTTCTTGGATGGTAATATCCGGGTCTAGAGAAATCGACACAAGTTCTGCTACTTCCTGTCCCTTTCTAAACCACAAAGATTCCTCCAAGGAAAATCGCAGGCACGATTGATTCTCTTGAGACAAAGCGACTCCTCCTTTCGTTTCCTTTCACGTAAAATCACTATGTCACTTACACTTTATGAACTAATGCTTTTAAATATGATAAAAATGCCTTTTGATGTAAAAAAGATTAGGGGTAGGGTAGTTTCATTGGATTGGGTTTAAAAATTTCTATGGGATATATGATTATTCAAGGGGTCATTCACATAGACCGGAATATTCCTGATCCACTTGCATTGACCGAAAATCTTTCTCTTTCTTTGTTTCGGTCACTCCAGACCTCCTGCATTGACCGAAACTCTTCCTTTCTCCATCTTTCGGTCACTCCACACCTCCTGCATTGACTGAAACTCTTTCTTTTTCCATCTTTCGGTCACTCCAGACCTCCTGCATTGACTGAAACTCTTTCTTTTTCCATCTCACGGTCACTCCAGACCTCCTGCATTGACTGAAACTCTTTCTTTTTCCATCTCTCGGTCACTCCAGACCTCCTGCATTGACCGAAACTCTTCCTTTTTCCATCTCACGGTCACTCCAGCTCCACTCAAAAAAATAAAAGACACTTATCAAGTTGATAAGTGTCTGAAAAAGGTATTATTTAAGTTTTGAAAATGCTATTTCTACTGCTTTGATTGTTTTTTCGATGTCTTCATCGGTGTGTTCGGTTGATAAGAATAAACCTTCAAACTGAGATGGCGGCAGGAATACACCTTGTTCAGCCATTTCGCGGTAGTAGGCAGCAAAATAGTCTAAGTTCGACGTTTTTGCTTTTTCATAGTTAATGACGTCTTCATTGGTGAAGAAGAACCCAATCATGGAACCAGCACGGTTAAAGGTAACAGGGATATCATATTTTTCAGCTGCCTCCGTGATTCCTTTTTCGAGTAAGTCGCCTAAACGTTTGAACTCCTCGTAGTGCTCTGGTGTTAGTTGACTTAAAGTCTCATAACCTGCCGTCATCGCAAGCGGATTTCCGGAAAGAGTTCCTGCCTGATAGATTGGTCCGGATGGAGCAATTTGCTTCATGATTTCCGCTTTACCTCCGTATGCACCAACTGGAAGTCCTCCTCCGATTACTTTTCCAAGACAAGTGATATCCGGAGTGATATTGAAATAGCCTTGAGCACAATTGTAGCCTACACGGAAGCCTGTCATTACCTCATCAAAAATCAGCAATGCTCCCTTTTCGGTCGTAATTTCACGAAGACCTTCTAAGAATCCTGGTAGCGGTGGTACAAGACCCATATTTCCAGCAACAGGCTCGACGATGATACAAGCAATATCGTCGCCAAATTGTTCAAAAGCATATTTCACTGCTTCTAGGTCATTGTAAGGGACTGTGATCGTATTTTTAGCAATTCCTTCAGGAACACCAGGGCTGTCTGGCAAACCAAGTGTAGCGACGCCAGAGCCTGCCTTAATCAATAGGGAATCACCATGTCCATGGTAACAACCTTCGAATTTTAAAATCTTATTACGGCCCGTATAGCCGCGTGCTAGGCGAAGCGCACTCATCGTTGCTTCTGTTCCGGAAGATACCATTCTTACCACTTCAATCGATGGTACACGTTCAATCACTAGCTTCGCCAATTCATTTTCCATTAACGTTGGTGCACCATAGCTCGTACCAAGCTCAGCCACCTTTTTGATTCCTTCCACCACTCGATCGTTAGAGTGACCAAGGATTAATGGACCCCATGACAATACATAATCAATATATTCATTGCCATCAATATCATAGATTTTTGATCCTTTTCCTCTTTCCATGAAAATTGGATCCATATTCACAGATTTAAATGCACGTACCGGGCTGTTCACCCCGCCAGGCATTAAGTTTTGAGCTTCTTTAAAGGCTTCAATTGATTTTGTATATGAGCGCATTTTGCGTTCCTCTTTTCAGTTGATATTATTGATCCTCTTTTAGCCAGCGGCATGCATCTTTTGCTGCATACGTAATAATCAAATCAGCACCTGCCCGCTTCATCCCTACTAACATTTCTAGAACTGTATTCTTTTCATCAATCCAGCCGTTTGCAGCGGCTGCCTTCACCATTGCATATTCACCGCTGACATTGTAAATAACCACTGGAAGATTGAAGTTGTTTTTTACATCACGGACGATATCAAGATAAGGTAATCCTGGTTTCACGATTAAAAAGTCGGCGCCCTCAGCAACATCCGATTCAGCTTCTCTAAATGCCTCCATCCGGTTGGCAGGGTCCATTTGATAGGTTTTACGATCTCCAAATTGCGGTGCTCCCTCAGCAGCTTCACGAAACGGTCCGTAGAATGCTGAAGCATATTTAACCGCATAGGACATAATCGGAATCTCTTTAAATCCCGCTTCATCTAAGCCAGCACGAATAGCTGCCACGAAGCCGTCCATCATATTTGACGGTGCAATGATGTCTGCTCCGGCCTCTGCTTGAGCAATCGCTGTTTTCACGAGTAATTCAAGAGATTCGTCGTTAAGTACCTGTTCTCCTTCTACGACACCGCAGTGACCGTGGCTGGTATATTCACACAAACAAGTATCTGCGACAACAATCATCTCTGGGTAATGTTCTTTTATGTAACGAGTGGCAACTTGAATGATTCCGTGATCATGAAACGCCTGTGTTCCACACTCATCCTTTACAGCCGGAATTCCAAATAATAAAACAGACTTAATTCCGTGTGCTACGATATCATCCATTTCAGCTTTTAAATTGTCCATTGATACCTGGAATACACCTGGCATGGATGATACTTCCTTACGAATGTTTTCGCCTTCATAAATAAATAACGGATAGATGAAGTCCTCTGGCCGCAAGTGATTTTCTCTTACAAGTGCGCGCATATTAGCACTTGAACGTAAGCGGCGATGACGTGAAAATTGAAGTTCCATTTATATTTACCCCCAAAATCATTTTTCTAAGTATTTTATTGTACTTTTAATCATTTCTTTCACGGTGTATTCCTCAGCTGAGGCATGGATTGGCAATCCGTAAGAGAGCAATTTTTTCTCGGTGACCGGTCCAATGCAGCCTATAATGCATTGCTCTAGATGACTCTCAAGTTTGTACTCCTGCACCACACTCATTAAATGGTCCACAGTGGAGGGACTCGTAAACATTAGAATGTCCAGCTCACCTGCAGAAAGCATCCCAGCTAGTTTTTCACGGCTCTCAGTCGGCATGTATGTTTCGTAAATGACGATTTCATCTACATACGAACCGTTCTGAATGAGCGAGCTTGCGATATATTCCCTGGCCAGATTTCCTTTTGGCAAAAGAATTTTTGACCCTTTTTCGACAAAAGGAAGAAATTCTTCAACAAAAACCTCTGCCACATAGGCCGATGGGACAAATTCGGCATGTAAGCCAAATTCATTCAAGACTTCTTCGGTTTTTTTTCCAATAACAGCAATCTTCGGGAAGCTGCAGAACTCTTCCTTTTTTTTAAAAGAAAAGAAAGTTTCCACCGTGACATTGCTCGTAAAGATAATCCACTCATATGTATCAATTTGATCCATTGCAGTTTGAAGACGCTGATTGATTTCAATCGGACGAAACGCAATTAGAGGGATTTCGATTGAAATCCCTCCATACTTTTCTACAAGTTGTGAAAAGGATTTTGCCTGCCCTGTTCCGCGTGGAACAAGGACCTTTTTGTCTTTCAAACCACATGGTTCTAGCATTGACCTTCGAGCTCCCGTTTAACCCTTTCGATAAGGTCTTTAGCTCCTTTTTCGATTAGCAGGTCTGCCGCTTGAATACCAAGTGCCTCTGGATCTTGGCCTCTCACTTCTTCTTTGAAGATTTCCTGACCTTCAGGGGAACCAACTAATACCGTTAGAGCGATTTCATCATTTTCCTGTATTTGGGCGAAACCAGCGATTGGCACTTGGCAGCCGCCTTCCATTTTATGAAGAAAAGCACGTTCCGCTTTAACAGCTCTTTCCGTTTTCTTGCATGTGAATTTTTCAAAGAGTTCAAGAAGTTCTTTATCATCCTCGCGGCATTCGATTGATAATGCCCCTTGTCCAACAGCCGGTACACAAATATCCTCGTCAATAAATTCAGTGATGGTTTCCTTTGCCCAGCCAAGACGTGAAAGGCCTGCCGCAGCTAGGATTATTGCGTCGTATTCCTCATCTTTAAGCTTTTGTAATCTCGTATCGACGTTACCACGGATCCATTTAATTTCTAAATCAGGACGCTGCGCTAACAGCTGTGCACTGCGGCGAAGACTGCTAGTGCCAATAATGGATCCAGGCTTCAAATCTTTTAGCTTAATATGGTCTCTTGAAATCAATGCATCACGGTGGTCCTCACGGAAAGGAATACAGCCAATTGTCAGCCCCTCTGGAAGCACGGCCGGCATGTCTTTCATACTATGAACAGCCATATCAATCTCTTTATCCATCATAGCCTGCTCGATTTCCTTCACAAATAAGCCTTTTCCGCCTACTTTTGAAAGGGTCACATCAAGGATTTTGTCCCCTTTTGTGACAATTTCTTTTACTTCAAATTCAAAAGGTCCTCCGAGCTTTTTCAGCTGTTCAATTACCCAATTTGTTTGTGTTAAAGCCAATTTGCTGCGTCTAGAACCTACGATAATTTTTCTCATGACTGCCTCCTATTATGAGTACCAAAAATGAAATGATGATAATTGACCAAATAAGAAAAAGTTAACTAATACAACTAAAAAAGATCCGACGTTCCAAAGGGCTAGTTGTCTGCCTGACATGTTTTTTACAATTCGCAGGTACAAATAAATACTGTAGCCTGTTAATAAAAGAAATGAACCTACAATTTTCATATCATACCAAGGCATTCCTGGAACCTTTAAAATGGCCCACTGTAAGCCAAGAATTAGGCTTAATAACAGCATAGGAACTCCTATGACTACTAAAATATAAGAAGACCTCTCCAGCTTGCTTAAATCTGCGATTCTCAAAAGTCTCGCTCCCCACTTTTTCCTCTTCAACAAGTCATATTGAATCAGATAGAGAAGCGAAAGGACGAAAGATAATGAGAAAGCCCCATACGATAAGATTGCCATCGTGATATGTATAAGCAAGAGTTCAGACATAAGCTGGTTGCTTATCACATGTGAATCATATTGAACTGGAGCAAACGTGTGGATCGCAATAACAATAAAACCAAGAATATTTGTAAAAAAGACGATAAAGTCTACCTTCAGCAGTTTGTTAATTCCGAGTGATAGCGTAACCAATACCCATGCATAAAAATAAAGACCCTCAAATATCGTTAACGCAGGAAATCTGCCTGTTTTTATCATATAAGAGGTTAGGAAGATTGTTTGTAAAACCCATACAAACGCAAGTAACCAGAAGGCAATACGGTTTGCCTTCCGGTTATGATTGAGAAAATCGAAAAAATATAACAATACACTGAAGGCATATAGGACTACTGTCAATTCGTGCAGTCGTGTCATATAAAAGTCATACATAATGAGTACCTCTTATGACTGAAAAGTAGCCTGAGGTACATGAACCATTGCATTTTTGGTTTCGGCTGCTTTTGTTTGTTTTTCAACAAGCTCTTCAATATTAAATATTTTCATAAATAAGTCCAATGCCTCATCGGCGTCAGGACGAGCAGCCAATTCTTTTGCTTGTAAGATAGGATCTTTTAATAGCTGATTAATAATGCTCTTCGTATGTTTGTTTAATACCTTAATATCACGGTCTGATAAATGCGGCAGTTTACGTTCAAGGCTGACCATTGTTTCAGACTGAATCGCACCAGCCTTATCTCTAAGAGCAGCGATAACAGGAACCACGCCCAGTGTTCCAAGCCATTGTTTGAAATCAACGATTTCCTTTTCGATCATCAGCATAATGACTTGAGCTGCTTTCTTCCGCTCCTGAAGGTTTGCCTCAACAATCCCCTCTAAATCATCGATATCATATAAAAATACACTTTCTAGTTCTGCAATTTTTGGATCTAAGTCACGCGGAACAGCAATATCCACCATAAATAACGGCTTACCTTTACGCTGCTTTTCCACTTTTTCCATCATGGCTTTCGTGATAACAAAATCTTTCGCACCCGTAGAACTAATCAAAATATCTGCGTCAATAAGCGTTTTTTGAAGGTCATCAACTGTTTTGGCATTTCCAGCAAAACGCGCAGCCAGAACCTGTGCCTTCTCAAATGTACGGTTAATAACTGAAACCTTTTTAACACCATTGCCATGCAGATTTTGGGCTGCTAACTCACCCATTTTTCCGGCACCAAAAATTAACACATGTTTGTTCTCAAGCGAGCCGAAAATTTTCTTTGCTAGTTCTACAGCAGCATAGCTCACGGATACAGCATTGGCACCGATATCGGTTTCAGCATGTCCACGCTTCGCCACTGTGATGGCCTGCTTAAACAGGTGGTTAAAGACTGTTCCAGTTGTTCCTTGTTCTTGAGCTAATATAAAGCTTGACCGAACCTGCCCTAAAATTTGTGTTTCCCCTAACACCATTGAATGAAGACCGCATGCTACCTTGAATAAATGCTCAACAGCACCGTCCTCTTCATAAACAAATAGAAATGGTGAAAACTCAGATTGTTCAATTCCGAACCATTCAGATAGAAATTCCTTCACATAATAGCGGCCTGTATGCATTTGATCGACAACTGCATAAATCTCTGTACGATTACATGTCGACACAATGATATTTTCCAGGATGCTTTTTTTAGAATTTAATTTTGTCATGGCATCCGCAAGTTCGGCTTCATTAAATGTCAACCGCTCTCGGATTTCCACAGGGGCAGTTTTATAGTTTAAACCGATTACTACAATATGCATTTCTAAGAACACCCCCAATAAGTAATACAATAAAACTCCTGCTGCATAATTAACTAGTCTGATTATAACATGGGTTTTTTCAAATTTACCCTTAAATTGTGAACAGAAAGCGAAACAATATGTTACTATAAAAAGCGGAAGCTTTATATCTAGAATAAACCTGTTAAATAGGAAAAAATTTATGTTTTAATAATGTATCATCTTATGTACAGTACCAAAAAAACAGAAGAGATTCAAGTAAACCTTACTGGAAGTGGTGTTAAAATGAAGAATCAACGGATATTTCCTGGAATTATTCTCATAGGCTTTGGTGCCTTTTTATTCTTACAGCAATCAGGATTTACAGCTCTACAACCATTGTATTCATGGCCAACCCTTCTTATTATTGTTGGCGTGGCATTTTTAGGACAGGGATATTCAGCAAATGATTATGAAGCGATCCTGCCTGGAGTTATCATCGCGGGCTTCGGTCTCCATTTTCATCTTGCGGGAAAAATCTCTTTCTGGCCGAACAATACGATTGGGATGCTGGTATTATTTATATCCATCGGATGCTTTCTTCGTTTTCAAAAAAACAATAACGGTTTATTTCAAGCCTTTCTTTTTTTAGTATTGGCATTATTGCTATTATTTTACGATAAAGTTACAGATTACCTAAATTTACTTCAAAATGGTTTAAGTTTCGCCTGGAAGTTTTGGCCGGCGATTATTATTTTGGTTGGGGTCTACTTTCTGTTTCGGAGAAAAAAATAACAAGAAAGTGTTAATTGTGCCCATAATTGTGGGATTGTTGATTTATGGGTAACAACAAATTTTATTTGTGCCCGTAATTCCGGAAATGATGATTTACGGTAACAATAAATCATCATTTGTGCCCGTATTTGTGGAAAAGTTATTTTTCGGTAACAATAACTCATTATTTGTGCCTGTAATTGCGGAAATGTTGATTTATGGTAACAATCCAAAAAGTGATGCAAAAACATTATGAAAAGACAAAATGGCGTGAAAAGTGAGATACTTAACACGCCATTTTTAATATTTACATATAGCTTTGCAAAATCGACCACGCTTTGTCTTTACCTTCGCCCGTTTCGGATGAGAAAAGGACAATTTGGTCATTTTCTGCTAAGTCGAGGGTTTCTTTTGTGACTTTTAAATATTTCTGCCACTTTCCTCTTGGGATTTTATCTGCTTTCGTCGCGATGACGATACACGGAATGTCATAATGCTTAAGGAAGTCGTACATCATGATATCATCCTGGGTCGGCGGGTGCCTTAAGTCAACAATCAAAACGACCGCTCTTAATTGTTCACGAGTGGTGATATACGTTTCAATCATCTTCCCCCACGCTGCCCGTTCCGACTTCGATACTTTCGCATATCCATAACCAGGAACATCGACAAAATGAAGAATTTCATTAATTAAATAAAAGTTTAACGTTTGAGTTTTTCCTGGCTTAGACGATATTCTTGCAAGACCTTTTCGATTTAACATCTTATTAATAAAAGAAGACTTGCCTACATTTGATCGTCCGGCCAAGGCAAATTCAGGCAGTTCTGTTTCTGGGTACTGCTCCGGCCTCACGGCACTGATGACGATATCTGAACTTACTACTTTCATTGCAAACCACCTTCTACTAGTGCATGCCGGAGAACTTCATCGACATGTGAAACAAGGACAAACTCAATTTCATTTCTAACACTTTCTGGTATATCATCGATATCCAATTCATTATCTTTCGGAAGAATGACCTTTGTTAATCCCGCTCTATGAGCACTGAGTGTTTTTTCTTTTAAGCCTCCAATTGGGAGAACCCTTCCTCTAAGGGTAATTTCTCCTGTCATCCCTACTTCACGTCGAATCGCTCTTCCTGTTAAGGCGGACACCAGGGCAGTAGCCATTGTTATTCCCGCAGAAGGTCCATCTTTTGGAACAGCCCCTTCTGGAACGTGAATGTGTACGTCATATTTTTCATGAAAATCTTCTTCAATTCCTAGCTCTCCAGCTTTAGAACGTACATAACTAAAGGCAGCCTGCGCAGATTCCTTCATGACATCGCCAAGCTTTCCTGTTAGAACAAGTCTACCCTTACCAGGAGACAAGGAAACTTCAATCTGCAGTGTATCGCCGCCCACCGTTGTGTAGGCTAGACCTGTTGCAACACCGACCTGATCTTCTGTTTCAGCTTGACCATACCGGAACCTTGGTTTCCCTAAGAACTCCTCGACGTTCTTTTCCGTTACGATCACTCGTTTTTTCTCTCCAGAAACCACGATTTTTGCTGTCTTCCGGCAGATGGTGGCCATTTGCCTCTCCATACTCCGTACCCCAGCTTCACGGGTATAATATCTCACTACCTTAAGGATGGCATCATCGCGCACCTGCAGAATTCCTTTAGTCAGTCCATTTTCTTTAATTTGCTTAGGGAGCAAATGATCTCTTGTGATATGGACTTTTTCAAGTTCAGTGTAGCCCGCAATTGTGATAATTTCCATTCGATCCAGCAGCGGGCCAGGGATCGTGGATAAGTTATTGGCTGTTGCAATAAACATGACTTTGGAAAGGTCATATGTTTCTTCAATATAATGATCACTAAAATTATGGTTTTGTTCAGGGTCTAAAACTTCAAGCATGGCAGAGGATGGATCGCCGCGGAAGTCACTCGACATTTTATCAATCTCGTCTAATAAAAAGACTGGATTAATCGTGCCCGCTTTTTTCATTCCTTGAATAATCCGTCCTGGCATTGCCCCGACATACGTTCTGCGGTGACCGCGAATTTCGGACTCATCCCGAACGCCTCCAAGGGAGACACGGACAAAATTACGATTTAATGAATTCGCAATGGAACGGGCTAAGCTGGTTTTCCCCACTCCAGGAGGTCCAGCAAGACATAGAATCGGTCCTTTTAAGGAATTCGTCAGCTTTTGAACCGCCAAAAACTCCAATACACGTTCCTTTACTTTTTCGAGACCAAAATGATCCTGATTCAGGATTTTCTCAGCGCGATTTATATCAATATCGTCATCGGTCTTTTTTGACCATGGAATGGTAATCAGCCACTCGATATAGTTGCGAATAACTGCACTTTCAGCTGAACTGGACGGAACTTTCTCATAACGGTCAAGTTCTTTCAAGGCAGTCTGCTGAACATGTTCAGGCATACCGGCATTTTTAATTTTTTCAGTGAGTTCGGCAATTTCACCAGTTTTACCTTCTTTATCGCCTAATTCCTTCTGAATTGCCTTCATTTGCTCACGCAAATAATATTCCTTTTGTGTTCTTTCCATGGAGCGCTTTACGCGCTGCCCAATCTTTTTCTCAAGATTAAGTACTTCTTTTTCATTTTGAATCGTTGAAATGACGCTATTCATGCGTTTTTTGACATCAATCATTTCGAGGATTTCTTGTTTTTCCTTTAGTTTGATTGGCAAATGGGAAGCAATAATATCAGCCATTCTGCCTGGTTCCTCAATATCTACAACGGAAGTATACGTTTCGGCCGAAATTTTCTTCGATAACTTTATGTATTGCTCGAAATACTCAAGCATTGTTCTCATTAATGCCTGATCCTCAACATCCTTGGTTGTCGGTTCATCATAAGTCACAATACTGACTGCATAATAGTCGTCTTCATCATGGAATGACTGGATTTTTGCTCTATTTAGTCCCTCAACCAGCACTCGTATCGTACCGTTCGGAAGCTTAAGCATTTGTTTTACCTTTGTTAAGGTACCAATTTCATATAAATCTTCTTCAGATGGCTCGTCTATAGCTATATCCTTTTGTGTCGTTAAAAAAATTAAATGGTCATCTACCATCGCTTTTTCAAGAGCTTCAACCGACCTTTCACGGCCTACATCTAAATGAAGAACCATTGTCGGATACACCAGCAACCCTCGAAGCGGCAGGAGGGGGACGATCAATTCTCTATCTTCCGCCATTAACTTGCACCTCCACATGCATTAATCAATCTTTCCTGCTGATAACAAGAAAAACATCTTTGTACAATTCTATCTTATTTGCAAATATGTGTCTAATATTACGAAAGCTTAAGAATGTGTTGTCAATAATTAATTTTCCCCAACCTCTAAGATTTCTTTCATAAAAAACACTTCGGTCAGACAACCGAAGTGTTATCGTTTAAATGGATTCTTTTTTCGATAGCTCGATAGAAGCCGGAATCACTTGATTGAGCGGCTGGTTATGGACAAGAGCAACGTCAAAGACTTCACTCAAATGCGTAACTGGAACAAGGCGAATTCCTGTTATTTCATTTAAAATCGACTGCATGTTTTCCTCAGGAATGATCACGGTCGTGGCTCCTGCCTTCCTGGCTGCCTTTACTTTCGGGTAAACGCCGCCGATTGGCTTAACATTCCCATGGATGCTTATTTCTCCCGTCATCGCTACTTTGTTATCAATTGGAATTTTATATATGGCAGAATAGATTCCTGTTGCCATCGCAATACCTGCCGAGGGACCGTCAATTGGAACCCCGCCTGGGAAATTTACATGAATATCAAAATCATCAGCTGGAACACCCATCGACCGAAGAACAGTAATAACATTTTCAATCGATCCGCGTGCCATACTTTTTCTGCGGATAGATTTACCTTGGCCGCCAATACTTTCTTCATCGACAATTCCAGTAATGTTAATAGAACCTTTATCCTTCGCAGGGATCACCGTTACCTCGATTTCAAGCAGCGCCCCTGTATTTGGTCCATAAACAGCTAATCCATTAACAAGACCTACCCGGGAATCGTCATTGATTTTCCTTTCCATTCTTGGAGACAATTGACTGGAATGAGCAACCCATTCTAAATCTTCATCTTTTATAAAATTGCGTTCATCCGTAATGGCAAGCCCGGCCGCAATCTGAACCATATTTACGGCTTCGCGCCCATTCCTTGCATATGTAGATAAAATATCTAATCCAACTTCACTAATGTCTAAATTCACTTTTTCAGCCGCTTTTTTACCAACCTGAATGATTTCTTCTTGTGTTAATTCTCTAAAGAAAACTTCCATACAGCGCGACCGAATCGCTGGCGGTATTTCACTAGGCGTTCTTGTTGTTGCACCAATTAAGCGAAAATCAGCAGGAAGCCCATTTTTAAAAATGTCATGGATATGTGTAGGGATTTGATTATTTTCTTCATGATAATAGGCACTTTCAAGAAATACCTTACGATCCTCAAGGACCTTTAACAGCTTGTTCATTTGAATTGGATGTAGTTCGCCAATCTCATCAATGAATAGGACACCACCATGTGCATTTGTAACAGCCCCTTGCTTCGGCTGTGGAATTCCAGCTTGTCCCATCGCTCCAGCTCCTTGATAAATCGGGTCGTGAACCGATCCTATTAACGGGTCGGCAATCCCTCTTTCATCAAATCGAGCGGTTGTGGCATCTAATTCAATAAATACTGAGTTTTGTTTAAATGGTGATTTCTGATTTTTTTTCGCTTCTTCTAAAACTAATCTGGCTGCAGCTGTTTTCCCTACCCCCGGTGGTCCATAAATAATCACGTGCTGAGGGTTGGGACCACATAATGCTGCCTTCAATGACTTTATGCCATCTTCTTGTCCAACAATATCATGGAAGCTTGTAGGGCGTACTTTTTCCGCTAATGGTTCTGTTAATGAAATTGATCTCATTTTGCGAAGCTGTTCCATTTCCTTACGGGATTCCCGATCAATGGAAACCTTCTGTGTCCGTTGGTTCCTAAGCAAATTCCAGAAATACAGCCCGATAATAATCCCGAAAAAAAGCTGTATAAATAAGGCAATCCCCGTCCAACTCATATTTTTCCCTCCTGCTACAAGAATACTTCAATAGATATTAATAAGTATTTCCTGCATAGAGATGGAATAAACCACAATTTGTAAGAAACTGTTGAAGGATAAATGAATAATAAACGAAAAAAGGACCCAGTAAATTTACCGGATCCTCTTACATTTTATATTAAGCAGATTTTTCCTCTGCTACAACCGTTCCATCTTCTAAGATAAGCTTGGGAAGGCTATTATCGATGACCGTTTCTTGTGTAATGATACATTTTTGAATATCATTACGAGAAGGCAAGTCAAACATCACGTCTAACATGATTCCTTCAATAATAGAACGCAATCCGCGGGCACCTGTTTTACGTTCAATCGCCTTCTTCGCGATTTCAATTAGGGCGCCTTCTTCGAATTCCAATTCAACTTCATCGATTTCCAACATTTTTTGATATTGCTTAACTAAAGCATTCTTTGGCTTCGTTAAGATTTCAATTAATGCGGACTCATCCAACTGCTCAAGGCTTGCAATTACAGGCAGACGACCGATGAATTCAGGAATTAAGCCGAAGCGAAGTAAATCTTCAGGCAGCACTTTTGAAAGAAGCTCTTTCTGTGTAATATCCACTTGCTTCACATCAGAACCGAAACCAATAACCTTTTGACCTAAACGGCGCTTAATAATTGGCTCGATTCCATCAAATGCTCCACCACAAATAAATAAAATATTTGTTGTATCAATTTGAATGAATTCCTGGTGAGGATGTTTACGTCCGCCTTGTGGAGGAACGCTCGCAACCGTACCTTCTAAGATTTTCAATAATGCTTGCTGTACACCTTCACCAGAGACATCTCTTGTGATGGAAGGATTTTCAGATTTACGGGCAATTTTATCGATTTCGTCGATATAAATGATACCCTTTTCTGCTTTCTCAACATCGTAATCAGCAGCTTGTATTAATTTTAAAAGAATATTTTCAACGTCTTCACCTACATAACCTGCTTCGGTTAGAGACGTTGCATCTGCGATGGCAAACGGAACATTAAGAATACGAGCTAATGTTTGCGCTAATAATGTTTTACCACTTCCCGTTGGTCCGATCATACAGATATTACTCTTAGCAAGTTCAACATCATCAATCTTGCTGTTAGAATTGATACGCTTATAATGGTTGTAAACCGCAACCGAAAGCGATTTTTTAGCTTGGTCCTGACCAATGACATATTCATCAAGAATCTCACAGATTTCTTTTGGCTTCGGAACGTCTTTAAATTCTACTTCTTCTTCTGTTCCTAGCTCTTCTTCAACAATTTCTGTGCAAAGCTCGATACACTCGTCACATATATATACACCTGGTCCGGCAACCAAT
The DNA here is from genome assembly GCF_057221695.1 of Neobacillus sp. plas4. Taxonomy (NCBI): domain Bacteria; kingdom Bacillati; phylum Bacillota; class Bacilli; order Caryophanales; family Bacillaceae; genus Neobacillus; species Neobacillus sp. plas4. The sequence goes on from NZ_CM170152.1 coordinate 4,622,261, forward strand.
TTACGTACTTGGTCTTGTGTTTTTCCACAGAATGAACACTTTAATTGACCTTTTTCATCATTAAATTTAAACAAATCTTTCACCCCTTGAAAACGTGTTTTAACCATATTTAAAGTTGTCTACTACAAACAAAAAATCCGTATTTTTTCGAAACTATTCAGCGGTATGTATTGCATTGTAACACATGCACCCAAAGGACAGGTAATAAAAAGCTTACTTCAATTATGTTTTTTTGAAAGCGTATTTTTGTTTGAACAACCTTTAAATAAAAGCCATTGTACCCATTAAGCATAACCACTTTTTCTAAAAATAAATCTCATTAAGCCGGTTTTACTTAATTCGCTATGTAAACCTGTTTTTCCTGCATTAGTTTCATTGCTTGTTAAAAGAAAAGCGGAAGCGCCTTGACCAGGGGCATCGGGCATAAGACGGGCCCGGCAGAAAGATTGCTCTTTAACCTTTTTGACGGATTGGCTTATGACCCCCAGCCCCTAGGCGCTGCAGCTCGACATTAAAAAGGTTTCCCTGTCCTTATTATAATATGTAATTGGAAAAAAGTATAAAAACAGGCACGATAAAATCGTGCCATGTGTTTTAATTATGAATTATTTTTTGTTTTCGATTAAGAATTCAACTGCTTTTTGCTTTTGAAGATCGCCTTTGATACCTTCAAGACCGCCAAGTGCTGCCTTAATATTGTCAACTGTCATGTTGTACATGCCAGCCATTTTTTCAAGTTCAGCATTAACATCTTCATCAGTAGCTTCAATGTTTTCAGCTTTTGCAATTGCTTCTAAAGTTAAAGCAACGCGAACACGGTTTTGAGCTTCTTCTTTCATTTGTTCACGTAATGCATTTTCATCTTGACCTGAGAATTGGAAGTAAAGCTCAAGGTTCATTCCTTGCATTTGTAAACGTTGTTCAAATTCTTGAAGCATACGATTCACTTCGTTTGTAACCATTACTTCTGGAATTTCAACCTGTGCATTTTCAGCAGCTTTTTCAACTAATGTATCACGTAAGTGGTGCTCAGCTTCGTGCTTCTTGCTGTCTTCTAAACGAGTTCTGATTTTTTCTTTTAATGCGTCTAATGTTTCAACTTCGTCATCCACATCTTTTGCAAACTCATCATCTAATTCTGGAAGCTCTTTTCCTTTGATTTCATGAACGGTTACTTTGAATACTGCTGGTTTACCAGCAAGTTCAGCCGCATGATATTCTTCAGGGAATGATACTTCAACATCTTTAGATTCGCCAGCAGCCACACCTACTAGTTGCTCCTCGAATCCAGGGATGAATGAACCAGAACCTAATTCTAGTGAATGGTTTTCAGCTTTCCCGCCTTCGAATGCTTCGCCATCAACGAATCCTTCGAAATCTAAAACAACTGTATCACCAAGTTCAGCAGTACCTTCTTCTTTCACCACAAGCTCAGCTTGACGGTTTTGAAGAGTTTCTAATTCTTTTGCTACGTCTTCATCTGTTACGTTTGTATCTAACTCTTCAACTTCTAAACCTTTGTACTCGCCTAATGTTACTTCAGGCTTAACTTGTACAGTAGCTTTGAAGATTAGTTCTTTACCTTTTTCCATTTGCTCGATGTCGATATCCGGACGGTCGATTGGCTCGATTCCTGCTTCGTCAATCGCATTGCCATATGCTTCAGGAAGAAGAATATCTAATGCGTCTTGATAAAGAGATTCTACACCGAAACGCTTTTCAAACATTGGACGAGGCATTTTTCCTTTACGGAAGCCTGGTACATTTACTTGTTTAACAACTTTATTAAAAGCAGCTGTTAAGCCTTCGTTTACTTTTTCCGCGCTTACTTCAACAGTAAGGACACCGGTGTTTCCTTCTAACTTTTCCCACTTTACTGTCATACCTTTTTTTCCCTCCAACAATAATCTATTATCATTTCATTCGTAACAAATTTGGTAGGAAGATGTCTTGTCCTCCAAGCCATTATCCGCTTTTTTTATGTAAAATATAGTTTTTACACAATGCAACCCTTACATTATAACACAGGATTTTTTACTTTCAACACAGTTACTTATATATTAGGATAAGAAATTTCTTCTAATTTTGTAATTTTTACTAGTGCCTGCTCTATCATTTCAGTAGAACTCTCGTATTCATCTGATAGATCACTTAAATCCTGCTCAATTCCTAGATACCCAAGAACAAGGAAATGAAAAGCTGCTGCCCAAGCTGATACGTTTCTAGGTTCAAGCTCAAAAGGATAACTGATAAAGAAAATCCTTTCTACCATCCCTTTAATATTTTCAAATAGAACGGGGTCACTATGTTCCAATCTTTTTTCTAGTAAATGGAGGATTTCTTTCATTATCGGCTGTGATTGAATATCAGGCAGTTCTGTTGGCACCACCATTATTTCTTCACTAAACTTATTAACGTTCATTTCTTTGTCATATTCCTGCTCTCTTAACAGTGTTAACAACATTGTTTTTAAGAAGGGATGCCCTGAATCAGAGTCGAGGAATTCCTTGATTTCTTCCATAAATGGCCGGATATTTTTTTCTGCCAAACCAGAAATAACAAGCATTTGCTCATTAAGGCTATCTAATGAAGAAAGTTTCAGCTCCTTTACAGGAACATTTTCTTTAGGAAATTCACTTGGCTCAGGATGATCGTTGTCTGCCATTCGTTTGCTAAATTGCAGGATTGTAAGAAAATGGTCTTGCCGGTCAGGCGGAATCTCTTTTTCATCAAAGAGGGCTTCAATGGTTGAGACAATTTCTTGGTATTCATGCAGCTGAATTAAGATGGTCAAATATAGATCGACCATCTGAAAATAATCACCAATTCCTTTAAGCAGCATTTCATTGGCAAGTTCTTTGGCTTTTGTAAAGGCTCCGGACTCAAAGTATGCAAGCACGAGCCCGACTAAAATTTCACTATTTTCCGCATCATGCTCCCTTGCTCCCTCAAGCAAGGTAATCGCTTCTCCATACCTTTTATTCTGCAAGCTCTCTAAGCCCTTATCCGTTAGTCTCTTTTCGAGTCCGGGAAGGAATATGACATTATCTTTCCGTTTCACTCGTTCCCGTTTTTTCATATGATTACCTTCCCTTTTCTTTCCATTATGAAAAATAGTTTAGCATGAATTTTATGAAAAACAAAAAACTATGTTCTCTATCGAAAATTGTGTCATTTCATCACTATGCTTGTCCATACCAAAAGTCTCACATTCTCATAGATTAAAGTAAGCAAATTTTTTTGCTTAATATTATTTGAAGGGAGTTTTTTTTGGGAATTCGCAGAGATTTTTTATTTGTCGGTGATGTCAGCGATAGTTCTGTGGTTCGTTTCAATGCTATAACAGGGCAGGTAATTGATAGTTTTGTGACATCCTTTAGCGGTGGCTTGAATGGGCCTAGAGGAATTATTTTCAACCATACGGGCAATCTTCTTGTCTCCAATCAGAACGTTGAACAACCCCAGAACGGCAATATATTAGAGTACAATGGACAGACCGGGGCATTTCTGAGAGCTCTCGTCAGCTCCGTCCAAAATGGCGCTCCGTTTGCACCGCGCGGCATTGTCCTTTCGAGCAACAATGTTTTATATGTTGCAGACCTACAAAGCCCTAGTGTCGACCCTGACCAGCCAGAGCCAGGCGAACTGCGAGCTTATGATGGTACTACAGGTGCTTTTCTCGGTCTTTTCGATCACTCCTGCTTCGAAGGAACGTTTTTTCCTCGAAGTGTAGTAATTGGGCCAGACAATTTACTATATGTATCGGTCTTCAACCCTTTTAATCCACTAGATGGCTGGGTGCTGCGCTTCGATCCTGGAACAATGGAGTTTATTGACGTTTTCGTCGAAAGCAATGCTATCAACAACCTCCACCGTCCTGAAGGCTTAGTCTTTGGTCCAGATGGCAATCATTATGTAACGAGTTTCCGTGCGGACGAGAATGACACCGATAAAATTCTTATTTTTGATGGCGAGTCTGGCGCATTTTTGGACAAGATTGACCTTGATGTCGTTGGTCAACCGCGTGCCTTTGCAATGGCCATCCTATTTGGACCAGACGGAAAATTGTTTGTTCCGATTTCAGGCAGCGGACCTGATACAGGCTCTGTACGGCGTTATGACGTTCAGAGCAAAACTTTTGATGTTTTCGCACAAGTACCATTAGCTCAATTCTGGTATCTGACATTTGATAAAACGGATCCTGGGACCTTAGCTTATCAGGGCGAATAGGACGAGCTTTATGTATGAAGGGCGGACCCGAGCGGTACCGCCCTTTTCGGCAACAAAAAAACCTCTTATATCGAAAGTGATATAAGAGGTGAATATAATTCTATTTTGGTATGTAGTTAAATGGCGTCCCAGGAGAGATTCGAACTCCCGACCGTACGCTTAGAAGGCGTATGCTCTATCCGGCTGAGCTACTGGGACATAATAAGTTTTTCAAAGACAAGATTTATTATATAAAGGATATAGGTAAAAGTCAACACTATTTGTAGAAATTTTTTGTTCCTAAAAATATTGGGTTGATTGAAGATTTTATTCGACTTGTAGCGGATATTTTCTTCCAAAAATAGTAAGTGATAGAAATGCAGATATTTCGAGTGACCCAAACCTGTTTATGAAAAACTTTTGGGTCAATGCAAGTGGTCTGCATTGACCCAAAACTAATTTTGAAAAGCATTTGTGGCACTCCAGCTAGTCTGCATTGACCCAAAACTTATTTTGAAGGGCCTTTGAGGCACTCCAGCTATCCTGCATTAACCCAAAACTAATTCTGAAAGGCATTTGGGGCACTCAAGCTATCCTGCATTGACCCAAAACTAATTCTGAAAGGCCTTTGGGGCACTCCAGCTAGTCTGCATTGACCCAAATCCACTTCTTAAAAGCTTTTGGGGCATTCCAGCTAGTCTAATGGCGGGATAGCCCTCTTCCCTCATCCTTTTGACAATACAAACTCATTAGCTAACTCTTTTAGTTCACGTCCGCTAATGTCATACACCGACATCTTAATCTTATCCTCTAATAAGTCTAAGATAACATACGTTTTTTCGATACGCCCGCGGGGCAAACGAATGCTGCCGGGATTTAAATAAAGCGTGCCTCCAATTACTTCTGCACCTAATACATGTGAATGGCCAAAACAAACAATATTGGCGGCTACTTCTGCTGCTTTGTAGGACAGATTCATTAGGGATGTTTTTACTGAATACTTGTGACCATGGGTAATAAACAACTTCCTTCCAGCGACCATCGTTGTCGTCTCTAATGGATAATTGTCAAAATCGCAATTTCCCCTCACAGTCAAATAACCCTTCATCACTTCTTCGTCAGGCATTATTTCTGAATCGCCACAATGAATCATTAAATCAACGTTGTTCAAATGCCTTTCCCTTATTTCCTCTAGTTCCTCCGTTAAACCATGACTATCACTTACAACAAGAATTTTACTCATGATTATTCCGCTCTTTCTACAATGGAATCTAAGATGACATCGAGTTTTTTCAAAGCATTGGCCCGATGACTTATTTTGTTCTTCTCATCGGAAGATAATTCTGCCATTGTGCAGTCTTTTTCCGGAACATAAAAGACCGGGTCATAGCCAAATCCATTCGTTCCCCTTTGCTCATCTAGTAACCGGCCTTCACACGTACCAGCTACAGTAATGGTCTCTTTATCAGGGATTGCAACGGCAAGTGCACAATAAAAGCGGGCAGTTCGTTTCTCCACTGAAACACCCTTTAAATCTTCCAACACCTTTTCAAGATTCCTTTGATCATTTTTAGGCTCACCAGCATACCTTGCTGAGTAAATTCCAGGTCTGCCTTCTAAGGCATCCACGATTAAACCAGAATCATCACCAATCACCATTTTATTCAATCGCAACGATATGGCCTCTGCTTTCAATGTTGCATTTTCCTCAAACGTTGTACCTGTTTCTTCCACATCTTCGATTTCAGGGTAATCTAGCAGTGTCCGCACCGCTATTCCTCTAGGAGCAAAAATATGTTCAAATTCTCTAGCCTTACCCGGATTTTTTGTCGCAATAATTACTTCCTTCATACCGTCTAGCCCCTTATTTCTTTTTTCTTGCTTCTATTTTTGATTTGATTTCTTCCCCTAATGCGGTCTTTTGGTGTTCAAACAGTTCCATCAGCCCTTCTTGAGCAGCTCCTAATAAATCGTGCAGCTGCTGGTAAGAGAACGTAGATTCTTCTCCTGTGCCCTGCAATTCTACAAATTCACCATTGCCCGTCATTACAATATTCATATCCACTAAGGCTTTTGAATCTTCCGCATAATTCAAATCAAGAACGGTTTCGTTATTCTTTAAAATCCCTACACTCGTTGCAGCTAGGTAATCTGTAATCGGGAACTTAAAACCTTTTTTATCACCCAGACGATTGAGGGCAATAGCCATTGCCACAAATGCTCCCGTAATCGAAGCAGTTCTTGTACCGCCATCGGCTTGAATGACATCACAATCGATCCAAACCGTTCTTTCACCAAGGGCAGAAAGATCCACAACGGCTCTTAGAGCACGGCCAATTAACCGCTGGATTTCCATGGTTCTGCCGGTAACCTTCCCTTTTGATGATTCACGAATGTTCCTTGTTTCGGTTGCCCGAGGCAGCATAGAGTATTCTGCAGTGATCCAGCCCTTTCCTTCTCCTCGCATAAACGGCGGCACTCGCTCTTCAATACTTGCCGCGCAAATCACTTTTGTATTCCCCACAGAAATAAGGACAGAGCCTTCAGGGTGCATTAAATAGCCTGTTTCAATATGTATAGGTCTTAATTGCAGTCTTTCTCTACCATCAACACGCACTACCATTTCCTCCTTAATGGTGAAATAACCTCACCACCATAAAAAATCAAATAAAGAAGAGGAAGCCAAAAAGGCCCCTCCTCGAGATTGTCACTATATAGTATATCAAAAATAAATTTTTAGAAACTACCTGTATTGACTTTTTCTGGACGAGTTACTGGTTCAGATAATTTTACACCCTTATCATTTACCAGTTCGCCCTTGCCATCTACCATAACAGCAACACTTTCAATCCCCTTTTGTTCGGTCAATGAAAGTACGAGTGCATTAAGTAATTGTTCGGAAACAATTTTTTCTTCAAAGCTACCATAAATCGACTTATTGAAATTTAACGTGACTTTTCCATCTTCGACTTTTGGTGCCTCTAATAATTCCACGTCAGGCATAAAGTCTGAAGCAAGGTTTGATTTTGTATTTGGACCTTTCACCAACTCATTTACGACTGCAACCACATTATTTTTCTCACTTGTGTTAACACGTTTTGTTACCGGTACATAGTAATATGAATCTTCTTCACCGCCAATATAATAGACGGTTACCGGTTTGGTATTGGTAATATCCGTAACCCCTTCAGTATCAAGATTAATACCTGTAGCTCTTGATAGGTTTTCACTAATTGGTGTGCCGTTTACAGGCATTTCATTAAGTTCATGCCCATTCATTTGAAGCTTAACCTTTTTTATGGTATCAAACTGAGTGAGCGTCCATGTAATGGATTCAAGGATTTTCCTTTCATCCTCAGGCTGGTAGTTCTTAAACTCCTTCGAGAAATCGACTACCGCAAGCCCATCTTTAATATTAACGGAAATCTGAGTATCTTCCGGCAGCACGGCTCGGAAGTCATTTGGCAGCATGTCAGTAACTGGTCCATTTGTAACCAAGTGCTCCAATGCCTGTTTTGCTACAGAGGTTGTTTTTGGAAGCGTTAATGTTTGCGGTACCACATATCCATCTTTATTAATTAAGTATAATTCTGTTTTTACTGTTCCTTCAACTTCTTCATTTTGACCAGTGGTTTCCTTAGTCGGGTTTGCTTTATTTTCTGTAACCTGTTTTGGTGGATCTACTTTTTTCTGCACTTCGTTTCCAAACAAACCACACCCCGATAAAAGAAGTGTTGAAGCAAAAACAGCTGTGACTAGTGGTTTCACTTTATTTTTTGACATATTTTTTCCCTCCTAAGACAGTTTGTACTATCATGTATACGAGCCTATTAAACTAATTAGACCGCCTTAGGAAAGAAAATGGGACAAATATTTTCTTGAAAAATAGCACTTTGACATAGAATAGCGTTCCGCTTTGGGTGCTTTCCCTAAAATAAGTGGTGAAATGACAGTTGGATTGGCAGCGCTATTGGTATATAAAAAGGTAAAACTCGCCGCTAGTGAGTTTCTTTATTAGGAATATAAAAACATTATTTAACCGAGTAACCAGCATATGTAAAATAAACGGAGATTTTCCGGTTATCTGCAGAATGAAGCTCATTTCATGGAATATAGGGGGAGATTTTCCGGTTATGCAAATCAAAACCTCCCATTTTCACGTTATTCGAGTCAATAGGCGGAATCTCTCCGTTTATTTGAGCTATTTTTATTAGTATTTATTAATTAAGCGGAATTTTTCCGTCTATTTATCAGAGCAGGTGCTTAATCTGATCCCCCGGACCCTCTTGATCCGAGATGTGGGAATCAACAGCTTTTATAACCTTACTTTATTAATATGGAAAAAGACGTATACCAATTCATACGTCTACAATTCAAGTGGCCTTTTAAAAACCTGAAAAATAGCCCCCTAAATAGGGAGCTTTGACTATAGTTTTATTTTTTTTACATCGTTTACAGGGAATCCGAGCCACTGGGTAGCAATTTTCGAGAAAATATATCTCGATCCTGTAGTATAAAATTCATGGCTTGGTTCATTCTCATCGGTTTCTAGGATACCGTTATACTGAAGAATGGCACTAATCTCCCTTGCCGTTTCATCACCTGAGCTGATGACATTTACACTGTCTCCCATCACCTTTTGGATGAGAGGTTCGAGCAGAGGGTAATGGGTGCAGCCAAGGATTAGGGTATCAAGATTTTGATTTTGCAATGGCTTTAAGGCTTCTATGACAATTCTTTCCGCAATCTCCCCGTCGTACTCTCCACTCTCAACAAGTGGAACGAACTTAGGGCATGCTTGTCCAGTTACAAACAAACGGCTGTTTAGTGCCTTTAACGCTTTTTCATAAGCACCGCTTTTGATGGTCCCTTCTGTACCAATAATCCCAACCCGATAATTTTTTGTACGCTTGATTGCTGTACGTGCTCCAGGATAAATCACTCCTATCACTGGAATACGCAGCTCTCTTCGAATATCATCCAAGACTGCTGCCGTTGCCGTATTACACGCAATCACGAGCATTTTTATGTTTTTTTCTAATAGGAAATTTGTTAATTCCCAAGTAAAGCGTTTGACTTCCTTGAGAGGTCTCGGGCCATACGGGCACCGTGCTGTATCACCCAAGTAGATTATTTTTTCATTCGGAAGCTGTCTAATGATTTCCTTCGCAACCGTTAATCCACCAACTCCGGAATCAATCACACCAATCGGTTGTTTCAAAATTCTCGCCTCTTTTTAAGGCTCTTTTCTTAAACTTTATTGCTTTTTGAGATAAAAGCGCTTATATAGGCTATGATTTGGTCCAAAATAGCCTTCAATTGTAAGAAAAGAGCTGCAAACTTTATTTCAAGCAAAAAATAGTTTGTTCCACGTTAAAATCGGCTTTAGGATTTTAACAACAATCTTTACGGAAACAGAACTTTTTAAAGCATATCTTGATGCAGTTTCATCATATTGTTTTGAAGTTGCTGGACCTCGTCCAACGTGAAATTTGCCAAAACTTCCTGTAAGTAAACTTGACGTTTCTTAATGACCTCATCTATTATTCTTTCACCTTCTTCAAGTAAGTGAATTCTAACAACCCGGCGATCCTTCGGGTCTTTCACTCGTACAACCAGTTGATTTTTCTCCATTCTATCTACAAGGTCGGTTGTTGTACTGAATGCCAAATACATTTTAGTAGACAACTCCCCAATAGTCATATCGCCATCCTCAAAAAGCCATTGAAGTGCCACAAATTGCGGCGGAGTTATTTTATAATGACTTAATATTTCTCTGCCTTTTTGCTTAATGATTCCTGAAATATAACGCAAATCTTTTTCAATTTTAGCCACAATTTCTGCACTAACCTTTTGTGAATTTTCCACAGTCATTCTATAACACTCCTATATTGGTTTTCCCAATGCAATTTCGTAGTCTTTTCCCGTACTTTAAACTTGTTCTTATTTTCTACCTTTTCCGGTGAAATTTCAAGTTGAAAAAATTTCAAAGCAAGAAAAAGCGCTTTTAAAAACATGAACCGGCCTCCCGTAGGATGCCGGTCATGATTAAAGTTCTAGCTCTCCCATACGAAGGAGCTCTACAACTGCTTGTGAACGCCCCTTAACACCAAGCTTTTGCATAGCATTGGAAATATGATTTCGAACCGTCTTTTCGCTTATAAATAATTCACCAGCGATTTCCTTAGTAGTTTTATCCTGTACTAACAGTTCGAATACTTCTCTTTCACGTTTGGTGAGTAACGGCTTGTGAGTATATTCATTCTCCTTCAAGTATTGTGACCCTCCTTGCCTTCGCCAGTAATGAACCTTGGGGTGGGTATATATTTAGTCACGATATCATATGTGAATGACACTGGTGGAGTGACTATAATTGCTATAGAGATAATAATTTTATAAAAAAATAAAAAGTCCCTATTCAAAGGACTTTAAATTGGTTTAGCATATATGATGTAGCGTTCCGGAGCGTCTCCAACAAAACGGAATGGATAACAGGTGATGACGATTAATTCTTCTTCGGTATTTTGCAAAGTAATAATACTTCGATCATCCTTATCGACGATTTTTGTATGGGTTAATTCATATTTAAATTTCCCATTCGGCATATGAACTTCAAAGATATCCCCAGGCTCCAATTCTCCTAAACGCCTGAAAACCGTATCACGGTGTCCAGATAAAACAATCTGGCCATTCTCTCCTGGAAAGTAAGAGCCCTTGTAATGTCCAACACCTTTTTTCAAATCATTCGGGTCTGTGCCTTCAACAATAGCCAACTCAGCTTTAATTTTTGGTATCGTCAATAATCCTACTGTATCGCCAAAGTTTGGAGGTTCCATCTTTTTATTTCTTTTCGGAAGTTCCTCTTTAAATTCAGGAGACTCGGCCTTTGCAACAATCTCCTTTGCTTCTTTGAGTGAAGTATCAGTTTGAAACTTGGTCTCTATAATTTGCCAGACTCCGACTCCAATGACAACCAAACCGGCAAGTATGATTAATAACGGAAGCTTTTTCACACTCATATACCATCCTTTTTCTAACTTTGAGAAATTCTTACTTCTAGTATAGCAAAAGACCTAGTAAAAGTCTTAACCATTAGGAAAGAAAAACCTTCTCTTCATAATAGAAAAGAAGGTTTTAGAATTATGTTTTAGATCCAGCTAAAGCACCAAGGCGCAGCTTTTATTTAAGCATGGTCGCTTCCGAAGAAGCTTCTAAATGCTTGGATGGTAGTATCACGGTTCAATGCTGCAATCGATGTAGTTAAAGGAATTCCTTTCGGACATGATTGTACACAGTTCTGTGAGTTACCACAGTTAGCAAGTCCGCCATCGCCCATAATTGTTTCCAGGCGCTCAGCTTTATTCATCTCACCGGTTGGGTGAGCATTGAAAAGACGTACTTGGGAAAGGGGCTGTGGTCCAATAAAGCTTGAGTTGCTGTTTACATTTGGGCAAGCCTCAAGGCAGACACCGCAAGTCATACATTTTGAAAGTTCATAAGCCCATTGACGTTTTTTCTCAGGCATACGCGGTCCTGGTCCAAGGTCATAGGTACCATCGATTGGAATCCAAGCTTTAACTTTCTTTAAGGCATCAAACATTCTGCTGCGGTCAACTTGCAGGTCACGCACAACAGGGAATGTTTTCATTGGCTCTAAACGGATAGGCTGCTCCAGCTGATCGACGAGTGCCGAACATGATTGGCGCGGCTTACCGTTAATAACCATTGAACATGCTCCACAAACCTCTTCAAGACAGTTACTATCCCATGTAATTGGAGTAGTAGTTTGTCCTTTTGTATTGACAGGATTTCTACGAATTTCCATTAATGCAGAAATTACGTTCATATTCGGACGATATGCTAGTTCAAACTCCTCTTCATATGGAGCAGAATCTGGGCCATCTTGACGTGAGACAATAAATTTTACTGTTTTATTTTCAGACATGCTATTCTACTCCCCCTTGCTTTTTGAGTAATCGCGTTTACGTGGCTGAATCAATGAAACATCTACTTCTTCGTAATGGAATGCCGGTGCAGATGAACCATCAACAAATTTCGCCATTGTTGTTTTTAAGAAGTCTTCATCATTACGGTCAGGGAATTCAGGCTTGTAGTGAGCACCACGGCTTTCATTACGGTTATAAGCGCCAATGGTAATAACACGTGCTAATTGCAGCATGTTTTCTAATTGGCGGGTAAATACTGCTCCCTGGTTACTCCACTTAGAAGTATCATTAATATTGATATTTTTATAACGTTCTAAAAGTTCTTGGATTTTCTCATCCGTCTTTAATAGCTTGTCATTAAAACGTACAACGGTAACATTATCCGTCATCCACTCGCCAAGCTCCTTATGAAGAACATAAGCATTTTCTGTACCGTTTAATGACATAATAGAGTTCCACTTGTTTTCCTGTTCCTTGACGTGACGGTCAAACACAGTAGAAGATACAGAATCTGAACTCTTCTCAAGACCCTTAATATATCGAACAGCATTTGGTCCAACAACCATACCGCCGTATATCGCTGAAAGTAATGAATTGGCTCCTAGACGATTGGCACCATGCTGTGAGAAATCACATTCTCCAGCAGCAAATAGTCCTGGAATGTTGGTCATTTGATCATAATCAACCCATAATCCGCCCATTGAATAGTGGACAGCAGGGAAGATTTTCATAGGAAGTTTACGCGGATCGTCTCCAGTGAACTTCTCATAGATTTCGATAATTCCGCCGAGTTTAATATCCAATTCATGTGGATCCTTGTGAGAAAGGTCAAGGTAAACCATGTTCTCACCATTCACTCCTAGTTTCTGATTCACACACACATCGAAAATTTCACGTGTCGCAATATCACGCGGTACGAGATTTCCGTATGCAGGATATTTCTCTTCAAGGAAGTACCAAGGTTTTCCGTCTTTATACGTCCAAACCCGGCCGCCTTCTCCACGAGCTGATTCACTCATTAATCGGAGCTTATCATCTCCAGGAATAGCAGTTGGGTGAATCTGAATCATCTCACCATTTGCATAATATGCACCTTGTTGATAAACGATAGACGCAGCTGAACCTGTATTGATAACAGAGTTTGTTGTCTTACCAAAGATTATGCCAGGGCCGCCGGTTGCCAGGATTACGGCATCCCCTGCGAAGGATTTGATTTCCATAGACGTTAAGTTCTGTGCAACGATTCCGCGGCAAACGCCATCGTCATCCACAACTGAGCCTAAGAATTCCCAGCCCTCATATTTTGTAACTAATCCAGCTACTTCGTGGCGGCGAACCTGCTCGTCCAACGCATATAGAAGCTGCTGACCTGTTGTCGCACCCGCAAATGCTGTACGGTGGTGCTGCGTACCGCCAAAGCGGCGGAAATCTAATAGTCCTTCTGGGGTACGGTTAAACATAACGCCCATACGGTCCATTAAGTGAATAATTCCAGGTGCTGCTTCACACATCGCCTTTACAGGCGGCTGGTTAGCTAGGAAGTCACCGCCATAAACTGTATCATCAAAGTGAATCCAAGGAGAATCGCCTTCTCCTTTTGTATTTACTGCTCCATTTATACCGCCTTGGGCACAAACTGAGTGGGAACGTTTAACTGGAACAAGTGAAAATAATTCTACAGGTGTTCCTGACTCAGCAACTTTTATGGTTGCCATTAAGCCGGCTAAGCCGCCGCCAACTATGATCACCTTACCTTTACTCATTGTGACTCACTCCCTTAATCCAAAAATCCGATATTTTTCAACACATAGTATGATGTAATTTTTTAAGCAAATGCTAAAAGTGTTCGAATGGCTACAATTGATAGAACTACAAAAACGCCAATTGTAAAATATGTAGAAATTACTTGTGAACGAGGGGAAACTGTAATACCCCAGCTTACAAAGAATGACCACAGACCATTAGCAAAGTGGAAAATAGTCGAGATTACACCAATTATATAGAAAATAAACATAAATGGTGAAGACAGAATATTGGCCATCATATCAAAGTTAACTTCTGTACCGAATGCTGCCGCAACCCGAGTTTGCCAAACGTGCCATGCAATAAAGATTAGGGTAATAACACCTGATACGCGTTGTAATAGGAACATCCAGTTCCTGAAAAACCCATAATTCCCTGCATTGTTTTTCGCTGTAAAAGCAATGTAAAGCCCATAGATTGCATGAAATAAGATTGGTAAATAAATAATTACTGTTTCTAGGATAATTCTAAAAGGTAGGTTCCCCATAAAACCTGCAGCTTTGTTAAAGGATTCCGGTCCTCCTGTAGCAAAATGGTTGACTACTAGATGCTGCACAAGGAATAAACCTATTGGAATAACTCCTAGTAATGAATGCAATCTTCGATTCAAAAACTCACGATTCCCCGCCATAATTAACCCCCCTTGAATTTTTAAAATGATGTTAAGCCCTTTTTAACTTACAGTTCATTTTAATAGTTAGTAAACTTAGCACCACTGTGACAATTATGTGACAAGTCCATTTTACTCTCATCCGCATAGAGCGTCAAGAAAACGTATACACAAAAACTTTAAAAAAATAAAATTTTTAAAATATATTGATATTATATTAAATTATAAGTTTCTTTTCTAGTAATTGGGATTATTTTGTATGAAACCCAATAAAATTCCTAACATTTTTTACAATTATCCGGGAGCCCTCCATCGTTTTTGGAAAACATAATTATGATGAAAGACAGGCTATTATATTGCAAAATAACAATCCTTTATTACTCTAATGCTTTACACACATCACGATAAAAAGTGTTCTTATCGGAAGCCATAATTGTATATAATAGAATGGTAGAAAGAGGGGAAGCTATATGAAAGATAGTAATGTCGTCGAACTTAATTTACATTCGGACGAACCAAAAAATATTTCGTTGTTTGGCTATGAATTAATTAGGGAATTTGTATTGCCAGAAATCTTAGGAAAAGACACTCCCGAAATTCTTTACTGGGCCGGAAAACGATTAGCGCGCAAGCACCCATTAAACACTCTTGATGAAGTAATTGATTTTTTCACAAAAGCCTCTTGGGGGCAGCTCGAATTACAAAATGAGCGAAAAAATGAAATCGAACTTGAACTAACAAGCCCGCTCATTGTCTCTCGAGTCAAATCAAAAGCGGAACATTACTTTCAAATTGAAGCAGGCTTCCTTGCCCAGCAAATCGAACTCCAAAAACAAGCCATCACCGAAACCTTCGAACACCCAGTAAAAAAAGCAAATAAAGTACAATTCACCGTCAAATGGGATCGAAAAGATACACTTTAAAAAATTTTAAAAAAGCTTTCATCGAATAGATGAAAGCTTTTTTTCTCTTTATTCGCTGACCGCAGAAAGACCAAATGCTTGGTGTAGTACTTCTACTGCTTTTAACATATGTTTTTCTTCAAGGACGACTGAAACTTTGATTTCTGAGGTGCTGACCATTTTGATTTGGATCCCGTTGGCTGCAAGGACTTCAAACATTTGTGCTGCGACCCCAGGGTTTGAAATCATGCCTGAACCGACAATTGATACTTTAGCCAATTTATTTTCAGCGTCAAGTCTCTCATAGTTAAGTACATCCTTGTTATTTTCAAGGACATTTAACGTCTCTATAAGGTCATCCGTTTTAATCGAGAAGGCAAGATTCGCTGTTTCTGCTTCTGTTGTACTTTGCACGATAATATCAACGTTTAAATGGTTTTCCGCAAGCGTTGAAAAGATTGTAGATAAACTTGTTAAAGAATTGGCGAGACCCAGTACGCTCACCTTCGTAATTTCATCTTCGAATGCCACTCCACGAACTACAAGGTTTTGTTCCATCGATGCTTCCTCCTCAATCACTGTTCCTTCTTCTATCTCCAAGCTCGAACGTACCTGAAGTGGTACTTGATAATTTTTTGCAAATTCTACTGCTCTTGGGTGTAATACCCCCGCACCTAAATTAGCAAGTTCAAGCATTTCATCATAAGACACTGATTTTAATTTACGTGCACTCTTTACATATCTTGGATCAGTGGTGTATACCCCAGTTACATCCGTATAGATATCACACTTATCCGCTTTAAGAGCTGCCGCAAGTGCTACCGCTGTCGTATCAGATCCGCCACGGCCGAGTGTGGTAATCTCGCCATCTTCAGTGATCCCTTGGAATCCCGCAACAATAACGACTTTACCTTCGTCCAGCTGTTTCTGTACGGATTCTGCATGAATCGTTGTAATACGTGCATTGCCATGGACAGGCTCTGTTAAAATACCAGCCTGCCAGCCAGTAAATGATACCGCAGGCAATTTCTGTTCATTTAAAGCCATTGATAATAATGATATGGTCACCTGTTCTCCAGTGCTTAACAGCATATCCATGTCGCGTTTATTTGGCTGCCCAGAAATTTCTTTCGCCAAGCCGACCAGATGATCTGTTGATTTTCCCATTGCTGAGACAACGACTACCACCTGATTTCCTTGGTCTGTTTCTGCTTTTACCCGCCCTGCTACATTTAGAATTTTTTCCACACTTCCTACCGAAGTGCCGCCAAATTTTTGAACAATTAAACCCATCTTTTTCCCCTGCTTTCACTTGTAGATTAAGAATCATTATCTTTCCGTAAAAAATAAAAAACAATGAGAGGGCATCTCATTGTTTAACATACACAAAAAATTCTTGCGTCTACAATGTAAGATAGCTCTCCAAGACAATCGTCTTGACAATCCGGCATTTATTCAATGCAGGACCAGCAAAGAAAGAAATGAGACTTTCTTCACTTCGGCGAACATCCCCTTTCATGATTCTTCCCAGAAGCTCATCCTTCTCAGAATCATTACTATTGAAGCTCGCACCTCTACCTTCACTTCAGTATTAAAAAGTGATAGTAATTTAAATTTTCACTCATTATAGCATAGCCAATTTTTTCTTACAAGGCTGTTTTTGTTAAGATTATTGTAAAAAGACCATTGCTATGATTGAAGTTTTTTCATTAATTCCTCTGCTACAGGTGCAGGAATCCCAATTGCCCTAAACTCTTCAAAAGTGGCTTCTTTCATTTTCTTAACAGAGCCAAATTCTTTAAGCAATTGCTTTTTTCGCTTCTCCCCTACACCAGGAATGTCATCCAACAAGGAGTGAAATGCGCTTTTTGAGCGGGTTTGACGATGAAAGGTAATCGCAAAACGGTGAACTTCGTCCTGGATTCTTTGTAATAAATAAAACTCTTGGCTGTTTCTGCCAAGTGGTATAATTTCAAGCGGAGTTCCATAGAGAAGCTGAGAAGTCCGGTGCTTCTCATCCTTCACCATTCCAGCTAACGGAATATCTAATCCTAACTCATTTTCGAGTACATCCCTGACAGCCTCAACATGTCCTTTACCGCCATCTATAAGAATTAAATCTGGCAGCGGCAGTTCTTCCTTAAGTGCCCTCGAATACCTTCTTCTTGTTACTTCACGCATGGATTCGTAATCATCAGGACCCGTAACAGATTTGATCTTATATTTTCGGTATTCACGCTTGTTCGGCTTGCCATCGATAAATACAACCATGGCGGATACAGGGTCTGTCCCTTGAATATTCGAATTATCGAATGACTCGATTCGATGAGGGGTATAAATTCCCATAAGTTCACCAAGATTCTCAACCGCTTTTATCGTTCTTACCTCATCTTTTTCAATCAGTGAAAACTTCTCAGCCAATGCAATTTTCGCATTTTTGATCGCCATCTTAACAAGGTCCCTTTTCTGACCGCGCTGCGGCTTTAGAACTTTCACTTGAAGGAGCTGTTCGGCAATCGTTAAATCGATTTCATCCTGAATAAGAACTTCTTTAGGTTTAATATGATTGGATTTTTCATAAAATCGACCAAGAAAAGTGAGAATTTCTTCTTCCGGCTCATTGTAAAACGGGAACATCGAGACGTCACGTTCAATTAGTTTTCCTTGGCGTACGAAGAAAACCTGTACACACATCCAGCCCTTATCGACTGCATAGCCAAATACATCACGATCTGTAAAATCCGTCATCGTAATTTTTTGCTTTTCCATTATGGTTTCGATATGAATAATTTTATCTCGGAATTCCTTGGCACGTTCAAAATCCAATTCTTCCGAAGCACTCGTCATTTTCTCCGTCAGTTCATTCTTTATTTCTTTAAATCCGCCATTAAGGAAACGGGTAATCTCGTCTGTCATTTGCTTGTATTCCTCATCGTGTACCTCATTCACACAAGGTGCCAGACACTGACCCAAATGGTAGTACAAACAAACCCGGTCCGGAAGCGTTGAACATTTTCGTAAGGGATAAATTCGGTCAAGCAGTTTTTTTGTTTCGTTAGCTGCCATGACATTTGGATATGGACCAAAGTATTTGCCTTTATCCTTTTTTACTTTTCTAGTAATGATAAGTTTCGGGTGTCTTTCCGCTGTCAATTTGATGAACGGATAAGTTTTATCATCCTTTAACATGACATTGTATTTTGGATCATATTTTTTGATTAAATTTAATTCAAGCAGCAGTGCTTCAATATTGGATGAGGTAACTATATATTCAAAGTCCTCAATTTCATTGACCAGCCGTAATGTTTTCCCGTCATGCGAGCCAGTGAAATAAGAGCGAACTCGGTTTTTAAGTACTTTTGCTTTTCCTACATAAATGATCGTTCCCTGACGGTCTTTCATTAAGTAGCAGCCAGGCTGATCAGGCAGCAGTGTTAATTTTTGTTTAATATTTTCATTCATTCCAGCTGCTCCTCCCCGTCTCTTAATTATCTATCCTAAAATTTTAAATGATTAAGCGAATAAAGAAAAGCCTAATCTTTTTCCATTGGCTGTTTAAAACTGACCTGTTGATTTCCGCTTCAATCAACAGGGTGCCAAAATTTTTATGTTTAACCCGGTCTTTCAAAAATAAAAAACCCCAGCTAGAACAAATCCAGCTAAGGTTTTTCTTTCTTATACGTGCTTTTCTAATACGCTTGCTAATGCGTCTTTTGGTTGGAAGCCGACAACTTTGTCAACTACTTCGCCATTTTTGAACACTAATAATGTAGGGATACTCATAACGCCGTATTTTGCAGCAGTTTCTTGGTTATCATCTACATCTAATTTCACGATTTTAACTTTCTCGCCCATTTCTGAATCAAGTTCTTCAAGAACTGGAGCGATCATTTTACAAGGTCCACACCATGGAGCCCAGAAATCTGCAAGTACAAGACCAGAGCCTGTTTCGGCAGAGAAATTTGAATCGGTTACGTTTGAAATAGCCATTTGTTTATGCCTCCTAAAAAATTACTAATTACTAACGAAAGTATAGCATTGTTTAAATCATCATGCTAATAATCTGTCTCGCATGTAATTTTCCCTAAATTTCTTTTGATATTCTATGTAATAAGGCGAGCGATTGCTCGCTCACCTTATCTAGTATTGACATTAAGAATGAACTTTAAGCTTTTTAAATTCTTCTGTTAAAAGTGGCACCACTTCAAATAGATCACCAACAATACCGTAATCCGCTACTTTAAAGATATTTGCCTCAGGATCTTTGTTAATTGCAACAATTACCTTTGAGTTAGACATACCCGCTAAGTGCTGGATGGCACCAGAAATTCCGCAGGCAATATATAAGTCAGGTGTTACAACCTTACCTGTTTGTCCAATTTGTAAGGAGTAGTCGCAATAGTCCGCATCACAAGCACCACGTGAAGCTCCAACAGCGCCGCCTAAGACATTGGCGAGTTCTTTTAGAGGTTCGAAGCCTTCCGCACTTTTTACACCGCGTCCGCCTGAGATAACAACTTTTGCTTCACTTAAATCTACACCTTCACTCGCTTTTCTTACTACTTCTTTAATAATGGCACGAAGGTCCTTAATTTCAACAGAAAGGGAAGCCACTTCACCAGTTCTGCTTTCATCCTTTGTTAGTGGTGCAATATTATTTGGTCTTACTGTTGCAAAAATAAGTCCATCTGTAACAATTTTCTTTTCAAAGGCTTTTCCTGAATAAATTGGTCTAGTGAAGACAACATTTCCACCTGCAACCTCAACAGCTGTTGCGTCAGAAATTAATCCAGAAGATAGTTTGGCAGCAATTCTTGGAGAAAGATCTTTCCCAAGAGATGTATGTCCCAAAACAAGCCCTTCTGGTTTTTCTTGGTCAAGTACAGCTAGTAATGCTTGAGCAAAACCATCAGAAGTATATTGACCTAACTTTTCATCCTCTACCACAACAACACGGTCCGCACCATATTGAACGATTTCTGCAGATAAAGCGCTAACATTCTGTCCAATTAAAACCCCTACAACTTCTCCGCCTTCTGCCACTGTTTTTCCAGCAGCAATTGCTTCGAACGTAACATTACGTAAAGAACCGTCACGTGTTTCCCCTAATACCAATACTTTTCTAGTCATCCCTTTACCTCCTGCAAATCAATTTTTGCTTAACAGTATTCTGAAAATTTACGTAAATAAGTATTAAACGACTTTTGCTTCCGAGTGAAGAAGGTTTACAAGTTCCTTTACCTGATCATTTAAGTCTCCAGATAAAACTTTTCCCGCTTCCTTTTTAGCCGGTAAGTAGATTTCGATTGTTTTTGTTTTTGCTTCGACATCGTCTTCTTCTAGATCTAAATCATCTAATTCTAGTTCCTCTAAAGGCTTTTTCTTTGCCTTCATGATTCCTGGTAAAGATGGATAACGCGGCTCATTTAACCCTTGCTGAGCAGTAACGAGTAACGGCAGGCTCGTTTCGATTACTTCAGAATCACCTTCAACATCACGGGTAACCGTTACGTTTGTACCATCAATTTCCAGCTTAGTTATAGTTGTTACATATGGAATGTTCAACAA
This sequence comes from Neobacillus sp. plas4, assembly GCF_057221695.1. Classification (NCBI taxonomy): domain Bacteria; kingdom Bacillati; phylum Bacillota; class Bacilli; order Caryophanales; family Bacillaceae; genus Neobacillus; species Neobacillus sp. plas4. The sequence continues at coordinate 4,643,299 of NZ_CM170152.1, forward strand.
TTCAGCTACACGTGGACCAACTTGGCCAGAACCACCGTCAATGGCTACATTTCCACCTAAAATAAGGTCAGCATTTTTATCCTTTAGATATTCAGCTATGATTTTTGCAGTGGTAAATTGGTCACCGCTTTCTACATCGTCTTCCGTATTAATTAACACTGCTTTATCCGCACCCATTGCAAGGGCTGTACGTAATTGTTTTTCGGATTCTTCCGTACCAACGGAGATAACCGTTACCTCACCGCCTTGGGCATCGCGGACTTGGATCGCCTCTTCAACTGCATATTCATCATAAGGATTGATGATAAACTCTGCTCCATCCTCATTAATTTTTCCGCCAGCAATGGTGATTTTTTCCTCAGTGTCGAATGTTCTTTTCAAAAGTACATAAATGTTCATGTTTTCCCTCCTAAAATGCAAAGATTATTTCTGTTCCCAAGATTAAGAATATTTATAGCAAAAAAATTTATTGGTAACTTCTAGTAAGAATAGAAGTTATTCACCTTTAAAGTGAGGCTCCCTTTTTTCAATGAATGCCTGAATTCCTTCCTTCGCATCAGGTGTTTCAAATATTTCTCCAAACAGCTCAACTTCCTTTTTCACGCCTTCATAAAACTCTTCGGTTTTTGCATAATTTAATAGTTGGATTGTAGCTTTTAATGAACCAGTGCTTTTCTTGGCAATTTTACCTGCCATTTTCAATGCTTGCTCCAACACTTCGTTTTCTGGATATGCATGGTTCGCCAAACCAAATTGAACCGCTTCCAATCCTGTGATTGGTTCAGAGGTAAATAGCATTTCTGCGGCCCGTGCCACTCCGACATATTTAGGCAGTCGTTGTGTACCAGCATACCCTGGGATTAAGCCGAGCTGTAGTTCTGGCAGGCCAAGTTTCGTGTTTTCTCCCACTAAACGGATATGACATGCCATTGCCAGCTCTAAGCCGCCGCCAAGTGCAGCACCATGAATAGCCGCAAGGATTGGTTTGGGGAATTTCTCCATCCGTTCAAACAAAGCTTGGCCATACTTTCCAATATTCGCAAATCCTTCTGAAGAAAAAACGGTTGTGAATTCTTTGATATCCGCACCCGCTGAGAAGAATCGACCTTCCCCATGAATGACAATCACCTTGATGTCAGTATTAGGTTCGATCTCGTCTAGAACAGTTGACAATTCCCTTAATAATCCTGTTGATAGGGCGTTTGCCGGCGGACGTTCGATGGCGATTGTCGCTATCCCGTCTTGATAAGACCATTTTAAGTATTCCAAAAGACTCCCTCCCCTTCTTACACTTGGATTTTACTGCCTGCTGCAGGCCTTAACCAGCAGCTGATGAATAGGCTGAGCAAGTGCAACTAAATCATATTTTTCCTCATTCAAAACCCAGGTTGTAACGGTCTCATCCATCGTGCCGAAAATCATTTGTCTAGCAAGACGGACATCGAGATCACTCGCAAACTCTCCCGATTCTTTACCTTCGATGATGATTTTATCGATCACTTGCAAATATCCTTTAAGAACATTATTTATTCTCAGACGCAGCTCTTTATTAGATTGTCGTAATTCGAGCTGTGTTACGATTGCCATGTGATGATCATCAGCTAGGTTTTTGAAATGAGCATCTATCATCATTAATAACTTCTCCACCGCCGTCTCTTTTCCTGCTATTAATTCCTCTATTTTTTCAATAAAGCTTCCCATTTTCTCTTCAAAGAGTGAAATGAGGATGTCTTCTTTGTTTTTAAAATAAAGATATATGGTACCATCCGCGACACCTGCCTGCTTCGCGATTTTCGAAACCTGTGCCTGATGATATCCCACCTCAGCAATCGCAATGACCGCTGCATCAATGATCTGCATGTATTTAGGTTTATTTTTTTTCACTATTTTCTCTCCTCTGTAAAGAAGATTTATTAAAGCTCTTTTGAAGAAAAGAGCTTGCAAACTAGATTCTAAAAACGAAAAATAACTATTTCCACGTTAAAATCGGCTTTAAGATTTTAACAACAGTCATTACGAAAATAGCCTTTATCAAAAAGAAAAAAATATGAATGAATAATCATTCATATTTTTATAATAGATATTACTTTGATTTCTGTCAAGAAAACAAAGACTATTTTATATTACTTTACTCCATGTTAAGAGACAAGCTTTATCATGCAAAAAAAAGAAGTGCAAGAAGTTAGGCATGTTTTTTGTTTTCTTCCTCTATTTTTCTCATGTCTTCTTCAACGAGTGTTCTTCGTAAAATTTTCCCTATTGCTGTTTTCGGTAATTCCTCTCTAAATTCATATAATCTTGGCGCCTTATAGGCAGCTAAATATTTCCTTGCAAATTGGTTTAAGTCTTCAGAAGTAAGCTTTGAGCCTTCTTTTAACACCACATAGGCTTTTACGGTTTCTCCACGGTATGGGTCAGGAATACCAGCAGCAACTGCCTCTACAACCTCAGGATGTTCATACAAAACTTCTTCAATTTCTCTTGGATATATATTAAATCCGCCAGCGATAATCATATCTTTCTTTCGATCGACGACATAGAAGTATCCATTATCGTCCATATATCCAAGGTCACCTGTATACAGCCAGTCATCTTTTATAGTTTCCTCCGTTGCCTCTGGACTATTCCAATACCCTTTCATGACTTGAGGACCTTTAATGATGATTTCACCAATTTCTCCAACAGGTACGATGTCCCCATTTTCCATCGAAACAATTTTCACTTCTGTATTTGGCCATGGAACACCGATACTTCCTTTTATCCGTGGACGATCCCATAAGAAATTTGCATGTGTCACAGGGGATGATTCTGTCAATCCATATCCTTCAACGAGTTTTCCTCCTGTAATCTCCTCAAATGCCTCTTGTACTTCAATTGGCAGTGGTGCCGAGCCGCTTAGGCAGGAATCAATCGATGACAAATCGTATTTTTTTATATCTGGATGATTTAATAGACCGATATAAATGGTTGGTGCACCTGGAAAAAGTGTTGGCCGCTGCTTTTGAATCGTTTTTAATGTAGTTAAAGCATCAAACTTTGGTAAGATAATCATTTTATATGCCTGCATAACAGATAAAATCATAATGATTGTCATCCCATATACGTGGAAAAATGGGACAATCCCTAAAATTGACTCTTCTCCTGGCTTTGCTTTGTACAGCCAGGCGCTGCACATGGAAGAGTTTGCTACTAAATTTCGATGTGTCAGCATAACTCCTTTGGGAGAACCTGTTGTTCCGCCTGTATATTGAAGCAGGGCAACATCCTCCTCAAAATCGAAGCTATACTCCACTAGTTTTGTAGGTTTCATTTTTACGATTTCTTTAAATAAGTGAGTATTGCCTTCATGTTTAACATTCACGACAATTCCATATTGCTTTTTCTGGATAAAAGGGTAAACTAAATTTTTTGGAAATGGCAGATAGTCTTTGATAGCGGTTACAATTATGTGCTGCAAATTAGTCTTAGGCATCACCTTAGAAGCACGAGGATAGAGGATGTCGAGTGTGATGATCGCTTTTGCTCCGGAGTCCTTCATTTGGTATTCAAGTTCACGTTCCGTGTATAATGGGTTTGTTTGAACAACAATCCCACCAGCCATTAGTATCCCAAAATAACTGATGACGGATTGCGGGGTATTAGCTAGCATGATCGCAACTCGGTCACCTTTTGATATCCCAATTTGCTGAAGGTAGCTGGCAAAAGATAATGACTCTTCGTATAGCTCTTTATAGGTCATTTCCTTCCCCATAAAATGGATAGCTGTTTTTTCTGGAAAGTTATTCGCCGCATCAACAAGATACTGTTGAACTGGCGCCTTTCTAAATTCTAGTTCTCTAGGAATTTCATCTGGATAAGACACGAGCCACGGTTTTGACTCATACATAGTAACCCTCCTTATATTCAATTGTAAAATTTTCCACTCCCCTTCATTATAATATAGTCAGACTCTTTAAACAATTAGAATTATAAGATATGTTTACTATTTCACGAAAGAAAAAAATCATCGCGCAAATGTAACGGCGATGATTTTTCTGATTGATTATAACAACATGTACCCCAAACCGATTAGCAAAAACAAGGCGCATAAACCAAGAAGTACTTTAGCTAATGTCTCCACTTTTTTCTCCCCTTACAATATTCCCGCACCTATTACATAGGATAAGCCGATCGATATAATCATGGCAATGAATCCAACAGCACGATTGTCATTTTTAATTTCATCATCTATGTTAAATTTAGGTGTTAAAAATTCAAAGATAAAATATCCAGCCAGTAAAAGCATAAAACCAAATACTCCCCAGCTAATCATTGTTACCAAAGAATCATTTTGTTCAATGGAATAACGGAAAATGTTAGCAATTCCGAATATTTTCCCTCCGGTTGCCATTGCCACAGCAAAATTACCGTTTTTGATTTCATCCCAATTTTTATATTTTGTAACTAATTCAAAAATGGCTAAAAATACTATGACACATAATATAACTACGCTATAATTGGCTGCACTTTGAACATACATATTATCCCAAAACTGGTTCATTGCACAATCTCCCCGAATATTATTAAAGGCTTTTTATACAATCGAGAACCATACAAAAAGGACCTTATTTAAATTCCACGATGGTAACACCTGAGCCGCCCTCTCCAGCTTCTCCAAACCGGATTTTCTTAACAGAGCGATGATTTCTTAAATACTCCTGTACTCCCTGTCTTAATGCACCCGTGCCTTTCCCATGAATAATCGATACACGAGGATAGTTTGATAATAAGGCATCATCTATATATTTTTCCACTCTTGAAAGGGCTGCCTCATATCTTTCTCCACGTAAATCCAACTCAAGCTTCACATCCGCATCTCTGCCTCTAACGATTGCCATTGGTCTTGTCTCTACCGGCTTCGGCGTGTTCATAAACTCTAAATCCTTTTCTTTGACCTTCATTTTCAGGATACCGATTTGAACCAGCCATTCATTATTGGAGACTTTTTCAACCAGTGTACCCTTTTGATCAAATGTGAGAACTTTGACCTCATCACCGGGTGTCAAGGTATGCTTTTTCGTTTTCTTGCTAGCTTGAGATGATTTCTTCACTTCAGGTGTCGCGGCTTCGAGACGGCGTTTTGCATCAATTAATTCATGTTCCTTAATTTCTGCATGCTTTTCAATCCTCATTTTACGAAGATCACGAATAACCTTTTCAGCCTCACTCTTCGCCTCTTCGAGTAATTCACCAGCTTGTTCAGCAGCTTTTTCAAGCATGGCATCCTTGTTCTCATAAAATTCAATCATTTGCTTTTGCATATCCTGATGAAGCTTTTCTGCCTGTCTTAAATAATCACGTGCCTCTTCTTGTTCCGTTTCAGCCTGCCGCTTACTTGCCTCAAGCGAAGCAATCATCTTATCAATCTGATTGCTATCCTCACTTACATGTGACCTTGCCGCCTGAATGACACGATCATTTAAACCTAATCGTTTTGATATTTCAAAGGCATTACTTCGTCCTGGAACTCCAAGCAGGAGCTTATAGGTTGGGCTCAATGTTTCAACGTCAAACTCGACACTGGCATTTAAGACACCATCACGATTATAGCCATATGCCTTTAATTCTGGGTAATGCGTGGTAGCTATTACTCTCGCACCTCGATTATGCACCTCGTCTAGTATGGAAATCGCAAGCGCAGCACCTTCCTGCGGGTCAGTACCCGCACCAAGCTCATCAAACAGTACCAGAGAGTTGAAATCAACTTTTTCCAAAATATCAACAATATTAACCATGTGGGATGAAAAAGTACTCAAGCTTTGTTCAATGGACTGCTCATCACCAATGTCTGCATAGATGGCATCGAAAACTGCCAGCTCTGACCCGTCATAAGCAGGAACCTGTAATCCTGCTTGCGCCATTAACGAACATAAACCGAGTGTCTTTAAGGTAACCGTTTTACCACCCGTGTTTGGTCCAGTAATGACAATGGTTGTATAGTCTTTCCCAAGCAAAATATCATTTGGAACAACCTCGTCAATAGCTATTAATGGGTGCCTTGCTTTATACAATGCAATTCGTCCCTCATTATTAATCTGAGGCATACTTGCTTTAATTTTCCGACCATATCTGGCTTTAGCAAAAATAAAATCCAAATTCGCCAGTACCTCTACGATTACTTGAAGCTCCGACTCAAATTCAGCAGTTTTGGCAGAAAGCTCCATCAAGATTCTTTCAATTTCAAGCTGTTCTTTTACTCGAATATCCTGCAACTGATTGTTTAATTGGACAATCACTTGCGGTTCAATAAAGAGCGTTTGCCCTGATGCACTTTGGTCATGGATAATACCGCCATAATGACCCCGATACTCTTGTTTGACAGGAATAACAAAACGGTCATTTCGGATGGTGACAATGGAATCCGACAACATCTTAGCTGCATTTGACGAGCGGATCATACTCTCTAATTTTTCACGGACACGTGCTTCATTTGACCTCAGCTGCTGCCTTAACGTACGTAAAAGATCACTTGCACTATCAAGGACCTCACCGCTTTCATCAATCGCGTGCCGAATGGACTCTTCTAGGTTTGCTAAAACGATAATCCGGTCTACATGTTCCATTAGAATCGGAATTTCTGTTCTTTCTTCAGCAATCTCCTCAATAAATCGCTTCATTTGCCGGCTGGCACGGATGGTACTAGCGATTTGCACCAACTCATGAGAACTTAAGACACCGCCAATTACCGAGCGTTTAACATGTCCGCGGATGTCATAAATTCCTGATAATGGGACATTTCCTTTAATCCTTATAACCGTTGAGGCCTCATCTGTTTCCTTTTGAAGCCGTACAACTTCTTCGTAATCCGTTGATGGGATCAAATTCCTTAACTTATCTATTCCTAGTGATGATGATGCATGCTCAATGAGCTGATCCCTCACTTTGGTAAATTCCAATACCTTTAAGGTTCTTTCTTGCATGGAGTAACCTCCTTATTTTCGGTTATGCAAAAACTCTAGTAAGTTAGTCGGTTCCAATGTATTGATAACCGAAGATTTTTTTATCCAGCCCTTTTTCGCAGTTGAAACACCAACATCCATATGTGATAACGTTTCTTTTTTATGGGCATCTGTATTAATAAATAGTTTCACCCCAGCGTCTTGGGCTTTCCTAAGATATTCCGCTTTAAGGTCTAAGCGATTAGGGTTGGCATTCAGCTCTAAAGCTGTATTTGTTTGTTTTGCTAAGTCTATAAGCAGATCAATATCAACATCATACCCTTCGCGGCGGCCAATTTTCCTGCCGGTAGGATGGGCTATTAAATCAACATGTGCATTTTTTAATGCCGTCGTTAACCGTTCCATAATTTTTTCTTTTGGCTGTGAAAAGGCAGAGTGAATAGATGCGATGACAAAATCCATTTCTGCCAGCAGATCATCCTCATAATCCAACGTACCATCTGGCAAGATGTCCATTTCAACACCTGATAATATTAGTATATCATCGTATTTTTCATTTAATTTTTTTATTTCTTCTTTTTGCTGCAGCAGCCGCTCACGCGTCAGCCCATTTGCGACTTTTAAGTATTGAGAGTGGTCGGTAATGGCCATATATTTATAACCCTTTGCACGGCACGCTTCAACCATTTCTTCAATCGTATGAGCGCCATCGCTCCAGGTGGTATGCATGTGGAGGTCACCCTTGATATCACTTAGTTGGATTAATTCATCTTTAAAGGCGTGATAATCCTCGACTTCTTTTCCGTCTTCCCGTACTTCTGGCGGAATAAATGGCAGGTCAAAATGCTTGAAAAACTCTTCTTCCGAAGTAAAAGTAAGAATTTCACCTGTCTCCACATTCTCCACGCCATACTCACTTATTTTTTCACCGCGTTCTTTCGCCAGCTGCCTCATCCGGACATTGTGGTCCTTTGAACCGGTAAAATGGTGGAGAGTGGTAATAAATTCTTCTGGTTTCACAATTCGAAAATCAACAGAAACATCATAATCAAACCCAAAAACAAGTGATACCTTCGTATCTCCAGCGCCAATTATTTCTTTACTATTAGGTAAATCCAGCAAGAACTGCTTTACCTTTTCAGGCTGTTCGCTTGAAATAATAAAGTCTAGATCTTTAACGGTCTCCCGTACTCTTCGCAAACTTCCTGCACGTGAGAATCGATGAATTTCAGGAAGTTCAGAAAGCTTTGCTTCAATCTGCTCTGCTATAGGAAGCATGTAGGCAAGCGGCAGTCTCTCAGGTCTTGAACCCACATTAGCAATTGCACTTAGTATCTTTTCTTCCGTTTTTTTGCCAAAGCCTGCCAGAGCCTGTACTTTTCCTGCATTACAGGCTTCTTCTAATGTAGTGACATCTTCAATTCCTAATTCTTTGTGAAGCTTTGCAATCTTTTTCCCGCCAAGCCCAGGTAATTGTAATAACGGAATTAAACCTTTCGGAACCTCTTCTTTTAGCTCTTCCAACACCGAGGAAGTCCCCTCGTTTATGTATTCTTCAATAACAGCTGCCGTCCCCTTGCCGATTCCTGATAGCTTAGTAAAATCCTCGATCTCAGTTACGCTGCGATCATCAAATTCCAATGCAGACGCAGCTTTGCGAAAGGCAGATACCTTGAAGGGATTTTCACCTTTCAGCTCCATATATATAGCAATCATTTCTAAATGACGGATAACATCCTTTTTGTTTATCTCCACAATTTCCACCCACCTTGCTTTATTTTAACCTTTCTAATAGAAAAACTTCTCCTTACAGAGAAGTCAATGCAGCTGAATATTCAATCCACATACTTTTTATTTGTTGCGAAAGGAACGGCGTATGGTTGACCATTAAGTTTGCGATAATGGAATCATCCAAAGGTTTCTGCATAAATTCCATTGGTACTAGCGCACCAATATATAATAAAATAAAGATAATTAAATAGACTTCAGCAAAACCTAGTATTCCCCCTGCCCATACATTTAATTGTCTAAGAATAGGCAAATGGGCAATAAAATCGAGCATGGATCCAATAATTTGCAGCAGTATTTTCACCGCAAGAAATATGATAACAAATGCTATTGCGCGGTAAAAAGCCTCCTCCATATTACCATTCTCACTTAATAATTTTAAAGGAGAAGTGGTTCCAAGATTCGGATATGGAACCCATAGTGTTAATTTAGGCGCCAAATCACCATAGTATAAATATGCTACGATGTATGCAATAATAAAACCTGTTATATGGACGAACTGTAAAATAAAACCTCTTTTTAAACCGATGAAAAAACCAAAAACGAATAATAAAATAATTGCTAAATCAAGCATGACTTATTCAGTCCTTTTCCTTTTGTAGTTCAGCTTGAAGCCGCTCTAATTGTTCCTTCACTTTAATAAAATCATTGACAGCATTAACCGCAGTTAAAACAGCGAGCTTATTCACATCTAACAATGGATTTCTGGAACCAATTTCGCGCATTTTCTTGTCAACCAATGAAGCGACATGTCGAACATGATTTTGATCCTCGTTACCTAAAATAACATATTGGGTTCCGTATATATCTACGGTTGTTCTGGTTTTTTCTTTATTTGACAAGTTACTGCCTCCATTCGATTCGAAGAAATCCCTATTTTATAATATAACACGAACAGATATGTGTCGAAAAGGGAAACAGTCTCACGTGGACTTTTTTTCCTTTTAATAGAAAATTGTCGAGGAGTGGTTTTTGATTGGGAAATGTAGTACTAAATCTAAGTTTGTCAGAAATTAATAAAATGAAAACCTATTATCAGGGTAAATTGCTAGAAAAAATGCCACCAGGCAGTGTGTTTGCAGCGAAAACGGCGGGCTGTACAATTACAGCCTATAAATCAGGTAAGGTGTTGTTTCAGGGAATGGGCAATGAAGCGGAGGCCAGCAGGTGGGGAGAGGCAACTAGTTCGAATGCCCCTGCAAAATCAAAAGCTCCCAGCGGTAATTTACCGCAGGGGTTCAGTCAATTGTCTGTCATAGGTTCTGATGAAGTTGGTACCGGTGATTTTTTTGGCCCCATAACTGTCGTAGCCGCCTATGTTCGAAAAGAAGATATCCCGTTATTAAAGGAATTAGGTGTCAGAGATTCCAAGGATTTAAATGATGAAAAAATCATTGCGATAGCTAAGGTAATCAAAGATGTCGTTCCATTTAGTTTGATGACGTTAAAAAATGATAAATACAACCAACTTCAAAAGTCAGGAATGTCCCAGGGTAAAATGAAAGCAATTCTTCATAACCAGGCGATTCTAAATGTATTGGAGAAAATTTCTCCCGTTAAACCAGATGCTATACTCATTGACCAATTTGTCCAGGGGAGCACCTATTATCAGCATGTAAAAAATCAAAAAGCCGTAGCGCAGGAAAATGTTTATTTTAGTACGAAAGCGGAGGGTATTCATCTGGCTGTAGCAGCAGCGTCAATCCTTGCCAGGTATGCGTTTGTTCAATATATCGACAAACTTAGTGAATCAGCAGGCTTTAAGATACCAAAAGGTGCCGGTGCTCAAGTCGATGAGGCTGCAGCTAGGCTAATTTTAAAAAAAGGCCGCGAAGTATTGCCGCAATTTGTGAAGCTGCACTTTGCTAATACGGAAAAGGCAATGAATCTTGTGAATAAAAAGAGAGGATAATGGGTTTGCAATTGTTTTTAAGTAAACCGTTCATGAGGCCTCCTTTTTAGAATCTTGGGGATTTTGGGCTTCATGAAGGGTTTATAAGGTCACTTTTTTTGAAATTGAGGAATTTCGGGCTTCATGAACCTTTCATGAGGCCTCTTCTTTCCAAAATGGGGGATTTCGGGCTTCATGAACCTTTCATGAGGTCACTTTTTTTGAATCTGAAGAATTTCGTGCTTCATGAACCCTTTAAGTTGCACCTCATTCAGATTTTTTCTAACTCACACAAAAAGTAGACAAGTTTACATAGCTACCCTGCATATGTATGAATTAGGACAAATATCTGAGAGGGGTTTTGACATGAGATTTTTAGCAATTAAGAAAGATACCATTCTGTTCGTTTTGGCAGGTGCTGTAGTTCTCGCTGCTTTATACGGATGGTTTATGTTCAAAGAAGATAGTACGATGGTATTTAATCAACAATCTGATAGTGAAGTTCGGGAAATTGATATGATTACAGCTGAATTAAAATCTCATACGGTAGATGGTAAACAGATGGAGACTTTTCGCTGGGACCCAGGAACTATTTTTTTAGAAAAGGGCGAGAAAGTTAATTTATATATTAGTGGTATCGGGAATGAAGAGCACCCTTTTTATATTGAAGGCACAGATATTAGCGGAAAAGTTAGTAAAGGCGAGCAAACAATGGTTCCGCTTCAATTCGATAAAGCGGGAACATACCGATTAATTTGTGAAACGCATGCTCATCGTGACCACTCGGTCCCTATGATTGGTTATATTGTTGTTAATTAGAGCTAGCACTCTTTTTATTCAAAAAAATAACAAAGTGTAGGGGATAAGAAAAAGAGTATCGGTAATCGATACTCTTTTTTGCGGTACTATTTATCCTCTAAGTACAGCTCCAGCCTTATTCTTCAAAGCTTCTAGCACTTGAGAGTGGACTTTTGTTACTTCTTCATCTGTTAATGTTCGTTCTGGGTCCATATACTTCAGCGAGTAGGCAATGGATTTTTTACCTTCTTCCATGCGTTCACCTTCGTATAGGTCAAATACCTGTACTTCTTTTAATAGCTGTCCGCCTGCTGTTTGAATGATACCCTTTAATGCACCTGCAACAGTTTCTTTATCCACGACTAGAGCGATGTCTCTTGTGATGGAAGGGAAACGTGGGATGGCTTCGTATCTTAGGGCTGCTGTCGCTTCCTCAAGTACTGCTTTCAAGGAAAGCTCAAATACATAGGTGTCTTTTAAATCAAGCTCTTTTTGCATCGTTGGGTGCACTTGGCCAACAAAACCGATTCTTTGACCATTTAAGTGAATCTCTGCCGTACGTCCTGGGTGCATATTGTCCACTTTAGCTTGAACATAATTCACCTTTTCAGTAAGTCCTAATTTTGCAAACAAACCTTCTAAAATACCTTTAAGAACATAGAAGTCAACAGCCTTTTTCTCACCCTGCCATAAATGGCTGTGCCATAGACCTGTAATCGCTCCAGCTAAATGCTCCTGCTCTTCAGGTAAGACTTCGTTTCCATTTGCTAAGAATACTGCGCCTGTCTCATATACAGCGAGGCTGTCGTTTTTACGAGCACTGTTGTATTTTAAAACTTCCAATAGCTGCGGCATAATACTTAAACGCAGGATACTGCGATCCTCACTCATCGGCATTGCTAAACGAATGAAGTCGCGCTTTTCAAGTGCGAATTGGGCAGCCTTTTCTTCACTTGTTAATGAATATGTTACTGCTTGGTACAAACCAGCACCTTCTAAATATTGGCGCACAACACGGCGTTTTTCCTGATAAGCAGATAACTTTCCTGGTGTCGCTTCACCGATTGGCAATGTTTTTGGAATATTGTCGTAACCAAATAAACGTGCCACTTCTTCAATCAAGTCTTCCTCAATTTTGATGTCGCCGCGGCGTGTTGGAGCTGTTACTGTAATTGTTTCACCTTCACTGCTGACCGAAAATTGAAGACGTTCGAAAATAGCCTCAACCTCAGTAACTGTCAGGTTTGTGCCAATTACATTATTAATTTTTTCCAAGGTAACAGAAACGACTGCTGGTTCAACGGTTAGTGTATCAACTTCTGATGTACCTTCTAATACTTCCCCGCCTGCATATTTTGCCATCAAGTAAGCTGCACGTTCTCCAGCAGCACGAACTCGATTTGGATCAACGCCCTTTTCAAAACGAGCACTCGCTTCACTTCGTAAACCGTGGTCCTTTGAAGCTTTTCTCACAGTACCACCTGCGAAATAAGCCGCCTCCAACAATACTGATGTTGTATCTGACGTTACCTCCGAATTTGCTCCGCCCATTACACCTGCTAATGCAACAGGTTCTGTTCCATTGGTAATCACTAAATGATCAGATGTTAAGGTACGCTCCGCGTTATCAAGAGTTACAAATTTCTCGCCATCCTGTGCACGGCGAACAAGAATTTCTTTTGAACCTAAACGATCATAGTCAAACGCATGTAATGGCTGACCATATTCTAATAGAATATAATTGGTGATATCGACCACATTATTGTGCGGACGAATGCCTGCAGACATTAGTCTTGTTTGCATCCATAGTGGTGCAGGACCGATTTTTACATTTTTAATGACTTTTGCTGCATATAAAGGATTATCTTCATTTGCTTCCACTTTTATGGTTATATAATCTGTCGCTTTTTCATTCACAGGCTCAAGATTGATTTCTGGCAATTTTACATCACGGCCAAGAATCGCAGCAACCTCATAAGCCACTCCTAGCATACTCAAGCAATCTGCACGGTTTGGTGTTAGGCCAAGTTCAAGAACTTCATCATCACGGTTTAATAATGCAATCGCATCACTTCCAACCTCTGCATCCTGAGGGAAAACAAAGATCCCTTCTGAATACTCCTTCGGTACAATCTTCGCTTCCATTCCAAGTTCGGTTAGCGAGCAGATCATTCCATTTGATTCTTCACCGCGAAGCTTTGCACGTTTAATTTTAAAATTACCTGGCAGAACTGCCCCAACTGTTGCTACTGCAACCTTCTGCCCCTCGGCAACATTTGGTGCTCCACAAATAATTTGTACAGGTTCTCCCTGACCGATATCTACCTGACATTTGCTTAATTTATCTGCATTTGGATGCTGGACACGTTCAACCACGTGACCAACGACTACTCCCTTAATTCCTTCGTTAAGGACATCTACACCCTCAACCTCAATCCCGCTTTTTGTGATTTTTTCAGCTAATTCATCAGCTGAAACTCCGGATAAATCAACATAATCCTGGAGCCATTTATATGAAACGAACATCTCGTGTTCCTCCTTTTTTCTAATTCGAGGTGGTAATTTTATTCATGTTTTGAAAATTGTTTTAAGAAACGAACATCATTTGTGTAGAAATGACGAATATCATCGATACCGTATTTCAACATAGCAATTCGCTCTGGTCCCATTCCGAAGGCAAATCCAGTGTATTTTTTAGAATCATAGCCAGCCATTTCAAGAACGTTTGGATGGACCATTCCTGCTCCAAGAATTTCAATCCAGCCTGTTTTCTTACAAACATTACAGCCATGTCCGCCGCAAATCATACAGGAAATGTCCATTTCTACAGATGGTTCTGTGAATGGGAAGAAACTTGGGCGTAATCTAATTTCACGATCTTCACCAAACATTTTCTTTGCAAAAACCTCTAAAGTACCTTTTAGATCGCTCATGCGAATATTCTCGCCGATGACAAGACCTTCGATTTGCATAAACTGGTGAGAATGTGTCGCGTCATCATTATCGCGGCGGTAAACTTTACCGGGGCAGATAATTTTGATTGGCCCTTTCCCCTCGTTCTTTTCCATTGTCCGAGCCTGTACGGGTGAAGTATGCGTACGCAGCAAAATCTCATCTGTAATATAGAAGGAATCCTGCATATCGCGTGCCGGGTGACCTTTTGGTAAATTTAGAGCTTCAAAGTTATAATAATCCTGCTCAACTTCTGGTCCTTCCGCAATTTGATAGCCCATTCCTATAAATAAATCTTCAATTTCTTCAATAATTCTCGTTAAAGGATGGTGATTTCCAACCTTAACCGGACTTCCTGGTAAGGTAACGTCAATAGATTCAGAAGCTAGTCTTTCTAATACGGCTGCTTCCTCTAGATCCTTTTGTTTCGCTTCTAATGTAGTAGCAATCGCCTCACGAACCTCATTTGCCAGTGCTCCCATAACAGGGCGCTCTTCTGCTGAAAGTTTCCCCATGCCGCGCAGTACTTCGGTAATGGGACCTTTTTTTCCTAGATAGGCAACACGAATGTCATTTAATTCTTTCAAGCTTGAAGACTGTTCAACTTTTTGAATAGCTTCCTGCTGCAATTCCTTTAATCTTTCTTGCATTGAAATTCCTCCTTAAATTTGATGATATTTCGAATGAAGTAAATGAAAACAAAAAAACCCCATCCCTGGAAAGGGACGAGGTTTATAGTCGCGGTACCACCCTTGTAAACACGGTATGTATAAAACACATGTGTTCGCTTCATTCGGATAACGGCTAGGCCGGTGCACCTTTACACGCGCTTTCTACGTGGTCCCGGTGCCAACTCAGGAGGTGAACTTCTCTTACCATTCCCATAAAAGTGCTTTCAGTCACGGCACTTTCTCCCTAATTGGTCTGTGATAAGATACTTTTCTCCGTCATCGTTTTTAGTATTTTTCAATAATGTAGATTATTATATAATACTTTATCAGTGGTTTCAAACAAGTATCGTCTATTTTTTCAAAAAATATAACAAGATGCCGGTTGCTACGGCAACATTAAGCGACTCGCTTTTTCCGTAAATCGGAATATACAGGTTCGCGTCCGTTTTAGAAAGCAGCTCTTTGCTAACCCCGCTGCCCTCGTTGCCAACAAGTAATGCAAATCTATCCTCTGTTGAAATATCAGTATATGCAGATGCCCCTTCAAGTGCTGTACCATAAACGGAAATATTTTTTTCCTTTAGCTGTTCCATCCATTCATGGAGGTCACCGGTTATAATCGGCAGGTGAAAATGACTTCCCTGAGCTGATCGGAGTACCTTTGAATTATATACGTCTACGCTGCCCCTTCCTACTATAACAGCGTCAATACCAGCTGCGTCCGCTGTGCGAATCATGGTGCCTAAATTCCCTGGATCCTGCACCGCATCTATTAAAAGATATGTCTTCCCATCTGGTACCTCGATTGAGACTTGTCTGCAAACTGCATAGATTCCTTGCGGTGCTTCCGTATCTGATAAAGTGTTTGAAATCTCTTCTGTGACGGTCGTGACAGGTATTTCATTAAAGTCCCAGCGCGGTGGAATCCCTACATTCGTAGAAACGATGATTTCGATTACACTTTCACTATGTTTTAATGCTTCTTCAACTAAATGAAACCCTTCCACTAAAAATGTCCCAGATTTATCTCGTTCCTTTTTTGTTAAAAGCTTTTTCCATTGTTTTACTTTTGGATTTTGAATGGATTCAATATGTTTCAAGTTTGTACCCCTCTAGTGTTTTTCCTCATTATATCCCAAAAAAAATACATAATAAAACCAAAATTAGAAAACATATAAAAGTAATGCAGGATAATAAAGGAGTGTATAATCATGAATTTAAATTTGCGAAATGCCATTGTACACAATGTCACTGGTAACTCACAAGCTGAATTAGAAGATACAATCGTTGACGCAATCCAAAATGGCGAGGAAAAAATGCTGCCAGGTCTAGGTGTACTGTTTGAAATCATTTGGAAGAATTCATCTGAGGATGAGAAGAAGGAAATGCTCGCTGCACTTGAGAGTGGATTGAAGTAATAGTTGTAGCTGCCGATTCTAACTCGGCAGCTTTACTTGTTTTTGTGTGCTATCCGCCAGTATTTCTTGTCATCCGCCAGTATTTCTTGCTATCCGCCAGTATTTTCAGCTATCCGCCAGTATTTCTTGCCATCCGCCAGTATTTTTCGCTATCCGCCAGTATTTCTTGCCATCCGCCAGTATTTCTTGCTATCCGCCAGTATTTCTCGCTATCCGCCAGTATTTTTCGCTATTCGCCAGTATTTCTTCGTATCCGCCAGTATTTCTCGCTATCCGCCAGTATTTTTCGCTATCCGCCAGTATTTCTTGCCATCCGCCAGTATTTCTCTATCCGCCAGTATTTTCCGCCATCCGCCAGTATTTCTTCCTATCCGCCAGTATTTCTTGCTATCCGCCAGTATTTCTTCCTATCCGCCAGTATTTTTCGCTATCCGCCAGTATTTTCCGCTTACCCTCCATCTGCATTAAAAATCCCCAACGAATCCGTCGGGGATAGAGCTGTTACTCATAGGTAATCTTATCAACTGTTTCCCGGTCCAGCCGCTTGGTGACTTCTACGATAAGCTTCACTGTGTTTTCATAGTCATCACGGTGGAGCATTGCGGCATGCGTATGAATATAGCGTGTTGCTATCGTAATGGCGATTGATGGAACGCCATTATGGGCAGTGTGGATTGGACCAGCATCTGTCCCGCCTCCAGGAATAACATCAAATTGATAAGGGATATTTAATTCATCCGCAACATCAATAATAAGGTCGCGTAATCCTTTATGGGCTACAAGGGTCGCATCATATAATATAATTTGTGGACCTTTCCCCATTTTGCTCATGGCTTCTTTCTCAGAAATTCCAGGTGTATCTCCGGCAATTCCTACATCCACCGCAAAAGCGATATCAGGATTGATTTTTTCAGCCGCAGTCTTTGCACCACGAGAGCCAATTTCTTCTTGGGTGGTTCCGAGTCCATACACCTCATTCGGATGGTCACTACCCTTTAATTGCTTCAATACATCAATCGCAATCGCACAGCCGATTCGGTTATCCCATGCCTTTGCTAACAGCAATTTTTCATTATTCATAACAGTAAATTCGAAATACGGTACAACCATATCTCCTGGAAGAACACCCCATTCAAGGGCTTCCTCGCGGCTAGAAGCGCCAATATCAATAAACATGTCTTTAATGTCTACTGGTTTTTTACGCGCTTCTGCAGGTAAGATATGCGGAGGCTTCGACCCGACGACACCTATGATATCACCCTTATTCGTTACCACTGTGACGCGCTGCGCAAGCATCACCTGCGACCACCAGCCGCCAAGGGTTTGAAAACGGAGGAATCCCTTGTCGTCAATTTGCGTAACCATAAAACCGACTTCATCTAAGTGGCCAGCCACAATAATTTTCGGACCGCCCTCTGTTCCAACCTTTTTGGCGATTAAACTGCCAAGTCCATCGGTTGTCACTTCATCCGCATATGGAGCTATGTATTTTTTCATTACTTCGCGGACTTCCCGCTCGTTGCCAGGAATTCCTTTGGCATCGGTTAAATCCTTTAACATCGTTAAGGTCTCATCCAAATTAGCCATTGCTGCTCCCCCTTTTTATGTATATCGAAATTTATTATACAGAATATAGTGATTATGTTCAGCTAATAATTATTCTGCTGTCTCTGATAATTTACTTCGTTTTTTGCAAAATATGCTTTTTCCATTTCATTGTAGGATATTCCAAGCAGTCCGCCAAGCTGCAAATAAGATTGCAACAAAGTTTTGAAATCACGTTCATTTTTACTGTTTTTAAACGCATTTACTTTTTCATAAATCAAAAGGAATTGCTCTGTTGTGCTTACTGTTGTTGGTTCCAAATCAAGTGTGTAATCGAGTTTTTGAAATTTGCATTCAATTCCAAGTGATAAAATGAAATGCACCCCATCAACATATTCCTCTAAAATCACACTCTTTTCCGATGAAGGCTTGAAGCTCCAAAACTTGAAACAGCGTGTTTCATTTGCCAATTCTCCGAGCTCCACCAGCAATGCTAGAACCTTTCTATTAAACAAATCTTCGTTCTGTAATCCATGCTTTTCTTCAATATGCTGGTCCAATCCTTGCTGCATTTCAAATAATTGATCTAGCTGCATTCAACAACACTCCCTTAGTAAAATTATATCAAACTATGGTAAGAATGAAACTTTTCGCTTTCTGTTTCGTATAGTAGGAAAAAGGTCTAGGAGGCAAAATCATGGTTTGGCTGCTACGCTTACTGTTAGTATGCATGTTTATCTTTTTGTTTTATCGAACAATTAAATTCCTCCTCAAACCAACCCGTAAATTAGAAGCAGCACGAAAACACAAACGCTTCTTGCTTGTTGATAATGAGGAGGTTATCAAGAATTTTCAACTTACCTACAATGGTGCATTGTTTACAGGAGAAAAATACCTAGGTGCCACGAAAAATACAATAGATGTTGTTTCCATCTCACTTTGGCCGGATCAGACTACTTCCATTCAAGGAATGGCGAAGGAGGACTTTCATTTTATAGAGAAAAAAATCCATGAAAAATATCCGGTTGCCCAGATCAATTGGAAAAGCCCGATCCATGAATTTTTGCATCAAAAATAGCCGCTTAACCAGCGGCTTTTTCTTTTGTTCTTTTAAAAAACTCCTTCCATTTAATCACATTTTGTTTCTCCCTTAACAAATAAACAAGAAATGTTAACCCAAGCAGAATCACTGCAATAACGGATGGGGTAAACGTGCTGATGTACTCTCCAACAATAGTACAAAAAAAGGCAATCGGAATATTTGTCAGGAAAGAAGCCTTCATGTAGTCCTTAAACCTTTGTTTTCTTTGCTTTAAACAGAAGCTTAATAAATGGTAATGTACAAATGGAATAAGTCTTAAAATAGCAATTTGACCAACAGTAAGATTTCGGTATTCACCGAACCAGCGATTTTTTATTTTTATCAAACGGTTCTGGGTTTTCGGCAATCTATCTATAAAAGCATAGAAAAAAATACTAACCCCCATTAAGCCAATAACCGAATAAATCGTTCCCCATACCGTTCCAAATAGCACTCCTCCCGCGATGACGACAACTGATACAGGAATGAATAGGAACGATCTTAGCAAATGAAAGAGAATGAATGCCAAAGGAGCAAAAATCCCTCCTGCTTCTACCATGATTAACAGCAAAGACAAATCCTCATTCATTGTACATGCCCCCTGGGTGTTACTCTTTGTTGATAATTAAGCTTATAAATAGGGGCAAGCTGTTATGTCTACAATCTGTAAATATAAACGAAAAGAATTATTTCTGCGGCCGCCAGTAAGGGAAATCCAATCCTAAAGGCCTGGTGCTTTGTCTTATGCCGGTATAGCTGCATCCCGGCAGTTGTTCCAACCGCCCCGCCAAATACCGCAATCAGCCACAACGTCCTTTCACTTATTCGGTATTCATGTTTTTTTGCCCGTTCTTTATCTGCCTTCATCACCACAAGACCAATCAGATTCATGATGATGTACACCGCTAATAGTGTATTCATTTCCCCACTCCCTTATAGAAAAAGCCATCCTCGCGACGGAGAATGGCTTTTTATAAATTATTTAGATTGTTGTTGTTTTGCAACGTTTGCTAATTCAGTAAATGCTGCAGCATCGCTCACTGCTAATTCAGCAAGCATTTTGCGGTTTACTTCGATACCAGCAAGCTTTAAGCCATGCATTAAACGGCTGTAAGAAAGACCGTTCATACGAGCTGCTGCGTTGATACGAGTAATCCAAAGTTTACGGAAGTCGCGCTTCTTCTGGCGACGATCGCGGAATGCATACATTAAAGATTTCATAACCTGTTGGTTAGCTACTTTATATAATGTATGTTTTGAACCATAATAACCTTTTGCTAATTTTAAAACTTTTTTACGACGCTTGCGCGTAACTGTACCGCCTTTTACACGTGGCATGTAATTACCCTCCTATATAAATCGATCGCTCGAATTTACTTGATGTTTGTTAATAAGAAACGGATGCGTTTGAAATCGCCTTTAGAAACAACAGACGCTTTGCGAAGCTTACGCTTTGCTTTAGTAGACTTATTTGCAAATAAGTGGCTAGTATAAGCGTGTGAACGCTTCAGTTTACCAGAACCAGTTTTCTTGAAACGCTTTGCAGCGCCACGGTGAGTTTTCATTTTTGGCATTGGGATAGTCCTCCTTATTACTTTTCAGTTTTAGGTGCTAGAACGAGGAACATGCTTCGTCCATCCATTTTTGGATGAGACTCGATTGTTGCAACTTCCTTGCACTCGGTAGCAAAACGGTCTAATACACGTTGACCGATTTCTTTATGGGTAATCGCCCGGCCCTTAAAGCGGATTGAAGCTTTTACCTTGTCGCCTTTTTCCAAAAACTTAATCGCATTGCGAAGTTTTGTATTAAAGTCGTGCTCATCAATTGTTGGGCTGAGACGAACTTCTTTGGTAACAATAATCTTTTGATTCTTTCGAGCTTCTTTTTCTTTCTTTTGATTCTCGAATTTGAATTTGCCATAGTCCATAATTCGGGCTACCGGAGGCTTCGCATTTGGTGCAACTAGTACCAAATCAAGATTCACTCTTCCAGCAATCTCCAACGCTTCAAATTTGGTTTTAATCCCCAATTGCTCGCCGTTTTGATCAATTAGGCGAACTTCACGAGCGCGAATACCCTCATTTAACAACATGTCTTTGCTAATAATTAGCCACCTCCAAGGTTTTCACGAATACAACATTTGGGTCAAGTTAATCAGCTGACTGACTTATGACACTTTGCTGTTTCGGCAAGAAATGAACAACTTTTAGATGTTTTGTTTTTTTGCAAATAAAAAAGTGCGGATGCGAACACCCACACTTTACGAAACAAAAGTAATAAACTAAAAAGTTCACGTAAAACCTGCCAACTGCCAATTGCGTCAATCAGGTGAGAAGCGGGTGCTTCTTCTTTTCCCAAAACTAGTATTCAATTTTCCTTAGTAACTATAACATAAACAAAGATATGATGTCAAACACACATTTCGTATGACAACAAAAATCATTCTATCAAGAAATGAAATATTATTCAATAGAAATTTTTTCTTTTCAAAAAAACAAGGGGAGAAAAATCTCCCCTTGCGATCATTTATCCTCTTTTTACCTCTGCTTTTAATGATTCAAGGAATTGTGCAAATGGCTCTGTTACTGACTTTTGCTCACCATATTTACGGACGTTAACGGCATTTTCTTCAACTTCCTTGTCACCGACAACGAGCATATATGGAATTTTTTGCATTTGTGCTTCACGGATTTTGTAGCCGATTTTTTCATTACGGCCATCTATTTCAACACGGAAGCCTTCATTTTGAAGCTGTTCCTGAACCTGCTTAGCAAAATCATAATGTGCATCGGGAGAAACAGGAATGACCTGTACCTGTACTGGCGCTAACCAAGTTGGGAAGGCACCTTTGTATTCCTCAATTAAGAAGGCTACAAACCGTTCCATTGTTGACACAACACCGCGGTGGATAACAACTGGGCGATGCTGTTTCCCGTCCTCACCCACATAATTCAGATCAAATCTTTCAGGAAGCAAGAAGTCTAACTGTACAGTAGAAAGTGTTTCTTCTTTTCCTAAAGCAGTTTTTACTTGAACATCGAGCTTAGGACCGTAGAAAGCAGCTTCTCCTTCTGCTTCATAATAATCAAGGCCAAGGTCATCCATCGCATCCTTCAACATACTTTGTGCTTTTTCCCACATTGCATCATCATCAAAATACTTTTCAGTATCTTGCGGGTCTCTGTAGGAAAGACGGAAGGAATAGTCATTAATGTTGAAATCTTTGTATACAGCTAAAACAAGATTAACCACTCGTTTAAATTCATCTTTAATTTGATCAGGTCGAACAAAGATATGAGCATCATTTAATGTCATCCCACGAACACGCTGCAGTCCAGATAAAGCGCCGGACATTTCGTAACGGTGCATAGTTCCAAGTTCAGCAATTCGAATTGGAAGTTCACGATAACTGTGTATAGCATTTTTGTACACCATCATGTGGTGCGGACAGTTCATTGGACGAAGTACCAATTGCTCGTTATCCATGTCCATTATAGGGAACATATCCTCCTGGTAATGATCCCAGTGACCTGAAGTTTTATATAAATCCACACTGCCCATGATTGGAGTGTACACATGGTCATAGCCAAGACGCTGCTCTTTATCAACAATGTAACGTTCAATTACTCGTCGAATAGTTGCACCCTTTGGTAACCATAATGGCAGCCCTTGTCCAACTAATTGTGAGCTTGTGAAAAGGTTCAACTCTTTACCAATTTTACGGTGGTCACGTTCTTTCGCTTCTTCCAATAAGCGAAGGTGCTCTGCAAGGTCTTCTTTCTTAAAGAACGCAGTACCATAAATACGCTGCAGCATTTTATTTTTGCTGTCACCACGCCAGTAGGCACCTGCAATGCTTAATAATTTAAATTCTTTAATTTTTCCAGTTGAAGGTACGTGAACACCTCGGCAAAGGTCAGCGAAATCACCTTGCTCATAAATTGTCACTGTCTCATCATCAGGGATCGCTTCAATGAGTTCAAGCTTGTATGGGTCACCGGCTGCTTTGAAGAACTGAACGGCTTCCGCACGGCTAACCTCTTTACGAACGATTTCAATGTTTTCATTGACGATCTTCGCCATTTCTTTTTCAATTTTCGGAAGATCTTCTGGAGTAATTGATTCTTCAAGGTCGATGTCATAATAAAATCCACCTTCAATAACGGGACCTACCCCAAGGTTTACTTCTTTGCCATACAGCCTTTTAATCGCTTGTGCCATTAAGTGTGCAGTACTATGACGCAAAATCTCTAAGGCATCTTTTGAATCTGGGACAACGATTTCTATGGAACCGTCCTCTACGATTGGACGGCGAAGATCAAATAATTGACCATTCCATTTCCCGGCAATAGCCTTTTTCTTCAGTCCCGGGCTGATGGAAGCGGCAATATCTTCCGTTGTTGTTCCACGAGGGAACTCCTTCACTGCTCCATCTGGAAACGAAATCTTAACAACGTCTGACATGGTTTTTCCTCCTTTGTGAGAAAAGCGGAAGCGCCTTGCCCAGGGGCGTGAGTCTAGACGAGCCGGCGAAAAGGTCGTTCTTTGACCTTTTTGACGGATTGGCTTATGACCCAAGCCCCTAGGCGCTGCAGCTAGACAATTCTCGAATATTTGATAAAAAATAAAAAAACCCGTCCCTGGAAAAGGGACGAGTTTATTAAACACGTGGTTCCACCCAATTTTTCATTTTTATAAACACACTTAAAAATGACTTTAGGACAGGGTAACGGGCTGTTTCCCGTCAGTCGATTACTCACTTCAAAGAAGCGTTCACCGCTGAAGTTTAAAGGTGGTAAGCATTCAATCCGTGCTAGGAGGCTTTCAGCCAGGTCCTCCCTCTCTGGTAACCGTGAAAAAATACTGTTGTCCTTATCATTACTTTTGCTTCATTTAGATTATGTACGTTATTATAATGATAATTTTATAAAAAATCAATACACCAAGCACACAATTTTTTAAGCACCGTTTTCATTTGCGCTGTTTTCCTGTTGAACCCTTTCTTTTGTATCTCGCAAACCTTTATATGACTTGATTAAAACTCTTTCTTCAAAGATGTTTTTAATCGTCCTTACAAGCGGTTCCTCCGGATTTTTTGTATAAAGGTAAATATTCTTAGGTGCGATTGATAATAAAGGTGCAATGGATGCAGAATCCACATAAACCGGATGATTAAACAAAAGCTTCCGATCTATCATTCTCACCAGCTCTCCCCTTTTTATCTCTTCAAATTTTTCATCAAAAAAGGTAATCTCCTCATCAAATAACAAATGCAGCGTGTCCATTCTTGGTTCACGGCATGCTAAAAAATCCCGTAATGTTTGGATAAACATTTGATACTCTTGTTCCATTTTATATTCATCAATGGATATTTCTACGTAACTCTCTAACATTTTTATATAAGGACGCAATCGAAATTTTAGAAAGGAATCAAATGAAAAAGAAACATTCTCTTGAAAAATTTCATCAATCGCTTCTCTAATATCTGGCATTTCCTCATTTTTCTTAATTAAAACAGTCAGGTCCTCCCTAGCACCCTCAAGAACAGAATCAATAATCTCCATGATGTGCTGTTGCTCTTCTGGGTCCTCGAAAAAATACTGCTCCTGTAAAATGGAGCGCAGCCAATCATCACGTTTTATTTTTATGATAAATTGATAAAATGCGTCCTTGACCTCTTCTAAACTTACCTTGTTTTCCAGAATCCTTACTATATGTCGATCTTCTATTAGAAGAATATCTTGATTATATTTTAAGCACTCCCGCAAGTGATCATAAAATCTCTTCACATCCATCTTGCTTCGGAAGATGATTTCTGCCAACCAAATCCCCCCTCTGACCCATACTCTGTTTTACTATTTATATGGGGGACTTGGACAAAATAGAAGTTAAGACAGCTAGGTTACAACGATATTGTGAAAAAAAATAAGGATTACCGAAAATAACTCGGCAATCCCTATTTTTTAATCCCTGCGGTTTCGTCCATCAACTAGAACAGGTTCACTTAAACTTCGGATTCTTTCCATGATTCTTCGTGCTTTCATTTTCTCCTCTTCACCGCGTTGACTGTAGGTTAAATGGTGCTCTAGTCCTTGAAAGTCAAAATTAGAGGTAAAGAAGGTTGGAAGCTTTTCAAGCATTCTGAACTGTAGGATTGGACCTAATACTTCATCTCTTGTCCAGCTGGAAACCGCTTCTGCACCGATATCATCAAGCATTAAGATAGGTTCTTTTTTGAGAGCTTCAATTTTTTCATTTAAGGTAGAATCACCTATTGCACTTTTCATTTCACGCAGCAACTCAGGTACATACACAATCATCGAGGAGATTTGCTTTTTGGCCAATTCATTGGCTATGGCTCCTAATAAATAGGATTTTCCGACGCCAAACTTGCCATATAAATATAGGCCCTTTGGTTTTAGGCCGGCCTCGTAATTCATTAAAAAGGTAGCAGCCTTGTCTCCTGCGTCTAAACGTCCCAAGTCACCTTCGAACTCTTCAAAAGTAGCTTCCAAAATATCTTTTGGCACATGAAGGCTTTTAATAAGTTTTTGATTTTTCTTTTGTTCGTCTGCCATCACTTTTCTAGGACAACGCTTATAAACCACATCAATCGAGTTACGAACCAGCACTAAATCCGGATGGTATCCTTTCATGAAGTTAATACAGCCATCGAGACTCTCACACCGATTGCATTCTTTACTTTGCTGGGTATACTCATAAAGCTTACTCATGCTTTTTTCAATGGTTGCCTGTGTTAGCTCATTTTGATGTTCCGTCAGAAAAGCTTGAACATCAGGTTGCTTTAGAACTTGCTGCCGCTGCTCTTCATAGCGTTTCTGAAAGCTTTCATTTGAGGCTAAACGCTTTAGTGTTCGATTTATTTTTTCCATTACCCTCAACCCCTATTTACGAAAGGCTTTTAGCTTTTCTTCAATTGCACGCTTTTTCGCTTCAAGCTCTGTGTTATCATCTGTTTGAATTTCTTTACTACTATCTTTACCATTCTCATCAAACCAATCAGGTAAAACTTCAGTCCGGATAGGTTTTTTAGAAGATTTCCCGGTTTTTTTACTTTCTTTAACGCTTCGCTCTTCTTTTCGTGCAGCTTCCATTGCTTCCCTAACGGTCTTAATCTTAAGGCGAGCCCAATGGCTGGCTATCGATTCAACAAATCCCTTAGTAAATTTCATATCTGTTTTTCTAAGGACAACCTCAATCAACACGTTTACCACACCAGGAGGAAGTTTATATTTAATCATTACTTCCTCTAATATCTTTAGATTCGAAGCTGATGGTTCAACGCCGCCTGAAAGTTCTTTAAAAATCACAATCGGTGGTGTCGTTTCATAATAACGCACTAACTTTTGTTCCTGCGTTTTCGGTTCCGTTACTTGTTCCTGATGAACAGCGGGCTGGGTTCGATTGACCAGGCTCGGCAGTTGGTCATAATTTTCAAATTGATACCAATCACGCGCACCTTTTCTTAAGTCCTCAATATCAATTTCATCCTTCTCATTGATAGCCCCTAAAATAAAGTTTTTCATTTCAATGGGACCAATTCCATAAAGGAAGGCTAGGTTACTGATAACCTCTTTTACCTTTTTGGTTAGTGACTTTTGAGGAACGAGCGATTCTTGAAGACCTGCCATTAATAGGTCAAAATCAAAGGTTTTCGTATCGATTTGGATTGGTTTTTGATCCTGACGGCCGATAAATTCTAGGTTGTGCTGTGCTTCTAGGTCTTCCGAATGGTCTTGCATATATTGAACACTTCCAGGTGTAGCCGATGCAAACACATCCTGAAAAGACCGTGTTACGTCGGAATACTCCTCATCCAAAGGTTTTTGCTTATCACTAAAAAAGCGTTTTAACCGGGCAAAGTGGTTTTTTCCAATTTTACGATATAAATAAATATTTAACATTCCATCAAGAAAGAACTGTTCCGGATTTAACGGCGGATGGAGTTCATAGATAAAAGAACGTCCATCATCATCTGATTTTACGTATGTTTTTAGTAAACCAATTCCTTCAAGCTTTAGCCTTGCTTCATAGATATCCTTTAAATTGACACTTAATAAATTCATTAATAAATGATGGGTGGAAGACTCCGACCATAGTCTATTTTCTTCAATCTCAGCCCAGAGTGTCAAATATAAACTTAAACAAGCAGAGCCGATTAAGGGCTGGTACAAAAAAGTCAGCACTTTGCGGTCATATTCATGCAGCAATCCACTTGACGTAACAAGGTAACGGTCAATCGGAATCAATTCCTGCCAATGCTGCGCCATTTCATTCACCCTTTTATAAAAGTAATAAAGAGCCAAAGACTTCTTTAGCTCTCTAGGATTTCTCCTTGTTTATCAATTCCTTTAATTCTTGAATAAAAACATTAATATCTTTAAATTGACGGTACACAGACGCAAACCGTACATAGGCTACCTCATCCACATGGGCAAGCCTGTCCATGACCATTTCACCAATCAATTCACTTTTTATTTCGGATATTCCTTGACTGCGCAGTTCCTTTTCTACCCCTTGGGTAATATCCTCTAATTCCTTTAAAGCAACAGGACGCTTTTCACAGGCTTTAATTAAGCCACGTAAAATTTTATCGCGACTGAATTCTTCCCTCGTACCTTCCTTTTTGACGACGATCAGTGGAATTTCTTCAATCTTCTCGAATGTCGTAAAACGATATCCACATTCTTCACACTCACGCCTTCTTCGGGTTGCACGACCCTCATCAACTGGCCGGGAATCAAGCACACGTGTACCATAATTTTGACATGAAGGGCACTTCATTTGATCAACTCCCAAATCAATCCATACATATTTATATATGAACTATCTTATTAAAAAGAAAACGGTAACACAAGAAATTATCAATTTTTTCCGCTTCGAACTAGAGTATGTAATTTGTTAATTTTCTCGTAATATGAAATTAACCTTTTCTTTAAAACGGGATACATACCGACGGGTGAAAACCTTTCAGTAGAAATATTAAAATCTACTGCTGTTTCCATAGGTTTCACTGAAACTACCGTTACAATAAGAAAGCAAGGAACCGGTTTATCAATTTCAACGGCAATTTCCCCATGATCTTTCGAAACAGTTGCGATTCGGCAATCCGCGTCCTGTCTAAAGAGATCCTCAACAGATTTAAATACCTGATTGAAAGTGGCTTTATAGTAATGGGTAGTTAAGGCACTATCCTTTTGATTATCTGAAGTTTCGACCTGCTTTCTAAAACGAATAAATAAGTTACCTAACATAGAATAATTGCCTCCAAATATATCTTTTACCTTAGTTTACAATACTTTGCGAAAAAAATAAAAGAGGTGTACTCAAAATACACCCCTTGTCATTATTATTTTTATAGATTTTAAAGAGCTTTTGCCTGTTTTACTTGAACAGGACCCATACCACGTGGAATTTCAATATTTTCACGTGTTTGTGCATTTAAGTTTTCAGCAATATAATCTGCTGCTACATTGGGATCTAAATCTCCGCATGTATAAACATCAATGCTTGCATAGCCATGTTCAGGGAAGCTGTGAATGGTTAAGTGAGATTCAGAAATGATGACAACACCGCTCACGCCTTGTGGTGCAAATTTATGAAAAGCTACCTCACGAATTTCTGCACCGGATTTAAGGGCTGCTTCGACAAAAGTTTGTTCAATAAAATTCATATTATTCAATTTTTCAAAGTCGCATCCCCATAATTCAGAGATTACGTGACGTCCTATTGTTTCCATATTTATGTTCCCCCTCCAAACATTTTTGCTTCATTCTTGAAATCATTTGTTGATGGTATCTAGTAATTACAACGGGGGAAAGTTAGTCCAATGAGGTCCTAACCCTTTAAGTAATTAATCGGCACCTAATTTCAAGAAGTTCACGATGATTAGTATACTAAGTTTATATTTCTTTTGCAACCTATCATTCTAAAAATTCCCATTTCTTTTTGAGGGGCATGTACCTCAAAAAAAACAATAATCTGTATGGAAAAGGAAACGGCACAAAAAAATGCTGTCCATCGACAGCATTTCTTTATTCTATCCAACTTTCACTGAATTGCTATTCGCCATTAAATGGGCAACATATAAGGTAAGATCAACCACGCGTGAAGAATATCCCCACTCATTATCGTACCAAGCCAGCACCTTTACTTTTCTGTCCCCCATTACCATTGTAGACAGTCCATCGATGATCGCAGAATGCGGATTTGTATTGAAATCAACGGAGACAAGCGGTTCCAATGTAAAGTCTAGAATCCCCTTTAGTGGGCCATTTTTTGCTTCAATAAATGCTTGATTGATTTCATCAAGTGTCACGTCCTGCTTCAAATCGACAACCAGGTCAACGAGTGACACATTTGGTGTAGGTACGCGAAGTGACATTCCATGCAGCTTACCCTTTAACTGCGGTAATACTAGTGACAATGCTTTAGCTGCTCCCGTTGTGGTTGGGATGATAGATTGTCCACATGCTCTGGCTCTCCGCAAATCTTTATGCGGATTATCGATATTCCTCTGATCATTTGTATAGGAATGAATGGTTGTCATAAGACCATTTTCGATTCCAAATTTTTCATCCAAAATCTTCGCCACTGGTGCTAGACAGTTCGTCGTACAAGAAGCGTTGGAAATCACATCGTGTTGGTGGATATCCAACTTTTCTTCGTTAACCCCCATAACAATTGTAATATCCTCATCTTTCCCCGGCGCAGTAATAATTACCTTTTTTGCTCCTGCGTCTAAGTGCAGACTAGCTTTGTCACGTGAATTAAATTTTCCGGTCGCTTCAATCACCACATCAATATTTAAATCTTTCCATGGAAGCTGTTCCGGATTTCGATTACTTAATAATTTTACACGTTTACCGTTTACAATTAGCTCTTCATCTAATGCAATGATATCCCCTTGAAATGGTCCATGAACCGTATCATATTTAATTAAATGAGCTAATGTTTCTGCAGGATAGCTCGCATTAATAGCAATAATATCAAGCTTATTTTCAAGGATAGCTTTTCTAAAAACCATCCTTCCAATTCTCCCAAAACCATTAATTGCAACTCTCGCCTTCATTTCACGGCCCCTTCCGTAATAATGTTATACTTATTAACTTAATTCGATGTAATTAGTATAACATATTTGGATGAAAATGCGATATATAATGTGCGGATTTTTCAAAAGTTTTTAATCCGTATAGCTTGTTAACAGAATATCCATGTTTAATGGGCTGGGGGCAGGGAACTTGTTAACAAAATATCCATGTTTAATGGGTCGCTGGGGTGGGAAACTTGTTAACAAAATGTCCATGTTTAATGCGTCGCTGAGGTGGGAAACTTGTTAACAAAATGTCCATGTTTAATGCGTCGCTGAAGTGGGAAACTTGTATAAAATTAGCGGTAGAGAAAGGGTGTGGGGAATGTTAATTCGGCCGCGAGAAATATCAGTAGAAATAATCATTTTGCGAATTCTGAGTAATAGAATGAAGTTAACAGAAAAAGAGAAGCTTCATCTTTCAAATCAGGAAAAAGGGTATGAAGGCGAAGTGAAGTTTGACGCACTGACTGAGGGGTTAGAAAACGAAAATTTGATTCTTAATGATTTGTTACTTGAAGTGGGTGAATCCTTATTCCAAATCGACTCTTTGATTATCTTTTCAGGAGTAATACACCTGATTGATGTGAAATATTTTGAAGGAGAGTACTATTATGATGATAATGAATTATTTAAAACAAAAACTGGAAGCGAAAAGAAGGACCCACTGCTTCAGTTAAAGAGATGTCATTCCTTGTTCCGCCAATTACTCCAAAAAAATGGTTTTAATTTTCCCACTGAAGCACATTTGGTTTTCAATAACCCCGAATTTACTTTAACTCTGCCAACCCAAAATCCACAAATCATCTTACCTACACAAGTAAACTCTTTCATTAAAAAACTAAAAAAGATCCCTTCGGGGTTGAATGAACGGCATTCGAAACTTGCTGACCTGTTAGTTTCCTTGCATCTAACTGAAAATCCTTATAGTCGGTTACCAAAATACAATTTTAATATGCTCAAAAAAGCAGTATTCTGTGGGAATTGCCACTTGACATCGCTATCAATCAACAGAAAGATAATAACCTGTAATCAATGTGGGTATGTAGACGACGTTGATTCCGTGATAATGAGAAGTGTAAAGGAACTACGAATACTGTTTCCAGGAGTAAGAATAACAACAAAACTTTTGCATGAGTGGTGTGGGGGTAGTATTTCAATAAAAACAATTAGACGAATTCTAAAGAAAAACTTCAAGGCAATCGGAAATACGAAGGAATGCTATTATGAGTAACTTACAATATAGGGATTGTTCCCGTAATTACTACTTACTTGGTTTACGGGCACAATCATCGCTGGATTGTTACGATAATTCGCGTTCAACGGATTTATCGGCACAATCTTGGCCGGATTGTTACGATAATACGCGGTCACCGGATTTAAGGGAACAATCACCACTGTATTATAATCTTATATACAAAAAAAGAAGGGGCCTCCCCTTCTTTTTTTACAAGCTATCAATTCCCCAACCCCGTAATATTTCAACGAGCTGTTCCCTCGATTCAGCCACGGCCCCGTTGTTATCAATAACCGCATCGGCTAAAGCCACTTTTTCCGCAAGCGGCATTTGCGATTTTACGCGTGCCTCCGCATCTTCCAACGTGAGATCATTCCTCTCCATTAGCCGCTGCAATTGGACCGAACGATCTACATAGACCAAAATGGTCTTTTCAACCATATATGTTAATTTACTTTCAAACAAGAGTGGGATATCGAGGACAAGGACTTGTTCCCCGCTCCCCTTCGCCGCTTCCACTTTGTCACTCATTCTTTTTCTTACTTCAGGATGAACAATATTGTTTAAGAGCTGTCGTTTCTCAGCGTTATGAAAAATGATCGAACCGAGTTTCACCCTATCAATTTCACCGCTAGCCAGTAAAATATCCTGACCAAATTCAGCAACGATTTTTTGATAGCCGGGTTCTCCTTTTTCAACAGCAAGGCGGGCTTCTATGTCTGCATCAATTACTGTAATGTCCATTTCTTTTAACATGTTTGAAACTGTACTTTTTCCACTGGCTATTCCGCCTGTTAACCCGATTACTAGTGACATACTCTTTTCCTTTCTTATCATAATTTCCAAATACCGATGATAATTAATAAAATCCCTGGTAGAAAGGTAAATTTCTGGACCCAACTAAACCTATGAAAATAGGCACCGCTTTTTATTCCTAAAAGAACAAATAAAGAACTCATCACCGCTACGCTGACAGCTAGATAAATAGGGGAGAATCCAATCATAACCGCACCAATTCCTGCGGCAAATGCATCAATAGACAAGGCAAAACCCAGCATAAATGCCTCAATTCCAGTAATGGTACCTGAACGGTCAAAGTCCGCAGACATTGGTTTTTTTAGAATATTGATGGCGATTCCTAAAGATTGAATTTCAAAATTGACAATTAACTTTTCATGTTCGAGCAGTTCGGAATCCTTTTCTTTTTCAGGCCGGAAAAATTGATACAATACCCAGGCACCGAGAGCAATTAATATTAAGCCCCCCAGGCTTGCCGTGATACCAGGTGATAAGATTCTTTCCAGACCATGTCCAATTGACACAGCAACCAACAATGAAATTGCAGAACAGGTAGCAATAATGAGTACTGATTTGAGCGGCAGTACCATTTTTCTTAATCCGTACGTAAACCCTACGCTAAAGCTATCAAGACTGAGAGCAAAAGCCAGCAGGAGAAGTGAGAACAATTGAAACATGATGTCTAGGGCTCCTTCCGTCAATCACTACGATAGTATATGGCAGGAGCCCATCCTTTGTTATTAAATTGACACTTCTCTTGCTTAAAGCTTTTGACAGTTAGGACAGAAATGGGTTCCTCTTCCGCCGACCTTGGTTTTTTCCAGCGGCCTTCCACAGTTTTTGCAGGCTTCCCCTTCGCGGCCGTAAGCATATAACTCGAGCTGGAACATTCCAATTTCACCCTGTGAATTTACATACGAACGAATGGTACTTCCCCCTTTTTCAACCGCTTCACCTAATGTCGCCACGATTTCCCGATGAAGTAATGTTAGTTCAGGTTCACTCAAAGAATTGGCTAGCCTTTCGGGATGAATTCCTGAACGGAACAAAGCCTCGTCCACATAGATGTTCCCGAGTCCGACAAAGACTTTTTGATCCAGGAGTGCAGGTTTTATTTTTCGATTCGTCTTTTTTAGCCTTTCAGTCAAGTACTCTACAGTAAACTCCTCTGAAAATGGCTCTGGTCCAAGGTCAATTAGCGGGGGCTTGAGAAATTCCTCCCCTTTTTTATACAAGTGCATCGTTCCAAATTTACGAACATCGCGATACCTCAGCTCACTTCCATCTGTAAAATGGAAGATTACATGTGTATGCTTGTCATATGGTTCTTCACTTGGATAAAGCCCATATTTTCCTTCCATCCGTAAATGAGAGACGAGGGCGTACGTATTCGTATAGATGATTAAAAACTTTCCTCTTCGGCCGACATCCTCAATGGTCTCGCCCTTAAGGGCATCCATGAATTGTTCAACTTCGAGTGGATTTTTGATAATTTTTGGCCAATGAATGGTTACATTTTCAATCTGTTTTTGCGAAACAAGTTTTTTTAACGTTTTTCTAACTGTTTCTACTTCTGGCAGCTCTGGCATACAATAAGTCCTCCCTAAGATGACCAGCTTCAGCTTCTAGGTGCTTCCGCTTTTCTATTTCGCGTCAAACCATGTTGGGCCATAGGAAAAGTCTACTTTTAATGGCACTTTTAATTCGAGTGCATTTTCCATAACATCCGGAACTAATTTCTTCAGCGTTTCGATTTCCTCTTCTGGTGCTTCAAAGATGAGTTCATCGTGAACTTGGAGAAGGAGTCTTGTTTTTAACCCATAGTCCTTCAATGCATCCGCCATATCGATCATGGCCTTTTTGATGATGTCAGCGGCACTTCCCTGAATGGGTGTGTTCATTGCCGTTCTTTCGGCAAAGCTTCGAATATTAAAATTACGGGCCGTAATCTCCGGAATATATCTTCTTCTGTGCAGAAGGGTAGTAACATAGCCTTTTTCTCTGCAGGAATGGATAATGTCATCCATATATTCTTTCACTCCTGGATAGCTTGTAAGGTAGCGGTCAATAAATAGTCCAGCTTCCTTACGGGTAATACCAAGGCTCTGCGAAAGACCATAATCACTTATTCCATAAACAATCCCAAAGTTAACTGCCTTTGCCTGACGCCTCATATTGGATGTTACCTCATCAGCACTCACATGGAATACATCCATTGCAGTTTTCGTGTGAATATCAAGATCATCCTTGAATGCCTGAATTAGTTTCTCATCACCGGCAATGTCGGCAAGAACTCTAAGCTCAATTTGTGAGTAGTCCGCAGCAAAAATGATCCATCCAGGTTCTGATGGTACAAAGGATTGACGGATTTTCCGCCCCTCTTCTAACCGGATAGGAATATTTTGTAGATTTGGGTCAATGGAGCTTAATCTGCCTGTCGATGTTAAGGTTTGTTGATATCTTGTATGAATCTTCCCTGTTTCTGGATTGATCACTTTAAGCAGACCTTCAATATAGGTAGATTGCAGCTTTCCTAACTGTCGGTAATTGAGAATATGCACAATGATTTCATGATCATCTGCTAATTTCTCCAAGACGTCTGCGGATGTGGAATATCCTGTTTTTGTTTTCTTAAAGGCTGTCAGGTTCAACTTTTCAAATAAAATCACACCTAATTGTTTAGTTGAATTAATGTTGAACTTTTCACCGGCCAACTCATAAATGGTACCTTCAATTTCAATGAGGCGGTCATGAATTTCGCCGCCCATCTTAAGCAACCGTTCCTTGTCGACCTTGATTCCGCACGATTCCATATCCGCCAATATCAGTGATAATGGCATTTCCAGCTCAGTAAATAATTCATATTGTTCATTTGTTTTTAACTCGTCTTCCAGCTTTTGTCTCAAATCAAACATTGCGAGACTTTTTCGAACAAGATGCTCTGCCAGCATTGTGTCTTCTGGAATTTTTCTTTTTGCTCCTTTTCCATAGAACGACTCATCTGATTGCATCGTAATTCCATATTTTTTCGCGATGTCTGCAAGATCATCAATCGATTCAGTTGGATTGATAATATAAGAAGCCATTAACGTGTCAAAATTGACCCCTTTTAAATGAATGCCATGCCTTCTTAAGGAAACCTCTGAACGTTTCGCATCATAAACTGTTTTCTTTTTTGAATCATCTTCAGCCCATTTTTTAAAGCTTTCAGATTTTAAAGCTACATCAGTTGGAAAATAATAATAGCCAGTTTCATTTACAAGTGAAAAACCGATAATATCTGCATAATGATAGTTATCGTCGAGCATTTCAATATAAAAATGATTATCTTCAGCGAACAACTCATCCGTTATGACTTCAGGTGTTTGAAACTCTATTTCTTCAAGTTCAAGCTGTTCGGTACTTGTTGTGTCGCCGCCTAACTTTTCCAATAATGAATGAAAGCCAAGTTCTTTATATAAAGCGACAATTTTTTCTCTTTCATATCCCTCAAAAAGGGCATTTTCTACGGATACTTCGACGGGTGCCTGCCTTTCAATCGTGGCAAGCTCCTTACTCATCTTTGCCTGCTCTTTAAATTCTTCGAGTTTTTCCTTTAACTTATTTCCAGCTACTTGATCGATCGAATCTAGTAACTTCTCTAATGTAGAAAATTCCTTCAACAGCTTAATCGCCGTTTTTTCTCCGACACCGGGTACACCTGGAATATTATCTGAAGCGTCACCCATTAGCCCCTTCATATCGATAATTTGCTCAGGCGTTAGACCGTACTTTTCCATTACATGTTCTGGCGTATATTCCTCTATATCTGTGATTCCTTTTCTCGTTATTCCCACTGTCGTTTGTTCAGAGGAAAGCTGTGTTAAGTCTTTATCTCCTGAAATGACTTTAATTTCATAGCCTTCCTTTTCAGCAGATAATGAAAGAGTCCCAATAATGTCGTCTGCCTCATAATTTTCGAGTTCATATCGCTGAATCCCATACGCATCAAGCAGTTCCCGAATATAAGGAAATTGCTCCGATAATTCTGGAGGCGTCTTTTGCCTGCCGCCTTTATACTCACCAAATGTCTTATGCCGAAACGTAGTCTTCCCCGCATCGAATGCAACCAGTATATGTGTGGGCTTTTCATCTTCCATAATTTTATTGAGCATCATGGTAAACCCATAAACTGCGTTTGTATGGACACCTTTATCATTATTTAACAGGGGCAGCGCAAAAAATGCACGGTAAGCGATACTGTTCCCATCAATTAATACTAATTTCTTCTTTTCCATCCATTTACCCCTTTCAGGTTAATTAATATATTTATGTAATTCGATGATAAATTCACTGCCTTCACCAACCGTACTTCTCACGTTGATGTTTCCATGATGCGCTTCAACTAAATGTTTTACGATCGCTAATCCAAGACCTGTCCCGCCTGAATCACGGGCTCGTGCCCGATCCACACGATAAAATCGTTCAAATATCCTTGGGATTTCCTCTTTTTTAATTCCTACACCTGAATCTTTCACATGTATTTTCACGGTTTTCTCGTGATCAAATAGTGATATTTTCACATTTCCATTTGGCTGTGTATACAAAATGGCATTACTTATTAGATTAATAAAAACCTGCTTTAATCGGTCATAATCTCCCTGTATATATAATTCTTCCCTATTAATCTCAAGTTCTAGACGAATATTCTTTAATTTTGCTTTTTTATCCAGCATGGTGATCACTTCATTAATTAATTCTAAGAGATCCAAATTCTGAATGTACAGCTTAAACCCGTGCTGCTCAATTTTTGAAAAATCAAGGAGATCTTGGATAAGCTTTTGCATTCGATCGCTTTCTTTATGGATAATGGATAAAAATGCTTCCAGTGTATCCTGATTGTTCATCGCACCATCAATCAACGTTTCGGTAAATCCTTTGATAGAGGTGACCGGTGTTTTTAGTTCATGAGAGACATTGGCAACAAAATCTTTTCGCATTTGTTCAAGCTTTTTAATTTCTGTAATATCATGGAATACCAGTAAAACACCTTTCCAGACATTATTAATTCCGATGATCGGTATCCCTTGAACATCGAAGTACCTTCTTTCAATACCCAATGGTAACAACAAATGTTTTTTAACCTTTTGTTCTGTCCGAAAAACTTCCCCTATGACATTGCGGATTTCTTCCTGCTCAATCACTTCGTAATAAGCTTTATTTAGGTAATTAGTAGATATTACATGGAAAATTTCAGTGTATCCCTTATTGATAAGATTTATAAATCCGCCGCTGTCGATTAACAGAAGCCCAGCACCCATATTTTCAATCAGTGCACTTAAACGATCCTGCTGAATTTCCTGCGCTTTACTCATCTCTTGAAGATTTTTGGCAAGCACATTAATGGATGAACTTAACATCCTTGTTTCGCTTCGTTCATCACCTTCTACTCTTGCCCAGTAATTTCCTTCAGCTAATTCGATGGCGACATGGGTAGCTGCTTCAATTGGTTTTGAATAACGTGCTGTTATTCTATATCCAAGATAGATGAAGACAACTAATGCAATAACTAAACTTATGGATAAAATTAACCATATTTGTCCATATGCCTTTTGAAGTTCACTCGTTTTAGTAATGATGAAGATATATCCTTCTAACTTCCCAGCTTTTAAAACGGGTTTCCATGAATAGTGCAGGTCGTATTCATCGTGTTCTACCAGCTTCGTTTCGTTCTCAGGTTTTTCCTTTAAAACCTCATTAATGTTTTCTTTAATCCCGTTTAAATTTGACTGTTTCCCACTGTCAAACAGAAGAACGCCATTGGAGTCTGTAATGGCGAGCCTTACATCTAGCATTTGGCTTATTTCGTTTACCTGATCCTGATTGATTGAGTTCACTCCGCCATTATTTTCAATATAAAGCTTTAGTAAGCTGCCTTCTTTATTTAGCCGTTCATTATATGTATCAAGGTAATTGCTTTTAAATAGCTGACCAAGTAATATCCCCAATCCGACCAAACCAATGACAACTAATGAGATAAGGGCGAAAAGGAGCTTAGACCGAAATCTATTCATTCCGTCTTTGGCTCCTCGAGTTTATATCCCAACCCACGCACTGTTTTGATATAAATTGGTTTCCTCGTATCAGCTTCAATTTTCTCCCTCAGATGGGAAATATGTACATCAACAATCCGAGTATCACCAGCAAATTCGTAATTCCAAACAGCACTTAGTAACTGATCACGAGTTAAAACTCGATTTTTATTTTGAGCTAAATAATGCAGCAACTCATATTCTTTTAGCGTAATTTCCAATTGCTTCCCTTTAAAATACGCTTCATATTTCTCAGGATAAATCTGCAGGTTTCCAATCGCAATGATTGATGTATCCGGTTGTTCTTCTTCCTTATTAATTGTTTGTATTTGGATTCTTCTTAGGATTGCTTTTACCCTGGCAACTACTTCTCTTGGACTAAAGGGCTTGATCATATAATCATCTGCACCTAGCTCTAGGCCCAATATTTTATCGAACTCATCATCTTTAGCCGTTAACATAAGAATCGGAGTCATGATTTTTTGTTGACGAAGCTGTTTACAGACTTCTATACCGTCCATATTTGGCAGCATCAGATCTAAAACAATAATATCAGGTGCCATTGTTTCTGCTAATTGTTTGCCCGTCAATCCATCCATGGCTGTTATTACATCATACCCTGCTTTTTCCAAATTATATTGGAGCAAAGTGACAATTGACTGTTCATCATCTACAACAAGTACCTTATTCTTCATATTCCCCTCCGCGTGTATGTTTAAATCTTCACATTTTCATTATAATATAGAACCAAAAAGATTACCTCCTATCCAACTTAACCACAAAAAAAGGAATGTGTGAGCACATTCCTTTTCAGATCGTACCGTATTAAAAATTATCTAACACAGTACCATCCATTCCACCTAAGCGATAGGGAGGGCAAACCATTAATTTTCCAGTTATAACAACTTCGTTTTCTTCATTTGTCCCAACAACTGTAATTGCCACGGTATGGTCATCGTGATTGATTTGAACAACCTCTAACAATAACTCGACAGTTGCATAGTGGTAAACAGGCTTAGGGAAATTGATTTCCTGGCTGATAATATGGCTTCCAGGCCCAGGTAAATATTTTGAAACAGCCGATGTAATCATTCCTGTAAGCATAACGCTGGGGACAATCGGCTTTTTGAAAGGTGTTTGGGATGCATAATCATGTTGAATAAATAGGGGATTGGCATCATCGGTAAGCCCTAAAAAAAGAAGAATGTCCTTATCCTCGATTTTTTCAGTTAATGCTAGTTTTTCCCCGACTGATATTTCTTTAATTTCTCTTCCTAGTTTTCTTTTTTTTCCTAAAAGCATTTAGCGGCCTCCTTTGTAAACGGTTTCATCGTGCGGTAGAAAAAATTCGAGGAAAAGTTTTTCCCCGAATTTCTAGTTTATTAAACTAATACTTTCATTACGTTTTGAACGGATTCAACGGACTTGTCTAATGCAGCTTTCTCTTCAGCTGTTAGATCAAGCTCAATTACTTTTTCAATTCCGTTTGCACCAAGGATGGTTGGCACACCAAGGTAGATACCTTCGTATCCAAATTCTCCTTCAAGATAGGCAATCGAAGGAAGAACACGACGCTGGTCTTTTAAGATTGCCTCACACATCTCTACTAGGGAAGCTGCAGGAGCATAATAGGCACTGCCGTTTCCTAGTAAATTAACGATTTCGCCGCCGCCTTTTCTAGTACGCTCGACAATAGCCTCTAAACGATCTTTAGGGATTAAGGTTTCTAATGGAATCCCACCTGCATAGGAATAGCGTACAAGTGGAACCATATCGTCACCATGACCACCTAATACAAAACCGGTAATATCTTTCACAGAAAGATTTAATTCTTGTGCAACGAATGTACGGAAACGAGCAGTATCCAATACACCAGATTGACCGATTACACGGTTTTTAGGGAATCCTGATTCTTTAAATACCGTATAAGTCATGGCATCAACCGGATTGGTTAATACAAGGATTATACAGTTTGGAGAATACTTTACAATTTCCTTTGTAACACTTTTCATTACCTTTTGGTTGGTTTGAACTAAGTCATCTCGGCTCATTCCAGGCTTACGAGCAATACCTGCAGTAATAACAACGATATCAGAATCACGAGTATCTTCGTAATTAGAGGTACCAGTGATATTCGAATCAAATCCTTGTACTGGACTAGCTTCAAGCATGTCTAATGCTTTTCCTTTAGTAGGATTTTCCATTTGAGGGATATCAACCAGAACGACATCGCCCAATTCTTTTTGAGCAAGTAAGAATGCAGTTGTAGCACCAGTGAAACCTCCACCAATTACGGAAACCTTTTTACGCTGTAAAGACATTTTTAACTCTCCCCTTTGAAAGTATTATTGTCGATAGTCGAAAGGGCTGTTCGAAAACAGCCCTGATTATCCATGTCAAGTTTTCTCTAGGTGCACTAGCCTACTAATTATTCCATGTTCTTAATTAATTCATCTGCAAATTCAGATGTTTTAACTTCTGTTGCTCCATCCATTAAACGAGCGAAGTCATAGGTTACTACTTTAGAAGCGATCGTTTTTTCTACTGACTTAATAACCATAGTAGCTGCTTCATTCCAGCCTAAGTGCTCAAGCAGTAATACACCTGAAAGGATAACAGATG
Source organism: Neobacillus sp. plas4 (assembly GCF_057221695.1). Taxonomy (NCBI): domain Bacteria; kingdom Bacillati; phylum Bacillota; class Bacilli; order Caryophanales; family Bacillaceae; genus Neobacillus; species Neobacillus sp. plas4. The sequence goes on from NZ_CM170152.1 coordinate 4,684,222, forward strand.
AAGGATTTACCTTATCAAGTCCTGCGTATTTTGGAGCTGTACCATGTGTTGCTTCGAAAATAGCATGACCAGATTCATAGTTGATGTTTGCTCCAGGAGCAATTCCAATTCCGCCTACTTGTGCAGCAAGCGCATCAGAAATGAAGTCCCCGTTTAAGTTCATAGTTGCTACAACATCAAACTCACGTGGACGTGTAAGAATTTGCTGTAAGAAGATATCAGCAATTGCATCTTTTACAATAATCTTTCCAGCTGCTTCAGCTTCAGCCTGTGCTTTATTTGCAGCGTCTGTACCTTGATCAGCCTTAATGCGATCATATTGAGCCCATGTAAACACTTTTTCACCAAATTCTTTTTCAGCAAGCTCATAACCCCAGTTTTTGAACGCGCCTTCTGTGAATTTCATGATATTTCCTTTGTGAACAAGCGTAACAGATTTACGGCCTTCTTTAATGGCATAGTTAATCGCTGCGCGTACAAGACGAGAAGTTCCTTCTTCAGAAACTGGCTTAATACCAATACCTGAAGTTTCAGGGAATCTGATTTTCGTAACACCCATTTCGTTTTGTAGGAAGTTGATTACTTTTTTAACAGCTTCTGTGCCTTTTTCATATTCGATTCCTGCATAGATATCTTCAGTGTTTTCACGGAAAATAACCATATCCGTATCTTGCGGACGCTTTACAGGAGAAGGAACACCTTCAAACCATCTAACTGGTCGTAAGCATACAAATAAATCTAACTCTTGGCGCAAAGCTACGTTCAATGAACGAATACCGCCGCCAACAGGTGTTGTAAGCGGGCCTTTGATTGCAATCAAATATTCGTTGATTAGATCAAGTGTTTCTTGTGGAAGCCATTCACCAGTTTGGTTAAAAGCCTTTTCCCCCGCAAGAACTTCTTTCCAAACGATTTTCTTCTCACCTTTATAGGCTTTTTCAACTGCTGCATTTAAAACTCTCTCGGAAGCTGCCCAAATATCTGGACCAATTCCGTCTCCCTCGATAAATGGGATAACTGGATTGTTTGGTACATTCAATACTCCATTGGTAACTGTGATTTTTTCGCCTGTCATGATTAAAGTCTCCCTCCGTATGTAAAAAGCAATCAATAGATTGATTCCTTGGTTAGAGATACGTATCTCTAACCAAAGGATACAATCCTATTAGACCAATTTTTTTCAAAAAAGTAAAATAATTAATTAACCTCTTTGGTTAATTGGAACGTATGTCTGCATGCCGGGACCAGTATATTCCGCACGCGGACGAATTAAACGGTTGTTATCATACTGTTCTAAGATATGAGCCAGCCATCCAGAAACCCTGCTTACAGCAAAAATCGGTGTAAATAAATCATGGTCAATACCTAAGCTGTGGTACATAGACGCAGAGTAGAAATCTACGTTTGGCGGTAATTTCTTTTCGCCTGTAACGATGCTTTCTATCTTTTCAGACATCTCATACCAATGAGGCTCGCCTGTAAGCTCTGTTAACTTTTTAGACATTTCTCTTAAGTGCTTGGCACGAGGATCGCCTAAGCGATAAACTCGGTGTCCAAAGCCCATGATTTTTTCCTTGTTTTCGAGCTTTCCGCGAACATATGGCTCAACATTTTCGATGGTGCCAATTTCTTTAAGCATTTTCATTACTGCTTCATTCGCACCGCCATGAAGTGGACCTTTAAGTGCTCCGATTGCAGCTGTAATACCGGAATAAACATCTGATAGAGTTGCAACACAAACTCTTGCCGTAAATGTAGAAGCATTAAGTTCGTGGTCTGCATGTAAGACAAGGGCCTTATCTAATGCATCGACTGCAATTTTATCCGGCTCATTACCTGTTAACATATAAAGGAAGTTTGCCGCAAAGCCTAAATTTGTTTTTGGAGCAATTGGCTTAAGACCTTTTCTGACACGTGCAAAAGTAGCTACAATTGCAGGCATTTTAGCTTGTAGTCGAATAGCCTTTTGATAGTTTGACTCAGCGTCCATCAAGTCTGCCTCTTCATCATAAAGTCCTAACAATGATACTGCTGAACGAAGCGCAGCCATTGGATGAACTTTATCAATCGGATACATGTTAAAGTGCTCAATCACTTCTTTTGGTAATGCCGCGTTGTCAGCTAGCTGCTGTTTCAATTCAGCTAATTGAGGTTCTGTCGGTAATTTACGGTGCCATAACAAATAAATAACTTCTTCGAAACTTGCATTTTGAGCTAAATCATCGATGTTATACCCAACATAGGTCAACGTATCGTCAATGATTGAGCTGATAGAAGAAGTTGTTGCCACTACCCCTTCAAGACCGCGTGTTACTGTCATAGAAAATCTCTCCTTCGCTTTCTAATTTCCCCATTGTCCATCTCTGTAAAAAAAGAATTATTTTTATCAGCTGAAAATTGTTATTAATTACAGCCATGTTGAAAGAAACTCTTCATTTCAAATTTTGCATATGAATTACTAACGCGCGCACCCATCAAACAAATATCTAGATTGAGCGCTTGCTCGGGTTAAAGCCAGCAAATTGAATAACCTTTTCTTTATTAAAAAAAGTTATTACCAAGTAATCTAGCATATTTATGTGACTTATGTAAAAAAGGATACGCTTTCAAGTCCTATTATAAACAATTATCAGATTTTTGTGAACGAAAAGGAGCCGAAAAGTTCAAAAAAATATTATTTTACAAAATATCTAACTAAAAAAGTTGATTATTTTCATTGCTGTATAGGCTATTCCTGCCCCAATTAATGGACCTACGGCCACACCTTTAAAGATTGATACAGACAAAATCGTTCCTAGAACTAGTGCCGTTGTAATATGTGGGTCATCTTCTAATAGTGAGACCCCGCCCTTGGCAAGTAAGGCAACGGCTATTCCTGAAATCAGTGCCACCCAAGCTAATGATGATTTAAAGGCACCAGAAAGGTCCTTGAAACCAATTTCTCCCGAAGCAATCGGTGCTAAAACGGCAATCGTAATAACAGTAACTCCCCAGTTTATTCCTTTACTCTGTATAAAAGTGAAGGTTTTTGTTTCAAGTCCACTCAATTTTAATACAAGTAAAACGACGATAGCAATGATCAAGGATTGGTTTTTTGCAATAATTCCAATAATCAATAGCAGCAATAAGAATAAAAACGACTCATTAAACATCCATTTCACTCATCCTTTTCTCGAATCTAATATGGAAAATCATGCAGTTTTGTACAAAAAATGTTAAACTTAAAGTACCTAGTTGACTGGTTAAGGAGGCATGTTATTGGATAAAAAGTACTTGTACAGAACCATGAGATTTATTTTGGTCATTGGCAGTGTAGTTCTTGCACTTCTATCTTTTTATTATTTGTCAAAGGTGACCTATCCATTTCTAATTGCCTTAGTTATTGCATTTTTTATTAATCCAATTGTTAATGCTTTTGAAAAGAAACTTCGAATGCCTCGGGGATTAGCTGTTTTTGTAGCTTTAATTATTATTTTCGCCTTAGCTGTTGGCTTAGTTACACTCTTGGTAGCGGAAATCGTCTCCGGAGCAAATTATCTGGCTAGAGTGGTACCGGAGCATTTGGATACATTAATCGGTTACATTGAAGAATACATTACTGCTCAAATTATCCCTCTCTATAATCAATTAACCAGCATGTTTAACCAGTTAGAGGATGGACAACAAAATACCATTATATCAAACATACAAAATGTGGGTGCCACGATTGGATCCACTGTGGGAACGTTCATTCAAAATCTCTTTGGCAATATTCCTGTGATTTTATCCTGGTTTCCAAATGCCGCAACGGTGCTTATTTTCTCATTATTAGCCACTTTCTTTATTAGTAAGGATTGGCAGCGGTTTTCTCAACTTGGAAACAAAATACTACCTGAGAAAGCTAAAACAAGTGGTAAAACCGTATTTATTGATCTGCAAAAGGCCCTATTTGGCTTTTTGAAGGCTCAGCTAACACTTATCTCCATTACAACCGTCATTATTTTAATTGGGCTCTTGGTCCTTCGGGTTGATTACGCAATTACGATCGCCTTAATCACGGGGATGGTTGATATTATTCCCTACTTGGGCACTGGCGCTGTTTTTGTGCCATGGATTATTTATGAAATCATTGCTGGGGATATGGGACTTGCCGTGGGATTAGGAGTACTTTATTTACTCGTCTTAGTTCAGAGACAAGTTATGGAGCCTAAAATTCTTTCGTCCAATATTGGTCTCGATCCATTGGCCACCTTAATCGCGTTGTTTGTCGGGTTTAAATTAATTGGTTTCCTAGGACTAATCGTCGGTCCCGTTGCCCTTGTTATCATAAGCACGCTCTATCGTGCAAATGTTTTTCATGATTTGTGGGCTTTTATTAAAGGAAAAGAAGACTAATAAATAAAAACGTCAACCCCAACATTAGGAGTTGACGTTTTTTTATTTGATTATCTTTATATTCCCTTTTTCGATTCGCCTGCGTATAGCGTTAATCATAAGGAATTTAAATGGCTTTCTTGTTGGAGGAAATAACAGAAAGAATCCGAATATGTCAGTGATAAAACCAGGTGTTAATAGAAGTGTCCCGCCAATTAATATACAAATGCCATCCAAGACGGAGTCACCAGGAATTTGACCGTAGGCAAGTTGTTCCTGTGCTTTTTTTATGGTTTGCAGTCCTTCTCTTTTTGCCAAATAGGCTCCCACAACTCCTGTTAAGATAATAAATGCTAGGGTTGGTAAAAAACCGAATGTTTTACCTGATAATAACAGCACCCCAATATCGATTGCGGGTATCACAATAATTGATAAAGCCAAATAGCGCATGTTTTAATCTCCTTCAAAACCAGCTTGTATACATTATATACCGAATGGGTGAAAAAATGCTCAAAAAAAGGAAGGGGTAATCCCTTCCTTTTTCTAAAAATAAGTATGTTATAGTTCTTAAACTTTGTTTACTGTCCAGCTCCAGCGCCCTAGCGGCTAGTGTCCTTCGCTCTCCGCCCTACGATAAGTCAACATCGAATCGCCTCCGGCTCTTCGTGTTTCCTTTATCTCAGTTGGAGTGCTCCAGGCCATACGCCGCTGACCAGGGCGCTTCCGCTTTTCTCATTAGAGGACACTTGCATGCCCGTTATAGATGACACCTCTTGTTCCGTCAACTGTTATCTCTTGGCCATCTCTGAACAGTTCTAGGACGTTTTCAACACCCACAATGACTGGTATTCCTAGGTTAAGTCCGACGACTGCTGCATGGCTGGTTAACCCGCCTTCTTGCGTAATCAAGGCCGCACATTTTTCAATAGCCGGTACCATGTCACGGTCGGAGCCAAGCGTAACTAAAATGGAACCTGGTTTAACTTTATCGATTGCTTCCTGCGCATTATTGGCAATTACCACTTTACCAAATGCAGACTTACGGCCGATTCCTTGGCCTCTTACGATGATATCACCGACCACATGAATTTTCATTAAGTTGGTTGTGCCTGTTTCACCAACTGGAACACCAGCAGTGATGACAACTAAATCACCATGTTTGACGATTCCGCTGTTTACACTTTCTTCAACAGCACTATCGAGCATTTCGTCAGTAGAGCTGCATATTCTGCCAAGTTGGGAATATACACCCCAAACAAGTGATAGACGGCGGCAAACTTGCTCGTTGGCAGTAACTGCCACAATTGGTGCCTTTGTACGGTATTTTGAAATCATTCTAGCGGTATGTCCACTCTCAGTTGGTGTAATAATTGCATTTACATCAAGATTTAAAGCAGTATAAGCAACTGACTGGCCAATGGCATCCGTAAGATTGTGTTCTGTATTTTTACTGCGTGCAGATAGAATTTCTTTATGGTCTAAAGCCTGTTCAGCTCTAGAAGCAATATTGTGCATAGTTTGTACAGCTTCAACTGGATATACTCCTGCAGCTGTTTCACCGGATAACATGATAGCATCTGTACCATCAAAGATCGCATTGGCAACATCACTTGCTTCTGCACGTGTTGGACGAGGATTCCGCTGCATGGAATCAAGCATTTGTGTAGCAGTTATAACAGGTTTACCTTGTGCATTACATTTCTTAATTAACATTTTTTGCACTAGCGGTACTTCTTCTGCTGGGATTTCCACGCCAAGATCGCCACGAGCTACCATTAAACCATCAGAAACTTCAAGGATTTCATCAATATTATCGACGCCCTCTTGGTTTTCAATCTTAGGAATAATATGAACATGTGTCGCTTGCTTTTCTTCTAGGATCTGACGAATCTCCAATACGTCACTTGCACGACGAACAAATGAAGCCGCGATAAAATCCACACCTTGCTCAATACCGAAAAGAATATCATTTGTATCTTTTTCAGTGATACCTGGAAGCTTTACAGAAACTCCTGGAACGTTCACACCTTTTTTGTTTTTCAAGGTTCCAGTGTTAAGGATTTTGGTATGAATTTCACCTTGTTCCTTATCAATATCAAGGACTTCTAGTCCAATAAGACCGTCATCTAATAAAATTTTAGAGCCCACGTGAACATCATCAATTAATCCAGGATATGTAATTGAAAACTTCTCTGTGGTACCTTCGACTTCAGTCATTGAAACAATAATGTTATCCCCTGATGTAAGTTCAATTGCTCCATTTACCATATTATTTGTGCGGATTTCAGGACCTTTGGTATCAAGGAGAATCGCAACTGTTTTACCAGTCATTTTCGTTGCTTCACGAATGTTTTGGATTCTCTGACCATGTTCTTCATAGTCACCATGGGAGAAATTCAAGCGTGCTACATTCATTCCGGATTCCATCAATTGAGTTAACTTTTCTATACTTTCACTTGCAGGACCAATCGTACATACGATTTTCGTTTTACGTAACATCTTTGTTTCCTCCTATAATTCAGCTAGTACTTTGCGCGAAATAACTATTTTACATTAAAATCGACCTTAAGACTTTAACAACAATCTTTAAGAAAACAGCCTAGATAGATAATTCTTTTGAAAGTTTTACAAGTTCCAGGTCTAGCTTATGCTTTCTTTCTAAAGCTTCGACGATATCGTAATCCACAAGGCTATTTTTTTCAATTCCCACAGCACGTCCGCCCTTGCCCTCAATTAATAATTCGACTGCTCTTGCTCCCAAGCGGCTTGCCAGCACTCTATCAGCTGCTGTTGGTGAACCACCGCGTTGTATATGCCCAAGTACAGATAATCTAACATCAAAGTTAGTTGCTTCTTTAAGCTGTTTGGCAATATCATTGCCGTTGCAAACTCCTTCAGCCACAATAATGATACTATGCTTTTTCCCGCGTTCCTGTCCCTTGCGAAGTCTGTCTACGATCTCATCCAAATCATAGACTTCTTCAGGGATTAGTATGGTTTCTGCACCACCGGCTAATCCAGCATACAATGCTAGGTCCCCTGCGTCCCTTCCCATTACCTCAATGACAAAGGTTCTTTCATGAGATGTTGCAGTGTCACGGATTTTATCTAATGCATTAATAACGGTGTTTAAGGCTGTATCAAAACCAATGGTAGCTTCAGTACCAGGAATATCGTTATCAATCGTTCCAGGCACACCCACGCATGGAAAGCCTTGTTGTGTCAATGCTCTGGCACCTTGATAAGAACCATCGCCGCCTATAACAACGATTCCTTCAATACCATGTGCTTTTAACTGTTCAATTCCCTTTTGCTGTCCCTCTGGTGTTTTAAATTCTGGACAGCGTGCTGTTTGCAGCACTGTTCCTCCGCGATGAATAATATCACCTACAGAGCCAAGTTCAAGTTTTTTTATTTTTCCAGAAATGAGTCCAGTGTATCCACCATAAATCCCATAAACCTCAACGTTATGATAGATTGCCTTTCGGACAACCGCCCGAATAGCCGGGTTCATTCCAGGTGAGTCACCGCCGCTAGTCAAAACACCAATTTTTTTCATTTATACCACCTCATGCTTATTTATTAAAATTGTATGTATAGCCATGATAGAATTCTTTTTTCAAGTATATGAAATAGGTCCAACGGTACTTTATCTATTATTCACATAAAAGCCGGGAATATTTATAAAATACCATGAAGAGTTACCTATAACAACTTAATCACATTAGTAAAATTAATAGACGGAATTGTCGGTAAACTGGAAACGCTTAATAGAAAAATGGTAACGCCAACATTAACAGATAATGGTAATTTATTGACAAATGTGTGAAATCTCCAAAATAATAAAAACGCGCTCTGTAAGCACGTTTTTAGATACTTATATAATCTTTTAAAAAGGAATATTCTCCAATTGTTCTAAATTTATTATAGCGATCTACGATTAATTCCTCTTCTGATAATTCTAAAAGTTCCTTTAAGGATTTCTTCAGGAAGTTGTCAATCGCCTCCGCTTGACCTTTTACGTCTTTATGTGCCCCACCTTTAATTTCTGGGATAATATCATCAACGATGCCAAGCTCCTTCAAATCAGGTGCCGTTATCTTCATAGACTCAGCAGCCTTTTTTGCAAGTGAAGAGTCTTTCCAAAGAATAGCAGCAGCACCTTCTGGTGAGATAACAGAGTAAGTTGAGTTTTCAAGCATATACATGCGGTTACCTACTCCTAAAGCTAACGCACCACCACTTCCGCCTTCACCAATAACGATGCAAATGACTGGAACTTTTAGCCCGGCCATTTCAAAAAGGTTACGTGCTATAGCTTCACTTTGACCTCGCTCTTCGGCAGCTTTTCCTGGGTAGGCACCTTTTGTATCAATAAAACAAATGATTGGACGCTTAAACTTATCGGCTTGCTTCATTAACCGCAAAGCTTTTCTGTAGCCTTCAGGATGAGGCATTCCAAAATTTCTGCGAATATTTTCTTTGGTATCTTTTCCTCTTTGATGTCCTATCACCGTAACCGGCAGACCTCGAAATTTGGCAACACCACCGACAATTGCTTCATCATCTCCAAAAGCTCTATCTCCATGGCATTCAAAAAATCCTTCAAACAGGTTATCAACATAATCCAATGTGGTCGGTCGATTTGGATGACGCGCAATCTGCACACGGTCCCATGGTTTAATGTTGTTATAGATATCTTTTTCAAGTTTTTCAAGCCTTGATTCTAATTTTTCAATTTCTGAAGATAAATCAACATCTGCGGTTTTTGTAAACTCTTTTAGTTCGGCGATTTTGTCCCGCAGTTGTACGATTGGACGTTCAAATTCTAATTCTCCTACCATCCGAGCTCACCTCCTGGTTGATGAATTTCAAGTAAGTTTGTGATTTTGTCGATTAATTCAGGACGAGAAATGATCGCATCAAGCTGACCATGCTTTAATAAGAATTCAGCTGTTTGAAAATCTTCAGGGAGTTCCTCACGAATCGATTGTTCAATCACCCGGCGGCCAGCAAAACCAATTAGTGCACCTGGTTCTGCAAAGTTGTAGTCACCCAGTGACGCAAAGCTCGCTGAAACACCGCCCGTTGTTGGGTGGGTCATCATTGAGATAATAAGTCCCCCATTTTCACTAAATCGTTTTAATGCAACGCTCGTTTTTGCCATTTGCATTAAACTTAAAACACCTTCTTGCATTCTGGCACCGCCCGATGCAGTAAAAATAATAAATGGTACGGACAGTTCATCAGCCTTCTCAATTGCACGAGTGATCTTCTCACCTACAACGGACCCCATGCTTCCCATCCTAAATGTAGAATCCATTACAGCTAAAACAAGCTTATTTCCGTTTACACTTCCACAGCCCGTTACTACTGCTTCATTCATTTTTGTTTTTTGACGGTCTTTTTCTACTTTTTCAAGATAATCCGGGAAGTTTAAGGGATTTTCAGATACCATGTTATCATTGATTTCTACAAAGCTGTCCTCATCTAAAAAGCTGGCTATCCGCTCTTTTGCGTTCATAGCAAAGTGATATCCACACTGCAAGCAAACCTTCATATTTTTCGTTAATTCTTTTGTATACATAATGGTTTTACATGATGGACACTTTGTCATAATCCCTTCCGGTACATCACTTTTTGCAGCCTCGGTAGGAATCGTTGCGTATTTTTTCTTTTTAGGTGTATTTTTTGTAAAAAGTTCTTTAAGCAATTTGCCCAAACCTCCCTCGTTGGAAAAAAATCAAGCCAAACGGCAAGTTTTTATGATCTTATATTGAAGTCTTTCCTTAAACAATGATATTTCAAACCTAAGCGTTAAAAACTGGTCAGACCACCTTAAAATGAAAAATGCCCATTGAGAAGGGCTTGTTTGCTTGTCTATCACTATAAAGGAAAAATCCTTCAAAATCTGTTAGTATTTGTCGGTAATAATAGACAAATTTCTTAATTGCCGATACAAGGATAAAGTCTTTTCCTCATCTTTTTCAATCAATGCATCTATTAACAGAAATAAGATGTTCCTATTATACACTACTTTTTCTAAATGAACAGAATTGTAATAATCCTTTAATACTAACCAAATTCTTGAAAACAAATAATTATCCGCAATTTTAATTAGTTGATAAAAGAATTGATCGTCGTTTAATTGTTCATTTTCAACCAAATTTCTTATCTGTAATAATTCCTTTTTGTCTGCTCTCTTTAGAACTAATCGAAGTAAATCCATTTCCATTAGGTTCTTTGTTTCAATTACATCGTGCTTTGCTTTTTCATCTTGAAGAATAAAGGTGCCAAGCAGCTGCACAAGCTGGTTTCCCTGAAAATCCCTGATGAACGTACCTTCACCACGTCTTGTTTCAATTAAACCAAGTAATTCCAAAGCTCTTAAGGCCTCTCGAACAGAAGAGCGCCCGACATTCAGGCGCTCTGACAATTCCCGTTCAGATGGGATTTTATCTCCAGATTTTAACTTATCTGCAGATATCATCTCTCTTAGTTGCTTAACTATCTCTAGGTATACCTTTGTATTTGCCACTAGCTAATCACTCACTTTTACCAATAATAGCGAGCCTTTTTGTTTTTTCTTTTATATCTTCAGGGTCAACCTTAATACGAGCCACTCCGGTATCCATAGCCGCTTTTGCAACTGCCGAAGCAACAGCTGGAGCCACTCTTGGATCAAAAGGTGCTGGGATCACATAATCCTCGTTTAGCTCTGCGTCCGTTATCAAACCAGCAATGGCCTCAACAGCCGCTACCTTCATTTCTTCATTTATGTGTGTCGCGCGAACGTCTAGGGCACCACGGAAAATTCCAGGGAAAGCCAGTACATTATTTACTTGGTTTGGAAAGTCTGATCTTCCTGTACCTACCACTCTAGCTCCTGCTTCTTTTGCCTCATCCGGCATGACTTCTGGAGTAGGGTTCGCCATTGCAAAAATAATTGAATCTTTATTCATGGAAGCAACCATTTCTTTTGTAAGTGCTCCTGCAACAGAAACACCAATAAAAACATCCGCACCCTTTATAACCTCTTCGAGGCTTCCAGTAAGATTATCTCGATTTGTAAATTTTGCTACTTCTGCCTTCACATCATTCATACCTTGAGGGCGGCCTTCATAAATTGCACCTTTTGTATCACACATGATGATATCTCTTACACCATAGCTGTGTAATAACTTTATAATGGCAATTCCAGCAGCACCCGCACCATTGGCAACAACCTTGATTTCGGTTATTTTTTTCCCAATCAGCTTCAGAGCATTAACAAGACCAGCTACAGTAACAATGGCAGTACCATGTTGATCATCATGAAAAATAGGAATATTGGTTTCTTTTTTCAATCTTTCTTCTATCACAAAGCAATTTGGCGCTGCGATATCTTCAAGATTTACTCCGCCAAATGTTGGCTCAAGTAACTTAACGGTTTCAATAATTTTCTCAACATCGGTAGTGTTTAAACAAATTGGGAAGGCATCGACGCCAGCAAAGCTCTTAAATAATACTGCTTTACCCTCCATAACTGGAAGTGCAGCTTCCGGTCCGATATTTCCAAGACCAAGAACCGCTGTACCATCAGTAACTACAGCAACCATATTACCCTTCATCGTGTATTCGTAAACCGTTTCTGGCTTTTCATAAATATCCTTGCACGGTTCGGCCACACCTGGTGAATACGCTAAACTCAGATCCTTGGCATTTCTTACAGGTACTTTTGATTTAGACTCAAGCTTTCCTTTGTTAATTCGATGCATGTGTAGTGCTTCTTCCCGTAACGTCAAGATATGTCACCCCTTAAATTAGTACAAAAAAGTTATCATTAAATACTAGTAATTCTAAGTTGTTTTTTTAGTGGTCAGACCACACCCATATCATTTAAACTATATCACATTTGAAAGCGTTGTAAAGAATTATTCTTTCAAAACAACATTTTTATTTCCTAAAAATTCACACAATGTTTCCAATAGATGATTGCTGGGTTTAATCATAAATTCGCTCCCCAGCCTGATCGTTTTTTTACTAGTCTCGTAATGCAAAACCACATTCGTTTCCCCAGGATTATCCTTAAACAATTGCTTTAAATGGGTTAACGATTGTTCATCTTCTTTTGCTTTAACGATTTTTAGATATAAAATGGATTCCTTCTTCGTTTTTGTACGTAACCATGTTTCCATTTCAGTTACTTGCTGAATAATAAACTGAAGCTTCCCATCTCGTTCTTCTACTTTCCCCTCTATCACAGCAAACTTTCCATGGTCTAAAAGGTGAGAATATTTCTTGTATACAATCGGAAATGCAACAGCTTCCATTTCACCGCTAGAATCACTTACATTTAAAAATGCCATCGAATCCCCTTTTTTTGTACGGATTTTCCGTGAGGCTGTAACATAAACTCCAGCAGCTGCTCGTTTATGGTCCGCTGATAACTCAAACAATACACAAGCACCAGCTTGTTTAAGCCCTTTTTCAAAGATCGATACCGGGTGGTCTGAGAGGTAGAATCCAAGAGCCTCTTTTTCAAAAAGCAGCTTATCTTCCAGTCTAATAGGGTCAACCTGAACATACTTGGGCTTAAGTTGAAATTCATCAGGAAATAATTCCACTTGGCTTGACTCGTCTACCTTAAACAATTGGGCGTGTTCAAGGGCGACATCCAAACTTGCAAGTAAGACAGCCCGGTCTTCGTTAAATTCATCAAAGCTTCCAGAGTGGACTAGAGCCTCAAGGGTTTTACGATTGATTGCTTTGGATGAAACTCTTGTGCAAAAGTCGAATAAATCCTCAAACTTTTTATTTCTTCGTTCTCGGAAGATTTCTCTTAAGGCTTGCGCGCCGACACTTTTAATGGCAGCGAGGCTATATCGAATACCTGCCTTTTCTACCTGGAAGGAATACCCGCTGTAATTGATCGAAGGAGGCAGGATATCTATATCCTTTTGTTTTGTTTCCAAGATATACTGAGCTATTTTTGTCTCATTCCCGATTGCTGAAGTGAGCAAGCCAGCCATAAAATAGAGAGGATAGTTTGCTTTTAGATAGGCAAGCTGATAAGCAATCATACTGTAGGCAACAGCATGGCTTCGATTAAAGCCATAATTTGCAAATCGTACAATTAAATCATAAAGATCATTTGCAAGTGAAACTTCATACCCTTTCTTTAAAGCACCTTTGACAAAATGATCCCGCTCCCTGTCCAATACATCCTTTTGCTTTTTACCTACCGCCCTCCGCAGCAGGTCAGCTTCCCCGAGAGAAAAACCAGCCATTTTGGAGGCAATTTGCATTATTTGTTCCTGGTATACAATGACTCCATAGGTATTTTCCAGAATGGGTTCCAAATCCTTATGGGGATATTCCACAGCTTGTTTTCCATGTTTTCTATCAATAAACAAAGGGATATTTTCCATTGGACCTGGCCGATATAACGCATTAACTGCGACAATATCCTCAAAACGGGAGGGTTTCAGACGAGTCAAAACCTTTCGCATTCCCTCAGATTCCAGCTGAAATATACCAGTTGTCTCTCCTCTTGCTAAAAGTTCGAACGTTTTTTCATCCTGTAATGGTACGGATTTTATATCGATCTTTCTCCCTGTTTTCTTCTGAATCGTGGATACGATTGATTCAATCAGCGTAAGATTTCTTAAACCTAAGAAATCCATTTTTAGTAACCCGATTTCTTCAAGATACTCCATCGAATACTGGGTTAAATAAACATGATTATGTCCCTTTTGAATAGGCACTAATTCAATCAGCTGCTTCTCACTAATCACTACGCCTGCAGCATGTGTAGACGTGTGACGAGGCAGCCCCTCTAGCTTCAATGCTGTTTCATAAAGCTTGCGATTTATCGGGCTTTCATTAATAAAAGCTCTTAAAGGCTGCGATTCTTTGTATGCGTCTTCCAGATTTATTCCTAAGCGCGCTGGGATTCTTCTTGATAATTGCTCCAGTTCCTTCGTATTTAGTCCAAAGGCCCTGCCGACATCCCTAATCGCTGCTTTTGCGGCCAGTGTTCCGAACGTTACGATTTGTGCAACATGTAATTCACCATATTTCTTTGCGACATATTCTATCACTTCATCCCGTCGGTGATCCGGAAAATCAATATCAATATCTGGCATTGATATCCGCTCAGGATTTAAAAAGCGCTCAAATAGTAAATTATGGGCTAAGGGATCAACATCGGTAATATACAAGACATAGGCTACAAGTGATCCAGCAGCTGAGCCCCTTCCTGGACCCGTCAAAATACCATTCTCACGAGCATATCTCATAAAATCCCAAACAATTAAAAAGTAATTACTGAATTTCATTGAGTTAATAACCGATAATTCATATGCCAAGCGCTCCAAGTGTTCTTCGGTTGGAGAATCAAAGCGCTCCCGTAATCCTTGTTTACAGAGTTTTTCTAAGTATTTCTCGGCTGGCTGGCCATTTTCAGTTGGGAATTCAGGTAAATAAGTTTTGTTCAATTCAATATTTACCATGCATCTTCTAGCGATAGTAATCGTATTCTCTAATGCTTCTGGTATATCAGAAAATCCTTCGATCATTTCCTTTGCAGTTTTCAAGTAAAATTGGTCACTGCCCAATTTCTCACGGTGGTCATCCTGAAGTTTGTCCCCATTCTTTATTGCTAGTAAACACTCATGAGCAAACATATCGTCTTGCTCTATGTAATGTACTCGATTTGTTGCTGCCAACGGAGTATTCAGTTCTTTCGCTATCGTTTGAATTCTATCTGTTAAGGTAGCTTCCTCCTCTAGTTGATGATTTTGGAGTGCTAGAAAAAAAGAACCTTTGCCAAAGATAGACTCAAGGTTTTTTATGATTTCAATTGCTTGTTCTCGGTGATCACTCAGTAAATTTTGTTCAATTTCCCCTTCTATACCAGGAGAAATGGCAATAAGACCTTCAGCATAATGTTTTAACCATTTAAAAGGAATACCATTTTCTGCTTTTGTTTGAACAGCACTTGATATTTTCAAAAGGTTTTTAAATCCTATTTCATTTTCAGCAAGTAAGACTAAGGGGTATGAATTTTCTTTTTCAATTTCACTTTCAACATCTACTGTTAACCCAATGATGGGTTGGATATTATTTTTTAAACATAACTTATAAAATTCAATCGTTCCGTACATGACATTTCTGTCCGTTAACGCTACAGCTTTGAAACCTTTATTCTTTGCCTGATGTACCAATTCAGGAACGGAAGCTGTGCTCGACAACAGGCTATATGCACTATATACGTGAAGGTGAATAAAAGACATTTTTGTCAACCCTTCCTAGTAAATCTCTTATCCTTATTATAGAGCCAAACCTGAAAAAAGGAAAATATGTTCTTATTTACAGCTTACATACGCCGCCTATTTTTATAATTCATAATCGGAGATGTTTGTCCATATACATGATGCATAGGATATTGGAGTAAGGGCGGTTAAAGCGATGAAAGAGATTGGTTTTTTTCCCACTTTTATTGAGAGCTATTTTATTGCATTAGGAGTTATTTTAGGCGGTGCCTTAATAGGGGGAATCGCTGCCTTTCTAACTGGACAACCACCACTGACGGCTGTATATCGACTGTCTACAGACTTACGGATATGGGCAATTGTCGCTGCGATTGGCGGGACATTTGATGCCGTCTACACCTTTGAGAGAGGCTTATTCAACGCAGAAACGAGAGATATTTTTAAGCAGCTTCTCATTATTCTTTCTGCATTAGGCGGTGCCCAAACAGGAGCACTCATTATTAATTGGTTAACGCAGGAGTATATATCGTGAGAATCCCACCATTTTATCGAAGACCTGCTTGGCAGCGCCTTTTTGCCGGGATGGCGATCGGCGGTGCGATCAGCTGGTGTATTTTCATTTATATTTTTGGTGTATGGCAGGAGGAACACACCGCACTCATTGAAAAACAAAGCGAAAAGATTGTTGACCTGGAGAACGAAAAGAAGATATGGCAGGAAGAATATAAAGAGATAAATAAACGGACAATTGAACAGCTAACGATTCAAAAAATCAATATAAAAATAACAAATTCGGAAAAATACAAGCTAGACTCACTAAGTGTTTCAGAAATAGAAGACTCAGTAAGAGATGACATTAGTATGATGATTGCAAAGGATATGGATACCGTTTATAAAAGCAGAGAATTAATAAAAAAAATCATTCATATTAAAACCGTTAAAATACAGGATAAAAGATATAAACTAAAAATTAAGGAAATGGTAATCTTCACCACGTTATCTATTCAGCTTGAAATCGAATTTGAAGAGTAAAAGAATCGACCCGCAATTTTGGGTCGATTCTTTTTTATAGAGCCTCTTTTCTAAACCTTTGTTGCTTTATGGAACTATATAATGATTATGCTAAAGTTTCCGCTGAAAATAGAGTAATTTCAATAAGAAAAGAGCCTACAAACTAAATTCTAAAGAGCAAAATGACTATTTCCACGTTAAAATCGGCTTTAAGATTTTAACAACAATCAATACGAAAACAGACTTTATGAAGAAAAGTTTTCACACACTTGACTTAGCTCTTTTAATACTAGATCCACTTCATCCCAGGAATGAATGGATGCACCTGAAGCAAGCGGGTGCCCGCCGCCTTTAAACTTCCTGGCAACTCCATTTATGACTGGACCCTTTGAGCGGAGACGAACCCGGATTTGGTCTTCCTCTTCAATGAAGAACACCCATGCTTTAATTCCTTTAACATTCCCTAATGTTCCAACAAGTAAGGAGGCCTCTGGCGGCTCAGCATTGTATTCTTCCAATAGCTTCTTGGTTAGAAGGACAGAAGCCACACCGTTACTCTGCATTTCAAAGTTTTGTAACACATAACCGTTTAATTTAATAATATTGTCGTCGAGTTCATACATTTTATCAAAAAGTTCAGTACGGGAAAAATTATAATGAATAAGTTCCCCGGCGTAGGCAAAGGTTTTGTCCGTTGTACTTGGAAACAGGAATCTTCCTGTATCCCCCACTATACCGCCAAATAAAAGTCTGGCAGCTTCGTCATTTAATTTTAAACCGCGGTCCTTACCAAATAAATAAAATTCATAAATCATCTCACTGCATGAACTTGCCGTTGTATCAACCCATAGTAAATCACCGTAAGGATCCTCGTTAGGGTGATGGTCAATTTTTATTAGTTTATCACCTAATGAATAGCGTTTGTCACAAATTCTTTCCTCATTTGCAGTGTCACAAACAATGACTAATGCCCCTTTATAAAGCTCATCTGGAATAGAGTCTAGACGGCGCATGAAATGGAGCGACTTTTCTTCCTTCCCAACAGCAAATACCTTTTTATTCGGATAAGATACTTTTAATATTTCTACTAATCCACATTGGGACCCATATGCATCGGGGTCCGGGCGGACATGACGGTGAACAATAATGGTTTCATATTGTTCAATCATTTCTAGAATTTTTTCATTCATGGTATCACCTCTATAGTTTTTGAAGCATGTCTAGTATTTTGGTAAAATAATATGTACAATAAACAAGAGAATTTTAGGCTTGGAGGAAATCTAATGACTATTCTAGTGTTTTTTATTGTGATTCTATTTGCTTTTTACTTATTCTATAAAACGAAGTACTTTAGAAGCAGCCGTCCAGTTGAAAAGAAATGGCTTGGAGCCAAATCCAATATTGCGCTTGGTTTATTTGTCTGCTTATTTGGTATTAATCATTTATTCTTTATATCAGAAACAACTGTTACCTTTATCGTATCTGTCATTTTCGTCTTGTATGGCGGTGTGTTTTCATGGGTTGGTTTTAAAAAGTATAAACACTACCTGCCATTTGCCATTGAGGAAGCTCAGGGTCTTGATGCAAAATCGTAAGGAGAGCCGCTTAGTTAAAGCGGCTTTTTATTTTACTGTCCAGCTCCTGCGCCCTAACGACTAGTGTCCTTCGCTCTCCGCGAGTAAAAATCCCTTCAGGATTTTTACCTACCTACGATAAGTCAAGCACGAATGCGCCTCCGGCTCTAAAGCGTTAGCTTTTACGAGGAGGCCATACACCGCTGACCACTAAGAAAAGCTGCTTCGAATAATCATCGTAGGACCAAGCTGCACTTTGGCTTGGTCCGAGGGCGCTTGCGCTTTTCTTAATTCCGATCAAGCAGCTGACACATCATCATTGCTTTACCGACTAATATGCCTTCGTTAAATACTTCGACGTCAACCTTTCCGAACTTACGGCCTACATCAAGCACTTTTGGATAAATTTCTAAAACACTTTCCATCTGTACTGGCTTTAAAAAATAAATGGTCATGTTCTCAACGACCAAGTCTCCTTTTTTATAACTACGTAATACCCTGTTCGCTGCATCTGAAACAATGGTGGTAAACACTCCATAGGATATTGTCCCTAAATGATTGGTC
Organism: Neobacillus sp. plas4; assembly: GCF_057221695.1. NCBI lineage: Bacteria > Bacillati > Bacillota > Bacilli > Caryophanales > Bacillaceae > Neobacillus > Neobacillus sp. plas4. Next base: position 4,702,979 of record NZ_CM170152.1, read on the forward strand.
ATTTGCGGTGTTACTTCACAGGTATAGACTTCCTCGCCTTTTGCTCTTCCGCGCATTAATACCATTTGATTTGTAACAATATCATCAAGTGTTTCCCCTACCTGCGGCTGACGCTGGTTCATTTGCAGTGCTTTTAATACGTCCTGCCTGCTTATAATCCCTTCAAGACGGTTAGAATCATCCACAACTGGAAGGACTTCAATTCCTTCCCATACCATCATATGTGCTGTAGAAGCAACACTCGTCTTCCCCGAGACCGTCATTGGCTGTTTTGTCATAATCCGATCGATAATCGTCTCTGCATCCTGTCCCATAATATCCTTAGCTGTTACCATTCCTTGTACCTTCATGTTCTGGTCAACTACAGGGTAACGGCTATGAGTGGTTTCTTGATTAAAATCATGCCACTTAGAAACCTTATCTGAGGTCTTCAAATAATATGTTTCAGTAAGCGGGGTTAGGATATCTTCAACTAGAATAATTTCTTTTTTAATTAACTGGTCATAGATGGCACGGTTTATCATCGTTGCCACGGTAAAGGTATCATAACTAGTCGAGATAATCGGCATTTCAAGACTGTCTGCTAATTTTTTGATATCGTCTTCTGTATCAAATCCACCAGTAATTAAAACAGCAGCACCTGCTTTCAAAGCAAGCTCCTGTGCCTGCGAGCGGTTCCCGACAATTAACAAGTTATCTGGACCGGTATAGCGCATCATCGCTTCAAGTTTCATGGCACCGATAACAAACTTATTAAGCGTCTTATGCAAACCAGTTCTTCCGCCTAAAACCTGACCCTCTACAATGTTCACGACCTCAGCAAAGGTGAGCTTTTCAATATTTTCTTTTTTCTTCCGTTCAATCCGGATGGTACCAACACGCTCAATCGTACTGACATACCCTTTATTTTCAGCTTCCTTGATTGCTCTATAAGCTGTCCCTTCACTTACATTCATCGCCTTGGCGATTTGACGTACAGATATTTTTTCCCCAACAGGCAGCTCATCAATATACTGTAGAATCTGTTCATGCTTTGTAGCCAAGTCCTTCACCCATTTCTATTACCCTTTATAATCATTATACAATTTTACCATTATTTTAATTAATTTCATAAATTCTTTTATAAAAATTCAAAGGGAGCCTAAATCCAAGGCTCCCTCTGCATAGTAAATCACTTTTAATAAGAACGTGATTTTTTGTTTATACTGTGCTGCTTCCGGCTTCTTACCGCAGTTTTTGGACTATACAACAGTGCGGTAAGATTTCCCGCCATTACGATTAATGCAAATGCAAGCCAGGCTAGAGCAAAGATCCCTCCTAGGCCTTCTGCACCAACTGATAATCTTGGAACAGCAAAATAAATCATTAGACCACAGAGCAACAAGCATAGTATATATCTGTTTTTTTTCAATTTTTACTCTCCCTTCCAACTACTGCTTGTTTCAATTTATGCATGAAAGGGAGAAAAAAGTCTTATAACTCAATAAATTCTCCTGGTTCGAGTACTTTTCCATTTTTATTTTCAAGCATTTCAACAAATTGGAAAGGATCCTGCTTAATTGGCGGAAATGTGTTGTAATGGATGGGAACAACCATTTTTGCCCCTAGTAATTTTGCTGCGTATGCCGCGTCTTCTGGCCCCATTGTAAAATTATCTCCGATTGGCAAGAAAGCTACATCTATCGGATGTCTTTCACCAATAAGTTTCATATCTGAAAATAACCCGGTATCACCTGCATGATAAATCGTTTTTCCTTCTGCCATAAAAAGAATTCCTGCTGGCATACCGCAATATATCAGTTCATTATTTTCCGTTTCATAGCTGGAACCATGAAAAGCTTGTGTTAATTTAACTTTTCCAAAATCGAATTGACGTGAACCGCCGATATGCATACCATGTGTTTTTACTCCTTGCCATCCTAGGAAGGTAGCAATCTCATGATTGGCAATAACAAGTGAATTATTTCGTTTGGCAATCTTTACGGTATCGCCGACGTGATCATTGTGACCATGCGTTACGAGAATCACATCTGGGTTCACATCTTCTACTTTTAAATCAGTTGATTGGTTACCCCTGATAAAAGGATCAATAATGATCTTTTTTCCGTTTGAATCAATTTGAACTACCGAATGTCCATGATAAGATACTTTCATCTGCTCATCTCCTCCAAAGTTTCATCATTAATTACTTCCATACAAAGTTCTAAATTCCTTCATCATTTATATCCTTAAAATAGTTGTTTTAGTACATGCTATATTTACACATGGATTTAAAATTGATACGCTCATGTAGGAGTTTTTATTTAGGAGGTCATAATATGAATCATCGCGTAACAAAACTTCAAGCATGGATGAAGGAAAATGGAGTTGATGTTAGCTTCGTCAGTTCAACTGAGAATGTCTTTTATTTAAGCGGATTTTTCTCAAATCCTCACGAGCGTTTATTAGGGTTAGCTGTATTCCAAGAAGAAGGACCATTCCTTGTATGTCCAGGAATGGAAGTGCATGATGTAAAAGCTTCTGGTTGGAATCATGAAATCATCGGCTATAGCGATATCCAAAATCCATGGGAATTAGTACATAAGTCGATCAATAAAAGAATTCATAACGTTCGTAAAGTTGCCATTGAAAAAGAACATATGAATGTTGAACGGTTTGAATACTTAACCGCTCTATTTCCGAATGCTGCTTTTGTTTCAGCAGAAGAAAAGTTAAGACAACTGCGAATGATTAAAGATTCCAAGGAACTAAAAATAATTGAAGAAGCATGTGCTTTGGCTGATTATGCCATTGAAGTCGGGTGCAGTGAAATTGAAGAAGGAAAAACAGAATTAGACGTCCTCAATGCCGTTGAGTATGCCCTTAAGAAAAAAGGGGTTACCGAAATGTCATTCTCGACAATGGTGCTTACCGGTGCAAATGCTGCTTCACCACATGGCAATCCAGGAGCTGCAAAAATCCAAAAAGGTGATTTGGTCTTATTTGATTTAGGCGTTGTTGTAGACCGCTACTGCTCAGATATTACAAGAACGGTTGCCTACGGCGATATAAATGAAAAACAAAAGGAAATCTATGACACCGTTCTAAAGGCTCAATTAGCAGCGATTGAGGCTAGTAAACCTGGTGTTACGGCTGCTGAGGTTGACTTAACAGCAAGAAGAATCATTTCAGATGCTGGCTATGGAGAATATTTCCCGCACCGACTTGGACATGGACTTGGGATTAGTGTCCATGAATATCCTTCAATGACAGAAACAAACCAATTGGTAATTGAAGAAGGAATGGTTTATACGATTGAGCCAGGGATTTACGTACCAGAAGTAGCAGGGGTCCGTATCGAGGATGATGTGTATATTACGGCTGATGGAGTAAAAGTCTTAACCAAATTCCCTAAAGAATTACAAATTATTTAGTAGGTATTTGATTTTTTTACCATTGAACTTTTACAGGAATTGCAGTAAGATACTTATACAAGCTGCGTTGCTCGTAGTGATAATAAAGTTTTAACCTTTAAGCTGTAAAAGGGAGTTTTATTATCGAAGCTGTAATGACAAGCCTCTGTCTATACGACATGGAGGACATGCAGAAGGGCTTTTGCGAACACCCACTTTGAGGAGTGGTGGTTTAAAACTTTCTTATATGAGGTACGGCAAATGCGGCTCTATCACTAATATTTCTAAGGCCAGCTTCGTAATGAAGCTGGCTTTTTTATTTAAGCTGTTTTCGTATAGATTGTTGTTAAAATCTTAAAGCCGATTTTAACGTGAAAATAGTAATTTTGGGCTTTAGAATTTTGTTTGCAGGCTCTTCTCTTATTGGAATTATTCTATTTTCTGCGGAAACTTAGCAAAATCATTAAATTTAGTTCCATAAAGCAATACGGTTTAAGAAAAGAGCCTTAATTTGTTTTATATTTGTCCAAGTAATGTTTTTGTATCTGAATAATGGAGACCATGTGCTTCTGCCACTGCTTCATAGGTTACAAAGCCGCCTAGTGTATTAATCCCTTTTAATAACGCTTCATTTTCGAGGCATGCCTGCCTATATCCCTTATTTGCAATTTGGATTGCATAGGGAACAGTTACGTTTGTTAAGGCCATAGTTGAAGTTCTTGGTACCGCTCCAGGCATATTTGCAACAGAATAATGAACAACCCCATGCTTAAGATATGTTGGGTTATCATGTGTGGTAATTCGATCAGTTGTTTCGAAAATACCGCCTTGGTCAATGGCAATGTCCACAACCACACTTCCTGGATTCATAGATTTAATCATTTCTTCCGTTACCAGCCTAGGTGCTTTTGCTCCAGGTATAAGTACGGCTCCTATTACTACATCTGATTCTTTTACTGCTTCTGCAATGTTATATGGATTAGAAATAAGGGTTGTCACTTCTGATCCAAAAATATCATCCAATTGACGAAGACGGTCTGGATTCAGGTCGATAATGGTAACTTTTGCTCCTAGCCCAATTGCCATTTTCGCTGCATTTGTACCTGCCACGCCGCCGCCGATGATGGTAACGGTTCCTCTTTGTACACCTGGGACTCCTGATAACAGAATACCTTTCCCTCCATGAACCTTTTCAAGGAATTGGGCGCCAATTTGTGCCGCCATTCTTCCGGCTACCTCACTCATTGGTGTTAATAATGGTAATGATTTATTTGGAAGTTGTACCGTTTCATATGCAATACCTACTACTTTTTTATCGATTAAGGCTTTCGTTAGTTCAGGCTCAGGAGCTAAATGTAAGTATGTAAATAGAATTAAACCTTCACGGAAATATGGGTATTCACTTGAGAGGGGTTCTTTAACCTTCATCACCATTTCCATTGACCAGGCTTCCGATGCCGTTTCTACTATTTTTGCACCCGCTGACGCATAGTCTTCATCTGTGAATCCAGAACCTAGGCCTGCTCCTTTTTCAATATAAACCTCATGTCCGAATTTCAATATATTGAAAACCCCAGCCGGTGTCATTGCAACACGGTTTTCATTATTTTTTATCTCTTTAGGAACGCCGATCCGCATATACAAACCTCCTAATATAAACTTTGAAAACACTTTCATTTTATCATAATATAATAGAAAAGGCTCCAAGCAATAAGTTATGGAGCCGATAATTTTTACTAATATTAAAAATAAGGATAGTATGGATATCCATAATATGGGTATCCGTAATATGGGTACCCATATCCATATCCATATCCGTACCATGGGGATAATGCTGCCCCCAGTGCTAATCCCCCTAAGAATGGTAATCCAAATCCAAATCCAAATGGTCTACCAAAGCCGAATCCAAATGGTCTACCAAAGCCGAATCCAAATGGTCTGCCAAAGCCGAATCCAAATGGTCTGCCAAATCCAAATCCTGGTCTTCCAAATCCAAACCCCGGTCTTCCAAATCCAAACCCTGGTCTTCCAAATCCAAACCCATGACCAAACCCTCCAAACCCGTGACCAAACCCACCAAATCCATGGTGACCAAACCTTTGGTCGTTTTGATCAATTGACTCCATATAATTAGCAATTTCTTGCATTTTATATTCCTCCTCATTTTTATTACTAACACATTAAAAGAATATGCAGACTTAAAAAGAGATTCTTGGGTAAATGTCCCGCTGCAAGAAATTTAATAGACATATACATAGGAAAACTCGCCGATTGGCGAGCCTGTAAATACCTATTCAGCTGTGTACTGTGCTTTATCCTCGTTTGTTACTCCAAAATCCTGACCGATGAATCCACTATTATAGGAATCCATGATTTGTTCACTTACCTCATTAGCTCCATGTTCATTAAATTCAAAAGTTTTACTAGGCTCCTGTTTAAACATATTTTCGATCTCCCTTCAATGAATTAATACCCTTTTATTTTTCGAAAAATTGAAACATCTTACTCCTAGAAAATATTGTATAATTTAAATGAGGAGGGATTACAATGGGCGTTCATTATGACCATATTTTAGTTGCGATTGATGGTTCAAAAGAATCGGAGTGGGCATTAGAAAAATCGATTGAAATCGCGAAAAAAAACAATGCTAAATTGTTACTGGCACATGTGATCGACACAAGGTCCTTTCTAGTAATTGATTCTTATGACCCAGATATTGCTGACAGAGCAAACAAACTTGCGATCGATATGCTTGAAAAATATCAAGAACAAGCATTAGCTGCTGGTGTGGTCCACGTTCAGTATGAAATTGAGTATGGCTCACCTAAAGTGAAAATACCTAAGGAAATGGCTAAAATGCACCCTATAGATCTAATTATTTGCGGTGCGACTGGAATGAATGCCGTTGAAAGATTCTTAATTGGCAGTGTTTCTGAACACATAACTCGTTATGCCCCATGTGATGTCCTCGTAGTCCGTTCACAAAAAAGCTCCAGCCTTTAACTAGTTTTAAGAAAAGCTCTAATTAATTCGTGAATGCTTTCTTGATGTGTTGTAGAATAAGGTAATAACCGTCTTGGAGGCTATCACATTGAAAGAACATTTTTCCTTTGATCAACGTCTTGGTATTCCTATTCCTAACTTAACAATGGAATGGGCACAATTAAGTGATGAAACCCAGCATGCTATCCTGTTTCATTGGGAAAAAATCAGAGGCAGCATTCCAGATAGAATTGCTGACCTTGAAAAAATGATCAATCAAAAGCAGGCACAATTATCTGAAGAGAGTAACTTTAAAACCTCATGTGAATTAAACAGTGAAATAGCTGAACTGGCTTCGATTATTAACGATTTATGGCTCTGGTATCGAGCAAATCAAACTGTATCAGATAAAATGCACCAATGAAGAAAAGCGGAAGCGCCCTGCTCAGCGGCGTATGGCCTGGAGGGCTCCAACTGAGATAAAGGAAACACGAAGAGCCGGAGGCGATTCGATGTTGACTCATCGTAGGGCGGAGACCGAAGGACACTAGCCGCTAGGGCGCTGGAGCTGGACACTAAAAGAGCTGGCGAGTGAGCCAGCTCTTTTGGTATGATTATTGGAATCCTCTATAGTTACCCAAATGCTTGGATAATCAGGTTCGGTCACTCCAGGACCCCTGCATTGACCCAAAACCCTTTTTCGATCGGATTTCGGTCACTCCAGCACCCTTGCATTGACCCCAAACCCTTTTTCGATCGGATTTCGGTCACTCCCAGCACCTTTTCTGGGAGCTTACCTTTATAGATCTTTTTTTATTTCTCTTACTACATGAGCCAATTCAGGCAGGATTAACTTATTCATAGCAAGATTTACTGCCCCAGTAGAGCCAGGCGTAGAAAAGACAGCTTTATTTTTTACCACTCCAGCAACAGCACGTGAAAGAATGGCTGCGGAACCGATATCCTCTTGATAGCTCAACATCCTAAATATCTCTCCGAATCCTACGATTTCTTTATCAAGCAGGCCTTGGACGGTTTCAATGGTAACATCACGCTTTGCTATTCCAGTCCCCCCGTTTGTAAGAATGACATCGATATCTTCACGCTCACACCCCTTTAAGATTGCTTCTTTGATCGGTTCTGATTCATCCTTCACAATCACATAATCCACTATGGTATGTCCGGCTTGTTCTAATAATTCCTTCATCAGTTTACCACTTTTGTCTGTGTCATTATTTCTAGTATCACTAACTGTAATGACTTTACAAAATACGATTTTTGGTGCTGATTGCTTATGTTCAGTGGTACTCATCTTACATTTCCTCTTTCTGATTGAGATATCTCAGCTGGTAATAATTATGGGCGAACTCCGTCACTTTCCGTGTTAATTGATAATTCGTCCCTGCCCCAATAGCCATACTTACAACCGGCAGCCCTTGAATAAGCTTTTTTCGAAACAGGGTGATGACCAATGCTTTAAATAATTGTTGAATGGGCTGCTCCAACCAGGTCACATCCGTAATTTCTTCATTTCCTTCATAGAAATAACTGTCACCGCTTAAGTCCATTTCATTCATTAAAATTGTCCATCCTTCTTTTTGTAAACGAGGAGGAAGTGTAGCTGTATGAAAAACCCTTAAAGAACTCATCATTTCATATGGGGTATTCACCTCAAAACCATATGTCATGGCAATTAATTGAACCGCCCTTAAATTAATGACAGCCATTGCTGGTATGTCAGTACCTAAAAGAAGCGTTCCGCCAGTTCCTGCTAACCCGCCTTGGGCAAATGAATAAAGTCGATGTCGTGCGATTTGCTGCATGGCTATGTATTGTAACTGGTCAATTTCTAATTTTTTCAAATCCTCTATTTGATGTAAATCCTGTAGAAAAACACGGCCTGAAGCAAGGATCCTATCCTTTGCATCCATCTGAATTTGAGAACTCTGAATCATCCCATGTAAATGGAACAGCCAGCTATCAATGACTGAAAAAAATTGGCGTTGAATATTTTCAGGTAATAAGGAGAATGACCGTTCTAAATATTTTTCATATGTAAGTTGTAAATCATTTGCCTCGTAGTTTAATAAGTGATTTTCCCATTCCCGAATTTCATTCAATACCTTTGTTTCCCGCTCAGTTAATGGCATAGGCAATCCCTCCTCACTTCACTCGTTTTTTTCCAGTATAACACAAATGGAGCTATACTTAAAAAATGAAAAAAGGCAGCTGTCGTATTGGACAGTCTGCCTTTTTCATGGTTTATTTCGCTAAACGTACAACGTCGCGTGCAATCATAACTTCTTCATTTGTAGGGATAACAATAACTTTAACTGGAGAGTGAGGATAGTTAATAAATCTTTCCTCGCCTCTAATTTTATTTAGAGCTGGATCCCAATAAACACCCATAAACTCAAGACCCTTGAGAACTTTTTCACGAACAACATCACTATTTTCACCAATACCAGCTGTGAAAATAATCGCATCGATACCGTACATACGTGATGCGTAAGAGCCAATATATTTATGAATACGGTTCGCAAAAACGTCTAAAGCCAGTTGTGCACGATCGTTTCCATTACGCGCTTCAATCTCGAGGTCTCTAAGGTCACTAGAGAAACCAGAAACACCTAACATTCCACTCTCTTTGTTTAATACATCGAGCACTTCTTCAGCGGTTTTATTCGTTTTTTCCATAATGTATGGAATCAATGCAGGGTCAATGTTCCCTGAACGTGTACCCATTGTTACCCCAGCAAGTGGTGTAAAGCCCATTGATGTATCAATTGATTTTCCGCCCTCAATGGCTGCAATACTAGCTCCATTACCTAAATGGCAAGAAAGCAGGCGAAGCTGTTCAACCGGACGGCCCAGAAGTTCAGCTGCACGCTGTGAAACGTATTTATGGCTCGTGCCATGGAAGCCATATTTACGGATTCCATACTTTTCATAGTATTCATATGGAAGGCTGTATAGGTATGAACTTTCTGGCATTGTTTGGTGAAAGGCTGTATCAAATACTGCAACCGCAGGAACGTTTGGCAGTACGCGTTGGAAAGCCTTAATTCCCGTAACATTAGCAGGATTATGAAGCGGGGCTAATTCGGAAAGCTCATCAATTTTATTTAGTACCTCATCTGTAATAAGAACAGAGTCATTAAATGTTTCTCCGCCATGTACCACACGGTGTCCAATTCCGTCAATTTCATTAAGGGATTGAATAATACCCAAAGTAGTTAATTTATCTAAAAGCATTTTAACTGCTACTTCATGATCAGGAATATCAGATGTTTCTGTAACTTTCTCACCATTAACTGAAATAGTAAAAACTGAATCTTTTAAGCCAATTCTTTCTATGATTCCTTTTGTGATTACGTCTTCACTTGGCATTTCAAATAATTGAAACTTCAAAGAAGAACTCCCAGCATTAATTGCAATAATTTTAGACATTTCGTTTACCGCTCCTTTGTATAAAAGCAACATCGGTTAAAGGTCCATTTTCCGTACATGGTTATTTTGTACTAACCGACATTGAATATTGCTATCATCATCTCATTATTTCACTGTATTTTTTACAATTCAAGGGGTATTTTGGATGGAAACGGTTACCCCTTAAATGTAAATCTATTCGCATTATTCCTAATAGTTTAAAGCCTATAAAAAAAGCGATAAAACCGATTGTTATAACCGATTTTACCGCTTATTTTCCTGAACCCATTTCTCAATCTTTTTCAAAATGCTTTCCATCTCAACAGCACTAGATAGATTTGGTAAATTAACAAGTAATGCCTGTTTGGGCGAGACGATTCCTTCACCCTTTTTTTGCAAAACTAAAATACTTTTAGCAGCATTTTTATTCTTAAACATACTTAATGGCAGCTGCAGGACCCCCTGAATCATAACTTCATCTTTAAAGAATGCACGAAGCTTTCCTGCCTGGTCACTTTCAAAAAGACCATTTGGAATGATAAAAAATAAATATCCACCGGGCTTCGTGTGACGGACACTTTGCTCAATAAACAAATGATGAGCGTATGAGTGTCCTTCATTTGCTTTTAATTGGTATTCTGCTGCACGAATATCATTGGGATAAAAACCGACTGGCAAATCAGCAATAACTGCATCCACTGGGTCAATAAATAATGGTTCTAGACTATCTTGATTAAACAGCTCTAGAGGGTGCTCTTGTAAATTTGCGTTCACATAAGCAAGTTTAATTAACAGATCATCAACTTCAATACCAATGGAATGTATATCTTTTTGTAATTGATTTAAAACAGTCGTTAATAAATTTCCGGTCCCAATCGCCGGGTCCATTAAACGAAAGGAAGGCTGCTGTACAAATTTATCCACCAAATAGCTCATCAACATTCCCACACTATCAGGTGTCATTTGGTGGTTGGGTTGAACATTTTCTTTCATCCCTTTTAAGATCACAAGCTGATATGCTTTTCGAATTTCTTCCTTTGTAAAATTGCCTAAATTGACTTCCATATACTGTTTCTTAAGTCTTTTTTCCGTTATTTCGCTTAACTCATCTTGAAGTACAGAACCGTGAAATAAATTTTCCCCTGTTTCTGCTAATGCTTCTAGATATGTACAAGACAGTTCTTCCTGCAAAACACGAGCTGTTTCACTAAATAATGTAAAAAGCTGTTCTACTGGAGCAATTTTCATACGAATACCTCCCAGACAATGAAAAAGGCCTCATCCACTGACGAGGCCTTTTTCGCCATCATTAATACTTACTTTGCATTTCTCGCTGCTTCAAGAGCTGCTTCATAGTTCGGGTGATTTGTTGCCTCGCTTACATATTCTACATACGTAACCGTATCCGTAGAATCCACAACAAATACTGCACGAGTCAATAATCTTAATTCTTGAATCGCTACACCGAATGCTTCTCCGAAAGAAAGATCACGGTGGTCAGATAATGTTTGGACTTTATCAATACCAGCTGCTCCACACCAGCGCTTTTGTGCAAATGGCAAGTCAACGCTGATCGTTAAGATTTTCACGTCTCCTAAACTATTTGCTTCTTCATTAAAACGACGTGTTTCCGCATCGCACACTCCAGTATCTAGTGAAGGTACTGCACTGATTAAACGAACTTGTCCTTTGGTATTTTCTAATGTTACAGGTGATAAATCATTCGCTAATACGCTGAAGTTTGGAGCTTTATCTCCTACCTTTACTTCGTTGCCTAGCAATGTTACTGGGTTCCCCTTAAAAGTTACGTTTGCCATTTAAACATCCTCCTTTTTCGTACGAACAAAAGCGAAGTAAATTACGCCTTCATCATAATTATGTACAGTGTTAATATAACTTTTCAGAATTCTTTTTGCAATCAATTACACTCTACGAAAAAAAGTTAACCTTCCTTCTGCACATGGAAGATTAACTTTTTTTCCTAAATATCAAATTCTTGCTTTTGATGTTCGTTTTGTTTCGATTGCTGTGATCCTTGCTGTGATCCTTGCTGTGATCCTTGCTGTGATCCTTGCTGCTCATTTTTTTTCGAGAACATTTGCTGAATCTTATCAACTGCCTGCGGCGCCATTTCTAAAATTTTCTCATAAAGATGGGTGCTTTCATCTAGATGAAGCATTTTTACTCCATGCGAATTTACGATTAAGAAAGCAATTGGAGTAATAGAAACTCCTCCACCGCTACCGCCTCCGAATGGAAGCTTTGGCTGACCTTGCCCTTGACCTTGACCTTCACCCTTCGACTGTGACGACGACCCATCAAGTTTAAATTCACTTCCACCTGCAGCAAAGCCAAAACCTACCTTTGAGACAGTAAGTATAACGCTGCCATCAGGTGTTTCAACAGGATCACCGATAATCGTATTAACATCAATCATTTCTTTTAAACTTTCCATTGCAGTTGTCATTAAACCTTGAATTGGATGTTCAGACATAGCTGTTGCCTCCTCTTTTAAACGGTATTATTTCCCTTTGAATAGACATTATTCATTTTGAGATTCGGGCGTCCGCCCTTCCAGAATTTAATTAGTTTTAATCCTGCTAAAATAGCATACCCGATACGAAACTGAATAATACATGTGATTCGAGTTTGGATGATCGCCAATTGAAAATGGGGGGTAACCGATAATACCGGCATGTTTTTAAGGCTTAAAAAATGGCTAATCAAACCTACTATGCTTCCTTTTATTGTCCAAAGTGCACCAGCTATAACACCTGTATGGGCGGCATCCCCTATGCCAACTAATGAATGCCATTCGAAATGCTTGATTACTATTCTTTTTAAAAATTTGCTAACAATCACCTGTAGATTAAAAACATGCTGGATTAATTCTTTTGCGTTATTCCATTTGGATATGATGTCATCCTCTGTAATTTGTGCTTCCTTTTGAGAGGCTTCGCTTTCACCCGAATCTCCCATTTTCGTGTTTTCCTTTACGACAATACTCGGCGAATTATCATCAATTTTTATTAAGGGTACATTCATCGTGTATTTAATTAATCCAAACCAGATACTGAACTTCAGAGTTAGTTCATCATTGTCATTATGATGAAAATAGGTAAGATGGATGGTCAATTTCGAAAAAATGATTAGCAGAAGTAAAAGAATAATAATAAAAAGTACGGTTAGCAGCCAAACCAATTTTTTCACAACCTTTCAGCCTATTAGTATCACCTGAAGACAAAAAAATAAACCCACTAACGTATAGTTAGCGGGTCGAAAATTCATCTTTCAACGTGGACCACAGAGGTGTCCGTAAAAAGGTCGTGAAGACCTTGTTTTTTTGGAAGAAAAGCAACAATGATATAACCCACAACGACGGTTGCAGAGATAAACCGCCCAATCCATTCCCGAAAAAGAACCGTTCCCCATGATAATTTGTCATTCTTCAAATCAATCACTTTTATCCCAAATACCATTTTTCCAAGGGTTTGCTTAAAATACTTGGTCATCAACACGAAATATAAATAAAAGATGATTGCAGAAGCGATAGAAATAGGGGCAAATATATTAAATTCTACTAAAGGCATTCCGAAGCTTCTAAAAATAGGTTTCATAATTAGCCGCTCAAGACTTCCCACCACAATCAAATCGAGTAGATACGCCCAAAAGCGCATCCAAAATCCAGCATAGCGAATAGAGTGATTCTCTTCTGATTCTTCTTTAATGGTTTCTAGATTTTCATTTTCCATCCGATGTTCCCCCTACTCTGAATATAAATACATTAACCGCGGAGAATTAGGCCTTGATAAAATATCCATAAGTCCAGCCATCTCACTATTTGCATTGAATAATTTTTGTACCTTTATATTTAACAATGATCCAAATCCAAGTGCATCCGTATAGCGGACAACCTTTGCACCTTCTAGTTTCTCTTGATCCATCATACCCTCGATTACGTCTTCTAAATACCCAAAATCGTCAATAAGATTTAATTCTTTCGCCTGTCTGCCATCGTAAATTCTTCCGTCGGCAATCTGTTTAACCTGCTCAGTTGTCATATTCCTGCCTTCAGAAATGACTTTAACAAAACCTTCATAAGAATTATCAATCATATTTTGGAGAATTTGCCGTTCCTCATCTGTCATTTGTCGGGTCGGACTCATAATATCTTTATATTGGCCACTTTTGATGGTTACAAAATCCACACCATATTTATCCGCCAATCCTTCATAATTAATGCCCTGCATGATTACCCCAAGCGATCCTGTTAGTGTTTCTTCGCTGGCAAAGATTTTTTTCGCTCCAGCAGATATATAATAGCCCCCTGATGCTGCCATTGATCCCATCGAAATATACACTGGTTTCTTTGTTTCTTTTTGGATTTCTACAAGCTTATCATGAATCTCAGCACTCTCAACGACCCCGCCGCCTGGTGAGTTAACTTTAAGAACGATCCCTTTTACAGTATCGTCATCTTTTATGTAGTCTAATTGTTTCATAAATCCTTGATGATTATATCCAGCAGACTGAAACAATGACTCAGCGTCATTTGTTTCCTGGATAACTCCATTGACATCAAGTACAACAATTTTTTTCATTTCATTTCCTTCCTGGATAATTTCCTCCGTAAAAGGAAGCTCCGTGGCTGCAAAAAGCTCACTTAAGTCTGTTTCCACCCCTTTAAATGCAAAGGCAGATAAAAAATTAACCATAACTGATACAAAGAATAATGCGGCAGCAATTCCAAGGGCTGCCCAGCGTTTCCCATTCATGTTGTAATCCTCCTCGTTTCCATCTAAATATTTTCTTATATAATGGCTCTTTTCTTAAACTTTGCTTCTTATAACAAAAATTAATGATTGTACTGTGTTTTCGCGAAAAATTTAATAAGAAAAGAGCTTGCAAACTTAATTCATTGGCGCAAAATAACTATTTCCACGTTAAAATCGGCTTTAGATTTTAACAGCAATCGTTACGAAAACAGCCTATATAATTTAATATTGTTTCAAAATAATGCTAAAATAAATGCAACCACCTAAGTTTACCAAAATTCAACAGGTTTAGGGGTGTTTTTACACATTATTTACATAAAATGGAGGACAATATGGGACATAGACGTAATATTTTCTTTTATCATCACTTAGATAATGAAATGCTGGAAAAGGTAGGAAACTTAGATGATTCTGCAAAGCAGTATGATTTGACAATTGTAAATGACCATCGTGACGCCAATATTATTGCAAGCATTGGTGATGATGGGACATTCCTTCAGGCAGTAAGGAAGACTGGTTTTCGCGATGATGTACTTTATTGTGGAATCACAACAAAGGATAGTTTAAGTATGTATTGTGATTTCAAAATCAATGATTCCTCAAAAATGGTCGAGGCTGTTTCTAAGGTCGAGGCTGTGACCAATGAAGATTTAAAAGTACGGCGTTATCCTATCATCGAGGTAATGGTCGACGGTCAGGGAATTTTTCCATGCCTGAATGAATTTAGTATTCGCTCATCCATCATAAAAACACTTGAATTAGATGTTTTTATTGGTGATATTCATTTTGAAACCTTCCGCGGTGACGGATTAATCGTTGCTACACCGACAGGAAGTACGGCATACAATAAATCTGTAAATGGTGCTGTAGTTGACCCATTAATTCCCTGCATGCAGGTGAGCGAGGTTGCTTCCATTAACAATAACAAGTATCGGACATTAGGTTCTCCTTTTGTTATCGGCGGCAGCCGCACCCTTACCCTGAAGGTTATTTCAGAAGGAAATGAGCACCCTACAATGGGCTTAGACAATGAGGCCCTTAGCATTCGGCTTGTAGATAAGATTCAAATTAGACTTAGTGATAAAAAGATCAAAACATTAAAACTGAAAGACAATTCCTTCTGGGAAAAAGTTAAGAGAACATTTTTGTAAGGGAAGAAAAGCTGTCGAAATTTCGACAGCCCTCTCCCCTTATACCTATTGTTTCATGGCTTGTGATTCCTGTTGGCGCAGTTCAATTCTTCGAATCTTCCCTGAGGTTGTTTTCGGCAGTTCGGAAATGAACTCAATTTTTCTTGGATATTTATATGGTGCAGTAAGTGTTTTTACATGCTCTTGAAGGTTTTTTGTTAAGTCCGGATCATTTGCGTTGACATCCTCTTTTAATACGACAAATGCTTTTACAATAAACCCGCGAATTTCATCTGGACTTGCCACAACCGCACATTCCTTAACAAATGGGTGTTTGACAAGTGCATCCTCCACCTCGAAAGGCCCAATGGTATAGCCTGAGCTGATGATAATATCATCTCCGCGGCCTTCAAACCAAAAGTATCCATCTTCATCCTTTTTGGCCTTATCCCCTGTTACATAGTAATCGCCACGGAACTGCATGGCTGTTCGTTCTGGGTCTTTATAATAATTTTTAAATAAAGCAGGTGTCTCTACATGTACGGCAATGTCCCCTACTTCACCCACTGAACAAATTTCACCATCATCATTAATGATTTCTACAGTATTGCCAGGGGTTGGTTTACCCATTGAACCTGGTTTTAACTCCATTCCTTTTGTTACACCCACCAACAGGGTATTTTCTGTCTGTCCATAGCCGTCCCGAACATCTACATTAAAATGCCTCCTAAAGGTTTCAATCACCTCACGATTGAGAGGTTCCCCTGCAGAAACAGCACTATGAAGATTTGGTAATTTAAACTCATCTAGGTTTTTTACTTTGGCCATTAATCGATACTCTGTTGGTGTACAGCAAAGGACATTAACGGAGTATTTCTCCAAAAGACTTAAATACTTTTGTGGCTCAAACTTCCCGTTATACACTAGTCCAGTTCCTCCTGAACCTAGTACAGATAAAAATGGACTCCAAATCCACTTCTGCCATCCCGGTGCCGCAGTTGCCCAAACTGTATCACCATCTTCAATACACAGCCATTTTGGTGCTGCGGTTTTTAGATGTGCAAATGCCCATCCATGCGTATGTACAACACCTTTTGGATTACCAGTTGTACCAGATGTATAGGATAAAAACGCCATGTCATCGCGAAGGGTATCTGCAATCTCAAAGTTTTCTGAGGCTGCTTTCATTTCTTCTTCTAAGTGGACCCAGCCATCCTTCTTTTCTCCAACGGAAACTTTTAAAAGCGGCTGTTTACTAGTAATATTTTCAAATTGATCAACAAATGGGTAATAACTGATGACAGCTTTTACATCTCCATGAGTAACTCGATATTGAAGGTCCTTTTCACGGAGCATCTCCGAACTTGGAATGACTACCAGCCCTGCTTTTAATGCGGCCAAGTATACTACGTAAGCCTCTATTAATCTTGGAATGATGACTAGGGCCACATCACCTTTTTTTAAACCATTTTGTGTGAAAACATTTCCCGCTTGGTTTACCTTTTTCAATAATTCTGCATATGTAACCTGTTGTGTTTCCCCTGCTTCATTTTCCCACTTTAACGCCAATCGTTGTGGATCCTTTGCAAATTTTTCAACCTCAGACACTAAATTATACTTTTCTGGTGCTATTAATTCTTCGCGGTTCATGTTTCTCCTCCTCACATAAAATTCTTTACAAACATTATTATACAAAATTATTTGAAATATTTAAACCAGCCTATAGTATCTGGTCATAAAAAATCCGCAAAAAAGAGAGTGGGAAAATCCCACCCTCTGTAGCCATCTTATTCATTTTTTATCGTGAAAATCCGCCGCCTAATTGAGACTCAGCCATAGCGACTAAACGCTTAGTGATTTCACCACCAACAGAACCGTTAGCACGTGAAGTTGTGTCAGCACCAAGGTTTACACCAAATTCAGAAGCAATTTCATACTTCATTTGTTCAAGTGCTTGTTCTACACCAGGAACTAGTAATTGATTTGAGCTATTGTTGTTTGCCATGTGATATTCACCTCCTTGTGAGTATAGAATGTGTAGAATCACATGGCTGTATTCTTTTTATCAATTGGTAAATGTTCACAAATATTTCACATATTTTTCATTTATGCTGTGTTTAACTGGGCTGTTGATTTGCACTCCACTAAGGAAAGCTTCTAGGAATAATCATCGCAGGGACAGGCCGTTTTTGCCTGTCCGAGGCACTTCGCTTTCCGCAGGCGGTTCGGGAAGCCTCCTTGACGCTAAAGCGTCTGCGGGGTCTCCCCTGTCCCGTCCTCCTGCAGGACATTGAATTTCTTCCTCGAATTTGCCCACGCACGAAGAATATGCGATAGCATTTTCGAGGAGTCTCCGTGCCTTCCGCGCAAATCAATAGGTGCCAAAATCAATATTACTCTTTAACACAGCCATTTTTTAAAATAAATCTTCAAATTCAGTGTCTTGTTTGCTATCGGGCTTTATTGTTAAGGTTTCTGTTTTTTGAACAGCTTCTTGAATCAAATGTTCAAAATCAAAGTAGCTTTCATAGCGCTGAACTTTTTCTCTTTTTGGTTTTGTTTTTGGAGAAGATGGAACAAAAATCGTGCAGCAATCCTCAAAAGGTCGAATTGATATATCATAGGTATCAATTTCTTTCGCAATTTTTATAATATCATTTTTGTCCATTGTCAACAACGGCCTAAGAAGCGGTGTATTCGTTACCTCATTAATAGCGTACATACTTTCTAATGTTTGGCTGGCAACCTGCCCGAGATTATCTCCTGTAATTATCGCAAGTGCTTCCTGTTTTTTTCGAATTTCATCGGTTATTCGAAGCATAAACCTTCTTGTCGATGTCATCGAGTAATTTTCAGGGATTTGTTCTTTAATGGTTTGCTGAATAGCAGTGAATGGAACAATATGAAGTTTCATTTGTCCAGAGATTTCAGCTAGCTTTTTAGCTAAATCAACCACTTTCTCCTTCGATCTTTCACTTGTAAACGGCGGGCTAAAAAAATGAACCGCCTCTATTTCCACACCGCGTTTCATCGTGAAATACCCTGCTACCGGGCTGTCAATTCCACCTGAAAGCATTAACAACGCTTTTCCACTTGATCCAACAGGTAATCCGCCAGCACCTAAGATGGTCTCAGAGGACATGTATATGGCGTCAATTCGAACCTCAATTTTTAAATTGATATCTGGATTTTTAACATTAACTTTGATTCCAGGTATATTTTCTAATATATGACCGCCAAAAGTATGATTAATCCCATCTGAATCCAATTCAAATGTTTTATCAGAGCGTTTAGGAGATATTTTAAAAGTTTTTCCCTCGCTATAAAGACTTTTCACTAATGAAAGTGCAGCAGCCTTCATTTGTTCAATATCCCTGCTGACTTTTATCGCCGGACTAAAGGATTGTATACCAAAAATATTTTTTAATGCCTCTGTAATTTCATGAGCGTCTTCCCCATTTAATAACACATACATTCGATCCCGTTCAGCCCGTATCTTTACCTTTGGAAAGGGAGCCAGCGCAAGTCGAACACTTTTCCGCAGCTTATCCACAAATTTGTTTCGATTTCTGCCTTTGGTGGAAATTTCACCATAGCGAATCAATATATGATCATAATTCATTTAATTTCATAACCTTTCTTAGGTGTTTAGCAGCCTCTTCGATTGCTGCTGCCACAAGTTTTGCTTCCTCTTCTGTATTATCATACGATAAGCTTATCCTAAATGCACTGTCAGCTAAGTCGTCAGGCACCCCCATTGCTAATAGTGTCTGACTTGGTAATTGTTTCTTAGAGGAGCATGCACTTGTTGTTGATAAATAGATTCCTTTTTGTTCAAGTGTATGAATTAAAACTTCTGCTTTAATTCCTTTGATTGAAAAGTTCAGGATATGCGGCGCTGAATGTTCCACTGGTGTGTTGATCGATAATCCATCCGTTTTTTCTAATTCTGCTTTTAGCACAGATTTTACTCTTTCCATTCTTTTCAATTCCGATACACTTTTTTCCATTGTCATTCTTAAAGCTTTTGCCATCGCTACAGCACCTGCGACATTTTCCGTTCCGCTTCTAATTTGCCATTCCTGGTTACCGCCAGATAATAATGGGTCTATTCTAACTCCTTCTCGAATAAACAGCGCTCCGGTTCCCTTTAATCCATGAAATTTATGTGCAGAAATGGAGCATAAGTCTACACCATTTCCCACTAAATCCAATGGCAGCTTTCCAATTGCTTGTACAGCATCCACATGGAAAAGAATATTAGGATATTGTTTCAAAAGTTTGCCAATTTCCTTAATGGGTTGAATTGTTCCTACTTCATTATTTACCTGCATTACGGAAACAAGGATTGTATCCTTACGTATGGACGCTTTAACATCTTCTATATTCACTCTTCCATTTGAGTCAACTGGGATGGTGGTAATATCAAAATCGAGCTTTTTTAGCTGTTCCATTGCCCCACGCACTGAAGGGTGCTCAATGCTAGAAAATAGTAAGTGTCTCCCTTTATTTTTATGGACTAACGCTGTCCCCTTAATTGCCAAGTTATTACTTTCTGTACCGCCGGAGGTAAAATAGATCTCAGTTGATTTTACCGATAGGAGGTTAGCTATTTGTGAACGTGCCTGTGTCAGAAGTTTTTCAGCCTGCACCCCTAACCCATGCAGGGAAGAAGGATTACCATAAAAATCATTTGATACCTTCAGAAAGGAATCCAGAACTTCTTTATAAGGTCTTGTTGTGGCACTATTATCGAAATAAATCATTTTATATACACCTCATCTTTGCGCAGAATAAATCTTACCATAAACTTAAACAATTGAAAAAGTTTTGTGATTTACAACAAATAAAAACCGATTCGCTTTTTTGCTGAATCGGTTTTAGCTTTATTTTTTCTTACTTTCCAACTGTGGCTTTGATTTTTTTAAGGGCACCCGGATCTATTGATTCGAGGGAAGCAGCTGCCTGTTCTAAAGCTTCCTGATATTCATAATGTCTAAAGGCATGTTCCGCATCGCCCAGTCCCTTAGCAATAGAAGGATATTGGCTTCGATAGCGGTTACCATACTGAATCGCTTTTTCAGCAAGTATAACATTTTCGATCAATTCCATCGTAGAATTAGATAATTTTTCCACTGTTAAAACCGCTATTTCTAGATATTGGTTTAGTGCAGAAACATTAAGTGGTTTTTCCTGAAGCTGCTGCTTCACGTTCTGGATACTTTCATTTGTATCTTCGAATAAGTACTTATAATCCTCCGGCAAACCCGGAATATTGCTCTTGGAAACTAAACGAATGGTTTCGCCCACTTTTTTCGTTAAATCCCTTAGTGTTTCTCTTGCTTCAAACTCATCCTTTCGCAGTGCTTGAAGCTTGAGTCCAAAACTTTCCTGCTCTTCTTGAATCATTTCAATATGCATTTTTATGTCTTTTAGTTCCTCACAAAGTGCGGTTAATGCTGTTTCATTGAGATTAATTTTTTCCATCAAAATTTCATAATGCTTGGTAACAGTGGAAAGCTGGCTTTCTAAATGTCGTTGAATCTCAAAGTCGCTGTCTGTAAGATGATAGCTTTCTTGAACATGCTTTACTTCACTAGAAAGATGATCATGCTCTTCTAATACAGAAGTTAACAGTCCGCTCATTCCTTTTTCATTTTGAAGGATAAAATGTTTCGCATTTACTTCTTTCTCGAGAAGATCAAATAAAATGTCAATGCGTTCTTTCACTTCACCTATTCCTTCTTGCGCTTCCTCTATTTTTGTTTCTTCAATAAACCCCAAAAACTTGGTCAAATTCTCTCGCAAACTCTCAATTTCCTGCTCTAACTGAAGGTGATTTAAGTAATACCCTTTTTCATTCATTTCACGATACCCATCTTGAATATCGCTCAGCTGAGAAGGTATCAGAGATTGACATTCAATTAATAGCTGTGGGATTAAATCCATATTATTTTTAATCGTAATAAGTTGGTCATGTATTGATAATACGAGTTCACGCGCTTCAAGATAATTACCAAGCTCCGTTTTCTCATCAAATTCGTGAAACTTTTTCGTTACATCATCCAATTGAGTTTCTAGGTATTTTTCGGATTTACCAAAGCTATGACGATGAGCCAGCAGCGTTTTTTTCGTTTCTCGGTAAAGTTCCTTTAGCTGTTCTATTTCTATTCTGTTCTTTTCTTCGCTGCCAACAAGCTCATGAAGTTCTTCAACAATTTTATTAATCTCATTTTCAGTTGCTAGTAACTTATCATTGATATCCCGTTGGATTCCTTTTGCTTTTTTAAAGCGATATTTGTCAATATATTCTTCAGCATCGAATAACATCTCTTCCAGATCCGGTAATTTAACCGTTACAATATCATCCCATTGATTACGCCAGCCCTCAAACAACTCCTCTGTTTGCCCTGTCATATTCAATTGTTTAACCTTTGACATTTCATCCAATATTGGTCGATTAAATAAATCAATTTTCCAGGCTTCTAACCTATCCATCTCTTTAAAATACTTCTTCTTTATAAAATATCCCAGTACGAATAAGGCGAGTAGCAGGATAATGAATCCTATAATAAATTTCACGTTCAAGCCTCCTGTTTCAAACACTTCATAATTCTCCAATGGTGTGGATACGAATCTATAAAAACCTTTAAATTTCGGTTAAGTTCAATGTTTCTATGATACCATGTAAACGACATTTTTTGACTATTAATTTCATTTTTTTTGAAAAAGAAATGTGAATTTAATATATTGGAGCAGAATGCCCTGATAAAACCAAATGAAAAAGCACTTGCCTGAAGAAAATATTCTTTCCAAGCTAGTGCTCATCATATAAATATCGGTATAATCGTTTCAATTAAAGTATGGCCTCTTTCTTTTCAATTATTTTCATTTCCATTGTATTTTCAATCCACCTATTCATTTCCTTTAAATACTTTTGTTCAAAAAACCTTTCATTTGGAAAAATATAAAGTACCTCTCGTAAATAATGAGCATTAATAAAAGGCATCATCAATAAACCCTTGTATTGGATAATCAGGTAGGGAATGGAATGTGGACGGAATTCTTTTCTTTCAAACCCTTTTTCAAATATCTTTTGAAAATAGTACTTTTCTTTCAAAGCATATGTGGACATAATTTCTCTAACCACCTGTGAATCCATTGACATTTCTCGGTAGACAAAGCTTGTAAGTTCATTATTTTCACATTGATAGTGAAGCAGGTCAGCAGTAATTTGTTTTAAACATTCCTTTACTCCTGCTTCCATCATTGAAAACCTTTTTTCAATAATGCTAAGATATTGCTCAAAAAAGATAGTAAAGCAATATTCTAAAAGACCGCGCTTATTCTCAAAATGGTAGGCTATTGTTGCTGAGTTCACTCTTGCTACGGATGCAATATCACGTATCGATGTCCCAGCAAATCCATTTGAATTAAAAAGCGATATGGCTGCCTTTACAATTTCTTCTTTAGAATCCTTTTTCATCCGTACACCTCCTGTTTTCGCTTGACTTATCCCTTTCTATAACAATTCTTTTAATCACAGTGTTTTCCTTTATAAAAATATCGACAAAGTATGCTCTTTTTCCTGTTAATTTGATAAAATAAATAAGTGATTTATTTGGCGGGAGGTGAAAAAACATGTTTAATGTCGAAATGTACAAAGGGACTCGTCAAGAAAACTATCAATTGTTAGTGAAACAATTACAGGCCCTGCTCCATGGCGAGAAAAATCAAATTGCGAATCTTAGTAATACTGCTGCATTGTTAAATCAATTTCTTGATCGGATAAACTGGGTGGGTTTCTATCTCATGGATGACAATAGTGAGCTAGTATTGGGGCCCTTTCAAGGATTGCCAGCTTGTGTTCGCATCCCGCTTGGCAAAGGTGTGTGCGGCACATCTGCTAAGAATATGGAAACCATCCGAGTGGAAGATGTTCATCAATTTCCCGGACATATCGCTTGTGATGCTGCCTCCAATTCTGAAATCGTCATTCCGCTAATTAAGGATGGAAAATTACTTGGTGTCCTGGATATTGACTCACCAGAGAAAAACCGTTTCGATGAATTGGACCGAGAGCAGTTAGAAGGAATTACAGCTATACTTGTTGAGCATTTGTAAATAAAAAACTCGCCGAGGCGAGTTTTTTATATATTCTGTAGTGCCTGCTCTAAGTCTTCTTTTATATCCTCCCATGCTTCCAGACCTACAGACAAACGAAGTAATGTATCCTCTATTCCCATTTTTCTTCGTTCTTCTTTCGGGACGACAGCATGTGTCATCGTGGCAGGGTGCTGTATCAACGTCTCTGCATCCCCTAGACTCACCGCTATTTTTATCAATCTTAAATGATTCATAAATAATTGAGCGGTTTCTTTTGTTCCTTTAATCGTAAACGATATCAAACCACCTGGTTTTTTCATTTGTTTATGCATGATTTTAGTATCATTTTCATAGTCACTGAAGCATGGAAAATAGAGTGTTTCCACTTTTGGATGTGTTTTTAAGTACTCAACAAGCATACTTGCATTCTCACAATGCCGATCCATCCGAACCGGAAGTGTTTTTAACCCCCTTAGTAAAAGCCAAGCGTCAAATGGAGAGATGGTGCCGCCAAAATCCTTCTGCGTTGTTTTTGCTACTCTTTTAATAAATTCACTTGTACCGATTACAAGTCCAGCAATGACATCACCGTGTCCACATATATATTTTGTTGCACTATGAATAACAATATCGCAGCCATGACTGATAGGGGTTTGTAAATAAGGCGAACAAAAGGTATTGTCCACAACGACAGGAATACCACGCTGTTTTGCGACGCTCGCTGCCATTTCTAAATCAACTAATTGCATTGTCGGGTTAATTGGCGTTTCAATATAAATACAACTAGTATTAGGTCGGAGCTCATTTTCCAGCGTTTCACTTGAAGTCATTGCAGAAAAGTCATGGTCAATGTTGTATTTACTCTTTAATAACTCCAGTAAACCAAATGTACAACCATATACGCCTTGAGAACACAAGATATGGTCACCTGTTTTGGTTAAGGCCGTGAGCACAGCAGATACGGCTGCCATCCCAGAGGAAAATGCCAGGCCCGCTTCACCTCTTTCAAGATGCGCCATCCGATCTTCGAGAACTTTAACAGTTGGATTTCCCAGCCGGGAATAAATAAAACCTTCTTCTTGCCCTGCAAATCTCCTTTCCCCTTGTTCAGCACTTGAAAAGGTAAAAGTGGATGTTTGATATAAAGGAGGAACTAAGCTTCCCTTATGCTCATCAGAATGATAACCTGAATGAATTGCTTCCGTTTCAAAACGATAATTTTTATTTTCCAATGTGACCCCTCCTGCTTGTAAACGCTTCCAAATATAGGTTGTTATATCCTATTCATTAACGATAGGAAGGGCACTCAAATCAACTTCATTCAAGTGCCCTTCCATTTATTAGGCCGTTTTCTGTGCAACCACTTTATTTTTACCTGTGCCCTTGGCAAGATAAAGTGCATCGTCTGCCCGTTTGAATAAATATTTATATGTATCATGTTTATCTTTATTCCAATAGGAAACACCACAGGATACCGTTATTTTTGGGAAAGTACATAGTGCTATTGTTTTCACTAGTCTATCGGCTATCGCTAATCCCTCGTCAATTGAAACTCTAGGAAGATAGATGGCTAGCTCTTCGCCTCCCCACCGAGCACCAACGTCATTTCCGCGTATATTCTCTTTGATTAATTTTGCTACCTGAATTAATACATCGTCACCTACCTGATGACCAAATGTGTCATTGATTTCTTTAAAATTATCAATATCAATTAAAATAAAGGTCCCTTCCGGATCATCCTTCATGGAATACTGTATATTTTCATCTAAGAAATTCCGGGAATGAAGTTTGGTTAAATGGTCCGTTATGACCATATGTTGTAGTTCCTCCCTAAGCAATAGATTGGTCAATGCAAGTGATGAATGAAAAAGGAGTGACTGCAAGAGATTAAATGTCTCTAATGTGAAGTAGTTAGGTTTTTGGTGCATCACAATCGTGAATCCTTTTATACTATTGCTTAGAAGGATTGGTACTGCCATTAGGGAATGGAATTTTTTACTGTCATTAATGTGTGGAAGGTTAAAGTCTCCAATAAATATAGATTCTTTTTCTGTTTGTATCTTGGCTTCTAGGAGGTCAGTATAAATCTTTGACTGTTTTGTCAAAAAAAACGGGGTTGTACCTGGAAGTACTCTCAGATTATTGTGATCTTTGGAAAAAAGGAAAAATCCTACTTCCTGGGCATGAAATGTTTGAATAATTTGCTTCGACATAAATTCCATGATTTTATATAAGCGGAAATTTGCATTTAATTCTTGAGAGGTTTCATTCATGGATTGCAGTTCTGAAATGGTCTGTTTAAACTGCTTGTAAATTTGTGCCTCTTCAATTGTGCTGCTAGCTGTATTTGCTAGTAACGTAATCGTGTTAATTGCATGAAATAGCTCCTTATATTTCGTTAACTCTTCTTGTAACTCTTTGGCATCCATATTTATCACCTTTTTATTGCCATTTTCCAATTTTATACATCGATACTATTATAGTAAATAAACAGGTGAGAGTGATAGAGATTTTTTAATTTTTATTTGATTTATTGATGGTTATTCATAGTTTCGTGAATTAACTTGACAGCTCTGCGGGTAAAATTATATAATATTCTTTGTGTAAAATAACTGCAGCCTATGTGAACACGTGAATGGATTCATTTTGTTCCTCATGAGTCAATTGTACTCATATGATGGTGTATCTTGTAACCCTCTGCTGCTAGGGCGAAGGTGCATGAAAACAAAATGGCTATCATTGATGTTTCATAACGGTTTTTATTTTACCAAAATAAAAACACTAAGGAGGAGTCATTCATGGCTCGTTATACTGGCTCTAGCTGGAAAATCTCTCGTCGTCTTGGAATCTCTCTAAGCGGCACAGGTAAAGAATTAGAAAAGCGTCCTTACGCTCCTGGACAACATGGTCCTAACCAACGTAAGAAGCTTTCTGAATACGGATTGCAATTACAAGAAAAGCAAAAACTTCGTCACATGTACGGAGTAACTGAGCGTCAATTCCGTAACCTTTTTGATAGAGCAGGCAAAATGGGTGGGGTTCACGGTGAAAACTTCATGATCCTACTTGAATCACGTCTTGACAACGTAGTTTACCGTTTAGGTTTTGCTCGTACTCGTCGTGCAGCTCGCCAATTAGTTAACCACGGTCACATTTTGGTTGATGGATCTCGCGTAGATATTCCATCATACCGTTTAGCTGCTGGTCAAACAATCACTCTTCGTGAAAAATCACGTAATCTTGATGTTGTTAAAGAAGCACTAGAAGTAAATAACTTCGTACCTGACTATTTAACATTTGATGCAGACAAGCTTGAAGGTACTTTCACTCGCTTACCAGAGCGTTCTGAATTACCTGCTGAAATTAACGAAACTCTTATCGTCGAGTTCTACTCAAGATAATAAGTTCGAAAGAAAGACCGTGCCATTTACTTGGCACGGTTTTTTTATTTTCTTTTTATCCATTTGATTGCCCTTGCATATAAGAATGCAAGTATGGCATATAGGATGACAACCACTGCTGCGGTCAAAAGGCGTTCTGATAATACCCCGTCAGCGTATAGCACTGGTCCTAGTCCAAAGAAAGTAACGAGGAGTAGGAGAATGATAAAAAAAGCATGAATTAGAAACTTCATAATAGTACCTCCTGTTGTGAATCTATAATCATTAACGATGTCGGTACGTTTAATGTTACGTTTTTGATTGTAAACTGAAGTTTGCATTTTAGTGTTAAGCACGTTATTGTGACCGTATTTTTCTATTTCTACTTTTACGGGCACAAATAACGATTTATTGTTACCGTATTTTTATCTTTCCCGCAATTACGGGCACAATTATCAAACGATTGTTGCCGTATTTCCACTCCTGCAAGTCAAGTCCTAAAGAAAACCGACCTAAAATCAGGCCGGTACTCTACAATATTAATATCTAATAAGCGTGTACTTCTTCTTACCTCTTCTAATAATCGTAAACTGCCCTTCAATCCGGTCAGACTCTTGTAATTCATAAGATGTATCTGTAATTCGCTCACCGTTTACTGTAACGGCGCCATTTGAAATGTCCTCGCGTGCCTGGCGCTTGGAAGGTGAAATTTTCGCTGCCACTAATAAGTCAACCAAGTTGCCCTCTACATCTGCTGCATTAAATGATGGTACATCTTTGAACCCTTGCTCGATTTCAAAAGCGGATAGACTTCGAACATCACCACTAAATAATGCTTCCGTTATTTTAATCGCCTGCTGTAACGATTCTTCCCCATGAATCAAACGAGTCATTTCCTCCGCCAAAGCCTTTTGAGCCTTACGTAAATGCGGTTCCTCTTGAACGGACTTTTCTAAGCCTTCGATTTCTTCGTGTGACAAGAAAGTAAAGTACTTTAAGTATTTAACTACGTCCGCATCTGCGGCGTTGATCCAGAATTGGTAGAATTCATAAGGAGTCGTCTTTTTAGCGTCAAGCCAAACTGCTCCGCCCTCTGTTTTTCCGAATTTAGTACCGTCCGCTTTTGTAACAAGTGGAATGGTTAATCCAAATGCCTTAGAACCTTCCGGCTGCATTTTACGAATCAATTCAAGGCCGGAAGTGATATTCCCCCATTGGTCACTTCCTCCAACCTGTAACTTACAGTTGAAATTCTCATAAAGGTGATTGAAATCCATTGCTTGGAGAATCGTGTAGGTAAACTCTGTAAAGGAAATCCCTGATTCAAGTCTTGAAGCAATTGTATCCTTTGCAAGCATATAATTAACCCCAATATGCTTCCCAATATCTCTTAAAAACGTAACGATATCCATGGATCCAGCCCAGTCATAGTTATTCACCATAATAGCCCCATTTTCACCATCAAAGTCAAATATCGCAGCTAACTGTTTTTGAATGCCCACTACGTTTTTCTGTACAGCTTCTAGTGTTTGGAGATTACGCTCTTCACTTTTTCCACTCGGATCACCAATCAGACCTGTTGCACCACCAACTAAAACAACTGGACGATGTCCGTGCTGCTGAAATCTTCTCAGCGTTAAAAACGGCACCATGTGACCGATATGCAAACTGTCTGCTGTTGGATCAACTCCACAGTAAAGGGAAATTTTCTCCTTTCCCATTAAATCTTTAAGACTCTCTTCATCTGTCTGCTGGTAGATAAGTCCCCGCCAAGCTAAATCCTGTAATAAATCCATGTCATTGTCCTCCATTTACTCAAAATAAAAACAAAAAGCGCCCCTGCAAAATTGCAGGGACGCATATACGCGCGGTACCACCCGGCTTGAGGAATGAATTCCTCCAACTCGAAAAATTAACGGTTTTTGACCGTTCTCCGCTACTTCTATATTCACGGGGAAAGCTCTGGGACGTAATTCACTCTTCTATTTGTATCAGCTTACACCAGCCGCTGACTCTCTATTAACAGGGATAGAAGAACTACAGTAGATTCCCTTCAACGCTTGATTATTTAATTTATAACTTATAGAATTTTTACCATAATATACTTCTGTTGTCAAACATGAACTGGTAATATCAGAAAAATGTAGAAGTTTGTCATTTTTATAATCCTCATTATGCTATAATATATGTGATTTTAAACGAGGTGATTCTATGAATGATAAATTGCAAGCATGGAAAGCGAAAGCAAAGTCCATACCCAGCTTGTTTACCCATAAAAAAACTGTAAAAGGCGCACGAATTACCTACCAGGTATTTTGGAACCTTTTGCTGCTAGTTATGACGGTCGTCATCCTAGGGGGAGCATTTGCAACGGGTGTGGGTGCGGGATATTTTGCCTCGCTTGTTAAGGACGAACCTGTCCGGTCTTACGACAGCATGAAAAAGGATATTTATAATTATACAGAAACTTCGGACTTATATTTTTCTGATAATGTTTATCTTGGAAAGCTGAGGACAGATCTTGAACGTGAAGAGGTAAAAATTGATCAAGTATCTGATTTCCTTATAAAAGCAGTCATTGCAACGGAAGATGAGTATTTTTATACACACAAAGGTGTTGTGCCAAAAGCTGTTTTTCGTGCACTTTTCCAAGAGGTAACCAACTCTGCTGTTCAATCAGGCGGTAGTACTTTAACACAGCAATTAATCAAGAACCAAATTTTAACAAATGAAGTTTCATTTGAAAGAAAAGCAAATGAAATCTTACTTGCCCTTCGCTTAGAGAAATATTTTAGCAAAAAGGAAATTCTTGAAGCGTATTTAAATGTTTCAACCTTTGGAAGAAACTCATCAGGTAAAAATATCGGTGGCGTTCAAGCAGCTGCAAAAGGCATATTTGGAAAAAATGCTAGTGAATTAACTCTTCCACAAGCTGCCTTTATTGCAGGTTTACCACAAAGTCCCTTTGGGTATACACCTTTTACTCGAGAAGGTACAGTAAAAAACAATTTAGAGCCAGGGCTTACTCGTATGAAGACCGTTCTAAAACGAATGTATGATGGCGGTCATATTGATGAAACACAGTATGCAGAAGCGTCCGCCTACGATATTACAAAGGATTTTGTTCCAGCAGGAGAAAATCCTCTTGAAAAATATCCATACTTATCATTTGAAATTGAAAAGCGAGCTGTCGAAGTATTAACCAATGTATTGGCGAAAAATGATGGCTATGATGAGACAGCTTTAAAGGAAGACGAGAATCTTTTTTATAAGTACAAAACATTAGCAAAGCAAAATTTAAGACAAAATGGATACGAAATCCATACAACGATTAACAAAGAAATATATGATGTATTTCAAGAAGTAAAAAATAACTACCCGCATTATGGACCTGCTAAGGCAGAACAGAAACTTGATCCGGAAACGAATGAACCAATTACTGTTATGGAACCAGTTGAAGTAGGCGCAATGCTCATTGAGAATAAAACAGGTAAAATTATCAGTTTTGTGGGTGGAAGAGACCATAATCAACAAGAATTGAATCATGCAACGGGTGCTGTTCGTCAAAATGGTTCTACCATGAAGCCTTTACTTGTTTATGCACCTGCTATAGAACTTGGAAAAGCTTCACCAGGTACTCCATTACCGGATGTAGCTTTAAGACTTGAACCCTCTATTTCGAGACCATGGCCAAACAACTATGACAGACGATACAGCGGGATTACTTCAGCAAGACATGCACTAAAGAAATCTTATAACGTTCCAGCTGTTAAGCTATACAAAGATATACTTGATCAGCAGCCTGCAAAATATCTTGAAAAAATGGGCTTTACCTCCCTAAGAAGTGAGGATTATACCAATCTCTCAACTTCTATTGGATCAATGAAAAATGGGGTAACTGTCGAAGAAAACACCAATGCATTTGGTACCTTTGCAAATCAGGGTAAATTTATTGATGCGTACATGATTGAAAAAATAGTGGATAAAAACGGCAAGACTATCTACCAGCATGAGGTAAAACCAGTCGATGTTTTCAAACCGCAGACAGCATTTTTGACGCTTGATATGATGCGGGATGTAATCAAAAGTGGTACTGCAGCTGGTCTCAACAGTAAATTGAAGTTTAGGGCCGATTGGGCAGGTAAAACTGGGACTGGACATGATTATCATGACAATTGGTTTGTGGCTACCAACCCAAATGTAACGTTTGGAATCTGGAATGGCTATGATACGCCGAAGTCATTAAAAACTGGCGGGATGTCCTATTCACAAAGAACGAACAATTTATGGGCGGCATTAATAAATGCAGCATATGACATTAAACCTGAGTTAATTAGTCCTGCTGAATCATTTCCTGTACCAGCAGGAATTGTAAAGCGCTCGTACTGTGTCGTTTCAGGCCTGTTGCCTTCTGATGCCTGTTCAAAGGCAGGGTTAGTCGAAAGTGATTATTTTAACGCTGATAATGTTCCTACAAAACGAGATGATAGTTTAATTGCTGGGAACTATGTGCAAATTGGCGACAAAAAGTATTTGGCATTAGATTCTACACCAGCCGAATTTTCGCAGCAAGGAGTCATCCTAAATCCTGACTTCATTGCGCAAATGGTTGGAAAGAATTTTAGCAATCCTAGTCAGCTAATACCTAAAATGGATCGTTGGGCAAATATTTTAGTTTCTAATAATAAAATAGTCGATAATGGCAAACACCCTGATGGTGTGACGCTTTCACTATCCGGTAACAACCTTATTTGGTCACAGCCGGCCGATAATGATATCGTTGGGTATCGTGTGTATCACAATGGTAAAAAGGTCGCAAGTATCAAAAGCGGTTCAAGCCTTTCCTTCACTGCTTCAGCCGGTTCTTATTATGTTGCGGCTGTAGATATTGCTGGGAAGGAATCACCTCCCTCTAATAAAGTGGATGTTGGAGTTACACCTATTGAATAACGGAAAAAGGAGCTTGGAAAGATTCCCAAGCTCCTTTTTTTAGGCTGTCGAGGAGGTATTGGCAGCCTTTATGGTTTTTGGCAATGGTTTAAAGTGGACTAGTGCTGATTCGTGTATTGAGGACAAATCTTTGCTCGGTGCTCATGCGTTTCGTCCTCAAGCCCCTGTATTGAGACAAATCTTTGCTCGGTGCTTCTGCGTTTCGTCCTCAAGCCCCCGTATTGAGGACAAATCTTTGCTCGGTGTTCATGCGTTTCGTCCTCAAGCACATGTATTGAGGACAAATCTTTGCTTTGTGCTCATGCGTTTCGTCCTCAAGCCCCCGTATTGAGGACAAATCTTTGCTCGGTGTTCATGCGTTTCGTCCTCAAGCCCCTGTATTGAGGACAAATCTGACCAACGGCTAGAACAATTTGTCCTCAAGCCCCTGTATTGAGGACAAATCTTTGCTCGGTGCTTCTGCGTTTCGTCCTCAAGCCCCTGTATTGAGGACAAATCTTTGCTTTGTGCTCATGCGTTTCGTCCTCAAGCCCCCGTATTGAGGACAAATCTTTGCTCGGTGTTCATGCGTTTCGTCCTCAAGCACCTGTATTGGGGACAAATCTGACCAACGGCGCGAACAATTTGTCCTCAAGGCACATAAAAAAATAATGCCTACAAAAATACCTTTTCTCTACATTCTGAAAAAGGAGCTTGGAAATCCAAGCTCCTTTTTCCGTTATCTTCCTACTATGACGATTCACTTTTTTGATAATTTCTAATTGGATAGAGTGCTTTTTCAAGGGTAAGTAGATTTTTTTCCGTTATTTCCGCTTTCCTTGGGATTGGCTTGTACATATCATGTGGATCATCCCAATGTGCAGGAAGAGTAACTGGTGCCTTTGCTTGCCAGAAATCCAGCCAATCCTTCGGCAAGTTGCCATAACAGTTTGATTTTTCAGTCATCTCCATCCATATAAGTGCCCAGGCTCTCGGGACCACCCTCCAAATATCATAGCCCCCTCCGCCGACTGCAATCCACTTACCTCCACAATATTGATGGGCAATTTCATGAGCTAGCTTTGGGATTTCACGATAGATTTTCATGGAAGCAGATAAATGAGTTAGGGGATCATAATAATGGGTATCAGCCCCATTTTGAGTAAGAATAACGTCTGGCTTAAAAAAATCAGCTACTTCCTTCAATGCTTGAGTATAAACCTGAAGCCATGATTCGTCCTCTGTAAATGCATCAACAGGAATATTAAATGAATACCCGTAACCTTTTCCTTGACCTCTTTCATTAACATTACCGGTGCCTGGGAACAAGTATCTACCTGTTTCATGAATAGACAAGGTACAAACATTGGGATCATCATAAAAGGACCATTGAACACCATCTCCATGATGGGCGTCGGTATCAACATAAAGAACCCTGGCATTATATTTCTCTTGCAAATATTTAATAGCTACTGAACTATCATTGTAAATGCAAAATCCAGAGGCTTTTCCTCGAAAGCCATGATGTAATCCCCCTCCTAGGTGTAGAGCATGCAGCGCTTGACCTGTCATGACTTGATCAACCGCCGTTAATGTTCCTCCAACAAGGAAGGCGCTGGCTTCATGCATATTAGGGAAGATAGGAGTATCTTCAGTACCTAACCCATGGTTTTCAGCCACTAGCTGCGGCAGCTGTCCCTGTCCAGCCATTTTTACTGCCTCGATATAGCTTGGGTCATGAACAAGGCTTAGTTCTTCCTCTGTTGCCATTCTAGGAGGAACTACAAAATTATCATCCAGGGCATTTAATCTATGCAGCAAATCAACAGTTAGTTTGAGACGAAACTGATTAAAAGGATGATTACTGTTAAATTTATATTTCAACAAGTCTTCTGAAAAAACAAATGAACATTGGTCAGTCATAGGGATACACCTGGCAGATTGGGCCATAGAACGTCATAACCAGATTGCTTTAAATCTTGGATAAGCGCCGTAGGATTCATCGTTTGTAACCTTATAACGAGAATCTTAAATTGGTCATCCTTTTTGTCAGGATAAACGAGAACACTCAGGATATTTGCTTTTCGTCCCTTTATGATACTTGTAATATCACTAAGCTTTCCTGCAAGATTTGGCACCCTTATTTCAATTTGGGAACCAGGCTGGTGCGCACCAGTTAACTCCACAAGTGTTCTTAATAAATCCGTTTCAGTCACGATTCCTACCAGTTTCTGATCATTTGTGATCGGCAGGCAGCCAATTTTGTGTTCATAAAAGAGAGCTGCTATTTCCTCTACAAAATCGAGCGGATGACCAGTAATAACGTCTTTTTTCATGATAGATTCAATTGGTTTTTGCAAATCCTCCAAATGCTCGTTTGCACGAAATATTGATGGTGCAGCCTCGCGAATATCTGATAGGGTTACAATACCAACTAGCTGTTGATTGGCATTAATCACAGGTATATGCCGAATTTTTCTTTCTTCCATTAATCTCAATGTGTCAGCAATTGATACAGCTGGAGTAACTGTGTAAACCTTCGTTTTCATAATCTCTTCAGCAATCATCCCAAATACCCCCCTCGGTTCATAAAACGGAGACGGTCAAACCGTTGTATCGTCTCTACATCCACTCTTTTGCCAATTCTCGCCATCAGGCAGTTTGCAGGGTGTGAACAAATCTCAGGATCATCGGTGGCATACCATTGGAGCCCGCCAGCATTCATCATTTTCTCCATAATTTTACGATACTCCCAAACATTTAGCCCTGTTCCCTTTAAGTCCCAATGCCAATAATATTCGGTTGTAATGATTAAGTAATCCTCCATGGCATCATCCATCATCGACACTGTGAGAAGATTTTTTCCGACGGAGCAGCCCCTAAATTTAGGAATTACTTCTATTGCTCCTAATTCAATTAAATTATCCATTCTGTCTTCTGACCATCGTTCAAGAGGGTCAGGAAAAAGATATGTCACATAACCTACGATGGTATGGTGATGTCTAGCAATTATGATTCTTCCTTCTTCTAACTGGGCAATTCCAACTAAAGCTTGATGCTGCTGTTCTGGCTGACGAAAAGCGGTAAGATGTTCATGAAATTCATATCCAGCAAGTTTATCTGAGGAAATAGGACCCTCAATGATTAAGTTACCATGGGGAGTTTTTAATTCTTTGGCATTATACGTTTTTTTGTGTTCCATCCCTACACCACCTGAAAAATCATTCGCGAATCACTTCTATTATACATAATTTCATTCTATATTTAGCACCTTTACATAATTTTCGTCTTATTTTGTGTTAATTTTACAAAAAGATAAAATTATTTTAAAATTAAGAATAGTTTCTGCTATAATAATTTCATACCATCAAAAGGGGGAATTGGAATGAAAGTGGAAAAGCTGCCGGTCATGCAAGGTGAGCATAACTTAGCGAACTATGATCAAACGTATAAAAACTTTAGTTGGGAGGAGACTGAAAGGGAATTCTCTTGGCATGAAACGGGTCTTGTTAATATGGCCTATGAAGCAATTGACCGTCATACAGAAACCTTTCGAAAAAATAAAGTAGCTCTTTATTATCGCGATAATTCTCGAAATGAAAAGTATACGTTTAAAGAAATGAAAGAGCTCTCAAATAAGGCCGGCAATGTCTTAAAAACATATGGAGATGTAGAAAAAGGCGACCGCGTTTTCATCTTTATGCCTCGCTCACCAGAACTATATTTTACCGTTTTGGGTGCAATTAAGCTTGGGGCCATTGTGGGTCCATTATTTGAAGCTTTCATGGAGGGGGCCGTTAGAGATCGTTTACAAGATAGCGAAGCGAAAGTACTGGTTACTACTCCTGAACTATTGGAACGTGTCCCGGTTGATGAGCTGCCAGCATTAAAACACATTTTCCTTATCGGTGAAAATATTGAAGAACAAGGACCATACCTTAACTTTTTGAGTAAATTCGAGACTGCAAGCAACAAGTTAAGAATTGAATGGGTTGACCGTACAGATGGTTTGATTCTTCATTATACTTCTGGTTCAACTGGTAAACCTAAAGGCGTTCTGCATGTACATAATGCAATGATTCAACAATATCAAACAGCCAAATGGGTTCTGGATCTGAAAGAAGATGATGTGTACTGGTGTACAGCTGACCCAGGCTGGGTAACCGGAACATCCTACGGAATTTTTGGACCATGGTTAACAGGAACATCTAATGTCATTGTTGGCGGTCGCTTTAGTCCAGATACTTGGTATAAAATGATTGAAGACTTCGGGGTGACTGTTTGGTATAGTGCCCCAACTGCTTTCCGAATGTTAATGGGAGCAGGAGATGAACTTGTTAAGAAATATGATTTAAGCAGCCTTCGTCATGTATTAAGTGTTGGGGAGCCGTTAAACCCTGAGGTTGTAAAATGGGGTGTGAAGGTCTTTAACAAACGTATACATGATAACTGGTGGATGACGGAAACAGGCGCACAACTTATTAGTAACTATCCATGTATGGAGATTAAACCAGGCTCAATGGGTAAACCGATTCCTGGTGTCGTTGCTGCAATCGTTGACGACCAAGGCAATGAACTTCCTCCTTATCGTATGGGGAATCTTGCGATTAAAAAGGGCTGGCCATCCATGATGCACTTAATTTGGAATAATCCTGAAAAATATGATTCCTATTTTATGCCGAGCGGCTGGTATTTCTCAGGTGATTCTGCGTATATGGATGAAGATGGATACTTCTGGTTCCAAGGCCGGGTTGATGATGTTATTATGACCTCTGGCGAGCGCGTTGGACCATTTGAGGTTGAAAGCAAGCTTGTAGAGCACCCTGCGATAGCTGAAGCCGGGGTAATTGGAAAGCCTGACCCAGTACGCGGGGAAATCATTAAAGCATTCATTGCGCTAAGAGATGGATATGAGCCATCTGATGAGCTGAAGGAAGAAATCAGGGTTTTTGTAAAAAAAGGACTAGCAGCACATGCAGCTCCTAGAGAAATCGATTTCCGAGATAAGCTTCCGAAAACGAGAAGTGGTAAGATTATGAGACGTGTTTTAAAAGCATGGGAGCTTAATTTACCAACTGGTGACCTTTCAACGATGGAAGACTAATAAAAAAGCGTAAGCGCCAAGGCGCTTACGCTTTTCTTTTGTCCAGCTCCAGCACCAAGACGCTTACGCTTTTCAATTTAATTTGTTGATTGACGGTGTTCAATGCGGTGTGGAAGAATAACCGTTTGCTCTTCTACTTCTTCTTTGTTCATAAGTTTAGTAAGTAATCGCATTGCAACAGCACCAATATCATATAATGGCTGAACGAGTGTGGTTAGCTGCGGACGAACCATTAGGGATAGTCTGGTATTATCTGAAGTGATTACTTCAAAATCCTCAGGAATTTTATATCCTTTATCTTGGGCACCATGAACGACACCCAATGCCATTTCATCTGATCCAACAAGAATTGCAGTTGGTCTGTCTGTGGCTTCTAATAATTTTTCGAACGCTTCAACGCCCGAGTCATAGGTATAATCACCTTCTACGATTAGCGCATCATTATAATCCATTCCAGCTTCTGCTAATGCTCGTTGATACCCCTTAAGTTTTTTATGGAGATTTCTTGGTTCTTGTAATGGTCCAACAACGAATGCAATATTTTTATGTCCTTTATCAATAAATTCCTTTACTGAGTCATAAACTGCTTGCTCATAATCAATATTAACAGAAGGAATCTGTTCAGATTCTTCAATCGATCCAGCTAAAACAATTGGTACTGGTGACTTTCCAAATTCCACTACATGTTCCTCTGTAATATTGCCACTCATAAATACAAGCCCATCCACTTGTTTACCAAGCATTGTATTTAATAAGTGTAATTCTTTCTCTTTGTTTTGGTCGGAATTGCTTAAAATAATATTGTACTTATACATGGTTGCAATATCTTCAATTCCACGTGCTAATTCTGCAAAAAAGATATTCGAAATATCGGGAATAATTACCCCAACAGTTGTAGTCTTCTTACTAGCCAGTCCCCTAGCAACAGCATTTGGCCGGTAGCCAAGTCTTTCAATTACTTCTAAAACCTTTTTGCGGGTAACAGGTTTAACATTTGGATTACCATTGACAACACGTGAAACGGTTGCCATTGAAACATTTGCCTCCCTGGCAACATCATAAATTGTAATATTCACGTTTTACACTCTCCTTAAAAAACGATACGTATTTTTCTTATTTTACAGCATTCTTCAATGATTTAGTCATTGTGATAAAATATACAAACTTTTATATGTATTTAATCATACGATAAGTACAAATAAGTCGCAATTGTATTTGTTCTCATTTTCACTATATTTTCATTAAATAATAAAAAAAGACCTCCGCTAGACAACAACAGAGGGTTTTTCACTTATTTAAATACGAACAAGGTTGGAAGCTAGTAGTTCATTATAGAACGTATCAAACTGATCAAGATTCATTTGCTGCTGTGCATCAGAAAGAGCTACTGCTGGATCTGGATGAACCTCTGCCATAACGCCATCTGCACCTATGGCAAGTGCCGCTTTTGCACATGGAAGGAGTAAATCTCTTCTTCCTGTTGAGTGAGTGACATCGACCATAACTGGTAAATGTGTTTCTTGCTTTAGAATCGGTACAGCAGAAATATCAAGCGTATTTCTTGTTGCACGTTCGTATGTTCGAATTCCACGCTCACATAAAATGATTTGCCCATTACCTTGCGCCATAATGTATTCAGCCGCATTTATAAATTCTTCAATCGTCGCCGCAATTCCTCGTTTTAAAAGAACAGGTTTATTTACTGCGCCTGCAGCTTTTAGTAATTCAAAGTTTTGCATGTTGCGTGCTCCAATTTGGATTACATCAATATAATCAATAGCCATCTCAATGTCAGCAGGATTTACAATCTCACTAATAACAGCCATATCGTATTCGTCTGCTACTCTTTTTAGAATCTTTAAGCCTTCCACGCCAAGACCCTGGAAATCATAAGGAGAAGTTCTAGGCTTATAAGCACCGCCGCGAAGTAGTTTCAATCCTTTTTCCTTCATTGCTTTTGCAACTGTTGCGACTTGTTCATAAGACTCAACTGCACATGGACCAAACACAAAATGTTGTTTCCCGTCACCGACAGTTTGACCTTTTATATTAACAATCGTATTTTCAGGTTTCTTTTTTCTAGAGACTAGAAGTGCTTTCTGATGGTCATCTTTTTGCAAATCTAAGCCTGCTTTGAAAATTTCCTTAAATAAATGGTCAATTGTTGCATTATCAAATGGCCCGTCATTATGCTCTTTAATAACATCCAGCATTTTTCTCTCACGCACTGGGTCGTATTTGAAAACACCTTGACTTTCTTTAGCCTTTCCAATCTCTTGGACGAGCTGAGCCCTTTCATTAATTAATTTCAACAATTCTAGGTTTAGATCATCAACACGTGTCCTTAATAGTTCCAAATTACTTTTGCTCAATTTTAGTCCCCGTCCTTTCGATAGCATGACAGATTCCTCATCAAGGCTGCGGTACCCTGCCAGCTAGCTCCCTTAGAAATAAGTTGTTAGAAAAATTTAATAATTAGGCTCATTATATCCAAAAAGAATTTGTTTGTCACGCTTTTCTTTAATGATTAAACGCTTTTAAGCACTAAAGTGAAATGTTGTATTCTTAGTCATTCTATGCATAGATATACCAAAGTTGACTACAAATTATTTTCAACTTTTGCTGTTTTTAAAGACTTATTGGTGATTTTCCAATGTGAAGTATTCCAGACAGCCTCACCTTTATTAAATAAAAGTACTTGAGGTGATTCATGTTTTATTTCAAATTTCTCAGCAATTTCAGTTGATAAAGGACGAGCTTCTTGAACGGCTAAATAATAGGTTGGAACGCTTTCATCTTCCCCTGAGAATTTCTCGTATTCCTTGTAAGCTGCATCACTAATCGGACATGTTATACTATGTTTTAAAAGAAAAAATGGCTCATCCTTCTTTAGTACATCTTCAAATTGTTCAAAAGTATCAATTTTTGTTAACATATACTTCCCTCCAAAAAAATAAACGGTGAAGTAATTCTATCACTTCACCATTACTGTTACAAATATTTAGATTGCCTAATGGGTTACTTTGTATTCTTCCTCTTCGAATGCTTTTTTGGCCTCTTCTAATTTTTTTCTTATCGCTAGTTCGTCTACAGACCCTTCTGATTTAGGAACGTCACCGATTGGAATGTAGTAATCATCTTCTACTTCTTCATCTGCTGCCTTTGTTTTATTCATAAGTTGTACCGTTTTTTCCTTTAATGTTCCCGCCTGACTGTTAAGCGTGCTTCGAAGCTCTTTCCCTGATTTTGGTGCTAAGAAGATGGCTGCTGCTGCACCTACTAATCCGCCGATAAGTGCTCCAAGTAAAAAACTGCTTGATGATTCCTCCCGCTTGCTTTGGCTGGCTTCCCGCATTTCATAATCCTTACTACTCATTATGGAATCCTCCCTTAAATATAATAAAAATTATCTTGACCTAACTCTCTTCATCGCTTCGGTATTGCTCGCCTTTTTTGCTTCCTTTTTCTCATTCCATTTATCTTTTAGTTCAAAAAAGATGTTACTCCATTGTACAATTTGGGAAACTTTTTCTTTATTTTCCTCCACATGTATATCAAATGAATTGGTTAAATTCCTTAAGGAACCATTGAATTTACTGACAGTTGCCCCAACGTCTTTTACCGCTGTGACAACACTATTTAAATTCTGTGATTTCTCCTGAATATCTTCCGCTAGTGCATTCGTTTTTTGTAATAGCTCTGTTGTTTCTTTCGTAACGCCATCCAATTGTTTTTCTAAACCACTTAACGTAGTTGAAACACTTTGAAGGGTTCCTTGGAGAGATTTAAGTGTTTTTGATAAATAAATCACAAGCACTAAAAACGCAATCGCTATCAATGCGACACTAAAGTATAAAATGATTTCCATATTTTTTACCTCCGTATATACCTTATGTATTACCTAACTATTCACCTGTTAAACCTAGAAAGGATCTAATACTACTTCAAGATGATTGTCTCATTTTCCTGCCAGGGATTACAATACGTTTCACTTTTAAATGTTAAAATTTATCAAAATCCTTGGTAATCGGTTACAATAGATGATATGGTTTAACATTTTTCGTTCTAGGAGGCGTAAACATGAAAGATCCTCGTATTGATAAATTAGCAAAAAATTTAATTAATTACTCTGTAGAGCTGCAAAAAGGTGAAAAGGTTTTAATTGAAAACTTTGGTCTGCAGCGTGAACTGGTAACCGCACTAGTGAAGGAAGCCTATCTTGCTGGCGGATACCCATTTGTACTGCTAAAGGATCAGCAGGTAGATCGTGCTCTGCTGCTAGGTGCACAGGAAGAACAATTTAACATGATTGCTGATTTTGAAGCAAATGTCATGAGCAAAATGGATGCATACATAGGACTTCGTTCTGGTGATAACATTAATGAGCAGGCAGACGTACCAGATGATAAGGTCAAGATTCATGGAAATACAATCGGTAAAAAAGTCCACCGTGACATCCGAGTACCAAAAACAAAATGGGTGGTCCTTCGTTACCCAACATCCAACATGGCACAGCTTGCAAAAATGAGTACGGAGGGCTTTGAAGATTTCTATTTTGACGTTTGCAATTTGAATTATGGAAAAATGGACAAGGCAATGGAGAGCCTAGTTGATTTGATGAACCGTACAGACAAAGTTCGTCTAACGGGTCCTGGAACGGACCTCAGCTTTTCTATAAAGGATATCCCTGCTATTAAGTGTGCTGGTCAAGCAAATATCCCAGATGGAGAGGTTTATACTGCGCCTGTGCGTGATTCAGTTAATGGTGTGATCACCTATAATACGCCATCCCCTTACCAAGGGTTTACTTTTGAAAATGTAAAGCTAACCTTTAAGGATGGAAAAATTGTTGAGGCTGTTGCGAATG
Organism: Neobacillus sp. plas4; assembly: GCF_057221695.1. Classification (NCBI taxonomy): domain Bacteria; kingdom Bacillati; phylum Bacillota; class Bacilli; order Caryophanales; family Bacillaceae; genus Neobacillus; species Neobacillus sp. plas4. The sequence goes on from NZ_CM170152.1 coordinate 4,745,073, forward strand.
ATACAGAACGAATCAATAAAATATTAGATACCGATGAAGGAGCACGCTATGTTGGAGAATTTGCCATCGGTGTGAATCCATATATCTTAAATCCGATGCAAGATATTTTGTTTGATGAAAAAATTGCAGGCAGCTTCCATTTTACTCCTGGTCAATGCTATGATGAAGCCTTTAACGGAAATCATTCGAATATTCACTGGGATATGGTTAACATACAGCGCCCAGAATACGGCGGGGGAGAAATCTATTTTGATGATGTCTTGATCCGCAGAGACGGGCTTTTCGTCATTCCGGAACTAGAAGGATTAAACCCAGAGAATTTAAAATAGAAAAGCGGAAGCGCCTTTGGAACAAGCACAGCTTGTTCCTGCGAGGATTAATCTAAGGAGCTTTCCTTAGTGCCCAGGCGCTGGAGCTATACAATAATAAAACAAAGGATGTCAGTTGGACTGACATCCTTTGTTTTTATAAGGTTAATTGGTTTTCATAGGATTCTTGGAATTTTTGAATATCTCCAGCACCCATAAAAATAATTACACTATTTTGATGTTTCTCAAGCAGCGAAGTATTATCTTCTGATAAGATTTCCGCACCTTCGATTTTTTTCTGCAGGTCGTTAATAGTCAGTTTCCCATGATTCTCCCGGGCGGATCCGAAAATTTCACATAAATAGGTTTTATCAGCAAGTCTCAAGCTTTTTGCAAAGTCCTCAAGAAATGCTTGCGTTCGGGAAAACGTATGAGGCTGAAATACAGCAACAATTTCACGATCTGGGTATTTTTGATTGGCCGCATCAATCGTTGCTTTAATTTCTGTTGGATGATGGGCATAATCATCAATCAAAATTTGTGACCCTATTCTTTTCTCGGTGAATCGACGTTTCACACCTTGGAAAGTGATTAATTGTTCCTTTACAATCGCAACATCAATTTCCTCATAGTGACACACACCAATAACAGCTAGTGCATTTAAAACACTATGCTCACCAAAGGTAGGGATTGAAAATGTATCATAGAATGTATTCCGAATAAATACATCAAAGCTGGTTCCGCTTGTAGTCTTTACAAGATTTTTGGCTTGATAATCATTTCCCTCTTCAAAGCCATAAAATAAAACAGGAACCTTTGCTTGGATTTTTTGAAGTTGTTCATCATCCCCATAAGCGAAAATACCCTTCTTCACTTGAACGGCCATTTCCTGGAATGCTGAAAACACATCATCAATATTGGCAAAATAATCTGGATGATCGAAATCAATATTTGTCATAATTGCATAGTCTGGAAAATAGGACAAAAAGTGTCTTCTATATTCACATGCTTCGAAAACAAAATATTTAGAGCCTTCTTCGCCCTTACCTGTACCGTCACCGATTAAAAACGAAGTTGGCTTAGCACCTTTAATGACATGGGCAAGCAGACCTGTTGTTGACGTTTTACCGTGTGCACCTGTTACGGCCACACTTATAAAATTCTGCATGAAATCGCCTAAAAATCGGTGGTAACGAATAATTGGTAAACCGAGCTTCATAGCCTCTTGAATTTCCTCATGTGTATCAGGAAATGCATTACCAGCAATAATGTTCATCCCCGGTTTAATGTTTTCCTTTTGAAAGGGGAGAATCTTTATTCCTGATTGTTCAAGGGCCAGTTGAGTAAAAAAGCGCTTTTCGACATCGGAGCCTTGTACATCGAAATTCATATCATGGAGAATTTGTGCTAATGCACTCATTCCTGACCCCTTTATACCTACAAAATGGTAAATAGTCATATAAAGAACCTCCAACCAACGTCTATCTGTAAAACAGTATATGACATCTATCTTGAAATGCTAATTTTTAAACCGGAAAGCGGAAGCGCCTTGGCGCTTTAACTTGCTAACGGAAAAAAGTCTATATTTGAATCACATTTAAGTATTATAACATTGTTTATCAATAAAAACTATTTGATACATCTTCACATCTTATTTTTTGTTCAAGTTATCAAAAAATACCAAGATTAATTTATTGCCCCAGTTTCGTGGAGCAATTCTAAGTCTGACTCTGTAATCAAGACTTCTCGAGGCTTACTGCCGTTGGCACTTGTGATAAAACCATTGGATTCAAGCATATCCATAAGTCGTGCTGCCCGATTATAGCCGATTTTAAATCTCCTCTGTAAGCTGGAGGTAGATGCCAGCCCCTGTTCAATAATAAATTCACAAGCTTCATAAAAAAGCTCATCTTCGTCCTCTGTTATCTGTGCCTTTTTTAATAGTTCCTCTTGTTCAAATAAATATTGCGGCTCGCGCTGCTCTCTGACGTGTCCAACAACAAGATCGATTTCTTCATCCGAGACATAGGTTCCTTGGAGACGAACTGGTTTTGAAGAACCATTTTCTAAAAAGAGCATATCGCCTCGACCCAGTAATTTCTCAGCGCCACTAATATCAATAATGGTCCGAGAATCCACCTGTGAAGAAACAGAAAAGGCAATCCTTGTAGGGATGTTGGCTTTAATTAGTCCTGTAATAACATCCACTGATGGCCTTTGAGTCGCAACAATTAAATGGATACCGCATGCTCTTGCTTTTTGAGCGATCCTAGATATTGCCTCTTCCACATCTGCAGGTGACATCATCATTAAATCTGCTAATTCATCAATAATGATTACAATAAAAGGAAGTTTATCAGAGTATTGCTTATGCTTCATTGCAATTTCATTAAATCGTTTTATGTCGCGGACTCCTGTATGCGCAAATAGTTCATAGCGTCGTTCCATTTCATCTACTGCCCATTTTAAGGCTGCCGTGGCTGCTTTTACGTCTGTTATAACAGGACTAACCAAATGCGGAATTCGATTATATGGAGCAAGCTCCACCATTTTAGGATCGATTAATAATAGCTTTAAATCTTCTGGACTGGCTTTAAATAATAAACTTATTAAAATGGTGTTTATACATACACTTTTTCCAGAACCTGTTGCCCCGGCAATTAACCCATGGGGCATTTTATTAAGATCCGTAACGATTGGCTTTCCGGATATATCTAGACCTAGGATAGCAGTTAAGGGAGATTCAGACTCTCTAAAAACCGAGCTTTGAATAATCTCAGTGATGAGCACTGGACGTGATTTTTTGTTTGGCACCTCGATACCGATCGTATGTTTACCAGGAATCGGTGCTTCAATCCGGATATCTTTCGCTGCAAGACTTAGCTTGATATCATCACTTAAATTTGTAATTTTATTTACTTTTACCCCCGGCTCCGGCTGGACTTCAAACCGAGTAACGGCTGGACCTTGTGTGACATTGACAACACTTGCACCGACATTAAAATTTTGTAACGTTTGGTTTAAAAGTTCTTCTTGATACAATAGCCATGCCGTATCGTCTTCTACCAAAACGGGCGGGTTTAACAAATCCATTTTAGGAAACTCATATACGCTTGGTCCCGACTCCACATGATTTTCCTCTATTAGGATTTCTTTTTTAGGCAATGCTGAAACATTGGTTTTTAGTCGAGACTCTTTCTGTTTATCTACTAGCGCAATGGTTTCTGGTTGAGACTCTTTTGGTTGAACCTCTAAAGCAATCGTTTCTGATTGAATCTCTTTCGGTTTATCCACTACTGCAAGGGTCTCTGGTTGGCTTTCAATCGGTTTATCCACAGGAGCGGTATTTTCCGATTGGACCCCTTCCGGTTTATCTCCTACAGCAGTATTTTCCGGTTGTACCTCGATCGTTTTATTCTCATGAGAGACAACCTTGGTCTGAGTCTCATTCGGAGGGACTGTTTTTGTTCTTTTACGTTCTTCCCATTTTAACCTATCCTGTTTTAGCATCATGACGTTGAACGGAAGAGGAGAGCGTCTTGGTTTCTCTTTTTCTTTAGGTTCTTGAGTATTTTCTTCAACTTTCGTTTCAGTTACCGACGAATCAATAACAGTCTCCACTACTTCAGTTAACCCAATTTCTGTTACCGACGAATCAATAACAGTCTCCACTACTTCGGTTAACCCAATTTCAGTTACCGGCGAATCAATAACAGTCTCCACTACTTCGGTTAACCCAATTTCAGTTACCGGCGAATCAATAACAGTCTCCACTACTTCGGTTAACCCAATTTCAGTTACCGGCGAATCAATAACAGTCTCCACTACTTCGGTTAACCCAACGGCAGTCTCAGAAGCAGCTATTTCAATTTCAGTATATGACTCTGGCTCTATTGCTTGGGTCCTTGAATCCAATTGGTATTCTATTTCATCATCAAAGAAATGGCTCAACTCATGTTCTACAACAGTCTCTGTTGCTTTAGCAGGTCTGTTAAACCCAAAAATAGGTGAAGGGATTTCTGTCAGCTGGAACGGTTTTTTCTGAACAGGAGGCAGAATTTTTTTAATTTCCGGCAAGCTCTTTTTCTCTGAACTTTTACTTTCAGGAGCTTGCTCTTGCCTAATTCGGCGGTCTGCCTTTTCAGATTTAACTATAGGTACCTCAGATTTCAGCTGGAATTTAAGGCTTCCTTTAGGATATTGATAAGAAATTTTAGTTTCTAGATAATGACGGCCCTCCAATATTTTATGAGACGAAATTCTATCCTGCTGCTTGTTATGTATGTCATATTCAGCATATTCATCATCCTTGTCCTTTATAAACTTTTGAAAAAAGTTTTGTATCCAGCTCAAAACAATCACTCTTTCTACTCTTTCTATCACTCTATTTTAACAGGTATTATTAATTTTTCGACAAAAAATCTAAGAATAAGCAAAAAAGACCACTTATCGTGATCCTTTTCCGTCCGTATTTCTTGTCTTCCCTAGGATAAATATTGGTTCTAGTTCTCCATCCTCATACAAGAAAGATAATGCCGTTATTGGCACACGGCCATTCGCAAAAAAGCTCATGGCCATTTGTGCTAATACATCATACCCTGTGTTATTTTGAATATCGGCGATAATTAAGACGTCCTGATGGGGAACAGCAAGTACCATGGTCCCAGTGATTTTTTTATTCATCTCATTTAAAAAGCCTTTATTTAATATCCGGCTTGCATCGTATCCATCATTTGAATTTAGAAAGTAAAATGTATTTCCAGCTACTTTGTCCTCTTTCAAAGCTGTCTTCAGGGATCTGACATTAAATAAGGCAATTTCTTTAATCCGGCTTGCCTGCCATCCCTCTTTTTCCATGATTCGTGAATCTATTAGACGGTATGTATTTCCCATATCATAAGCATAATATATTTTGGTTTCCGCTGTATGATCATCCGTTAAAAATGCAACACCTTCTTCGGCTTCAAGCGGAAAGGAGGTAGAGCGAATAACTGGAAAAATTTTTTTCTCATGGTCTGTTAACTGGACTGTATCCGTCATGGCCTTTAGACCTTCTTCTACATAATAAACCACTTCATCAATTGCCTTTTCTTTTTCTGTATACCACTTAGCAACAATACCTGCTAACGTTATCGTTATTCCTTTTCCAATACTTTTATTTTCAATCCGCAGCTGATCCTTTTCTCGATCATATGTGATTAACCGATCATCACCAGCTAAGCGTGATTCTAATTCTCTTTTCATTTTAATACTATCCATTTTCATTTTCATCCCTCCATAGCCCCTTCATTGTACATGAAAAAACCTCTATCGCAAAAGAAAGACGATGGAGGTTTTGGAATGGTTTATTTTAAACCATTAATAAATTCTTCTATTTCTTCTTGGGTTTTCCGATCTTTGCTTACAAATCGACCTAGTTCTTTCCCGTTTTCAAATGCGATAAAGCTTGGAATACCGTAGACCTCTAACTGTTGGCATAACTCAATATGCTGATCTCGATCAACATGAATAAAAGTGAATTCACTATACTTCGCCTCTACTTCTGGGAGTATCGGCTCAATAACCCGACAATCAGGACACCAGTTTGCTGAAAACATGAATATTGTTTTTTCTCCATCACGAAGCTGTTCAAATTGCTCTATAGAAGCTAAATTTTCCAAACCAAACCTCTCCTTTTAAAAAAATTCTCGTTATTTTCCATTTTCCACAGATTTAACGATTTGTGTCATCGCTGCCGCCTCATTTTTTAAGCTGCTTGTTTTAATCAGGGTAGTAATTTTTGTTCCACCTATCCCAATGGTCATTTCATTCATATCTTCTTCTAATTGGTTGATAATTAAGTAACCAAACTGATCGTTTTCCTTAAATTTCTCATTTATCTCAATGTCTTTATTTTGTGCAACTGTTGATTTATACACGACATCGCTTGCTTTATTTTCTTGAGGATTATTAAAAAGAATATATTTTTTTGATCCATTTTTTAAAAGTATATTATTCGGAGATTCATCTTCGATCTCATAACCAAATGGTAAGTAAAAATCAATATCTCCACTATTTTTATTTGTCTTTTTGTCCTTTTCATTAAGTGCTTCTTTTACTACTTTAATTGTTTCTTTACTTTCTGCTTTAAAGTTCGATTTTCCACAGGCACTTAGTAAAAAAATGGATACGAGTACAATCAAAATGGCATTAAAGAATCTCAGCTTCCTTCGCCTCCTATAACGACAATTATCCTATCTACATCATACATTCCATAAAGTAGAAATGACAAGTTTTTTGTCGATATTTAGCGACAAAACAGGATAGATATCACTATTATTTATTTTTCAAGGCTGTTTGATAGTGATATTGTCCTACTAAAAGATTCGTAATATGTGAAAACATCTCTGAACGGTTTATCAAACCATTGGTAAAGATGCCAATCGCTCCTTCATTCTTACGGACATTTTCTTTTTTAGCATAATCGGCCATTACTGGTCCTAGTTCTTCTCCAGCTCTTAATCTCCCTGCAATTTCTTCTGGGAGGAGTAACCTTGCACCGCCAGCAATAATCGGTTCCCTATTCTTTGAAGCTAAAGCACCCCAATTACACAGTAACAAACCATGAGCAGATTCCTGTACCCCTCCTTCAAGACCGATTCCAATATCGCCATTCCCCATTTGCATTGCACCAACTGCTCGATTAATAGCTCCTTTAATGGTCTCTTCATCTGAAAATGGCTGTTCACTTACTCCTGAGGGGATGTCTAACGAAAGAAACTCCGTTTGTTGATTATGAAAAGATCTTTTTACTGCAGCAACTTTTGCAGGATTATTTGACCCAATAATTACTTTCATATTTCAGTCTCCTTTTTTCCACATAAAAAGAAGGCATCATCCATGCCTCCTTCATCTCAATTAACTGTTTGCATTGATGGTATCTACCGTTGTTTGATCACAAGCCTTTACAAGCTTAACAAGTAATTCCTTCGCTGCAGCATAATCATCCGTATGAATCATAGAAGCATGTGTATGAATGTAGCGTGAACAAATACCGATTACACCGCTTGGGACACCTTCATTTGATTGATGTACGCGTCCTGCATCGGTTCCACCTTGCGAAACGAAATATTGGTACGGGATTTTGTTTGTTTCTGCCGTATCAAGAATAAATTCTCTTAATCCACGGTGTGTTACCATTGATCTATCTAGAATTCGGAGTAACGCTCCCTTCCCTAATTGACCAAATTCTGATTTACTTCCAGACATATCGTTTGCAGGGCTCGCATCTAATGCAAAAAAGATATCTGGTTTAATCATATTGGCTGCAGTTTGTGCACCACGGAGTCCTACTTCCTCTTGAACCGTTGCCCCAGAATAGAGGATATTCGGCAAGGTTTCGTCTTTTACCTCCTGAAGAAGTTCAATAGCAAGACCACAGCCGTAACGGTTGTCCCACGCTTTTGCGAGAATTTTCTTTTCATTTGCCATTGGTGTAAAAGGACAAATTGGCAAGATCGGCTGACCTGGTCTAATTCCGATGCGTTCTGCGTCTTCACGATCATCCGCACCAATATCAATGAGCATATTTTTAATATCCATTGGTTTGTTTTTCTTAGATTCATCTAATAAATGTGGAGGTATAGAGCCTATGACTCCAATTACTGGTCCGTTATTTGTCATAACCTGAACACGCTGCGCTAATAATACTTGACTCCACCAGCCTCCTAGTGGTTGAAACCTCAGCATCCCATTGTCCGTAATCTGCGTAACCATGAATCCTACTTCATCCATGTGACCAGCAACCATGATGGTTGGTCCCGTTTGAGTACCTTTTTTAACCCCAAATATACTTCCTAGTTTATCTTGGACAATTTCATCTGAATATTGGGCTAACTGTTCTCTCATGAAATTTCTGACTAAATGTTCATTGCCAGGTGCCCCTTGTAGTTCCGTTAATGTTTTAAAAAGATTCAATGTCTGTTGATTCAAAGATATTTCCCCCTCAATTGAGTATGTACAACAATATGTATATTTTTATATTACTGAAATTTTGCATCGCTTACCAATAATTAATTTGTCTAAAGGAATTATTATGTTCCTCTTACTAAATGAGATATACTGGAAATAAGCGCAATTTTATTTTGGAGGTGCTTTATGAACTGGAAATCATTTATCCTTGGGGCCGCAGTCGGAGTCATCAGCGGCTATGCTGTTAAGGAAATCATTTCACAAAAGACATATGTTTCCCCTGAAAAAGTATTGGAGAACGTCAAAAAACAATTTAATCAAAATGGACCGATTAGCGGCTCTTGGATACATATGGTCACAGAGCCTTTTGAAAAGCACCAAATCAAGTATCAGGTTTATAAGGGCGGTATCTCAAAAAGCCATAATGGAGTTAATGAGCAATTTGAATTTATAGCAGACGCTTCAACAGGTACCCTTTTAGACGTAAAAGCAGCCACAGAGCCAGCCCTATAAAAGACAGAAGCCGTATCCATAATGGGTACGGCAGTTTCGTTGTTATTTTGACCTTATTTTACTCTCATTATGCTTTCGAGAATTTGCCCATCTGGGCCCCATTTAACTGCTCGGTAAAAAGCATCATGATAAAAAGTGAACCAAGCATTTTTATCCTTCACATAGTTCCCCCATTTTTCCTTTGCCGCTATTGAATCCATCGGGTAATCGTCATAGGCCATAACCCATAAAGGATTTTTATGGGCATGTGTCGGCATTAAGTCTGCCATATGGATAGCCATTTCTCCTTCATCCTCAATCATAAGGATAGAATGTCCATTGCTGTGACCTCCCGTATGAAACATACTAATGGCTCCCAAACTCCATTTTTCATCAAATGGAATCACTTGTGATTGGATTGCTTCCCAATTTTCCTTCCAATATGCACTTTTTGAGCGTATATTTGGATTCCGCATTTCATCCCATTCAATGGTTGAGGTAATAATCTTGGCTCTAGGGAATGTTGATTGATACTCCCCATCTTCCAACTTGGTCAATCCACCCACATGATCATTATGCATATGTGTCATTAAAACATAATCAATATCTTCTGGATGTAACCCTAACTTTTGTAATGAGCCCTCCACGTCAGATTTCGCAGTAACACCAAAATTCCGAAGTTGTTTTTCCGATAATTTTCCGCTTCCGATTCCTGCTTCCACTAAAATATTTTTGCCATCCATTTGGATTAAGATTGGATCTGTAGGAAGTTCAATTAGGTTTTTGTCATTAGGCGGATACTTTTTCGACCACAATACTTTGGGAACTACACCAAACATTGCACCGCCATCTAAATTTGTGACTCCTCCTGATAACCATGTAAGCTGAACCCTGCCGATTGTTAACGTTTCCATTTCCTTCCCTCCTTTGTCCTGTTATTTCCATATTAACACATATAAAAAGGACAGTCCCTTTGAAAGACTGTCCTGCGATTAGTTTTGATATTTTACTTCACAACGATAGATACGATTTCCCATTTCAGAGAACTTTTGCTCATACTCTGTCATGATGTTTCCTTCAAATTCACTTTTATGAAGATCAAGGCTGAGGAAGGTTAATAATAACCCATATTCAGAAAAACTCTTTAAAGAATATTCAAATAATCCTTGATTATCCGTTTTAAAGTGGATTTCTCCTTTATCCACCAATATGGATTCATAAAGCTTTAAGAAATCCTTATAGGTTAATCTTCTTTTTTCATGACGAGTTTTTGGCCAAGGATCTGAGAAATTCAAATAGACCCTATCAACATCATTTTTTTCAAAATATTTATTTAAGTCACCCGCATTCACATTAAGAAGCCTTAGGTTTGGTAAATCTGCTTCAATTAGCCGATCTAACGCCTTCACAATAACCGAATCATAAATTTCAATTCCCATATAATTAATGTCGGGGTGGGCCTTAGCCATTTCTGTAATAAAACGTCCCTTGCCTGTCCCTACCTCGATATGAAGCGGCTGTTGATTGTTAAAAACCTCATGCCACTTTCCTTTATAAGTTTCTGGGTCGGCCACAATATACTGTGGATGTGCCTCAATATATTCCCTTGCCCATGGTTTATTCCTAAGTCTCATTTTGCCACTCCTAAAAATCATATTCATTTTATTATTGGTAATAATGGGGTGTACCATTAATGTATAAACAAAAAAAGAATTCACAACCTAACTGTGAATTCTTTTTATTTTCACTTGAAAGGGTGTTCGAACATGCCATTAAGTCATCAGGACCAAGTTTCATTACTAAAAGATATTTTAAATAATCATCAAACCGACTGCTGTGGATCTGTTTCCGAATGTGAACAATTGGAACGATTAGTAAAATCTTTAATGGTAAACACACAAATTGATCAAAATGTTAAAAGTGTTTTACAGGAGGTATATAATTACAGTCAGCATGGTGCCCAAACAGCTGATTTGGATGAACATATACTTTCTAACCAAGGTAATTTGTCTCAATGGGTATCAAATATTGACTCGTTTTCTTAATTATAAAAGACCATCTAAAAAAGTGATCCATTTTTCCATTTCCTGATTCCTATCTTTGTTCTTGTACCATTGAATGGAAGATAGGGTTTGCAGTGCCACATACCATTTCATTCGGAGCTTTAAATTTTCTGTTAACGGTTTACCATACATGGCTAACCAGCTATTCCAACTATCCTCAGGAATATACCAGTAAAGCAGCATGCCAAGGTCAATTGCCGGGTCAGCAATCATTGCACCATCCCAGTCAATTAAATACAACTGGTTGTCTTCTGTTAACAGCCAGTTGTTATGGTTGACATCGCCATGACACACTACCTGTTCATTAGAAAGAATATTTTTTTCCTCGTTTAGTAGAAAACTCAGTGTTTCTTTTACAACGGGTAATGATAGTACCTCTTCATCCAATTGGTCAATGATTGATTGAAAAATTGTGTCTGGCTGTAATGGCTCCATTTCAAGCCTGCTTAACATCGCAACCATTGGTTCTGAGCGGTGAATTTTCCTAAGCATCCTTGCAACAGCTTCATGATTCATATCGGAAGACTTTAATTCCCGCCCAGGCAGCCATTGCTGTGCTGTAATCACATCTCCGTTTTCCAATCGTCTTGTCCAAACAAGCTTTGGGACGATTCCTTCTGCAGATAATACGGCTAGAAATGGAGAGGAATTGCGTTTTAGAAAAAGCCTTTGGTCTTCAAAGCAAGCAAAAAAAGCCTCTCCCGTTTTACCCCCCGCAGGGACAATCTCCCATTCTTGTCCTAATATATGTTCCAATATTGTTCACCTTCAATGTATGCCGTTCTAAAAATAGGTCAAAAAACACCCATTTAGTAGTTTTAGTAGAAAATATTATTTAGAAAAATAAAAAAAGCTATTGGACAATAGCACACAATAGCCATCTTAATAAATTTTATCTCCAATTGGCTTTAGTAGTCAAGTATATATGAACAAACTATTTTTTTGCCAGTATAGTTACACAAACAGGCTCTAGAACGATTTCTTTACCTTCTACTCTTTGTTTGGAATAAATTTCCGCCTTTTTATCATTGGCAATTACGTTCCAAGCTCCGTTAGAAATTTCAATCGTTTGTTTTCTCCTTAAAGGGTTAATCAAAAGCAGCACTTCCCGAAAATCTTCGCTTTGATTTTGAAAGGAAAACCCAATAAGCGGCGTTGGCAGCGGTAAAATATGAGTATTTGTTCGTATTTCCTCCGCATTGTTCATTCGAAAGCACGGTAAGGCTTTACGGATTTGAATTAGACCTTTGATATATTCAACATTATCTTGATGGAGGTCCTTACGATCCCAATCAAGCTGGTTAATATGATTAGGGGATTTATAACTATTCCCATCGCCTCGTTTTGTTCGGAAGAACTCCTGTCCACTGTGAAGAAAAGGTATTCCTTGTGATAATAATACAATAGCAGTTGCAAGCCGGTGATATTTAATATGGAATAAAGGGTCTAAATCTGAAAGACAAGAACCAAGTTTATCCCACATAGTGTGATTATCATGACATTCTACATAATTCACCGATTGTGTGGGCTGATTGAAAAGACCGCTGGCTGGTTCATCTAAACCAATGCTGCCAGTTATGGTTTGTAGTGCGCCTTTATGGTAATGCTCATTTCCAAGTACATACCCTTTGTCATACAAATTAAAGGTACTCCCCTTGATCGAATCACGAAATTTATCATTAAATTGACCAATTGCTGGAAGCTTAGATTGATTCCGAAGGATTGCCTTTTTCTCAATTGGAAGTGGAGTATTCAAGTTCCAGCCTTCTCCAATAATTAACGTTCCCTTTTGAATGCTATCACAGGTCTTTCTAACCTCCTGCATGGTATCAATATCTAAAATCCCCATTAAATCAAATCGAAACCCATCTATATGATATTCCTCCATCCAAAAACGAACAGAATCTACGATAAACTTTTTCATCATTTTTCTCTCAGAGGCAATATCATTTCCAACACCCGTTCCGTTTGCTGGGAACCCAAGCTCATTATGGCGGAAGTAATAACCCGGAACGATTTTTTCAAAAGGGGATGTTTCCCGAATATATACATGATTATAGACAACATCCATAATCACTCTTATTCCTTGACTGTGAATAGAATCAATTAATTTCTTAAGTTCAATGATTCTTGAATAGGGGTCTGAGGGATTTGTTGAATACGAGCCTTCAGGCACATTAAAGTGAATAGGGTTATACCCCCAATTATATTCTTTAGCAGGATCTAACTCATCTACTCCTGCAAAATCATTGAAAGGCAGGAATTCAATATGTGTGATGCCTAGATCCTTAACATAGGAGAGTCCAGTGAGTTCGCCATTTTTACTTTTTGTATTTAACTCTGCAGCACCAAGATAGAGTCCCTTTTGTTTAACGCCGCTATTGGGATGGATGGTGAAATCTCTGATATGCGTTTCATAAATGATCGCATCTACTGGATTTTCAAAAGGAGGCAGCGGTGGTTTTTCTCTCCGTGTTTTCTCTAACTTTACAATAACCCCTAACTCTCCATTCGCAGTGACTGCAACGGCGTATGGATCAACTGATTCCCGCCATTCCTGATTTACAAGGACTAGAAACGTATATTGATAAAGTTCTAAATCAGAGTGAACAACCGTTGACCATACCCCTTTTTCTTCCCGTCTCATCTTGATAATTTCTGAAAAAGTACTATTAGCTTTTCGTAATTTTACTTTTACTTGTGCAGCTGTTGGTGCCCAAATTTTAAACTGTGTTTGATTGGCCTCACATTTAACCCCTAGGTCATTTCCATCATAGAAAAAACGTTCATCAAATGCTCCTGTTCGAATGACAGCCCCAATTTGAAGATCGGTTTTTCCTCCATGCTCATCTAAAATCCAGTAGGGATGACCAAAAGAAATTTCCTCAGAAAGCCTGCATATATATTTATTATGGTTCTCAATTTGCTGTTTTTTGATCAATTGTATCGGTTTAACCTGCTGTGAATCATCGGTAATCGAGAAAGTGGAAGACAAACCATGATGATAGGAAAGTGGAAGAAGAATCGTAATGATATCCATCTCATCTAAATAGGCTTGGAAATTTCGTTCATTGGGATTCATTCACGTCCCTCTCTTTCAGATCAATATCTCGCAAACTTCGCACCCTCGTTAAGACTTTTAGCGTTTTGGTTTGAACATGAATGTTTAAGGGGGTAAATCCAATATCTTCACCATCTGCATGGACATATAAAGGTGATGAGGATTGAATTGTAACCATTTGTCCCTTAAATGTTTTTACTTCTTTAAAGTGGATATGCTTCCCCCAAAAAACACTGATAAAAACCAATAATAGCTTCAACCTAGATAAATGATGAACGACTGTAATGTCTAAGAGTCCGTCATTTGGGACTGCCCCAGGGGCAATTTTCATGCCTCCTCCGTAATAGGGTTGATTGGAAACAGTTACAAACCACGTTTGTTCAAGTATATGCCTGCTCCCGTCAATTGATAAATCAATTGTTGAGCATTTATAAGAAAAAAGCTTTTTTAGTAAAAAATACACATAAACCAGTCGGCCTAAAGATAGTTTATTTAGCCACGCTTTCATTTTAGATCGGTTCACTTCATATGAAATTAGTGCATCGAACCCTGCACCCATATTATTAATAAAATAATGCTCACAATTATCTTTCATAGAAACCTTACCAATATCGATTAATGGTGCTTCTTTTTCCATCAGGCCAAGAATAAACTCTACTGCTTCTTTTGGATTTGCGGGTATATGATATCCTCTTGAAAAATCATTTCCTGAACCACCGGGTATGAAACCTAGAGTAATATTCTTATATTTTACAACTCCATTCATTACCTCGCTTATGGTTCCGTCGCCCCCAAGGGCAATAATGACTTTATGGTCATTATTTTCCTCCGCAATGTGTGCCGCTAGTTTAATCGCATGACCGTGATATTCTGAAAAAAAGGCCAAATAAGGAATATAATCATCCTTTAATTTGGATTCAACTTTTTTCCAGACGTTTAAACTGTATCCATTTCTAGCCTTCGGATTGATAATAAAATAGAGTTGTTTCATACAACCAACCTTCAACATTAATTTTCAGAAGAGATTCGTCCTTTTACCGCCTCTTTGAGGACAAATCTATTTTATTCCTTTTGATGATTTGTCCTTAATGCCCCTGCTTGAGGACAAATCTAATTGGTTCCTCATGAAGATTTGATCTTAATACCCGTTTATTCCAATAGGTATTTTTCTTTTACTTCGTATTTTGGTGTTTGATCAAGATGTGTTTGGTATAAAACTACTTCATTTGCTTGAAATAGGAGCGGATTGGGCTGTAACTCATCAAGGAGTCTTTTATGAAAGTGCTGATCCCCTGTCCACTTTCGTGCAAGGGTGATATGAGGTTTAAATGGTCTTGTTTCAAGTTTAAAACCAGCTTCTAAGCAGGATTTGAACACCTTTTCTCTAACTTCTCGCAGCTCATTGCTTTCTCTCGTATCCGCCCAGAAAATACGCGGTGAATCCACCTTTCCAAACGTACCAAGATTGTTTATTTCTAAAGGAAATCCCTTACATTCACGTAAAGCTTCGCGAACATTTTCTATAGCAATAGAAAGTTTCTCTGCAGGTGCATTGCCTAAAAAGGCTAATGTAATGTGTAAATCTTCATGGTGAACCCAGGTGCTGAATGGGAGAATTTCTTTAAACCTATCTCTATGCTTTTTCATGATCAGCTTTGTCTCTTGTGGAATTTTAATAGCGAAGAAATAATGTGTTTGCTTGTTCATATTTATCATTCCTTTTCTTATTTTAGACTATTTTTTCCTAATTGAGTGTATTTAACAGCATTATTAGGGCTCTTATCTTATACTTTGTCAGTTTCCGCAGAAAAACAGCCTAACATAAAGAGAAACGTGCACCAGATGTTTTAATCCGCTGCACGCACATTCGCTACATATCTTTATCAACAAGTACACCACATTGTTTTTCAATTTCTTTTTCAAATAGTTTCTGCAATTTTTTGGTGATTGGCCCAGGAACTCCCGTTTTAACTTTCTGCCCGCTTATTTCAATCACCGGCGTTACTTCTGCTGTTGTACTTGATAAAAATACTTCGTCAGCTTCATCAAGTTCTGCTAACGAGACTGTCCGCTCTTTTACTGGGATATTGTTTTTTATACAAAGGTCCAAAATAACATCTTTCGTAATTCCTTTTAGGATTAAGTTGTTCGATTCATGGGTGATGACCGTCCCATCTTTAACGATAAAAATATTAGATGAACTGCCCTCTGTGACATCTTGGCCGCGGTGCTGAATGGCTTCAAAACACCCCTCTTCGCTGGCCTTTTGTTTAGCTAGTATATTCGCAAGTAAATTTAAGCTTTTAATATCACAGCGAAGCCAGCGAATGTCTTCCGTCAAGATGGTCTTTACACCAGTCTTCAGGTTGTCGAACGGTCTAACTCCCCGAATTGTATAGGCCACTAGTGTTGGAGGAACAGCGCCTGCTGGAAATACATGATTACGAGGTGCAATCCCTCGAGTAACCTGCATATAAACATTGCCTGTCACAAGATTATTTTTTATAACTAATTTTTCTAACAGGCCAGTTAATTGAGTACTCGTATATGCTAATGAAATCCCTATACTTTCAGCACTTTTTGCAAATCTGTTTAAATGTTCAGCTGCCGTAAACATCTTTCCATTATAAACACGTATTACCTCGTAAACACCATCACCAAACTGATAGCCTCGGTCTTCTACATCTATCATGGCTTCGGACCTCTCAATAATTTCCCCGTTCAATAATGCAAATTCCATTCTTACACTCCCCCTAATGTTCATTACTTAGCTAACTCATAAATGGCCTGTGCATAAATAGCAGTCGCTTTCAATAAGTCATCGATTTCGATATATTCATCTTTTTGATGGGCTATATCTGGTCTTCCTGGAAATAAGGGACCAAATGCTACACCTGCTTTTAAGGACCGTGCATATGTTCCTCCGCCAATCGAAATCAATTCAGCCTCTTCACCCGTTTGTTCTTCGTAAACCTTTTTTAAGGTTTGAATTAAGAATTCATTTTCGTCGACATGGTGGGGTTTGGTGTCCTTAAATTTTGTAATCGCAAAACCTTCATTTAACAAAAGTTCATCTAGCTTTCCTTTGGCAGCCTCCATATTGTTCGTAACCGGATATCTGCAAGTTATCCCAATGCTGCCGCCAGACTCAGGGAAGTAAGAAAGCTTCCCAGGGTTGATGGTTAATTCACCAGAGATTTCATCTGAGAATGCTACTCCTAGGTTCACAGCACGGGAATCATTAAAGAAATAGTGAGAGACAAATTTAAAATAGTGTGCAGCCAAATCGTCTAATTCCAATTTCGAAAGGAATTCTGCTAGAAATAAACCAGCATTTATTCCCTTTTTCGGCTCCATTCCATGAGCAGATACACCCTTTACTTCAAGTATGAGGTCTCCTTTTTCAACATAAGAACTGTGTTCTAATTTATTTTGCTTCATAAACTCTGTATATCTTTGGATAACTTCCGTTTGACTCCCTTTAATGCATAAGGTTGCCGTTGCAAAATCCGGAACCATATTGTATCTTTGACCGGATGTAAAAGTAAGAACTTCAACATTCGCTGTTCCAGTATCTGTGATAGACTTTTGATGCGTCATATCCAAATCTGCGATTCCTTTTTCGGCATTAATAATCGGGAAATCTGCGTCAGGTGCGAAGCCTAAGGTTGGCATTTCTTCTTCTTTAAAATAATGCTCCACACAACGCCAATCGCTTTCTTCATCCGTACCAATAATCATCCTGATTCGTTTATTTAGCGGCAGACCAAGTTCCTTTACTATTTTCATTGCATAATAAGCACCCATTGTAGGACCCTTATCATCAATCGCTCCTCGGGCATATATTTTCCCATCGCGAATTTCAGCGGCAAAAGGATCACTGCTCCAACCGTCACCTTCTGGAACAACATCAACATGGCAGAGGATACCGAGTAGCTCATCTCCCTCGCCAAATTCCAAATGTCCAGCTACATTTCCAACATTCTTTGGAGTGAACCCGTCTTTTTCACCAAGAGTAAGCATGAAATCTAATGCTTCTTTCACACCTTTGCCAAGCGGGGCATCGGGAAAAGTATTTTCCTCGTCTAAAAGACTTTTAATATGTAATAATCTCTGGGTATCTCTCAAGAGATCATCTTTTCTCTTCTCTACTTCAGCCATCCAATTAATTATTGTCAATAGTGTTCCTCCTATTTCCTTAATTGGTTATTTACACCTATGCCAATATCTTATCAATTTTCCTTACAAAAACGAAATGATTTTCGCCTTCTTGTCCTATCATTAATTTACAAATAATTCAATCGATTTGTCATAATCTTAACAATTACTCCCATAGACTATAGTAAGAATCAGGAAAGGGAGGAGAAAAAACGAACAATTATTGTTAATAAGATATGTTTTTTATGTAAATTATTCGCAATTGGTGGAAATTTTCAGAAATTGTGGGTACAATATATTTAAGTCATCAGGGTATCCACTGCAACTATCTATTAAAAAAAGGAGTTGTCTGCGGGGAAAAAATTACATACTAATCTTAGAGGCTGTCGGTAGAGGGATAGACAATAGGTTTTAAAAATGGATAGGGAGTGGTTCTTTGAAACCTTCGACTAACCGGATGTTAAACCGCATCAAATGTATCTACATGTTTATTCGTAATAAAGGCACAGTCACGACGCAAGAACTTGTAGAGGAATTTGGTATCACTCCTCGCACCATACAACGGGATTTAAATGTTTTAGCCTATAATGACTTGGTAATAAGCCCAAGCCGCGGAAAATGGACGACAACACAAAAGAAAGTTAAAATGTCATCTTAAAATATGAATAAACAGCTTTTGCAAACAAGCACGCGATAACCTCGCGTGCTTGTTTGCTTTTATTTTTAAAATAGTGTTGAATATCTAGTATAATATGATATATTAGTATAATATTTTAACGCGTAAAAGCGTTTAAGCAAAAAAGTGACAACTCCATAAATAAAGGTAGGATCATCATGGAAAATAATCAACATGATTTAAAAAAAGGATTACTGCCAAGGCACGTTCAATTTATTGCCTTAGCTGGAATGATTGGTACAGGAATTTTTAAAGGAAGCTCTGATACGTTAAGTATAGCAGGTCCTAGTGTTATCTTTACGTATTTAATAGGCGGGCTGCTATTATTCATCGTAATGGCTGCTTTGGGTGAGATGGCCATTGCTTTTCCCAACCATAATGTCCAGCTGCTTCTGTATCGAGCTTTTGGTTTTAAACTTTCATTTATAACCGGCTGGCTATACTGGATTAATTGGACCATTGTAATAACAGTTGAATTATTAGCAGCAGGAAGCTTTCTGCAATTTTGGTATCCTTCAATCCCACTATGGCTGCTTAGTCTGCTTTGTGCAGCTTTCATTATTGGCTTTAATTTATTCCCGGTAAAATATTACGGAGAACTAGAGTTTTGGTTTGCAGGAATAAAAATAGCTGCATTAGTTGCTTTCATCGTATTGGGTGCACTTATAATATTTGGTATATTCCCAAGTAATATTGAGGACCCTCTTTCAAACTATACGGCCCATGGCGGCTTTTTCCCTCATGGATGGAGTGGAATGCTGAGTGCCTTTCTTGTCGTTATGTTTTCATATGGCGGTGCTGAATTAATTGGGGTGGCAGTAACTGAAACAAAGGATGCCGAACGCGTCATGCCTAGTATTATTAAGGGTGCTGTTTGGCGGGTTATTATTTTTTATATCTTCCCTATTATCATTATTTGCGGTATTATTCCTTGGAATCAAGTAACCGGTCAAGATAGTCCATTTGTTCAAGTGTTCAATATTACAGGGTTGCCTGGTGCGGCACATGTAATGAATTTTATTCTTTTAACAGCGGTACTTTCAGCCGCAAATTCTGGGATTTACGCAACATCAAGAACACTTTTTTCAATGGCAAAAAGCGATGTTGCTCCGAAAGCATTGATGAAAACATCAAGAAACGGAATTCCCATTATAGGGCTTATGATTACAACAATCTGTTTATTAGTGGGCGTTTTCCTAGCTTATATCAGTCCTAGTAATATCATTAGTTATCTTATGACCATCCCTGGGTTCACGATTATGCTCGTTTGGATTGGTATTTGTGCAGCACATTTAAAACTCCGGCCGCAATATAAGATGAAACCTTCATTTCAAGTAAAATGGTTCCCATTTACTACGATTATTGCCATCTTAGCGCTGAGTTTGATTTTTATTGGATTTATTTTAAGCCCAAACAACCTTATTGGTTCGAGCGTGTCTCTACTCATTTTGGGACTTCTCATTTTCCTATCCTTTATAGCAAAAAAGAAGTGAGGCACTTTAGTGTGTCTCACTTTTTTTTCCTTTATTCCTCTTTAAACAATTCATAAAGAAACCTTTTTCTATTTTCTAAAAAGTATTTTGTAATTGTGTAATGGTCTGTACTTTCATAGTCTATTTTCGAAATTTGACCGTGGTCGAAGCTATAAATTTCTGCATCTGGATATCCTAATAGGATAGGAGAATGTGTGGCGATGATGAATTGAGCATCTCCTTGTGTTTCAAGGTCATGGATAACTTTCAGAAGGGCTAATTGACGTGCAGGGGATAATGCAGCCTCAGGTTCATCTAATAGGTAAATGGCTTCTCCATTAAATCGATTTAGAAATAAAGACATAAAGGATTCTCCGTGGGATTGCTTTAATAAAGATTTCCCGCCATAATCCTTAAATCCATTCTCATCCACATCATCGATATGCGTCGCAAAATGATAAAACGATTCTGCCCGCAAAAAGAATCCATTCGTAATTTTAGGCATCCAAGAAAGTTTTATATAATTACCAAGCCCTGAATCTTTCTCATATACCTCATAAGTATTATTTCTCCCACCGCCAGCGGTATTAAAACCACATTGATCAGCAATTGCCTCTAATAAAGTTGATTTCCCGGATCCATTTTCACCTACAAAGAAGGTGACATTACTCTCAAACTTAATCTCGTCCAGGTTCGCTATTGAGGGGATGGAAAAAGGGTAATCGTTAAAAATGGGAATCTTTTCTTTTAATAAAGTAACTTTTTTTAAAAACATAACGCTCTCCCTATATAACATTTCTATATCATTCATTTTACACGATAGATGCAAAAAGCAGCTTTACTTTTTAATAAAGCTGCGCACTTTCCTTTTGGCTATGATTTTTCTCCATAAATATGTTAAGAAAAGAATTGTCATGTATTACACCATATTTTTCCCATGAAAAATTTCATCCATTTCCAGCTTAATTCTCTCGGTAATTTCAATTAACTCTTCTGGATGTAGGGTTTCTTTTTTATAGCCAAATAAATAGTTGTTTAAATCGAATTCCCGAAGTTTACATTTTGTATGGAAGATATTTTCTTGATACACATTTACATCAATCATATCAAACAGTTCGCCAACGTCCTCGGGAATATAATTTTGAATGGAGCTAATCTCATGGTCAATAAATAATTTATAACCATCCTTATCCCTAGTAAAACCACGAACCCGATAATCAATTGTCATGACGTCTGTTTCAAACGAACGTATGAGGTAATGCAGTGCTTTAAGCGGCGAGATTTCTCCACACGTTGATACATCTATGTCTGCCCTAAATGTGCTAATCCCCTCATCTGGGTGATATTCAGGGTATGTATGCACTGTGATATGACTTTTATCTAGCTGCAAGACTACTGAACCCGGTAACGGTCCTGGTGACTCCTCAAAGTGCTCTAAAGGTGCGTCTTCAACTGGTCCCTCTGAAACGAGAAGTGTGACACTTGCCCCCGCTGGTTCAAAGTCCTGACTTGCGACATTTAATACATGCGCGCCAATAATGTCTGATACGTGGGTTAATATTTTCTGCAATCTTTCGGCACTGTACTGTTCATCAATATACTTTACATATGCCTCGCGCTCTTCCCTCGATCGTGTATAACAAATATCATACATATTGAAACTTAGTGATTTCGTTAAGTTATTAAAGCCATGCAATTCAATGGTTTCTTTCGGTGTGAGTTTCATACAGCTTCCCCCTTTCGATTTTCAGGAAACGTGGGACAGTGTCGTAAATATTTTTAGATTACCCATTTTTAAGATTTGTTACTTATAAAAATTACATTTCTCCATCCTTATTTATAATAATTCTAATTTAATATTTACTTTTAATTAATATATGTTATAATTAGTATAGATAATAATTAGGAGGTATGAAATATGACACAAACATTAACCCTTGAACAAGTAATGAATCAACAACTCGCAAATTGGAATGTATTATACACAAAACTCCATCGTTTCCACTGGTATGTAAAAGGACCTCACTTTTTTACCTTACATGAAAAATTTGAAGAGCTATATGAAGAGGCAGCTGGAACCATGGATGAATTAGCAGAACGATTATTAATTACGGGTGGAAAACCAGTTTCCACATTAAAAGAATACCTTCACTTTGCAACCATTGAAGAAACTTCCGAAGTTTTAACAGCTGAAGAAATGGTACAAAACGTTGTCAATGATTTCTCGCAGCTTATCTCTCAATTAAAGGAAGGTAAAAAGGCTGCAGAACAGGTAAACGATGAAGTAACCAGTGATATGTTTACTGAACTTATTGAAAAATTAAGCAAGCATAATTGGATGTTAACTTCATTTCTACAAGGATAAAAAATGAGACTGGGACATAACTAGCTTCAAATAGTGAAAAAGGTGAAATTGAGTGTGCTCAATTTCACCTTTTTCTGTTTTTACTCATAATTGTTGTTTATTCTTAGCTGTTAGCCGTGAATTTTTGTAAATTCACGGCCATTAACGCTATTCCCATTTCATTCTCAACCTTCGATTTTCCACGTACAGAAAACCGAGTGAAACGCAAATTAGCCTTCAAGAATCCAAAAACTGGCTCCACATCGATTTTGCGTTTTCGATAGATGGCATTCGTTTTTTCTTCTGAAAGCTTCGCTCTCACATATTCTTTTTGTTGTTCCCATTTCTTGTTCACCATTAACGTTCGATTATTGCCTTCTTTTGCCTTCGTACACGATGAACGGAATGGGCAGCCTGAACAGTCTTCACATTCATAGATTTTAAACTCTCGCTTGAAACCTGTTTTATCCGTGCGTACAGAACAATATTTAAAAGCCAGGCGTTGCTGGTTCGGGCAAATGTATATATCATCTCCTTCATTATACTGCCAGTTGTCTGGATTAAAATCGTTTTGTTTATATCTTTTCTTTTGCTCTTTCAAGTACATGTTATATGTAATGAGCGCTTCTCGTTTACGATTGGAAAGGATATCTTCATAATTTTGCTCACTGCCATAACCTGCATCTGCGACAATATGCTTTGGTAACTTAAAATAATGTTGCTCAATTTCATCCAGGAACGGGATTAACGTACGTGTGTCTGTCGGATTTGGAAATAAACTATAGGCAAGTGCGTATTGACCTTCGGTTGCGAGTTGTACATTATAACCAGCTTTCAATTGACCATTTTTCATATAATCATCTTTCATGCGCATGAACGTGGCATCGTGATCTGTTTTTGAATAACTATTACGTGGGCCAAAGATTTCAAAATCTCGTTGGTATTTCTGTGTTCGCAAGATATAATCAACCATCTGTTTACGCAACTGCTTGGGATATTTCCTCTCACTCCTTAACGCCTTTCGTTCCACTACATCTGACGATGCTTCTATTTTTTTGTCATAATCGGTAACAATATCATCTACTTTTTGAACCATTTGACCAAGTTCCTCAATCGATAACTGTTCCTCACTTTCTCGTTCAATCTCAGGTATAATTTCCTTTTCAAGTAGCTCGTTGTATAGTTCATTTGACTTTTCAATTAATGCTTTGTGATACTTCTCAATTGATTTCTTCCAGACAAACGTAAACTTATTCGCATTCGCTTCAATCTTTGTGCCATCGATAAAAATTGCTTCTTGATCGATAAGTTTTTCTTCGACTAATTGGCAACGGAATTGGACAAAACATTGGCGAATTAATTCTTTCACTTCTGATTGAACACGGAATCGGTTAATTGTACGGTAGCTTGGTTCATGCCCTTGAGCTAGCCACATCATACGGATACTGTCTTTTAATAGGGCTTCAATTTTGCGCCCTGAGAAGACAGATTGCGTGTAGGCACATAAGAGTATTTTGAGCATCATGCGTGGGTGGTAGGCAGGACATCCCTCATTTCGAAGAAATGGTTCCAACGCTTCCTGAGGAATACTTTCAACTAAATGATGGACATGGAAGGCAATATCATTATTTTGTAATTTTACTTCTAAATCTAAAGGCAAAACTAATTGATTCATGATATAATTTTTAAACATAAGGACACTTCTTTCTGATTTTATTTTGTGTGGTAACTTAATTTTATCAGAAGTTGTCCTTATTTTATTGAAAAAAATAAAGCCGGTGAAATTTTACTCGTCGTAAAATTTCAACGGCTTTTTCATTCCAGAGGAGGGTTTTGTCCCAGCCTCATTTTTATATTACTTGGTATTCCTTTAGCAACTGCACTTCTTCATCCGTTAACTCCCGGTATTCCCCTAACTCAAGGGTTTCATCTAATGGCAGGGGTCCCATGGAAATACGCTTAAGGTACACCACTTTTTTTCCAACTGCCTCGAACATTCTTTTGACCTGATGGAATTTGCCTTCAGTTATCGTCAGTTCAATGTCCGAGCGAATGCCGGATTTTAATATTTTCAACTCACCTGGTTTAGTTTCATAGCCGTCATCAAGTGTTACACCTTCCGCAAAGGCTCTGATGTCTTCATCAGTTACTTCTCTATCAATTACAGCAAAATAGGTCTTAGGTACATGTTTTTTTGGAGATAACAGCCGGTGCGCTAATTGACCATCATTCGTAATCAGCAATAACCCCTCTGTATCCTTGTCCAGTCTTCCGACAGGAAAGGGCTCATAGACCTGATCTTCAAGTTCCAATAGGTCTATCACCGTTTCGCCAACACTGTCCTCGGTCGCAGATAAGACTCCTTGAGGTTTGTTCATCATTAAATAGATAAACTCTCGATATTCAATGACTTCCCCATTGAGCGTTACAATTTGTTTATTCGTGTCTACATGCTGTTTCGCGTCCTTCACAATCACATCATCAATCTTGACAGCACCGCTTTTCAACAGCTGTTTAACCTCTTTCCGGCTGCCATAGCCTAAATTAGCCAGCATTTTATCAATTCTCAATCGGTTTTCCTCCTTCCTCTTTCAGCTTTTAATTCATTCTTAATTTCCTTTTTATTCGGTCAACCCTATCACCAAATAGTCTGGAGACAAGACCAGATTTTAATCCAAGGTAAAAATAGATAACCACACCTACGGCTGCAGAAATCACGATCATCACGAGGGATTGGAACTTAGATTCTGGAGTCAGAAATAATAAAAGCAGCTGGTAAACGATTTCTGTACCTGCCCACATAACCCCGGCAAAGATAACAATTAATAAGCTCCTTCTCCAAACAAATAAGAAAGGATAGCTTGCATATTTTTTTATAACAAGTATTTGAATCAATATGGCCCCGATATATCCTAGTGCCGTAGCGAACACCGCGCCTCTTGTTTCAAACATAGTAATAAGATAAATATTTAGCGATAACTTAATAAGCAATCCTACCAACAAACTTAATACTGTCCATCGTTGTTCATTGATTCCCTGCAGAATGGAACTCGTTACTAAAAATAAAGAAAAAAGAATTCCAACTGGGGCATAGGCTCGTAGTACTTCGAATCCAAGCTCCTTATGCTCATAAAATACAGTGTAGATAGGCTCGGCTAATAAAGAAAGTCCAATGGCTGCAGGCAATGTCAAAAATAACAACACTTGAAAGGATTGATTTAACTGCTGTTTTAGTTCTTTCCTGTCATTTTCGACAAATGCCTTTGTGATGCTTGGAACCAGAGCGAGCGAGAACCCTGTCGCAAGCGAAACTGGAATTATTACGATTTTATGGGATTCAAAATTCAGAATTGAGAATGCTGCTTCAGCTGCCTTATAACTGTGGCCGATACCCTCCATTGCCCGTGTAAAGGTAACTTGGTCAATTGCTTGAAATAATGGGTTGGCGATTCCAACAAACACAAAAGGAGCAGCATAAATAAGAATCTCTTTATAAATTTCTTTTAATGATACCTGTACGGTTGCTTTATCATGTTCTAGCAGCTGGTCTAAATGCGGTTTGCGTTTATACCAGTACCAAAATAAAACCACCAGGCTCCCAATTGCCCCTACAAAGGCTGCAAAGGTTGCTACACTAACCGCCGTTACAATACTTCCATTTAAAAAGTTTATGACTATATATGCACCTGCAAGTGTGAAAGTTATCCGAACAATCTGTTCAACTACTTGAGAAACAGCAGACGGACCCATTGATTGATGTCCTTGAAAAAATCCTCTAATTAAGCTCATAAACGGGATAACAATCAATGCAAAACTTACCGCTCGAATAACTGTTATAATATCCTCTACCCTTGATCCGACATTGTCTTTATCGGTAATAATCATGTCAGCTATAAGCGGTGCTGAAAAATACAAAATGAAAAATGAAGCAATTCCGGTCAACAGCATGAACACTAGCCCGGATTTAAACAATTTACGGCCAACCGCATATTCCTCGAGTGCATTATATTTTGAAATAAATTTTGAAACAGCCAGCGGCACCCCTGCTGTGGCAATACTAATAAAGATGGTGTAAGGTATGTAGGAATATTGGTATAATGCTGTTCCTTCTGAACCCACGATTTGATAAAAGGGGATAACATATAATAAGCCAAGAATCTTGGATATAATGGTACCCAATGTTAAAATAAACGTTCCTCTTATAAGCTTTGACGACATAAGATAAGAATCCCTTCCTAGTGAAGAAAAAGTTTGTGTGCATATGAGCAAACGTTCAGTACGCTTTTTTTTGCACACTATTAGTAGTTTACATCTCTTTTAACAACGATGCTACTAACAACCTAAGGAATTTTCTTAAAATGTGTTGACTTATCGTTTCCTTTTCAAAAAGAGTGTTTATAATGAGATAATGCGAGGATACAATGAAATGAATATACATAAAGTTGGTGGAAGTATGCAATACGATGTTGTTGTTATTGGCGGCGGCCCTTCCGGTTTAATGGCTGCCATTGCCGCAGGGGAGAAAGGATTAAAGGTCCTATTAATCGATAAAGGAGATAAGCTGGGAAGAAAGCTGGCGATTTCTGGCGGCGGGCGGTGTAATGTCACGAATCGGCTGCCTGTTGAAGAAATCATTAAGCACCTGCCTGGTAACGGAAAATTTCTATACAGTGCTTTTTCTATCTTTAGCAATGAAGATATTATTAAATTCTTTGAAAAGTTAGGGATTGAACTAAAAGAAGAGGACCACGGGCGGATGTTCCCTGTTTCCAATAAAGCGCAATCCGTTGTGGAAGCACTGTTGAGTCAGTTGGAAAAGCTTAAGGTGAAGGTATACACCAACAGCCCTGTTGCTGACATCCATTACAGGGACGGTCATGTCTCAACCGTGATACTAAAAAATGGGACAGAAATTGAAGCGAAATCTATCGTCATCGCTGTCGGCGGTAAATCCGTTCCCCACACTGGCTCAACAGGGGACGGATATGCTTGGGCACAAAAAGCCGGTCACACCATTACAGAGCTGTTTCCAACTGAGGTGCCTGTCACCTCAAATGAACCATTTATCAAAAATAAGTCTCTTCAAGGTTTGTCTTTAAGGGAGATTGAATTAAGTGTTTTAAATCCAAAGGGAAAACCACTCATAACTCACCGGATGGATATGATTTTCACCCATTTTGGGTTAAGCGGTCCTGCAGTGCTTCGCTGCAGTCAATTTGTTGTCAAGGCAATGAAAAAATGGAAGCTAAACGAGGTTGTGATGGGGTTAGATGCTCTGCCAGATAAAAAGGAAGAAGAAATTTTTCAAGAAATAATCAAGTTAGTAAAAAGCGAGCCGAAGAAAAGCATAAAAAATACGTTAAAAGGGTTTTTACCTGAACGTTATTTGTTGTTCCTCTTAGAAACGAGTGAGATTGACCCATCAGAACAAGGTGCCATGATTTCAAACGAGAAAATCCGTGCCTTTGCAAAAAGCTGTAAACAATTTTTGATAAAAGTGAATGGAACTCTGCCGCTTGAAAAAGCATTTGTTACAGGAGGCGGTGTTTCCGTAAAGGAAATTGAACCACAGACAATGGCTTCAAAATTAATGGGTGGTCTCTATTTTTGCGGGGAGATTCTTGATGTTCATGGGTACACCGGCGGTTATAACATCACTTCTGCTTTAGTAACAGGCAGACTCGCTGGAACCAATGCAGCCCTATCCGCTAAGAAACAATACAAGGCCTGATTCTACATCAGGCCTTGTAGATGATCATTGCTGAGAAACAGTAGATTTGCTCTTCCTCTTCTTCCTCAGGCAAGGCGGCAACATTATATTTAATATCTACTAATTTCTTTTCGTCGATGCCTTTTAAAAACCGATTCATTTCTTTTTCTAAATCCTTTTCATGCTCACGATCGAACAATTTTACTTGTATCATTCAACTCTCCCTTTCTACTTTTATTTTCATTATTTCCACTTTTTCTGAAAATTAAAAATAAAAGAGTATAAAAAAAAACGATTCCTCATTGGAATCGTTTATTTCGTTTCACCCGTCCACTCAAGCATGCCGCCAATCATATTACGAACCTTGTATCCTTGGTCCTTTAAATAATAGCAGACATTTTCGCTTCTACGGCTAGAGCGGCAAATGAAGATATATTCTTTTTCTTTATCAAAGTAATCAAGGTTAGCTGGAATTTCCCCCATGCGGATATGTTTAGCACCTGGTATCATTCCTTGTGCTACCTCTTCATGTTCCCTAACATCGACAAGCTCGAGTTTCACCCCTTCTTCGAGCTTTTTCTTTAATTCTTCTGGTGTAATAATTTTAATTTCTTCCATCTTTCCCACCCCTATTTTAGATTTCCCCTGTTTGGCAGGGGGAAATCCAATTAATTAGCTACAATATTAACAAGTTTACCAGGAACGGTGATGACTTTGCGAATGGTTTTACCTTCGATTTGTTCTTTCACTCGATCATCATCCATCGCAATTCCTTCTAATGCTTCCTTGCTGGCAGCTGTTGGAACCTTTAGCTTCATCTTTACCTTCCCGTTCACTTGAATTACAATCTCAACTTCATCATCCACTAGTTTCGCTTCATCATATGCCGGCCAAGTTTCATAGGAAATTGTAGTTCCGCTATGGCCCAATTTCTCCCAAAGTTCTTCGGCAAGATGCGGTGCAACAGGAGCAAGCATTTTAACAAACCCTTCCATATACTGTTTTGGAAGAACCGTTGCTTTATAGGCTTCATTGATAAATACCATCATTTGTGATATTGCAGTATTAAATCTCAAGCCTTCGTAATCCTCTGTTACCTTTTTCACTGTTTGGTGATAAACTTTTTCTAAATTTGAGGCTTCTTCATTTTCTTGGATTTTTGGATTTAACTCTCCATTTTCCTCGACCATCAAACGCCAAATACGATCTAAGAAACGACGAGAACCGTCAAGGCCGTTTGTTGACCAAGCAATGGAAGCGTCTAATGGGCCCATAAACATTTCATATAAACGAAGTGTGTCGGCACCATGGCTGTCAACAATATCATCAGGATTGACTACATTTCCTTTTGATTTACTCATTTTTTCATTATTTTCTCCTAAAATCATTCCTTGGTTGAAAAGCTTTTGGAATGGTTCCTTCGTGTGGACCACACCAATATCATACAAGACTTTATGCCAGAAACGTGCGTATAACAAGTGAAGAACGGCATGCTCTGCACCGCCAATGTATACATCTACTGGTAGCCAGTGCTTTAATTTTTCCGGTGAAGCAAGTGCTTGATCATTATTAGGATCAATATACCGTAAATAATACCAGCAGCTTCCCGCCCATTGCGGCATGGTATTCGTTTCACGACGCCCCTTCTTGCCTGTTTCTGGATCAACGACATTTACCCAGTCCTCAATTACTGCAAGAGGTGATTCTCCTGTTCCGGAAGGTTTGATGTTCTTTGTTTTCGGTAAAGTTAATGGCAGCTGGTCCTCAGGAACTGCTGTCATTGTACCATCTTCCCAATGGATAATTGGAATTGGCTCACCCCAATAACGCTGACGGCTGAACAGCCAATCACGCAGACGGAACGTTACCTTTTTCGTTCCAATCCCCTTTTCTTCTAACCAAGAAATCATCCTTGTGATGGCTTCCTCTTTATTCAAACCATTTAAGAATTCAGAATTAATATGTTCACCGTCTCCTGTGTAGGCTTCTGTTTCAACGTCGCCGCCCGCAACAACAGGAATAATTTCTAGATCAAATTGTTTCGCGAACTCATAGTCGCGTTCATCATGTGCTGGTACGGCCATGATTGCTCCAGTACCATAACTGACCAATACATAATCCGCAATCCAGATTGGTATCTTTTTGCCGTTTGCCGGATTGATCGCATAAGCACCAGTAAATACGCCAGTCTTTTCCTTCGCTAAGTCAGTTCGTTCAAGATCACTCTTCGTCTTCACTTTGTCTAAATAAGCTTCTACCGCATCACGCTGCTGTGCTGTTGTAATTTTATCCACAAAAGAATGCTCTGGTGCAAGAACGGCATAAGTGGCACCAAATAGAGTATCAGGACGGGTGGTAAATACGGTAAACGTTTCATTATGTCCATCAATAGCAAACGTGACTTCAGCACCTTCGGAACGGCCGATCCAGTTACGCTGCATTTCTTTTAGACTCTCTGGCCAGTCAAGTTCTTCTAAGTCCTGAAGTAAACGATCTCCATAAGCCGTAATTTTTAACATCCACTGCTTCATAGGCCGGCGTTCAACCGGATGTCCGCCGCGCTCACTCTTGCCATCGATTACTTCTTCATTTGCTAAAACGGTACCTAAAGCAGGACACCAGTTCACAGCTACTTCATCGATATAGGCTAGACCCTTTTCCCATAACTTTAAGAAGATCCATTGAGTCCACTTATAGTATTCTGGGTCGGTTGTATTTACTTCGCGATCCCAATCGTATGAAAAACCTAATGATTTAATTTGTCTGCGGAACGTATTGATATTCTTCTCAGTGAACTCCGCAGGGTCGTTCCCAGTATCTAATGCATATTGCTCTGCCGGCAAACCAAAAGCATCCCAGCCCATTGGATGTAGCACATTGTATCCTTGCATTCTTTTTAATCGTGCAAGAATATCTGTAGCGGTATAGCCTTCAGGGTGTCCTACATGCAGTCCAGCACCTGATGGATATGGAAACATGTCTAATGCGTAAAATTTTTGTTTATCAAATTCTTCACTTGTCTTAAACGTTTTTTCTTCTTCCCATTTCTTTTGCCACTTCTTCTCGATATGCTGATGATCGAAACTCATAAGTGTTGCCTCCTAAAAAAAATTAAAAAAACCCCTCATCCCAAAAGGGACGAGAGGATTATCTATGTATCTTCCCGCGGTACCACCCACATTAGTGTTGTAAACACTCGCTTCATTCACCTTAACGCGGCAAACGGCAAACATTACTGGTTTCATGTTTGCAACTCATAGGCGAGTTCATGATGTACCGTGTTGACTTCCACCAGCCGTCAACTCTCTAGAAACGGATATGAATCATTACTACTCCTACTCACTGTCTTTTCATATATAAAAGTATTACGGTTATTGTATTAAATTTCCCGTTAGTATGCAAGTAACATTCACATAAAACAGTTTGACCATATGAATTATTTTTTAAACATAAGAAACCGGACTCGTCATGAGACCGGTAAATTTATGTTTGATAATTTTTTTTCTGATTTTAAAATCCTATCATACGTTAGAGTTGTAACAATAGCAATGAAGAATAAGCCTATTAAAATGAAGAATAGTGCTGACATGCTGTATAAATCAACAAGCACTCCACCAAGCAATGGTCCAACCATTCTTCCTCCAGTAGCAGTACTGTTAACGATCCCTTGATAGAATCCTTCTCGTCCCTTAGGTGCTAGTTCAAAGGCAATCGTCGGTACTGCCGGCCAAATAAACATTTCACCAATGGTTAATATAATCATCGCTACAAGGAAGCCCGTAAAGACAGTTACTTTTCCTACAATTAAAAATGATACGATAAAAAAGCCGATTCCAATAAGAATTTGTACCTTGAGTGACTCAGAAAGATGCTTCAATACTTTATTTAAAATTGGCTGTCCAAGGACAATTAATGCCCCGTTTATCGTCCACAAAAAACTATATTGCGTTAGTGAAATATTGATTTCCTGTGTATAAGATGAAATGGTAGTCGTCCATTGAACATACGCAACCCAGCACAACGCATAACCTGAACATAAAATAAGCAAAGCCTGCAGATTGATTCGACTTTTTACTACTGACTGATCCTTTGTTTTTGCTTGCTTTACTGGTACTGTTGCGATATTTCTATAACCAAAAACAGCGATTATGAAAAAGATGACGTACATAATTGTATTCGCAAGGAAAATCAGCTGAAATGAATAGTCTGCAACAAAGCCACCCAGGGAAGCCCCAATGGCCACTCCAAGGTTTTGGGCTACATAAATAGCATTAAAGGCCTTCCGTCCGCCCTCTATCCAGACACTTCCTGCCATTGCAAACATTGCAGGAAAAACAATGCCTGATCCAAAACCTATGATGGTTAAAAAGATGATATATGCTGGCCAGCCATGCCAGAACGTTAATCCAATTAGAGCTAAAAGCGAGATCCAGATTCCTAGAAGGATTGATTTATAGCCGCCGATTTTATCAAAAAGCGTGCCACCGAATAAGTTACCAATAACAGTCGCACCAGCGTTTAGCATTAGTACAACTCCAGCCACTGTTAACGATTTCCCTAAATGATCATGAATATAGATGGTATTTAACGGCCATAAAAAAGAAGAGCCCGTTACATTTACTGCCATCCCAATAATTAAAAGCCATAAGGCACGCGGCATGAAAAACGCTCCTAACATTAACTTATTTCGAGTTCCAAAAGAACATTGTATTCCCATTCCAGATTCCGCGCAATGCCTTTAGGAATTGTTGTAAAAATGAAAAAAAGCCTCGATTTAACGAGACTTTTTCGTGAATACTAAGTTAATAAATTTCATGGTTATCGCTAATTCGTTTTTCCTTGTTGAAGGCTCAATTATGATTACCGTTTTTTCTTTTTAGAAGTATCCACTACAGCTTTACCTTTATTAACTACCTTAAGTTTCTCAAAAAAGAGCTGCACATGAATATGGTTTTCGTCAATATTGGTAACGCTTGTTACCTTTCCTTTGCGCCCCTTTATTACAACATCATCACCTTCAGCAGGCACCTGTCTAAGAAGTTGGTTTAAAAGCTCATTTTTATTTTCAAAAAAATGGACAACAAACATATGCACGTCTCTCCATTCATATGAAATACACAGATTAGAATCTCCCTATAAAATATTTCATGAACGATTGATTTAGACCAACTCGGGCTTAAAAAAGCTTAGCAAATTAACACATCACCATAAATTTGCCACAATAAAAAAAAGAAAACAGCACTTCCATTGTGGAAGTGGTGTTTTCCCTCAACTTTATGGACTCTTTCTCAACTTTTCTTAATCCTTCTTAACGGGACGGTTAAGTTTGTTGATCAAAAGGGTCTATTTTTTTACTGCAGGGACTGCTGGCTGCTGTGCTGGAAAGTAGCTGTTTATAGCATGATCCTTTTTCTTTTCATTCACACTTTCAGCTTGTACAGCAGTTTTCGCTTTTTCAATTTCGGTATTAAGCTCTTCAATGCTGACACCTTTTTTCACTAACTCTTCTGTCGCAAGGCGTATTGCATTGTTAGATTGTACAACTGACTCTCTTAATGAATCCATTGAACCTTGTGGGTTATGGAATCCTGAAGAGTTCTCCGCTGCAATAATATCCCAGAACCATTGACCTTTCCGAACGAATTCCTGAGCCTGCTTAATCTTTTCTGGGCTGACTCCGGATGTAATCATCTTATTAATGTAATAGTGAGCTGTGGTAGAGATATCCTGTGCTTCATGTAAGGCACTTACGTTTGCATCTTGGATTTCAGTCACACGGTCTTTTAATTTATCTAGATCACGGTCACCGTGGCATTGGCCGCAAGATGTATCCATTGTTTTAAGCGGTGATGTCCAGTAGTGTGAAGTAATTTTCTTTTTACCATCTACACGCTCAAATGGCATATGGCAATCTGCACAGGAAACATTTGCTTTTCCATGAGTACCACTTGAATGTGTTTCATATTCAGGGTGCTGTGATTTCAACATTGGTGCACCTGATATGTTATGAACCCAGTCTTTTTCAAAGCCATTTTCTTTAGCAATGGTATTATAGTATTCATACATCTCTTCTGGTTTGAAGCCATTATCCCACGGGAAGGTTACTTCGCTATTATTTGCTGCAAAATGGTATTCTACATGGCACTGACCACACACATAGCTGCGCATATCATTTTTCGTTGGATTTGAAGTATCAACTCCTTGAGCCTCTAATGCTTTATAAAAGCTTGGACGAGTTACACGCAGGTCCATTGTCTCAGGGTCATGACAGTCAGAACAGCCGATTGGAGAATGACCCATCGCTTCCCCTTTTGGCCAAATTTCTTGATTGAAATTAGCTCCCCAATAATCATCGCCCATTTCTTCGATCATTTGCGGAACGGCAGTTGATTTACATGTATAACAGGAACCAACTGATTTATCGTTAATCCGTTTAACATCCCGAATATCCTCAAGTGCATAAACGTGACCGCGGTCTTCATTATATTCAGTAGCAAAACCATAGCCGTTAAAAAGAACTGGCAGTAACGGTTCTTTATCAGGATCATACTTACTGCGTTTTACAGAACCATTGTATTTGGTATCTTCCATTTTTTCATTTTTCTTGTAACTATTGTATTGTAGTGGAAATAGCTTTTTAAAAGCTTCATTACTTATTTCATCCTTTGATAGGCCAGTTGTTCCCTTCACTTCTTTAGCACTTGCTGTTTTCTCACTCGCAGTCTCATTGCTGCTGCAGCCAGTAATAATTAGAATCAATGCTATCAGAAGGAGGTATGCCCCGTTACGGAACCTAATCATACTTAAAATCCTCCCTTATTTTTTAATAATTCGCCAGACTTTGGTGCCTGGTCAAAGGTATCATCCTTAAAGTCTTTTCCATGCGGCACAGTCTTGTGACATGACATACAGTTTTCCTTTTGGTCATGTGAAACATTGCTGACCGTACTCTTATGACAATCTGCACAGTTTGCATTGATGACTCTTAACGTGCGTGTTGTGGCATAAATTCGATCAGGTATATCCTCCGTACCTAAGGTGTTGTAATAAATATGAGTCATCCCAGCACGGCCTTTAAAAAATAACTTCCCTGCCTCGCTTTCATGCGGTAAATGGCAATCATTACACTGCAAATCTGCATGAGTGGAATCGACAAATGAGGTATAAACTGACTTCATCGTGTGACAGTTCTGACAAAAGCCTGGTGAATCCAAGTAAGCCATTGTTTTCACTGTACCGAAGGAAAACAGTACGCCAGCTAATAATGCACCTAAGAGTAATACCCTCTTATCAATCGCCCACAATTTTTTAAAACCTCTCTTTACCATCCTTCCTTTCACCTCCCATTGTATTGGATCAATCTCTCTCTTTTTTATGAATAAAGTACGATTGTACTCTAAACCAAAGTATGGTTTTGCCTCTTTATTTCTTTGTTTTTTTTCTTTTAAGGATGAAGGTAAAAGCACCTGCACCTATTAATCCAACTCCGCTAATAGCCGCAATTGATAAGATCTCAGGGCTTTTTTTATTTTCATTGTCTGCAGTTTGTTCTGGCTGCTGCTCCATTAACTCAATGGATGGTTTTGTTTCACTGCGTTCATACGTAAGTACGATGCTCTTTTCGTCCCCCGCTTTCATACCTTGAACATTATAGGAGTACACTCCTTCTTCGTCTCCATGAGACTTATTCTTTTCAGGTGCCGGGCTTAGGTCTATTTTTGCAGCACCAATGGGTGGTGTAAAAGTAAGATTAAAAAAACCAATATCCGTAAAGCTTTTAAATTGATAAGCTACTGATTTCCTATCTTCCTCAACGATTATGTTATTTGTATAAAACTCAACAACGAATTTATAAACTTCATTAGGTTGAATTTCCTCACTTGTTGTCCAGGAAATGGTCCCTTTTTCTTGGTCGATTATGTATTCAATTTCATACACCTTCGATAAGTCGCTGGAGTAATCAGCAACATAGCCAATTCGAAAGTTTTTATCCTCGATTGGAAGCGGCAGTTCTATCTGTCCTTTTTGCGGCTGAAGGGATTGATTAAGCAGTGTTCCTTGATATCCAATTAATAGAGGCGGATGATTTTTCTCAACATCATTCAGATGATACGCAAATTCCGGCATTACTTTTATGGAAAGCTCCTGCATACGTAGGATGTTCTGATTTTCATCAGCCATAGTCATCGAAGGGTTAACCAGGAAGAGCAGTATACTGAAAATAAATAGGTATTTTTTCATTGTTTTTACTTCCTTTCAATTTGTGAACAATTTGTGAATTCATTCACAATTAATTACAAAAAAATTTAATTTATATAAGTGAACTTTTATTTGGTGTAAGATTGCTGAATTTCATACTTTATTTATCCCATGGGAGCGAAACTCGTTCTGTGACCAAAATCACAAAAAATTATAGAGTTATTTCTAAAATGTGAACACGGGTTTTTACCTTATTTTCACTGTGTTTTCAGGGTTTTTGTAATAAAAAAACCTTCAACATATTGTTGAAGGTCTAAAGGACTTTATTAAGACGATTGATCTTTTTCTTGATGAAATTTCGATTTTACTGGCTGGCCGCCAGTTTGCTCATATTGCTTTTTAGACTGTTTAACAAGATCAACATCTTGGCCAAGTTCAAGATCTTGATTGTTACTGCCGTTTCTTGTTTTTTGTTCAGGATTATTTTGTTTAGATCGTTTCTTCACGATAGGTTTCCTCCTGTATAAGTCTGTCCTTCTAAGATCATAGTATTTTGTAGCTGCTGAATTTGCAGTCTCATACGGTGGAGCTGATCACGCTGCTGCCCATTTGCGCTATGGGCCATCTTAGCAATATCCTGGTAGGTTTGTTCCAAATCCTGTAATGCCCTTGTATAATTATCAGTATTGTAATGCTCTTGAAGACTGCTTTCTTCAAATTGTTCTTTAGCAAATCGAATTGTATCCTCACACTGCTGTATTAATGCGTCCATTGAAGCACGTGTAGCCATCTAAGGACCCCCTTCTTTTTGGTGACACACTTCCATGATTGAAGCAAGGTGCTTCATGTCTTATTTTGTTCTCTCTCCCTTTTCCTATTACAATCAACGCTTGATAATTACTGGTAAACAATACAGTTGGATAAGCCTATATTTTCGTGTTAAAATTTAATTTATGTTTAAAATTATAAAGGAGGTTTCTGAATTGACTCAGACCAACCCTTTTCCATATGCTACTGACGATAAACGTTACCATACTTGGAATTATCATTTACGCCAGCAATTTGGCCATAAAGTTTTTAAAGTTGCACTAGATGGCGGTTTTGACTGCCCGAACCGTGATGGTACGGTCGCACACGGCGGTTGTACGTTTTGCAGTGCTGCCGGTTCTGGCGATTTCGCTGGTGATCGAACAGATGATTTAGAGACACAATTCCTTGATATTAAGGAAAAAATGCATACGAAATGGAAAGACGGCAAATATATGGCCTATTTCCAAGCCTATACAAATACTCATGCACCTGTCGAGGTGCTCCGGGAAAAATTTGAGAAGGTGCTTAAACAAGAGGGTGTAGTCGGACTATCAATTGCTACACGTCCCGATTGCCTGCCTGATGACGTCGTTGAATATTTGGCGGAATTAAATCAGAGGACATATTTATGGGTTGAACTTGGCCTGCAAACTGTCCATGAACGCACCGCCTTATTAATCAATCGTGCCCATGATTTTCAATGTTACGTTGAAGGGGTAAATAAACTTAGAAAACACGGCATCCGGATCTGCTCGCATATTATCAATGGATTACCCCTTGAATCATATGAAATGATGATGGAGACAGCGAAGGAAGTGGCAAAACTCGACGTTCAAGGAATTAAAATTCATTTGCTTCACCTACTAAAAGGGACACCCATGGTGAAACAGTATGAAAAGGGAATGCTCGAATTTCTTTCTCAAGAGGACTATGTAAATTTAGTATGTGATCAATTAGAAATTTTACCTCCGGAAATGATTGTTCATCGAATTACAGGTGATGGACCGATTGACTTAATGGTTGGGCCGATGTGGAGTGTAAATAAGTGGGAAGTATTGAATGCGATAGACGCTGAGTTAAAAAGAAGAGATAGTTATCAAGGAAAATACTTTCAAAAAAGTATCGTGGGGGCTTAGGGATGAAGCTTGATCGGATACTCCCCTTTGCTAAAAAATTACTTGAAAATGCAGTTACCAGTGGTGATGTGGCCGTTGACGCTACCGTTGGGAATGGTCATGATACACTATTTATCGCCAATCTTGTCGGTCCCAGCGGCAAAGTTTATGGATTTGATGTCCAAGAAGATGCCATACGTACGAGTACAGAAAGACTGCAGCAACATGGAATAAAGGAGCGAGTGACCATCTTTCATGCAGGTCATGAAGTGCTATCTGAGTTAATCCCTGTAGAACATCATGGAAAAATAACTGCAGCAATCTTTAACTTAGGTTATTTACCAGGCAGTGATAAATCAATTGTTACAAAGCCCGAAACCACCATTTCTGCAATTGAGCAGCTGCTTACGATTATGGCTCCAGAAGGAATTATTATCCTAGTCATTTACCATGGACATGAAGAGGGAGCTATTGAACGTGACGCCTTATTAAGGTATTGTCAGGAAATTGACCAAAAAAGAGCGCATGTCCTGCAGTACCGATTTATGAACCAACAGAATAATCCCCCCTTTATTGTTGCAATTGAAAAAAGATAAACCAGTCCGCTGATGATAACGGGTTTACTTCAGAGGTCCAAACATAGTAAAACACATAGGAAAACGCACTTGAATTGACAATATAATTCACAGTGCGTTTTTTATTGATTTATAAACATTTCGATGTATTTCATTCGTCCGTTTCGCCCTAATTCACATAGTAAATCACAGGGTATGAATTAATTAATGGAGGGTGTGTGAATTCTTTGTGATTTAGTGAGTGAATGAATATCATTCACAAAGGTTATTGGATATTTATGTTAAAATGAGTTAATTCTGAAAATGTTATAATTAAAATGTAAACTAATTGGAATTTAATAAAAAACCTTATTCAATTAAAGGTCCATTTTCTGTAATAAATATGACAAATCGAAGCCGAAATATTAAAACAATGGAAATGATTAACTTGACAAGAAATAAAAAGAAATGAATGAAATGATTCGTTAGTCATATTTCCCTGGACTTTGGACATCCTCTTAATATGTAGATTGCTAAGGAGGAAAGACGAAGACGAAAGAAAATGAAGAACAACCGAAAGTTAAAGATTTTGAAGTTGAACAAATACTTGGTGACTTCCAATACTAAGAGACACGCATTCTCATTTCCTGTTGAAGAGGATTGAGTTTAAAGGACATTTTCACGGAGGCGAAAAATGGAACGAATTTTGTTTATTTTCTTATCTGTATTTTGTATCTCCTTATTAACTGCTTGTAGTGAGCAAACAAATGAAACAGATAATAATACAGATCAAAAAAATGTTACACAGAATGGTAATGGTAAAACAACTAATATAAATTATTCCAAACAAATTCAAAATACACAAGAACAACAAAAAATGAAGTCACAAATGGGAAAATTGGATTTCAGTGAAATTGAATTAGAGGTATCTTACGGGGAACAAAAAGAGTATGAAGCTGGGATTAATTACGACAACTCAGGTTTAATTGGTGGGGAAGTTGATGATGATATAAACAATGAACACCTGAAGGGGAAAGTTGCATTCGACAGTATTTATCCAAAAGTTGAAAAACTGACTATTTCTAAAGACACGAACAAAAAGGATGCTATCGATCAAATATTAAAGTCATTTAACCTTCATGCAGACTATAACAAATTCGAGCTGGAAATCATCTTCAATGATGGCACTCAAATAGAATTTGTGGATTAAAAAAGAGACAGCCGAGGAAAGTTCCTTGGTTATTTTTTATCAGTCTTCAGACCTTCCCCAAACTCTAAATTAACGGGAACTTATCCTTAATATGATTTTAGCAAATTATCTTCCACAATTGGGCGCGATTGTGGAATAAGCGTCTTTTCTTTATTCAACTAACTGGGTGCTTTAGTGAAATACGATAATACAAAAAAAGGCTTAGAGTTGGAATAACTCTAAGCCTTTTTGACTGTGATTTGTGTTGTGAAAGTTATGCTATTTACTGCGTGATGAGGTCGGTAATTTGACGTTTTGCACCTCAAGTAAACCCGTTACGCTGATGTTGCCTGGTTTTTATTTTACAATAGGTCGAGTAAAAAGGGATGGGACCATCCTTTGTACGGAGCGATAGGCAATACAATTGATATAAAAGAAATAGCTGGTGATACCACCTGTCTTAATCATATCTTTTGCTAATTTCCGTATACTCTTCTGCTTGCGAACCTTACCATCCGATAAATAAATTCCTAATAAACCACGGTTGATCAGCTGATGGAACTTTTTATGCGGCAGGAACTCAGTATGTCGGTCTGCCTCATAAACAAAGTGTTTCAATCGATTAAAAAGGGTTTCTTGATTTTCGTAATAAAAGCAAAAGTTTAAGTCGCCGCCTTCACGGTCTTCCTCTTGATCGATAAAATAGTCCAATAAAATGTGGAGCCCTTGTATGTAGGGAAAATACCCTTTCCGGATATTTTCTGCATCCTCGGCTCGGAAATCCTCTCTCATCGCATAAGAAATTAGACAGAATATCCCTAATGTTGAGCCAGAACAAGCAGAAAATTCATACCATTCCATTTCAGGAAGATTGTGTTGGTGGTCTCCAAACCATTTTTCTAGCCGCGGCACACGCTCTTCTTGAATAACATGCTTGTGTATTTGCAACTTACAATAATATTCACAGAGTTCTATAAGGTAGTTTTGGATTAAAGGATAATGCTTCAACTCTCTTAAAACAGATCGACATGTTTCAGCAAGATCATTCAGATAATTTCCATCGTTTTGATCATCACGAAGCCGATAATAATTTTTAGGGCCTGCTCCTATTGTAAGAGCATCGTGCATGGATTCATGGAGGGCGGCAAAATCCATGGGATCGAGCGAGGTGCTTCGGTCACAGAGATTATCTAAGTAATCACTAATCGTTTGATAAGCAACAATAAATTTTACCGCTTTTTTATACTCATCCTTGGCTGAAAGAGCTAGAATCGCTCCTCCTTCACAATGAAACGTTTTATGTTCAATACTGGCAAGAGCCTGTGTTCGAAGCTCTTGATTAGGGATACTTTCTGCACGGTACCTCCAAAATCTCAGTTCTTGATGAACTGCTGGAATAATTTTACGATAAACCTTCGACATGAGTTTGATTGGCATCATGGAGAAATCTCCCCTTTCTTAAAGCTGTATTTGTAACGATTAAAACTTCTTAAACAATATATCCTATTGCTTTTAATTGGCTGGTGACAAAATCCTTGGCGTATTCAAATACGTCTTCCCGTTCTGGTTCATTAAAAATTTCATGATAAAGCTTTGGCCATTCCTTAAATCTCTTTTCTGATAAAGGTGCATGGTTGAACCAGTCCTTAACAGGACCCTTATGAACAATTTTATCATCACCCGCTTGCATGACGAGCATGGCTACATCCCTTGTGCCTTCAATCGATAAAAATGCCTCCTTCATAGCACTTACTAATTCGCGGTACCATCTAACCGAGACTTTCGTGATATAGAGAGTATCATTTTCATCTGCATCAATAACATCCTTATTCCTGGTTGCCATATCGACTGTTATCCCCGAATTCATTTTTAGTGATGGAAAAACAACATTGATCCCATGTGACAGCACATCTAAAAATTTGGACGGCTTATGAACTAGACCAAGGCACGGGGAGGAAAGTATCACTCCTGCTAGATTCAATTTTTCTTCCTGCAGCAATCGGATAGAAATTAAGCCTCCCATACTATGACCTAATAGAAAGACCGGAAGTTCATAACGATAGGCTGCTTTTATCCAATCCTTCACTTCTATTATGTACTCATCAAAAGAATCGATATGGCCTCTGCGGGATCTAGTTGTCATACCTTGTCCAGGAAGATCACCCATAATGACATGAAATCCAGACCTGCGCCACATTTCGATGAGCCAGCCGTAACGTCCATGATGTTCCATTGCCCCATGCACCATCACGATTACAGCCTTCGCTTCCCCTTCTGCTTCCCACTTCCACATCGTTTTTCCCCCTAGAAAATAATTCTATTTAGTATAATATTAGAATGAATATCTATTTCAGTCAAAAAGGAGTGACTCAGAATGATTTATCCGTATAAAGGAAAATACCCAAAAATTTCAGACTCAGCATTTATTGCAGATTTTACCACGATTACAGGGGATGTTGAAATTGGCGATGAATCAAGTGTTTGGTTTAATTCAGTTATCAGAGGCGATGTCGCCCCTACTATTATCGGCAAAAAAGTGAACATCCAAGACAACTCAGTTCTTCACCAAAGCCCGAACAATCCATTGATTATTGAAGATGATGTAACGGTCGGTCATCAGGTTATTCTACATAGCTGTATCATTCGTAAAAAGGCTTTAATCGGGATGGGGTCAATCATTCTAGATCAAGCTGAAATTGGGGAAGGTGCTTTTATTGGTGCAGGCAGTCTCGTGCCTCAAGGGAAAAAGATTCCTCCTAATACATTAGCATTTGGCAGACCAGCCAAAGTTATTAGAGAATTAAATGAGCACGATATTAAAGAAATGAATAGGATTTATACAGAATATGCAGAGAAAGCCCAGTATTATAAATCCCTGCAAAAATAAAAAGTGCAAAAGCACCCATAAATCTTTTATGGGTGCTAAAACGTTAATTTTTCATTGTCTGTAATTCTTTTTGGCCGAAAAAGGAGTATTTACCTTCTACATAAACCTGAT
This sequence comes from Neobacillus sp. plas4, assembly GCF_057221695.1. NCBI lineage: Bacteria > Bacillati > Bacillota > Bacilli > Caryophanales > Bacillaceae > Neobacillus > Neobacillus sp. plas4. The sequence continues at coordinate 4,788,172 of NZ_CM170152.1, forward strand.
GCCAAACCATAAAAATGAGCACTGTCCAGATTTTACGGCTGTTATCCGCTTTCCCTTGACAGTGGTCTTCAAGCAGATTTAACACATACGATTTATTGAACAAATGATCCGTGGAACTTTCACGAATAATGGTTTTTGCCCATTCATTCATTTCATTTTTCAACCAATGGCGAATCGGCACTGGAAAACCAAGTTTTTTACGGGTTAGAACATGCTCAGGAACGATTCCTTCTGCTGCTTTTCGTAAAATATACTTCGTTGTTCCATTAGCTGTTTTCAAGCTGGTTGGAATTTTAGAAGCTGTTTCGAATACCACTTTATCTAGGAATGGAACACGGAGTTCAAGTGAATGAGCCATTGTCATTTTATCTGCTTTTAATAAAATATCCCCGCGCATCCATGTATGAATATCAATGTATTGCATCCGGTCAACAGGATCATAACCTCTTGTTTCTGCATAGAGAGGTTTGGTGATATCCATGTGGTTTAAACCTTCACGGTATACAGAAAGCAGTTCTTTCTTTTCTGTTTCGGTAAACATTTTGGCATTGCCAATATACCGTTCTTCCATAGGCGTTACTCCACGTTCAATGAAGCTCTTCCCTTTCATTCCTTCCGGCATCATGTTGGCAATCCCTTTTAATAATACTTTTCCTACTCGAGGGATTTTATTAAACACCTCTAAATCTTGCGGTTCACGATAAATATTGTAGCCGCCGAACAATTCATCTGCACCTTCACCTGAAAGAACAACCGTAACATGCTTTCTAGCCTCCCGAGCCACAAAGTACAATGGGATAGCCGCTGGGTCTGCAAGTGGATCGTCCATATGCCAAATAATTTTCGGGAGTTCATTCATATATTCTTGTGGTGTTATCACATAGCTGATGTTTTCTACCCCAAGCTTATCTGCCGTTTCTTTCGCTACATCGATTTCACTGAATCCCTGATGCTCGAAACCAACAGAAAACGTCTTAATCGCTGGGTGAAATTGTTTGGCAATCGATGCAATGATCGAAGAATCAATTCCGCCAGAAAGAAACGACCCTACTGGCACATCACTTCTCATGTGCATTTTTACAGAATCAATTAACACATCTTGTATTTCTTTGATAAAATCTGATTCTGATTTTTGTACAGGGTTAAAATGTGCTTTCCAATACCTTTTAATTTCCATTGGAGAGCCAATCTTTTTCGTATAATAATGTCCTGGTTCTAACTTGTGAATGCCCTTAGACATCGTGCTAGGTTCCGGGACAAATTGATACGTTAGATAGTGCTGCAGGGAGTCATAGTCCAAGACATCATTTTCGAGAGCTAAAAGAATACTCTTTTTCTCTGAAGCAAAGAAAGTCCTCTCTCCATCAACGAAATAAAAGTACGGTTTAATTCCGAATGGGTCCCTGGCACCAAATAAAGTTTGTTCTTGTTTATCCCAAATCGTAAAGGCAAACATTCCCCGTAGTTTTTCTACGGCTTTTTCTTTCAAATGGCTGTAAAGCGCAATAATAACCTCTGTATCAGAGTGTGTCGCGAACTCTAAGCCTTCTTTGAGTAATTCTTCACGAAGTTCTACATAGTTATAAATCTCACCATTAAAAATGATCCAATAACGCTCATTTTCATATGTTAATGGCTGATGACCGCATTCAATATCAATAATACTTAAGCGGCGAAAACCAAATTGAACATGATCATCATAGAAGAAACCATCATCATCGGGTCCACGATGGGTTATTATATCGTTCATATTTTTGAATAGTTGTTTTTGATCATCACGATAGTTTTGTTCCTTGTCGTGTACACAACCAATAAAACCACACATTATGTACCTCACCTACTCCAATCTAAATAGCTAACTAAAAATATACCTTCTTATCCTACCACTATTTTTTCAAAAATGGCAGTGTGAAAGGTAGGAAAATTCCGGCATTCTATCAGTTTTCACTAAATTTCTTTGACTTAAACTTTGACGTTAAACGTACAAAAGGAGTTACATATAACATGCAACTCCCATACTTTTTCTAACTATTAGCTTGTTGACGTAAAGTGTCAGCTTTATCCGTACGCTCCCAGGGAAGATCCACATCTGTACGGCCAAAATGGCCATAAGCAGCTGTTTGTTTGTAGATGGGGCGACGAAGGTCTAACATTTTAATGATTCCTGCTGGGCGAAGGTCAAAGTTTTTATCAACAAGATTCACTAACACGTCTTCGCTCACAGTTCCAGTACCAAAAGTATCGATAGAAATGGAAACTGGTCTTGCAACCCCAATTGCATAAGCAAGTTGAACTTCAACCTTATCCGCAAGTCCTGCTGCTACAATATTCTTAGCAACATAACGCGCCGCGTATGCTGCAGAACGGTCAACTTTAGTTGGATCTTTACCAGAGAATGCACCGCCGCCATGACGCGCATAACCGCCGTAAGTATCTACAATAATTTTCCGTCCTGTTAAGCCGGCATCTCCTTGAGGACCGCCAATAACGAATCGCCCAGTTGGGTTAATGAAATACTTCGTATTGTCATCAATTAATTCTTTTGGAACCACTGGATTAATAACATATTCCTTCAAGTTTCGCTGGATTTGCTCTAAGGTGACTTCAGGATTATGCTGAGTTGAAATGACAATCGTATCAATTCGAACAGGTTTATCGTTTTCATCATATTCAACCGTTACTTGTGTTTTACCGTCCGGACGAAGGTAATCAAGTACAGAATCCTTACGTACCTCTGTTAGTTTGCGTGCAAGCTTGTGTGCCAGAGAAATAGGAAGAGGCATAAGCTCCTTTGTTTCATTACAAGCAAATCCGAACATTAATCCCTGGTCCCCTGCACCAATAGCCTCAATTTGTTCATCAGACATTAGACCTTCACGTGCTTCAAGTGCCTGGTCAACTCCCATGGCGATATCAGGACTTTGCTCACCAATGGAGGTTAGAACGGCACATGTTTCGGAGTCAAAGCCATATTTAGCACGATCATACCCAATACCTTTAACCGTTTCACGAACAATTTTTGGAATATCAACGTAAGTAGAGGTAGTGATTTCACCTGCAACTAAGACTAATCCAGTTGTTACAGAAGTTTCACAAGCAACTCGGGCATTTGCGTCCTTTGCTAGAATTGCATCCAATATCGAATCAGAAATTTGATCACAGATTTTATCCGGGTGACCCTCTGTAACTGATTCAGAAGTGAACAAACGAGCGTTTCTTGACATCTGATTTCCTCCTTATTATGAGATAAATCAAGATTCTATGAAGGTGACAGGAATACTTCTAGAACCTATGACATTGATACGGTACTCATTCCCTTAGTATGAAATAAACAAAGGATTTTTATTAATAGCACTTTTAATAAAAGGTCTTATACAAAACAAAAAACCTTACCACATGAGGAAAGGTTGTCTCGGGCCTTTCACTCTTATCGTTCAAGGCGGCAGCCTTGCGTCAGATTAGCACCTTCGCACTCCGAGAATAGAATCGCCTATAACGATCATTTCTCATGAAGCAGGTTGCTGGGTTTCATAGGGCCTGTCCCTCCACCAGCTCAGGATAAGAGAGTATCCGTTCAAATTACCATCTTACTTGAACTTAACGAATAAAGTCAATGAAATATTTAGTAAAATTAGGATATAGGTACAAACTTTTACCACTCTTAAAAATCCTGTGTTTATTAGCACCTAATTTCGTCAATTAGTATAGATTATTCACTTCATTGTGTTATACTATTTACGAATATATTGAATATTAAAAACACGAAAAGGAAGGGTTCCCTGAGATGAATTCTGTTCATATCCCAAATGATTTAAGCCAATTGTTGGAAGGAAGTAATGTACACATTCAATTGTCTGTACCACAATTAGTTGAAAAAATCTTATCCAGGAATGAAGGCGTTTTAACCTCTACTGGTGCTATAAGTGTGTCTACTGGTAAATATACAGGCAGATCTCCACAGGACAAATTTATTGTCCAAGAAGAATCAATTAAAGATAAAATTGATTGGGGTCATTCAAATCAGCCGATTTCAGCGGATGTTTTCAACAGTCTCCTTCAGAAAGTTTTGGATTATCTTAAACAAAAAAATGAGTTATTTGTTTTTAAAGGATTTGCCGGTGCGGATAAAAAGACTCAGCTGCCCATTCAAATTATTAATGAATATGCCTGGCATAATTTATTTGCTCATCAATTGTTCATCCGTCCTAGTGATGAAGAATTGATGACGCACACACCAGGTTTCACAATCATTTCAGCTCCTAATTTCAAAGCTGATCCTATGATTGACGGAACCAAATCAGAAACGTTCATTATTATCTCTTTCGAACAACGTACAATAATAATTGGCGGAACAGAATATGCAGGCGAAATAAAAAAGGCGATCTTTTCGATTATGAACTACCTGTTACCTGAAAATAATATTTTCTCGATGCATTGTTCTGCAAATGTTGGTGTAGAAGGTGATGTCGCACTATTTTTCGGTCTTTCTGGTACCGGTAAAACCACTTTATCTGCAGACCCAAAACGCCGTTTAATCGGCGATGATGAGCATGGGTGGTCATCCACTGGTGTCTTTAATATTGAAGGTGGCTGTTATGCCAAAACCATTAATCTTTCCAGGGAAAAAGAACCACAAATTTTCGACGCCATCCATTTTGGCTCTGTACTTGAAAATGTTGTACTTAATCCTGTAACTAGGATAGCAGATTACGATGATTCGTCTTTGACCGAAAATACACGGGCTGCTTATCCAATTTATGCCATTGATAATGTGATTCTGCCAAGTATTGCAGGTCACCCAAATACAATTGTTTTTTTAACAGCTGATGCATTCGGTGTATTGCCGCCAATTTCTAAATTAACAAGAGAGCAAGCGTTGTATCATTTCTTGAGCGGTTATACATCCAAGCTTGCAGGAACAGAGCGTGGCGTAACCTCTCCAGAGGCAACCTTCTCAACCTGCTTTGGCGCACCATTCCTTCCATTACCTGCAACAAGATACGCTGAAATGCTTGGTGAAAAGATACTTGAGCATAATGCAACGGTCTTTCTTGTTAACACTGGCTGGACTGGAGGAGAATATGGAGTCGGCAGCCGCATGAAGCTTTCCTATACAAGGGCGATGGTTCAGGCTGCAATTGAAGGAGAACTAAACCATGTAGAAACAGTGAAGGATGATATTTTTGGCCTTCATATTCCACTCCACATTGCCGGTGTTCCGGATGAGGTACTCCAGCCAAGCAAAACATGGGCAGACCCACAAGCATATGAAGAGAAAGCAAAAGAATTAGCAGGAAAATTCCGTGAAAACTTTAAAAAATTCACCAAGGTCCCCGCTGAAATTGAAGTAGAAGGTGGACCGGTCGCTTAAAAAGCAAAACCCTTATCTTTGTCGATAAGGGTTTTGTTATTTAATTCGTAGAATTTAATGAAATTAATTGATACGTTAACCAAGTGCTGTTATTTTGCCATTCGATCTTTTGAATAACTCCAGTTCCACACGGATCACTTTCAATTGTTTTTCTAACATCAATTGGGATATCAATTGGATAAAGACGATAGCCTTCTTTTTCTAGTACGAAAAGATTTTCTCCTACCCTTTTTTCACGGCCTTTTGTTACAATTATTGTATTCAACTCAAAAGGCATACCCATATGAATCCGCTCCTCTTTATTGGACTTACTATCATTTTATCATCTTTTGATTTGATATTTCATCCACTTCGCTAAATCCTTTACGATTTTTCTATTCATCACGGGAGGAAAGTAATGAGTAAAATCATTAAAATACCAGCATTCCACCGGCTTATTTAACATCTTAAGTCTTCTTTCGAGTCTGTAGGCATGCTCTACAGATACATTTTGGTCATTTACTCCATGAATAATTAAAACAGGCTGGGTAAGATTTTCAAGTTCATATAGCGGGGTACGTGCTTCATATCTTTCTGGATATTTACCAGGTGTACCGCCAATTACCCTTTTCATCATTTTCCTCAAGTCTTTTCTCTCTTCGTAAGTTAAGAACATGTCCGATACTCCACCCCAAGTGACAATCGAAGCAGCTTCCGGAAACTCGAGTCCTGTCATCAAAGCCATGACTCCGCCTCGGGAAAATCCAAATATATGGATAGGACCTACCCGGGATAAAGATTTTAAAAGCAGATAGGCACTAAAGGCGTCCTCTCTATCCTCTCCAGCAAAATCCTCATTCCCCTCTCCGCCTTGATTTCCCCGATAGTAAGGAGCAAATACAATAAATCCTTCAGAAGCAAACTGAGCGATTCTCGCTGGTCTCACCATTCCAACATTTTTAATTCCGCCTCGAAGATATAAAAATCCATCATAGTTCCCCTTTATTTTCGGTTCTGCCAGCATTCCCTTCACTTTCAATCCATTTGAAAGATAGGTAATCACCCTTAATTCCACATTCGGATTCGGTGAAGGGAAGCGATGAACCTCGATAATTACTCCATTTTGTTTGTTCACCTTTACATTTCACCTTTCAAATTTAATAAAAATAGGCATTCACACATTTCATTCTCCTTCATACGATACATTAGGCCAGCAGCCCAGATTTTTTATTGTAAAAAGGAGGTTTTGGTGTGAAAAAATGGTTGAAATTTAGTCTCTCCTCTCTTCTAATTGTGATTCTTATGTTTTCAATCGCCGCATGTAATACCACTGAAAAGACTGAAACGGAGAAAATAGAAAAGGTCCGTCTTGTAGAAGTTACCCGTTCCATCTTCTATGCTCCTGAATATGTTGCCATTGCCAAAGGATTCTTTAAGGAAGAGGGCTTAGACGTTGAATTATCAACAGCCTTTGGTGGAGACAAAACCATGACTGCTCTGCTCTCTAATGGTGCAGACATTGCACTTGTCGGCTCTGAAACTTCTATTTATGTGTATGCCCAAGGTTCAAATGACCCAGTTATTAACTTTGCCCAGCTTACACAAACAGATGGTACCTTCTTAGTATCGAGAGATAAAATTGAAAATTTCTCATGGGATCTATTAAAAGGGTCGACATTTTTAGGTCAGCGTACGGGCGGCATGCCGCAAATGGTCGGCGAATTCGTTCTTAAAAAACACGGAATTGATCCACATCAAGATTTAAATTTGATTCAAAACATTGACTTTGCAAACATCCCTAGTGCGTTCGCTTCAGGAACTGGAGATTTCGTCCAATTATTTGAACCACAGGCTAGTATTTTTGAAAAAGAAGGAAAGGGACATATTATTGCCTCCTTTGGAACAGAGTCCGGGCATGTACCGTATACAACCTTTATGGCTAAAGATAGTTATATGAAAGAAAACAAGGACATCGTAGAAAAATTCACTAGAGCGATCTTTAAAGCTCAGCAATGGGTCGATACACATACTTCAGATGAAGTGGCTAAGTCGATTGAGTCCTATTTCCCTGATACAGATATAGAACTTATTAGTACTGTAGTTGATCGATATAAAGAGCAAGGATCCTTCGCAACAGACCCAATCCTCGATGTTGAAGAATGGAATAATCTTCAGGATATTATGAACGAAGCAGGTGAACTCCCTCAAGAGGTAGAACACAAAACACTTGTAAATACAGAAATTGCAGAAAAGGTTAAAAATGAATAATTAAATTTGGAGGCCGTCCAAAATGAGTTTCTTAGCAATTAAGGATGTTCATCACACATATTTCACTAAAGCCTCTGCAACCACGGCCCTCTCCGATATAACAATTCAAGTGGAGGAAGGAGAGTTTGTCTCTTTCCTCGGCCCTAGCGGCTGTGGTAAAACAACTTTACTTTCAATCATTGCCGGGCTAATAAAACCAACCCAAGGAAGTATTATGCTTGAAAACAAACCACTCTCAGGAGAAAAAAATCAAATCGGTTATATGCTCCAGCAGGATTATTTATTCCCTTGGAAAACGATTGAAGAAAATATCCTCCTTGGCCTTAAATTATCAAATCAATTGAATGAAAAGACCAAATTGGCTGCCCTGGATCTTCTAAAGCAAATGGGTTTAAACGGCATTGAAAAACAGCTGCCTAAGCAGCTATCGGGCGGAATGAGACAGAGAGCTGCTCTGGTAAGAACACTGGCAACTGAACCCAAACTTCTTATGCTAGACGAACCTTTTTCGGCACTAGACTACCAAACAAAGTTAAAGCTGGAGGATTTAGTATCCAATACACTGGATACATTCGGGAAAACAGCCATCCTGGTAACACATGATATCGGTGAAGCCATTGCCATGAGTGATCGAGTTGTGCTCTTTTCACCAGGTCCAGGCAGAATTCATAAGGTATTTGATATGCCAGATGAACTTAAGAATTTGTCACCTTTCAACGCTAGAAATCATGAAGCATTCTCAAGTATCTTTCAGACAATATGGAAGGAGTTGGATTCACTTGAACCAAGAAAAAAATAATGTGAACCTTCTCCATAAAAAGTATTTACAAACATTAACGGTTGAAAAAAGATGGGTCCGTTTTTACCAACTGATGATATTTTTACTCTTTTTTTCCGGCTGGGAAATTTCAAGTCAACAGCGGTGGATCGATCCCCTTCTTTTCAGTTCACCATCTAAAATTTGGAGTTTATTTCTAGAAAAAATCCAAGACGGTTCCTTATTATCTAACCTTAGTGTAACCTTAACAGAAACAATTTTTGGTTTTATTCTGGGTACTTTACTCGGGACCATATTAGCTGCATTGCTTTGGTGGTCTCCGATATTTTCAAAAATTATTGACCCTTATCTTGTCGTTTTAAATGCAATGCCGAAGGTGGCCTTAGGACCAATCTTGATTGTTGCTCTTGGACCTGGTTATCCATCCATTATTGCAATGGGAGCGATTATCTCGGTTATTATTACCACCATTGTCGTTTATACCTCGTTTAAAGAGGTGGACCCGAACTATATTAAAGTACTGCAAACATTTGGCGCCACTCGTTTTCAGTGCTTTAAGGAAGCCATCCTGCCGGCCAGTTTTCCAACCATTATCTCCACCTTGAAGGTGAATGTTGGATTATCGTGGGTTGGTGTCATTGTCGGAGAATTTTTAGTTTCCTCTAAGGGACTAGGTTACTTCATTATTTACGGTTTCCAAGTATTTAATTTTACCTTAGTCTTTTTATCCTTAATGGTCATTGCCGTGGTTGCCACGATTATGTATCAGCTTGTGGACCTATTAGAGAAAAAACTTATCAAGGAATAGCGGCTTATTAAAATTTGTCGCTATTCTTTTCATTTTGAAGTTTATTAATTTGCTTAAAACACTCCTGAATTACTTCATCCTTCATAATAAAGCTGTATTCCTGACCAAACCGCAGCTGTAGAATATCTCCTTTTACTGCAACGGGTCCGTTGGTCTCATGATAGTTATTCGTTTTATCAACCGTTTTTATTTTTCCCCAAAAAACGGCCTTCACAAATGAATCTTTTTCATCTGTTACCCTATATTCTGCTATTTGTAACAGTTCGTCGATGATCCCGCCCGTTTCCTCATAAACTTCCCGGTGAGCAGCATCGCTTAGAGATTCATCTGTTTCTACTTTCCCCCCTGGAAATTCCAGTCCCCGAACTTTATGATTCGTTAAATACCAGTGATCTTTATACTGACAAATGACAAGCACATGCTTTGCCTTTTGCTGAAAAGTATTGGCTGCAAGAGACAGCTCCACCTTGTTTCCGAATGCATCTAAAAATTCTATCATTCTTGCCCTCCCCTTGACTCACTATTCCATTTATTATAATCGAAAAAACGGAAAACCCCCATAAACAGGATTTTCCGTTTAAATTAATTTTCTTTAGGTAAAATATTCATTGATTCAATATGATTTCTTGCCTCATTATCACCAAGTTGATAAATCATTCCATACACTTGCTCAATGGTTTTGTCGTATGCATCGTTTTCACGGTCATAATGATATTGAACATATGGAACATGGGCTCTAAAGAAGTTTTGCCATTCGGTTGAATAGTTTTGATCAAATAATTCTCTCAACTCGGTAATTTCCTCATCATTTGCCTGAATTTTAAAGCTCCACGTGGAGGCTGTGGCACTTTGGGAAATTTCGCCGGTCCCAACATCTATATAATAAGTCTTTTTTTGCTGATTCATTTTGTCATCCCCTTACTGGTAGTATTTAAAATTTCCCACAATCAAATAAAATTTATTCTTTTTCAAATTTCGACTAATTTTTTTGCGATGAATCAGGTATAATTGTCATAATATTAAGAAAATGATTTTTCATTTTTTACTATTCTTTTGCAGCAAGATAGAGGATATTTTTCATCATTAAGGGAATTGAATAAGTAAGGAAAAAATTTAAGTATTCTACGGAGGTGTACAAGATGAGACTGGTCGATGAATTATTTCAAATGTATCGAGACAAGCTGACAGGTGATGAAGAAGATATTGATATGTTAGCATTCGCCTTCTTAGAAGAAATGTCACATGAAGATCTACTGCACTTGATTCAGGAAATGGATAAACAAGAATTATACGATTTAATGGGGCTTTATTTAATTGAGAGTTTAAAAGGTAAATTTGCACAGGAAGAGTACGGACAGCAGCGCACCCATACTTACTATCCAAGAAATATTCACTGATTTGTACATACAAGGATAAAGGAACTGCTGACCGCAGTTTCTTTTTTTGTTAAAAAGGTATTAAACCGTGCTAAAATATAGTGAATAAGGGGAGGAGACAAAATGTATACGATATTTGTGGTAAGTATTATTATCATCATCGTGGTTCTATTGCTGGCCGTTATTACGACTTCAAAAGCATATTCCTATAAGCATACAGTGGATCCGATTAATGATAATCCTCATCTAGAAAACGATAAAATAGAAGATGAAGTGAAAAAGCTTTAAAAAAAATTCCTATTCATAACGAATAGGAATTTTCCTTTTAGTTTAAGCAAAAACCTGCTTTAAGTCCTCTTTGCTTTGTTCAAGCCAAAAACGCATTAAACGTTTTGCTCCATCTAAATCATGAAGTTTTGCTTGCCCGCATTGTCTTTCGTTTGCTGCCGGTATCTCCGTTATTTCAACGGCAGTCTTCATCGTATCTTCTAGAAGGTCGATGACTTCTTCAACTGTTGGCTCGCCGCTAACAACCAAATAGTAGCCAGTCTGACAACCCATTGGAGAAATATCAATAATATCGAAATGATCATATTTCTCTACATGTGCACGGAGATTAAAAGCCAGCAAATGTTCTAATGTATGAATAACATCCGGCTTCATAGCCTGTTTATTAGGCTGACAAAAGCGGATATCATATTTATTAACGATACCGTCACTACCTACCTTATGTACACCGCAATGTCTAACATAAGGGGCTTTAACCGCATTATGATCTAAATCAAAGCTTTCTACTGATGGCATTCTTTCTCCACTCCTTTTTATCATCTAAATAGTATCATACAATATATTCCGAGTTTTTTCATCAACATTGTAATATTTAACAATTTAGATGTTTTATTCTTTTTATGATATCTTTTAGTTGAAGGGAGTGTCCTTATGCTTAAAAAAGTTTTTATATCAATCATTCGTTTTTACCAGGTTGTTATTTCACCCATTAAACCACCTAGTTGTCGTTTCTATCCCACCTGTTCACATTATGGATTAGAAGCCGTACAACGGTTTGGCGCGCTGAAAGGAGGCTGGCTTACACTTAAGAGAATACTTAAATGTCATCCCTTTCATCCAGGTGGAATTGATCCGGTGCCAGAGAAGAAAGAGATTTAATCTTGATACCCATCAACAACAATGTCAAGTTTTCCTGTTTTTGGATCTATCACTAAACCATGTACCGGAACACCTTTTGGCATTAATGGATGGTTCCTTATTACACCAACGCTATGCTCCACGCTTTCTGTAACATTTTCGAATCCATGAAGCCATTTTTTAATATTAATGCCCGAATAAGTCAAAGTATCCATCGTTTCCTCTGTTACCCCTCGGCTCATCATGCTAGCAATTACTGGCTCAGCTTTTAAACCGCTCATCCCACAATCGTGGTGCGCAATGACAAGAACTTCCTCAGCTTGAAGCTGATAAACTGCGATAAGAATACTTCTCATGATACTTCCAAAAGGATGAGATACCAGTGCACCAGCATTTTTAATGGTCTTTACGTCCCCATTTCCTAAATTCATGGCCTTAGGCAGTAACTCTAACAGTCTTGTATCCATGCATGTTAGAATAACCATTCGTTTATTCGGGAATTTTGTTGTTTCGTATTTTTCATATTCATGACTTTCAACAAACTTTTCGTTATAATTCAGGATCTCATTCAATAATGAAGATTCTTTCACAATTATTCCACCTCTCTTTTTTCTATAATAAGAATACATAATAAGTTATAGATGCATCAATTTATTGCTTGCAATTTCAGATTTTTTTTTGTAAGATACATAAGGAAATCGTAATCGTTCCGTATTATACATTTTTTTATTTATCTTACTACTAAAAATTTTTCTAAATTAAATCGTAATAGCTCCGATTTGAGAAAAAACTAAGGAGAACCTATGAAAAAAATTATACTCTTGCCTATTTTTATCCTACTAAGTTTGTTTATGACTGCTTGCAGTGAAGAAAAAGATCAAACGCAAAAAGAAAAGGACCAGTTAACTATCTATACAACTGTTTTCCCTCTTAAATATTTTACAGAAAGAATTGGCGGCGAATTCGTGAGTGTCAATACAATCTATCCACCGGGTTCTGATGAGCATACGTTTGAGCCATCCCAAAAAGATATGATGAAGCTGGCGGATTCGGATTTATTTTTCTATATTGGTTTAGGATTAGAAGGCTTTGTGGAAAAATCGAAGGAAACCTTAAAAAATCAAAACGTTGCTCTGATTTCGACTGCAGAGAACTTGATTTTAGATCCGGTTGACGGACATGAGGGCGAGGAGAATGGAGACCATGAAGATCATGGTCATGGAGATTTTAATCCTCATGTGTGGCTCGACCCTATTTATTCAAAGGAAATGGCAGCCGTTATTAGAGATTCTTTAGTAGAAAAACTGCCTGAAAATAAAGAGGTTTTTGATCAAAATTATCAACAGCTTGCTAATGAATTAGATAATTTAGATTCTGAATTTAAAACAACCATTCAAAACGCTAAACATAAAAACTTCTTGGTTACACATGCAGCCTTTAGCTATTGGGAGCAACGGTATGGGATCGAAGAAATCAGTATTTCTGGTCTTTCCACAACAAATGAACCTTCACAGAGAGAACTGGAAAAAATCATTTCACAGGCTGATAAAGAAGGCCTCCATTATATCCTTTTTGAGCAAAATGTCCAATCAAAGTTAGCGGATATTGTAAAAAAGGAAATTGGAGCAAAGGCTTTACCCGTCCATAATTTAGGAGTCCTGACAAAGAAAAATCTTGAAGATAAAGAAACATACTTTTCCCTTATGGAGCAAAATTTAAAATCACTAAAAACGGCCTTAAACGACTAAAGCATTCATTACCTATTACTTACCAAGGATGATAGCAGGTAAAACATCAAATGCTAATTCTGTATTACGATTTAGACTAAGGAGTGATACGGATGGCACAGGATGTATTATGTGAAGTCAATAACTGCTCTTATTGGGCAAAGGGAAATAAATGCAGTGCTGAAAGCATTTATGTTGTAAGCCATAAAGGCAAAACGGCCGATAATAGTCAGGAAACCGATTGTAAAACTTTTGAACCTACGGATATATAGAAAACACAAACCAGACAACTTTTGTCTGGTTTAATTTTTTTAAAATGTAATTATTTTTTCAAATTGTGTCGTTTCTCTTAGTCTCTTTTCATTGATTCCATACCCAATCCCAGGACCTTTTGGTACGGTTACGAAGCCATTTTCCACGGTTACTTCTGGAGTAATGATATCTTCTTCCCAAAATCGATTGGAAGCAGAAATATCACCAGGTACGGTGAAGCCTGGCAGGGAGGCTAGTGCGACATTATGTGCACGGGATATCCCGAATTCGATCATTCCCCCACACCATACCTCAATGCCCCTGCCAACGCAATAATCATGAATTCTTTTCGCTTCATAAAGCCCGCCCACTCTTCCAGCTTTAATATTGATCACCTTACAGCTCCCAAGCTCAATTGCTTTTCTCGCGTCCTCAAAACTAACAATGCTTTCGTCTAAACAAATCGGCGTTCTTATTTCTTTTTGAAGCAGAGAATGCTCAATGATATCATCACTTGCAAGCGGCTGTTCAATCATTAAAAGATTAAAGTCATCCAATGCTTTTATGGAGTCAATGTCTTTAAGCGTATAAGCAGAATTAGCGTCGGCCATAATCGGAAGCTCAGGATATTGGCGGCGAATTTCAGCTATTAAGGAATAATCCTGCCTTGGGCTAATCTTGATTTTAAATCGCTGATATCCCGCTTCTAAATACTTTTCAATTTGAGTGAGCGAGTTTGAGAGAGAATCTGCTGCAATAACTACCCCAGAGGCAACTTCCCCTCTCGTACCGCCTAAAAGAGAAGAAAGCGATATTAAATTTTTCTTAGCATACAAAACCCATAAAGCCATCTCTAAACCAGCCTTGGCCATATGATTTCTTTTAATTTTCTTAAATAAACCAGCTGCATCTTCTGGATGGTTAATTTGCTTCTTCTTAAGTAATGGAATTAAGACATCACTTAGAATATGTAAACTAGTCTTCACGGTCTCTTCCGTGTACCAAGGAGTGGAAAAGGCCACACCCTCACCAAATCCTGAAACACCATCAGAATCCATTACCTCTACAATAATTCCTTCTCTCTCTGTCACCGTCCCTAAGTGTGTGTGAAAGGGTGACTTTAAAGGCATACAAATTACTCTAAGGCGAATTTGCGCAATGTTCATTCGCTATACCTGCCCTCATTAACCCATTCTCTCAGCTTCCTGCGCAGCAGCTTTTTAGCAGCGTTCCTCGGAAGGATATCAGTAAACTGAAACGATTTTGGTACTTTGTATTTAGCTAGATGTTCCAAACAAAACTGCTTAAGTTGTATCTCCGTTACACGTGCACCTTCTTTTCGTACAATAAAGGCAACGGGGACTTGTCCCCATGTTTCATCCTTAATGCCTGTAACACCTGCATCATCGATATCAGGATGTGATAAAAGTACAGATTCAATCTCAGCAGGATATATGTTTTCCCCGCCTGAAATGATCAGGTCAGAGCGACGATCAAGTACATATAGGAAGCCTTCTTCGTCTAAAAGACCAATATCTCCTGTATAAAACCATCCGTCATTAAATTTTTCCTTTGTGGCATCCGGACGAAATAAATAGCCTGTTGTTACATTTGGACCCTTAACAACAATTTCACCGGCCTTATTCGGAGGTGCAATCTCTCCATTATCCAAAAGAACCTTAAGTTGTGAAGGAAACAACGGCTTTCCTGCAGAGCCAAGTTTCGTGATGCTATATTCAGGAGCTAAGGTTACAATTTGAGAGGACGTCTCAGTCATACCATAGGATTGGAAAACAGGAAGTTTTTTAGCCAAACACGCCTCCAAAAGTGGTAATGGTGCCGGACCACCTCCTAGAAGGAAGCAGCGGAAATGATTTGGAAGCTGGGGATCCTTAAGTGTATTCACAATCCTAAAGAGCATGGTCCCTACCACTGACATAATGGTAGCCTGTTTCGATTTTATATCATTAATGGTTTTTTCCGCTTCAAAGCTTTCATGAAGAATTACCGGCATTCCATAAATGACACTTCGCATTAAGATGGAAAAACCACTTATATGAAAAAGCGGGACACTGCATAACCAGCGATCACTTTCATTATATCCTAAGTTTAATGCAGAGCCTGCCGCACTCCACCAATGGTTGCCATACGTTTGTAATACACCTTTTGGATTTCCGGTTGTGCCAGAGGTATACATAATGGTACAGACATCAGCCAAATTAATTTCTTTCTGAATGACTGGAATCTCTGGTGTCGTCACAAACAACTGGTCCTTTGTAATGACCGGAATTTCGACTTCCCGTTTGATTTCAAGAAATTCATCTTCCATAATTAATGAAGCAGCTTTTGAGTCATTTAGCTGCCAGCTCAATTCTGTTGTCGTCAAGCGTATATTTAGGATTACTGCTTTAACGCCAAGTAACTGAAGGGCAAATAAAATCACTACCGTATCAACATGATTTTTTAATAGTACCCCAACATATTGGCCATTTTGTATGCCTAACTTTTGCAGCCTGCCAGCGGTTTGATAAGACCGATCATAAAGCTCCTTAAATGATACCGTTTCCTCATTAAAAAAAATCGCAGTTCTTTCAGGTGTCAAAAATGCTCTCTTTTCTAGAAAGTTTGGCATGGTCTCTACTTGCATTCATACTCACCTGCTTTTTTATGGTTTATTGTCTTTTATATAGCTAAAGTATTGTACCGCATGTTTTCTAAATAGCCGAAATTTACGTTTTTCTAAAGAGTCTGGATTGAGCCTTTTTGGTCAATCGGGTGATTTGTCCTCAAGATATTGAATTGAGGACGAATCCTTCTGGAGACTTCTACGATTTGTCCTTAAGACCCTTGATTGAGGACAATTCCTTCTGACGACTCCTATGATTTGTCCTTAAGACCCTTGATTGAGGACAATTCCTTCTGACGACTCCTATGATTTGTCCTTAAGACCCTTGATTGAGGACAAATCCCTTCTGACGACTCCTATGATTTGTCCTTAAGACCCTTGATTGAGGATAAATCCCTTCTGATGACTTCTCAGATTTGTCCTCAAGTCCCTTGATTGAGGACAAATCCCTTCTGACGACTCCTATGATTTGTCCTCAAGACCCTTGATTGAGGACAAATCCTACTCGGGATTCCTACGATTTGTCCTCAAGACCCTTGATTGAGGACAAATCCCTTCTGACGACTCCTATGATTTGTCCTTAAGACACCGGATTGAGGACAAATCATTCTGACGAACACTACGATTTGTACTCAAGACACCGGATTGAGGACAAATCCCTTCTGATGACCCCCGCCAGACTCTTTCCTATATAAAAACAGCCTGATGGAGTCCACCAAGCTGCAACGTGATAACTTTTAAATCATGGAAAACGAGGGAATTGGCCGAAATCTGGCTTACGCTTTTCTTTAAATGCATCGCGGCCTTCTTTGGCTTCTTCTGTTGTATAGTAAAGCAAAGTTGCATCCCCAGCAAGCTGCTGAAGTCCTGCTAAACCGTCTGTATCTGCATTCATGGCTGCCTTTAAGAAACGAAGCGCTGTTGGACTTTTCTCCAAAATTTCATTACACCACTGAATCGTTTCCTCTTCAACTCTTTCAAGTGGAACAACCGTATTTACTAATCCCATGTCAAGAGCTTCCTGTGCATTATACTGACGGCAAAGGTACCAAATTTCACGTGCCTTTTTATGGCCGATGATTCTTGCTAGATAGCCTGAACCATAACCAGCATCAAAGCTTCCTACATTCGGACCTGTTTGACCAAATACAGCATTATCTGCAGCAATCGTCAAATCACACACGACGTGAAGGACATGACCGCCGCCGATAGCGTACCCCTTAACCATCGCAATAACTGGTTTTGGAATAACACGAATTAACCGTTGAAGATCAAGAACATTTAAACGGGGAATTTGGTCTTCACCTACATAACCGCCATGTCCGCGAACCTTTTGGTCACCGCCTGAACAAAATGCTTTATCTCCTGCACCAGTTAATACAATAACACCTACACTGGAATCGTCACGTGCATAAGCAAAGGCGTCTATTAATTCCGCAACAGTTCTCGGTGTAAATGCATTATGTACATGTGGACGGTTAATCGTGATTTTCGCAATTCCATTATACGTTTCATATAAAATTTCTTCATACTTGCGTCCTGCAATCCATTCTACTGTCAAAACAATCTTCCTCCTTAATTATGTATTTATAAAAAGTCACTTACTATTGTACCAAATTTTTCTTTTTGTTCCACATGAATTGCATGTCCACAGCCATTTATTACAATCCATGAAGCTTTTTTTAAATACTTTTGCATTTTTTCAGCTATTCTACAAAACTTTTCATCCTTTTCTCCCGTCACAAGTAACACTTCACAACTTAGCAGTTGTAACTTTTCCCACCAAGATGGCTGAGCTCCAGTCCCCATCCCTAATAAACTATTCATAAGGCCCTTTGAAGAATTGGATAACCGTTGTGCCCTAATCCTATCTTTCATTGGTTCCGGAAGTGCATCCATCGATGAAAATAGCGGAATGGCTTCCCAATAGTCAACAAATGCTTCTATTCCATGTTCATTAATAAAGTTTGCTAGTTCCCCGTCTTTCATTCGGCGCATAATTCTTTCTTCTTCCGTTACTAACCCGGGTGACGCACTTTCTAGAATAAGCTTTCGAATTCTATGTGGATAAAGAATGGCAATCGTTAGCGCTAGTCTTCCACCCATTGAATAGCCAAGGATGTCGAACTTTTCAATTTCCAGCCGGTCTAAAATAAAAATCAAATCTGCCGCAACCGCTTCCATTTTATACCGATTAATATCCTCTGATAATTCTGTTTGACCATGACCGACAATATCAGGAATGATTAATCTTGAATGCTTCCCCCAAACCGGACAAAAAGGTGTCCATGTAGAAGAATCTCCAGTAAATCCATGTAATGGAAGTAATGGAAATCCTTCTCCGCACACCTCGACATTATAAGTAAGGCCGTTACTATTTACCTGCATTAATGTAGACCTTTGACAAAATTTGATATTTCCTGGGAAACAATACGCCAAAATTCGCGATGTTCACTTAAATTGCTTTCTCTATTGGTGACAACTTCATATACATTTAATCCGTTGCTTTTAGATGATGTATTCATAAGCTCCCCTAGGTGGTCCCAGTCCTTTACTTTCGTATAATTCCCATTGAACATGGTAACTGCATGCTCGAATTCTAAATTTAACGGAGTGCCAAATAAAAGTTCAAAATTCTTTGGGTGCTGCGATTGTGGTAAGAAGGAAAAAATGCCGCCTCCATTATTGTTAACAACAATAATCCTAATATCAATACCATATAATTTTGCTGCAACCAAACCATTAAGATCATGGAAAAAAGTAAGATCTCCTAAAACCAAATATAAAGGCTGCGAGTATAAAGCAGCTCCTAATGCTGTGGATACCGTTCCGTCAATACCATTTGCACCCCTATTGGCCATTACTTTAATGGATTTATGATTGTTGAGAAAGAAACTATCTAGATCACGAATTGGCATGCTATTACCAACAAACAATGTAGCACCCTCTGGCAGCATTTCTGCTAATTGGTAGAATAACCGGCCTTCACTTAACTTCTGATAATCTCTTATAAGTGACATGTTTTCCTTTGTAAGATTATTAATTTTTTGCCATTTCTCTAAGAAGTTTGCTGACTGTCGTTTATCGATAGAAGCTACTAACCGCTCACAAAAATAAGTTTCATGACAGAATATCATTTCAGTAGATAATGAGGCAGGGTCTCGCCAGCCTCCGCCACCATCAATAACAAATTGTTCAGCATGGTGATTTTCCTTTAAGAAAATAGTCAACGCCTTTGAAACAGGCATTGCTCCAAATCGGAGAATAACATCCGGCTTTAAAAATGTCTTGGCATCTTCATTTCGCAAAAATGTGTCATAAGTCTCCACAATGTTCTCTAGTTGATGTTTCCCACTTCTAAGCTGTGACAAAGGGTCAGCTAGAATTGGGAAATTTAAGGCAGAAGATAACTCTGTGACGGCTTGAGCAAACTGTTCGTCTGTTATGTCTCCACATACAATAATACCGTTTTTGTATTCACTCAGCTTTGAAGCAATTTCTCTGAATTCATCCTCACTAATGGTCAATTCCCCGTTTCGAACCTTCACATACCCCATAGGCCGTTCTTCTAATTGAAAGATACCTTCCTCCAATTTTGGAATCAGTGGTTCCCTAAACGGAAAATTCAAATGAACCGGACCAGCAGGTGCCTGCATTGCAATAGCTGCCGCACGTGCACAAACAGTGCGTGCATAGCGGATGATTTCGTCACTATTCTCAGGTAAAGCCATATCGGCAAACCATTTTACATGCTGGCCATATAAATGTATTTGATTAATCGCCTGTGGAGCACCAACTTCTCTAAGTTCATGAGGACGGTCAGCTGTTAATACAAGTAATGGAACTCGTGAATAGTGCGCTTCCACAATTGCTGGAAAATAGTTCGCAGCAGCGGTTCCAGACGTACATAAAATCGCAACTGGCTTGTTTGTTGTTTTCGCAATCCCCAATGCAAAAAAAGCGGCAGAGCGTTCATCCACATGGATGTGAATATTTATTTCTGGATGTTCAGCCATTACCATCGCCATAGGGGTTGACCTTGACCCAGGGCTGACCACAACATCTTTTATACATGTTTGCACTAATTCCGCCACAAAGGCAGCTAAATAAGCCGTTAATGATACTTGATGATCCATATTATTTTCCTCCAAGGGCGCGAAGCATCGGTTTAAATTTTAAGCTTGTTTCTAAATATTCACTTTCTGAATCAGAATTAGCAACTACACCACAACCAGCAAATAATGAGGCTTCCTGACCTTGAATGAGACCTGATCTTATAGAAACCGCGAACTCACCGTTTCCTCGATAATCGACCCATCCCAGTGGTGCCGCATAAAAACCACGGTCAAGTTCCTCGCTTTGTCTAATCTTTTCAACTGCTTCTTGTTTAGGAAGTCCGCCAAGAGCCGGGGTTGGATGGAGCCTTTCTACTAATAAAAGCAGCGAAGCGTCATTGTGGCACTTACCAATCACAGGGGTATAAAGGTGTTGAATATCCCTAATTTTCATTAACCGTGGTTTATCTGGGAGGATGATTTCCTCACAAGATTCCTCTAATGCCTCTTTTATCATTTCTACGACAAATCCATGCTCAATAAGATTTTTCTGATCATTTAATAATGTCTGCCCTAAAATCTCGTCTTCCTCTTCCGTTTTTCCACGTTTAATCGATCCCGCAAGACAGGTTGAAAAGACATCGTTACCCTGTTTTTTTACCAGCCTTTCAGGTGTGGCACCAATAAAACAATCTCCATTGGATTCAAAAGCAAAGATAAAACTATCCCGCTGTTGATTGTATAAATTCTCTAGAATAACCTCGGCTTTAATGTTATTATCAAAAAATAATCTTAATTCACGGGCAAGAACAACCTTTTTCAATGGTCCATTTTTTAAATCCATTACTAAATCATCTACACTTTGCTTCCATTGCCGTGGTGAAATTTCTTTTGTTTGAGTGAGTTTAGCCGGACTAAAAGTAAAATCTTGTTCGAGCGATGATAGTAACTGAGCTCGTTCAATGTTAACTTTTTCAAAAAGTGTAACATCATCATTCGGTGTACAAACCATATTGGTCGTTAAAAACGTTTGACCTTCAACAATCGTTAACATATATTTTGGAATATGGAATAATGAATCCGCGTATTTAGACCAAAGTGACGTTTTCGCTTTAAGCGGGTCAAAGGAGAATCCCCCGAACATAACTGGACCTAAACCATTTTCTTTATAAGGATTAAAAATATGGCTATCCTTTAAAAACTTTGCCCACTCTTCTTCAACGTGAAAAAAGCGGTCAGTAGCCTGATCCGACTGAATTTGTTTAGATATGCCAAGGCCAATAATTACAACTTCTTCGGATGGGTCTTTCCAATAGAAGCGTTCCCCTAGATAGCGTTCACTTCCACTATTAAAAAAAGATAATGGGTTAATATTGTCGACTTTATGAACTTCACTCATTAAAATCGACCGGCCTAGTCTTTGGGCCGTTCTAACTGCCAAAATAACCCTTTCCTTTAATTCCGTTTCCTGAATGGTAACCAAAAAAATCCCTCCAAAACAGCCAATGACTGCTATCCATTCATTTTAATGCCAATTTAAACATACTACTTCATTGTAAAGAAGTCAGTCATACTTGTCACTACCTATCCTCTACCATACTTTATTATAACGTAAAACATTCCGAGCAGGGTTTTATTTGTATTTTATTCGGTACTTACATTTTCCCTCCAAAACTCTATTTATAATCAGACAGGAATTATCTGCTAATTTACCTAATAAAAAATATTTGACCCTTGTTGTCAGATTTCATATACTAAGGGTTGGAATGTCTGAACTTCATAATACTAATTAACCATAGATATAGATAAAAACTTTTTAAAGGGGAGAAGAGAATGCAGCCAAATTTACAGCACACTTCAAAGCCCGCTGTCGAATCGAATCGCGGTATTCAAGTTTGGTGGCAAATGACGCGTCCTCATACTTTAACGGCCTCATTTGTTCCAGTTCTGCTAGGTACAGCACTTTCACTTTCACATGGGGAAATCCATTTTGGTCTTTTCTTTGCCATGTTAATCGCAAGCTTATTAATACAAGCCGCTACCAACATGTTTAATGAATATTATGATTTTAAACGCGGGCTTGATAATGAACATTCAATCGGGATTGGCGGTACCATTGTCCGCGATGGAATAAAACCAAAAACAGTTATGCAGCTTGCTCTTAGCCTTTATGGAATTGCTTTATTAATTGGGGTATATATTTGTATGAGTACAAGCTGGTGGCTCGCCGTTCTTGGACTGGTTTGTATGTCCATTGGTTATTTGTATACCGGAGGACCTCTGCCAATTGCTTACACCCCATTTGGAGAAATTTTTGCAGGGTTCTTTATGGGGATGTTAATCATTTTAATTTCATTCTTTATCCAAACTGGAATGGTAACATCTACAAGCATCCTTATTTCCGTTCCTATATTAGTTCTTGTTGGTGTCATTAATTTCTCTAATAATATTCGGGATTTAGAGGGCGATAAAGAAAATGGCCGAAGAACATTAGCGATTCTTATTGGCAAAAAGAAAGCAGTTAAATTAATGGCTTGCCTGTTCGCTTTCTCATTTCTTTGGGCATTGGGTTTAATTATCACAGGTGTTGCTCCGATTTGGACAATAATTGTCCTTCTTAGTATACCGAATGCTGTGAAAGCAATTAAAGGCTTTATCGCAGGTGATACCCCTATTCAAATGGCACCTGCCATGAAAGCAACAGCAAAAACCAATACCATCTTTGGATTCTTACTCGCTATTGGAATCTTCCTTGGACACTTTATTTCATAAAAAATAAGGCTTCTGCTTTTTACAGCAGGAGCCTTTTATTTTATTAGAAGGGTTTAATCCCCCATATATCGTCTGCATACTCTTGGATTGTTCGGTCACTTGAAAAATAACCTGCATGAGCGATGTTTACGAGACACTTTTTTTGCCAGATTTGTTGGTCTCTAAAGGTTTCCCCAATTTTCTTTTGCGTGTCAGCATAAGAAGCAAAATCCTTTAAGACGAAATATTGATCATTTTCCTCTAATAAGGAATCGAAAATCGGCTCAAACTCATTATAGACCCCCGGGAAAAACCCATTTACCAGCTGGTCAACTGCCTGGCGGATACGGCTGTCATGGTGATAATATTCAATAGATTGATAGCCTCCATGCTGATAATAGTGAAGTACTTCGTCAGCCGAAAGCCCGAAGGTGAAGATATTTTCGTCCCCAACCAATTCGTGAATTTCAATATTTGCACCATCCATAGTTCCCACGGTCAATGCTCCATTAATCATAAATTTCATGTTACCCGTACCAGAAGCTTCTTTACTGGCAGTTGATATTTGTTCACTTAAGTCAGCTGCAGGAAAAACTTTTTCAGCGAGTGAAACCCGGTAGTTTTCTAAGAAAACAACTTTCATCTTATCTCCAATAATTGGATCATTATTGACCTTTTCAGCCACTGTATTAATGAGCTTTATGATTTTCTTAGCATAATAATAGCCAGGAGAAGCCTTTGCTCCAAAAATGAATACACGTGGGACAAATGAAAAGCTAGGATCCTCTTTTATTTGATTATAAAGGTACATAATATGTAATACCTTTAACAGCTGTCTCTTATAGGCATGCAGACGCTTTACTTGGACATCAAATATAGCGGAAGAATCAACAACAATACCATTCCTGCTTTGAATCACCTCAGCAAGCCGCTGTTTGTTATCTATTTTAATTTTCAAAAGCTGCTCCATAAAGGATGAATCATTTTTATATTGAAGTAATTGAATCAAATCTGCCGGTGATTGCGTCCATGACGAACCGATAGAATCTGTTAATAACGCTGATAAATCAGGATTTGCTTTTAATAGCCAGCGGCGATGGGCAATTCCATTTGTTTTATTATTGAATTTTTCCGGGAACAACTGATAAAAATCATTCATTTCCCTTGTCTTTAAAATTTCTGTATGAAGCTTTGCGACACCATTCACACTAAAACTTCCTAAGATTGCTAATGGTGCCATTTTTACAAATCCGTCAGCTATGATTGCCAACCCCGCAATTTTATCCCAATCTCCCGGGTATTGGTCCCATAACTCACCACAAAACCGTTCATTGATTTCTTCAACAATCATGTATATTCGTGGTAATAACGGCTGGAAAATTCGAATCGGCCACTTTTCCAATGCTTCAGACAAAGTTGTATGATTTGTATAGGATATCGTATTCCTTGTAATATGCCAGGCTTGATCCCAATCAAATCCTTCTTCATCAATAAGAATCCTCATGAGCTCAGGAATGGCTAAAACAGGGTGGGTATCATTAATGTGAATGCAGACATGTTCATGGAAATCTTTTAAATTTCCATGCTTTTTCCTGTACGTTTTAATAATGGACTGCAGACTTGCGGAAACTAAAAAATATTGCTGCTTTAATCTAAGAATTTTCCCCTCATCATGGGTATCATCCGGATAAAGGAATTCAGACACTAATTCCGTTTCTCGTTTGTATTTTAATATATCCTCATGAATAGGGAATTGAGAGGGTTCAGCATTCCACAATCTTAACGTATTCACTGTTTCGGAGTTATACCCTATTACCGGCATATCATGCGGTACAGCTGTCACGGTTTCTGCATGTAAATGGTGGAACACAAGGCGTCCGTTTTCTGTTCTCCCTTCAACCTTACCCCAAAAAGGTATTTTTACAGCAAGGTCTGCCTTCCGAACTTCCCAAACGTTCCCGCTCCTAAGCCATTGCTCTGGGAGTTCTACTTGATATCCATCCACTATTTTCTGTTCAAAAAGACCATGCTTGTAACGAATTCCATGGCCGTGTCCTGGAAGGTTTAATGAAGCAAGGGAGTCCAGAAAACAAGCGGCTAATCTACCTAAGCCGCCGTTTCCTAAGCCTGCATCACTCTCTAATTCCTCTAGATTGCCTAAATCTATCCCAAGGTCTCTGAGACCTGCTTGTACAGTTTCTTCAATCCCTAAATTAATTAAGTTTTGCCGTAACAACTTTCCTAATAAATACTCTATCGAGAGATAATAGACTTGTTTCCCCTTTGCTGCCAAATATCGCTCATTTGTTGTAATCCAGTCATGACTTACATATTCTCGAATCATAATTCCAAGTGTCTGGTAATGGTCTCGGTCGGAGCTTTCAGAAAAGCTCTTTCCGCAAACCATATTCAACCTTTTTAGAAAGGTGTTCTTGAATTCCGTTGTACTAGAAAACATGGGTTTCACTCCTCGAGATCAGCTCTGCATAAAGTTGATTATACTTAAACGCCGACTGTGCCCAACTGTTATCCTTCTCCATCGCTTTTTGAACAATTGATTCCCAAGACGGGTCATGATAAAAGTGTAATGCCCTCCTAATGGTATAAAGCATGTCATGAGCATTAAAGTTTTTGAAAGAAAAACCATTACCTTCTTGGGTAGTCTCATTCCAGGATTGTACTGTGTCATTCAGCCCGCCTGTCTCGCGTACAATTGGCACTGCACCGTACCTCATAGCAATTAATTGACCAAGGCCGCATGGTTCAAATAGAGATGGCATTAAAAACAAATCTGCAGCTGCATATAGCTTATGAGCCAAAGCTTCACTAAAACCTATATGTACTTTTAATTTATCCGGATAGGTATTTCCTGCCTGACGTAAATATTCTTCATATCCATAGTCGCCAGTCCCAAGGACAATCATTTGAATATCATCATGAAGAATGTCTTGTAAAACACACTTAACTAGGTCTAATCCCTTTTGTTTCGTTAGGCGGGTAATCATAACCATTAGAGGTGTATTCGGACTTTGCGGCAGCCCAAAATACTTTTGAATTTCACTTTTGTTTACTGCTTTATTTTTAAGAGTCTTTGACGTATACGTTTTATAAATTAGGTGATCATCCGCTGGATTATAAAATTTGTCATCAATTCCATTTAAGATCCCAACAAGATCCTCTTCCCTTGTTTTCAAAAGTCCATCCAATTTTTCACCATATTCAGGCGTTTGAATCTCTTGTTTATAAGTCGGACTTACGGTTGTGATATCGTCCGCTGCAACAAGGGCACCCTTCATAAAATTAATACATCCAAAAAACTCTAAATGTTCAGGATGGAAGGCTTCCCCATCTAATCCAAGTAAATCCCCAAGTGTTTCTCTTGGAAAAATGCCTTGGAATTGAAGATTATGAATGGTAAACACAGTTCGAATCAGCCCGTAGCCTTTTCGTTTGTAATAATCCATCCTCAATAAAAACGGAATCATAGCCGTATGCCAGTCATGACAATGGAGGACATCTGGATAAAAGTCTAAGTGTTCCAATGCTTCCAAAACAGCGCGGTTAAAATAAGCGAATCTTTCGCCATCATCATAATATCCATAAAAACCTTCGCGTTTGAAATAATACTCATTATCCACAAAGTAGTACGTTACACCTTGAAAGTTAAGTTCCTCGATTCCACAATACTGGTTTCTCCAACCAACAGGAACGGTGAACTCTTTTATTTTTTTCATATCGCTTTTATACTGTTCGGCAATGGTTCCATATTTTGGAAGAATCACCCTAACATCTGTCCCAAGACTTTTCAGCTCTTTAGGCAGGGAGCCTGCAACGTCTGCAAGACCCCCTGATTTAGCAAATGGACCACACTCAGAAACTGCAAATAGTACTTTCACGAATTCATCAACGCTCCTTGTTTCGTACCTTTCCGTACAACAAAAGGATCACTGGCAGTACCAGTCAAGTTTGTACCAGCTTCAACCTTTACATCTTTATCTAAAATAACGGAATCTAGGTAACAATTATCTTCGATGACACATTTTTGCATGATGATACAATTCTTAATCACTGTACCCTTGCCGATCTTAACGCCTCTGGAAATAATACTATTTTCAACACTGCCATTAATTAAGCAGCCATTCGCAATCATTGCATTTTGAACAACAGAACCTTTTAAATATCTTGTTGGCGGCTCATCCTTTACCTTGGTTAGGACAGGCTGTTCTTTTATAAATAATTGCTTCCAAACATCAGGATTTAATAGATTTAAACTAGTAGAAAAATAGTTTTGAATTGAGTTAATCATAACAGCATAACCGGAGTACTTATAGGTACAAACAGTGTAATGATGTTCATTGTCTAACACGACATCCTTCATGCATGTATATCCTGTTTCATTTCTTGTTTCAATTAACTCAATTAGTAAGGAGGTTTTTACTAAATACATCTTCATTGGAGACCCATTTTCATGGAAAATTTCAGTAATATCACAACCTGATTGAATATGACTATCAAGCAATGGTCTAAAATCCATATTGAAAACAGTGTAGCAATTTGTAATAATGGAATACTCCTGAGAACTGCGGTAAAAGAAGTCTAAGTTAGCTGCAAAGTTTTCAAACGTACCAATTTTATTGATATCTGAATCTACAACTGGAGTTGGGAAGAAGAATAGACCATCACTCTTGCGGTTTAAATCCCAGTTTTTCCCTGAACCAAGATGATCCATTAACGAACGATAAGTCATTTTAGGAAAAATCGCTACACTTTTAATTCCGGAATTCACCATACTGGAAAGGACAAAATCAATAATGCGATAGCGTCCTGCAAATGGCAGGGCTGCCAGCGAACGATGTGTCAAAAGATCCTCTAAATCCTCGTGATAAGTAGTTGCATCAATAACACCTAATAACTTTCTCTTCAATACTAGTCCCTCCCAAAATTTAAGCTAGGGCCTGTTCACCTGCGGCATGCATAAGACAAGCACTGACGGAAGGCGTCTTGCTGCCATCCGGAGTGCTTGGCTTTAAAACAATAGAGCCGGGCGGGCCCTAAGCTGGAAAATACTCAAAGTTCCATAAAAGTCTTATTAAAAAGCAGGATAAAATCCACTTAACATTTCTTCCGTTACAAGGATAATTTCATCATCAAGTGATCGAATGACTGTTCCAGCAGGAATAACAACTTCGCTTGGTACAATCGCTTTTTCAATCTTTACGTTTTCACCAATAACAGCGTCAGGCATGATGACAGATTCCTTGATGGTAGTCCCTTTTCCAACACTTACCCCTTGAAAAAGGACAGAATTTTCAATTTCCCCTTCAATCGTACAGCCCTCGTTAATTAATGAATCCTTAACAATAGCTTCTGGAGAAATATATTGTGGAGGCTGATTTGGATTTACAGAATAGATCCTCCAATCATGATCAAACAGATCTAAATCACATTCATCATTTAATAGGTCCATATTTGCTTCCCATAAACTTCTAACTGTACCTACGTCTTTCCAATAGCCTTTAAAAGGATAGGCATATAACTTCTTATTCTCTTCTAACATTAATGGAATAATATCTTTGCCAAAATCATGAGAGGATTTAGTATTTCTAGCATCCATTTCCAAATATTCTTTAAGTATATTCCAGCTAAAAATATAAATTCCCATTGATGCTAAATTATTTTTAGGTTCTGCAGGCTTTTCCTCAAACTCTGTTATTCTTAATTCTTCGTTTGTATTCATAATTCCAAAACGATTTGCTTCAGCCCAAGGAACCTCTATAAGAGAAATCGTTGCATCAGCCCTTTTTTCGATGTGGTATTCTAGCATACTTTCGTAGTTCATTTTGTAAATATGATCACCCGATAGAATTAATACATATTCCGGTTGATATTGCTTTAAATAATTGAGATTTTGATAGATGGCGCTTGCCGTGCCGGTATACCATTTTACCTCTGAGGACTCAGCATATGGCGGTAAAACGGTAACACCTCCGTCTTTACGGTCAAGATCCCAAGCACTCCCGATACCAATGTACGAGTTTAAAAGTAATGGTTGATACTGCGTTAACACTCCTACAGTATCAATTCCGGAATTGGCACAATTGCTTAATGTAAAATCAATGATTCTGTACTTCCCGCCAAAAGGGACAGCAGGCTTCGCCAAATCCTTCGTCAGCGAATTAAGTCTGCTTCCTTTCCCTCCTGCCAATAGCATGGCTACGCACTTTTTCTTTACCATTACCTTTTCTCTCCTTTCGTTTTTTCACTGGTCGTATGATCTGAAAGCCAAAAGGCGGTATCGTCACATTAACGGAATATGGTTTACCATGGAATGGCTCTTCTAAAGCCATAAATGTTTTCTTATTAATAAATCCTGCGCCGCCAAAGTCTGTATGATCACTGTTTAAAATCTCACGGAACTCGCCTTGTACAGGTACGCCAATTTTATATTCAGGATAATGAACACCTGTAAAATTGCATATGATGATTAAAAAGTCATTCTCTTTTTTACCTTTCCTGATAAAAGAAAAGATGGATTGGTCAGTGTTATTGCAGTCAATCCAATCAAAGCCTTCATGCATGTGGTCTAGCTCATAAAGTGGTTTGGAACGTTTATAGAGTTTTGTTAATTGTTTAACATATTGATTTACGTTTTGATGCATTTCATAGTCTAATAGGTTCCAATCGAGCTGCTCTTTATATTTCCATTCTGAAAACTGTCCAATTTCAAATCCCATAAATAATAATTTTTTACCCGGGTGTGCAAACATGTAACCTAGGAGCAGACGTAATTGAGCAAACTTTTCCCAATAATCGCCTGGCATTTTATCTAATAATGACTTTTTTCCATGTACAACTTCATCATGGGAAAACGGTAGCATAAAGTTTTCACTGAAGGTATATAGAAGCGAAAAAGTCACTTTAGAATGAACATTTGAACGGGAAAATGGAGGAGTTTCAATGTACTCCAAAGTGTCATTCATCCATCCCATATTCCATTTATAATCAAAACCTAATCCACCATAATGAATTGGGGCAGTAACATTCGGATAATCCGTTGAATCCTCCCCAATCATGACAAAGGTTGGATCATATTCATGAACTTCAATGTTTAATTTTTTTAGAAATTCGATTCCAAATGGGTTTTCAAGATTTTCCGTTGAATTTGGCCAATAAATAATGTTGGCAACCGCATCCATCCTAAATCCATCAATATGGAAATAATCAATCCAAAAAAATGCATTCGAAATGAGAAAACTTTGGACCTCACCTTTTCCAAGATCAAAGTTTGCTGTTCCCCAAACCTGATTTTCCCTGTCACTCTCTGTTTCATAAGAATAAATATGGGAACCATCAAAACGGTATAAACCATGAGAATCCTTACAAAAATGACCTGGTACCCAATCTAGGATAACGCCAATACCATTTTGGTGACACTGATCCACAAAGTACATAAAGTCCTGTGGTGTGCCATAACGCGAGGTTGCTGAAAAGTACCCAGTTCCCTGGTATCCCCAAGAACCGTCATAGGGGTGCTCAATAAGGGGTAGTATCTCGATATGTGTAAATCCATGTTCAAGCACATAAGGAATAAGTTCTGCTGCCATTTCCTTATATGTTAAAAAGTCTCCATTTTCATGCTTTTTCCAGGAACCAAAATGCACTTCATAGATTACCTGTGCTTCAGATAAGAAGTTCCTTTTTTCCTTTCGCTGCAACCAGTGATTATCCTGCCAATCATAATCTTTCAAAGAATGGACAATAGAGGCAGTATTTGGTCTCAGCTCCGAGTAGAAGGCAAATGGATCTGCTTTCAAAATTCTTTCATTTTGTGCTGTAATTATTTCATACTTATAAAGGCAACCACTTAGGTCTTGATTAATGACTATAATCCATACACCTTCATTGTTTACCCTATGTAAATCGTAACCTTCACCATCCCAGCTATTGAAATCTCCAACTAGCCGAACCTCTTTAGCATTAGGGGCCCACACACAAAAGCGAGTAGAAACTTTCTCTGATTCCCTAAATACATGTGCACCAAATAGTTGATGACTTTGAAAAAGGTTGCCTTCATGAAATAAATGCAACTGATAGTCTGTTGGATATAAAGTATTCACTGCCATTAATAACCTCATCCTTGTGAAAATGTATTTCAAGGGTTAATTATAAGTGCAAACTACTAATAATTCTCAAAAACTTTTTTATCTTTTCTGACAACAAAGGATATAAACTGTCATATTACAGTATATTGCGAGTTATTTCGACACCAATCCACAATAATTCCATCGAGAATAGACAAAAATATATAAAATTTTTTAAGTTCATAGGGGAAAAATATTATTTGATTTTTGTATAACTTTAACGAGTTAATTTACTAAAAACCATTGTCTGTAAGCGTTCACAACGATTTTTAAAAAAATCGGGGAAGGAATAATATTATATTGATATAGGTATCACATTAGAGAATCTCGCCTTATAGGATGTACAAGCGAATGGTCCTGTTTGGGGATCGATATGTTTACTTTTTTTATATAACAACATATTTTTTGTGATAAAAGCGGGGTGATTTTATGGATTAATCACGTCAAGCATGGCGAATGGAGGCAGCTTCACATTTGGTTTCTCAGGATCCTTTGGAGTGAACCTGTGATCTCACTTTTTGTTGTGGCGGTATATATTCTTTTTTTAGTGAGCCAGATCTAGTATTATTTTATGGTTCGGTCACTATAGCTCTGCTCATAGTTACCCTAATCTAGTTTCTTCCTACAGTTCGGTCACTATAGCTTTCATAGTTACCCAAATCTAGTTTCTTCCTACAATTCGGTCACTATAGCTCTTTTATAGTTACCCAAATCTAGTTTCTTCCTACGGTTCGGTCACTATAGCTCTTTTATAGTTACCCTAATCTAGTTTCTTCCTACGGTTCGGTCACTATAGACCTTTTATAGGCCGCTCATAAAGAATAAGTTTTCCATTATTTATTAGACACAAAAAAACTGATGATATAATATCATCAGCCTTTTTGTATGACCCCTACGGGATTCGAACCCGTGTTACCTCCGTGAAAGGGAGGTGTCTTAACCACTTGACCAAGGGGCCTTAAATTTATGGCGGAGAAGGAGGGATTTGAACCCTCGCGCCGGTTACCCGACCTACACCCTTAGCAGGGGCGCCTCTTCAGCCTCTTGAGTACTTCCCCATAAAAAAATGGCTCCGCAGGTAGGACTCGAACCTACGACCGATCGGTTAACAGCCGATAGCTCTACCACTGAGCTACTGCGGAACAATAGAAGTTTATTTTTCTTTTAAAAGAATATGGTGGGCCTAAATGGACTCGAACCATCGACCTCACGCTTATCAGGCGTGCGCTCTAACCAGCTGAGCTATAGGCCCATAAATTGGAGCGGGTGATGAGAATCGAACTCACAACATCAGCTTGGAAGGCTGAGGTTTTACCACTAAACTACACCCGCATATCATAAATTATTATATGGGGCGACTGATGGGAATCGAACCCACGAATGCCTGAACCACAATCAGGTGCGTTAACCACTTCGCCACAATCGCCATTATTTTATTATCCACCAATTATAAATGGTGGCTCAGGACGGAATCGAACCGCCGACACAAGGATTTTCAGTCCTTTGCTCTACCGACTGAGCTACTGAGCCACTTAAATAATGCCATTTTTAAAAAAATGGCGGTCTGGACGGGACTCGAACCCGCGACCTCCTGCGTGACAGGCAGGCATTCTAACCAACTGAACTACCAGACCGTATTGCGGGGACAGGATTTGAACCTGCGACCTTCGGGTTATGAGCCCGACGAGCTACCAGACTGCTCCACCCCGCGACAATAGAAATTATTACACTTACTCATGCCCATAGTTTGTATGGACTGTATCAATCTCAGAAAGCTTATTCAAGCAGCAGTTCGATTGATACAACTCGCAGTTAATTCTGTGAAGTAACGCTCGTTGCTCCACCCCGCGACAATAAAAAGAATTTCATTTTGCTGAAGAATAATATGGCGGAGGAAGAGGGATTCGAACCCCCGCGCGGTTTAACCCGCCTGTCGGTTTTCAAGACCGATCCCTTCAGCCGGACTTGGGTATTCCTCCATATTATAAAGATTACTGGTGGACCTTGTAGGACTCGAACCTACGACCGGACGGTTATGAGCCGTCTGCTCTAACCAGCTGAGCTAAAGGTCCAGATAAAGTATTAAAAACTAATTTATTTGGTTATTTTGCTGCGCAAAAAAACTTTTGTGTTTTTACTTCATAAAAATACTTGGTAGCGGCGGAGGGGATCGAACCCCCGACCTTACGGGTATGAACCGTACGCTCTAGCCAGCTGAGCTACACCGCCAAATAGATAATTAAATTGTAAAACAACCTTGGTGGAGCCTAGCGGGATCGAACCGCTGACCTCCTGCGTGCAAAGCAGGCGCTCTCCCAGCTGAGCTAAGGCCCCATATCTTTTAATTGAAGATGGTCGGGAAGACAGGATTCGAACCTGCGACCCCTTGGTCCCAAACCAAGTGCTCTACCAAGCTGAGCTACTTCCCGATAAAATATGGCGCGCCCGAAAGGAGTCGAACCCATAACCTTCTGATCCGTAGTCAGACACTCTATCCAATTGAGCTACGGGCGCATATTATAAATCTATTTACACTTTTAAAAATGGTGCCGAGGACCGGAATCGAACCGGTACGGTAGTCACCTACCGCAGGATTTTAAGTCCTGTGCGTCTGCCAGTTCCGCCACCCCGGCAATATTGGAGCGGAAGACGGGATTCGAACCCGCGACCCCCACCTTGGCAAGGTGGTGTTCTACCACTGAACTACTTCCGCAATATTTGATAATGTTATTTCATTTAAAATATTAGTTATTTTACTCAAAATAACTTTGGTGCGGGTGAAGGGAGTCGAACCCCCACGCCTTGCGGCGCCAGATCCTAAGTCTGGTGCGTCTGCCAATTCCGCCACACCCGCATATTGAAAATTAATTACTGCAGCCAAAGGTTACTTTATTTGCTTTCGCAAAAGGAAAGTTTTTTTCACTAGCGTGAAAAACTATGGTGAGCCATGAAGGACTCGAACCTTCGACCCTCTGATTAAAAGTCAGATGCTCTACCAACTGAGCTAATGGCTCATTATTACT
Source organism: Neobacillus sp. plas4 (assembly GCF_057221695.1). Taxonomy (NCBI): domain Bacteria; kingdom Bacillati; phylum Bacillota; class Bacilli; order Caryophanales; family Bacillaceae; genus Neobacillus; species Neobacillus sp. plas4. The sequence continues at coordinate 4,822,473 of NZ_CM170152.1, forward strand.
TAATATAAGTAATAATGAAAATGGTGCCGGCTAGAGGACTTGAACCCCCAACCTACTGATTACAAGTCAGTTGCTCTACCAATTGAGCTAAACCGGCAAAGAATAGTTATTTTTACTATCGTGAAAAATATGGTGGAGGATGACGGGATCGAACCGCCGACCCTCTGCTTGTAAGGCAGATGCTCTCCCAGCTGAGCTAATCCTCCATATAATACAGCCTGGCAACGTCCTACTCTCACAGGGACGCTTGTCCCAACTACCATCGGCGCTGAGAAGCTTAACTTCCGTGTTCGGTATGGGAACGGGTGTGACCTTCTCGCCATTATTACCAGACTGTTTTCTCAAAGACATACTTTATTATACTGTCTTTCAGAGATTTTTCAAGAGGTTTTTGAAAAAATTCATTCCCTCAAAACTAGATAATTTCAGAAGAAGTTAGTAAAAACGAGTTCATCTTTTAAAAATTGGTTAAGTCCTCGAACGATTAGTATCAGTCAGCTCCACACGTCACCGCGCTTCCACCTCTGACCTATCAACCTGATCATCTTTCAGGGTTCTTACTAGCTTGACGCTATGGGAAATCTCATCTTGAGGGGGGCTTCATGCTTAGATGCTTTCAGCACTTATCCCGTCCGCACATAGCTACCCAGCGATGCCTTTGGCAAGACAACTGGTACACCAGCGGTGCGTCCATCCCGGTCCTCTCGTACTAAGGACAGCTCCTCTCAAATTTCCTGCGCCCACGACGGATAGGGACCGAACTGTCTCACGACGTTCTGAACCCAGCTCGCGTACCGCTTTAATGGGCGAACAGCCCAACCCTTGGGACCGACTACAGCCCCAGGATGCGATGAGCCGACATCGAGGTGCCAAACCTCCCCGTCGATGTGGACTCTTGGGGGAGATAAGCCTGTTATCCCCGGGGTAGCTTTTATCCGTTGAGCGATGGCCCTTCCATGCGGAACCACCGGATCACTAAGCCCGACTTTCGTCCCTGCTCGACTTGTAGGTCTCGCAGTCAAGCTCCCTTGTGCCTTTACACTCTGCGAATGATTTCCAACCATTCTGAGGGAACCTTTGGGCGCCTCCGTTACTCTTTAGGAGGCGACCGCCCCAGTCAAACTGCCCACCTGACACTGTCTCCCACCCCGATCAGGGGTGAGGGTTAGAATTTCAATACAGCCAGGGTAGTATCCCACCGACGCCTCCACCGAAGCTGGCGCTCCGGCTTCTCAGGCTCCTACCTATCCTGTACAAGCTGTACCAAAATTCAATATCAGGCTACAGTAAAGCTCCACGGGGTCTTTCCGTCCTGTCGCGGGTAACCTGCATCTTCACAGGTAGTATAATTTCACCGAGTCTCTCGTTGAGACAGTGCCCAGATCGTTACGCCTTTCGTGCGGGTCGGAACTTACCCGACAAGGAATTTCGCTACCTTAGGACCGTTATAGTTACGGCCGCCGTTTACTGGGGCTTCGATTCAGAGCTTCGCTTAGAGCTAACCCCTCCTCTTAACCTTCCAGCACCGGGCAGGCGTCAGCCCCTATACTTCGCCTTGCGGCTTCGCAGAGACCTGTGTTTTTGCTAAACAGTCGCCTGGGCCTATTCACTGCGGCTCTTCGAGGCTATTCACCTCAAAAAGCACCCCTTCTCCCGAAGTTACGGGGTCATTTTGCCGAGTTCCTTAACGAGAGTTCTCTCGCTCACCTTAGGATTCTCTCCTCGCCTACCTGTGTCGGTTTGCGGTACGGGCACCTTTTATCTCGCTAGAGGCTTTTCTTGGCAGTGTGGAATCAGGAACTTCGGTACTATATTTCCCTCGGCATCACAGCTCAGCCTTACGGTGAACGGATTTTCCTATTCACCAGCCTACCTGCTTACACGCACATATCCAACAGTGCGCTTACCCTATCCTCCTGCGTCCCCCCATCACTCAAACGATAAAGAGGTGGTACAGGAATATCAACCTGTTGTCCATCGCCTACGCCTTTCGGCCTCGGCTTAGGTCCCGACTAACCCTGAGAGGACGAGCCTTCCTCAGGAAACCTTAGGCATACGGTGGATGGGATTCTCACCCATCTTTCGCTACTCATACCGGCATTCTCACTTCTAAGCGCTCCACCAGTCCTTACGGTCTAGCTTCAACGCCCTTAGAACGCTCTCCTACCACTGACATCGTAGATGTCAATCCACAGCTTCGGTGTTACGTTTAGCCCCGGTACATTTTCGGCGCAGAGTCACTCGACCAGTGAGCTATTACGCACTCTTTAAATGGTGGCTGCTTCTAAGCCAACATCCTGGTTGTCTAAGCAACTCCACATCCTTTTCCACTTAACGTAAACTTTGGGACCTTAGCTGGTGGTCTGGGCTGTTTCCCTTTTGACTACGGATCTTATCACTCGCAGTCTGACTCCCACGGATAAGTCTTTGGCATTCGGAGTTTGTCTGAATTCGGTAACCCGATGAGGGCCCCTAGTCCAAACAGTGCTCTACCTCCAAGACTCTTACAACGTGAGGCTAGCCCTAAAGCTATTTCGGAGAGAACCAGCTATCTCCAAGTTCGATTGGAATTTCTCCGCTACCCACACCTCATCCCCGCACTTTTCAACGTGCGTGGGTTCGGGCCTCCATCCAGTGTTACCTGGACTTCACCCTGGACATGGGTAGATCACCTGGTTTCGGGTCTACGACCACATACTTATTCGCCCTATTCAGACTCGCTTTCGCTGCGGCTCCGTCTCTTCAACTTAACCTTGCATGGGATCGTAACTCGCCGGTTCATTCTACAAAAGGCACGCCATCACCCGGGTTTTTTCGAAAGAAAAAACATAGGGCTCTGACTACTTGTAGGCACACGGTTTCAGGATCTATTTCACTCCCCTTCCGGGGTGCTTTTCACCTTTCCCTCACGGTACTGGTTCACTATCGGTCACTAGGGAGTATTTAGCCTTGGGAGATGGTCCTCCCAGCTTCCGACCGGATTTCTCGTGTCCGGCCGTACTCAGGATCCACTCAGGAGGGAACGAAGTTTCAACTACAGGGTTTTTACCTTCTATGACGGGCCTTTCCAGACCGCTTCATCTACCCCGTTCCTTTGTAACTCCATGTTGAGTGTCCTACAACCCCAAGAGGCAAGCCTCTTGGTTTGGGCTATGTCCCGTTTCGCTCGCCGCTACTCAGGGAATCGCGTTTGCTTTCTCTTCCTCCGGGTACTTAGATGTTTCAGTTCCCCGGGTCTGCCTTCAATACCCTATGTATTCAGGTAAAGATACTGCTCCATTACGAGCAGTGGGTTCCCCCATTCGGAAATCTCCGGATCAAAGCTTACTTACAGCTCCCCGAAGCATATCGGTGTTAGTCCCGTCCTTCATCGGCTCCTAGTGCCAAGGCATCCACCGTGCGCCCTTTCTAACTTAACCTAAATGGTTATTCTCTTAATTTAATAAGAGAGAAAAACTAAAATGGCAATTCACTCGGTTTTTACTTGGTTTCTTCTTCTTACGATTATCTAGTTTTCAAAGAACGATTAAAAAAAGCTTTGAGAGAATTGTACTCTCAAAACTAAACAAACAAGTAACAGTCAACGTTTATCAGTCCACAAGGACTGTATATTCCTTAGAAAGGAGGTGATCCAGCCGCACCTTCCGATACGGCTACCTTGTTACGACTTCACCCCAATCATCTGTCCCACCTTAGGCGGCTGGCTCCTTACGGTTACCCCACCGACTTCGGGTGTTACAAACTCTCGTGGTGTGACGGGCGGTGTGTACAAGGCCCGGGAACGTATTCACCGCGGCATGCTGATCCGCGATTACTAGCGATTCCGGCTTCATGTAGGCGAGTTGCAGCCTACAATCCGAACTGAGAATGGTTTTATGGGATTGGCTAAACCTCGCGGTCTTGCAGCCCTTTGTACCATCCATTGTAGCACGTGTGTAGCCCAGGTCATAAGGGGCATGATGATTTGACGTCATCCCCACCTTCCTCCGGTTTGTCACCGGCAGTCTCCTTAGAGTGCCCAACTGAATGCTGGCAACTAAGAACAAGGGTTGCGCTCGTTGCGGGACTTAACCCAACATCTCACGACACGAGCTGACGACAACCATGCACCACCTGTCACTCTGTCCCCCGAAGGGGAACGTCCTATCTCTAGGAGTGTCAGAGGATGTCAAGACCTGGTAAGGTTCTTCGCGTTGCTTCGAATTAAACCACATGCTCCACCGCTTGTGCGGGCCCCCGTCAATTCCTTTGAGTTTCAGCCTTGCGGCCGTACTCCCCAGGCGGAGTGCTTAATGCGTTAGCTGCAGCACTAAAGGGCGGAAACCCTCTAACACTTAGCACTCATCGTTTACGGCGTGGACTACCAGGGTATCTAATCCTGTTTGCTCCCCACGCTTTCGCGCCTCAGCGTCAGTTACAGACCAGAAAGCCGCCTTCGCCACTGGTGTTCCTCCACATCTCTACGCATTTCACCGCTACACGTGGAATTCCGCTTTCCTCTTCTGTACTCAAGTCCCCCAGTTTCCAATGACCCTCCACGGTTGAGCCGTGGGCTTTCACATCAGACTTAAAGGACCGCCTGCGCGCGCTTTACGCCCAATAATTCCGGACAACGCTTGCCACCTACGTATTACCGCGGCTGCTGGCACGTAGTTAGCCGTGGCTTTCTGGTTAGGTACCGTCAAGGTACCGGCAGTTACTCCGGTACTTGTTCTTCCCTAACAACAGAGCTTTACGACCCGAAGGCCTTCATCGCTCACGCGGCGTTGCTCCGTCAGACTTTCGTCCATTGCGGAAGATTCCCTACTGCTGCCTCCCGTAGGAGTCTGGGCCGTGTCTCAGTCCCAGTGTGGCCGATCACCCTCTCAGGTCGGCTACGCATCGTCGCCTTGGTGAGCCGTTACCTCACCAACTAGCTAATGCGCCGCGGGCCCATCTGTAAGTGTCAGCGTAAACCGACTTTCAGCTTCCCCTCATGAGAGGGAAAGAATTATCCGGTATTAGCACCGGTTTCCCGGTGTTATCCCAGTCTTACAGGCAGGTTGCCCACGTGTTACTCACCCGTCCGCCGCTAATCAAGAGGTGCAAGCACCTCAAGATTCGCTCGACTTGCATGTATTAGGCACGCCGCCAGCGTTCGTCCTGAGCCAGGATCAAACTCTCCAAGAAAGTTGATATAGCTCATTCTGTTACGTTGGCTTAGCTTTTATTAAAAGCTAAAAAATTGTTTGTTGACGTTCTTGTTTGTTTAGTTTTCAAAGAACAATTATCAATCACATTATGAGCTGATCTTACTTAATAGCTCGAAAGCGACCTCTTTAATTTAACATACCCTTCATCGTGATGTCAACAACTTTTTTGAATTTCTTTTTCGCTGTTGGCTCTCTCGAAGAGGACAAGAATTAATATACCATGTTAGAAAAATGATTGCAATATAATTTATTAATAATTTATTACTTTTTTTGATTCATCTATAATTAGTTTCTTGAAAGTTGTTTGATAATCACTTCAATAGGTAAAACAAACAAGGGACTGATTCATAAAATCCATCATTAATGTATATGTAATAATAAAAGGACTTTATCAACTAAGATTCCTAACTAGGATAACTCAATCAAACAGTTTTAATCATCTTCACTACTATTATTTTGTAAAAGGATATTTCTTTTTTTAGAACCCATGGATAACATATAATAGAAAAGTCAAAGTATTATCCAAAATAGTAATGGACGTGAACCCAATGGAGAATATAGATTACGATATATTAATAAAGCTAGGCATCTCTGCGATTTTTGGACTAATTATCGGATTAGAACGGGAATTAAAAAGAAAGCCTGTTGGTCTTAAAACAAGTCTTGTAATATCCGTAGTAAGTTGTCTGCTAACCATTGTATCAATTGAATCGGCTTATATGTTTCCTGATTCCGATAATGTTAAAATCACCATGGACCCTCTTCGTCTTGCAGCACAGATTGTTTCAGGAATTGGTTTTTTAGGGGCGGGTGTAATCCTTAGACGAGGAAATGATAGTATCTCTGGACTTACTACCGCCGCAATGATATGGGGAGCAGCCGGAATTGGAATTGCAGTAGGAGCAGGTTTTTTTATCGAAGCACTTGCTGGTGTTGTATTACTAATAATTAGTGTGGAACTAGTACCTTACGTGATGAAGTACATCGGACCTAAACAATTACGAGAAAAAGAAATTAGTCTCCAATTGTTTATGCGAGAAAAAATCCAGATTGAAAAGGTTATATCTTTTATTATGGAGAAAAAGTACATCATTCGCAGGATCCGAATAAAGGATTTAGACAATGGCGACCATCTTGTTCAAATATTAGTGGCAGTAGATTACCGAGAGAAGACAACTGAAGTTTATGAGTCTGTCTCAAATCTAGAAGGAGTCCATAAGGTTGAAATTGAAAGTATGGGCTAAACACAACTTTTTCTTAAAAACGTATAAAATACACTTGCAAGATTGGTACGAGACAGCTATAATTTTTCTTGTACCATATATACGGGGGCTTAGCTCAGCTGGGAGAGCGCTTGCATGGCATGCAAGAGGTCGTCGGTTCGATCCCGATAGTCTCCATCATAAAGTGAACCCTTGCTTATCTAGCAAGGGTTCTTTTTTTTATCTTTTATTCGTTTTCATTCTGCCTTTTACTCCAGACGTTTTATTCTTATGTTCTGCTTTAACTGGGTGTGAACTTCCAGAGGATTTCCTAGAACTTACTTTCTTATTTCCACCTTTTTTATCAGTAAAACCACGGCTCTTCGTCTTACTATTATTTTTCCTTCCCTGCTTCCTTGAAGTATCTGAGTTATTGGTCTTCTTGACTTCATTATTACCTGTGTTTTGTTTTTCAATGGTAATGTTTAGTTCTTTTTCAATCATATCAAGAGTCGGGCGGTCATCCGATGAATAAAAGGTGATGGCCAATCCTTTCGTACCGGCTCTTCCTGTTCTTCCAATCCGATGGACAAAGCTCTCAGCGTCTTGAGGTATATCATAGTTAAATACATGCGTTACACCTTCAACATCAAGACCTCTTGCCGCTACGTCTGTTGCAATTAATAATTGGATTTCACCATCTCTGAAACGTTTCATTACCTGCTCTCTTTTTGATTGTGACAAATCTCCATGCAGTTCATCGCACAAAAATTTATGTGATTTTAGAACCTCATACAATTTAGAAACCCTGCGTTTGGTTCTGCAAAAGATAACAGCTAAATAGGGCCTATGTGTTTCTACTAATTGAATTAAAGTGGCCTGCTTAGCCCGATCAATTGTATGAATAGCAATTAATTTTACATTTTCCGCAGGACCCTGTGTTTTTTCAACTTGGATATATTCAGGTTTCCGCATATGCTTAGTGGCAAGGCTTCTTATTTCCTCTGGCATCGTCGCAGAAAAAAGCATGGTTTGACGCGTCTTTGGTGTTTCCTTGATAATGTCCTCTACTTCATTTAGAAAGCCAATATGAAGCATTTGGTCTGCTTCGTCAAGAACAAGAAAAGATACATCCGATAACTGTACCGTCCCTCTTCTAATATGATCCAATAATCTTCCTGGCGTCCCTACCACAATTTGAACATTTTTCTTCAGTTTCTTTAACTGTTTATCAACATCCTGCCCCCCGTAGACGGCTAGTACATCGACTCCAGGGAGATTGTTCGTCAATTTTTCAAACTCATCTGTTATTTGTAAAGCTAATTCTCTTGTCGGAGTAACAATAAGAGCTTGAACATGATTTGCTTGTTGATCTATTTTTTCTAAAATAGGCAAGATGAAGGCAAATGTTTTACCTGTTCCCGTTTGCGCTTGTGCAATAACATCTTTACCATCCATAACGAAAGGTATTGCTTTTTCTTGAATAGGTGTTGGTTTAGCTATACCGTAACTTTTTAATTTATTTACCACTACTTGTGAAATACCTAATGAAACAAAATCAGGCAAAAAAATCCCTACTTTCTCAATCCTTACAAAAATTTAGTCTTATTAATATTGAGTGTTTAACACATAAATAGCAAATATTCTTTTTTTTAAAAAAAGATCCTATCAATTGATAAGATCTTTTAAGTGGTATTAAACTGTAGCCTTCGCTTTTACCCAATGGTTTTCAATTGGAATTCCAGCGTCCTTTAAGGTTCTAAATACAGGGCAGCGCTGATCGACCGCTTTTTGTAATTCAAGAATGCGCTCCTCTGATTCAGAGGTTTCTATAAATGCTTTCACCGTAACGTGCTGAAAGTATGGCTTTACACTTAGATCTCCCATTAATCCTGCAGGATCTAAGCTTCCATCCACTTCAAAAGAAATTCCTCGAAGATCAAACTTCATTTCATTAGAAATCAATTGTGCCATAACATTTTCACAGGCAATTAGGGATGATAAAAGCGCTGACATTGGATCAATTGCAGAATCCTTGCCGCCAAATGACTCTGGTTCATCGATAGCAATTGTATGTTTTCCTGCAAATGCGTCTGTACGCATGCCATTACCTTTTCCTTCTACCTTAAAGCTCATTATTTTCCCCATACCACTACCTCACTTCACTGGTTATTAGACTAAAATAATTTCCCTCAACTTTTTTGCTGCGGACGACATGACTTTTAATTTTTCAAAGGCAATTTCATCACTATTCATTGGTCGTTGTGCAAATGTTCCAAATCCACAGTCTGGATTTAAAAAGATTTTTTCATCTGAAACGTATTTTCTTACTTCCTGAACACGCTCTATGATTTCTTCAACGGTTTCAACAGCTTCTGTTCGTGGATTGACGATTCCGAACCCGATTTCTTTTCCGCCAAATTCTCGAATTGCAGCAATCTCCCCAGCACGAGGAGTAGCATATTCAAGAATTAACTGGTCGATATTTACCTTAGAAAAATAGGGAACCAACGGAAAATATGGACCTTTTAACAAGACTTCCTCTTGAGTGCTCCAGTTACCGCGGCAAACATGGACTCCGATTCTTGTTCCTCTTCCCTGCATTCCATCTGTAACCTGATTCATTAAGTCCAGAGCAAATTCAATTTCTTCTTCAGCATCAGCCTTTGCTGTCAAAGCTCCACACATAAAAGTTCTATTTGCATTTTTTTGTGTAAATACCAGCTCTGTCAAAACCGGTTCATCAAATTGTACGAATTCTACGCCAGCTGCAATTAAGTCTTCCAATTCTTCTCGTAAAACACGTATAATATCAACAGCCAAATCCTCTTTCGTCGGATAGGCGTCCTTCGATAATCCCTCTACCCACATGGACCTTGTTAATAGATAAGGACCAGGCAGTGCCACTTTAACCGCTTTGTCCGTATGTCTTTTTAGAAATAAATAGTCATTTAATGCTAATGGCTTTTTACGGCTAATTTTCCCAGTGGCTGCTGGATTTGACATTGAAAAAGCAGGAACATCTAATGTTCCGAGAATTTCCTCAAAGCTAGCTTTATCTTCAACGTAATCTAAAAGTTCAGATACCGTTAGCATTCGGACATTATTTAGGTGCTCGGCAACAAAAGAGATAAAGTTATCTCGTCGTTGTTCTCCATCAGTGACAATATCAATTCCTGCATCTTCTTGCCATTTTAAGCATTGTAAGACAGCCTGATCCGCAATAGAATCAAACTCCGCCTCAGTCATTCTTCCAGCTCGTTTATCTCGCATTGCCCTTTTTACTTCATTGGTTCTTGGCCAGCTGCCAATAACAGTGGTAGGGAATTTAGGTAAATTCACGTTTTTTCCTCCCTGTTAAAATACAATTGAAAGTTTTATTTCAATCCTACAAACTTGTTTAAGCGTTTGGTAAATAGGTGACCGAACTAGGGTATGGTTCCATAATTCCTCCAACACCTCTTCTGATTCCGGTGAAGAAACATAAAATGTACCAACAATTTGCTTGATTTTTGGACTTCCTTCATCCTCTAACTCCATGTGAAATAAGACGTTTTCTAAACTCCCTTTTAATGAAAGCTCCACATGATCAATCTCGATATTTTTTCGTGAAGCTTGCGCCTTGTAACCCACAGTCAAACAAGACGCAAGTGAGGCTAGCAAATAATCAATGGCGCTAGGTGCATTAACCTTTGGACTAAAATCAGCAGGCTTACCTGCAATAAATGTGTGGTTTCGTGAATGGACTTTTGCCGTTAAATCTTTTTCTCCCCGTACACGTACACTCCATTCATAACCCTTTGCTGCTTGCAAATCCATCTCTAATTCTGCCTGATTTGATCCTTTTCTGATAAAAAAGCGCATGGTATTATTTCCTGGTTCTGAACCAAGAAATTCATGCTCGACCATTCTGCACCAAGCAGGGAGATCTTCCACAACACTTCTTTCCCTGCTTCGCACTTCAAGAATTTGACCATTTAGAAGGGGATCCATTGACTTTTTAATAATCAATAGTAAACCTGAGCCGCAATCTAAATCCCCGCCATCACAAATTGCATGTGCTTTATGCATGTTCGTCACCCTGCTTAATATGTAATCGATGCTGCACCGAGGCTTAGAAACTCTACTAATTTAGCTCCCCCAACAATGGTTGCACCTTCAACAAGGTTTTCTTCATCCAATTCTCTTTTCTTGTAACAAGGACTGCAAACCCAAAGTGTGCCGCCAGCTTCAACAAAGTTATCCATTAATTGTTTTAATGGGGCAAATCCTGGCTCGTGAATATCATCGGCATATCCCTTTGATCCTAAATATGCACCTTCAACATTTAGGAAAACAACCGTTTCCTGACCTGATGCTACTGCTGCATTTGCTACAACAAAGCCAACAGTTGCTTTGTCAGGATTGTTCTTTGCATTCGTTAAACTAACTAAAAATTTCCCAGCCATTTTTTATTCCTCCATAAATTCATTTTATGTAAGGGCTCTTTTCTTAAAATCTGCTGCTTTTTTAAACAAAGTTTTATAAGAAAAGGGCCTTCAAACTAAATTCAAAAGTGTAAAATAACTACTTCCACGTTAAAATCGGCTTTAAGATTTTAACAACTATTTCAAGGAAACAGCCTATGTAAAAGACTAAAATCAGCCTTTTTCAATATAGTAATAACTGATTTTCCCAAAATCTTTACGATCGAGCAGGGTGTGCTTTTGCATTCTACACCATGCAGGCAGATCCTCTCTGGCACCTGGGTCATAGGATATAACTTCGATTATTTGCCCCCGATTCAACTTTTTCATGGTTAAGAATAGGTTCATAATCAGCTCACCACACCCTGTTGGTCCCGCGTCATAGATATGATCTGGTATATATTGGAGTGACATGTATACAACTCCCATCAAATAATAATGTTTCACAGGATTTATTTCGAAAACTGTTCAAACATCGAGTCAGTTCTATTATAAGAAAATGGTATGATTAGATAAATTCAATTTATCTATTCTATCTATGGTTATAAATCGATTTTTCGGATATAAAGGAGGGCAATTCGATGGATTTACACCAATTGTTTGTGTTTACGAAGGTTGTTGAACATAAAAGCTTTTCTAAAGCCGCCGAAGATATTTTCTTAAGTCAATCAACGGTAAGCTCGCATATTCAGGCGTTGGAGAGAACATTAAACGTGAATCTTTTTGATCGCGTTGGCAGAGAGAATATTCTTACCCCAGCGGGAGAGCGGTTGTATCAATGGGCGTTAAAGCTTTTATTGTTAAAGGACCAGGCAATGCTGGACTTAAAGGAGGGAGCGACAGAACTGAGAGGTATGATCCGCATCGCTGCTAGTTCTGTACCTGGGCAATTTATGATCCCCAAAATGGTAAAGCGCTTTAGAGATCAATTTCCGAAAGCAACCTTTCATATAAACCAATCATCCTCAAAAAATGTTGCCGAAAAAGTTCTAAACGGTTCCGTAGATTTAGGCATACTAGGGGAAAAATATGAAAATGATAAGCTGTGCTATATTCCTTTATTAAAAGAACGATTAGTCCTCATTACCTCTCAGCACTCAGAAATTAACGGACCGGTTAATTTTCAAGATATATTGAAGTACCCATTTGTGATGAGAAACTCTGATTCAGGTACAAATTCTCAAATCGAAAAATTCCTAAAAAAAAATCATATACCCAAAGACCAAATGAATATTGTCGCCTATACAGAAAGCGGACAAAGTTTAATCCAATTTGTTCTTCATGAGATTGGTATTGCCATCATTTCAGAAATGGCGGCAACAGAATATTCCTTCAGTCATTTATTGAAGGTTCACAAGATTGAAGGGTTTAATGATGAACGATATTTCTACCTTGTCTATAACCTAAATAAAACTCAATCCATGCTATCAAATTTATTTATCGAGAAATGGAAAGAGCTAATTGATAGTCCCATCTAAAACAGTGAAAAAAGGGCGGAATTCTCCAGCCCTTTTTTTATGGTTTTAGAATCACTTTTATACAGTCTTCGGTTTTCGTATCAAACACTTCGTACCCGTGCTTCGCCTGGTCTAATGGTAAGGTATGTGTGATGATATCACTAGGATCTACTTTCCCTTGTGAAAATAAATCATATAAAAATGGCATATATGGTATAACTGGGGCTTGTCCCATTTTTAAATCGATATTTCTTTGGAAAAGGTCCCCTAATGGAAAAGCATTATATCTTCCTCCATATACGCCTGTCAGTTGAATGGTTCCGCCTTTTCGAACTGCTTGGCTGGCAATTACAATTGCTCCCATAGCCCCGCCATGAAGTTTCATTCCTGATGCCAAAAATTCCAATGGCGTCATTTTCCCATCCATTCCTACTGCATCAATAACTATGTCTGCTCCACCCTGGGTAATTTCCAGCAAATAGTCTCCCACATTTTCATGCTCCTCTAAATTTACAATCTCCACTTTGTTGGTACGCTTTGCATGCTGCAATCGATAGTTTATATAATCTACTGCTATTACCCTTTTCGCTCCTTTTAGCCATGCAAACTTTTGTGCAAGTAACCCCACTGGACCACAACCTAGGACGATTACCGTATCGTCTGCCTTTACCCCAGCATGGTCAACACTCCAGTAGGCTGTAGGTGCAGCATCAGCAAGCAGCACTAATTTCTCGTCTTCCACTTCACAATTTTCTGGGATTTTAAAGGGGGTAAAGTTCCCAAAAGGTACCCGCATGAATTCTGCCTGACCGCCAGCATAGCCTCCGGTGGTTTCAGAATATCCGAAAAATCCGCTGCCTTGACCATGAGGATTACCATTGTCACATTGGCTCGTTAAGTCGTGATTACAGTACCAGCAGTGACCACAACTCACGTTAAAAGGGATAATTACTCGGTCGCCTTTTTTTAATTTGGTAACCTCGGGACCTACTTCTTCCACAATCCCCATTGGTTCATGGCCAATAACAAAATCTGTCGGCAGATTGGGTATCATCGCGTGTATTAGATGTAAGTCAGATCCACAAATAGCTGAGGATGTGATTTTCACAATAATATCATCTGGGTTTTTAATGTTCGGATCCTTCACTTCTCTGACTTCGACATTCTTAATTCCTTGGTATGTAACAGCCTTCATCTCTCTATCCCTCCTTTTATTGATTTGGTGTGGCAAACATCCCTTGACGGTCTGTATCATTAGGGAAAAGCTCTAATTTCGCTATCTGAACCGCTGTCTCTGCAGCTTTTAAATCAATTGGAAATTGCTCCTTAAAATTATGTGGATGAAGCCAGCCCTTTTTTATCATTAAATCTGAAATCTCTGTATGCAAATCGATGGCTGCCTCCATTTGTTTATGCAAGATTCTTCTAAGCTCTGGATTCGCTGTTTCCGTTATCGCAAACCCATAATTACGAATTCCATTTTTTACGGATAATAAAAAATCCATGGCAAAAGCAGAATCAGCTAAACTCGGCATCCCCTCAGCGTTTCTTGGGTCTAAATAATCTTCCATTCCTATCACCTCACTTATTGTAACAATTGGCTTTTCTTATAAAAGGTCAGCAGTTCATTTACATCCTTTATGGATTGCTGAACATCCTTTTCCATCAGTACTTTTAATTCATTATCAAAGCAAATGCCCTGCATTAGTTTTGAGCGTAGTAAGCAAACTGTTTTAAAATTTAGGATTTCATGTGTTTCCATTGTTTCATGTAAGGCTAAGGTTTCATCGACCACTACATTCACCTCCAGGTAATAACACGTATTTTCCCCTATTCGTAATTGGTTTTATACAAGAATGAATAATCAAGATTGGACAAAGAAAATATAAAGAGGATGAAGTATGATCGTTTGGAGGGAAATAGAATGACAAAATATTTAGGTCTTCATGAAACACTTGACCTTCATGAACTGCTGACATTTAAAAATCTTTGCTTAACGAAAGCTACAACAATGAGTGTCTTGGCTCAAGATGAAGAATTAAAAACCATCCTGTCCGAAGATGCAGCCACTGGCACAAAGCACATACAACAGCTTCAGAAATTCCTAACGCAAAGGGGTGGGCAGGAGTGAATAATTTAATTCAAAACCTTATGGGGATGGGCGGAATGACAGACCAGGTCATCGCAACCGATTTCCTCATTTCAGCTAAAGCAGGGGTAAGAAATTACGCGGTGGCCATTACTGAAACAGGTACACCTGAATTAAAAGCAGCATTAAGAGAACAATTAAATACTGCGATTGCAACCCATGAAAAAATCACGAATTATATGATTGCGAAAGGCTTTTATCATCCACATGATTTGGCTGACCAGTTGAATGTCGATTTGACGGTAGCGGATACAGCCCTAAAACTAGCACAGAAATAACGAAGAGGAGAACCACTGGTTCTCCTCTAAGCATGTTTCCTTAATTCTTTTAATTTCTTTTTATCAATTTTTCCAACATGCGTTTTCGGAAGTTCATCTACTTGTATGAATTTCTTTGGAATTTTGTACTTGCCTAACTTTTTTTCACAATATGCTCTAAGTTCCTGTTCATCCAGCAGATTTTGGGTTTTTTGAACAATGAAAGCTGTAACGATTTCTCCCCACTTTTCATCTGGAAGTCCGATGACGGCCACTTCATCCACTTCGGAATGTGCAGCGAGCCAATGTTCAACCTCTAGAGGATAGACATTTTCACCACCCGTGATGATCATATCCTTTTTTCTGCCGACAATATAATAAAATCCATCTTCATCCTTTTTCGCCAAGTCACCGGTATGAACCCAGCCAAACCTTTTTGTCTCCATTGTGGCGAGTTCATTATTCCAATAATGAGAAAAGGAGTGCTTCCCTTTTATTAAAAGTTCCCCAACCTCATTCTCCTTCGCTTCTTGGCCATCTTCCCTCGCTAGCTTTATAGCGTTAAAAAGCATGGGTTTTCCCACTGACCCGCGTTTCACTTGTGCATCCTCGTGATGAATAAAGAAATTATTTGGGCCGGCTTCGGTTAATCCATATCCTTCCTTAAAAGCTAATCCCTTTTTCTGAAAAGCTTCATACACTTGCATAGGACAAGGTGCCGCACCGGATAAAAATATTTTCATGGATGGAAATTTACTATCTTGGAATTCAACACTTTGAATGAGCGAATGGTACATGGTTGGTACAAGGAGAATAATCGTGCACTTGTATCGATTGATAGACTGTACCACTTTTCGACCTGAATACTGATCCCCAATAATCACTGTACCACCAGTCATTAATAGAGGCAGCGATAAAGCATTTAATCCTCCTGTGTGAAACATCGGCATATAGTTAATCGTTACATCTTCCTCAGAAAGGTTCCAGCTAAGAATGGTATTAATCGCATTCCATTGTATAGATTGGTGACTTAATACGACACCTTTTGGTTTCCCGGTAGTTCCTCCTGTATAAATCATTGCTAATGGATCATTCTCTGAAATGGCATTAGTATCATCCGTTTCTATCCTGGATTTCAGGACTTCCTCATATTCGGAGCCACCAACAATAATTGATGTAGATATGGTGTTTTCCAATAAAGTAAACATGTTTCGAAACTGTTGATGAATTCCTATTACTAAGGGTGTACAATCCTGCAAAATTTCAATTAATTCACGAAGTGATAGACGCCAATTTAGCGGGACAAAAATCGCACCAATTTTCCCACAGGCGAAAAGCAAATCAAAATAACTGATATGATTGGGCGATAAAAGAGCTACCCGATCTCCTTTTTTTACTCCTTGTTCCTTTAACCATCCTGCTACTGATGACGCACGTGTATTTATCTCTTGATATGTCCATGTTTTATTTGTATCTTCATCTATAATTGCCTGCTTATTTGGCGATAATCTTGCTCTATTATCCAGCCAATCGAGTTCCCACCTCACCGATCGATCTCTCCTTCACCACTAGATGAGAACATCTTACTGAAAGCTAGTTACAGCGAAGTTACATAAAAACAAATCAAAAAACGACCCTTAAAAGGTCGTCTTTTGGTTACATCATAATTCCGCCATCAACCTGCAGGACGGTTCCATTGATATAATTGGATTCGTCAGAGGCTAGGAACAAGTAGGCATTTGCAATATCTTCAGGTTTTCCTAAGCGTGCCAGCGGTATCATTTGTTTCATTTGGTCTATTATTTTCTCAGGAACAACTGCTGTCATTCCTGTTTCAATGAACCCTGGAGCAACTGCATTTACATTTATCCCTTTGCGCCCAAGTTCTTTTGCCCAGGTTTTCGTCATACCTACCACGCCTGCTTTTGATGCCGCATAATTCGTTTGCCCGACATTGCCATATATACCAGAAACAGAAGAAGTGTTAATAATTTTTCCTTTTCCATTTTCAATCATCGACGGTAAAACTGCTTGTGTGCAATGAAAGACTCCAGTCAGATTGACATCCATAACCGCTCGAAAATCCTCTACGGACATTTTGGACAGCATCGCATCCCTAGTAATTCCCGCATTATTTATCAGCACACCGATATTCCCGTAAGTATCTCGGACTTTTCCCACCATTTTATCGACGCTTGAACGGTCAGTCACATTTACCTGAAAAAAGGTTACTTCATACCCCTTTTCCCTTAACTCTCCTGCCCTTTTTTCACCTATTTCAGCATTAAAGTCTGCCATCGCTACCTTTGCCCCTTCTTTGGCAAAGAGTTCTGCAGCTGTTAACCCTATACCATTTGCTGCTCCTGTAATCAAGGCTACTTTATCTTTTAACCTCATTTATACACCTCCGTATTTAAAAAACTGGTTACCTCTTTTAGGAATTGCGGTAAGTCGTCCACAAGCGGTGAATGTCCGCAATCCTTTAACTCTACAAACTTAGCTTTTGCACCTAATTCCTCAACCAATTCTTTTGTCATTTCTGCCGTGACAACGAAGTCACGGTCACCCCGCAAAACAAGAACGGGTACATTAATCTGATCAACCAGTCCATTCCCTTCCACAAGACCATTATGGTGATGACTTATATTAAAGGTATTGTTAGAATGATGTACCTCCGCTAAGTTACGCTGTGTTCTCATATCCTGTACATACTCATCATAAAGCTCGGGTGCCGGTTGATTTTTTGTATAAATAACAGCGTTCCATATCAATTTTAATAATTCTACATTATTCGTATCATAAGCCGCTTGGACAGGTATAGTCCGAATCAAGTCCCGTTTAATATCTTCATAGGATGAAAATCTTCGAGGAACATCATTCTCGCTTAACTTCCCATAAAAAGGATAACCCCTGGTTGATTCTGAGGCCAATAATATCAGCTTATTGCAATAGCCTGGATAATCAGCCGTAAATTGCATGGCGACCGCACCGCCTGTTGACCAGCCGATCATCGCGAAATCCCGTAAGCCAATTTCATCCACAAAGAGCTTGACGTCATCCGAGAAATCTTTTATAGAAGTAATCAGTGTATGGTAGCTAGACTTCCCAAACCCACGTAAATCCACAGCATATATTTTATATGCACCATCCATATTATTTAAAACAAGATCCCAATGCTTGGATGATGTCATGTTTCCATGAATTAACAGGACCTTTTTTTCTCCGCCTTCCCGCTCACGATAGGCGATTGTTTCCCCATTTGCCAGCTGAACCTCTTTCATTGTCACATTCACCATTTAGACCACCTTCCCCCATTTAATTACTGACGCTCCCCAAGCATAACCAATACCAGCACTTACAAAAACAATCAGGTCCCCTTCTTTGATTTTCCCTTCCTTAAGGGCAAGCTCTAGCGATAGAATTTGATCAATTTGACCAATATGTCCATATTCCTCTAAATAGATGGATTGCTCCTCCGTTAATCTTAATTCTTTTAATACATAATCATGTGCAGACTTTTTCATGTGGAGCATGGCGATATACGAAATGTCTTCTTCTTTGTAACCACTTTTTCTCACAGATTCCCGAATCACTTTAATAAAATTGACCATTGATTTTTGTTCCAAGCGCTGTTTCATTCCCGCCGGATCCAAGACATCCAGCTTATTCAAGCGCTGTTCAATTGCCTCTTTCGTAATCGGATTCTTTGTACCTCCAGAAACGACAACAACATCCTCTGAAAAAGAACCATCTGTTATCAACTCTGTTTCTAATAGAACATTTTCTTTATGGCCTTTTTTCAGCAGAATGGCTCCACCTCCAGCACCTAGGTTGAACATAAACCGTGTCCTTGGATTCTGATAATCAATAAAGTCCACATTCCGGTAACCCCCAGCCAGGAGTACTGTTTGAATCGCCGGATCTGCAATCATTAAACTTTTCGCTACTTTTAAACCCATGACAGTCGTTCCACAGCGTAAGGCAACATCAAATGCCCATGCATTAGTGGCACCAATTGCTTCCTGCAGCTTGATGCCAGCAGTCCATAGCGGGTATTCCTTATGTTCTTCCCCAATATAAATAACTACATCGATCTCCAATGGATTGATTCCAGCTTTTTCAATCGCTTGATTGGCAGCAATAATTCCCATTGCACATGTATGGTCATGAGGACCCGGAACATATTTTTTCTTTATTCCCATCTTTTCTTCGACAATATGTGGTGGGATACCTGCTAATTCTGCGATTTCTATCCCAGTTACAAATTTCTCTGGCAGGTAAACTCCCGTACTGACAATACCAATCTGCAAGACTTTCACCACCCTATTCTAGGAGTCCTCCACCATTGACATCATAAAAGCTGTCGCCTCTTCGATACTCTCAAATAATGTTTCCTTCTCTTCTTGAACATGGGTAACTTTTATTCTCCATTGTTTTTTACCCGTTCCTTTTTCCACAGCCGCCAATTGGAAACGAACGACAAAAGAAGCAATTTGTAACGGATCCATGAATGCTCCCCCTATCCTGCTAGCTTTTCTTTTTTCTTAGCAGTATGTTGTTTTTTTCGATTCCATGTAAACTTCTTTAATGTCCCAACAATACCTAGCGGGAAGAAAATCACAACCAAAATATAAATAATGCCGAAGAAAATAATCCAGCGTTCAAATATCCAATGTTCTTTCGCCAGCTCCGTTAACCCATCATGGGCGAATTCAATTAGGCCTGCTCCAATAATGGCACCAACTAATGTACCTACACCGCCAATGATAGTCATTAATAACGCATCTAAGGTAATATCCATCGTGAATACACTCGTATTCACATATCGGAGGGACATCGCATAAAAGATACCTGCAATTCCCGCTAATACACCAGAAACGACGCTGGCTGCAATTTTATAATGTAAAACGTGATACCCTAAAGACTCCGTTCGTTGTTCATTTTCCCGGATAGCCTGCAAAACTCTCCCAAGCGGGGAGTTCGTGAAGCGTTTAAGGATCATAAACACAGCTATCATGGAAACTAAACAGATGATGTAGAAATTAGTCCGATCAATGAATAATTCTGGGACACGAAAAGTAAATCCATCATTTCCGAATGTTAATGTCCGCCATTTTTCTGCTAATACTAAAAACAATCCCGCAAGTGCCATCGTTAACATCGCATAAAAGTGACTTTTTAAGCGAAGGGTTAGTAAGCCAACAATAAAGCTGACGATCGCTGTAATCAGAATTGTTGCCAATACAGCATACGTGAAATGAAGCATCGTAGGCTCAAAGCGCTTCATGAATATCCCAATCGAGTATGCACCGATACCAAAAAACATCGCATGACCGAAGGATACAATTCCGGTAAAACCTAATAATAAATCATAACTCATCGCTAGGATGGCAAACACGAATATCTGAGTCAACAGGATTAACATGTTTCTAGATTCATAAACGAAAGGTAAAATCAACAGAAAAGCAGCAATGATAATGTAAATCGTATTCGCTCTATTCTTTAAAACCCAATTCATCCTCTCACCCCTTCCCGCCAAATAGTCCTTGGGGTTTAACAATTAAGACAACCGCCATTAATAACATATTTACCGCCAAGGATAATTCTGGAACATAATAGGCCATAAATGAACCTGATAATCCAACTAATATCGCAGCCATGATGGACCCTTTGAAATTCCCCATCCCGCCTATGACTACAACGATAAACGCCAAAATGGCGAATTCCATTCCCATCCCCGCATGAATAACACCAGAATAGGGACCGAATAAAACCCCTCCTAGCGCAGCCATACCTGAACCAATCATAAATACAAACATAAATACCTTTTTGATATTAATCCCCAATGCCTGGACCATTTCTTTATTCATAACTCCTGCACGGACTACCAGACCGATTTTGGTTTTTTTGAGCAAAAACTGAACGCCGGCGAATACCAATAATCCTACCGCGATAATAAATACTCGATATTTAATGATGATCATATTGCCAATTTCCCAGCTTCCCTGCAAATACTCCGGTGGATTAGCCGTCAATTGGTTAGGTCCCCAAATAACCTTGAGCATTTCTGAAAGAACGAGCATTAGGCCCAGTGTAATTAAAATTTGTTGAACATGGTTTCCATAGACAGGTTTGATAATCCACTTTTCTGTAATGATCCCAAGTATAAAACCGGTGAGAATAGCACCAGCAATCCCCATAATGAAGCTTTCAGTAGTAGTATAAATCCAAATACCACTGTAAGCTCCCCATGCAAACAATCCGCCATGGGCAAAGTTAAGTACATCCATCAAACCAAAGATAAGCGTTAAGCCTGCAGCTAATAGGAAGATCAGCATGCCTGTTGCCAATCCATTTAATGTTAAATTGAATAATAGCTCCATACAAACTTTCCTCCTTTCCTAGGCAATTCCCAAATACTTTCGTTTCATTTCCTCATCTTCTTTTAACTGCTTCATTGCTCCATTGCTAACGGTTCTTCCATCATCAATAATGTAATAACAATCTCCAATTGTACTTGCCATATAAAAATTTTGTTCTACCAAGACAATGGTGGTTTGTTCCTTCATTTGCATAATGGATTCCATAACCTTCTCCACGACAATTGGTGCTAAACCTTTACTAGGTTCATCAATAAGTAGAAGTTCATTTTCGTTTACATAAGCCCTTGCAATGGAAAGCATTTGTTTTTGACCGCCGCTCAGTAAGCCCCCTGGTTTTTTCCAGAACTTACTTAAGTCAGGAAATAGTTTTAATATATAGTCAAGTCGTTTATGTGTTTCTTCATTTTCTTTTTGAATGGCAACTTTCATATTCTCTTCGACTGTTAATCCCGCAAATATTCCTTGGTCCTCTGGTACATAACCAATTCCTTTTTGGGCAATCGTGTACGTTGGGAGTGCTTGAATCTGTTCTCCTTTAAAAACTACACTGCCTTTGGATGCAGGATTTAGACCCATGATGGTCCGTAATGTGGTTGTTTTTCCTGCACCATTTCTTCCAAGTAAGACCGTTACTTCACCCTTTTTCACTTCAACTGAAACACCCTGTAAGATATGATATTGTCCAATATGCGTCTCAATTTGATTAAGCTTCAGCAGCTCGTTCATTCGCTGATACCTCCTAAATAAGCTGACTGGACCGTTTCATTTTTCATAATATCCTCAGGTGTTCCATCCGCCAAGAGCCTGCCGTTAAATAGCACCATTACAGAATCAGATAAGTCCAGAATCATATCCATCTTGTGCTCGATTAAAATGATTGTCCGGTTCCCTTGTTCCTTAATTCTTTTAATTACTTCTAAAATCGCAGGTACATCTTCTAAGGACATCCCAGCAGTCGGCTCATCTAGTAACAAAACTTCGGTTTCAAGGGCTAGAAGCATTGCCATTTCCAGCTTTCTCTTTTCCCCGTGTGCCAAATTGCTTGCCAAAGAATCCACCTTATCGTCTAACAAAACAAGACGTAACCACTCTAGCGCCTTTTGTTCAAATACACGATATTTCTTATAATGGAAAAACATCTGGTAGCGGACTCCGGCTCTTGATTGAACTGCCAGTCTTACATTTTCCAAAACAGTTAAATTAGGAAAGACATTGGTAATTTGAAAAGAGCGCCCAATTCCTTCTCTGGTTCGCTTTGTCGAAGAAAGCTTTGTGATATCCTTTCCGCGAAAATAAATTTTTCCATTCGAAGGTGCTAATTGACCGCTTAAAAGATTAAAAAAAGTTGTTTTTCCTGCTCCATTTGGTCCGATGATTGATTTAAAGTGTTTTTCAGGAACGGAAATTGAGACAGAATCAACCGCCGTGTGTCCTCCAAAAGTTATCGATAAATTATTTGTTTCAATTAAGGTTGTCACGCTTTCACCACCCATCTTGTAGATAGAAATAAGGAAGAGGGTGACCATAAAACAGCAGGTCGAACCCTCATATTTTTTAAAGAAGCACTTTTTTAATTACGAACTGGAGGTGCTGTTTCTTCTGGTTTCAGTTCTCTGATTAACACTGGAACTGGATATGGTACACCATCTTTCTTTTCCAGCTTAATTGCATATAAGGATTGAAGAGCCTGGTGGTCTTCAGGACGGTAAGTCATTTTGCCTTTTGGTGTCTCAAAGCTCATGCCTTCCATTGTTTCGATTAATTTGTCACCATCGGCATCGCCTTCCGTCTTCTTCAATGCTTCTACTATGGAAATTGCTGCACTCATACCGCCTGGCGTGAATAAATCAGGAACATCGCCATTAAATCGCTTCTTATGTTCCGTTACTAACCAATCATTAATTTCATTTTTAGGAAGGTCATGATAATAAACCGTAAATCCTTCCATGCCTACAAGCGGCTCCATTGTTGCTAAAGCTGCGATATCTGGGGCACCTGTTGATATTTTGATACCTTTGTCTTGAACCTTCATATCAGAAATTTGTTTCCAAGGAGAGTTTGCCCCCGCCCATACCACAAATAAATAATCAGGTTTTGCGTCAATAATTTTTTGAATGTTAGATGTAAAGTCAGTCGCTGCCGGGTCAGCATATTCTTCTAATACAATATCAGCACCGAGTTTAACCGCTGCTTCTTTAAAGGCGGCTACGCCATCACGTCCAAATGAATAATCTGGGGCAAGCGTGGCAATTTTTACATCTTTACCAGCAATTGCTGCTGCACCAGCTACAGCATCCTGGGAAGAATTACGTGCAGATCGGAAAATATACTTATTAAACTCAGATCCTGTAATACTATCAGCCGCGGCTGGTTCAACAATCATAATTTTTTGATATTCCTCAGCCAACGGCAGGACAGCTAAAGTATCAGCTGAACTTGAAGATCCTACTAAAAAGTCTACTTTATCTTCTTCTAATAGCTTTGTAGCCTTTTGAACAGCTACTTCTGGCTTCGTTTCCGTATCTTCGACAACAAACTCAATCTTTCTGCCTGCAACCTCCATTGTTCCTTCCGTTGCATAATCAAGTCCTAATTCAAATCCTCTTAATGTTTGTTTACCATAAGATTCTAGGGCACCAGTAGTTGAGGCAAGAACACCAATTTTAATTGGTTCTTTACTCTCTGCCTTCTCCCCACTATCCTTGGTATCCCCTTCCGTTTTGTCTGAACTGCATGCTGCTGTAAAAATCATCATAAAAATAAGAAATCCAACTAAAATCCCTTTTCCACGAAATGCTTTCACTTTTTTTCCCCCTTTAAATTAAAAACTTGCATAGCGTTGAATTCATAATAGAAAAAATGAGTTACAGAGAAGTTACAAGGAAAAGCAGTAACGATATACACTGTATTTAGACAAAAAAAAACAGCCCTAAGGCTGCTCGATTTAATTTATATACTCTTCAGATTCCAGGATTAATTCATACATTTGTTTTGTTGGTTCCAGCGGGTAAACTCCCAGCTCTTCTTCTAAAACTACCTTGCATTTTTGAAACCATTTCATTGCCTGCGGCCGATTGTTTTTTCGATAATAGCAATACATTAATAACCGATAGGCCTCTTCCCAAGTCCGGTCACGCTGCAGTATTTTTTCGCACCAATAGATAGCTTGATTATAATTTTCTTGACGGACCATTAATTGAGCCATTTTTTCCGCCCCTCTTAAAAAATACACAAGCATGCTTTCGCGTTTACTAATACACCAATCATCATAACGGCGTTCCGGCAAATAGTCTCCCATATACAGCCTTAAACCTTTTTCTAAAAGATTTATCACTTTTTCATCGGAGGATTCGCTCAAACCACCTTGAATCCAGGATTGAAATCGGGTAGTGTCTAAATCAAATACAGCATGAGGATTTAAACCATAGAACATTCCTTCACGAATAATGAAAAAGGGAGCTGCTCTCGCCTTACGCAATGGTTCCAGTACATGATGAAGACTATTTAATGCAACTTTGAAATCACGGTCTGCACTTTTTTTATCTTGATTAGGCCAAAGGATTTGGAGAATTTCATCCTTTGCGATCAACTCGCTATTGGTTATAAATAATTGAAACAATTCTTTTGCTTTCTCTCTTTGCCAATCCTTATCCCCAACTTCTTTTTCTCCAAGCCAAATTTTAAATTGACCCAATGTTTGGACCCTTATCGAATAGCCAGGGTGTGATTCCAATGTTGCGATATTCATATCTTGTAGTATTTTAATAGAATAGGATTTTTGGATATTATCTTTTACACAATCGATTAATAATGGCACGATCATTTGTAAATCCCGCGGACTAAATAATGACACTTTATGAAAAAAGAATTCGAAGTCATATGTCTGAACCATAAATAAAAATTTATCCATAGTCTCTTTAAATGAATCCTTTCTTTTCTCCAAAAAGTAAATATAAGATAACCAAAACCTGCTTACCATTTGTCCAAAGGTATCCTCACATTGTAAAAATAATGCCTCTGTTTTTTCTAAGTAGAATAGTCCTTTTTCTAGTCTTTCATTATAAATACAGGTAATCCCCATACATAGACGAATAAAAGCAGAAAGCCAAACATCATGGACCCTTTCAGTCTCCTGTAATGCCTTTTTACCAACTTCCATTGCCCGCTCATAGTCTCCATGAGTCCCATAAAGGATACAAAGACCCATTAAGGGTTCGGCTTTTCCCCTTTCAACATTAAGCGTACTCATAATTTCTAATGACGTATGGTAGCACTGTTCAGCTAAATCTAAATCATACTTATTGAGAATTTGAACAGCATGACCCATTCGAATCCAGCCACAAGCCTCCACAAACGGTGCTTTGAGACTTATTCCCTGCTGAATTCCAGCTTGTGCTAATTCCTTGGCCTGTAAACCCTCTCCCGTAAAAGCGTCTATTAAGGACAATAATAAGTCTGTTTCTCTGTGTGCCTTTGGAAGGGCATAACCAGTTTTACTTGCTAATTTTTCTTTTTGGCTGAAGAGAAACTTTTTTGCTTCTTCAAAACGACCTGTTCGCAAATACAATCTTGCTTCAATATTTCCTTCCAATACTTCTGTATTAGACTTTTTTGCCTTCTGCAGCCATTTTTCTGATTTTGAAGATTTTCCTGAATTCAAAAGATTTTCTGACAGCAAATAGTATAGTTTGGCCTTTTCCTGCCCTGAACCAATGCTCTTTTCTCTCGCTTCAATGGCTTCATATAATAATTTCTCAGCTTGAAGAGGTTGGATGGTATCTAAATAAATCTTCGCTTTCCCTTCCAATGCTTTACTCATTCCGAGAAAATCATTTCGCTTCTTTGCCTCGATTAACGTCTTTTCATAACAGGCTTCAGCTTCCTGATATTGAGAGTGATAGCGATGGACCTCTGCTTTTATAAACCAAAGGAGGTAATACGTATCTAACTCAGACACAGGAATCAACATTAAATAATCAGATAAGCTCTTAAGTTTGCCGCCTTCGAGCATGTTCATACCGTTGTCTTGCAAGATAGAAGCTATTGCATGAAATTGATTAATTTTTTTATAGTGATAGAGTGCCTCTTCCCACATCGATCTTCTTTCATAAAAGCGTGCACACTTCTCATGCAATAAGGAATAGTTATAAGGATTGTTTTTTGAGAATGCGTTTTCCAAAAACTCTTTGAAAAGGGCGTGATAGCGATAATGTTTTAACCCAATCTTTTGAATGAACAAATTTCTTTCCTTCAATTGTTCAAGCATGTTGGAAGCTCCATGTATTCCAATTACTTCATCACATAGTTCTTCCTCAATGACATCTAAAATTGAAGTTTGTTCCAAGAACTGTTGAATCATAGGAGGCTGTTTTGAAAAGACTTCCATTACTAAGTAGTCAAACAAATCTTGAAGTGAGTATGAGGTCTCAACCAATGTTGATAAATTTCCAGTTAGGGGAATTTGCTGGGCAATCATACAAAGTGCAATAATCCAGCCTTCAGTTAATTGATAAATGGTTTGTAAATGTTCAGGCTCTATTTCCAGCCCATATAGGTCCGATAATAGCAATTCCACTTCATCTATTGTAAGGACCAAATCTTCTCTTGAGATTTCTAATAAATGTCCATTAACCCTCATTTTCGTTAGGTGCTTCCACCCCGGGCGGCTGCGGCTTGAGATAACCAAATGCAGGTTAAAAGGAATATGCTGAAGTAATTTTTCAACCCAGCTATTAATGGTATAAGAATGTTCGATTTGATGGTAATCATCTAAAATTAATGTGATATCTGAATTTACTTCAAGAATTTCATTAATGAATAACGAGCACAAGTAACTTATATCCTCTTCCCGAATGTACCGGTCCATAGTTTCAATATACTGAGCAATTTCCTGTCCAAAGCCAGGAACAAATCCTCTAATCGAATGAATAATATAGGAAAGGAATGGAAGGATGTCGTCATCATTGGACGAGATGGAATACCAGCAGCCAGAGATTTTTTCATCCCTCATAAATAAAGCCAGTGCCGTACTTTTTCCAAATCCAGCTCCTGAATGAATAATGGTCAATGGGTACTCTGGAATTTTCTTCATTTTTCGCGTCAGCTTAGCACGTCTAATAAATTCATCTTTGACAACTGGAATCCGCAGCTTGGTTTGAATAATTGGCAGCTTCATTTATTATCCCCCCTCTCTCAATTTTTCCAATTTTTACACTATTTTATCATATTATTGTCCAATTTGGCGATAATGACATTCAAACTGATTTTTACTCCTCGTAAATCATCTTTTTAGTCATTCCCCCGTCTATAATCAGATTAATTCCCGTAATAAAATCATTTTCCTTTGCCGTTAAATAAAGGCATGCCCTGGCGATATCATCCGGTTTTCCGACACGTTTGGATAAATGCTGCTCATGGTCAATGGCTGTTAATTGAGTATAGTCTCCAGTGTGAATCCATCCAGGTGATATCGCATTAACCGTAATGTGATCCTCGCTAAGAGATGCTGCTAACGCATGTGTTAGCGCAACAATACCGCCTTTTGTTGCAGCATAACCTTCTGAATTTGGCTCAGACATGATTGCCCTGGTTGAAGCCATATTTACAATTGATCCCCCTTCTTCATTCTCACGCATATACTTTGCAGCTTCCCGAGAACAAAGAAAAACGCTTCTCAAATTGGTTTGTATGATATCATCCCATTCTTCTAACGTTACCTCGTAAAGTGATTTAAATAGCCCTTTGCCAGCATTATTTATAATAATATCTATTCTGCCATATGTTTTTTGAACTCTTTTCATTAAGCTAATAATATCGACTTCATTTCTTACATCCGTTTTTACAAAAAGAACATCTGCGCCAAGTTGTTTAAGTTCAGAAACTGTCTGGCTGCCTGGTTCCTCCTTCACATCAGCAATCACTACCTTTGCACCCTTTTCTGCATAAGCTAAAGCAACTCCACGACCGATACCATTTGCCGCCCCTGTTACAATCACTACTTTATTTTTAAAGGTCAAAAAAATCAGCTCCCTGTTTCGAGTTATGTATATATAGTTTAACCCATAGACCTAACTCCGCCTTTATTCAGGTGGAGATTTTTACTATGTAACGAATTCAACTGTTAAAGAAAAACTAAGTGGAATCTGTATTAAAGGGTGATGATTAACGTGCAGCAAAAATGCTTTTATTGTGTAAATGACATTGAAGAAAAACAACTTCACTATGTTACCTTTCTTTCCTCAAACACAGAAAGAGATGAAACACTTTGTGATGAATGTTATCAAGAATGGCTGCAAGGAGTAAAGGGGTAACAAAAATAGGGCCGATTTAAACTCGGCCCTACTTTTATTTGCATGTATTTAAGTTGTAGACAGTGCTGCCACTATCATCAATGTTTAGCAATTTAATGGTCATTTCAGGAAAGGCAGTTTCAAGTTCATGTTCAAGAGCTTTCCCTTTTCCTTTTTCACAAAAGCATAATACAGTCGGTCCTGCCCCACTTAAGGCAACACCAAATGCGCCCCTGGCCTTGGCAAAATTTTCAATATACTCGTAGAAGGGGATTAGTTTTTTCCGATATGGCTGGTGGAAAAGATCTCGCTCCATCATTTTCCCAGCCATTTCCCACTCTTGGCTAAGAAGGGCTGCTACTAATAAGTTGGCCGTTGAAGAAGCTTGGATTGCTTCGGGATAGGAAAAATCCGTTGGCAATACACCTCGTGAATCCTTTGTTAGTAAACTTTCTTGCGGTATTACAGCAACCACTTCAAACTTACTATTGGTGAAGGAAAGGATATTAACCTCACCCTGTTGATAACTGCCAATGACTAGACCCCCATATAAAGACGCCCCAACATTATCAGGATGGCCCTCTATTTCAGTGGCTAGCAGCAATTTTTCTTCTTTTGTTAATGCTAATTCTCCGATATGATCAGCAAGTTCAATACCTGCAATTATCGCAGAAGCACTAGACCCCAGGCCTCGTGCTAAAGGAATATTACTGGTTGCATTTATCTTACAAGGTGTCAACACTTTGCCGTACTTCGCGGCAGTTTGAATCGCAATTTGACAAATGAAGTGATTTTCATCTTGAGGTAAATCTTTTAAGTCTGCTGAAGATGAAAGACATTTCCACTCATCACTCTTCTCTACCTCTAGTTCTAAATATAAATCAAGTGCAACTCCCATGGAATCAAATCCAGGACCTAGATTTGCTGAACTTGCAGGTATTTTTATTACAAACTTTCCATCATTATCGATCATTGATGGACAACTCCCTTAATATGGTCTTTATATGCTTTAAGTAATCCGGTCCATCTCACAACGATTTTCTCACTACTCTATATGCACTCTTAATTTCTTTAACTGCTGGTAAATGATTTAACTCATAAAGGATACCTTCATAATTTGTAAGCGAAGCACGATGTGTAACTAAGACAATTTCTGATGTTTCATTTTTCTTAACTGGCAATTGTAATATCTTTTCGAAGCTGACGCCATACTTTGCAAAGATAGAGGTGAGTTCTGCGAACACCCCAACCTCATCCTGTACATGGATACGTAAGAAGTATTTAGAGTACTTTTCGTTATCATCTTTTAAACGTTTAGGATATTGTGGTGTAACTGCACTGCGTCCATTTACCTCAAGCCGTAAATTCTTCATTACCCCTACTAAGTCGGACACTACAGCAGTAGCAGTTGGCATGCTTCCTGCACCTGGTCCATAAAACATTGTTTCCCCAACCGCTTCACCATAGACATAAACCGCATTATACTCATTTTGGACAGAAGCTAAAGGATGGTTATCGGATAAAAAGGTAGGCTGGACACTTACTTCTACTTTTTCCCCTTCTCGGTGTGCATATCCTAACAATTTCATTGTATAACCTAATTGTTTTCCATATCGAATATCTTCATCTGTCACAGAAGAAATTCCACTTACTTTTACATCATCAAGCTCTATATGCATTGAAAAACCTAACGTCGCTAAAATGGTCATTTTACGGGCAGCATCTAAGCCCTCTACGTCTGATGTAGGATCAGACTCTGCAAACCCGAGTTCTTGTGCCTCTTTTAGGGCATCTTCATAACTTGAGCCGTTTTGACTCATTTTTGTTAAAATATAATTAGTCGTACCATTAACGATTCCCATCATTTGGGTAATTCGGTCAGAGGCAAGTCCATCGACTAATCCTCTTAAGATGGGAATCCCGCCAGCAACACTTGCTTCATAGAACAAGTCACAGCCATTCTCAGAGGCAACAGTTAATAATTCAGATCCGTGAAGAGCCATTAAATCCTTGTTCGCTGTCACAACATGCTTTCCATTGCGGAGCGCACTAAGCAAATATTCTTTTGTTTCTTTAACCCCGCCCATCACTTCAATCACAACATCTATGTCGGAATCATTTAGGATATCAGATGGGGATGATGTTAACAAAACAGGATCAATTTCTACTGATCTTGTTTTCAATACATCGTGGACCAGGATTTTCTTTATAACGACAGGACACCCCACCTGGTGCATTAATTTATCTTGGTGATTTTCAATGATTTTTACAACACCTGAGCCGACTGTTCCCAAACCAAGTAAGCCAATTTGGATTGCTTTCATATCTATCCCTCCGCAACTGTCTTCTACATGCGTACAATTGTATTTATATAGTAGACATTATATGATTCTCTTAATATATTTACAATAGACTAATTTTTTGAAAAATTCAATGTAATCGCTTACCGCCGCGCCATTAGCGGGCTGATATTTATATATTTTTTTTTATTCTAATACTTAAAAAATTATTAATTTTAACTCTTTACAACACGAAAGGTTAACATGTAGAATATTCACTATATTCAGACCAACCATTTGAACTTATTATACTCTATAAACAATATTCTATAAATGTAATGATGAAGACGGTAGTAAGAAATTGCTTCAGAGAGCTGGTGGCTGCTGCGAACCAGTGCAAATTTTTACTTTTACCCAGCCCTTCTGAACTGGCAGACTGAAATTTAGTTAGTAGGAATGCCCGGGATATCCCGTTACCATACCTGAGGCTGCACATTTTTGCAGCAAAAGAGGGTGGCACCACGTAGATCACGTCCCTCATAACCAGACAAATCTGTCTGGTTATGAGGGGCTTTTTAATTTTAAAGCGGAAGCGCCTTGTCCAGGGGCGACAGGCATAAGACGAGCCGGCGTGAAGGTTGTTCTTTAACCTTCATGACGGATTGGCTTATGACCCGAGCCCCTAGGCGCTGGAGCTGGATAGCATGATAATTTTACTAAGAAATGAAAGGATGAGGAGTAAAATGTTTAAGGTACTTGTAACAGATGGTATTAGTGACACTGGTTTAAAAAGCTTGTTTGATCATCCTAATTTTATTGTAGAGCGCCAGCCTACACTGAAGCTTGAAGAGCTAAAAAATATTATTGGAGATTACGAGGCTTTAATCGTACGCAGTCAAACAAAAGTGACGGCGGAACTGCTTGAGTATGCGGACCGGCTAAAGGTAATCGCACGAGCAGGAGTTGGCGTTGATAATATTGATGTTAATGCTGCTACTGGAAAAGGAATTATTGTAATCAATGCTCCTGGTGCCAACACGATCGCAGCTACTGAACATACATTAGCGATGATGCTCTCAATGGCAAGAATGATTCCTCAAGCTCACAAAAAAACAGTCGGCGGAGAATGGGATCGAAATTCCTTTAAGGGAGTAGAATTGTACAAGAAAACACTCGGTGTCATTGGAATGGGGAAAATCGGGACGGAAGTTGCAAAACGTGCTAAAAGCTTCGGGATGACTATCTTGGGATATGATCCATATTTAACAGAGGAAAGAGCCGAGAAACTTGGAATGAAAAAAGCAAGTCTCGATTTAATTGCACGTGAGTCGGATTTCATCACCATTCACACACCGCTTACAAGTGACACAAAAGGATTAGTGAACGACGACTACTTAAGCAAAACGAAAAAGGGTGTAAGATTTATCAACGTTGCTCGAGGCGGAATTATTGATGAAAAAGCGTTGGTAAGAGCGATTCAAGCAGGTCACGTTGCAGGCGCTGCACTCGATGTATTTGAAAAAGAGCCAGTTGCCGACCAAGCATTATTGGATAACCCAAATATTATTGTAACTCCGCATTTAGGAGCATCCACTGTAGAGGCACAGGAAAAGGTAGCACAAGAGGTTAGTGAAGAAATTATTGAGATTCTTGAAACACAGTCAATCCGGAATGCAGTTAATATGCCGCAAATGTCTGGAGAGACACAACAAAAAATGCAGCCATACCTACTGCTGGGTGAACAAATGGGGCAGCTTGTGGTTCAATTATTAAAACATGCTCCTTCAAAAATTGAAATCAACTACTTTGGGGATTTAATTGAAGAAGATACAGAATTATTAACAAGAACGATGATTAAAGGAATTCTATCCCATCATTTAAGTGATTCAGTAAATTTAATTAATGCTCTCCATCTTTTAAAAGAGCAGGGAGTTTCCTATAATGTCCAAAAAAATGCAACAAATAAAGGGTTCGCCAATTATATGGAGCTTTCCATTACAAAAGGCAATGAAACCGCAAAAATTGGTGCAACAGTATTAAATGGCTATGGTGCAAGAATTGTAAAGATCAACGAGTATCGGATTGATGTAAGACCAGAGAGCCATCTATTACTTGTCAAACATCAGGACGTTCCTGGTATGATTGGTAAGGTTGGATCCCTTCTCGGGGATTATCAGATCAATATCGGAACCATGCAAGTGGGCAGAACAACAGTTGGCGGAGAAGCCATCATGATGTTAACACTAGATAAGCAAATTACTTCAGAGGTTATTTACGCCCTGACACAAATTGATGGATTAAACGAAGCCCGATCATTAGAATTATCCATTGTTGATCACTTTTATCCAGGAAGACTAGAGCTTGAGAAAACGAAATAACTAAAGAATATGTGAATGACCAAATCTGATATGATTTGGTCTTTTTTCTGATGACCAATAGTGCTGAAAAATTGCTTCAGAGGTCATCAGATTCACTACCTGATGACCTTTAAGGCAGAAATATCTCTTTAGGGGGAATCAGATTCACTATCTGATGACCTCTAAGGCAGAAATATCTCTTTAGAGGGAATCAGATTCCATGATTTATGATAGGGTTAGTGAGTAAATGGGCAATATTTCAAGAAACACATATAGACACCCAGAAAAAGAGGGATTGCAGCCGCAATCCCTCTACTTATTCTCAATAATCCCTCTGACATCAAGTACATTATCGAGAATATAATCTGCTCCGTGCTTTTCAAAGTCACTTCTCGCATCTTTTCCAGATAATCCTGTTAACACTGCAGCAAATTGGCATCTCATTTTTCTCGCAGCTAACAAGTCGGCCAAAGAGTCACCAACAACAAGTACCTCTTCCCCATTTTCAATCGGCAATGGTGTATTTAAACAGGTCTCAACTGAAGTTTCCCTGCCTTTAAGGCCCATAATGTATGTAAAAGGGTTTGGCTTTGATAATGACACCCTTTCGTTTAACTCATTTTCAGCTCTAAGGACATCGTCAGCAGTTACAATATGATTGCTATCAAAGTGTTTTAACCAGTCCAAATGATGAAATGGCTGAATGGTTTCAAGCTCAGGTCTCCCCGTCCCTATACCAATCCTCACCCCAGATTCTTTCAAAAAAGAAAAAAGAGCTGCAATTTCTTCTTTAGCTGCTAATGTGGTCTCATTTGCTAAAAAGCCTTTCTTTCCTAGCTGCACAGATGGTCTGCCTGTAGATTTCTGAACATTTTCATCGCCCACGTACCATTCCTGACTAGAATGTTCACATACAGACCATAGTGCTCCAATCCCACTAAAAATAGAGGTTTTAGCCCCAAGCTTTTCTTCTGCGAGTTCGTTTAGATAGATGAACAATTCTTGTTTTGTTTCCTTTGAACGTTCAAATTCAGTTACAAACAGATTGAAATCCATGTTGACTGAATAATTATGTAGTACTCTGCCCATTTCAAGCAGCACTTCTCTCGTAATGGGTTCCTGCAGCCAACTGTTGATTCTGCTATTCTCGATTTCCTTGATCTGAGATAAAAGATGGATTAATTGGTGCCCGAAGGATAAATAAATCATATCCCAATTGGCATTCAGTCCCCTTGACTTCATCAGCTTAAGGACCTCATCATTTTTTCCGAATACATTTTCTCGAATTGACTTAATCTCTGCGGCATTATAATCCGTCTTGAATTTCTCAGGTGCCAATCCCAAATAATTATCGCTGATTAATAGTTCCCAAACGGTTAATGCAGATGCATCGAAATAATGCTCTTCACTTAACAAGACCCCATCTACATCAAATAATATTGTTTTAATCATTTAAACAACCCTCATTTCCCAGTCCGCTTTATTTCGTTATCGTAACACAGTGCACAATAAAATAAAATACAAAAAAGCCAGCCATAATAATGACTAGCTTTGCTTCTGTTTACTTTGCAAAACGATGATTTCCAATAGTTACTGTTGTTTCACGAGAAAAGATCCACTGGCTTACAGCAGTACTAGGGTTGTAGAAGAATAAAGAACCATTTCCTTGTCCTTGAAAAGCAAGTGCTTCGTTAACAGCCTGTTTTGACGCTGCATCTGCAGGTTGATTAATTTGACCATTTTGTACAGGCGTGAATGCGTAATGTCCGTTAGAAATCTGATAAATTACTTCTCTTACAGAGTTAGGAAAATCCGGACTTGCAACCCTGTTCAAAATGACTGTTGCAACTGCTACCTTCCCTGCATAAGGTTCACCAACTGCCTCTGCACGGACAAGACGTGCCATAAGCTCTTTATCTGCAGCAGAAATAGTAGCATTTGGGATTACTAGATTAGATCCAGCATATAATAGTGAACTTTTCGCATTGTTTGCCTTCATTAAACTATTAACAGGAACACCGTACTTTGTAGCAATTTTCCAATATGTTTCACCGGATTGTACTTTATGACTGCCAGCTGCTTCCGACTTTGTTACACCCGTAAATGCTGACATTGATAAGATTAACCCGGTTGCAATTACAAGTTTCTTTAGTTTTTTCATGTTTTATTCCTCCTCGTTGTTGTTTCTCTACTACTAAGGCTATCAGTTGTAACATTCTTATTCATTAACCAAAAAAAACCATTGCTAAAACCGGCCAATCAGCTCCTGCTATGAAAGCATCTATCTATTAATTGGAATAATAAACCATTAAATTTAAAATCCCATAGAATTCCACTTATGGGTAATTCAGGTGAATTTATTACATTTCATTTCAGGCATATTTCATAAAATCCCATTGTAACAATTAAGAGACTTCACGGAATTGACAAAATATCCTTCAAAAAGAGTGCGGATTCCATCTAAATGTTTGGTAATAATATAATAGAGGACAAAATATTGGAGGGTTTTAATATGGAAAATCAGTTAGTCAACGTACTTAACAAACAAATTGCCAATTGGTCTGTATTGTATATCAAGTTACATAACTATCACTGGTATGTAAAAGGGAGTCAATTTTTTACCCTGCATGCTAAATTTGAGGAGTTCTATAACGAAGCTGGTCTTCATGTAGATGAATTGGCAGAACGATTACTAGCAATCGGGGGAAATCCAGTTGCAACGATGAAAGAGTATCTTGAAATTTCATCTGTTAAAGAAGCACAAGGAAGCGAAACTGCTGATGAAATGGTTCAAACCATAATTAATGATTTTTCGATTATTATTGGAGAACTGAAAGAAGGTATGAGCTTAGCCGGAGAAAAGGGCGATGAAACAACGGGTGACATGCTCCTAGCGATTCATTCCGGCCTAGAAAAACATGTGTGGATGTTGACAGCATTTCTTGGAAAATCAATTTAATTCTTAATTGTTACGAAAAAAGAGACTATTTAATTAGTCTCTTTTTTGCGAGTAATGATTAATAAACAGATGGTAATAATCGTAAAGGCGGTAAATGCCAAAATTGGAATGGTGATAAAACCAAGCCAGTTAATATAATCTTTCGAGCATGGTACTCCACTTTTACACATTTCAAATTGCTGTAAATAAGGAATCTTTTGAAGTGCCGTATGATAACCTGAAATGAGCATTCCGATGATTGACAATGGTAAGGTGTATTTCACAATTTCATTATCGTTTCTGTAAAAGGCAATTCCAAGTATAATCGCCAATGGATACATAAAGATTCGCTGATACCAACATAAGGTACAAGGAATGTAATGAAGAACTTCACTGAAATACAAACTGCCTATGGTGGCAATAAGGGCTGCCACCCAAGCAAGCAGTAATGGTTTATTCATTCCCCTTCTGCTCCTTTGCAGCTTCCTCTACCAACTTATTTAAATCTTCCATCGTTGTTCCATCAAAACGCTTTCCATTTACGAAAATCGTTGGAGTTCCTTGAACTCCTAATTTTCCTCCAAGAGCTTCATCACTTTTCCACGCTTCCTCCGGATCCTTCGTATCAAAATAGGCAGTTACCTTTTTAACTTCTGCCTCACTGGCAATTTCTTGCAGTGTCTCTGTTAGGAAATCCTCAGTAAATAGGTCCACTTTTTCATAGCGTGTATCTTCTGGCTGCTTATCGTAAATAAGTTCATGGAACTCCCAAAATTTATCATTTCCTAATTCATGATAAACCGCTTCTGAAAATTTCGCCGTTCGTTCCGAGTCAACATTAATAAAAGGATAATGAAAATAATAAAATTTAGCTTTCCCTGTATCAACAAAATCTTTTACAATCAGCGGTACAACATTGTCGGCAAAGTTTTTACAATTTGGGCATTTATAATCTCCAAACTCAACAATGGAAACCGGCGCCGATTTTTCCCCTAAAAAAGGCTGATTGGCATAATCAATCTCTTCTTTAGCAGTATTATCAGACTTTTGATTATTCGCTAAAAAGATAAAGCCAATTATACTAATTGCAATCAGCCCGATAATCCAAAAAACAAACTTTGATGAAGATGATGATTGTTTCGTCCCTTTTTTAGAGTTCTTTTTCTTTTTTGCCATTATTCGACTCCTTATTAAATTGATGTTTATGGTACTAACTATATAGCGGGTTTCACAAAAATTCCAGTTATTAGACTGAAGTACCATGCAAAGGTTAAAATAAAAGAATACCAAAAATAGAAGGAGATTTTAAGATGACAACAACTAATTTACAGCAAGGGTATATCGGTACATATACAAAAGGAGACAGTAAGGGAATCTATCGTTTCACATTAAATAGTGCTGAAGGAAGAATTACAGATATTCAGGCTGTAGCAGCCCTTGAAAATCCGACATATCTATCCTTGTCCCATGATAAAAAACATTTATATTCTGTAGTTAAAGATGGTCCAGCTGGCGGTCTTGCTGCTTATTCGATAAGTGAAGACGGAGATCTTATGCCTATTAATCGTCAATTATCAGAGGGTTCTTCTCCTTGTCATGTAAGTATTGATAGTAATCAGCAGTTTGTATTCAGTGCAAATTATCATAAAGGAACAGTTGAATCATTTTTGCTTAATCCTGAAGATGGTTCGATACAGCCAGCTGCTTCTATAATGCAGCATGAAGGGTCTGGACCCGACCCAAGACAGGAAAAGCCACATGTGCATTATGCCGGGTTAACCCCTGATGAAAAGTATCTAGCTGCAGTGGATTTAGGGACTGATTCTCTTACCACATATGAAGTGGCAACAGATGGAAAGCTTACAAAAGCACATCTTCTTCCATTGAAGGCTGGTAGTGGACCTCGTCACCTAACTTTTCATCCAAATGGAATACTTGCGTATCTAATGACTGAATTTAGTTCAGAGGTAATTGTTTTACGCTATCATCCGGAAAATGGTCATTTTACAGAAGTACAATATATTTCTACTCTTCCCGAAGACTTTAATGAAAATAATCAAGGAAGTGCTATTCATATTTCGGCGGACGGACGCTTCGTTTATGCAGGAAATCGTGGTCACAATAGTATTGCTGTCTTTCATGTTGAAGAAACAGGCGAACTAAGTTTCTTAGAACACACTTCCACTGAAGGAGATTGGCCAAGGGATTTCGAAATTGACCCGAGCGGTAAATATATTGTTGCTTCAAATCAAGAATCCAGTAATTTAGTGCTGTTTGCAAGAGATGAAAATACTGGAAAATTAACTCTGCTTCAATCAGATATTACAGTGCCATACCCGGTTTGTGTTAAGTTTTTAGGAAATTAAACTTAACTTAAATAAAGGATGTGTCTTCGGTGGATTTCATTCATAGTCAGGAATCCTTAACGACAATACAGTGGATTTTACGTGCAATTGTTGCCTATTTCTTTTTAATTATTGTTGCAAAAGCGATGGGACAGCGTTCGATTGCAAAATTAAGATTAATTGATTTCGCTATGGCACTTTTAATCGGAAACATTATTGCCCACCCATTGTCTGATCCACATCATGGACTAAAAGGTTCTATTACGACAACAGTGGTATTGGTAGTTCTGTACATTGGCAGTGTGTATTCTATGTTAAAATGGCCGCGAATTAGAAACTTAATTACTCCTCCACCCATTACACTTATTAAAGATGGAGAGATTATTTCCAATGGGTTGAATAAAGCGAGAATTTCAATTGATATATTATTAGAAGAATTAAGGGAAAAAAAAGTAGAGGATGTTAAAAAAGTTGCATTAGCATTGTGGGAAGCTGATGGAAAAGTTTCTGTGTTTTTGGATCCAAAATATGAGGCCATTACTCCATCAACCTATAACTTGGATACCGAACCCTTTGATTTACCTAAAACGATTGTTAAAGAAGGCAGGATTAATTTTCAGGAATTGGCACAAATCAACAGGAAAGAGGATTGGCTTATTTCCACTCTGAAAAATCAGCACCAAACTAACCTTACCAATGTCTTGCTGGCAACCATCGACCGAAATAATATCTTAAAGGTTTTTTTATACAAATAGCTATTACTGAAAATATTAATTGACACTTCTGCTTTAGTGTAGTAAATTTTATAAAAAGTCAAAATATTATACTATACTTTCTTATCAAGAGAGGCTGAGGGAATGGCCCTATGAAGTCTCAGCAACCTTCAATGTTTTTTTCATTGAAAAGGTGCTAAGTCCATCAAGTTATTTGTAACTTGTGAGATAAGAAGAATGACCTATGCAAATATGCATCCAAAAGTCTTCTTCTTATAAGAAGGCTTTTTTTATTATTCATTTATAGGAGTGGTTGACTATGTATAAAATTGATACAAAGCTTGCGCAATTAGGAAATCGCAGTGAAACTGCAACAGGAACGGTTAATCCTCCCGTTTATTTCTCAACAGCCTACCGCCATGAAGGGATTGGGCAATCAAGCGGATTTGATTACTCACGTACGGGTAATCCTACTCGTCAGCTGCTTGAAAAGGCGATTGCCAACCTTGAAGGTGCAGACCAAGGCTTTGCATGCAGTTCGGGAATGGCAGCGATATTTACTATTCTCTCACTTTTCGAGTCTGGGGACGAATGGATTGTGAGTGAAGATTTATACGGAGGTACTTATCGTTTATTAGAACAAGGCTTTAAAAAATGGGGACTCCAGACGCAATATGTTAATACATGTAGTCCAGAAGAAATTGAGAGAAAGATTACCCCGCAAACAAAAGCGATCTTTCTTGAAACACCCACGAACCCACTCATGCAGCAGTCTGACATTGCTGCTGTTTCAAAAATAGCAAAAAAGCACGGAATTATTCTGATTGTTGATAACACATTCTATACACCGCTTCTTCAACAGCCAATCTTGCTTGGTGCTGATATTGTCATTCATAGTGCGACTAAATACTTAGGCGGCCATAATGATGTCCTTGCAGGTCTGATTGTTGCGAAAGGAAAAGAAATTTGTGAGGCATTGGCTTTTCATCATAATGGAGCGGGCGGAGTCCTTAGTCCTTTTGATTCCTGGCTGGTAATGCGCGGAATGAAAACTTTATCACTAAGAATGCAACGACATGAAAGCAATGCGAAGGCCATTGTTGAATACCTCTCAACCCATGATGGTATTACAGATGTGCTGTATCCAGGGAAAGGAGGAATGGTTTCCTTCCGCTTACAAGATGAAGCTTGGGTGAATCCATTCCTTCAAAGTCTTTCTCTCATTACATTTGCAGAAAGCCTTGGCGGCACAGAAAGCTTTATTACGTATCCAGCAACACAAACTCATGCGGATATTCCATTAGAAGTTCGAATTCAATCAGGTGTCTGTAATCGACTATTAAGATTTTCAGTGGGTCTTGAAGATCCAACAGACATCATTCAAGATCTTGAACAGGCATTAGCAAAATTAAAAGAAGGAGTGATTGGATAATGAGTTCTGAAAATTATAGTTTTGAAACAAAGCTCCTTCATAATCAGCATAAAGTTGACCCAGCCACTGGGGCAGTCAGTGTGCCAATCCAACATGCGTCTACATTCCATCAATTTGATTTAGATAATTACGGAAAATACGACTACGCTAGAAGTGGAAATCCAACACGAGAAGCGCTAGAGGTTGTAATCGCGGAATTAGAGGGCGGAACAAGAGGCTTTGCTTTCTCATCAGGAATGGCGGCTATTTCGACAGCCTTCCTCCTTCTGTCTGCTGGAGATCATATTGTCATTACCGATGATGTGTATGGCGGTACCTATCGAATGGTCACCCAGGTACTAACTCGATTCGGGATTGAACATACATTTGTCGATATGACAGATCTTAATCAAGTAAAAAATGCAATCAAGCCTAACACCAAAGCATTTTATGTTGAAACACCATCAAATCCCTTATTAAAGGTTACAGATATTGCAGCCATTACAGCTATAGCAAAAGAGATAAATGCAATTACCTATGTAGATAACACGTTCTTAACCCCTGAGTACCAAAGACCTTTAGAGCTTGGGGCAGATGTAGTTCTTCACAGTGCAACGAAGTTTTTATCCGGTCATAGTGATGTGGTTGCAGGTCTTGCGGTAGTAAAAGATGAGGAATTGGGTAAGAAACTGTATTCTTTACAAAATTCCTTTGGTGCTATACTAGGAGTTCAGGATGCATGGCTGGTTCTTAGAGGAATCAAAACGCTCCATGTCAGACTTGAGCAATCACAAAAATCAGCTATCAAACTAGCAGAATTTTTAGAGACTCACCCTTTAATTGAAAAAGTTTATTATCCTGGTCTGGAAAATCATCCTCAGTACACCCTGCAAAAGAGTCAAGCGGGCGGTCCAGGGGCGGTTTTATCCTTTGAATTTATGGATGAACAAGCACTTCAAGTCTTTCTTTCCAACGTAAAAATACCTGTATTTGCAGTAAGCCTTGGAGCAGTTGAATCCATTCTTTCCTACCCTGCGAAAATGTCACATGCTGCAATGTCGCAAGAGGAAAGAGAAAAACGAGGAATTAAAAATAGCCTGATTCGGTTATCCGTTGGCTTGGAAAATCCGGAAGATCTTATAAAGGATTTCTCACAAGCGTTAGAACAGGTAAACCAAAAACTATTGGCCTTGCAACAAGGAGATTAATAATGACCTTATTAGATAAATTAAAAAATCAAATTTTAATAGGTGACGGTGCCATGGGCACCCTTCTTTATTCATTTGGAAAGGACAGCTGTTTCGAAGAGTTAAACCTCTCTTATCCGGAAAAAATTCAGGAAATCCATAAAGCCTATTTAGATGCCGGTGCCGACGTGATCCAAACAAACACGTATGCAGCGAATTATCTAAAACTACAACGTTATGGCCTTGAAGACTCGGTCAAAGCCATCAATAGTGCAGCTGTCAAGAATGCAAAATTGGCTGTAGGAGAAAATGCATTTGTACTAGGTACAGTTGGCGGAAACCGCGGTATTAAGCCTA
This sequence comes from Neobacillus sp. plas4, assembly GCF_057221695.1. Lineage (NCBI taxonomy): Bacteria > Bacillati > Bacillota > Bacilli > Caryophanales > Bacillaceae > Neobacillus > Neobacillus sp. plas4. Next base: position 4,864,455 of record NZ_CM170152.1, read on the forward strand.
GTGCCTTATCCATTGAAGAGTTAAAACGCAGTTTTCGTGAACAATTATATTGCCTATTACTAGAGGGTGTGGATGGGATCCTCTTGGAAACCTTTTATGATCTTGAGGAACTTGAAACCGTCCTTACGATTGCTCGAAAGGAAACAAAGCTCCCAATCATTGCCCAAGTCTCACTTCAAGAGCCCGACGTACTGCAAGACAAAACACCGATTAATGAGGCGTTTACTCGTCTGGAAAACCTCGGTGCCGATGTTATCGGATTGAATTGCCGGCTTGGACCTCATCATATGCTGAAAACACTTGAGCAGATTGAGCTGCCAGAAAATGCTTTCCTTTCTGCCTATCCGAATGCGAGTCTGCCAACTTATACAGATGGTAAATTCCTTTATGAAGGGGACTCAGATTATTTTAAGAAATCTGCACAAAGCTTCCGTCAACAAGGAGTACGATTAATTGGCGGCTGCTGCGGAACAACTCCTGCGCATATCCAGGCATTTGCGTCAGAGTTAAAAAATAGTGCGCCTGCCACTGAAAAAGTAGTGAAAGTAAAAACGAAGAGGATTATCGTAGAACAAAGTTCAGCAAAAAGAGATCTCCAGCCTCTTGAGGAAATCGTGAAGGAACGTCCTTCCGTTATCGTAGAATTAGATACTCCAAGAAAGCTGGATACTAGCAAATTTTTTGAAGGCGCAAAGGCGTTGAAAGAAGCAGGAATCGATGCGATTACGATGGCAGATAACTCGTTAGCTCAGGTGAGGATTTCCAATGAAACTTTAGGTTATCTGGTAAAACAAGAATTAGGAATGCGGCCGCTCATCCATATTGCCTGCAGAGACCGCAATATTATTGGTTTGCAATCTCACTTATTAGGGCTTCATACCCTTGGAATGCATGACGTACTTGCCATCACCGGTGACCCTGCCCGAGTGGGGGACTTCCCTGGTGCATCCTCTGTTTACGATGTATCATCTTTCGAACTGATACAAATGATTAAACAATTAAACGAAGGCTTATCGTTTTCTGGAAAAGACTTAGGACAAAAAACAGCCTTTAGCATTGCGGGTGCCTTTAATCCAAATGTCCGTTCAGTTGAAAAAGCAGTGAAACGTCTAGAGAAAAAAATTGAATACGGTGCCGATTATTTCATTTCACAGCCTGTTTTCTCTGAGGAAAAATTAATCGAAGCCTATGAACATACAAAACACCTGAAAGCACCTATTTACATTGGTTTAATGCCTTTAACGGGCAGCAGAAATGCGGAATTCCTTCATAATGAGGTACCTGGAATTAAAATTGCTCAATCGATACGAGACAGAATGGCCGCCTTGAATGACCAGCCATTACAAGCTGCACGTGAGGGAATAGCAATTACGAAGTCATTAATTGACGCAGCACTCGACCTATTCAATGGAATTTATTTAATCACACCATTCTTACGATACGAACTAACAACTGAATTAGCGACATATGCAAGACAGCGTGCAACTCAAGTTAGGGGGAACATCTATGTCTAAAGCTACATTAAGTGAACAACTAAAAAAACGAATCCTTGTGATGGATGGTGCCATGGGTACCATGCTTCAGCAGGAAGATTTAACGGCAGAGGACTTCGGCGGTGAACAATTTGAAGGCTGTAACGAGAATCTCAACATCACAGCGCCTTCTGTTATCGCAAAAATTCATCGTGAATATTTGGAAGCTGGAGCCGATATTATTGAAACGAATACCTTTGGGGCAACAAGTATTGTTCTTGACGAGTATAATCTCGGTTTTAAAGCTTATGAATTAAATAAAATTGCTGCGCAAATTGCGAAAAAGGAAGCTGAGAAGATTTCTACAGCTGATTGGCCGCGATATGTTGCAGGTTCAATGGGACCGACTACTAAGACATTAAGTGTTACGGGTGGAACCACTTTTGATGCACTTGCTGATTCTTATGAGGAACAAGCAATCGGACTGATTGACGGTGGTGTCGATCTTCTTCTACTTGAAACAAGCCAGGATATGTTGAATGTTAAGGCTGGTTTTATTGGTATACAAAATGCCTTTAGTAAAACTGGTAAAAAGCTTCCGCTGATTATTTCTGGCACGATTGAACCAATGGGTACTACCCTGGCAGGACAGTCGATTGAATCCTTTTATATTTCTCTAGAGCATATGAATCCAGTTGCAGTTGGACTAAATTGTGCTACGGGTCCGGAATTTATGCAAGAGCATATTCGTTCCCTTTCCAATCTTTCGCCAAAAGCGATTATCTGTTATCCAAATGCTGGTCTGCCTGATGAAGAAGGACATTATCATGAAACTCCTGAAACATTAGCAAAAAAGCTGGCTGATTTTGCTGCCCATGGCTGGTTAAACATTGTAGGCGGCTGCTGTGGTACAACACCGGATCATATTCGGGCAATTTCAGAAGAAATGAAAAAGTTCTCACCTCGAAGCGCACAGCCTGCTGATCACCATATGGTTTCAGGTATTGAACCATTTGTTTATGATGATCCAACACTAAGGCCAATTATGGTTGGGGAGCGTACCAACGTTATTGGATCTCGTAAATTCAAGCGCCTTATTAATGAAGGGAAAATTGAAGAAGCCGCAGAGATTGCCCGTGCCCAGGTTAAGGGCGGTGCACATGTCATTGATATTTGTTTAGCAGACCCTGATCGTGATGAGTTGAGCGATATGAAGAATTTTATCCCGGAAGTGGTTAAGAAAATAAAAGTACCACTGGTGATTGATTCAACAGATGAAAAAGTGATTGAACAAGCACTCAAGTACTCTCAAGGTAAAGTCATTATAAATTCGATTAATCTTGAAGACGGCGAAGAAAGATTTGAGGCAGTCGTTCCACTTATTCATAAATACGGTGCTGCTGTCGTTGTTGGTACGATTGATGAAAAAGGTATGGGGGTAACAGCAGAAAAGAAACTAGAGATTGCCAAGCGTTCTCATGACCTTCTTGTGAACAAATATGGTCTAAAGCCACAGGATCTTATTTTTGACCCTCTCGTTTTCCCTGTCGGTACCGGAGATGAGCAGTATATTGGCTCTGCCAAAGCAACAGTAGAAGGAATTAAACTAATTAAAGAACACATGCCTAAAACCCAAACCATTTTAGGAATTAGCAATGTATCCTTTGGTCTTCCGCCTGTGGGCAGAGAAGTCCTAAATTCCGTCTTCTTATATCACTGTACACTAGCAGGACTTGATTATGCGATTGTTAACACTGAAAAACTAGAACGATTTGCTTCGATATCCAAGGAAGAAGTTTCATTAGCAGAAGAACTTCTATTTAATACAACTGATGAAACATTAGCTACTTTTACCGAATTTTATCGCGGTAAAAAGAAAGAGACAAAGAGTACATTACCAGACATGAGTTTGGAAGAAAGACTCTCATACTACGTTATAGAAGGTACAAAAGAAGGGTTATTACCTGACTTGGCGATAGCACTTGAAAATTATCCTGCACCGCTTGATATTATTAATGGACCGCTAATGGAAGGTATGAAAGAGGTAGGACGTTTGTTCAACGACAATCAGCTCATCGTTGCGGAAGTACTTCAAAGTGCTGAAGTCATGAAGGCTTCTGTCTCTTACTTGGAAGAATTTATGGAAAAAGGTGATGTCTCTGCTTCCAAAGGAAAGGTCATCCTAGCAACTGTAAAAGGTGATGTCCATGATATTGGAAAAAACCTTGTAGATATTATTCTTAGCAATAATGGTTATGATGTCCTTGATTTAGGGATTAAGGTATCACCAACAGAACTCGTGCAAGCCATTCAAAAGGAAAAACCGGACATCGTTGGCTTATCAGGTTTATTGGTGAAATCAGCACAGCAAATGGTTTTAACCGCACAGGATATGAAAGAAGCGGGAATTTCAACACCTATCATGGTAGGTGGCGCTGCACTTTCTAGAAAGTTCACCGATACCAAAATTGCAAAGGAATATGAAGGGCTCGTTCTATATGCAAAGGATGCCATGAATGGTTTATCACTTGCCAATCAGCTTCAATCACCAGGAGAGCAAGAAAAGCTTATGGCTGAAAAACAAGAAAAGCTAGCCGCGCTGGATCAGCCGCGTGAGTTTATTGGCCGTTCGGCCGTCTCAACTGCTGTTAAGCCGAGACCTAGTGTTTCTACAGAAGTACCTGTTTTCACACCAATGGATACAAAGAAACATGTTCTTAAAACGTATTCCCTTGCCCATATTGAGCCGTATATCAATATGCAAATGTTAATCGGTCACCACTTAGGTGTAAAAGGGAAAATTGCAAATCTCATTGCCCAAAAGGATGAAAAAGCGTTAAAAGTAAAAGGAGTAGTTGATGGGTTACTAGCAGATGCAAAACAAGGAAATTGGATACTCCCAGCTGCTGTCTATCAATTCTTCCCTGCTCAATCTGATGGAAATAAAATTTATATTTATGATCCAGAAGATACGAATACCGTTATTGAAACATTTGATTTCCCTCGCCAGGAATCTGCACCACATTTATGTTTAGCAGACTTTTTAAAGTCTGTGGACAGTGGCGAGAAGGATTATGTAGGATTCTTTACCGTTACAGCTGGAAGAGGAATCCGTGCTAAAGCGGACCAGTTAAAGGCAGAAGGCCGTTTTCTTGAGAGTCACGCTCTGCAATCCTTAGCACTTGAAACAGCAGAAGGCTTCGCTGAATTAATCCATCGTCAAATGCGTGACCGTTGGGGATTCCCTGACCCGCTGACGTTTACCATGCAAGATCGCTTTACCGCAAAATATCAAGGACAGCGCTTCTCATTTGGTTATCCAGCATGTCCAGATTTAGAAGATCAGAAGAAGTTATTTTCGTTAATTCATCCAGAGGAAATTGGAATTGAATTAACAGATGGCTGCATGATGGAACCAGAAGCTTCTGTTTCTGCTATGGTATTTGCTCATCCTGAGGCAAGATACTTTAATGTATTACGATAAAAAAATCCGCGGATTAAGTTCCGCGGATTTTTTTGATGGTTTGGTGAGTACATAGGTAACTGTTTCTGAATGAAGTGGCGTGGGCGCGATTTATCCTCGAGACCCTTAATTAAGGACAAATCTTTCTGACTGCTCACGTGATTTGTCCTCAAGAACCTTGATTAAGGACAAATCCTACTGCACTGCTCTTGCGATTAGTCCTCAAGACCCTTGATTAAGGACAAATCTTTCTGACTACTCACGCGATTTGTCCTCAATACACTTAATTAAGAACAAATCCTTCTGACTGCTTAAGCGATTTATCCTCAATACACTCGATTAAGGACAAATCTTTCTGACTGCTCACGCGATTTGTCCTCAAGACACTTAATTAAGGACAAATCCTCCTGACTGCTTAAGCGATTTGTCCTCAATACACTCGATTAAGGACAAATCTTTCTGACTGCTCACGTGATTTGTCCTCAAGACCCTTGATTAAAGACAAATCTTTCTGACTCCCCACGGATTTGTCCTCAAGCCCCCTTGATTAGCGACAAATCTCTATGGTAGCATTCAAACAGTTTTCAAAAAAAGTTGTGCCCGAATCAGCACCTCTTTAGTAATGCTAATAAAATTTTTTATAAACCAACAATCAATGCCAAAACAGCCATTTGTTAAATTGAGTTAATCCCCCAACTCCAACTCCATTACAAGTGAACTTTCCTTGACATTTCAATCAGGACCTTATATAGTTACCTAGGTAATCATATTACTTACCCAGGTAACTAATATGCATATATTATTATTGGAGTGAAGTTATTTGACGCACCACGCATTATTTCATACTCTTCATCAACTTTCTAGACAACTGACCAAACAACTAAATGAAGCGCTAAAACCCTTAGGATTATATAGTTCCCAATGGTCAGTCATTTACGTACTACATACAAAAGGCTCAATCACTCAAAAAGAGCTGTGTGAATATCTATTTGTTGAAGCCCCTCCTATGACACGTACGATTCAGCGGCTGGTTAAACAAGGATATGTCAGACAGATTCCTGGTGAGGACAAACGAGAAAAGTATATTCAATTAACCGAGGATGCAATTAAAGAATTTCCAAAGTGGGAGAATGCTGTATCGGAGTGCAACCAGGCATTATTAACAAATTTCCCGCAAAGCTCACAACAAGAATTAGCAAGACTTCAAGGTCTATGGTTAAAAGAGCTATTGTAAAACTGCATTTGGAAAATAAGGAGTGATCATATGAACAAACCTAAATTATGGACAAAAGATTTTATTAATATTTCCTTGAGTAACTTTTTCTTATTTTTAACCTTTTATATATTACTCGTAACTCTGCCGATTTTTGCATTGCAGGAATTTGATAGTAATGCCTCACAAGCAGGATTAATGACAACTATATTCTTGCTTTCTGCTATTGTATCCCGCCCGCTAGCTGGACAATGGCTTGAGCGAACAAGCAATCGAAAAGTTTTAGTAACGGCACTTTTGATATTTGCTGTCTCTTCTCTTCTATATTTTTTCCCTACAACTGTTACAGGTTTCCTAGTAATTCGATTATTACACGGGATTGGCTTTGGTATGGCAACAACCGCAGTGGGAGCCATTGTAGCGGACCTTATTCCGAGTTCACGCAGAGGGGAAGGAATGGGATACTTTGTTATGTCGACAAACATGGCAATGGTATTGGGGCCATTCGTGGGATTGACATCGATCCAACAATGGGGTTCGGAAACCATGTTCATCCTGTCTGTTATCGTAGCCATTGGTGCACTAATTACCGGTCTAACCGTGAAGTTGGCGAAGCCAGAGGTACCAGATCAAAAGGTCGTACTTCCTGCCTTCTCATTGAAAAGTCTTATTGAACCATCCGCGGTATCAATTGCTATAGTCGGCGGTTTCTTAGCCATTGTGTATTCTGCCCTGCTTTCCTTCGTATCTGTCTATGCAAATGAAATAAATCTAACCGAAGTATCGAGTCTTTTCTTTGTTGTTTATGCGATCATCTTATTAATGTCTAGACCGTTCACAGGAAAATGGCTGGATCAATACGGCCCTAACGTGATTGTTTTTCCGTCCATTGTTCTATTTGCATTTGGAATGTTTGTATTAAGTCAAAGCGGTAGTGCCACTACCTTTCTTGTTTCAGCTGGTATGATTGGCTTGGGCTGGGGAACACTTTTTCCTACCTTCCAAACAATTGCTATTCAAAATGCTGCACCAAGAAAACGCGGGTTAGCTACAGCTACTTTTCTATCAATCTATGATATTGGTATTGCACTAGGCTCCTTCTTGGTTGGTTTAATCGCAGCAAAAATGGACTTTAGTTCTTTATATCTAATGTGTTCCTTCTACGTCTTAATCGGAGCCATTCTGTACTACTTCCTTCAAGTCAGAAAGCCAACATCAACAAAATTAAAAAGCCAGCAAGCCTTACAAGTAAAAGAGCAATAACCTTCAAGAACCATCAAACGATGGTTCTTTTTTATCATAAGCACTTTAGGGCGCCTCCGCTTTTCCTTGAGCAGTGATTTTTACTTTTCTTTTTTATTAAGGTACACTTTTATTGTATTAATTATTCGAATGGAGGTTTTTACATGTTTGATGTTATAGTGATTGGTGCTGGACCAGCAGGAGCAAGTGCTGCTTTAATTACTGCTAAAGCTGGTAAAAAAACATTGGTTATTGATAATGATAAGAGCGCTACCAAGCGTGCATGGGTGGAAAACCATTATGGCGTGTTAGAAATCTCTGGTCCCGACCTTATAGAAATCGGAAAGAAGCAAGTCACTAAATTTGGCGGCGAAATTATTCAAGCTGCAGTTACGAACATTAGTAAAGTTGAAGGCGGCTTAAAGGTAGAAACAGATAACGGTGAACATGAAGCAAAGCATGTTATTGTTGCTACTGGATTCCTTGTAGATGTTGCTGAAAAATCTGGTCTAACTACCAAGCCAGGTACAGAGCCTAGAGTAAAAACGATTATTGATGTAAATGCACAAGGAAAAACAAATGTAGATGGCGTTTGGGCTGCAGGAACAGTTGCTGGCGTAAGTGTACATACCATCATCACAGCTGGTGACGGTGCGAAGGTTGCTTTTAATGTGGTAAGCGAATTGAATGGCGAACGTTATGTTGACCATGATGTTTTAAAAGCTTAATTGAATGAAAAAATCCCCATTTTGGGGATTTTTGTCGTTAAACCTCTAGATGTTTTCCCTCTTCCACGATATGGTAAAGAAGATGGGCAAGATGGTGAATCGGTCCATAGTCTTCTTCCTCTTCACTTACCTCCTCATTAAATTCAAGATCATTTAGATATAAGGCAGTGAACTCATAGAAATCCTTCAATTGGAAGGAATAGCAGCCAACAGGGTCTTCACTTCCGTCTTCCCCCGTTGGGTCCTCGTATTGCAGCACCATATAGGAAACATCTCCATCACCATCCTCCGCGTCAAAAAAGACAAAGAAGCCAATGTTCGTGTCTAAATCAAATAAATGCCTTGTTCCCCCTTCTGTCGCCTTTTCAAAATCCTCTTGACTTAACTTTTGAATCTGCATAGAATCGACATTATCCTCTTGATGAAAACCAACAACAAATGATTTCATAAAAATTGCCTCCTTGTTAAATACATATGTATTACTTTTCCCTAATTTTAAATATTAATTTAAAAAAAATCCTTTCAGACAAATAGAAGTGTCTAAAAGGATTTTTTTATTATCCAACAGGAGGATGAATAGGGTCAACATATTTATCATTAATACTCTTCGCAGCAAGTTCATATGAAGAGGCTGAACTACCTGCATTCTTTGTAGCAGGTGATAAAAGAATCAGTAAAGAGAGTGACAAAAATAATATAATAGACTTTTTCATTTTCTTCCTCCTCAAAAAATTTTTGATAGATAATTTAATGCTTCCATGTGCTTTCCATTTTGATTGTAATGCTCTGATAGCAGTTTATAATATCGGCTTAAATCGTCCATATGTTCTCTGGCACTTTCTAAATAAGGAATTACCTTAACTTCTAAGAATTTCATTGCTCTATCAGGTGATTCCATATAAATGAGATAAAAATTAGACAGAAGTATTTGTTTTTTCACACCCATAATCTCATTGGCAAGAGATTTGACAAGAAAAAAACATTCCTTTGCCTTTTCTGTTATATTTAAATTATAATAAATTACGCCAACTGCATATAAAGTTATACAGTAATCCTGGTTTTTTATAGGCTGTAAAGATAGACTTTTTTCATAATACATTAACGCATCCTTCACGTTGTTCATTCTATCCTGTAAGTAGCCCATATTATGATAGATTTGTGGAAGCATTCCTTCTTCCTTAAGCAGTTCAGCATTCCGTATCAAATGGTTAAAACAGACCTGTGCTTCCTCGTAAATACAAGAACGGGAATAGTTAATACCTAAGACCATCAACGTATGGAGAATCCGATAGAAATTATGTTGATTCATAAAGATTTGAAGTGCCTGCCTACCAAAGTGGATAGCATGACCAGGCTGATCCAGTGAACTTTTTACCAATGTCCAGTGGTAAAGAAATTCGCCATTTACAGATTCATTGTTGTTTTCCACAAATAATTCATCGAAGATCGCATCTGCTTTTTTATACTGACCTTTTAATATTAAGAATACAGCATTATAATATCGAAATAAATAACTCTCATGTTGGGAAAAATTTTTTCTTTGTTTCTGTAATATATCTCGTTGTGCTTCTGCCTCTGTAAGTAACCCCTTGAATAATAGATAACGATACTTATATAATTCGTATGTATACATATGTGCAGAAAAAGGGATTACATGCTCCATTATCTGGAGTTTTTGATAGATTCCCTCAATTTCTTCTCGTAAATAAAAGTTAATCTTCTCGGCAAAGTCCTTTAATAAGATTTTAATTAACTCTTCCTTTTCCTCCATTTCTTCAAAGCTGACTTCCAACCTTTCAAGTAATAAGGAAATAGTTTCTTCGTTAGCATCCTTTGAGTTATTTTCAATTTTACTTAAATGAGGGATCGAGCAAATTCCAGCAGCAAGTTCTTTTTGTGTGATCCCTTTTTGTGTCCTGTAGAATTTTATTAATGGTCCAAATTCCATCATCTCACACCCCTAGAAGCTCTTCCTTTCTCCTATTTTATACCAATATTATCACCTCTTCCACCTATTTGTTCAGACTATTTCAAAAATATTAAAATTGAAAATCTAAAAGCCATCTGCTAAAACCAGATGGCTCTTTGTCTATTATTTTACTCTTGGGAAACCAAAGCCTGAAGCATAATCATCACCAATGGCTGCACCTGTTCCACCGTTAATATCATATAGCTTAGCCCTATTTTGAAGCTCTGCCCGCAGCTGAATATTTGTCATATTCATGTTAGCTGCCCAAATCTTTGCAGCTAGTCCAGAAACATGCGGTGTAGCCATAGAAGTCCCGCTAATTGTGTTATAAGAACCATCATGCCAAGTAGACTCGATTGCTCTACCAGGTGCAGAAACCTCTACATCACGTTCTTGAATCACAAAGTCCCCATCCGTTGCTGGATTGCCTCGTGAAGAGAAGTCAGCTACACGATAAGTACCGTTTTGCTGAACATCTTCTAGCGCAGCTACGGCTACAGCATTGACTAATGCACCAGGATAGCCGATTGTATTGCTTGAAGGCCCATCATTTCCAGCTGCAGCTATCACTAATACCCCTTTACCATAGGCATAATCAACTGCACTTGAAATCAGGGAATCTTTAGCGCTTGACCCTAACGACATTGAAATAATTACTTTTGATCCTGTTCTCACTGCCTCGTCTGCTGCTGTACGAATTGCAGATGCAATATCATCTGAATAACCAGATCCACGGTTGTTTAGCACTTTATATGCCCAAAGGCCAGCCTCTGGTGCCACCCCATAAATACCTTGTCCATTGCTGCCGCCGTCAGCAAGTACAGTACCTGCAACATGTGTACCATGACCATTGCCATCAGAACAACTTCCATTAATGAGCGGCGACTTATTTTGTGTAAAATCCTTACATTGCTCTACCCGATTGGTTAAATCAGTATGATTTGTATTTGCCCCCGTATCAAGTACAGCAACTTTTATTCCATTCCCTCCTGAAGTGGTTTGAATGGCAGAATCATTGTATATGGCTTGAATTCCCCATGGTGTTTGATCGCTTGGGCCTGATTTTGTTGAACCGCCTGGCTTTGCCGCAGCTTCAGAGTTTGGTGCTAACTGTACTTCCTCTACTCTTTCAATCGTTAAATTTTTGTTTTTCAATAATGCTTGGTATTGCTTGCCGTTGACCGTTGTAGTAAACCCATCTGACCCAAAATCCCATCGAATCCCGACGTTCTTCTTTGCTTGTTCCTTATCAACGGTCGGCCCTTGAATGATAACTCGGATGGCCTCCCCCTGACTGTTTGGCTGTTGACCGAAGGCACCTGTTGCAAACATGGATACCCCCATGACAAAGCTAAGTATTGACGCTCCTACAACTTTTCTCTTTTTCATCCACATTCTCCCCTACTTCTAAACTTCAGGCTTGTACCTGTTTTTCCATTTTATTCTCAATTTTCTGAATATAAAAATGAAAATTTACCTAGAAAAGTTGGGAAATTTTTTCAAAAATCAAAAATGACCCTGAAGATTACCTTCAGAGCCTCCTATTTTTTCACATTTCATGATCAAACAGTTTCTTGACAGCCTTGGTTCACAATTGAACCTCCCGGCACTGGTGATGCACCCTGTTGACTGAAGAACCCTGTAATAACAAAACTTTGAACATCGTCCATCGCATTTGGGTTATTATTATCCCGGAACACAGCAGTGAATGTACGAGTAACCCCATTAACATTCATTGTCCCCATTACAGTAATTACACAGTTTACCCCTTCTTGGTTACAGGTAACAGAAGTAATCGATGTTGAAGTTTCAGTGAAACTTCTATCTGGCGTTTCACTACTTGTCTGATCAAAAGTTATTGTAACAAATGATGATTCAAGATCCTGAGAGCAAACATCAGCAGTATATGTTAAGGTTCCTCTACGAGTTCCTGATTCACCTACAAATGTTACCTCTTGATTTTCACGTACGGCTGCAACTCCATCAAGTCCTACACGTACGCCACATAAACAAACAACTCCCATCGTCATCCCCCCTTTCATCCTTTTGGTATAGTGTATAGCTGTAATAAAAACTTGCTTATATGTCTGTCCATTTTATTAAAAAAAGGGCATAAAAAATCCATCATCTCTATGAAATGACGGATTTTTTAGCTAGAAATATTTCTTTTTCCAAAAAATTAGTGCTGTTAACGTGGATAAAATAGTAGCAACAATAATAGAAATCCAAAATGCATGGTGACTATTTTGCAGCGGTAAATCTACATTCATCCCATAAAAGCTAAACACAATCGTTGGGAAGGATAAGATAATCGTGAATGATGTTAAAAATTTCATGACGATATTTACATTATTGGAAATAATCGAAGCAAATGCGTCCATCATCCCGCTGAGAATCGAGCTGTACGTCTCCGCCATTTCAATCGCCTGGATTTTTTCAATCATCACATCTTCTAATAAATCCTTATCTTCCTCGTACATTTTGATATAACTGAACCGAAGAATTTTATCCAAAACTACTTTATTTGATTTAAGGGAGGTCATGAAATAGACAAGACTCTTTTCTAAAGCAAGTAACGCATACAATTCTTTGTTTTTCATTGATTGATGAAGTCCACGTTCGATTTCATTTGTTTTTTTATTAATTTGTTTCAGATATCTTAAGTAATAAGATGTAATAATAGCCAAAATTTGCAAAGCAAATCGATTCTTTTTAAAAGTGAAAAACTCTTTTATTTTATTATTCTTAAAAACTTCTAAAATAGGAGTATCCTTTAAGGATACCGTTATGATACATTCATCTGTTAGCACAATCCCAATAGGAATGGTCTCATAGATTGGGAAACCTGCATCATCATGAGTAATATATGGGTAGTCCACGATGATGTATACTTGCCCATCTTCCCGTTCAATCCTTGGGCGTTCTTCATCATCAAGTGCGTCTTTTATAAAGTCAACGTAGATGTTTGCTTCATCCGCTACTCGATTCACTTCTTCCTCTGTTGGGGCATACATATTCACCCAGCAGCCTTTTGAAATCGTATCTACCTTTTCAAGTACTTTTGTTTCTGTGCTTTTATAAATCTCCAACATAATAAAACCTCCTCACTCACTTTGTTCGAGGAAGCCATACTACCTTAAAAGAGCTGATATTCCTGAAGAATCCAATTCAAAGATAACACTGACTTCCCCGCGCCTATGGCTAGGGTCCGGGTCTATTGCATAACTCAAAAATATCAACTCCTTAAACATAAAGTACTCCATTATCATAAACCGAAATATAAAAAAGTACAATCCAAGTTTTTATTCAGGAAAATAAGGGTTTAAGTGGATTAATACCTCTTCTATGTTATCGTATTGTTCCATCATTCTTCCCTTGATTAATTTGGCAAGATCATGTCCCTCCTTAATTGTCTTAAAGTGGTCAATAGATATTCGTAAATCCACTACAACATAATGACCAAGTTCCCTCGCCCTGATTCGATCAATTCTTTTAACCTCCGGAAATTCATTTACAATAGTAATGTATGCTTGTAATGTAGCAGCGTCAATATTCCGTTCAAGTAAAATATCGAAAGCCTCTGTTAACATTTCCTTAGAGATTTTAAAAATTAAATAGGCTACAAATATACTTGCTGCTTTGTCTCCGTAATGCAAAATAAAAATATCAAAGCGTTCACCGAGGATGGATAGAAATACTCCGATTGCTGCAGCAATTGAAGCCACAATATCCGCCTTATGGTCAAAGGCAATAGCTTCAATTGCCTTACTATTATGCTCATTTGCCACCTTTAATGATGAACGGTACAAAATAATCTTTGTAACATATGAAATAATCGCTACCCACATCGCTAAAAGGCTGGGTGTTGCTACTTCATGGAAGAAACCAGCGATTCCTTCATACATAACATATATGGAAACAAGAAATAGTAAAATACCCACAATACCGGAAACAATGACCTCTGCTTTTCCATGACCATATGGGTGTTCTTGATCAGCCGGCTTATTGGCAATTTTTATGACAAGTAAGACAATCACTGAAGCAAAAACATCTGCAGCAGAATGAATTCCATCTGCAAAAACAGCGTCACTATTCCCATACCAGCCTATGAAAAGTTTCCCTACTGTTAAGAGGATATTACTGACAACACTTATCCAAGCAATTTTCTTTGCTAAGGATTCCCTCATCTGCCTTCTCCACCTCAAAATATCTATTTCTTTATTTGATTATTTCCAGTTTCCTTCACCATCATCTCTTCTTCCTCTTCTACTGAAATCCTGTTTATCGCGTCATGTAAAAAGTGAAAGGCTTCATCCAATTGTTCCCTTGTAGGATAATTTTCTTTATTCATCATCATCAGCTCCATTAAGTTTTTTGTATGAGTAATCCTTTAATAATAAGTAGAAAATACGGTTGTACCCATTAAATTAAAGGAGAGTGCAACAGCATGGATAAAAAAAATTCTGCTAAAAACAGTACGGATCTCGCTGGAAGGATTTACGAAACAAGTGATTATCAGAAGAACGACGTTATCGCTACTGGCCTATCGACCACACATGAACAGGCAAGTGATAGCTATATGGAGGGTACTATAGATCCAACAACGGATGACGATTTAAACGCAAAGGATCTCCCAATAGCCCAAAAGCCATACAGAAATGAATAGAAAGGTGTAAGCGCCTAGGCTGAAGCTGGACAAGTAAAATCAGAGAAAACAGCTTTCCAAACGAAAGCTGTTTTCTTTTTACTTATCGTCGTCTACATATGGATCATGTTCATATGCCGGTAAGTCACCAAAGCTTGTCATGATTCCTTCCTCATCCAGTTGCTCTTCGTAGCGTTCATGTTGTGAATTTGGGTAAACTGTAATATTGTTACCATACATATCATTCCCAACGAAATTTTCGAAGTCCTCAACATACCCCTCATTTTCATCTGGCTCATTACTAACATCGTTGTAATGCTCCTGCGGGAATGCCAAATCAGAAGGTGTATCGGATGTACCCCATTGCGCCACTGTCTGCCAGGAGTCCTCCGCATCGAAGGCAACATTTTCATCCTTGGAATCCATATCAAACTTCCCAAACGGCGGCATTAATACCCCCTCTTCAATCGGACGATCATGTGAAACCACTTGATCCGGACTGTGTTCTTTACAATAGGTGGTATTTGGCAACGCTTCTAATCGTTCATAAGAGATTTCCTGCCCGCAAACTTCACACTTTCCATATGTCCCATTTTCCATTGCTTCAAGTGCTTTATTAATATTTAATAACTGCAAGTCTGTGTGTTGATTTAGTGCAAGATCTTTTTCACGTTCGTATAAATCCGTAGCCTCATCTGCTGGGTGGTTATCATAACTCGATAATTCACCCATCGATTCATGGTAATGTGCTCGATCAAAACCATAATGATCATTTTGTTCAAGTCGTTCTTCTATTTCCTCTTTTTCCTTTAGTAATTGCAACCGAAAACCAGCAAGCTGCTCTGTCGTTAACATCGTAAACCCCTTTCAAGGCTTATTGGTTATCTATATCGCCCATTTAATGATTTCAACTTTATTTAGTACCCTTTTATTTTCATTGATTTCGCCGCCGATTATGTAATGAATTTAAGGATGCCAACAAAAACCTAAATTGCACATATGAACAGATTGAATAAGTTTTTTGAGTGGGCGTATCTTAACATATAGAAAGGCACTTGAAAGGAAAAGAGGGGATAACTATGGTAAATCAAAATTTTAATAAATTCAAAAAGGAACAACAGGAACATCAGAGCCCGTACCTAGGAGGTTCCAATCAACCACCTGGAATAAATGATCCAGAATATAACAACCAAGAAAACACGGATAAAGCTGTAGGAGCTACAGGGAGAAACATAAATGGTAAAATCGAGTAATGGAGAAGAAAGTAATGATATGAAGTGGTGGCAGCTTTCGTTGTTTGGGATTGGCTGTACAATTGGGACCGGTTTTTTCTTGGGGTCTAGTATAGCCATCAAAATGACTGGACCTGCCATTTTAATCGCCTTTATCTTTGCAGCAGCCGGAACCTATTTCGTCTTTGATGCTCTTGCAAAGATGACGGTGCAGGATCCGCTTAAGGGCGGCTTTCGTTCTTATGCAAAGAAAGCCTTTGGAAGATGGGCTGGCTTTAGCAGCGGCTGGGTCTATTGGGTGGCAGAGGTACTAATTATGGGAAGTCAAATGACTGCACTTTCAATTTTTTCACGATTTTGGTTCCCTAAGGTTCCATTATGGGTATTTGCTGGTTTCTATGCTCTTCTCGGTCTTGTTGTCGTCCTAATTGGTGTGAGTGTCTTAAATAAATTAGAAAATGTTCTTGCCATATTAAAGATAGCAGCAATTTTAATGTTTGTTATCATTGCACTATTGGCTATTTTTGGAGTGATTGATGGAGACAGACCTATTCAATATCCAACTAGCCAAAAGGATTTAATACCGCATGGTGTTTTAGGTTTGTGGTCTGGAGTCATCTTTGCCTTTTATGCCTTTGGGGGGATTGAGATATTAGGTTTAATGGCTACACAATTAAAAAACCCTAAAGAGGCTCCAAAGGCTGGTAAAGTGATGTTGTTTACGCTAATGGTTATCTATATTATTTCTATTGGACTGGCTGTGTTAATGGTCCCTTGGAATAAGTTCAATGGCGAGAAAAGTCCGTTTGTTAATGCATTAGATAATTACGATTTAACATTTATCCCCCATCTATTTAATGGGGCGTTAATTATTGCTGGTTTTTCGACCATGGTTGCCTCCCTTTTTGCAGTAACAAGCATTCTTGTTACCCTCTCTGAAGAAGGGGATGCACCTGGAATTTTCTGCAGACAAGGGAAACTAAAAGTACCTATTCCAACGTTGCTTATTACTGTATTAGGAATATCCCTCTCGATTGTTTCTGCCTTGTTAATGCCAGGACATGTTTATGAGTATATTACAACCGCTGCGGGGCTAATGCTTCTATATAACTGGATTTTTATCTTAGCCTCATCATGGAAATTATTAGAGGTGACTGCGAAGGATAAAATAAAATATTCAATCGGTATTTTGTTAATCCTCATTGCCGTCAGTGGAACATTATTTCATAAAACAAGCCGGCCCGGCTTCTTTATCAGCCTGGGATTCATTGGGATTATAGGCTGCATTACCCTCATAATGAACCTCAAATGGAAAAAGAAAAAGAAAAAAGGGAAGGTACTCAGCCCTTGGCCAACTGCTTAAACTACCCATTGCCAGCGAATAATTTGCTGGCTCTTTTAATTATCCAATTAACCAAATAAAACGTTAAAGGCTTGAAAGCCAAAGTAAATTCCAAAACCAATTAACGATATACCTGATAAGAGTGATATCCCAATCAGCAGCTTTGAAGTTAAATACTTTCGGAAATTACTCGAAATTCCTGCCATGGTAAAATCCCAAATAAGCAATCCAATAAAGATAGCACTGCTATAGAGGACTAACTGTGCCGTTTCATACGTGGCTGCTGTCTTCGCCAGTACTGATCCATATATACCAAGCCAGAATAATATGGTCAACGGATTAGAGATGGACATAAAGAAACCAGATAAAAATGATTTGATCAATGGTTCTGCCTTCCTTTGCTCTCCAACTTTCACTTTATTTGCAGAGAGCATGGTCTCTATTCCTGTATAAATTAAAACAAAACAACCGAAAAGCCATAAAAATGTTTTCATGAAGGGGATTTCAAGGAAGTGTACAACCCCAAAATAGACTATTAACATATAAACCCCATCTGCTGCAACCGCACCTACTCCAATAAGCCATGAATGCATAAAGCCATGCCGTATCCCCTTATCGATTTGCGCTGCATTAATAGGCCCTATAGGAGCAGCCAGCGACAATCCCAACAAAATATAACTTAAAAATACATTCATTCTAATCTCTCCCTGAATCGAAATTGAAGCCCGTCTATCAATTTTTATTCAGGTGAGAGGGTTTGTACCACTTTTTTATTAAAAAAGAGCCATCTTTTAAAAAGGAAGGCTCTTTTAAGGTATTAATTGGTCTCTAGTTCAATCATCTGTATTTACCCCCGGTGTTTTACATAGTTTTGTATAAGTAAATTTTCCATACAGAGTTTTTCGATTCAAAAACTTTATCAAGAGTAAGGTGTATTTCCTCTGCATTGGTAATGGGAAGAGCTGATAATATAAACTGTCCTCCCATTTCCTTAAACACAGTAGTATTTAATTCCAAGTTTTTTAATTTCCTCTTAGAATCCTTCTTGATCATATACTTTTTTCCCAGCTCGGCCGTAAAAATATAACAACGTCCACCCCAATGATCGAAATATTTGCGAATGGTTTTATTTTTCGCTAATTCAGATTCAATCATTTTCCTGAATCTGTGCTTATAGGTTAGGGGGTAAAAGTTATTATAGGTATCTAATGTGTAAAAGCCATTATACTGGGGGACGGCAGGATGAATGCCAATACTAGCCACCCTGTAGTTTTCTGGGTCTTGTCCAATATGCTCTTTTATCTCTGAAAATAATTCCTCTGCGTAAAATTCTCTTACGGTTGGTTTCTTTTGATAGATAATTTCATCATTAAATAAGAACAATAAAAGAATTTGCAGGATAGCAAAACATTGGGCAGTCCTCGCCCAGCTAAGCCCTTGCTGCCAAAGTATTCTTAATGCCAGTGCAAAACTAGCATAGATGACAAGCGGTCTTAAAAAGTGAAACCGGGCAAAATTGAAGGTATCCATAAAATGAAATTTTTTCGTTAAAGGTAACCATCCCTTATAAAACCAAAAAGCATACCAAAGAGATAAGAAGAAATTTAATGTGAATAAAAATACGAAAAGTTTTTCTTGTTTCCACTGTTTTTTAGAGAAAACAAAATAAAAAGCAATTAATGTTATAGGTAAAATAAATAGACCGTGTACAGTCATCACATGTGTATGACCAAATACATAATTTTTGAATGTTAACCGGACCGCTCTCCAAAATGGTAAGTATGCGTGAAAATATTCGTCACGGCTATTTAATTCTGTTGAGAATAAAAAGGAATAAACTAAACGGTATTCTACTATCATAAAAATCATTGTCATAAAAGCAATCGAAAATAAAAATCGAAGATTCCACCCTTTACCCCGGATCACATCCACAAGCCAAAAGATTCCCATTGCACTTAAAAAAAAGAAAAAACCTAATACAATACTAGCGTAAAAAGGGAGCAGGGCAAGAACAAGATAATCTTTCTTAGTACCTTCTCCATTGCGAATATTAAGGAAGGCCCATAATGCAAGCGGCATACCAAGAGTACTAAGCATTCCAGAGGGCCAAAAGGGAGTTAAAGCAAAGGCAAGTGCTGTACCAACTTGTAAAAAAATCCACTTTTCATTAGGCAGAAAATGCTTTTTTAATAGCAAATACATTCCTATAAAGGCCGAAACCCTCGTGATTGCCTGACTAATCCCATAAGCAATCATAGTGGGAAACAGCGCATAGAGCCAAACGATAATACTAAATTCTGTTCCAAATGTATTCCTAGGCACCCCGTTAATCATTTGGGGGATTACCGCATTGACATCTCCAAACATTTTACCGCTTCTGGCAAGAACTTTATACCAGGCCAAATTTGAGTCCAAGTTATCATGAACACGAATATGAGCATTTTCTTGAAGAATAAAGAGTGGGGAAAGATATAAAGCAATAATAAGCAAGGCAAAAATAATTAGTCTTGAACTTTTTTTCGTATCGTTTACCACTTGTTTACACCTCGTAAGAACCTTCTTCCATAACTTGCTTCGTTTAATAAAGTTTGCATCTATAATGGAAATTATTCCTTTTTTGCTGTTTTAAGTGCATACAAAATAAAAAACCTTCCGCCTAATTACGGAAGGTTCGTTCTTCTTATTTCATTAATGCTTTATTTGTTTATTTTCGTATACGTTTAAAAGGAGATCGAGCTTTTGGCTGCATTGAACAACATTTGGATTTGAATATCCATATTGTCGTGCTAGATCAATCATTTCAATCCTGACTTTTTCAATATTAGATAACAAATAGTTCATGCTTGTTTCCATCGCTTAACCCCTTTTCTTATTAATAACATATTTATATTATTAACCTAAATTTAAGTAATTTTTCACGATAAGACAAGCATATTTACAAAAAATAATTGTATCTTTCGTGAACATTATACTATTACAATTTTACCTTGACTTCGGACAGGGCTGTAGTTATTTTGTTACCTTGCGTCAGAAGTTGCCTTGACCTCGGACAGGACTGACTTAATTTTGTTACCTTGTGTCCGAAGTTGCCTTGACTTTAGACAGGGCTGTAGTTATTTTGTTACCTTGTGTCCGAAGTTGCCTTGACCTCGGACAGGACTGACTTAACTTGGTTATCTTTCTCATACCAAGGAGAGTCAAATGGAACTCAGTATCGATTCAAGTTCTTTTACTAGGGTCTTTCCTGTTTCAATAAATTGATCAGGAAAACTTGCATCCTTATCCACTGGTTCTGAGAACTGATTTAAGGTGCCAGCTTCACCAGTATGGTCATCTAGGCCGATTTGATACTGATGTGACAATAAGAATGGACGTCCAAGCTGAACCGTACAGTTACGTACGTCAAGTTGGCCATCTATGGCTGTGAATGGAAGTCTTAGATACTGATAACCTTCTTCGTCATTTAGTTTGTAATCGAAGTATCCATGGTCATAATCCCAGTTACCGCCAATGGAATACCCGATTGGCTTTAATTTTTGTTCCAGCTTATACAAATCAAATTGCTTACCTTCTACACTCGATGGAATTTCAATCAAACTTTTCGCCCCCTTTTCGTCATTATTTATTAGTTTCCCCAAAAATAATAAAAAGTAGAGTACTGATTTTCGTACTCTACCTTTTTATTTATGATTTAAAGTCTTTTTTCGAGTTCGGCCTTCTTTTCTTCGAATCCTGGTTTACCTAACAATGCAAACATATTTACCTTGTAAGCCTCTACACCAGGCTGATCAAATGGGTTGACGCCTAATAAGTACCCGCTCATTGCACATGCCTTTTCAAAGAAATAGACTAGATAGCCGAATGTATATTCATCCATTTTCGGAATCGATACGATTAGGTTCGGTACTCCGCCGTCTGTATGGGCAAGCATTGTTCCTTGGAATGCTTTATTATTAACGAAGTCAACCGTTTGTCCAGCAAGATAATTTAAACCATCTAAATCACTTTCTGCACCTTCAATCGTTAATTCATGGCGTGGATTTTCCACCTTTATTACTGTTTCGAATAAATCACGGCGACCTTCTTGTACATATTGTCCAAGTGAATGGAGATCTGTTGAGAAGTTTGCTGATGAAGGATAAATTCCTTTTTGGTCCTTACCTTCACTCTCTCCAAACAATTGCTTCCACCATTCAGAAAAATATTGAAGTCCAGGCTCATAATTGATTAACATCTCAATTGTTTTCCCTTTATTATAAAGTGCATTTCGAACAGCAGCATATTGATATGCAGGATTTTCTTCAAGCTCTGAATGACTGAAGTCTTCTTGTGCTTTTGCCGCACCTTGCATCATGGTATCAATGTCAGCACCGCTTACAGCAATCGGAAGTAAGCCAACTGCTGTTAACACTGAGTACCTGCCGCCAATATCATCAGCAATAACAAAAGATTCATAGCCTTCTTCATTCGCTAATGTCTTCAGAGCACCTCTCTCTGCGTCTGTTGTCGCATAAATTCTCTTACGTGCTTCTTCTGCACCGTATTTTTCCTCAAGCATCTTACGGAAAATTCTAAAAGCAATCGCTGGTTCCGTTGTTGTACCTGACTTCGAAATAACATTAACAGAGAAGTCTTTTCCATCCAGAAGATCCATAACATCTCTCATATACGTGGAGCTGATGTTATTGCCAACAAAAATAATTTGCGGGGTATTCCGCTTTTCTTTTGGAAGAGCATTATAAAAGCTGTGCTGTAACATTTCAATCGCAGCCCTTGCTCCTAAATATGAGCCGCCAATCCCAATCACTAACAGTACATCAGAATCAGATTTTATTTTATCTGCCGCTTTTTTAATACGTGAAAACTCTTCTTTATCATAGTTTGTAGGAAGGTCAATCCATCCCAAGAAATCACTGCCTGCTCCTGTCTGCTCATGCAGGGAATGGTGTGCCACCTTAACAGCGTCTCGCAAATATGTAATTTCATGCTCTGCAAAAAAGGCTAACGCTTTTGAATAATCAAAACGTATGTGTGTCATGAATGCAATCCTCCAATATTTTATTTTCATTACTCACTTTAACCAATGCTGGACAGATAATCAAGAATCGTCTCCCATTGTAAGCGTGCCCATTTTCGTCAAATTTTTTACATTGTTCTAAATTTGTCGAAAAATGAAACGAGCATACATAATATGCTCGTTTTCGTTGTGTTACAATGATTCACGATAAATCGCCAAAACATCTTCTCTATTTAATTTCGTAAAGTTTCCGAATTCACCATAAATCATTGCCTTATCTGCCATCAACTCAATTTTACTGTCATCAATATCATAGTCTGCTAAACGTGAGGGTGCTCCGATACGATTCCAATACTCACGTAATTTTGCTATTCCTTCAAGTCCAGCTTCTTCTGCACTCTTACCTTCAGGGTCTACACCAAACACTCTGACGGCAAGCTGTTTAAATCGCTCTGGCTTTACTTTTAGGTTATGCTTCATCCAGTGTGGAAATAGTATTGCAAGACCTCCTCCATGCGGGATATCATAAACAGCTGAAACTGCATGTTCGAGATTATGAGTGGCCCAGTCCCCGCGGTACCCCATATTTAAGATTCCGTTTAAGGCCATTGTTCCACTATAAAGGATCGTTGCTCGATGTTCATAGCTTTCAAGATTTTCAAGTAATTTAGGTGCGGTTTCCATTACGGTAATCAGTAATGATTCACACATACGATCCTGAAATAATGTATTTTCATCCAAGTGAAAATAATGCTCCAGTACATGTGACATCATATCAACGATTCCGTATATGGTTTGATCCCTTGGAACGGAGAAAGTATGCACAGGATCTAAAATAGAGAACTTTGGAAAAGTAAATGGACTTCCCCATCCATACTTTTCATTTGTTTCCCAATTCGTAATAACAGAACCTGAGTTCATTTCTGATCCGGTGGCCGCCAGGGTCAAAACGGTTCCAAATGGAAGGGCATCTTTTACCCCAGCTTTTTTAATAACCAAATCCCATGCATCGCCATCATACTTAGCTCCGGCTGCAATTAATTTGGTACAATCAATCACACTTCCGCCGCCAACCGCTAAAAGCAAATCAATTCCTTCTTTTTTGCAGATTTCTACCCCTTTACGGGCCGTTGTGATTCGAGGGTTTGGTTCGACTCCAGGGAGCTCATACACTTTAGCACCGATCTCATTTAGCAAGTGAATTACTTTGTCATATAGACCGCTTCGTTTAATACTCCCGCCGCCATAAACGACTAACACTTTCTTCCCATAACGAGGAATTTCATTTTTTAGTTGATCAAGCTGGTCTTTTCCAAAAATCAATTTTGTCGGATTCCAAAAGGTGAAATTTTGCATATTTGGCACCATCCTTTCCATACATCATTATTGTCGAAAAAATTATTTTTTGCAAAGGATATGTGAATGAATATTTATCCCTCATTTTAAGCAATCTATAAATGTAAATATTGATAGGAGGAATGCAGTTTGAGTACAATTCAGAGAATTGCCCTAATACTAACCATCATTGGTGCGATTAATTGGGGACTAATTGGTTTCTTTCAGTTTAATTTAGTTGCAGCAATCTTTGGCGATAATACAGCTCTTTCTAGAATTATTTATGGTTTAGTAGGAATATGTGGACTTCTAAATCTCGGATTACTCTTCAAACCAAACGAGGCACATGTTA
This sequence comes from Neobacillus sp. plas4, assembly GCF_057221695.1. Classification (NCBI taxonomy): domain Bacteria; kingdom Bacillati; phylum Bacillota; class Bacilli; order Caryophanales; family Bacillaceae; genus Neobacillus; species Neobacillus sp. plas4. The sequence continues at coordinate 4,888,465 of NZ_CM170152.1, forward strand.
GAGAACCTCAAACAGAAACTACACGTTAAAGAAAAAAAATCCTTGCAATCCATTTGCAAGGATTTTTTATATCCAACCCCTAAATTGGGAAGCTTCAATCAGTTTTTTTACACCGACCGTATAGGCGGCGATACGCATATTTACATTCGTAATTTGAGAGATTTCATATACTTGTTGAAATGCCTTGGTCATTTTTTTTCGTAATTTATTCTTGACCTCTTCTTCATCCCAATAATATCCCTGCTTATTTTGAACCCATTCAAAATAAGAAACAGTCACACCTCCTGAACCAGCCAAAACATCTGGAACAAGCAATATGCCGCGCTCAGAAAGAATCCTTGTCCCCTCTATGGTTGTAGGACCATTGGCTGCCTCTACCACAATCTTTGCCCTAATATTTTGGGCATTTAAGGCTGTAATTTGATTGGAGACCGCTGCCGGAACAAGAATATCACATTCTTGTTCAAGTAATTCCTCATTGGTAATGGTTCCGTCAAACATAGACGTTACCGTTCCAAAACTATCACGACGACTAAGTAAATAGTCGATATTTAAGCCATCCGGGTTGTAAAGTGCTCCATATACATCTGATATTCCAACGACAATGGCTCCTGATTGCTGCATAAACTTTGCAATGAAGCTGCCTGCGTTACCAAATCCTTGTATAACTACACGCGCCCCCTTTAGAGGGAGTCCTTTTATTTTTGCAGCTTCTTCGATACAAATAGCAGCTCCCAATGCTCCTGCTTCTTCCCTTCCTTCTGAGCCCCCAAGGACAAGCGGCTTCCCTGTAATAAAACCTGGAGAGTCGAATTTACGGAGACGACTGTATTCATCCATCATCCAGCCCATAATCTGTGAATTTGTATACATATCCGGTGCCGGAATATCTTTCGTTGGACCCACAATTTGGCTAATAGCACGAACATAACCACGGCTTAAGCGTTCCAGTTCACCAAAAGAAAGGGCTCGTGGATTACAGATTATCCCACCCTTTCCTCCACCAAAAGGAATATCAGCAATTCCACATTTCATGCTCATCCACATCGCTAATGCCTTTACCTCATCGCTATTTGTTTTAGGATGAAATCGGATACCGCCAATGGTCGGTCCTACTGAATCATTATGTTGTGCCCTAAAACCGCTAAATACCTTCACTGAGCCATCGTCCATACGAACAGGAATCCTGACATCCAGCATTCTTAATGGCTCCTTCAATATTTCGAACACTCCTTGGGGAAGCCCAAGCCTTTTCAAAACATCTTGAATAACAACTTGTGTGGATGTAAGGAGATTTAACGTTTCTGTTTCTTTATTGTTATCCCCTGCACCGCTTCTATCCATATTATCCCCCATTTTGACACCCCAGTTTTTTCATTTAACCAAGCACCTTGTTAATTCGTTCCATTGCCCAATCTAGTTCTTCTCTTGTAATGATAAGAGGAGGAGCGAACCGAATGACTGTTTCATGCGTTTCCTTACAAAGAAGCCCTAGTTCCTTTAATTCTTCGCAATATTTACGAGCAGGTTCTGTCAATTCAACTCCGATGAACAATCCACGGCCTCTTATTTCCTTTATTCTTGGGTTTTGAATATCCTTTAGTTTGCTTAGAAAATATTTACCTAATTCCAATGAGTTTTCCGCAAGCTTTTCGTCCATTAGAACATCCAGAGCAGCAATGGATACGGCGCACGCCAATGGATTTCCTCCAAACGTGGAGCCGTGAGATCCCGCATTGAATACACCTAAGATATCTTCGTTTGCCAAGACACATGAAATGGGGAATACACCTCCGCCAAGTGCCTTCCCAAGGATATACATATCCGGTTCAATTCCTTCCCACTCACACGCAAACATTTTTCCAGTCCGAGCTAACCCTGCTTGGATTTCATCCGCAATAAAGAGAATGTTGTTTTCTTTACATAGGTCAAAAGCAGCTTTTATAAAACCTTCAGGAGGAATAATAATTCCAGCCTCCCCTTGAATAGGTTCAATTAAAAAGGCTGCAGTATTGGGTGAAATGGCTGCTTTTAAAGCTTCTAAATCTCCGTAAGGAATTAGTTTTATCCCCGGCAGCAAGGGTCCGAAACCTCGTTTGTATTCTGCTTCAGATGACAAGGAAACTGCCGTCATGGTCCTGCCATGAAAATTCCCCATACATGCGATAATTTCGGCTTGGTTTTCAGCAACACCCTTGACATCATAAGACCAGCGGCGCGCAGCTTTAAACGATGTTTCTACTGCCTCAGCACCAGTATTCATTGGAAGTGCCATTTCCTTTTTTGCTAATTTGCAAATCTTCTCATACCATGGACCTAATTGATCATTATGAAAAGCACGGGAAGTCAGCGTTACCTTATCTGCTTGATCTTTTAGGGCTTGTATAATCTTTGGATGGCGATGCCCCTGGTTTACTGCAGAATATGCACTTAACATATCCATATATCGATTGCCTTCAGGGTCTTCTACCCAAACCCCTTCAGCCTGTGAAATAACTATAGGTAGTGGATGATAATTATGTGCCCCGTATTTCTCAGTTTGTTGAATGATTTCCCCTGTTTTCTTTTCTGCAGCCATACTATTTTTCCCCCGTTTCAAAGGCTAATTATGTATATACCTATTGTAGCCGAGGTAGCAAAAAGAATGAACACTATCGATAAAAATATAAAAAAAAACCTACTACCCGCTATTAGCATGGCACTAGGTTTTTTATCATTTACTTATTTCTTGATTAGGTCTTCGCGCTGTGATTGGTCAATCCACTCTTGAAGTTTATCTTTCAATGTGTTAAATCCTTGTTGTCCTTCAACTTCAGGAACAATAGCAGCTGCTTGACGCTTACGAGGTTTTTTTGGTTTAGCAATAGCCTGTTGAACAGGTGCTTCTTCTGTTGCACGGATGGATAAACCAATTTTTCCTGCATTTTCATCAATGGATAATACTTTTACTTGAACTTCATCTCCGACTTTAAGATGCTCATTGATATCTTTAACATAGCCATGTGTAATTTCTGAAATATGCACAAGTCCTTGTGTATTTTCGTCTAATGCGATGAACGCTCCATATGGTTGAATACCGGTTACTTTTCCTGTTACAATACTTCCAGTTTCGAATTTTTCTGTCATGAAAACACTCCTATGAAATAAATTATTTTATCTTTTATATACGCAATAAGAAATTATAGCACATTGTAAACATATAATCAAAAGGGTTTTCCTTACAAATTAATTGAAAACGTTAACATAACATTCAAATAGGTTTTTTTCTAGAAAAAAGAAATTTATGTTAAAATAAATCTGAGATAATGTCTGAGTAGGAGAGGTGAACCAAATGAACACAATTGGCAATACAATTAAAATGTATCGGGAACATTTAAAAATGACAAAAGAGGAACTGGCACAAAAAATAAGGGTAGGGATTCATACAATCGATAAATATGAATCTGGTGAACAAATCCCAAGCACTCAAACACTTTTAAAGTTATCTACTGTTCTCGATATCCCTGCTTCTGAACTATCATTAGACCAACTTGATCAGCACACTTAATTTTTATATTTGTTGTATACATCAATCAAAAACGGGAAATCATAAAAGTATAAGCTTTCTAGTATTCCCCCCTTTTTGAAGTGGACAACCTAATGTGGTGTGTCCTCTTTTTTTTGAAAAAAATCGAAAAGCTAGTGTGAAATATGAATATGCTGGAGAAATTATTATCACGAACATATCTATAAAAGGTGGGTAAAAAAGCGTGGAAGAAAAAGTCTTTTATCGTAATCAGCTCGTCAATAATATTGATATTTATTATGAATTCTATCCAAATTCTGATTCTAATAAGACTCTCGTACTGCTTCATGGATTCCTTTCCTCCACTTTTAGCTATCGACGGTTAATTCCTTATTTAAACAAAGAGTTTCAAGTCCTGTCGATTGACCTTCCTCCCTTTGGTAAGAGCGGGAAAAGCAATAAATTTATTTATTCTTATAGAAATCTTGCCCAAACGGTTATTCAGCTCATTTCATTACTAGGTTTAAAGGAGATTACTCTAATCGGCCATTCCATGGGCGGGCAAATTGTTCTAAATATCTTAAATCAGCAACCGGATATTGCGGAAAAAGCCGTTCTGCTATGCAGTTCTTCTTATTCAAAACGATCAAAACTCCCTTTAATTATCGGAAGTTACATTCCTTATTTCCATTTATATGTAAAGTTTTATCTTGCCCGGTCAGGTGTTGTGCAAAATCTTCAGAATGTCGTTCATGACCATTCGTTAATCAGTGACGAAATGCTATTTGGCTATTTACAGCCTTTTTTAAAGGATGAAATTTTCTTGGCGTTAACAAGAATGATTCGGGACCATGAAGGCGACCTCTCAACTAGCGTGCTGAACCAAATTACTCATCCCTGTTTGTTAATATGGGGAGAACATGACAAGGTTGTCCCACTGACCGTAGGCAAGCGGTTAAGTACCGATTTAAGAAAATCAGAGCTTGTTATCCTAGAAGAAACCGGTCATTTAGTCCCAGAGGAACGGCCTGAGGATGTATTTCAGCATATCAAACAATTTTTGGCTTAAAAAAAACGACAGCAATCTTCTGCTGTCGTTTTAAATAATACAGGAATCGTTTTCCTTAATTGCTAAAAGCTGCTTTGCCACTGTAAGGCATTGATTCATTGGGATGTTTTTTTCAAAGGAAAATTCATAGATACTCTGAATTCTTTCCGCTAAATCTTCAGGGCTGTCTAACTCATGAATAGCCCGAATCGTATCGGCAATTTCTGTATCATACTGGCTATCCCCTTTTAACTGGAAGGGATCCCATTCGTTTAATACATCCACAAATTGAAGATTCGTATTCCTTTCACTTTCCATATCCTTTTCTCCTCTTCTATTTTTATATGTCTATCGCAAGAAGCCACCAACATTCTGCATTTCTATTTAAGAACGTATTCGGCTAGTACCGTTTGGAGCTCATATATATTTAAGTTCTTGTTAAATTGTTTCTGAAGGGGGAGCGCATTACCTGAAATCCAGATTTTTAATTCTGCATCCAAATCAAAGCTCCCAGCCGTCTCAATACTAAAATGAGTGATACTTTTATACGGAATAGAATGATACTCCACTTTCTTTCCGGTCAATCCCTGCTTGTCCACTAATATTAGCCGCTTATTCGTAAATATAAATAGATCTCTAATTAATTTATACGCTTTTTCAATTCTTTCGTCCACAGCAAGGATTCTAGCGAATTCCCTTTGGGCTTCTGCTGGATTTACCTCTGCTGCATTGCCCATCATTCCATCAAAAAATCCCATGATCCCACCACCCTTTCTAGCTTAATATTTTATTATACTACTTTTGCCTGTAATTATTTTTATTCACCTTGTACTAACTCCAATAAATGTTGCAGCATTTGGTCAGCTGAAACGAGGGCTTCTCCACCACCCTGCGCAAAAGTATCACTGCCCCCACCTTTACCATTTATCATTGTCAGGGCATTTGCTGTTATTTTTTTCATACTTATCCCATCCGATGAGGCTTTCGCACAGACTAGCTGCAGTCTCCTTTCATTTTGGGATACTAATAAACAAATAACATTGTCATCTTCATTAATGATGATCCTGGCTAATTTTTGGAGTTCTTGAACACTTCTGTTTTGAAACACTTCACTTACAACACTTTTTTCCATTGAACTATTTAGTAAGCTTCTGGCTTCATAATAAAGAATTTTTTCAACCGTTTGTTCCAGTTCTTTCTCTGTACTTTTCACCTTCTCTAGAAGGCGAACAACACTTTTTTCCATCTCCTGTTCAGGTGAATTAAGAAGTTGGGTGAGCCCCATAAGCACCTTATTTTTTTGATTCAGCTGTTTAATCACTCGATTTCCACAAACAAATTGTAGTCTGGTCTTTTTCTTTTGCTTTTCCCAATCCAAGATCTTGATTACCTGGACCTCCCCAGTAGCTTTCGGATGTGTTCCGCCACAGCCGTTATAATCAAAATCCGGAATAATCACCAGCCTTATATCCTCTTTCACTTTTGTTTCTTTTCTTAAAGGATAATTCGCTGCTTCTTCTTCTGTAACCCATTTCACTTCGATCAATACATTCTCTAAAACAATTTGGTTCGCCAGTTGTTCAGCTTTTTCAGCTTCTGTTTCCGTGAGGCTTTCGGTATCTAAATCAATGGTGAGTATTTCATTGCCTAAATGGAACCCTACCGTCTTGTAGTTGAAAAGGTTATCAAATGCAGCAGAAAGAATATGCTGTCCTGTATGCTGCTGCATATGATCAAATCTTCTTTCCCAATCAATTATAGCTTCCACCGAAGACGTGGAATCATCTAGGTCACTTTCGAGGTAGTGGCGGATTTCTCCCTCCACTTCTTCAACATTCAGAACATTAATATTTTCAATCGTCCCAGAATCGTAGGGCTGTCCGCCGCCTGTAGGATAGAATGCAGTTTGATCTAACACAACATAGTCATTCCCTTTTTCGTCTTTCCCTTTTGTTACGATATGTGCTGTAAAAGATTTTATGTAAGGATCTTGATAGAATAATTTTTTCCCCATATTTTTACTCCTAGTTTTTATTGGTAAAAAAAAGAAACAGCTTAATGTTCACTGTTTCCTTGACTATTATGTTGAGACATTACTTTTTCTTCAAGTTCTTTTGCTTTTTTTGCTTCCCGCTTTGAAACCTTGATAATAAAGCGCATTGTTAATATGGCACCAATCATAAAGATAATAAACGTTACTGCAGCTGGTCCATATTCAGATTTATCCTCAGGAAAATATAAAAATAACGATAATACATATGGCTGAAACATCATTTTCTCCCTTTCTTTAAAGGAATGTTACTAAAGTTTAATTATAGCAACAAAAAAAGTTTCCTGCCATTGATAAAATCCCCAGGTTACTGCAATACCTTGAAACCTTTAATTAACACATCTTCTTCTGGTTTATCTTTAGCGTCTACAGGAGTCTCTGCAATTTTATCTACAATATCCATTCCTTCAATTACCTGGCCAAATACGGTATGACGACGGTCAAGCCAAGGTGTGCCTCCTTGTTCTTCATATGCTTCAATAATTTCTTTTGGAAATTCAGCTTTCTCCATTTCTGTTTTCATTGCTGGGTCTACAGATTTTTTCTGAACGATAAAGAACTGGCTTCCATTTGTGTTTGTACCAGAGTTAGCCATTGATAATGCTCCACGTAAGTTATAAAGATTATTTGAGAATTCATCCTCAAATGGCTTTCCATAAATGCTTTCTCCACCGGTTCCGTCACCATTTGGGTCGCCGCCCTGAATCATAAAGTCATTAATGACACGATGAAAAATTAGTCCATCGTAATACCCTTCTTCACCATGCGTCACAAAATTTTCTACTGCTTTTGGAGCATATTCTGGAAATAACTTAATTTTTATATTGCCCATGGTCGTTTCCATTTCAACAAGCTTCTCATTTTCTGAGACTTCCTTTGAAAGTTGGGGATAAACTGCGTTTTCCACTTGATCGCTCCCTTCCTTTTCCTCAGTGTTTGGAGCAGAACTGTTAGATCCTGTTTCCTCTTTCTCCTTGCTTGTCCCACATCCAGTTAAGACAAGAACCCCAATTAGTAGTATTATGAGCAAAAGTTGCAATTTCTTTCTCATTTATCATCCCTCCATTTAATTAATTTAACCGATATTTTTGTTTTTTGCACATAGTTTTTTATATAATAAAAGAAGGATAGTAGAGTGGAGGGAACGTAATGTCAGAATTCCAGATTGGCCAAATTGTTACCGGAATTTATAAAACAGGAAAATATATTGGGGAAATAACCGAAGTTCGTCCGCAGCATTACTTAGTCAGGGTATTAGCTGTTGTGAAACACCCCATGCAAGGTGATTTACATAATCCAAAAGATGCGGATGTCCTTATTTTTCATGAAAGAAAAGCACTTTCCTTCAGGGAGCAGACCAATATTCCAAAGCAAATGGTAAAGCCTTTTCATGATGAGGTGCCGGACTATCGTGAGTCATTAAAACAAGCAGTTGAAAAAATGAAAAATGAATTAACAGAACATGCAACCCCTTGGGCTGAAATGAGTTTAAAAAGCCTTGCTTCTCTAGAAAAAGATTATTTCAAATAAATAGTTAAGGCCAAATCAGATTGAATGATTTGGCCTTTTATGCAAATTCATTTAATAGTTTTGAAAAATCAATGCGGTCACCAATCGTTGTAGGCTTTGGCTTTTCTAAATAACGTTTATCCTTTTCAACAAGTCTGAATATGTTAAAGGTAGTCAGCGCATCATCCAGTGCCCGGTGATGTCTTCCTGTACCTTCCTTCCCATATTCTTGAACTGCTTTCCATAATCCTGTTTGATTTTGATCCCCAAAAAACCGTTTATATTCCATGGATAAATCTAACTCAGCTGCTTTAAAGGGGAATGCCACACCAGCCTCTAAACAATTGTGCCGAAGAACCTTCATATCCATATTTCCCCAGGTGACAATGGTAGTTTCATATTCATTATTGAACTCTCCCAATTTTCGGATCAGTTCATAGAATGAAATTCCTTGGTCGACCTGCTGCTGTGAAATATGTAAGAATGATTTGCAGCGTTCAGAAAGAATCGGAAATTTAAGTGGTGTTACATAGGATGAGAATTGCTCTGTAATTTGATCGTCAACAACTGCAACGAGTCCAACCTCGATAATTTCTGCAAAAAAATCTTTCATTCGGACGTTTCGTTCAGGCATTGTAAATTCAAAATCAATAAAGATAGTTTGTCTCTTTTCCTTCATTCTCTCACCACCTTTTTTAAACTTTTCTTACTACCATTATATAAAGAAACCTGTACAAAGTATTGTACTAATTCTCTATATTTCTTATATTATATCACGAAATTGACATAAATTTTTTAAATATTTTTTCAATTAGAGCAAAAAAAAGATGGAATACTCCCATCTTTTTTAAAAAGCTACCTCTTCAATTTTATCACTGCCATTGTACACCTTGAAACACAAACGAGCCGGTCTTGCTCATCCGTTATTTTGATGTCCCAAACCATGGTTGTTTTCCCCTGATGCAGAATTGTCCCAACCGCTGTAACCAATCCTTCGGTAACTGGACGGACATGGTTGGCGTTTATTTCAAGACCAGCAGCACCCTCAGTTTCTTTATCGACTAATTCAAATGCACCAACACTTGCCACCGTTTCCGCCAAGGCAACCGATGCCCCGCCATGTAACAAACCAAATGGCTGGCGTGTTCTCCCATCTACGGGCATTGTTGCAATTACTTTCCCCGGTTCACTATGAGTAATTTTAATTCCTAAAGTATCAATTAATGTGTTTTTTATCATTTTTTTCTCCCTTCAAAACTTTCTGTGGTAAATGTCCATCTATATATTCTTTTTTTAGTTAAAATATCCTCTTATATGTAGTAAAAAAAGAAAAAACAGCCTTTACAGCTGTTTTTTACCATTTTAATAAAAACCAGGGGCTCCAAATCCAGGATAACCGAATCCACCATAACCGAATCCAGGATAACCAATTCCAGGGTAACCAATTCCAGGGGCTCCAAATCCAGCTCCAAATCCAGCTCCATAAAATGGCCGAGGATAAAATAAAGCACTTCCTAATAGTCCTCCCACTAGACCGCCTAGAAACGGCAGCCCAAAACCAATAAATCTCTGACCCCCAACTGGATACGGACTTCTATATTGATACATCCAACAAACCTCCTTTTAATCTCTATACTTGCCTACACTATTTCATATGCGAAAAGAGAGGAGATGGGTTGGGCATCCCTGGAAAAACCCACTAAAATCAAGCAGGGATTTTTTTTGAGCTTTATTTTCCAATTGGTTCAAAACGTTCTACGAATAAAGCGAGTGTCCTTGTCATAACACCTGTTGCCCCTGCAGGACCAAGATCATGTTCCTTAGAGGTGGTAGAAGTTCCTGCAATATCTAGGTGGACCCAAGGGGTGCCTTCAGCAAATTCACCTATAAAGGCTCCGGCAACAATGGCATGTCCTTCACTGCCAGGAGAATTATTTAAATCTGCCACTTTACTATTTCTAACTCGTTCTTTATCTTTCTCAAATAAAGGCAGCTGCCAGATCGGCTCTCCAGCCTCCATAGAAGCTTCAAGAACTTGTTCGTATAATGTTTCATGATTGGTCATGGCACCTGTAGTATGTAATCCGAGCGCTGTAATAACCCCTCCTGTTAAGGTTGCCACATCCACTAAATATTCTGCACCATGGTGCTTAGCATAGGTTACAGCATCCGCTAGAACCAGTCTGCCTTCTGCGTCTGTGTTTAAGACTTCAATCGTCTTGCCGCTCATTGAAGTAATTACATCATCCGGTTTAAAAGCATTTCCAGAAATCATATTATCGGTTGAAGGAATAACCGAAACCACGTTTTGTTCGGGTTTTATCTCACCGATGATTTCCATTGCCCCCAGGACAGCGGCAGCTCCGCCCATGTCGGTTTTCATCCCTACAATTCCTGCTTTCGTTTTGATGGAATAACCGCCTGTGTCAAAGGTAATTCCTTTTCCAACTAATCCAATAACGTCTTGCCACTCTTCTTTTCCCTGATATTTTAGAACAATCATCTTTGGCGGCTCCGTGGATCCTTGGTTAACAGCAAGGAAAGCGCCCATTCCCAGCTTCTCAATCTCTTCTTTATCAAGGATTTCCACTTCAAAGTCATATTTAGCAGCAAGCTTAAGTGCATAATCTGCCATATCCTTCGCTGTCAGAAGATTGCCTGGAATATTTACAAGTGTACGTGCAGAGTTCGTCCCATTTCCAAAAGCAAGCCCAACTGTTAAAGCAGCCTGAATATCCTCTCTATCCATGTTTTCACTATATACAGTAATATTTTCTACCTTTTTCTCTGGTTCATTTGATTTTTGCTTGTACCCTTGGAATTGATAGACAGCTAATGAAAATGATTCACTGACTGCATGTGCCGCTTCTAGTTCATTTACTGACTCTGTAATAAAGGTATCTAAAAGAATGGCCGTTTCTCGAAGCTTGCTGGCTTTTACAGCTTTAAAAACCCTTCCTAAAGCCTCACTTAACTTTTCGAAGCTAAAGTCTTTTTCCTTTCCAAGTCCGACAAACCAAATTCTTTTTGCACCTATCTTACCAAAACTATGTACTTTACTAATATTTTTAAATTTAGCGGAAATATCACCTGCTTTGACAAGCTCCGTTAGCTGTCCTTCGAAGATTTCATCCAGCTTTGCTAAGGATCCGCCAAACTTCTCATGCTTATCAAACAACCCAATAATTACGCCTTCATGCGCTGTTGAAAAGTCAACTTTGTTCTTAACATCAAACATAGTCTATCCACCCCCGTATATATTACCTATTTAGTATAGCGGAAAAATAAATATATTTCGACTATCTAAGTATTTACTGTCAACAATAAAGCTCTTTCTAAACTTTGTTGATTTTGGAACAAAATTAATGATTGCGCCAAATTTCCGTAAAAATGAATAAATTTAATAAGAAAAGAGCTAGTAAACTAAATTCTAAACAGCCAAATAACTATTTCCACGTTAAAATCGGCTTTAAGATTTTAACAATAATCTTCCCGAAAACAACACAATAAAAATAGCAGGCACAAAGCCTGCACTATTTTCTCTCTGACGAAATATATTGTTGACGGAATACCTGCATGGATTTGTTTTCGTTTAATGCTTGTAATTGGGCCTCCGTCAGCTTCCCATTACCCTGCTCAATGATATACACATCGACTTCTCTTTTGCCCCAGTTGGTATAAACATCCTCTACTGTTTCATAATAAAGATCCACTTTATTTCCTTTAATAGCCCCGCCCTTGTCAGCAACTACCCCGTAGCCATATTCGGGAATAAACAGAATCGTTCCAATAGGAAACACCGATAAGTCTGCTGCGACTGTAGAATATAAGTCCCGTTTCACTTTTACCCCTGAATAGGTAATACCATATTCGGGATGGCTTTCATTCTTACCTGTGGATTCATAACCTGCTGTATAACCTGTCGCAATCACCGTTGTTTTTGGATATTTCGACCAGTCAAAGGCCTCCTCTAACGGTGGAGGGGTCTCTGAGGCTAACTGGCTTGCAGCAGCATGTGACTCAAGCTGAAATATTTTTTTAATGAATGATGGAAAATCAATACCGGTTATAGATTGAACAGTCACAGAAAGGGCAAGCAAAAATAGGCAAGTCATTGTAAAACGTTTTATCCAATTTTTCGTTCTATTCATTAATATTTTTCACTCCTCCCAAAATATTCATTCCCAACTAAATAGGAATTATTCAAAAAGGAGTATAAACTTATTTGTCAGACACAAAAAAATCTTAACCGGTTAAGCCTGAGCAGACCTAACACGGTTAAGATTTTTAAAACATTTGGTATCCATTTTTTCGTAACATTTTGATTGTAATACCCGCTGCAATCGCTCCAGCGAGACCGCTTAGCAGTATGAGAATATCAGCAGCAGCTAATAAACTTAACTTTTGACCAAGCTCTTGAAACGCCGCTTTACTATTTGTAATGTATTCGATAAACTTTACTTTATCAATAATAAATATAGCAATAATCGGATATATAATTGCCATAATCCAAGACATTCTTAAAAGCATATTAAGAATAAAACCAATTCCAAAAAATAACACAAAGAATAACAAGATCGATATAATTAAAACAACTATGCTCATTTGCATGGAAAAACCCCCTTTACACATCATTTATTAGTTTACTGAATGTCCAAAAAGGAGTCAATCCATACACAACGGTTTGCAGTTTAAAAAATGGCAAAAAAAGCAGCTTCCCAAATTTTCTAGTAGGAAGCATTTCTAGCAAATATCAGCATCTTTCATTTTTAGGATTCCTGCTTTTCCCCTGATCCCTCACAGCAGGTACATGTTTCAGAACCTCCAAGCAGCAATTGAAAATATCCCGTGCCTAAACAATAATCGCATGTTTTATTGTCAAAGCTAGTCGTATTCATCCAAATCATCTCCTTAAAATATTATTTAAATTTTCTGATAATATATCAAAAAACTGACAAAATGAAAAGGACGAAAATCAACCGAAATTAGAAAGGAAAACGGATACACCTTAAACTTTCTTCCATTTTCTAGGTGCCGCTTAAATTTTCTAATAATTAAAAAAATAATTTATAGGCGCTGTACTTAAAATGATCTCCAGGATTTAGACCATCATAACTTGGTATCGTAACCGTTTCCTGTAAATTAATAAGGTAGTGAAGCATAATGGAAGCATCCTTTTCTTGAAGGAGTTCCTCCGGCGCCATGAACCTTGCCTCATATAGCTCGTTTTCCTGATGTTTAATACCAGCTTCTTTCAGTGGTTCTAACAGAAAAACAAGCAAATTATCACTAATTTCCTCTGAAATGACCCCCGTTCTAAGTCCAATTAAACCCTTAACGGTACAGTCCAACCCAGTTTCCTCCTTTACTTCCCGAACCACTGCTTCATCCGCTGTTTCTCCCTCTTCAACAAAACCAGCTGGAAGAGACCATTTCCCTTTTAGTCCGCCATACCGCTTTTTAACCACGAGCCAATGTCCCTCAGATGATTTGACTAACCCACTTACTGCTAACCAAACTTTGCCTCGTTTCACTTTACTGCTCATAAGAACCCCCCTCTCCAAAATATTTATTAATATAATAACAAAAAAAGGACAGATATCTCTGCCCTTTTGCAAAATTTCATATTTAAAAAACGTTAAACTTACCCTTTTTCAATACAAGTCCAGCTCCGCCAATCATAAATAGCGAACGATTGTCGACAACTTTCTTCATAAAGGATGCTTTAGCACCTGTTACTTTTTTACCAAACACAACACCGATTGCATCGTCATGTCCAAGAGAACAAACAGTTCCTTTATTATCAAACGTAAACGTTTCAAGATCCAATTTGTTGCGGATTAATGCAGCTATGTTACGAGCAACAACTTCCCCCTGCTGCATAGCAATTTGTGCAGTCGGCGGATACGGACGATTTATTTCTTCATTGATGACGAGTGAGCTGTCACCAATAATAAAGACATCATCAAATCCTGGTACGCGAAGGTCAGGCTGTACTTTCACACGGCCTCTCATTGCTTCAAAACCTGATTTTTCGATAATTGAATTACCTCGTACTCCTGCTGCCCAAACAACCGTTTCTGCAGGAATCATCCTTGGTTCCTCTTCACCCTTAGCAACAATAACTCCTTCAGGTGTACATTCCTTAATGGCATTACCAATTAAGAATTCTACCCCTTTACGTTCTAATTGAGATACAGCATAGTTTACAAGTTCCGGATCAAAACCAGGTAAAACAGTTGGTGCTGCCTCCACACATGTTAATTTCACTTTATGGAAATCAACATCATATTCATGGCATAGCTCTGGAATACGATTTGTTAATTCACCTAAGAACTCAATTCCCGTAAATCCAGCACCGCCGACAACGATTGATAAACGATTATCGTTTTTCTCTTCTTCCATATTGTACGTAGCAAATTGATATTCAATATGCTCTCGTAATTGACGTGAAGAGTTAACATTTGTAATCCCAAAAGCATACTCTTTTAAACCTTTAATTCCGAAAGTTTCTGGTTCACCGCCAAGAGCAATAACTAGGTAATCATACTCAACTTCGCCTTTTTCTAGAATTACCTTTTTCTCATCCTTCTTTATTTCCACTACTGTATCCTGAACGAAATCAACTTTACTTCTGTCGATCACATCACGAATGTCATAACGAACCCGGTCATGATGCAGTGTACCTGCAGATGCTTCATGCAGCCAAGTTGTTTCATAATGATAATCATGTTTATTAATTAAAATAATATCAGCTTCATTTACTCCCACAAGCTTTTGCAACCGAACTGTTGTCATAAGCCCGCCATATCCCGCACCGACAATAACTATTTTTGGCTTTCTCAAAGTGATCACTTCCACCTTTTTTATTTTAAATATAAATACTTGTTCTTAGCTTCCTCTGCTATTACCATTTTTATTTGATAAGAGGAAAAAAAGTATGTGATATAATTCACGTAAAGCGACACAAAAGTTTCCTCTTTTTGTCACAAAAAATTAACATCTATCCTCAATACATATTATGCTAAACTCTTCACATTTTCAAGTAGTTTATTTGATTATTTTTTATACAGCCTTCACTTTTCCTGCAATGACCACTCTGCCTCTCCCCCAATAGTTTGTAGGACATTATTTATTTGTGCTATTATAAGGAAAGGAATCTGTTACTACATAAGTTGGGGGGATACAGGGTGCAAGAGACACAAAAAATTTATGACATAACCATTATCGGGGGCGGTCCTACCGGTCTATTTACTGCTTTTTATGGTGGAATGAGACAAGCTTCAGTAAAAATAATTGAAAGCTTACCACAATTAGGCGGTCAATTATCGGCTCTTTACCCGGAAAAATATATTTATGATGTCGCTGGATTTCCAAAAGTCCGCGCACAAGAGTTGATTAATAATCTAAAGGAACAAATGGCAAAGTTTGACCCAGCTATCGCTTTGGAACAGTCAGTCGAGAAATTAGAAAAGCAGGAAGACGGCACTTTCAAATTAACAACGAATTCAGAAATTCATTATTCAAAAACGGTTATTATTACTGCAGGTAATGGAGCATTCCAACCACGCCGGCTGGAACTTGAAAGCGCTGCACAATATGAACGTAAAAACCTTCATTACTTTATTGATGATCTAAACAAGTTTGCTGGGCAGAAGGTTGTCGTTTTTGGCGGCGGCGATTCAGCTGTAGACTGGGCATTAATGTTAGAGCCTATCGCCAAAGAGGTAACGATTGTTCACCGTCGAGATAAATTCAGAGCCCATGAACATAGTGTTGAAAACCTGCATAACTCAAAGGTAAATGTGAAAACCCCTTTTGTACCTGCTGAATTAATTGGTGATGACAGCGGTATTAAACAAGTGGTCCTAACGGGGGTTAACGGGGACGGAAGAGAAGCCATTGATGTTGACGCCGTTATTTGTAACTACGGGTTTGTTTCCTCACTCGGTCCAATTAAAGAATGGGGCTTACAAATCGAGAAGAATTCGATTGTCGTTAACTCCAAAATGGAAACGGCTGTACCGGGAATTTATGCCGCTGGGGACATTTGTACCTATGAAGGCAAAGTGAAATTAATTGCCTGTGGATTTGGAGAAGCACCTACTGCTGTCAACAACGCTAAGGCATATATTGATCCAAAGGCTAAGATCCAGCCGCTTCATAGTTCTTCTATGTTCGGTAAATAAAGCAGAAGGCGCCTTAAGCAGGCGCCTTTTGCTTTATTTTAGCATTCTTCAGGTGTTCCTGTTGCCGTAGCTGTTCTAAACGATGAACCACAACCACATGATGCAATGGCGTTTGGATTCTCAATGGTAAATCCGCCGCCCATCAACGATTGTTTAAAATCAATTTTCGTACCCTTTAAAATAGGGGCATCCTCGTTATCAATGAGAATTTGAATTCCATGCTGTTCGGATTGAAGATCATTTTCCTTCACTTCATGATCAAATCCCATACCATATGATAATCCACTGCAGCCGCCGCCTTTAACACTCACGCGTAATAGGGCACCTTCTTCTTCATTATGCTTCATCATTTCTTTTATATGAAGAGCCGCAGCTTCCGTTAAAATTACAACTTCGTTACTCATGTATATTTTCCTCCTTTTATTGAGGTCTCTCTTATAGTATATACACTGTGTGTTCATCACTCAACTAATTAAGTCTAAAGAATATAAATAAAGAGACGGAATCCGCCCCTTTGTATTAAACACAAGGATTCTCATCTAAATATTTGTAAATGTTATCGACCAGCTCATCTGGTGTATTACCCGTTACGACTTCCCCATTTACAAGTGCATAAAGAGTAGAAGCACATTTTCCGCAATAACCAAGACATCCATATTCAATAATATCTAGGTTTGGGTCTTTTTCTAACTTCTCCAGTGCTTTTTGAGCACCGCTGGCTAAATTACTCATGCAAAATTCAATAATGGGCTGTATCATGGTTATCACCTCTCCATAGCTTATTATCCTACTATCTTTTTATAGCTACGTCAAATATCACGACACAGGTATAACTGTCAATAACACCGTCATATTTGTTGTTATTTTGTCACAATTCAGCTATACTCAAAGTGGATTAAATACTATATAACTATTATTTTTTTTACTGCCTAGCTTGCTAGGTCCATATTCTATTCAAAATAGTGTTGTGACTACTGGTTCAAACACAAAGGGGATATTACAAATGAAAAACCTTGTAGTTCTCGGTGGCGGATACGGTGGAATGAAGATTTTAAGTGAACTTCTTCCTAACCACTTACCAGAGGATGTAATAATTACGCTTGTTGATCGTGTTCCATACCATTGTTTAAAAACCGAATATTATGCATTGGCGGCAGGTACTGTTTCCGATAAGGAATTACGTGTTTCTTTTCCAGAGCATCCGCAATTAACGATTAAATATGGGGAAGTAATAGGAATTGACAAATACGAGAAAAAGGTAATTTTAAAAGATACCGATCCTCTTTCCTATGATGACTTAATTATTGGTTTAGGTTGTGAGGACAAGTATCACGGTGTTCCAGGTGCAGATCAATACACATACAGCATTCAGAGCATCGAAAAGTCCCGAAGGACCTATTCTGTACTTAACAATTTAGGGCCAGGTTCTGTCGTTGGTATCGTGGGTGCGGGGCTTAGCGGCGTTGAACTTGCAAGTGAACTTAGCGAAAGCCGTGGAGATTTAAAAATCAAATTATTTGATCGTGGAAAACATATTCTTCCTGCCTTTCCCGACAGATTAAGTAAATATGTTGAAAATTGGTTTCAAAGACATAACGTAGAAATTATTAATAACTCAAATATCACAAAAGTTGAAGAAAACCGGCTTTACAATCATGATCAGCCACTGGACTGCGATGTTATTGTTTGGACCGCTGGCATCCAGGCGAATAAGGTTGTTCGCGAATTAGGGGAAGAAATGGATCGCTCAGGCAGGCTGATTATTACGCCTCGCCACCATTTACCAAATGATGAGCATGTTTTTATATTGGGAGATTGTGCAAGCCTTCCCCATGCTCCAAGTGCTCAATTAGCGGAAGGACAGGCAGAGCAAATTGCTGAAGTCTTGAAAAAGCGTTGGAACGGAGAAGAACCGCCAACAGATTTCCCAACCATTAAATTAAAAGGAGTCCTTGGTTCTCTAGGTAAGAAACATGGCTTTGGGGTAATGGCAGATAGAGCAATTACTGGCCGTGTTGCTCGTTTACTAAAGTCCGGAGTTCTTTGGCTTTACAAGTACCACAACGGATAAAAGAAGCATTCCAGTATCAGCCTGGAATGCTTCTGTTTAAATTGCTTTATACCCGTATTTTTCCAACTCCGCAAATATTGTTTTTAACCTTGGGTTCCCTTCCCCAACAATCTTATTTTTAATGACAACAACAGGATAAAACAAATCTTCCTCAATCACCCTTTTGGAGAAAGTTTCTTTTTCACTGTCATTCGGCGGTTGAAAGATATCAACGTACGTCATTTTAAAGGGCTGCTCAGGAAATTTTCTTGAAATCGCTGCCTCCAGCCATTCATATGTTTCTTTTGAGGATGGTAAGTTCACGCAGCTTGGACAAAGTTGTTCTGCACCATAGAGGATAATTTCAACTGTAGTAGTATTCATTCCCATCAATCCTGCCTTTTTCTTTTATTTTACCTCATTTAAACTAGTAAACCATAAGAATATGGTTGTAAATGTGCGAATTCCCATTTCATGATAATGGATTTTTCCCTTCAATGACATTATAATATAAGGTAGGAAAGGAGACGATATAATATGGCAGAACAAGAAGTGCAAGAAATGTTTGAGCAGGTTCAGGAAGTATTAGATAAATTACGTCCATTTCTTCTTCGCGATGGCGGGGATTGTGAATTAGTTGATGTTGAGGATGGTATCGTTAAACTTCGTTTACTAGGTGCATGCGGTAGCTGCCCGAGCTCAACAATTACCCTTAAAGCGGGGATCGAAAGAGCTCTTTTAGAAGAGGTTCCTGGCGTAGTTGAAGTAGAACAAGTATTTTAAATTATATATGAAAAAGCGATTGCTTATCGAAGCAATCGCTTTTTCATTACCGTAACACTAACCAGTCGAGTTGAGGAAGTTTTAATGGTTTTATAGGCGCTCCTACCGTATGGTAAAAGTAAGCTAAAAAGCGCTCATACTCAGTTGATTGTTTTAATATTCTCATTAACTGTTCTTCTAAAAGTCTTTTGTCCTGCTCCGAACGCGTTATATAGTAATTTTCAATACATTCGAAGTAATGTAATGGAAAGAGTAACCGTGAAAATAATAACCGCCATGAAAATGAGGTTAATGGAGAAACTGTTTGGTAGTCACTGAAAAACTGTCTCACATCCAGTTCGTATGTCTGTGTATTTTGAAAATACCGTTCTCGCGTCCATTCTGCGAGATCACGGCTCCGATGATCGAAAACCCAGTCTAAGGGGTCCTTAATATAATAATTTGCTCCCCACGAATCTTTTGAAAATCGTTCATGGCAGACCGTTCCACTATCTGTTTCTTTTGGTTCATCATCCAACTCGGTATCTACAAGATATTGAATAGCATTTTCTGTTAATCCGATATAATAAGGAAATGAGTCAATAAACATCTTTTCAAATTCATCTTCTGGCGTTTGAAACATAAGGTCACTCCATACCTTTTCAATTTGATCAAGGCGCTTTTCCCATAATTGCTTCCATTGCCCTATCCTGCTTGATCTTTCAATTTTAAAGGGCACTTTTTTTCCCCGTTCATGAAATTTGGCCAACTTTCTTCCCAATTTCACTTTTACATGTTTCTCACTTTGCCGATTTGCCAGGACACAATACTGTTGGTCCTCCCAAGCTGTAATATAGTTCCCTTCCTTATCTTGTAGAAAAGCTGGAACATGTTTATCTCCACTCTTCCGCAGGTGATCCGCAATATTCTCTAATTCAATAATATCTTCAGCACTCCTTCCTTCCGGTTTGGCAATTAAATAGAACCATCCATTGCTTCTTAGCGCGTCGTAAGAATCTAATTTAAGGTATTCATCGACCTGTATGCCATAATTATTTTCAAGTAATTTTTGCAGCACCCTTTCACCTCTTCTCTTTTCTTCTCCTATGTCATATATATGTAGTAGTTAAAAAAACTTGTTGACTGTTTTAGGAATAAGTATAAGAAAAACGTATTAGGAGAAATCTGTTAGGAGGGTATTGATTCATTGTTCCTTTTCAAAGAGACGTGCATATGGTATGAATTAAGAATAGTAAAATTTTCAAGGAAAAGGTGATAAATGAATGGCAGAAGATAAAAAAATGGATTTAACAGAAGAAACAGCAAGAAGATGGATAAAAGAAAGAGGCGTTGAAATTCAGGATATTGCGGATTTAGTCTTTTTCTTACAGGAAAAATACCATGAAAACTTAAAAATGGAAGACTGTATTGCCAATGTTGAGCGTGTTATATCAAAACGAGAGGTCCAAAATGCCATTATTACGGGAATTCAGCTTGATATGCTCGCAGAGAAGGGGATGCTGGAAGAACCTATTCAATCCATTATTAAAACGGATGAAAGTCTTTATGGAGTTGACGAAATTTTAGCATTGTCCATCGTTAATGTGTATGGATCCATTGGTTTTACCAATTACGGCTACATCGATAAACAAAAGCCTGGTATTCTAGCCCGATTAAATGATAAATCAACCGGTGAATGTCATACCTTTTTAGACGATATTGTCGGAGCAATAGCGGCTGCTGCTTCTAGCAGATTAGCCCACCGTGCAGCTCATGTTGAATAAAGGGTGAAAAAAGGATGGAATTCAATCCATCCTTTTCTTATGGCTCCCATTGATCCAATGAATCGATTGAGTAGGTTGGCTTTCGGTCATAGGCTGTGAGTAATTCCTTTGTTGTAACACCTGTGTGAACTAAAAGTGTATCAAGCCCTGTATTCATCCCCGCTAAAATATCGGTATCATAGTAATCACCAACCATTAATGTTTCTTCTTTAGAGGTTCCTAAAACCTTTAATGCTTGTTCCATAATAATGGATTCAGGCTTCCCAATAAAAATCGGCTTTGTTTGTGTAGAAACAGCGATCACAGAGGTTAGTGAACCATTCCCAGGCAGTAAACCTCTCTCCGTTGGAATCGCGATATCTCCATTTGTAGAAATAAAGACTGCCCCGTTGCGGACAGCTAAACAGGCAACTGCTAATTTTTCATAGCTAATCTCGCGGTCTATTCCGATGACAACATAATCCGCATGTTCTCCGCTAAATGTAAACTTTTTTTCATCTAAAGCAGTACGAAGCCCCTCTTCTCCAATAACATAGATAGACGCGTCATTCTTTTGGTCATAGATATAGTTAGCAGTTGCTTGACTAGTAGTAAAAACTAAATCTGCTTCAGCCGGAATATCAAATTCCCTTAACTTTTGAGCAACTTGTGCTGGCGTACGGGATGAATTATTCGTTACGAATAGATAAGGAATATTTTTTTTCCTTAATTTTTTCACAAAATCTCCTGCCGCCTCAATTTTTTCTGTTCCTTTATACATCGTTCCATCTAAATCAATTAAATACCCATTATACCTTTTCATCCATATCACTCCTATATGTATCTTATCCGTTCTTTTTTGTTTCAACCAATAAAAAGGACCGCATTTCGCGGCCCATAGAGATTAATTAATTGAATGCTGATACTGGTCCCAGTTCATTGGTCAAGTAGTCACGGACATTCTTAGGAAATAAAGCTAACGTTTCAATATAACGTGAGAATTGGGTTTGAAGTTCTACATGGTCGATATCCGTATATAACTGAACAAGAACCTTACGATACTGGATGAGCACTTTTAGCTTTTCCCCAGATTCAGCTGTAATCACCTTTTCATCGATTAATATATCAATAATATCATCATAACTTCCAGGGTCTCTCATAATAAAACCATCTATAATGGCATTCCCCACATCCAACATCGACTCGATCATAATATGTGCTATTCTTTCCAAAGCTGCTTTTTCCAGTGGAGATGACCAACCAGTCTGACTAGAAAATAGACTGATTTGTTTTTCCAAAAAAACCAATGTTGTCTCCAATTTTTCACGGTCTACAAAATACATTTGATCCACTTCCTTTTTTTACCTAGTCAGCAACACAGACTAAGAAAAGAGCCTCTACTATGTTGCAATTTCATTGAAAAATCTCGCTGGTCGAGCATAAAAATTACCCTGCGCTAAGTCAACCTTATTTCTTGTTAATACGGAAGCTTCTTCTTGGTTCTCGATTCCTTCTGCCACCACTAATGAACCGGCTTCCTTAGCAACCAAGAGTAACCCTTTTAACATCGACTCTTTTACGGAGTTTTTATCAATATTTTCAATAACAGAGCGGTCTATCTTAATAATATCAGGCATGATTTCACTGATCGTGTTTAGGCTGGCATACCCAGCTCCCGTGTCATCAACGGCAATTTTGAATCCCATTAACTTCAAAACATTAATATTAAAGACAAAATTCTTCAATCCCTCGATAGAATCCCGTTCCGTAACTTCAAATGTGATTTGTTTTGGCGATATTCCTCTATATTTCTGCAGTAATTTTTTTATGTCACTCGTAAATTTAATATTCCCAAGTGTTAATGGTGTACAATTTACAAATATATCTTGGCGGCATCGAGAAGCTTTTATTTGTTGAAGCACTTTCTCCAGCACAATCATTTCTAATTCGTACAAACGTCCCGATTGTCTCGCAACAGTAAAAAGCTGAAGAGGAGATTCCAATTCAGTCCCCTTTGGACCGCGTGTAAGCAGCTCCCATGCACGTATCTCGTTCGTTGCTACATCTATTATGGGCTGTGCTAAAAGGGTGATAGCCTTTTGGGTAACAATCTTGTTAATCGCTAATATCATTTCATTAATCTCTGACTGCTGCCTCTTTTCTGCCATTGCAATCGCTTGTCTGTGCGCCCTTACGATTGACGCTTCGATCGAATAATTATTTTTTTCTATAAACATATATCCGACTTCAAAAACGGGATAAACAGAAGAATAAAGCTTGCTGAATTTTTGTTCCACATCACTGGTTATCTTCTTTATAATAACGTCAATATTCGATATAGAATGTCGGTCATGATCGACTTTTAACAAAAGACTGATACCTTCACCAAAATAATCATGCAAGGTCAGTACTTCCATGGGGTTCACTTCTTTTTCCACCGCAGTTTGAAACAGCCTTTTCATATTTTTCATTAATTTGGCATGTTCCTTTATTGTAATCTCTTCCATCAAACCGTTACAATTTCCTATCTTAAACACGATTACACAAACCTCATACCCAGACTCAAATGCGTCCGTTACTCCTTCTTCTAAAGGGCTGCGCAAAATAAATTGAGGAGGGTAATAGCGAATCGACGAAAGCGGTAAAATAATCTTTCCCCATTTCATTACATTCTTAATCTTTTTCATGTAACGACAGCCCATGCAATCCATCCCTCTCAGAAGCACCATACGACAACAATAAGTATATTGTAACACAATATGACAGATTCCGGTTTTCATTGAGTAAATTTTTAACAATATTCTATTAATAAGGCGCTTTCTTAACCTTTGTTGCTTTTTATAATATAAAATAATGATTATGCAGTGTTTTAGTGGGAAAAATCAAATTTAATAAGAAAAGAGCTTGCAAACTTAATTCAAAGGGGCAAAGTAAATATTTCCACGTTAAATCGGCTTTAAGATTTTAACATCAATCGTTACGAAGATAGCCATTAAAAGCAAGTCTCCCCCGGGGACGTATTATTTGGTAAGATAAAGAGGTTGAATAATTTAACTAAAGGAGAACATTACAATGAAAGAACGTTTTTTCTTATACGATGATACAGAGGACACTAAAACTCGATTCGTTAGCTTTGTTGGTGATAACCAACGTTTCGATTTGGCCATTGTTAAAACCGATCGTCATTTTGGAAAGCAGCTGATAATGGACCTGCAAGGAAATCGCTTTGCTATAATTGGTGAGGATGATTTAAAAGAGGAAGGGTACCTAGAATACGCTTTTCAATTAAATGAAGAGGATGCTG
The DNA here is from genome assembly GCF_057221695.1 of Neobacillus sp. plas4. Classification (NCBI taxonomy): domain Bacteria; kingdom Bacillati; phylum Bacillota; class Bacilli; order Caryophanales; family Bacillaceae; genus Neobacillus; species Neobacillus sp. plas4. The sequence goes on from NZ_CM170152.1 coordinate 4,912,645, forward strand.
AGGAACTACGCAGCTTTTTATTAGAAACCATTTAATTTTTTACCACTCCTTTTTACATACTACTATAAAGGAGTGATATAAATGGTTGAGAAAGAGTCAAGAAACTATTTTGATTTATCGAATGTCGAAAAACAAAAGAACTTCCTAACTGCTGAGGAATTTCCAGATGGTCCATATGGATCGCCTATACGCCAAGACGAACCGGTCGAGAACAAAAGCACTCCATGGCAGGAAGGGCAGCGCTATTATAGTAATTTTAATTATGAGGATAAAACATTTCATCAGAATATTCCTCGACAAATGGAAGGTGCGCATCCCACACATGATGACCCTGAGAGTGATGGACAAGCTCCATATAATCAATAAAATAAAAAAGCTCGCCATTGGCGGGCTTCTTTATTTTTTTACTTTTTTTAGAACAAAATAGGCACAGCCAAAGTTACAGTACTCAAACAAATATTCACTTAATGTACTGATTTTGGTATCAAATGTAGCTTTTTGATTTTGATCCTCAAAAAAGCCTTTGAGCCGAAGCTGTCCATATCCCCAATCTCCGACAATATAATCATATCTAGATAATATATCACTGTACCTCGCCTTGAGAGCTTCCTCATTAAAACCTTCTCTATATTCCTGCACCATTTCATATGTGGAACCGTTGATACTGATCATGTAATCACCTCAAATTTTACCAGTAAATCTTTCTTTCATTATAACCGATTCACCATCAATTACTAAGAAAAAAAATCAGTTATTTGGCCATTATAAAAAAAGGAGGTGCTTTAATTGAAAAAGTGGTCGATAATCATTGGATTTTGTTTGCTCTTAACAGCAGCAGGCTGCTCAAAGGATATGGCAAATCGCGATGTGTATGAAGAAAGTGGAGATACCATTAATGTTAACAATAAAAGAGAAGAGTTATACAATGAAGGCGGCAGCCGTGGTGTACGAAATGTCAGCGAAGATTATGGCTTTGTTCGTCACCAAAGAAGCCCGGTTCTAGGTGACCAGGGAGGTACAAAACACTATTCGGCTATAGATCGTGAACAAGTTGCCAATATCATTAGTCAACTTAGTACAGATATTCCAAATGTTAACGATGTAGCAACTTTAGTGACAGACCAAGAAGTGTTAATTGCCTATAGTTCCGACACAAAGAATCGGAATCAAACAGCAGATCAGGTAAAAAGAACAGCGATGTCCGTTGTGCCAAGATATTATCATGTGTATGTAACGGATGATACTAACTTAATGCGAGATGTGGAAAATCTTGCGAATATGGATTCTACAAGTAAAAATGCTCGTAATTCGGTCAACAGTTTAATTACACAAATGAAAAAATCCCCACAAGGCAACAGGATGAGCGACACCGAAGATGAAAATGGTGCGACACAAGAGGACACCATGAATACGAATAATCGCTAAACAAAAGAGTTCAGCCCTTGTGACTGAACTCTTTTCTCTTATGCTTCTTTTGCTTCTGTTTCGCCCAATAATTGCTTATGCTTTGCGGCTGCATTAACCTGCTCATCTGCATGGTAAGATGATCGTACTAAAGGTCCAGCCTCACAATGGCTAAATCCTTTAGATAGAGCAATTTCACGCAGTTCTGCAAATTCCTCTGGACGATAATATTTTTCAACCTTTAAATGGCTCTTAGAAGGTTGTAAATACTGTCCAATCGTCATGATATCCACATTATTTGCTCGTAAATCATCCATGACCTCTATAATTTCTTCTTTTGTTTCTCCAAGCCCAATCATCAAGCTTGATTTCGTTGGAATGGCAGGCTGCATTTCTTTCGCCCGACGTAAAAACTCAAGGGAACGGTCATATTTTGCACGTGCTCTAACTCTTGGTGTGAGTCGGCGTACCGTTTCGATATTATGATTCAAGATGTCTGGCTTAGCATCCATTAACAACGCTAGGTTTTCCTCTTTTCCGCCCATATCAGATGGCAGGACTTCAATGCTTGTAAAAGGATTCTTTCTTCTAATCGCTCGAACGGTTTCAGCAAATACTGCAGCACCGCCATCTTTTAAATCATCCCGGGCAACGGCCGTTACCACAACATGTTTTAAATTCATCAATTGAACAGAATCTGCTACGCGTTCAGGTTCTTGCAAGTCTAATTCAGTCGGAAGCCCTGTATTTACTGCACAGAAACGGCAGGCACGTGTACAGGTATCACCCAGAATCATAAAGGTTGCCGTTCTTCTCTCAGCCCAGCATTCGTGGATATTCGGGCAGCGCGCTTCTTCACAAACCGTATGTAGCTTCTTTTCACGCATCAACTTTTTTAAACCAGTATAATGTTCATTTGTATTTAATTTTATTTTTAACCAATCAGGTTTACGTAAATATTCTTCACTTCTGGTCATGTTTCCACTCCTTAATGAGGTGCTCTATGGTCACTTTATCATACTTTTTGTGACAAGGACAAGCAGACCAGCTTCAAGTGTCACATTTCCAATTTTTAACCATAATGAAATTGCCTAGAAATCATAAACTAAAAGCGTACAATAATCGGAAGGAGGATTCCTGTGCGAGCATTTCTGATAATTGGAACTTTCCTCTTATTAATGAGCTTTTCTCTCAGGGATGCTCATGCTAAAGGTCCTGATGAATATCGGGAAAGAATGGAGCTATACAAAAAGGTTGAAACCATTACACAAATTCCTTGGTATTACTTAGCTGCTGTTGATCAATACGAGAGAAATATCCGCCAGGTTCGAAAGGACTTGCCAAAGGCGGAAAGTGTAATTGGGATATATTTTACCCCTGAAAAATGGGCAGGGCCAGCCAATCCAAACCTAAATGAAGAGAACCCCGCAATTATCCAGCTTTTTAATGGTATGGGTGTAGATGGGGATGGAGATGGAAAGGCCAGTTTAAAGAATGATGAAGATGTTTTATATACTTTCGCCAATTATCTTCTTTCCTATGGAACAGACGAAGATAATTTAAAAATTGGGTTATGGAATTATTATCACCGTGATAAAACAGTGGGCATAATAGCTGGAAAGGCGAAAATGTACCGCCATTTTGGCCGGTTAGATTTAGATACACATGTATTCCCGCTGCCATTACGAAGCAATCACAGTTATCGCAGTACATGGGGCGACGCAAGAGGCTGGGGCGGCAGACGAATTCATGAGGGCACCGATATATTCGCAGGTTATGGCGTTCCTGTCCGTGCTACCAACTATGGTATCGTTGAAATGAAGGGCTGGAATAAGTTCGGAGGCTGGAGAGTAGGAATTCGTGATATTAATAATACGTATCATTATTTTGCTCATCTCAGCGGTTTTGCTAAAGATTTAAAAGTTGGACAAATCGTTGAGCCAGGAACCTTGATTGGCGGTGTCGGCAGTTCTGGATATGGTCCTCCAGGGACATCCGGGAAATTCCCTCCACATCTTCACTATGGAATGTATAAAGATAATGGCTATACTGAATGGTCCTTTGATCCGACTCCACATTTAAGATTGTGGAAACAACAAGAAAGACAAGCATTGAGGAAAAAATAAGGACTGTCAATTGACAGTCCTTTTAGCTTTCAGGCTTGGGTATCTCAATAGAAGGAGTAACCCCACCGCCGCCATTATTATAAAATTGCGGTACATCCCCTTGAATGAGTCTTCCACCCACTGGAATATTCTGCTCTAATTTTGTAATTTCCGTTGCAAACGGGGTAATGATTTGCACTGAAACCTCTAAATGGATGGCCACGTCAATCCATGTATTGTTGATTCCCATTGGCTTCGGGTTAATTTTTACATCCGGCCGAACTTCACCAATTGCATGAAACCTAACTGGTATTTTCGGACCTAAGTTTCCTAACAACGCCATGTTGGTGGCTTGCCCTAATGGAACATTCCAAATAATTCCATCCTGTTCCTTAGTATTTACCTCAATATCAACGTCCGTTAGCTTCTCTAAGGAATCTAGATCCCCTTTCTCTGCTGCATTGAGGTTTTTCTGTATTTCACTCGTAATTTCAGATAATTTCTGGTTTATCACTTCAGTCTTTAAACTAGCACTTGGCTGTGCTCCATTTTGACCTGCTTCAACCGCAATGACATCTCCCACTTCTACTGTTTTTTTGTTAATCGCCTTATTGATTACCTGCGATGCAATTTGTTTTGTTTTTGATTCGGCATATCTCATTAAGGAAGGTTCTATCCCCTTGTTCACCAGCCATATTCCAAATGCCGTAGAGAGAAGAAAGAAAACAAATGATAATAACATAACATATCTAAAAGGTAATGGTCCCCTTTTTCTGCGACGAACACGAAACTTAACCAAACATGATCCCCCCTTACATGTTATATGTATGCGTATAAGGTGGGAACTAGCCTTCATAATTATAAAAAGCCTGCAAGCATGCAAGCTTTTTAAACCATTTTAAGCAAGGCTTCTCTGCCAAGCATTCCTTTCGTTATGCCTAAGCTTTCGGCCTCAACTGTTACTGACTCCATTGGTGCATTAAGGAGCTGTTCAATCGTCCTTACCCCCACCGCTCTGGCGGCTATGATTTTGCGATCCTTTAACTTCTCATTTAATAAACCAACATCTAAAGCACCGCACATAATATATCCCTTATCATTGCTTACAGAGAGCAGTGTTGTTTTTGGCAGTAACACAGTAACAGCCAAGAACGTATGGCCATTAATCTCTACCGGCGATAGCTCTATCAAGTTACACACTCCTTTCTTCACTAACAATTTATGAAAGCGCAAGATAAAGCGTGTATATACTTTAGGACTACTTTTGTAATTTCCATTGTAATAAATCACGTAAAAATTCAGGGAGAAAGTACTCTTTTTTCATATTAGGAAATACGCCTTTGAAAAAATGCCCAAAGGTAAACATATCAGGAACTGCTAATGTATAGTTTTTTTCTAAGTCTAATTCTTTTTCATTAATATATATGGCGTTGTTCTCTTTAAAAGTGATCCCATTATAAACACTGACTCCCATAATACTTCCTCTAAAACCAAGGCCCACGATTTGTCTTTGTGGCCAGCTTTCAGCCTTTGTTTCAAGTAGAACCTCTTTTAATTCCCTTCCCGTTAGTTTGATTTTACAAGGATTGATGGGGTGAGGGCAGATGGTAAGTAAATCATAGGCTGTTACTGTTCCTGACAATGGACCTAAAATCAGCCCTCCATTAATAAAGGCATAATCCGCATCGCACCATTCTCTTAGTGCTTGGCATAAAATCCGCGCTAGCTCAGTTTCTTGAAATGGGTCATAGGGTAGTTCTTCCTTAAGTGTTGTAATTTTCCGATTCAGTAATTTTTTTCCTCTCCCAAAAAGCTCCTTGGAGATCACTTTCTCGGCTGGAATGGCTGGAAGCTCCATCACATTATACAACTGTGCCTGTTGGCTGATAGGTTCCCGGTCATGAACTTGAAGGGTAACATGCCCCACATACCTTCCATGCTTACCCGCACCGGCAAGCAGCGTATTGCCCACACATTTGCCTTCCGGAAGAGTATGGTGGGTATGACCTCCGAGAATTACATCAATCTCAGGAAATTCCGCAGCGATTTGTTCATCATGATTTAGTCCGAGATGTGAGAGCAGGATGATAATATCAGATTCATCTTTTAAAGGTTTCATCCATTTATTTAACTCTTCTATCGGCTCAGTCAGCTTCCAGCCGAGTAATTCGTATAGCAGAGAAAAATGAGCAGTTAACCCGATAACGCCAATCCGGGTACCACCTTTTGTCTGATAAATTTTATAAGGTTTTAACCATGATGGGTGTTGTTTCCTGCTATTGTAGAGATTCGCAACTAGCACATCAAAATCGCTGTTGTCATACAAATGGTTTAACACTTCGTATGGGAAATTGATTCCTTCATTATTACCAATCGTAACAGCAGTATAGCCACTTTTATTTAACAGTTCAATATTTCCCTGTCCATGGGTTGCCTCTGAAAGCGGGTGCCAGCGGTCAATAAAGTCACCTATGTCAAAAAGAAGAAACTCTTCTCCTGCTTCTTCATGATAAGGCCTTCTGCTTGTTAAGAAATTCTGAATCCGCGGCCATCGTTTTAAATGGCTGTGGACGTCATTTGTATGATATATGTGAATGATTTCCATGCATATTTCGCATCCTTTATTAGCCTATAATTCCTTGATAAATTAATCGTATTCCAACGATGATTAATATGGTTCGTAGTATGAAAACAATTGTTTTGCTTTTTAGTTTTGTGTTTAAGTAGACACCTACTTTTGCACCAATCCATGCACCGGGGACTAATGCCAATGCAAGAAGCCAATCAACATTTCCGAGTGTAATATGGGTAATCGAGCTCAGGATGGATGTAGGTAAGATCATAAACATAGATGTTGCTGTTGCTACATGGGGTGGAAAGAAAAAGAACAAGATCATGGTCGGCACCATTAACGATCCGCCGCCAATTCCTAGTATTCCTGATAAAAATCCAACAACAAAAGAAATAAGCACTCCTATTATCGGGTTAAAACCATATTCAAAACTTTTACCGGAGTTATCCGTAAAGGTTCTGACAATCCCCTTGTCTTTACGGAAAGGAATTGGTTTAAGTTTATCTTTTAATAAAAGTACACAGGAAACAAATATAATAAAAACTCCAAAAAACAAGTTAAATGATTTCAAATTTAACGCTTCCGTTACCCATGCTCCTAGAATACTTCCTGGACCACTTCCGATTAGAAAAATAAAGCCGCTTTTGTAATCAACTGTTTTATGTTTCATATAGGCTAACGTTGAGGAGAGCCCGGTAAAAATCATCGTGAACAGAGAGGTTCCCACAGCTGTCTGTGGTGAGATATAACCAAATGCAGACAGAGAGCTTAAAAAGAGCAAAGAGGGCACAATCACAATTCCCCCGCCGAATCCAATTAAACTGCCTAAGGAACTGCCTGCTATCCCTAATAATACTAAAACAATCCATTCCATATTATTTCTCCTTTATTTAAGGCTCTTTTCTTAAACTTTGTTATTTTTAAGAAATTTTTATGATTGTGCTAAGTTTCCGCAGAAAATAGCATAAATTTAAGAAGAAAGGAGCCTGCAAACTAAATACTAAAGCGCAAAATAGCCTTTTCCACGTTAAAATCGGCTTTAAGATTTTAACAAAATATTTACGATTTAAAATAAATCAAGTTGTCTAGGTGCAAGGTCCTCGTATTCTATCTCTAATAGCTCAATCATTTCTTTTGCGTTATCTGCAGCATCCCCGCCAGAATTGTTGTTAAAGAGCACGTAGACGCTTTTAGACTCCCGGGCTAATTCCCGGATGGAATCTGCCCATTCCTGAAGTTCTTGTTGATTATATCGGTATAAGTATCGAACTTCACGCCAATTCTCGTCTGTACGTTTTTGCCAGCCATGAATGTTACCTCCATGAAAACGGATAAGAAGTTTTTCATCGTTAATGGCTTCTAAAATTACTGGTATCGAGCCCTCACCAGATTGAGGTTCATCACAAATACTATGTATCCACTTTTCTTCTCTCATAAAATCAAGCGTTTGCTGCAGGTAGCGAGGTGTAAACCAAGACTGGTGCCTGAACTCAAGTGCGCATGGAATATGCCCCATTTCTTTTTTACACCATCGTAAGTATTCAACATTCTCCCGCTTGCAATCATACCATGGCGGAAATTGAAAAAGGACCATAGCTAATTTATTTGCTTCTATGTATGGTTCAAGTGAATCCTTGAAGGCATGGAACATTTCCTGTTTGTTTGCAAATGGAATTTCACCGCGCTGGTGCCCTGTCATTCCCTGGTAAGCCTTTACTATGAATTGAAATGATTCAGGCGTATCTTTCATCCACCTCGCTGCATTCCTTTTAGGTTGAATCGCATAAAAGGCCGAATCCACTTCCACTGTTGGAAAATGCCCAGCATATTCTTTTAATTTATCCCGGGGAGAAATCGGACTTGGATATAAACTGTCATGGTCTCCCCAACCAGTTACTCCTATGTAAATCAACGTTCATCACCTCTATTTGTTAATAATAGCATATCGTTTAATAAATTTTTTCGCTAGGCGGGAGTGTTTTTTCTATACGAGAGTATTTTCCGTCATCCGCGAGTATTTCTTGCCATTCGCCAGTATTTCTCGTTATCCGCAAGTATTTCTTATTATCCGCCAGTATTTCTCGCCATCCGCCAGTATTTCTCGCCATCCGCCAATATTTCTCGCCATCCGCCAGTATTTCTCGCCATCCGCCAGTATTTCTCGCCATCCGCCAGTATTTCTCACCATCCGCCAGTATTTCTCGACATCCGCCAGTATTTCTCGACATCCGCCAGTATTTCTCGCTATTCGCCAGTATTTCTCGCTATCCGCCAGTATTTCTCGCCATCCGCGAGTATTCTCCGCCATCCGAGAGTAAAGGGGCGCAAACCACAAAAAATCCGCTTGCCATCTAGGGCAAGCGGACCAAAATCTATTAACCGATAGAACCTTCCATCTCGAACTTGATGAGACGGTTCATTTCGACTGCGTATTCCATTGGCAGTTCTTTTGTGAATGGCTCGATGAAGCCCATTACGATCATTTCAGTTGCTTCTTGTTCTGAAATACCACGGCTCATCAAGTAGAAGAGCTGCTCTTCAGATACCTTCGAAACCTTAGCTTCATGCTCAAGGGAAATGTTGTCGTTAAGGATTTCGTTGTATGGAATCGTATCAGATGTTGATTGATTATCCATAATCAGCGTATCACATTCAATATTTGAACGGGCGCCATCTGCTTTACGTCCAAAGTGAACAACCCCACGATAAGTTACCTTACCGCCGTGCTTAGAAATTGATTTAGATACAATCGTTGAAGAAGTATTTGGTGCTAAGTGAATCATCTTAGCCCCCGCATCCTGGTGCTGGCCTTTACCTGCAATTGCAATGGATAATGTCATACCACGTGCGCCTTCACCTTTTAAGATAACGGCTGGGTATTTCATCGTTAATTTTGAACCGATGTTCCCATCAATCCACTCCATGGTTGCATTCGCTTCACAAACTGCACGCTTGGTAACTAAGTTAAAGACATTGTTTGCCCAGTTTTGAATCGTTGTATAACGGCAATAAGCGTCTTTTTTAATAATAATCTCAACTACAGCACTATGAAGTGAGTTAGTTGTATAAACAGGTGCTGTACATCCTTCAACATAGTGCACGTGTGCGCCTTCATCAACAATGATTAACGTACGCTCAAATTGTCCCATATTCTCAGAGTTGATACGGAAATACGCCTGCAGGGGAGTATCTACCTTTATGCCAGGTGGTACATAGATGAATGAGCCACCAGACCAAACAGCCGAATTCAAGGCAGCAAATTTATTATCAGTTGGTGGAATAACCTTCGCCCAGTGTTCACGGAAGATATCTTCATTCTCTCTTAAAGCAGAATCAGTATCTTTAAAAACGATACCCAAATCTTCAAGTTCTACCTTCATGTTATGGTAAACTACTTCAGATTCGTATTGAGCAGATACACCAGCAAGATACTTTTGCTCTGCTTCTGGAATCCCAAGCTTGTCAAACGTTGCTTTAATTTCTTCAGGGACTTCGTCCCATGATTTCTCCGATTTCTCGGATGGTTTTACATAATAAGTGATTTCGTCAAAGTTTAACGGAGCTAAATCTCCGCCCCATTGCGGCATCGGCATTTTGTAAAAGTGCTCAAGTGACTTCAAGCGGAAGTCAAGCATCCACTGTGGTTCGTTTTTTAGCTTTGAAATTTCTTTTACAATATCACTTGTTAAACCACGCTTTGAACGAAATATGGAAACATCCTTATCGGCAAAACCGTATTTATAATCACTGATTTCCGGCATTTTTTTCGCCATTGACCTGTTCCTCCATTTCATAAACAAAAAAGGAATCATTCCCTTTTTGTTCTATTGTTGTTCCTCTTCACCTAAACCTTTTTCCATTGCCTTCCACGCTAACGTGGCACATTTAATCCGTGCTGGGAATTTGGCAACACCCTGAAGAGCTTCTATATCACCTAAATCAATATTATCATCATAATCTTTACCTTGGATCATTTCGGAAAAAATCTTTGAAAGCTTAATTGCTTCCTCCACGCTTTTCCCTTTAATCGCCTGTGTCATCATAGAAGCAGATGACATCGAAATCGAACAGCCTTCACCCTCAAAACCTACCTCTTTAACAATCCCATCTTCAACTTTAAAGGTCAATTGAATTCGATCGCCACAAGTAGGATTATTCATATTGATGGTATGACTGCCATCCTCTAAAAGCCCGCGGTTGCGCGGCTTTTTATAGTGGTCCATAATAACTTGACGGTAGAGTGCATCTAAATTAGAAGACATCGCTGAAATACTCCTTTGTTTTAACAAGTCCTTCAACTAGCTTATCAATATCGTCTTCTGTGTTGTATAAATAAAAGCTTGCACGAGCAGTTGCAGATGCCTTCAGCCATTTCATTAATGGCTGTGCACAATGATGTCCGGCACGGACAGCAATGCCTTCTGAGTCAAGGACAGTAGCGACATCATGCGGGTGTACATCACTAATATTAAAGGTAACAAGACCTGCACGTTTCGCCGCGTCCAAAGGTCCATAAATAGTCATTCCAGGAACAGTAGACATTTTTTCTAATGCGTAGGCAGCAAGCTTGTGCTCGTGTTCTGCAATATTTTCTAAGCCAATCTCATTTAAAAAGTCAATCGCGGCACCGAGACCAATTGCACCTGCAATAATTGGTGTTCCGGCTTCAAACTTCCATGGGAGCTCTTTCCATGTTGATTCTTGTAAATGAACAAAATCGATCATTTCTCCGCCGAACTCAATCGGTTCCATATTTTCTAACAAATGCTTTTTCCCATAAAGAACACCAATCCCCGTAGGTGCACACATTTTGTGTCCAGAAAAAGCAAAGAAATCACAATCTAAATCTTGAACATCTATTTTCATATGGGGTACACTTTGTGCCCCATCGACTACCATAATCGCACCATTTTCATGGGCAATTTTCGCAATTTCCTTAACAGGGTTAATGACGCCAAGTACGTTAGATACCTGCATAACAGAAACCACTCGCGTATTGGATGTCACTGTAGCCTTAACATCACTAAGCGAAATTGTTCCGTCTTCCTGAAGCGGGATGTACTTTAACACTGCTCCTGTACGTCTCGCTACCTGCTGCCAAGGAATAATGTTGCTATGGTGTTCCATATACGTAATAACAATTTCATCACCAGCAGTTAGATTTGCGGCCGCATAACTTTGTGCAACCGTATTAATAGAAGTAGTGGTACCTCTAGTAAAAATAACTTCCTGGGTTGATTTTGCATTAATAAATTTACGAACCTTTTCCCTTGCCCCTTCGTAGGCGTCCGTTGCTCTTGTGCCAAGAGTATGAACACCACGATGGACATTGGAGTTGATTTCTTTATAATATTTTTCCACAGTCTCAATGACTTGGAAAGGTTTTTGAGAAGTTGCTGAACTATCTAGATAAACAAGTGGTTTTCCATTTACTTCCTGATCTAAAATAGGGAATTGACGACGAATATCATGGACATTCATTATCGTACTTTCCTTTCAATTACAGCAGTTAACTGCTTCTTTACTCCTTCAATTGGGAGCTGGTTAACTACTGGAGCAAGGAAACCATGGATAACCAAACGTTCCGCTTCTTTTTTCGGAATGCCGCGGCTCATTAGATAGTAAAGTTGAACAGGGTCTACACGTCCAACTGAAGCAGCGTGGCCAGCCGTTACATCATCTTCATCAATTAGAAGAATCGGATTTGCGTCACCACGTGCTTTTTCGCTTAGCATAAGTACACGTGATTCCTGCTCGGCATTGGATTTTGAAGCACCATGCAAGATATGACCAATTCCATTAAAAATAGAAGAAGCACTATCCTTCATGACACCGTGTTTCAAAATATAGCCCTCAGTGTTTTTACCATAGTGAACAACCTTCGTAGTGAAGTTTTGTGTCTGCTCGCCACGTCCAACAACGACAGTCTTAGTATCACCAATAGCACCATCACCAACAAGATTGGTTGTATTTTCCGAAATTGTATTTCCTTCATTCATTAATCCTAATGACCATTCAATCCGTGCGTCTCTTCCTGCAGATCCACGACGATTCACGTATGTTGTGATGCCCTTTGCTAAAGTATCAACAGCACCATATTGAACCTTGGCACCATCCTTTGCGATCACTTCAGTAACAATATTAAAGACACCGTTAGCATTTTCTACAGTGGAAATATAGTTTTCTACATACGTAACAGAACTATTATTGTCTGCAACAACGAGAACATGATTGATAAGGTTTGCGTCCACGTCATCATGTAAATAAATGGCTTGAATTGGCTCAGCAATTTCTACATTTTTAGGGATATATAAGAAAGCACCACCATTTAATAATGCTGCATGTAACGCAGTTAGACGGTGTTCATCTTTTTTAACTCCGTCAACCATAAGATATTTTTGAACCAGTTCACTATGCTCACGAACAGCAGTAAAAATATCTGTAAAAATAACACCTTTCTCCTTTAAATCTTCAGTTAAAGAAAGATATGCAGGAGTTTGGTTACGTTGAATATATAAATTTTTAGGAACTCCATCTACACCGACTAACGTTTTCACTTCTTCAGGAAGCTCCGATAGTGCTGTGAAAGCCTGACTAGCTACAGTATGAGTTTCAAACTGTGTGAAATTCCACTTATCAATTTTTGTTTTATCAGGTCTTGGCATTGGAAGGGTTTCGCTCTGTTCTAATGCATTTAGACGAAATTCTTCCATCCACGCAGGCTCGTTCGATTCTTTTGAAAAGGAACGAACAAAATCTTTATCAAATGATAAATTCGTTTCTGTTGTCATGATTATCCTCCTAACGCTAACTCTTACGCTTCTTGCCCAACTGTTTCATCTTCAATTCCTAGCTCTTGTTTGATCCAGTCATATCCTTCTGCTTCTAAGCGTTGTGCTAGTTCTGGTCCGCCAGATTTCACAATACGGCCCTGCATCATAACATGCACATAGTCAGGAGTGATATAATCTAATAGTCTTTGATAGTGAGTAATAATTAAGCAGCCAAAGTCTTCTCCGCGCATTTGATTGATTCCCTTTGAAACAACCTTTAGGGCGTCGATATCTAATCCTGAGTCAATTTCGTCTAAGATAGCGATTTTCGGCTCTAGCGTCATCAATTGCAGGATTTCATTACGCTTTTTCTCCCCGCCAGAGAATCCTTCGTTTAAATAACGCTGTGCCATATCTAGGTCCATTTCAAGGAATTCCATTTGCTTATCCATCTTACGAATGAATTTCATTAATGAAATTTCATTTCCTTCGCCAAGACGGCTGTTAAGGGCCGAACGCAAGAAATCAGCATTGGTTACTCCGTTGATTTCACTTGGATATTGCATGGCTAAAAATAGACCAGCACGTGCACGCTCATCTACTTCCATTTCAAGTACATTTTGTTCATCTAATGTAATATTTCCGCTCGTTACTTCATACTTTGGATGACCCATGATCGCGGAAGATAAAGTTGATTTCCCGGTTCCGTTTGGTCCCATGATTGCGTGGATTTCTCCACCTTTTATTTCAAGGTTTACACCTTTAAGAATTTCTTTTCCGTCAATTGCTACATGTAAATCTTTGATCGTTAATGTTGATCCAGCCATATATATACCTCCGCAAAGATAATTTTGTATCTTGTAGCCCAAATTCACTTGGCCCCAAAATTCATTCTCACTTTATTCTCATTACAATCTTATAACAAATAGAATCTGTTAGCAACTCATAAAGAGTAATAACTTTTTTGGTAATGAAAAAGAATTTTATTTTCACTCAACTCAATCCAAATGAGAATGTTTTATAAGACAAGATGTATTTGTACTATACTAATTTAGAAAATTGATACTTGTGACACCTTTATGTAAATCACTTACGAATAAAATCATAGCGTATTTATATTTATTTTCCAAGGTATCAGCAATATTGTTCCCTCCCTACTTTTTCCTATTAAATTCGTTTCATGTACAGTGACTAAAATAATAAACAGAAGGAAGCCAGTGAGTTTAATTTCACTGACTTCCCTATTTCTTATATTTATATATTATTCAGTAACCGTTACAACTGCACCTTGATATTTTTCTTGAATGAAGTCTTGAATTTCTTTTGACTTAAGGACCTCAACAAGAGCCTTGATTTCTTCTCGGTCTTTATCCTCTGAACGGACAACTACAAGGTTTGCCGGTACAACGTCTTCACCTTCAAAGGCAATTCCATACTTTCCAATGTCAACATTGCCTTCTAAAGCGTAGTTCGTATTAATAACGACCGCATCACCTTCACCACTTTCGAATGAAGTAGCTAATAATTTTGCTTCAATTAAAGTGGAGAAATCAAGATTCTTTGGATTTTCAACAATATCCTCGACTCTTGCATTTGCTCCAACGCCTTCTTTAAGTTTAATTAATCCTTCTTTTTCAAAAATCGGTAAAATACGTCCATGGTCACTTAGTGAATCACTCATAATAATTTTAGCGCCGTTTGGAAGGTCTTTCAGACTTTTATATTCTTTAGAATAAATGCCGATAGGTTCTTTATGAATTTCACCAACACTTACAAAATCAAAGTCCTTATTTTCTTCCATTTGTAAGGCTAAATACCCTGGTGTTTGAAAGTAGTTGGCATCTAAATCTTTATCCCTTAATGTTACGTTTGGAAGAATATAGTCTTGAAAAACTTGAACTTCTAAATCAATGCCTTTTTCCTTTAATAATGGTTTTGCCGCGTCAAGTACTTCTGCATGTGGTACTGCTGATGCTCCAACGACTAACTTTTTGTTTCCATCTTCTTTTTCTGCAGATTCGTTCTTTGCACCGCCACATGCTGTTATTGTGATGGCTATAATTGCCAATAAAATAAAACTAACTATTTTTTTCATCCTCTAACTCCTCCAGTTATCGTTTATCTGTTTTCTTTGTAAAATAATCTCCAACAAATTGGATGATAAATACCAAAATTAATATTGCAATCGTTGCAACTAATGTAACAATGGGTCTATTGCGTTGAAAACCTTCGAGATAAGCAAAATGACCAAGACCACCGGCTCCAATGACCCCAGCCATTGCAGTAAAGCCGACTAGTGAAATCGCGGTGACAGTAATCCCTGAAATTAATGCCGGTAAAGATTCCGGTATTAAGACCTTAAATATGAGATGACCATGTGTCGCCCCCATTGATTGTGACGCTTCAATTACCCCTTTATCGATTTCCCTAAGGGCAATCTCCACCATCCGTGCATAAAACGGAGCTGCACCAATAATTAGCGCCGGCAAAGCCGCATTTGCACCGAGAATAGTCCCAAGCAATAATTTTGTAAATGGAATTAATAAAACGATTAAGATAATAAACGGGATTGATCTGAAAATATTAACAAATGCTGCAATAATAACATTAACAGTCCGATTAGCCCATATATTCCCTTTATCTGTTAAAAACAGCAGCAGTCCAAAGAGTAAACCAAAAATAAATGTAGCTAACACTGAAACAGATGTCATATAAATGGTTTCACGTGTTGCCAATAGTAGTTTCTCCCACTGAACCATTTCCATAAAGTTATCCATTACTGATCACCTCCACGCCGACTTGCTGTGAGTGAATATAATCAATGGCTTTCTCTATTTCGGTAATTTCCCCATCTAAATGAATAAATAGGGTTCCATATGACCCGTTTTGAGTGTGTGAAATTTTCCCTTGAAGAATATTAACAATCACATCAAAATCACGAATGATGTTTGTGATTAAAGGCTGTTCTGTTGCTTCCCCGACGAACGAGAGCTGAACCACTTTTCCATGTGGATAAAGTTCAAGTAGATGATCAACGGTTTCTTTCGTTTCTTCAGGTTCCGTAACCTGTTCGACAAATCGCTTCGTAATTTTCTCTTTAGGGTTTTTAAACACCTCTAAAACCTGACCAAGTTCCACAATTCTACCGCTTTCCATAACAGCTACCCTGTGACAGATTTTACGAATGACGTGCATCTCATGGGTGATTAAAACAATGGTTAATCCAAGTCTATTATTAATATCCACTAACAACTCCAAAATAGAATCGGTAGTTTGCGGGTCCAACGCCGATGTCGCTTCATCACAAAGTAGTACTTTGGGATTATTCGCAAGTGCCCTGGCAATGCCGACACGCTGTTTTTGACCCCCGCTTAGCTGAGATGGATAAGCATTTTCTCTTCCTTCAAGGCCCACTAATTGAATGAGTTCATTTACTCGTTTTTGTCTTTCAGGACCTTTTACCCCAGCAATTTCTAAAGGAAAAGCAATATTCTCGCTAACGGTCCTAGACCAAAGTAAATTAAAATGCTGAAAGATCATACTTATTTCTTGGCGTGCCTTTCGAAGCTCACGGCCGCTGATTTTTGATATAACACGTCCAGCTACGGTAACAGATCCCTGTGTCGGCAGCTCCAGTCCATTAAGCATTCGAATTAAGGTACTTTTACCTGCACCACTATATCCGATTACGCCAAATATTTCTCCTTCTTTTATTTCTAAGGTAACATCATCAACTGCTTTTAGCTGACCATGTTTCGAAGGGAAAATTTTAGCTACATCTTTTATAGAAATCATTCCATCACCTACTTTTTATCCAATAAAATATTTTGCAGTTCGTTAATCCCATTACCGCGTACTTCTTAGTTATAGAGTTTGACTGTATTCATAAAAACATTCTTATATTGAAAAATTAAAAAGCCTTTCTGCAGCGGGCAGAAAGGCATCGTAAATAAAAACCTTTCTCCCATCTCCCAAAGCCTACGCTTTGTGTGAATTGGCACCATTTCAATTAATATTGACGGTTGCCGGGCTTCATCGGGCACATCCCTCCACCTCTCTTGATAAGAGCTATAGCATTCTATATTCAATTAATACGTTTATGGATTAAAGTAACTATTTTTGTACAAAAGTAATCTTAGCATGGATAAAAAGTAGTGTCAACTAAATTTTCGACAAATTTCGAATTATATATTATGCTTTTGTTCTAAGTGAGGATACACCTGTTGCAGCTTCAATAGCAGACTCCAGATCCTCAATTAAATCCTCCACATTTTCGATACCGATAGATAGACGAATTAAATCCTCAGAAACCCCAGCCGCTTTAAGACCTTCTGCATCCAGCTGTTGATGAGTTGTGCTTGCCGGATGAATAATTAGACTTTTCGCATCTCCAACATTCGCTACATGGGCAAATAGTGTGATGGAATCAATTAATTTTGCTCCAGCTTCTCTTCCACCTTTAATACCGAATACAATCATTGATCCTGCGCCCTTTGGAAGATACTTGCTTGCCAATTCATGATCTGGATGAGATTGGTGTCCTGGATAAGATACCCATTCTACAGCAGGATGGTTGACTAAATACTCAACAACTTCCTTCGTATTTGCAATATGTTCCTTCATTCTTACATGAAGGGTTTCAAGTCCCAAGGTGAATTGAAATGCATTTTGCGGGCTTAATGCAGGACCTAGGTCACGTAATAGCTGTACTCGTGCTTTAATGATGTAAGCGACAGCACCAAGTGCTTCTGCATATACAAGGTCATGATAGCTTGAGTCAGGAGTAGTAAAACCAGGGAACCTAGATGAATTCCAGTCAAACTTTCCTCCGTCGACAATAATCCCGCCTGTTGTTGTTCCATTACCTAAAAGCCATTTCGTTGCCGAATGAACAACAATATCTGCACCATATTCGATCGGTCTGCACAGGTAAGGCGTAGCGAATGTGTTATCGATAATCAAAGGAACCCCTGCCTCATGGGCAATATCTGCTACTTTTTCGATATCAAGAATTCTTAAAGACGGATTACCGATCGTCTCTGCAAACACAGCTTTTGTTTTATCTGTGATAGCCGCACGGAAATTTTCTGGATCTGCTGGATCTACAAATTTTACGTTAATTCCATACTTCGGAAGAGTAACTGCGAATAAGTTGTAAGTTCCACCATATAAATTAGAAGCTGATACGATTTCATCTCCTGCTTCAGCAATATTTAAGATGGCCAGCGTAATGGCCGCCATTCCACTTGCTACTGCAAGAGCTCCTACTCCACCTTCCAATAACGCAACCCTTTCCTCGAAAACAGTTGTTGTTGGGTTATGGATTCGAGTATATATGTATCCAGGCTCTTTCAACGCAAATAGATTCGCAGCATGCTCGGTATTTTTAAATTGATACGCATTATTTTGATAGATTGGAACTGCGCGTGCTCCTGTTGTTGGATCTGGTGACAATCCGCCATGTACACTCAAGGTTTCGAAACGATAGTTTTTTTGATTTTCTGACATAGCCTAAACACTCCTCAATATTTATATAGTAACAAACAAAGAATCCCCTCTTTAAGAAGAGGGGATTCTCTTCTTATCTACCAGAGCGACGTACTCTGCTGGAATTGGCACCGTGTTGTTTAACCGGTTGCCGGGCATCATAGGGCCAGTCCCTCCGCCTCTCTGGATAAGAATCTATTAAATTGCAAAAAATTATTTGAATATTATAAACAAATATTACCCCAAATCAATACATACCGTCAATAGTTTTTAAGAAATAGACAATTGAACCTTTGGTTTGGTTAAGTAAAAAATAGATTCGATGAGGAGAACTATACGAAATGGAGCATTAACAACGAGCTGTCCATTTCTAATGAGATTTCTTAATGTTTCCTTCCCCTGAAGCAGATAAAAAATGGACTCCTTCTGACCACTAATGGTAGGTGTTATGAGCTTCTCACCATTGTCAACAAAGACAGAAACCTCTCCACGATGAAAAATCAAAAATATCTCATGATCTTCGCAAACTAGCTTTATTTTTAGACCATCCAAGTGTTCAATAAGTTTAAGAACATGGCCACGTTCCTTTATAGCCGAAAGGAATAACTCTATCATTTCGTTCATTTGTCATCACTCCGATTTACTTTCCATTCATTATTAAATTCAAGTAAACCAGCTAAAAATCCTTTGGTATTCTATCGACAAATAATCACAAAAAAACAGATGCGCTAACATCTGTTTTAGTAAAAGTATTGTTTTATTTTTTCATATATAAAAGGTACAGAGTGAAAGGCATAAATTATCTCAACCAATTCTCCATCCTTAATAAATAGCAAGCAGGGAACACTTTCAATTTCAAACTTTTCTGCTAGCTCGGGGTAATAATTCAAATTCATTTTTCCTATATTCACATCAACCATTTTTTCAATAACTTGGAGCATTCTCGATGCTACCTGACAAGTACCACACAAAGGCGTATAGAAATAAATAAGTCCGGATGAATGATGATTTATAAATGATGATACCTCATCAAGGTTCCAATCGTTCATTTTTTATCCCATCTCTAAAAATTCAGAATGAACATCGATATTTGCTCCTAGGAGGACCGTGGCCAGATGATACACGGGTGCCGTTGCAACTTCACGGTACATCCTGTCAATATAAAGATGTTCCGCTTTTGGAAACTCCCTTTTCAGTTGTTTACGCAGTTTTTCACCTGCATCATCGGCATCTACGAGAATATAGACATCTTTATCTTCAAGAGAATCAATTAATTCATCCAATTTCGTCATACTGATGGTCCCATTTGTGCAAACGATCTCCATCGGTTCCTTCAGGATACTTTTTACTTTTTTCTTATCTGATTTTCCTTCGACAATCAGAACTTTATCACCATACGAGTCATTCATCATCCATCACCTATATGAAAGAAAGTTATTTGTTTATTGTTAACATATTCGAAAACGTAAATAACGTGTGAACAAGTTAACTATACCACGATTATCTTTTTGATAATAGGTGTTTGCTTAAAGATAAGGCTTTAACACCATCCACCATCATCACAATCTGTATATTTCGCGTCAGGCTGCTCCGTAACTGTCACATTTTGAAAGATCTTTCGCTGTTCTACCTCAAATCGTTGATCGAGCTGAAACGTCATATCCCCTGGAAGTTGTATCTTTCCAATGGAAGTATTGTCAAGGAATAATTCCATTTCTCCATTTTTCATTTTTCCAATGATTCGATCTGTAACGTCAATCTTCTGCTGTTTCAATGTCATACCAAGAGCCCCTTTTTTAAAGTTTATTCTAGTGTCCCCCAGATTTAGAATATAGAAGGTGCAAATTTTTCCCATAAAAAAACACCTTGAGATCAAGGTGTTTCATAGAGGCTCTTTAGTCTTCTTTAATTAATTCTTCATATTGCTCTGCACTCATAAGGTTGTCCAATTCACCGCTATTAGAAGGCTCAACCACAATCATCCAAGCTTTTTCATATGGAGATTCATTAACAAATTCAGGGCTGTCGCTTAAATCTTCATTAACCTCTACAACCTTGCCGCTGATTGGTGCATATAATTCTGATACTGTTTTAACAGATTCAACACTGCCAAATGGCTCATCTGCGGTCACTTCATCGCCAACTTCAGGAAGTTCAACAAAAACGATGTCCCCAAGCTCAGATTGTGCAAAATGTGTGATTCCTACACGAACTGTTTCTCCTTCATTCTTAACCCATTCATGTTCCTTAGAATAACGCAATTCCTTTGGTGTTGTCATGATAATATCCCTCCATTAATTTTAAAAAATTAGCTTACAACCACATTTTTTCATATTCTTCTTCTCTAAAACCAACTGTTACTTTTTCTCCATCCGTTACCAAGGGTCTTTTGATTAACATCCCATCAGATGCCAACAATTCAAGCAGCTCATCTTGAGAGGCGGTGGGTATCTTATCTTTAATACCCAATTCACGATATTTTTGTCCGCTGGTATTAAAGAATTTCTTTAATTCAAGTCCGCTTTTTTCAACCAGTTGCTGAAGCTCTGCTCGAGATGGAGGATTTTCAACAATATGTATTTCTTTGTAGGAAGCATGATGTTCATCTAGCCATTTCTTTGCTTTTCTACACGTACCACATTTCGGATACCAGTAAAAAGTTAGTGACATCCATTTCACTCTCCTTTGCCAAAACATCCGTGACGGTATTCGTCACTTGAATAGTAACATAACATGTAAAAAAGTTAAAATAGTTCATCTAAAAATTCGACTCAATTTGCGCAAATTCCTGCAATATTACAAAAAACTTTAGACTCCCAATGAAAATGCTGGGAGCCTAAAGTTTCTGAATTAAACGAAATATCGTTCAGCCTTAATTAGAACATCGGCAGCTTCCCGTTTCTTTGCAATTACATTGGTTGGCGTATGCCGTGTTAATTTACGAAGTGCCGATACAAGCATTCGGAGAGTATCTCCTTGTTCCGTTGCAACCAAGGTCTCCTTCGCATGCTGTTCAATTTCGTTGAAAGCTTCTTGACAGAAGATTTGAGTATAAAGAAGTTTTTGTTTGTTTTTCTCGAGACCTGTCTTAGCGATCGCTTTTTCTGTGCGTAAAACGACAGATTCCATTGCATATGCATTTGAAACAATATCTGCAATATTTGATAAGATTTCTTGTTCTTTATCAAGGGCTTTACCAAACTTTTGTGCGGCTAAACCTGCGGCCAATAAGCCAATCTTCTTTGCATTGCTTACTAAATGTTTTTCTTGGGCAAGCGGCTCATCACCTGGCTCCTCAGGCATTAACATCATGATTTCTTCTTGAAGCGCCGTTGCTTTTTGGAATAATGGAAGCTCCCCCTTGAATGCCTTTTTAATATATGTGCCTGGCACTAGCAGACGGTTGATTTCATTTGTTCCTTCGAAAATACGATTAATACGCGAATCGCGGTATGCTCTTTCGATGGCATACTCCTGCATAAAGCCGTATCCGCCATGAATTTGTACACCCTCATCCACTACATAATCTAATACTTCACTGGCAAAGAATTTATTAACGGAGCACTCAATCGCATATTCTGCGATAGATCCTGCAACTAATTTTATGTCTTTTTGCTCTTCTGTTGTAAGTTTACCTTGATTTTCCTCGTACAAACCAACCGTTCGATAAACAGAACTTTCTGCTGCATAAATTTTCGAGCCAATACTCCCGAACTTTTCTTTTGTTAAATTGAATTGAGAAATTGGTGTATTAAATTGCTTACGGCCATTCGCATATTTCACTGTTAACTCAAATGCATTCTTTGAACCGCCAACCACACCTACAGCTAACTTATACCGTCCAATGTTCAATATATTAAACGCAATCACGTGTCCTTTACCATATTCACCCAATAGATTTTCAACTGGTACTGGAACGTCTTCAAGAATAAGGGTACGTGTCGAAGAACTCTTAATCCCCATTTTCTTTTCTTCAGCTCCCGTAGAAACCCCAGGGAAATCTCTTTCGACAATGAATGCCGTAAAGTGTTCGCCATCAATTTTTGTATAGACAACAAATACATCAGCAAAGCCTGCATTGGTAATCCATTGCTTTTCGCCGTTTAGGATATAATGAGTGCCTTCTGCATTTAGTTTTGCTGTTGTTCTTGCGCCCAGAGCGTCCGAACCAGAACCTGGCTCTGTTAAAGCGTAGGCGGCAATTTTTTCACCTGACGCAAGCGCTGGTAAATACTTTTTCTTTTGCTGATCATTTCCGAATAAAACAATCGGCAATGAACCGATACCAACATGTGCGCCATAAGATAGTGAGAAGCCACCAGCCTTAGCCATTTTCTCCGTCACTAGTGAAGAAGTTACTTTATCAAGTCCTAGGCCGTCAAACTCTTCAGGTACATCGGCAGCCAGCAAGCCAAGGTCACCTGCTTTTTTTAAGAGTTTAACTGTGCGATCAAATTCATGGTTCTCAAGGTGTTCAAGCTGTGGAAGAACTTCTTTTTCAACGAAGTCTTCGGCTGTTTTAGCTATCATTAGTTGTTCTTCGTTAAAATCTTCTGGTGTTAAAATGCGGTCATATGAGATATCATCGAGTAAAAAGCTTCCGCCTTTAATGATTTTTTCAGTTTGTTGTGCCATTAAAAATTTCCCCCTTTATAATAATTCAAATACTCCAGCAGCGCCCATTCCGCCGCCGATGCACATGGTTACGACTCCAAATTGTTCTTTCCGGCGTTTTAATTCATGAATGAGGGTTAAGGTGAGTTTAGCTCCTGTACAGCCAAGTGGGTGACCAAGTGCAATGGCACCACCATTTACGTTTACCTTTTCTTCATCCAATCCAAGCTCGCGAATCACTTGAAGAGACTGAGATGCGAATGCTTCATTCAATTCAAAAAGATTAATATCAGCTAATTCTAATCCCGCTAGCTTTACCGCTTTTGGTACTGCTACCACCGGACCGACGCCCATAATTTCAGGCGGCACCCCGCCGACTGCAAATGATCTGAATTTTGCTAATGGCTTTAGTCCGAGTGCTTCTGCTTTTTCACGGTCCATAATCATTAATGCAGCGGCGCCATCACTTGTTTGAGAAGCATTTCCTGCCGTTACAGAGCCGGTCACAGAAAAGGCAGGGCGAAGTTTTGCAAGTGATTGCACGTTTGTATCAGGACGGACACCTTCATCTTGGGAAAACTGAATTGTTTTTTCGACTAGCTTATTGTCTTTGCCGACAGAACGGAAAGTAACTTCAACTGGGACAATTTCGTCTGCGAATTTTCCATCTTGAATGGCTTTCGCTGCTTTTTGATGACTGCGTACTGCAAATGCATCCTGGTCCTCGCGGGTAATTCCATATTTCTTAGCAACTTCTTCTGCGGTATGACCCATCCCCATATAATACTCCGGAGCGGTTTCTGCTAATTTTACATTGGGGCGAATTACATGGCCTGCCATAGGAATCATACTCATGGATTCAGCACCACCCGCAATGGCAGTATCGATAGACCCGAGCATAATGCCTTGTGCTGCATAAGCGATAGCTTGAAGTCCAGAAGAGCAAAAACGGTTTATTGTGATGGCTGGAACTGTATGGTGCAGACCAGCTAATGCACCAATATTACGTGCCACATTATTACCTTGTTCCGCTTCAGGCATGGCACATCCAATGATTAAATCATCAATATTTCCTTCATAATTTCCTGCACGCTTTAAAGTTTCTTTAACAACCAATGCTCCCAAATCATCAGGGCGAACATGGGCAAGCGTACCTTTCTTCGCTTTACCTACCGGGGTCCGAGCTCCGGCCACGATTACCGCTTCTCTCATTTCATTCCCTCTCTTTCTCTTATAGTCGCAATCTATTTGTCTAGCTTTAGCGCCAAAAGGCGCTAAAGCTTATCTCTTTAATTTCTTAGCGGCTTACCCTTCACAAGCATGTGCTGCATCCGCTGCTGAGTTTTTCCTTCTGCAATTAAGCTTAAGAATGCTTTTCTTTCCAGATCCAATAAATATTGCTCGTCGACTTCAGTTCCAAATGGTACTTTTCCGCCAGCTAAACAAAAGGCAATTTTTTTTGCTATTTTTAAATCATGCTCTGAAATGTATCCGGAAAGGAACATGGAATGTGCACCTAACAAAAGTGTTGCATATCCTGTTTCACCTACCACTGGTACCTTTCTGCGAGGTTTTTGTACATATCCTCGTTCATGTAATGCCAAAACAGCTTGCTTTGCATCGTATAACAAGTGGTCACCGTTCACACTAATTCCATCCGCTGCTCCTAAGAAATTATTCTCACGAGCCTCGGCACCAGAGGTTGATACTTTTGCCATCGCAATTGTTTCAAATACCTTATTCGCAACATTTTGAAGATCAAAGGTAACACCATTTGGCATGCCTTCTAAATGTTTAATATATAGCTCTTTATTCCCGCCGCCTCCAGGGAGTAAGCCAACACCTACTTCTACAAGCCCCATATAGGTTTCTGCCGATGCTTGAATATGAGCTGCAGGTAAACAAACCTCTGCGCCCCCGCCAAGCGTCATTGCAAATGGTGCTGCTACTACTGGTTTTGAGCTATATTTAACCTTCATCATCGCATTTTGGAACTGACGGATAACCATTTCAAGCTCATAAATATTGTCATCCTGTGCTTCCATTAACATCATGGCGAGGTTGGCACCCACACAGAAATTCTTACCTTGGTTTCCGATGACAAGACCTTTGTAATTCTTCTCCACTTCATCAATTGCAAAGTTAATCATTTGAATAATATCAAGACCTATCGCATTATTCGGCGAATGGAATTCTAGGAGGGCTACACCATCACCTAAATCAATTAAACTGGCACCACTATTTTTCTTAATAACACCCTTTTGTTTTTTTAACTTTTTCAGATCAATCACTTTTGGATTGTTTTCAACTAAGCGATATTCACCATTTTTATAAAAGAAACGTTCGCCGTTTTCCTCTACATAAAACGAGGAATGCCCTTTAGAAAGCATCTCTGTTACCCATTCTGGAACTTCCAATCCATTCTCTTTCATCTTTTTGACTGACTTTTCTACTCCAATGGCGTCCCATGTTTCAAAAGGACCCATTTCCCAGCCAAAGCCCCATTTCATGGCAGAGTC
Source organism: Neobacillus sp. plas4 (assembly GCF_057221695.1). Taxonomy (NCBI): domain Bacteria; kingdom Bacillati; phylum Bacillota; class Bacilli; order Caryophanales; family Bacillaceae; genus Neobacillus; species Neobacillus sp. plas4. The sequence continues at coordinate 4,938,119 of NZ_CM170152.1, forward strand.
AATGTCAACGACGGTTTCTGCTATCTCTCCGAGCAGTTGGGCAGAGTATACAAGCACAGGACTAAAAATATTCCACAAAAGCTCGCCAGCACGGTCATTCGCATATACAAGCGCTTTCAATTTATTCGCAGTACCTTTTTCCTGCTTGCTTAGTTCAGTTGCTGTCGTTGATAACTTTTTACGAGGTATATATTCTAATGTCGCTGGGTCCAGTTCAAGAATCTCTTTCCCTTTTTTTAGGAAAAACCCTTGTTGTGACTTACTTCCGAGCCAGCCTTTTTCAAGCATTGTTTTCATAAATGCTGGAACTTCAAAAACTTCCTTTTCTTTGCCAGAAACTTTCTCATATACATTACCTGCTACATGTGCGAAAGTGTCCAAACCAACCACATCCAGGGTACGGAAGGTTGCACTTGATGGACGTCCGATTAATGGTCCTGTGACAGAATCAACCTCACCAACACTATAGCCGCCCTTTAACATTTCCTGAACGGTAATTAAAAGACCATAGGTTCCAATGCGGTTGGCAATGAAGTTAGGTGTATCCTTGGCGAATACAACTCCTTTTCCCAGGACATCCTCTCCAAAAGTTTTCATAAATGAAATGACCTCTTGGCTGGTATATTGAGTAGGAATCACTTCAAGTAATTTTAAGTATCTTGGCGGGTTAAAGAAGTGTGTGCCTAGGAAATGCTTTTTAAAATCCTCTGACCTTCCTTCTGCCATCGCTTCTACAGAAATTCCAGATGTATTGGAACTGATAATACTTCCCGGTTTACGGTATTGATCTACTTTTTCAAAAACCTGCTTCTTAACATTTAAATTTTCAACGACAACCTCGATGACCCAGTCTACATCCCTCAGTTTAACGAGGTCGTCTTCTAAATTTCCTGCTTCAATAAGGGCAAGATTCTTTTTTACCGCTAAAGGAGCTGGTTTTTGTTTTAATATTTTTTGGATGGATTGGGTGCTAATACGATTACGTACCTGCATATCCTCTAAAGTAAGTCCTTTAGCTTTTTCATCTTGTGTTAAATCCCGAGGAACAATATCCAATAATAATGTTGGTATACCGATATTTGCCAGGTGGGCAGCAATCCCTGATCCCATTACTCCTGACCCGAGAACAGCTGCTTTTTTGATTAATTGGTTCAACAATGTCTCCCCCTAACTTATTTTGAATGAATACTCATTCATTTTTATGTCAAAAAAAATTCACAAATGAATGAACCTGCTAACTATTACTATAGAATATTTCAAAAATTTGCGCAATGATAAAATGCGGAAAAAATTAACTTTTTTTTACAAAGTAGATTTTCTCCTCTAGATTACATAAATAAGTTGAATTGGGCATCCTATTACCGAGGTGATGAACATGGGTAAAATGAAGAAAAACCCATCTAAAAGAGGCGTTAGCGCAGCCAGTGTACAAGGTAACGCCGGTCCTGGCGGAGAACAGTCAGGGAAAGATAAAGTGAACAGTCAAAACAACCAATTCAAAAGGTAAAAGCGGAAGCGCCTTCGGAACAAGCACAGCTTGTTTCTGCGAGGATTATTCTAAGGAGCTTTCCTTAGTGCTCAGGGGCGACAGGCATAAGACGAGCCGGCATGAAGGTTGCCTTTTAACCTTCTTGACGGATTGGCTTATGAACCGAGCCCCTAGGCGCTGGAGCTAGATAGAGATAAAACCGGGGCTGCCCTCCGGTTTTATTTTTTCGATTCATTACGATGCTGTTCATTTAGCAGTTTAATTTCATTTATAATTACTTTCATTTCGTCTTTGGCCTCCGGGTAGAGTTCATTCCAGTGTTTCGCTAGGGCTGGCATTGATTTCGCAATATGCGAATAAAGTGCCCAAGCCTTTACTTTTTCCTTTGTCTCTTCACTCGACTCTCCGACGAGCAGTTCACTATATTTTTCAAGTAACGCTTCGAACTGCTGAGCAAATACTTTCTCCATCAAAACACCTTCCATCCTGAGTAAGATGAGTACACGGACATGTTTTACAGCGTTTTGACCCGAGCTGATAGGTAAAACAGCATGTTTTTCTTATTCGAACCTCATCTTCGATCTTTTTTTCATCATAATACTTCGTTATTGGATTATGATTATACCGGCCAAACAGGTTTCCCTCTGCCTCCATAAGTAAGAAACGAAAATCATCTTTTACATTAGGATTTTCATATTCTTTTAACTCCGTTTCGTAAAGCCAAAATAAGTATACAGCAATATTTTCCCACAGGACTAGTTTTGATACTTTAAATGTTTTTTCAAAATGGCTGATAAGTGAATAGAGGTTTTTAGCAAAAAGTTCACGATAAACATTTTTCCGCCACTCCTTGCGGTCTTCACCATTCCATTCCTCAATGGACGAATTTTTGAAGGAAATCATTGGGAGCCAATCTTTTCCACGTTCCGCTTCTTCCATCTCAATATTGTCCAAAGATAGATTCATTTTCTTATTACCTGTCGTCATGGCAAAAAGGGAAATAACTGCAATAAAAGCATATCTTTTTATAAAAATAGAAGCAGCTGTTCTTTCTGAAGGAGCACCAATCGCAGCAGCTAAATTTTTCATAAAGCCAATGGCATAGGTTTTATCTAGTAAATCGCCAACAGTAAATGATTTTTCTGTAGTTGACCTTAGCCTATATTTTTGCAAAGTGGTTAGGTTATTTTCCATTAGGAGATTATCCATTCGACACAGCCGCCTTTTGGGAGATACTTCTTCCTTTTCCGTAAGGAACACAAAGGGGTGTTCCAAATAAAGGATCCAAAATAACTTCGCAATCCATCCCAAATACATTTTTGACAGTGCTGCGATTCATCACATACTCAGGCTCTCCTTGGGCATAAACCTTCTTATCCTTAAGTGCCACAATATTGTGGGCATAGCGGCAGGCCAAATTAAGATCATGAAGAACCATCACAACGGTACTTTTCCTTTTTTCATTGAGCTCAAAAAGGAGATCAAGAATTTCAATTTGATGGGCCATATCTAAATATGTTGTTGGCTCATCTAGAAGAATGACATCTGTATCCTGTGCCAGCGTCATTGCAATCCAGGCTCGCTGTCTCTGACCACCTGAAAGAGAATCTACCGGCCGCTCTTTCAAATCCTCAAGTCGAGTTGCCTTCAGGGCATTATTTACTTTTCTTTCATCTTCTTCTGACCATTGTTTTAACCATGATTGATGTGGATAACGCCCTTGTTTTACAAGCTGCAGCACGGTTAATCCTTCGGGTGCAGTTGGTGACTGCGGTAAGATCGCCATTTTTTTGGCAACCTCTTTTGTAGAAAGCCTTGCAATTGCCTCACCCTCTAATATTACAGTACCAGACTTGGGCTTAAGGAGACGGGCTATTGATCGAAGAAGAGTCGACTTTCCACACCCGTTGGCTCCAATAAAGACGGTAATTTCACCTTGAGGAATTTTTATATTTAAATCATCAATTATTAATGTCTCCCCGTAAGATAGTGACAGATTTTTCGTTTCAATCGTACTCTTCATCTTCTCAGCCCCTTTAAGCATTTCTTGTTTTAAAAAGTAAATATATAAAGTAAGGTGCACCAATTCCCGCGGTAAAAACGCCTGCTGGTATTTCCAGCGGAGAAAACATCGTTCTCCCAATTAAATCTGCCAGCATAACGAGAATTCCGCCAATTAAGGCTGAAGCGGGAAGTAATGCTCCAAATGAGGACCCCACCAGTCTTCTTGCCATATGCGGCGCCATTAATCCAACAAATCCAATTCCGCCAGCAAAGGCAACAGAACTGCCAATTAAGGCCGTGCTGATCATTAACAAAAAGAATCTTTGTCTTTGAATCTTTCCGCCTAAACCCGTTGCAACCTCGTCACCAAGCTCTTGAATATTAATCGTTCTTGCTGCTGCAAAGGCAATCAATAGAAATATGACCGCCCACGGAAGCAAGGTGGCAACATTTCTCCAATTGGATCCATACACAGTACCAGTAATCCATATGTTTGCCTGACTTGCCTGATAGATAGGACCCATAATCATCATCAAGGTTGTTAAGGCTTGCATTAATGTTGATATTCCAATCCCAATTAGGACAAGTCTGATAGGTGAAACCCCATTTTTCCAAGCTAAAAAGTAAACCAAGAAAGCCACAATCCCTGCTCCTAAAAATGCAGCTAAGGGCAGCCAATTGATACTTACAGTAAGTGCATTACTGTCATCGGAGAACAATGCCAGAAAGGCAACCACGGCAACACTTGCCCCGCCAGTAATACCAAGTACATCAGGTGAAGCCAATGGATTTCTGATCATTCCCTGTAGGATACCACCGGCAACAGCAAGGGATATCCCAACAAGCAGTGCAATAATAATTCTAGGCAGTCGAAAGGATGTTATGATTAACGTTTCCATTTCAGGGCCGATGCCCACAAATACTTTCAAGACAGTGAGGGGGTTCATTTTCATTTCACCAATCGCTGTGCTTGCCACAAAAACAATAAAAGCTACAATCATTAGTACTGTAAAGGTTATGCCCGCTTTACGATCGAAAAGAAAGGATACTTTTCCGTTTAACAGACGAAAATTTTTGTATTTGCTCATCGTGCATTGAACCCCTTTCTTGCTATGTAAATAAAGAATGGAGTTCCGATGATGGCGGTCATGACCCCTACGGGCACCTCGGAAGGCATAAGAACATATCGTGCAGAGATATCTGCAGCGACCAATAAAATTGCACCCAAAATACCCGACATTGGTATGACCCAGCGATGGTCAATGCCTATTATCGATCTAGTAATATGAGGAATCACAATTCCAACAAACCCGATTGGTCCGGCAACAGATACGGCCCCTCCTGCCAGCAGAATAACAATCACACCAACAGAGATTTTTACAAGTCCTGTTTTTAAACCAAGTCCTTTTGCTACATCTTCCCCCATGGAGAGGATATTCATTTTCCCCGCTATCAAGATAGATGCGATCCATCCGATTCCCAAGTATGGTAATACCGACGTAAGCGTTTCTAATTTTCTGCCTGAAACGGAACCTGCCAGCCAAAACAACACTTGTTCAAGTGCTGCCTCGTCGACAACTAGTAATCCTTGCGTAAACGATGAAAACATGGCAGCGATGGCAGCACCCGCTAATGTCAGCTTCATCGGGGTTAAACCTTCCCGTCCCACAGAGCCAATTGCATAAACACTTATTGCTGCAATAGCTGCTCCTAAAAAGGCGAGTCCACTAAATGCCTGTAAACTTGAAACGGAAAAAAGAGTAACTGCCGCCACTACGACAAAACCTGCACCTGCATTAATACCAAAAATACCTGGGGAAGCCAGCGGATTTTTGGTTAATGTTTGCATTAACGTTCCAGCAATCGCTAGGCTTGCCCCAACTGCGGCAGCAATGAGTGCTCTTGGAAGTCTTACACTTTGAATAATAATATGTTCATTTGAGCCATTATAATCAGTAAAGGCATCAATGGCCGTCTCCAATGTTGTTTCAGTGTAACCAAAAACGATGCTTGCACACATGAAGAACAATAATAAGAGTACGGAGGTTAGTAAACCAATCCATCGCAGTGCACTATTTTTTAAAAGCATTTTGGGTAAACCTTTCTCAACAAATTAATATTATAAATATATTTAACTACTTTAAGTGTATATTCAATTGATAATGATTGTCAATGAGGTTGATAACCATTTTCAATTATATGTGTATATGTTTACAAAATTGTCGTTGATTTTGAAAATCATTTTCAATTAAAGCGTTGACATCTTCCTATGTTCCATTTTATTATTAGATTGTCATTGAAAATGATTATCATTTACAATCAAAACAAGGAGGATACATACTTATATGAAAAAATTATTTTCACTTTTTTCAATCATCGCTGTTTTATTACTAGCAGCATGCGGTGGTGCCGAAGAGAAAACAACCGAAAAGCCAGAAACAGAAAAACCGAAGGAGGAAACAAGTTACAGTATTGAACATGCAATGGGATCGACAACGATTAAAGGTACCCCTAAAAAAGTAGTCATTTTAACGAATGAAGGAACTGAAGCTCTTTTAGCATTAGGTGTTACACCTGTAGGTGCAGTCAAATCCTTTACTGGTGATCCTTGGTATGATCATATTGCAGATCAATTAAAAGACACTCAGGTGGTGGGTGTTGAAAGTGAAGTAAATGTAGAAGCAATCGCAGCTTTAAAACCAGACTTAATTATTGGGAATAAAATGCGCCAAGAAAAAATTTATGATCAATTAAGTGCAATTGCACCGACTGTTTTTGCCGAAACTCTTCGCGGTGACTGGAAGGTAAACTTTGAACTTTACGCAAAAGCATTAAATAAGGAAGAAAAAGGTAAAGAAGTACTGGATAAGTATGAGGGACGAATTGCTGATCTAAAAGAGCAGCTTGGCGATAAACTAGCGATGAAAGTTTCAATGGTTCGCTTTATGGCTGGCGAGGTTCGTATTTATCATAAAGATACTTTCTCTGGTGTTATTTTGGGGGACCTTGGATTTGCTCGTCCAGAAAGCCAAAATGTTGATGATTTTGCAGAAAGAAACGTAACAAAAGAACGAATTCCAGCAATGGAAGGAGATATCCTCTTCTATTTTACTTATGAAACAGGAGATGGGAAAGGCTCTGAGCTGGAAAAAGAATGGATTGCTGACCCACTTTTCAAAAATCTTGAAGTAGCCAAAAAAGGGGAAGTACACAAGGTGAGTGATACAATTTGGAATACGGCTGGCGGCGTTCTAGCTGCAAACTTAATGCTAGATGATATCGAGGAAATCTTTTTAAAGAAATAATAAAAGAAGAAACGCGGGGACAATGTCCTCGCGTTTTTTGCTTTTATAGTTTGTCATGACTTTATTCATTTTCAAAATACAGTCCAACTATCTTAAACGACGGGTTCCATATTTGTTAATCACTTGTTGAAAACATGTATTTTTTATAGTGGTAGCGGATGGAGAAAATCAAACCAATTCCCAGCATATTCCCCATCAACGAACTTCCTCCGTAGCTGATGAACGGTAATGGAATACCGGTAATCGGAAGCACGCCTATCGTCATCCCAATATTTTGGAAAACGTGAAAAGTAATCATGCTAATGATACCGACACAAATATAGGTATAAAAGTTATTCTTCGTTTCCATACCAACCTTTGTAATATGGTAAATCAATAAGAAAAACAAGCTCACTAGTACACTTGCACCAATAAAACCAAACTCTTCACCCACGACACTAAAGATAAAATCAGTATGACTTTCTGGCAAATATACTTCTCGATTCCCATATCCCTTTCCGCCTGTTTGACCGGAACCAATGGCAAGAAGAGATCTCGTTAATTGATAGCCTGCTGAACTTTGGAAATTGTATGGGTCAAGCCATGAGTAGATACGGCTGAATTGGTACTGTCTTACACCTAAATATTTTTCAAGTATTTCTGGTTTTACAAGTACAAAATAAAAAATAACCGAAATGAGTCCTATCCCAACAGAAAAAATTGGTACCAATAGTTTCCACGATATCCCTGAAATAAAAATCATTCCTAATAGAATAGCCAAAAAGACGAGCGATGTCCCTAAGTCCTGCTTAATTATAAGCATTAAGGGAACCATCGTAATAACGCCGAGCTTAACTAACAGCCAAAAATCAGAGGAAATTGTTTTAACCAGATTTTTTTGATGATGATCGTCAATGACCTTTGCTAACGTTAAAATAATAAAGATTTTGACAAACTCAGATGGCTGAAGTTGTCCGAGACCGGGAACTCTAAACCAGTTTTTTGCTCCATTTTTGACTGGTGCTATGCTTTCAGGTGCAAAAATTAAAAATATGAGCAAGAATATACCTATTCCATAGGCATACCAAGATAATTTCTTTAGTTGGTCCGAATCAAACCTAATTACAACAGCAATAATTCCGCATCCAATCCCATAAACGACAATCTGCTTTAATAAAAAGTTACCAACATATTGACCGCTTGCTTGCGCACTGTAAATTGATACACAGCTGGCAAGAAATAATAAAAGTAAGATAAAAACAAGACTATAATCAAGTTTTGAAGTTGTATTTTTAGATGATGTCATTATTCACACTCCTTTATGAGAGGCTCTTTTCTTACACTATGTTGCTATTTATAACGAGAATTAATGATTCTGCTGTGTCATCACAGAAAACAATATAATTTAATAAGAAAAGAGATGGTAACTAAATTCAAAGGCACAAAATAACTATTTCCATGTTAAAATCGGCTTTAAGATTTTAACAACAATATCTACGAAACAGCCTATGTTTGAGCATCAATAAGGAACTTGTACATTATCTCATTATATTTTTTATCTGCCCAAAGCACAACTTCTAAACAGGGAATGGGTTAATTTACATGTATTAAAAAATGGAAGCTCCCTTGTTAGGCGCTTCCTTTTTCGAAATATTTACTTTTAATATCATCCGCCATCCACTCTAAATTATTGGGTACTTGTGGAATTCCGTAACCAATATAAAGCGGTGTTGTCACAAAGCGCGGAACAATTTTTACAATGATTCTTTTATTATAATGATGAAAGAATAGATTGTAGCTGCTTGCTTTAAACGGAAAATTATTTAGTATATAATGGACCGTTTTTTGAAGATGGACACCAAAAGTTTCATTATAACTAGAATCATCCATATCAACGTTAAACTCATAAAAACCTACCTTCGGTTTCGTCGATAATGTAAGTGTGACTCCATCTTTTTCTTCTATTGTAATACCCTTAAAGACTGCATCTTCTATATTTTCCTTATAGTTAATATCATTTAACCCAATAATCTGCATATGAGGATGAGCGATGGTCCCACCTGACAACGGACCATGATTTTTGTAAAAAATCACCGATTCATACTTTCTGGTATTATCCAAATCAAGCCAATTCCTAATAGAGAACTTTAGTAGTCTATGTAGGTGCGGAAGCTCGTAGGTAGATAAATCACCATGGCAATCATCTGTTTCAATGATAACCGTTTGATAGGCATTCTCTAAAACAGGATATTTATTTTTCAAAAGTATGATAGGTCCATCCACTTCAATGAGATCTCTCAGTTCTTCCCGTGCACAAAAAGGGCATGCTTGCTGTTTGTTTCTTATATTTTCCGGTTTTTTCACTCCGATGGATGTATTGAAATGTAGATGGCTGTTTTTCAAGTGTGCTGCTCCTCTCCAAAGTCCTTACTACTATTTTATGGGAGATTCCGCTTCTTTTGCACTTTTTTTGCCTTGGTAATATTTAAAATTTTTATTGGCTAAATGTAGTTTTACGTGCATATCTTTACTATGTACAGGCTTATGGGGCAGAAAGAGAGGTTGTTTATGTTAAGTAAATTAGAAGCACTCATATTAGGAATCATTCAGGGGTTAACCGAGTTTTTACCTATTAGCTCTACTGGTCATTTGTATTTAGGACGGAATTTATTCGGATTACAAGAAGCAGGATTATTACTTGATACAATGCTTCATATTGGAACATTGCTGGCTGTTTTTGTTTTTTATAAGGACGAGTTTGTAAAAATGATTAAAAATCCATTCAGCAAGCTTACTTTCCTATTAATTGTAGGAACCATTCCAGCTGTTGTGATCGGTCTGCTTTTTAAAGACTACTTTGAGGAAATTTCGAAGACGGGTGTTACCATTGGATGGGAGTTTTTAGTTACAGGTTTGTTCCTCTGGATTGCAGATTTAGCAAAAAATGGCTATAAAAAAATGGATGATATTAGTTATACCGATGCCCTAATTATCGGCTCGTTTCAAGCCGCTGCTATTTTTCCTGCGATTTCACGCTCAGGGTTTACGATTGTTGCTGCTTTATGGAGAAAATTAGACCGGGAAACGGCAGCCTATTTCTCATTTCTCTTATCTACACCAGCTATTGCTGGGGCGGTCGTGCTTCAATCTTTAGATTTAGCTGGAGGGGCCGGTGAAGAAATCTCTTTATCTGCTCTTCTCGTCGGAATTTGTGCCTCTGCCTTTTTCGGCTATATTGCTGTAAAGTGGATGATCGGATTTTTAAAGAAACGATCATTAAAACCATTTGCGATTTATGTATGGGTGCTAGGATTTGCGGTGTTATTCTTTCAGTTTACGGGGAAATTCTAAGTTGATTATTTTATAATGACCAAGACGGTTATAATTTGTGGATTTCGGTCAATAAAGATCTCTTATAATGACCGAGACTCCTGCTCGTTTTAATTCTCGGTCACTATAGAACTCTTATAGTGACCGAGACTACTACTCATTTTGATTTTCGGTCACTATAGACCTCCTATGGTAACCGTGACTACTTTGCCTCACGCCTGTTTAGATATTTTCTCTGCCTGCTTTTTTAACATCCCTGCTTTATCTGTGTATTCCCAAGGCAAATGAACATCCGCTCTTCCAAAGTGCCCATAGCAAGCAGTTTGTAAATAAATAGGTTTCCTAAGATTTAGCATTCGAATAATCCCTGCAGGGCGAAGGTCAAAATATTTTCTTATAAGCTGAACAATCTTTGACTCTTCTATTTTTCCAGTTCCAAACGTTTCAACAGCTATTGAAACAGGAGCAGCTACTCCAATTGAGTAACCCAATTGAATTTCACATTTATCTGCAATGCCTGCTGCAACAATATTTTTAGCTACATAACGTGCAGCATATGCCGCAGAACGGTCAACCTTAGTCGGGTCTTTCCCCGAAAAAGCACCCCCCCCGTGGCGGGAAAATCCGCCATACGTATCAACGATAATTTTACGCCCCGTTAACCCTGCATCACCCTTTGGTCCGCCAATCACAAATCTACCAGTTGGATTAATATAATATTTTGTGCTCTCATCAACCAATTCTGGTGGTACTACGTAAGAAATGACATATCGATGCAAATCTCTTTTGATTTGTGCTAGCTCAACTTCAGGGTTATGTTGTGCCGAAATAATAATGGTGTCAATTCGAACAGGCTTTGAATTTTCGTATTCCACAGTCACCTGTACTTTTCCATCCGGACGTAGATAATCAACCAAACCATACTTTCGAACTTCTGCTAAACGCCTTGCAAGCTTATGGGACAGGTAAATTGGCAATGGCATTAATTCATCCGTTTCATCGCAAGCAAAACCAAACATAAGCCCTTGGTCACCTGCGCCAATTTGGTCTATTTCATCCTCCGTCATTAAACCTTCACGGGCTTCAAGCGCTTGGTTTACTCCCATGGCTATATCAGAGGATTGCTTGTTCAGCGCTATTAAAATCTTACAAGTATCTGCATCTAGTCCAAACTCTGAGCTTGTATACCCAATATTTCGAATCGTGCTTCTTACTATACTTAAGAAATCAACAGAGGCGGTCGTGGTAATCTCCCCAGATAAAACAATCAAATCCGAACTAACTGAAGTTTCACATGCAACACGCGCATTTGGGTCTTTTTCAAAAATAGCATCTAATATAGCGTCAGAAATTTGATCACACATTTTATCTGGATGACCTTCAGTAACCGATTCTGAGGTAAAAAGGTGACTTTGCTTTTTATTCACATTATCTCATCTCCCAAATTCACATTTTCTTTTTCTAAAGATTGTCCAAATTTTTTCCACTACATATAATACAAAATCTAGATATTGAAGCTCTAAATGTTGACCTAGTGCAGGGTAATAACATTGAGGGTTACAATAGTGGACAAGCATTTGTTTTTACAGTTTACTCACTAAAAAGTTTATTCCATCATATGTTATTTTCTAAAGGGGGGTGATTAATTAGTGAAAAATAACAATTTTATGATCAATGCTTCTAACCAAATGGAGCGTTTGCCTACTCAGTTTTTTTCTACATTAGTTGGGAAAGTGAATGGTTTTATAGCTGCAGGGTATGACGTGATTAATCTTGGACAAGGTAACCCAGACCTGCCTACACCGCCTCATATTATTCAATCGTTACAAAATGCTGCACTAAACCCTATCAACCATAAGTATCCACCGTTTACAGGCAAGAGTGAATTGAAGGAAGCGATCTGTACTTGGTATCAAACAGAATATGGAGTTACATTAGATCCAGAAAAAGAAGTTGCTATATTATTTGGCACAAAATCCGGACTCGTAGAAATTTCACAAATATTACTGAATCCAGGTGACATTGCACTCGTTCCTGACCCAGGATATCCTGATTATTGGTCTGGAATTGCTATTGCGGGAGCTGAAATGGTTCAGATGCCGTTAGATTTTTCCAATGGATTTTTCCCGGATTTATCTAAAATAACATCTAGTCAGTGTAAACATGCCAAATTAATGTTCCTTAATTATCCATCAAATCCGACAGGAGCTTGCGCTACTAGTACCTTCTTTGATGAAGCTATTGTCTTTGCAGAGAAAAATAATATTGTGATAGCCCACGATTTTGCTTATGGGGCAATCGGCTTTGATGGGCACAAATCGATCAGCTATTTATCCCGTCCGGGTGCCAAGGATGTTGGCATCGAATTTTATACACTCTCAAAAACCTATAATATGGCAGGATGGCGCGTCGGATTCGCTCTTGGTAACCACGAGCTGATTCAATTAATCAATCAATTACAAGACCACTATTTTGTCAGCTTGTTTGGCGGTATTCAAGATGCAGCCATTACAGCATTAACCTCATCACAAGAATGTGTTCGTAAACTAGTTAATACCTATGAATCGCGACGAAATGCCTTATTTGAAGAACTAAAAAAGCTTGGTTGGAGTGCTCCACTTCCTAAAGGATCTTTCTTTGCCTGGCTGCCAGTTCCAAAAGGGTACACTTCAAGCGAATTTGCCGATATCTTATTAGAGAAAGCAAAGGTTGTTGTCGCACCAGGAAATGGATTTGGAAAGCATGGTGAGGGGTATGTTCGATTAGGCTTGCTTGCCGAAGAGGAACGTATTCGAGAAGCTATGCAGAGGATTTCTAAGCTATCAATCTTTTAATGTTCTCTACTATTTAATTTTAGGAGGTGAGATGTTTGTGACTATAGAAAAAGATTTTGTGATTGCTACCTATTTAGTTCATGGACATCTTAATTTTTACAAAAAGGCACAAGAAATCGCCGTAGGGCTTACTGTTGGAACGTGGACAGATCTCCCAAAGGCAAAAAAAGAACAGATGATACCACATTTAGGTAAAGTAATCGAAGTAAAAGTGCTCAAACACAATTCAGATGAAAGTCCAAAGGCATTATTAATGATCGGCTATCCAATTATTAATATAAATCCAGATATTCCCTCTATCCTAACAACCGTATTTGGAAAACTATCAATGGATGGTCAGATAAAATTAATGGATTTAAAGCTGCCCGATTCCTTACTATCGAAATTTCCAGGTCCACGCTTTGGAATAGAGGGAATAAGAAGAATGATAGGAGTTCATAACCGTCCCTTATTAATGAGCATCTTTAAACAATGTATTGGTCTTCCTCTACACGAACTAGAAAAAGAGTACCAAAACCAGGTTGATGGACAAGTTGACCTTGTAAAAGATGATGAGATTTATTTTCGTGATGATTACGCACCCGCTCTAAAGCGAATAGATGCATTTGAAAAATATAATCAACAGCAACAGGAAATTACCGGAAAAAGAGTATTATATGCAGTGAACCTAACCGGACCCGTTACTCAACTAGTTGAAAAAGCAAAACAATTCTCTAAAGCTGGAGCATCTTGTTTGTTACTAAATGTGGTTCCTTATGGATTTGATGTTCTCCATCGAATTTCAGCCGATCCTGATGTAAATGTTCCAATTATAGCCCATCCTGCGTTTACAGGTTCATTATATCCATCACCTCACTTTGGGCTATCTGCTTCTCTGCTTATTGGTAAATTAATGCGACTTTCAGGTGCTGACATTGTTCTTTTTCCTTCTCCTTACGGTTCGGTGGCGATGCCAAAAGATGCAGCTATGGAAATAGCAAATCAACTTCAATTACCAAACAGTATTCATCGTACAGCTTTTCCAACACCTTCTGCGGGAATCCATCCAGGTCTAGTTCCAACCATTATTCGGGATTTTGGTCATAACATCATAATTAATGCAGGTGGAGGAATTCATGGCCACCCCCAAGGCACAACAGCTGGAGGAATAGCCTTTAGGGACTCGATCCAAGCAGCTATTTCAGGCCAAACTTTAATGCAAGCAGCACAAAACTCGGTTGAACTTCGTTCGGCGATCGACAAATGGGGTGCTTTATAACAGTGTGCACCGTCAAAAAAATGATTATTTTTTGTGATTTTGATGGAACAATCACTGAAAATGACAACATTATTAATATTATGAAGTATTATAATCCACCTGGGTGGGAAACCATCAAGGATGATATTTTAGCTGGGAATATTAGTATTCGAAAAGGTGTAGGACGCATGTTTGGGCTATTACCTGCCTCCTGCCGAGAAGAAATCACCAATTACGCTATTAAGCAAGCAACTATTCGACCTGGTTTTGATCAGTTTATTCAATTTTGTCAGGATCATAATCTTCGCCTGTTAATTACTAGTGGAGGAATAGACTTTTTCGTCTACCCAATTTTGTCGCGCTATTCTGTTCCAAAACAAGATATATATTGTAATTCGAGTGATTTTAGCGAAAATCAGATTCAAATTCATTGGCCATATTCTTGTGATGCACTTTGCAGCATGGATTGTGGAATGTGTAAACCAAGTATTCTCCGTTCCCATTCAAGTATAGATAATATAAAAATTGTCATTGGAGATAGTATTACAGATTTGGCCGCATCCAAAATGGCTGATCTTGTAATTGCAAGGGATTTTCTTTTACAGAAATGCCAAGAGCATTCTCTTCCTTATAAAGAATTTGTGTCATTTTACGATGTAATAGAAATTTTAAAGCAGTTTAATAACGAAAGGAGGTGAAACCTATAAAAAAATGGAAAAAATTAATCTTGAAGCCATTCAAAAAGCCTTTAATACGCTGCAAACTGTGAAAGACACATTCTCGAAAAAAGGATGGTTTCCTGCTACGAGCGGGAACTTATCCATTCGAGTTAAAGGTCCCCCATTAGATAAAAATCAGTCGATTATCGCCATAACCTCTAGTGGAAAAGACAAGTCTATTCATACTCCTGAGGACTATATTTTAGTTAATATGGACGGAAACCTTGTACTTCCCAGCAATTTAAAACCTTCAGCTGAAACTTTAATTCACACCTCTATTTATCAACAAATCCCTAATTGCCAAGCGGTTTTTCATATCCATACGATTCCTAACAACCTTATTTCGGAGCTTTACGCGGATCAAGGAAAAGTTACTTTTACGAACCATGAAATTATTAAAGCATTTGATATTTGGAAAGAAGATGCTTCAATAACCATCCCAATAGTAGAAAATTATTTTTCCATTCCAAAATTAGCAGAAGAAATCAGCAAGGTAATCCAACCCGAGGTTCCAGGGGTATTAATCCGCAATCATGGCATATATGTTTGGGGCGATAGTGATTTTACAGCTAAACGTCATTTAGAAGCATTTGAATTTCTTTTTGAATACCAAATAAATATGTATTTCCTAAAAAAGTCAAAATAAATCATATAAAAGGAGAGTTTACTATGGCGAATATTCGGATTCGTAATACAAATAAAAGATTAACAAAAGAACAAGAGGTTACAAGTTTCTTAGATAAACATGGTGTCCTTTATGAGCATTGGGACATGGACAAGCTATCGAACAGGCTGCATAATCAATTTTTACTATCAAATGAGGACAAAGAAGAAATTCTAAGTACCTTTGATGACGAAATTAGATCCCTTGCAACCCGGCGCGGCTATGCTGAATGGGACGTTGTTGCATTGTCAGATGCAACTCCAAACTTGGACGAGCTATTAAAAAAGTTTGAAAACGTACATGTGCATACAGAGGATGAAGTACGTGCTATTACAGCAGGAAATGGGATTTTCACAATCAAGGGTGAACCCGGTTATTTTGATGTAGAATTGTCCCCGGGAGATGTGATTTCTGTTCCCGTTAACACACCGCATTTCTTTACTTTAATGGAAAACCGCCAAGTTGTGGCTGTTCGCTTGTTTATCGATTCATCAGGCTGGGTTGCTCACCCTTATGAAGATCCTGAGTTCAAAAGATAATTGAGATATACCGTATAAATTTTTCGAACAACATTTAGCCTCTTTCATCTGAAAGAGGCTTTTTACAAATTAGAGTTTCAATGATTAAGTGATTCATAATCAAGAAGCCAGTATAGTCCATCATGATCCGCAATGATTTTTAGGAAGTCATGCTTTCCAGATTTATCTACTGATTTCCATCTCGTATATGCAATGGAGACCAACATTGAAACAAAGGCATTTCGAAAATATTCATCCTTAAAATACTCCTCATTCCACCCTTGTATATTTGGGATAGAAACTGGAAATTCATTGATTTTTTTTAATGCATCCACTAAGAATGACTTTTCCTGTACTATTGCTCTTGTTTCCTTTATGTCAAAAGGAAAATTACTTTGAGGGCATGTTTCTAAATAAACTCTCTTAGATGCTCCCGATATCGGAAAATGGTTCAGCCAATCACTTATCTTATGATAACGTTCTGATTCCCATCTTTGATTTATCTTATTTACATTATTTCTTTCAACATCGACATCACGTATAGTATACTCAGGTTTTATCGGAGAACTTAAACAAGCACCTATTGTAAAAATGAGATACTCCTTTAAAAAAGTACTATCTGCATTTTTATATCTATTTTTTGACAAAAAACTAATATTATTATACAAAAATTCAAAGGCGTCTTCGTTATCATTCGTTTTCAATTTCCAATTTGTTTTATCTTTATACAGGAGTACCGCACAATCTGTTTCATTGTGATAACTAGATCCAATGTTAACTCCAATAAACAAAGACCTTTCTTGGATTTCAGTAAAATCTAAAGGTGCTATGTCTTTATTACTTTGTTTCCAGCCTCCCCAAGGGGCACCCTACTCATTTGTTAATTTCAATTTAATTCACCTTCTAACTCTGAAAATCACCTTATCCATAAAGCAGCTTTAAATTTTAAACAAAATAAGAAAGGAACTGCTCCTTAAGACCACTGTAGGGTCTTTTTGGTTCAGCCCCCTATTCCTCTTAATTAAGACCAACTATTAATCTCCTCTTGATATAACTCATGTAATCTTAAATTATCTTTAGTATTCACAATTGCACTACCCTGAAAGGACTTGAGATTAGACGAAATTTCAAACAAAGGTTCCATATTTTGAATCGCTTGGTGAGGGACAGATATTTGCGGAATCTTCTTAGTGAATTTTCGATGTGATGCTAAATGAAATCCCCATAAACCAAAGGAAGGAACGATAATATTATATGGTTTCGTAAAAAGACCGGCTTCCTCAAAGGTTTTCGCTATACTCCAAAATGCTTTTGGAGCATCTTCCGGTGAATTGGATTGACAAACTAAAACACCATCATCTGTTAAATGGCTAGCAATTTGACTGAATAATTCCTTTGTATACAAAGCACTAATAATCGGGTCAGTAGGGTCAGGAAAGTCAATAATAATGACATTATATGGTTTTAGATTACCTGTAATATATTTCTTGGCATCCATAGTATGGGCATGTACCCTGGCGTCAAAAAAAGATTGATTGTTTTGTTCTAGCAGCACTGGTTCAGTTTTAGAAAGTTGAAGCATGACTGGGTCAATATCAACTAGATCAACATGCTCTACGCCTGAATACTTAAGCACTTCTCGTAATGCAAGTCCATCCCCGCCGCCCAAAATGAGAACACGTTCATGAGAAGCAGCCATCTCCATTACTGGATAGATTAGAGCTTCATGATAATACCTTTCATCTAAGGAACAAAATTGTAACTCTTGGTTTAAATATAGACGTACATCATTGGCTTTAACTAATAATATATCTTGAAATGGACTAGAACCATGGTAAAGTATATCGTGTTTTCCTAAGGCTAGTTCCTTTAACTGCATCAAGTCCCAAACGTTTCCTTGGTCGTCTCGCAGTTGAAATAACTCGCTTGAGTTACTAAAATCGACATTCACAGTGTCAGATGTAAGATTTAGTATTTTCCTTACAGGTGATTGATTTACTTCCTCACCGCGGTTCACCTCAAACACTTCAACACGTTTCGCTTTTATTTTTTGAAGAATATCTTTAAATGCTGGCCAGATATCCTGCTCACCGCATGTATACAAATCTAAGGCAGCATATCCCTTTTCCGGCCATGTATGAATGGAAAAATGAGAAGTTGAAATACCAATAACTCCGGTTACTCCTTGAGGGGAAAAAGAATGGAAATTTACTGATAATATCTCCATACCTATATCATCAATTGCCTTAATGAGCACCTCTTTTAATTGTTCAGCATCATTTAGAATATCATGCTGACAATTAAACGCATCGACAATAAGGTGTTGCCCTTTAGAATCCATTGAAACACTTCCTTTTTTTGTCCATGAAAAAACTATGGTAATCGAAGGATAGACCTCCTATTCCCACTGCTTATTCACTTTGTTAAACACTATATGTTCAATAATTCTAAAGGCTTGTGCTTATTTCTTAAATTTATCAAATTGAATATCCTCATAAAAAATGCGACTCGATGTCAGAGTCGCATTTTTTTATTCTATTAAACGGTAACTGTTTCTTTTGCCATTTCTCTTGCTGCTTCGATCACTTGTTCTTTTGCTTTTGCCATAATTTCAGGTACTTGCTTTGGAAAGTGATCCATACCTTCTGCAAACACAGTTGGCATGACTTCCATTCCCAAGAAACCTAGTACCTTTGTTAAGAAGCGATCGCCGAATTCAAAATCAACCATTGGTCCAGTTGAGTAAATACCGCCTCGTGTCTGGATATGAAGCGCCTTGCGGTTGGTGAGGAGCCCTTTTGCTCCTTCATGCGTATTAGTAAACGTTTTGTTCACAATAAACAAATTATCAAGAAAAGCTTTTAAAATGGCTGGCGAGCCGAAGTTCCAAATAGGTGTAACAAATACATAATAATCTGCAGCAATAAATCGGTCAGCAAGTGCGTGCATCGCTGTGATTTGTTTTTGTTCTCCCTCTGACAACTCTTCAAATGTCTTGCCCATAAAGGATAATTTCGCCCGTGCATATAACAAATCCATATCAATTTGAGGGATATCCATATCATATAAATGCATATGTTCAATTTCTACTTCTGGACGTTGTTTTTTAAACTCTTCTAAAAAAGCCTCACCCAGCTGCATCCCCTTCGAAAGCTTTATATCATTTTTCGGATTAACGGTAATATATAGAAGTTTTGACATCTGATCCCCATCCTTTATTTAAATATCATCTATCCATATAGTACAACAAACTTCCTTGTTCACCGATGAACAATCAGTGAAGTTTATGAAGAAAGTGTGAATTTTTCCGAATAGCGTGAACGAAAAGTGACAATTCCAAATGAAACTTAACGAAACTCAACAAAACTTAACAAAAATCACAGTTATTATTGTATATTTATTTTATATTAATACTGCTAAAAGGAAGGAGGCATTACGAATGGAAGGAAAAGCATATACACCAGATGAAGTAGCTCAACTGTTCCAAATCTCCAAACATACCGTCTATGAGTTGATTAAGCGAGGTGAATTACAAGCATTTAAAGTCGGCAATAAAATGAGAATCGAACATGAAGAGATTGAAAGATATAAGGAAAATACAAAAGCACCTGCGAAAAAAATCCAAGTAGAACAGCATGAGGTACATAATTCCTTACCTGTTCGTATATCCGGCAGCCACGATTTTCTTGTAGAACACTTTGTAAAACAAACAGCCAAAGAATTACATCTGCAAATCCAGCCAACGTACATAGGAAGCCTTGAGGGGTTAATGATGCTTTATCGCGGCCAATCCGATATAGCAGCCATCCATTTATTAGACCCTGCATCACAAGAATACAATCTGCCATTTATCAATCAGCTTTTTGTTTACGAATCCATTTGTGTTGTTCGTTTTGCCTCTAGAGAACAAGGCTTTATCATAGCAAAAGGAAATCCAAAAGCTATAGCTGACTTTAAGGACCTCACCAGAAAAGATGTTCAGTTTGTTAATCGACAAAAAGGCGCTGGGACAAGATTTCTTTTAGACTCCATGCTCGCCAAACAAGAGATTGATCCTGCTGC
Organism: Neobacillus sp. plas4; assembly: GCF_057221695.1. NCBI lineage: Bacteria > Bacillati > Bacillota > Bacilli > Caryophanales > Bacillaceae > Neobacillus > Neobacillus sp. plas4. The sequence goes on from NZ_CM170152.1 coordinate 4,958,260, forward strand.
TATTAATGGCTACGGAAATGAAGAATGGACCCATTTATCAACTGCTTCTTACATAAGTAGAGGAATGGCGGATGTTGCCTTCGGAATTCAATCCGCTGCTAGTCATTTAGGTCTCGATTTTATTCCTGTGGCAAAGGAACAATTTGACCTTGTATTTCGATTTACAAAGGATAACAAAGAAAGTCTAGTTCAATTGATTCAATACCTTCAATCTGACAGTTTTAAAAACAATTTAACCGATTTAGAAGGCTATGAAATTCAGGAATTAGGAAAAGTAATCTACAAAACTAGTAGTATGGAGGAAATTTCATGTTAAGGAATCGTTTTTTTGCTACACTATTTGTATTCATGCTCCTTATTTTATCTGCTTGTGGAAACAATGCCACTGAGCAAGATGGTGCAAAAGAGAAAAAGACAGAACCGAAGGCCGAACCAACTGAACTTATCCTTGCTACAACAACCAGCACTCAGGACAGCGGCTTATTAGATGAATTACTGCCAATCTTTGAAGAAGAAAACAATGTGAAAGTAAAAACGATTGCAGTTGGTACCGGACAAGCATTAGAAATGGGTACAAAAGGTGAAGCAGATGTCCTATTAGTCCATGCTCCAAAGTCAGAGGAAGAACTTGTTTCCAGCGGTGACGCTGTTAATCGGAAACGCGTCATGTATAACGATTTTATTTTAGTCGGACCTAAAGATAATCCAGCAGATGTAAGCGGTGACGACGTTAAAGCAGCGTTTCAAAAAATTACTGAGGTAAAATCAAACTTTGTTACGCGCGGCGATGACTCTGGTACACATAAAAAAGAACTTGGTATCTGGACAACTGCTAATATCCAGCCAACAGGCGACACATACATCTCAACAGGTCAAGGAATGGGTGCTTCTTTACAAATTGCCAATGAAAAAAATGGCTATATTTTAACGGACCGTGCTACATGGCTCGCACAAGAGAAAAACCTAACCAACCTAACAATTGTTGTTGAGGGCGGCAAAGATCTAATCAATATTTACCATGTCATGCAGGTTAATCCAGAGAAGCACGATATGGTTAACAGCAAGGATGCAGAAAAATTTGTTGAGTTCATGGTTAACCCGGAAACACAAGACGTAATTGAAAGCTTCGGTAAAGAAGAATTCGGACAGTCTTTATTTATTAAATATACTGAATAGCACCATGTAAAAGTGAAAGGGAGCAAGCGGGATGGAACTTATTATGGATGGGTTGAAGAAAGCGATACAAATGATCCTTACCGGTGATAGAGAGATTTTTGAGATAACCTGGTTAACTCTAAGAGTCTGCTTTATGGCTATCCTTATCAGTTCCCTAATAGGCTTGCCGCTCGGTATGTTTCTTGGCCTTAATCGCTTTAAAGGGCGTAAAGTTATTTTAACACTCATTAATATTGGCATGGGCTTACCTCCAGTTGTTGCGGGATTATGGATTACCATGTTGTTATGGCGGTCCGGTCCACTGGGGCATTTACAATTGCTTTATTCCCCGACGGCAATTGTTATGGCACAAGTCTTGGTTTCTTTACCGATCGTTACAGGTTTAACCAGTTCAGCCTTTCAACAAATCAATGATAAAATGCTTTTACAAATTAAAGCGCTTGGAGCTACCAAGATACAAACCATTATGATTCTCTTAAAACAAACAAAAATTGCCATAGTAGCTGCCATTATGGCTGGCTTTGGGCGGGTTATTGCGGAGGTTGGTGCCGCGCAGATGGTAGGCGGTAATATTCAAGGTGATACGAGAATCTTAACCACCACCATCGTAATGGAAGTATCAAAGGGTAACTTTGATGTAGCTCTTGCTATTTCTTTCATTCTATTAACGGTTGCGTTACTTATCACGGCGGCGTTGACGATGTTACAGCAAAGGAAGCGATTATCATGAACCCATTGATTGAGCTTAAAAACATTACGTATCTGGCCCATAACAAAAGCATTTTGACCATTCCTAATTTCCAGATTCAACACGGTGAATTTATGGGAATCATGGGTCCCAATGGTGCTGGAAAAAGTACTTTGCTAAAAGTAATAGCCTTGCTGGACACTGTTAGCAGTGGTGAAATTCTCTACCGCGGTCAAGTCATTCCAAATGGAACTCCCTCACTTGAACTACGGAGGAAATTCTCAGTTGCCCTGCAGCAATCACTGCTTTTAGAAGGAACGGTATTTCAAAATATTGCAATTGGCTTAAAGCTCAGAAAAGTACCAAAGTCTATCATCAAAGAAAAGGTAAATCTATGGATGGAGCAATTTCAAATCACCCACTTGGCAAAGAAAAACGCACATTTTCTATCTGGCGGTGAAGCACAGCGTGTAAATCTTGCACGAGCGATGATTGTTGAGCCAGAGATCCTTTTCCTTGACGAACCCTTTTCTGCTTTAGATTTTCCTACGAAAATTAAATTAATGGATGATTTTAAGGGAATTATTGAACGTTCGGGAACCACAACCGCCTTTGTGAGTCATGACCTGATGGAAATCAATTATTTAACAAATTCTCTTGCCATCATTGTAAATGGAGAAGTTAAGCAGCATGGACCTACCCAGAGGGTCCTGGAACACCCCAATTCCGCTACTTCTCCATTTCTAAATGAATGGAAGAAATTCTATCCCTTACGTTCTAGTAATGAAAAGCCGCTATCACTGATGAGATAGCGGCTTTCCTTAATAATCTTCTTCCGGAAACCATAAAATGATGGTTGTCCCCTTATTTATTCTACTTTTTACTTTGATGATACCATTGTGTGCTCCCATTAATGCCTTCACAATGGAAAGCCCTATTCCAGCACCGCCTGTTTTTCGATCACGTGATTTATCCCCGCGGTAAAAGCGCTCGAAAATATGTGGAATATCATCTTCAGCCATACCTGAGCCTTCATCCTCGACTTTAAAACCAACAAACCCTTCTTTTTCGGTTAATACGGAGATGGTAACATTCCTTCCTTCAGGCGTATACTTTAGAGCATTGTTTAAAATATTTGATAGTATCTGCATTAAGCGGTCCTTATCAGCTGGAAAGATGAGTTCCTGATTAGGCTCTTCTATATGAAGCTGTACCCCCTTTTGCTTAAACAAGGGTAAAAACATTTCCCATAAGGCAGCAAGTACGCTTCCAGCTTCTATCTCTACTTTTTCCAATCGAATTTGTGGATTTTCGGCTGCGAGCAGCTTTTCAAGTTCATTCACTAGCCTTACTAATCGCATAAGCTCCTCATGACTGGATTGTAAGCGTGCTGGAGTGGGCTCCCAAATCCCATCTTGGTAAGCCTCTATTTGACTTCTTAACGTGGAGAGTGGTGTACGAAGTTCATGGGCTAAATCACCAGTAAATTGTTTTCTTAACATTTCGCCCTTTGCCAATGATTCTGCTAAATTATTAAAGGATATTGCAAGCTGTTTCACCTCGGTAGGTAATCCCTTTAATGGGATTCGGATGGATAGATTATGCTGCTGCAGTTCAGTTGCTGCAAAGGAAACCTTATTTAAACCAGATGTTAGTTTTTTCGAAAATAACATACTAAATAGAATCGATAATAAAATCGTTAAGCACACTGCTGCATAAATGTATAATTGAATCGTTTTTAAAAAATTGTATTCATCATCAATTAAGCCAACCGGGTAAATCGCAATAAGCTTGCCAATGATTTGATTATCTACTCGAAGTGTATAGGAAGCGGAATGCCACTTTTCCCCGTTCGGTTCAGGCTCAGCCAGACCTAAACTATTCAGCATCCCTCGGATATTGGATGAATCCATTTGCAGCTGTCCCACACGATCATATAATTGAAAATAGAGCTGATCCGTCATGGCGTGTTCATGAAGTAGTCCAAAAACAGGATCACTTGTAAAATGGCCATTTTTTTTAAAGTCTTTTTCTATTTCTGTAATAATTCTACTAATCTGCTTATCTCGGTTTCGGTCTAAATAATTCTTAAAGCTTTCTTCAAATCCCCATTGCATAAAAAAACTGACAAAGAGAATTCCGATCATCGAGCTGAGTAATAAATAAAAAAGGATTTTAGACCGGAGTGTTTGAAGCATCTAACACCCCTCCAAATTTATAACCCATTCCAAACACAGTCAGGACAAACGTTGGCTGCCTAGAATCCAGCTCAATTTTTTTGCGAAGGTTTTTAATATGCGTATCAACACTGCGCTCATATCCTTCATAGTACATACCTTCATCCTGAATTTTTTCTAGCAGGTCCATACGGCTGTATACGCGTCCCGGATTCAGTGCCATATTCGTAAGCAGCTTATATTCAATCGGAGTCAGAATAACATCCTTACCTTTAACCGTTACTTCTTTTTTGCTGAGGTCGATCGCTAATTGTTTGTGATTAAATTCAATTCGTTCTATTTTTTCTGCCTTCTTTACTCGCCTAAGGATTGCTTGTACGCGCACTACTACTTCCCGAGGACTAAATGGCTTTGTTAGATAGTCATCAGCTCCCATGACGATACCATTTATGCGGTCATCTTCTGCCGACTTAGCTGTCAGCATCAAAATGGGTACATCTGATTCTTTTCTAACTAAGCGGCAAACTTCTTCACCTGAAATATCCGGAAGCATTAAATCTAGTATAATTAAATCGGGATTTATGGTTTTTGCTTTTTTTAATGCGTCGATTCCATTATCGGCACAATGAATTTCATATCCTTCTCTCTCGAGGTAGGCTTCAAGAACTTCTGTAATTCTTTTTTCATCATCAACAAGCAGTATTTTCACCGTTCTCACTCCCCTTAGCTATAATATATCATGTCGGGGATTGCCTTTTTTCATCTTCACAAATTCATCACAAGTTCTTCATAACATCTACAATATTTCCCGATAAGATGAACTTGTAGCAATGAAAGAGGTTTTTAACTCTTTAGGTTATGGATGACATTAACCACTTGCTCTCCCAATTTTAATCTCTCTTTTTTTACATACGGATATCCCAACGTGGGGGTATCCTTATTTTTTTGAGAAAAAACAAATTTATTGTCTTATAGAAAAATATATTGAGTTAAAAACTTGGATTTAGTTTTTTGTTTCATCATTAGTGCCGGCAGCTTCGGACACCTACAAATAAATTGGCACTTGCCTTGTCCGAAGTCCTCCCATTTTCGGACATTTATAATTTCATAAACGATAAAAAAATCCTTATCAAATTGATAAGGATTTCCAGGTATTATTCTTCTGTTTTTTTGATGGTGGATGTTAGTTCCTCTATACTGCTTTTAACATTTCCTTTTCCAGAGTAATTCTCAATTAATTCTTTGACATCGATTCCGCTGGAGGCCTTTAATGACTCTTGTAAAGTGGCCATTAGATTGGTGGCGTAGCCGGTAATTTTATTGGCACCGCCATTTTCACCGGAACCGCCTGTATCTACTACTGTGATTTTATCAATATTGGAAAGCGGGCTTGCCACTTGCTTCGCATATTCAGGAAGCATTTTGATAATCATATCTAAGATAGCTGCTTGACCGAATTGCTCGAATGCTTCTGCAATCTTTTCTTTCGCTTCTGCTTCCGCCAAACCTTTTAGGCGGATGATTTCTGCCTCCGCGGTACCTTGTGCCTTTTGGGCTTCGGCTTTGGATAAACCATCTAGACGAACTCGTTCTGCCTCCGCTTTTGCCATTGCTTCAATACGGTACTTATTCGCTTCAGCTTCAGCGATTTGTTTTGCCTTATTCGCTGCTGCAGCCTGCTCCACTGAGTATCGATCCGCATCCGCTTTTTTCTTGACTTCAGAATCGTATTGACGTTCTCGGCGCAGAATTTCTTTTTCTTCAAGTTCAATCTGCTTTTGTCTTTCGATAATTTTAACTTGCATTTCCTGCTCTGTTACTTCCTGCTTCGATCTTGCGCTTTCCAATTCGTATGCCATGTCAGCCCGTGCTTTAGCACTATCTTGTTCACGACGGAACTCGGCAACTTTTAGCTGATTAATTTTCTCCGCCTCTGCGATTTCTGTTGCTCGTTCTAACTCAGAACGCTTGGCTTCTTTCGCTGCTTCGGCTTTTTTAATTCTTGTTTCTTTATCTGCTTCTGCTGTAGCGATATCCGCATCCCTTTTCACTTGAGCAATACGCGGTTTACCGAGGGAATCTAGGTATCCGTTTTTATCACGAACATCCCTAATCGTAAACGAAACAATCACTAAGCCCATTTTGGCGAGGTCCTGCGAAGCGACTCGTTGAACTTCTTGTGAGAATTTATCACGGTTTTTATAGATTTCCTCTACCGTCATCGAACCGAGGATGGAACGTAAGTGACCTTCGAGGACTTCTTTGGCTTCATTTTCACGGTCATCCTTTGCTTTACCAAGAAATTGTTCAGCAGCTGTGGCAATTTCACTGATCGAACCACCGATTTTGATGATCGCCACACCATCTGCCATAACCGGTACACCTTGCTCGGTATACACTTCTGGTGTAGTTACCTCAAGTTTACTAGAAAGCAAGCTTAGGGGTTTGGCTTGTTGAAACACTGGTAATATGAAACTACCGCCGCCGCGGATAATCTTAATTTTATTCCCTGATTCATCAACATGAACATTTCCATTTCCCAAGAAACTCCCTGTCACAATCAGCGCCTCATCCGGCCCTGCTGTCCGATACTTCGTGATAAAAACACCAACTAAAGCAATTAAGATAAATGCAACAATCCCTATAACAATCCAAAAACCTAACTCCATGAAACCAACCTCCCTATAGTAAATATGTCTCTACTTCTTGATGGGATGATACTAAAAGGACCCCATCTTTTATATCAACCACAAGCACCTTCGTACCATTTTCAATGGGAACACGGTCAAAGCTTGTTGCTGGTTTTGCAATCCTACCGCTAATGCTTTCGATCATTACCTCACCATATCCATCTGACGGGATAGCAGTAATTACTGCACCAATTCTGCCCCGTAAATCAGATTCTTTATAGACTAAAGACTCTTCGGCATTCGACAATGGAATGAGTACAAATACATTTAAAAAAGTAACAAGGATAATAGCGAGTAAAGCTGAAATTCCAATTATTAGTAAATAGTGAATTGAGGTGATTTTTTCAAATAAATACCCGCTTGCAGAAAAAATCGTAACAAACGCTAAGATGATGACCGGATTCAAATAGTCGGGTCCGTCGAAATGAGCAACATCTGCAAAAAACACATACAAAATGGTCAAAATACCTGCACCAATTAATCCATACAAATAGATTGTTTCTAATGGCAGATTGAATACTTCCATTGGCACCACTCCCTTCGATATGTTTGTACCTTTAATACGGTTGAATTATGGAAAAGATTCACAATTTATAATTAAATTTTACCTAAATAATAAAAATAGTGCTATGACTTTTGCCATAGCACTTACTGAATCATATTTAAAAATTTCCGAGTCCGCTCTTCCTTCGGATTCGTAAAGATATTATCTGGTTTGCTTCTTTCGACCACTACCCCTTGATCCATGAAAATAACCTCATCAGCGGCCTCTCTCGCGAACCGCATCTCGTGGGTTACGACAATCATGGTCATTCCCTCATTTGCAAGGTCCTTCATCACTTTTAACACCTCACCCACAAGTTCGGGGTCAAGCGCTGATGTCGGTTCATCAAAAAGCATAACCTTCGGTTCCATTGCCAATGCCCTTGCGATTCCAACCCTTTGCTGCTGTCCGCCTGAGAGCTGTGCAGGATAATAATCCTTCTTATCGCCAAGACCCACCTTTTCAAGCAATCCCTCTGCCTTTTTTCGAGCTGTATCTTTATGCTCATTCTTAACCACCAGTGGACCCTCCATGACATTTTCGATGGCCGTTTTATGTGGGAATAAATTATAGCTTTGAAACACCATGCCAGTTAATCGACGAAAAGCCGCTATGTTCTTTTTTTGCACAGTCTGCGAAAAATCAAGGGACTGGTCCTCAATCGAAATCACCCCTTTTGTTGGTGTTTCCAATACATTCATGCAGCGCAGCATGGTTGTTTTTCCTGAACCAGACGGACCAATGACAACGACAACCTTCCCCTTCTCTACCTCAAGGTCAATTCCTTTTAATACTTCTAACTTCCCGAATTGTTTATATAATCCTTTAATGGCGATCATCGCATAACCCCTCCTTTCTTTTACACGTATCGCTCCAGCCTCTTTTCTAGCGCTTGTTGGACTATTGACAGGAAAAAACAGATGACCCAATAAATGAGGGCAGCTTCAGAATAAACTAATAAGAATTCATAATTGCTCGCAGCAATTTCTTGGGCTTTTCGAAACATTTCGGTTACCAACACAAGAGAAGCAAGAGACGTATCTTTTACGAGACTGATAAATGAATTCGATAACGGTGGAACGGAAACGCGAGCTGCTTGGGGCAGGATAATTCTTTTTAACACCTGAGTATAACTCATTCCAATCGAATAACCCGCTTCCCACTGTCCCTTTGGAGTGGATAGGATGGCAGCCCGGATAATTTCAGAAGCATACGCACCGACACTTAAGGAAAAACCGATTACAGCTGAAATATAGGAATTGATGATAATACCAACGGTTGGCAATCCATAAAAAATAATAAATAACTGTACCAACAAAGGGGTTCCCCGTATCACCGAAACATAAATCCGTGCAATGAGTTGAAAAATCTTCACGTGGGAAATCCGGGCTAAGGCAGTAAGTATCGCTAGGATTATCCCAATGATAAAAGTAATGATCGTTAATGGTATCGTATAAAAAATAGCCCCTTTCAGAAGGGGCTGAAAGGAACTTTGAGCAATATCAATTAATCGGGCTGTTCTCTCTGGGTCAGCAAAAATACTATTTAAGTACATCTTCACCAAACCATTTCTCCGAGATTTTTGTGTATGTGCCGTCCGCAATCATTTCCGATAGAGCCTTATTCACTTCATCTACGAGGGTTCCACTATCTTTCCTAAACATTAAGCCGCTGACAGAAGCTTCTTCACTTGTATCAACAATTTTAATCGGTGCGTCAGGCTTTTGCTTTAAATAATCTAAAACCGTAATCCGATCATTGATCGTGACATCAACACGTTTAGAAGCAAGCAGTTCGACCGATTGAGTAAACCCTTCGACACCTACAAGATTTGCACCATATTTTTTTGCCATTTCTCCATAGTTACTTGTTAATGACTGTGCAGAATTTAACCCTTTAATGTCCTCAAATGCCTTGACCTCATTATTATCCTTATGAGTAATCAGAACAGCGGCAGAAGTGATGTAGGGATCAGAAAAATCGTACTTTTCCTGACGGTCAGGGCGAATTCCGACCTGGTTGGCAATCATATCAAAGCGCTTTGAATCAAGTCCTGCAAAGATCGCATCCCATTGTGTTTCCTTAAACTCAGGTTTTACCCCTAAACGTTTTGCAACTTCTGTGGCAATCTCAACATCGAATCCAGTTAGATTCCCACTTTGATCATGAAACGTAAAAGGTGCGTATGTACCTTCAGTTCCAATACGTAACTTTCCATCATCTTTAATCTTAGCGAATAAATCTTGATCTTCTTTCTTTTCAGCTGTCTTATTGTCCTCTTTTTTCTTTTCTTCCGCTTTCTCTTCTTTTCCACATGCCGACAAAATTAAGATAAAACTTAGTAAGAGCACAATAAATACGGGAAATTTCTTCATTAAGATTACCTCCAGGTTTCTAGATTTATGGTTCTGATAATATTATCCTTCCCAATCTTTTCAACTAAAATGTAAAACACCTGCCAGATGTCCGGCAGGTGTTTTAACTAAATTATTAGGCAGATACTAATTCTTTTTTTGACTGATCTTTTGTACGTGTTTTCATCAGCGGCCTAGAGAATAAGATTCCGCTTGATAAAAGGACTATTCCTAAAATAAAGGTCTTTATATCTGATGTCCCGGAAATAATTACCCAAACGGAGTAAATGGTGGCTGCGCATGCAATAGCACCATCGATGATTCTAGACTTTGCATGATGGTAAGACTCACCCTTTACAACTAATTTTAGTTGATACATAGACGCAATAAAATAGGGTACTAAATATGCCAAAGTTGCAATCGCTATAATAAAATCAAAGGCTCCGGAAATGGACTTTGAAACCGTGGAAAAAATAAAGATTTGCGCGATTCCATTTGTTAATACGAGTGAAAATATTGGTAATCCCTTTTTGTTTTCTTTTAAGAAGGCCGGCAGGAATAGTCCCTGCTTTGCAGCTTGATAGGGTACTTCAGCACTGAGCATAATCCAGCCGATCGATGAACCAAATAAGCTGATTAAGCCTATAGCTGCTAATACTTTTCCACCTGCTGGACCCCAAACTGTCTGAATGGCATCTATTAAAGGCTTTTCAGAAGAGATAAGCGAATTTTGATCCAACATCCCCATAACGAGGGTACTGATTCCAACATAAATACATAGAGCTATAAAAAGACCGACGATGGTTGCCCGCTTTACATCGATTTTTCTCTTGGCTCGTGAAGCAAAGACAACGGCTGACTCTACCCCAAGAAATGCCCATAATGTTATTAATGCCGCATTGTTTACCTGTGCCATCAGCCCGAATGCTTGACCTGACTCATCCACTCTCGTTTCAAGAAGCGGGAGAATATTTGTTTTTTCGAAAGCAAATAGACCCACAATGATAAATACTAGGAAACCTGCGACCTTTGCGGCTGTTGCTGCAAAATTTAATTTTCCGGCACTTTCTAAACCTCGTAAAATAATCAAGTGGGTTCCCCATAATAAAACAGTACAGACAATAAACGTTAACCCGTTACCAACTTTTAATGTATAGCTGCCAATTGTAAACCAATCGGCTTGACTCGTTAAAATAGGAAAAAAGGTAGATAAATACCCCGCAAATGTGGTAATGATCGCAACATTTCCGGCTACATTCCCAATCCAATAACCCCATGACGCCATAAAACCTGATAGAATCGAAGCTTTTGATCCTGTGTCAAACAATTCCTTCGCATAAATTTGTGGCCCGCCAGTTAAATTCGGCTTCCGAATGGCTAGGTTACCAAAAACAAGCGCAATCATTAAAACACCTAGACCTGTTAAAAGCCAAGCTAACAAAACTCCAGCAGGACTTGCTGCTTCAGCCAGTGTCCGTGGAAGCATAAATATTCCAGATCCGACCATATTTCCAACGACTAGTGCCGTTAAAACCCAAAAACCTAATTTATGTGAATTCGTCAAAGATGTAACCTCCAATCATCAAAAAAAAATAGTAAGGCAATCCATTAAGGTGATTACATTACTATCTTTGCATTTCTATTTTCTTCTGTCTTGAATTGTTTTGGATTGAACCTTTTAGGAAAGATTCCCGTCATGTCCATCGCCGTTCCTAGTATAACATCTCCGCCAAATTCGTCAACTGATGGATTAATGGAAATTAATAAGTGCTTATTCCGGCATATCATTTCAAAAGTGACGGACTCTTTAAATTTCTTTGTTAAATCGCAATAATCATTTATGGAGGCATCGTGTGCCGGAAGAATTTCCAAGATAGATTTTCCTACAATTTCTTCTTGGATAAATTCCATACCATTCAGCAATTCTCCCTCAATATTTGTACAAATAAATTGATTGCCTTGCTTCTTCAATCTAAAAAACAACCCCGGCTGGTCGGACGTTAATTTTTCTTGACTTGATCCTATCGAGTCAGTGTTGAGTTCGGTGAAGTAGAATCCTTTTAAGATAAAGTAAAAACCAAATACCTTATAAATATGTCCCAGAAAGTTATCAAGATCAAAAACACTTTGATAGATGGTAAAGATCAATTCAGTCAACAGCAAAAACACAAATGCTAAGGCGAAATATAATTTGTCTTCCTTCTTATCAAGATAATACTGATATAAGGAAACCATCAGAGACACAAATAAAATAAAACTTACACCATACTCCAAACTATTTTTTAATAAAGTGGTGCCCTTCCCTTCGATCACAAGCAGCGGAAGTTTATTTTCATAAAAAATAATAATATATCCAATTGTACAAGTTAGCAGTATCCCTAAAGCAACGGAAAAGAATCGATAATCTTTCCTTAATGGCCGATCAGGAAGAAATAACAATGATAGCATTAATATCGATTGGATTACTCTTGCTGTAACCCAAAACCAGGTTGCTTTTTGGACCGAACTTGGGGTTATAAAAAAAGGCATTCCATTGTAAGAAAGAGTGTGGAGGATATCAATTACTCCTACTATAAAAAAGGTAAAAGCCAATAACAGAAGACGATTTGACTTAGATGTCCTAAACTTTTTTATTCCGTATAAGAATATCGTTACGGAAATAGCAATACAAATAATTTCTAAAAAGGAGTGGATACCAACGTAGCTAACGGGGCTATATATGTTATTAATCTGAAATAGGGAAACACGTACCATCATCAAAAGAAAAATGGCGCTAACCGTAGACAGAATAAACTTTGTTTCAGTTATGGACGATTTCATACCCTCACATCCTTTTTTTTCCTAAGTTTTATTTATTATTATAAAACGCTAAAAGGAAATAAATCGGAGTAAGATTTATCAGTTTTATGACAAATAGAAAAGCGGAAGCGCCCTCGGACCAAGCCAAAGTGCAGCTTGGTCCTGCGATGTTTATTCGAAGGAGCTTTCCTTAGTGGTCAGCGACGTATGGCCTCCTTGTAAAAGCTAACGCTTTTCCTTCGTTCGAAGCACACGCTGACGAAGCGTTCCTTGTGGAGCGCTCCAACTGAGATAAAGGAAACACGAAGAGCCGGAGGCGCATTCGTGCTTGACTTATCGTAGGTAGGTAAAAATCCTGAAGGGATTTTTACTCGCGGAGAGCGAAGGACACTAGCCGCTAGGGTGCTCATCAGAAAAGCTAACGCTTTTCTTTCGTGCGAGGTAACGCTTCCGAAGCTTACTCTTGTGGGGCTGGACAATAAAAAAGGAAGGAAAAGCTTCCCTCCTTTATTTCCACCAAGTGTCAAACATCGATGCTGGCATTTGGCGTTTATGTGCTGTAACCAAGAAACGCTGTTCAATTTTTTCTGCAACTTCTTGTGAAACTGTTTTCCCTTCTAAATAGTCATCGAGCTCATCATAAGAAATGCCTAATTCTGTTTCGTCCGCTTGACCGGGTTTGACATCCAAAAGGTCTGCTGTAGGGACCTTTAAATAGAGTCTTTCATCTGCGCCAAGTTCTTTTAATAAAGCTTTACCTTGCCGTTTTGTGAGTCCGGTTAATGGGACTACATCCGCACCGCCATCGCCATACTTTGTAAAAAACCCTGTAACAGCTTCTGCTGCATGATCTGTTCCAATGACGAGCAATCCTTCCATACCGCCAAATGCATATTGAGCGATCATCCTCATCCGCGCTTTTACATTTCCTTTATGATAATCGCTTAACGGTTTATTTTTTGAAACAGCATTATACTCGGATTGAACAGCATCGACAGCGGGTTTAATATTAAAACTAAACTCTTGGTCGGCTTGAATGAAGTCTAAAGCAAGCTGGGCATCTGCCTCATCCTGTTGCACACCATATGGGAGCCGTACCGCTATAAATAATGCCTCATGACCTTCCGCTCTCATCTCTTCAACTGCGAGCTGAGCTAGGCGGCCAGCAAGTGTTGAATCTTGCCCGCCGCTAATCCCAAGAACGTAACCTTTTGCTTTGGTTTTTAATAAGTAATTTTTTAGGAAGTTAATTCGATCTTTTATTTCTGCCTTAGGGTCTATTTCAGATTTTACATGCAGTGTTTGTTGAATTTCATTTTGCATTGCTTGCTTTGAACCTCCATTCTATGTATTCATATTAGTAATTTAACATACTTGAATCATATTGGCTTAAATTCGGGATTCTTTTTATTTCTCCAAAATGAGTATAGAATACGATAAGAGCAAAAAATAAATTCATCTTTACTGTAATCGGAGGATACTTATGGATTCAAAAACATGCAATGAAACGAGAGTTGTAAGAACGAGTAGAATTTTCCCAAATGATGTAAACAACCATAACACTTTATTCGGTGGTAAATTAATGAGCGATATGGACATGCTTGCCTCCATTTCAGCAGCTCGCCTTTCAAGGAGAGAATGTGTAACCGCCTCTACGGACTCTGTTGACTTTCTAAGCCCTATTACCCCGGATGACTCCGTCTGCTTCGAATCCTTTGTTACCTGGACAGGAACAAGTTCAATAGAAGTTTTTGTAAAAGTAATTGCTGAAAACCTCATCACAGGTACTCGTAAAATCGCTGCAACTGCGTTTTTAACCTTTGTTGCTTTAGATGAAAAAGGAAAGCCTACTAAAGTTCCAGCCATCATCCCCGAAACAGAGGAAGAAAAAAAGCTTTAAAGAAACTGGAAAAATAAGAGCAGAAAAACGCAAAGAACACCGAAAGAACAGCAAAGAATTAGCTAATTACTTTACAACAAAAAAACCTTGGGAATAAAGGCAGACTGCTAAGCAGCCTGCTTTTATTTGTTGGTCACTTCTTTCGGCTCACCTGGTTTCCATGTTTCGATTCCATCTTCCTCATCAAATTCAATCGTTACGTCTACAACACCTTTTTCGGCCATGATTTTTTCCTGCAGGCGGTCCTTAATATCATCTGCTTCTGCAACCGTTAGGCTTGGATCAATCTCAATTTCCAACTCCACATGCAGATCTTCTCCTTCTTTTATTACAGCCAGGTCTTGAATATCTGTTACATCAGGGTCAGCAATGACTAATTTGCCGATTTTTTCTTCCATTTCCTCATCTGCTATACCTAAAACACCCGCTGCATTATCCAAAAAGACCCTGCCGACAACAAAAAACATCATTAACCCGATCAGAATAGAGGCAGCACCCTCGACCCAAAGGATTCCAGAATAATGAGAAATGACAACAGCGATTATTGCCAGCAAGCCGCCGCTTGTAGCCACTGAATCTTCCATAAATACAAGCTTTGTTGCTGGCTTTGCTCTTCCTAAATTGGCAAAACTTTTGAATATAACACTAAGTCCTTGTGCTTCTGCTCCGACTTCGTGCAAAACTTCCTTCATTGCTTTATAAAGAACATACATCTCAAGAATGAGAGCAAAGGCAAGAACCCCTATATTGATTAAAAATCCTTCAGATTTGGTCGGGTGAAGAATATGATGATAGCCTTCTTGAATTGTTTCAAATGCCATGATACCAACAATCAATACAGCTCCTAATAAAACTAAGTTCACTAATCGGCCAAATCCATTGGGAAAACGGTTTGTTGGAGACTTTTTACTTAAGGCAGAACCAACAAAAACAAAAAACTGGTTAGCCGCGTCACCAAGGCTATGCATGGTTTCGGCAAACATGGCGACATTCCCGGTAAACATATAAGCAGTACCTTTTGCGATCGCAATAATCGTATTGACAATGGCTGCAATCATAGCCGATTTATTACCTTTTCTTAACAAACGAAATAGTTCTCCCATTCTACTCCTTCTTTCTATCAGCATTTTTCGTTATCTTTACTATCTTCTAAAAGGGTAAATTTCATGAAGATAGTCTGGGATTAATTACTCAATCGTAATAAGTAAAATTTTCCTTAACGATAGAAAGGCTGGTAAAATTGGCTTTAGGAACGGTTATTGGAGCTGAGGAGGAATGAGAATGTACTTAAATGAAATAATGAGTAAGCTTGAGGAACTTGGATCGGAACAAATAAAAAAAATCTATCAAAACCATGGTGTAAAGGAACCTTTTTTTGGAGTGAAAATCGGCGACTTAAAAAAACTCGTTAAATATGTAAAAAAGGATCATGAACTTGCGTTAGCACTATACAATACCGGAAACCATGATGCCATGTATTTAGCAGGTCTATCCGTAAATCCAAAATTAATGACAAAAGAAACACTACAGGACTGGGCAAATAAAGCCTATTGGTATATGCCTGCAGAATACACAGTGGCAGGGGTTGCTGCAGAAAGTGATTATGCACTAGAGCTGGCACAGGAATGGATGGAATCAGAAAATGAAATGATCGCGGTTTGCGGCTGGAATACATATACAAACTATATTTCAATTACTCCAGACGAAAAGTTGGATCTAGAGGAAATTCGTGAACGATTACAGCAGGTAGAAACAACAATTCATGAGGAACGAAATCGTGTCCGTTATGCGATGAATACCTTTGTGATCGGTGCTGGAGCCTACGTAAAGGAGTTACATGAAGAGGCACTCAAAGTGGCTGAAAACATGGGCAAGGTTCATGTTGATGTTGGAAACACAGCTTGTAAAGTACCATTAGCCACACAATATATAGATAAAATGATTCAAAAGGATAAGATTGGCGTGAAGAAAAAAACCGCCATTTGCTAGTAGAAAACCCCCATTACTGGGGGCTTTTAGTTTTATACGTTTTTCAATACTAGATACAACCGATTATTTCTTGCATTTCTTTCTTCTTCAGATACTAAATCATATTTTTTTAATAAATGAAACACTTCATTTAATAGATCCTGCGTATGTTCTTTTGTAAAGAATTGTTCAAATAAGAAATTCATATCTTCTGGAAGAAACTCTAGTTGGGATTCATATTTCGTTCGAACATCTTCTTGTGAATGATCCAATTTGCATTCGCTCATCTCTGGTCTTCCTCCCTTTGCTTAATTGATAGTATAAGTCAACCATACACAAACCCATTCCAAAAAAGAATGGGTTCCTTTTATTATACCTTTTGATGATCGGTTACTTCTAATACATCCAAAATGAATACAAATACAGGAATACCAACAATTAATCCCCAAACTCCAAAAAAGTGTTCAGAGAAGATCAATACTAAGAAAGTATAGAAAACAGGTAAATTGGTTTTAGATGACATGAGATTTGGATTTAAAATGTATGCTTCGATAGCATGAATAATCATGATTGCGATAAATACATACAATACAGTCATAATGCCGCCAATACTATACCCGATTATAGCAAGTGGAATAAGGGAAATAATGACTCCGGCAACAGGAATTAGACCTAAGAAAAAGATCATAATGGATAGTCCACCTAGTTGTGGAAATCCGAAAATCCATAGGGCGATTGTAGTAAGGATACAGTTAACAACCGCAATAATTAGTTGTGCTTCAATTACTTTCCCAAATGTTCCCACAAATTTTAATGAAAAAAATTCAATTTCCGCATATATTGAAGCGATTTTACTCTTTTTAAATTTACTTGTAAATTCAATTAAACGAGGCTTTTCTAATAAGAAGAATAAGCTCATTAAAAGAGCGATAAGTATTTGTAAGCTAAATGTACTAATATCACTGAAATAGGAAATGACAAAGGTAAAACCTCTCTCCAAATAACTTGAAATCTGAATTTCCTCAAGGCGGCTGACCAAATAATTTAAGATCAGATTGTCATGCTCTCGAGTATAGAACGAAGTTATTTGCTTAATTAATGCAGTAATTTCACCAATAATCATTGGAAGGTATTTAACCAGCCCGTAGGATAGAAGACCTACAATGGTGGAATATGAAGCAATAACAAGTATCTTTCGGTTAATAGGTATTTTTCTGTTTAAGAAGATGACCAATCGATCCATTAAAAAAGTAAAAATGAACGTAAATAAAATCAAATTAATCATATCTTTTAGGCCATACAGAACCAATGCTAGTAAAACAAAGATTGCTATCCTCTTAAAACCGCTGCTTTGAAATAGTTTATTTATCATATTTTTTTACCAAACCCCATTATTTGTCTTCTGACTATGTAATATTTTTATTATAACAAATAAGCTCCAGAATGTTACTTTTTAGTCTGAATCTTTTTAAAAAGATTCATTCATTTGTCATAGAAAATTGATAAAGAAATTTCTGAAGGCTAGACAGGCAAAAAATCCTATTCCTTCTCATACATATTCAAAGAGTGTGAAATTTACAAGCTTAACGAGATTATCGAAATGGAGGGGATTGTTTTTGCCTGGAAGTCAAAGAGCACTATTATATATTTTGTCCTTTATTATACCCGTTGTCGGAATTATTTTAGGGATTGTTTGGATGAACGACCAAGATATCGAAAAGAAAACCGTTGGAAAAACATGTTTAATTGTCAGTATTGTTTCGATTGTTCTTAGTTGCATTTGCTGGTTTGCTGCTTCTGCACTATCCATTATCCCGGCATTTATGACCTATTAATCAGAGTGAACCCAATTCTCATTTTGGATTGGGTTCCAATTAAATAGGGGTGATTTGATTGCTGCATGAAATTTTTCATTTTTTTGGGAGAGCAATTTGTCATCAATTGGAGGAACGTTCACTCCTGGTTTCTGGCGGACCCCTTGCTGTCTGTGCTAGGGATACTGGCATTTACATTGGTGTTTTTTCTACCTTTATTTATTTACATTTCACCAAACGGAGTCAAAGCATTACGATACCTTCAATAAAATTAAGCTTTTTACTTTTATTAATGCTTGTTCCATTAATTTTAGATGGACTTGGTTCCTATTCTAACCTCTTTGAATCGAATAACTTACGGCGTTTGGTCACCGGCATTTCCTTTGGTTTGGTATTGCCTTATTTTATCTATCCACTGCTCTCGAAAAGATCCCTTCTGCATGGAAGTAAATCAGTAATAAGTAACAGGATGGATTTTTTGGCTCCATTGCTGGTAAGTGTTTTAATAGGTGGACTCTTTTATTTGGGACAACCATCTCATTACGTTCTTGATAGTTTTATAACCTTTTCAATTATCGGTTGGTTTAGTTTAATAGCTTCGTTTCTATTTCAGTTTATTCAAAGTGAACGAATAAAGTCTGTACTTTCCATTACAGCCAGTTTGACCTTTCTTACATTTCTTTCGTTTACACATAAATGGATATTGTATTTGAGTTCCATTTCCATAGAATAACATTCATATTTCCGTCAAATTTAGGGGGTGAATTCCATTGACAATGATTCTCATTATCTATAGAATGACCCTATAGACAGCTTCGGAAATGGGGGATCATCCATATGTTTAACATGCTATTTGGGTTAAAGGATATTCATACCGTTATTGCAAATCAGCGGAAAATTGGCGGTGCTGCCGAGGCAGACTCTATCCGTCTTACTTCAGGTGAGACCTACCTAAACCCAGTGTTTACAAATGTTGATTTCTCAAAAGGTCAGTATGTTTCTATTGGATTTATTGATGAAGAAGGACAAAACATCATTGCTCATGTTGATCAAATTGCAGTGATTAAAGGGCTGGAACATAAATTAATCTGCCAGTTAAAGAACACTTATATTCAACGAATGCTTGTCCATGATACACTACAATATTTACAAAAGCTTTGTGAAGTGAATTCTGGATTCGTGACGAAAACTTTTAAAAAGGAAGCATTAAGGCTCGTTCAGGATATCAGTGTGAATGAATTGCAAAAGCACAATATTTCACTTCCATTCCCAGTTGAAGACAAAATCATCAAGTTAGCATGATAAAGACGAGGTACCTTTCGCAGTAAAGGGTTCCGTTTTGGTGCTTTCTTATTAAAGGCGTATGAATTGTCATATGCCTTTTTTTCTTTATTTATCAAGCTTTCTACGAAATTCCGAGACGTTCAATAGACGGAGAGATTCCGCTTAATTAGTAATTATCACCAAAAAAAGCTTAAATAGACGGAGAGATTCCGCCTATTTACTCGAAAAATTCGATTATAGGGGATTTTTGCTTTCCATAAGCGGAAAAACTCCCCTTATTTCCCCCGAAACGAGCTCATTCTGCATTTAACCGGAAAATCTCCGTTTATTTTACTTTTGCTTGTTACTCGATTAAGGACAAGACATCTAATTAAAAGAGAGTCACACTATTTCAGCCTGACATGCCAAACGATATCCATTTGGAATCTCATTCTTCAGCTTTTTCTGCTCCAGCTTGTTAGGCACGGATATCCCCTTACCTTTTATGACTTTGACAGTACACTGACCGCATGTTCCTTTACGGCACTTATATTGAATAGGCTTACCTTGATTAAGGGCAGCGTCCAATAGCTTTCCTTTTACAGGGGTTATTTCAATCTTACTGCCGTTTTGCTCCACGACGATTTCTACTGTCTCAGTTTTTTTGCTTTCGGGCGGTACTGGTGATGGAGGTTTTACCATCAGCTTTCCTGGTATAAGAGAGCCTACTGTTAATACGCGGCTATTCATTAGTCCCCCATAGATTCCAATGTGCAAATAGCAGAAGGGCGTTTAATTCGTAGAACAATTGTTTCATACACACGAAATGGATGGTTCATCCCTTCAACACCCAAGTAAGCTGAATCAAAGTCCTCAGAAATAGCCAAGTCTAGATTATTTTTACCTGTATTAACCAGTACTCCCGATTTCCCCTTTAAAACAGGTGATTGGAACACCCCATCTGTAACCAATTCCCGAATATGTTCGATTTCTAATACATTTGTATCACGATGAACTCGGTGAACGAGTGAATACAGCTGCGGCGAAAGTACAAGGGCAAATGGTCCATTGTGATTCATCTCGAGAAGCTTATTTCTTGCGTCAACAATATCTTGAAAAGCATTTCCAGATTCATACCATTCCCCGATTAAATGTGTTAAACGGCCAGGAACATTCATTAACCCAGGGATGTCAAATTCTCTCGTTCCATGGAATATCATTTGATCTTCAAGGATTGCTACATCTCGGGCTGCATTGGCTGCTGCAGAAAAGTCAATCGGGATATCTAATACTTTGGCCTGATCTAAGTCACGCCAATATAATACGAAGTCTTTATAAAGCAATGGAATGGTGTAGTTCACCCTTTTACTTGTCTCGATATCCGTATCAAAGGAGCCCTGAAAATCCATTTTCGCTTCTAAGTTGTCTGAAAAAATATCATTAAAAATACTTTGTACGCCTCTCCCTAAAGGGCCGTATAATTCAATAAAACGGCGCCCTACCAATTGCCTTCTCGCTGCTTCGATAACCGTTTGATCCAATTGAGAAAATTCCTGATTTGATAACGGGGCATCCGGGTATAATTGTATTTTGTTCATTTGATTATCCTCTCTTTTCCTTTATATTAAGCTTCCAACCGTAAAGCCTTTTCTTTGTTTAGATGATGTGAAATGTGTATCCATAGTTGGGGAGTCTGATCTATCTAAATGATCATGATGTTCATCGTGGTGGGCATGAGGATCCACATAATTGGTATCAAATCGACTGTTTATTTCAATTAACATTTGCTTTACTTGTTGGTAATCCTTATATGAAACTTCTCGTAGGCTATTTAATAGGCTGCTTCGCTCCGGATCTGTAAATCGAAACAATGCTAAATCTAAGTGTTCGACGAAATTATGTAAACCGAACTTTTCCAGATTCAATTCTTGTAAAAGTCGATTAAATTCATTGTTGCTTGGAGAAAAATCTTCCTCATCTTTTACTTGTTGAAATTTATTAATGAGCGGAATAAGTACGACTAAACGGGATAGACGCTGTTCTTCTTCTTCATAAATATGATGATAGTATAATCGCTCATGTTCATCAGTGGCATTTTGTATGACAGGTTCCAGCATATTCATAAATTTTTCTATAGCATCTTTGGTTGTTGTAAAAATTTGATAAAAAACCCTTAACTCTTCTTGCATTTCTGTACCTCCTAATCCTCACTACGTGTCATTATTGACGTTTATTTTCTTTTCTAAAACCTTTATATGACAATCTTTCGAACAAATAGGTTACATGAATAACTCAGGAGTATTGATACATAATAACTATGGCTATTATCAAACCATTAGGGAGGAAAATTAGATGATGCAAAACCAGCAAGGGCAGCAAGGACAAATGCACCAAAACATGCATACAGGGAATGTACCTCCACAGCTTAATCATGGGGGACATGAGGTAATTGATTTAAACGAGGTTTTAGGGGCAGCGGTAGGCACGATGAATCAGTATATGATGTTGCGTCAACACATAAAAGACCCAGAATTACTTGATATTCTTGATCGCCAATATAAATTTATGGCTGATGAATATAATATCACTTTAGAATGTTTCAAAACTGGACAAAACCCTTCACACCCTACTTCAAAATATATGATGACACAAGGGAATGACTTTATTTATGGTATGAAGCCGGCTCAGCCAAAGAAACCTTTTCAATCACTGTCTGAAATCAATGATGAATACATTTCCAACTGTATGCTCTCTTCTTGTAAAGCTGGAGCTTCTATGAAAACAATGGCTGCCCTAGAAGCAACAAATCCGGTTGTGCGCCGTGTGCTAGCAGATTCCGTGCCAAATTGTATTGAAATGGGCTATGAGCTGTCTATTTATCAAAATAAACATCACTACTACCAAGTACCTCAGTTGGCTGAAGCAGACATGAATCAATACAGAAATGCCTTCGCACCAGCGCAAGGAATGCCGATGGGGCAGAATATGGGGCAAATGCCAAATAACAATATGGCACATTAAAAGCAAAAAGCTATCCTTCATTGAGAGGGATAGCTTTTTGTTTTTAGGGTATTCTCTGTTATTCCAACATAAAATTATTAAAATAAATAATCTCGGAAATAATTTTATAGTCATAAATATTGTTAAAAGCTTTTTTTGATTCTAGGTCAGCTAATAACTCGGTCCAAAAATAAATATTCGACGGATGACCGACTTACTCCCTCTGCCATTTGAAGGCAAAAGTAGCTGATTGATTTTCCTCGGTTTCTTTTTGC
This sequence comes from Neobacillus sp. plas4, assembly GCF_057221695.1. Taxonomy (NCBI): domain Bacteria; kingdom Bacillati; phylum Bacillota; class Bacilli; order Caryophanales; family Bacillaceae; genus Neobacillus; species Neobacillus sp. plas4. The sequence goes on from NZ_CM170152.1 coordinate 4,980,908, forward strand.
CATTCCCATCATCTTTATTCATAATAATGTTTCGTTTCTTTATTTAATGTTGGATTGGCACAAAGGTTGATAGACATTTAATGATTTTATCAAGTTGCCGCAATCCCCTTGAAATATATGACAACTTTCTTTTTACAAAACTACACAAAAAGTAACAATATTAAACACAAATAAATAGCTGATTATTTACATACATTTTTCAGAAGATATTATGGTATAAAATCTAGTAATTTACGACCCCAAAAATCACTAGATTTGTCGAGAAGCTCAGTACTTTTTGAATAGGGAAAACAACCTATTAAATTAATCTTTTAAAATAAAGTATTTTATTATTCCAATAAATTTTTTTGTAGAGAGAATATTATTCTAACTCTGATTTTGCGACACAATGTTATGAATAAACATTTTACAATAAGCTTGTAGTAAAATTCATTGGATTTTGGGGGTGCAGTTTTTTGGTAAAAAAGAAAAAGCAGAAATGGAAAAGGAATTTAGTGGTGATGACTGCCATAACCGGACTAGGGTTCTCTACATTTTATCCAAGCCTAAGTATACCGGTTTCGGCTGTTGAACAGCCTGACCTGCCGATTCCTAAGGAAGAATCTGTCTCAATTGTTCAACTCGTAGTACCAAATGATAAGGCAAAGGACAAGCTTCTTGAACTTGGAATTGACCTTACCCACAGAATCGAAGCACACGACGGAGTCTATGAAGTGGATGCCGTTGTCACGCCAACAGAAATTGCCATGTTAAAGACCTTTGGTATCAATGTAAAAGAGACCCTGATCACTGAAAACCAATGGAACACACGCGTGGCAGAGCGGCAATCTGCTGTCCAGCTGGAAGCCAATTTGGCAGCTTCTGAGGATACACTTAAGGTTCTTCGGGCAAACCATTTTACTAATCAATCCGATACATTCCTGTATCTCGAAGTGAAATCGAGTGCAGGAGCTACGGCAAGTACAGCACTTAAAGCAACTTGGACCGAGGGTGGAGTTGAAAAATCAGCAACACTTTCTAGATTCGTTGATTACGGAGAATATATCTATCACTATTTGATGTTGCCAGTAACAGCAATACCTACTTCTGTCAAAATTGATAGTAATCTAGGCGGAACCGCAACGAGCTCCGTCACCGAATGGCTAGGAAAGGAACCGAAACATCCAAAAACGGACTATGTCACAGATTTTGTTGATCACTATATGGCACCAAAGGAATTATATGAGCGTGCCGAAAAACTAGCAAAAGAATTCCCGAACTTGGTAGAAATCATTGATATGCCAAACAAAACAAATGGTTACAGACGTCTTGCCCAAGCAACTATCGGCGGCACGACCAATCTCGCAGTTGTTGTTTCCTCAAAAGCGTGGGGGCATGAAGGCGGGAATGATGTATCGGTAGAATTCAAGAATCCTGAAATCAATAATGCACCACTAAAAGTGACTGTGGATGGTAAAAAGATTTTAGTAGAGTTGGCTACTGATTCGTCAGGTAAAGCAACAAGTACTGCCGCACAAGTGGTTAAAGCACTGAATGAGAATGCTAGCCAACTTGTCACTGCGACTACATATCGCGGTAATGCCGGAACAGGTGTTGTCGCACCAACGACTACGAAATTAACAGATAATCTAAAAGCACCAGCAGATGTTTCCCGTGATCCTTTTACAGTAAAAGCGATCCGAATCGGCAAGCATCGTGACGGCTCTAAACCAGGGGTTCTTGGTTATGCTCAGGAGCATGCCCGTGAATGGGTGACCCCACTCGTAACAATCGAAACGGCGGAAAGACTGCTGCGAAACTATAGTCAAGATAGTGAGACAAGAAAGCTTGTCGATAATCTTGATATATTCCTTGTTCCTTCAGTAAACCCTGATGGAGCCAATTACAGCTTTAATGATTACAATATGCAGCGTAGAAATATGACAAACCACTGTGGTCCTACTGAATCTGATCCAGGATACCGTAATTCTTGGGGAGTTGACCTTAACCGCAACCATTCTGTCGGCTCCGCCTTTGACGGCTATATCGGTGCATCAGCAACGAACTGTAGAAGTGATACGTACGCTGGACCATCTGAAAACTCCGAGCCAGAAGCCAAAAACCTTGTTTGGCTTGCAGACAAAAATCCAAACATAAAGTTCGCAATGAATATTCATAGCTATGGCGGCTACTTCATGTGGTCCCCTGGTGCTTACGATTCAAAACGTACAACATTGCCACGCCCATCAGCTGGTGAAGAAGCGTTTTACTGGGCAGCTTCTGATCACATCTTAAATGATATTCAAGACCACCGCGGAACTGTCATTCTACCTAGCCGTACAGGTCCAATTCCTGACGTACTATACTCTGCTGCAGGTAACTCTGCGGACTACCTATGGTATGAAAAGGGGATTTACGCCTGGAACTTTGAAGTAGGAGCCGATTTATGGAATAAAGATACGAAGAGATGGCAGGCAGTTGGATTCCAGCCTGCGTTTGCAGAGGGACATGAAGAGGCAATGGAATTTTCCAATGGTTTGATTGGCTTAATTAAAGTAGCCTACAATAGTTCAAAAGACCATCAGCCGCCCTCCTCAAAAGCATCACCTGGAAATGGGAAATACACAGGTCCGGTTGATGTTAAGATTGACACAAGTGAGCCAGCCACCGTCTACTATACACTTGACGGCAGCCGCCCAACTTTCCAATCGCCTAAAATTCAATTAAGCGGCACCCGTGAATTTGCAGAAACATTAAAAATTGAAAAGACAACAACCATCAATTATTTTGCTGTAGACGCCGCAGGAAACATTGAGAAAAACTACAATCCACTTAGTAATGGGAATAACTATAATTCTGTAACGCTTACAATAAAATAACGATTTGCAAGGGGTTGGCCTTACAGGGTCAACTCCTTTTTCATTGGTACCTTTAAACTGACAGACTTTCTATTATGCCACTGATAAAGTTTTTCGCTACAATGATGAAGCCTGATTCATTGCTGAACCAGGCTCCCTCCACCAATATTACTTTTTAAAAATTTGATAGGCCGCCAAGACGATTTGCTGTCAGACTTTTATTTTTCAAAAATCGCATTAGATAATAGTCGGAATAGGTAATCTGTATGGTCACGGAAGCCCGCTTCTAAACCAATCAAGGTCACATCTTTATCCTGCTCTTTCACGATAACGGCTTGGCCCTTAGCAGCACTGCTATTTTTCCAATGGCCAGCTACAAAGAAGTCATCAGAGTTTGCTAGGGTTGCAACGACCTTGTCATTCCCAGTTCCAGTAAACCATGCTGGACGGTAAACGAACCCAAGATCATCCTGGTCATAACCCGCGGTTAAAGCAGTGCCTTCATAATTCACTTTTACGATTCCGTTATAGTTAGACCCTCCCGTATTAATCGTGTCATCCGTCAGACCTAGTGTTTTCGTTGCTCTTGATGCCCCGGCACCAACAGCAACATATTTGCCGCCATCACTCACAAATTTTGACACATTCGCCTTGAATTTATCTAACTGTCCAGCATCCTGCAAGCCAAATTCTTTATTGGAAGCTGATAGATTTGTAGAAATGAGATTTTCGGTTCCGCTGTAAACAAAAGCGTCAAATCCAGTAAGGCCGTTCTCGGCTACTTCAACCGGCGTCACTTCTATTACTTGGAAACCAAGTCGTTTCAGAGCAAGCTTTGTTCCGCTGTGAGACTGTACTTTCCCCATGCCTCCATCCTTCAAAATGGCTACCTTTAAGCTTGATAAGGCCATTGCATCAGCTGGTACTTTAGCTGCCGATTCAATCTGCAAGCCAGATTCTTTTACGGCTGCCGAGATAGTATTCGCCGCTGCTTCTGTGTAAAAATTACCTTTTGGATCACGTTTAACTGCTACACCTTGTTGAAGCAATGTATTTACTAGATTAACAGCTTTTACGGAACTGTTCGGAATCAAGTATGGACCTTTACCTATAACCGCACCTTGACTAGCAATCTGGTTAACCTTTGTTGTTGTCACATCAATTGAACTTTGTGTTGCCACTGCTTTAAAGCCCCAAAGCTCAGGTAAACTCCATGCTGAAATATCATACATTGCAGCCGTATCGTTCGAGATGTCCTCTCCATCCCAAAGCATCGTGTTGGCTAATCCAGCCTTTGCCTGATCCATCTTAACGATGTATGTTCCTTTAGGATATGATTGTCCATCCACTGTAAATGCTTTCGGCGCTTGAACCACATCAATGTCATTATTTATTAAATGATTGACGGCTTTATGCGTTACAGTCGGGTCTTTTTCATCAACTGGAAGGATATAGGCTTTCGGGAAGAACCCATCCTTGTGGAACGGATGATCAAAATTTATCCCACGCTTAAACATTTCAATTTGGTCGGTTATCATCGCTTGCTTGTTCTCTGTCGCAAAATTAAGTGCGCCGATAATGGCGTTATACATCCAGCGTACGCCGTCCCAATCATTTGTTGGCGTTTCTAACGTATGTCCATATGCACCATGGTACATAGCATACATAGGTGTAAAGATTGGGGGATAATCATCCCATCCATCTTTATCATTACGCTGAGGAACGTAAACACCGTTCATATTTTGATATAAAGTGTTCGATGAGAATTTATCCTTTTGGCTCATTATCTGAGCTTCCATTGCCTCTGCCTGCTGATAAGCCCACTTGTTATATAAATCGTACTCATAGTTTGGATTATGTGGCGGTGTACATGGTTCAATTAATCCCTGTAGATTTGGTTTGTAATTTTTCACATATCCATGTGTATCAAGAAATACCATCGGGTTCCATTCTTTAATCAGTTCAACGGTCTCTCTCGTTTCCGGCTGAGATTGGGTGATGAAATCACGGTTTAAATCAATCCCCTCACCGTTAAATCTGGTTGCGTCAACACGTCCGTCGGGGTTTTGGACCACATTAAATATAAGAATGTTATTGGCTAAAATGTTCTTTGTCTCTTGGTCATTCTCAGTTGCAAAACGCTCAATTAACTGCAGAATGGCATCAGTTCCGGCAAATTCAGTTCCATGAATCGATCCGTTGATCATAATAGGCACTTTAAAATCTGGATTATTGGTAATCCAATCTTGAGCCTTCCCAGGATTTTTAAACATTTGTTTTCTGAGTGACTGGATTTTTCCGAACTTCCCTTGAGTTGTTGGGTCGGCAATCGTCACGACATAAAGAGGATGTCCATCCGCAGACGTACCTCGAACTTCCACTTTAATACGGTTAGACTGTTTCTCAAGGGCTTTCAATTTTGTACCGATTTGCGAGAATTTCACAAAGTCATAGTTTTCACTATTAAACTTACTTCCATCCTGTTCTTCATATACATTAACGTTTGTCCATTTTGGCGCGTCTGCATACCCCACAGTCCATGGTAAAGTGGTTAGCAAACTAACAGCTATAAGGCCTGCAATCTTCTTTTTCTGCTTCATTATTAACCTCCAATTATGTAATTTTTATCCAAAGTAATGTATTTTTATTTATTTTAATAGCAAAACTATTAAAACACCATCCTACCTTTTTCTCGGTACAACCAGGTAAAAAGAACCATAAAAATACATACAATTCTAAGAACAGAATTCTTTATTATAATAATCCAAATAAAATAAATGGTGACAGGCACCATAGAAACACATTTGTCCACGGACAGAGGACAAATCATATTTAATTGCGTGTATACCTAATTTTAATTATCCAATTCCACCTGTTTTTACCTATGACTTATTCCCCTTACGGAACACTAGTAATTTTTTTATTATTAGGAAGGAATGCCCCCAGGATGTTTCTTGGAGAAAAAATACTAGATAACTCGGAAGGTGAACATGTTGAAGAAAAAGGCACAATTAAGTACTGCAAAGAGAATTCTATCATCGTCTCTAGCTGTAACACTTCTTGCATCTCCATTCTTTTCAGCAACACAAGTAAACGCAGCACCGAAAACAGACAAAAGTCCTGTTTTAGAGCTGCGTCTTATGGAAACAACAGATATACATACAAACCTGCTAAACTATGACTATTACAAAAATGCAGACTACCAAAAAGTCGGCTTGGCAAGTACAGCTGCTCTCGTGGAAGCTGCTCGTGCTGAAGCAGCAAACAGTGTATTGGTAGATAATGGCGACTTAATTCAAGGAACTCCATTAGGAACGTATAAAGCAAAAATTGACCCACTTAAAGATGGAGAAGTTCACCCAGTATTTAAAGCGATGAACCAAATGAACTATGATATTGCAACATTAGGAAATCATGAGTTTAACTATGGTCTTGATTTCCTAGATGAGGCATATGATGATGCGAATTTCCCTGTTATCAACGCAAACGTTTATGTAGATGACCATGATACGAATCCCGATAATGACGAAAATAAATTTACTCCTTACAAAATCATCAACAAAAAAGTGGTCGATGAACAAGGAAAAAAACATGTAATCAAAGTTGGGTTTATCGGTTTCGTTCCTCCTCAGATTAACGAGTGGGACAAGGCGAATCTTGACGGTAAAGTAATTACGAAAGACATTGTTGAAACGGCAAAGAAATTTATTCCGCAAATGAGAGAAGAAGGTGCTGATGTTATTGTAGCCATGACGCACTCCGGATTTAGCGGTAATAAAGACAATTCAGAAGATGTCATTTATGCATTAAGTGAAGTACAAGGAATTGACGCGATAACTTTCTCACATACACATAAATTATTTCCGGCAAAATCCGCTGCTGCACTTGATGGATTGTTCAAGGGTGCTGATGGCTTGCCGCTTCCTGGTGTAGACAATGCAAAAGGAACCATTAACGGAGTTCCAGCAGTACAGGCGGGTTACGGCGGCGGTTCATTAGGAATTATTGACCTTTCATTGAAAAAGGAAAAAGGGAAATGGTCTGTAGTAAACTCACAATCTTTAACCCGTGAGATTTCTTCGCCAACACAAGTAAAACCTGTTCAATCCATTGTTGATGCAGTAAAGGCTGACCATGAAGCAACGGTAGCTTACGTAAATACTCCTATCGGAAAAACAACGGATGACATTCACAGCTATTTTTCACTTGTACAGGACGACCCTTCCATCCAAGTAGTGACGAATGCACAAAAATGGTATGTGGAAAAGTACATTGCCCAAAGCAAGCCGGAGTATCAGGATCTGCCAATCCTTTCAGTTGGTGCTCCCTTCAAAGCTGGCCGTAATGGTGTTGCAGAATACACTGAAATTCAAAAAGGTGATTTAACCATCCGCAGTGCAGGCGATTTGTATTTGTATGACAATACATTAAAGGCAATCAAAATTAAAGGCTCTGTAGTAAAAGAATGGATTGAAATGACTGCAGGCAAATTCAATACCATTGACCCTAATAAAACGGAAGAACAAGCATTATTAAATCCAGCTTTCGCTGTTTATAACTTTGATGTAATTGATGGAGTTCAATATCAAATCGATGTTACAGCTCCAGCTAAATATGCTCCAAATGGAAGTCTTATCAACCCAGATTCCAGCCGTGTAGTGAACCTAACTTATAACGGTCAGCCTGTTGATCCAAATCAAGACTTTATTGTTGTAACCAATAACTATCGTGCAGGCGGCGGCGGTAACTTCCCAGGAGTAAAAGGAAGCGAATTAGTCGTTGACTCTGCAGATGAAAACCGTCAAATTTTGATGGACTATATCACAGAGATGAAGGAAATTACGCCAACTGCAGATAACAACTGGTCGATTGCACCAATCGCTGGAGATGTGAACGTAACTTTTACAACATCACCAATTGCTGAAAAGTATATTACAGAAGGAAGTAATATTTCCTATTCTGGTAAAAAAGATGAAGCTGGCTTTGGAATTTTTAAATTAGACATTGGTTTCACTCCTGTTCATATTCAGCTTCTTGGCTTAAACGATTTACACGGTCAGCTGGATACGGATACAAAAGTAAAAAGAGATGGACAAGAAGTTTTGGCTGGAAGTATGGAATACACAGCTGCAGCAATCAAGCAGCGTGAAGCTACAAACGAAAATACTTTGCTTGTTCATGCTGGAGACATGATTGGCGGCAGCCCGTTGTTGTCGGCACTGTTCCAGGATGAGCCGACGGTTGAAGTTATGGAAGCATTAGGCATGGATGTCGGTACACTAGGAAATCATGAATTTGACGAAGGGATTACCGAATTGCACCGTATGATCAATGGTGGTGAACATCCACTTGGAAAAGGCACTACAGGCTACGACGGAATGAATTTCCCCGTTATTGCAGCCAATGCTTTTGACAAATCAACAGGTGAATTAATTACAGGTGCACCATACGTGGTTAAGGAAGTTGCTGGTCAAAAAATTGGCTTTATCGGCGTCGTTACACAAGAAACTCCAGATATGATCGTGACGAAAGGAAATGAAAATCTTCAAATTACTGACGAAGCGGAAGCAATTAATAAGTATACGGCAGAGTTAAAAGAACAGGGAATTGAAGCCATTGTAGTTTTAGCGCATAATCCTACTAGTCAAGAAGGCTACACAGATGGATTTGATGCTTCAAGAATTGCCGAAAACGTAGATGATGAAGTAGATGTTATCTTTGCTGCTCATAACCATGCTTTCAATGACAAAGTAGTAGATAACAAGTTAATTGTTCAAGCCTATTCCTATGGATCAGCATTCTCTGATGTGGATCTAGTAATTAATCCTGAAACAGGGGATATTGTGAAAAAAGAAGCAGAAGTGGTAACCGTATATCAAGCTGATTACACGCCAGATCCTGCTGTTTCAGTGATTATGAAGAAGTATGAAGATTTAGTTGCGCCCTTAAAAGCGGAAGTAGTAGGTAACTCTGCAACTACATTAGCTAAAGCCTATCCGTCAACAGCTGGTGAGTTTGCTGATAACGGTCTTGGGAACTTAATTGCTGATGGTATGAAAGCAGCAATGGACACTGACTTCGCCTTAATGAATGGCGGCGGTGTTCGTGCACAGCTTGACGCTGGTGAAGTAACATTCGGGGATTTATTCTCGATTCAACCATTTGGAAATGTTCTAAACAAAATTAGCCTAAGTGGGGCTGATTTAGAAGAAGTATTAAATAAACAAATCACAGCACGTGGACTAGATTACCATATTGCTGGCTTTAAATATACCTACACATACGACGTTGCAACTGGAACTGGTAAGGTTGTCGACATTTTCTTACCGGATGGCAGCAAAATTGACCCAGCCCAAGAGTATTCAGTGGTAGTAAACAATTACATGTATGGTAATGCAAGCTACGGAATTGGTGCTTTGGCAACTGGTTTAGAGGTAGGTCCAGAAGATCTACAAGCAACGGTTGACTTTGTCAAAACATTACCATCTCCATTTGAATACAAAGCCGAGGGGCGTATTCAAAGAGTTACACATTAATAAAATACTGTACGACAGAAAAGCTATCCTTATCTCGAATGAAAGGGTAGCTTTTTTAGTTACTTACTACCTCCTCTTTTTCAGCTAGTTTTAGGGTGTATATTTTTATTAAAAAAATATAATACGTTGCGTATAGCAGAACAAAGGTGTTGCAGTAGGAACAAATTCATATTAACATCTATTCAGACAGAAGATTCTGAACGTTTTGAAAAAATGAAAACGTGTCGAAAAAGGAGGAATTTGTCATATTACATAAAACGAAAATGTAAACGCTTAATAAAGTGTAGTTTTGAAATGGTTGCCAATCTGTAATTACAATAGGGGGAATTTGAAATGGAGAATAAGCAAACGAAATTAAAATGGAAATTAATGTTCCTGCTACTTTTATCAATGATGATTTTTGTTGCAGGCTGCCAAGGAGCAAAACAACAATCTACCACAACTAAGGAAAAACCTCAATCAGCAGAAGGCGAAACAATTAAAATTGGTTTTGTCCTATCCTTTACAGGTCCATTGGCTCCATTATCAGAAGGTATTAAACAAGGTTTCGAACTTTATTTAGAAGAACATGATGGGAAATTAGGCGGTAAAAATGTAGAGCTTAAATTTGAAGATGACGAAGGAAATCCTCAAGTAGGTCTAAGAAAATATCGTCAATTAGTCCACAGTGAAAAAGTAGATCTTCTAGTTGGTCCTACTAACTCTTCTATTGCTCTTGCATTACGTGATGAAGTAAATAAAGATAAAATTCCTATGATTGTACCAAACGCAGCAGCAGACGATCTTAATTGGAGTAAAAAGAGTGATTATGTATACCGTGTTTCTTGGTCTAACTGGCAAAATGGAAATCCTCTTGCAGAGTATGTAGCAGAAAATATTGGTAAAAATGCAGTTATTATGGGTTCTGATTTCCCAGCTGGTATCGAAGTGTTAAGATCCTTTAAGGCTGCCTACGAAGAAGCAGGCGGTAAAGTATTAAAAGAACTTTATCCGAAATTAGGAACAAATGACTTTTCTACTTATTTACAAGAAGCATCTAGCTTAAAGCCAGATGTAATCTATTCCTTCTTTGCTGGTAGTGACGGTATTCGTTATATTCAACAATACGAGGAATTTGGTTTAAAAGATAAAATTCCAATGTCTGGAACATTAGAGTTTGGTGATTTACTAATGATAGAGCCTACTGGAGATGGTTCGGAAGGATTTCTTGCTGGAACTATATACTCACCTTGGTTGGAGAATGATTTAAACAAAAAATTTGTTGAAGGTTATGAAAAGAAATATGGCAAGCTTCCAAATACGTTCTCTGTTAATGGATATGACTCAGCAACAGTTCTTGACAAAGCTCTAACTGCAGCAGGTAGCGTGGAAGCCGAAAAAGTAATCAAAGAATTACCAGGTATTTCTTATGATAGTCCACGTGGACCAATTACGATTGATGAAAAAACACATAATCCTATTCAAAACATCTATATCACGAAAAACGTTTTGAAGGACGGCAAACTTGTACCTGAAATCCTTGAAACAAAAGAAAAAGTAACAATGCCAGAAAAATCACCATTTTAATAAGGCTGTTTTCGTAACGATTGTTGTTAAAATCTTAAAGCCGATTTTAACGTTGCAATAGTTATTTTGAGTCTTCGAATATAGTTTGCTAGCTCTTTTCTTATTAATTTTCTGCTGTTTTCAACGAAAATACAGCAGAATCATTAATTTTTGTTATAAAAAGTAACAAAGTTTTAAAAAAAGAGCCTTTAACTAAAAATTTCTGATTAACTAAATAAATGGGGCTGTCCCAAAAGACAACCCCATTTATTAATATTATTATACTACATTTTAAATAGGAAGAGAGGGGAGAGTCCTTGGATATAATTCTAGTTCAACTTATAACAGGCATTGCATATGGAATGCTGTACTTTATGATTGCAGCAGGGCTAACGATTATTCTAGGAGTTATGAATGTTGTCAATCTATCTCATGGAGCACTGTTCATGCTAGGTTCCTATTTGGCCTTTACCTTTATTAGTAATGGGATTAACTTTTGGTTTGCACTACTATTATCCGCTATTTCAGTAGGGATATTTGGTATTATCCTTGAAAAAGTATTAATCAAACGTGTTTATGGAAAAGTGCTGGAACAAGTGTTGCTGACATTTGGTTTAATGCTTGTTATTGCTGACTCTGTCAAATGGATTTGGGGAACAGAAATGCAAACGATTCCAGCACCTGCAATGCTTGATGTGTCCATCCCAATTGGGGATATGGCATTCCCAGTATTTCGTTTATTTGTCGTATTTGTTGGTTGTTTATTAGCAGTTTTACTATGGTATTTAGAAGCAAAGACACGTATAGGGGCAGTCATTCGTGCAGGGGTAGATGACCGTGCAATGGTTGGTTCTCTTGGTATTAATGTAGGAGCTGTATTTACAGGCGTATTTATCTTTGGAGCAGCTTTAGCTGGATTAAGTGGAGTATTAGGTGGGCCACTCTTAGGTATGTATACAGGAATGGACTCTGAGATCCTTGTCACATCCTTAATAGTTGTTGTAATAGGTGGTTTAGGTTCATGGAAGGGATCGTTTATTGGCGCTTTAATTATTGGAGTGCTTGAAATATTTGGAAAAGTGTGGTTCCCATCCTTATCCATGCTCATTGTATTCTTAATCATGATGGTTATTTTAATCATTCGCCCCCAAGGTCTATTTGGAAGAGAGGTGGCATAATTGAAAAAAAATATACTTTATGCTGTTTTACTTCTCCTCGTCGTTTTCGCAGTACCGCAAATACTTTCTGATTTCGGAACGAATTTAACAACTGAAATTTTTATCATGGCCATGTTCGCTATGAGTTTGGGCTTAATTATGGGCTATGCTGGTTTAGATTCGCTAGGGCATGCTGCCTTTTTTGGAATTGGTGCCTATTCTGTTGCATTAATCGGGCAGTTTGTAACTAATACGTATTTAATCATTATTATAGCGGTTGCGATCGCTGGATTGCTTGCATTCATTACTGGAGCAGTATTTATCCGTACTTCTAAATTCTACTTTCTTATGATTACGCTTGCCTTTAGCCAATTGATATTTACTCTATTCTGGCAAATGAAGGATTTGACAGGTGGAGCGGATGGGATGTCTGTTTCCGCTATTATGAATCTTGGATTTGGTGACATATTTGATCCGCAAACCATGTATTATGTGATGGGAATTATTTTTGTCGCTGTCTATATTTTACTAAGATTATTCGTGGAATCTCCAGCAGGAAAAATTACGAAAGGCGTCATGGAAAATGAAGGTCGTATGAGTGCACTTGGCTATGACGTTCGTGTTTATAAATTATTAGCCTATACCCTTTCCGGAGCATTAGCAGGGTTTGCTGGTTCACTTTATTCCTTCTATAACGTTTTCGTCTCTCCAGAGTTATCTGCTTGGCTGTTCTCTGGTCAAGTAATGATCATGGTTATCGTTGGAGGCGTAGGTACATTGCTTGGACCTGCCATTGGAGCGGGTGTATTCATCTTCCTGCAAAACTTTATTAGTACCTATACGGAAAGATGGCCATTGATTTTGGGTGCCATTCTCATCTTCCTTGTCCTTCTTGGAAAAGGCGGAATCATCCAGTGGTTGAAATTAGGTGTCGATATGATTTTTAAAAGTAAACCCAAAAATAATAAGGTTTCCTCAACTATTCAACCAGAAAAGGAGGAGGTTATCAGTTGAGCTTACTAAAAGTAGATAAAATAAATAAATCATTTGGTACCCTACAAGTACTACATGATGTATCGTTGGAAGTACAGCCAGGCGAACGCCATGTTATTATTGGACCAAATGGTGCTGGGAAAACGACTCTTTTTAATTCTATAACAAACCATCTTCCTATTACTTCAGGAACGGTGCATTTTGAAGGGAAAGATATTACAAATCTTCCTGCTCATAGATTAGTTCATTTAGGGATGGCACGAACATTTCAAAAGAATAATTTATTTGGTGATTTAACGGTAGAAGAAAATATTCATCTTGCCTTAACTGCCAAGAAAAAATATCGTCATGACGTATGGTTTTCCCTAACAAGTCGTTCTGATATAAAAAAAGAAACAAATCAGATATTGGATGAATGGAAGATTACCCATCGCCGTGATGTGAAAATAAATAATCTATCCTATGGAGAACAACGTTTACTAGAAGTACTATTAGCGATGGCTAGTAAACCAAAGCTTCTTTTATTAGATGAACCAACATCTGGAATGTCTCCGGCAGAAACAACTCAAACTTCCGAGATGATTCAAAGACTGCCGCGCTCCATGGCGTTAGTGGTAATTGAACATGATATGGAAGTAGTCTTTGCGATTGCAGATCGAATTACTGTTCTTCACCATGGTGAGCCAATATTAACTGGTGCTCCAGAAGAAGTTAGAAATAGCGAAATGGTAAAGGAAATTTACTTCGGCGGGGGTGCGAAAAAACATGCTTGAGTTACAAGATGTTCATTCCTATTATGGAACAAGTCATATCCTTCAAGGGGTTACATTTACTGTTCCAGAGGGAAAGTGTGTCGCACTTTTGGGACGAAATGGAGCAGGAAAAACAACAACGATTCATACTATATCTGGTCTGGTCAAATCAAAACGCGGTACCATCACTTTTAATGATAAACAAGTACAAACTTTACCAACACACCAAATTTCTCGTGATGGTATTGGCTTAGTACCACAAGGAAGAAGAATATTTCCTTCCCTTACCATTAGAGAGAACTTAACGATGCCCGCTCGGAAAAGAAAAGGAAATAGTCAAGCAGTAAACTGGGATATCGACAAGGTTTATGAGCTATTCCCAATTCTTAAGGAACGCGAAAATAATATGGGTACGCAGCTATCCGGCGGACAGCAGCAAATGCTGGCAATTGGCCGGGCTTTGATGACTAATCCGCAGTTTCTGTTAATGGATGAGCCATCTGAAGGACTCGCCCCGGTTATTATTGACCAAGTAGGTGAGATCGTCTGTAAGCTGAAAGAGACCGGACTTTCGATATTAATGGTTGAGCAAAATATTTCACTTGCCTGCCAGGTAGCGGATGAAATCTTAATCATGAACAAGGGTACGATTGTTTGGAATGGTGCACCAGATGAATTGTTAGAAAATAAGGATGTTCAGCATAAATATTTAGGAGTTTCGTAGCTCCAAAAAAGGTAGACTCTTATCTCGAGTCTACCTTTTGCTTAATTTTATCCTTATTTTTATGAAGAAAAAAATCTATAAAACTAGCTCAATAAATGCTTTGAAAGACTTTCTGTTTTCAAAGCATTTTTCGTTTCCATAAACACTCCCCTAGAGTTTACAATCAGGATTTAACCAATTTATTCAATCCAAGAAAATCCAAAGCATTTTGTCCAAGCATTAACCTTGCATCGACTTCTGAAATATCCTCATGGTTGTCAATGACCTTTCCTACCGGCTTTTCGCGCAGAAGGAATGGATAATCAGATCCGGCAATAATTTGCTTTGCACCAAAACGTTCGATCATGAATTTCAAATTATCTGGGTCGTAAACGAGTGAATCGTAATACAGTTTTTTCGCATAGGAGCTTGGAGGATTTTCTGTATTTCGGGTATCCGGCCAAACTTCCCAGCCTTTATCCATTCTTGGAAGGATATATGGCAAAGACCCGCCTCCGTGTGCAAAGCAAATTTTCAGATTCGGCAACTTGTCCAGCATCCCGCTCATAATGATGCTTCCGGCTGCTAACGCAGTTTCTGAAGGCATTCCGACAGTATACATTGAATTGAAACGTTGAAGCCTTTCTCGTCCTAGAGTTGCCCATGGGTGGACAAAAAGTGGAACATTCATTTCTGCGGCCGCCTCAAAAAATGAATACAGGGAATCGTCATCCAGATTCAGTCCGTTTACATTGGAGCCTATCTGAATCCCTTTAAGTCCGAGCTCTTTAACAGCCCTTTCCATCTCTGCTACCGCCTGTTTCACATCCTGCAGTGGAACCGTGCCCATTCCTATAAATCTGTCTGGATACTTTTTTACCACAGAAGCGATAAAATCATTCTGTGACTGGGCAAGCTCCAGGCAGGCCTGCGGATCCGACCAATATGAGAAGGTGACTGGAATCGGTGACAGCACCTGAATATCCACACCCTCCTTATCCATGTCTTCAATCCGCTTTTTGGGATCCCATGCCTGGTCGGTTATCTTCCTGAATGTTTTGCCTTGTATCTTAATTTCAGCACCACAGCTGCAGGTCTTTTCAAGTATCGGAAACCGGTCATCTTCATATTTTGCTGCCAGGTCAGGAAAATCTTCGGAAATGATGTGTGTATGAAAATCAACTCGTAATTTTTTTGTCAAAGCTGAAAATCTCCCTTCTTTAAGACACCTAAACTGCAAATCTATTTCTTTATTTCTGTACCATAAGTCAAGTAGCTTTTAGGTGGTGTGCTTCCCCACATATCAAGCCCAAACTGTCCCGTGCCTGATTGCCACTCAATCGGCTCCCAGTCTGGTGCAAAAATAAGCATTCCGCCTGTCCACAGCTCAATCCGATTACCGGATGGCTCAAATGCATACAGGAATTGAGCCCCACTTGTACCATGCTTTCCAGGTCCCCACTCGATTTTGATGTCATTTTCAGCCATGATATTCAACGCACGCAGTAGTTCATCCGGTGAATCTAAGAAATAGGCTACATGATGGAGAAGTGCACCTGATTGATTGCCGTTTCGCATGATTGCAATTTCATGTGCGATATTTGTTTTGCTCAACCATGATCCAAGACGAACATCCGCTTCATTTTGAATATAGTAACGATGATGTATTCCAAGGAAATTAGTCCACCATTCCTGCTCATGTGCAACATCATTCACCATCACATTCACATGGTCAAAGCGGCGAGGCGCAGCACCCTTCCCACTGTATTTCATTGGGTGACTAGGCAATTTGGAAGCTGTCAGTGGGTTCGAATACTTTTCCATTTCCCAATAAAGCTCAATAGGAATTCCAGCTGGACTGTAGAATTTGATGGCATCACCCTGTGCGAGTTCAGTACCACCGTCTATCCACTTATAGTCAGTTCCTGATTCTATTAACGATTTTTCGAATGCATAAAGTGATTTTTCTGAGTTAACTCTCCAACCAAAATGGTCCAGTCCAGGTTTTTCAGCTTGATTGAGAACTAATGTGTGGTGATCCCAGTCCTGCCATGCTCGTAGATAAACCTTGCCGTCTTCCTCTGCGGTTACATGCAGGCCCAGAATCTCTGTGAAAAACCATGTAGATCTTTCCAAGTTAGTCACATTGATTGATGCGTGGCCTATGTGTGCAACATTCGATAATTTAAGATCTAGTTCAGTTAGTTCTACCTCATTTTGTTTTGCATTTGATATAGCCATCTTTTCATACCTCCAGTGTTTATTTTGCTATTGAGTAAATTATTTTATATCGGAAATCGCTTACATGAATCCAAAGAAGAAATTGATTTCGATAATTCAAATAATTTACTATAAAATATCCTCTTTAACTAGTTCTAATTATATGGGGTCGATGGGGCAAACAAAAGTGCTGAATTCCTCTATGTGGAATGAAATTAAGAAAATTTCAAAAAGTCCAAATTATTTTAAAGAATGTGAATTCCTCTGCGTGAACCCTTAAAGAACTTCTATGCAATTTTCTATTGAATATTTTGTAAGCGATGACAGAAAATGTGTACATTATTATATTGAAATGATAGAATATTCAAAACATAACAAAAATGTTTCTGTATATGGAACAGCTAAAGAAAGGGGAATGGAAAATGTCTGAAAAAAGTAATAATCCACAAATTCTTTCATCCGTCAGTAATGCACTTCGTATACTCAAGAGTTTTTCTACATTTGAACCAACACAAAAGGTTGGTGACCTCGCAGTATCTCTCGGTCTTGCAAAAAGTACTGTAAGCCGTTTACTTACTACACTTGCTCATGAAGGTTTTGTTATAAAAGATAAAAACACTGGCAGGTATAAACTTGGAATATCAGTCTTGACACTTGGCGGTATTGTTACAAATAACCTGGAAATCCATAAAGAGGTATCACCACTACTATTTAAATTAGTGCATGATACCGGGGAAACAGCACATTTATCGGTTCTGGACGGTCTGGATACAATCTATATTCATAAAGAAGAATGCAGCCACCCGGTTCGAATCCTCACACATCTGGGGAGAAAAAATCCAACATACTGCACAAGTTCTGGGAAAGTACTGCTTGCTTTTGATGAAAATAATCTAGTTGAAGAGGTAATCAAAGCAGGTTTGCATGCATACACAAGCAAAAGTATTACAGATCCCGATAAGTTACGGAAGGAATTGGAGTTAATCCGAAAAAGAGGGTATGCAATTAGTACCGAGGAATTAACAGTAGGAACAAGATCCGTGTCAGCACCTATTCGTGACTATACTGGGAAGGTTGTATCAGCCATAAATGTGGTCGGCCCTCTCCAACGCATGATGGATTATAAAGTGCCGGATATCGCTAAAAAGGTTATGAATGCAGGCGAGGAAGCTTCTGAAAGGATGGGGTATGATAAGCGATTTTTAGGTTAGATATAAGGTATTAGGGTCGTTCGGGAACTTTGGTTTCATTTAAGGTTTGCCGATTTCACTCTGCGAAAGTTGAGTAAAAAACTACATTTTAATAGGAGAGATTATCTCCTGCTAAAGTGTAGTTAATCGAATATTATAACCCTGTTACTATTTCTACCATTCCATTGGTAATCCAACATAGTTTTCTGCAAGACTCGTTGATGCTGACTTTGATGAAATGACATAATCCAATTCTGCTAGTTGAATCCCGACGTCAAATGGGCTATGGTCGAAATTCCGATGTAGGATGGAAGTCATCCAATAGGAGAAACGTTGAGCCTGCCAAACTCGACGTGTACAAATTTCAGAATAGCGATTTAAAAGTTCTTCCTGGTTCGATTGATAGAACTCTTTTATCCCACGTGCCAAAACTTGGATGTCAGCCACCGCTAAGTTTAGACCTTTTGCACCCGTCGGAGGAACAATATGGGCAGCATCACCTGCTAAAAACAGCCTTCCAAATTGCATGGTTTCACAGACAAAGCTGCGCATTGAAACAATGTTCTTTTGAATAATTGGGCCGTCTTTTAACGTCCAGCCATCTGCCATATCAACTCTTGCATGCAGCTCCGTCCAAATTCGATCATCTGACCAATTTGCGATATTATCCTTCGGGTCAACCTGGATATAGTGACGTTGAATTTCAGGTGAGCGTGTGCTAAGTAGGGCAAATCCTCTTTCATGATTTGTATAAATTAACTCAGGGTTTACAGGTTCTGTTTTCGCCAATATTCCTAGCCAACCGAATGGATAAATTTTTTGTTTTTCTGATCGAACATCAGCTGGAATGGCTTTACGGCTAGGTCCATGGAAACCATCACAGCCAGAAATAAAATCACACGTTAATTCCTGCAAATAATTACCATGGCAGAATTGAATTTTCGGTGTAGATGTTTCAATATCATGTAGACTAACATCACTAACATTAAAGAAGATTTTTGCACCAGCTTGGAGACGAGCGGCTACTAAATCTTTAATTACTTCATGCTGGGCATAGACGGTTATTTCTTTTCCACCTGAAAGCTCATGTAAATCAATCCGGTGCCGTTTACCTTTAAATTGTAATTCAATACCGCGATGGACATGACCTTCCTTCATCAACCGCTCTCCCACACCTGTTCCCTTTAATAGATTTACTGTGCCCTGCTCTAACACACCTGCACGAATGGTACCCTCAATTTCCTCCCGTGACCGTGATTCAAGAATAATAGATTCTATCCCTAGTAAATGTAATAAATGAGAAAGCAAAAGCCCTGCCGGACCTGCTCCAATAATCCCAACCTGTGTACGCATATAATCATCCCTTCTATATAATAAAGACTGTAGGAAGATACTTACGTAAGTTCCTACAGTCTCTTTCTTTACTTGACATATTCGCTATCTGCTTCAGCCTCTATCTTGACTGACTCTTTATTCCCAAAAGTAAGCATGGCATTCCAACTTCCAGAAGATTGTCCGTCCGCTAAATAGGTTGGTTCCCATCCATCCTCAATCATGCTAAATAGCATTGCTAGGTGACGTCCACCAGATTCAACCTTTGCAAACCTTGCATACTGCGGAAGCATATCATAGGCTGCTTGATAATCCTTTTTCATGATGTATTCCACAAATTGCTTGTCCATAGCATGTTCCGTTACTGTCGGCTTATTGTGTCTTCCACGAACTAAATTATGAGATAAGGCACCACTCGAAACAAATACTACCTTTTTCTCACTTTCTCGTAAAACCTTGGCAATAACTTGCCCCCACTTATTGGTTTCTTCTAAACTTGCTGCTAATGTAACAGATAAATTAATAACCGGAATATCTTCATTTGGAACAAGATAGCGTAAAGGTACGACACTTCCATAATCCCAAATATAATAAGGATCATTTACCCCCTGGACTTGCAAACCAGCTTCCTTACCAGCGTTTACTAATTGATTGGCTAAGTCTTCGTCACCTGGCCAGTGATAAGGAACATCTTTAATCAAATCTGGCGCCTCAAATGCAGTTAGAATCCCTTTATGGACAGGAGTACAGTCAACATAATGAAAAAATGTTGATGGCCAGTGACATGAAACTAACACTAGTACATCTGGTTTTATTGTTTCAATCTCCTTGGCCACTTCTTTCATAGCTGAAACCATATCCTTTTGAAACTCAGGTACATCTTTTTCATGGCAAATACTTGGGACATGTGGGACCAACATACTCAATTCAATCGTCATATGATTCTCCCTAAAAATATATTTTTTTGCAACCGCTTTCATAAATATAAAGATAGTTCTTAACCTTTTTAGACATGACGTTAGTAGCAGGGGTATATCGCCATGCTACCAACCTTCGTTTTTAGCATTCTATACTTCAGACATCGGTTTTCCAGCTTTTCCCCAGTGAGTTTTTGAAATCTCGGTTACAATCACTCTAATAGTCTCTTTCGGTGCATCCAATGTTTCTGAAACTGTATTGGTAATATTTTGAATAACCTCTGCCACTTTTTCTTTAGGTCTTCCTTCCATCATTTGCACGTTGATAATTGGCACCGAATCCCTCCTTTTCAAAAACTACTTTCTTTTAATCAGTAACAGTAAAGGTAACTTCACCTAAACCATCAAATTTTCCGCTTACGACATCTCCGTATTTCAACATGACTGCACCGGTAATTCCACCAGTTAAAATAACATCACCTTTACGTACCTTTTCCCCTCTTCTTGAGAGCATATTTGCGAGCATTGCAACAGAATTAGCTGGGTGCCCTACGACTGCAGCTCCAGCCCCTAAATCCTTTATCTCTCCATTGATGGATAAGGTAACGCCAACTAAATCCAATTCAAATTGCTCTGGCTTTTTCAATGATGTACCAAATACAACTCTCGAGGTGGATGCATTATCTGCAATTACATCAGGTAAAGTAAAGTTGAAATTTTCATAACGGCTATCAATAATCTCCAATGCTGGTAGAACATATTGTGTTTTTGCTAAGACCTGAGCCCCAGTCACACCTGGACCTTCAATATCTTCAGCCATCACAAAAGCGATTTCTGCTTCAACTTTTGGATGAATTTGCTCATGTAAAGGAACCTGGCCACCATTTTCTATTAACATATAATCGAACACATAACCATAGATAGGCTCATCTACATTCATTTGCTTCATTTTTGCATGACTGGTTAAACCCATTTTAGGACCAACGATTCTTCTACCTTCATTTAACTTGATGTTAACAAGTTCATGTTGAACCAGGTATGCTTCTTCAACAGTTAAATCGGGCTTTAAGTTTGCTGTAACCTTTACTACTTCCCGTTTTTCTACTTCAGCAGCAACTAAATATTCCGCTAAATCTCTATATTGACTCATTCCCGTTCCTCCCTACACAAAGACACATTGCTTTCCTAAAATTATTTTAGTAAACCGTTAAAAGTTAACACTTACTTGCCCGATATGAGCAAATCTAGCCGTAAACGTATCTCCTGCAGTTGCAACCTCGGCTGCTGATAGCGCACCTGATAAAATCACTTCACCTGCTCGAAGGGGAATATCAAATTCTGATAGTTTATTGGCTAACCAAGCGACACAGCTTGCTGGATTCCCTAATGCTGCTGCACCCACTCCCGTATTGACTATGTCACCATTTTTCGTAAATACCATGCCAATTAGTTCAAGATTAATATCCTCAATTTTTGTCGGTTTACCACCAAGGACATAATAACCCGATGAAGCATTGTCCGCTACGGTATCGACCAGCTTGATTTTCCAGTCCTTCACTCGGCTATCTACAATTTCGAGTGCAGGAACGACATACTCTGTCGCCTGAAGGACATCAAGTGTGGTTACATTCGGTCCTCTTAACTCCTTTTTCAAAATAAAGGCAATTTCTGCTTCTACTTTTGGTTGGAGAACTTGTTCAATGGAAATCCTACCGTTGTTTTCCACAACCATGCTATCTAGTAAGTGTCCATAATCTGGCTCACCCACTCCAAGCAAATTTTGCATAGCTTTTGAAGTTAAGCCAATTTTCTTTCCAACAATTTTCTGCCCTTTAGTAACCTTTTTACTGATATTTTCTAACTGAATATAATAGGCATCTTTTACTGTAAGGTCAGGATCAATTGCTGTAAGTGGAGCAGTACCTATCCTAGTGTTTTCTGCTTCGACTAATTGTTCTGCATATTGTTGTACTTTATTCGTCACTCTTCTTACTCCCTTCCCTATAACTTAATCGTGATATTGGATAATTCTGAGTAAAAATCAATGCTATGCATACCGCCTGTTCTACCAATCCCGCTTTGCTTCATCCCGCCAAATGGTGTACGAAGATCACGTAAAAACCATGTATTCACCCAAATAATCCCGGCTTCAATTTGATGGGCAACCCGATGTGCACGTCTTAGGTCATTGGTCCAAATCGTTGCACTTAACCCATAATGCGTATCATTCGCCTGCATGATTACTTCCTCTTCCATATCAAATGGCATTACAGTAACAATAGGTCCAAAAATCTCTTCGCGGACACAGCGCGAATTCCGATCTAATCCCGTAATAATTGTTGGCTCTAAATAATATCCCTTTTCAAAGCCGTCCGGACGTTTTCCACCTGTCAAAATAGTGGCTCCATCTTTTCTAGCAATCTCAATATAACTATTAACTCGGTCATAATGCTCTTTGCTTATTAATGCTCCTACTTTGGAATCATTGTTCAAAGGATGGCCAACCTTTAATGTTTTTACCTTTTCAGCAAATTTGGATAAGAATTTTTCATATACAGGTCTCTCAACATAAATACGTGATCCGCAAAGACAAACTTCCCCTTGATTAATAAAACTAGATTTAAGTGTTGTTTCAATAACCTCATCCAAATTAGAATCTGCGAAAATAATATTTGGATTTTTACCGCCCAATTCAAAGGATAGCTTTTTCAATGATGCTGCTGCAGATTTCATAATTGCTGTCCCTGTACTTGGCTCACCAATAAATGAAATAGCATCTACATCTGGATGTTCTGTGATCGCTCCACCAGCAGAATTTGGTCCGAATCCATGAACGAGGTTTACAACGCCATCTGGAACTCCTGCTTCTTTACAAATTTCCATTAACACCGTTGCAGTCATAGGAGTCCATTCTGCAGGTTTAATAATGGCTGTATTCCCCATAGCCAAGCAAGGTGCTAATTTCCAAGTAAGTAGTAATAATGGAAGATTCCAAGGCTTAATGATTCCCACTACGCCTACAGGACGACGATATGAATAATGGAGCGCCAAATCATCCTGTTGATTGGCATCTGTGTTAACGGAAATCATGTAATCTGCAAAAAAGTGGAAGTTATAGGCAGCACGCGGGATATCGATACTGTTGGCTAACCAGAATGGCTTTCCAGTATCTAACGATTCTAAGTGAGCTAATTCCTCTTGTCTTTCAAGAATCAAATCACCAATGCGGCGAAGGATTTTTGAACGTTCTCCGACAGTTATT
This sequence comes from Neobacillus sp. plas4, assembly GCF_057221695.1. NCBI lineage: Bacteria > Bacillati > Bacillota > Bacilli > Caryophanales > Bacillaceae > Neobacillus > Neobacillus sp. plas4. The sequence goes on from NZ_CM170152.1 coordinate 5,004,352, forward strand.
CCTTTCCATTTTCCATTTAACGCTCTACGAGCTGCGGCAACAGCATAATCTACTTCTTCCTTCCCGCCTTCGGCAACTGTCCCTAATACTTCTTCTGAAGCAGGGTTGATGTTTTCGAACGTTTTCTTGTTTTGTGATTCAACAAATTGACCATTAATAAAATGTAAACAATTAATCGCTCTTACTCTAGTTTCTACTTGCATGTCAATGTTCCTCCTAGTAATCTACAATTTTTTTGTATTTTCTTACTATTATGGTAACGCTTACGAATTTCACATACAACGCTGCAGTTTCTCTATATGCAACAATCATAAAAAAATTTCAAAAAATGCAAAATATTCACTTATTTGTCTAAATATTTATAATTTTCACTTTTCAAATCGTGTATTTTTTGATATATTGCGTACTATAGAACAACTTTGTTTTCTATAATGAAACTTAGAAAACCTCCTGAATCAAAGAAATATCGTTTAGGCCTGTCAATTCTATCTTTTAAGCGGCATCGTCAATCACAATATGGATGTATATCAAGAGTACCAGCCTATCCTATCCTTAATAAGCTGGTTGAAACCATAGGTGAAACCGCTCACATTTCTGCTTTGGACCATTTAGATGTAATTTATCTATTATTAATTGTCGGACCAAGGATCCAGCCGCAAAAAGTCTAGGGATATGCAAAAATGGTTATGAACTCCGCGATGGAGATTTCCATTCGGTTGGGATATAGGAGCTAAAAAAAAATTTCAACCAAAAAGGAGATTTGTTATGTTCGATTTTCACACACACTTTATTCCTCCTGATGTGATCAGCTGGATTAAGGATCACCAACATACTGTTAATGCAAAATGGATTAAAAAAGAAGAAAACAAAGATGAATTCTTACTAGTAAATGATAAATGGGGATTTGAGCTAAAAAAAGCGTTTATTGATGCTGACCTGTATATATCCGAGCAGGAAAAAGCAGGTGTTACACATTCACTACTATCGCCAATACCACAACTATTCATGTATGATTTCCCTGAAGAAATAAGCACGGATATTTCTACTGTTTACAATCGTTCTTTAGCACAGTGGACAAATTCAAATCCTACAAAACTATCAGCATTAGGCACTGTCCCACTTACAAACCCTGAGAAAGCGGCAGCCGTTCTACGCGATGGTATTAGCGCTGGATTAAAAGGAGTCATTATCGGACCTGGATTATCAGATCATATGTTATCAGATGAATTTTTTACACCTTTTTTTGAAGAAGCGAATCGACTAAAAGCAATTGTTTTCATTCATCCATTATTATGTGAGGATTCCAGATTAAAAAGAAGAATGATGCCAAATTTAATTGGTGTACCTTGGGAAACAACGATTTGCGCAACTGATCTTTTGTTAAGCGGGATCGTTGATCAATACCCTAATTTAAAGATTTTATTTGCCCATGGGGGAGGCTTCCTGCCATATCAGATTGGTAGACTTAACAAGGGGTTTGAACAATGGGAACTTGTTTCGTCTAAATTACAGGCTCCACCATCTGAATATTTGAAACGCTTTTGGTATGATTCGGTTCTGTGGAGTCAGGATAGTTTGGATTTCTTAATCAAAAGCGTAGGTGAAGATCGGGTGGTACCAGGATCTGATTTTCCTTTTGACCTATGTGTTTGGCCTCCAATTGGAAATAATCAAGCAGTGACATATTCTTTACTATAGTAGGATTGACACGCCGCCACCATTTCATTAATTTAACATAACAAACAGTTTAAACATTCCAAAGCTTTCATTATTATTTCTGTTGTCCATAACGTATGTTTTGGAGGTTTAGTCACGATCCACTCGTAAGTTAAATCAATCACATCTTGTCCTTTATCATCTAATGTATGTAATTTATGAGGTCATTTAATAAATACACTTATGTTTCCTTTGAGTTGGTGATATCCGAGGCTTCATACTATACGAAAACAGCCCCAAAATAAAAAGAACTGTAGTCTTCACTACAGTTCTTTTTATTTTTGAAGTATATATTTGCCAGTAGTTTTTTGAAGCATAACGTTGCCAAAGCGGCAATATTATGCTTCAAATGTTTCAAGTCACATCTCTACTGGTATTGTTATCCACCTTATGTATGGTGGAGACGGCGGGACGTGCGTTTCCATGCTTTCGTCATGGCACTGACTATATCTTGAACCTGCATACTACCAGGTCCCTCGGCGTATTATGCGAAATATAATTTTTACCTTTCATTAGGTAGGATTTCGCATCCTAGTACTACCATTTAGAAATGGCAGCCTATAAGTCGATACACGGCTGTTGGATTACTCCACATACCGCTCGGCATTGCCTTATCGCCAGTTTGGCGACGTAGGTTTCACCGATAAAGCCGAATTTTCACTTATGTGTTACCACATAAGGCGACTAAGTTACTAATCGAACCCGCGTCCAAAGATATCGGCACTTAAGCTTCTACGAGTGTAGTCGACATATTGGCGCTTCGCTGATCCTTTTGCCTATCGACAGGCGGCCGGTCAGCTAGTCTGGTTGTTCTCTTCCTTCGCCCTCAGACGGTGGACTCCGGCGTAGCCTACTAAGAGTGAGTCCGCTACCCTACCACATAGGCGATGGAGGGGCGAACAGCTATGCAGTTATTAAGCTGCGAAAGCTAGGTTGTTGTTAGTTTTGCCAGTTATAGGCGTTGACGTTTTAACGAGGCCGATCCCCTCGACTCGCAACCCAAGCTCGAACTACCCCTGTCGAATCCGTAGCGCCCCCATTATAAAATGAGCTGAAATCTACTTAAAGATTAAAGCTGCAGACGTCGGATGCTCAACAATAGTTTGAGCAAAAGTTATCGTCGCTCCTTAGCGACAAACCTATTATAACACACTTTGCGTCTTTTTCAATTGTAAGTTTTTGTAATTACATTTTTTGACGCTCGCGGAATGCACGCTCGATATCGCGCTTAGCTTCTTTTTGCTTTAATACCTCACGTTTATCATAATTCTTTTTACCCTTTGCTAACCCTAACAAAACCTTGGCAAATCCATTTTTTAAATAGATCTTTAAAGGAATTAGTGCATACCCTGCTTCCCTTGTTTCACCAAAAAGCTTATTAATTTCCCGTTTATGAAGCAAAAGCTTTCTTTGTCTTAATGGATCATGATTGTAGCGATTTCCTTGTTCATAAGGGCTTACATGCATGTTTAATAAATGCATTTCACCGTTATGGATTCTCGCATAGGAATCTTTAAGGTTTACTTTTCCAGCACGAATGGACTTTATTTCAGTTCCTTGAAGAACAATTCCTGCTTCGTATGTTTCTTCAATAAAGTAATCATGGTATGCTTTTTTATTCTGGGCAACCACTTTCCCTATACCTTTTGGCATGTCTCTCACCTCGTTATGGGTTAATTTTAGCAGAAAACGTTACTCATAACAATTGAAAGCCAACAACAGGAAAAATGCCTTTTTCATGAAAACATTTATAGTGACCGAAATACTGCTCAAACCTAGATTACGGGCATTATAAACCTTCTATAGTTACCCAAACTCCTCTCAAAACCGGATTAGGGGCATTATAAAGCTTCTATAGTTATCCACCCCCCTCCCGAAGCAGGATTACGGGCATTATAAAGCCCCTATAGTGACCGAAACCCCATTCAAACAAAGGTTTCGGTCGCTATAAAGGCCTAATCAAAATATTATCTCTTTTTATTTTTCCGCTTTGTACTTTTGTTTTTAGGAACATTGTCATAAAACTTCTTTTTCTTACGCGTTCCTGATCCTTGACCAGATCCGCCGCCACGTCCTTCAGACTTTTGCCCGCCCTTGCCTTCTTGGGTTTTATTACGACGCGGTTTTTTCGTATCGCTGCCAGTCCTAATCACCACTTTTGGTGTCTCTGACCGCTCGCGGCGAGTACCTTTCATACCAACGATTTCAAAGTCGATAGAACGCTCGTCTTTGTTAACCTTTACGACTCTAACGGTAATTTCATCCCCGATTCGGAACACATTCCCTGTCCGTTCACCAATCATTGCAAAATGGCGCTCGTCAAACCGGTAGTAATCATCTGTCATATAGCTGACATGAACGAGACCTTCAATCGTATTCGGCAGCTCGACAAACATCCCAAAATTGGTGACGGAGCTAATAATACCGTCATACTCAACACCAATCTTGTCTTCCATGTATTCAGCTTTCTTTAGTTCATCCGTTTCACGTTCGGCATCAACGGCACGGCGTTCCATTTTGGATGAATGCTGAGCAATTTCAGGCAATCTGGCATTCCATTTCTCACGGGTGGTCTCATCAAGCTTTCCTTCAATTAAATATGTCCGGATTAACCGGTGAACAATGGTATCAGGATAGCGTCGAATTGGCGATGTGAAATGGGTATAAAACTCTGTTGATAATCCAAAGTGCCCTAGGCTCTCAGGATCGTATTTCGCTTGCTGCATAGAGCGAAGCATAACAGTTGAAATAACCATTTCTTCCGGTTTTCCTTGAACAGCTTCAATAATTTCCTGAAGAGCTCTAGGGTGAACATCATTCGCTGTCCCTCTTACAAGGTAGCCAAAATTGGTGATAAACTCAAAAAATCTTCTTAGCTTATCTTCCTTTGGATCCTCATGGATTCGGTAAATAAACGGTACTTCCATCCAGTGAAAGTGCTCGGCGACCGTTTCATTTGCAGCCAGCATAAACTCTTCAATGAGCCTTTCCGCAACCGAACGCTCGCGAAGAACAACATCTGTTGGTTTACTTTCTTCATCTACCAAAACCTTTGATTCTTTAAAATCAAAATCAATCGCGCCACGTTTCATTCTCTTCCCACGTAAGATTTGAGCAAGTTCCTCCATTTGTTCAAACATAGGAACTAATGACTCATATCGGGAACGTGTTTCTTCATCTTTATCCACTAATATCTTATTTACATCGAAATAGGTCATTCGCTCCGTTGTCTTTATGACACTTTGAAAAATCTCATGATTCACAACTTGACCTTCACCCGTGATTTCCATTTCACAGGAAAGCACTAAACGGTCCACATTCGGATTTAGTGAACAGATTCCATTGGATAAACGATGTGGAATCATCGGGATTACTCTGTCTACTAAATAAACACTTGTTGCCCTTTCTTCGGCCTCTAAGTCAATTGGCGTTCCTTCTTTTACATAGTAGCTGACATCTGCAATATGTACGCCAAGCTTATAATTGCCATTCTCAAGTTTTGTGACAGTAACCGCATCATCAAGGTCCTTAGCGTCCGCACCATCGATGGTAACAATCGTTTCATTTCTTAAATCACGGCGGTTTTCCAATTCACTTTCATCAATCGTATCGGGTGTTTCATTTGCCTGCTTCAATACCTCATCTGGGAAGGACATCGGCAGACCATGTTTATGAATCACAGAGAGAATATCAACACCTGGATCATTCTTATGGCCAAGGACGTTAATGACTTCCCCTTCCGCACTCTTTCTGCCTTCTGGATAGGTAATTAATTTAACGACTACCTTATGACCCTCGACCGCACCTTTAGATGCTGATTTTGGGATAAAAATATCACTTGCGAACTTTTTATCATCTGGAATCACAAAACCAAAGCTTTTGCTTTCCACATACGTACCAACAATTTGCTGGACTCCGCGCTCAAGAATGCGAATAATACTGCCTTCCCTGCGCTGCCCTGAGCTTTCGGATGAAATGCGGGCAAGTACGGTATCTCCATGCATGGCGGTATTGGTTTCATTTGGTGGAATAAAAATATCGTCCATCTCAGGCTCATCTGGAGCGACAAAAGCAAATCCTTTTGCATGACCAATAAGTTTCCCACGAATTAAATTCATTTTTTGCGGCAAACCATAACGGTTGCTGCGAGTGCGGACAACTAATCCTTTTTCTTCCATTTGTACAAGTGCTTTTACAAATTCTTTAAATTCACTCGAATCAGAGATACCAAATGCCGCTTCTAATTCTTGAACGGTTAATGGCTTATAAGCCTCATCTCTCATATATTGTAATAGTTTATCAACGTGCAGTTGAATATTATCTTCCAATCAAATCCCTCCTCATAGGGTTAATTTTGCCAATCTAATTTTTCTAAAAAGGTGTAAATATCTTCATGAAGTTGATCACGTTCTTTATCTAGCGTAATTACATGTCCAGATTCTTCATACCATTTTATTTCTTTCTCCACAGACTCTATTTCATTGTAAATGATATTTGCACTCTCCGTGTTTATCATTTTGTCATGGCGGGCCTGTACCACATAAGTAGGGGCATAAATCATATCTACATGGTCGCGGACTTCAGAAATTAATTCTTGCAGCGCCTTTAAGGTTTTCATTGGTGTTTTTGCAAACTCATTCATTTCCACTTCGATTTGTTCCTCGGTTTTCCCCTCACGTGTCTTATATTCGCGGGCATACTCGAGAATTCCTTGGTACATGACTTCTTCGCTTTTTATATACATAGGTGCACACATTGGAAAAATGCCTTTTATAGGTACAGTGTAACCCAATTTTAAAGAAAATACGCCGCCGAGCGAAAGTCCTCCTACAGCGATTTCTTCATGGCCTTGATTTTTTAAAAAATTATAGCCATTTACAACATCCTGCCACCAATCTTCGGGGCCAGTATGCACAAGCTCCTCAGGCGGAACTCCATGCCCTTTATAGTGGGGAGCATGGCAAGTATATCCCCGTTTTTCTAAAAAGCGCCCCAGCATTCGGACATCAGCAGAATTGCCTGTAAAGCCATGAAGCAATAGAACCGCTCGTTTTCCTCCCTTAAAGGTAAAGGGCTTCGGTACTGCAATTTTCATAATAAAAACTCCTTCAAATCAATAGAATCCAATATCTTAGTTTAAGCAAACAATTGGGTAACATTCCAGAAAAAAGCCTTCAGTTTTTGAGCATAAAAAAAACCTGACAAATAAGCCAGGTTTTTGATCATTCTCTATTATACTTCGAAGTATGCAACTAAAACTGCAAGGATAATAAAAAGAACAGATAAAACAACGGTAATACGGTGTAGAATCAAATCAAGTCCACGCGCTTTTTGCTTACCAAATAATGTTTCGGCACCACCTGAAATGGCACCAGATAAGCCGGCACTTTTACCTGATTGCAAAAGAACAACAAGAATAAGTCCAATACTAACGATTACTAATAGTGTTACAACCAATGCGTGCATGTAAGCTACCTCCTGTTAGTTCGTACATTTCACAGTATTTTTAATGTACCATATTATTGCCTTTTTAACAATACAGTCTTTGTGGCAGCTTTAGGGAAATTATAGTGGCCAAGCACGATAAATCCTGCATTGACCCAAATGCGTTTTCTTCATGCTTGCCGGTCACTCCACCACCTCTGCATTGACCCAAATGCGTTTTCTTCATGCTCGTCGGGCACTCCAGCACCTCTGCATTGACCCAAATGTATTTTCTTCATGCTCTTCGGTCACTCCAGCACCTGCATTGACCCAAATGTATTTTCTTCATGCCCTTCGGTCACTCCAGCACCTCTGCATTGACCCAAATGTATTTTCTTCATGCTCTTCGGTCACTCCAGCACCTGCATTGACCCAAATGTATTTTCTTCATGCCCTTCGGTCACTTCAGCACCTCTGCATTGACCCAAATGTATTTTCTTTCCGCTCTTCGGTCACTCCAGCACCCCATCATCTCTTCAAATCAACTGTCGGGCACTCCAGCCAACAAAAAGGCACTCATTCGTCAATGAGTGCCTTAGTTTTTGTTGATTATTTTTTCAAGTTATAGAAAGATTTTAGTCCGTTGTATTGTGCTGTTTCACCTAATTGGTCTTCAATGCGAAGCAATTGGTTATATTTCGCTACACGGTCTGTACGTGAAGGTGCACCTGTTTTGATTTGACCCGCATTTGTTGCAACAGCGATGTCAGCGATTGTGTTATCTTCTGTTTCACCAGAACGGTGAGAGATAACTGCTGTGTAACCAGCGCGCTTCGCCATTTCAATCGCGTCAAATGTTTCAGTTAATGTACCAATTTGATTCACTTTGATAAGGATTGAGTTGCCGATTCCTTTTTCAATACCTTCAGAAAGCTTCTTCGTATTTGTAACGAATAGGTCATCCCCTACTAATTGAACTTTTTTACCAAGACGCTCAGTTAGAAGTTTGTGGCCTTCCCAGTCGTTTTCGTCTAAACCATCTTCGATAGAGATGATTGGATATTTAGTAGCCATATCCTCGTACCAATCAACCATTTCTGCAGAGGTCTTAACAACACCTTCACCTTTTAGATGGTATTTTCCATCTTCTTTGTTATAGAATTCTGAAGATGCTGCGTCCATTGCTAAGAATACTTCTTCGCCAGGCTTGTAGCCAGCTTTTTCGATTGCTTGAACGATTGTTTGAAGTGCTTCTTCGTTAGATCCTAAGTTTGGAGCAAATCCGCCTTCATCCCCAACTGCAGTGTTAAGTCCTTTTTCTTTAAGAACTGATTTTAAGCTGTGGAAAATTTCTGCACCCATACGAAGTGCTTCTCTGAAGTTAGGAGCTCCAACAGGCATAACCATGAACTCTTGAATATCAACGTTGTTATCCGCGTGCTCACCGCCGTTAACGATGTTCATCATTGGAACTGGAAGCTGCTTAGAGTTAAAGCCGCCAAGGTATTGATATAAAGGAATATCTAAGTAGTTAGCTGCTGCATGAGCTACTGCCATAGAAACACCTAGAATTGCATTGGCACCTAATTTTCCTTTGTTTTCAGTACCATCAAGTTCGATCAAAGCGTGATCGACAGCAACCTGATCTAAAACACTAAATTCTTCGCCAACAAGGTGTGGAGCAATAATTTCGTTCACGTTGTCTACTGCTTTTAATACACCTTTACCTAAGTAACGCCCTTTATCTCCATCACGAAGTTCTACTGCTTCGTATTCACCAGTAGATGCACCACTTGGAACTAAAGCACGGCCAAAAGCGCCTGATTCTGTAAATACTTCTACCTCAACTGTTGGGTTACCACGGGAATCCAATACTTCACGAGCATAAACGTCTACAATAAATGGCATTTAATTTCTCTCCTTTAATATAAAAAAATTATTTTACTAATGTTTTTCCTGTCATTTCTTCTGGCTGTTCGACACCCAGTAATTTTAACATTGTCGGAGCTAAATCTCCTAAGATTCCACCTTCACGCAATTCTACGTCCTTCTTAGTCACAATGACTGGAACAGGGTTTGTAGTATGGGCTGTCATAGGCTCACCTTCAAGAGTGATAACCTCATCTGCGTTTCCATGATCAGCTGTAATAATAGCTGTTCCGCCCTTTTCAAGAATCAAATCAACAATTTTACCTAAGCATTCATCAACCGTTTCAATCGCTTTAACTGTTGGTTCAAGCATTCCTGAATGACCAACCATATCAGGATTTGCAAAATTTAGGATAATCGCATCAAATTTATCGTCTTGAATTTCTTTAAGCAGGGCGTCTGTCAATTCATAAGCACTCATCTCTGGCTGCAGGTCATAAGTTGCAACTTTAGGTGAGTTGATTAGAAGACGCTCTTCCCCAGGGAACTTGTCCTCACGGCCGCCGCTCATAAAGAATGTAACATGAGGATATTTTTCGGTTTCGGCTATTCTTAATTGTTTCAATCCATTTTGCGACAATACCTCTCCTAAGGTGTTGTCCAAGTTTGAAGGCTTAAACGCAACATACCCATTTACCGATTCACTGAAATGCGTTAAACACACAAAGAATAAATCCTTTGGATGTTTCTCACCACGGTCAAACGGACGAAAATCTTCGTTTGTGAATACATTGGAAATTTGAATCGCACGGTCTGGACGGAAGTTATAGAAAATAACTGCATCATTATCTTGAATCGTCGCAACAGGCTTACCATCTTCTTTTGTAATCACAGACGGAATGACGAATTCATCGAAAATTCCATGTTGGTAAGAATCTTCAACAACATCTAATGGGTTGGTGTAGGTTGGTCCATCGCCATAAACCATGGAACAATAAGACTTTTCAACACGTTCCCAGCGCTTGTCACGGTCCATTGAATAGTAACGTCCAGAAATGGTAGCAAATTCACCAACGCCATACTCATTAATTTTATCCAAAGTCTGCTGAATATATTTAGCTGCAGTTTTCGGACCAACATCACGTCCATCAAGGAAGCCATGTAAATAGACTTTTTCTACGCCTTCTTCTTTAGCCATCTTTAACAGAGCAAACATATGGTTAATATGGCTGTGAACTCCGCCATCGGACAATAATCCGAATAAATGTAAGTTGGTTCCATTTTTCTTTACATGATCCATCGCACTGCAGATGGTTTCATTTTTTTCAAATTCACCTTCACGAATGGCGATATTCACACGCGTTAGGCTTTGGTAGACAATCCGGCCAGCACCGATATTTAAGTGACCAACCTCTGAGTTACCCATTTGTCCTTCAGGAAGTCCAACTGCCTCTCCAGAAGCAGTTAAATGAGAGTGCGGGAAGCTATCCCAATAACGATCAAAATTCGGTTTTTTCGCATGATAGACTGCATTCCCTTTTTGTTCATCCCTGCATCCAAATCCGTCTAGAATGATGAGGGCAACGGGAGACTTACTCATAGCTTCCTGCCTCCAATAGCTGCAAGAATGAGCGAGCCTCAAGACTTGCTCCGCCTACAAGAGCACCATCAATATCTGGTTGAGCCATATATTCTTTAATATTCTCAGGTTTTACACTTCCGCCATATTGAATGCGAACAGCATTTGCAACTTCTTCATTAAACTGCCCGGCAACTACCTGACGAATATGTCCACATACATCATTTGCATCTTGTGAAGTCGAAGATTTGCCTGTTCCAATTGCCCAAATAGGTTCATAAGCAATGACAGTCTGTTTTACCTGTTCATCGGTTAAACCTGCTAGTGCCTTTTGAATCTGAGTGCCCACAAAATCCATTGTTTCGCCATTTTCACGCTGCTCTAGCGTTTCACCACAGCAAACAATCGGTGTTAAGTTATATTTAAAAGCTGCAAGCGTCTTTAAGTTAACAGATTCATCTGTTTCATTAAACATTTCTCTACGCTCAGAATGACCAATAATCACATATTGAACGCCGATTTCGGAAAGAGGTTTTGGACTGATTTCTCCAGTAAATGCCCCGCTCTCTTCGAAATGCATATTTTGAGCTCCAATTTTTACGTCGCTGCCTTCTGTTACTTCTACAAGATTCTGCAAAAATAAAGCAGGTGCACATATAACAGAGTCGATTTTTTGAGAATCTGGAACTAATCCTTTTACTTCTTCTGCAAAACTTTTTGCTTCTGCATGAGTTTTATTCATTTTCCAGTTACCTGCAATAATCGGTTTACGCATTTCTAGCACTTCCCTTTTTACTTAATTATTTGTCTAGCTGCAGCGCCTAGGGGCTCGGGTCATAAGCCAATCCGTCAGAAAGGTTAAAAAGCAACCTTCCCGCCGGCTCGTCTTATGCCTGTCGCCCCTGGGAAAAATTGAACTGCATTTTTCCTTGGTCAAGGCGCTTCCGCTTTTCTATTTATCATTTAAAGCTACAACGCCTGGAAGTTCTTTACCTTCCATAAATTCAAGTGAAGCGCCGCCGCCTGTTGAAATATGACTCATTTTTTTCGCTAAATTGAACTTTTCGACTGCTGCTGCAGAGTCTCCGCCGCCAATCACAGAGTATGTACCTTCTGCATCTGCTAGTGCTTGGGCAACTGCCTTTGTTCCGCCAGCAAACTTATCGATTTCAAAAACACCCATTGGTCCATTCCAAATAACCAATTTAGACTTTTGGATTACATCACGGTAAATTTCAGCCGTTTTCGGTCCGATATCAAGTGCTTCCCAATCAGCTGGAATTTCATTAATAGCAACTGCTTTAGTATTGGCATCTGCTGAAAAATCATCAGCCACAATTGCATCAACCGGCATATAGAAATTGACACCTTTTTCTTTTGCTTTTTCTATATAAGAATTCGCTAAGTCAATTTTATCTGCCTCAAGAAGGGATTTACCAATTTCATGTCCCTGAGCTTTAACAAAGGTATACGCAAGACCGCCGCCAATAATGAGGTTATCAACCTTTTCTAATAGGTTTTCAATAACACCAATTTTGTCTTTTACTTTCGCTCCGCCAATAATCGCAGTAAACGGTCGTTCAGGATTGGATAGAGCTTTTCCTAATACATCTAGTTCTTTTTCCATTAAAAGACCGGATACAGCAGGTAAATGATGTGCAATACCTTCTGTAGAAGCATGAGCTCTGTGTGCTGCTCCAAATGCGTCATTTACATATACATCTGCAAGTTCTGCAAAGGATTTCGCCAGTTCAGGATCATTCTTTTCTTCACCTGGATAAAAACGGACGTTTTCAAGAAGAAGAACATCGCCTTCATTCATAGATTGAATTAAAGATTTAACAGAATCGCCATAGGCTTCATCTGCTTTTTGAACATTTTTACCTAGAAGTTCAGAAAGTCTTACACCTACTGGAGTTAAGCGCATTTCTTCTACTACTTTACCCTTCGGCCGTCCAAAATGGCTCGCTAAAATCACTTTAGCGCCCTGATCCACTAAGTATTGAATGGTAGGTAGTGCAGCACGAATTCTTGTTTCATCGGTAATTTTCCCATCCTGCATAGGAACGTTAAAATCAACGCGGCAGAAAACGCGTTTCCCTTTTACATCAACATCTTTTAATGTTTTCTTGTTCATGCGGAAAAGCCTCCTTATGTATTGACAGCTAATTACACAAAAAAAGGGCAGGGGGAATGTTCCCCGCTCCCCTTTGAAATACCCTAAATCATTATAGCTTTTTGATTAAAAATTTTCCAATCTACGTCAGCTAAGATTAAAGTCCTTTTTGAGCGATATATTTAACAAGGTCAACAACACGGTTAGAGTAACCAACTTCGTTATCGTACCAAGATAATACTTTTACCATATTGTCTTCAAGGACCATTGTTGATAATCCATCAACTGTAGAAGAAACAGTTGCACCGTTATAATCAGTTGATACTAATGGAAGATCGCTATATGCTAAAATTCCTTTTAATGGACCTTCAGCAGCTGCTTTTAATGCCGCATTAACTTCCTCAGCTGTAACATTCTTTTCTAATTCAGCCACTAGGTCAACGATAGAAACGTTTGGTGTTGGAACCCGTACTGCCATACCATTTAATTTGCCTTTAAGTTCAGGAAGAACTAATGCAACTGCTTTAGCAGCACCAGTTGAAGTTGGAATCATGTTCTCAGCTGCTGCGCGTGCACGACGGTAGTCCTTATGTGGTAAATCAAGAATTTGTTGGTCATTTGTATAAGAGTGGATCGTTGTCATCATTCCACGTTTGATTCCGAAAGTATCATTTAAAACCTTTGCAAAAGGAGCTAGACAGTTAGTTGTACAAGATGCGTTTGATAATACGTGGTGGTTAGCTGCATCGTATTTGTCTTCGTTAACACCCATAACAATTGTAATATCTTCGTTAGAAGCTGGAGCAGAGATAATAACTTTTTTCGCACCTGCTTCAAGGTGTTTCGCTGCATCTTCACGCTTTGTGAAACGTCCAGTTGATTCAACTACTACCTCAACACCTAATTCTCCCCAACCTAATTGAGCAGGATCGCGTTCAGCTAGTACTTTTACTTTTTGGTTGCCAACAACTAAATATTGACCGTCAACTGTAACGTCATGTTTAAGAGTGCCATGTACAGTATCGTATTTTAAGAGATGTGCAAGCATATTTGCATCAGTTAAATCGTTAATCGCTACGATTTCAATTCCTGTATTTTCTAATGCCGCGCGAAATACGTTACGGCCGATACGACCAAAACCATTAATACCAACTTTTACTGTCATTTAAATTTCCTCCTTGTTTTGAAAAAAGGTTTTTTATTTAGGCTCTTTTGTTAGAAAATAGCCTTATTTAAAAAGGGATTAACCTTTTAATAACTTTCTTGCTGCACCCTCATCTGTAATTAAAATCGTCGATGCTGGTGCTTGTTTCATGTATGCCTTAATCGCTTTCGCTTTAGAAGCGCCGCCTGCTACAGCAATCACATTAGGAATATGTGCAAGGTCTTCTAGCTGCAGTCCAATGGTTAAAACTTTATGGACGATTTCACCATGTTCATTAAAATAATAGCCGAAAGCTTCTCCCACTGCTTCATTCGCTAAAAGCTTCTGCATGATTTCGGGATTAGAGTTCCTTCGATCAGCCATTGTGATAGCATCCCCTATGCCGTGAAGAACCATGCTTGCAGATTTAATTAAATTTAACACTTCATGGATTTCTGGCTCTTTAATAAGGGATTCATAAATTTTGTTACTAACTTGATCAGGTACATAAAACACACGGTGTTTTGACTGCGTATTTTTAGACATAATTGAGCTTATTGTGTTAGCCTGGTTTTGGACATCCTCGCCAATTCCGCCGCGAGCTGGGACAAATAGCAATTCCTTTTTGCCTAGCTCTGGTGTAAGTACTTTTGCGACAGCCGCCATTGTCGAACCGCCTGTAACAGCGATAATATTTTTCCCAGTCAAATACTTTTTCATACAAATTGCACTAGCCTTGCCTAGATCATCTTTGACCATTAACGATTCATCACTATTACCAGGTACAACCACTACTTTACGAATCTTAAGGCGGTGTTTTAACTCTAGCTCCATTACATCAATCCCGATTAATTCGCGGATAAGACCTTCTAAGTCCTCTAGCAGATTTTTCCCTTCAGAGGTTAAGCTCATTCCAATATTGTTAATCGAAATAAGATTTTGTTCCTTTAGAAAATCAACTTCGCCGCGAAGGACTCGTTCTGTATAACCAAGGTTGGCAGCCAGACTCCTTCTTCCTACAGGCTGCATAAAACCAATATGCCTCAGGATAGAATATCGTTTATGTAGCACTTGAAGGAGATCAGGTAATAATCTTTTTTGAATATCGATGAGTGACTGCATTACACCTTGCTCCTTTATGATATGTAATTGGTCGTAAAATGTCCACCCTAGACAAATTATGTCCCACTTCACCGAAAAAAAATCACCCCTGCTAACAATTTTCATTTTAACAGGAGTGAAAACCTATTTCAACCTAAAAGTTTTCCGATTTTTCTTGTAAACGGTTACGTATGTCTAATTTGTTGATAATCCCAAAAGCAATTTCTTCTCCGTTGATATGAACCACAGGAATCATTATTCCATACAATTCTGTTAATTCATCGCTTTCATCGATATCCTTTTCCTCTAAAGTAAATTCCCACTTTTCTTCTTTTAACTCAAGGATTGCTTGTTTCGCTTTTTCACATAGTGAACAGCGTTTTCTGGTATATAAGGTAATTATTGTTTCTGGCATTTTTCTTTCCTTTCAATCAAACCGTTTTCTTTTTGAAGAGGATGGGATTCCAAGTTGATCTCGATATTTTGCAACGGTCCTTCTTGAAACCACAATTCCCTGATTTCTCTTTAGTATTTCTACAATTTCTTGATCTGATAACGGACGTTGTTTTTCTTCCGTATCAATCAAGGAAGCGATTGCATTTTTCACTTGGCTCGATGAAGTATTTTCATTTGAAACCGTCTGAATCGTGCTGGTAAAGAAGGATTTCAATGCGAAAGTTCCGATGGGTGTCTGGACATATTTTTCTTTTACTGCACGGCTGACGGTTGATTCATGTATTTCAAGTTCACTTGCTACTTCCTTCATTGTCATGGGAACTAAGTGTTCAGGCCCTTTTTCGAAAAATTGTGATTGCTTTTCGACAATCATCCTTACAACCCGGATTAACGTTTCCTTCCTTTGTTCAATACTTCTCATTATCCATTGATAATCCTGTACTTTCTCCTGTAAAAAACGACCTACCTGATGATCCTGGCTGGCAGTGAGTTTTTGATAATATTGATTGTTAAAGCTGATTTTCGGAATAATGTCATCACAAAGTCTGACTGAAAATCCATCCCCAAATCGTTCAACAATCGCATCAGGGATAACGTAGGAGGCATTTTCCTGACCTAAAAGTGCGCCAGGACGTGGATTCAACTTCTGGATGGTATCAAATACCTCTTGAATCTTTTGAATAGGGATTTGCAATTCCTTCGCAATTTGCTTCCATTTCTTTTCCGCGAATGGGATGAAGTAAGAAGTAAGGATGGTAATGACCAAATCATCCTCTAGGTTTTCCCGTTCTACTTGAATTAATAAGCATTCTTGAAGGTTTCGAGCACCTATACCTGCAGGCTCTAGCGTTTGGATGACGATAATGCTCTCTTCTACCAATTCTAAAGGAACAGACAATTGTTCGGAAATTTCCTTCGGCTCTGAAGTTAAGTATCCGTTTACATCTAGATGCTCAATAAGATGTTTGATTACTTTTAATTGAATACTAGAGTATTTATGAAGGGTAAGTTGATTGATCAGTTGTTCTTCCACAGAAAACGACTTTGCAGCAATTTGTTCAATCCACTCTTTTTCTGTATGGTTCGTATGTTTCCTCCGATTGCGGTCTATTAATGGGTTAATAGGCTGAATGTTTTGATTCTCAACCTGTAAAAGGGGATTTTCAAGTGCCTTGTTTTCTAAAAAAGAAGAAAGCTCCTGAGCTGTATATTGTAATAGTGCAATCGCTTGTGTCAATTCCTGTGTCATTGCCAATTTCAATGTTTGCTGTTGCCATAAACCTGCCTTTAGATCCATTACTATTCCCCCCTTGCTCTATTTTACATGATGATGGCTGTTTCGTGTATGGTAAATAACATTTACAAATAAAAAACCTCCTGGGAAATGTGAATTTCACAAGGATTTATTGATTGTTTTAAAATTATTATATTGATTCATTCTTAATTTTTTTCATAAGGCAATCAGCTGGAAGTGAACCTTCGGCTTAATACCTCTTTATTTTTAAGTACAGACGTTTATTAGTATGTAATTTGAAAATTTGATTATCGTTTAATCTTTAAAGGAGGCGGCCGGTCGGCAATTTTATCGTTTACAGGGTAAACTCGTCCAATCTATTTTGATTATAAATTCATATATTGTAGCTAATTGAACAAGAAGAAGGCGGTGTATGAATTGACAATAGTTGCAAAAAAGGAATTTATTTATACAGTTCGTAAAGGGGACACTCTTTTTCGGATAGCTAGGAGATTTGGAAGCTAGGTAAGAGCAATCGTACAAGCAAACCACTTATTTTCACCAGTTACCGATTCTGGGGTTATCTTTCCCGGAAATGTATTAGTCGTTCCAAATCTATCAAAATTAGGAAAGGTATTTTATGTAGTAAAATCCGGAGATTCAGTAAGTGGGATTGCTTCGAGATTTAGCACATTTACCGATTTAGTATCAGGTATCAACAACTTGGCGAACCCTAACCTTATTTTTCCTGATCAACAATTTCTGGTTCCTGTTTTTATCTATGAAATCCAATCCGGGGATTCCCTTTTTGACATTTCGCGTAGATTTGGAATATCGCTTTCTAGTATTATCAAAGCAAATCTAGACAGACCTGGTTTTCAAAAAGACATAATATGGCCAAATTTTCATTTAATACTCCCTTTGCCAACTTCCCGAAATATTGTTGTATGGACTCCACTTCCCGGGACAAAAGTTGTTAGCAATCAGCGAATAGAAGGACAAGCAAGAGCTTTCGAAGCAGTTCTTAATCATGAACTAATAGATGCAAATGGAGTGATCGTATCCAATGAGCGTTTTACATTGACGGGTGCTGGAGGTCCCAAGTATGGTAATTTCAGCAGTACGTTACCATTTGACAGAACACCAACTGTAAGCACAGGAGAACTTCGAGTTTTTACAAGAAGTCCTCAAGATGGGAGTATTCAAGATCTCGTTAGAATAATAGTACTTTTTTAATGATACAGAAACTGCTGCTTTCCCATCCTATCCACTTCATACAGTTCTTTAACGAGCTTCAAGGGAGATAAGTGAGCGTAACTTTATTGCAGAAAAAAATTAAAAAAAGTGCCCTATGCTTTATAAAGCGTAGGGCACTTTTTTAATTAACAAAGTTTATGACGCGCTCGGAGGGAATCGAACCCCCATTTTAAGAACCGGAATCTTACGTGCTATCCGTTGCACCACGAGCGCATATGTGCGACTTATATATTATATGCCATTTCAAGAAATTTTGCAAGACAGATTAGGGTTAAAATTGTCTTTCAGTGGTTATGCTGTAGTAGTGAAAGTTGTCGAACATTTTAAAGACGAATTGTTTGACCTTAATTGACCATCAGTGTATGATTACAATACATAAGTAAATATTTTTCATACTTAAAGGAGGAAGAAAAATGAATTTGATTCCTACAGTTATTGAACAAACAAACCGTGGTGAAAGAGCATACGATATTTATTCTCGTCTGTTAAAAGACCGTATTATTATGCTTGGCAGTGGTATTGACGATCATGTTGCGAACAGCATTGTCGCACAATTACTTTTCCTTGAAGCTGAAAACCCTGAGAAGGATATATCCATTTATATTAACAGCCCTGGCGGAAGTATTACTGCTGGTATGGCAATTTATGACACAATGCAGTTCATTAAGCCGGATGTACAAACGATTTGTATCGGTATGGCTGCATCAATGGGTGCCTTCCTACTTGCAGCAGGAACAAAAGGCAAGCGCTATGCGTTACCAAATGCAGAAGTAATGATCCACCAGCCACTAGGCGGTGCACAAGGTCAAGCGACTGAAATTGAAATAGCTGCTAAACGTATTTTATTCCTTCGTGAAAAATTAAACGGTATCTTAGCCGATCGTACTGGTCAGCCTTTAGAGGTCATCCAAAAGGATACAGACCGCGATAACTTTATGACTGCTGAAAGAGCAAAAGAATACGGTCTTGTTGACCATATTATCACTAGAAGCATTACAGAAGAAAAGAAAGATAAGTAAAAGTGGAGCAGCCGTTGGTTTATGACGGCTGTTTTTTTGTGCCTATTGCCTGAGGTGGAGTGACCGGACTGTTGCTTGGATAAGTTCTCGGGCATTGCAGAGCTGCTCGAGTGACCTAAACTCATTTAGTGAATCTCTTTAGGTCACTATGAACCTTCAAAGTTCCCCAGATCCATCCAAGCTTTACATCTCGGTAACTATGAACTCTCATAGTTACCCAGACCCATCCAAATTTTATATCTCGGTCACTATGAACCCCCCATAGTTACCCAGATCCATCCAAACTTTACATCTCGGTCACTACGAACCCCCTCATAGTAACCCAGATCCATCCAAACTTTACATCTCGGTAACTATGAACCCCTCATAGTTACCCAGACCCATCCAAATTTTATTTCTCGGTTACTATGAACCCCCCATAGTTACACAGATCCATCTAAATTTTATATCTCGGTCACTATGAACCCCCCATAGTTACACAGATTCATCCAAATTTACATCTCGGTCACTATGAACCACATAGTTCCCCTACCCATATATAGGAAAAGAGTTTGACCAATTTTAGGTCAAACTCTTTCAAGGTTTATTGTTCATTCTGAACAAAAAGAGATAATGCTTCAACTGCTTTTTCTTCATCATCGCCTTCAGCGACAATATTTACAGCCACGCCTGAACCAACAGCTAAACTCATAAGCCCCATAATGCTTTTTGCATTTACCTTTTTACCATCTTTCTCTAAAAAGATATCAGATGAAAATCTGTTTGCTTCCTGCACAAATAATGCTGCTGGTCGTGCTTGAAGACCTGTTTTCAATTTTACTTCTACTTGTTTCTCTACCATTTTTAAATCCTCCTCGTTTGTTCTCTAATTTCTTGAAGCCATTTCGCCTAAGCGTAACTTATCAGCGATTTCATCTATCTTTCTTAACCGATGATTAATTCCTGATTTACTAATTGTACCTCCGCTAACCATTTCTCCTAATTCTTTAAGAGTTACATCCGTATAATGGAGCCGGAGTTCTGCTATTTCTCTTAACTTTTCAGGTAAAATATGCAATCCAACCGTATTGTTAATATATCGTATATTCTCAACTTGACGAATGGACGCACCAATGGTCTTATTTAAGTTCGCAGTTTCACAATTAACGAGCCTATTAACTGAATTTCTCATATCCCGTACAATCCGTATATCTTCAAAGCGAAGAAGAGCATTGACTGCACCAATGATATTTAAACACTCAGTAATTTTTTCTGCTTCTTTTAAGTAAGTAATATAACCTTTTTTTCGCTCAAGCGTTTTACTATTAAGACCAAATTTATTCATTAATTCGCACAAGGAATCGTTATGTTCCTTATATAGCGAAGCAATTTCCAAATGATAAGAAGAAGTCTCCGGATTATTAACGGAACCGCCAGCAAGAAATGCACCGCGTAAATAAGAACGTTTACAGCATTTCTTTTTTACTAGATCATCGGATATATCATGGATGAAGGTAAATCCTTCACCAAGGATCCTCATATCCTCTAGTATTTCCTTCGCACGCTGTGATAGACGGACAATGTAGACATTGTTCTTTTTTAAACGCATTTTTTTCCGAACCAATAGTTCTACAGGTACATCATAGCTCTTTTTTATTAATGTATAAATCCTTCTAGCAATCGCAGCATTTTCGGTCTGAATATCAACAATTAACTTACGGTTAGAAAAGGACATAGACCCATTCATTCGTATGAGGGCAGAAAGCTCTGCTTGAATACAACATGGCTTTATTTCCAAATTCGTTAATTCTTTTTTCGTTTCCGAAGCGAAAGACATCCCTTCACCCCCTTTTATCCCAAATAGTATTACGCTTCATAACGCCTTTTGGTTTCACTTATAAGGATATTATACAATATTTTCGCAACCTTTTTTGGATCGTGTCTAAGGGCCCCGTTTTCCTGTATGGCTATATCTGCGTGAACCACCTCTAGACCAAGTTCCATAATGGTGTTCAAATCATAATAAACAGGATTTGCAAGTTCTTCATTGTACCGGAGCTGAATATCCTCAGGAATTTCTTTGTTGTTAACCAGAATTGTATCCATAAAGGCACATGCCATATGATCATAAATAGCCTTCACATGGTCACTCGCTGTAAATCCGTGTGTTTCTCCTGCCTGTGTCATTAAATTGCAAATATACACCTTTTTAGCATGCGAACGGCAGACTTCTTCTCCTAATCTTGGTACAAGTAAGTTAGGTAAAATACTTGTATACAAACTCCCCGGACCTAAAATGATTAAATCCGCCTGTCTTATGGCCTGTATTGATTCCGGCAGCGGCGTGATCACTTCTGGTGTTAAAAAAACTTTTTTTATTTTCTTTCCGGAATAAGGAATTTTAGATTCACCGGATACGACTGTCCCATCCTCCATTTCTGCATGAAGTACAACACTTTGGTTGGCTGCAGGCAGAACCTTCCCTCGCACATTTAATACCTTACTCATTTCTTGAATAGCATGAACAAAGTTCCCTGTTATCGATGTCATGGCCGCCAAAATCAAGTTCCCCAGCGAATGACCGGATAATTCATTGGAGGTTTTAAAACGATGTTGAAACATTTCTTCTACTAAGGGTTCAACATCGGATAAAGCAGCTAACACATTACGGATATCTCCTGGAGGCGGAATTTGCAAGTCATCACGGAGTCTTCCTGAACTTCCGCCATCATCCGCAACTGTAACAATAGCGGTAATATCGACTGGATATTGTTTTAACCCCCGCAATAAAACCGGCAATCCTGTTCCACCGCCAATGATGACGATTCTCGGCTGTCCCAACTCTCTCATGTGGTCTGGTCCTTTCTCCTCTCAATGTCACGGTGTGAAACTAGGGTCTTGTAATCATTACTAAAGAATTTAGCAAGATATTCTGCAAGAGTTACGGACCGATGCTGACCGCCCGTACACCCTATGGCGATAACCAGCTGGGCTTTTCCTTCCCGCTTATAATGCGGAAGCATAAAGCTAAGCAAATCTGTAACTTTTTCTAGGAATTTATGCGTTTCATTCCATTTCAACACATAACTAGAAACCTCTTCATCTAATCCTGTTTTCGGCCTCATATGATCAATATAATGGGGATTCGGCAAGAAACGTACATCAAATACAAGATCAGCATCAATTGGAATTCCATGCTTAAATCCAAAAGACATGACATTGACAGTAAAAATTGATTTTTTATTTGTTGTAAACTCAGTAATAATCTTTTCTCGTAATTCACGCGGTTTCATTTGCGAAGTGTTATAAATAAGCTGGGCTCTCCCCTTTAACTCATCAAGCAGCTCTCTCTCCAATTTGATACCTTCTAACGGCAAACCAGATTGTGCCAGTGGATGAAATCTTCGAGTTTCTTTATATCTTCGCACTAAAGTAGCGTCATCTGCATCTAAGAACAGAATTTGTGGAGTAACCCATGAGGTTTCTGCGAGTTCATCGAGTGCTTTAAACAAATGGTCAAAGAACTCTCTTCCCCTTAAATCCATTACTAATGCTACTTTATTCATTTTATTCCCAGATTCCTTCATAAGTTCGAGAAATTTTGGAAGCAATGTTGGAGGCAAATTATCTACGCAGAAAAATCCCAGATCTTCTAAACTTTGGATGGCAACTGTTTTTCCAGCACCAGACATCCCTGTAATAATGACCATTTGAGTTTCACTGGCTGAACCTGTACTCATCGTTTATTCCTCCTCAACTAGGGTCTAACCGATAACTAATAAGTTGAAAATCTTTTGTATAGGTAAATGTACCGTAAATGATCCCTTTTCCATGAATCATATAATCAATAATATGATAATCTCCCGCCGCCATTGGCAGATTTTTCACCTGATCGAGCTGCTGCCATTCAAGCTTACCCTCTTCAGATTCATCTAATCCCATTCCATCAGAGTCTGTTGCAAAAAAGGTAAACATCATCCATTCAGATAAGACTTGATCATTTTCTTTGATAATGAATGTAAAAATGCCCTTCAATTTTGGGTTTTTCAAATAGATTCCGGTTTCTTCCCGGTACTCCCGTATGCAGGAGTCTCGAACAGATTCACCAGGCTCCATTTTTCCTCCTGGCGCTACCCACCATCCACGGCGCGGTTTCTTTAACATTAACACTTGATTATCTCTAATTAATACACAATTGGTGACTCGCTGCACAACATTCACCCTCTATATAACAAGCTAAATAACGTATATTTATTTTATTCATTATACTCCTTTTGGTAAGCGGTCACAATGAAATCAATCATGTTAAAAATTTGTAAAAAAAAATTTTGTAAAAAAAATAGCACAGGCTCCCTGAGCCTGTGCACCAAGTGAATATTTTAAAGGGGGTCAATTCTTAATTTTTATTCTACCTTATTATTATTTCACCACTGTTACAGAAGAGTTAAAAGAGGATTACGTTTATGAAAATTTTGTAAATTTATTGTCTTATTTTTAGTTCCTCTTTTATTTCTTCTACATAGTGTTGTGCACTTTGTGCTGCGATACTGCCATCACCTGTTGCAGTAACAATTTGTCTTAATGTTTTCTCACGAATATCACCAGCGGCAAAAATACCTTTTACCTTTGTTTCCATCCGCTCATTCGTTTCAATATAGCCATTTTCATTGGTGATTCCGAGGTCGGCAAATGGTTTAGAAAGTGGAATCATCCCAATATAAATAAATACGCCATCAGCTGGAAGTTCTTGTTCCTCTCCATTTTGTGTTGAAACAAGTGTTACGCTGCCAACTTTTCCATCCTTATCGTTAATGGACTTAATGGTATGATTCCAAATAAAATCAATTTTTTCATTCGCAAAAGCACGGTCTTGGAGTATTTTTTGGGCACGAAGCTCATCACGACGGTGCACAATTGTTACTTTAGAAGCGAAGCGTGTTAAATAAACACCTTCTTCAACTGCCGAATCCCCACCGCCAATAACATATAATTCTTTTTGTTTAAAAAATGCCCCGTCACATACCGCACAATACGATACACCGCGTCCGCTAAGTTCCTTTTCGCCTGGTACCCCTACCTTCTTATATTCGGCTCCTGCCGAAATAATAACAGAATAGGCTTTATATTGTTTTGATCCTGCAACGACCGTTTTTACATCTCCATTGTCGATGATTTCTTTGATATCACCATACGCATATTCGGCACCGAATTTTTTCGCATGTTCAAACATTTTTGTCGACAAATCCGGGCCTAGGATACTTTCAAATCCAGGATAGTTTTCAACATCCTCCGTGTTCGCCATTTGACCGCCAGGCATCCCGCGTTCAATCATAAGTGTTGAAAGATTGGCACGAGAAGTATAAACAGCAGCTGTCATCCCTGCTGGACCAGCACCTGCAATAATTACATCATAAATTTTTTCCTCAGACATCAGGATCAATCCTCCATTTAAAGCGGAAGCGCCTTGGTCAGGGACGAGAGGCATAAGACGAGCCGGCATGAAGGTTGCTCCCTTTAACCTACTTGACGGATTGTCAGAAATGTGGAGGCGACTGCCCTGGGACGAAGGAATAAGACAAACCATGCAAGAAGGCGTTTTTTGCCTTCTTCATGGGGTGGCTTATTCCTCGAGTCCCAAGGAGCCGCAACTAGACAAGCTTATGACCCCGAGCCCCTAGGCGCTGCAGCTAGATATAATATATAAAAAATACGATTAAGTATAGTATTCCCTACTTAATCGTATAAAACAATTGTATTGAAGTCCATTTATCTGCTTATTAATCGACGAAAAGCGGAGCTGGACACAGATAATCATTTAGCAGCTTCACATATTTTCCTATGGTTGCTGGTGATATATCATAAGTGGTCGCAACTTCTTGTTGGGAAACTTTTTCATTGCTTTCCTTATACCAGACATATTCTATTGCCCCAGCCCACGCATGTCTGTTATTCAAGTTCATCCCTGTTTTTGAAATTTCAACAAAAACAGAAAACCACTTAAGGAATAAACCTGACTCAACCGTTTCGAAGGGGTTATGATTTTTATAAAGTAACTCAGCAATTTCCTGCGCAGCTTTTAACTCAGAGGGTGTTCCGGTCTTTAGGTACGAAGCATAATTCTTTTCTATTGTCGTGAGCTTTTGATTTTCATAAAAACGCTCAGAAATTAAAATTTCTCCTGCTTTTCCTGTAATAGAAGCCAAGAATATTGCAAATAAACGCTCCTCAATAAAATCACTTTCTAATTTTTGATAAATTGAACCAGAGTGATCTTCAAATTCACTATTAATAGGTCTTTTTAAAACCCATGGTTCCATACCCTTTTTATCAGGGGAATGCTCAAGTGCAATTTTCCATATCGTTTCTGCAAATTCAACATAGCCTGAATAATACGCTGAATATGCGAGCCAATAATAGAATGGACCGTCACCATCAAAACGAATATTATATAATTTTTTCAACCAGTAGTACGCTGCTTGATATTCACCAACCATGGCAAAGGTTGCCCCTAATTTATATTGATGTTCAATTAGAATCGGCTGGATTTTCTTTAAGGATTCCGTTAACTGGGCAACTACCTTCTTTTTACCTTGATAATGAGCAAATACCATTCGATTACACAAAGCATGAAGATTCCCTGGATTTCTATCTAAAACATCATCGAGTATCGATTCTGCTTTTTTTGTTTTACCTAAATAAAAATAAGCGAGAGCTAAATTGTTATAAGCTGACCAATATTCTGGATATTCTTCCACAACATCCTTTAACAACTCTATAGCTTTAGGAAAATATCCTGATTCTAATAATTCACGAGCCTGCTCCTGCTTCAGGATAAGATCGTCCTGTTCATAAGGAGGCTCTTCTAAACCATCCGTTTCTAACATAAGAATCTCTAGAAGTTCTTCTGTATCTTCTCTGAAATCACCATTTGGTTCCAACGTCAAATACATATTCGCATGGTGATAAGCATCTTTGAAGAAACCCATATGGGCATAATTATTGGCTAAAAAATAATGACACTCACTCATATCTTGATCAAGTTCATTAAGTACTATATGCAAAAGTCGATTTGAATTTTCATACTCACCAAGTTCTGTTAACACAATGGCAAGCTGACAGGTTATCATTGGTTCACCAGGCTCCAGCTGCATCGCCCGTTGAAGATACTTTTTTGCCTTTTTGAAATCTCGGCGATGGTATACCTTGATACCTTTTGTGAAATAATATTCCCCAGTCGGAACAAACGACAGGATCTTTCCCTTTTGGCTTCTTGCCTTCTTGTCTTTTATCATGGGGACCTCCATCTAAAAAATACTAACTTATGTAGTATAACACAACTGCAGCCGGTCCGAGAAGAAATCCACCACAATTCACACTATGGATAAATCATGCAAAAAAACGCTGCATAAACAGCGTTTTTTGAATAAATGGTGACAGGCACCAATGTAATTTCACCAATGGTGAAATCACCAGCATCATCTCTTATGTCTTTCTTCTAATGTCTGCAGTACTTCTTTGAATGGCAGTCCTTGTTCGACTAGTAGTACTTGCAGGTGGTATAGAAGGTCGGCGGCTTCCCATTTTAGTTCTTCTTTGTCGCGGTTTTTGGCTGCGATGATGACTTCGGAAGCTTCCTCACCGACTTTTTTCAAAATTTTATCGACGCCTTTTTCGAATAAATAGGTGGTATAAGCCCCTTCTGGACGGTCTTTTTCTCGCTCTGTAATAAGCTTTTCTAATGTTTGTAAGATTTGATAGTCTGCCAGACTATTGCTTCTTTCGGTAATGCCTTCTGAGAAACAGCTTACCGCTCCTGTATGGCAAGCCGGACCTTTTGGCTGTACGAGCACAAGCACCGCATCCTGATCACAATCGTATTTCACACTCACGACTGTCTGCGTGTTGCCGCTGGTAGCTCCTTTGTGCCATAATTCTTGTCGGGAGCGGCTGAAAAACCATGTTTCCCCCGTTTCAAGTGTTTTGGTAAGAGACTCCTGATTCATATAGGCTAATGTTAATACTTCTTTCGTTTCGGCATCCTGGACAATCGCAGGTACTAGGCCTTTTTCATCAAAACGAATATTCATCGGACACTCACTCCCTTCTCAAGCAAATAGCTTTTTACCTCGTGTACAGATGTTTCTTTATAATGAAAAATAGAGGCAGCCAGCGCTGCATCTGCTTTTCCGTTTACAAATGCCTCTTCAAAATGGCCGGCGTTTCCAGCACCGCCAGAAGCTATAACCGGAATGGTCACAGCTTCACTTACCGCTTTTGTCAACTCTAGGTCAAAGCCATTTTTCTCGCCATCACTATCCATACTTGTTAGTAATATTTCACCAGCACCCAGCTCTGCCGCTTCTTTTGCCCATTCAATTACAGTCCGCTCCGTTGGCGTCCGGCCGCCATGTGTATAAACACGCCAGGTGCCAATTTCTTCATCATACTTTGCATCAATGGCAACGACAATGCATTGTGTTCCAAAGAAGTCTGCTCCCTCAGAAATTACCGCAGGATTCAAAACGGCTGCCGTATTTAATGATACCTTATCCGCACCCGCACGGAGAATACGTTTCATATCCTCTAATGAATTGATCCCGCCACCGACTGTAAAAGGAATGGCAAGCTCCGAGGCAACAGCTTTCACGACTTCAACCATTGTTTTTCGTCCTTCAACAGATGCAGATATATCAAGGAAAACAAGTTCATCTGCTCCCTGTTCATCATAAAATCTGGCTAATTCAACCGGATCTCCGGCATCCCGAAGCTGCACAAATTGAATCCCCTTGACCACTCTTCCTTCTTTTACATCCAAACATGGAATGATTCGTTTGGTCAGCGTCATCTTTTCACCTCACCGATTGCTAGAGCTTCCTTCAACGTAAAGCGATTCTCATATAGGGCTTTCCCCACAATTGCCCCTTTAACACCCTCAGCATTAAGAGCCTGCAAATCTGCTAAACTGCTTACTCCGCCTGAGGCAATGACATTCTTCCCTGTTACTTCAGCCATTTCACATACAGCTGAAATATTAGGACCAGAAAGTGTACCATCCGTTGCAATATCGGTAAAAATAAACGTCTCTGCACCAGCGTCCGCAAATCGTTTACTTAATTCAACTGCTTTCACTTCGGAAGTGGTAATCCAGCCATGAGTTGCCACATAGCCATTTTTCGCATCAATTCCTACGACAATTTGTTCGCCGTATTTCTGAATCATTTCAATCGCAAACTTTGGATTAGAAACAGCAATACTGCCAATGATCACTCGCGTAACGCCATTTTCCAAATAATGAAGGATATCTTCTTCAGAACGAATCCCCCCGCCTATCTGGACTTTTACCGGCAGCTGTTTGGCTGCTTCAATCACAAAAGAATCATTAACCCTTTTTCCATCCTTTGCCCCATCAAGGTCAACCATATGAATCCATTCCGCACCATTTGCAGCAAAAGTTTTTGCCATATCAAAAGGAGAATCACCATATATGGTTTCCTTATTGTAATCACCTTGAAGAAGGCGTACGCAATTCCCGCCGCGCATATCAATGGCTGGATATATTGTGATAGTCATCGTAACGCCTTCCTTTCTTCCACTAATTTTAGAAAATTATTTAGCAGTGCCATCCCCAGCTTACTGCTTTTTTCAGGGTGAAATTGCATTCCAAAAATATTATCCTTGCCGACAACAGCAGAAACCTCTTCATGGTAATCTGCCTTTGCCAATAATACTTCAGAGTTTTCCGCACTTACATAATAAGAATGAACAAAATATACATAGTCTTCATCTAATCCTTCCAATAATGGCGAAGACTGGACAAACTCAAGTTTATTCCAACCCATATGAGGAACTTTATATATTTCCCCATCTGCTGTCTTTCCCGGAAAACGGCGAACCTTGCCAGGTAATAAACCGAGACCTTTCGTCAAACCATTTTCGTCGCTATCCTCGAACAGAAGCTGCATGCCAAGGCAAATGCCAAGCAGCGGTTTCCCGCTTGCTGCAAACTCCTTAATGGTGTCTGCTTGCAATACTTCCATCGCATCCCGGAAAGAGCCAACCCCTGGAAGCAGCAAGGCCTCGGCGCTTAACAACTCTTCCCGGTCACCTGAAATAAAATAATCAGCATTCAACCTCTCTAATGCTTTACTAACGCTAAAGAGATTGCCCATACCATAATCGACAATACCAATCATTTATAACATCCCTTTCGTTGACGGAACTCCTTTTATGCGTGGGTCTATGGTTGTCGCCTCGTCAAGCGCGCGACCGAGAGCTTTGAAAACAGCCTCAATCATGTGATGCGTATTATGTCCATAATGGACAATGACATGAAGATTCATGCGTGCCTCTAGGGCAAGTTTCCATAAAAACTCATGGACAAGCTCCGTATCAAAGGTACCTACCTTAGCATTTGGAAACTCAGCTCTCATTTCAAGATGCGGGCGATTACTAAGGTCAACCACAACCTGTGCTAATGCTTCATCCATTGGAACAAAGGCATTTCCATAGCGTTTAATCCCTCTTTTATCGCCAAGGGCCTCGCGCAATGCCTGTCCTAAAACAATTCCGATATCTTCTGTGGTATGATGATCATCTATCTCAATATCCCCTTTTGCGTCAACAGTGAGGTTAAATTGTCCATGTTTCGCGAATAAATCAAGCATATGGCTCATGAATGGAACCCCTGTTTCAAGTTCAGATTTTCCTTCGCCATCAATATCAAGTGATAAACTAATTTGAGTCTCATTTGTTTTTCGTTCTATGCTTGCATATCTTTCCATGAAAGGGCCCCCTAGCAAAATAATTATTGATGGCTCTTTTCTTAAACTTTGTTGTTTTTATAACGAAAATCAATGATTGTGCTGTGTTTTCGCCGAAAACAGTAAAAATTTTATAAGAAAAGAGCTTGCAAACTGAATTCAAAGCCGCGAAATAGCTATTGCCACGTTAAAATCGGCTTTAAGATTTTAACAATAATCGTTGCGAAAACAGCCTTATTGATTCTTAAGCCGTAATTCTACTGCACGCGCATGGGCTTCAAGACCTTCCATACGGGCAAATTTTGCAATTTTTTCCCCATTATCCTTTAAAGCTTTTTCACTATATATAATCACACTTGATTTTTTTTGAAAATCATCCACATTCAGCGGACTGGAAAATCGAGCCGTACCATTGGTAGGAAGAACATGGTTGGGTCCGGCAAAATAGTCACCCACTGGCTCTGAACTATAACGCCCGATAAAAATGGCACCTGCATGCCGGATTTTCCCAAGCAGTTCAATCCCATTTTCAGTTAAGACTTCTAGGTGCTCTGGAGCCAGCTGGTTCACCGTTTCAACTGCTTCCTCTATGGATGAAGTCACATAGATTACACCATAATCAGCGATGGACTTTGAAGCGATATCCCTGCGAGGCAATTCTGCTAATTGTCTCTCTACTTCTGCAGCCACTTCTTCGGCTAATTGCTGCGATGGAGTAACAAGGACACTGCATGCACGCGGATCGTGTTCTGCCTGTGATAATAAATCAGCTGCAATCTCATCGGCCCGTGCACTTTCATCGGCAATGATCGCGATTTCACTCGGTCCTGCAATCATATCAATATCAACATCCCCGAAAACCTCTCGCTTCGCCAAAGCTACGAAGATATTACCTGGACCGGTAATCTTATCAACAGAAGCGATGGACTCGGTCCCATATGCCAATGCAGCAATGGCTTGAGCTCCGCCAACTTTATAGATTTCTTCTACTCCAGCTTCCTTAGCCGCAACTAGAACGGCTGCAGGCAGTTTCCCATCAGAGTCAGGAGGTGAAACCATCACGATTCTTTTCACTCCAGCTACTTTCGCCGGAATCACATTCATAAGCACGGAGGAAGGATACGCTGCAGTTCCCCCTGGTACATAAACACCAACTGAATCCAGCGGTGTGATTTTTTGACCAAGAATACTTCCATTTTCTTCTGTTGTCATCCAAGAAGGACGCAATTGTTTTTCATGGAAGCTTCTAATATTAGCTGCAGCCTCTTGAACAATGGAAATAAACTCGGAATCAACTTTCTCATAGGCTTCATCTATTTCCTTTTCCTTTACAAGGAAGGTTTCAACCATTACGCGATCGAATTTTTCTGTGTATTCGCGTAATGCCTTATCACCATGGCTGCGAATGTCTGAAATAATATTTTTAACTACCGCTAATTGCTCGGTTGTTCCGGATTCAATTGAACGTTTAATAGAGATAAGATCATTCACTTTAACAATTTTCATGTTATTTTTCCTCCAACGAGACAACACCGCTTAACCTTTTTACTAATTCATTGATTCGTTCGTCTTTAATTCTGTAGCTAACCGGGTTGACGATCAGCCTTGATGTCACATCTTTAATTCTTTCATATTCCACAAGTCCATTTTCGACTAAGGTTCTTCCCGTTGATACAATATCAACAATCCTGTCCGCTAATCCAATCAATGGTGCAAGCTCGATGGAGCCATTTAATTTGATAATTTCAACTTGTTCGCCCTGTTCGCGAAAATAAGCTGCGGCAACATTCGGGTATTTGGTTGCTACTTTAGGTGCGACGTCATTCATCGGTGTCCCTGGAAGTCCAGCTACGGCCAAATAACAGGCACTGATTTGTAAATCAAGGAGTTCGTATACATCTCGTTCTTCTTCAAGTAATACATCCTTGCCAGCAATCCCGACATCCGCAACACCATGCTCGACATATGTAGCCACATCCATTGGTTTTGCCAGGATAAAACGCATATTTTCTGCTTCGACATCAATAATTAATTTTCGTGAATCATCGAATTCGGGCGGAAGTTTGTAGCCTGCATGACGCAGTAATACTAAAGCCTCTTCAAAAATCCTACCTTTTGGCATCGCAATCGTTAGTCTTGAATTCATTGGTTAGCACCCCCGATTAAAAAGGTGGTATTGGTAAATTTCTTCGTAAAGGCATCAAGATTTTTAACACCATTAATATCCTGCAGGACAACCTTTTTCCCTTCAGCCTTCAGTGTTTCTGCCAATTGAAAGGCTTCTTTTCTTCTTTCCTGACTGAAAAAAATACATTCTACTGTTGTCAGAACGTCTTGTGAGCCCAGCGCCTCTAAAAGTCTATCCAATCGAACTGCAAAACCAGTGGCACTCGCATCTTTTCCGAATTTTTCAATCAAGCCATAGCGTCCGCCATTTCCGATTGGAAAACCTACATTTCCAGCGTACGCTTCAAATAAGATTCCTGAGTAATAACTCATATGGCTCATAATCGTAAAATCAAATTTCACATATTCCTCAAGGCCGTAGTCGCTAATTACTTCCCACAATTCCTTAAGCTGAATAAGGGATTGTTTACCATAGCCATCCTCGATGATATCAAGTGCTTTGCCAATGATCTCTTCACCGCCTCTTAATTCTAGAAGCTGAAGCAGCCGCTGTTTATCAATGGAAGATAGAGAATAAGAGTTTACTTGCTCACGGTAACCAACATAATTTTTTTCATATAAAAACCGTCTCAGGGCAGTTGCCCGTCCATTGGTTCCTAGAATTTGTATAAATAATTCCTGTGCAAAACCGATATGACCAACGGAAACTTGAAATTGACTCAACCCGGCTTTTTGTAACGAAGATACGAGCAATGCGATTACCTCGCCATCACTTGAAACGGTATCATCATTAATATACTCCACACCGATTTGCTCGAACTCTGCAGGTCTGCCGCCTTCCCGCTGTTGTGCGCGGTATACATTACCGGAATACGCCAATCGCAGTGGAGTATCATTATCCAAAAGCCTTGCAGCTGCTACCCTGGCAATCGGTGCAGTCATATCCGGACGAAGGACGAGAGTATGCCCATCCTTATCAAGTAATTTGAACAGCTCTGCGTCTAAGATGGCAGATGCGGTTCCAACGGTTTCATAATATTCCAGTGTAGGTGTATCTATAAATCGATATCCCCACTGTTTGATTGACTCTTCCATCAAGGTCCTGACATGGTGCTTTTTTTCATATAACTCTGGAAGCGTATCTCTCATGCCTAAAGGCTTTTCAAACATAAATAAACGGCTCATCCAAATCATCCTTTATTTTCAGAATCCTTTAGTTCGCTAATGTACTAATAAATTAAAGTTTACCTGTTTGTGGAATATTCGTCAATCGAAATATCATTTATTATGTAAAAAAGAGCCCGGTTCTAAAAACCAGGCTGCCATTCAATTTTTCTTATTTGCTATAAATCGGATCTTCAGCCCAGCGTTTATCCATTTCTTCTTTTGTATAGATAACCCGCATGGGATTGCCTCCGACAAAGGCACCAGGTGGTACGTCTTTATGAACAAGCGTTCCAGCAGAGACAATGGCCCCATCACCAATCGTTACCCCCGGAAGGATGGTAGAATTGGCACCAATCATCACTTCACTCCCGATATCCACTGGACCGAGTCGATATTCTTTTATTAAATATTCATGGGCTAGAATGGTTGTGTTGTAACCAATAACTGTGTTTCGTCCTACGCTGATTTTCTCAGGGAACATCACATCCAGCATCACCATCAAGGCAAAGGATGTCTGCTCGCCGACCTTTAGTCCTAAGAAAGTCCTGTAAAGCCAATTTTTCACTCCGAGAAATGGGGTATAACGGGCAAGTTGAATAACCATGAAGTTTTTGACAACTTTCCAGAAAGGTACGGTTTTGTATACATGCCATAAGGAATTGGCTCCTTCGACAGGGTAACGGGTTGTCCTTCTCATCCTTACCTCTCTCCGAGAATCGCTAAGAGGTCTTCCATGTTCTCCAACATGTAATCTGGTTCATATTTTGCTAAGTAATCCCTGCCCTTGATAGTCCAAGCAACACCAGCCGTTTTTGTCCCTGCATTTTGACCAGCAAGCACATCGTGATAATTATCTCCTACCATCATGGCTTCATCAGGTTTTGAATCTAACTGTTCAAGCGCTAAGTAAATAGGTTCCGGGTCAGGCTTTACCTT
The DNA here is from genome assembly GCF_057221695.1 of Neobacillus sp. plas4. Classification (NCBI taxonomy): domain Bacteria; kingdom Bacillati; phylum Bacillota; class Bacilli; order Caryophanales; family Bacillaceae; genus Neobacillus; species Neobacillus sp. plas4. The sequence continues at coordinate 5,038,236 of NZ_CM170152.1, forward strand.
TTTGACATGGTCGTAAGCAATAATAACATCGAAATATTTATCAAGTCCCATTAAGTGGATGCCTTTAAGCGCAACATCGTGACGCTTGGTGGTAACAATACCTAGTTTGTAGCCTTTCTCCTTTAAAATCTCGAGAGTTTCAACAACCCCAGCAAATTCCTTGACCATCACATCATGGTTTGCGATATTGTATGCCCGATATTCTAGTACCATTTCCTCCACGCGTTCGGGATCCATGTTCCCAAAAACCTCATGAAGGGTTGGACCTAAGAATGGCAGAACGTCCTCTCGTTTAAACTTACTTGGGTAGTACTTTTCAAGTGTGTGTAAATAGGTTGAAATTATTAACTCATTTGTATCAATCAACGTTCCATCTAAATCGAATAAAATTGTATTTATATTACTTTTCATAATTTGGTTCTGCTCCTTTTCTACCTAGGTTACCTGAACGTCTCCAGAAGAATCCGACTATCAGAGTTAAAGCAATGGCGACACCCAGACGAATCAAAAAGAGCGGCCAGACCGGTATTCCAAGCGGAATAAAGATAAGCGTATCTTCTATTACTGCATGGCAGGACATGAGAAAAATAAAGGCAAGAGTTAAATCCTTTTTACTGACTCCATCTTCCTCCACAGCCTGAATCACTACTCCTGCACCATAGGCCAGTCCAAATAATAATCCTGCTGCCATAGTAGTAGAAGTATTTTCATTCATTCCTAAACTCCTCGTAACAGGGGACATTCCCTGTGAAAACTTCTTTAACCATTGCAGATCCTTTAAAATTTGAATCACAATCATCAGCGGGATGACAATCAACGCTAACTGCAGGATTCCTAGTCCGGCTTTTTCAAGCGCTGAAAGGATTATGGATCCTATTCCGGATACTTGCTCATCACTTTTTGCTTGAATCAGGCCATATTGCGCAGTTTCGCCGCCTCCTTGCCAAACAAGATTAATGACGATTGCAGATACAAACGCAAGTCCCAGCCGCGTAACCAGGACAAGCCAAAGCTTAATACCAACTTTCATGGCTACGCTCGATTCAACAATTAAATTATGAGAAAATGAGAGCATAACCGCTAAAATAAAAACTTCTTTTACTGTAAGGTCGAGTGTTAAAATGGCTCCAATGGCCGCATAAAGATTGAGAAAATTCCCTATTACGAGTGGAATTGCTGCGTCTCCTGATAAGCCAATCAGGTTCATCATGGGTGCAATTTTCTCAATGATCCAAGGCAAGACGGGAGTATACTGGAGCACAGCCACAATCAGGGTTACTGGAAAAATAACTTTACCTAAGGTCCAAGTTGTTTTTATCCCCACCTGCAAGCCCTTTTTTATTGAGTTAATCATTTCTCCAATTTCTCCTTTAAAGCTCTTTTCTTTACTTTGTTGCTTTTTGGAACCAAATTTTATGATTGCGCAAAAATCCGTAGAAAACAGCAAAAATTTAATAAGAAAAGAGCCTGCAAACTTAATTCAAAAGCTCAAAATAGATATTTTTACGTTAAAATCGGCTTTAAGATTTTAACAACAATCTTTACGAAAACAGCCTTTTATTAGTGCGTAAGTGCTTGATTGTTTTTGTCTAAGTATCGATCTTTTGCTAGATTCTTTTTCCTGCGGTAAGCCAGAATAATAACAGCACCAATAATCAAAACGATAGAAATCGTTTGTGCCATCCGAAGGCCGCCAATCATTAAACTATCCGTTCGTAAACCTTCTATAAAGAATCGCCCTACAGAGTACCAAATTACATACGACAGGAATAGCTCCCCACGGCGCAGGTTCACACGGCGCAGTAAAATTAACAGAATAAACCCAACGATATTCCAGATTGATTCATATAGGAAAGTTGGATGATAGTAGGCACCATTTATATACATTTGATTAATGATGAACTCAGGCAGCTGCATGTTTTCAAGGAACGACCTTGTGACTTCGCCGCCGTGAGCTTCCTGATTCATGAAATTCCCCCAGCGTCCGATAGCTTGACCTAAAATTATACTTGGTGCTGCAATATCAGCAATCTTCCAGAATGAGATAGCTCGTTTTTTAGCAAAAACATATGCAGTAACGACGGAACCAATTAAGGCCCCATGGATGGCAATACCGCCATTCCAAATTTGAATGATCTGTTCTGGGTGCTCAGCATAATAGCCCCACTCAAAGATAACATAATATAATCGTGCTGAAAGGATCGCAATCGGGATTGCCCAAAGCATTAAATCGGCAAATGTATCCTTCGGCAGCCCTCTCTTATCCCCTTCCCTAATCGCTAGAAATAACGCCAGCGCTAAACCGGAACCAATAATCAGCCCGTACCAATGGACTTGAACAGGTCCTAATGCAAAAGCAACTGGATCCAGAGGTTGTATCGATGAATTCATACCATTTCTCCCTTCTCCTCTTTTTTAAGGGCTCTTATCTTAACCATTGCTGCTTTTATGAACAATACTTATTAAGAAAAGAGCCTGCAAACAATATTCTTATGGGTAAAACAACTATTTCCACGTTAAAATCGGCTTTAAAGTTTTAAAAACAATCTATCCGAAAACAGCCTTTATTTATTTAATCCTCGTGGTCTCCATCTTCAATGACATCCGATAGGCGTTCTGTAAATTGCTGTGCTGCATTCACACCCATTCGTTTTAGACGGTAATTCATGGCTGCTACTTCAATGATGACGGCCAGGTTTCGTCCAGGACGAACTGGAACGGTAATTTTTGTAACTTCAGTATCAATGATTTTCATTTTTTCTTCATCTAGTCCTAGGCGGTCATATTGCTTCGCGGCATCCCAAATCTCTAGGTTAATCACCATAGTAATTCGTTTATTACTGCGAACAGCTCCAGCTCCAAAAAGGGTCATGACATTAATAATGCCTAGCCCGCGAATTTCTAATAAATGCTCGATTAAATCTGGTGAGGTTCCAACAAGTGTGTCCTCGTCTTCCTGACGAATTTCCACACAATCATCCGCTACAAGCCGATGTCCACGTTTAACTAATTCCAACGCCGTTTCACTTTTACCCACACCACTTTTTCCCGTTATTAAGACACCAATCCCATAAATATCCACCAATACTCCATGGACAGCCGTAGTTGGGGCTAACCTGCTTTCTAAAAAGTTTGTGAGCCTGCTTGAAAAACGCGTTGTTTTCATATTCGTACGCAGCACTGGGACAGATTCACGTTCTGCAGCTTCAATTAGCTCTTCCGGCACATCTAATCCTCTTGTAATAATAATCGCAGGAGTGATATCGGTGCATAACCGTTCCATTCTGGACACACGTTCATGGTCAGACAATTCCGCAAAGAAGGACAGCTCTGTTTTACCTAATAATTGGATTCGTTCAGCTGGATAATATTCAAAGTATCCTGCCAATTCAATTCCTGGTCTTGAAATATCACTCATAGTAATCGGACGATTTATTCCTTCTTCACCGCTAATAAGTTCTAGATGAAATCTCTCGTAAATATCTTTTGTACGTACCTTTGGCAAATGATTTCCTCCTTATTCGAAAAGCGGAAGCGCTTGGGCGCTGCTGCTAGACAGTAATCAATGTTTATTTTATTTCAATTTCCTCTTATTTTAGCACTATTTATATTTCATACCAACATGGAAGTTATTCGAATACTACATTCCTCATTTATTGGTAAAATAAATAAGAAGACAATCCACAGCTGGTATAGACAACTAAACCACTAGAGATTATAATAAACGCATGTGTACTTATTTTATGGTGATCAAGTTTTGCCTTTCTATTAGGAAAAGAATCTGATTTTTCGATTTTTATTGGGGACATCAAGTCCATCAAGTTTAATTGACATTTTGCCGTGAGGAAACGGCATTTAAAAAGGGGTAATGAAGTTGAAACTAATACGTACAGAAGATTATACAGAAATGAGCTTAGAAGCAGGAAAAATAATTGTAGAAAAAATCCGCTCTAATCCTGCTATAACTTTAGGGATGGCTACAGGAAGCACCCCAAAAGGTACTTATGATTATTTAATCCATGACCATAAGTCAAATGGCACCTCCTATAGAGAGGTCAAAACGGTTAATTTAGATGAATATATTGGCCTCCCTGCTGAAGATTCTAATAGCTATCATTATTTTATGAGAGAAAATTTATTCCAACATCTTGAAATAAGCGAAGCTCATACTCATATTCCAAACGGAACAGCTTCTGACTTGAAGCTAGAATGTCAGCGATACGAACAGCTGATTAAGGATCTAGGCGGAGTCGACCTCCAAATACTCGGTATTGGTCAGAACGGGCATATTGGTTTTAATGAACCAGGAACTCCCTTCTCCAGCCGGACACATATCGTCACTCTTGCACAAGATACAAGGGAGGCCAATTCAAGATTTTTTAACTCCATTAACGAAGTGCCAACACATGCAATAACCATGGGGATCGCTACCATACTCGAAAGTAAGGAAATTCTTCTCCTCATATCAGGAGAAAATAAAGCAGAAGCACTTTTAAAGTTCATGAACGGAGAAATAAGCGAAGATTTCCCAGCGTCTGCCTTAAAAAATCATCATCAAGTCACTGTGATTGCAGATAGGGCCGCATGTAAATTTATCTAGCGTTCTGGGCAAGGAGTTTTCAGGATGATTAATAAAAATTCACCCATTCCAATCTATCACCAACTAGAAGAAATCATTAAACAACAAATCAATAATGGTTCACTAGAGGAAGAAGCACTCATTCCCTCCGAGCGGGAATATGCACAAACGTTTCACATAAGCCGCATGACTGTAAGACAGGCAATCAATAATTTGGTTTCCGAAGGTTATTTAAAGAGGCAAAAAGGCAGAGGAACGTTTGTTAATAAGAAAAAGGTGGAACAAGAGCTTCTAGGAATGACGAGTTTTACGGAGGACATGCTTTCGAGGGGAATGCAGCCAAGCAGTAACCTTTTATCCTTTCAAATCATCCCTGCTGTCAACAAAGTAGCCCAAAAGCTAAGGATAAATGAAAATTCTGCTGTATATAAAATCAAGCGGATTCGTTTAGCGGACGGTGCTCCATTGGCACTTGAAACTGCCTATATTCCAATTGAAATCGTTCCCGGATTAACAGAAGAGAATAGCAACCTCTCCCTTTACCAATACATTGAGGAGAATCTCTTACTTTCTATTAGTGAAGCTATCCAGGAAATAGAAGCGTCGATTGCAGATCGTCATGTCTCAGAAGGATTGGCGATTCAGGAAGGTGACCCTATCCTTTTAATCGAACGTATTTCTTATTTAGCCAATGGAACACCTTTTGAATTGGTTAAATCCACTTTTCGTGCCGACCGCTATCGCTTTATTCATACCATGAAACGATAAAAAAAGAAGCAATTAGCCCTCCCGGCCAATTGCTTCTTTTTTTAGGCTCATTTTCTTAGAACAGCCTTTATTTTTCTTTTGATGATTTAAGTATCGTTTTATCTAAAACCAGAGTTATGATTGACATAATGATGGCAGCAAGTAATGCCATCCCAAAACCTGAAATCTCAAAGGCATCGCCCATTAAATAATCGGTGATTTCAAGCGTTATCGCATTAATGACAAACAGAAAAAAACCTAATGTTAAAATGGTGGCAGGTAAAGTTAGAATAACGAGAATTGGCCGCACAATGATATTTATAATTGATAATAAGAAGCTTGCTCCTAGTGCAGCGGCAAAGCCATCAAGCACGAAGCTTTCAGAAAAATAGCCTGCAATTGCCATAAACAGAACTGCATTTATTAATATCCCAATCAACCATTTCATTTATCAAATCTCCTATTAACTGCTTGCCTCAGCCGATTTATGAAGCGTAATGGACCCTGTTTTCGTATCGACAAATATCTTTAACATCCGGTCTGGATGATTGACCGATTGGAAGCGAAGCATTTTTTGAATCATTTCACTCTTTTCTTCAAGAACCTGGATTCCATCAAGTTTAATATTAAAACCGCCTAAATTCGTCTTTAACTCTCCGCTAGCAGCCACTCCATCAGGAATATACAAATCAATACCGCCTGTCGTCGCTTTCGCCGAAATTAATTCACAACGGTTTCCGGTTAAATTATAGGTGGTATTCCCGTTTAATGTTTGTGTCTCAACTTTTCCAAAATCGCCATCAAGCTTAATCGCTCCGTTAATGGTTTCTACTTCAAGATTATCTATGGTGCTTGTATTTAGGGTAATATGACCATTTGCGGTTTCAACTTCGGCCTTTTTCCCATTTAATCGTGTTAGTTCAATTTTTCCATTGGCCGTTTTCATCCGTAAATCACTTATGGATAATTCTTCTCCTGAAATTGGACCATTGAATAGGCTTACACGAACCCGTTCATATTCAGCTTGAGGAACATAAACTACCGCATCCACCTTCATCCATTTCTGCTGGGTCATGAACCGCAATTTTTGCCCATCAATCGCAAATAAAACATCTTTTAAAAAGTTCTCCCGTGCCTGATCGGAGTTATCTACACGGTACACCTTTGCATTACATTCAATCCTGACATCGTTTTGATCCCAAGGTACAAGCTTAAGGGAGCCATTAGCAAGATCAATATCCATATCTCGTAAGTAAACATCGCCTTGATGGAAGATATGTGAGATTTCTACGGACTGACCGAAGTTCAAATCAAGGTCAAGGTCTTTCACTTTTTTCAATGCTGTGTCAACAAAATGAAAGATTTTTTCTTTCGCTGAATGAACTTTACTATGAGCACCCTCTTCTTTCTTTGCTTCTTCAAACTGAAAAGCTGTTGATATCTCCTTAGCAATTTGCTCCTGCTTTTGTTCCATAGTTTGCCCTGGTTTTTCAAGTTCTTCTAATAAGGTTAATGCTTCATCGACATTTAGTTTTCCTTCTTCTACCATCTTTAAAATCCTTTTTCGTTCTTCCTTCATCATCATCCACTCCAATAAAAGTATTCTTTAGGCTCTTTTCTTAAACTATGTTGCTATTTATAACGAAAATTAATGATCCTGCTGTGTCTTCACAGAAAACAGTATAAATTTAACAAGAAAAGAGCTTGCAAACTAAATTCAAAGTCGCAAAGTAACTATTTCCACGTTAAAATCGGCTTTAAGATTTTAACAACAATATCTATGAAAACAGCCTTTCTATAAAATCTATTCCATCATGAAGGCTTTTACGCCTTTTATCACATTCCATATCGTGACAATCAGACTAACTAAGATTATTATTCCTGCAGTGACCAGTGTAAAAACAGGAATAGCTTCATTATTTATAGCATTCAAATCATTAAATATAGCGAATATTAGCAGTGGAACTGGTATTAGTGGAATTAAGTGAGATAAAAATGCCTTTTTAGCATGGCTTTTTGTGACATCATCTCCTGAGGCGAACATCACGACAAGCGGAAAAAGAATCCCAGCAAAAAAAATACTAAAGTAACATAAGCCAGAAAGGACCTTCCTTGTTTCCATATCCATCACTCCCCTTACCGTATATTACGGATGGGAAAGGATGAAGGTTTCAAAAAAATGGTTCCTCTATACAAAAAAGCTAAAACCCAAAGGTCTTAGCTCTATCCAATCGTTTCTTTTTCTTTGATTTGTTCCTTCATTCGTAACCGGTCACGCTCTAGTATAGGCTTTAAGTATTTGCCTGTATACGAACCTGGTACCTCTGCGACTTTTTCAGGGGTCCCTGAAGCGACAATGGTCCCTCCCTTGTCCCCGCCTTCAGGACCGAGATCGATAATATAGTCTGTGGCTTTGATGACATCTAAATTATGCTCAATCACCAAGACAGTATCGCCAGTCTCAACTAAGCGCTGGAGAACGACTAACAACCTTGAAATATCATCAACATGAAGACCAGTCGTTGGTTCATCCAAAATGTAAAAGGTTTTTCCATTTGAACGGCGGTGAAGTTCAGAAGCAAGCTTTACACGCTGTGCCTCTCCGCCAGAAAGAGTTGTTCCAGGTTGACCTAATTTTATATATCCAAGACCAACATCATAAATCGTCTGCAGCTTGCGGCTGATTTTTGGGACATTTTCGAAAAACTGTACAGCTGTCTCGACCGTCATTTCTAGAATTTCCGCAATATTCTTTCCCTTATATCTCACTTCGAGCGTTTCACGGTTATAGCGTTTTCCATGACATACCTCGCATGGAACATAGACGTCCGGCAGGAAGTGCATCTCGATTTTGAGGATTCCATCTCCCTTACATGCCTCACAGCGTCCACCTTTAACATTAAAGCTAAAACGTCCTTTTTTATAACCGCGGACTTTCGCTTCATTCGTTGTTGCAAACAAATCTCGGATATCATCAAATACACCTGTATAGGTTGCAGGATTGGAGCGTGGTGTCCTGCCAATTGGTGATTGGTCAATATCGATGACTTTTTCTAAATAATTCATACCGATAATCTCTTTATGCTCACCAGGCTTTGTTTTTGCGCGATTTAGTTTCTGTGCGAGTGATTTATGAAGGACTTCATTAATCAGTGTACTTTTCCCGGAACCAGACACACCCGTGACAGCGATAAACATACCTAAAGGTATCTTGACATTTACATTACGTAAATTATTTTCTGAAGCCCCTTTAATTTCGATATATCTTCCATCTGATTTGCGTCGCTCGAGTGGCAATGGAATAAACTTCTTGCCGGATAGATACTGCCCAGTTAACGAATTCGGGTCGGCTAAAACTTCAGCAGGTGTGCCCGCAGATATAATTTGACCGCCATGGACCCCTGCACCTGGCCCGATATCAATTAAGTAATCAGCAGCCATCATGGTATCTTCATCATGTTCAACAACAATCAAGGTATTTCCGATATCACGCATATGCTTTAACGTTTCAATTAGGCGGTCATTATCACGCTGATGAAGACCAATCGAAGGCTCGTCTAAAATGTAGAGTACGCCTGTTAACTTTGAACCAATTTGGGTTGCCAAACGAATACGCTGCGCTTCTCCTCCAGAGAGAGTCCCTGATGCACGGCCAAGACTTAAGTAATCGAGTCCTACATTCATGAGGAAACCTAGGCGCTCATGAATCTCATTAAATATCAGCTTGCCTATCTGCATTTCTTTTTCCGATAAGGATATGCTTTTAAAAAAATCATAGGTTTCTTCAATTGATAAATGTGTTAGTTGAGAAATATGACGTCCAGAGATTAACACAGCTAAGCTCTCTTTTTTCAACCGATTGCCTTTACAGGTCGGACACGGCTGTTCACCCATGTATTTCTCCATTTGCTCACGAATATAATCAGAGCTTGTCTCCTTGTAACGGCGCTCTACATTACGGATGACGCCCTCAAATTCAATATGCCCTTCACGAACTTGTCCCCAATCATTCTCATAACGGAAATAAATTTTATCACCTTTTACTCCATAAAGAACTTTTTCTATAAGATGATTTGGGATGTCCTTGAACGGTATATCCATATCAACACCATAATGGTTACAAACAGCCTCGAGCAGCTGCGGATAATACTGTGAACTCGTCGGCTCCCATGGGGCAATGGCATGCTGTTTCAAAGATAAATCCTTATTGGGTATCACTAGGTCAACATCTACCTCGAGCTTGGAACCAAGTCCGTCACACTCTGAGCAGGCACCAAAAGGACTATTGAACGAAAACATCCGAGGTTCTAATTCCCCAATTGAAAAACCACAGTGAGGACAGGCATGGTTTTCGCTGAAAAGGAGTTCCTCTTCACCAATGACATCGACGAGCACTTTACCTTCACCAAGGCGTAAGGCCGATTCAAGAGAATCTGCAATCCTAGCGGACATGCCCTCTTTGACGACGATCCGGTCAACAACAACCTCAATCGAATGTTTTTTATTTTTATCTAATTCAATCTCATCTCCAAGGTCGAGCATTTCTCCATCTATACGAACACGCACAAAGCCTTGTTTTTTTATATCTTCTAATACTTTAACATGCATCCCTTTTCGACCCGATATAATTGGAGCAAGGATCTGCATTTTTGTTCGTTCTGGATACTCCAAAATACGGTCGACCATTTGCTCAATCGTTTGCGAAGAAATTTCAATGTTGTGGATTGGACAGGTCGGTCTTCCAACACGGGCAAAAAGTAATCGCAAGTAATCATAAATTTCCGTCACCGTTCCTACGGTTGAACGAGGGTTCTTGCTTGTTGTTTTTTGATCTATTGAAATCGCTGGAGATAGTCCTTCAATGGAATCGACGTCCGGTTTATCCATTTGTCCCAGGAATTGCCGTGCATAAGCCGAGAGTGATTCTACGTAGCGCCGTTGTCCTTCTGCATAAATCGTATCAAAAGCCAAAGAGGACTTTCCTGAACCAGAAAGTCCTGTTAATACAACAAGCTTATCCCTCGGAATGGCGACATCTACATTTTTTAAATTATGGGCTCTGGCGCCTTTTACAATTAATTTATCCATCGCCATGGTTACGTCATCCTTCCGCTTTTAACTCTAATAATAAATCACGAAGTTCGGCCGCTCGCTCAAAATTAAGCGCCTTTGCTTCTGTTTTCATTTCCTTTTCCATCGTGGCTATTAGCTTATCTTTTTCTTTCTTCGACATCTTACCAAAGGCTGCGGATGGTTTGTAGTCTTCCTGTTCTTCGGCAGCATGAGTGGCTCGAATCGACTCCCGAATTCCCTTTTGAATGGTCATTGGCGTAATGCCGTGCTTTTTATTATATTCTTCTTGAATTCTCCGACGCTCTCTTGTTACATTAATTGCTATTTCCATCGAATTTGTCATTTTATCCGCATACAGGATGACATGGCCATTGGCGTTACGAGCCGCACGGCCAATAGTTTGGATTAATGAACGTTCCGAACGGAGGAACCCTTCTTTATCGGCATCCAAAATGGTAATGAGAGAAACCTCTGGAATATCGAGACCTTCTCTTAGAAGGTTAATCCCGACAAGAACATCGTATTTACCGAGCCGCAGCTCACGAATGATTTCAATACGTTCAAGTGTTTTGACTTCAGAATGCAAATATTGAACTTTAATACCGATTTCTTTCAGATAATCCGTTAAGTCCTCTGACATTTTCTTTGTTAAAGTCGTAATCAATACACGTTCATTCTTCTTGATTCGCTCCTGAATTTCACCAATGATGTCGTCAATTTGTCCCTCAATAGGGCGCACTTCAATGGTTGGATCCAATAAACCTGTAGGACGAATGATTTGCTGAACCATTTCTGGAGTATGCTCAAGCTCAAATGGTCCTGGTGTTGCCGAAACAAAGATTGCATTGTGAATATGCTTTTCAAATTCATCAAAAGTCAACGGCCGGTTATCTAGCGCTGACGGAAGACGGAATCCGAAGTCAACAAGCACCTGTTTTCGTGCTCGGTCACCATTGAACATTCCCCTTACTTGAGGTAATGTAACATGCGATTCGTCAACAATGAGAAGAAAATCTTCTGGAAAATAATCGAGGAGCGTATATGGCGTGGAGCCTGCTGGTCTCAGAGTCAGATGGCGTGAGTAGTTCTCAATACCTGAACAAAAACCCATTTCACGCATCATTTCGAGATCGTAGCGAGTCCGCTGTTCTATCCGCTGTGCTTCGAGCAATTTATTCTCATCACGCAATTCTTCCAAACGTTCTTCGAGTTCTTTTTCAATGTTCTCAATCGCCAATCGCATTTTTTCTTCTCTAGTGACGAAGTGGGATGCAGGGAAAATGGCGATATGCTCACGTTCACCAATGATTTCTCCTGTTAAAGCATCTACTTCGCGAATGCGATCAATTTCATCTCCAAAAAATTCTACGCGGACACAATGCTCATCACGCGAAACAGGGAATATTTCCACAATATCGCCACGAACACGGAACGTACCACGCTTAAAATCAATATCGTTTCTTTCATATTGAATATCCACCAAACGGTGAAGCAGCTTGTTACGCTCAATTTCCATACCTGTTCTTAAAGAAAGTACCATCTCCTTGTATTCTTCAGGTGAACCGAGACCATAAATACACGATACACTAGCGATAATGATGACATCTTTCCGCTCAAACAAGGAGGAGGTCGCCGAGTGACGAAGCTTATCAATTTCATCGTTTATACTCGCATCTTTTTCAATAAATGTATCTGTCGATGGAACGTAGGCTTCAGGCTGAAAGTAATCATAGTAACTGACAAAATACTCAACAGCATTATTTGGGAAAAACTCCTTGAATTCGCTATAAAGCTGCCCCGCTAATGTTTTATTATGAGCGATCACAAGTGTCGGCTTATTTACTTCTTTAATTACATTGGAAACAGTAAAAGTCTTTCCCGTTCCGGTGGCACCAAGCAGCGTCTGATAACGCTTGTCCTCATTAATTCCCTGAACTAATTGACGGATCGCTTCCGGTTGATCACCTTGGGGCGAGTATTTCGAAACTAATTCAAATTGGTCCTTCACAAAATTCCCTCCCGATTCACACACTTTCTGGCTTTTCAACATGCAAAAAGTCCGGGATGGTGCCGGAAAGTGCTCCTCTTACATCTAATAGTATCATTCTAACACAATATCCTAAAAACTAACCAACAATATGCGAACCTACATTCGATTTTCTCGTAGATTATTAAGTTTATTTATATTAAAAGCAAAAAAAGCCTGCCATTTTATTGACAGACTTTGATTTTTGAATGAAGCTACGTTTTTTTGAGGACTCTTTGCTTCATCTTAGCTGCGAGCCAGAAACCGGCTGTTAAGGAAAATGCATCTATTACAATAAGTGGAAAGGTGTTGGTATAACCTTTATAAACAGAAGCAGCAATGAGTCCAACGGTTAATGCAAGACCAATGTAGCGATTATAAGTGACCCGGGTAAATAGCAGCACGAGCAATCCTGGCAATATAAACGCCGACAAGTATCTAAAAACCTCTTCCATGGGTACACCTCATTCATTTGTTTCTGTCTATCTATTTTAGAAATTTATTCACAAAATTGCAATAAATTAGCTGTATTTTTCAAGCTCTTTTCTTAAACTTTGTTGATTTTAGGAACAAGAATTAATAATTGTACTAAGTTAGTGCAAGAAATAGAGTAAATTAATAAGAAAAGAGCCTGCAAAATATATTCTAAAGTGCAAAATATCTATTACCACGTTAAAATCGGCTTTAAGATTTTAACAACAATCTTTACGAACACAGCCTTTATTAAATTAATTGCAATTTCCATGCGGGCTCGGGCAGCCAATTTCAGCTTTTTCGACTTGAATAGTACTATGCTCGATATGAAATTCATCATGAAGAATTTTTTGTGAACGAGCCAGAATATCATCATGGACGGCTTCATCTAAAATCGTAATATGACAGCTTAATACCGGATACCCAGAAGTAATGGTCCAGATGTGTAAATCATGAACTTCCTTAACAAGCGGGATTTTACTGAGGGCTTGTTTAACCTGCTGAATGTCAATTTGGGATGGTGCACCTTCCATTAGGATATGGAAGGAATCCCGGGTAACACGAAAACCGCTGATAATGATTAATACCGCGACAATCACACTGGCAATTGGGTCAGCAATGGTCCAGCCGAAGAACATAATCAACAAGGCTGCGACAATAGCTCCAACAGAGCCCAGCATGTCTCCCAGTACATGTAAAAACGCACTTCGAACATTTAGGTTATCATCCTTGTCACCACTCATTAGAATCCAGGCTGCGATAATGTTAACCACTAAACCTGTTACGGATACAATCAGCATCCCTGTACTTTGCACCTCAGGCGGAGCAAAGAAGCGCTGAAACGCTTCATAAAAGATATATAAGGAAATGATGATAAGAGTGAGCCCATTTAAAGCAGCGGCAATGATTTCAAAACGCTTGTAACCATAGGTTTTTTCCTGTGATACTTGTTTTTCTCCTAATTTAATTGCAAAATAGCTTAATCCTAGGGCTGCCGCATCGCTAAGCATGTGACCGGCGTCCGATAATAAAGCTAAGCTATTTGTTAGAATTCCGCCGATAACCTCAACCACCATAAAAACAGCAATTATAATAAAAGAACTCAGTAATGCTTTTTTATTACTAGAATGTGAATGCCCATGTCCATGTCCGTGACCATGTGAATGCCCATGAGAGTGTCCATGGTGATGATGATGTCCCATAAATATCCTCTCCCAACTAGAGTTGTCTCTTAGTTTTCTCTTATCTCTTTTTTGTAATGCTCTTTTCTTAAGCTCTGTTCCTTTTTGGAACAAAATTTTATGATTGTGCGAAGTTTCTGCAGAAAACAGCATTTAATAAGAAAAGAGCCAGCAAACTAAATTCTATAGCTCAAAATAGCTATTTCCAAGTTAAAATCGGTTTTAGGATTTTAACAAAGTTAAAATCGGCTTTAAGATTTTAACAACAATATTTACGAAAATAGCCTTTGTAATACATTCCTACCTTCGACTGGATACTTCTTCCTGATGTTCGAAGGCAATATGAATTAATTGTTTTACATGATCATCATCAAGGGAGTAATAGACTAATTTCCCTTCTTTACGGTATTTTGCAAGCCCCAAGCCATTCAGGTGGCGCAAATGGTGGGAAGCTGTCGCCGTTGTTGCTCCAACAATATTAGCCACATCACAAACACACAGCTCGTTTTCCATGGTAAGTGCATAAGCGATTTTCATTCGTGTTTCATCTGATAAGGCTTTAAAAAGCTTTGTGACCTCAACAATATTGCTTTTTTCAACTAAAGGCTGCATTCTTGTGGTTTTGTGTGTATCAACACAGGTAACCTCACAAATATCACGTTCCTTCATTCCATCACCTCATACATTCAAATCTTTATTTGATTATATGATATTCAAATCAAAGTTTGAATGTCAATCTTTTTTATTTTTTCAAAAAAAACTCCTTCTTATTAAACAGAAGGAGAGTTTTTCTTTATTGAATTGGATTGGGCGATTCTGCTTCTTCCAAAGCATGGACTGAATGTCTGCGAATCGATAATGTAAGCTCTGCAATAAAATACAATATAATTGCCGGCCAAATCCATGCCCATAGTAATTCGGAGACTTTATAAGCAGAAATAATGACAGGATGAATCCATTTGATACAGGCAAAAGAGAGCAGAATCCAACAAAGAGAAAATGGCAGGCAGATATGACCTTGAACTTGCAGCGGCATATCAGAATAATCCCACCATTGACGTTGGAAACATTTCTGTAGTAGTGCCCCGCTGACGTACTCTATAAAGGTAGGAATAAAAAAACATAGTAACAAAATAACTGGCCAACTTGTTTCCGGACCGATTAAATAAACCAAGAGAACAGGGGCAAAACCATACATCGGCTTAAAAGGTCCAAGAAAAAAATTCGGTTTAAAAAATTTCCGTTTTGTGACGAGGCTATAGGTATTCTCCAATAGCCAGCCAATTAACGAATAAATGGTAAAATAAAAAACAACAGCGGAAATTCCATCAAAATTTACATTCACAGGAGAGTTAAAGTCTAAAAAACTAATCATATGGCTAAACCACCTTTCTTGGATAATAAATTCCCCTGTTAGGTTTCGCACTCGTGGTTACAAATATACCGGTAAAGACAAAAAGGAGAGAGCAAGCTGACTCCCCTCCCCACAACTTTATCTTAGCTAATTTCTTCAACAAACTTTCTCTGATCCTGGACAAAAAGGATACCTAATTCATAATGGTCACCTTCATACAATGCCCGTTGTACGAATCGAACTTCACCATTGATATCCAAAACCTCGAGCTTACAATGAGCTCGATTTTTTTGCAGAGCTTCGTAAAAAACTTGTTCGTCAGTAATTTTCACACCATTGATTTTTGAAATTAATTCCCCAACTTGCAGCCCCATTTTGTGTGCTGGTGATTCAGGTATAATCCCAATAATCATTAAACCGTTGTTTTTCTTTGAAAAATAAAACGGTAAATTATCATCCTTCAACCGCAGTGTTAAGGAGATCATTTCACGGCCGATAATTGCCACAGCAGCAACTATAATTGATACAAGCGGATACCAATAACCAATAACAGCTAAAATGAGCACTAAGATTCCGAGTGTGATTACTCTTCGTCCATGCAGCTGAATCGCCTGCCTTGGCAGCATGCCTTGAATCTGCTGGCTAAATCCGACAGCAAACGGAACTAGGATTAAAGAGTAGGATTCCATACCGATATGAAAGACCGGCCACCACTCGAATGGCATTGTCAATACCTTCCCAGGAATTAGCAGGAACATTGGCAATAACCAGAAGCGTTTTACTTCATGAGCACCAACGCTCTGACCGCGCCTGCTTTTCACCAGTTTTGGAGACGTTCCTTTCGTTCCATTTTTTAAAATAAGAATTCCTTCTGCAAGTAATAAGAGTGCCAACAGGATGACAACAGAAGGATAGATTTTTTCATCTATATCCTTGAATAACCCTTCAAAGACTGGAATGCTCCAGTTATACTCTGCGATTATGATGATCCCGAAAAAGGCAGCACCGACTGTATAGACTGGCGACATTAACCGGATATTCGTTGTTAAACTCCATAAAAACGTAAAGCCTGCGGTGAGAAGGATGGCAGCAAACGGAACAGTTAAACCCGCCAAAACAGCAGCTACAGATAGCACTAGTCCTAGAATTAATCCTAATGGAAACAATTGTCGAAGTTCATAGTAAGCATCAAACGTCCTGTTATGGAAATTTTTCCGTTCCCGTTTAACTCTTGACACTCCCAGAATTCCGGAAAGGAAAATAAGATAGTAAAAAACAGGATGCAGAAAAAGTTTTCCTGTACCTTTTAACAACTCAATAAGCCATATTTGCACCAATTCAGTCACCACCCTTATTATAAAATCTATTAGTCTAGCCCTAAAGATTATTTTACCAAATTGGAAGAATAAAACCTATTGCTAGTTTCTTGAAAAATAAATTAATTGTCGAATTCTCTCCAGCCAACTACGGTCATTTTCCAAATTCAACGATTTTTCGTCAATATTTCCACGGAAATTCTCTTTCATCCCCAAGGAATTATATAATTTTGTCACATACAAAAACAGAGGCATAAGCCTCTGTTTCCCTGATTATTTTGCAATTAGCCGTAATGCAGTTTGCAGCTGGAGATCATTTTTCTCCTTTTTCATTTCTTTTATGGTTTCTTCTTCAAGCTTGGCAGCTGTTTTGGCATCAATTTTTCCAGTTGGCTGCAAGTTGTTATTTTGTTGAAAGGCTTTGACCGCAGTACTTGTTTCAGCGCTAAAATAACCATCCGTTCTCCCCGGAGCAAATCCTAAACCAGCTAATATTTCTTGCGCATTTTTTACCTGCTCATTGTTCATATCTTCTTTAAGTGGTTCCTCGATTTGGAGTGGATGGGTATTAAAAATAGCTGGCTGCTTGATTTCTATGTCAGGCTTAATCCCTTCCTTATGAATCCAATTTCCATCTGGTGTAAGCCATTTGAAAAGAGTTAACTTAATGTTGCTGCCGTCTCCCATTGGAACAGCCTGCTGTACGGTCCCCTTCCCAAACGTCGGCTCTCCAACCAACTGATAACCTGAGGCTTCTTTCAGTGCTCCTGCTAAAATCTCTGAAGCCGATGCACTGCCTTTATTGATTAAGACAGCAACAGGGTATTCTTTTTTCTCTGCTAAATTAGAGAAGTGCCGTTCCTTTTCCCCATTTCGCTGCTCTATTTGAATAAAGGGCTTATCCTTTGTAACAAATTCCTTTAAGATATCTTCTACACTTACCAGCAATCCACCTGGGTTTCCACGGACATCAATGATTAATCCCTCAATATCCTGTTTCTCTAACGAACGTAACTCCTCCTTAAAATCTGAGGCTGTCTCTTGAGAAAAGGACGTTATCTCAATATATCCGATCTTTTTCCCATCTTTCTTTTTTACAGAAGCATGTATGGTCTCGAGTGGAATTTCATCCCGTGTAACTTTAATGGTGAGAGGTTCCTTTAAGCCCTTCCGAGATATTTCCAAAGAGACAATAGTTCCCTTTTTACCACGTATTTTTAAAGTAGCTTTATTAAGGTCTAGTCCCTCGACACTTTTCCCATCTACCTTCAAAATCTCATCATTTGGCTTTATGCCTGCTTTTTCAGCTGGAGAATTTTTAAATGGAGAAATAATGACGATCTTTCCATCAACCATCCCCACCTCAGCTCCAATCCCTTCAAATGATGATTCTAAAGCTTGACTAAACTGCTTTGCTGTTTCCTTATTCATATAAACTGAATAGGGATCCTCTAATGCAGTTAACATTCCTTGAATTGCTCCCTCAACTAACTTCTCATTATCTACCTTTTCAACATATTTGCTTTGGATTAATTCATATGCCTGATTCACTTTTAAAAGTTCTTCTGTATCACTCTGACCCGTAACGATTTGTTCTTCTTCGGTAAAAGTTTGTTCAAGGGCTGTGTTCCCCTCTGTTTGTTCAAACCATTGCATTCCTGCATAAGTGCCCCCCGCTCCAGTAAGAAGCGAACCCACCACCATCAGGGCAATCCATTTACTTTTCATCCTGCTCCCCCTCATGTGCAGCTTCTATTGAATGTTCATATCCTAATCCCCTGCCCGTTTATTAACTATTATGTTAGGAAGGGACGAGTTATGCTAGAAAAGTAGATAGGTGCCTTGTATGGATTTTTCTTCATTAAAAAAAGGAAGAAGCATGGCTTCTCCCTTTTTTATAATTATGGCATTGGTACAATTCCAACTGGATTGATCGCATTACTTTTGCTGCCATTCCATTCCCCTCTATGAAGCTCAAAATGTAAATGTTTTCCAGTAGAGTCTCCTGTGTTACCCATAATTCCAATTTGCTGACCCTTTTTAACAACTGCTCCAGAGCTGACAAATCGCGCCTCCATATGAGCAGAAACAGTAGTATATGTTTGTCCATTAACTGAATGAGCAATAAAAACAACATTCCCATAACTGCTAGAATAATAGGATTGAATGACTACACCATCTGCAGCAGCCCATATTGGCACACCCGATGCTCTATTTGCTATATCAATTCCATAGTGGAACGAACCCCAACGTGGAGCAAATCCTGATGTAAATGTTCCATTAGCTGGAAGGGTGAAGGCCCCACTAGAGACAGGTGCAGTTGTTTGTGACGGGGTACTATTCCCTCCACCATTTCCTGACCCAGAGTTATTGTTTGCTGCTGCTGTTGCTGCTGAAGCAGCTGCAGCTGCGGCTGCCGCTGAAGCTGCTGCTGCCTCCTCTTGGCGCTTTTGTTCAAGCGCAATTGCTTTTTGGATGGCTGCTGATTGGGCAGCAAGTAGTTGTGCCTCTTCCTGTAGTTCCATTTTGTGCTCATGTATCTCATCTTCTTGCTGTTCTAGAGAAGCCAATAACCGATCCTTCTCAGCTCTTTGCGCATTCAATTGTTGATTCATTTTTTCTAAATCAGCTAGAATAGTTTGAACACTCGCAAGCTCTTCTTCTAGCTTGGCCTGATTTTCCTCTAAACTCTTTTTATCAGCTTCATGCTGCTTTAAAATATCCTGGTCTGCTTTCATAATCGTCGCTACCGCACTGGCACGGTCAATAAAGTCGCTAAAGTTATGTGAACCCATTAACACATCAAGGTAACTGACCATTCCGCCTGTTTCTTGATAATTGCGGGCGCGCTCCTTCAAGAGTTCATTTCGCTTTTCTATTCGTTCTTTTGTAACTCTAATTTCTTCTTGAAGTCTAGTAATTTCTGCCTTGGTTTCCTCCAATTCAGCTGTTTTTTCACTAATTTTCTTATGAGTGTCACCAATTGCAAAATCAATACGTGTCATTTCTTTTTTCACTTCAGACTGCTGTTCAATTAAACCATTAATCTGTTGGTCAGCATCGTTTATAGTAGATGATAATTCAGATTTTTCCTTTTCAATTTGATTTTGCTGATCCTTTAAGCTAGAAATGGACGCAGCCTCGACAACTCCCCCAAAAATACCACTTAATCCGACCGCTCCTGCAACCGCAAGAGTTACTATTGTTTTTTTCAAAGGTGTTTTCTCCCTCCTGCCTTTATTTATGTACGGTTATATCGTAATCATACGGCAAACATTAATCAGGAAGGACATATTCTTACTGTCCTTCCTCAAAAGAATTAAACTTTCAAGAATTTCCTTACTGACATCAAACTTCCCCAAATCCCAATTAATCCACCCATTAAAAGAAGAACTCCCGATACTTGATAAATAAATGGATTATATGGAAGAATTTGAATAAAGTTCCCTACTAACTTCGGTGCAAGATATTCATACGCATTATAGTAAGCAATCGAAATTAAGATAATTGGCAGGATAGCGCCTAGTATACCAAGCCATAACCCTTCTAAGAAAAATGGCCACCTAATAAAGCTATTCGTTGCTCCTACAAGCCTCATAATCTTAATTTCTCTTCGTCTTGCAATAATTGTAATCTTAATCGTATTGGAGATTAAGAAGATAGCCGTGAAAAATAAACCAGCAATTAATACAATACCGACATTACGGCTCGCTTCAATAAAGTTAAATAGTTTTTCGACGGTTCCCTTACCGTAAACAGCTTTGGTAACATACTCTAACTTTTCAATTTTATCTGCTGCTTTCATGGTATCTTTAGGGTTTTTCGTTTTTACAATGAACACATCGTTAAGTGGGTTGTCTTGTTCAAATAGTTTAAATGCTTGTCCTTCTTCACCCATACTCTTAATTAATTCTTGAAGCTCTTGCTCCTTGGATGAAAATTTCACATTTTGCACTTCTGATATCTTTTCAATCTCACCTTTTAAATTTTGCTGGTCCTGTTCATTCGCAGCAACATCGATGTGAACGCGAATTTGAACGTCCTCTTCTATGGTTTGAGCAACCTTATTTAGATTCATCATAATAACGAAAAAGACGCCTACTAAAATGAGTGTTACCGTAACCGCACTGACAGAGGCGAACGTCATCCAGCCATTTCTGCCAATACTCTTAAAGCTTTCCTGCGCATGACGGCCAAGAGTTCTAATTTTCATAACCGTAATCACCTCTTTGTTCATCACGTGCAATTTTTCCGGATTCAATTGCAATAACACGATGTTTAATCGTGTTCACGATTTCTCTGTTATGTGTCGCCATAACAATCGTAGTTCCTCTATTATTAATTTCCTCAAAGATATTCATGATTTCCCATGAAGTCTCGGGATCAAGGTTACCTGTAGGCTCGTCTGCAATTACTACCTTTGGAGAGTTAACAATCGAACGTGCGATGGAAACACGCTGCTGCTCCCCTCCAGACAACTCTGTTGGAAGCATTCTGGCTTTATGTTTAAGGTTTACAAGATCAAGGACTTCCATCACTCTCTTCTTGATAAACTTCGGCTGCGCTTCAATAACCTCTAAAGCAAAGGCAACATTTTCATAAACGGTCTTCATTGGCAATAATTTAAAGTCTTGAAAAACCACTCCAAGATTCCGGCGGAAAATCGGTACCTTCTTATTCTTTATCTTAGCCAAGTTAACGCCATTCATCGTTATCGTTCCTGATGTTGGTACTTCCTCACGATACATCATTTTAATAAAGGTAGATTTCCCAGCACCACTTGGACCAACCACATAAACAAACTCCCCCTGGTTAATCCGAACATCTATCCCATTTATCGCAGTAACCCCATTTGGGTACTTTTTAAATACATCTTGCATTTCTATCATATAGAATCACCTTTATAAGTTAGTTTCGAAACAAAAAGATTCGACAATAACCTCTTATTTTCTTGCACAAAAACAAAATCCTAGACAAAATATGCAGGATTTCGCATAAATTCATTATAACATTCTATACACGTAAAAAAACCGGTAAAATTATTACAGTTTCTTTTCAATACCTGTATAAGTTGTTATATATATCCTATATTTTTCGACAAAAGTTAACAGTATCTTAATAAAGTAATATAAGAATCATTAAAATAAAAAACGTTCTGCACAAATACAGAACGTTTACAACTATATTACTTTTTAGCTGCGAGCCAATCCGCAACCTTGTCAAGGTCATCACCTTCGATAAGTCCTCCTGGCATTCCGCCATTCGTACCATCCTTAATGATTGCAGCAATCTCATCCTTAGATTTGCTGGCTCCCACTGCTGTTAGGTCAGGTCCCATACCACCCTTTAGGTCACCGCCATGACAGCTTGAGCATTTTTGCGAGTAAATTTTTTCAGCATCCCCAGCAGAAGCTGTGTCGCCTCCACCCTCGTCATCCCCGCCGCCGCAAGCTGCAAGACTTATAACCAGAGCTGTTCCAAATAACATTTTTAGTAGCTTTTTCTTCATAACTACTCCCCCTTCAGAAGAATTTTCCATACGAAACTTATTATAGCCCCTATTAAGCCCTTTTGAAACCTTCTCCCAATACTTCTGAGGCGTCCATAACGACGATAAATGCAGATGGATCAAGGGTTTTAACCAATTGTTTCAATTTTGTGAACTCGCGCTGATCAACCACACACATCAGGACAGGCCTCTCGTTATCGGTAAAACCTCCATACGCTGAAAGTTTTGTGACACCCCGGTCGATTTTATTCAGAATTCCTTCACGCACTTCTTCTTGTTTATTTGTAATAATCATCGCCGTTTTCGACCTGCCAAAACCAACTTGGACTAAATCTATCGTTTTACTTGTCACATATAAAGCAATTAATGCATATAAACCGCGTTCTATATCAAAAACTAACGCTGCAGTTAGAACAATTAGCCCGTCAATGAGGACAACACTCGTTCCTAGGGTTAACCCTGTGTACTTCGTAATAATTTGCGCTGCCAAGTCTGTTCCGCCAGTAGAGGCATTTCCTCTAAAGACAATTCCTAAGCCCAGCCCCACGCCAATTCCACCAAACAATGCTCCGAGCAAAGCATCATTCGTCCATGGCTCAATATTCTTTGTTAAAAAAACGATAAATGGCAGAAAAACAGTACCCACTAGAGTTTTTATGCCAAATTGTTTTCCTAATAAAACAACTCCGGCAATAAATAATGGGATATTGAAAGCCCATTGGACATAGGCAGGCTCCCACCCGAAAACACTTAATAAAATTGTACTGATTCCACTAACGCCGCCTGAAGCGATTTGATTAGGCAGCAGAAATACATTAAAAGCGAGCGCGATTATAGCCGAACCAATTAAAATGTTTATGTATTCTACTATAGGATTAAATTTAGGTATAGTTTTTTTGTTTTTTCTGCGATTCATCGTACGATTCCCCTCTATATTACCATTATGCTATCATTTCTGATTTCAACCGATGTGAGTATAGCATGGCAACATTTAGCTGTAAATGGCATTGAGATAACGCATTAAAGGGATAAATTTTATTTAGTATTTGTCATTCATATCGTTTTTATGAGGGATTATTAATTGTCTATGTTCAAAAATGGGTTGATTATGGAAATGATAAGGTGTAAGTGAAATCCCAATAGTAAAGCCTTTGCCGACTCATTGGCAAAGGCTTTACTTATATTATGAAATTCTCGAACGCAGGTAAGCGTCGATAAACTGATCAATTTCTCCATCCATAACAGCTTGAACATTCCCGCTTTCGGCACCAGTTCGATGGTCTTTTACCATTGAATATGGGTGGAAAACATAGGAACGGATTTGACTTCCCCAGCCAATTTCCTTTTGTTCACCGCGAATTTCCAATAGTTCTTTCTCTTGTTGTTCGATTTCTCGCTGATAAAGCTTAGCCTTCAGCATTTTCATTGCTGCATCACGGTTCTTAATTTGTGAACGCTCGGATTGACAAGTCACCACTACCCCTGTTGGTGTGTGGGTAATCCTTACTGCAGAATCCGTTGTATTGATATGCTGTCCGCCGGCACCGCTGGCACGATACGTATCAATTTTGAGATCCTCTGTACGAATATCGATTTGAATTTCATCATTAAATTCAGGCATTACCTCACAAGATACAAACGATGTATGACGGCGTCCTGAGGCATCAAACGGTGATATCCTTACCAAACGATGTACACCTTTTTCTGCTTTTAAATAACCGTAGGCGTTATGCCCTCTAATAGCCAAGGTTACACTTTTAATCCCAGCTTCATCACCAGGAAGATAATCAAGCGTTTCAACCTTAAAGCCCTTCTTTTCAGCCCAGCGTGTATACATCCGAAGAAGTAAGGAGCCCCAGTCCTGTGACTCGGTTCCGCCCGCACCTGGATGTAACTCGAGGATTGCATTGTGTTTATCGTATTCTTCGCTCAACAGTAGCTGAAGTTCAAAGTCGTTTAATCTTGAGGTTAGTTTAACCAACTCTTCCTCAAGCTCTGCCTGTAATTCCTCGTCACTTTCTTCTTTTACAAGCTCGTAGCTGACTTCAAGATTCTCAAATGTTTCAAATAAATTCGTAAACTCATTTACCTGATCTTTTAGTGCGTTTGCTTCACTTATAACAGTCTGGGCTTTCTCTTGGTCATTCCAGAAATCAGGATGAAGCATTTGATCATCAAGTTCCGCTATTCTTGCTTCTTTATTTTCAAGGTCAAAGAGACCCCCTAAAGTCCGCTAAACGTTTAGCTGTTTTCTCAAGCTCATTTCGAATTTCCGCTAATTCCATTTTCTTCACCTCTATAAAAATTACGTCTGTTTGTAGCATATGACATGATCGTTCGTATGTTCCTTTTCCATTATAGACTGAGTATGGGGGGAATTACAAAAATAAATACAAGAAGTATTCAACGAGAACCCACCTGTGCATGATTACTACTTATCAACAGAAGGTTTAGTAAATCCCAAAAATGTTTGTGGATAAGTAGAGCCAATTGCATGACTTTTACAAAAATTTAAATAATTTATCCACATATCTACAAATCCACAGGACTTATCTACAATTTATTAACTACTTTAGGTAGATTAGCTAACTTATCCACAAACAAAAAAACGAGAGGAGGGCTCTCGTTTTTAAGGATTTGCTGGTTCAGGTAGGTAAATGGCTTTTTTAGGTGCATGTGCTGCATCCATATAGGATCTTTTAGCACCGCCATGGCAGGCAGAGCAGCTTTGTAAATCTGCTGATTGATGACCTAAGATTGGTTCACCAGAAGTATTCTTATCTTTTAATTTACCAGTCTTTCCATAAACCTCGGTTGTATTATTATGACATTTCAAACAGAATTGACGCTCATAGGCAGCATCCCATGCAGTGCCGGTTGTCTTAAATTTATCAGCATCTGCAACTTTTACATTACCAAGTTCTTCTCGCAGTAACATCATATTATTTGAACCATGTGTTTCATGACAATCTGCGCAGGCTAGTTGTCCATTAAGGGAACTGCCATCGACAGCAGTAATGTTATGACCAGATTCTGCTAATAAAGTTCCACTCTCATAGTATTGTTTAATATTTGGTGCTTTACTGCCATCGTGGCAGCTAAAGCAAAGGGTAAAATCTTCGATAGTACCAGTGGCTGTTCCCGCCTTTTTATATGTAAAGGTTTGGAAGTGACTTGCCCCCGGTTTTTGATCACTTTGAAGTCTAGCTGGATTTTCTGCTGTCCAAGAAGCATGTGGATTATGGCAGCTTGTGCATGATTCAGATTTCTTGGATACTGCGTCTGTGTGTTGATTATGTTTGTTTGTACTATTATATTTATCAGGCATTGGTGATCCATTCGTTCCATCATGACACACCATACAGAAATTATCTTCGGAAGCTCCAAACTCTCCACCTTCAAGTGTGGCAGTTTTTCCGGTATGTGTGCTATGACAATATGCACATGCATTGGTATTATTCGTGTAGTTTCCGTGAATATCTCCTATATGATATACATTGGTAGTAGTAAATTTAAAGAATCTAGGAAAGATCCTTTGACCAAATTCATTGGTTATAGCAGGATTTACATAAACATAATAAGTTGTGCTTGAATCTAACGGTGCAGCAGGGGTAAACATAATAACATAATCCCCATCTTCATTACGTTGTGGGATTTTCCCGTCTAATTCTTCTATACTTTTGATTTCTCCTTTACTTGATGAAACAAACAAAGGTTGAGTGTAATGTAATGCCCCAGTTTCTCTGATAACCACCATGATTGTTGAATCCAAAGGGACTTGGGTCATATCCTCAGCAGGTAAGTACTCACTTGCATTTGTAACACCTGGCGGGATAATTTTCATATCTACTATATATGGCCTTGGAACGTTATCTTCAACCGCAGTCTGTACAGTTTCTGTTGTCAGAATCACCGGCTCTATGATAGTTTCTTCCGTTAGTGTTTCCTTCACTTCGACAACTGGCTCTTTAACCGTAAAATTCATGCTTTTTTCGACTGACTTTCCGTCCATATCCATAAGGACAAAAGAAAGTAAATGATTTCCTTCGGTAAATTCCTTTGTAAATGCCCAATTACCGTTTTGGCCCTCAACAGAAATCTTCAACTGCCCATCATTCGTAATTTCAATAGGCTCACTCCCGGAATCAAGTTTCTCAAAAATTTTTAGTGAAAGCTGATCAGGTGGTGTACGATCATCTGACAAACTGCCTGTAAATTCAACCGTTGTAACATCAAACACCGCTGCTTCACTCGGAGTTTTCACCTCTAAATAAGGATCACCTTGAGCAGAAAAAACGATGTCAGCAGGAGAATAAGAAAGGAAAGAACTAAGGAAAACGCTCGTTATGACAATATATGAAAATAACCTTTGTCTATAGTTCGTCCTCTTCATAATATCCACCTTTTTCTGTACATAATAAAAGCCATTTAGCGCTTTTTTCTTTTATTATATCAACTGATTTAACATTAATTATCATCGTTAAGGTATTCTTTTTGACAATTTGGCAACAGGCTGTACTAATAAAACAAGGCAGTAATAATTTCTATTACTACCTTGTTTACTAACTAATTTGTAAAACCAAATTTGAGGTTAATAATAGCAGAGCTATTTGTTAGCCTTTTTATCTTGTTGGTTTACCTGAGTAGTTTCCGCCTGCTACAGGAGGTGTGTCAAGTTTATAGGTAGTTTGGTGACATGCCCAACATACGGTCATGTTCGTATATTTTTTGATAGCAGAGCCTCCAGCGCTGACATCTTTCATATATTCTGCAGCTTTTTCTTGAGTCCAGCCAGACTTTACATAGTCAGCAACTGTTTTACCAGCTGTATCTTTTAATAATGTAATGTCAGTACCGTGTGCGTAGTGACAGCTTGCACAGTTTCGTCCAGCTTTATAGCTGTTAGTTGTATGAGAATAGTGGCCATCAACACGTTCCGAACCGCTTGACTTTAAGTAATCTTCGTGACACGTAGAACAGAAGTTTGAATAAACACGTTGTGGAACATCAGGTAAATCTTGGTTTACAAATACAGGACCTTTAGATTGATAGATTTTTAAACCAGTTGGGCCAGTACTAGCATTGAATTCTGCAAAAGCAGGATCTTCAACTAGTTCAAGATCAATTGCTTTTGTAGAATAAGTTTTACCGTTAACAGTTGTTTTTAATAAACGATCGTTTACCGATCCGTGTGGATTGTGACAGCTGGAACATTGTAGTTCTTCATCAGTTGGATTTAGTGCACCGGGTGCAGAAGCCACTGCAACCGTACCTACATTGTGCATAGAAGAACTATCATGGCTGCTATTGAATACACCAGCGCCAGAATTCTTTTCTACGTTATAGAAGCCTAATGTGCCATCGTGGCAAGTTAAACACAAGTCTGATTCAGTTTCTTCAAATTTTAATAGTGTTGCGCTATCCCCATTGTGGGTGCTGTGACAGTTCCCACAAGAGTTTGTGTTGTTTTGAAAATTTCCGTGCGTTCTGTGAGATGCTACATTTCCATTGTTATCAATAGTACCAACGTTAATCCCAGGGGCTGGGTTGTTTGGTGAAGGAACAAACGGTTCTTCAGCAGAAGCCATTGCAGCAAACATGCTAAACAACAACAACGTAAATAAAGCAGTTAAGCCTAATTTAATCTTGCTCATTCTTAAAAACCTCCCAAATTTCTCTCTCTCTCTCTTTCTCTCTCTTTTTTACATAAAACTTATCAGTTTTAATTTTTTACAAATTGTAATAATATTGATAGAAAACAAGGTAGTAAAGATCAATTTACTACCCTGTTCCATTTGAACTTTTATTGAGCTAACAAATAGTGGGGCTATTTGTTGGCTTTTTTTTTATCGAATATTAGCTTTTTCATTGAATGTAGGAATCATCTTGTTGTATCTTGTGCTCCATACGTAGTTCCATAATTCACCAGTACCAGCGTTTGGATCTCCTACTTGTGCAGGCATTGGAGTGTCAAGCGGGTGACTTGATGTATGACAAGTCCAACAAACAGACATGTTAGTGTACTTTTTATTGTTTGAACCACCAGCACTTACATCTTTCATGTATTCCTTCGCAACAGCATCTGTCCAGCCCATACCGCCATCTGCAACTGGCTTAGTATAATCTGCAAGTGTTTTACCAGCAGCGTCTTTTAGAAGTGTAATATCTGTTCCGTGAGCATAGTGACAGCTTGCACAGTTACGTCCAGCTGAAGAGCTGTTTGTAGTATGTGAGTAGTGACCAAGAGCTGTTTGCTTTCCGCTGCCAGTGTCATAAGTATCATGACAAGTAGAACAGAAGTTAGCATAGTTAACTTTATCTGCAGATTCTTTAGGACCAACTGATTTTGTA
This sequence comes from Neobacillus sp. plas4, assembly GCF_057221695.1. Taxonomy (NCBI): domain Bacteria; kingdom Bacillati; phylum Bacillota; class Bacilli; order Caryophanales; family Bacillaceae; genus Neobacillus; species Neobacillus sp. plas4. The sequence goes on from NZ_CM170152.1 coordinate 5,066,846, forward strand.
ATCTTTAATCCAGAGTTTGTAGAGCTGCTGTTGATCGCTGCAAATTCTGGGTCTTCAGTTAAAGCAAGTTTAATTGGTGTTGTAGAATACGTTACACCAGCAACAGTTTGTTTTAATAAACGGTCATTAGTAGATCCGTGTGGATTGTGACAGCTAGAACATTGTAATTGCTCTTCATTAGCTTTTTGATCAAGAGCACCAGGAGCTGCTCCAATTGCAACAGTACCTACATTGTGCATAGAGGAACTTTCATGAGTAGTGTTGAAAGTACCTGCACCTGCACCTTGTCCTTTTACGTTATAGAAGCCTAAAGTACCATCATGACATGTCAAGCAAAGATCAGCTTCAGTTTCTTCGAACTTCAATAGTGTTGCACTGTCCCCATTGTGCGTGCTGTGGCAGTTTGCACAAGAGTTAGTGTTATTTTGGAAATTACCATGTGTTCTGTGTTGGTTTACTTCACCATTGTTATCGATGGTTCCAACATGGATGTCTGGTGCTGGGTTGCCAGGCGTTGGAACAAACGTTCCTTCTGCAGAAGCAAATGCGGCGAACATGCTTAATAAAATAAGCGTAAATAATGCTGTAAATCCTAATTTCACCTTGCTCATCTCTAAAAACCTCCCAATTTCTTTCTCTCTTTTTTTCTCTCTAGTATGTTTGACTTCTAAAACGTTAGCTCTTTTTCCTCGCATCACCACCTTTAAGGAGATCACTATTTCCCATATACCGAAAGGAAGGGATCTTTATCTAGAAATATAGAAATCACGTAGAATAAAAAAGGGAGGTTTTTTAAGGTCTCGTGAACATTATTGCTAGATTTCTGTGTGAATTACTTTATTAAAGGACATTACTTTAGTAAAACACTGAAATTCTTTGATTGATGGTATCTGTTACATATATGGCACCAAATTCATCAATGAATAGTCCGTTTGGCAGATATAGCTGGCCATTGTCTGTCCCCATTCCACCTAATTCCCTTACTTTTTTTCCATCTTGGTCAAAGGCATAGATGTTATGTGATAAATTACTGACTACATAAACGGTTCCTTTTGAATCAACAGCTACTCCGCGGGGATTTACGAAGAGCGCAGTACCTTTACCATCTTCTGATCCATTGATAATTCTAATAAATTTTCCGTCTTTATCAAAAACTTGAACTCTATTATTTCCTGAATCTGTGACATAAATTTGGTTATCTTGGTCGACTGCAACGGCATTAGGGGCGATGAACTTCCCTTCATCCTGACCGGCACCGCCGATTTCCATTAGCTTTTTACCTTGTAAATCAAAAATGAACAACTTGTTTGATTTAATATCCGTGACATAAAGCTTTTCGTCGTAGATACGTAATCCACCAGGTGATTGAATCAATTTATCGTTGTCTGGGAAGAATTTAATAAATTCCCCTTTAGAGGTAAAAATGGAAATGTTCCCATTATATAAATCAGCTACATAAACTTGTTCATCTTTATCACCGGCAATTCCGTATGGGAATTGGAATTGTCCTTTTTCCGTACCTTTTTTACCGAATGCATTTACATTATTACCGGACTGGTCAAAAACCTGCACTTGAGTATTTTTGGTATCCGAAACGTAAATAAATTCTCCAATTTTCGCAACATCCATTGGCTTGTCTAAAGGCGCTTCAAAGCTGCCATAAAAAGACTGTCTAAATTCTGGTTCTCCCCCATCAGTAGGGTTCGCTGCTGCCACAATTGGCTTTAGCGTTGGCCCCAAATCCATAAAGGTGATGGCTGAGAATAGGGCTATAGAAAGTACAACCATGGCACTCATCCATATATACGTTGTTGACTTTTTCAATTCTAGTCATCTCCTTTTATTTGCTGTCTTTTCCTGCTATTCTAGTTAATGCTTCAGAAGCAGGCTTATAAAGAGGGTCATAGCTTAATGCCTTTTTGTACAGTTCCTCAGCATCTTGTACATTACCTTGATCCTCTGCTACTCTGCCAATCTCGAAAATAATATCATTATTAACAGGCATTAATTTATCTGCTTCCTGAAGAGAAGCTAATGCTTTCTCATACATTTTGAGTTTACGATAAATCATACCCTCTAATAAATGACCTTTATAATCTCTTGGAGCTAACTCAACTGCCTTATTAGATTGCTTAAGTGCATCATCATAGCGTTCTTCATCGTTATAGACCAGCCCAAGATTAAAATACGCCGAAACATTCTTTTTATCTAAGTCGATAGCCATTTGTAACTGTTTAATAGCTTCTTCATTCTCACCATTTAAATGATAGGAATAGCCAAGATTTACACGATGCTCTGGTTTATTTGGTTCTTTGCTAACCAAACCTTCATAATAGTTTACTTGCTGTACAATTCGATCCTGATTCTGCTTACTCCAAATAAATTTGTCGCTGATCATATAGCCGCCAACCAAGCTGATAAGAAGTGTCGCAATAATTAAGGATATTCCCTGTAATTTAGTGAAGCGGTCATTTTTTTTCTTAATCACCGTATCCTTGTTTGTTTCCGGATTTTCTTTTATTGGGAGTTCATGGGCCTCCATAAGAATCCTCCTCATACTTCATCATTATTTTCTGTTGGATATTATCAATCCGTTTTGAAGATTGAAACCTACAAAAGCTAAAACTCAAATTGCACTGTTATAAAAATATCGGAAAGCCCAAGCTGACTTGGGCCCAGCTTATTCTTTTTTGTGACAGGAACTGCACGTCTTTTTGACATGGCAGGTATAACAGCTTTCTTGCGGATTATTAACATTTCCCACTGCAACAGGATGATTATCACGCCACTTATTTAAATGCTTCATCTGATGACAGGATGAACAATTCACTGTATTACTGCTTGATGTGTTTGATCGATTTGGCTCATGGCATGTATAGCAGTTTTCTTCGTTATTGCTTGCTTTGGAGCCGTGGTTACCAAAGAACGAATCTGCATGACTCTCTGGTCGAATTTTGTGGCAATCCTGACAATAAGTGTTTTCTTTTGCATACGTTCTTTCTGTTTTAGGAGATTTTCCGCTGTCAGTCTGTATATATTTGTCCAGAACTGAAGCACCTTCATAACCTTCAAGGTCTACAGAGGACATATATCGATGACAGGAATTACAATCCTTCAATTCTTCCTTTGCCTGTTTTCCGTGTGTTTTGGTTTTAAAATTTGTTTCTTCATGGCTCTTTGGAATCATACCGGTAGTATGACAGGCACTGCATTCAGTTGTGACTTGTCTAGATTCATGACAATCCATACATGTATCCATTGTTGGGCGTGTCCATTTCAAATCAGCCATTGCCGCAACTCCTAAATCACTATCCCATTTATCATAATCTGTCTTAAAGGTCATTTCTCTATCGGCAATTTCACCGTGGGCGACTCCGCTATGACATTGAATACATGTAACGTCTTCTTCTTTATGCTTATCATGTGGGATGATGATATCTCCAGAAACTGTAAATTCTCTCTGCAACACATTGTGACAGCTTTCACATGTACTATCTGGAATCTCGTCAGGCATTCGTATTGGTGCTACATTTTGTTCATCACTTTTATTTACGGCCTTAGTGATTAACCCAATTTTATCCTTAGCTGTCTGCTTAATCCCTGGTTCGATATGACAATTAACACAATCCACTTCACTATGCGAAGAAGCCTTCCACGTAAAGTATTCAGGTTGCATCTCATGACATGAGGCGCAGAACTTAGAGCTTGAAGTTGCCTCTAGCCCGAACACCCCGAGGGAGAAGAAAAGGGCTAGAAACAACACAGTTAGTGTCATAAATTTATATAATCTTAAGCGAGAACGGGGAGGGTTCGACAGCTGTTTTTGTTCTTCATCCATAAAAGCGTCCCTCCAGAGTATTTTTCTTAGTTTTTCACATCATCTTTAAAGCCAGTTCTATGGCAATATTGACAGTAAACATCTGTTGGTGCTTTTACATCCTGTGAATCTGCTTTTGGCTCTTCACGATCATGGCAGACAAAACATTCTGCCTTTAGATCTGCCGTGGTAGCTTTACTGGCATGTGATGTTAAGTATTGATCACTTTCACCGTGACTTGCTGGACGTTCAGAGTGACAGGCACTACAGAATTTATTGATTCTTGACTGCTCTCTGACAATAGTAATGTTCGGTTTATATTTATGATCTTTATCTTCTTCCTCTACTTCAGCCATTTTTAAAAGAGAGATAAGATCTTCTTCCGGAATATCTCTAAACCACTTAGAATCCTGGTGACAATCCACACATTGATCAAGTTGATTAAGAGCAGTTCCTCCGTGATTATTATTCCAATCCGCAACTTTGTGGTCTTCCGGAATGTTCACTTGTTCATGACAAGTTTCACATGCCATTGAAAGCTTAACGTCCTTCTGCTGTTTTCCAAGTGCTTCTAGTATTAGTTTTTGTGTTTTTTCGTCATGCTGTGCAACGGCTTCTTTCGCTTCTTCTTCGGTAGCTGCCTCATGTTTTACTGCGTTTGAAGTTTTCTTTGCTGCTTCTTCAAGGTGTTCTGGATTAGGTGGTACAAGATATGCGACATCTGTCCATGGCTTTTCACCGTTATTCACTTTATCGTGACAGTCAATACACGTTCCCATATTTGGAGCCAAGTATTTCTTTTCCATCATTTGCTGTGCAACTTCTTCTGTCCAGTGACCGCGGACTTCCTCAGTGTTGATACCGCGGGCCGCTATTTTCGCGTGTGCAATTCCGGCATGACAGCTGATACAAGGGACACCTTCTTCAATATGTCCTTTGTGGTTAACGATTAAGTCACCGGAAGCTGAAACAAGTCGATTTTTCGAGTGACATTGCAGACAGTTTTCATCTGACACAGCCTCATGCTCGGTTTGAACAATCTGTTCAGGTATGCCCATTACGTGATGATAAACTTCCTTTAATGAAATTACCTTATGTGTCATCATGTTGACGAATCCAGGTTTTATATGACACTGTACACAGGAGATCTCACTATGTGAACTTGCTGTAAATGTTGTATACTCTGGTGCCATTTCATGACAGCTGGCACAGAATGATGGCGAATTTGTGAAAGATATGACACCATATCCCCCGCCAAAAATGACGATAAATGCAACAATCGATGCAAATAATAATTTCCATCGATTAACTGGATCCTTCCAATTTATGTTTTTGACTTTAGACATAAGTCTGCGTATAGGGCCCGTTTTCTTTTTATTTTCACTCGTTTCAGGTTTTTCTTTATTTTTCTTCCCCCAAAAGGCCACTCTACTCACCCTTCCCATTTCTTATTTTTCTCTCTATATAATTTCTAAGTTAACCTCTCTAATGGTAGTATCTAACATTGTAAAAGTATTTTCCAATGTACAATTTGTGAATAATTTCTCATAGGTAAGTCACATGACCTTTCTCCTAAAAACAACATGTAAACACTGATAAATAAAGGGTTAAGTTAACAATATAGCCAAGTTGTAAACCTGTAACTTTATGTATTTTTATACAAAGAATTGACTAAAAACTAAAAATAGTTGCAGATAAAATAGACTAAATACTGGTTTGGTTGCATACAAAAGTTAGACAATTTTGAAATGCTTGGATTTTTAGCTAATAATAGGTCCGAAGATCATTTTTTTGTAAATGTGGCTATAACGGTAACAATGTTGTCACTCTAAATCGGAAGTGGTAAGATAAAAAGGGTAATTATCGAAAATTTCGGATGAAAATGAGCATATTTTTAGAAGGTTAAATTCAGATATAAAGGAGCGTTTCATCATATGATGGGGATTTTAAATAAAGTGTTCGACCTAAATAAGCGTGAGCTGAAGCGGCTGGACAAACTGGCAAAGCAAATTGACGCACTGGCAGCAGATACTGAAAAACTTAGTGACGATCAGCTCCGAGAAAAAACGGAAGAGTTTAAGCTTCGCTATCAAAAAGGTGAAACACTGGATGACCTATTAATTGAAGCCTTCGCGGTTGTTCGTGAGGGAGCTAAGCGGGTGCTTGGTTTATATCCGTATCATGTTCAGCTAATGGGGGGTATTTCTCTTCATGAGGGGAATATTTCGGAAATGAAGACGGGTGAAGGTAAAACCTTAACCGCTACCATGCCTGTTTATTTAAATGCCCTTTCAGGTAAAGGAGTACACGTTATTACTGTCAATGAATATCTGGCAAGCCGTGACGCAAACGAAATGGGTCAGTTATACCAATTCTTAGGTTTAACAGTTGGTTTGAACTTAAACAGTATGTCAAAGGAAGAAAAGCAAGAAGCATATGCCTGTGACATTACATATGGAACTAACAATGAATTTGGCTTTGATTATTTGCGTGATAACATGGTCCTTTATAAAGAGCAAAAAGTACAGAAGCCGCTTTATTATGCGGTTATTGACGAGGTTGACTCGATTTTAATTGATGAAGCACGTACACCATTGATTATTTCTGGTTCTGCCCAAAAGTCAGCTATTCTTTATATTCAGGCTAACGCTTTTGTACGAACACTTACTAGGGATACTGATTTTACGTATGATGAAAAAACAAAAGGCGTAATGCTGACTGATGAAGGAATCAGCAAAGCAGAGCGTGCATTTGGGATCGAAAATCTTTTTGATATTTCCCATGTAACCTTAAACCATCATATTAACCAGGCATTAAAAGCAAATGTCAGTATGCACCTTGATGTGGATTATGTTGTCCAAGATGGTGAAATCATTATTGTTGACCAGTTTACTGGCCGTTTGATGAAGGGCCGCCGTTATAGCGAAGGTTTGCATCAGGCGATTGAGGCAAAGGAAGGCTTGGAAGTTCAGAACGAAAGCATGACCATGGCAACAATCACCTTCCAAAACTACTTCCGTATGTATGAAAAGCTTGCGGGTATGACAGGTACAGCGAAAACGGAAGAAGAAGAATTCCGTAACATTTATAATATGAACGTTATCGTGATTCCAACGAATAGACCAATCGCACGTGATGACCGCCCGGATTTAATTTATGCTTCTATGGATGGCAAATTCCGTGCTGTCGTTGAGGATATTGCCGAGCGTAATCAAAAGGGCCAGCCTGTCCTTGTTGGTACAGTAGCCATTGAAACATCCGAATTAATTTCTAGATATTTATTAAAAAAGGGAATTAAACACAATGTTTTGAACGCGAAAAACCATGAGCGCGAAGCAGAAATTATTGCGGAAGCAGGTCATAAAGGCTCTGTCACGATTGCTACAAACATGGCCGGCCGTGGTACGGATATTAAACTTGGTGAAGGCGTTGTTGAATTAGGCGGTCTTGCCGTTCTCGGTACTGAGCGTCATGAAAGCCGACGAATTGATAACCAGCTTCGTGGACGTTCTGGACGTCAAGGAGACCCTGGGGTAACCCAGTTCTATTTATCGATGGAAGATGAATTGATGCGTCGATTCGGTTCTGACAACATGAAAGCGATGATGGAACGACTTGGAATGGACGATACGCAGCCAATTCAAAGTAAAATGGTTTCTAAAGCCGTTGAATCTGCGCAAAAACGTGTAGAGGGCAACAACTTTGATGCTCGTAAGCAGCTTTTACAATATGACGATGTTCTTCGTCAGCAGCGTGAAATTATCTACACCCAGCGTGATGAAGTGTTAGAATCAGAAAACCTGCGTGAAATTATTGAAAAAATGATTCTTTCTACCATTCAGCGTAACGTTGAAGCACATGCAAATAAGCATGAGGATGAGGAAGAATGGAACCTGCAGGGCATTATTGACTTCGTAAATGCTAACCTGCTGCATGAAGGTGACATTACCATTGAGCAATTACGCGGTAAAGATCCAGAGGAAGTGACAGAGGCGATTTTTGCTAAGGTGAAGGAACGTTACGATGAAAAGGAACAAATCCTTTCTGATGAACAAATGCGTGAATTTGAAAAAGTGGTTACACTTCGTGCTGTGGATAGTAAGTGGATTGACCATATTGACCAAATGGATCAGCTTCGCCAAGGTATTCACCTTCGCGCGTACGGACAAATTGACCCGCTTCGCGAATACCAGCATGAAGGCTTCGCAATGTTTGAGGCAATGGTTTTATCCATCGAGGAAGAAGCTTCTATGTATATCATGAAGGCAGAAATCCGCAACAACCTTGAGCGTCAAGAAGTCGCTAAAGGGCAGGCTGTCAATCCGAAGGAAGACGGAGAAGCAGTTAAGAAAAAACCAAAAGTAAACCAAATCAACATCGGCCGCAACGATCCATGTTATTGTGGCAGCGGGAAGAAATATAAGAACTGCCACGGGGCAGGGAAATAGGCAGGTAAAGGGCTGGCAAAATGTCAGTCCTTTTTATTTTACTAATTGTAGGCTATTAAGATAACTAGTGGAGGACTTGATTCCCTTAATTGGAGATTCTGCTGCTTAGAGGTAATCAAAGATGGGTTTTGATTCCCTTCAACTGCGAAAATGGGGCTTGGCGGTAATCAAAGACGGGTTTTGATTCCCTTCAACTGCGAAAATGACGCTTAGCGGTAATCAAAGATGGGTTTTGATTCCCTTCAACTGCGAAAATGGGGCTTAACGGTAATCAAAGATGGGCTTTGATTCCCTTCAACTGCGAAAATGACGCTTAGCGGGAATCAAAGATGGGCTTTGATTCCCTTCAACTGCGAAAATGACGCTTAGCGGTAATCCAGGATATAAAATCAGCTACCGGGCACTCCAGCTCCTCAAAATTTTAGCTTACGCATTCGCCCATAAAAAAAAGAGAGGTTCCCCTCTCAATTTCACTGTTTCTTCAGCCATTTCTGCAGCCCCTCGATCTTTTTCCATAATTGAAAATGATCGTCTACATACATAATAGCCTCGCTCTCGTCCCCTAATTGATATCCACTTGGAAGGAACATAGGGATTTTCTTTTTACCCGATAAGAATGGAATAACATGTGGGTTAACTTTTTTAGCCTCTTTCAGTAATTTAGCAGCATTTGCAGAAAAACCATTTTTATATAATTCAAGCAAAAGCTTGTTATATAAACCATGTGCAGTCGACTCCTCATACTGCTTCAACAACCGTTCTGCACTTTCCAATAATCCTTCTTCAAGGTAAGCGCCAAACAGGATATATCGGATACCTTGGTTATCATTTGGGTTTAATTCTAGAAGCTGCTCGTATTCACGTATCGCAACCATAGTTTGTCCTAATTGATGAACGGCATTTGCATACGATGCCTTCGCACGCATATATGGTCTTGTTTCGAGTAAGCCCCAGAAATGACCTTTGTTCTCTTTGAAAAAGGCTTTCCCGAGTTCCTTTTCCCCAATTTCCATGCCTTTTTTTGCATATATCATTGCTTCCTCATCAGAATCTGCGGCTTCAGCTAATATAACATAGGCATCAACGCACTTGGGATCTAGCTTAAGAGCCTGCCGCGCAAGATCACTTCGCTGGTGTCCACGTGCTTCCATGGCGTCATAAACCAGTTGCTGGGCACGCCCTTTATTCGTTTTTGGTGCCTTTTTAGGGGCAGGAGCAGCAAGCTTCTTATTCAAAAATTCATTTATTTCTTCCATGGTCTCAAAATTGTGACCTTGGATCTCCTCCAATACTTCCTGCATGATTTGTTCTGTAGGCATTGGCCCTTGAACTAAATTAAGCGGCCTAGTAGAATCAAGCTCAGTCGACTCTTCCATTGAAATCTCAATAATACTTCTTATCTCCTCTTCCAATTCGTCATCCATTTGTCTATAGGTAGACGAAAGGGAGCCCACAGGTACCCCATACATCTTGGACAGTTCCTTTTGAGTTAGAGGTGATTTCAAATGGTTAAACGTTGAGATTAAATAATGCAGAGATGCTGCATAGAGATTCGGATTTTTTATCCTCTTTTGCGTTTTCTCACAGTATTGGAACCAGAGAATGACCCCTAAATCCACAATTGGCGGTATTTCACCTAACGACTCAAGCTTCTGCTTTAAAATTTCCGCCACTTCCTGATAAACCGGTGACTGCCACTCCATGCCATCTACATCTATCATCCCGCCAATCCCCGGAAGGTCCTTCATGATTTCCATAAAGAAATCGGTGAAAAACTCCTGCGGTGAACCGTAGCCTGCCATATCACTTTTTTGTTTAATAAAATCAATCGCTTGATGAAGCGGTAAATCATGCAAATCAAATGGCGCTGGGAAAAAGACATACATTTGTTCAAACGGAAGGAGAAATCCAATAAAAAATGTTCCCTTTTCAAATGGTTGTTGTAAATTTGTTACCATGGCCATAAATTCTTCCGATGAAAGACCATCAGTAACAGTTAGAATATTGTTTTCAACATGGGTAATTTCACCCGCAATTGCCCTCGCATTTGTCCAAGATTGCAAGATTTGTTTCAATTTTGGCCGTTTAAGTTTTCGAGCCTCTAAGGGTATGAAGTTTTCTAAAATGGTTTCCCCATTTTCCAATTTATAAAACAGCGAATACCAAATCGTATAGACAAATTCGAAAAACTGACGCTCTTCCTCTTCTATGTCAAAGTATTCATGATATTCATCAAATCCCTTGAGTATTTCCTCTTCATAATGATCAAGTGCAAAGTGAAGGAGACGCTTTTGTAAATCGTCAATCTCACCTTCAAGCACATGGGTAATTGATACAGCCTCCCTCGCACCACAGCATTTTTTATACTTTTTTCCGCTCCCGCATGGACAAGGTTCATTCCGGCCTATACTCTCTTTCATCATTACTCGCCCCTTAATCCCTCTACTATCTTTAGGTATCTATTATTATTCCAATTAAAATAGTACCATTTTTGCCAGCTTGATAGGAAATATACTTCAACTTTTAAAGATGGTCAAAAAAAATGCATACATGATTTCACAATTGAAATCATGTATGCACAGTATATTATAGCGATACATTTTTATCAGATTTGATGTTTGAATCATTCCCAACATGTTTAAAGACATTCACCATAAATAAAATGACTCCTAACACCACAACGATTGAACCGATGATAGTCGGTGCAAGGGCTGCGGAAACACCCATTATTTGCAGTGCAATCCCGCCTAACATAACCGGTACCCCAATATTGTGAAACCAGAACTGCGTTTTTGCCAATTTTGAATTCGCTGCATTTGGATATAAGTGATAAATAATTCCAAACAACGCCATCGTTACCCAGCCCAACAAATTAACATGGGCGTGGACGGATGTAAAACGGAAATCATGAATAATTCCCATGGTCAGACCTGCCAAAACCCCAATTGTAAAATAAACTGTTGCTACCTTTAAATACGCTTTTCCCACTTTGTACCTACCTCCTTTTCTCATTTCTGTAACTATTATACTATATTACATTTAAATACCAATATTCCAATTATGGCAATAGTATTTTTACCGAAGGCTCTTTTCTTAAACTTGTTGCTTTTTCGAATAAACTTTAATGATTGTGCTAAATTTCCCGCAGAAAAATCAATAAATATAATAAGAAAAGAGCCTGCAAACTAAATTCTAAAGCTCAAAATACATATTTCCACGTTAAAATCGGCTTTAGGATTTTAACAACAATCATACGAAAAACAGCCTTACCAAAAAAAACCTCCTAGTAATATAGGAGGGAAATTATGATTGCTTCATAAATTCGAGAACCTCCAGGTCGATAAAACCAGAGCTCTGTTCTCTCATTTCAAAGTTTTCAGTATGAATATAGGCTGTTAGGGCTTTAAATACTTCCTCTTTGCTTTGTGAAGTACTGCTTAGATACGACAATCTGGTTAAATGATGAATGAGCTCCTCTTTGATTTCTCCTTCAATCGCAGCAATTCTCTCAGCCTTTGAAGGTGCAAAATAGAGCTGTTGAAGATGATAAATTCGAATCAATTCTTTAATGGGGTCTGGATGGTCATCAACTCTTAGATCTATATAGCGGTCGTTGAAACCGCCATAGCCACCCTTTTCCTTTACGATATAGAGTGCAGCAGACTGCTTACCCCTGCTATCGCCTCCAGCCTCTTGCCCTCGGTCTAACGCAGTGAGAAGTCTGTCTGCGAGCGAACCATTGGTTTCTGTATACGTCTGGGCCATTGCTTCAACTGTTTTTTCATCGACTAAAATATTCCCTTGGGCAGCAAAATGGGTGCCTGTCACCCCGCCAGCCCAAGTGTAGCAAGCATATCCTGTGAAAGTTGCAGGTGAACCATTGGAATCAATCAGACCGACCTGGCGCATTTCTTTATCCGGATCCTCCTCAAGCAGGATATCGAGTGTTTCTTGGGCAGTCTTTCCCTGTTCCATTAATTCCAGTGCTTTTGGCCCATAGGATGTATTCGCATAGGATTGGGTTGCAACAGCTCCAACACCTGCCTTTGCCCAAGGCACCACTGCACCTACCCCAAGAAACTTTGATTGAACGGCAATCCCCCATTCCTTTTCGATTGGGTCATAGCCTACGATGGAAAAGGTCATATGATAATCCCCCTAAATTTATCGTAATTTAAAAAGCAGCCCCGATTGCTCAGGACTGCGTTCATACGTATTAATGTGTTTCAATCAAGCCATAGCGTCCATCTTTACGCTTATAAACGACGTTCGTACGGTTTGTCTCAGAGTTGTTGAAGACGTAGAAGCTGTGTCCTAATAGGTTCATTTGAAGAATCGCTTCTTCACTGTCCATTGGCTTCAGATCGAAGCGTTTCGTACGAACAAGTTCTAAATCATCTTCATCTTGTTCTTGGACTTCTGAGTTTTCAGATATAGCAAACGTAATCGGGATATCACCTTTTTCACGGAATTTACGATTAACCTTTGTTTTGTGCTTGCGGATTTGACGCTCCAGCTTGTCTGAAATCAAGTCAATCCCTGCATACATATCTACATTTGTTTCTTCTGCACGAAGGACTAGGTTTGGCAGAGGAATGGTTACCTCCACTTTTGAAGTTTTATCTTGATTGAATCTTAAATTCACATGTACCGTTGCTTCAGGTGCTTCTGTGAAATATCGTTCTAATTTTGAAATCTTCTTTTCAACGTAATCTCTAATTGCTGGAGTTACCTCAATGTTTTCACCACGAACGTTATAATTCATTTGTGGACTCCTCCTTTATATTCCTATGTAAATACATTTCTATTTTACCCCTTCATTCTCCTGCTAAATCCTAATATAAATTTTGTCGAAATTTTGACAAAAACAACGGGTAAATAGTGAGAACCATTTAACTAAATGGCTATTCAGAAATGTGTTTACACATTTAGTCTATTATTTCCAGGGACAATTTACCACTTTTAAGTCTTGTGAATAAGGTACTGAGGATGAAACGTGACTGGGGGAATTAAAAATGGAACAGCATGAAAGAAGAACTCTCGCTTGGCATGAAACGTTAGAATTGCATGAACTCGTTGCTTTTCAATCTGTTGGCTTAATGAAATTAAAACTGTCATATAAAAAGGTACCTGATGCCGAGCTAAAAGAGATTTACAACAAATGCATTCACGAATTAGAACATAACCTGACTGAATTGCTTAAATTTTATCCTTCCGCCCCAGGCTACCAAGGCAGGGATGACGACGATGACTATCGCGAGGATGTTGGGTTTTATGCCGGTGACCTTCTCGGTCTTTCTAAATCGTTAGTCCGTAATTTAAGTATTGCGATTACGGAGACCGCAACACCAGCTTTGAGAAATGTTCTAACCAAGCAAATCACCGCAGCGATTAAAGGACATGAACGTATTTTTAATTATATGCATAAACACGGGCTTTATCCTTCCTACGATTTAGGACGCTTACTAGGGCATGATATTGAAAATGCTCAAAAAGCCTTAAAAATGAAATATAAATAGAATTAGGTTAATTACCGGGCAAGCGTAAAGGAGTGTACCCTTTGCGCTCCTGAACCTTTAATTAATTTAGCAGCATGCCTAAGGGTCGAACCAGTCGTATAAATATCATCGATTAACAGGATGGACTTTCCTTTTACATCCATGTCCTGGTCCAGCTTAAAAACCTGGGGAATATGAATCCGTTCCGATCTTGACTTTTTAGATTGTTTTTCTGCATGTGTCCTGGTAAGGAGCCTGCTGGAGATTAAACCTGACTCGATAATCAGAGCCTCAGCCTGATTAAATCCCCGCTCGTATAACCGCTCCTCACTTAATGGAATGGGAACGAGAAGGTCTGGATTTATTTTATTAACATAATTTATTAAATAGGGTGCAAAAATTCTAGAAAGTACATAGTCTCCGCGGAATTTATATGTTGCGATAATTTCCTTTAAAAATTCGTTATAAGTGAATATCGAGTGATTGAAGGTAAGATACCCATTCCAGTCAATATCCTCCTCCCAGCGCTTGCAATCATGACACAAGTCGTCATGTTTAAACCTTTCATCTAAAAACTGAAATGGCCGGCTGCATATTCTGCATGTTTCGCCTTCAACCTTTTCCAACTTCCCCTCACATATCGAGCAGATTAGTAGTTCTTTTTCTTTTGAAAAAATAGAGATCCATCCGATTGAAGGCTGGATTATGTCATGGCATATTAAACAGTGGGTATTCGTCAATCAAGAAGCCCCCTTTTGACACCTTCCATATTCATAGCAATGATTTGTTTTCGTGCCTTGAGCATAGGTTCAGTTTTTCCATAATGAAAGAAGGTAACCACACCATCAGGATAATCCTTGCTTCTTCCCGCCCGACCGGCAATTTGGACAAGGGCACTTTCAGTAAAGATATCGTCCTCAGCACCGATAACAGCAACATCAATATTGGGAAAGGTCACACCTCGTTCTAAAATGGTGGTTGTCAGTAATAATGGGATCGTTTTGTTTCGCATTTTTTGGACCTTTTCTTTGCGAAGGGGATCCTCTGCATGGACTGCCTCGATGTCAGGCGTTAATTGGCAAAGGATTGGGAGAGCTTTTTCCATTAAACCGATATGCGGGAAAAAAAGTAACGCTTGCTTTCCACTATCAAGGCGTTTTTTTACCCATTGCATCACATTGGCAGGAAGTTTATCTTTTTTTAATTGTCTTTGCCAATTACCACACCATGTAAAGTGAGGTACTGGAAGAGGATGACGGTGGAATCTAGCTGGGATTGTAGTGAACGCTCTTTTATCTGTACGGCACTCCTGCTGCCATTTTTCGTTCGGTGTCGCTGTCAGGTAAATCATTGATGAATCTAACTTTCTAGCTTGAACAGCACCATATTGGAGCGATTCCTCTACTGTATATGGAAAGGCGTCAACCTCGTCCAAAATGACGGTATCGAAAGCGTGGTAAAAACGGAGCAGTTGATGTGTGGTAGCAATGGTAAGCGGAGCATAGAGATGGCGATCTTCGCTCCCCCCATACAGGGAAGCAACGGTGATTCCTGGAAATGCTGCTTTTAATCTCGGGGTTAGTTCGAGGACAACATCTGTGCGCGGTGTTGCAATGCAAACTCTTTCTTGGGCAGCAAGAGCCGCTTCTATTCCGGCAAACAGAACCTCGGTTTTTCCTGCTCCGCAAACCGCCCAAACTAGGAGTTCAGTCTTGCTCTTTACTGCCTCAAGTACTTTATTAGATGCGGCCTGCTGCCCATCCGATAACCGTCCTTTCCACTCCAGTTTTTTTTCCGGTAAATGGTTCCGAGGACCAGGCCCATTCCATCCTATTAATGGTGTACATGCACTGATTCTCCCCATCATCAGGCATTTACGGCAATAAAGGCATATTTCCCCGCACCTTGAACATGGAAACTCTGCAAACCACTGTATTTCTTTATTGCCGCAGCGGGAGCAAAAACGCTTATTCCTATAATACTCAATTCCCTTTCGGTAGGTAATATAGCCATTTTCATAGTGGTTATGGATTTCTTCAAATGGGAATGGAAGGTCATCGAGCAGGAGTTGTTTGCCTGTAAGAAGCAGCTGTAGTTTAGAGTTGTAGGGGAAATTAAAGTTTAATGGTGGTTGTGGAATGGTTGGTATTTGTGAGATGGGAAGTGAGTCAGTACTCTTTTGAGGGAATAAATAATTCTCCTTTACAAGGAAACGCACGAAAACAGCACCCTTCTTATTTAGTTTTTTTGAAGTATCACTCCTTCATTACTGTTAAGAATTCAACAAGTGTTGTCAAAAAACCTGTTTATTGTCGATGATTAATAAAATAAAATTATTGGCAGTAAAGAGGCCGCAAACTCAAATCGAGTAAGGGCTTCTTTATTATTATTAACCTAACTTTATTTCAATGGCTTCGATCCGCTTTGCTTGACCTGTGGTTCCAGCTTCTTCACCGTTTTCCTTCCAATCGGTCCATCCGACGTTTTCAATGTGTACACGATACATAATGTTTAATCCATCAGCTTTTATTTTGATGGCTTCAAGTCTTAACGCTACACCGATAGTTCCTAAAACTTCCCCATTGGAACGTTCGTTCGTCCAGCCTAAATCCTCGATATGTCCTTGCATTTGCAATCGAGCATTAGTGTTTTCTAGTCTAACAGTTAATGCTTCTAATCTTCGTGATTGTCCGGTTGTTCCTGCGGTTTCACCATCTCTTTTTACTCCCTGCCAGCCGATATCTTCAATATGTGCTTCATAAACGACAGATGGTGATAGTGATAGTGATGTTACTGGTGCTGCTTTTTTATTCAATCCGTAAAATTGCACCAATCCATTGACGATCCCCTGCGCACATTTTATTCGGTAATCATCTGACTTGAGCAGTCTTAAATCCTCTGAATTGGTCATAAATCCACATTCGATGAGCAAAGCATCCATGTTGGTTTCACGTAAAATAGCAAAGTCGGCACGCTTCACCCCGCGATTGACCATGCCTGTAGCGATTATGGTATGATCGTGAACCATTCTTGCCAGATTATAGTTTCTGGCAGTTGCATTTGTGTGAATATAGGTTTCAATTCCGCGCGCTGGGCTCGCTCCTGCATTTGCATGGATACTCACCACACAATCCACTCGCAACTGGTTGGCTAAGTTTGCACGTGCTGTTAGGCTTGTATCAATACTATCATTTAAATCGTGAGTAAAGAATGTCTCTACATCATGATAATCCGAAAGTAAATTGGCTACATGGAGGGCAGTACCTTTATTAAACTCAAATTCTCTCATACTGTTATCTAAAGCACGTTTTCCAGGCGTGTTTATGTCATGTCCAGGATCTAACATAATTTTAACCATTAATATCATCTCCCTAAAACTAGTTAATGAAAATAAATTAAATTTGGTTCGGATATTTTCAAAAATTAGATATTTCCCTATTAATTACCCTAACCTTTATCAAAGATTTATAATTTTTCAATAACCTTTTCAAGAGAATTAACTACCCCTTAAAGCCAACATAAGCCGGGCTTCTGCCCGGCCATCTCATACATTATCTTCTGATCCATCCGAGTCCCATCGCACCTTCTCCCAAGTGGGTTCCAATGACTGGACCAAAGTAACTGATGAAGAATTCAACATTGGGATACAGTGCTTCTAGCTCTGACTTCCATTCCTGGGCTTCGTCCTTGCGGTTTGCATGGATGATGGCGGCCTGAAAGTTTGCGCCGCTTGCAGCGTCTTCCCCTAGCAGGTTAGCAATCCGTTTCATCGCTTTTTTTCGTGTGCGTATTTTTTCAAATGGGACAATCACTTTATTCTCAAAGTGGAGAAGTGGCTTTACTTGAAGTAAACTACCAATAAACGCTTGAGCACCTGAAAGGCGGCCGCCACGCTGTAGATGAGATAGGTCATCTGCCATGAAGTAGGCTTTAGCCGTTTTCTTCAATTCCTCTAGGCGTAAGATGATCGTTTCGGCATCTTCCCCGTTTAAAGCCATTTTTGCCGCCTCAATGGCGTAGAAACCCTGGGGCATGCAGCTAATCTCCGAATCGAATGGGTATACCTTCAAACCCTCCACCATCGTACTGGCTGTGACAGAACCGGCATAGGTACCGCTAATTCCGCTTGAGAGATGGACGCTGATGACGGCTTCATAATCCTTAGCTAATACTTCAAACAGCTCTACAAACTGCCCGATTGGAGGCTGAGAAGTGGTTGGCAGTTCCTTCTCCTTCACTAGTTGAAAAAACTCACCCGCTGTAATATCAACTTCCTCACGATACACCTTGTTTCCGAAGATAACATTTAAAGGGATCATATGTATATTCCATTTATCGCGTATTTCTTTTGGTATGTAAGCGGTACTATCCGTAACAACTGCCGTTTTCATCATAAATTCCATCCTTAATGTCATGTTTGTTACTATTTTATATGAAACTAAGAAAAGCGCAAGCGCCCTGGTCAGCGGCGTATGGCCTGGAGGGCTCCAACTGAGATAAAGGAAACACGAAGAGCCGGAGGCGATTCGATGTTGACTTATCGTAGGTAGGTAAAAATCCTGAAGGGATTTTTACTCGCGGAGACCGAAGGACACTAGCCGCTAGGGCGCTGGAGCTGGACAGTAACCTAAGTTTAAAAACTTATACTTTCTTATCTTTCAAGTGAAAAGGCACGCTCCGTAATAGAGCATGCCTCTTAAATAACTTATCTCACTTCGACCCAGCCATTCTTAATCGCTGATACCACTGCCTGAGTACGGTCATTAACATTCATTTTTTGTAAAATGTTGCTCACATGATTCTTTACCGTTTTTTCACTAATAAATAAAGCTTCCCCAATTCCACGGTTACTTTTACCATCTGCCAGCATTTGCAGTACTTCACATTCACGTCGTGTTAGAAGATGAAGCGGACGACGCAGTTCCAGGGTTTGAACAAAGGCACCTCCGCCAGTGCGTCCAGCTGTCAGTTTGCGGTATTCATTTACTAAATTATGCGTTACCTTAGGATGCAAGTAACATCCTCCATCAGCGACAACACGAACGGCCTCAATCAGTGCATCCGCATCCATCTCTTTTAATAAGTATCCTCTTGCTCCTGTTTGGAGTGCATGAGTAACATAGTTCTCATCATCATGGATGGATAAGATAATAATTTTTGTATCTGGAAATTTTTCCGATAGCTCACGTGTTGCTTCAATTCCGTTCACTTGAGGCATATTAATATCCATGATGACTACATCAGGATTATAGGCGTTTACGATGTTTATTGCATCACTTCCGTCATCACCCTCAGCAACCACTTGGAATGCCTTTTCAAATTCTAGGATTCGTTTAACCCCTTCTCTAAAAAGTTGATGATCATCGATAATCGCAATCTTCGTCATAATTTTTTCCCTCCTGCTCCATTTATTCGCTTATGTTTTTAAGACGGTATCGGAACCACGATAAAGACTGCTGTTCCTTTTCCTTTTTTAGATTCAAATGTGATACTTCCATCTAAGAGCTCTACTCGTTCTCTCATCCCAATCATTCCAAAGGACTCTGGCTTTTTTTGATTCATATCAAAACCAGAGCCATTGTCCTTAATTAGAACGGTAATTTCCTTCTTTGTCATTTCCAGCCTTACTTTTATTTCACATGCATTGGCATGCTTTAAGGCATTTTGTACCGATTCTTGTATCAACCGGAATAAGGCAACTTCATACTTCGTAGGAAGCCTGCTCTCTAATCCAATATGAATAAAATCAATACTAGAACTGTTATGATATTCTTCGATGGTTTGTAAATACTTTCTGAGGGTAGGCACTAGGCCTAAATCATCAAGCGCCATCGGGCGAAGGTCATAAATAATTCTCCTGACCTCATAAAGTGCGGCACGGACCATCTTTTTAAAGCTTCCAATCTCTTTAAAAGCTTCCTCAGGTCCTTGTTCCTTATAAACACGGTCCACTAAATCCGATCGCATGATAACATTTGCCAGCATTTGCGCTGGACCGTCATGTATCTCTCTAGAAAGCCGTTTCCTCTCTTCTTCCTGAGCTTCAATAATTTTCAAGCCAAAGTCCTGTTTTGCTTTTGCATTCTGCAATTCTTGACCCATCAGTTTTAAATCACTCATCAGGTAATTCATGACTACTGATATTTGGGAAATAAGCTGGTCTGCCCGGTCAATCGTTTCATCCAATCCCAATAGTCTGCGCTCAAGATCAGCTCGTTTGTCTAACAGCTGCTGTTTATATTGCCAATTTATCGACAGGTCCATTTGCAGCTGGTGAGCTTTTTCATATGCCTCCCTGACCTCAGCCTCAGAATAGGCTTTAAAATTCATACTAAGCTCTGATAACGTTAGTCTCGCCCTAAGTACCTGTTCTTCAAGTCTTTCCTCTTCCGCTATAAGTTTGATCATCATGTCTTTAATCGTTTTTAGTTCATCCGTCATATTTTCATAGTCTTTTCGACATTGCTCACTAATTTGAAATATATCGCTTTTACTGCTGGTGACGGTTTCAATCATCTCTTCACGGATTTCATCAATCGATTTTACATTAATCTTCTGAATTTTCGCCATGCTTTCCTCCAGAGACCTTTTTTCTAGTTTAACGCTAATTGTAATATTTTACTATCTCTATGCATTAAACTAAAAATTTTCCCAACTTCTTAGTGCATAAGTAGTATAATGTTTTGTAGCAAATCTACTATTTTAAAAAAATACAGTTAACACTATTTAACCATTATTTATTATAACACGGGAAAATGACTTCAATGTTAAAGTTATATTACACCAATATTTTTTTTATATTATTCGAAAGATATGATGGGAGGAGATTACTATGCTATCAAGGTATTTTACGGTTAAGCAGGAAATTGGTCAACATGAAATTGTCATTCAAAAGTCACGTTTTATTTCTCATATCAAAAGAGTAGAAACTGAAAGTGATGCTCAGGAATTTATCCAAATTTGTAAGAAAAAATATTGGGACGCGACCCATAATTGCTCGGCTTACATGATAGGTGAAAATGACCAAATTCAAAAAGCAAATGATGACGGAGAGCCTAGCGGAACTGCAGGCGTTCCTATTCTTGAGGTATTGAAAAAAAAGAAGCTTAAAGATACTGTCGTCGTGATTACCCGTTACTTCGGAGGGATAAAATTAGGTGCTGGCGGGCTTATCCGCGCCTATGGGAAGGCGACCTCAGAAGGGCTGGGTACAGCTGGAATTGTGGAGAGAAGGCTCGTTCAAGTGATTCACGTGACAGTTGATTATACTTGGCTTGGGAAAGTTGAAAAGGAACTTCGGGATTCTGATTATATCCTGAAGGAAATTCATTATCTCGACATTGTTAAATTGGACGTTTATGTAGATGAAGACAAAGTAAATTTGTTTCATGAATGGATAACCGAATTAACAAACGGCCAGGCTGGCATTGAAAAAGGGCAAACAGCGTATTTAGAGGTTGAACTATAAAAAAAAAAGTGACTGACTCAACTGCCACAGCAAGTGTCATTTTGAGTCCGTCACTTTATGATCGATTTTTTGCCGTAGTAATACCAAACATACGCAAAATCTTTAGTAATGGATGAAAGTTATTCCCCAACAAACCGATCTTTTCAGCGATTAGCTCCATTAATAAGACAAGTGCTCCGATTAGAAGGATAGAGACACCAATTCTTGCATGAGAATAAATTACAGCCACCACACCAAAAAATGCCGACATTGCATATATCATTAAAACTGTTTGGCGATGAGAATAGCCAAGCCTCAATAAACAATGGTGTAAATGAGATTTATCTGGGGCTGACAATGGCTGATTATTTATGATCCTTCGCATGATGGCAAAAAAGGTATCTGAAATTGGAACTCCAAGGATGATTACAGGGATAATAAAAGAAATAAAAGTTACATTTTTAAATCCTAACAAAGAGAGTACTGAAATAATAAACCCCAAAAACAAAGCTCCGGTGTCGCCCATGAATATAGTTGCTGGATGGAAGTTATAAAAAAGAAAACCTAGCGTGCCCATTAAGACGATCGTGCCCACAGCAACAACAAACAAGTTGCCCTGAATGAGTGCCATACCTGAAATGGTAACTAAGGCTATCGAGGACACACCTGCTGCAAGACCATCCAAACCGTCAATTAAGTTGATGGCGTTGGTAATCCCAACGATCCAAAGAATTGTAAACGGAATACTGAGGTATCCGAATTCTAAATGTCCTCCAAAGGGGAGATTAATGAAAATAACCTGAAGGTCGCCTAAAAAAACAACAGTCAAAGCAGCTGCTAATTGGCCAAGAAGCTTGTACTTAGCCGATAATTCGAATATATCATCACAAATTCCAGTAATTACAATGATTAAACTGCCTATTATAATGGCTATTGAGGCTGGATTTATTGGCTGCAAAATGAAAATACCAGCAATAAAGCTAATAAAAATGGATAAACCGCCAAGCCTTGGCATCGTCGCTTGATGGACCTTACGCTGATTTGGCTTGTCAGTTGCTCCTATATAGACAGCTAACTTTTTTATGAGTGGAGTAATAAGAATGGAAATAATAAAACATACTATCAAGGTGAAAAACAGCATAGTGACCCTCCTCGATAGTATCTTGTCCATAAAAGCATTTTCGAAAACACTCTATATGTAGTAAAAACAGGAAATTATACCAAAAAAAAAGCCTAAAACTTTGTTTTAGACCTTTCTATGAATATATCATTATCTATTTTTTAAATTCACAGGCTTGAGCCCTTTAAGAAACTTTAATAGCGGTTTATAGTCCTCTCGAACGAGCCCTATACTCTCAACAACTAACTCTATGGTAATTAAAAGCGTTAATATGACGATAATGGAACCCCAAACGGTCGATTGTGAAAAAACAAACGCAGCCAAACCAAACAGAGCAGCCATTGCATAGATCAATAAGACTGTTTGCCGGTGAGTAAACCCTATTTTCAACAAGCAGTGATGAAGGTGTGATTTGTCTGGTGCTGACAACGGCTGTTTGTTTACTAAACGACGAATAATCGCAAAGAATGTATCAGAAATTGGCACACCGAGAATGATAATAGGGATAACTAATGAGATAAATGTTACGTTTTTATAACCTAATAATGACAATACTGCGATAATATAGCCTAAGAATAGGGCACCCGTATCTCCCATAAATATCTTTGCAGGGTGAAAGTTATAGAAAAGAAAACCTATCGTGCTTGCCGCTACAATTAGCGCCATAATTGTTACATATTGGTTCCCCATTACCATGGACATTCCTGCAATTGCAAACAATCCAATGGTAGAAACACCGCCAGCTAATCCATCTAAACCATCAATGAGATTGATGGCATTGGTAATGCCGATAATCCAAATCATTGTAATTGGAATACTTAAGTAACCAAAATCAATAATACCACCGAAAGGAAGATTGATAAATTCTACCTTTAGACCGCCATAAATCACGACAACAGCGGCGGCAGCAATTTGACCAAGTAGTTTGACTTTAGGCGATATTTCCTTAACATCATCCACCATGCCTGTTAAGATGATGATTGTAGCGCCAATAACGATTGATAAGTGAAATTCCCCATACATTAATGTAGAGGGCTTACTAATAAGCGTTCCAATGATAAAGCTAAGAAATATAGCCAATCCTCCGAGTCGAGGCATGATACGTGAATGAACTTTTCTTTGATTTGGTTTATCTGTAGCTCCAATTTTAAATGCTAGTTTCTTAACCAGTGGGGTGAGTAATATGGATGCAATAAAACAGATAACTAGAGTTATATATAACATATGCCCTCCAAGATTTACGTATCTCTATTTTTATATTTTGATAGTCATACCTTATTAATCTAACAAACATATCCTAAAGGATTATAGCACAGTAATTTACAGAAATAAACTAGGATAAGCTATATTTCTTTCTCTTTACTTTTAATAAAAATATTACAAAAGTACAATAAAACCAGTGATATCAACGATGAAAACGGATTTGTCTCAAATGAACTATTTCACAATTCCGACAAATTACTTCTATTTATTAAATTTTTGTTGAAGTATGTTACACATTATATAGACGATTACCTTCTGAAAAAGTTTCACCTTTAATTTCAAAATTTCTAAGTAAGTTTTATCTAATGAAAAACCCCCTTCAGTGCGAAAGGGGTTTTTAACTGTAAGCCCAAAATCTTAAAATCTAGATTCAGCTAAATAGGCAGCAAGTGCTTCTTTCCAATCACGAAGCGGTCTTAGACCTTGCTTTTCAATCATCTTCTTGCTTAAAACCGAATATTTCGGACGTGCAGCAGGTCGTGGAAATTGATCACTCGTTAATGGATTAACTGTGACTTTCAAATCTGCCTGCTTAAATATTTCCACTGCAAATTCATACCAAGAACAAATTCCACTGTTCGTTGCATGATAAATTCCATATTTGTCTGTCTCCATTAATTCGACCATGAACTGGGCTAAATCAGCGGTATAGGTTGGTGAGCCAACTTGATCATGAACGACACCGACTTCTCCTCGTTCTTTGCCTAGACGGATCATGGTTTTAACAAAATTATTTCCATAAACACCAAATACCCATGCGGTACGAACAATGAAAAATTCATCTAGGTGCTTTTGTAAAAGCTGCTCACCCGCTAATTTTGTTCTTCCATAGGCACCTAGCGGTTTTGTTGGTTCATCAACCTCGTAGGGTTTAGATGCTGTGCCATCAAAGACATAATCAGTGCTAACATAAAGAAGTTTTGCACCAACCTGTTTAGCCGCTTTCGCTAGGTATTCTGTACCAGCAGCATTAACTTGATAAGCCGCATCTTCGTTTTCCTCAGCAGCATCCACATTCGTGTAAGCCGCACAGTGAAGAATCACGTCTGGCTTTACTTCACTTATATAAGCAAGAACATCCTCTTCTTTGGTAATATCTAATTGCAGCCGGTCGGCACCGAACGCTTGATGATTCTTTCGCTCCAACTCCAAAAGAACATCCTGACCCAATTGACCAGCTGCACCTGTTACAACAACCTTCATTATTCTACCTCTAATCTGTCGCCATATTGGGATTTCACATAGTCCTGATATTCACCAGAAATAATATTTTCCCACCACTCACGGTTATTTAAATACCAGTTGATCGTTTGTTCGATTCCTGTTTCAAAATTATACTTTGGTGACCAGCCAAGTTCGGTACGAAGCTTTGTCGCATCAATCGCATAACGGCGGTCATGACCCGGGCGGTCCGTAACAAACTTCATTAGAGACTCTGGCTTATTAAGATGGTTTAGTATAGTTTTTACAATTTCGATGTTTGTACGTTCATTATTGCCGCCGACATTGTACACTTCTCCATTACGTCCTTTGTGAAGGACAAGATCAATTGCCTGGCAATGGTCTTCAACGTGAAGCCAATCACGAATGTTCAATCCATCTCCATAGATTGGAAGTTCCTTATCATGTAGAGCATTGATGATCATTAGCGGTATAAGCTTTTCAGGGAAATGGAACGGTCCGTAGTTATTCGAACAGCGTGTAATATTCACAGGCAGACCAAATGTCTCATGGTATGCACGAACGAGCAGGTCTGCACCAGCTTTACTAGCACTATACGGGCTGTTTGCCGCTAAAGGAGTTTCTTCTGTGAAATAGCCTGTCTCACCTAAAGTACCATATACTTCATCTGTTGATACTTGAAGGTATTTTGTCACACCAAAAGTCTTTGCAGCATCAAGTAACGCCAAAGTTCCTTGAATATTGGTCTGTACAAAGATTCCTGGATCCGTGATACTACGGTCAACATGGGATTCAGCAGCAAAGTTCAACACATAATCGAACTTCTCTTCTTTAAAAAGACCATTGATAAATTCACGGTCTGCAATATCCCCACGAACGAATTTATAGTTAGCTGCATTTTCAATATCTTTTAGATTTTCAAGATTTCCAGCATACGTTAACAAATCTAGGTTAACGATATTATATTCAGGGTATTTATTTACCATATAACGGACAAAATTGCTGCCAATAAAGCCCGCTCCGCCTGTAACTAATAACTTCATTGCAATGCCTCCTATTTCTCGTACACAAAATTTAGATGAGTTGCTGCACTCAATGTTGGGTGCTTGGTATCCTTATCAGATAAAATCGGATTCTCTGTCGGCCAATCGATTCCTAACTCTGGATCATTCCAAAGAATACCGCCATCATGCTCAGGAGAATAATATTCATCCACCTTATAAGCAACAGTGGTATCCGGTACGATTGTACAAAATCCATGTGCAAATCCCTTCGGAACAACAAGCTGACGCTTATTGTACTCGCTTAAAATTACACCCACCCATTGTCCATATGTAGGGGAACCCTGGCGAATATCAACAGCAACGTCATAGATCGCACCTGTTACGCAGCGAACGACCTTTGTTTGTGCTTTAGGATTCAATTGAAAATGTAATCCGCGGAGTGTTCCAACTGCAGCAGATAACGATTGATTATCTTGAACAAAATCATAATGTAATCCTAATGATTCAAATAAGTCTTTATTATAACTCTCCATAAAATACCCGCGGTGATCACCAAAAACCTTTGGTTCCAAAATTTTCAAGTCAGGTATTTTTGTTTTAATAATTTTCATGTGTATACCCACCTATTCATTATCGTCCTTGGTTCGCAACTTTAATTAAGTATTGACCATATTGATTTTTCTTTAATGGCTCTGCTAACTCTATCAACTTCTCTTTTGTAATATAGCCCATCTTGAAAGCAATTTCTTCCAGACAAGCAATTTTTAAGGATTGTCTTTTCTCTACTGTTTCAATAAATTGAGAGGCTTCAAGCAAGGAAGCATGTGTACCAGTATCTAACCAAGCATACCCGCGTCCAAGAAGTTCAACTTTTAGTTCACCCATCTCAAGATAGGCTTTGTTTATATCGGTAATTTCCAATTCACCACGAGGTGACGGTGCAATACTTTTTGCAATGTCAACGACACGATTATCATAAAAATATAAACCTGTGACAGCATAATTAGACTTAGGTACATCAGGCTTCTCTTCAATCGAAATCGCTTTTCCATCTTTATCAAATTCTACAACACCGAAACGCTCTGGATCGTTCACATAATATCCAAAGACGGTTGCTCCAGTTTCCCGGGCTGCAGCTCTTTTTAATAATTCTGTTAAGCCATGACCATAGAAAATATTATCTCCAAGCACCAGTGCTACGTTATCGTCTCCGATAAACTCATCGCCTAAAATGAAGGCTTGTGCTAATCCACCCGGTTCTGGCTGAATTTTATATGTAAAGTTCATGCCTAAATCAGAACCATCACCTAAGATTTGTTCAAAACGTGCTGTATCTTCTGGTGTAGATATAATCAATATATCCTTTATTCCTGCTAACATTAAAACTGATAGTGGATAATAGATCATTGGTTTGTCATAAACAGGTAATAATTGCTTTGAAACTACCTTTGTTAAAGGATAAAGTCTAGTTCCACTGCCGCCTGCTAGAATAATACCTTTCACGTAAACCCCTCCAATTTCATACTTTATATGATTTTTCTACAAAAACTGACATGTTTTCCATTCCCCATTATAAAGAAGGTTATCTAATAAAGACAATTATTAACATGATTGTTAGAAAAAAGTTATAATTTTAACATAAACATTGCGGGAATACTGACGTTTTTTTAAATATTCCCATAAGATCATTAAAATATGTTTACACATAGAAAAAGGACCTCTTTTATACAAAGAAATCAAATTAAAAAAGGATCCGTTTGACTTACTAAAGAGAAAATAACTTTTTAAAGGTTTTTAAAGCAACTTCCTTATCCCTTACAGTTAGTAGTTGTTTGAGGAAGCGCTTTGCCAATTGAATTCGATATTTAGGCAATAAATCTTTTTTAAAGTTTTTATAGAAATTGACTTCCGATTCCAAAATACTTTGATAACGTTGTAATGAAACTCTTGTATAATCTAATACCGATAACTCATGCTCTAATGAAACGTTGATCAAAAAAACCTTCCGTCCCTTTTCATAAATCTTGAAAAATAACCAATGATCTAAGTAATCAAGTGGAAAGTCTTCATTAAAACCATTTATTTCATTTAAAAAATTGACTGCAATTAATGCACCTGAATTTATTGCCATGACTGGCTGCTCCTGAACACCAGGAGAGGGCCGTTCCTGTTTTAACGGACGGAGTGAGTTACTATAAACGGGAGAAATCATAATATTTTCACTATTAATTTTTGGAACAACCGCGACTACTTTTTCAGGGACTTCGGATAAGTTTAAAATTGAATTAAAATAATCATAAGTTAATTCTGTATCATGGTCGAGCAGCAGCAGCCACTGGCTATTATTTTGTTTTGCAGCTGCCCAAGCATAATTATAAGCTGCAGCAATCCCCAAATTACGGGGATCATGGTAATAAGTAGTATGTATCCCCTCATGACTAAGGGGGGTAAAGTCCTGCTTTGACGGACTATTATCATATAAAATTAACTCGATATTTTTGAGGGTATTATTTTTTGACCCCAGAATTTGCTTTAACGTTTGAAACGTTTTACTTTCCTCTGGCTTAAGCTTGTACAAGACTAATACCATTGTTAGTTTCATTTGAACCCCTCATTTGCGCTCAATTCTTTCTTTGATTGCGATACAACGAGCATAATTAAAAAGAAACAAATACCAATTGGATTATTAATGAAAGGATTAATGTTTGTTAATAGCAGTAATCCCATAAATGCAGACAATAATGAAATATCCAATGCAGAAATCTTATAATCCTGTTTGTACGCCTTATAATAATTAATGTAAATGATTAAAAATAAGTAGCACCAAATAGCGAAACCAATTAAACCTTGTTCCAATAAAATATCGAGAAAACTCATTTCCAATCCATCTTCTCTTCCGGCAACTGCAGACCCATAACCTAAGCCAAGAATAAGGTTTTTAGGATTGGCTAGTATTTCTTTGGATGCAACAATAAATTCCATCCGTGCATTTACACTGACATCGTTCACTTGTGTTTTCGTTTTACCAGATGTAGTTCCATTTGCCTCACCCTCTTGATACTCTGATGTATCCTCAACAGTTACTACTTCAAATCGTTCAAGCGTCATGTATTCAAACAAAAACGGAACAGCCACCAATACTAGAAGGGAAATCGTAAATTTTCTAATAAATTGTTTGGATTGAATCATTTTCTTAATCTTGTTTGATAATCCTTTAATCGGATCCACAATCACCTTAACATCCAAAACAATAATCATTAGAACACTTAACATAAAGGCGAGCAAAAATCCTCTAGTTTCCGACCAAAGAACAGAAATTGAACCCAGAATAACAATTGCAATTTCAAGTTTACGATAGTTTTTGTTCAATAAATCATTAAACGAAAGAATAAGACCGATTAAAACAAAAAGATGACTCTTATAAAAAACACTATTGCTTGGACGGAAAAATAGATCATCATTCATCATCCAGTTCATAAAATCATAAAACGGCTTAAAATTGGCTGCAAAAACTGTTTTCCCCAATAGTGACACCGTGATTGTAAAGATGGCAACCACGAGCGCACTATACTTCAATAATCTAATAATACGGTTTAAGGTAAAACGTTCATTCGAGATATAATATGCTAATGGAAAATATAAACCGAAGAAAGCTACCCTTAGAAAGTCCATCATTACAATCGATAGCGGATGACCATTTACAAGTCCTATTACTGCACTTGCTGCAAACCAAACTATTAAGGTATATACCCCAATTGTAACTGGATTGATTCGAAAAAAGGTGTTAATACGTGTATTAAACCATGCCTTCTCTTTCACAATCCGGAATATAAACGTTACTATTAACAGTATGAATAGAACTTGCCGAATCGATAACACACCAAAATCAATCAGCCTTCCACCACCGCCAACGAATAGCTCTACGAAAAAAACCGTTAGTAATATTTTCTCAAACCTATTCATAATCAAACCTCTCCTATTCCTATCGGCACCTCTAAACGTGTAAGGATGGCCTCCTATATAAATTCTCTATGTGTAAATCAGATATTAAACATACACTTTCCTTTTTTCTAGCAGTGATTTAATTGAAACCTTTTTATACTTTAACGCCCTCTTCTCAACTAAGTACCAAGAAATGATTGCAAACACCAGCGTTACTGGGAAAGATAATAAAAAGTTTTCTATTGGTGTCAGCTGATTATTAAAAATGTGAGTCATAACTTGTTGGATTGGAAATGCATAAATATAAATGCCGTAGGAAAAATCTCCAAATTTCCCAAAGTTATGGAATTTTACTGCTGAATCAAAAGCCACATAAAAAATGAGATATGTTCCAAAAATAGAAAACGCATATTCAAAATAACCTACTATTGCTGAAATAATCATTAATATAAAAGATAACAAGGCGAACCAGCCGTTTAAATAGATTTGTTTGCGAAAAAGATAAACAACCATACCCGCACTAAAATAGCGGAATAAATCGGTATAAAAACCGCCTTTTCCTAAGAAATATAGAACAGTACTAAGAATAAACCCAAGCAAAACAACTCTTCTATCGAGAAGCCTTGTCACACCAAGAACAGCAACGACAATATAAAAGAAAAACTCATACCATAACGTCCATAAGGAACCATTTACCGCTGCCGGCCATATATTTTTCTCAAAAACACCCGGCAGGTCGTATTGCATCCAGTATAAAGAGATTGTTTGCAAATACTCGAAGGTGTCTCGGTCCTTAAAGTAGTTCATTAAACTGACTTCTGTCATAATTGGACCAAGGACAAAAACCGATAATAACACTACAAATATAAGTCCAGGGAAAATCCTCAAAGTTCTAGCTTTAAAGTAATTTATTGGATTCTTTGAACGGTCGAAGCTTTGGGTAATAAGAAATCCACTAATAACAAAAAAGATTGCAACCGCTAGCTCTCCAAAAGTCATTCCTCCATTTGTCCAAATTGCAAAGGGCTCAGATGCATTGTTACCAGTGGTAAGTGGATAAGCATGTGAGAGAATAACTAAAGTAGCGGCGAAAAATCGAATAATATCTAGATTGTTTTTTCTTTCATCTATGCATTGTTCAATATTTTTACGTGATATCAAGCTTTACCATCCCCTTTATTTTTATCTTAGGGTGTAAATATAATGCGAATTATTTAAAGAGCAAAACTTCTGTGTAATGAATCCAAATGTAAAATTAATTTTCCAAAATCCGACAAAAATATTTAATATAAACACAAAAAAGATTATAGCATTAACTCATTGGAATTTGTATCACTTATTTTTCCATAAGGTTGGTTAGTAAAAAATAAGGAACCATTCATGAGAATGATCCCGCTTTTCTACAGTAATTTCCTAGTTATTTTTAATAAATGCATTTAATAATAAGGATGAAATTTGAAATCTCCACAGAATTTTTTCCTTCAAAGAAGATTTGTTTTCAACACTTGTTACTGTCGACTCATGTCTTCGATAATAAATTAATTTTTCAGGTATCAGTAATGCAGATTTATTCATATCAGCAACCAACCCAATCCACATATCATGCATAGGGACGTTTCTTGGAATTGGCAGGATTTTAGCCTTTAGTTCCTTCCTAAAAGACATGGCACAGCCAATATAACTATTTTTTATGATGTTTTTAATAACACCTGATCGACTTCCTCTAAATGCATAAAAAGAATCAATTGTTGGATTGAGTTCATCATCAACTACGGTTATATCAGACATAATCATCTGAACTTTAGGATTTTTTTCGTAGTAAGATAGTACAGTTTTTACCTTTTCTGGCTTCCAAATATCGTCTTGGTCACTTAAAAAGATAATATCATTCGATGTGCGTTTGATCGCATTTTCAAAATTTGAAGTTACCCCTTTTTCTTCATTAAAGAACAACTTCACCCTTGAATCTTCTTTCATATATTTCTCAATAATCGAAAGCGTACCATCTGAAGAATGATCATCAGATATAATCAACTCATCCTCACTGCTTAATTGTGAAAGGATACTATCCACTTGCTGCTGTAAATATTTTTCTCCATTATAAGTGGCCATTGCTACAGAAACCTTCATTGCTTTCCCCCACCACTTCTCTCGAGATAAAAACCATGTTGCTTTTCTTCCGTTAACCCTAGTACATCTAAAACAAAATAATTAATCGTGTAACGCTCTTTAATTTTTTCATCCACTGGTACAAATGGAGTGGTCATAAATTCGCTGGGTACCACTACATGATTTCGATCGACCACACAAATATTATTCGGGTGATAGAAATCATAATTTTGAATATCCGTATTCGTGGTGATAATCTTTTTATTTGCACCCAACATTTCAATCGTCCTCATGGTTAAACCTGTTTGTTTTGGATGTTGAATATCCACAACTGCCTTAGATTGCTTTAATTTAGCCGTTAATTGTTCACTTGGCAGCCCTTCATAAGAAAAATCTGATATCTGGCTGCCTTTTAATTCATTTGTAAATAATTTTCGTTGGTAATACATAATTTTACTTGGAATATAGAGATAGTAGAAAACATTTAAGTTATTAGTTGCAAATTGTTTTCTAACTTCGTTTAATATCAAATACCGGTCACTATGGACGGTACCAACAAAAAACAAATCGTAGACAAGCTCAGTTTCATCCTTTGCAAGCTCTTCATATTCCTTATCAAAAAACAAGGGACGAAAGGTTAACCCAAATTGATCGCAATCCTTTTTATCAAATGAAAAGACTTCATCAAAAAGGTCTAATTTTTCAAGCGTATTTACTTTATTAGCTACTGAATCCCATAGCATGAGCATTAATCGTGCATCGGGATTCATTTGCCTCACATCTTGCAAAAAAGATTTCGGTGTTGCTTCAGCCTGACAAATAAACACGTAATCATATTGTTTATCTTTGATTTTTGATGTAATTTCTTCGTAATATTTGTTAATTTGTACGGTTACAAAATTCCGATTTAATCTTAATAATGCTTTTGAAAGAAACGTATTGGATGGGCGCTCATCGAAATAATCGACTTGAGCACCCATAGATTCCATCGCCCGCATCAATTTTTTATGATAATTAAAAAATAAAGGACATAAAAACAAAATCTTTTTATTTTTTAGCTCAGCTTTCATTATTTATATAACCCTTTTTTCTTCATTTCTTCTATTGATTTTTGATAACGGTCCTCAACAACTTCTTGTTGGTTAACCCACTCAACAAATTTACTAATACCTTCTTCAAAGCTAACTTTAGGAACAAAACCTAATTTTTCATGTACTTTAGTCAAATCAGCATAATTATGTCTAATATCACCTAGGCGGAAATTGCCGCTAATATTAATT
The DNA here is from genome assembly GCF_057221695.1 of Neobacillus sp. plas4. Taxonomy (NCBI): domain Bacteria; kingdom Bacillati; phylum Bacillota; class Bacilli; order Caryophanales; family Bacillaceae; genus Neobacillus; species Neobacillus sp. plas4. The sequence continues at coordinate 5,099,956 of NZ_CM170152.1, forward strand.
TCTGTATCCGACTGGTATTTTTCCTTCAAGACATTCGCGACTTCGATTACAGTTGTAGCAACACCAGTACCTACATTAAAGCTTTCAAAGTTTGCCTCTTCTTTTTCAATACCCAAAATAGTCGCATCTACAATATCGTCAATAAAAACAAAGTCTCTAGATTCTAAACCATCTTCAAAAATGTTAATATTATTGTTGTTTTTAATAATCGTTGAGAAAATGGAAAGAATTCCTGTATATGGATTCTTTAATGATTGCCCAGGGCCGTAAACATTTTGATAACGATATCCTACAACGGGAATATTTAAAGATTTTCCGACCACCATACACATTTGTTCCTGCATTTGTTTGGTAATTCCATAAACAGAAGTTGGATGAATTTTAGTCTCTTCTGTGGTGGCCATTACTTCAACGTTCCGATTACAGATTGGGCATTTTACTTCAAAATCACCCTTACTCATATCTGCTTCTATTCTTTCAACAGGGTATACTGTTCCATGCTCTGTGCAATGGTACATTCCTTCTCCGTAAATCGCCCTTGAAGCTGCTACCACAATTTTTTTTATTTGATGTTCTTCATTTGTTAATATATCTAATAAATTTGAAGTTCCTTTAACATTTACTTCAATATATTTATTAATTTCATACATAGATTGACCAGTACCTGTTTCGGCTGCTAAATGAACCACAACATCTTGTCCCTTTAATGCTTTTCTCCAGTCATCGCTATTTACAACGTCCCCTTTTATAAAGTTGACTTTATCTCTAATTTTCAAAAAAAGTTCTGATGAGGTACCATCTTCACCATGAATTTGCGGCGATAAATTATCGAGAACTGTTACCTCATATCCTCTTTCTAATAATCTTAAGGCTAAACTACTGCCAATGAATCCTGCCCCGCCGGTAATTAAAACATTTTTTAACATTATAGCTTCCTTCTTTCCTGTTTTATTCTTTAAGACATGTAACAACTTTTTAACTTTAACGTCTATATGTATGGAACAAAAAATTTCCTGCAGCTATTTGTGATTATTCTTAACAACGCCTTACTATTCATTCATTTTCCCGAAATATTCTACAATCTTCGTCAAGGTATTTTCGGGCCGTTAACGTAACAAAACAAAATTATAACAGAATCCTGTCAGATATTGTACTTTTTTCCTTCGGATTTTTATTTCCAGTTGAACTTCTTTAATTTCGGGGTTATAATTTATTTTATGCTTAATGGTTGATTTTTACAAAAAAATAACCCCTTTAATTAAGGAGAATACTATATATGAACATTACTAGAGCGGTGAGAAAACAGAAGAAAAAGAAAGGTAATTGGTTCAGAGTCACTCTTTTAATTATTTTCTTCATGTTAGCAGGCAGTGGTTTATATTTTTATAATGTATATTCAGATGTAGCTAGTGCTGTTGATAAAATGAATAATCCCATTTCAAGAGAAGTTTCTGAAAAGCGGGAGGAGAAGATTGAAGTCCAAGAAAAAGATCCAATTTCAATCTTAATGGTTGGTGTCGATGAACGTGAAGGTGACAACGGCCGGACCGATTCAATGTTAGTCATTACGGTTAATCCTGAAACAAAAACTACTAAAATATTAAGTATTCCTAGGGATACACGTACACAATTAATAGATAAGACGAAAACAAAGAAAGATCGAATCGACAAAATTAACCACGCCTATGCTTTTGGCGGTATCGAGATGAGTATTGATACCGTTGAAAACTTTTTAAATATCCCAATAGATTATTATATTGAAGTAAACATGCAGGGCTTTAAGGATATTGTGGATGCAGTTGGCGGAATTGATGTTGATAATCAATATGCCTTTGAACTTGATGGAGTAACCTTGGAAGAAGGTCCTCAGCATTTAGATGGAATAGAAGCATTATCTTATGCTCGAATGAGAAAAGAAGACCCTCGAGGTGATATTGGCCGGGGCGAACGCCAGCGTGAGGTAATCTCTAAGATTATTGATAAAGGGAAGTCACTCTCTACCTTAACTAATTATACAGATATCCTAGATGCGCTTGAGAATAATATTAAAACAAACTTAACCTTAAATGAAATCATTCGCATGCAGTCTTCCTATAAGCCAGCAGCTGAAACAATGGATAAACTTGAAATTGAAGGCTCTGGAAAGATAATTAATAGTGTTTGGTATTACATGGTAACAGAAGATACAAGACAAATGTTATCAAATGAATTGCGTGCACACTTAGGATTACCAGAAGAAACAATTGTTGCAATCTTAAATAACAATTAAACAAGCAAAACTCCTTTATATTCAGAATAAAGGAGTTTTTCATTCTATGGACAAAATAAAGCAGTTTTATTGGGTAATATTAAAATTGAGGTCTTTTTTCAAATTTACATTATTAAATTAATAATAGAGAAAGAAACGGAAGGATTCTATGTTGAATAATATTAATGTGTCTCTTCAAAAGTACGGACAGTTTTTAAAATTTTGTATAGTTGGGGTAACAAACACGACCATTTCATTGGTTGTATATTACCTTTTGTTAAAGCTTGGTATTCACTACTTACTTGCTAGCACCATTGCCTATTGTGCAGGGCTCTTAAATGGATATATTCTCAGTTCTGCTTTTGTTTTTAAACAGAAGAGAAATGTAAATCAAGCCTTAAAATTTATAGGTGTTTACCTTTCATCACTGCTAATTAATTTATTGTTACTTTATTGTTTAGTAGATATTTTTGATATATCAGAATTTTTCGCTCAAGTAGTCGTGACGTTTTTTAATGTTTTTTACAATTATTTTTTAAACAAAATCTGGACGTTTAATAATTGACACCAATAAAGAGGGCCAGCACAAACTGTGCTGGCCCCTTCCTAACATTTATTATTTAACTTTCTTATAAAGCAGGTACCTGAACTGTGTACCTCCTAGCAATTGGTCTTGTTGGCTTACCAACTCATATCGATCTGCAAGGTGAGGAATATCAACTTGTTCTGGAGGTGTCAGCCCAAACAATCGAACGACAACAAATTGAACGAGTCCTTCTTTAATATATCGATGCTGCTCGTCCATATTTTCCGGATAAAGCGCATGATCAATATTTTGACTTTGGAAATAGCGGATATTCGGTGTAATATCGGCCGCTAAGTAAAAACCACCATCTAAGGCCCCGTAATTTAGCAATGTCGGGTTAGGTTCCTGCCGCATGATATTCGCAAAAGTTTGTTGTGGCAGCGGATCCTTCATATAAAACTTAGAATATTCGATGTTGGCATTCACTCCAAAGCACAGGTAAAACGCCGTCAGCGCAACAATGGATAGCGAAAACCATCGACCTTTATTTAGCCCTTCAATCTCTGGTTTAAGTTTATTTTGAATAAAATCAGCAATTGCAATCAACCCAAATAAAGAAAAAGGAGTTATGATTAAGAAATAATAGGGGTATGATCTGCCTCCAAAATAAACTCCTACAATTGTAAATACAACAGAACAATAGAAAAACCACTTCTGGTTTGCATTCACAAGATACTTTTTTGTAAATATAAAGGCCGTCATCCCAATGAGCATTAGGATTTTCCCCTCAATATTACCATTAAATGCCCTTCCAAATATGACTGCAGAATTTAGTAATTTCCCTAGTGTTCCTAACTCTGAAGAATAAGTAAAGAGATTAAATTTGATATAAACATCAATAACATCTTTTATCGCATGATTGATTCCAAAATAGACGAACCATGGAAGGGTAGCAATCACAAGTCCAAAAAAAGTAAAAACTACTGCGTTTAACAATTCTCTCCAGCTCTTTTTACTGATACAAATAATTAAAACTGCCAGGTAAAAACCTATCCAAATTCCGACAAGAGTATATTTGATCCAGAAAACACAGCCAATCAGCAGACCATTAATGAAAAAGACCTTCCATGAAAATGGTGTATCAGATTGAAGTTTAAAATGTTTTAAAATAATATATAGAAATGTCATTAAAAATGGAATTGAAAACTCCTCTGCACTATCACCAAATGCAAATGAGCCTTGATTTAACAGGAAAATTGGGAGAAAAAGAGCAACAACCACGGACGGCAGCCAATTTAAGTAAAGTCGTGATATTTTATATGCCATACTAAGATTTAAAAACATCACAATTGCTTCCAAAAGGTATACTCCCAAAAAGCTAGTATCAGAAATTAAAGAAGCTATAGCATGTAATCCGTATAAAAACGGTCCCTTTTGTTCAAAAAGATCGCGATAAGGAACTAACCCATTCACCATCCCTTTTCCAACAGTAAAAAATGAATTAGAATCAACCCAATAATGCATCGCAAAAAGAGGAGAAGAATGGGTAAAAAATAACATTATAAAAATAGAGTAGATAAGAAAAAAAAGATATGGTTGTTCAAAAAATCGTTTATTATTCCTTTGCATGTTGAGCATTAATCGTAAGACTTCCCTTCAAAATACTTACTTACTTTTCATACGATCCATTGGTGTTACTTTTTGTTTCTCATAATAACTATTATGTTCGATTGTATATCTCGGCCTTCTTTTCGCTTCTTTGAATATTTTCCCAATATATTCTCCGATAATCCCCAGAGCTATTAACTGGACTCCACCGACAATCCATATAGATAACATTAAAGAAGTCCAACCACTTACTGTATAGGAAAAAATCTTTGAAAATAAAGTATAAACAGCAATTCCAAATCCAATTAAAACCATTATCAACCCTAGGAAAGAGACAGCTCGTATTGGGGCTACACTAAAGGATGTGATTCCTTCTAATGCGAAAGCGATCATTTTCTTTAATGGATACTTAGATTCACCCGCAAATCTTTCTTTTCGATTGTAATAGACTTTTGCTGTTTTAAAACCTAGAAGAGGGATAATTCCCCGAATAAATAAATTTTCTTCCTGATATTTAACAAATTCATCTAACGCTGTTTTACTCATCAAACGATAATCTGCATGATTGGGCACTAATTTGACACCCAATTTTTCCATTAAACTGTAAAACCATAAAGCAGTATTTCTTTTAAATGGTGTATCCGTATCCCTTTTATCTCTTACACCATATACAATTTCATAACCTTCTTGATACTTTCCAACAAACTCTTTAATAACATCAACATCATCTTGCAGGTCAGCATCTATAGAAATCACACAATCTGAAAACTTTCTTGCGGTTTCTAACCCAGCAATGAGTGCTCCTTGATGACCAAAATTCCTGCTCAACTTTAATCCCTGAACATAAGGATTTTTTTCAGTTTTTTCTTCAATAATCCCCCATGTATTATCTGAACTCCCATCATCAACATAAAAGATAATACTTTCTTTATTTACTTTATTCCCCTCGACTAATTCGTCCATAACCCTTGTAAGTTCTTTAGTAGTTTCCTCTAAAGTAGCTTCTTCATTGTAACAAGGAACAACGATTGTTAATTTCGGTAAGTTAATCATTTTTTCACTCCTAGTTTTAATAAGCTCTATTTTATTGCGATAATTTTCTTTTTTTGTAAAAATTTTTAAAACCTACAATATAGAGCGGCAATGCAATAATAGTAAATAAGATGAACCTCAAGTATATATTTTCTACATAAAAATAAATACTTACATAGATTCCACCATACAATAAAAAACCAGTGACAATCTTTAATAAAAACCTTTTGTCACTTTTAAGATAAATTTCGTTCATTAAAAACCAAACAAATCGTGTAATTAAAATTAATATTGAAATCACCGTGGTACTCATGTTGGAATTGAAAATAAATAAAAGTACGATTAATAATAAAAGTACTATAACCTCGATTCTTACAAAAACAATTTGAGCATTGAGTACTTTAAATAAATTATTTTGCGAAATACGAATAATTAATGTAAATAACGAGGTAATTAAATAAATAAAGATAATCATTTCGCTCTCTGCATATTCAGGAAAAACAATATTTATTAATGGTAGAAATAAAAAAGAAAACTGTAAAATTAATACCCATAAACCAAACATACCACTGACAACCATAATGTTTGCACTAAATAATTTATTTCGCAAATCAGTAGCTAAATACGGAAAAAGGACTTGTGATATCGATTCTGCAAACTGGTTAATTAGCATTATAATTGTTATAGCGAATGAGAAAATTGCAAATGACTTAATACCCAAGTACATATTTACAAAAACACTATCTATGTTAAATAACAAGATAATCAAAATATTGCTAGATAAAAGCTGACTTCCTATTTTAATATCTGAAATATTATCCTTTACAATTCCTTTTGATAGTTCTATTTTAGGTTTAACCAATATAATGAGGAAAATCAATGCACTAAGTGAAGCAAAAATAAATAAACCTATTAATAACTGATAACTAATCTTCCCGAAAGTCAAAAAGGCGAATAATACTAAAAGAAATAACGCCTTCTCCATTATTTTTACAATGTTTGACCTTCTAAAATCCTTACTGATAATCAAAAAATTATCAACGAGGGTTCTCAGATTAATTGTAATAGAAAAAATCAACACACTAGCTGCAATAAAAAGCAGCTGCTTATCATTTATGTATAGTAAAAGGATGAAATAGATAATTGCTGATATAAGAATTTGCTGAACAATTAAAAATGGCATGCTCCGCCTAAGACTGTTAAAAGCATTGGAAATTGACTTAGAAACATTATTTAACAGATATCCATCTGCTACACCTAAATGAAGAATTCCCGCATATGTGGAATAAAGAATAAACATCCTCCATAACCCGAATTGTTCTACAGTTAGAATTTTTGGTGCTACCAATGTTAAAATTGCTCCGCTAAGAATAATAAACACTGTACCAAATAAGTTCCAAAAACCATTCTTTAGTATTTGAATCACATCTTTCTAATAAAGTATTCTGAGAATCCCATGACAAACCAAAGAAAATCAACGTTTAATATTATACCATTAAAATCATGCAACAAATTCAATATTTCCCCCAGGAACTTTTTATTTAATATTAATATCCTATATTATTTCCTTAATTATATTTTCAGGGTATACATATATCGTCAAAAACTATTGACAATACTATAATGGTCTATATTGCAAGATTAAAAACCTTCCCACAATAATAACTTATTGAAGGAGTAACGAATGTGCTAAACAAAGTGACATTATGGCTGGAGAAGTTCATATATACAATTTTTGCTTTTTTAATCCTAATTATTATGATACTGAACATACTTAATAGTTCTAGCTTCGATACTTTAAGTTTCCAGGCACCAAAGTATTTTAATACCTATACTATTATTTTGTCTATAACGCTGATTCTATTTTTATTCCTGTTAAGGAAACTACTCACTCGGACCCTTCGCAATATAAATACTAAGAAAATCGTCATTCCCCTCTTACTTACTAGTATCGTTCTACAAATATTGGTGTTAAAGTATTTAAATATTAATCCAAGCTGGGATTTTGGTATATTGGTTGATGAATCAAAACATCTTCTTCAAACAGGAAAGCTTGTATCGTATTTTGAATTCTATCCCAATAATGTTTTTGCTGTTTGTTTGATGGCGTTTTTAGGTAAAATTTTCTCGCCCAATTTACTAGTTTATCAAGTGATCAATCTCATTCTCATTACGATTAGCCAGTACATGATTTACCTGCTTGGAACAAAGGTTGGGAGCAAGGAAATTGGACTTTATGGATTTATTTTAGGGATATTCTTTTTTCCCTACATTTTTTACTCACCTATCGTTTATACGGATACAATTTCATTGCCCTTTTTGCTTGTTCCAATGCTCATACTAGCTACGAAAAAGAATCATTCATTTCGTTATAATGTCATTCTGCTAATTCTTTCTTCGGTTATCATGTCTTTCGGTGTCCTTTTAAAAGGATCAATGATTGTTTTTATGATTGCTTTAAGCATTACACTTTTTATCCACATGAAAAACTGGAAAAAATCCCTTGCTATCCTGCCAATCTTACTATTTTTTGTCGTAAAAACATTATTTAATAGCTGGATATTTGATAGCAATATCTTGGATAAAAATAATGTAGATAAATATAGATTCCCTATAACCCACTGGTTTTTAATGGGTCAAAATGACCAAAGCCACGGCATGTTCAACGATACTGATTTTAGATATACACTAAATAATATCCAGGAAAAACCGAGGGAGGAACTCATTAAGTTTCACGTGACAGAATCGAAAAAACGGATTAAGAGTCGAGGTTTAATGGGAAATGTGTCTTTTATCTCGAAGAAATTAACAAGTACTTGGGCCGATGGTACCTATTTCTCTTTAAACAAGCTAAGCCGCAATCCAATAATACCAAGCAACTTTCAGGCGCTTACAGACGGAAAGTCCGGAATTTTATTGCTAGGGTATGCACGCATACAGCATTTACTCCTGTTGGGCGGGGTACTATTTTTTTCCTTTTTCCATTGGAAAACAGAAAGAAGAAACAATGATTTTTTCACTTTTGCCATGATATCGTTAATCGGGTTTTTCTTTTTCTTTCTTCTTTGGGAAACACGATCGCGATATATTGTCAGTCTGACACCTGTGCTAATAATTTTAAGTTCCATAGGATATTTACAGCCCATTAAAGAAAAAAGGGACTAGAAATATTGATTTCTAGTCCCTGAAATTAATAAATTTTAAAGTACTCAACTATTCCGTCTGCAATTGCCTGTGCTAATTTGTTTTGATAAGAATCAGTAAATAATTTTTGACGGTCGCTTGAGTTATTAATGAAACCCATTTCTACTAAAGTTGCAGGCATAGCAGATTCACGTATAACGGCTAATGTATTACCATCTATTCCACGATCAACAGCCCCTGTATAACTAACCATGTTATCTTGTATTAATGTAGTTAGTGTAACACTTCTTGCAATTCTTTCAGAATTATCATGCATATCTTGATTTATTTTTGAAGGGTAATCAGGGTCAAATTCATAGTAATAAGACTCAATACCAGTAACAGAAGTTGGTCCACCAGCTGTTGCATTTGTATGAATACTAACGAAAATATCTGCAGCTAAATCATTAGCCATTTGCGGACGATCCAGCAATCCTAAAGCGGTATCGTTATGACGAGACATATATACTTGATAGCCGCGGGTCGATAATATGGATTCGACCTTTTTCGCAACAGCTAAATTCAAGTCTGCTTCATGATAAGGGCCATAAACTGCCCCGGGATCATATCCACCATGACCAGGGTCTAAAAATACTTTAATTGACTGCCTAAGTTGCTTGAATGACTCTTTTTCACTAACTGGTGCACCTTTTCCCTTAGGAACTAACTTAATTTCTACGGCTTCTAATCGTTTTGCCAAACCTTCAGTGCCAGCTTTCATCCCATTTCTTGCCCAGCCTAGCCAGCCATAATCTTGTGAGTGAACACGGTAGTAAATATCAAAGTCATTTGCTAAATCACCCGTTAACTCCATTTTAATGGCTTCTACCCGTTTACTTTGTCCCAATGTACCGGAAACTTGCCCATTGGATACGGTTTCCATCCAGCCATAGTCTTGAACATGGGTTGAGTAGGTAATTCCTCCACGATATGGATTATTTTTTAAATTAATGACAATTGCTTCTAATCGTTTCGCTTTACCTTGAGTCCCACTCATCGCACCATCTGATACATAATCCAACCAACTATATGTTTCAACATGCGATGAATAAACAACTGATGGTCTTGTTAAAAACGGCGCAACTGATGTGCTAGGTGCCTCTCCATTCTTTTCAACTAGAACTATCTGAATGGCTTCCAAGCGTTTTGATAGCAAATTGGTGCCTGCAGCTTTACCATTTTTTGCCCAGCCTAACCAGCCAAACGTCTCAGAGTGAACGCGATAGTAAACATCATAGTAAATTGCAATTTCACCAGTCAACTCAATTTTTATAGCTTCTATTCGTTTGCTTTGTCCAATTGTTCCAGATACTCCACCATTTAGAACAGGACTTCCCCAGACATTATCTTGTATTTGAGTTGAATATTTAATATCACCGCTATAAGGTGAATTTTGCAAATTTATAGTGATTGCTTCTAAACGTTTTGCCTGCCCTTGTGTTCCACTTACTTTCCCATCTGTTACAGGATCCAACCAACCTTTATCTTGTACATGGGTCTTATATACGACTGAGGGGATTAATTTGACAGGTGCTTCTGGAGTATTAGAATCGATACCAGGTGGTAAGGAACCCTTTTCTACAATTATAATTTTAATAGCTTCCAAACGCTTTGCTTCACCACTAGTTCCTGCCATCTCACCGTTCTTCACCCATTTCATCCAGCCATATTTTTCTGCATGAACGCGATAATAAATATCATAATTTTTAGCCTTTGATCCAGTTAGTTCGATTTTTATAGCTTCTAATCGTTTGCTTTCTCCTGTAGTTCCGCTTTTTTCTCCATTAGAAACATACCCTAACCAACCATAGTCTTCTACATGCGTAGAGTATTTCACACCCAAATCTTGTACATTACCAACTGAAATTTTAATACTTTCTAATCGTTTTGCTTGTCCTTCTGTACCTGACATATTTCCATCAGAAACTTTGTTTTGCCAGCCGAAGTCTTGTACATGAGAGGTATAACTAATCGAAGGACTTTCAACTGCTAAAAGTGAAGGTGCAGGTTCAGGAACGATATTACTTTTCTGCAATGAAGTTTTGCTTTGTTCGATACTTGGACTTGGTAATTCTTCGTCTCCTGATTTAACAATATTATCTTGATTTCCTACTGATTGAATATTTTCGAAAGTGACAACTTTGGTCGAGTTTTCTTCAATATAGGCCAATTCTCCATCCCACTGAAAGTAAACTTTTCCATCCTGTATCGTATCGATTCTTACCTGAGTAGCAGGTTCGAATTCTCCTACTATTTTTTCATCTATGTTAAATATGTTTGTCTTTTCGATTGTTTCAACATATTCAGCATTAATGTCACCTGAATTAAACTCCTGTGAGAATGCTAGATTAGGAGAATAAAGAGATGACATTACAAGACAAAAAAGAATAAACACTATGTACTTTTTCATTAACACAACAATATTTCCCCTCCTTCTAAACTATTATATAGGTTTTTTGTATTATTTTGGGTATTAATCTAAAAAATTTGTTGAATTTTGTTTAAGAATTTTTAGAAATAAAAAAAACTGCCCTCAACTTTTGAGGACAGCTCTTTACAGATATTGTCTTATTTATATACTGGTATTTCTAAAGTAATGTTATATGGTTGTATTTTATAAACATCATACATCGCTGAAACTTGTTTATAAGCCCAGCCAATATCTGTTGCATATTGATGTCCAGCACTACCTAGAGTAGCCATTACTTCTGGATTCCAACGCATTTCATATATTGTATTTTGGACTACGCCATAGTAGTTATTACCACCCAAATAACCATTGTCAATAAAGAAAGCACCACCCACGATTGCATCGTAAGGGCTAAACCAACCTTTTTCAAAAGCTGTTTCAGCTCCACATTCATCTGGACAATGATCAAGTGCTCCAACACCGTACATGTTATAAACCTTCTTACCCTGATATTCTATTCCTTTTGCAAGAGTAGAAGTACCATGTCCTGTTTCTAACAAAGTATGTGCCATTAAATATACTTCATTAATTCCATATTTAATTCCCGCATCAATGAATGCCTGCCCCTGACCTTCTAAAATTCCTTTTCCGACAAGGTATTTATTTAACGTCTCTTTTGATACCCCGCTAGTTTTTGTAAGGCTCATAAATTGGAATCTTTGCTTTTCATCGTTAATAAACTTAGTTGGGTCCAAATAAGGCAGCACATCTGCGGATTTTGCGTTACGCCAACTACCCCAGCTTACTCTATACCAGCCACTCTTATCTTCTTCCAAAATAGTTAATAGAGTGCCTGCTTTTACTGAACTGTAAATATGACTAGTTGCACTCTTATCAGCTCTAATATTAAGTGGACCCTCTGTTACCTGACCCATTCTTAAATTAGCTGTGGCAAGACTACTATGCACGTACAAAATTTCCCCATTGTATTCAATTTTATACCATTTTGTACTACCTGAAACCTGTTCACCCGTCACATTATTATCCAGTAGTTTGAAAATCGTCCCATTACCAACGTTTGCAGCGATTTTACTAACCGTATCTGGAGAGGTTCTAAGGTTTACACTGCTTCCACTTATCTTACCAGCATTGAATACATTGATGTATTGACTGCTAACATAAGCAGGAGCATCTCTATATTTATCAGTCTGTGGAGTAACCTTCATTTGCATATTTAGTGCATTATTTAACGTCATATTATAGTTATTCGTTACATAAGTTAAAGCTGGCTCAATAAACGGTTTATTAGTTGCACCTGGTGCTCCTCCACCTTTTGCCACTAGAACAATCTCAATGGCTTCCAAGCGCTTCGAGAGCCCTTTTGTACCAGCAGATGCCCCATTTTTAGCCCAGTCGAGCCAACCATAGGTTTCTGCATGGACACGGTAATAAATATCGTAATGTTGTGCCATTTCGCCAGTCAATTGCATTTCGATCGCTTCTAAACGTTTACTTTTACCAGATGTTCCAGATAATGCTCCATTCGTTACATTCGTTAACCAGCCATAGTCTTGAACATGGGTCCTATAAGAAATACCTCCAATATATGGAGTATTCTTTAATGAAATCTTTATGGCCTCCATTCGTTTTGCCTGGCCTTGTGTTCCTGACATTTCTCCATCAGATACATTCGCTAACCAACCGTAATCTTGAACATGGGTAGTATAAACAACAGATGGATCCATAATAAATGGATTTTTGGTAGAACCTGGTGCTGCTCCACCTTTCGCTACTAGGACAACCTCAATGGCTTCCAAGCGCTTCGATAGTCCTTGTGTACCAGCAGATGCCCCATTTTTAGCCCAATCAAGCCAACCATAAGTTTCTGCATGGACACGGTAATAAATATCGTAATGCTGCGCCATTTCGCCAGTCAAATTAATTTGAATCGCTTCTAGACGTTTAGCTTCACCTGATGTTCCAGATATGGCTCCATTTGATGCATTTCTTAACCAGCCATAATCTTGAACATGGGTATTATAAGTAATACTTCCAAAGTAAGGAGAATTTTTCAATGAAATCTTAATGGCTTCCATTCGTTTTGCTTGTCCTTGTGTTCCGGACATTTTTCCATTAGATACACCCGCTAACCACCCATAATCTTGAACATGAGTAGAATAAACGACAGATGGATCAATAATTAATGGTCTATTTGTCGCACCTGGTGCAGCTCCACCTTTTGCCACTAAGACAATCTCAATGGCTTCCAAGCGTTTCGTTAATCCTTGTGTACCAGCAGATGCCCCGTTTTTAGCCCAATCGAGCCAACCATAGGTTTCTGCATGGACACGGTAATAAATATCGTAATGCTTTGCCATTTCACCGGTCAAATTAATTTGGATCGCTTCTAAACGTTTAGCTTCACCAGTTGTTCCAGATAATGCTCCGTCGGATACATTATTTAACCAGCCATAATCTTGAACATGTGTCTTGTAAGTGATACCTCCGGAATAGGGTGCATTACCTAATGATATCTTTATACCTTCCAATCGCAATGACTTGCCTGCTGTACCTGACATTTTTCCATCAGACACATTTCCTAACCAACCGATATTTTCAACATGAGTTGAGTATTTAACTGAGGGATTTTGTATCGACTGAGTTGAAAAAGTTTGTATTGACTCTGAAGTACCTTCTTTTATTACTGGGTTGGTTTCTTCCTCAGTAATTGTTAAGTTGTCTTTGGAAGAAACTTCCTCAGTTGGACTGCCACTTTCTCCAATTGATTCTTCTTTTTCTATTAAAGTACCATCTTTGCTTTCAGATACGACTGTACTTTGTTCATTAACTATTCCAGGTTTTACTTCTTCAACAATAAATGAATTCGCATTATTATTGGCAAAAGCAATTGATCCATCTGAAAGAATAGTAGAACCCACAAACAGCATACCTGTTAGAACCAACTTTCCTCGCATGTATCATACTCCTATAAAAAATATTTTATACATAAAAATATGAATAATAACTTAAATCGACAAGCTTCATATTTTCATACATACTATTAGTCTAGCATAATAAATAGCGCAAATAACTATAATACTCTCTTTCTAGGTAGAATAATATCATACCTAGTCATTTTTTGTAATAAATTATCAATATTTGTAATTAGTATTTTTCACCATCAATATAGTAGAAATTAATTGATATTTTCAGTCATTTCTCCAGAATAAAAAATAACCCTCCTGATTAGACCGGAGAGTTATTTTTTATCGTTTATAAAGTTTCAAGTTTTTTCGCCATAAACTTTATTAAATCTTCCCTCAATTCTTCCTTTTGAAGAGCAAATTCAATTGTGGTTTCAATAAAGCCCAGCTTTTCTCCTACATCATATCTTTCACCTTCAAATTCATAGGCAAAAACACGTTGAATATGATTTAGATTTTGGATAGCATCTGTCAGCTGAATTTCGCCCCCGGCCCCGATTTCCTGTTTTTCTAAGAACATAAAAATTTCAGGGGTAAAAATATACCTTCCAATAATCGCTAAATTCGATGGCGCAGTTCCTAATTTTGGCTTTTCTACAAAATTTTGAACTTGGAAGGAACGTCCATCTTGATGGATAGGGTCAATAATCCCATAACGGTTTGTTTCATTTTCCGGTACCTTTTTTACCCCGATAACAGAAGAATGTGTTCGATCGTGCTCATTTATTAGTTGTTTCAAACATGGGGTATCTGCTTGAACAATATCATCTCCTAGTAAAACAGCAAATGGTTCATTGCCAATAAAATTACGAGCACACCATACCGCATGTCCGAGCCCTTTAGGTTCCTTTTGTCTAATATAGTGTATATCCACCATCCTTGATGGTTCTTGTACTTTTTCTAAAAGTTCGAGCTTTCCTTTGCTAAGCAAAGTTTGTTCAAGTTCAAAGGCATAATCAAAATGATCTTCAATGGATCTTTTCCCTTTTCCTGTTACGATTATGATATCTTCAATTCCAGATTCAATTGCTTCCTCTACTATGTATTGGATCGTTGGCTTATCTACAATGGGCAACATTTCTTTTGGCATTGCTTTTGTAGCTGGTAAGAAACGTGTTCCAAGACCTGCAGCTGGGATAATAGCCTTTCTCACCTTTTGCATGGTTATCTTTCCCCTTCCTTTCCTCATTTTAATATAAAGCGCCTATTACCATTATTCCCGAATACAATTGGTTTTCTTTCTTTTTTTAGAAATCTCCAAAGTCTACCGGCTTTTCATTCGTCAGATTAAAATGATAGAGTATTGCCTTCACAATTCTTTCGGAAGCCTGTCCATCACCATATGGATTAGACGCTTTGCTCATTATGTCGTGCGCTTCTTTATCGGACAGCAGTTCATCCGCAAGCTGGTAAATGGTCTCTTCATCTGTACCAGCAAGCTTTAGTGTACCTGCCGTAACTCCTTCCGGCCGCTCCGTTGTATCTCTTAAAACAAGCACCGGAACTCCTAAGGAAGGTGCTTCTTCTTGGACACCGCCAGAATCGGTTAGAATCAAATAGGCCCTGGAAGCAAAATTATGAAAATCGATGACATCTAATGGCTCAATTAGGTGGATACGATTATTTTCACCCAGCACTCTATTCGCGATTTCTCGTACAACGGGGTTCATATGAACTGGATATACCACCTGAATATCTTCGTGCTTTTCAACCAATCTTCTGATGGCATTAAACATATTTTCCATTGGTTTCCCTAGATTTTCTCTACGATGTGCGGTCATCAATACTAACCGATCACTGCCAAGATTATCTAATACGGGATGGGAATAATGGTCTTTTACAGTAGTTTTTAACGCATCAATGGCAGTATTTCCTGTAACAAAAATTGAGTCTTCCCGCTTATTTTCAACCAATAGGTTTTCTTTCGATTGAGTTGTTGGTGAAAAATGCAAATCGGCTAATACTCCTGTAAGCTGACGGTTCATTTCTTCAGGGTAAGGAGAGTATTTATTCCTTGTCCGCAGGCCAGCCTCGACATGCCCAATTGGAATAGAGTTATAAAAGGCAGCCAAACTTGCGACAAACGTAGTTGAGGTATCACCATGGACCAACACGATATCAGGTTTAACCTCTTGAAATACTTTGTTCAATCCTTCTAAGCATCGGGTCGTTACATCAATTAAGGATTGGCGGTCTTTCATGATATTTAAGTCATAATCTGGTTTAATATCAAAAATGTTTAAGACTTGATCAAGCATTTCTCTATGTTGCGCCGTAACGGTTACAATTGAATCGATTTTTTCATTATAGTTCGCTAATTCTTTTACAAGGGGAGCCATTTTAATCGCTTCTGGTCTCGTCCCAAAAACAGTCATCACTTTTAACTGATTCTTCATAAAAACCTCCACATGGATGATCATTACTTTGACAAAATGTTACAACCATCTAAATAATAACAAAATAGATGACTAAAAGCACTATAACTGACTACTTCATCAAAACTGGCGTCTTCAATGATTTTTTCGTTTCTGCCATTTCACCTAATACTGCGAAGTAGAACTAAGGAATTCTCTTCCAAATTATATTTACATTCAAATTTTTGAGATTTATACTAAATTTATGGAAGAATTTGAAAATATTAGAATAGGGGTTAAAAGGTGAAACGGATCATTTCTATTATTCTATTGATAGTGATTGTATTTGTATTAACAGAAACAAACCCTGAACGTTCAACTTACTTAGAGTGGATTACTCATGAAGCAATGGATCAATCTTCTACTATTGTAGAGAAGGGTATTCTTTCATTCGCAGGGGAAAAGGTTTTTGATATGGGAACAACACATTCAGATTACTTCATTTTATCAGTCTATAAAACAGATTTTACCGAAATTGGCTTAGGTCAGATAACGTGTATCGGAATCTTTAATAAATTTATACCCATTTCTAAAAAAGAAATGTAATTTACTATATTAATAGTAGAAACTGAAAAAGGAGACGGGGAAAGTGAGCTTCTATGAGAAAAAAAACTCAGAGTATAACATTGAATCATTTAAAGACGTGCTCGAATCTAACAAAATGTCCCTTACAGATATTGAGCTTGCTTTGATTCTAAACACCCTTGAATATTACCACAGCCATCCAACTTTCCTTAAATTTTGGGGAATGATTGAGAATCATCCTGTTATCCACAAGTCAGTAATACTGTTTATAAATCAAAACCGTGATTACACCGATCTTTTGAAGGGTTACCTTGATGAGAAGATCAACCTTACTAGTGTCGAAGAGATTTTAAACAAAATTACGAACCTACTTGAAACATACCCCTATTTTCTTAAGAATGTGTACTTTCAAATACTTGCGATCCAAAAAACGGCTAATGCTGTCGGCGATTCTCCTGATATTTTTATAGCAGCCAGCAGGGTGAAGGCCTTTACGTTGAACAATCCTGAAGTTGATTTCACTAAAATAAAAGATAAAATGATGGTTTATTCAGAAATTGCCTTACTGGACAAACTTGATTTACAGAAAATTACGCTCAAGGAAATTGCTGCTTTTAGAGAGGTAACATCCGGGAAGCTTAACGAGCATGAGCTTAAGGATAAACGCATCCTCCATAAATACAAAAGCATGATGGTACTACAGCATCTATTTCACACACCAGGAATTTCCGCGGCTTTGCTGCTTCAGGAGGTAACCCCTTCTCTTCGGGAGGAGTTGCAAGCAGTAATAAGAAATGTGCTGCGGTGCAATCTTTCTACTGAATACTTCCAGCATATACTCGCTGCGTTTGCTAATGAGGAAGGAAGTTATCAGTACCCGCAATTATTTGCGTATTTGAGTAAAAATGCAGATGAGGAACAACTGATATCGTTTATTAAGTGGACAGCCAAAAGCCTTCAATTGGATCATCACTACTATCGAGCTTTGAAGGTTTACTTAAAATCTCACCCAAGATCGATTTGGAAGAATAAAGGTGCTAGGGAAGAACTTCAACAGATTTCAACTGGCAGCTTTAGAAAGTTGATAACCGAAGTACAGAATGAAACCGCAAATCCAGCCATTAAGTTTTTTAAGAAGCGTGGTATTCATTTATCGTTTGTCCTCTGCTTTACCCTTGTTGCTGGAAGTGGTCTGTACCTTGTGTATGACCTGCTTACAGATAATAAGGAAAAGGCAGCTGCCTCTAACACAGGTACCGCTGGAGTAAATGAGCAAAAGAAGTCATCATTACCAGAACCGCCATTAGAGCCTTTTATACGATGGGATAGTGAGAGCCCCTTTGTATTTACTGCAGATGGACAACAACAGCAATTAACGTTTGGGCAAGGAAATCCAAACGGAGGTAAAAGCCTAGTATTAAAGGATAGCCAAACTGTTGAAACCAGCTTTGATCTGATAATTGAATCTGAGGTTTCACCATTTGATGAAAACGGGTCCTTAAAAGAAGGCTATTCCCTTTATCATGCAGCATACGATTTTGATAATAGTGGCAACCCTGAAATTGTCATTATGGCACTCAGCCAAACATTTGAATCGTTTGTATGGGTGTACAGTCCAATTTCTGAAAATGGTAACATAAGTCTCCGAACAGACATAACAGTAAAAGGGATGTCTACTCCTAAGTTAATAGAAAATATACTAGAACTTATCGGCGACCAAGGTCAATCAGAAAAGTACGCATACATAAACCAACAATTTGTAAAACAATAGATGGGATGCCAATGAATGGGTGCCTGTCACCGTCCGTGTCCACTGTCCACGGACGGTGACAGGCACCATTTATTCATTTATTCCTATTTATGCACTCTTTTATGCATTTTTTCCGGTCTGCTGTTTGCTATCGTTGTTTTGGACGATTTGTTTTAGTTCTCCGTCATCACCTTTGGCATTGATGATTTCGAAGATTTGGTTGAGGCCTTCGCTGGTTTTGCCTTTTTCTTTATTCATGGTGTCCTCCAAATAATAGGTTGTTTTTAATATGCCCAATTATTTCAAGGTATGAACGATCTCAAGCGCTTTTTCTAAGGAAACGTTTTTTAATATGCTTTGGTCCTCTCTTATCGCTGTGCCAAAGTGGTAACAATTGGTCCCCACCTGCTCATGAACCTCTCGGATATTCTCCTTTGAAAGCCCGCTTCCTATTAGAATATCCGTGTTTCTGCAAACCGCTTTCATGTTTAACAAGGTTTCGATTCGTGAATTCCACTCACCATAACCACCTGAAGTTAAGATGGTAGTGATTTCATTATAGCGATCCAATTTTTCAGCGTTTTCCACTATGTTACTGGAACTGTCGATGGCTCTATGAAAGGTTACCTCCATTGTTCCTGCTTCCGTTAATAACTCTTCTAGCTGGCGGAAGTCAACATTCCCTTCCTTATCCAACATACCGAAGACAACACCATTTGCCCCTAATGATTGAATCATACGGATATCATTTTTCATAATTGCAATGTCATCTTCTGAGTAACAAAACGATTGTCCATGTGGTCTCACCATAACGTTTACTGGAATTCTGACACTTTTGACCACCTTGTCGATTAACCCGTAGCTTGGGGTTAGACCTCCCTCCGTTAATCCCGAAACCAATTCAATACGGTCTGCCCCGGATTTCTCAATGAATTTTGCATCCTCCACTGTTACTGCTATGTATTCAATCATCATGTTTAATCCCTCCTGTTTCATTATCCATTTTAGCAAAAAGTTTCTTTAACAGCTTAATTAACATAAATAACTTATCGGTACTTTTAATTGCTCAACATTTCACAATTTGTTCACTATATTCAGAAAAATCAGTGATTGGAATCACTAGGATAATTTTTACAAAATTTACAATGAAAGTGTAAACAAATTATATAAAAGGGGTAGGATCTAAATGAGAAAAATCGTAAAATTTGCAGCGATTATGTTCAATTCTGTTTTATTTTTAGGTGCTTGTAATGCAGGAAAAGATCCATTGGAACATCAAGTTGCGAATGCGAAAACGAATACCTCCTCACAAGTTATTGAACCTCATAAAAATCTCAACCAAACACCCATTCCACTCAGCATAGAACGTGTTGGTGAACACGAAGTTAATGTTGAAATGACCGCACAGATTACCGACATCGAAATTACCAAGGATTTTATATATAAAGCATGGACATTTAATGGCGAAGCCCCTGGACCAGTAATTGTGGTAAATGAAGGAGATACCATTAACTTTACCTTAAAAAATATGGATCCGGCCATCCCGCATAGTATGGACTTTCATGCAGTTCACGCCTCTCCTTCAAAGGATTTTATTGATGTAATGCCAAATGAATCTGGCAGCTTTACCTACCCAGCTAATAATCCCGGAGTTTTCATGTATCATTGTGGAACGAAGCCTGTTTTATCTCATATCGCAAACGGAATGCATGGTACCATTATTGTTAAGCCTAAAAATGGCTACCCAACTGATAGTGAAATTGACCGCGAATTTGTGATTGTACAAAATGAATGGTATAAGTACAATGACCTTGAGGATTTTACCAATGGTGTCCCTAGTAATGTTGTATTTTCAGCTAAAGCTTTAACAGAGGGCGATTTGAATACAAACGGTACAGTTGGTGCGTTGGTCGACACTCCACTCCTAGCCAAGGTTGGCGACAAAATTAGGATTTACGTTAACAATGTGGGGCCAAATGAAGTTAGCAGCTTCCACGTTGTCGGCACCGTCTTTGACAACGTTTATATCGATGGGAATCCATTTAATCTCATGAAAGGCTTGCAGACGGTAATGCTTCCGGCCAGTGGAGGTGCTGTTGTTGAATTCACTGTTACCAAAGAAGGCAGTTATCCCATTGTTACCCACCAATTCAACCACGCAACCAAAGGGGCGGTTGGAATTATCAAAGTTACAAAAGACGGCCTTGATGATGGCAGTCAGGGTATGTCACACTAACAAAGAAAAGCGTAAGCGCGCTGGAGCTAGAAAGACGGACAGAAAGCATCGGTGCAGGACATTTCCGGTGCTTCTCACTTTTTATAAAATGCTGGAATTCTAATCAAATAGTAGTTATCAACAGCTTCAGGGAAATTACCCACAGATAAAACACTTTTGTTATAGTTATTAAGAGGTTATCCACGTCAGATTAAAAAATATCCCCAAACCGACAATAGTTATACACAGTAGTTATCCAGTTACCCACAGTTATCCACTGCATTATCCACAACTAATTCTTGAAAACAGAAAGATAGCCCAGGGAATTCCCCGGGCTACACGTTTATATTCTTGCACCAAGTTCAATGGCTTTACTATTATGGTATAAGGATTTCACTTTTAGTTCGCATTTAAGCTCATCAATTAAACAATCATTTTTTAGCATTTCAATGTGATGATATTGAAAAAGATGATAGTAATATTTACCCCTTAAAAATACATTTTTTAACAGCACAAAGAAAACCTCCTCAATTGATTTACATAAATCGCAGAGGATCGTGTTCGGTAACTGGCTGGCATCGTCCTAAAACATTAGCCCCTATAGTTTTGCGTCACCATTTTTCAATAGTTTTGCCGTTTCGTACGATTTATGTTGTTAATAAGAACTATATTATACAAGCTCAATATAATAAAGAGACCTTCGCACTACTTTGTGTGCGTTTTCTATTTTTTTGGTATGCTGCTCTGCCTAATTTTTATAAATACGTTAGAAACTAAATCTAAAAGCCCAAAATAACAATTCCACGTTAAAATCTTCTTTATTTAACTACAATCTTTACGATAAGAGCCTACTTTAATTACCCTTTATTTCTAATAGTTTTACTCTCAAATCGTTTTCCATATTAGCTAGCTCTTGTTCAGCTAGACGGCGTTTGTGACGCCCTTCTTCTTGAATGCGCATGGTTTCTTCAAGCGTAGTGATTAAGTTTTCCTGAGTCTTCTTAAGTGTTTCAATATCAACGAGACCGCGTTCATTTTCTTTTGCCGTCTCAATCGTGTTCGTCTTCAGCATTTCAGCGTTTTTTAATAATAACTCATTTGTAGTCTGCGATACTTTTTTCTGAGCTTCGACTGCATGACGCTGACGAATAAGAGTAAGTGCAATGGCAACTTGATTTTTCCAAAGCGGAATCGCTGTCATAATGGAAGATTGTATTTTTTCCACAAGCGCCTGGTTCGTGTTTTGTATTAAGCGGATTTGTGGAGCACTCTGAATGGTGATTTCACGGCTCAATTTTAAATCGTATAAGCGTTTATCCAAACGGTCTGCAAACTGAATCATATCGTTAACTTCTTGGAACTTCATTTGATCACTTGTTGCCTCTGCGGCCCGTTTCATTTCAGGAATGGTTTTTTGATGGAGCTCTTCCAGCTTAATTTCGCCCGCTGCAATATAGACATTTAAGGCATGGAAATATTCTTTATTTGTTTCATATAGCTGTTCCAATAATTTAATGTCTGATAACAGCACGTTCTTGCTGCGATCAAGTTTCACACTAATACGGTCAATCTGTGCACCGGTCTTTTGATATTTTGACAGCACTTCTTGCATGGAGTTAGAAATTTTTCCAAACAAACGCCCGAAAAAGGATGGCTTTCCATCCTTTAACTCATCTGGATTAACCTCATCCAATCTCTTCATTAGATCGCTGATGATTTCGCCTACCTCACCAATATCCTTTTTCTGCACATGCTCGAGCATGGTGTGCGAAAAGCTTAATAGCTTACCTTGTGCCTGGGAACCGTAGGTAATCATTGCCTGATGGTTTCTCGGGTCAATTTGTTCAGCGAGCTGATAGGCTTTTGCCCGATTTTCCTCAGGGATCACATCAATAAGTTTTGTTGGCTTTGCTTCCTGAAGCTGGGAGACCTGCTGTGCTTCTTGTTGTGGGACAAGCTCGGTGTCACCGAACGGGTTGGCTAGAATATCATCTAATAAATTTCCATTTTTATTGAACTGAGGTGAGTTATTTCCGCTCATTTTAACCTCCTGCTTTCATCTATAGTTTTAGTATCGTTTATTTTTTTGATGGAATGTTTCGCCACATCAATTTCAAAATTCAGGGAATCCACATCGTCTGAAATGACATGATAGAGATCCTCTTCTAGTGCCTTAGTTAGGTCTGTTAAGGTTTGACGCGTCTCATATAAGGAAACATCAATCTCATGGCTTTTCTTCGGCTGTTGGGATAAGAAACGATATTTCTCTGTTAGCTCAACGACTGAATCTAAATGAGAAAAGTAAAATTTCTCGGCTTTATAAAATCGCCTTGGCTCTGACTTTGTCATATTTTGTATTTTCCTCGTAATACGGAGTACGTCCAGTCTCTGTTTTACTGTTGAAAGATCACGAATTGTAAATAACGATTTGTTTAGACGATTAATTTTTTGTTTGGCTTCATCCAAATTCTTCTTTATATAACGATATTCTTTTCTAGTGAGCTGATGTTTTTTCAAAAAGCGGGACGTCATAACGGCGGAGGTAATATTGTAGACGATGACCCCGCCTCCTAATGCGATCGCTGATGAAAGCAAAAATGTCTGATTGAAAGCAAAATAGCTGGTAAACCATGCAATGGCTGCGGTTGGAACAGTGACTACACTCTGAACAAGAAACGATAAAAATCGGTTCATCATAATCGACTCCTGACTAATAAATCCTTTATTTACATACGAATGAACAACGGAAATGTTTCAATAAATACTAAATGCTAGAAAAGTAACAAACCTTCCATTACTTCAACAATACACCATAAAACTCCTGCTTTCCATAGACCACAAACGTAAAAAAGACTAAGACCTAAGACGTATTTTGATGTTTTTTTGTGATGGCGGTGACATGGGTGACAGGCACCGCTCGTGGACACTGTCCACCTCAGACGGACAGTGTTCTTTCGTTTCAGCTGTTATGTATAAGCTGGGCCTTAGTCCAAGAGGAATACCCAGTTATACATAGGATATTAAGGTATCACAATAAAAATTTATAGATAGAGGAGCGAGATAATCAAATGTATCAACCATTTGAAATGCCTGTTAACTTTCGATTTGGACATCATGGCGGTGGACACCATGGCGATGGACATCATGGCGGTGGACACCATGGTGGTGGACATCATGGCGGCGGACATCATGGTGGTGGACATCATGGCGGCGGACATCATGGCAGCGGACATCATGGCGGTGGACATCATGGCGGCGGACATCATGGCGGTGGACATCATGGCGGCGGACATCATGGCGGCGGACATCATGGCGGTGGACATCATGGCGGCGGACATCATGGTGGATTTAATTTAGGTAATGTTGGTGCTGGACTGCTCGGACTTGGATTAGGTTATTTAGGATCAAGTCTAGGTGGATATGGCGGGTATGGTGGATATGGAAACCCAGGTGGTTATCCTGGAGGATATGGGCCAGGGTATGGCATGTATGGTTCAGGGTATGGCCCTGGCATGAGTGGTTACGGAGGCGGGTATGGCGGCGGATTCTACTAATATAGATAAGCAAAGCGTGATGGGCTTGATAATATTCAAGAACCCTCACGCTTTTTTCTATTTTCCAAAAATTTTTACTGTTTTTTTGTTTCGGTAGGTGTAAAATGTTTCTCAAAGGAAACATTTTAGTGTTTATGCATATATATTACTATTCCAAACTTTAAAATTATTACTTTAAATAAAGGGAGAAGAGAACTATGACAGAGAATCTGCTATTAGCATTTGGGCTGACATTATTTGCTGGCCTTGCAACAGGCATAGGAAGTCTGCTTGCGTTTTTCACATCACATACAAATACAAAATTTTTATCTGTTACCCTTGGATTTTCGGCCGGTGTAATGATTTATGTGTCCATGGTAGAAATCTTTGTAAAAGCAAAGGTCGCGCTTGTGGACTCACTGGGTGTTGTCCCAGGGAACTGGTTAACCGTTGGAGGATTTTTCGGAGGTATGCTTCTGATCGCCGCCATTGATAAATTTATCCCAAAACAATCAAACCCACATGAATTAAAAACGGTTGAAGACATGAATCAGCCAAATATTAGCGATGGAAAGAAGCCTGACTTATTAAAGATGGGGACATTTACAGCACTTGCTATTGGTATTCATAACTTTCCAGAGGGGATCGCGACCTTCACTTCTGCCCTACAGGACCCTGCACTCGGGATTGCCATCGCTGTTGCGATAGCCATTCATAACATCCCAGAGGGGATTGCCGTTTCCGTACCTGTCTACTTTGCTACCGGAGATAAGAAAAAAGCTTTTAAACTATCATTCTTGTCTGGTTTATCTGAACCTATTGGTGCGGTAGTAGCTTATCTTTTCTTAATGCCTTTCCTGAATGATGTTATGTTTGGGATTATCTTCGCAGCCGTTGCAGGAATAATGGTGTTCATCTCCCTTGATGAATTATTACCTGCAGCAAAAAGATATGACGAAACCCACCTATCTATCTACGGACTGATTGCAGGTATGGCCGTCATGGCAATCAGCCTTTTACTGTTCATCTAAACAACAGCTTATTCAAAATCAAAAGCCAGCGCTTGCTGGCTTTTTGTTTTTGAATAGCCGTCAACAGTCCAGCTGATGGGGTGAGAGTATCCACGAGTGGTGAACACCTTTTAGGTGTCACCTTGGTGACAGGCACCCATACAGGCACCAAAATATTTATTTTTAGGTACAAAGTTTCGTTATTCGCTTGAGGGCATATACTACATGGAATTTTCCAATTTTATAGAAGAGGTGAATTTATTTGTTGAAAAGGGCCCTATTTACAATTCCGCTTAGTTTGATACTTATTGGAGTGATTGTGGCTTCTTTTGTTCTAATGGGTATTAAACCAAACTCTTCGACTATTTCTCAAGCACAGAAGCTTGCAGAATACTCGAAGCCAGCGGTTGTTCGAATTCTTGGGTACTCTGTTGTGGGATGGCAGTTTAACAATCCAAATGATCCTGAAGTAGAAGCTATTTTGAATCAATTAAACTACCAATCCGTTGTGGGTGGTTCTGGTTCAGGGGCAATCATTAGCTCTGATGGATATATTGTTACCAATGCTCATGTGGTAGAAGCAGCACAAATGGAAGATGATGATATTGCCAATGCAGCATTTAATCAGCTTGTGACCATCATCGCAGACTATTTTCAGGTAAGCTATGACACGGCTTATGAATACATGTTAACCTACACGCAATATACTCAGGTCCAAAAAGTTATTAAAGTCATTTTACCAGGCGGTGACATACTTGACGGTGAAGTGAAAAGTTATGGTGCACCAATCAATGAAGGGAAAGATGTTGCTGTACTCAAGATTGAAGGGAAAAACCTTCCTACTTTAAAGCTTGGAAACTCTGATAATATTCAAAACCAAGATAATATTTGGGTAAGCGGCTACCCTGCTGCTGCAGATTCTGATTTATTATCACCTGATTCCTCTCTTGTATCTTCCATGAATGCCGGGCAAATTTCTGCTACTGATAAGAAAACAGAGCAAGGAAGCCCTGTTATTCAAATTAACGCAGCTGCCACACATGGAAATAGCGGTGGACCCGTTATCAATGAAAAAGGAGAAATTATTGGCCTTCTTACCTTTAGAGGCGACACGGTAAATGGTCAAGAGGTTCAAGGTTTTAACTTCTCCGTTCCAGTAAATACCGTAAAGGAATTTACAAACCAAGCAGGAGCAAAGAATACATCTAGCAACACCGATAAACTTTATAAGGAAGGGTTGGAGCTTTATTGGGGCGGCTATTATGAGAACGCTCTTGAAAAATTTGAAGCAGTTCAAAGACTTTATCCAAACCACTCCGAAATCAAAAAGTTCATCACGAATTCCGAGCAAAGAACGGACGACAGCAAAATATTATGGTCCGATTATAAAACCATTTTCTATATCTTAGATGGAGTTGCAACATTATTAGTTATTCTGCTATTAGTGTTTACCTTTGTCTTTAAGCCGAAAAACAGAGCTGCCACTGCAGCTGTAACAACAGCACCGCAGGCACCACCTACCCCGCCAACTGTACCAGAGAACACAATCCCAGACCTAAACAACGATGGAAAAATCGACGTCCAGGACATCATCCTAGCACTGCAAGAACAGCAAAAGAAACAACAGAAAAAAGACGAAGAATAAATCTGACTGCATAAATCGAAGTATAATTGAAGGAAAATGAATAAATGGTGACAGGCACCCCTCAAATTAAAACGTATAAAAAGCGATAGTAGATAATATCTATTTATATATGTATCTTTTTTTGGGGGGAATGTCTTCTGAGAGGGTTTTTACGATTGGTAGGTTTCCTCATTTTTATTTTTGGGGTGTATTTGATATTTTCTGAACAGGTATTTTTTGGTGTTTTGTCTATTATTTTAGCCTTTTTAATTTTTCCAAATCGTAGTAGCAGCAAAAGCCGCCATTATAACTATGAAAATGACAATGACAATGACTATAGCCATGATCACGCCTATAGCTCTGATAGCGACTCAGGCGGCGGAGACTCAGGCGGGGGCGGCGGAGACTAATTGAAAGCATCCTCAAGTTGGAGGATGTTTTTCTTTTCATATGTCTAGCCGATTCCTCCAATCGATTAAGGAGCTGCAGTCTTATATTTGTTCTTTTTGAAGGATGTATGAACAAGGTATGTGAATAATTCCAAAATCATATTATAATGGATGGTAATAAATTCATAATTTATGCCTGACCCAGAACTCTTAAAGGGTGTGTTTTAAATGATATGGCTGTACTTAGTTCTTTCCTATTTTATAGGAAGTGTTATGTTTGGTTTTCTAATCACAAAGATTTTTTATCATAAGGATATCAGGGTACAGGGAAGTGGTAATGTCGGAGCAAGAAATGCTGGACGCCAACACGGCAAAACGGCCTTTGTTCTCATTTTCCTTGGGGATGCCCTAAAAGGTGCACTTGTGATCCTAGCGGCCCGTTACTTACAATTCTCAGAAACTATTCAACTATTAGGGTTAGCACTTGCCATTATTGGTCATATCAAACCAGTTACCCTAAAATTCAAAGGCGGTAAAGGGATTTCAACCTTCATCGGTGGTATCATTACCTTTGATCCCATTATGGTTCCAGTAATTATCCTGGGATTTTCAATCTTCTACACTTTTTTGAAAAGCTTTACGTTAGCAGGTTTAGGAGCATTTCTATTTATCCCAGTGGTACTATTTATAAAAAATAATGATTGGCCAAGTTGCACGATAGCATTAGGTATAATCGCTATGCTTTACGCCGCACATGCAGAAAATCTCAAGGAAAGGCTGAAACCTAATGAGTAAGCACGAGTTTTTTTTCAAAATTGCAACCTCTCGTGATGAATTTGAACAAATTCATCGCTTAAATTATCAAACTTTTTCAGAGGAAATTCCGCAGCATCAAAAAAATGAAGAGCAAAAATTAGTGGATCAATTTCATGCTGAAAATACATATATTATTTGTATAAAAGAAAATGAAGTAATTGGTATGGCTGCAGTACGCAATAACCGACCATTTTCACTTGATAAAAAAATCGGTCCTGTAGAACAGTCACTCCCATTTTCAATAAATTCACCTTGTGAAGTTAGACTTTTATCAGTCAAAAAGGAATTTCGTAATGGAAGAGTCTTTTTAGGTCTCACACAGTTTTTAATCAAATATTGCATAAAAAAGGGCTACGATATTGCGCTCATTTCAGGGACAGTTCGCCAATTGAAGCTTTACGGCCAATTAGGATTTCAGCCCTTTGCTAAATTAACAGGAACTGCAGAGGCACTTTTCCAGCCCATGTATTTAACGAAGAAAACGTTTGACGGGTCGATTGCCGGCAGAATCCTTCCACCGACGATCCCCTTCTTGCCTGGTCCCGTTCAAGTTTCTGAAAAAGTCATGACCGCATTAGGGAAAACCCCGATTTCTCATCGGTCAGACCTTTATAAGGAAAAAATCGATAAAGCGAAGACCAAACTTGGCCAACTTGTGAAAAGTAGATATGTTCAAATTTTCCTAGGGTCTGGAACACTTGCCAATGATGTAGTGGCGGGTCAACTTTCTTTAGAAAGCGGCCGGGGGCTTATTTTAACGAATGGTGAATTTGGCAGCCGATTAGTAGAGCAGGCTAGTAGATTTGGACTCCATTTTGACGTGCTTCAAAAAGACTGGGGAGAACCTTTTACCCGTTTTGAAGTACTGGAAAAAGTATCCCAGGAAACGACTTGGATATGGGCAGTGCACAGCGAAACATCCTCTGGAATGCTTAATGATCTTGGTATGTTGAAGGAAATCTCTGCTCGGCACCAACTGAAGCTTTGTCTTGATTGTATTAGCTCTTTAGGAGCAATGGAAATCGATTTAAAAGGAGTTTATTTGGCAACGGGTGTTAGTGGTAAAGCAATCCGTGCTCTATCAGGACTTTCGTTTGTCTTCCATCACCACGAGGTGCAGCCGTCATCCACACTTCCGAAATATCTTGATTTAGGAACGTATATGGCTAAGGAAAGTATTCCTTTTTCGCACTCCTCTAACCTTTTAGAAGCTCTTCTAGCTGCATTAGAGGATATTACGAGTGAAACATTTGAAAAAGTGGTGGAAACACACTCCTTTTTAAAGAAGCAACTTAAACAATTGGACTTTACCATCGTTAGTGAAGAGCACAGCTCACCTATCATTCTTACGATTGAGGTACCGCCTTCATTTTCTTCTGTTGTGATTGGAGATATATTATACAATCATGGCTATCAGCTGCACTATGAAAGTGACTATCTTCAGCGTAGAAACTGGATTCAGATTGCTTGCATCGACCACTACGAAACAGTTGATCTTGAAAAAATGACCAGCCTCTTAAACCGCGTCATCACTTACGAAAAAACAGCCGCCCAACAAAAAACTATTAAAATCTAAAAATAGAGGCAAAGTCACTACCATTTTTAAGGTGGTGACTTTCTTAGGGGGCAAGTGTCCACCTGGGGTGGAAAGTGTCCACGAGCGGTGCCTGTCACCTTTTTTTCCTTTCGTTTCACCTTCGAAGTTTTACAGCCTCCCAAATACTTTGGTCGGTTATTTCACTGTTTCCCTCCAGATCAGAAATGGTTCGAGCCAGGCGGATGATTTTGATTTGGGTACGATTGCTCCAGTTTTTCTTGGCTGCAAGTTGGTGAAGGACCCTTTCCTGCTCTAGTGTTAATGGGCTTGTTTTTTTGCAGGGTATCATAACTAACTCTGCTATTGCATAGTTTTTTCCCATACCGTTCGTATTGACGATTCCTAGTTTCCTCACCTTTGCCTCGAACATATTCTGAAGAAATCCCTCCTCCTTCCATCTTACTTTCTAGGTCAACATGGTTGCTTTTAAGATGAATATCAAATCGGTCCCGGAGCGGACCCGATATTTTATTTTGATAGGAAAGTGTCTGCCTAGGTGTACAGGTACAGTAATGGGTATTGGAACCAGCATAGCCGCACGGGCATGGATTCATGGCTGCAATTAAAATAAAAGAAGCTGGATAAGTAAGTGTGGCATGTGTACGGCTGATGGTAATTTTTCCATTTTCAAATGGCTGGCGGAGCATATCAAGTGTTTTTTTCGGAAACTCAGCAATTTCATCAAGGAATAAAACACCGCGATGGGCTAAAGAAATCTCACCGGGTTTTGGATAAGTCCCACCGCCAATAATGGAGATTCCAGAGGCAGAATGATGAGGATTTCGGAATGGCGGTGTTTTGGAGTTAGGATAGTGGGTGCCGCTTAATTGATGCAGTGCGATTATTTCAAGTTGGGCTTCTTTTACAATGGGGGTAAAATAGAGGGAAAGCTTTCTGCAAGTATACTTTTACCACAGCCAGGCGGTCCTGTCATCAAGACATGATGTTCCCCTGCTGCTGTCACTTCTAACGCCCTTTTGATATCTCGATGTCCAATGATTTGTTTAAAGTCAATCAGGTTATTGAAATGTTGTTCAATTTTATCAATTTTGGGGATCTTATAAATATCTCCCCTCTTCCCTCTAAGTTATCTATCACATCATTCAGTGAACTAATATAAGTAATTTCTAAATCATGAAAATCCAGGTATAGTAGCTTTTCGTCATACGGCATGTAAAGCCTTTGTAATCCTGCCTTTTTAGCAGCTAACACGGCAGGAAGCATTCCTTCAATAGGCACAATTGCTCCGTCTAATGATAACGCTCCGATGAATCCAGAATTCTCAGGTATCGAAATCACTAGTTCATTCAGACTTACTAGCACACCAATTGCAATAGGCAGGTCAAACATTGGGCCGCTTTTCTTTTGTTCAGAAGGCGAAAGATTAATGATAATTTTTTGACCATGAACAGAATATCCTAATGACCTTAGTGCGACAATAATCCTTTCTTTCGATTCCTTAACTGCGGCATCCGGCAGACCTACAATTCGAATAGAATCATTTCCAACAAACGTCTTCACTTCCACATTTACACGATAACCTTCCATGCCTTTAAGACCAATACTTGTTACTTTTGCACACATGGATTTTCCTCCGTCTTTCTTGGTATCATCATGACTTTTCCATTATCGAGTAAAAAAAGATCCATTAGAGGAGTTTTAACATATTCCTCGTAATGTTGCGTTGCGGGTGATGGAAAATAGGAAAGCAGATGTTTGGTGTCAACGAGTCGGGATGCCTCTCCATTAACATATGCGTTGTAACTGCTCCAAGGGTAATCCTCCAGTTCATCGACAAGTCCTGCCTTCAATGGATTTAGATGGATATATTTGCTTACATCAAATTCATAATCAAGGGAATCAAGTAATTCAGCTCCGTAACGCTTTTCAAATACATGTCCACTGTAGTCGTATTTTTTATTAAAGTATTTGGCGTATTTGGTATTGAGATGGCTCATGATAATGGTTGGAGAAGTGTCTGAGGTTTCAAGCTGGAGATGTGTGTGATTGGTCATTAAGCAGAAGGCATGAAGGGTAAAGGAAAAGGTGTTTTTCGTTTCTTTTAAAAGACTTAGGTACTTTGTGTGGTCCTCATCATCATAAAAAAGTGAAGATTTCCGATTACCTCTACTTGTAATATGGTATTTTGCACCTTGAAACCATGTGCGGCGTTTTCGACCCATTACGGTCACTCCTATTTAATTGGATTTGAGTTGATAGGAAATTGGTAAAGTTGAAAAACGAGGAAGATAGTTAGAATAAATTATATCATTCGACATCCTTCCCAAAAATCCTCTTCCTTTTGATAAAGAAATTTCATTCATTTCACTTAAAAGGAAGATATCTGTATAATTGAGTTAGGAAGGGGTAATACGAATGGATTTAGGAGAATTTGAGACTGGCAAAGTAATACAAAGATTAAGAATCGAAAGACAGCTTTCAATTGAAGATGTTGCTGAACTTATTGACGAGGACGTCGAGTTTATTCGAGAACTGGAAGCTAATATGTATCCAGATATAGGTCTCGGAGTCTTTTTTTATTTGGCTAAGGTATTTAAAATGGAAGCTTCTGAATTAATAGATGAAATTCATAAGGAAAATATAGATTATTTTAATAGGGTTAATAAGAAATATGAATTAGCGAAGCAGAGAGACAAACAAAGAAAACTGGTTCTACAAAAGAAAAAAACACATAACTTCAAAAATAAGATTACCAAACATCCATTTAAAGCGAAAATAAACACCATTGAGAATGGACCAACAACCTCAATTCGGAAGCTCTGTATTAAATACGACATTATACCTAAATAAAATAAAGCTTCAATCCCAACTGTCCACTCCACACGGACAAAACGGTACTTTTGTCCACGGGCGGTGACAGGCACCATAGAGGCACCATAAAAACGCATAATCAAAAGGAGGATTTACTCTGAAGAATTTACTGATTGTATTTTCTGCCAGCATGTTGTTGCTGCTTGGGGGATGTTCGTTTCTTAATGACGCACAGGATACACTTTCTTATATAAATGAAGCTACTGATTATTTATCTGCTGCTACTGATTTTGCGAATGAAGCTCCTGCACTTGCGCAACAAGCTGTTAGTGACATTCAAGCAGCAGAAGATCTACAAGCTCTGCTTCAAGATATGCAGCAAACGGTCGAATCGTTTAGTGACCTGCAGGCTCCCGATATAGCTGCTGAGCTCCACCAGCAAATTGTTGAACGAAACAGCGCCATTCTTACTGAAATCGAAACCTATTTGACTAATTTCAAAGATGGTCTCCTTGATCCTGCTATTCTTGAAAATACCGAACTATTCCAGTCTGTACAAGACATCACCAGCATTATTGACCAGATTCAACAGCTAAGTGGTGAATAGATCAACTCCAAACAAGGGGAGGTAAAACGCCATGAAAAAACACCTAATCCTTACACTCATTTTATTTTTCATGGTACTAACGGGCTGCAATATAAAAGGAGAATACGATATTAAAGGAACGGTTATAGATGTAGAAAGCAGCAGGATTTTAGTAGAGGATGAGAAAGTAGGATTAATCTGGCTTTCGCTCCCTAAAGAAAGCGAGACTAATACCTTTGAAAAAGGGCAAACTGTTGCCGTTTGGACAGATGGAAAATTGAGAGAATCCTATCCATTACAAGGTAAATCTTTAAGGATTGAAATCTTGAAATAATAAAAACAGGCTGAGCTTTCAGCCTGTTTTCTTCTGTTGATAAACCAACAATCAAGCATTGATGTATTCCTTATTTGTATTCATAGTTCACCATTATAAAATTGTAAATATCCTAGTTTCCAAGAAATAAAGGCACTTAGAAGGACGGCGCTAATCATGAGAACGAAAAAGAGCCAGTCGATTTTGGTAACTGTAATCTCGCGGTAGAATATCCGATTTTTTTCTCCAGTAAAGCCTTTTGATTCCATCGCAAGTGCCGTACGCTCTGCTTTTCGAATCGCTCCCGCAAGGAGCGGAATTACATATCTTTTTAGCTGCTTTACTTTTTCCGAAATGGTACGTGCTTTGGCGACTCCCCTGACTCGGTGAGCATTCTGCAGGGTCTGGAATTCTTCCTTTATTAACGGCAGAAATCGGTATCCTGCCATGATTCCATAGGCAAGCTTAGGCGGAAGCTTGCATTGCTGCATTAAACTTAGGAGAAAATCGGTTGGCTTTGTCGTTAACGTAAACATGATTGATAACGTAGCAAAGCTTAACACCCTAAGTCCAAGGGAAACTCCTCTTCGGAAGCCTTCTGCTGTCATCGTCAAAAATCCCCATTCCCAGATGACGTTATCCCCTTCCTGAAGCCGCGGGAACAACATGGTTGACCATACATAAATGAATGCGATAAATAAAAACGGAGCAAATAACAGCAGCCATTTTTTAAAAGAAACGGTAGCTAACAGAAAGGTTGCCGTCACAGTTAAAAGGATAATAATAAGTGGTGTTATGGGATCAAAAAACACTGATAGAATCAGGATGGAAATGACGACAGCAAATGCCTTTATACTTGGATTCATCTCATGTAGTAACATGCATCTCGCTCCTTACCAGTTCATTTTCCAGTTGTTTCCGAAACGGAAGCTTTAACCTAGCCCGGTCTACGACTTCATGATTTTCCCACAACGATTCAGGTGTACCGGAGAAAATTATCTCTCCCCCATCTAACACATGGACGGTGTCAGCATACTGGTCAACCAACTCCATATCATGGGTAATCATGAACACTGCGCCAACTTTTTCTTCAAGGATTTCCATGATTTCATGAGCGGTGTTAGCATCCTGCCCAAATGTTGGTTCATCAAGGATAAGCAGTTCCTGTTCATGAATGAGCATGGTTGCGACGCTTAACCGCCGCTTCTGGCCTTGACTAAGGGTAAAAGGATGGGCGCCTGCGTGTTTAAGCAGCCCCATTTTTTCAAGAATGGATTTCACGGCTGCGGGGTCTTCCAAGCCAAAGGCAATTTCCTCATAAACACTATCGGTAATAAACTGATGCTCCGGATTTTGAAACACATATCCCAGCTTTTTATATAATTCCTTCTCCCTCCATTTGGAGAGTGGAACGTCGCAAAAGTGGATTTCTCCTTGCGTAAGCGGAATGAGTCCTGCTAAACATTTTGATAACGTCGTCTTTCCAGAACCATTCGCACCAACAAGTGCAGTCAGCTCTCCTTTACGTATACTTAAATGAATATTTTTTAAGTACCCGCGGGCAAAGAGACCCTTGACTTCAAGGAGTGGTTCATCTTTAACAGTGGCAGGGTTTGATTTTTTAAGAAAATCAGCCGAATTCTTAAGCCCCGCTATTAATTCTTGCTTTCGGAGCGGAAGTCTTTCCCCTTTAAAAATACCAGCCTTTTTAGCTGCCATCGCTGCTTCCACTACTTTTGGCAGCCAAATGCCTTCTTTTTGTAAATATGGTGTGAATTCACCAAAACATTCTGCTGGCGTTCCATCGAAAAGCACCATTCCACTTGAATCAATGACGAGACAGCGGTCCATCATCTCTACCCAATCATCCAATTTGTGTTCAATGACAATCAGTGTAAACGGATGCTCGTTCCTTAACATAGTGATTGTCTCAACCAGTTCCGTGCTCGACAGCGGATCTAGGTTCGCCGTCGGCTCATCAAGAATAATGACCTCCGGTTGGAGGGCCAACACGCAGGCAAGTGCAAGTTTCTGCTTTTGCCCTCCCGAAAGTGTATGGATAACCGTTTTTTTCTCATCCTGCAACCCCACCAGAGCCAGGGCATAGTGAATCTTTGCTTCCATTTCTTGGCGCGGCACATGGAAGTTCTCCAAGCCAAACGCCACTTCCTCTTCCACCGTCAGCATACAGAATTGGCTTTCCGGGTCTTGAAACACAATTCCTATTTTTTGGTTCAGTTCACCTGGTTTAAACTCATCCAGCTTTTTTCCTTCAAACGTTAGGCTCCCCTTCAATACACCATCAACAGCTTCTGGGTACAACTTATTGAGGCAGAAGGCAAGCGTACTTTTTCCAGAGCCGCTTGGACCTAGGAGTAAAAGAGCTTGATTTTTTTCGACTGAAAACGTTAGATCTGTGAAAATTTCACGGTCTTCATAGCTGAATCCCAACCCCTCAGCTTCAATTTGATGCCTAAATGGTGACATTGCGTTTGTATTCCTTTCCTAACGGAAAACTGTTTAAGGCACCTGTTTTTGCCAGCCCTTCACTTAGATACTTGCCAAGTAACCCTGCCAGTAATGCTCCACTCAATAGGCGAACAAAGAACATGGCTGTGACATAACCTGGCGAAAGTGCCGCAAATCCTGATACATAAAAGCCCCAAGCAAAGCTAAACACCGACGAGCCCATTCCTGCTGCCATTAAAACCCAAGTGGAATAGTTCTTCCATTTCGTTGCTGCAAAGACTGCTTCGGCACCTAAACCTTGGATCATGCCGGAAACGATTAACTGCGGTCCTACGGCATTTCCTAGCATGACTTCAACGGTTGCCGCAACGGTTTCTGAGAGGAACGCTGCTCCAGGCTTACGGATAATATAGGCAGCAATAATCGAGACGATGAACCAAATTCCGAAAATCATGTCATAGCCAATCAATCCGAAAAGTCCGAATAGGACATTTCCGAGCTGGAGGAACAAAAGATAAACGACTGCAAAAACAACAGCAAGTACGGATAAAACGATGACTTCACGTAATTTCCATTTTGCGAGCATTTATTTATCCCCCTTTTTGGATGGACTGTTGGCCGACATCGCAACCGTCATTACAATATGGGTTGAATCACTTTCGTGTGCAACTTGAAAAGCATCCTCCAGCGTTTTAAATACTTTGTTTGCATTACCATCAAGTCTTGATGCGTAGTGAACACCTTTAGTGAAAGTACCTTGTTCTTGGCCAAGTTTTACTGCATCCATGATGACATTCATGTAGGTAGGGATCCCCATTGGATAGAGTGCAAATTGGACCGCGACTTCTTGTTGGATATGTAGTGATTTTTCTTCGTTTAAACGTTCAGGGCTTTCCGAAAGATAAACATCACCCGCTGAATCCCCTGGACAGCCATTTGAAAAAGTTGCTTGAAGAACAACATGATCGCCGTTTTTTGATGATTCTAGGAAAATAGCTTTTACCACATCAAATACGTGCTCAGATCTTCCGCGCACACATGTGCTTACATCGTCCGTTTCCATCCAAACCTTTGATGTATCTACTTCTTTAAGTGCTAATAAAATAATATTTACAAACCTATCAGACATTGGATAAATTGAAAACCGTGCTCCCGTAATTTCACTCGTACCGCAAAAATTAGACATACTTATTCCCCCATTCATTTTTTGGCAACAAAAAAACTGCACCCCATGGGGATGCAGTCGAATCATATCATCATTAAAAGTTCATGATAAGCTTCTCCTGCACTTCCCCACGCTAGTATTATCTAGATCGGGTCATAAGGGTCGGACAAACATCCTCTCAGCCAAAAGCTCCCCTAGTGCAAAAACCGTATGCAATTTTCATTGTTGCCATAATCTTAAGATAAATCTTTCAACTTGTAAAGAGATATGGTGATGTGATTTGGTGCCTGTCACCGTTTATGCATGGATGCATAAATGATGTATAAATGGTGACAGGCACCCCCCGTGGACATTGTCCACCCCAGGCGGACACTTCAAGGACTCCACTAGAATAATATAAAACAGGACTTTTTATATGGGGGAAGATCGATGGCTTTTTGGGATATTTTTTTCAATAGATGTGTGTTCTGTAAGCGGAAGGTTAGACCTTTAAGGAGTTATATTGATGATAACGGGAAGGTTATTAAGGTTTGTATTCCTTGTTCCGAATATGCTGAACGGAGAGCATATAGAGTCATAAAATAATGGTTGGTATTTTACCTTTAACTGTTCTATAAAAGCACAACAATTCATTTCTTATGAATTTATTCGGAAATAATTATTTGCCAATAACACTCTAAATCTATTTATTCTATCCAAGATTATATTCACTTGCCTAACCTAATAAGCTGTCATATGATAAAAAAATATACAATGATGTATAAATGGTTGAAACTGCGTTTCAACTTTGGTGACAGGCACCGTGAAAGAGGGGTTTTGTGAGGATGAAGCAGGATGGAATTTTCAAATCTGTCTGCCCGTTGGATTGTCCGGATCAGTGTGGATTGCTCTTACAAAAGGTTGATGGAAAAGTGGTTAAGGTGGAGGGCGACCCGGAGCATCCTGTGACCAAGGGGAATATCTGTAATAAGGTTCGTAATATGACGGAACGGATTTATGATGAAAACAGATTAAGATATCCGATGAAGCGAATAGGATCAAAGGGAGAAGGTAGATTTGAACGGATTAGCTGGGAGGAAGCGATTGAAACGATAACCTCCAAGTGGAAAAAGCTAATCGAAACGGACGGACCTGAAAGCATCCTTCCTTATAGCTTTTATGGAAACATGGGCCGACTGAATGCAGAAGGAATGGACCGTCGATTCTTCAACCGTTTGGGTGCGTCACAGCTTGACCGGAGTATTTGTTCATCTGCCGGCGCTGTCGGCTATCAATATACGATGGGTGGCAGTTTTGGAACCGATCCAGAAGATACGATTCATTCGAAGCTCATCCTGTTTTGGGGGATTAATGCTGCAAGCACCAATATGCACCAAATGGTATTAGCTCAAAAAGCACGGAAGGAAAATGGCGCCAAAATTGTCGTGATTGACGTTCATAAAAATCAAACTGGCAGATTGGCAGATTGGTTTATTCCTATTTTACCGGGTACCGATAGTGCTCTAGCTCTTGGAATTATGCATATTTTATTTGCTGAAAACATGGTGGATGTTTCCTTCCTCCAGCAATATACTGTCGGTTATGAAGAACTGCGCGAGCATGTCATTCAGTACGATCCTATGACAGTTTCAGAGATAACCGGGGTTCCCGTTGAGGATATTTATAAACTTGCTAGAATGTATGGTCAAACCTCCCCCTCATTTATTCGAATTGGTAACGGGCCGCAGCATCATGACAATGGCGGCATGTTTGTCCGAACGGTTTCTTGTCTTCCGGCATTAACAGGTCAATGGCTTATCAAAGGCGGCGGTGCGATTAAAGGCAATTCAGGATATCTTACTATTAACTCGTTACAATTGCAGCTGCCAAGATTATTAAAAAATAAACAGACACGGACAATTAACATGAATCAGCTCGGGGAGGCTCTGCTGACATTAGATCCTCCAGTAAAATCACTTTTTGTTTACAGCAGTAACCCTGCAGTGGTTGCACCAGAAGGCCAAAAAGTGAGAAAAGGTCTCGAACGCGAGGATTTATTCGTGGTTGCTCATGATTTATTTTTAACCGAAACTGCAAAATACGCTGATATTGTATTACCTGCAACATCGTCTTTTGAGAATACGGACATTTATACGTCCTACTGGCATCATTTTATACAAATTCAGCAGCCAGTCATAGAACAATATGGAGAGTCAAAATCGAATGTCGATGTTTTCCGCCTGCTGGCAAAAGGAATGGGATTTGAAGAGGCAGCATTTGAGGAAACTGAAGGCGAAATGATTAAGCAGGCCGTCGAGCGAGCGCCTAGCCCATATTTGGGTGAAGTAGATTATGAAACCTTACTGGAAAAGCAGTTTGTAAAAGCAAAGGTGACACCCTTGTTTCCTGGCAAGCTGCGAACACCAAGCGGGAAAATAGAGTTGTATTCAAAGCGGATGAAGGCAAATGGATATCCTCCACTGCCAACCTATATCCCAATCGTTCATGATGGAGATCATCCTTATCATTTTGTTCCAGCTCCAAATCATAATTTCTTAAACTCAACTTTCTCAAATATTCAAAAGCACATCGACCTTGAAAAAGAACCTCGATTGCATATGCATAGGAAAGATGCCGAGGCGTCAGGTATAGTAGATGGGGACCAGGTCCGTGTTTGGAACCAGCGCGGTGAATGCCTGCTAAAGGTGAGTGTAGGAGAAAATGTCCTTCCAGGGGTAGTCGTCACCCAAGGACTCTGGGCAGATTTAGAAGGCACAAAACAACAGGTAAACACCCTCACACCAGACCGAATCGCCGACATGGGCGCAGGAGCCACCTTCTTCTCGGGCCGGGTCAGCGTGGAAAAATATACAGCAACGCAAAAGTGAATATACATTTAAATATGCATAAAGCTAGAAAAGTGCATAAAAGGTGACAGGCACCGCCAACGGCGGTGCCTGTCACCTTATTTGACAACGTAATTGTCACTGCAATTTGTCACAGCAATTTACTGATTATAATCCCAAGCAATCTTCCATTCCTCTTTTTCCATAACTGCAAAGACTTCCTGCTCCAGATTGAAGTTTCCGTATTTTCCTTTATAAGTTTGGGTGACGATAATTTTGTAGACATTTTTCATGGCAGGTCCTGTTTTGGACATTTTCCATTCTTTGATATGTTCAGGTTCACCCCTAGAAAAGGCGAAGGTCTCCACACCAAAATGATTCATGAAAACATGCGCTCGGTCTTGAATGTAAGCTCCTTTGCCGAACCTTTCCTTCATCGTTGAATGAAAAAGGTTCCAGGACGAGGAAAATTCCCCTTCTTGTTCATACATGTAAAACTCCTCAATAACAGCTGCCGCCTGTTTATCCGGCGTCATCACAGCTCCCTTGATTAGCATATAAATTATAACCATACATACGAGCAGTGCCACTCCCATTACAAACCCTTTTAACTTCGGCGATTTTCTAGACATCTGTTTCTCCTTTAAATAAAGACTCCCATTACTAAAGGTTATGTCCAGCTTCTACCTAATATTAACGAAGTTCCTTGTAATTCGCACTGTCCACCTCAGACGGACAGTGTCCACGAGCGGTGCCTGTCACCATTAACTGTCACCATTAACTGCCACCACCCACTGTCATCGTCAATATCACTTTTATCTAAATTCATCTTCTATATATTTTAGTTCTTCTTTCGGGGTGAGGAGCCGGGTGGCTTTTCCGATGTTTCCGTTTTGATAGTTCCATATGCGGTTGTGAGCGTTTACGGCGTTGGTGAAGTCTTTTATTCTCCAAGGTTCCAAGATGTCCAGCAGCATTTGTTTGTTACTGCTTTTTTTAAAGTCTTTGTTTTTAATGACTTCATAGAGTTTCTCGACTTTTTCAGCGGTTATTTCAGATGCTCCCCATTTTTTGTCGGCCTTCACCTTTTGGTGGGTCATATTGTGGACCTCTTGGATTAATTTCCCTTCACTCATCGATTCATATTCCTCCACTACTTTACTAGACAGAGGTGCTTCAAAACCCTTTTCAATTTTAGTTTGGGCCTCTTTCGTCGTAACGGGGTCATTTTTCTTTACATTCAATTTTAGCCCGCCATCATCATTTAAATAAAAATAAACTCCTATTATACATGCTAGAATTCCAATGATAGAACCCGCCACTCTAAACTTCTTCATGGCTCTCTCCTCTTAATATTTTCTATGTATCTCGTATTATGCAAACCCCAATTTCTTTTTATTATACATAATTATGCTAGGTTAACATACTATATCGTTCATTTGGAAATGGATTAAGGTACATAAGAAACATGGAAAATGATTAATCAGCGACCCCCAATAGAAAAAGTGCCTTCTTATAAAAGCGAGGCACCTAAATTAGGACAATGAGCCAGTAGCAATGCAGGAAAAAAATCAATGTATAGAAACTTGTAGCAAATACTGTTAGTCCCTTAATAAGCGATGATGATGGTACCTTTTTTAAAAAAATAAACAAGTAAAGACACAGCGAAAAGGCCAGCTTTAAAATGATAAACAGTGCCGGGTCTGCTTCATAGATTCTACTCATCAATGGGTTCATTTCTTGTATGTAAGAGTTCTCTAAGCCAAAGTAAGTGATGAAGGCGTCAAAAATATTTAAGATAGATAAATAATGAAAGAGCAAAACCAATATACTATCACCTCAAATCGTTCCTAATTACGAACAAGTTATGATTTCCTTTTTGGTGGTGTTATTTCCTGCCTGCCAATGGTGATAATCGTTAGACAATTTTCCCCATTAATTTCCTTATTCACAACTTACCCAATACATATACTCTATTAAGAATGTGTAAAGCCTTGAAATGGTGTTGACTACATCGGGTAAAAAAAGAAAACTCGATTTTTCTTACCTCGAAAAGCAATCTGAAAATGATCGCCCATAATCCCTATTCATAGTATTTTTGCTAAAATTTTAAAAAAATGGTTAAGTCCGGAGGAGAAATTATGGTCAGTATTGAAAAAAAGACAACCGTGGAAAAGATGGTTTCATGAATACTTTACTGAGGGTAATCTACGTGTGATAGATGAACTAACCACACCTGACTTTGTGTATCAATCTAGAAATGGCGATAATTCAAGAGATAAAATGAAGGATTTCATGAGTTCGTATCGTTCTGTTTTTCAAGAGGATAAATGGGAAATCGATGATATGATTGAGCAGGGAA
Organism: Neobacillus sp. plas4; assembly: GCF_057221695.1. NCBI lineage: Bacteria > Bacillati > Bacillota > Bacilli > Caryophanales > Bacillaceae > Neobacillus > Neobacillus sp. plas4. Next base: position 5,142,312 of record NZ_CM170152.1, read on the forward strand.
ATAAATTAGTGGTTCGGTATACAGGCTGGATGACGTATAAAGGTGGATGGTTCAATATCCCTTCAGCGAACCAGCGGGTAAAAGAAACGGGAATTATGATCTTTATTTTTGAAGAATGAAAAGTGAAAGAGCCTTGGTGTGAAAATAGTGACGCCGCGATTCTTTGTGAATTAGGGGCTCTAAGCAAAAACACTCATACGGTTTACTAATGTTAAAAAAACAGGAACTGTCCGAATAAAAGGATAGTTCCTGTTTTTTTTCCCTACGTATTGGATTCATTACAGTTTCCACTTTGGAAAGTCTTTAACCTTGTGTTTTTCATACTCTGTCATTCTAGAGTACGAGTTAGAAAGCTTTGCCAGGATGTATCCCTGAGGGCTTTTTGTCTCTTCGAGATCGGTTACTTCCTGTAGTTTAATGTTTGCAAACATAAGAGCTACTTGAGCTAAACCTTCAATCGTATCCATTAATTCAGGGTTGTCGTTGTAATTTTTCTTGGCTATCGAATAAATGGTATCAAGCCGGCTCCGAATGTGCTTTAACGTCTCTGTGTCAAATTGATCATTTTTCATTACATTCACCCCTTATTAATAAAGCATATGGAACTTAACGGGATAATGGAACGTAAAAAAATAAATAAAAATTATGAGGAATAAACTGACGATCATAGTAAACTCAAAACAGGGTTGGAAAAACGAATAAGCGCCTTTCTCTAAAAAAATAGAAAAACGCTGATTTAAAACACGGCGGCCTTTAAACAAAATAATGATAACAGGCAACAGCCTCTACCTGTTTAAAACCTTCCTGAATATAGAGTGCTTTTGCCCGTTCATTCTCTCCATTTACACTAAGAATGGTACGTTTATAGCCACTTTCCTTGGCAAATTCCAAAGCCGCCCTTAGCAATATTCGACCTAAACCGCTGCCTTGATACGCAGGTAGGATTGCGACTGGCCCAATGTTCATAATAGGAGCATCCTCATATTCATCATCGGCACCTCTAATAACCCCTACAGGATTTCCCTGATGGAAAAGGAGCATCATGCCGCCTTCAAGGTAGTCTTGATGGGTTAGCAATTCTGCAACACCTTCGATGGTAATCGGTGTTTCACTGCCTTTAAGGGTTGCAAAAGCTGCATTCCGAACTTGGCGCCAATTTTCTTCATCCTCTCCCGGGCGAAAAGCTCGAAGCTCATATCCATCAGGCAAATGAACATGAGGTACTTCTAAATCTTCTCTTACAAGGAGGAAAGAAAATCTTTCAACAGAAAACTTCAATCCTTCGATCATCTCTATCAATTTTTTATTTGTAACTGGTATAAAGATAAATATCTTTTCCAAGTCTGTTGTATGTGTTAAAAGGGCCTGCAGCATTTCTTGATAAAATTGAATATTCTCCATTTCCGAATGGAAAATTCGAAAACGCGCCCTTTTTCCCCGTTTATGATAATCATCTAACACGAACGAGGCAGCTCCAATAATTTCCTCCTGCTCATTTATAAGAACATATGTAGGATTTTCAACCGTCACCTCAAACTTCTCTAAATCAATATCATATAAATAGGAATCATCCAATTCCTTCCGGTGCTTCTTGCAATAGGCAACAAAGTCACGAACCCTCTCTTTTTCTAACCCCATTACTTTCATATATTGCACACTCCCATATTTAGCAGATCGTCCCTATCAATTCAGTAAGATTACTGTGCTGTCGGCTGAAAAAGCTCGAGAGTTTCACCATCAGGGCCTTTAAAGAATATATACTTGCTACCATTTGCTAAAGTAGAAATTTCATTGTTACTAAACGGGACCTTTAACCCTTTAAGACGTTCGATCTCTTCATCAATAGAGTCAACCGTAAAGGCTATATGATGAACCTTCCCTTCGTCAGGGAAGGAATTGTTTTCTTCCGCAATAAGTTCCACAATAACCTGACCGCTTTCACGGTCACCTAAAAACGCCAAATTCACAGCAGGACTTGCTGCAAACTTATCCAGTAAATCCAAACCTAAAACATTTTGATAAAAATCAATAGAAATCTCCAAATCACTCACCATAACACCAACATGCTCCAACTTTCTAATCGCCATAAAAAAAACCTCCCTATTGGTGCAGTCGTTTTGGGTGCCTGTCACCATTTATGCAAATTGTACCATTTATGCATCCGTTTATTCATCCATTTATTCATCCATTTATGAATGAAACCTCTTTTACCCGTTCAGACTTGGTTTAGAAGGAGTGGGTTGAACGATGAGGAGTATGGTAATTTTCGTATGGATGATGGCTATTTTTATTTTTACTTGTACTGCGAGTTTTCATGAGTTGGTTTCTTCTGGTGTGGTGAGGTTTCAATGGGATGGTCATCCTCGTTTTTTTGAGTTTTTAGTACCTTACCATCTTAGCGAACGTTTGCTGTTACAAAAGTTGGGTCATTCGGTCGTCTTTCAAATTCTTACCCATCTTTTGTTAATAAAGTTCAAATCAAAATCAACCGCTATGATTATTTCCGCCTCCTTTGCAGCTCTAACCGAGTTTCTTCAACTATATTTCACCCGAGGCGGCCGGATTTTTGATATCGGCTTTGATTTAATTGGTGTTTTTATTGCAATAGGGATGGCAAATCTTTTCTGGAATAATTCATCGAAACCATTCAATGTAAATAAAAAACCATTTTACTAATCCAATTTTCTCTCGTTTTTCCCTTGAGTTTCCCCCATACTTAAGCAAAAATAGAGAAAAATAGAATGACTGAGGTGCTAGTAGTGGAGTGGAAAATTAACAAAGTTCAGAACGTCCAAGTTGATCGATTTGAAATCATACAAGAAGATGTAACGTTGCCTAATCGTACAGATATGCACTTTTCTTATGTGAATTTCTCAAATGGTGTTTGTATATTACCAATTACGGACGATGGAAGGGTTATTTGTATCCGACAATACCGTCATGCTGTGAAGGAATGGCAATGGGAATTACCTGCAGGAGCCATTGACCCTGACGACAAAGATCCACTCTCTGCAGCCAAAAGAGAGCTAGAGGAAGAAACAGGCTTCCTGGCAGCTAACTGGATAGACCTAGGTAGTGTATTCCCCTCACCCGGGTCAACAAGTGAACAAATATTTCTTTTTGCTGCAACCAACCTAATTCAAAAAGAGCAAAAGCTAGAAGCCACAGAACAAATTGACCTGCATGCAATTGAAATGACTGAGCTAAACCAGTTAATAAATAGCGGGCAATTCAAACACGGAGCCGGACTAGCCGCCGTCTTACGGTATATGATCAAAAAAGAACATGAAACCAAATCAAAAAAGTAGAGAGTTAATCTTTACTGTCCGTCTGGGGTGGACAGTGTCCACGAGCGGTGACAGGCACCACAATGGCACCACAACACCGCAGCTGCACCGAAGCATATTTTATTTATTCAAAAAAAGATGTATGATATGTATTATTAGTTTAGGAATGTGAGGGATGTTATATGAAGTTAACTGGTGAGGAGCTGGAGATTCTTTCGATTTTGGAGGAGAATCATAAGATTCCTGTTGAGGATATTGCTTTGATGGTGAATTCGAGTGTTGAGGATGTTAATGCAATTATTAAGAGGCTTGAGGATGAGAAGGTGATTGTGAGTTATTCTGCTTTGATTGATTGGAGCAAGGTGGCTGGCAAGGATAGTATTGTTGCGATGATTGAAGTAAAGGTGACACCGAAACGCGGAGTGGGTTTTGATGAAGTAGCGGAAAGAATTTATCGTTTTCCTGAGGTTACTTCGCTTTATCTCATGTCCGGTGCCTACGACTTGTCGATTACCATTGAAGGCAAAACCATGAGTGAAATCGCCAGCTTTGTATCTGAAAAGCTATCGACTATCGACAATGTCATTTCTACAACCACACACTTTATGTTAAAAAAATATAAACATGATGGCGTTATTTTTGGCGAAAACAATGATCGTGATCGACGAATGGTGGTTTCACCATGAGAAACGAACATCAACATTATTTGTCTGAAATGGTGAAAGAGTTAAAACCATCTGGAATCAGAAAGTTTTTTGACCTGGCAGCCTCCATGAAAGGAGTCATTTCCCTTGGTGTCGGCGAGCCAGACTTTATCACCCCGTGGAGCATACGCGAAGCCGCCATTCTATCTTTAGAAGAGGGCTTTACATCTTATACGGCCAATCCAGGATTACTTGAACTAAGACAGGAAATTTCAACCTATTTAAACAAACGATTTGGCGTCCAGTATAATCCGGTTGACCAAGTGATTGTGACAGCTGGTGCCAGCCAGGCGATTGACCTTACTTTCCGTGCGATTCTAAATCCGGGTGACGAAGTATTAATTATTGAACCAGCTTTCGTTTCCTATGCACCATTAGTCACGTTAGCTGGCGGTAAGCCAATACCTGTCTCCACACACCCAAGCAATGGCTTTAAACTGACAGCAGAACAAATTGAAAATGCGATTACTAGCCGTACAAAGGCAATATTGTTATGTTCACCGAATAACCCAACGGGAACTTATTTAAACAAGGAAGAACTTACAAACATTGCAGCTGTGGTTGAAAAACACGACCTGCTTGTCGTGTCCGATGAAATCTATGCAGAATTGACCTATGATGACGAATATACTAGCTTTGCCTCAATCGAAGGCATGTACGAACGAACGATCTTAATCAACGGTTTTTCCAAAGGTTTTGCCATGACTGGCTGGCGATTGGGTTTCTTAGCCGCCCCGCAGCCATTCACAGAACAAATGGTGAAAATTTTACAATATACGACCATGTGTGCACCGCATATGCTGCAGCATGGTGCCATCGAGGCTTTACGAAATACCTATCATGAAGTTGAGAGCATGCGAAGAAGTTACCGCAGAAGACGAAATTACATTGTACAGTCGTTGAACAATATTGGTTTGGACTGTCACACTCCAGGCGGTGCCTTCTATGTCTTTCCTTCTATAAAAAAAACAGGCCTGACATCAGAACAATTTGCAGAACAGCTGCTGCTTGCTGAAAAAGTGGCAGTCGTACCAGGAAGTGCATTTGGCGAGAGCGGCGAGGGATATATAAGATGCTCCTACGCCACTTCTCTAGAACAACTCCAAGAAGCAGTGAAACGAATTCAACAGTTCCTAGAATCATTAGAAAAAAGTGGAATTCCTAATGAAGAACTTTATACAAAAAAGTAACAAAAAAACGTCAACCCCCTCACATACATGGGTTGGCGTTTTTTTCATGGCTAACCACAAACCAATAATTGTGGTAAAATCATTCATGGAAACTTCACCGAGAAAAGAGGATAAAGAAAGATGTTACAACAAGATCATTCCAAATCGATTGTCCTGCCACTTATTATTTCAATTATTGCCATATCCTTTTCAGCCATTTTTGTAAAATGGTCCGATGCACCTGCTTCGATTTTAAGCATGTACCGGATGATATTTGCCAGCCTTTTAATGCTGCCCATCGTCTGGAAATACCGTGATGAGTTTAAAAAAATTACAAGCACAGATTGGTTGTATTTATTTTTTTCTGGTCTCTTCTTAGCCTTACATTTTGTCCTTTGGTTCGGATCGTTAAAATTAACGACCGTTGCCAGTTCGACAATCATTCTTGCACTGCAGCCGATTGTCTCATTACTAGGCGGTTACTTCTTATTTAAGGAACGAACAACAGCTGCCGCTTTGATGACAATGGGGATCGCCATTATTGGCGCAATGATGATTGGCTGGGGTGACTTAGCGTTAAGCCCGGACGCCATCCTTGGGGATATTCTCTCCTTTTTAAGTGTAATTGCCGTCGTTGGCTACTTGCTTATCGGCCAAAGTATTGTGAAAAAAGTATCCCACTGGATTTATAGTTTTTGCGTGTTTTTCATAGCGGCTATTGTTCTATCAATTTATAATCTTAGTACCTCGGTTGCTTTCACCGGCTACCCGGCCAAGGAGTGGGGCATCTTCCTTCTGCTTGCAACCGTTCCGACTATTAGTCATGTCATCAATAACTGGCTGTTAAACTATGTGAATGCTACTACGATTTCGATGAGTATATTAGGGGAACCTGTTGGTGCAACCATTTTGGCGGTTATCTTGCTGGATGAGCACCTTGTCAGCTGGCAAATCGCAGGCGGTATGATCGTTCTCCTAGGCGTCTTCTTCTTTTTAATGCAGCAGCAAAGAAGAATTCATATTAGGAGTACTGTTAAAAGTGGGACATAATGAAAACCTCCATCACTGGGGGTTTTCTTTCCTTATACAGGCATTAAACCATCCTCCCGAACACACTCCCGCTTCTTTTCATACGATAAAAAGAAAAATCTTATTAATGGAGGAGATGAAGATGTACAAAGTATTTGCTGGATCTTTCAAAACCAGGGACAATGCCCAGGAACGAGTAGCCTTCCTTCGCGTAAAGGAAATCCAATCCTTTATCGCTGCAACAAATATCCAAGATGAGACCTGGTTTCGAGTACAGGCAGGCGCTTTTTCCACAAGGGAAAATGCAGAAGCAAGAGTAGCAGAAATTAAGGCTAAAACAGGAATAAATGCGTTTATTACAAGTGATACTGTAAGCAGCACAAGCCCGAGTACTAGCATAAGCAATAGCACCACAATCTTAAATCCAAGCACAGCCCCACAATCCATTGACCTAAATCCATCCTCAATAGTAGGTCCTGTCCAACTCTCTGCTGAAAAAATGAACGCTTTTATCAGAACGATTAATCCCAATGCCCCCTTGCTAGGAGAGTATTATAAAAGTTTCGGAGAGTATTACGGTATTAGAGGTGATGTTGCCTTTGCACAAGCTATGCTTGAAACAGACTATTTTCGGTTTACAGGTGACGTAAGAAATGGGCAAAACAATTTTGCTGGAATCGGCGCAACCGGCAGAGGAGCACGTGGTGCAAGCTTCTCTACGCCAGAGGAAGGTGTTCGAGCACATCTTCAGCATTTATATGCTTACGCAACAACAGCAGCCTTGCCAAACCGATACCCATTGGCAGATCCACGCTTTCATTTAGTTAATAGAGGATCTGCACCAACATGGACATCTTTAAACGGAAAATGGGCTGTACCCGGCACCACCTATGGTCAATCAATCTTACGCATATATAAAAGAATGGCTGAATCCTAATACCGAGATGATTAATAAGCAAAGGACATTTGTCCTTTGTTTTTTATCTATTATTATGCCAATCTTCTACTAATTTCCAGTAACTTCGTGTTATGATAATAGCAAATCCTTAAAACTACGAGGGAAAATGATGAATATATCGGGACAAATCACTCTTGTATTAATATCTGTTTCATTTTCAGCTTTTCAAACCTTGGTGAAACATGATCGTTTTTTTACAATCGACTTTCTTATTTTCACTGGGATTGCTTGGGTGGTTGGCTGGCAAATCGATCGAGCACGGTTCTATGAGAAACAAGCCCGTGCCAGTGAAGATAGTTATAAGCAATTAATCGATTCACTTCCAAGGGCAGTTATTATTCACCAAGATAACAGGATAATCTATGTGAATAAGGAAGCCGTAACCATGATAGGGGCAAATCAGAAGGAAGAATTAATTGGGACCTCCATTTATAACTATCTTTTTCCAGAATACAGGGAACGCCTGATAGAACGACTAAAACAAGCAAAAAAGGAAACTCATCCCCTAACCAATATTGAATACAAATTTAAACGAGTTGATGGTTCGGAATTTATCTTTGAATGCTCTTCCATGTTCATTACATATGGCGGAAGGGAAGCTATACTTTCAATTGGAAGAGATATCACGGAAAGAAAAAAACAAACAGAACAATTACTGCAAAAGTCGGAAAAATTAGCTCTTCTCGGTCAAATGGCTGCAGGAATCGCACATGAAATTCGTAATCCACTTACCTCCATTAAAGGCTTCATTCAATTATTCAAAACAGAAAAGCATCAAGATCAATACTATGATATCGTCCTATCGGAACTTGACCGGATCAATGAGATTGTAGGAGAATTTCTTGTTCTCGCCAAACCTACCGCGGCGGTTTTTACCGAAAGCGATGTGAAAGAATTAATCAAAGATGTTGTCATCTTAATTAATTCTCAGTCGATTTTAAACAATGTACAAATTTTCGTTGAATTCGAATGTGACTTGCCCAAAATAAGCTGTGAGGTAAATCAATTAAAGCAGGTCTTTTTAAATCTTTTAAAAAATGCAATCGAGGCCATGCCGGACGGCGGGAACATAGATGTGAAGGTAAAGGCAAAGGCCGAAGGAAAGATTTCCATTCAGATTAGCGATCAGGGTATTGGTATCCCAAAGGAACGAATTCCGACACTTGGTGAACCCTTTTATACGACAAAGGAAAAAGGCACAGGCCTCGGCCTAATGACCTGTTATAAAATTATTGAAACCCATAATGGTCAATTAATGATTTCTAGTGAAATAAATCAGGGCACCACCATTGAAATCATCTTGCCAACGATCACCCAGCCAGTATTTAGCCTTATATAATAAATTGAAGGAACCTTCTGATAAGAGGGTTTCTTCTTTTTTTACAGCGATTTGTAGTAAAATAAACACCAAGGAGGGGAAGTAACAATTGAATTCGAGAGAAATTGTTTATTTAAGTAAGGGGCTGCCTAAAAACAAAGTTTATAAAAATGAAGCCTATATTTCTGGCATCTGGAAAGAATCTTGTAATGAGCTTATTGTCGCCTATAATGAAATAAATGGCGATCAGGTTGCAAACCCTGAGTATCACGGTGGTTCTGATCGTGTCGTCTGCGTGTACCCTTTTGAACATTATTCACACTGGGAAAGTGAATTGGGTGAGGCCCTAACTCCTTCTGCATTCGGAGAAAATCTAACCGTTGCTGGTATGAAAGAGGACCAAGTTTGTATTGGAGATGTCTTTCAAATAGGTGAGGCTGTCCTTCAGGTCTCTCAAGGTCGGTATCCCTGCTCCACCATTAATAAACGCAATAACAACAACCTTCTATTAAAAAAGATTATTAAAACAGGCTATACTGGGTATTTTTTCAGAGTACTAGAGGAAGGAAAAATAACGTCTAATTCCCAGATAAAAAAGCTGGTTTCACACCCTCAGCAAATCACCGTTTCCTCCATCCACCACCTCTACTTCCATGAATCTCCACCTTCTATGGAAAAAATTGAAAAAATATTGGGTGTGGATGAGTTAGCATTTAGTTGGAAAGAATACCTCCTTGATTTAAAAGAGAAACACCTGAAGTGAAGAAGGTCTATTAGAAAATAAGTCGAAAACGGTTAGGAAATATCCTAGCCGTTTTCGACTTATTTCATATTTTCCAGGAAATTTTGTCGAGAAGCTTCATTACCATTCCCTAAAAAGACCCCCTCTTCTCCTCACTGTAACCGATATTTATGGAAACTCAGGATAAAATACCTCATCCATAACAATTTTCGACAATTCCTCAATACATAATATGGTAATATAGTCTTACTTTATTCGAGTTAATTAGAGATAAGACGATAATCTAATGATCATAGGAGTGTCTTGGATGGATTGGTTAGTCAGAAAAAAGTTCATGATTTATTTTACACTTTTTCATACTCTGGGATATTATGTATGGCTCTACTCCCCACACAAAGACCAAGCTGTTAAAACAATTGGCGAGAGTATATTTTTACTAGCCGCCCCACTCACTGCATCAATCATTGTATATTTCGTATACAAAAGTTTGAAATCCCGTGAAAAGATTGTTTGGCTTTTGTTCTCACTTGGTATGTTCAGCAATTTATTGGCTGGTTTGACTAGCTGCTATTATGAATATGTTTTACATAATCAGGCACCATTTCCAGGATGGGCTGATCTCCTTTATATGCTCCAAATCGGATTTTACCTGCTCGCCTTTATTTACAAAATCCGGTTAAAAAATGAAAACCTGCACCTTGTAAAACTTATCATGGATACCTTTATTATTATGACTGTTGCGATTACTTTTAGCTGGCATTTCATTATCCATGATATTCTCGCTCAAATTACTTTTTCCAGTATTGCAGCTGCAGGCTATCCTATCGGAGATTTGATTCTATTTTTTGGTGGAATCATTTTCTATTTAGGTTCGAAAAACTTTTTCCCGATGAAGGTTACTGCTTTTATTCTATTAAGCTTATTCATTCAAGTAATAGCGGATTCTATGCTTCTTTATTTAAACACAATGAATATACCTTTTTCTGAAATTCTATTACAACCTATATGGTCACTTTCCCTTTTATTAATGGGCATTGCTGGCACGCTTGCGGTTGGGGATAGTAAACGGAGCGAACAACCTGCCCCCCACAAAAATAAGATATATACTTTAACAGAATCGATTACTTTACCATTACTATTGCCTTATATAAGTGTGCTTCTTTTATTTATGGTAATGATTTTTCAAAATAAGGAGACAAAAGGATTAATTATTGGTTCAGCTGTCGCCATCCTGCTCGTAATCGTACGACATGTATCTACCTCTATAGAAAATCAATCATTGTTATCTAAGTACCATGACTTGACGGAGGAATTGGAGCTGAAAATCGGGGAAAGAACGGAGGAACTTAGTTCTAAAAATCGACAGCTGCTTTCAGCAGTCCGAAGAATGAAACATATGGCCTACCACGATGTGTTAAGCGGTCTCCCAAATAGAAGAATGTTTTTGGAACGATTGGTAACGGCAATGGATGAGGCCAAACGGAATCATTTTAAACTAGCCGTTATCTTCATTGATTTAGACCGTTTTAAAAACATTAATGATACACTTGGTCATGAATTTGGCGATTTACTTTTAAAACATGTTTCTACTCAAATGGCTAAGAGCGTACGCAAGATTGATACGATTTCCCGGCAAGGCGGGGATGAATTTACCATTCTCCTAAATCGTATCCGGGCGGAGGAGGATATTATCCCTTTAATTGAACGCATTCGGTCGATTGTTGCTAAGCCTATCACTATAGCGGGGCAGGAATTACATGTCTCAATGAGTATAGGTGTGGCATTTTATCCGAATGACGGAAAAAATACAGAAGAGTTAATGAAAAATGCGGATATGGCCATGTATCGTGCGAAGGAAGAAGGAAGGGATAATTACAAATTCTTTTCTATTGATATGAATAAAACCATATCAAGAAAAATGGCATTAGAAAATGGTCTGCGAAAAGCACTTAAAAATGATGAATTTGTTTTATATTATCAACCGCAGGTAAGTTTAATTACTGGGGAAATAGTTGGGGTTGAAACTTTAATACGGTGGAATACGATGGAAGCAGGACTGATTTCACCAAATCATTTTATACCTGTTGCAGAAGAATCCGGTCTTATCATCCCAATAGGGGAATGGGTACTCAATCAAGCTTGTATGCAGGGAAAAGCATGGCATGATTCAGGACATACTCATTTAAAAATTGCTGTCAATCTATCCCCTGTACAATTCCTTCATGATGACCTGGTTGGAATGGTAGTAAATGCTTTAAAGAAAACAGAATTTAATCCAAGCTTTTTGGAATTGGAAATTACGGAGGGCGTTGCTTTTACGGATGCAGAAGCAGCCATAAAAAAAATGCAGGCTTTAAGAGATTTAGGGGTAAGAATATCCATTGATGACTTCGGCACAGGATATTCCTCATTAGTTTATCTAAAAAGATTTCCAATTAACACTTTGAAAATCCCTAAACCATTTAATCAGGATATCATTAAAACCCCAAAGGATAAGGCTTTTGTAGAAACAATTATTCGTTTGGCACATAGTCTCGAGTTAACGGTGGTCGCGGAAGGAATTGAGACAATTGAACAGTGGCACTATCTAAAAGAACTCCAATGTGATGTGGTACAGGGCGACCTATATAGCAAACCGCTAACCGTAACCCAATTAAGTGCCATCGTTGAAAATAACAAAATAACAACGACCTCTTAACGTTAAGAAAAGCAATATCCAAATGCTTACATGAACAATGACTTTTCAAACTACTACACACTAAGGAACAAAAAAGAACAGGTAGACATTTACTTTCCATAAATATGTATAAACCACTCTTTTTCGTAAACTCTATTTTTAAAGCATGTTAAAAGGAGACTAAATGGTGAATACATATGAAATAACAAACATGATCATTGATGATGATTTTGAAAGTGAGGAATACGTGACCGCTGAGTTTACCTGCGATTTTAAGGATTACAGCATTACGTTTAAAAAGGCGGACCTTGAAATCATTAATTCCTGGGTATTTGAGGAAGAAACATCGCTTCCGGCAAATTTATCAGATACACTTATCGAATCTATTCGAGAAGATGTAAAAAAGAGAATATAATTTTTAATGCTGATTGGTATCTCCAGTCAGCATTTTTTTTGATATTTTAGCCTTCCGCAGATATATTTGAATATAAACAGATATATTTCATTTAACACAGATATATTTGGATTCTCGCAGATATCTGCCCGTTAGCCTTTTTAAGTCCAGTTAGATTAGCCATTTTTCTTGATTATTCACTAATGGAGGAAACGAAACTGAAAAAAATACTTAAACGAATATTTATATTTCTACTCTTGCTGTCTTTATTTATTTTTCTTAACAACAGTTCCATTTTTGCAAAGGATCGTAAAGGGGATCCTTTGCTTCTCGCACACCGCGGACTTGGACAAACGTTTAGTATGGAGGGCATTACGGGAGAAACATGTACAGCAGAGCGAATATACCCGCCTGAGCATCCTTATCTGGAAAATACCATTCCTTCCATGGAGGCAGCTTTTGAAAATGGCGCGGATGTCGTGGAATTGGATATTAAACCGACAAAAGATGGGCAATTTGCTGTTTTTCATGACTGGACGCTGGAATGCCGGACAAATGCCGAAGGAACGACGAAGGAATACACGATGGCAGAATTAAAGCAGCTCGATATTGGCTATGGTTATACAGCAGATAACGGAAAGACCTATCCTTTTCGCGGTAAGGGTGTGGGTCTCATGCCATCACTGGATGAAGTATTAACCCATTTTCCAGATGAATCATTACTCATTCATATTAAAAGTGATGACCCTGAGGAAGGAATCCAGCTTGCTGATGTACTCGCTAAACTGCCAGAAGACCGATTAAGTCAAATCACTGTTTATGGTGGTGACCAGCCGATTGCCGCGATAAAAGAAGAACTTCCAGACCTCCGCATCATGTCGAAGGCGGCACTAAAAAGCTGTCTTCTCCCTTATATCGCTGTTGGCTGGACTGGATATATCCCATCCGCCTGCGAGAAAACACAATTGCATATTCCAGAAAAATATGGACCATGGTTATGGGGCTGGTCAGATAAATTCTTAAATCGAATGGACAGTGTCGATACGAGAGTGATTGTGGTTGCTGGTGATGGCGGTTGGTCAGAGGGCTTTGATACACCAGAGGATTTAGAAAGACTACCTGCCGACTATAACGGCGGGATTTGGACCAATCGGATTGATGAAATTGCACCCAATTTTAAATAAGATCTGTGAAGTGCTCGGTACTTACTATTAAAAAGCGCTCCTTTATTAAAGGAGCGCCATTTTTTTATAATTTTTTCACATACTCGGACTTTAAACTCATGGCACCAAAACCATCAATTTTACAGTCAATATTGTGATCCCCATCCACAAGCCGAATATTTTTTACCTTCGTACCTTGTTTTAGTGTCGATGAGCTTCCCTTTACTTTAAGGTCCTTGATAACCGTTACCGTATCTCCATCGCTTAATACATTACCATTTGCATCTTTAATAACTCTTTCTTCTTCTTCAGCAACAGCTTCTAAACTCCACTCATGACCGCATTCCGGACAGATCAAGAGACTTCCATCTTCATATGTATATTCAGAATTACATTTTGGACAATTTGGCAAATTAGACATGTTGTTTTTCCTCCTCTATCCTAAATATCTCATCCAAGTATAGTGGATTTCCCATAAAGATTCCACCTATTACAGTATTGTTCCACCAGTTCGGACAAAAGCATGGATTCATGAAGACCATTTACTCTTACTCTTTCAATTTTTGGGCTTCATGAACCTCTCATGAGGACCATATTCTCTCATTCTTCCATTTTTGGGCTTCATAAACCTCCCATGAGGACCATATTCTCTCATTCTTCCATTTTTGGGCTTCATGAGCCTCCCATGAGGACCATATTCCCTCATTCTTCAATTTTTGGGCTTCATGAATCTCCCATGAGGACCACATTCTCCCACTCCACCATATTTTGGGCTTCATGGTGACCACTTTATAAATATTGGTTCTCATGAACATAATGATGAAGCTTTCATACGAAATCAAAAAACTGAATTCAATTTGTTGACAATAAGTGAAATATGTATTATATTTATCTCGAATTAAAAATATATTGTTTGATGATGTTTTAATTCAAAACAATTGGAAATAAAAAATCCTATATAGATTTATAAAAAACAACAAGGGGTGCACAGCATGGGTTTTTTAAACAAATTATTTGGTACAACAACTAAGGAGGAAGAAACAATGACAAACACTAAATTAAAAATCGGTATTATTTTAGGAAGCACACGTGATGGACGTGTAAGTCCACAAGTAGGCGAATGGGTAAAAGGAATCGCTGACCAACGCGGAGATGCAGATTATGAAATCGTAGATATCGCAGATTACAAACTACCATTCTTAGGTACAACAGATGGCTCAGAACCAGGAATCGCTGCTTGGAATCAAAAACTTGCAAGCTTAGACGGATTCGTATTCGTTGTTCAAGAATACAACCACAGCATTACAGGTGCATTAAAGAATGCTTTAGATTTCGCACGTGAAGCTTGGAATGACAAAGCTGCTGGTATCGTAAGCTATGGTTCAACTGGTGGAGCTCGTGCCGCTGAACACTTACGTGGAATCCTTGGTGAGTTAAAGGTTGCTGACGTTCGTACACATCCAACATTGTCATTATTCACAGACTTTGAAAACGGATCTGTCTTCAAACCAGCAGATTTACACCAAACAAATATGACTGCAATGCTTGACGAAGTAAACGCTTGGAGCGGCGCATTAAAAACAATCCGATAAAACAATTTGACCCTCGGCTATATTAGTCAGGGGTTTTCCAAAAGAACGCCAGAGTCTAAATCAGACTCTGGCGTTCTTTTGTTTTTTCCAATTTGTCCAAGCCTCTCCTTTCTACTTGCATATTTTATTTTTAAAGGATAATAAGTTTTTGAAAGGAGAATGGCAATTGTCAAAAGTTATCCATATGAATTTAAGAGTTGACCCGACTCAGTATATTCCTCAGATTCGCGATATTCCGGGCTATGATTATATCCATTTGGTCAGACAGCCTAAGTATATGGTTAATCTGCCTCTTCTCAATGAGAAGGTTCACTATTATAGTGAAATATTTTCACCAAAAGAATATGTACGAAAGAATGATGTCTCTCTTATCCACGCACACCATGGTCAATTAGGTCTTTTACTTCTACCCTTTAAAGAAGAAACCAACCTGCCGCTCGTCACCAGTTTCCGCGGACGAGATGCAACCCTTGCCAATCAGCCCTTAGGCTATTTAGACGGCATGAAAATGCTTTTTGAACAAGGAGAACAATTTTTCCCTGTGTGTCAGTATTTAGCACATCGAATTAATCTTTGGGGATGTCCAGCTGATAAAATCAGAGTTCTATATGGCGGTGTCGACCTTGACCTTTTTCCATTTAAACCACGAACATCCCAAGGCACACAAAACATCATTTCCATTGGAAGATTAGTAGAAAAGAAAGGTCACCATGTTCTTATGCAGGCATTTAAAAAGATTAAAGCTAAATTTCCAAAGGCCACATTGACCATTATTGGCGGCGGTGAATTAGAAGGTCTGCTTAAATCGTTTGCCGCACACTTAAATTTAGGCACGTCCTTTCAGTTATTAAATCGCGTTCCAAAAAGCCAAATCCCTGAATTAATGGCACAAGCTGACCTTTTCTGTGCACCCAGCTTAACTTCTTCAAATGGGGATGTGGAAGGAATTCCAAATACAATAAAAGAGGCGATGGCAACGGGTATTCCCGTCCTCACCACCAACCATGCTGGTATTCCGGAAATTATCACCAATAACAAAGACGGAATTTTAGTAAGGGAAAACGATGTTGACCATCTAGCGCAGGCATTAGAATTTATGTTACTGAATCGCAACAAATGGGAAAGCTATGTCCTTTCTGCACGCCAAAAAGTAGAGCAGCACTTTGACCAGAAAAAGCAGCTCTTACTTCAAGCCAATTATTATGATGAGTTGTTAGGGGGATCAAAATGACAGATTTTAGATCCATTCAAGTAACCAAGGGAATCAAAACCTTAGAGATTGTTAACCCCACTAGCTATCCTTTAATCGGAATGGGTGCACAAGGAGCCGTCTTTAAACTTTCAGAGGATCGTTGTGTAAAAATATACACCAATCCGCTTCAAGCCAAAATGGAAATGGAAGCATTGAACGCAGGAAAGAGCTTACCTTTTTTCCCGCGGCTTTATGAATATGGGGAAAATTATAACGTCATTGACTACTTTAATGCTCCTACCTTAAAGGAATATCTCCGGAATTGCACCCATATGCCGGAATCTATTGCAAGGAAACTCTTACACATTTTAGGCGAAATGAAAAAAGCAAAATTCACGATGGTTGATGCCCCGCTAAGGCATATTTTTGTTCTTAAAAATGAAGACCTAAAACTAATTGACCACGTGAATGCCTTCAAGCGAATTCACCCCGTTCCGTTAAAATTATTGCGAGATTTAAATATGATGCTGCTAAAGGAATCCTTCCTATCCTGGGTTAAAAAGCTTGAACCAGAGACCTATGAAATGTGGCAGAGGTATTTTAATGAAAACAAAATGGATTATCGAAATATTCCGGTCGATCCGGGAGGAGATGGTGAGGGAGTAAAAGTAGACAGCGCCATCTCACAAACCTTAATTGGAGCAGGTCACCAAGGGGCAGTCTATCGGGTTTCAGAGAATCGGTGCGTGAAAATCTATCCGAAACCGCAGCATTGCAAACAAGAAAAAGATGTTCTCCTATCTCATCAAAACCTTTCCTTTATTCCAAAGGTCTATGAAACAGGAGAAAATTATGTGGTCATGGAATATTTAAGCGGACCTGACCTAAATACCTTTCTAAAAAAACAAACTACCCTTCCACCTGTTGTGACACAACTTTTACTAAAGATTTTAACATCCCAAAAACAATCAGGATTCAAACAAATTGATGCGCCATTACGGCATGTGTTTGTAACCAAAAGCGGATTTAAAATGGTTGACCATGTATACTCATACTCTCGAATACAAAATCGACCATTAGAGCTATTTCAAAATCTACACGAAAGAGGGTTCCTTGATGCCTTCCTAGAGCAAGTAAAGGTTCTTGATCCTGCCACACATGCAGAATGGACAAAAACACCGATCCCACTCACAGATGAAGAAGCTCAATTAGAAATCATCAACATTGAAGGAAAAGCAGAGCCAAAACATAAAAAAGAGAGTGAGCATAAAAAGGGACATGATCGTAAGAAGGGACATGACCATAAGAATGGACGTGACCGCAAAAAAGATCGTGATCGCAAAAAAGGGAAGGACAATGGGAAGGATCGTAACCATAAAAAAGGGCAGGATCGTGATCAGGACCACCGCGGCAAAAAAGACGATGATAAAAAGAATCGCAAACAAAACAAAGAGCATGGTAATGAGAACGACCGTAAAAAAGGATCCGGTAAGAGAAAATGAACATTCTAGTGACAGGTGCGGCAGGTTTCATTGGGTTTCATCTTACCAAACGGTTATTGGATCTCAATTATCATGTCATTGGTGTGGACAACCTAAATGAATATTATGATGTTGAGTTAAAGAAAAGCCGTTTACAATTAGTAGAGGGGAATGAAAAGTTCCAATTTCACAAAATTGATTTGGCTGATTACGATTCATTAGCAAAACTTTTTAAGAATCAATCAATCCCGATAGTGATTCATTTAGCAGCTCAAGCTGGAGTCCGGTACAGTCTTACCCATCCACAATCTTATGTTCATTCAAACGTAGCTGGTTTTGTAAATATTCTTGAGGCATGCAGACATCATCAAGTGAAGCACTTACTCTACGCATCGTCCAGTTCCGTTTATGGAGCTAATACAAAAACCCCCTTCTCTACCCTAGACTCTGTGGACCATCCGGTAAGTATTTATGCAGCTACAAAAAAGTCGAATGAGTTAATGGCACACACATACAGCCACTTATTCAATCTTCCCACCACCGGTCTTCGCTTTTTTACGGTCTATGGCCCGTGGGGAAGACCCGATATGGCCTACTATTCCTTTACAAAAGATATTATTGAAGGAAACACAATTAACGTTTATAACAATGGCGATTTGCGGAGAGATTTCACGTATATTGATGATATTGTCGAAGGTATGATCAAACTGCTCGATCATCCTCCAGTACCTGACACAAACAGAATCCCAGACCCTAGTACGAGTCATGCTCCCTTCAAAATCTACAATATCGGCAACCATAACCCCGTTAGATTAATGGATTTTATTAATACGTTAGAGAATCTAATAGGCAAAAAAGCTAAAATTGACTTCCTTCCAATGCAGCCGGGGGACGTAAAAGAGACCTACGCGGATATAACCGATCTGCAGAAGGCAACAGGGTTCTCTCCTGCAACCCCATTAGAAAAAGGGTTAGGTCAGTTCGTAGAATGGTATAAAAAGTATAACTCTTAAAAAGCAATCCCCTCTTTGTTAGAGGGGATTTTTGTTTCGGGCAAGTGGCTGGCTTCTACTTCACCCGAATTGTTTCTTCACAAAAGTTCGGGCACATAGAAAAAATTCTAAATGCCCTTAACTGTTTCGCTAGAATTCCTCTTTGGAAAGGTACTTTAAGGTTTTATAATTCCTTGCTCTTTTGCCTTAAACACTGCTTTATGCCTTCCCGTCACATCTAATTTAGAATAAATATTGGAAATATAATTCTTCACTGTCCCTTCCGTTAAGAAAAACTTCCTTGCTATCTCACGGTTGGATAAACCATTGGAAAGTTCGTTTAAAACCTCAATTTCTCTTTCCGTAAGTCCAAAATGGTTCTTTTTACTTTTATACTCTACTTCTTTTCCAGAGGGTTGAATCCACTGGGTTATCAATTGCTTGGCAATCTCCTGGGTAATCAGTGTTCCACCGTGATGAACAAGTCTAATTCCTGCTGCAAGATCCTTAGGATGAATGGCTTTTAATAAATATCCCTCTGCTCCCGCAGCCAACGCCTCTCTGACATACCCTAATTCCTCAAATGTTGTTAAAATCATCACCTTAACACTAGGAAATTCCCTTTTTATATAAGCCGTTGCCTCTACTCCATTCATGAGCGGCATATGTATATCCATCAGCACTACATCAGGAGAAAGCATTTCCGTTGAATCAATGGCTCTTTTTCCGTTTTCAGCTGTACCGACGATCTCAAAGTCTGCTTCCCCACCGAGTACAATAGCAAGGCTCGCGGTAATCAGCTCTTGGTCATCCACAATTAACACTTTTATCATCCTAAGTAAGCTCCTCCCTCAAACGGTTTACCATTACAGGTAAAAAACAACTCACAACCGTCCCCTCATTTGTACTCGACTTTATGTGTATATTTCCTTGGAGCGATTCCAGGCGCTCTTTCATTCCGCTAAGACCAAATCCATATTTTATATCACTCATTCCCTTGCCATTATCTTTAATTGTCAGGATTACCTTTTCGGGCTCTTCCTTTAGCGTTATCACAATTTCATTTGCATGCCCATGACGAATAGCATTGGTTAATGACTCTTGAAGACAGCGAATCAGGGTAATAGTTCCTTGAGAGGATATACTCATTTCTTTTGGTCCTGAATGCTCAAAATGAATCACTGTTTTCGTATGAAGCGCAAAATCATCGGCAATCTTTTTCAACTGGGAAGATAATTCCTCTCTATCTTCACTCGGCGAAATCTGATGAATTTGCGTTCTAATTTCTCCTAATGATTTTCTCATCACATCGCTTAACATATTCACTTGTTCCTGCGCTTGTTCCGGGGATGTTTTCATTAAAAACGATGCGGCATCAAGCCCCATAATGACGGAGGTAAAGGTGTGCCCAACCGTATCATGAAGATCTCGTGCCAGCCGGTTTCTTTCCTCCAATAAAGTGACTTTTTCAATCTGCTTGGCATATTCCTCTAAAAGTTGATTTTGCCTCCGGTTTTCTTCTAGAAGTAACTGAGTTTTCTTCTCCGCTTCAATGACTTTCGCTACAGAAATACCGATACCAAAAAAGAAGAATCCATCAATAACACCCAAACCTAAATGATCTAATCCGACTGCCAGTACGGCCAGAAATGGAACAACGGAAAATCCCGACCAAAGAAGCCATCGCACCGAACCAGGCTTGCTGTAAATTCCGGCACAGAGTGCAGGATAGGCCAAGAAAGATGAATACTCTCCTAATAAATAGCAGCCGACAATTAAGAACAATCCGCTAAATATTAATTCTAGTAAAGGATAGTTTTTAACAGCTAAACTATCCACCTTATATCCAGACCACTGTGGAATAAGGAACGCTGCAAAAAACAAAGGCAGAATCAGCCAAAAGAACGGCCGCGAGGCTAGAAATATAGCCATGAACAATAAATGAAAAACGAACCAGCCGATTCTTGTAATTTGCGCCGTTTTATATACCCAATGAGTTTCATTTCGAATTGGCAGCATATAGAGCACCTTCATTTTTATGAATTTTATCTATACTATATTCCACACACAATTCCCTTTCACCTTTTGCAATAAATCCTGAGGTCATAAAAAGTCATATGACCCCCTTATGACGAAGTTCACTTTTAGGTATGACCGCTTCTCGTAGATAATGAGGATACAAATTGAAGAAAAAAGGGGAAATAAAAATGAAGAATTTTTTATATCGACATGGTTTGGTGCTGTTTCTTGTAGTTATGATTGGCAGAGGATTAATCGGAATGTTTGCAGTAAAGGGGATTCAATCTATTAATCCAGCACTTACAATCGAGAAGGATTTAGGCTGGTTAATCATGCTGATTTATGCAACTTGCGTTATCTTGGTAGTGAAATGGGTAAAAATTGACAAAGAGATTGGTTTAACCAAGCCATCTTCTCTTAAAGATTGGTATGTTTGGTTACCAACTCTAATTATCCCAATTACATTGGCATTCTATTTGGGCTTTAATTCTACCTTGGGGCATATTCCACTCTTACTTATTGCAGCTACAGGCGTTGCGGTTAATGAAGAAATACTATTCAGAGGAATTCTACTCCGAACTATTTTACCATTTGGAAAGGCATTCGCGGTCATTGTTCCATCGCTATTATTTGGAATTTCACACCTTGGTAATATCTTTGTCGGCGGTGATCTAACATACGGACTATTCCAATTTGGATGGACATTTTTCGCTGGTATGGCATTAACAGCAATGGTTTTAGCAAATAAAAGCTTACTCCCGGCCATCGCCTTCCACTTTGTTTTGGATGCGATAGAGTATGGGGCAACAGGAGCATACGGCGTGCATAGCACAGAATATTCAATTCAATGGTTAAGTATTTTCCTTTTACTCAACTTAGTATTTTTCCTATACTCGCTATATTTATTAAAAACGTCAAAAACAAACCAGCACCAGATTAAATTTGCCAGCACATCGACTAGGTAGTCTATAAGAAAGAGGATGACTCAAAAATGGAGTCATCCTCTTCTTTAAACAAACCAATTATTAGAAAACAATTGTTTTATTTTCGTGGACAATAATCCGATCTTCAATATGCCACTTTACTGCCCGTGCCAAAACACTTCTTTCTATTCTGCGTCCAATTTTTTTCAAATTGTCAACATCATCATGATGACCAACGCGGGCAATATCCTGTTCAATAATCGGACCTTCATCAAGGTCATTGGTTACATAATGGGAGGTTGCCCCAATTAGTTTTACACCACGGGCATGTGCTCGTTCATAGGGTCTTGCCCCGACAAAAGCAGGTAAAAAGGAATGATGAATATTAATGATTTTGTTTGGATTCGCAGCCACAAAATCAGACGTTAAAATTTGCATATAGCGGGCCAATATCACCAAATCAATCTCATAGTCTTTTAATAATTGAAGCTGCTGGGCTTCTACCTGGGCACGAATATCTTTATTTGCTGGAATATAATAAAACGGAATGTTCAAGCTTTCAACGGCATCTCTTGCTTCCTCATGATTACTGATTACAAGGGCAATATCCGCCATTAAATCCCCGCTTTGCCATTCCCATAACAGCTCGAGCAGACAGTGAAGTTCCTTTGATACAAAGATAGCAGCCTTTTTCACTTGATACACATGAGTTAATTTCCAATCCATCGAGAACTGCTCAGCAATAGCCGCAAACTGCCCTTCCATATCCTTCGCCTTTTCCTTTAATCCCGGGCATTCAAATTCAATCCGGATAAAAAATATTCCACCTTCTGGGTTGGTTGAATACTGGCTGGATTCAATGATATTCGCTTGATAAGAAAACAAAAAGTTTGAGATGGCTGAAACAATACCAGGCTGGTCTGGGCAGCTCACAAGCAGACGGCCGCGGTTTTGATTTACCTGCTGAAAAGATTGTATTTGGTCCTTTATATATGAATTCATTGTTCTATCTCCTCTATTATTATTAGAAAAGATTATACAGCAGACAGCCCATTTAAGCGAAGACTTTTCAAAAAATTTCACAAATTCGATTTCACAAGAGAATAATGGTAAAATTTTTTTTAATAAGGAGGTTTTGCGATATGAAGATTGCTTTCATTTCTGATATTCATGGCAATGCCATTGCACTGGAGGGTGTTCTCAAAGATATCGAAAATCTAGGGATTGATAAGATTTATGTGCTAGGAGATATTTGTTACCGTGGGCCGGAGCCGAAACGCTCCCTTGATTTAGTCCGCTCTTTACATACAGAGGTAATTAAAGGAAATGCCGATGAATGGGTAGTGCGCGGTGTTCGTGAGGGGGAAGTCCCCGATAAAGCATTGGCATTAATGAACCTTGAACGAGAATGGATTGTTCAGAAGCTAGAACCAGCTGACATTCGTTATTTAGAGAATTTGCCCACTCACTTAAACTTTACCATTGAGGACGTTGAAATCTCTGCCTTCCACGCAACTCCAACAAGTTTATTTGATGTTATAACGCCCAACGCAGATGACAACCAAATTGAAACGAGTTTAATGCAGGAAGCCAATGCCCAAATCTATGTTTATGCACATATCCACAAGCCCTATATTCGGTATC
Source organism: Neobacillus sp. plas4 (assembly GCF_057221695.1). Taxonomy (NCBI): domain Bacteria; kingdom Bacillati; phylum Bacillota; class Bacilli; order Caryophanales; family Bacillaceae; genus Neobacillus; species Neobacillus sp. plas4. Next base: position 5,165,596 of record NZ_CM170152.1, read on the forward strand.
TAAATGGCAAAATAATTATGAATATCGGCAGTGTAGGGTTGCCATTTGATGGACTAACAAAGTCATCCTATGGACTAGTGGAAATCGCGGATGGTCATGTAACGACATCGATTAGAAGGGTCAGTTATGACCGCGAACGTGTCATCACACTCTATAACGAAGGTAATTACCCAAATGCCGAAATGATGAGTAACGTGATTCGAAGTGCAAGAATTTAGGGAAAAACGCTGCTGACTATAATTGCAGGTGTTTGCTTTGACTTTACTTAATAGGAGAATGGAAAAATGAAGTTACTTGTAAAGAATATGAATGAGGAATATGCAAAGCAAATCTTAACGTGGAAGTATGAAGCACCTTATGATTTTTATAATAATGAGGAAAGCGCTGAATCTCTTAAAGAATTACTAGATGCCCCTTATTATGCCGTGGTAAATCAATGCAATGAATTGGTTGGCTTCTTTTGTGTTGGAAGTGCTGCCCGAGTGCCATACGGCTCCACAGTAGGTGCCTATTTGGAGGATATGAATGATATTGGAATCGGCATGAATCCTGCCCTAACTGGTCAAGGTTTTGGTGCTGAATTCTTCACGTTTATTCTTTCCTATATTCAAGAAACCTTTAAAGATGAATCCCTGCGTTTAACCGTCGCATCATTTAACAAACGGGCTATTCATCTTTATACAAAACTTGGATTTATAAAAAAAGTGAAGTTTACTAGAGGGTCAACCCCTTTTATTACAATGGTTAAAAATTTCACAGCATAAGGAATGGCCGTCGACAATTCTGTTAACGGCCATTTTTTTATACGAGCAAGTACTGAAATTTCCCTTGCAGCTCCTCCTGTTCTTGATTAAACAATGTTTTTATTAACTCAACACTCGTCGGCCTGCTAAAATAGTAGCCTTGCATATTATGACAGCCAATACTGCATAAAAACTGATATTGCTCGATTTCTTCCACGCCCTCAGCCACCACATTCATCCCTAGATTTTTTCCCATTGCCACTAATGTTCGGCATATCGATCGCTGATTTTTATTATTTAATCCGTCAATAAAGGATTTATCAATTTTAATGGTATTAAACGGATACTGAACAAGGTAACTAATCGAAGAATAGCCGACACCAAAATCATCAAGAATGAGATCAACGCCTATATCCTGTAATTCTTTTATCGTATTTAAGGTTTTCTGGACATTGGTCATGGCCGTTCTTTCTGTAATTTCAATCTTTAGTAGATTAGGCGGCAGCTGATAGCGCTCCAACGCGTCTTTAACACTATCTAAGAAAGACTCAAGATTAATTTGCCTGGCGGGCACATTTATTGATACATAAAAAGGAGGCAAATTCATATCCAGCCATTGTTTACGCTGCTTACATGCAGTTTCCAACACCCAATTGCCTAATTTAATGATGAGATCGGACTCTTCTGCAATTTGAATAAATTCTCCTGGTGGTATGGCCCCCAAAACAGGATGTTTCCAGCGAAGGAGTGCTTCCAACCCAATCACTTGTTTACCGTAAACATCGACAATCGGTTGGTAATCTAAGTATAATTCATTCTTTTCTATAGCTTTATGAAGATATTGTTCAAGTAACAGCTTACGTGAAAGACTGGTGGTCATTCCCGTTTCATAGGGCTGAATTCCCACGCCGCTTTCTTTTGCAAGATACATAGCATGGTCCGCCTTCTGAACTAATCCTTCTGCGTCATATCCATGATCAGGGAAAATGCTCATCCCAATACTTGCACTCAGTACATATTCATTTCCGAGCAGCATAATAGGTTTAGCGATGACTCCGTTAATTCTCGCCGCGGTCTCCTGAAGTGCCTCTTTCGTTGCCAGATTTTTAAGCAAAATGACAAACTCATCCCCGCCTTGACGTGAAATAACATCATCATTCCTCACACTGCCCCTCAACCGTTCTGCGATAACCTGTAACACCTTATCTCCCATTTTATGACCAAGGGAGTCATTGATATATTTAAATCGATCAAGATCCAAGAATATGACTCCTACCAGTTTTTGGTTTTCCTTTGCATCAGTCAACGCTTTTTGGAGCTCATGATCCAGCTTCCGTCTGTTTGGCAGACCGGTTAAGGAGTCGTGAAAAGCTAGATACGTTAACTTTTCCTCTGCCTTTTTCCGCTTCGTAATATCTACGATAATCCGGTCCATTCTAAAAGGTTCATAGGAATAATCAGAAATAATCGGAACAATAAAATCAGACATCCATTTTTGCTCACCGCTCTTGGTAACAATGCGGTACTCATGCAGCGAGGACTTTCCTTTCCTGGCCAGCTCCATATGCTTGCATGCACCTTTTTTATCATCCGGCAGGATAAGTGCTTCCCACAAACCTGGTTCTCTTAAAAACTCCTCTTCGTGGTAGCCAAAAATGGTCTCACAAACGGGTGACATCGTAATCGTCTCCATGGTTTTCGCATCCAGAGACCACAAGCAGATTTCGATACTCGTAAAGATATTGTCCCAATTACTGCGCATGGGCGGAGATATTAGAGGATTTTCATGATTTACATCTGTAATATAGCCGCATATACCAAGAATCATTCCATCTACTTCAATAGGAATGGATAGAATATCTACCGCCAATTTATGACCGTTACGATGTCTTAGCTTCGTTTGGAAGCTCAACCTTTCTCCTTTAAGAACAGCATTAATATGCCTAATCGTCCGATCAATCTCCTCTTCTTCTAAAACCGAGACAAAATTCCGATGATCATTACGATGTCTTTTATAACCTGTTAATTCTTGAACTGCTTCATTCGAATAAACAATACTACCCTCCAAATCCATTACATAACAAGGATATGGAACGCCAAAAAGTAAAGGCTTACAAACCTTAATAAAAGAATTTAAGTCTGATTTTTTGATCTCATTTCTCAAAAGAAAACTCCTTTCCAGGACACTGAGATTCAACCACTTTTCCATCTTTCCTACTAAGGTGACCATATACTAAATTCAAAGAATTAGCTGTGATAGATATCAACAAAATCAGACATTTTTTTCGGTTTGTTCAATGAATAATTCGCCATATTTTTTAAAAAGAATTTGAATAATAGTCAAAAACCCTGCCTACTTCTGTAGACAAGGTTTTTTAAAAGATAAGTATAAATTTTTGAACCTAGATTACTGTCCAGCTCCAGCGCCCTAGCGGCTAGTGTCCTTCGCTCTCCGCCCTACGATAAGTCAACATCGAATCGCCTCCGGCTCTTCGTGTTTCCTTTATCTCAGTTGGAGCGCTCCAGGCCATACGCCGCTGACCAGGGCGCTTCCGCTTTTCTTTTAATACTGTTGATTTTTATGCCATTTCCATGCATCAGCAATAATTTGTTCTAAGTTTCGCTCCGCTTTCCAGCCCAATTCGCTATAGATCTTTTGCGATGAAGCGACGAGCCTAGCCGGATCCCCTGCACGACGGTCGGCCATTTCAACCTTTGCATTCACCCCAGTTACTCTCTCACACGTCTCTATGACCTCTTTTACCGAGTAACCAAGTCCATTTCCTAAATTATAGATTTCTGTATTTTTCTTCTCAGTTAATAATGCATCCAGCGCAAGGATATGCGCGCTGGCTAAATCCGTAACATGGATGTAATCCCGGATACATGTTCCATCTGGTGTATCATAATCTGATCCGAAAACACTTACCTTTTCACGCTGCCCCAACAGCTGCTGCAGGATAATCGGAATTAAATGCGTTTCTGGATCATGGCTTTCCCCAATCCTAGAAGATTTATGGGCACCTGCCGCATTAAAATAACGAAGAACCACATAGCGCAAACCATAAGCTTTTGAAAAGTCAGCAAGCATTTGTTCAATCATCAATTTAGAATGGCCATACGGGTTAATCGGTGATGTTACCGTTTGTTCATCGATAATCTCAACATTTGGTATTCCATATGTTGCAGCAGTAGATGAGAAAATAAAGTTTTTTACATTGTTTTTCATCATCACCCTTAATAGAGTTAAAGTCGCTGCTACATTATTTTGATAATATTTGAGTGGGTCAACCACTGATTCTCCAACCAAACTGAAAGCAGCAAAATGCATAACAGCCTTGATCGGATAGCTGGAGAAAATCATTTGCAGGTCTTCTTCGTTTCCAAGATCACCCTTAACAAAAATCGCCCTATCATCAATCGCTTCACGATGACCCGTCGTTAAATTATCTAATACAATAACGTCTTCCTTATCCACTAACTCCATCACAAGATGACTGCCGATATAACCAGCACCGCCAACGACAAGAATCATATTCATTACTCCTTATGTCAGAAAAATTTTTCGCTCTTTTTATTTTATCACAAATTTATTGAAACGTAAGAAACCTCAATTACGTCGAATCTACGCATAGAAAAAATTGGAAAATAACAGATTGAAAAGGAGGAATATTTCGAATATAATTTCTTTTACACGACACTTTTCTATTATATAAATGTACTGATATAAAAAGACAATAATAGGGGGAGAATATGAAGTTTGTTAGATTAATTACATATTACTTACTGGGTATTATTTCCATATTTTGCGTAAGTATTTTTCCACAATATTTTTCTACAAGAGGAGTTCCGGATTCGCCTGGATACTTCGAACAATTAATTTCCTTTGGCAAGGACTTCTTTAAGCCTGAATCATGGATATATAAAATGGAAGTCTCAAAAGCAGGCGGTGCTCCTATGATGGAGATTATGGGGCCAGCATTTATGTATTCTATACAAATTTTAGTAGGTGCCCTGTCATTAGGTTTTATCGTAGCGATACTCCTGGCACTAGAATCCGCCTTCCTACCAAACATGGTGTTGAATCCGATTAAAAAGCTGCTTGATGTATTGGAGTCAGTACCAGACTTAATTGTCGCCACCCTTTTACAAGTATTATCTATTTTTATCTTTAAGTCATTTGGCGTTGATTTATTTAGCGTGGCCAGTTTTAAAGAAAAAGCTTATTTTGCACCTATTGTTACATTGGCGATCCTGCCCCTTGTATCCATGTTTAAACTTCTGCTGCTCATGATTGAGGAAGAGTTTTTAAAGGTGTATGTCACCTTCGCAAAAAGTAAAGGAATAGACAAGTTTAATATTTTAGTAAGGCATATAATAAAAAATATCATGCCCATTTCATTTCACCACATGAAGATTATTATTTGGGGAACCCTTTCTAGTCAATTTATTATCGAACGAGTATTCAATGTCCACGGACTGACGCATTACTTACTTGATAACTTCCAACCAATCACTGTATTCGTTACACTTGCCCTTATTTTTACACCATTCTACTTCTTATTTCAATTGATTGATATGTGGCAAAATGAAGAACAACCGTTATCCTATGAGAAACGACGAACCTCCTGGTGGAAAAATTGGCGATTGCAAAATGTGCTGGCATGGACAAAGAGAACCACTGGAAATATTGCATATTCTTTTAAAACAATTAATCTTCGAAAAATATCACCATTTCGTCCGGTCATGCTGTTCCTCTTTTTATTTACCAGACACATGAAAAATTGGAAGTTTGCCCTTGGAGCCTTATTTTTTATAGTAGCCATCAGCTATAGTCTGATTTATTCGGTTACGACCGATAATCATGTGGATCAAGTCCGGCTTTATTACTCAGAAGACGGCGTAAAACTACTTGGTGCGGCACCGCATGCACCAACAAAGCCTTTTTTCTTTGGTTCTGACAAATTAGGGTTCAGCCTCTTTGACCAGTTAGTGATTGGTGCGAAGTATACGTTGATTTTTGCTTTGTTAATTGCCTTATTGCGGGTTCTTGGAGGCCTTTTGTTTGGAATCTTTTATGCGTTTCACCTAGGTCCCCGCACGCAGCAATGGCTTGGAAAGCTCGTAGATTCTATCCATTTTCTGCCGCTTAGTTTGGTTGCTTACATCTTACTTGCACCAATATTAATGCCGGCATTTACCGGTTTTGGCTATGAATTCACCTATACCCTTACCGAACGTATTTTACTAGAGATGTTTATCTTAACTATATTGGTCGTTCCGTTAACAACCGTTTTACTAGGTAAAGAGATCAAGCGAGTACTAGACTATGAATTTATCGCCAGTGCGCGTGTTTTAGGCGGCAGCAAATTTCATCTCTTCTGGCGCCATATCTTCCCGCATATCGGGGCGCGGTTAACGATTTTATTGGGAACTCAATTTATCCAAGTATTATTAATCTTTATTCATTTAGGGATTTTTAAATTTTTCTTTGGCGGGACAAAGCTTAGCTATGACCCGATGGGGGCAGATCCGCCCACTTCGATAACCCATGAATGGTCAGGATTAATTGGTGAATTAGGGAGAACTACCATCGCTTCAGGCCGTTACTGGTACCTATGGATTTTAGCTGCCTTCATGCTGGCGATCTTTGCGATGCAACTGATTATCCAGGGAGTGAAAGAAATGCAGCAAGTGAAGGTTGGCGTGTTATATAAACTTCCAAAAGCTCGTAAGAAAAAGGCTATAAACACAAGTGAAGTTCCTTCCTATCAAATTTCGAAGGATAGTTTTAAAGTAATTGGAAACAATGAAGGTCTTGATGAACCTGATGTTGCTCGGAGGATTGACCGAGGGAAAAAACCACGGTTTAAACGAGGTTTTGAACAAGGGATGTAGAAAAAAATGCCCCGTACACTCATTTCTGTACGGGGAATATTTTTATATTTTACTCTGAGACTATCTGGCCTTCATCGAAGTAGTCTTCGTTTATGACGGTAAATTCATCGATGGTTTCACCTTCTGAGGTGATGGTGGAGAAGGTGATTTGATCTTTGTCTACTTTTGCCTGCATGGAAACAGCGATGTTTTCCATGTTGACGAAGTCGAATTTCTCATCTGCCACTGCATCATAGTGTTTTTTACCGGTAGTACCAGCAACTACATAGACCGTACCGTTCGGGTCTTCTTTGCCGTCCTTTAATTTCTTCGTTCTCCCATACGAATGGTCATGACCAGAGAAGACGATGTCAATTCCTAATTCATCCACAACCGGCGGCAGCTTTTCCTTGATAAGTTCATTTCCGCCAAACGGATTTGTGTAGTAAGGTGGCTTGTGTGTCACAAGGATTTTCCACGGTTTGTCGGAATTTTTCACATCCTCTTTCAACCACTCGAGCTGCTGGTTCAGAGTCTCGGCATCGCTTGTGAAGCCTAATACACTAATATGGATGTTATTGTAGTCAACCGAATACGTTCCGCCTTTGTCAGCTTCCGGTCCATTTTCAGGAGAGTTAAAAATCGACTTCGCTAAATGTCCATCGGCGTCTCCCATGTATTCATGATTTCCTAGCGCTGCGACAAGATCGGTTGAACGAATCTTGCTGTATTCGCTCATGATTCCTAATGTATCATCCCATTGCTCAAATTTCGCCGATTCATCAATCAGGTCCCCGACATGAATCATGAACGCTAAGTCTTTTTTATTTAAATCACCAAGGATTTGATTGAAAAAACTTAAATCAGCAGGGGATTGGGTGTCACCTAAAACAGCAAATTCGAACGTTTGCTTTCTTTTCAACGTGTTGAATTCTTGTAATTCTGTCCAGTTTTCCCCGTCGCCAACACGATATACATATGTAGTACCTTGTTGTAATTTTGTTAAGGTTACTTCATTCACTCGAACGATTCCGTTTTTCGTAATTTCCTGCTCACCAGAGAATACCTGGTTACTAGTGGAACCAGTGACTGTTTCTAGTGAAGTGTCACCTTTCTTCTCATAATCCTTCTTTCTCGCAAATTGAATGACTGCTTTGTCCTTTGCAAGTGGACTCGACATCCATGTGAGGCCTTTTCCTTTATATGGGTCACCTGTTGGTGTTGAAATCACATTTTTGATTTCCTTTGCTGCAGCAAGTGAAGGGTAGGTCTGTGTATTCAATTTAAAGGAATACTTGCCATCTTTTACTGCATACAAAGCAATTTTCTTCACTTCAGTGGTGATTGAATCAACACGAAGAGAACCTTTTTCATCCGTCTTTCCTAGTGGAACAGACTGTTTGCTGCCATCGATGATTGCGAAGACCTCTGCACCACTGATGAATTGGTTATTTTTTACCGTTATAACAGCTGGTTTCCCAATTAAAATAGGTTCTGCGACAATATCGAATGCACCTTTAACTTCCACGCTCGCTGGTTCCATTGAAAAAGTGGAGACAAAACTTGCTTCTTTTGGTGTTCGATAGCTTAAATTAGCTTCTGCAATTTCGTAAGTCAACTTGCTGCCTTCTTGTGTCGTTTCAGGAATTCGGACCTGAATGGTTGCCGCATCTGCTGCAGTGCCTGTTTCACTGCTATTCACAAGCTTCAATGTAAGAATCCCTGTTAGGGCATCATAGCTTGAAGTACTAGAGTTAAACCCACTTGAAAAAGTAACATCATCGACCGGATAGTTGTTGTCGAGCTGTAATTTAATGACAGATTCAGTGATTTCCGCGGGATTCGTCGCTTTCACTACAAGCTCAAACACATCACCGAGCAAGGCTTGCTCTTGTTTATTAGCGATTTCAACCTTTACTGAACCAGTGTTCACGGTAAAATAGGTGGTTTTAATTGCTTGGTTTCCAAATTTATCAGGAACCATGAGCGTTACTTTATGAGTCCCGTCAGCAAATTTAAGTCCGCTTAATGAGACAGAACCATCCATATCGTAAGAAAAATGACCTTCTGTTTTTGAAAAATCCTTTCCATCTATGAAAATACTAATTTTATCCCAGTCGATTCCTGTTTTAAAAGGATCATCTTCATATTCATTTACGTTTGCTCTAATATTGACAACATTTGTAGTGAATTCTTGACCGTCTACGTTGAGCGATTGAATGACAGGAGGATTTAAATCATCGAATTTTTCTCCATATACGGCTCTTATATTATCAATATAGATTGATCCTTTGGTCATTGGACCAGTGATTCCTGATTTCGTAGACATTAGTCGAACTGCTTGTGTCGCATGTAACTTGAATGGACCTGTAAAGCTGGCAGGAATTTCAGCCTCGATGTATTTCCAGCCTGTCCAATCAATACCCGGCTTTTCTCCGGTAAGATTAATGCTCTGATTTTTGCCATTACCATCGACAATCATCATTCGCAGCCAATAGCCTTGTGCTTCCGGCGTTCCATACACCCACATTCCGATGCTGGACGGGCTATCATTAATTGGGGTATTTGTTCCAGGCCCTGCATAAGCTCCAAGGGTGGTACCTGTTTGTGCATTTGTTAAATCAAAATCCATTTTCAATGATTGACTGCCAAACCGAACTGGTGCTGGATATTTTGCTAGACTAAGTGAGACTTTTTCTCCACGGTTAGCGCTTGATGTTTTCCAGGTTCCAAGATCCTTTTCAAAATCAAATAGGACTTCAGGCAGTTTCCCAACGGTCACCTTTATTTGGGCTGACAGAGTAGAATCATTTAAGTGAGCGATAATCGAACCTGAAACATTTTTATCTCCTGTGTGAAGCACACCCAATTCATCAATGGTTCCCATTCCTTCAGGGATTTCAAACGTAATATCTTGTAAACTCCAGTCTATATTTCTTTTTTGAAATTTTGCTAGTAAGTTTAAGTTGGTTTCACTATTTCGAGCGACGGTCAATTCCGATGAGGAAAATGACAGTTCATCAGGCTTGGCTATTTCGATGATGCTTTTGCCAACTTCCGTATTTTGATAGCTCAAGAGAATATGGAATTGACCTGTTTTGCCGTTTGAAGTAAATACTCCATTCTCATCAATGCTGCCGAAGGAGGAATCCGATAACTCCCAAGATAGACCGGAAGCAGGCAGAGCAGCTGAGGCCATTGATTTGTCTCTTCCCTTTGCAGTGAATTGAATCGTAGAGCCAGGGGTATAGGATTGATCATAGGGTTCAATATGTGCAGATTGAAAAACATGATCAGATGGCTCTTTTGTAACAATCAGCCAAGAGTTCGCTACACTACGTTCCGAACGGTCTGATGGTTTGTTGTCTAATTCGAATTGATCACCGCCAAGTTCACGAGTAAGGAAAGTAGAAGAACCGCCGCCGTCAAGGTTTAAGGCATCGACTGCTCCTAAATCAATCATTAACTGCGCCAAATCAGGCATTGAAATACCAGTAGAATACGGTTCTTGTCTTCCGTCAATCACCACAAAAAATACATCACCGTCTGCTTTGATTCCAACAGCGGTCCGCGGCTCTTTATCTGCGCCCGTTTGTGGAGTTTGATAGATTTGTCCACTTTTCACAAGGATGGCATTTCCGCCTAAAGCTTCTTGTAATTGATCTTTCAATACATCATATTCAGCTGAGGAACCAATCACAGCTTCACCTAATTTGGTCATTCCAAAGAATCGCCAGGTCCCATTCTGAGATTTTACAGCTTGTCCGTCTTTATAGACGATCCCATTCGGTTCACCTGTTGCCATATTATAAAAATCTGCGTTTACCGCAGCGACGACATTATGGTTGTCCCCATTTGCAGCTTCTGCTTGCTTCCTAACGGGCTGAAGTCCATAGGAGGTTCCGTCATTCGGAGTACCTGCTTCGATTGAAACACTAGGATTATGTACATCAACATCTACTACAAAACTCTCAATCTTTTTTCCGTCTTTCCCTTCAAAACTATAATGCTTTTCCTTCACACCAGGTGCAAGCTCTGCTTGATACATGTTAATGGGTGTTTGAACAACGGAAGAAGTTAAATCAAATGTACCTAAAGCGGATGTAAAAACTGGTGAAACAATACTACTTGCCAAAGCGAAAGATAGGGTAATAGGTAAAACCCTCTTTTTCCAAAATTGCCTCATAATGCGCCTCCTTTTTTTGTTTGAAAAAACACGTTCATATTATGATATTTAAAGATTGTTAATTTACTATTTATTTAATATTAAGAATTACGCAAAAAATAAAAAATGGGATAAAGGACCTATGGCTGGTTTTGCAAAAAGCAAAATAAAAAGATGTAAGCCCTTAAGTTTAGGCTTACATCTGTGTTTCAATTATTAATTGGTTTAAATCTTCAATCTCTGTCGCTCTATTGCTGTTTTAGGCTTCATGAATCCATTTTAATTGTCTCAAGGGTCATGATAGCAAATTCCTTAAAAGGGGTAACAGGAAGGCCTGCAAAATTTTTAACCCCCAGCTGGGCCGCTTGCAGAGCTTTTTCTATCTCTCCAAGTTCGCGGTGGCATAATGCTTTATAAGAATAACGAACATAATAAAGTGATAAATCAAACGGATGGTGTGTGGTAGTAGATGTTTCTACTGCATCGAAATAAGAAATGGCTTCCGAAAATTGCCTAAGGCCGTAAAGGGCTTTTCCTTTTTCTATTTGATACAAGTCCTCCACCACCTCCTCCATGACAGGGTTGGCTAAATAAGAATCGATAATTGCAAGTGCCTTAGCATACTCCTGTTTTACAGTAATCAGAGACATGACAACGATTAAATCATGAATAAGAATGGAGGGTAAATCCTCCGCAAACTCCCCGTATTGTTTTAGCTTCTGTAAATAAACTTCTAGCTGCTCTTCCTCTTTAAACATGAGTGCCTGCCCCGCGCCAAGTCTGTACAAATCATTAATCCGATAAAAGATTCGGTGTTCTTTTGAAAAAGCAATGGCGCTTTCCATCACATCACCTGCTGTCTTATTGTTACCAATAGCAAAATGTAAAATGGCTTCGTGGTAGTCAAGATCTACGCGTGTCATCGGATCCATGTAGACATGGTTTAGTTCAATGTCTGTTCGTTCCCTTACCAAAATCTCCAATGCCTTTAAATACTCATGTTGAATGAATTTCACCATAGCACGAAAAATCGCTATTTGTGCACGGTTGGCTGTTACATTCATCTTGTCATACATGTTCGCAGCCCGGTCAGCATATTCCTCCCAGCCAGACAACTTTTCTTCGTAGAGACTGCGTGCATAGATATCTAACAGGCGGGACGATTCGTAACCTTGTGTAAGTTTCTCTATATAGGGTTCAATCAGCGTTAATAGTTCCTTGTAGGGAACAGTAAGCTTTTGATTATATAGCTTTTCTGCTTTTTCAAGAATGGCCCTTAACTCCTGTGTGCTGATTTCCTCCAATAAATCGGTTACTTCCACTTCCAGTCTCTCTGCAATATACGCCAAGCTTTCCATCGAAGGCTTCGCTTTATTGTTCTCGATTAAGCTAAGCATCCCCTTCGTCAGCCCTTCTCCTGCAAGTGCTTCAAGCGTCATCTTTTTCTGTTTTCTAATTTTTCGTATTCGGTCTCCCAACATATTTTGGGCACCTCCTCCAAAACTGACATTTGTTTAATTATATTAAACATAACCATGTTTAGGAAGACACAAACCCATTTGTTTAATTTAATTAAACTTTTTCTTGATTTGGAAAATACTTCATGTTATGCTTTGTTTAATTAAATTAAACTTTTCACTGAAAAGAGGAGATAGTATGGATAGCATGATGATGCTAAGAAAAGCAACTTATCATCTTTGGACCTTTACCATTAGCAAATTGATTTCATCCTTTGGCTCACAAGTTTATTCCTTTGCCATTAGTTTTTATATTTTACAAGCAACGGGCTCCGCCAAGAGTTTTGCGCTAAACCTTATTTGTAATGTTCTGCCTCGTACGATTGTTTCGCCATTTGCCGGTTATATCGTTGATAAGTATCCGCGAAAAAGAATTGCCATTATCGCACAAATCGCAACCACCTTAGCCATTGGCGGATTATTAGTCGTTAGTGTCACCACAGGATTATCTTTTCCAGCTATTTACATTACCACCAGTATTGTCGCTCTCACTTCCACGTTCTCCAGCGTAGCATTCACCTCATCCATCACCGGTCTTGTTGACGAAGCAAGAATTCAAAAAGCCATGTCATTAAACCAGATGTCGATTTCCTTTGCAGCCATTGCCTCCCCTGCAGTTGGAGGACTATTGTATGGAGTAATTTCGATGCCGGTGTTCCTCATTTTCTATATGGCAGCTTCGGCCATAGCCATTATTCTCGAAGCGACGATGAATTTCACGTTGTTCTCCGCCCAACAGGCAGGAACCGTTGAGACACCAAAGGAATCCATGTGGCAGGGAATGAAGGCTGGTGTAGCCTATTTGAAATTGCAGCCGCTGTTGATGACCATTATTGGGATTGCCTTATTGGTTAATTTCCTTATGAGTGCTTATCAGGTTGGCTATTCCTATATCCTAATTAAAAAATTAAAAATGGTATCTCAGCATTTTGGTTTTGCAGAAGGCGCCTTTGCCGCAGGTATGCTCCTGCTATCGATTTACCTCTCACTCCGTAAAGAGATAAAATATCCGCTGCTGGCAGCAAAAAAGGGGCTTATATTAACGGGGATCATCATTGGAGGTACCATCTTACCTTTACTCATTGCCATGCCTTACAACCTAATGTTTGGCTTCTACATCCTTCTTGGATTAAGTTTAGGGGCATGCATTATTTTCATCAATACGCCAACCCAAGTGATGATGCAAAAACAAATAGCGGACGAATATAAGGGGCGGGTTTTTTCCATCATTGAAACAGTTGCGATGGCATTGTCTCCATTGGGAATGGTATTGTATGGATTATTATACGATGTCTTTCCCGCCCAATGGGTTCTGCTCCTGTCATCTGGATTATTTATAGCCGTAGTCCTTATTCTTGCAAGACCCTCGGTTATTCGTAAAGTTCATCCCAAACTTGCGGAAGAAAAGGTAGTGAAGAAAAGAGCGGAAGCGTTTTAGATGGATTGGGAGTGTCTATGTGACTGGTTTTCCGGTAATTCTAGAAATTCAGTTATGCAGCCATATCCTCTGGTTAAAATAAAAGTAGAAGGGTGTTATATGAAAAGGATAAGAAAATCAATAAAATTTATCGGAGTAGTTATTTTACTAATACTAATGATAGGACTTTTTTCTCCCACATGGACGCAGCACATAAAAGGTGAGAACAGTATTAGTGTATTGGAACAAGTAGAGATAAATGGAAGTAATCACGAAATGATGATACGCGGCAATGATAAGGATAATCCAGTTATAATGGTTGTACATGGAGGGCCTGGAACTCCAGAAATGCCGTATGCCGATCAATATCAAGACTTATTGGAAACCAATTTTACGGTTGTTCATTACGATCAAAGAGCAAGCGGGAAATCCTATCACTTTTTTGAGGACTATTCTAATCTTTCAACAGATTTATTGGTAAAAGACTTATTAGCGATAACGGATTATATATCAGACCGTTTTGGTCAAGAAAAGGTTATATTGATAGGCCATTCTTTTGGCACTTATATTGCAGCCCAAGCCGCCTATATAGCTCCTGAAAAGTATGAAGCATATGTTGGCATTGGGCAGATGAGTGATATTAGTGAAAGTGAGATTGATAGTTTGAACTACAGTATTGAACAGGCTCAAAAGGCAGGAAATACGGATGATGTTTTATATCTGCAAGGATTGACGGAGAATATCAAAGATGGCGATACAGTTGTCCCACGAAATTATGTTAGTAAATATGGCGGGAGTTCAAGAATGATTGATGACCTCGGTGATGATAACATAAGTGTTTTACTCAGCACTGAGTATAACTTATTAGATGTAATTCGTTATAACGTTGGGATGGGCTATTCTCAAAAGATGTTGTTAAATGACCTATTAGAAAATCCTTTACCTTCTAAAGTAACAGAGCTTGAATTACCATTCTATTTTATCATGGGTAAATATGATTATATGACTTCATCTAATGCGGCAAAAAAATATTTTGATAGGATTAAAGCCGATAAAAAAGAATTTATTGCTTTTGAGCAATCCGCTCATTATCCACAATTTGAAGAAAAGGAAAAATTTCATGAATGGATGTCCGATACTTTTATAAAATAAATATGACTAACCCAGCAGGAATAAAGTTCCAAAATTATAGTAAGTTTGCCCTGATTTATTATTCTGGTAAATAAATAACTTCCTCCCTGAATACGATTAAGTAACCCCAAGAAAGGAGAGTGTGCCATGAGTGTGTTGGATCGCAGTCCTTTTTTATATTTATCCTGTATCATCGCTGGTTTCGCTTTATTAAGAGTACCGCTTACAGGGTTTCTTGCACCGCTAAGTCCGTTAGTGGTTCTCATTGGTGTCTTAGCTATCCTTTTATTCTCTTTGGTTCTTATCATTCATGGGGTGCTGCGTTTAGCAAAAAGAAGATAGTTTTAGAAAGAGAGCGATTTTCCGCTCTCTTTTTCATTAATAGTTAAGTAATTTCTTTTTCTTTTTTTAAAAAAGGAAGTTTTGTTTCTGATACGATGATGGCAACAAGTATGAGGATCGCACCAAGCACCATTTTTGTCGTCATCGCTTCATCTAAAATCGCAACCGAAAATACCATACCCCAGAAGGATTCAGTCGAAAGAATAATTGCAGCCTTCGTTTCTGTGATCATTTTCTGTGCAACAGTTTGTAATAAATACGCAATCGTTGTGGAAAAGACACCGAGATATACAATTGAGAATACACCTTCTTTTTGAAAAGCAAAAGAGGTTTCTCCTTTGAAAAGAACAACAATGATTCCGATAGCTGCAGCGGTAATCATTTGGATAAGTGTCAATAGGACAGGATCCGAATCTTTTACATATTTGGCCGTATAGAATATATGAAAGGCAAATCCAAAAGCGCAGCCTAGTGTCAGTAAATCCCCGATATTAACCCCAGCGGAAAGCTTCAGTGATAATAACCCAACACCCAGCATTGCTAAAACGGCGCCCATTAGTTCATACATATCGATTTTTCGCTTATACATAACAAATGCGATAAACGGAACAATCACGACATTCACAGCCGTTAAGAAGGCATTTTTGGAAGGAGTCGTATATTGAAGTCCCACGGTTTGAAGTGCGAAGGCTACATATAAAAAGACTCCAATAATAGCACCTTGGATCAAGGTGGCTTTATTAATATTTTTCAATCTTTTATGAAAGATCACGCTTAAAATGATGGCACCAATCATAAATCTTATCGCCAAAATTTGATAAGGGGTAAAATGGTCCAAAGCTATCGCACTGGCAACAAATCCACTTCCCCATATGATCGCAGTAACCGTAAGGGCCAATTCTCCCATATATTTTTGCATGTAATCACGTCCCAGTTACACCTGTAGTCAATAGGATTATTATAGTTATAGTTTTACGAATGGTAAATACTTTCATTGTTTGTTTTATAAAAACTAACTATCAACATATACTTTTTTAAAATTTTAAAATATCAATTTACCTAAAAATAAAAATTATTTTAATAAAACAGTTGACATATATATCTATTAGGAGTAAATTAATACACATATTAAAAAACGAATATATTATGAAACACCTTCTTATCAAGAGAGGTTGAGGGACTGGCCCTATGACACCTCGGCAGCAGATCCAATTGGATACTGTGCCAAATCCAGCAAGTATGACTTGATAGATAAGAAGAGGCCTGATGAATTTATCAATTCGCCCTCTTCTATTTCTAGAAGAGGGTTTTATTTTTAACTGAATAATAATTTTTCTTATCAAGAGAGGTTGAGGGACTGGCCCTATGACACCTCGGCAGCGGAACCTATATGGTGACTGTGCCAAATCCAGCAAGTGTGACTTGATAGATAAGAAGAGCTGCTAGCTTTGCTTTGCATTGGCATGCCCTCTTCTTATTTCCAAGAAGAGGGTTTTTTATATTCTAACAAAGGAGAGGTAAACCATGATCGAATTTCAAAATCTTCAAAAGGTTTATGAAAGTGGCGGCCAGCAGGTTGCTGCGTTGAATGGAATTGATTTGAAAATAAATAAGGGCGAGATTTTCGGAGTGATCGGATTCAGCGGTGCAGGTAAAAGCTCTCTGATCCGCTGTGTAAACCTATTAGAGCGTCCCACATCCGGTAAGGTTATTGTTGATGGTCATGACCTCACCTCTCTATCCGTGAAAGAAGTTCGTGTGATTAAGAAAAATATCGGGATGATCTTTCAGCATTTTAATCTATTAAACTCAAAAACAGTTTTTGCAAACGTGGCAATGCCACTCACGCTAGCCAAACTTCCTAAGGAGGCGATTAAAAAACGCGTTCAGGAATTACTAGAATTTGTTGGATTAGCTGACAAAGCCGACAATTATCCAGACCAGCTTTCAGGAGGACAAAAGCAGCGTGTCGGAATCGCCAGAGCATTGGCAACTCAGCCATCGATCCTGCTCTGTGATGAGGCAACCTCTGCTCTTGATCCGCAAACAACCAGCTCAATCTTGCAGTTGCTGAAGAAGGTCAATAAAGAGTACAACATTACGATTTTAATTATTACGCACGAGATGGCAGTGATTAGAGAAATCTGTGACCGAGTTGCTGTAATCGAAGCTGGGAAAATCATTGAAGAAGGCTCAGTGTTTGATGTCTTTTCTGCACCGAAAACACCGACAGCAAAGAATTTTGTCAGCACGGTCATGAATGACCAGCTGCCTGATTCCATAAAGGAAATTATCCAAAAGCACGATGGAATGCAGAGAGTTTTCCGAATTAATTTTGTCGGCAGTACGGCAGGTCAGCCATTATTATCAGAACTGGCTAAACAGTTTGATATTCATATCAATGTCTTGTTCGGCAATATTACCGAACTTCAAGGAACTCCATTCGGAAACCTAATTGTTGAGTTTATCGGTTCTGACAAAGAAGTCATCCGTGCGTTAACGTATATCAACCAGAAGAATATCAGCATAAAGGAAGTGGCAGCACATGCTAGTTAATTCAGAGCAAATCATTTCAGCCTTAATTGAAACCGTTCAAATGGTAGCCTTCTCGCTCTTGTTCTCTACTATTCTTGGTTTGCCGCTGGGGATTTTACTAGTGGTAACACGGAAAGGCCATCTGCTTCAAAATTTGCCGTTCTTTACCGTCTTGAATGGAATCATAAATATTTTCCGTTCTGTACCGTTCATTATTTTACTAGTAGCGATGATTCCAGTCACAAGGCTGATTGTCGGTACATCGATTGGAACAGCGGCAGCAGTAGTCCCGCTTGTATTCTATTGCGGTCCCTATATTGCAAGATTGGTAGAAAATTCATTGTTAGAAGTGGATCCAGGCGTCATTGAAGCAGCAGAGGCAATGGGGGCAACGCCAGGGCAAATCATTTTCAAATTTCTCATTCCTGAAGCACTTAGTTCACTTGTTTTAGCCCTTACGATTGCCACCATCGGTTTAGTAGGAGCCTCGGCGATGGCGGGTGCTGTCGGAGGCGGCGGGATTGGAGATTTAGCCATTACTTATGGCTACCAGCGTTTTGACACCGTCACAATGATTATTACCGTATTAATTCTGATTGTAATGGTTCAAGGCCTGCAGTCATTAGGAAATATAGCAGCAAAAAAAATCAGACGAAGATAACTTAGGAGGAAATCAACATGAAAAAACTTATACTATCAATTATTGTACTTGCATTGGTTATCATTGGCGCAGGCTGCGCTGAAAAATCAACAGAAGGAAAAGAATCAAAAACCGTTAAACTTGGAGTTAGCGGAACCGATACACGTATTTGGGATTTTGTAGCGAAAAAGGCTGAAAAAGAAGGAATCAATATCGAAATCGTTCCATTCTCCGATTACGTTGCTCCGAATACAGCTCTAGCCGAAGGCGAACTGGATCTAAATTCATTCCAAACCGTTGCTTATTTTGATGTTTTTATTAAAGAACACAAACTGGACCTAGTGCCTATCGCGACAACTGTTCTTGCACCAATGGGAATTTACTCTGAAAAATACAAAGATGTGAAAGACATTCCGGATGGAGCAAAGATTGCCCTTCCAAACGATGCGTCCAATCAAGGCCGTGCATTACTACTTCTTCAAGAAGCTGGGCTCATCAAATTACCTAAAGATTTTGATGCAAATGGTGATCTTAATCAAATTAAAGATAACCCGAAAAAAATTGAATTTATCCCAATGGTACCAGCACAAACACCAAGAGCATTGCCAGACGTTGCCGCTTCTTTAATCAATAATGGAATTGCGAACGATGCAGGTCTTAGCCCATTAGAAGATGCGGTTTTCCATGAAAGTGAAACAGCAACACCTTACCTTAATATCATTGCGGTCCAAGGGAAAGACAAAGACAACAAAACATATAAGAGAATAGCAGAACTTTACCAATCTGAAGATACAGCAGAATTTATTAACCAAGAGTACAAAGGCAATATGATCCCAACATTCGTACCATTAAACAACATAGGATGGTAATTTTCATGGAGGTTTTTGCTCACAGCAAAAACCTCCATACATAGGAGGCAGAGGACGATGACAATAAAAACAGTAACTTCATTAAAAGAAGCGATTATTCAAAATATAGAGGATAATAAAGAGCTTTATCTTTCAACAAGCCATCAAATCCATGAAAAGCCTGAGATCGGGAACGAAGAATACTTCGCGTCTTCCCTGTTAACAGATATTCTTGTCAACGATGGTTTTGAAGTAGAAAAGGCTGTGGCTGGTCATGAAACGTCTTTTGTAGCTCGAAAAAAGTCTAATAAACCAGGTCCCTCCATCGCTTTCCTAGCAGAATATGATGCCCTGCCAGGTTTGGGACATGCATGCGGTCATAATATTATTGGTACAACAAGCGTGGCTGCAGCGATTGCATTAAGCAAGGTTTTAGCAGAAACTGGCGGCGAAGCAGTTGTGTTTGGCACCCCTGCTGAAGAAGGCGGTCCAAACGGCAGTGCCAAAGGAAGCTTTGTCAAACATGGATTAGTAGAAGGAATAGACGCAGCCATCATGATTCACCCAAATGGTGAGACACGTTTAACCAGCACCTCACTTGCTGTTGATCCACTGGACTTTGAATTTATCGGAAAGCCGGCACATGCCGCCGCTTCCCCGCAGGAAGGAATTAATGCTTTAGATGCGGTGATTCAGCTATTTAATGGCATTAATGCCTTAAGACAGCAACTGAAAGATGATGTACGCATCCATGGAATCATTACACATGGCGGCGACGCACCGAACATTATCCCTGAATATGCAAAAGCAAGATTTTACATTCGTGCTGCCACTCGTTCTGGTTTGAACGAAGTGACACGACGTGTAAAAGCTGTGGCAGAAGGTGCGGCATTAGCTACTGGTGCTAAGTTGAATGTCAAAGCCTTTCAAAATGAAGTCGATAATCTTCTATTAAATAGAACTTATGATGCTGTTTTCAAGGAAGTTGTTGAAGAATTAGGCGAAACCGTGATTGTTGAAGGGGACAAAGGCATCGGTTCAACAGACGCAGGTAACATCAGCCAAGTCGTCCCAACGATTCATCCATATATTAAAATTGGAGCGGCTGATCTTGTTGCCCACACGGTACCTTTTAGAGAAGCCGCAGCTTCACAAAGAGGCGATCAAGCCCTGATTACAGGCGCAAAAGCATTGGCACTGACCGCATTGAAACTTATTACAGAAGAAGACACATTGGCTGAAATTAAAGAAGAGTTCAAAGAAAGAAAAGCGGCAGAATTAAAGTAAAACATAAATGCCCAGCGACGTAAATGTTCGCTGGGTGATTTTATTTTATCGTCTGATTGCTATTTATCTCTGATTTAAGCCTTGTATTGCGCCTTTACCAATTCATAATAAACCCCTTGTTTCCCTAGTCCCCTGCTGGATAAAAGCAGCGAAGGCCTAACCCTTAACAGTATTGGAACTATTTTTAAAATCCATAAACCTCAAAATCATAAATTCTTGCGGCTTGATCGCCGCCTTGGGTTGGCTTGTCAGTCCATAATCGGACATAACGTGCATTTGTCAAGGTGATGCTGTGTTCTGAGACAGCCGCTATATTATCTGTTATCTTCACTGTCTCTGTCCAGTTTTCCCCGTCCGTACTTACTTCAATTCTGAATGCCCGGGTATTAAAGGCCCCCGGCTCCCCGCCTGCTTGTGCATGGCGAACAACGAATTTTGAAATTTCATATTGACTGCCAAGATCCACCTTTAACCAATGAGGGGCATCCCCTAATGCGCACCATTTACTTTTTACGTTCCCGTCAAAAGCATATTGTGCCGCTTCACTAGGAGCACATTGTCCGCTCGCAATGGCCATCTTATTCAAGGCAACATTTTTAATATCCTGGGCGGCTTCGGAAATGGTAATCATCGCTTCTTTTGTCAGGACACTTTCACCCTCACTGTTTTTTGCAATTAGGGTAACATGGTAAACGCCTTCTTTTTCATAGGTGACAACCGGATTTTCCTCCTTGCTTATAGACGGTGTTCCGCCCTCAAAATGCCATTCCACTGCTTCCGTTACTTCCGAAGATGCATTGAAAAATTGAATCTTCTCACCCGGTGCCGCTACCGTTTGAGCTGCCCTGAAATCTGCTTCCGGCTTTGGATATAGCGGCCAATCAAACGTAACAGCCGTAGGCTTGCTGCGTTTGAATTCTTTGTTCACCTCAACAATTTCTAAATTGGTGCTAGTTTCTTTCCCATCCCGCTTTAGATTGGAAAGGAAATACACATGGTTCGGTGTAGCACCAACAAATTCCTTTTCATTGTTTGGCAGCAACCGGTAAATTTCATAGTGACTCACATCGGAATCAGACGGCTCCCAAGCAAGCGCGACATCTGCATAAATTCCTTTGGTAAACTCAATCTTACTTACCTTTCCTTGCTTTGGAGAATGTATAGCATTATGCTTCTCATGCTTGTTATAAACCTTGATTTCTCCAATATTTGTTGTAAAATCTTTCACCTCGTTGTCACTTTCAATTAAAAGCGAGATGGCCGCAATGTTTTTACCGCTAAATTTTTTCAGTTTAACCGAAGCGGTTATCCATTGATTATGACTTTGTTTTTTCACATCGAAATAGATAAATTGATTAGGAGTGTCGGTGAAACTGACCCCAATCTTCATGTTTGGCTTTTTCAAATCTGTCTTGTAAGTCAGTGAGATTTCTGTGTCCTTTTGAATCGGCAGATTGGTTTTGTAAAGTTTAATATGTGTTGGATTGTTTGCATCAATGGCACCTGAAAGCTTTAATGAGCTTCCGCCGTAATAAGAAGTTTCCCAATCAAAATCAACGTGAACAGCTTTTCCGCCATCTTTCAGCCAGCGCCAGGTTGGAAGAATATCCTGCAGGCTGCGGTTATTCCATGACTGTTCGCTTACCTGCTTCCCATCAACAGCGAAAAACTTGCCGCTGCCCGTATTAAAATGAGTGACGAATGGCAATTCCTTAATGGTCGTTTTGGCCGTGAAATAATGTGCCATCCCTTTCCACGCACCGTTATCATTTGTTGAGGCAGGATTTGCGTACTTGCCAACCCAGAATTCATTTTCCTTTTGATAAAACTGTTCCATTGTTTCAGATGTTTTAAAAGCCCAGTCCGGACGATAAATTCCTAAAGAGGTAACAGGAGCTTTTCCCTCAGGGAAGATTCCCTGCCAAGGAATATTTGTGCTTGTTCCATTCGCTTCCACATCAATTCCAGTATACAAGTCATATGGGCTTCTGCCGAGTTCCTTTGCTTTAGCAGCCGACGATTGCTGATCGCGCCACCAGAAGTTTAAAAACATGCTATCAGAAACACGTTTGTGGCCGTCCTGTAAAAAGCTGCTATTTTTATCCGTTAATGCATTTTGCCAATTGATAGGGCCATCCTTCGTCATCGAATCGTACCACATCATTTGCATATCTTCCTGTTTATGTTTTTGAAGATACACTAGGAATTCTTGCATTTTTTCAGCAGTCTGTGCGTTTCCGCCTTCGGTTTCCTGGTTAATGAACCAGCCGTCAAACCCATAGTAATTTGCAACTTCTAACAGCTTGTCCGCTGCCGGGAAAGATCCATCCTCCCGCTGAGCAAGCATTTGGTTGACCCATTCAGCCTTTCCGCCATAAACAGTAGGAGGAAAGAAAACGTTTCCTAAAATCGGTACGCCGTTTTTATGGGCAGCGTCAATTACATCTGTACTTGGCGGCACAATAATACCTTCACCGGCTGAGCCAGCCCAATACACCATGAGATCAACATATTGCCAATAACTAAAGGTATTTGCATAAAAATCCTTCCCGCCTTGAGATGGCACCCCGCTCGTCGTAGGGTTTAAGGCAGACAAAGCCACTAACTTTGCATCAGATTGTGCATGGTCATTGACTTTGTATAACACATCCCGTTTGGCTAGTGGAATCTGGCTGCGGTTAAACACAGCGTTTGGATCCTTCTCTGGAGTCCAGTTTAATAGTTGTTCAGGATACCAGTAAGATGATTCTGGTTGTTTCGCAAAGCTTGCATTCGGCCATAACAGGATGAAACACATGCCGAAAAAGACAGCCATGAGCAATTGGCTTTTCTTCAAATTAATCATTTTCCATCTCTCCCTATTCTAGTTTTTATATTGAAGCTTTTTTGAGCGAGCTTCCTTCCCATTACCATCCCTATTAAGAAATGGATAGCGCTATCATTTTTTCAAATACTCTATCAATCAACTTTTGTTCTACAATATTCCGAACCGTATGAACCGTCAATGGAATAGAAAAACGTAATAAGGTTTTTCCACCCTTTCTATAATTAGTTCATTGAAAACTTCGATTTTAAATGAGATAAGGGACAGTCCTTGCGTTACTAAAAGGAATGGTGCCTGACACCAAAAAAGACCCTAGTTCCCTAACGGGTTCCGTTTCCTATCACAAACATTAAAAATGCAAGTCAAAATGAGTGCCAATTTGCTTATGAAATTGACACTCATTTTATTGGTGTAAAGCGGGACCAGCTTTGGTCCTTTTCTATTACCCTTATTTCTTGTTAATTTTTTTCCCAGCCCTTACTTTTTAATTTCATTATGGATGACTTATTTGTAGACGATTTATTGAACGTATAAAAATACTAAAGCAGTTAATATTAATATCAATGAAAACCCGATAGCGCTGATCATGTAGTAAATTATCTTACTTCTATAAGAAGTTAAAAGAGAGAGAAAATATGAGGTTTTTAAAGAAAAAGAATATAAAAGTGTTGGATCCTAATGCCTCTTTACCCAGTCAAGCAATGGAACCCAATCCCAAAGATGGCTTAAAAACGAGTCTACAACAAAATTTAAAAACGCTAAAAGATACCCTTGGGAAAAGTTCAGATATAATCATTCGTGAAATTCGATTTGGAAAAGAAGGATCCATTAAAGCCGGTGTGATCTATACGGATGGATTAACCGATACACCCTCATTACAAAATTTTATTTTGGAAACGCTCATGCTAGATATCAAGGAGATTGATTTACAGCAAAAAAGATCTCCTGAGCAAAATCTTATTCGTATATTAAAAGATGTTGCTTTGACAGTTGGAGAAATTAAGGAAGTAACTAGTATTGACGTTATTCTAACGAGTCTTTTGTCTGGAGATACCATTATTTTACTCGACGGATATGCGCAAGGGTTAATCATTTCCAATCGACAATGGGCCGAGCGAGGGGTAACGGAACCAACGGCTCAAACGGTCGTAAGAGGACCGCGAGAAGGATTTACCGAAAATTTGCGTATCAATACGGCTCTAATCCGGAGAAAACTTAAGGACCCGAACCTATGGCTGGAGTCAAAGGTGATAGGAACACGCACGAAAACCAACATTGCCATCGTTTATATTAATGACATTGCAGATGACAAAATCGTGAAAGAAGTCCATTTACGTTTGGATCGTATCAACATTGATGGAATTCTCGAAAGTGGGAATATAGAAGGATTAATTCAAGATTCAACCTATTCACCTTTCTCTACCATTTATAACACGGAACGTCCAGATGTAGTAGCTGCAGCGCTGCTAGAGGGGCGTATAGCTATTTTAGTAGATGGAACACCCTTTGTATTACTTGTTCCAGCATTATTCATTCAGTTTTTCCAGTCTCCTGAAGACTACTATGAGCGTACGGTTTTTGGGAGTCTTATTCGAACCCTTCGGTTTGTAGCATTCATCATCTCATTGCTTGCACCTGCTTTATTTATTGCCATTACAACTTACCATCAATCTATGCTGCCACCTTCACTTCTCATTAGTCTGGCAGCCCAGCGAGAAGGTGTTCCATTTCCAGCATTTGTTGAAGCGCTCATTATGGAGGTTACCTTTGAAATTTTGAGGGAAGCAGGCATAAGAATGCCACGTTCTATTGGTACGGCTATGTCAATTGTTGGGGCATTTGTGATAGGCACAGCAGCGGTCGAAGCAGGATTAATTTCAGCTATGATGGTTATCATTGTTTCAATAACCGCTATTTCTAATTTTGTTTCCCCTTCTTACGAAATGGCAATCGCAGTAAGGATACTTCGTTTTGTATTTATGGCGTTAGCTGCTTCGTTTGGTATATTTGGAATTATGGTTGGTTTAATTGCCCTTATTCTGCATTTATGCGGTTTGCGTTCTTTTGGCATACCTTATATGTCTCCGATTGCTCCATTTAATACTTCTGATCAAAAGGATACGTTTATTGTCCTGCCTATATGGAAAATGATTACTCGACCCCACCTAATGAATCAAAAAAATAGGATTAGGCAGCAAGATTCAGCTGATGCGAAACCAGCGCCGCCAGAAAATAAGAAGGATGGGGGGAGTTCGTGATGAATAAGTGCCTATTTGCGATCCTCATTCTCAGTCTCTTTCTGACAGGCTGCTGGGACCGGCGAGAATTGAATCAACTCGCCATTATGCTGGCGATGGGAGTGGAGAAAGTTGAAGAGGAATATCAGGTATTCGCTCAAGTTGTTGTACCTTCTGAAGTGTCCATGAAAGGAAGTACGGGGAGTACAACGGTAACTCTCTATAGTGCTAGAGGGGAATCCGTCTATGAAGCTTTTCGAAAAATGACAAAGGACTCGCCTCGAAAAATATATCCTGGACATCTTCAAATGCTTGTAATTGGGGAGGAATTAGCTAAAGAGGGGATAGGTGAATCCTTAGATTTACTGTCAAGAGATTGGGAACTTCGACCGGATTTCTATGTCGTTGTGACGAAAGGTACCTCCCCTAGTGAAATACTAAATATCACGACAAATCTAGAAAGCATACCAGCGAATAAAATGTTTAACAGTCTTAAGATGTCAGAAATAGCGTGGTCCGGTACAAAAAGTATTACGTTAGATGAGCTGATATTAGATCTTATAAGTTACGGGAAACAAGCTGTTATTACAGGAATTCAATTAAAAGGAAACCCTAAAATAGGGTCAAGCAAAAAGAATGTAGAATCGGTTTCTCCTGCCGCTTCCATTCGATATGATGATCTAGCCGTGTTTAAAGGAGACAAACTGGCAGGCTGGTTAACGGAAGAGGAAACCATCGGTTATAGTTATATCACAGATTCCGTAAAAACAACGGTTAGACGAATATCTTGTCCTGAAGAGGGGCAAGCCACAATAGCGGTCGTTCAATCCAATTCTGATGTAAAAGGGTATATAAGGAAAGGGAACCCGGAGGTGGATATCAATATTAAAGTGGAAGGAAACATAGGATCAGTAGAATGTAAAATGGATCTTAACGATTTGGGAACAATTGCTGAGCTTGAGAAAATATACGAAAAAGAAAATATAGCAATCATTAACAAAACGATTGACACATTACAAAAAAAATATAAAACAGACATATTTGGCTTTGGTGAAGCCATCCATCGTTCGAATCCAAAAGAGTGGAATAAGATCAAAGATAAATGGGACGAAGAGTTCTCTAACTTAACAGTGAATACTAAAATGGATTTGAAAATTCTAAGTACGGGTACGGCAAATAATTCCTTTTTAGAAAAGATAAAGGACTAAAAAATATGCTGAAAGTGATAGGAATTCTTTTGATTGCAGCTGCCATTGTGTGGATGGAGGTACCACCTCTCTTGGAGAAAAAGTATAAAAAAGAGTTGGTGGTTTTTTCCACCCTTCTTATCATTGGAGTAGGATTAGGTATTGCATTAGGGTTGGGAAAACCCATTCCAAATCCACTGGAATTACTAACTTTAGTGTTTAAACCGATTCATGATGTTTTTGTTCGTTGAAATATTAGAACGCACCGGAAGGGAAGTCATGTTATGAAATGAAGCAAAACGTAAAAATAAATTCATATCAATTTCTCATTTTAGTTACGTTATTCACGATTGGTACGAGCATCTTAATTGTCCCATCAGGATTAGCCGCTAAAGCGAAACAAGATGCCTGGATTGTTGCAATAGTAGGTATGGTAATCGGACTAGTAGTTATTTGGCTATTTTGTTTCATAGCACAATGGTTTCCTCAACTTACCTTTGTACAAATGAACGAAAAGATTTTAGGAAAATGGCTAGGTAAGGCCTTCTCGCTTTTGTTTGTATTCATGTCCTTTATCTATGCGTCAAGTCTATTGTTTTATTCTGGTTCATTCCTCAACACACATTTGTTGCCCAATACTCCAATGGCATCCCTTAATATTTTAATGGCGATTATTATCGTAATGGGAGTTCATCTAGGATTAAAGACGATTGCTCGTTCAGCTGAAATAGTCATTCTTATTTTCTTCGTTCTTTTTTTCTTTTTAGTGCTATTTATTTCACCTGAAGTCAAGTTTGAAAACGTACAGCCGGTATTTGAGGCAGGGACAAAAACAATCATTCAATCAACTTTTCCTTTCATTGAAGTAACTTCTGTCAATGCTATCGTTTTATTAATGTTTTTTCCTGTCAATGTTAACAATATGAAACAAGCGAATAAATCCTTTTATATTGGATACTTAATAGGCGGAATCGTTATCATTATCTTTACATTTTTGAGTGTTTCAGTATTAGGTGCTTATAATACTGCAGCGGAGGTTTTTCCTAGCTATGAATTGGCCAAAAGAATCAATATTGGGGATTTTATACAGCGTATTGAGGCATTGATGGCTGGATTATGGATTATCGCCCTTTATTTTAAGGCAACCATTTATTTTTATGCTTCCGTGTTAGGGATTGCCCAAATATTAAATTTGAAAGACTACCGACCTTTGATCATACCATTAGGAATAATTGGCGTAGTCCTTTCCCTTGTGATCTATCCGAATGTCGTTTACCAACAAAATTGGAACCAGACAACAGGTATATTCTTTTCGTTTTTGATTGGATTGTTTTTACCACTTTTGCTGGTTACTGTATATTCTATTCGAAGAAAACAATTGAAAAAAGCGGCTGAAAGTTCTTGAATGAGGATACTTGATTAAAATGGTTGTATGGTATCTTATTTTACGAACGGGTGCTTTAGTGGAATAGGAAGTAAAAATAAATAAATAAATCAAAAAGCTCAGTTCGTATCATATCGGACTGGGCTATTCTTTTGTTGAAAACAAAACAAAAAACACCGCAGATTGCGGTGCAATTTGGTACACATTTTCAGCTGTAAATGATGGTTTTGTGATAGGAAACGGAACCCGTTACTAGTTCCCTAGAGTCTTTTTGGTTTGTTTATTCATGCGAAACAATAAACTCAGCTTTCCCATCTAATTTGAATTGACGAACACCATGTGGAAGGATAAAATGGGAACCCTTCCCATAATCGAAGGATTTTCCATCGATTGTGATGGCGCCCTTACCGTCTACAACGCTTACTTGTAAAAAGTCTTTATCCATTTCACAATCAGCCTGTCCGTTTAATTCCCAGTGATACACAGTGAAATACTGTTCCTCCACTAATTTCATTTCGACTAAACAGCCATTAACCTTTTCAGTCTGTTTAACTTCGGCATCGTGATGTGGAATGGTTGTCACCTGTTTAGATCGTTCAAGATGTAATTCACGTGTATTGCCGGCTGCATCTTTTCGGTCATAATCATACACACGGTAGGTAATATCAGAACTTTGCTGTGTTTCAAGAATCACGATGCCTTTTCCAATCGCATGAATCGTGCCACTTGGAACATAGACAAAATCGCCCGCCTTCACTTTCACACGTCTTAAAAGCTTGTCCCATTGACCATGATCAATCATCTCCACCAATTCCTCTTCTGTCTTGGAAAAATGACCCAATACAAGCTCCGCCCCTTCGTCTGCGCTTAGCACGTACCAGCATTCGGTTTTTCCATAAGGAACTCCTTCCACATCACGGGCAAATTGATCATTTGGGTGAACTTGAACGGATAAATCATCAGCAGCGTCCAAAATTTTCACAAGCAAAGGATACTCCCCTTGCTCAACAGCGCTCTTATTAAAAAGCCCTTTATGTTCATTCCAGGCATCGGCCAACGTTTTTCCCGCAAGAGGACCATTGGTAATCGTGCTTGGACCATGCGGATGCGCAGAAATCACCCACGCCTCACCGGTCATATCACTGGGAATCTCATAATCGAATTCTGTTCGTAACTTCTGCCCGCCCCAAATTCTCTCTTGAAACACTGGCTGCAAAAAAATCGGCTCATCCTTATACATAATTAACCTCCATTGATTATTATTACAACGTTTCAGTAGATTTCTATTTATCCTGCCATGTAAGGTTGAAACTTCTTTTTGTATTTTTGATACTTAAAAAGTGAAATAAGGCACCAATTAAATTGGCGTCGTTATCAAATTGACAGGCTTCAACCGTAATATCGAGCGTAGAAATTTCATCCTTCAAATTCCTCAACTCCTGATTAATCCCTTCAATTACTTCCGGCCTTTTGCTAATTCCCCCTCCGATCAGAATCTTCTCTGGGTCGAGAGCGTATTTAATATTATAGATTCCAGCTGCCAGCTTTTTGTAGAATACCGTTATGCATTTATTCGCAATGGCGTCGCCTTCTGCAGCCATGCGAAATACCTTCTCCCCATCCAAACTTCCCTTTTCCAAGGACTTCCTCCGTTCAACTTCTTGAACGAGAGCATTTGTTGAAGCTACTTGGCTCCAAGTTGATCGCAATGGATTCTTTAGAGGGTCCTCGATAATCATATAGCCAAATTCTCCCCCGTGAAGGGAAGCGCCTCGTAAAATGGTATGATTCATCACAATACTGCCGCCAATTCCCGTGCCAATAACAATACAAATATAGTAATCTGTTTCTTTAGCTGATCCTAGCCAGCCTTCTGCCAATGCTGCACAGTTTGCATCATTTTCGATTGAAACGTCCAGACCTGTTCGTTCTCTTATTAATTCTATTATGGGTACGCCGTGAATATAAGGAACAGCACTTGCCCCGCCAATATAACCGCTTTTTACATCCACTGCACCCGGAGAACTTAGGGCAATCCCTTGAAAGGCATAAGATTGTCGATACTGGGTAACAATTTCAGAAGTCTTCTGTAGAAATATTTCTAATCCTGTTTGAGGAGTAGGAATCTTCCCGCTTTCCAGTTTCATTCCATGCTCATTCATCACCGCAAACTTAATATACGTTCCTCCGATATCAAATACCATATAAGCCTTCATGATCGGCCTCCTCTTGCTAAAACGCTGCTTGTTGTGTCAATAAAGCTGCACCAATCACACCTGCTTTTGTACCTAAGGAAGCATTCACCATTTCCACCTTATTTCGCAGCTGCGGATATAAGAAGTCATTCACTCTCTCAACAAGCAACGGCATAATGTGGTCCCCTGACTGCATGACTCCACCTCCAAGAACAATAATGTGCGGATCAACCGTATGAACAATATTCGCAATCCCTTTTGCCAAGGAGGTAACCATTTGATCGACAATCATTTGCGCTTCTTTGTCTCCGTTCATAGCCAGTGCGAATACTTCCCCTGCATGCGCTGTAATCGCAAGCTGTTCGATTCCACGTTTTTTCACTGCTGTCCCGCTAGCCAATGTCTCTAAAGCTCCAACATTCAAGGCATGGTGCGGCGGTCCGTCTGATTCCACAATTAGATTGCCTATTTCACCGGCACAAAAATTCGCACCTTGGAGCAGCTGCTTCCGGAAGACAAAACCGCCGCCCACTCCAGTACTAACGGTGATATAAAAAACAGATTCTTTTCCTCTACCAGCGCCTATAATGGCCTCGGCTAGTGCAGCTGCATTTGCGTCATTATCAAGGACAACTTTTTTCTGCAGGGCCTTCTCTAACATGTCTACCAATGGGATATTGTCCCACCCAGGCAGATTGTTTGGACTTAAGATTAAGCCTTCTTTTACATCTAAAGGACCAGGCGATCCAATTCCGATGGCGTCAATGTTTCGTTCCCGCAAGATATTCTCACAAAGCTGAATTATTTGATTGATGACATGATAAGGGCCTTTTTCACTTTCTGTTTTAACATTCATTTCTTCTACCAATTGACCTTCGGATGTTACGACAGCGACCCTTAAATTGGTTCCTCCTAAATCAATTCCTAAAAGATACTTCTCCATCTCCAGCCACTTCCTTTCTGTTGTATGAATAGATTTACTGTGTTTAAGCCCCGCTTGACAGCTCAATTAGAAGCCATTATTTTTAGACAACACTCTATACCATCTGCCTGATTTCTTAATCGTTCGCTTTAAATTGTTCCTTAAATCTACTTCTACTAATCCGTATCGATTCTTATAGGCGTTCGTCCATGACCAGTTATCCATAAATGTCCAAAGATGATATCCAAGGCACTTTGCTCCTTCTTCAAGAGCTTTATGGACCCATTTCAAATGTTCTGAGATAAACTCGATGCGATAACCATCCTCGATGAAACCCTGTTCATTCCGAAACTTCTCTTCCCCTTCAACCCCCATTCCATTTTCCGAGATAAAGAATGGGATATTATCATAATGATCGCGAATATTTATCATAATGTCATAGATGACTTCCTCACAAATCTCCCAGCCTCGATGTGGATTGATTTTTCTCCCCGGCATCAAATACGGATCGAAAAGATTTTCCGGCATAAACGGAGCGTCTATCGGTACTGGCTGTTCCTTTGCTTTCACACGGCGCGGCTGGTAATAGTTCACGCCAAGAATATCAATGGGATGGTTCCGAATGACCTCCAAATCTCCCGGTTCAACCGCTGGCAGTTGCTCTCTTTCTCTTAAAATTTCAATTAAATCCTTGGGGTACTCTCCTTTTGTTACCGGGTCAAGAAAGCTGCGATTAAAGAATAAATCCGCGATATGGGCAGCCTCCTTATCAGCAGATTCCTCACTCCTCGGATAAGATGGTGTTAAGTTTAAGATAATCCCAATTTGACCATCAATTTTCATTTTTCTAAATGCAGCAACCGCTTTCGCATGGGCAACAATAGTATTGTGAGCAACCTGTGCCCCCCGCTTAAAATCTACTACTCTTGGAAAATGCAAATTATATAAATAACCGGCCTCAACAGGAACAATCGGTTCGTTAAAGGTAAACCAATACTTTACCCGGTCCCCAAACAAGGAAAAGCAGGTTTCGGCAAAGTTTACATAGGCATCGACCACTTCCCGGGACTCCCAGCCGCCTTGTTCCTGCATGCACATTGGCATATCAAAGTGGTATAAGTTCATGAACGGCTCAATATCATTGGCAATTAACTCGTTAATGACCTGATTGTAAAAATCCACTGCTTGCTGATTTATTTTTCCCACACCGTCTGGAATCAGCCTTGACCATTGAATCGAGGTGCGGAAGGAATTATGGCCCGTTTCCTTCATTAATTGAATGTCCTCTTGGTAGCGATGATAGAAATCGGATGTGTCTCCCGGTCCTACCTCATTATGAAAGCATTCCGGCTCTATGCTATACCAATAATCCCATATACTAGGTTTCCTGCCGTCGATCAAGGCTGCACCTTCTGTTTGCGGACCAGAAGCAGCACTTCCCCACCAAAAATGTTCTGGAAAACGATAAGTTAAGTTTTTTTCATGAATAGGTTTGTCCATTGTTCATCCCCGTCTCTTTTCTATACTTTTACATTACATAGGAGTTCTATATTTTTCTCCATTCACTTGGCGTCGTGCCTACATTTTTTCTAAACTGTTTATAAAAATAAGTGGTATCGGAATACCCAACCTTTTTGCCAATTTCACCTGCTCGGTAATGGGTTGACTTGAGAAGTTCCTTTGCCTTTTCCAAGCGATATCGGTTTAAATACTCAGAGAATACAACACCGATTTCTTTTTGAAATAATTGTCCCAGATAAATGGCATTGACATGAAACTGCTGACCCAATGTTTTTAATGAGACTCCTTGATCATAATGCACATGTATGAAATCAAGGACATTTTGTACAATAGGACTGCGCATATTTACTTGATTAAGAATGGAAAGAATTAATTCTCGGCAATATTCCTTTAAAATGGTCTTCATCTGATGAATGTCTTTGCTATAAACAACCTTTTCGACGGCAGCTGTGTAATAGGAAAGATCGTCAGACTGCAGTGAATAATGGATATAAGAAATTAAATCATACGTGTATTTTTTAACTGCTTGGGGTGAAATAAAGGATGATTTACTCGTTATATCCTGAAAGTATGAATCTACCATTTTAAGTGCTTCCTCATCCGCTTTCAATATCAACTTTACAATATTATCCTTGAATTCCTGTTGTTTCTTCATTTCCTCCTGCTTATCTATCGTTAAACGTTCAGATATAAGTACATTAGGATTTAAATATAACTGAAGTAAACTATAATCCCTTGCACTCGCAAAACTCTCTTCTAAATCCTCTACTGTTTTAACAGGCTTTCCCATCGATAAATAGAAGATACCTGACTTACTTTGGTCACTATTAAAATCATGTACAAGGCTTTGGTTGAATTTGAATAATTCTTCTTCGTTTGTACCTCCAAAAATAATCAGCAATTCCTGATTCGGGCTATATAGACATAGTGCTGAAAATTGTTCCTCAATATAGTTCCTAATATCCTTGGAAATCTCAGCCTTAAGATAATTCTCAAAACTTAAGATTGAAACACTATAATATGGCTGATTGAATTGAATATTGTAAAAGGACAACCTTTCAAGACAATCATTCTTATCAATTTCACCATTTAAAAAACGCCATAACGTATTTTCCTTCAGCGTTGACGGTTCCTGTTCCTGATTGCCTTCTGTCACGGCCTTCAATTTATCGCCTACATTTCGGATGGTCTTTAATAATTCTTCCTCATCCACAGGCTTCACTAAATAGTTTTCTATCCCTAACAATAACCCTTGCTTAATAAACTCAAACTCTTGGTATCCTGTTAAAACAATACATTTTACCTTCCGCTGAAGGATTTTCACTTCTTTTATTAATTCTAAACCAGTCATTTCTGCCATCATTATATCGGTAACTAGAATGTCAATTTGATTTTCTTTTAGATAGGATAGAGCTTCTTCGCCACTCTCAGCTGTAGACACAACCTCAAAGCCATAATCCGCCCAATCCAACAACACCTTAAGCCCGTTTGTGATTAAAGGTTCATCGTCGACAAGAAGTACCTTATACATCGCTGGTCCCCCTTACTGGAATTGACAGGGTAACAATCGTCCCTTTATTTTGGATGCTATTTAAGGAAATCCCAAACTGATTTCCGTATTTCAATTTTAGTCGGTGATGGATATTTCTTAATCCAATCGATTTCATCTCATCCCCCTCTTCAGAATTGATATGATGGACAATTCTGGAGTGTTCTTCCTCTGTCATCCCCTTACCATTATCTTCAACACTGATTTCTACCAAATCACCAAGATGCCTGGCACGTATAAATAACTGATTATCTGTCCGATCCTTTTTAAAACCATGCACGAAATAATTTTCAATGATTGGCTGCAAAATTAATTTTTGCATAGGTGTTCGTTCAACATCACTGGGAATATCAAAGGAAACCTGTAATTTGTTTGGGTATTTAAATTGCATTAATTTTAAATATTGATTCACATACTCAATCTCTGTATAAAAAGGGACTGTATCAATCGATTCTAAAGAATAGCGGAACAGTTTGGATAAATGGAATATCATTTTACTAGAAGTTTTTGAACCCTCTACGACAGCTACCATCCGAATAGCCTCCAGCGTATTGAATAGAAAATGCGGATCAATTTGTGCCTGAAGTGCCTTTAATTCCGCTTCCTGCTGCTTTAGAGTTAACAGGTAAAATTGTTCAATATAATTATTCAATTCATCTAACATTGAATTGATATTCACAGCGATTTTTGATAATTCATCATCACGCTGCGATTTTGGAATCCTTGCATCTAAGTTTCCCTTTTCAACTTGGCGAATAATCGAAACGATGGTATGAATTCGCCGTGAATAATTTCGGGTAAAGGAGTAAGAGATTAAAATAGAGATAATGATGAAAAAAATAATGACAAACCACATGGTACCTCTGATAATCGTTAGCTTTTGCCACCCTCTATCAGGAATAACACTGACATAGGTATAATCCCCTTTGTTTGCTATGGTATTTATATAAAAATCTCTATCCTCCCACTCCATTTTTATCTCATTTGTTTCCGGTTTTATCTGATCGATTAGCTCTAAGGGAACGTCACCATTATTGCACGAATAAACGACACTCCCTTCACCATCAACCAAAAATAAGGAGGCGGGGGATTCATCATGCTTTTTAACAATTTTGTCTAAAGTATCAGTGGAGTAGAAAATAGTAATTTCACCTATTTTTTTCAAAGATACTGGATTATTAATAACCATTTTTTTTGTAATCGTATTTATTAACTTTCGGCCTTTAGGCAACCCATCTCCACTAAGGTTTGGAATACCTCTTGAAAGAAGTGAAGATTCTGAGCTTGATTCGGGGGCAACCATGCTTTTATTCCATCTTAAATAATGATAAATGTGCAAATATTCAATGGAAGGATTTTCGAGCGAGCGGATACCAACTGCATTAATATCAGGATCTTGACCGAAATATGCATTTAAATAGGTATCGATATTACTTGGAACAAATGATTGACTTTCAGAAAATTTATCCAAACGGTATTTTAAATATTCCTCATACCCATTGTTAAGGGCAAAGGAGATATCATCAATCATGTCTCCATTCACATAAAAATCCCTTTTGGCTCGATCAATATCGGCATCTTTTGCGGAAAAGTAATCCTCCACCCTTTCCATTGTCCTTGTATTGATATTAATTTCTTTTTGAATAATAATTTCGGAGTAATAGTTGGTAATGGTAATGATTAAGATAATAACGGTCGCAATGATTGTAAGCGAAGATATTAAAAATAGTTTATTAAAAATATTTTGAGTGAATCGTCCTTTTTTATCGGTTCCCATTATGATGTCCTCAATTACAATAAAATCAAGCTGAGAGTCACAACTCAGCTTGATTTTTTGTTATTATTTTTGTTCGCTCTTCCATTTATCGAATTGCGTTTGAATTTCCTTTAACACCTTGTCAATTCCAGCCTCTTGTAATTTTTTATTGTATTTTGGCAGGTATTCTTCTGGGTCGACAGATCCTGTTGCCAACGCTGGATAGAACTCTTTAGAGATATTCGTAATCGATGCAAGTTCCGATCTTACTGGGTCACTGTTAAAATGGAAACCAAGGGTTGGTGCTGGTTTTGCAGCTTCATTAAACTCTTTGAATTTTTCCCATTTATCTTTCGGATCATTTTCATATAGATTAAGGATGAAATGGTTTCCTAAAGAATAAGTTGGCAAGTTGTATCGATCAATACGTGCTGGAAGATCTTTAATCGTTCCATCCTCATTCTTTTTGTAGTGAACTCCTTTAATTCCTTTATCAACAAGGTTGCGGAGATATGGATCTGTGTTAAGCAGGTTTAAGAATTCCATTGCTTTCTCAGGATTTTTTGATGTCGCTGAGATCGCCTGGATAGAACCTGATACAGAATCATTAAAAGTAGTTGGTTCTTCAGCTGGTACAGAAACTACATCATATTTAGCTGCACGTGACCATAATGAATCAGCATATGGCTGATAATCTCCCATGCGGACAAACCAGTTTTCTACATCCATTGGCCAGCTGTCCTTACTTGTCGCAGCATCCTCTTTAAGATATCCTGCCTTATAATAATTATGCATTGTTTTATAGGCTTGCATCGCTAAATCAGATTCAAATTGGTTAATAACATGCTCTCTGTCACCATCAATTGGGAAAGCAAATGGCATCTCATTATTAAAGACATAATCAAATGGAAGATAGGCTTTAAATGTTGCCATTGGTGTAATAGAAGGTTCATTTTCTTTAATAACTTTTAGCATTGGCTCAAGGTCTTCTATGCGTTGTACCTTTGAAATATCAAAGTTGTATTTGTCAACAAGACGTTTATTAAATGTATAAACCGATTGTCTAGCGACCTCTTTATTAGTAGGAACACCATATATTTTTCCGTCAATCTTAATGCCCTCTAAAAATGCTGGGTCAATCGCCGCTTTTAGATCTTTTCCTTCCTTGTTTAACAGCTCATCAATCGCTAGGAATGCACCTTTTTGAGAATTTTGAACATAGTCAGTACCATTTGTGAAAATAATATCAAATTGTTCCCCTGAATTAATCATTACTTGTGATTTTTGTGCCCAATCTCCCCAATCAATTTGGGTCATTTTTACAGTGGCATTAATTTCTTCCTTCAGATATTTGTTTACCTCTTCGAATACCTTATCAGTATCCTTTTGTGGAGTTCCAATCGTGTACCATTTAATTTCATATAGTTCGCCATCTTTTCCCTCTTTGTCTGAGGCAGCATTGTCTTTACCGCTGCACGCTGAAAGAATCGTTCCAATGGTAAGAACTAATGCAAGAAGAAGCATTAATCTTTTTTTCATTTCTAACTCTCCTCTTTCTATTATTTATTCTTTAACGCCGCCAATAGTCAGTCCGCTAATAAAGTATTTTTGGAAGAACGGATACGAAACTGCAATTGGTAAAGTCGCGATAACGACCATGGCCATTTTTGCTGACTCCTGTGGAATGGTATTAAACAAGCTTGACTGCATAATAGCTACATCCATATTTTGCCTCATGAATTCAAGATTTGCTTCTATTTTCATGAGCAGTGATTGCAGAGGTACTAAACTAGGTTCATCGATATACAGTAATGCTGTAAACCAATCATTCCAATAACCTAATGTACTAAACAAGGCAATCGTGGCAATTCCCGGTAAGGATAGCGGGAAGATAATTTGGAAGAAGATCCTCCATTCACTTGCACCATCAATCCTCGCTGATTCTAAAATTGACTCAGAAACTGATTTTAGGAAGAAGGTTCTCATAATGATAATATAAAACGCATTCATTGCAAGGGGTAGAATCAATGCCCAAATGGTATTCTTCAAACCTAAAAACTGGGTGACAACAATGTACGTTGGTACTAGACCGCCACTGAAAAGCATAGTAAAAAATGCTAGAAACGTGAAAAATCTGCGATACTTAAATTGTGGCCTAGAAATTGCATAAGCATAAAACGTTATCATAAATACACTAATAATCGTGCCAACAATCGTAATAAAAATTGTAACACCGTAAGATCGGAAGAATTGCGCCTTCATTCCCCATAGATAACGGTAAGCATCCATGCTCCAATCTTGCGGGATCAATTGAAAACCATTTCTTACAATACTTTCTTCACTAGTAAACGAAATAATGATGACATAGAAAAAGGGGAAAATACACATGACTGCTAAAATTCCTAGTAACACACTAATTATGGTATTTACGACTGGGTGCAGGTGTTGAGGGTCTCTATACTTTCTCCTTAAAACCTTAGCCCCGCCCCCTTTCATGTCATTCGTTGATTGTGGCAAAGCTATAGATGATTGAGTTTGCAGTTTCTTTGGCATAGTTTAGCCGCAAAGCGACCTTCCCTCCCTTCTTAGAAAAGCACAAGCTTCTAGGTGCAAAGCTAGCCAATTCTCAAAACTAAATTTTATAATACCCTATTAAATAATCTAAAATAATGCACTTTCGTCATCCACTTTTCTTACGATATAGTTCGTAATGATGACAAGGGTAAATCCAACGGCTGACTGATATAGACCTGCTGCCGTACTCATACCGATATCGCCCAAATTCATAAGTCCGCGGTATACAAATGTATCAATAACATTTGTAACTGAATAAAGTGCCCCCGAATCTCTTGGTACTTGATAAAAGAGTCCAAAATCCGAGTTGAATATTCTTCCGATATTCATGATTGTAAGGATAATCATTAATGGTTTAAGCATTGGCAGGGTAACGTGCTTAATCTGCTTCCACTTCGAGGCACCATCAATCATGGCTGCTTCATAATACGCTCGATCAATCCCGACGATAGACGCTAAATACACGATACTTCCGTAACCGACACCTTTCCACAGGGCCATAAACACCAGAATAAACGGCCAATACTTCGACTCGCTATACCATGCAATCGGATCGATTTGGAACCAGCTAAGAACATGATTCAATAGGCCGTGATCTGTA
The DNA here is from genome assembly GCF_057221695.1 of Neobacillus sp. plas4. Lineage (NCBI taxonomy): Bacteria > Bacillati > Bacillota > Bacilli > Caryophanales > Bacillaceae > Neobacillus > Neobacillus sp. plas4. The sequence goes on from NZ_CM170152.1 coordinate 5,204,848, forward strand.
CTTAAGAATGTGAAGACGAAGTAGCTCCCGATAACCCATGAGATAAAGTGCGGGAAAAGGATGGAAGTTTGATAGACTTTTGATAACTTCTTATTCACTAACTCGCTAAGCATAATCGCCGTTCCCACAGCCGCAATTAACCCCACTACTATAAAGATAATATTGTATACGAGGGTATTTCTGGTTATAATCCACGCATCACTTGTACTAAACAAATATTCAAAGTTTTCCCAGCCAACCCACTCACTGTTAATAACACTGGCAAAGAAGCCATCCGGGTGAATCCTGAATTTCTTAAAAGCTAAAACTTGTCCAAACATTGGCAAATAGGAAAATAACAGCAGCCAAATCGTTCCAGGCAGAACCATTAACAGCCAGATTCGATTTTTATATATATCGCTTAGTACTTTTTTCATATTCATCCTCCTCTCTGTTGTTGTAAGCACTTCCATAGCTTTATTTTATAGCGAAAGGCGGACTATTTATAGTTGACTAATTTGGGATTAAGTGCAAAAATCTTAGAAAACTGAAATTTATATATTCGGAATGAAAGATATGACCAGCTGGTGACTACCAGCTGGTCATATCTTTTGATATTACAAGATTCTTATGGTCTTAATTTCATATGGTTTAATTTCGAACTCAATCGGCAAATGGCATACGTCCGCCACTGCTTCTTCCATTAGATTTGTTTCCACCCATGAAGTGATGTTTTTTCCAACATCAACGGTAACCTTCCCTCTTCGTCCCTCATACTCATGCAAGCGGACAATGATTCCATTGCCATCATAAGCAGGCTTAACAGCATCAAACCAGACGTGATCAGAATTTGTATCTAGGAATGACGCTTCTTTAGTCCATTTGCCTTCAACAGCTGTAATCGGATCATTAAGATCCCACGCTTTTTCCACTGTTCTTCCTCTGCGCCAATCCCCGCTATGCGGATACAGCGAATACGTAAAGGAATGCTGTCCTTGGTCAGCTTGCGGATCCGGATGAATCGCTGATTTTAATAACGTTAAGCGCATCACATTTTCCTTAATGTCATAGCCATATTTAGAGTCATTCAGTAAACTTACCCCGTAATCCGGTTCTGACAGGTCAGCCCACTGGTGTCCGACTGTTTCAAACTTCGCCATATCCCAGCTTGTATTCCAATGTGTCGGGCGTTTTACATTGCCATATTGAATATCATAGGTCGCCTCTGTTGCGCGAATATCGACTGGGAAAGAGGCTTTAAGCAATCTTCTTTTTTCATGCCAATCTACATTTGTTTCAAAATCAATCCGGCGGTCATTTTGGTAAAAAACAACCCGCTGAGAAATATGCGAATGGTGATACTTCCACGTAACAAGGATACTAAAGGCAAGTTCCCCGTTTTCTGCCACTTCAAATGTAGCGATATCACGGATTTCTTCCATTTTCTCCTGATAGAAAAGATCAATATCCCAGGCATCATGGGCAAGCGGTTTATCTTCAAATATTTGCAGGACATTGCCGTTTTGACCTTCAGCTAACACATGGCGCTCCGCTTCCTTGTCATAAATCTTGGTAAGCTGGCCAAACTCATTCCATTCCACCTCGTAAAACGGTGTTTCTAACTTTCGGTCATGATACGTAAAATTCGCTGTTCCCGAAGCTGCATCGGCAGGTTCAAAAGACAATTGCTTCGCACCAAAGGATGGAAGTGCATCGACTGCAACAAGCCAGCCGTCATGGCGTTTTTGAGAAGGTAACACCGTGCCGCTTTCATCTGTCCAAACCCCGGCAGTAAAATCAGCAAACTGAGAAATAAACACATTTCTTTGGCCGGTTTGATGCGTTGAATTGAAGACAACAACAGAACGGTCGGCCTGATCGACTCCATTTTCAACAATCTTCGTTTCCACTTGCTGTACGATTTCCAGCGCTTCAGCATATTCTTCCCTAGCATCTTCATACACTTCATGAATCGAAGACCCCGGAATAATATCATGAAATTGATTTCTTAAAATAATCTTCCAACCGTCTTTCAGCTCGGCATCACCTAGCCAAACTCCTTTTTCAGACAGCCAAGAGGATAGGAATTCTGCTCTGCGATATAAAAGTTCAAGCTTACGATTAAATTTTTTCATAAACGCCTGACTTGTATACGTACCACGATGGTATTCCAGATACAATTCGCCATCCCATTTATGGATATAGCCTTTAGAATCTGCCACATTTTGATGAAGCTTTTCGAAAAATTCACCAGCCGTCGACGTTTTCACATTCGGCATACCTGGCATTTGATCGAATCTGCGGCGCATCTCGAGCATGTGGCGGTTGACACCACCACCACCGTCGCCATATCCGTAGGAAAGCAGCAAATCTTTTGACAGGTCCTTATCACGATAGCCCTTCCATGCTCCTTTAACCGTTTTGGCCGTAATAAAGCCATTATACGTGTAGAACCAAGAGTCCGGACCGTTCCATGGTTCCGGTGTCGTGATAAAATGTGTTAAAATCTCTGAACCATCGATTCCCTTCCAATAGAAGGTATCATGCGGCATGCGGTTGTATTGATTCCAGCTGATTTTCGTTGTCATCATGGTTTTGATGCCCGATTTGGTTAAAATCTGCGGCAATGCCCAGCTATAGCCGAACACATCCGGTAACCAAAGGTAGGTACAGTCTACACCAAATTCTTCTTTATAAAAGTTCTTCCCATGGAGGATTTGGCGTACCAAAGACTCTCCGCTTGGGATATTACAGTCGGCTTCCAGCCACATCGCACCGCCAGCTTCCCACTGCCCTTCAGCAATTCTTGCTTTCATTTGTTCATAGATTTCAGGATAATCGGTCTTGATATAATCATAGAGCTGCGGCTGTGTTTGCAGGAATAGATATTCCGGGAACTGCTTCATTAAATGAAGCACCGTCGAGAAAGAACGGGCAGATTTTTCCCTTGTATTCCGTAAACGCCAGAGCCAAGCGACATCAATATGAGTGTGACCAACCGTATGAATCGTAATATCGGATGTTTTTTCAATTGCTTGAAGTGCTTCTGTTAAGCGTGTTTCTGCTTCGTAGCACGATTCATAAAATTCAGCACTTCCAGGTTCGGTCCAATTTATTTCATGCAAGGCATCTTGAAGCAGCTGTTTTAAAACAGAATAATTAGGATCCGCTTCATTCGTTTCCTTTAACACCTCATACCCTGCTAAAAGCGTATAGTATAAATTGTCCACTCGCGTATCGAGCCAGCCAATTTTCGCCATCTCCATTTTAAACTCATTCTCAACTGGGGTACCCCCGCCTTCTAGCCCCGACCAAAGTCTAAAGTCTAAACGAATAGGACCATTACCGGTTTGCTCATCAAAGAGAACCTCTTCGTGATTGGAATCAACACCCTGGTATGGCTTTCCATTGACAAATAATAAAGATTCAAAGCCTGAATTATTCCCGCCGCCTGTCTTACCGAAGGAAAACAGACCGACTACCTGCTTGCTGCTGATTGGCAGATGACAATCAACATCCGCATGAAGCCAGATATATCGGTCCCGGCCTTTCCAATAATCCCCCAGCTTCATGACACTTTTTTCATCGTACGATATCGGCGGGTAGGCCCCAACCTTGCCGTCATCTTCCTGTGTAGTAAATTGATCAATCGTCATGCAATCGCGATAACGGTAACCTTCTAATTCATAAATACGCGCTTCAAACTTTCTTTCTGTTAAAAACAATCTAATCACCTCTTTAAGTCATTTCTATTCTTTATAATGAAAAGTTTCCTGCAGTAACGATCCGATGATAAATATTGCCGCCAACTAAGCCGTCAACAATTTCCCAAGGCCCATCATGGCGTAATCGTTCTTCTTCTAATTCCTCAATAACAGAAATCCTGCCCTCCAGCCAATCTTGAATCCGATATTTTACCGAGTCAATCCGGGTAATAACGCCGCCGTATCGAATATCAATTACCTCCCAGCCAAACGGCTTATAGGCTGCAAACCATACTTCTCGGTGCTTTTGACGTAATAGGTTCACATTGGTTTGAATCCAATCCAGCTCTGAGAGGATTGTTCTCATTTTCTCGTAATCTTTTTGATCGTAAACTTCTTTTATCTTAATTCCGATTTCCGCCTTCACGCTTAGAACCCTTGCCAATTGCTCATAAAAGTCAAATAGACTTTCCCATTTTGGGTTGTTGTGTTTTGCTTTTTCAATCTCAGAAACTAGTTTTTTATAATGAGCCCTTAAGGATAATCCTTTACTATTTTCATCGTATAAACCGATTAGTATATCCTGATACAGCAATACTTTAGAGGTCATCGATGTATTCATATTGTCCTTCATGATTCCAGGAGTTTCATCCAACTTTTTCAGGACCATGAAATCATCAAAATTTCCTTTACCACAGAATGCATAGCGCTCAGCTGTTTGTTCTAAGGTGACTTCCTTATGATAGGTGTGCTCCGCAAATAATTGTAGGATTGGTAAGGATGTAGAGAAAGGAGTTTCGGCTCCATTGTCGCCCCACAACGTTACAAACATTTCTTTTATGCCCTCTTTTTTACATGCCGCCATAGCAGCCTCCGTCGTCGCAATGGCTTTCCCATAGTTAGGGACAATCCCATTCCATGTCCACGCACCGCCAGCAAAAATCGGAGTCTGGCCGAGTAGCTTATGGTGTTGGAAGTCTTTCTCATAAACTTCCTGCTCTCTCCGGTAATAATTCCAATAAACAAGCTCTACATCAGGGATGGAGGCAAGTATTTCTTCCGGAATCTTGCCGTTTTCATCTCGGTATTTACTGTCTTCCGAAAACAATGGAAGGTACATATCGCTCCAAATCATCGGTTTTAAATCATACTTATCCGTAATCGAAACGACCTTTTCCAAATGCCTATTCATGATGGCAATATGATTCTCATAGCCATGTTTTTCTAAATATTTTCCTAAGCCAAGCTGAAACGTCTCATCCATACCGATATGAATACGCTTGGTACGGAAAGGCTCGGAGGCAGCCCTGATACAATTTTCCAAGAATTCATACGTCACCGGCTCATCAACCAATAAAATATCGTCTGTGTCTTTAAAGCTTGAGGCATAATTCCATTTAAGTGCTTCCCGTAAATGGCCCAATGACTGAATACAAGGGATCATTTCAATCCCTAATTTCACCGCATAGTCATCACATGCCTTTAACTCCTCAGCCGAATATCTTCCCCGCATATATCCAAAATAAGGATGTTCCTTTACCTCGTACGTATCCTCTGTATAAAGCATTAGGGTATCTAGGCCCATTAAAGCCATTCTTTGCAGAAGCTTTTCTACATCAGAAACAGTTGGGACCGCATTCCTAGAAGCATCGAGCATAACACCGCTCATTTCAAACTGTGGCTCCTCTGACAAGTCAAACTCGTTCTCTTTCCTAAAATGTTCTAGGAATAATCCTAAGCCGCGAAAAAAATGAATTGGCCTCTCGAAGCTAATTTCTCCCTGGCCATTTTGATTCATGACACGCAATGGACCTTTTTGCTGTTTCACATGAATTGGATAGCCATCCTCTGAAAGTTGAACCGTTAAATTCTCTGTTATAAGATTAAATCCCTCGGCAATGGAGGATACGTCACCGGTTACGTGTAGTTTCATCTTTCTCCCTCATCTCATTTCACTTTTATTACGCACTATGCAGCCCTAAGAAAGAGATAATCTTTTCTCTAGCGTGTTAAACCGAATCAAATTGACTCTCATCATCCAATAAGCAGGAGCAACTCCGGAAATAAACGGAATTAGACCTGGCATCCTAATTAAGAGCATGCCAATAACCAATAGCCCTAATCCAATCCATATCGTGGATGGCAATCCTGTTAAAGCAAATAAAAAGGATTGTTTTACATATTCTTTCGTTGACAGTTCATAATGGACATAAATCGAAAAGTAATTACCAACAGCCAATAGCATGACAAACACTAAGATATAAAAGATGATTAACAGAAAACTGCCAAAAACGCCTGTCATGACTTGCTCTACAATACGAATATCGACGAAAAGAAAAAGGCCAATGCTATAAAAAACAAGGCCTATTTTATTGCTTCTTTTCCATTCCTTAAAATAAACTTGCTTAAATGTCGCCCATACAGGTAAATCCGTTTCTTTTCTCAGCCATTTCCGCACAATGGTAAACAGGGCAATGGATGCTGGAAAAAAACCAAAGATCCCTAACCCAAGGATGGTAAAGGTCATCCAGTATAGATTGACCAAGATTCCCCTCCAGATCCATTCACAAACGACAATCATCCATGGAACTTTTTTCATGATCCATCACCCTTTCAAAAGATTAACTAAGTTTCAAGCTTGATTGCTTTTGTTCTTCATTAATTGGTCACAGAGCGGACTTCCTTTTACAGCTTTACCCGTTAAACTTAAGACGAATTCACTAAACATTGTGTTTGCCCATGCAAACCAGTCTCTTGTAAATTCTTCAGGGCGGTCAGCATCAAAGCCTTCATGCATAAAACTAGTACCACCGTCTGTTTGTTTAAAATAGGCAAGAATTTCTTGCTTTTCTGCTTCACTTGTTGTAGTCATTCCTTGAATTGCCAGTGCGATATGCCAAATATAATGATCAGGCGTGTGCGGACTGCCAATTCCATTTGCATATTTTCCTTCGTAATAATATGGATTATCCCTGCTTAAAAGGAAGGACCGTGTGTTTAAATAGGCTGGATCATCATATGGAAGATAGCCTAAGTACGGTGCTGCAAGCAGGCTAGGAACATTGGCATCATCCATTAAATTCACTCGTCCTTCTCCATCCGTTTCGTATACAAACATGTCTCCATGTATCGGGTGGTCCAGCTTTGCATATTGTTCAATACCCTTTTGAATTTCTTCACGAAGCTTTAGGCATTCTTCTTTTAATGCTGGAACGTTAAGAACATCACTCATTTCCGCTGCATACCCTAAGACGACTACTGCAAACATATTAGCCGGGACAAGGTAACCATATGTGCAGGCATCATCGCTTGGACGGAAAGCACTCCATGTCATACCTGTTTGTGCTACTCGTCCTCCCTTGCCCTCACGGATTAACGTATCTGACTGGCGGCAATCCGTACGCTCAAACCGATAAGAGGATTGATTTTCATGATCCTGCTCTGTCCGCCATACCTGAATAATCGTCTCCATCACCTGTTTGAACGTTTCATTTATAAGAGTCGTGCGTCCTGTTGACTTCCAATATAGGTAGGCAAGCTGGATGGGATAGCACAAGGAATCAATTTCATACTTCCGTTCCCAAATATGCGGTGTCATCTTGGTCAGATCCGTTTGGTGCCCCTTCCCATTTGCTGTTTGATTAAACGCATTGGCATACGGATCATGCAAAATGAAATCAAACTGTTGGCGAATAACTCCTTCAAGTAGAGTAGCCATTTCTTCATCCTCTTCAGCAGCAAGTAAATAAGGTCTTACCTGTGCGGCTGAATCTCGTAGCCACATCGCCGGGATATCCCCGGTAATTACGAATGTTTTCCCATCATCTTGTTTCTTTAACGTAGTGGTATACGTATTAGTAAAGCATTGCTCAAACATATGCTGTAACTTTTCATCCTGCGGGAAAAATTCTTTTACATGTTGGATAAGTTTTTGCATGGATTCAGGAATTACTGTTGTCATTGTACCCGCTCCTATCTCTATTTTTTAAAACCTAATGTGATAATTTCGTACTTCCCTACTTCATATACTTCTTGGACAAGGTCAGTATGTTCTTCAAGGATGTTACTCTTATAGGGTTCATAATCCTTGATATCAGCCTTAAGATTGGCCTTTTCTTCTGCTGGATTAAACCAGCGAATCATCACATCTTCATAATCTTCCGCTACTCTCATTGAAGTCCAAACAAGTCCATTGGATTCTGTTTGAACAAACTGATGTGTTTCCGGTAATTCACCTTTATGGACGCTTGTCTGAACAACCAGAAGCGGCACTTTGTATTGATACGCATCGACATATGCCTGCGATTGGATGACATCTTTTTCATGCGGCAGGACTTGCCATTCTGCTGTTTGCATTCCTTGGCATTGTGCTTCAGGTGTAGGGAAATAACCCCAGTCCCCGAGCTCTGTTGTCGCACGAAGCACGGTTACTGCAATGGTGCCATTCTCCGGGAGAATTTCATATTCTTGTAGACCATCTGTCGCTACGGTTAATCCTATTCTTTCATCCGCTAGGCTGGCAAATCGCTGCTGGTGATGACAAAAGCTCGGATTTTCCCATTCCTTCTCTGGCGTATTCGGGCGGGTTGCAATTTCAAAAATACTGTCAGCTTTATGTGTTTCCGTCCGTAAATCGGTTGGGAACAAGACACGCAGACGATGATCGGTTGCTTGGTTGTCAATCGTCAGCTTAAATGTCGGACCCTTCATTCCTTTTTCAAGTGTGACAACCGTTTGCATGGTGATCGTTGTCATATCGTCCGATCTTCCTGCTTCTCTTTCCTTATGCCAAATAAGCCTATTCCGTTCCAACGCTAAGCGATCATCTGCAGAGACCGGTATCAATAATTTGTGTGTAAACTCTAAGACTGTTCTGAGTGTGCTTCTTTCTAGGAAATTAAATTCCGCTGCTATACCCTTTGTCGTAATAGCGGCAAACCCCTTTGCTTCCTTGTACATATATTCGTTACCAATATCCCCAGTGTCTTCGTAAATTCCGAGACGATGGAAGGACTCACCGGTATCTTTATGCATTAAATCATAGCTGCCATCTTCATGAAACTGGAGATGTACATATTCATTTTCCATTACGAACTCGGTTTCTGAAGAAGACACATACTTCTGCTCTTCTTCTGCCTCTGGCACTAGGTAGAATGTTTTATATCCAAATGACGGAATTCCCTCTGCAAAAAACGAAAGCTTGGCTCGTTTAGCAAAAAACGGCTGACGGAATTTATCATCTGGTAAGTCATAGCCGAACTCAACGGCAGGGCTTTCAAGCTGATAGTCAACCGAATTGCCTTCCCCATCAACCAGTTTATATCCTCCCATTGGTTTATCCTGTAAATAAACGGGAATTTCTTCAAAGTGCATTTGTGAAAAATATACTTTTTCTAGATCGACTACTTTTGAAATGACTTCATTTTTCTCCCAACCAGTCGTATTCATGACAACTAGCGGAATGCCTCCTCCAGGTGTCTGTGAAGTGTCAACTTTTTGTGCAAGTGCAGTTGCGTTTTCCTCGACAAATACCTCTCCCATTTGTGCTACCGTTTCAAAACGAGTAACCATTTCACGGTGAACTTCATCGACACTACAGCCGCAAATACTGTCGTGAGGGTGGTTTTTCATCAATGATTTCCACATAAAGCGGATGTATTCCCGCGGGTATGCGCCACCTGCTAAGGCTAACATGGTTGCCAACGGCTCAGCGTTCTTTTCCAAAAGAGTTTGACAGTGATGATTCATTTGCTTTAAATAAATACGGCTTGATGCAGTATTTACAAGGGTGGACCAGCCATCTGTCCGCTGATTGCGCAATTCCCCTTCGATTACTTGGAGCTGTTCAGGCAGTGCTTGTTTCAACGCTTCCGTATATTCGTCAAAACTAGAATGAATAAACTGATAATCTGGATATAAGGCAGCTGCCGTATCAATCGCTTCTGGAATTGTCTTTTGCAGCGGCTGATGATCGCAGCCATTCATAAACAGCAACTGATTTGTTGAGGCATATTTCTCAGCATCTTGGAGCTTCTTATCCCAGAAAGCTTTGGCTTCTTCTACATCCATCGGGATTTCATTCCCATTGGAATACCAATTGGCAAAAAGAATTCCTAAAACACTTGAACCATCAGGTGATTTCCAAATCATCTCAGAATAAGGTGATTCATAGTCAGGAACGTCTGATACCGTGTTATTAAAGCCGGTCGGTTTCACTCCTCTGCCAAAGGCAGCCGTGTCAATTCCCGCTTGCTTTAAAAGCTGGGGAGCCTGCCCGTAAATACCGAAAGTATCCGGAAAATAACCTATTTTTGAAACATGTCCAAATTCTTTCGTATCATGCATACCAATCAGCAGGTTTCGAACATTTGCTTCTGAGCTTGTTAGAAACGCATCCTGCAGTACATACCAAGGACCGATATGAAGCTTTTTCTCTTCTATTAATCTCTTAACAATTTCCCGATTCTCGGGGTGAACGGCGAAATAATCCTCCAACAGAACCGTTTGTCCATCTAGATGAAACGATTGAAAGCCGCTTCCTTCCTTATTAAACTGTTCAATAAGATTATTCATAAGCTGTATAAAATAATAGCGGTGTTTCTCAAAAGGTAAGTACCATTCCCTATCCCAATGAGAATGAGATATAATATGGGCTGTCTTGTTCACGAGACTTTCACTCCTTTAACGATTTCTAAAGCGCGAAAACGCTGTCATTAATTATAAATAAAATACTTCTAGTACATACAATAAGAAAACCAGACGCAAACAGCAATAGAATAGTGGCAAGTCATAAAGTTATTACAGTCGATATAAAATTAATCCATAAAATGAATGATCTATTAAAAAGGGTCCTGTTTTCCACTGCATAGTTACAGTGAAAAACGGGACCCTATGGTGTCAAATGAATGTGAGGTTCAGAGCATACCTTTGCCGCCAAAAGACCTTCACGTACTAGCAGCCGAAGACTATCAACAATAATCCCAATTTTGTTTGCTAACTTCTATCACGATTCACCTCATCCTAAAATCTATATCCTTGTCACCTAAATCCTAAATGGTCACATTCGATTGTTCAAAAGTGATTTCCTTACCTGTTTCACTAGACTCATAGATACCGCATAATATTTTCATCAATTCCACACCATCTTCAACTGGACTGATGGTTTGTTCTTCCCCCTGGCAGCATGCAACGAACTGGTCAATTTCATTTTGGAAAGCCTGATTGAAATCAAAGGACAGGGCATCAATTTGCGGCTGTAGGTTTATAATCGTATTATTTTTTTCTGTTACGATAACAAGTTCCAGTTCAATTTCTGCCCCGCCATATTCCTGCGCCTTTCTTAGTGCCGTTTCCTCATGAATATCACAGATTCCTGTTATCTCGCCATTTCATTTTTACTGATATGCTCTAGGTGGACATTGGCAATTCCGCCTGCCCCGACAAAGCCTACTCTTACTTTTTTCAATGGTCTGCCTCCTATTAAAAAAATCAAGACAAAACGCAGCCTGTTCTTATACAAACAAGCTGCGTCTTTTCTTTATACTACAGGAATACTGCTTTCCTTCTTGCTATGCTTTGATCGTACCGACTTGCTGATTTCCACTGGCGAAATCTCATCTGTAGAGAATGGCTTTAAGTGAACAGCAAACTGGAACTCTTTATTTTCTAAGCGATACGGTTCCGTCACATCTGGCCCGCAGCTGGCGGATCCAAGACCATGCTGTTGATGATCCAGGTTAAACGTAATAAAATCTTGCTTTTTCAAATCATACGTATGCTTGGCCTGATCTAAGTTTTCCGTTGTATAATAGTGAGCACTGAAATCAAGCGTTGGATCGCCCGCTGCGACAAAGCCCAGACCGCTGGTGTTCGTTAACGATACCCAGCGAACGTCATGGCGATTGCCATTCTCCTGCGGATAAATGTATGGAGTATACAGGTCTTCTACCTTTTTAGCATAAACGCCAACACGATTGGCCTGCCTGCTGTCGCTGTATGCTTCACCAGGTCCTTGTCCATACCAAGATACATTATCTAAATAAACGGGCAGCTTCATTTGTAAGCCCAGACGCGGGAAGGTTTTTGGTCCATTTCCTTCTGGACAGCCTTTCACATCGATGGATAGCTCGCCATTACTATGAATTGTATACGTATAAGTAACGTTAATTCCCCAAGCTAATATTGGAGGGGCAATCCGAACTATGGAAGTGATCACAACCTTATCGCCCGCTGTTTGCTGCCACTCAACGCCATTGACACGGTGCTGAAGCCAATGTAAGCCATATTGCTTCCACTCAGCCGCAGAACGGTGATCATTATCAATTAAGGCTCGCCATAATTGAAGCTTTGGTCCTTCTTCCAATAAATTAACTCCTCGATAAGACCATGAATTCAGTGTTCCAAAAACGAGATCAAACTCCACCTGGAAATCTTCTCCCCGAACCAGCAGCTTATTATTCCATTCCTGACAATCCAGGTGCTGATGAAGAGAGTGAACCAATTCCCTTTCAACACTGGTTGTGGCAGGTAATTCAAACTGTGCCCAAGCAATCTCATGCCCTGTTTTTGCCCATAGTGTATCAGCGGCCAACGTAAATTGAAGGTTTAACCAATAATCCGTTTGCGGCAGAATTAGCTCTGGAAGCTTATACGGAATTGCCAGCGTCACCGTTTCACCTGGTGCTACATCAGGAGCTGGCAGCACGCCTTGTTCAATAAGCTTGCCATCTGCCTCAACCGACCAGGATAAGTTCAAATGATCTAAAGAAATAAAATCATACCGGTTCTTAATCCGCACATTCCCAGTTTTCAAATCCATAACTTCTACATGAACAGGTTCAATGACCTTTTTATACTCAATTAACCCTGGAGACGGCGTTCGATCGGGCCTCACAAGTCCGTCAATTACAAAATTATTATCATTCGGTTTATCACCGAAATCTCCGCCGTAAGCAAAGTACTCCTCGCCATCTTCGGTAAATTGACGGATTCCATGATCACACCATTCCCAGACAAAACCGCCTTGTAAACGTTTGTATTGGTAAAAAAGATCCCAATACTCTTTAATACCGCCAGGACCATTCCCCATCGCATGGATGTATTCACAGAGAATATGCGGCTTGTTCAAATCCGTTCTTTGCCCCAATTGTTCCATTATCTCAATTGATGTGTACATCGTGGTATGCACATCGGAAACTGCTGGATCCATTTTTGGATTATCGTTGTCTTGAATCATAATACTTCTAACTTCACCTTCATAGTGAACAAGGCGTGTCGGGTCATTTTCTTTGATCCATCTGCCCATTGCTTCATGGTTACATCCAAATCCTGATTCATTTCCTAATGACCACATAATAACCGAAGGGTGATTCTTATCGCGTGCTACCATCCGTTTAGCTCGATCAATATAAGCATCTTCCCACTCAGGATCATCACTTAACTTTCCTCGATCGATATTCGCCTTTACCCAATCTGGATTATCACCTAGTAAAGCATTACCAGCACGTTCAAAGCCATGGGTTTCTAAGTCCGCTTCATCGATGACATACAGACCGTATACATCACAAAGCTCATAGAATCTCGGATCATTTGGATAATGGGCTGTCCTGACCGCATTGATATTATGCTGTTTCATCAGGATGACATCCTTCTCCATTGCATTGAGTGGCACGGCCCGTCCTAAATCTGGATGAGAATCATGACGATTGACACCCTTGAATTTAATGGCTTCACCATTTATTAGCACAACACCATCCTTCAATTCGATTGAACGGAATCCAGTTTTATTTGGAATTACCTCTATCACATTCCCAGCACCATCCTTTAACGTAATCAATAAATGGTACAAATATGGATGATCGGCGGACCACTTTTCAGGATTCTCAACGGGAATGTCGATGTTAACACTGATTAATCGATTGTCAGGCAGAAGCACCTTCTGTGAATTTCCTGTCACCAAAGTCCCGTCTTGATTAAGAAGGCGGTATTCAAGCTGGTAATTTTCCATCACTTGGCTGGTGCCATTTTCAATGACTGTATTAATGGAAAGGGTCGCATTTTGATACTGATCATCCAAGTTGGTTGTGACGAAAAAGTCTTGAATATGAACCATTGGTTTTGCTAATAAATACACATCCCTAAAGATCCCGCTTAACCACCACATATCCTGATCTTCTAGGTAGGTGCCATCAGACCATTGATAGACTCTAACTGCTAATGTATTTTCGCCCTCATGGATGTAAGGGGTGATATCAAATTCAGCTGGAATTCGGCTGCCCTGGCTATAGCCGACCTCTTGGCCATTGACCCACACATGGAACGCACTGTCTACACCCTCAAAATGTAAGATGATTTTTTGCTGGAGCCATTGGGCTGGAATATAAAAATTCCTTCGATAGGAGCCCGTTGGATTTTCTGTTGGTACATACGGCGGATCCACCGGAAACGGGAATTGAACATTCGTATAATGCGGCTTTCCATATCCATTCATCTGCCAATGGGAAGGAACGATGAGCTCATCCCAGTCACTCACATCAAAATGATCTTGATGAAAGTTCTCTGGAGCAAGCCCCGGGTTTTCAGCATAATGAAACTTCCAGCTTCCATTTAAAAGTTTAAATTCTTGGGAATTTCCTCTATCATATGTTAAAGCAGAACGTTCATCGGAAAACGATAGAAAGTACGCCCGTTCAGCCATTCTGTTTTTATGCAGTACGGTAATGTTTTCCCAATCATTTCTCTTAATCATTCAAACTACCTCCAAAAAGTTTCTTTTTTTGAATTGTAATATTTTCTTTCTCAAAACTCTCTGAAAACCCTTCCAATTACTCCTCCAAAGAATAGCATCATATTTAAATTGTTTTATCTGAATTTCATCTTTTATTAAAATATTTCTATTACTCATAAAAAAAGTCTTATTCTCTGTTTGTGTTATCGATAACAACATTCTAACAGTTGTGTATTCAATGTCAATTCAAAACCTGATAAAAAATAATAGAACTCGGGCGAGTTCTATTATTTTTTTTATCTATTATTCAATACAGCTTTCGGCTTACAACCCATTATTAACTGAGTTCCGTCACTGTATCCTTCCTCTCTTCCTTCTAGTTCCTCAATAAGAATATTTCTCATGTATGCTATTTTCTCTGGATATCTATCATCTTGACTTAAGTTATAGATTTCTTGCGGATCATTATCTAAATCAAAATACTGTTCGACACCTGTTTGCGAATACCAAATATATTTTTCTTTGCCGTTTACGATATAGTGATGAGATAAATCACCAAATGAATGCTCTCCATGGAGGTAAGGTCTCCAATCTATATCCATTCCTTTTGCGAGCGGAATAACACTTTTTCCTTCTACCGTTTCAGGTACCTTAGCATCCGCTGCCTCTAATAAAGTCGGCATGATATCTCGCAGTTCAATAATTTTGTCACAGGTTGTACCCTTTTGGATACCAAGCTGATTTCCAGGGTCAGAAAGAATAAAAGGGATTTTCGCGCTGCCTTCATATGCCAGCGATTTAGCTAGAAAATGATGATCCCCCAGTAGTTCCCCATGGTCAGAGACAAACAAAATGACTGTATTATGATAAACTTGATATTCAATCATGGACTGAATAAAACGGCCAATTTGGTCATCAATATGCGCTATTAATGCATAATAAGCTGCACGTGCGCGCTTAAGGCGCTGTTCCGGAACCACCCCTCTTCTTGTTGTAGGGAGCAGCCCTAATCCTGCCTCATCTTTAGCCGCCCATGTTCCAATCACTGGATCATCTATCTCCTTACTCATATAGTAATCAAAATAGGCTTGTGGTGGATCAAACGGTGGATGCGGGCGAACGAACGACATTTTTAAGAAAAATGGTTTTCTTGGATCCCGCCGTCTCAGAAAATCAATCGATTGAGTAACAACCCAATTCGTTGGATGAAACTCTTCCGGCAAATGCCAAGGACGGCTCATCGCAGAAGCATTACAATCTAAACCAATATCCGTTAAATCCCGATGACCGCCAAGACGCTCCCGGAGCCATGGCAAGTAATCATCAGTTTGTTCAAACGACTCTTGATATGGCGTATTTTTAAAACGATTATGATGCAAATAGCCATCATGTAAAATGACATTGTGAAATCCGCATAAATTCCTGGAAGGATACACATGCATTTTTCCGACACTTTGGGTATGATAGCCCGCATGGCTCATTTCTTCCGGCAGCATATGCGGGTAATCCCAAGGCACTCGGTCCTGATACCCCACCCGTCCGGTTGAACGCTGTGACATACCAGTTAATACAGCAGCACGTGCCGGGACACATGTCGGCGTTGCACTGTAAGCATTCCCAAACGTAACACCTTCCGCTGCTAATTGATCTAGATTGGGCGTTTCAACGATTGGGTGACCTGCAGAGCTTAAACAATCAAATCTCATCTGATCAACCATGATCAATAAAACATTGGGCTTCATTTCTCTTCTCCACCTTAACCTTTAATTGAACCTGCAATTCCATCTACAAAATATTTTTGGGAAATGAGGAAAACATTAAACGATATAAATTCCTATTTATATTCCACATAATTTATGTCCTAACTGACACGAAGGTCTGCACAGCATTGTTTGTATTTTTTCCCGCTGCCGCACGGACAAGGATCGTTCCTCTTTGGAGACTTTCCTTTAAAAAAGCGTGCCACATTCTGCTGGAATAAGTGGGATCTAACTTTATCCCCAAGCTGCTTCATCCGACCATCTGCATACCTGTAAATTTGCTTATAGCTCGAACAAAAATAGTCAACCTCTGATGTCGAACGATCAGCACTCCATTTCCGGTTACGAGGACATCCACCGTGGCAGAGCTTCTTCCAATCGCACGTTTTGCAAGGTTCAGGAAATGTTGGCTTCATTTTGAGGAAGGTATCATATAATGGGTTGGATAATAGTTGATCAATAGAATCCGTTGCGACATTACCAATCTTCCATTCTGGATTAATGAAAAAGTCGCAAGGGAAGGCATCCCCATTTTGTTCTAGAATAATCGTTTGCGGGCATGACGCCATATGGACACATGAACCAGGCTCCCGATTTACATAAACAGAAAGCATTTCATCAAAGAAGCGGATCGAAGTCCTTGGTTCGCCATTGTTATACCAATAATCAAAGGCTTCACAAAGGAAGGCGCCGTACTCTTCCGGAGTAATATCGTAATCACCGGGAGCGTTAACCTCTTGAGCACGAAAATCCATACATGGGATAAATTGAACAAAACCAAATCCCTCAGATTCGAAAAATCGCATCAGCTCTGTTGCTTTTCCAACATTCCCCTTATGCACGACAGTTAAAATATTAAAATCTACCCCATGCTTACGAAGGTACCCAATTCCCTTCATAACCCGGTCAAAGCTGCCCTGCCCCCGTGAATCCACTCTTCGGGTATCATGAATCTCCTTTGGTCCATCTAAACTGACTCCAACTAAAAATTGATACTGTTTAAAAAAAAACGCCAATTTATCATTTAGTAACGTTCCATTGGTTTGGAGTGAGTTAGAAATAATTGTATTCTTCGGTGCGTATTTAGCTTGAAGAGCTACTACTTCCTCAAAAAAATCAAGCCCTGCTAGTAAAGGTTCTCCTCCTTGCCAGGCAAAGGATGCAACCCCATTTGACCTCTCCATATATTCCTTCATAAACTTATCTAAAATCACGGAATCAATTCGGTTAATTTTTTTTCCTGGTTTTCCGCCGCAAGTACTGTAATAACAATAATCACAAGCTAAATTACAATCCTCAGATACCGTCTTCCACATTACACTTATATTTCGATGTTCTGTCATCAAACATCCAATGCTCATTCGTTTTACCTCTATCCCGATATAGTTGAAAACCCTGACTAGACATCAGGGCTGCAATTGATTCTACTTTTCTGTTATTATGACTGTGACCAGAAAAATATCCCCTTCATATGTTAAGGAATTAACTTAAAACAGGCTGCTCCATAAACTTTATATTACCTTTATAGTGAATTAATTCCAATAGGACAATTGGCAAATCAACGTGTATAAACCCATTCTTTTTATATATCTTCCACTATAAGATAAGCAGCTTTAATCGGTCCATGAACACCAACAACAAGAATCATTTCGATATCTGCTGAGTTGCTTGGTCCTGTGATGAAGTTAATGCAGGAGGCGATTTGTTCACCGTTTTTTACTTTTTCGTTAATGATGCGGGCCGCCTGTGTCATGCGCGGAACAATGCTACTTTTGGGGACAATAATGATGGAAGCGGCCGGTAAAAAGCTGACACTTCTCCCCCTATCCTTGCTGCTGAAAAGAACTGCTGTGCCTGATTCTGCTAGTGTTACATCACTGATTGTGATTCCGACATTCGCAGCCTCGGCCTTCGCAATATTTTCTTCGCCTTTTGTATGGTCCCAAATATGAAGATCAATTCCTTCTTTCGGCCATTCTTCCTCCATTAGCTTTGTAAGACCATATTGTGAAAAGCGCTCGTCTTTCCATGTTACAATTGGGCCTCCGCCATATTGTTGGACAACTTCTTTTAATGCGTTAGAAAGCTTTTCAGTAGAGGTAATGACAATATCGGTATGAATATTTTTACATTGTTCTTTTAACACTTCTACCAACTCATCTTGTGTGGCGGTTTTCAACACCTCATCTTGAGGATGATGAATCCAATTCGGTTTTTCTATTGACGTTTTTTGTTCTCTTCCTAGACGATTAGCGATTTTTTCTAAAAAAGCCTCCCGATTCTGTATCGTACCGCTCATGATTCTTTCCCTCCTTGTGGACGATTTTTAAACCAATCACGGAATCTTTCTTTATTTGGTGCTGGGAAATCTCTTGATTCTGTCCATGCTTTTAAAGGTCCTGGGCCTTTTGAGATTTTATCGTCCTGCGTAAACGGGGACATAACCGGCGCTGCCAGTTTTGAGCCGATTTTATAAAGTGCAGGGGATGACGCACCAAAACCAAATGCCTTCATTAATAGCTTTTCAGATATTGGCGCTCGACCTTCTTTTTCCACGATGATTTGGCGGTGTTTATGCAGCAGCTGATGGAGCGGAATCTTCACTGGACATGCCTCTGTACATGCTCCGCATAAGGTGGAGGCATATGGCAGCTCTTTGTAATCATCGTATCCGCCAAGTAATGGTGAAAGAACCGCACCGACAGGACCAGAATAAATGGAACCGTATGAATGCCCGCCAACATGCCGATAAACGGGACAGACATTAATACAAGCTGCACAGCGGATACATTGGAGAATGGATTGGAATTCACCGCCAAGAATGTCCGATCTGCCGTTATCGACAATGACCAAGTGAAATTCTTCCGGTCCGTCGACATCTCCTTCCTCTTTAGGACCTGTTAAGGTGGTGATATAGCTTGTCAGTTTTTGCCCTACGGCACTTCTTGTTAATAAACTAACAAGGACTTCCATTTCCTCAAAGGTTGGAACAAGTCTTTCCATTCCCATTACTGTTATTTGTGTTTTCGGTAAAGCGCATACTAAATCGGCATTTCCTTCATTTGTCACGAGGGTAATTGAGCCGGTTTCAGCAATGGCAAAGTTACATCCTGTGATTCCGATATCTGCTGTCAAATATTCTTGCCGCAATTTTTCACGCGCATGTAAAGCGAGCTCTTCTGGTTTTTCTGAATGTTGATATCCATGCTTCTCTTTAAAAACATCACGGATTTGCTCCTTATTTTTATGCAGCGCAGGAACAACAATGTGAGAAGGAGGCTCATGGTCATCCTCTTGCAAAATGTATTCCCCTAGGTCTGTTTCAATCACCTCACAACCTAATTGCTCAAGACCTGCATTTAAATTGATCTCTTCCGTCACCATCGACTTTGATTTTACGATCTTTTTAGCGCCTTTGTGTTCCGCGACATTCTTAATATACTCCGTTGCCTCTTTCGCCGTTTGCGCAAAGAAGACATGTCCTCCTCGTTTGGAGACATTCTCACTTAGCTGATATAAATAATAGTCTAGGTTTTCTAGTACATGCTGGCGGATTTCTTCCCCGTGCAAGCGCCAATCTTCCCAGTTCCCTAACTCTTCTACAGCCCCCAAACGACGTGATTGAAATCGTCCTTGGGCACTCGAAACAGCTCCACGCATGAAGGAATCGTGCAGTCCTTTATCAACGCGGTCAGTAAACTTATCTTCGCTTATTTTCATCGACATTGGTCATCCCCCTTTTTAATCGTGTAATCTATTTTTATCGGCTATTAAGGACCTCTGCAATATGCATGACTTTAACTGGCATGCCTTTTCGGGCAATACGGCCGCCTATATTCATTAAGCATCCAGCATCTGCCCCAATTAATATATCTGCCCCGGTCTCTTCAACTGAACAAACCTTTTCTTCGACCATTTGCTCTGAAATATTCCCCATCTTAACGGAGAATGTTCCTCCAAACCCACAGCATCTCTCTTTTCCTGGCAGTTCTGTAAATTCTAAGCCCTGTACATGCTGCAACAAAATCATCGGTGCTTGCTTGACCCCAAGCAATCTCGTCATATGACAGGAGGTATGATACGTTGCTTTTCCTTCTAAGCGTGCACCCACATCTTCCACTTTTAATACATCAACGATAAATTCAGTGAATTCATAGGTTTTATCCGCTAGCGCTTTGGCTTTTGGCTCCCATACAGGGTCACCTTTAAAGATATGTGGGTATTCTTTAAACATATAGGCACAGGAACCTGCTGGAGAAACGACATACTCTGCATGTTCAAACGTAGAAATCATACGCTTCATTGCCTCTTTCGATTCTTTGACATACCCGCTGTTATAGGACGGCTGTCCGCAGCAAATTTGTGATTCTGGAAAATCAATTTCACATCCAAGTCTTTCTAATACTTCTACCGTTGCCTTGCCAACATCACCTTGAAACATATCTACTAAACATGTAGCAAAAAGGGTGACCTTCATTTTCCCCGCTCCCTTATCCTTATCTAATTCCGTGTTTGATAGATTTAAAAAAACCCAACCCATAGTAAATGGATTGGGTCCCTCTACCTTCATTAAAGAACGCCTTTTTTTAAAATAATATTCGCATACTGAGCCCGTTCACTTGTAGCAAGGATGGCATAGGCCGCTTTACTTCGTTCGTAGAAAGCCATTCTTTCTACTTTTTCAAACTGAACAGGCAAGTTGCTACTATTTTTTACAATGGCTTCGTATTCCTTCCAGATTTCAGGTTCTTTTCCATCTCCTTCAACCGGTTCCATCAGCATGACTGGATAGGTGACGTATGTATCTAACGGAAAGAATTCTAATATCGCAGACAGGAAGGCTGGAACGCTATGTCCATGACCATTTAGTAAAATACTAGAATGACTTGCAGCCGGAAAATTTCCGTCTGCAAGAACAATTTCATCACCGTGTCCCATCTCCATCAAAACTTTCATCAGTTCTGGTGAAAGAATGGGCGGAATTCCTTTAAGCATGGATCAATGCCTTTTCTTCTACAAATTTATTCGTAAGCTTTCCTAACTTTTCAATTTCAACACTGATTACATCTCCTGGCTGAATATAAACACGTTGATCCACAGGCAGGCCAAATACTACTCCCTCTGGTGTACCTGTTAAAATAAGATCTCCAGGCACAAGCGTCATGTGTTGAGAAATATAGCTGACAATCTCTGCACATGAAAAAATCATATCAGATGTGTTGGAGTCTTGTCTTAATTCATCATTCACATATGTTTTCAGACTAAGGTTGTTTGGATCTTCTACTTCATCCGATGTCACTAGGTAAGGGCCAACTGGACTAAAATCATCACATGTTTTGCCAAGCAGCCATTGATGTGTTCTCATTTGCAGATCCCTTGCTGATAAGTCATTGACGGTACAATAACCAAATACATGTGAAAGTGCATCTTCTTTAGAAACATTTTTTGTCTTTTTACCGATGACAATTCCTAATTCCACCTCGTAGTCCAGTTCATTCGTTACAGATGGGACGACAATTTCACATTGATGACCTGTTAAAGTATTATCAAACTTATTAAACAGGATCGGAACTTCCGGATATGGCGCATTCGTCTCATCCGCATGTTTGCGATAGTTTAAACCGACGCAAATGATTTTATGTGGCTGGGTTACACATGGACCCCATTCAAGAGACTCTTCATCGATGACAACGGCATTGCCATTTGCAACTGCCTCTTTAACCTTATTCTCAAACTCCTGTAATTGAGATGGTTGAAACTGAATGACCTGCATAACATCTGTGATCACTTCATTCCATTCCGCTTTCTTTGCTGTTTCTTCGATATCGATCAATTGATTGTCCAATTTTACTGCTAATCTTTCATTCTCATTCTCTATAAAAGTAGCTAATTTCATTTTTATTCATCCTCCTATGCATTCTTCCCAAAAACAACGCCGCCATCAATATAAAGTGGAGATCCCATCATGAAAGAAGACTCATCGGAAGCAAGGAATAATGCCGCTTTGGCCACATCTTCCGGTCTTCCTAAATCTCCGCTTAATTGTCTTTTCTTAATGCCTTCGATTGCTGCTGAAGGGTCATCGTAAGAAGTTTTTAAATAATTTTCAACAAAAGGTGTAAATATGGTTCCAGGTAACAAAGCGTTCACACGAATATTATATGGAGCATAGTCCACTTGCATCGCCTTGGTCAGTGCAAGGACTGCCCCTTTTGTTGCTGAATAGGCGGCCCGCTTTGCCAGTCCCATTTCCGCAGCGCAGGATGACATATTAATGACGACTCCTGACTTTTGCTCCATCATATAAGGGAGCGTGTATTTAGAAGGCAGATAAACGCCCTTTACATTCACACTCATAATCCGATCCCATACATCCGGCTCTACTTCATCCACTCTTCCAACATTACTGATCCCTGCATTGTTGAATAAAATATCTATTTTTTTATACGTCTCTTTAATCTGCTGGATCGCAGACTCAACCTCTTCGGGGGCAGTCACATCCACTTCAAAAAATGCTGCTTTTCCGCCTTGTTTTTCAATTTCACTTACCGTTCCTTGTCCATTTTCACGATGTATGTCTGTGATGATAACAAAAGCGCCTTCTTTTGCGAATAATTGAGCTGTTGCCCTTCCAATTCCACTGCCGCCGCCAGTAATGACAGCTATTTTGTCAAGCAATCTCATAATGTGACCTCCATATCATGATCCATATGATCCTCAGGCTGTGCTGCTTTAACGGTTAATCCACCATCTACCATTAAAAGATGACCATTAATTTGCATCGCTTCTTCAGAAGATAAAAATACAACAGCATCACCAATTTGTTTTTCTGTACCTAGTCTCTTCATTGGATTAGCTTCAATTTCTTTTGCAAGAATTTGTGGGTCTTCGAGATATTCTTCGCACATATCTGTTGCAACCGTACTCGGTCCAACTGCATTGACATTAATATTGTATTTTCCTAATTCAATCGCCAGCGCTTTGGTTAAATGACTAGCTGCTGCTTTTGATGATATATAATGCGGAATCACCGGGCTCGTCACAAGAACACTCGCCGTTGATGTAATATTTATAATTTTTCCATATCTATTTTTGATCATATTAGGTGCAACTCTTTGGGAAGTTAAAAATATTGATTTTACATTGGTCTGATACGTTTCATCCCACGTTTTTTCAGAAACACTTAAAAATGGTTCGAATGGCGCAATCCCTGCATTATTCACTAGGATCTCCACCGGTCCTAATTCTTTTTTAACTAAGTCGATCATTTGGTCAACTTCATCCTTAATCCCAACATTTGCTTTCACAACCATCGCTTTAATAGAAAACTGTTCCTCTACTTTTTCTTTTAAAGCAGTTGCTTTTTCTAATGAACGAGGTGAAGTATAGTTGATTGCCACATTTGCCCCTTCTTCCGCCAACCTCAGAACAATGGCTGCTCCGATTCCCCGGCTTCCGCCTGTGACAAGCGCAGTTCGATTACTTAATTTCCCCATATCAATAAACCTCCCTTATCAATGTTTAGAGGCTGATACTGATTCTGCTGATACTAAATTCTTGATGACCTAAAATCTCAGCTTTTACCAGTTCACCCTGTGCAGCTTTAATTACTGTTTCTAGAATACGATTGCCCGCTTCCTCGATTGTTTCTTTTCCTTTCATCACGGCACTTGTATCAATATCAATGTTATCGCCCATTTTGACAGCCGTATGTTCATTCCCAGTAATTTTGATAACGGGAATAATCGGATTTCCTGTTGGTGTCCCTCGTCCCGTTGTAAAACAAACCATATGAACACCGGCTGCAGCCATACCAGAAACACACTCAATATCATTCCCTGGAGAATCCATAAAGTAATAGCCGTTCCCTGGAATCTCTTCAGCAAACGCTAGTACGTCTTTCAATGGTGCTGAACCTGCTTTACTGATGCATCCAAGAGATTTTTCCTCGATAGTGGACAAACCGCCTTCAATATTACCTGGGCTTGGATTTCCCCCGCGCATGTCTGCTCCAATCCGTTCTACTTCTTTTTCAAACTTATCTACATAGGAATACAGCTTATTGGCTACCTCTTCACTGACGGCACTTTGAGCCACAATATGTTCAGCACCGATAATCTCCGTTGTTTCCCCCATTACGATGGTTCCACCTTGATCCAATAGCATATCTGACGCCTTTCCTAATACAGGGTTGCTGCATAATCCAGAAGTAGCATCAGAACCGCCGCATTTTACCCCAACGATTAATTCAGATAGCGGTACATCGACCTGAGGTATTTTCTCAATCTCGTTAAATAATTGCTTCGCAATGTTAATTCCGTTTTGAATGGCTTTTATGGAACCGCCTTCATTTTGAATATCAATCCACTCTACCGGTTTACCCGTTTCTTGAATGACTTCTTGCAATTCTTTGGCGTTAATCACTTCACATCCTAGACTGACTAAAAGAACAGCACCGACATTTGGATTTTTTCCCATTCCTGCGAGAATGTTAAATGTCCGTTCCTTGTCTTCTCCGATCTGGCTGCAGCCATGCTGATGCGGAATTGCAACGGAATCATGAACGGATTGCTGAATTCGATTCGCTACATGATTCGCACACACGACAGTAGGAATGATTAATAAATGATTGCGTATTCCCATTTTCCCATTTGCCCGGCGATACCCCTTGATCATATTCATGAATGTTACTCCCCCTTCTTTTTATCCCCTCTGCCTCTAATTCCCTCGATATTATGTACATGAACATGTTGTCCCGGGAAAATTTCAACAGTAGCAGCACCAATAACCTGCCCATACTTGACAACTTGTTCAGATGGCTGAATTGGTTTGATGGCTATTTTATGTCCAAATGGAATGGCTTGTTTGGCTGTTATAGATTCTTTTTTGCCGTTGATTGCATACTGTAAGTTTTCTCCAGCTTCTACTTCCTTTAACAGGGTAGCAACATTATCAATCTCGGACATAACAATACTTGTTAAATCCTGCTCATTTGCCAGCTTCATATTTTGTACTCCTTTCACTCAGCTTATAAAATGTTTTTGCATTGATAGAAAAAATTTGCTCCCTTTCTGAGCCGCTTAATGAATTCGGTAAGTTTTTACTTACAATCTGTATGGCTTGCTCAAAGCTTCCTCCAGCTAAACAGACCGGCCAATCGCTGCCAAATAAGATACGGGAAGACCCAAAGGCCCGAACAATATGGTGGATATAAGGTGTAAAATCAGCTGCTTCCCAAGAATCAGCCAGCGTCATAAATCCGGATAATTTACACCAAACATTTGGGAATTTAGCAAGCAGGTTCATATCCTCTTTCCACTTTTTGAACTCCTCTATAGAAACAATCGGTTTCGCAATATGATCAATGACAACCCGCAATGTTGGAAGCTTCTCTAGTAAAGCATCAATAGAAGGAATATGTCTTTCGGTGATTAATAAATCAAGGGGCAGGTCATTTGAAACAAGCAGCCTCAAATTCTTTATCACTCGTTCCTGTAGAATCCAATCATCCTTTTCAATATCCTGTAACATCGGGCGTAACCCAACAATTCCTTGCTGCTTCATTAAGAAATCTAGCTGTTCGGGAAAGGCAGGAGATGATAAATCTAACCAGCCAACAATACCGTAAATCCATTCATATCTTTCATATAGCGATAAGAGATATAATGTCTCTTCGTAGGTAGGTGCCGCTTGAACAAGGACCGTTCCAGAGATCGAATGTTTTTCTAATGAAGGCAGTAAATCTTCTGGTGTATAGTCTTGGAAAAGGATACCCCTATCTTGCGTGAGCCAGTCGTAATCCCCTCGCTCCAGTTTCCAAAAATGTTGGTGCGAATCAATGATTTTGATAGTGACCCCTCCCGACTTGTTTTTGTGTTACCGATAACATTAAATTAACAAACCAATCCCTAATTGTCAATATATTTGGCAAATTGATAGATACATAGAAAAAAAACAGATGGACTTCCATCTGTTTTTTTCTATGCAGATCTATTTATTTAATTGATTATGCTCCAGATATTCTTGGCATCGACATCGGTTCTTTTGCAAGCTCAGCCCAAATATAATGAAATAATAACTGCTCTCGTATTTCACGGTATTCAGGAGCGTTCCAAACATTTCGAATTTCTTCTGGATCCTCTTTCAAATCAAATAATTCACCGTACGTTTCGTTAAAATACACGGTAATTTTATACCGCTCCCCTATAAAGGTTTTTTGATGAACTTTTGTTGGTTGATTTCGATATTCGCATATCACATGGTCCCTCGCCATACCATTCTTCCCGGTCCAAACTTCTTTTTGATCCACTCCGGTCATTGTCCTTGGAATTGGAATTCCTGCAAAACTTAAAAAGGTAGGAGCTAAGTCCACAAGCGATTGCATCGATGGACAAATGCGGTCATCGGGTACACGATTTGGATATCGGACGATAAACGGAAGCCTTAACAAATCTTCATAGTGGAAACCACCCTTATCATGTAGTCCATGCTGTCCAAATAAATGTCCGTGATCAGTTGTAAAAACGACAATTGTATTCTCAGACAATCCCAGTTCATCTAATTTATCCAGAATTTTCCCAACATACTTATCTAGCATACTAATCATTCCATAATAAACAGCCATATTTTGCTTTGCTTCTTCTTCAGAAATGTTCATGTGAGAATGAAACCCGATATTCCCAAATTTCTCTTCAACATACTCTGAAAAATCAGGATTCACTTCTTGAGTCAGTTGAAAATGCGGAGGGTTTGTATCGTGTTCCCCAGGTACAACCTTTGGAATCGTCAATTTTTCCGGATCGTACATGGTGTCCCAAGGCTCAGGGACAAGATATGGCGGATGCGGGTCAAAAAAGCTTGCCCATAAGAAAAAACTTTCATTATTCTCTTTGTATTTTTCAAGTGTAGTATTTGAGCGCTCTGAAATCCAAGTATTGTAATGAAATTCTTCTGGTATTTGCCATTTATATTGTATCGATTGATCCATCGAACCAGTTGGCGGCAAGTAGTAGTCTCTCCAATTTTTACAGCCCTTTTCTTCCATCCATAGCGCATAATGCTGTCCAACATGTGCTTCATTGGTATGATTTCTTGCTAATTCCACATAATCAAAGCCATAAAATGGCCCATTAAATGTTCTCCAAAATTCTAAATCTTGCAAAATAGGATAGGATTCTAAAGAAGAATATGTATCATTTGATTTTAATGGCTGAAAATGAGCCTTTCCGATAAGTGCAGTTTGATAACCATCATCCTTTAATTCATGACCTATTGTTCGGACATCTTCAGATAATTTGGTCCCTAAAGCCCAGGCTCCGTGCTGGCTTGGATACATCCCCGTAATAATGGATGCCCTGCTGGGTGTGCAGGTAGGATTTGGACAATACGCCCGCGAAAATGTGGTTCCCTCTTTCGCTAAGCGATTTAAATTAGGAGTTGAAATTTCATTATTAAACGTGCCAATTGTATTCCAATGTTGCTGATCAGTCGTAATCAGCAAAATATTTGGCCTTTTCATATATAGGTCCTTCCCCCCCACAATAAACTTTTAAAAAATCCCCCGAAATTTTAATTCAGGGGATTCTTATCACTTAAGCTATTTCGCTTTAACCCATTCAGCTTTAATATTACTTTCTTTGATTAGCTTGTTAACATCCTCAATAACATCTTTTCCGCCCTTAGCTAAATACTCATCAACGTATTTATCCCAATCGGAAATTGGCCTTTGTCCTACAACCATCTTTGTTAATTCATTTGTTGCGTATTCTGTTAATGCTGCGTTCTTTTCATTATAAGCGTCCGAATGGATCCGGCCTACAGGACTCACATAAAAATCCGCATTACTTAACATATCACCCATAAGTGTATTGAATTCCTTCGCTTCTGGTGCCTTGGATTGTGTGACATAGTCTTTCATTGCTTGATTATCCATGTTCCATCCGCCTTGTTTCTGGTTGAACAAAGCAATCGGTGCAAACTTGCTAAATTCCTCAGTTAATTGCGGCGCACCATCGACAATATTATAGCCTTTGCCATTTCCGCCCATGATCCAATCAAAATACTCATTATCAGGTGTTTGTTGATCTGCAGGTACATACTTAGCCATATAATCCATCATTTCTAATATTTTCTCGACTTTTTTCGGATCATCCTTCAGTTTGGAGCTTAGCATCCAAATACGATAATAACCGCTTCCTCCAACAAAACCTTGGGATTTGTCAGGAGCTACAAAAGGCGGAATTGCGGCAATTTCAGCATCTGGAGCCGTCTTTCTTAAGGTCGCTAAATCCAGATTATTTGGCTGTGAGCCTTTGTCATTCCCTGGTTGTTCATACCAAATTCCCACTTTACCAGCGTTAAAGTCTTTAAATACATCATTATAAGGTTTAATCGCCCAGTCTTTATCAATCGCACCAGCTTTAAACATCTCATACAAATAGGTAACTTTTTCTTTACTGCCTTCAGAAATTTGACCTGGAATCAATTGACCATCCTTATTTTCATGATACCAAGAGTTGCCCCAATAAGCACCAAAGCTTGGGTCATATGCCATCCCTTTCGCAAGTCCTAACCCCACTGTGTCATTCTTGCCATTCCCATCAGGATCTTTCGTTGCGAATGCAATGGCAACTTCTTTTAATTCATCAAAGTTTGTAGGCATCGTTAACCCTAGCTTATCAAGCCAGTCTTGACGAATAACAGGCTTTTTACCGCCTTTAGAAGGAAAATAAAGCGGGATTCCGTATTTTTTTCCATCTACTGAAACTGCATCCCATACAGATTGGGGAATATCCTTAAACGTTTCATACTTATCTACATAATCATTAAGCGGTAAGAATGCACCTTGTTTAGACCACTTGATATAATTAGTATCTGCCCCTTCTGTACCTATCACATCTGGAATATCACCAGAGGCCATTTTAACTGTCAATTTATCATCATATAAATCAAATGGAATGTATTGTGGCTTGAAATCAACATTAAACTTTTCATTAATTTGCTTCACAGCTTCATTTCCGGGTTCTGGTACAGGATTCTCCCATGTTCCGTCAAACCAGCTAATGGTAAATTTACTATCTTTACCATCTTTAGAACTGCTGGATGATGCCTTTTCCTCACCTGGTGAACAGGCAGCTAGTGTACCAGCTAAGAGAATCGAAGATAAAGTGATAGACATGAATCGTTTCATCTAATTGTTTCCCCCTTGATTTAGATTTCTTCTCCCTAAAAATGCACAATCGAATGAATGCTACTCTTTTACTGAGCCAAGCATCACACCCTTCGCAAAATGTTTTTGAAGGAACGGATAGACAATCAAAATAGGAATAGTTGCAACAAGAATAGCAGCCATACCAACTGTTTCTGCAGGTGGTGGATTATCCATACTTGCCTGCATTCCAGTATCAAGTAAATTCCCTTGATTTAAAATGACTAGCTGTCTGAGCACGACCTGTACCGTCCATTTGGCAGGATCACTAATATAAAGCAGGGCAGTGAAATAAGAGTTCCAGATCCCTACCGCATAAAACAATCCAAATGCTGCTAATGCCGGTTTCGATAGCGGGAGGATAATTTTCGCAAAAATTTGCAAATCATTCGCTCCATCAATAATCGCAGCTTCCGTTAAATCCATTGGTAAGGACATGAAAAACTGTCTCATTACAATTAAATTAAACGAGCTAATCGCACCCGGAATAATTAGAGACCATAATGAGTCCATTAGTCCTGTTGCCTGAACAATCATATACGTAGGAATCATGCCTGCACCGAAAACAAATGTAAATAATACGAGAACAACATAAATTTTCTGTCCTAGTATATTTCTTGAAAGTGCATAAGCCATCATTGCCGTCAATAATAGACTGACAAATGTACCAACGACGGTAACATAAATGGTCACACCTAAGGAGCGGATGAATTCTTTTGAGCCTAATATATACTCATATGCATCTAACACCCATGTCTTTGGAAATAGAAGTAAATCGGTTTTGACAAATTCTTCATATGTTGCAAACGAAACTACAAACATGTAATAAAAAGGAAACAGCATGGACAATGCAATAAGAGTTAGAAGAACAATGTTCAAACTATCAACTATTTTCTCTGAAGTTTTTCTACTTTTCAGCACATGTAACCCCTCCTATCTTAATAAACTCCCCCGTCACCGAATCGTTTTGCTAATCGATTGGCTGCAACAATTAAGATCAGTCCTACCACAGACTTAAATAGCCCTACAGCTGTAGCAAAGCTGAAATCGGAGTTTTGAATTCCCTTCAGGTAGACGAAGGTATCAAGTACATTTCCAACCTCCATTGTAAAAGGCGTTAACATTAAATAAATCTGTTCAAACCCTACATCCAAAACACTACCCAGCCTTAAAATTAATAAGATAATAATGGTACTTTTTATCGCAGGTAAAGTAATATGCCATATTTGCTGCCAGCGGTTAGCACCATCAACTGCAGCTGCTTCATAAAGACTTGGACTAATTCCCGATAAAGCTGCAAGGAAGATGATGGTTCCCCAGCCCGATTCTTTCCAAATTACTTCAAGAACGACCAATGGCATAAACCAGTGCGGATCCTGTAAAAATCCAATGGAGTCAATACCGAAAACGCCTCCAATAATTTTATTCACAATTCCATCTGATTTTAATAAAATCGTGACAATCCCGATTACAACCACCCAAGATAAAAAATGAGGAAGATAAACAATGGATTGGATAATTCTTTTAAATAGGCTTGATCTTACTTCATTCAGCATAATCGCTAGAATAATAGAAATTGGAAAAGCAAAGACAATTTGGAGAAATGAGAGGTATAACGTATTCCACAATACGCGAATAACCTCTTGATCTTCAAAAATAGTTTTAAAGTGCTTCATCCCAACCCAATCACTATGGAGAAATCCTTGAAAGGGGCTAAAGTCTTGAAAGGCGATAATGTTTCCTGCCATAGGGATATACCGATAGATAATGAAATAGAGTAGTCCGGGCAGTAACAATAGATAAAGAAATCGCTCTTTCCACATTCTTTTGAGAATACTCTTCTTTGGTTTGATTGTTAAATCTGTTTTTTCATTTAAATCCAACATTGGTTCAGGTGCTCTTTGTAAATTTTCCATTTTTCACCGTCACATCCTTCCAAATGTTCGTTTGCCAGCCTGCCCCAAAGGTCACGCCGACTCAGTATTAAACAATCCTGTTTTAAGCTTCAATATTTTCTAGCAAAAGATGATAATAGTCATCGAGATTAATAGATTTTCCCTGATTTAGCCTTGAGTCTTCAGCGGCAAACGCCATAAGGTGACTTCTAACTGAAGCAGATGCTGAAGAGACACTGTCCTCATTATTTCCGAATTGAATTTCCTTGAGAAATGTCCTCATGATTCCGGTGTCACCGCCTCCATGTCCGCCGACTGGATTGTCTAATTTTATGACAGTTTCATGCTTGGTGAGGAAATCAAAGATGGAAATACTATTTTCCTCCATATTTCCTCGAATTTCTCCTTTTGTTCCCATGATTTGCACGATGCGCGTTTGCTCCCTAGTAAAGCCGCACATGCTAAACGTAGCGGTTGCACCATCCTCAAATTCCATGTTGACCACCTGATGGTCAACGACATTATTATCTGAGCGGTAAACACATTTTCCGTATGGTGTTTCTTGCAATGCTTTGATAATGCCTTCATTTGAATAATCTTCGGTGAATTTCTTAGCCCAGCCCTTTCCCTGGCCAAGATAATACATGCCAGCATGATATGGGCATTCAAGTTCAGCAGGACAGCCATCTAAACATCTTTGCGGGGCTCCTAACGGTGCATTCTCTTCTTTAAAATGCATAAGTGATCCGTAAGAACTAATGCGCTTACATTCCTTGCCCATCACGAACGAAATAATATCCATATCATGGCATGATTTCTGCAAAATCATCGGGCTAGACTTTTCTTTATTATTCCAGTTGCCACGAACAAAACTGTGGGACATATGCATCACTTCTACATTTTCATTTAATTGCAGTGATACGACCTCACCAATTTCTCCTTTGGCAATAACCTTTTTTATCTTCGACCAAAAGTCTGTATACCTTAGAACATGGCAGATGGTAAGCTGCCGATTATATTTTTTTGCCGCCTGTTCCATTAAAATACATTCTAATGGATCCGGAGACATTGGTTTTTCCAACAATACATGATAACCAAGTTCCAAAGCTCTCATTGTCGGTTTAAAATGATTCCTATCAAGGGTACAAATAATCGCAATGTCAGCCTTTTTTTGATTAAGATCTAATACCTCTTCCCATGCCTCATAACAATCTTCATTAGGAATATTGTGCGTTTGCTGCAATTTTGCTCGTCTTTCCACATCTGGCTCTGCCACGCCGACAATCTTTAATTCATTTGGATAGGCCAAAGCATAAGGAGCATATGCCCTTGCCCCCCTGTCACCAGCTCCGATTAAGATGGCTGTCATTGTTTTCATCTAAGCCTCTCCCCTCAATGAGTTACAATTTATGTTTAGTGTATTATTCGCGGAAAATTTTCCGTAATTAATCCAAACGTTTTCCCGATAGTGTTTAAAAAAGAACCAGTTAGGTCCGTTTTATTGCAGATGATTCCCGAACAACTAATTCAAATGGTAAAATGATTTTGACGGGAAGAGTAATGACCCCTTCTACCATTTCCATGACGGTTTTTGCAGCCATCTTACCCATTTCGTATTTAGGAATCTCCACTGTTGAAAGTGGAGGCGAAGAATATTTCCCCATTTCAAGATTATCCACTCCAAAGAAAGCGATATCATCTGGAATCCTAAGATTATTTTCTACCACAGCTCTCATAGCAGCGATTGCCATCAGATCACTGGCACAAACCATCGCTGTTGGTAAATGATTCGGATTCCTTTTAATGAGTTGATTCATTTCCTCGTAGCTATTTTCCATTCTCCACTTTGTATTGATTACCCAATCAGGGTGAATATCAAATCCCGCTTCCTCCATGGCAGCTTGATAGCCTTTAAACCGATATTCAGCAGATAAATCTTCATAATTTTCACCTGTACCTCCACCGGCAAAACCGATGTTCCAATGCCCTTGTGTAACGAAATGCTGGACCACCATTTTTATAGCTGCCTCGCGATTATAATCGATGATAGCAATATTCTTGTCTGTGTAGGAAAAGTCCAATCCAACAAGTGGAATATTTTGTTGAATATATTCAATTATTCTATCCTCAATCTTGTCGATTAGGAGAAGCCCCTCAATTCCCAGTTCATGAATTGTCTTAAGGAGCAGTGCCTCGTTTTCTACTTCATCCTTCGTTATACTAATTAAGCTGTAGTCATGATTTGTTAACGTATCAAGAATTCCCGTGTAGATTTCGGCGTAGTAAGGGTTAGTTTCTGCTGTTTTCGGATTTGCCACCCAGCCGATTTTCATTGTCCTTGTAATACTATTTTTCTGCTGGTTATTTACCAGATTGCGGGCGTGCTGGTTTGGAACATATCCAAGTTCCTTCACAGCCTCCCATATTTTATTTTTTGTTTCCTGGTTTACATTTCGTGATGGGTCATTTTGAATGACTCTGGAAACGGTAGATATAGATACACCAACATGTTCCGCGATATCTTTTAACCTTGCCACTTATAAAACACCTCTTAGTTATGTAGTTAAGCACTCTCTCCAAAAGGATATCAATCTTTTATTCTATTTTGGAAATACATTTCTTGGTTAAATCAAGCTATTTAAGAGAGGTTTTACGTATTTGAAAGTAATAATCTATTGTTTATGGTGTTTACGGGTTGTTGGAACAAGATGATAAAAAAATTATAAGTTATGAAAATTCTAACTAATTCGAATATACACTTACCCTATTAAACCTGTCAACCCACCAACTGGAAAATAATTCATACTACCATATTCGCTTCAAACTTATCTAACAAATTAATAGATACATAGAAAAAAACAGATGGACTTCCATCTGTTTTTTCTATGCAGACCTATTATTTAATTGATTCGCCGATTCTTTCTTTGGTATTAAGTGTTTAAACTTAAGATCCGCAATCCAATATATTAGATAAGCAGAAACACTAAAATAGAAAAAGAAAATAAAAAAGGAAAACCGTAAGGATAGAATTGTCCATGCGCTAAGAATAATCATACAAAAAATCGATAAATGAATTTTGTATATACCTACTTTAAGACTATTAAGACACAAGTGTTTAAAGGATGTGTCCATATTAACCATCAATGGATAGATACTTAAAAAGGATAAGCCAACAATAAAACTAACAAATAGGACCGCAACCTGAATGAACATTTTGTATGATACATTCATTTGTTGTAATAATAGTAAATCAAGGATTAAAAATGCTCCGATTACCGTGTAAACAATCCCAATTAAATAGCTTTGCTTCCAATTTTCAATAAACATTTCTTTAAACTGAGAAAATACCGCTACTTCTTTCGTTATTCTCCACTTTCTTACTACTCCAAAAAGGGCAGCGATGGCAGGGAAAATCGTAATAATCGGAATGCAACTTAGAATAAATAGGATATTTAAATACATGAAGTGATACATCCACAAGCATACTTGATACAAGCGGCTATCTAAACTAAAAATTTTCACCACCCCAAACAAAAGAAATTTTGAAAAAATATTCTACTAATTCTAAATATTATAGCACAGGAACGTTAAGGCTGACACACTAAATCTTCTTCCATAGATTTATTTGGTTTGTGTCTCCCCTGTTCAATAAGGACAACTTTCCCGCCTGAACGAATCGATTCTGTAGCCGCACATCCAACTGCCACACTCATCCGACCGGCAAATGGGTTTGTTAACGGCTGCTTATTATATAAAACTAAATTAACAAAATCAGCACAAATGCGCGGGTCTGCACCACCGTGTGTTCCAGGCATTTTCTTCATTTCATAGGTAATGTCGCTCATCTCTTGCCAGAACCCAGACTTTCTTGTTTTCACATAAACTTTATCATTCACATCATCATTTTCGATACGTCCCTTTGTACCAATAATGGTATAGTTTCGAGAATAATCTGGTGTAAAGTGACACTGCATGTAGGACGCCTTAATACCGCCTTCTAGTTCCATAATCAGCATATTATTATCTTCTACATCGATTTCTTCTCTGAAGGCACATTGGGTTAACCTTTCTAAACTTGCATCTGGACACGTATCCTTCAGTTCACAATCAGGACAATGTAAATCATTCGGCTTGTCTCCACCATAATAATCCAGACTTCCGAAGGCGGAAACCTTAGTTGCATAGCTGCCAGTCAGCCAATGAATCACATCGATATCATGGGAAGCCTTCTGCAGCAGTAAGGATGTAGTATTTGCAGCTGTACCGTGCCAATCGTGGTAATAAAAATATCCCCCAAGTCCGACAAAATGCCTTACCCATACGGCTTTAATGTCGCCGATCACACCTGAATCAATGATTTCTTTCATCGTTTGGTACATACTCATATATCGCATATTAAAACCAACCATTAAATGCTTTCCTGACTTTTTTGCTTCATCCAGAATTCTGTCACAGCCTTCTGGGGTAATGGCTAGGGGTTTTTCACAATAAACATGTTTTCCTGCCTGAAATGCTGCCGTTGCATGCTCTTCATGCAGATAATCTGGCGTTAAAATCGCAACAGCATCGATATCCTCTCTTGCTAGCAGCTCTCGATAATCGGTTGTTACAAAAGCGATTTCATTGATTTCCTTTTTGAACTTTTCTAGTGCTTCCACAGACACATCTGCCGCTCCAACAACAATTGAATTTCCAGTGGGATTATGCCAGTATTCCACAATTGTACTTCTCCCGCCTGTTCCAATTACACCCATTCTTAACTGTTCCATAATTCACACCCCTGGCAAATGATTTTTAATTTAATAGTAGTTTTTATAAAAATAACAGCTGAAATTTTTGGCTTTGGTTCATTTCAATCGAAATAAAACCATCAACAGGCGCTATAGTTATGTCATCTTTTCCTTCTTCACGAACAATTACAGTATTGTTTGTTTTAAAAATAAATTCATTTTCAGCATGGCAGGTTACGTCCAATTGACTGACCTGCATTTTATCCCAAGAAAGATTGATCTCAAATCCGCCTCGAACCCGCACTCCCGATAAAGATCCTTGTACCCAAGTGGAAGGAAGTGCCGGGAATAATTCAACATATCCTTTGTGCGATTGGATAATCACCTCTACAACTCCGGCTGTATAACTGAAATTCCCATCAATTTGAAAAGGCGGGTGAGCACCTAACAGATTCGGATACAATCCGCCCCCAACCATTACTTCCCTTTTCGCCGTACAAATGTTAAATAATTGATGAAGCAATGCGTTTACCCTTTCCCCATCCTTCAAACGAGCCCAAAGGCACATCTTCCAGCCAAGACTCCAGCCTGTTCCAGCGTCGCCGCGTCGATTTAATGTCTGCCTAGAAGCTTCTAATAACGGACCATCTATGATTTGCTTACCAGGATAGACTCCATACAAATGAGAGACATGGCGATGATGTAGTTCGGCATCCTCATAGTCAAGGAGCCATTCCTGCAATTGGCCATACTTCCCAATCTGTAAAGGATGAAGGCGTTCTATTGCATTAGTTACTTGATGTATCCATTCATCGTCTACGCCAAGGATCTCGGCTGCTTCCACACAATTCGTGAACAAATCCCAAATCAGCTGCAGATCCATTGTGGATCCCTTCGTAACGGAGCCTTCTTGTCCATTTTCTGCATAGAAGTGATGCTCCGGTGATGTTGATGGTGAAGTGATCAAATAGCCATTTTCATCTTCCATGAGCCAGTCAAGGCAAAATTGTGCCGAACCTTTCATAATCGGATAGGCTTCTTCTCGGAGGAAATCTTTATTCCCGGAATAGAGATAATGCTCCCACAAGTGGCTGCACAGCCATGGCCCCGACATCGGCCAAAAAGCCCAGTTTGGATCACCGTGGCGATCGTCCCCAACCGGATGCGCATGTCTCCACAAATCGGTATTATGATGCGCCGTCCACCCATTGATGCCA
The DNA here is from genome assembly GCF_057221695.1 of Neobacillus sp. plas4. Lineage (NCBI taxonomy): Bacteria > Bacillati > Bacillota > Bacilli > Caryophanales > Bacillaceae > Neobacillus > Neobacillus sp. plas4. Next base: position 5,242,066 of record NZ_CM170152.1, read on the forward strand.
TACCGTTCATATACCATTTTCTTCCCTGTTACCGATAGCTCTTGAATTGCCTTTAACAGCGGCCGATGGCACTCCGACAAATTTGTCATCTCAGCAGGCCAATAATTCATTTCCGTATTAATGTTTAAGGTGTAATTGGATGACCATGGAGCACGTGTTAAATCATTCCATATCCCCTGCAAATTGGCCGGCTGGGTTCCTTCCCTTGAAGAGGAGATCAGCAAATAACGTCCATATTGAAATAAAAGCTCGACCATCCCTAAATCATCAGCACGATATTTCTGCACTCTTTCATCTGTATCAAGCAGTTCTTCTGTCAGTTTATGTCCTAACGAGAATTCAACACGGTTATAAAGAGTTTGATAATCTTGAATATGTGTTTCTTTCAATTGCTCATAAGGAATGCTCATGGCTTGTGAAAGAATGGCCTCATTTTTCCCTGTTAATTCTTCAAATCCGACCCCAGGGAGTTGATCAAAGCCCTTAAATGAGGTGGAAACAGAAAAATATAGAACAACATTGGTTGCATTTTTGATGGAAAGTTTTCCATTCGATGACTCAAGCTTTCCATCATCGAAAACAACACCTAGTTTTCCTTCAAAATGAATCGCTTTTGTTTCACCAAACTCACCATAAACAATTGGCTGTTCGTTTTCATGAAAATAGTTGGGTGCACATTTTTCAGGACAAATTCCTTGTAAAACCAACTCCTTTGAAGAATTAGAAGTTTTATATTTTAACGTACTATCCAATGAAACGATCACATTTAATTGGTTGGCAGCGGAACTAGTAAGTCTTACTGCTAAGACCTGATGCGGGTGTGAAATAAAGGCTTCCCGTGTGTATTCAATTTTTCCGACTGTATAGTTGACAGAAGAGATCGCCTTTTTAATATCTAATGTCCGTTCGTATTTTTGTGCTGCATCTCCGTGAAGATATTGAATTGTTAGATTCCCTAATGGCATATAGCTCTGTGTATAAGGACCAAACATATTCTTCGTTTCACTGACCGCCTCTTCATAATTTTCATCCTCAATCAATTTCCTTACCTTTCGCAAGGATTCCTGATCGTTGTATTCACGTTTCTTCTCTGGCGGTCCTGACCATAATGTATCTTCATTTAATTGAAAACGTTCGGTCTCGACGCCGCCAAAATGCATCGCACCGATTCTTCCGTTTCCGAGCGGCAAAGCCTCAGTCCATTCCCTTGCCGCATTCTTATACGATAATAGATTCAATTGAAAATCTCCCATTCCATTATTTTTCTTTCAACTGCATGGTAAATGAGTACTGGCAGGTTGATCCGAAAATAGGTGAATTTTTTTTCTTCCCCGCTTACTTGATTTCTAACGGATTTTTCGTTTCAAACACAACAGTCTGTTCATTGTTAATTTTCATATCACTTTCTTTCATTCGTTTCATCGTTGCAACGGGCACGAAGCCCCCTTCATAGATATTTCCTTCTAGTAAAACATTTTTACAGGTGTCAAATTCAAATAATGCATCGTGAATTCCATCGTAATCCCTGCTTGGATTTACCTTAACAATCTTATTCTTCCTTATGGTTAAATTCTCCACATTTTCTGCTGAAACGACATATTCATGCTGCATATAAAAAGTATTATTTTCTACTGTAATATTTCTATGGATTGGTACTGGAGATGCAATCTCCCCGAGTGGAATCGGATGGATGTAAATAGCTGGTTTACGATAATCCCAATCTTCAACGTGACTTACGTGAAAAGTGTTCCCCCGTATCGTCATATCTCTGACAGGACCAGATTCGTACCAATCGTTTGAATCATTGGAGATAAAGATCGTACTCATGGTAATATTTTGAAAGTGATTATCTTCAATCAACACTTTCCTCCTAGTTGTACAGAGTATTCCTCTCGTTGGAACATGATTAAATGTATTATTCTTAATCACTACTTCTGGTGTATACGTCACATTTTCCATGACATATAAGTATTCACCCTTCTCATTTGTCAAAGTATCAAAGGGCAGCTCCTTGTTAAAGGTTACCTGCATGGTTTGTAGATCATTTCCATCCTGTCCTGGATGAACCACATTTGTTACTTCATACTCTCCTTCGAATTCATCACCCATCGTTGCTCGATTAAAAAAGGCTACACTATCACCTAAATGATATTGCGGGAACCCACTTTGCTGCGGGTGTGCATAAATGACTTCTATTGTGTTTTCATTAATTATTTTTTGGACTCTAGTGAAAGTTCCGTGGATATTAATGGGATCATCATGGGGGTGCATAAACGTACACCCGTCCACGGTAATCACACCTTTAGCGCCTGATACATGAATGGAATCAGCAAAGCTGGATCCATGCTTACCCATGGTGCTGTTTGGGATGAAATTAGTCGACTCGAACGTTATGTCCCCACTCATTTGCACCAGAAAACCGAAACCGTGTAGATAATGAATCTCTACGTTAGATAACGTGATATTTTCACTTTCCCAAATAAACGCACCAGCAGTATTCCGATCGCTCGCTTTACAAAATTCAAATACCCGCTTGTCAACAACTGCCTTTGGCAGGGAGTTGTTATAATGGATACGAATTTTTCCCTTCTCTAATTCTTCTATTTTCACTCTGTTATCAGCGAACGGTCCTTTATTCACAGAGAATCTTCTTTTCATTCCGTTCCTCTCGTCAAATCCAACGACAACCCATTCATTTTTAGAGCCTTCGTCTTTCCAATAATATTGATTGGTGTATGGACTTCTTTCACTTAACCAGTAAAAATTGAGCTGATTTTCACTAATTTCATAGGGAACATAATCTTCTAATTTATAATCCGCATAATAGCAGCCATTTTCAGCAAAAGTTTTCTCGACAAATAATTCTGATAGTGTTGATACCTCGTAATCCCATGATAAGTTTTGTAAACGAATATTTTTTGAGTGAAAAATCCCTAATCCCATGACATCGCCATGAAAATAAAAGAATGAACCGTTTCCCTCAATCGTTAGATTCTCCTGTTCCTCTATTAGAAAGCAAACCGTCTTAATTGGATGTCTTCTCGTATCTGTATTTGATGTATGAAACTCTCTTTTTGGTGCATGATCTGGGTAAAAATGATAAAATCCTTTAGGAAAGGAAAGAATAATATCCTCCTTTATTCCTTTTATATCTTGTAGTACTTGATTAACGATGGGTGAATGATCCTTACTTGAATTTGCTTCTCCCCCGTATTCACTTACATCAATGATTTTTACAGTCATATTTATTTCTCCCACCTTAATAAAAAAGAATACACGTCAGTTAAAGACTTTCGTGTATTCTTTTAATAATGTTCGTTTTTTATTTTCCTACATCATACGCTTTTTGATAGATTTCTAAATAGCGGTCGACTTGTAAATTTTTAAAGCCATCAATATACTTATCCCAATCTTTTTCGATATCTTTTGAACCAGTCACAAATTGAACCATGTTCTCTTCAATGTACTTAGTAATATTGATTTTTAATAAGTTCACTTCATCTGCTTCTTTTGGATCAACCCAAGCCGCTTCAAAATTAAATTGTTCTTTCGGTTCAAATCCATCGTATTTCAGCGTTGCGTTATACAATCTTCTCTCATACCCTTCTAGAGAGAATTCATCTTGTTCAGCGGCAATCGAGTCTCTAAGTGTTCTTGTCAAACCTAGTGGACCTCTTTCTCCCCATCCGAAATGTACTTTATCTTCCTCTTTTAAATCAGGTTCTGCAGGGATAATCGCATATTTTGCTTGTTTACCTGTTAAGTCAATGTCTTCTGGACCACCTTTTTTCCAGTGAACACCTTCTTTACCTCTTGCAGTCATCATGCTGCCTTCTTCTGAATATAAGAAATCCGCCAATTTTATTAATGCTTCCGCTTTTTTCCCTTTTGCTTTATTCGTAATAGCAAAAGTGAAATTATTGACATTACCATAATCGGAAGGTGTAAATTGAGCACCACCTGGCCCTTTTATTGGTGGAACAACATCATATGCTTTTGAAGCGTCCAAAGCGATATCTGAAATAATGGCCAAATGACTTGCTGCACCGCCGCCAAGGACAACATCACCTTGTGGCGTACCTAATTGTTTATAGGCTTCTGGATTCTGAGTAAATGCGCCTTGGTCAATTAATCCTGCTTTATATAAGGAGTGAATATATTTCAATCCTTCCTTCCACTCTGGCTGTGTTGGGGCTAATAATAACTTTCCATTATTCACATTAATATAATCTTTACCATTATTCGGAATGAATGCATTCATTAGAAAGATAGTAGGATCATCACCAAGCATTGTGCTTTCGCCGCTTAACGGGATTTCATCTTTTTTACCATTTCCATTTGGGTCATTATTCTTAAATGCTTCCATAACAGTTTTAAATTCTTCAGTTGTTGTTGGCATTGCTAAATTCAGCTTGTCCAGCCAATCTGTATTAATCCACATTTTTCCGTACTTAGAGCAATGGAAACATTCATTTACTGGAGGCAGAGCATAAATATTACCATCCGGTGCAGTCATTCCTTTTTCTAAATAAGGAACCTCTGTCATCAATTTTTGAAGGTTTGGTGCGTGTTCATTAATTAAATCATTTAATGGCAGAAAAACGCCTTCTTTGCCATACTTTTGCGCTTCTACTTTAGAAATATTATCTAACCAAGCAACTAGCAAATAAGCATCTGGATAGTCACCGCTTGCCAGCGACAATTGACGTTTTTCTTTTGCTGCATCTTGGTTGGCGTCCTGCCAGTTAATTTTAATATTGAACTTTTCTTCAACCATTTTCGTAAATTCATTTTTCTCACGATCAAATACTGGATCGTATGAAATGCTTGGTGTGAAGATCGATACTTCGATCGGTCCATTTGGATCTGAACCTTCCTTTGAATTGTCTGATGAGCTGTTCTTGCTAGGAATACAGCCGGCAAAAAGTAAAACAGTTGAAATTAAAACTAGAAAAATCATTGAAAATCTCTTCATATAAGCCTCTCCCTTGTTTTTAATAAATGTTATAAAAATTTAGGCTGTGTTAAAACAAAATATTGATATTGGCACTCTGTTGATTTGCGCGGAAGGCACGAAGACTCCTCGAAAATGCTATCGCATTTTCTTCGTGCGTGGGCGGATTCAAAGATGTAAATTCAAAGTCCTGCAGGAGTACGGGGCAGGGGAGACCCCACAGGGGCTTTTGCGCCGAGGAGGCTCCCCGTACCGCCTGCGGAAAGCGAAGTGCCTGGAGCGCAAATCAACAGACCTATTTAACACAGCCAAATACAAAATGTTTTAAGTGTTTTAACCCTTTACTGATCCAATTAACATTCCTTTCACAAAATGCTTTTGAACAAATGGATACAGTATTAAAACCGGTAAACTTGAAATAACGATTAATGAATACTTCATTAATTCTTTTAATCCTTGCATCTTCAAAATATCTTCAATATTTGCTGATGGATCGGTATTTAAAATGAGAAGACTTCTTAAAATGAGCTGTAATGGATATAGCTCCTCTGATTTTAAATAAATCAATGCATCAAAGTACATATTCCACTTCATAACGGCATACATGAGGACAAGGACAGCAATAATCGGTTTCGCAAGCGGCAATACGACTTTAAAGATAAAGCCAATATCACTGCAGCCATCCATTTCACTCGCTTCTACTAATTCATCTGGAATTGTAGATTGAAAGAATGTCCTGGCAATGATGACTTGGAACACAGCAAGAGCCGATGGAAGTAAAAGAGCCCAGACTGTATCGATTAAATTTAAATTTTTTACTACAAGATACAGCGGAATTAATCCTCCATCAAAAATCATCGTAAAAACAAGCAGGATCATAATAAGTTTACGGCCATAAAACGATTTTCTTGAAAGAGGATACGCAAGCATAATCGTGATACTAACACTAATAAAGGTTCCTACAATAGTGTAGAACAACGAATTTGAGAATCCCTGTAAAATTTGAGGATTCTTAAATACCGTCGTGTACCCTAATAGAGTTGGTTCTACAGGAAACAGCCATACACGCCCAGATGTTACTGCAGCTGCACTGCTGAATGAAGCGCTCACAATATAGATAAGCGGATATAGTACAGCAATTAAAACGAGAGTTAAGAATACATAAACAGCAGCCATAAAAACGCGGTCAATTTTTGATTCTTTTATTCTAATATTTTCTGTTGTCTTCATATCCTTCCCTCCTACCATAAACTAGATGACGAGAATCGTTTGGATATTTTGTTAGCAGTAAAAATTAATATGAAGTTAACAATGGAATTAAATAGACCTACGGCAGAAGCAAAGCTAAAGTTCGCTCCAAGCAATCCAACTTTATACACATAAGTGGAAATAACTTCAGATGAATTCGTATTTAATGGATTTTGCAATAGATAGATCTTCTCAAATCCCATTGACATGATACTCCCAACATTAAGTATTAATAAAACGATAATAATAGGGAATATTCCTGGAAGATCGACATTCATGATTTTTTGGAAGCGATTTGCTCCATCGACCTTTGCCGCTTCATACAATTGTGTATCAACCCCTGCAAGAGCAGCTAAGTAAATAATCGTTGCGTATCCGGTGTTTTGCCATACATCTGACCAAACATAAATTGATTTAAAATAAGATGGATTTCCTAAAAAATTGATTGGCTCGATACCAAATAAGCCTAAAATATTATTAACAATTCCTGCATTTGGTGATAAAAACAAAATAATGATCGACACCATAATAACAGTAGAGATAAAGTAAGGTGCATAAGTAATCGTTTGCACAAATTTTTTAAAACGAGCATTTTGAACTTCATTTAAAGCCAATGCTAATATAATCGGACAAATAAACCCTACAATTAATCCGTAAACGCTTAGCCCCAGTGTGTTTTTTAATAAGAGAGAGAAGTTTGGACTGTCAAAAAAGGATTGGAAATACTTCATTCCTGCCCAATCACTGCCAAAAATTCCTTTTACCACACTATAATCTTTAAACGCAATAACAATACCTGCCATCGGAACATACTTAAAGGTAATCAAAAAAATCAATGGGATAGCAACTAGGAAATATAATTGCCAGTGTTTCTTTACTTTTTTCCATCTTGATTGTTTTGAGACAACCTCTTTTTTAATACCAAAATTTTTCATTTGTTTTTGATCCAATACTTCTACCTTCATATTACCCCCCCATTTTTATTGTCGTTACTTCGCTGCGAATAATCTTAATCTTTAAAATGTTACCGCTATCATAATTGAAATTTATAAAACGGGAAAGATACGATTTATTTCATAACGTACATTAAAAAAACCCTTGATAATAAAGGGTTTTTTCAGCATTTGGATATGGAACCGTACAATTAATTTATAGGGTACAGTTTTTTGAAAGCGAGTATTTTTTCCTTTTTTACGCACTTTTCATCATTTTTCGATATTCTGATGGCGAAGATCCAGTATTGCGTTTAAAAGCACGACGGAAGGAATGTGCACTGTTATATCCTGAAAGCGCAGCAATATCTTCAATCGCGTCATCGGATTGAACCAATTTTGATTTCGCAAAGTTAATCCGTACATCCTCAATATAATCTGAAATATTTACACCAACATGTTCTTTAAAAATCGACGGGACCAATTTTTCAGGTAGACCAACAGCTTCAGAAATTTTATATACTGTTAAATCAGGATCGTTAAAATGGTGTTTAATCCATTCCTTCATCTTATGAATCAATTGCTGCCTGCCTGCGGACTTATTTTCATAGATACTCTGAGCAATTTCAATCATCATTACTTTTATCTGCTCAATAGTTTTATGAAAACTGCTCTTTCTCGACAACAATACTTCTAAACGTTCCCGTATTTCATCTGCCTTCGCCGCGTTCAACTGAGTGTTTTTTGAAAGAATTCTAACCATTGTACCATTCAAGGTCGCCAATAATTGGGCACCTATTTGGTGCGTTAACACTCTTCTTTCCACATTTTCAAGAAGTATTTTATCAACCAGCTCATTTACCTCATTTACTTCTCCGGTTTTTACAGCATTAATAAGGCGAAGTTCTACCTCAATGGGATAATAATAATCAATCGTGTCCTCTATATAAGTATGCTCATGTTTATATAATAGGCCTTGCCCCTGAATGGATTGAATAATTGGTAAACTTAACTTTGCCTCTTCAAAGGATTGATGAATATCTGTTAACTGTTCAAATTGGCTTCCCATTCCAATATTCACTTTTAATCTATATTTCTTTTCTATTCGTTTAATGAACAAATGCAGTGACCCTTCCAACTTTTTCGCTTCTTGAAGGGAGAGTTTTTTATCATATGATAAAAGAAGAAGGACTTGATCTTGATTGATATTGGAGAGCAGACCCTCTCCATTAAAAAGATCTGTTAATTCATTTTGTATAAATAGTTGTGCGACATTCATTTCATCTAGCATCTCTCTATCCATATCATTCAGCATATGAATAATTTGTACGATACCGATAATACCAAAAGAACCTTTCAACGGCAGGTTAGCTTGTTCCACTAACAGTTGGGCTTCTTTTGAAGAAGTAAACTCCCCTGCAACTAATTTTCGAATGACCGAATCTTGCAAAATCGGTAATTGGTTTTGCATTTTAACCTTTAGTTGATCATTATTAGCAATGATATCTTCCACATTGCTGTGGATAAAATCATATGGATCAGCCGCTTTTCCGATTTCTGTAATTTTCATTACTCCCAGAAGCCGGTTTAGAGGAATGCTATTTTTATATGAGAAAAGAAAGGCAGTAAATAGTCCGGTAAGAATGGTCAAAAATGCTAGGATTGAACTAATTGTTTGAATAAAACTGACATCCTCTGATAATTTCTCTTTCGAAATGAGTGCAACATACGTCCACTTATTATTATTAGACTTCGTTTCAATATACATATATTTATTGTCATGATCCATAATGGAGAATTTACCCGTTGACTTGTCAAAAGAAATCATGTTTTTATCCATGTTATCGCCTGTAATTACATTTCCTTTGTCATCAAGAATAAAAGTGGAACCGTCGTATTGGGAAGAAATCCTATTCAATAATGTTGTGATTTTCGTTTCATCTATCATTACTACAATATTAGCTTTTGGATTCTTACTATTAAATGGCAGTGATTGTACATATGTAATAATGGATTCTGTCTTTTTCCCCATCTTTACATTTGCAGCGGGAAAATAATGACGGGAAAGATACGTTTGATTGATGTTTTTTTTCCAATCCTCATAACTTAGTCCTTCATATGAGTGGTTATAATAAAAGTCCTTTGTTCGCACATACGATGACTCAGGAGATACGATGGTGTCAATTTGATTAAAATAGATATAAAAATTATTAAATAACTTATTTGTATACCAATACGGATTAATACTATTTTGAACTTTATAAATATCATAAGCGATATTTATATCCGTATTCGATTTTCGATACATTAATTGATTAATTTCCGGATTTAAAGACATCTGGTAAACAAAGTTCTCAATCTCATCATTTTTTTGATCGATCATGTCTTTCGTTTGATTGAGCAGATTTTTACTATTTTCACTCGCATAGTCTTTTATTATATGAATACTAACTTGATAAATAATTAAACTAGTAAAAAGTGGAATGATTAGAATCAATAGATAGGATAATAAAAACTTTCTAAAAATCTTTATTTTTTCAATTCTATCAAACATGATTATCACCGTCCTTCCGCAATATTTATTGTCTGCCAGTCATGCTGCAATTTACCTTCCCTATCTAAATATTACAGGAAACAAGTTTTTTTATTCATCATAAAAAAGATTCGTGTTAACGATAACACGAATCTAACAAACTAATATAGTTATGTCAATAACTGAACTTTCAATCATTATTCAGAATGATAACAGGAAAACTCTTTAATGATTGGATTTTCTACAGTCTCTACTATTTTAAGTTTTAATTTACTTGTCTTTACTGGCGATATTTGTTTAATGAACTTATGGCCAATGGCGGTACCAGTTGCAACGAAGACCCACTTTCCATCAACATAAGCCTCTATTTCAAACTTCCTGACACGCTCACCAAATAAAATATCTTCCATTAATAGGATATGATCGATGGACGTTTCTTTTTCTAACTCTAAGACTACTTCATTTCCACTCCCGGAAATCTTCCCTAGTGGATTTGAAAATCTTCTTTTTATTTCAGCACCAAATTCCAATAGTCTTTTCGCATCGACTTCAGGAATCAATCCCCGATCATCAGGGGACACATTCAATAATAAGTTGGTACCATGCCCAACCGAATGATAGTAAATATGCATTAGTTCATCCAATGACAGTAAACTTTCTTCATCATTAGGATGCCAAAACCAATGTCTTTTTCGAATCGGAACATCGCATTCTGCCGGGAGCCAATCCGGTGTCCCTGGAAGCCAGTTCACTTTTTCATTGGAAAACATACTGATTTTAGCAGCACTTTCTGTATTCCAGCACGGATATGGTGCAACTCCGTCTTCGTTACCCACCCATCTAATGGTTGGCTGTCCCATATTAAAGATCATCGCATTCGGCTGGTATTGTTTAACAATTCCGATGATTCTTTCCCAATTATATTTTCGGCCTTCCGATCCTGCTCCATCAAACCAAACCTCCACTAATGGACCATATTGTGTCATCAACTCTGTCAGCTGCTTACTATAAAAATCATCATAGGCTTCAATGTCTGAATAACATGGTTCATGTCGGTCCCATGGTGATAGGTAGATGCCAAATTGCATGCCTTCTTTTTGACAGGCATCTGCACATTCACGTACTATATCCCCTTTTCCGTCTTTCCAAGGACTAGATTTTACTGAATAATCCGTAGTCTCGGTCGGCCAAAGGCAAAAACCATCATGGTGTTTCGCCGTTAAAATAAAGTATTTGAATCCTGCATCCTTTGCAAGCTTGACCCATTGTCCAACATCTAGCTCAGTCGGGTTAAACAATTGTGGTGAGTCTTTGCCTTCTCCCCATTCTTGATCACAAAAGGTATTGATACCAAAGTGACAAAATATGCCTAAGTCTAAATTCTGCCATGCAATTTGATCTTTCGTAGGCAGCGCAAGTTTAACCTTTTCCAATTTATCCACACCCTTATGTTAATTGTTTACTGCTCAACAGCAAAATAAGTTGTAAGCGCTCTTTGGTGTTATCGATAACAAAAATATAACAAATGTTGAAATCAATTGTCAAACAAATAAAAATTATGGTGCCTGATGTTACTGGTCCAAATCAATGAGCTTTATAAGCTTACCGGACATCACTACTAATTGTACTATATTCTTGTAAATTCTCGCATTATAGTATTTTAATGGAAAATGGAATTGACAGTCTATTTTATAGATGTTATTTTAGTGTTATCGGTACCATTACTTCTAAGATTTCCGCATATTGTAAGCGCTTAAAGAATAAGCACACTATTACAACAAATAAGGAGGGATTTAAGTATGGAAACTATTAAGGTATTGAATGAGAAAACTGAAATTTCAGTAAAGAAGGGGTATGAGACAAAAAATTCAATACTGAAACAAATTAAAAATAGCTGGCAATTGTATGTGATCTTCTTTTTACCACTTGTTTACATAATCGTATTCCATTACATACCGATGTATGGTGTAACAATTGCTTTTAAAAGTTTTAATCCAGTACAAGGAATTTTAGGAAGCCCCTGGATTGGTTTTGATCATTTTGTACGATTTTTTCATTCATACGAGTTTAAGCGGGTAATTCTTAATACATTAATCTTAAGTTTTTATCAGTTACTTGCAGGATTTCCGTTCCCAATTATTTTGGCATTAGCCCTTAATTACGTTAATAAAAAGCATTTCAAAAAGACAGTTCAGATGGTTTCTTATGCACCGCATTTTATCTCAGTAGTAGTTATGGTAGGTATAATTCTTGTGTTTTTAGAAACGAGAGGTCCAATTAATAGTTTATTAAATTTACTTGGATTTGACTCCATAAACTTCATGGGGAATCCTGATAATTTTAAATCCATTTATGTTTGGTCGGGAATTTGGCAAAATATCGGATTTGGCTGCATTATTTATTTGGCAGCATTATCGAGTGTTAGTCCAACGCTTCATGAAGCTGCTGTTGTTGATGGAGCAACGAAACTCCAGAGAATTTGGCATATTGATATTCCTGGTATTTTACCAATTATGATTGTTTTATTCATTCTCGATATGGGAAGTATTTTGAGCGTCGGGTTTGAGAAAGTACTATTGCTGCAAAATCCGCTAAACTTACGAACATCTGAAGTTATAGATACTTATGTATATAAAATCGGTCTCGTATCAGCGGTACCTAACTATTCGTATGCTGCTGCAATAGGATTATTCAAAGCAGTCATTGGCTTTATTATGATTATCACGGTCAATAAATTAGCGAAAAAGGTTGGGCAAGAAAACCTATGGTAATAAAAAAGAGAAAGTGGTGATATGTGATGATGAATCATTCGATTAAAGAAACGAAAGGTGACAGGCTGTTTACAATCGTAAACTATTCTGTGCTTTCCTTATTGTTAGTTGTGTTTCTTTATCCACTTATTTACATTGTTAGTGCATCATTTAGTTCAACTGAAGCCGTACTTTCAGGGAAAGTTTGGTTATGGCCGGTTGACTTTAGCTTAGAAGGATACAAAGCGGTTTTTGATTATAAATTAATTTGGACAGGCTATGCTAATTCCCTTTTTTACACTGTGGTTGGAACGCTAATAAATATTGTCATGACAATTTTAGCAGCTTACCCATTATCTAGAGATGAATTTTACGGCAGGAAATTTTTCATGTTACTTTTCCTATTTACCATGATTTTTAGCGGTGGGCTTATTCCAAACTATTTACTTGTTAAAGAACTTGGAATGTTAGACACACGCTGGGCAATGATTATTCCAGGTGCCATGTCTGTTTTTAATGTTATTATCACAAGAACTTACTTTAAATCGACAATCCCAAAGGAATTGCAAGAAGCTGCAAAGATAGATGGGTGCAGTGATTTCCGATTTTTATGGAGTATTGTCTTACCTCTGTCAGGGCCAATTATAGCCGTTATGACTTTGTTCTATGCAGTTGGACATTGGAACTCATTCTTTAACGCTTTAATCTATTTACGAGACCAAGATTTGTTTCCTTTGCAATTAATTTTGAATAATATTCTTGTTCAAAATCAAATTGACCCGCAATTATTAGGGGATATGGAGCAGCAGGCCGCCAAAGCCGGTTTAAGCGAACTATTGAAATACTCTCTAATTGTTGTTGCTTCCGTTCCCGTTCTTATTATCTATCCTTTTGTTCAAAAACACTTTGTTAAAGGCGTTATGATTGGTTCATTGAAAGATTAGCCTCGGAAAAAAGTAGATAATAGGAAGTAGATTAATAGTTTGCCTTAAGGGTGGTGGTGATTCAATAAAATTACCATAAGTGATCAAATAATTTATAATCAAACAATTTAAGGGGGATTGTTTTAAATGAAAAGAGTTGTTCATACTGGTTTGGCTTTTCTGTTAATGATTTCATTATTATTAGTTGCGTGTTCAAATCAAGAAGCAAGCAGCGGGACGAATGAGAAAAAAGAAATTAAACCAATTGTTACAGAAGCCGGGACATTTCCAATCGTTAAGGAAAAAGTAACACTTAAAGTGTTGGTAAGAGGAAATAGCTTCGTTGAAGACATCAAAACCAATGAGTTTACCAAATGGTTAGAAGAGAAAACAAATGTACATGTAGAGTGGGAAGTATTGCCTGAACAAAATGCTGCAGAAAAATTAAATTTAGTCCTTGCAAGCGGAGATTATCCGGATGTTATTATGGATGCGCCTCTTTCAACGGCTCAGCTGATGATTTATGGAAAACAAGGTGTATTTCTTCCACTTAATGATTTAATTGATAAATATGGTGTCGAGACTAAGAAAATGTTTGATGAGCTGCCAATTGTCAAAGATACAATTACAACACCTGACGGCAATATATACTCATTACCTCAAGTGAATGCCTGCTACCATTGCTCCGTTCCAGAAAAGTTGTGGATTAACAAAACATGGCTGGACAAGCTTGGCCTTGAGGAGCCAACTACAACGGAAGAGTTTTATCAGGTATTAAAAGCATTCAAAGAAAAAGATCCAAACGGCAACGGAAAAGCAGATGAAATTCCTTTAGCTGGCTCGCCGGACGCTTGGGGAAGCCGAGTAGAATTCTATCTAATAAATCCTTTTATTTATTCCGGAAATGGGAACCATCTATTTGTTGATAACGGTAAGATTGATGTCGCCTTCAATAAGCCTGATTGGAAAAAAGGAATTCAGTACATGCGTAAGCTAAATAAAGAAGGATTACTTGCCTCTGAATCCTTTACTCTTGATGGTACCCAGTATAAGAAAATCGGATCAAACCCTGATGCACAACTGTTAGGTGCAGGCTTTGGGGCCTCAACAGGGGGATTCACTGCATCTCCAGAACTAGGAAAAGACTTTGTAGCTTTAGCTCCATTAAAAGGTCCAAATGGGAATCAAATTTCACAGAATTATCCTAATCCTGTCACAAGACCTGCTGAATTTGTCATTACGAAAAACGCGAAACATCCAGATGTAGCATTACGTTGGGCTGATGCCATGTTTAACGAAGAGTTCACCATGCGTTCCGTACTTGGGATAGAAGGAGAAAACTGGAGAAAAGCGGAAGCTGGAGAGCTAGGGATAGATGGTAAGCCAGGGAAATATTTAAGGATTCCTGGTAAGGAAGAAGGTAATAACAAGCACTGGTCACAAACGGGCCCTTCGCTGCGTACAGCCGAATTCCGTCTATCTGAAGTTGTGGATGAGACAAATCAGGAAAAAATCCTTTATGAAGCAACAAATAAACAATATGAACCTTATAAAGCAGATGAAGATATGCTTATCCCTACACTTTTCTTTACGGAGGAACAAGCTTCTGAATTAGCTGAACTTGAAAAGACTGTTACAGATTACGTAAAGGAAATGACTGCCCGCTTTGTAACAGGAGACGCTGATATCGATAAGGAATGGGATTCGTATCTTGAAACCCTAGAAAGTATGAATTTAAAGAGATTTATAGAAATCAATCAAGCAGCGTATGATGCTAAATATAAAAAATAAGGTGTAGAATCACTGAAAGTGCTTAGAAACATTAAACCTTCGGCTAAAAACAAAAGAGGCTTTTCCCAAAATTAGCTTTTGGGACAGCCTCTTTTTCTGCAACAAACCTTACAATTCATTTACTGCCTGTCGGGCAAGCAATAGAGCGCCTGTGATTCCGGCATTATCTCCCAATCCAGGACTTACAATATAATTTTCTAGTTCAGGTAAAGTAACGTAATCATTTAATAACTTTTTCAAATAGTTGTAGATACAATCGAAGACTTGCTTTTGGTGCATGACTCCGCCGCCGAGGATAATCATCTTTGGCGAAAGGATGAGCACATATTGCATAAGTGCCTGAGCAAGATAATAGCCTTCCATATCCCAAACTTCAAATCGATCTACAAGGTCGATACCCTTCGCTCCCCAGCGTGCTTCAATTGCCGGACCAGCCGCCAGACCTTCTAAGCAATCACTGTGGTATGGACACTTTCCTTGATAGTCATCTTCTGGATGCCTCCTTACCAGAATATGCCCCATTTCAGGATGAGACAGTCCTTGAAGCAGCTGTCCCTGAACTAGTGCCCCTGCCCCAATTCCGGTTCCCACCGTTATGTACAAGCAGCTATCCAGTCCTTTGGCTGCTCCTAAAGTGGCTTCACCGAGAGCCGCTGCATTTACATCCGTATTAAAACCGACTGGAACGGCAAATGCCTCCTTCATGGTTTGAACAAACGGATAATTCTTCCATCCTGGTTTTGGTGTAGAAGTGATAAATCCATAGGCAGGGCTTTCCCTGTTTACATCAACTGGACCAAAGGATCCAATCCCAATCGCTTTGACAGGATACTGCCTAAAAAACTCGATTACTTTTGGTATAGTTTCCTCAGGAATAGTTGTAGGAATCTGTTCGCGTGCAAAAATTTCACCTGTTTCATCCCCAACGGCACAAACAAACTTTGTACCACCAGCTTCAATCGCTCCTAACATTTTTATATCTCCCCTTTAACAATGGAACAATGCTCCGATTTATGTTAGCATTTTACGCTTGATTTTTCATAAGCTGGTAATAAAGCGGACTTCCTTTAACTGCTTTACCTGTTAGAGCTAACACAAATTCACTAAACATCGTGTTTGCCCATGCAAACCAATCCCTCGTAAATTCTTCAGGTGAATCGGCATTAAAGCCTTCATGCATAAATTTAGTACCGCCGTCTGTATTTTTAAAATATGACAATATTTTTTGCTGTTCCGCTGCATCAGTTGTTGTCATCCCTTGAATCGCAAGAGCAATATGCCAAATATAATGATCAGGGGTATGCGGACTGCCGATTCCCTTCGCATATTTTCCTTCATAATAATACGGATTATCCCTGCTTAAAAGGAATGAACGAGTATTTACATACCTCGAATCATCAAATGGGAGATACCCTAAATATGGAGCAGCAAGCAGGCTCGGAACATTGGCGTCATCCATCAAATTGACGCGCGCTTCGCCATCGGTTTCATAGACATACATGTCACCGTAAATTGGGTGGCCAAACCTCGCATATTGTTCAATCCCTTTTTGAATTTCATCACGGAGCTTTACGCATTCATCTTTTAATGATGTATTGTGAAGAACTTCCCCGCATATTTCTGCTGCATAACCTAAAACGACAACCGAAAACATATTTGCAGGTACGAGGTATCCATAGGTGCAGGCATCATCACTCGGACGGAAAGCACTCCATGTCATTCCCGTTGGTACAACACGACCTCCTTTACCATCGCGGATTAACGTATCCGACTGACTGCAATCAGAACGCTCGAAGCGATAAGGAGATAGTTTTTCATGATCCTGCTCGGTCCGCCAAACTGTGATAATTGTTTCAATGACATTTTGGAATGTTTCATCAAAATGGGTGGTACGTCCTGTCGATTTCCAAAATAAATACGCTAACTGAACAGGGTAGCATAGAGAGTCAATCTCGTATTTCCGCTCCCAAATATGTGGTGTCATCTCCGTAAGGTCGGTTTGATACCCGTGCCCATTTGCACTTTCATTGAAAGCATTGGCATAAGGATCATGTAAGATAAACGCAAATTGCTGGCGGATAACCCCTTCTAGTAAATCAGCAATCTCTTGATCCTCCTCAGCAGCAAGCAAATAAGGTCTTACCTGTGCAGCTGAATCTCGCAGCCACATTGCTGGAATGTCCCCAGTAATTACGAACGTTTTTCCATCTTCTTGTTTTTTCATCGTTGTTTCGTACGTATTAACAAAGCATTGTTCAAACATTTGCTGGAGTTTCTCGTCATGAGGAAAAAATTCCTTCACATGATTAATTAACTTTTTTAAAGATTGGGGGATCGTAACTGTCATTTTTTTCGCTCCTATCAATTTTTTTGGAAACCAAGTGTGATAATTTCGTGACCTTTTACTTCATATTGCTCCAGTGATTCTTCCGTTTTTTCCTCAAGAATCGTACTTTTATAGGATGTCTGATTCATAGGAATCGAAGCCTTCAGGACCTCGCTTTTTCCTGACGGATTAAACCAGCGGATCATCACATCATCCTGCTCTTCTGCCACCTTCAGCGACGACCATACCAGTCCACACTGCTCGGAAGTAACAAACTGAAAAGAGCTCGGCAGTGTGCCTTCATGACAATCGGTCTGGACAGCATAAAGAGGAACTTTATATTGATACGCCTCAACGAAGGCCTTTGACGTTATAACGTCCCTTTCGTGCGGCAAAACAAGCCATTCTGCAGTCTGGACTCCTATGCATTGTGCTTCCGGAGTTGGGAAGTATCCCCAGTCCCCAAGTTCAGCAACCGAACGGAGTACCGTTAGCGCGATCGTTCCGTCCTCTGGTAAAATTTCATATTCCTGCAGACCATCGGCTGCAACAGCCAGCCCCGCCTTTTCATCTGCTAAACTGACAAATCGCTGGAGATGGTGACAAAAACTAGGATTCTTCCATTCCTTTTCCGGTTTATTTGGACGATTCACAATCTCAAAAACACTGTCTGCTTGATGAGTTTCTGATTTTAGCCCCGTTGGGAATAGGACACGCAGACGGTGATCCCTTGCTTGATTGTCGATATTGAGCTTGAAGGCTGGCCCTTTCATTCCTTTTTCAAGCGTAACCATGGTCTTAAGAGATATCGTGATCGTTTCACTTGATCTTCCCGCTTGTCTGTTCGTATACCAAATCATTTTATGGCGTTCCGTGGCAAAACGGTCGTCTGCAGAAACCGGAATCGTTAACGTATGTTCAAACTCTAGAACTGTTCGGAGTGCACTTTTTTCTATGAATGTAAATTCCGCAGGAATATCTTTTGTCATGATTGGTGCAAGCCCAGCTGTTTCCTTGAACATATATTCATTTCCGATATCCCCTGTATCCTCGTAAATTCCGAGACCTTGGAAGATTTGACCCGTTTCCTTAGAAGTCAAATCATAAGTACCATCCTCATGGAACAAGAGATGGACAAATTCATTTTCCATTTCATAGGCTTCAGCCTGAGACTGTACCTTTGGCTGTTCTAACGCCTGTTTATCAGGAACGAAATAGTAAGTCTTATATCCGAAGGCAGGAATATCTTCCGCATAGAATGATAGAATTGCTCTTTTCGCATAGTACGGCTGGCGGAATTTATCATCTGGTAAATCGTATCCAAATTCCACTTTCGTGCTTTCGAGCTGAAATTCGCAAACTTTCCCTTGATCATCGATTAGCTTGTATCCAGACAGTTCTTTTTCTTCTAAATAGGTTGGAATTTTCCCTAACGGCATTTCAGAAAAATATACTTTCTCAAGATCAACCATTTTCGTGACAACCTCGTTTTTGTTCCATCCTGTTGTATTCATAACGATAAGCGGAATGCCTCCATCCGGAGTTTTTGAGGTTTCAACCGCCGCTGCAAGCTCTGCTGCTTGTTCCTTTACAAATACTTCGCCCATATGAATGACACTTTCAAAGCGTGTGACCATCTCACGGTGAACCTCATCGACACTGCAGCCACAGATGCTATCATGCGGATGATTTTTCATCAGTGATTTCCACATAAACCGAATATATTCCCGTGGATACGTACCATTTGCTAAGAAGCCAAATGCTGCAAGCGGTTCTGCAATTTTCTCCAGTAGTATTTGACAACGGTGATTCCACTGCTTTAAGTAAATACGTGCAGATGCCGTATTAACGAGAGTGGACCAGCCGTCCGTCCGCTGATTCCGTAATTCGCCTTCAATGACCTGCAGCTTTTCCGGCAGGTTCTTTTTGAGTGCTTCTGTATATTCGTCAAAGCTGGAATGTTTGAAGTTATAGTCAGGATAAAGGGCAGCCGCTGTTTCGATGGCCGCTGGAATTGTTTTTTGCAGCGGCTGGTGATCGCAGCCATTCATGAATAACAATTGATTGGTCGATGCATATTTTTCAGCATCTTGAAGCTTTCGATCCCAGAACGCTTTCGCTTCCTCTTCATCAACAGGAATTTCATTGCCGTTTGAATACCAATTGGCAAATAATATCCCTAATACGCTTGATCCATCCGGCGATTTCCAGACCATTTCGGAAAATGGTGATTCAAATCCAGGTGCGTCTGAAACTGTATTATTAAAGCCAGTCGGTTTGACTCCTCTTCCGAAGGCCGCTGTATCAATACCCGCTTGCTTTAAAAGCTGGGGCGCCTGCCCGTATATACCGAAAGTATCAGGGAAATAACCAATTTTTGAAGCATGTCCATAAGCTTTTGTATCATTCAGGCCAATGAGTAAGTTCCGAACATTAGCTTCAGAGCTGGTTAAAAAGGCATCCTGCAATACATACCATGGTCCAATATAGAGCTTTTTCTCTTCAATTAATTGTTTAATGATGTCACGTTTTTCCGGATGAACCGCGAAATAATCTTCTAGAAGTACGGTTTGGCCATCCAGATGAAAAGATTGAAACGCATTTCCTTCCTTTTCAAACTGGTTAATCAGTTCATTCATAAGCTTAATAAAGTAATAGCGATGTTTTTCAAAAGGCAAATACCACTCTCTGTCCCAATGTGAATGGGAGATAATATGGGCTGTCTTTTTCAAGAGACTTCCCCTCCTCTATTTAATCGTGTGGAACGCTTTTTCCGTCAACGTTAATTTTTATAATCTTTTGTTCCGATCATACTTTTGGCCATTTCGAGAATACTTTGATTTCAGTGATGCCTAGCCCTTTGCCCGCATGTGCAGTCATCTCTAATCTTATTGCCGAGGTTTTTACGTTGTCAAAAGTATACTCGTTAGCCTGTTCTAGAGCTGGAAATTCTGGTTTACTCTTTAAGTTGGATACATCTATCCAGCTATCTCCTGATTTATACTGGATTTTTAAGGAGGCTGGATACGACGTAACGGAATCCTCGAACCAGTAAATTTCCATATGATCGATATTATATTCCGTTGGTTCATAGTCTCCAAAGGTAATAGAAACCCAGTCACCTGAACGGGGAACAGGCTGCCAGTTCGTCCAGCGATTGTGCGGGACAGCTTCATAGGAGATAACATCATCATTGATTGCTTCAACTCTATCATTCGAACCAGGCTCATTGTTCGTGTATGAAGCTTCAGCCTTCGGATATTCATAGCCATTTTTTGCACGGCTGATATTCTGTTTGCCCCCGACCACATCGGTTACCCTAATCGTGGCGATTGCTTTTAGCTCTACGCCCTTTAATGCGCCTTTAACCTTAAACTCACCCACATGTTCAAGGTCATCATGCAGCAGTTCTTCCCAATTTACTTCGATAAGCTCTTCCGTCTCATCACTAAAATAAACCGTGACTTTATTGGGCAGCACAGGCATTTGCTTTAACAGCACAGCTATCTCAACATTTCCAATCGCAATGGGCCCTTTCTCTACAACCT
Source organism: Neobacillus sp. plas4 (assembly GCF_057221695.1). Classification (NCBI taxonomy): domain Bacteria; kingdom Bacillati; phylum Bacillota; class Bacilli; order Caryophanales; family Bacillaceae; genus Neobacillus; species Neobacillus sp. plas4. Next base: position 5,263,071 of record NZ_CM170152.1, read on the forward strand.
TTTCCTCCGCATTGATCGTTGTCCCTGTACCTTTCGTAAACACCGCTGCTTCAGTCACATCCATCCAGACGGCAACATTGTTAGCAATGTCATCTGGTGCTAGGGTAAAAATCTTTTCAGACCCGCTTGCGAGTCCGTCAGCAGAAGCATTGATGGTGATCTCTCCAGGAAGCTTATTAGATTGGATAATCGCTAACGCTTTTCCCTTAAAAGCCTTGCGGTCATTACCCTTAAATCTCTCTACACTCGATGCATTTCCATTGTCAACACCAGCTAATTCACCTTTGCCAGATACGTTGAACGTAATCAAATGATTGGCATTTGGGACGACAATCCCTTTACTGTCAACGATTCCCGCCGTAATATATGATAAATCTTTACCGTTCGCATTAATCTCCCTCCGGTCTGCCGTCAATCTGACAGATGCCGGTTCTCCAGCGGTTACCACTTGATCACATGCAATTTCATTTCCATTTTCGTCCTTGGCTAGTGCAGCTAATGCACCTGCTTTAAATGGAATGGCCCACTCAAGATAGGTTTTTCCATCCTTCGTTTCCTTGTATGGAGCACCCCATGAAGTCTGTTTATTCTCATAGCTCCGCTCACCTACTGATTCGCCATTTAGAAAAAGTTCCACCGTATGTGCATTTGTGTAAGCCAAGACACGGACCAAATCTCCCTCCGACCAGTTCCAATGCGGCAGCAAGTGCACCATAGGTTCCTTTTTCCATTGGCTTTGATAATAGTAGAAGATATCCTTAGGAAAACCTGCTGTATCGACAGCACCAAAATAGGAGCCTTTTGCCGGATAAGAATTGTAGTAAGGAGTCGGCTCGCCAATATAATCAAAGCCGGTCCAAATAAATTGCCCAGCGATATGCTTTAGATCACGGTCGTATTTCCAGGCCTCCTCCGCTGTACGGCCCCAGCCAACATAATCATTGTCATAGGAGGATTGCTGCAAATCCTCATACTTTGTGCTTTGATTATACTGAAATGGATGGGTGTAAACACCGCGTGAACGAGTTGCCGATGAGGTTTCTGATCCATATAACTTCCAGCTTGGATTCTGTTGGTGGTAGCCCGCATAATTGTTCTCGCTGTAATTTAACCCGATAATATCAACTAAATTAAAAATTTCATTTATATAATGATCAATTGATGTGACATTCACCTTATCTCCCCGTGTTTTATCCTCACCAATCGTCGTCGGCCGTGTTGTATCTATTTCCTTGACCCATCGGACCAAATTACGCGCTATTTCTACCCCATCAGCACTTGTCGTATCATAGATTTCATTTCCAATTGACCACATAATAATGGCCGGCTCGTTTTTGCCCCGGTCGACCATTTCCTTAATGTCATGCTCTGCCCATGCCGTAAAAAACCGTCCATAATCATATTCCTTCTTCGACAATGCCCAGCAGTCAAAGGCCTCTTCCACAATAAATAAACCTAAGTTATTGGCAGCTTCAAGCACCTCCGGTGATGCAGGGTTATGAGTGACCCTAATCGCATTGACACCCATATCCTTCATAATCTGCATTTGTCTTTCCACGGCTCTCGCATTTGTGGCAGCCCCCATCGCCCCCAAATCATGATGCATGCATACACCATGAAGCTTCATATACTTACCATTTAGAGAAAACCCTTCTTTCTCATCAAATGTAAAATATCTTGCACCAAAAAGAGTTTCATATGTATCCACAGTTTGACTGCCAACCAGGACCTCAGTAATAAGCTTGTACCGGTAGGGTTGCTCAATACTCCAAAGAGTTGGCTGATCAATGTTCGTGTTGTCATCAAAAACAACCGCTGCACCCGCTGCCGCTGTTTTTCCCTCTGACTTCACTGTTGACACAGCTGTTCCTTCCGCATCATAAATCGTCGACTTTACTTGAATCTTGGCTGATTCATCCGACTCATTACTAACCTTCGTTTTAATATTGATATCGGCCCTTCCCTCAGCATATGAAGCTTCTAAATTTGGAGTGGTGATAAAGGTTCCGTACCTTGCAACATGAACAGGATTTTTCACGGTAAAATGAACATTTCGGTAAATGCCGCTGCCAGAATACCAGCGGCTCGAGGGCTGGGTATTGTTTACCTTAACAGCAAGGACGTTCACCCTGCCGTCAAAATAGAGCTTTTCACTAACGTCATAAGAAAAAGCATTATAGCCAAAAGGATAGGTCCCTAATATTTCACCATTTAAATAGGTGGTGCTGTTCATATAGACCCCGTCAAAATCGATAGAAATACGTTTTCCCTTTACTGATTCCGGCACTATGAAGGTTTTTCGGTACCAGCCGATTCCACCATCCAAATAGCCTCCCTCATGTGTTGCAAGTGAATATTTGTTAAAATCTAACTCAATACTCCAGTCATGCGGCAGATTCAATTGCCGCCAGGAAGAATCATTATATTCAGGTTTCTGCTCTCCAGCCATACTGCCGCTGGTTTCTAACTTAAAACGCCAATTCTCGTTAAAATTAATCGTTACCACACCTTTCTAATAGAATAGGGCCGGACCTTTTTTCGTCCCGCCCTATTCTTGTAAATGACTTCTAAATTATTTAATTAAAATCTATCTTTCTCTTATTTAAATGTCCGAATAAACTTGATTGCCTCACCAATATCATGAACAGGGTTTGTCCCTACTTCTCTTTCAATGGTTAAATAACCATTGTAGCCAATTGATTGTAGTGCAGCGAAATAATTTACAAAATCCACTTTCCCCTCACCTAACGGTAACTCTCTGAAAAACTCCCCTTCGGTTACCATCTTGGCAATTTGTTCATGGTCCACTCCGCCGCCATAGCCAAGCGCACCATAAACATCACGAGGATCTACTGGTTTATTTCGGACTCCATCCTTCACGTGAGTATGAACGATGTAATCCTTCAAAAGCTTAACACCTTCAACAGGGTCATCGCCGGTTACCATGACCATATTCGCCGGATCAAAATTGACGGAAACACCATTGGTGCTAAGAGTATCTAAGAACGTCTTCAGCCTTAAGGAGGTTTCCGGGCCTGTTTCAATCGCAAAATAAGCATTTAAACTTTTTGCATATACCCCTAATTCTTCACACGACTTTTGCATCGATTCATACACACGAGTGGCAGGATCTTCAGGAATAATCCCAATATGAGTAGTAACAATATCCGTTCCTAATTCAACGGCCAAATCTAAGATTCTCTTTGATTTTTCAATTTTTTGCGGATTCATTTCTGGATCCTGAAACCCGTGCCCCCCGAGATCACCGCAAAGAGCAGATATCTCTAACCCTAATGAAGAAATGTAATCCTTCAATTCCTTTCGAGCAGCAGAAGTTAAATTTTCAGGAGCCATTTCTCCATCCACAGCATAAATTTGAACGCCATCTGCACCCATCTCTTTAGCTGTCTTTAAACCTTCACGGAGCGGCAAGCGGAGGCTGTCCACAATAATTCCGATTTTATTTGATAGTTTCATAAACTTTCACCTCATCCCAAAGTCTTTTTACATTTTCCATTCCAATCTTCGTACCAACCTGACAATCTTCCATGCCTTCAAATTCAATCGTAAGATAGCCGTCATATCCGGATCCCTTTACAAGCTTGATGAGTTCACGAATATTTAAATCTCCATGCCCAACAATCGCGCCGCGCATGTAATTGCCATTTACCGTACGGAACCATTCCCCGCCGCCTGGATTTTCATAATAAGGACGAATATAAAAATCTTTAAAATGGACAGCGGCAGCATATTGAATATTTTTCTTAACGCCAACTAGCGGATCTTCATCAGCACAAAGGAAATTACCTACATCCACTGTACTTTTAAAATTAGCACGGTTAACGGCATGGATCACTCGCTGTACCCGGTCGCTCGATTGCACGTTGAATCCGTGGTTTTCAATCGTAGTAGTGATACCAAATTGAGCGGCATAATCCGCAAGCAATTGACTGCCCCGCACCATTTGCTCAAAATGCTTTTCAAAATGATGGATCGTCATTTCCTCTGGTTCTAGACGAAACGCAGTAACATCATGACGCATGATTTTGATACCCATCCGATTTACGATGTCTACATGCTGCTTAAGCCGCTCCACTTCCGCATAAAACGCTTCCTCCGTTGGCTGAATGAAATTAGCCGGTAATGAATAAGCAGATAGCTCAATACCAACAGACTGCGCTTTTTCCCTGATTTGATCCGCCAGTTCTGGTTGATCGACAACCGTAAATCCGTATGGTACTAACTCCAAGTGTTCCCCTCCATTGTCAGCAACCCATTGAACAACACCTAAAATATCCAATTTTCCTGCATTAATATCTTTCAAAAGACTATAAGAACTGATTCCAACCTTCATTTTTTTACACTCCCTCTTTTATAAAATCTTATTTTATAATGTGCGTCATTAATTCATATACAAATTCGCGATCACAGGGTAGTGGTCACTTGGAAAACGGGCATTTGAATGATTTGCCACAATCCCTACAGACTCAACGACCATGTCACCTCTAACAAAAATCCAATCAATACGCTCTTTACCGCCTTTAGGATCCTGAAAATCATTAAACGTCCCTAACCCTTCATTAAACCGCAAACTTGTCATATTCCATGTATCCGCTAATGTTCCTTCATTTAATAAGACTTCATACGGTTTTGTATCGATATCCTCGTTAAAATCACCTGTTAAGATAATAGGAAGGTTCGCATCGAATTTGTCTATTTTTTTGATAATTAATTGCGCGCTTTTCACCCTGGCATTTGCCGACTCATGATCAAAATGTGTATTCATATGATAGAATTGTTGATTTGTTTGCAAATCAACAAAGCGGACCCACGTCACCATCCGGGTGACGAAATTCCCCCAGGTAGTGGATGCTATCACATTTGGGTTATCGGAAAGCCAGAAATGATCGTATTCCAAAACGTTAAAGCGATCCTTTTTAAAAAAGATTGCTGTGTATTCGCCTTTACTTCCCCCCTCTCTGCCGAGGCCGACCCAGTCATATTCGGGTAACATCTCTATCATGTCACACACTTGACCATATAGGCATTCCTGTGTCCCGATTAAATCCGGAGATTCATGCTGAATTAAGTCTCTTATCATTCCTTTACGTTCTTCCCAAGAATGGGGTGGTACATCAAATGCATTTTTCACATTATAAGTCATAATTCGGAACTGATTATTTTCAGTCATAATTTTCTCCTCTCATTTCTATCTACTGACCTTCCATTAGCCTTGTTATCCTTACTTCCTTCTTAAAAATAATGAACCAATAAACGGCAAGGGGGACGATGATGCAACTAGTTAACCAATAAAGTGATTGAATTCCAAAGACATCAATCATCACAAACCCTAATAATGGCCCTAAAGCCGCACCAATATCAGAAAATAGTGTATAAAAAGTAATAACTGTAATTTGTGAAGGACCTGCGGCGAGATCGGCAGCAACCGAATCACTCATCGTTATTAATACGGTTGTTGTCAGTTGAAATAAAAATAACAGTGCTACAAAAAGAACCATCGGCAATTTTAAAGGAAAAAGGCTCAAGCAAAAAGCAGCAGTTAGTAAAGCTAGGATTAAAATAGGGATTCTCCCCCATTTTTGATCGGAAACTCTGCCAAGATAAGGTGCCAGAAAAGGATCCCATCCTGTCCGGAGAGCTTGAATCAAACCGGTAATCGTTCCGGCACCAATAGTCAAACCTAATACTATATTCATTTGTATTTCTATTAATTTACTTAGAGTAGAAGCAACAACCCCATATACGACAAAGGCAACGATTAACCCCGTAACAAAAGAAGAAACAATACGTTTATTTTTCCAAATTGTGAAATCTTTCTTTTTTTTCACTTGAGGAGTCGCTTCCGTCTCCTTCGTGTTGTCGATAAATCGTATAATAAATGGAATACTGCTGACAGCAAAGATAGAGAAAAGTGTGGTAACTGTTTGGATTCCAATAATTTCTGCAAGTAATCCTCCCAACAGCATTCCAAATAATGTCCCAAGGCCCCATAGTCCGTTATACAAGCCTACATACTGGCCTCTCGTTTCTGCATTACTAGAAGAAAGAACCGTTAAATAGCCGCCGATACGAAAGAAAGACCACGAGATTCCCCATAAACACCGGGCGATTAGGAGCAGCCAAAACCCCTTTACCATACCATAGGAAAACGTAGAGGCAGCAGCTAATATAACAGCCGCCATGACGCCCGATCGTTTCCCAATCCGTTTGTAACACCAACCGACAAGCGAATTAATCGGGATTCTGATGATTCGATTAGCCGATAATAACACTCCGACCTGCCAGAGCGATGTCAGTCCAAAAAACTTCCAATATAATGGCATCACTATAAACAGCATTTCGTTTCCCAACATACAAACAGCTGTTACAATGGCAATGACAACAATTGGTTTTCTCGAAGGACTATTCATAAGTGTCGATCCCTTCTAATACGATTTTTGGGCTAAGTCTCTTGACACTGTCCTTTTTCGGCTGAGCGAAATTCTTGCTCCACACTTAGCAGCATGGCCAATTAATCGATTAATTCAAGTTCAATAACCGTATCTCTTTCATCTGGCAGCGCAGCTCCTGACAAATGAATAAAGGCACCATTTTCAATATCTGAATACTGTTCCGCCATCCACGGAACTTCTACCTTCAGTTCACTTCCATCCGCTAACAGACGGGCTTTCTTAATCTTGCCTTTTAGACCTTGAAAATAAATCGGACCAATTCCGCGGTCAAAGACATGGGCATATAAATAATTACCTTTTTGCGTATACCTTCCCCATTCTGGCTTTGGCAACTCAGCGGTCGTACACCCATAAATGCTTTCACCATTCTGCCGCATCCACTTACCGACTTCCTGTAAAATCTCTAAGCTTTGCTCAGGTATTTCCCCCTTCGCATTCGGACCAACATTTAACAACAGATTGCCGCCCTTACTGACACACTCGACTAATGTGCGAATCACCTGCTTCGGAGATTTGTAATTCAGATCCTTTGAATGATAACCCCAGTGGTCATTCAAGGTGATACATGCTTCCCATGGAATTGGTTGATTATCCCCATTGACAATCCCGCCGACAGGAATAATTTGTTCCGGAGAATAGAAATCGCCCGCATAGACTTCCGGCTCCGCTAACTTGATATTACCGCCTAATCGATTATCAATCAGAATATCCGGCTGAATTTCACGAATCATCTCTACGAGTCTCGTTGCCTCCCATTTCTCTCCGGTCATATCATCATAGGAAAAGTCGAACCACAAAATATCAATTTTCCCATAATTCGTTAATAGCTCTTTCACTTGTCCATGCAGATAGGCAATATAACGTGAAAAATCTATTTCTTCATCCTTATATTCCTCATTATCACGCATCGGGTGAAAGCGATCCCCATACTTAGGGTAATCAGGATGATACCAATCAATAATTGAATAATAGAAACCAACTTTTATTCCTTCAGCCCGAAACGCCTCAACATATTCCTTAATTAAGTCACGGCCAGCTGGTGTATTCGTCGCTTTGTAGTCTGTTAATTGACTATCAAATAAACAAAAACCATCATGGTGCTTGGCTGTTAACACCACATATTTTTGCCCAGCTGCTTTGGCGGCTTTCGCCCATTCCCGCGGATTATAGTAAATGGGATTAAATTCCTCAAAATAAGACTGGTAATCCTGATTGCTTAAGCGTTCATTGGTCTTTAGCCATTCTCCTTTCGCCGGAATCGCATAAAGCCCCCAATGAATAAACAAACCAAAACGATCCTGCATCAACCACTTTACTCGTTCTTCTCTTCCATTCATTTATTTACACCACCGTATTCTTTTCGACTTGTTTTATTATCACTTCATCCATTCGGTATGTACCGATCATTTCGCCCGTTTTTGTCGTGGCAAATAATACACTTCTCTCGGATTCTAGTAAAAATTCGTACGTCTGGACGGTATCAGGATCAGTAACCTTCACTCCGGTATTTGCCCCAAACTCTGAAACAAAGACAAACAGTTTTCCATTTTCAAAGTCTAGTTTCCTGCCGTAAATACCAGGGAAGTTCCCCTCATGCCAGATTAAATGCTCCGGTACATTGGCACCAATTAAGGCATATTGATATAAACGCTGAGTCGCTTCATTCCGTTCGTTCAATTCTATAGGAAGCGGGGACCAGATGATTTTTCCTTTGCCATAGTCATATTCATTTACTGCTAAAATTTCCTCATCCGTGATTTCTTTAACCAATTCCGCAATCCGTTTATCCCCAAATGAAACTGGACTAGCTTGGCCATTAATGACTAACATTTCTTCACGCAAAACATTGACTCGTTTCGTTGAACCCGCTATCGCTTTGATCCGATCCGTTTCGTTCCAATACTCATCTATACTCATTGGCCCTGTAAACAATAAGGTAACATCGTGATTTTTAACAAACTGTAATATTTCCTCTAACGCCTTTGAACTAAAATTATGCGGACTCGGAATCATGATGACCTTGGGAGGCTCGGCAGCTAAACTTGCTAAATCATACTCACTTAAAGCCCGAAACGGCTGATTAAGCTCATAAGATAAGACCCTCGTCAATTTTGTTGTCGCATCAAAAGCGAGCCGGCGATTGGAAAAATCATTCGAGTATGGGAAGATCACGACAATCTCTTCAAGTTTCCGGTGAGCGAATACATGACCAACTTCCTTGATAAAACGGCCAAAATCATAGGAAACATTTGCTTCGGGTTTTTCTGTACCGTCTGCACGAAGCGCCCCAATATTCGATTCATTAATATTATTCATGAAATAATTGGTATTCCATAGCCATTGAACCGCACCGGCATTCCCGGCAGCGAACGCATAGGCGTATTTTCTTTCCAGAATATTGCGAAGCTCTTCCTCCGAACGTTTTGCTTGGTTATTCGGTTTTTCTACATACATGATGCCCGTTTCCTGAATCAAATTGGGCTTGTCTACGGTCTTAGCAAAAATTCCATCCCATAGTAAATTGTCCATCGACCACCATGAATGGTTGGAGGTGTAGTCAACAGCTTCCCCATAAAAGAATGGTGAAGGCCGCTGTCCCATTAGCGCTTCATCCTGTCCGACGGTGATTAGCTGATCTGGTGTTAATTTTCTGATCGTGCTCGAAAGCTTGCGAATCCAATCGTTATGCTTTTCCATCGTATATAAAGTGTAATCCAGCCATTTCAATCCTCTTTTTCCTGCTGCCATATCTTGAATATGTGTATTAATTTCCCTTATTTGCGGCGGCCTTACATGATGAAACGATGGCAGTTCATTCGGCGTTAGATTCCAGCGTTCCTGTACCTTGACAATTTCACCATGTCTTTCTTTTAGCCATTCCTGGTACTCCGCCGTGTCAAAGCTGTCCAGAAGGGTTCTTGGCCCTGCAAAAGTTTGTTTTGGATCAAAAAGCGATGGTTCATTAATTAGATCCCAATGCACATTCATCGTGGTCTTGTGTCTCGAAATGATCGCTGTAATAAATCTTTTTTGGGCTTCGATACTTCTCGGATCAAGATAAGGGTTTTTCCCTTCCCATTCTTCTGGTGTAAACGAGAAAAAGTTGAAGGTTAATTCGATGTCATGCTGCTTGGCTGTAAGAATAAATGCGTCAATCGCCCGCAGGATATTTTCCTCCATATGGCCGTCAACAAACATCATGTTGCGCCACGCCGTCCAGATTCCCGTCCGGACATAATTGATGCCTGCTGCTTTCATTGTAGAAAAATCTTTATTCCAGACACTTGGATTTGGTAAGAACAGAAAATACCGGGCGACATCGGAAGTCATATATGTCATGCCTACAACCGGGAAAGGCTGATTATTTTTCAAAAAGTAATCTCTTCCGCAGACAAGCGGCTGTCCACTTTCAAGCAGTTCTTGATCCCTAAACCAAAAACCTTGATGAAGAATCCTTTCTTCACCTAAATCACTGGTTAACCTGCAGGTAAGTTCGTAGAAACCAGGATCAAATTCTTTCTTATTTAAATTGAGTTTTTGAATATGCAGCTCTTTTGTAATCGAAACTTCTAAGCTATGTTTCTCGATTAGGTTTCCACCTTTGGTAAGAGCAAGCTCTAAGCTCCAAGCTGTTTGCTCTTTCTGTAACGACTGGGCCTGAAAAGTAATAGAAGGGACCTCATAGTGCTCATAAGAGGCATAGTTGGTTTTCAACCAAAGCTCTGTCACACCTCTCGCAACAAAATCCGCTAACTCCAGTAAGAAACAGCAGCCCTTGTCATTCCAAAACTCATTTGTTAATAGTTGATTAATAAACACCCATCTTCCGCCGGTAAACTCTCCCTTATAGTTTTCGATTAAAACCGCTGGAGCCGCAACCTCACGTCCGCTCTTTGAGATCCCCTTCAACAAAGGATAAATTCTTGCATCCATAGGACCACATGAACCCATTTCATGTTCAATCGAGGAGGTCTTCGTTGGATGGAGGATAAAATTGGCTGTATCCTGGATGGTAAATAGCTCCTCATCATCTTTAAATAAAGGAATTTCGCTGCTATGGGCCAATTTTTCTATCGGTTTTCGATCAACCTTTAACATTTCATGGATATTTAGCTCCGTATGATAGGCCGTCTGTTCCCGCTCGGGAAGCCATTCCCCGTTTACTAGATTACAAGGTTTTCGGAAAGGGTTTCCGCCGGCCGCGACAAACCCTTTCCCTTTCTTCAAATAGGAAACGAAGGAACCCCAAGCGTTTTTTGGAAAATAAGGACCGTGTAACTGAACGAAACCGTCAATTTCTCCAGTAAGAGCTTTTTCTAATTCAGCAGCCTTAACAATAGTGGCCTTCTCTGCTAATTTCTTCAGTATTTCTTTTGTTGGCTTAAAGCCCTCATAAGGAAAGGCTTCATCATAAAAAATTACCACATTAGATTTCAAGCCTAAACCCCCATTAATGAAAGTTCTTTCGTAATGAGATCGAGCGTCCGATAAAGCTCATCTAACTCTCCTAGTTCTTCCTCTTTAGTAAATGTGCCTGACTTCATGTTGATAAATTTTTCAAAGGCTTCTTGATCCCATCCATTCCAAGAGGTAACAGCCATTCCTAGCAAGAGATCCGGTTTAACTGTTCCTTTTGCCTGACGCTTGCTCGCTTGGAGAAAGTCGAGGGCCGCATCGGTCTTAAACCAGCAGGACGGAATTACGGGAAAGCCTCTTTCTAGAAAAATACCAATCGAAGGATAGGAATCTAGTTTATCGTAATGCCAATCCATCAATACTATATCAGTTGGAATCTGCGAAATTGCTTGATGGGTGCCAAACGTATCTCCTTCCCATTGGTTATAGCCGGTTGCTTCGGTGTCATTTAAGCGGTCAGCCCACATAAACATTTGAACCCCGCGCTCTTTTACCAAATATCCATGCAGGTCATTAACTGCCTTTGCAAATAGTGCCGCACGGTTTTTCCCTTTACAGCGTGGACACTGATCATCTGCAAGCGCATACACTTCATCCAAGCCGACATGAAAGGCATCCGCTTCAAAAGCGTCAATTAATTCGCCTAATAGATCAAAAGCAAGATCGTTGACATCTGGATGTAACGGGCACCAGCTCCTGCAGAAGAAATCAGGCCATTTGGCGTCTAATGGGACATGCGGCGTTTCATCAAATTCAGGATACGCTTTTAACAGCGTATTCGGCGCCCCGCCCCAGCCTTGATGGCCAAGACATTGAAACAATGGAATGACACGAATCCCATTTTGCTTGCAAACGGCGGCAATTTCCCTTGCATCCTGTTTAGTCAACGTCCCTCCAGTTATTTCCGGGTGTTTCTCAAAGACAAATGATGTATTGCACTCAAGGATTAAATGGTTAATGCCCTTTGGTGCAAGGACTTTCTCAATAAACAGTTTGAATGGTTCTACTAGGTCATGTGAGCCAAAACGCAGATGAAATGCTTTTACAGGTTTAGAGTTTTTCATGCTTTCTTACACCCCTTCTTGGTTCATTCGGTTCTAGCTTACTTTCTCCTCCCTCCAATGGTAAATATGTGAAATTTGTCAGCATTGTCTAAAGCCTTATTACAAGCCTGGGGCTCGTGGACAATGATATGTAATTTTTGCATCCTATGTTGTTCCGGATAAAAAAGAAGGAAAAAGACATCATTTTCGTCTATTTCCTTCTTTTTTCAATTATTTATTCCAACGGTCATAGGCATCTTGATAAATTTTCACCAATTTATCAACACCCATATCATTCATAGTTTTTATATATTTATCCCAATTGGACATCGGCTCTGCACCTGTAATAAATTTCGCTTCCATTTGCTCAATGTAAGTATCCAAATCAGCGCGGATTCGGCCTACTTCCTCTTGTTCTTCAGGTGTTAAATAGACAAGCGGATAGGGAACCTTTGCATATGGTTTAATTTTTACATCAGTTTCGGAATTAGTGAACTTCGTAAATTCTGTTTCAGGGAAGCCTTCAATTTTATGTCGTAATGCCGGCACATTGATACCAAAGTCTGGTGTCGTTGTTCCACGGTAATCTTCAATCGTTTTGCCTTCAATTGGGGATTCCAGCAATTTTCTTGTGCCAGCAGCTTCATCTACCCAATCCCAAACGTCTCCTGCCTTACCGATATTTAGAAGTTCATTTCCTTCTTTTGAATAGAGATAATCAACCCAGCGGATCGCTGCTTCCGGATTCACCGCATTTTCGGTGATGGCAAACTGGCCGCGGTAGATACCAGGACTTAATGGTGCCACTGCTTTATCCGTTGCAGGACTAGAGATTGGCTGATACATAGGGTCATCGAGGGCCTCTTCTTCCTTATCTCCAGTAGTAAAATAAGAGAACCAGTCCTGGAACAATCCAAGTTGATTGGCTTGTCCTTTTGCTTTCTTCTGTTCATTGGATTGTGAAAAAGTCTCGGGATCCATTAACTTTTCCGCATAAAGCTTATTCATAAATGCAAGGTAATCCTTATAGCCATCTTCAGCCGGGGTATAAACGACCTTACCATCCATTTCTTCAATTCCCCAGTTTGTGAACCCAAAAGCGCCTAACAGCCACTGACGAGAATCATCTAAAGCAACTGACGAGAAAGGAATTTCATCTGCTTTTCCATTTCCATTCGGATCCTCAGTTTTAAATCGTTTGAACAAGTTATAAAGTTCATCCGTTGTTTTAGGTAATTCCTTAACACCTAAAGCATTTAGCCATTTACCGTTATACCATAATGGACCCATATACCAAACGGCATTCTTGTCCACCATCGGCAGCGCATAAATATGACCATCAACCGTTGTCACTGATTTTTTTACATCAGGGTTTTCTTCAAACACTTTTTGGATATTGGGAGCATATTTTTCAATTAAATCCTCTAATGGAATTAATACTCCCTCTTTTCCATACTTCACTTCTTGCTCGGCTGTTAAAGCGGCACCAAAAAGAACATCAGGAATTTCACCGCTGGCAAAGGCAAGATTTAGCTTTGTTTGAAAATCACTGTTTGGCGGTGTTGTAAATTCATATTGTATATTCGTCATTTTTTCCATATCTTTAAAGAAGGCCATATCCTTCCACTTTGCTTGACCAATATCCGGTCCCATCATGGACATCGTTATTTTTTTATCAACAATCGGATACCCTTCTTTGTTAATTTCTACTTTGGTTTCGGCCTTCTCTTTTGTATTAGATTTAGATGTACACGCTGCCAGTATCGAAAAAACTAAAACAAATGATGCCATCATAAGAAAAGCTTTTCTCATTTTTCCTCGACCCCTTTCGATTATGAAAAAATTTCTATTTTATCCATAAGTTAATACAATCCTCGCAAACCACCTCCTCAAAGTCTAGAAGAATATTTTCAGCCCTTTACAGACCCAATCATGACTCCTTTTACAAAATATCGCTGCAAAAATGGATACACGATAATAATTGGCAAGGTAGAAACAATCATGACACCGTATTTAATGATTTGGGCCAGCTCTGCCTTTGAATTCTGAGCTTCCGCTACGGAACCTGAAATCGCTCCGCCAGCCATTTCAGATGTCATCGACTGGAGCACAAGGATTTCCCGCAATACTAGTTGAAGTGGATATAATTCTTTATCGGAAAGATAGATCAAAGCATTGAAATAACCGTTCCAATGTCCGACACCATAAAATAAAGCCATAACAGCAATAATAGGAGTAGATAAAGGTAAAATCACCTTTATAAACAATTTCATATTCGTACAGCCATCCATCGCAGCTGCTTCTTCAAGCTCCTTCGGAATGGTTACCTGGAAAAAGACACGTGCAACGATTAAATTCCAAACCGCGACAGCATTAGGTAAAACCATTGCCCAAATCGTATCGATTAGTCCGAGACCTTTTATTACAAGATACGAAGGAATTAAGCCGCCGCCAAAAAACATCGTAAAGACGAAAATTCCCATAAAAATATTTCGGCCGACTAAATCCTTTCGGGATAAGGCGTAAGCTGCTGGCAGTGTAAACAATAAATTGATAGACGTACCAAGCACGGTATAAAAAATCGTATTTAAATAACCCTTCCAAATGAGATCATTTTGAAAAATAAGCTCGTACCCTGCTAATGTAAATCCTTTTGGAAATAACCACATTTCACCGGAGTTAACAGCAGAGGGACTACTGACCGAGGCGCTGATAATATAAATTAAAGGGTATAAGACTATGACCATTGCCAGCAGTAAAAAAGCATAGTTGAAGACCTTGAAGATTTTATCAGTTTTTGATTCTTTTATGGCCGAATTCATTGACTCTCCTCCTTACCAAAGACTTGTTTCACTTTTCTTTTTCGCAATTTGATTCACAACCACTAATAGAATCGCACTAATAATAGAATTAAATAATCCCACCGCTGAGGCAAAACTGTACTGGGCATCCAGTAGTCCAGCTTTATAAACAAAGGTGGCAATGACATTGGAAGAATCCATATTGAGCGGATTTTGCAGCAATAAGATTTTTTCGAAGCTGACGGATAGAATGCTCCCAACATTTAAGATCAATAAGATAATCATCGTCGGCACAAGTGCAGGAATATTAATATGCCAGATCCGCTGCAATCTGGTTGCACCATCCACAATCGCTGCCTCATGCAGCTGCTGATCGACTCCCGCTAAAGCCGCTAAATAAATAATCGTACCCCAGCCAGTCCCTTGCCAAACACCAGATAATACATATACCGTTTTAAACCAAGCAGGATCACTCATAAATGGGATTGGTTCAAAACCGAGGGCCGTGACCAAATGGTTAATCACACCTGTTGCAGGTGATAAAAAGGCAATTATCATCCCAGCCATAACAACCACGGAAATAAAATGGGGAGCATACGTAATCGTTTGAACACTGCGTTTAAACAGTCCATCCTTTGCTTCATTAATCGCAAGAGCTAATATGATTGGCAGTGGAAAACCGACCAGCAGTTCATAGATGCTAATTCCAAGTGTGTTCTTGATTAAATCCCAAAAATAATAGGATTCAAAAAAATGGGTAAAGTGTTTAAAACCGACCCATTCACTTCCCCATATTCCGTTAGAAGGAAGAAAATCTTTAAAGGCAATTTGAACCCCATACATCGGAATGTAATGGAAGATAATAAAGTAAGCCAAGGTTGGAAGCAGGAAAAGATACAGCTCCCAATTTCGTAAGATCTTCTTTACTGTTCTTTTTCGCACATTCTTTTTTGTATCTAACAATGGGGGACTTTTTGGGCTTATCTCTACGTTTAGGAGCCCCTGATTCTGATTCGCGGTGACTTTGCTATCATGCACTCACTTCTCCTCCTCTTATTTTTTTGTATAGTTTTAAACTACAGGAAAGAAACCGCTTTAATAAATATGTCTTTTTTGTTTAACGTTGTAAAAAGGAAGTGAAGCTAGATTTAATAACGCTTTCATTAGCTGTTTTAACATTCAAATATGTCTTTTTTGTCCTCCTATGTAAATCTTTACTTAAAAAAATTAATAGAGGATGGCTTAAATAGCCATCCTCTAAAGTGTTGTTCCGGTCGTTTATATTTGGCTGCGATCGGGTGCATAAAGCAATCGGTATTGACCCGGTGTAACCCCTTCTGATTTTTTAAATTTCCTCGTAAAATTGGCTACATCTATATAACCCGTTTCGATGACAATATCTTTAATCGTTTCATCCGTATCAGTTAATTTCCTCTTTACTTCCTCGATTCGTAAATGCCAGACAAATTGGGTAAAGTTTACCCCTGTTTGTTCTTTCAAAAATCGGCTTAAATAAGAAGTGGAAAGCTTAAATTTTCGGGCAATACTTTCGAGACTAAGATCATATTTAGCATAATTTTCCCGAATATGTGCTAAAATTTCATTACAAAGATGACTGTTATTTCTTTCATTTTTACTGCTTACCTCATGACAAATATCGATAATCAGTGGTTGTAAATGCCTTTCTAGCTCCCCAATAGAGTTGAAATCGACCACTTTGTTCATGTCATAGGTTTTATCCGCTAACCCCATTTCTACAGCCACTTTTAAAACGGTATTAATAATATCAAAACAAATACACTTAACCATCTGGACGGAGAGGTCTTTTTTGACTACATCCTCAAAAATATGTTTTAGTGTCTCAATGGCAACAATCTGATCCCCTTGCTTTAAACTTTGAACAAATTTAATGTGCTCTTCCTTTGGATAGCCAATTGTCTTTTCAGGCTGCTTGCTAATGTCTTCAAAATAAATTATACCACTTCGGTCGTTCATAAACCGGTATTCCAATGCAGCAAGTGCCTCGATAAACGAGCGGTTTATTTTCCTTTTTTCTCTTACCAATGTCCCTACGGAAATAATTGGATCAACTCTTAATTGATCCTGAATTAATTGTGCCGTATCTTCAATAATCTTTTTTGCTTCTCCTTGCTGTGGGTCCTCTAAGCTGACAATTAAGGCAATACTGTCTTTAAAACCAATTTCTACTCCATAGGAAATTGTCTTTTTAAAGGATAAGACGGAAAGTGCACGGATCATTTCCTCTCTTTTTTGGAGCATTTCATTTTTCAATGAAACAATAGCCACAAAAAAATAATCCTTTTTCAATGGAAGATTCAACGAATCTAATAGTTTATTAATCTCTTCCTCATCAACTAAACTGCCATTTAACATCCTCATTAAATATTGATCTCTGACTATAGGAGCTTGAGTATCCACCTTTTCACTTAAACTTTCATGATCCTTAAACACTCTGGCCATTGTCACTTTTATTCGATCAAGTTCATTAATCCCCTCACTGTTTGTGACAGGCTTTTCGTTCTTATTAAGAAAGTCTAAAAGATTGTGAATCGGCCGGTACTGCTTTCTGCCTAAAAGAATGGAAACTCCAATACCCGAGAGGACAACGGAAATAAGGATCATCATTAAAAATCTTTGTAAATTGACAACCTTGCCAAAAAACTGATCGGCTGGCATAACGGTGACAAATGTCCAGCCGCTTACACTAGATTTTACGGAAACAACGGAGTATTCTTTGCTTTGCAATTGGATACTAGATACACCGTTTTTTATTTTAGAGAGTTTTTTTATGTCGTGTTGATTTAATTTTTTATCATTGATACTGGATGTAAGGACATGATTATTTTGATCAAATATGTAGGCGTTTCCTTGAAAATCACCAAGAGTATCCTTAATCAAACTGGTTACCGTCGATTCTTCGATGAAATACATCACCATGCCATAAGGAGTGAGCGTATTTCGTGCAACAGGATACAAATAGGTGATTAATCGTTCTTCATTTTTATCATTGACTCTTTCAGATGCTGCAGGGTTGATGACTTGCAGATTACTTTCTAACAGTTCTTTCAACTTTTCGTCTGGATGATCAAAATGATACATTTTATTAAAAGTTTCTACCGAATACGCCCCGTTTGCAGAGTAAATATTATGGTCTCCGCGATAATAAAGAAATAATTCCTTGATGATGGAACTGTTGGCTTTGTATTTATTGAGTTCCTCAATCGCTTCTTTTCCATAAAAACCATCATTAACCATAAAAGGCGTTAACCGATAATCATTGGAAATCCTTAAAGCAAGCTTTTCTAATTCCTCCATTCGTTCATCGTTCATATTTTTCACTTGGTTTAATTTGTCAATATTCGATTGTTCAATCCCTTCTCGTAAGCTGACAACGGAATTATTATAGATAATTACCCCCATAATTAATAATGGAATAAAAAACATAAGCATATACGACATAATGTATTTGTATAATAATCGTGATTGTATCCTTCTTAAACCTAACAAAATAGATGGCCTCCTTACGTAAAAATTTTTTTCAGAAAAAAGATAGAAACGAGAGCGCTTTCAAACAAATATATTTTTAACAATATGAAATAATTAAAATAATGTCAATTCCTTGTAACCCATGAAATAAATGAAAAATAGACTGTTTAATGGATTTTTCCATAAAAACAGCCTATTTCTTGATAATAAATAAAAATTTTAAATGGTTACTTTGGATTGTTCAAAGGAGATTTCCTTACCTGTTTCACTAGACTCATAGATGCCGCATAATATTTTCATCAATTCCACACCATCTTCCACTGGGCTGATGGTTTGTTCTTCCCCTTGGCAGCACATAACAAAATGGTTAATTTCATTTTGGAAAGCTTGGTTGAAATCAAAGGACAGCGAATCAATTTGCGGCTGGGCATTTAAAATCGTATTATTTTTTTCTGTTACAATAACGAGTTCAGGTTCAATTTCTGCTCCACCTTTATCGCCAAAAATCTTAATAGACGTTTCATCCTTCTTAAGGTGAAGGGTAAAACTGACATCGATTATTAAGGAAGCGCCATTTTCAAAACGAATCAGGGCATTGGCGAGATCTTCTACTTTATTAATGCTAGGATCATAATCCGCTGCTTGATAGAAAGAAAGGTTTTTAATATTTGCTCGGTTTCCAAGCTTCGAATAAGTGTTTCCACTAATGGATTTCACCTTTGGTTTCCCCATCAAATACCAGCATAAATCAATGATATGAACCCCTATATCGATAAGCGGTCCGCCGCCTGATCTTTCCTTGTCAGCAAACCAGCCGCCAGGGTTTCCTAAACGTCTCAAAATTGAAGCTTTTGCATAATAAATTTCACCTAGATCCCCAGAATCAATAAAAGATTTTAAAACCTTCGTATTGGTTCCAAATCGGCGGACAAAGCCTACCTGAAGGACTTTTCCACTTTTCTTTACCGCCTCTTCTACCCTTAATGCTTCCTCAACAGTCTTACATAATGGTTTTTCAACTAAAACATGCTTGCCTGCATTCAAAGCCGCAATCGCAATTTCAGCATGAGAATTATTCCATGTGCAAATACTGACAGCGTCAATTTGCGGGTTCTTCAGTAAGTCTTCATAGTTTGTATAAATGACTTCGGCATTGTATTTTTTCTTTTTTTCCTCTGCCCTTTCTTCATTCAAATCACAAATGGCATGGATTTCAACCTTTTCATTTTTTGCATAAGACTGAAAATGTAAATCTGAAATCGAACCGGCCCCAACTACACCAATTTTTAATTTACCCATCGTTCCCATCCTCCTAAATCAATCTATTAATTAGACTTTTTTTTTCGATTTTGGGCACTATGAACCTTTTATAGTGACCGAAACCCTAACTTCTACCCGATTTCGGGCACTATGAATCTAAAATCTGATTTAAACCGCTTCCCAAATGGCTTTTACATTGTCTAAGCTGATTTTTGCGGCTTTTTTGCATTCTTCTATTCCTTCAAATTCGATTGAAATATAGCCGTCATAGCCTGATTGTTTGATAACCTTTAAGATTTCCGGCAAATTGATATCTCCGTGCCCTGTGATTGCACCTCTTAAATACTTGCCGGAGCTTGATGGGAACCAGCCTTCGCCCAGGCCAAGCGAAGACGATCTTTGATAGAAATCTTTAACATGAACCATGGATGCGTATGAGATATTTTTCTTTACTGCCGCTACTGGATCTTCATCAACGCAAAGGAAATTCCCCGTATCTAACGTGGTCTTAAAGTTTTCCTTATCAACCGCATGAATCAGACGCTGCACGCGATCACTTGCTTGAACATAGTAACCGTGATTCTCAACACTTGTCACAATATCAAATTGTGCAGCATAATCAGCGATGATTCTGCAGGCCTCAGCCATTTTTGGCAGATCCTGTTCAAAATCACGAATCGAAATTTCGGCTGGTGACTTCCAAGCAACGTCATGTCTCATCAGCTTTACCCCAAGACGATGAGCGGCATCGACTTCTTTTTTCACACGTTCAATTTCGTTTTCAAAATCATCCGTTAAGAAGTTTGCCCCGATAGCATAGTTAGAGATTTCAATACCGGCTTCTTCTGCTTTTTGGCGAATGGCATCCGCCAATGACAGATCCTCAGTCAAACTAAAACCCATTGGAACAATCTCAACATGTTCTCCGCCTTGGTCTGCAACCCATTGAACGACATCTAAAATACTCATTTCTTTTGAACTAATTGCACCTTGTAAGCTATATGAACTGATACCAAGCTTCATTTGATATAACCTCCATAAAATGATTTTACTAGTTTCTAATTACTGCCTTCATGCTCCTTATTTAATAGCCAGCTTTCCAAAATCAGCCATTTTCACCGGCAGACCTGTTTCATATGACTCATTAGCGGCTAATGTTACAGCAAGTGTCTTTAAGCCGTCCTCGTATGAGGATAAAATTAAATTTTGGTCGCTTTTAATGATTGCCTCAATAAATAAGCGGTCTTGGACCCCATAAACATCCAATTCTGACTTGAAGTTTAAAGCAGCGGCCCCTTTTTCAAGGATGGTCAAACTCCCCCCATCGATAACAACACGAAAATCTTCCCCAAATAATTCAATCCCCATTCGATGGTCAAACTGAGCAAAAGTACTGTCGATATGCCCAAGCGCCCCAGAGTCATACACGAAATTTAAAGAGGTCACATCAGGAATATTGATATTGGGTACATCTCGATGAACCTGCAGGCTCATATTGGCATAGACTTGTTCAATCTCGCCACCTAAATATCTTGCCAAATCAACGATATGCGTCGATTGCTCCACAAGCTGTCCGCCGGATTTCTCCCATTCGATATACCAAGGGGTCGGAACAAACGATGATAAATAATAACCTCGAATCATGGCTGGTTTTTTATCCTTCAAATATTCCTTTGCCTTGGCGACCGTTTCCCAGTGACGCAAGCAATAGCCTACCCCATTGATAATTCCTGATTGGTTAATTACCTCTGCTTTTTTTGCTACGGTTTGATAGTCAAGACCCAATGGTTTTTCCACCATTAAGTGAATCCCTTTTTTCGCCGCTTTTTCTTCAATCTCTCCGTGGGCAAATGGCGGCACGGAAATAAATAAGGCATCTAGCGGTTCTTTTTCGAGCATCTCATCCACATTCTTGTAAGCAGCACCGCCATATTCCTTCACTTTTTGAAGCACTGTTTCTTCATGAATGTCACAAATTGCCGTAACCTCGGCCAGTTCATTTTTACTGATATGCTGCAGGTGGACATTTGCAATTCCGCCCGCTCCGACAAATCCAACTCTTACTTTACTCATAGGTCTCCCACCTCTTTTTTGAAAATTTGTCTCCTATACTGCTGAAATACTTAATTCCCTTCCTGCCTCCTTGGTAATTACCTCTTTCATACGTTAGAGCAGAATGATCGTCGGAAAACGATAGAAAGTATGCCTGTTCAGACAATCTTCCTCGTTGCAGAACAGCATTGTTTTCCCAGTCATTTCTATTAATCAATTAAAATACCTCCCAAAATTCTTTTTGTACTAAGATATTTCCTTTAGCTTACAGTTGCTGAGAATCAAACGTAAATATGTGAGATTTGTCGTCGTTGTCTTAAGCAGCCACGCAGGCAGAAAGGCATTGAAAAATGATGTGTAATTCTTGTAAAGTATGTTGTTTCATACAAAAAAATGGTATAAAAATCCGTAAAAAAGCCATTTACAAATTCTTTATTTTTTTCTATACCACGGCAATCTTGATAAAGGTGCATTTACGGTTTTTGTACATGGACCTTCTACGATACTGCCATCATCCCCTTGCCATGTACCCGCAGGGAAACGGATCGTTTTTTCGTATAAGCCCTTCACTATTACTGGAGCTACTAAAACATCATCGCCTAACATAAACTGATCAACTGTTTTTAAAAACCCTTGATGAGGAAAGGAGTATTCCATATGTCTAATAATCGGTTCTCCCGTTGTGGCTGCTTGCTTTGCAAGCTGAACGATCTCTTCACCAAACTGAGCATGCAATTGGGCCATTTCTATACATAATTGATTATTTTCTTTCGATAATACACGCCAGGGTGCCGCCGAAAATTGCATCATCGGAAATAGTGCTGAACATTGGGCATTGCGAACAAATAATTCCTGGTCTAAATGATCTGCGTTCGTGAGAAAGTTTTGATACTCGCCTCCGCCAATCATGTCAGGACAAGTAAACGCATATCCCATCAAGCCTTGAGCCAAGCCATTTGGTATGAGAGAGCCTAACCCAGAAGTATCCCAGCTATGAAATTTATCACATAATCGTTGACCAATTGCTTCCCCCGCCATTTTCCAACAAGCACGAAATTCATTTAAAGAATATCTCTTTCCCATTTTTGCAAAGCATTCTGCCTGCTCATTGGCAAGAATCGGCTTGGCACATTGGTCATCATCACGATAGTACACAGGATCACCGGCATCAAACTTAAAACCATCAACATTGTATTCATTTATTAAAGAATCAAGCTGTGCTTGATACCAGGCAACCGCTTCCGAATTCGTTAAATCTAAGACCGCACTATATCCATTCCACCACTCTCGAATAGCTGGGCTTCCATCACGATTCTTAATTAAAAAATCCTTTTTTACTAGATCACGATAATTCGCACTATCTGGACTAATAAAAGGACAAGTCCACAGCATCACTTTAAAGCCTAAATCATGCAGTTTTTGGACCATCTCCTTCGGATTTTGAAATCTGCCTGGGTGAAAATCCCAAGTCCCATAATCTTCCTGCCAATTATCATCAATCATAAAGATTCCAGGAGGCATGTCATTGGCAATAATCGCCTTTGCATATTCAAGGATCTTCTCCTCTTGCTGATCATACATAAGCTCAATCCATGTATTGTATTGAGGGGTTAAAAACATATCTAGATCAGGATGCTCCCCTGAAGGAGGGAAAAACCTCGCTTGTACAGCTTTGTATGCCTCCCTTAAAGTTCCATAACCCTCTCCCTGCTCAATCTTCCCAACATGTTCAATCCATAAATATCCATTTTTTACTTTGAAATCAAACGGCTTTTCAGACCAAATATATCTTCCTTTATTGGAAACTAACACTGGATTGGCTTGATTGGGGGTAACTATCGGATTCAGATTTCTTTTTATCTCTGCTTCTCCAAACGGCATCAAAACTCCATCAGATACTGCCCCTCCCCACCAATACTCATCTTCCAGTAGTTCCAATTCTAAATAACCCACCTAAAAAATCCTCCATTTCTTAATCCCTTTTTACCACCCTAACAAATACCAAGTTCCTCTCCCTTCATTCAAATGAATGGGAAAACCCTGACAAGCAATCAGGGCCTTAGTAACGATCAACAGCCATGTTTAACACAGCTTATTTTTTAAATTCCTTTGCGTGCAATGGCCCACCCTCGTTCATAACTGTCCATAATGGATCCACATCAAAATCCATCGACGACATCATCTCATCATGCCACTCATTAAGGAAATAAACCGCTTCCTTACAAATATCGCGCCTTTCCTCGGCAAGATTAACTTGTTCATAGGGATCTTCAGTTAAATTAAACAGCATTTCTTTTGGAAAACCGTTGTGCCCATCATGATACGATCGAATATATAACCAGTCACCAAATCGAACACTTCGCTGGCATACATGAGCACATTGCGAAAGCACTAAATAATCTCTTCCTGTTGGATTCCCATTTATAATACTGTCTGCATAGCTTTCCCCATCCCAGGATTTTGCTTTTTGTCCCCCTAACAAACTGGCAAGTGTCGGGGCAAGATCAAGATGATAATGCAGTCCCTCATCGACAGTTCCCTTTAAACCATTAGGCCAGCGGATAATCATTGGAATATGACATGTTCCTTGGTCAGCTGTTCCATGCTCAGAGTAAATGCCTAACTCACCCATATTTTCCCCATGATCGGCGCTAATCAGGATCGCTGTATCTTCCATAACCCCTAATTCTTCTAACTTCCGCAGAACCTGTCCGACATGATCATCCATATAGCGGATGGCACAATCATAATTGTCAATTATCATTCTTAGATCATCGTAGGCTGCAATCTGCTTGCCATGTCGGGGCCATTTATAATAATGTGTCTTTGCGAGTTCATTCATATGGTCAATACTGTGTTGATTCACCTTCTGTTGGTGAAGCTTAAAGACTTCTTCCGTTAACCATTCAGGCATCGGTTCATTGGCAAAAGGATCGCCATATTCCTCAGGTGTTCGATATGGGGTATGCGGATCCCAGAAGTTCAAATGTAAAAACCAATTATCTGCATCCCCATTATCCTCCAGCCATTTAAGAGCAACGGGAAGAACGTGTTCAGCAGATTCTCCGCCGCCTCTGCCGATATTTAATACTTCATTAAAACCTGCATTGAACGTCCATGCAGAATGTCTTTCAGCAAATGTACTAATAGTAGCTGTTTTAAATCCGAGCTGACGCAGTGAGCCTGGCAGACTTTCTCGTGTTAAACGATCGCCAAAACCGCGGCTTGGTCCTTCACGTCTCATATCAGCTGCAGTTCCCCCATGACCAACTACACCGCTATGTATACCAAATTTCCCCGACATTAAAGCAGAACGTGATGGTAAACAGGGAGCATCAGAACAATAATAGTTGGTAAATCTCACACCTTCCTTTGCAATCTCATCAATATTCGGCGAAGTATTGCGATGGTATCCATAGCAGCCTAAGTGATCAGGACGCAGTGAGTCTAAATCTAAATAGAGAATTCTCATTAAATAATCAACCACCCTTGATTAATAATAAATATCCATAGAGCCTTTTACGGAGAATCGCTCTATATTTCTCAAGCTTACAACTCACTATAAAAGAACGTAAATATGTAGTATTTGTTTACTTGTCTTATGCACCACAGGAGGCTGCAAGGGCTTACAAGAATGATATGTTATTATTGGGCAATTACAAATCGATCATAAGCGGTTTGATATACTTCCACCAATTGATCGACACCAAAGTCCTTTATTGTCTGGACATAGAGATCCCAATTAGAAAGGGGTTCTTCTCCAGTGATAAACTTTTCTTCCATTTGTACAACATAATCATCTAAAACAGTTGCAATGCCAGTAATTTGCTCCAATTCTTCCGGTTTTAAAAATACGTCAGGAAAAGGGACTTGACCGTTTGCAATGATTTTCGTTTCGGTTTCCCGGTAATTGAACTCCGAAAATTCATTTTTAAACGATTTTGCATATTCGATTTGGTTCCAATACGGTACATTGATTCCATAATTCGGTGTTAAGGTTCCGCGATGATTCGTTGGCAGGCCAGAAATATATTTCCGAATCGTTTTTTCATTATCTGCCCATTGCCATATGTCTCCCTCATCTAAGGAGTGCAGGAATATCGAACCCTCAGGGGAGTATGAATAATCAATCCAGCGAATCGCCGCTTCGGGGTAAGGATTGGACTTCGTAATCGCAAACTGGCCGACACTTTGACCACTGCTGATTGGGATAATCGGTTTTGCGACATTAGGGCCTTTTACAGGTTGCATCATGGGATTTTCTAAGTTATCAGACATTCCCAAAAAAGCTCCCGGTCCCCAGCTCGCGTACAGACCGACTCGATTATTATAACCTTTTGCATATTTTTGCTCATGAGATTGCGAGAAGGTTTGATAATCGAGAATGCCCTCTTTCCATAATCGCTGCATAAATTCTAAATAGGCTTTATACTCCGGCTGAATCGCTCCATACTTGACTTGACCGTTATATACTCCATGATTGGTCGAAACAATGCCAAAGAACCCCATAAACCATTGGTTGATTTCCTCCAGTTTCGCAGCCGTTAAAGGGATTTCATCCTTTTCCCCATTCCCATTGGGATCTTCATTTTTCATTCTATTTAATAATTCATACAATTCATCTGTCGTCTCGGGGAGTTTGGTTACATTTAAAGTTTTTAGAAACGAACCATTGTACCAGAGCGGACTTCGATACCATCGCAGGGAGCGGTCAACGGATGGTAGTGCATAAATATGACCATCTAAAGCGGTAATCGATTTTTTTATATCCGGGTGTTCTTCAAACATTTTTTGGATATTTGGTGCGTATTGTTCAATTAAACCTTCCAGCGGAACTAACAATCCTTGGTTGCTGTATCTTGTAATTTCACTGTTAGTTAAAGATGATGCATAAAAAATATCTGGAAGTTCATTGCTTGCAAACAGGAGTTTTTTCCTAGTTGTAAAAATATCAGTGGGAGGTGTATTAAAGATAAAATGAATATTCGTTTTTCTTTCCATCTCTTTGAAATATTTCATGTTCTCCCATTTTGCGACCCCGACATTGGGAGCAAACATCGTTAGCGTGATTTTCTCATCAACAATCGGGAATCCCTTTTTATTGATTTCTACTTTTTGCTTTGAAGCCGTCTCGTTCTTTTGATCTTGTACGTTTCGAAAAGTGCAGGCTGATAAGGCACCTAATAGTAAGAAAAAGCTCAAAAATACCAAAAATCGTTTTTTCATCATGTAAACCCTTTCATAATTAAAATAATCAGAAGCACTTAAATTTCAAAGTAATTACTCTATAGAATAATACATAAATTGATAGATTTATCCCCTTTTGCCAAAATAATTAAAATTTTTCTATTTTTTTTATATATATTTTTAGTTTTCCTGCCCTTTTTACTTAAAATATTCTTTATAATGAGAGTATCATATTTTTGAGAAAGGAAGGTGAATGTTTGGTGTTCAAGATTCCATCTAGATTGCAGCTCAAATATATACTTTCCTATATGCTAATTTTCCTCATTCCATTTTCAACGATGGCATTCATTCTTTATCAAAACTCTGTCAACAGTTTAAGAGAAGAAATTGAACTTTCAAATATGAATAATTTAAATAACATTAAAAATTTAACAGATAATCGTTTAAAAGAACTGGAAAAGACAGCAACACTCATCTCCTATGATCCTAAATTAACATCTTTTATGATTAGTAAAATTGAGTTTCAATCAGATGCAATCAGACTATTGACCAAGTATAAAGAAACTGGTTCGATTATTACGGATTTATATCTAATTTATCACAATCAATCTTTAATTTATTCTTCTAAGGGATTAATGTCTAGAGATACTTTCCTGAGAAACCGGATGGATTTACAACACTCAAACCAGGATATTCTAATGGATGAGATCATGAAAGTAAACTCACCATATGTCTCTACCAGCCTGAAGCTATTTTATAATCATCCCGTATTTTTGTATCCGCTTACCTCTGGTTCCGAACATTCTTATGGATTAATCACATTACAATTGGATGAATCGTTTTTTAAAGAGTTAATTCAAAACACGCTCGGCAGCTTCCAAGGGGATGTATTTATTTTCAACCAAATGGACGAGGTCATCGGGACGTACTCCAATAACAAAGTTTCAAGTGTAGAAGCAGCTGATTTTATTGAAATCGTTAATGACAAATCCGGCATCAGTGAAGTAAAAATCAATAACGTAAATTACTCGATATCGAAAGTCAAATCCGAAACGAGCAATTGGTCATTTGTTACCGTTATTCCGACGGAACAGTTTTTCAGCAAGGTTTCAGAGTTTAAAACATTTATATTCATGGTGCTATTCTTCATCTTCATTGTGACTTCTATTGTTTCATTCTATATTTCTCTTAGACAATATGGTCCAATTAAAAAACTAATCGAATTTGTTCAAAGAAAAGATACTGACTATCAAGTAACAAATAAGAATGAATTAGCCAGCCTGCAAATGTCCATCGAGAATGTCTTTAACAGCCATGAGTATTTAAATGATAGATTTGCCAAACAGGAACCATTAATCCGCGATCAATGTCTGATCATGCTTCTCCAAGGTCAGATGAAGGCTGTGGAACATGCAAAGGAATTGTTCGAATCCTTTGATTTCAACTTTGATGATTCTTATTTTTTTGTGATGACGGCTTCCTTCCCTCAGTTACATTTAAGCGAAATTAATTTAGAAGAATTAGAGTTTAGGACCAACCAGCTGCTGGCCGATACAAAGGTGTATGAAGTGGAATTAATTAATGAAAATCTGCTCACATTTATAGTGAATCGTAAAACGGATAACCCAACTGAAAAACAGCAATTTTTAAACCGGTTTGAACTATTGCTATTGGAGCTTGAACCTTCCATCATCATCGGAGTCGGAGAAACTTATAAAGGGAAAGAACAAATAAATCGTTCGTTTATTGAGGCATCGGCGGCACATGAAAGCGGTAAGCTGAATGAAAAACAAGGGATTACCTCCTTCCTGCATCTCAAAGGATCCCAAGAATCCCTTTGGCTGCCAAAAGAGCAACTGCTTAAATTATCGCACAGCTATAAACAAGGTAACGCTGAAATAGCGAAAGAATCGACGAAAGCTCTTTTTGCTTGGTTAAAGCAAAATCAATCTTCGATACTGTTATTTAAGCACATGAAATACGATATAATTAATACCATTTTTAAAACAGTTACGGAAACAGACATACACTTTAATCTTGAAAAACTATATTACTTAACTGAAATTGAAGCACTAGACCAGTTAGAGGAGAAACTTGCAGTATTTACCGACGAAATCTGTCTCGAAATAAATAAAAACAAAGAAAATCAAAAATACGAGCTGCAATCCAATATTTTTAAATATATCGCCCAGCATTATAATCAATATGATTTAAGCTTAGAGAATGTAGCCAATACATTTAACCTTTCTACCTCCTATTTAAGCCGCTTTATAAAAGAAGAAACAAGTATTACCTTTTCCCAATATGTATGGGAATTACGGCTTAATGAGGTGAAGAAACAATTAATAGAGACGAAGCTGCCAGTGAAGGAGATTGTCTCGGAAGTTGGCTATATCGACGTTCCGAATTTTACAAGAAAATTTAAAAGTGCCGTCGGGGTTACACCAGGAGAATATCGTAAATTAAAATCAGAAGTAAATTAAAACAATAGGCTGTACCCTATGGGTACAGCCTATTTTCCTTTAATCAAATATGATTTCTTGTTTTTTCGCAGCTGATTCGTAAATAGCAGTTAATATCTTCATCATTTCGACGCCATCATCAATCCCGCCGATTGGCTGCTTACCAGTTAGACAGCAATTGACAAAGTGATTAATTTCATTCTGAAAACTATCAGAAAAGTGAAACCATGGGTGATCAATTTGCGGTGTACTATTCAGAATTGTATTGTTCTCCTCATGCACAATGACAAGGCTGGGATCAATTTCTGCACCGCCTTTATCACCAAAGATAACAGCACTCGACTGATCCTGTTTCGCATGAAGCGTAAAGCTGACATCAACCATTAAAGACGCACCATTTTCAAAGCGAATTAAAGCATTAGCTAAATCCTCGACATTATTATCCGGAGAGTAATCAGCCGCTTTATAAAAGGAAAGGTTTTGAATATTTGTGCGGTTACCTAGCTTGTTATACGTATTCGCACTGACGGTCTTCACCTTTGGCCGGCCCATTAAGTACCATAAGAGGTCGAGGATATGGACGCCAATATCAATTAATGGACCTCCTCCGGAACGGGATTTATCCGAAAACCAGCCCCCTGGGTTTCCCAGTCTTCTTAAGTTGGACGCTTTCGCATAATAAATATCACCTAATAAACCTTTATCGATATACTCTTTTAAAACAGTAATACTAGAAGCATGACGACGGACATAGCCAATCATAAATTGTTTATTGTTTCGTTCTGTTGCAGCTTTGATTTCCAGTGCCTCATCATAATTAATACATAATGGTTTCTCACATAATACATGCTTTCCCGCATCTAATGCAGCGATGGAAATTTCCTTATGAGTATTATTCCAAGTAACCACACTAATGGCGTCCAGCTCCGGATCTTTTAGCATTTCCTGATAATCTGTGTATACATCCGAAATCGAATATTTTTTTGCTTTTTCCGCAGCACGTTCTTCCACCAAATCACATATAGCGGCTAATTCCACATCAGGATTATTTTTATATGCCTCCAGATGTGCTTCTGATAACGATCCTGCTCCAACTACGCCAACCTTTAACTTTTTCATTTTTTCCTCCTCTAATAATAAATCTTTTCATATAAATTTCACTTTTCTCGTCTTATGAATCACAGAATGATAGACCTATGATTATTCTACTAGACCTGTACGTTCTACCCCTTCTACGAAATGACGCTGGAAAGCCATGAAAATCAGTAATGGCGGCAAAATTGTAAGGAAGCTTGCTGCCATTTTAATCGCTCCAGCTTCAAATGATGTAATTTTCTGGTTCTCAATATAACTTGTTATAACTCGGTCCATCTGAAGCAATTCACTAGCCAAAGGTAAACTTTTTGCATCTGATAAAAACATTTGTGGAAAATAAGTATCATTCCACGTCCATACAAATGAAAAAAGAAACACAACTAAAATTGCGGGTTTTGCTAGTGGCAGCATAACCTTTAAATAAAACTTAATCGCTGTTGCCCCGTCAATTTTGGCCGCTTCTTCGAGCTCCTTTGGCTGAGTAAGAAAGAATTGGCGGAAAATAATGACGAATAATGCCCCTTTTACCCCAAAACCAAATATTGATGGGATAATCAAAGTAAGAATGGAATTGTCCAGCCCTAAATTTCGAAATGCAACAATTGTCGGCAAAACAATAACTTGCGGCGGGATAATAAAGGCCAATAACAATAGCCCAAAAACAAGTTTTTTAAACGGAAAATCCAATCGAGCCAAAGCATATCCAGCCAAGCCAGTTGAAATACAATGGAAAACTGCTGCACTTAATGCAACGATAAAGCTGATTAAAAAGGATTTTGTATAATCAAGCATCTCCCACGCTCTTTGTATATGACCTAAATAAAACTCCGTTGGAATCCAAGTAACCGTAGGGTCAATGAGATCCTCTGTACTCATCACCATGTTAACCAGCATTTTCAAAATGGGGTTAAGATAGATATAGGAAGTTGCGATAAAAATCGTGTATAAGATGGTCTTGAAAAGAAGGCCCTCATTGATTTCTCTTCCAAGAACCGTATATTTAACGGATTTTAAACTTCGTGTAAGTAACGGATTGTACTTTACTCTATTGGCGGCTTTTTTTATTTCAGCATTAGCATTCATGATCTTCCCTCCTTAACCTTTTGATAATTTCTGACCTCTGTTCAATCGCATAAATATCATCATGACGATGAACAAAAATACAATAATGATAAGGAAATAGATCCATGCAAGTGCACTGCTATATCCATAATTCCCGGTACCTATTAAATCAATGATCGGATTGAATGGGAAAGTAAACATGTCGACAACGGTATAAATTAAATTCAAAAAGATAAACGGAGTCATGGCTGGCAATGTTATTTTCCAAAAAACCTCCCATGGTGAAGCACCGTCTATTCTTGCAGATTCATAAGCCGAAGTGGGAATTGTCTGACGACCCGCCAAGAAAATCAAGATTTGTACACCAGAATACCATAAAACTAGTACAAAGCGATTCAATAATGTTTTAACTGGCTGCGCCCATGAACTGTCACCCAGGAAAGTATCTAAATACGCACCAATGGAAAAACGCTCTAAAAACCCTAAGCTTCCTTCTCCCTGATTAACAAACTCTGTTAATAGATATCCAGTTGTAAAAATGACTGGAAGAAAGAAAATTGCCCGAAACAAAAAACGTCCTCGTAGATTTTGATTTAATAAAATTGCTATTAGCAGTGAAAAGATCAAAATAATCGGTACCATGATGACGACTTCTTGAAAATAGGGAATTAACTCATCATAAAAGGCAGAGCTGTTAAACAAGATTTCCCGATAATAAGCAATTCCATTAAAGTCGTATTCCATACCTTCAGGCAGAACTTTCACCTTGTGGAAGCTCATATAAAGGGAAAATCCAAGTGGAAATGCTAGAAATATCATAAATCCCAATAACCAGGGAGCTATAAATAAACTCCCTTCAAGGTTACGGGAAACCTTTGCACTTAACCTTCGTCTTCCTTGCAATTTATTCCCCTCCTTCCAGTACAATGAAATCCTCAGCACCTATTTCAATTCCCTCGATCGTGAAAGGATCTAGATTGTAATTGACGAAAATGCGTTTACCATTTTCATAGATTGTTTCAAACACTCCATCAGCGATCATGCGGTGATCCGTAATAAACTGGTCCTGAACATCACTAAGGGCATCATTATATTGTTGATATTGCTCGACAATCTCTTTTTCCCAATCTTTAAAATTCGTACTATAAAACCTGCGCATAGACCTAGATTCCAATAATTTATCCGATTGTTCATAGGTTACTAGAAATGAAGGATAAGCTCCGTATTCAATTCCCTTTAAAAAGGATTCCTTTACATTCCCACTCATATTACCGTAATCAAAGGAGTAGCCTACTAAGCCATGTAGCGCGATTTGTTCAAACGGTACGACCCTATCTACAAATAAGCCAAAGGAATAGTCATGATCCATTTGATCAATATGACTGCTATTATTTATCGCATATAAGTTGCCAGATGTTACTCGAACATCACCAAGCACTTCCTTTGTTTTCTCAAAAATATCTTGCTGAATCTCTTTTGCTTCGTGCCTTGAAGCGAAATGGCGGTCATTGAAATCAGTCGCAAGCATAGCACCAATGCCGGATCCATATAAATAACCGTCAACCCCTAATTCCTTTACTTTCTCCAAATCTTTTAAAATGACATCTTTCATAAAGCGCGGACTAACAAACGTTGTTTCAATCCCGGATCTTTTAAATTTTATGATTGATGATCCCAGGTCACGCAGTCCATCTCGGCTTTGTCGAAAACCATCTTTTCCAGTATTGTTAAAGGTATAGGAACTGGCATCTAAGTAAACTGACATTCCTTTTGAATGTGCGAAATCTACAAAGCTCTTCAGCCCCCTGTTTCCGCCTAAATCTCCGTCTACTGGAAAGTGCCCCCCATATTTTCCAT
The DNA here is from genome assembly GCF_057221695.1 of Neobacillus sp. plas4. NCBI lineage: Bacteria > Bacillati > Bacillota > Bacilli > Caryophanales > Bacillaceae > Neobacillus > Neobacillus sp. plas4. The sequence goes on from NZ_CM170152.1 coordinate 5,296,286, forward strand.
AGCCGCCATTTTGCCAGCCATGATAGGTAATAGACATATCATTAATCCCTAGACTGCTTAGTTCTTTAACAATCTGTGTTGCCTCATCAGTTGTAGTCAAAGGCAAGAATGAATCTCTAATAAAACCATTTTTTGTTCCGCCGCCCAGAATATTTAATTGCAAATCAATATTCTTTTTATCGGAATTTTTACGATTAAAGCCGTGCTCTTTGATTAAATATTCCCGATATCGTTCAGCCAAATCCACATAATCCGGATTTTCCTTTGTCATCATATAGTAACGGATAACCCGCTTTGTTCGTTGAAGGTCTTCTGTGTAGGTGAAAAAGCCTTCAGTCTGCTTCTTATTCGTAGGCTGAAAAACTTTAAAACGAAATAAATGTTCACCGGTTGCCCAATTATATTGGCTCATTGACTGTGAGGGCGCTGATACAATACTCGAATACGCTTCACCTTTATGAATAACTCCCAATGTTGCTTGGTCACCCGCCACGATACCAAACACCGGCATCCTTATTGGAAGACTTGAAGAAAGATTCGAATTAGCCGCAAAAGCCATATCCTCGCCATATACTCGTTCACTATATAGATTAGATGTACTTGAGCGATTCTTTTTAAAGTCTACAAGTACGCCTGAGCCATCTGGCAGAAGGATAAAGCCATTTTCCTTTTCAGATGTTTCAGCTCCAAGAAAAGGAAATAGTCTAAGTGAAACAAGCCGTGCCATTGGATCCTTCGTATTCTTGCCCTTTTGTTTAACATCAACAATATCTTCTGATAGAACCGTTGTTTCTACAAAATCCTTATCCAGACGGACTTGTATGGGAATGACAAAACCAACTTTTGGGAGATCATATGTTATTTGAAATCCGTTCTCAATCTTTTTGAAATCCACATCTCCATTTTGACTGATAAGATTGGATTCTTTAACCATGTCTTTTCGTACATTCATTTCCACATAGGAAAACATGATTGGTGACCGGAGATGAGCTTTCCATGCACTAGACGTTCCCTTTTGCTCCCAGCCATCTGGATTAGGGAAAGATCTCAATACTGCATTAGTCTCTTTATTGATAACGATAAAATGACCTGTTTTCGAATCCGCTTTCAGAACAAATCCATCATTTTCCGCTACATCTTGAAAGGTATTTTCATCTGGCAGTGTGTTCGATTGATTGTTCTTTGAAGATTTTTGTTTTGTTAATCCTATTTTTATGGTTGGCTTATTCGCTTGCTTTCCATCATTCGCAGCAAACGCAGGGATTACCCAGCATGTAAGAAGGACCGTCAGCATCAAAATTACTATGGATTTCCTCTTTCTCATCACATCGTCACCTCCCGATAAAGGGTTAAGAAAAAGTCAATGGTCTCTGAGGAAAGACCAATCACGATAAAAACTAAAACCCATAACATAATCATAGAAAACAAGGATAGTAAACTATTAATAATCGTTTCGCCGACTGAATAATTTTGCAGCGCCTGAATCATCCAAAAAAACAGGGCAGCACTCCAAATAATCATCAGCATGTTGAAAAAACCGTAGATAGAAGATTCATTTAATGACATCATGTTTGACAGTATTGCTAATGGCACACCAAGAAGAAATACCGGGAATAGCGCATAAGCACTGCCAACAAACACATCTTTAAACCTTGCTTGCCCCTGCTTGATGGAACCAATTAAATAATGACAAATGACCCAAGATACCCATACCGTAGTGGAAACAGTCAAAATCGAACCAATATTTATACTGCCAACAGCCACTGGTTGGAACGTGAAACTGGTAAAGTACATTCTAACAAGAACCATGGATATTACCAGAAACAGGATGACGATGGCGCTGGTATATCCTCCCTTGTTCCTGTATCGAATATCGGCAAAGCCATCCAATGGATGTCTAAGAATATAGAATGCATGTTTTAACTGTTCAAGAAGCTTGATTTCTTTCATCCATACTAGTTTCTTAAGTAAGGAAAACTCTGACAGATTTTTTCTTTTACTTCTGCGTCGAAATTGTACGCCTGCAATGGATGTCAGTCCAATGACAACAAAAGCATTGGCTAAATACGTAAAATTGTTTTGGAACCAATTTAAACGAAGCTGCCAAAAGGAATCAGAGTACCCCTGGTCATCCCCCGCAAGGCGATATAATTCTTTCGACGCTTCAAAATCCTCACGATAAAAAGCAGCTCGTGCAAGGCCGGTATAAGCAGGAGTGAACAGAGCGTTTTGCCTGACAATTTCACTCCAATATTTCTCACTTTCTACGTATTTCCCTTGCTGTGTCAGGATATATGCGTCTTGAACAGTTTTTCCAAATTGAGTTGGTTCAAGAACTTGGACAAGATTTAATGAATCATCGAGAATGAATATTTTGTTTTCAGAGTTTGTATCTAAGGCAACCGGACTTTGATTAACTCCCATTTGAGCTTTCCCAGAAGTACTAGGAGCGCCCCAAAAAAAGAGTAATTCTCCGTTTTGGTTGAATTGTGTCACTAAAGCATTGGCCTTATCCGCAACGGTGACAATCCCATTTTCATCAACAGTGACATCCGTAAGATCTGTACTTACTCCGGCCTGCCCTTCTTTTTTCACAGTGGAATCTTCACGCAAAAAGCTTACATTTACATTTTTACTAAAAGAAAATTCCTTCCATTGATTCTCACCGCGAACATTTAATTTTTTTATTTCCTCTGACTTATCCTTAGAAACGGTATATATATATCCGTTTTTATCAATATCGACGTTGCGGATTGGACTTGGAAGTAATCGGACCTGTCTTGCTAACTGTTCTTTTGTATAAAATATTTTTCGAATTCTGTCCATGAGTGAAACTTCCGATAGGTTGGTACCATAAAAGCCATAAAAGCCTCCATCAGGATAAAATTGAATAATCCCTTGGAAAGTTCCTCGCGAAACGACATAAACGAATCCGCGTCTATCAACAATCATATTAATAGGCTCATAGACAAACTTCTTATTAATATATTTTGATTCCGGGCGTAAAAACTCCTGAATCATTTTCCCTTCGTTATTTAAGTGAATAACCCTCTTATTCCCTGTATCTGCAATATAGATATCTCCATTATCGGTAATAAAAACGCCTGAAGGCTCTTTCAAGGGGCTTTCTGGAACCGTAAGGGCTCGGACAAATTTCCCGCTCTTGTCCAAATGAACAATGCGATTATTCCCCGTATCTGCGATATATATTTCATCCTGATGATCGATAAATAAATCCTGGGGCTTATTTAAAGGTGAATAGATTTTTTCTCCATTTTCATCAACCATATAGATGTCCCGAGCTATGACTCCTTCGGGTTCATAGGCTGGTTGAGTATAGATCGTTCGTCCAAAACCATCGACACTAAAGGTGTCAAACGGTGAGTCAGCCTTGACCGTGAATGAATTTAATAGAAATATAGTTAAAAGGCTAAACACAACCAATATTGAATGCGAAATTCTTCTTCTTTTTTTCATTGTTGAACCTCCGTCCCCCTTCTGGCTTATTTAATTCCAGAATGTGCCATTGTGGCAATAACTTTTCTCTGGAAGAATAAAAACATGATGAACTGAGGTAAAAACATGAAAAGCGCACCTGCTGCAGCAGCCCCTTGCCTAGCAACGGTATTTGCCAAATTGGCTGTAAGGGACATCATATAATATGGCAATGTTTTCATCGATTCATCTTGCATAAATAACTGTGAAGTTTCTACGTTACTCCAAGCGGACTGAAACGATATAATACCAATTGTTGCAATGGCAGGTGTAACAATCGGCATGACGATTCGCAGAAATATACCGAATTCTGATGCACCATCTAGTTTTGCGGCCTCTAGTAATTCATTTGGTACTTGATCAATAAATTGTTTCATTAAAAATACGCCAACCGGCATCGCAATCATGGGCAATACATGACCCCAATAGGAATTCATGATTCCTAAATTCTGCACGACCACATATCTCGGTATTTGCAGAACCTGTGGTACAAATAGAAGTGAAATCATGATTAACGAAAAGACAATCTTGGCACCTGGGAATGGATGTTTTGACAATGCATATGCACAAAGTGCACTTGTGACAACCATGGCAATCGTTGCAAGTACGGTAACGATCACACTGTTAAAAATGTATCTTGAAACAGGTACAAATGTACTTGATGTTAATGACATCAGCTCAATAAAGTTCTGAAAAGTCGGATCTTGGACGATAAATGTTGGCGGAAAGAGAAATAGCTCATGTAATGGCTTAAAAGCATGGTTGAAAATGTAAACAATCGGCAGCAGCATGAAAATCGCTGCTACTGTCAGAAAAAAGAGGATAATATATTGTGTTCGATCCAATCTTTTTAATTCCAATAAGAAATTGCTCCATTTCCACTTGCTTTCTTTTCCAAAATTCGTTAATGCTTCTATAAATTTCATCTCTACTTTCCCTCCTTATCTTCTAATAGATAAAAGAAGATACGACTTAATAGGAACATCATGACCAATAGAACTACAGAAACCGCACTTGCATATCCCAACTCAAAGCGAATAAAACCATAATCATCAATATGACTAATCATGACCTGACCAGCGTAGTTCGGAGTAGGATTAGAGCCGGATAGCTGTACACCCAGGTTTCCGGCCTGTAAGGTATGAATGATAGACATAACACCTGCAAATAATAATTGAGGTCTCATCATCGGAACCGTTATGTACCATATTTCTTGCAGTCTGTTCGAAATGCCATCGATTTTTCCTGCATCATATAGCTCTTTATCCACATTTAGTAAACCTGCCAGCATCGCTAAAAATCCGATTCCCATACTTGACCAGATAGAGACAACAATCATAATATTTAATAGCCAATCTTGATCCTGTAAGAAGATAATTGGTTCTGTAATAAATCCCCAATTTAATAGGAAACTATTAATGTAACCGGTTCTGTCACCAGAGAACATGACTTGCCAAACTACAGTCATGGCAACCCCCGCTGCAAGCGATGGGACATACATTGCAAGTGCATATCCCATACGCAAAGTGTTTGGAAGCTGGGCAATGAACCAAGCAAGAAGGAAAGCAAGGATAAAACCGACCGGACCAACAAACAATGAAAATTTAAAGGTATTCGGCAGAACATTTTGTAAAAATACAATGTCTTGAGAGAATAAGGTTTGATAATTTAACCATGCTGACCATGTCGGAAATTGGATTGAGTTAAAATAGGTAAAACTTAAACCTATAGCTGCCAATACAGGAATAACAATAAATATAATAAATAAAATCATAAATGGGGCAATAAACAAATAGGATAGGCGGTATTCCCATATTTTCGCCAATGTTTTGCTCGTACGGTTAGCGACTTCAGCTTTCATTGTAGTAACTTTCGATGGTTTTATGGTACCAAGTTTCGTTTTTTTAAGCTGAATATCATTGTCCATCCTGGTTCACTCCTTCCCACGGTTCTGTAATAATTGGTACATCCAAAGGATTCAAGACCTTGTTATTTTGATCAATAAGATTAAACTCCGATTGCTTTCTGTTTAACTCACGACTTATGGCTTTGATGGCTTTTTCCAATTCAATCCTTGGAACTCCGCCTTCGAGGACTGTTTGGTTCCATGCAAAGTCTAACTGCCTTGTCGTCATATATCCCCCAGGGACGTTCGCAATATCCTTCACCCATTGCCATTGTTCTAAAATGGCTTGCAAATCAGGTTCCCTCCAAGGCATTTTACGAAATGCGTTAATATTGGCTGAATTCCATCTAAAGGTCTCACCGCGAAATTGTTCGAGATTGAGGCCATATTCCGTTTGAACCTCCGGGGACGAATACCACTTAATGAACTCCCAAGCTAGACTCTGTTTTTCTTTAGGTGTATCGTTAAACAACATCATGCTCGTCGTGTCAACTCCCGTTCCCCCAGCCCAGCGGACATTCACGCCTGATTCATTGATATGTCCAGGAATCGGTGCAATTCCCCATGTGTCCATAATTTCTGGGGCAGCAACGAGTAATTGCATATACTGATTAAAATCTGCAATGCCTATAGGAAATGTTCCTTTTCGGAATTGTTGATAAAAGCTTTGAACCTGCCGATCCATCCCATGCAAATTAAAGAGATTTGTCCACTCCTCAAATGCCTGAAAGGCCTCAGGCTGGTCTAACCCTGTCCTCATTCCGTCATCCGTATATAATTCAACTCCATTTTGATAAAGCATATAAGAAAAGTCTTTTGGATCGACATAAAAATTCAGTTGATTTTGCAATAATGTCGGAAGCATATCATAGACGTCTTCCCATGTTTGAGGCACCTCTAAATGAAGTTGATCTAATATATCTTTTCGATAAAATAACACTTTAAAATTAATCGTTTCTGGAATGCCATAGGTTCCTCCATCGTAATAGTAAGGAAGCATGGTACCTGGTGCATATTGTTTCAACATTTCCTCTGCATCCGGCATTGTCGCAATATCTTTTGCCGCACCACGAACAGCCATTTCAAATGGCATCCCGCTTGGAACACCCAGGGCAACATCCGGCATGATTCCGGCTGCTTTTGCCAATATTAATAAATTGGTATCTTGAATTAAGTTCACGTTTACCTTAATACCGTATTTAGGTGTAAATTGCTGGTTGGCCAGCTGTTGAAGTTCTTCTGCATAATCTCTTCCCCACATCATCCAAACATTCAATTCTTTGTCTGATTGCTGCTGTAATTGATTTTGATCGGAAAAAGAATAGATTAAAGAATTAAAGGTCCCATGTATTTTCTCGAACCAATTGGCCGTCATAGGAGGAAATTCTGTCTTGTCTGGAGCGATAAAAAACTTGTCTACCTGCAGTGGACTGTTCATTAATTCCTGCCTCTGCGTTTCCAGCTTATCTTGCAATGCCCCAATTCTTACTTGGCTATTTGGAATTTCACCGGGTTCCTCCAGCAAGAAAGAGATATCTTGAATGATCGATTCCAATGCTTGGGAAACATTGCTTTGCTCACCATTTATCTCTAACATTTGTTTTGCTATGTTTTCAAACTGTTTCTTCATTGCTTTTAATTGATCAAGCATTCCTGGAAGCTCATCTTCTACATTCCAAACTCTAAACTGATCTTCTTGGTTACCTGAAGCTAGCCGAAGTTCTTGCGATATCGCTCTGATTTCATTAGCTAATTCATCCAGTTGGACAATAAGCGGCACAAACGGTTCATAGGTTGCTTCAAGTGAAATCGTATGCTTACCTTTATCTAAATAAAATGAATAAGGACTTCCGTTTTTTTCTTTAAGAATTATCTCTTGCCATCCTGTGGCATATGAAATTTGAAAATGCTTCATTTGTTCAAAAGGTATTTGTCCATCAATATAAACCGTTCTGAAGGTAGATAAATTTTTCCTGAAATTTTGAAGTCCACGGAATCCAATATTGTAGATTCCACTTTCAAGAACCTCAAATTCCCAAGTAACTGCCTGGCCGCCTTGGTACCAGTTCGAACCACCTAGTGTATTAAACTTGATCTTTTTAAGTGATTCCGGTGTGGTTAAGGGGTCACGATCATATTGAACTTGAATAGAGGTGGAATTCTTCTTGCTGAACTTTTCAGCTTCAATGGTAATGAACTTCCCAGATTTCGAGATATTTGAAGGATAGTTTTCCTTAACTTCCTGATAAGTCTTGTATGATTCTGGCGATTTAATCTCAACTGATTTCAACGCAATCGATTCCCTTAGTACTTGAAAACGAATACGATTTTCCCCTTTTTTAAAATGAAACAATAACGGTTCAACATTTACACCGCCTGAATCGCGAAGTGCTTCTGTCTTCCATCCCGTTACTTCTTTCACAAGTGACCGAATCTGGTTCCCATTGTCATCATACTGAGGCTTTTCGTCGCGGAATTCCCTTTTAAGCTCAATGGAGCGGGATTCCCTAAATGGATAAGAGCCATTAAGCTGGACATTAAAGATTACTGATTGTCTGGTACCTCCATCCTCTTGTAATAAGGGGGTATATTCCAAAGCAATTTCATATAATCCTTCATTCTTAACATCGACAAGATATTCCACCCAGCCCGTTGGTTTTGACCAAAGTAATACATTGTCTTCTCCGCCATAAGATTCTAAAGCAGCACCAGCGTCAGTGGACTTGTTTGAAAAGCTGCCTGCTTCTATTTTCACAATGTCGTTTCCTTGTTTCAGCCCTTCACTTTCCCACTTTTGTTCCATTTGATAGTAATAGGGCTCCAGTTTCCTTTCAAATGTGCCGGCACTTGTAGTTTCTTTTGTATTCTTATTCTCATCTGCATATACTGTCTGGGTTGGTTTATTCGATAAAGGCAACATCGTACTGATGATGAAAACGATGATTAATCCAATACATAGTAATCTATTACTACGTGACTTCCGAATTTGATGTGCCATCTTCTCCCTCCATTCAAATCGGCAACAATTTTTCTGTTTTACTGTTAAAAAACAACACCTTATCCATATCGATGGCCACCGTCATCTCTTCGCCTTCCCTAAAAGGGTATCTAGGATGGGCACGGACCGTAAATGACTCTTTTCCTCGTGTTGTAAGATGGTAGTAATGATCGGAGCCAATAAATTCATTGAAGTGTAAAACACCTTTCAGTGTTGAATGAGGGTATGTATCGAACATTTCCTTTTCAAAACTGAAATATTCTGGTCTAATTCCCATAATAATGGTGTAACTAAGGCCTCTTTGTTCATTGAACATTTTCGCTTGGCGATCGGTTAACCTTATACTGAAGGTTTTTGTAGAAAACGTTAAATTTCCGTTTATTTCCTCTAATGTACCTTCAAAAAAATTCATAGGCTGATTACCAATAAATTTTGCTACAAATATATTTTGTGGCTTGTTGTAAATTTGCTGAGGCGAATCTACTTGCTGAATAACGCCTTTATTCATGACGACAATTCGATCTCCCATTGTCATGGCTTCAATTTGATCATGGGTAACATAGATAGTTGTAACACCCATCGTCCGATGCAGCCTAATAATCTCAGCTCTCATCTGAACACGCAGTTTAGCATCCAAGTTCGACAAAGGCTCATCCATTAAAAATGCCTGTGGTGCTCGAACAATTGCCCTTCCTAAAGCAACCCGCTGTCTTTGACCGCCGCTTAGTTCTCGTGGTTTACGATTGAGAAAGTTTCCGATTTCCAGGACGTCTGCTGCTCGTTTCACCGCAGCTTCAATTTCATGTTTAGGCATCTTTCTAATCCGGAGCCCAAAAGCGATATTTTCATAGACTGTCAAATTGGGATATAATGCATAGTTTTGGAATACCATCGAGATATCTCGGTCCTTAGGCGGGTAATCATTCACCAAGGTATCCCCTATATAAATCTCGCCTTCAGAAATATCTTCAAGTCCTGCAACCATTCGAAGAGTGGTAGACTTTCCGCACCCAGAAGGCCCTAAAAATACTAAAAACTCTTCATCTTCAATTTCCATATTAAAATTATCAACTGCAAGTTCTTTGAATTTACCGTACCGTTTCGTAACATTATTCAACAAAATTCTAGCCAATGAAGTTACCTCCTAAGACAAAGTTTTCTAATATTTGATATTTGTAATTTTATCTATCTTAGTGTGAATATAGTGTGAAATTTAGAGAAAGGCGACAACCTGAGGCTGCATTTGAAGACATGGATAAATCTCCAAAATATTTAAAAGGAAACTCTGCAATGATATCCTTGCAGAGCCTCCATTCATTTCTATTCTTTTGTATCCAGCTTCTTAATTAAGAAGTAACTTACTCTGACTCCATTGCTGTTCGAACGTTTTCTTCAGCTTTTTCTTGAAGAATACGTAAAAACTCATTGATATCTTTTCCAGAGTTAACATATTCGATAGGGGCTGTCCATAAAACACCATCACCGTATTTCGCACTCTTTTCTGGCCCTGTTGCATATTGATGAATAAATAGTGATTCAAGATTTTTCTCATGGAACTCTGGTTTATTCTCAGCAAATACAGCATGAACATCTGGATTTACTAATGGTGAAGCTCCACCATTTTTTGACATTTCCATTTGTACTTCGTCAGAGAATAAATATTCGATAACCTCTAATGCTGCTTCCTTATGCTCACTTGGTGCAGTAATTGCATGTCCGTTTCCATTTGGCGAAGGAGCAATTCCTTCCAAACCTTTCCAAACAGGGAAAGACACAATATCAATATTATCTGTCCCTAACCAACCATGGTGAGTCTTAGCAGGTGCCATAGCAACGTTACCTTCACCGAATGCCGCTCCCCAGTTATGAAGAAGCTTACCAGGCTCTTCTGCAGGGTAATTTCCTGGAATGGAAGTAACTGCTTTCACCATTTCCAAGTATCTTCTATATGCTTCTGATTCTGTTATTAATACTGCGTTTGTTTCTGGATCAACTGAACTTTGACTAAATTGAGTATAGGCATCATAAGGAACGTCAAGATCCAAGCCACGGTACTGAACACCATTCATTTCACGTGTTAATTCTTTGGCAAGTTCCGTTACTTCTTCCCAAGTCATATCATCAGTTGGATAATCTACACCAAGAATATCGAAAACATCTTTGTTATAGTGCAACGAAAAAGTAGCACGCCCAGTTGGAATTGTATATAATCCACCTTCTTGATTTGGATCTTGGTTGCGTGCAAATTGAATGATTGAAGGGTCAAAACGTTTTAAATCAAAGCCTTCTTTTTCCATTAGCTCATCCATATTGTAAGCCAGGCCAATCTCTTCCAAAAATGGCGTATGTGTCATGAGACCCATCGTTACGATATCTGGACTCTTTCCTGCTGCTACCAGCTGTTCAAGGGTTTCAGCATGGTCTGTTCCAGCTTCCTGTACCTCGATTGTGATGTGAGGGAATTTTTTTTCAATATATTTGCCGATACTATCCTGGAATTTCTCTTCACCCCATTGATACGCCCATCTTAATGTAATTTTTTCTGGTTCCTTTTCCTCTTCTTTAGAACTTTTTTTATCATCAGTGTTCGTTGGTGCTGATGAGTTGCTGCAAGCAGCAATGATGGATAGAGTTAACAATAACGTAAGAAATAAAAACAAAGATTTCTTCATCTTTTTCATGATTAGGATTACCCCCTTAGAATAATAAGAAACTTTTTAAAAATAGGTACTAAATAAACACTAGCGGCAATAAATCTATACCACCTCACAATTCAAATATCATTTTTGTGGCAATTTACTAGTAATCCTTGCCTTATTTGCTGCCATGTGTAAGCGCATACCAAAATACTACTCTATAACTTGTGAATTTAGTGTGAAAATTCACTCTATATCCAAACCTGAAGAAAAATGGGCCCTTTCGCTCATATTTTCCTAAGCCGCCTTAACAACATTAGTCATCTTATTCTTAGTTCTGCACAAAATGGTCATAAATAAAGTTTGAATCACACTCATTACATATCCATAAATAAATACTGACCCTACCATCATCAATGGACCCCAGAACCAATGAATAAGGAAACTAATCAAACTGGATGTTGTATACATAATAAAAATGAGAGTAAAAGAAAGTAACAGAGAGTTTTTAAGATATCCTCTGGTTAATTTCAATGCTGCTGCAATACTTACCCGGTCTACTACAATTGTGAATTCCAAATAAATGAACAAAATCCGCATGCAAATAAAAAAAACGAGCGCTGCAAAAACCCCGATCATATTAAACATTAGGACCAAAAAACCAGTAACACTAATTTTGCCCAAGAGTATAATGATTCCTAGAAAAATAAATTGCAGCCAATTATTCTTTCCAAATTGTAAAAATTGTGAAAAGTTAAAGGTCTTTCCACTGACGATGGAATACAAGTAACGAATATATCCCCCTTGAAGAAAGGCCCCTATGACGATCATCATAATAACAATCAGCCAGGTATAGGATGGAAGCTTCGGACTATTTAACAGGTCGATATTATTCGCAAACAGCGGAATATTCGATACATGACTGACAGAAGGAAGTCCCATCTCTAAAATTAACCGAATGGAAGTTCTCTCTTTACCATCCATACCGACAATCGACCATCCTATTACAAAAGAGAGCAAATCATACATGATGGGAATGAAAATGAGAGCAATATGATGATGAACTTTCTTGAATGCGTCAACAAGTAACATGAAAACCCTCCAACTACTATTTCTAATTGATCGTGCAGCTCATAAATAACGAATTAAGAGATTTCAGCTAAAAGTCCGGAATTTTCGATAATTGGAGTCTGATCAACAAGGCAGTTGAACTTATACCCCGCTCCTGTTTTCGTGACGATATATTTAGGACTGCGCGGGTTCTTCTCTAGTTTTTTTCTCAAATTTTTAATATGTGCATCCATTGTCCGCCCATCACCAATAAAACGATAACCTTGGACAATATAGGACAAATCCTGCCGGCTAAACACTTTTCCAGGTTTTTGCGCAAACGCATGCAGGATTTTAAATTCAGTAGAAGTTAATTGGACAGATTTCCCTTCAACATGTACTTCTTGTGTTTCAAAATTGATCATGAGGCTTTTTTGATTAAAGCAAATCACCTTTTGACTTATCTTTGTAAACCTTTCAATTCTTCTTATCAATGCTTTAATGCGTGCCAATACCTCATTAATACGAATTGGCTTAATAATATAATCATCCGCCCCGATATTCAGCGCATGGATGATATCTTCTTCTCTCGACCTTGAAGACATAATCAAGATCGGTACATTGGTTATTTTTCTTATTTCTTTACAGACTGCATCACTTGGTATTGTTGAAGTCTTTGGGTCTAACATGATTAAATCTACTTTGAGCTTATGAATTTTCTGCAAAGCTTCTAATCCATCACTGGATGTCAAAACTCCCCAACCCTCGTTTAAGAAGCCATTTTTCAAAAGATCTCTAGTTAATTCATCTTTTTCGACAATTAGAATATTCATTAAAAGCCTCCTAATCTATTAATGATTGCTTTCCTCTATATGTTGAGGTAACTTGAAAATAAATTTAGTTCGCAACGAATTGTAAATATTCTGTTAAATACTGTCGATTTGATTATAGGATGTCTGAAAAACAAACGTCGATATGTAGGTTATCCTTTATGTGTTTTATTTGCTAACGCTTTCATACTCTTTATAAAATTGTCATTTAAGGATTCCTTTTGTGAATGACAATTTTAGGAACAAAAAGCGGGGAACCCTATTGAATGGGGCTCCCCGCTTTTATATAAGCCTTGTAAGGCTCAGTCTATTCTTTACACGCTTTAATCCGGAAATAAACGAGGAGAAATCACTCGTCATCTCCCGTATTGTCCTGTTGATTTGAATGATTAACCCACACCAAGCATTTTGTATTGTGCTTTTACCAATTCGTAGTAAACTCCTTGTTTGGCCAGCAGCATCTCATGATTACCTTGTTCCAGGATGTTACCATGTTCCATGACAATAATCTTATCTGCTTCTCGAATGGTCGAAAGCCTATGAGCAATGATGATCGCCGTTCTTCCTTTTAAAATTGTTTTTAATGCTCTTTGAATCTTTACTTCAGTCTCCGTATCAATACTTGCTGTTGCCTCATCAAGAATGAGGATTTTTGGATCCGCGAGCAGAGTCCTTGCGAAGGAAAGAAGCTGGCGTTCACCTACAGACAAAACATTGCCCCGCTCTTCCACTTCGGTATGGTACCCAGTTGAAAGTTTCGTAATAAAAGAATCAGCACCGACAGCTTTTGCGGCTGCCACTACTTCCTCATCGCTCGAACTTGGGTTGCCAAAGCGGATGTTTTCCATGATCGTACCTGAAAAAATAAACGTATCCTGGAGGACGACACTAATTTGCGAACGCAAACTGGCAACCGATATATCCTGAATTGAATGGCCATCAATTTTAATTTCGCCTCCTGTTACATCATAAAATCGGCTGATCAAATTAGCGATTGTTGTCTTCCCTGACCCAGTATGCCCGACAAGCGCCGCAGTCTCACCTGCCTGGATCGAAAAAGAAATGCCATTTAATGCCGTTCTTTTTTCGTCATAGGAAAACTTTACATCCTCAAACTCAATCCTGCCCTTCATTGAAGGAAGCACGACTGCATTTGGAGCTTCTGCCACAAGCGGCCTTTCATCCAAATACTCAAAAATCCGCTCGGAAGACGCCATTCCAATCAAAAGCTGGTTATATAATTGACCAAGACGAGAAATCGGCTCCCAGAACATCCCTAAATAAAATGCAAACGAAACAAATTCCCCAATGGTACTTTCGCCGTTCATCACAAGAAAAGCACCATACCAAATCAGAATCGCCGTTCCGATGGCATTCGTCATTTCCACAAACGGACCAAACATCGCATTTTTCTTTACTGCTTGCTTCCATGTCTCAAAATTTTCTTGGTTGAGTCCCTTAAAAAATTGGATATTTTCATCCTCTTGGGTAAATACCTGAGTGACGCGTATTCCTTGAATGCTTTCATTTAAATGGGAATTAATCTTAGACTGCTTCAACCGAACCATCTGCCACGATAAGCGGATGTTTTTTCGCAAACTTGTTGATATAAAAAACATGATTGGTAAAATAACCATAATCGCAATCGTAAGTTTAGCATTCAAAGAGAATAAGATAAAAATGACCGCCAAGAGCAGAAGAAAATCAGTTAATAGATTAATAACACCATTCGTAAACAGCTCCTGAAGCGAGTTAATGTCATTCATAATCCGGACAAGAATCGATCCGGCCGATCGCTGGTCAAAGAACCGATGCGACAATGACTGAACATGGGTAAATAAATGCTTGCGTAAATCATAAATCACATTTTGCCCAAGCTTATTCATCCAGCGAATCCTTAAGGCATTAACCAAATATGATAGCAAATACAAACCTGAAATGATGAAAACTAGGTTCAATAGCAATCCGGTATCTTTTTCAATAATCGCCCGGTCAAGTGTATAGACACCGATCAAAATCGGAATGATTAACCGGATGGCCGTTGACAGGATAACAGCTAGAAATGATAGCGGCAGATACGATTTTGCATACGGTTTTACATACTGCAATAACCGACTTATCTGCTGCCAGTTAAATGCTTTATCGATTACTTGCTCATTTGAGTAGTGAAACCGTTCTAATATTAATTTTTTCTTATGCTTTTCTTCCATTTTTCCACCTACCTTGCTTTTTCCATGATTGCTGATTGATCCTGATATTGAATGTGATATATACTTTCGTACGGGCCGTGATTGTTTACCAACTGTTCATGCGTTCCACGCTCGATAATTTTCCCGTTTTCCAGCACTAAAATTTCATCGGCATGTTTTAACGACGAGATTCGGTGCGCAATAATAAAGGTTGTTCTCCCCTTCATCACTTCCCTTAAAGCCTGTTGGATTTGAAATTCTGTTTCCATATCCACCGCGCTTGTCGAATCATCTAAAATGAGAATCGCAGGATTGGTACAGATTGCACGGGCAATGGCAATCCGCTGTTTTTGTCCCCCAGAAAGCCCCATTCCCCGCTCACCTAGCATGGTGTTATATCCATCCGGCAGCTCCATAATGAAATCATGTGCATCGGCACATTTAGCAGCAGCGATAATCTCTTCCATCGTTGCAGCTGGTCTGCCATAAGCAATATTCGCTTGGATGGTCGATGAAAAAAGGAAGGTTTCCTGTAAGACAACCCCAATCTCAGAACGGAGCGTTTTCAAGCGATATTCCTTAAGCGGCCGACCATCGATGAGAATCATACCTTCCGTTGGTTCATACAAGCGGGATAAAAGCTGGATGATGCTGGTTTTCCCTGAACCGGTTGCACCAATCAAACCAATCGTTTTACCCGGATGTGCTTCAAAACTTATATCCTGGAGTGCCGCCTTTCCTTCACTTTGATAACGGAACGTCACATGGTCGAAGACTACACTTCCTTCGATCTTTTCGATATTCCTGACATCCTTTCGATCATAAATGGTTTCATCGGCTTCCAAAATTTCCAGCAGCCGCTCGCCAGAAGCTTTCGCCTGAGAGAACATATTAATCGTGAAACCAAGGTGCATGATCGGCCACAAAATATACCAAATTAGACTGTAAAAAGCGACAAGCTCACCTGGTTTTAAAGCGCCATTGATGACTAAATAGCCGCCATATCCTATTAAAACAACCACTGAAATATTTCCAATCAGCTCCATTAACGGAAAGTATTTCGACCAAACCGCTGCTGTATTCAGCTGTTTCGTCCGATAATCTTCATTTGTCTTTGTAAACCGTTCAATCTCCACTGCTTCTTTTGATAGGGCTTTAACGGTATGTATTCCGCTAATATTTTCTTGTACTTTAGTGTTTAACCGCCCAAACGATTCGCGAATTCCACGGAAAGCAGGGTGAACAGCTTTATCAAATTTATAGACAGCAATGCTGATGAATGGCAGTGCCGCAATCGTGACAAATGTGAGAGTAACGGAATAATTAAACATCACAATTAAACTAGCAGTAACAACAATAACAAAGCGGAGAACCTCACTAAAACCGAACGACACAAAAAAGCGGAACCCTTCTACATCTGCGGTTAAGCGGGACATCAGATCCCCTGTCTTCGCATTATCATAATAGCTGAACGGAAGCCGCTGCAGTTTTTCATATAAGGTATTGCGAAGATGGAAAACAGACTTAATCCCGAACATATCCGCCAGATAATGTTGAATAAAAGCAGACAGTCCTTTTATTGCCATAATTGTAATAAATCCTAAAGCAATCCATGGCACTAAATAATATTTCCCCCCAAGAACCACTTCATCAATCGTCAGCTGCAAAATCATTGGATACACAACCGTAATTCCGGCCATTACCACCAGAAAAAGCATCGACCAAATGAAATCCGTCTTATAAGGAAGATAAAACGACTTTAATTTTTTAAAAGTTAACATTACTTCCTCCTTTAGAATTAAAATTTCTTTTAGCTTACTGTGAAAAGGACTTCGGGGTAAATATGTAAAATTTATTGGATTTGTCTTGCGACATCATTACTCAGTAAGCCTATAAATGATGATATGTCATTTTTGCTTGAGTATGTAATTTTTAGGATCTTACTACTACAAACAGGCTTAAGGTACCAAACTTAAGCCTTTGATTTTTCACAGCTCTTTAGCCTTATTTAAACACTGGCAGCCATTCTCCATGTGCTTCTATTAAGTCATCACACAATGAAATGATATCGTCTAACGATAATTCCGCTGCTGTATGTGGATCCAGCATGGCCGCCTGGTAAACATGCTCTTTTTTTCTGGTGACCGCAGCTTCGATGGTCAATAGCTGGGTATTAATATTGGTTCGGTTTAGTGCAGCAAGCTGTTCAGGAAGTTCCCCCATATAGCACGGTGTTATTCCGCTGCGATCTGAAACACATGGTACTTCTACTACTGCCTTCCGAGACAGATTACTTATTAAGCCACCTGTATTTAAGACATTGCCGCCGAACTTAAATGGAATATTGGTTTCCATGGATTCAATGATTCTTGAACCATATTCATTCGAACGGTCATGAGACAGATTTGAATTCCTTGTTAATTCTTCACGCATTCCTTCCCAGCTCCGAATTTGATTTTCACAGCGTCTTGGATATTCATCAAGCGGAATATTGAATTTTTCAATTAAATCCGGGTATTGGCTTTTAATGAAATATGGATGATATTCCGCATTATGTTCTGAAGATTCAGTCACATAAAATCCGAATTTATCCAGTAACTCAAACCGCACCATATCGGTGTGCTTTGACATTTGCTTCTGTTTAGCACGTCGTTTAATTTCAGGATATAAATCTTTTCCATCTTTCTTTACTTCAAGCAGCCAGGCCATATGGTTAATTCCGGCTATTTTCTCGGTAATGCCTTCATGCTCCATCCCCAATGATTTGAATAGATCCCTTGTGCAGGTTTGGACACTATGGCATAATCCGACCGTTTTCACGTTTGTATAGCGAAGCATTGCACCTGTTAAAGAGGCCATCGGATTTGTATAATTTAAGAACCAAGCATCCGGGCAAACTTCCTCGATATCCTTTGCAAAGTCAAACAAAACAGGAATGGTGCGTAATGAACGAAAGATCCCGCCAATTCCAACACTGTCTGCAATTGTCTGCCGAAGACCATATTTTTTCGGTATTTCAAAATCAATGACTGTACTCGGTTTATAGCCGCCAACTTGAATGGCATTTATCACATATTTAGCTCCTCGTAACGCGTCCTTTCTATCCATATAGGCCTTTATCCGAATGCTTTTGTTATAACGATTTCTCAAATTCAGAAGCATAGCCTCCGATTCTTTTAAGCGTTTCTCGTCAATATCAAATAATGCGAACTCAAACCCCTTAAGGGCTGGTACCATCAAGCAGTCCCCAAGGACATTTTTAGCAAAAACCGTACTTCCTGCGCCTATAAACGTGATTTTTGACATGATTTTTAACCCCCTGAAAAAAAATTGTCATAAATGTTGTTGTACAATTCGACCATTTAAAATAATTTAAAACTGCTATACTCATATTATTGCGCTTACATTATTTCTACAATGGTAATAACTTGCGAATGGAGGGTAAAATATTGTCTAGTCAAAAGTATGGTAATTACGGGTTTCGTTTTCAGGATATGCCCCAAAATAATGTAGCAAATATTTCATCAATTGGATGGGAGCTTCAAACTTCCATTGATTATTACTGGGATGGGATGATGAGAAAGGATATTCAAGGGGTAGAAAAATATGTTTTTCAATATACCCTTTCCGGTCAAGGTGCCATTACATTCGAGGATAAGCGGTACTCATTACATCGCGGCGATGCATTTTTTGTCCAGCTGCCAAGTCAGCATTGTTACTTTCTTCCCGAGAGCAGTACAAGCTGGGAATTTATTTATATTACATTAACCGGAAGTGCCGCAGCTTCATGCTGGGATTTTATTCATGTTCATGCCGGGAAGACTGTAAATATTCCTCTAGAAGCAAATCTGATTCAACTATTGTACAGCCTCCTCCAAGAAACAAGAGAACATAAAATAATTGATGCTTATCTTTCTTCGGCTAGAGCCTACGAATTTATCATGGAATGCTATCGTTTTACAAAAAACCTGAATACTGCCAATCAAGAAATGCCTGAACCCATGTTGCGGGTAATTACTTATCTTCAACAACAATATGGGGAATACATTTCCGTTGAAAAAATGGCGGCAATAGCTGGGCTATCAAGCTATTATTTTATTAAACAATTTGGTAAGTACACAAATACGACGCCGGCCAGATACTTAACAAAAGTCCGAATAAAGAAGGCATCAGAAATGCTTCGCCATACCGATTTGTCGATAAAAGATATCGCCGCTAAAACAGGATATGAGAATGCCAACTATTTCAATAAAGTCTTTCGAAAAATAACAGGTTTTTCTCCAGGAGAATTTAGAGAAAGCCGAATAAGTAATCTGGATTATTTAATCCTGTAAAAATGTTTCCTTTGATTTTCATTTCTCTAGTTTCTAAATATTCCGATGTTCTGTCGTCAAACAGCCAATGAGCATTCATTATTCCGAGAAAAATAGAAAGCCCTGACGTTGATGTCAGGGCTGCGTTGTTTTCAATTACTCTATATTTTGACTTTAAAAACAGCTTTTCTCACCTTTTCGGAACCATTAACCATCATTCCAGCCATATGAGCATCGTGCGGGTAGCAGATGATAAAATCGCCTTTTTCAAGTTTTACCTTAGATTGCAGGGGTCCTTCCCAAAAAGAAATATCATCCTGCTCATTGTAATCCTCTTTGATGTTCAATCTATCCAGCTGCTCATACCCGATGCATTCATTTCCCTCTACGATGACTTGGATATCGATATATTTTTTGTGCGTTTCCCATACACGTTCCTCTACACTTTTGGTTTCATATTCTACTAGATTGAAGAAAAGTTCTTCGCCATCCATTTCATAGAAGCCTGGCTCCAACTGTTCAAAGTTCGTGTTTTTAATATAATCAAAGGCTTTATCGAATTTCTCATTGAGCCCTTTGTAAAAATTGACATTACGAATATGATCAACGATCATGATGATTGCTCCTTTTTGGTCATGATTTCTCTTTGTAGTGTAAAGATATTATCCTAATACAGGCTGGTCTACAAAACTTACAATTCCCTTATGGTCATGTAATTCCAATATGACAATTTCGTTTTCTCCCTTATGCAAAAATGGGGCCGGAACGTAGAGTGTTTGCTGCGGACCGATTTCCCAGTAGCGGCCAAGATTATGCCCATTCACAAAGACAACTCCTTTTGTCCACCCGGACATATCGATGAACGTATCTGCCGCTTCATCAATATTCAAGGTACCTCGGTGAAGATAAGGATGATTTTCTTTTGCCTCATCTCTGGTGAACACTAGCGGACTCAAATCGTTTAACGGTAAAGGATACACAGTCCAATCAAATAAAAATTGATTGCCTGCTCTTACACCTTGGGTAATCCCTTTAAAATCATTAAGGAACGGACCATAATTAACTCGTCCCATATTTTCAACAATAATCTGCAGCTTTGTTTCTGCCTCGGTAATATCAACCTCAATACTTGAGCGGCCGCCGATGCGCTCGACTAAGCCAGCATATTCACCGTTCACATAAATCTGTCCGCGGTCATGGATATCCTGAACTGTGATCGTCTGCTTCCCGTAAGCACCTTTAATCACCGTTTCATAGACAATGAATCCATACCCCTGCCCATATTCCTCCATTGTTAAAGGTGTTTGGCTATGCTGTGGACTTGAAATTTGATTTAATGAATCTAGCAAAGCAACGCGCTCCCCAACAATGACCTCACCATACTGTTTTTTTGGTGTTACAGGGGGTAATTTCATTTCAGGCAGATCAACGTATTTTTCAAACGTCTTTCGCACAGCAAAGAATTTTTCCGTCACATCCCCCGATTCTGTCAACAAGCCATCATAGTCATAGCTTGTAATCGTCGGCTGATAAACTTCCTCATTATGGTTGGCTCCATTATAGAAACCAAAGTTGGTCCCGCCGTGGGCCATATAAAAATTGACAGAACCATTTTGCTCTAAAATACTCTCCAATGTCTCGATGACACTTTCAAAGGAACGAGTATGATGCTCCTCGCCCCAGTGATCGAACCATCCATGCCAAAACTCCATACACATCAGCGGAGCGTTTGGCTGAAATTGCTTTAATTGCTCAAATGCGCTCTCTGCTCGTGAACCAAAATTGACGGTTTCAAATACATCTTCAATCATCCCGCCATTCAGCATACTTGGTGCCGGACCATCTGAAGTAAATAGCAGCTCCTGACCAATCCGTTTTTGGATACTGTCCCGCATATATTGCAAATACTTTTGGTCGTCTCCATAACTGCCGTACTCATTCTCAACCTGAATGGCAATAATCGGACCGCCATTGGAACGCAGCAATGGCTGCAATCGTTCAAATAATACATCGAAAAAGGCATCTACTTTTTCTAAATACGGTTGATTGTAGCAGCGCAATTTGATATTCGGTACGGTCATAAGCCAATAAGGAAAGCCGCCGAACTCCCACTCAGCACAAATATAAGGGCCGGGCCGGACAATGACATGAAGACCAACTTTTTCTGCGGTTTTGATGAAAGATTCAATGTCTGCGATGCCTTCAAATACAAATTGACCTTCCTCAGGTTCATGTAAATTCCATGCAACATAGGTTTCGACCGTATTAAAGCCACATTCTTTTAACTTTATTAAACGATCCTCCCAGTATTCCGGCACGGTACGGAAATAATGCATCGCCCCGCTCAATAAGCGAATTTCTTTGCCATCCAATAAAAATGAGTTTTGATTATAGGTTAATGCTGACATACTACACCTTCTCTCTTAATTTTTTCATTAATCTGTTCCCTTTTTTGAAGGTACCACTCTTGATTGTGTGGATATTGATCAAAGGTTATTTCATAATCCAGCCCTTCTTGCAAAAGAGCTAAAACTTCCTCTCTGCCAACAACGCTTTCCAACAATTGCAGCGCTCTCAAATCTTGCAGTGCTTCATTTAATACCTCGAGTCTTATCGATTCGATTGGACCATCTTCACCGGGGTAAACGAGAAAAGCATCTCCGGAAGGGAATGCATAATTGGCATCAGTATTTTTAAATGGATCGATCGCCTTTTTTGAATATTGTGCATACCAAAAATTATATCCCCAATGAAGAAAGCCAGCGATTTTATATTTATATAGCTGGATACCTAGTACCCGATTACGGAACGATGGCATTGAGAAAAATCGGTTTGCAACCTTTTTATATTGGGCACAGCAATAATAGGTCCATAGATTTTCTACACCATTCTCCAAAAAGGCATTGATATGATCATTGGAGGGAATCGGATTTTTGACAATGCCTTTTTCATAGAAGGTATAGTCTGAAAGTGCGTCAATAACTGGAAAGTCCTTTAAGAATTCTTGCAGGATTAAACTAGCATTTTTATAAGATTCAACTTGGTTTAGATGCGGCTCATCTGAAACATGGAAAAAGCATTGGTCTTTTAAATTATTCTGGTTAATAAATTCTAGCAATCTAGGAAGAAATTGCTGAAGAAAATCTCGATATTCAAGACTCGCTGCATCTGTTTCCCAGCCAAATAATTGTTTCAATTTTCCATTTTCATAACCAACGATTTTCGGCGCATGCTTTGCTCCCCACTGGGTAAAGAGATGGGAAAACTCAAAATACTTTATCCCTTGTTTTTTACATAAATCAACCCATCTTTTTAGCTTTTCAAATTGGAAAGAGAATCTTTCACCTGACTTTTCTACATCAACAAGCTGCACAGTCGGCCGCTCTCCCCCGACCTCAGTATCTAAAGGGGGTGTAAAGATTGGTGTGAGAATCATATTCATACCATGCTTTGCCGCAGTTTGAACAAATTGCTCAATTCTTCTCCAATGCTCTCCACTAAAAACCTCTACATTATAAAGAGTAGCTAGACAATCCGTATGGAACCATTCTGTATGTATTAATTTCTGTTGGGGAAGTTCGGCACCAATAACCTCTAATTCGAAAAACTCCTTGCCAAGGCATTCCCCGTTTTCCTTTTCAAAGATTACTTCAATAGAATGTCTGCCTGGATTCACGTCTCCCTGAGGATCGACAGTAATCCAAATCGCACGCCACTGTTCTGGAAAGGCTATTAAACCCTCTATATCATCAATCGGATATAGGGGATCAGGAAACAATCCTGGTGTGGATTTAAGGATGAGATCATCATGATCGTGGTAACATGGCAATTCAGATGGGACGAGCCCTACGGAACGGACTGTGATTTTCTCATTAAAACTAGAATTTACATGCACTCGAATATTTTTTAATAATGTTCTAGATTTATAGGCAATTTGGAAAGAGTACGATTCATTTTTAAGTGCTGAACCTTTGTTAATAGGTTCGTCTTTCAGTTCTTGATCAGCAAAAACCTTTGTTAAAGAACTTAAACTACTTGTTAAAAATTCCTGTTCTACCAAACTTATTCCACCCTCTCAACCTAATTTACATAAATTATAACACCGCAACTTGTTGTGTCAACCCAACAAGTTAAGCTTTGATACAACTTTTTCTTAACAGTTACCCTGTTAGACACAGCTGTTGATTGGAGCGAAAAAGCTTTTTCTCCAATCAACAGAGTTATAAAACCTTCTTTAACAAAGCCTATAAGTGTAAAGATTCATATAAAAATTATTTTAAAATAAAGGAATATTGATAAGTTTGATCAGAAAATAATGTGAATTCAGGATGCGTTTTTGCACGCCAAGAATCATCCCCGCCGACACCCATTTGCTTATGATTTACACGTAAATAGGTCTTTTTTCTTTCAGGCAATTGATACGTATGGCCTGCATCCTGCAATTCGGTTACAGAGTAGGCACTCGCATTGATTTCGAGTAAGGAATCACTCGTCACATGGAGTTTAACTCCCGCACCATTGTCAATTTTAAACGAACGAACATCAATTTTATTGCCGTGTTCCTGCGGTTTTAAATATGGTACGAACTCATTTTCCACTGTTGATACGTAGCGGCCGATTTTCGCCCCTTTTTCACGGTCCCAATAGCTATCATGAGGACCTTTTCCGTACCAAGAAATATCTTCGAACGATTTGACTAAAGGCAGAATCATCCCGATCTCAGGAATTTCAGATAAAGATTCACCTGGTACAAGCTCAAATGCCACACGAATTTCTCCATCTCCTGTGATTTCATACTGAATCGTACATTGTGATGCTGGAGAAGTTTGTAATTGTAGTACCGTTTCTATTTGAACTGTTTTATCTACTTCCGTTACTTTCATTTGTTGCAAAGCAGCCGTCCTGCCAGCATGTTCCCAGATTCCTGCACGTTCTTCCAATTTATTACCACGGTCATTATCCGTTAACGCACGCCAGAAATTTGGTACAACCGGCCCTGCTAAAACTTCTACACCTTGTTTAATAAATGAAGTAATGAACCCAGATGTTTTACTTACAGTTATGGAGAATTGCTCTCCCTCCACTTTCACTTGCTCAGTTGTTTCCCCAACGTTCTTCAAGCTCAGACTTGGTGCTGGCTGAACATAGATTCGATCGTTTAGCACAAATTGATCAAACGCAATTTCATAACCCTTTTCAGCCCAGAGACAATCTTTCAGCGTGTGGAAGCTGATGGTGATAATATATTCATTACCTTCCATGACATAGTTTGCTAGCACATCTTTAAGGTCAATCGTTACAGATGATAATGGCTTACAAGAAACATTAATGCTGTCACTCGTTATTTCTTCCCCATCTTTCAGCATGGTCCATCTTGCTTCATATTCATTAACATCGGTAAATAAATTCTTGTTAATGACGGTAAATCGATCATTCTCCAATCGGACATCAATTGGTTGATAGCATTTTTTCACTTCATAAATCTTCGGTGTTAACGTCCCATCTGCAAATAACAAACCATTACCACAGAAGTTACCGTCATTTGGTGATTCACCAAAATCACCGCCATAGGCTAAATAGGTTACCCCTGATTCAGTTGTTGTTTGAATGGATTGATCTTTAAAATCCCAGATAAACCCGCCTTGTAAAATCGGGTACTTATTGAATAAATCTGTATATTGATAGAGATTCCCGACAGAATTGCCCATCGCATGAGCATATTCACAGACAATATAAGGCTTGGCTGGAACTTCACTCTTTTCTGCATTCAAAGCATATTCTTCAAGCTTTGAAGGATGCTCGTACATCGTACTTTCGATTTCTGAAGCATCACTTGAAGCCCGATAATGGAATACCCCTTCATAGTGAACAAGGCGTGTTGGATCTTCTTTCTTAATATGATTCTTCATTTTAATAAAGTTGGTTCCCCCGAACGATTCATTTCCAAGCGACCAGATGACGATTGAAGCATGATTTTTATCACGATGCAGCATCGAATGGCAGCGATCGATTACATTCGCCGTCCACTCTTCCCTATCTCCCGGAACGGTATCAAGCATTTCCTTTTGACCGTATGTCCATGATCCGTGCGTTTCTAGGTTGGCTTCATCGATTACATATAAACCGTATTGATCACATAATTCATACCAATAAGGATGGTTTGGATAGTGGGAAGTTCTTACGGCATTAATATTATGTCTTTTCATTGCCAGTACATCTTGAACCATATCTTCTTTCGTGATCGAACGGCCTCGAAGATGTGAAAACTCATGGCGGTTGACTCCATTAAATAGAACCCTTTTTCCATTCACTAACATGAGGCTGTCTTTAATTTCAATTTTACGGAAACCAACTTTACAGCTTTGCGCCTCCAGAATCTTGCCATCGGAGTTTTTAACTGTCATGACAAGCGTATAAAGTGTTGGCTTCTCTGCACTCCATAAGGAAGGCGCCTCTATTTGTTTGGCGAAAGACAAAGTGCTTTCTTCTTCAGTTTGCAAATAATTTTCGGCAATCTGTTCACTAAATACTTCGCGGCCATTTTGATCAAATAAATGCGCTTCAATGGAGACTGGCTCATCAAAAAGACCAGCATAATTAGATACTTTCATGTTTACAAGAAGCTCGGCATCCACATAGTCAGCATCCAAATTCGTTTGCACAAAATAATCAGAAATGTGGAGGACAGGTGTGGAATATAAATATACATCCCTGAATATTCCACTTAAACGCCAAAAATCCTGGTCTTCTAACCAGCTTGCATCACTCCAGCGATAAACCTCAACAGCAAGCTTATTTTTTCCTTCTATTAAATAGGGTGAAATATCAAACTCACTCGGAGTAAAACTATCTTCACCATAACCAACAAGGTCGCCATTTACCCATACGTAAAAAGCGGACTCCACTCCTGCGAAATGAAGATAGACAGGCTGGTTCTGCCACTCTTTTGGAATATCAAAATACGTAATGTATTGACCAACAGGATTGTATTTCGTTGGTGCAAAAGGAGGTTTTAATTCTTCTTGGTTTTCCCATGGGTACCGAACATTCGTATATTGTGGATAGTCATATCCTTGAAATTGCCAATGAGAAGGTACTTGAATCGGTTTCATGTCACTTTCATCAAAACCATCTTTATAAAAATCTTTATTTCTGCCAGCTGGGTTCTCTGAAAATAAAAACTTCCATTCACCATTCAATAATTTGCAGAATGGTGACTCCATTCGATCTACTGTTACTGCATCTTCTACTGACAAAAACGGCATGCTTGTTGCATGGGCAGGCAAACGATTTAATTGAAAAATTTCAGGATTGTTATTCCATTCTGGATATCCGTTACTAGGTGGTGTATAAACATACTTTTCTTTTGCTTTTAACATAGGTCCTTTTCCTCCTTACACAGGCAACTTTTCTTGGTATTGCAAAAAGTGGTAAACCGCCCCAATCATTCCGGCGTGATTGGATAGATTAGCAAGAACAATTTCTGTATTTTTATTAAAGGAAGGTAACAAATATTTTTCGACTTCCTCTTTTACTTCCTGCAAAAACTTCTCTCCCCGAGCCGTAATGCCGCCGCCGATGATGACCTTCTCCGGGTTAAAAATATAAATAAGATTCGAGATGCCGATCGCTAAATAACGGAAAAACTGTTTGACCGCCATTTGAATCTCCACATCGCCTTGGTCATATAAATCAAAAATTTCTTTACCGGACCATTGACGTTTTTCTTTATAGTGATTGGCAAACTGAATTAATCCAGAAACTGAGGCATTTTTTTCAAAGGGTTCTCCGTCAACAAGCATATAGCCCCATTCCCCTGCACTGAATGAATGCCCCGAATACATTTTTCCATCAATCACAATCGCTCCGCCGATGCCTGTCCCCACGGTCAACGCAATGAAATTGCTTGAGCCGTGATCACCAAGCCACATCTCACCAAGGGCTGCACAATCTACATCGTTTCTAACTTCGACTGGCAGTCCGAGGGCCTCACTGACAAGCTTTTTGATTTCGACACCCGTATAATGGGGGATTGTATCACCAGCAGCTACAATCGTTCCCGTATGGAAATTAACTTGTCCAGCTGTGCTAATGGCAATTCCGCTCAGGGAATGTTCTGCCACAATGCTTTTACCTGCTGCAATTACTTTATCGATAATCGCCCGGCCGCCGAAATGGGCTTCTGTATCCATCATAAAGTGAGAAACAATATCTCCTTTTTCGGTCACAATCCCATATTTAATTTGTGTCCCGCCGATATCAAAGGCCAGATAGTGCTTCATTTTTAGCGAATTCCTTCCGCAAAAGCCTTTGTGATTAATTGCGGCCTTGAAATTGCTCCTCCTACCACGATCGACCAAGCACCTAATTCCAGCATTCTGCGTGCTTGCTCTGGTGTCTGGATGCGGCCTTCGGCAATGACAGGGATCGGTAATCGTTGGGAGAGCTCTTCAACTAGTTCAAAATCTGGATCATCTTGTTTTGGACTATCATTCGTATAGCCGGAAAGGGTCGTAGAGACCATATCGACACCGCATTCTAGCGCATATTCGGCATCCCTGATGGTTGCAATATCCGCCATTACTAACGCATGACTATGTTCATGAATATAGTCGACTAAATCCTTTAAGTTTTCCCCATTTGGACGCTTGCGAAAGGTGGCATCAAGCGCAATGACATCCGCCTCTACTTCCAATAGTTCCTTTACCTCTTTAAGGGTTGCTGTAATAAAAACCTCACTGTCTGGATAATCACGCTTAACTAGTCCAATGACTGGAAGTCCTGTTTGGCGTTTAATCGCAGCGACATCTACGGCAGAATTGCTTCGAATGACTTTGGCTCCGCCTTCCTTGGCTGCCTGAGCCATTTTCGCCATGATTTCAGATCCATGCAGCGGCTCATGTTCAAGTGCTTGGCAAGAAACAATTAAATCTTTGTGTATAGTCGTAAAAAAAGGATGAGTGTTCATGTGATGATCTCCTTATCGTTTTATTATTAAAAGTATTTTGTCCTTCATAAAGCTTATGAAGGACAAGTTTTAATAAGGAAGTAGTAAGCTATTATTATACTTTTTCTACTTCATTTGTATAGGTATTGATTAATGCTTGGATAGTATCATTTAATTCAGCTAGGGATGCATGGTCTTGCTGAGTTACAGGTAATAATGGAAGTCTTGGAGAACCTGTTTCAATATTTCTTAGTGATAAAATGTACTTACAAGCACCGTATAAAGATGGATAGCTTAATAGCTTTTTAATCACGCTATTGATTTCGAATTGTAATTTCTGAGCCTTTTCAATTTCATTGGCGCGATATAATTTTTCCAATGAACAGAATAGTTCTGGCATAACACCGTATGTTCCGCCAATACCGCCATCAGCGCCCATAATGCGTCCGCCTAAGAATTGCTCATCTGGTCCGTTATAAACGAGCAACTCTTTTCCAGCATTTGCTTTGAATTGTTGTAAGTCAAAAACACTTTCTCCAGACATCTTAATTCCGATTACTTTTTCTTGAGCAGCCATTCTCTGGAATAGTGGCTGAGTTAAATTGAATCCTGTTGTCTGTGGGATATTGTAAATAATAAATGGCAATGAGGTGCTGTCGATCATTTCCTGCCAATGCTTTTCAACGGATTGCTCGGACAAACGGTAATAGATTGCTGGAACGGCTGAGATCGCATGGGCACCGCATTTCTCTGCATGAATCGCAAGTTCCTTGCTTTCTTTTGTAGAGTTTGCCCCAACATGGACGATAATTGTTAGCTCTCTGCCAACCTCTTCTGTAACAGCTTCTACTACTTTCTTTCTTTCTTCCGCATTTTGCAGGATTCCCTCGCCAGAGCTGCCTCCGACATATAAACCTGTTACTCCGCTATTAACATAAGAACGAGCAAGCTTTTTCACTCTTTCCTCACAAACCTCGCCTGCCTCATCATAGGCGGAATACATGGCAACGAATACACCTTTAAATTGATCTAAATCCCAAGCTTTCATGTTGGTATCTCCTTTTGGATAGTTAAAATTAATCTAGTATTATTGCATTTCTGGAAATTTATCTGATAAATATCCTTAATGATTACGGCTGATAGATCGTATCTTCTTCCTTAGAAAGACTTGGTTTATGTCTTCCTTGGTCAATTTGGACAACTTTCCCGCCTGAGCGAATCGATTCCGTTGCCGCACAACCAACGGCTACACTCATACGGCCGGCAAAAGGCGTTGTTAACGGCTGTTTATTATATAAGACTAAATTCACAAAGTCCTGACAGATGCGTGGGTCTGCACCCCCGTGGGTACCATCCATTTTCTTCATTTCATAAGTGATATCACTCATTTCATGCCACGAACCTGATTTTCTTGTTTTTACATAGACCTTGTCATTCACATCATCATTCTCGAGACGCCCTTTTGTTCCAATAAAGGTATAATTCCGGGAATAGTCTGGTGTAAAATGACATTGCATATAAGAAGCTTTAATACCGCCTTCTAATTCCATAATCAGCATACTGTTATCTTCTACATCAATCTCTTGCCTGAAGGCACATTGTGTTAATGTATGCAAACTAACATCAGGACAAGTATCTTTGATTTCGCAATCCGGACAATGCAGGTCATTCGGCTGGTCCCCGCCATAATAATCGAGACTTCCAAACGCAGAGACCTTTGTTGCATAACTGCCTGTCAGCCAATGAATCACATCAATATCATGAGAAGCTTTTTGTAGTAATAATGAAGTGGTATTTGCACTCGTACCATGCCAATCATGGTAATAATAATAGCCCCCGCGCCCGACAAAGTGTCTGACCCATACGGCTTTGATATCGCCAATGACACCCGAATCAATAATTTCCTTCATGGTTTGGTACATGCTCATGTAACGCATATTAAAACCAATCATGAAATGTTTGCCTGATTTTTGGGCTTCATCCATAACTCTGTCGCAGCCCTCAGGGGTGATGGCTAAAGGCTTTTCACAATAAACATGTTTTCCTGCCTGCAATGCAGCAACTGCATGTTCTTCATGTAAATAATCAGGCGATAAAATCGCAACGGCATCGATGTCTTCTCTTTCAAGCAACTCCTTATAATCGGTCGTTACAAATAGATCTTTATCAATTTCGTTTTTGAATTTTTCCAGTGCTTTCAAAGACACATCGGCCGCGCCAACAACAACTGAATTCCCCTCAGGGTTATGCCAATACTTCGCAATCGAACTCCTTAAGCCTGTACCAATTACACCGATTCTTAACTGTGCCATGATATCCACCTTTTTAGATCAAGTTTTTATACAAAACTATTATTTATCTTCTCTAATTTTGCGACCTTTTGTTCCAGTCTCGTAAAGGCCGATTTCGCCATCCACATTATTCCAAATGCCAGTACACTGAAACTAAAAAACGGAATTAGTGCTGGAATCAGAACCATCACCATGCTGAAGCCTGCGATAAGCGCCGCCATACTAAGGACATGAAATGGATTTGAAATAGCGATGATCAGTGCATACTTAACAACATTAATTAGTTTGATGTCAAAATGAACATAGACTGGAATCATAAGCAGGGCTGTCATCAAATAAAGGATACCTGCAATCCACACGACAATGAGTAATACAAGATCGATCGTTCCCTCTCCACCTTTGAACAGCTGGAAATAATAATAAAGACTACAGCCCGTTAACGTGGTAATCCATCCTAGTAGGTTGGTCTTTAGAAAGCCTTTACGGTACAGATCCCAGAACGTTCGAAAAATCGGGAACTCCGTTTGTTTATTAAGCCATTTTCGGCAAATCGCAAACATCGAAAAGGTTGCTGGGAATATGCCTCCAATAACCAGACCCACAAGAGTGAATAATATCCATATTAATTGAAGGACAAAGAACCTCATTATCCATTCCATGATTGTATTTAACTTCTCCATGTAGCCAGCATGAAACATATTCCCACCTCATTTTAGATTAAAGTTAACTAGGTATTTCTTTCTTACTGATGATTGCTATGTGCGCTTCGATCAACTGTTGAAAACGATCGGCGATGATTTTATCACCTGCTCCATTTGGATGCAGCCCATCAGGCAAATATTTTTCATACTCTTCGCCAAACATTTCAAGTCCATCTATATAATAGATGTTTTGATCACCATGTCGCTTTAGCATATCAATGACTTGAACAATTTCAGTTCTCACTTTTTCCAGTGACAACCCAACTTCATTTTCGCTTTTTTCTCTCTCCCTGTGAAAAATAGGAGAAATTACCACGAGTGGCACATTCTTGTGTACATCACGAATCGTTTGGATAAATCCAATTAATGCAGGCGAAAAGGTTCTTTCCGATAATGTATTTCCACCCACAATATTGATTCCTACACATATCGAAATAAAATCAGCCGGCAGATCCCGAATCATTCTAGCTATCATCGGCTCTAGGTGGCAATTTCCGCTATACCCAAGAGATATAAGATTTAAATCCATCTTATTAGCAGCCAGCGCTGGCCACGTTTGTGAAGGACTATCTGAATAATAGCAATGAGTGATAGAACTTCCATACGTGATCCAGCGTAAACGGGAATCATCGACCAATTCCCACTCCGCTCCTTCATCAATCCAAATTCCTGAAATCGGGACAGGCAATCTCTGGGATAAATAGATTTCAATCAACTTTGATTGAACAGGAAGGGAATCAAATGAAACCATTGTATCCCCTGCTGAAAGGTAGGCTGTTTTTACGAGATTACCGTCAATCAAACAATCCATCTCCATGAATTCCGTTTCTTCTGCAATTTCAATCTTTATGGATTGTGTATTGCTTCGAAGTTTAACCCGAACACCTGCCGGCAGCTCCGCTTGGCCGCTAATCCCATTGGGAGGGAAAAACTCCTTCATGTCGAAAGGGATTCTCCATGGTTTCATATACTCATTCGTTTTTTCCAATGAAACAGCTCCATGAAATAACTTCTCAGTTAATGGTACCTGCTGCACGTTCATTCCTCCAATTGTACCTAACTATGACTTCAACCAATCTAGCGAAAACTTAGCAAACTGAATGTCCATGTTATTCCAATCAGAGTAATCATACACCCGTTCATACAGGACACCAATTTCACCATTTTTAAGGACAGTTAAGCAGGAATAACCGTAGTATCCTTCCTCAACCACTTTGCTGTACGGCCATGTTTTACCGCCATCTTCACTCAAGCGAACAGTTCCTTTTACTCTTGTTTTTTCATCCGCTGGATTAGAGAATAGAACCCGTACTTTTCCGTCTCCTAAATCTGGATATAGGACAACGCTAGATTGACAGATTGGATCGATCAATTCCATGTCAAACGTGACTTCACCCCATGTTTCGCCGCCATCCGTGCTTGTTGTAACAGCAGTTCTTTGCAGCCCATAGTGGTTTCTCAAATAATATTTCAACTCACCTGTTGGTAATTGAATGACTTGGGACTCTGTCAAATATTGTTTTCCTTCTGAAATAGTTTCGGCTGAGAGAGTCTCACCATCCAGCTCTCTTCCGTCATTTGGAGATTCGCCGCGCTGCCAAGTAACACCATGGTCATCGCTATAAATACAAGCACAAGATAGAGCTCCTGCTTCATTTGAAAAATAGATTGGGAACACTAATCGACCTTTCTTTTCTCCGTGCTTCAATTGAATACCGCAGCCAGGACCAGATCCAATAAACTTCATCCATTCTTCCTTAACCGATAAATTCAATTCTCTTGGTTTCGACCAAGTAAGTCCGTCGTCTTCACTCTGAATGATTTGGATAAAACATGTTCTTGCTTCTAGTAAACTTTCATTCTGGTCAATTCCCTTTTTAAAATAAATATTTCCATTAGCTTGACCATCATTGAAAACATAACCTTTTTCGTCAACTGTATAACTCGTTACATTGTTTTCTGAATCATACACTTTTCCTGATTGGGATAAAAAGTAAACATTTCCTTCGTTATCAAATAATTTTCTGCGTCCATCTGCATCGAAACCAATTCCTGGTTCACTGTTCCACAGTCCGACTCCACCTGGTGAATGGCAATAGATCATGAAAATTGTTCCTGTTTCTTCATCCTGTAACAATGATGTATCAATGGCAGCAGCTCCATCTAAACCTTCACCCGCAAAGGCCACTAGCTTTTGGACTGGTCCCCACGTTACACCATGGTCTTCACTGCGTCGGATGGAAGCATCAATTTGGTTTGGATTGTCTGTTTGATCGACAATTCTGGCATCTATTCCTGCAATAACCGTTCCCTTCGTTGTCGTTATCATCGATGGGATTCGATAAGCCTTTGAACCCGCAAGATTTGGATAAAAAATTGCTTCTGCTTGAATCGTTGACATATTTATTCCCTCCTAATCATGTAATTCCAAATAAATGTGGGTACCATAGCACCCACATTTATTTTTTTATTTATTGCTTCATTAAATCAGATACCTTTGGTGCTTTTTCCAACTCAGCAAGGATTTCTTGTCCGCCATTATTTTTCCAATTCTCAACGTAAGAATCCCATTCTTTGTCGATATCAACTTCGCCAACGATCGCTTTCATTCTAAATTCAGCTACAATTGTATCAAGTTGTCCTTTATAACGTTTTTCGAGTTCCTTAATATTTGTTTCGTTAAATAAATCCCATTTATATGGACGAATCATCATTTTTTCTTTTACATCTTCACGGGCATATAATTCATTTTTCACCTTCATTGTATATTCAGATTGGAACCAGCCTACTCTTTCTTTATCATACGTACGGAAGTTATAAGCCCAGAAGCCTGAGTTTCCTTCTTGCTCTGCAAATTCAGGACGTATTTTCAGAGCTGACTTTTCTGGTTCCCCTTCCCAGTCAGAGTGCACGCCAACCTCTCCATATAATGTCCATCTTGCATCATTATCGAAGTTAATATAATCAAAGATTTGTAGAATTCTCGCCAATTCTTCATCCGTTACATCTTTCGAAACATAGAAGGCATCTGCTAAATTTCCAACTGGAATAAATGCTCCTTCACCTTGTTGTCCATCCTTGCCAATTTCCGGTGCTGTCGCAAGTAATTTTGCAGTAGAATCTGGATTTTCAACGATGTTTTGCGGTGCACGTCCTTTTGCCCAGTCATCCATTGCAATATAAGAAGGCTGTGCTACATAGTATCCGACTTTGCCTTGCTTGTATTTTTCCCAGCTCTTTTTATCATCAAGAGTAGTAAATTCAGGGTCAATTAAGCCCATGTCATACCATTTTGCCATTTGTTTTAAGAATGCTTTATAGTTTTGTGAAATCTCCGTTGAAACCAACTTTCCATCTTCCATTAAGTTAAACGTAGGAGCAATTCCGAATGAACCCATTAATGTATGTGCCCAGTTCGTATTATTATTCCAAGGTGAAATTCCGTACGTATCATCCTTGCCATTTCCATCAGGATCGTCAAACGTAAAGGCTTTCAAAATCTCTTCCATTTCTTGAATTGTGTAAGCACCATCAGTATAGTAGATTTTTTCACGACCGCCGCTTGGACCTACTTGCTTGATTTCACCTGGTGGCTTAATTCCTAATTTCTCCATCCAGTCAAGACGGAATGTTGGCCCCCAAACTAAACCATCGACATGCGCATATTGGCCAATTAATGCTACATATTCATTTTCTGTTCCTTTTTTAAGGTTCATCTTATCCCCAGAAGGATTTTCAGATAGCATCTTCATATATAGAGGTGCATATTTTTCAAGCATTTCTTTTGGAATCGTTCTTGTTAAGCCAGAATCGTATAATTCTTGGGCCGTCTTACCGCCTGCCGTAAAAGCAAATGTATCAGGAAGATCCCCGGATGCAACCATTAGGTTGACTTGGTCAGCATTCCAAGTATCCGTTTTGGTATTTTCAATTTTGACATTAAATTGCTCTTCTAATTTCTTTTGCACATAGTTTCCATCTTCAACCTTTCCTCTTGTCACAGATCCTGAAAGATTCAATGTTAACTGATCCTTGAAATCTCCGGCATCAGGTAAGCTTTCTACAGAAACTTTTTTCTCTTCTTTACTTGCTTCCTTACTGGCACATGCAGATGTGAAAAGAAGTGCGCCGGAAACAGCTGCTAAGGAAAGTGTTTTTGCAAACTTTTTCATTAATAATTCCTCCTATTATCCTTTTAATGAACCAATCATAATTCCTTTAATAAAGTATTTCTGTACAAACGGATAGATTAATACGATTGGGCCAATCGAAATCATAACTGTTGCCGCACGCACGTTGCTCAGTAGCAATTCTGAACTTGCCATACCGCCGCCGCCGACTTGGGCATTTTGGTTATTGGAAAGATCCATTGCCGTCAACATGTCTCTTACAACAATTTGTAATACTGTTTTTGCATCATCTTGAATATATACCAAGGCATGGAACCATTCATTCCAGTGGTAAACCGCTGCCCAAAGTGCTACGGTTGCAATAACAGGCTTGGATACCGGAATAATAATCTTTGTCAAGATTATAAAATAATTCGCTCCATCAATCAGTGCAGATTCTTCAAGACCCTTATCAATGGTCATAAAGTAGTTACGCATGATGATAATAAAGAATACATTGACTGCTGAAGGTAGAATCAATGCTAGGCTATTGTCGATTAATCCTAGATTTTTAATTAATAAGTAATCTGGAATCATACCGCCTGAGAAGAACATCGCAATCAAGAAAAAGATTGTAAAGACATTTCGATATGGCAGATCCTTTTTTGAAAGCGGGTACGCTGCCAATATCGTAAAAGTAACAATTAAAAATGTTCCGGCAACAGTACGTATGATTGTATTTAAATAAGCAATCCCGATGTTATCGTTTGAAAACATATATTTATAGGCATCTGTAATCCATTGATCTGGCCATAAATTTACCCCAAGACTTGATGCTGATTCAGCACTAGAGAACGATAAAACGATTGTTTGCCAAAAAGGGTATATTACAAGAATAGAAAATAGTACGAACCCCGTAATATTAAGAATATTAAACAGTGAGATTTTTTTACGAGCTTTTAGTTCCATTTTATATCCTCCTTTCTACCATATTCCATGTTCGCTTTTTCTTCGAATAATAGCGTTTGCAGTAAGTATCAGCGTAATTCCGACTACGTTTTTAAATAGTCCTACTGCTGTTGCATAATCAAACTGGAATTGCTCCAAACCGCTTCGATACACATACGTATCAATTATGTCAGCAACTTCATATACTAATGGATTGTACAAGTTAAGAATCTGGTCGAACCCTGCGTTCAATACACTTCCAAGTCGAAGAATAAACATGATGATGACCATTGGCATAATCGATGGAAGTGTGACATGGATCATTTTGTGGAATCTGCCTGCTCCGTCAATTTCAGCTGCTTCGTACAATCCTGGATCGATGGAGGAAATTGTTGCCAAATAGATGATGGCTCCCCAACCAAGCTCTTTCCACATATCGGTCAAAATTAATATTGGAATGAAGGATGATTTATCTGACATGAAATTAATAGGGTCTCCACCAAACAGGGTAATAACATAGTTAACAATTCCTCTTTGCGGTGAAAACACTTCAATGACCATTGCTGATAAAATAACCCAGGACATGAAATGTGGTAAATAGGAGATTGACTGACTCACCTTTTTAAATTTCTCACTTTTAATTTCATTTAATAGAATTGCAAAAATAATCGGTGCCGGGAATACAATGATAATTTTTAATAAACTGATGAACACTGTATTTTGAAATGCTCTTAAAAATAAGAAATCACTGAACAGCCTTTTAAAGTGTTCAAAATTATTCCACGGACTATCCATAATACCTAAGCCTGGTGAAAAGTTTTTAAAGGCAATTATTACCCCATACATTGGGATATAATTAAAAACAAATAACATCGCCATCGGAATGAGCATCATCAAGTAAAGCGATTTCATTTTTTTTACACGAATCCATTTTTCACTTACTTGTCGCTGAGGTTTTGTCTTAGTTCTCTCTAATGTTGTTTGCATTATATTTCCTCCCTTCTTTATTGAAAAACATTTGAAAACGTTTCCTGTTATTAGAATAATATAATTTCAAAATGAATAGTTTTAAATTCTTTAGGAAATGTAACACTATTTTAAGGAGAGTGAAAGCGCTTTGAATAGCGGTTGGAACCAGATAAGTAAAAATAGTAGAAGCGCATGAATTTTTCATGCGCTTCTCAACGTGGTTTCAGATAGTATGATGTCCTTAATTTATAAGAGGTTTAAACGCATTTGCAAAATTCTGTCCCATCATTTTATAGCCTTTTGCATTTGGATGAAGATTATCTGGAAGTAAGTGACCGTGTTCAGCGCCCAAAATATCCAGACCATTTATGTAGAAAATCTGGGTATCGCCATTTCTCCTAAATATCTCCACTACCTCTTCCACTTCATTCCGCATTTGAACCAAGGTAAAACCAACAAGATTTTCCGTCGTTTCCCGATGCGCACCATATATAGAGGAACTCAATACGATTGGAACATGTTTATGCTTTTCTCGAATAATCTTAATGAATCCTATTACCACTGCTTGAAAAGTCCGATGGTTATACGTTTCAGCATTATAAGAGTTAATGGAAGCGTTTAGGTGAATAAAATCTACAGGAGTATCCCTGATCATTCGTGCCGTCATAGGTTCATATTGGCATTCCCCGCTATAGCCTAAGCAAATCAAGTTTAAGTCTAATTCTTTTGCTGTTATCGCTGGCCATGTTTGCGAAGGACTTTCCGCAAGATAACATTGGGTAATCGAGCTGCCATATGTAATCCACTTTTTTCTTGTATCATTGAATGGTTGAAACGAAGAAGCTTCCTCGTCAATCCAAAGAGCTTTTAATTCAACTTTATTACGCTGTGATAAATAGATATCCAACCTTTTGCCTTCGTTTGGAAGACCGGCAACTTCTAAACAGGTTTCATTTGGACCTAATACAAATGTTCTAAACAATTCGTTGTCTATTAAAATATCAAACTCCAATTCCAAAGGGCTTGGGGCGATTTCTAACTTTATATTACGTGTATTACTAACAATGGATATTCTTATACCAGCTGGTACTTCGGCCTGTCCATTTAGTTGATTTGGAGTATAAAAGTCCTTTTCCTCGTATTTTATTCTCCATGGTTTCACATATTCTCCATTATTCTCAATAGAAATGGCACCATGAATGATTCGATCATCTAAATCTATTTTTTTCAAAATGTTCACCTCCAAAATATTTTAATAGCTGAAAACATTATCTTTTTTAAAATAAGGTTTGAAAGCAGCGGCAAATTTTCGGCCCATTAGTTTGTATCCATCTGCATCAGGGTGAAGGCCATCTGGGAGCAAATTCTCGTGTTCTGCACTTAGAATATCTAATCCATTTACATAGAAAATACTCTCATCACCATTTTTTCTAAATATCTCTACGATTTCCTTCACTTGTTCTCTCATTTTTATTAAAGTCAATCCAACTAGATTTGGTGTATCTTCGCGAAACGTTCCATAAATCGGAGAGCTTAATACGATTGGTACTCTTGGCTGTTTTTCGCGAATAATTTTTATAAAACCAATGATGATCGCTTGGAAGGTACGATGGTTATAACAGTCACCACCGTATATATTAATTCCGGCACTTAATGAAATGAAATCTACAGGAGTATCCCTGATTGTTCGTGCCACCATCGGCTCATATTGACATTGTCCGCTATAGCCCAGACAAATTAAATCTAGATCCAATTCGTTTGCCGTAATAGCCGGCCATGTTTGTGATGGACTTTCAGCCGCGTGGCATTGAGTAATGGAACTTCCGTATGTCAGCCATTTTTTTCTCGTGGATTTGTGTACTTCCCACTTTGCATTTTCATCAACAAATACATTTTTTAATAACACCTGTTGTTGTTGAGATAAGTAAATTTCAACTTTTTTATGATTATTTGATAGACCATCAATTGTAAAAGACGTATCACCTGGCTGCACAATTACAGTTTTTATTCTTTCATGGTCAATAACAACATCAAACTCTACTTCATTTTGAGATGAAGCGAATTCCACCATCATGATGGGAGAATTGGTTTCAAATGTAATTCTCACCCCGGCAGGTATTTCTGCGTGGCCATTAAGAAGGTCTGGAGTATAAAAATCTTTGTCTTTATAAAAAATTCTCAATGGCTTTATAAGTTCGCCAATTTTTTCAAGAGAAATCGCTCCTAATATGGTCTTTTCATCTAAGGTTATAGGATTCACTTTTCCCACCCTTTCTTTTCAACCTCAATAAAAATCCAAATTACAAAAGTATCATACCTTGTAATTTGGATTCATTGTAAAATGATTTTATTCTTTCATTAAATCGGAAACCTTTGGAGCTTTTTCTAACTCAGCCAGGGTTTCACTTCCGCCGTTATTCATCCAATTTTCCACGTATTTATCCCATTCTTTGTCGATGTCAACTTCGCCGACAATTGCTTTCATTCTAAATTCATCGACAATGGTTGTAAGTTGTCCACTATAACGTTTTGTAACATCTCTTAATTTCGTTTCATTTAATACATCATTTTTATATGGGCGGATTAACATTTTCTCTTGCACATCTTCACGAGCATAGAAATCATTTTTTAATTTCATTGTATATTCAGATGTAAACCACTGTACTCTCTCTTTATCATAAGTACGGAAGTTGTAGGCCCAGAATCCTGAATTGCCTTCTTCCTTAGCAAATTCTGGACGCACTTTGAGCGCTGACTTTTCAGGTGTACCTTCCCAATCTGAATGCACTCCGACTTCTCCAAATAATGTCCATCTTGCCTCACTCTCGAAGTTAATATAGTCAAAGATTTGAAGGATTCTCACCAATTCTTCATCGGTTACATCCTTTGAAACATAAAATGCATCTGCTAAATTTCCAACTGGAATAAATGCTCCAACACCCTGCTGTCCATCCTTGCCTATTTCTGGTGCTGTCGCAAGCAATTTTGCAGTTGAATTTGGATTTTCGACGATGTTTTGCGGTGCTCGGCCTTTTGCCCAATCATCCATGGCAATATAGGCAGGCTGTGCAATATAGTAGCCGATCTTTCCTTGCTTGTATTTTTCCCAACTCTTATTATTATCAAGCGTAGTAAATTCAGGGTCTATTAACCCCATTTTGTACCATTTAGCCATTAATTTCAGGAATTCTTTATATTTTTTGGAAACTTCAGTTTGAACCAATTTTCCATCTTCCATAAAGTTATAACCAGGTGCTATACCAA
Source organism: Neobacillus sp. plas4 (assembly GCF_057221695.1). NCBI lineage: Bacteria > Bacillati > Bacillota > Bacilli > Caryophanales > Bacillaceae > Neobacillus > Neobacillus sp. plas4. Next base: position 5,336,932 of record NZ_CM170152.1, read on the forward strand.
ATGCCCCCATTAATGAAGCTGACCAGTGGATTTGATTGTTATAAGGTGAGATACCGTACGTATCATCCTTTCCATTTCCGTCCGGATCATCAAAAGTAAAGGCTTTCAAAATTTCTTCCACTTCATCAATCGTATACGCAGCTTCTGTAAAATAAATTTTTTCACGACCGCCGCTCGGTCCTACTTGCTTGATTTCTCCAGGAGGTTCAATACCTAGTTTTTCCAACCAATCCAATCTGAATGTTGGCCCCCATGGCAAACCATCAACATTTGAGTATTGTCCAATTAATTGTAGATACTCATTATCGGTCCCTTGCTTCAGGTTCCTTTTTGGCCCTGGAGGATTTTCAGATAACATTTTCATATAATTAGGTGCATATTTTTCAAGCATTTCTTTCGGAATCGTTCTAGTTAAACCAGAATCATATAATTCCTGTGCTGTCTTTCCGCCAGTAGTAAATGCAAATGTATCTGGAAGATCACCGGAAGCAACCATTAAGTTCACTTGGTCTGTATTCCAAGTATCCGATTTCGTATTAATGATTTTGATATTAAATTGATCTTCTAATCTCTTTTGTACATAGTTTCCATCCTCCGCCTTGCCTCTTGTGAAAGACCCTGACAGATTTAGTTCAATCTCTTTAGAAAAATCCCCAACTTCAGGCAAGCTGCCTACATCAACTTTTTCTGCCTCTTTACTAGCTTCCTTATTCGAACATGCCGATGTAAAAATTAGTGCACCTGTAACAGCTGCTAACGAAAGTGCTTTCAAACCTTTTTTCACTTTTTCTCCCCCTAACCAATTAGTGTTCACTTTTTCTTTACATATTTGCGTTCGCACTGATGATTAAACCAACTAGGTAAAAATATCCTCCTGTTTTTTTGTCTATTGAAAACGATTTCTGTTTTTAGAATAGTATAATTTCTTTCAAGGAAGTTATACTTTCTTAAGATTTAATAGCACTATTTTAAGCTCCTTTAATTTTTTTAATGTAAATTAAAACTATTTAAAGCTTTTTTATTTTTTACAAAACACAAAAATAGAGGCTACCCCAAAAGAAAAATATCCCCTTGGAGTAAACCTCTAAACATTAGATTTATTTAGCAGCGGGAAGGACAATCGTAACTTTTGTACCCTGACCTAATACACTTTCTATACTAAGCCCATATTTTTCCCCGAAATGAAGCCGTATTCTCCCGTTTACATTGTAAATACCGGCTTTATCCAGCGAAGACGAAGCTAATTGAGTTTTTATGATTGAAAGTTCTTTTTCTCCTATCCCCACCGCATTATCCTCTACAACGATATGAATTTCATCCCCTATCAGCTCACATGAAATATGGATTGTTACCATGTCCTTGGTTTTCCTTGCTCCATGGTGAATGGCATTTTCAATGACAGGCTGTATAATCAGCTTAACCGTTGTATGATTCAATACATTTTCATCTACATCCCAAATGCATTCAAAATTTTCAAACCGGTAGGACATAATTTTGACATAGTTTTTCGTATACGTAAGCTCATCACGCAGTGTGATCGTAAATTGTTCACGATTCGTGATAAAACGGAAAAATCTGCTTAACGATGCAATCATCTCAGTCGCTCTATCCGTCTCATTGGCTTCGACGAGATAAATCAAATTATCAAGCGTATTATATAAAAAATGAGGATTAATTTGCGACTGCAGTGCATTAAGCTGGAGCTCGCGTTTTTCATATTTTAATTGAATTCGTTCTTGATTTGTTATGATCGTCTCATGAATCAATTCTTCTATTCTTTCCATCATTTGATTAAAGTTCTTCGTCAGAGAGTCAACCTCTTCTATTCCAGACAATCGTTCAACTACATCATGATGAGAACCCTTTAAATCAAAGGTTTGAACCAGCTCGTTCAACTGTCCAATCGGCCTGTGCATCCGTCTCGAAATCCAATAGGCAAAAACAAGTAACAAAAGGACGATGAAAAAGAACAGATAGAGGTCACTGATAAACAATTGATTGACCTGTTTTTGAACAGTAGAATTATTATATCTTGAAATAAATTCCCAGTTTAGACCTGTAATTTCTGTACTGTAAGCATGAACATTAGAGCTTTCATCTTCCAGCATTTCCTCTTTACTATCAAAAACTTGTCCAATTTTAAGCGGATTCGGATGGGATAGAATCATGTTTCTTTTATCTGCGAGCATCATTTCAAGACCCGTTTTTTGCCAATCAGAATAATACGTTTCCAACTGATTACTTTCAATATCAACGGTAATAAAGCCAATAATTTTTGAGAATTCTACTGGAGAAAAAATCGGCATTCCAATCACAATGGTAACATTATCAAAGCGATCCCTCTCTAGTGCATAACTAATCTTCCTGCCTGAACTTGTTAAGGTACTCATAAATTCTGAAGCTAGTTTATTCTGCTGAGTGTGCGTGTTTGTATACAGTATCTTTCCAGATTCATCATACATTTTGATGTTTTGCCGTCTTAGTTCGAGGAATTGCCTTCTATCCACTAATTCTTGTCCAATCTTTTCAGTATCATGTTCCATCATGTGATGCTGTATATTATTATTATACGCAATTCGTGCCATTGTCAGCTCTCGCTGGTTAATTTCGTTATTCATCAACCGAGCCATCTTTTCATGTACGGAATGATAGCTTTCCTGCATATCCCCCGAAACAAGATGGGAGGTTTGGCCGTAAAGAATACCAATAAAAATTAATAGCGGCAGCAAAACCGTTATCACAAAATAAAAAAAGAAGCGCTCCCGTAAACTAAGTTTCATGCCGGTCATTTTGTTTTGCTGTACAAGAGCGCTGTAATTCCTGCTTTCTTCATACTCCTTAACAGATTCGATTAATTGATACAGCGGCTGAATAACCTTTCGGCCAATCATTCTTGAAAAAACAATTGCAACCACAGCGGAACAAACGAATGTTATTACAATCATTTTCCACATTAGCTCAATTTGTTTATTATAAAAACCTAATGGATCCTCATAAATAAACTGAAAATTATAATAAGGGATAGTTGAATAATAGAATCCCTTATCTCCTCTCGATTGCAATAATTCCTTTTTACTTTGAGAATTAAGCTCTACTGGTTTCTCCCCTTCTACTTGGTCTCCTTTAAAAAACAGCCTGCCGTTTTGATCATATAAGCGGATTTGACCGGCATAAAAGAGAGAGTCATCAAGACTTTTTGGATTAATAAATACTAAAATGACTCCTTTATGAACCCCGTCTGGGGATATGATATTCGTTCCAAAAAACAAATGATTGTTTAAGTCATTGGAGTCAGATGCTTTCCATCCATTTTCCTCATTAATAGAAGGGAGTTCAATCTTTCTTTTTGCCTCGCCCTTGTTAATAAAGTAAAAGTTATTTTCGACTTCTGTTTTTACCTTCATGCCATTCAAATTAAAATCTACATATTTTTGTTCAGAACTGTATTGAGTTGTTGGTGTAATGATGAGGATATTTTCAATGAGATTATTATTCTGTCTGATTGAATTTAAATAATCCTCAAAACCTGCATGCTGGTAATATTTCCCTGATGAACTTAATTCTGACCCGCTCAATTCATCGATATAACGGATAACAATCTCATTCGTCTTTAGATTGTTTGTCGTATCATAGATATTATTAAACTCCGTTTGCAGTTCATGGGATATCTGTTCCATTCTTAACTCAATCGACGTTTCTTTCTTTTCTTCAATAAAGTTTTTTATTTTTATATAATATAAACTGCTTAACAGCAAAAGAAAGACAAATACGGCGATTAACGAAAATTTTAATAAAAAGGTCTGGAACTTTTGTTTTTTAACTTTTAACATGGTGTTCCTCCTGAGGTCTGACCTGGTTTACTGTTTTCTGAACACTACAGGGGTAACACCTGTTTCATTTTTAAATACTTTGTTAAAATACGAATGACTTTGGAAACCGACCATATCGGAGATCACCTTTATTTTATAATCGGTATTTTTAAGAAGCAGCACCGCTTTTTCAACGCGTACTTGATTGACATAGTCGATAAAATTTTGTCCTGTCTCCTTTTTAAAAATCGCACTGAAATAAGCTTGATGCAAGAATAATCGGTGTGAAATATCCTCAAGTGTAATCCGTTCGTGATAATTTCCAATTACATATTCCTTGGCCATAAGCACATAACTGTTTACATCCTTTTTATCCTGATGGGTCAAATCAAAAGAAATCGTTTCCAACATTTGTGTCAGCCATCGCTTTAATTCCTTCAAAGAATCAATCTCATAAATTCTGCCTAAGACATGCTGCTGGTCAATAGACGGAAGAATAAGCCCTTTCTCTTTAAACCGGAACATAAGGATAATAATAAGTTCAGAACAGGAACTGCGTATTTCAGCAATCGGCAAACCACCAATCCCTTTGCTTGTGTCAAAAAAATGATTAACTAACTCCCCAAAGGCTATTTTCCCTTCCGATTTCATCGACTCCATCAGATGATTTTCTATTTTGTTCACATGGTCTAACATGAAATTTGGAAGCTCTATTTGATTACCTCTATTACCATCTACATTCAAATCTTCATGGAAGATTACCGTTTCATATTCACTAAAATATTTATAGCTATAGGCGTAAACCGCCTCATTATAGGAACGGCATATTTCTTGGTAGGTGGATGCTGGATTGCCAACCCCAACAACAAAATTCTCCTGATTTTTAAACATGTCACCAAGATGATCTCTTAGTGAATCAATGAACAAGTTAATTTTAGGAAAAAGATTCTGTTTCGAAATAAGCTTAGAATTGGTACTTAACACAATCAGACTATTCCCGTAAAACAAAATTGAAACTTGGTAACGATTCCAAAAATCCGCTGCCAGCTCTGTAATCTTCTGCCTGATTGAAAAAGTGGACACCTCTTTAAACAGTCGATCAAAGGAAAAAATGGCGACTCTAAAGCTTTGGGAATGCTGACCCCAATAGTCCGCATACTGTGATAGATTATCGCCTTTTATCAAATCCAACAGCATTAATTCCTCGGCCCGATTCACTTCTTTTATCACTTCATCTTCTCTTAATTCTTCTGCTAGTTTCGTAAAAACATTAAAAAAGTCATTTTTCATCATTGGCTTCAACAAATACCCCTTCACACCAGAGCGAATCGCCTCTTGGGCATATCTAAAATCATCATAAGCACTAAGAATGACGACTTTTATTTCAGAGTATGATGTTTGTATTTCTTTCGCCAGCTCTAATCCTGTCATCACAGGCATACGAACATCTGTCAAAACGGCATGTGGACGCTCCTGTTTAATGAGTTCCAATGCTTCAACGCCATTTTCTGCTATTCCAACTACTTCGAACCCTACTTCAGACCAAGGAAAAAAATGAGCCATTCGGTCACGGATGTTTTTCTCATCATCAACGATGATTATTTTGTACATAATAAGGCCGCCCCTTTCTTTCAAAAATTCAGAGAAACGAATATATAATTGTTAGTTTATTAAACTAATAAACTAGTAAGTGCATTTAAAAGCAGCTTAATTTTCCTATATCATAGGACTAATTTAGATAATGGATAAATTTTTTAACTTCACCGATTCGTTCCGTATTTGCCAAAACAGCTAAAATAAGCGGTTCGTTCCTTTCAGCAAGTGAAGAGAAATAAGAAACCTTAGAGACATCTATTCCAGTTATCGCTGAATGATTCGAAGAATATTTTTTTTCTTTCCAATCCTCGATGCCGTTTATGCTGCTTAAATCATATAAATTACCCTCTTTATTGAATTGGTGAAAAGTCTTTTCATCTAAAAGAAGTACATCCACATCTTTTGCCGCAATCTCCGCACCTAATTTTTGAATTTTCCCTAATGCAGCTGGGTTGCCCGATGCCTCGCTTGTGTTAACCGATTGGACATGTAATTGTTCTTCTTGAGAGCGTTTACTATTAATAGTAAATGGTTCTATCTCTTTTTGAACTTCTATTGCTAGTCCGTCATGAAAGTTTTCCCCAACCATCCGTACTTCCAGCATCTCTTTCGGTTGATTCGCAAATGTATTAAATCCGATAAAAAGAAAGAAAATGACCACAATGACGGCAATAAAGTGAAAGGAATAATATTCAATTAAATATTCTATTTTTGCTTTGGTTGATAAAGGTTTTAGTCGTTCTCTTAACTTTTGCAATATATTGTCACCTCTTGTCTATTATTTTAGCATACTAATCAAGTACCTAACAGAGTTACTATTTTTTGGATTTATCGATCCTATCAAAAATTTTTAAGATTTGTATCAACAATAACACGAATTTACCAAACCGGTACGAAATATGTCAATTCATTTTGAATTTTGAATAAAATATCTAATTATCAGGCAATTCAAAGTACCATTGAAAAAACATTCAGCTGCTTCATGTTATCGTTAACACTATTTCCTTGATAAATGTTAACGAAATACTTTAAAATGGAAGTAAGTTTCATCTAATTAGGGGGAGTACGATTGGTAACGATTTATGATATAGCAAAAAAAGCCAATGTCTCTGCTATGACCGTCTCTCGAGTGATTAATCATTCAGATAAAATCAGTGAAAAAACGAGAAAAAAGGTTGAGGCGGTTATTAAAGAATTGAATTATATACCAAACAGTTCTGCGAGAAGCTTAGTCTCAAAAAAGTCGAAAATTTTATCGTTAATGATTACCGATATATCTAATCCGTTTTTTACAAGTGTCGCTCGTGGTGCAGAAGACAAAGCCCTGCAAATGGGGTATCAACTGTTGCTTTGCAATAGTGATGAAAATATTGAAAAAGAATCAAAATATATTGATATGCTTATATCAACAGGATCAGACGGTGTGCTGCTGGCACCGGCGAGTGACTCTTCGAAAAAAAACATCCGTAAGCTGACAAAACATAATATACCGTTTGTATTAATCGATCGCTACCTTGAGGATCTGAGGTGTGATCAAGTTTTAAGTGATAATGAAACAACCACTCGAAAGTTAATGGAACATCTAATTGAGCAAGGACATAAAAGAATTGCCATCATCAATGGTCCTCTAGATGTTGCCACATCAAGGGAACGTCATCAAGCGTATTGTGATACTCTTCAATTACACGGGCTGCCGCTTAACCAAAATTGGATTCACCAAAGTCCATTATTCCAGGATACCGATGTTTCCAGTACGATTAAAAAGCTCATTCAGTTGCCTGTAAGTGAGCGTCCGACTGCTATTTTTGCGACAAGTAACTTTTTAGGTTTAAATACAGTAAAAGCTCTAAAAAAATTTAACATAAAAATCCCTGAAGAGATGGCTGTCGTTTGTTATGATGGGGTACCCAATTATACGGAGAATGAGCTTTTTCTAACAGCTGCCGAACAGCCTTCCTATAATTTTGGATATATGGGAGCTCAAATGCTCATTGAACGGATTGAAAAAACAAGTCCAGAAACTCCAAGGAAAATTGTACTTCCTGCAGAATTCCATATACGAGCGTCTTCCCTTTATAAAAAGTAGGGCAAGAGGAATATATCAAGAATGTAAAAAGGAAGGGGAATCCCCTTCCTTTTTTGAAATCAAGAAAATCCTGCTATTGCAACTAAAATTGCTAAGCCTACGAGCAGGATAAAAGCTAAATATCCAATAATACTTAAAATGGTAACAATCCAGCCAATCACTTTGCGATCCGTCTTAATTAAATAGATTCCTAACGCAATGGCTCCAAAAACGAAACCTAAAATCCCCCAAAGAACAGGGCTTTTGCCATACTTTTTAGCATCAATCGCCAAATAAATCGTAATGATAATATTGATTGCGAATCCAAAAAAAGCTTCCAATCTTCTCTCTCCTAACTATGTATCAAGTATTTCATTAACATTATACCAGAAGATTCTGCTATATTTTAATTGTTTTCCCAGAAGTAAACAGTTAGGCGATCATGGCAGGGGGCAGGGAGGGATTCCTACTTCTAAATATCGGTTGCTATAAATTGCTTCGAGTGACCGTTACCTACGGTCACTCGAACCCCGGCACCGTTTCTATAACTCTACCGAAGAAACAGGTAATAACAGCTTAATCCCCCGTTTATTAAATGGCAGTATTTTTAGATCTGCTATTAAATGACTAATATACCCAGCTAGACAAGTGTAGAAGACACCATCAATCCCGATGGATATTTCTAGCTTCGATGCGATAATCCCATAGAATATGACGCCCAATATCGAATGGGTATAGCTGCGGTGCGAAGTCAAGGACGCGATGATGATATAAACCCCAAGCAGAATCAGCCATGTTTCCGATAAAGAGACGCCTCCTATCAGTACTGCGATTCCTGTGATCGTTAACATATGCTTTTGTTTGATGAATCCTGAAATCACCATAATCCCTAATCCAATCCCGAAGCCAAGCCATTTCTCTGTCGCGCTGCCTTCATATAAACTATAAAAAATCATCAAGATCCCTATCAACTGTGCAGCCATCCGAATGACTTTATGGGATAAGGTAATTTTGCCGCGAAGCTTTCCATCAATATCAAGATCGGGCATTAATCCCGAAACGGCTCCTAATCCGACAAACAAAAGGGTCTCAGAAGGAGAGGTTTGAAACGTGTTGGCTGCGATAAATCCTGTTGCAGCGCCAATTGCTGCGTGTGCTGTACCATTCATTGTTGATTACACCCCAATTCAAATATCACTCTCCTTATCTTACAACAAAACATTTGTTCTGTTTAGAAATAAATTTCAAAACCATACTATTATCCTATGAAATCATCCCTAAACAGAATCATTTCCTAAGTATTGTTGAAGAAATTCAGCCATCTTCGCATAGGAATCTACTTTATTTTTTAATTTCACCATCGTATGTCCTTCCTCTTCGATACGAATAAAGGTAACAGGGTGATTTCGTGCCTTTAGTTTCTCGACAATCTGCTCGGATTCCTGGACCGAAACACGCGGGTCATTCACTCCATGTATAACCAGTAATGGGGCTTTAATTTTATCAGCATGATTCAGGGGATCAATTTGATCAAAAAACTCCCCATCCTTTTCAATCGTTCCATATTCAGCCTCTCTCAGCTTTTTCCGCCATGGGCTAGTTGTTTTTAAAAACGTCCTCAGGCTCGACATACCAACAATATCAATCGCAGCTGCCCACAAATGCGGATAATGACTAATGGCAGCAAGAACCATAAATCCCCCGTAGCTGCCACCAACGATGGCTATCTTATCGGGATTAATTTCCCCTGTTTGTTTTAGCCATTGTACTAAAAAGATAATATCCTTGAGCGCATCCATTCGTTTTCGGCCATCATCAAGATGCGTGTATGTTTTTCCATAACCTGTGCTGCCGCGGATATTTGGTGCCGCCACCGCATATCCTTCGTTTAAGAAATATTGTAAAAAAGGACTGTATACCGCACGCGTTTGACTTTCTGGCCCACCGTGAATATAGACAACAACCGGAGATTTCTCCTTCGGCTGCTTGGGTTTGTAGTAAAAGGCAGGTATTTCAAGGTGATCAAAAGATGGGTAGGCGATGAGTTCGGGCTCCACTAATTTTTCCTTCAAAATTGGTGTACGGGAAATGTACGTTAGCCGATGCGCCTGCATGGTACTGATTTCAACCTCCCATATATCCGAAGGAAGTGCAGGCCCATTCAGTACAAATCCGACCTTTTGCTGGTCAGGGGAAAATCTGAGATTCATGATCACGCCCAATGGCGTTGCCCACGTATAAAGGCGAGTACGGTCCAAGTCCACTAAATATCCTTTTGAAATCCCCCCTTCGTTCATCGAAAACGCTAACTTGTTTTTATCCTTATTCATGACGAGGTTTTCAAAATCCCATTCTCCCTGCTCAAGCCAAGTCAATTGTTTACTGGCTATCTGAATGAATGCGAGTCCATAGAATTCGCTGTCCTGATTAGTTAATAGATAAATATGATCGCCAGTTTTATTAAAATGAAAATCTTTATAGCTTGCTTCCCCCTTATGCCCAGTAATCCAGTCCATTTCGCCCGTTAAAAGTGAAAATACCCCTAAATCATGATCAAGGGGCGAGTTTGCCTTTTTAACCAATAAGGAATTTCCATCTGGAAACCATTTTTCAACTAAATACGTTCCATTGGCGGCGAAAACAAGCCGGATTTCCAATGTCTCTAAATTTTGAATATAGATATCTAAAAATTCCTGGTTACGTCGGTTGCTCGACCAGGCAATCCATTTTCCATCGGGTGAGCTGTCGCCAAACAAATGAAGATGCTCAGGAGAGTTTGTCAGCGCGATTTTTTCGCTACCCTCCTTTAATAAATACAATTGCTCCTTTTCATCGCCATCACTATCCATCCCAATAATAAGGTCCGATGTATTCGCAATATATTTGATAAAGGTAATCCCCTTCATCGAGAAAGAAGTTTGGGCTGGCCACCTGTCACCTCGGTCGAGCTCCCATATCTGCGGTAATCCCGTAAAATCAGAAATGAAGCTTATCCTTTTACCTGTGGGATCATATTCAAAACTTTTCACCATACGCACATGGATAAAAGGGTCAATGGTTACTTCCTCCATTACATTACCACCATTCATAGATTGAGTTATTATTACTCTATTTAGAAATGGCTTATATCATTCTTTATTTAGATGGCGGAAGTGCAAAAAGGCGTTTCGTAAGTCGAATCGCCTTTTTAGAACCACTATTCGAGAAATTCTTTAAACCAATTCACACATTGATAAGAGGTTTCCCAATCAGCTTGGTCCTCAATCCCCCAACAAGCATAAAGTGTCCCTAAAGCCACTGCAGCTTTTAACAAGCGTTGCCGGTCAAGACCCAGCTGTTCACAAATTATATCGACTCGAAGCTTCAGGAGGCTTTTGGGATCAGCCTTTGACTCTAATTGATTCACCAAAAAGGAAACAACATCAAAGTATGGATCCCCTGCAACTCCTTTTGGATCAATCGCCATCCAGCCTTGCTTCTCGGAATACAGTATGTTTTCATGGTGCAGATCGCCATGGAGCAGTTCAGGACCATCAGATAAATCCATCACCTGTTGGAAAAAGTCCTCTGCTAACTGAATATGTTCTTGAGGTATTGGACCTTTAGGGAAATTTTTCTGATACCGAGGAAGCCCCTCAAACCAATGTGTCAGGGATGGGGTAGACGTTTCGTTTGGGACAGGTCTGCGAATGGCTTTCCACACCTTGATAAATGTTTCCGTAACATGCCTTTCATCTTTTTCTACAGACAGCATCCTTCCAGGGACGAGCCGCTCTAACAACATAACGCCATTTTCCGGGTCAGACTTCAACAGCTTGGCACAGCCGTTTCCATCATACGCCTTTAATGTTATCATCTCATTTCGCGTATCAAAATTCGGGACACCGAGCTTTAGGATTAACGGTGTTCCCTTAGGATCGGTTACTTTTATGACATAATTATAGGAAAGATTCTCAACAGGACCTTCATTGGTAAGATTCCATTTTTTCAAATAGGTATTGACGGTTTGTTCTAAAGACTCTAACCAGGACTTTCCATCGGGGCCAAAGGCGTTGACGATTTTTTCCTGAAAGGGTTGTGCAATTATCATATTTATGTAATCTCCTTCATTTTTGCAGGGTTAGGCGTTATTATTTCAACAAACACTTCTGAATTCCTTTTTTTTAGGGAGATTGTGATGAATTTTGTCTGCTTTCCTTATTGAAATTTACTTGATAGTGATATATCTGCGTTAATGGGATTATATCTGCCTAAATCGATTTATATCTGCGTTAAACGGGATTTATCTGCAAAGATAATTTCAACCGATAAAAAGACGATTCGCGGGGGAACGAATCGTCTTTTTGCTGCTATATCGTTGATTCGAGGAGGAATCGAATCATTGATTTTCTACTATCAGTTATGCTGCTGCTTTTGCCTTGCTATTTCCAACTGTTTTGCGGATGAATGGTACGACCCAGCGGTCTAAACCGTATCTTCCTGCGTTGTAACCTGCTGTTAAGATGATGAACCCTAAGAAGATATCTGTTGGGTTATGAGATACAGTTCCGGCTAAGAAGAAGCTGAAGTTCATGACTAATCCGAAGAACATCGCTGCAGTTGTTAAACATCCAAGCATAAGACCTAAACCGATTAATAGTTCACCCCAAGGAACGATGAAGTTGAAGATATCAATGTTTGGTAACGCAAAGCTTTCTAAAAAGTTTACATACCAGCTGTACACCATGCTGCCATCTGGACCTTTTACTGGATTTGCTACCGCATTTTTTAAATATCCTGAAGCGTCAAATCCGCCTGTGAGTTTCCCATATCCTGCTGTGAACCAAGCGTATCCAAGGTATAAACGAATGATTGTTAAAATAGCTGCTGAGATTTTATTTTCTCTTAAAAAGTTGTTAAACATAGGTCATTCCGCCTTTCAAAATTAACTTACTCTTTATACTTACACTATATTGGATTTTGCCGGTTAGTAACATGGGTATAGTGTTAAGTTCACAGTTTGTTTGAAATGATTTGACGGAAGTTTGAACAGCTATCATTCATATGAATTATGCATAAAGTTCGAATGATTTTCTTAAATGGAACATATAGAAAAACAGGGCAATAGTCTGAGGTCCCAAGGGAAAGGCAGGAGAGAACATGAACGTTTTAGAAGTAAAAAATCTTCAAAAATCATTTGGAAATATTATCGCTGTGAAGGATATTAGTTTCTCCGTCCAAGCTGGAGAAGTGTTCACCATCATTGGACCAAATGGTGCAGGAAAAACGACCACGCTTGAAATGATTGAAGGATTGGTAACACCTGAACACGGCGAAATCCATTTTGGCGAAATGAACTGGAGCCATCATGGTGTTGCCATAAAGATGAAGATTGGTGTTCAGCCCCAAGCTAGTGCCATGTTTGACTTATTAACCCCTGAAGAAAATTTAGATCTTTTTGCCACCTTCTATGAAAAGGCGCGTCCCACTGACGAGATTTTAGAACTAATAAATCTTACGGAACACCGGAAAAATCAAGTAAAAAAACTATCAGGCGGTCAGCGCCAAAGGCTTGCGATTGGACTGGCGATGATCAGCGATCCCGATATTATTTTCCTTGATGAACCGACTACTGGACTTGATCCTCAGGCTCGCCGGCATATTTGGGATATCATTCTCGAGCTCAAAAAGCTAGGAAAGACCACCATTCTAACGACACATTATATGGAAGAAGCAGAAAAATTAAGCGATCGGGTATGTATTGTTGACCAAGGAAACATTGTAACAATCGATACCCCGGCTGCACTAATTGAAAAATTAACAAAAGAACGAGAAGTACGATTGGCCTTTCTTGACAGTGAAGAAGCTGCGAACGAGGCTGTCGCTTTCGCAAACCATCTAAATTCTGTATCCCGAACCCAGCTTGAAGGTGCTGTATTAAAGCTTTGGACGATTAAACCGGAGGATACCCTCCTGGATTTATTTAAATTTACAAAGGAAAGGAATTATCAAGTGGAACAAGTCTCCATCCGCGAAATGAGCTTAGAGGATGTCTTTATTGCCTTTACTGGTAAGGAATGGAGGGATTAGATTGAACAATTTTAACCAATTTAAAAAGATGTTCGGAGCACATTTAAAATTGACCCTTCGTGAAAAACAAGCTTGGTTTTGGGGAATCTTCTTCCCTGTTATCTTAATGGTCATCTTTATGGTTATTTTTAGCGGAAGTTCAGATGACGAATTTCAATCCGAAATTGCAATCGTAGCCGAAAGCCCTAATCCGACCTCCGAAATGCTAGTAACACAAATCACTCAACTGCCCATTCTTGAGGTAAAAACAGATAAACCGGTTAGTCGTGATACCGCTGAGCAATGGGTAAAGGACAAGGAAGTGGATGCGGCGATTGTCTTGCCAGCGTCAGCAGATGACACCTCGTTTGTACTTTTGGTAAACAAGGAAGATGAGCGCGGGGCGACCACTCAAGCGTTATCTGCCATTCTCGATAAAATGGTTCAACAAGCTAATTTATCCGTTGTAGGGGCAGCACCTACCTTTGATATTCAATTTGAATCACTTACATCTGGAACGAATGAATTAAACTATACAGACTTCCTATTAACTGGAATGATTGCCTTATCGATTGCGCAGGGCGGGATGTTCGGTATGGTGGATTTAGTCGAAATGCGCCGCAAAGGCTTAATCAAAAGACTTCGAATGACACCTGCAAAAATGGGGATATTTGGCCTAAGCGATATGGTCATGAGGCTGTTATTCAGTATTATTCAAATCCTTCTATTATCACTAATCGGAGTTTTCTTCTTTGGTGCAAATCTCTTTATTAATTTCCCAAGCCTGATCATCGTCTTTTTAATAGGAGCGCTTTCCTTCAATGCTTTAGGTTACTTATTTTCATCTTTCAGCACGACACAAAATGCTTATATGGGAGTTGCCAACATTGTCAGCTTTGTCATGATGTTTTTGAGCGGCGTTTTCTTTCCGATTGAAACGATGCCGGATTGGATCCAACCGATATCCAATCTCCTGCCTCTCACCTATTTTGCCGAGGGCTTGAGAGATAGTATGGTATATGAAACAGGATTGTTCTCAAGTACACTTTGGTTTGGAATTGGCGTATTAGTTATTTGGGGCGCACTGTCCTTTATGGTGGGATCTTGGTTGTATAAACGAAAGTTTATTGTCGCTGTACGATAATAGGAAGGAAGGGGACTCCCCTTCCTTTTTTCTCATTACCTTGAACGTGATATATCTGTGTTAAAAGAGCTATATCTGCGTTAAATGAAATATATCTGCGTTAAACTGAATATATCCGCGTTAATGGAATTATATCGGCGATGCTGATTTCCCTCCATTAGAAAAGACGATTCGCGGGGGAACGAATCGTCTTTTTTGCTATCTATATTCGTGATTCGCTGGGGACGAATCATGTTACTATTTGTTATGCCGTTGCTTTCGCATTACTTTTTGCAAATGTTTTGCGGATAAATGGTACCACCCAGCGGTCTAAACCAATGCGGCCAGCGTTGTAACCAGCTGTTAAAAGAATGAATCCTAAGAAAATGTCTGTTGGATTATGAGATACTGTACCAGCTAAGAAAAAGCTAAAGTTCATCACTAAACCAAAGAACATCGCTGCTGTTGTTAAACATCCAAGCATAAGTCCTAAGCCGATTAATGTTTCGCCCCAAGGAACGATGAAGTTGAAGACATCGATGTTTGGTAGCGCAAAGCTTTCTAAGAAATTTACATACCAGCCGTACACCATATTGCCATCTGGACCTTTTACTGGATTTGCTATGGCATTTTTCAGGAATCCAGAAGCGTCAAAGCCGCCAGTGAATTTCCAAAACCCGCTGTAAACCAAGCATAGCCAAGGTATAAACGGATAACAGTCAAAATAACTGATGAGACATTACTTTCTCTTAAAAGTTTATTAAACATAAGACATTCCGCCTTTCAAAACTAACCTGTTCTCTATATTTACACTATATTGGATTTCAATCATTAATAACATGGTCATAGTGTTAAGTTCACAATTTGTTTGAAATGATGTGACGGAAGATTGAACGGCTAATCTACTCTATATTCCCCTCGTAAAGGTTGGTTATGCTTATGACAAAGTTAATAAATATGGTTCTGTATTAAATGATTCCTAATAAAAAGGAACTCCTAATAAAACGATTACTCACTTTATCTCATCTAAAGTTGGTATCGCCGAAATTGCCCCTACCTTGGTGCAAACAAGCGCACCTACTTTATTGCTAAATGAAATAATGTTTTTAAGCGCTTCAAAATCTTCTAATGCTGGATTTATTTTTGCCAGCTGGTAAAGCGTTGCGCCTACAAAAGCATCCCCAGCTCCCGTCGAGTCAATCGATTTTACTTTTACACTTGGGATTATCTCGCTGCGGTAGCCATTAGATAGGTACGTTCCTTTACTTCCTAACGTGACTGCAACCACTTTGGCACCTAATTGATGCAGAGCAGCAGTTCCCGCCGCTAAATCACTGCTGCCTGAAATAATGTGCAATTCTTCATCACTGACTTTTACAAAATCCGCTAGGGCAATGCCCTTTTTGGCTAATTGAATAAAATGAACCTCTCTGTTTCTCCAAAGGTCACTCCGGAAATTTGGATCAAACGAAATAAATTTTCCGTTATTTTTTGCCTTTCTCATGACCGCAAAATAGGTCGATTGAAACGGATCATTTAATAAAGCAGTCGCAGAGCCAAAATGGTGAATAGCAGCGTTGTTAAGCTTATCGTGATCAAGCTCTTCTTCTACTAAAAAAGCATCTGCGCCGCGATTAAAGACAAAATCTCGTTGGCCATTTGCTTGCAAGGATACGAAAGCCAAGGTCGTCGGATGTACATCATCGAGCACGATCATTGATGTATCCACCAGTGCGTCATCCAATGCCTTTTTTAAAAAATGTCCAAATGGATCGTTGCCGACTTTACCGCAGAATTGTGCTGTACCACCGAGCTTGGCAATTGTTGCACACACATTTGCAGGTGCTCCTCCGGCTTGTTTTTCAAAATTTTTGCCTTCCATTAAACTAATGTCGATATCGGTACAGAAAAAATCAATCAATAATTCACCCATACATAAAATTGATGCATTCATTCTAAACACCCTCCTATTATAAAAATAAAGCTCTAACCAATGACAATAGTTAGAGCTTTAACTGGTTATTTCCAAATTGAATCGAGTTCAGTTAAGGTGACATCCAGCAGCTTGGTGGTTCCTTCATTTGAAAATATTGAAAGTTCTTTACTACCTTCACTTGGGAAAAATAAGCTAGTAATTGCGACCTCCCCATCATTGGCAAAAACCTCGATAGATGAAGTATCCAAGAATACCCGGAGCTTCAACCGTTGATGATTCAACTTTAACGGTGCCTCTTGGATAGCTGGAAAGGATGTCGAAAAGCGATGATCCCCCGACTTCGTTCGGTCCACAACTAACTTTTCTGCTATGGCGTCATAACCTATCACCGTTTTTTCTTCCACAGAATGGTGGATGACAAATCCAAATTGGTTTGAACTTTCTTTTTCAAACTCAATATTGATCTCCATTAATGAAGATGGTAATGGAATAGTGCCTGCTTCTTCTGCATACTTTTTCGTTTCTTTCCGGATCGACACAACTTCAGCAACAGTTTTTTGGAATAATCGAATTCCATCTGCTGTAGAAGCTAATGTTAATTCTCTTGGTAAGGTCATCGCACTTCGCCACACTCCTGTTGGCACTTGGTTCGCATAGCGCCAGTTGCTCATCCATCCAAGATAAATACGTCTTCCATCCTGGATATCCGACCAGCTTACACCTGCATAATTATCCCGTCCGTAATCTAACCATAGTATCGTCGTATCGTCATAGTCATTCACAAACGTCTTTCCATCAAAGTCACCAATAAAATATTGTGTTCTCGAACCTTCTGCGGACTGACCGTTATCACCGATACTGACAATCATTACCCACTTTTCCTGGCCGCCATCTACTGTCAGTTTGAATAAATCAGGGCATTCCCACACACCATCATGTGAACCGGCAGTATGTCCAAATTCACTGGCAAATTCCCATTCTTTTAAGTTAAGGGAAGTATAAATCGTAATCGTTTGGCCGGTTGCCAGCACCATCACCCATTTTTTGGATTCCTCATGCCAAAACACTTTCGGATCACGGTAATCGGTAATGGCAACGTCGGAAAGAACAGGATTTCCTTCATATTTTACCCACGTTCTGCCATTATCCTTACTGTACGCTAAGCTTTGTTGCTGAAGCGGCCGGTCAGAATCCGGATAGGTGCCAGCACTTGTATAAATCGCAACCAAACCAGGTTGATTTTTTTCAAAAAATCCTGTTGTGTTGTTCCAATCGACAACCGCGCTTCCTGAAAATATCGCCCCCAATTCATCAGGATATAACGCTATTGGCAGGTGCTCCCAGTGAATCAGATCCTTACTAACCGCATGTCCCCAATGCATGGGTCCCCAGGTAGTACCATAAGGATGGTATTGATAGAACAAATGATATTCATCATTAAAAAAGACCATTCCATTCGGGTCATTCATCCAGTTTTCCTCTGGTGAAAAATGAAATTGCGGCCGGTGCAGCTCTTTATATGTTTGTGCCATTTTTTCCCTCTCCCTTTTTCAATACTAGTGAAAAAGGCTGTACGCATGTCCAACCGCTTCACAGCCTTTTTCTGCTTATTCTTGATTTCGGTCATAACCCTTTTGTTTAATATCTAACCACTCTTGTAGTCCAAGGCGATCTAATTCTGCTAAATAATCATTCCATTCTTTTTCAACGCCGCCATTGGCAATCCATTCCGCACGCTTTCGCTTAATATAAGCAAACAAATCTGTTTCGATCACGGAAATTCGATCAAGGTCCTCAAGTGAGAAGAAGACACGCGGGTAAATATTTTCAGCTTCCATGTAGGGAACCATAACTTCCCTCATTAAGTTCAATCTCCATGCTGCATCATCTGGTTTGGTTGTCACAGTACCGTAGTAGCTGTCTAAGATCGCTAACGGCCCGCCGACAGATGTTTTTTCTCTCAACTCAACTGGTGCTGTCCCTTCTAACGGAAGATGTTTTAACATTTTTGAAGCCTCGTCCATTCCAAAAATGTTTTGTTGCTTTTCATCCCCATACGTACCCCAGTTATTCTGTACAGATTGAGACGGATCATAAAGCTGATCAATCCACTTCGCCGTTAATTCAAGGTTTTTATTTGCTGACGTCACCACTAAGCGTGAACGATCAAATCCCATTCCATTGGTTCTCGCAACATTTTGATGCCCTTCAGGTCCCTTTAATGGAGCTAACAAATCGTAATCATCGCCCATTCCTGTGATATTTCCTTTATCCCATGTGAAGTATAAACCATACTTTTTGTCCCGGCCTTTTGAAAGATAGGTATTCCAATCTTGTTCAAAAGCCTCGATATCGATTAATCCTTCATTGTATAAATCATTAAACCAGCTAATCGCTTTTTTATAGCTATCATCAGCCGCGGTAAGTTTTACTTCTCCATCATTCGTGACAACGGTGAAATCCCAGTTATCACCTAGACCAAAGGCACCGAATAAGGAATGTGGGTCCTGTCCGCCATCATTAATAATGAATGACATTGGGATCTCGTCCGCTTCGCCATTGCCATTTGGATCTTGTGTTTTAAACTCGATTAATACTTGCTTTAACTCTTCTGTTGTTTTCGGAACATCTAATCCTAATTTATTTAACCATTCCATATTGATCCAAGGGAACGCATCCAGGGAGTGAATACTTTCTTTTCCTTCACCTAACTCCTCAATCCACGGGAACGCATAGATATGGCCATCAGGTGCCGTCATCATGGCTTTGTACTGTGGTGCTTTTTCAAGAACTGCTTGTAAATTTGGCATATACTGAATTAAATCCTCAACCGGTACAATTACTCCATCCTTCGCATGCTTTAATAGTTCATAATCACTGAAACCGGCATTAAAGATTGCGTCTGGAAGCTCACCACTAGCGATGGCTAAATTTCTTTTTTCATTAAAGATATCGGTCGTATAGTTTCTCCAATCAATTTTCACACCCGTTTGATCTTCCAAGCGTTGAAAAATTAACTTTTCATTTGGATCTTCAGGAGCTAATGGTGAACTTGATGTCATAATCTTTAATGTTTTTTCCTCTTTTAATGGGAAGGTTACTTCTGTTAACCCATAATCCTTAGAAGAGAAATTTTCGCTGCCGCCGCTCTTATTTGTACAGCCAGTTAGTAGTAGAGAACCTGAAAGCAGTAGTGCTGAAGCGGTTGTAAACATTTTTTTTTTCATCATAATCCCTCACTTTTTTTATTTAAGAGAACCAACCATTACTCCCTTTTCAAAATACTTTTGGAAGAATGGGTACATAATCAATAACGGTAAACTTGCGATGACAATCGAGGAATAACGGATCATTTCTGAGATTCTCATCAACTCGTTTCGAGCCTCTACATCCGCAACCATTCCAGGCTGTACCTCGTTTTGGATTAGAATCGAACGCAAGACTAATTGCAGTGGATGTAATTCTCGATCATCCAGGTAGATCATGGCATCGAAGTAGGCGTTCCATTGTCCAATGAAGGCATATAATGCGAGAACAAAGATAATCGGTTTTGATAAAGGTAAAATGATTTTAAAGAAAATTTTCAAATCAGAGGCGCCGTCAATTCGCGCCGCTTCCTTCAACTCATTCGGAACCGCTTTAAAGTACGTTCTAGCGAGAATAATAAACCAGACATTCACTGCACCTGGCAGGATAATTGCCCAAATCGTATTCAGCATTCCTAAATCTCGAATAACAAAATACGTCGGAATTAAGCCTCCTCCGAAAAACATCGTAAATAGGAAGAAAATCATAAATACCTTTTTACCAACTAACCCATCTACCGATAACGTATAACCCGCAAAGAGGCAAACAACTACGGTCACAATCGTAAAGCCAGTTGAATATAGGAGTGAATTGAAAAACCCTCTCACAATGGTGTCATCCGTAAAGAGCCGCTTATAGCCTTCTAATGACCAATCAGAAGCATGCAGCGAAAGTCCTTTTCGAATGATCGCATTCGGTTCTAAGAAAGACGACAGAAATACATACAGTAGTGGTCCGACAATGGCAAGGACGATAATCATTAATAGAATATTATTGATTCGAAGCAGGATTCGGTCGCCCTTTGGGTGTTTGATTCTGTTGTTCATACGTTTCCTCCTTCCTTAAACGAGTCCTTCGCCTTCGTTTAGTTTTTTAACTACTTGATTGACAAACACGAGTAAAAAGACATTCACAACAGCATTAAATAATCCAACAGCCGTAGCAAACGAGTAATCCCCTGCCAACAGTCCTCGTTTATACACATAGGTGGCGATAATTTCTGATGACGGCGAATTCATCGATGTTTGCAAAAGATACGCTTTTTCAAAACCAATCCCCATGATTCCTCCAGCTGCCAGGATGAACAATACCGCCATAACTGGTTTCAGTGTTGGAAGGTCAATATGCCAAATTCGTTGTAGGAGTGAAGCACCGTCAAGGGTTGCGGCCTCATGAAGCTGCGGGTCAACATTTGCAAGTGCGGCCACATAAACAATCGAAGCCCAGCCTGCTCCTTGCCAAACTCCCGACCAAATGTAGATGGATCTAAAATAATCAGGGTCCGACATGAATGATATCGGCTTATCCAAAAAGGTTGATAACAACGCATTTACAGGACCTACCGGTGATAGAAAAAGAAAGACCATTCCTGAAACGACAACCACGGATATGAAATGTGGTGCATAAAGGGCTAATTGAATGTTCTTTTTCACACTCGATTTTCTCAGCTGATTTAACATCAAGGCCAAAATAATCGGAATCGGAAAACCGATTAACAGTTCAAATGAACTTAATTTAATCGTGTTCATCAGGATTTCCATGAAATTTGGAGATGTTAGGAAACTTGTAAAATGTTTAAAACCTACCCACTCACTTCCCGCAATTCCCCTTACT
This sequence comes from Neobacillus sp. plas4, assembly GCF_057221695.1. Taxonomy (NCBI): domain Bacteria; kingdom Bacillati; phylum Bacillota; class Bacilli; order Caryophanales; family Bacillaceae; genus Neobacillus; species Neobacillus sp. plas4. The sequence continues at coordinate 5,358,429 of NZ_CM170152.1, forward strand.
GGACTAAAATCTTTAAAGGCAATCGTTGCCCCGTATATTGGGATGTACTTGAAAATAATTGTAAGAATCACGGCAGGAGCAATAAGCAAATAAAGAATATAGTTCTTTTTGATATATTGAAGGTTCCTGCTTAATTTGGTAGGTTTACTTGAATGAACCGGCATGACTTGCTCTGCTTTTACTATTTCTTCCACTCTCTTACCCTCCTATCCACATAATCTGCTGAAAGCACTTTCAACATAGGTTAAATATAACAAAGAGAAGAAAAAGAAGAGTTTAATATTTTTGGTTCGTGTAGTTTAAAATTTTCGGGAGTTTGACATCGCTTTCACTCTTCTTTTTCGATATGATGGGAAGTAGAAAGGATGTGGGATATGCCATACAAAGCCCGAAGTGTATCAATGGTATTAAAAGTTTTAAGAGTTTTGAATAAACGAGAGAAATTAACCGAGGATGATCAGAGGTATTATCAAAACCAAGAAAAAGGTTTTCAAGGGGAAGTTCAGTTTGATGGATTGACGGAAAAACTTCAGCGTAGCTGCCATATTTTGAACGATTTACAGCTTGTGAATAACAAGTCAAATTTCCAACTGGATTCATCTCTTATTTTTCAAGACACCTATTCCCTTTTTGATGTGAAAAATTTCGAAGGCGAGTACGTTTATGACGCTGAATATTTTAAGTCACTCAGCGGACGAGATTTCCAGAACCCGCTAGACCAGCTAAAACGAAGTAAGTTACTGCTGAGCAATCTTCTTCAATCGTTAGGAAGTAAACTAATCGTTGAAGCATACGTTATTTTCATTAACCCCCAGTTTACGTTATATCAAACTCCACCTGACCTTCCTTTTGTACTTCCAACCCAGCTTGACACCTTTATGAAAAAATTAGACCAGAAGCCATCACGGCTCAATCAATCGCATAAAACCCTAGCGGACCAACTCATTTCCTTACATCAAATAGTCCCACCTAATATCCAGCTTCCTGCTTATAAGTATGAGAACATGAAAAAAGGGATGACCTGCTGCAAATGTGACTCATTTACCGTGACGATAGTCGGGAAGAAATTGATCTGTGATAAATGTGGATGTATAGAACTGGTAACAGTTGCGGTTATGCGCAATGTAGAGGAATTCAAGCTTCTGTTTCCGGAGCGGAAAATTACGACAAACATTATTTATGAATGGTGTGGCATAATCGATTCTAGGAAAAGAATAAGCAGAGTTCTGGGAAAGAATCTTAAAATTACTGGCCTTGGCCAATGGGCCTTTTATGAGTAACATGCAGCATGTTCTATTTTGAAAATTTGTCCTTAAGACATTGTCTTAAGGATATTTTTATATTCTCGGTATTTTGTAGATTGATTGATTGAAGACATATCTTATCGTTACAACTGGGGGTTGGTTGGTTCACTTGATTTGTCCTCAATACCCCTGCTTGAGGACAAATTCTCTTTGGCTGCTCGCTAGTTTTGTCCTCAATACGGTTGATTGAGGACGAATCCTCTTTGCCCACTCACTAGTTTTGTCCTCAATACCCCTGCTTGAGGTCGAATCCTCTTTGGACTCTCACTAGTTTTGTCCTTAATACCCCTGCTTGAGGTCGAATCCTCTTTGGCCGCTCACTAGTTTTGTCCTCAATACCCCTGTTTGAGGACGAATCCCCTTTGGCCGCTCACTAGTTTTGTCCTCAATACCCTTGCTTGAGGACGAATCCCCTTTGGCCGCTCACTAGTTTTGTCCTCAATACCCCTGCTTAAGGACGAATCCTCTTTGGGTTCTCACTAGTTTTGTCCTCAATACCCCTGCTTGAGGACGAATCCTCTTTGGCCGCTCGCCAGTTTTGTCCTCAATACCCCTGCTTGAGGACGAATCCCCTTTGCCCACTCATTAGTTTTGTCCTCAATACCCCTGATTGAGGACGAATCCTCTTTGGCCCGCTCGCTAGTTTTGTCCTCAATACCCCTCCATATGGACAAACTGAGTAGTTACACGAAAGGTTTTGTCCTCAAGCACGTGTACACTATGAATTCAAGCTCATATACATAACAAAATCCCCTAGTTACTAAACTAGAGGACCTATTTAATATCTTTTAAACCATTATTAATCTTTTCCGCTGCTTCATTCGCCGCAATTCCAACGTCTTTTCCATTCTTACCTACTGCCTCAAACAACTCTTTAATGGCTTCGCTGATGACGGGATAGGCTGGAGTTACCGGCCGATTTTTCGAGTAGTTTTGGTCTTGCTGGACAAAGATATTTTTCGGATATTCATTGAGTTCAGGAAAATCTTTTGCAACTGAATATCTTGCAGGTAAATCTCCCGTGATGTCGACGAATATTTTAGCTCCCTCATACCCTGTAGCGAATTTTACAAATTCCCAGGCTTCATCCGGATGTTTCGTTTTAGCTGATATCCCTAGTGCCCAGCCGCCATTAGGGACAACCTGATTTTTCCCCTTAGGAAGCGGGGCAATCCCATAATCTTCTCCTAGAACAAAACCAGGAGTTTGTTGCAATTCCGATATTGCCCAAGAACCCAATATCGTCATCCCAAGCTTATCATTTTCGAAAGGAGCCGGAGGCATTTCAACCGCTGCTACCCCATGCTTACGATATAAATCTTGATAAAATTGCAAGGCTTCTAATGCTTCTTTAGAATTGATATATCCGTCAGCAGTTGTTCCATCTGGACTAATAATATCTGCACCGAATTGCCATAGAATCGGCATCTTAAAGTAAGCAGGGCCTTCTCCCACATTAAATCCTTGGGCAGGGTCTATCCCTATTACGCCTTTTGCTGGATTGTTGATTTTTTTCGCAGCCTCCAGTACTTCATCCCACGTCATGGGATGGTTCGGATCCCCAGATGGAAAAGGAATCCCCGCCTCCCTGAAAAGATTCATATTGTAAAATAAGGCAATACTCGATTCCACAATAGGAGCAAGGTAAATTTCATCCTTATAGGTTAAACCATTTAGTACCACTTTAGGTATATCTTCAATATTCCCTTCCTCTTTCATGTAAGAATCTATCGATAATAGGGAACCGGAGTTTGCATATAGAGCCAAGTTCGGACTATCAATGGCCATAATATCGGGATGATTTCCTGCTGCCAGTTCCGTACGCAGCCTTAATTCGTATTCGTTTCCCCAGTGCATCGATTGCATATTAATTTTAATATGGGGGTGTGCTGCTTCAAAAGCTGCAATTACCTCTTCATAGGCTTGATTAAACGCTTGATTCCCCAAATTCCGTAAAAAGGTCAACTCGATTTGTTTTACCGGTTTCTCTTTATCCGGACCTTCACTTGATAATGGTAAATAATAAAAAAGGGAAAAACCTGCCAAGCTAAAAAGTAGGATCACCACTATCCATTTCTTCACCTTATCACCGTCCTCCCTCGCAGCCTATTCCCCTATCGAGTTACGAAATTCAACAGGTGTTTGTCCAAAGTGTTTTTTAAAGACCGTACTAAAATAACCTGAATTTGAAAAACCTACCAAGTTGCTGACATCAATGATTTTCAGCTGTTTATCCTTTAGCAATTGTTTGGCCTTGTCCATTCTCAAGGAAACCAGGTAATCACTGAAGTTCTGGCCAACATGATGTTTGAAGGTTTCTGATAAATGGGCACTATTAATGTGAAATAACGTGGATAAGGTAGTAAGCGATATTTCACTTGCATAATGCTGGTCCAAATAATGGCGGATACTATCGATTAATGTCTTATTGGAAAAACGAGCAAGACGAACTTTTTCAATGATTAACGAGGCTAATTCAATCAAATCTTCTTTTACTTTATGTTGTGAGTAAAGCTTCCATATATTTTGTTGGCAATTCCAGATTGTATTTTGAATGTCTCTCGTCTCGACATCATACTTTTTGGCTAAGGAACCTAAAATAAATAACACTTGGGTGGCCGCAAATGAAAACGACATAACAGAACGACCTTCGGGGCTTTCAAGAACCATCCGTAAATTATCTTTAAAAGCAGCAAAGTCGAGGTTTTCAATAGAATTTGTTATCCGTTTCTCGAAATCTGGAGAAAAATCAAATACTTCTTCACTTGCGACAGTTTGATCGATGATCTGAGACTTAGACCCAAGTTGACTTTGGCTCCAAGCAAGTAGACTAGAGATATAGCCGTTCCTATATTCCGAAAGTCCAACCACAATCGTTCCTATACCAATGACTGTTTCTAATCTTAATAACTTGTTAACATTTTGTTGAATCTCTTGAACAAACTGGTCAGTTGAAAGAGAATTAGAGTCCAACAACTTTAAAAATTGAACCATATTAGGGTAACTTGGATCCGTAAACACAAAAGTTGCTTCCTGCTGTTGAGCGATTTCCTTACACAGCATTTGAAATGGAAGCCTTAGTTCCTCTAGTCGGTTGGAATCGCTATTTTCTCTTATTTCCACTGTTATAAACTGTACTTTTCCATTTTCATTTGCCAGTTCTTCTAACTGAAGCTGCTGAAGCCTTTCCGTCACATTCGGAAGCTGTAAACCTTCTTCTTTTGCTAAATGAAGGATAAATTGTTCCTGCGATTCTTGTAAATGAGAATGAACGATCCGGCTCATATGTGCAAATTCAACTCGTTTTCTTTTCTCGTCCTCTGCTTCTTTCCGTATTTTTCTCAATGCTTCTACTAATTCATCAGGGGCAACAGGTTTCAGTAAGTAGTCTTTAACCCCCTGTTGAAGTGAGTTCCGAACATATTCAAAATCAGAATAACCCGATAAGACAATGACTTTTACATTAGGAAACTCTTGATGGCAGCGTTTTGCCAATTCCACCCCATCCATGATCGGCATTCTCATGTCCGTAATCACCATATCGATATCTTTGGTTCGGAGGATTTCGAGAGCTTCTTTCCCATTTGAAGCTTCCTCCGCAAGTTGAAAGCCCTCCTCTTCCCAGTCGACCTTTAGGCGTAATCCTTTACGAATTTGAATCTCATCGTCCACGATTAATACCTTCATCCTGTCTATCCCCCCTTTTTAAATCAATCAGCAGTGTAATTTTAGTACCTTCATTTTTTTGAGATTCAATAAGATATGAAAAGTCATTTCCATAGGTAAGCTTCAATCGTCCAAGGACATTTCTTAGCCCAATGCTGTTCCCTTTGCTTTCCAATACAGTCAATGTTTCATCGGTTTGCTGTAAGTTTGAAATCATCTCTTCTGACATCCCTATGCCTTTGTCTTCAACAGATATGCTGATCTGATTTCCAACCTTTTCAGTTTTAATAAAAATATCTGCAAACGTCTTTTCACTAAAACTATATTTTACAGCATTTTCTACAAGCGGCTGCAAAATGAACTTAATGATGGGAAGCGTTACCGTGTCAGGGTCAATATCCATTTGTATCGTGATCATGTCTTCATATCTCAACTTTAGTATGTTCGTGTAACTTTTGATATAGTTTATTTCTTCACCTAACGGTACACTATTGCTTTTTGTATTTAATGAATATCTCAACATCTTTCCTAAATAAACGCTGACATTCATGACCTCTCTATTTTTCTCTTGAAGTGCTAAACTTCCAATAATTTCAAGGGTATTATTTAAAAAGTGAGGATTTATTTGTAATAATAAGGCCTTGTATTCCGCATCCTTCCGGCGTAAATTAGCTTCATATTCTGTTTCAATTAAATCCTGTAATCGGCCAATCGTATGTTTAGTAACGTCGATAAGGTAATCTACTTCATTATTTTGTGATTTGATGACAGGAAGCAGCACTTTTGCCCCTGAAAAATCCCCCCGTTCGATTAATCCCATCGCTTTCGCTAGTTTTCCTAAAGGCCCTGTAATCGTGTTTGATAGGAGAAACGAAGCCACTATCGTTAGGACAAAAAGGATTCCACTCGTCAGCAAAAGGTTCTGCTGCAACTGATTGGCCCTTGCGAACAATTCGGACTCCGTCACTTCACTGATTAAAATCCAATCACCAACTGGCAGCTTTTGAAAGAAAACCAGATACCTTTCCTTCTGATAAGAAGCCTCAATCAGCCCTTCTTGGTCATCGCTAGCGGTTATTTGTTTCAAACTTTGCTGCAGGATCAAACTTGGGGTCTTTATCTTCCCTGATAAAACATTTTCACCGTACTGATTTAACAAATAGGTATGCTCGTTTTGTCCCTTTTTGATTTTATTTAAAGCCGCTTCAAGTAAAACCGAAGGAAAATTCACCTTAATGACCCCTGCTGAAATCATCGTATTGGTATCAATAAGGGGAAGAATATAGCTATTAACCTTCTTCACTTGCATTTCATGACTTTGCTGAAAAGGATCTAAATGTGATTTAACATACATCTGGTTATTTTGGGTAAAATTTTGATACCAATCCGTTTCATGAAGGGTAGAATGATTTCCCCACGTCCCCGTTCCATCATCAAGCAGCACGGAAATGGACATTGCATTAGAATTGTTAATCATTATCGAGGAAAGCCCCTGTCTAAGCTGGTTCATCGATGAATCAATTTCTTCCTTCTCAGCACCTTGTCTATTTAATCTCAGCCATTCTTGTGTGGTCTGGTTAACCAGCACCTGCTTTCCTAAATCCTCTGCCTGTGTGGTGATGGAATCAACATAAAGCGAAAACTGATCCATCATTTCTATCGTCAACTCTTGTGTCTGCGCGCGAATTTCAGATGTAAAAAAGCTAGGAATCATTATTGAAAGAATAACAAATGGAATGGTTAGTAAAAATGTAAAAATAAATAATAACCGATTTCGTAATGAAAAAAGCATGGTACCCTCCTTTACAAAAGAGTTAGGAAAACCCTTACAATTATTCACAAATAGGAATAATCCATTATAGCACTTAAAGATTACGCGGCTCTAGTACATGCAGCAATTCAATTATTTTTGATACAAAAAGGCATAAAAAAGACGCCTCGGGGTGAAGGGGGAACAAATCATTTTTTTATACGGTTCTTTTCTTAAACTTTTGGCATTTTTATATATTTTTGGAGACTTAGTCCTCAATACATCCTTTTAAGGACTAATCTTCTCATGGCTCTTACTAGATTTGTCCTCAATTCCCTTGCTTGAGGACGAATCTCTTCATGGCTCTTACTAGATTTGTCCTCAATACCCTTGCTTGAGGACTAATCTTCTCAATACTCTTACTAGATTTGTCGTCAATACCCTTGCTTGAGGACGAATCTTCTCATCGCTCTTACTAGATTTGTCCTCAATACCCGTGCTTGAGGACGAATCTCCTCATGGCTCTTACTAGATTTGTCCTCAATACCCTTGCTTGAAGACGAATCTTCTCATGGCTCTTACTAGATTTGTCCTCAACACCCTTGCTTGAGGACGAATCCTCTCATGGCTCTTACTTGATTCGTCCTCAATACCCTTGCTTGAGGACGAATCTTCTCATCGCTCTTGCTAGATTTGTCCTCAATACTCTTGCTTGAGGACGAATCTTCTCATCGCTCTTATTAGATTTGTCCTCAAACCCTTGCTTGAAGACGAATCTTCTCATCGCTCTTACTAGATTAGTCCTCAATACCCTTGCTTGAGGACGAATCTTCTCATGGCTCTTAATAGATTTGTCCTCAAGCACCTTGCTTGAGGACGAATCCTTTCATGGCTCTTACTTGATTCGTCCTCAATACCCTTGCTTGAGGACGAATCTTCTCATCGCTCTTGCTAGATTTGTCCTCAATACCCTTGCTTGAGGACGAATCTTCTCATCGCTCTTACTAGATTTGTCCTCAATACCCTTGCTTGAGGACGAATCTTCTCATGGCTCTTAATAGATTTGTCCTCAAGCACCTTCACAGCCATATTCATAAATTTTGATACTGCCCTGCAAATGTGCCAAAATAGAAGAAGAAAAGTTTTCCAAAAATGGAGGTCATAGTGATGAGAACAATAAAACTAGGCAGCACTGAATTAGAAGTGCCTGTAGTAGCAGTCGGCTGTATGCGCATGAAGTCGCTTGAAAAGAAAGAAGCCGAAACCTTTATTCAAGCAGCTTTAGAGGAGGGTGCCAACTTCTTTGACCATGCTGACATCTATGGCGATGGTACAAGTGAGGAAATTTTTGCAGATGCCATACATATGAATTCTGAAATACGCGAGAACATCATTCTGCAATCAAAATGCGGCATTCGCAAGGGAATGTTTGATTTTTCAAAAGAGCATATTTTGAATTCCGTGGATGGGATCTTAAAACGTTTAAACACAGAATATCTTGATGTTTTACTCCTGCACCGCCCAGATGCTTTGGTAGAGCCTGAGGAAGTAGCGGAAGCGTTTGATATCCTTGAAAGTTCCGGAAAAGTGCGTCATTTTGGTGTATCCAACCAAAAACCGCTGCAAATCCAGCTGTTGCAGAAATTCGTAAAGCAGCCGCTTGTTGCCAATCAGTTGCAATTGAGTATTACCAACGCCAACATGATTTCTAATGGCATTAATGTAAACATGGAGAATGAATCAGCGATTGATCGCGATGGCAGTGTGCTTGATTTTTGCAGATTAAACGATATTACAATTCAGCCTTGGTCTCCGTTCCAATACGGATTCTTTGAAGGTGTCTTCCTTGGCAGTGAAAAATTTCCTGAATTAAATCAGAAAATCGATGAAATCGCTGCAAAATATGAAGTAAGCAATACCACCATCGCCATCGCCTGGCTGCTCCGTCATCCGGCCAAAATGCAGCCAGTCATTGGGACGATGAATGTGGACCGATTGAAGGATTGTATAAAGGCAAGCGAAATTCATCTAACGCGTGAAGAATGGTATAGTATTTATCGTGCTGCAGGGAATATCCTGCCGTAACGTCAATGGGAAATGGCTTTCACTGCCATTTCCTATTTTTTGTATTCTCTGCAAAGTACAATGATTTCCTTATTAGATTTTACCCCTAATTCCCACTTGACTAATCGGATTAATATGTATTATAGTATTAGTATAGAAACATAACACAAATTACTGGACAATCAGAAGTTAAATTCATTAAATATACGGCAGGATTTTTTTATAACTAGAATGAAAAGGGGAGAAATTGAATGGGTAAAATTGTTAAATACGATGAAGAGAAAAGACGTAAAGAATTAATTAACAAACTTATTACGTATGGTGTCTATAGAGTAGACAAAACAAGTCTTTTTCAATTATCTCTAGCACAATTAGAAAAGGAATACAAAAAGTTACAGGTAGATGTTCATCCGCATTGTACATCAGGTTTACGCTTTATAAATAGAAAATAGATTACCTATTTCATAAACAAAAAGATCCAAGGGAATTTCCCTTGGATTCTTTTTTTAGCACTTGGTAGAAAATAACGCTTAGAGAAATTGAAAGTACTTTGAGCGCTTTTTACTAATCGATCAGTTGAACGATCAGCATCCAGATTGGAGCAATAAATAACGAAGCAATCGTAGAAATTGTCACCATCAGAGCTGCATATTTTGAGTCCGCTTTATACACTTTTGCTACCACGGGTGCATTGGTCATAACAGGCATGGCCGCCTGCATGATAAATACTTGTTTCATAAGTAAAGGAATCGGTAAAAACCAAACCAACAACGCCATGATTCCTGGTGCAATCACAAAGCGCCCTATTAAAATTCCGGCCATGTCTTTTGAAAACTTTATTGAAGTAATTCCTGTGAAGAAAATGGAAATTCCAATAAAAAGCATGGACAGCGGCGTTACTAAACTCCCTGAATATTCAAAGTAAAACATTAAAAAGCCTGGTAATTTAACATTAAGTAATAATAAAATTAGTGCGAGCAAAAATCCAATCAGCGGCGGATTTAAAATCTTTTTTAGACCCGAGGAAAAAGAATTTTGACTTGCGTCATAATCCAAACCATCTTTACTAATCATTTGTACCCCTAATGTCCAAAAGAAAAAGGTATTGGCAAAATAGTAGAGGAGAACAAATGGTAAGCTTTCTGGTCCGAACAAGGCAAAATTTAATGGAACTCCAATAAAGATACTGTTTGAATTAAAAAACATTGAAGAAAAAGTACCTTTCCGGCCTTCCTTTACCTTTAAAAGACGAACAGCCCCGAAAGATATACACATCGTAATTAAGATAGAAGCAATCGGTATAATTAATCCAGGAGCTAAATGAATTAACTTGCTTTTTGAAAAATCCGTCATTATGAAGAAAAGCATATTTGCCGGTAATGCAAAATTCGTAACTAATTTTGCAATCAGACCTGAATTCTCGGTCGTAAACCATTTTCGTGCTGATAAATAATACCCCGTCCCCATTAACAGAAGCATGGTTAAGACACTTTCAATCGCTAGTAGTAAAACATCCATTTATTGTTCTCCAAGATTTATTTTTGTCTAGTATGAAGTTACATTTTTTCACAATCTTCAACCTATTTTATCATAAAATGACAAATAACTACCCATTCTACTTTGGATGGGATACGAATAAATAAAGACCATATCGTATGTGATTTGGTCTTCTAAATTACGTCAGGTTGAAACCCTACCCTTTATTCATCATCTACCTCGTCATCGCCGATTTCATCTTCTTCTTCCACATCTTCAATCTTTTCCCCTTCTTCAGGCTCTTCATCACGACCACAACCTGTTAAAGAGAAAAGAGAAAAACTCATGAGTAACATGAATAATATCTTTTTTAACTTCATCTCAATTAAACCTCCTTTTCATCTAGGTTTTCCAGTTTATTAGGCATTATGTTAAACACATAAATAACCTAAACAAAAAGACAATTGATAAGCTGATACTCCGAGGATAAAATGAAAAGTAGGACAAATGGGAGGAATATAAAAATGAAAGAAAATTCAACGAAAAGTGTAATTGAAAAATTGAATTTCAGTAAATATCCAGCAAAGCTAATTCCAAATACCCCTGAAGACATTGAAGATTTTAGGGCGCTTGAGTACGACACTTCTATAAAAGAGGAACAATACGACCTCATCTTTATTTTTATTTTTAAATTAGAGGATTTCGTTATCAATCTGCAGAAAGTTGTTGAAAAACAATTATTAAAGGATAACGGGTATATCTACTTTGCATACCCGAAGAAAAACAATCCAAAGTATAAGGAATACATAGAGCGCGACAGTATTTATACAGAACAACATTATGATGAGGAAGGTTTTTATCGTGGCAGTAACCTTAAGTTTTCAAGAATGGTAAGTTTCAATGAAGTCTTTACCGTAATCGGCCTGAAGGCAATAGCTGCGAAAAAGAAAAACGCCCCTAAGACCCAAAACAGCCAATGTGTGGATGACTACATTGAAAATGTAGAAGATATCAAACACTACTTACAAAAGAATGAAACCTTATTAAACATATACAACGAACTAACACCGGGTTACCAAAAAGACTGGGCCCGCTATATCTACAGCGCCAAAAGAAAAGAAACCCAAGAAAAACGCCGGCTCGAAATGGAAACCATCCTAGCAGCAGGCTACAAAACAATGGACCTATACCGTAGAGCAAAGAAATAAGCAGTATAAATGGTGCCTGTCACCGCCCGTGGACAGTGTCCACGGGCGGTGACAGGCACCATTTATACATGACTGTATGTTTCATGCTTCTTCCTCTATCTCTTCTTCGATTTCTCCTTCGGGGGCTTCTTCTTCTTCTAGTTCCTTCTCTGCTTGTATTCTTGAAATTGCTTCATTGAGCTGTTCGAATGCGTTTAGCCGGTAGTGGGCACATGCTAGAAGGTCGTCGATGATTACCGCGAATTTTTCATAGGGAACGCCATTTTTGCTGCATTCGGTAATTAACTTAAAGAAGTCTTTTTCAAATAGATGATACCGTTCTTTAAAGGTTTTCGAATCCATGGTTAAAAAATATTCATCGTCGACGACAAATTCGTTAAACACCTTTTTGGTTAACCGTTTTTTCGTAACCTCTATATCCTGTTTGTCCTGATCTTTGTCGTAATGGGCTTCATCCTCATACTCGGAGCAAAGCGTATCATAGATCTTCTCCAGCAGCTCGGTCGGGTTTAGATATTTCAACTCTTCCATAAAAATCACCCCTACCTATATAGTTGCCCAAAAAAGGAAATTTCCGACACTTGGATTATCCCTTATGCCTTTTGTTACTGTATTCCTGCACAGCTCAATTTTCGTGTACAATCTAATCTTGTATCCTGCAATGTAGCCACAAAAAAACCTAATCTCAAAAAGGATTAGGTTTCATATTATGATACTTTATTTGCTAGGATCGTTACTAATGCACTAAGTAAAATCGTGCCAATTGTAATATTAATATAAAGTATGGCTTTCTTCATCTTTTTCTTACGCATAGATTCTTCCGGTGTCATCCACATACTTTTTGCCACTATTACTGCTCCTTTTCAATCAAAAGCTGAACTACTTTAACAAGGTATTAAACGTAAAAAAATAACTGTCATATTATATAAAAATAAGAAACGCAGGTCAATATGTAAAAAACTGCCCCAAAGAGGCAGTTCTGTTTAAACCTGTATGAATTTTACTTTTTGACCCGGCTTTAGATAAGATAGAATCAGCCAATCGTCTTCTATCACACTTCCCACTACATTGACACGCTCATCCGCAGGGAGGTCACAAAGGGTGATTTGTACCTCGCCGCGGTATCGTCCATAAGTGTCATTATCCATCGTAATCGAACCAATTCCGCGGTGGGTTGTGTTCTCAGGGACAACAGGATCCGCACTTCTCGTATCCATGAACCTTAGAACATCTCGGGAAAAATCAGGACGGAGCTTGAACTCCCCTTCTTGAAACCCTTTAATTCGGACCTCGACACAATCATGTTGATCAAAATCGATTAATTTCCGAAGGAGATCCTCACTTGCCTCGGGATCACCGATATAAACATCCTCGATACCGTAAGCGAACAATTCCAATGCAGACATAAATGAATCCAAATCACGGTGCTCTTCTAAGGTTGGCAGCCCTTCAAATAATGGACCGCGCTTTTCCCCGTCACCTAGAATATACGCACAAACAGGAATATCCAGCTTTTTAAAAAGTTCATTTTGTTTTTGAAAAAACGAATCAGATAAACCGGTGTCCCGTCTTGGATAAAAATTATGCCATGCCAGCAGCTGGTCTGCTTTTAAACCGCCATCCAAAAGAGCACGGACTTCAGCCTCAAACAAAATACTCGCGTTCAAAGCAAGCTTGAACTCTTTTGCAAGGTTCAATATCGTTTGATTATCAAAAAAGTCATCCAGCCGCAGCCCGATTACACCTAAATTTTTCAAATCGAATAAGCTTGCTAATCCCAAATGCGATGGTGTTCGCAGCGACACATCCGCATAAACCTCTATGCCGCATTCCTTCGCTTTTTGAAGCAGCGTCATTGCACGATGGGCTAAATCCCCGGATTCTTCTGGAATGTGAAGCGAGGTAAATGCCCGCTTCACACCCATTTTTCCAGCCATTGTAATTCGTTCTTCTGCTAAAGGATCATTGAGATAGAAGGAAATACCGATCAATCGAATTCACCAGCCATCTCATCTTTGAAACCGAAGAGATACGTAAACACAAATCCTGCTGCATAGGCAATTAATACCCCAACTAAATAAAGTAGAACTTGACCTGTTACCACAATGAAAGCAAGTGGCAGACCAGATACCCCGATTGCAATTGTTGCAATACCAAATGCTGCTTGGAACGCACCGCCGACACCGGCACCTAAACATGCTGTTAAGAACGGACGGCCTAATGGAAGCGTAACACCGAAGATTAACGGCTCGCCGATTCCAAGAATACCTGCTGGCAGACCACCGCCAATTGCTTGTTTTAAACGTTTTTTCTTTGTTTTAACATAAATCGCAAACGCAGCACCGACTTGCCCTGCTCCACCCATTGCTAGGATTGGCAGAAGTGGGTCATCACCAATTGTATTAATTAACTCTAAGTGTATTGGTGTTAAACCTTGATGTAAACCAGTCACAACAAGCGGCAGGAAGGTAGCACCAAGAACAAATCCGGCGACTGCACCGCCCATATCAAGTAATGAAGTTAAACCTTTTGTAATGACGTCTGATACGAAACCACCAAGCGGCATAAATACAAGATACGTAACAATACCAGTAACCAATAAAGCCACAGTTGGTGTAACGAATAGATCAAGAGAAGTTGGAACAAACTTACGTACTCGTTTCTCAACTAAAGCGATAAAGATTGCTGCAAACAGGACTCCAATTAAACCCCCGCGGCCAGGAAGTAAATCGGTGCCAAACAAATGGATGCCTGCAACCGCTGGGTTAATAATTAAGATACCAGCAATCGCACCAAGCGCTGGTGAACCGCCAAATTCCTTCGCTGCATTCGTACCTACTAAAATACCAAGATAGCCGAATAATCCGCCGCCAATTACAGATAAAATCGTTGCAAGCTGTGAATCACCTGCTAACCAGCCGGCTTGGACAATCGCTTTTGTAATCCCCGTAATTAATCCTGATGCCACAAGGGCTGGGATTAACGGAATAAAGATACCAGCGATTTTTCGTAAAAACAACTTAAATGGTGTGGCATTCTTTTTATTAATTTCAGACTTCGTGCTTGCGGCTCTCTCTTTTAAATTGATTCCGCCTGAAGCATCTATCAACTTACCAAACTCTTCTGTTACCTTATTTACTTTTCCAGGTCCAAGAATGATTTGAAGGGTTTCTTCTTCTACCACTCCAAGAACTCCGTCTATTTTCTTTAGAGCTGCCTTATTGACAACAGACTCATCATTCGGTGTTACTCGAAGTCTGGTCATACAATGCGTGTAGTTGCCAATATTTGTGGAGCCGCCTAATTGTTCGAGAATCTTTTCCGCTAAAACTTTATTATTTTCTCCAGCCATTTCATTTCCCCTACTCTCTGTTGTAATGTTTTATTTTGATGCACGTGAACAATTTCCCCAGTCAACACGGTGTTCACATCACCCCCTGCAAGGCTAATTCCCTTCTTTAATAAAGCGAATTGCTTCTCTTGTCTGGTCAATCGCTTGAATACTGTGCTCATATTGAACGGTTGCCATTGATAAAAACAAAATATCAATCAAATATAACTGAGCTAAACGTGATGACGTCGCCCCGCTTCGGAAAGGCGCTTCCCCTGAATAAGAGGTGAAAAGTTTGATATCAGCTAACGAAGAGACGGCGGATTGTCCGTATTTTGTTAGACTAAACGTTTTCACACCGCGCTCCTTTGCCAATGCCATCACTTTAATGACCTCAGCTGTTTCTCCTGAATGCGAGATACCAAACACGACATCATCTTTTCCTGCATTGGCAATAATGGTGGCAACAAGATGGGTATCTGTAAAAGACGTCGCATTTTTTTGAATCCGCAGGAATTTCTGCTGAGCATCCTTTGCAATAATATTCGAGGCACCAATTCCGAAAAAGTGGACATTTTGAGCAGAAAGCAAGGTCGTGACCGCACGTTCCAATTCTTCAAAATTGATGATTTCCTCTGTATCACGGATACTTTGAATACTATTACTCGTTGTCTTCTGAGCGATGGAAAAATAGGTTTCACCAGGTTCAATGTCACGATACCCTTGTTCTGCTGGTTTCACTAAATCCCCAGCAATTCGAACCTTTAAATCCTGAAACCCATTTAATCCAAGTGACTTACACAAGCGGATAACCGCTGCCCCGCTTGTTTTTGCTTGAACACCGATATCATTGACAGTACTATTTAATATACTTTGAGGGTGGTCAAGGATGTATTGGGCAATTTTCCGTTCAGAAGCTGGAAGCTGTTCAAGCATATTTTGGAGCATTTTTAATCCGCCTGCTGCCACATAGATTCCCACCTTTTCTTTGGGCTGTTTTTCTAAAGAAAACAGCTTTATTTTTGAACATTTTGGATTGCGACCTTCACATAACCATTTGCTTCATCCAACAACTTTTCTGCTTGCTCTTTGGTTGTATTTGCTTTAATCATGACAATCGCTGTTTTTACTTGAAGATCAGCCTTTTCAAGGGTTTCTAGTGCAGCTTCATAGGAAACTCCGGTAATCTTTCGGATAATCCCAATCGCACGTTCCTTCAACTTTAGATTACTAACCTTCACATCTACCATTAAGTTCTCATACGCTTTCCCTAAAAGAATCATTGATGAGGTAGAAATCATGTTCAAAATCATTTTATGAGCGGTTCCAGACTTCAAACGGGTGGAACCTGTCAGGACCTCTGGACCGACAATAACCTCAATCGCTTGGTCGGCCTCTTTACTAATCGCTGCATTTTTATTACAAGAAAGGGCGACCGTTTTAGCACCAATGCTTCGTGCATAGCGAAGGGCGCCAATAACATAGGGAGTCCGTCCGCTGGCAGCAATTCCAATGACTGTATCGTTTTCCGTAAGTCCTAAATTCTTCAAATCACTGACACCGAGTTCTGGATCATCTTCAGCTCCTTCAACCGCTTTCAAAAAGGCGCCTTCTCCACCAGCCATCAATCCTTGGACCATTTCAGGTTCAGTGCTGAAAGTTGGCGGACATTCAACGGCGTCAAGCACGCCTAATCTTCCGCTCGTACCGGCGCCTAAATAAATCAGGCGGCCTCCCTTTTTAAAGGATTCAAATACGAACTGAACTGCAGCCTCTACTTCTGGTAATACCTCTTTGACTGCAAGTGCTACCAATTGATCTTGTTCATTCATGATTCGTAATATATCGACGGCCTTAGCCGTATCTATCTGCATGGAATTTTCATTTCGGGATTCGGTTGTTAATAATCCGAGATTTTCTTCAATCATTGCCTTCTCCTCCTGTGGGGTTTTTCTAGATGTAAGCGATTACTGTACTCATAGTATAACTTGTTTGAAATTGTATTTCAATACTTTTACTAAAAAAGTAAAATTAAATTTCAAGACTATTTTAGTAAATAGCGACGGATTGCCTGTGCAACACCCGCTTCATCATTACTGCCCGTCACCACGTCGGCAGCTTCCTTCACTTCTTTTGGAGCATTTTCCATCGCAATCCCAAGCCCTGCTGCAGTAAGCATCAAGGAATCATTGTAATTATCCCCAATCGCTGCCACCTGTGACATCGGGATATCAAGCTGCTGTGTTAGTTTAATCAACGAGGAAGCCTTGCTTACCCCTGCCGGCGAGATTTCGAGATTAAGAAAATTAAGGCTACTGCTAACTTCCATTCCCCCCACTTGCTTAGCGATCACCTTTGAAAAATCAAAAAGCCTATCTTCTTCATCAAATACTGCAATTTTCGTAATCTTCGGTTGAGTGGTCGTAAAATACGTATTTAAATCCTCTACCGTCTTTACCTGGCATTTGCCCCGTACCCGCACAAGTTCTTCTACCCGTCCGCCTGTTTTTTCCAGGGGTAGAATATTATTCTCAATCCATCTTTCATTCCATTTGGTTACGGCTGGAACGAGGAGTGTTTCCCCTTCGTAAAAATGAGCATAAATCTTTTCCCCTTGACATAATTCCCAGAAACTCAGCAAATGGTCATGCTGAAACACAGATTGCTCGACGATTTCACCATGTTCATTAAGCGTAAATGCCCCATTATAGGCAATGGTTGGTTCCCCTTTTAAGCCAATCGTATCGGCAATCCAGCGTGTGGAACTGGGCGAACGCCCGCTGCAGATAACCACTCTTCCACCTTTTTGGCGGAACTCATGAATGGCTTCGATATTTTCCACATCAATTTCTTTTTGCTCATTTAATAATGTTCCATCCAAATCAGTCGCTAACAATTTATATTTCAATTTACTCTCCCCTTTGTATTATTATTTCATTATGATTATAGATATGTTTAAAATAATTTTTCAACATAAAGGATGGTGCTGAGCATGCTTCAACCTGAACTCGCAGAAAAAATCGTCACCGAAGTTCAAAGATTAATGTCAGAAGAAATCATTGTCGTGAACACAAACGGCATCATCATGGCCAGTACAAACCGGAAAAGAATTGGTACCTTTCATGAAGGAGCCTTAATCACATCCCAACAGCAGAAAAAGCTGATTATCACCGAAAAAGAAACCGTTAAATTAGAAGGGGTTAAAGCTGGAATCAATCTCCCGATATTTTTTCAAAAAGAAGTAATTGGTGTCATTGGGATTACCGGTGACCCTGAAACTGTCACCCCTTTTGGTGAAATCATCCGCAAAATGACCGAGTTGTTAATTCGTGAAAATTATTATGGTGAACAGTTTGATTATCATTCCCGAGCGATGGAAACCTTTGTCCTAGAGTGGCTGCAGGCAAAGGAACACAGCCCTGACTTGCTTGAGCGAGCTAGAGCGCTGGGTATTGATCTTGAACTCAATCGAACAGCCGTCATCATCGAGTTTGAACAAAGTCCTTTATCTAGAGTGGTGTGGTCTTCGATTTTGAAGTCCTTTTCGCAAAATAAAAATGATGTCTTAACCCGGTCAGGAAATGTACGGATTATCGTCTTAATCGATTGTTCACATGCTATAACCATAAAAAATCGGCTGGAGAGCTTTTTCAATTTCATCCAGTCAAGTTTTGGGATTTGTGCTTATGCCGGTGTCGGTCAATGTGCGGTCCCCTCTAAGCTTCATGATTCCTATGCACAGGCTGAACGAGCATTGAAACTGGCAAGAAGAAAAAAAAGTATTGTTTTAGATGAGGAATTAACCCTTGAAATGGTGACGGGGGAACTGACGGAAGAAACAAAGACTGAATACGTTCACCGTACCATTGGACCGATTTTAAAGGAAAAGGACCTTTTGGAAACGTTAGCTGAATTATTTAGACAAAATCATTCTCTAAAAAAGACAGCTCAGTCGTTGCACATCCATATCAATACACTTCATTACCGTTTGAAAAAAGTCGAGGATCTGACCAGGTTAAATCCAACGAGCATTCATGATTTGTTCTCTCTGTATCTGGCTACTCTCTTTTTGGATGAACAACCAAAAATTCTTAAAGATTACAGTTAATTTTTAGATGATTATCCATAGCGGGCAGAGGCCTGCTTTTTTATACTTTAAGTAGTATGAAAATAGTGGGTAAATGGGGGAAATAGCATGCTCTCGAATGAAATAAAAGAAAAATTAATTACGATTGTCACTAAAAATAACTTTGATGATTCTAAAATTGAACGTTTAGCCTATAGCTACGATGCCACTCCGAACTATCAGTCGATGCCAGATGCCATTGTCAGTCCTCGAAACGCTGAAGAGGTATCGAAGATTTTGAAAATCTGCAATCAATACAAAATTCCGATTGTCCCGCGCGGATCTGGTACCAATCTTTGCGCTGGAACCTGCCCAACAGAGGGCGGGATTGTTCTTCTTTTTAAACATATGAACAAAATTCTTGAAATTGATGAAGAAAATTTAACCGTTACCGTTCAGCCCGGGGTCGTTACCTTGGATATGATTAATGCCATTGAAGAAAAAGGTTTATTCTATCCACCCGATCCAAGTTCAATGACAATCTCTACCATCGGCGGTAACATCAATGAAAACTCAGGCGGTTTGCGTGGTCTCAAATATGGCGTTACCAGAGATTATGTAATTGGGCTTGAAGCAGTTTTAGCAAATGGCGATATCATCAGAACCGGTGGAAAGCTGGCAAAGGATGTGGCCGGATATGATTTGACGCGTCTATTTGTCGGCTCAGAAGGAACGCTTGGCGTCATTACCGAAGCGATCTTGAAACTCGTTCCTATGCCGGAAACCCGGAAAACGATGCTGGCTCTTTATCAAGACCTAGGTGCTGCCGCTCGTTCCGTTTCAAAGATTATTGCCAATAAAATCATTCCAACCACTCTTGAATTCCTTGATCAAGCAACATTAAAGGTAGTGGAAGATTATGCTCAAATTGGGCTGCCGACAGACGTCCAAGCGGTACTGCTAATCGAGCAGGATGGTCCACCTGAAGTGGTTGAACGTGATATTCAAAAGATCGCAGAAGTATGCAGGCAGGAACATGCGGTATCGATTCAAATTGCTGCAACTGAAGAGGAAGCCATGGCGCTTACAACAGCAAGACGTGCAGCACTTTCAGCGGTAGCACGGTTAAAGCCGACAACCATATTAGAGGATGCAACTGTCCCGCGTTCAGAAATTGCCAATATGGTAAAAGCCATCAATGAAATCACCGAGAAATATCAGTTAACCATTTGTACCTTTGGTCATGCGGGTGACGGTAATCTTCATCCAACCTGTGCAACGGATGCACGAGACCATGAGGAAATGGAACGCGTGGAAAAAGCATTCGCGGAAATTTTTGAAAAGGCGATTGAATTAGGCGGAACCATTACCGGAGAACACGGTGTTGGAGCGATGAAGGCACCGTATCTTGAATGGAAACTGAAAAAAGAAGGGATCGCTGCCATGATGGGAATTAAACAGGCCTTCGATCCAAATAACATCATGAATCCAGGCAAAGTATTCGCGAAAGACAGCAAGAAACGTGTGGTGATTACTAGATGACAACATTACTTGAACAAGAAAAGATTCAAGAACAATTTAAAGAGCGGATGAACGAAGATGAATTACTGAACTGCATGCGCTGCGGTTTTTGTCTGCCAACCTGCCCAACCTACATTGAATCAGGTTATAAAGAATCCCATTCTCCTCGCGGCCGCATTGCAATGATGAAAGCGGTTGTTGACGGAATCGTGGAACCGGATGAGGATTTTGAACGTTCACTCGACCTCTGTCTCGGATGCCGGGCATGCGAACCGGTCTGCCCTTCAGGTGTCAATTATGGCCACCTACTAGAAGAAGCAAGGGATATCATCAATCAAAACAAAAAACACTCGCTGCCAGTGCGAGCGGTGAGGAAAACGGTTTTTGAAGGGTTATTCCCACACCAGAACCGCATGCGGACGATGGTTGGCCTGCTTGGGTTTTATCAACGTTCAGGGATACAAACCCTAGCACGCAAAACAGGTTATTTAGGGCTTTTACCTGACAATTTAGCTACCATGGAAAAGGTGCTTCCTAAAGTTCCAACGATGAAAGAAATGAAAAACAGACCGGAACAGCTGCCAGCATTGACGGAAAAAGTCCATCGTGTTGCATTTTTTAGCGGTTGTTTAATGGATACAATGTTCATGAAAACAAATGACGCTACCATGAAATTATTGCAACTTGCTGGTTGCGAAATCGTGATTCCGAAGCAGCAAACCTGCTGTGGTGCCTTGCACGGTCACAGCGGTGAAAAGGATGCGGCGAAAGAGCTTGCGAAGAGAAACATTGCGGCATTTGAAGACCTGGGTGCCGACTTTATTATTACCAATGCTGGAGGCTGCGGTGCATTCCTCGTTGATTATGATCACCTGCTGAAAGATGACCCTGATTGGAGCAAACGGGCAGTGGCCTTCAAGGAGAAA
Source organism: Neobacillus sp. plas4 (assembly GCF_057221695.1). NCBI lineage: Bacteria > Bacillati > Bacillota > Bacilli > Caryophanales > Bacillaceae > Neobacillus > Neobacillus sp. plas4. Next base: position 5,379,741 of record NZ_CM170152.1, read on the forward strand.
ATAAAGGATATTTCAGAAATACTTGTTGCGGTCTCTTTTCATAAAAAAGTGAAATTAGAGCTCTCAGCTCAGGTCATTACTTATCAGGATTCCTGCCATTTACGAAATGTGATGAAAACAGCTTCTACTCCAAGGATTTTGCTGCAGTCCATTCAAGGGGTGAAGTATCAGGAAATGAAAGACGCCGATCGCTGCTGTGGCTCTGCCGGCATCTACAACATCGTCGAGTCCGAAATGTCGATGGTTATGCTCGACTACAAAATGGTCCAGGCAAAAGCAACCCACGCGACGACGATTGTTACGGCGAATCCAGGCTGCCTGCTGCAAATGCAGCTGGGAATCGAGCGCGAAGGTTTATCTGATAAAATGCGTGCCGTTCATATCGTGGATTTGTTGGCGGAAGCAGTTAGGCAATAGAAGATAGAAAAGACGATATATCTGCGATAATTCAGTTATATCTGCTTTAATTGAAATATATCTGCGTTAAATCCATTATATCTGCGTTACTCATACTCTAACCTAAAAGAAAAGACGATTCGCGGGGGAACGAATCGTCTTTTTTATACTATATATCTGCGATTCGAGGGGGACGAATCGGTTAGTATTACTCGCTATCCGCCAGTATTCCCGGCTATCCGCCAGTATTTCTCGCTATCCGCCAGTATTTCTAGCTATCCGCCAGTATTTCCGGCCATCCGCCAGTATTTCTAGCCTTCCGCCAGTATTTCTCGCTATCCGACAGTATTTCTCGCTATCCGACAGTATTCCCGGCTATCCGCCAGTATTTCCGGCTATCCGCCAGTATTTCTCGCTATCCGCCAGTATTTCCGGCTATCCGCCAGTATTTCTCGCTATCCGCCAGTATTTCCGGCTATCCGCCAGTATTTCCGGCTATCCGCCAGTATTTCCGGCTATCCGCCAGTATTTCTCGCTATCCGCCAGTATTTCTAGCTATCCGCCAGTATTTCCGGCCATCCGCCAGTATTCCTCGCTATCCGTTATGCAGTTGCTTTTACTTTGTCTTTTCCTACTGTTTTGCGGATGAATGGTACCACCCAGTGGTCTAAACCGTAACGGCCTGCGTTGTAACCTGCTGTCAAGATGATGAAGCCTAAGAAGATATCCGTTGGGTTATGAGAAACAGTTCCTGCTAAGAAGAAGCTGAAGTTCATTACTAAACCAAAGAACATTGCTGCTGTTGTTAAACATCCAAGCATTAGACCTAATCCGATTAGTGTTTCGCCCCAAGGAACGATGAAGTTAAAAACATCAATGTTTGGTAAGGCAAAGCTTTCTAAGAAGTGAACATACCAGCTGTAAACCACGCTGCCGTCAGGACCTTTTACTGGATTTGCTACTGCATTTCCTAGGAACCCAGAAGCGTCGAATGCACCGCTCTGTAATTTCCCAAGTCCTGCAGAGAACCAAGCGTAACCAAGATATAAACGAATAATAGTTAAAATAGCTGCAGAGATCTTATTTTCTCTTAAAAAATGATTGAACATTTTTCATTCCTTCTTTCAAATTTATCTTGCTCTCTATACTTACACTATACTCGTTTATACCGTTTCAAACATCACAATGTGAATATGTTCACAATATGTTAAAAATGTTTTGACAAAAATTTGAACAGTCCATTCTTATTCAATCTGAATTTATTCAAAGAGGAAAAAACATCAGTAGTTCCCTTAATCTTCATGTTCTAATATCTCCTCCGATATGGAAAGATAAAATAACTAAGGAGGTAGAACCATGGAAAACAGTTATAAAGGAACAAATAAATTGATCATAGGGATTGTTTTCGGTGTTATCACGTTTTGGTTATTTGCTCAATCTTTAGTCAATGTGGTACCTGCCGTTCAAAAAGATTTAGGAATTTCCCTAGGGACTTTAAATATAGGTATCAGTTTATCAGCATTGTTCTCAGGTATATTTATTGTAGCAATGGGTGGTTTAGCTGACAAAATAGGCCGAAAAAAGATTACCAATATTGGACTGATTTTAAGTATCATTGGTTCTCTATGTTTAGTTTTAGCAAATGGAGCCGTTCTTCTCATTATTGGCCGGATTATCCAAGGTTTCTCAGCAGCATGTATTATGCCAGCAACGATTGCTTTAGTAAAAACTTATTACGAAGGCGCAGATCGCCAGCGGGCACTTAGTTACTGGTCGATCGGTTCTTGGGGTGGATCCGGTGTTTGTTCATTTGCAGGTGGATTAATTGCAACCTACTTAGGCTGGCGATGGATCTTTATTTTCTCGATTATTTTTGCCATTCTTGGTTTGTATTTAATTAAAGATACTCCAGAGAGTAAAGCAGAAACGTCAGGAAAATTCAAATTCGACTATACTGGATTAGGTATCTTTATTGTTGTCATGCTGGCATTAAACGTTTTAATTAACTATGGGTCTGATTTAGGGTGGACAAGCCCCATTTCCATCATTTTAGCAGCCGTGACAGTGGTTGGGGCATTCATCTTCGTCAAGGTAGAGAAAAGTAAAAAAGTGGTGCTGATCGATTTCTCTTTATTTAAAAATAAGCCATACTCAGGTGCAACTTTCTCAAACTTCCTACTTAATGCCATTGCAGGTACAATGGTTGTTGCCAATACGTATGTACAAGTAGGCCGGGGATTTACTTCCTTCCAAGCCGGGATGTTATCACTTGGATACTTAGTCGCCGTTTTAGCGATGATTCGTGTTGGGGAGAAAATTCTACAAAAAATTGGTGCTAAAAAACCGATGATCTGGGGAACGATTATCACGACCATTGGCGTGGCCATTATGGGCTTAACGTTTTTACCAGATTTACCATATACCGTTGTTGTATTTATTGGGTACGCATTATTCGGACTAGGTTTAGGGATTTATGCCACACCATCTACTGATACTTCCGTAACAAATGCTCCATCTAATAAAGTGGGAGAAGCAGCTGGGATTTATAAAATGGCAAGTTCATTAGGAGGCGCTTTTGGAGTGGCGATTTCTGCTACTGTTTATAACGTCATATCTGCCAATAACGTCGATGTTGGTGCAACATGGGGGATTATTACAAATGTTCTCTTTGGAGTATTAGCACTGCTTTCTATCATCTTTATGGTTCCTAAAAATGCAGGGAAAGAAGATCCTGAAGCAATTAGTAAGAAGGCCGCATAATTTCAATGGAGGAATTAACAATGAAAAATAAATTAATGCAAATGCTCGAAGAACGTAAGGATGAAATCATTCAGATTCGCCGTCATCTTCATGAAAATCCTGAACTTTCTTTTAAAGAAGAAAAAACAAGTAAATATATTGAGGAGTTTTATAAAGGCAAGGATGTACAGGTTGATACAAAGGTAGGCGGAGGCTATGGAATTATTGTCACCATTAAAGGAGGGAAACCAGGAAAAACAATTGGTCTCAGAGCTGATTTCGACGCACTCCCAATAGAAGAAGAAACAGACTTACCGTTCAAATCGAAAAATCCTGGTGTTATGCATGCCTGCGCACATGATGGGCATACAGCATACCTGCTAGTTCTAGCAGATTGTTTGATTCAATTAAAAGCTGAAATCCCTGGTACGATTAAAATTGTCCATCAACCAGCAGAGGAAGTTCCACCAGGTGGAGCCATCGGCATGATCGAATCTGGTTTATTAGATGATTTGGATAATATTTTCGGTATTCACTTATTACCACTTGGACCAGCTGGTAAAGTAGGGTATAACAGTGGGTATGTATTCCCAGGTCGTGCGTACTTTAAGTTGAAAGTCCAAGGTGTCGGCGGACATGGCTCCTCCCCACATTTGGCAAATGACGCCATCGTCGCAGGTGCACACTTTGTCACAGCGGTTCAAACAGTGGTGAGCCGCCGGTTGAATCCATTTGAAGTCGGTGTCGTTACCATAGGTTCATTTGATGGAAAAGGAACCTTCAATGTCATAAAGGATAGCATTGAAATCGAAGGCGATGTTCGTGGAATGACGGAAGAAACGCGAGCAAAAATTGAAAAAGAAATTAGCAGGATTGCAAAAGGCATTGGAGAAGAATTCGGTGTGACATGCGAGTTAACCTATACACCCGACTATCCGCCGCTATACAACGATCCCGAATTGACAGAATTGGTTGCCTCTTCTTTGAAAAAGGCAAACGACAAAGACATTGTGGACGTTCAAGAATTCCCGCCAATGTCTCCATCAGAAGACTTTGCGCATTATGCAAAAAAATTCCCAGCATGCTTCTTCTATATTTGCTGTACACCAAAAGGGGTGGAAAAACCATACTTCAACCACCATCCTAAATTTGATATCGACGAAGATGCCCTCTTAGTCGCAGCAAAAGCAGTCGGAACAGTCGTTTGCGGGTATTACAATTTAGAATAAGATAGACATAAAAAAGACCATGTTATTTATCTATATGGTCTTTTTTGCTAAGGCTCTTTTCTTAAACTTTGTTGTTTTTTGCAGAAAATAGATTAAATTTTATAAGAAAAGAGCCTGCAAACTAGATTCTAGAGCACAAAATAACTATTTCCATGTTAAAATCGGCTTTAAGATTTTAACAACAATCATTACGGAAACAGCCTTTGCTAGTTAAAATACCTACGATACCATTCAATGGTTTTGCTTAATCCAGAATCAAAGTCATAAACTGGTTTCCAGCCTAAGAGATCCCTAGCTTTTTTTGCAGATAAGTAATTTTGTTTATTTTCGTAACGAGTTTGATTTTGCATGATAGGCTGTAAATCGCTCTTCATCATCTCTAAAACCCGCTTTACTACTTCTTGGATCGTTAGCGGCATTTCGTAGCCAAAATGAAACGCTTCGCCTTCTGCCTGACCTTCTTCCATTTTTCCAGCTATAAATAAATGAGCTCTTACCGCATCCTCGATATAAAAAAAGTCCCGTACCAAGCCTCCATTACTGCGAATCACGGGTGCTTCATTTTGTAGAACTGCCCGAATGGTTTGTGGAATGAGTCTTGTAAAATGGTAATCTCCGCCCCCATATAAATTTCCACAGCGAACGATACATACCGGCAGTTGATACGTATGATAATAACTGTTGGCAATTAAATCGGCACAGCTTTTCGAAACATCATAGGGATGCCTTCCGTTTAAAAGCATGGATTCCACATAAGGCGGGACAGCCAAATCACCATACACTTTTTCACTGGAAGTGACAATCACCCGTGCAACTGATGTTTGCCGGCAAGCCTCCAGTATATTCCAGGTTCCGCGAATATTGGTTTCAAAGGCTCCGACAGGGTTCGTTTGAGCTTCTCCTACAACTGCCTGTGCTGCCATATGAAAAACAGTATCAATCTTATAATCTTCAAGCGCCTTTTTTATCACATCGAAATCAGCCAAGCTCCCATAAGCCAGATTTATTCCTTTAAAAGAAGAGGGTGTTCTGACCAAGCCCGTAACATTTGCGCCTAAGCGAAGCAATTCCTCGACCAAATGTCTACCGACAAACCCGGTGCATCCTGTCACAAATACGTTTTTATTTTTCCAGTTATGCACTGCCATCATGCCCCTCTTATGCAGAATCCCTGAACAGTTTTCCTGCCTTTGTCCGAGATTAGCCACTCCATTTGTACCTTATTTCTAGCAAACTTAAAGTCTCCTTGGTCCACAAGGATTGCAAAGTACAAACCAATCCTGACGATAAGATTTGGCAGCACGCTGATTTCCTGTTTTGTCAACCCGCCATAGCCTTTCAGAAATGCCTGACACAACACTTTATTACGTTTCTGTATGAGAAAAAAGTAAAGGGCATAGGCAACGTCAAAGATCCGTTCACCCCGCTGCAAGGTATCAAAATCCAAAAAACAATGAACCTCGTTATTCTCCCTATACAATTGATTCGATGGGTTCCAATCTCCATGAATGATTGTCTTCGGGAGATTACTAGTGTCGATGACATGAGGGTGCAGCATACGAAATAAATTATCGATGGCCGTCCCCTTATGACTGGGCAAGGTATGCCCTTCTTCTTGCAAGCTTTTCATGATGGAAGTAGGATCAAGCTGGTAATAATGGTAAACACCGGTTGATTTTGGACTTTCCTTAATGCTAGCAAGAGTTCCGTGTATCCGGCGGAGCATTTTACCACTATGATAGGCTTGTTCAGGGACCGATAGAAAACGATTGGCTTCTACAAAGGGAGTAATCTGCACGATAAACTCCTTATACCTTGCATATGGTAAGCCGTTCTGATTCAAGAGTGGCAGTAAGGCAGGTGCCCCGGCCTTAGAAAGCTCGGAAACAATCGAATAAGCATACTGCAGCTGATCTTCTTCTACCTCCTTAAGGAAGATACGAACTACATATTTACCCTTGCTGGTACGAATCTTTAGATTCGCATTAATATAACCGCCCCCAAGAAGGTCCTCAACCTCTAACAAACGGCCAATTTTATATTCCCTGCAAAGTCGTTTAAGGTCTTTCACTTTCCCCCCTCCCTTTCAAAATTACCAATACTTTTGTAAATCCTCCTTTGTTGCAAATCCGTCAAAAAGAGGCTCCACTTCCCTAACCTTCGTCACAAGCTGTGTAAGGATATTTTGATAAATCGTGAAAACAAACGGTGTATTTTCGTGTGTCCCGTGGACAATTTCCACCTTATTATCTTGATTTATGACTCTAACACCACTAAAGTGATAAAAGATAAGAGGAGTTCGGTCGATGAAAACTTGGCCATTTTTTTCAAAAAAAGTATATTTTCGATAATTCCAGATCCCAACATTCACGCCAGCGGTTGTAATATCACAGATGTTTGAGAATAACTTCGGCATCTCATTTAAATACCGTTGATCACCAAAGATTCCCTTTCGCGGGTCGATTCTACATGCTTCCAAGGTCTTTTCCCTCCACCAGGCTAAACATGCCGTCCCCATCTTATCACGCTTAAAGCTGATAAATCCCGAGTTGTATTCTCCTGTTAGTCTTTTCAACCTTTTGACGAAATTACCTTTCCAATCAGGATGGTATTTTTCTTCTCTTGATAATAAAACAGAACAATCTGGCTGCACATTAAAAATCAATTCTGGGTCGTCCCAAAAATATAAATCGGAATCCATAAAGGTTACCCGCATCACTTCAGGGTTTTTCTGAAAAATCGTTTCCAGCCATAGCGCTTTTAATGACCAGCAATATTCATGGATTCTCCTCTCCTTTTTTAAAGCTAAAATATCCTCACCCAGCTCTTTATCACGGGTTGCGATGACATGATCCCAATTCAACTTTTTCAGGAGATTGTAGGTTTCTTTATCGACACAGAGGACATGAAAACGAAATTCTCCAGCTCTGACTTTATTCAAAGAGGAAATGAGTGCAAGAAACTGATACAACCTGCTTTTTGTCATTATCGTGCAGTAGACACTTTCCATACCTTATACACCTCATTTCTTAAAAACTTTTTTCTACTTTAATTCTGCTAATTTAATTGTTTTTTTCAGCTTATCGATATCAATGACAATCGGATCTTTATGGTTACTGCGGTGGGCATCCCGTGGTACCACTTCCCCTATCAAACCGTAATAATCAAGTTCCATATGATTACTTATGATATGAAAGCATGGCAGCAAATAAGTGGGTGTAAATAATTCCACTACTTTGGTTCCTGGGTTACAAAAGATAAGGTTTGTAAGCCCAGCCCCATGCGGAGAGACAATGACTTCAGCTTGGTTAAAAAGCTCAATTTTTTCAACAAATGACAGGGTAGATAATTTAACCATCTTAAATCCGTATTTTTCTAAAACAGCAAATACCTCTTTTTCATTCAATACCTTACGATGCAGGGCATCTTCGCGGCTGATAAAAATTCGTTTGTTCTTACTTTCATTTCGAACCTTGACCTTTGCTAAAAATTCATTTCTTAGAAACTGACAAACATTTTTCGGTACATGGGCGGAGTAGCCCGCCATGGAAGAAACAATTAATTGCTTGGCAAGAATATGCGTATCTGGTTGACATTCAATGATCATTTCTTTTGAAATGCCAAGCAATTTCAAGCTTTCATCCTGAAATTCACAATACTCCTTATGATAATATTTACCGCGATTGATAACGATTCGATCGTACGCAATTCCACTTTTGCGTAGTAATTCCAACCGCGGCAAAACATCAAACATCCAATGGAAGTAATTGAAACTAACTTGAAAGGTGATAACCGCCAAGGTTTCAAGGGTATAGGTAATGGGGGAAAGTTCCTTTTGTTTGAAAATGGAATGTGTCTTTGGAGTTAGATTATACTCAAACGAAACATCCCACAGCAGCTTATTATCAGGTGTGATGACACTTCCGTTACTTCCCCAGACACGTCCCCAAGGAATACTTGCTACAAATTGCCTAGGAATTCGGGGATGATAATGCCAGTTAATGGTTTCGACTCCCTTTGGCTTAGTGTTTATCACGGTCCGTTGGATGGGAAGTCTTTTATACAGAGCAGGAGTGGTCTCATCCTTGTAAGTGGATAAAAAATCGACTGTACGACTGTAGTAACCTATTGGAGGATCTATCATTTTCTTTCACCGCCTTTATTCCAATATCTTTGCAAATCCAGCTCGCCAGCATATCCATTAAAAGTTCGATCTATGTTCTCAACAAGCTCAATTGCCTCATCAATAGCTTCACGATAAAGTTGATAAATAAATGGACTTCTCTTCTTACTCACTGTATTAACCGACTGAATATTGTTTTTGGAGATTACTCGTAAACCACTAAAATGAAAAAAAATAAGCAAGTGATGATCAATCAAAATGGATTCATTAACTTTTAAAAATTTGTACTTTAATTCATTCCATGGTCCGACATTTACGCCAGGTGTTGTAATAGTACAAACATTTCCGAATCGTTCAGGCAGCTCGTCTAAATATTTTTGGTCCCCAAAGAGTCCTTCTTTAGGGGAAATCCTACAGTTTTCCAAGCATTTTTTCTTCCACCACGTAACTGCTTGTAGACCTATTTCATCCTGTTTAAAAGTGATAAATCCCGAATTGTATAAACCCGTTATCTTGCTTCCCCGTTGAATGGCTTGGTTGGCTCTAGAACTATATTTTTCTTCGATAGAAAGCAGCACCGAACAGTCTGGCTGTTTTTTAAAAATCGTTCTTGGGTCTCCCCAAAAATACAAATCTGAGTCCAGATAGGTAATCCGTTTGACAGACGGATAATTTCTCAATACATATTCGCAGATGACCGGTTTCAATGTCCAACAGTACTCATGAACTTTCCGTTCGTTTTTTAGTAAGACAATACTCTTCGCTAATTTTTTTTCGGGGATGAGCTTTGAATTTTCCCATTTCATTTTTTTCAAAAGGGTAAACGTCTCTTCGTCTATACAATGAATAAAGATGTAAAAATCGTTACCCATTACTTTTTTTAGCGAAGTAAGTAAAGCTAGGCCTTGATAAAGCCTCGTTTTCGATAGGATCGCGCAAAAATAGTTTCTCATTTTAGTTCCGGATTCCATGCGACGTTCCCTTGCTCCCACATTTCATTGACATCTAATACATTCTTATACGTATCGATAGCTGTCCAAAATCCATCATGAAGATAGACAGATAATTGACGGTCCTGTGTTAATTTTTTCAAAGGTTCTTCTTCAAATATGCAATTGACATCATCCTTTAAATAGTTGAAGACCTCCGGTTTTAACACAAAGTAGCCGCCACTGATGATTTCATCTGTCTGTGTTTTTTCTTCGAAGGATTCTGCAAGACCCTGATGAACGGTTAGGGTGCCAAATTGACTTTTTTTCTTAATTCCTGTTACCGTTGCAACCGTTCCTTTTGTCTCGTGGAATTCGACCAACTCGTATAAATTAACATCAGATAGGCCATCACCATAGGTTAATAGGAAGCTTTCGTCGCCGATAAACTCCTGCGCCATTTTGATTCTTCCACCCGTCATCGTATTAAGACCGGTTTCAAGGAAAGTAATCTTCCATTTCTCTTTTTGACCTAAGATTTTAATCTCTCCGGTAGAGGAATCCATCGTAAAACTATTATTCTTCCATTCGTAGTCCATAAAATATTCTTTGATCTTCTCACCCTTATACCCGAGCAATAAAATAAACTCATTGAATCCATAGTTCTGATAAATTTTCATAATGTGCCAAAGAATCGGCTTCTCCCCTATTAATGTAAGAGGCTTTGGAAGCTCATTGGTGATTTCATTCATTCTCGTTCCTTTTCCTCCACAAAGTATAACGACTTTCATGATTCTCCTCCCTTTGTTTGTTAGCTTTTTGAATACTCATCGATTTGCTGTAAGCAGACAGCTTTAACATCCTCTTGGGCTAAATATGCCTTTGTCCATTCCACACTCTTATCGATGGCTTGCTCTACATTCCATTTTGGGAACCAGCCTAATTTAGATTTCGCCTTTGAGCAATCTAGTCGTAAATAGTGTGCTTCATGCGGGTGTGGTCCACGAACAACTTCATAGGAAGCACTGTTGCCCCATTTCGCACAAATTTGGTTTACAACCCATTCCACCGTTTTTCCATCGCCATCATCAGGACCAAAATTCCATCCCTCTGCAAAACGTGTTCCATGTGTGTATAAATATTCTGCTAATGTCAAATACCCACTTAAGGGATCCAACACATGCTGCCACGGCCGAATCGCATGCGGGTTTCGGATTTTTATTTTCCCATTTTGGGCTAGGGTCCGAAAGCAATCCGGCAGCAAACGGTCGAGTGCCCAATCGCCTCCACCAATCACATTTCCCGCACGTGCGCTAGCAAGACCAATCCCACTGCTTTGAAAAAATGAATTCCGATACGCTTCCGTTACCAGTTCGGAGCAGGCCTTGCTATTGGAATAAGGGTCGTAGCCGCCAAGCACATCGATTTCTCGATAGCCCCATGGCCATTCTTGATTGCTATAGCATTTATCTGTTGTAACATTGATGACTGCCTTTAAATTTACGCCCTTTTGGACTGACAGTGTTACCGATTCTAGTAGATGAACGGTTCCCATTACATTGGTAGCGTATGTTTCAACCGGGTGGAGGTAAGAAGCGCGGACCAATGGCTGGGCGGCCATATGAATGACAATATCCGGATTTGTTTCGAAGATTGCTTTTTCCAGCGTTTCTTTGTCACGAATATCTCCGTAGTAAGTAGGGATGAGTGCTTCCAACTCGCATAACTCAAATAAACTCGGAGAGGTGGGCGGCTTTAAGCTGTAGCCGGTTACGTTTGCACCTAAGGAATGCAGCCATAGGCATAACCACGAACCTTTAAATCCTGTATGACCTGTTATAAAGACATTTTTATTTTTCCAAAAATCCGGATTTACCATCTTCTCGTTCCTCTCTTCTCTTGGTGGACATCCCCTTAGAATCCTTCAACATACTATGATTCAGCGGAATAAATAGTTTGGACGAAATGACCTGTTTAGGTGAAATTTGTGGATTTGCCCATATGAGGACAGATGTGATGAAGGACATTTCTTCTGATTTCTTATGGCGATTTGTCCTTCATGCACTGGATGATGGACATTTCTTCATATTTCCTATGACTATTTGTCCTTCATGCACTGGATGATGGACATTTCCTCGGATTTCCTATGACGATTTGTCCTTCATGCGCTGGATGATGGACATTTCCTCGGATTTCCTATGGCGATTTGTCCTTCATACGGGATGACTTTACTAATTTCCGATATAATGCTAAATACCTTTGTGCTGTAAGCGCCCAGGTGAACTGATTTCTAACGTGTAAGGCGCTTTCCACACCCATCCTCATTATTTTTTTGGGATTTGCAAACAGTTTGATAACCTGCCAGGTTAATTCGTTAACCACCCGTTCTGGTTGAATGAGAATTCCCGTTTTTCCATGTTCGATGATTTCCGGAATTCCTCCAGAATTTGTCGCAATCACAGGCGTACCTACTGCCATCGCCTCGACATTTACCAGCCCGAACGGTTCTGCTGCCGAAGGAACCAACAGCAAATCCGCCATTTGAAACCATGTGTGGATCTCATCGTGTGTGATAATAGAGTTAAAGATCACATGATCCTTTACTTTCTCAGCCATTTTCTGCAACCGCGCTTCGTATGCTCTGGTTTCGGCAGAAGGCGCGAGGGAGCTGCCAGCAATAAAGAGGATAATCGAAGGGTCGACCTTAATGAGTGTCGGCATCGCCTCAAGAATATGGTGAACCCCTTTTATTTCAACCAACCGGCCAACATAAAGAAGAATCTTCCTATCCGTAACGCCCCATTTCGCTTTCAACTGCGTCACCCTAGCTTTCGGTTCCTGGTGCCATTTCGGCTGGAATTGATCCACATCTACGCCTAAATGATTCACGATAATCTTTGATGAAGCGCATAGATTTTCTGTTACCATATGATTCTTTAAATAGTGGCTATTGACGACTATTGCGTCAGCTCCCTCCAAACACCTCATTAATTCCTCTTTGCTAATATGGGGTCGCGACATAAACAGAGTTGACTGCATCACTAAAATAATTTTTGACCTAGGCATTGCCAAACGGACTGCCTTAACAAACCTTGGGCGATTTTCAATATGGATGATATCAGGCTTTATTGTCTGCAGCTGTTCAATGGTTTGCTTCATATAAGGGTTACTTTGAAAGATAAGAAAACGATAGTACGTAATGGACCCCTTTTTCTCTAAGTGAGGCTGCCTGCTGAATTTCTTACCAAACATAAACACATCTGCTTTCTTTTGAAAAAGCTCCGCCAGCTTCACCATCAACATCTCAATGGAACTTGCCTTTCTTCCGGCAATCGGAAAAGTGCCTGGTGAAATCATTGCAACCTTTAATTTTCTGCCCACAATGCCACCCCTTTCAGTAACTGCCTATTACATTAGTTTATTCATAACGTGGTAGGAGCGTGTAGACAAGTTACAATGCCGCTGACAAAATACGATAAATTTCCCGGGAAACACCCCCAACCAAATGATTGATTCAAACGTCAAGAACCCTTTTGATAAACAAACTTCAGTCTATTTTCTAGAAAATTTATTGTCGAGAAAAGGAATCGTTCCTTGTTAAAAATTCCAAATCTAGTCACATTAAATGCTATAGATTTGCCACAAATTTTCGATTATGATAATGGAGAACGAATGTAAGAGGGGGAAATTGTCGATGGAAATTCAAAAAATCGGACAAATCGGGGTACCGGTAAAAGATTTAGAACGAGCGATTCAATTCTATAAGGAAAAACTAGGTCTTCCACTTTTATTTACTGCAGGAAATTTAGCCTTCTTTGAAAGCAATGGGACACGTCTCCTTCTAAGTCTTCCTGAAAATGAGGAATTTGCCAAAGCCAGCTCGATTCTTTATTTCCAAGTAGAAGACATTTATGCAAGCTATGAGGAATTAAGTTCGAAGGAAGTTACCTTTATCGACGAACCTCATCTGATCGCAAAAATGGGACAAACTGAAACCTGGATGGCGTTTTTTAAAGATGACGAAGGCAATACACATGCGTTAATGAGTGAAATTCAAGTGAATTAAAAACAAGGCATGAATCAATCGAACGTTGAATCATGCCTTGTTTATTAAAATTTCCCCTTACTTAGTCCGCAGGGACGGTTCTCCTGGCACTTTAGAGCCAGGAGAACCGTCCCTGCGGCTTCCCGACACAATGGTACCGGTGTTATAATGAAGTTGGCCTAAGAATGCAAAATAATTTGAATTTTCTCGGGTGATAAGATGAAAATTTCAATTGAAGAAATAAGCAAGGAACTGAGAGAAGAAATTCTCATTAGGTGTCATGAGGTAGATGAAGAAATATACGAAATCGTAAACAAGCTGAAAACAGAAGACCTCACTTTAGTTGGATATCAAGAAGATAGGGTTCATCGTATTAATCTTAAGGATATCTATTATTTTGAGGCAGTAGACGGAAAGGTTTTTTGTTATTGCAAGGACAACGTTTTTGAGGTAAAACAAAAGCTTTATGAGTTAGAGGAATTATGCAAAGAAAAGAACTGTTTTCGTGCCTCCAAATCAACCATTTTGAACATAGCTAAAATTTCATCTATTTATCCGTCCATTAGCGGTCGTTTCGAAGCGGTGCTTGATAACGGGGAACGTGCGGTTGTTTCAAGGCAGTATGTGCCTGTCCTTAAAAACATGCTTGGCTTATGAAGGAGGGATACATATGAAGATGTCCGAATTTGCACAAAAAATTATCAAGGATTTCTTAATAATCTTTGCATCCATCATTATTATCATTACGATTTTAAGACAAATCTATTATCCCCATCTGACCTTTGATTTGAACTCGATTTATATTATAATGGCCTTTTCATTAATTAGTGCATTACTGGGTTTTATTTTGTATTCTCCTACTGATGTAAGTGAGAAGGAATTGCGGATAAGAAGGACCATTCATTTTTTCACTTTGGAAATTCTATTGATTGCCCTTGGCAGTGTTTTTGATTTTGTGAATAGTGTATCAGACGGAATCATTCTTGCACTGCAAATTGCTGTTATCTATATTCTAGTTCGCCTGCTGTCATGGAAAAATGATAAAAAAGAAGCGCAGCAAATCAATGAAAAACTAAAGGCATTTAAGCAAGATGCTTAACGATAAGAACAAACAGCTGCAGCATTTGCAGCCGATTATAATGCGGTAGGCTTATAGCTTATCGTATTTTTTGCATCTTATTGGCCTGTGGATACAACTTACCGTTTTTCTATATATTTCCTCCCACAATTTTTTTATGATGAGTTCATAAATATTTTTCAAAAAGAAGGGGTAATATGATTGGAACGGTACTATTTTTGATTGCATTGATTTGTGAGGTTGGTTTTGTAATCTATTGTATGGTAACGAAGCAAAACCATAAAAAAGTAAAGAACTGGATGAGGGTTGCTGTATTTGCAGCATTTGTCATTCTTACCCTGTTATCCGTGATTGTATGGAGTTTCCGCTGGTTCCTGCCTGCTATTCTGCTTTTCGTAATGGCGGCAAAGGGTGCGGTCTCTCTTATCCGCAATAAAACAACGATCATAAAATACAAAACTACTTCTATTGTGTGGAAATCCATAATTACAATTTTGGCATTGGTTTTTGCATTTGCACCATCCATTGTTTTTCCGCAGCATAAATCACCAAAAGTGACAGGTGAGTATGAAGTCGCAACAGCTACTTACACCTATATTGATAAAAATCGGATCGAGGAATTTACCGATAAAGGGGACAAAAGATTTGTGAATGTGGAATTTTGGTATCCAAAAAAGGCAGATGGAACATTTCCTCTATTGGTGTTCTCCCATGGAGCGACGGGTATTAAATCAAGCAATACCTCTACCTATACGGAGCTTGCAAGCCACGGCTATGTAGTCGTCTCAATCGATCATCCTTATCATTCTTTTTATACCGTTTCAGAGGATGGAACGAGGGCTGTGATTAATTCAGATTATAACCTTGAAATCAGCAATCTCAATAAAGAAGAAAGTATTTACACGAATGAAGAACTTTATGGACTCATTCAAAAATGGATGAAACTGCGAACAGACGATATGAATTTTGTCATAGATACAATACTTGAAAAAGCCAAAACTGATAAAAAACCGGTTTACCATCATATCAATACTGAGAAGATTGGTGTGTTTGGGCACTCAATGGGCGGTGCAGCAAGTGTTTGGCTAGGCAGGGAACGGAATGATATAAGTGCAGTTGTAAATATTGACGCCCCTTTCTTTAGTGATCTTGTTTATAAGAAAGAAATCAAGGATTTTGTGGCTAGCAGTGAACCTTATGTAACTCCACTTTTTAACATTTATTCTGACGATGTTTGGGGCCAGCTCGAAAGCAACTCCCTTTATGCAGCAAACAAAACCAATAATGAATCATTTAAAGAGGCATATACGACTCATTTCCATGGGGCAAAACATTTAAGCTTTACCGATTTATCACTTTTCTCTCCAATACTTGCAACGATTATGCAAGGCGGAAAAGCCGACATTGACAATTATTACGCGCTAGAAACTGAAAATGATCTCATTCTAAAATTTTTCGACAAAGAATTAAAGGGCATAGGCAAGTTCAGTCCTAAAGAAGCATATTGATTTGTGGTGATCAGAGGGACGGTTCTCCTGGCTCTTTTGAGCCAGGAGAACCGTCCCTCCGGCTTCCTCTAGCAGCGAGGACTAATCCCAAATTTCAGCAAATAAAAAGGAAAAAGGCGGAAACACTAATAGTCAGAAACAATTATTTTCAAGTCCCTTTAGGACCGCAGAGGAGTTGTTATCCATAAATAAGAACAAATGGAGTTGGCTGTTTTTAACATCCCTAAAGGGAATTTCTCAAGTCATTTTTATTGAGAATGCTATCTCGGGATTTATCATTTTGATGGCGATTACCATTGCATCGTATTCTTTAGGAATTATCACATTTCTATCAAGTTTAATTGGAATATTAATTGGTAAGGCAGGCGGTGCAGAAGAGGAACAGGTTAATCGGGGATTATTTGGGTATAATTCCGTTCTTACAGGAATGGCGCTTTATTTATTTTTACAAGGTGATGAACGATGGTTCATTGCCCTGGCTGGGTCCGCGATTGCTGCTTTATTTACAGCAGCAATGGTGCACGTTTTTCGACCATCCGGTATACCGATTTTGACATTCCCTTTTATTGCTCTAACTTGGCTTTTGTTGCTCACTACTTACAGACTCGTTTCTTTTAAGATCAGTCCAGAGCTTACGCCACAATCGTTATCGAGTTGGACGTTAAATATTAAGGGAGAGACCGATTGGCTTGAGGGAGCCGTAAATGGTATCGGGCAAATTTTCTTCCTTGAGCATACCCTTTCCGGTATTTTGCTTTTTATAGCTGTTTTTTGGGCAGGATGGAGATTAGGTGTGTATGCGGTAATAGGCAATATTGCTGCTTTGTTAACATCCTACAGCCTCGGTGGAGAACACTCATTAATTTTTATCGGGCTTTATGGATATAATGCCATTTTAACGATTCTTGCCGTATCGGTTGTATTTAAGGGAGACTCCCGGTATGGAAAAATAACTGGAATTATTGCCGCTTGTTTAACCGTTCCAATTACAGCTAGTATTGTAACATTGCTTTTGCCATATGGACTCCCGGCGCTAACCATGCCTTTTGTACTTTGCACTTGGATTTTCTTAGGAGCCAGGAAAGTACTGCCTAACATATAAAGAACAAAAAGCGCAAGCGCCCTGTTCAGCGGCGTATGGCCTGGAGCGCTCCAACTGAGATAAAGGAAACACGAAGAGCCGGAGGCGATTCGATGTTGACTTATCGTAGGGCGGAGAGCGAAGGACACTAGCCGCTAGGGCGCTGGAGCTGGATTAAAAATGGCTGTCTCAAAAGGGATTGAGACAGCCATTTTTTATTTTTCCAATTGGTCACCATATATAGTAACTATCTTTGATTCAATGGCACTAACCTGTTCTTGATCAAGTGTTTGTTTCGGATGTGGATTGTACCAATGTATTTTGTTATCATCAATCATTCCTTTATATTCATTTCCTTCTACATTTAAGGAAAAATGCGGATGTTCATGAACGGTTCCCTCGAATAAACGATTTATTTCAAAATCTTCAAACATGTCTTTTCCTCCTTTTTTCAGATGGTTGGAGTTTCTCCCATTTAAATACCGAATATGCGGCGACTAGACCCAAAGACTAAACAACCCATCGTTGACGCCTAGATTGTACATATAATAAAAACCAAAAATAATACTGATCGTACCTGTGGTTAAAATCAATCCTTTGCTTGCGGCCATTCGATTCATGCTCAAAATAAATGGAATTCCGATAATGGTGGTAAAAATCAACATGCCGATTACCGTACCTATTCCAAACACAATCATATACATAGCACCCTGCCATACAGTATCAACCGTGCTCATGGTAAGAAGGACCATGGCCCCGCTGCCGGCAATCCCGTGAATAAATCCAATGAAAAGGGATTTATAATATGTACCTTTTTTTACCTTTGTCAGGTGAATGATATTTTCATCGTGATGATGAGAATGATTTTGTTTTTTGCGGATGGACAACATCGCAGCAATACCTAGGTACACCAACATAATTCCTACCAAAAATTCTAAAGTCAGTGACCACTTTTCCGGAATATCATTTTTCATCACAATAAAGATTAAACCAATAACGAAAAGTGTGACTGTATGCCCTATTCCCCAAAAGACGCCGGCAAGTGAGGCTTGCCATAATTTTTTACTTTGACTTGCAATCGTAGTAACGGCAATCATATGATCAGGTTCCATGGCATGCCTAATGCCCAAAATAAAGCCTAACGCTAAAACTGAAAATAACGTAACTTCCATTATTTCTTCCTCCCCAAAAACAATCTCTACTAGTTCTTCGGCAATTTTCTGTAATTGCTCAGTTCATACATTAATATTTTCTAAGTGAATATTGTTTTGATTGAAACCATTCATGACTAATATGCCTGTGAATTTCCGAAAAGATCCTTTCAATCACTTGTGTCGTATTCGCGAATACCCGAACAGTAAATCCGGATACTGGCAGTAAGGACAGCCCAACTTTATAATCCAATGTATTCATATCAAGAATGGAATATAACTGGTCAAGAAAAGAACTATTCATTTGCTTACAAACGACGAACATTGACCCTAAATGGGTAAATCCTTCCATAAATCCAAGTCCCCTGATATTTTGCAGTGCAGGCTTCAAATGTAAATGATCATAAACCACTAATTCATCATCCATATAGATTTCATTTAATAACTGAACAGTTTTATAGCTAAACCGCTCTCCTTCTGGTGACCAACCCGGAGTAATGATATCTGAATAAAGTAAGGTGGCTGATTGATCCATTCGGAATACATTTTTTTGTTTGTAATGTGCATTTTGATAGGCAATTAACGGATCAGGGAAATACTCTAGATAACTTCCAGCTTGCAAGGAAATCTCTGATTCTTGGTAGGCAAAACGATTCGGTGTTTTATAAACCTTTGTCGCTCCCTGGGTGGTTAAGGTTAATTTTGCATTTTCCCCCACCACTATCTTCATTTGATAGCGGTCCCCATCTAAATAGCCGCCTCCGGGATTTAATAAATAGTAACATGCCCTGCCGGAATCATCATGATAAACAGGGCGCATTACCTTAAATGCACCCTGATAATAAACATTTTTTGCAACAGTCTTCCCTTTTCTGTCTTCCGCATTTAAATGCAAAACACCTGTCCATTGTTCCATTTTACGCTAATCCTTTTAATAGAGCGTTCTGCTTCAACCAATCAAGGACATTATCCAGCCCCGCTTCATCTTTTAAATTGGTGAAGGCAAACGGCTTGTCCCCGCGGAACTGTTTCGTGTCGGATTCCATAACTTCAAGACTTGCACCGACATGTGGTGCCAAATCGGTTTTATTAATGATAAATAAATCCGATTTAATCATTCCCTGCCCGCCTTTTCTCGGGATTTTTTCCCCTTGGGCCACATCAATAATATAAATGGAGAAATCAACCAGTTCAGGGCTGAACGTTGCAGCAAGATTGTCCCCGCCGCTTTCCACAAAAATCAATTGTACATCTGGATGTTTTTCTTTAAGTTCATTGATGGCGGCAAAATTCATTGATGCATCTTCACGAATGGCAGTATGCGGGCAGCCGCCGGTTTCCACCCCAATAATACGATCGGCTGGCAGGACTCCGTTTTGCATTAGAAATTTCGCATCTTCTTTTGTATAGATATCGTTTGTCACCACTGCCATACTGATTTCCTCATTTAAACGCCGAGTAAGTTTTTCAACCAACATCGTTTTTCCTGCTCCGACTGGTCCGCCTACTCCAACTTTAATTGGTTCCATAAAAAACACTTCCTCTCATGACATAAAAATTCGAATATTTACACGTTCGTGCCTCATTTGCGATAACTCGATACCAGGTGAAACGATACCAAAATCTTCTTCACCCAACTGCCCGATAGCCGCAGCGGCATCCACTAAAACAGGTTGAATCTCACGAATGATTTTCTGTCCAGCTGTCTGGCCCAAAGGAATACCTCTTACTGCATTTTGAACGAGACTGGAAACGACAGAATACAGATAAAATAAAACGGTTGTCGATTTGGAGACACCAAGATTGTGAGCAACCATTGTAAAAACAATGGCTGGGTGACCAAATGACTGCTTTTCTGTAATTCGTTTTCTATAAGGCAAGAGGGCAGGTATTTCATATAAGGATTGGACAAGTTCTAACATCCGTTCCCCCATCCTCATGCTGCCCTCCCTCGTTTCACGAGGCAAATTTTGCACGGTCAACATTCTGTCTAATTTCCATACCTTTTGGAAATCCTCATCCTCTAATGCTTGGTACACAAGATGACATGCCAGCCCATCGGAGTTTAGGAGCTGTTCTTGAATAAACACCTGCAGCCATTGCGAAAATGTTTCTACGTTATGTACCGTTTCCTCTTGGATATAACTTTCTAGTCCATAGGAATGACTAAAGGCACCTGTAGGAAAATTGGAATCACATAGCTGAAAGAGTGCAAGAATTTTATCATCCATGGCTATGTCCAATATGTCGAAAAGCCTGTTTTACTTTTCGCTTTTCACGTTGGTAGGGAATCTCCAGTTCATTTAATAGTTCCTCCACAAGGTAATCATATTGAACCATCATGCTATCATCTTCAAATTGGGCTGGAAGATGTCTATTCCCTAACTGATGAGCAATTGTCCCCATTTCTTTGATACTCCGGGGAGTGATGACTAATAAATCGTCTGCAACCACGTCAATAACAATCATATTTTTATCATCCATATAGAGTACATCTCCAGCAACAAGATCACGTGGACCTTTTAACCGAATCCCGATTTCCCGTCCGTGGTCAGATGTCACTCTTTGAATTCGTTTTACCAAGTGATCACTCTCAAGGTATACTTTTTCGATATGCCTTCTTATAATTTCTTCCTTTTCCATGTGTTCAATATTGGTTTCGACTCTTTCGATCAGCATACTTTCTCACCTCAAAATAGAAAATAACGTTGCGCCATCGGTAGTTCTTTTGCCGGCTCACTGGTAATCAGCTCTCCGTTGACTCTAACCTCATATGTTTGCGGGTCAACAGATAATTCAGGGGTTTCTGAATTCAGTTTCATGTCTTTTTTC
This sequence comes from Neobacillus sp. plas4, assembly GCF_057221695.1. Taxonomy (NCBI): domain Bacteria; kingdom Bacillati; phylum Bacillota; class Bacilli; order Caryophanales; family Bacillaceae; genus Neobacillus; species Neobacillus sp. plas4. The sequence goes on from NZ_CM170152.1 coordinate 5,400,852, forward strand.
GTTAACTTTCTGATTCCATGTACCGGCATGATCATTTTTTCTAACCCAAGCTTTTCATGGACTTTATCTTCATAAGCTGCTTGCGATATGAATGTAATCGAACTTTTTTGCAATGCTTTCCCAGTAGTAGCATACATAGGACGGCTAATAATTGGCTGCGGTGTTGGAATCGATGCGTTCGCGTCTCCCATCATTCCATGAACAATCATTCCACTTTTGATGACCAACTCTGGCTTAACACCAAAAAACGCTGGAGACCACATAACTAAGTCTGCAATTTTTCCTACTTCAATCGACCCGACATAATCGGAAATTCCATGGGTGATCGCAGGATTGATTGTATATTTTGCAATATAACGCTTTGCCCGATTATTATTAGAAAGCTTATTATCCCCTTGAAGATAACCTCTTTCTTTTATCATTTTATCGGCTACCTGCCAGGTTCTTAGAACTACCTCACCAATTCGCCCCATTGCCTGCGCATCGGAGCTCGTCATGCTAAAAATGCCCATATCCTGCAGGACATCTTCTGCCGCAATGGTTTCCTTTCTAATCCGTGAATCCGCGAAGGCAAGATCTTCAGGAACGGATGGATTCAAATGGTGACAAACCATAAGCATATCTAAATGTTCATCAACGGTGTTAATCGTATATGGCAATGTAGGATTTGTTGAAGAAGGCAGTACATTCATATAGCTGGCCGATTTAATTAAATCGGGCGCATGACCGCCGCCGGCACCTTCTGTATGGTACATATGAATAACACGGTCTTTTAAAGCCGCCATTGTATTTTCAACAAACCCTGATTCATTTAGGGTATCTGCATGAAGTGCCACCTGTACATCAAATTTGTCAGCAACTGACAATGTATGATCTAGTGCGGAAGGTGTTGCACCCCAGTCTTCATGAACTTTTAACCCGATGACACCAGCCCTAATTTGTTCGGCCAACGGTTCCTCTGTTGCAGCCTGCCCTTTTCCTGTTAAGCCAACATTGATTGGCAGACCCTCGACCGCTTCAAGCATGCGGTGGATATTCCATTCTCCAGGAGTAACAGTTGTCGCTCTTGAACCAGCAGAAGGCCCTGTTCCGCCGCCAATTAAGGTGGTAAGTCCTGCAGTTAGGGCAACTTCGACTTGAGCCGGGTTAATGAAATGAACATGGGTGTCAATTCCCCCTGCGGTTACAATCATCCCTTCACCAGCGATAATTTCAGTTGAAGCCCCAATAACAATATCGACCCCATCCTGTACTAATGGATTTCCCGCTTTGCCCATGGCAGCTATTTTACCGTCACGAATCGCAATATCAGCCTTGTAAATTCCTGTATAATCTAAAATGACCGCATTGGTAATAACTACGTCAGGGATGCCATCACCACGAGTGACGAGAGGATGTTGTCCCATTCCATCACGAATGACTTTACCGCCGCCAAAAACGACTTCTTCACCATAAGTGGTATAATCTTTTTCAATTTGAATGATTATATCGGTGTCCGCTAACCGAATCGAATCTCCAGTAGTGGGACCGAACATTTGGGCATATTGCTTCCTCTGCATTTCAAAACTCATTTGTGATTGCCCCCTTCTAAAGCCCCATCCGTTTTATTGTTAAAGCCGTAAACCCTGCGCTCTCCTCCATATTGAACCAGCTCAACTTCCTTTTCATCACCCGGTTCAAAACGGACTGCCGCACCGGCAGGAATATTTAACCTTTTTCCATACCCTTCTTCTCTGTTAAATTGTAAGGATTCATTCACTTCAAAAAAATGATAGTGTGAACCGATTTGAACTGGCCGGTCACCTGTATTTGTGACCTTCACTCGAAAAAGGTCTTTTCCCTCATTGCAAATAATCGGTTCCTCTTTTAAAAATAATTGACCTGGTTCCCATTCCATTCGGGTGCCCTCCTGCCTCTAGTTAACGTATTGGATCGTGAACAGTTACTAATTTTGTTCCATCAGGAAAAGTAGCTTCTACCTGGATATCGTCAATGATATCTGCAATACCTTCCATTACATCATCTCGTGTCAATATGGTTGCTCCATATTCCATTAATTCTGCTACGGTTTTCCCATCCCTAGCACCTTCTAATACTTCGTATGTAATGAGTGCGACGGCCTCAGGGTAATTTAGCTTTAATCCTCTATCCCATCTTCTTTTTGCGAGGTCAGCTGCCACAACAATCATAAGTTTGTCTATCTCACGTGGTACTAGTAACATCATCCATCCTCCTTTATTAAATCTTTATTAAAAATCTACACCCTCCATATAATTGCCAAGTAAAGGAAATTTAAACCAAATATTTTTACTTGATTTTTGACTCTCAATTGTATTGGAAGAAATCCCTTTTTATAGTCATATAGCTCCTGTTTTTAGCCGAATAGGTTTCGGATACTACAAATGGTATTGTGATATACTGATAATGAGATTGATTCTGGTCTTTCGTTGCCACAGGGACGGTTCTCCTGGCACTTTTGAACCAGGAGAACCGTCCCTGTGGCTGATAACTAAATAAGTGAGGATGAAAAAGGATGGAATTGAACAAAGAATGTATGTATTGCATGGAAGATGAAAGACGTGACAACCTGATGATTGAAATTGCGAAGCTGGATGTTTCTACAGTCTTCCTTTTTAAAGAACAGACGTATACTGGTCGATGCAACGTCGTTTATAAAAATCATGTAAAAGAATTATTTGATCTTGATCAAGATGAATTAGCCGCTTTCATGAACGATGTAAAAAAGGTTGCCGCTGCAGTAAACAAGGCTTTCGAACCTGGTAAAATTAATTATGGTGCTTATGGCGATACAATGCATCACCTACATATGCATATTGTTCCTAAATACGAAGGCAAAGAAAACTGGGGATCAACGTTTGAAATGAACCCTGGGAAAACGTATCTGACTGACAATGAATATCAGGATATGATTAGAAAAATTAAGGAAGCTTTATAAATCCATAAAAAATAACAAGGCATGATTCAGCTATCGTTGAATCATGCCTTGTTTATGAAGCCCAAAAAACTTTGAAATTAGGAAAATGGGCCTCATGAAGGTTTTATAAAGCCCATAATTAATCAAATCGCTTTACATTAAGATTTCTTTGATTCAGACTCATCCATTATTGGCTCGGTGCCCGCAGCGTGTCTATAAAACGTGTTGTCCGCCTATCCAATAAAAAAGCTGACCGTAAACATCGTAATTGCACTCATCATAATAGTCATATGGCGCATTGCAACACGATCGGCAGCTTACCCATTCACCTTGAGCTTCTTTTTAAATCGAATCGCTGCCAATTCCAGAAGGATGGCAATAGCTAAGATAAAATAGGTTATGGCCCCAATTTCCCTAATGTCTAAGTAGAAACTGCTCGCCATAAACATGTCAAATCCGATGCCGCCAGCACCTGCTGCTGCTCCCATAGCGATGGCAACCGCGAAGTTGATTTCAAATCGAAGAAACGTCCAGGAAATCATATAAGTGAGAGAGGATGGAATAACCGCTTGAAAAATAATCTGCCACCAGTTTGCTCCACTCGCTTGAAGGGCCTCGATGACTCCCTTGTCTAATTCCTCAAAGGACTCAGAATATGCCTTTACTAAATAGCTTACCGAATGGAACGTCATTCCAATGACAGCAGCTACACTTCCGAGGCCTGCCGCCACCGCAAAAATTAACACCCACAAAACAGTCGGAACTGCTCTTATAAAAGCAACTGCTCCCTTAATCACAGAAGAAACTCGTTTATTCGTCAAATTTTCAGCAGCCAGTAATCCCAAAAACACAGCGATGATAGCTCCAAACAATGTGGTTAAAAAAGCTAGACCCAACGTGACAAACACCTGATAAAGTGCATGAGTAAAGGTAAAATGTTCAAGATGAGGTTCTAGAAACATTGCTTTTAGATTCGCAAAAGTAGTTAAAACTGCTTCTCCAAAATCAAGCTGTTTGTAGTTAAAACTAAAAAATGCGTAAAAGGTTAAAAGTGCTAAAATGCTCAGTGTACTTCTTATGACCACAGTTGATTTAGTCAAAGTTTTAATTCTTATTTTCTTTTGCAGACGGTGATTCGGGTCCAGTAATTGTTTGGCTGAGGTTAATTGTTCATTTGCTTCCATTACAGAACCGCCCTTCTGACGTAATTAGATACCGATTCAATGAATAATATCGCAACGATAATAACGACAACAACCAAAGAAGCAACATCATAATTTAAACTTTTATAATACAAGTTAAATGTAAACCCAATCCCTGAGCCGGTAAGCAGCCCGATCAGGGTGGCACTTCTTATATTTGTTTCTATCATGAATAAGATCCAGCTGATCATTTGTGGAAGGCCTGATGGGATCACAGACTGAAAGATAATCGAAAAGTAGCTTGCACCAGTTGCTTGTAGTGCTTCAACAGAGCCACTGCTTACCTCATCAATGGTTTCAACAAAAGCTCTTGTTAAAAAGCCAAACGAACCAAAAAACAAGGCAAAATAACCTGTTAATGAACTTTGACCAAATGAAAATAGTAGAATCATAGCCCAGGCTGCCACATCGATATTTCGAAAAATAGTCGCAATTCCTCTGCTAATACCTCCAAAAAAGGCGTTCACTCTTGTCGTATTCGAACCAAGAATCGCAAATAGTAAGGCAAAAACAGCTCCCGTAGTGGTTGCCGCAATCGAAACCAACAGCGTTTCGATTAACTTATCCAGAATATCAGGAAGCTTCGTTAATGATTCTTGCGTTGGATAAAAGTTTGCCACTCCCCATTCAACTGCTTTTGGTAATGAGGTAAATCCTTTAACGATATTGTACTCGGTGATGATAATGGCTAGTAACGTGACAGCACTTAAGATGGCGAGAAATCCCAACGTATTGCGTTTCTTTTTCACAAAATAATTAGCCTGCATGGATGCCTCCTACATCAAAAATAAGATCTTCAGCTTCAGAGCCGTAAATACGCTGAATATCTTCTTTTGTAATGTTTTTAGGCGCGCCATTATAAACAACTTGACCACTGTTAATACCAATGATTTTATCCGAGTACTTCAATGCCACATCCACTTGATGCAGATTTACTAAAACGGTAATGCCCATGGTCCTTGAAATGTTTCTCAAGTGATCCATAATGATCTTTGCCGAATTCGGGTCAAGTGAAGCAATGGGCTCGTCACACAAAAGCATCATTGGATTTTGAATAAGAGCACGAGCAATTCCAACTCGCTGCTTTTGACCGCCGCTCAATTGATCCGCCCGTTTATAGATGTGTTCTTCTAAACCAAGAACATGTAGAATGTTAAATGCCTGTTCCTTTTCTTCTTGACTATAAAGGCCGAGGACTCCAGCCAATGTTGATTTTTTCCCCAAATTGCCATGAAGCGTATTCTCAATGACACTTAAGCGATTAACTAGATTATAATGCTGAAAGATCATTCCGATTTTCGTTCGGATTATTTTTAAGTCCTTTTTCTTCAGATTCATCACGTTCATGTTATCAAAAATAATTTCTCCGCTCGTTGCACCAATCATTCGATTAATACAACGAAGGAGAGTAGATTTCCCCGCTCCTGATGGACCGATGATTGAAACAAACTCTCCTTCATTTACAGAGAAGTTAACATCCGATAACGCCCTCATATCACTACCAAATTGTTTGGACACATGATTTACTTCTAATAAGGCTGTCATAGGTTAACTCTCCTTGCTATTTGGTTAATTATTTTGAAAGCTCACGAATTGGGTTGAACCAAGCATCCTCTACTTCAACTAAACGCTCGTCAGCTGATTTCTTAAATAATCCTGAAAACTCAGAATCCTCTGGAACGAATATTTTTTCGTTGTTCGCAATTTCATCTGAAGTCATGATTTCAAGAAGTTGACCTTTAAGCTCTTCATTCATAGTCTCTGAATTGTAAACAAATGGTGCATTTAATACTGGAGTAACGGAGATAAGTGAAAATTCTTTTCCAACAACCGTGTTGAATGGTTCCGCTGCATCACCTTTTACTTTATAAACCGCACCAGGTCGATTTTCTTCACCATCAGCCAGTTCCACATAATTGTTCACACATGTATCACAGAAAGCCGCTACATCCGCTTTTCCTGATAATAGATTAACTGCAGAACCCTGGTGAGAACCTCCGTATAAAACTTCGCTAAAGAATTTATCTTCGCCGCCTTCAAGCAAATCTTCTGCTGTTAAGTCTTTAAACTCTCCCATTTTACTGAAGTAATCAACGATTCCTGTTGATGGAACCTTAAATCCTGAAGTGGAACTATTCGATACAAAGGAGAATTTCTTGCCTTGAATGCTGTCGATTACAAACTCATTGCCATCCTTATATTCATCAACATTGTCTTTATTTACGGCTAACCAGCTATAATAAACTGCATCATCTAAAGTACCTGACGCACCAGTTGGGACCACCAAAGGAAGAACTTTTTCATTTTTGTTATGCGCTTCAATGTAACCTTGAGCTCCTAAAAAAGCCATATCTGCGTTTCCATTGGCTACTGCTTCAATGGCAACAATATAATCTGTCGTTGTTTTGTGCTCGACCCTTTTACCTGTTTTCTCTTCGATTATTTTTCCAATTTCATCACGAGCTTCCGTAAGATCTGTCCCAGATTCATTTGGAAGCCAAGCAATGGTGAGGGAATCTTTATCACCAGCTCCCGCAGAAGCTGAACAACCTGCAAATACGACTAACATAACGATAGAAAGTAAAAATAATAACGTCCTTTTCATCTTCAAACTCCTCGCTTTTTTTAGTATTTGGCCACTTCCATACTGTACCAACGAATTGTCAAGCTTCTATTAATCTTATATAAATATTTGTTAAGAGTTGGTAAAACTAGTAGGATGAGAGAAAATTCCATTTTGCATGTTGTACTCTTGATTACATAAATGATTCATAAACTCCAAGTCATGAAAGATTCCAAGCATCGTTGTTCCTTCTTTCATGAGCTGTTCAATGAGAAGCTTCACCTTTATTTTAGAATCATGATCTAAACTTGCTGTCGGTTCATCCAATAGCAGCAGTCTCGGCTTTTTCACCATCGCACGTGCGATATTAAGCCTCAGTTTTTCACCCCCGGAAAAAGTGGTTGGGTAGCTGTCCCATAATTCTTCATCCAATTCAAAATGCGCGAGAATCTTCTCTGTTTCTTTTTCCGCCAAGTCATGATTTTCCCCCATTTCAAGGATTGCTTGGTTCACAAGCTGCCTAGCCGTCGTTCGCGGCATGACATTTAAAAATTGAGACACATAGCCGATTTCACGCTTCCTTAAATAAAGCAATTCTCGTTCGGTTGCCTCTGCTAAATTAATTGGCCCAAATTTTTTTGAATGATACCAAATACTTCCTTGCTGGATACGATAAGTTCCATAAATGCATTTTAAAATCGTAGACTTGCCGCTTCCACTTTTCCCCGTAATTCCGACAAATTCTCCTTCTTTTACCTTTATATCCACACTGCTTACTGCTCGGATATGTTTGCCCAAATTATGTAGGTCAAACGATTTGGATAAGTTCTTAATCTCTAGAAGGGTCTCCACCCATTCACCTGCTTTCTGAAGTTGAAATTTTCTTCTCCTTTAATCTGAACACATTCGGCTTAGATACGATAATTGGTCTTTTGAATTAGCTTTCCGTCAACAAATACTCCCGTAATCACTGGAAAATCATCAGTAATCTTTTCAATAATAAGCAAATCAGCTTTTTTTCCTTCGCTGATAGAACCTATTTCAGCTTCCATTTTTACTGCTTTGGCAGGGTTAATCGTGACAAGCTTCATCATATCCACTAAATCCATGCTATATTTATCAACCAGCTCAAAGATCGAATGAAGCATCGCTGCAGGATAGTAATCACTGCACAAGATATCAATCGATTGGTTTAGAATCGCTTCAGCTGCTCCCAAGTTTCCACTATGAGAACCTCCAAGGAGGACATTTGGAGCACCGGCAATCGTATACATGCCAAGCTCCTTCGCACGGCGCGCTACCTTTAAAGTGATAGGAAATTCGCTAATAGTCGTGCCAAAACTATGAACAAGTTCGAGCTTTTCAAGACTATCGTCATCATGGGAGGCAACGGCAATACCATGCTCATGCGCAAGCTGAGCGATTTCCTTTATGTCGTCAATCGATAGCTTCTCCTTCGTTTGGTGATTATGAATCAGAACATCAATGGATGAATCACTGAGATTGTTATAGCTTTTAACAGTATTGCGGTAAATTTCTAAGTGACGATACTGCCCCTGCCCAGGTGTATGGTCCATAAAAGAAACTAAATGGACTTTGTCCTCTTTTATATAACTTTTGAGATTTTCTATTTCTTCAATATTATCAATCTCAAATCTTGCATGGAATCGATGGCGGACAAGGTGCTTCATACTATGGGTCCGGTCAATTAAATCAATAAATTTCCTAACATTTTCAGGCTCACGTATTGGCTTATATTCATAATCGCTTCCTTTGAACAAGGAAAGAGAATGGAACATCGTCGTAATACCGTGTGCGATTAGCTGTTTCTCTGTTTCTAGTAAAGCCAAATCAAAATTCATCAGTGAGGTCGGTCTAGGTGCTGCCATATGCTCAATGTAGTCCGAATGGATATCAATAAAACCTGGAGAAATATATCCTCCTGCTGCATCAATGACCTCTATCTGTTCCTCAAATTTAATTTCACCTTTAGGTGCAATTTTCTTAATTCTGTCCTCTTCAATTAATAGATCATAGCCATGCAATATGGCTTCTTCAGTGATTAATCTTCCGTTTGTAATCACAAACAAAGTACTTCCCCCTAAATTTTAGAATGGAACTCTCACAGCAAGGCTCTTTTCTCAAACGTTGTTGCTTTTGGAAATTAGATACCCTTGTTTGAGCATTATTTTCATTGGAAATAGCCTTAACATAGGAGAAAAGAGACTACAAACTTAATTCTAAAGCTCAAAATAGCTTATTCCACGTTAAAATCGGCTTAAGGATTTTAACAACCATCATTACAAAAACAGCCTACAACAATGAATGAACAAGCTGCTGTGTATATCGATGCTGCGGGTCCTCGAGGATTTGATCCGTTAACCCTTGCTCAATAACCCTGCCCTCCAACATGACGAGGGTTCTGTCTGCTAGCATCCGAATGACTCCTAGATCATGCGAAACGAGAACAATACTTATATTTAATTCACGCTGCAGACTTTTTATTAAGTCAAGGACACTCGCTTGTACAGACAGATCTAATCCAGTCGTCACTTCATCCAGTAGAAGAAGTGGAGGACGATTGGAAAGAGCTTTGGCAATTTGAACCCGCTGCTGCATGCCCCCCGAAAAATTTTTCGGCGCCTCTTTTCGGCGATGAACAGGGATATTTACTTTATTTAGAAGTTCCGTCCCTCTATCTTCCATCATGCCTACATGCTGGTGCCCAGCTGCAATGAGCTTCTCGGCAATATTCCCAATCGATGAAAAGTTCATTTTTAAACCCAATAAAGGATTTTGATAGACTTTCCCCATGATGTGATTGCGAATATAGCGTTGCTGCTGAGAAGACTCTTGAAAGAGGTTTTTCTCCCCATTATGATAGGCTGCTAGATAGGCCTCTCCATCCGATACTTCCTGATCAAAATAAAGGCATTGCATCAATGTTGATTTTCCGCTGCCACTTTCTCCCACAACACCAAGAACCTCTCCTGGAAAAACATCAAAGGATACATCTCTACATGCATAGACCGTTCCACAAATGTGACAATAATTTTTAACGAGAGATTCTCCGTCTTGGCACTGTAGACATCCTTTACCGTACTGCTTATTTAAGTTTTTTATCGATAAAACCGGAACTTCAAATTCAGCCATTTATTTCACTCCAAGTGGTTCGACTTCATTTAATGTTTCAATACAGTAGCTTGTATCATTACATTGATAGAACGTTTCATTCGTTCCTTCATCTACGAGCTCATCTAAAAATACCCCTGTTGACCCACATAACCGGCAATGCTTGTCATTAAAGGACTCTGGCTCGAATGGATAATCTTCAAAATCGAGCGATACGACCTTTGTATACGGTGGGACTGCGTACACTTTCTTTTCACGGCCCGCCCCTAACAGAATAAGTGCTTCACTATCATGCATTTTCGGGTTATCAAATCGTGGAATTGGACTCGGTGCCATCACATAACGATCATGGACCATCACAGGGTGATCCGCCCCTGTTGTCATACTTCCATATTTCATAATCTGTTCAAACAGCATCAACCAAGCACCACTATATTCTTTCTCTGCGTGAAGCTTTTTTGTTTCATTTTCGCTTGGCTCATAATATCGAAGTGGTTCAGGAAGCGGCACCTGCAAGATGAGAATTTGATCCTTTTTTAGCGGAACCTCTGGAATCCGATGTCTCGATTGAATAAGGGTTGCTTCTGTCGTATGATCCGTTGTTTCCACCCCAGTCGTATCAGAAACGAGCTTTTTAATATTGACGGCATTAACGGATTCATCCGATCCTTGATCAATGACTTTTAGAACATCCATTTTGCCAATTAACGATAGAGTTAACTGCAAACCTCCAGTTCCCCATCCTCTGCCAATCGGCATTTCTCTTGAGGCAAACGGAACTTGGTAACCAGGTATCGCAATCGCCTTTAGCGTTGCTCTTCTAATTTCTCTTTTTGAACCTTCGTCAAAAAAAGCAAAGTTATAGGCTGTATTCATCCGCGTTTCACCTCTTGTCCTTCCTCATTTTTCACCGCTTCTGTTTTCGTTTTCCGCACGCTGTCAAGCTTGGATTGGAAGGTAACATAATGAGGCATTTTCAAATGTGAAATAAAGCCCGTCGATTCCACTGAATCAATATGATAAAGAACAAATTCTTCATTATGACTAGGAAAGTCAAGATTTGGATGTTCAAGACAATTATCGAGAATTCCCATTGCAATCGCCTTTGTTTCATTTTGGCCAAACACAAGGCCGTAGCCGATTTCAAATTCCATTTCCTTTTTTCCATATTCTTTTTCTACAGTAACAGGCATGAGCATTTCGACTTCTGTTACTTTTACTTCTCCAATATAAAAGGCATCATCATCGTCACCAGCTTCTGTTGGATGATCAATCGTAACAGGCAAAGTGCCCACACGAAGCTCGCCAACAGTCGGATGCATTACTCCATATCCTCGAATCACCGCATAGGCAAGAGAAGTAACAGCACCTGTTTCGCCTCTTGTTAATATTTGCAGTCTTTGACTTCTGCTCGATGGAAACTCGAGACTTTCTCTCGTCACATCATCTGGTTCACTATCGTTGTTTTCGCAAGGGGGGATTAAGCCTTCTTTACGTAAATAATCGAGCACCTTTGGTAAAGTTAACGTTTGCTCATCACCTTGGAAGCTTTCCTTTTGATATTGATGAAGCCATTCCTGGACGACTTCGTCACTTTCATCCATTAAGTTAAAATCAAGTAACCGGTGCGTATAATCAGTGGTTGCCCCAAGAATTTGACCACCTGGGATATCTTTAAAGCTTGCCGAAATCCGTCGCTCTACATTCATTAGTTGTGATTCAATCACTCTTGAGTAATGCTTCCTGGGGACCGTTGAACGATACGCTCTTAACAAGAATACTGCTTCTTCTGGATTTCCTTCTGCCTGTTTAATCGCAATGGCAGCCAAGGTTTCATTGTATAGACTGCTTTCGGACATGACCTGATCAATTAGTCCGCGCATACCGGCTTTAATTTTTTCTACCTCAATGGTTTGTCCGTGATGAACTCTTTCATATTTCAAACGTTTGATTGACTCTTCAATGGCATGCGTTCCACCTTTAACGGCTACATATCCCATTCAACCATCACCCTATTTCCGGTAATTTGTGTAGTTCTAGGCAATGACAAAAGCTGATGATTTTGATCAACAAAAATCAAATCAATCCCTAACGGATATTCCTTGTTTTTTTCCTGACGGCTTTCCACCCAGTTTTCTTTTATATCCAGATAAACAGACTCATGTTTTTGAATTCCAGGTCCTTTTAACAATAGTGCTTCACCGCTTGTCACAGAATCCACTTCAACGATAATGGTGGCAGATATGTGTGGATTTTTTAACGTCCCAGACTTTGCATTAATAATTGCCTCTTCAAGCGACCCTTTTTCTGCATCTTGAAGAATTAATAGATAATCAGCATTTTTTGTTTCTGCTGGCTTTGCATAGGTTAATTGATTAATGGTTATCGAAGCGGTATCCTCTTGAGTGGAAAAAACCTTAAAAGAAACTTCCTGATCGAATAAGGTTAGGGCCAACAATAAAACAGATGCACTGCTGCCTTTTATATCCTCCTCTTCTACTAATGCCGCCTCTTTCCTCAAATCCGAAATGAGCCCAGGCCTTGAAGTAGAATCCACCAGTTTTCGATAAACAGATTGAAGATCGTGAACGATATCTAGTTCCAAAATCTCTTCCCCCTCATTAAACATCCATCGTTTCAAAGTTTACTTTTGTTTTTAAAATAGAATGGCTGTCGGCAGCTCTCTGCTCCTGAATGACTTTCTCCTCGTTTTCAAGGAGCAGCTCCATCCACCTAATCGTTTCAGGCGGCATCGCTTCAAACGCGGCGTCAACCACAGCAAGATGATACGAAAGCTCTGGCTGATCTCCTGTCACAATGCCAATTCCAATTCTTCCATCGATTTGGACCTTACATTCGGTTACCAACACTTCACCAGGATAAAAAAGGCTCTTTTGGGAAGTCTCTCGGACTTTCAACATCACTAAGCCACTTTCTGGCTCTTGGATGACCTTCACCTGGTATTGATCTTTTATACAAACGGCCATGTCCTCTACTAGTTTTTGAGAGCCATTGATTAAAATCTCTGTTCTTCGTTTTCTTTTCATCGAAGGCCTCCTAATGTCTTTGTTCTACATGTTTTACTCTATCTTGTTGCCAAGTGAGCGGACGTAAAAGAATAGTTAAGTTTGTATTGGTTTTGTAAATGACATTTGTTAAAAATAAAAAAAATCGGCAACTTAATGGCCGATTTTTTAAAAACCTCTATTCATTTCAGAACTCTATGCAGTATAACAACACCTTTAGATCACATAGGTAAAACAATCACTGCGATACATAATCTTCGAATATTCAAGCACTGCACCGGTTTTCTTATCTACACATCCAGATTCTAAGAGTAAAAGGGGTACAAGACTAGGACATTTCAATAAGTCACGTTCTACTTTACTTGGAAAAATGACACTCAATTGGCTGCGCGTCGATTGAAAATCTGTGTATCCTTGTTGTCGATAATAGTCAAAAATAGAGTGAATTTCCTTCCCATCCTTCTCAATATTTTCAAAAAGGGATTGAGGTAAAAAAGATGTATGAACAGCAATTGGACAGTCCTCAACGATTCGTAATCGGCTAATCTTATACACAGTGTCTTCAAGTTTCACTTGCAACGTATGATAAATGGAAGAATCGTATGGAATTTTTTCACAGGATAGATTCATAGTCCTAGAATCATACTTTAATTCCTTCATTTTTTCAGTAAAACTCACATCTCCGGTTAAAATAAGTGGTATTTGAAGTTTTTGATTTTGAACATAGCTGCCTTTTCCTTGCTTTGAAAAAATATAACCAAGTTCCTGCAGGCGCTCATACACCTTTCGAATCACCATTCTTGGTACTTTATACAGATCGGCTAGTTCATTTTCAGATGGTAACTTGTCATTCGGTTTATATTTTCCTTCCCGTATTTCCGAAATCAACCGATCTACTAATAAAGTTTTTTCAGACATCAAGGCTTTGCTCCTTTCGAAATCAAATCTATGTCTAGTATATCGCCAGAATATAAAATAAAAGTTAAGCCTATGTAAATTATTGATAACAGATGGAATCATATTTTTAGTCCTTAAGAAAAAGCCCTAATACAGGACTAGGACTGTCACAACACTTATCCATGCTTTTTTAGGAACGCGTCTACATCATTTAATTCATCAAAATGGGCTTCAAGTTTTTTCCTTGGCCAATCCCACCAGGCAATTTCAAGTAATCGATCAGCTGTTTCTTTTGAAAACCTTCTTTTAATCGGCTTGCCAGGAACACCCACGATGATCGTATAAGGCTCGACGTTTTTCGTGACAACCGACCCAGATCCAACGACTGCTCCGGTACCAATCTCTACGCCCTTCATAATAATCGCACCATGACCGATCCATACATCATGACCAATTTTTACGGTTTGAGTCCTCCGCCAATTAAAAAGGGCTTCATCATCCTCCTTGGCAAAGTCATATGCTACCTTTCGATAAGTCATATGGTGCTGACTGACTCGGTCCATAGGATGCTGGACCGGATTAATACATACGTGGGACGCAATCGAACAAAACTTCCCTATTTCTGCATAGTTAACTGTTACATCATCCATCGTGTAGGTATAATCACCAAATGTCGACTCGATGATATGATTATTTTCTCCAATCGAAGTCCATTCCCCCGCATAACTATTAATAATATAACTGGAATCAGCGAAGCTTGGAGTGATGGATAACTTTTTTTCTTTTTTGGGCTGATAAATAAATGGCATAGGAATGTTCAGCTCCTTATTTAGATGATTCTTTTTTTCCGGTCCGCTCTCTTCTCGCTACTAACGCTTCAAAAGTCTCCATTCCTGGGCTTTTACTCCCAATTAGTACAGGTTTTTCTCCATATTCACCGTGAAAATCAGATCCACCAGTCATGATTAAGTCATACTTCCTTGCCAGCTGTTTGGCTTGTTCCTCATGTTTCTTATCATGCAACGGATGCCAAACCTCAATTCCCTGCAATCCAGCTTCCACTAAATCCGGCACCATTTCAAAGTTTCCATACTGACCCGGGTGAGCAAGCACCGGTACTCCGCCAGCAAGAAGAATCGCCTGAACTGCTGTTTTGGCGTCCATATATTCCATTGGAATAAAAGCAATCCCCGGCTTCTCACCATTTTGTCCGCGATTAAATAATTTTTTATAAAGTGGACCATAAATGGAATCGGTATATCCTGCTTCAATCAATGCATGCATGATATGCTGCTTGTAAACTCCTGTCCCTCCATGAGCAATTTCCTTACAGCGCTCCCATGTGATCTTATATCCTGCAGCGATTAATCTTTCTACCATTTCCTCCGAGGCTCTGTGTCTATTGTTAACGAGTGGTTGACAAATCGTTTCAATTCCATCATGACCAGGTTCAATAAAATAACCGAGGATGTGAACACGGCGGCCTCTTTCAAAATCAAACCCTGACATCTCAATGCCTGGAATGACTTCTATTCCATATCTCTTTCCTGTTTCAACTGCCTCTTTAAGACCTTTCGTGGTGTCATGGTTCGTAATCGCTAAGTGCGAAACCCCTTGTGCAAGAGCTAACTCCAAGACTTCCTCAATCGACAATGGACAATCTGAAATATTCGTATGACAATGTAACTCAATTTTCACGCAGGTCCCTCCTTTATCTTTGCTATAAGAATAACTTGGTACCAAGTTATATAGTGTTAATTGTGAGTAAATTGTTTGTAAAGGCTCTTTTCTTAAACTTTGTTGCTTTTTGAAATTTTGCTCACCATTTCACAATACCAATAAAAAATTCATAAAATAAAACAGGCATGATTCATCAAAATTGAATCATGCCTGTTTTTTTCAATTATAAAAGAAACCCGATAAAACTCATCCTTTTACTAACTCCAATTTCACTGGCCATTCTTCAAGATTATAGGCCATATCCCAAAACATATATTCAAGCTGACAGCTTAGTAAGAAATGTTGTTTCATTTTTTCTTTTTCTCTTTCTGGTGCGTCCTTCGCCCACTCATCCAATAGCGCGCAAAATTTTGTAGTAATGGAATCTGTAATCATTCCGTAGAAAGTGATCCATTCATAAAATGGATGTGATGGATCCGGATGAATCTCTTGTAATAGTTTTTTCCCAATTTCCCAATATGTCCATGGGCATGGTAATAAAACAGCTAAAATTTCTCCTAATGTTCCCTCATGAGCAACGGTAAGCATATGACGTGTATAATGAAGTGCGGATGGTGCTAATGGGTAACCTTGTAGTTCTTCGTATGGCACACCGGCAACTTGACAAAAGTTGTTGTGCGGATGGATTTCACTGTTTAAGATAAATGAAATTTGCTGATTAAACATATCCATATCTTCACGATTCTCACACTTCGAAACTGCTACTCCATAAATTCGAATAAAAGCATTTAAATATTCAAAGTCTTGTTTCACATAATGAATCAACTGCTCCTTTTTTAAATCTCCATTGGCAATGCCTTGGACAAATGGATGTTCAAAAATCGCATTAAAGATTGGATTTGCTTCATTTCTTAGATTTGCAGAAAAACTCATAACATCAGCCCCCTTATTGGTATTAACGGGAAGACTCTAGTTGGAGCAAAAAATGGTAAAAACGAAAAAACCGCCCCAAAAATGGAGCGGTAGAATAATTGACAATATCCTGACACAGACTCCACTTTCCTACGCTAGTATGAACTAGATCAGGTTCAAAGGGTCCAGGATCATACCTGTCTCAGCCATAAATGGCTCCCCTAGTGGTCTTCCTATTAAATTACTATTAACTCTACATATGCAATCTACTGAAGTCAATCATTAATTATCATAAAAATCTAACTATTTACTAGATAGCAGCTCCCCGAAACACTTTTACACTTCCTTTTAACGACTGACTTTATAGAGTTTAGTTAACCTTAGAAATAGTATTGCAATATAATCGCCATGGTTGTAATCGAATTAACACCTCCCTGTTCTTTTTCTCGGAATATTCTATGTTACGATTATTAAAAATTAGCAACCAAAGAACATGGAGGGTAAATGAATGCTTAAGAAATTTGTATCGATTTTAGCAGTTGCTGTACTCTCAGTAACTGTAAGTGCTAATGTTCAAGCTGCATCGATTACAGTACAAAAAGGAGACACTCTTTGGGCTCTATCGCGTGCAAACAACATGTCTGTGGAATATATCCAAAAGTTAAATAATCTTACATCAGATCTAATACATCCTGGGGATGTACTAACCGTTGCCCCTGAAAAACGCTATACGGTTATACAAGGCGACACCTTATGGGACATAGCAATGGCACATCAAGTAACAGTTCCACAACTGAAGGAATGGAATCAATTACATAGCGATTTGATCCATCCTGGATTAAATCTAGTAATCTTTGAAGGTTTAAAACCTACTACTATTTCTTTAACAAATAAATCAGAACAACCTGCACCACCAACAAAAACAGAAAGTACGCCTGTAGTTGAGGCACAAGCAACTCCTGCGCCGTCTGAAAGTACTCCTGCAGCGGAAGCGCCAGCAGTAGCGCCGGCACCAATTGAAAGTGCCCCTGCAGTAGAAGCCGCTGCACCTGAATCAAAAGAAATTATCGTTGAAGCAACAGCCTATACCGCTTCTTGTGAAGGCTGCTCCGGTATTACGGCTACTGGAATTAACCTTATAGAAAATCCAAATCAAAAGGTCATTTCCGTTGATCCATCTGTTATCCCGTTGGGAAGTAAAGTGTATGTAGAAGGCTATGGTGAAGCAATCGCCGGAGATACTGGCGGAGCCATTAAAGGAAATAAAATTGATGTCTTTATTCCTTCTAAACAAGATGCCATCAATTTTGGAAGAAAACAATTAAAGGTAACCATATTGAACTAACACTAAAAACACTGCAACACCTTATATGATAAGGGATTGCAGTGTTTTTTTGCAGTAAAAGAACAGAGAAACCGTAGCGTATCTACTTCCTTTTAGTTAAGGGGGTTTTTCCTCAAATGAGGAACCTAGTAAAAGTAAAATAAGCGGAGACTTTCCGGTTAAATGCAGAATGGAGTGCGTTTTTAGGGAAATAAGCGGAGTTTTTCCGGTTATTCATTGCAAAATCGCCTATTTTCATCATTTTCTAGTCAATAGGCGGAATTTCTCCGTCTATTTAAGCAACTTTTTATCTTATTTTCTAATTAAGCGGAATTTTTCCGTCTATTCATCAATCGGGTGCTTAACCTGATCACCCAACCGATAAGAGCGGATTCTCTTGGTCCCAGATGCGGGGATCAGCATCTTTTTATCGACAAGTTGAGAAAGAAAATTTTTACCGTCTTATCACTTAGATTCAAATACTTCTCGACTTCTATAGGGGATATTTCTTCTCCTTTTCGAATCGCTAGTCGAAGAACTTCCTTTTCGAGTAAGGACAGTGATGCCTGGTCAAGTTCATCACTCACCCAGCGCCCAATCACTTGCTGAACGATTTGTTGGCATCGACGAGGCTTCTCATTCACTTGGTCATAAGAAAAGCGGATCACAGTCCATCCATCAATCACTAGCTGGTTTTGACGTTCCAAGTTGTCTGAAAATTTCCATCTACTTATGTTCTTTAGATGAGGGCCATATCCGTCGACTTCAAGGCAAATTCGGATGGCGGGACGAATATAAGCAAAGTCCAAATACCTTTTGCCATCCTTGAAATCATCAACTTCATATTCTGGATGAGATATTTGAAATGGTAAAATGCTGGCCACCACACTTGCTTCAAGAACAACATTTCAGCCTGATTGTGACCTTCTCTTAAGCGCCCCAACCGTTCACCGCTTCTTGCCTGCAAGTGAGTATTCAAAAAGGTCTGGTATTCTTCTCAAATCCCATAGTATCCCTTCTCCTACCTATATATATATATGTAAAAACTACTTAAAATCTAATAGATCCACAACATGGGTATACATAATCGAGGCCAAGTACGAATTATTTATACTTTTGAACTTCTGACAAATTTTTAAAATTAAAGAGTATTAAAGCGAGTGAAATTAGAGGTTTAATGTACAATTGGAGAATTGTACATGACAAATAAAGTAGCTAAGATAAAAGGAATAACCAGAGGATTGAACTATTTTGGTTTATCAAATTCTTATATTTGTCAATCCATTTTCTTTATCCTTCGACAATACCACTCTTATCATATTCCTGCCTATTGTTAAACTCTGAAAAAAAAGACGATTCGGGGGGAACGAATCGTCTTTGTGTATTATATATTTGCGATTCGAGGGGGACGAATCACCTTGTTACCTGTTATGCAGTTGCTTTTGCCTTACCTTTTCCAACTGTTTTGCGGATGAATGGTACCACCCAGTGGTCTAAGCCGTAACGGCCTGCGTTGTAACCTGCAGTCAAGATGATGAAGCCTAAGAAAATATCAGTTGGGTTATGAGAAACAGTTCCTGCTAAGAAGAAGCTGAAGTTCATGACTAGACCAAAGAACATTGCTGCTGTTGTTAAACATCCAAGCATAAGACCTAAACCGATTAATGTTTCGCCCCAAGGAACGATGAAGTTGAAGACATCGATGTTTGGCAGTGCAAAGCTTTCTAGGAAGTTTACATACCAGCCGTACACCATGTTGCCATCTGGACCAGTAACTGGTTTTGCAATTGCTCCTTTTAAGAATCCAGAAGCGTCGAATCCGCCAGTAATTTTATGAAAACCTGCTGTGAACCAAGCATAGCCAAGGTATAAACGAATAATTGTTAAAATAGCTGCTGAAACTTTATTTTCTCTTAAAAAATGATTAAACATTTTTCATTCCTTCTTTCAAATTTATCTTGTTCTCTATACTTACACTATAGTGGATTTCAACAGTTAATAACATGGGTGTAGTGTTAAGTTCACAGTTTGTTTGAAATGTTATGGCGGAAGTTTGAACAAGACTAAAAGAAGACGAATAACTACTATTATTTTATGTAAATCAGTTTGGCAATCCTTTTTCTTCCTATTTAAGGTGCCTTAATTCTTCTATAAAATATTGTTCTATGATTCTCGTATCATCTGGATGGAATAAATGTGCTGATTTCTCTGCCCAAATAAAGTTCTTCCCCTTTTTTGCATTCAACTGTTTGAAATAGTCTTCTACTAAACTTCCATGCACATGAAAATCCTTTCTTCCATGTATGAAAGTAACAGGCATTTCCATTTCCTTAACACTTTTGAAAAAATCATTCTCTGCCAATTCTTCGATGAATGCTTGCGTGTAAATGAGCTTGAAACCATGATAATACGAATGGACAATGTCCATTAGTGTATAATCTTCGGATTGAAACATAGGTTTTGAAACTCCAAGTAATCCTGGATGCTTTACATCTTTATCGGTATAAATCAGTGTATTAAATTTTCTCTGCCATTTTCTTAAAACGCCCCATTGCTGAAAACTTTCTACAAATGGGGGCTCACCAATCGATTCTAGCTCTAGTAATGCTTTATTATTTCCCCTCCGCTTTGCCTCTTCCTTTATCCACTTTAACGCCAACCTGTCATTTTCTGTCCAACTGACAATTTGTGATATGCCTACATAGGAATAAAACTTCTCCGGATATTTGGCTGCAAGCTCTAAACTAATCGTTGAGCCCCATGAATGCCCTGCCAGAAAGATCTTTTCTTTATTAAAGCGCTGTCTTAAATAATCAGTAAGCTCATTGGCGTCTAAGACAAATTGGTTGATATTCATAGACTCTGGCGATATGTTTTGATGATAAGACTTGCCTGTTCCGCGCTGATCCCAAAAAACAACAACAAAATGCTTCACTAATTCCCTCGTATTGGTGACGATAGTATAATCACGCCCTTTTGATGAAACACCAGGAAGCGGCATAGTGGGACCGCCATGTACAACTAATAGGATGGGATTATTTAGATTCTCCCCTTGCAATAATATCGATTGCTGTATCCCTCCTATATAAATTGTCTGAACAGTGCTTAATCCTTTTTCAGATATGATAAAGTCTGGCTTTTTTGTAAAAATCCCCGCCACTTATCGACGCCCCCTTCTTAATTTTGCATGTTTGTTTTCTAAATTCAGTATAAGAGAATGGGAAAAATTTGGAAATACCATTTCTCAAGATTTAGCGAATAATAAAGACTTACCCATTTTTCTCACTTAGTTACATAAATAATGTGTTAATGAGAAAAACAGACCTTAAATAAGAATATTGGCTTGAATTAAAATTAGAGTTGATTCTAAAAACAAATTAACGAAAAACAAAACATTCTAGTTGACATTTAATTGCTTCTATACGATAATAACAATTGTATTAGAATTATTCTAATTTAGGTTTTATTTTATTTGAGGAAAAATTTACAAAACATATACTTAGGAGGAAATTAATCATGTCATTAATCGGTAAAGAAGTACAAGCATTCACAGCTAACGCATACAAAAATGGAGATTTTATCACTGTTTCAGACGAAAACTTTAAAGGTAAATGGAGCATTGTTTGCTTCTACCCAGCAGACTTTACATTCGTTTGCCCTACTGAATTAGAAGACCTGCAAAACGAATATGCAACATTACAAGATCTTGGTGTAGAAGTATATTCTTGTTCAACTGATACTCATTTCACACACAAAGCTTGGCACGACAACTCACCAGCTATCGGCAAAATTCAATATACAATGATTGGTGACCCATCTCAAAGACTTACTCGTGCGTTTGATGTACTTGACGAAGAAGAAGGTCTTGCACAACGTGGTACTTTCATCATCGATCCAGACGGCGTAGTACAAGCGATGGAAATCAACGCAGACGGTATCGGCCGTGATGCAAGCACACTTGTTAACAAAATTAAAGCAGCACAATATGTTCGCAACAATCCAGGCGAAGTTTGCCCAGCTAAATGGCAAGAAGGTTCTGAAACACTTAAGCCAAGCCTTGACCTAGTAGGAAAAATTTAAGGAGTAGATTTCATGTTACTAGATGCAGATATTAAAGCACAGTTATCCCAATATCTTAATATGATGGAAGGCGAAGTCCTTCTCAAAGTCAGCGCTGGTTCCGATGATGTATCACGCGACATGCTGCTGTTAGTAGACGAACTAGCTGCCATGTCCTCGAACATTAAGGTTGAGCATACAGAATTAGAGAGAACACCAAGCTTTAGTGTAAATCGTATCGGCGAAGATACTGGCATAACTTTTGCTGGTATACCTCTAGGACACGAATTTACTTCATTAGTATTGGCTCTCTTGCAAGTCAGCGGAAGAGCACCGAAAGTCGATCAAAAAGTTATTGATCAAATTAAAGCGATTAAAGGTGAATATCACTTTGAATCCTACATCAGCTTGACTTGTCACAACTGTCCTGATGTTGTCCAAGCCCTAAACTTAATGAGCCTTCTCAACCCTGGTATTACTCATACCATGATTGACGGAGCAGCTTATAAAGAAGAGGTTGAAAGCAAAAACATCATGGCTGTTCCAACTGTTTTCTTAAATGGAGAAAACTTTGGCGGCGGACGCATGACGGTTGATGAAATTCTTGCAAAGATGGGTTCTGGTGTAGATGCATCCGAGCTTTCTGATAAGGAACCATTCGACGTACTTGTAATCGGAGGCGGACCAGCGGGTGCTAGTGCTGCAATCTATGCGGCACGTAAAGGCATTCGTACCGGTCTAGTCGCTGAACGCTTCGGCGGTCAAGTGATGGACACAATGGGTATTGAGAACTTTATCGGTACGAAATATACAGAAGGTCCAAAAGTGGCTGCAAGTCTTGAAGAACATGTCAAGGAATACAATGTTGATGTGATGAATTTACAGCGTGCCAAGCGTCTGGAAAAGAGAGATCTCGTTGAAATCGAACTTGAAAACGGCGCGATTCTAAAAAGTAAAGCTGTCATCCTCTCAACTGGTGCCCGTTGGCGTAATGTTAACGTCCCAGGGGAAGCTGAGTTCAAGAACAAAGGTGTAGCTTACTGTCCTCACTGTGACGGTCCATTGTTTGCAGGAAAAGACGTAGCTGTAATTGGCGGCGGTAATTCCGGTATTGAAGCAGCCATTGACCTTGCAGGTATTGTGAATCATGTAACTGTTCTTGAGTTTGCACCAGAGTTGAAAGCTGACTCTGTTCTGCAAGATCGTCTGAACAGTCTGCCAAACGTAACGGTTATTACCAATGCGCAAACAAAGGAAATTACCGGTACTGACAAAGTAAATGGTATTACCTATATTAACCGTGAAACTGGAGCAGAGAAGCACATCGAATTGCAGGGTATCTTTGTTCAAATCGGTCTTGTACCAAACACTGATTGGTTAGGCGATAGTATTGAACGTACCCGCTTCGGAGAAATCGTTGTCGATAAGCATGGCGCTACAAATGTCCCTGGTGTTTTTGCAGCCGGCGACTGTACCGACAGTGCTTACAAACAAATCATTATCTCAATGGGATCAGGTGCGACTGCAGCCTTAGGTGCATTCGATTACCTAATCCGCAATTAATGTTTTTTAACATACGTAAGAGCCTAATTCCTATACGAATTGGGCTCTTATTATTTATCCGGACATTTTTTAAAAGGCGGGCTTCTATGTCATTGAAGCACACTGCCTAATCTATATTGTTAATAGCTTGTTCTATTTTTTCTGATGACTCATTAATTTTATTAATATCAACAGCATCAATCGGTTCATCATTAAGCTGGTATTTTTCCTTTAACGATAAAATTCGATAAACACTATCATTGATTTGCTTTTCAGAGATATCACCATTTTGAACTGCATTTAGAACAGCACGCAGCACCTTTTCCTGATTCTCATAGCCATGACAAACTAAAACAATATCATTTCCAGCCTGTATAGCTTTGACAGCGGCATCCCCAATCTCATAGTTTTTTAAGATAGCTCCCATGGTCAAATCGTCCGTAATCACGACTCCCTTAAACTTTATCTGCTCCTTTAAAAGACCTGTAATAACTTCTCTAGATAACGAAGAGGGATAGTTTTGATCAATTTTTGGAAGTAAAATATGGGCGGCCATTACCATATCTGCATCTTGTTCAATGGCTTTTTGAAATGGGATGAATTCTAAACTTGTTAACCTGTCTAAGTCGTGTTCGATAACAGGCAAGCCTTTATGAGAATCAACATCTGTATCGCCATGACCAGGAAAATGTTTGATGACAGGAATGACATTCTTCCCCTGTATGCCCTTCATTTCTGCTAACCCCATTTCGGTGACAACCTTTTCGTTATTCCCAAAGGATCTTTCACCAATAACAGGATTATTAGGATTACTGTTAATATCCAACACCGGGGCCATCGTCATATTAAAACCAAATGCACCGACCCTCTCACCAATTGCCACCCCAACTTGGTCTGCAATTTTCTTACTATTGACGTTCCCAATGACTGCACTTTTCGGTAGATTCTTTATTTCTGGCGGCATCCGAGAAACGAGTCCACCCTCTTCATCAACCGAAATAAAGATGGGAAGCTTACTTGTCTCAGAATTAATTTCTTTGATCTGATTAGTTAATTGAACTAATTGATTTGCATTATTAATATTTTCTCTAAATAATATCATCCCGCCAATATGATGATCCTGAATAAATTTAATGGTTTTATCGGTTAGATGGTCCTCTTCAAGCCCAAACATGAGCATTTGTCCGACCTTTTCCTCCATTGTCATGGACTCAATTTGGTCCTTTTCCGCATCAGAGTTTTGTACGTTACAAGCACTTAAGCTGATAACAAGGGCGATACTAAACAGAATGTACATGAACTTTTTAAACATAAACTTCATCCAATCATTCCCTAACAATAGTTTTTTCCTCTTCTAAATTTAGCATAGTATATTTGCCGAGAAATATGAAATTTTTGAAAGCCACTACAAAAGAAAAAAAGCTAAGATGCACGAACTACCCCACCGTGCCTCTTAGCTTTTTTTGTGATTTTATTTGATACATATTTTTATCAGCTATTTTTAATAGATCATCAAAACATTTCCCATCGTTTGGGTAATGTGCTGAACCGATAGAAACACTTATGTTTATTTCATTACATGACAGCTGTTTCAAATGCTGATGGATATTGGCAAGCAGACTATCCAAATCTTCCTTATGCTGTATATCCGGCGAAAGTATTAAAAACTCATCCCCGCCCCAGCGGGCAACTATGTCTGTTTTCCTGACACTTTTCTTCAATTGGTTTGTGATAAGAATTAAAAACTCATCTCCGGTTTTATGTCCAAAACGATCATTGACTGATTTAAAGTCATTTACATCGAGGAGCAGAATAGCAAAACGTTGATCTTTCTGTTCTGATCTAGTTTTAATCGCTGCAAAAGCAGATTCAACATATCTTCTATTATATATTCCAGTTAGCGGGTCATTTTCAGAATAAAACTTTGCTTTATCATATTGCTTCCCAATCCACCAAGCAATTGGAAGCAATAGTGGTAATTCAATATACTCAATCCAATTCACAGAACCATCTAATAAAAAATTAATCACAATATCGATTAAATTTATTACGAAAACTAATAAGGATGTAACGATTCTACCTTTATAGTTCATCTCTCTCATCATCCTTTTTTACTTAACCTACCCAAGTGGAAAGGCTGCTGCTTTTAGCACGATCATTATAAGATTTCATTTGATTTATAATGGCTATTTTTTTCTCTTCATTCTTAAAGAGGCTTAGAAAAACATCGGTAATTTCAGGATCAAAATGCGATCCTTTACTTTTTCGAATCTCTTTTAGGGTAGATTCTAAATCGGTTTCCTTCCGATAAACGCGTTTTGATGTCATGGCGTCAAAAGAATCAGCAATCGCTATAATTCTAGAAACGAATGGTATTTCCTCTCCTTTTAATCCTTTTGGATAACCATTCCCATCATAACGCTCGTGGTGATATAAAACGATGTCAAGAATACCATCTTTATTAAAATCTGAAACGTGTTTGATCATTTCATAACCGATAACTGGATGTCTTTTTATGATGGTATATTCCTCGAGGGATAATTTACCAGGTTTCAACAATATATCTTCAGGGATTCCAATCTTTCCAATATCATGTAATAAACTCCCTTTGTATACTGTTTCAATTTCATGTTTCGATAATTTCATTTCTTTCGCGATTTCTCTAGCGTAAAAAGCTACATTTTGAGAATGATTAGAGGTGTAAGTGTCCCTTGAATCTAAAGCCTTCGTAAGAGCTAAAATGGTCTCTAGCTCATCTTCTTTAATTTTTTGATTGCTTTTCATTAAAGAAACCGAAATAAACATGATAATCAAATAACAAACCTCAAGAATAAGGAAAGATAAAAGGGTGGTAAAGTCTGGTTCCGGTATAAACCTGCATATGACAATTAATGTCGTCACTGATACTAAAAACCAAGCGGACTTATCGTAATAGCCGATTCCTAAAAAGATAGTGGCAAGAATAAATAAAAGGTATAAATGGTCCTCATGAAAATGAATGTAGTGAAAAGTCACACTAAGTAAAAGGATAATAATAAATCCAAATCGAAAAAAGATAGGATTGCCTAACCATTTATTTAACTGATCATACATCTCTTATTACTCCTATCGTAAAAATACATGCTCTTATGATACTGAACACCCTATGTCCATCAATCTTACACACATCCAGTACATAGTGCTATTTTACTATAGAAATAGAGCAGATAGATTGTTTTTTACGTAATAGAAAAAATTAGTAAAAACGGCGGTCCGGGTTACCGAACCGCCGTACATGTACTGCTATTAGGCAGTTGCTTTTGCGTTGTTTGTAGATTTTTTGTTGATGGTTTTACGGATGAATGGAACCACCCAGTAATCTAAACCGTAACGTCCTGCGTTGAACCCTGCAGTCAAGATGACGAAGCCCAGGAAAATGTCTGTTGGGTTATGAGAAACTGTTCCTGCTAGGAAGAAGCTGAAGTTCATCACAAGTCCAAAGAATATGGCTGCAGTTGTTAAACATCCAAGCATAAGACCTAAACCGATTAATAGTTCACCCCAAGGAACGATGAAGTTGAAGACATCAATGTTTGGTAACGCAAAGCTTTCTAAAAAGTTAACATACCAGCTGTACACCATGCTGCCATCTGGACCTTTAACTGGATTTGCTACCGCATTTTTTAAATATCCTGAAGCGTCAAATCCGCCTGTGAGTTTCCCGTATCCTGCTGTGAACCAAGCGTATCCAAGGTATAAACGAATGATTGTTAAAATAGCTGCTGAGATTCTATTTTCTCTTAAAAAGGTGTTAAACATAAGTCATTCCGCCTTTCAAAATTAACTTGTTCTTTATACTTACACTATATTGGATTTTGCTGGTTAATAACATGGGTATAGTGTTAAGTTCACAGTTTGTTTGAAATGATTTGACGGATTTTTGAACAGCATTTTTAACTACCTTTATTCACACTCTCAACAAATGGTTATGCTATACTTTAGAAAGTTTGGTTTATAGAGAGGAGTTACTTTTTTGGAGTTATTAGAGTCAAAAGCAAAAACAAAATCAACTTACATATATCTTTTTATTGCAGGGATTGTCCTTGTAGCCTTTAATTTACGCCCAGCGATTACATCATTAGGGCCACTGGTTGGTATGATTCAGGAAGATGTTGGCCTCGCCCATTGGAGTGCCGGTTTATTGATGAGTTTGCCATTAGTAGTTTTCGCTGTCATGTCTCCCCTTGTTCCTAGAATTGCCATTCTGCTGACAAATGAACGTACCTTAATTATTGGCTTAACAGCTCTTATAATTGGAATCTCCATTCGGTCAATTCCGACGACTTTCTTCCTTTTTGCGGGAACCCTGTTGGCAGGTTTAGGGATTGCCATTGGAAATGTTCTTTTACCGGCCATTGTCAAGGATAAATTCCCTCACAAATTCGGTTTAATGACAAGCGTCTATTCAACATCGATGGGACTGGTCGCATCGTTAGCATCTGGAATTAGTGTACCTTTAGCTATAAATTTAAACCTTGGCTGGCAAGGAGCCCAAATCGTATGGGTGATTCCTGCGGTAGTGGCAATCCTCGTGTGGGTCAGTCTTCACAAAAGCAGTTCAAAGGATCATAAAGTTTTAAAACAGCAGACGGGTACAAACTCAAAAATGTGGCGTACACCTCTTGCTTGGCAAATTGCCATATTTATGGGGTTTCAGTCATTTTTATTTTACGTAACAATTTCGTGGCTACCTGAAATCTTACATAGTCAAGGAATGAGTATGGAAACTGCTGGATGGATGCTATCCTTTACCCAACTAGTAGGTTTACCCGCCAGCTTCTTTATACCAGTCCTCGCAGGACGGTTTCAATCCCAAATTTGGTTAGCATTCGGATTAAGTATGTGCTCAGTGGTTGGCTATAGTGGATTACTGTTAGGCACATCATATCCGATTTTAATCGTAAGTATTGTCTTAATTGGATTAACATTGGGAGGAGCCTTTCCCTTAGCTCTCAGTTATATCGGTCTTCGAGCTCGAAATGCAAAGCAAGCGGCTGAGTTATCCGGTATGACCCAATCAACAGGTTACATCCTGGCAGCAATTGGACCATTATTTATTGGCTATTTATATGATTTAGCGCAATTGTGGACACTCCCCCTCATTACACTTATTATTATTTCAGTGGTGGTTATGATATTTGGAATGTTGTCTGGCCGTGATCGGTATGTTTAAGCTCGCCCTATCAAGAGGTGAGCCTTTTTATATTTAAGGGAATGGGAAAATATTTTGATTCCCATATCCTGAACTTATTTGCACTCAAGGGAATCAAAACCTCTTTTTAATTCCCTCAGAATAAACTTTTCACCAATCTGGGAACCAAAACCTCTTTTTGATTCCCTCGCCACGAACCTTTCACCAATCATGGGAACCAAAACCTCTTTTTGATTCCCTCAGCACGAACCTTTCACCAATCATGGGAACCAAAACCTCTTTTCATCCTGTCTGACGTCTGTCTCTTTCCTTAATTTAAACATTCCAACAGAAGATAATTTGCAGAAAAAGAGACCGAAGGAAAAATCCCTCGGTCTCTTTGCATAGTAAACAATTATTTTGTTTCAGCTGCAACAGCTTCTTCTTCTATAACTGCTGTTACTTCAGTTTCCAATTTAATAGCCTCTTCCGTCGCTTCAGTTACTGCTTCAACCGTTTCTTCAGCAGTTACTTCTTCCGTCGCTTCTTCATCAGCTAAAACTGCTGAATTGTCTGCTGCATGTGCTGTAGCATTTTCGCTTGCATTTACACTAGCTTGAGATTTCGCTTTGTTAGCTGCAGATGGGTTTACTTTTTCAGCCTCAGTTACTTCTGCCTCTTCTTCAACAACTTCAGTTTCTTCTGTTTCAGTATCAACTGTTACTGTTTCTGCATCAGCCACTACATCTTCTGCAGCCTCTTCAGATTCGACTCCAGTTTCTACTTCAACAGCTTCTTCTGCTACTGCATGGACAGCTGAATTTGCAGCTGCATGTGCTTTTGCATTTTCGCTTGCTTTTACACTAGCTTGTGACTTTGCTTTGTTAGCTGCAGATGGGTTTACTTTTTCAACCTCAGTTACTTCTGCCTCTTCTTCAACAACTTCAGCTTCTTCTGTTTCAGTATCAACTATTACTGTTTCTGCATCAGCCACTTCTTCTTCAGCAGCCTCTTCAGATTCAACTCCAACTTCTACTTCAACAGCGTCTTCAACAATAACATCTTCTGCTACTGCATGGACAGCTGAATTGGCTGCTGCACGTGCTTTAGCATTTTCGCTTGCATTAACACTAGCTTGTGACTTTGCTTTGTTAGCTGCAGATGGGTTTACTTTTTCAACTTCAGTTACTTCTGCCTCTTCTTCAACAACTTCAGTATCTTCTGTTTCAGTATCAACTGTTTCTGTTTCTGCATCAGCCACTACATCTTCTGCAGCCTCTTCAGATTCAACTTCAGCTTCTACTTCAACAGCATCTTCAACGATAACATCTTCTGCTACTGCATGGACAGCTGAATTTGCTGCTGCATGTTCCTTAGCATTTTCGCTTGCTTTTACACTAGCTTGTGACTTTGCTTTGTTAGCTGCAGATGGGTTTACTTTTTCCTCTTCTTCAACAACTTCAGCTTCTTCATCATCTTCAGTGTTTACAATTGCATCCGTTTCAAATTCGATGTTCTCGGAATCTTCGTCTTCGTCCTCATCTTCATCATCTTCATTTCTTAAAACGGAGTCGGAGTCAGCATCTGTTTCTTTTTCCTCGTCTTTTGCCGAGTCATCCTCATCCTCATCCTCCGTTTTGGCAGCTACATCATTATCAACGTCAACTGCTTCTTCCGATTTAGAATCTGCATTCGTATCCACTTCTGTTTCCTCAGTCTCAGTTGTTACTTCCGTTGCAAGATCAAGGACCGGTGTTACTTCAACTTGTGGTTCTTCTACCGGCACTTCTTCTTTGACTACTTCTTCCGCAGCCGCGTCATCTGCTGGTTCTCCCTTGCCATGAACAGCTGAATTCGGGGCAGCATTCAATTTTGCCGTCTCACTTGCATGAACGCTTGCCTGTGACTTGCTGGCTTTTTCTTCATTTGGCTTTACTTGTACGCTTGCTTCATTCTTTGCCTGTACAGCTGGTGCTGCTGGAACAGCTGGTTTAACATTCACATTAACCTTTGCGTTATTGGATTGTTTCACTTGAACGTTTTTTTCAGCCTTCGCGTGATCTGGACCTGCTGCCTCAGTAAAATGACCTCCAGCAAAAATTCCAAACGATAATGCTCCTGCAAGTACAAAAGATTTAGCAACTTTATTCGGGTTTAAGTAATGTTTCATTTTTTAATTCGCTCCTTTTATTATCATGATCCGTGGCATTTAGCTGCGGGTTACATTTTTTAATAAAGGAGCTTTTTCTGGCGGTGGTGCCGGTGGAGCATTCACCCATTGAGTATTCATCAAGGCTAGCCTTGAAAGGTAAGGCTGGATCAGTTTCATTTCAACGTAGGTATCCCAATCAAACCATTTATCCAACAAGTTACTAGTATTTAAACCCTGAATGACCCGATCATGAGATTGTCCTCCAGAACTGTTATTTCGTTGGGTTTGGTTCACCATCTGCTTAAAAACCTCTTCCTTGCTGGTCGGAACTTTTTCCGGCACATGTTCGACAGGTACTGATTTTGTTATAGCTGAGTCTTCCCCCTGAGGTTCGACTGTACCCCGTTTCGCTTCTTCGACCTCTACTTTCTTTTCAGTAGTTTGAAAAGAAGATATAGGATCCAGCTTTTCTAGTAACATTTGCCTTTTTTTCTGCACAGCTTCTGCTCTATCATGACCTGTTTCCTCTACAGTCTTTTCTGGCTTACCATTCCCTCTTGCCTGATCTGGCAAACTTTTTAACATGTCCTGGTTAGGATTACCTTTGGCTTGCGGCTGTTTTGCTTCAGCCTGATTAACACGCGCATGTTCAGGTATTGCAGCTTTTTCTGGTATAGTAGCTTGTTTCGGTTCTACAGCCTCTTCTGGTACAGCTGCTTGTTTCGGTACTACCGCTTTTTCTGGAACAGCCTCTTGTTTTGGCACTGTCTTTTCTAGCGGTTTTACTTGTTCAGCTATTGCCGGGACGTTTATTTTTACAGCGTTATTATTACTTTTTTCAGAAGGATGAGCTTGTCCCTTTTGAGAAGCAAGTTCATTATTCTCAGCAAAAGCGTTGTCTGGAAAAAGAATCGCTGCTCCAACCATTAGTGCTGATAGTAGAAATTGGCGGAAGTGCACGATTTCACCCCCTTTCAACGTATTGTGGTGTTCATCGATAATCTTCGAGTAGAAATGTCGTTTTTTGTCCTTTCTTTTATAAAACGATTCTTTTCACCTAATGATTTGGAATAGTTTGGCAGGTTTTAACATCAAAAAGACGATTCGAGGGGGATCGAATCGTCTTTTTGTACCACTGCTGTTTATGCAGCTGCTTTTGTGCTGTTTGAAGATTTTTTGTTGATGGTTTTACGGATGAATGGAACTACCCAGCGGTCTAAACCGTATTTTCCTGCGTTGAATCCTGCAGCTAAGATGATGAAGCCTAAGAAAATGTCAGTTGGGTTATGAGAAACGGTTCCTGCTAAGAAGAAGCTGAAGTTCATCACTAGACCAAAGAACATAGCAGCTGTTGTTAAACATCCAAGTATAAGCCCTAAACCGATTAGTGCTTCGCCCCAAGGAACGATGAAGTTGAATAAATCAATATTTGGTAACGCAAAGCTTTCTAGGAAGTTAACATACCAGCTGTAAACCATGTTGCCATCTGGGCCTTTTACTGGATTTGCTACTGCATTTTTTAGGTAACCGGAAGCGTCGAATCCACCTGTGATTTTATGAATACCTGCTGTAAACCAAGCGTAGCCAAGGTATAAACGAATAATAGTTAAGATCGCTGCTGAGATGTTGTTTTCTCTTAAAAATTTGTTAAACATAAGTCATTCCGCCTTTCATATCTAACTTGTTCTCTACACTTATACTATATTGGAAATTGATGGTTAATAACATAGACATAGTGCTAAGTTCACAGTTTGTTTGAAATGTTTTGACGGAATGTTGAACAGTAGAATTAGAAGGTACTTCGCGTTTTACTGCTTCAGTGGGACCAAATCTTTTACCATTTTGATGCTATTATACGATAACGTGTTATCGTCCCTCACTGTTACGAATCAAAGCATTGTTGAAGGGTAAATACAACATAACAATATATTAAAATCATTTACCTTTTTTTCAATTTTTCTACTTTTCAAATGCCCGTTCACAACAATGTGGAACTATGCTACTATCGTGAAGGTTTAGGAAAAAATATATTAAAACATACTCAGATTCATGCCTTCCGAACCACTATCAAAAAAATACATGAGGTGTATGATGGAAGCAAAAAAACTTAATCACAAGGAAAATACGAAACTTCTAATGGACATTGTTAATCTTAAGATAAAGCAACTTGAATTATATAGCCGAACAGGTCCTAATAGTTCCGAATATGTGAGCCTTTCAATCCAACTAGAAAAGCTAATGAATGTATACTTTGAGGAAAAAGTGGCACAGCTTATCTAAACAGCAAGAGACCAGCTTGATAGCAGCTGGTCTCTTTTATATTCACCCCGGCTTCTATCACACTCCGACGTATCAATCCTCAGAAAAAACAACCCTAAGAATTGTGATTTCTAGGGTCATTTTCAAATGAAAGATTTAGTTCTTCAAAGCATTAGCAAACTTCTTCGTAATTAACTGTGGTCTTGTAATGGCTCCACCAACAACCACTGCATGGACACCAATATCTAACACGGACTTAGCAATCTCTGGAGTTGACACATTGCCCTCTGCTAATACCTTTGCGTTTCTCACTACCTTTACAATTTGGCTTATGACTGCATAATCATGGTCGTCGATTGTCAAGCCATTTGTTTCTGGCGTATAGCCATATAAAGTCGGTGCAACAAAATCAAAGCCTAACTCATCGACAAACATCGCTTCTTCGACTGTAGAAACGTCAGCCATTAATAACAGATGAGGATACTTGGAGCGCACTTCCTTATAGAATGTCTCCAAATCACTACCATCTGGGCGCGTGCGGTTTGTTGCATCTGTCGCGATAATTTCGCAATGTGTTTCAGCCAAGTCATCAATTTCCTTCATCGTAGGCGTAATAAATACTGGATGGTCATCGTATACTTTTTTTATGATGCCTATCACAGGCAAGTTGACTTGTTTTTTAATTTCAATAATATCCGCGACAGAGTTGGCACGGATGCCAACCGCTCCGCCTTCTTTTGCCGCTAGTGCCATTCTCCCCATAATGAAAGCACTATGCAAAGGCTCCCCTTCTAAAGCCTGGCAGGAAACAATTAAACCTTTTTTAATCTGTTCTAACACTTGTTGCAAGCAAACCACTCCTTTACTATAGAAATTAATGTCCTAAATACTCTTCGACTTCGTTTTTCACAATCGTCACTTGAGGTCCGTAGATAATTTGCACACCTGTCCCCGCTTTCACGATTCCTTTTGAACCTGTCTGTTTAATCACATCTTCCTGAACCAAGTTTTCGTTCTTAATCGTAACACGAAGACGGGTCGCACAGCAGTCAACAATCTCTATGTTTTCGCTTCCACCTAATCCCTCAACAATTGTTTTCGCCCGATCTGTTGCGGAAACTTGTGCTGCGGCCTTTTCTTCCTTGTCTTCTCGGCCAATCACTTTGAAGTTCTTCCAACGAATTAAGAATTTAAAGGTGAAATAATATAGGAAGAACCAAGGAATCCCGACAACTAATACATATGGCCAGTTTGTTTTATCAACACCCTGAAGAATTCCAAAAAGAATAAAATCAATGAATCCGCCAGAGAAGGTTTGTCCTACCGTGACATTGAAAATATCTGCCATCATAAACGCAAATCCGTCAAAAATAGAATGAACGAGATATAATAGTGGTGCCACAAATAAGAAACTAAATTCTAGCGGCTCCGTTATCCCTGTTAAGAATGAAGTTAATGCAGCGGATAAAAGAATTCCCGCTACTGCTTTTTTATTTTCCTTTTTCGCACAATGATAAATCGCTAAAGCAGCACCTGGTAAACCGAACATCATGGTGATGAAGCGGCCTGACATAAATCTAGATACCCCTTCGTAATACTGGGTCGTTGAAGGATCCGCCAATTGAGCAAAGAAGATATTTTGTGTACCACTAATTAACTTACCGCCAATTTCCATCGTCCCACCAAGAGCCGTTTGCCAAAATGGCAAATAGAAAATATGATGCAAGCCCATTGGTCCAAGCATACGTAGAAT
Source organism: Neobacillus sp. plas4 (assembly GCF_057221695.1). Classification (NCBI taxonomy): domain Bacteria; kingdom Bacillati; phylum Bacillota; class Bacilli; order Caryophanales; family Bacillaceae; genus Neobacillus; species Neobacillus sp. plas4. The sequence goes on from NZ_CM170152.1 coordinate 5,435,458, forward strand.
AAACCCAAATAAGAGGGTACCAATTTCGCCAGTACCTGTAACGAGATTTCCTAACTGATTAATAAACATTTGGAAAAAAGGCCAAATCACAAATAATACTGCTCCGACAAAAATCGAAGCAAAGGAAACCACGATTGGAATAAATCGAGAGCCCCCAAAGAAGCCTAACACTTGGGGCAGCTGAATTTTATTGTATTTATTATGCAAGGCTGCAGCTACAATCCCGATAATAATCCCGCCGAATACACCGGTTTCTAACGTCTGAATCCCAACTGACATCCCCTGACCTGCCCCAGCTAAATTATCTTCCGCTAGTTTTCCAGTCAAGCTGAGTAAAGCACCAATAGTACTGTTCATAACAAAATAACCAATCATTGCTGCCAGTCCCGCCGTTCCTTTATCTGAACGCGCTAAACCAATCGCAACCCCTACAGCAAAGATAATCGGCAAGTTTGCAAACACGATACTCCCTGCAGCACTCATGATTGTAAAGATGGCCTGAAGCCATGTGATATCTAAAAACGGATAAGCTGAAACCGTATTTGGATTCGAAAGGGCTCCGCCAATTCCCAATAACAAACCAGCTGCTGGTAATACGGCGATGGGAAGCATAAACGATTTCCCAAATTGCTGAGCTTTCTCAAATGCCTTTTTCATAGATGATAACCTCCCTGTTGTTTTAAACGTATTAGTTTGGGAATTTTCGGCTGTATCATATTGTCACTTCAGCTATATTTCAATGGAGTTTCATCTGTCTTAAACCCTTTTCGTCCTTCTCCTGGTTTGGATTGAAATGTTTACAGAGAGGGGGGCTTCTTTTCAATGCTTCTCCTTTTTATCTTATCCCATTTCCTAGCTTTATTTACATTATGTTTCTACCTGCTCTATTCAATCCATAAACATTTCATTAGAAAAACACCCCTACCTAAGTTTTTCGGTCATTCCATATGAAAATGATAATTATTTTTTTCCATGGCCATGTCCTTATTGCCCACATTTCTATATATAAAGGGTGAAAGGAGGTGATCACGATGGCACAAGCAGTTATAGCAACATCGAAATTACGGTTGGTTTTTCAGGTGGGAATGGATGACGATGGAAAACCACTGCTGAAGGCGAAGACTTTCAGCAATATCCACAAATCTGCGACTCCAGATCAAATGTTACAAGCAGCGCAGGCCATTATCGGTTTGTCAGGAGATACTCTCAGAAATATTGAGAGAATCGACAATTCTGATTTACTAGCGTAATCAAAAAATACAAATAAGATAGGAGGTGAAGAAAATGGCTAAAACATTAGAGTTAGAATTTGTGACCGACTTTGGTAAACCGGCTCGTTTAACGATTGAAAGTCCGAAAGAGCCAATTGAAGAAGCAGTAGTGAAACAAGCAATGGAGGAAATGATTGCTTCCGGAGTTTTTACTTCAACAAACGGAAATTATGCTTCTGTTAAGGGTGCACGCGTCATTGATCGCAATGTTACAGAATATGAAATAGTTTAATAGAGCTGAAAAAGGCCGGGTTCTGGTGGAATCCGGCCTTTAAATCAATATGAAAGGAGTGAAAGTCGTGGAGCAAATGATCCCTCTCATCAGTGAGGTTGGATTTCCAATCGTGGTCACCCTCTATTTGCTATATCGGATTGAGTCGAAGCTTGATATGGTGGTCCAATCGATTCAAAATCTCCCAGAACGTATGAAAGTGTAATTGCAAAACTTAATAGAACCTTAAAGCTTTGTTCATAGTTTGTTCATATTTTAGAGGTAAGATAGATTTATGTAAGAGGACAACCTTTTTATTCTCTCTTCCATAAACCCCCTTTTATAGATTTTTATTTTTAGATTCGGCAACTGGCCGAATCATTTTTTTTAGGCTCTTTTCTATACTTTATTGTTTTTGAAAACAAAATTTAATGGAAATGCTAAAGTTCTGCAGAAAATACATATTTTATATAAGAAAAGAGCTGCAAACTCAATTCAAAAGCAACAAAATACCTATTTCCACGTTAAAATCGGCTTTAAGATTTTAACAACATTTTTTACGAAAACAGCCTTTATTCATGAGATACGAGCCACATTATTTTTTCAGCCAGCAGCCTTGAAATGTTTTCATTCAACATCCCTTCCTTTGTATGAGCTGGGGTAAGGCAGCAAACCTTCCCTTTACCATAGGGATGCTTCCAACCTGCGATCGTATCCCCATCCACTCCCGTACTCCGAAGGTAGACTTCCGTATTTGCCTCATCACAATGGACAAAATAAAGCTCATCGGCAATGGTAAATGTTGCATCTTTGCCTTTATAGATTACTTCTTGGAGTCCCGGCGGATGGTAGTCAAAAGATCCTCGCAGCAATTGAGTGTAATGGGTGTGACGTGGATATCCAGCCATGCCTGCATGCCAAGCCAGGATACTGCCGCCGTTTTTAACATAGGTTTCTATCTTTTCATCTGCTTCCTCTGTTAACCAAGTGATGATATGTTCATCTTTTGGGTTAAGCTTGTTCATTTTTGCATTAATAAAAAGGTCTGGTTTCGTTTCTAATGCCTCTACAACTTCCTCATAAGTAACGTACTGCAGTTCAAATTCATCTTTGTTCGGTAATCTTTTGATTGCTGCTTCTAATGCTGCCTTTGCAGCCTCACCATCATGCCAATAATCTCCTACTAATGCTATGATTTTTGCCATTCCATCTCTCCTACTCTACTTTTAGTATAAAAGTTTCCTTTTAAATAGATTGTTTCTTTTGGTATTAAAAAATACAATGTTGTAAAATTATGGTAACATTAAAACATCTTCAATAAAGGAGGTTTTACGTTTATTTTCTCGCAAAAGAATTTATTTTTGTCGATGGTAGCTATCTTGTTTTTTACGGGCATTATTTGTATTTCGCTTAGTATGATAGGGTGGGGTCTCGTTATACTGATTTCTTTGCTCATTATCCACACTTCGGCAGCAAAACACCGCGCCTTTACCGCATTATTACTCTCTTTTCTGGTGGGCCTTTTGATATTTCAATCTGCTTTTGCCTATATCGAAGACTGGGACTTATCAGCAAAAACAAAAACGATACTAAACAGAAGTTTGCTTATCATCATCATTGCTGGGTTAGTATTTACGCAACTATTCTATAAGCAAAAAATAGTTATCTTTTCACAGCTTCCAAATTGGAACAGCACCATCACACTGCCATTTCATACGATTAAAGTATCCTACTTTTTAATCATCGGTTTAGCAGGCTCTAGCACACTATTAATACCGATGTTCCTGAATCAGGAAATAAGTGATATCATATCAATGGTACTATTCGGTATATTGTTCGCCATCATAAACGCTACGCTTGAAGAAATCATTTGGAGAGGCATTCTGCTTTCTAGTATAAGAAAGTATGTATCCACGTTTTATGCAATCATGATAACGAGTCTCGGGTTTGGTCTTCTACATATTTCAATTGGGATACCGCTGCTAATAAGTTTACTATTCTCTTTCGGAGGCCTGTTTTATGCAATCGTCGTGTTAAAAACGAATAGTATCTATCCAGCAATCATTTTTCATATCGTTATAAATTTAGGAATGGTTTTCAATGGATGGATCATTTGAACTGCCTTCTAATTTAAAAAACACCCTCCTAACGTTCATATTGTAAAAATACGATACAGGGGGTGTTTTTCCTTAGGCACACTTATTTTAGAATGTCCTCCAGGGTGTTATCGAGTGTATCAAAGATAAATTTGTACCCTTCTCGCTCCAACCGTTCTGGAATCACCCAGCGGCTTTTTAACACCAATTCTGTTTCTGTTCGAATGAGGACCGAACCTAATTCAAGCAGCCATTTGGGCGAAGGTAATCCAAATGATACATTCATTTTATCTCGTAATCTTTGCATAAGCTCATGATTGCTGACAGGATTCGGTGCAGAACAATTAAATACCCCGTTTAGTTCCTCTCTTTCCTTTAGAAAAAGAACAATCTGAAATAAATCTTCTATATGTATCCAGCTGAACTTTTGTTTTCCTGTTCCTTGAACACCGCCAAGTCCAAACTTCACTAGATTTCGATAGGGTGACATGACTCCACCCTCTTTGCCAAGCACAATGGCAATTCGGAGCGCAATGATTCGTGTTTTTGGAAGCTCAAAGGCAAATAACGCTTTCTCCCACTCTTTCGCTACATTGACAGAAAACCCTGAGCCGATTTCTCCACTTTCTTCGGTCATCGGACGGTCTTCTGCGTGCCGATAAATCGTTGCGGTGCTGGAGTTCATCCAAGCCTTAGGGGGATTTTGGCAAGCTAGAATAGACTCTCCTAGTATTTTAGTTGTCTTAAGTCTGGAGTTCAGAATTTCATTTTTGTTTTTCTGATTGTACCGGCAATTTACAGATTTCCCTGCTAGATTAATGAGAAGTTCGGCATCTTCCAATGCGTCGATGATGCCAGGTGCGTCTTCCCAAGAAATGTGTTGTGGCTGCCTAGATATGATTTTCACCTCATATCCAAGCTGAGTAAATTTATTTTTAAAATAGTCGCCAATAAAGCCTGTTCCACCTGCTAAAATTACTTTTTTCATAGGAAACCTCCGATCTATTTTCAAAATTAAATCAATTTTAACATTAATTGGAATGTTTGTACGTTTTGACCAAAAATAGAGACCAAATCATGATAGATTTGGTCTCTCAACATATTACTCAAATGATTTGATTGGCGGTGCCTCGTAGTTTAAAAATTTATCAAGTAAGAGGGCGGGGTCATCCTCAATTATGGCCATTGTGCGGAATTTTTCTTGCAGGAATTTTTGGTCGATCATGTGTTCAAACAGGTGGATAAGCGGGTCATAATAATGATTAATATTAAGAAGGCCGCATGGCTTTTTATGCAGCCCAATCTGACCCCAGGTGAAGACTTCAAAGAACTCTTCTAACGTGCCCGTCCCGCCAGGCAGCACCACAAATCCATCCGCCAACTCCATCATTTTCGCCTTTCGCTCGTGCATCGTTTCCACCGTAATCAATTCCGTTAGTCCTTTATGAGAGATTTCACGTTCCTCCAATATCTTCGGAATGACACCAATCGCATGTCCGCCTTCATTTAACACCGTATTAGCAACGGCCCCCATCAGACCGATACTTGAACCGCCATACACCACTGTAATATTCCGTTTCGCTAGTTCTTTTCCTAACTGGATAGCTCCTGTTTTATAAGCCTCAGAAGCACCCAAACTAGAACCACAATAAACCGCTAATCGCTGCATGCTTCCCCTCCTATAATTATTATTCAGGTTAACAACCATTATAGTTAAAAATCAGGAAAAAAAACAGGAAGTATCCACTTCCTGCTTGTTAAGAAAAAATGCGCTCCTGCTTTAAATAAATAGTAGACATCTCTCTCGGTTTCTTCCATACATAAGGCAAATGGCTGGTTTTTTGATTAAAAGTTGATATAAGTTCATCAAACCCTTCCATGGCATAAAGATTAAATGCAGGACCGCTTGCCGTCCTAACCAAAATACGCCGAGTAACCAGATGGTCTTCTCCACTTTCATTATCATAGTAGTGTGTTTCCTTAACATCTTCCCATCTATATTCTTGAAGTGACGTCCCCGTGGCCTTACTTACACGCTTCACCGTAAAACCTTGTTCATGACAAATAACACTTATATCCCTTCCGAAATAAAAAAACAATAGATAAGTAACCACGGCCAATAAAAGAACCAATGAACCCAATAGAACATTTTTGGTTATGACTCCAATACCGACAATTCCAATAATGGAGCCCGCAATAGCTGCCATCCTTACAGAATTCCAATTACTAAACTCCTTACCCATCACAACACCCCCTTTATAAAAAAGTATGAATTACACCACATTATATGTTATGTCCACAAAATCTTCACACAACACACACACAACCAACTCTTTTTTTATTCATTTTTTTATGTATAAATGCATAAATGGTTGAAACTGCGTTTCAACTTTGGTGACAGGCACCTTAATAGACTCTTAACTTTAAATTAATAGTTACTTTACAATTAAACGGTAGTATTAAGGAGATAGGAAGAGGACGCCTTTTTCCCTTTTTCTTAGCCCCTTTCATTGATTCGGCTTGACGCCGAATCTTTTTTTTTAAACTGTCTGCGATTGCACAGTTCATCATAATTGTGACCCACCCCTTGTGCCCTCTTGTTTTTGGTCCAATCACAAACCCATGAAACCATTTACCTAATCATTCGTATAACCATTACTAGGAAAGTAGGTGAAGCACATGTTTAAAAAATGGTTTGCATGCTTACTATTATTTGCAATGTTGTTTTTGTTCCCACACCAAGGCTTGGCTGTGGACTATTCCATTTCCAATGTAAAAATGGACGCATACCTCCAAGACAATGGAGATGTGAAAGTGGAGGAAACCCATACCTATGAATTTTTTGGTGAGTTTAACGGGATAACCCGTGAAGTGATACCGAAAGAGGGAGCAGTCATCAGTCAGTTTGCCGCAACGGAGGATGGCCAACTCTTAAGGATTGAAAAGGAAGATGACCTATACAAGGTCCACCGTAAAGGGACGGATGAAACTATTACCGTAAAGCTTCAATACATAATCGAAAACGGAATGGAGATTTATCAGGATACAGCCCAATTTTACTGGCCGTTTTTTGATGAAAGAAATGAATCCGACTACGAAAATCTAACTATTACGATTCACCCGCCAAAACAAACGAACGATGTGATTGCTTTCGGATATGATGAAGCCACTAACACCGAAACAATTCAAGGAGATGGATCCGTCCTTTTTCAACTGGGTTATGTTCCTTATGGTACCAATGGGGATATCCGCGTGGCCTATCCAGTCAGCCTTTTCCCGGCTGCACCCCAAACTTCAAATAAACCAATGAAAGAGGAAATCTTAAAGGCAAAACAAGATCTTATCGATCAGGCTGCTGCAGAAGCTGCAATAAAAGAAACTCTTTCAACGATCGGCAAGATAGGAATCCCGGTATTCACCATTATTTTACTGCTGCTAATGTTCAAAGATTGGATAACAGCACGTACCAAACGAAATGATCTTATGCGAGAAGGCACCAAGTTTCTTACTGTACCAAAACAAATCATGAGCTTGCCGGCAACAATTGCCTTTACGAACAATCGCTATTTACCACCACAAGCAATGGCCGCTGGCTTACTAGATTTGGTCCGGCAGGGATATGTGAAAAAAACGTCCAACGACCGCTTTCAGTTAATCAATCGTAAATCTCCATTTCCGCACGAGAATGTGTTGATGGAGTGGCTATTTGATAAAATTGGATCAAACAATACCTTTAGCTTTGACGACCTATCAACCTATACGAGAAACAAATTAAATCAACCTCATTACCACACTTTTCAAACCCAATGGAGGCAGGCTGTTAACCATGAGATAGACAGTTACACCCTCTATGAAAATAAAAAGGCTTATCGTTTACTCATTGGTTTTTCAAGTATCTTACTGCTGCCGTTTCTATTCCTTTTCCCAATCTACGGTCTCATGGGTTCTTTTGCTGCAACCCTTGTGTTATTGATTCCAGTGATTCTCTACGCCATTCTTTACCGGCCAAAAACCTGGGAAGGTGCACGAATTGCCTACGAATGGAAACAGTTTAAAACTCGCTTTAAAGAACTTCCACAAGCTGAGTGGGAAAAATGGTCCGAAGATGACCAAATGCGTGCTTATATCTACGGACTCGGAATCAGCAGCAAAGAAATTGATCGCAAATATGATGTCCTAATAGAGGCACTAACTTCAGATATCGACAGTTATGATGCTGGTGCTGGAATCTACCCCATATTATTTATCGGTCCTGACACTTCTGCAAAGTTTCGTGAAGCGAATGACTCGGTAAGCGGCGGCACCACAAGCAGCAGTAGCTCTAGTTCTAGCGGAGGAACAAGTGGTGGCGGCGGGGGATCTGGTGCTTTCTAAAAGAAAAGTGCAAGTGCCCTGGAGCTGGACAGTAATGTTGATTTTAGTAATTAGACGGAGAAATTCCGCTTATTTGGTAAAAAATTATAAAAATATCCTAAATAGTCGGAGAGATTCCGCTTATTTATAAAAAAGACATTAAAATGGGGGATTTTGAGTAGCTTAACCGGAAATTCTCCGCTTATATTTCACGAAACGAGCTCCATTTTTCAAATAACCGGAAATTCTCCGCTTATTTTACTTTCGCTGGTTACTTAAGCGCAAATCAACAGACCTATTTAACAAAGCCATCTGGAAAAAAGCTTGAGGCCATCCTCAAGCCTTTTTTCCTATTCTCTCCCAAAAAGAAGGATACTGGACTATGCAACGGGAATTAATACTATTAAACAATCTGAAAATGGAGGGAAATCTATGTATCCAAATATACTTAGGCATCCTGGGCCAACTCCAATCCCTAAAAAGGTCCAGCTCGCCATGAACCATGACATGATTAGTCATCGCACCGAAGAATTCGTAAGGTTATATCAAGAAACAACCAACCGGGTAAAAACAGTTTTTGGGACTGCGCTAGAAATTTTACTGCTGCCATCAGGCGGTACGGCAGCATTAGAAGCAGCAGCCGTTAATACCGTTTCCCCAGGAGAAGAAGTGGTCGTCATCACCGTTGGCGCCTTTGGTAATTATTTCGTCTCCATTTGCGAGAAATATGGATTCAACGTACATAAGCTTGAAAAAAATTGGGGCGAAGCCTGTACCGAAGAGGATCTTAGTGAGTTCCTAAAACCTCTATCCAATATCAAGGCGGTTTTTGCAACCTATAACGAAACCTCCACCGGAATCTTAAACCCGATTGAAAAATTGGCAAAAGTAGTTCGCACCCATACCGATGCGCTATTTATTGTCGATGGGGTCAGCTGCCTTGGCGGTGCTCCGGCGGAAATGGATCAATGGGGAATTGATATTTTAGTAACAGGGTCACAAAAAGCGATGATGCTGCCACCTGGACTAGCACTTTTAAGTGTAAGTGACAGGGCATGGAACGTGATAGAGAAAACAACAAAGCCTGCTTATTACTTAGATCTTCTAAGCTATCGGAAGTGGGCGTCGAAAGGGATGACACCAAACACCCCTGCCATTTCATTGATTTTTGGACTTTCCGCTGTCTGTGATTTAATTGACGAGGAAGGCGGCTTTTCACAAACCATTGCGAGACACGAACTGATGAAGAATATGGTTCGTGCATCCATGAAGGCACTTTCGATTGGACTATTGACGGCCGATGAATATGCGTCTCCGACGATCACAGCTGTATATGCGCCAGATGGCGTGGAAGCTTCCACATTTATTGGGCATCTAAAAGAAAAATATCACCTTGATTTTGCAGGCGGACTTGGCCATCTGCAAGGAAAGATTTTTAGATTCGGTCATATGGGGTATTGCTTCCCAAGTGATATCCTTCAAGCCGTTTCACTGATAGAAGCTGGGCTGCAGGATTTCTCTTACTCCTTTGAACCTGGTGCAGGGATAGCAGCAGCACAAAACGTTTTCTTGGCTGCTCAACAGAAGTAATCTTATAGCAAAAGCGAAAGAGACATGATCGACCATGTCTCTTTTTTACATTATGATTAGAGGTTAGAGGCCCTTAGACTCACTGCATTTACCCAAACTCTTTTTCATCATGCTCTTCGGTCACTCCAGACTTCCCGCATTGGTGACAGGCACCACTCTATTTGTCCTCCCGGTCAGATATGAATAATTACCAAATACATCGAATACCCATTAAAAAGAACATCTTTGCCTAATCTTTTAAGGGGGGAGTTCGGTTGAAAAAAGTGATATTTCACTCGATGATCATTCTCAGTATTTTACTCATGTTTATGAATTATATTATACCTGGGGTTGCCCTGCTCCTTTTATCTGCCTTTGTCTTTGCACCTGGAAAAATGAAATCCAATGAAAGGTGGCAAAAATTTTATCAGAGTCCGAAAGTAAAAGAAATAAGAAAGCTCATCATGATTCTTATTTTTCTAACCATTGTTGTCCTGATCATTACCTATCCGAAATTAAATATCATTGTCCCCTTATTTTTTATCGCCGCATTGATTTCGCCATCCAAAAAAGGTCCGAATTCCAGCCATTATGACCATGATATTTTTTAACAAAATTTAGTTGAAATTTTTTTTAATTTGACTATTGCTAATCTGTAAATATATTGATAATATAAAATAGCTAATTGGAAAGCTACTATTCAAGCTATCTAGAGTCTTTCCAAGCAGATAATACTGACCACTTCCTCGCGGGAGTTAAGGCCATACGGACAGCCGGGTCAACTGCCGATTGGCAACTTTAGTTGCCCTATTGATTGAGTTAAAAGCTCAAATTTTATAAGTTGGTTACTTTACAACCAGTGCATATGCACACAACTTGTGAAACGGTCAATAAGAGTGGTAAAAGTAATTATTTGCTATATAGACTCTGATCTTAAAAAGATATAGTTTGAATATTAAGGTGCTTTCTTTGCTATTGTCTTAGGACTTTTATAGCAGACGTGTGACTTTTTTCGTCATTCGTATGCCTTTTAATATTGATATTATATCTAAAGCAAGTGTTGTGCGCAGTGATGCGCTTTTTACACTTGCTTTTTTGTTGTTCACTTGGTTTTCACGGGTTTTCAAACAAATTCTATTAAGTTAGGAGATATGGAAAATGGGAAAAGCACTTATTATCGGCGCCGGCGGCGTTGCTTCAGTAGCAATTCATAAATGCGTTCAAAACAGCGAAGTTTTTGAAGAAATTTGTATCGCAAGCCGTACAAAATCTAAATGCGATGATTTAAAAGCAAAATTAGAGGGTACGAGCAAAACAAAAATCACTACAGCTCAAGTAGATGCGGACAATGTAGAAGAATTAATCGCGTTAATCAATGAAGTAAAACCAGATATCGTAATGAACCTAGCATTACCATACCAAGATTTAACAATCATGGATGCGTGTCTTGCAACAAAAACACACTACATGGATACAGCAAACTACGAGCCTGAAGATACAGCTAAATTTGAATACAAATGGCAGTGGGAATACAAAGAGCGTTTTGAAAAAGCTGGTATTACAGCTCTTTTAGGAAGCGGCTTTGACCCAGGTGTAACAGGCGTATTCTCTGCATATGCACTTAAGCATTATTTTGATGAAATCGAATATATCGACATTCTTGACTGTAATGGCGGCGACCACGGCTATCCGTTTGCTACAAATTTTAACCCTGAAATCAACATCCGCGAAGTTTCTGCTAACGGCAGATACTGGGAAAATGGTGAATGGATTGAGACAGAGCCAATGGAAATCAAACGCGAATATAACTTCGCTGAAGTTGGTCAAAAGGATATGTACTTGCTTTACCACGAAGAACTTGAATCTCTTGCGCAAAACATCCCAGGGATTAAGCGTATCCGTTTCTTCATGACATTTGGTCAAAGTTATATTACTCACCTTAAAGCACTTGAAAATGTTGGAATGACAAGCATTGAGCCAATCGAATTCGAAGGAAAACAAATTATTCCACTTCAATTCCTGAAGGCAGTATTACCAGATCCAGCTTCCCTTGGACCACGTACAGTTGGTAAAACAAACATTGGCTGTATCTTTAAAGGGAAAAAAGATGGCGTAGATAAAACATATTATGTTTACAATATTTGTGACCACCAAGAGTGCTATAGAGAAGTCGGCTCTCAAGCCATCTCTTATACAACAGGCGTTCCAGCAATGATCGGTGCAGCTATGATTTTGACTGGCAAATGGAACAAACCAGGCGTATTCAATATTGAGGAATTTAATCCAGATCCATTCATGGAAGAGTTAAATAAATGGGGACTTCCATGGGTAGAAGATTTTAATCCAGTTTTAGTTGATGCACTTCCTGAGGAAAAAAAAATTCCGGAGCTTGTCCGATAAATGCGGTTTGAAGAACTGCCAACACCGTGTTACGTAGTCGATGAAGAGCTAATTGAAAAAAATCTTAAAATCCTAAACGGTGTTATGCAGCGTACCGGAGCAAAGATTGTTTTAGCACAAAAGGCTTTTTCGATGACAACAATGTATCCCCTCATTGGAAAGTATTTAAGCGGTACAACGGCAAGTGGTTTATATGAAGCACGTCTAGGCTACGAAGAAATGGGCAAAGAAAATCATGTCTTTGCCCCTGCCTACCGTGACGATGAAATCGACGAAATTATCTCCATTTGTGATCATATTATCTTTAATTCTTTTTCACAGTTGGAAAAATTTAAAGATAAGGCGCTAAAAGCTGGTAGAAAAGTGGGCTTACGGATCAATCCTGAGCACTCTACCCAAATTGGACATGCCATTTATGATCCATGTTCACCGGGTTCTCGATTCGGGGTCATCCGTGATCAATTTCGTCCTGAATTATTAGATGGTGTTTCTGGGTTGCATTTCCACACCCTTTGTCAGCAAAACTCTGACGATTTGGAATCGACTTTGAATGCAGTTGAAGAAAAGTTTGGCGAATGGCTTCCGCAAATGGAATGGATTAACTTTGGCGGCGGTCATCATATTACGAGAGAAGATTACGATATTCCAAGATTAGAAGCTTGTATTAAAAGAATGCAGGATAACTATGGATTAGAAGTATATCTTGAGCCAGGCGAAGCGATTGCGCTGAATGCTGGTTATCTCATTACATCTGTATTAGATTTACATCAAAACCATTTGGATATTGCCATTTTAGATACATCTGCAACCTGTCATATGCCGGACGTATTGGAAATGCCTTACCGCCCGCCTTTATTTGGATCAGGCGAAGCAGGCGAAAAGCCATATACATACCGACTCGGCGGGCAAACTTGCCTAACAGGTGATGTTATCGGCGATTATTCGTTTGATCAGCCATTGAAAAGCGGCGATCGCTTAGTATTTGGTGATATGGCGATTTACACAATGGTAAAAAACACTACGTTTAACGGTATGCCCCTTCCAGCAATCGCTGTGAAAGGCAAAGATGGCGATTGTAAGGTCGTGCAGCAATTCGGTTACCAAGATTTTAAAATGAGACTTGCATAATAGGTTTTAAGGCCAGATTCTGTAATAGGGATCTGGTTTTTATTGTGGAATCGAACCTATCCGTTACCTTGAACCGCGTAAACGGGCTAGATCGGGCACGAATTAGATTCTATTCGTTACCTTCAAACAGCAAAACAAACCAAAACGGGCACGAATAGATTCTATTCGTTACCTTCAAACAGCAAAACGAACCAAAACGGGCACGAATAGATTCTATTCGTTACCTTCAAACAGCAAAACGAACCAAAATGGGTACGAATAGGGATTAATCGTGACCGCAAACCACAAGTTAGCCCAACTGTGTGGGCACGATTCTTCCAGCGGGACCACCAACTTATCATAAGTAATCTGAATTTTCCATAAACATTCACTTTTTTAATTCGATTTAGAAAAATAATACGTTATAATAGAAAGAAACTCGAAAAAAGAAGATGATATTTTGTTGTTGTTTAAGAGTCTAGAGTTTAAAAATCAAGCAGAACAGAAAATAAAAGTAATGGAAATCCCTGTTTTAGAAGCAAGTCATCCTCATTTTTTTATGATTCAAACTCGTTTGCAAACCTTTGTTTCATTCCTTCACGACAACCCACAGCAAAAAAGCTGTTATTCCTTTCGTGAATATTTAAAGCGAAAAATGAGCTGGTCAGATTTCAAAGAGCTATATCGTCTGGAAGAGGTTAATAAAAATAAAGCATAATGAAAAAACCATCCCGCACATTACGCCAGGATGGTTTCTTCATTTATGCAATTCGCCTTTTTTGATAATATACAATAATCCCGCCAATGACCACAAGAATCAATCCCGCTGCTAAGAGATTAAAATAGTTTGTTGCTGTATTCGGCAGTTTATTTCCAGTTTGGCTGGTCTTCGATTCACCAACCGTTTCCGTATCAATAGTCTGATCATCTGAAGAAGGCACTTCAACGGCTCCATCTGAATCCTGAGCGTCGCTGTCATCGTCTACAGCCGGAGGCGTTGGTTCCGTAACCGTAATGCCAGCTGTCGCGGAGTGAACTCCATCTTTGGTTTGAACGGTAATGGTTGCACTGCCGGCAGCTAGAGCAGTTACCAATCCATCGTTCGTTACCGCAGCCACTTTTTCATCAGAGCTTGTCCACGTAACTTCCTTATCCTCTGTTGTATCGGCTGGAGTAATGCTTGAACTTAATTTAACCGTTTCGCCAACTTTAAGACTTGCTTGCGTTTGTTCGAGCGTAATTTCTTCAATAAGTTTAATTGGATCCACTTGAATCTCACTTACAGAAACTGTTCCACTTACTTCGTTTCCAACTAAAACAAGCGGACGACCTGTTGGACTTACGTCTGCAGCAATAAATTCAAGTCCTTCAGGTGCTACGTCTCCTGCAATCGCTTGGGAGAAATCCCTGCTGTTAAGATAGTTGGCAAACTGTGCATTTTGTGGATTTGAAATGTTATAGGTCATAAACCCGCCGATTCTTTCAAGTCCGACAAATGCATATACCTCATCGCCAATCATGCCCACTTTGACATCTTCCGGCTCAGGCCCTTTTTTCGCACTGCGCTTTTCAAATTCATCATCATCATTTGACCAGTTAAACACGTCCGGATAACGTTCAGCTGTAATCGTTTCGAATTCACTTCCACTGTCGTAAACTAGCTCCATGGTGTCTGCTTTCCAAATAGAGAAAGAACGTCCGCCTAATGTATAAATGGCATCATTTCCACGATCTGTTAATACTTCGAGTTTCTTAAAATCATCTGAGTTTTTCATTTTATCAAATGCGGCTTGTGCTTCTTCCGCAGTCATCCCTTTAAAAAGGTCAGGGTTTAATGTTATCGTATCTTTTACATCTTTAAAATCAGCTACATTGATAAATGTTGGGTCTTCCTCTGGCCACTCGGTTGCATCCCCTTCATTCGCCGTAAGCAGATAATCAGTACCATTTATGTTTACATACGCAACAGAATCAGGCATATAGGACCCTAAAATCGGAAGCCTTTCGAGTTCGATTTTTCCATTCCTTGCAGCATCCAGTTCATTACCTGCCAAAGAATGATCTTTATATCCAAGTGACTTTACAGATAGCACTTTCCCTGCTTTGATATCAATAGTTGCAATCGCATTATTTTCTTGCAGGGTTACAAAGGCTTTCGCACCATCATTTGAAACAGCAATAAATTCAGGTTCAAAATCTTCAGCAGCTTTGGCTTTGGTTCCATTTTTTCGAATATGAACATCATCAGCAATGACACTTTCATCATCGAATTTCACTTGGGTTACTTTCCCTGTTTCAACCTCAACAATCGTAACCGAACCTTCTGGGTCTTCCCCTTTAAGTCCGCCGCGAGGCTCTGCTTCATTAGCAGAAAGTATGTACTTGCCATCAGCTGTTAACTTAACCATATCAGGCTGGACACCTGCATCGTATGTTTTTTGAATGTCGCCATCATAATTCATCACGATAATTTTTCCATTCTGGGTATAATCTTCGGCTTGAACAGCAGCCACGATGGTATCGTTAGCAGTATTCATTTCAATGCTTGTTAAGTCTCCGTAAACGAAAGTATCTGTGTTCACAGCATCTGCAATATTAATTGATTTTTCTTTTTGAAGCTGTTGTACTGTTTCGGCAGGTGTTAACCCTTTTAGACTAACAATGTCAATGGTTTGTCCATATCCATTGATTACGTAAAATTTCTCGTTGTCCGAATTGTATTTAACAATTTCAGCGACGCCGCCATCTTCATTGGTTGTACCGATGCTATATCCTGCTACTTTTTTTATGTCTAGCGTATTTGGAATTCCCGTTTCCGCACTCACATTTTGAACAGCAAATGGAACACCTGTTAGTAGTAAACTTCCGGCTAATACCATCTTACTGAACATGTTGAGCTTAAAATGACTCTTCATTTTTTTTATTTCCCCCTGTTAGTTAATGCTGCCTTATATATTGCGACATATTTTGACAACTAGTACTATAGTAGCAAAGGAGTTTATAGATTCTATTGAATATTTGTAAAATTACTGTAAAGATTGTTATGTGGACTTATACCTCTAATTTGTTTTTTAAAATCGCATTAAACCGATTCGCTTCGGATACTCGTTCATGCATTAAAATCTTCAACCTAGCACCAAGAAAATTTTTCCTATACAATTTAGGTAAGGAAAAGCAAAAAGTGTGGTGAATCATTTGTTTAAATTATTGTTAATTGAAGATGACGAAACATTATTTAATGAAATCAAAGATAGGTTGGCTGGGTGGTCTTACGATGTATTTGGTATTGCTGATTTTGGTCAAGTGTTTCAAGAATTCACAATGATAAAACCTGATTTAGTCATTATTGATATTCAATTGCCAAAATTTGATGGGTTCCATTGGTGCCGAATGATTCGATCCAATTCAAACGTTCCCATTCTATTTTTATCTTCCCGCGATCATCCTACTGATATGGTTATGTCCATGCAGCTTGGTGCAGATGATTTTATTCAAAAGCCTTTTCATTTTGATGTACTCATTGCGAAGATACAGGCGATTCTTCGGCGGGTATATAATTACAATAATGAACCAATTTTACTTAAAACATGGTGCGGTGCAACAATAGATTTTGAGAGAAATTCTGTCATGAATGACTCAGGTTCAATTGAGCTAACAAAGAACGAAATTTATATTTTAAAACTACTAATTGACCAGAAGAATAAAATAGTTAGCCGGGAGGAATTAATCAAAAGCTTATGGGATGATGAGCGCTTTGTAAGCGATAATACCTTAACTGTCAATGTAAACCGATTACGAAAAAAACTGGAGGAGCTTGGCTTAGGACAGTTTATCGAAACAAAAGTTGGTCAAGGTTATATTGCTAAAGAGAGAGATTTCGGATGATCAAAAAATTTTTAATTGAAAGACGCAGCTGGATTATTCTCTTTTTATTTTTACATTTTTTTTTCATCCTAGTTGCTTATTTTGATACAACAATCCCATTAATGCCTATCGTCTACATTGTCTTTTTATCAACGATTATTTTCATCCTATTTTTAATGATCCGCTACAATAATGAAACAAAATTTTATAAAAGTATAGAAGCATGGGAAAACAATCTTGACTTAACGAGTATATCTAATCCAGATAGTCCTTTTGAAAAAATCATTGAAAATGCAGTTACGAACCAGACTGAATTACTGAAACAAATTGCTTCACAAAATCTGATTTCCCTAGAGCAGGAGAAAGACCAATTATTATCTTGGATTCATGAAGTTAAAACACCGTTAACAGCTATACGATTAATGATTGATCGAATAGACAATAAAACAATGAAATCTCAATTAACCTATGAATGGTTACGAATTCATCTACTACTAGACCAGCAGCTTCATCAAAAACGTATACCATTTATAGAAAATGATTTGTATATTGAGGTTATAGATTTAACCGTCTTAATTACGAAGGAAATTAAAGATTTACAATCATGGTGTATTCAAAAAGGAATGGGCTTTGATTTACAAATAGAGGTTAAAGAAGTACTTAGTGATGCCAAATGGCTAGCCTTTATCATCAGACAGCTATTAACAAATGCAATAAAATATAGTGATGCTTCCGATATTATCATTAAAAGCTATCAACAAGATGAACAGACCATTCTTGAGGTAAAAGACTTTGGCCGCGGCATCGATCCAAAGGATGTATCTCGTATATTTGATAAAGGCTTTACATCAACTGCAAAACATCAAGATAATGCTGCAACAGGCATGGGGTTATATTTAGCAAAAAAATCAGCAAAGCCATTATTAATTCATATAGAAGTACATTCAACACTTGGAACGGGTACGACTTTTACATTGATCTTTCCAAAAAGAAATCAATTCCTTCATATCACAAGCATGTGACAAAATTGTCACATGCTTTTATTATTTGTATCATCAATCGAAGGAATTGAACAACAAAGCCATTTATACTAAAACTATCAAATCATGGGGTGTGTGGATATGAATATATTAGAGGCAGCAAAAATTCATAAAAGTTATGGCAATAAATTTAACAAACAAGAAGTACTGAAGGGCCTGGATGTAACCATTAAAAAAGGGGAATTTGTTAGTATCATGGGAGCATCGGGTTCAGGGAAAACAACTCTGCTCAATGTTCTTTCATCCATTGATAAAGTTAGTTATGGGACAATTAATATCGAGGGAAAAGAAATGACAGCAATGAGGGAAAAGCAATTAGCTGAATTTCGAAAGAATCATCTAGGATTTATTTTTCAAGAATATAATTTACTAGATACATTAACAGTTAAAGAAAATATACTCTTACCATTATCGATTACAAAAACACCAAAGAGCGAAGCAAATCATAAATTTCATACTTTGGCTGAAGAGCTCGGCATTTATGACATTAAAGATAAATATCCAAATGAAATTTCCGGTGGACAAAAACAACGTACGTCTGCAGCTCGAGCCTTTATTCATGAGCCAAGTATTATTTTTGCTGACGAACCAACCGGAGCGCTCGATTCAAAATCCGCTTCAGATTTGTTAAACAAACTAAGCGATTTAAATCAAAAAAGAAATGCAACGATTCTAATGGTTACCCACGATCCAGTCGCAGCAAGCTATTGTAACCGTGTTATTTTTATCAAAGACGGACAAATTTATACTCAATTAACAAAGGGGGAAGAATCTAGACAGAACTTCTTCCATGACATCATGAAAACACAAGGAGTATTAAGCGGGGTGCAAAATGAGCATTAATCAACTCATCTTTCAAAACCTGAAAAAGAATATCAAAAATTATTATCTCTATGTGTTTGCTTTAATCTTTACGGTCTCTCTTTATTTTGCCTTTGTCACACTACAATATGACCCTGCTATGGATAAAACAAAGGGTTCGATTAAAGGTGCAGCTGCAATGGGAACAGCATCCGTTTTACTCGTTGCAATCGTCTCGATTTTTCTTTTATACGCAAATAACATTTTTATTAAACGACGCAGTAAAGAAATCGGTTTATTTCAGTTAATAGGAATGACAAAAGGCCGAATCTTCCGCATTCTCACATTTGAAAATTTAATCCTATATTTCAGTTCCTTATTCATTGGAATCTTTATTGGGTTTTCTGTTTCAAGATTAATCATGATGATCTTACTGAAAATAACAGGTGTTGAGTCCGCTGCCACATTAAGATTTTCAACAGAAGCATTGGTGAAAACGGTTGTTGTCTTTTCTATTATCTATATCTTTATTATGTTGATGAATTATATATTTATTAAAAGACAAAGTATCTTGTCCTTATTTAGAGTTCTTTCATCAACAGAAGAAAAAGTTAAAAAAGTGTCCTTGTTTGAAATGATCTACGGAATTTTAGGTATCTTAATGATCCTTTTAGGCTATTATATTTCATCCAAATTATTTGGCGGGGACTTTACAACAATGGCTGAACTATTCTTAGCCATGCTCTTCATTTTAGCCTCTGTTATTATTGGGACTTATCTTTTTTACAAAGGATCCGTTCGATTTATCTTTTATGTGATTCGAAAAAAGAAAGGTGGTTATTTGAATATAAATGAAGTATTATCTCTTTCATCCATTATGTTTCGGATGAAATCAAATGCTCTATTATTAACGATTATTACGACTGTATCCGCACTTGCTATCGGCTTGTTATCCTTAAGCTATATTTCGCACTTCTCAGCAGAAAGATTAGCCGAAAATAATGTGGTTGCTGATTTTTCAATGACAAATAAACAAGATGCTGAAGACTTTAAAGAAGCGTTAGCAGGAAATGAAATTAAATATAATGAAAAAATGATCGAAGTCATTCAGGTCCATGCAAACTTAGAAAAAATAACGGAAATAAATATAGAGGAGCTAAATTCTGATCCAAAGAACATGACCATTCCTGTCATCAGTGACAAGGCCGCCAACAGTATTGATTTATCTGCAGAGGAAACCCTTTTTACCGGTTATAATGATACAATAGAAAAATTTATGCCGCTAAAAAGTTCAGGTCAAATCGAATTAAAAGGGATAAATGAAGTGATACCGCAAAATTATATCGGCCTAAGGAAGGACTACATCGTATCATTCCGTTTTACAAGCGGTGGATTCCCCGTCGCCATTGTGGATGAAACTATTTTTGAGCGATTAAAAAAAGATATTGACCCAGAAATTCAAAAGGAATCCACTCTTTATATTGGAATTAAATTGCAAGATGAAACCAAAATGGTAGAAGCCAATGATCTTTTTCAAGATATAAATTTTACTGGTAAAAATGATTCAGTTCTAGAAATGAGCAATAATCAGAAAAGAAACATCGGGCTTATCATGTTTATCGTTGGATTTTTAGGATTAACCTTTTTAGTTACCTCTGGATGTATTTTATACTTTAAACAAATGGATGAAAGCGAAGAAGAAAAGCCGAACTATACGATATTAAGAAAGCTTGGATTCACTCAAGGAGACTTGTTAAGAGGCATTCAAGCCAAGCAAATCTTTAATTTTGGTATCCCTTTAGTTATTGGCTTAGCCCATAGTTATTTTGCCGTAAAATCTGGTTGGTTCATGTTTGGTACTGAATTATGGACACCAATGATAATGGTCATGTTATTATATACCGCATTATACTCGATTTTCGGTATACTATCCGTCCTCTATTACAAAAAGGTGATTAAAGAGGCACTATAATCATAGAAAATGATAAAGCTCCAGTCTAATATGGCTGGAGCCTAATTTAATTTAAGCTTTTAGTAAATAACCCCATTTACTTATGGTACGGTTCACCGTGATGTATCTAAATGAGGTTCCCTTGGATTATTTTAGATAACAAAAAGAATGCTAAAATCAAAGCACCCTTTTTGTTAAAAAACCCGTCACTTTCATTTAAATAGAAGTCCTATCATTAATTAAGTAACCAGCGAAAGAAAAAATAAGCGGAGGTTTTCCGGTTATGCAAAGCAAAATCCCCCATTTTCACGTTTTTCGAGTCAATAGGCGGAATTTTTCCGTCTATTTAGATTCTTAAATTTAAAATGTGTTATTGCGAGTGAAAAAAAGTTTTTTGCCTAAAAGCCTCATTTACTTATGGTCCCTAGTCGAGTTAGATCGCTGAGCCGACCGGCTCACCTCAATCCCGTCGGCCACCCTCAGCTCCGCTCCGTCGATGCCGTCGACGACGTTTTCGACCATGCTGAGGTCCTCCCCTGCATCGATCCTGATGCCGTTGGCTGCCTGTCGAATGACGTTGGACTCGATCCTGATGCCTGAGGGGATTCCTTTGCCCCGCCCGTCAGCACCACGGTCCTCATCGAGCCGGATGGCCCAGAACCCGTCCTTCCCCCCTGTGATGTGGTTACCGCGCAACTCCGTGCCCGGCGCATTGCGGACCTCGATGCCGGCTTTCGAATCCTTCCCGGCGGTGATCCTGTTGTCCTCGATGAGGGTGTCAGGAGTTCCCAGGATGACGAGGACTCCCTGACGATTTTCAATTAGGTCGTTGGAGTGGACCCAGTTTCCTGGTCCTGAGGCGTCGTGTTTGTTCTTGGCCCCGCCGGAATTGCCCAGCGCGATGCCCGCCCGCTGTCCGCCGATGACCGTGTTGTTCCGGATCTCGTTCAGGTATTCACCCTCGCCGTGCAGATCGATGGCGTCGAGCAGGCTGCCGGTGATGGTATTCTCCGCCACGAGATTGTTGTGCGTGGGGAACTGCAGCAGAATAGCGTGCCGCAGATGCCTGCCATCGAAGGTATTGCCGATGACGACATTGTGCCGGGAATCGTTGGCGGCATCCGGGTCGTTCTGGTCCGCTGTGCCCTCGATAGCGATGCCGTAGCCCTGGCCGCCAGGGCCGACGGCAGTTGCCTCACTGACGTAGTTTCCAGAGAGAGTCACTTCACTGCTGGCCTTGACGGAGATCCCGTGGCGCTCGAACCTGCGGATGCCCAGGTTCTCCACAAGGACCCGGGAGCTGGCCTTCCCTTTGTGGGCTCCGAGGTAAATCCCGTACATCGGGCCGCCACCCGCATCGCTGTCGTCAGGGTCGTCGCCGAGTGGACCCTTATGACGGGAGGTAATGGTGAAGTCGGCGACGATGACGTCGTGGACGCCGGAGCCGCGGATCACCCGGCTGTCATCCTCGCCGTCGAGGGAGGTCAGCAGCACGGTTCTCTCCTTGCCCTCTCCGCGAAGGTCCACACCGCTGCGCAACACGATGTTCGCCGACTCGTCGGCCGGGTCAGTGGAGCGCAGGTCATACGTGCCGGCCGGTAGCATGACCTCGTCTCCTTGTTTGGCCGCGTCCAGGGCCGCACGGATGGCTGCTGCGTCGTCTTGTGAGTCCGGATCCGGATCTGCCCCGAAGTCCATAACGTCCAAGGTCCTGCCAGTGGCCGGACCGGGCGTCGGCACCTCGATTGGCGCACCGGACCTGTCCACCAAACCGGGTGCCTGCCAGTCACCGTGCTCGGACGGGGCGGGTTCCACGGCGTCATCGCTCCCGGCCGGCCCTTCGGATTCCGCAACGGCACATCCGGTCAAGAGGACCATCAGGCCAAAGACCACACACCACAAATGCGCCGGACCTCTCCTGCTTTTTTGAACGGATTCTTTCATAATACTTCTCACGTCCTTCCTTAACTTTCTTCGTCTCATTCGTCGCCCATGAAGATGTCTATAAAAGCAATGAGCCCGCTGAGCTCGGCTTGATTAACCGTGCCTGCGGGCTCACTATCTTCGGAGTGCCTGACGATTTCTCCCCAGTCGCCGACGTCATCCCATAGTCAAAGGTCTATCGATGTGATTTACCTTTTGAGTTTGAAGTTCAACGGGACGTCCTTTACTAACGGGGTGTCTGTTGAGGAACCACCGACATGCACGCGGTATT
The DNA here is from genome assembly GCF_057221695.1 of Neobacillus sp. plas4. NCBI lineage: Bacteria > Bacillati > Bacillota > Bacilli > Caryophanales > Bacillaceae > Neobacillus > Neobacillus sp. plas4. The sequence goes on from NZ_CM170152.1 coordinate 5,458,336, forward strand.
TTCCGGCAGCTGTAGCCCACTCGCCGTCAGCCCAGTTCGCCAGGTTGCCCGGTTCTTTCGGAATGAAATAGGAGAACGGGTGGTTGGAACCGGCCTGGTTAATCCGCAGATTCACTCGCTTGCTCTCACCGGGCTTAAGATCAACCTTCTCGAAGTTAACGAGTCGCTTGGCCGGCTGTCCCGCCACATCCGGCAGGGTCAGATAAACCTGTGCCACTTCTTTGCCGGCAACTTTACCGGTGTTTGTGATGGTGAAGGTCACATCAATACCAGTCAACTTTCCTTTATCACGGACCCTATTCACCTTGAGATTTCCATACTTAAAGGTCGTGTACGACAGGCCGTAACCAAATGGGAAGACAGGCTTCACTTTGTTGGCCTCGTACCAGCGGTAGCCCATCTGAAGTCCCTCTGTGTACTGGGCAATTAACTGGTCGGAACCGTTACCGTACGGGCCAGGGCCTCCTGGCTTGCCAGTCTTTTGACGGGTTCCGGGGAACTGCTTCTCGGTCGCGAAGGCGGCCTCACGCTCAGTGGCACCGAACGTCATCGGCAGCTTGCCGGACGGATTGACCTTACCGTAGAGCAGATTGGCGACGGCATTGCCATCCTCCATACCCGGATACCATGCTTCGAGGACTGCAGGGACCGTATTCAGCCACGGCATGAGCACCGTACCGGAAGTTTTCAAGACCACAACCGTTTTCTTTGCATTGGCTTTCAGAACCGCGTCAATCATTGGCTCCTGCTTCACCCAGTTCTCTGGGGCCGCGTTCATGTCGACGGGAATGGCCGGGAAGCCGAGAGTTTCGCGGTCTACGGTCTCACCCGGGGTGTCGCCGATCATGAGCAGCACGACGTCAGACTCAGCGGCTAGCTTGGCAGCAGCCTGCGGGTCACGGCCATCGTTATATGTCACCTTTGTGCCGTAGCCCCGCTCCTTGATGACATTCTCTAGACCCTGTTTTGGTGTGACCGTATAAGGGGTCACAACGTTCTCGTTGTTTATCCGAATGGAGCGCGGGGACATCTTGGCCATACCGGCGAACCACTCGACACCGATCAGCGCGATTGATTTCGGCTTGCCGTCCAGCGGCAGGAAGCCTTTATCGTTCTTCAACAGCACGGCCCCTTCCTCGGCCATCTTCCGAGCGCTGGCGCCGTTGGCCATCGGATCGACGATCTCCGGCAGGAACTTGTCGAAAGGCTTATCCATGTGGCCGAACTCGATCATCTTGATGTACCGTGGACGAAGTAGATTGTCAATGTCGTTCTCGGTCACCTCACCCGAGTCAATGGCCTGCTTGATCTTCGCTTGAGTGTAGTACTGCGGTGCCCAGTCGAGTTCAACATTCGTGCCCGCCTTGATGGCAGATACCGTGTTGTGAATCGCGCGACGGTCACTCATCACGTAACCGCCGAAGCCCCAGTTTCTCCTTAGTGCATCTTGCAGCAGTTCAGGGCTGTCACAGGCATAGGTGCCGTTGACATCTGGGAACGAGCACATCACGGAGGCTGGGTTAGCACCCTTGACGGTCATCTCAAATGGCAGCATGTACAACTCATTCATCGCCTTTGAGGGAACCTGGACACCCATTGTCCAACGCTCGGTTTCTTGCTCGTTGCCAGCTAGATGCTTGAGTTGGGCCTGGACCCCTTGTTTTTGGATGCCCTTGACCTGCTCGGTCGCCAGGATACCCGTTAGGTATGGGTCCTCACTGAAGTACTCATAGTTCCGGCCACCGTACGGGTGACGCACAAGGTTCATACCAGGTCCAAGCATCACATGATGCGCGAAGGCACGTGTCTCCTGGCCGAGGATTCGACCGGCCTCATAGTTCAGCCCGCGGTTGAAGGTCGCGGCCATAGCCACGGTGGACGGCAGGCCCGTCGCCACCGGGTCATTATGACACGATCCGCCCTTCACACCCGTACCGCCGTTGGTCATTCGTACTGTGGGGATACCCAGTTCCTCGATTCCACGAATCTGACGGCCGGTGTCCTGAAACTCACAGCCGGGCAGAGTACCCTGAGGCGGGAATACACCGCTCTGGTACTTGTTAGTACCGCCTCTTTTAATGACGATTGTTTCACCTTTGTCGTTCTCATTGAAGCGCGATATGGCGATTTGCTGAATTTTCTGTTCCAGCGTCATCGCATCGAGAAGCAGCTTGGTACGCTCCTCAGCAGAAAGCTTTGTGTTCATCCAGGGCTTGGTCCCTTGCGCCATAACGTTCATCACATTCGTAGGCATTAGGAACGTAGAAATGAAGAGTATTGCTGTCAATAAAATTGAAATCATTCTTTTCATCTGACTATCTCCTTTACATCTAGTTGTCTATTGGAATATTCATTTCATTTTAATATCTCCCATACAGCTAGTTGTCTATTCGTATTAAAATAATTCGTTTTTAAAAGCCGTAAAAAGCCGTGGTTTTGATTCAGATTTTCATGAGGAAGGAGATTATATTTTCTATACAAATAGAGGAGAGTTGTGGGAATTTCACTCGATGATCGCCACCAACCTTTTTAGTAGAAACCTTTATTCTCGGAATTGGCCAAAATCTTGAGCAGCAATCACTCCAGAACTTACAAAAACTAAGTGAATTACGAAAAATGTATAAAGACCAATTACCAAAGCTGCCGTAGTTCTATTTAAAAAAAATAGCCTGACCCCATTGTGAGGTCAAGGCTATACCAATTGCCTATCAAGAATTTTGCTTTCTTCTTCGCAGCCAAAGTACTCCAAACGCGAGTAAAACAAATCCAATTAAGACGTTATTGTACATATTGCTTGCTGTGTTTGGCAGGTTGCTTCCACCGCTGTTTTGATTGCCATTTGGCGTTTGAACTTGGGCTTGATCATCCGTTACAGGATTTGTTTTTTGATCAGTTGGAGCCTTTCCTTCTTCCCCAACAGCTCCATCACCAGGTTTTTCCGTTCCCTCTCCGGGATTCTTCTCGTCTCCAGCTGTCTTAACAACAGTCGTTCCATAAATGAAGCGTTCAAAGTCAGCACTCATTCCAAAAACTTCAATCATATACTCTGTATCAGCTTGAAGATCAGTTAGGATATAGGAAGAATCCTGAATTTCAGATGTAATTTCTTTCCCATCCACCATGAGATAGTAAGTGTAATCCACATTTCCATCTTCCGGAACAGGCAGCCAACGAATCTCTACAGAATCCTTCGTTACGTTATGTGCTGAAATATCGAGATATTCATAACTAACCATGACCCCATTGTCTTGTAATGTCTGGACCACAGACTGATCGTCAGATCCTTCCGTTAAATCTAATGGATTCTTCATGACTAAAACAAATTGTAAATTCTCTAATGCCAGCAAGCTTGAAATGTCTTCAATTTCGTTATAGCCGATGTTAAGATATTCGATATTTAGTCCTGATAATGCCTGGATATCGTTGACGTTGTTTCCTTGGAAGGAGAGCAGGCTAAGGTTTGACAATTGCGATAAAGAACGGATATCCGTTATTTCATTATGATCGAGCACTAACGATACTAGATTTGTTAATGAAGCTAAACCTGAAATGTCTGATAGCTTATTCTTGCTCAAAGATAAATGCACTAAATTGGTTAATCCTGCGATCGGCTCTAGATTACTTACTTCGTTTAAATCTAATAGCAATTCCTCAAGATTAACAGCGTACTCTAATCCATCAAGGGCCTTAATCCCTCGATTGCTGGCATCTAAGCTTGTCAGAACTTTCATATCACTCTCGTATAAATCGCGGGAGCGAATATGCAATGCATCATGTACCGCCTTTTCTAGAGCTTCGTCCTTAAACTGAACCAACTCACCCTCTGGTATAGATGGTGTCTTCACATAGGAATACGCACTTCCCCAAATAATACCATCCTTATCGATGGCATCGATTGAAATCTCATATTCTGTTAATGGCTCAAGATCCGTTAACAGATATTCATTCTTACCAACTGGAATTTCTGCAGCTAACTCACCATTAAGATAAAGGTTATAGGTACTTACGAAATCAGTAACTCTTGGGAAACTAATTTCTATTGCAACGGAGGATTCAGTTACATCCTGAATCAATATTTCGTTGTCTTCTAACAGCCACTCAACGGTAACACCAGCTGCGAGAAGGCTTTTTAAAACCTCAGCATTTTCTGAGCCTTTTGAAAAATCAAGACTCTCATTACGGTATAACGTCACATATGAGAGCTTCGGCAATTCATCAAGGACACGAATATCCTTAATTTGATTGAAAGATAATAACAAGGTTTCAAGATTCTTGAGATTGATTAAATCTTCTAGACTCGTAATTAAATTTTCATCTAAATCTAAAGATACTAGATTGGTTAGGTTTGCTATCGGCGAGAGATCTTCAATCTGGTTACCATATAGCAAGAGGTCATCTAGATTGATTGCAGATTCGAGGCCTGTTAGATTACGAATATCCGAATAGCCTGCATCAAGACTAGTCAAATTTTCCATGTCATCTGTGTAGATATCACGATGAGTGATTTTCAATTGTTCCTTGATAGCATTTTTTAAATTTTCATCGGCAAATGCAACGATTTCACCTGTTGGAGAAGCTGATGTTGTAACATCTGCCGTTAAGGTCTCAGTCGCTCCATCCTTGTAGTTATAATCTACTCTCACCTGATACAGAGTTTCCGGTGATAACCCAGAATACGTGTAAAAAGTATTAAATTGGTCAGTAATTTCTTCAACCAGCTCATCATCTAAATACACAAGGTATTTATCACCTTCTTGGAAATCGACAGGCTCATCCCACCAGATTGAAATAGATTGTTCCGTCTTTCCTTCAATCTTCAAAACCTTCTTGATAATCAGCTGCTCATCAGGCAATACCACATCAATTGGGTTTGTTACATAATCAATTCCACTTTCAATCGTGAACTCCGCACGAATGACTTCTCCCGTTGAGTAGTTGTCCGTACTCAGGGTGTAAGTTCCGATTGGAAGTTCGATGTTACGGGATTCTGTATCGTAGTCTACAAAATATCCTTCATCATCCAAATCACCAAAATAACTTACTTTAGTACCTTTTTCACTTACACCGTCAACGGTAAAATCAAATATCCAAGGAATGTTTCCTTGATCCGTCATCACTTTAATGTTTGTGACGACATCTGCTTCAGAGATATCTGCCAATTTGACTTCAATTTCTTCAGTTTTCCCAACAGAGGTGTCTGCCAATTTGACTTGTATTTCTTCTGCTAGTCCAACAGAGGTATCTGTCAATTTGGCTTGTATTTCTTCTGCTTGTCCAACAGAGGTATCTGTCAATTTGGCTTGTATTTCTTCTGCTTGTCCAACAAAAGTATGTTTCACTGGCGCACTTACTACTTTTTCACCTGTGGATAAATAGGCAGCAATTTCGTATGTATAGACTGTATTCATTTCGACATCTTGATCCTCGTAGGAATACCGCTTTACATTGTTTTCTGCTGATTCATGTAAGGCTGCCTGTTCAATGTCAACAACTTCGCCATTTTTTATTAATTGGTAGTTCGTAAGCTCCTCGTCCTGTTTGTTCACCACTTCCCAAACAAGAACCGTAGATTCTTTTTTATCCGTAACGTCGAGCAACTGTAGTCCCGCTGCTGCAAAAGTCTTCGAACTTGCAAACGGACTAAACAAAGAAAACAAGAATACTAGAACGATTGAAAGATTCATCCATTTACCTTTACGCAAATCCCAACCCCCTTATATAAAATTTTCCTAACATAATTATTATATAGGGTTTGTGGGCCATTTGGTATTAGTTTTTTCTAAAATTTTACATATTTCGTGAGTCTAAATGTTCGTGACTTTCCCCTTTTCCACTTCAACAATCGTAACCGATCCTTCTGGGTCTTCCCCCTCAAGTCCACCTTCACAAACAATTACCTTACCTTAATGACAAATTGCAGGGAAATTTATATCCATGCCCCTAGTTCTGCAGACCGTTCACCGTAACTTTCAATGGAAGGAACCATCCTATTTATATATTCATATTATACAAATAAGATAAATGGAGAAGGTGGTTCTCATTAGGGCTTCAATGTATTTAGATTTTTTGTCCAAATTTGGCGTTAGTGGTGCACATCCTGGTGGTATTAAACTAACACAGCAAATATTCGAGAATGAAAAGATTAGCAAATTTTCTCGAATTTTAGATGTAGGTTGTGGTACTGGCCAAACGGCTGCCTATTTAGCGGGACGTTATGGTGCAAAAGTAACAGGGATGGATATTAATCCAATCATGGTGGGAAAAGCAAAAAATAGAATGATATCCTACCAATTACCGGTGAAAATTATTCAGGGCTCAATAGAGAAATGTCCGTTACCAGACAGTCAATATGATTTTATTATTTCCGAATCTGTTCTTTCTTTTGTCAACAAGCCTAGAGCACTTAAAGAAATATTTCGATTATTAAAGAATGGCGGCCGGTTTATTGCAAATGAGCTTACTGTTAATAGAAGGATTGGGGCGAATTTCGAGAAGGAAATTAAACAATTTTATGGGTTAGATTCTATTCTTATGGAAAGGGACTGGTTAACCTTATTTGAACAGGCTGATTTTAAAAATATAAAAACGATTTTAACAAAGTCATCTATCCTCCAAAACGATTCACTACCCGAATTCCAATACTCTGAGTATATTGAACCTGAACTCTATGAAATCATGCAGCAGCATTTTAATTTAATGGCAAAATATCAGGGGACTTTGGACTACAGGGTATTTTTATGTACCAAATAGTCATTTAGAAACTTTCATATCGAAAAAATTTATAATTGACTGCCCACAATGCAATTTAACTTATATATAGAAAAGGCCTGTAGGGACATATCCACTACAAGCCTTTTTTGCATCGTTTTTAAATAAAGAATGGGAAAAATGGTCCGAATCTTCTGATTCCAAAAAAAGGAAACCAAATAACCCAAAAGGTCCAAAGAATGGGGAAAACTGTCTACTTTCACTACTTTCTTCCATTGTATGCGCTGGCATATGAGAATGCCCCGTCTTCGGCATAAGGATATACATTTTGTCCCTGTCATAACTATGAAGTATCCCCTGATAAACAGAGCCATCATTTAATTCAACTTGAACAATTTGATATAAATGCTGCTTGCACTTTTTATGGAAATCATTTATATGATCTCTTTCATTAGTACGGATTGTAGAATGACTAGGAGGCTATCTATATACTGTATCAGTGTATTGTCGCTTAGAGCAAAGGCAGTTATACAGCGATTGATTATTTTTCAGAAAGTGCAATACAAGTTACTAAACGTTTCCCCAAAGCATAATTTAAATAAATTGATTATAGGGGAGAGTTCTTATGCAAAATATCAATACAGTTTGTCAAGAATTTGGTCAAATCTTAAAAGAAACTCCCAAAATTCATAATGGGGTTTGCACTGTAGAAATTATGCGTAATCTAAATGTCACAATTCAAGGTCGTCCCAGTCGTGGTGAACTTCATGCAGCAATATCCTTTGAATCCTTGGATTATGAAGGTAATGCACTTAATCTTGGTGAAACAGTTATACTCGATGAAGAGATTCCGAAGTTTTCAGCAATTCTAATTAAAAATGGGATAATCATAAGCGCAATTCATAATCATTGGCTGTACACAAAACCAAACATTCTTTATATTCACTTTCAATCCGTTGAACCACCATTAAACTTTGCCCGTAAAGTTGCAGAAGCATTTAAGGTGCTAAGGTGATTTAAAAATCAATCTCATAGCACCTTTTAAAAAAGCCTGTCACTTCCATTAAAAAATTGGCCCAACAATTAACTTCATCAATTGCTATTTCCTGAACAAAAGCTAACTACTCCATACATTTATGATTGGTACAACGTCAGTTTAACCTAAAGGACATTTTGCAGATATTTTAAAAAAACTTTACGTCCTTTAAAAAAAAAGTGATTCCTATTATATAATTTTTGTTCTGATGGAAGATTGGTATTTTTTCCGACATAATTACACATTTTTAGCTTACCCCGTTCGAAGTTCGCACGACTTCGGACTCGTCCTTGCTTCTTTGGGCCCTCCTTGTCCGAAATTAGCTCAGCTTCGATCATTTGCCTTTATGGAAGAGGAACCATATTTCAGTTCACAGTGATTAATACAACCAACCCTTTCTTTATCTGCACACAATTACTTCCCGAGTAAATCCTCCTTTTTTCGCAACCGCTCGATCGACAATAACAAATCCAGCACGCCTTAAAATCTCATCAATCGGTTCAACGGTTACCACGACGACTCGATCCGCAAACATCCGCGCACTTTGAAGCATTTCCTGCTTTTCATCCGGTGAGATCACCGAACACAGGTTGTAGGGTAAATCAATGATTGCGACGTGATAATGCTGCGTAATTTCGCGCATATCTTTATACTTCACTTCAGCCTTATAGCCAAAGTGAGCGATATTTTCTCGTGTCCCGGCAAGGATTACTGGGTTATTGTCGCTCCCGACAATATCCATCCCCATCGACAGTGCCTCCACAAGAACAGTCCCAATCCCGCAGCAAGGATCAATCGCCTTTATCCCGTTTGGATCAGGAATGGCGATATTTACCACTGCCCTCGCCACACGTGTGCTAAGTGCAGTGGAGTATTGGTGCGGTTTATGTTGATGATGAAACCAGACAGACTCAGCTTTCACATAATCACCGAAAACCCATCTTCCGTTTACATACATAACCGCAAACAACCGCTGTGGATTACGTAAATCTCCCACACCCTTAATCATTAACCCAACTTCACGCTCAATCACACGGCGCTTCTCAAATGATTCCTCACCATTTTTCACATAAATCACTTTAAACGTTTCTCCAGTAACCTCGAAACCGCCAACTATCTCGAGAAGCTCTTGAAGGCTTTCTCCCTCAAAAATCACCGCAATTCTTTCCTTGATAAACGGACTTCGACTGGGATCTATTTTTACAGGACTTTCAAGAATGTTATTTTGGGTTTCAAAACTAAACAAAGAGCGCATTTCTAAGGCCCGCAAAGATTGTTCATCTTCATATCCTGCGTACGTATAGATATAGGTGGCCAATTTGGGCTCCTCCTTTTATATAATGATTTTTCTAAAATAAGACATCCTAATAATACCACCTATTGAAGGGAGATCGATTTGTGAAACTGTACCAAGTTCGAAAAGGACAATTTGTCTATTATAACAACGAATTACATAAGGTATATGGGGTAAAACCAATGTACAAGCTATCCGTTCATCTAATAAAGCTGCGGGATTTGACACAGCATATAACCAATGCCGCTAGTGTCGAAAAATACAAGCCAAAGGAACAGGATAGTTTTATCTTCAATCATAAGGCCTATACACTCAATAAGGATCGAAAGGCAGAAGAAGGTGATTTTGTATTAATCCACAATCCTATTCCGGATTCACTAGATACCTATTCGTTAAATGAAATCGATGTGGTGGAAACGGTAGATAAACATGGGGTCATTACGAGTAACTCTCACGGAATTAAACATAATGAATACCTATTGATGATACCAGGCCGTGCTTCTGACAGTCATCCAATCGATTATCAAAATAGTGATAGTGGTAATACAGAAAACCTAGAAGATCTTCCGCCAACGGTCCATAATAACCAACCGTTGCCGACATTGGGAGACATTTATAAAAAGAACGACAGTAACGAAATTGTTGAAGCAATGGTGGTCGCCGTTAAAGGCCATACGGTATATCTTGGAGGCGGGCTTGAGGTCCCGCAGGAAGAGTTGATGAACAGTGAGAAGTGGGAATTTCTCTACAATCTACTCGATAAGTGAAACCAGTAATACATTTAATACTCTTCCACTCAACTAGGAGGTTTCTATGACCAGGAAAAATCAAAGAAGCGGTAACAGTGTTTTTATCATTTCTTTATTACTAACCCTCATTTTTATTATCTGGGGTGTCTTTTTTACCGAAAATCTCACTAAAGTGACAGATATCGTCTATAGTGGATCGATTGATTACCTTGGGTGGTTTTATCTAGCTGCCACACTGTTCTTTGTGATCTTTTCGGTTTATTTACTTTTTTCCAAATACGGAGATATTCGGCTCGGCAAAAAAACGGACCGGCCTGATTTTAACACCGCTTCTTGGCTTGCGATGCTGTTTGGTGCAGGAATGGGAATCGGGATTGTCTACTGGGGTGTTGCCGAACCGGTCACCCATTACACGACTCCGCCTTATGGCGAAGGTTACACCGTTGACGCAGCCAATACTGCAATGAAATATACTTTTTTTCACTGGGGCTTGGATCCATGGGCCATCTATACCGTTATCGGGTTAGCACTAGCTTTTTTTCAATACAATAAAAAGCTGCCCGCCGCCATCAGTTCGGCATTTCATCCGATACTAGGTGATCGAATTTACGGGCCGATTGGGAAAACCATTGATATCCTATCTATTTTCGCAACCGTCTTCGGGATCGCAACCTCCTTAGGCCTTGGTGCCATGCAGGTGACAGCCGGAATGCATCATATATTTGGAGTTCCCAATACGTTATTCGTCCAGCTGATCGTGATCGTTGTTGCGACAGTCATATTTATCATCTCTATCAATACTGGCTTAGAGAAAGGAATTCAATACTTATCCAATGCGGCGATGATTTTATCCTTTGCCATTCTGCTGCTGATATTAATCGTTGGTCCAACCATGACCGTGATTAAAGTTTTCTTTAATACAACAGGGCTCTATATTAGTGATTTTATCCATATGAGTTTACGGCTGAGGCCCTTTGGTGAGGGGGAATGGATTGCATCCTGGACACTGTTTTATTGGGCATGGTGGATTGCCTGGGCTCCATTTGTCGGGATGTTTATCGCACGTGTTTCGAAGGGTAGAACCGTAAGGGAGTTTGTGATTGGCGTATTAATCGTTCCCACGCTCGGAACCTGTCTTTGGATGTCCGTATTTGGCGGTTCAGCACTTGAAATTGTACAAAACACAGGAAATCATGAACTGGCAAAGCATATCACCGAAAACGTATCCTTGGCCATCTTTACCTTTTTCGATTATCTGCCATTAAGTTCTGTGTTAAGCATTTTGGGGTTTGCGGTCGTCGCTATTTATTATATAACCGTTGCCGATACGGCCACCTTTGTCTTGGGGATGCTCAGTGAAGGCGGCACCTTAAATCCTTCCAATAAAATAAAAATGACATGGGGCGTCATTCAATCAGCTTTGGCGGCTGTCTTGCTATTAGCTGGCGGTTTAAACGTATTGCAAACAGCTTCCATTGCAGCGGCACTTCCATTTGCCATTATTTTGGTGGTCATGTGCTTCTCTTTAAAGAAAGGTTTACAAAGTGAAGTTGAAGTACAAAGAGGGGGTAAGCGTGGCGTGACTCATTCTTAAAAGCTATTTTCTAAAAATTTGTTGCTTGCGGGAATCAGACGAGTACCTGATTGAATTTGAACCCGATTTCAAAAAACAACAATGGTTGCGAAAAACAGACTTCTTAAAAGAAAAAAGGCAATAGGTGGATACCTACTGCCTTTCCCTTTGGTTATCTAAAAAACACCTTATCGATGTTGTACTTCGCCTTGGATTCGTTAACGATAAAGGTTTCATAAATTTCTCTATGTACAGGGTCGTCAATCACACAAACCTCAATCCTCGTCACTTCATCGCGATGGTCCTTGATTGGAGATACTGTATCTTCAAAATGCTTCTTAATTCTAGGTCGCAGCTTCCTAGCCTTCCCCACAAATAAAAGCTCTTTATTCTTATTAAAAAACATGAAGATCCCACCCTTATCACGTGGGATAAGATGAAAATCTGTAAATCCATAAATATTACTCATCTCTGGATTGTCTTGTTTGGTAATCGTAACGTCCGGTTTTGGAACAGTTATATTGATCACGTAAGCTCACTTCCTTTTTCTACAGTGCTTTATATGCTAACACAAATCCTCATTAAATACTATGTCCAAATCTTGAGGATTCTACATATTCCTATCCAATTAAACGTTTAATTAAACCGGCATAAACCCTTTCGAAAAACGTACTTTATTTTTTACTATTTTTCCCTATGAAATTTCTTATGATTGTCCTTATCTAAAGTCCGGTTTGAATTCCCCAGAAACTGTTTGATGGCCATTATTTTTCTCATATTAATCTTCTCTTTCTAGATCAAAGCGGTCCATAATTGGAAGGTCATTTACGGAGAATAGGTAAGAATCCTCTGCAGAAACATGTTCATACCATGCCCAGTTTGGTACAACGAAATAATCGCCTGCTTGCCAATCAAAGCGAACACCGTTAATTATCGTATAGCCAGATCCTTTATAAGCATGATAAATGGTTGAATGCGTATGACGAAGTGCTTTCCTGTTGAATCCTTGTGGAATATACGAGGGGGATTTTAATGGAGTTTTCAGTTCTCATGGATTGGATGCAATATTTCTTGTTGATTATGGGTAGATGTTTAACTTTTTTCATTCTAATGTTATTTTTCTCCAATAGATACACAAAGAATAAATTAAACCGAATGGAACAAAATGGAAAAAATAAAATACAACGAATGTAATGATTAACAGTTTTCAGAGTTTCCGTTATTAAAAATATTTAGCCCTTCCAGCAAAATGTTGAGTACATACGCTTAAGCTGAGAAGGGCTGTTAAATGGATGCGTGCAGACACTGAAAGACCTGCCACCGCTATTTATTTTGGGAGCCATGTGTTTAATCCATAAATCATTAATAAACACATAAAGAAAGATATCCAAATCATGATTGTACTTAATGCTCTATTGTTGGTAAATAATTTACAGACTGGTGCCCCTAGCTCTTCTTTTACTCGAATAAAAGTTTGATTCTCATTACGTTAATAAGAAGGACAACCTTTTTCAAATTTCATCAATCTTATTTCCTTGGTTTCTAATAAATAAAAACCTAGGTGATTCAGGTAAAGATTTAGCCATAAAAGGAAGTGATAATAATGAAAGGATTCCTACTAGACACGATGGAGAGTCCTACAGCTAGCATTCCGCCAACTGGAAATCCGCTAGACATAACGGACACAAACATACTTTTAAGAGATTTTGGTACATACTCCGTCATAAGTCCAACTGTGTTCGGCATAATCCCGCCTAATCCTAGTACTGCAAGAAAATGATAGATAGCAAAATGAACAAACTAAAAATTGCCACACAGGGGTTAACATAATACTTTTCCGAACAATTTTATCGTCTAATGGTTCAAAAATGACAGCACCTATCATCATTCCCTAACAACACTACACTTCCAAGGGTTCCTGCTTGTGTTGGAGTTATCGCCTCTTCTTCCATTAGAAAGGAACACTTTCTGCTAGTTGTGCCTTCTTTCGAACAAAACTTCTTATTGTCCTCTATGAGAATCGTCCCTTTACAATTAAAAATAAAATATTCAGAATATTATTGAAATGTGATAGGGGATGTGATAAATTAAAATTAACTTGTAAACATATGATTACAAGTTTACAAGGAAAATTCTTTAAGGAGAGAAAAAGGTGAAACTTGAGGAAGGTAGTTTTATTCCGTTTTATCATCAAATTAAAAAAAGTCTACTTTACCAAATTGAAACTGGAGAACTTAAAGAAAATCAAAAGCTGCCATCTGAAATGGAATTGGCGAATGAATTTGGGGTTAGCAGACCGACTGTTCGTAAGGCATTGGATGAGCTTGTATATGCCGGCTATCTAATAAAGAAGAAAGGGAAAGGGACCTTTGTTACTTACCGAAAACTAAAAGAAAATCTTTCTGTTTTTACACCCTTTGTAGAAAAGGCTAATGCAATTGGAAAAAGTCCAGATATTAAAACACTATCGAGAAAAATGATAACGGCTAACGAAGAACTGGCAGAACTTTTACAAGTTTCAATAGGTGAAGAACTTGTTGAAATGATTTTGTTAAGAATGATAGATGGGGAGCCGGTAAATTTAAAAACCAGTTATTATTCCAACAGCATTTTTGCCGACTTTTTTGAGAGTTTCATAGATGATACTCCATATTTTGAAAAGCTGGAGAGCTATTTGATAAATAAATACCGCCTCTTCCCATTGAAATATGCCCGCAGCTTTGAGGTGGTAATGTCGAGGGAGCCGGAATCTAAATTTTTAAAAGTAAATAAAGATTTTCCCTTAATCCTTTGGGAGGATATTATGTTTTTAAATAATGGAAAGCCGGCTGAATTATCGAGAACTTTATATAGAAGCGACAAATACCATTTTTATATTGAACAAAATATCGAAAGTTCTTTGATGGTAAAGGACAAAAATAAATTTGATGTAATTGAGCACCGCTGATAATGGTTTGGGCTAATTTTAATCCATTGATTTATTTGCCCTCACTTTTTAGATAATATTTTTCAAAAATATGTTATCTGAATATTTTAATAAGGAGTGATATTTATGTTAGCAGAAATAGAAAAACAAAAGGTGAAATTTAAAGTGACTCTATTAGGGACAGGGTGTCCAAATTTAACGATGGCACGGTTTGGAAATTCAACTTTAGTAGAAATTGAGGATGAAAAATTCCTTTTTGACACCGGGCGTGGTGCAACACTGCGACTTCATCAACTTAACATTATGCCTGGAATGATTGATAAGGTTTTTTTCACACATTTACATTCCGATCATTTAACAGGTTTTCCGGATGTTTGGCTTTCCGGGGTAATCCCGACGCTTGGTAAAAGAGCGAAACCAATGGAGATTTGGGGGCCAGTAGGCACTAAAAAAATGGCAGAACATTTGGAAAAGGCTTTTACCCCGGATATTGAGGGGCGGATTGCACATGGAACGATCCACCCTGAAGGAGCGCAATTAATAGCATATGAGATTGAGGAGGGGGTGGTATATAACAGAAATGGAATTCAAATCATTGCTTTTATTGTCGACCATGGAACAATTAAACCCTGTTACGGTTACCGCATTAATTATGCCGGACATTCATTGGTGATTTCAGGTGATACATGTTACAACGAAAACCTGATCCACCATTCTAAAGATGCCGATGTCATTATCCATGAGGTAGCAGCGGCTAAAATTGAAGGGAAGGATTCGAAAACACTGCAGCATATTATGGAAATCCATACTACGCCCGAACAAGCTGGTAAGGTTTTCAGCCAAATTAAACCGAAGCTTGCTGTATACTCACACATTGTATTACTTGGTGGATTATCGGAAGAGGAGGCTGATTTAATAGGAAGAACAAAAACAACTTATTCCGGACCGGTGATCGTTGGTGAAGACCTGATGACGATTGAAATTGGGGATGAGCTAAAAGTAGAGAATCCATTAGAGTCATAAAATTTTATCAATAAATACTATTTTCACACTGTTTAAATGGCTAAAAATAGCTTGATTTCTTAAGAGTCATATTGAACACGCGGTGTGTTCGTATGCAGATGCTGCTTAAATCCAATTTTTTAATTAGAAAATTTTATTCCTATTGATTTGAGAGTCAGTGTCTGTTTTTCATTTGACTCTCATCAATGTTTCACCTTAAAAACAGTACGATTTTAAAACAGATAATGAAAGCGCTCTTTTACAAAATTTTGAACCAAGAAAGAGGAGAATGTATGAGTATAGAAGTAATCGCACTCATTGTGCTTCTAATTGTCTTTATTATAAGTTCAGCACTGCCTATCAGCATTGGAGTTTTGGGATTTGTAGCGGCATATGTTGTGGGCTCACTTATAAGCGGGCTCAGCCTTGACGAAATTTATAGCGTATTCCCTGCGGACCTCTTTATCCTCATTGTTGGAGTTACTTATTTGTTTACAATTATCCAAAAAAGTGGTGCAATCGACTGGATTGCTGACTGGGGACTCAAGCTAGTTAGAGGGCATCTTGGTCTAATCCCATGGCTCATTTTTGGATTGAGCTTTGTGCTGGCAAGTTTCGGTACATATGGACTTGCGGTTGTCTCTCTCATGGCCCCTATCGCGCTGCGAATGGCATATCAATATAAAATCAGTGCAGTATTGATGAGCATAATGATTATTATGGGGATGAATGCAGGAACCTATTCACCTGTAAGTGTTTTTGGAGCTATTGTTAACGGTGTTATGCAATCCTCTAACCTGCTTTTCTCACCTATGTTATTCTTACTAAATTTGTTTCTCTTTTTTACAGTTGTTTCGGCAATTGCATTCTTCGCTTTAGGCGGGCTTCGTTTATTTAAATTGAGTAGATCCGCTCAAAATTTCGTGGCCGCCGCAGCTGAAGTCTCTCCTGCTGCAACGAATGATTTTAACGAAAAATCAAAAAACGGATTAACTCTGTATGGAGGAGTTGCCCTTGCAGCAATCGCTGTCCTATGTATATTAGCAATTGGGTTTGATATGAACATTGGTATTGCGTGTTTTATAATAGGATTAGTTGTTGCCTTATTGTTCCCAAGTAAGCAGGATGGGATTATTAAAGAAATGCCTTGGGGTGTAATTTTTCTGGTCTCCGGAATCTTAACGTATGTAGGAGTAATGGAGAAGGTTGGCGTTATTGATTATGTAACAGGGCTTATTGAGGATTTGGGTAACCCTACAATCGCCACTTTGATGATTTCATACGTAGGGGGAGTCGGCTCAGCCTTTGCCTCAACTGCAGGCTTCCTTGCCACAATGTTCCCTATAGCCGAACCACTACTGCAGAATCCTGTCCTTTCGACAGTAGATGTAGCATCGGCAATTGCAGCCTCCAACAGTATTGTTGACCTAAGCCCATTCTCAACAGTCGGTGCAATATTACTCGCAAACGTCCAAGGCATGAAAGACCGAATATTTTTCAAACAACTCCTGCTCACCGCCGTAGTCCTCGTAGCCTGTGGACCAGGCCTCGCATGGTTTTTATTCGTCATAATCGGAACGCCTTGGTAATGTTTGGGGAAGCAAGGGGACCGTTCTTCTTATAGCAGACGATCGGAAGTTTTGCGTTAATAAAAGGCACAACTAGTGGAAATTACTAGTTGTGCCTTAGTTCTTTTCTGAGTTACAAACCTAATCACAAAATTTATGATTGCCTGAGAGGAATGTAATTTCTACCATGGTCAGTAGGGTTTCAATCTTCGGGTGTCCTCTATTTTTAAGGTATCTTTTGTTTTGTTTTCAATGTAAGGTCTGTTCCTTTCCAGTTCAAAACCTTGTGGAATCGCCCATAAAAGAATGGGTTTAATGCTAATAAATTAGAAAGAACATATTAAGGATATGTTTTCATGCATTGTCAACCACTCAATAAATATTATTCTCCATATTAAGCTAGAGATTCAAAGAAATTTTGATAATCACAATATATTACGTGTATCAACCAGATACCATCAACTAGTATAATAAATAGGGAAACAACAAGTGTGTTTCCCCTTTAAAGCCCTACATTAGTCCTTATCTAAAGTCCGGTTTAAATTCTCCAGTAACAGTTTGATGTCCGTTGTTTTTCTCATATTGTTCTTCTCGTTCTAGTTCAAAGCGGTCCATAATTGGGAGGTCGTTAACCGAGAATAGGTATGAATCTTCAGCAGAAACATGTTCATACCATGCCCAGTTTGGTACAACGAAATAGTCGCCTGCTATCCAATCAAAGCGGACACCATTAATAATCGTATATCCAGATCCTTTATACGCATGATAAATAGTTGAATGTGTATGACGAAGTGATTTCGTGTTGAATCCTTTTGGCAGGAACTGCATTCGTGTACCCATCGTTGGGTTTGCTGACTTTCCAGTAGTTGGGTTAATATAGTCCACCGCAAAGCCATGGTTAGGATTTGGATCAAATTCCATTAACCCTTTAATTGCATCAATAGTACGACTCCATTTATAGTTTACTAGTGGAGCAACATCATACTTTTCATCGCCAACAGGACGAACCATTCCGCCTCTGTATCGTTTTTCGGAGAAGTTGTCAGGAACATTCGGTTGTTGTAAACCATCTGCATATGGTTCAAAGAATGTGCCACCAAGATTGTATATAGTCGGAATATCCAAAGCATCCATCCAAATCATACGTTTATCTCCAACATGACCATGCCCATGCCATAAATTTTTTGGAGTGATGAGGAAATCTCCTTCTTCCATAAAGATTCGTTCCCCTTGCACAATCGTAAAAGCACCTTCCCCTTCTGTAATAAAACGAAGCGCACTTTGTGAATGACGATGGGATGGCGCCTTTTCACCTGGTAAAAGAAGCTGAACTGCTGCATATAAAGTTTGAGTAGTTGAAACATGTCCCCAAGGCTGACGGTATGTTAAGCCTGGGTTTTGGAAATAGATAGCTCGACGTTCCCCGCCACGTTCTGGTGTAAAGATCTCAGCGGCTTCCATTAACTTCTTTTCTAACAGTTCTCCTGTCCATAAGTAAGCTTGTGCATGAGGTTCTGGATTTTTATTCATTACTTCTGGGATTGCTTCCCATAATGGTCCAAGATTGTACTGCTGAATGTCCTTCGTAAAATCCTTTACATCTTGGTCTTTAAGGTAACTTGCTTTTTCAGCCATTTAAACCCTCTCCTTTTTTCATTTTTATTTAGCACTTTGGTTACTTAACTTGGTAAGATTGCGCTGAATTTGACCTTCATGTTTGTTCACATGCTGGATAATTAGATGATCAATAATAAAGGACAGCGGCTGCGTACCAAAGTTTGGATTCACGCTTGCTGCTTCTGCAGATAGCTGTTCCTCTGTTAAATTTTCAATTCCTGCTTGAACTGTTTGTTTGACCTGTTCAAGCTCCTTTAGTAGTTCGTTTACAGAAATTGCATCGACCGTTTCAGGCTTTACTGCTTCTAATCGTCCTTCATGTAGATGGTTTCTGCCCCATCCTTTCCCTGGGGTTTCCACCAGCTGCTCAATTTCTCCCACCCAATAAGGTAATGCTTCTATAATATGAGCGGCAATTTGCATGATGGTCCATTCATCTTCTGATGGCTGCCAACGAATTGTTTCTTCTGATAAGCCGTTCACTGTTTCTATCATTCTATCAATCGATTCATTAACGGAAGTTATATACATTTGCGTCATGTTTCCTACTCCTCTCTATTTTTCCTAACGGTGTTTTCTAGCACACCAACTTGCTCGATTTCTACGCGCACAACATCTCCGTCCCTCAACCAGACTTGAGGCTCCATTGCTTGAATGACCCCGCCAGGAGTTCCTGTTATAACAATGTCACCAGGCTCTAATGTTGCAAGATGTGATAAGAATGATACTAAACGTTTCACTGTAAATACTTGGTTAGCTGTGTTTGTTCGTTGACGCTCTTCGCCATTAACGGTTAAAACCATTTCTAAACTTTGCGGATCTTTTATTTCGTCTGCAGTAACTAACCATGGGCCTAGTGGTAAAGTGCCATCCACTGTTTTACCTTGAAGCCATTGTAGTGTACGTCGTTGAATATCACGATACGTAACATCATTGGCTACTGAATACCCTGCAACATAATCAAATGCTTCTTCTTCTGAAACGTTTTTCGCACGTTTTCCGATGACAAATGCGAATTCCGCTTCATAGTCCAGTTGTTCCGAAACGGGTTGGAACGGAATATCATCCTGTGGACCAATAATTGTATTCGCAAACTTTGCAAACACGACTGGATGTGTTGGAATCTGACGCCCCATCTCTAAAATATGTTCGCGGTAGTTATGTCCCACCGCAAATATTTTCCCTGGTTTTTGTAATGGTGCTTCTATTTTTACTTCTTCCTTGTTGAAAATGAGTTTATGCGGATATGTATCTGAATTTTCTAATGCGTAATTGACCGCATTACGAGCGATTTCAATACTTTCTTTCCCACCTTGTAAAAACGCTTCCATTTCAGATGGAACAAAAGCCTCTGCAATTTCCTTAAAGCGATATTTTCCTTCGCTTTGTAATTGAGCTTGGTATGCATAATTTAGATCGATTATTTTGTCGTCGTTAGTGATTGCCCCAATTCTTGAGTAGCCGTTAGCAGTATAAGTAATAAGTTTCATCGTATTCTCCCTTTTATTAAAATTTTGTTGGTTATTTTCTTGTATGACAATATTTCTACACCATTTATATTGAAAATTGTACATCTTACAGGAAAATCACCCACCTCCCACAAAGTTAACTATTGTTTTACTTAGTTAAACTATATATAAAAGTGACCTTCCAAAGAGTTAACGTGAAAGGTCACTTACTGTTTTTTTATTTGGACTGATAAAATTCGTTTGGAATTGGACCGAATTGACGGCGGTGATAAAGCATCGGATCTTTCTCTTCGTCAACTCGAATATTTGTTACTTCACCAATTAAAATGGTATGGTCCCCTGCTACTACTGTTTGATGCGTTTTGCATTCTAATATAGCAAAGGTACCATCAATAATTGGTAATTCATTTTCTGATAGCTCCCAATTGCATGTACTAAAGCGATCTACATTTTTACTTGCAAACGTTGAACATAATTGTTGCTGATTGCCTGCTAAAATGTGAATAGCAAATTTCCCTCCATTTGTAAACGTTTCCAATGAAGATACTTTATGATCGATTGACCAAAGCACCATTAAGGGGTCTAATGATACAGAAGCAAATGAGTTAACCGTTAATCCTACAGGTGTTCCATTCTCATCTGTTGTTGTTACAATCGTCACTCCTGTCGGGTAATTACCTAATGCATGTTTAAATAACGTCTGAATCTCAGTAGTTGAAATTGTCATAATGTCATCCTCCCTAATTTTGTTCTTCAACAGCAAGTTGTGTTTCAACTAACGTTCTCTGATATAATGTTGAAGAGTATTTTTCTTGAACTAGAATAACCATTACAAATGCGATAACGCCTGGAACCGCAAATACCATAAAGTTTTGATAGAATGGTAGGCTAATTGTCATTAGTAGCCCGCCTATCATCGGTCCAGCAATCGCACCTAAGCGACCAACACCAAGAGCCCAACCTAGTCCACTTGAGCGCATTTCAACAGGGTAATACTGTGAAATATAGGCATTCATAATAATTTGAGTACCAATTGTAGTTGCACCAGCGATGGCAACTAAAATGTACATCACAAATAGGTTATCAATAAAACCTAATAGAGTTAGTGATATACTCGCTCCTAAAAAGAAAATGGCTAAAACAACTTTAGGTCCGAAGCGATCTGCCAATTGTCCACCAAAAATAGCTCCGAAAATCGCACCAAAATTTAGAACCAGTAAGAATGTTAAACCAGATACTTCTAATCCAGCTCCCTTCATTAACTGAGGTAGCCATGTATTTAACCCATAAATCATCAACAAGCACATGAAGAAGGCAATCCAGAAGACTACTGTACTGAATGCACGATTATTTCTAAATAGGTTAATAATCGGAGCACCTTTTTCCTCCTCCTTAACGTCCATCACAAACGTATGTGAGTCATCAAATTTATAGCCTGGATCAAGTTTTTGTATAATTTTGCTCAATTCTTCCTTTTTGTTATGAGCTATTAAGAATTTAGGTGATTCTTGCAATGTCTTATACATAAATGGAAGTGTTAACAGTGGTATACCGCCTACTAAAAACAGTGCGCGCCACCCAAATGGTTCAATAATAACAAGGCCTATTCCAGCAGCCAAAACCCCACCTACTGAATAACCGCTGAACATCATTGATACTAATGTACTCTTTAATTTTTTTGGTGAATATTCAGTCATTAGCGCAACTGCGTTTGGCATAACACCACCAAGTCCTAATCCTGCAATAAATCGGAAAATACCGAATGTAGTTGGATTATGGATAAAGGCAATGCCTGCAGTAAACACACTAAACAATGCGACACAGAATAAAATAACTTTTTTACGGCCAATCTTATCCGCTAAAGGTCCAAAAATTAAAGCCCCTAACATCATTCCGAAAAGTGCTAGACTTTGTAGACTCCCAGCTTCTTGAGGTGTAATTCCCCATTCAGCTAAAATTGCCCCTAATGCTGATCCATAAACCACTAAGTCATAACCATCAAAAACAATAATAAATGCACACCAGAATAAAACCATACCATGTAACGAATTAAAACGAGACTCATTAATCTTGTTTTCAACGTTTATTGCGTTCAATAATATTCCCCCTTTTCAAAAGTAAGCAAATGCATACTTTCATGACTTTCGTGAAGCCCCCCATGCAAATCCCCTAAAATTTCCATAATCTATTCAAAAATATTACCTTTAGTAGTAACACCTCCACATCTAAATTCACATATGGTAAACACTATTTACCATATGTTCACCCTGTAATTAATAATAGTAAATCCCATATATGTTGTAAAGTCATTTTTTTGAATTAGTGGATTTTTCTGATAATTATTTACAAACGCTTTCATTTTTGATATGGTATTTTTAACCTGTAGTTAACACGATTTATCTATGGTTAACAATAAGGATTTCTTATATCGAAGGAGCTGATTAATCATGCAACCACTAATAAACTTTCAAAATGACATTGTAACGGGGATTGTGGTGCAAGGAAAGCAATTAGGGAGAACAATTGGTTATCCTACTGCTAATATTGAGCCTTATAAACTAGTAGATCTGCCAAAAGGTGTTTATGGCGTGTATGTTTACTATGGAGAAAAGCTCTATATGGGTGTAATGAACGTGGGCGAGCGACCCTCTTTTAATGACGGTAATCACATAACTTACGAAGTTCATATTTTAGATTTTAACGACGATCTCTATGGTAAAGAATTATCAGTAGAATTTGCCTTCTATGTACGCAATGAACAAAAGTTTTCCTCATTACCTGACTTGATTCAGCAACTGAACAAAGATGCCCGCTATACTGCTAATCGTAGGAAGAAGGCGCTTGCACTATGGGGACGACTACATGCTTAGTAATAAAAAAATCGAACAACTCATTCATTTGCCTGATTTACAGTTTGTTAGATACTGTGAGGAAGCATTTTGCGTGAATCGTGGAATTTATAACATAATCGATGCATGGTTCTATGACCAAAACATGATAAATGTCTCAAGTCGTCGAAAAATTATCATCGCATTTTTTAGTTATTTAAATAAAGATAAACAGAAAATTAAATTTGGTCCGGGTGGTGTAAAAGCTCACCTAGAAAACTTTTGGAATTTTAAAAAAGACTCTCAAGTCGAATCGGCTTAGGAGTCCTTTTTGTTTCTTATAAAATTTATCATTCTATGGTATCTTAAAATTAAGAATGTTTAACAATAGTGAACAGAACATCCCAGGAGGAAATGTGTGCATGGAAGATAATAAAAAACAAGGGATTCAATCTATTGAAATCGGCGTTTCAATATTACAGTTGGTGGCAGCTGCAGAAAGGCCCATTTCAATCACCGAACTAGCAGAGTTATGTCAAACTTCAAAAAGCAAGATATACCGCTATCTAAATAGTTTTGTTCGTACTGGCATGCTAGCAAAAAATCCTGATTCAAAATACGTACTTGGAAAAGAAATATTACGGCTTGGTTTAAAAGCATCCAATGATATAAAGATTGTTGATATTGCACAACCCTTTTTATTGCAATTAAAAGATAAATTTAATGAAACATGTGGACTTGCTCTTTACGGAAAAAATGGTCCATTCTTTGTAAGTTGGGAGGAAAGCGCAGGCCCTATCGGTATTAAAGTCGGTTCTAAGGTAGGGGTTACAGATAGCGCCACAGGTAAGGTTTTTGCAAGTTATTTGCCAGAAACTGTGACTGAGCCACTGATTGTAAGAGAGTTAGAAAATGACCCAAATGCAATAAATGATTTTAAAAAGATCTTACCAAGTATCCGAAAAAACGGCTATAGCTATACAGTCGGTACAATCGTTCAAGGAATTAGTGCAGTTGCGTCTCCAGTTTTCGATCGCAATAACACAATCGTTGCAGTCCTTAGCGTCGTTGGCTTCTACAATTCAATAGATACAACACCAGATTCTGAAATGGTTAAAAATTTAAAACAATGTAGTGAGCAAATTTCAACGGAATTAGGTTGGAATGAATAATTCAATACCTCTTTAAATAAAAAAACCACATTGCAATTACTAGTATTTAGGTAATTGTCGTGTGGTTTTTTGTATCTTATTTGATAGATAAATAGCATTCTCATAAACTATTAAACTAAATATTTAGAAAATTTTATGTAGAAAACGCTTGCATTGAAAAGACTTTTCTGATAATTTGGTATTACAAGTTAAACAATAGGTGAACAGAGTTAATCTATTGTTAACAAACAAAGAGAAGGAAGTGTATAAACAAATGAAATTTGGCTATTTTACATTAACTGATAACCCAGTAGAATATGGGGATACTCGTAAAGATCCAAACCAAATGATTTTAGATTTAGAGGAACAATGTATTTATGCTGAAGAATTAGGATTCAACTCTGTTTGGGTACCTGAGCACCACTTTGCTGCATTAGGAATATTACCAGCACCGGCTACGTTCTTAGCGAGTGTTGCTGCTAAAACGAATCGCATTAAATTAGCACCAGCTACAGTTTTACTTCCTGCTCAACATCCTGTACGAGTTGCAGAGGAGTGGGCACTACTTGACGTATTAAGTGGCGGACGTACTATTTTCTCTGCAGGCCGTGGCTACGATAAGCGCGAATACGATGTATTCGATATCGACTTTAATAAGAGCCGTGAAATTTTCTTCGAATCATTAGACGTTGTTCAAAAGGCTTGGAACAGTAAAGATGGTCATTTCTCTCATCAAGGTGAATTCTTCAACTTCGATGAAATTTTATTAACACCTAGACCAGTTCAAAAAAGTTTACCAATTTACGTTGCGGCATTCAGTGAGCCTTCAATCCGCAAAGCTGCTGAAATGGGCGAAAACGTAATCTTCGCACCATTCGCAGCAAACATGGTATTTGGTTCGATGGAAAATGCTATCAAAACATTCCAAGAAGCTTCTGCAGCACACGGCTTCAGCGGTAAAAAAGCAAGCTGTTCATACTTCATTAATGTGACGGATACACCTGAAGAAGAAGAAGCTACGAAACAACGTATGTTGAAGTACTTCACTGGTTTAGTGCCAGCATTCCCAGAGGATCCAACAAAGGCTCCACCAAACATTCGCTACTTTGCAGAAATCGTAGAAAATTTAAAATCGATGACAACTGACAAGTTAAGTGATAAGAGTATCATCGTTGGTAATGCAGAATACGTTACTGAAAAATTAAGAGAAATTGAGAAAGCAGGTTTAGATGAAATAATTCTGTACTTCGATTTCGGTGGTCTATCTCACCTAGAAACTATGAAGGCGATGGAACGCTTTGCAGCACAAGTTCTTCCACACTTTAATCAAGAAGATGCTCTTGTCCAAATATAATATTTTATCCCTATAAACTTTTCATCTAATAATAGTGGACGGGGGAATCTCTCCCCCCTAACGCACCCCCTTACATTGTAGGGGTTGCGTTAGGAAAACACGGAGTTACAACGTTAAGAAAGATATGATATTGTATCTAGTCGGTACCTCCAAACCATTTGCAATGACCCAAAAATATTTTCAACAATCTCCTCGGTCACTCCAGACCACCTGCACCAACAATCCACAATAGAAAAAGACAGTTGGTTGCACCAACTGCCTAAATAATCAATTACCCTGCAGTACCCCTGTTTTATTTCCTCTAAGTCCTTTTTCCGTTCTACCATGTAAAAAGTAGTAAAGGACAAGCGCTATGACCACGACTCCGGCCATATATAAGAACAGGCCACGGTATCCAGTGATTGGAACGAGGAATCCAAGTAAATAGGGCCCCGCGCCAAGTCCTAAATCATATAAAATATAAAAAGTAGAGGTGGCCAAGCCAAACCGATGTGTGGGTGAGACTTGAATTGCGATCGTTTGCGCAACAGAAACGAAGTTACCATAACCCAAACCAATAAGTGCTGCGGATACTAATAATATCACTCCAATATATGACTGGCTAAACAATACCATTCCAATTGCAAAAACAATTAGACTTGGGTAAATGACGATATTTGCCCCTTTTGCATCCATTAAGCGGCCAGAAAATGGCCGTGAGAGTAACAGCATAATCGAATACACAAGAAAGAAAAAGCCGGCTGCGTCCACTAAATGAATTTCCTTCGCGTAAAAAGATAGAAAAGATAGCACGCCAGAATAGCCAAATCCAACGACAAGTGCCACAAATGAAATCGGCACTGCCTTATACTCAAGATAATTAGATAATTTAAATCCCTTTTCAGCCTGTTTGCTTTCCTTTTTAGGTATCGATATCACCGGGGGCTTCACTGCAAACGAGATGGCCAAACAAATAGCTGCCAGAAGTAAATTGAACATGAAAATCATTTGGAAATCCGTATAGCGAGTGAACAGCATTCCCACAAATGGACCGATGGCTGTTGCTAAAACAGCGCTCAAACTGAAGAAGCCAATTCCCTCTCCTCTTCTGGATTTCGGTACACTTTGAGCAATAATCGTCCCCGTTGCTGTACTGGCTACTCCGACTGCAACCCCATGAAACAATCGATTCATTAGCAATAATGGTAAATTCAACGTAACAAAATAAAACCCGCTCGCAAGGATAACCAGAATTAAGCCAATAACAAGCGTCTTTTTGCTTCCTGTACCTTCGATCATCCGTCCTGTTAGCAGCCTGCCAACTAGCGATCCAATGATAAAAATACTAGAGACGAGGCCAGCAACACTCGTAGAGGCGTGAAATTGTTCAACCGCATACCCGCCAATCGTCACTATCAATAAAAAATAAACGAGTACTACTAGGAAGTTAATCAGCGACACGATGGTAAAATTTTTTGTCCACAGCTTCTCCTTACTCATATTTATCCCCCTGCTGCTGAAATCCGATATCGGATTAATATATAATATAATGATTTTATATTAATTAATTGTATCAAACAACCCTGCCAACTTAGTAACGGAGGAACAGCATCCAAATGAAAAAGCCAGGCGTACAGCCTGGCTCAGTAGTTTGAGATTCCCTATTTTATTTACGGCAATTACATCTAAATAAACATCCCATGTTCCTGCATTGTTTGCGTTTATTGTCCTGCTTTCTGTTGTCCCAATCATCATATCTGTCATGGTTGTCCTGCTTTCTGTTGTCCATGTCACCATATCTGTAATGGTTGTCCTGCTTTCTGTTGTCCCAGTCATCATATCTATCATGGCTGTTCTGCTTTCTGTTGTCCCAGCCATCATATCTGTCATGGTTGTTCTGCTTTCTGTTGTCCCAGCCATCATAACTGTCATGGTTGTTCTGCTTTTCGTAGTCCCAGTCATCATATCCGTCATGGTCGTCTTGCATTTCGTAGTCCCAGTCATCGTATCTGTCGTGGTTGTTCTGCTTTTTGTTGTCCCAGTCATCGTATCTGTCGTGGTTGTTCTCCTTTTTGTTGTCCCAGTCATCATGTCTGTCGTGGTTGTTCTGCTTTTTGTTGTCCCAGTCATCATGTTTGTGATTGTTGTCCTGCTTTCTGCAGTCATCTTGTTTGTGGTTATTGTTCTGCTTTCTGCAGTTGCAGTTATCATGTTTATGATCATTTTCCTGCTTTTTGCAGTTGCAGTTATCATGTTTGCATTGGTTGTTTTGCTTTCTACAGTTGCAGTTATCATGTTTATGATCATTGTCCTGCTTTTTGCAGTCTTCATGTTTGTGGTTATTGTTTTGCTTTCTGCAGTTGCAGTTATCATGTTTGTGATCATTGTCTTGCTTTTTGCAGTTGCAGTTATCATGTTTGTGATCATTGTCTTGCTTTTTGCAGTTGCAGTTATCATGTTTGTGATCATTGTCTTGCTTTTTGCAGTTGCAGTTATCATGTTTGCATTGGTTGTCCTGCTTTCTGCAGTCTTCATGTTTGTGGTTATTGTTTTGCTTTCTACAGTTGCAGTTATTATGTGTGTGATCATTGTCTTGCTTTCTGCAGTTGCAGTTATCATGTCTGCATTGGTTGTCCTGCTTTTTGCAGTCTTCTTGTTTGTGGTTGTTGTTTTGCTTTCTACAGTTGCAGTTATTATGTCTGTGATCATTGTCTTGCTTTTTGCAGTTGCAGTTATCATCTTTGCATTGGTTGTCCTGCTTTCTGCAATCTTCATGTTTGTGGTTATTGTTTTGCTTTCTACAGTTGTAGTTATTATGTGTGTGATCATTGTCTTGCTTTCTGCAGTTGCAGTTATCATGTCTGTGATCATTGTCTTGCATTTTGCAGTTGCAGTTATCATGTCTGTGATCATTGTCCTGCTTTCTGCAGTTGCAGTTATCATGTCTGTGATCATTGTCCTGCTTTCTGCAGTTGCAATCATCATGCTTGCGCTCATTATCTTGCTTTTTGCAGTCTTCTTGTTTGTGGTTATTGTTCTTCTTTCTACAGTTGCAATCATCATGCTTGTGATCATTATCTTGTTTTTTGCAGTCATCATGCTGATCATTATTACCATGCTTATTTTTATCTTGGTGCTGGTCGTTTTGCTGACCTTTCTTATTTTCTTTCTGATCTTTTCCATGGCCTTTCCGATGATGGTGTTTCTTATTGCCCTTCATTAACCCTCTCTCCTAACTTAAAAACATATTATTTACCTTCAGTTTATTAAGAGTAGGGAAAAATGGTTGGACAAACTGTTAAAATGGGCAGCAACATTAACAGCCAAATGAGGTTGCATCCTTGTAACAACAACTATTTACTGGAATCAGGTTAAAATCTTTCTAGAGAAGTACCACTCTCTGATACCAAATCATATTCACCTTTTTAAGGTGACTTTTTTTGATTTCTACTAGGCACCCCCCTAAACATCGATCAAATCCGACTCTTACTTTCTTAACGAATCGATTAATTAAAAGTGTTTCAAACGGAGTGGTTTCAACATTTCTACAACTTTTTTTGTAAAAAGAATATCGATTGGATATTTTGCCTGGTCGATAACTCAAGTCTCACCTGCAGTGACCAAAATCCTCCATCATCTACCACTTGGGGGCACTCCAGAGAAAAATAGTAAATCTTTTCTCCAAACACCATGTCCTTTTCGCCTTCTTAATTATATATAAAGGGTGAAAGGAGGTGATCACGATGGCACAAGCAGTGATAACTACAACCAAGTTACGTTTGGTGTTCCAGGTTGGCATGGATGACGATGGCAAACCACTTCTGAAAGCGAAGACCTTCAGCAATATCCATAAATCTGCAACTCCTGAACAGCTGTTACAAGCAGCACAAGCCATTATTGGTTTATCAGGCGACAATCTCAGAAATATTGAGAGAGTCGACAATTCAGATTTACTAGCGTAAGCAGAAAAGAAAAATAGGATAGGAGGTGAATGAATTGGCAAAAACATTGGAGTTAGAGTTTGTGACCGATTTTGGTAAACCTGCTCGTTTATCGGTAGAAAATCCGAAGGAACCAATTGAGGAAGCAGTCGTAAAGCAAGCTATGGAAGTAATGATCGCGTCTGGCGTTTTTACTTCATCAAACGGGAACTATGCTTCTGTAAAGGGAGCAAGAGTAATCGACCGTAATGTTACCGAATATGAACTAGTTTAATAGCGAGGAGGCCGGTTTCTTTGAGGACTGGCCTCTTTTTATTGTGTGGCTTCACGTGAGAGTAAAAAACACTTAATGTTGGCCGGTACGGTTCTTTCCAATGTAAATAATGGGGTAAAATTCTCTTTTCTTTGTCAAAATTTTCTATATAATGGATATAGGCAGGAGCAAAACAGCTCCTTTTTTATTTAGATAAAAAATGGGGGGATTCATTAATGTCTAATGAAAATGAGGTTATAGTAGATAAAGGAAAACAAAAGGAACCAAAAATGAAAGCAGTAAGAAAAGAAGGAGAACCGACTGCTGCTTTTATCGGGGCTTCCTGGGCAGCATTATTGGTAGGTGTTGCAGCTTATCTTATCGGCTTGTTTAATGCGGCAATGCAATTGAACGAAAAAGGCTATTACTTTGCAGTATTAGTATTCGGCCTCTATGCGGCGGTATCGTTACAAAAAGCAGTACGGGATAAAGAAGAAGGAATACCCGTTACGAATATTTACTATGGTATTAGCTGGTTTGCCGTGATTGTTGCGATTTCCTTAATGGGAATCGGCTTATACAATGCAGGAAGTATTGTACTAAGCGAAAAAGGATTTTATGCGATGTCATTTGTTCTAAGTATCTTTGCGGCCATAACCGTTCAAAAGAATATTAGAGATACACAAAGAGCAAGAGAAAGAGATTAATTATATCAGCTAAACTAGCTTCCATAAAAGCAGGGATTATCCAAAAATAGATGATCTCTGCTTTTTTGTGTCTTTTTAAAACTGCGGTTTCCCGTTAAGTGGTGACACTATCAGGTAAATTACCGTTCGTCCTGGCCGAGCGTCATTGTTCGAGCCGATTATTAAGAATCTTTTGAGTTTTTGTTAAACAATTGTATTTTTTGAAAAAAGATCCCTTTTCTGTGTTATAACTTGATTGACATTAATGATTACATTGGTTTCATGCAAATGGTTGACCCAAAAAGATGGAACTACATTTGAAAGGTGCTGTTTTGTTTGTTACATTCCACCATTCAGTTAAATGATTTTAATGTAAATGGTATTCCTTATATGGCGAATGGTCTGTTCCACCCAATGAAAAAAGTAAAAAATATAATTTTATTAATCGGTGATGGAATGGGTTTTTCCTACACCACAGGCCTTCGTTATTTCAATCATAACGCTCGAAAGGGACTCATGAATCCCACCATTTTTGATCGATACTTTGTTGGCACACAATCTACCTATTCATTAGACGCAAATAGCAATATCACAGACTCTGCTGCGGCAGGGACTGCTTTAGCAACAGGCTATAAAACCTATAATGGTGCGCTTGGATTAAATAGTGAAAAACAGGCGGTTCCGACGATTTTAGAATATGCCAAATTTCGCGGCAAATCTACTGGACTCGTAGGAACGAGTCAAATCAATCATGCTACACTTGCGGCGTTCGCTGCACATCATGAATCCAGGGAGAACTATAATGAAATTGCGGATGATTATCTCGATGAACGGATTGATGGCAAGCACAAAATCGATGTGCTGCTAGGGGGAGGAACTTCCTATTTTTCTCGAGATGACCGAAATTTAGTAGAGGAGTTTTTAAAAAATGGATTTGGATATGCCAGAAATTCCATTGAGCTTCTTGCCGATCGTAACGAAAAATTATTGGGTCTATTTGCTCCAAAGGAACTTCCTAAACACATCGATCGCTATTTGAAAACAACCATACCCTCTCTCTCACAAATGACTAACGCTGCACTGCAGCGCTTGAAGCAAAATCCAAATGGCTTTTTTCTGATGGTGGAAGGAAGTCAAATCGATTGGGCGGGACATGACAATGATATCGTGGGGGCAATGAGTGAGGTCAAAGACTTTGAAGCAGCTTTTCATGCGGCATTACAATTTGCGTCAACTCGAGAGGATACCCTTGTGATTTCAACAGCCGATCACTCAACGGGAGGAATGAGTATCGATCGTAATGATAATTATAAATGGGACCCAAGTGTTATTAGATCGATAAAATCAACTCCGGCCAAGATTGCAGCACATCTGCATAAAACAAAAGAACTATCAACCATAACACGCCATATGCAGCTTTCCCTTCAGGAAGATGACTTGAAAACCATCCAATCTACTTTAGAAATGGAAGTCGAAAACACACGTCAAACGCTCATCAACATCATCAATCACTATTCCAGTACGGGCTGGACGACCAAAGGTCATACCGGCGAGGACGTTCCCATCTATGCATATGGTGTTAACCGACACATGTTCAGTGGAAGAATGGAAAATAGTGATATTGGCAGGATTCTTTTTGATATGATTGATTGAGGAGCAGTTTTTCTAAAAAGGTGGAAGGCCGGTCTCAGATAGAAGCCAGCCTTCTATAATCGGTCGCACTTTGTGCCTAGGGCGGCCTATTTTTTCGGATCGTAGAGAGCCTTTTCGTCGTCTTTGGTTCAACTGCGACGAATAGATTCCTCAAAATAAGAGGCGGGCCACTATTGTTACCCTATTTCCATTCCTCTCGATTACGGGCACAATCCTTCCACTATTGTTACCCTATTTCCATTCCTCTCGATTTACGGGCACAATCCTTCCACTATTGTTACCCTATTTCCATTCCTCTCGATTTACGGGCACAATCTTTCCACTATTGTTACCCTATTTCCTTCCCTCTCGATTTACGGGCACAATTAATCCAACCGTTATTATTACTGTCTAACAAGCCAAAGAAAAAATGGCAGTATCCGTGGTGATTTGAAAAATCATTGCCACAGACACATGCCATTAATTTCGTTTGCTGACTTTTTTAAATAGATGTTTCCTCTGCATATTTTTTAAAATTATCTAGAATTGCCTGCCATCCTTGTTGCTGCATCTCAACTGGATTTTCCGTTTCCGCATCAAACGTTTCAATGACTTCAGTTGCGTGATCTTGACCTTTAAATGTGATGTTTACTTTTCTTCCATCACCCAGTGTATACGCAATAACCTCATGTACTTTCACTTCATCGTAAACTCCGCCAAAATCAAAACCAAAACTGCCATCTTTGGCTTCCATTCTTGAAAGGAATTTCCCACCTGCTCGTAAATCATTCTCAGCAATAGGTGTGTGCCAGTCTTCTGAAGCTGAATTCCATTTTTTGATATGAG
The DNA here is from genome assembly GCF_057221695.1 of Neobacillus sp. plas4. NCBI lineage: Bacteria > Bacillati > Bacillota > Bacilli > Caryophanales > Bacillaceae > Neobacillus > Neobacillus sp. plas4. The sequence continues at coordinate 5,490,948 of NZ_CM170152.1, forward strand.
TTGGCTCTGTCCAATATTCCCATACCTTTTCTACTGGTGCTTGAACGGTTGTTGCTACTGTTACTTTTTTAGATGTTTCCATACCATTTTCCGCCTCTCTAATAATTTCTAGCGATCTGTCCACAATAGCTGTCTGACTATATTGTAGATGATGGAGAAAAGTTACGCTACTTTTACATTGTTTCCTTTTAAAATGATAGGTAATCCTATTTAGTTTAGAAGTTTCAGCAGGTTTCTATTCGATTATTTCCTTATTCCTTTTTTCCTTCTTCACCATGTAAACTAAATATAGTCCAATACATACATAAGTAATGACTGTGCTCGTAATTAACTGTGTAACTACATTAAAAGAAGTAAATGATAATAAATATGTGGGCAGATGAAGTGCTAGTAATGTTACAGGTAAAATAACCGTCTTCGCCCAAACAGAAAATAGGATAATAAAACAAAGAGTAAACAATCCAATGACCAAACTGCCTATCATTCCAAAATCAATGACTGGCGTTTTATAAATTGAATCAACGATTAGTATTCCTCCGATTAATAACATACTAATCATAACCGGCACCAATAAGATGAAAAACTCTACCATTCTCGACAGTTGATTTCTAGCTATATAGCGAAAAGCAATCATTACTCCGCCAAGGAACAAGATGCTATACACAATACTTCCAATAATTTTTAATAGGCTATAGCTTAATGTCCCATGTATTAGGTCTCCAAATACAAAATAAGACAAAGAACCAACAATTATAAGTGGTATATATTTTGCCCAAGCACGATAGTCCGTCTTCATTTCACTCGAAATACTCATCATATATTCCTTTGGTGAGGCCCCTACGATTTGATCAATGGATTTACCATTTAGTTCAGCTTCATGTAGATGATCCTCAAGTTCTTCCGTAATTTCTTTAATCTCTTGGTCGTTTTTCCCGCTTGAAAACAAATATACTCGTAAGTCATCAAGAAATTTCTTACTCTTTATAGATAATTGATTTTCTACCACATTCTCCACCTCGCCTCTTAATTTTCTTCCTTAATAACGGCATTCACACATTTTTCAAGTTGCTCCCATCTACTTAGAAAATCACTTAATGCTTGCTGTCCCTCGTTTGTTAAAGAGTAATACTTTCTCTTGGGGCCAGCTGTAGAATTTCTAAGGACAGACGTGACAAGCCCTTCACGCTGCATTCTCATTAATAATGGATAGATGGTGCCTTCACTGATTGTATCAAAACCATACCTGCTTAAGCTCTCAGCCATCTCATAGCCATAGCATTCCTTCTTCGAAATGATTGCCAAGAGGCAGCCATCTAATATTCCCTTCATCATTTGTGTTTGTGACATTCACTCACCACTCTCAATGTCTTGTATTGCAAGGTATACATCCAGTATAAATCGGTATACCTTGCAATACAAGGGTATTAGAAAAATTTTCCTTAAAAACAAAAGACTGCACTCAGCAACTTCTATCATACGTTAAATAGCACACAAAAAAAGCTCAGAGTAACTCCAAGCTTGTCCTTTTTTTAGAGGCGTTTTTTCATTAAAGCCTCCGATTGTGGAAGAAAATAGAGGGATTAAATGTGAAATTATTTTACTTTTTTCCCCTACTACCTGTAACTCTTATTATTTTAGGTTGAACATACCTTTTCCAGTTTGCATATCTACTGGCAATGATGAATGTTCGTGTGTTATGAGCCAAGACTCATTTACTTTTTTTAAGCAAAATGTAAAACGGTTTGTCATTTGACGAAGTTTCTCTTCAGATTTTTCTTTGTAAGCAGCGAACGTAACGGCACAATGAATAAATGCAATATTAGTATTTTCCTCTATAGTTAAATCATTAAAATCTACTTTTAGTATATCTCCGTCTTCACTCAATCCATTAAACCACTCTATCACATTTTCTCTCCATAAAGAAATACCCGTACACTCCCAGTTTCCCCAGCAATCATAAATATGTACATCAGCAGCATAGGCAGATAGGAATTTTTCAGCATCTTTTTCATAAACGGCATATTTGTAATTTTCTAGAACGTCCTGAACTTTACTAATACCAATCGACATAAAGTCATCTCCTTTATAAAAAGTTAAGTTCGATTATTATTTTCATATTTAACCTGTTTCCTTATTCGACAATCTTGTCCTTTAACGGAACAAGACAAATTCACTACAATTATATTTTAACATAAATTTCCTATTCCTTTATTTACCTTTATAACATCAAATAACAACTATAATCACACCCAAAATAGCGGAATGACAATGGCTGTTGTCATTCCGTTATTTCAAGTGGGGCGTTTCTATGTTACCCAAATCATCGGGCTCCCATGGTTTCGGGCAAGTGGGGCACAAATCAACAGTACAGCAACATATGGCTGCTTTCTCCACCACATCGGTGACAGGCACCACGTAAAATGGTTAAACTTTAACCTCGCAAACCACTCTAGATGTAAGTGATAGGGTTCCAAAATGTAACGCAGTTACCCATTTTAATTGTTCAAACGTCAGGGTTTTGTTCGTAAAGTTTCCTGTGATACACCCTGCCGTAAACTGGTGGCAGTTTTTTGTAAACAGGTTATACCCCCTTGGGTCATCCCTTTTATCCAATGCTCTTTCCGCTATTTTAGGATCAGCCAAGACTCCCTTTTTATTACATAGGGCATAAACAGTAAATCCCGTTCTCACCAGACTTTCTCCTGTAGAGACAAATTGCTCAAAACCTACCTCTCTTACCACGCCATCCCCCGTCAATTCAACAATCTTATTATTCCCCACATAAATCCCTGAATGTTCTGCGGACCCTAATAAAAGATCACACCAAACAATGGCCCCTTCAGACAACAAAGGCCTTTCTTTTAAGATATCTGTGAGGTGATAGCTTAGCCTTTTTACTCTCCCATAAAACAAGATCTTCACCTTCTTGTTTACTTGTAATGGTTCATTATATATTTCTGTAGCCTGCAAAATATTCCCTTCATTTTTAGCACAATTATCTTTCTAGCCCTATTTCGTAATTTCCTTCGCGATAAAATATTAGTCTACCAATCCAGAAAATTATCCGGTTCATGATAGCTGCCTATACTCAACAAAAAATCAAATCTTCTAAAAATTATTGCAGAATACTTTACAAGCAATCTAGTAATGCCTATAATTAGCATTTATAGTTTCAACTTTCTGTAGAGATATAATATTCAGAATCAATACGCATCAAGGAGGAGTAAGAAGTGAAAGCAAAAAATTGGTTATTACTTTTAATGTTTGGATTAGCGCTTAGTGTATTAGCAGCTTGTTCAGGCGATGAATCCAAGAAATCTTCAGGTACAAAAAGTGACGGGGATACGGAGGAAAAGGTACTTAACTTTATAAACCCAGAAGCCATTCCATCCATGGATCCATCTTTAGCTACAGATGAATCTTCCTTTGTTAATTTAGCTGCAACAATGGAGGGTCTATACCGATTAGATGAAAAAACACAAGCCTCTCCTGGGGTTGCTTCCAGTCATAAAGTAAGTGAAGATGGTCTGACTTGGACCTTTACCTTACGTGAGGATGCAAAATGGTCAAATGGAGATCCAGTAACAGCTCATGACTTTGTCTATGCATGGCAGCGTGCCGTTGATCCTGCAACAGGATCAGAATATGGACCATACATGATGAGCGGCGTAATCAAAAATGCTTCAGCGATCAGCAAAGGAGAACTTGCCGTGGATCAGCTGGGAGTAAAAGCTGACGGTGATTTTACACTTGTGGTTGAATTAGAAAACGCCACACCGTACTTTGAAACATTAACGACATTCGGCACATTCTTCCCATTAAATAAAAAGTTTGTGGAGGAAAAGGGCGATAGTTTTGCAACGAGTTCAGAAAACATATTATCGAATGGACCATACACGATTTCCAATTGGACAAGCACAAGCGATTCATGGGATCTAGTGAAAAATGAAGAGTATTGGGATGCCAATACAGTGAAAATGGATAAACTGACGTTCAAAGTCGTAAAAGATCCACAAACTGCTTTAGATTTATATGAAGAAGGAACGGTAGATCGAATCGATCTAACATCCGATTTAGTAGACCAGTATTCTACAAGTGATGATTACATAGTTTCACCAGAAACTTTTTCCTATTTCATAAAATTCAATCAAACCACATCGGATGCGCTGGCAAATAAGAATATTCGTGCTGCCATCAGCAGAGCATTTGACAAAGATGCTTTAGTCGGCGAGATTTTAAACAATGGTTCGATCGCTTCGAATGGGCTGATTCCAGCTGACTTTACTCCAATGCCTGAAACAGGTGAGGATTTCCGTAAAGTAAGTGGAGATCTTGTCACGTATGACCTAAAAGCAGCAAAAGAATTCTGGGCAAAAGGACTGGAAGAGTTAGGTACCGATTCTGTTGAGCTCGAATTTTTAGCAGATGATGACAAAACCACTAAGAATTTAGTTGAATATGTTGCCAACCAGCTTTCAACCAATCTAGAAGGTTTAAAGGTTAATATTAAACAAGTTCCGAAAGAGCAGCGTTTAGATTTAGATTCGAATATGGATTATCAAATGCAGCTTACCCGTTGGGGCCCTGACTTCCTTGATCCATTTACATTCATGAACTTATGGACCACGGATAGCGGTAACAACTGGACTGGATATTCTAGCCCGGAATATGACAAGTTAGTAAGTGAAACAGCTTCAACCCTTGCTACAGATAGTGTGGCACGATACAACAACTTCTTAGAGGCTGAAAAAGTACTATTTGAGGATGCGGCAATTGCCCCAGTTTACCAATCTTCAAGAGCACAATTAGTTTCTCCAAAAGTGAAGGGTGTGTTCGTGAACCCATTTGGAGCAACATACGAATATAAATGGGCAGATGTAGATAGCGAGTAAGTGTTCTTCATTAGAAAGAGAGGGGGAAATGCCGATTGGCACTTCCCCCTCTCTTTTTTATTTTGGCTCCAATTAGTTACCAATAACAGAAACATCCGTCAAAGTCATATTAGGATAATAGTGTGTTAATATGTCATTAAACGCCCATCCGCTTAGACCTAATTGAGAAGCCCCGTATTGACTCATTCCTACACCATGGCCATTCCCGCCTCCGAAGAAGGTAACACCATTTTCTCCGTCGATTTCAAAACTAAAGAACGCAGAAGGTAGAATCGTATAGTTTGTTAGCGGTGCAGCAGTATAACCAGTGCTTCCACCTGTAGCACGGTACAATAATACATCTCCACCACCAGTATAAGCTTTTACTGGTCTTATAGTGAAACGAATATTATATTCCTTGACAATTTTATAGGTTCCAGTCGTGCCTTCAATGACGAGTTCCATAATATTGCCGCCATCACCACGTTTTATAACGTACATATTTAAAAATTCTCCAATGCCTTCCGCAGGAATCGGCTGGCTTACAAATTCACCAGATTCATTTTTTGTTAAAATAAAATTAGGATCAGCAGCATATCTACCCTTAATATTGCTATTAATGGTATTCGCTAGCTCTTCTTTAGTGAAACTTACTTTCCATCTGAAGTAAGCAGATGTGTCATCATATCCTCTATAAGAAAGTGTTTTATAAAAGTCTAGTATTTGTTGTTCGTCTGACGTATCGATAGTAAGCATTTTACTAGAATCATTGGGATCAAACGTATGGCTTTGTGCTAGTAAATATGGAACTGCCTGCCCTGGGAATGATCCATCCCCATCGGCCCATACCTGGTGTTTAGATGCCCCAAAACCACCTGAAGTAGAATAGTATCTAGCATCTACTAAACTGCCATCCTTACTATACATAATAACCCCTTTTGTTTCCTGTACCGCTTGTGTGGTTAAAGCATTTTCAGCAGTATTGTTATACACCTGGCTCATGACACTGTCTAAAACAAAATAACCATCTTTAGCAAATCGATCACCTAAATAATCTCCTAAAGCATACGTTCTAGCTGCAACCGCCTGTGCTTTTAAAGCACTTAGTCCGAAGGAAGCTGGCATTTCGCTAGGAACTACCTGGTATAAATATTCTTCAAAATCTACATCATTGATTAATTTGAGCTTATCAGCTGCTGCTGTTATTTCAAAAATTCCTCGATAGGAAGGAACCCCCGCAGCTCTCGTAATATTGTCTACCTTAATTTTACTGCCCTCTTCTGTAGACACATAAAGACGATTTGAGGTCGAGTAAACTTCCGTACCATCTTGATTTTTAACTGTGACTACATTTGAAACTGCTGTAAAAATAATCTTCTCATTAGCACCAATCTCAAAACTTGCATTTGCTCTCTTATCAAGAATCGTAAGCCCTGTTGGAGAACTCATTTCAATCTTATCATGGTCCATTGATGCAAAACCTGTAGTCATGATACCAACTCTCATATTCTCAACTGGAGTCGGCCCTTCAATAAAGATTTTATGAATTTCACCTTTATGATTTACCCTAACAGTGACATTTTCTGCACCGACTCTTACATCCTTTAGTGATTTTTCAACTTTTTTCCCGTCAATGATCTGTGTAACTTCATAATCTTCATGCAGTGGCAGAACTCCTTGAATCTCTAATTCTAGCGTTTTATTCGCAGTATCTTTCGCCATAATCTTTTCTGTAACTAAATCCCAGGAGCTTGCTGAAACATTCGCCTGTCCAGGTAACAGCTGTGGAAAAAGTCCAACTAGTAGCATGACTGCTGCTACTATACGAATTAACTTATATACCTTTTTTATTATCATCATAGACCTCCTAAATTTTGATAGCGTTTTCTTTTTGTCAGATAAAGCTGGTAATATGTAAGATTTCTCCCTCCCTTTTATACTATTACTCTTTAATTATAGGAAACGCATACATCGAGGTCAATATAATATTTCAAATAATTCATAATACTTTTAAAATTTTATTTCACCCATATTAAAATTTTTCCAATACTAAAGTCCCGAATGACTATATACTAATAAAAAAACTCTATTAATGTGACTTAATAGAGTTACAAGTTTACTAGTATTTCACAAGCTCATATTCTCCCTTAAGAAATCAATTGATTCCCTTGTTTCATCTAAATGTTTAACCGTTTCTTCATATTGCTGTGAAGCTACACACATAAAAAGAATATCGATGACATGCAGTTGTGCAATTCTTGACGAAGTTGCTCCACTCCTAAAGGTAGGTTCTCTTGTAGCAGAGGTGTATAATTTAATGTCTGCAAGCTCTGTCACTAAAGAAGTGCCGTATTTAGTTAAACTGATCGTTGTTATCCCCTTCTTCTTTGCAAGCTTTAAAATCTTTGCAACTTCTAAGGTCTTGCCTGAAAAGGATATACCAACGACAACATCACCTTTTTGTGCGTTTGCTACTAAGGTAGCGACCATATGCATGTCTTGGAATGCGGTGGCAGTCTTGTCGATCCGCAAAAACTTTTGCTGTGCATCCTGTGCAATAATACTAGAAGCGCCAACTCCAAAGAAATGGATATTTCTTGCCTCTTTTATCGCTTTAATTGCCCTATTAAGCTCATCTATACTTAATAATTCTGCAGATTCATGCAGCGTTTTCGTACTATTATTCGTCATTTTTTCAATGATCGATAAAGGTGATTCATTCGGTTCAATATCTCTAAATCCCTGCTTGTCTTTTTTCTGTAAATCACCGGCGATCCTCAGCTTCAATTCTTGAAACCCTTTTAAATCCAATGATTTGCAGAGTCTGATGACGGCTGCACCGCTCGTAGAACTTCGCTTGCCCAGTTCACTGGCAGTTAAGGATATCGTTTCATGTGGATTTTCTAATATATATTCAGTAATTTTCTTTTCAGATGGAGGGAGTTTACTTTGCATTTCGGAAAGCATGACTAATCCTCCGGTCATAAACGACATGGCCATCAACTCACTTTTTCTTTAAATTCTCTCTACTAAGACTAGATTATTTTTCTCATGACATGGAATTTACGTGTGACTTCAAATCCAGTCTTTTTATAAAGATGTCCTGCAGAGGTCTTTTCACTTGTCCATAGAAACCACGCACCATGGAGCCCTTCAGCCCGCATTGCCTGTAAACATACATGTAACATAATCTTGCCTAAACCTTTACCTTGCTGCTCTGGGTCCACTCCAAAAGGACCAAATCGATCAGCCACCCCTTCATAGCCCCCATAAATACAAAAGCCAACAAGCTTGCTGCCTTCTCTCGCAACGAAAATGCGATGGAGTGGAAGACCTTGGAGGATCCCTTCACGAATGGCCCGTCCCCAATCAGGATTAAATTTTGTATTCGCAAATTGAATCACTTCATAAAGGTCTTTGTCATCTGCAGAAGAAAATGTATATCCCTCAAGCTCCCGCTGCTTTTTTAACTCCGCTACTTCAGTTGGGATTTCAAATCCGATTAAGTTTCGATCCATCGCTACAGGTGAGTACAGTTTTTCAAAACCTAACTTTTGTAAAAAATGAAACCCGGCCGGATAGGTTTCTTCATCAATGCCCGGTAAAATATAATTCGGTGCATAGGACGCGAAAAAGACATTTTTCCTGCCTTCTGATGCAAGAAAATCAACGGCTTCACCAACAAGGGCAGCGCCAACATTCGATCTTCTAAATTCCTTTTTTACAAAAAAGAAAGGAATCCAGCCATTGTCATGTTCTAAATCCACACCGAACATCGGTAATAATCTTCTTACAGCATAGACACAACCAATTAATGTATCATCATGAAAAGCCAGACGCATTCCTTTTGGATCAAAATTTGCATCTAACAGCACTAAATTTCGAAATCTTACAGAAGTAATGGGGTCCTTCGGTAAACATTCATTCCAAAGTTGAACAATTTCCTTCTCATCACCAGATTGATAATATCGAAAAATATTCACGTAGTTTATTCCTCCTTTAATTATATAGTAAGTAAGGTTGTTTCTGCTTTGAAAAAGCGTGCAGTTCTTCCTCACACTCTTCTAAAAACGTCTTGGTATCGCCAGTTAAAATTCGAGCTCTTAAATCCTTTGTTCCGGCCAATAAGTCAAAGAAGAATTTCCCGTTACTGTGCTCTAAAAATTCAAAGTCATTGTGATACATTTCGGCAACGGTCTCAATTAATGTTAATCCTGTTTTAAAAGAATTTAGGGAATGCCGATCTACAACATGTAATTGAACACCTTCACAGACTGTATCTCTATGTTTTTGATAGGTTGGAATAAAGGAAATCGGGCGTGCTAGCACTCCAGGTAAGCTTTTTTCATTAAACACCTTTGCCAAGCGGTAACCATCTATATATGGACTGCCAATGAATTCAAATGGCCTAGTTGTCCCTCTTCCTTCCGACAAATTTGTTCCCTCTACTAAACAAGTTCCAGGATACAGAATGCTCATATCCATCCCTGTTGTGTTTGGGGATGGAGGCACCCAAAACAAACCTGTTTGATCGTAATACATATCTCTTTCCCAACCCTCCATTGGAATGACGGTTAGGTCGCAATGGATTCCAAATTCATGCTTATACAGTAACGCAATTTCCCCCACCGTCATCCCATGGCGATTGGGCAGCGGATAAAGTCCGACGAAGGAACGAACTTCTTTTTTCACTAAATTCCCTTCCATCAATGACCCTGAAATAGGATTCGGCCGATCTAATACAACAAAATGCTTCCCATGTTCCGCACATGCTTCCATCACATAGGCCATGGTGTAAATAAACGTATAATAGCGTGCACCAATATCCTGTAAATCAAAAAAGATCACATCTACATCATCAAGCATTTCTTTACTTGGCTTTTTCGAGGCTCCATATAGGCTATATACCGGAACCTTCGTGTACGGATCGATAAAGGAATCCAGCTTCTCCCCTTCCTTTGCGTCACCACGGATACCATGCTCTGGTGCGAAAAGTGCACTCAGCTGAATATCAGGATGACCATGGAAAAGATCAATCGTAGGCACCAGCCGATGGTTAACCCCCGTCATATTGGTCACAAGTCCGATTCTCTTCCCTTTAAATTCTTGAATCTTCCTTTCAAAAAACACATCAAGTCCTAGCTTCAACTCTATCCCTCCCTTCAAAAAGGCTCTTTTCCTAAACTTTGTTGCTTTTAAAACAAAAATTAATAAATGTCCTTTCACAGAAAAACAGCATAAACGTAGGAAAAGAGCTTGCAAACTAAATTCAAAGGCGCAAAATAACTATTGCCACGTTAAAATCGGCTTTAGGATTTTAACAACAATCGTTACGTAACAGCCTTCAAAAAAAGAGAGATTACATCTCTCTTGTTGTTGTAACGCTATTATTCTTTGACACCGCCCAATGTCAAACCTTTGATAAAATGACGCTGGAACATGATAAATACGATGATCATCGGAACAGCTGCGATGGCTGCACCGCTCATGAGTAATTTAAAGCTTGCGAGGTTGGCATCCTGTAATGATTTTAGACCCACTGGCAGCGTATAAAGATTGGCATCATTTAGGACGATGATCGGCCATAGGAATGAATTCCAGACGCTCATAAACGTAAAGATTCCTAATGCTGCCAGCCCTGGTTTTGCTAATGGCAGGACGATTTTCCAATAGGTTTTCCATTCACTTGCACCATCGATTTTCGCCGCATCGAGTAATTCATCTGGAATCGAGTACATAAACTGTCTCATTAAAAATACGCCAAATACCATGGCTAAGTCTGGAAAAATAAGTGCATAATGGGTATCCATGATTCCTAGATTTTTCACCATCATAAACAATGGTACGAGGGTAACTTGACCCGGAATCATCATCGTCGCGATGATGGACCAGAAAATGATATTTCTACCCGGAAATTGTTTCTTCGCCAGGACATATCCTGCCATCGAATCGATTAATAGAATCCCTATCGTGACAATCACTGCAATATAGGTACTATTCAGGAACCAGCGGCCAATATTATTCTTTTGAAACAATGTGGTAAAACCAGAAAAGGTATCGGACACAATATTGTCCATGACTTCGCGGTGATACTCCTCTTCCTTCACATCACCATTTTTATCTGCTTCCCGCGCTTTCCCCCAGTGCTCAAAATACTCAGGAATCCCCATCGGATACATCTTTGGAGGATTAGAATCTACATAGGATACGGAACGTTCTAATTCTTCATCTTGGTAACTGCTTAATTGCATCGATGTACTAAAAACCCAATAAAGAGGCAAGAGGGAAACGATTGAAAAAAAGCCTAGTAATACATAGATGATCGTTTTATTTAGCTTCTGAACACTTCTTGAATTTCGCATTTAGTTCCCCCCTACTCATCGTACTTAAGTACACGGAATTGAATGATTGAGAATAATAGAATGATAAAGAATAAAACAACAGATTGTGCCGCAGCTAATCCAAATTCAAAATCTCTAAAACCAGTCTTATAAATAAGATGAACAAGTGTTTCTGTTGCGGAACCCGGTCCGCCGCCTGTCATCATGATAATCTGCGTAAATACTTGGAATGAACCGATTGTACTTAATAAAACTAAATACAGCGTTGATGGCTTTAATAATGGTAAAGTGATATGAATCCACTTTTGGATACTATTGGCACCATCAATGGTTGCTGCTTCATAAAGAGATTCAGAAATGGATCCCATCGAAGCTAAATATAAAATAATCCCCACTCCAAAAGGAATTAAACATTGCATGATAATAAGCGCCCAAAGTGCTGAGGAGGATTGCCCCAGCCAGTTAATCGGATTCACGCCAAACCAGCCTAAAACATAATTAAAAATCCCAAAATCAGTGTTATACATCCAGCGCCAAACCATGGCCACGATTACCATGGATGTAACTGTAGGCAAATAAAATGCCGCTCGGAAAAAGCTTTGTGACAGTTTTCCTAAAGGGTAGATTAGACTTGCGATGATGAGCGCGCTCACCACATTAAACGGTACTGTTACAACCGTAAATAAAAACGTGTTTTTTAGTGCGATAAAAAACGCTTCACTTTGAAAGACCTTCACATAATTATCAAGGCCTACCCATTCGCTTCCAAAAATTTTATATTCCTGAAAGGATAAAATAAAAGCCCAAACTACGGGTATGGCAATAAAGGCGATAAACAGGACTAACTTTGGAAATAAAAACAAATAAGCGGGAAGATTTTTTTTTATTTGAGAAAGGATCGATGGTTTTCTTTCGATTACAATCGTATTTGAAGTTTGTTGAACGGGTTTCAATTTAACGCCCCCAATTTATCATAAGCTTGCAGACTACCAAGAAAAAATGGTAGTCTGCAAATCTTGATGCTGCTATTTTAGTATTTCATTTACTTTCTTCTCTGCATCTTTCATTGCATCTTTAGCTGTCTTTTCACCATTAAATACGAGCTGTAATTCTGTTTGAATGGCCTCATCAATTTTTTTCCACTCAGGGTGACGTGGAAGCATAACAGTTTGTGAAGACATTTCTTGCGCACGTGCCATTTCTGGGTTGTCTTTATAAGGATCTTTGTCTGCAGCGCTCTTAAGTGCAGGGAATGTACCATATTCTGTTGCCATTGTATATTGCTCTTCTGTTGAGGAAATGTATTTAATAAACTCGCCTACAACTTTCTTTTTACCAGCTTCTTCTTGGTGGAACATTGTCCAGCCGCCAACACCGCCGATGGTTACAGGCTTACCTGAATCACCAGTAGGGTAATTTGCTACCATGAAGTTTGTTGGATATTTACCTTGTGCAGCACCAATTGCCCATGTTGCCCATGGCTGCATAGCAACCGTTCTTTGTTCAGCATTTGCCCATGCTTGGAATGTACCGCCAACGTCTTGTCCGCCAGAAGTTTCAGGAGATACTTTATCTTTTAGTTTTAAATCAGCAAGCTGTTGAATCGCACTTACTGCTTCTTCACTATTAAATGCAAATTTCGTCATGTCTTTATTTAGTGGACTTCCGCCATTGATGTAGAAGAATGGCCATGCTTCATAATAGCCTGGTAAAATATAGGTTGAGAAGCCAAATACGTCTGTTTTTCCATCGCCATCACGGTCAAATGTTAGTTTTTCTGCAGTTGCTAAGAACTCTTCCCATGTCCACTCACCATTTTTCGGCGGCTCTACTCCACGCTCTTTGAATAGGTCTAAGTTTAATAGCATCGTATGAACCGTCATAGAGTTAGGAACTCCATAAAGTTTCCCTTCAAACTTATACGCATCAAGTGCATTTGGATAAAAATCTTCTAATTCTTCTTTTGTGAAAAGCTCATCTACTGGCTCGATAACACCTTGGTCGATATGGTCGATACTTACTGCACTGCCGCTAATATCAACTGGTGCAATATCTGGCCATGATTGTCCAGCAATGGAAACACCTAATTTATCAGGCAGTTCTGCCCACGGAACTTGAACCAATTCAACTTTAACACCTTCATGTTCTGCTTCGAATTCTTTAATTTTGCTTTCCATCCAGTGGAATTTGTTATCTTTATCGTCTGGCCAGCGAGGTCCATCCCAAATGGTAATCGTTCCTGTCCATTCTTTTTCCTCCGCGTCACCTGAAGCTTTCTCATCCTTACCTTTACTGCTGCATGCAGCTAAGAACAGTACGATTGCAAGTAAAAGACTAATAAACCGAATTCTTTTTTTCACGTTAGTACCCCCATTAGAATTATTTGTTTTTTTCCATTCAATCAACCAATCATTCTTTTATCCTCTTGGCTCCCGCCCCCCTTCAAGGCTAAATTCTTACCAGGCGATTTTCCCCATGATGACAGGTTTCTTTGCACCTGTTGCAGCTGGCAAATTGTTCGTTCTCTTCATAAAACATTGATACCCTAATAGTGCAAAAACAATGGCTTCTTTGGCATCACCTGATAACCCAACCTGCTCTGTACTATCCATTGTGATATGTTGCGGGAGACTATTTCGCAGGCTTTTTAGTAATGTTTTGTTATGCCATCCTCCGCCGCTGATGAGGACTTCTTCAATCTTGCCTTTTTCAATATAGTGAGTAATGCCATTTGCTAGTGTTTGAGCTGTTAATTCCGTGATGGTTGCAATTCGATCTTCCACCGTAAGATGGCTGGTCTCTTTCCATAACCGCAGTGCATAGTCATGGCCGAATAGCTCTCTTCCTGTACTTTTTGGAGGCTCAAGCTGGTAATAAGGGTGAGCGAGCAGCTCTTTTAGCCATTCTTCATTCACCTTACCACGCGCGGCAATGTCTCCATTTTGATCAAAGGATTGTTTCCCATCTGTTGCAAGTTCGGTAAAAGCATCGATTAACATGTTTCCTGGTCCTGTGTCAAAAGCAAGGACAGCTTGTTCGTCGCATCCAGCTGGTAATACCGTTATATTGGCAATTCCGCCAATGTTAACGAGCACACGGCCAAATGCTGGATTTTTAAAGAGTAGATAATCAGCATATGGTACTAATGGAGCTCCTTGCCCGCCTGCTGCCATATCTCTTGTTCTGAAGTCACCGATGGTCATCACACCTGTACGTTCGGCAATAACAGCAATGTCTCCGATTTGCAGGGTTGACGTAATAGGGTGATCATCGATTTCTACAGCTTCTGGCTGATGAAAAATCGTTTGACCATGCGAACTAATGATGTCGATTTGATTCATGTTTAAACCCGCTTCAGCTACAACCTTTTTGGTCGCATCTGCAAATAGTTCTCCCAAAAGCATATTCATAGAAGAAATATCTTGTATTCTAGCTCGCTCTGGATTACATAACTCTAGTAATTTTTCCTTCATCACACCTGAAAAACCTAGTGTTGAAAAAGAGATTAGCTTGATATCAAATTTTTCATTTTCTTCTTTAATTGACACTAATGCGGCGTCAATTCCATCAAGTGAAGTGCCTGACATTAGTCCAACGACTAACTTCTCATTTTCCATGTTTTTCACCCTCTCTCACTCGTTTATTTGTTTTGAAATGAAGGTATGGTAACAGGTAAAGTTCCAGATACTTTTTCTAAACCATAAATGGCGGCGGCTGTCATTTTTAACGCCGAATAGGAAAATTCATAGGTACATAAATAGGCAGCAACATCTGGTAAATACGCAATATCGTATGGACTTCTCGTTGCCACAACCACAACTGGTACTCCAGTGTCATGTAATTTTTCCACTAATGTAATCTGCGAATTACCAGGAAGTGCAGTTAAAGTACCGACAACGATTGCCTCATATTCTTTCGCTTGCTCAGAAATAGTGTTAATCTCTTCCTCCGTCGGCGGGTTTGATAATTCCACCACATGTGCTGAGGGATCAATTTCCTTTATCGACTTACCTAGCAGCATGGATGAATATCTTTTATCTTCCACTTGCATGGTGTAGCTGTTCTCAGAGTAAACAACCAATACACGCTGTGTGCTGTCAGCTGCAAGCGGCAGTATTCCAGAGTTTTTCACCACCGTTACGCCTTGTCGATATATATCCTTCGCAGTATGTTCGTGCTCTTTACAGCCCACAACACTTGGAACGGAAATTTCATCTTTTAACTGAAGTTCATCCCAATTTAAATACTTTTCTTTCAATCTAGTAACTCGTTCAAAGGCGTCATTCAATGCAGCATCTTCAATTTCTCCTGATTCAACAGCTCTGGCAATTGCCTCAATGGTATCTTTTTGCAGGTTATGAAGATGAGAGACCATAATCAAATCCACTCCAGCCTTGATAGCTTCTACACCACCTCGCGCTGTTCCAATCGTGTTTGCAATCGCATTCATTTCCATGCAATCAGTGGTCACCACTCCGTTAAACTGCAGCTTATTTCGTAAAAGTCCTGTAATGACTTTTTTAGATAATGTGGCTGGCACGCCTTGTTGATCTTCAATCGCAGGGAAATAGACATGTGCTGACATGACGGTATCCGCACCTTCTTGAATGCTTTCTACAAATGGCTTCAACTCTATTTCTTCTAATCGTTCCATATCGTGTGCAATAACAGGTAAGTCTAAATGTGAATCCACATTGGTGTCTCCATGGCCTGGAAAATGCTTTAAGGTTGTAATCACACCTGCATCCTGCATGCCTTTCATGGCCATTTTTCCAAACAATGAAACCTTTTCTGCACTCTCGCCAAATGATCTTACTCCAATGACGGGATTGTCTGCGTTATTATTGACATCCAATACAGGCGCTAAATTCCAATTAATCCCCAAAGCTTTTAGTTCTTTCCCAGTTCCTAATCCAACTTTATAGGCATTGTCAGGGAGATTCGTTGCACCTAGCAGCATGGCACCCGGAAAAATCGTTGCACCTTCCCCCAGCCTGCGTACGACTCCATTTTCTTGATCGATACAGATTAGCAGTGGATGTTCATGTCCCGCTTCTTTTGCCGTTTTCTGTAGTTCGGAGGTTAACGCTAAAATTTCCTGTGGTGTTCCAATATTCCGTCCAAAAAGAATAATACCGCCAACATGGAAATCTCTTATCAATTCTTTTATTTCTTCTGAAGCAGTTTTACCCTTGAATCCTACGACCATAAGCTGGCCGACCTTGTTCCGAAGATTCATCTTGTCACCTCCATTTTCTTGTTTAAAGCTCAAATCCAGGTATGCTTGATCCTTTTCTTACATTCGCACCTGTTGGGAATTTGAGTGTTTGCGCATAGGTAGTTCGATTGAGGCATCCTCTCATCGTCCCAAGTGCTTTGTAGTAATCATAGTAACGGAAAGAGGTTGAATTCATAATAAACCAGTACTGCGACAGCGCTTCCAAATAGGTGTCAAATTCATCGGTGACATCGACAAATATATCCGGCAGATAACCTTCCATGTCCTCCCAATTCTCACTGTGAAACATTCTCGTTAACGAATGTGGAGGCAGCCCTTCTAAATCAAAACCAGGCAGTGCCGCTTTTAGCCATGCCGCTTGAACAATTTTTGGACATAGTGCATGGTCTGGGTGCATGCTGTTTTCCCAATGGGTGATGACAACAGTAGGCTTAAGCTTTCTGAATATGGTTGCAACATGTGAGATGGTAGCATCGTCATCACTTAATTCTGCGTCTTTATAATCAAGCGTGATACTCTTTGCACCTAATACAGCTGCAGCTTTTTCCGCTTCCCTAATTTTTTGTTCACGATACTCTTCGACCGTTAAACCTGCTGGTGTCCCTTTTTCACCTGCAGTCAAATGCAGGAACGTCACCTCATGCCCTGCTTTGGCATACTTATGGGCGATTGCACCTGCTTGGATCTCAGCGTCCCCGCAATGTGCGCCAACCACCATTAAATGAAATTTCTGAGACAAAATATTTCCCCCTCACGTAAGGCTCTATCACCACGTTAAAATCGTCTTTAGGATCTTGGCTGTGTGTTAAATGTATTGTTGATTTAATTCATTTTTTGGAAATTAAATAGACGGAAAAATTCCACTTATTTAATTTTTCCTGATTAAAATAGCTTATTTAAACGGAGAAATTCCGGCTATTGAATCGAAATACGTGAAATTGGACGATCTTGCTCTACATAACCGGAAAACCTCCGCTTATTTACCAGGTAACAGGCTCCATTTTGCATTTAACCGGAAAGTCTCCGCTTATTTTACTTTCGCTGTTTACTGGAGCACAAATCAACAGCCTAATTAAACAGAGCCAAGGTTTTGACAACAATCGTTACGAAAAGCAGCCTCGCTTAAAAATATGACCGAATGATGTTGTGCAATCTTGGTCGAAGACGAAGGATAGGATCTTTTCTTCCAAAATGCACTCGATTTGTAAGTAAAATGACATGAAGCTTTATTTCAGGATCAAACCATATGCTTGTGCCTGTAAATCCTGTGTGACCATAGGATGACGCTGAAAAAAGATCTCCACAGCTTGAAAAAGTTGGACTTTTCAATATCCATCCGAGTCCGCGGTATTCGTTACTAAAAGCTGTAAAGTTTTTTCTGCTCACTTCAATCGATGCCTTAGACAGCACTTGTTCTTTTTTAAACATACCCTCATTTTCAATCATCCTAGTGAAATTAGTAAGGTCACGAACAGTCGAGAACAACCCGGCGTGTCCGCTAATTCCTCCCATGCTTTCGGTGTTGTCGTCATGCACGATTCCATGTTTGTAATCATTTAGCTTTTCACTATATTCCGTTGCTGCATAACGACTTCTTTCAAATGTCGGGTTAAATGTCGTTTCCGTCATTTCAAGCTTGTCAAATAGTTCTCTTTTGACATAATCTTGAAAACACTCATTTGTGACACTTTCAATTAATTTGTAGAGGGTTATATATCCCAAATCACTATAAATAACCTTTTCACCAATGGGTGCAACCAATTGCTCGTCATAGATTCGCTTCAAGATTTGTTCAGTCGTTAAATTCTCCAAAAAATATTCTCGATGAGCAGGCAGTCCTGATGTATGCGTTAATAACTGTTTTATCGTAATCGTTGATTTTCCATATCGCCCAAACTCCGGTAAAAAGAAGGAAACTGGGTCATCGAGATGCAGGGTGCCTTTTTCAACCAGTGTAAGAATCGCAGGAAGTGTGGCAACTAGCTTGGTTAAAGAAGCTATATCAAAGACTGTATTGATAGCCATAGGCTCTTTGCTAGGAAAAACAATCCGGTTCCCAATCGCTTCTTCTACTACACACTTTCCTTGATAGGAAACATAGATTACAGCTCCAGGAATATGATTCAATTGAATTTCATTATGTAGAAAATCAAGAACTTCCTGTTTCATCATCTAGAGCTTCCTTTCCTTTGCTAGTTCAATGGCTGTTCGCGTAAATCCATTCGCTTCTTTGATGGCCTCATTCGCTTCTTCATAAGAAACATTCGCAAGGATCATCACGATTGCAGGTTTCACTTTTTGATCCGTTTCATTTAGAACCCTGGCTGATTCTTCATAAGAAACACCCGTAATCGTACTGACGATATTTCTCGCTCGTTCAATTAACTTCGCATTACTTGCATTCAAATCCACCATTAAATTCCCATAAACCTTGCCAAGTTTAATCATGGTGGTTGTCGTAAACATGTTTAAAATCATTTTCTGAGCCGTAGCGGATTTTAATCGAGTAGATCCTGATAAAAACTCTGGTCCAACAACCGCTTCAATATTATGATTCGCGATTTTACCAATCTCTGAATTTGGATTACAGGATACAGCTATCGTTACTGCTCCAACCTCTTTTGCATAGTTCAATGCACCAATGACATATGGAGTTCTGCCGCTTGCGGCAATTCCGACGACAACATCGGATTGAGTCAGTCCTCTTTGTGCTAAATCCTTCTCCCCAAATTCAAGACTGTCTTCTGCACCTTCAACAGCTCTGAACATCGCTGTTTCTCCACCAGCCATAACTGCTTGCACTAATTCTGGAGGTGTACAAAATGTTGGCGGACATTCTGAAGCATCGACAATCCCGATTCTACCGCTCGTACCCGCACCGATGTAAAATAAACGCCCATTATTTTTTAAAGATTGATAGATTGCTTCTATTGCCAATTCAATCTCTGGAAGAACCTTTTGAACCGCATCTGCCACGCTTCGATCTTCTTCATTCATTAAGGCAACGATTTCACTCGTTGACAGTTGATCGCTATGGATTGATTTGTGGTTGCGCTGCTCTGTTGTTAGGTTTGATATATTCACTTTCATTTGGACACGCCTTTCCAAATTTACTATTTATCTTTTGAGTTCCTTACTTAAATCCTTACTCATCTGCTGGTATTCCTTCCAAATCACAAAATCTAGTTTTCCGTAAAAATTAACGAGCCCAGTCCAATCGATAACAATACTATGTATATTTCGTTCCCGTAAAAAAGAAATACCGGCCTCAACAATGGCAAGCCCATATCCATTTTTTCGTTCATTGAGATCAATTCCCAATGGACCTATTCCACCTAACGCCTCATTCACCAACGGTGCCCAGTATACATTTTGTGCAATATACGGAGAATTGTGGTCGTTTATTCGGCAAAACCCAATGATGTTCCCGTTTTTCTTTGCGATGACAAACTCTCTCCCAGTGCCGCCTCTTTGAAAATAGTGAATGGCTTCATATTCCCATCTTCCTGGGAAGCAACGCTGTAAGAACGAAAGGAACTCGTGTTTTTCTTCTTTTTTAAGTAGAGTAAATTGAACATCATATCTAGATGGATTAAAACAATTTGGCCGGTTTTGATCGTGACGGATTAAATCATACTCGATGTAACCACCTACATAATTTCGCTTCTCAAACCATGTTTTTGACTTCTCAAAGTTCTTCGGAATTCCTGGGAAGTAGTGCCAAGGATCTCGCCCAATATGTACTGTTTTTATGTTTCTTTCTTTTAATGCCTGCTCCGCTTTTCCTAATAGAGCGCTTCCAATTCCCCTGCAACGATAGCTCGACTTCACTAAAAGCACCTGAATCCAGCCGATATCGTGATTCATTTGAACGTCTAAATTTTCCTGCCAGCATTTAGATACGACAAAACCAATGACTTGATCTTCATCATTTATCGCAATAAACGACCCAGAACGTAATACATTTGCATCATCAAAGCTATTCTGAATAAAAAGCTCTTCTCTCAGTGGGAACCTCATACCAATTTCTGAATTCCAAAGTGCGACTAGTTCTTTAAGCCTTTGATGATCCCAGCCGATAAATTTCATATTGGTATCCCCCATTACATCTTCGAGTTTTTTACTAATCTGTTTTTTACTTCCATCTACTATTATACGACTATGTATTCATTTTTGAAATAAAAATTCAAAATTTTATAAATATTTTCGCACTAATATTTCACATTTTAAAATATGGCAGTGTTAATCCATTTTCGGAATCTAAATAGGCGGAGAAATTCCGCTTAATTCGAATTTACCAATAAAAATAGCGTAAATAGACGGAGAAATTCCGACTATTTATTTAAAAAACATGAAAATGGAGGTTTTTTCTATGCTTAACCGGAAAATCTCCGCTTATTTAAGTCAAAATTGGCTCCATTTTTCATTTAACTGGAAAATCTCCGCTTATTTTACTTGGCCTGGTTACTGGAGGGCAAATCAACACCCTAACTTAACAGAGCCAAAAATAAATGCAGCTTCAAAGCCTTCCTGAATGGATACATTACCACATCGAATGGCCTTAATTACCGCACCGCCGACTGGTGGAAGCTTCGGTTTTACTAAGTTTGTATGTACTTTTTGATCTTTCAACACCGATTCAATCGCAGGTATAAATAAGTCTGAACGGTTAAATACCCCGCCAACCAATACAACTGGAACGGTTTCATCAGACTGAAATAACTGCTGCGCTAAACTGCCTATCGAATTCCCAATCTTTCTCCCAGCGCGATGGATGATTTCTTTCGCAACTTCATCCTGTTGGTCTGCTGCTTCTGCAACATACCTGCTCAATGGTGAAATGACTTCACGTGCCTTTCCAACCTGATAAATGGTGTGGATTAACTCTGGTGGCAGACTAACATTGAAATGCTTTAAGATACTTTCCGTTAGGATCGTTTTTTTGCCTCGCCCATCATATTCTTTAAAAATTGCATGTAATGCTTCCTTACCAAGGTCATACCCGCTGCCCTCATCATCGATTAAATAGCCCCACCCGCCTGCACGGCCTCTATCACCCTTCGAATTAATACCGAAAGTGATGGAGCCAGTGCCTGCAATTTGGACGATTCCCGGTGCCCCGTAGGTTCCGGAATACAAGGCATTCACTCCGTCAATATCCACAACAACCTTTGTACCAGTAGGCACCAACTTTGAAATACTCTTTTCCATAAAGCTTCTCGCATCAGGACGATCAACGCCGCTCATTCCAGCAAACACTACAGATAGATTTGAGAATGCGCTTTCATTTTGGAGCCTTAAAGAAGTAACTAAGTTTCGTAATTCCGATTCTACCTGTTTACGGTCAACGCCGTTTTGATTGGTCGCGCCAACTGTTTGCTGAGCAGCAATTTTTCCAAACTCATCAGCAATAACACCGACTGTCTTCGTTCCTCCGCCATCAATACCTAAAACATACATGTAAATGTCCTCCAAAAACAGCTTGTAGATTGATAGTTTGATTATATAATATAAAAATAAAGTTTTAAATATAAATTATATTTATTGAAATTATATTTTAGTTGTAATTCATACTATTTTCACGACAGCTTGGCAAAAAACCACCAGAACCGTCCCCTTGGTCACCCTCGGTCATAAAAAAAGCTAACGAAAAGGGATATCATTTTCCCGTTTCCGTTAGCTTTTGGCGCATTCGGTTATCTACCCTTATAATTCGGTTTTTCTCTATCTAAAAAGGCACGTAATCCTTCGACGCGGTCCTCTGTGGCGAAGTTAACCAGCCATGCCTCGGCTTCCAATGTTAAAGCCTTCTCCAGAGCAAGATCTACTCCGTGATTGAGTGCTTTTTTTGCTTGCATAACGGCGATCGGGCTATTTTTTAGAATCCGTTCTGCTAAAGCCAAACTTTCTTCCATTAACTGATCCTTTGGTACAACCTTATTGACGATACCTAATTGTTTGGCCTCACTCGCAGGAATCCTGTCACCGGTAAAAACTAACTGTTTGGCAATCCCTACCCCAACAAGCCGGGCCAATCGCTGCGTACCTCCCCAGCCAGGATAAACACCTACCGTTACTTCCGGTAAACCCAACTGGACATGCTCTGCTGCAATACGAAGATCACAAGCTAATGCGATTTCCAACCCGCCGCCTAAGGTAAATCCATTTAAGGCAGCAATGACAATTTTACGGCTGTTTTCCAATCTGTTTAAAAAGGCTTGGCCGGCATAAACAAACTTTTCACCTTCCATAAGTGTCATTTCTTTCATCATGGCGATATCCCCGCCTGCAACAAACGCTTTATCTCCCGCACCTGTTAAGATCACGGCTCTGATCTCTGGGTCATTTTCAATCACGTCTACAACATGCTCCAATTCAGAAAATAATTGGAGGTTGATTGCATTTAAAACTTCCGGTCGGTTCAATGTAATAATGGCTATGTTATTCTTTTTTTCATAAAGGATGTATTCTAGTGATTTCTCCATTTTTCTCTCCTTTTACCCTATGGCTCTTTTCTTAAACTTTGTTGCTTTTTATAACAAAAATTAATAATTGTCCTGTGTTTTCGAAAAAAAACAGATAAATTTTATAAGAAAAGAGCTTGCATACTAAATTCAAAGGCACAAAATAACTATTGCCACGTTAAAATCGGCTTTAGGATTTTAACAACAATCGTTACGAAATAGCCTATCCGATGGCCTGTAATTCATGCTTCAATATTTTTCCAGAGTGGTTTCTTGGAATTTCATTAATCATTTCATAATACTTTGGTATTTTAAAACCTGTTAACTTGTCTCGGCACCATTTGGTAATCTGTTCACCATCAACAGCAGTAGAATCAGGAGCCAATACAACAAATGCTTTGATGGCCTCACCCCAGGTTGGATCAGGAATTCCAATGACGGCGACATCTCCAATTTGCGGATGCTCCCTCAAAACCGCTTCTACTTCATTTGGATAAACGTTTTCTCCGCCTGTCTTTATTAAGTACCTTTTCCGGTCGACCATCTCAAGCGTTCCATCTGCCGATCTTCGGAATACGTCGCCGGTATGAATCCAGCCTCCGTCCAACAACTCTTTTGTTGCCTCTTCTTTATTCCAATAACCTTGAATCATGGAAGGGCCGCGAAGTAAAAGCTCACCAATTTCCTCATCGGGGTCATTGCTGATGTTATCGATTTTTCCGTCAAAGTTTGGCAGTAAATAACCATATGATTTAAAGTTTTCCATATCTTCCTTATAGTGAATCGCGGTTACAATACTGCTTGCTTCAGTGGAACCGTAAATACCAAAATAGGTGCAACGAAGCTTGTTATTGATATCCGTAACAATTTTAGAAGAAACAACCCCAGCCATTGACAACAGATTCTTAAGTGATTCAACCTTTTTCACATCATAAAAATCCGAATATAGGAATCTACTTAATAGAGGTTCGAGGATAAACATAGTAGAGACCTTTTCTCTTTCAATCAGTTGATAGGCTTCTTCGGCATCAAATTTCGCAGATGGGAAAACTACTTTTCCACCATAATGGATATGAGTAAGGAATGCCCCAAACCCTGCTACATGGAAAAGTGGAAGTAACGCAATATAGCTGTCTTCCGGTCCATTTTTAATAAAAGCGTTAATATTATTATCATTCCACAGCCAATTTTGATGAGTCGCGATACATCCTTTAGGAAACCCAGTGGTTCCGCTCGTATACTTGATGGTAAAAATATCGGAAGTCATCACTTTACAGTCAGGTTCTCGTGAAGGGAAATTCCCGCTTTCCTCCAATATAGTTGTATCAAGATAGAGTGGAACATTACAGTTATTGGCACTGGTTTGTGCATTCCCGTACAACAATTCACTAGTTAACATTAATTTAGGGGAGCAATCTTTCAATATATAATCAATCTCACTGTTGTTTAATCGAATATTAATAGGTACAAAAATAGCACCCATTTTCGCAATGGCAAAAATAAATAGGCCGTAAGAAACTTTATTTTCCGATAGAATCGCCACACGGTCACCATGTTGAATTCCCTTCGCTTCCAGCCAGTTGACAATCCGATTTACCTCTTGATTTGCTTCTTGATAGGTATATCGATGATTCTCAGAAACAAATACTTCATTTTGAGGATATTGGACTGCATTCTTTCTTATTAAACTACCTAACGTAAATTGATTCATCCTTTTAGCACCCCTTGTTGTAGAAATAATAGTTTTATGAAGAGACCCCATGTATCTACACAGTAGATATACATAAATAGAGACTGATTCCTTCTTTCGTCAGAATCATCAAATAATAAAATATTCAAAAATTTCATATAAAAACCATTATACCTGCCTAACTCTGGACATGCAATGGAGTGTTTCTAGTATTCTACCCTAATTCTCCTTCACCAATTTGTTACAATCTAAGACAGTTTTATACAAGAAAAAAACTAATCAAACACTTGATTAGTTAGGCGATAAATCCTTTAGTGGGGTGCCAAAGGTGCCAAAGGGACGGTTCTCATGGTTTATTTTTAGTAAACTTTTGACCACTAGAACCGTCTGAAGCCGCTGAAAAACCAGCGTTTTCGTGAGCTATTTTATATGTCAATTTCATTTCCATCAAAATTAAAAAATCAGGGAACTTCATTTGAAGTTCCCTGATTTTTATGCTTGGTCAAATGTTATTCCTTACTCAAGAATTCCCTCTTAAGGACCAAAAATCTATTGAAGAAGAGTAAAGGGCCTTATAGGTTTTATTAATTTGACAAATACATCAAAGCAGGCAAGGTTAGGATTGCAGGAATGGTGATTTGTCAGCCTTCACGGCATTTTTAAGTCGATTGCTTTTGGAATACCAATTAAATTTTAATTTTCCTGTTTATCAACTAGAAAGGTGATAAGCACGAATAATAAGAAAGCTAGTAAAAGTAAGCTTCCACCCACGATAAAGAACACCATGACAAAGGTTTCATTAAGATTGAATGGATTTAGATTGTACATCCACATTCCTACGGTCAAACCTGCAGCACCCAGCATTCCAAGGATACTGTGAATTGCTACAAGTCTTTTGTATTTAATCTTATACACCTTATAAAAAATTCCCCAAGCGAATACCGAAAGCCATCCTACTAATAGAATATGAGCATGAATGGGTCTCAATGAATAATCCATACTTCCTGACATTTGAGAACCAATAAAAGTACCGATTATTCCGAATATCGCTGAAAAACGAATGAGCCTTAAACTCCAAGTTTGTTCCATCTATTTATTCCTCCAATTTTCTTTCTTTATTTGGAAGTATGATTGTGAAGGTTGTTCCCACGCCAACCTCACTATCAACCTTTATTTCTCCCCCATGCAGGTCAATAATCTGTTTAACAATCGATAAGCCTAGCCCTGTACCGTCACTTTTTCTAGATGAATCTACACGGTAAAAACGTTCGAAAATTTGGGTCACGTCTTTCTTAGACATCCCGATTCCGGAATCTTTCACAATGATCGTGATGAAGGCTTCACTTTTAGATAAACTTATCCAAATATTCCCTCCATGAGCATTATACTTTATCGCATTCGTTATCAAGTTGTCCCAGACGTTGCTTATCAGTTCGACATCAACCTTCATCCGAATAGGTGACAGTTTATAAGAAACTTCAATTTCCTTTTCCTGTAGTCGCCATTGATACCTGCGGATGGTTTGTTTTATCTGTTCATCCAATTGCACCTCTGATATCATCATCGGATACGCTTTCTGATCAAGTGAGGTTAATACCAATAACTGCTTAGTTAGATTGGAAAGTCGCTTTGATTCATGATCAATAACCTGCAGGTACTCGTTTAATTCGTGTTCATTTACGTTTTGTGACAGTAGAAGCTCAGCATACCCCCGAATATTCATTAGTGGAGATTGAAAGTCATGTGACACATTATTGATAAAGGATTTTCGAGCTTCATCATTATGTTGCAACTGCCTCTGCATGTTGTTAAAGCTTTCTGCTAATTGGCCAAGCTCATCATTACGATCAATCTTTAACGGATAAAGAAAATTCTCACGAGTAATCTCTCTAGTCGCTTCTGTTAACCTTGTAATCGGGTTGATGAGATGCTTTGCAAACAGGATTACCCCACTAATGCTAACAACTGTAACTGCTACAAAAAACCATGCTAAAATCATATGAATATCAGAAAAGAGCAGTTTATTATTGGGACGTAGGAATAAACCATATTGCTCCCCACTCATGGTGAATGGCACACCTACCGTATTCTTAACATCATTTGAGAAATGTCCCATCATTAAAAACTTATTGGAAAAGTGGCTCATACCGTGGTAAATCTCTTTTTCCAAGACTACCTTCTTGGCTTCAATAGGAAGTTCTGTCTTTGTAAAAGGCTTGCCAAAATAAGCCTCTTCCCCGGATTCGTTTACCACATATATTTGATACCCAAGATTACCAATCGATTCTAAGAAAGGCTCTAAGGAAGAATGATCAGAATGCATATTCTCAAGGTTTAATGTAATGGTTTGGGCGATCTCTACATTTTGCTGATCCATCTTCTGCTTGGTAGAAGACATGTAAATAAAATTGGCTAATATCATCCCAATCGTGACACTTATTATTAAAATCAATAGCGTTGCAACAATGAACTTTTGATATAAAGTTCTCATTTGGTTACCTCAAGCTTATAGCCAATCCCTCGAACCGTTTGAATTTCCACCGATGCATCATATTTTTTTAAACGATCTCTGATTCGGTTTATATGAGTATTAAGAGTTTGTTCTCCGCCTTCATAATCAACTCCCCATACTTGTTCGACTAAAAAGGCTCTAGGTGTAATCTTATTTGCGCGTGAAGCTAATAAACTTAATAATTCAAATTCCTTTAGTGGTGGAAGAACTGTTTCTTGATTGATCATTAATTCAAAGTTTTTCCGATCGATGGTAAGATTTCCTACCTTTATGACCGTTTCCATGGCACGTTCGACGCGCCTTAACACTACGGCAACACGAAATAGAAGTTCCTTTACCTCAAATGGCTTCACGATATAGTCCTCTGAACCAGCTAAGAAGCCTTGTTCTTTGTCATCAATCTGCCCTTTGGCAGTCAGCAGGATAACGGGGAGATCGTAGTCAGTTGATAATGTCTTTGTCAATTCATACCCATCCATTCCTGGCATCATGACATCGACAATTGCTAAATCAACAGTTTTTTCTTCCAACAGATTCAAGGCTTCTTCAGCATGATTCGCTCTATATACTTGATAGCCTTCTCGACTTAAGTGGATAGATACAAGCTGTTGAATATATACATCATCATCTACAACAAGAATCTTCATCTTCATTATAGGAACCTCCTAAAAGGAGGATACAAAGGATAGGAAGTCCTTTGTATCCTTTTTTACTGTCCATTATGGGAGACTTGCTTGTCTTTTTCAAATAGTAGGATTAAAGCTGGTAGAAGCATTCCCCGAACTAGGAAAGTATCAATTAAGATTCCAATTGCAACCATAAAACCAAATACGAAAAGGTCAGCAATTGGCATCGTAGTCAACGCTGCAAAAGTTGCCGCTAGAATGATACCCGCCGATGAAATGACACCACCGGTATTCCGGATTGCAATTTCGAGAGCACCTTTAACTCGGTGCGTCTTCCGCTCTTCTATGAATCTAGAGGCAAGGATAATATTATAATCAATCCCTAACGCCACTAAGAAGATGAAAGCGTAGACAGGTACACGAGTACTTAATGCTTCATAACCAAACAAGATATCAACTAGAAAAATGCCAAGACCCATAGCAGATACATAGGAAAGTAAAATGGTCACCATCATATAAATAGGCATTTTAATGGAACGAGTCAGGGCGAATAAGAGAATTAGGATTAGTAATGTTTCAAGTGCCACAATAGTAAAAATATCCTTCGTATTCACATCTCGTTCATCTACTAGCTTTGCAGTTACTCCGCTAAAGTATGCATCGCCGGATATAGAAGCGTCCTTTAATAGTTTTGGTGATTCTTCACGTAAATCTTGTATCATATCCATAGCTTCCGTAGAATATGGATTCATTGCTAACACAACACTAAGCTTTATAGCCTTAGAGTCCTCAGATTGTGCAGTCAATCGTACAGATGTAATTTCTTTATATTCTTGTAGTTTTCCGGTAATAGCAGTTACGTCTTCTTCTACTAAAGCTTCATCACTTTCGATTAACAATGTTGTAGGTGCTAGTTCCCCTTTGTCATATCTTGTCTCTACAATTTCATATCCAACTCGAGACGGTAAATCCTCAGGAAACTTTTTGACAGTATCAAATTCAAAATCAAGATTAAACACATTTAAAGCAGTAATGACAAGAAAAATACCAACAATCCCTCCGGATATACCTGGTTTATTCACCACAAACTTCGCAATAGGTCCCCAAATTCCGTGTTTTACTTCTTTTTCTTGGCCGTACTTTGGAACTTTCGGCCAAAATGCTCTGCGACCAAATAGCGTAAATAAAGCAGGCACCAATGTGATCGACGCTAACATGATGAAGAACATGGCAAGACCGAAAATTGGAGCAAAGTTTTGATAATCACGGAAATTAGCGAAGAATAAGACCAACATCGCTGCTAACACCGTGCCTCCAGCAAAAAATACAGGTTCCCCAGTTGCACGCATTGCAAGTTTCATTGCTTCATATTTGCTTTCAACCTTGTTAAGCTCCTCACGGTAACGGGAGAATACAAATAGTGAATAATCAATCACTGCAGCAAAAAGTAAAATACTCATAATGGAGGTTGTTGAGTTATTGATTTCTAACCCGCCCGCCCCTAGTAATGCAACACTTTGATTCACAACCTGATAGACAATAACTGTTGCAAGCAGAGGGATGAACGCAAGTAACGGTGAGCGGTAAATCACAATAAGTAATACTAAAATAATAACGATTGTAGCAAGTAATAACACAAAGTCCGCTTGTTCAAAAAGCTTGAGTGTGTCCCCAGCAATTCCAGCCGGACCAGTGATATAAAAGGAAATATTTTCAAATCCATCTGCGATCTTATTGCCTATCTCAGAAGCCTTATCATTGATATCGGCAAATTGGCTATTACCAAGCCCCTGCTCTAATTCCATCGGAACAATCATCGTTGAACCATCCTCGGAAATAAAGCCCGTTAACGCTTGAGGTGGAAGTGCGCTTATATCAAGGATATTCTCAATTCCTTTAATATCTTCTTCTACTATTCCATTTAGTATTTGTGTGACCTCATCGGTACTGATGTTGCCATTTTCATTATGGAATACAAGGATTCCTGGTGTCCCTTGCTCATTTGGAAATATCTCTTCTGTCTTCTTTTCAGCTAATAAAGATTGTGCTTCATCTGGGAGCGATTGAAAATTCGTTACTTTATAGTCACCAAGCCTTGGTCCCGCACTTAATCCGACCATCAGGACTAGCCAAGCGATAATCGTAATCCACATCCCTCGTTTTGTTGAAACCCAATCTGTAATTGGAAATAACAGTTTTCTCAAAAATGTAAACCTCCTTTAGTCTCTTTCGAATATGATCTTACTAATCGAAGATAAATTTAATATCAACTTTTGTTTACATTTTTGAGAAACTAATTTTTAGTTTTTTGAAAATTTTTATAATCCATATTTTTATTGTCAGGCTTCAGATGGCTTTCCTTCTGCATACAATGCCTAATACAAAAATATTTTTCATAAAAACTCCGCCATTTCCTTAATATGTTGGGGATGTGCCGATCCATTCAGCACATTGAATGAGTTTACTCTCAGGTATATTTGTAATTTGCGCAACAAAAGATGGAGTGTATTTAGAAACGACCATTTCTAAGTCGGGAAAGCAAATCGTATTCCATTTTCAATGTATAAAACTGTCTGCGATTGTAATCCTCCGTATACCATGGCACTACCGTGGATTTATTACGAAAAAAACTAATCAAACACTTGATTAGTTTTGGGATAAACCCTTTAGTATCAGGGACTATCATTATATATGAGCTACCTGCAAGCATTGTCGAAAGTCGTACACAGACAGGTTTTTTTATCTCGCCGTATTCATTATTTTCTTCTATTTTCGAAATAGAATTGGAACCCATATAGAAAAATTGCTTTATAAAAGATATGTAGAAAAAATTGAAAATGATTTATACGAAATAATGCCACTATTTTTAGTTTTTTAAATACCTTCATAATAGGAAAAGCAAATATAGCACCTACAATTGCGTTTAAAGTGATAAAACGTTTAAAATCCCCATATGTCCATTTTAAAATCCACATTGCACCAACTAAAAATGGTCCGATATGAAAAGGGAATTCCCCTGAAAGATAGGAATGGGAATTTCTATAGAAAACCCACCATTTACGTTGTTTTCCAAATATAGCTTCAATGGAGTGTATGATTAGAACAAGGATGGCTGCAGGAAAATACCTCTTGATATTACGCCTTCCAAGAAAAGGTAATGTCGACAACGCTAATATGACTATAAGAATATTATATAATCGCATAGTTTTTAATGACATACTAGCAATTCCTCCTTTTGTCTTTTACTTCATTACTATTCAACCCGCCAATAAATTTTATTCCGAGTTAATACTGCCAAATAATAAGCTCAAAAGTTTCTCTTGATTTTCTGTATACTTCATTGCCATTACCATAAAATAATCTCAGAATAACAAATGAAAAAATTGGAGGTATTTCCTTTGGGATTATTTAATAAAACCAAGGCAACCACCTTAACTGCTGCAGAAGTTTCGGCCCTTTGGCTGCAGTATATGGGTGATAGTATGGCAATATGTGTTTACAAATATTTTCTTACGATTGTTGAGAACAAAGAGATAAAACCCATTTTAGAATACGCCTTGCAGTTAGCTGAGAGCCATATTTCAAAAATTACCGATTTCCTAAAAAGTGCTAATTTCCAAATCCCTATCGGATTTACAGATAATGATGTGAATGTGAATGCCCCACGTCTGTTTTCTGACCAATTTCTACTTTTTTACTCGTATATTATGACCATACATGGGCTAACAGCTTATAGCTTAGCTATTTCAAACACGGAGCGACAAGACATTCAAAATTACTTCTTTGACTGTACGGCATCATCTAAGGAGCTGTTCCAAAAAATTGTAGAATTGTCTAAAAACCAGCCAAAATATACAAGTGTCCCCTCCATACCATCACCTCATGGGGCAAAGTTTATGGAATCTCCAGGATTCATTTCCAATTTAATCGGAGACAAAAGACCACTAAATAGTTCCGAAATCAGCACTCTTTTCTTTAATTCGACGAAAACTGGATTTATCACGTCGTTAAGTTTGGCTTTTAGTCAGGTGGCGGTACGTGAAGATGTTCGTAATTTTATGTTGAAAAACGTTAAATTAGCTGGGAGAGATGCCGAAAGCTTTGACGCTATCTTGCAACAGGATCGTTTACCAATACCTGCGAAATGGGATGACGAGATCACAGATTCAACAGTAAGTCCATTTTCTGACAAATTGATCATGTTTCACGCGGGTTTTTTAGTAAATGCAGCCCTTACATATTATGGTGCATCCTTAGGTTCCAGCTTAAGGTCGGATCTAATCGTAACCTATAGTAAAGTATTTACCCATGCGATGGAGGCAGGAGCAATTTCTTTCAATATTATGGTGAAACATGGTTGGATGGAAAAACAACCAGAAGCGATGGACAGATAATCACTATCACAGACGGCAATTTCTGCGTTTGTTCCCACAGTACCAATACTTTTGATTTATACTAAAAAAGCCCCTTTCCAATAGGATGAAAGGGGCTTTGCCTTCCACTGCTATTAACCTTCAAAAATTCTAATTTTGCAGTTTTTCAGTATTATTAAATACATCAACCGCCTGAGTTGATCTAAACTATTTCATAAAATAGGCGTGAAGGTGTGGAAAGAAAAATCGATTAATATATAATAAATATCAATCCGAAGGCATGTCCATTTTGTCTTTCCCTTTCGGGTGATGGTAGTTTGATATTTAGAGAGGAAGTTTTATATGTTAGGAGAAATTTTCGCCACACTTTTTGATGTGATTGTCCCGCTTGCTTTGCCTGTGATAGCAGGAGTCTTGCTAAGCCGGTTTGGGAAGCTGGAAATCAAGCCGCTTTTAAACTTTGTCTTATATTACATAACGCCGTTCTTGATTTTTGATACCTTAATGGAGGCGCGGTTATCACGAGAGGATGTATATTTGACTGTTGCCTATTCCCTGTTAAATTTGATCTTACTAGCGGTTGCAGCCAACCTTTTAGGGAAATTGTTCAAACTGCCAGCCAATGATATAGCTGGGTTAACCTTAATTTCCTCCTTTACCAATTCGGTCAACTATGGAATCCCACTAACCTTGCTTGCTTTTGGTCAGCTGGGGCTTGAAAAGGCAGCCATCTACATCGTTATGCAGATGATCATGATGCATACATTAGGAATCTTCTTTGCAGCACGCTCTCACTTTACAGTAAAAAATGCGATGAAATCGGTGTTTGCCCTGCCTGCTATTTATGCGGTATTGCTAGCCATCGTGTTACGCACGTTTGATTTAACACTGCCAGGCGGTCTCTCCACCGGCATTTCCATGATTGCAGACTCTTACCCGCCCATTGTACTAGCGATTTTAGGCGCACAAATGGCCAATGTGAAAACAGAAAGTATTACTAGGAATACACGCGTTACCTTCTGGACAGGCATGAGTATGAGATTATTGATCGCACCACTCATTGCTTTATTGTGCTTAACTCTATTAAACATTGAAGGCATTATGTTCTCTACGCTATTAGTATTATCCTGTATGCCCGTTGCGATCAACGCCGGCATTCTAGCTGAAAAATTCGATGCCTCACCAAAGGTGTTAACCAAAACGATACTTTGGACAACCCTATTGTCCTTTTTTGTATTACCGATATTGATTGTTTTGGTTAAATAGGTCCAAAGAGGGTTTTGGTTTACAAATAAAACCTCGACAACCTACAAATATCGACAAACTTCCTCGCAGATTTTTGGTAGAATGTGGTAGTAATAACCTATATTAATAAGAATGTCGTAGGATTTGGGGGTAATTTGTATGGGCAGCACCGCACAACAAACCATTGATGCAGATCTTTATACACAGAAATGGTTTAAAAATTGGAAGATAATCACGGTAAGTACCATTGCACTTATTCTTGCCGCCGTCAGCTTTTATCAAGCCACACACTTTAACGCTAACATAAAGATAAATGGGGTCGAGGTCGGCGGCATGAGTGCTGGCAAGGCTTTAAAAAAATTACAAATATCACTTTTAAAAAATGATATTTACCTGGGTGAGCAACTAATTGTAGATGGAAAAGATACGAAGATGGGATTCACAAATGATGACCTGCCCGGAATAAAACAACATTTAAAAGACCAATGGTCATTCTTTCCCACTTTTAAAGAAAAAGAGTATACCTTAGTGTCTGGCCAGCAGGACCAATACCGAAGCGAGACACTTAAAAATGAACTAGAACAAAAACTCACCAGCATGAATCAGAGTTTAACAGCTCCTGTTGATGCACATGTGTCATTGGTAGAAGGAGATATCGTTGTCTCGAAAAGTGTTGACGGGACACAATATGATGTCGCTAGTATCATGAAAGAATACGAAAAGCAGGGATATCGTAGTGAAATTCGTCTAAAACCTACCTATTTGCTTGCACTCAACGAAGACAGTGGGAAGGTAAAAAATGAAAAGCAAAAACTGCAGACACTCCTTCAACATACGGTTGAGTATAAAGTACAGGATAAAGTTCATAGTTTAAGCGGCAGCGAACTCATCAAAAACGCAACGATTTCTGAGGATTTAAAGGTTTCAATCGCCCCAAGCACGATTAACAGTAAAATCACCGAAATTAATGAAGCCCAGTCCACACTGGGTAAAGATTTCAGCTTCAAGACCCATTCCGGTTCGATTATTTCTGTGAAAGGGCAAGGATATGGCTGGGCGCTGGATGTGGAGAAAGAAGCAGCCCAGATTCAAGCAGCATTTGAAAATGGAGAAACAACTCTTTCCGCTTCCAATATTCAGGGAAATGGCTGGAGTGGTGAGGGCTATGGCTATGAAACCACAGCAAACAACGGCATTGGGGATACTTATGCAGAAGTTTCAATTGCCGAACAGCGTATTTGGCTCTACAAAGACGGAAAATTAGTCCTGACAACAAATGTCGTTACCGGCAAGCGCAGCACCGGGGAAGATACATCACCAGGAGTGTGGTATATCTTATTCAAACGAACACCTTATACACTGAAGGGCAGTGCCGTCGGCAAAGCCGATTATTCCGTTCCAGTAAGTTATTGGGCACCCTTCACAAACAGCGGCCAAGGCTTCCACGATGCCGGCTGGCGGACAAACTGGAGCAGTACCGCTTATCTAACAGGTGGATCCGGCGGATGTGTAAACGTAACGCCTAACGTCATGAAAGCTGTCTACGATAATCTTAGTGTTCATCAGCCAGTGGTTGTGTATTAGAAATTAAAAAAGTACGGCTTAATCCAAGATGGGTTAAGCCGTACTTTTTTCCATTTTTGTTTTGGACCTATTATAACTGAAGGACAGGGCTGCTAGCTTTGACGAAGCGTGGATGGGTGGAAAAACAACCAGAAGCGATGTCCCATTTTAAATGCTGAATGATTAAATCTTTAACCGTACGGGTTATGAAAGAAATAACTTTTGGCATAAAAAAGGATAGTTGACATAATGGCCGGCCAACTATCCTTTCATATTTCTATCGTTCACACGCAAAATTATCTTTATCTCTATCATGTTTAGGTTCATACGCTGGGTGTGTTGAAGGAACGCCATTGGGATGGACCTTTCTCAATTCCGTACAGTTTTGAAAACTTACCACTGTGGTATTGTTTGCTTCTGTATTAGCGGTGGCTGCCTGAGCTGCAGCTTCCTCCTGTGCTTTCAAGGCTGCTGCTGCTTCAGCTTTTCTTTTTTCTTCTTCAGCTGCGGCTTGCTGCTTTGCCAGCTCCTCTTCTTTTTTCTT
This sequence comes from Neobacillus sp. plas4, assembly GCF_057221695.1. Classification (NCBI taxonomy): domain Bacteria; kingdom Bacillati; phylum Bacillota; class Bacilli; order Caryophanales; family Bacillaceae; genus Neobacillus; species Neobacillus sp. plas4. The sequence goes on from NZ_CM170152.1 coordinate 5,526,416, forward strand.
TTGTTCCTCTAATTCCCTAGCCTTTTGTTCTTCAATTTTCTTTTGTTCTTCTAGTTCCTTTGCTTTTTGCGCTTCCGCCTCAGCCTTTTCTTTCTCCTCTTTATCCTTTTTCTCTGCTTCTAAACGTGCAGCTTCCTCCTTTTTATCGTCCGTTGATTGTTCAGTTTTTTGTTCAGACACCTCATCAGTTTGTTCAGGTGCTGTACACCCCAACAGAATGAAAGGAATGATAAATACGAAAACTCCTCTAATTACTACACTTTTCCCTGACTCCATTTTAACCAAGGAAGGTTTAATTAGACCTAAGATGATCACAATAATAAATAAAAACATCAACAACATAAAAAAATTAGACACTTTAATTTTCCCCCTCTAACATGACCTTTGTCCCAAATCTACAATATACCTATTCTACCAGAATTGGAAATAATATACTATAAAACCTTTAGGTCTTTGGAAGTTAGGGGGGAAAATTATTGTTCAAAATTAATCGTAGTTTCTTACTTTTTGTCAAAAATTTCTCTACCTGCCAAAATATGTTCCTTACTTGCGAACTTTATTCACTTACCTGCACAGATTTCATTTTACCTGCATTTTTCCTTTGTTTATCTGCCTAACAAATTTCCCCACTGGAAAAGTCTAAATGCCGTATCTGGATGGTGCCTGGCACCTTTATTTTTAAAAGGATAATCCCTTAGCTTTCCTTCATACTCGAATTGAAAGTTGGGGACCTGCTGCAAGTCATAGGGTGCGATTAGAGAGAGGGGCTTGTCAAAATGAAGGGTGTCACAGTCTTTTAGTAACGATGCAACAAATTGAGAACAGAAAAAAGCTTTTTTTCTATCTATTGGGGTATTAAACATAACACCGAATAATCCTAAAAAATTATAACGATACTGTTTCTTTTGAGCTTCGATTGCTTCTATATACTGATACATCTTTTGCAATTGATCTTCAGTTACGGTAAAGGAATAAATAGCACAGTCTGCATGTGTAAATAAACCTGTTAGAACATCTTCTTTCACAAAACCCCCAATAAAAGGATTTCTGGCTGTTTTTCTCCCGAAACTATATACCTCTGACAACTCGTAATCAAATGCTATCGAGGCATGATTATATGGTTTTTTCGTATAGAGCTTAATCAACTTTGTTAAAAAGGAACCTGTATTTGTTAAAAGAATATAAACCTTTCTTTCCATCATTCTTACCCTCCTCACCAGTTCCTGCAGCAACTTTTCTACTCTCACTATACAAACAAAAACCTAAGAAAAGATTGATAGAATCCTTAAGAAATTCTTAAACTTGAAAACCAAAGGAAAACCAAGGAAAACCAAGGAAAACCAAGGGGACGGTTCTGATGGCTCAAAAAGCCACCAGAACCGTCCCCCATGTCAAATTTTTTAAAATTATGTTAAAATGTTGAATGATATTAAACATTGTTGAATGAGATTAATAACACTTTAAATAAAGGGGATGTTCATAATTAGTAATATAGGACACATTGGAAAACGTATAAAAGAGGCAAGATTGAAAAAGAAATTTACTCAACAAGAATTGGCAGATAAATGTGGATTAACAAAGAGTTTAATTTCAAAAATTGAACATGGACAAACAGCTTCAGCAATCGCAACTCTATCCAAAATAACGAAAGAATTAGAAGTATCGTTATCATGGGTACTCGGGGAAGATAAAGAGGAAAACCTAATTATATCTCCTAGCAAAAGCCGTACATCAAAAGTGGGCAATAAAGAAATGGGATATTTATATGAGACGCTCGCAAATCGTCCTCAACTTAGTAAAATTGAACCTATCATCGCAACCGTTCTCCCAGATTCATCGGAAGAAGGTCCATACACTCATTTAGAAGATGAGTTTATCTTAGTTCTATCTGGATCCATTTATCTCTCGTATGATGGAGAAAACTATCTTTTAGAAGAAGGTGACAGTGCCTATTTTAATGGAACAGTCCCACATGTTTTCCTGCCTGTAGATAGGAAAGAAGCCAAGGTGTTATCCATCTTTATTGAGCCAAGTTCAATTTAGTTATGCTAGCTATAAAAGGAGGGAAAATCCTATTTATAGCTATTTATTATTCTGAAAATAATTATTATTTACATTCTTGAGAAATTATTGTAAGATTTCCTTGTATTCAACTTTGTTGAATTTAATTTTACATAGTTTAATAGGAGGAATGTAAATTGAATAGTCGTATTTCTGGTTTTTATCGTTTACCTGTTGAAGAAAGACTTAGTATTATTGCAGAGCAATGTAACTTAAGTAATGAGGAAAAGGATATTTTATATGGTGCGACGGCATTCCCTATGAGCACTGCTGATGCGATGATTGAAAACGTTGTAGGTATCATTCCTATACCAGTAGGAATTGCAACAAACTTTAAAATAAACGGAAAAGATACGTTTATTCCGATGGCAACTGAAGAGCCTTCTGTAGTAGCGGCTGCCAGTAATGCAGCTAGAATTGCTTACAACAAAGGCGGATTCTTTACTTCTTTAAGCGGGTCAATTATGAGAGGCCAGATTCAAGTAGTCGATGTTAAAGATCCACATGCTGCAAAAATAAGAATCTATGAAAAAAAGTCTGAGATTCTAGAAAAATGTAATGCACAAGATCCAACTTTAGTTTCTTTTGGCGGGGGCGCTAAAGATATTGAAGTGAATGTGATAGAAACTGCTACTCAAACGATGTTAATACTCAACTTGTTTGTTGATACAAAAGATGCAATGGGCGCGAATGCTGTTAATACAATGGCTGAAGCAATTGCACCGATGGTTGAAACTATTACTTCCGGGCGCGTTATTTTACGTATTATTTCTAATCTTGCAGATCGTAGATTAGCAAGAGCACGTGCAGTTTTCTCTGCTGAAGCATTAGGTGGTAAAGACGTAGTTCGTGATATTGTAAACGCATACGAGTTTGCTGATACAGATCCTTATCGTGCTGCCACTCATAACAAGGGGATTATGAATGGTATTTCAGCTGTTGTTTTAGCTACTGGTAACGATACAAGAGCTGTTGAAGCTGGAGCTCATGCTTATGCAACAACAACTGGACGATATCGTTCATTGACAAAATATGAAATTAATGAAGATGGAGATTTAGTAGGATCTATTGAACTCCCTATGGCTGTTGGAATTATTGGAGGTGCCACAAAGACACATCCGGTTGCTCGTGTCGGCCTGAAAGTTTTAAATATTAATACTGCTGAAGAGTTAGCAGGCTGTATTGCGGCTACTGGACTAGCTCAAAATCTTGCAGGTTTACGTGCTCTTGCAACAGAAGGAATTCAACGAGGACATATGACTTTGCATGCACGTAATTTAGCAGTAATGGCTGGGGCTGCTGGTGACGAAATTGATCAGGTTGTTAGCCAGGCTGTAAAAGAAAAGGATTTCCGATATGACCGCATTTTAGAATTAACCAAACAATTACAAAGGGGAGTTGTCAGTGGCTCTTAATGCTGTAAGAAAAGATAATAACATTGAATCGCATTTACAAGAGAATGCTAGAAAACAAAAGAGTTATCTAGAAATATTGGGAGATACAGTTCTCCCTTTCCAGCTAATTGTGACTGTTATACTAAATATCACTTTTGCTTTAGGCGGTTACCTTTTGGGTCAAAAGATATTCCCAGCACTAGCACAAGAAAAGATGGTGAATTCTTATTCTTTATTGCTTGGTATTGGAGGAAGTGTAATCTGTCTTATCCTTTGTGCAACCTTATTTAAACCCAACAGGATTTTGACAGAGGAAGAAGCAAGTGAAGAAGATATGAAAGAAATATTTAGAGATCTACAAATAGATCCTCGTGAAGAGTATGAACTTATTATGAATGATCCGGTTACCAAACAAGAGATGGAGGAACTTGGTATACTAGGCAAATTTAAAAAAGCAGCGGAGGGTACAGATAAATGACTACATTAATGATTGCCATCATAGCAGCTATTATTGGTGCAGTACTCTTCGCATTAATCGGATTAATTTCCGGTACGGATGAAACGGCAATAATGGTTCCATTTACATTAATAGTGATTCTACTCGGTGCTCCTCCAGCAGCAGTCCTTGCCTTTTTCCTTGCAGCGGTGTTGGCTAAGCATTTAACACATGCTGTTCCAACAGCCTTAATGGGTATTCCTGGTGACACAATGGCTGTCCCATTAATGGAGCACGCCTCCGTCTTGAAAAGACTTGGAATGCCGCATATTGCATTAAGAAAAATGATATCTGGAGGGGTAATTGGAGCTTTTATTGCTCTTCCAACGGCAATTCTTTTAGGACAATTTCTTGGTCAATTCGGGGAATTTTTCAAAACCTATACGGGATTAATTTTTACAATTGCTGCCGTTATTATTGCGTTCTTCTCAAAAGGTAAATGGGTTAGCGTCTTGATGATTATTCCACTCGCCTTTTTTATAAAGGGACTCGATACATTTAGTTTCAGTATTCTCGAAAAGCATTTATCCATTAGTTTCTTTTTAGGTATAGCGATTGGGCCGATGTTTTCAGACCTTCTTATTGCTTTATCGTCTAGTTCACGACACACCTTAGAGAAACCTAAACCGAAAGAATATCATTTAGCGCCAGAGACAAAAGCTTGGTCTGGATATTTTCCAAATCCTTTCCGCATTTTAACACGCAGACAAACAGCATTTACATCAGGGGCTACATTTCTCTCTTCATTAACTTTTGTCTTCAGTCCAGTTGGGATGACGTCTTTAATGGGAGAAATCACAGCAGCACGTACAAAAGGGGCTTATAAAAAGTCCACCTCTAGTTTGAGTGTTATGAATGGTGTAACGGAATCAACGTATATAGCAGAAGCACTTATTCCATTAGTGGCTTTTGGACTTCCATTAAGTCCTGTTGCTCTTGGACCAGCTTCGCCATTATTTAATGCACCGCCAGTATTTTCGAGTGATCCGGTTAATAACCTTCATTCATTTTTAAGTCCTTCGGAGTTTTTATTATATGGAGCTATCGGTTTAGTTGTAGCAGCACTTATTGCTTACCCTTTTTCAATGAATTATGCCCGTAAGGCGACGATCTTTGTAATGAACAAGATTAGCCAGGAAGCAATCATTGGTATGTTTATAGGATTAGCATGTTTACTTGCATTCTATGAAGCTGGATTAGTTGGGATTGTTCTGACCTTTACGATGGCAACAGTAGGGGGACTATTAAATCGTATTCTAGGAATAGGATCTGGAGTTCAATTCATGGTATTTTACGGGTCTACGTGGATTATGATGACTTTGTTTGGTCTGTAATATAGGGGGAGATAAATTGCTTAACTCTATTCTTGATAAAAACTACCCAGAAATAGTTGAGATTATTGAGGTGGGCCCGCGTGACGGGCTCCAAAATGAGAAAGAATTTGTATCAACTGAGGATAAAATCAAATGGATTAATCAGTTGTCTCATACTGGATTAATATATATCGAAGTCACTTCCTTCGTAAATCCAAAGTGGATTCCTGCATTAAAAGATGCGGAGGAAGTCGTTAAGAATATTGAGCGTGTTCCTGGAGTTACATATGCTGCACTTGTTCCGAACCATAGAGGGCTAGAACGGGCATTGGAAGCGAATATTGATGAAGCATCTATATTTATGTCTGCTTCAGAAACACATAATCAAAAGAACATTAATAAATCGATTGAACAAACATTTCCTATTTTACAAGAGGTGGCAAAAGAATCAATTGCTGCCGGGAAGTCCGTTCGAGGGTATGTATCAACAGTCTTTGGCTGTCCGTATGAGGGGCAGGTAAGCATTGAAAATGTGATAAGAATATCTGAAACACTATTTGAAATGGGAGTTAGAGAATTGTCTCTTGGCGATACAATAGGCGTTGCCACCCCTTTACAAGTTCAAATGGTGTTGGATACCTTATTAAGACGGTTTCCCGCAGATAAATTGGCCATGCATTTTCATGATACAAGAGGAACAGCCATGGCAAATGTTCTGGCATCACTTGAAATGGGGATAACAAAATTTGATAGTTCACTAGGAGGACTTGGCGGTTGTCCTTACGCTCCAGGCGCATCTGGAAATTTAGCAACAGATGATTTGCTTTATATGCTCAATGGAATGGAGATCCAAACAAATATACAATCTGATCTAATACTAAAGGCGGCTCAATTTATTCAAGAAAAGATGAATAAAACTCTTCCTAGCCATACATTGCAGGCATGTTCGATTGCATAAACCAAAAACAAACCAGGGAAACCAGGGGGACGGTTCTGATGGCTCAAAAAGCCACCAGAACCGTCCCCCTGTCACTCTGTCATAATCTATTAAAATCATCAGGATCAGCAAACATACGTTGGTCCTGATTGAGCTCATTAATTTTATCCATATCCTCTTGTGAAAGTTCAAAATCAAAGACATCTGCATTTTCTGCAATTCGGTGAGCCTTTACTGATTTTGGAATCGTCACTACTCCCGTTTGTATATCCCAGCGGATAATGACCTGGGCCGTGGATTTATTGTATTTTTTTGCAATTTCAACCAAAGTGGGTTCTTCCAGCAGGCCGCCTTGCATTAATGGAGACCAGGCTTCAAGCTGGATGCCGTGCTTTTTACAAAAATCATGCACTTCCCTTTGATTAAATCGTGGATGATATTCTACCTGATTTACCATCGGTATTATTTCACAGTTTGCGATTATCTCTTCAAGGTGATGAATTTTAAAATTACTTACACCTATAGCACGAACACGTCCATCTTTATAAAGCTTCTCAAGCGCTTTCCATGTTTCTACAAGTTTTCCTTGAGAAGGAAGAGGCCAGTGAATTAAATACAGATCTAAATAGTCTAACCCTAGTTTCTCCATACTTACATCAAAAGCAGCAAGAGCAGCTTCATAGCCATGATTAGCGTTCCAGACTTTTGTGGTAATAAATAGTTCTTCTCTAGGTACACCAGATTCAGCAATCGCTTTGCCGACTCCTTCTTCATTTCCGTAAATGGCGGCAGTATCAATGCTTCTGTAACCAACTTCAAGAGCAGCCTTTACTGAATTCACTACTTCCTGTCCGTCTTCGACCTTAAAGACACCTAAGCCCAGCCACGGCATATTTACACCGTTGTGTAATGTGGTTGTACTTTGTAGACTACTCAACATTGTTTGTCTCCTTTTAATAATTTTATAGATTTACGTAATTTCTCCATTTATAAATAGGCTTCCAATTTAGAAGTTTCTTAGCCTTCTCATTGTTTAACAGCGGCTCAAAGCCTGATAGTTCTTTTCTAAAATCTTTAACATCCGGATAGCATATTTCCATTAGTTGTTTGCTCTCAATATCCATACTTGTTTCGTCCGCCCCGATATTTAGGGCAACAGAGCCAAGTCCGTCAGTTTCGACGGCCAATCGATAAGCAGTCGCCGCATCCCGTGTATCAATATAACTCCACAAAATCGTTTTTCGATGCTCAGGATTATGGATGAATCCAGGGAAATTCTGATACATTTCAGGGGCAATGACATTTCCTAACCTGAATGAGACTACCTGCATTCCCGTTCTGCGGTGGATCATATCAGCAGTTTTCTCATTGACAATCTTAGATAAACCATAGCTTTCTTCCGGCAATTGCGGGTGATCCTCATCTATTGGTACATATTGTGGTTTTAAATTTTGCTTTGAAAAACAAATACCATACGACGACTCACTTGAAGAGATTACCGCTTTTTTAATTCCTAAATTCCCCGCCGCTTCTAAAATGTTATAAGTGGACATGACATTATTTTGAAAGGTCACTTCGTTTGGATGGGAATAGGCAACCGGAATCGCTGCAAGATGGATAACAGCATCAGCACCTGCTAATACCCCATACACTTCACCAAGATTTGTTAAGTCTGTTATGACTGTTCTACATAGTGCTTCCTTTGGATACTTCATATCTGCATTAACGACTTCATAACCATGTTCCAAAAATTCTTTGATGACCTCTCGGCCAAGTAGACCACTTCCACCTGTTATAACTACCTTTTTCTTCATTTTCAACCCTCCATCTACTAATTGATAGAACAATACAATAATCCTAAAAGGATTATTGTATTGAACTTTGTTTGTTCATTATATAAACTAAGTATATGTGAAGCGTTTTCAACTTTCAAGTAATACCTGTTTGGCTTACAAAAAAAGGTTGGAGGAAATGATCGATGATTTCATTCAGTATTATTGGCGGTGCTAGTTTTCGGGCTCAATATTATCTAAGAATAGCTCAGGCTCTTCCTGAGCAATTCCGTGTATGCGGAATGGTGGTCAGGGACGAAGATAAGGGAAACCTTTTAGAAAAAAAGTGGAATGTTACAACTTACCGAAATGTGGCTCAACTCTTGGAAAATGAAAACCCGGACTTTGTGGTCGTATCCGTTTTTGGATCAGCTATACCTGTCTATTTGCTTCAATTGGGAGAGCTTGGTATCCCTGTATTAGCTGAAACTCCTCCAGCTCAATCAGTAGAGGAATTAGTAACCATGCATGAGAACCTCACTTGCAGAGGGGCTAAAGTACAAGTCGCAGAACAGTATCATTTACATCCCGTACAGCAAGCGAGACTTTCCATTATTCAATCAGGAAGTTTAGGAAATGTCTCACAAGCAACGGTTTCGATTTCCCATTTTTATCATGGCGTAAGCTTGATGAGGAAAATGCTCGGAATTGGCTATGAGGATGCAAGCATTATGGGAATGAGATTTGAAGCGCCAATAGTGGCTGGCCCGGATCGCAGCGGATCGCCAAGGGAAGAAAAGATCATTATAGCTGAGCGAGACTTGGTTTGGCTGGAATTTGATCAAAAGCTGGGAATATATGATTTTACAAAGGACCAGCATCGTTCATGGATTCGTTCCAATCATTTGTCCGTTCGTGGAGACAGGGGGGAAATATTCGATAACCGTTTGACAGTATTGGCAGACTATTCAACACCTATTTACTTAGATTTAAAGCGGATTAACAGAGGTGAAGAGGAAAATCAAGAAGGGTACTATCTGGATGGAATCATGGCAGGAGAACGATGGCTTTATCGGAATCCTTTTACTCCCGCAAGGCTCTATGATGATGAAATCGCCATCGCTTCATGCTTAAAAAAAATGAAAGAATATATCGCTGGTGGTCCAAGCTTTTATAGCCTTCCTGAGGCATCACAAGATCAATATCTTGGTCTTATGATGGAAAAGGCCATCCGTTCTCGAGAAATGGTAAGGACAGTTCGCCAGCCATGGGCCGAAGTATAAAATAAATGAAATCAACTATCAAAGGCGACTCTCCGATAATTTTTGTTTAGGTATCGCCTTTTTTAAATCCTCAATAGAAAGGCAAGCCGTTAAAGAGTAAGACAAAATAATAGGAGGGAGACAGATTCATGTGTCTCCCCCATTTTTCGTATCATGAATTTGCTTTTTAAGAAGACCGTGATAGGACCGCCTTTTGCAAAGAAATCATCGACTTAAACAAATCTCCATCCACTTCAATGGTAAATTGCCCTCTTTGGATTTCGATGAGGCTCTTGGCAATGGATAGCCCTAACCCGCTTCCTGTACTAGATCTGGATTCATCTCCTCTTTTAAAACGCTCCATTAATTCGTCTGCGGAGATATTTAACTCATAGGCTGAAATGTTTTTAAAGGTGAGAAGGATTTCGCTCCCAGCATCTTCTATATCGATGTAAACCCTTGACCCATTGAGAGCATATTTGAATATATTCGATAATACGTTTTCGATGGACCTCCATAGTAATTTTCCATCGGCTGTTACATATACCTTCTCCTTTGGATGTTTGAACCTAAATTCTAAACCCAAATCTTCAATTTTATCGCTCACTTCCCCTAGCCCTTGGGAGATTAATGAAATGATATCAATTCGCTCAAATTGAACCGGAATGTTTCCACTAGAAGCCTTCGCTGCATCAAATAAATCATCTGTTAAAACCTTTAGCCTCTTCGATTTTTGGTCCAGCACCTCGATATATTGTTCTACCTTTGATGGATCCTTTTCTTTTTTCAAAAGATCGACATAGGTAATAATCGAAGTAAGTGGTGTTCGAATGTCATGAGACACGTTGGTGATGAGCTCGGTTTTTAAGCGCTCGCTTTTGAGTTCACTGTTCACCGCCGCTTTCAGGCCATCCGTGATGCTGTTGATATTGGAAGCAAGTTTTGCAAACTCTCCCTTTCCCTCTACATGGATGGTATGCAGAATATCGCCATCCTTTATTCGCTCCACCCCTTCCTGGATCGCCGTAAACCTCTTAACCCGCTTAAAAGCAAACCAAGCTGCAATTCCCAGGGTGACCGGAAACATGAAAAACGTTGCCGCCACCAATAGTGGATATCCGATGACGAGTAAGACAGTCTTTACCGCAACATTTCCGCTCCTATATACCTCTCCTATAAACTGAACCACTTTATGGATGATTGTATAAATTAATGTATTTGTAAAAAGCGTTCTATTTTTGAGTTGCTTTACAAGCGATAGAATTAGTAGAAATCCTAGAATGGCGATTGGGAGGGTGACCGGAACAATCACTTTATCGACATTTTCAAATAAGTCTTCTATCAAGATAACCCAAAGTGATAATAAGCTAATAAAAATGACTATATTCATATCATTATATAGTTTATCCCCTGCATGTAAGTGCAGCTCTTTATCCTTAAATGACTTTCTTCCTATAACAAGGACAAGATATACAAATGAAATCATAAACCCTGCAAAGCATACGAGTAAAAGGTAAAAGCTCTTTGAGACAAGTTCTTTATTCTCTTTCCATTCTTTTATCTTAGAGTTTAGAAACTTCTCCGTAAAAGCAACATAAACAACATTGCTTTCTGGGTCCAACACATCAACTCTTTCAGTATTCCGATCTACATATTGATTCTCTTCTAATTCCTTTGGATAAATCTCTCTTTTATAATCCTCAAATATCATATAAGAAGGATAGGTTTTGAACTGTTCTTTTTCTGTCTTCGAGGTGTTCGTATAAACGTTTGAGCCATCACTAGCATAATACAGTGGTCCCTGGACCTCTTCTAGATTTTGAAGCGTTAAATGAAAATCTCTTAAATCATTCTTAATCAGCTTATTTCTTTCCTGATCGATTTTATCTGCATATTCTTCTTGAAACTTTTTATAGTTTTCCTCTACACTTAAATTAGGATTGTAACTTTTGGAAACAAATTGATAATCTTCAAATAGGATTTCTTCTTCACTTCTTAACTCTGCCTCACTGATGGTCCCGCCATTAATAATATGCTCTTCATTCTTAAATTCCCCAAGCAGTCTTGTTAAGTCGCCGACAATATTTTCACCTTCCTGGACAAATGTCCTGCTAGAAAGGTAATCGTCTTCAAAGACAATACCAAAATTACCATCATTAACTACTTCTACCTCAACAAATGCTTTGATGACACCCGTAAAACAAAGAATCATAATCATAAAAACAATGATCTTTGTTATCAATAAGTGGCTATATTTTTTCAACTTTATATCCAACTCCCCACACCACCTTCAAATATTTTGGCTCTTTCGGATTGATTTCTATTTTCTCTCGAATTTTTCTAATATGAACAGATACCGTATTCTCCGGGCTAAAGGCCGTTTCATTCCATACCTTTTCATAAATCTCCTCTATCGAAAAAACTCTTCCGGCGTTTGCAGCCAATAGCTTTAAAATCTTATATTGCACCGGTGTAAGGTGAACGGTCTCCCCATCAACCGTAATGGTTTTCGTTTCATCATCGATGACGAGCCCCCCTGTTTGATACAAATTGGTCTTTGTTTCAGCGCCTCCAAATGTCGTATACCGTCTCAACTGAGATTTAACCCTGGCGATTAGCTCTAGTGGATTAAAAGGCTTCGTTATGTAGTCATCCGCTCCGATATTTAATCCTAAGATTTTGTCGTAATCCTCCGATTTGGCCGAAAGCATGATCAATGGAATTTTATTATCCTCTCGAATCTTCATCGTAGCTCTGATTCCATCCATCCGAGGCATCATAATATCCATGATAATGAGCTGAATATCCTTCTCACCGATGATTTCGATGGCCTCGATTCCGTCAAAGGCTTTGAATACTTGATAGCCTTCATTCTCTAAGTAAATTCCAATCGCATCCACAATGGCTTTATCATCATCACAAACCAATATGTTCATGAATTTCCACTCTCCAATTGTCCCTTTTTCTCTTCTAGATTCATAATACCCATGAAATCTTAACAAACGCTATATGTAAATCTTAAGATTTTCTTAGTATTAAAAAAAAATGCCAAGGGGACGGTTCTTGTGGCTCAAAAAAGCCACAAGAACCGTCCCCCATGTCACATATAGCAAGTCGGCCATGAATGTTATTCCATCATTCTCCCTAACGGACCAAAAATGTATTCGAGAAAAGTGATAGGTCCTTGTAAGTTTTCTAGGTTAATAAAGGACGCCAAGGTCGACAAAAACAGGATAGCAATAAATGTTATTCTATCAGCCTTAAAGGCATTTTTTAGCTGCTTCCGCTCGAAAAGGACAATTAACCAAACAAGGACTTGCACCCAAAGAACTGTTTCCCAATTCCATTGCATTAATCCTTCACCTCATCTCTTGGAAGTGCTGCGGGCGGACCAACATAACCAGGTCTTCTTACCTTAGCGTTAACCTTAATGTTGACCTCTACCTCTGGGAATTTTTCATCCCATTTGGTCCTTACTTTCCACCATTCCTTTGGGTATTTTTGATGAAATCTCCTCCCGAAATCAATGACATCTGCTTTGTATTCTTGTTGGAGCTTTTCAATGGTTTGCGTTACCCTTTCCTTTAGGGCAGCTTCGTAATCTTTCTTAATTTTCTTCATGACATCCACATTCATTAGATTCAAATGAGTTTCGTTTTGGACGATATCTCCTTCAATTGCAATCGTTAAATTCATAATCCAGCGACCATCTTTGATTTGGGTCTAACTTTCATTTCCCCTAACGCGGGTGTCATTGTAATGGTTCCGTCTTCACCCTTAGGCTTAATGGATATTGTGCTTCCTTCTACCTCATCCTTTAACCACAATAAGCCACGAGTTTCTTTTAGATTTAATAATCCGACCATTTGATCTTTTTTAAAAATAGCCGTCCCATCAACGACAGGGATCGTTTCATGTGACTTCCTTGCTTTATCACGTGAAATTAATTTTTTTATATGGGGCAAAGACACACTTTGACTCTCCCCCATTAAGCCCATATCGACATCTCTTAATGTAGTGATCATTCCACTCTCTCTTTGTGTTAATTTTTTCAGCGCTTCACCTGAATGTCTTTCTAATGGTGGAACTAACGTCAAAAGTTCCTTTGCTTCACCTTCACTTACATATAAAAAGGAAGCCTCCCTTGGACTTGGCTGGCGGGCCAAATAATCTATTTCATCTCTTATTCTGCTTTTAGCCTGTTTTTTTCCAAATATATATATTTTACATTGGCCCCAAAACAGTTTTCTCGGAACATTGATTTGTAACAATGAAACGGCATTTGCAAGATTATCTCCTATTCCTTCACGAACAAAGGTAGACCCTTCTCTAGGGTTCTCCCCCGCTTGTCCACTTGTAATGGAACGAGGGATAAATATCTGGACGGAGATTCTTGTTTTACCATCCTCTAATCGGTCTATCGCTGCGGCTGTAATAATGGCTAGATCTTGCAATTCTACTCGATCTGAGCAGCCAGAAAGAGTCAATAAACATAAGCACATGATGAAGGTAAGGGTAATCTTCAAGCGCTCCCACTCCTTTTCCTGCGTGCTAGGGCAATGATGAGTAAAAATAATGGCAGTAAAGTCTGAACAAGGATGGAGTAGAAAGGCTGAATTCTTGTTAAGGTGTCTACAAGCACCACAATATTAGGGATGTCCCAATAACTAATTAAGACCAAAAGAAGACTTAAGGGAAACACGACAATTCGGTAAGAAGAGAGCCTAAACACCTGCGCTAAACCCAAACTCGCTACATATAAAAAAACAGAGATTTTAACAAAATTCCCCAAAACCCAGGAAGCAGTAATGATGATTTCAAAGTTCTCGAAAAATCCCATTACCGTAATCCCACGGACAATGGAGTAAACAGGGTAAAATTGATTTACGGATGAAACTCCCAATATGGTAAGGACAAAAAAATTAACATAGGTGAAAATAAGCATCACGTAAAGAGCTGCTTTCATCCCCGACTTTAGCCCCTTTTTTGGATTATTGATAAAAGGAAAAATAAAGGACAGAAGAAAAAATTCACTGAACCATGCACCATGTACCACCCCCCCTTTTATTACGGGAAGCAATCCATTCTCTAGAATTGGCAGCATAAAACCAATATCAATGTCCTTAATTAATAGAAGGAGAGATAAAGACGTACTCATGTAGATTGTGGTGCAAATTACAGCAGATCTAGCAATCACTTCTATCCCGCCACGGACCGCTAGTGCGCTAACAAAAATGATGCCGATGGTAAATACAACCGAGGGAGTTTCAAACATCACATTACCAGAAATGAAATTAACATATTGTCTGACCACGGCCCCAGTGTTATAAAGATAAAAGAAGACAAGAAAAAGACTAAAAAACCTGCCGAGTGCTTGTCCAAGGATTTTTTCACTATATTCAATAGGTGTCAATTTTGGAAACAATTGATGGAGCTTCCATACAATGAATACCGTGATAAAACCGATGATAGAGCCTATTATGGGCGTCATCCACAAATCATGCTGAGCAAATTTCCCAGCAATCGATGGTACGGATAGTATACCTGTAGCAACAATAGTTGGAACCATCATAAACTCCAATTGTATGTTTGAGATTTTCCCTTTTTCCAGCATGTCTAGATTCACCACCAAGCTCGTCTTATTCACTGCCTTTATTACTTCCAGGCTTTAAATTTGGTCCTTGTCTTTCAGCATTGTATCCTCCTGTCAAATGAGGACGATGATTCATCTTCCATAGTGGAGATCGAATGAGCGTATCCTTTAACGAATATTTTTGTACAGTAGCGATTGGACTCAAATAAGGGAGCCCAAAAGATTTTAGTGAGGATAAATGGATAATGAGTATAATTAACGCTAGCATCACGCCGATTAATCCTAATGTGCCTCCTAAAATAATGATGGGAAACCTTAGCAATCGGATAGCAAGACCCAACGAATAGCGGGGAACCATAAAGGAAGCAATCCCTGTAATACTCACTACAATAATCATGGGTGCACCCACAATTCCTGCTTGAACCGCTGCCTGACCAATGACAAGCGCTCCGACAATACTGACAGCTGACCCCACCTGTTTAGGAAGACGTATTCCTGCTTCCCTTAATGCTTCAAAGGCAATTTCCATTAGTATTGCTTCCACAATAGCAGGAAAAGGGATTCCCTCTCTAGCGGAAGCAATACTGATTAGCAGATCTGGTGGAACCATTTCCTGATGAAACGTTGTAATTGCCACATATACAGAAGGGAGGAATAAGGATACTGCTAAGAAAAGAAAACGAAGAGACCGAATAAAAGTCCCTATCCAAAACCGCTCATAATAGTCCTCTTGTGATTGAAATAAGCTAAAAAAACTCACCGGTGCAATCAAGGAAAAGGGTGTACCCTCAATCATTAAAATCGCCCTGCCCTCTAGCAAGTTAGCGGAAACGACGTCCGGTCGTTCCGTATACAATACTTGTGGAAAGGGAGAATACGGATCATCTTCAATGAATTGCTCAATATATCCACTTTCTAATACCCCATCAATATTTATGGTTTGAAGGCGGTTCTCGATTTCCTCAATTAAAGTTTTGTCTGCCAATCCCTCAATATAAGAAATCACAACCTTGGTTTTCGTATACCTACCGACATGAATGGTCTTCATCTTCAATGCAGGGTCTTTAATAATCCGACGCAATAAAGAGATATTGACACCTATTGATTCAGTAAAACCTTCTCTAGGTCCTCGAATGGCGGTCTCCGCCTGAGGCTCTTCGATCGAGCGCTTTTCATATTTCACTAAACCCAAAGAGAATGCCTCTTCATACCCATCAAAAAGCAAAATCGGGTTACCGTTACTAATGGCGTCGATACATGCGGAGAACGTAGAAATCTTTTTTATATTGGAAATCGGTAATCTGTTTTTTACAGAAAGAAGGAAGTCATTTTCATCAAACTCATTTTTATCTATTAATGTTTCAAGGACTTGTTCATCCAGCTTTTGAGTATCACTTAAACCATCTAAATAAATAATGGCGGCGTCTTTCTCACCAACAACAAAAGAACGAAAAATCACATCTGAACTTTCTTGGTAAAGAGAGGTGAAGAATTGAATATTTTCTTCAAGCTTTTGGGTTAACGGGATGTCCTGTGATGCCTGTTGGGGTGCCTTTTGCGCCTTCGTTGTTTTCCTTAAAGGTCCCCTTCTAATTCGAATCACCACAGCCCCCTCCTTTAAATTCATGTATATAGTTAAATTTCCTTATATTATCAAGAACTATACAAACTGGAAAAAAACATGGGGACGGTTCTGGTGGCTCAAAAGCCACCAGAACCGTCCCCATGTCAATCTCAATCGATCATCTCAAACAAAATCCTCGCGATATCACTATTTCCATTCTTCCACTAAACAGGTGTCTATTGACTCTATAGGCATAGATGGGAACATCCTCACCGGTATGACCTTTTGTTGTCCAGCCGGTACTGGAATAATGATTGATAATGTTAATAAGCGCCTGTTTTGTATCTTCTACTTCCATTTCTAATGTGGATTGGATGGTTTTTAAGTCTTCGAAATGAATAGGTAGGTACATGCGGCGTGTTAACTTTGATAATTCTTTTGTTTTATGCAATTTTGAAGCAATAACGGCCGGAGTTGATTGGATGGATCTGATCACACTCGGATTCCATTTATAATTGTCATTTCGATCGATACTCATACCACCTGTGGAGTGGTCAGCTGTTGCAATCACGATGGGGGGCGTTTCTGTAATAAGCAGGAACGCTTTTTTTGTTTGGGGTTTCTGAATAAGTATGAAGTGACCGGAATCGCTGAATAAAAAATCTTTTCGTTCAAAAACTAAATATAGTTTACAACCAGACAGGAGGAAGTCAATTGGTAAATATATTAGAGACTGTCATGGATGCATTGAAATCTGTGACCGTACAAGATGAAGAACAACCTCTTCATGTTGGAGAAGTGATGGCATGCTGGATTTACTTAGCTGGACTTGAATTAGCCAAAGTGTCTGTTCAATCAGGTATAAATACTACAACCGATGAAGAACTAAAAGCCATCCTTGAAGAAGATATGAAACTAGGGACCAGTCAAAGGGAACGACTATATGATTTCATGTTAAAGGAAGGTATTACGTTACCTCCCGCCCCTGAAGACTTGCCATTATCAGACCCTAACAGTGTTCCACTTGGTGTTAAATTAACGGATGATGTGATTGCCAACGAATTATCTTTAAAAATCATTAGTTTAATTATGCGTGCTGCTGGTGCTGCTTCGGAATCGATTCGTACGGATGTCGGTTTATTGTTTATTCAGTTTCAAACAGAAAAATTTGCTTACGCGAGTAGATTAAAACATTTAATGCGCAAACGTGGATGGATAAAAGTACCACCGTTCTATGTACCACCTGGTTCCCATTAATATTTTGGTTAAGAACCTACAATTTTATGACAAACATGAAAACCAGCAAAGGTAAGGTCGCAAGCTGCCATTTACGGCGGCTTTTCTTGTTCAAAAGGGACAGGCTTGTTCAACAAATATTAGCTTCATAACCGCTAATGGAATTTCTAATATGACTAACATCGGCGTTTCTGCAATAGGCAGGTGCGCTATTTTTGAGAGAAAGGTTACTTGAACAATTTTAGGAGATATTAGTAGCAATCTAGGGTCGAAAGATGGAGTAGATGAAGCCTTTAATCGATAAAGAAGAAATGCGGATTTCCGGAGAGTTTTTCCAAAGAATTCATCAAGTGGAAGTGGACTATTTTACTTATTGGAAAGAACACACGCTATGGCACTGGGAATTTTGGCTTTCAGTAGCTCTATCCATCATTCCTTGGTTGGTATGGTTACTCGTACGCAAACGCGGTAGTGAATCAAGATTGCTTTTAGCAGGAGGTTTTTGGATTTTTTAGGACTAGTATTTGGGGCTTGGCATTATTCCGGTAGAGCCCTGCCAACCATCCCGTCGTTTTTTCCATTGACTTTTCATTAATACCTGTAAATTTGAATGGATAGGATTTTATATAGTTTTTGGATTCGGCAATCGGCCGAATCTTTTTTTGTCTTCGACCATCTTCGACTGATACTTTCTTAATCAATCAATTGATTAAAAGTTCCACAAACCCTTTTAAAAAACGAACTTTAGCCTCATTTTAAGAAAATTTCTTGTCGAGGAGGAGGTTTGCTTTCTATCGAATTTCTACAAATCTATTCAATAAAATTGGTTTTCTATAATCGTCGACAGGTTCCTCCAAGATGGCATGTTAATCAAACGATTGTGTGAAAATGGCATATCACCCTAAATCACAATGTTTTTACCTTATATTTTAAAAAAGGACGTCGAAATCTGCTAGTAATCATTATCGGCCAATTATAGGTGTATATTTGTATTTAGAAATAGATTAGGAATCAGTAATTTGGATATATTTGTAATATATCTTGTTAGGAGTGATTTTTATGTCTGTTGATAAGCACCTTATTATATTCGAAAAACGGTCTAATACGGCAGCAAAATTATCTATTTCTCTTGCCATCTTTGGTTTTGTTTTTAGTCTGATACCATTACTCGGTTGGTTTTTATTACCAGTTTGGATAATAGCAATATTGTTTGGCATAGTAGGATTATTCAAATCATATAAGAGGGGACTAGCCATAAGTGGGATTTTGATTGGATTGTTTACATTTATATATAAAATAGCATTTATGCAAACACTATTTGGAAGCTGAAATAATTCAACACACTGAATACCTGGAAAGGCCGAAGCCTAGTAATTATAGTAAACATGAACATACTAGATAGGGAGAAAACCTTATAATAATCTCCCCATCTTTTTTTAAAAAAAAATGAAGGCAAATTCAATAAGTTTTTTATCGTAATTGTAAAAAATAAATTATAATTAAATTCTGGTGCACTGCTATCTCTACCCATCTGGTCATTCATTTTTCCTTTTCCTTTGAACAGACGGTTTATTACAATTAGTATTTCTCTTCAATAGGAGACAAAAGTTGCAGGCAGGCACTCCTCGTTAAGAGACCATTTATTAATCCATTTTACTCCAATACTTAAATCCTTCACATCTGTAACCTTGGTTATATAATTTGGAAGCTCCACTTCCGCGAAACCTTCTCCATTTTTTCCTTTAAATACATGACAAATACTATGAAGGACGTGATCATCAAACGAGACTACAACTTCATAGCTACCATCAATAGGCATAGAATTGTAAGAAGCAGCTTCAAACTGCACCCTGGTAAAGCCCGATTCGGGAAGAACCCGATAGATATTTCCTTTTGTATAATAGTCATAACCTAAATAATCACGAATTTGGTCCACTTGTCCGGAACCTAGAAGAGACCTTATTAATGTAGAACTTATTTTCTTTCCAAATTGCTCCACCTTCGAAACCATGGTTACACGAAAAGTCCCTTTTCCGTGGGTTTCAAGGGTATGAATCGTCCCTAACCCTTTATTTCCATACGTAAAATCAAATCCTGCAACAATTTCTTTCGCTTTTAATGGGATTAGATAGTTTTGAACAAATTCCTCGGGTTCAAGTTGTGCAAAGCTTTTATCGAACCGTACGATAAATAACCGATCCACTCCCATTTGTTCAAAGATCTCTACTTTTCTTTCCATTGATATTAAATAGTTAAACTTCACCTGATTTAAAACTTCCTTTGGATGTGGGAAAAACGTTAAAATTGTCAATTCAAGGCCCTTTTTCTTCGCAATCCATTTTGCCTTTTCGATCAACCGTCTATGTCCTAAATGAACCCCATCAAAAAAGCCAAGAGCCATGACACAAGGTTTTAATTCATGTATCTTACATTCTGAAAAATGGTTTAATATAGTTGTTTTCAATAAAAACCAGTCCCCTCTTGTCTAGCACACCAACCAAAAAAAATCAAACATCCTTATAAAACGGCTTGTATCCACTCACTTCTAGAGAGGATACAAGCCATTTTTACTTGTTAAACAATTTGATCTTTTTTATTAGGGATTAACACCATTCCGACTGTGGCAATAATTCCGGCAATAACAAACGTATAGAAACTCCAAAGTAAGTCAACATTTAAACTTAACAAAAATCCAACTAGTAAAGGACCTGACATCGCTCCAATCCGACCAACTCCAAGCCCCCATCCTAATGCAGTTGCTCTTGATTGAGACGGATAATACTTTGTAACAAAAGCATTTAATAGCTGTGTACTTCCTACTGCACCAAATCCTGCTACTCCTACTAATAAATACGTTACAGCAATAGGAGGTGCACCTAATGTTAAACAGAAAGCACTTATCGATGCAAGAAAATAGGAAATAGAAATGACCCTCTTTGAACCCCAGCGGTCAGCAATCGTACCAGCTAACAGTGCCCCTATTCCTGCAGTTAGATTCATCATAAGTAAAAACGACAAACTTGAGTTAAGCGAATAACCTAATTCGTTCATAATTTTCGGTAACCAAGTATTTAACCCATATACTAAATAGAAGCCCATCACATAGGTTAACCAAATAAATAATGTTGCCTTAAGATAATCTTTGGAGAATAAACCACGAATCGATTTCCTCCCTTTTGGTGTGTTCGATTTATTTTTCTCTTCCGGTTCCTCAAAAAATGAAAGATCCATTAGATAACGATTACAAATTATTTCCGCTTCTTTTCTTCTATTACGGCTTAATAGAAAGCTGACTGATTCCGGTAAGTATTTAATCATGATAGGGACAGTAAGTAATGGCAGCGCACCGATCCAAAACATGACTCTCCACCCAAGAGATTCTAATAGAAGAATAGCTAAGATGGCTCCTAAAACGGTTCCAAATGAATAACCGGAAAACATCAATGAATAGTTTAATGAACGGCGATTCGTAGGTGAATATTCAATAGCTAGAGCTGAAGCAGTTGGAATAACGCCACCTAACCCTATTCCTCCAATAAAGCGAAACAGACCGAACATTTCTGGTGACGTAGCTACAGCACAAGCAATCATCGTCAAGGAAAATAATGTAACACATGCAACTAATGTCCACTTTCTTCCAATATAATCCGTAATGGTTCCAATTGAAATGGCACCAAACAGCATTCCAAATAGAGCATAACTCCCAATTGCGCCAGCTTGAGCAGCAGATAATCCCCATGGTTGATAATCTAATAAACTAGGAAGAACAGCACCATAGATCCCTAAGTCATAGCCATCCGCGAGGATGCAGAAAAAACAAATACTTAAAACAAAATACATTAATGAACGTGGAACTCCTGCTTTTGAGGGTTCTATTTGTATATCTTGAGGTATTTCTGTAACTACTTGACTCATTCCATTTCACTCCTTCAATCAGGCTCATAAAATTTTAATAATGGGTCAATCTGAATTAAGTTCTCCTTCGAATTTTGTTCGAGGGACCCTCTTTATTCGTAACAGGGGTTCATAATTTTAGCTTAAGCTATCCTTAAATAACCATTTATTAGGATAGTTTAAGCTATTACGATTAAACCTTTTATCTATTAAACACTCTATTTTTTCTCCACCCAGCTATATTGGTAATTTTCATCCTCCCACTTCTGTGCCTTCTTAACCACTTTTAGAGGACGGAATGTATCAATCATAACGGCTAATTCTAGCGTTTCCTTTTTACCGATGCTATCTTCCACTTTTCCTGGATGTGGTCCATGGGGAATTCCTCCTGGATGTAAGGTAATCGATTCCTGTTTGACTCCTTTTCTGCTCATGAAGTTCCCTTCCACATAATATAAGACTTCATCGCTATCAACATTACTATGGTAATAAGGGGCAGGAATCGCCTCAGGATGATAATCATATAATCTCGGTACAAAAGAACAGATTACAAAATTATGTCCTTCAAACGTTTGATGGACTGGAGGTGGCTGATGGATTCGCCCCGTTATTGGTTCAAAATCCCTTATATTAAATTTCCATGGATATAAATACCCATCCCAACCTATAACATCAAGGGGATGATGTTTAAAATAATGTGAATGCAAATAATTCCCCTTTTTCATTCGGACTTCGAACTCTCCTTCTTCTGTATAGGTTACTAGTTTCTCTGGTCCTTTTATGTCTCTTTCACAAAATGGACTGTGTTCCAGAAGTTGTCCAAATTCATTACGGTATCTTTTTGGTGTAGTAATCCAGCTAGTAGTTTCAACAACTAGAAACTTTGATTCACCTGGATCTGGCTCAACTCGATAGATTGTCCCGATGGGGATTACAATATAATCACCCGGTTCATACTGAAGCGTTCCAAAAGAAGATTCGATTCTCCCGGTACCATGATGGACAAAGAGAAGTTCATCACCTTCGCCGTTACGATAAAAGTAATCCATTTTTTTAGTAGGATTGACTACTCCGATTAGTAAATCTTCATTTCCTAGCACGTATTCTCTTCCCATAACAGCATCACTTGGTTCTTTATTTACATTATCCGTATAGAAATGACGTGGACGAAGTTCACTCTGTTCTTCGTATGATGGATTACTTTCTCCAATTAAGGCAGACTTAAAAAAACTAGTAGGCGGATTATGGTGATACAAAATGGACTGGATACCTGAGAATCCTTTGGTCCCCATAACCTGTTCCCGAAATAATGTATCGTCCTCTTTCCGAAACACAGTGTGCCTCTTTGGAGGGATTTTTCCCAGTTGTTGATACCAAACCATAAAGTTAACCTCCTCTTAAATCACTTAGATATTTACCAAATTCCCTTTCTTCCCTAGTACATCTTCCTTTTTAAGAGCTGGTGCTATAGAACCAACAACTTCACCAAAACCGATTCGATACCCGTCACCTTGACAATAGCCAGTCATAGTTAACTCATCCCCATCTTCCAACCATTTTCTTTCTTCATCCTCATTTAGTTGAAGTGGTTCTTGGCCTCTCCAAGTTAATTCTAATAAACTACCACGTGATTCCTTTTCAGGCCCGCTAATGGTGCCTGATCCAAGCAGATCTCCTGAGTTCAAATTACATCCCCCAATCGTATGGTGAGCGATTTGTTGGGCAATACTCCAGTAAAGATAACGGTAATTACTTGAACTAATTTGAGTCGGTGCGCTCATTTTTGGGGATTTTAAATATACTTCCAATTTAATATTAAAAGATCCAGGTTTTGTTTGATTTAGATATTCCAAAGGTTTTGGTTCTTGAACTGGACCAGGCACACGGAATGGTTCTAAGGCTTCTAATGGAACCACCCATGGAGAAATAGAGGTGGAAAAGTTTTTCGCTAAAAATGGTCCTAATGGTTGATACTCCCATGCTTGAATATCACGAGCACTCCAATCATTCACCAAGACCATTCCAAAAACATGATTTTCTGCCTCTTCAACAGAAATCGGTTCACCAAGTTGATTTCCGCCACCGATTACGCAACCCATTTCTAATTCAAAGTCTAGTTGTCTGCATGGTTCAAAAATCGGAGGTTGATCAGGTAGTTTTATCTGACCTAAAGGACGACGAATCGATGTCCCACTTAGAACAACAGAACTAGCTCTCCCGTGATATCCTACCGGTAAGTGAGTCCAGTTCGGCATTAGGGCGTTTTCTTTTCCCCTAAACATAATCCCTACATTTGTTGCATGCTCCTTCGATGCATAGAAATCTGTATAGTCACCAATTTTAAAAGGTAAATGCAAGGTCACGTTTTTTCTAAGAATGAGAACCTGATTTCGTAATTCGACATTGTCTCTCAACTCAGGTTCATCATTTGATAATAATCGTTGTAGTTTCTTACGAACTTTACTCCAAACTTCTTTGCCTAAATCCATAAAAGGATTAAGTGTAGACTGGTTAAATACCTTTTTATCATTCTGTATAATTTCCTTTAAAAATCCCTTTTCTTCCAAAACAGATAAATCTACTACATAGTTTCCAATCGCAACCCCAACTCTTTCCTTTGGCTGATTGCTGGTACAGAAAATACCGTATGGTAGATTTTGTATAGGAAAATGAGAGTTTTCACTTACATGAATAAAGGATTTCATTTGATGGCCTCCTCTTTATTGTTTAATTCCTCTAATTCATCTTTAGGTTCATCAAAGCTGCAGCTTCCAAATGAACACAAATAATTTCGGAGAATTGCAATCTCTTCCGATGTAATACGATATTGGTTCCAAGCAAGATACTCATCCTCAATTTTAAATTGATTAGGATCTTCTTCAGATAGAATCTCTTTAATTTTCGCTTTATCTAAATTGTGTTGATAAGCTAGCATACCTGCTAAAAAAACGTTTAGAAATCCGTGCATCTTTGCCTCTACTTCTTCTCTGAACATTCGAACTGGGTGATGCAAACCAGCTGTGAATTTTACCGGTAAATTTCGGTCACGACATGCAGAAATAGCGAAAGCTACTCTTTCGATACTTGGAATCATTTCTGCTTTAATCCCGCCCGTTCGGAGCTTAACTCCTAACTGATTTTTATTAGCCGAATTAACTTTAGCTATGGAATTCAATGATTCTAGCAAATAATCTTCCCAATTGTCTTGGCTGAGTAAATGAAGCTCACAGAACGCTTTTATTCCTATTTTTTCTGCTAATAAGTTTACTTCGTCTAATAATTCTTGAGAAGGGACTTTAGCAGGTAAAGGCAACTCATAGGTCTTTATCGTAGACCAGTCAGAATAAGCTTCATTAAAATGACTGATCTTCTGCAAATCTTCCTTCATTTGAATGTTACATTCTTTTTCCGACTGACTTTTCCCCCCAACTACCGAGAGAATAAGCGGGCAATTATCCGAAAATAGTTGTCTATAATTTACCAATTCGTTTAATTTTGTAACAGGGTTAATAAATGGTCCAAGCATCCATGAATCGGCGCTGTTAACATAATTCGAATAATTTTTAATTGCCAAATCTAGAGGCAAATTAGCCGGCGGAAATAGCCCTGCATAGTCTATCAACTGCCTTAGAAAAACCTGAAGACCTGGACGACTTTTCACCTTTCTCATCTCCTTACTATGAAGAGTCAACCTAGTAGGATTTATCCGCTCTCACTGAATGAGAGCGGATACATTTTTTATCCAACCAAAACTTTTCCTAAACTTCGCTGCATATGAACGAGTTCGCTTGCTAGATTTTGTATTCTCTCTTTTATTTCCGCATCATCAATTTGATTTTGCTGATTAAAGTGTGTTGCATTCACATATACATAACTTGGAGCTAAATAGGCACGGAAATAGGACATAATCGGTTTTAATTGATTTTCAATCATTAAATAATGTTGATAGGTTCCACCATTTGCCGCGAATCCCATTACCTTATGACGGAAAACTTCAGGAGGAATTAAGTCAATAAGGTTCTTTAATGGTGCCGGGATGGAACAATTGAAAACAGGAGAACCGAATAAATAAACATCTGCATCAGTTACTTTACGGATTACTTCTCTTGTATCCAAGTTATAATCCTCTTGTTTTCTTCCATCACAAAATTGTAAATCATAATTCCTTAAATCAAGCATTTCTACTTCCATTTCTGGATAGGCTCTTTTTACCTCATCCAAGATCGTTTGTACTAATATTGAGGTTTTTGCCCCTACAATCGTTCCTGAAATTCCGAGAAGCTTCATCACGCTTCCCTCCTTCTGAATGATTTTAGTCTAGATGACAGTAGCAAATTCTTTTATCTCTAATGCCTCTTCTTTAAATGCAGGCATTACTTCTTTTGCGATCAATTCCATGGATTTCAAGACCTTCTCATGAGGCATTCCACCATAATTCATAAGCATCATAACGTGATCGCAGCCGGCATCTTGATATTTTTTCAACATTTCAATTACATCTTGAGGAGAACCGATTAGTACTTGTTCACGATCTCTTAAATCCTCGTATTTGGCACTCTTTCCATACATTCGTGTATCTAGATACAAGTCTAGATGTGGCTTAGCTGTCGCGATTGCTTCCTCTGTTGTTTCAGCCACATAGGTATGAAGGGCAAGCGGGATTTTAATTTTTCTTTCATCATGACCAGCTTTTCGGTAATTTTCCTTATAATTAGTAATGATTTCTTTTAATTCAGGTAAGGAATTACAAGCTACATATGGTACACCACTAATGTTGTAGCCCATCTTACCTACATAACCTGCGCCGTTATGACTTAATGTTCCAATCCAAATTGGCATTTCCTTTTGTTTTGGAGTAACTTCAAGTTTAATATCCTTGAATTTATAATAGTCTCCGTCATGTGAGAACTTCTCACCTTTCCATGCTTTTTCAATAACCGCAAGAGAATCATTAAATCTTAAAGCTTTATCTTTCCCTTCAACATTAAATCCTGCAAATTCATGTGGAAGATAGCCGCTTCCTAACCCCAGATTTAAACGGCCGTTGCTAAGCACATCAAGCAATGCGTAATCTTCCGCAACCTGAATTGGATTCTTAAACGGAAGTGTTACAATCGCTGTCCCAAGCCGAATATTCTTTGTACGTTCAGCAGCAACAGCTAGAAAAGTTTGAGGTGTGGTCATAATTCCGTATTCACTAAAATGGTGCTCCGCAAACCACGCAGCAGTATATCCTAAATCATCCGCAGCCACGGTTTGATCCAATACTTCATGTAAAAATTGTTCTGGTGTTCGTTCAAATGATTCCTTTTGATTCTTATAATTGTCAAATACAGTAAATAAACCGAATTCCATTAATAAAACCTCCATTTAACTAGATTTTTTCAACAAAAAAACCAGCAGCAATAGAAAAATTTCAACAAAGTGACTCTTCAGTCAGAAATTTTTTCTTATTGCCACTGGCTCTTTATCTACTCTTGAGTTTTGGCCCTAGTCCTTGCTCAGTAAATAACCCAGTTAACACTAGCTTTATGTTGTTAACGTTATTGTATTACAAATTTTCCGTTAATTGCAAGGGTTTTCAGTTTTTATTTTCAAAATAATTTTTTTTTGCTGAAAGCAGCCCTTGAATGACAGCTTTTTGAGGTGGGGCTATAAATCTACTTTCTATATCTTTTATAATTTCTTCTGTATCCTTTAAAGACTTTCCTCTTAATAAACTTCCGAGAAAGTTATTCGTTAAATCCTGTAAAAAGGTAAATGTTGCTTCAATAATAACATCGTTTTCCGTATCTACCATTAAGATACACCCTATTGTTTTTTGCAATTCATAAACTGGTGTTCCCTTTGGCAATTGTGCAAATCCAGTTACTAGAATATGATTTTGTTTCACTTCCAAACTCATCTACTCAACCCCTTATCCTTTTTTATTAAATAATAGTACAATAGATTACCTTTCTATTCAACATACCTTTAAGTACTAATTGTTTTGATCACCTTTTATGGTTTTCCTCCTATACTCGTAAGTTCAAACAACCCCATACAGTCACTCCTTATATCTTTTTTGACTTCCTAACTGAATCAATTATTTAGTTTTCACTAAAATGCCGTTAGTCAAAACTGAGTTTTCGTAATATCTATGCCTCTATAAATTTACGTACCTCATTACTTCATTCAATTTCAGGAAACTTTTTAATAGGTTTTATTTAGGAATAGATAGGGTATGTATAGGACAAGCACACCATTATAACAGGATGTACACCTAAAGGAGTGATATTCATGGACAAACATTTAGATGAGGAAAAGATAGAAAACCAGGTTTACAAAAACGGAGATGCCTTAACAGATTTTGGTGATTTCAGAGAATATCTTAGTGGAAAAGTTAATTTAGGAAAAAAACTAGGTATGGATGAAGAGCAGTTAGCCAACTCTGCTCAGAAAGTAGCCGATTACCTTGCGTCAAAGGAGCCGCCTAAGAATTCCGAGGAGCGTTTATTGCAGGAGCTTTGGAACGTGGGGACGGAGGAAGAGCAGCATAAACTTGCTCATATGCTTGTCCGCTTAGTGCAACAAGCTTAAAAACCATGGGGACGGTTCTGGCGGCTTAAAAAGCCACCAGAACCGTCCCCCATGTTGTTACCCTTTAATATGTTCCTTCAAGTATCTTCCCGTGATCGACTGCTCATTATTGATAATCTGCGAAGGTGTGCCCTCGAACACCACCTGGCCGCCCTTGCTGCCTCCATCCGGACCCATATCAATGATCCAATCACCCTGACTGATCACATCAAGGTTGTGCTCGATGACAATCACCGTATTACCAGCATCCACGAGTCGGTTCATCATCTCTAGAAGGTGACCGATATCAGACATATGCAGGCCGGTTGTCGGCTCGTCCAACACGTAGATGCTGCCCTTCTTATGCAGCTCGCTTGCCAGCTTGATGCGCTGGCATTCTCCACCAGAGAGTGTGCTGAGCGGCTGGCCAAGTGTAATATAGGTCAGCCCAACATCCTTCATCGCCTGGAGCTTCTTCACAACCTCTTTCAGCTCAAAAAATTCCAATGCCTGCTCCACATTCATTTCCAGCACATCAGCAATGGACTTGCCGTTCAGTTTGTATGCAAGCACCTCTTCCTTAAACCGCCTGCCTCCGCATACTTCGCATGGCAGCTTTACGCTGTCGAGGAATGCAAGGTCTGTATAAACCACTCCTAGTCCTTGGCATTTCTCGCAAGCCCCAGTAGAATTGAAGCTGAACAAGCCTGGTTTTACTTTGTTTGCGGAAGCAAACGCCTTACGAACATCATCCATGATGCCCGTGTAGGTTGCGGGATTCGATCGTGTTGACACTCCTACCGCCGATTGATCAATGACAATCGCATCTGGGTGCTCTCCAAGGAATACTTCATTAATAAGCGTACTCTTGCCAGAGCCAGCGACTCCCGTAACGACTGTCAGCACTCCAGTTGGAATATCGACACTCACGTTCTGCAGATTGTGCAGTGTGGCATTTTTGATGGATAGGTTGCCAGATGGTGTCCTGCAGTTACCCTTCAGTTGGAGCGGCCGCTTCATATGGGTGCCTGTCAGTGTACCTGACTCCAACAGTCCTTGGAAGCTTCCTTCATATACAATGGTACCACCGCGGCTGCCGGCATGAGGTCCAACGTCTACGATATGGTCCGCCACTTTGATCACATCAGGATCATGCTCAACGACAATCACGGTATTGCCCTTATCACGCAGCTTTTGAAGCAAGCCGTTTAACCGGTGAACGTCACGGGGATGCAAGCCAACGCTAGGCTCATCGAAGATGTATGTGACATCCACCAGACTGCCGCTTAGGTGTTTCACCATCTTGACGCGCTGCGACTCACCGCCGGACAAAGTATCTGTTTCACGATCCAGCGTCAAATAGTCAAGACCGATATCCACAAGATGCTGCAGCCGCTCTTTCAACGACTTAACGATTGGTGCAGCTTTCGCGTCATCAATTTCCCGAATGACGGTGATGAGCTGTCCGACCTCCATGGACGACATCTCTGCAATGTTTCGTCCATGGATCCTGCAGTTGAGCGCGGCCTGACTGAGTCTCGCGCCGTGGCAGCTGGAGCAAGGACCTTCAGAAATGTACGGCGCAACCGCTTTTTGTGTACGCTCGGACTTCGTTTTCACATCCTGCTTGATGTATTTGTTGGTGAACTTCTCGATGACGCCTTCTACGGTAATATTCATTTCCTTTCCGGCAAAATCCACCTTCACCTTCTTCGCTTTGCCGTAAAGCAGCTCCTCCAGCTCCTCTTGCGAATAGTCGCTTAGCTTCTTATCGGGGTCAAAGGAACCTGACTGCACAATTAAGTTAAAATCCCAGCTCTCCACCTTATAGTCCGGCAGCATAATGGCCCCTTCTTTCAACGACTTAGACATATCCACCGCCTTCTCCATGTCTACACCGAGCTTGCGGCCGATCCCGTTACACTCCGGGCACATGCCATGCGGATCATTAAACGAGAACATGTTCGCTTGTCCAACATAAGGCTGACCCACACGGGAGAAGAGAAGACGGAGAATAGGAGAGATATCGGTTATCGTGCCCATCGTAGAATGAGAACCGCCGCCCAACCGTTTCTGATCGACAATCACAGCCATGCTCAAATTCTCGATTGCATCCGCTTCCGGCTGCGGATAGCGGGGGAGGAACGTGCGCACGAACATGCTGAAGTTCTCATTCAGCAAGCGTGTGGATTCAGCGGCAATCGTATCGAAGACAATCGATGACTTGCCCGATCCGGAAACTCCGGTAAAAATCGTAATCTTACGCTTGGGAATTCTTAACGAAACGTTCTTGAGATTGTTTTCCCTCGCACCCGAGATAACGATATATTCCTGATTCATTTCGTTCATGATTAACATCCTTCCGATAGTGTTAATTCTTCTATTCACATTGTACATTTAGCGAGAATAGAAAGTCGAGCAACTGAAAGTCACCAATAACGGCCCTTTATATCCAACCGCTTAACTCCTGAAAATTTACATCTTAACACAAAAAAATCATGGACCATGTCCATGTTCAAAATATTTATATTAGATTTACTGTCAAATTAGACTGTCACATCTCTCCATGTAAAAGAGCCCAAACAGTGTCAAAATATCTCGTATGATAAGAATAAAGGCTCGTATTAATAAATCTTTAAATCTTTGTTCATAGTTTATTCATTAATTGGGGGTATGATAATTACATGAAGAGGAAAGTCTTTTTCAAACTTTTCATAACCCCCCTTTTTTTATATAGTTTTTGGATTCGGCAATTGGCCGAATCTATTTTTTTGTCTATTTTTATCATACTGGCATATATAACTAATCCCAATAATTATAGATTACCTCTCCAACGGTTTGAGGCTTCCAATATAAAATATTCTGTATTTAATCTTTATTTAATGTATTTTCATTTCTCAACAGGTACTTTCGCCCATCAGGTTGTATCGGTTCATGAAGTTCACTCGTGGTCAAAACCCGATAGTCCTTATTAAGGGCTATTATTTCGTTTGCCAGTTCCTGATGGTCCATAAACTCGATGGTCATGTATTCAACTTTAGAAGCAAATGCAAAAAATGGGTAGGCCGCATTTAATAAAATGTACATCCTCTCGCTGTATTTTGGTGGATGGTATTCATGATTAACTCCCTATCCTTTTCATCATAAATACCTGTTCCGTTGAGACAGAAAATCCCAACTCCTTAAGAGCGTCTACTAAAACTTTATTTTTAAGAGGGATGTTCACTATCATTCTTTTCATCTTCGCATCATGGGGATGAAATACCTTCTTTAAACCAGCTAAAATGATCTGCTTTTGATCACTCCTGTCCTGAACAGCCATCCCTTGGTACAAAACAGTGCCTATTTGAACCCCGCTATTATCCAAAACCCTGCGGTATAAAAAATACCCAACATTCTTGTCTGCAGCTGAATCTGATATGGTTAGCAGCTCTGCGTCTTTAATATTGAACCATTGTGTTTGCCATGGTTTGATGTTTTGATCGTAGATATCTAGTGAAAGAATATCGTGAGCGTTTCCTTTTTCATAAGTAAGAGAAGGGTCAGCTTCTTCAAACGCCAAGGAATCTTCATGATTCATCCATAATAGGGAATCGACGACCTCGTAGCCCATCTTTTGATACAGCTCGATAGCGGGTGTGTTTTCACGAATGGCTTCGAGCGTAGCAACTTCTACTCCTTCTTCACGATTAATCGCTTCTGATTTTTCCACTAAAAATCTCCCAACACCTTTACCACGGTACTCGGGAACTACGGCAGTTCCACCATTCCAAGCAGTCTTGACCCCATTGATTTCCTGAATTCCATTTAATAGAACCCCAACAGGTTTGTTCCCATCATACGCCACAATCGACTTGGAAATCGAAAGGTTTTCTTTAACGATTCTTGCAATAAAAGCATCAAGAGTCATCGTTACATCAACGAGGTACCCTTTAAATCCCTCATTCCATATCTGAAGTGCTTGATCAAAAGTCAGCTCGTTAAGCCTTTTTACCCTATACATGTTCCTTCACTCTCCCCCCAGTGTCCTGACAAAAAACCGCAGGGACGGTTCTGGTGGCTTAAAAAGCCACTAGAACCGTCCCCCTGGCAACCCAGTGCTATGCCCAGTTTCCATTTTTAAATAATTGAACTTTTCTCCCATCGTGATATTCAGCTTCAATCTCTAAATCTGCAGAACCAATCATAAAGTCCGTGTGCCCGCTGCTATGGTTAATACCTTTTTTCTCATAATCCTCCAAGTTG
Source organism: Neobacillus sp. plas4 (assembly GCF_057221695.1). NCBI lineage: Bacteria > Bacillati > Bacillota > Bacilli > Caryophanales > Bacillaceae > Neobacillus > Neobacillus sp. plas4. The sequence continues at coordinate 5,558,741 of NZ_CM170152.1, forward strand.
ATATTCTTTGCATCATGAAGTGCCATGGATATTGCGTTCCCAATCGCCAGGTGGCAAGAAGCATTTTCATCAAACAAGGTATTATTAAAGATGATACCAGAATTCGAAATCGGTGAATCATGTGGTACTAAGGCCACTTCACCGAGAAATAACATCCCTTCATCCATACTAAGGAGCTGTTTTAATGTCTCGTAACCTTTTTCAGCAGAAAAATCCACTACTTTTCCTTCTTTAAATGTTAGTGAAAAGTTCTCAATTAAATTTCCTAAAGCAGATAATGGCTTTGTACTTGCAACCGTACCGTTTACCCCTAATTTATGAGGTGTCGTAAACACTTCCTCGGTTGGAAGGTTTGGAATGTAAGTGGGACCAAATGTGGATGGGTGTCCGCCTCCAACCCATTTATGATCTGGATGTAGATCAATGGAAAGATTGGTTCCCTTGGATTTATAATGCAGCGACTTAAACTTCTGCTCGTTTAGATAATTCACTTTTTTTGTAAGAGTCGCAGAATGCTCTTCCCACGCGGCGATTGGATCTGGCTGATCAACTCTTACGGTTTTAAAGATTGCTTCCCATAATGCAGCGACTGCTTCCTCTTTGTTCAAATCTGGAAAAATGCTCACTGCCCAAGCTTCCGTTGGTACACCAATGATCGCCCAGGGCACATCACCTCTTAGTCTTTTTTGAGAGATTGATTTGAGTTTGTCAGCCCCGTTTTTTTGAACGTACATAATCCGTTCAGGCGGGATATTTGCGTATGCATTCGGGTCGGTCCCTGCAATATAAAGCATACAGTCATTCTCGTCTGCCAGACTATTAAACTTATCAATCTCCCATGGTTGGATGAAATCTTTTAAAACATCATCCGATGCGTTTAAATAATGAATTCTATTTAAATCTGTATCCACCCAGTCAACAAACACGCGTTTACATCCGTATTCATACGCATACTTCGTAACTCTCCGGGTAAAGTCGGCCGCTTCAATTGGAGAATTTATCAGTAATCGCTGCCCCTTTTGAACGTTTAGACCGATCTTGACCACGAGTTCTGCATATTGATCTAACTTCTCTTCAAAACTTTTCATGTTTCTCCCCCTAAAAATAGACTCATGCATTTATTATAATTCATCGGCTAGATGCAAATAAATAAATATATCCATTTATTTCTATTTGCTGCCAAGTTTAATGGCTGCAGATGGATGGGTATTGAGCAGGAGGTGCAATTATGGGGAAATGTGAACTTTGTGAGCGAGAATCTGTTGATACGACCGTCCATCATTTATTGCCTAAAGAGATGGGTGGTACATTTGGTTCTACCGCCCATTTATGCATACCTTGCCATAAACAAATCCATGCTCTCTATACAAATGAAGAAATCGCTGCCCGTTTAACAACCATCCCCGAATTAAAAGCTGACACCCAGCTGGCGCGTTTCCTTAAATGGATCCGCAAACAGCCTTCAACAAAACTGATGAAAATTAAAAAATCAAATGCGCGGAAACAAAGACCAAAGGGACGGTTCTAGTGGCATAAAATGCCACCAGAACCGTCCCCCATGTTCCATCATCATTCCGGCTTCCTTCTATACTATTCTAATGCTGCTTTCACTTCTTCTACCATTGATTGTGTTGAAGCAATTCCATTGCCTGCAATGTACCAGTTCACTGCGTCTAGGTAAATGATCTTTCCATTTTTATACGCATTTGTTTTCTGTACTAACTCATTTTCAAGGGTTTCTTTTGCCCCTATCTCGCCGCCAATTGCAGCAGAACGGTCGATAACAAATAGAACATCTGGATTTTTTTCTAAAATATATTCAAACGTGACACTTTGACCGTGCTGGGAAACTTCCAGGTTTTCGTCTACTGCTTTGAAACCAAACACATCATGGACAAATCCATAGCGTGATGTTGGACCAAAAGCACTTACTTTTCCTTCATTCGCCAATAAAATCAATGCTTTGCTGTCAGAAGCGGTTGCTTCTTTATTTAATGCTTCAATACTAGCTTTTAGCTCATTCATTTTTGTTTCAAGTACGTCTTCCTTTTCAAAAACTTCAGCTAAAAGTTTGAAATTCTTTTCAAGTGAGGACATGTAGTTTGCATAATCAACATCTATAAAAACTGTCGGTGCAATTTCTGCAAATTGGTCATATAGTTCTGCTTGCCTTGAAGAAATGAAAATCACATCTGGCTTTAATTCGTGCAGCGCTTCAAAATCAGGTTCTTTTAAGCTTCCAACATTGGTATATTCTGAACCTGCATACTTCTCTAATGTCTTAGGTACGATTGCCTGCGGAAGGCCAGTAATTTCTACCCCCAATGTATCTAACGCATCTAGTACGCCAAAATCAAATACAACAACTTTCTTTGGGTTCTTTTCAATAGTAACCTCTCCGTATTTATGGGTAATCGTGACTTCTTTTGCTTCTTCTGTTTTCTTTTCTTCAGAACCTGAGGATTTACTCGCTTCCTCTGTGCCGCCGCATGCAGCTAATAATAAAATCAATGCGAACATAATAGCTATGAATTTGAATTTTTTCATCTTTATAGTCTCCTTTAGAAATAAGTTTGGCCAAAATACTTATGTAGAACATAGGAAAAATCTATCTGTCTACCAATTGAATCTTGTAATCAGCTCCTCTTATTTATCAATTGTAATTGAAAACGATTATCATTATCATATGTATATAATATAATCACGAGAAAATTGTGTCAATAGGTAATTGAGAATTATTTTCAACCAAAATTTCCTAATAGAGGGGTTGGAACGAATATCGGCATTGGACCACCTTATTGCAATAACGGGGAAGTAACGTTATAAGGCTTTACAGCAGAAGGATTTTACAAATGTTTGTCGATCACATAATAACAGCACCTCTCTCGCTATTTTGAGAAGGTGCTGTTGCCATTTTTCATATAGAACTCATTTAACTTATGGTACGGTTCACCATGTTGTATCAAAATGAAATTAATTTTTTTGTATAATTACTTATTTTAAAAGGCTATCCTTCCGAAGTTTAGCCTAATACCCAAAAATAGCTACATACTGATTTTGCAAAACAAATTGATTACCTAACCACCCTAAAGTATTCAAAACATATCCTAATGAATCTGCATTATATCTTCCGGCAATTTTTTGATACGCCAATAGCTCATACACTTTATTTGAATCAAAATCTACAGGATACAAGCCACTTAGTGGATTTACGAAACCAGTGATAGGGCTTTTCAGTTTACCGTTTGCATCATATATTTCATTTAAATACTCTGCACCTCTTGTTGAAATGTCTATCAAGTACTTTTTATTATTGATTTTGCTGACAACTTCCACTTTGTAATCATCTTGATACGTAACCTGATATTGATATTGCTCATTATAAACATTGAAATCAAATATTAACTGAGGTGTATTTTCCAAAAAAGAATATAGATAATGATACATGATTCCCCCGCTGCCACCTGTAGCAATACTAATAAAAATATCATCTACTCCATTACCAGTAAAATCGCCCAAGAATATCGCAGGATTGTAGCCAGCATTTTCGCGAAGTGGAACACTTTTTACCTCACCAGTTCTTCCATCTTGAACAAGCAGGGTGATATTTTGAGTAAATGGACTAGCTGGAGTCTTTATTCCAGTTAAATAGACAGTATCAGGTACTGTATCCCCCGTTACATCACCTCGTGCAAACGAAACAAGTTTTGGCTGATTCATCGCTGTCCTAGAATAATAGTTGTACATTACATGCTCCTTCTCATGATGACGACCATCATCTTAACTGGCCTTTATTAAGTAATATCTAATCATCAATATCATAAAATTTATAAGGTCAATTAAAATATTATACGCTCTCCGCACTCGAAGTTTCCGAAGGATTTGTTTTCGTTAATGATTCAAAAAATGGAGGAAAAATAATGAAGAAATACGGTACTTTCTCTGGTACGGTTACCGGTATTCAAGATTACTTAGCAGGTTCAGAGGAGGAGTTAAAAGGGTGTTTTAAATTAATGTCCCTATTAGGAGAAGATGGGTCAATCGTAAATTTCGTGATTAGTCCAACAACCTATTTTCTAGATCATGTTGTGGTTTCAGTTGGAGACCGGGTAACCGGATATTATGATGTCAATGTACCTGTTATTCTTATTTACCCGCCACAATATCAGGCACTCATTATCGTAAAAAATAACCCTTATCAAAATGTTAAGGTGGACTTTTTTAACAGCCAGCTCGTGAGTAGTGATGGACAGTTACAATTGAATATTTCTAGTTATACTCCGATTTTCTTACAAAACGGCCAGCCCTTCACATTGAGTCCTGCCAACCGAAATCTGCTTGTTGTATATGGCCCTGCCACATTCAGCATTCCAGCTAAAACAACACCGTATAAAATCATTGTTTTGTGTTAGTCGCATAATAAAAAGACCATTACATTTTAATGGTCTTTTCGCCTTCCTTCATTTAGTTTTATAACAGGAATTAGTGAAATCAGCCTTTTCATTACCAAGAAACAACAACCCACTCGTCCAGCTTTTCAATGGTGTAATCATCGCCAAATTCCTGCGGACCTGTCAATTGAACATGTTCTCCCGTTTCCGCCACGTGTTTGATACCTTCGATAATTTCTTCTGCGGCCTCTCCTTTATCAACCATCAAGTCACATAAAATATCGATGTGGTTTGGTGCAGCACTCGCAACCCCAGTACTCATACCGACCAGCACTTCCCCCTCTTTCACAATGGCAAAAACATCAGAATACGGAATCGCATATAGTCCTGCCCCGTATTTCTCCGCAACATTGATCCAATCTTGGAACTTTTCTTCCTGCATGAGATTAATATATTTCGAATCTCCGATCATAATAGAATCTTCAACAAATGTTTCTTCCGGTTCGACAGGCTCCTGTACCAGAGTTGGAGTTTCACTTTCCTTCCCCTCATTTGTCTGAGAAGAAATGAAAAGTGGACTTTGCGCTTCAACGTTGGATTTACTTTCATTATTTATAAGATTAAAACTTTCATTACCTTCTATGATTTTGCTGTCAGCTATCGTTTCGGTTTGTTCCAAAGTGATAGTTTGTGGAGATATTTCATTGCTAGTATCTACCTTCCTCTGAGAAACATCTTCAGAAGAACAGGCTGCCAGTAACATCGAAAGAGTGATCAAAATTAAACCTTGCTTCATCTTTTTATTACCTCCCAATTATCTCTATATGTATAAGACGTTTTAACGATGGAAAAGTTCCCCAATCCTTTAAAAATAGGACATTAGTTACAATTTTCAAAAAAATGGAATTGCTCCGTTCTACTACCTATGAAAAACTAGATAGTTAAAAAAATAGTTACTTCTATTTACCCTCTTCTACAAGTAAATAAACTAGTTTTGCAAAATTTTTTAATAGGACCTGGACACCATAGGGACGGTTCTGGTGGCTCAAAAAAGCCACCAGAACCGTCCCTCATGTCATTTCTTTTATCAGGATAATAAAGGTTAAATAAAACACTATATACAGGGTAAAAAAAGTATTCAAAACAAAAGCTACCTTTATATGCCTTTTTAAAATAAAGACGGAATGGATATTCGATAAGATTCTTCTCGACAACAAGTAAACCAAAAAGCCAAGTTATAACCTGTTTAAATAGAAAAATGACTGATGCATGACGAATTTTATCTTTCGGAACAAATTTAAACAATAAAAGCGCACTTACGATATAAGCAAAAAATAAAATGTTTTTTTCTTTCCGGTTAGAAGCCATATCAAAACTCCTATATGAACAATTATTATCGATATTACTATTCGCCCAAAGTTTAAAAAATATTCAGATAAGGTTTTTATAAAAACATTTATACATAATCCCCTTGTTATATTTGTTCCTGGATTCGGAATGTTTCCGGATCTTTTTTTATCCTTCCTTACCCATACAATGTTTCAAAGGTATCTATTTTTTGGATTCGGCAATCGGCCGAATCCTTTTTAGTGGTCTTTAGAGCTTCGAGTCAATCTTTGACCAAATAAAGGAGTGAACAGGCACCTATTCCATACATATTAACTTTTAAAACAGGAAAACTAGACTTGTTAGTAGACTAGGGTCAAAGGAGATATGTATATGGACTACAGGATATTTAGAGCGATTAACCAATTTGCTGGTCGTTACCGGCTTTTAGATATGATGGTGATTATCTTTTCTCAAAAGGTTCGATACTTTTTTCTATTTATTTTAATCTTCATATGGTTTCGAGATAACTCACATAAGAAAATCACTTTATACGCAATTATTTCGGCGGGGGTATCGATTGTTTTAAATAAAATCATTAAATTGTTTTATTTTAAACCTCGCCCTTTCTTGAATCTTGGGACCCATTTATTATCCCCATTTCCATCAAAAAAGAACTCTTCATTTCCAAGTAAACATACCGCTCTAGCATTTGCAGCAGCAACTTCTGTCATGTTTTATAAGCGTTTCTTAGGCAGTGTGATGTACCTTTTTGCTATCCTAACAGGGCTCTCTCGCATTTGGATGGGACAACATTATCCTTTGGATATTTTAGGTAGTTCGTTACTAGGAAGTATAACCAGCATAGTAGTAAAGATGACAGGATGGTTATGGAATCCGATTATTAATCGGATAATACAGGCTTATCATGATTACTGCTCGAGAATGAAAAATCATCAAGGGAAATCCTCACATTAAGTAGGAATTCCCTTTTTTGTCTAACAACCCTCCTACCTGCCTAAATAGTTCCTCTACCTGTAGATTTTATTCGTTACCTGCATATTTCCTTTGATTACATGCCTAATTTATTCCCCACAACCAAAAAGTTCTAAAAAGCCTGGATTAACTTGGTAATAGTCAGTAATACAGTATTTTTAAGGTAAATTGTTCGATATATTGGTCATCATAAGCATGTATAACCAAAACTGGTGGAGGCTGTAACATGAAAAACATACTTTATATTTTACTGACTGCTTTACTACTTTTAACAGCGTGTAATGCAGAAGAACCAAACAATAACCAATCAACAGATGTACCAGTAAAGAAGGAAGTTGAAGATACGACAGAAGAAAAGTTAAATGAACAATCTCAGGAAAGCCAACCACAAGAAACACCACAACCCATTACAGCAGATCAGGTGAAGGAAATTATCAACTATATTGGCGTTGGGGAGGGTGACCAATTATCTAATGTTTCTTTTGTAAATGGTGAAATTAAAGCGACGATTGCTTTAGCTTCGAATGAAATGGTTCCTGCTAAGGATATGGCTGTTAATCGATACAGCCAATTATCAGATGAATTATTAAACCATGAAGGTTGGGACATCTTAACGATTGTATATCCTTCTATTGGGACAATCAGTATGAATCGTAATGAAAAGGAAACAAATGAATTTGGTGACTACATCCCAACAATGGTGATTGAAGAAAAATTAAAGTGATAAGAAAAGCAATCAAAAAAGAGACTAACCCAGAAGATCGTTGTTGAGCGACCATTTTGGGTTAGTTTTTTTCACATTAATAGAATAAATACATATCTGGTAATAATTACCCATTTAGCGATTTTAACTTTCAGAATAATCAAATAAATGTTACTATAGAACCATATTATATTTTACTTAAGTCCAACCAATTTATAGTAGGAACTTACGGTCACAGTTCTAAAATAAAATCAATAAAGTAGCTGAACTACAGGTTTTAATCATTCAAAGGGAGTTGTTCGATTTGAATTTTAAATCCATCCTATGTTTCTTTCGGAGACGACACAAGTACAACTATTACACGAGTAAATGCATTAGATGCGGAAAAAGCAGCAAATCTATTTAAAAGAAAAATCTAATTTATGTGATATGAATTGTGAATGAAAAGACCAAGGCAGCAATAGAATGCTGGGCAACAAGTCCGAATTCCAGCATAATAAACCAAGTTCAATTTGGTTAAGTAAGTCCTACGCAGAAAAATTTTCACTTGTTCAATCGGAACTACATCGTCTTCGCAATCAAGGCTATTCTGTAACCGTTGAGGAATCCTATTTTATCGGGGAATTAGATGCATTCTATGACGGTAATTCGGATGAACCAACAAGTAATCAGCAAGCTATTTTACTAGTTGGCAAGGCTAGTAACAAAATAAAGGAATAAGAGATAGCAGAAAATTGGATGAGGAAGAGTCATTGAAATTGCTTTGGGATTTTTGAAAATGGTGTGAAGTGTGTACTCTGGCTATTTTTTAATATTAGATATTGACCTTTATACTTTCTATCTGTCTTGGATAACTGATGTAAAGGAGTCCATCTTGATACTGAACGGTTAATAAATGTGCCTCAGTTGGTTCTGGTAAATCAATTTCAAAATTTATGTCCCCGTAATATCTTCCCTGCTTTATTGCCAGTTCGTTTGAAATAGGCGGGACTGCAGTCGTTTTTATTGAAATCCGGCTTTTTGATATTAAATTAAATAATAGATTGTTCACTTGAATACCAGGTAATTCTACAAGAATACAGATGGTTGTATCATTTTGATAGATATCGTGTTTGGGTACATCCATATCAAATGTTCTGGCAAAAAACTCTTTTGGGGGCTGCTGATTTAAAACACTGCTCCAAAAATCACTTTGTCTATATTCATTTGTGATTTCCATCCATTTTCTTATTTTTTCAATGTCCATTATATCCCCTCCCCGTTCATTTTATATTAGGTTCGAAATTGGCATGGATGGATTGGCAATTTGATCTTGGTCACTTACGTCCGTATCAAACATTCCTGAGTTCATTTGTGAAAAGGTTGGTGAAAAATCCCCTTGGGAAAAATTTGCACCGATTAATTTAGTATTCGAAGTGTGGCTATTATGAACAGTTGGTCCAATATCAATATTTCCATTCTGGGTTGCTCCATTGACTTTTATATTGAAGATATTAATCTGATAAGGCATGATTTCCTCTCCCTCCTCTAATTTAGAAACCCGGGACTCTTCCTATATTGGTACTATCAGAATTCCCAATATCCGTCATATCATTTACATCTGGATCAATCAGTATATTTTGCAAATTAGCTTCGGTTGGGGACAGGTCACCATAAGATGAGTTAACTCCCTGTATCTTGCTTTTTGCAGTATGACTATTATGTGAAGCTTCACCAATAGTTACTGAGCCATTTCCAGAAATGCTATTTATTTTGAGATTATATAAATTGATTACGATAGATGGCATAACTTCTCCCTCATTCTAGGTAGCAATTTTAGAATAGCGTATGCGTATACCCGCCTAAATGACACCAGAGTTTTTGGGAAGTCCCGAAAATACTGGCTATCTACTCCAAACAGGCCAATGCTGCCAACACTCCGATTGCACTGGCTCCAAGCTCTTCCAATACAAATCGTTCAGATGTTATTCAGTATGTGTAGGAATGAGAAAAAGGACCGGGCAAGATGATCCGGTCCATTGAAGTTTAAGTAAAGTTTATTCACACTCCATCTGCCACAGAATAAAATGGGCGTAGGGGTTGATATCACATGCAAAATGATTGTCAAATTCAAGAAGAGCTTAGGATTATTGCTGTTCTTCAAAGAGAATTAAATTTAGTTACAGCTGGATTATTGTTAACAGGGCAGATCACAATCATTGGAGTTTTTATAACGCCACCTGAATTTAGTCTTTCCTTAAGCGGTCCTTTATTCGGTAGAGCCCGCTTGCACGGTAAAAATGGAAATATTGTTGCTACTGGATTGATTGATGTTCTTGATATCATCATTGCCATTCTTTTAATCGTCGATGAAATCCGCGTGATAAGCTCTGTACTAGGTCCAAGCAGATTTTCAATTAATGTTAGCGGCCCTATTTTTGGAGCGCCGCTCTATCAGCCAACACTTCCGTCCCTAAAAAGGAATTATCGTTTTTATAGAAAAATAGTTTCGAAGCATTTTGATATTGACCCTCTTGTATTTAATCGTAAATAAGGGAATGGTGAACATGTCATTAACCGATTTACCAACAATTAAACCTTCTGATTCTCAGATTTTTCTTTTGGCATTAGTGGTGGGGATTTTTATTTTCTTTTTTACCGAACGAAAAGAAAGTGATTCAAGCCAAATAGGATGATAGGTTATTCAGCATTGCCATCGGCATTACCTTTTATTACTGAAAACATGGCTTCTTCTATTTCTTCATAGCAGGTGCAACGACAAATATTAGAAGCTAACCATTCTTTCATTACCTCATAGGTTGGGCGTGAATGTTTTAAAAGGAGTGCTTGGCAATTCATGATAAATCCCGGTGTACAATAACCGCACTGAAAGGCAAAATGCTTGATGAATGCATGTTGAATTGGAGAATCCTTCAAACCTTCAATCGTTGTAATTCTTGACCCAACAGTCTCGATGGCGAGCATGATGCATGATTTATAAACATTATCATTGACCATCACAGAACAAGCACCGCAATCCCCATTTAAACATCCGGGTTTTGCTCCTGTAAGTGATAGTTGATTACGAAGAACATATAGAAGAGTGTCGATAGGTCGTATATCAACCTGACGCGTTTCGCCATTGACCTCAAGTGAAACACTTATTTTTTTAACAGGGGGATTGGGCATTATTTTCTTCCCTCCATTTCCAAGATCATGTCTGTTAATGTGTTCCGTAATACAAATAATCGGAACTCTTTCGAACCTTCCAAATCATGTAGTATAGGGGTTGGGAGCTGCGCTATTGCGTTATCGATTCGTTTTTCTACAGGTAAATTAGTTTTGTTCAATTCGGTCTCTACCCTTTGCGAGCGGAAGGGATATGGGTAGAGCCCGCTAAAAGCAAACCGAATCTGATGATCAACTTCAATACAAGCTACTGTTAATAAGGGATAACCAGTATCCCATTGCTGGCGTTTTTTTATTGTGACAAATGGTAAAGAAAGATACTTTTTTTCTACGAAGAGCTGAACGAGAAACTGGCCTTCTTCCAATTGAAAGGTTTTATTAAAAATTTGCTGGATGGGAAGCGTTTTTAGGCCATCTTTTCCTGCTACAACCACTTGGCAATCGCAAAGGAGGAATGGCAGAATGGCCTCACGATAAAAAATAACTCCACATAAATTTCCACCGAGTGTTATCTTATTCCTTGCCGTATGGTCAGCAATTCCTACTGATGTTTGTGTTAGCAAAGGGAAGATATTACTTTCTTCAATATAAGTAAGCGGAAGAGAAGCTCCAAAAATAAAATGATCTTGATCAAACTCGTGGGAAAGGGTTTCTTTTATAGCTTTTATATCAATAACCGCTCCAGTCTGAATAAAATTGAGACGGCCGAGTGTTAATATTTCGGTCCCTCCACTATAATACATTGGATATTTGTTTTCTTTTTTTAACATAAAAAATTGTTCCACAGCTTCATTAATCGTAGTGGGTCTATGATATTCAATATTGGCGGCTAGCACTATTTTTCACCCTCCTTTATTTTCCAAAGTAATTCAGGAATAAGAGGTAAATAGTTGATGTCGACTGATAAAGCAGTGGAGAGGCTATTTGCCAGTGCTGCTGGCATCCCGATTAAACCATGCTCCCCAACACCTCTTCCTCCATATGGGGCATCCAGCTGCGGTGTCTCCACAAACGCGACCTCATACTTTGGATGTTCACCAAATCGAATTGGGCGATATGTTCGTAATTGTGGGTTTAGAATTCTGCCATGATCATCAAACCAAAACGTTTCTCTAGCGGCAAAGGAAAGGCCCATACTCATGGCACCTTTTACCTGACCGGTGGCTGTTTTTTCGTTCAGCACTTTTCCAATATCAATGACAGCCACTGCTTTAATAATTCTATACCTGTAGGTTCTTAAATCGAGTTCGATTTCAACTCCCTCTGCTCCTACGGTCCATTCTGGTCCTGGTCTTCCTGCCCCAGTCTCTTTGTCTAAATACGTCATTCCTCTTATCACAAAGTGGCCTCTCCCAATAATTTGTCCCCCAATCGTATTGCCATTAGGAAAGGTATATCCATAGGCAATATCTTTAATGGGGATACTGGTTTTTGGGTCATCACGTACATAAACTTTTCCATAACCGACTTCCAAATCATCTTCCCGTGCCCTTAAAACAAAGGAGGCAATATTTTTTAGTTGACGAATAACATCCTCTGCAGCTGCTAATACCGCTCTTCCTCCCATATACGTACCTCTGCTTGCAACCGTCTTCCAATGCTCCGGCGTATTTAATGTGTCGATTTCTAGTTGAACATGAATGTCATTCACATCCATTTTTAATCGTTCTGCTAAAATTTGCGCAAGTATCGTTTTGGTACCTGTTCCGATTTCTACCACTCCCGCAATAAGGTTAATACTCCCATCAGGATTAAAAATTAATATAGCCCCCGAACTTGCATTTGGGTCAATTGTAGAAGTCTTCCAAAGGCAACTAATTCCCTTTGCACGAACAAGATGATTTCCAAGATTCTTAATCTGACCTTCCTGCCAATTGATTAATTCTTTTAATTTACTTATGCATTTTGGTAAATTTCCAACTGTACTAGAATTTAAAAGTACTTGGGTTGGAGTGGTATGGCCTGGTAAAATTGCATTCTTATTCCTTAATTCAAGTGGGTCGATGTTTAATTTTTCCGCCAGAACATCCATGGTCCGTTCAAAGACAAAGTGAACCTCTGAATGACTGAACCCCCTAAAGGGAGCGGCATATGGATGGTTCGTGTACATGCATAATGAATCGCACCAAATATTTTCAATATGATAAGGACCTGTACAATCGACAGCTCCCGCGCGGCTTAAATCAATCGATTTATCTGAGTAGGCACCACCATCCCAAAGATAGAGAAGTTCAGCAACCTTAAGAATTCCATCCTTTGTACTTCCTAGCTTTACCTTCGCCTCTAACCCGATATGACCCGGAGATGTCAGCATATCGTCTTCACGGGTATTGATGATTTTTACCAAACGACCATTTACTTCCTTTGTAGCAATATACGCCAATATCTCTAGCTGGGTGGAGGCCTTTCCGCCATATGCTCCACCTACTAATGGAGTATGTACTCTAATTTTCCCGTTGCTAATTCCAAAATACTGACCTATTAATCTTTTAATCATAAATGGCGCCTGGGAGGAAGAAGTAATTTCAATCATTCCATCAGGATGGATTTGGGCAAACGAACTTCTTGTTTCCAATGCCGCATGATCGGAGGGGCGAAAGGCAAAGAGCTCCTCGACGATTACCTCACTTTCTGCCCAGCCCTTTTCCCAATCACCTTTCCGAATTTTTGTTCTTGTGGCAATATTGGTTCCAGGTTCGGGATAAACTCCTTGGATTTTTTCATACTTGTCTAGATTAGGGTGTAGAAGGGGGGCATCTGGTTTTAGTGCTTCGGATGGTGAATTGACAACAGGAAGTAATTCGTATTGAACCTGCACCGCTTGAACGCCTTGCTCAGCTATATTTGGAAAATCCGCTACGACAATCGCAACAACCTCACCATGAAACCGGACACGTTCGGTCGCGATGGGGGGCCGGTCTACTAGCTCCTCTCCGGTGAGGGGATATTTTTCTCCCGTAATAACGGCTCTAACACCTGGGATTTTTAGTGCTTCGGTTTTATCGATACTTTTTATGAGGGCGTGTGCATAAGGGCTAGTCACTAATCTTGCATGCAGCATTTCGTTTGTCTGAAAATCAGCTGTATACTTGGCATGCCCTGTGACTTTTTCATGAGAATCTTTCCGGGGTATTCCTTTCCCAATAATATACATGAACTTTTATCCCCTTTCTTCTCTCATAAATAGAGATTGAAGTTGAGTACAACTTTCTCGTATTCTTCGGTCGTATCAATATCTATAAATGGGTCCTCGGATTCATAATGAATGATTTTTCCTTTAATGGATGGGTTATGCCGGCTGCAAGATAGATTCCGACTATTTTATTTTGCTTCATCATCATTTTACTTCGACGCATTTCTATATAATTGGATGATTTGAGCCATTATACTGACAGCAATTTCTTCGGGACCTTGTGCCCCAATTGGCAGCCCGACCGGGAAATATAGATTTTTGGGATATTCTCCCCCGCCTAGCAGACGTGTGGTTCTTTCCTTTGAACCTAATATACCGATGTAATTTACTTCGAAATTTTTTAAACCTGCAAGGAATTCTTGGTCTTTTAAAAAATTATGGCTCATGATAACGATGTAGTCATTTTTTGAAAAGTGGATTGAATGGATGATATGTAGTGGGGATCCTTTGATAAATTGATTGGCGGAAGGAAAATGAGATTCGTGGCAAAGTCCAGGTCTCCAATCACAAAGTGTTATAGTAAACCCTATTTTTGATGCTAATGAAACGAATGGTTTTGCATCTTCACCAGCACCGAATAGGAGTATCCGCGGAGCTGGTTTAAAAAGATAGGTGTATTTATAACCCTCGTTAATTGGCTGAAATTCATATTTATGATTCTTTATGTCTTTTTTAGGAACGATTTGAAATGTAGATTTGTTTAAAGTATAGTCATCTGAAAATACCTTTTCATGAAGGACGGATAATCCTTTTTCTAAAGACTTCTTTAGAAAAAGCAAATCTGTTCTTAATTTTTCTGTTATAGGTTCCAACAGGATTTTAATGACTCCATTACACCCCATTCCTTGTCCCCAGCCGTAGTCATCTACACTGCTTAAATCATACGTGACAACTTGTGGATAGGGTGATTGGAATAACTCCTTACTCCGCAAAAAAAGATCTTCTTCAAGGCAGCCTGGAGAGATCATTCCTATCCTTTCACCATTTTCCATCATAAGCATGGATGTCCCTTCTTTTAAGTAAGCTGAGCCATCGATACGAATGATGGTTGCCAATATGCTTTTTATTGGTGAAAGTTGAAGGGCATCTAAAATCCGAAATAAGGTTGGCATACACATTCCATCTCCTACTATATTCTTTAACTCTTCGATTTAGAATTTATGAATATATAATGGAAAAAATGCAATAATTAGTGATGAAATTTTTAGGGGTGACAATTTAAGTTTTTAGATCCTCATTTCGACAATCCCCTCGCAACAAAGGCGGAAAAAAAACGTTCGTGGCAGGCATGAAAGCGAATCTAATTAAACGTTTAGTTAATACAGATTCCAACTAATCAATCAATTGATTAAATCGTGGCTAGACCCTTACAGAATGCGAGTATACCCAATTTTTTTGTAAGTAAATTGTCGATAGAGGTCACTTTTAAAAAACCAAAAATAGCCAGGCAACAGCCTGGCTTTGGTAACGCTATATAGAAATCCGTCCAAATTTTAATTAACTTATTTAATCCTTTTACTGATAAAACTTATGTTTATTTTTCAAAAGCAATTTCACCACGGCAGAGAGTTAACAGTACCTCCCCTTGACGATCAACGAGAAAAATATCCGCGTCTTTTCCTTCTTTAATAGAACCTTTCCGATCGAATACGCCTAATTCTTTTGCTGGGTTGATCGATGTCATTTGAATCGTTTCTTGAATCGTGGCATTCGTCCAATTTAGCATATTGCGTCGTCCCTCAGATAGCTTTAAAACACTTCCCGCTAATGACCCGCTTCGAAGAACAGCACGCCCGCCTTCCACAATGACATCCTGTCCACCTAAATCATACACCCCATTTTTCAAGCATTTCGCTCTCATGGAGTCCGTAATTAATACGACCTTTTCAGGGCCCTTTACCTGAAAAGCTAATTGCAGCATTTCAGGGCGGCTATGAATCCCATCGGCAATCAATTCAACCGTTAATTCATTGTGTAGAAGTGCCCCGCCTAAAGCACCTGGCTCACGATGATGAAGAGGATTCATTCCGTTATATAAATGGGTAACATGCGATACGCCCTTTTCAACCGCTTCCTTCACTTGTTCAAAGCTTGCACTCGTATGACCCATGGAAGCAATAACATCGGTTTCAACCAAATGGCGAGTAAGCGCTAGATCATCATCCAGTTCCGGTGCCAATGTCACTAGTTTAATGTTGTTGTTTGATAGGCTCTGCCATTTTTTAAATAATTCTACATTCGGTTCAAGGATATATTCCTCATTTTGGGCACCCTTTTTTTCTTTATTAATAAAAGGTCCTTCTAAATGGACACCGATGACCTCAGCCCGACCTGGGTTGTTTTCAGAACGAATAAACTCACCAGCATTCGTTAATGCATTTTCAATACTATCTTTCGGGCTCGTGGTTGTAGTGGCCAAAAATGAAGTGGTTCCTTCAGCAGGCAGCAGTCTTGCCATGGTTTCAAGGGCGTTTGGTGTTCCATCCATTACATCACTTCCACCAGCCCCATGAATATGTACATCAATCATTCCTGGAATCACCCATTCAGCTTGTTCACAATTAATGACCCGATCAGCATGTTCGACAGATGGACAGCTCTCCATCTCACCAATAGCCTCGATGCTAGTACCTTTAATCACGATATACCCATTTTCAATTACATTCGTTTCAGCAGCAATACGGGCATGAGTTAGGACAATTGTTTTCATATAATCACTCCTTATTTTATAGACTGTGTTAAAATTCATTGTTTATTATCAGAACAGCGGCTTAAATGGTTGCAGGACAAGTCCGGGGTTTCTTCAATGATTTTTGTCCTTCATAAGGATTTTCTCAAAAAAATCACCATTTGTCTTTACAAAGGTTGAAAAAGAAAAAAACGGGCAAAAGTTTCGCCCGTTTTTATCTATTTTAATGATAAACCAAAATGTATACTTTAGCCCCGCCGTGGTGAGGGTGACAGGCACCCTACCGCGCATGCATTTTGTTCGGATGGGATCCTCTGCGTCGGTCGCGATTCAGTTCACTAATTTGGTTCATTTCAGTGGAAGTGAGTTCAAAATCAAATACGTTAAAGTTTTCTTCGATTCTTGATGGCGTAACCGATTTCGGAATGGCGATGGTGTTATTTTGTAAATGCCAGCGCAGCACCACTTGTGCCGGCGATTTCCCATGTGCCTCGGCAATACTGGTGACCACTTCATCCTTCAGCACCTCTCCACCTTGCTCAAGAGGACTCCATGCTTCAACAAAAATATTATGCTTGGCACAAAATTCTTTTATCTCAGTTTGAGTCAGATATGGATGACACTCAATCTGATTCAAGACCGGCACGACTTCACATTCTTTTAAAATGCGCTCTAAGTGTTCAATTTCAAAGTTACAAACCCCAATTGCCTTCACTCGGCCATTATGGTAAAGCTTTTCCAGCGCTTTATAAGTATCCACATACTCGTCAAAATCAGGAGTTGGCCAATGTATCAAATATAAATCAACATAATCAAGACCTAATCTTTCCAAGCTTGCGTCAAAGGCACGCAGCGTATTGTCAAAGCCCTGATCACTATTCCACACCTTGGTTGTAATAAATAATTCTTCACGAGGAATCGATGATTCAACAATCGCCTTCCCAACGCCCTTTTCATTTTTATAGATCATCGCCGTATCAATCGAGGTATAACCAACCTTTAGCGCGACAGCAACTGCCTCTGCTGCCTGATCACTCTCTACTTGCCACACACCAAATCCTAGCTGCGGCATTTTCAAACCATTATTCAGGGTTACAAAATTCATGGGAGCATTCTCCTTTTACAATCAATATGTATTTACTGTACTAGCTTCATCCCAAAGGTTAAAACCTCAAAACTATTTTTTAAAATAAAACCATAATTCGTTTTATGGTCGATTACGATATCCCCATCTAGATGGCTAATTACCACCGGGTCAATTAAAACTGAAATTTCCGCGACCTTAAATACCTCATCATTTTCCATCTGCTCAGCCTGAGCAAGTTCGTACACATAGGTAGCGCCTCAACCAGTTGTTCGAATTTCATTAATCCTAACAATTGGTTCTGCCCCCAGTACTTTGATAAGCTGTTCACTCGCATCTTTCGTAATATGTACCTTCATTTTTACACCCCCATATAAATTTACCCAACCTGCGTTCGTTCAAACAAGAAAACAAAAAACTGATTGAATATCGGCGTAGCAAATACGAATACTTTTTCCAAATTATCCTATCAAATAACGATATAGAAGGCAATTTGCAAGCGTTATGGGGTGGTTTAAAAATCTTTATGAAGGACAAATCTAAAGGAAGAGTTAAAAAAACAAGGTCATGTCCGAAGCCGTTTCAACTTCGGACAAAGATGGGTCAAAAAGGCACGGGCGTGTCTGAAGTCGTGCCACCTTCGGACAAGGAAGGGCAAAAAAGCAAGAGTGTGTCCGAAGTCGTGCCACCTTCGGACAAGGAAGAGTCAAAAATGCAAGGTCGTTACCGAAGCCGTACGAACTTCTCATGGAACCTTCTATTTTGTCCTTCATCAACTTTTTATGCATAAAAAAAATCGTAATGCACCTATTAAAAATAGACTCATTACGATTTTTGTAAGATTTGGGACAAATAAAACTAAGCCGCCACATCTCTCCGTGTAAACAAAAGCCATGATAGCAAATTGAACACGATAAAATAGACAACGAGCACACCGATAGAAAAAGACATGGTCATTCCCTCTTGGAAAGGATGTCCGCTCAAGTACTGGGTGAGTTCGGTGTTAGCGAACAACAAGTACTTGCTCCAATCGTACCGCTGCAGGAGTTCGAGAATAATATTACCCGCAAAGAAAGCGCCGATGGAAAACCCGATGGCCATTGTGCTGCTTCGGAAGGCAGACGAGATCATAAAGGCCATTGTTACGTACATGACCGTAGATACACTGTTAAGCAGATACGTTTTCCACAGATTGAGAACCATATTCGTTTCGACGATTTGCCCATCCGCCGTCATTTGAACCAACGGCAGATCCATATATCCAAAGCCGTATAAAATTCCATTCATGACAATGGATAGTACAAACAAAATGAGTAATAACAGGATGCCGAACAACAGAAACGAGATGTACTTGGAGAGGAGAATCTTGACACGGTTAGCCGGCCTTATGAGTAATAGCTTAATTGTACCCGTCGAAAATTCAGCCGCCACACTGTCTCCCGCAATGATGATGGTGAAAAGGGTAATTAAGATGACCAGATTGGCCGAACCGTTCACGCCATTCCACATCGTGCCGTCCGTCGAGCGAATATTCTCTTCTAAGTGATAGTTGTTAATTGAAATCTGCTCCTGGTAGAACGTTCGATTCTCTTCGCTCAACTCGGGCATCTTCAACATTTCACTCCATTGTTGATTCTCCTGCTGCAGTTCGGTCCGCCAGCCTTCTCCTTCCGCCTTTTTTCCACTAGAATGCCATTCAATAAAGTTGATATAAAGCACGAGCCCAGCCATGAGTCCGATCAGGACCCAGGTTCTCACCCGCCGGTAAATCTTCATATTTTCATTGCGTACGAGATTAAACAATTTGCTTACCCCCCGTTATTTCCAAGAATCGTTCTTCCAGAGATTGAGAAACCATCTGGACGCCATAAATGCGAATATTGTTTAGCATCAGTCCAACGAGAAGGTCCGGGACACGTTCCTGTTCAGCGCTGACCTCGATGAGCCCTTCCTGATTCAGTTTGACCCCGTGAACCCTTTCCATTTCACTTAATACCTCCAACGCCCGTTCCGGCGGCTTCGCTTGAATTAAATACTTTTGGGCTTGATCGTTTCTACCGGTAAATTGCTGTACTGGCATGATATCGACCAGCTTGCCGCGCTGAATGATCGCGACCCGGTCGCACATGAGCTCCATTTCAGACAACAGATGGCTGGAGACGACCACGGTGATTCCTTCCGTATGCGTCAAATGCCGCAAATAATCGCGCAGCTCGCGAATCCCCGCCGGGTCAAGACCATTCGTAGGTTCATCAAGAATCAACAATGACGGCCGATGCAGCAGGGCCTGGGCCACTCCCAGTCGCTGGCGCATGCCGAGCGAGTACTTTTTAACTTTGTCATGAATGCGTTCTTCTAGCTTGACCAGCGCAACCACTTCGTCAATCCGTTCCTTGGTTACCCCCGGCACCATGCGGGCGTAATGAATTAGGTTTTGGTAGCCGCTCAGATACTTGTACATTTCCGGACTTTCAACGATGGCGCCGACGTGGCGAATCGCCTGCTCGAACTCAGTTTTGATATTTTTTCCCTTAATCAGGATCTGGCCCTTCGTAATCGACATCAACCCAACGATCATGCGGATGGTGGTTGTTTTACCGGCCCCATTTGGACCAAGGAAGCCGAAAATCTCCCCTCGTGGTACGTCAAAGGTAAGATCGTCGATGATGGTGGTCCGGCCAATCTTTTTGGTCACATTCCTCAAGCTGATAATAGGTTCGTTGCTCATAATGTCCTCCTAAAATGTTAGATTTGTCCTTTTTGCACATTTAGCCTTCGTCATTTTTGTATTCTAAAATATCGCCAGGCTGGCATTCTAATGCCTTACAGATTGCCTCTAAGGTTGATAGCCTAACGGCTTTTGCCTTCCCATTTTTCAAGATAGAAAGGTTCGCCATGGTGATTCCAACCCTGTCTGAAAGTTCTGTAACACTCATTTTCCTTCTCGCCAGCATGACATCAATATTGATGATGATTGCCATTTTTTCACCTCAAACAATTAAGTCACTTTCCGATTTTATGTCAATCGCCTCTTTTAAAAGCCTTTGGAGAACTGCAGCAATGACGGCAATGATCGTTGAAGCAAAAATAACGATCACCCCGATTACGATACCAGGTGCATCTTCTACCTTTGTAAGAATATATAAAAATGGCATCTCTAAAACATACAAGCTGCTGATGATCATCGCACAGTATTTAATTTTCTTTAGCGCCGTTACAGACAACTCAGAGAATGCTTCATTCCTATCAATATTGCCTAATAGTTTTAAAGTTTGATACAAAGCAAAGAAAAAAGGAATCATGCGGCATACATTCCAACTAATATGGGATATTGCAATTTCGGTAGTTCTGGAAGCTGCCAATAGGGAGAATTGGGTGACAATCTGGACAACTCCAAAATACAAACGGACAGAAACGGAATGCCAATAAGAAAAACGACTATTCTTAAAAAGAGCGTTGATCCTTGTTTCATCGAATACACCTCATTAATTTATTGTCTTTTTGAAATTTATCACATAATTTATCGTCTTGCAATAAAAATTTATTTAGTTTTGAATCATTTTTATTGTTACTATGTGAATTTTATTAGTCATCTCAACAATCATACCGCATTACAAAGAACTGCTCACAAACACGAAAAAGCCTGGCGAACGCCAAACCTAGGGTTAGACTATGGGGGGTTATTTTATTGATAGAATGAAGAAGTATACTATAATCTTAAAGAGGTGATAGTTATGAAATTTATTAAGTTGATAGTTGGTTTTATTGGTAGTGTAATTTTAGGGTTGTTATTTATGGGCGGTCTTGATATGGACGATATTAGGTTCAGCAGAAATATCAGGAAGTTAAAAAGAGAGAGTTGGTTCAGAGAACTTGCTGATAACGGTAGATATTATGAGAAGATATATCAAAATCAAAAATTCCGAGAATACTTATGTCAAGACAAAATTGTTGAAAAAATAATAAATGATGAACAAGAAAGAACTTATTTAATTTCTTTGATTAAGTAAAACCACTTGGAAATTGATTCCAAGTGGTTCTTTATTTTTACTGTACAATTCTGTTTCTTATTTTATTATTAAATTAACTTTTCCTCCCAAAAGAGAACCCGTTAAGATTCACCCGTCTCCCTCTTTTTTCATTTAAGAAGACCGTGATAGGTCGATCCTATTAATCACAGAAAGCAAACGTACCAATAATAATTAATAAAATAAACAACACAATTATAATAATAAAACTATTGCAACCACGTGGTTGTACACATGGGGCAGCAAATCCGTACGGCATTTGTGGCTCACATGGAATAGCATATTCGTATTGCATTTGTGGCTGCATACACGGAGTAGCATATCCGTATTGCATTTGTGGCTGGGGAAGAAAATTAGCCCCCATTGTATTTGATGGAATCATGTTATCCATCGTAACACTCCCTTTCATTCGCATGGAGAAACAGTATGTCAATACATAATATACATGCGAAGGAAACTCGAGCCCGTCTAGAATAAAAAAAATAAATTTATTGTCCACAGCACACTGGAGGGTTCTTTCCTATTTCGGGGTAGAAACCACACCTGATTCTTACCACATCTCTCAATCTTCCATGAGTTCGGGCAGAATCCACACCTAAAATCGTTCTTTGATAGGTCAATCAATTTCAATCATTTTGCCAAAAGTAAACACATTAAGCCGTCGCTACTCAGGACCCAGCATTCTGGTCCGCCTTCACACAATCAATGGCGACAACAAGTGCAATCATCACGGTTTCCATCTCATCATTCATGATTTCAACCTGGTAGCTGTCGCCCCAAGTGAACCACTCCTTGCTCACTGTACCGACGACTTTCCCATGCTGCAAAACTTGAAAATTCATATCCCACCAATTACCTTGGACTTCAATGCCCGCTGCATCAATCGTATAACGCGCTTTTAAGAAAGAAAACTCCTTCTTAATCGTTGCTGCTTCTCGGCCATTTACCTCCACATGAAACTGAGGTAAAAAGCTGAACGGCTTTTTCGTAATAAGTGCCACTTCATCTCTTTTTGGATTCATAATGGAGAAAGTCTTTGGAACCCGCAGAAAACTGCCCTCCACGTAATAAACATCATTCTCCTGCCGGTCCTTTACCGTGAATTTGCCACTTAAACTAAATACCTTCTGCTTTATGTAAAGTTGCTTCATGTGCCGCCTGCTCCTTTTTAAGTGTTCAAATGTGCACATCTTAAATGATGGGGCAAAGACCCCTTTTTGCTTCAATGCACGCCTCCTCGACAATAGCTCTCTACTAAGGTTGATTCCGTGCTCCGCAAACTCACCCCGGCGAGCCGCCGGTGTCTATTGGTAACCTTCGAGTGGTGAAGATTATCCAACTAAAACTTTATATTGTATTGCGTTTTCTAAGTTTAGACTAGCATTGTAATCCCGATCCAGGTTCGTTCCGCAGTGTTCGCATACAAATGTGCGCTCCGACAAAGAAAGGTTTGTCTTTTTGGTTCCGCAATTTGAACATAATTTACTACTAGGATAGAATCGATCTACCATTCGCAATTCTATCTTACCTTTTCTACATGCCTGCTCTAGCCATACTCTAAAACGATAAAAGTTCTGACTAGCAATCACTCGACTTAAATGTTTATTTTGCATCATTCCGCGAACATTTAAGTCCTCTATGGTAATATAAAGCGGCTTGGTTTTTACCACTTCATTGACCACACTTTTAGTATAGGACCAACGAATATTTGCTAGCCTTCTATGAAGATTTTGAATTCTTACAATCGCTTTTTTAATGTTAGCTCCGTATTCACTAGGATGGATATTATTTTGTTTTTTCCGTACTTTATTCGATTCTAATTTTCGAGACAAGCTTCTTTGGGCTCGTTTTATGGTTACCTCTAATCGTCTAACCTTTCTACTTTTATTGATATTACCGAACACATTTCCATCACTAGTGGTTGCGAAATTTTTTAGACCTACATCAATGCCTATCCCTTTTTTACTTAGCGTTTGTTTGGTTTCTTTCCTATCCGATTTGACTAAAAAGCTTATAAAATATCGATCCCCTTTTTGACTGATGGTACAACTGGAAATATCAGTGCCTTGGGGTACATATCCTTTTTCTTTTAAACGGACCCATCCAAGAAAGGGAATCTTAGCTCTATGCCGTTCAATGACAAAGTCCTTTTCATTGTTCTTCGGAAGATAAATTTTTACGTCTTGTTTCCCTTTTTTCTTTAATTTTGGATACTTCGCTTTTCCCTTAAAGAATTTTAGAAAGGCCGTTTCCGCATTGGCTAATGCTTTCTTTCTTGCTTTACTATGACAGGTATTAATCCAAGGCTTATCCGCTCTCAACGTGTGATTCACATATTTAGCAAATTCCATATGCGAGACAAATTTTCCTTCTCTTTCGTATACCTCCTCATTGTGCTTAATATAGGCGTTATATAAAAATCTACAAACTCCTATACCTTGATGGATTTTTACTTTTTGTTTTTTTACCGGTTCTATTTCAACTTTGTAGGCAAACATTTCTTCTCACCCTTTAAACGATTCTTATATTTTCGAAGACCGTAAATCCTACAGCTGAAAACATGAGTAATGGCAATTAAATCCTGCACAAGTTCTTCTTCGGGTGATAATGTTTTATTTTTAACAATGATCATTTTTGTTCCAAACTTTTCGCATAATTGTTGAAACCAATCAAATCCAAATCGTACAAATCAATCTTTATGTGCAATGAAAATGGTTTCTATTTTGTTTTCCATCACTTCATTTAATAAAAGGTTCCACTTTTTTCTTTTATAGTTCAATCCGCTGCCAATGTCTTCAATGGTTTCATCTACGATAACCCCATTTGCATTTGCAAATTGTTTTAAGAATTCATGATTTGACAAATCGTCCTTATGATTTCTGTTAGATACACGAGCATATATAACGGTTTTCCTTTCTTTTAGTTTGGTGTTAGGCCATTTACCAGAAGCCTTTAAATATTGTTCATGTGTATAAAACCTTCTATTGGTCGGGCTCCTATTTGCGATTAAAATCCCATCTCGCTCCCAGCGCTGTAAGGTTTTTACTGTGACATTCAATAGACTAGACATCTGAGTTAATATTGTAATGTTTTTCCATATTTTTATTATCTCATATAGAGGCCATATATCAACACTTCCCTTCACGTATATACACCTTTTTATTTACAGTAAATTCCTCCTTTGATAAAGCTTAATAATAAAATTTATATTCCTGTTCACCTTAACCATATCAAAAGTTAACGATAAAAACAGGCAGACTGAGAAGTCTGCCTGCCTTTCAAATGTATTCAACTCAAAAATAACTTGAACTCTTATAGAAAGATAATCAGCAGTCATCTGTTTTTAAGCAATAATTAGCTCTGTACGCTTATTTTCCGTCTTTTTACAATCAACCAGATAATAAACAGAGCGATAGGAATTAACAAAAAGTTTGCATACTTGCCGAAAATTTCACCCGCTTTTTCCCATTGAGGACCAAGCGCATATCCTAAATAGACATAGACAGCCGTAACTGGCAGCATGGCTAGGTACGTGTAAATGATAAATTTCCAAACACTCATTTTTGCAATTCCACAGGGAATCGAGATAGCCGTCCGGACTCCAGGAATAAATCTCCCTAAAAAGGCAACAGCTCCGCCGTGTTTTTCAAAAAATTGATCCGATTTGTCCATATGCTCTTCTTTTATAAAAAAATACTTTCCGAACTTTAGTATGGCGATCCTGCCTCCATAACGACCCAAAGCGTATAATGTCAGCGGACCCAACACCCCGCCAATGGAACCCGCCAAAATCGCTCCAACTAAATTCATTTCTCCTTGATATACCCAATAACCAGCCAATGGCAATACAAGCTCCGCTGGTACAAATTCAAATGTTAATGCTAGCATAATCCCAAAATAAGATAGTTCTTTAAAAGATTCCACCATTTGCATGATTAGAGCTTCCATCCAAGTACCTCCACCATTTTTTCATTTTAACATCAGGCAATAAACTATACATAAATAACCCACAATAAAAAATTATACCATACAAGTACCAGTGGGACGGTTCTCACGGTTTTTAATTGGTCAGTTCCGACCACCAGAACCGTCCCCATGGTCTAAACAATGAAAAAAAGAAGGCATCCCTGCCCTCCCATTTACTTCATTATAAAATACAGTACCATCAGTAAAACGGATACTCCCTGTCCAAGTGCCAGCCCAATCAGCCACTTTTTAAACATCTTATCTTTCCGTTCTCCACTTTTTACATTTAGCTTCCACTGTTCTTCCCATTTGTCCTGGATGTCTTTTTTGCCTTTCAGCACCTGCTGCGTCAACTGATCGATTTCTTCCCTGTTTCTACTTTCGACAGCTGCAATCTCTTTTAAAATCATATCTAACCGTTCACTCACCACTTCATATTTCACATTCAAGGCGGAAGCCTGCTCGCTCATCGCTTCCGTTAGCTGCCTTACACCCGTCATCAACCTTTCTGATTCCCCTGCGA
This sequence comes from Neobacillus sp. plas4, assembly GCF_057221695.1. Lineage (NCBI taxonomy): Bacteria > Bacillati > Bacillota > Bacilli > Caryophanales > Bacillaceae > Neobacillus > Neobacillus sp. plas4. Next base: position 5,584,808 of record NZ_CM170152.1, read on the forward strand.
TAAAGGCTTGGTCATCCGGCTGCAATCCTTTGGCCTCGGCTAAAAGCTTTTCAGTCTTCTCTAGAGACTCCTGATATTGCTGGTGCCAAAAGGAAATTCTCTTTTCCAGTACGAGGTTATTCTCATCAAAGCGTTCCATCCGGTTGTCAAATAACTCAATCTGCTGGTTCAAGACACCTTCTTTTAGGTGCTCGCTGACTTGTATAGGGAATTGCTCCATCCTTTTTTGCAGGTGTTCAATCGTTTCATGGACTTCATCATTCAATTCTGCAATATTTTCTTCCCTGTCCTTTATCAGCTGCTTTAGTTCATCATAGAAAAGTTCATTATTTATTTTCTTAAGTGATTGAATCGCCTCAGTATATTTCTCATCCATTGTAGAACTATTCATTTTCAAAAATCCTCTCCGCTTGCTTTAGAATTATTTGACAATAATGGTGATACACCCAACGTTCCTCATCCGAGGCATTCTCCGCGAACAGCTTCTCCTGCCAGCCAGACACAGCCTTCACAAACTCTTCTTTTAAAAGATCATCCAGCAGTTGGGGCCGCATCGAATCTTGTTCCCATTCCTGCTTTGCATTACTCAATTTATCTTGAAGCTCGATCATCCGAGCTTCCTTTTTCCTCTTCTTTTCCTGCAGCTCTGATATGTTTTCATTTGCTGACCGTTGTTGCTCATTCGCAAGAGTTCGAAGGCGGGTGATTTCGTCTGTGCTATCCTGCACAAACTGATTCACCTGGCTTTCATAATAGTCATACACCATTGCGTTATTTCGTTCTAAGGTATCCAGCACAATTTTATAATCCTCTTCAAAATTACCTGGTTTTATATATTGATCAAGTCCACGGCCATGTTTCAAAGATAGAACCGTGCGTGGCGGCTGGGTGTTAAAATCAAACTTCGCAGTAGATGGAAGATTTTCCATGCTGCGTGTCAATACCAGCCAGATGCTGGATAACTGCCTTTGGTAAAAATCAAGTATATCCATCTCAACATTTTGATAGCTTTCCATCAACCTGGATATTTTCCGTTCCTTGAAGACCACTTGATCTTTTTTATCAAAGTTGAATTCGTGATGCAAATAACACGTAAATTTCTCTAATTGAATCCCTTCCAAGCCCTTCTGTTTCTCCTCATAAACAGCAAGTTCGTTATCTAAATCATCAAGAGTTGACGCTAAATTCTCAAGGTCCCGCTGATCCTTATCGATACTTTCCTTGATTGATAGCATCTCCTTCTCCATCTGTTCGAGGTCCAGACTTTTCTGCTTCCATAAGCTATGCTCGAGATTTCGAATCTGAATCAGTTGATTTTCAGGTGTCTCCCCCGTGGTGAACGTATATTTTTGACCATCAACCAGCAGAACAGTTTCATGGAACCGAGCAATCGCTTCATACATCCATTGGTCCTTCTCTTCTTCCAATCTAGTAAGCAAATCGGCAATCATGTACTCTTCACCTTCAAGTCAAGTGTCCGGAACTCCCCTGCCATCACGCTCATTCTGTTATTAAGATTCCCTGTTGAAAAATCATAACTTCCATTTACCATCTACTTCACCCCATGGGACTATATTCTTCCATTTTACTATAATACCAGTCAGACTTCGACAATTCACCACATATTTCCTGCCTATCAAATGGCTGCACCTTCCCCAGTCTAGAATCCTATTAATTTACAAAAATTTTTAGAAATAAAACCCTGTCTATGAAAAAATGTTTTCTAATTTTAAAAATTCACATGTCCTCTTGATCCAAGAATCAGAAACCCCAGGTTGCCCGCAATTTCCTAATATTACCATCTATTATAACATTAGACATTAATCCCTATTTATCTACAATTACCATTTTGTTAATATATGTAATTGTTAGGAGTTGATTTCCGATGACGGCACCCCGCTATCCGAGAGTATATTCCTCCATCCGCCAGTATTTCTTGCCATCCGCCAGTATTTCTCGTCATCCGCCAGTATTTCTTGCCATCCGCCAGTATTTCTCGCCATCCGCCAGTATTTCTTGCCACCCGCCATTCTTTAATAAGTTTGAGCACAATTCAAATTATGTCGGGTAGTGAGGATGATAAGAAAGGTTATTTTCATCAAAAGGAGAATTTATTTAAGGATAGTAAAAACATGATTAGAGGGAAATTACATGATTACATTAAAAGAAATAAATAAACAAAGTTGGTTAGACATTGTACGACTTAGTAGTGCGGAAGATCAAAGAAACAAAATATTCGAGAAAACAATTGCCTCAAACAGTTTATCCTAAGCCCAAGCCAGTATTGAAGAAAATTGGACAGTAAAAGCTATTTATCAAGATGAGACTCCAGTCGGTTTTACCATGTATGGATATTCAGAGGAACTTTCTGGCTATGAAATTTGCAGAATCATGATTGATTACAAATACCAAGGGAATGGGTATGGGAAGCAAGCATTAAACTTAGTTATTAAGGAAATGATGAATCAATTTAAATGTGAAGAAATATATATTACCTTTGTTCCCGATAATGAAATAGCAAAACAACTATATTTATCTATAGGTTTTAAAGATACTGGCAGAGTCATAAAGGCTGGTGAAGATGAGTTAATCTATTCTATGAATTGTAACAGTTATATTTCTTGATTCTATATCCCCCTTCAAATAACCACTCTTACTAACGGGTGGTTATCTTTGTGCTCTGTCCTATGAAATGCCCTTTAACTAAAATTATTTGCTTCTTCCAATTTCCCAAATTACTAATCCCTTCTTCTTACTAAAAACATTGTAATAGATGAGTTAAAAGTTCTGAAAAATAAGTATTTACAAAAACCTTTCAAATACCATATAATCCATATAAGATTACTTGGTATTGAGGACGGTGTAATATGAAAAAGTTAATGGTTTTTTCAATAATTGGATTTTTAGCTCAACTCGTCGATGGTTCTTTGGGAATGGGATTTGGAGCAACATCTTCCTCATTACTATTAATGTTTGGGATAGCCCCCGCAGCTGCCTCGGCCTCGATTCATATGGCGGAAATTGTGACAACGGCAGCGTCTGGGGCCTCACATCTATGGTTTAAAAATGTAGATAAGGGAATTTTGTTAAAATTAACGATTCCTGGTGCGATCAGTGCGTTTATAGGGGCAGCATTTCTAAGCAGTTTGCCCGGTGAAATCATCAAACCATTTATCTCGATCTTTTTAATAGCTTTAGGGGCTTACATTCTCATCCGATTCCTATTTTTCAACCATGCGTCATCTAAGAATGAAGGGTCACCCCTTTCAAAAAAGTTCTTAACTCCCCTCGGGATTGTCGGCGGCTTCTTTGATGCCGTTGGAGGCGGCGGATGGGGTCCAATAACCGCCCCCGTCTTGATTGCAAGAAGAGGAATTTCCCCAAGAAAAGTGATTGGAACGGTAGATACAAGTGAATTTGCAATTGCGGTATCGGCAACGTTAGGATTCATCTTGTTTCTTGGGCTGGACCAGTTCCACTGGCAGCTGGTCATCGCTTTTATGATCGGCGGAGTGATTGCTGCACCGATTGCGGCTTGGCTGGTAAGAATCGTTCCTTCCTATATGTTAGGAGTATTAGTGGGTGGATTTATTATTCTCACCAATTCCATGACGATTATAAAAACCGTCGAATTACCCGTTTCTTTTGCAACAATAGCTTATGCTCTCATAATTGTATTATGGTTTGTGGCAATTTTCTATCAAGTGAAGAATCGGAAACGGTTTGTGGCAGTTAATCATTAAGCAGCAGCGGATCCTATTAATCAGGTAAAATTGAACGGTTTGTATGATGGTTGTCAATGTATATTATTTGTTAGAACCACCTTTTGGCTTACAACGGCAAGGGTGGTTTTCTTGTTTTCTAAAATACTCTTCCGAAAGAAATATGCGAGTGTAATCTCACTGATGCATACAATCAGTAGGAGCAACAAATTAATTCCATTTACTAATTCCTTCTTGTTTTACCCATATTCCATTTCTCCCGTTTATTAAAGCTACTAATCTCTACCAGCCTGCTAACAATTAATAAATAGATGATCTTCGTCAAAATTCTATGCTTTTCTTTCTCAACTAATCGATTTATTAAATGTAGTGCAAGAGGAGATCCATCTATTTCGAAATAAAGATAGCTCATTAGCCGGAAGTACAGGCATTTGTATTGCATTTTGTCGGAACATTCCCATTTTTTAGGTTTGTATTTCGACAAATATATTTAAGAGCTTGTAATAGAATGTAATTCTACGTGTATCACATACAATTACATATAAAGGGAGGATTTAAATGAAGAAGAAACTAGCTGCACTATCTATTTGTTCTGCACTATCATTTTCACTACTAGTCGGGGTACAACCGTACAAAGCAAAGGCTGCACCGGAGCTAGAACATTATGTTGTAGCGTATAAGGGGAAACTGCCATCCAATTTCTCTGAGAGAATTGAAAAATCAGGAGGGAAAGTAGAACGAATCATAGAGGAAGTTGGCATTGTTGAAGTTGCATCCGCTGATCCTACTTTCCTTACCAATGTAAAAAAAGATTCAAACATACAAACGGCAGGTAGAGAACTTGAAGCATATTTAGAAACAGACCCAGATACCAAAGTCAATTTCACCCCAGGAACTCCTAATGGACAAAAAGTTACTTTAGATGCAAACGCAGACAGCTATTGGGATAAACAATGGGACATGCACCGTCTTACTAACGATGGGAAATCTTATGATCTAAATGATGGAAATAAAGATACTGTAGTTGCAGTAATCGATACAGGTATTGACTTTAGCCATCCGGATTTAAAGGCAAATGCAGATGAGGCTGGATCAAAAACATTTGTTCCAGGAACTACTGATGCTTGGGACAAAAATGGCCACGGTACACATGTAGCTGGTTCGATTGCTGCTAACGGCAAAGTAAAGGGTGTTGGTCCAGATTTAACTGTCAGAGCTTATCGTGTTTTTGGAGCAACCGGAGGAGCACAGCAATCATGGATTACCGATGCCATTGTAGCAGCAGCAAACGATGGCGTGGAAGTTATTAATATGTCCATTGGCGGCTGGCGCTGGATGGCTCATAACCTAGAAGAGAAAGGTGATTCCGCTTCTATGGTTGCCTATCACCGTGCAGTTCAATATGCGATTCAAAAAGGGGTAACAGTAGTCGTATCTTCTGGTAACGACTCAAGAGATCTAAACAATTTACATGATATGCAAGCTTATTGGAAGACTACCTACGGCTTGGACATTAAGGGTCCATCTCGTGTGGTTCCAGCACAAATTCCTGGGGTAATTACGGTTTCTTCATCAAATCAATGGTCAACTGGAAATATTGCCTTCTACTCAAATTACGGTAATGCCATTGATGTTGCTGGTCCTGGCGGTGATAATGGTCCATTATACGATAGTCTTTACCGTCAAGATCCGGCAGGGGACTTTTTAAATAAACGTGATTTTACGTATCGCACATTATCTACTTATCCTACTTATGAAGTAGGTGGGGGTAATAATGCTACAACGCAATTTAGCGATGGAAAATGGCATGGGTACTCTTATTTGCATGGTACATCCATGGCAGCACCGAAAGTAGCTGGAGTAGCTGGAGTCATTAAAGCCGCTCATCCTGAGTATAACCCTGCACAAGTAGCAGCAGCCATCAGACAAAGTGCCATTGATTTTGGCAAAGTTGGTGTAGATCCACTTTATGGGTCAGGAGAAGCGAATATTTTTAACTTCTTGTCAAAGGATAAGAAGTAATTAGTAGAACCACTGAGTTTAATCTCAGTGGTTCTTTTAGAATTAAAAAGGAATGCGTTTCTTGGGTGATACCTTTATGAAACAAGAATATTCAGGGAGTGACACTCATCTTTTCTTTCGATTCCCACTTACAAAGTTTTAAGGACCATGGGAAGGACCATGGGGACGGTTCTGGTGGATCAAAAAGCCACCAGAACCGTCCCTATGGCTTTCCGATCATCACAATCTTGTTGTTGCTGTAACAAGCAGGATATTCTTACTCCCCAAAGTTAAAAAGATTTCAACCCAGCAAGGTGCTGGGTCATAGAACAATTTATTCTAAAGGGAGCAAATATTTAGACGACCTTGACTATAGATTTGTTTCAAAAATGTGGTAATTTATTTTCTATTGATTCTTTTGGAGGCTTTTTTCCACTACTACAAAAAGGACCTTTGATCGATACGATCAAAGGCCAAAGATGAACTTAGTGGTCTAGGCTAAGTCCGTTTTAGGAGGTCTAAACTCAGAAGAATTTAAACTTGATATTATAGTAGCACGTCATGAATAAATATTCAATATACTAAATATTTATGCAAACGCTATCATTAACTTATTTTTTCGAAATATCCCCAAATTTTGAATAGACACACAGTTCTTGACAACATTTTATCATCTTACCGCAAATTCATCACCAAATTTTTTTCTTTTGGCAAAGTAAAAAATGACAGGATAACTTCCGTTTTCTACATTAAGATTTGAACTTCATCACGTGATGGTCGTTTTGGTGAACCCAATATGCTAGGTTCTACATCTAAAGTAGTAGAGAATTTACAGCTATTTTATGAATTAATTAAGAAATAGTGTTGGTATGATTAATGCAAGGAGGTTTTGTTTATGATTAAGGGCCTGTATGAAGCACACTTACCTGTGAAAAATTTAGAAACATCGATTGGATTTTACAAAAAATTAGGTTTGAAGGCAGCTTGGCGTGATGAAGACACCGCCTTCTTTTGGATAGAAGAAGGTACAAGTTGGTTAGGATTGTGGGAAGGCGATACGTTCCAAACACCCTACCACCCTTCTTTAAGGCATATAGCTTTTCGAGTTACATATCCGGATTTAAAAGAATCTTTAAAATGGCTTGAGTCCATCCAAGTTGAAGCCGTTCCCTTTGGAAAAAGAACATCGGTTGAACCTTTCGTAAGACCCAATCAAGGCAATGCATCGGTATACTTTGAGGACCCTGATGGGAATAGTTTAGAGTTGATGTGTTATGTCGATGTTCCAAATGAACTAAAACATATTACCGAAAAGTTATCATTTGAAGAGTGGGAGAATTTAGTTAAACGAATGCAGAATTAATAGGACATGGTTTTCCATAGCTATGATTGTATTTTTCAAATTAAATAAGCGGAAGAAAAGGCATAACTAGTAGAGATCCCTAGTTGTGCCTTTTTAAAAGAACCCGCCCCCCCATGGTCAAAAAAAAAAAAGAGATACAAATCCTACATGATTTGTATCCCCAATTATCCTTTCTTTCTCTCAATCAAATCTTCTAGTCTATCTTTATTGTCGATAAATTCATTAAGCTTCTTAAGAGTGAGATTATTCCTCCCAATCCCAATTTCCTTGTAAATCAATAGATTGGAGGATGAAAGTTACTCAATCTCTTCTCTAAAAAAAACAGGTGCCGGGCAATATATATTGCTCGGCACCTGTTTTTTTTAAATCATTATACACTAAACGTAGATGTCCATCCCTACGTTTAAGTTTCTAATACCACCAATTAAAAAGCCATAAGATCCGCTTTTTTCGTATTAGGTGGTTCTATTTTTCCATCTTTTAAGAGCACAGCGAGCTCATCTGCTGGGACTGGTTTGGAAATTAAATATCCTTGTATATTGTTGCAGTTATACTCTTTTAATATTTCTAGTTGTTCAATTGTCTCTACACCTTCAGCAACCACATCCATTTCTAGATGTTGTGCTAATTCGATAATCGTTTTTGTAAAAAAGTTAGAGCCATCCTCGTTGGTTCGGCTTAACTCGTTAATAAAGGACTGATCGATTTTTAAGGTATCAATCTTCCCTTTAAATCTTTTAAGGGAGGAAAGGGATGAATAGCCTGTACCAAAATCATCCATGAAAATTTTAATTCCGATCTTCCTTAATTCATCTAAAATCGAGAAAACCACCTTCTCATTTTCTAGAAGAGATGTTTCCACGATTTCTACTTGAAGATACTTGGGATCAAGTTTCGTTTTTGCTAATATATCTCTTATATTTTCGAGTAAATCCCTCTGTAAGAAACGATGAGCCGAGAGATTGATGGATATAGGAATGGCCGGTAAACCGGCATCCTGCCATGCCTTATTTTGGGTGCATGCTGTTTCCTTCACCCATTTCCCTATTTCAATGACCATTCCTGTTTCTTCTGCTATCGGAATAAATTCACCAGGGGAGACAATTCCCCATTCCGGGTGATTCCAACGAATAAGAGCCTCTGCACCAATAATCTCATGCGTGACCGCAGAAATTTGGGGCTGATAATATAACTCCAATTGATTCAAATCCAATGCTTTCCTGAGGTCGGACTCCAATGCAAATAATTTATAAGCCTCTTTATTCATGGAAGAGGTAAAGATGTGATACGTATTCTTCCCTTTGGCTTTCGCTTTATAAAGAGCCGAATCGGCATGTTTAATAAGAGTTTCAGCGTCTTCTCCATCATCAGGGAAGGTACTGATTCCAATGCTTGCCGTAATGAACAGTTCATATTCCTCAATATGAAAGGGTTCTTCTAATGATTCAATGATGGTTTTGGCATACTCGACAACCTCGTTTGTATTTCCTGTGTTTGGTAATAAAACAACAAATTCATCGCCGCCTAACCGTGCTAGAACATCATCATCTCTAAGACACATTTTTAATCTTTCCGAAACCTCTTTGAGTAATTTATCCCCTATGGAATGACCTAATGTATCATTCACATACTTGAAACGATCCAAGTCTAAAAACATAACGGATAACTTTTGTTGCAATCTTTTACTTGTGATTAACGCTTGTTCCAATTTTTTATTCAATAACCTTTGGTTGGGGAGTTCGGTTAAAAAATCGTGATAGGCTAAATATTCATTTAAATCTTCCGCCTCTTTACGTTCTGTTACATCTTGAAGTGACCCTACTATATATGGCTTATTTTCGAGATAAATCTTTGCTGCATGCGACTCAATATGCAAGACACTGTCATCTTTTTTAATCATTCTGTATGCATGGGTAATACCATTGCTGCTATTCATTAGCACTTCACCGAGTGAATCAACATTAGGTAAATCTTCTGGATGAACATAATCCCGAAAATTCACTTCCGTTCTACTATCCGTTATTCCTACTATTTCATAAAATTTCTTATTTCCATATGAGACTTTCCCATCCTCTTGTACGATATAAACGCCAAAAAGAGCTTCTTCTACAATACTAGTAAATTTCAATTCAGACTCAGCCAACTGGATTGCAGACTTCTTAATAGTTGTAATATCCTTTGCAATGACAAAAATGCCGATCACTTTGTTTTCGGATATGGCAGGCATCATATTTAGACTAATATCAATGGCACTTCCATTTTTATGTAAGAAGGTTGTGTATGTATATTGTGTTTCTCCGGCAACGACCTTTTTTAAAAGTTCTTTATAAATTGAAGTTTCATTTGATGGTAGTAATTGTTCTAATGGGCTTAATTGGATTTCCTCGTGTGTATATCCAAGGGTTTCTGAAAATGCCCCATTCGCTTTTGCAATGATTCCATAAATATCTAAAAAGAAGACCATATCAGGGTTATACTTAAATAGTGAACGATAAAACAGATCAGAATCTACTATTTCATTCTTGTTAGAGCAAACATTTAGCGAATCTTCAATTGAAGTGTTAACCATCATCCTACCCCTTTATATCATTTGATACGATTAACCGATAAAAGTGATTTTTTCTAATTTTGAATTTAATTCCACATACCACTATAGCACGAACTCCCTATACTTCTGTGATTTGATTCCCAATTATTTTTTACCAGTTTTTTAAGTTTCACCAATTTCACTTTACATCTGGCCTGTTTTGAAAGGACCTGAATGATTGTTTTTGTTACCGTAAAAGAAAGTATCAAGATCAAAAATCTACTTCTAAATTGGAAAAAGCCGATACTTTTTTAAATTATCGACTTTTTCCTGGATGTTGCTGGGCTTTAAAGGTGTTAGCTTTAGTTTAGTGGGGGTCTGACTCTAGTATTAATTTTTCAATCGCATAGCTACTCCATTTTCATTTTTGGATAATCTATGGAACTGAGCCACCCCTTTTAATTCCCATCCATCCCTACCTGTTATCCTACTATTCGCAGGGATTCTTGCACAAAGGCAGGTAGGTCATCCGGCTGTCTGCTTGTGACAAGTTGGTTCTGACAAACGACCACTTCCTTGTCGTGTAAATTAGCGCCAGCATTTTCTAAATCTACATGAATGGATTTATAGCCTGTTACATCACGCCCTTCAAGTGTTTTAGCTGTAATCAGCAGCTGAGGTCCGTGACAAATGGCTAATACTGGTTTTTTTGCATCCATAAATGCTTTTGCGAAAGTGACAAAACGCTCGTCCGCCCGAAGAATGTCCGGTGAAAATCCGCCTGGAATAAAGAGTGCATCAAATTCCTCAGGGGAGACATCATCAATGCTTTCATCAATAACGACTTGGCTCTTTCCCTGCTTTCCTTTCACGGTTTTTCCCTTTTCCATTTCGATTGCGATTACCTCATGCCCCTTTTCCTTAAAGGCCTGTACAGGCTCGGCATATTCGGAATCCTCAAAATCATTCGTTACTAAAACAGCAATTTTTTTACTCATTATGACAACTCCTTATCTATAACGTACCGTTCTCTTCATCTAATCCATTTGATCTTCAACCTTGTCAATTTGCTGCTCCATATCCATTTGTTTATCTGTACGATGGTCGATAGTAATAGTGGTAACGATTCGTTCCGGACCCACATCGAGTGCAGTTTGGTGCATTTCTTTGGCCACTTCCCACAAATCGTCGATATCGCCTTCTAAAACAGTTGCAGTAGGTGTCACCTCATACTTTAAATCTTTTTCCTCAATGATCTGTACTGCATCGGTCACTTGTGAACTAATACTTGTGGAATCTGTACCAACTGGAACTATACTAATCTCTAATAATGGCATTTCTTTGCACCCCTTTGTCATTTTTTTAAAAAGCATTAGATATCGGAAAACACCGGACTTTCTAATCAGCTTGCGAATTCTTAGGTTTGGCAGGATTCGAAATATCTTTAAGGGCTTGTCCTGCTTCGTCACTCGATTGATTATTTACAGCTAAATCACCAAGGGAGACGATTCCAACCAATTTGTCCTCTTCTACAATGGGAAGACGACGAATTTGGTGCTGCGACATAACTTTAGCAGCTTCTTCCACTGACATTTCTTTGCTACCTTTTACAACATCATCGGTTACTAATGCAGAAATCTTGGATTCAGCCGATAAATCCTTGGCCAATCCGTTAATGACTAAATCTCGGTCGGTTACGATTCCTACTAATTTTTCATTATCACAAATTGGAATGACCCCTACATCAAGTTCCTTCATTTTTAAAGCTACTTCTTTAAAAGTACTTTCAGGCTTACAGCAATCAACATTGGCAGTCATTACTTCAGCTACGTTCATGTTCATTCCTCCTTTATGATCTCTCATTTTATGTACTACCCGCCACATCATATTCTAAACGTGTTTTCTGAAATTCATCCTGTTACGACAAAATTACTACATCATATCCCCATTGGAAATTTCCAGCAACGGTGCGACTGCCCGTCACACAAAAAGAGAAGTCATTTGACTTCTCCTAAAAAAATTTTATTCCTTATGAAACGTATAAGGTAATGTTTCTTTATACCTATCCAATGATGCAGTGACAGGCACTGTTCACTCAATCCTCCATGTTGGGCTTCACAGTGGATTCCTATGCATTTTTTGAGATAATTTTCTTTACAGTGGCTGATTGTTCATTCTTCACTGACATGATTTTCAGTTCGTTTGTCAGCCCTTTATAGGTGGAATAACACATAAATAACATTAAAACGGCTAGTGGGATTGACGTTGCCACGAGGGCCGATTGTAGGCCCGACAAACCGCCTGTCATAATTAATACAGCGGAAACAGCTGCGATGATGACACCCCAAATGATTTTAGTAGCCTGAGTAGGATTCGGATTACCGTTTTCACTAATCATCCCAAGTACAAAAATAGCTGAATCTGCAGATGTAATAAAGAAAATTAGCACAAGAACCATCGCTAATATACTTAAGAATGTACTCATCGGGAAGTATTCAAAGAATTTAAATAGAGCAGACGTTACATCTGATGATACAGCATTTGCGATGGCTGTTTTGCCTTGATTTTGGATTAAATCAATGGCTGATCCTCCCATAACAGCAAACCACAAAAAGGAACCAAGAACAGGGATAAAGATTGCTCCCATCATAAATTCTTTAATAGTTCGTCCCTTCGAAATCCTCGCCACAAAACTTCCGACAAGCGGTGCCCAAGCAATCCACCAGCCAAAATAGAACAATGTCCAGCTTCCGATCCATGATCCATCATTATAGGGCTCGGTTCTGAAGGACATACCGATAAAGTTTTGGGCATAATCCCCAACCCCTTGGAAAAAGATTTTTAAGATCGATTGAGTAGGTCCAAGTACCAGCATAAAAGCTAATAAAAGAAACGCTAGAGTCATATTTAAGTTGGATAAATGTTTCATTCCGCTTTGCAGACCTGAAACACTTGACCCAAGATAAAGTGCGGTTACGACAACAATGATGATAACCTGAGTGAGAAATCCTACCGGAATACCCCATAGATAATTCATCCCACTATTCACCTGCAATGTTCCAAAACCAAGGGACGTAGCAATTCCAATCACGATAGAAAGGGTAACAATGATATCAATAAACTTGCCGAACCTACCTTTAATTTTGTCTCCTACTAACGGGTAAAAGGTTGAACTTAAAGAGGATGGGAGTTTTTTCCTAAATTGGAAGAATGCTAAAGAAACTCCTACAACCCCATAACATGCCCAGGCGGAAACACCCCAGTGCAGATAGACAAACTGCATCGCGAGCTTTGCTGATTCTTCGGAGGATGCCTTTCCGAACGGAGGATCAATATAGTAAGATACAGGTTCAGCAACTCCCCAAAACACAAGACTAATGCCGATAGAAGCACTAAAAAGCATTGCAATCCACGTACTTGTTTTAAATTCTGGGCGATCGGCATCATCACCTAACCGAATATGTCCAAACTTCGACATACCAATGTACATACAAAAGGCAAAAAAGATAAAAACACTGCCGAGAATAAACCAGCCTAAATTATTATAGATAAAACCCAAAGAAGAATTAGAGAAATTCTCCAACTGTTTTGGTGCAAAGATACCGACACTTATTAAGGCTAAGCTAATAGCCAACGAGAAGTGGAATACGGTTTTCTTTCCGTTCATATAAACACTCCTTTTATACTAGATTAAGGGGATCTCCCAAATGAAAGCGATTTCCAAAAATTGTACAAGAACATATATAAAGGTGGTTTCTACCACAATAATCATAAGAATATTATGAATATTTAAAACGGAATGACATCACATGAAGAAAGCTTCTTCATATGATATCACACATTTTACATGGTTCACTTTTTTGATGAAACAGTAGATTCAATGATTTCAATAATCTTATCAGCTACTTCAGGCGTCGAAGCCGTTCCACCCATATCTGGTGTTAAGACTTTCCCTTCCACCAAAAGCTGTTCAATGGCTTCAAGCACCAATTTTCCATATGCTTCATAGCCGAAAAAGTCGAGCATCTGACTGGCTGACCAGATCGTTGCTAACGGATTTGCGATACCTCGTCCTGCTATGTCAGGTGCAGAACCATGAATAGGCTCGAACATGGATGGATAGTCTCTTTCGGGATTAATATTTGCCCCTGCAGCAAGCCCAATTCCTCCGGCAATGGCTGCACCTAAATCGGTCAAAATATCACCAAACAAATTGGATGTGACGACCACTTCAAATCGCTTTGGATCCTTAATCATCAGCATTGCCGCTGCGTCCACAAGGTAAGATGCGGTTTCCACATCAGGATACTCAGCACTCACTTCTTCAAAAACCTGATCCCAAAAGACCATTGAATAATTCAATGCGTTAGCCTTCGAAATACTTGTCAGGGACCGTCCTTCCTTTTTGGCCGTTTCAAATGCATAACGGATAATCCGCTCTGTTCCCTTTCTGGAAAATACACTGTTTTGTAAAACCACTTCGTGATCTTGTCCTTTAAACAGCCAATCTCCTGCACCGGAATATTCACCCTCACTGTTTTCACGGATGAACAGCATATTGATATCTTCCCGTTTCACATCGCTTAAGGCGGTTTTTGCCCCTTTTAATAAAGTTACGGGACGTATATTCACATATTGATCAAAGCCTTTTCGGATTTTCAGCAATAAATCCCACAAGGATATGTGGTCAGGGACGCCTGGGAAACCTACTGCCCCCAAGTATATCGCATCAAACTCTTTTAGCTGCTCCATTCCATCCTCATCCATCATTTTTCCATGTTTCGAATAAAATTCACAGCCCCATGGAAAATAGGTGAAGTCAAATTCGAAGGATGAATCGATGCTGGCCACTTTATTTAAAACTTTAATCCCCTCGTTAATAACTTCCGGCCCAACACCATCACCCGCAATTATCGCAATTTTAAGTGTTTGCACAATAGTTAACCCCCTTTATTATCAGCTATGATTCCAAACAATCAATTTCATTTCGGTCATTTCTTCCACTGCATACTTAATACCTTCACGGCCTGTACCACTTTCTTTTACGCCCCCGTAGGGCATTTGATCAACACGGAATGTTGGTACGTCATTAATAATAACACCGCCTACATGCAATTCCTGTGAGGCAAAAAGAGCATTTTTTACACTATTTGTATAAATACCAGCCTGAAGTCCAAAGCGGGAGTTATTTACTTCTTTAATCGCTTCCTCTACTGAACGTACTTTGTTCACAACGACAACCGGTGCAAAAGCTTCTTGACAAGATACCTTTAAATCGTGGTCCGCATCGGTAATAATCGTTGGCTCAAGAATACCGTCCTTCAGCTTTCCTCCTGTAGCGATGTTTGCAGTGCTGCCCTCTGTTTCGTCAATCCAGCCTAATACTCTTTCAGCTTCCCCTTTTGAAATTAAAGCTGAAATATAGGTTTCCGGATCAAATGGGTCACCAATTTTCAATTGCTTCGTCGCTGCCGTGAATTTCGTTACAAATTCTTCATACACCTCTTCATGGGCATAAACACGCTGTAAGGAAATACATACCTGTCCTTGGTTAGAGAATGCTCCCAGAATACAACGATCGATAATTTGATCAATGTCAATGTCTTTATCAATAATTAATGCTGAATTGGAACCAAGCTCCAATGTCGTCTTTTTTAATCCAGCTTTACTACGGATACCAATCCCTACACTTGGGCTCCCCGTAAATGTTACCATGTTCACTCGATCATCTTCCACAATGGCTTCTCCTACTGTACCACCAGGGCCAGTCACAACATTTAATGCGCCGGCTGGAAGACCTGCCTCTAGAAAGAGCTCAGCAATAAAGAGCGCAGAAAGCGGCGTCTGTGAAGCAGGCTTTAAGATAATCGTGTTTCCTGCTGCAATCGCTGGTCCAACTTTATGTGCGACAAGGTTCATCGGAAAGTTAAAGGGTGTAATGGCTCCAATTACTCCAATCGGTTCTCTTACCGTATATCCGAATCGGCCAACACCGCCTGCTGCTGCATCAAAAGGGATTGTTTCGCCATGAATTCTTTTTGCTTCTTCAGCTGCAAATTTATACGTTTCAATTGTTCTTGCCACTTCTGCCTTGGAGAACATAATTGGTTTTGCGGATTCACGTGTAATGACTTCAGCCGCTTCATCTGCTCTTTCTTTTAAGAGAGTCACAACATTTTCCAAAATCTCTGCCCGCTGATAGGCCGGCATTTTCGCCATTACTCCACGTGCGTTGTAGGCAGCCTCGATTGCTTTTTTCGTAAGCGCTTTATCTGCCATCGCAATTTGGGCTATTTCCTCTCCAGAATACGGGGAGCGAAGTGGTGCATAGTTCGCTGTTTCTACTTTTTCGCCATTGATCATTAGGAACTGTTTCGTCGACGTTAATTCACTCACATGTTTACTCATTGAGGGCCTCCAATACCATTTCATGAAATTGTAATATTGCTTTTTCTGAGGATGAATATCTGCCTTTATTAAATGCACGAGAACGGAAGCCAATTTGCTCCAGCTCTACAAGCTCAATATCTTCCTGGCGAACTTGTTCCGCAAATGTTACTAAGTCCTTTTCTTCTTGGGTCAAGTTTTCATCACGGAAATAATAGGTATAGACAGCCAAAGATGTTTCGTGATCAATCGGTACCATTTGAATGGTAGCCATATTACCAGGACCCGGATAAATAGTCACCATCAAATTCGGCCACAACCAGTAAAAAGATCCGCCTTGCATTTCGGCTTCATCAAGATTAACCGTCCCATATTTTTTATCTGGTTTTACAATTGTACCTTGGATCGAATAATTGTCACATGTAATGATTTGGTAATCATTCATATCCAGGGCTGCAACGAAACTTGGATGGGCAACATGGCAATGGTCACACTCTAAATAGTTGTCGATATATGCCTTCCAATTTGCTTTTACCACACGTGTTCTTTGGTGAGTTCTTCTTAACTCACTTAAGAATGGGAACTTGCTCAATTTTTCAAAGAAATCGCCAAATGACTCGCTTAACGGCTTTGCGTTATCATCAAGATTTACAAAAATTAATGATTCCATAATACCGATGGAGACAGATCGTAAACAAGCATCTTTCACACATGCCGCATCCTCTTCCCCTCGAAAGTTCGGAGCTTTATTCAACTGGCCATCAAGCTTGAAGGTCCATCCATGATAACCGCATTGCAGGATTTTCTTATTTCCAGCCTCTGTTCTTTCAAGCTTTGTCGCACGATGCGGACAAACATTGTAAAATGCGCGTATCACTTCATCTTTTCCGCGATTTACAAGAATGGGCTCGCCGGCTACATCAACTGTAAAAAAGTCCCCTGGCTTTTCGACTTGACTGACATGGCCAACAAGCTGCCATGATTTTGAGAAAACCAGATCCATTTCTTTTTCTAACACTTTAGGGTCTGTATATTTGTTATATGGTAACGTTCTTTCAAATGTACGGTTCGTTGCATTTTGCACTTTGTTATAGGCCATCATTTTTTCCCCCATAAATAGATTTATTTTTTTATTGCAATGCTAGTAAACTTTTAAACTCTTACCATTTGTTCATTAGTGGCTTCACTGCTTTTTTCTTTTTTCTCCATCATGCTCGTACTGTGAAGCGGCTGTACTTTCGAATTGGGATCAAGGTAGACCTTAGCATTACTTACAGCTGTCGGTGCTTCTCCAAACCCACTGGCAATCAGCTTTACTTTTCCTTTATACGTACAAATATCCCCAGCGGCATAAATCCCATTTATATTTGTTTCCATTTTGGAATTGACAACAATCGAATTCCCTTCGATGTCTAAACCCCAGTCTTTTATCGGGCCGAGTGAGGAGACAAATCCGTAATTGACAAGGACATCATCCACTTCGATTTCCATTAACTCGCCATTGTTCGCTTCTGTCAAAACTACCTTTTCTACCTTGTTTTTCCCTATTAGTTCTACCGGAACGTACGGCGTTAAAACCTCTACTTCTGATTCTTTCAATAATTCAACACTGTGTTCATGCGCACGGAACTTATCTCTTCTGTGAATGAGTGATACTTTTTCTGCTATGGGTTCAAGCATTAATGCCCAATCAACTGCAGAATCACCACCGCCAAACACAGCAACCTTTCGTCCGGAAAATCGACTTAAATCTTGAACGAAATAATGGATATTAGCGCTTTTAAATTTTTCTTCGCCCGGCAATTTCAGCTTCCGTGGTTGGAATGCACCATTTCCAGCGGTAATAATAACTGCTTTCGTATAATGAGTTCCTTTGTTCGTTATGATCGCAAAGGACTGATCCGCACGACGGGTGATACTTTCAACTGATTCCTCTAAGCAAATAGTTGATTCAAACTGATTCATTTGCGTGAGTAAATTATCTATGAGTTCGCCTGCTCTCACCTTTGGAAACCCAGCAATATCATAAATATATTTTTCGGGGTACAACGCCGACAATTGTCCACCTAATTGAGGAAGACTTTCAATTACTTTTACCGAGGCTTGGCGCATTCCCGCATAGAACGCAGTAAATAAACCAACTGGCCCTCCGCCGATAATGGTAATATCAAATGTTTCTAGCTGCTCTCCCATAAATTCCCTCCTATTGTTTTATGGTAAACTTGGACCGTTCACCAACGAAACAAAATAATAAATGACTCACACCTTTACTAATGCAAGTACTGTGCCAATGTTGTTAAACCAAGAAATATGCGCATTACCAATAAAAATTTGCTGAATATTACGAATAAATGAGTTAAAATTAACTCATTGTTCCTTACTTTGAAGCAAAAATAACTCACTTTTAAATGAAGGGGTTCTCATATGAAAATATCTAATCACACAGGCCATGTAGAAATGACTGTTCAAACTCTATTAAAAATTCTTGATCACTCCTCTGACGAAATCTTCGTCCTTGATGGCGAAAAGCGAATTCTTTATGTCAATCAAGTTTGCGAAAAGCACTATGGGCTTAAACCAACAGATGTCATTGGAAAATTTAATGTCGAACTCTATGAAAAAGGGTATTGGAAGCCTTCTATTGTTCCCGAGGTTTATAGAAGAAAAGAACCTTGCTATATAAGGCAGGTCACCAATATTGGGGCGGAGTTAATGACCTCCGCAGTGCCTATTTTGAACGAAAAAGGGGAAATTGACCTCGTCGTTATTACATCAACTCAGGTTCAAACCATTAAAATGATGAAGGCGAAAGAAGAGAAAGATGAGTCAAAATCAACTCAAGAGATTACAAATGAAGCCCATATTATAACAAATAGCAGTAAGATTAAAAGTATCTTAGAGTTTTGCAAAAAAGTAGCTCCGACAGATTCAAATATTCTTATTCTAGGAGAGTCTGGAACAGGAAAAAGCGTGCTGGCTCAATATATCCATAAATTAAGCAGACGGAAAAATGGACCATTTCTAGCCATTAACTGCGCGGCCATTCCTGAGGAGTTATTAGAATCAGAGCTTTTTGGCTATTCGAAAGGTGCCTTTACCGGTGCTAGTAAATTGGGCAAAGAAGGACTAATGGAGGCTGCAAATGGCGGTACTTTATTTTTAGACGAGATTGGGGAAATGCCTCTTTCTGTGCAAGCAAAACTTCTGCAGGTAATTCAGGAAAAACAGTTTATCCCTATCGGAAGTAATAAAATTAAAAAAGTGGACATTCGTGTCATGGCCGCAACAAATAAAAACTTAGCGGATATGGTTAAAGACAAAGCATTTCGCGAAGATTTATTTTACCGTTTGAATGTGATTGATATTCTTTTACCGCCATTATCTGAAAGAAAGGAGGATATTGTTCCGCTCATTTACAACTTTTTAAATAAATTTAATCAAAAATATAATGAAAATAAAGTGATATCCGATGAATGCCTGAATATTCTTATTCACTATTCCTGGCCAGGTAATATTCGCCAGCTTGAAAATTTAATGGAACGTTTAGTAATTGTAAGCAATTCAATTATTCAACTGGCCGATATACCGGAACTTATCAATGAAAATGTTGGACAGGTTACACAACTTGCCCTTCCAGACTCATTGGATCAAGCTCTTGATGATACGAAGAGAACCTTTATCAGAAGATCCTTTCAAACGTACAAATCTTCTAGAAAGGTGGCAAATGACCTCGGCATCAGCCAAACCAAAGCAGCAAACCTGATTAGAAAATATTGCTCTGATTTAACAAATGGATAAGGCTTTAGCCAAGGGGACGGTTCTGACGGTTTTTTTCTGCTCAATTGTTGAGTTAGAAAAGCCGGGAGAACCGTCCCTTTGGTCTTGAAACTATTTTTAGAAATGCTGGAAAAAGTTAAGCCAATGCATTTCATTTCGGTATAGTCGCGCATACAAAAGGTGGAAATATCCCCAAAATAATCATATTTCGACTAATTATGACAGTTTTGGGACAGAAAAATGGGGAAGTATTACGAATATTATAGAGTAAGAGATAATTTAAAGAGAGAATAGGGGAATTGTAATTTTGACTACGCAATTAGTTGGAAATGGTGAATGGACACTTAGCAGGAAAGAAACCTACGGAAAAGGTAAGCTAGCAAAAAGTGTACCTGTTTTTACCACAAGAATGGAAAAACGCGAATATTATAAGAGTATCCATTTTGATATTCGAAATGTACTAGACGTCCAAGGGTTTTTAAAGGATATCCGTACTAATTGGAATACATATGTATCACAGGTTCACGAATGGATTCAAAAAAATGTTGTAAAAAAACTGGTAGTGACCGGCATTTTTATGGTTGTCCTTGGCTTGTACACCAGCACAGCAAATGCAGCCATCCATATTCAAGAATACACCTATCAGGTAAAAAGCGGCGAAAAAATTGAAACCATTGCGACGAAGCATGGTGTCACCGCCCAAGAAATATTAGAGGCTAATGGACTGACTTCCATTGACGGCAAAAAAATTCTTTTACCAAAAGTAGAAGACAGAACGGTGACCGCTACCACACTAAATATCCGCTCACAGCCAACAACGGAAAGCAGTATAATTGGAACCTATAAAAAAGGAAATGTCGTGAAGGTGGCATTTATTGAAGATGGTTGGGCTGGCATTTTGATCAAAGGGCGGGTTTGTTTCGTCAGCGCTGATTACCTCACAAAAGCACCTGCACAAGCAGGCACACCTACAGTCGAAGCTCAAACGAAAACCATGTATGTAACGGCCTCATCCTTAAGAGTTCGTGCAGCTGCTACTACCAGCAGTGCTGTACTAGGTTCGTTTCAATTAGATGATCGTGTAACTGTAATCTCCAGTTCAAAAGGGTGGGCCAAGATTCAATTCCACGGCAAAACAGCGTATGTGAGTGAAACCTTTTTAACGAAAAAACAGCCAGCTCCTGCACCAAATGAGTCTAGTAACAACAGCAGCTCAACAGTTAATCCAGCTGTGTATGTGATTAAAAGCGGGGATACCTTTACAAAAATCGGCAAAGCCTTAGGGGTCCCTGCCTCAACCATACAAGCACTCAATCCAGCCTTGGAACCAACCCGGCTGCAAATTGGACAAAAAATCAAAGTCCCTGCAGCAACAGTCACTACTGCGAATCAGATAATGGTGACAGCTTCCATTGGGGGTGTCCAACCGAATGGAACCTTCCGATTTATCACGTCCAATGGAAGCACATACACCGCAAAGGCAAAAGGCAACATGATAAACGAACTATTCGACCATCGAGGAGAAAAAGTAACCCTAACACTCGAAGCAAAAAGAGGCAAGAAAATGATCCTCCTTTCTATTCAATAGGAATCATGCAAACGAATCTAGAGCCATTCCCGCTACGAAAATGAGCAGGAATGGCTCTTTTATTGTCTTGGATTATGGCAGAAAAAAAACGTATCCGCTCTTCTTAGTTCCCCGTCACCATTAACCATTGTGCTCTAATCAAACAAATGAATAAAAGTCCCACAATCTCCTCTAAAAATGAACTTTTTCCAGCAAACCAACCGATATCTCTGATTCTCCTTTTTCAAATTGAACTAAAACAGAAGAAAACCACCCCAACAGGGATGGCTAGAATAAGGTTCATCAAACTATACCTCAGCAATTCGGTTATGCAAAAAACGCTTTTACTTTTTGAGAGCCTTTTACTAAGTAGGCAATAGATTTAATATAAATTGGATATCCTTGGGTGTTATGAATAGCGTCTTCAACATCAATAAACGCTGGCACGAATTTCCTCTTCCCAAGAATGACTTCCTCGCCAACTTTTTCAATTCTAAATTTAAACTTTTCCGTTAATTGGGTTACTTGGACTTGTTTTTCTATTTTATTATTTCGATACTAATGGAAACCCTATAAAGTCACAAAAGGAAGTTTGTTCTTGTATAATCCACTTATTTAAAATTTCCACATTTTCTTCAGTCTGTTTGTCCAATTCATCTCACTATTTTCGAATATATTAATTTTGTAATCTGTTATTAAGGAGGTGAAAAATATGCGTTCACGTGAATATAAGTGGGTCAGTTTCAGAAACGATGATTCTGTTAGTGGTGACCAATCGATTCAGCAATCATTAACCACTTCACAAAGACAACTCCAGTCTTTAGTCGTTCGAAATTCTAATAACATTAATGTTGTTCAAACTGAAGCTCAGGCATTAGTTGTCGTACAAGCAGCTTTACAGGCTGCCATCGAAGCAGCTATTACAGCGCTAGGTAGAAGCAATAAAGATGTTAAAACTCTTCAAGCGATTTCCCAGCGTCTATCAGCGTCCCAATCAGAATCTCAATCAATCTTAATCGACACTTCTTCCGCCATTACTGTTACTCAAACTGAGCTACAAATTACTGCAGTCGTACAAGCTGCTATTAATTTGTTAGCTGAGATAGCTTTGAAAGTTGGTTAAATTTACACCTTAATATTTTAGAGGAAAGGAGATGATAATTATGTCATTACTTCAGTTCAAGTGTTGTCATAATTATTATTCACCTTTCCTTTTAATCATTTGCAAACTATAATGTTTCGGTAGATCATAGACGTCGTTATGTATCTCTTCTTCTTGAACACTTCGGAGATGGGATTCTTCACTGCTTTCTTGTTTCCTTTCAGGTAAAAAGTCAGGTTCAACGAACGCAACCCGTTAATTGAAGAAAATATCTAATTAAAATTCTTTACCCCATTCATCTTCTAAAATTACACCATTTTCAGCGATGTACTCCAAAATAACTGAACCATGTTGCAATTTATCTTCCCTTTTTAGAAAAGATATGAACTCATTGAGAATTTTTTCGTCCCCGTCGCTCCTTTTTCGATGAACAGTAATACGGATGGTAGGCGCAACGTCAAATTCTTTATAACTTTTAGAATTAACAGGATCAATACCCAATTCTTGCCCAATTTTATCATTGATAATGAAAACATGGAGATCTGCTGTTTTTCCAAAATTCTCTATAATAAAAGGACGTATTTCAGTTTCTAAATCATCCTCCCATTTATCAGCAATATATGTGTCAACTATTTGGTTTGCTTCATTGTCATAATAGACGAAAAATTCTGTATTATCCTTCTTATCCCTTACCTTAGCAGCATATTCAAATCCAAAGTTTCCCATATTATCATACAGAGTGTCATATACCTCGAAGTTATCATTAAATTTATCTTCTAAATATTGCTCCGCTTGAATCTTTATCTTTTCCTCTTCATCTTTATCAGGCTTCATTTCTAATACAAAGGCAACTACAAGTAGTCCAATTCCTAATAAGATGACACCCAAAACACCAAGTGTGATTTTTAGAAATTTATTCAAAACATCTCCTCCATCATTTAACATTTTACCGAAAAAACTAAAATACCTATTAAAGTATCGTAACGTTGAAGAAGGATCAATAATGTTAATACTTAAAACTGCACTGAAATTGACAACGGTTTTGGCTGTCTTTTTTTAAGTGTCAACACTTAATGTCCATCCATAAAAATGATGTCAATTGCTATGTCAAAGTTAAATAAATTTCGCAGAAGCCTTGTGTCATTTACTAAGAAAGCATCCGAAAACGGAACCCTTTACCTTATATGCTCTAGCACATTTGTTTACCAATTTCTTACCCCTGTTTGGCTTCTTCCTTTTCAAAGATATCCACTATCACCAATCCTGTCTCAAAGTGAATCACGACATACCCCTTCTGGTCAGGGAATTGTTCCATAATCCGTTTCGGAAGTACTTCCGCATATTCTTCTAGCGATGCGCCAAAGGTCGGTTTCCCCTTTGGGAACTGCTTAAAATCCTCCTCCAACTCAGGCGTTATCGTAAACTCCTTTGGATCAACTTGAAACTCATATCTCTTCATGCCATTAACCTTCGTCAACCTGTTTCCCTCCTATAACCCTTCTTCTGCAAGGCATTCATCAATGAAGTCTTCCAGACTGTCACAATCTTCTTTGCCAAAACCTATTTCCAATTCAAATTCCCCAATAGGTGAATCCCATGAAAGTGAAATGTACTCTAACGGCACCTCCCATCCCTCCTTTCCGCCAATTACCCATGATTAGACAAAATAAAAAAGGACAGCATAGAAAGGCAGAGAGCAAACAAAACCAGATGAATAGGCACACTTCGCCCCTAATCCAGGTTCCTTGCATTTCTTACCGTTCTAGCTGTCATATTTATCAAATGTTCAATGAGTTATTGTTTGATTTAGTTGTTAGGGTGTTACTATCCCTTATTATACTAATTTTGGCAAAAAAAGCAATATTAGCTATTCCTTCTCCAAGAATAACTTATGCAAAAAATGCTTTTACTTTTTGGGATCCCTTTACTAAGTAAGCAATGGATTTAATATAGATTGGATAACCTTGAGTGTTCTGAATAGCATCTTCAACATCAATGAAAGCTGGGACGAATTTCTTCTTTCCAAACATGACTTCCTCGCCAACTTTTTCAATTCTAAATTTAAAAGTTTCCGTTAATTTTTCATAATGTCTAGGCTCTAAATAGCTAACGTAAAAGCGAACCTGTTTATTCTTGGCATGCATAGCTGCCAGCTTAAGCAGATCCAAAAGAATAGCTTTCGAGGCAAACTCTTTTTTCACTCCCATTTTTCGAACCTGGTAAGAATGCTTTAGATTTTGCAGGATGCGAGTTTCATTTGATATATCCACTAAATCGTTATTCTCCAAAAGATTGGCATCGCATGGTACAAATTCGATTGTTCCAACACTCGTTGCAGTTTTATCCTTTAAAATAAAAGCCTCTGAGCTATCCGTAAGCGTTGATACTTGATATTTTCTCTCACTGGCAATTTGACTCCATAGATTCATAAATTCTTCTCTTTGTTCCTTGTTTTCTACTAATAAATGCACCGTTAAATCCTCCCGCTAGTCGTCTTACTTTGTCCATACCATTGTGAAGCAACTACCCAAATTTGGCAATGAAAAACTAAATTTAATCCATATTTTTACATATAAAAGGAGACACCAAACCCTTTAACAAAATTAGGTCGTTCTTCAAATATAAGATTACGGATTCTTTTGATTTATTAAGTGCTAGGATTGACGAGGATATACGCGAGTTCTTTTATGAAACACCCCTCCATGTAGAGGGAGGTAACAGAAGAAAAACAAAAGGGCTGCCAGTCAGTTGGTTTTCACCGACTTTCTGGTCAAGCCCCATTTCTACTTCAACTATATTATTGTGCACTCATCTCTGCACGATATTTATCTATAATCGCTTGTATCTCCAGATCTGCAGAAACATTGGTAACATCGTAAAGGAATCCATCAGATTCTACCAACTTCATTCGACCGTCAACGACTTCAAAAGTCAAATCCAGGCGACCCAAATAATTCTCTTGTTCGCCGCCAGCTTGAGTGATCGGCACCATTACCTCTCCGTTGAATTCGTATTCAGGCGTTTTGATGACCTTGTGTGTATCTGCACCGAGTACCGCAGAAACTCCAGGAACCTGAGCCAAGTTGTGGTCTTCCGGATTTCCAGCATGCGAAAGGACAATGTTAATGTCCGACTTTTCACTTAC
The DNA here is from genome assembly GCF_057221695.1 of Neobacillus sp. plas4. Classification (NCBI taxonomy): domain Bacteria; kingdom Bacillati; phylum Bacillota; class Bacilli; order Caryophanales; family Bacillaceae; genus Neobacillus; species Neobacillus sp. plas4. The sequence goes on from NZ_CM170152.1 coordinate 5,610,399, forward strand.
TTCAGGAAGTAATGCTTTCAAGGCATCAACCGGTTCAATAAAATCGAGGTCTCCAACATCATTCCATCCGCGAATTTCCGGTTTCATCGAAGTAAGGCCAATCAAACCGATTTTAATACCACCGAAAGTAAACCCCTTCCAAGGCTTAACATTCTGTATGTACTTTCCTGTTTCCTTGTCAATGACATTACCAGTGAGGATTGGGAAATTCACATTGCGTTGGTAATCTTTTAACTGTTCATAACGGCTGTACGGCGTACCCTCTCCTGCCGGGAAAACGCGAAAGTCATTGTTTCCGAGAACCATCGCATCATAGTCCATTGCTTTCAAAATTGACGTTTCCAACTCCCCTTGACCCGCCTGAAATTCGCCGCGCAGGAAGACGTCCCCGCCATCGACGAGCATCACATTCTCCTCTTCATTGCGAACATTTTCAATGATGGTAGCATATTTCGCAATTGAATTGTGATGAACCGTTCCATCATCCAGCGTAAGAATATCATCTAAATGACCATGTAAGTCATTCGTTTGGAGAATGGTGAGTTCAAACTGTTCTCCCTCCTTAAGCTTCCCCTCAGCCTCTGCCGTAAATGGATTTGCCACCAAAGCAGCAGCCATCGCCAGTGAAAAACAGCCCATCAATAAATTTTTCCTCATCATATTCATACACTCTCCTCCTATTCTTTACTCTATTAAATAGTAAAACAGGATTGTAAAGTTATGATTAATTTGGGATTAAAATCACGATAAGATGGACAATTCCTATCCACTTTCCTTCTCCTATGGAACATTCTGCATTTTCATGTCTTGAAAACATTTAATTGTTCTTAAATGATATAGATTTAAACCTCTTAACGAAGATTAATAAAGAAGCCTTCTCTATCTAAATTAGAGAAGGCCTTTCCTTATAAACTATTGTTGTAAAATATTCGCAAAATGAATACTATGAAGGTTTAGAAGATGGAAACCGTATCGTGACTGTAGTTCCATGACCTATAGAGGAATGGAACTTAATCGTGCCTTTATATTTTTCCACAATGTTAAAGCAAATCATCATCCCTAATCCTGTTCCTTTACTTTTTAAAGAATAAAAAGGAGTACCTAAGGAGGCAATTTGTGCTTCTGACATTCCTTGTCCATGATCAATTACTTTAATGACGACAAACGCCTTTTCCCTTTCGGTGGTCACATGAACTTGGTCACCAATATTGGAAGCCTCAATGGCATTTTTTATAATATTTATAAATAATTGTTTAAACTCTATGATGTTAGCTGAGATCATACAATCTCCGGTTACGTTTAACTCAATCCGATTATCGTGTAAAAGTCCATATGAATGAAGCAAATCTGTAACACTCTGAAGAACAACATTTACATCGACATTTTCAGTTTCATTCTCTTTATCTGGTTTCGCAATCGATAAGAATTGTGAAATAACCTGTTCAGCCGTATTTAATTCATCGATCATTAAAGTAAAATGTCCCTTCCGCTCATCACTAAAGGAAGCGTCTTGCTCAAATAGCTGCAAAAAACCTTTAACAACGGTCAGAGGATTTCTAATTTCATGGGCAACAGCCGCTGCAAGCTGGCCGGTTGTCTTCAAACGCTCAGAATGTTGTATTTGTTCGTAATAGATTTGTTGTTTTTTAATTCTTCCATTCGTTAAATAAAAAATAAAATAAATAATAGCCTGACTCGCAATAAAGTTAAAGAAGTTTCCTAATGGATCCGACTCTATATAGGGATATTGCAGCCCTCGATCAATCAACACGATATATACAAATAAAATCGTGATAGCTATACCATTTAATATCAGAGAAAAATAAAAAAGCTTTGAATCAAAAAATAAGATTGAAAGTGCTGGAATAAAACATAGGAAAATAAACGTAGACCACGTCTCAGGATAAAAAAGGAAAAGGACGTAAAAATAAACGGATGCGACGATGATGATGGTCAATCTTAGAATAGCAGTACCATTCTTAGGATAAATCAGTAAACACACAGACAGAATGAACACCAGTATGCTATGGGATGTGTAAATAACACCGAATTCACCTAAACGTGGGTTATCAATTAACAAACCTGAAATCATAATGGCGATTACGATCCACACCAAAATATAATATATTTTTTTATTTAATTTATTCGTAGTCATACAAACCTCTTTTATCAGAATCTTAAATGCACTCTCTAAAATATACCATTTATAGGTATACTAGGGTAGTGCCCGAGGGACGTTAGTGGGGGTCTGACACCCTTTAGTTTTTTAAGAGAGTTAAATGACCAACGATTTCTTTCGCTACAGATTTTTCCATCGGCGGCAGTGCAATAACGGTCAAAGAACCCGATTTAATCTCGGTTAAACCACTATCATGAATACTGAAAAATCCCCTTTTTTCTAACTTTTCCAGCTCGGTTTGTTTTCCCTTTAAAATAATTTTTTTCATTCCAGTCTGTATCCATTCTACAAAATCATCATGCATTTCATGAAAAGATGATTGTGAAGACATCAGGTTAATCGTACTTAGAGTTGCCGCATGCGCCACTTGTGCTGCCGTTTTACCCTTTGACATTATTAAATCTGAATTTACAATGAAATATTGAACAAGATCTCGTTTATCCATCTTCATTATCAGTCCTTCATTAAATATTCAATAAAAAAGCTTTATCTTTCCTAAAAGGACAGCTGATACTCCCCTTTGATTTCTCCTGCCAAACCCGGTAAAAATAAAATGCGGTGGAATTGGGGTCTCCCCACAGTTCCACCACATTTATGTTAATTGTTAAGTATTAATTTTTCAATTGCGTAGGCTACTCCATGTTCATTATTAGATAATGTATGGAACTGAGCCGCTTCTTTTACAACAGATTCCGCATTGGCCATTGCCACTCCCATGCCTGCATACTGAATCATGCTTAGATCATTTTCTCCATCACCGATGCAAATGACTTCTTCCTGTTTAATGCCAAGTTTTTCAGCAAGCAGTCTCACGGCATTTCCTTTGCTGACACGCGGGTCAAGGATTTCTAAAAAGAACGGGGTACTTTTAACAAACGTATATTTCTCCCAGAATGATTCAGGTATTTTTCCAATATTCGTATCTAAACGCTCCGGTTCATCAATAAACATTACCTTCGGGATAAGCATGTCCTTTGGCACTTCTTCAACTGGCAAATAGTTGAGAGGCATTTTATTAATATGAGCTTCATGAATGGTGTATGTGCTTATCTCTCGATGAGGTGTATAAAGATGTTCTGTATCAAAGTAATGGAGCGGTGAATCGATTTTCTTGCTTAACTCGTGTATTTCTTTTAAGTCTTCATAGGATAAGGTAATTTGGGATTCTACTTCGTGTGAGTACGTATTTTGCACAAGCGCACCATTAAAGGTGATCACAAAGTCATCTTCATCATTTAATTTCAATTCCTCAATAATCGATTGGACACCAACGATTGGTCTCCCCGTACAGATTACCACCTTCACACCTTTCGCTTTAGCAGCCTGAATGGCGTCATTTACTTCTTTTGTTATTTCTTTTCGATCATTCATCAGCGTTCCATCAATATCTATTGCAACTAATTTATACAAATGTTGGTCCCCCTAATTCTTGGATGTATGTGATTAAATCATATTACCATACTACAAGAAGGACAATTATTAATCCAGACATCTAGACTATTCAAATGCTAGTGCACATTTGGCTAGTTAGGGAGTTACTAAATTTGTTAGGCAGATAAACAAAGGAAATAGGCAGGTAAAATGGAATTTATGCAGGTATGCGAATATAATTCGCAGGTGAGGAACACATTTTGGCAGGTAGAGGATTTTTTATAGTAAAGGTAACTTAAAAAGCTGCACCAAAATCCAGAATCTACGATAAATCCCGAACAAAATACCCATTTATAGGAAAATATAATACCCGAGCCAGGCCACATCCTGGCTTTTTAGCAACTAGTTGGGGTGCACGAATTTGTTAGGCAGATAAACAAAGGAAATAGGCAGGTAAAATGGAATTTATGCAGGTATGCAGACAAAATTAGCAGATAGAGCACCCATTTAGGCAGGTTAGGGGTTTTGAATCTAAATAGGCAACCGAAAAAAAAGCAATCTGACAATATGGGTTCCCATCTCGCGATTAGAATTACTTTATTAATAGACAATGTTGATAATTTTTACTATAGTTGTCTTAAAAAAGGCCGGTGAAAAAACATTGTATGCAATGGATTACCATCATCACACCAATCACTCCTTTGATTCCACAGCTAGCATGGTGGAGGTATGTAAAAAGGCGATAGAGAACGAGATTCAGGAAATTTGTTTTACCGAGCATTTCTCCGTTAATCCGCTGGCTCCGACTTACGGCCACATGGTTTTTGAAAGCTACCTACAAGAAATTCGGTACTGTCAGGAACAATTTCATACTCAATTAACCATAAAGGCTGGAATTGAACTGTGTGAGCCGCACCTTTTAAAAGAGCAATATGACGAAACAATTCAGCCACTAGATTTGGACTTCATCTTAGGTTCCGTGCATAATCTGAAGAATCAAAAGCTTCGTCTGGCCCTCAAAGAAGATCACGCAACCGCCTACGAACGGTATTTTACTGAACTATATCATATGGTCTCGACAGCAGATATAGATATCATCGCGCATTTCGATTTGATGAAACGCTATGCCTATAAAGAATACGGTCTATATAATTTTCAAGAACATCAAGAAATCATCGAGCAAATTGTAAAAAAAGCTATTGATAGAAATATAGGAATGGAGATTAATACATCCGGACTTCGAACAGGATTAAAACAGACGTTACCCTCAATTGAAATCCTCCAGCTGTATAAAGAGTTAGGCGGAGAAATTTTAACGGTTGGTTCGGACTCTCACACCGCTAAGGATGTAGGAGCAAATCTTGCGGACGCCTACGCTCTTGCCAAAGCGTGTGGATTTAACTATATTTATAAGTTTGAGAAAAGAAATCCGATAGCGGTAAAAGTTTTCTAATGGAACAATCTATATAATCAATCCCATATTTTCACTAGTTTAGGTTGAAAGCAGGGCGGTACGAAGTTTTCAAAACATAAGACGGTTTTTCTGCAAAAATAGCTGCCCTTTTGTTATAGCGAGGGCAAAAGGGCAAAGATGGACGAAGGAATCACATGGTCTCCTCATAAACCTGTTTAGCAGTTTCACTATGACCAGGGCTAAAGAGATGCAATATAACCACACCCACGACAATCAATATAATTCCGACAAGGCTGCCAAAAGAGACCTTTTCTTTCCAAATCAATACCGATATCATCACAGTTGCTACAGTACCTACCCCAGACCAGATAGCATAAGCCATATTTAAAGGAATAACCTTCAGTGATAAAGACAAAAAGAAAAAAGCAAAGCCAAAACCTAAAATAACCCCAAGACTTGGGAGGATCTTAGAAAATCCCTCAGAAGCTTTAAGCATCGAGGTGCCAATCAGCTCGAAAATGATTGCAAGGGATAAAAATAGATAAGCCATTATTTACGTGCCTCCTGTATTCCTGCCAGATTCATACCAAACAATTATAATACTAAAAGTCAAAAACTGCTTGTTCCAAAAAATAGAACAAACAGTTTTATAACAACACCCTATTCGATATGATTAGTCAAAACTATTTTCCTTCAAAAAGAAATCTTCCTTCACGGTCAAATAAATGTTCAACGGTCTCAATAACATAAGGTGTGAATTTTCTTAGTGTCGCCTCTGAACTTACTCCCGAGAGCACACCAACTCCAAGTAATCCATGTTTAGCGAATTCCATATCCACCATGGTATCACCAATATGAATTACTTCATTCCTTTGAAGATTGTATTTATCACAGAATATCTGCATCGCTTCGACATTTGGCTTTTTCTTATAGGTATCGGCGGTTGCGATAAAATCTACATATTCGTTAATCCCTAATTTCTTTAAGGTGGATTGGGTAACATTCAAATTGTCAGCTGTGACAACTCCAATTCTAAAATGGAGTCCCTTTAATTTCTTAAATAAAAGAACTAAGTTACCGACAGCCTTCATTTGATCACTTCTGTTAACAACTTCTTCATAAAAAAAATCATTAATCCTTTTGTGAATCAAATGTTTCTCTACTTGCAACGAATGGGAAATGACGTTAGCTAAATCTTCAGATGTATAGGCAGCCAGCAGGGCATCTTCTTTCACATCATTCCCATCAAGTCCGATTAAGTGAGCAATTTCCAGGCTTTTTTCGATTCGATTATCTTTTGAATATTCATTGACAATAGAATCAATCATCGCATACGCAGACTCGACCCAAAAAGAATTAAATTCTATCAAGGTACCATCTTAATCGAATAAAATCCCTTTAATCATTGACAATCTCCTTCATTAAATCTAATACCTGGCCCCATTTAGTTAAGGATGGCTCCTTCCTACCGAAGAAAATCGGATTTGCAAAACCATAAAAACGGCCATCTTCATATCGCACATCTACCCGTATCCAATGGTAGGTATCATCCTGATAACGGAACGTATACTCCGACGTATTTCCTTTTTCTCGTGTCACTACTTCTCCATCTACTACCCATTCAAAGTAGATGGCTTCATCCGTACTTACAGAGGCTTTTGCCATTCCTTCAACTAAACCACAATAATCGCCAGAAATGAGATCATCGATTTGGAACTGAATTCGTTCTCCTCTTGACACTGTAACATTTCCCTTTTTTAACCCATTTACAACTTGATTAGCTGATAACCCATCACAATAAACAAACGTGCCCGGGTCGCCAATTAATGATGGCTCCTTGCTGTCTTCGTAGGTTTCCGTTGGTTTCATATGAGAGTCTGAACCGCCGATACCCGTTATTTGATAACCATCGTTTAATAAATGGTTCCAGGCAATCAATGCCCATTCCGTTGCGTTTTCATTGTAAGAATACGTAGGATCATTACAAATCTCCAGCGTATCAATGATCTCTAAAGGCGTTTCAGTGAACTTCCATTTCCATTCCGTTAAAAATGGATGATTAATAGAAACAATGGAATGACCATAGTTATCTTCTAATATCCGATTCATTCCTTCTTCTGTATACATATCTCTTAATCTTTGATTACTATAAGGGGACTTGTTCACTGAAATAAGATTACAATGGCCTAATAGTGCAGACACTTCAACCCCAGGAATGACTAATATATCTGTCTCGTCAAACCAGGAAGTTGGCAGGACATTATGATCGGTTGCAACGTAAAAATCTAATTTCTGATTTGCTGCACTAACCATATTCTCTTCTCTTGTCATTTTCCCATCTGAATAGATGCAATGGGTATGAAAATCACCTTTATACCATCTTTTACTTTCATTAAACACTTTGTCAGCTTGAAAGTTCTTTAAATAAAATGCCGCTGATCGAGGGTCCTGCCAAGAAAGGGAGTCTGACACATTATTCGTTTCTTCATTAAAGGATATTATACATGTGCACAAATCACTGCGGTATACTCGCCCCTCAATTTTTTCAATCGATACATCTAATGTCCACTCCCTTGGAAGGATGGGACCAGAGATCGTATACGGCGAAGTTTTTCCCCTTTCTTTATGAATCACAACCGGCTGTGGAGCATTCCCCTTTAAAAACTGTGCTCTTAATTCCTTTTGCCCATCATAGACCATATAAGAAAACCACATCGGCTGATCGATATTAACTTCAATGGAAATAGAAGTGACATCCTTTGGTACGTTAAACGTCATGCCTTTGTTTAGTAAAAAATTATTTTCATCATGTATCACAACTAACTCAATCGTTGACTTTTCAATTTGTTTAGACAACATCCCCACTCCCCTATAAGTTCTATCCTTTGACCTTTGTAAGCGGGGATGACCCCACATTATTAATAATTGGTTCAATGGTCAATAACAAAGCCATAAGAACCGTCCCCTTGGCACTACTCGGACACTTGGGTAACGAAATCAGCTAACAGTCGAACACCAAAGCCAGTTGCCGATTTTGGGTAATAGCCTGTTTCTTCACTCTCCGTAACACCTGCCATGTCAACATGCAACCAGCGACAATATTTTGGTACAAAGCGGCGAAGGAATAAACCTGCTGTTATCGACCCTGCCTCTGTTTTCGTACTAATATTGCAAAAGTCTGCATAATCACTTTTTAAATAGCTTTCATATGCATCCACTAATGGCATAGGCCAAATGAAGTCGCCATTTTCTTGACCGATCTCCTTCATTTTAAAAGAAAGTTGCTCATCACCGAAAACGCCGGCCATTTTTGAACCAAGTGCAATGCCGATTGACCCTGTTAATGTCGCAATATTCACGACGTATTCGGCATTCCATTCACCGGCGCGAATCAGACCATCCGCCAATATTAATCGACCCTCCGCATCTGTGTTACCGACTTGAACCGTAGAACCATTTTTGTAACGGATAATTTCACCCGGTATGACAGATGTATTATCAGGTGTGTTTTCAACGATTGGAATCAAACCAACTACATTTACTTTCGCTTTTAAGGAATCTAAAAGCTTTATGGCCCCAACAACAGCTGCTGCTCCACCCATATCCATACGCATATTACTTAAATCCTTCACGATTTTCAAACTAATCCCCCCCGTATCAAAGGTTACACCTTTTCCAACGAGAGCAATAAGAGGTTTTGAATCATCGCCATGGTACTCAAGTTCAACAAAGGAAGGCTTATATTTACTGCCGCGGCCGACCGTTAACACGCCATTCATTTCCATTTTTTCTAGCATTTCTTTATTAAAAACATTCACCTTAACATTTGAATTAGTAAATTCCTCTTTTATCATCATGGGGAATGTTTCCGGATTCAGGACATTCGGGAGTTCATTCATTAAATCACGAGAATATGCTGTCGCTTCTGCACGAATTTTACCCAATTCAATAAATGGACTGACTTCAGCTCCGCCATCCACTTGCAATATCGTTTTAAAAGAATTTTTCTTTGATTGATATGTATCAAACTTATATGATCCTAGTTGCCAGCCTTCGACAAAGGCCGTAATGGCTGCTCCTGTTTGTAATTTTCGCAGCTCCTTTTTAAAGACGTCATGATGGATAACAGCTTTCTCCACTTTACGACCACTCAATTCACGGGCAATTGCTCCAGCGATCATACGAAGTTCTTCATACGTCTGCTGCTCTTCCTTCATTTCCTTTACGGCAACAATTAGCTCACCATCAAGCATCAATAATTGAAATCCAGCTGGACTATTTTCAATAAATTGTTTCACATGTTTACTAGTTTGAATTCGTGAATCATTTGAAAAATTAATTGTAGCTTGAATTGACATTTATTTTTCCCCCCTTACTAACGATCATCATGATATCCGCTATTCGAAGACAAAATCCTTACTTGATTATTCCCGAATCTCACAAGGTCAACCTTTTTCGCCCATAATCAAAAACCACCAGAACCGTCCCCATGGTCACCCATGCTGTTTCTTTTTCGTACTTATGACTTCTTTATCGTACTTATCTTCTTTACTATGCTTGTCTTCTATCACTTGACTGATTTTGGTAAATACGAAGGTAATGAATACGGCTGCAAAAACAATACCGTAGAAGCCGGACCCGATGCCGATTCCTACACCACCCGCAAAAAACACCATGGCCGCAGAGGTTAGTCCTTTAACTCGTAAACCATCCTTTAAGATAAGTCCTGCACCTAAAAAGCCCAGTCCCGAAACGATTTGAGCCGTAAGACGCATTGGATCCATTCGATTATTAACATTGGAACCGCCAAAGGCCTCGGCACTATAAATAGAAATAATCGTTATTAAAGTACAGGATACAGAGACGTAGGTGAAAGTTTTCAGCCCCGCCGGTTTATTCTTTGCACTGCGATCCCAGCCGATAAACATGCCAAGAAGGGCACTAATGACAAGCCGCAAATAGATCTCAATATTTTTTAGTAAATGTTCTTCATAAAAGATTCCAAAGTAATCCACTTCTGTACCCCCTTTAATAAAATTGCTTTTCCATGTATCCTAGTGGTGCCTGTCACCCATCATCCCAAAGGTTTCAAAATCCGCTGCCGCTTTTCATAGGTTGCGACTTTGACCGCTCCTTTTGCTAAGAGGGTTTCTGTGTTGAGGTCGACATATGCCCCGATATCATCAGGAAAGTGGGAATCGGATGACGTTGTGAAATCGACACCGTTCTGAAGCAATACGTCTAGGAATTTCGGACTCGGGCACATTTCTTTGACAGGATAGCGATAATACAATCCCGCATTTACCTCAGTTGCTGTATCCGTTTCTACTAATGCTTTCGCAATTCTTTCATAATGTGGAAGAAGGTCGTTTTCGTCTGGACGATGATTAAATACCTTGAGATTATCTAAATGAGCAACAAAATTAAACAAATTACTGCGAATGGCTTTTTCCACCACACCAAAGAAATCCTCGTATAGATGGTGTAAATCGAACGTGGTAAATAATTGTTGGGTATCCGGATTATCGAAGCCCCAGCCATTTAGAAAGTGCACTGACCCAATCACATAATCCCACTCATAAGCTTCAAGCAGCTGCGCTAATTCCTCTTCGCCGCCCGGAAAATAATCTGCTTCAATGCCTAGTCTTAAGGTGATCCCCTCGGCTTCCCAGCGCGGTTTCGCTGCAGTAATCGCCTGAACAAAATCGCCCATGGATTCCGTCATGACTTGGTTCAGCCAGTTCCTTTGTTTATTTCCAAGCTCTGTATCACTGATATCCATATATTTTTCAAAATAAGCTCTTGTTTCCTTAAATCGGTAAAGGTGGTCAACAATGCCTACCTCACTTAATCCCTTACGCTTCGCTTCCTGTAAATATAAATCAATCCACTCTGGTGCATACGAACCTTTTTGGACACGGTCATTTAACCGCTCCATACTTTCCTTCAGCCAATCGAGTGTATGTAAATCCTCACGCTGCGGATAAAAATGGCCTAAGGCTATATTTGTACGATCAAGCCAGCGTAATGAATATGGCCCTTCTTCAAGATGCAAATGGTAATCGACTTTCATTTTTCTGTTCCTCCTTATGATGAATATCCTTATTTTTCAGGCCAGATTTTCGCATTAGGTTCGAGAAGCCATTTATGCTCTTCCTCCATGATGCGCTCTGTCCATGGATTATCGGCTAAGTGGCGAATCATCCAGCAGAAATACATCGCATACCCTGGTGCCGTAGCCTGAGGATGATCGAGATTTCCCGGAATCGTTAGAAAGCTATTATGCTCGACACGGTAGGCCTCGCTTCCGACCATGGCACAGCCAAAGCCTTGAGGCTTATCAAATCGGTAGTAGTAAACCTCCGGCTGCTGATGGTGGTGCGGCGGGTAGCTTGACCAGCGCCCTGGGTAAGAAATCACTTCGCCAATTACTAGATTGGAATAAGGAGCATTGTTGTAATCAAAGATGGTTCGAATCACACGTTCAGCCGTTCCATCCCATACTCCTTCGCCGGCTACTGTACTGGTGCAGTCCTCCGGTGTATATAATTTCGGTTTAAATTCCTTATCGTTATCTGTTTTCTGAACGAGCACCTCGCTGCCAGCAAGTGCCGTTATCTTCACCTCGACATCTTTTGGAACGTGAAGACACCATGGATCTTCTTCAAATACATTAGCACGCTTCACATCTTGGATTGTGCCGTTCCACTCAAGCCTGACTTCCCCCTCTAAAAGGAGAATTGCACTCTCTTTCCTTACTTCGCTGACCGTTTCGGATTCTCCTGATTGGAGCGAATAAATTCCAATGTCTTGCAGCATATCAGGATGTTTACCATCCATACTCGTGATTTCCGTATATCCTTGTGTTAATTCACCCAGTTTTTCATACATGCTTCTTTCCTCCTATAAAGCTTCCGCCTTTCACCCGCAGTGAAATCGGAAGCTTCTTTACAGTTCTGCTATTTCTACTATATTAATAGGCACGTGCTTTTACGAGTGCAGTCTCTTTTTCGGTATAGGCAGTCTGGATAGTCTCTTTTTTCGAAACCTCCGCTAAGCCAACATGCCACCACGCGTCATAACCATTTGTCATCGTTTTTGGAAGCACCTTGATGTCAATCAGTGTACTAACCTTTTGCTGTTTCGCGTCGGCAATCGCTGCTTGTAATTCTTCCATTGTCCGGACAGAGTATGTTTTTGCCCCATAACCCTCAGCCACCTTGGCAAAATCAATCGTCATCAATGGACCATCAAGGTTACCCGTTTCATGATTTCGTTTCCGGAATTCCGTTCCAAAGCTGCCCATGCCATTGCCCATTTGAAGATTGTTAATACAGCCAAATCCAGAGTTATCAAATAGAATGACATTTATTTTTTTCCCTTCCTGAAGGGATGTGACCAGTTCCGAATGAAGCATTAAATAGCTGCCATCACCTGTCATCGCATAGACCTCTTGATTTGGATTGGCTAGTTTAACCCCAAGTGCTCCGGCAATTTCGTAGCCCATCAAGGAATACCCATACTCCATATGATAGGTATTGCGGGATTTGGACATCCACATCCGCTGTAAGTCACCAGGCAGACTGCCTGCCGCCCCCACGATAATCGCTTCATCATCAAGACAATCGTTTAATGTTCCAATCACACTCGTTTGCGTAAGCTCTGTGCCCAGCGCTTCTTTATATTCCGCCAACTCTTCATCCAGATGCCCAGCGATTTCCGGTACAAAGTTATCGCCGTAACAAATGTTGGATATGCGATGCAGCTCATTCAGCCAGCTTTGTTTTGCCTCGCTAATGTCATTTTGATAGCTCGATTTATAGCCTTGCAGCTGTCTGGAAATAGCGTCAAGCCCAGCTTTGGCATCGGCCACTACTTTAACCGCGTCAAGCTTTGATGCGTGAAATTCAGATATATTAATCGTTAAAATATCTGAATTTGAAAAAAGCTGCTTCGATGCTGTGGTAAAGTCAGTAAACCGTGTGCCGACACCAATAATTAAATCTGCTTCTTTCGCAATCGTATTCGCTGCCAAGTTGCCGGTTACACCGAGCCCGCCCAGATTCAATCGATGACCGCTTTCCACTCCGCTTTTGCCCGCCTGTGTTTCCGCAAACGGAATATGGAAAGCTTCCGCAAACTGTAAAAACGCATCAGCAGCTTCAGAATAGCGGACACCGCCGCCAAGGATAAGCAACGGCTTTTTCTTTGATTGAATCAGCTTCACCGCATCATTGACACTTTCAATAGAAGGCTCGCGGCGCTCAATTCTGTACACCCGCTTTTCAAAAAAACGTAACGGAAAGTCCCACGCTTCCCCCTGAACGTCCTGTGGAAGGGCAATGGTAACAGCCCCGGTATCAGCCGGATTGGTTAAGACACGCATACCATTCAGCATTGCAGACATAAGCTGCTCCGGACGGCTGACACGGTCCCAATACTTACTTACTGCACGAAATGCATCATTTGTGGAGATGGATAAATCATGCGTTTGTTCGATTTGCTGCAATACTGGATCCGGCTGACGTGTGGCAAAGACATCACCGGGCAGGAGGAGCAGAGGAATATTATTGGCTGTCGCCGCTGCAGCAGATGTGACCATGTTGGCCGAACCCGGTCCAACAGAAGAAGTGCAGGCAATAATTTGTTTCCTGTGTTTTTGCTTCGCAAATGCAATTGCTGCATTCGCCATCCCCTGCTCATTCCGTCCTTGATACACTTTCAATTCGCCCGAATCCTCTTCCAGCGCCTGCCCTAATCCCAACACATTTCCATGACCAAAAATCGTAAAGATCCCTTTGACAAATTTTTCTTTCCTGCCATCAAACTCCACATATTGGTTATTTAAAAATTTCACAAGTGCCTGTGCGGTCGTTAAACGAATGGTACCCACCGGTCATTCTCCTCTCAAAACAGTAAAATAGGCTTTTTTTATAGTTAAATATCATTGTTGATTATTAATAGAGCGGTATAAAAGGTCAGGTCAATGAAGGACAAATCTGATGACTTCCCAACGAGTTTTGTCCTTCATAACGATTCTCTGCAAGAAAAATCTACATCTGCAATCAACAAAGGCTTTATGTAAAGCCGCCAACAAGAAAATTCTTTGAAATAATGAAAGGGAAGCAGACGGACAGCCGTCGTCCAACCTTCTTCCCCCTCCCCTTTAAAAAATTCCTAATTCACGAAACGCGCTGTAACCATTTTCTTTCTTGTATAGAATTCCACGCCGTCTGTGCCGTTGGCATGCAGATCACCGTAGAAGGAATCTTTGTATCCTGAGAATGGGAAGAACGCCATGGGTGCCGGTACGCCAAGGTTGATTCCGAGCATACCTGCATCGATGGTTTCACGGAACTGACGAATCGCCGTTGCACTATCTGTATAGAGGCAGGCCCCATTTGCGAATGGGGAAGCATTAGCCACTTCAACAGCTTCAGCCAAATCTTTTACACGTACAATGGAAAGAACCGGTGCAAATACTTCATCCTGCCAGATTTTCATTTCCTGTGTGACATGATCGAAGATTGTTGGCCCAACAAAATAACCTTCTCCTTTTACCGCTTCATCTTCCCGGCCGTCACGGACCAATGTCGCTCCTTGTTCAACACCCGATGCTATATATCCGAGTGTGCGCTCTTTATGGGCTTCACGAATAACCGGTCCAAGGAAAACCCCTTCCTCAAGACCATCACCGATTACAATCTCATTGGCAGCCTGTTTTAACTTCATGACAAGTTCATCCGCGACCGACTCTTCAACTGCTACTACTGCCGCTGCCATGCAGCGCTCCCCTGCAGAACCAAAGGCAGCACTCGTAATTTCCTTCACTGCCACATCAAGATTTGCATCCTTTAAGACAATCGAATGGTTCTTGGCTCCGGCAAGCGCCTGAACACGCTTTAGATGAGCAGTCCCCGTTTTATAGACATACTCAGCAACCGGCTGAGAACCAACAAAAGAAATGGCCTTCACCAATTTATGCTCAAGAATACCGTTCACGACATCATGAGCGCCATTGACAATATTCAATACACCCTTTGGCAGACCTGCTTCTTCAAATAATTCCGCAAGGCGGGCAGCCAACATTGGCGTCCGTTCAGATGGTTTTAAGACAAAAGTATTTCCACAAGCAATCGCAAGCGGGAACATCCAGCACGGAACCATCATCGGAAAGTTGAATGGAGTAATTCCGCCAACCACACCCAGTGGGTACCGGTACATGCCGGACTCGATGTTTGTAGCAATATCAGGAAGCTGCTTTCCCATCATTAATGTCGGTGCACCTGCTGCAAACTCAACACATTCAATTCCCCTTAGTACTTCCCCTTGTGCCTCTGAAAAGCTTTTACCGTTCTCCATGGTTACAAGTTTGGCAAGCTCATCCCAATGTTCAACCAGAAGCTGCTGATATTTAAAGAGAATACGAGCCCGCTTCGGAACGGCAACCTGCGACCATGTTTTAAATGCTTCATTTGCAGCTTGAACAGCACGGTCAACATCTTCTTCCGTTGATAACGGTACTTCGGCCAGCGCCTTACCTGTAGCCGGGTTTACAACGATTTCTGTTTTATCTGAAGCGGAGGCAACCCACTCGCCCCCGATATAATTTTTCAATAGTGCTGTAGTTGTGTTTGTCATGTACGATCTCTCTCCTTATTTCAATGGCTCTTTTCTTTTACGAAAACGACCCGTCTATTAAACTGGTTCATACACACCTGTATTTAATTGCTGCAGTAATTCCTTCGCTGTCGGCATGGCGTCAGAACAGCTGTGCCGGGAAATGACAAGGGATGCGGACGCGCTTCCCATTTTCATTGCCTCACTGACGTCCTTGCCCTTCATCAATCCATAAATAAAGGCAGAGGCATAGGAATCCCCTGCACCAAAGGTTTTAAGTACATTCGTTTTAAAAATTCCACTTCGGTGCGATTCCCCATCTTTTGTGTAAGCAATTGAACCATCGCCCCCGTGCTTGATGACAACAATCTCAGCACGGCGGGAGAACCAGCGGTTTGCGGTTACACTGTCATCCGCCTCTGTATGATTTAACAAGCTTTCCATCATATTAAACTCTTCGCGTGTTCCAATAATCACATCACATTTCTCAGCTGCCAAGTTGTAATAAATGGCGGTTTCCGCTTCATCGGTCCACGTATATGGTCGATAATCAAGGTCGAAAAATACCGTTACTTGGTGCTTCACGGCATATTCAAGGGCAAGGAAAACCGCTTCACGTGATGGACTCTTTGCAAGTGCGGTTCCTGAAACCATGAGTGCTTTTGCTTGTTTAATATAGTTTTCATCGATTTCGGATGGATGCAGCATTAAATCTGCAACATTGTCGCGGTACATTAAGATGCTGCATTCACTTGGACTCTTAATCTCTGTAAAAGCAAGACCTGTAACGGCTCCTGTCCGATCAATCGTCACACTGCTGGTATCAATCTCATTTTTTTCAAGGTAATGTGTGATGAACCGGCCCATCTGGTCGTCCGCCACCTTGCCAATAAATCCTGTTTTCTGCCCAAGCCTTGCCGATCCAATGGCAATATTCGCAGGGGACCCGCCAACATATTTTGTAAACGTACTTGTTTCTTCCATTGGCCGATGGATCTCATTGGCATTTAAATCAATGCAAAGACGGCCAATGGCAATCAGGTCAAGCGGCCGGGATTGGTCAAATGTTAAGGGATTCATGAATAACTCCTCCGTTCTATATTCATATAGATATTTCAAACTGAAATAAATTAACGATCGTGCCCTTTTTGCAAAAATACCACAGTATCGGAACTGTGGCATTTGAACTGATAGTCACACTATTAACGATTGATTATAGCCCCAGTTTTTCTGACATTTTTACTAGATTCGTTAAGCTGATTTCTAAACTATCAAATGGACTTCCTGGACAATAATCCTGTTCCACACAATAATTCTCCACACCATTTTCCTCGCCCCATAAGAGGATCGGTTCAAAGTCAATGCTTCCTGTACCTACCTCGGCAAAGGTTTGTCGCTCATCATTTGTCATATCTTTAAAGTGTAAAATCGGAATCCGGTTTGGGAATTTCTGAATATACGATAACGGATCTTCTCCAGCCTTTTTAATCCAGTACGTATCAAGCTCCGGAATGATAAATTGGTTCCCTTCCGGTTTTAACATGTAGGTAAGAGCGTACTGCCCATCCACTTCTGTTTGAAAATCGTAGTCTTCGTTATGGTAGCCGACACGATAGCCTAAAGGATTAACTTTTCTCGCGATTTCTAAGAGCTCCCGTTTTACCTGCCTATAGCCGTCAACATTTAGGTATTTGTCATCTAGATAAGGACAGTATAAATTCGTTGTTCCGAAAAGATCAGCTTCTCTTAATACCGTTTTCAGCTCATTGTTCAGTCGGTCAAGACTGACATGAATGCCGGCTGTCTTTAAGCCTGTTTCTTTTAGCACAGCAGCAATTTCTTCAGCTGGATATCCAAATAGACCATCGATTTGGACAGCTTCCCATCCCATGTTTTTTAACGTTCGTAATACCCCGGGGAAATCCTTTTCAAGCTCATTACGTAAGGTGTAAAGCTGGGCAGCAAATTTATGTTTCATGTTCAATCACCTTTCTAAGGAACCTTTGTTAATTTTAAAATTAAGAGTTTAATAGAACGGGTTTTTCAGCTAATCGCAAATCAAGCCATTTGACGACATCATGATCTAGTGCCAGCTGGGAGCCCTTGAAAGAGGACATCAGCTCGGTTACCTTTTCAGGTCCAATAATGGCAGCGGTCGGGAAGGACTGGTTTATTACATAGGCAAGGGCAACTTGAATCGGTGTCACGCCAAGCTTTGCGGCAAGTTCCTTTGCCCGGTCGAATCGTTCCCAGTTCTCTTCGGAATAATAAACGTCTACCATTTCCTGATTCTCGCGGTTTTCCGGTGTGAATGCACCCGAGAAAAAACCGCCCGCCTGAGAGGACCATGCCAATAATGGCAATTGAAGACTTTCATGATAATGAACCATCTCTTCATCCGCAGAGACACAGCCTGGCCAGCGAGGGATAAGGCACTTCGCAAGACTTAAATTCGGGCTGTTAAAGGTAAATGGAATGAGATTGTGTTCTTTTGCATAGGCATTGGCCTCTGCCAAGCGTTTGGTAGTCCAATTTGAAACCCCAATCGCCTTGATTCGTCCTGCTTTAATATGTTCATTGAGAATCTCTACGATTGGGCCCACTTCAACCTCTTCGTCATCGCGATGAAGGGCATATAAATCAATATACGTTGTTTGTAAACGCTCCAAGCTTTCAAACAAATCCTTTGTAATCGACTGGGGATTGACACGTTTGCCAAGTTCGCCGTCGTCATTATGAGCACCTTTTGATAAAATCGTAATTCTTTCGCGGTTTCCACGCTCTTTCATCCACTGTCCGATAATTTCCTCGCCGCGGATGTATTGATGGGCCGTGTCTAATGTATTACCACCAATTTCCAAAAATGTGTCTAATAGTTTTGTAACATTTTCTGGATCAAATTGAAAAAAATCGCCGGAGCCCAGAATAAGCGGTGATACTTCAATTTTGACTGGCTGCTGATTTTCGATTCCATCAATCGTTAAGTATTTCATCTGTATCCCTCCAAGAACCATTCCCGTTGTGTTTGTTTAGATTTTTAAATCGGCAATAATCGGAAAATGATCGCTCGGAAAACTTCCTTCCGGACAATCACCGATAATCTTCGTTGCTTCGACGGTGATATCCCCATGAACAAGAATCCAATCAATCCGGTCATTTCCGCCGTTTTTATCCGTAAAATCATTAAATGTTCCCAGCTCCTCGTTACCACGCTCAGTCGCAGCATACCATGTATCAGTAAATGCTCCTTCTGCTGTCAACAGTTGATACGGTTCCGAACCATTTCCTTCATTAAAATCACCTGTTAACACGATAGGCTCTGCCGGGGATAACTCTCTTGCCTGCTGAACAATTAATTTCGCACCCTTGATTCTCGCTTCAGAGGAGTAATTGTCCAAATGCGTATTTAAATGGTAGAAGGTGGTCTCCGATTTCAAGTCCTGAAACCGAATCCACGTCACCATCCTCGGACAAATATTTCCCCATGTGCGGGAGCCAATTTCAGCTGGTGTATCTGATAGCCAGAAATGGCCGTATTCTAAAACTTCCAAGCGGTCTTTTTTGAAAAAGACCGCCATATATTCACCTTGGCTTCCGCCTTCTCTGCCGAGACCGACCCAATCATGGTCAGGGAGCAGCAAGGTTAAATCCTTCACTTGCCGGAACAGGCACTCTTGTGTTCCGATGAGATCCGGGGCTTCACGCAGAATGACTTCTTTGATTAACTCTTTTCGCTCATTCCATGAATGAGGTGGAGTATCGTCCGCATACCGCATATTGTAGGTCATGACGCGAAGCAGGTTAGATTCTAGCATGGTACCCTCTCCTTATTGCCCCGCGATGTCCACTAGGAACGTCTTAATTTCATATGGAGCGATTTCAAATTGGATGCTTCCTTGTCCAGCAGCTTCGCCGATTGGACGTTCCATTAAGTCACATTCCTGCCAAGACGTAAGCTTTAAGTCACTGCTCATTTCCACAGTGCTGCTGCTGCCGGTATATTCATGGACACGCACCAAAATCTGATCGCTGTCTTCAGCCTTTTTAATGGCGTCAATCATAATATTGTCCGCTGACATCCGGAATAATGAGAATGCTGATTTCACCGCGGCACCTTTTGCTGCCTTTAGCGGCTGATTTAAATCCCACGCAGCTTGAACGGTATTCCCCTCGACCCAATCTCCCTGATGCGGCAGAAGAGAATAGGTAAATTCATGCTTCCCTTGATCCTGTAAGTAATCCGGGTCTGTTGAAGAACGTAATAATGATAAGCGAATGACATTGTCCTTAATGTCGTGTCCGTATTTACAATCATTTAGGATACTGACCCCATAGCCTCTTTCAGATAAATCTGCCCATTGATGTCCAACGGTCTCAAAGCGGGCCATATCCCAGCTTGTATTCCAATGAGTTGGGCGTTTTAAATTGCCGTATTGAATATCATACGTTGCCTCTGTTGCCCGGACAGCAACAGGGAACGCTGCTTTTAATAAGCGGTTCTGCTCATGCCAATCAATATCGGTCACAAAATCAATCCTTGGGTTTAAAGCATAGAGCACCATTTGTTGTTTTACTGTTGAGTCAAGATAGGTCCATTCAAACTCCACAGTCAAACGCAGGTTGTTTACCTCTGTTACCTTTACGGATTGCAGCTGCGTAATTTCCCGCATTTTTTCCTGGTAGTAAATGTCGATATCCCAGGCGTCAAAGTTCATTGGTTTGTCTTCAAACACTTGAAGAACATTCCCTCTTGCACCTTTCGCTAAACATTCCCTGTTAACGCGGCGGTCAAATATCCTCGTTAACTGCCCCTGTTCATTCCAGGTGATTTCATAATAAGGAGTTCTAACTCCTGAAGCTTGAACGTCAAACGGAACAGGCTCATCCACTTTCCTCGCTGCACCTTCGAAATGAATCAAATTCATTCCTGTTGCTGGCACGGAATCAACCTGTACAAGCCATTGATCTCCTTCACGGCAGGAGGCTAATTTCTCGCCGCCCGCAGTTTTCCATTCTCCTTGCTCCATACCTTGTTCACTAGGAATCACCACCAGCCCTGAACGCTCCCATGAAGAAGAATTCATGATGGTGTAAGTGTTTTGATCCGGCTGTACAAGAGAATTCATAGAATCAGTGTAGATAGAACTTGCCAGCTGTTCTGCCTCTTCATACTCTACCTGGCAATCTTCATACACTTCGCGAATCGATGTGCCCGGAATAATATCATGGAATTGATTGCGCAGGATAATCTTCCATCCATCGTTGATTTGCCCTTGCGGATACTTTCCAAAGTCTGTAACCAAAAGACTGTCCAGCACCGTCAGCCATTCAACTTCCCGGTACAGCAGTTCAAGCTTGCGATTCATTTTCTTGTTATACGCTTGGCTCGTATAAGTGCCTCGATGGTATTCGAAATAAAGTTCGCCATCCCATGTATGAACATATTGATCCGTTTCCGCAACCGTTTTTTGCAGTCGCTTGAAATAGTCATCCGCTCTGCCTGGTTCAACACGCGGCAATCCCGGCATATCATTTAAACGACGGCGCATCTCGAGCATTTCGCGGTTTACTCCGCCGCCGCCATCACCATAGCCATAAGAAATCAGTAATTCTTTATTAATCTGTTTATCTTTGTATTCCGTCCAGGTGCCCAAGACGGTCTCAGGAAGAATTTGTCCGTTATAGGTGTAAATATGCTTCCAATCATCATCTGTATCCGTTGTAGTAATAAAATGGGTTAGGATCTCCGTGCCGTCAATCCCGCGCCATTTAAACGTATCATGCGGCATCCGATTGTATTGGTTCCAGCTGATCTTTGTCGTCATAAACGTATCAATGCCAGACTTTTTCAAAATCTGCGGAAGGGCCCAGCTGTAACCAAACACATCCGGCAGCCATAAGTAGCTGGATTCTGCCCCAAATTCTTCACGGAAAAAGCGAGTGCCCATTAAAAGCTGACGGACGAGTGACTCACCTGAAGGAATATTACAGTCCGCTTCCAGCCACATACCGCCGCCCGCTTCCCAGCGCCCTTCCTTCACACGTTCCTGAATTTGCTCGTAAAGCTCAGGGAAATCTGTTTTTATGTAATCATATAATTGCGGCTGCGTTTGTAAAAAGAGGTATTCCGGGAATCTTTCCATTAAACGCATTACCGTTGAAAAAGATCGAGTCGCCTTTTGTCTGGTGTGTCTTAGGCGCCACAGCCAGGCAACATCAATATGTGTATGTCCAATCGCTTGAATCGTCACCGGGTGATGGCTCTTTAGCTGGCTCAATTCCTGCTGCAAAACATCACGTGCTTCGGCAACGGATTGATAAAAACCGTCTGATCCTGGTCTCGACCAATCAAGCTGTAAAAAGGCACGATCAAGTGCTGTAAGTAACGGCAGACGCTCCGGAGCGTGCTCGTTCAAAACCTTAACCGTTCTTAACACGGCCATGGCGGTATAGTAAAGATCATCTGCAGCCTCATCCAGCCAGGCAATTTCCGATTGCTTCAGTTTGTGTTCCTGAGGTGTCGGTACGCCGCCGCCCTCAAGTCCGGACCATAAGCGGAACGTCAATTCAACCTTTTGCCCCGCTAAGGCAGCAGGTATGAACACCTCTTGGTGGTTCGAGTCAACACCTTGATATGGTGTCCCATTTAGATAGATCATTGATTCAAAGCCGGAATTATTCCCGTCACCTGTTTTACCAAAATCAAAGATTCCTAAAACATCTTTCCCTTCCCACGCTGCCGGGATTTCGATATCCGTTTGCAGCCAGGCATATAAATCACGCCCAGACCAATGATCACCCAGACGGATGGTGGACCATTCATGATTTTCTGGAGGACTCGCTACAATTTCGTCTGTGCCATCCAATTGATAACGAAACTCCGAAATGGTTGTTCGCTCACGATAGCGATATGTATCTAATTCCTTTATTCGATTTGCAATTTTCTCCTCTGTCCAAAACACCATTATCTACCTCCTAAGCTGTATTTTTTATACATTCGCATTCGACACTGTGTTCTGCTGCACAACCTTGGACCCGTCCGCCAATCGAAGGTAGGTTTCAAAGTTCCTGTTCCCCTCCTGCAATTGGATGATACGTGCCCCGCGCTGGAAATCATCCTGTCCATATCCGTTATAACCTGTTGCCCGGCCATAACATAATTGAATTCCATGTAATTCACCGCTAAAATCATTTAAGTGGTCATGTCCGACAAATGTCCCCTTAGCCGTCCCCATTTCCACCATGGCTGAAAAGAGTCCGGAATTTACCACAGGGCTGCAAATTTCCCCTTCCTTCATGGAACCAACGCAGTTTCCTTTCTCCCATACTTCCTTATATTCTGGAAGTGGAATATGGAAAAATAACAGCTCTGCAGGGCCGCCGTTATCCTTTAAGGCCATTGACTCTTTGACGTACCAGTCAATTTGGTCCCGTTTAATATAATCGTAGCCACCCACCAGTTTGTTTGCGTTATCCATCCCAGAATCTAGGAAGAAGAGGGCCCATTCGACAGCCTCACCTGAAGCGTCCAAAACGCGTACAAGATAATTGCCGGCCCCGCTGACAACTCCTGCTTCTGTAAGACTATTCGGATACTCCTGCATAACAGCTAGCAGTTCCTCTTTCGACACATCCCCTTCTGTATCATGATTCCCGAACACAGCTGCCCAAGGAATGTTCATTTTTTCTACCGGCTCAAGAGCCCCGCGAAAGGCGGTGATTGGGTTTTTACTAGCCGGGCTGTAAATAACATCCCCGGTAAACACGATCAAATCCGGCTTTTCTTCTATTAAAATTCGTTCCATTAGACGATTACTATCTTCATCCAATTGATCACCATTTTCCCAATGAAGATCCGTGAATTGCACAATTTTGAAGGTGCCATCCTGTCTGAATTGTAGTTGTTTATTCATCAAATACATCTCCTATTCCTTCACCGAACCAATATTAACACCCTTGGCAAAATGCTTTTGGACAAATGGATAAACCAAGATAATCGGCGCCACCACAATAATAATCGTCGCCATTTTCAATGAGTCACCTGTTACAGTAATTCTTTCTAACGCTGCATACGCCCCAGAGTTTCTCAATAAGGCATCCGCTAAGGCTTGCTGTCTTGTCAACATCTCTTGCAATAGCGTGGCAAGTGGTTTTAATTCAGGGTCTCTGACGTAGAAGGAACCGGAAAACCAGTCATTCCAGTGCGCAACTGCATTAAATAGAGCAATGGTTGCAATTACTGGCTTACTCATTGGAAGAATGATTCTCAAAAAGATTTGGAATTCACCACAACCATCAATCCTTGCTGCCTCGATCACACTGTCCGGTAATCCCTGGAAGAACGTCCTCATAATTAAAAGATTCCAAACACTGTAAAGACTTGGGATAATGTAAACCCAAATGGTATTCGTTAAATTAAGGTCTGTTAAAACTAAATAGTAGGGAACAATTCCGCCGCTGAACAACATCGTAAAAAAGATAAAAAAAGTAATAACCCTTCGTCCCGGTAACGTCGTTGTTTTCAGGGCATAAGCAGCCATTGCCGTTAAAAATACACTGGCCACGGTGCCGACTACCGTCCGAAATATACTAATTCCAGCAGCATTCAGGACCGTTGATTGCTTAAAAACTTCTATATAATTCTCTATGCTAAATTCTCTTGGGAAAAAGTAAATGCCGCCACGCTGTGCATCCGTTCCCTCATTAAAGGATAGAGCAAGAATATTCAAAAATGGCAGAATAATAGATAAGCAAAGTAATATGATGATGGTATAATTTAATACATGGAAGAAACTCCATGATTTTTTGCGCTCGCGATACATGTATATCACTCCTAAAATAGAAGCTTCCTAACTTCAAAGCGTAAGCGCCTTAATCAGGGGCGGCAGGCATAAGACGAGCCGGCGAGAAGGCTGTTCTTTAGCCTCCTTGACGGATTGGCTTATGACCCGAGCCCCTAGGCGCTGCAGCTGGACAATTCTCAAATTTAAAAATTAATCCTTGTTTTTGAACAGAAAGGAAGCATTCCTCTAATTACTTTTAGAATCGAATCGTTGTGCCTTCTTTTTCTTTCTTCTCAATCAATTTGATATAGTCTTCCAACCCAGACTTTTCAAGCAACTTCTTTGAATCTTCTAGAATCTTCTTCGCTTCATCTTCAGACTTACTATAGTAAGCACGTAATAAGTTTTCATTGTACGTATCTAAGGCAATATTTAAGTTGTCACCATTTTCATACTCGAAAATGAACGACTTTGGTGAGGATCCATCGATCACTTTCGCGTTCTTAAGCTTTTCATCATAGTTCCACATTTCGATGATTTTATCAGCAGATGATGTATCTGCACCAGCAACGTTTGCACCGTATTCGACCTCGCCAAAGTCTGCAAGAGGATCGACATCAGTGTAGCCAAGATGCTCAGCCCAGTATGAACGAACACCTCTGAAACCTAGTTTCGCAGCAGCTTCTGGGTCATTTTCTTTTAACTCTAATACTTCTTTCTTCACAATTGGGTTGCCTTTTTCATCTAATGTATAGTCTCTTCCTTCAAGACCATATTGGCTTAATAACTTACCTTCGCGGCTTGCTAAGTAGTCAGCAAGTTTGACAATGTCTTCAGGATGCTCAGTTGTTTTCGGGATGGACCAGCCGGCATAACCTGATTTGTAGGGTAATTCCATTTGGTAATCGCCCTGTGCCGTATCGATTGGTCCAAGCGGAATATATTTCATATCAAGGTTTTCTGGAAGATAGTTATGCATGTCAGCAACGATTCCAAATGACTTATTGACTACGCCTTCCTTCGCTTTATTTTCCGGCATTGTAAAGAACTCAGGATGAAGGAGACCGTCTGTTAATAATCCTCGAATAAAGTTAACACGTTCCAACCCATAATCGGTTTGTGCTTCATGTTTGATTTTTCCATCTTTGTCCTTAAGGAATTTCTCGCCCTTAGAACCAGTCCATACAAGGTCATTGAAAATAAAATCACGGTCAGCGCCGCCCCATATTGTAGGACCAATTGGTGTAATCGGCTTGCCGTTCACATCTTTAAGGTTTGCTGCTTTAATTTTCTCAGCTAAATCACGTAATTCTTCATGCGTATCAATTTCTGCAGGATTAATGCCTAATTGGTCAACAATATCCTTTAAGATATACGGACCACCAACGTATTTTCGTGTTACATCCCCCGGGTTACGCTGAATCGCCATATGAACGAAATAGCTGCTTCCTTTAAATTCTTCACGGAACATAACGTTATTCTTTGTATCTGCCGGCAAGTAACCTTCTTCAAAATACTTGCTGTAAATCTTTGTCTCTTTCAACATTGGTGTTAAATCATGGAACATGCCTTCACGTGCACCTTTTAATAGAATCTGCATTTCAGGGCGTCCGCTGTGATCTAAGTAGTACGCAATAAAGTCCGGTAAATCCCCGGCAGCTAGACCAGATGTTAACGCTTCTGTTGAGTCTTCGACTGTAATTCCTTGTAATTCTAAGGTAATCCCTGTTCTTTTCTTCAATTCTTCAGCAATTTCTGGGTTCATTCCAGCTGAAACGTCGCCATCACTCATAAACACTAAACCTTTAATCGTTCTGTCTGCAATCCAAGTATCTGGTGCACCCTCTGGCTTTTCACGGCTCTCTGTAGAACTCTTTTTTTCTGTACAAGCAGCAAGCAACATAATACTGATCAATAACAATGTTAAAAATTTATATGAAACTCTTTTCATCTAAATTTCCCCCTATAATTGGTTTACCATAATGATGTATTAAATTTCTTGTTGGCAAATCGATTTACTACAAGTACAACAATTAACCCTATTACTCCCTGCATCATCCCAACGGCAGTTGCATACCCAAATTGACCGCTTTGAAGCCCAGTCCGGATCACGTATGTATCAATAATCTCAGCAACCTCTGCATTTCCTGGTGTTTTCAATAGATAAATTTGATCGAACCCTGCAGAAAGAATATTACCTAACGATAGAATAAATAAGATTAAAATAGTTGGTCTTATTCCCGTCAACGTAATATGCCAGATTTTCCTCAATCTACCTGCACCATCAATTGATGCCGCCTCGTAAAGGGCGGGATCAATCCCGGCAATAGCCGCAAAGTAAATAATCGAACTCCAGCCAATATCCTTCCACACATAACTCCAAAACATAATTGAGTGAAAATACTTTTCATCCATCAGGAAAAATGTGCTTCCATCACCTCCCATAGTCTTAATTAATTCATTTAGTAACCCTGTATTTGGTGCTAAAATAGCTTGGATGATCCCTACGACGACAACCCATGATAAAAAATGCGGCAAGTAGGAAATACTTTGAAAGAATCCCCTAATTTTGTTACTTTTGATTTCATTAAATAACAGCGCCAAAATGATGGGAAACGGCATCGCCAAGAGTAACTTCATCCCGCTGATAATCAGTGTGTTTTTTACAAAGTTCCAGCTTTGCGGGTCTTGGAAAAATCGCTCAAAATATTGAAGCCCTACCCAAGCACCGCCAAACATTCCTGTATCAAAGCGAAATTCCTTAAATGCCAGTACCAAACCGGCCATCGGTAAATATGAAAAAATGATAAAAAAGATTATACAAGGTAACAGCATGAAGTATTGGGCCCGATGCTTCTTGATATTCTTCCAAGTCAGCCCCATTGGCTTAACCTTGTTCCTTTTTTTCTTTTTGCCGTTATTGATTTCAGTCCCGGACCCGAGGTCTTTTTCTGTTGCAATTTCCATTGGTACGCCCTCCTTTCTAATCACCAGTTTTGTTCAAAATAAATGGGATTAGTTAGTAAAATTCGATTAAAATCGCTGTCAAAAGCGGATACTCTAAGCCAGAGCAAATCTTCTACTCTAGCCTTTTCTAGTTGAAAATCAATTTCTGCCTGGTGACTCTCATATAAATCTCCCAGATTGGATTCAATTCTCACCACAGCTGCGCTAGTCCCATTTACGAGAGCAATCCTAATAGCGATTTCATTAACATCTGCTAAACGTATACGGTCACCGATTGTCCATTGCCCATTAATCGTCCAAGCAATTTCTGGTGCCAGTGACAAATAACTTCTGCCTTGCTTAACCGCTTCCAAAATATCCTGTTCTCCTGCATCCTCCACGGCTTCTACAAACAACAGTGCAGGTTTTTTCGTGGTATTTGAATGGTGCCAGTCCCGTCCGCATGTTGCCGGGATTTCAATTCCGCTATTTAGCAGCTGGGTCCATTTGGCAACCGCGTCCGCATTTGATAGCGAATAGTGTGGATCCTCAGAGTTCCAGACTTCGATAAAATCGATATATTCAAGCGATTGTAAGGCATATTGCCATCTGCAGCCTGTACAATAAGGACTTCCAACATCGAAAGGATGAGCGATTCCAACCACCAAGCCTTGCGCTTTCATTTCTTTTAGCTTTTCATTAATATTACTGCGGTCAATCGTGGTCCAATCCACAGGTCTCGTATTTTGATAGCCCAATGTTAAGAAATGACCATGCAACGTCGTCATCTCTAGACCTTTGATGAATTGAATCGGGTAGGCTTCCGGTGCTATTTCATCAAACACACTCAGCGTATTATGGTCAGTGATGGCCAGCCAATCGATATTCATCTTGATGGCTTCGGTGATTAGCTCTTCTGTTGTATGCCGTGCATCACTATGCTGTGTGTGTGAATGGAGCTCTACCTTTTGATAACGTGCAGGTACTGCTAGTTTCCGCTCCCGTTCTAGGCGTTCTTTTTTGATGTCGGCGATTTCAATTGGCTGTGAAGTGATTCTTTCGTTTTTATGTACAGCCTCGATGGTGCAGGTTATTTCCGTTTTTTCCGTGACCAGCGCATGGAAGTTAAACGATATATCCCAAAAACCTGACCCAATTTCCCTAGTCTGCATACCCGGGGTTGACTTTGTCCCGTTTATGGTAATGGTCCCCGTTGATTCAAAGCGGTGGCTGCTGCCTTCATACCCTTGACTCGAGCTGGCTGATATTGTAATCAGATTTCGAATGGAGTCAATATGCATCCGGTCTGAAGCTGACATTTGATTATCCTGCTGATACCTGGAAAACAATGAGTCAAGCTTATCTTCGGCCCTTTCTTCCGTCGGTGAATAGGAATAATGAATCCAGATTTCATCGGTTAATGCAGGAACCTCCACTCTGAAAATCACGTGGGACTGATGTGCTTCGGGTGTAACGGTTAAACAGTAGTTACCTAAAGTTGTTTTTTCCAATGATGTCTGTTCCATATAGAATCCTCCTTATCTATATTTGTCAGGAACACCTGTAAACGCTTACGAGTTTACGATGGAAAGACCTTTTTTAATGGCTTCATACGTACCAAATCTCTTGGTTCAGTTTTCGCTTTTCCTTTAACCTGTTCGAATGCGTAAGCTAGAGCACCGAGTGCACCGGATTCTTCCTGCATAGCGGATAATTCAATCGCTGCAGGAATCGGAGTGAACTGGGCAACTTTCTCCTGAATCAACCCGAGTACCGGTAACATCGAACTGGAAACTCCGCCGCCGATAATCACCTTTCTCGGATTCAGCAGGCTGACAACATTGGCAATGGCAATGGAAAGGTCCGTAATAAATTGGTTCACGATTTTGACTGCCTCCGCCTCACCTGCAGAAAAATTGTGAAACAGCACCTTTGGATCCACACCATGGCTGGCAAGAGCCGTACCTGATGTCTTTTTTTCAAATACACCAAATTCCCCAAACATATTGTTTTCAATCTGAGGAAGGTCGCTGTCTCCTAGTAAGTAGCCAATCTCCCCGGCCATAAATTGATCACCTTGGACCATGGCGCCATTTGAAAAAATCGCACTGCCAACACCTGTGCCAATCGAAATAAATACAAAGTCCTCGATATGTTTTGCACTTCCCAGCCACCGTTCTCCTTGGGCTGCACAATTCACATCGTTATTGACAAAAACAGGACAATTGAAATATTGCTGCATCTTCTCTTTAAACGGTTCATTCTTCCATTTAAATGCTGGCGCATCAATGACCGTCCCTATGACACTATCCGTGATGCCCGGCACACCAAATCCAATCGATTTGATTTGTTCTAGTGATAGATTAGCAGTTTTTATTGATTGATATATGTACTCGTAAATCTTGTAATAATCGCTCGTCGTTTCTACCTTTTGCCTATACACAATCTCTCCATGGGTATCGGCAATACAAATTAAAATTTTGGTTCCGCCAATGTCAACGCCAACACCATATTTCTTCCCACACTCTTGGCGATTTGTAGCCCTGGTATTTGGTATCATAAGAAATCTCCCCATTTTCCTTTGGTAAGGTTAGTTTGTTTTAAGGCAAAACTAACTGACCTTACCAAGAGTATACTTCCTACCAAACTACCCGTCAACTACTTTTCTAATAATTTGATAAATTGCCATTTTTTCGTCATGTATCCCTTTACATTTGTCGAAATCGCTCAATTTCCCGATTAATTTGTTCTCTTTTATGCAAGTGCCAGTCTAGTTCAAGAGGATAGTCAGCAAAGGTTAGTTCTTGCTCCAAACCTTCCTCCAAAATCTCCATCACTCGTTGTCTGCCAATATAGCTTTCTAAGAGCTGCAGCGCCCTTATGTCTTGAAAGGCCTCCTGCATCACCTCTAGTCGAATCGATTCAATTGGTCCATGCTCACCCGGATAGACGAGAAAGGCATCGCCTGAAGGGAAGGAATAGTTGGCATCTGTATTTTTAAACGGGTCAACCGACTTTTTCGAATACTGTGAGTACCAGAAATTATAACCCCAGTGAAGAAATCCGATTACGTTAAACTTGTATAACTGAAGCCCAAGAATTCGTGTACGGAAGGACGGCATCGCAAAAAAGCGATTAGAGACCTTGTTCTTTTGGCCATTGCAGTAATAAGTCCAGAGATTTTCTACTCCCTTCTCTAAAAATAGACCGATTTGATCATTCCCAGGGATTGGGTTCTTCACAAAACCTTTCTCATAAAACCGATAATCTGATAAAGCATCCATAATCGGGAATTCCGCCAAATGTTGATACATAATTTCACTTGCTCGCTGATAACAAGGCAAATCCTCTCCATTCGGCTCATCGGAGATATGAAAAAAACTATGGTTTTCCAGCTGTTGCTCCTTAATAAAGGCAACTAATGCAGGCAAAAATTGGTGCAAGAACTGTCCATAGTCCTCACCACCGGCATCTGTCTCCCAGCCAAACCTTCGTTTCAGTTCACCTTGGTCATTCACCATGATTTTTGGAGCATGCTTTGCCCCCCACTGGGTAAACAAGTGCGAGAATTCAAAGTACTTGATACCTTGTTCCCGGCAAAGATAAATCCATCTTTCCAGCTTTTTAAACGAGAAGTGATAGCTATCTCCCGCCACCTCGACATCCACAAGTTGTACGGTTGGTCGTTCACCGCCTACCTCTGTATCCAAAGGCGGGGTAAAAAGCGGAGTAAGAATCATATTCACACCGTGAGTAGCAGCAGTATGTACAAACTGCTCAATTAATCTCCAATGCGCTTCGCTGAAAACCTCAACATTGTAATGTGTTGCCAAGCAATCGGCATGAAACCATTCCGTATGATAGGTTGTTTGCTCCGGAAGCTCCACCGGAATAACTTTTAACGTAAATACTTCCCGGCCAAGGATTTCGCCAGTTTCCATTTCAAAGCTAATGTCAATCGGGTAACTTCCTGAAAGCTTCGCATTCTGTAGATCCACGCTTATCCAAATGGAACGCCATTGTCCCGGAAAAGCGGTCACCCCTTCTGCATCCTCCAACGGGTTGAGCGGATCAGGGTAAAGTCCGGGCGTTTTGCGAAGTACGATATCATCTTGATCCTCAACACACGGCAGCTCCGAGGGCACTAACCCGACACTTCGAACGGTCATCCTCTCATTGAAAGCGGAAGTGACCTTTACTTTTATCTGTTTTACATGCCAAGTAGATTTATAGGCAACCTGGAAGGAAAAAGTCTCATTCCATAGCGCTGTACCGGTTGTGATTGGTTGGTCTGTCAACTCACTATCAGGAAAAACCTTCGTTAATGAACTTAGCAGTCTTGTCTGAAACTCGTGATTTACTCCCATTTTTACACCCCATCTTTATTGTAGTCAGTTAGTTTGTTTTCTCTCAAAACTAACATAGGATAAAAAAACGGCCCTATACCAAATCTCTTACTTTATCAAAAGAATATAAGATAATCCCTAATGTTCCAATATCCTCACTTGCTGTCGATATTTCAATTGCACATGGAAGTGGGGTGATTTTTACCACCTGTTCAGAAATGATTGGTAGAATGGAAGAGAGTTCTTCCCCCATTTTACCGCCAATAATGACTTTTTCCGGATTCAACAAACTAATCATATTCGCGAGTCCCAGAGAAAAAGTGCGGACAAAATTGTCTACTAATTGGCGCTCTTCTGCTGCCAATTCAGGATATTTTTTAATCAGTTCATAGAAGTTCACCGCATCCTGTTCAAACGCCAGCAAGGAAGCCCTTTTGTCAAAGGTGCCAAAATTACCTAATCGATTAATCTCTTTATGAGCCGTATCTGTTTCGAAGGCAAAATAACCTATTTCACCAGCCATGTAATTTTTCCCTTGAATGAGTTCGCCATTGGCCATGATGGCACTGCCAATCCCTTTTTCGATAAAGATATAGACGAAATCATCGGTATTTATAGCATTGCCAAGCAGCTTTTCACCCAGCGCCATACAGTTCACGTTATTGTTAATAAACATTGGCATAGGGAAATACTCTTTCATATACGGAATAAACTCGACAGCACCCCACTGCAATTCCGGGGAATCAACAATGCCGCGCTCACTATCCGTGGTGCCGGGAATACAAAAGCCGATGGAGATAATCTGCTCCACTGAAACCGGCGATAAATCGATACATTTGGAAATCGAATCACGAATGACATGGAGTTGATTGGTCGGTAAGAATGTTGTTTTATAAATCACATTCCCATCCAAATCAGCGATACAAATGTAAAGCTTGGTACTCGAGATTTCCACCCCAATACCAAAGCTGGAACTTGGATTAAATCCTAACTCAATCGCCCGTCTGCCTCCCTCTTTTGTGGATTCACCATACCCTAATTCAACGACAAACTTTTTCTCAATTAATTCATCCACAATCGATGAAACGGTGGAACGGCTGATTCCAAGATTCCGTGATATTTTCGCCCTGCTGATGGGCTGTTCACTGCGAATCGTTTCAAGAACAAGATCACGGTTTATCTTTTTAATAAGTTCTATATGTCCTTTTTTCATCTTTATACCCCTTCAAAAAACATCTTTAGTAGCTTAATAGTACCATCTTTATTTTTAAAAATAGAAAGGAAATTTATCTCAGGACATTTTATTCGTGACTGACCTTTTCTAGTGCCTGCTTTCCTAGCAAAAGGGATCCAGTAATTCCGGCAAGATCGCCAAGGCCAGGACACACAATATAGTCAGATAGTTCCGGTAAGGAAACATATCCGTTCACAAACTCTGGCAAATACTTATAAATGGAGTTGAATACCTGCTGTTGGTGCATGACTCCGCCGCCAAGAATAATTTTTTTCGGTGAAAGAATTAAAATATAGTGATAGAGTGCTTGAGCTAGATAATAGCCTTCTAACTCCCAAACCTCCGGGCGATCTACCAATTGGATGCCTTTTTCGCCCCAGCGCCCTTCAATAGCCGGGCCTGCCGCAAGACCTTCTAAGCAATCATGATGGTAAGGACACTTTCCTGCATAGGCATCGTGTTCATGACGTCTGACAAATATATGTCCCATTTCCGGATGTGAAAGCCCTTGAAGCAGCTTGCCATGTACAACGGCGCCTGCACCAATGCCTGTCCCAACTGTAATATAGAGACAGCTGTCCAATCCCTTTGCCGCACCGAGTGTTGCTTCCCCCAGGGCAGCTGCATTCACATCTGTGTTAAAACCGATTGGTAACGGAAATGCTTCCTTCATGGTTTCAAGGAAGTTGAAATCTCTCCACCCTGGTTTTGGCGTGGATGTAATATTCCCGTAAGTCGGACTTTCACGGTTTACATTGACTGGCCCAAATGAGCCAATTCCCATTGCCTTTAGGTGATACTGGTTGAAAAAGTTGATTACCTTTGGGATTGTTTCTTCCGGCACAGTCGTGGGAAACTGAATTCGATTGATGATATTTCCTTGTTCATCGCCGACAGCACAAACAAACTTTGTCCCGCCAGCTTCGATTGCACCTAACATTTGGTTATCACTCCTTTGATTTTCTATTGTTTATTTATGAGTGACCGCCAGCTCTTCTTTTTGCAGTTCTCTGGCTCTCATTCCCTCTATGACTGCTGTTCGCTCTAAGTTTTGAAACACTCTATTCCCTAGCCACATAATCGGAAAAGCTAGCATCGGCCCAGCAAAAAGAATGCCTAGAAATGGTACAACGTATACGATCATCAACATAATGAGAGCACTGCACAAAATCAGTAAGCTTTGTAACGGCCTGACCAAAATCATCAGAAAGGCTTGATTCACATAGGTAAACGTTTTCAATTCATAGTGAACATACGTAGGAAAGAAGAAAAGAACCGTCAACGTGTACAGCAGTGTGCAGATAAGAATACCGATATGGACAATCGCATTCCCCAAGTAGGTTTGAGAAATGTATAGGTCTACCGCTAAAAACAGCCCGATTGCCATGAACAGAAGACCAATTAGATTTGATCGGACAAAGCTTTCCTTGAAGGCAGCGGCAAAGGTTCGAAAGATATCAATCTCGGTATCGCCCCTGATCCATTTTCGAATGATAGAAAAAAGCGAAATCGTGGCAGGAAAGAACCCAAATAAGACGGCTCCTAGTAAGGTAAAGGCCATCCAGAGCAGCTGCAGCCACATCATTCGAAATAACCATGTCCCTTTTTCATTAAATTGCTCCCAAAACCAATTCATAATTGTTCTCCTTGATGGATAATGTTTGCTCAAAGCCCTTTTTCCTATCAAATGACAGAATATATTAAATTATTATAAACGAGCAAAAATAGTTGTCAATGACAGAAAGTACAATTGACCTAACATAACCGGCCAGGTTCAACCCCAGCCAGTCTTTTTATTCCAATAAAATTCGAAACGTCCTAATTTCATATGGTTTCACATCAAACACAATCGGTCCACTGGAATCTTGGGAAATCGGTTCTTCGATTAAATTTGTTTCTACCCATGACCCAATGCCCTTATGAACCTTCAGTGCAGCCTTACCTCTCCTCCCCTCATACTCATGGACACGGATGATAAAACCGTTACCGTCATGTGCAGGTTTCACCGCATCAATCCAAATATGGTCACAATCACTCTCTATGAAGGAGGCCTCCTTCGTCCACTTTCCTGCGGCCGTGAAGACAGGGTCATTTAAATCCCATGCAGCTTCAACTGTCTTGGCCTTTCGCCAATCCCCGATATGAGGGTATAGCGAATACACAAAACTATGTGTGCCTTGATCAGCTTCTGGATCCGGATGTGTGGCTGCTTTTAGCAGGGTCAGGCGCATAGTATTTTCCTTAATGTCATAGCCATATTTGCAATCATTGAGCAGACTTACCCCATAGTCCGGTTCAGATATATCTGCCCACTGGTGGCCAACACTTTCAAACTTTGCCA
The DNA here is from genome assembly GCF_057221695.1 of Neobacillus sp. plas4. Classification (NCBI taxonomy): domain Bacteria; kingdom Bacillati; phylum Bacillota; class Bacilli; order Caryophanales; family Bacillaceae; genus Neobacillus; species Neobacillus sp. plas4. The sequence continues at coordinate 5,645,633 of NZ_CM170152.1, forward strand.
GATCCCAGCTCGTATTCCAATGGGTTGGCCGTTTCACGTTTCCGTATTGAATATCATAGGTTGCCTCGGTTGTTCGTACATCGACAGGGAAGGCAGCTTTCAATAATTTACGTTTTTCATGCCACTCCACATTTGTCTTAAAATCAATCCTGCGGTGATTGTGATAAAATACCATCAGCTGCGAAATTTCAGAATGGTGATAGGTCCACTTCGCCTCAATTGCAAACGCAAGCTCCCCGTTTTCCACCACTTCAAAGCTGTTCAAATCGCAAATTTCCTCCATTTTTTCCTGATAAAAAATATCAATATCCCACGCATCATGAGCAAGCGGCCGGTCCTCAAAAATTTGCAGGGTATTTGCTTTCATACCTGATGCCAGTACATCACGCTCTGCTTCTTTATCATAAAGCTTCGTGATTTGGCCATACTCATTCCACTCCACCGTGTAGAATTGCGTTTCCAATCTACGTTCATGAAAGCTAAAATTCGAAGCACCTTTCACCGCTTCCACCGGCTCAAACGTTACGGTTGCTGCACCGAATGCTGGCAGCCTATCCACTTCGACGAGCCACCCGTCCGCGCATTTTTGAGAGGTCAATATTTGACCGCTGTTATTTTTCCAAACGCCAACGGAAATTTCAGTAAATTGCGGAATTACAACATTTCTCTTACCTGTAAGCTGTGTCGCGTTAAACAGTACGACAGAATGGTCCTCCGGTTCCACACCGCGCTGAATAACCTTTGATTCCAGCTTGTTAACTAACTCAAATGCTTCCCCGTACTCCTCGCGGGCGTCCTCATACACTTCATGAATCGATGAACCTGGAATAATATCATGGAATTGATTGCGCAAAATAATTTTCCAGCCATCCTTAAGCACATCATTTCCCATCCATTCACCATTTTCAGACAACCAGGACGATAAGAATTCGGCTCTGCGATACAATAGCTCTAATTTGCGGTTCATCCTTTTCATAAATGCCTGACTTGTATAGGTACCGCGGTGGTATTCCAGATACAGTTCCCCATCCCATTTATGAATATAGCTGTTTGATTCCGCAACATTTTGATGCAGCTTGTCAAAGAACGCACCGGCTGTTGATGTTTTAACATTCGGCATCCCTGGCAGAGTATCAAATCTGCGCCGCATTTCAAGCATGTGGCGATTGACACCGCCTCCGCCGTCACCATAGCCATAGGAAAGCAGCAGATCTTTCGATAATTCTTTATCGCGGTAGCTTTTCCAAATCCCTTTCACCGTTTTCGCGGTTATATAGCCGTTGTATGTATAAAACCAAGAGTCCGGTGAATTCCATGGTTCCGGGGTGGTAATGAAATGTGTTAAAATCTCTGAACCATCAATGCCCTTCCAGTAAAAGGTGTCATGCGGCATCCGGTTATATTGATTCCAGCTGATTTTCGTGGTCATCATTGTCTTGATTCCTGATTTTTTCAAAATCTGCGGCAGCGCCCAACTGTAACCGAACACATCTGGAAGCCACAGATAATGGCAATCAACACCAAACTCTTCCTTGAAAAAGGCTTTTCCATGAAGGATCTGGCGCACCAACGACTCACCGCTTGGAATATTACAGTCTGCTTCGAGCCACATCGCTCCGCCTGCTTCCCATTTTCCTTCGACAATTCGTTCCTTCATTTGTTCGTATATTTCTGGATAATCGGTTTTGATATAATCATAGAGCTGTGGCTGCGTTTGCAGAAACATGTATTCAGGGAATTGCTTCATTAAATGCAGCACAGTCGAGAATGAACGAGCCGATTTCTCTCTCGTATTTTTCAACCGCCAAAGCCAGGCAACATCAATATGGGTATGACCGACCGTATGGACAGTAATATCGGAAGAACGATCATAGGAATGAATCGCCGCAGTCAGATTCTCCTCAGCAGCATAACAGGATTGATAAAATTCTTCACTTCCCGGCTCTGTCCAGTTAATAAGCATGAGCGCATCATTGGTCATCTTTTTCAACAAGCTGTAGGCACTATCCTCTTCTGACGTCTCCTTTAACACTTCGTAGGCAGCCAAAAGTGTGTAGTATAGATTATCGACACGCGTATCCAGCCAGCCGATTTGGGCCGTTTTTAGTTTGAATTCATTTTCGACTGGAACACCACCGCCGCTCATTCCGGACCAAAGCCGAAAGTCTAAGCGGAGCGGCCCTTTTCCAGTCGCTTCGTCAAAAAGAACCTCTTCATGATTAGAGTCGACACCCTGATACGGTTTGCCGTTTACAAACAGCAGCGATTCAAATCCGGAATTATTACCGCCGCCCGTTTTACCAAACGAAAACAGTCCAACCACTTTGCGTCCACTGTGAGCCAGGTGGGAAACAACATTGGCACGAAGCCATAGATAGCGGTCACGCCCCTTCCAATAATCGCCGATTCTCATAACATTTTGCTCAGGATATTCAGCTGGCGGATACGCACCAATTTCCCCGCTATCTTCGTATGTATAGAATGAATCTATGTCAGTACAATCTTGGTAGCGGAAGCCTTCTAATTCTTCAATTCGCTCTGCAAATTTACTTTCTGCTAAAAACATACCTCTCCCCCCATTTTCTAAGCCTTACCACTAGAGCCAAATTCTCTTATTTTAGCCTTTACTGTCTCTTTCACCGCTTCCATTCCCGGAGTCAGGATGGCCCTTGCATCGTATAGCTGTAGGTCATTTTCCAGCACTTGGCGAACAGCTTTTGTCCAAGCTTGTAAACACTCCGTATTCACATTAATCTTAGCATGCCCAAGCTCGATGGCTTTTTTTAGTTGATAGCTAGGAATCCCGGAACCGCCATGTAAAACGAGTGGAATATCTGTTAAATCCGAGATTTGCTTCATTTCCTTAAAACCAAGTTTAGGCTCGCCTTGATAAGGGCCATGAACAGATCCTAATGCAGCTGCAAGGGCATCAATATTTGCTTCCCTCACGATTCGTAGACATTCCTCCGGATTAGCATAGATAATGCCGCCAATCAAGCCATCTTCATTCCCGCCAACACTTCCAATCTCCGCTTCTACTGAAACTCCATATCGAAGGGCATAATTTTTTACTTCTTTCGTCAACCGTATATTTTCATCAATAGGAAGATGGGAACCATCAAACATAACAGAAGTATAACCTGCATCGATTGCTTCCTTGCAACGCTCCACACTTTGACCATGATCCAAATGAAGTGCAACGGGTACGGTAATGCCCTTATGCTCTATTATTCTAGTAATCATGGTGGCAATTGTCTTAAAGCCCCCTAAATAATCAATCAGTCTATCTGAAGATGCAACAATAACGGGGGATTGTTCTTCTTCCGCAGCTGCCAAAATCGCCTCAGCCCACTGATAACTATTTACGTTAAAATGACCAACAGCATATTTTCTTTCTTTTGCCCTTGAAAGCATTTCGCCCATTGGTACTAAATTCTTTACGGTTATAGCCATTGGTATCTAACCTTTCTTGACCTTAATAAGGTATTTTGGTTAATTTTTGGTAATTTATGATTACATTCTAATGATCAAAAATTGATTGGTCAAGATTATTTGATTAAATGATGGTAAACTTTTGGATAACTTATGGTAATATTAAAAATAGACTGTTTCTATGATTAAGGGGAATAATATGATAAAGGAAAAAAGGCTAATACAAATAAAGGAATATGTAGTAAAACAGCAATCTGCCTCCCTGGATGAACTTGTCAAAGAATTTAACGTATCAAAAAATACGATAAGACGGGATCTTCAGGAGTTACTAAATACTGGAGCTTTTAAAAAAGTCTATGGCGGGATTGCTGTCAATCAAAAGAAACTTGAACACTTTCATGAACGAGAAATACGGAATCATCACGAAAAAAAAATCCTAGGCAGAGCTGCAGCCGATTTTGTCGAGGATGGAGATATCATTTTTATTGATTCAGGTACAACAACAATAGAAATGCTTAACCATCTAAAAGAAAAGAAGATCACCATCCTAACAAATAATATTGATATAATTGTTGGTTCCATTCCATTTGAAAATATAACCATCATAACGATTGGTGGTGTCCTTGAAAGAAAAACCAAATCGTTTGGCATAAACTATAATCTAGAAATGTTAAACACCTACAATATCAACAAGGCATTTATGGCTTCAACAGGTCTGACACCTACCAACGGTGTTACAAATGCTTCTCTTCTCGAAACAGAATTAAAGAAGAAAATTGTAAAGAGGAGTAAAACAATCTTCTTATTGGTTGATCATACTAAATTTGGTCAATATGGTTTAACAACCTATTGTGAATTAAACAACATTCATTACTTAATAACAGATAAAATGCCAAGTCAGGAATACCAGAACCTTTTGAAGGAGAATCTTGTACAATTCATTATTGCTGAATAACAAAAATTCTAGTAATCTACTACAATTCTCTATTGTAAATTCGATAATCAGATATATGTGATAGCTAAAACTGGATATTAACTGACAAAAGTGATGGATTCTTACATACTATATGTAAAAAAACCAACGTACATAGTTAAATAAGTACTACTTTTTTAGCAATTAAGATAACAGATGTAGATAGCATGGAATAAAAGTTTGATCCCAATTTTACAGGTGCAACGTCAAGCAAGCACATCAAAATTACAACCAATTCAGTGGAGGTCTTCATTTTGCAGCCAATATTTTTAAAACCTGTTTTTCAAGAACGAATTTGGGGCGGAACAGCCCTAGCAACTCAGTTTGGTTATGATATTCCATCAGACGAAACCGGCGAATGCTGGGCAATTTCAGCTCATCCCAACGGTCCTTCCATCATCGAAAATGGCCCATATGCCGGAATGTCTTTAGATGAACTATGGAAAAAGCAACCCGAGTTATTCGGCAATCCCAAAGAAGAAGTTTTCCCGCTATTAACCAAAATCCTCGATGCCAACGCAGATTTATCTGTTCAGGTTCATCCTGAAGATGCGTATGCGAAGATCCATGAAAATGGCGAATTAGGAAAAACAGAATGTTGGTACATCCTTGATTGTAAAGAAGGAGCCGACATGATTTTTGGCCATACGGCAACAACAAAAGAGGAATTAATTCAACAAATGAAAGAATGCAAGTGGAACGAGCTGCTGCGCCGGGTGAAAATTAAGCCAGGTGACTTTTTTTATGTCCCGAGTGGAACCATTCATGCTTTATGTGAAGGTACCCTAGTGTTAGAAACACAGCAGAGCTCTGATACGACCTATCGGGTGTATGACTATGACCGCCGGGATGCTGCTGGGAATTTGCGTGAGCTGCACCTAGAAAAAGCCATTGATGTTTCCACGGTTCCGCACCAAGAAACAGGTGTTACCCCAAAGGTGGAAAAACAAGATAATGCTACCTTGACAACGTTTTTAGAATCTGAATTTTTCTCTGTCTACAAATGGGATATTCATGGTAAAGCAACATTCTCTGCAGATCAGCATTATTTGCTTGTAAGTGTGGTGAATGGTGAAGGATCGCTTATTCATAGAGGAGAGCATTACCCGTTGAAGAAAGGGACACATTTCATTCTTCCAGTTGGATTTGGAGAATTTGAACTAGAAGCGAATGCAGAATTTATTGTTTCTCATACATAGGCTCATCAATAGGCCAAGGGTTTAATCAACCCTTGGCCTAACGGTTCCCAAAAAGAAGATATTTTAGTTCAGACATTTCAAAAGTTTGCTCGTCTGTACAAAAACCTATCTTTCTACATTCCTCTCTGCCTCCATTTTTAGCCTTCCGCACTTTTTACTAAATCAGCTTCTCGACAAAACCCTTAACGCAAGTGAAGATAAAACATTGGTGTGACAGCATGTAAAGCAATTCTAATCAAATGATTGATTAGTGCTCATTCAACTAATCAATCATTTGATTAAATATTGCCTATGCCCTATTAACTAACGAATTTCACCTGTTTTCCTATATATTAATTGTCGTAAAAAAAGCGTAATGGTTTTAAATCAACCTCAAATTTGACAATAAAAACAATTAAAATTCATATTCCTACAAATAAAAACAAGCCCACATACCAACTAATCGTTTGATTAAAAGTGCTGGTAACCCTTTAAAAAAAGGGTTTTTTCCCATTTTCCAGGAAATTTTTTGTCGAAGAAAATCCTCAATTTCTGCTATCTCATATCCTTTTAAAAAAACAATTCACTCTAGGAAGCACTTCGTTCCAATTTGAAGTAAATTTTCCACGTTTAAGCGACTTTTTTGCGTAAAATTCGATTTTCCTAGATTCGAAGGTTTTCCGCGAATGATTTATGGTAGACCTACCTAGGAATAAATCGGAAGCGCGCTGCCTGAAGGATCGTACCTGTGGAGAGCTTTGACGAAGTTGTTGTACAGTATCAGCCGATGATTTATAAGATTATCAATTCCTTGCATATTTATAAAAACCAAGAAGAATTCTATCAGACGGGGTTAATTGGGCTTTGGGAAGCGACACAGTCTTTCGATGAACGAAAAGGCAACTTTTCCAATTACGCTTACACCTATATGAAAGGAAAAATGTTATCCCAAATGACCAAGAACAACCAATTTAACGAACGGTATATTCACTCGGAGAAAGATTTCTGGGAAACCATTGAGGACCAGGCTTCAACACTGGCTCTTGAGAAAGAAACCATTCAAACCTATTGCGAAGGCCTTACAGAGAAAGAAGCCAAGTGGGTCATTGCTACCTCTATTGACCAACTATCGACGAAGGAAATAGCGGAAAGGGAGAAGGTCTCACTATCTGCAGTTAAACAGTGGAAATCAGGGGCAAAGAGAAAATTGAAAGAAAGGATGGCAATGGAAAGCTAATATTTTTTTAATCCTAACGGTGTTGTGAATCGAAGACGAGGCTAAAATTCATTATGCAAAAACTGTTCAAAGATAACAATCGAGTAATAACAGAACCTAGCAGTTAAAATGCAAAAGCAGCCTGATGATGGTTCCTCAGGCTGCTTTTTTCAGTCTCGTACAATGAATGGGCTTAAGTCTGCATATTTATATTTCATTTGGCGATTTTGGGATATATTTTCAGCATCCTCAGACCGTCTCCAGAGGATTGAGGATCTTAGAAGGTTCCATCTTCCCATACTCTAAGACTACAGCAAACCCATCAGCTGGGAGAGGCTTGGAAAATAAATAGCCTTGAATATTGTTGCAATTATACTCTTTTAACATTTCTAGATGGTGTGCTAATTGGATAATGGTCTTTGTAATAAAATTAGAGCCCTCTGCGTCTGTTCGACTCAACGCGTTAATAAAGGACTGATCAATCTTTAAAGTATCGATTCTCTTTTTAAATCGTTTAAGGGAAGATAGTGATGAATAACCTGTACCAAAGTCATCCATAAGAATTTTGATTCCTATCTCCCTTAATTCGTCTAAAATTGAAAAAACTACTTTCTCGGTTTCTAGAAGAGATGTTTCCACTATTTCTACTTGAAGATACTTTGGATCAAGTTTCGTTTTTTCTAATATCTCTCTTATATTTAAGAGTAAGTCTTTTTGTAAGAAACGATGCGCCGAGAGATTGATAGAGATGGGTATCGCTGGTAATTCTGCATCCTACCATGCCTTATTTTGGAGGCATGCCGTTGCTTTCACCCATTTCCCTATTTCAATAATCATTCCTGTTTCTTCTCTGTTTATAATTATTCCTTCCCTTTGCAAACGTACCCGCTAACCCCAATTGACCATACCCAGTGACACATTCTCTCACGCCATCTTTATGGGGATTCGCATATAGGACAAACCAATCATCAAGCTTGCTTTTGAGTGATTCACGAATGACTAACGTACTTTCCATATTAACAAGGTTGTGTCTTTCTTCTGGATCTTCGACTAAGTGATACAGTTCATGAGGCCCATATGGATAACGGTGAATATATTTCCATTTCTGTGTACGAATCATTCGAACAGCCCCGTATTCATCATAAATGACCACATCATCAGGATTGTTAAGTGATTCACCGCGCAGAAGCGGCGCAAAACTCTTACCGGGACGCTCCGCGGCATACTCATCTTTCAATCCTAAATAATCTAGAAGTGTTGGCATGAAATCATAATGACTTAACAGATCCATATTTACAACTCCTGCTGGAATATGACCTGGTCTCGAAACAATTGTCGGTACTTTTACTGACGTATCGAACATATTTTGTGGAAAAGTACCATTTCCTTTTCCCCAAATGCCATGATGTCCCATATTCATTCCATTATCACTCGTAAAGAAAATGAGTGTATCTTCTAATAGATTTATCTCCTTTAACTTATTTAAAATTTCTCCAATACCTCTGTCCATAGCAGTAATGGCTGCATAATAACCTTGTAAAAGTTCCTTTCTTTTCTCCCCTTCTCCACGTGGTGCACTGTCAATTTGCCAGGGATGGTTTGGTTCTTCTGGCACCGACTCAAACGGACAATCCTTATACAGATCAATCATTTCTTTTGGATGCTGTCCATATTCCCAAGGAGAATGAGGAGCTGTATAATGAACGCTTAAATAAAATGGATCCTCAGTTTTCGCCTGCTTATCAATAAAAGAAAGGGCATCTTTTGTAATTACATCCGTTATATATTCTGTTTCAATCTTAATATCACCATCTATTACAATATCAGATTCATAATAATTACAGCCTCCCCTTGCAATAGTAAACCAATGAGAGAATCCCTTTTGAGGATTTAAGCTGTCTCCCAAATGCCATTTCCCACTAAGTCCACACTGGTATCCAGACTTTGATAAAATGTCCGTATATGCCTGAATGCCATGTAAATATTCGATTCGTTCGTTTTCGTCTGCAAATATAGGTTCATTCTTAATTTCAGGATTTAATTCATGCTTCGCCACATTCCCAGAAAGAATCCAATCATGAACACCATGTTGAGATGGAATTCGTCCTGTTAAAAACGAAGCCCTTGCAGGTGAACAGACAGGAGAAGCACAGAAGAAATTTTCAAAACGAATACCTGCTTTGGATAAAGAATCAAGATTTGGTGTATGAATTTCAGTGTTTCCAGCCGAACCTAGCGCCCAATGGCCATGATCATCGCTCATAATAACAATAACGTTAGGCCTTTGAGATTTTCTTTTATCTACCATCCTTAACACACCTTTACTATCCTAAATTAGTATCTAACCACCCCGATCCTCTGTTACCAAGATATCATTGCCATCAAACAAAGGTATGCTTCCCGTGATATTTAATTGAGGAATAATAATTGATTGAGGTGGTGCCATCAATCCCAGCAATATTGCTTGAAAATGAAGTACATTCCTTTGAAATTAAGTCCAGCAAAGGTGTAATCTGCAAGCAAACTGATGGGGTTTGGGACTATCCCCTGTCCCTATCCCTGTATCCCTAAAAGCCGATTCGGGGAATTTCTTTTGCATTTTGTGTGTATGGTTGTTGTGTGCCTGCCGCGACGGAATAGATTCTTTCGTGGGATTTGGTAATTCCGTTAGTAAAATTTTCATAAGGTTTGTGACACACGTCTAGTAAACCGATTTGGAAGTTTTCACCGTCAAATCTTCCTAATACACTTTGGTCATACAAAGTAAAATAGTGAGCCCCGATTAAGCTGGGTATAGTAGCGGCATTTTCTATATAGTACCGATAGGCTTTTGCACGGTCCTCCTGGCTTGCCACTCCCTTCAGTCCTGTAGCAGGAAGACCTGCATCAACGGATCCAAAATGGAATTCTCCAATTAAAACGGGTAATCCCGATTTCTCACTAATTTCCATGATATCTTCTTTATTCGGTACCATTGAATAGTTATTCAATGTAAAAACATCAAACAAGCTACTCCCTTCAAAGATGAATTCAGAAGAAATCCATGCATACCTCATACCTAAATTTAAATGACAGCAATCTATTTCTTTAACCGCTTGACAGACAACTTCTGTATATTTGTATATTAATTCTCGAGTGAATGCTTCTAAATCGTCTTTTACTTGCTGTGATAGGGTCGATGATTTTTTTAATGGTGCTAGCAACTCCTTAAAATCATTGAATGACACATTCCAAGCTTGGTTAAATCGCTCGATATTTCCATTATATTTTTTTCTCATCCGATCAATGAAAACAAATTTTGATGAAAGAATCTCATTTTTCTCTAGTAACTCTTCTGCTAGATTCACATTTTCAGCAAAAGCCCAAAGAGGCTCATTTGTTAAGAAGTAGCCAATCATATATGGGTCATCTTTAAATTCCTCAAGCTGCTTTGCATATTTTTTTGCCTCTGCCACATATTCCTCACTAAACGCATCAGGGAAATCTCTAAAGATCTTTTTTTTCGTTCCTGGAAAGTCCTTCAACGGCCAAACATAAGGAAGCTTTGTGTTTTTAATAAAATCTCCGGAAGACCAGTTTCCAACTGTATTAATTCTCCACTCTATCAATCGGTTTTCCGTCATAACATTCCATTTTTCCCGATAAGAATTCCCAAAAGCCCGAATGAGATTGGCAATTGAATAGTCCACAAATTGTAGATCCTTTTCTTGATAATACATATCCTTGTATTCATCTGTTTCAGAAAGCCATTCATACAGCTTTTCAAGTCCTTCTAACAATCCTTGAATTTCTGGTCGAACGCAATCTAGACCAACACTCCAAAAAGCATATCCTTCAGGATCGATCAGCCACCAACGACTTCCATCATGTTCCGTTCGGAAAAAGCCAGTTGAGTCAAACTGCTTCTTTTTCCAGCCTCCATAAGCACTCCATTCAGACGGAAACTTCTTTTCCACACCTACCTGTTGATTTAAATATGTCACAAGCTCGCTTTCACTATTTGTTTTACCAGGCCAGTCTTTCCATTTCGATTGTCCGAAAGAATCCACCATTACTTTATCTGGTAATAGATATTCTGGCTCTTCTACATCAAGATAGAGATCTTTAATTTCGAATAACTGGGACTGAAAAGATTTACTTGTGCCTATCGTGATTCTACTGATTTCTTCCTTACTCAATCCGGTACCTGATATAAGCGTTTTCAGTTTCCCTGGTGTACGAGGTAAAAAGACCTTCTGCCGATCTAGGGCTGATAGAGGGAACGACAGGATCACCTCTGTTTGAGGAATGGTTCCCATTGTTACTTGTAAATACTTATCTTGCTCTTTATAAAATCGGAAGATGAGCGGAACCAACCATTCATTTTTCGTTTCAATTTTACATATTAAATAATTGGCCTTACTCCAATCTAGTTCCTGCGTACCTGCTACCACTATTTCACCACCCTCTGGTGGAAACTCAAAACGGGTTTGCTCTAAATCAATCGACTGTCTCAACAACTACTCCTCCTTGTTTAACCTATTCTTTAACCGATCCCAATACAATCCCTTTTACAAAGTATTTTTGTAAGAATGGATATACCAGTAGAATTGGTAAAGCACCAATGAAGATTTGTGCAGATTTAGACGTTCTTTCTGATAAATTTTTTAATTCCTCTGGATCTACATTCATTTGTGATAAATCTTGTTGTACGATAACTGTTTGTAAAAAGGTAGATAAAGGAAATTTCATCGCATCTGTCATGTAGATTAATCCATCAAACCATGAATTCCATTGACTCACCATTGTGAATAATCCTACAGTCGCAATCGCAGGCATGGAAATTGGAAGATAGATCTGAAAGAGAATTTTAAAATGACTGGCACCATCAATGATCGCAGCTTCTTCTAATGTTTTCGGTACCCCTGTGCGAAAGAAGTTCATTAACAAAATCATATTAAACACATTAATCGCGGTTGGTAATACCAATGCCCAGATCGTATTAATTAATCCTAGCTTTTGGATCAAAATATAGGATGGTATTAGACCTCCATGAAAGAGCATAATAAAGATAAAAAAATAGACATATAACTTTCTACCCTTGAATTCATGGTCTTCTTTCGATAGTGCATAAGCAGCGAGTGTTATACAAAATAAACTGATTGCTGTTCCCAGCACCGTCCGAAAAATACCGTTCCATAATGAACGAAGAAACCGCTCATTACCTAAGGTTTTTTCCCATGCATCCAAAGTAAATTCAATCGGAAAAAATGTGACTAAATTCGCATTGGCGGGTGCCGATCCACTAAATGATACAGCCAATATATGAATAAGGGGTAGCACACATATAATTCCTAATAAAGCTAGAAAGGTATAATTAAAAATGGTAAAAATCGTATAGGGTACGCTTTTGTAATTCATGGGTCACACTCCTTTTGCTCCTTTAGAAAATTCGATATCCAGCATACTTATGGGCAAGTTTATAACCTGTGATAATTAAAATCATTCCAATCACCGATTTAAATAATCCAACTGCCGTGGCAAAACTGAATTGCCCCCCTAGTAGGCCTTCGCGATAAACAAAAGTATCAATAATATCGCCTTTATCATAGACCAGTGGATTATATAAGTTGAAGATTTGGTCAAAGCCTGCGTTCAATGCACTACCTAATGCAAGAGTCGCCACTACCACGGTAATAGGAATCAAAGAAGGTAATGTAATGTGTAGTACTTGTTGAAAGCGGTTCGCCCCATCAATGGTTGCAGCTTCATATAAATCTGGATTTATTCCAGCTAGCGCAGCCAAGAATACAATGGCGCCAAATCCGAATTCTTTCCAAACATCCGTCACAACAGCAGTGAATCTAAACCAATCACCATCACCAAGGAAAAAGATAGGGTCAATTCCAAACAATGCAACAAGGAACTTATTTACAATCCCACCGTCTACAGACAGCATATCTAGTAAAATTCCACCAAGAATAACCCATGATAAAAAGTTAGGCAAATAAACGAGGGTTTGAATGGTCCTCTTAAATAATGATCGACGTGCTTCATTTAGTAAAACGGCAAATATAATGGGAATAACCAGATTAAATAGTATTTTTAAAAAGGAAATAATCAACGTATTCCAAATCACTTGTCTTACATCATCAAATTGTATCATTCTTCTGAAGTGCTCCAACCCAACCCATGACGATTCAGAAAAACCTAGATATGGTTTAAAATCCATAAAAGCCATTACCACCCCGGGTAGAGGAGCATAATTAAAGACAAGCGCCAATAATACTGCAGGTAGCATAAACATATGTAAAGGCCAATTTCGTTTTAGGTTCCATTTTTGTTTTTTGACTGAAACTTTCTTCACATGAATAGAAGTCGTTTCATTTTTATTAATCTGTACATTCACATCTCTTCACCCGCCCTAGATAAAATTTGTTCTATCAGCCTAACGTATGTTGCGGTTGCGAATGGAAGCGATACTCTTGTGGTGTAACCCCATGATAGTCTTTGAATTTTCTTATAAAATAAGAAGAGTCTTTGTAGCCAACCCCTTCGGCTATCTTATATATTTTTTCATTAGACTCCTTAAGGTTCGCTGCCGCTTTTTCCATTTTTCGCGAATAAACACAATCACTAAATGTTTTCCCGGTTTTTTCCCTATATAGTTTTGATAGATAGGTAGGATGTAAATAAACATGATTGGCCACTTCCTGCAAGAAAATATCTTTATGTAGATGACTGTCAATATAATGATTGACTTGTTCAATTACTGTAAAGTGGTTGGTATCTTTCTCTTTGTTAATGTTTGTTTTTATTTTTAGAAAAGTGGCTAAAGTTATTTCTTGTAATTCCTGTATTGAATGTTTGGAACCCCTTTGATACATTGAATGAAATTCTCTTCTGATAATGTCTGTTAGTAAATATCCATGTTTATGAGTAAAGTACGTAAATGTATTACAAATCATAAAATATACTTGAAGGGTGAATTCATGAGAATAATGTACCTTCTCTTCCAGTTGTTTAAAAATATCTCTTATCTTTTTTTCAGCAACACCCCAATTTCCGTACTCCATTAACTCAATCAACTGAGGTTTTTCATATAAAAAGTCTAAAGGCGATAAGAATGGACCATCTTCGATAAGCGACATGCTTTTCATCAATTCCTCAAAGTAACGCTGATCGTTTTGAATTGACTGGATAGCTTTAGATACCGATTCCATAATTTCTTCATCAGGAACAGGCTTAAGCAGGTAATCACAGACAGAAAGCTGTATAGCCTGCTTGGCATATTCAAATTCAGCATAACCAGAAAGAATAATATATTTCCTCACTCTTCCTTTGCTTGCAGACGCAATCAACTCAATACCTGTCATATCAGGCATTCGAATATCCGTGATAACAATATCAATCTGATTCTCCTTCATCACTTGTAGCGCCTTTTGACCGGAAGTTTCCTTATATACGTTTTGTATATTTAATTTTCCCCAGTCCAGACTTGCCAACCCTTCTACAATCCATGGTTCATCGTCCACAATTAACAAATTAAACATAGAATTACCTCACCTCCAACGCATTTCTACTTTTAGTCCACCCAAAGAAGATGTGCTGAAATTAAGTCTTGCCCCTTCTCCGAAGTGAAATGCCAAACGCTGTTGGACATTCCAAACACCATGTCCATCCTCACTACTCACCGGTAATTGTATTTGTTGTTCTAACTCTATCATTTCTTTTTCCGTTAATCCCTTGCCATTGTCTTCAATGGTCAGAATGTTTTGTCTATTAATCTTGCTTCCAGAAATTTGAATGATTCCCTCGTTGCCTGTTCTCACACCATGCTCTAACGCATTTTCTACTATAGGCTGTATAAGAAGCCTAGGAATCAAAAGATTAAGAATCTCATCGGAAACATTCATTTCATAAGTAAATCTTTGTGATCTAATTTTGTGTATATCTAAATAATTTCGAATAAACTCTAGTTCTTCGCCAATCGTTACTTCCTTATGATCTATATTTGTCATATACCTATAGTAGTTTCCTAGATGCAAAGACATCGCTTCTATTGCTTCAGTTTGTTCCAACTTTGCCATATTCTTAATAATAAACAGACAGTTATGCAAAAAGTGAGGGTTAATTTGAAATTGTAGTTGCTTTAAATGAATTTCTTGATATCGTATTTTTTCTTGGTAGACTTCCTCGATTAACGTTTTTAATTGATGAGTCATTTCATTAAAACTAGAAATCACAAACTGAAATTCCTGTATTTTATTCGGTTGAATTTTAACCGAGTAGTTTCCACTCTTAATATATTGAATCCCTTTGATTAAATTTTTAATTGGAAATTGAATATTCCGATATAATAAATAGGCGGTTAGCAAGCATAATAGCAGCATAATCGCAACAAACGTATAAAACATATTTCTTGTATTGGTCAAAGAAGCAAAAACATCTTGAACGAGCATGTAATCTACAATCATCCAGTCTAGATTTTCTAATTTCATATAACTTACTAAATATTGCTTATCGTTATAATCAATGATCACATTCCCCTTATTTAAATGGTTACTACTAGGAATCCTCTTAATCATTTCTGTCATTTTGTCTTTGTTTTTAGAAGAAGACAAAATGGATTGACTCTCAATTTTGTACATAAATGGATCATTATATTGATTTAGTTTTAATTGCGCTAAATAGTCCTCTATATTTTTTATGGGAGTTTTTACTTCAATAATAATATCTGGCGTTTTGTGGTTAATGATGCTATTAAGTGGCTGTACAATATGTTTGATATAATAAGATGAGCCAGTTGTAGGATCTGTTCTTACCTCCCATTCACTTGCAATCATTACATCTACTTTGTCATCTCCATATGTTTTTAACGTAATCCCCTTGTTAGGAACATACACCGCAAAATCTGCCTTCCAAGAACTGATTCCCTTAAGCAAGGATAACTGATCATTTAATTCGGATTTCACCCTAAATTGCTGATAATTATTGTAAAACTCTATATTTCTGAGTTCTTGAACACTTGAATGCCCACTCAAAGATAATAAAAGGATTGACAAATTATCAAAGTTCCTGTCAATTTGATTTCTGACAAGAGAAAGGCGATTTAAATTTCGCTCTTTCAGCTCGTTCTTCATAATATGTAAACCTTTATAATACGAGTATGTGTAAAAAGTTGTAATTGGAATTGCAAACAATAACAGAATCATAACCACTTTGAAAAAGAGAGTTTTACGCCATTTCATAGTTGAGCCCTTTCATATCATCATTCTTTTATCGAAATGAATTGTTATGTATGAGTGAAAAACCGGGTCATATGGAACAGTGACCCGGATTATTCATTCATTTATTTGACGGATTCATACCACTTATTCACTTCTTCTGTAACTGCATCCCCGCCGGATTTTTTCCACTTTTCTACTATTTTATCAAACTCATCTACTGAAAGTTCCCCATATACAATTTTATTGAAGCCTTCATCAAGAATTTTATCGAGCGCTTGCCCTCGTGATTTCATTGTCTCAGTTGGTGCCCCTGTGAACATACTTGGCATCGTGATGTCTTTTTGCTCCACAACAATTTTTGCAGCCTCATATACTTCTGGATTAACATCAGCATTGTGTTTTGCCTTCTTTTCAAATGGTGTTTTTGGTTCAGCCCCATTTGCAAGGTCATATAGGGTATTCATCTGTATTGACGGAATTCTTGCCACATCAAAAGTCAAAGAATATTTACCTACTGGGTGAGCTCCACCTGGTACATCCTTTGTAGGTACTCCTTCTTTTAAGACGTAATCATAGCCTTCTGCAAACCCATATTCAAATTCACTACTTTCTTCAGGGTTTGCATAGTGATCAAATAGATAATTTTGATAAAGGAAAAAAGCCTTAATGCTTTCAGGGTCAGCCTCTTTATTAATGAGAACCGCTCCATTATAGTTAAATGTACCATGCCTTCCTGCTTTTCCATCAGGTCCTGAAGGAATCGGATATGCTTTATATTGTGAGCCATCTATATTCTTTTTGATGTCGCTTAACGGCCAATTTGCCATCCAGTGAGGACCGGCGATGATTCCAGCACGACCTGAAACAAATAATTCTTGCGCCTTCGTTTCATCCCATAGGCCGGATTCCTTATGGATATATCCTTTTTCCATCCATTTATTCATTGTGGCAAGTCCGTCTTTCACGGCAGGATTGATAGATCCATATTCAAGCTTTCCATCACTTGTTTCGTTCCACTGGTTTGGCAGTGTTCCGTAAGCACCAAATACCCAACCTGAATCACTCATCCATGTATTAAAATTGTTTTTAAATCCAGTAGCTAATCCAAAGGTGTCATTTACTCCATTACCATCTGGGTCTTGATTCACAAATGCATCCATGATTTTTTCAAGATCCTTTATTGTTTTTGGAGCTTCTAGGTTTAATTTTTGCATCCAATCTTCACGGATAAATAAGACAGGATCTCCATTCATAGAATAGTCTAGAATTGGAATCGCATATTTTTCACCATCACGCATGAATGCGTTCCAAACCGATGGATCTTCTCCCATCGCGTTTTTCCACGTTTCCGATGCGTAACTTTCAAACAACTCTCCTACCGGCATAAATCTTTTTGAGTCAATAAGATCTTGTGTGACATCATCTCGCAACGCAATAATGTCTGGCATTTCCTCATTTGCTGATAATGCAAGTCTTATTTTGGTAGTAAATGCATCTGGAGGACCGCTTGTTGTCCAATTATATTTAATATTAATATTGAATTTCTCTTTAGCCCATCGCGTCATTACATTATCTTCAATACTTTCACCAGACTTAAAGGTTACATCTCCTGCTACATGTCTTACCGTTGTCAAGGTAACTTCTTGATCGAATTTCTCTGGCAGCTCATTACTATCAGAAGTGAGCAACTCTTTTTCCGTGCCCGATACTTTTTTGCTTTCATTACTACAAGCTAATAAAGAAAAACTTAACAATAAAATTAGACTTAATACTCCCATTTGCTTAACATGTTTTAGCATTTCTTATCCCCCTTTTTGTATATAGTAAGCGATTACACTCTCTATTTTAAGGGAGGCTAGTTCAAATTGGCATAGTAACATTTTAATATTCGTGGTATTATTATAACTATTTTGAATATACAGATAGAATTCAACATTATATGAAAAATTTGCCGAAAGGTGTAATAATTAAATGATAGTAAAAGAGTTCAGTCCCTCTGCAAAGCAGCGGGACTGAACCTTTTCACAACATGCTGTACATCCAAAATAGGGAGCCTTCATCTTAAATCTTATAAAATTTTTGGCACTGGAATTTCCAGAATTCTATCCGATACTAGCGATTATTCAATTTCAATTAGTACATCTTTTGGAAGAGGAACGCTAAAAGTATAGGATGTTTTTGCTTTATATTCATCCCCATTTTTTTAACAAAACTCATCATTTTGTTAATGATTTATTCAAGGGATTCGGTAACAGTATAAGTCCCAGCAAATGAAATTGCAGCGAAACAGATTAATAGTGTTCCCATCATCAAGTTCACCCTAAATTATATTTTTATAGTTTTTGTACTTCTATAAACTTGTGTAATACGTCTTAATCCTTCATGTAAGAGGGCTCGTGGTGTTCCAAGATTCAGGCGGATAAAGCCTTCGTATTTCTTGCCAAACGAAGAGCCAAAGCTTACATTTACCTTCGCTTCCTCTAAAACCCATCGCTTTAAATCAGCTTCATTCATACTCCAGTCTCTACAGTCCATCCATATTAAATAAGTGCCTTCAGGGTCGATTAATTTGATCTTCGGTAAATGTTCTCGGCAAAATTCCTTTGTAAAAGATACATTGTCACTAATATAGTCCTTTACACCTATGAGCCAGTCATCACAGGATGTATAAGCGGTCTCTAAAGCAGGTACAGCAAAAAAGGTTGGATTATGAATACCTGCTTGAATCATAGATTCTTTAAATTTGGAACGATATTTTTCATTAGGAATAATGATATTCGCAATTTCTAAGCTTGCTAGATTAAAGGTTTTCCCCGGAGAAGTACAAATGATTGATTGCTGTGCTAGCTGTTCTGAGAGACTCCCTACAAAAGTATGGCGATGCTTGCCATGGATAAAATCTGCATGGATATCATCGGAAATCAAAAGAACATTATATTTTAAACATAATTCTCCTATGCGCCATAGTTCTTCCTTTGTCCAAACCCTGCCGGTTGGATTGTGTGGTGAGCACAATAAGAGGATTTTCACCCCCGCTCTCATCTTCGCTTCTGTATCCTCGAAATCGATTTCATATCGGCCATTTTTTAATAAAAGCGGGCTTTCAACCAATGTCCGTCTATTCACCTTTATCGCATTTGTAATCGGCATATAGGACGGGGTATGGACGAGAACCTTGTCTCCTTCGTCGATAAAATGCTGTATGATAAGGGATACCGCTTGTACAATCCTCGGACAAAAGACAATCCATTCTCGATCAATTTTCCAGTCATACATCCTCTGAAACCAACTTTGAACTGCTGCATAATATGGTGGAAAAAGTTCCGTATAGCCATAAATCCCATGCTGAGCAACTTCGGTCATTTTATCAACGAGGACCTGCGGTGCGCGTAAATCCATATCCGCAACAGATAAAGCAATTACATTTTTACCATATTCGTTCGGTATCCCGTCCCATTTAGCAGAATTCGTATGCAGACGGTCAACAACCTCATCAAAGTTAGTGTTCATAAACAGCTGCTCCTAACGTAATAAGCTATCTTCAACCAAATAAATATCTTCAAATACACCTCTTAAAGAAGAATATATTTTTTGAAAAACAGGGAACATCTTCTAGTAAATGATGGCATGTTGTTCAATTGGCATATATATATGATTTGAAATGTCCAACTGCTCACATGCTATCTGTAAAGATGGGTAAGCTTCATCGCTGGGAGCAGCCGTTAAAATGGCTGCTCCCAGCGATGGCCCACCCGTATTGGATTGAGTGATAATTCTTACCTGAAACACATCGGCCAGTATTCGCATCCAGAGCCTACTTTTAGTGCCACCGCTAATTACCATTGCTTGTTCAAATAGTATAAAGAAGCTAGATAAGGCACAAATACATGATTATATAAATAAGACTAAAATGGAATAAAAAAGTTCAAGGAAATCTTCTCATGGTTGGATAAACACGCGTGGGGAACTTCAGCGAAGAAAAAGGAAAAACATTTGTATCAACACTATCATACACTATTTTACAAATTACTTCATTTACATTTATTATTTCTAAAAATACCAGCCACAGCCAGGGGTACGGTTCCCCTGGCCTCCCCTGACTGCGCCATAGCTACTAAACCTTTTCGGCTAACTTCTAAGAGGTGTAGTAAAATCGAGCACTAATATTGAATTAACCTGTCTGATTCGAGTTTCATTTATACACTTTTAGGATTCTAACCATAACTCAAAATAACCTCAATTAAAAACCATGAGAACCGTCCCTATGGCCCACTCTTTCCTTTTTGTTATTTTAATAAATTCTGCCTTTTAACCTCTAACTGTTTTCAGGGCCTTAGACCAAGCAACCACTTCATCCAACATTGTGTTTAAAGCTCCTTCATGGTGAGGTGCTGGATTGAACTTCGTCATATCTTGGAAATCTGTAAAAAGACTCATATTTACGCTTGGCCCTACTACTGCCACTTTTGGAACGCTTAAAATTAAACGCAACTCATTTGTTACGGTAACACCAAGGGTAGAACCATAACTTACAATCCCAGCAGCTTTATGGTTCCATTCAACATATAGATAATCAATGGCATCTTTTAAACCAGATGTAACCGATTTGTTATATTCTGGTGAAACAAATACAAAGCCATCAAATTCGTTAATTTTTTCTGACCAAGGCTTTGCTTCGGGTGTTTGATAATTGCCGCCTGACATAATCGGCGGAATAGACTCATTGAATCTTGGAAGATTGTAATCTTTAATATCTACCAACTCATATTCTGCATCAGTGCGTTGATCAGCAATGGATTTTACCCATTCTGCTACATTTAAATTTACTCGGGAATCGCGAGTGCTTCCTGTAATAATACCGATTTTAACCATTTGTATTCCTCCCTAAAAATCCAATTTGTATACCTTACATAACTCCTTACAAATAAATAGTAGAACATACTGAAATTTAAAAATACCAATAATTATACTGTTATGTTGTATACCCAACACTTCCAGGAATTTGTTGGAAAATTAAGAAATAAAAAAACCTAATTCTTCGAGTATTTATCGAAAAATTAGGCTTTTAATCTTTAGCAGCAATTGCTCCATTGAGGGGAAAGACTCTATAAAGGTATGTAGAAAAACTCACTAAAAATTAGGAAACTATCAATCTATAGTTTTCTTACATTGATCTGTGTTTCCAATAAGTATTTGTTCCATTATTTTTTAGAATTGCATGTTTCGGTACCTGTTTAATGATAAGAAGGAGGTTAAGGATATCAACGGATGATGCCATTGAGTTTAGAATGATCAAAAATTTTAATGTCGGTGTTAACAGTCCTAATCCCCCTAATAGGAATGGCATTATAATTGAAAGAATCATGAAAGGAGCAATGGTGATGAAGAGATATCTAGATTTTGAAATCTCCTCCTCTGTTAGGACAAAACCCCCGAAAAAAGTAAGACCTGTATAGGTTTTTTCTGATTGAATAAAATTAGGAATGAAAATCAAATGGAGTAATTCGTGAAGGATTAATAGTTAGAACAGCCAAAAAATAATGCCAAAGTTAATGTTTATTGATATCGAATCTGAAGTCAATCCAAACTCGCCAAAAGAAAACGAGGAAAAGATATTTATTATCCCAATTGAGATAATTGCTGCAACAATCATTAAAGGAATCGATAACAAAATTGCACTTATTAAATTCTTGGGCTCTTTCAGTGGAACCCATCCACTTTTAATTAGGTCCGAATGTAAACCAGGGTTGCCTTTTGGAAATTTGGTTACTATTTTCATTAAACTCCCTCCGCTCATGAGCCAAGTTAGGCAGCCAAAGGTAGGCAGCCAAAGGGACGGTTCTCATGGCCCAATTTTATGGTTAGAAATAACCCAAATATCTCCGTCCACATTTTAAATTGGCTGCTTCTAGGTTAATTATCTTATCTTTCGCAAACCCGAAGAGGTATAAGTACTACTCACTATTATGAAACCATACTTCCTATATTCTAGTTTCATTCACACACATTAATGACACTTACTAGGCATGTTTACCTCAATTATTCTAGTATCACCAACAAAAAAGCCACCAGAACCGTCCCCATGGTCCTCCCATGGTCCTCCCATGGTCCTCTGATGGCGTTTTTCTGCTCAATTGTTGAGTTAAAAAAGCCGGGAGAACCGTCCCCCTGGTTCCCCTGGCCCCTATTTGTATATATTTAATTTTATATTCGAGAACTGTTGGGGGATATAAAATTTATTATGCATGATAGGAGAATCCTGATGATCATAAAGGCTTTCTAATAGTAAAAAGCACTCATTTTGGCCGATTAATTTTTCATTCTTATCGGCTAAATTAACGGTATGAGTATATTTTATTTCCATTTCACCATGGTTAGCATTCGCATACACTTGATTCTCTAGAAAATTCAGCAGCTCCTCCTCATTATTTAAGTCCAAGGATAAACTTTCTACTGTTTCTATTGACATAAACGTAAACGCATATGCTAACACCTCATTGTCTTTTCGATATAATCGTTCAAACGCAGCCACTTTAGACGAATCTCTCTTTAAAATTTGTTTCGTATATTCCGTATCCTCATCGATTCGATAATGTGTATCGATTCGATCAAAGGTGCTAACATGACACTTATGCATAGGATTACTTAATTTTTCTAAATGAACATCCTCATGTTTAACGAATGAACTGACCACAAAATTTCCTTTTCCTCGTATATTTCTTACGATTCCATCATCCTGCAACAGTGCCAGCGCTTGTCGCAGTGTTGCCCGGCTAATCCCTAGTCTGCCAGCTAAGTCTGGTTCTGATGGAAGCTGGCTGTCGACAGGGAATACTCCTTTTTTAATTTGAAGAAGGAGCTCGTCATATACATTTATATAGAGTGGTCTTTTCAATTGAGCATGTTTAGTTGTATTCATTCATTTCGTTTCCTTTTCTGAAAAATTTAACAAAGAACCCCAAAAAACATATTTTGGGGTTCTTTTTATCGTAACATATTATTTTAGGAATGGTAAGAATGAATCACCATATTCCGGCATATTCACATCGAAATTATCGGCGATTGTTGCCCCAATATCAGCAAATGTATCATTTTCAGGTAATTTGCCAGAGTCCTTTAATTGTTTCGAATAGGCCAAGACAGGAATAAATTCACGCGTATGGTCTGTACCAGCAAACGTTGGATCATTGCCATGGTCAGCCGTTATGATTAATAAATCATCCTCTTGGAGTGAATCCAATACTTCATCTAAACGTTGGTCAAATTCTTCTAATGCTTTTCCATAGCCCTCTGGATCACGGCGATGGCCATATAGCGCATCAAAATCGACTAAATTCAAGAAACTCATCCCTGTAAAATCTTTCTTGATGACGTCGAGCAATTTGTCCATCCCATCCATATTGTCTTTCGTCCGAATGGATTCTGTCACCCCTTCGCCATCAAAAATATCATTAATTTTTCCAATGGCAATCACGTCTAAGCCGCCATCTTTCAGGCTATTCATAACGGTTTTTCCAAATGGTTTTAATGCATAGTCATGACGATTAGAGGTTCTAGTAAAGTTCCCAGGTTCGCCCACATAGGGTCTTGCGATAATGCGGCCAATTAAATAAGCAGGGTCTTTTGTGATTTCTCGAACCTTTTCACAAATATCATATAATTCTTCTAATGGTATAATCTCTTCATGAGCTGCAATTTGAAGAACTGGGTCAGCTGATGTGTAGACGATTAAATCGCCCGTTTTCATTTGATGCTCCCCATATTCATCAATAATCTCTGTCCCGCTTGCAGGTTTATTTGCTACTACTTTACGGCCTGTTATTTCTTCAATCTGTTTAATTAATTCATCTGGGAATCCATTTGGGTACACATTAAATGGCTTATCAATATTTAAACCCATGAGTTCCCAATGGCCTGTCATCGTATCTTTTCCTACTGATTTTTCTTGTAATTTTGTATAATAAGCAAGCGGTTTATCCGCTTTTGGCACACCCAAGATTTCTTCAATATTCGAGAGTCCTAATTTTGCTAGGTTGGGTACATTCAACCCATTCATATGCTCTGCAATGTGGAGGAGCGTATGTGAACCGACATCATTAAATTGAGCCGCATCTTTTCCTTCGCCAATACCTACTGAATCCATGACAATCAAGTGTATTCGTTTAAATTTCTTCACGCTGCTCGCTTCCCTTGATCTAGAATTTTATTGTCTGATTTACGACCAACTAAAGTCCAAAATAAGATGATAGATGCTAGAGCAATTGCTCCAATAATGAGGATAATCGAACTATAATTCAATGCTGTTGCATTATCTGTCGTAAAACTTAAAAAGCTAAATTGTAAGTCTTTCTTATCAATTAAAAAGGCTGAATAGGTGAAACCAGCTGACATCGCGATATTGATACATAAATTATAGAATCCTAATGCTGTACCTGATTTTTCGACTGGAACTTTTTTAATACTTGTATCGATTAATGGCGCGTATAACAAGGCAAAGCTACATGAAAATAAAATAAGAGATATAACAAAAACGGTAATAGATGAATCTACAAAGATGGCACCCATTAAGATACTAATCGTGATTAAACTCATGGCTAAATAAATACATTGCTTACTGCTTAAATATTTCCCTATTTTCCCTGAAAATGCCCCCACTGTTGCGGCTAACAAACATGCAGGGATGAACATCAACGAAACAGAATCCAATTTGATATCATATACAGTCGTTAACAAGAATGAGAGTGTATTTAGTGCATATGCAGCATAAGTAGAATAAATGATGAATGCCACCAATAATACAGATAAAAATTGTTTGTTTTTAAAGAATTCAATGGTGATAAAAGCATTTTTCTTTTTACTAATATAGAATAAGAACACACAAACAGATGCAACAAAGAGAATAAAAAGTCCCCAATTGAAATAGGACATATACAACATGATAGAAGTAGACACTGCAGCGATTAAAATAAGTCCGATAAAGTCTACATGATTTTTCTTTGTTTCTTCTTTTGGTAATAATTTCAGAATGAATGGCAATAATAGTAAGCTTAATAACGGAATTAAAAACAAGTTTTGCCATTGCAGATAAGTAGTAACAAATCCGCCTGTTAATATACCAATAACGGTAGCAAGTTGGTAACTACTTGTACTGAAGCCTAAATATTTTTTTTGGTCTGCCGCACTTGCGTATTTAGCGACAAAAATTAAGTAAAGTGTTTCCGTTGCCCCTAAACCAGCAGATTGGATGATTCTAGAAAAAACGAGTAACCAGTAATTTTCGGATACAATATAACCAAGTAAAGAACCCGCACAAATTAATATAATACCGACTACTAGTAAATTCCGCACACTAATCGAATCAGATAAAGAAGAATAAACAACGGCACCGATCCCAATGACCAATCCTGCAAGCGTAACTTGCCAGCTGACAGTACTTGCTGAAACGCCAAAATATTTTACTAAATCTGGAGAAATAATTTTAAAAGAGTTATCGATAACGAGTGAAAAAATCATTAAAAGTAATACGACCGGAACGGTTTTGCTTAAGTTTACCACCGGTTTATTTTCAATTGAACTGTTCATGATGTACCTCCAGTAATAACTATTGTTCTTTTGAACAATGTTGAATAACAGCGTTTTCAATATATAGATAGTATCAAGCTTCCTTCACGTCAAGTGGAGCAAAGGAGGCTTGTCTACCACGTTTATTTTCTACATAAAAGGAACAAAAATTTACGCTAATTCTAATGCGATTTCCATCATTTTCGTAAAGGCAGTTTGACGTTCTTCTGTAGAAGTCTGTTCTCCTGTAATCAAATGATCACTCACCGTTAAAATACATAATGCATTTACACCAGCTTTAATCGCATTCCAATATAGGGATACGGATTCCATTTCAACGCTTAAAATCCCCATATCTTGCCATTTCTTAATAGCAGTTGGATCAGCACTATAGAATACATCGCTTGATAAGATGTTTCCAATATGAACTTTCTGTCCTTTTTCATCCGCTGCTTTTTTCGCTTTTTCTAAAAGTTCGAAAGAAGCAGTTAATGGAAATTGTCCAGGTAAATTAAATTGTTGGCCAAAATTGGAATCTGTTGCGGATCCCATCCCTAAAATAACATCATATAAATTAATGTTTTCTTGCATGGCACCACAAGTACCAATTCTGATTAAGTTTTTAACGCCAAAAACATTGATTAATTCCCAAGAATAGATCCCCATGCTTGGTGCACCCATTCCAGTGCCCATTACAGAGATTTTCTTCCCTTTGTAAGTGCCTGTATAGCCTAACATTCCTCGTACTTCGTTAAAACACTCAACATTTTCTAAGAAAGTTTCCGCAATAAACTTAGCGCGTAAAGGATCCCCAGGTAACAGTACCGTTTCAGCTATTTCTACACCGTTTGGTTTAATATGAGGTGTTTCTTTTGTATTGACCATCATTTCATTTGCTCCTTTAGTAGAAGATATTGTTTTTTAGACATGTCTATTTTTTATACAAGTTAAAAATAGCACACCTTTTTATTTCACGCAAGCACTTTCAGGAAAAAGACCAAAGGGACGGTTCTGGTGGTTTTTTCCTGCTCAATTGTTGAGTAAGAAAAGCCGGGAGAACCGTCCCTCTGGCGACTTTGATATTCCTATTTTCAATAGGTATAATGGGGACATTCTATAAAAATTACGAGAGAAGGCATTAAAATGTTAAAGCAACTAACAAATAAAGTGTTTTATATGCCGCATTATTCAGAAACGGATCGTCCTGCATTGGGGTTAATTTGCGGGGATAATTTTAGTGTCATCGTTGACTCCGGGAATTCTCCAGCACATGCACGGGATTTTCTCGAGTTAGTAGACAAAATGGATGCACCGCCTGTGAAGTTTGTGGTCCTTACCCACTGGCATTGGGATCATATTTTTGGGATGGACACGATGGGATACGTAGCCATTAGCCATGAGGCGACGAAGAATAAGTTAGCGTATTTAAAAACACTTCAATGGGATGATGCCTCATTAGATGCAAGAGTGGAAACAGGGGAAGAAATTGAGTTTTGTCGAGACATGATAAAACGGGAAATGCCTAACCGGGATTATTTGAAGTTGAAGGTGCCAGATCTTACCTTTACAAATAAAATTGAAATTGATTTGGGTGGCGTGACCTGTGTAGTTGAGCATGTTGGAGGTGTCCATGCGCAGGATTCCTCTATCATTTATATTCCAGATGAAAAAATTATGTTTTTAGGAGATTGTATTTATCAGGACTTTTATAGCGGCGAATGGAGCTATGACCTAGAGGAACTGGTGATTCTTTTAGACAAAATAAAAAAATACGAAGTCGATATGTATGTAACCGGGCACCAAAATCCAAAAACGCGCGAAGAAATGTGGAGTTTCTTTGATGATCTAACGAACATCGGGGAAATCGTGGACAAAGAAGTCTCTTTTGATAAGGCTGTCGCTAGATTTACCGAGGTGCGAAAGGAAAGCCCCAATGAAGAACAACTCGAGTATATTCAAAACTTTGTTAATGGAAACCAGAAGAAATGAAAGAAGGACAGTGCGCCTAGCACACTGTCCTTCTTTACAGCGTTACTTTAGCGAGTTCTGCCCCACTATTCAACGTCGATGTTCCACAAGATCGATGGCCCCTAACACAATGTGAGCAAGACCGAATCCGAAAATCGTATTTGCTATCATTTTGTTGGAACCTCGTTTTTGTTTTAAGGCATATCCAGTTGCTGTTACCGCCGTACCTAATACCGTTGGAATCAAGCCCTCGCGAATATCCATGAATATCCCTCCACATCGAATTTGTGGTGTATAAACACCAACTAATACTTTTCCCTTTTCACTCATTAATTATTATTAAATGATAAGGGAATCTTGCACACAAGTTGCAAAAAAGCCTCTCCTTTGCATACAAAGTTTTCACTTTTTACTAGATCCTCTTTACGACAAGTTTCTTTACCAACCAGGGGGATAAACTCAGGCTTAACAGCATTTATAGCCTTTTTAATCAATCGATTGGTTAACACGAATTTAACTAATTAAATGTTTGACTAAATCATGGATAACCCATCCTATCATTGAACTTTTGCCTGTTTTCATCAAAAATAATTGTAAAATAATGTCTGTGACTTTTAGAAATTATCTTCAAAATAGACAATAAAAACTAATAAAATACAATTTTCCGCAAATACAAATAAGTAAAATTACCAATTAATCGTTTAATTAGTTTGAGTAAAAATCCAGTAACATTAAGGGTTTCCCCTAAATAAGGAATTGCAAGAATTGGCATTAAAAAGCCAGGAGAACCGTCCCCCTGGTTCCATAGCACCATATGTGGGAATGTTACATACATTGAATTATTAAACGGTAAAGGATGTTCTGTATGACCACTCTTCCAGGGGGCTTAAAGATTGATAACGTCAGTGGCGGTATAATCAATTTTGGCGGTACGTTATTCATCTCCCCAAAAAGTTCAGCAAAAACATTTGTTGGTTCCGGTTCCGATAATACAGGAATCCAAAACAACACCTTCAGTGGACAAAGTTCAACCACCACCCTCGACTCCGACGTTGTCGATCAGCCCATTGTCAAAGATTATTGACTTCAACTAGGATCCACCCTAACTTCGAAGAACCAGCCTGATTCAAACTGAATCAGGCTGGCTTTTTTATATTTTCTCCTTGAACCTTTGAACTTCGTCCTATTCTTGCAGGTGTGATCCCAATTCGTTTCATAAAACCCTACCCTCTGCTCACAGCTTGCCGAGCACTAAAAGCAGCAAAACTGATGGTAGCAGTGCAGAATAAAATAATTACAATAAAAGCCTTCCAAATATCACTACCACCCCAGCCATTGATCATTACGGCACGCATGCCTTCAAAGACATAGGTCGTCGGATTGATTAATGCGGCTGTTTTTAGCCAGCTTGCCTCGATTAACTCATAAGGGACAAAGGTCGTGCTCAGGAATAATAGCGGAAAGAAAATAAAGGTTCCTGCCTGTGCAGCTTGAGCATTTTTCGTTCGAAGTGCAAATCCAACAGAATAACCCGCAAACGTAAGGCCCCATCCCACTGCGAGAAGAAGTACAACGACAACCCCTCCGAAGCCTGTTACCACTTTTAGACCCATGATAAATCCAATGAGCAATATGAGAATCGTTTGAGCAAGAAGTTGAAGCATCCCTGCAATAATTGGACCCAAAACAATGGCAAGTCGCGAGGCAGGTGTCAACAAAAGTCGAGAAAAATAGCCGTTTTCCAACAAAATAGATACCATTTAGTCAATCCTATACGAACGGAAGGCGGACACCGTTTATACAGCGAAAAGGATATAGAAATTTTAACATGGTTAAAAAAGCAAACAACAGAGAATCATATGAAAATTAGTGAGGCTGTCCAACTTTTAAATCAGTCGACATCCAAGTCTATTGAATCCCCATCTAATAGCCGATCCTATGAGGACATAAAAACAACATTGTATCAGGCGCTCATTGAAATGAATACTCAAGAAGCGAACAACATCATTGAATTAGCTTTTTCTTTATTCGAATACGAAGATGTCTTTCATCACATTTTGGCAGAAATACTTTATCAAATTGGTGATGACTGGGAGAATGGCAAGATTACTGTCGATCACGAACACTTTGCCTCTCAATTCGTCATTAACCGGTTTGCTCAGTTTTTAAGAATCCTGCCTGTAAACAAGTCGCTGCCCAAAATATTAGCCTTTTGTCCTGAGGGCGAAGACCATCATATTGGACTGAAGCTGTTTAGCCTATTCCTGCGAAAAAAAGGAAATGAAGTGATTTATTTAGGACCGAATACCCCTTTCGATGGTGTATTGGATTTAATTGAAACCCAGAAACTTTCTATCATTGCCATTTCCATGACCAATTCCGCTCCTTTAGTGAGAGTAGAAAAATGGATTCAAACCTGTTTAGAAACGAATACCAATCTGAAGTTCGCCATCGGTGGTAAAGGTGTTCTAAGAAATCATCGAACAGATACACCATCGGTTTCTTATTTGACGGATTCAAATTGGGAATCATTGTATGAATCACAATTCCATTGATAAGGTGATGAATATATGAATAAACCTGTTGTTGTGGTTAGCAGATGTTTGGGCTTTGACGCCTGTCGCTTTAATGGAGATATCATTCAAGATCATTTCTTAACTAAACTAAGAGAGTATGTTGAAGTGATAACCGTTTGTCCTGAGGCAGACATTGGTTTAGGGACACCTAGAAATCCTGTCCGTCTGGTTGATTCCAAACAACAAGGTCTTCGCCTCATCCAGCCAGTTACTGGCAGAGACTTAACAGATTCTATGGTGCACTATGCGGAAACCTTTATCGAAAAAATTCACAAGCCAATTGATGGATATATATTAAAAAGTCGTTCGCCAACCTGTGGAATAAAAGATAGTAAGGTCTATTCTGAAAAAGGGACGGTTAACGGAAAAACGGCTGGGGTTTTTGCAAAAAAGATAGTGGAAAGCCAAAATCATTTGGCCATTTCTGATGAAGGAAGACTAAAGAATTATCTCATCCGGGAAAATTTCCTTACAAAACTTTTCCTGCTTGCCTCGTTTAGAGAAAGGAAAAAACAAAAAAGCATTCAGGCTCTGGTACAGTTTCAGAGTGAAAATAAATACTTATTTATGGCCTATCATCAACAAAAACAAAAAGAACTGGGACGAATCGTTTCTAATGGCGAAAATCAAAGCCTAGAGAATATTTTTGATGTATACGAACAAAAGTTACATGAACTTTTAGAACACACTCGTTCGATTAAATCAAACATAAATGTCATGCACCATATATTGGGCCATTTCTCTAAACAGCTTCTTTCGGAAGAAAAGGCATTCCTACTAACCTTAATTGAAAAATATCGTGAAAAAAAAATCCCTCTTAGCAATCCCTTAATGGTTTTAAATTCCTGGGCTGTACGTTTCAATTCCAGCTATTTGTTGGATCAAACCATTTTTCAACCCTATCCTGAACAGCTAAACGATCTCACTGATTCTGGAAAGGGTCGAGATTATTAATATCATTTTCATGTATGGAATAAAGAAGATGGAATCCATACACAACTATATAAACAGTGTAAGGTTAAAAAATATTAGAAAAAACTGATGAAGGAATTACCCCTCCATCAGCTTTTTCCTATTTTAGTAGCCTCAAACTATTCAAAATAACTAATATGGTACTTCCTTCATGCCCGATGACACCTAATGGTAAATCCACTGCTTGTAAAAAGTTTGAAGCGATCAGAAGGACGATGACACTGATGGAGAAAACGACATTCTGTTTGACAATCCGATTCATCCTTTTAGACAAGTGAATCGCTTCGGAAATCTTCGGTAAATCGTTTTTCATCAGGATGATATCTGCTGTCTCAAGAGCCACGTCCGTTCCGCCCCCCATCGCAATTCCCACATTAGCGGTTGCAAGTGCTGGAGCATCATTGATCCCGTCGCCAACCATCGCAACGTTCTCAAATCTCCCTTTTAGCTGTTTCAAATGTTCTACCTTGTTTTCCGGCAAGCATTCAGCAATGTATTCATCCACATGACTTTCACCGGAAATTACTTTCGCTGTTTTGGCGTTATCCCCCGTCAACATGATTGTATAAATGCCTTGGGCTTTTAACTGACCAATGGCAAGTATCGTTTCTTTTCGAACCCGGTCCATCAGGCCGATACATGCCACTACTTTTCCAGCCTTTTGTACAAAGACAACCGTTTTCCCCTCATCAGCCAGCCTGCTAGCAGCTTGTTCAGCAAATCGTTCAGCCGCATTTTCCCCAACAAATCCTGCCTTGCCGATTTTCCACTCTTCTTGATCAATGGTCGCTTTCACTCCCCAGCCAGCTGCATCCTCTATACTTTCTGGGTGAAGAAGGTCATCCGCTAATTTTCCCTTTGCATATTTCACAATCGCATTGGCAAGAGGATGGGTGGAGTGGCTTTCAATCGATGCCGTAATCCGTAAAATATCTTCATCATTAAGCTCATTTTGAACGATAAAATCTGTAACCTCCGGCTTTCCCTTTGTCAACGTACCCGTTTTATCAAAAGCAATAGCTTTCAAATGGCTTAAATTCTCTAAGTGAACTCCACCTTTAAAAAGAATCCCGTGCCTGGCACCATTGGAAATCGCCGATAAGGTTGCCGGCATGATGGAAGCGACAAGGGCACATGGCGAAGCCACAACCAGTAAAACCATCGCCCGGTAAAAGGTTTCTACCCAGCTCCAACCAAGTAGATAATGTGGAAGAAACATCATCACCGCTACTACAGCAAGCACTACTTTTACGTAAGTCCCTTCAAACTTTTCGATAAATAGCTGGGATGGCGCTTTTTCACTCTGAGCAGACTGAACTAACTCAATAATCTTTTGGAATAAGGTTTCGTTTGCAGGTTTCATAATTTCAACGGTAATCGAACCGTTTAAATTCACGGTTCCAGCAAGCACCTCATCTTGATTTCCTTTCGAAACAGGTATGGATTCCCCTGTAATCGCCGCCTCATCCACGGTGGTCATCCCTTTGACAATTTTCCCATCGGAAGGCACTCGTTCCCCTGGTTTGATCAGAATGAAATCACCAATCTTTAGTTCCGATACATGAACGTGTTCCTCCATTCCATCCCTGACGCGTAACGCCTCTTCAGGCTGAAGTTCCATTAACGACGAAATTTCTTTATGACTTTTGTTCATTGTATAGGTTTCTAGCGCTCCGCTTAAAGCAAAAATAAAAATGAGGATGGCCCCTTCAATCCAATATCCGATAATAGCCGATCCAATCGCTGCTAAAACCATTAGCATCTCAACATTAAGCTCTTTATTCGCAATCGTTTCTTCAATACCTTCTTTTGCTTTCGCATAGCCCCCAATGACATAAGCAAGGAGAAACAATAGAACAGACGGCACTTCAAACCCTTCCCGCTGAACTAACCATCCAAGAAAAATGAGTACTCCGCATACAATGGCTGCAATTAATTCACCATTCGCTTTTATTCTGTCCCAGAGCTTTCCTTGTAACTGTGGCTTTTTACTGTTCAGTACTTGTACTTGCGCTTCTGTTCTCATATTTTGTGTCAACCTCCATTTTCCTCAATTATTTATTAATAATATTTTTCTTTTAATAATTATTTTAATAAGGATTATATTCAAATTTTAAAAAGTTGTCAATCACAAATGAGAAAATAATTTACTAATTGAGAATAATACTCATCATTAATTCAGTATTAATAATAATTTTCATTATTCTCTTATACTAATAATGATAATTATTATTATTTATCTCACGTCTTATATCCAGAAAATAGTAATATATATTCACCTTACTCTAAAGAGTTGCTCGTGGGCAAAAATTATTTACAAATACAAGAAACAGAGTTAAAATCATCTCATAAAATATTTCGTAGCTATTTATAAAGAAAAAGTTGGTCTAATGAAATTTTTTTTACTTACTACATCTTTTGGAGGGGTGATTACATGGATTCTCAGGGCTGGTTAAAACAAAGCGCGAATGTGAGTTTAGAAGAGGTAAACAATACCGTGAGTATTCCAAGTAAAGGAGGATTTTGGCGGAAACTTCTTGCATTTATTGGACCGGGATCATTGGTTGCCGTAGGGTATGTAGACCCGGGAAACTGGGCAACTTCCATCGCCGGCGGGGCACGTTTCGGTTATACGCTGTTAATTGTCATTTTACTTTCAAATTTAATTGCCATGCTCTTGCAAGCATTATCTTCAAAACTTGGGATTGTTACAGGAAGAGATCTTGCCCAGGCAACGAGGGATGCAACAGGAATGAAAACAGCCTTTGTCCTTTGGATATTAACCGAATTAGCCATTATTGCAACCGACTTAGCAGAGGTCATTGGTTCAGCCATTGCCCTAAATTTATTATTCGGCATTCCTTTATTACTGGGGATTGCCATCACTACATTCGATGTACTGCTTCTACTCTATTTGCAAAAGAAAAGCTTTCGCATTATTGAATCCATTGTCATCGTTTTAATGGTTACCATCTTTGTTGTCTTTGCATTTGAGGTCATTTTCTCAAAACCGGAAATGGCAGCTTTATTCGGCGGGTTTGTTCCCAAAGCTGAAATTGTCACAAATCCACAAATGCTCTTTATTTCATTAGGGATTTTAGGTGCAACGGTGATGCCGCATAATTTATATTTGCATTCTTCCATCGTGCAAACCAGACAATATAAAAGGACAACAGAGGGAAAAAGAGAAGCTTTAAAATTTTCTCTTATTGATTCCACCTTTTCGTTAACCGTTGCATTTCTGATTAACTCCGCCATTTTGATTTTGGGAGCGGCCGCTTTTTATGGTACCAATTTAAATGTATCCGAAATCGAAGCAGCCTATGAATTACTTAGTCCTACGCTCGGAGTAGGGATAGCAAGTACGTTATTTGCAGTGGCCTTACTTGCATCCGGTCAAAACTCAACCATTACCGGAACGATTAGCGGGCAAATTGTGATGGAAGGATTTATTAACCTGCGAATTACACCATGGCTTCGCCGCTTGATCACACGTTTATTAGCCGTCGTTCCTGCGTTTATCGTGACCTGGGTGGCTGGCGCCAAAGGAACGGGTGAATTGCTGTTATGGAGTCAAGTCATTCTAAGTTTGGCACTTCCATTTGCTGTCATCCCTTTAGTACTCTTTACAAGCGATAAAAAGAAAATGGGCGAATTCGCCAACAAATTACCTGTGAAAATTTTGGCATGGGGATGTACCGGTGTAATCGTTGTATTGAATATTTTCCTCATTGTATATACCGTTATGACAGGTCAAAATTTTGGATAAAAGGGAAAAGCCTAATTTCTCCGTATTAAAACAGGGAAATTAGGCCTTTTTTGGATTAAACATAAGGATAGAGTGGGGAGCAACGTTAAAAATACCAGCCTATTGGCTGGTACTTAAGAATCAACTAGATTGCCTGTCTTCGAATGGAAAGTCATCCTCTAAGGTATATCTGTTCAATATACCAAAGAAATTTTCAATTTCCCGTTCTGCACTTAAGCGAGAATCTGATCCATGGATTACATTTTCTTCTTTTGTAAACGCAAAATCCCCACGGATCGTACCCGGCGCTGCTTCCAATGGACTTGTCTTTCCAATCATAAGCCGGGAAACTTCAATTATATTTTCCCCTTCCCAAACCATTGCAAAAACAGGTCCAGATGTAATAAAGTCCACTAACTCACCAAAAAACGGCTTGTCTCGGTGTTCCATATAATGGTATTCAGCTTTTGTACGGTCCACAGTCATAAGCTCTGCGTTTAATAGACTAAATCCCTTTTGTTCAAATCGCTTTATGATTTCTCCTATTAACTGTCGTTTCACTCCATCAGGCTTTACCATAATGAATGTGCGCTGCATCGCCATAAAATCACCCCTAAGTAAATATTCAACCATCAACCTAAGATCTCTTTCGAAGGATAATGATTCTATCAACAATTATGGCAACATCTCACAGATTTCAAACCTTTAGAGACCAAAGGGAGACCAAAGGGACGGTTCTGGTGGTTTTTTTCCTGCTGAATTGTTTAGTAAAAAAAGCCGGGAGAACCGTCCCCAAGGTCCCCCGATATATTTTATCATCTATGGCATATCAGCTTTAACTTCAGGGCGCGATATCTTCAACGTCTCCTTGCGTAAAACCGCTGATGGAGTTGACGAACTTGCTCCGCTAGTTCCGGAACAGGGCCATCAATTGTGGTATCCCGAATAACATCTTGAATGGGAAGATTTCGAACGCGCGATGGAGCAACCCCCATTTCACTCAACCATTGTACCAGCTGTTCGGACGAACTTGCATATACAATCCGACCTAAACCAGCCCAGCCGTGGGCTGCAGCGCACATAGGGCAATGTTCGCCCGAGGTATATACTGTCGCCTTTCCTCTTTCTTCAGTTGTCATGTTCCCGGCTGCCCATCGCGCCAAAGTAAACTCTGGGTGCTGGGTATGGTCACCATCTGCAACGTGGTTATGGTCTTCTGCAAGTACGTCTCCGTTGGCAGAGACAAGAACTGAACCAAATGGCTCATCACCTTTCTCTAGCGCAGTTTTTGCTAGTTCAATACATCGTCGCAGGTGCTTTAAATCTAAATCACTTATCATAATTGAAACCTCCTCAGCCTATATTATTTTTTCATCAATATTTCAGGGGTGCCGCAGGGACGGTTCTCATGGTTCGATTAAAGGAAAATAATTGTCAATGATAAATACTGAAAACATTAATGGCTACTACATTGTTAAAAAACTTTTCTTCGAGAACCTTGAAGAGGTATAGCAAAATTGCTTCCCACATTGATATATAACCATGTATCATCTATATCCTAGTTTTCATTTATACACATTCCTGTCACTAACTGAAGGTGAACATCATTATATCCTAATACCATAATAAAAGGCCATCAGAACCGTCCCCACGGTCTTCACGCCTTAGAGATAAGTGTTCGTGAGACGCCTAAGATCCTTGATAGTTGGCGTTGTGACATGTCTTTGTTTTGTTTTGCCTTTTTAAGGATTTCATTTCTTTTGAGTTTTGGTAAACTTTTAACTTGGGCGATTTCAATTCCATCTAACAGTTTCTTAATCTTTTCCCTTGCTTCAATATCCGTTAATTTTCTTTCAGCCATATGGTCATCTAGACACTGATCCTGATTGACGCTTTCATTAAATTCTTTGAATCTTTCCCTAGCTGCAATGTTTTCCTCCGAAAACTTTCCCAAAATGAATGTAGAATCCAAGAGTTCCTTTCCCTCATTACAAATTCCGTAATAATATCGGCAGCTGCTCCACCTCCATTCATCCACCCTTTTGACGATACCTGCTTTAAGTGGATTTTGATGAATGTATCTTACTACAGTTAATAAATACCGGAGATTTTCAACATTCTCACTCCTGAACCTGTCCTGAAAAAGATGCCCTGACGTTCCGTACTTCCCGTTATAGTACAAGACAAAACTTACACCTATACGTTTCATTGTGGTCGAAATTTCTTCATTGCCTTCTCGTAACAACAGGTGTACATGATTACTCATCAAACACCAGCCGTAAATCTTCACGTTGGTTTGCAACTTATATTTATGCAATAAATCGAGAAATCTTGAACAATCCTCATCATCGTGGAAGATTTCCTGTCTATTAGCACCTCTTAGCATAATATGATAAATTCCGCTTCCGCATTTCACTCTGGCTCTTCGAGGCATCTTAATCACCTGAAGGAAACATCGCTCTACTCTTTTGCTCTATTTCCCTATTTACTGTTTCTATTAATTCCATTCAAGCTTCTCCCTTGCATTTATTTGGATGAGTCGCAAGTTGCTTATGCTTATCTATCTTCCTTAATTTGTGCGGTCTCTATAAGAGCCACATCCGATATCGATCCTTCCTCATTTAAATCTAGCTAAACGGATAATCTTTATTTGCACATGGGTACTAAGACCTTACTTAATTGCCATACTGTTGCTGTCTTCCAGTTCAAAGAGAATCGCCAATTAGTATTTCAAGCGATCTTCTATTTTTCAAAAAAAATAATTGTAGGTAGATGGTTGTGAATATTACTATCGAGTAAAGTGGTAATAGTTCGAAAGATGATTTAGATGGGGGAGTAAAATTGAACATGCTCTCGCTAAGGCTAAGACGGGTCTAAAATCAGTCGATGGCAAAAAAATAGCAGACGGGTCTCTTATACATGGGAAAGAAAATATGTATTCGTGGTTAAAAAACACGCGTGGTAATCTTTAGTAGAATTAGTAAGGAAGAAACGATTTATATCAAACTTATCATACACCAATTTACAAATTACTTCATTCAATTCTTCTGTGAAAATAAAAAACTCTTTGGCTAAGAGCTTCTCTCAGCCACGGTGTGAATTCAATTGGTCCGATTTCACAAACCTTAAAATGGTTCAACCATCAACACCGACCACATTGTGTGATGGCTGATACCATTAATTAATAAAACATTAGAACCATCCCCACGGACCTCTATTCCGGAATTACTTCATATGCAAGCTTAATAATAACATCCTTGTATTTGGGATATTTTGCCAAGAGATCAGCCTGTGTGAACAATTCAAAGTCCTGAAACTCAAAGCCTGGTGAAACCATACATCCTACTAAAGAAAATGTGTCGTCACCCATAACGGACGATCCAAAGATAGAATTTTTCGGAACTAACGCTTGTGGCACTTCTCCTTGATCCAAGTCTAATCCTAATTTAATCTCTTTATATTCCCCATTCTCATCAATAATATGAACCGTTAATGGACTTCCTGCGTGATAATACCATAGCTCATCGGATTTCAAACGATGAAAATGAGATACGTCATTTGAAGTTAAGAGAAAGTAAATACTTGTATAAAGCCTGCGCTTCCCTTCAAAATTCACTGTTAATTCTTGATCAGAGGTCCTTTCCTCTGATGCAAATGTACTTTTATAATATCCACCTTCTGGATGTGGTTCCAGCCCAAGCTTTGATACAAAATATTGAGGATCCATATTATCCATAGTAAAATACCTCCTGCTACAAAAGGTTTGTGGCTTTTAGCTTACCAAACATACAATCATATAATCAAATAGTCTGAAGCCAGGGGATAGTTCGAAGCCGCTGAGCCAATTTTTTAAAAAAACTGCTGGTTTTTTCAATAATATGGTAAGCATGTGAAGTTAAAGGTAGGATATGTTTTCAGTGGCTTCGAACGGTTCTCATGGTTCCTAATAAGGTTAGTTTGGACCACAAGAACCGTCCCCCTGGTTTTTCCCCTGTTTTTTTACAATCCTATATCCACCCATCTGCATGGTTTGATAAAGTTCCAACACGACATCACTGTCATATTTTTGATAGTCTTCGCCTGTTATTTCTTCGATTTTCTTCAGGTCATCATAGGAGACTAAACAAGCATGAAGCCTTTTGTCAGGGTCTTTCGTTTTCCCATCAACAATTTCTTCAAGAATGTCCCACCCTCTAAGAAAATGGAAAGCATTCCAACGGTGATGTTCAGCGGCCCCTAGTAACGTAAGGTGTTCCTGCGCTGCTGCGATGTACTCTTCTGGTGTTAAGGCTTTATGACCGCTTTTCTCTATTTCACCTGCAGGAACTGCCTTTAACCCCATAAGCATAAGCTTTACTTCAGCATGATTGAGCTGATTCCGATTGGATTCTTTTAAGAAGGTTGAAAGTTGGTCCCACGTTCCCTGTTTCTTTTTCGCCCCCTCTTCCTTGCTCTTTCGATAAGCTTCATGAATATTTTTTGCGCGATCCTCCAATTGGTCATTGACAACATAATCATAAGTCAATATTTCCTCATAGTTTCCAAAAAGATAAAGCTTGTTAAACTTCTCTGTGTTTGTGTGCAGCCAGTGACTGATTTGGGCTTTTTCACTTAATTTTAAGTAAATCGGGAGGTGAGGTATCGTTTTGCCAAGCTGAATGCCTGCTTTAAGATCGTCAAAATCATCTTTTAAACAAACAAAAATATGCGTGTAGGCTGCTTCTGCAGCATGGACATAATCATCAATCGAATCGGTATCAATATCAATCGTATAAAACGTTAAGTCTGCGACCCTTTTACTTTTTGGATAGTTATCATACCATTCTTTTTTTACTTTCTCGGCATGCTTATCCAAAATAGTTATTTTGAGTTGTGCAGAATTTATATAATGTGCCCGTTCTATTGCCTGAAGTGCTAAATGTTGACCGGTTTGGCCAAATCCAATAAATAATAAATGCAATGCTTCTCCGTTTGGATTCCGAAGTCGTTCTTCATATCCCTCATGAAGCGGGTATTCATTAAAGAGTTTTTCTGCCACTACCTTTTGTAAATTAAATGGTTTAACAGGAAGATAGTCTGCCCGGTTCGTTTTTAGGGAGAGATCTGTTTCGATTTCTTCAAACAGCTCATAGGATTGGTGATAAGCTAAATGTACGATCACCTGCTTTAAACTCAGTGATACACCAGTTTCCTTGACAAATTCATTTAATGCGAGTATTTCATTTAAATTCTTTGAATCTTCTTCATTAAAAATAATAAAATACTCGGCACTAGATAATTTGCATTTTTTATATAAAGAGGTACTTCCTTGTTTTCCAATCAATAAAATAACTCCTAACTCACGTAAATACGTCATTTGTGATTCAGAGATTTCTTCTACGATCAAAACAACCTTTTTCTGTTGTTTGCGCAGGTTCTCTATCAACACTTTGCTTTTATGATGATAACCAGAAATAACGATATGATTTCCAAAGATCCGATATAAAACTAGTTTGAAAGATTGATTGAAAAACAAATAAATTAATGAAAATAAAGTTGAAATTGTGTAGGCAGCAGCCGTCCAGCGCGCAATCTCAATGGCAAGCGGGTAGGTTGTGAATTTACTGGCTGATTTTGAGAAAACAGGGTCTACATCTAGCAGGAACAGACGAAACGTTGAATACAATGCATTTGTAATTGAATAATCTTCGATTGCGTGAAATTTAAATCCGTATACTCCTGAAGTGACCGCAACAATAAATAATAATAACTGTATGCGGTTATTTTTAAGGATCTGGAAATAAAAAATAAACCAATATCCGCATAGGACTATCGTAACCATCGTTGCTAAGAAGAGATTGGGCGTCCTTGTTTCCAGATGAAATCCCCATAAAAGAGCAACAATTATTAGAGTAAATAGGCTATAGAAAAGGACAGAGGCATGCGTATGAATGATTTTTTTCACTTTTCCCTATTCCTTTCGAATGTCTTTTTCAATTTTAAATCCTAATGATAAAATCACTTTTAACGTTTCCATTGCTGTGTTACGATCATAATCTTTGTCTTCTTCCGTTAACTCTTCATATGGAACGAGATTCGGATGCATCTTTTTGCGATCGCTCCGCTCTGGTCCATAGGTCCATCCTTGTTCTATTCTTTGTGATGCCCAGACCTCATGAATATTTTTGGCTAATTCCTCCTTGAGTTCCAGAACTTCTACCGGTAACCCAATTCCCGAAGTCACAATCGGTTCTGGTTTATACGTCATTACCCCCACCCTTTCTGTGCCAAAGGGACGGTTCTGATGGTTCCGAATAAGGTTCTATGGACCACTAGAACCGTCCCCATGGTTTCCGTTTCCCCCTGGTTTCCCCTTGGTTTCTTATCTCCACCGCTTAGCCAAAAAAATGCCTAAGACTATGGAAAATAACGATAGATAGAATCCAATTCCCGATACTACATAATTTGTTCCACCTAGAATAAACAGCGCTGCTCCCGCAATGAAGCCTGTAATACTCAAACCTTTCAATATGGAATGAGATTGTTGACTCTTTTTCGCTCGTTTGATGTACTGCATTCGTACAAATTTTTTTCCTAAATAAAAATTCTTCAGACGAAATAAGCCATATAAGATTGCCATGGCAAGGAGAAAATTAAGAACGGTCTGGAGTCCGAAGTCACCAAATATCATGGCAAGAAAAAACATTCCTATTACGATAAAAATAGAATTAATCAATAAAGATAGAAATCTCAAGTTTAAACGCCCCTAACTCTCTTTACCTATTACATCATTTGATTTACGATAATGGTAGATTATCATTTTTGGGGTGGACTTATGTACCTTTTCAACTATTATTTCCGTTTTATAAATATTCTGGTGTTAACCTTTGTTGTAGCATTCCCCATTTTCGGGTTTGCGCTCTTCCTATTTTTTGAGCCTCAGACAGAATATCAGTTATATTTTGAAGGAAAATTCCTGGCTTTCTTTACGGTTTTTATCATTTGCTTATTTATCAGCCGGCTTCTTAATAATTTACGGCATGAAAAAGCACCTAGTAACATCATACATATTCTTTGGATTGGTCTATTAACCATGCTTCTTATTTTTTCAAGTCTGTTCGGCTTGATGATGATGAAGCAATATTTCACAGCGTTCCAAGATGACCTTCCCGTTCAAACGAAAAGTACGTTGGCACAGGTCATTCCCATCGAAGAGGAATTATTCGGACCGATTGACAACAGTTTAGTTGGTCAGATTCCTTACAATGCACGCGGTAACATGCACCGATATGGGATTCAACTCATTGATACCAATCATCAGGTCTACCAAACCGCCTACTTTGATTCATTAGATGACTATACCTTTACACTTGAAAAATTAAGAGGCGAGGTCGGCAATACCCTTATCATTGACCTGCTGCCAAAATCAAAACGAATTGTTACCATTGAGGTTCCAACTGAATCTGGGCCATTCTATGAAAATGAATTCCTATCAAAAGGAGAAGAAGGGAGCTTTTAACTGGCCCCTTCTTTTTTTTGTGGAAAGTGGTATTCCTTCCTTTTCATCGTATTTCCTTCAATTGTCTGTAATTTCTCCCCATTCCAGTACAAACCAATCATCGGTTCATTGGTATAAAAAAGCGCTGTTTCTTTTCCTTCTGTAAGCATGAAAACCTTTAACCAGTTGCCCAGCCCCACAGCTAGATAGTTCCCCGTTTCATCCCAGGCTAGCAGGGAATTCGCACCCAATACTTGGCCAAACCGCTGAATCCTTTGTAGGTTTGCTTGCTCAACTTCTTGCTTGGCCATGTCTTCTAAACTAGCTATCTTCTCATGCGGCAACAACATAATATCATGTAAATAGTCAGCAAGCGCATGTGATACACCTGTTGGGAAGCAATCAAGCTGATGGACAACTTGCTTCGATTGGACCTGAACAACAATGAATTCAAACCGCATCCCTAAAAAAGCAATTTGTTTGCTATCATGGCTCCATTCATGGTTTTCCACCAATTGGTTTAAGCTTCCCTTGGCGATTAATTTTTCGTTTATTTTTCCCTTTTTTGTACCCGCAATCTGATAAACAAAAAATTGATTGCCAATGCAAATAGACAAGTATTGACTATCCGGACTCCACTTCATAAGAATTTGCCCCTCACTTTCAGGGCCTGCATCCAGCATCCAGCTCTTCCCATCATTTGTATTCAGATCGATCAAATCTATCAGCCCGTCGGCGTGTACAATACAAATCACTTGTCCGTTCGTTGACCACCGTGCCGTAATGATTTCACTGCTTGATGTAAACGTCTTTTTTACATAACCGCTCCGAATATTCATGATCCACACTTGATCATTTGTCCCGAACGCTGCCAATTTTTCATCCGCTGATAGGTGACAAAACCGGATGTTCCCTGATTTAAACGGCTGATATTGAATGATAGAGTCCTCTTTGAGATTATGAATCTGCATGTATTGACCTAGATGCCCTGTCGCTAAATAAGATTTTGATGAAGACAGCGAACTAGAAATGATCAACGAATCGATAAATTGGGTATTCACTTGTTTGGCAGCAAAGATGTCTTCTACCTGTTTGGATAGGGCTTTTCTCCGTGGTATGAGTACATCAAAGGCTCCAGCCAATCTGTTCAGCCAGTCTGCATAATGGGCAAACACCCATAATGGATGGGTATAGGCCCAATCAACCTGATCACCATTGCTGCTTTTGGCATCCAGCTGGCGGAAATCCCATATCGTTACCTTTC
Organism: Neobacillus sp. plas4; assembly: GCF_057221695.1. Lineage (NCBI taxonomy): Bacteria > Bacillati > Bacillota > Bacilli > Caryophanales > Bacillaceae > Neobacillus > Neobacillus sp. plas4. Next base: position 5,689,207 of record NZ_CM170152.1, read on the forward strand.
CGTCAACGGTAATCGTAGCAAGGAGCCCGTCCTTAAAATCGATTGTCAGCAAGGTTTCGGAAGCTGGCAAGGCAAGCCGCAGCCTGCCATGTCCAGATTTTCCCTCCCAAACAAAGATTTCGCCTTTATCTAAAACTGATAGAATATTCGTTTGATAAAAATAATGCCGGCCGATTTCCAAACCAATGGTACTATCTTCCCTTACGCCACGTTCAATATTCCAAACCATGATTCCAGTGCTTTCACTTGTCCATAAGAATCCCTCATCGTCATAGTACATGTAATGATAGAGAGAGGTATCTGGCATGAGTTGATATTTCGAGCGCAGCACTTTCTTTTCGGCCTGGTTTTGAACATCCCAGATCACAATTTTCCGATAATCTGAACTAAACTTTCCCTGATACCAGATCGCGAGTTCTTCTCCATTACGTCTCCAAGCCAATTGAAGAACAGCCTGATCGATGGGCTTACAAGTAACTTTCTCTTGGGATGGCAGATGGATGATTTCAACTATCCCACTCTCTGTGCCAACGGCTAGGTCTTCACCATTCGGCCTCCAAGCTAGATTTAAGATGGTCTCTTCTACCTGTGTCTCGTAAACAAACGTAAAAGTAGATGATTCCAAGATACTCAGTTTATGGTTACTGGCAAGCGTTAGGAGTTCCTCCTCCTCCGAAAAAACAACGTGTTTAATCGTACCAATTCCCGGATAATGCTGATTGATTTCTTCGCCTGTATAGATATCCCAAATTTTAATAACGTCGTCATGAATGGTTAATAATTGCCTGCCATTTGGATGCCATTTACAAAAAGATAAATCAATATCTGGCAATTGAAAGGTATGTTGATAATAATCTAAATCAAGATCCTGACCTTGATTGGAAAGAAGATATGGGATACTTTTCTCTTCATACCAGCGTTTTGCCTCACGAAATACCTTTGAACCTTCAGGCATTCTGATCGCAAATGGTAAAATTTGCTCTGGGAACTGCAAAAGTAAACTATGGCGAATTTGACAAAAACGTGAAAAATCATCTGCATACTGTGTGGAATGCCTGGAACCTTCCTGCAAGTCTTTCAGATTTTCATAGTCTCGCAGTAAATCATGAGAAAGTTTTGTTTGTATCTTTGACTGGAGGAAGTTGAAATCTGTTAACAGGCTCTCCATCTGTCGATCATATCCGGACTGATACAATTGGAGTGGAAGTTCGAATGCCTTGCGATGATTCGGAATCTGACTTTCATCTCCATCCAAAAAATTCTGCTTATCCTGAAAATAGTCGGCGATTTTTTTATGAAAATCTTGCTTTAAATAGGTCTCTTTAATTTTCCGGCCAATTTGACGGTGGTAAAAGCTATAGATATAGGAACCATTCTCATTTCTCTCCATCAAATAGGGCTCAAGATCATTAAACAAGCGCGCCCAAATGACTACGGGCAAGTTTTTCCCGAGATACTCATGCTTAGCCTTACTATAAAAATCTTCCATTACATCATTGTTTTCCGATAACAATGCAAGTAACTCAGCCTCTTCCAAGCCGTTCCTTGAGGCTGCCAAAAGGCCGAACACATGGTTGATTAAGACAGATCCATGGTTCGATGGATGGGACAATCGCTCAAAAAACTGCTCTAATATTCCATCAATGCTAGGGAGAAGAGGTCGCGTCTCTTGAAAGGAGGTCCATAATTTCACCTCTTCAAATGCAAGCTTTAAATATAGAGGCAAGGGGCTCTTTTCAAACGACTGCAGCACAAGTTCCTCCTGTTCAGGCTGTAACGTTCGTTGCTCTTGATTTAGCCAATAACCCAGCAGCTCCCTCCCTTCATGCCTGCTCATAGGTACAATCTCAATGAAATGGTTGTCCGAAAAGGTTCTGGTCATAGAGGTATAGAAACTGCTATCCTTTGCTACGGTTCCAATGATAGTTACGTACTTAGGTAACTCCTTTACAAACAAAGAGGACAAAATTCGCCGGTCCTGTAATTGGTCTAGCCCATCCATCACAATCACGATTGGCTCTTCAAACGAAGCATTTTTGAATATGGAAAGCAGCTCATCTTCTAACTCATCAATGGTACGCATTTCAAAAATTTCTACTGCACGTTCTGGCTGCAGCTCAACCAAGATGGATTGCAGCAATTCAAAGGAATTTAATCCAAAAGAGGATGCGCCAATATAACGCTGTACAAGGTGTACCATCGATCCGTTCTCTTTTAAATGATTTGAAAGGGCGGCTGCAAAAGCAGTCTTACCAACGCCAGACTCTCCGGAAATGATTACAGGATTCAACGGTTGCTCCAGTTTTTGTTCGACCTGCATGAGCTGTTCTTCCCTGCCTATAAAGAATTGGGAATGAGTTTTCGAAAACTGCTCATGAATTTCCTTCTCTTTCATCGCGACGGGAAGTTCCAAAATTTCTTGACATTCTCTTCTAATGACACTTTCTAATTTGGCAAGCACATCTTGATAAAAGTCCGGTAAGTAACTCACATCTATATCATCACCAGCCCAATTAACACGATGGGAACGAATATTTTCTGTTGGCAGGAACCCTTCAATGTCTTGCTTTAGCCTAGCCAGACGCTCCTGGTTCACCTCATCAACACTGCCTTTTTCTGTGTAATCAATGAAATCCCGTGCATGAGAGGTTTGCGGTGGATGGGTAAATTCACGAAAAAACGCAAATACGTGGTCGGCGGCATCTTCTTGCTTAAAGGCCCCTTCCCGAATCTCGTGCTCAGTTGCCGACAACAAATAGTGATCTTTTTGTTCCGTTGAGAACGGAAGCTGCTGAACGGTTTCATCAAAGATGGACCGCAGCCTGCCCTCAATTTCCTCCCAAACCTCCGCCTCTTCAAATTTCCCCGTACGAGGCAACAAACGGTAAGCAGATGGCAATTGATTACAATCCTCCTGATACCACTCTTGTAACAGGGTATAACCAGACACATCATGGTTCTTCAGCCACTCCAAAATCATTTCAAACTCATGCTTCTCAATCTTATTGGGAATGGGCCGCCAGCCGTAGCGGTTACCTAAGAGAATTAAAAAATTGGGCTTAGGAAAAAGCTCCTTACAACGGCGGAGCTCATTGATACAAATATCCATTGTGCGATGGTCAAGCTGAGCCTCTGTAGGAACACCCCAGCGCAGGTCAATCGCCTGAAACTTTGTTCCATACTGTTCACATAATTCCTTCAGGCGCGGAAAAACATATCGTTGCAATGCAGTTCGCTCGTGCTTTAAATCGGTGAAAGTAGAGCTGACAAATAAGCGAAATATTTTACTTGACCTTGGCATACCCTACCCCTCCTCGCATAAAGCCTAATTTTTGGGCAAATAAGATCCAACTGAGGTGACTCAACAGCATGGAGCCATTACTGATTAACAGTAATAATCCTAGCGGCGGGAACGAAGGATGAAGATGCGTTGACAGCCGATGATTCCACCAAGGATCAAGGACCATAACAAAAACACCAGCTAAGAGTAGGACAGTTGGTGTAATGACTAGGCAGACATTAAGCCCTTTTGTCTGACCAGAAAGACTTGTTGGCACAATCCCAAGTATCAGTGCAGCTAACATACACAACACGGGAAGTGACCATGGAAATGGAACTGATCCATAGAATGCTTTAAACATGACGATGGCCGCACCTGCAAAAAAAACCGTATGGGTCAAAGGAATAAACATGCTATAAACCAGGATGTAAAAATAGGATAAAATGCCTTTATTTTTTCGAAAGAAATAGCGTTCAAAGCAGACAAGGCAGATGAAAAAAAACACTAGATAAAGAATGATAACCGATATCGTTAACATGAATGCCATATTCTGTACCTCTTCTTAATTAAATTCCCTTAGCTGTGCTTGGATAAATATAGCAGCGCGAGCTAAATTATTGTTCTTCTTATTTGAACTTGAAAATAGGAAGTCGGCACCACGGTACTTCTCAAGGATGAACATGACAGACTCCCCTTGGTAATTTTCAAGATGCGGATCTAAACCAAATTCAATCATTTCAAGGGTAGGGGTCTTAATACTGGAATGATGAGAATCACAGATATTGTCCTCTAAACAATACAACAATGAGTGCAACGGAGTATTTCCGTTATTATCTTGACTGTTCGGATCCATCCCTTGTTGCAGCAATTCCGTTACCAGCCATCCCTGCTCTCCTACAAAAGCTAAATGAAGCAAGGTACGCCCCTCATCATCAACTTGATTTTTACTGTCAGGAGAGGCTTGATAGAATACTTTCGTTACCCCATCATTTCCTTCAAACAACGCCTCCTGCAGAGGGGTTTTATTCCTCGCTCCCCCCTTTTCCGTTAACAACTTTTTCGTATCAAGCTCCAGTAAAAGTTCAGCCATTTCAGCGGTACCGTACTTGGCTGTATAATGGAGAATATTTGCTCCGCGCGCGTCTCTTTCATGAAGCAATGACGAATCTTGAGCGAGTTCCTGCACTTTATTCAGATCCTGATAATAGACAGCCCTCATTAAATCATTTTGTTCATAGGTATTTTCATCACTTTTATAGACACTAAAACTTGAACAGCCTGTTAACATTAGCAGCATTAGCACACCAATGGCTAACCTCGACATCATCATCCCTCCTGTCTGTGCCGGATTTTCCACATATAAATAGCACCCCCGACAATGGAACAACAACTGCCAATGAAAAACGTATGCAGAAGCACAGGAATTTCCTCTACCTTAATTTTCATTTCAATATAATCATGTGCATAGGTGAAGACCTGGCTTGAAACGTAAAGATCATAATTAAATAAATACATAACCATTGTGATCAGAGCAGCAAGGCTGCTTGCAAAAACAATCAATTCATTCATCGGGTTGCTGTGTGTATATTTTGCAATCAAATATCCTTTGCGGACACAGATCGAAAAGAAATAGAGTATCAGCAGGTAAAACACTAATTTCAGGAACAGCGTATTGTCAACGTATGTAAAAATTTCAACCATCCCATCAAAGGTACGCTCGTTTTCTAAATAAACACCATTTGATAAAGAATAGGTTAGGAACTCCTGCACCCCTGACTCATCTGAAATGATATTCAACGAGCTAAATAGAAGAACTCCTAGGAACAAAGGCGCAAATAATAATCCAAAGTATAGCGAACTTTCATCGATTTCATCCATATTTACACCAATTAGTGCACCCATAAACAAAACAAGATACGTCAAAACCACCATTTGGCCTGCTACGTTCACGGCTTCGGAAAATGGATTTACATCATAACTGATTCCCTTTTTCCATTTTCGCTCCTGTTTCAGTATAGGAAGATATAAAAACAGTACACTCGTAATAAATGAAAATGCAACAATCGCAGCAAATGAATAGGTAAATTGGTATTCAGCCCCTTGAAACGCGGATGGCGCTGTTTGACGGCTAAACAGTCCCATTCCTGCTAGTAAAAGGGAATGGACGAGACTTGTTAAAAAAATAAATAACCGATTTGTCTTTTTATCTTGATCCAGCCATTTTTTACAAAGATGATACGTGAGATAAAGCACAGCAAATGGAATAATAAGGAGGAACCCAACACCTAATTGATAGTTTATGAATAAGTTGCTTATCTCGCTTCCCTTTTCAAACATTTCTCCTTGTGGAGTACTTTGCAGCATAATGGAACCAAATTGCTGATAGAAAGCCAAGAAAATATGATTCCAGTCAAGTCCTTCAATCATCGTCTGAAGTTCCTTCCCATCGTTTGGAAGGACATCAGCAGGCATTTCGCTATATAAAGCTTGCATGAAAGGTAATAGCGGCTTTTTTAACAAGAAGGAAAGAGCCCCCATCACAATAAAAGCCCCTACTCCTGCGAAAGCAGCGACCGTAACGGTTCTACGCAGGGTAATGGGTTGTGGTACATCTTCACTTTCTGCCTGCCCGTTAAGTACCTTCGTTTGAGCCTCTTGCTCATGATCATGAGTCTCAATTTCCTCAAACTGAATGTTTAACTTTTCCATAGTCTAAATCCTTTCTAAAAATGAACACTTTATTTGGATTTTAAAATTAATTTATCATATTTACCTTTGACATAGTTCTCAATCGTCACTGGCAGCTTACCACGATAATCCGGGTGGCTGCTATAATAATTCAAGTGGATTTCATTCTCATTTGGCAGATGGGATACGGCTGCCCACATATAGGTATCATTGTACATAATAATTCCATAGTTGATGGATGCTAAGCCGCGAATGGAACCAGTTTTCACTGTCGCACCAAAAGGATCCAAATTTTTTTCGTCGTATATATACATGAGGTTTTCCGTAAAGAGAGAATAATCTTCCCCTACTAACTCTCGAAATCTTGCATCTTCATCCGCTGAAGCAAACACACTTCCTACTAAAGACTTTTGAACAGGTTTAGTTTCGCCCTGTTTATATTCACCAGTAAAAACCACACCCATTCCTGCCCAGTTATAACAGGATTGAGTCACCTTTTCAATTTCAATCTCATTATGCTTGTTCGTAAACCAAACGGTACATTCTTCTTCCTCCGTTCCGTAATCTTCCGAAAGCATGCCAGTAGCCCGTTCACCATAAATCGTTGCCGTTCCCGCCAATTCCCCAATATTAACTCCGCTAAGGCTTGTTAAACTGAAAGAAAAGTCTGTGGCTGTTTCGTCTGTTATCGTTAACGTCCCCGGAGAGGATTGACTATTCCGGCTCCATTCTCCTTCCCATGACATGGTGGAAGTTCCTTGGTTTGCTGATTCTTCAAGATTAGGAGATTGCTCGGTTGAAGCGGGAAGATAGATGACAGTAGGAGCAATATTCGTTGCACGTACGAGTAGATATGAACTTATTGCTAGAAAGAAGATCATTACGCCTAATAGACTGATTGTTATCGCTCTGTATTTCATCCGCTCATTTCCTCCGACAAATTCTAGTGAATTTCCGCCTTAAGCACCATATTATAACATTATTTTGGTAAATTGTGACGAAACTTGAAGAGAACTGTCTAATTCAAACGATTCGAATCATGATTCTCTTCCTTTTTTTAGTCATCAACCACTCTTTTTATCTAGTCTTTCTTACCTATACCTGTTAAGATGTTTTCTAGAATATTTTTACAAAGGGGTATAACTAAAATGAGAAAAGGAATGAACTTCATCTTATTCGTTTTCCTCCTGTTACTGTCCGCTTGTGGTAGTAATGATGTGATTATTAAGGAACAAACCGAAGAAAAACAGCTTCAAAAGAAGTCTGCAAGTAAGTTTAAGGATGCGTCTTTTTTGCGTGACCCGACAAAAATCTATACATATGAATTTAGTGATGACACTTTTATAGTTGAAACTATTGAAAGAGACAACGAGAATGAGCAAATTTGGAATCAGTCCATGGGAGATGGATCAACGAAACAAACCATTATGATGGAGGAAAAAGATGGTTTGATGATAGGAGATGCACAAAGTAAATCTCCTGCCTTGCGGTATCCAATTGAGCTCGGTCAAACGTGGCAGCAATGCAATGAAGAGAATGAGTGTATTAGCTATGAGATTGTAACCTTAATAGATTACTATACTACTTCGGCTGGTAAATTTACGGATGTGGCCATGGTTGAATCAAGCGATGGACGTACTGCTTATTTTGCAAAAGAGGTTGGACTCATTTATATAGAGGATCAAAATAAAGATGCCCTTGTCGAACTAATAGGACTTCAAGAGTTTAATAGTGATCATACATCAGGGAAAGAGGCAGTCTACCATTGGGAAGAAGTGGTAGACACTGCTGGCGGGAAGCACCGGGTTGACATCGTTCCAATTGAAGACAAAAGCTATCCTTCGGGCATGACTTGGGCAGGTGCGAATGAGTTTGATTTAATTCGTGAAGGGTCCTATGAGTTCCGTGTCGATGATATCACGCAATCTGAAAAGATTGACGATTGGCTTTTCAACATGGAACAAAATAGCGGAAGAATCATCGGAACCAAACCAAATATTATTGTTGTCCAACAAACAGAATCTTCGAATTCAAACTATAGTAAATTATTCTATATCCATGATGAAAAAATGGTTGAAGTAAAAGACACAGCTGGCCGCAGCAGCGGATTTTTTTACAGTGGTGACCGTGTATATCCACTCAGCGAAGATACATTTCTTACCGCTTGGTACAATAATGCCGAAGTCGAGACCTATTATGAACTGTATACCTATAAAATTACTGACCTCGCTGCAGGAACGACCGAACTGATAAAAGAAGATAAAGTTCTTCTCGAAGAATCCGAGGCCTATTTCCAACAATTTGAAGAAAATTCGGCACCAGCCAATTAAGGAGATATTGGAATGATGAAAAAAATCGTAAAGCTGCTATTTCCCTTATTAGCATTGGCCTGCATGGGTGGTGCAACATACGGGGCTTATGAATTTTTCACGAGCAAAACAGTAGAAGGAACCATAACAGAAACTCCTGAAGAAAACCAAGACAAGCAAGGGGATCCTTCTTCAACCGAGGCACTCTTAACTGATCCTGAAATCCGCTCTGTAATGGAACAATATTTTGAATGGGTGGAAACAAGCTACACCTTTCTATCAGAACGACTTCAATATGATGCAACCCTTATCAATATATATAACCGGGAATATGAGGAGAAAATTTCTACTCTCGTATCAAGAAACTATATGAACGAGCATAAGGATTTTCTCGAAACCATTATCGCCACAAGTGGGGAAGGGATGCCACATCCAAATTATGATACAAGATTTGAGGTAATGGAAAACACACCAACAAAAGTAAGTGTTAAATCACTCGTGGAACCGTTCATCTACGGCGCAGATTATAATGAATTTGCGGATAATTTTTATATCACAGCTGTTAAGGAGAACGGTCAATGGTTAATTGATAAAGTCACCCTAACCTCAGCTCCAGAAGAAGCTGTTAACTTTACGGAGGAAGAAATCAAAAAATTGATTCAAGCGAATGGCTTAACGTACCTAGGGGATATTACCCTGAACGCAACAATCGGTCACGATCAATCCATGAATGAGATTATAAGCGAAACAAAGGTCTATTTAGTAGAAGGTGAATTTACAGATGGCGTAGATGGACTTACCGCTGCAAGCGGAAATGTAATCTACGACATACCAGCAGATTTGGTACCTACGCCTGAAACAAGTGAAAATGAAGAGGTAACCGGCCCGCTTGTGCTAGAATATGCCTTCCATGAAGATGGAACCATCACTGCCTCTTATAAGGAAGGAGCCACGATTTCATTGAAGGTAGGGGAAGAAATTCTCATCCAACGAACAGATTCTTTGGATGAAAATGAGTTTTATGATGAACTCATGATTAGCTCCGGTCCAATCGATTGGAACACGGCTAAGCAAACAACCATTATTGGTGTTCAACCAGGAATATCTGAACTCAACATTTTACCCTTTGATGATTGGGACCAAGCCTACACGATCAACTTTCAAGTAACTGAATAGATAGTGGAAAATCATCCGTTATTGCAAAGACATAACAGTCAGATAGAAGTTTTTAAGGAAGAAATTAATTAAATAGAAAACCGGAGGGACGGTTCTCATGGTTAGATTTTGGGTTACCATTTCCTACTTGAAAGGCCATCAGAACCGTCCCCTTGGTCTTAAATAGTAAGGTTCGCACTGTTATCGTTTTCTAAAACAGTGCCGGATCCTTACTGCAATCAAAAGGGCTTAGAGGAAAATTTCCTCTAAGCCCTTCCACTAAGTACTTGAGACGAGAGATGTTATTTACCTTAATTGTAGGAATGATGCTTTCCTAATACCCTTTATTTAAACAGTTTTTGGTTTCCCTTTTTACTAGATTCTCTTTTCGACAAATTCCTTTACTCCCAAGGTGGAAAAACTCAGGTTTAACAGCAAGTAAAGCTATTTTAATCAATCGATTGATTAACACGAATTCAACTAATTAAACGTTTGATTAAATTGTGCATAAGCCCTCTTATCATCAAACTTTTGCCTGCTTTCATGAAAATTAATTTTCGTATAATGGCTATGACTTTTAGGAATTATCTTCAAAACAGACAATAGAAACTAACAAAATACATATTTTTGCAATAATAAACACGATGGATCACCAACTAATCGATTGGTTAGTTTGAGTATAAATCCAGTAACCTCAAGGTTTTATTAAAATAACAAGTACGAGAATTGTCAATAAAAAGCCACCAGAACCGTCCCCATGGCCTCATGCATCACTCTAGATCATCTATAACATCAAACATAAAATAAAAGGCATGAGTCCGGTTCAATACCGAATTCATGCCCAAGAAGCTGCCTAAATTTCGAAAAACCGAGGAGTGACAGGCATCTCACAAGCTCATATACCCAAGCATTTCAGCAAAGGGCAAAATAGAAAGGAAGAAAAATAACAAAAATAGACTTAGGCCAATTAAAAATGTCCTCTTATTCATGCGGTGTCTGTTGAATAAAATAACGGCAATCCAAATAGGAAACGCGATGACTATATTCAACACACTGACCCATATACTGATCCCAACAAAGTAGATATTGATATCATGTTCGCTCCGCCCTCCGTTAACCATAAAATGGAGGACCATCATTACACTAAGAAACAACAGCAGGATTAAATGATAAGCAAGCCAGGCTTTTTTCATGATTACCTCATCATAATAATTATTTTATTACCTCTTACCTTACATTAAACTAATTTAACGTATTTATGGGAATAATTTCACCATTGAGAAAACCGGAGGGAAAACCGGAGGGACGGTTCTCATGGTTAGATTTTGGGTTACCATTTCCTACTTGAAAGGCCAACAGAACCGTCCCCATGGTCCTTCTCAAGACGAAAAAAATACCGCCATTGCGGTATTAGCTTTTCTAATTTCAAAATTGTTAGTGGAGCTATTGTTAAACTAATCGACACTATTATTTTTTTTTATTTCGTCGCGTATTTCCTTTAGATATTCATTTCTTTGTTTCATTAACTTTAAGATAGTAATTACAACATAAATAGCAAACACAAGAATTCCTAAATATAATAAGATAGGAATAAGTCCTAAAAAAGCCATCATTTCCATATGTTAATCCTCCAAAACTATGTTTCAACTTATATTACCATATTATTCCACGAATTCCTCGTTAATTTAAATTTATATAAAACAACAAAGTTAACGAAAACAGTCTGTCGTTAAAAGAATGACCCGGGGTCGGTTCTCATAATTCGATTATGGTTAGGTATCTCACAAATCTCAAAATCGTTCAACGATCACAACGACACATTGTGTGAGGGCTGACACCACCAATTAAAAAGCCATTAGAACCGTCCCCATGGTCCTGTTATTCCATTAGTCGAGGTTTAGCAGGATTACAGTTTGGCGGTTCAATATCTGCACTTTCTGCTAATTTCATTAAATAATAACATTCTTCTCGATACATATGATCTGCCATTAAAGGCGCAAAAGTTCCTAATGCTTGCTTACTTAGTTTTAGTTCTTCCAGTTCAGATAAGAAATTTTGAAATAGCTTAATTTCTAACTCAGCGTCCTTAGTCATTTTTTTCAAAGCTGGAAAGGCAGTCAAATTGGTTCTTAAATATCCTGCTAGCTCTACCGCTTTTAGGTAAAAACCTTCAAAGTCCTTTTTAAATGTGTTACTTTTCTCTCTTAATTTCTTTTCAACACCATCTAAATTGGAGGATATCGCTTCGGAATGTCCCGCAGCATCCAATAACCATAAAAGATGATGATGGAGTTCATGGTAAACAGGAGGGTCTTGCCCCGCCATTAAATGTTTTAAAATTCTTAAATATTCCTCTAATTCATTTACCATATGGTTAAAAAAAGTAGGTGAAAGGTGAATCTTAATTTTTCCGACAAGGTGCTTTCTTAGTAATTCTAATTTAAATTCTCGTAATTTTAGTACCTCTTCTTCTGCTTGAGCGGTTAATTGCATCAATTCAGAGGAATTTGATTGATCTAAAAGTGTATCAAATGTATGAATAAAATTAGCGGCCTGCTCAATCTCAGCTTTTTGAACAGGAGCAAGAGCTTCATAAATAAACCTAGAATGATCACCTAAAATCTGCAGCCAAAATCGGTGTTCAAATCTTGCATTCCTTTCAAATCTTTCATTCATGTTGGTTCCTCCTAGGAAAAAAATATCCACACAAATTGATATATATTCCCGTAAAGTGCTCTTATGCCAGGGGTATGCCAGGGGGACGGTTCTCCTGGTTTAGAAAAAGGTGCCTGTCACCGGATGTGTCCTTTCGTCAACACATCGGTGACAGGCACCTTTTTGGTTCTATATCTGAAAAATCTTATGGATGAGATTAAAATATTAATAGTCTCAGTGTAACGGGTTCTCTTAATGAGAGTAATTGAATTTAATAAGATGGTAACGATTAGTAGAACCATTCTTACAAATACCACTGCACCCGTTGTGTCCATAAGAGCAGACCAATCCTCGTTTTACCAGATAATGGCCATATACGATTTGGAAATATAACGAAATAACACAAGCACTGATACTCATTATAGAAAGTGCAATCCAATTCTTGTGGGCATGCCTTTTATATATTCATTGTTTCAGACCTCTTTATTCATAACGATATTATTTTCATCAGCAACCTGACCGTTACTTCTTTGTTTCCAATAAGTATTTGTTCCATTATTTTTTAGAATTGCATGGTGCGGAACCTGTTTAACTATAAGAAGGAGATTAAGGAGATCAACAGATGATGCCATGGCATTTAGAATGATCAAAATTTTTAGTGTCGGTGTTAATAGCCCAAATGCACCTAATAGTAATGGCATAATGATTGAAATAATCATGAAAGGAGCAATGGTAATGAAGATATATCTTGATTTTGAAATCTCCTCCTCCGTTAGGACAAAACCTCCGAAAAGAGTAAGACCTATATATGTTTTTTGGGATTGAATAAAGTGAGGAATGAAAATTAAATGAAGTAATTCGTGAAGGATGATCAGTAGAACAAGCAAAAAAATAATGCTTAAGTTAATGGATATTGATATTGAATCCGATGTAAATCCAATATCGCTTAAAGCAATAGAGGAAAAGATATTTATGATCCCAATAGAGATGAATGCAGCGACAATCATGAAAGGAATTGATAACAAAATAGCACTCATTACATTCTTAGGTTCTTTCATAGGAATCCATCCACTTTTAATTAGGTCCAAATGTAAATACGGGTTACTCTTTGGCACTTTGTTTACTATTTTCATTAAAACACCCCCATACATACCTCAATTCAAGAAATTTGAAACTACCCTACCCAAAAAATTTAATGAACACGCTACATCCCTCTCTAAATATTAACATATATATCCAGTTAACTTAAAAAGTTTTGTTTCAGAATCTGGGGGGGTGCCAGGGGTGGGGGGTGCCAGGGGTGGGGGGTGCCAGGGGGACGGTTCTCATGGTTCGATTATGGGTCAGTATCACAAAAAGTCATGAGAACCGTCCCCCTGGCCTGCCCGACTTGCCCCGTATTCAATCCTAGGTATATTTAATTAACTTTGTTAATAAGCTTAGAGCAATTGGATTATTTTATTGAGGGGGTTTTAAGAATGAACGGTGAGGATCACATGTTACATGCTGATACTGGTGTTACATCTGTATTGTTTGTTGAGCGCTCTTTAAATGAAATACGTTTTTGGGCTAGGATCATGAAAGAACATTCTTTATTTCTTCGATTGGGTTTTAGAGCAGAGGATACTCAACTAATTCAAGAGGCCAATCAATTTTACCGTACATTTGAACGTATCGAACAAGCCGCACATGCATTTACTAATCAAACGGATCCAGAACAAATTAGAAGATTTAATTCAGAAGTACAACAAGCTGCAACGAATATATATGTATTTAAACGAAAAATATTAGGCTTAATTATTACATGTCAGTTGCCGGGAGCCAATAATTTTCCACTGCTAGTTGATCATACAAGCAGGGAAGCTAATTACTTTAGAAAACGACTAATTCAATTAAATGAGGGTAAATTGGATGCCCTTCCAGACGCTATTATTAAAGAAAATGTCTTCTTCTTAAGGATTATGGCTGATCATGCTAAATTTATTGGTCATTTGCTGGATCCATCCGAAAGGAAATTAATTGATATGGCACATAATTTTAGTAATGATTTTGATCAATTATTGTACCAAGCCAGAGATTTGGACTCGATGAGACCACAATCTCAAACAATTCCTCTTTTGGATCAATTTTTGGACCAAAACCGTGTATCGGTCTCATCCCTTCGAGACTTTAAGAAGACTGCACGTGATTTAATTGAGGAATGTAAAATTAAGAGTATCATTCATCCACTATTAGCAGACCATGTTTTTCGGGAAGCTGATAGGTTCCTTGAGATCATTGATATGTTTGATGCCCATCTTACTGCCGGCAGCCAACAACCTAAAAATTCATATTAAGGACTCCTTTAAGGAGCCATAGGGACGGTTCTAATGGTTCCATTTATACATAGAGGTGTCACTAACTAGTTAGGTGACACCTCTATTTACACATTCACAATCAAAAAAAGCCATCAGAACCGTCCCCATGGCCGCCCTCGGCTTCGGACAGGTACTTGCTTTTTTTTGCCCTTCCTTGTCCGAAGTTGAAACGACTTCGGACTCGTCCTTGCTTTTTAAAGTTCAGCAAACAAATGATAAATTGAAAAATGGCCGAAGTCGCAACTTCGGCCTTAAGAAAGAAATCATAGAGAAACCAACATGCTTTCATGAGCATCAGCCCTTAGAAAAATTAATCGGGCTAGAAGACTAACCATCAGTGGGGCATGGAGAACCCCCCACTGAAGGAAATTCCACTTTAAGCTGTTTTTTTGTTCGCTTGTCTATTTTCTCCGATTTTTTCAATTTCCTCCAGGGTATATCCACGGGTTTCAGGAACAAATGTCCGGATAAAGAAAACTCCTAGTAAACAAATAGCACCGAAGATTGCAAAAACAGCTTCCTGAGACATTGAAGCAGTCATAATTGGAAACATTAATCCAACTAAGAAAGAACCAATCCAGTTAAAGGATGAGGCCAATCCTGACGCACGTCCACGAATCATTAATGGGAATATTTCTCCGACAATGACCCACGTTAAAGGAGCCCATGTGAATGAATAAAAGGCTACATAGATACTTAAAAAAACAACGATCATCATTGGACTTGCATTTGGAATGACTAGATTTAAAATGGCTGGCAAAATAAAGGACAGCCCCATAACCGTTCCACCTAGAGTTAATAAAGTCCGGCGATTAAATTTATCAGCAATCAGCAGGAATAGCAATGAACCTAAAACGAGAATAATACCTTGAATAATTGGCCACATCAACGCTGAACTCGCTTCATTTCCTGTTGCTTTTTCAACTATTAAAGGAATGTAATAAAAGATTGCGTTTGCACCCTGGAATTGTTGAAAAGCAGCAACACCCACTCCGGCAATAACTAAATAACGGTATTTACCACTAAGCAGTGAACCCCATGAAACATTTTTACTTGCCAGTTTTTCCTCTTTAGCAGTGTCTTGTATTTGTTTAATTTCAGACTCAATTTCTTCTTTAGGACGAATGTAGCTCAACACTTTTCGTGCTTCATTAAGTTTATTATTTTTAATTAAAAAACGTGGTGATTCAGGTAACTTTAACACTCCAATAAATAAAATGATTGCAGGTACGGCCGCCATCGTAAGCATTAAACGCCACGCCGTTGTTACTGGTAAACCACTCAATAAAAAATCAACAATGTACGAAAGTAACATCCCGGAAACAATCATAGTTTGATTGATCCCTGACAACCGTCCGCGCAAACGTGCAGGGGCCATTTCCGACATATAGGCAGGGACCAACGCGGAAGCAGCACCAACGGCCATCCCTAAGAAAACTCGAACAACAATCAAAAAGATACTTCCATTATGAGGAGCTACCCCTGACAAAATGGACCCAATCGTAAAAATGACAGCAGAGATTAAGATCATCTTGCGCCGTCCTAGACGGTCTGATAGTTGTCCGGCCATGGCACCTCCAAAAATTGCGCCAAACATGATCGAAGAGGTAATCCAGCCAATAGCTGCAGCGCTTTCAAGCCCCCAATCTTGTTGCAGAAAAGGCAAAGCCCCCGTCATCACGCCAATATCATATCCAAACAAAATTCCGCCAAAAGCCCCGAAAAAATAAATGAAGCTACTTGAGACTTTCTTTTCATTAAGCATTAAAGTTCCCCCCTAGATGTTATAAGAATTATATCTTTTTATTTCGGTAGATTAAACGTTTTCATATTTTCCAAAAAGCTACAATCACGCTTGAGAATCCGAATGGTTCCTATTTTCATTCTTCAACTTCTGGAATACCTATCTTTTCCCTCCAAGGAAGTAGAACTTCCTCGGAGGATATAGTCATTACTTAATCACTACGTAATCCAAGTCAACAAGTTTTGCATAGGTGATAATTTGGTCTGTTGTTAAATTCAATGAAACAACTGTATGGTGACCTCCGCCATTCTCAATCCAAGCTTTCACCCCATCTTGGAAGTTAGGCTTGACTTCCCACAGTACGCGGGCGACTGGAAGGTTTGGTGCTGGAACAGTTGGCTCAAATGCAGAAACTTCATTAATTAATAGTTTGTAATGAGTACCAAAGTCCGCCATAGAAACAACAACACCGTCTCCTGCTTTACCGTCGAATACTAAACGTGCTGGGTCTTCACGGTCACCAATGCCTAATGGAGATAAAACAATCTTTGGTTTGTTACTTGCTAATGATGGGTCGACTTCAAGCATATGTGATTGAAGGATGGATTCCATGCCAGCAGCTAATTCATATGTGTAATCTTCCATAAAGCCAGTTGATTGGTTATGACTCATCACTTTCAGTAAGCGGTCGAGTGCTGCCGTCTTCCAATCCCCTTCACCGGCAAAACCATATCCATGTGCCATCAAACGTTGGACGGCTAGACCAGGTAGCTGTTTCATACCATGTAAATCTTCAAAGTTAGTTGTGAAGGCATTGTATCCGCCCTCATCAAGGAATCGTTTAATAGCGATTTCGTAGCTTGCTTGCACCTTTACGCTTTTCTCCCAATCTTCTCTACTATAGGTGCCATAGTCAAATTCATAAAGTCCTTCATATTCTGCAAATAAAGCATCAATTTCTTCATCCGTAACCGCATTTACATATTGAACAAGGTCTCCGATTCCAAAATAGTCAACTGTCCACCCAAATTGGATTTGCGCTTCAACCTTATCCCCCTCGGTCACACCAACATTACGCATATTGTCCCCAAAGCGAGCGACTTTTATATTGAAGCCTTCGTTATAAGCAACCGCTACATCCATCCATTGTGCAATTTGCTGTTGTACTCCAGGACGCTCCCAGTAACCTACGACAACTTTATTTTGCTTCTTCAAACGGGCATTGATAAAACCATATTCACGGTCACCGTGAGCGGATTGGTTTAGGTTCATAAAGTCCATATCAATTGTGTCCCATGGAATACTTTCATTGAATTGTGTAGCTAAATGAAGCAATGGTTTTTGTAATAATTTTGTTCCGCGAATCCACATTTTTGCGGGTGAGAACGTATGCATCCACGTGATAACACCAGCAACTTCATCACGATAATTGACTTCTTTCATGATGCTTGTGATTTTATCCGCAGTAACAGCTAAATCTTGCAATACAAGTGGATAAGGTAAAACACCGCTTTCATTTAAGGCATCGGTCATCGTTTGTGCGTGTGCTTTGACTTCAGCTAGCGCTTCTTCCCCGTAAAGATGTTGTGAGCCTACAACAAACCAAAATTCTCTTTTTCCTGCTGTTAACATAATCATCCTCTTTTCTTAATTTAATGGTTTGATAGATTGATAGATTTTATATTACTTTTGACCGTAATAAGCATGTTTCCCATGTTTTCGTAAATAATGTTTATCTAAAATACCTTGTGGCAATTCTTCAGCAATTGGATTTAATTCCCTTGCAAATAAATTCATTTTGCAAACTTCTTCCAACACTACACTATTCATTACCGCTGCTTTTACGTCTTTGCCCCAAGTAAATGGAGCATGACCATGAAGTAAGACACCAGGAACCGCTAAAATATCTAACCCACGCTCTTCAAATGTCTCGATGATCACATTACCCGTTTCTTTTTCGTAACCACGATCAATCTCCTCTTGTGTCAGGAAGCGGGCACATGGAACGGAACCATAGAATGTGTCTGCATGAGTAGTCCCCATTGCCGGAACATCGAGGCCTGCCTGCGCCCATATTGTTGACCAAGTTGAATGCGTGTGCACGATGCCGCCGATTTCTGGGTAATGCTTATAAAGTACGGCGTGAGTCGGTGTATCTGATGAAGGGTTTAACTCTCCTTCAACAACATTGCCATCTAAATCAACAACTACCATATCGCTAGCTTTCATTATTTCATAATCAACACCACTCGGTTTGATAACGAATAATCCACTTTCACGATCAATGGCACTTGCATTTCCCCATGTGTATTTCACAAGTCCATGTTTTGGTAAATCCAGATTTGCTTGAAATACTTCTTCCTTCAGTTGTTCTAACATGTCATTCCCTCCAGCTTTCCACTCAAAGTCAAATGATCTACAGCTGCCTTCTCAATGACTAAACCTTTTTTGTATCGTTCGATAAATTCTTCAAATCCTTCAACGTCAAATCCATCGGGAAAAATTTCTTGTCCATCAACCTCTTGAAAGACCTTTATGTCGAGAAA
The DNA here is from genome assembly GCF_057221695.1 of Neobacillus sp. plas4. Lineage (NCBI taxonomy): Bacteria > Bacillati > Bacillota > Bacilli > Caryophanales > Bacillaceae > Neobacillus > Neobacillus sp. plas4. The sequence goes on from NZ_CM170152.1 coordinate 5,707,941, forward strand.
GTCTTCTAAACTTTCATTTTGATCTTTGTTCATCATGTAAGAAGCAAGAATAGCGATTCCCCACGCACCGCCTTCTCCAGCCGTTGACATAACTGAAACCGGAGCATTCATTGCTGCTGCAATAATTTTCTGTCCAACAACAGGAGTTTTAAATAAACCACCGTGAGCTAATATGCTATCAATTTTGATATTTTCCTTCTTTGTCAAAATATCCATTCCAATTTTCAAAGCACCAAATGCAGTAAAAAGATGAGTCCGCATGAAGTTTGCTAAATTGAAATTACTCTCAGGTGAGCGAACAAATAAAGGTCGTCCTTTTTCGAATCCTGTGATATTTTCACCTGAATAATAACCGTAGCTTAGCAAACCACCACCATCTGGGTCTGCTTCCAAAGCTTTATTAAACATCACATCGAACAATTTATTCATGTCAACCTTTTGTCCCATTGCCTCAAGAAATTCACGGAACAATCCCAGCCAAGCATTGATATCACTTGAGCAGTTATTCGCATGAACCATTGCAACTGGACTGCCGTTCGGTGTAGTGACCAAGTCAATTTCTGGATACACCTTTGAAAGTTCCTTCTCTAGTACAATCATGGCAAAAACTGAAGTTCCTACAGAGACATTTCCAGTACGTTTTCTCACACTATTCGTAGCAACCATCCCTGTTCCAGCATCACCTTCTGGCGGGCAAAGCGGAATGCCTGGTTGTAAATTTTGTGATTTATCCAGAATTTTCGCTCCGATTTCGGTTAATTCACCTGCTTTATCGCCAGAAATATAGACTTTAGGGAGAATATCCCTTAGCCCCCAAGGATAACCATTGGCTGCAATCAGTTCATCAAACTGATGGATCATCGATTCATTGTAATCTTGTGTCGTTTCATCAATTGGAAACATGCCCGAAGCATCCCCAATCCCAATTGTTTTACTCCCAGTCAGTAACCAGTGAATATATCCAGCCAATGTAGTAATAAAATCTATACGAGGTAAATGGTTCTCTTCATTTAGTATTGCTTGATAAAGATGAGCAATACTCCACCGTTCAGGGATATTGAATTGGAATTTATCTGTTAATTCCTTTGCTGCAACACTGGTTGTTGCATTACGCCAAGTCCGAAACGGAACAAGCAGCTCACCAGTTTTGTCAAAAGCCATATACCCGTGCATCATTGCAGAAAATCCAATAGAACCAATTGTTCGAATTGTGATTCCATAATTCTGCTCAACTTCTTGCTTCATTTCACTATAAGCTGTTTGAAGACCTGTGATAACATCCACCAAGTTGTACGTCCAAATTCCGTTTTCTAAACGGTTTTCCCACTCATAACTTCCAGCTGCAATAGTTTCAAAACTGTTATCAATCAGCACTGCTTTTATACGAGTTGATCCGAATTCGATTCCAAGTGAAGTTTCTCCCTTAGCAATCGCTTGTTTAATATTTCCTCGATTCGTTTTCACGTTAATCCCCCTCTCAGATAGCGATTTCAAAATATCTTATGAAGAAAAGGTGGCGCTTTCCTTTTCACTAAATTTCATTTACAAGCTTAGTATATTTTTTGTCCGTACATTTGTCAACATCAAAATTATATGTACATACAAATATTAGAATAGTTTTTCCTTTTCCCTTTTAAAATTTTTGTAATAGGAGGTATTCGTGAGTTACCTTTTTAATATTTACAATTTTCCAATTGTTCGTGCGAATTAGAGTAGAATGTTTTAATTCATTCAAAATCATGATAAAATATGTCCATACAAATTTTCGGGATAAAGAATTAGGATGCGAACAACTATGAAAGAAGTGAATGAAATGAAGCCAAAGTATCAGGTTATTATTGATGATATAAAAAGTAAAATTCTCTCAGGAGATTACCGCGAAGGAGAACAAATTCCTACTGAATCAGCCTTACAAGAACAGTATGAAGTTAGCCGTCACACTGTTCGAAAGGCCATACTAGATCTATCAAATGAGGGATTCCTAAGAAGCGAAAAGGGCTCTGGTACTTATGTTAGTAACCAATATCAAACAAAGTCTCTCGCGAATTCTAATAATAAAACAATCGGTGTAATCACGACCTACATATCTGATTATATTTTCCCCTCAATTATTCGTGGAATCGAAGGGAGATTGAATGAGGATAATTATTCGTTACTATTAGCTAGTACAAATAATGATGTCAAACAAGAAAAAAAAGCTTTGGAAATGATGTTGTCATTTGGCGTAGATGGTTTGATTGTTGAACCTACAAAAAGCAATCTATACAATCCTAATATTGCTTACTACCTATCGTTCAAGGAACAGGATGTTCCATTCATCATGATCAATGCTTATTATGAAGAATTAGATGTTCCTTTCCTTTGTCTCGATGACGTGCAGTCTGGCTATCTCGCAACAAAAGAATTGATTTCGAAAGGACACACAAAAATTGGACTCATTTCAAAAACGGATGATTTACAAGGAAAGTATCGAATGAAGGGGTATATAAAAGCGCTTGGAGAAGCCAAATTACGATTTCAACCAGAGCATGTGCTTTCGTTCAATACTGAGACGAAGTTGGACCTATACACTAACTTGAAAAAGTTCCTAAATGAAAATAGAGACGTGTTGACTGCAATTGTTTGCTATAACGACCAGGTAGGATTGGAAGTGGTAAATGTATGCAGACAACTTGATATTTCTGTTCCGGAAAAATTATCAATTATTGGCCAGGACAATTCTTTCATTGCCAAAAATGCTAATATCAACCTAACGACATTGACACACCCACAAGAACAAATGGGACGTGATGCAGCTGATTGGATTATTAAGAAATTACAAGGGAAAAAGAACTTACCGAATGAAACATATTATCAACCAGTGTTAGTTGAAGGCGAGACTGTAAAAGAATTAGAAGTATAATAATCTGTTGCCAATGCATAAGAACAGTGCCTGTCACTCCCCGAATAATATCGAAGGAATCGACAAAAAGCGGGTGGTGACAGGCACCATAGCCTAATGGTCCCCCCCAATAGAAAAGCTTGCAGACATCTGTTTCGCCTGCAAGCTTTTCTGTTAAGATTTACGGGGTTACGGATGTACCATCTGGCCACCTAGTCAAAGTCCATTGAGGTAATTAATTGTGACAAGGGTATTTTTTAGCTTCTTCTTCATCAATATCAATACCAAGCCCTGGTCGTTGATTCGGGTACACGAACCCTTTTTTGATTTCCTGACATCCAGGAAAAACTTCTCTAATATGCTCACTAAACCCGTAATATTCTTGAATTCCAAAGTTTGGACTACTTACATTAAGATGGACATTAGCAGCATGACCAACAGGAGAAACATCAGCCGGTCCGTGCCATGCTGTACGGATGCCAAACATCTCACATGCTGCTGTTATTTTCCGTGCTGGGGTAATTCCACCTATTTGACTAACATGAATCCGAATAAAATCTATTAATCTATTTTTAATTAAAATTTTAATAATATTTACAATATACTAACAGTGTGATTTAGTTTCATTTATACATTGGGGCACTTCCTAAGTAAGTGCCCCTCTCTATTTTCTAATAACACCAATTTAAAAAAGCTGGCAGAACCGTCCTCCATGGTCTCGACTTCGGACATGCTCTGGCTTTTTTAGCCCTTCCTTGTCCGAAGTTGAAACGACTTCGGACTCGACCTTGCCTTTTTAACCCTTCCTTGTCCGAAGTTCACACAACTTCGGACACGTCCTTGCTTTTTTGGCCCTTCCTTGTCCGAAGTTCACACAACTTCGGACACGTCCTTGCTTTTTTGGCCCTCCCTTTTCCGAAGTTGACACGACTTCAAAATGCCGGGGGACGGTTCTCGTGGTTCGATTATGGTTAGGTATCTCCCAAAGTTTCATTTATACATATCGGTGTCACCTACTAGATAGGTGCCCATCTCTATTTCATAAACCACCAATTAAAAAGCCATCAGAACCGTCCCCATGGTCTCCATGGTCTCTCACACAAACTTTTTAAAATGATAACCCCCATTTTCAAATTTTGAAAAATAAACCGTTTCCCCTATTTGTACTGGTTCCTCTATACGGGCAGTTACTTTTAGTGCGGCAGCCTTTAATTGAATGATGGCAACGGTATATGGACTTTCTTGAACAAATTCCGCTGGTGGCACGTAAATGGTTGTTACAGAATAAACCGTACCTTCACCAGAAATGTTCCGTTCACTAATTGGTTCATTTTCGAAATCGGAGGAAAATGGCTTTGTCAGATAACTCTTGTTTTTATACTCATAAATAATCATAGTGTTCACACCCTTTCCAATACATGTACGACAGAGTATGCGCCAGTGCCACCTAAGTTTTGTGACATTCCAATTCGTGCATTTTTGACTTGGTTTACAGCTTCTCCTCTTAATTGAAGGACAATTTGAACGAACTGAGCTGTACCCGTTGCCCCAATTGGGTGGCCTCTTGATAAAAGACCTCCACTTGTATTGATTGGTGTTTTACCGTTTAATCCAGCTTGACCCTCCTCAACGAATCTCCAACCCTCCAGACGATTGGAAAAGCCTAGCCCTTCTATAGCAAGAAGTTCTGTGATGGAGAAGCAATCGTGAACCTCTACAACGTCAATATCAGACGGGCCAACTCCGGCTTGTTCGTAAGCGAGCTTCCCTGAATTGATAATGGCAGGAATTTGTAGAATGGAATCCAAGTCCTGGATATTTGTCGGACCAGACACTTGAACAGATGCCCGGATTTTAACTGCGCTTGGATTTCTACTTAAAACTACACTCGCTGCCCCATCTGTTATCGGGGAACAATCGAATAGGCCAAGTGGATCCGTTATCTGTTTCGCTTGTATAACTTCTTCCATGGTCGTAGGCTTTCTGAATTGTGCAAGTGGATTGTTAATTGCATATGAACGATTCTGCAATACAACATTCGCCAGATGTTCCTTTGTTGCACCACTTTCATACATATATCGATTCGCTAGTAGTCCAAAGAAACCCGGGAATGTTAAACCAGCATTTTTTTCACTTGAATCATTATCCATGGCTGCATTTATTGCCTGCGTCACAACGTCTGTCGCAGCATGTTTCATTTTTTCTCCGCCAACAACAAGTACGTTTTCGTAAGCACCACTTAAAATACCAATCACAGCTTGACGAATGGCAATGCCTCCAGAGGCACATGCACCTTCTACTTTCAATGAAGGAATATGGCCAAGCTCTAGATCATTGACAAGCATGGCGCCTAGAATTTCCTGGTTAGCAATTGCCCCGCCCATGAAGTTTCCAACAAATACCGCATCAATTTTCGGATGTCCTGCATCCTTTAAAGCATCCCTCGCAGCTTGAAGTAAAAGCTCTTTTAATGAATAGTCAATATGTTTACCGAATGGTGTAATGCCAACACCGCTTACAAATACATCCATCTCTAACCTCTCCTTTATTACATATAAGCGCCGCCATCAACGACAATCACTTGACCAGTTATAAAACTAGCATCCTTTGAAACTAGATAACTTACAGCTGAAGCAATTTCAGCAGGTTGTCCCATACGATTAATAGATTGCTGACTAGTATCGTAAGGAATCCCTCTTGTAATCGCTGTTTCCGTTGCCCCCGGTGCGACAGAATTACAAGTAATATTATATTCTCCTATTTCCCGAGCTACCCATTTCGTGAGCGCAATAATGCCGCCCTTAGACGCTGCATAGGCCGGGCCAGACCTGCCGACAGTATCATCACCTGATTTCGCACCGCCATTTAGGCCTGAAATAGAACTAATATTGATAATTCTGCCGCCCTTTTGCTCCTTCATATATGGATAGACAACTGCTTGAGTAAATAAGAAGGTTGAAAGGAGGTTTGTATTGATATCCCTTTGCCAATCCTCAATCGTCATCGTTTCTAAATTTAACCGGCTTGCGGTTCCTGCATTATTGACAAGTATATCAATGGTGCCAAATGTATCGGCCGTTTCTTTTACAACATGTTTTATAAAATTGGCATCTAGAATATCACCACGTTGTTCAACATGCCCCTCCCCTTGCATTTGCTTCAATGTTTCTTCACAAGAGTTTTTATCCACTAATACGACTTGAATATCTTTTTGACTTAAAGATAAGGCGATACCTTGTCCAATCCCACTTGCCGCCCCTGTTACAATCGCTGTTTGTTTTGACAATTCACACACTCCAAATATTTTAGATTTAAGCTTTTTTTGCGTCTCTTTGACCGTTTTCCTCTGTTTGATCATGATGTTGATCGCCATATTGTGTAATTTTACGGGTGTCTGGTGAGAATATTGCCAAAACAAGTGAAAGGATTAGTCCTACAATCATAAATCCACCGAATATATAGGGGGATGGACCAAATTTCGCACCCATTTCTGTCCAAAGCATTGGCCCAAATCCTACAATTGCAGCAGCGACTTGATAACCTAGACCAAGCCCCGTATAACGCACATTGGCCGGGAACAATTCAGAGAAAAATGTTCCTTGTGTAGCGAAAATGGCACTCCAAACTACACCTAATAATAACACTTGCATAATGTAGAACATGGTTGTGCTTTGACCAATCATAGTGAAATATGGAATGGCTAATACGATCAACGATACGACCCCGCCGATATAGATGGTTTTACGACCGATAAAATCAGATAAATATCCAGTCAATGGAATCGTAATAATCATGGTTGCACAACTTAGTGTTAAAGCCAATAATGCCACATCACGACTATGACCTAGAAACGTCGTTGCATAAAACAAGATAAAGGACATAAGGAATACATTGAAAAAACCGTCTCCCAGTTTTAAACCAATCAAGCGAAAAATATCCTTTTTGTGGTATTTAAAGGCATCAATAATCGGTACCTTTGCAATCTCTCCTTGTTCCTTTTTCCTTTTAAATTCAGGAGTCTCTTCAATACTGCTGCGAATCCAAATCGCTAAAAGTACTAATACTGCACTAAAAAGGAATGGGATCCTCCAGCCCCAGGCCATAAATTGTGCTTCTGTCGTTAATGAACTGATTAACGTAAAACTAAATGTTCCGAGAACTAATCCAATCGGTACGCCTAATTGTGGAATCGAACCAAAGAAACCACGCACACCTTTTGTTGCAGATTCTGTTGCAAGTAAAACAGCTCCACCCCATTCACCACCAAGAGCAATTCCTTGTAGTAAACGTAAAACGACAAGCGCGATTGGCGCCACTAAACCAACTTGCGCATAGGTCGGAAGCAGTCCAATCATAAACGAACTTCCCCCCATCCCGATCAGTGTCAGCATGAGGGATGCCTTCCTTCCAATGCGGTCTCCCATATGCCCAAAAATGATACTTCCAAGAGGTCGTGCAGCATAACCTGCTCCAAAAGTAGCAAAGGCAATCAAAACAGAAATTGTCGGATTTTCTGATGGGAAGAATAAAGTAGCAAATACAATTCCTGTTGCTGTTCCGTAAAGATAGAAGTCATACCATTCAATGATGGATCCTGCTAAACTAGCTAATAATACTTTGACATTTTTCATAGATTCGCCTTCCTTCTTATAGAAGATGTTTAAAAAGTATGGTAAAACTAACACATCGAATTTCTTAAAGCTAAACCGTCTCGAACTTCTCGGTTTTCTCTATCCTCTTATATGGTCAGTAATTTACGCAGAATATGTTTCTGGATTTTCCCAACAGGTGTACGAGGGAAATCTTCTACAAATTCAATAAACTCTGGAACTTTAAACTTTGCTAATCTTTGTTGGCAATGTTCAATGAGCTCTGCTTCAGACACTGCACTACCTTTATTTACTATGACATATGCTTTGATGGCCTCATCTCGCATCTCATCCGGTATACCAATAACAGCAGCTTCGTAGACAGCTTCATGCTCGACTAACACGCTTTCCACTTCATTCGCCGCTACATTTTCACCTGAACGCTTAATCATATCCTTCATCCGATCAACAAAGTAAAAATAGCCATCTTCTCCGACATAAGCATTGTCCCCTGTTAAAAGCCAATCGCCTTTGAATGTTTGTCTTGTTGCTTCGTCATTTTTAAAATATCCCTTCATCAATGTTCTGCCGCGAACACCTTTGACAGCAATTTGGCCGACTTCTCCATCAGCCACTTCATATCCGTTTTCATCAAGTAATTTTACTTCACAGCCAATGCTTGGCTTTCCAATGCTCATATTTTTTCGAATGTCATTGATTGGATTGATTAATGGAACACCAATGGTCTCAGTCATCCCATACATTTGCAGCAGTTTAAGATTGAATTTTCCTTCAAATTCAGTTAATTGATGTTCCGCTACTGACTGTGCGAAAGTGATTAAACGGATCGGGTTATCCCGGTCATTCTCATCATATTCCTTTGCCAGTATCATTCGAATCGGAGCTGCAAATAGTGAACCAATCGTACCACCAAGGGCCTTTGCTTGTTTAAAATAACGCGATGCACTAAATTTCTCTGTTAACGCAATACTAGCCCCTACTACAAGTGCAGACATGGTTGAGTAATACTGTGCATTGCCATGAAATAAAGGTAAAACGATGAACGGCCGATCGTTCTCAGTTAAATTGATCGATTTTGACATTAATTCACCGGTATAAATATAATTTCCATTCGTCACCTGTACGCCTTTTGGTTTGGAAGTTGTCCCTGATGTATAAAGCATAGCTACAACATCCTCAGAAAGTATCTCCGGGAAAGCTTCTGTACCATCAGATGAGTTTTCTATTAAATCATTAAAGTTAATAACCCCTTCAACCGCTTGGTCACAGCGAGTAATGATGGTATGTTGAATCGTTGGCAATTCCTTGCGTATCCCATCAAACTTATCTAAATACTCAGCTTCAGTCATCAATACAATAGCCTCAGAATGATTAATAATGTATTTCATCTCATCAGCTGTTGATAAAATATTGGTTGGGACCATGATGGCTCCAATATTCGCCAGTGCAAACCACGTTGTAAAAAATTCCATATTATTTGGTAAATGTAAAACAACATGATCCCCTTTTTTTAGACCTAACTTCAAGAAAGCATTACTTAATTTGTTCACTTCTTCTTGGAATTCTTTATACGTTTTTTTATAACGTTGTTCATTTGCATCTTCAAAATGAATAAATACCTTCTCCTCATGCTGCTTGACCTTATCCGCTAATAGTGAACGTAATGTTCTTTTTCCGATTATATCCACTTACACCTCTCCTTTGTTAGCGTTTACATTTCATAGACTATAGTCTATAAGATAATATACTTACACTTTAACTGTCAATATAATTTTCTGATTATTTTTATAAATCATAAGATTATAACTTCAGTAATTATGTTAAAATAGGAATCAATTAAAGGACGAGTAGGTGTTCGATCATGGAAAGGAAAACGAGGGAGCAGCAAGCAGAAGAAACAAGACAGAGAATCTATCAGACAGCTTTAAAACTTTTTGAAAAAAAAGGGTTTAATCAAGTAAGCGTAGATGAAATTGTTCAAAAAAGCAAAAGCTCAAAAGGGGCATTCTATGGGCATTTCTCATCAAAATACGATATTTTTTTAGAAAAGTTTAGAGAAATAGATTCATTTTATGAAAATTTTGCTCACTCCTTACCAAGTCATATGCATTTTGAAGACAAAGTGATTTCCCTTTTCGACGCACAATTGACCTACTTAAAAAATGAACTGGGAGAAGATTTGATGAGGAGTGTTTATACGAGCGGCTTAATCAGAAATGAAGCAAACTTTTTCGCCAACTCGGAGAGAAGCTTATATAAAATTTTAAATAGGTTTGTGCATGAAGCCATTAAAAATGGAGAACTACCAAAATCAACAGATATTAGTAAAACCAGTTTTTTCATTTCAAGATGTATGCGCGGTACTCTTTATGACTGGCTTTCATTTGGCGACAACGATCCTTCAAATGATGAAGCGAAAACGTTTATAGCTATCTTTCTAAGAGGTTTGAGCCACGGGTGAGCCACGGGGACGGTTCTCATGGCTAAGAAATTTGTCTCCCCAAACCTCGTTTATAATAGGAAAATGTTCTTCTCTATTTTCTTATATTATCATAAAAAATCCGCAGAACCTTCCCCACGGACCCCCGGAATAAAAGTGAGGGTGAAATCATTGTGATTTCACCCTCACTTCATATTGGAACCCGTTAAGGTTAAGCCAGCCTTTTTACTTCATGCCGCTCTTCTATCCGTTTTTCTATCTTCTCCATAGCCTTTTTATCGTTTAAAAGCTCCTTTTTATTTTCTTCAATAAGATTCTTCATGGATTTAATTTCTTTACGCACTTTTGTATGACTCCCTTTGCTGTTTTCTGAATTTTCTATATTTATATAATACACCAAAATTAGAATAATTCCAAACCAAACGACTTTAAACAATTTATCAAAATATTTCTAGTCGTTCTACTGTTTCTGCACCTTCAGCAACAACATCCATTTCTGTGCCGCAGGGACGGTTCTCATGGTCCCTAGATTACCATTCCCTTATGCATTAAAAGACCATCAGAACCGTCCCCCTGGTCACCCCTGGTCACAGAAATGACTAAACCTCATTTCCCTAAAGAAATGCTAAGGGATTATATTATATATCATCCACTACAATGTAGGTTGTTTTAATGGGTCCATGAACGCCCACGACTAGGATCATTTCGATGTCTGCTGAGTTGCTTGGTCCTGTGATGAAGTTAATGCAGGAGGCGATTTGTTCGCCGTTTTTTACTTTTTCATTTATGATACGGGCCGCTTGTGTCATGCGGGGAACGATACTGCTTTTTGGGATAATAATGATGGAAGTTGCCGGTAAAAAACTGACTGTTCTCCCTTTATCCTTGCTGCTAAAGAGAACCGCTGTACCTGATTCTGCCAGTGTTACATCACTGATCGTAATTCCGACATTTGCAGCCTCGGCCTTCACGATATTTTCTTTGCCTTTTGTATGATTCCAAATATGAAGATCAATCCCCTCTTGAGGCCATTCTTCCTTCATTAATTTTCCAAGGCCAAATTGAGAAAAGCGCTCATCTTTCCATGTGACAATTGGGCCTCCGCCATAGTGGTTTACCACTTCATTTAATGAGTCAGATAGCTTCGCAGTTGAGGTCATGACAAAATTTGTATGAATATTTTTACATTGTTCCCGTAATACGTCCACAAGCTCATCTTGTGTGGTGCCTTTTAGAACTTCATCTTGGGGATGGAATTTCCAGACCGGTCTTTCTATTTTCGTTTTTTGTTCACGGCCTAGCTGACTGGATATTTTTCCCAGAAAGGCATTTCGATTCTGTATAATACCGGTCATGATGGATTCCCTCCTTGTGGACGATTTTTAAACCAATCACGGAATCTTTCTTTATTTGGTGCAGGGAAATCTCTAGATTCTGTCCATGCCTTTAAAGGTCCTGGTCCTTTTGTAATTTTTTCATCCTTTGTTAATGGTGACATAACCGGCGCTGCCAGTTTTGAACCGATTTTATAAAGTGCAGGGGATGATGCACCAAAACCGAATGCTTTCATTAATAGCTTTTCAGATATCGGAGCTCGTCCTTCTTTTTCCACGATGACTTGGCGATGCTTATGAAGAAGCTGATGCAGCGGAATCTTCACCGGACATGCCTCTGTACATGCCCCGCATAAAGTGGAGGCAAATGGTAACTCTTTATAATCATCATATCCTCCTAGTAATGGTGAGAGCACCGCACCGACAGGACCAGAATAGATGGAGCCGTATGAATGACCACCGACATGCCGATAAACAGGACAAGCATTAACACAGGCTGCACATCGGATACATTGGAGAATGGATTGGAATTCTCCGCCAAGAATGTCTGATCTGCCGTTATCGACAATAACAAGATGAAACTCTTCTGGACCGTCGATATCGCCTTCCTCTTTCGGACCAGTTAATGTGGTGATATAGCTTGTCAGTTTTTGCCCTACGGCACTTCTTGTTAATAAACTAACAAGGACTTCCATTTCCTCAAAGGTTGGAACAAGTCTTTCCATTCCCATTACTGTTATTTGTGTTTTCGGTAAAGCGCATACTAAATCGGCATTTCCTTCATTTGTCACGAGGGTAATTGAGCCGGTTTCAGCAATGGCAAAGTTACATCCTGTGATTCCGATATCTGCTGTCAAATATTCTTGCCGCAATTTTTCACGCGCATGTAAAGCGAGCTCTTCTGGTTTTTCTGAATGTTGATATCCATGCTTCTCTTTAAAAACATCACGGATTTGCTCCTTATTTTTATGCAGCGCAGGAACAACAATGTGAGAAGGAGGCTCATGGTCATCCTCTTGCAAAATGTATTCCCCTAGGTCTGTTTCAATCACCTCACAACCTAATTGCTCAAGACCTGCATTTAAATGGATCTCTTCCGTCACCATCGACTTTGACTTTACGATCTTTTTAGCGCCTTTGTGTTCCGCGACATTCTTAATATACTCCGTTGCCTCTTCAGCCGTTTGCGCAAAGAAGACATGTCCTCCTCGTTTGGAGACATTCTCACTTAGCTGATATAAATAATAGTCTAGGTTTTCTAGTACATGCTGGCGGATTTCTTCCCCGTGCAAGCGCCAATCCTCCCAGTTCCCTAACTCTTCTGCAGCCCCCAAACGACGTGATTGAAATCGTCCTTGGGCACTCGAAACAGCTCCACGCATGAAGGAATCGTGCAGTCCTTTATCAACGCGGTCAGTAAACTTGTCTTCGCTTATTTTCATCGACATTAGTCATCCCCCCTTTTAATCGTGTAATCTATTTATCGGCTATTAAGGACCTCTGCAATATGCATGACTTTAACTGGCATGCCTTTTCGGGCAATACGGCCGCCTATATTCATTAAGCATCCAGCATCTGCCCCAATTAATATATCTGCCCCGGTCTCTTCAACTGTACAAACCTTTTCTTCAACCATTTGCTCTGAGATATTCCCCATTTTAACGGAGAAGGTGCCTCCGAATCCGCAGCATCTCTCTTTACCTGGTAGCTCGGTGAATTTTAACCCTTTTACATGACTTAAAAGGCGCATCGGTGCTTGTTTGACTCCGAGTAATCTTGTCATATGACATGAGGTGTGGAAGGTTGCTTTACCTTCTAATTTTGCACCCACATCTTGTACTTTTAACACATCGACGATAAATTCCGTAAATTCATAGGTTTTATCCGCCAGGGCTTGCGCTTTTGGCTCCCAAACAGGATCCCCCTTAAAGATGTGCGGGTATTCTTTAAACATATAGGCACAGGAGCCAGCTGGAGAAACGACATATTCCGCATATTCAAAGGTAGTAATCATACTTTTCATTGCTTCCTTTGATTCTTTTACGTACCCACTGTTATAGGAAGGCTGCCCGCAGCAAATTTGTGATTCTGGAAAATCAATTTCACATCCGAGTCTTTCAAGTACTTCCACTGTTGCTTTGCCTACATCACCTTGAAACATATCTACTAAGCAAGTAGCAAAAAGGGTGACTTTCATTTTTCTCGCTCCCTTAACGATAATCTTTTACTTGATTCATACTTCTTCAGGTTTCATGATTGTTTTTTAACTCTGGTTGATAGATGATAAATTAAAAAATAAGCTCTCTCCATGAGCGGGAGAGCTATGTATATGTAAATGTATATGATCAAAATCAGTAGTCTATTATGAAATAAACCCATTCTTGATGCTAGACTAAATAGTAGACTTATAATAAAAAGGAGAAGTGCGCTAACACTTCTCCTTGCAGCCTTTACCGTCAGGGTGATGGTTGTCAAAGTAGTTTATTTATGAGAACCACCACCCCAACAATATTCAGCTGCAACTCTATCTATCACTCTTTAGTTTTCTAACAACCTATCAATTTTCGACAATATTCGAGGAGTTACCAGGCACCGCTATACCAAACTCCCCTTCACAAACACCGTCTTAATAGCCGTAAAAAACTCCTTCGCTGCTTCTCCCTGCTCCCTAGATCCTGTGCTGGATGCTTTCATTCCGCCAAATGGTGCCTGAAGCTCAACGCCAGCACTTTCTGCATTAATTCTTACAAGACCCGCTTCCATGTCATCCACAAAACTTAATAAAGAATTAATGTTGGTTGTGAAAATAGAAGCACTTAATCCGTATTTTGTATCATTGGCAATCTCAATAGCTTCTTCTATTGAACCCGCTTTAATTAAAGCAATAACAGGACCAAAAATTTCCTCTTGAGCGATCGCCATTTGTGGATTCACATTTTCAAAGATAGCCGGAGTAATGTAAAACCCATTTTTCAACTCCCCTTCATCCAAGACAACGCCGCCTAAGACTAAGGAAGCTCCTTCCTCTTTTCCTTTTTCAATATAGTCAATCACTGTCTGAAACTGGCTTTCACTAGCGCATGGGCCCATCCAGACACCATCCGCCATACCATTGCCCACGGTGATTTTTTTCGTTTGAGCGACCAATTTCTCCTTAAATTCTTCATAGACCGCTTCTTCTACAATCACCCGGCTTGAGGCTGTACATTTTTGTCCTGTGGAACGGAAGGCCCCGCTGATAACCGCTTCAACGGCCTGGTCAAGATTGGCATCCGCCGCAACAATTACAGGATTCTTGCCGCCCATTTCCAATTGGAACTTGATGCCGCGGTTTGCCGCTGATTGTGCTACAGTTTTACCAACACCTTCAGAGCCTGTGAAGGTAATAGCATTTAATAATGGATGATCAATTAATCCCTGTCCGATGATAGAGCCTGATCCGGTGATAAAATTCAAAACACCTTCAGGGAAGCCGGCCTTTACAAAGCAATCGACAACCTTAGCTGCTGTCACTGCGGCTTCTGTAGCTGGCTTCAGCACTATAGTGTTTCCATAAACAAGGGCAGGGGCAATTTTCCAAATGGGAATGGCGACTGGGAAATTCCACGGAGTAATGACTCCAACAACCCCTAGAGGGACCCGTTTAGTAAACATTAATGCATCCTTATCAGTAGACGGAATCACATCCCCATCTTTACGCAGGCCTTCTCCTGCATAATAGCGAAGAATCGCGACCCCTCTGGCAGTTTCACCTTTCGCTTCCGGAAGGGTTTTACCCATTTCTCTTGTCATGGTTTCAGCAATATCATCGAGATTTTCTTCAAGGATATTGGCTGCCTTGAACAGAAGCTGTCCTCTTGCTGCCTGGCCAAGCTTGTGCCAAGCCTTTTTCGCACGATGAGCCGCTTCAACGGCTTTGTTCAAATCCTCCAACGTTGACTTTTGCACATATCCGACAATCTCTTCTTTGTTTGCCGGGTTAATACTCTCGATTACTTCCTGCGCAGAAGATTCAACCCACTCGTTATCAATGAAATTTTTATAAGTTTTTTCCTTATGAATCGTTTGCATACGACCAACAATCTCCTTCCCTATTAAAAAGTAGGACCAATTCTCCAAATCCCAAAATCGTGCTGTTTTAATATTTCAGCCTTTGTTAATTTTCCAGAAGAAACCTTCACGATTTCATCAAAAATTCGATGACCTACTGAATCAATCGATTCGTTCCCTTCAATAATAGTCCCGGCATTTAAATCAATATTTTCTGACATTCTTTCAAAAATGCCGCTATTCGTTGATATTTTAATGGCAGGGGCAATCGGCGATCCTGTCGGTGTTCCCCTTCCAGTCGTGAATAGGACAACCTGCGCACCGCCGGCGACCATTCCCGTTAACTGTTCAATGTCATGTCCAGGTGTATCCATCCAAACAAGACCTTTTTTCGTCGGCTCCTCGGCATAATCAATAATCTCCTGCAGCGGTCTCGTTCCCGCTTTAGCGGCAGCCCCCAATGATTTTTCCTCAAGGGTGCTGAGCCCGCCCTTTTTGTTTCCTGGGCTAGGGTTTCCGGTACGGATGTCGACGCCCATTTTTAGTGAACGGTTTTCCATTGCCTTAATGATTTGATAAGCTTTTTCAGCAATCTTATCATCGACAGCCCGTTCAGCGAGTAAGTGCTCGGCGCCGATTAACTCCGTTGTTTCTGCTAAAATAGCAGTCCCGCCGCGATCAATAATCATATCACTGACATATCCGACCGCAGGGTTGGCAGATAAACCTGAGCAGGCATCAGAGCCGCCGCATTCTGTCCCAATAATTAATTCACTTATGTCACAAATCTCTCTTGTTTGAGCGGAGGCCTCTTGGACCATTTTTGCAGCGATTCTTGCTCCTTCCGCAATCGCCGATAAGGTGCCGCCCTCATCCTGAATCGATACAACTTCTACCGGTTTATTGTATTTTTTCAGTTCGCCCGCTACACTTCTGGCTTGGTGGGTTTCACAGCCTAATCCTAAAACCACGACTCCATATACATTTGGATTGGCCCCCATTCCTACATAGGTACGGAAGGTTTGCTCATAGTCAATTCCGACTTGAGCACATCCATGCTGATGAATAAACGATACCGTTCCATGGACCAACTCCGTAATTTGTCTCGCTACTTGGGTCGCACATGTGATTGTTGGTAAAATTAACACATGATTACGAACGCCTACTCTTCCATCCGCTCTTCTATATCCCCAAAATTGATTGCTGCTCAGTTCCAACCTGATCACCTCTTCCTCTCACACCTTCGATATTATGAATATGAACATGCTCTCCTGGTTCAATATCCTTTACAGCTCTTCCAATCACTTCACCGTATTTTAAAATATACGTCTCCTTTGTAATCAAAGTTAACGCAAATTTATGGCCAAACTCGATATCCTTTAGCAGCTTGACCGATACTTTTTTATCCTGGGACCCAAGCGTGATAACGGCATTCGCAGGAATAAATTCAAGGGCTGTTGCGACATTATCGTTCGGATTAATCATGACTGCTTTATAGTGTTGATCCATTTGGCAAAGTCTCCTCCGCTAAAGTTTTCACCGATGCTTTCACCGGATTGCTTAATACACCGATTTCCGGAATTTCAATTTCAATGAAATCGCCATCCAGGAGCGTAAATTCATTCGGTGGCACAATACAGGTTCCCGTTAACAGGACAGTCCCATCAAAAACAACATTATCTCTTAAAAGGAACGAAATTAATTCCTCGTATTTCCTTTTTAATTGCTTCGTGTTGGCAAACCCTTCTACGACCTGTTCTCCATTCCGATAAATCCGACAAATGATATCAAGATTATAAGGATTTTCAACCGCTTCCGTCAGAAGCATGGCCGGCCCGATCGAGCAGGAATTCTTCCAAACCTTCGCCTGCGGAAGATAGAGTGGATTCTCCCCCTCAATATCCCTAGAGCTCATATCATTTCCAATCGTGTAGGCCAAAATTTCTCCCTTACGATTGATGACAAGTCCCAGTTCCGGTTCAGGAATCTGCCAATTCGAATCACTTCGAATAAATACATCCGAGTTCGGACCTACTAATCTAGCAGCAGTAGATTTTAGAAAAAGCTCTGGGCGCTCCGCATCGTACACCTTGTCATAGAAGGTGGCGGCATCTAATTTTCCGCCGGTTGCTTCATAATTTCGTGCTTCTTTACTCTTTTCATACGTTACCCCAGCAGCCCATACCTCGGGTGCTTCAATTGGCGCAAGCAAGGAAAGTTCCTCGAGCTTTACCTTTTCGGGCAGCTGATTTTTAATCACTTCTTTAATAAGCGAGGAAGGACTTTGATTTGTATTCTCAGCATAATCTACTAATTCCAAAAAGTCCTTATATAGGAGGTTATATACCTCTGATTGATCGGTTAGTGCAGCTAAAACAGATGAACCATTATCATCTTGATATCGAATAACCCGCATCATGATTCTCCTTTTCTATTCATTTTTGCTGAGGGGTAATTCCTACAACATCATACCTGGTAACCATAAGGAAATAGCTGGTATAAATGTAATCAGCAATAAAGCAATTATTAGAACAACATAAAACGGAAGAACTTCTTTTAAAAACTCCTCAATTTTCACATTAGCTGTAGAACAAACGGTAAAAATAGCAGTCCCTAATGGAGGTGTGATGGTCCCGATTCCAATATTAAATAGGAAAACCATTCCTAAGTGTACGGGATCGATGCCGTAGGCCTGACCCATCGGGATAAGCAAAGGAGTTAAAATGACGATGGCCACATTTCCTTCAATAAACATTCCTAGAATTAATAAGAAAAGATTTAAGATTAATAGGAAAGCAATAGGTGTACTTACTAGGTCAGTTACATATTGAGTGGCTACATGCGGGATTCGCTCCCAGGTTAAGATCCAGCCGAACGCCGAGCCAGCTGCGATGATGACTAAGATGGATGCAGATGTTGAAACAGATTCTTTAAGTGCCTCTTTTAAGTGAGACAGCTTCATTTCACGATAGAACAAAAATCCGATTAATAAGGCATAAACAATCGCAACGGCTCCCGCTTCAGTAGGGGTAAAAACACCGATTCGAATTCCCCCGATGATGATAACCGGCAATAATAGGGCAAGAATGGCATTCTTTGATGCGGTAAACACTTCTTTAGGACGAGCCATTTTTTCTCTTGATGGAAGATAGCCTCTTTTTTTCGCTACGAAATGAACGGCAATCATCATTAAAAAGCATGTCATCAAGCCTGGTATAACTCCCGCCATGAAAAGCTTCCCGATGGAAACATTACCGATATACCCATATAAAATCATTCCGATACCCGGCGGAATTAGTGGTGTGATAAGAGACGATGCTCCGATAACAGAGGCCGAGAAACCTGGGGCATACCCCTTCTTCACCATCTGCGGATGCATCATTTTTGCCTGCATCGCCGCATCTGCCAAACCAGATCCTGACAAACCGCCCATGATGGTACTCAGGACAATACTTACTTGAGCCAATCCACCAGGCAGATGTCCGGTCATTGCTTCAGCGAAGTCGGCAATTCTGCGGGTAATCCCTGTATAGTTCATTAACACACCAGCGACCACGAAAAAGGGGATTGCGAGCAGGGGAACGGATTCAATACCCGCAATCATTCGCTGCACGAGCAGCATTGGTTCTACCTGCATGGAAAGTAAGAAATAAATTAAGCTGCTTCCAATAATCGCAAAGGCTACGGGAATACCGATTAAAAACAATACTATTAAGGATACCGAAGCAACGGCTACTGTCATATTTTCGCCTCCTCCTGTGTTGTAGTTTGGTAATCTTCTATTTTATGGACTGTACTAAGAGCTTGCGTTTTTTTCAGGCTTTTGCGGATTCGTAAAATAATATGAGCGGCAGCAAAAATTCCGCTTAAGACCACTGCAACATCAATATATATGTAACTAACCCTTAGAACCGGTGTCAGACGTGATGCCGCTTGTGCGGTTAATTGACTTCCTAAATAAACAAAAACAAAAATATTGATAAAGCCAACAATCAATTCTTTTCCTAATAAGGCAAACTTTTTGAAAGAGGGATTTAGCTTTTCTACAAAATATTCAATACCAACATGTCCGTTTTCCTTTTCAACGACGCTTGCTCCAAGAAAAGTGAACCATACGAATAACGCTAAGGTCATTTCTTCTGTCCAAGTTAGAGGCTCTCCTAATACGAATCTCATAAATACCCCGATAACCGATACGCTAATGATTAATACAAGCGAAATAGAAGCGAATATGTTATCAAGATTGGCTATCAAGCGTCCCAACTGCTTTAACATCGAATCATTCCCCCCTTTTTAGTTGGGATGAGAAATCTCCCCTTCTCATCCCCAATCTATCCTTACTGCTCCAAAATCTTTTGAACCTTGTCGTACAAGCCTGGGCTCCAATCGTCCATTTCTTTATAAACGGACTTCGTAGCTTCTTTAAACGCTTTTTTGTCAGGTTCGACTACCGTTACCCCAGCACTCTTTAATTCCTTCAGTACAGATTCTTCTGACTCATTTACTTTCTTTTCCATAAACTCACCGGCCTCATCACCAGTTTCCTTTAACACTTTCACGATATCTTCCGGGAGGCTTTCCATATAAGACTGACCAGCAATCCACTGAATAATCATATTGGTGTGACCCGTTACAGATAAGAATTTAGCTTTCTCATAAACCTTTGATCCTTGAATAACAGGAAGCGGGTTTTCCATCCCGTCAATGACACCTTGTGCAATCGATGGATATACTTCACCAAGCGGCAGCGGTGTAGCCGTTGCTCCCATTTTCTCCATGATTTTTATTGATAACGGGTTACTTGGGACACGAACTTTAAGCCCTTTTAAATCCTTTGGTTCCTTTACTTCTTTTGTCGTAATTAAGTGACGGTCGCCATAAATCCACTTGGTTGAAACGATATGCAGACCTTGACTTTGCAAGTCTTTTTCTAACCCTTTAAACCAGTCGCTGTCTGTTACTTTAAACAAGTCCTCATAGTTCTCAGATAAATAGGGGGCAGAGAGGATTCCAATGTCTGGAACATAATCCATTAAAAAGCTGGCATCCGCAATATGAATAATATTGGCACCTGTTTTCATCTGTTCAATGGCATCCTGCTTAGAACCAAGCTGTGAACTTGGATAAAGCTCAATTTTAATTTTTCCTTTACTTTTTTCTTCAGCTAGCTTTTTCCACTCCTGTACCGCTAAATCTACCGGTTCACCTGGCTGATTTTCATAACCAATTTTAATGGTGTAAACATCTTTCTTCCCTGAAGCACCTTCCGATTTACCACATCCAACTAGAATCATAGAAATACACAAACATAATGCTAAAAATAGTGCAGGCCCTTTGTTTTTCACGTTTTTCCCCCCAATATATTATTTTTGTAACCCTTTTCATAAGTTTCTTTAAAAAAATTAAGTGTTCTGACTGACTGCGGAAATTTTTGCTCTACTGTTTTTTGCAGCTGTTAACTGATTCGTTAAGACTCCAAGCTTTTCAATTTGAATCGTTACTTCGTCCCCATCGGTCAGCCAATCCTGCTCGTTCTCTGGTAGACCAAAGATGACTCCTTCAGGTGTTCCTGTTAAAATCAGATCGCCCGGCTCCAACGTAATATAGTGAGAGATATAGCTGATAATTTCATCGCAGGAAAAAATCATGTCGGAAGTATTGGAGGACTGTCTAACTTTTCCGTTTACAATCGTTTCAATCTTGAGATTGTTCGGGTTGCCTATTTCATCTGCCGTCACAAGATAGGGTCCGACTGGACAAAAGCCATCAAGGGCTTTTCCTAGCAGCCATTGATTCGTGCGGAATTGAAGGTCCCTCGCAGATAAATCATTGACATTGCAATATCCTGCTACATAATCCAAGGCCTCTTCTTTTGAAATGGCTTTCGCCTCTTTCCCAATCACAATCCCGAGCTCTGCTTCAAAATCGATTTGCTTGGAATCCGCTGGCAGTTCCACATCCTCCCTATGAGCTGCAAGAGAATTGCTATATTTATTAAAAAGTACTGGTGTTTTTGGCGCCTCCATATTGGATTCCTTCGCATGCTTTTGATAATTTAAGCCCACACAAATGATCTTTGCACTTTTCGGTACACATGGACCATATTCAATTTCATTCTCTTGAATATGCAGGCTGCTGTTGTTTCGGATTCCATTTACAAAAGATTCGAAAAACTCCTTCGAGACTTCGTCTGCCTGGAGCCACGCTTCGAATGAAAGTGGCAAGGTAGAAGGCTCATCCGTTGCTTCTATTGCCCTTTCAATGTCCAAGATTCCCGCCTCTGTTTTTACACCAAATTTGAATTTGTCCTCGGACTTCCCTTTAAAGTTTACAAGTTTCATCATTTAAGCCCCTTTCATTTTACGTTTTTAAGCCATTTTTCCAAATGTCACGCCGCCATCAATATAAAGCGGGGAACCCATCATAAAATTGGATTCATCCGAGGCTAGGAAAAGAGCTGCTTTTGCCACATCCTCAGGACGTCCTAGGTCACCACTAAGCTGTCGATTCCGAATGCTGTTTAGTCCTTCTTCATAATCTTCATAGGAGTTTCTTAAGTATTGATCTACAAATGGAGTGAGGATGGTCCCCGGTAAAAGTGCGTTAACTCTGATGTTGTATGGGGCATAATCAACTTGCATTGATTTTGTTAAGGAAAGGATGGCTCCTTTTGTTGCTGAGTATGATGCGCGACGAGCAAGACCAATTTCTGCGATGCAGGAAGACATATTAATAATGCTGCCTCCCTTTTGCGCCATCATGTATGGAAGTACATACTTACAAGGCAAGAAGACGCCTTTAATATTGACGTTTACCACCTTGTCCCACAAGTCTTCACTCGTTTCGTGTACAGACCCAACCCCGGAAATGCCTGCGTTATTGAAGAGAACATCAATCCTGCCTTTGTCTTTTATTGCCTGGCTCATCATTTGTTCTACTTCTTGCGCATTCGTGACATCTGCCTGGATAAATGTTCCTTCCCCTCCCTTTTCGAGAATCTCATTTAAGGTCTGATTACCAGCCTCAAAGTTTAAATCATTAACGATGACATAGGCACCCTCGCTAGCAAATAACAGCGAGGTTGATTTGCCAATTCCAGAGCCGGCACCGGTAATTAAAACCACCTTGTTTTTTAGTCTCATTTGGATCCCTTCTTTCAACTATTTATTGGAGCTGTAAAACCAGCCATCGAGGAAATTCTTTTAGCCAAGTCCAAGATTTCAGCCTGAGCCATGTCCTTTTTTTCCTCCCACTTTGAAGTGAGAATCGTGGCGCTGACTGCGGCAATAATCATATTTTCATGATTGATAATCGGAGCTGCAATACAGTTAAAGTCCTCTACCGCTTCCTGGTACTCTGCTATAAAGCCATTTTCTTTAATGCTTAAAATCTGCTTCCAAAGTTCTTCGATATCGCTAACCGTATATTTCGTTTTTGGCTTCAAGGAATTCTTAGGAAACAAAGCAGTTAGTTCATCGTAAGTAAACTGCGAAAGCTGCACCTTCCCCATTGCCGTGGCATGTGCTGGAAACCTCATTCCTGGATCGGTGGCTACCCTTATTGGTGACGTGCTTTCCTTTTTACTTAAATACACAATTTCTGAACCATCCAGGATGGATAGTTGAAGCGTTTCATTGAGCTTTTCAATAGTGGAAAGTGCTGCCAAGTTAAAGGTGTTAATAATATCAAATTGCTTAAAGTAATAGGGAGTAAGTGTCCCTAATTTTATCCCGAGGGAATAAGTGCCGTCTTTCTCCTTCTTCACCCAATTTAATACCTCTAACGTATTCAGCAGATTAAACAGGGAGCTTTTATTAATGCTTAATTCATGCGAAAGATCAATTAATCGAAACTTCGCGGGATGATGAGCAATAATATCAATAATTTTGTCAGCTCGTTCAATTGCGGGAGCCCAGTACTTCTTTTCCATGTCATCATAACCCCTCGATTTAATATAGTGAACTAAGTTTAGTATATTAAGTAAAAATATAATCGGTTCACTCTAGTAAACCGGGTTTTTTATAGTGGTTAAAAAAATTCGGTCCAATATGTTGAACCAAGTTTTTTATAATGCACCATAAATATATCATAGAGTTTTTCGCTGAGCAATATGTTTATTTAAAATTTTCTGAATTAATTATATTATTTAAATTATACATTTTTAAGCTATGGAACTAACTTTTTCATCCAAAATCCTCACCGCGATTTTTTCTATCTGACAATTTGGTTCTCCTATCTGCAATTTAGTTTCCTCCAATGGTGCTTGTGTTATAAATTCGGGAAGTAACTAGTGGATTACGCCCATGATAGTAGACACGAATAATTCCGGAAATCTATGACCATAATTGGCATAAAAAAGAGCGATTATCGTGTCTACTAATAGAAAAAACAAATCATATTCTTTCGAACTAAAACTAGATGCTATTAATAGAGTTCAAGCCGGAGAAAGTGTAAAAATTGTAGCCAAGCAATTGGAGCTTGGGGAAGCCATAGGGACGGTTCTTATGGTTCAAACATGGGAAGATATCTCCTAAATCTTAAAATAATTCACAGCATACATATTTGTATTTTAATTTCATTTATACACATTGTGTCTTTACTAAGTAGGTGTCCATCTCTCTTTTAATCAGAACTGTGCCCTTGAGTGATACCTGGATTCAATTTTGCCACCAGTTTGATTTCGGAGCCCACTCTTATTAAACATCAAAAATAGAAGAGGAATTTTTCATGTTGTGACAAATTAACGGAAAAAGAAACGAAATGGATCATGGCTACATTTATTAATCATTATTGAAGAAGGAATTAGTTGAAAAGGAGAAAGTGTCTGTGTCTGTAGTGAAGCAATGGAAAAGCTGGCCCTAATATCGGTAGAAAATCCGAAGGCAGCGATGGAAGAAATAATTGCTTCTGATGTGTTCACATCAACAAACGGAATTTTTGGTTCTGTTAAAGGTGCACGATTGGGTGATCCGCCTCATCGGAAGCTCCAGGATACTCTCGTCCTAAACAATCATCTTTATCTAAGAATTCATCCATCGAATATACCGCATGAGCTAAACCTGTATGAACCAAAAGCACGAATTTTGTCGAAATATAGTGATTTCCCACTACTGTTATGTTTATAATATAAAGTATTTATATTTAAGGGCAAACTCACTGAAAGGTGAGGACGCAAAGCTATAGGGGCTTCCGTCTTGGGACCAGCCAGCCAGCTACCATCAAATGAAAAAGGGGAATTTTTGATGTCAAAAAGTATTTGGACTACACCTGAAGAGGCAATGAGAAAGAAGAAAATTAAGAAGAACCTAATGTATGTCGCAATTATGATTGGCACAATCGTTCTTAGTACAGTAGTGACATTACTCGCCAACTCAATATAGAAAAGTCTATACCTATGTAGATACGTTTCGTTTTCCTATTTCTTTCTACCAATACACTACTAAATACATAACTAGCATTATCCCAACTGGGATACAATCGCTACACTTTTATTGAATCGGCATTTAGGATAATGCAATGAATTAACAGATAAACCTACATTGAAAAAGGGAGGTTTCTAACTTACTAGAAATCTCTCTTTAAAACTTACCACCATCGAACCACGGGGACGGTTCTAATGGTTCAACTATTATGTCTCTAGGTATCTCCTAAAGCCATCAGAACCGTCCCAATGGTCTCGAAACACCAAAAAAGGATACCTTTACTTTAAAGGTACCCATAAGATTACGGAAAGCTAGTTTACTATTTTTTATACCAATTGGATTCTATTTCAACACCCGCGTCTTTTAATAAGTTATAAACTGGGCATCTTTTTTCTACTTCTTCTTTTAATTCCTCAACCCGAGAATCATTTTCTTGAGTTTCAAGGATAACGTCAAAACTCACACTTTGAAAATGTGGTGAAACCCCTTCAACTCCCATTAGTCCCTGTAAATCAAGTGTTCCATTATTTTTAAAATCTACCCCTTGAAAAGAAAACTTCTTTTCTTTAGAAATTAAAGCAATCATAACGGAAGTACAGCTAGTCAATGCAGCTAATACATACTCAACAGGATTGGGCCCTTCGTCTGTTCCACCTAGACTTTTCGGTTCATCAACGATTAATGTTGAGAAATCCCTAATTGAAATGGAAGTTTTTAAGCCGCTTTCCCACTTACCACTTGTTTCTACCTTTAACAATTGAGCTTTAGACATATTAGCACCCCAAATTCATAGTATTTTCATAGGTTTAATTATATATTAAATATTCCAAATTGTAAAACTATTTTCAGTTTAATAAGGTTCTCTTTGGTCCACAAATTGGTTAGTTTACTAGTCTTAAGGAGTTCAATACACATATTGAATTTGGTTACCAGTAAAGAAGGAAGATATCTTAAAGGCGTGTTCAACGCAAGTTGTGAGATCATATATAGTCTCCGCCATTTTCACATGGTCCTCATCTCGACAAAACTCTTTACCACCAAGGGGGATAAACTCAGGTTTTACAGCATTTAAAGCTAATTTAATCAAACGATTGGTTAACATAGAATCCATTAATTAAACGTTTGATTAAATCGTGCATAAGCCCTCTTATCAAACGAACTTTTACCTGTTTTCAAGGAAAAGAATTGTCGTATAAAGGTTTTGACTCTCAAGAATTATCTTTAAAAATTGACAGTAAAAACTAGCAAAGTACAATTTTATGCAAATATTAATCAGTTGGATTACCAACTAATCGTTTAATTAGTTTGAGGAAAATCCAATAACTTCATGGGTTTTCTTAAATAGTAAGTGCAAAAGTTGTCATTAAAAAGCCAGCAGAACCGTCCCCTATGCTCATGGTCACCCTAACCCATGCTCTTAACAGTAATTTTACTCTCAATCGTTTTCTTTCCCTTAGGTTCAACCACCTGATTGCCTGTTATTTTATCTGGAAGATCTAAGTTCGGTGTATTCGTTACCCATGTATACGGCTCTACACAGAAGAATCCTTGTTTCCCGTTTTTGTTATGAACTACCCACTGTTTAAAATACTCATCACATTGGTAAGCAATTTCGATCCCAGTGCTGT
Source organism: Neobacillus sp. plas4 (assembly GCF_057221695.1). Classification (NCBI taxonomy): domain Bacteria; kingdom Bacillati; phylum Bacillota; class Bacilli; order Caryophanales; family Bacillaceae; genus Neobacillus; species Neobacillus sp. plas4. The sequence goes on from NZ_CM170152.1 coordinate 5,734,306, forward strand.
CATTTCTAAGAATGGCTTCATTTTTCCCGTTTTGAACAACAGAAGATAAATATACATCATCATAAATTTGTCCTTTTAACGGGATATCTACCAATCGATTCTCAAGATCTTCTAACTCACCAGTTGGTAAAAATCGTTCATCCAATTTCCACCTTTTATCAACAGTAAGTGAAAAGGAGCATTGATCATGAAATGGCAAGGCAAAGGTAGTATGATATCCCAGCCCCCACGGAAAGGATTCTTGACTAAGATTCTCTACTGTTGCTTGTTTACGAAAGGTATTTCCTTCTATTGTAAAAGTCATCTTCAGCCTAAAACGATGTGGAAACTGCCTTTGGATAGTTTCATGGTCTATTGATTCAATTTCGGTCTCAATGACAGCACCACTTTCATTTGCTTCAAATCTCTTTACCTTCCACATCTCCGAATGGACAAAGCCATGAATAAACGAATGAGTACTTGGATCATTTATATCAAATTGATAGGTTATCCCTCCGAATCTAAATCTACCGTCAGCGATTCGATTAGGTGGAAATAGAATAGGAGTTCCGTAAAGCATGGGGGATTCATTAAATTGTTCAATCGTATCAGGAACTCTTAATAATTGAATATTACATTCTTTCGCTACTAACGAAATGACATTACTCCCTAATCCAGGAATCACAACCATCTCTAAATATTCATTTCCTGCACGAATTGCCTGCTGACCAAGAAAAATGTATTCCTCAACATATCTGCTCATATTTTGTCTCCTCCAATATGAAAAATGTCCCCTGATTATCGCAAGGGACATCCTATTTATAATTTATACCGGTTGAACACTACCCGTTTCAATTGACTTATGGATGGCGTGAACAAGTCGAGTGTTTAAAAGCCCGTCTTCTTCGGTTGCAACTGGCGTAGTGTCTAAACGGATATTATCAACAAATGAATTTAACATATAGCTTGGTGCAGATGTTAATAAGCCATTAATTGGTGTTCCCAGAGTATGCACGTGCTTATAGTCTGTTACTGCTTTTCTCACCATTTGGTCGGATAAGTCAACATAAAGCGCTCCATCTTCCCCAATAATTTCATACTTAAAGTCGTAAATTAATGGCATTGAGTCCGGCAGAATCCAGCTCGTTGTAAACGTCGCATGCGTCTGGTCTTCAAACGTTACGATGGTTTGGATTGAGTCATAGGTATCGATTCCTAACGAAACCAGCTTCTTTTTCGTTCCAACAGCAAATACCTGAACTGGTTTCTTTTCATTTAACCAGCAGGCAATATCAGTTGCATGTGGAAATAGGAACCAGCCTGGGCTGGAATTTTTAGACCATTTTAACATTTGAGTGGGTACAAATATCGTATCATTTAGTCGTGCATTCATCGTTACAATATTTCCGATTTCTCCATTTTTTATCGCTTCTTTAACCGATACAAAAGGAGAGTTCCAACGGTTTTCAAAAGCAATTAGACATTTAATACCGGCATCTTTAACAGCCTGGTACATCTCTTCTGTTTCTTCAATACTAGTAGAAAACGGTTTTTCAACCATAATATGAATCCCTTTTTTTGCCGCAAGCATAACTGGCTTATAATGAAGAAAATCAGGTGTCGAAATGATTAGAGCATCCAATACTTCATTTTCAATCATTTCTTCTACATCTGTATAACCAGTTGCCTTGTATTTATCTTTTGCTTTCGCCAAACTTTCTTCATTTATTTCACTAACTGCAACTAGCTCTGCATATGGACTTTGCATAATAGTGTCGGCATAAAGAGATCCTCGAATTCCCATGCCTACGATTCCAAATTTAATCATTTATCATTCACTCCTAATTTTTAAAATTATTTATTTCACAGAACCTGCTGTCATTCCACTAATCAAGTACTTCTGGAATATCCAAAACACAATGACGATTGGGATTGTAGTAAATACAGAACCCGCCATCAGATAATCCCAATTCACAACATATTGCCCCTGGAAGCTGGCGATTCCTACGGATAAAGTCCACTTTTCATAATCATTTAAGAATGTATAGGCAAATAGGAATTCACTCCAGCTTGTAATATAGGCGAAAATCCCAGTAACCACTAACCCCGGCAAAGTAAGGGGAAGAATGATACGGCTAAATACTGTCCAACGATTGGCTCCATCTACCATAGCTGCTTCATCTAATGAAGGAGAAATAGTGTCAAAATACCCCTTCATCATCCATGTACAGAATGGCAATGCAAAAGTTGTATTTGCTAATATCAAGCCAAAATGCGAATTAAGTAGATTCATATCCTTCATAATGATATAAAGAGGAATAATTAATAGAGAACCAGGTAACATCTGAGTAATAAGGATAATATAGCCGATTCCCATATTTCCTTTGAAACGGAAACGTGATAAGCCATATCCACCTAAAGCAGAAATGATTAACGAAAATAGTGTCGTCAGTAACGAAACCTTTGTACTATTAAAAAACCAGTTCATGAAATTTAGATTTGGATCGGCCTCAGGATTTAACATGGTTTTGTAGCCGTTGAAATTCAGCACTTCCGGTATAATTGTGGGTGGACTGCTATAAATTTCATTTGGCAATTTTAAGGATGTAATAATCATCCAAAGAAACGGAAACAGCGTAAACAGTAAGACAAGGAGGACAAAGAAATACAGAATGAATGTTTTTGATAGTTTCATTAGTTTTCCGCCCCCTTCGTCGCTTTAAAGTACAGAATGGTAAAGACAGTTGAAACAACCATGACGAGCATACCTGCTGCAGCTGCTTCTCCAAATTGGAAGTTCTTAAAGGCTGTATTGTAAATAAAGATGGTAAAGATTTCAGTCGCTCTACTTGGCCCTCCGCCTGTCAGTACATACACGATGGCAAAGTCTTTGATGGTCCATATAACAAGCAATAAGAAAACAATGACTGAAACAGGTTTTAACATAGGAAGAGTAACGTATATAAATTGACGCCAGGTGGACGCTCCATCTACTTTGGCAGCTTCATAGAGTTCTTTTGGAATACTTTGCAAACCAGCCAAAAGCATGATTGCTACAAACGGGAAACCTTTCCAAACATTGACCAGCATCGCTGCCCCGAGGGCCGTATCTGAATCCCCTAAAAATGCTACTGGACTCGTTAATAAATGCATTTTCATTAAAAATTCATTAATAATCCCATATTGATGATCAAACATTAAGATAAAGACTAAGCAAGCAACAACTTCTGGAACAGCCCAAGGGATAATGACGAGAGCACGAACCAAACTTTTCCCTTTAAAATCCTGGTTGAGTAACACAGCTACCCCTAATCCAATACCAAACCGCGCTATAACGGTTACTACTATATAAGCAATTGTAATTAAGATGGAGCTAGTAAAATAATCATAACGAATGACTTCATAGTAATTCTGAAACCCTACAAAAGGATTACCCCCAACGGGCTTTGTTAGGTACCAATACTGAAAACTCATAATAGCTGCTTTTAATATAGGATATAAAAGGAAAACGGAAACAGCTATTAACAAAGGTGAAACAAAAAGATATGCTGTTGCATGATTTCTAATGTGTGCTTTCATCTAGCCACCTCCATGGAGAATTCTACACGGTTGCATTTTAGTAGGAGTATGATCTAGTCCTAAACCTTCCGGCAATAGGGCTCTTACTAATCAACTCCGTTTAGTCGGGTATTTAACTCCCTCTATCTCCAAAAAATCTTAATAAGCTTCTAACTTGGCCTACTTCTTTTCTATCGTTACTATTAAGCTGTTCTAGTAAACGATCGCTACAAATATATAATGGAAGGCCCTATAGGGACGAAACCCTCCTAGGGCATCTAGTCACAACTATTTTTCCATAACTTTTTCCATCTTCTTAGCTGCCTCATTCAAAGTACTCTTAGCGTCTTCCTTTCCAACAAACATATCCTGTGCAGCATTTAGCATAATTTGTGATAATTCCCCTTGCTGTGGGATTGGCGGATCCATTACCGCTTGCGCATAGTTGTTTTCCAAAAACTCGGCAAATTTAACAGCTACTTGATTTTCCGATTTATATTTATCGGTCGCCACAAACTCTTTATTACTTGGAATCATCCCAGAGGAAACAATAAGTTCTTGTGCTTCTGGACTTGCCATCCATTCAAGGAAATCCCATGCTTCTTCCACATGTTTACTTTTCTTTGAAATCATCGCAACCAATGGATACATGGTTGGATTTGGCTTATATTCCTGACCTTCGTATTCAACAACCGGCTGCGGGATAATTCCTAAGTCATCCATTAAGGAAGGATCTCTTTCCTGCGTCATTCCTATAAACCAAGGGCCATCCATGTTCATAGCACCTTGTTTGTTCCAGAACATTTCCCTTCCGACCTTTTTATCTCTTGTTCCTGGAGCCGTAATTTTTGAATCAGCTAAGAAATCTTGCCACCATTTCGCTGCCCAAATGTTTTCCTTAGAGTTGACATTGATTTTTCCAGCCTCATAAGGACCACTCTCGCCATTCGGGAAGTATATTCCATTTGAAACCGGTCTTGCGACTAAACGATACCATTCAGATGAAACAAAAGGATGTGAACCTACGACACTAGCAAAGCCATACTGGTCTTTCCCGCCTAATTTTGCGGCAGCTTCTTTTAAATCATCGATGGTCTTGATATCATCCGGATTAATTCCAGCTTTCTCAAACATTGATTTCCAATAAAAAATACCAGTTGTTCCCCAAGCGTAACTTGAAACCGCATAGTAAGAACCATCTACCTTGCTTAGATCTTGTCCAACCAACTTATCCTCGAGCCCTGACTCTTTAATATAATCGTCTAAATTAACAAACGCTCCTCCATCAGCTAAGGAGTTATAGGTTGAAATGTTTTCTGGGTAAACCTGCACGATATCCCCCTGCGTTCCTGAAACGACCTCCGTCGTCAGTTTGTTCCAGAAGTTTTCATAGTCAGCACCATGGATTTTAATTTCAATATTCGGATTTTTCTCCGTATACTTCTGAATCAGCGCATCCAAAGCCTTTTTATGTGGTGCTTCAGGGTATACAGACGTTTCAAAAGTAAGCGTGACCTTATCCCCTTCCTTTCCTCCACTTTCCTTACTAGAGGTTTGGTCCGAACTTGCACAACCAGCCATGACCATACTGGCACTCAATACTAATCCCATCAAGCCCGCACTACGTTTTTTCCATCGACCTTTCATTACTTAACCCCCATTTTTAAAATAAAATTTGTAAATCCATTTGTCATTTCACTCCGCCAAAGGTCAATCCGCGAATCATATACTTCTGAACAATCATGGCGAAGATCAGAACAGGCAATACGGTAACAACACCAATCGCAGACATCTCTCCCCAAACAACTCCGCTGACCGATAAAAATAACGTAACGGTGGTTGGAAGGGTGCTGGCATTCGCACTGGTTAGAAATAACGCAAAGACAAATTCATTCCAAGAATTGATGATACAGAAGATAGCAGTCGCAATAAGTCCTGGAATGGCTAATGGCAGAATAATCTTCGTAAATACTTGAAATCGTGAAGCGCCATCTACAAAAGCTGCCTCTTCCAGCGCGACTGGTATCTCTTCAAAAAATCCACGCATCATCCAAATGGTAAAAGGAATATTAAACAGCATATAAGAAATGATTAAAACCAAATGGGTATCGAGCATCCCAAGCAGGCTTGCCATGATAAAGAAAGGAATGACGGAAGCCATTGGGGGCAGCATTCTCATACTTAACACCCAAAAAGCCAAATTCTCCTTCTTTTTAAAATTAAATCTAGCAAAACCATAAGCTGCTAAACTCCCAATAAAGATAGAGATAACAGTAGTAAAAATGATGATAATAAAACTGTTTTTAAAATAATTGATAACATCCCGTTCCTGAAAAATGGCCTTGTAGTTTTCAAAGGTTGGGATAAAAATCCATGTACTCGGATCATAGGTCAAGGTTTTCGTTTTTACACTCAGAAGCAGCATCCATAGTAAAGGGAATACAGAAACCAAACAAATAATCGTCAGGAGAGCTGCTCTAGGAAAACCTAGTTTGGAATGGTTTGCATTCATTCTTTATTTTCCACTCCCTTTCTATACACCTTAATGAGCAGCATACTAATGACCGTGGTCAACATTAATAAGATAATCGCCACTGCTGCTGATCTTCCTACCCACCCTGTTTGAGCAAAACCTAATCGAAACACATGAAGACTAAGAAATTCCGTTGCGTTTCCTGGCCCGCCTTGCGTAAGGGAAAACGGGATATCAAATGTTTTTAAGGCATCAATCGCACGGAATATCACTGCTAAAATGATGACAGGCCATAATAATGGCAACGAAATATGATAAAAGGCTTGAATCTTACTCGCTCCATCGATCGCCGCTGCCTCAAATGGGTCGGTAGGAAGGGAACGGATTCCTGCATAAATAATTAATGCCATAAAGGGTGTATTCTGCCAGATATCAACAAGGATCGTTGATAGAAAAGCATTCTCTGTTGAAAGCCAGATTACTTTTTCGCCAAAAAATTGAAGGAAATAGTTGATGACTCCATATTCCGCATTCAGCATTAGCTTCCAAATTTGCCCGGTGATACTAGGCGTCATGGCGATTGGAACAATCAGACAAGAGAATACTAGAAACTTCAACTTAAAATCTCTGTCGAGTAACGTGGCAATCCAAAATCCAAGAAGCAGTTCAACGAGCGTGACAATCACCATAAAAAACAAGCTTATCCACAAAGAAAACCAAAACTCCGTATCGCCGCCAGTAAAGAGACGGGTAAAGTTTTCTATCCCAACAAAATTAAAATCGGTATATCCCAATTCATAATCTGTCAGACTTAAAATCCATAAGAACAGGGATGGAACAATTGATAGACCTCCCAAGATGATAATTGCCGGCCATATATAAACGGTATGTGGATTTTTCTTGAAATAAGTGCGAATCAAATTTCCACCTCCTTCTGTAGCTGAAAGGATTACAAGCGTTTAACACCTTTTCGTCCTTTATTTTCCTACAATATCTTCCATTTCCTTTTGTGCTTGTTCTGCTGCTTCTTCCGCAGTCAACGATCCTTCTAAAGCAGAGCTAATAAAATATCCAATCCTATCTAGTGCTTGCCCTAATCTTTCATTTTGAGGAATCCATGATATTCCTTTTTCAACTAGGACATTCGCATCCTCTAAGGCTTGAAGTTGAACAGGGAAAGAACTGTTTTCAGCTGTCAATTCCTCATCTTCATAAACAGATGTTCGAACAGGAATACCGCCATTGCTTACATATTCTTTTGCTTTTTCCTTGCTGTTCATATAGATAATAAAGGCCCACGCGGCATCTTTATTTTTTGATAGTGAGGATAGCGACATATTCCACCCCGCAAGCGCGCTCGCTCTTCCGCCAGGTCCTTCAGGGGTTGGAGCAAATCCAACTTTGTCATAGACTTCAGAACTATTCGGATCTAAAATACGGTTCGCCAATGCTGTCGCATCCAGCCACATCGCGGCTCTGCCAGAAGTAAAGGCTGAGAGTGCTTCCTCATGTGTATAGGTTCCAACATCTTTCGGAGCATTCTTTAGAAGATCTACATAAAACTCAATTGCTTCAACGGTCTTTGGATCAGAAATCGTCACCTTTTCTGATTTAGGATCAATGAAACCGCCACCAAAATTGTACATAATGGTCATTAACCCTGAAGCGGCATGAATCCCACGTTGGGCACGCATGGAAACACCATATAAATCCTTTTCTTTTCCATTAAAGAATTGGGCTAATTCAAGAAACTCCTCCATGGTTTCTGGCGGCTGCTTATCATATTTCTCAAATAAATCTTTTCGGTAAGCAATGAATCGGGTTTCACCCGCCGTTGGGATTCCATAGGTTTTTCCATCATATTGGCTAATTCCATTCCGGTAGGCAGGAACAATATCTTCATAATCGAACCATTCCGGGGTAATTGCCTTATCCTGAAGATACGGATCCAATGGCTCAACAATTTTCTTTGCTCCATACTCGTTCATCCAGAAGCCATCTACCATCAGCACATCATATCTGCCACTTTTCCCCGTGTAATCAAGCAGTTGTTTATTCTTTAAGTATGTTTCCTCCATGACTTCCCATTTCACTTTGATTCCTGTTAACTCTTCAAAATCCTTCGTCATTTTTTCAAATGAATCAGTTGAAGGGTGACTTGCAAAAGCCAAATTAATCTCCGTACCGCCATACTTCTCTTTAATGGTTTCACCCCAAGATTGCATGGTTTTTGTTTCACCTTCTGATATACCTGAATCCTTTTTTTCTGAAGAAGAATTCTCCGTATTTCCGGCACATGCTGCTAATAGAAAAACCATCATAAAAGCGAATACAACAAACGAGCACCTTCTTGCCATTAGCCTCATTCCTTTCCTTTTCATCTAGATGATTTACAATTAACTCTATTACTTCATAGTTTTATAGTAATGAATGAAACCGCTTTAGAAAATGTACTAAAACGCTTTTCCTTGTCTTTAAAAAAACGAAATAAAAAAACCTTCGAAGGAAGGTCTTGGAAAAATTACGTCACTTTTTCTCTGTATTCTAATGGTGAAATCCCAATATTCTTCTTGAAAATCTTTGAAAAGTAAGGATAGTCACCGAACCCGCACTCTTCCGCAATCAAGTTAATCTTCGTCTTATAATCTGCCTTTAATCTTTCCTTGGCCTGTTCTAATCGATATTCAATAATGTACTGTGTAAGAGGCTGTTTCATCACTTTCCTATAAATGGTGCTTAGATAGGCTGTGGTAACACCGCAATGGTCTGCGATTTTTTTAATAGAAAGATTCGGATCATGAAAGTTTTCACTGATATAGTGAAGAACCTCTTCTACAATTCTCTTATTCTTAGGAGACTTTTGCTCGGATATAAACTCCATGTGCTCGAGTAAGCTTTTAAACCAAAGATCAAATAATTGATTACTCGTTGTTGCTTTCTGGTTGATAGATGATAAGAAGCTGGAAGGATAATAATTTAAGGTTTGATAAAATTCAGATTGATAGAAAAGCTGCATTTGCCCCATCAGACGTTTAATTTCATGTAAAGAAAATCCAGATTCCTCGCAATACTCCTGCCATTCTTTAAACGTATGTTCCAATTCGATTTTGTTTTCAGCAATGGCACTTTTGGCTAAATTTTGTGCGGTTTCTTTTATTTTTCTAACGTCATTCATATCAATCTTGCTTATCCACCTTGCAGGGTCTTTCAAAAGAATTCTTGAAATAACCTCCTCTAATTTTTGTTGAGAAATGGGTTTTAATAAATAGTCAGTTACAGAATTCCGCAATGCCCTTTGTACATATTCAAACTCTGCAAAACCAGTCAAAATCACAATTTCAATATCAGAATAGGTTTCTCTTACACGGTCAATAAAATCCAATCCATTTAAGACAGGCATATGGATATCCGTTACCAATAAATCTGGTTTATTCATCTTCATTTTTTGAAGAGCTTCTTCCCCATTTTTTGCTTCCTCAATGATAAGATCATTGAACGCGATCATCCCCAATAGTTTTATAAGTCCTTTCCGAATGACAACCTCATCATCAATAACTAGGATTCTCACTCTTTTCCCCCCTCCAATGGTAATCGTATAGAAACTAGCACTCCTCCGTACATGGACTCACAAATGCTTAAACCAAAAGGCACTCCATATCGTAACCGGATTCGTTGATGGACATTCAGTAAACCTAATCCACCGCTCCCGCCACGATTATTTTGTGAAAGAGATTGATCATCCCTATCAAAGAGCTGATTCATTTGCTGAATCTTTTCCTCATTCATACCGATTCCGTTATCCTCAATGTTGATGATATAATGGTCACGAAACATCTCCCCAGAGATCTGAAGGAAGAAGTCTCGTTCCTCGGAAAAGGCATGCTTGTAGGCGTTTTCAACAATCGGCTGAAGGGTTAGTTTTACAATCGGCAGATCAAGGAAAGACTCCAAGTTATCCATTATAATTTCAATATCCGGATAACGTTCATGTTGAATTTCCAGGTACGTCTTTACATATTCAAGCTCCATTTGTACCTTTACTTCAATCCTATGATTTTCAACTGGGTAGCGAAAAAAGTCCGCTAATGCACTGGTCATCCTACTGATGCCTGGTACTTCATTGATAATCGCCTGGCAGTTTATGACCTCCAGGGTATTATAGAGAAAATGTGGATTAATCTGATTCTGTAACGCAAGAATCTTCGCTTCCTTTTGCTTCACTTCCATTTGGACCTTTTCCATTTTGGCCACATAGACTTTGTCGATCAAAGCGGATAGGTTGGCAATCATTTTATTGAAGTTCCTACCTAGCACCCCGATTTCATCCTTATATTTACCATCAAAACGGACATCCATGTCTCCTGTCTCAACCTTCTCCATCAGTAGAACTAGTTTTTTTATAGGAAGAACGAGAGTCATAGAAAGCAAGAAGGAAATACCAAGCGTAATCAGGATCAGGAAAACTAGAAAGTGTCGATCAAAGAGCAGATTTTTGGATACCTGTGCTTCAATCGATTGCTCGCCGATAAAGGTCTTCACTTGAAAATGGCTATAATCCAAGACAAAGTCCATTTTTATAAATCTATCTTCATTCCCCTCAGTAGCTGAAGCGATAGACGTATAAATCACATTTCCATCATCGTCAGTGAGTGTAATCGTAACATCCGAAGAAGCCAGCAGCCGATAGTAGTCACTAAACAACTTTCCATTTAATCGAACCACAAAAATGATATCATGGCCTTGTACATCAAACTGTGTAAGCGTTAGATAAATGGTGTTTAATGAACGATCCTGATAGAAAAGGTGATCAGTTGAAGGATTTAACCATAATGACGATTTTTTTTGGACAAAATTTTTATACCAAGTTTGTGTTTGATAGTCGATTCCGTTAACTAGATCTAAACTTTGATCATAGATTAATACCTCCTTGCCATTGACGTTGTGGTCTTTAACCAAAATGAAAGCAGATTCTACTTGGTCGGAATACTGTAAACGAAAAGACTCTAACGTGCTTTGTACTTCTGAACGATTTTGGCTATCAAAATAATCAGCTCCATTATGGGAGTAATAAAAGAAATAATTAATATCATTTACAATCCTTTTAATTTGATTATCAAGATTCAAATTAGCTTGATTAATCGATCGTTTCACACTATCCATTTCATTGTTAATCAAGACACTTCGATAATATTCTTGATAATAGTAGGCAAGTCCAAAAATCCCTGTAAAAGAAACAAGACAAATGGATAAAAAGATTTTCGTAAAAAACCTCCGATTCATAAATAAATCTATGACTTTCCTTGCTAAGTGATAAATTAGAAAGCCCCCCTTGCCATGAAGTATTCTTCTATTAGTATAATAATTCCGATTATACACCATCTCATAAATATACTGAATATTAAAAACGTAGAATACATGGAAAGGTACTTCTGCCTTATTTTGAAAGGTTTACGGATGACATGAATTGTCCCTTTCAGGTCGACAAAATTTTCTCCACTCCCATCTATCAAATCCTACTAGTAACAACGATTATCATGAATTCAATCAAGCGTTTGATTAGTCAAAAAATAAACTAACCAATCGTTTATGTAAAAATGGCTTAAATCCTGTTAAATAAGTCTTTCTCTCTAAATAGAAGCGAAAAAAATGTCGGTTATTTAATATAAGTATTTATGGTTTTTGAACCCAAAATAGTTGAGCTCTGCTGGTGCCTTGAGCCAGATTTTTTTGTAATATGTAAAAAAAAGAAAACACCCACTTTGGCTGCCTTTTCAAAATTTATATAGTATTAATAATGAGAGTGAAATGTCGCTGAATGCCGCAGGGACGGTTCTCATGGTCCGATTATGGGTAGGTATCCCACAAATCTAAATTGGTTCAACAATTACTTCAGCCACATTGTGTGATCGCTGACACCACCAATAAAAAAACCGACAGAACCGTCCCCACGGTCTTCTCGTAACATTTAACCGCTTTCATTACTAAATTGACAGCATTTATTTATGCTGATAGTCTACTAGTATATAAACTTAATTAGTTAAATAAACAAATTAATCACAAACCACCACCGTCTCCTGCCCTGACTGTAACATTAAAATTATTTTGAGGTGAAAAGAGGATGAAAAAAGGCCAAATTGGTGTGCAAATGATGATGTTGAAAGATCAAGTAGCTGAATTTGGGATTTATAATGTTTTAAAAAGACTCTATGAAATTGGCTACAATGCCGTTGAGGTTTCACAAATAGCTATGACTGAAGAGAATATACAAGAGATGAGAAGGGCCATGAGTGATTTTAATATGAAAATTGCTGCCATGTCCTGTGGTGTTGCAGATATTTCTGAGGAGCAAAAATATCCTGGAGACACCTTAGAACACGACTTTGATAAAATTGTTAAAGATTGTAAATCCGTTGATTGTACCATTTTGCGTATTGGGATGTTGCCAGTTAACTATATGGGATCAAAAGAAAAAGCATTAGAGTTTGCATCCATTTGTGAAGAATATGCAAAACGACTAAGAAAAGAAGGAATTGATCTTTACTACCACGCTCATAATATGGAATTTGCCCGTTATGACGGACATTTTATGCTTGACTTAATGCGTGATAATACAGAATATCTAGGATTTGAGTTGGATGTTCACTGGATTTGGAGAGCAGGGTTGAATCCAATAGACATTATTCCTCGTTATGCCAACCGAATCCGAGCCATTCACTTAAAGGATTATCGTGTTGGAGAAATAAATATGGACAATTATCCTGGGGAAGGCATGCAAAAACTGTACTACATGCTACATCTGATTACTCAATTTGCTGAAGTTGGCGAAGGAACCTTACCAATAAAAGAAATTATCGAGACTGGTTTAGCTAGTGGTAGTGAGTATTTCTTCGTAGAGCAAGATGAATTATATGGGAAAGATCCATATGATTGTTTAATTACGAGTCGAAATAACTTAATTGCAATGGGATATGAAGACTGTTTTTAAATCCCAATATTACTTGCAAGTTTAATATTAAGGTTTTTTCACTTTGGCAAAACCCCTAATTTAAATCAAGAAACGGAAAAGCCCAATTTCTCTATTTTATTTTGCAGAGAAGTTGGGCTTTTTTATATTGGAATTACCATAACGTTGTAAGTAGAATTTTCAAGTTCCCCTGATTTGAGTTCGTTATAACAATTCGCACACAAATCTTTTTTACCCTTTTTTACTAGATCCCCTTCTCGACAATATCCTTCCCACAAAGTAGGGCTAAACTTAGGTATGGCAGCATTTAAACGATTCTAATCAATCGATTGGTTAAAACCAATTTAACTAATTAATCGTTTGGTTAAATAGCTCATAGGCCATATTATTAAATGGACTTTTCCCTAATTTCAATTAAATAAATTGTCGTTTAAAAGTTGTGGTTGTTAGGAATCGTCTTCAAAACTAGCAATAGAAACCAAGTTAATACATATTATTACAAATATCAACAAGTTGTTATACCAACTAATCGTTTGATTAAACGTTCAGTAAACCCTTTAATATTAGACTTTTACCTGTTTTCTAAGAAAATTTATTGTCGAGGAAAACTCTTGTTTTCTTCTGGTACACACCTAAACCGCACGAAGCGTCCCGGTGGTAAGCTAATGCCAACCTCGAAGAGGTATAGAATAAAAGCCATCAGAACCGTCCCCATGGTCACGACACATGGTCACCCATACTCAAATATCCCCTTGTCAAGTATGGCTTCACCAGTATCCGAGTTTACCAACTGAAAGTATACTCCGTTATCTGCTTTCCATCCGGCAAACTGGACTTTTGTGCCTGGGTAGCAAATATTTCTCATTTGTGCGGAGATTCGAGTCATTCTTTCTGGCTCATTTGGAATAATGGCTTCAATACCCATTCTGCATGCAAATCCCAGCGAACATAATCCCTGCATAAAAGGAGCCTTAAAGCCTGCTTCTTGTGCTAGTTCTGGATTTACATGTATATGATTGGTATCTCCTGTAAGACGATAAAGAACGTTCTGAATCTCGCTGATATGATCAGAAACAACATAATCTGGTTCAGTTTCAGGAATTACGACCATACTCTTAGGAGGTTTTTCTCCGCCAAAGCCTCCCTTAGCAAAAATGACAGTGCTGGAATTGTTCGTGCAAATCAGATTTCCAGCTTCATCGTAAACCGGCAATTGCGTTTTTACAATAATGCCCTTATCCTTCCCACGATCATAGATATTGGTTATCCTATCTTCAAAAACAAGAGAACCTTTAATTGGATCAATGGGTTTATGCATGATTAATTCATGCTCCATGTGAAGGAAGCCTGGCGATATGCCTAATTCCCTTTGTAATGCTTCGATGACAATAAGGGATGCTGGATATGGAGTTGGTCTTTGAGGTGTAGTATTAACTGCGTTCCAATAAGGAATTGCTCCGTATGTTGGAATTACCTTCATGTTTTTTTCATAATAGTAGTTTAGATCTTCTTTACGTGCACCTACTGCAAGTGCATAAAGGGCAATGTCTCTCCAATTGTATTCCAATTTCCGCAGGCCCGCACTGGCTCCAATATATTTTTCAACATCCATAATTTCCCTCCTCATATAATAGTAGTAAGAAATCTTTCTCTATAAATGTCCTCAATTCCTTCTTCAATAAAATTATTTAAATGACCGCTCTCCGAAAAGATTACGGTTCTCCTGGCTCTTTTTGAGGTCAGTGTGACCACCAGAACCTTCCCCATGGTACCCTTGGTGCCTTTTGTAATACACACACGAACAAAAGATGACTAATAATAAATGTGCCATTTAACTACTAAACTTGTCCCTATCAAAATTACGATTTTTTCATTTAATATATTATATTGGAGAATTCTTTTAAAAGGTTGTGTTTAATATGGCCACATTATGTACGGGACCATTTCTGGTTCCCAATCATACATGCAACGGAAATCCTGTAAATTTCTTTTTTATATGCTTTACAAATTCGAGTAATCGAAGGTTAACGGCAACAGTAAAGATGGAGCATGTTTTCACTCATCCGAATCAGCCTCAGTCACCTTGTATTCCGTTACATCCACCAGCTTCAATCAGAGTGGAACCAAATTCAGCAGTTATGCTCTCTCATTCAGTTTTCCCTCCCATGCCAATTAGCAACAGTAATACGTTGTCAAACGCCCCACACATATTGATTGTTACTGTTAGTGGAAACGTAGATAAATCAAGAGATTTGATTCAAGTGTGTGTCACAGGTGGTTTTTCATCTGATGGTGGCAATTCACTGTCTGAGGCAGAACCGACGATGTTCTTCCGACATGATGACTTCATAGTAGTTCATCATGGTGACCTCCCTCTTCCTCCTCACCATCCTTTAAAACCCGATAGTTCTGCATAGTAGTACTATATATGTACTTAATTAATGAGAAGAATTACTTGATCCTTTATGAATTTTTTGAAAGGAATCAAATCACCTAAAGGCGCTGAAGAAGTTGAAGTTCTAGCTGTCATCTATTGGCAGCCTTCCTTATTTAGCAAACAAAGCATGTTAAATGGAATAAGTAGAGGTATCAATTGAATAAAATCCTAATTAAGGTAACGGAGTCAAGAGTTAAAGATCGGAGCTGTCATATTGTCAGCTTTTCTTTTTCCAGCAAGAGGGGGATTTGATTGGAGGCAGAAATAAGGTTTAGAATGGCTACTGAAAAAGATTTAGATAGTATTGTTGCAATGCTTGCTGATGATGTTTTGGGAAGTAAACGTGAGCGTTATGAGGATCCACTTCCTAATAGTTACATAAAAGCATTTGAGGCTATAACATCTGACCCTAATAACGAGTTAGTAGTGGCTTGTGACGGTAATGTAGTAATTGGGGTACAACAAATTACTTTTACACCATATATGACACATCAAGGTGGATGGAGAGCTACTATCGAAGGAGTGAGAACATCAGCTTCTGTAAGAGGTAAGGGTATAGGTACTGAACTTGTAAAATGGGCAATTCAACGTGCAGAAGAACGTGGTTGTCATTTAGTACAACTGACAACTGATAAAAAAAGACCGGATGCGTTAAGATTTTATGAACGGTTAGGTTTTAAAGCGACGCATGAAGGTTTAAAGTTGAAGCTTTAATACTTTTTATTAAACTATTGCGGACTTTAGCAGAACAGGTTTTTCAGGAGACAGACTTTATTGTTATTCAACTAAACTAGCTAATGGATGGTCCAAGTACAGCTTGTACAGGTTACAAGCAGTTGTCTGCTTGTTTTAATTATTTACAGTGTCCATGTATTTCCTAATGCCACTAATAAAAAGCCATTAGAACCGTCCCCATGGTCCTTTGGCTGGTGAAGTCATATTTTATGATTGGCAGCACATATTGTATTTATACCATTTGTTAGAATAGGATTTTTTAATAGAACAGAAGGCCGGGGTTCACCGATCCGGCCTTAAATATACATAGTTGTTGAAACTATTCGTAAAAACTAATATCTAATCTGTTCATTACCTCAATAACTTCAATAACAAGTTCATTTTCATCTTTATTATTAAGCTTAGTAAGTATATCCTCGAGTTTGATTTCTACCTCTGTGAATATTCAGCTGGTGCGTTCCATCTTTAATCCTTGCTCTACCGTCAGATTTCCTGCCCGCTTTAATTTCCCCCAACCGACCCGGGTTCCTTTTAGGGCAGCAAAAATAGATTTCCACGTTACCCATAGCAATAAGTAGCGGTAGAAGATTCTTTGCAGGAACAGGGAAATGAGAGGTTTAAAGCTTAACTTCTCCATCCTAAAAGCAACTAAGCAAATAAGGAAATCGACCACAAAGTAACTGGCAAAAATCAATAATGATTTTTTGGCATCCCCTGCCAGAATTCCTAAAATAAACAATAAATCTAAAAGCGGAGCATGGAAAGGAACAATAAATTGAAATAGAAGCATATTAGGGAGGGCAATGAACCCAAGGGATTTATGCTTTACTCCCCCAAACAATTTCTTATGCTTCCAAAAACATTGTAAAGTTCCAAAAGTCCATCTGAACCGCTGTTTTAGGAAATCTCTAATCGTCTCCGGAGCCTCCGTATAGGCATAGGCCTGTTCATCAATCACAACTTTATAGCCTTGGCGGAGGATTTTTAATGTCATGTCAGTATCTTCTGCAAGAGTATCATCGGTAAAATATCCTAGCTCTTCAACCACCTGTTTGCGCCACGCCCCCAAAGCCCCCGGGACGACTGGGACACAATTAAGAGAGGCAAAGGCACGCTTCTCGAAGTTAAATCCAGTTACATACTCAATATGCTGCCAGGAAGTTAACAGGTTTTTCCTGTTCCCTACTCTCACATTTCCAGATACCGCCGCAATATTTTCATCAGCAAAGTGCCGAATAAGCATCGAAATCGAATCAGGAGGAACAATGGTGTCTGCATCAATCGCAACAAGAATGTCCCCCTTTGCCTTCCTGACTCCCAGATTGATGGCTGAAGCTTTTCCCCCGTTCTTCTTGTGGAAAAGAAGTACCTTTTTATTAGCTTCGTAATCTCGGGATACTACCAAGGAAGTTTGGTCTTTGGAACCATCATCGACAACAATGACTTCTAGGTTTGGATAATCGCTTTTCAGGATTGACTCGATGGTCCTGCTTATAACCTTCTCTTCATTGTAGGCCGCGATAATGACACTTACAAATGGTGTAGACTGCCTCAACGGATGACTTGCATGTTTTTTATGTTTAAATGCTAAACTGCCCAGAATCAAAATGCGTAAAGCCAAAATGAACATCACACTGTAAAGCAAAATGGAAATACTCTCTTTAAAGTTTGCTATATTGAACAGCAGCACTTTGAAGCTATGTACAATCGGATTTTCCACCTCTTTGACAGGGGGCATGATAGTACTTTTGCCTTTATCCATTAGATCGCTGACCGATACAAATTTATATCCTTTATTCTGTAACTGTTCGATGATTTGAGGCAGTGCCTCAACGGTCGCCTGCCTATCTCCGCCGCCGTCGTGAAGTAAAATAATATCGCCGCTTGATGCCTGGCTCAAAGTATTCTCAACAATGGCCTCACTATCACGCAGCTTCCAGTCTTTTGAATCAATATCATAATTGACGGTGACGTACCCCATTTGGGTCACATCCAGTAATCTTTGAAAATGTGCTGGCATATACTTTGCCTCTTCATCTCCATATGGGGACCGATACAATGAGGTAGTACGTCCAGTAATTCCTTGAATGATACGTTGAGTACTATTTAGCTCAAGCTTTAACTCCTTATCGGATATTTCATTTGTTTTTGGATGGGAAAACGTATGATTACCAATCTCATGGCCATCCCGATAAATTCGTTCAACAATATCCTGATTGTGGATTGCCTTATTGCCAATGACAAAGAACGAAGCCTTAACCTGGTATTGTTTCAGAATCGCCAATATACTTTCCGTATATTTAGGATCGGGTCCATCATCAAAGGTTAGGACAATCTCTTTTTCCCGAGGTTGGCTTAAACGCTCAAACTCGGATGATACTGGGTTGGCCACATAGGTTTCACTCGTAATAAAGCCAGAGTCATCAAACTGAAGGCTGCGTTCCCCCTCTTTCGAACTCTCTTTTGCCCGGTAAATATTCCCTTCTCCTGTACTGTAAATATTTCCTCCATTCTTGACAGTAAGCAATTCTTCCGTTTTATGACCTTTAAGAATATCCCAAACAGATGGATCCTCCGATCCGAGTCTCCAGAGTGCAATTCCCTGCGCTCCAGCCTCCGCAGACATTTTCAATTGGTTGTAGAAGGTTGCACTGTCCAGGAACCATATTTCATGCACTTTGTTGTTCTCCATATATTTAAGATAAGGAGTTTGGCTCATATCATCCCATTGGATGTTCAAGTTGGCTTTTTCGGCCAGTCTTGTGACGTCATCAAAGGAAACGACTTCTCCCGGCTGCTGGCTTTCCCATTCCCAGTCATATCCATAACTCCCAAGCGCAACGATCAGCTTTTCCTTAGATAATTTTGAGAGAATCTCTTTAAACCAGGATGAAGAAGCAATGGTGCCTGGATTGTCCACATTCTCATCGTAGGCCATCACAATCATCTGATCAACGTACTTTTCCAGCTCTTTGTAATCAAACGCCTCACTGGCAGCCGGTACATCAATGGAAACAGAGAGACCGTCAGCATGAAAAACCGTGTACAGCTCCTTTATAAACTGGGTCAATAAATCCCGGTCATTCTTGTTTAGATTCTCAAAGTCAATATTGATCCCATCAAAGCCCTGCTGTTTTATTAGTTCATGCAGTTTTTTAATTAATTTCGCTTTTTCATCAGGAGAATTTAAAAGTTGATGAACTGTCTCCTGATTCCACTTGCCATTTTGTATGTTATGAATTAAAGGTACAATCTTAACATCATTCTTTTTGGCGAGCTCTACTATTTCCGGCTGAATATCGCTTTCAAGTTCCAGATCAGCATTTAAACTTAACCATTGCGGGATTAGAACATCGATTGTATCAATATTTTCCTTTAACGATTGTTTACTGTTGCTGTCCCAATTCACATAGAATGCGAAAACATCATCCTTATAGGCAACTTCCTGTTGGAGAAACTTTTCATTCGTATCGGTATTTGCAGAGGCAACCTGCCGGGAAGTCATGGTTTCAGATGGACTAATGTGTGAGAATTCATCCGTTTCTTTTGTCTCCAATTCAGGAAGATGTGGATTAGCATAAAGACCTAAACCAGAAAAAAAGATCGCCAGACAGAATAGAATAGCTATAAGAGCAAAGAAAATAATCAGCAGATTCCACCGTTTACTCGATTCACTTTCAAAAATAAAATCTTTTTGGCCGGGTTCAATGTGCAAATGTGTTTTATTATTTTTACTTCGGCTACGGAAGATCCTATTTCTCACTTTGTTACCTCCCTCATATCATTTTTTATCTTGTATAAGAACGACCTATTAGGATCTTCTTATTCGCTATTTAAGCAAACTATTTTGTTCATAATTTCACAATGATAACGTAGTTTTCAAGTTTGAAAGGAACCGCAGATAACCAAACCCGTAAATTCTACCAGCATTCTTATCCATTACAAGAGTAACAAGAGGATTTACAAGAAGAAATAAGCTATTCTATCTAATTTTCACCCACATCACCACTTCAAAGGAATCTTCCCTGTATAAGGACCTAAATATATATATTTATTTACCAATTTACATAGTTCTTTTCCCTTTTTATTGCTTAATAGGGTAATTCAAGTGGGCCACAGCCGCTGTTTGAGTAAAATATAATGTTTTGTAATATATCTTTAATATGGCAGAAATGTTTTGATAATAAAAAGGGTTCTCCTGCATAGGTATTTTCTACTAATCAAGGAGGATTATTGTCATTTTGTCGCTTCTCTAGTTATTTTGTCGAATACCTGTAGTTTTTTTTAGATGCTAAAATAAAACAAGATTACTGAAAAGGAAGTGTTTGAATGGAACAGGAACACGTATCCCCGCCCCCTAAAAAAAGGAAGCTGGGCATAAAAATAACACTTGGAGTCGTTTTCCTTCTTATTATAGGTGCAGGCGCATACGGATTTTCCGTATATAACTCTGTTGCCGGCACACTCCAAAAAACACATGAACCACTGGAACGTTCAGAATCAGAGCAGCGTGTTGTTAATTTAGCAAATAGAGATCCCATTTCCATATTATTATTTGGGGTGGACCAGCGTGAGGGAGACCGCGGGCGTCCGGACTCATTAATTCTATTAACGGCAAACCCAAGATATAAATCTATTCAAATGGTAAGCATTCCTCGTGATACATACACCGAAATTATCGGCAAGGGAATAAAGGATAAAATCAATCATTCGTATACATACGGCGGAGTTGATATGTCCATTAAAACCATTGAAAATTTTCTAGATGTCCCGATTGACTACTACGTGGAAGTAAATATGGATGGTTTTAAGGATCTTGTAGATGCTGTTGGCGGTGTGACCGTGGATAACACACTGGACTTTTCCTATGAAGGTACAGACTTCCCTGTCGGACAACTGGAATTGAACGGTAAAGAAGCACTGAAGTATTCTCGTATGCGTGCTTTTGACCCACAGGGTGACATTGGCCGACAAGAACGCCAGCGTAAAATCATTCAAGCTTTCATCAAAGAAGCGGTACAAATCGAAACTCTTACAAACTATGGAAGCATATTAGAGGTAATTGGCGATAATGTAAAAACAAATTTAACGTTTGAGGAAATGAAAGAAATTCAGGCAAACTATGCCGAAACACGGCACAACCTTGAACAAATCCAAATAAACGGAAGCGGCAAGGAAGAAAATGGTGTCTACTACTACATTATCCCTGAGGAAGAACGAACAAAGCTGTCTGAGACGGTTAAAAAGCACTTGGATATTCAGTAGTTTACGCTTTACTGGAGTGGAGTACCATGGGGACGGTTCTCGTACCATGGGGACGGTTCTCGTGGTTTCATAATACGTAAGATTGAACAGTGGAAGCCATTAGAACCGTCCCCATGATTCTAGTTTTTAAGGAGAGTTAAGTGTCCGACGATTTCCTTGGCTTCAGATTTTACCATCGGGGGAAGTGCAATAACAGTCAAAGAACCCGACTTAATCTCAGTTAAGCCACTATCACGAATACTGAAAAATCCTCTTTTTTCTAACTTTTCAAGCTCGGTTTGATTACCTTTTAGTACTATTTTCTTCATTCCACTCTGTACCCATTCCACGAAATCATCATGCCTATCATGAAAAGGGGAATGTGAGGACAACATGTTAATAGTACTTACAGTTGCAGCATGAGCCACTTGTGAAGCTGTTTTCCCCTTCGACATATTCAATTCTTGATTTACAATAAAATATTGAACAAGATCTCGTTTATCCATCTCCATTATCAATCCTTCTTTAAAGATTCATTCATACCCTAGGGACGGTTCTCAGGGTTCTTCATAATCGGTAAATCTTGAAAAAAGCCACCAGAACCGTCCCCTTGGCTTAGTCCCCTAAAAGAACCGTTCCCATGGTCTTAACAATATTCGGGGCAATCACCTTTTCATAAGCATTATTTCCAAAGTGTGCGGCTTTTGTTGAAGAAGTCGAACCTGTTCCATTCACCAAGTTTGTTTCTGTCTCCCGTGCTACTGGAACATACGTAGTCGGATTCCACATACGATAGTTATTCCAAATGGTCACACATCCTGCAAAGGTGGTATACCAGTATGCTGTTGTTCGACGTTGTACCAAATATCCTTATCAAAGGTACCATTTTTGACCCTGTTGGAGTATCCGTTTGTATTGAAAAAGTGAAAAAAAGCAGTCGTCATATTCTGAAACTCTGTATAGTGGGTCGATGGATTAGCATGATCTTGTTCACCTTGTATCCAAACAGTACCTAAAAAAACATTTTCATTATTTAAATCTAAAGCAAATTTTAATCTATCACGCATAGCAAGGTAATATGGCGAGGTTTGCCCCCATTTAATACCACCATGTCCGGGACCATTCATTGGTTTCATTGCTGCAGCATCATAAGTACCTTCGACACCGGTCGTAAAACCTGTACCACCAAAAGCACAAGAAATGATGAGTAAATCATAATCACTCGGTATATGTTTTATTAATTCATTTGCTAGTGGTAAATGGATCCCTTTCGTTCCATCTCTAGTCAGACTTGCAGGATTTGTAAAAGGTATCATATCTTGATAACTTTCTGCACAATGTGATAAATCAACTATTTTTAGATTATTTGTCCCTTTAAATCCTAACTGTTTTACTCTTTTATTAGGACGATAGGAAAATCTGTATTCAACAGGACTTTCATCATACCCAACCGCATTCGATTGACCAGCCACAAGTACAATAGCATGTTTTTTATTTAGCATTTAATCAACTTCCAATTATAAGATTCGTATATCAAATATAGGAAAACGTTATTTTTTGATACGTGATTTTTATACATACAGCCGGACTGTCCAATGTTAAATGGACTTTTTCAGTGGTTCGAACCGTCCCCATGGTCCTCCAGGGAGTGATAGTAGATTGCGTCGATATAAGACAACTTAACGCCCCTCTGTTTCAATACTCCTGCGTAATTCATCAAGATATTCATTTACTTTTTCATCCCCTATGGTTCCGTTAGCTCTCTTCCATTCCGCTTTCAAATAAATTCTTATTTCGTCTCTGAATTCCTTTATAGCTTCTTCTAAGTTACCATGAACTACATCGCTCTTTACTAGATCAAATATGTCATTGATTTGCTTTACAATTTTCATGTTCGTTTTAGATTCATCAGGACCAAAGTAAAGAATTAGTAAATTTCCAGTTTTATATATATGATTTCTAATTATCTCTCTTTCCTTTGGAATTTCATCACTTTCAGTCCTTGTTGTTGGAGGATTTTCTGTCCTTTCGACTCCAATAGCAGCACGCCCTACAAAATTATCATTAGCAACTGAGTTGTTTGGAATTCTACTCAGTTCTTCTGCTGATAGTTCTTTAAAAACCAAACCAGTTGTTATAGCGTAATCCACATACTTATAACAATCACTTATAAAGTTTGCAGATTCCTCTCTAACTTTTTGAATCCAATCTATCCTTGATTTAGAAACCACATCAGCCTTGATATTGGCTTCCCCTATTTCTCTTTGTTGCTTTAGTATCTCTTCATTATTTTTCTTCGTATGTCGGGCTTGTAAATATACCAAGATCACAGATGCAATTGATACGATAATGGGAACCCACAAGCTCCAATCAATAAAAGGTTTTGATGTTTTATCAATAAATTCAACATTTAATGGTATTCTCCTAAAATCATCCATTGATTTACTCCTCCTATATTAATACCAAAGTATATCAAAAACCCCTTAATGCTGGTGACAGCGTAGAGTGATTTTCTTGTTATCCAGGATTTTTTACTATCATTTTCTACCTATCAAAAAGCCTATCAATCTTCGAAAAAATTCCGAGGAGTGACAGGCACCAAAAAGCCACCAGAACCGTCCCCCTGGTCCACACAAAGAAGCCTGATTTGCTAAAAATCAGGCTGCTTCTTTTAATTATTACTTGCAATGATCGGACTAGAAATCAATTTCGTATAAACAACATAACGATCCGGGGCATCCCCAATAAAGTTAAAAGGGTAGCAGGTTGTTAAGGTAAGGGTTTCGTAATCAGTAGGAACCATGACCGTCATATCATCTGCTGCGACAACTTTTAATTCAGTGGTCTCATACACAAATTCACCGTATGGAGTATCAAAAGTCACTTGGTCACCTACTTTAAGGTGTTCAAGCTTTCGAAATACCGTATCCCGGTGACCGCTTAAAATAACATTGCCGCCTTGTCCAGGCAAAGCGCTGCCGGCAAAATGACCCGCACCTTTTTTCAACTCATTTTCATGAGTGCCTTGGACAACTGGAACATTTAAGTCAATGGTGGTAAATTGTAACTCACCGATGGATGATCCTGGGTCTGGCAGTTTTGGCCAAGGCTGGTCAAATCTCTGAGTGGGTAATTCTGGTTCGTATTCATCGACCACTTCGTGGGCTAACAGGACAGTCTGCTTGGATAAATCCCATCCAAAATAAGCTACAATGCCAACACCAGCAACAATAAGTAAAAGAGGAAAACTAAGCAGCACCCATTTATACTTCTGATACCACTTCTTTTTCCGCTTTTTCTTTCTTATTTTTTCCATGATTTCTTAAGCTTCGATTTCGGATTTGCGTGCTAATCTTACTGCTGGAACAGCCGCAATTCCGCCTAATAGAATTAATAATCCGCCTAGTGCCATATAGTCCACAGTGTTGCTGTCTGTGTTAGGAAGTGGGGCATTTGGCATTGGCACAAACTTTCCTTCTTTGTCTAATTGTTTCTTAGCTTGAACAGCGCCTTTAAGTGCGTTCATTTTTGCTTGAAGAGCAGGGATACTTAAATCCTCTCTCTTAGGATTTACCGTTGCTAGTAAATTCCCATTTAAATCCTTTAACTGGATTAAAAGGTTCGTACCGTCGACCTTGTAGGTAGAGATATCAATAGGATTGCCCTTCTCGTCGACAATGGATGCTTGAAGATGGGCTAATTTCACACTCTCTAGGAACAAGCGTCCCACTTCTGCTTTGGTAGCATTAGGAAGATCCTGCGGATTCGCTGCACCTTTCAAAAGTTGGCTTACACGTTGAGTATTATCAAGAATCCCTTTATACTCGGCATCACTTAAAGTAATAGATTGTAAATACGCATATAAATAATCTACTTCTCCAATATTCAATGCTTTCAATGAATCTACTAATTTTTGTGCATGGGGATTAGCATTTCCTGCTGCAAGCACGTCGTTTCCTGGAACAGCAGCAAAAGCAGATAAGCTCAAACTAAGTGCTGCAATCACAGAACCCTTTTTCAAAGTTGACTTAAAATCCATTTTTTCACCCTCTAGTTTTAGTAATGTATCTATAAAAGATATCATATTCTTCCAATTTACTCAATAAAATATAGGAAACTTGTCAGTTTTTGAGAGAAACATAGATAAAATAGCTTATGGATTCACATCCAAACCCTTGTCGAAAACAAATCATTCATTTTGACATGCTTCTCGTTTTTTCTCGACCTCTTTTTGCTATCTTTAACCTATAGTATTTCTATCATAGAAAATTTGTTGTGTTCTATGTCGTTTGCAGGTCTATTTTTAAATTAAGCACTGTAAAAATATGAATTTGGAATGATTCTATTTGTAAGCGTTTTTGGTTATAATTTATGTATGTACCGAGAAATTACAACTATTAGCAGGGAGTGGATTTCTATGAACAATCAAGGAAATTTCGCTTACGGACTAGTTTGGGGTACTTCTTTAAGTGTCCCGTTATGGATTGCGTTTTTCGGGTGGGTCAAATTAATCATTAAAATTTTCTTCTAACAAAGCCGCGGGGACGGTTCTCATGTCCATAATTACCGGAAGAACCTTCCTCATTGGTCCTCGCCATGGTCCTCATAGAAAAAAGGCAGAGAGCATTTCTCTCCACCAACACTTTTATGCATTACCGCTTTGTACTTTAACTGGGTGGGAAACTTACCCTAGTCCCTATCATTTATTTATTGCTCAACAAATTAGAGATATACTCTATATTTTATATGGATATTTAATTTTCCTGCAATTCATTACAGGTTTTTGCATTTTGAAGATAAAACTCTTCTTTAGTCATATAGTTTTTACCTGCAATGGCTGCAACAGCTGGTACTCCTGCTACAATTAATAGAATAAATGGTAGTAGTATAGTATCCCACTACTTCCTTTAAATTCTTTAACCCTAATAAACCATGAACACGCGTGGGTCTATAAAGTTATTATGTTTACAATTATTTGAAATTAACTGCCACTATTTTACCAACTGGATTAATGTAGTACAATATAAATGATTCAAAAAAACTACGGGAATAGTCATGGTTTACTATTTGTTAACTATTCTATTAGAACAGTTGAATAGTCCGATGATCAATAACCGACCACATTTTGTAATCACGGCTACCATAACTACTAAACTTTTTTACCATGAACCACGAAGTTGTATAGTAAAAACAAACGTTAGAAAAAGAATTTAGGATTCCGATTGGATTTAAGACCGATGTGAATGTTGCGGCATTAGGCGAAGCAACTCACGGAGCAGCAAAGGGTTTAGATAGTTGGGTCATGATTTTGCTGCACTGGCACCTAGCTATATTTATATTCCTTTTTAATCTGTTTAAACAGGTATTCAAACCCTTCCCTTAATATCTGTTATTCACTGCTCTTCTTTCTTTGATATAAAGTAGAACAAGGTGATACAGTTTGAATATGGAGGGACCTGAAGCACTTTTGAAGATCCAAAGTTCAAAAAGCCCTTTTGAACCATCATGCCCCAGAAATGGAAAAAGAAGCAGACTTAGGAGGCTTATAATCTAGAGGAATTCCATTATTGCACTCGCATAAATTATTTTCCGGCTTACCATCATTTCTGACGTGTCACCCTGTTAAAAATATTCGAACCACTTCAAAGTTTGCTACTCTTTTGTTGGATAGGCACATCATGACTCCAGTGATTCCAGAAGCAATGGCTGCAATTCCTACTAGTGTTGTTAAATGGAGTTTCTTTGAAAGGTAATGGCACCATTATTACAAATATAGGATTATGTAAAAGATAACTTGAAGTCTATTTTTGTGAGGGAGATTAATCCTAATGATTTTCCTTTTCTATTTAAAAAGTATCACCAAGAATTACTTGATGATGAAATGACATGATAAGCAATTCGCTCTATAACACAAAGTAGCCTGATTAATTAAAATCAGGCTTTTTCTTTTAGTTATTTCTTGCAATGATGAACTAGATACTAACTTGGTGTAATCAATAGCCCGGTCAAGGAATCACCATATAGGGAGTGAGGGTCACTTAGATCACCTATTTTTAAATTAACTGATAGGAATATCTCTCTAGTTTTGCCTTTAATCTAAGAAATGCATTTTCAGTGTACTTAATATTATCAATAATTCTTAATGCAGTTGTTAAATCGCCCTTTTTGGCTAGTAAAATTGCCTGGTTCTTTAATAGGCTTTTATAGAACCTACTGCCCTTAGTTACTTCCTTTTCTAATAAATTTATTACTACTTCCATTTCCTCTATTCGATTAAATTTCTCACAAATTGAAAATTTAGTAAATAATGGGTAAAGGTCATCATTAAATCTATCAATTGCATAATCAATTAATTTAATTGCTTCAATTTCTTCATTTTCAATAAACGCTAGGTATTCAGCCTGCAACCTATAATACAAACTTTTTCCAATGTCAGAATCAATTTTTCTTAAATTACTAATTAACTCTTTCAAGATTTCTTTTTTCATCTGTTCTCCACCACTTATCAAACTATCGTTACTATTGTTCGATATGCAAGTAAAATACCCATGTATATGATATGGATTATTTTTATTTTGTTCATAATTTTCTTTAGCTAAATTAAATGCCATTTCATATTCTTCGACGTTATTATAAGCGACAACAAGTTCCCTCTTAGCTCTTGTAAAGTTAGGTCTTTCTTCTAAAGCTAGATTTAACTTCTCAATAGCTTTTATATCATTTCCCGTTAATCTATAGTAGAATCCTAACAAAAAGTTATGATCGGCGCCTTGTATATGTTGAACTTCAGCTAGAAACCTACTTCTTTTTAAGCGAGCTAGTGAGGAACATAAATAATACTGGATTTCATGCTTTATTCGTTCATCCATGAACTTTTTATTTTGTAATGCTTTGTCTGCCAAACTTACAACATCACTATCCCTTTTTCCCTTATCATAAAGCTCTTTCATAGTCTTTAAATAATGTGAAGGAACTATATATTTTTCATTGATACTTTCACCTAATAACAATGCCTGTTTCATTGAGAAGAAGAAATCCGAAGCATCTTTATCCTCTTTATCATAAGTTTTTAAAAAGTTACTTAAATGATCATTCAACTTATCTTGAAATATCTTTGGTATGAATAACCTTTGCCTAATTAGGTAATTACGAATAGTATCGTTTACCCTTATGTATTCTAAATTTGCTCCTATATTTTCACAAATTGCTTTAGCAACAAATTCATTTAGTAAATCCCTGTAAAAAGCATTTTCTTCTACAATATCAAATATCATTTGGTAACTTATAAAATCGAATGCCGATAAAAAATACAAAAATTGACGAGAATCCTCTTGGTCATACTGCTCCAAAATATAAGTTACTTTTTCACTGTTATAATCGACTATAAGATGTGATTCACCTTTTGTACCCAATAAACCTTTATCTTTAATCAAATCAACAGTATAAAATACCTGCTCAGGAAATCCGTTTAATAAATCCCCGAAATATTCCAAGTCATCTTTAGACAAACTTAAGCCTTCTATGTTTGAGTATCGTTTTAATAAACCTCCTCTTTCATTTTTGTCTAGTTCAGGTACATCTAATGCAAATATAGAATTATTCCTTCTTAAACTATGTCTATGAACCCTAAAGGAGGACGCAATACTAATAGTAAGACGATTTGCAAGTTGATCACTAGAGACAATTTTTAAGAACCAGGAACATATATCCCTTTGAGGTGTCACAATTCCCCCATCATCGATTATTAAAAGAATCTCCTTAGACTTTTGAAAGTCTTTTAATAATTCCACTGCAATTCCAATTTTTTCGTCTATGTCTTTAAACATTAGATTAGTTAAATCCATATTTAAAGAAAATCCAAAGTCATAGATTTTAATAATAAAATCCTCTAAGCTTTCATGTGAATCTATAGTTATTGAAGGTAATATATATGACTCATCAATTATGGTTGCTTTAATTAGACAGTTCCTAATTAGTTTTCTTCGCCCTATACTCCTTAAACCAGAAGCAATTAAACATACTGGAGGATCTATTTCAAATGAGTCAACTCTTTCTTCAAATAAACCTAATAATTCATTCCTACCAACAAAAAGCCTATCTCTTTCCCTTATTCTAGGGTTATAAGACCAACTAATCTCCCTCATTCTTTGAATAATTCGCCTTGCTGCAACAGTAGGTCTACTTACTGGTTTTAAGTTATATTCTCTTACCAACCAATCAGGTATTCTAGTGTCTTTATGATCTATACTAGTGTCAATAATAATTGGATAAATTCTCTTTAACTTACCATCATTAAATAATTTATATGCAGTTTCTAGCTCTTTTTTAACCCACTCGGATTCTAAGGAATAACTAGACAAGAAGATTACGAATAAGTCAGTAATCTCTAAACCTTTTTCGATTTCTTCTAAGTTACCCATTCCTTCTTCAAATGTTAAATTATCGTAAACGATTTTTTGGATTCCAATCTCCTTTTCAAGTTGTTTTACCACTAGTTCAATATAGCTTTTCTTATCGTTACTGCTATGGGATAAAAATACTCTCTTCAAAACTCGGACCCTCCTAATAGGTGGTATTTTATATAAATTATACCATTATATAATTTAACAAGTTATTAATTTTTTTATGTGTAATCAACGGTGAAAAAACTTTTTTCTGGAACGTCTGTATCAAAGTGCTTATGCGTACCACGTATAAAAAATCCAATCTATGTACACCACCCTTTAGCTTCAACTCGGGGTGGTTTTCTCGTTTTCTAGAACAGCCCTCCGAAAAAAATTTGCTCCTATTTTACGCACTATTTCCTTCAAAAGAAATGCATCCATTATGGTCACCTCCTTCCTAAACGGAAAGAAGATTAATAACCAAGCACCCCAACAATATTCAGCTGCATTTCATATCCTATCACAGTTTAACTATCTAACTATCTCCGACAAAATTCGGGCAGTTACAGGCGCCAAAATACAAAAATCGCCAGAAAAAATCTTTTTTAAACACGTTTTTTGACGTTTCACTCTAAAAATGCCCTTAAAAATAAAATATGGCAGTTCGATTTATTCAGCCAATCTCGTTATTGTATAAGTGCCGGTCGTGAGCCTTCACAAAACATAAAGCCCTCACGAAGGAAAACTTAAACAAGGCTATGAAATGAAAGGGTGTTAGTAATCGTGAGTATAAAATCTGGTAACACTAGGGAATTTAAGCAGTTTTCACAATTCAGTTCCCTTCAGGAATTTAATCATCATATGGAAATGTGGTTAGTAGAACACAAGCATGATTTTACGAAAGGGGAGCTGGTCGGATTAAAAAGGCTCGTGCGGTTTGCAGCCAAGATCCCCGGCGTTTGCAATGCAAAAATTGGGACCCTATTAAAATCAATTCACGAACATTACCATGATAACGGCATATCAAGATCTACCTTTAAACGAATGATTTTGAAAGCAAAGGGATTTGGGATCATCACAGTCTTTGAAACAGAAAGGAAAAACGGTTCGCAGTCTAGCAATTTATATCAGTTTAATCGTTTTCCATCGAATGAACTACCCAAAGAGGAAAAAATGAACCACCAATATAAAACTAATAATCTTTTAAAAACAAATAATCAAAAGATAAATAAACGTTACGAAGAACCGTCAACATTAGATTATTCCTATGTAAGCAGCCGGATTCCACAACCCTTTATTGAGCTGGTTAAATGCTTTTTCTCCGATGCAAAAACCATTGAGGAATTTTGGCAGATGGTACAAATTGCTGCTTTCCGCTTTGAGTGTACAAATGACACAGAGGGTATACTAGACATCTCGATCAAAGCCTTTCGACAACTGATTCGAAAGATTAAAAAGACCAATCTTGTGAAAAATCCGATCGCCTACTTTTATGGAATCTTAAACAATAAATTTATAGAAATCTATTTAGAAAAAATAACTGCAGTTGGGATTAAAACGTATATATCCCATGCTTTTATCGATGGTATAGACCCTGACTGGGATTGGCTGCAGCCAAATGAATAAAGAATCATTGCCATTTAGAACACGAAAGGAACCAATACGCAAAAACTGTCGTATTTTCGTCAAAATTCACCCGAATTATGGCGAATCCTGGTACTTTAGTCTGCGGTAAAAATGTCCTATTCACCTTATAATAGATTTTAAGGTAACCGCATACATCTCCTCTTAAAATAGGAGTGTGGAAACCTTTTTCAAACCTATTATCCAAAGGAGTGGAGAACTGTTAATAATTTCTATATTAATAAAAAAGTAATACTAATGATGGGTGAATATGACCAAAATGGGAAACTATGTTCCAGGATTATGGCAGGAAAAACAACTTTACTAGTGGATAGAGCACCGCTAAATTTACTAGACGATACATTAAAATACATAGGCTCTGATTTACGGGGAGCAATGGCAGGAGCAAAATTCATTCTTAATAAGACAGTGAAATGTCCCATCATTGTGAATCCGTATCAAAGCGTTTGCCTTTTCCCAAGCAAATCACCACAAAAACATGACTGCATCTGGTTTAATCCTGAACATATTATTAACACCAAAACCATTGGAAACAAGACTGAGGTAGCATTAAGCAACGGCCATTTCATAATTGTCGATGCAAAATTAACTGCCTTTAACAATAAACTTCAGACAGCCAATCAATTAAAACGCCTTACAACGGAAAGAGGAATCCAAGTTAGTCCCCTCCTTTTTTATCTGGAACCGCCCAATAAACATCAGCTTCTTAAGGAGAAATCAGGCAAGTATAATTTTGATATTTTAAAAGAAGAAAACAAAAAATAAAAACCCTATATTCGATAGCTACTATTAAAAGGAGGAGTTCCTTGGTGGATTGTAATTTACACCTGGATTTTGGTAAGGCATTAAAAAGACTGCGAAAGGAACGGAGTTTATCCCAAGAAAAACTTGCTAACCTTAGCGGATTAGATCGTTCCTATATTAGTATTCTTGAAAGAAATCTTAAACTGCCTAGTCTATATACCATACTAGCCCTTGCTACCGGGCTTGGTATAAAAGCTTCAGAATTTATTATAGAAATGGAAAAGATCCAGTATTTGAAAGAGTGAATGCATATTTCTGACATACAAGGAAATAATTCACGCCCAAATAATAGATCGCATCTTATTAAATAAAAGTGATCTGGCAGCGTTCATTCTGATCAAGATGACTATAAAAATCCCCAAATTAGTGAACCCTAATATTTATTTATTAAAAAGAGCTCGTTTGTCGTCTATAGCCCGTGGAGATATAACACCCTTAGTTATGTAATTGGTTTAAAAAGGAGAATTCCTTGAAAGAAAAAACCATTTACATAGGAGAAGTGATTAGCACCTTACGTATAGCACAAGGTTTGACTCAAGAAAAACTGGCGAATAACATTAACTTAGATCGTACCTATATAATTGAAATTGAAAGAAACAAAAAAGCACCGTCACTCTATACCATCTTTAAACTTGCTAAGGGATTAGGGATGCCACCAGAGGATCTTATTAAAAAAATTAACGAAAGTATAAATTTTGATAGTTTATTTGAACAAGAGTTCACTAAACCAAAAAATGACAAATGAAATTACGATGATCATTCCAACTTTGGAAAAATAAATGGGATTGAGAGGTAATGGAACACATACTAATAAAGAAGGATGTGTGGAATTAGTCATTAAAGACTTGCGTAAGAGTATGAGAATTTCAAGAGGATGGATGAAAAGGGTTTAGGTCGAGGGGAATAATGGAAGGCGTTATTCTCCTTTTGTTTCGTGTTATGTCAGACAAGCAAATTTAAAAGATAATCAAATTTCTACATACTTCTCCCTTTTCTGTTCCATAGTCCCTTCAAAATACTCTAATAGAATATAATAGAAACAATTAATCCCCGGAAAAATTAATCTTTAGTAAATGAGGGTCCTCAAATGAACAAGAAGCACATTGAAATTGTTAAATTGAATATTTGGAGAAAATTCGAGAGCAATGGTCAATTGTATTATGTAGAGATTTTCCATTATATAGATGGCACCATCCAAGCGTTTGCCAATAAAAGACCAGGTAAGGTCCAACATCTATCAGAAGAGTTTTCAATCGGTATTGGTCGTGATGATCAACATCCAACAAAGGCTGCTATTCAGGCTATTAACAACATTCAACATCAATCAGACTAGCATTACAACTGCTGAGCGTTCCTCCAGCCTCAGGATTTAATTGATGACATAGGATAAAGCAGACTAATGAGAGAGTATTATGTTTTTGGTTAGAGTAAATTGACAGATCCATTTCGTTATCTCTAACACAGGTCCTTCTTACTTACGTGAGAAGGGCTTTCAATCGTTTCTTGGCCTTTTCACTTGCTACATCAAAATCCTATGCAATAACCGTCCTGTCCTCAAATTTTGCATAAACCTTAAAACGACTGTTTTGAAAATAATATAGCTTCTAATAAAATATGTATCATAAAAAGCCTTCCCTACTTTTTACTTGGACCTCATCTCGACAATATTTTTAACATTAAGGAGGTTAAAACTTATTGGTGACGGCATTTAGAGCACTTCTA
Source organism: Neobacillus sp. plas4 (assembly GCF_057221695.1). NCBI lineage: Bacteria > Bacillati > Bacillota > Bacilli > Caryophanales > Bacillaceae > Neobacillus > Neobacillus sp. plas4. Next base: position 5,768,250 of record NZ_CM170152.1, read on the forward strand.
ATCAGACGATTGATTAACGAAAGTAAATTCAATTGATCGATTAATTAAATAGCGCGTAAGCCCTTTAACCAAACGAACTTTTCCTGATTTTTAAAAAAATTGTCGTAGAAAAGGTGTGGTTGGTAAGCGCTTGGTAGGGTCTGACTCCATAATTGTTAATTTAATATCCTTCTACCACTCTTACCAAACAAACACTTTATTAAAGAATAATCAAACTCTAAAACTTTCTTTCTTCCGTCTAATTATAAAATAGCAAAATAATAGAACTAAAACCGCCCCAAATGAATCAAATAAAACATCCTGATAAGCCGCTACTCTCCCCGGCATAAAGGATTGGTGCCATTCATCGGTTATGGCATAGAACACCGTTAGGCACCATGCCAGCACATATGAATACCTCAAGGCTTCTAGTGATTTAAACAGTAAAAATGCTAGAATTCCAAAGACGATGACATGTGTTGTCTTTCTTACTAGTAGATTTAGCTCATTGGTATCAATAGGGGCAGCATTCGTTACGTTAAGCGATTCCTTTTCTGAGACAACTACCTTTTGGATTACCTTTCCTGTGTTCTGTCCTGTGAAGTACGGTAGCTGTGTAAAGAAGAATATTGCTATCATCCATGCAATCGTAGCAAGGGCCCACCAATTCCTTATACGCATATACATATGATACACCTCCTCGTTTTTTCATATGTATGATTCCAGTAGCCATAAAAAGAATGCCTTTAATGTTGTTGTTTAACGACCACTTTCAGTACACTTCATTTTACCCTACCTAAAAATCGTTTTGCCAATACTTAACATATTTCTTCTTCAAAGTAGTTTTAATCGAAACTTCTAAAATAGTTCCAATTTGCCCTTCAATATTACCTGCCATGTGGCATAATAACTTTTACCACAGCTAATAGTTTCATTATAAAAACCGCAACAAATCATTGGGACTTCTCTCAGCCTGATTTGAGTGAGCTAAATCATTACTATCCATTTCAGTTCTTAGCCAATCGACCAATGTTCAACGATTGAATATTTAATGGTGCAGAAACTTTTTGAGCTTATTTATTAGGATGAGTTTAAAAGCCATCAACTCAGTATGAGCAAAGGAACGTTTGCACTGAGTGCTTCACCAATCATCCCCCAGCCTACTTTTGAGATCACTAAGTCAGAGGCTGCAATATAATTTTGCCATTCTATATAATCTGTAGGTATTTGATACATTCTTATGGCTTACTTCAACATAATAGGATACTAGAAAGACGCAGTTAGCAGTTTTTCAAGTGAATCAACCCCAATTTTCATTCAAGACCATGGCATAGTATTTTCTTATCATATACTGGATAACCGAACCTCTCTTCTTTTAAACCGATCTCTCTCGAATCATCAGAACTTATGCAACTGATCTTTACTTCCAACAAAGAATAGAAATAGATTATATTTTTTAAGCCTTTTTAAATGTTGTTAACTCAACATTATCTATCCATCCTTGATAAACTGTATACCAGGTGAAGTTTGAAATACCAACGGAAGGAATCCCTAACCGATCAACTGCCTCAAATATCACAGAGAAATATCGTATCAACGAGATGAATATTTTGGGTTAACAAAAACTCTTTTTCTTGCCCTTTCCAAGGAGTATCAAATGTCTGCTTTAAACTTTCGGTAACTAAACTCGGTCAGATTGTAGCGTTCTTTGATAAAAGATAGCTCAAAAGAATTGTAAATGATAATTTCCACTTCAGGATGATAAGTAATTGCCTTATAACTGCAAGACTTCTTGAGGCATGACCAAATCAATAATCGGATATGTAATATGCAATAATTTCAATTTCTTTCGCCTCCAAAACAAAAAAATAGGGATGGAACCTAAGGCCTCTCCCGAATTAATGGGAAAGTCAATTTGAAACTACTAGTCAAGTTTTCTATCAATCTTCGACAAACAACTAATTCCAAATGTGAATTAATAAAGAAAGTATTTTCATAATTTTTCATCCATTGATAATACCAAGCTTCCGCTATATACTTTGATAGGTTGCTAAAAAAATAAAGTAGGTGAAAGTTTGTCTAAGTCAAGACTTGAGTGGGTTGATGTAACGAAAGGATTTGGTATGGTCTTTGTAATTTTAGGTCATACACACTTACCCAAAGAATTAATGAAATTCATCTATACCTTCCATATGCCTTTATTTTTCTTTTTATCCGGATATTTTTTCTCATTTGATAAGTATCCTACCTTCAGTAAATTTTTTAGAAAAAAAGGTACATCTTTGTTAATTCCTTATTTTTGTTTATCGATAATAACTATAATTTGGTACTACATTAAAGGAATAGTTGGTGAACCAGGACATTTCAATTTTTTTCAATTAGTCACTGGTAGCTTTTTATCAATAAGAACTTTCGATTGGTCTTCACATGTAGGTACACTCTGGTTTATTACTTGCTTATTTATGACAGAAGTTGTATTCTTCATTATTTTAAAAATGTTTGCAAAATCATTTATAAAAATTTTAATAAGTTCTGTTTGTATTTCAATTTTAGGAGTTGCCTATGTTTCATTAAATCATAATGCATTACCATGGAACATTGACGCATCATTAATTGTCTTATTATTCTTTGCACTTGGTTATTTAATGAAAGCATTTAAAGAAACTTTTAAAAAAATAACAAAACCATCAATGATATTATTTTTCTTAGTCCCTAATCTAATTTCTGGTATATTAAATGACAAAGTTGATATATTCTCTAACCAGTACGGTAATTTCCTTTTATTTTATTTATCAGGAATCACAGGAATCGGATTTATTATTATTACTTCAAAAATAATTAACAAACAAGCTTTTTTACAATATATAGGGGAAAATACACTTTTTCTGTTAGTGCTACATCCAATTATATTTACTATATTTCAAAAGGTTATTTATTTCCCACCGAACTTGCCATATATAAAAGCGTTTAGTTTTTCAATCGTATATTTTATAATTACTTTAATTTTTTCTATTCCTTTTATAAGTGTCGTAAATAAATATTTACCGTTTATTGTTGGTAAAAAGAAACCATTAATAAAAGAAAATTACTTATCTAAAATTGCTTAAAACAAAAGGAATCCTAAAAGGTTCCTTTTGTTTGTTTTTATAAATCCAATAATGGTTTCCAAGATAACATAGAAAAATAATAAAACAAATTTTAACAAAATATTATATACTTTGTTTATTACAGATCAAAAAGGGGAATGCATAATGAAAAACCTTAAAGCCGATTTTAAAGTTAATAATAAAAGTGATCCGTTGGTAATATGTTTACTAATTTCATACAGATTTGGAAATTGGGTTTTTTATAAACTTAAATTACCCATCATTAAACAAATCCTTTGGATTATATACCGAATATTAGATTTAATAATTGTTAGGATTTGCAATAACGCTCAAATATCAGCAAAAAGTAAGATAGGAGCAGGTCTTCGACTTCCACACGGTGGAAATGGAATTATTATTCACCCTAAAGCAGTTATTGGCAACAAATGTACTATTTATCACCAAGTTACAATTGGATTTAAAGATACCCCCACAGAAAGTTTTGGTCCTCCCCTTTTAGGTGATCGAGTTTTTATTGGGGCGGGAGCGAAAATATTAGGAAATATAGAGATAGGTGATGATGCTGTAATTGGCGCTAATGCAGTAGTTATAAAGTCTGTTCCTCCCTCAAAGACCTCGGTTGGTATACCTGCAAAAATTCTATAAAATGAAGACTCTAGTAGTCTTCTCATTGTCGAGAAAGGGTATCTTTCTCGGCAATTTTCGTTTTATATTAATCAAATTTTTACTAGGTTTGTTTCTGCGAACTGGCCTGTTGAATCCGCTCAAGGTGCTTCACTTTCCACGGGCGTGCCTGGGAGCCTCCTCAGTGTTATCGGGCCTGCGTGATCCTCCCACTGCCCCGTACTCCCGCATGAGTCTTTACACCTTCCAGTTGAGTCCCTATGACCATAACTTGAAATACTATCACCTGTGATTACCAAACGTTAGACTTTCGTACCAATTGCGGATTAGACTATCTGTTTTTCTTCTATCAATTTTAGTACCTTATTTGCAATTTTCTCATGTCCTATAAAATTCGGGTGAAAATGGTCCGCAAAATAGTCATCCCACTTGTCGAGCAAATTAGAAATATCACAAAAATAAACTCTTTTGATTTCCATTTCCGTTTTTTCAATAGATAAATCTTTTACAACCTGTTTATATTCCTCGAGTGAAGTTAGTGAACCTGGATAAAAACGATTGTCAATGCCACAATGAGTTATCAATATGATTTTAGAATCTGCATAATTTAAAATAGAATTTACAAAGGAATCCAGTTCACTCTTGAATATTTTTTTTTCTTTCCATTTAACTCCACCATCCAGTTTAATTAACATATTTTTAACTCTCCAACGAAAAGCAGAATCTAATTTTTGTACAATTCTTTTGTGAATTTTTTTTGAAAAGTAGGGTCTTGGATCTGTCCAACCTGCTTTACGGTATCTCTTTGGTAGAAATCTTAGAGATGTGTCTTTGGGTCTAACAATTGCTTCGGTAATTCCATGCATTATTAGCACTATATTAGGATTGATTTCAAGTATTTCTGGTAGATACTTCATTGTTTCAGATATTTTCATAGCGCTGCCTGCTAAGTTGAAATAATTCACTTCCCTTCCAGTTGTATAATGTATACTATCAGTCAATAACTGTCCATATTCCTTTTTTTTACTATTTACACCTAACCCTTCAGTTATAGAATCTCCACAAGTAACAATCTTCAATTTTCAAAACCCCTTTTGTACAATTTTACGATTAGGAATAAATGGTTAATTTTATACACAAGTTGGATTCGAGTAAGTACTAGTTACACCCTTTTTTTCAATTCTGGTAAATATTCCAAGAGACCCCTAAAGCATTGTATAAAATTCTTTCTATTCTGAATGGGTGCAATCGTTACTGAAGAATACGAGTTATTCACCTTTTAATAAATATTCTTTGATAAAAACAGGCAAAGACTTCTCTTAAAAGTAAGCCTCATTTTCATGATCCTAATATGGGATACTCTCAATCTTAGTTATATCAATGCAGGACAAACATAAAAACAGATTCCAACTGTATTTGAAATCTGTTTAAATAAATTCTATACAAAAATAACCTCAAAATTTTTAATAGTTTCTCTACCTATTGAATCATATATCATATTTGTCTCTTTAACACTTGATAAATCGTAACAATTTCTTCCATCTAGTACAATAGGAGTTTTCATTAGTTTACTATAATTTGATATTTTAAATTCTTTGACTTCATCCCACTCGGTAAAAATGAAACAAATATCCGCGTCTTTAATAGCATCTTCAATATTGCTACAATAGGTGATCTCCTCAGATAACTTTTTCTTAAAGTTATTAACTCCAACAGGATCCCATGCTTTTACATTTGCACCATCTTCAATCATTAAAGGTATATTGATTAGTGATGGTGCTTCCCTCAAATCATCGGTACCTGGCTTAAAGGTTAATCCTAATACTGCTACATTAAGTCCTTCTAAACTATCATAATATTTACGGGATTTCTTAAATAATTTTAACTTTTGGTTTTCATTAACATCTATTGCGGCCTTTATTGTTTTTAATTCATAGTCATGGAAATTAGCTAACCAGTGAAGTGCTTTAGTATCTTTAGGGAAGCATGATCCTCCATAACCAATACCTGCATTTAAAAATCTATTCCCAATTCGACTGTCAAATCCCATTCCAAAAGCTACATCTTCTACATCAGCACCAATGATTTCGCATAAATTAGCAATTTCATTGATAAAAGAAATTTTTAACGCAAGAAAATCATTAGATGCATATTTAATCATTTCAGCACTTTTCCTATTTGTAACTACTACAGGAGCATCAAAATCTTTATATACTTCTGTTAATATCTCCCCAGGAATTTTCTCTTCAACACCAATAACGATTCTTGAAGGGTGTAGTGTATCTTTTACAGCTGTTCCTTGTGCTAAAAATTCCGGATTAGAAGCAATATATACATTTACTTCGTGGACTAAATTGTTTTTAATAATAGATTCAATCTTATCATTTGTACCAATTGGTACAGTTGATTTAACAACCACAACACAATTTTTCTCAATACTTTGAGCAATCTGATTCGCAACTGAATACACATAATTTAAATTTGCTGATCCATCTTGCTTTTCCGGTGTTCCAACACCTATAAATATAACATCTGCAAATCTATAAGCCTCTTTGTAGTCTGTTGTAAAGTTTAGTTTATCTAAATTACTTACCATTAGTTCTTCTAGATCTGGCTCATAAATCGGTGAAATCCCTGACTTCATTAATTCAACTTTGTTTTCATCAATGTCTACGCATGTAACTGAATGCCCTTTTTCTGCAAGACAAACACCTGTTACTAAACCTACATATCCTGTTCCTGCTACAGCAATTTTCACTTTGATTCCACCTTTAAAATATTTATAGTGAGATTAATATTAAATATACTTATTAACTAACTCCTAGTTCACGGTATATATATACTTTCTTCAATTTCATCCCAACTTAAAAGAATACGGTGATTATCTTCCTCCACTAATTGAGTTCCAGTCTGCACTTCAATAAACTCCAAATCAGTTACCGCCTTTACAGCATGCCTCATCCCAATTGGAATTTCTACTACGTCACCTGGCTTAATAACTTTGAAATCATCATTTAAAAGAAGAACTCCTTCTCCTTTTACTATAGTCCATACCTCTTGGCGATGGTTATGGTATTGATAACTTAAATTCTTCCCAGCTGAAATATTTATACGTTTTGTTAATACTTCTGTCTTATCCTCATATTTAGTATGTTCAAGGACTCGATACCAACCCCAACGTCGTTCTTCATACATTGGCCGTTGCTCTAATCCCTCAACTAATTCCTTTACACGAGGACTGGCATCCTTGTCAGTTACTAAAATTCCATCGGGACTTGCAGCAACGAGTATATTTGATAATCCTAAGACAGATATGGGAATATCTAATTCATTAATGATATGTGTATTATTAGAATCCTTACTCATATTAGCTTTACCGAGAATGTTCGTTCCCATCTCTTCCGTTAATGTATTCCACGTGCCTAAATCCTTCCAACCACCATCGTAAGTCAGAGCAATAATATTATCTGTTTTTTCAACAACTTTGTAATCAAAGCTTATTTTAGGTAGGAGCCTATAATTTTGCGATAGTTCTCCATAATTTGTTGGAAGTCCCATCTCTTCTAATATTGATATAATTTTACTAATTTTAAATGCAAATACACCACAGTTCCAAAGTGCACCTTGGTCTAATAATATTTTTGCTTCATCCATTTTTGGCTTCTCTTTAAAGTGACTTACTTTTAATACACCGTCAGTTGTATTTGAAACACTAGGTACGATGTATCCATATTTTTCTGATGGAAAAGTTGGTTGCACTCCCACTAAAGCCAATTCAGCACTCGTAGCTTTTAGAATATCTCCTAAATCAAGTAACCTAGCAAAAAATTTATCCTCTACAAATGAATCAACTGGTAAAACACCAACAATTTCATCAATGTCTATATTCCCACTAGAAAATAAATAAGATACTGCTAGTGCTATTGCTGGGAATGTATCTCTTCTTTCAGGTTCCTCAATAATTGAAATATTTTTTCCAATCTGATTCTGAATCATTTCTACTTGGGTTTTGCTAGTTGCAATAACAGCGTGCTCGGTTAATCCTAATTTTTCAAGTTGTCCCCATACTCTTTGTACCATAGACTGTAAATCATTCTCTTCATTACGTAATACTTTTAAAAATTGTTTTGACCTCGCATCATTGGATAGTGGCCATAATCTTTTTCCAGATCCTCCTGATAATAAAACTAATTTCACTATAATTTCCCCCACCATTATGTCGTTTTTCCGAATTTATTTTAAAGCAACAAAAAACAAATTAAGGTAAAAAAACACTACCTTTTATCATTCAATATATTTTTTAAAAATAATAGATTGCAATATTAAATGTTGAATTAGAATGACTAAAACATGTTTATATAATGGGAAATGAACAATAATTAAAAAAATAGGTTGCTATTTTTCATTAGCAACCATCAAGTAAATATTTTCACATTATAAATTTTATTTCTTTTAATTACTTCTTCTTCAATTATATTTCTTAAAGAATCTTTAAAATTCTCTTCTGAGAACCTCAATGCATTCTCTCGGCAGTTACTTGCATTAAATAAACCTTGATTCATTTCAAATTGATTAACAGCTTGTACAATACACTCTGCAGATTGATTATAAAAGTGCAACCCTGTAGGTTGTTCCGAAAAATCAATTCCTTTTACTGTTTCTAATGCCCCACCTTTACCATATGCAATAACAGGAGTACCACACGCTTGAGCTTCTACTGGAGTAATACCAAAATCTTCTTCAGCAGCAAAGATAAATGCTTTAGCTCTTTGCATATGTTCTTTTAATATATCAAAAGATTGATACCCAAGTAAATTGATGTTTTTTCCAGCCTTTTGTTTAATTTTATTAAAGTCAGGACCATCACCAATAACTACTAGTTCTTTATCAGGCATTTTATTAAAAGCTTCAACGATTATATCAATCTTCTTATAAGGTACCATTCGGGAGGCAGTCATATAAAAATCTGACTTATCTTTCTTTATTGTAAAACTAGAAACATCTACAGGAGGATACAATACTTTCGATTCACGCCGATAAACTTTCCAAATTCTCCTTGAAATAAAGTGTGAATTAGATAGAAAAACATCAACACCATTTGCAGTTCGATAATCCCAATCTCTCATTTTATATAATAAATATTTAGCTGCAAGTCCTTTTAAACCTTTAGTTAAATTTGTCTCTTTTAAATATTGAAACTGAAGATCCCATGCATATCTAATAGGTGAATGTACATATGAGATATGCAATTGGTCTGGTCCAGTTATTACGCCTTTTGCAACAGCATGCGAACTAGAGATCACAATATCATACTCTGATAAATCAAGTTGTTCAATGGCAAAGGGCATTAAAGGTAAGTAATTCCTATATTTTCTTTTTGCCATTGGAAGACCTTGAATAAATGTTGTATTGACATTTTTATTTTTAAGAAATCCTCTATTCTTAGGTTCTATAAAATCAACAACACTAAAAAGGTCAGCATCTGGATATACATCTAACATCTGTTCTAAAACCTTCTCGGCTCCTGCATACGTGACTAACCAATCATGTACTATTGCTATTTTCAATCTAAAGACCATCCTTTTAGCCAATATTCTTTACTTAAACTATTTAGATATAACCAAATGGTAAATTTTCTCAACTTCTTTTGCCGTATTTTGAATTGTAAAAGAATGCTCTACACTGCTTACTGCATTTTTAATAATATTCTCCCTTAATTCATAATTATGAAGTACAGTTATAATATTATTACTTAGTTGTTTTATATCGGCAACCTCATATAAAAGTCCATTGACCTTATTATTGATTATTTCAGGTACTCCTCCGGCATTTGTTGCAATTACAGGAATACCTTGTGACATTCCTTCAATAATAACACGACCAAACGGCTCATTATCAGAACATAGAAGTAAAATATCAGATGCACAACATATTTCTATTACATCATTACGAAATCCAGTAAAATAAACACGATCAGTTAGATTCATCTCTTGTATTAATTTAACTAGTAGTTCCTTATATCTTATATTTTCTTCTCTAAACTTTGCTTCCCCTACAATCCATAAATAGGCATCTTCACCATTATCAATAATAACCTTTAGCGCTTTAATAGAATCTTCTTGCCTTTTCCATTGAGCTATTTGTCCAATAATAACAATAACCTTACTATTTATTGGTGTATTAAATTCCTTTCTAATACTTTTACGTAAATTTTCTTTATCTAATTGCGATTTCTTAACGATTTCAACTCCATTATGGATCAAGTATGTTTTGTTCCTTAGAGGATTGCTACTAATCCCCTCAATAACAGGCTGCGATATCCCAATTAGGGCCCTAATAGTCCGCTGAGCAAGAAAAACTATAAGTTTACCAACTATGCCCTTTGGAGGCATATCTCTTACATGCCAAATTACAGGAATTTTATGATTCCAAACGAATATTGAAGCCATTATGCCAGCTCTTAAGGAATTTGCATGTATAATATCAATATTGTTTTTTTGCACACTTCTGGAAAACTGAATACCACCATATATTATGCCAATTATATTTTTCAATATTTGCACTGGGTTCTTTGTTAATCTTGCTCTAAAACTTTTTACTTCTACGGTTTCAATATTTACTTCCTTTGCCCTATCAATCAATTCACCTTTTGGTGCAAAAATAACTGGTATTGTTAAGGGGAGGTTTTTAGCTGTAAGTAATAAGCTAATTTCCGCACCACTAACTTCACTTGTATGATTATAAAATCCTACTCTCATTTGTTTATCAAATCCATTTTCTCTTTAATTGCTTCTTCAAATATTTTGCTAACAGATTCAGCCACATGATTCCATGTATAATTTTCCATTACAAATTCCCTACATTCATCACGATTTGGAATTAAAACATCATTATTTAAAATTGAAATAATTTTATTTGAAATTGCGTCTGGTGTGCTATCCTTAAACAAAAGTTTTTCATCAAAAGCTTCAAGTATTTCTTTTGTACCTCCATATGGAGTACCTAATACAGGGGTACCACAAGCAAGTGATTCTACTGTGACTAGGCCAAATCCCTCTAAAGTCACAGTTGGGACAATTGACAGATCTGCCGCCTGATAATATTTTAATAATTCTTCATTAGAAACCTTACCTACTAGTTTTACTGATTGCTCTAATCCTGTCATTATTATTTGGTTTTTAAGTTCTTTTTCTAATGGTCCTTGGCCTGCAATATATAATATTGTATTTGGAAATTGCTGAATTACATTAGTCATCGCATCTATTAAGTTTCCAATACCCATACGACGCATTAATCTTCTAGCACAAAAAATAAATGTTTGTTCTTCCGATATCCCTAGTCGTTTCCTAATATCATTTCTATCAGCTGCAGGCTTAAATACATCGGTATTTACAGCACCTGGTACTATATATATCCTATCCTTATTTATTCCATAGTCCCTCGATAATATATCCCGGAAGTAAGTACTCAGTACGATAAATTTATCAGACCTTCGATATGATAAATTTTCAACTCTTGCTTTTAAATCATTCTTGAGTCTATCAGAAATTTTTCTTTCTTTATCTTCCGCGATACCTTCTTGAGCCCAAGGTCCATGAAAATGAGTAACTATTGGTACATGCTTAGGAATAATATTTTTTGAAATTAGGGATGCATATAATGCAAAATGAGGATTAAATACATCTATATTATTAGCTACAAACTTTTCCTTAGCTACTTGCCTAAAAGAAAGATTTCTATTTATAATACTAGATTTCGTTACTCCTCTTGTAACATTTATTACGTTAAGTTTTGATTCGATTTGTTTATTTTCCGAAGTTACTAAACCTTCGATATCATGAATTTCTGACATAACGTTAATATAGTCTGCAAAATACCTATTTAATCCACCTGGAATATGATCAAACCAACCCATTCCTGTTGATAATATTTTCAACAATTTCACCTCTACACCTTAGATATTAGTTCACCTTGTACTTGCTCTAAAATTCTTTAAAATTTTCATTTAATACTTATGCAAATACATATATCCCCTCTACTACTTATTAAGATTTAACTTTTTCCTTATCCAAAAAATATCCTTAATATCAAATATTATATTCGGGATTTTATCTTTTAATATAATAGGAAAACATAAGATGGTTACTACTAACAGTATGCAATTTGATATTAAAATTGATAATCCAGCACCTGTTATCCCTAATAAGGGAATTAATAATATACATAACGGGATGGTTAATAGTAAAACTAGCGACTGCAGAATTGTAACAATACCTGGACGATTTAAAGCAAGAAATGTTTGGGACAATATCCAACTTGTTGAAGAAACAGTAGTACTCAACAACAAAAACCGTAATAATGTAGTTGCTTCAACAAATTCTTTGCCATAAAACATATTCAATAAAAAAGGGGCCAAGATAATAAGAATAAGAGCACAGGAACCAGTTAATAACGTGCTTATTCGTGCAGATTGAACTGAAATTTTAACTACTGTTTCTTTTTTTTCCCCTGCTGTTTTTGGAAAAAGTACTTCCACCACTGAATTTTGAAATATATTTAAAATGCCTGATATACTAATTGATACAACATACATACCAAGAAATTTTGGAGATAATAATGCTGCTATAATAACTTGATTAATATTTTTTGACATTGTTCCGAGCAAATCAATTCCATATGCCCTTATTCCATATGAAAGGAGACTTTTTATGGTGTCATTTAAATTATCTACTTTAAAAGTATATATTTTAAACAGTTTTTGTAATAGCCAGAAAGTTATCGGTAAACTAGGAAGCAAGTAAGCAAGAGCAAAGGTATATGCATTATTGACTTTTAGAAATATAAAACTTGCTAATAAAAGAACTATAACTAGTGGATTAATATATCGAATCCGATTAAATAGCGTATATTCATTGTTCACCTTAAGTACTGGAGTTATAACCACACTAATAAGTGCAAAAGGTGTAAGAATCATTCCTAATTGAGCAAACAAAACAACACTACTTGAAAAACCTTTAAGTAATATTGGTATTAGAAAATACCCAACTATCATAGCTAATATTCCAAACAATACAGATAAAATTAACATTGAGGATATAATAGAATTAGCATGATCCTTATTTTTCTTTAAATTAAACACAACAGAAGAGGGAAGCCCAAAAGTCATTGAGTATGCAAATAATTGCGACCACATAATCATAGCGGCTTGCTCACCTCTACCATCTATGCCTAAATATCTTGCAGTAATTACGCCTGTTCCAAAATTTAGTATAACAATAATAATATTTGTAATTAGTGTTTTTAATGTATTATTTAAAACACTATCTAACTTTTTTTCTATAAAATTTAAATTTCCAAGCATATCATTACCGCCTAAGAAAAATTTGCGTAAACCATTATTAAAATTCTTTTTAAACCAACACTTTCCTATATATTGAGAAGTTTTCAACAAAAATATATCCTTGCATCAATTAAACAACCAAAATATTTATAACAAACTACCCCTGATATACTAAATTTTGTGCAAAATGAAATAAACAAATTTTTATAGGAATGAGTCTCTCTATTTACTTCTTACTTTGCTTATAACATTTACTATAATTTATTGTGTTTTAAATAATTTTTACTGATTCAATACAATTACATAAAGAAATTTCTTATGAAGAATCATTTCAAACTCCAGGCAACAATTAAGTTATTTCTATAGCTTCTTTATTTTCTTATAATCCCTTTGATAATTTTATATCCCGATTTTTTCCATTAAGTCAATGTATCTATTTGATATACTTTCCCATGAGTTATCTTTCGCTATTCTAACACCATTAAAAGACATTTCTCTATAAATATCAGAATCACTTAGTATGGTAGTAATTGCAGTTGCAAGTTCTTCTTCATCCTCAAGGTTATCTAAAACAATTCCTGCTGCATTTTTAGTATTTGAATATACTAAATTAGAGGCTCCTGCTTCACAGGAAGTAATTACTGGAGTACCTGAAGCCATTGCTTCTAAAATAACAAGAGAAAATGGATCATATCTAGTAGGGAAAACAAATAAATCTACTTCTCTCATGATATTGGCTATGTCTCTCCTATACCCTAAAAAATTCACTCTGTTATGCAAGCCAAAATCCTTTACCATTTTAGGATAGAGACTCCCTTTTTCATTACCCGCAACAAATAAGTTTACATCTGATACTTTTCTCATAGACTTAAGAACAGTTTCTAAATTTTTTCGGGAAGATCTTAGATCCCCCGCAAAAAACATGGTCTTGTTATTCTTAATTTCCCCTGAATTTTTTTCCTTTTGTTTCTCAACTGATGGGCAAAATTCTTCTATATCAACACCATTATTAATTACAACTATTTTATTGTTATCAATACCAGCTTCAACCAATTCTTCTTTTACTTTATTAGAAACAGCCACGATTTTAACTGATTTATTAAATGACTTTTTTTCAAGAAAAGCATTAACTGCACTGTAGATATATTGGTAAAAAGTCCTTGGATTTTTGTTAATTGCAAAAGGGTGATACTTAGATTTCACCCAAGAACTATGGACAAAATGAACACAATTAATATCGCTTTTCAGCCATGTTATAAAACCATTAACAACTAAAACATCAAATTCTTGTCTATGTTTCATTAATATTATTGAACTTAATAGAGCAAATACTTGATATTTTAATATCGCAGTTGGTAAATAATTTTTTATTTTATACCAAGTAATGTTGCCATTAGCTAATAATTCTTCATCGATTTCAGATGAAACTATAGTTACACTATGCCCTCTTTTTAAAGCACTTTTTATAACTTCATAATTTACTTTTCCTTGACCATCACTTTTTATTACTTTATGAGTAACTACAGCTATATTCATATTATTCATCACTTCCGAATTTATTAAGAAAAACCATTGATATTAAAAACCACATAAATAGTCCTCCAACACCAGGGAGATTATTAAAACTTAACAAACTAAATAAAAATGCAACTATAATTGATAGTGATAATTGACCATATATGGCATTTTTTTTTCTTAATTTTATAGTTTTTATAGATAATGAAAAAAGTTGTATAAAACCTTTAAAAAAGAAAAATGCGCCAATCCATCCAAATGTAAAAAAGACATTCAAAATGCCATTATCAAAATTCCCTCTATCACCTAAGTTACCTTCATTCTCTAACTTTGTCCCAACACCAGTACTTCCTAAACCCCATCCAACTGGATTTTTCAAAACTTCTAATATTACATCGTTTGTAAAGGATAAACGTGCATTAAATGAATTATCGTCTTCTAAATTACTAAAAGTCTGGAATCTACTGGTAATATTATCAGAACCAGGAAGTAATGGTACCATAAAAATTATTATTAATGTAATCAGAAGTGTTATTGATATTGATTTTATCCTTTTCTTATTTGAAGAAACTGTTAATAGATAAATTAAAATGCCAATTACAGTAAATATCCAAGAGGTTCTTACCAGGGTAATTGCTAACGCTGAAATTACAATAATTAAACCAGCAATACCAAACATGCCTCTCCAATTTTTGTTAATTATCATTGGGATAACCGCAATTGACAAAAACAGTGCATTTGGACCAGGTGAATTTAAGGTTGAAAATATTCTAAAAGACATAGGTTCCGCAATACCTATTGAATTCATCTCAACATGATTTATCCAAAAAACGTCCCATGGAGGTAAATACAAATATTGTATCCAACCATAGATTGCGACAAATATTGCTATATTCGATAAGGAACGTATCCAAAAATCCCTATTTTTTAGTTCTGTTATATTTCTAGAGAGAAGATAAATCATCAATAAAAACGGAATAGTATAATTCAGAAATTCGTAGATAGCCGAAAACTTATTCTTAGCAAACCCAATTAATGCTCCATATAAAATAGCAAATAAAAAACTCACTAATACTTTTTTATTTTCTAAATTTAGACTAATAGTTCTTTTACTTAGATTTAGGAGGATTGTACTTGTTACTAAAAGTGGTATTATGCTTATTAATGAAACCGAAGAATAATCATTTGCTAACCAATCCACAATCCTCCTAATTTCAGGAACAATTGCCCACGAGAGTAAAATAAAGACTAAAAGATACTTGGAGTTTAACAACGCAAGAATTGTACCTATTGTTATAAAAAATATTACTATCACCAATTGAACCAAAATATCTGGATCAAATATTGTAATTAGAACTCCAATAAATATAGCTATTAATAAAGAAATAAAGAAAATAATGTAATTTAAATTAGGATTCCGCCTCCAAGAGAAAACATTTAATGATTGTTCCCTACTCACATTTTCACCTCTAATTAACTAAAATAAGAACCAAACTATATTTGGTTCTTATTTTTTAAATTAAAAACGTAAAATCTCCCTCGAATATTAATAACAAACTTTTTTACCAATATTCTAGGATTAGTAAATACCTTACGTATTACTTGTAAAAAGCCTGGTTTTTCACTTGTTCCAATAAATATCGCCCAAATTATAAAAATATATTTTTTTAGGGGGTTATTAATGTACTCAAGAAGTATAAGAGTTTCATTAAAAACAGAATTAAAGAATGCCTGTTCATTAAAAGCATTTCTTTTATCATTATCAAATCTTTGAGCTGGAAAATGATCGACTTCAACTTTTGGGTCATAAATCAGTTTCCATCCGTTCTTCTTAAGATTTAAACTAAATGCCATATCATTATGAACTTGAGCACCTTCCCCAAGCAATCTTTCATCAAAGTATTTACCTTCGATTGCCTGTCTTCTATAACTCATATTTGCTCCCTTTAATACATCGACCTCTCGTGCACTTCCATAACCGAGATGATGATTTCCAATTATTCTTCCAAACCATTGAACTTTACCTACAGTCTTTTGAATACTTTTATCTACAACTCCAGCTAAATGTACCCAATCACGACCACCTACACCACCAATATCCTTTGATGAATTAAAGTGTTTTTCTATATTAGCTAACCAGTTTTTTCTAGGTTTAGTATCATCATCAATAATGCTAATAATATCTCCAGTTGCAACTTTTAATCCCTGATTTAACGCTGCAACCTGACCTGGAATATTAATAATTGTTTTTTTTATAGTTAACTTATTAAATTTGCAATTTTCTATAAAATCTATAGTTTCATAATCTATATCTCGTACTATTGTAATAACTTCATCAGGAAGTCGTAGTTGTTCATTAAGGCCCTCAAGACAAATTTTCAAGTCAAAAATACGCTTAAAGGTTGGGATTAAAACAGATATCTTCATGCTAACTCCTTAGTAAATTAAAAGGCATCCTTTGATCCAAACATTATTATGATAGTTTTAAATATTATTTTCATATCAAATAGGAAAGACCTTTTAGTAATATATTTCAAATCCAACTCTACCATTTCTTTAAAATTAACATTACTTCTACCGCTTACCTGCCAAAGACCTGTACAACCAGGTGTTACAAATAATCTTTGCTTATCAAATTCAGAGTAGAGCTCTACTTCTCTCGGAAGTGGCGGACGTGGACCGACTAAACTCATATCTCCTTTTAAAACATTTAAAAGCTGTGGCAGCTCATCAATACTGGTCTTTCGGATGAACTTCCCTACCTTCGTTATCCGAGGATCGTCTTTCATTTTAAACATCGCACCGCTTACTTCATTATATTTTAAGAGTTCAGCAAGCTTTTCTTCCGCATTCCAAACCATAGAACGGAACTTATACATTTTAAATTCTTTTCCATTTAAGCCGACACGCTTTTGCGAAAAGAAAATTGTTCCTTTAGGGTCTTCAATCTTGATTAAAATGCCGATAACTATAAATAGTAGACCTAACAAGAAAATTCCGAATGAAGCACCAATAATATCAATCAATCTTTTTGTTAAAAGATATACCTTTCCGTCATTCACATGAACTGTTGTCTTTTTATTATCTATAAAGGCAACGTCTTGATTTGCTAGATTAGACACCTTAGACCCCTTCCTTCTTCTAAACCAATACTTTTTCTTTATCTAATGAAGAAACTAGATTTTTTAAATACTCTATCATGTCATCATGGAGGTCTTCGTGCTGCAATGCAAATTCAATCGTTGTTTTTACAAAACCAAATTTTTCACCAACATCATAACGTTTTCCTTCAAAATCATAGGCAAACACTCTTTGAATTTCATTTAATTTTTGAATCGCATCTGTTAATTGAATTTCGCCGCCTGCTCCTTTTTCTTGACGGTCAAGGAACATAAAGATTTCTGGTGTTAAAATATATCGACCCATTATGGCTAAGTTTGATGGAGCTGTACCTGGTTTTGGTTTTTCTACAAAGTTACTAACTTGGTAACGACGTCCTTCTTGACTTGACGGATCAATAATTCCATATCGATGTGTTTCATTATCTGGTACTGTTTGAACACCAATTACTGAAGAGAATGTATCTTCATATTGATTGATTAATTGTTTTAAGCATGGTGTTTCACTTTGAACGATATCATCGCCAAGTAGTACCGCAAACGGTTCATTGCCAATGAAGTTTCTCGCACACCAAACGGCATGTCCCAGTCCTTTTGGCTCCTTTTGACGGATATAGTGGATGTCAGCTAGATTGGTAGCATATTTTACTTTGTCTAATAAATCAAATTTCTCTTTTTCGATTAGATTCTGTTCAAGCTCCATCGCATTGTCAAAATGATCTTCAATCGCTCGTTTCCCTTTACCTGTAACAATAATGATGTCCTCAATACCCGAAGCAACGGCTTCTTCCACTATGTATTGAATAGTCGGCTTATCTACGATCGGTAATATCTCCTTTGGCATTGCTTTTGTTGCTGGTAAAAATCTCGTCCCTAATCCTGCTGCAGGGATAATTGCTTTTCTCACTCGTTTCACTTTTTGTTCCCCCTCTATATTTTTCTTTCGTTTATCTAAATAATTTTTTAAAAAAATAAATACCTAATGGAAATGCAAGCGTTTACCAAGCTTATCCTTTCATTAGGTATTTATTGGTTATTTTTTTAAATCGGGCATCTAACCCATCCTCACATCATGCTTTTGACGACATGCGTCTAAGGCTGGAAACCATCCCTCCCACAGCATGATCGAGTGCTTCCATGGATAACGGACAGGGAAGCCTCGCCGTTCAGGTTTTAAGCCTGAAAGATATATTGTTTAGTTAAATAATCTTATTGGCTTAATAGAATTTAAAATAAATAAAATAACTTTTTCTTTTTGATAGGTTCTGGATCTTCCTTGTAGACTGCTTTTCCTTCCACCACAAGGTGTGCATTGTCCTCAAAGTAATAAACCATTTCATTCCCGTACTTTTGTTCCAACACGCCAAATGCCTCTCTCATTTTAAACGTTCGATTTGTGAGGTTGTGCGCATCTGAAGCAATGAAATGGGTTAGGTTTGCTTCTATTAATTGCAGAGAAAAGTTCTTAATCTTTTTTCCAAAGTCACCACAAATACTAGAGGCGGTGATTTGTGTTAAAGCCCCCTTTTTCACCAATTGGTAGAGTAGTTCTGAACGTTCCATGATCTCTCGATTTCGTTCTGGATGAACGATTACGGGTATCAGACCATTCATTTGCAGATCATAGAACAACTTTTCTGTATATCTTGGGACATGGTTGGAAGGGAATTCTACTAATACATAAGGAGTATGGTTAACTGGGAGAATTTCTCCTGCCATGTATCCTTCTAGCATCTCGCCATGCACCCGTACCTCCTGCCCCGGCAGGATCTTCACACTAATATTTTCCTTTTGTAAGGCTGTGTTTAATTCTTCCACTCTATCAACTATTTGATGTTTGGGATTTTCATAGGAGTTATTCATATGATGCGGTGTCGCCACAATCGTATGAATCCCTTGGTCAAGTGCTCTCCGTGCCATGTTAATGCTATCAGAAAGAGATTGTGCCCCATCATCGATACCTGGCAATATATGACAATGTAAATCAATCATTTCAGCACATCCCTTTCCATTTCACTGTAAATTTCATACGACAATATTCATGGTACCACCGTCGAACCACTAGGTAAAGGGGGTGAATTTGTCGTATTTTAGTTATTTCGTACCATAATAATAGTAATAGTCGTTATCTTTCATTTCTTTATGGTTTAATACGACCCCTACCAATTTGCTTTGAGCATTCATTAGCAATTCCTTTGCTTTTTTTGCTTGGTCAATCTCTGTTTTTCCGCTATAGACAACTAAAATCGAACCATCTACTTTATTGGCAAGAATTTGCGGGTCCGCTACTGCTAATAATGGCGGTGTATCGAAAATGACATAATCAAATTGCTCTTTTGCCTCTTCAATAAACTGTTCCATTGACTTTGAACTTAGAAGCTCTGCCGGATTTGGAGGAATCGGGCCGCTCGTTAATATATATAAATCCTTCTCTTCCGTTTCAAGAACTGTGTTCGCAAGTGTCGCTTGCTTCGTCAGCACGGTCGTAAATCCAAATAGGTTATTGACAGCAAACGTTCGATGAACCGTTGGCTTACGAAGATCGGCATCAACTAGTAATACTTTTTTTCCAAGCTGAGAAAAAACGACTGCTAGGTTTGCAGCTGTTGTGGATTTCCCTTCTGCTGGACCAGAGGAAGAAACCATAATCGTTTTAAGTTCTTCATCCACGGATGAATATTGGATATTCGTCCGAATCGTTCTATATTGCTCCGAAATCGGCGACTTGGGATCAAGTGTAGCAATCAGCTTTCGACTAGGGTCTATTGATTTTGATTTCTTATTTCGCTTAAACATTATAGTTCTCACCTCTTCCTGCTGCTCTACTTCCCGCTGCTTTCTTCTTCTTCAGTTCTTCCATTTTTTGATCATCAATTTGGGCAATGACTCCTAAAATAGGAAGTTCTAGAATTTTTTCAATATCTTGTTCGTTTTTAATCGTGCTATCAAAGTATTCAAGTAAGAATGCCAAGCCAACTGCTGCCATTAAGCCGACCACAAGTGCTATCGCTACATTTAATAAAGGCTGAGGCTTAATTGGTGCTTGATTATCGGTAACCGCAGCTGGTGCAAGAATACTAACATTATCCACGTTCATGATCGTGACAATTTCCTTTTGGAACACTTCTACCGTTTTATTTGCTATATCCACTGCCAATTTAGGATCAGGATCCTGGACTGATACATTGACAAGCTGCGAGTCCTTTTGACTTGCTACCGTAATTTTTCCACCTAGCTCACCTGAAGTCGTTTCAAGACCCAGTTGGACGATTACCTTATCAAGGATACGAGAGCTTTTCATGATTTCATTATAGGTGCTAATTAATTGTAGGTTGGTTTGAACTTCACCTGGACTGTAGAATGATAGTTCATTCTTTTCCTGGTTGACGAGTATTTGTGTCGAAGCCTGATAGATTGGGGTAAGAAAAAAGTAACTAATGACTCCGCTGGCTAATCCAGCTGTCATCGTAATGAGTATAATCATAACGAGCCGCTTTTTTAACGTCGCTAATAATTCTTTTAAACTAATTGTTTCTTCCATAATGTCCTCCTGTATATGTTGAATCAAAATAAGAGTATTATAACATGAATGGTTGTCGCCACTTGTAGATATTTGTCGAATGTTGGATATATATTTTCACCAATTCTGTTTTGTGATTCATTTTGCTTATTTTATAGTTCATTTTTACTACTTTGTTGCAAATACCTGTAGATATTTGTCAATTACCTATACAATAATACCATGTTTTTTGATTCTATTTGTAGTTTATTTGTAACTGGAATAATTTTCTTTTGTCGAGTCTTTGCTATAATAATAGTAAAAAAGAAATGGGGGTAAAGGAATGAAGTATTTTCTCACGGCCATTTGGGTAATCATATGTGTAGGCGTGCTAGCGTTTAGCCATGTTCAATGGAATCATAAGACCTCTGCTGTAAAGGCAGATGGACCTGTTACACAGGATAGTAATGTTATCGATATAGGACCATACATGAGTCTGGCAGCAAATTGGCCGGAAACTGCAAAAGCGCAACTTCAGGTAGCACTGGAGGAAGAAAAGCCTTTTAAAATTCTACTTGTTGGTTCTACTTCCAGTCAATGGCAACAAAGTATTACACAAAGTTTAACGGATAGCTTTGGGAGTGAAAGGATTAAAACTGTACAGCATACATATGGTTCCACATCAACCAATTTAATAACTGAATCCAAACATCTAGAGCTAGCTGCAGAAAAGGCAGATCTTGTGGTCATCGAACCGTTTCTATTAAATGATAACGGCAAGCTAAAAATTGAGGAGACACTAGCCAACCTATCGACCTTGATTGAAGCTGTGAAAGCAGAAAATCAAAACACAACTCTCATTCTGCAGCCTTCATACCCCATCTATCTTCCAAAATATTACGCCGTGCAGATAGAAGCGTTAAGGGAATATGCAGAGGAAAACAATCTAACCTATCTCGATCATTGGACAGCCTGGCCGGCAACCGACAATCAGGTAATTAAGGATTACTTAACGGAAGGACAAAACGGTCCGAATGAGAGGGGCAATCAAGTTTGGGCACAGGCTCTTGTCGAATATTTTGTTAATAATTAAGAAGACTAACGATGTTGCAAACGGGTTCTCTTCTGAGGGACAATTTTAATAAAAGAATATAAAATAACATCCGAAAAAGCATCGTTTTAGAGACGATGTTTTTTCTATTTTTATTAAATTTGTCACAATAAATAGCGGACAATCGACAGGGAATCTCCATATAAGAACGAATTTAATAATAAATACTACTAGGGGGGTAATGGATGAAATATGTAGATAAAGATTTCTCATTAGAGTTAAAAAAAATGATTGAAAATATCGAAGCAGCTTTAAAAGACTTAATTGAGAAACTACTGAATGAAAATAAACCTGTCTTCGCAAAGAAAGGTTTAGATTTTGATGCTGGGTTTGACAGAAAGGGAAATAACCCTTTTCAACCTAGATACAGTTCTTCTATTTTCATTGCAATTTGTGACGAAAATGGCGACCTTCTTGATTTGTATATGATTAACATTTGGGAATGTGACCGCTATTTCTTAGGTTTGCCTATTTCAAAAAATATTCCTGGAAGCAAGATTGTTGGGGAACTTCTGGATGAATCATTCGAAGATATAAAGTTAGAATTGAAGGAGTACATCGAAGAACAGTTGAACTTAACTGATGATTAGATAATAAAGGTTGTACTCGAATATAGTACAACCTTAATGAATATCGCTAGTCTTCTATATTTATAATTAAGGAAGTAATGATTAATTTATCATCATGTTCTTCAAATCAGCTTTCAAATCTTCAATGATCTCTTCAAGGGTTAGTTCACTTTCATTCAAGCCCTTTTCATAAGCTTTCATTAATAGCTTTGAAAAATCGGCTTGTTTCGAGCTTTCACTCTTAACTTTAGGTGTCACCTTTTATTGCCCCCCTTAATTTCACTCTAATTATAGTATTTTAATAAATTACTAGTTAAATGTAAATACATTTCCAGTCCTATTTTGTGGAAAAATAGTATAATTTAAGGCATCTTGTAGTTGGTTAGCAGAAATTACTACATATTCTGTGCTCTATTAGAGTATCATTATTCCATATTTTATCCACAAGTTTCTTCTATCTATTTTCCTATTTTTTTGGTATTCTATCTGTTGTGGTCAAAATTTGTAAAAATTTCGGAGGAAAAACGATGCGATCAAAAAATAAAAAAGGCAAAAAATGGCTTAAGGTCACTGGTATCATACTCCTCGTCCTACTAATAGGAGCAGGAGCTTATGGTTTTACTGTATATAATTCCCTAAAAAAGACTGTTGAAACAATGCACGAGCCTATTGAACGTAAACAATCAGAAAAAAGACCTGAACCCGTAACCTTGGTAGAAGAAGACGCGGATCCATTCTCTGTATTATTACTCGGTGTCGATACGAAAAGTGATAAAGGCCGTACCGATACGATTATGGTTCTTACGGTAAACCCTAATACCAATTCTGCAAAATTGCTTAGCATTCCACGTGATACACGCACTGAAATTGTTGGTAAAGGGTTTCAAGATAAAATCAACCATGCACATGCCTTCGGCGGCGTTGAAATGGCGATGGACACGGTTGAAAACTTCCTTGATATCCCTATTGATTATTATATGAAGGTAAATATGGAAGGGTTTAAAGATATTGTAAATGCGGTTGGCGGAGTTACCGTTACGAACAATCTTGAATTTACTCAAGATAAAGTCCATTTCCCTATTGGTCAAATTACCTTAACTGGTGAGGAAGCTTTACCGTACGTTAGAATGCGTAAAAAAGATCCTCAGGGAGACTTTGGCCGTAATACAAGACAGCGCCAAGTAATCCAGGCTGTTATTAAAGAAGGGGCAAGTCTTTCAAGCCTAACAAACTTCCCTCAAATCTTTAACGCAATCGGAACCAATATTAAAACAAACCTTACATTTGATCAGATGGTAGATATACAAAAGAACTATAAAAATGCCGCAAATAACATTGAACAAATGAAAATAACCGGATCTGGCACAAAAATTGACGGTATTTACTATCTTCAAATTCCACAAGATGAGCAACTAAGGGTTCAAAATGAATTGAAAGCACAACTTGAACTAGAGCAAACAACCGCACAAAACTGACTGGTGTCACTTTAATCTGAAGTGCGGCGAAAAGGTTTTATATAGTTTAAGAAATAAAGGCATTGTCGAGTTTAGAAACTACTAATAATGGGAACTAGAGCGGCTGAAGTTTCGGCTGCCTTTTCTGTTATCAAATATAAGAATCGCCAGCGTTCCTTTGGCCGGAAGAAGATCCATTAGAGACTAGTGATTCAACTGAACTATGTTGTTAAATACATCTCACTCAAACCTTCTTTGCTGGATTTTTAAGTTGGATAAGAAACTAGAAAAATCTTGTCGAGTACAGGATTGTTTATATTGGTTAATATCTTTTTGAGAATGACAAAAAGCGCAGATTTATTATCTGCGCCTAAAATAAAAAAGCTTAATTATTTGTAACATTTATTTGCGTTGAATCTTTTGAAATCCTACTACCACTACTATCCATCGCAAAAACCCTTACCCAATAATTTCCTAATTCGCTTGGAGTCCATCCTAACGTCTCACTGCTTGAATACCAGATGGTATGGACTCTTGTTGTTCCGTTATACACATACCATGCATACCTTACTCCTGCTCCTTCTCCATCAACCGTCCAGTTTATTGGAGTTCCCACCTTTGATGTCTGTACATTCGCATTTATGCTGTTGATTTTGAGTGGAGAAGTCACCTTAATGACTGCTGAATTTTTCGAGACGTTTCTTCCACTACTATCCTTTGCAAAAACCGTCACCTTATATTCTCCTGCTTCTCTTGGGGTCCAACTTAACGTCTTGCTGCTTGAATACCAAATGACATCGACCCTTGTAGAACCGTTATACACATACCATGCATACTGTACTCCTGTTCCTGCTCCATCTACCGTCCAAGTGATCGGTGTGCCCACCGTTGATGTATCCTGAACATTCGAACTTACGCTGTTGATTGGTGAAGCCACCTTAATAACAGCAGAATTTTTTGAGACACTCCTTCCACTACTATCCTTTGCAAAAACTGTTACCTTATATTCTCCTGCTTCTCTTGGGGTCCAACTTAACGTCTTGCTGCTCGAATACCAAATTATATCGACCCTTGTAGATCCGTTATACACATACCATGCATACTGTACTCCTGTCCCTGCTCCATCAACTGTCCAGGTGATTGGTGTGCCAATCCATGAATCCTGAGAGTTAGAAGTTACACTAGTGATTTGAAGTGGTGAAGCGGTGTTCTCTTCGTGTAATTCATATTGTTTGACCAATGTGGTGCCTGGATAATAAAAAGATAAAACTTGCTTATAGTTATATCCAGCCTCCACTCGATTATTCGCTCCGTGCTGGCTCATTCCGACTCCATGACCGTATCCTAAGCCAGCAAACGAAAAGGCCGTACTGGTTTCGTTCGTTGCGGTAATTAAGTTGCTCTTCATGACACTCGTCCCAATATAAGAACGGATCTTATCAGCAATGACATTGGTAATAGCTCCATTTTGAAGCACAAGCTTTCCTGTCGAATCAAACTTGTCTTTCACTAGAAACTGAAATTCTAGATTTCCTCTTGAAACCCGACCACTTTCTGTTTTGTCATAGAATGCTAGTTTCGTAATCGAAACAATTTTAATTTGTTTATTACTATAACCATTTTCATAAAGCCATGTTTTAATTTTGGAAGTGAAATTTCCATCTTTCTCAAACGTACTATTCCACCACGAATCTGGGTTTTTGAGATCTAATCCTAGCAAATTAATTTGCTGTTTCTGAATGCTAACGTTCCACGCTACTTTTTTATCATAATCATCTTTTTGAATCGGAAAATATGGTAGTGCTGGGCTGCCAAATTCATTATAGTTATTCTCTGACATCCCTCCATTCGAAGCAGAAAACAATGCGTCGATCGCACGCCCATTATACGTAATGATTTCGCCGGCTGTTTCTTCTACAGCTGCTGTAGAATTAGGATGTAATTCACTAGCCCCGCCATATACCTGATACGAAGTCGTATCATTAATAACCTTACCTAAACGAAAATAAGCATATGTTCTCGCTGCAACAGCCTGAACCTTCAAAGCTTCCTTGTCCCAGGATGCATACATTTCAAGCGGTACGACAGACTTTAAATAATCCTCTAAATAAATCTTATTTATCGGTCGAACGTATCCATTTTCAACAATAAAATTGAAACTCCCATAATATTCACGGTCATTGATAAAAGCACGATTTTGACCATTATCCGGTGTAATCGAAATACTATCATCCGTAATGACTCTTATATTTCCATCATAAAGACTTATGTTTGACTGCTCTGCCTTTAGACTGTAGGTCTTTGTACTAGATAGTTTGGTCGAGGTACCATCCAGTGAGTAACTTCCCGATACACGTAGGGAAACACTAGTCTTGTTACCCAAATAGTTTACAAGTTTCACTTGTAACTCTGGTTCTACCATACCTCCAGCGGCTTCCATTCTCATTGGCATTAATCCAAGAAGCAGCATGCCGATTACAAAAATTGTTGTAAGTTTCTTCATTGGTGACTCCTCTCTATATCTTTTATCCTTTTAATATATTAATATACGAAAACAGAAAATAACAGTATTATGCATAATTTGGTAAATAAAATTCGACATAGCAGCTAAAATACCCCTGCATGCCCGACTAATTATTCAAAAATTTTGTTCTTTCAAAAATATCTATTATGATAATACTAAAGTATGTTTATACATACATCCCCCTCAAACTTATACATGTACAATCGTGTTTCAACCATTTTTCAGTTCCCTCATAAAAGTTTGGATGATTTGCTCATCTACGCCGTTGATGAAGGAAATTTCAATGTTGCCGGTTTTGATCGTGCAAGTAGGATTTGAGGAATACCCTACTGTTTTTTTGGGGGAAAAGTATCTTCGTTTTCAGTATGTAACGTTACGGGGACATTGGTAAGTTTTTGTTTTGGTATATAAAAGTTCTTCCTTAAATTGATATGTTGATCATACCAGGAGGTGCTGCGGGCGTTTTTAATTTGGGCTTACATAGGAAACAAATCAAGATACAATAAAAAGGTTTGAGTCCGATGAAATACCGTACTCAAACCTTAGTAGCTCCTTAATTATAATTACCTATGCTAACTTTTAGGGGTCACTTCAGATCACCAATCAGTTTTTGTTTTTTTATCTACTTATAAATTTGTCAATCCACAAATAAGTAACTGGAAAAAAATTAGCCTCCAATCAACCATATTCATTTTACAATTACTTTATTGGTTTTTGCTGCTTCATATTTATCAATTGATTCTGCATCCCTTGCATATACTGCTACATAATAGGTTCCTTCCTTGGTTGCTGTATAGGTAAATGTATTCAAACTACTGTAATCTTGTGCCATTCGCCATGTTCCATTTTCCTTTACCCAAAATTGATAGGCGGGGTGACTACTTCCACTTGAACTTGCAGTGAAAGTAACAGATTTACCTAATGGAACTGTTGAAGTATTTGAGCTTAAGTCTACTTCCGTTACCTTCTCTTTGATAACACTAACTTTAATAGTTTTTGCTGCTTCATACCTCTCGTTTGACGCTGCCTCTTTTGCATAGACTATCACATAGTTGGTTCCTTCATTTGTTGATTTATAGGTAAAGGTATTTAAACTACTATAGTCTTGAGCAATTCTCCAGGATCCATTTTCCTTTACCCAAAATTGATAGGCGGGGTTACTACTTCCACTTGAACTTGCAGTGAAAGTAATAGATTTACCTAATGGTACTGTTGAAGTATTTGAACTCAAATCTACTTCTGTTACCTTCTCTCTTATAACACTAACTTTAGTAGTTTTTGCAGCTTCAAATCTCTCATTTGACCCTGCATCTTTTGCATATACTATCACATAGTTGGTTCCTTCATTTGTTGATTTATAGGTAAAGGTATTTAAACTACTATAGTCTTGAGCAATTCTCCAGGATCCATTTTCCTTTACCCAAAATTGATAGGCGGGGTTACTACTTCCACTTGAACTTGCAGTGAAAGTAACAGATTTGCCTAATGGTACTGTTGAAGTATTTGAGCTTAAATCTACTTCCGTTACCTTCTCTTTGATAACACTAACTTTAGTAGTTTTTGCAGCTTCATATCTCTCATTTGACCCTGCATCTTTTGCATATACTATCACATAGTTGGTTCCTTCATTTGTTGGTTTATAGGTAAAGGTATTTAAACTACTATAGTCTTGAGCAATTCTCCAGGATCCATCTTCCTTTACCCAAAATTGATAATTAGGATTATTACTTCCAACTGATTTCGCTATAAATGTAACAGATTCCCCTAATGGTAATGACGTGACACTTTGGGTCATCTCAACTTCTGTTATCTTCCCTTTGTTGACAGTAAAAGCATTGGTTTTAGCTGCTTCATATTTATCTTTTGATCTAGCATCTCTTGCATAAACTGCTACATAAAGCTTTCCATCTTTTGTTGGAGTATATATAAACGAATTTGAACTGCTATAATCTCGGGCCATTCGCCAAATTCCATTTTCTTTCACCCAGAATTGATAATAAGGATTACTACTCCCTATTGCACTGGATTTAAAAGTAATGATATCTCCAATCATTAATTCTTCCACACTTTGTTCTAATAACACACTTGTAACATTTTCCGACGATTTGGTTCCAGTTAGGAACCAAAATGATGGAGCTTCATCACCCAGTGGAAGTCCGCTTGTGCTTTGTACTGAATCATTTGGAACATTTACATAATACCGTGTATTAGGCAGTAATGCTTCTTGCGGAGATAGGATTAATTTATTTCCTTCTACCCTCTGATTCAAGGCAATAGGTGATGCAGTACCTTCTGGATAAACATAAACTCCATAGGAGTTTTGATTTAACTGGATTTTTTGGTTAAACGTTAAGGTTATATCCGTACTTACTGATACCCCATATTCTTGTGTGCTTGGGCTCGTCTGGTTTAGCATAAATACATCCAACACGGGTGTATCCTTATGAGGTGCCGTTAAGTATGGTTTATATACTAATTCATCACCTGTACCATCATCGTTTCGGTCATGTATCTTCTTTTCGATTATCGCTTCATCCGTTGTATTCCAGTAGTTATTTGTAGCCCGTAACCCTTGGGTAGATTCTCTAATTTGAATATGCGGGCTTGAAGCATCCCCGCTTATAAAACTGTTATATTCTATAATTGTCTCCCCGCTGCCGCCATTATAAAAGATAGATTGATAATTCTTACTGTACCCGCCATAAAAGAGATTATTTCGTATCACATTACTGTTATTACCACTTAAGATGATCGTTGTTTCTTTCTTAAAGATATTCCTTTCGAGAACATTATTGGTATTGTGCAAGTTTAAATAGGTATGTCCGTTTATGATTGAATCTTTAATGGAAAGGATTCCTTTTCCATCTTGGCTTATACTCCCACCATCAATATCTGTATATTGAATATTGGCCCCAACCATCGCATCATTCATCGCATTATTTATGCCTATTCCCGTCCGTACTATCGTAATGCGGTTACTAGATTGCCCAATACTTTTCAACGTTCCTTCTACTAAATTAATTACATACTCACCATTACCTTGAACCTTTACACCCGGTTCTAATGTAAGAGTAGCCCCATTCACCACTTCAATATTGCCTACCAAAATATATGGGGAGTTTTCTTTCGTCCAAGTAACATCTTGTTCAATTTCCCCACTGATTTGTACCCCTTTATTCGTGCCGGTTAGGAACCAAAATGATGGAGCTTCATCACCCAGTGGAAGTCCGCTTGTGCTTTGCACTGAATCATTTGGAACATTTACATAATACCGTGTATTAGGCAGTAATGCTTCTTGTGGAGATAGGATTAATTTATTTCCTTCTACCCTCTGATTCAAGGCAATAGGTGATGCAGTACCTTCTGGATAAACATAAACTCCATAGGAGTTTTGATTTAACTGGATTTTTTGGTTAAACGTTAAGGTTATATCCGTACTTACTGATACCCCATATTCTTGTGTGCTTGGGCTCGTCTGGTTTAGCATAAATACATCCAACACGGGTGTATCCTTATGAGGTGCCGTTAAGTATGGTTTATATACTAATTCATCACCTGTACCATCATCGTTTCGGTCATGTATCTTCTTTTCGATTATCGCTTCATCCGTTGTATTCCAGTAGTTATTTGTAGCCCGTAACCCTTGGGTAGATTCTCTAATTTGAATATGCGGGCTTGAAGCATCCCCGCTTATAAAACTGTTATATTCTATAATTGTCTCCCCGCTGCCGCCATTATAAAAGATAGATTGATAATTCTTACTGTACCCGCCATAAAAGAGATTATTTCGTATCACATTACTGTTATTACCACTTAAGATGATCGTTGTTTCTTTCTTAAAGATATTCCTTTCGAGAACATTATTGGTATTGTGCAAGTTTAAATAGGTATGTCCGTTTATGATTGAATCTTTAATGGAAAGGATTCCTTTTCCATCTTGGCTTATACTCCCACCATCAATATCTGTATATTGAATATTGGCCCCAACCATCGCATCATTCATCGCATTATTTATGCCTATTCCCGTCCGTACTATCGTAATGCGGTTACTAGATTGCCCAATACTTTTCAACGTTCCTTCTACTAAATTAATTACATACTCACCATTACCTTGAACCTTTACACCCGGTTCTAATGTAAGAGTAGCCCCATTCACCACTTCAATATTGCCTACCAAAATATATGGGGAGTTTTCTTTCGTCCAAGTAACATCTTGTTCAATTTCCCCACTGATTTGTACCCCTTTATTCGTGCCGGTTAGGAACCAAAATGATGGAGCTTCATCACCCAGTGGAAGTCCGCTTGTGCTTTGCACTGAATCATTTGGAACATTTACATAATACCGTGTATTAGGCAGTAATGCTTCTTGTGGAGATAGGATTAATTTATTTCCTTCTACCCTCTGATTCAAGGCAATAGGTGATGCAGTACCTTCTGGATAAACATAAACTCCATAGGAGTTTTGATTTAACTGGATTTTTTGGTTAAACGTTAAGGTTATATCCGTACTTACTGATACCCCATATTCTTGTGTGCTTGGGCTCGTCTGGTTTAGCATAAATACATCCAACACGGGTGTATCCTTATGAGGTGCCGTTAAGTATGGTTTATATACTAATTCATCACCTGTACCATCATCGTTTCGGTCATGTATCTTCTTTTCGATTATCGCTTCATCCGTTGTATTCCAGTAGTTATTTGTAGCCCGTAACCCTTGGGTAGATTCTCTAATTTGAATATGCGGGCTTGAAGCATCCCCGCTTATAAAACTGTTATATTCTATAATTGTCTCCCCGCTGCCGCCATTATAAAAGATAGATTGATAATTCTTACTGTACCCGCCATAAAAGAGATTATTTCGTATCACATTACTGTTATTACCACTTAAGATGATCGTTGTTTCTTTCTTAAAGATATTCCTTTCGAGAACATTATTGGTATTGTGCAAGTTTAAATAGGTATGTCCGTTTATGATTGAATCTTTAATGGAAAGGATTCCTTTTCCATCTTGGCTTATACTCCCACCATCAATATCTGTATATTGAATATTGGCCCCAACCATCGCATCATTCATCGCATTATTTATGCCTATTCCCGTCCGTACTATCGTAATGCGGTTACTAGATTGCCCAATACTTTCCAACTTTCCTTCTACTAAATTAATTACATACTCACCATTACCTTGAACCTTTACACCCGGTTCTAATGTAAGAGTAGCCCCATTCACCACTTCAATATTGCCTACCAAAATATATGGGGAGTTTTCCTTCGTCCAATTTGTATTTTTTTCAACTTTTCCTGCTATTTGTGTTCCACCTGGCGAACCTTGTTCCTGAGTTACATATTGAACAATCTCTTCACTTTCTCTCCCAGCCGAATCGACTGCTTTCACTCTAATTTCTGTACCACCTTGCTGCGCTGGAATACCTACTTGAAATGTTCCATCTCCATTTTCTTTATTACTCCATGTATTTGCGCCAATTTGAACAATTACAGTTGTACCGATATCTGTTGTCCCTGTGACTTCTGTATCAGTCTCTGTTAGTATATTTACAATCGGTTTGGAGGGTGGTTGGTCATTTCCCGAAGTTTGCTGCTTTGTAGTAAATGTTAAAATCAATGGTTCAACATTCGTATTCCCATCTAAGTCGGCTATTGAACCTGCAGGTATAGAAACCTTGTGGGTCATAGAATGATTCCAGACATTACTAGGTGTAACACTTAAAACGTTGTTCGTTATATTCCTTTGAATTGGAACAGCCAAATTATTTACATCTTCTACCTTTATCTGTTCATGATTCGCACCCCAAGAAATTTTTTCACTAAATGTGAAGGTAATAGATTCATTAAAAGATACATTCATGGTATTGTTCAACGGACTGGTCGAATTTAATACTGGGGCGGTAATATCTCCTTCATTATTTGTTATTACACTAATTATAAGGGGATTATGTTGAATCTCTTGATTAAAAACATCAATTACTTTTACCTCTAATGTATTCGTACCAACCTTTAAGGATAGTGGCAATTCGAATGTTCCGTCCATCTGGGAAATTACTTCAACGCCTCCAACTATAATCCTAAACCCTGGTACTGTCTTTCCTTGAAGTGAAAAGATTTTACTAGAAACGGTATTATTTTCAGGTAAATTAAAACTAATTGGTGGTGATGGAAAGCTTTCAGGTTCTACCATTAGGTCTCCAACATTAGTCGTTCTTCCATAGGGATCAAAAACTCCAAAATTACTATAATCGCTATCTCCAGATAGTTTTATCCCCCCCATATTTACATAATTGGCATATATATTATTACTATTTAAATTTAATGTACCGTTATTTTTTAATTGGCCATAAATAATTAAATCTGCATTAAAATCTATTTGTACCCCAGATGCAATAGTCAAAATTACATTAGGAGCTATTATAATGGGTTTATTAATTACCTTTGTTTCTGTCCATATCTCAGATTCTGAGATCAATATAAATTCATCTGTTCCATTTGTAACCTGATCACTAGCAAAAACTAAGTTTGGAATTAATAGAATTGCTATTAATAATACATTTAATACCTTTCTCATGTTATTTCCCCCATTAGATGCAAAAGTAAATTTCAATAATAAACATACCATATTACAAATATTATTAAAATAATGTATAGGGTAAATATCATGGATATTAATTAACTCATCTCATACTATTCTACTATGTATATACTTATAAACAAGAAAACTATGTCTATATAAGAACTGGTTGAGTAAAGTTAACAGATCTTTGTATTTAAAAGTGTTGAACAATTTAAACATGAATTAGCAATTTATGCTGATTATTACACTAACAAATGAATTAAGACAAAAATTAAAAGGTTTGAGTCCGGCGCAATCCGTACTCAAACCTTAGTAACTGATTAATTAAATTACCTGTCTAACTCTTCGGGGTCAACCACTGACTCCCCAATTTTATTATGAGACCTTTTTATACACTTGGATTTCAATATCGTACAAAGCGTTTTTGAAGTCCTCTCGCAAATAATGATAGGTTTTGGTCTCTTTAAATTCATCAATGCAGCTACCTAAGCTTACTTCTACATCTCTTGATGTGTCCAATGAAATCCTGCTGACAGTACTAGGAATGGTTCTAACAAACTCTCGCAGAAGCTCATACTCACCCAGACCTGAAAGCACCTCCAAAGAAATAGAGAGAGACTCTTTAAAACATAAAGGATCTTTAATTTGTATCATTTTCAACAACCCCTTTTAGTTTTAGTATCTCTATTTTTTCATATAAAAAGAAAAATTTTTGTTAGAATTTGAGACCATTACTAAAATATTTTTGTCGAATAGAATTCTTGTGTTATTTTAATGATTGTCTCCCACTATAATCTTATAATTCCATATATGACTGTATTTTTTATTATCTATCTTACTTAGAGATCAAGCTATCTCGCGAACCTCAAAGGATTCAATAATAATAGACCCTTTATCATCAGACAGTTCTCCTGTGACTAATAAATTTTGGTTTTCTGTACGAGAAGGGGTTTTTACTTCAACGTTTTGGGTATTAAAGGCGAGATTTCCCTCTGTCCATTTCCCCATGACTTTCAAATTTGTGGCATTTACAGCAAATATATCTGC
This sequence comes from Neobacillus sp. plas4, assembly GCF_057221695.1. Taxonomy (NCBI): domain Bacteria; kingdom Bacillati; phylum Bacillota; class Bacilli; order Caryophanales; family Bacillaceae; genus Neobacillus; species Neobacillus sp. plas4. Next base: position 5,802,721 of record NZ_CM170152.1, read on the forward strand.
TTCAAAAATAAAGTTCATTTTTGAGTCTTTTACTGACGTAAAGGAAGTAATTAGTCCCTTTCCTAAGCGAATTCCGACAGTTTTGGTGCCTAATCCTAAAAAGGTTCCATGTATAGATACTTTTAATTTCTGCCCCTTATTAACAAATGAATTAGCTGGGAGTTTATGAACTAGATTATCATTAATGGTATTAAGATAAACTTCGCCTAACACTCCTATATGAGTGACCTTTTCAATAAATACAGTTGGATGTACCTTTAGTAATGGAGTGTAGTCACCACTCTGATAGGCCTCTGAGCTAAATGCAAAGTGTTTAAAATCTTCTTTATTATTTTTAAATTTATTTTCGTCATTAAACCATGTTGAAGAAGTAGTGACTTCTACTCCGAGTACCTTTGAGTTTTGAATAAAATTCTTCATCACATGTAACCGGGATGAGTTTTGAATTAAGATACCTACACGATTCCCATCAAATTCAGTATAATCTACATGTCCCGTTGACATATTATAAAGTGCTACACCTGATTCAGTACAATTTTTAATAATTGTACGATTAGGATCAGTATAGTTTTTTGTTTTATTACCGTATCCAATTGTGCAAATACTATTAGAGTAAACCCTAATTCCCATACGGCAATTATCAATTATTCCACCCTGAACATATAATCGAGCAAACAAATTCGCGTTGATTCCCCCAAAACCACAATTTTTCACATGGACATTTTTTGTCCAAAGATTTGAAAAGTTTTGAGCGATTATTCCGCTTCGATTTACACTGTTTGCAAAGTTTTGTATTTTAATATCTTGGACGATTACATTCATATAATCAGAAATTAATATTGCACATGCTAATTCTTCTTTTTTACCACCATCGAAAATGACCGTAGGGACACCATTTATCCCCTTTTTTCCAATGACTTCAATTCTTTTCTTACTCATTACATTAGAGATAGTAGCTGATTGTTCATATATTCCTGCTGCTAAATCGACAATAATTTTCCCATCTACCACTGAGTATGTATTCTTAATTAAATCGAAAGCCTTCTGGAGAGTCTGAAGAGGTGCAGATTTCGATAATCCATCATTGTCATCATTTCCTGATGGCGAAACATAGACGGTTAAGACACTTTCTATATCCAGCTTTTTCGGCATAAGTTTATTTAAGTTAGCAAAACCTTCTTTATCAATATCAATCAAAGCTGGTTGAGCACTTTCCTTATCCTCTAAATTACCGACTTTATATCCTATAAAAAATGATAGTACCCAAAGAACAAAAGTTACTAAAAAATTTCTTCGTTGCAAAATTTCACCTCATTTAAAAATATACTATTTATAGCTCCTTAATAAAATCCATCCAATTACATGAAATATTATTGTAGAAAGGTTTTCAGTGCAAATAACAATCCTAATAAGGTATTAGGAACGTTCTAGAAATAATGTTATGATATATAATGTCATAAATTTATTAGGAGTGAAGTAAATGAAAACAATTCCATTTGAAGGTGAAAAAATTTTTAATGCAGCTACGCAAATCAAATACGTTTTTAAACCTTCTAAGGGAAAGTGTGATTCTCTTGTTGTCGTATTCTCTGGATTCAACCCAAAAGGGGCACCTCCAGCTTATAATTATATAAGAACCCTTCAGCATTTAGATGTGAACAAACTTTTTATCCTGGATGACCAAGGTGAAAGAGGTAGTTATTATCTAGGAAAAAACCGAAAATTTGATGTTGAATCTTCTGTAGTAAAACTAATTAGGTATATCACCAATAAAAATAATATTCCTCATAGCAACATTATCTGTTGTGGATCTAGTAAAGGGGGGTGGGCCTCACTTTATTATGGTATTAAATATGGATATGGTCATGTAATTGTTGCGGCACCACAAACATATTTAGGAAATTATTTAGATGGTGTTAAAGAGTATCCTACATTGGAATTTATTGCAGGAGATAAATCCCAAGAAAGTATTCAATTTCTTAATAATTTATTATTTGATTTAGTCGATCATGCAAAGAAGATACCTGATATTTGTATCCATGTTGGCACTGGTGATCATCATTATACAGGCCATGTCCTCCCATTTATTGAATACCTTAAAGAGCATAATTTTACATGTGAATTGGATACGGAAGATTTTAATGATCATGGTGATGTACGCTTTTATCAAAAGTTACTTATTGATAAATTAATTGATAAGGTATCTAGCCTAAAAGATACACTATTAATTAAAAATCTTGAAGTAGAACAAAATCAAAACGATTTTATTGTTCGTACAGAATGCAACAAAACAGCTGAACTTGCTTGGTATGTTTTTAAGGATAACAACAGAATTGAAATAAAGTGGTATTCACAAGATACTAGTTTTGAGTACACAGCAGTTGAAACTGGAAATTATCATTTTGTCGTTTTTGCAAAAGATAGTGATGGAAATACCGCAACCATGAAATCCCGCTCATACAGTGTTCAATTAAACTCCAGCCAAGTATAAGCAATAATAGAAAAGTCTGTTTGGTTTCCAAACAGACTTTTCCTTTTAAACCTCACCTAAATCTACTGGTCTAGTTTCAACTTTATTTTTATAATATAAGATTGCTTCCACAATCCTCTTAGACGCATTTCCATCACCGTATGGATTTGAGGACTTAGCCATTTGATTGTGAGCTTCCTTATTGCTCAAAAGTTCATCCGCCAAATTAAAGATTACTTCTTCCTCTGTGCCCGCTAACTTTAATGTACCTGCCTTAACTCCCTCTGGACGCTCAGTCGTATCTCTTAAGACTAATACAGGGACACCTAATGAAGGTGCTTCCTCTTGTACACCACCAGAATCGGTAAGAATCAAGTATGCCTTAGAAGCAAAATTATGAAAATCAATAACATCTAATGGTTCAATAAGTTGAATACGATCATTATCACCAAGTATTTGGTCCGCAATCTGTCTCACTACCGGATTCATATGTACTGGATAAACCACCTGAACATCATCGTGCTTTTCCACAAGTCTTCTTATTGCTCGAAACATGTTCTCCATTGGTTCGCCTAAATTTTCTCTTCTATGTGCAGTCATTAATATCAAACGGTCGTTCCCCAGCTTATCTAAAACAGGATGCGAATAGGTTGGCTTTACCGTTGTTTTCAAGGCATCTATCGCCGTATTTCCAGTAACAAAGATAAATTGTTCCTGTTTATTTTCCCGTAACAAATTCTGTTTTGACATACTGGTTGGTGCAAAATGTAAATCAGCCATCACACCAGTTAATTGTCGATTCATTTCTTCAGGATATGGTGAGAACTTGTTCCATGTACGTAAACCAGCCTCTACATGTCCAATTGGAATCGAATTATAGAAAGCAGCTAAGCTTGCCACGAAAGTGGTTGCCGTATCTCCATGAACGAGAACAATATCTGGCTTAGCTTCTTGCAAAACCTGATTTAATCCTTCTAAGGCCCGGACCGTAACATCGATTAATGTTTGACGATCTTTCATGATATTTAAATCATAGTCAGGCGTAATCTCAAAAATAGATAAAACCTGGTCGAGCATTTGCCGGTGCTGTGCTGTTACTGTAACAATCGATTGGATTGTCTCTTGATTTTTTTCTAGCTCTTTTACGAGAGGAGCCATTTTAATGGCTTCTGGTCTCGTCCCAAATACAGTCATAACTTTTATTTTTTTGTCCATTTTAAGCTCCTTAAAAATTTAGACGTAGATTTTATTGAAAATACATGAAAGCTTATTGATTCAGAGCGATAGATTCAAGTTTATCCATAAAATCAACATAATAAGCTGTCTCAAAGTGAAATGGAGCTAATCCCCATTTATGATTCTCATCAGCTAAGTATTTTTCAGAGATATCAATGACGTTGATGTTATCTAAATTCTCTTCAATAAAATTATAGTAACTAGCAAGAAAGTTATTTTGGAACCTAATCTCATCTAAGTTTTTAAAGGGTTCAATCGTACCTTCTTTTGTTTTGTATTGTTCCTTTAGAAACGCTTTATGCAAGACAATTTTTTTAGCACCGTAGTGTTTTATATCTTCAACTAATCGTTTTCCCTTTTCAAACCACAATTTATTGGGGATATTTTCCCTTCTAATTATTATAGAATCCGAGAATTCCAAGTCTGACCTTACAAACTCGTATGACTGGGTAATATAGGTTTCATTTGTTTTAATAATGGATAATCTCTCATCTATAAAGTCGATTACTAATAAATCAGAATCAGCATTTTTAATATAGTTTGGAAACACTTTGGTTACATCATTAAAAACCATTCTAGCCTGGAAACCAGAGTCTAGACCAATTTTATCTAGCTCGACAGAAATTGGGGTTGAATACATGCTAATGATGGACGATCTAGCAAAGTAATTATTCACTCTTAATTTATTTTCAACAAATGCAAATCCGTCTCTAGAGACACAACTCCCAAGTATATCCACTTTCATCGTTTAAATCTCCTTCCTATTAATTTTTTAATGAGATTATCGCTTTTCTATCTTCCATATCTACTATCACTTTGTAATTTTCTGTTAGAAAATAATAATGTAAATTATCATCTGAGTGGATAATTGCCGAATCTGAAAGACGATTCCATGTATCACTATCTTCATTAATATTGCTAATAATAATAGATTCCGCGATATTTTCCTGATTTACTGTAAAATGCGCGTTGTAAATATCATAAGAAAGCAATTTATTTCCGTTTTCTAAGTACTCTTCATTTGTTAGCCCATTAAGGCTAGATTTCAATTCACCATATTCTGCATTAAGAAATGTGCGGAAATATTCATTGGCAGCAGCAAACCTTTGAGGAAATAAAGGGAGAAAGTCCTTAAATTCCCCCAGCGGTGCTTCTATTTCTTTATCTTTATTCAATAACTTAACACTTTTAGCATTTACGAAGCCAATTATATTTTCATCCGTTTTAACCTTATAGGTTTCTTTTCCAACCTGTTCTAACACATAAACTTCTGAAGAAAATGGAATTTCCCCTTTAGAAGATTTTTTCTGTACCTCATTATACAGATTTATTTTCCCATCAATAACCATACCAGAAATGTTTATATCCTTTACTAAACTTTCTTCTTGTTGTTGTGTTACTTCTTGTGTTTCAATCATGTCTGGTTCTTTCGTTGCAGAAGGAATATCGTCCTTTGAAAGATTCTCCATGAGGTATGTCCCAATTCCTTGTACAGGGTTGGCGCCAAACATTAAGGATGCGCTAAATAATACAGCTAGAAATAATACAATGAATTGGAATGAAAACAGAAAGCTGCCTTTCTTTTTCTCAGACTGTTTTCGCATACGATTCTGCAGTCTTCCTATGGAATTAAGCTCATTTTTCCATTTTTGGTCTTGATATTGGCTATTCAGCATTTTCGCTCGGTAATTTTTCTTTTCATCCTCAGTTAAAGAATTATACCACCTAATAAATTCGGTATACTCCTCAACCACTGTTTCCGCTTCTCCAAATTTCTCGAGACTACCAAAATGAATCCACATTACTCGATCACAGAATTCTTTTATTTGAGAGGTAGAGTGACTGATGAAGATAATTGTTTTACCCTGACTTTTAAAGTCATTCATTTTATTAAGACACTTCTTATAAAATGTTTGGTCACCAACAGAAAGTGCTTCATCTACAATTAGTATATCAGGATTGGTATGGATAGAAATAGCAAACCCCAATCGGGATCTCATACCACTAGAATAATTTTTTACGGGTTGGTTAATAAATTTACCAATATCGGCAAAATCAATAATATTTTTTTGGAATTGTTGCACTTCTTCTTTTTTTAAACCGTGCATTAAACATTTAAGTTCAATATTCTCTAAACCTGTTAATTGGTTATTTAGACCAACGGAAATTGCAATTAGAGAAGTTTCACCATTTATCTCTATTGAACCTATTGTTGGCGGGATGATTTGTGCTAATAAGTTTGAAAGTGTAGATTTACCTGAGCCATTAAGGCCAAGGATCCCTATTGATTCACCTTCGAATATTTCAAATGAAAGATTTTTAAGGGCATAAAAACTTTCTTTATTATTTTTAATAGAAATAATTTCCAATAATTTATCTGATTGATTTTTATATAAACTAAAGCTTTTTGAAACATTTGAAAAGATGATTTTCGGCCTCATTTTTTTAAAGCCTCCAATTATATATAGTCAACAAGCTTATGACGGAATTTCATATGAACACTCGCTCCAACAAATAAAATTAATAAAGTAATAAACCAAAAATACATAGTATAAGCTATATCATTAAAAAACCATTCTCCACCTAATAATGAGTTCCTAAATCCTTCAATAATATAGAAAAAAGGATTAAGTTGAAGCAATCTTACAATTACAGGAGGAAAACTATTTACATTCCATAAAATAGGTAATAGGTACATCATTACTCGCATAATAGATTGGACCATCGGTTGGATATCTCTTATCACAGTGGACAGAGTGGCCAATAATAGTGATAAACTGTAAAGTAGTATGTACATGCTAAAAATATAATAAGGTAATTGCAATAAAAAGATACCTGAAAATACTCCATTACTCACCAAAATACACATGGTAATGACCAACATAATGATAAAGGAAATGGAGTTCCCTACTATCTTTATCGAGGGCAGCACACTTATAGGGAATTTCATTTTGGAAACAACATTGATTTTCGAATACACACTGTTAGAACCTTGGGTTACAGTAGGACTTATAAATAACCATGGTATAATGCCCGCTAAAAGCCAAAGAAAAAATGGAGTTTCTCCTACAGGAGATCCTCCTCGAATTCCCAATCCAAATATAAACCAATAAATTCCTATTTGAATCATTGGATTAAAAATTTGCCAGAATGCACCTAAATAATGCATTTTGTATTTACTTTTTTCTTCATATAAACCTAATCTAAAAATAAGGTTTTTATGAAGAAGTTGCTCTTTCAAGATTTGCCAAACAAAGTTCATACAAGCGCGGCTTCCTTCATAAGGAATTCATATAAATTTCCATAGTTCATGTATTCAACATCACCTGAAACTGTTCTAACCACATTTTTAGTATCGAAAATTCTCTTATTGTTCATTTGCTCTAATTCCGTTCCTTCAATCACTTTGAACTCGTCATGATCGGACAATACTAGGATTAAATCAGAGCCATTTACTGCTTTCTCCATGTCGCTGATAACCCAGTCTAATTGAACATGTGGGTCAAATGCTCTTACTTCAAATTGGTTTTCTTCTTTAAGCATTTCGTAAATTTCCATCGCTGGGCTTTCACGAATATCGTCGACGTTTCCTTTGTATGTTAAACCAAATACTGTTACCACTTTACCGTCAACATTTTTCATTAACTTATTCACGTTTTCTACTACATAAGCAGGCATAGAAGTATTAATCGAACGTCCAAGGTTAATTAACTGAGCCGTTTCCGGAGCTTTTGCTACGATAAAGTATGGGTCAACAGCCAGACAGTGTCCGCCTACACCTGGTCCAGGAGTATGCAGGTTCACACGTGGGTGCTTGTTCGCCATGCTGATAACATCTAAAGTATTGATTTCTAACTCGTTACACACTTTTGAAAGCTCGTTCGCTAAGGCAATGTTCACATCTCTGAATGTGTTTTCCATTAACTTAGACATTTCAGCTGTTTTTGCGTTTGTTCTGATGAGTTCGCCTTTAACAAACGTACCGTAAACCATTGCTCCCGCTTCTGTACATGCAGGTGTAATTCCACCGACAATACGGTTATTGTAGACCAGTTCGTGCATAATTTGTCCTGGTAATACACGCTCTGGGCAGTGTACTAAGAAAATGTCTTGTCCCACTACGAATCCAGCTTCTTCTACTAATGGCTTTACAACGTCATCCATGCTGCGTGGTCCAATGGTAGATTCTACGATGATAACATTTCCTTTTTCAACATAATGAAGAACAGATTTAACCGCACTTACTACAAAGCTTAAATCACAAGATTTATATTGATCATTATGGTTTGGAGTTGGAACTGCTATAATGAAGGCATTTGCTTTTTCCGGTGTCAATGAAGCTCTGAACTTACCTTTTGCAATTACTTCTTCTAATGCTTCTTGTAAACCTGGCTCTTCAATATGAATCTTACCGTTATTCAATGAATCTATTACTCTTGGACTTACATCTACACCGACAACGTCCACATTGTGCTTGGCAAACATAATAGATGTTGGTAATCCGATATATCCTAATCCAACCGTTACTAATTTCATGATAATTTCCTCCTAATATATGATTTAAGAACATGGCAGAATCTAACGCAACACATGTTGCTAGACTCCTTTACATCTTAAAATATGATCATTCACATCATTTGCATTTATCATTAGAAATTAATCCCCAAATTGCTTCTATTATATGTTTCTCTATATTTCGTACTGAAAGCTCTATAAAACTTCTTTTAAAGTCTCTAAAAGATACTTTGGATAGAATTGAAGCAATAAACTATGATTATCATAATCCGCTAAATCTAATGAGTACTCTATATTACGATCATCTAAGATATGTAGTAGCGGTTTAATATGTCTCTCATAATGTGGCTCGCCTTTTCCCACATGTATATGGAGTTTAGGAATAGCATTTGATGAAGAGATCACGTCTGGTAATAGACTATTTAAGTATGATAAGTGATCTGCATCAGTACCGCCTGCAATATATTGCGCAACTGGTTTGGTTACTGAAATTTCCTTCAGAAGGTAATTTCCTAATAAAATCTGGGCTCCGCCGGAAATAACTCTTCCCAAGCCATATTTAAACCCATAATAAAGGGAAGCAAACCCGCCTTTACTTGATCCACAAGCAATAATATTATTGAAATCTATATTATTTTGTCTAGCAATATACGTTATTAATGCAATGACTGAACTTTCAACAGATAAGTCCATGTTCTCGCCTAAATAATAGCAGCCAGCAGGATTTACTGGTCCATACTCATCTAAGATAAATAACCGATTAGCATTTGTCGTTTCTAATGTTCTTACATAATTATATAAAGCTGGGTTATTTGGTGCTGGAAATCCCGAAAACACGATTACTAGATTTGGACTATCTACTTTCTTAAATACATACTTGATATTCTTTGCGCCTTTAAATACCTTCTCACCTTCGAAAGCCATAATGATCCCCTTATCCCACTATTTAGTAAAAAGTAAATTTAATTGGTTGCAAACCTGTTCTAAAGAATAATTACTTTTAACGAACTCTTTCAAGTTACTTGGATTTTCCTTTTTGTCACTATTGGAAATGAAACTTTCGATTTCCGTTAAGCTTTCAAAAATATATTCTTTTGGAAAGATGGTGTTCACGCCTTCTCTTCTTAAAACAACTGGGTAAGCGCCTGAAGACATTCCTTCTATTGGGGCCATGTGGAAGCTCTCTAAATCACTAACAGATAATACATATCCCACATTTTTCAGCCAATCAGAAACATCTCCCCAGCCTTCAAAAATGATATTCTTTTTATATGAAGAGTTCTCTATTTTATGAAAGATAGCGTCGTAATGCGCTCTTTCAACTTCATTATTCCAAACCCATCCGTACTCTTTCGGATGTTTGCCTTTCACAAACAATTTATACCTATTGTCTTTTTTATACAGAGCCTCAAATAATTCCAATGCTCGATCCAACCGTTTTAATTTAGGAACAATCCCTATGATACCAAGGTTAAATTTCACATCATGATTTTTAGGTTTATTAAACCTATCCGTATCTACCGCATTAAAGATAACATTCATATTTTCCCTTGGTACTTTTGCTATACGATGGAATTCCTCAAAAATATATGGAGAAATCGCAATTAATTTGTCTATCTTTTCATAGTCGAATAACTTCGGATATTTTGTATTCATTTCGAATCTATGAAGACGTACAAATAATTTTTGTTGTTCCTTTTTACGCTCTTGATACCATACTACGTTCCCTAAACCCCACTCACAAAATAAAATATCAGCCCATTCAATTAATTCCAGACTTTTATTTTCATCAGGTGGTGCTTCATGCCCAGTCCATTCATCCGTTCGGACCTCATAGCCATGCTCTTTGTTCAAAAAGTCAATGATATGATTAATAAATTTCAAGTCATGTCCGATAAATGCAATTTTTTTCATATCGTCACCCTAAACTGTTAGTTGCTTTATTTTCTTTTTAATGTTTTTCTTACCTTTATAATTGCTTATAAAATTAAATTCATCTATATTAAAGAACCTTGCCCCGAATTTAAACCAATCATCAAGTGCAGCTCTATTTTCAATAAGAGTTACCAATCCTGTGGGATTTAAAATACCAGTTGATTTTTTCCTTACTAGCGACTTACTTATATGTCCTGATGTAGTAAAGGTATACTCATCTCCAGCACCTTTAACAATAATTGAATCTGGTACATAAAGTGTCGCAAGCATCATATCGGTTAAATAAAAATCACCGTAATAATTTCTTTTATCAAAAACAGCAAAGTAATCAGTATCAATGATTTCATTTAAAGAATTATAGTTATGTATATAATCAATTAAATACGTTTTTACTTCATGATTATTGTTAGCATTAAATATATCTAAATATCCTTCGAAAATGCTTAAAAGGATCACTAGCTTCTTCTTTTTCCAAGCTTGTCTATTGTACTGTTCCACGAGGCTATCATAATCACTTTGTGATGTTACAACACCCACTACTGTAACAGATTCATCTTCTTCGATATAATCCATGTCCATTTTTTCAAGCATCATCTTAACTCTATGTGTGTAGGTATGTTCTTCTAAAACTTTCCTTAGACCCAATAACCTATTTGTTTTATAAAAATACTCGTCTTCAAAATACTTTTTAATTCCTTCTTGTAATTCTTCAAAGTTGTTCGTTGCAACAACTAAATCTCCAAATAGATTATTAATTCCTAACGATTCAGAGCTAACCACAGGTGTGTTTGATGCAATAATTTCAAATACCCTTCTAGAAAACATTGTTGGAGAGTCGACAATACTATTGACATTCAAGGACAATTTATAACCTTTATATGCTTTCTCGATTTCGTCACCCTTTAAAGTTCCTACGATATAGTTCTTAAAATGCTCTGGAAACTGATTAGGTGAGTCTGGATTATGGAAGTTCCTATCAAATATTTGTAATCCGTATTTACCAGATATTTCGATCATATTGTCCATAACCTGTTTTCTTTCAGGAAATTTGTCGCCATAATAGGCACCTGCGAAAACTACACTATTGATCCTGTTATATTTTTCAATCGGATTATGATAGGCAGGTTGAGCTGAAAATGGAAAACTGTATGCATTTTTACATCCATCAGCTTCATACTTTGTCACTGAGTTTAAATCAGTTGTAAACACATAATCAAAATGCTTAGCGGTTTCTATAAATGCGTTGTAATGGAAAGGATCTTCTTTATTCCAGAATGCTGTTGGTACTTCGTTTTGTTTACACCATGCAACTAGATTTAAAAGGATTGTGTTATCTCTAGGACCGCCCGTTCCGACTTTGTTTTGCCATGCACCATTATTACCTAACCATGCAGATTCACAAAAGAACAAATCAGGTTCTATCCCTTGCAGTTCCTCTTCCCAGTTATCAGGAGTAACTTTGATTAAACGAAACTCCGGATCAAAGCTGCGTGTAGTAAACTCATCACCAATAAAGATCACATTCATATCTTTGATTTTTTTGGGAGCTCTATTTTTTTTGCGATTATATGCTAATGCAGTTTGGTTTTGACTATAAAGGAATGGATTATGCAAATACGTATATCCATGTCCCTTTATTCTTATTGCAATTTTGATTGAGTCTATATTTTCCTTATTAGGGACCATAAATACTTTATTATTACCAGGGATAACTTTGATATTAGTACGCTCACCATTTTTCATAATGAAAATAATATAAAATTCAATGTTAATGGTGGTATCACTAAAGCCTGAGAGCGTTAAATCTAACCGCTGCTCACTCTTCTTATAAAAAAATTCTTTAATCGTGTTTAATTCATTTATATTAGTGAAATATAAATAATCGTGTTCTGAGTTTTTTAAGGTAGATGAAATTTCTATGCCATTATCTTTATTGTTAATATTAATTTTTTCTTTACGGCTAAATTTTCCCTCAGACAACACAATCTTTAAAATTTCGTCAATATTTGATAATTCAAAGTTTGGATTTACTGCTTTTAACCGTTTTTTGTATTTAAGCTTTTCTTGACCTAAACTTTTTATTTTATTTAACATTAAAGATTCCATTTACTTACCTCTACTCATTTGTTTTCGTATTGTCCAATATTGAGAAGTTAATTTCCCTAGTTTCGAGTTACTCAACGCATTATATTTTTTATTAACATTTGCTAATTGTTTCTCTAATCTAGTTATTTTATTAGTTAAAGCAATCTTTTCTCTCTCAATTTGTTTATACACAACCAGCTGGTTTTCAATCTTCATAGCGAATAGTTCTTCATTATCAACTAATCTGATTTTTTCAATAATTTCATTTTCCAGCTCTGATTTCAAATCAACTGTTTCAGAAATGAAGTGCTCTTTTTCGCGTTTCAACTGGTTAATTGTTTTAAGGTTTTGTTGTATATCTGCTTGATACTTTTGATTTTCACTTATTTTTTTGTTTAATTGTTCCTCAGCATTTGTCATTTGTTGCTTCAGTTCCTGATAAGAGCACTCTAAGATTTCTAATTTCTGAATCCTTTGCTCATTTTCAAGCAAAGCTTCTTTAAGGTCATTTTCTATCTTCGTAAGTTGACTTTCTTTCTCATTAAGTTCATTTAACAGATTTTTAACTCTACTACTTAAAGATTCTTGATTTTGAAGACCTTCTTTGTTAAGCTCATCTTTTGCACAAATTAATTTCTCCAACTCTTTTATTCTTTCATTTAAAAGAGTAATACTCGAAGTTTGTTCTTCAGTAAGATTGCTCTCTTTTAACAAGCTTTCTTTTAATTGTTCAATTTTGGATTCTTTTTCAAATACAGAACCCATTAACTCATTATTACTATCTTCCAGCTGCGTAATTGTTAAAGCTCGAGCTTCAGCATCTCTTGTTTTTTCCGAAAGTTTTTTCCGCAACGCTTTAATAACATGGTTCTTATGCTCGTTAATCTCTTCCACTTTTGTTTCTTTTTTTAATAGTAAAACCTTCAGCTCGCTTATTTCCTCTTCTAGCTGAGTAATAGTTGTTTTATCTTCTTCAACCACTCTATCGAGTTTGTTTTGGAGCTCTACAATTAATTTGTCCTTTTGCTGAGTAATAGCCTCTTTTTCAATAACTGTATTTTCAAAGCCTGATATAATTTCTTCTAAACGTTTAATTTTTGCTCCTTGTTCTTTTATCACACTTTTATCGTTATTAAGTTGGTTTTGTGACTCTTTTGCTTCTTTTTCTAGTTTTTCAATGGATTTAATTTTCTCTTTCAATGTGTAATTCTCTTGAAGAATAATGTCCTTTTCGGTTTTTAAAACTTCTATGTTAGTTAGTGTCTGATAGTATTGCTGTAAATAATCTTCACTCTTTGTTAATTTTCGTTTTAATTCTTCTAGTGAATTTTGTAACAATGTCCTCTCTGACTTTAACTCAGCCATTTTTATTTCTAAATTACTGTGTTCCTTTTCCGAGTTTCGATTAATATGTTCACGTGCGGCAATCTCCGTTAATTTAAATAACTCAACTTGCTCTTTTAGATATGGAATCGTCTCTTTGAGGGTAGCTATTTCAGTTTGTAAAAGTTGGTTTTTATTTATTTCAACTGATTTTTCAGCCTCAGCTGCTTTCAACTGCATTTGAAGATTTTTGTATTCCTCTGTTATGTTTCTATACTTCAAATTAATTTCAGTTATTTTATTATTAAACCGTTGAAGTGGTTTATTTTTTATTTGAGTAAGTATGTGTAAGAATGAAGCTTCAGTGCTTGGTTTAGTATATATGTAATTGTCTAACCAACGGTCAATTTGTACATAACCCATATTGGATAGATACAAATCAACATCGTAGAAATTTCCAGATTGAATTTCCACCCATATGGTTGGTCCATTTTTAGATAGAATTTTTTCCATCCCTTTAAGCGCATGTAATTCAAAGCCTTCGACATCCATCTTTATAAAGTCTGGGTTTTCTAACTCCAAGTTATCAACACTAATAATTTTAATATCTCCATCATTATTTACTTCAACTTTGGAAGCTCCAGTATTTGCTGAATTAAAGTATGAAAGACCCTTTTGATCTGTATCCCCAACTGCATAGTTAAAAATCTGCACATTATCTAGCTTATTAATTCGAATGTTCTCATTTAACACATCAAATATTTTCTTTGATGGTTCGAAAGAAATAATCTTATTAGGCTTCAAATACTTTGAAAAGAACAAAGTATGATTACCAATATTAGCTCCAATATCATAAATAACGCCATTATGAGGAATATAATCAATAAAATTTAATAATATTTCTTCCTCATAGTACCCTTTGGTATTTTTTATAATTGAGCCAATATAGTCGTTAAAAACGTTTATTTTAGCCCCATCCCTTAAATTAATAGCTTCATGACCTACCACTACATTTCACCTCATCTGAAAAACATCATAAGTTAATTTGCTTGTTCATAAACTTGTAAAAAATGGACTTTTTCTATTTCCCAATTGTATTTATTACTTGCTTTAATTGAGTTTATTCTCATTTCACTATGCTTTTCTGGGTTATCGAGTAACCAGTTAACTCCATTTGCAATCGATAATGGCTCATGAGAATCAACCGTTACACCCGTACCATCACCATCTACAACTCTTACAATCTCTGGAAAACTGCAGGCTACAACAGGTACACCAGCCATCATATACTCAAACAATTTGTTAGAAGAAGCTGAGTAGTGATTAAAGCACACATTATTAAGAACTTGGAATCCTATGTAACCATTTCTCGTATATTTTGGGAGATCTGAAACCGGAACTTTTGGATGGAACTTTACTTTGTCCTCCAGCTCCATTTCCTTAACCATATTTTGAAGTTCTTTTTTTATTTTCCCATCACCAACAAGGACCAATACTCCCTCATTAAACATTGGGGCAGCTTTGATTAGCTTATCCAAACCTCTACCTGTTTGGATTCCGCCTTGATATAAAAGGATTTTCTCATTTCTAGGAATGTTTAGGATTTCATGTAAATCAACTTTTTCATCACTTTGACTAAGCTGTTTGAATGGGTAGTTATGAACAACATGCGGATAAAAACCATATAAATTCTCGTTATATTTTGCTCTTGTGTTATTTTCAACGATCATTTTATCAATTTTTGTTATCAGAAAAGCTTCCAATTTGCCATGGATAGGACTGTTATAGCCTGTCCGGCTTGTTTGAACTTCATGGGAATCGTAGATTAGTTTTCTCGGCTCCAAGCGCCACTTTGCACTGATATAGCCTTGCGGAAGTGTATTTAAATCATTTGAGTGGTAAATATCATAATGCCCTCGATACCCCTTCAAGATCATCCTGAAAATCAAGCTGCATCTTATCCATAACACTCTAACCTTTGTTTTAATTAGTAACATTACCATGATAGTGAGCGGGATAACAGTGACCGGCGCTAAAAAGGTAAGGATTGCCCAGATAATCAGACAAAAAGCCCCAAACAATTTATTCTGTAAGGAGAAACGGTAAAACTTTTGTATTAGTTCGAGTAACACAGGATATCTTCTTAGTCGATATACTTTAAAATGGTCATTCCTTTGCTCAAACCTTGGAAGGTTGACGTCTTTTGGATCATGAATACAAATTAGATCCACCTCATACCCAGCCTCGGACAAGGCCGTACACTCTCGCAACACCCTTGCGTCATTTGTAAAATGATTCCAAACAAACACTCCAACTTTTTTTGACATGATTCTTTTCCCTTTCTTCATAGGGCTCTATTTCATAAACTTAACCAGCTTCTTAATATTGGTATCCCAATTAAAGTTCTTAAGAATTACTTGTTGTTCTCTTTGAGCCATATCTTTTCGTAACTCATCATCATTTAATAACGTCATAATATGTGACAAGATTTCTTGTGGATCTGTACTATTGCTTGCTATTCCAACCCGTTCTTTTTCGACTATTTCCTTCGCGTATCCATCAATAACACCCACGATGGGGACGGCGCAAGTCATATAATCAATAATTTTTCCCGGCAGGACTGTCTTAAAAACTTCTTCATCCTTCAACGTAACCAAGCCTATATCATGTTCTGCAATGATCTTAAAGCATTGTTTTCTCGTTAGTGGATTCATGATAGTTACATTTTTGTATTTTTTAATCGAGTTAACCAGCTTCTTTTTATTAATTCCATAGCCTATAATTGTTAACTGAATACCCTGTTCATCTAATAGGGGTACGAGTTTATTGATCAAGTCAGTGTTTTGAGCAAGTCCAAGATTTCCTGCATAGATAATTTTCTTTATTTCGTTTTCTTTTTTATAAATAGAAGCTAATTCATCTTTTATTGCACCGTTTGGAATAAATACAATCTTTGACTCTTCAATTTTCGTCTTTGTTTGAATGTACTCTCGAAAGCCTAAGCTGTTAATAACAATTTTGTCTGATTTTCTGTAAAGAATTATTTCCAAAATTCCGAGAATTTTTAAAATCACAGGATAGTTAAACACCCCAACACCCTTAAGCGATTCTGGCCATAAATCCCTAATATCTAAGATAAAATTACTCTTGTACCTATATTTTGCAATAAGTCCAACAAACCCCGTAAATATCGGCGAGAAGTAACAAAGATATAATCATATCGTTTCTTATCCTTAATGATTAGAAATAGAAATTTCAATGCAATTTCTAGATAATAAAATAATCGATTTAAAATACTGTTTGAATATCTTCTACTCGAAATTCCAATTCTAATAATGTTACTTTTTTCACAATTCAACAACTCTTCGTCCCAGAATTCTCCACTTTCGTAGATTTTCTTATTCGGGTACGAAGGTTCAGATGTAAAAATCGTTACATCGTAATTTTCCTTCTTTAATTGCACATAAATGTTTTTTATTCGATTAGAGTGGCTCCCTAATTCCGGGTAAAAATGCTGGGATATGATTAAAACTCTTTTCACTAAAGGGTACCACCTTTTAAATTAATAATAGTTTGTCAATATTTCATTCTATTTGTAAGTAACTGTAAATCTATTTCCTTACTGATATTAGCAGCGGAATAAAAATTTCAATCGAACCTTCACTAGTTTTTACAAAAGTTAAAGATTATCACTCTTCTTTTATTTTTGGTAAAGGAAGGAGATTGTCCAATAATGTGGTTTTACCATGAACATATGGATTTGAAAAGGAATCACTAATAAACATTAGTTTTAGACTAGAACGCATTTCGTGTAAGTAGTCAACGCAATATTATTTTTCAAAAAGTGACCCTTTCCCTGAGTAACATTGATTTTTTTCGTATTATTCGCATTACATTGCAACTTTTTATACCGCCGCCAAGTTTAAAATACCAGAATAATACAGGTGACCTGTAAATGAGGGGCAACAACTGAAGGTTTCCGGTACTGCGACGGTGACGGAGGTCAAACCACCTGCAGAATCCAGCTCTAATTTTCAGACTGAATTAGTTAATGTTGCCAATAGCTTAATGGGTATCCCTTATGCTTGGGCAGGAAGCTCCTTATCTGGCTTTGACTGCAGCGGCTTCATCTACTATGCTGCGAACAAAGCAGGTTACAAAATTGGCCGTTATTCCGCAGCAGGCTACTATAGTCGTACATTCTACGTTGACCAGCCACAACCAGGCGATCTCGTATTTTTCGAAAATACATATAAAAAAGGAATCTCCCATCTTGGCATCTATCTCGGCAACAACGAATTCATCCATGCCGATGAGAAAAAAGGCATTACAGTTTCAAACCTCTCAAATCCTTATTACACTAAGCACTTTGACGGGTTTAAGCGATTTTATTAGAATGAAGCCAGGCATTGCGCCTGGCTTTTTCCATTTTAATTATCAGAGCTAGGCTGGCGTATGGCTTTTTTCAGCAATGTAGATTTGCCTCGTGACGGATTCGCAGATGGAGGCAGAAGAAAGGTTATATAGGCAGGTAAATAAACCGTTCATGAAGGTTGAAAGGTTCATTACGCAGATAAACAAACCATTCATGCAGACAGTGTTGCATATTGACAGATAAGCCTGCCCTCTACCTCCTCTTCCTAACCTTTTTATCTTGAATCGGTTCCTGTTTTGCTTTTCGTTGAAGGTATAAGAAGAAATCTGTAATGGCCTTTGAGAGAACCAGTATGACGATATAGGTTAGAAACAGGTGAAAATAATTTGCGCCATAGTTCAACTTAAACAAATTGTGCATCACTAAAATAGGTTTTAGGATAAAGGAAAGACATAAACTTAATAGCAGAGTAAAGAGGTAATAGTTTTTCTCGTTTTTAATACACCACTGATACACCAATATAAAAAGCACCGGCACCAATGAAGAGTCCAATCCCACACTGTTTGGGATAAACGGCACCATTTTATAAGGATACGTCCAAAATGCCTGACTGGTCCCAAATGCATCAATGTACCCAAACCAAACATGAACATTAAATCCATAAAAGCCAAGCTGAAGTGCCCGTTTCCAATCCATCGCAAAGTAAAGTACAATCAACGGTCCCAAGAACATAAGGACATGCAGCCAAAATTGCCACGTATCAAATGCAGAATACTCAAACCAATAGCGGAGCCAGTTGCTTGCACCCTCTTGTTGTTCTTTAATCAATTTATCTAAAGCCTCACGTTGAGCACTACTCATCGGAACCCCTGCCTTGATCATATTTTCCATTTTAATTTGCCCAATATTTTTCCAAAAAGGTAGAATCCGGGAAAATATTTTTGAAAGTGATGGATTAATAAACAGGTTTATCGGCTATCAAAGTAGAATGGTAACCAAAATGAGGAGGATTGAACATGGAGAAATTCGGAATTTACGGAAAGTTGATTGCAGTAGAAGGCGAACGTGAACAGCTTGCCACGATTCTATTAGAGGCAGCGGAATCCATGGAAACGCTCGATGAGTGTGAACTGTATCTCGTGAGTGTAGTACCTGAGGATCCAAATTCTGTATATGTTTACGAAGTATGGAGCAGCGAGAGTGCCCATCAAGGCTCCCTAACTCTAGAATCAACAAAAACCCTCATTCAGCGTGCGAAACCAATCCTTGCCGGAATGGAAAGGATATCAACTTTTGTTCCAAGAGGTGGAAAAGGAATCAAGTAAAGCGGAACAAATTTCTGTTCCGCGTTTTACTTTAGATTTACTATGGATGAGACTAACGTATCTAATGGATTGATGATGGACTGTGAAGTCTCGCGCTCTACCTGGCGGGCTGCATCCACCATCGAGAGTTGTGCGACCGAAACAACCCTTTCCTGGTTCATCAGCCTTTTTAAAAAATGGGTCACTTCATGTATGTATTCCTGTTTTTGCCCGCGCATAATTAAATCAAATGTATTCTCGATAACCAAAACCTCGATATCCAGTGTTTTCTGGTGAATTTTTGCAAATTGCTGCAGCCGATTCATCGTACCTGATACGGTATCCGGATTCGTAAATACTATCGTCTGCCTCCCCTGAATCTTACATATCGCTTCAAAATAAGGTTCATCCAGCTTAATAATTGGAACGTTAAGCTGCTCTTCTTTTAGCAAGGCAATATAGTTCGTACAGGTGATGAGAATACCGTCCACACCGGTTTGCGCGATCCATTCTATTTGATCCCTGACTTTCTGTTCCGCCTCAGCATCCTTGTAACTTGGATCGTTGGTCACTCGCTGCATTAATCCCGGGTCAACGAAATGACTTAACTCAATTTCATAGGATGAAAGTGCGCTTTCGATATAGTCGATATTCGAATAATGTGCGTGCAGGCAGCCGATTCTCTTTTTCAACTTCTTCACCCCTCTCTAGCCGTAACCTTCCGGGCCTGTTGATTTTCGTGTAAGTATGAATCATTCATAGGCGGAGATTTTCCGCCTATTGTTTAAAGAGGAGACTTTCGAAGCAGATATAAGCGGATATTTCCGCTTAGCCCCTCTAAATAAGACAAAATTCAAAGATTTAGATCAATATAACCGGAAAAACTCCGGTTATTTTTAAGGAAATATGGGTATTTCCCAATTTAAACGGAATTTCTCCGTTTATTTTCAAACGCAGTGAAATTATATTCAGGTAATTAACAATAGAACTGATTCCCAATTCCAATTATTATATCCCCGCCATCGTTTGCTCCGTCATCTTCTTTGCTCTGGATGAAAAAACAAGCAGAACAAAATAAGAGTCTTTATCGTTTTTCATGCATGTACTTCATCCACTTTTTCTGTTTATGACTACTCATGAAATAACCGATTAGACTTGCAGCGGTTACTCCTGCGGACAGGTTCCGAATTAAATCATCAGCAGTATAGGAACCCGCAAAGGTTCCTATCAATCCGAGCAATGTAACTTGAAATAAATGCCTTTTATTATTTTCATAGATGGTAAATTGGAATTGTCTTCGTTGCTCGATTTCCTTAAGGTCCGCTAATTTTTGTGGAGTGTCTAGAAATTCAGTTACCGAATGGATCAGCTTAAAAACAGGCTGGGATTGAATCCATTGCCATACCAATGACCATTTGTTATTCCTTTGTTTGTTTAGCCACTCCATGAATACAGGCTTCCCTAGGTCCATCAGTTCCTCCTCTGGAGCCAAATTGCGGATGATTCCTTCAATGGTGACCAAAGAACGACCTAAAAAAACAAATCGTGTTGGAACCTGAATCGGCAGGGCTTGAATCATATCGTTCATTTCCATTTTTAATGCTAGCAAATCCATTTCCTTTAACTGTTCGGGCTGGAATGAGGCGAATTCGGCCAACAGCTTTTCCATCGTTCTTGTTTCTGCGTCGGGAAGTAAAAATCCTAATTGAGCTAAACACTCCACCGCTTTCTTGTAATTTTTAGAAAGAAAGCTTTCAATTAATTTTTGAAATTGGGCGGCGTCCTTTTTGGTGATTTCCCCGATCATCCCAAAATCAAGTAAGATGATTTTCCCCTCCTTCGATACGAGAACGTTCCCAGGGTGTGGGTCCGCATGAAACCTGCCAGGCTCAAGCCATTGAGGCAGGAACAATTTGATAAGCCGTTGGGCAATATCCTTTTGTTCCGACTCGAAATCCGTGATTCGGACTCCATCGACCCATTCCATTACCAGTACATTTGAGGTGCATAGCTCAGGATAGACAGAAGGAATCTGAATGCCCTCCATATCCTTAAATCGCTCTTGAAAAAATAGAATATTGTCGAGTTCCTTCGAATAATCAAGCTCCCGTTCAATCACTTCTTTTAATTCCTTAAACAGCACTTTAAAATTGATAAACCCTTTGGGAATGGGAACAAAATGATCCGCAAACCAAATGATGATGTTTAAAACCCGGAAATCCGTTTGTACAATGGTATCAATATGGGGACGTTTTACTTTAATCGCGACCTCGGTTCCATCCAACAGCCTCGCTTTATATACCTCTCCAATGGAAGCGGAAGCGACAGCTGTTTTCTCGATGGAAATAAACTGTTGTTGCAGCGATTCCGCAACGAGGATGGCCTCAATTTCACTCCACTCGGAGGGTGGGACTTTATCTGTCAGATCCTCGATTTGACTGATGAATGCTTTCGGCAGCAAGTCTGCTCGTGTACTTAAAATTTGCCCTACTTTAATGAGTAAGCCCTCTAATTCAAAAAGTGTCCTTCGATACCGTTCTCCAATTTTCCCCCAAAGCAGGTCCCAATCCTCTTTCGGCTTTCTTCTAATCTTATACCAATAGATTTGCAGGAAAATGACAAAAGCCATCGAAAGCACCTTAGACATCCGGACCAGCTTATTTCTCGTTTTCATTCCTATCCCCTCATTTCTATCTGATTACGCGGGATGCTGATTCTAAGAATGTATCTGCTACTAAATTACTAAACTCCCTTAAATAATGGAGATAATTTGAGCCCCCATAGTTGTATCGTTTATTGTACATTTTCGCTACGACGAGATTGTATTCGGGAATCACTAATAATGTTGGTCCCGTAATACCTAGGATTTGATAGGACCCTTTCGGTACTCTTTCACCTATCTCACTTTTTAACGCGGGTGTATCTTGGACATACCAAAACAATCCATTTTGGGGCAAATCTTTATTTTTATAAGGGGGATTTTGGGACTGTACCGCTAACCGAATCACTTCGCTTGGAACGATTTGCACCCCGTTTAGGTATCCATTGTTCAAATGGAGATTTCCCCATATAGCAAGCTCCCGGGCAGAGGTATGCAGATTTGATTCTGTCCCATCCCTTGTGTGGCCCAGTGTATAGGAAGCAGGTTCATTGGGATGATGGACGACCTTCACCAGATGTTCGCTTTTTTGGGTTTGCCAATATGTTTCCTTAAATCCTAAAGGCTGGAACACTCTCTCTTCCAGCAGTTCAGGGAAACTTTTGCCGTAAAGTCTGTTAATCAGCTCCGTTATCATTAAAATGTTAATGCCTCTGTATGCCCACCCTTCGCCAGCGGGAAATTCTCGAAAAGTCTTCCCATCCTCCTCCTGATGTAAGCCGTGAGAGTGGGTGACCAAGTGCCTGATTGTTGTTTCCTCTAATAACGCCATATCAAAGTATTTTAATGCTAAATCATCGAGACTTTTTATTTTCCCCTCATGCAGTGCGTAGGCAACCGCTAACCCTAGATAACTTTTTCGGGCAGAAGCGATATTAAATTGAGAGTTTTCTTGAATTGGCCGAGCCTCAGGGACATTTGAATGATAGCCGCTATAGTGCTCAATCACGATTTTGTTGTCTTTGATGACTACAAGTGCTGCCGCGCTGCTATGATTGCGTTCCTTTATATCCTCCACATAAGAAATTAATTTTTGAAAAATAAAAGCCACACACCTTTTTAAACCTATTTTAAAGGGAAACTGGGTGATTTGGCTAATTTTAGCAGGTGAGGATTTGTTAGGAAGATAAACAATGGATATTGGCAGGTGGAACAGAGTTTAGGCAGGTAAGTGCTCCGAATTGGCAGGTGTGAAACACATTTTGGCAGGTAGAGGATTTTAATAAAAAAGGTAACTTAAAAACCCAACCTGATTTCAGAATCTACGTTTAATTTCGAACATAAAATCCATATACAGGGAATACAAATACCTGAGCCAGGCCGCAGCCTGGCTTTTTCAGGGGTGGGTTCCGGTCGCTGAATTTGTTAGGTAGATAAGAGCTTCAGAATGGCATGTGTGAAACACATTTTGGCAGGTAGAGGATTTTTAATAAAAAAGGTAACTTTAAAAACCAACCTGATTTCAGAATCTACGTTTAATTTCGAACATAATATCCATATACAGGAAATACAAATACCTGAGCCAGACCGCAGCCTGGCTTTTTCAGGGGTGGGTTTCGGTCGCTGAATTTGTTAGGCA
This sequence comes from Neobacillus sp. plas4, assembly GCF_057221695.1. NCBI lineage: Bacteria > Bacillati > Bacillota > Bacilli > Caryophanales > Bacillaceae > Neobacillus > Neobacillus sp. plas4. Next base: position 5,826,202 of record NZ_CM170152.1, read on the forward strand.
GATAAACAAAGGGGTTTGGCAGGTGAAACGGAACTTTGGCAGATAAGAGCTTCGAATTGGCAGGTGTGAAACACATTTTGGCAGGTAGAGGATTTTTGATAAAAAAGGTAACTTTAAAAACCAACCTGATTTCAGAATCTACGTTTAATTTCGAACATAATATCCATATATAGGAAATACAAATACCTGAGCCAGGTCGCAGCCTGGCTTTTTCAGGGATGGGTTCCGGTCGCTGAATTTGTTTGGCAAATAAACAAAGGGGTTTGGCAGGTAAAACGGAATTTTGGCAGATTCGAGCTTCAGAATGGCAGGTAGGGAACATATTTTGGCAGGTAGAGGGTTTTTGATAAAAAAAGGACAAAGACCAATAAGATCTTTGCCCATACATCAAGTGATATAATGCATTTCCGCAAATTGTTTGTAGCGTCGAACATCGACCAGCTTCAACCTGTTCTCATGATCGCCTGGTGTAAACATCGGAATCCCCCGCCCAAGAATGGAGGGAGCAATTTGAATGATAAACTCATCCACCAGCTTTGCTTGCAGCAGCGGCTTCAGCACCTCTCCGCCGCCAACGATCCAAATCGAATTACCTTCCTGTTCCTTCAGGGATTGAGTAAACCCAACAATATCATCGTTGAGAAACGTTACATTTTCCGTAGAGCCTGTTAGTTTTCGTGAAAAAACATAACATTCCTTCCCTTCATACGGGAACTTTTCCGGCGAGAGGATGTTGATTTGATCATAGGTGCTTCTGCCCATTAGAATCGTATCCACACTCTTAAAGAAATCATCGTATCCCGTCTCGTCTTCACCTTCCGTCCCAATCAACCAATCCAACGAATGATTCTCCCGGGCAAGATACCCATCCAAACTTATCGCCCCGTAAAATACTAACTTTCTCATATCATATGCCTCCCGTTAACAATAATGGCAGTTCAGCGAGATCATTTATCACGTAATCCGCTTCTACCTGATTCCATTGAGGGTCTGCCTTCCAAATCCCCATCATCCCAACATTCTGCGCTGCTTTTACATCATTTTCAGGATGGTCTCCGACAAATATACTTTCACTTGCCGCAACATTCAGCTGCTCTAACGCTCTCTTAAAAATTACAGGATCTGGCTTTTTTATTCCTTCCCATTCCGATATCAAAATACTGCTAAAATACTTTTCAATTCTCAAAGCCCTGATATTATCCAGCTGAAACTGCCCTCTGCCATTTGTAATCATCCCTAAAAGGAGATTCCTATTCTTCAATTCTTCCAACATACGAATGAGATTGGGAAATGGAACGCAGTGATTTTTAAATTCATTGATATAATCTTGAAGCAGGCACTCCCACGTAATCTTCGTAATCCCAAATTCCTTTACCATTTGCTGGTACACCTTATCTTTCCATACATACCCGCGCTGATCAAGTTCAATAAACCTCTGCACGTAGCTCTCTCGTGGAATATGCCTGAAATTCAACCTTTCGTGCTGCCTATTAATAAAGTTTTTCACAGACGAGTCTCTATCTAATAATGTTCCATCTAAATCGAATAAAACAGCTTTCATCATGTTTTGCACACCCCCGCTTCTATTTTAACAGCGATCATTTTTTATAGTGCTTCTAAAGAAGCATTCTCTTTTAAGAAGTTGTATAATGGTATACGTGCTGTTTCACTTACGGAGGGTTTAGGGATGAATTTTTTTATAAAGTTAAATGCGATTAGTGCCTTATATGCTTTAGCGTTGTTTACAGCAATCGAACTCATTATCAATGTATCTCATATTAGCAGCATAACAGGATGGAAATGGGATGATGTTTACATTGTCATTGCTGTTATAAATGTGATTGGACTTTTACTATTAACCCTGATGTTCATTAGGTTAACCAAAAAATGGAGACAAAAAAGCTTTTGGTCTCTCATTTTGTGGCTGCCTTATTTTATCCTGCTATTCTTATTTTTCACTTTTGTTGTTCCCCTTAATTCAGGAGTAACTCTTTTTCCGAGATTTAGCCTGCTGATTTTTGGGTCTTGCTTGCTGTTCCCGGTTTACATCTTATTTATCAATCAATATTCTTCACCTATAAGTATAGATGAAGAGGAAATAATGCAGCCTTGAATGGTTTCGAGTCAAACTGGCTCTAGAAAAGGCTCATCATTAGAAAAGCAGTGGATCATCTCCACTGCTTTTTTCATCCTGCCCTCTCCATGAATCACTTCGACTAAACCAATTAGGTTTTAAAATGGAGCTGATTTATAATCATTTATAGGAAATTAGTATGAAGGAGAATACTTTGTGTGGAAGCTTGTATTTCTATGTTTTGGTACTTTTAACGTCGCAACATATTTGATATCTAACGTTTCTTAATCTATATCCTTTAGAAAGTAATAAACGAAAATAGAAAGTATACATCTTAGGCTAGACCCTTTTCTCAATAGCTTTTGAATGGTTTTGTCTACACACTAAATTTTTTTATTACAATGAGTGGAAACTATGGTGTTCAGCAATCGCTTATCCATTTATTATTTCAACTCTTCTGTTTAATATATAGCTCGTTCGAAAACTCATTCACTCTAAATAAAATAAATTATCACTATTCGAAATATTTATGCTAAAGTAAGTTTAACAATTTTCTCAGGGAAGGTGCGGATGAAATGGAGAACTTTTATTTGTTTGTAGTTATGTGTATTCTGCTGATTCTCTTGCCTGGCCCTGATACTGCCATCGCTACAAAAAATACGCTCGTTGTCGGAAGGACCGGCGGATTTAGAACCATGTTCGGCACTTGCTGCGCCTTACTCATTCATACATTGGCAGCGGTCATCGGACTTTCAGCGATCATTGTGAAGTCAGCTTTGTTATTTTCTGTCTTCAAATACGCAGGTGCTGTGTATCTCGTGTATTTAGGTGCCAAGACATTATGGGCACTCAAAAACAAGAAAACTACGCCTGAAATCAATGCCGAAAGTAAATATGAAGGCAAATCCTGTTTTAAACAAGGTTTCCTGACCAACCTTCTCAACCCAAAAGTCGCTGTATTTTTCCTAACCTTCCTGCCACAATTTGTGCATGCCGGGAGCGACACGTTTATTCCGTTTCTCACCATGGGAATCACGTATACGATCTTAACCGCAGTATGGTTTTTGTTGTATATTTATTTGCTTAACCAAATTAGTGCTTTCATGAAAAGGCCTAGGACTCAACGTGTAATGGAAGGTATTACAGGTACGATTCTGATCGGTTTCGGGTTAAAGTTGGCTCTTGAAAAAACACAACATTAAAAGAGCAACTAAGAGGGCCCGCTAAATGATTAGGGGTTCTGATTAACACCCGAGCTGATAAATAGACGGAGAAATTCCGCTTAATTCGTTAACTCTAGTTAAAAAAGGTGTAAATAGGCGGAGAGATTCCGCCTATTTACTCGAAAAGTTCAAAAATGTTGGATTTTTCCTTGTATAACCGGAAATTTTCCGCTTATTTACCCCGATACGAGCTCCATTCTGCATTTAACCGGAAAATCTCCGCTTATTTTACGCTGAACCGCCTCGTGCTGCTTAACTTTTTCCTCCCACACTGTATTAAAACAAAATGGCTCAGTATAGGTGAACTGAGCCATTTTTCTATTCATTTTTGGTATGAATTACCAGTTTTTGTAAGCAAGCTCGGCTACCCGAGGCTGTTAAGCATTTGAAGGTGTTCCTCTCTTTGTGAGCATGGTGCTTCTTTCTTGGTCATCTGTGCTGCCTACTAATGGTGTGTTCTCTGGAAGAATATAGTTATATCCGGTATCTGCATAGATTACGACCTGCTCATTTATATTGCCGTTGGCTTGAAACACATATACTTTCCGTAGTCCCATATTCGGGTCTTCCAATTGAGCTTCTTTAACAAACTGATATCCGCTGAAGCCATTTATTGTCATAACTACCATAGCTTCTTCTTTCGTCAAGTTCAGCGGGACATTAGAAAAAGTAAAATCGTCCAATTTCCACGTTCCATCAACTTTTTTTATCGTAACTCTTTCTGTGTTAGGGCCCGTTAGTTCATTCTGAGGGACAATATACTCTATAATTACTTTTTCACTAGTTGAAACGATCATTTTAAAGCGTAGGGCGTATCCAGTAGGACCAGGAAAATAACTTGCATCACAGCCAATGTAACAATAGTCCTTAGCGATCTTAAACAAGTTCGTTTTTATGAGTTGCTCTGTTGCAAATGGCTGCAAATCCTTTGACATAGATTGATAAATATCATCCGTTAAAACCTGATTGACTAAATTATACTTGGGTCCAGCTTCATGATAAACAGTTCTAATTTTATCAACTAAATCATCCATGATCACTTTCGTTTGCTCTATAGTAAGTGTAGCCTGCTCATTCGGCTTTTCTTTGGCGGGTGCATCTTTGGTTGGTTTTTCTTTGGTTGGTACTTCTTTAGCTGGTTCCTCTTTAGCTGGTTCTTCTTTGGCTGGCTCTTCTTTGGCTGGTTCCTCTTTGATCGGTGTTTTTGGTTTTTCGATTGTTTCTGTTTCCTTCTTCACTTCTTCATCCTTATCCTTTCCGGATGAAGCAAGCAGGAATAACAGCAGTAAACCGCTTAGCAGCAGTAAACTGCTTATCAGCAAAATCATTCTTTTCCTCATGAAATATCCCCTTTTATTGCTAAAATTTTTATGACCAAAGACTTATCCATCCTTCCCATTCTATGAAAATAGTACAATATTTATACTCACTTCATTCATTATATTCTGTTAGGTTTCACCTGCGAAACGATGACCTCTCCACAAAAACAAATTTATGAAAAAGCAATTTTTACGGAACCAATTATGGAATTGCTTCGTCTAAGGCTTGGAAAGAAAGAGATGGGTTAAATGCTGTTGAAAAAGATAAATTCTACTGCCTCACCTAGTCATTTTGGTCAGTTATCGAAAGAAGACCAGCTTAGTTGGCTGATGGAAGAGTACGGGGACATGGTGGTAAGGCTTGCTTTTACTTATGTTAAACAAAAACAATTGGCTGAAGATATTTCACAAGAGGTATTTATTAGCTGTTGGTTAACCAGCCCCTTCTCTGCTATTGCATGTAATCCCAACGCACTGTTCATTAACTTCTCATACAATGCTGTTCAATCAATTTCTGTTAAATAACAAAGACTTGAGTCTCTACATACATTATTAAAAAAAATGGAGTTGATCTTCGTGGCGAGATGGATTGACGTATCAACATCAAAACACCTATTAAGTTTGTATGAAGGAAGCAGACTGATAAAATCCTATCCGATAGCTACTGGCAAAATATTAACTGCAACACCGTTTGGCACTTACACCATAATAAATAAGCAGCCAAATCCCCCCAGGCATGTTTTTGGGGTTTTATGGATGGGATTATCAAGACCTCATTATGGAATTCATGGTACAAACAATCCATCATCCATAGGTAAAAGCGTTTCACACGGTTGTATTAGAATGTTTAATCATGATGTTTTAGAATTATCATCTCGAGTTCCGATTGGTACTAGGGTTGTCATTCATAAATGAAACAAACCAAAAGCCACTGGTAAAAATTAGTGGCTTTCCTCAACTAACGCCTCCTTTAATTAAAGTGAAAAGTATCACAATAATTTGGTTGAATTATAAAAAGTGATACCAGTTAAAGGCATCACTATCAAATGTGAGAAAGAACTTCCTTTTAATTTAATACCATAGGACATTCATACATAATCGCAGTCCCTTTAACAGATCTTTTATGAAAATAATCCTCATCTGGAGTATAGATGAGGATTATTTAATAAATACAATCACATCTTTTAACAGAAACAAGCTACACCAACAATGATTAATAAAATAAACAACACTACTATGAGTATAAATTCACCGCACCCATGTGTAGGAAAACAACTTTCATAAATAGGAGCTGCATATGAGTAAGCCATTGGAGGTTGGGGAAGAACATTTGCGCCAGCAGTAATCGGTAAGGCATTACTAATTGGTAAGGCATTAGAGATTGGTAAGGCATTAGAGATCGGTAAGGCGTTACTAATCGGTAGGGCATTATACATTTTTTACACTTCCTTTTGAATGTATGGAGAGCTAATATGACATAACACTATATATTACACTCAGAGAGGAAATAGGAGCCCGTCTATATTATATTTGGGCATGACTTAGTGACGATTACTTTTAGTAATGAAAAAACTATAGAGTGGCAGGCTATAGATTTCATAAGAAGAAGGTTAAAGCCAGGCGAAATGACTAGATGCAGGCATCCTATGTAATAAGGGTGCTTTTTTCTTGGGATATTCTACAACTGCACCGTTACTTTAAGTACAAAATTTCACAATCTGCTTCGAAGTCCGACTAGGGAAAGGCGATATAATGTTAAATGCATTGCACCTTTTTGTTTAAAAACAAACATAAGTTATTCTCTTTATAAAAAATATATTAATGCAGCTATGCCTAATGAGATTAATCCCCCAAGACCGGTATACAATCCAATTTTGGTTCTGAAATGTCTATCTTTGGTTGTTTCAGTATAAAAGTTTGCTCTTTGTTGTTGTCCATCCGTCCAAGCTCCGATTAAAATACCCGAAATAAGAATACCCACTACACCTACAATTATAAAAACTTGAAACAATAAATTCCCCCCTTTTCCTACTCAGTATTAATATATACGCATTAATGCTTTCTTTGTGTCATTCCACTTTTACTGCTTCCACTAACCTGCATCCAAGTTGAAGAAGAGACAGCCATGTCAGCTATCACCCCCCTGTAATTCATAAGTGAATAGTTTACAATCTCTTTTAGTGTAAAATAGACTACCTCACGATTCTTCTTAAGTTCAGCACATCGGTAGATTAACATCAAAAGAAAAAGCACTCTTTTTATGAGTGCAATCATTATCTTTTCTTCGTTTTTGATTTATTACCAAAAAGACCTATAGCAACTGCTACCCCAACTAAGCAGGTATTACTTATTTATGATTTTTATTTCTTTTATTGGATAATAAACAACATTTGTTGTCCCTATCACCTTTTCCAATGGTATCGCCCCAATATGACGGCTGTCTGCGCTATGCCTTCTATTATCTCCCATTACAAAAATACTATCTTTAGGAACAGTATCACTACCTACGGCCGTCTCCTCTAAAGTGAAGGAATCTGTTAATGTTCCTTCATTTTGTCTTTTCTTATATTTTTCTAAATAAGGTTCGTTATAGGCCATCCCATTTATATATAAAACATCATTTTTATACTCGATTCTATCACCTGGGAGTCCGATTACACGTTTAATATAATCACTACCGTCTGGGGCGTGAAACACAACAATATCAAATCTTTTCGGATCTCCAATTTTGGTTACAACCATATGGTCCTTGTCCTGGAGAGTGGGGTTCATTGATTCACCGTCAACAACAATGGGGGTAAGGAAAAAAGAGCGAATAATAAATGCTATAACAAGTGCACCCATTATTGATTTAACCCATTCAAACGTTTCATTTTTCTTCTTTATCATTACTCATCCTCCCTTACTATTCAACAGAGTTGATATACTTATTTTACCATGGGTATTTGAGGATTTATTATTTTTTTTTGAGTTATCATGCCGTTCGAAAAGTTTGCCGCCAGATCTTTAAATAAGCCACTTATAGTTGTTAGTGAACCTCATACGGAGGGTCAATAATTATGCCAAAAGCCTTAGAAACCGTTCTTTTCCCTAATCGTATAGAGAATCATGGAGTTTTTTGGAAAGGCGGGTACCAAATTTGGCCAGTATGCTAGGGAAGAAAAGAATGTCAGAAAAGAAAACAAAAGTAGAAAAAAAATCAAAGCTAGAGAATAAAAAGAAGAGAAAACGCCGCCTGCGCCTAGGCGAGAATAGAAGGGAAGTGGCAGCTGGCGTTGTCTTAATCACCGGTGTGTTTTTCTTAATTGTTACTTTCATTTTATGGGGCATTTCCGAGTTATTCGAAGAAAACTTCATTATGTCAGAGTTGGTTGGTGCTTACTGTGGTGCCAGCATGTGTCTTTGCTTTGGTCTTATTTTTACCGGGTTGATCATTGGCACAAGAAACTGGCTTGGTAAAATTGTTGGTTTACTAGTTGCGGCCGTATTTATGTCTGTCAGTTATTCTTTTATCGAAACCTCCATCCTACTCTATAAAGATAAGGAAGCCTTTGAAAACAAGGAGTTTGAAAAGTTGGTCGCTATTCCAATCGGAGCAGAGTACGATGACCCCGACTACGGAACTGAATATCTAATGGAATTGAAGTTTAACGATTTCACCATAGACGTGTACAGTCTGGACATTTCAAGACGCTATTATGAAACAAACCTAAAAGGAAAACCGCTAGAAATTGCCTATCTGCCAAACAGTCACTTTGCAATGAGTGTGAAAGAACATGATGAAACGGGTTCTGATGGTCTAAACGATTGAACATCCCTAAAGGTAGTGGATTATATGTTAGTATATTGCAAGGAAAATTAGATTCTAAACAAACCAGTATCAAGCATATTCATTCAGATACAAAAAGGGGATAAGCAATAACAGGGAAACTATATCTTCAACAACTCTCTGCCCGAAGATACCCCTGCTACTACTTTGTTTTAACATTTACAGATCATTAACAGATTGCCATCAGGATCCTTGAAATTAAAATAATGACCATGTTCAATTTCCGTTATTACGTTTACACCTTTATTTTTCAAAAATGAATATGCTTCTTCAATATTTTGGGTATTAAAATGGAACATTGGGGTTTTAAATAGCGTTTCTTCAGAATAAATCTTGCTGTCTAATACAATCCCCGTACCATCCATGGGAATCACATAAAGATGACCAAACTGTATCTCTCCCGCAACTTCAATGCCTAATAGCTCACAATACCAATCTCTTGCTTTTTCTATATCTTTTACCGGAATGAAAACCGTTCCGATTTGACTTAGGATAGGACTATTCAAATAAAACACCTCCCTTGCAATAAACTTTCACTCCTTTAGACAATTTTGCGAAAGAGAATCATTAGAAACATAAATGATCTTCCAGCTTAAAGTGTGGTATTAGCTGTTTAAGGCATCGAAGCTGTTATGAAATGGATAACAATGGTTACAAGTAACAAAAATACCATGAACCAACTAGAAACTAATAGTAACTTCCCCATGATGTTTACCTTTGTTATCACTTTTAACAAGACAAAACCTGCGATGGTTACGACAAGCCATACTCCTATTCCCCATGCAGAAAATAAAATGCTGGAGTTTTTTACCCATAAAAATAAAATAATAGAATGCAAGACTACTAAAAGTAAGGCAACCTGATTCATCATGTCTCCTCCTATGTATTATGTAATTCTATGTATATAGAATATCTATGTATATTTACACTATACAATTATTCGTATTTTTTTTCAACCAAGCGGTCTATTTGTCTACTGAATCCATGATTTCCCTTATAACTGAATGATTTGAGCTTATGGATGTTTTTCAATGATGTCTGGTATCAAATTTGTAACCAAAGCTCTTGAACCTGAATACTATAAATAGACATAAGGAAGCACCTTGTGTCACATAATCTGACTTTTTTAAGTCAGATTTTTTTTGCAGGAAAACACACCCTTCTATTGAATACATAGGTATTAAATATTTAGGAGAATGGTGAATGAAAAAACGACATGAAATCCTATTTACACAGTTAGAAAGCTATCGAAGTTATATTTTAGCAGTACTGGAGAGTGTAACCCCAGAGGAAGCCGAGGTCATTCCAAAAGATTTCAAGAATAATATTCGTTGGAACCTCGGGCATATCTATCTCGACCAATATCTATGGATACAAGAGGTCACAAGAGAAAAAAGCGGTGTACCAGAACCATTTAATACCTGGTTCGGATATGGAACCTCTCCAGCTGACTTCACTTCTGAAACCCCATCATTGGAAGAGTTAAAGAGCTTATTAAAGGAACAACCCGACCTCATCAAAGCAGAATATGGCGATCGATTAGAGGAAGAATTCCCAACAACCGAAATGGGTATGCACACCATCGAGCAAGTTTTAATTCGAACGATTTTTCACGAAGGCATGCACCTGCAGGCTATTCTTGATTTGAAAAAATGTTTGAAACGATAGTCTAAATAGTAAAAGGCATCCAAACAATGGATGCCTTTTACTCAACCAGTGAGATTATCCTAACCAATTAAGATTTTTTCTTCTGCATATCGGACCTTTGCTTCCTTTCGAGTATGTAAAAGTGCAAAAGCCATGGTTAAAGGTCCAAGCCTTCCAATAAACATCATAATGGTAATCAACACTCTTCCGAAAGGCGATAGTTCAGGTGAAAAATTAGCAGACAACCCTACTGTTCCAAAGGCGGAAATCGTTTCAAATAGAATTTTGCTCATATCTGCATTTTCGGTAAACGTTAATAAGAAGAAGATGAGGAAGATAAAAAACATTCCCGCCACCACAATCGATAATGATTTATTTACCAAGTCCCTTGGAATTCTTCTTTTAAAAATATTCACTTCATTTCGATTTGTAATCACAGCCCAGAAGGCAAAAATGATAATCGCAAAGGTTGTTACTTTAATCCCGCCACCCGTCGAACCGGAAGACGCACCAATAAACATTAATGCCATCATGAAAACAAGGGAAGAGAGATTCATTGCCCCAATGTCAATCGTGTTAAAACCTGCAGTCCTTGTCACAACGCCTTGAAAGTAGGAGGCCCATAGCTTATCTCCAAAGTGCAGATTTCCAATCGTATCTGGATTACTATATTCGGAAATCAAAATAACTAAAGTGCCTAAAATGCTAAGGATAAGTGATATAAGCAGTGCCACTTTTGAATGAAGCGATAATTTCCGAATCGATCTTTTATGAAAAAGATCGAGAATGACTGTAAAACCAATACCTCCCGTAATGAAAAGGAAAGTGATCATGATATTTACAATAGGATCACCTACCCATTTACTCAGATTGTCAGGTTCAAGACCAAACCCTGCGTTATTAAAAGCAGAAATCGAGTGGAATATTCCATAGTAAACGGCCTTCTTAACAGGCATTTCAAATGACCAACGAATCGCTAAGGTAATCGCACCGATTAGTTCCACAATAAAAGTAATCAGGATAATCCGTTTTACGAGGCTGACAATCCCAGCCAGGGAAAATACATTTAATGAATCCTGAAGCAATAAGCGTTCCTTAAGACCAATTTTTTTACCTAAGATAATAAACATAAAGATTCCAGTGGTCATAAATCCCCAGCCGCCAACTTGAATCAAACAGAGAAGAACAATCTCACCAAATAAAGTAAAGGTTGTACCCGTATCCACAACGGCCAAACCTGTCACACAGACTGCAGATGTTGCTTCAAATAAAGCATCAATAAAACTGAGTCCGCGTCCCTTTTCATAAGTGGCTATCGGAAGCATAAAAAGAAACGTTCCCAATAGAATTAGACTGCCGAAACCTAATACAAGTATTTGGGCTGGATGCAAACTGACTAAATTCCCTTTTCTCTTATATAATTTCACATTGTTTTCTCCCTAGGAAAAATTTTTTAACAACCTAATTTTCTCCAATTTATCGTAAAATGTCTATTTTTTCTTATATTCTATGATAAACCATAGGTTTGTACGCACCTTTTATAAATAGGTGCCTTTTTATTATGCTCCTGCACTCGATCTTAATCTTTTTCACACCCCCTTTAATTCCATCGTCATAAATACACTATTTGGATCTTCACTATAATCCGAAAATGGCTCACAATAGAGGAACCCGAAACTTGAATAGAGTCTTCGAGCCGGTTCGAAAGCCCCCTGTGACCCTGTTTCCAAACTTAACCTGAGGTAGCCACGGCGCTTGGCTTCTTCGATAATGTGTTTGAGCATTTGTTTGGCGACACCTTTTCTCAGATGTGCTGAGGAGGTTCGCATCGATTTGATCTCGCCATGGTGGTCATCCAATTCTTTCAGTGCCCCGCATCCAACCAATTCCGTTCCCTCCCATCCACTCCAGAAGGTAATCTCTGAACTCCGCAATTGTTCAAGGCCTAGAGCATGAATGCTTTCAGGCGGAGAATTTTCGTGCATCCCTTGAAGATGTTCCCGCACCAATTCTTTTACAGCATTTCCGGTTAAATCATCTATTTTAATTTTCATATGACCCCTCCATTCCAATCGTATACAGTGAACACCTTCCTTTCAAGCACGTTGGCAGGAAATCTGCCAAACGACTTCCTATTGACAGTATTGGAACTAAAAGGTAATATAAAAGTAACTACTATGTATTGCCAAGTAGTTATTTTTTCAACCGACTATCTTGTTTTACCAAGTAGTTATTTTTTTCGGTAGCTATCTTGTTTTACCGAGTAGGTATTTTTTTCAGCAGCTATCTTGTTTTACCAAGTAGTTGTTGAAAAGGTTTAGGGAGAGGAGCTATACCATGTCCTTAAGAAGCCAATTACTAAAGGGAATACTGGATGGGTGCGTCTTAGCCGTTATTGAAAAAGAACCAGTATATGGCTACGAATTATCTAAAAAGCTTCAAGAATTCGGATTAAGTGATGTAAGCGAAGGGACGATTTATCCCGTATTGCTCCGCTTACAGAAAAACGGTCTGATCAGGGGAGAAATGCGGCCATCCGAGTCCGGTCCAAACAGAAAGTATTATTTTTTAACAAATGAAGGCAAAGAGGCGCTAGACATTATAGTATCTGAGTGGAAACAGATGGTTGAACCAGTTAATTCTTTATTTAAGGGGAGAAATGACGATGAAGGCTAAACAATTAATTGAGGAAAATAACAGAAAACGCGAAGAACTCACAGAAGAGAACGAAAAATACTATAGTGATATGATGATTTACATTCGTCTCCAATTTACTCTTTCCGAACAACAATCCGAGGAAGTGTTGATGGAAATGCTCGATCACCTCCTTGATGGGCAGCATGAAGGTAAGTCTGCTAAGGATATATTTGGTGATGATCCCAAAGGGTATGCGGATGAAATCATTCAAAACTTGCCGAATGAACAAAAACGAGAGGTGATTCCATTTATTATGGGGATTGTTCTCAATCTGGTCAGTTGGATGCTCATGATTCGGGGAGCTGTGATTGTCATTATCTCGCAATTTAAGAATGAGGATGTGGATTCTAGCGTTTATCTGTACCCTACTCTCTTGTTATTTGCCGTTATTTTAGGATCAGTTGCATTCGGCGTTTGGTTTTTCTTTCGAACCATCAAACAATCGTTATTTAATGAAAAGGCAAGCGAAAAGAAAGATATGCTAAAGATCGGGATTTTCGGTGCTGTCTCCATGGGGCTTGTCATTGCTTTAACGAAGTTTATACCAGACTTCGGTCCTGCCTTCGACTTTTCTTGGTGGGCGTCCCTACTAACAGGCGGGGTCCTTTGGGTAATCGTATTTATGGGGAAAAAATTTGAGTGGTTCAAATAAAATGTTGGATTACTCGATTACCTGAGCCAGGCACCTGCCTGGCTTTTTCAATCTTGGGTTTGGGGTGCGGAATTTGTTAGGCAGATAAACAATGGGTATTGGCAGGTGAAAAAGAATTTTGGCAGGTAAGTGCTCCATAATAGCAGGTAAGGAACTCTTTTTGGCAGGTAGAGGATTTTTAATGATGGTAACTTGTACATAAATCCAGCTTTCATGCTTAATTTCGAGCTGAATATCCATATGCAGGAAACTTTGATACCTGAACCTGGCTGCCGCCTGGCTTTTTATAGGATTCAGTGAGGTGGTGGAATTAATTAGGCAGATAAACAAAGAGGATTAGCAGATAAAACACAATTTAGGCAGGTAAATGCTCCGAATTGGCAGGTGGGGAGCACATTTTGGCAGATAGAGGATTTTTCACATAAAAAAAAACACCGAATTCGCCCCCACTGCGAATTCGGTGTCTTCCACCAACATTATGCTGCTTGCTCAATCATCGTTTCTCTCGCCTGCTCGCGTTTGAAACGAATGGCCATGTACGTGAATGTCACGAGCATGAATCCAGCCATGTATCCTAGCAAAATGACGTTGTTGTGCCACATGTATGCAAAGTTGCCGCTTGAAATAACTGCCTTAAACGCTTGGACGGTGTACGTCATAGGGAAGAAAGCGTTAAATGGCTGCAGCGCCTCCGGTATTAACACAAGTGGGAAGGTTCCCGCGCTTGTCGTTAATTGCATGATGAGGACAAGAATGGCGATGAAACGTCCGACATCCGCCAATGTGGTCACTAGCATTTGAATCAGTGTCACGAACACCATACTGGTGATGATCGATGTCACCACAAATAACGGCAGGCTTTGTACCTTGATTCCTAAACCAACCACTAATACGAAATCGACCAATAGTGCTTGAATGACACCGATCAAGGTGATGACTCCCAATTTACCGAAAAACCATTGTCTTGCTGAAGCTGGTTGAACGGCAGGTTCTCTTAGCCCAAAAACAATCGAAATAATCAATGCCCCGACAAAAAGTCCCAGCGAGATAAAATACGGTGCAAATCCAGTACCATAGTTTGGCACGGTGTTAATCTCACTTTTATCCACTTTCACGGGCTCACCCATCATATCGAAGGTATCTTCGTCCGCATGAACACCACTTGCCTGCTCGGCACCTTCTGCAAGCTTTTCTCTTAATTCTGAAGAACCATTTTGTAGTTTTTCCGAACCCGCTTGTAAATCAGAAGAACCCTCGGCCAGCTTACCGGTACCATCGGCGATTTTATCTGCGCCTTCGGATAATTGTCCCATACCCGCTGTCAGCTGATTGGCACCTGCATTTAGTGCAGCTGACCCTTCATAGAGCTGGTGAATACCCTGCTGTAATTTTTCCTGGTTGGCATTTATTTCTCCTAAGCCGCCAATTAATTGATCGAAGGCTGGATCTGTTTGTTTTTTCAATTGCTCTTCAAGACCATTTGCGGCCCCAAGCAATTGTCCATTTACTTGAGTTTTAAATTGAGAGAACCCCTGGTGCAATCCAGGCGTAATCGCTTGTGATACCTGCTGCTCGACCTCTGCCTTGGTTGGCGCAGCTTGTTGTTCCATAATCGTCTGAACAGTTTCAGCTGGAACTCCGTTTGCGATTAAAGCCCCTGCCAGCTCCTGCATTTTTGCCTTTTGCTGTACGATCATCTGGTCGGCAATCTGTGAAGATAGCCCGTCACCCAACTGTGTTTCAAACTGATTGATACCCGCATTTAACTTTTCTGTACTGCCAGTTAATTGACTGCTAATCCCGGCAGCAATGCCGGCCGGTAATTCCTTCTTCAACTGTTCCGCACCATTTTGTGCTTTTTCGGTGCCTGTCACCAGCTGTGGAAGTTTTTCATCCACTTCCGCCAAGCCTTGATTGATGGCAGTCGACCCTTTTGCCAGCTCATCCGATCCTGAGGCTATGCTATGGACGCCTTCCTCAAACTGTATTGATTTACTCGCTAACAATTTCAGGTTTTCCTTTACCTGGCCAACACCATCCGTAAGTTTCGCACTTCCATCATATAGTTGATTGGCTCCCTCACTGGCTTTGTCTAACCCTCCAGCCATATCGGTCACTTTTTCAAAAATGCTTTCCGAGTAGGTCGAGATGATTTCCTTTGATATTTCCGCTTTGATTTCCTTCATCGCCGTTTCGCCGATTTGTGCCGATAAGAAGTTGGCTCCTTCATTTGGCACGTATTTCATTTCTAATTTTTGCGGCTCGTCCTCCAGAAGGGTCGTAGCATTTTTTGAAAAATCATCCGGAATTTCCACCAGGATATAATACTTTTGATCTTCTAATCCTTGATAGCCTTGCTCCTTATCCACGATATCAAAAGCAAATGTATTACTTTTCTTCAAATTTCCGACTAGGTCCCTCCCTAGCTGAAGCTCCTCTCCGTTGAGGCTTGCTCCTTCATCCTGGTTCACAATCGCCACCGGCAGGTCGCCTAAATATTTATATGGATCCCAAAACGCCCATAAGAACATTCCAGCATATAGCACTGGTATAAAGAGGATGGCGATGATGGGAATGAGAACCTTTCGATTGGAAAGGATAGATTTTAACTCTGCTTTTATTCCTTTCATGGTATGCTCCCCCTAGATTAATGACCGTTTTATTCATTTGGTCATTTTTAGATAAAAATAATGACTATTTTGTTCATATGGTCAATTTTAACGAAAAATAAAAGACTTTTATGCTAACAAGCCTTTTAATAGATAGAGTTCAAAGAGCTTTGAGATTTCCTCTTTATCCAATGGTGGATGGTTTCGCTGCCAATCAACCACTAACGAGAAGTACATTTTTAACATCACGAAGGCTGTGACCTCAGGATCACAAGACTTGATTTCGCCCTTGTCGATAGCCTTTTGAATAATGGCCTTCATATATTGGATGATGGATTGCTCCACTCTTTGCATGGCTTCCACTACGGTTTGCGTCCCCATATCCCGCTCTTCTTGAATCAATTTAATGGTGAGCTGATGGGATTCCCGGAACTCATGAATCGAAACTAACACATTGTTGACATTTTCTAGAATGGAGGCAGTATCGTTCATAGCCCCTTCTACGACTACTCGAATCTCTGCAATGAGCGAATGAATTATTTCATCGAATAACTCTTCCTTCGTCTTGAAAAAAGTATAAATGGTTCCCTTTCCTACATTGGCTAACTTTGCAACTTGATCCATCGTCGTTGCTTTATACCCATACAAAGAAAAAGACTTAGCTGCTGCCTCAATAATCAACTTTTTCCGGTCAATAACGGCCACATCCACTCACCTCACTTTTTTAAAAACTGACTGAAAAACTAAATCAGTCATTTTTACAAAAGGTAATATATCATACTGATTTAAATTTAGCAATACCCATCTTGGACATCCTTCATGTGAATACGTCTTCCTTCATCATTGGCTCACACTCTTCGACATATGTCTGTGAGTTCCTCCGCAGATTTTGTCAACCGAATTTTAGGAACCTTTTTCCACTTATTCACGTCTTATTGAGTAGAGACAAAAAGGAATAACTGGGGGATCATTTCGATGAAAAGGTTTTTAATTGCGTTGTTTATTGCGCTCTGCTTGTTTTGTGCGACTGGAGGGTTGGAAAGGTTTGCTTCAAAACTAGAGATTCAGGAGCCTGAAGTTACCCAAGATATAGAATCTGCTGCCAAAATTTCATTGTAGGGTAACAGTCCTAGCACTGCTGGGACTGTTTTTGTGTTCATGCCGTCACCATTTCCCCTTTTGGACATACCCTATTAGTGGACAAGGAGGTGGAAATGATGGGAGTACGGCCATGCTGCCTTGAGCTAGAACGACGCGTACAGCGGCTTGAACGTCTGACCGAGCGACAACAACGTGAAATCCAGCGTTTAGAAGACCAAATGGAGACGGTAGACCAACGATTACAAGCCATTGAAGAAAATTGCTGCAACGAACAGGAGTAAAATTGATTTTTATATGTATAAGAGACTGATAGATTGGTAAGAATGTTGATAGAAGTGAATTTTAAGGGGGAATGAACCAATGAATGAAACGAAATTGCTATTATCAGAGTTTGCTAATGAAGAAGGCTTCGAGCTTACGAATTACCTTACTCACCTGTTTGAATATGTGTCCAAGCAACTGGGACAGACTCCGGCAATAAACACAACTTCAGAAATTGAAAATACTTAAGTCCGGGCGTTGCAGAATGCCTGGTTTTTTTGTGCTCTTTTTTGATTCATTATTCGCGTATCACTGACTATTTTAAGCAAAAAGGCTTGTTCTCGATAGAAATCCTCTTTTCTCTCCTCGGAAGGTCAATTTTTGGGTATAATAAAGGAATATGGATTTTTCGGAAAAGGGGGTCGTGGCCTTGGAGTCAATGACTGCAAATGAACGGATTGAACTCCTCGCGGAGGAAATAAAGGAATTGCTGCACCCGCATGCCACCGACGATGTCAAGCTGGTTCAAAAGGGCTTAATGCTGTACCGGCAGGGTTTGGTAAAGCAATTGCAAGTTTGGAATGCCCAAATTACGGCAACGGTTCAGGACGTAACGCCTTGCTATGTTAAGCTCAATTTTGCCTTTTTGGCCTCGAGTCAGTGTACCTGCCCCTATGAGGGATTGTGCCGCCATCAGATGGCCGTGTTTTTTGCGGCTTATTCAAGAATTGGCAGTGTCGCCGATTGGGTTGCAGAATGGCGGGAACCGATGAAAGAGAAAAGTGCTGTCACGAATTGGGGGCTGCAGGCGGCAAAGGATTTAATCAAGGCGAACGGTGTGATGAAGCCTGATTATCGCCGCTGGGTTGAATCATTCGAGGTCAGCTTCGATACGATTCTGAATTCGAAAAAATATTCGAGCCCTTTTATTATTGCAGAGCTGTTTAATATTTTTGAACGGCGGATCAAAGCGAGCGCGCCTGTGGAACAAGAATGGCGTTTGTTATATGAAATGGTCGGGATTGTGGTTTCGTTTAGGAAACTCGCTGTTCTGACTGAGGATGCGGGTTTTTCTGAGGAGAGTGTCAGACGCGCCTATCTCTCTGTGTTTCATAATTTAATTGAGGATGCGGATGAGCTCGTTTTAAAAATTGGTGTTCAATCGCTGCCGTTTGACTTCGATGAGTTTATTATGAAATTAAAGGACGATGTTTTCGAGCTGCTGACGGTGTCCACTGGGCTCGAGCAGGAGCGCATCTATTTGTATCGCCTGCTCTGGACGAACCTTTTTAAAAAGAAGGAGTGGCGGGAGCAAGAGATTGTCCGGATTCATGAGCGGATGAAATCGGCGAAGGAGTGGGAGAATCTGAATCCGCTGATGATTGCTGGAGTCCATATCAGCTTTCTGCAGCAAAAGGATGAATTGGCCTTAGATTTGATTGATAAAATCGAGGATTCTCTGATCACACCTTATATGCTTCACTGGATTGACCTATTGTCACAGACAAAATCGTGGAAACGAGTGGGACCGGTCGTTGAGCTGTTTGCATCTAAACTTAAAAGTTATTTAGCCTTTTTGCGGACGTATCATTCCTGTGCTGCTTTTACCCGATCGGCACTTAAGGCGATTGCCCCGTACGTTTTAGAAAATGGAAAGACCGAATTGTACGAACGCGCTATGCTGGCGACATTACCCTATAGCTATACGGAATATGAATTTTTGCTGTTTGAACGGAAGCAATTTGAAAAATGGGGTGACCTTCAGGCATTCATGGGCTGGAGCTACTACGATCTGCCGCGGGAGCGCGTTAAGGTGATTGAAAAGGAAAAGCCTGAGGTTCTGCTCGGCATGCTGCACCAATCTGCGCTCCAAGAAATCAATCAAAAAAACCGGTCCAGCTACAAAGCAGCCGTTCGGCACCTAAAAAAGCTGCGGACCCTCTACAAAAAAATCAAACGCGTCGACGACTGGCAATACTTCCTCGACACCCTAATGGACAAAACCAAACGCCTCCGCGCCTTCCACGAAGAATGCAGGCGCAGCAAGCTTATTGAGGAATAGGATGTGGTGGTGTGGCGGTGGTTGGGTGACAGGCACCGCTCGTGGACACTGTCTTTCTGTGGTGACAGGCACCGCCCGTGGACACTGTCCACCTCAGACGGACAGTTCTGATGTGCATTTTTAGGATTTTTTGGTGGTAATTTTGGTTTTGGACATTTTTTTATGGGTTTTGGACATTTTCCATAGTCTTTTGGATAATTAAACATTTTCTGGAAACCAACAATCCACATCCAAAAGCCAAAACTCAATTTGGCACCATATACACCCTAGTAAAAGGAGTAACATGACGATGCTAAAAACGAGATTTATTAAGCTACTGACAATAAAATTGGAAGATGGCCGCTATCTTTTGGCTGCTGAGGATGAGCATGGGTCCGGTTTACCTCCTTCTGAGTGGAAAAACGTGCTATTCAGCCTACACCAGGAGAGCTTTTTTGGCACGCTTCTAGAGACGGAGTCAGTGGATGGCATCGAGGGAGTTGTGGTCACGGGCTGGCACCTGGTTTCTCTTTTTGCAAAGGAATCCTTTAACCGGTTTATCGACTGGGACTGGGATGACCAGTCGGAAATTTGCCTGGCTGCCGCTCACGCCCTCCATGAAGGGATTATCGAGAAGGATTGGCTGCCGGACTTTTCTGTTTGGGAGCATGGGGATTTCCGCTGGAAGCTGCCCGCCCGGGTCATGGATGAATTTGATCCATCATTCTGGGATCAACCTGTGGATTCCCATATCGAAGACTCTGAAAAGGTACAAGAGTTTATCTCTGATTTATATAATCAGTCTTTAGATGCCTACTTAACGAGAAATTCCGCTATGAAAGAACTTTTCGGACCAAAGCTTGATTTACTTCGGAAACAGAATATATCTGGTGCGGAGCTGTCCCGCTATTTTGATGAAGAAAGCTGGCTTGAGTGGGTTGGCATCAAGGAAAGCGACACCCCCTTTACGATTGGGCTGAAATTAGATGAGCCCTTAGATGGAGAAGGGCTATGGAACCTAGATGTCTTTCTGCGCGGCAAGAAAAATGTCGATGATGTCTATGAGTTAGGCGCTAAACTTCCGGCAAGATGGAAGCCATTTTTAGAAAGTGTTGAACGCCAGCAAGGCCGCTGGGTGAAGCTAATTCCTTGGATGAGTGAGGACGGATCGACCTTAAAATCAGGGCTCACAGAAGAAGAAGCCTGGATGTTTTTGACGGAAGCAAGTGAAACGCTTGTAGCTCTCGATGTAGAGATCCTGCTTCCTTCTTGGTGGCAGGCAATGAAAAATGCTAATTTGAAGGTGAAGGCGTCACTTAAAGGGTCTTCTAGTCATCGTCCATCATTTGTCGGACTTCAGGCCATGCTTGACTTCAATTGGCGTTTCTCGATGAATGGGGTCGACCTTTCCGAGGAGGAATTCGGCCAGCTTGTGGAAGAAAAACGCCGGCTTGTTTTTATTCGTGGCCGCTGGGTGAAGCTCGATCCAGGTTTTATTCGGCAAATTCAGGATCTGATGAAACGGGCCGAAAAGGAAGGCTTGCATGTTAGGGACCTGCTTGAACAAGAGCTGGTCGAGGCACCTCCTACTGAAGATGAGCTAGAAAATCCAAAAGCCTTCGCACGGATTCAAATTGAATTGAACAGCCAATGGAAAAAGATGATTCATCAGCTTTCCCAGGCACATGAGATTCCTATGGAAACAGTACCAGGGGGACTTCAAGGTGAACTCCGCCCTTATCAGCAGCTTGGAATGAGCTGGCTCTGGTTCCTCCGCCAATACGGTTTTGGCGCTGTCCTGGCCGATGACATGGGACTTGGGAAAACCGTTCAATTGATTGCGTATTTATTGAAGGTCAAGGATGGAGTTGGGGTCCTTTCGGAAGAGATGACAGGCACCATATTGGGCGCAACTTCTGATGCGGTGACAGGCACCGAAACCGAAGCAGGTTCAGATGTGGCGACAGATACCAAAATTGTCAGCAATTCTAAAAAGCAAACTTCCGCAAGTAAAAAGGAACAAGTTTCAAGCGAAAAGACACCTGTAAAGGCTGCTTTGATTATTTGTCCAACATCTGTTCTTGGGAATTGGCAGAAGGAGCTTGAACGGTTTGCACCAGAGATGAATGTGTATTTGCATTATGGTTCGAACCGGTTGAAGGAAGAGGCCTTTTTAGAAAAGGTCAAGGATGCTGATGTTGTCCTGACTTCATATGGATTGAGCCATATGGACACCGAGGAGTTTGAAACCAAACTTTGGAGCTCAATTGCCATTGATGAGGCACAGAATATCAAGAATGCTGGAACGAAGCAGTCAAAGGCAGTACGCAGACTGCGTGGAGGGCATCACATTGCCTTAACTGGAACACCGATGGAAAACCGGTTATCCGAGCTGTGGTCCATTTTTGATTTTACCAATCATGGCTATCTTGGCAGTTTGGGACAATTTCAGAAAAAGTTCGTGATTCCGATTGAGAAGGATGAGAAAAAGGAAAAGGTCAATCAGCTTCAGTCTTTAATCCGCCCGTTCCTGTTAAGGAGGACAAAGAAGGATGAAGAGGTTGCCCTCAACCTACCTGACAAGCAGGAGCAAAAAGAGTACTGCCCGCTTACGACGGAGCAAGCGTCGTTATATGAGCAGCTGGTCAAGGATACGTTTGCAGAAATTGAAAAGTTGTCTGGTTTCGAACGTAAGGGGCTAATTTTACAAATGCTCAGCCGGTTGAAGCAGCTTTGTAATCATCCTGCCCTTTATTTAAAGGAGAAATCTGCTGAGAGGGTGCTGCTTGATCGCTCCAATAAATTAGAAAAGCTTGTCGACCTGGTAGACGCTGTTTTGGATGCAGGTGAAAGCTGTCTCATCTTTACGCAATATATTGAAATGGGCGAAATGATTCGCTCGACCATAAAGAAAAAGTTTGGAGTCGAAGTTCCGTTCCTGAACGGAAGTGTCCCGAAATCGCAGCGTGATAGCATGATTGAGAAGTTCCAAAACCATGAGTTCCCTGTGTTCTTGTTATCTTTGAAAGCTGGAGGAACTGGGTTGAACCTGACGGCAGCCAATCACGTCATCCACTACGATCGCTGGTGGAATCCAGCTGTTGAAAATCAAGCTACCGACAGAGCGTATCGTATCGGCCAGTCTCGATTCGTACACGTGCACAAACTCATCTGCACCGGAACCCTTGAAGAAAAAATAGACGCCATGCTTGAGAAAAAGCAGCACCTAAACGACCAAATCATCCAAAGCGAAAACTGGATCACCGAACTCTCTACTGACGAACTCAAGGATTTAGTGTATTTGGGGTAGCTGGGTGTCATGGTTGGGTGAAAATTTTGGGTGACAGGCACCGCTCGTGGACACTTTCCACCAGGGGTGGACACTTCCACCATTCAGGCGGACACTCCTACTCCTACGATAAACCAGTCTTCGGACTGGTTTTTATTGTTGAGCTGCCCAAAAAAACAAAAAGAGATCTAACATCCTTTTGATGTCAGATCTCTCTTTTTGTATCTAATTTAAAACGACGATTTTTACGGTTTTTCTGCCCCATGCGTAGGCATGCGCATTGTTTGGCATTAACACATCGATTTTGTGGCCTTTTATCGCGCCGCCAGTATCACCGGCAATCGCCACTCCATAACCCTCTACCCATACTTTTGATCCTAATGGAATTACAGATGGGTCGACAGCAATTAATTTCATGTTTGGATTTTCCTTAATATTGTAACCCATGTACGTGATACTTCCTGATGATTCATGGCTGTATGCTGTTGAGGAGACATACATTTCAGAGCCTGATTGTGCTGCAGGTGTTGGTGCTGGTGCTGGCGTTGCAGCCGGTGCAGGTGTGATAGCAGCAGCCATAGTTGTTGCTGCTTCTTGTTCTTGGCGAACCTTCGCTTGCGCCTCTGCCAACTGTGCTTGAATACCTGCCATTTCTTCATTTACTTCACTATATTTTTGTTGCATAACTGTTAAGGACTCTTGTCTCTTTTGCAAATTCACATTCAGTTCTGCTTGCTGTCGGTTTAGATTTTCTCGCTCTACAGCCAGCTGTTCTTCTTGCTTGGCGATCTCTTTCTTATCGTCTTCAATTTGCTTAAGATCGTTTTCTTGGTCCGTCATAATATCTTTATCAGCATTTAACAGTGTCGTTACCGCACTCGCACGGTTAATAAAATCTGCTAAATCTTTAGATTCTAAGATTACATTGATGACAACATTTAGATTGTCATCCTTTTGCATAGCCACTAACCGACTTTTCATAACACTCTTTCGGTTATGAATTTTATCCTGAAGGACGACGATTTCCTCTTTTTTCTGTTCTATTAATTGTTGGGTTGCAGCGATCCTCTTTTGAGTATCTTCCAACGCTACTCTATTTTGGGTAATAAAAGATTGTAAATCATCCATATCTTTTTTAATCTGTTCGATTTCATTGTTAATAGAGTTCTTTTCATTCGCCTTTTGTTCAAGCTCTTGCTGAACATTATGTAAAGCGTCCTTACTTGTTTGTGCATGTGCCACAACCGTACCTGACACCAATAATAAGCATGTTAGAAACATGAAAATCATACGCCTAAAATGTTGCATACGTTTTCCCCCTTCTCTATAAATCTATTTATACCAGAACTATGTACCAGTTATATTACAAAAATATTAAAACTCTATCACAAATTGTCATATAACAGTGGAAAACACTAGAAACAGATGAGAAATATGGATAATTGCTCGGTGCCTGTCACCGCTCGTGGACATTTCGCCCGTTTTGTCCGTGTGGAGTGGACAGTTTGTGTTTTGTGGGTTATTTACGCGCAATGTAGGAAGTGGAAGGAAGGTTTTTGTTGTTATTTTAGTGGTTGTTTTGTCAAAACTGTGAAATATATAGGATATTTGGCCTTTGGGAAAGACAGAAAAGGGTTCCGGAGCATCTCCGAAACCCTTTTATTCGTTTAAATTTGTCATACACTTGTAATATTCATAAATAATTGTGCCTTTTTTACAAACGAAGCTGCTATTTTTGGGTCTCTTTTAACATCCATAGTTGACTTCCTTTAATCTAGGAAACTTGATGTCACAAAGCTCCCATCTCTAGACCTCCACCTTCCTACTGGCAAACAAAACCTTGGGAGTCACTCTTCTTCTTGTTCGGATTTTTTTATTAGGTGAAGTCAGTAAAAATGCGACTTTATTGTCTTCCATGATCGCAAAGTTCGTGAAGATCTCATATGCATCTTCTTCGGAAAGCTGTTTATCGCCTTCGATTAGCTGCAGTGACTGTTGCCGGCAGTTGAACCGGGAATTACTTTCAATAATATTGATTGAAATATCTGACTGGTGAAAAGGGATTGAGTGGTAGGACATGCTTGATGAAAGTCTATGTGGCCGTGCTGAGAGTTGTATCGCATCGTAGAAATCTGGTTTCCCCATAATGTACATTTCTAAGTGACTCGGTCGTTCTCCAATAAAAATTAATGAGTTTGGCATTTGTTTACAACCTCCAATGAAAGACAAATTTTTACACCAAGATTTATTATTCGACAATAATTTTCATTCTCCTTTTTACATTCCGTAGCTTACACCCTACTATTGTCTGTGTTCAAAAAGTTGTCACACAAACCCAATTATCAAACGGTCATACGATTTGCTGAAATCTATCAAGTGGAAAAAGAGTATTGGTTGAGGAGTTGGACCAACTACTGCCAAAAGTCGAGGAACCTGGCTACATGACGAAGGAAAGTCTTGAAGATCATGATTTAGGCATCATCCTTCAACTTCTCCAGCAAGAGCCTGAATTGAAAAAATTTCTTCTAGATATTCATCTAATGACCCCAAAGCGCCGTGCATTTTTTGTCGATTTATTAACGTATCAAATAAAAGCTAGTAAAAAACATAAAAATATCTAAAAAAGGAGGCCGCTGATCGATGATCAGCGGCCTTAGAAAAATAAAACAGGGGGTTTTGTTATATTTTACCCAACTGCTATTTTTTTAAACATCAAAAGGCAAAAAAATTCCGGCGCTTTTTGGCCGGAAATGGGGATTATATTGGAGGGCATCACTTTTCTCTAACTAGGGAACAACTGTTTTCGGGGAAAATATTCAATAAGGAACCGAATTACGAATGTAATTTAACCTAACAGCAATGAGGAGTCTTTTTTTCAAAAAATTATTTTTTCAAAAATGAACTGAGATATGGTCATGAACCTTGGATGTAATGTGCGGGTGATGATGTGTGGGGTAATTTCTGATTGGGCTTCGCTCTTTTTCCATAAGCTGCCCTTTCATAATCCATTCTAGCTGACTAATTCTTTTCTGAAGGCTATCCATGTTTTGATTCATATGCATGATCTTTTTTTGCAGGTCGTTGTTATTCTGGTTGGCGCGACCCACCATTTTTATCAAACTTTCAAGCAGCTGCTCTAAACTATGGGCGACATCATCGTGATTACTCAAAACGGCAGCTCCTCCTTCATCACATTCACCGTTACCGGCGGCGGCTCTACAGGGCTTTGGGCTGGTTTGGCCCCTAGAAAGCGAATGGACTCCGCTACCACTTCGGTTACGTAAACCCGTTTCCCTTCCTTGTTGTCATAATGCCGGGTTTGCAGCCTCCCTGTTACCCCTACGATCGAACCCTTTCGGCAATATCGTACCGTATTTTCTGCTTCTTTTTTCCAAAGTGTACATTGAACAAAGTCTGCTTCAATTTCCCCATGCTGGTTCCGAAAGTGTCGACTTACCGCCAAGGTTATCGAAGTAACAGATAGCCCATCGGTTGTCTTTCTCAATTCCGGATCCCGCGTTAATCTACCTACAAGCGTCACTTGATTGATCATTCCAATTCTCCTCTCCATTTGATGGCTTAATCATAGTCCCTTAGCCCTACTGCTGTAAAATCACGGTTTTTCTAAATTCAATTTGTTTTAAGCTCCAAAAGTGATTTTTCACTAGGTGAAAATGCAGATTTGGAATGTCTATTTTCCCTCAAATAAAAAAATTGCAAATTACGACAAATATTTTTCGACATTTGTTTCTTTCACCACTATGGTATAATTTAGAAAATAAGTGTAGCCGTGAATCGAAAAAGGGAGGTAGTGTAAAATGAAATCCTTTAAGTTAGTCGCTTTGGAAGTGGTGGAGGATGGAACTTCTGTGGAAGTCCCCTTGGAAGATGGATTGATAATTAATAAAGAAAATGAACGAGCCAGCTGGCTGCTCGAAGCCTATACGGATTTAACCCTTTATGACTACTTTAAAAAAATTCACGATGAAAGCTCCGAAATTATTGTTCAAGCTGTGATAACCAAACGTGATAACGACCCAGCCTATTTTCAGACAAAAGTTGCCTCGTTAACAAAATTTGAACACCATATGAGTGTCCTATTAGAAGGCCGGCTGCGCCGAACCAGAAGCGATTATTCGGAGCTGCTGCTCGACAGCCTCCTTGAAAAGGGCCTTGGCGGTCAAGCGCTTCTAGAGGAATTTAAAGATAAAATGAAAAGCAAACCGAAATTAAAAATTAAGCACGATTAAAAGGGCAGGCTGCGTAGCCTGCCCCTTTCATTATTCGTCTTTATTGTCACGGTCGTTTCTATCAATATCGTCTTCGATGATGTCTTCCCGTGGTGTGTTATTGTCTCTGCCTGGGTCTTTATCATTAGGCGTGTTGATGTCTTCTCTTTCAGGGTAGTGGTTGTTCATCCCGTTATTGTTGTTGTTATAACGAGTGTTCGTGTTGTTTAACCCGTCATCGTTGTCGTTACCATCCATATTGTTATCGTTATCAAGTGGAGTATCGACCTTATCATTTGTTGGCGGCGGCGGATTTTGGTCATTGTCATTATTGTTACAACCCACTAACATAAATCCAGATAGAACCGCACTAAGTAGCATTAATAACAGCTTTTTCTTCAATCGTAAAAGCCCCTTTCCATAGGAAAAATATTGACCCTTTTAACGGTCTAAAGTTATTTTCCCCAAGATTGAAAGGACTATTACAAAAAAAACAACCGGTGATATCACCGGTTATTTTCCTAATGCAAATGTTATTTCTGCTTCACAAGCCACTTCGCCATCTACTGTTGCTACAGCTTTACCTTTTCCAATTGGACCGCGCAAACGGATGATTTCTACTTCCAATCTTAGCTGATCGCCAGGTTTCACTTGTCTTTTGAAACGGCACCCGTCAATTCCAGCAAAAAAGGCCAATTTGCCGCGATTTTCCTCTTTTATTAACATAGCAACCGCTCCAACCTGTGCAAGCGCCTCAACAATCAGCACGCCAGGCATTACTGGATAGTCAGGGAAATGACCATTGAAAAACTCTTCATTCGCTGTAACATTTTTAATGCCGACCGCTTTAACCCCTTCTTCAATTTCTAAAATTTTATCTACCAGCAAAAATGGATAGCGATGGGGGATAATTTCTTTTATTTGTGTTACGTCCAACATTTTTAGTACCTCCTCATAGAACCTGATATCTACATTTTACTATTAAGAGGATACAAAAAGGAAGGGCTTAGGCCCTTCCTCGGTTATTTTTTTTCCACTAAATCAATAATATGTGTCCACGTCGATTGTTTTAGCACGTCTCCCGGTTTCCCATTCCCAAGCACACCATACCCGATTGCTGCCCCTGCGATCATAGAAACCCCTGTAAAAACGACCAAAAGGACAATTCGAAGCCAAATAGGCACCAGACGGATCCGAATCCGCTTATTCGCCACTTCTGCTTTTTGAGCCTTTTTGGGTTTAGAAGCCTTTTGAGCCGGAGGGCCTTCTACAGAATTATTTCGCTCATCCTGTATCTTTTTATATTCTTCCCTCGTTTTAACCTGGTTTAGATGATTTACTGACATCATTTATTCCCCTTTAACGAAATCCATCTATTGTATTGGACATATAGTTTGCCCATTCTTCAGCAGTTATTTCATATTACCTAATATTATACTCTATAATAAAAAATAATTAGTAGTTTTTTTGCAGAAAAAGTATTTCCATGGCAAAAAGTGGCGGAATCTAGCCTGTAAATCTAGTGAAATGCACCAAATATGCAAAAATTATTGCATAATCAGCAGAATTTGCATAAATGGTGCCTGTCACCGCAACAATGTCACCGCAACAAAAAAAGCCTAACGACTAGTGTCATCAGACTTAAGATGGCCTACCTGTTTACCCGAGTTTCCTCTTCGCAATGCGGTCAATGTTGTCGAGCATAATTCCGGTTCCAATTGCCACGCAGTCCATTGGATTTTCTGCCACTAGGACTGGTACTTTAAGTTCGTCCGCTAACAAGGTGTCGATTCCATGGAGCAGAGCTCCCCCGCCTGTTAGGATAACGCCGCGGTCGATGATGTCTGCTGAAAGTTCTGGCGGTGTGCGCTCAAGAACGCTTTTTGCCGCCTGTACGATAACAGCCACAGACTCACGTAAAGCTCCTTCAATTTCTTCTGAACGAACGGTGATGGTACGTGGCAATCCACTGACCATGTCTCGTCCGCGAATTTCCATTTCTTCCGAGCGTGATCCAGGAAATACGGTTCCAATGTTGACTTTAATATTCTCAGCTGTGCGTTCACCGATCAATAGCTTGTACTCACGCTTGATGTGATTCAGGATTTCCATGTCGAATTTGTCGCCGGCCATTTTTATAGAGGAGGAAGTTACGATATCACCCATTGAAAGGACGGCAACATCTGTTGTTCCACCGCCGATATCTACAACCATGTTACCGCTCGGTTGGAAAATTTCCATTCCGGCGCCAATTGCTGCCACTTTCGGCTCCTCTTCTAAATAGATCTTCTTGCCGCCGCTCTTTTCAGCCGCTTCTTTAATCGCTTTTTGCTCAACGCTTGTGATGTTCGTTGGACAGCAAATCAAAATACGCGGTTTCGATAAAAAGCCTTTCACGTTTAACTTATTAATAAAATGTTTTAACATTGCTTCTGTAACGTCAAAGTCTGCGATTACTCCATCTTTCAACGGGCGAATCGCGACAATGTTTCCAGGTGTACGTCCGACCATACGGCGAGCTTCTTCCCCAACTGCAAGAACGCGATTTGTGTTCCTGTCGATGGCTACAACAGAAGGCTCATTTAATACAATTCCACGGCCTTTTACGTGGATTAACACGTTAGCCGTTCCCAAATCAATCCCAATATCCCTAGCAAACATTCTCTTTTCTTTCCTCCTTGAAACGGTCATACTTTCCTAATTGCTAATTGTACCATATTCCTTTAAATTTCCATACTGTTAATAAAAAAATCTGTAGAACTTTGTCGGAAAAGTTTTCTTGCAAGAGAATGCTGGTTTTTAACCATTAAAAATGGCCATTTCCCCGACTTTCTTAGAATGCACCAAGAAGTCATTGAAAATGGCCATTTTAAAACATTTTTTCTTTATCGCAGAGATACTTTCTGAAAATCGGCCTATTTAACGGCCTCACCTTCTTTTTCTTCCTTCTGGTACTTCATTTTTGTCGCCTCTCCACCCCGGAGATGTCTAATCGATTTATGATAATCTAATATTTCTTTAACCTCATTTGCAAGCTCAGGATTTATTTCAGGAAGTCTCTCTGTCAAATCTTTATGGACAGTACTTTTGGATACGCCAAACTCCTTCGCTATGACACGAACTGTTTTTCTCGTCTCCACGATATACTTTCCAATCTTGATAGTTCTCTCTTTGATGTAATCGTGCACACCACTCGCCCTCCCTAAATTGGATGTGAGAAGTGCGAAATGAGACCCGCTTATCACTAAGACGAAATACTGCTTCCGTATAACTGCATAAATGGTGCCTGTCACCATTTATGCAGTTATACGGTAATACGATGAATAATCATGTCCCCAACTGAATCCATAAAAGCCTCAAACGACTCTTCACCTCAAACACTCTCTTTGTAAAGGTTTGTAATCAGTTTATTAGCTTGGATACGAATATATGCACGAATTATCTAATCGGGACAAGGTACGGTGTAAATTTTTAGAAAAATCGGACATTTTAAAGGTAAAATAATTTCCCTGTTTCTTATTTCGACACTAACGCGAAATGGCTGTAATCCGCATTCCGTCTGTATTTTCTAAAGAGATGAAACATGGACTTTGAATATTTCCTGAGAAATTTGTCGTGACAAATTGTCGAATGAAAATTTTATAAAAGTCTGTTTTTTATATGATTTTGTTAAATTCTTAAAGCCGATTTTGACTTGGAATTAGTTATTTTGCGCTTCAGAATTTAAATTTGCATACTCTTTTCTCATTAAATTTATTTTTTCTGCAGAAACTTAGCACAATCATTAAATTTTTTTCAAAAAGCAACAAAGTTTAGGAAAAGGGCCTTATAAAAATAAATCTTAAACTATAATAAGAAGGATGAAACGGAAAGGATTTTGTAAAAATGCAGCCATTTACGGAGAGAGTCGTAACTATTATTCAATCTATCCCAGAAGGAAAGGTCATGACCTATGGACAAATAGCGCGGGAAGCTGGGAGTCCGCGAGCAGCACGACAGGTGGTTCGGGTCCTGCACTCCATGAGCAGGAAGCACCGCCTCCCTTGGCACCGTGTGGTCAATACAAAAGGCCAAATAGCCATACAGGACGATGAATCCTACCAAGAGCAGCTCTTCTCCCTCGAAAGCGAGGGTGTCGAAATCGGGCTAAATGGCAGCATTGACCTAAAAAAATACCAATACCACCCATCTGATTTTTAGAAGGGTGGTATTTATATTTTGGTCATTCCCAGAGCGAGATTATCCCATAAGATTTCTTCAACCTTTTCCCACTTTTGCTCCTCGCAACGGACCATAAGGACGATTTCTGATGTGATTTTTTTGCTCCCTCTTTTGTTTATTTTAAGCATGAGCATCTTAATAAAAAAACCGATAAGCAATCCAGAAATGGCCCCGATGATCCCCCAAATAATCGGACCCCATTCAAGCACGTAGCCATAAATAGCTCCTAAAAGCATGAGGCATGTACCTAAAATGGCAGGACCGTCAAATAAACTGAACCCATCTGATTTATGTATGGAATCAAACAATCCTCTTAGTTTCTTCCGCTTTTCCAGCGGAGCTGCCAGAATCATTTCCTTTGAGATTCCCTGCTCTTCAAGTGCTGTAATCGCTAACTCGATGTAAATAGAATTCTCAAATGTTGCAATAACAAACATCTACTCATCTCACTTCTAGATTGGAAATTTAAATTGTTTATTTTGATAATGATCGCGCAAGTATTTTGCCATTTCCTTTTCATACAATGCATTGTAGTGGATAGCAGAAGTATAGGCATCGTACTGAATAAAAAAGAAAATTGACGGTAAATACATGGCCCATTGCATATTTATGATTTGTTTAGATAAATCGAAATCGCCGATCATCGTAAGGTGAATGGCTTGTGGAAGATCCCCAAAATACATGATGGCCACGGTATAGGCAAACATAAAAAATGCTACTAGCACTTTGTGGATATAAAAGTGACCAAGCCCCGGAAACAACACCGACCAAAACACTGCCACCCATGGGTTCCTCTTATCTAGGAAGTTCAAATCCCATGGGCCTATAGAATTCGGCTGAATCGGTGCGTTCTCACGATTGGCTAAAATATATTGTTTGTTCAGGTCAATGGTCGTTCGGTAACCGTCCCAAATTCCAAACATGTAGATTGCCACATAAAGAATAAGCCAGCGTTCATCTATCACTTCCATTGCTTTGGAAAAATCACCTGTTAAAGAATAAAAGATACCAAGATTTATTTTTGCCTTTTGATTTATAAACATTTCCCATAGTATGAGGATAAATCCCGCAATATACCGGTCAAGTAATAAATGGCCAAATCCCGGGTAGGAAAACGAAAAAAAAGCAATCACCCAGGGATTTCTAGGATGCAGAACGGTTGTGGAAAACTGGGATAAATGTGCCCGCCTTCTTCGAATGGGAGGATTCTGATTCACTGTTGTTCTCCTGTCTTTTTTTATTATTTTTGCTTGTTCAGTTTTAAATATCCTTTGTTTCAACAAAAAAACAGAAACCATTTGCTGGTTTCTGCTACTTTTGCATAAATATATTTTTTATTTTACCCACAGGAATCTGTGAACCCCCGCGGCCTAGAACGTTTTCAATCATCATCGCTGCCATTAAATCTGGAGCGTTTGTGTTATAGGCGATGAACCAGCCGTTCTCCGTCCCTTTTTCCCCTTGCTTTTGTTTGATTTCAGCCGTGCCCGTTTTTCCAGCCAGCGGGGTGCCTGCGATTTCTGCTGAATGAGCCGTTCCATCGGCATCACCTACAACCTTTCGCAGCGTTCCAGATATGGTCGCAGCTATTTCAGGTGATACCACAGCTTTCTCCACTTTTTCCGCGTCAAGCAAGAGGGTTGGTTTCACCATATTCCCACCGTTTACAAAAGGAGTATAGGTTTCAAGTAGATGAACGATACTCATTTGAATTTGACCTTGACCGTAGCCGGAGTCTGCTAAGCCGATTTCCTTATCCAAGTTCCCAATCGTTGATTTTTCAAGCGGGAATGGATAATCAAACTCTTCTTCAAAACCAAATTCCTTTAACCCCGCGGTAAACTGGTCTTTGCCGATTCCCAACGCCGTCTGCGCAAAATAAATATTATCCGAGAAGACCATTGCTTTTTCTAGATTCACTGAATTCGCTTCATGAACCCGCGTCACGAAATAATTTCCCCAGGAGGCACCCTTCTGCCATTTCAGCCCGTTAACATTCATCGTTTGCTCAGGTGTAATACTATTATTTTTCAGGCCAATCGAAGCCGTAAGCGGCTTGAAAACAGAGCCTGGAGCATACGATTTATTGAACCTGGTTGTCATAGGCTTTTGTGGATCATTCTGAAGCTGTTTCCATTCGTCACTTGAGAAGCCCAAGGCGGCCTGATTGGGGTCAAACGACGGACTGCTGACAAGTGCCAGCGTTTCCCCCGTAACTGGGTTTATCGCCGCTCCTGAGCCTGCCTCACCAACAAGCTCATTATACATCTTCATTTGCAGTTCAATATCAATCGTAAGCTTCATATCCTGGCCATCTTCGACTGCTTTTTCTGCAAGTATTTCGGTGCTGCCATCAGGCTTATTAATCGTAATTTTCACACCGCTTTTTCCTTTCAGCTGCTCATCAAGAACTTCCTCGAGCCCTCTTTTTCCGATAATATCTGTACTTGTATAACCTTTGTCCTTAACCTTTTCCAGCTCCTCAGCTGTAATTGAGCCAACATAGCCGATTAAATGCGCAGCTGTTTCTTTAAATGGATAAATCCGGGCCTCGACCTTTTTGGTTTGTACTGGTTCTAAGGCGATTAATTGAGCGATACGTTCCTCATCATCCATGGAAACTTTCTTTAACGGCACGAACAATTCCGGCTTTACCCAGCTGGCGTTTAACGCTTTGTTGATTTGCTCCGGTGTCATTTTTAGAAGACTGGCCAATTGCTCAATAACTGGTCCTTCCTGCCCTTCCATCTTCCCAGGAACCACGCCCACTTCGTATACCAGGCCGTTATAAGCAAGTGTATTGAGTGCCCGGTCAAATATTTGCCCGCGCTTTGGCTTTACAGTGCTAATCCCGATTTTGTCGCCATCCTTTAATTCTGGAAAAATATATGTCGTGTTCCAGTCCACATACCAGTTATTTTTTTTATCACGTTCTTCTTTTTTCATCTTTGCTTTATGTGTAAATTCGATAGGTCCGGCAATGCTGTTCATCGTTGCGGAAAAATCATAGGTTACATTGTCTTGGTCCTTGGGCAATTCTTCTTCATCATTTGGTTTTTCGAAGGTAATCTTGAGGTCAGTAATCTGTAGGTCGTCGTAGATTTTTTGATAGCGGGTTGTAAAGTCTTCCTTAGATATCACCTCTTTGGAGCTCTCTGTCAGGTACTCATACATCTGATCAAACTTTTGCTCATTCCAAGCCTTTATGTATGCTGCCAATTGATCCTGAGGCTGAGGTTCCTTGCTGCAGCCAGCAGCCACTAGCACTAGGAGAACCGCCAACACCAGCAGCCCTATTACTTTTTTCAAAAAAATCCCCCCTTTCTAATAATTTTACCATAATTATGTAAAATGAAATCAGTCAAAATATGCAAAAAAAAAGAGGAAAGTAGATTCCCCTTTCCCCTTTGTTCATGATTAAGAGTTTGTTTTATCTTTTGACTCAGAAGATTCGTCTTTGGATGGAGTTTTCTCATCTGATGGAGTTCCTTCTTCTTCTGCAGGAGCTTTCTCTTCATCAGTCGCAGGATCCTCGATCATTTGTTGCTTTGGATTTTTTGTATCTTCTGCGTTTTGATCCGCTTGTGCTTCTTCCTGTAATTCACTTACCGGTTTGTTGAAATAGCTAGTCGGATTAACAGCTACACCATCTTTGCGGATTTCAAAATGTACATGCGTTCCAGATTCTTCATCAAACAAGCTTTGTCCAGCCATGGCAAGCACTTGTCCTTGTTTTACCTTGTCGCCAACCTTAACCTTCACATCTTTAACGGATTGATACTGTGTTACAATATCTTTATCGTGTTGGATTTCAATGACATTTCCAAGAGTGGCATCTTCTTCAACTCTCGAAACGGTACCGCTAAGGGCCGATACGACTTCAAACGTTTCGCCATCTTTAGATGTAAAGTCAATTCCAGTATGCGGAACATAGGTATTGTTGTAAAATACTAATGCTGCTTCCTGTTTTTCTTCACTTGCGTTGAAATCATAGAATTCCATTTTGACTGTTGTATCCATTGGATTCTTCACAGGCATTTTTAAGTTTTCTAATGCTGAGTTTACCTCGAGTGCTGGCGTATCGTTCTTTTTGCCAGTTAAGTCTGAAGACTCGTAATCAAACTTGTCTGTTGCATTGTCACTGCCTTGGAACCATAGAACGGCTGTCAAAATGATTGCTGCACTTGCAATATAAATGGCTGGAAATACCCAACGCTTTTTGAAAAAGCGTTTAACGCTGGAACCTTGAGAAGATCGTTTGTTTTCTTCCTCTCTCATTTTCATCACCTCAGCAATCATTCTGAACAGATAAGTAGAATTATATACACTAGTAATAAAAAATTTTGTACTTATTTTTTGAAAGTGCCGAAGTTTTTATGCATACATTTTTTATTATGGAGGAAATTTTTTATGAAAGTTGTAAAATGGCTCTTGCGAATCCTGCCTTTCGCGTATGCGAGCGCAATTTGGATCATGTCCAGTCTCCCATCCAACCACTTTGTCGAACTCCCAGATTCAGGGCTTGATCGAACCATCAAGGAATCCCTGCATTTAATAGAGTTCGCGATTTTATATGTATTGCTAGTTTTAGCATTTCTAACGCGCCATGCGCCATTTACACCTGCTCTGAACGTCCTCTGTGCCGTTATAGCAGGACTTTACGGGGTATCAGATGAAATACACCAATCCTTCTATCCCTACCGCTCAGCGTCCTGGTTCGACCTTGTAAAAGACTTCACCGGAATTGCGGTGTGTTTTTATTTTATTAGGGGGGCACTCTTTAAAAATCGGTTTAAAAGGCTCGGAAAAGCCCTGGGTATGATAAAAGGAATGCAGCCACTGCGATAAGCGGTGGTTTATTTTTTATTTATGGACCAAAAGCCTCAAAAATAATTAGAATATTCTCTTTTATCTGATTCCAGCATATAATATGATTACCGGTGTTTCACTCTCCCTTTTTCTGAATATCTTTGAACATCCATATTTGTTTGGCGGAATCGCCGCCCTTCGTGAGTACATTAACCTTTTAGTGTATTCACGAGGGAGGGGGCGATTTTTATAAGACAAATATTGGATTGAAAATATTCATATATATAGGGGGAAATACTTATGGAAAAGTTTCAGGAAGTAAAGGAATTCAGGAAAATTGCCATACGTTATTTTGTTGAGGCAAAACATTATGGTAACCTAGGTTATTATTGGAAACGCTTAGCACAAACGTATGAACGTTACTCAAGTTTGATCCAGCAAAACTATTCTTCTGATGGACGCAAGAAGTATTTGTGCCAACAACAGTTGAATAAAGTATTTGACAAATATCTCAAGAAAATGATAATTCATCATTTTTCTGAGCTCGTCAATACTGTGTCAAAGCAGAAACGTGAAAACGCTGCGCTTCGCGAAGACCATGATCGTTTACGCCAAGACTTCGATTTCGAGTGTATGAAGCAGTTCTTGATGGGGCTTGTTTCCTTCCTACTTCAAGCATTTGGATTAGGCAGTCTTTTGACGTTGCTTTTCCAGTAGAAATACCGGTAAGGCTGTCCCAAAAAGTCAATGATAAATGACTTTTTGCGGGCAGTCTTTTTTTATAAAAAAGAGTCAAGGGCTTCCATTCGCCTTGACTCTTTTTGTTATAAACTGAGCTTTCTTTTTTTATTCACGGTTTTTGAGAAGAGAATCAGTTCTTTTTCTTTTAAAGCGCGAAAAACCTCTGGTTTATATATTGGCTTTACTTGTTTACTCGTTCCCATATTCGTCACTTTATATTCTTGTCTCTCCACGACACCTTGCGATCCAAACCCTCCTTTTCCTTTACCGGTTTCATTTGAGTCTGGACTATAGCCCCAAGATACTTGAGTACTTTCATGGTACCCGCAAAAATCAGACCAATACTGACAATTTGCATTTGAACTTTGGGTAAAAATGGCAAATGTTTTACATTTATCAATGAATTGATTCCCGCTTAGTTTAATTTGCCCCGAAACATCTTCAATTGTAAACACACTGCTTACGTTATTATTTTGGTTTAGCTGAAGGATGTTATTGAACAAATCCATATTTTGAATGCGAATGCCATCAAATACGAATAAAGCCCCGTCATCTATTTTCCGATTACTATAATTCTTTAATAATAACTTCATTAACAGTTGGATAGTGGCTTCACATGATTCTTTATTAATAGACTGATCTACCGTTATGACAAGGATGTTTCCTGAATTGAGAATATCATCCATATTTTGTTCACCTGAAAAAATATCCCCTAAGCCCTTCTCATTGATTAAGTCGAAATACGTTTCATAAAGGACCACATACTCAAAAGACTTGATAAATCTTTGAGTCCGCTGCATCTCTCCTTCCGGCAGCTCCGATTCCATGATTAAGTTTGCTGCAACCCTGGGATCACCGTAATCAATTAACTCATTCAACTTAATGGATTGATTAGAGGACAAAAGCGCCTTTATGATCATATTTACATACCGCCCGATATTGATGGATTCTGTTTCATTCATAGGGCGCTGTTGTTTCAGGATATCCATAATCAAATCTTTCACTTCCGTAACGGCCAACTTTGAAAATGGATTGATCGTATCGGATTTTGAATAATTAGAAAAATCAAGATTCCAAATTTTTTTTTGCCCGGTCATTTCTTGTTGAAATGCAGTTAAACTATGATTTAAAAGGGAATCTTTATTCGTAAAGATGACAATCGATTTATTTTCCATTAAAGATTGAAGCAGCAGGTTTTTAATAAAAACTGCTTGACCTTCGTTTGGAACCCCTGACATTAAAATATTTCCTAAAAGTTTATTCGAATTCTCCTGTGTTTGAGCAGTGGTTAAGTAGCCTCCGATAAATTGCATTAATGGATTATGATCACGATTAAATGATGGTAGATTACTCATGTGCCCTCTCCTTTATATACTCATTAAACTGAAATTTTATTGGGTTTTGGCCTGGTAAGGCTACAATTCCTTCACCGATGTTTAAATTCATAATGTCCCAGTCCTCCACTACATTCCCCGTAACGATATGCTCCGTATTATGAAATGAGGTGTTGTGATGTAATATTTTTCTTGTTTGGGTGCCAAATAGTCCTTTAATAAAATCTCTTGTAGCGGGGTCGGTCACACGAAAGGATACGGTCGTACTGATTCCTGATAGAATGCTATTGGCCAATTCATTGCCATAATTCTTTGGATCCCGGATCTGTTCCACGTTTTGCATAGCAATGATAAATTTCGCTCCTAGGCTACGGCCAAAGTTTATGCCGCTTTCGATATGATAAAGGTTGGGTAACAGCTTAAACTCATCAATAATGAAATACACATTTCCTTCGCTTTTTTTACGGGACAGCGCCTCTTTAATGGCTAGGTCAAACAGCAGCTTATAAATGGGACCTAGCACACTGCCAATGGAAATATCGTACTCAATGAATAAGATTTTACCGCCTTTGTTTCTTATAAACTCCCGAATGGAAAAATCACCGTCTTTTTTAAAATTCCCAATAAATACTTCGCTGCAGACCTGCCTCAAATCGGACATGACTCCTAACGCCTGCCCCATGCTTTTTCTCGAAATCATATCGTTCAATGCTTTTAAGTCTTCGTATTCTTCGAATTCCTCGTTTAAATCTTGAATCTGAACGGACTGAATATAACCGCTGAGACTTTCATTGCTAATAAGATTGAAATATTCCTCGTCATCCCTATCTGCTTCATCGCTGTTTTCTTCGATTCTTATTAATAACTTCATAATCCCAATTAATACATCTCTTGCTGCTGCCGGGAAAAAAGAATTGCCGCCGCTGTTTTTGATTTTCGTATCAAATAAAGCCGTTGCCATTTCTCTTATCGCCGTTTCCATATCTTCTTCACCATCTAGCAACGCTTCTTGAAGCATGTTCCAATAGTGCGTCGAAGTTGCATCATTGCTGATGACAACATCCACTCCTTCCCGATAAAACTCGTTATAAAAATCTCCCTTCGTATCAAAAATGACCATGACATCGTCTTCATTTAGATGATTCACTAATTGGTCGACCAATTGAAACATGGCATTCGTATTTCCTGTTCCAATACCGCCGATAAATAATAGATGTTTTTCCAAAACGCTTTTGGGAAGCGGTATCTGCTGGTTATTCCCAATGAATTGAATTTTTTCTGGCGGAGTGTTTAACCGATATTGATTTTCTAATCGCATTCCTTCTAAAATTTCAACTTCGTTTTTCGTAAACACTTCTATCACTCCTTTTTTCTCTATCTAGATCGAGATGGTCCCATACGGGGCACATTTACCCTGTTAACCGCCCTTGCGCGAAATTTGCTATGCTGAACTCCGCTTGCTTTTTTTCGTGTTTGATTAGACTTTCTATCGTGTACCTTTTGGGCAAAACTTTTTTTGGTATTTTTATTTTTCGATGGACCGCGTTTTTTTCTATTTTTTACCTTCTTACCCCAATTTTTGTTGTGCTTTTGTTTTTTCGGACCACCCCTTGTTCTTCTCTTTTTTACGCCCTTGACTGGATCTTTTGTCTGCTTTTGTTTTTGCGGGCCATCCTTTGTTCTTCTCTTTTTTTTGCTCTTGACTGGATCTTTTGTCTCTTTTTGTTTTTGCTGGCCACCCTTTTTTCCTTTACTTGTCACCTTATCGACTGGACTTTTTTTACGCTCCTTTCCTTGCTGTGACTCGACGCTTGGTCCCTTTTCTTTCGTTGCGTTTGGCCTTTTCTCTTCATGGCTCTTCGTTTTAGACTGCGCTGCTTCTGGATTTTTTTCCGGGCTCTTCGTTTTAGGCTGCGCTGCCTCTGGATTTTTTTCCGGGCTCTTCGTTTTAGGCTGCGTTGCTTCTGGATTTTTTTCCGGGCTCTTCGTTTTAGGCTGCGTTGCTTCTGGATTTTTTTCCGGGCTCTTCGTTTTAGGCTGCGTTGCTTCTGGATTTTTTTCCGGGCTCTTTTTCTGTTGATTTTCTTTAGCATTGTCTTTCTGTTTTATTTCCTTTTGTTTCTCTTTCTCACGCCTTTTTTCCCTGTATTTCTCCGCGATTTTGCCGAATGTTTGTTTTAGATCCTTATAAGTGGATTTTATCTTGTTATAATCTTCTTTTACGCGGCCTTTAATTTTTGGAGTGGCCCTTATCAGCCCTTCCACTTCTTTTGAAAAATTCCTTGCGGTTTTATCAAACTCCCTTTTTATATTTGATCGTGTTCTTCCGCTCCCATAGCCAGGCTTCTTTCTGCCATTTTGGCGATTGCGTTGGTTTTTTCTTTGTTTGATTGCCTCTTTAGAAGATCCTGTGTTTTTCCGCTTTATGGGGATTTTACTTTTCTTGATGGCTTTAGACCTAGACTGCTTCCTTTTAATATCCTCCGTGTTCCTCCGATTACCTGGTAATTCTCTTTTCTTATTAAATGGAGTCCTGATTGGTTTCTTTTTATATGGCCTGTTCTTCCGTAACTCCTGTTTTTTTCTCCCCAAGTGTTTACCTGCAGCAATACTTTGGCTCCTGCTCTTCCTATTACCCTTCTGTCTTTTAATTCTGCTATTCTGACTAACTTTTTGATCTGGGCTTCGGCTGGAATTCTTCTTTAATTTCTCATATGTACTTGAACGTTTTTTTCTCCTTTTAGCCTTATTTCTCAAAGAGCCATGTTGTCGTTTTTGCTGCTTATTATTTAATTTTCTATTTTTCGGCCTTGTCTGTTTCCCTGTAGATTTTTTATTTTTTTGATTAACTACATTCAGCCGCTTAGGACTCTCCCTGCTTGGAGGTAGTTTCTGTCCCTTGTTGTCATGAGATTGATCGCTGCGCCCCTTCCCTTCAGGCTTCGATATTTTTTCAATTTCTTGAGATACTAATTTTTTTATGGCCAAACAATAAGCAATAGCAGCTTCTATTACTCCCAAAAAGCTCAAAGTACCCCTTCTCCCTTACTTTTGGCATGAAAAAGTTACCAATATTATCAAATATCAGTAACTTCTCCTTTACCTTAATAGACTACATATTCGGCTCCTAAATCTTGAAGTCTCCCA
Organism: Neobacillus sp. plas4; assembly: GCF_057221695.1. Taxonomy (NCBI): domain Bacteria; kingdom Bacillati; phylum Bacillota; class Bacilli; order Caryophanales; family Bacillaceae; genus Neobacillus; species Neobacillus sp. plas4. The sequence goes on from NZ_CM170152.1 coordinate 5,867,425, forward strand.
ATTCTTTCATCCGTATCAGGATGAGTAGAATACATCGCTTTTAATATTCCAATATCAGGGCTTTGACCAGCGATACGGTCTAATACTGTTGCTAACTCTGTTCCATAGCCCAAATCTGCTGCAAAACGATCCGCTTCGAATTCGTTTTGCCGTGAAGATGCTCGAATAAAGAGCATGCCAAACATCGTCCATGCCCATATCGGTAACTCAACGATAATGTCATGGAGCTTATCACCTGCACTTCCTAGTAAACTGAGTAAAAATTTTAATGGAATGGTAAGGAAGTACCAAATAAGCCTAATGAACCAAAGTGCTATATTAATAAATACATTCCCGACAGTAATAAGTAATAGTAAATCTGTATCTTTATGAGAAAGATGGCCGAATTCATGTGCTAAGATCGCTTCAATTTCATCCTCAGGCATTTCCAACAAACCCTTAGTCACACAGACCGTTTTTCTGCCTACAGCAAAAGCATTAGGAATGGGACTATTGTGTAAAAACAACTTTATATCGTTTGGTAAGGCCGGATCCTTACTTTTTGCTTTTTGATAAACGTTATCAAATAATGGTTTTAGTTTTCTTTCTAAATCCCGCCTTTTAATTTGTCTAGACCCCGTTCTGAGCCTAAGAATAAATTCTCCTAAAGGAGACAACATGGCAGCGAGAGAGATCACATAAAATAGTACACAGAAGAATAAGACTGATAAAAATTCACTTAGTGTCGTTCCTAATGAGAAAAATGGTAAAAATAGAAGGGAGTTTATTAACATATAAGCGATGATCCCCCAATTGCTCTTTTTTTTGAGGTTTTTTAAAAAGCTTATTAAATACATCTTCAACTTCCTCCTTAAATCTAAGAATCAGTTGCATTTGCTTTCCATGAAAAAAAGAGAACATTTTATCCAAAGAGTGTCTGCCTACAATCGGCTTAATACCCTTTTGTTTACCACCGGCCGGACGGTTAGTTTCCAATTTCATTTTATTTCCATTTTTCTGATAACTCAATAGACTTTATTCCTATTTAAAACCTATATGGGGTGCATTCATTTAGAAAAAGTGTTAGGACTTGATTCTCCTATGGAGCAAAATCAATTTCTTTTGAAATGTTTGTTACAGCAATAAAACTGCCCTGGGGTTCCTAAAAATCCCAAGGCAATTTAAAATCCAGAAGAAGTGCCTGGCTTTTTCCTATTTCTGCGCCGTAATCATAGCCATCATACTATCCGCTGACGTAACCTCCACGCCCTGATAGTAGTGCTTCACGATCTCCTGATAGTCCTTGCCATCAGCGGCCATGCCGTTTGCGCCGTATTGGCTCATGCCGACGCCGTGTCCGAAGCCTCGGGTAGTGATGACAATGCTGTTGCCTTTGCGCTCCCAATCAAAGTCAGACGACCTTAGATCCAATTTCTCCCGAATTTCCTTGCCGCTTAGAACCTTGCCATTAAAATCAACCTTCGCGACCCGTTTCCCAGTGGTACGTTCGACAATTTTTCCAATGGTCCCGCTCGCACCCACTTTCACGCCGAGGGCCGATTCAAATTGTTTGACACTCACTTCTTTTACAGAATTAAATTTCGGGGAATTTTTATCCCAAGGACTTGATACACTGCGCAGGTACGGCATTTCATTGGACCAGTAGTCCTCTGAATTTTCCGTGTACCCATTAGAGGTGGAAAAGAAAGAAGCATCAATCGCCTGGCCATCATACGTCAAAATCTGCCCGCTCGTTGCCCGAACCGCTGAAAGGATCTTCGCATAGTTGGATTCAAACTCCATTCCCCAGTTGTTTCTCATTTGTGCTTCGCTCAAGTAGACCTGGTGGAGCTGCGTGTCTGTTACCTGTGCGCCTTCGGGAACGCCGATATTGTCTTTGCTAAGCATTTTTTTTACAATATACGTTCTCGCTGTCAGGGCTTGTGCCTTTAGGGCCTCCTCTTTGAATTCAACCGGCATTTCGGCTGCTACAACCCCGACGAGATATTCTTCTAGTGGAACGTTATCGATTTGTCCGATGGAGGAGCGGTACACTGCCACTTCGACCGCGGAATCTGCGGAATGATTTGCACCTTCGGAATTTGGGGCCTTGTTGGATAGGTCTTCACCTAATTTGCCGCTGACTTTCCCATCCCCGAAAGGCAATACCAAAATAGCTGGAATGAGTAAGGTGAGGACAAATAAGAATGACGTTAGTAGGACGAGTGGTTTGAATTTTTTCATGTAGGAGCCTCCAATTATGAAATTTTGCGCACCCTTTTCTTGGGCTGCTTCTCATTCCATCATATGGAGGCGGACAAGCATTTATGACTAAAAAAGTGATACTGAATTTTCGAAAAATATAATAAAATAAAGTAAAAAACCGAAGAATGTCTCCCATTAGGGTACCCTCTTCGGCTCATAATTTTATGCGTTTAAATCCGTAATGAACGTATCAACTTCTGTGAAAACTTCCTCAGCTTCTTTCACACGTTCAATATCCGCTCCTAAAGCAGCTAATTTTCCATGGAAGTTCACATAACCACGGTCTAAATGCTTTAATTCCGTTACGCGTGTATTACCTTCAGAAACCAGCCCTGTTAAAATAAGCGCAGCTGCTGCACGAAGGTCTGTAGACGTTACTTCGGCACCTTGCAGGTTAGAAGGTCCGTTTAAGATCACGGAACGTCCTTCGATTTTAATATCGGCATTCATCCTGCGGAATTCTTCCACATGCATGAAGCGGTTTTCAAAAACCGTTTCCGTAATCATCGATGTGCCTTCTGCACGAAGTAAGAGAGCCATCATTTGTGATTGCATATCCGTTGGGAATCCTGGGTGAGGCATTGTTTTAATATCAACAGCCTTCAGCTTTTCAGGACCGATGACCCGGACGCCGTCACCTTCCTCAATAATCGTAATGCCCATCTCTTCCATTTTTGCAATCAAGGAAGATAAATGTTCAGGAACTGCACCTTGTACCAATACATTTCCGCCCGTAATCGCACCAGCAACCATAAAGGTTCCTGCTTCAATACGGTCAGGAATGATATGATGCTCAGCACCAAACAATACATCGACACCTTCAATACGAAGTGTGCCCGTGCCTGCGCCTCGGACATTTGCTCCCATTTTATTCAAGAAGTTAGCAAGGTCAACAATTTCTGGTTCCTTTGCTACGTTTTCAATAACCGTTGTTCCTTTTGCAAGCGTTGCTGCCATCATAATATTTTCAGTAGCACCAACACTTGGGAAATCCAAATAAATCTTTGCACCCTTTAAGCGGCCTTCAACCTCCGCTTCAATAAATCCATTACCCACCTTAACTTTTGCACCCATGGCTTCGAAACCCTTAAGGTGCTGGTCAATCGGTCTAGAACCAATCGCACATCCTCCTGGCAGAGCTACACGAGCACGGCCATTGCGCGCGAGTAGTGAACCCATCACAAGGACAGATGCACGCATCTTACGAACATATTCGAAAGGCGCTTCCTCTTTCAACACTCTAGATGCATCAACGACAACTGTATTATTGTCAAAGGCAACTTCTGCATTCAAGTTGCGCAATACTTCATTAATTGTGTATACATCGGAGAGTGTAGGTACATCACGAATTACACTTTTTCCGTCACTTGCTAATAATGTGGCAGCGAGTACAGGCAGGACCGCATTTTTTGCACCTTCTACTTTAACGGTTCCATATAGCCTTTTTCCGCCGCGGACGATGATCTTTTCCAAGAGTATTCCCCTCCGCGTCCATTTTCTCTATATTAATATTCAATCGTAATGATTGGTGTGCCAACTACAATGGTAGTCTTTGCGCCCAATCCTTCGGAGCGTATCCCAATTTGTAAATTCATGTCCCGCGCTATGGAGTCTGAAAAGAGCGGCGAATTCGCCGATACAGACATGAATGTTTCCTCTTTTAACGCTTCGATTTCTTTTGCCTCAAAACTTTTCAATAATTCATTTGCAACAGTCGGTAAAGCCATATCAATCTTATCACTGATGCTACCCTTCATACCAGAGAAAACTGTTGGATTTCCTCGAAATATGTCGGAGAGCCTACTTTTAAGTGGTTCCTTTGTGAAAAAGGACTCCATCTCCTTGTTCCACTCGTTACCGCTGACCCTATATACTATATACGCATTTACAGGTTGTTTTGTGTGGGTTGCCATAATTTGAAGCATTTCTGTGTGGTGTTTAGAAGTCGGAGATACTGCAGTTACTTTCCATTTGTCGCTGGTCTCACTTGTCGACCAATTCCACCCAGGAAACTTTTGCTGAAGCTCCTTAACATATTCCTGCACTTCTTTCTCTGTAGTCAGGTCAACCAAATGCTCCCTTGCATAAAACGTCCATTCCTCGAGCATAATATCTTCTGTTTGAAAAACACTGGCGATTTTCAGCAAATCAACATCGCCGCCCGCCGCAGTCCATCGACTGCCAACGATCGCAATCAAACCAACTATCATCAACATGCTTATACTAAAAAGTATCTTTGTCTTTCTCTTCATCTCTACTCTCCCCCTTACTACCATTGTTACCAAGGAGAGAGATAGCATACTTGGGAAATCTCGTCACTTTTTGACAAACTTTTTGATGTTGGTGCCTGTCACCATTTATGCAAAAAACTGCCTTTATGCATACGATTAATGCATATCATACTGATGGATGAAATCCTGTATGAGACAGGCTCTAGTTTTTACATTCGTCAATCTCGTTGAAGTCATTTTGATTTGCTTAAGTCATTTCTATCTATAATTCTAAGCTGTGAGCTTTTTATTGCAGTTTGCACTTTTTTTCACACAAAGAGAATTGTACTCAATTTTCCCTAAAAAAGATACATGTACGAAGACCTAAATTTTTACCAGTTGTGTATGTATTGTAAAATCAAAGGCAGCTGCCTTGACCATTGAAGATAATCTAGGAAAAAGTTACTAACCGACGATCCAAGGAAAATGGCCAATAATATATAAAGCAATCGCGCTTGGAAAACTTGATTCGGCTTCAGCAGCTTATCTAAACGAATCGACTGCAGCGCCCACCATGCCAGCGCAATAAACACCAGATGCGAAAAAATACTTAACAGCGCAATTTGTCCAAAATCCTCCATAATACTCCTCCTTTAGAGCACTATAACATACTTCGGTGCCTGTCACCATTTATACAGAAAACAGCCTTTATGCATTGAATTTTGCATATGATTGGTGCATATGATGGTGCATATCATATTGACGGATGAAAGCGCGGAAGGTTTCATTTTTATTTGGACAAATTTTTTAACGCATTAACTGCCTAAACACTGGTTATGTGTGAACCAATCAGTATTTAGGCAGTTAATAAGTAATTATATGAAATTTAGATTCCATTCCAAATCCTGCTGATTCTTAACGGAACGTAAACTCGATCTCCATGTATCTCCCTATGGATAATAGGTTTTTTAAAATAGTCCATGAGTGAGTGGCTGTTGCTATTATGATGTCTGGCTCGTTTTCGTGTACCTCTTAATTTCTCAATACTTTGATTTGACTTTTTCATGAATATTCACCTCATTTTTATTTAGATTATGCAGATTGGGATGCCACTACGATGACTTTTCCCTGGTCCATTTTTTCTTCACAACGCTCTGCTGCCGCTTCTGATAACCCAAGTGACTCTAGCTTCGAACGCAATTCATCGCCCCTAGAACGAAATACATTGGCAATCGATTCAAAGACCCCCTGCTCCCCCACACCAATCTCGCTAATTTCAAGTGCGTCTGTCAGATGTTCAGAACGGTTTGAGTCATGCGCAAATAAATAAATTTCGTCTTTTGTGAATCCCTCCATCATGAATTGAGCGATTTCCTGTTTAGCCTGGACTCCATTTTCTACAATTTTTACATTTTCCATTTCCATTCCTCCTCGCAAGTGTTAGTCAGCTGATGTGTCAGCTTGTACTTGTTATATATCCGCTCTATTAATCACCCAAACCTATTTTTTAAAAAAGTTTAATGGAACAGATATCGGGGTATTTACCCTTTAGTTAGTTTAAAAAGGATTAGTGGGAGGGATAAGATGAAGAAAAAGGCAGAGTTACTTACGAAAATCAGTTTGTTAAAGAGAAAAATTGATCAGTGTCTGGATGAGCGGGACCGGGAAGGATTCTTTCAATTCTCTTACGAATTAAAGGTTTGCCAGCGTCATCTGGGAACGCTTGTGAGCAACCAGGAGAACCGCTTAAAAGGACGTCCGGAACAAAATCGTGATAGGTTTTTTCATTATTAGGTTTAGCTGATGAAATGACCGGGTATTTACTAACCATAACAACTTAAAAATAGAAAGGAGAGAATTTTCATGGGATTTATTTGGTCATTAATTATTGGAGGAGTTATCGGGTGGTTGGCTGGTTTGATTCTGGGGCGTGATGTTCCAGGCGGAGTAATTGGAAATATCATTGCTGGGTTTATCGGGGCTTGGATTGGTTCTGCTCTAGGCGGCTGGGGACCTGTCATTGGAGGCTTTTACATTTTACCGGCACTCCTTGGAGCTATCGTTGTTGTGCTAATTGTGAGTGTTGTATTGAGAATGATTAGAAAGAATGCATAATTGTAGAAAGAAAAGAAGATTGCCGCGTGCCGGCGTCTTCTTTTTTATTGTATTTCGAAAAATTACTGGCTTCCTTGTTTGTTCTCCACCGTTTCGACAGTACTCCAGCAACCCTGCATTTACCCAAACACCTTTTCATACTCGACTTCGGTCACTTCAGACAGGAAACTCCATTTCATTCACGCTCAAAAAAAGCATCTGCCAAAGACAGATGCCTCTCATTAAAGCACACCCGAAAACAGCCGGGCAAAGGATTCTTTCCATTTAACGCCTAAACCTCTTTTGTAAAATGCAACCGGCCTTACCCGCCTGCATTCTTTCAGGTCCTCTTCAAAATGACTTACAAGGTCGTCGATACTTTCGGTGGCTGTTAGAAACAAATTAACCTCAAAATTTAAATGAAAACTGCGCAGATCCAGATTCGCAGTTCCGATCGAGGCCATGTCACCATCGACAATGATTACTTTTTTATGTAAAAAGCCTTTTTGGTAGGTGTAAAGTTCAATTCCCGCACGAAGAAGTTCAGGAAAATAGGATTGTGAGGCATATTGGGTCAGGAAACCGTCGTTACTCTCAGGCACCATCAGCCGAACTTGAATGCCCTTTTTCGCCGCCACCCGCAGTGCCGTCATTATGGCCTGATTCGGAATAAAGTACGGTGTTGCAATCCAAATGGATTCTGTGGCACAGCTAATCATCGAATAAAAATGGTCACCCATGTCCCGAGTTTCTGGTCCAGCAGCGACAACGTGAACAAGACCATCCCCCTCTAACGGCACCGGCTGTAGATAGCGGGGGTCTTCAAACAACGTTTCGCCGCAGACATATTTCCAATCTAATAAAAAAACAGCATGCAGTGTCTGGACAGCTTCTCCTTCCAGCAAAACATGCGTATCACACCAAAACCCAAACCTGTCATCCTCACCAAGGTATTCCACGCCAACATTCAATCCACCCACAAATCCAATTTCCCCATCAATGACAATAATTTTTCGATGATTGCGGAAATTAAACTTTTGCGTAAACCATCCGGATCTCAGCGGCAGAAAAGGGTGAATTTTAATCCCGGATTCTGCCATCTTCCTTCTATCGTGTTCAGAAAGGGCGAAACTTCCAAACGCGTCATAAATTAGCCTAACCTCTACTCCTTCCTTTACTTTATCGGTCAAGATATCCATCAACTCCTGCCCGAGCCGATCATAGCGAAAGATATAGTACTCTAAATGAATAAAGTCCTTCGCTTCCTTCAACCGCTGCTTTACCTCCTGAAAGGTTGCTTCTCCGTTTTTTAAGATTTTGGTCCTGGTATTTTGGCTTTGATTGGTTAAGGTCACCCGTTCGAGATAGCTGACAAAACTTCGTTGGTGGCCATTAAGTATGGACGGCACCTCAACAGGCGTTTTGTTTTTACCGAGCGCCTCGAACAGCTCGCGGTCGCTTGCCCGCTTACTTTTAAAAAGTTCCCCTTTAAAGAGCAATTGTCCTGAATAGATATAGAAAATATAGCCTGCAACGGGTACTAAAATTAAAAGGCATGTCCATAAAAGTGTGTTTGGCACCGGCCGATTTTGCAGCCATAGCTCTGCTACACTGTATAAAATGATACCCGCATACAAACTTATACCTATTGCCTTCCATAAAAAAGGGAATCTTGTAAAAAGAACCATCCAGCAGAAAAAAAGCATGATTATGACAAAGAAAATCTCGATTCTTATTTTCATCCTGTTTCCCTCACAGTCTTTTTAAAAGAAATACCCTTCAAACAACCCTATCAAACATAAAAAAGATGCCTGACTCTGCTCAGGCATCTGCTTTTTTCCGATAGATCTTCTCACATGAATTAAATTCTATATATTTCATACCCTTTGGCAGCCCAAGAATGGATTCTTTACTTCCGAGTCCAATGAATCCGCCAGCAGCCAGGCTGTCATAGAACAGACCATGAACCTGCTGCTGCAGGGTGTTATCAAAATAGATCATGACATTGCGGCATAAAATCACATGGAATTCATTAAACGAGCTGTCACTTACCAAATTGTGCTGGGCAAACATGAGGTTCTCGTTCAAGCTGGGTGAAAAATAAGCAAACTGATGGTCCGTCGTATAATACTCGGAGAACGCCATTTTCCCGCCCGCCTTCAAATAATTCTTCGTATATTGCTGCATTTTCTTTAGCGGAAAAGCTCCTTTTTGCGCAGCAGTCAGGGCTTTTTCATTCATATCTGTTGCGTAGATTTTCGTTTTTTTGCTTAGACCCTCCTCCTGCATCAGGATCGCCATGGAGTATACCTCCTCCCCCGTGGCGCAGCCTGCATGCCATATCCGGATTTCTGGAAGCTCCCGAAGCAGCGGCACCACTTCGTTACGAAAGGCGGCAAAAAAGCTGGGATCTCGGTACATTTCCGTCATCCGGATGGAAAAGTCATTCAAGAGACGCTCCAACACGCCTGGTTCGTGAAGCACTTTTTCCAACAAAGCCGTAATGGTCGGAAGTCTCTCCGCCTTCATCCGATTTAGGATCCTTCTGCCAATCGAACCCCTTACGTAGCTGCGGAAGTCATATCCATACATTTGATACAAGCCTTCCAGCAGCAATTTGATTTCTATTTCCTGAAGCTCGTTTGGCTCTGGCAAATTGATGTCTGTTACAATTTCCTGGATTGTTTCTTTCACTCTGCATTCACCTGCTCGGTCAGCCACACCCGCATTAACGAGAATAACTGATTGATATTTAATGGTTTCATAATATAATCCGAAGCGCCCGCCTCCATACACTTGTCACGTTCGCCTTTCATTGCCTTAGCGGTCAGCGCGATAATCGGCAGTCTATCCATAGCCAAGTCCTGCCGGATCGTCTTCATCGCTTCATAGCCGCCCATCACCGGCATCATGATATCCATGAAAACGAGGTCAAAGTCTCCGTGCTCCTGTAAAAATTCAATCGCCGCTTTACCGTTCTCGGCCACTTGAACCTTTACACCCTTTTTTTCCATTGCAGTTACCAATGCGAATACATTCCGTTGGTCATCTTCTACTAACAGCACTTTCTTCCCTTTAAATAACTGGGCATCCGTAGCTTCCACTACTTCAGCCGCAGCTGTTTCATCGCTATACTTCTGCTGTTCCTCAACAACCTCGCTGACACTTACAGCTGCCTCATTCATCGCCAGCTGCTCAAGCTGAAGAGGATATTCTGCGGGTTCCAGGCTGCAAGGGATATACAGAGTAAATGTACTTCCTTTTTCCGGCTCGCTTTGCACCGTAATCGCGCCGCCAAGCAAACGGGTAAATTCTCGGCATATCGATAACCCTAAACCGGTTCCGCCATATTGCCGGTTGGTCGTACCATCCACCTGTTGAAAGGCATTGAAGATAATTTCCTGTTTTTCCGGAGCGATTCCGATTCCTGTATCACTCACAGAAATGGACAGCACCAATTCCTCCTCATCCAGACCAGGCAATAATTCCTGAACATAGTCTGGATCTGCAGTTTCGATTCTAACTGTGACAAAACCTTGTTCCGTAAACTTAAAGGCATTGGACAATAGATTCTTCCAAATTTGCTGCAGGCGCTGCCCGTCTGTTGTAATCACAGCAGGTACATTCGAAGCTGTATGCACCTCAAAGGTTAGTTTCTTTTTCACCGCAACCGGATTGAACATGCTTTTCATCATTTGTGGAATTTCCGTTACGTTGACTTCATCGGTTAAGATTTCAATTTTACCTGCTTCAATTTTTGATAAATCAAGGATGTCATCAATCAGCCGCAGTAGATCACTTCCAGCTGTGTAGACGACCCTGGCAGAGTCTTTCACTTCTGCACTGTCCATATCGCCGTCATTTTCCATCAGCATTTGCGAAAGAATCAGAATACTGTTTAATGGCGTGCGCAGCTCGTGTGACATATTCGCAAGAAAATCGGTTTTATATTGCGAGCTCGCCTGGAGCTTCCTTGAATAGTCCTCCAGTTCATCCTTTGCTTTCTTCAAATCAAACGCACGTTGTTCTGCGAATTGCTTTTGTTCCTCTAAATATTCATTGGTAATCCGCAGCTGTTCCTGCTGCATTTGCAGCTCTTCCGATTGTGCTTGAAGTTCCTCTGATTGCGCCTGAAGTTCTTCAGTTAGCACCTGAGATTCCCCGAGCAGCCTTTCTACTTCCATTCGACCGGCCACATTGGTAATCGCAGAACCGAACTTATCCTGAAGCAGATCCAATAAGGTTAAATGCTGTGACATAAACGGCTGGAACGAAGCGAACTCCACCACCGCTTCTACCCTGCCATCCACTAAAATCGGCGCAACCAGAAGATTTCGCGGTGAAGATTCACCTAACCCCGATGCAACTTTATAATGTTCTTCTGGCAGCTTATCAATCAGGAAGATTCTTTTATCCATTGCAGCCTGACCGATTAACCCTTCTCCTAACCGGAAACTCGCCGCAGCCCCTTCTTCCCCTGTAATGGCATAACCTGCCTCTTTTACGTATCGAACTTCGCTGCCTTGATTCCTGCGCAGGTAGACAACACCGTAGACACCTCCAAGCATAGGAGTAAGCTTGGTGATAAACGCATGCGTCAAGTCTGTCAGGTCCGTCATTCCCTGGTACATGGTCGAGATCTCCGCCACGCTTTTCTGAATCCAATTCTGTTTCTCAAGATTGCTGAGAAGTTCGTTCATCGCTTCTGCGAGTTCTCGGGTTTCATCATGTGTGCTGACTTCGATTCTTGTGGAAAGGTCTACCTCTGTCTCTCTCGCATCCGTCACACTTCGAATCGTCGTGACCACCTCTTTAATCGTTTTGACAATGGAATTAGACAAAAATACCGCCGTAGCAATCGTAATCACGGTAACCATCATGATAATGCCATACAAGGTTATTTTTAGATTATTATTATTCTGAGTCAACTGCTCAACACGCTTATTTGTCAGGTTCTTTTGATGTTCAAGGAAGGAATCGAAATGCTTCCGAAGTTCATCTGTCTTCTTTTTGCCGGTGTTATTCTGAAAGTACTCATCTAAAGCTCTTTGGTTATTTATCTCTTTCTGATTGACCACATATTCTGCTGAACCGGTGATGTAGTTGATTATCAGTGGTTTTATTTCTTCTAAATTTCGCTGCTGCGTCCCGTTTGAGGCCAGCAGGGAGTGAAGTTTGTTGAAGTTGTCGAGCCAGTTCCGGCTGGCTGTATTGTAGGGCTCGAGGTACTCCTCATTGCCTGTAATCACATAACCTCTCATCCCCGTTTCCATATCTACTACATTTTTTTGAATCTGATTCGCCAGATTGTGAACCTCGATATCATGCTGCGATATATAATCGACCTCTTTCTGCATCGCCGACATCCGATCCATGACGATCAACAGGGAGACCACCAAGCAAACCAAAATGAATAAATAGCCGGCAATAATTTTCGTGTGGATGTTGAATTGTAATCCCTTCATTCTTTGCTCCCCCTTTGTAAAAAATTAGTTGATTCTATCATATCGTTTCTAGCAATCTCACCCAATGGGAAATTTGTCCCAACCTTCTTGCAGAAAATACTCTCAGATAAGGCAGTTTTACTCTCGCATAAGCCAATTTACTCCCGCATAACCTCGGTTTACTCTCACATAATCAACCAAATTCCTTCCCTACGAGAATTTAATAGTTTCAAATAACACAATTCCGGGTATATAACAGGTACACCACAAAATACAGGAGGTAATAATATGGCAACTGCCACAAAAACGAAATCAAAAAACAAATCCTTAACTGAGGCTCTTAACAAGCAGGTGGCGAACTTTGCTGTTCTTCATATGAAGCTCCATCATTTCCATTGGTATGTAAAAGGAGAAAACTTTTTCACGCTGCACGTTAAATTTGAGGAGCTTTACAATGAAGCTGCCTTACATCTGGATACCATTGCGGAAAGAATGCTGGCGCAACGGGCTATGCCGGTGGCTACACTCAAAGAGACCCTTGAACTTACTACTCTAAAGGAAGCAACAGGTGATGAAGATGCGCAGCAAATGGTCCAATCGCTGGCGGATGATTTTGACATGATTTGCGGTGAATTGACAGAAGGCATCGCACTTGCCGAGGAAAATGAGGATCAGCCTACTGAAGACCTGCTCGTTCACATTCGCACCTCATTGGAAAAGCATAGATGGATGTTTGAAGCCTATCTAGCGAAGTAATCCTCACAAAATCGGGTGTCAGCCACAGTGCTGACACCCTTTTTAATAGGTAGGTGTTTTCGTAACGGTTGTTGTTAAAGTCCTAAAGCCAAGCCCAGCATAACGTGGAAATAGTTATTTTGGGCTTAGAATTTAGTTTGCTGGCTCTTTTCTTATGAAACTTTTTTTGTTTTCTGCGTAAACTTAGCAATATTATAAAATTTTTTTCCAAAAAACAATAAAGTTTAAGAAAAGAGCCTAATTGGTAGAAATTAAGACGAGACACATATCATCTTTTGGAGGATTAACGAGCTCCCAGCCTGGCTGAAGTTGATGTAGTAACGCGGCAGGATCCACAATGCCCTCACCTTGTAAGGAGCCAATCAGCTTTTCCGTTGCGTCCTCATATTTCTCCTCCATCCATTCCGATAACCCATCCGTAAATAGCAAAATACGGGCAGATTCCTGGTAAGGAATGACCCCTTTGGTCACTTCAATTTCCTCAAAAAACCCGAGTGCGCAGGAACCTTCTGTTAAAAGTTTCACTTCCTGATCCACAATCGCAATCCCCGCAGGATGACCAGCATTGACGAATTCTATTGTTTGTTTTTCGGTGTCGAGGACAAAGTAAATCGCTGTAAAATAATAGTTCATTAAACTATCAGGGGTATGGAGCTGAATCATCCGCCGGTTCAGTTCCTTCATGACCTTTTCCGGATCAGCGATTCCAGTAATCGTATCCTTTAACGCGGAATATATGTACATCCCTACAAGAGAAGAAGATATCCCATGGCCCATCATATCGAGCAGGATGACTCCATATCGATTCGGGCTAATCTGATACCAGGCATAGAAATCACCGGCCAGTTCAAAGGTGGGCCTATACACGGCCGATATGTTAACGTCCTTTTCCTGAATAGGACTGCTGAGCATGCTTCTTTGCACCTGCCTGGCTATGTCAAGTTCATATTCTATCCGTTTGTCCCGTTCCTTCCGCAAGTCTTTTTCTTGCTTTAACCTTAGTACGGAACGGATTCGGGCCAGGAGTTCGACTTTATTAATTGGTTTCATCACATAATCAAGGGCTCCCGCGTCCATCGCCTCGGCCATTTTGTTGGAATCGCCCATTGCCGTCACAAAAATAATCGGCAGGTCAGAAAAACGCTCAGTGGCCAATACGGTCCGGCAGGCTTCAATGCCATCTATTTCCGGCATCATCAAATCCATTAATATCAGGTCTACGGGCACTTCGCAGGGATTAGGTGTATCAAGCTGCAAATACTGATATAACTCCGCTGCAGATGACAGCATAAGCAACCTATTATAGCCAGCTTTCCTCAGGATTTTCTCGACAATTATTAGGTTTGTTTTATTATCATCTACAACGACAATCTTCATTGGCATTTGGGTTTCCCCCCTTTGCTTCTTAGGTGACAGGCACCATCTAGTTTAAACGTCATGATAGGTATTACGGGCAAGTACCTTCCGCAATTTCTCAATCGCCTTTTTTTGCGTACGTGAGACATGCATTTGCGAAATTCCTAACAACTCTCCTACTTCGCGTTGACTTTTGTTTTCGATAAATGTCCACTGAATAATTTGCCTCTCCCTTTCGTTCAATACATGAAGGGCGCTCTCTACTAGCAGCTGCTGGTCGACTCTTTCATATCCTTTATCTTCTGATCCAATCACGTCCAACGGTGTAACCCCGCTGCCGTCCGCACCGGTTTCAATCGTTTGGTCCACAGAGGCTGTTTGATACCCTTTACCTAATTCCATGGTTTCTAGTACTTCCTCTTCAGAAATTCCTATATGATCCGCAATCTCGTGGATTTTTGGTGAGCGTTGGTAGAGGTTGGTCAGCTCATCCACCGCTGCATTCAATTTAGGCCATGTTTCTTTAATCCGTCTCGGCACATGAACATCCCACGTCTTGTCCCTTAAAAAACGTTTTATTTCACCAATAACCATCGGAATTAAATAGGCTTCAAAAGGATTCCCGGTACTAGGGTCAAACCGTCTAATGCTGGATAACAACCCAATCATCCCTACCTGCACAATATCTTCATGCAAATTCCGGCCTTTTGAATATTTTCTCGCAATGCTCCCAATCAGATTGGTGTACTGTTCCACTAAGAGAGTTTGGGCGGTCTCGCTCTGGTTCTCCTGAAAATCCAGGATTAACGCATAGACTTCTTCCTTAGTTCGTTTCATGTCCTGAGGTGGTTTTGTCATGGTTTTCACGCTCCCCGCCTAGATACTTCACCATGAAGACGCTCACTCCGGAAGTATTCGATACACGGACTTCGTCCATGAGTGTTTCGATTAGATAGAGACCTAACCCTCCCTCTGAAAGTTGATCAACCGTACTAGATTCCGTATAAGGGCCAAGTTCGTTTTTTGTCTGTAAAAAATTAAAACTCTTACCGCTGTCCGCTACCATCGTTTCTAACTTATCCTTGTAAATACCGAAGCCGACAATGACCTCGCCGCCTTCATCTTCCGGATAGGCATGCTGTACCGCGTTTGTGCACGCTTCACTTACTGCAATTTTTATATCCTCAATTTCTTCGTATGTATACCCCATGTTACTGGCAATTCCGGAAATTGTTAACCTGATCACACCAACATATTCCGGTTTCGCCGGAATCTTCATTTCAATATAATCCATCACGTGTGTCATCGTCCCCTTACCTCTGAAATATTCATAATTTTGCTCAATCCTGTTAGTTCAAAAAGCCTTATTAACCGATCTGATAACTCTACCAGTTTTAGTTCTCCTTCATTTTTGACCAGCTGCTTGAACAATCCGACAAACACGCCTAATCCCGTGCTATCCATATAGGAAACATCCTTCAGATTGACCGTAATGCTTTTACCCTTTCCTTCCGAAAACGGCAATAGCTCCTCACGAAGTTTCGGTGCCGTATATGCATCGATTTCTCCAGACACCGACACGTATATTTCCTGCTCATCCTGATGTTTTTCGATATTTATTTTCATACCATTATCACCTCTGAAATATTTACTGTTTACATACCCTCTATGATAGAAAGCTAAACCTATTTTTTTAAAAAATATTTTTCTTGCATTATACCAAAATTAGGAAGAGTTACGAATAGTGATAAACTCCTAGTGAGTTTGTCACATACAGTAAGAGGCTTGCACCCATTTGTGCAAGCCTCTTATATATAGTAAAGGTTGTGTATGGTGGATTAAGAATCCATTACTATTTTAATGGTTACTTTTATTCTGCGACTCCGAGGGGGTTTATCCATTCTTTTGTTGAAATTCTTTATCGGCTGTCTTAGAAATACTATCCCCATACCTTTGCCTGTCTTTCTCATGTTTGACATTTTCACCGCTTAAAAATGTTGGGTCGTCTTCTTTATGTTCATCCTGACGTGAAAGCTCTCGTAAATCTTCTACTATCTCCTCGCCAGGGAGCTCTTGCCTCATTGAAGGGTCTTCACCATCGATATATCCTGTTCGTCTTTTTTCATTAATCTCGTAACTTTTGTTTCTATCTTTCATTTCGTTTTCATCTCTACGTTCCATTGCCTTGTCATCAACATAATTTTTAGTCATAAGCGGTTCCTCCTTTTATTTTTCCAGATTGCTGTTTTTCATTCCTATTGGTCTTACCGAACGCAACCACATACTTCAACCACCCTCTTTCGAATCTAGCAGGATTAGGTTAGCACTTTCTAACCTTGATAGTGTTATACCCCTTTCAAGGCATCTCAAACCTTTTATTTAAAGGCTCTTTTCTTAAACTTTCTTTTTTTTAACAAAAATTGATGATTGTACTGTGCATTTGTAGAAAACAGTAAAATTTAATAAGAAAAGAGCTTCCAAACTATATTCAAAGGCGCAAAATAACTATTGCCACGTTAAAATCGGCTTTAAGATTTTAAAACAATCGTTACGGAAATAACCTATTTAAAAAATGAACCTTTCTTTTTCCCTTTTAAAAGATCTCCTGTCCAGCCCTTCTTTTTTAAGTATCCATAGAGCAGCGCTGTCGACAAAACGATAGAAATGATCGATATAAGATAGCCATACTTCCACTGCAGCTCAGGCATATGTTTAAAATTCATTCCCCACAGCGCCCCTAACGCCATTATCGGGGTGAAAACAATCGTCAGGACCGTTAAGGTTTTCATAATTTCATTGCCACGATGGGAGGATATAACCTCTTCTAAATGAATAATCGAGTCTAATTCCTGCTCATACTCCTGCAGCAACACATGCGCCCGGTCGATCCGTTTGCACGTCCGAATAAATATTTCTTCCTTATTTACGTTTGGAAAATTCGTTTCCTCTATCGCCATTTTCAGCTCCTGAATGGGAATCAGCAGATTTTTACAAACCAGCAATTCATGCCGCCGAGTAAAGACATGTTCCAAAATCCGCATTTCATTCCTCTTTTTCACACCCCACATCAGCTTATGTAGTGACTCCTCAAACTGGTCAATCTCAACCAGCAAGTCATTCACCAGTTCCCCTAGCAAAAATAAAAAGCCTTCTACGGCATTTTCCGTTTTATTTAACTGCCGCAGCATCACTTCTGAATCCAGTTGGTTAAAAGAGGTAAACTCTAAATCAATCGTAAATAATGTTTGGCTCGTTATATAGAAATGGAAAATATGATGGTCTTCTTCCTCATCGACATTTTGCCGATAGATAAGCGACCCATTCACAACCCTTTCCCCATCGATCAACCCATGTACTTTCACGCAATTATTGTTATTTTTACCTACAGCTGCCAGCCAGTCTGATAGCATGGTCTCCTGTTCCCATACCGCATGCTGCTCTTTCTTGTTTAATTGAACCCATTTCCATTTTTTAAAATTAATATTTCTCTCCAAACCTCTTACCTCCTCTCCTATCAGTTGATTACCCTAAAAAAGGTAAAACTAACGTAAAAAATGTTTAATAAAGAAATGAAACGGGTATTTACAAAACAAGTTCAAATTTTAAGGAGGTTTTAATGATGAAAAGAGGATTTGGCATGAGCTCGCTAGTGGCGGTAGGAATTGGGGCATCAGCTGCAGTATGGCTATCAAACAAACCTAACCGCATTAAGGCCGAAAGTATGTTGCGAGACTTGAAACACAAGGTGAAACCGACTGTATTTGAAAAAGCAGAACAGCTTCCAATCGAAAAGGGCGGAAATCCGCACCCAAAGGATTTCCCCGATAACGATATGGTGAGCGAAGGAGCACAATATGCTGTTCAATTTTATAACGAGAAAATCCAACAATAGAGGCGGTGTTGGGGTCTAGTACCCCAGCCGTTTTTTTTATGACCAGCACCATAAAAATGTCTTCCTTTCACCGAAAAGAAGACATTTTTTGTTACGTTATGACGACGAGTTTCCATGAACGTTTATCAGTTCATCCACGGTCTGAATCCGCTTATCTCCTCTTACATCTTCTTCCGGGGTTAAAAATGACTGATCCTCCGGAAGGCTAACTGTTTTCTCTGTCTCGTGCTCTTTTTGCGCTTCTACCGTTCGTTTGGCATACGGCAGGGCTTTAAGCCTTTCAAAGGAAATGGTTTCTCCTGTGTCGACACAAACACCATAAGTTCCTGTTTTAATCCGTTCCAATGCCTCATTTACTTCTTCGAGGAGATTGTTTGCTGTTTGGAGCAAAACTTTTTGTTTTTCCCGTTCTTCTAATTGTGTGGCTGTATCTGCAAAATGATTATCATAGCTTGTTAATTCTCCGTCATCCTCGAACGATAAAGGCTGATTGGCTTCAATTATTTGAGTGGTTTCTTCTTTCATTTGTAATAATCTTTTCTCAAAATAAATCAGTTCTTCTTTTGACAGCATTTATTTTACCTCCCTTACTTCTTTCCTTTTATTTACCCGTTCATGTATAAACTTGAAACTTTGTATCCACATCCAGTTAAAAAATGGCATCATTGTATGACTTTGGTTCATCGTTGTTTTCCCCCTTAATGATTTTTTCTTCTATTGATTTCTCTTTTCTCAGCTTCCATAACCGATAGGTGTGATGGGCAATTACCTTTATAACTGCATACACAGGAACCGCTATGATTAACCCAAGAACCCCTCCTATCCGTCCTGCTGCAAGCAGCAGCGATATAATCGTAAGCGGATGGATCTCTAACTTTTTCCCCATCACCTGAGGTGAAATAATGTGTCCTTCAATCTGTTGGACGAAAACCATAACGATGAGGACTTTTACCACCATCATCGGTGAATCGATAGACGCAATAATCAATCCAGGAATTATTGCAAGAATCGGACCGATAAACGGGATGACATTCGTAAACATTGCAAAAATCGCGAGAAGAAGGGAGTAGTCAAGGTCTATAAGCAAATAACCGATAAAAAGCATGACACCGATACAAAAACTAACAAGAATTTGACCCTGGATATAAGAGCTGAGCGCTTCATCTAAATCTGCTAAAATCTTTCGTCCATTTTTCTGCTGCTTGGCTGGCAAAAAACGAAGAATATGCTGTGGCGCCTTTTCACCTTCTTTTAACATGTAATAGAGAATAAAAGGAACAGTCGCAAAGACCGTGACAATACCTGCAAGTACCCCGATAATATTCATTACATTGGTTCCAATTGTTGAGAGACTTGAAGAAACCGACTTTGTAATTGCTTCGGAAACCTTTTCTAAATCAACACTGTCAGTTTCCTGTAAATGATTGATCCATTTACTCTGTTCCAAATCCGTTAATTTGTCTGATACGGCCTCAATAAGTTGAGGTGTGCTATCAACGAAACTCTTCATTTGCTCTTTCAGAAGTGGTCCGCCAAGGTAGATTACTAATGAGATTAAGAGACCGAAAAGTAAATAGATCAACAGGATAGATAGCGTTCTTGGAATATTTTTCAACTGAAGATAATTCACCAGTGGGCGAAATAAGTAATAGAGCACCCCAGCGCACAAGAAGGGAAAAAAGAGTGTTTGGACAAGTAAAAAGACAGGCCGGAAAATAAAATCAATTTTCATTGCGATAAAAATAATTAAAAAAATAAGCAAAAGACCGTAACCCAATCGAAATGCCTTCGCTTGCAGCATATTCCTCACCTCCAATCTTCAAAACCCCTTTATGAATAAATACCCTTTCCTTAATGAAGCTAATCCCACATTTTTATAGATTTGCAAAAAAAGCAGGTTCACAAAAAGACATGCAGAGCATGCACGTCTTTTTGATTTCCTATTAGGCATTGTTTACTTCTTATTGAGTGAAGGTGTAATGTTCAATTTTCCGAGTATATTTTTCACTTTCATTCTATTGGATTCAGAGGCTAACCACTTTGCAACTGATACTCCCATTCCTAAAAGTGTTAAAAGTCCTTTCATTGATAGAACTCGTTTCATATCAAGGCCTCCTTTAAATCGTTTCAAGAAAAGAAGCTTGTACAATTGTGCACAAGCTTCTTTTTGATTCCCGTAATCGGTCATTCCCATTTCAATTGGCTTAGTCGTTATCACGCTGCTTACTCCGCGATTCTCCACCTTTTTGGCCAATTTCTTGATAGAACTCTTTATCGTGGTTTTCTGAGGTTGCCTCTCCGCCTTTGCGGCCAATCTCTTCGTAGAACTCTCTATCGTGGTTCTCGGCGGTTGCCTCTCCGCCTTTGCGGCCAATCTCTTCATAGAACTCTCTATCATGGTTCTCGGCGGTTGCCTCTCCACCCTTACGGCCAATTTCTTCATAGAAATCTTTATCGTGGTTTTCTGAAGTAGCCTCTCCGCCTTTGCGGCCAATTTCTTGATAAAATTCCTTATCATGGTTATTTGAGGTTGCTTCTCCACCCTTGCGTCCAGCTTCTTCCCTGCTCATTGTTTCGTTATCTTTAGCCATTTCTACGTCCTCCTTTAGATTTTTTTGTCTTCAGTCAGATTCGTACCTTTGACTTTCTCATGCGGGTTAACTTCTAACCCTTGCTTATGTAGTACCACCAAATCTCATTTCTAAAACTTCTTTTTCTCTGTTTAATACTTTTGAAATACTCGTAATCTAAATTTCTTTTGAGTTTAAGTTTTAAAACAACGGATATCGGGTATTTAACGTAGAGTGTGTCACTTAGGAGAAAATGCATTGTTAAAAAGGTTGGGGCAGCTTGCAGCCTCAGCCCATTTTTTGATTCAGAGGTGAAGGTATGAATCTATTGTTTCTGCTCATCTATTTCATCATCATTACAACAGTCATCGAAGTTTTTGTGATTCTTTTTCGGCTGACGGATCTCAAATTGGAGGTTTCACGATTTCAGGTCATTTCGTTGATGACAGGTACAGGTTTTACAACTGGGGAGTCGGAGCTGATTTTGGGTCACCCGATTCGCAGGAAACTAGCCACTTTTCTAATCCTTTTCGGGGCCTTCTCCCTTGCGGTTATCATTTCATCGATTAGTACGATACTATCAGATGATCTTCGGACGAAGGAAATTTTATTTATTGCAGGCGGTGTTCTACTTGTCTTTGCACTTTTAAAGTTGAAGAGTGTGCAAACCAAGATATCCAAGTTATTTAAGCAAGATATGAAAGAGAATATTGAACTTGATGAACTGCCAATAAGAGATATCTTTATGTCCGAAAAACAAGATCAGCTGCTCAATCTTCATATCTATAAAGAATCCACTCTCTTTGAAAAACAAATCAGTGAAGTGATTCATGATTATGACAAGTTAGAGTTTGTTGTATTGTTTATCCAAAGAGGCGAATTAAAACTTAGAAAAAATATCTATCACACAAAAATACACGAAGGCGATCAGATCCTGATTTTCGGAGATAAAAATGTCATATCCGAGCTATTAAAAAAGGACATTAAAATCATGGAGGAAAAACTGAAGAATACCCAGCATACGCCGGTCAGTGAGCACCACTCATCATGATATAGTGTATCACCCAGACATAAGAAGGCACACGTTATATAAAATGACGTGTGCCTTCTTATGTTGCTTTAGCTGGCAATTTTTTTAACCTCTAGATACAAAATATGGTGACCAACAGCCTCACGGACCTTGAACAAATATCCATCGTATTTGGCTTCGGTCCCAATATCAACGTCAAAGTTTTGTGTTAGAAACCAGCCGCCGATTGTATCCATTCTTTCATCGGTTATGTTTGTTCCGAGTAAACTGTTAACATCCTCAATCAATACTTTACCATCCAATAAATAATGGTTTTCCTTTACCTTTTGAATCTCTGCCACTTCATCGGCATCAAATTCATCTCTGACTTCACCAACGATTTCCTCAATGATATCTTCCACTGTCACTAATCCTGATGTACCACCGTACTCATCAACAAGGATAGCCATTTGAGTGCGTTCTCTTTGCATTCTCACCAATAGGTCATGGATCGGGATGGTTTCAATGGCTTTCATCACAGGTTTAATGAAAGGTTTTAGACTCACAGCTTCATTATCCATTACTTTTAACGTTAGTATCGCTTTGACGTTTAGTACGCCAATAATGTTGTCTTTATCACCCTCAATGATCGGATATCGGGAATAATTTTCTGATCTTACTCTATCCATCACCTCATCCATAGTATCGTGAATGCCAATCGTGCTTATCTCATTCCGCGGGACCATGATTTCCTTTGCGATCCTCTCATCAAATTCAAAAATATTGTTGACATAGGTTAATTCATTTTGATTGATTTCTCCCTTCTCAAAGCTTTCCGCCAAAAGCAATCGAAGCTCTTCTTCAGAATGAGCTGCTTCATGTTCGGATTCCGGCTTTAAGCCAACCAAACCGACCAGCAGCCTGGCAGAGCCGTTTAGCGCCCAAATAAATGGCCGCATCACTTTCGTAAACCCGATAATGGGTCCAGAGAACAAAAGTGCCACCTCCTCGGCTTTAAGAATGGCAACCGTTTTCGGCGCCAACTCCCCGACTACGACATGTAAAAACGTAACGGAGGCAAAGGCAATAATAAAAGATATTAGATGTGAAATCGATTCATTGATATTTAATGCCGCAAACAAGGGATGGATTAGTTTTTCCACGGTGGGTTCTCCCAGCCACCCGAGGCCGAGTGCCGTAACCGTTATCCCAAGCTGGCAGGCCGATAAGTATTCATCTAAGTGAGTTACCACTTTTTTAGCAGCAACACCACCCTTTTTCCCTTCCGCGATCAATTGATCAATTCTTGAAGGACGTACTTTCACAATTGCAAATTCTACTGCTACAAAAAATCCCGTGAGTGCAATTAAAAGGGCAATCAAGAATAGATTTACAATGGTCATTGATAAGCCTTCCTCCCTTCTTATAAAAAGGCTCTTTTCTTGAGACTTGTTGCTTTTTTGAAAAAAATTCAATTAGAAAAGAGCCTGCAAACTTAGTTCTAAAGCGCTAAAATACTTATTTCCACGTTAAAATCGGTTTTAGGATTTTAACAACTATCAATAAGAGAACAGTCTATAAAAATAACAATCCGAAATCATGTAGATCCGGATTGTTATCTGTTCGTTTAGCCTCAACGAATCTCTTATTCTATTATTTTGTTATCGATTTTATCGTCTAGTTTACGCAGATATTTAGAAGCAAAATCTTTTCCTCCAAGGCCGAATGCAAGCCCAAACGCTAATGCCAATCCGCCTAATAGGAGAATAAATGCCGCATTGACGATGGAGTGCGCAACACCTAGTTGGTCTAGTGCCATAAAGATGGTAATCGAGAAAATGGCATATTTCGCAACCGCCGCGAGCGTTCTAGAATAGCTGTTTTTAAGAATATTTTGCAGTATACGTTCTACTAAGTTTCCTAAGTATAAACCAATCCCTAAGATAATAAGGGCAGCAAACAACATCGGTAAGTACGAAATCACAGCTGTTCCTAAGACGACAAGGAACTCCAATTGGACAATTTGTAATGCTTCGACAGTAAATAATAAAATGACGACAATTTTTGCTATCAATCCAATGATTTGAGAGAGTGTATAGGTTGATTGCTCAGGCTTAAGTGAGCCGACACCCATGTGGGTAAAGACACTATCAACCTTTAATCGCCACAGCATTTGTGCAACGACTTTCTCCACCCATTTTCCAAGCCATATCCCGATTAAAATAAGAATTACGGCCACAGCAATGTTCGGGATCACCGATACAACATCTTGAAGCATAGCAATAGCTGGATCCGAAATGCCCTTTAATTCAAGCTTTTCTAAGGCTGTAATGATGGTTGGGATTAAGATTAAAATAAACGCGATGTTTCCGATAATACTGGAAAGACTTGTCGTATCCGTCGTTTTTACGATTCCCAAACGCTGGCCAAGCTTTTCAGTCCCAATACTGCTTAAGAAGTTTGTTAAAATATCTCGGACTATTTTCGCAATTAACCAGCCGACAAACACAATCAGGGCCGCGGCAAATAGCTTAGGTATAAAGGCCAGTAAGGTTGAAAGCGTATCAGCAAATGGTTCTGAGACTCCTTCGATCTGCAAGGCTCCTAATACTCCAGGCAAGAATAGTAGAAGGACAAAATAGAAAATTGCATTTGCGATACTGTTAACCTTATTTACCGCTTCACTTTGACTGATGGCGATTTTCCATTGAACGAATCGGCGTTCTAAATGCAGCAGAGCCGCACCCTTTTTAAATAACATACGAAGCAGCGACGCAATACCCCAGGCTAAAAGTAAAATCAGTGCAGCTTTTAAAACGTTTGGAATCGCTGCTGTAATCATCGTGAGCATTTGTACAAGCGGCGTGGCAATAAGACTTAAGTTAAGCATATTAAAAAAGATAATCCACACTACTACCAGTAAGATATAATACACAATTTTTCCAATAATAACTTCCGAAGAATATTTCCTTGTCCCTATGTTTGCAAACAACTTATCGTCAAATCTTGTTTTTCTTAAAAGGGCTTCCACACTTTTTCCTATGCTTTTGGCAATCAGCCAGCCAACCAATAAGACTAAAAGGGCAAATAATAGGTTGGGAAGCTGATAAAAGTATGAAGTCCATCCTGTCATCATCGAGTTTAGATTCATTCTACCTATCTCCTTTTCTACTTTTTACTAGATAAGGTCCCAAATTCAAATTTAGTCTGTTTCTGGATTTTTATTCTCTAACTCATCCTTTTGTTCTCCATCCGTGACGCCATTATCCTGATCCACTCCGTCTCCACAGCCTGTCAGCGCACCAAGTGTTAATCCAAAAATCATACCTGTCATCATTAATTTCTTTTTCCACGTTTTATTCATTGTTATTTCCTCCTTTAATTTGTCTACTATGCTTTTACCCTTTAAGTAAGTAAGCTAAACAAAAAATGTTCATTTTCTAGCAACTTAAATTTTTTTAAAAAAGCTATTTAATAGAAAGAAAACGGTATAGCCACACTTTTTTACTAAAAAAAGTTTCAGATTTTTCTAAATGGGAATATAAAAAGAGCAGAACAAAACACGACGAAGGAGCTGTTAGTATGAAGAAAAGTTTACTAGTTGGTGGATTGGCTGTTTCTCTTACGCTTGCTGTATTAACGGGATGCGGTGATGGGGTTGACCAGGATAATGGGGTCAGTGATGGACAACTGAAAGACTCAGTAGATAAAGACACGAAGCAAACTGCCGAAGATGCAGTCAATAAAGTAGAAGAAGAATTAAAACAAGCAAAGAAAGATGTAGAGAAAAAAGTTGAGGATAGCGGTATTGGTGATGGTTCTAACCAATAACGCTAAGTAAGAAGAAGACTACAGTAAATATAAAAACAAGGAGGCTGAACAAAATGAATAAAGATAAAGTGAATGGATATGTAGATACCATTAAAGGAAAGGCAAAAGAGCAATGGGGTAAACTGACGGATGACCGTTCAACAGAAACCGAAGGTAAAGTCGATCAAGCTAAAGGTAAAGTTAAAGAAGAAGTTGGGAAAATAAAGGATGAATCATCAAGATAGTTACCGATAAACTATGAATCTTTCGAAACAAATAATAGAGGAGGAGTTCAAATTGAACAAGGTTGAAAGGACGGTAGTAGGTGTTTATGAAACAGAACAGGAAGCGATTTTAGCCATTGAAGATCTTGTTAAACAAGGATACAACAAGCAGGATATCTGTGTCGTGGGACAAGATCTCAAAAATGTGAATCATATTGCCGATCAAACCGGTACGGTAGCGGAAGAAAGTGCTGCGACAGGTGCATTGGCAGGTGGAACACTTGGCGGCCTGACAGGTTTACTTGTAGGAGTAGGTGCTCTGGCAATCCCTGGAGCCGGCCCAATCATCGCCGCTGGCCCGATTGCTTCAAGTTTAATCGGAGCCATAGCGGGTGCAGGTCTAGGAGGCTTAACAGGTGCCTTAATTGGTATCGGTATTCCTGACGATGAGGCTGAATACTACGGGAACTCTGTTAAAGAAGGAAAAATATTAGTTCTGGTCAAGAATAGAATGTCTAATGATATGGATGACATGAATTCCTTAGCGGCAGCAAACAATAGTTCGATGGCACAGGATTGGAGCGAACTAAAGCAGCTTGGCAATGAAATGAAGAATAGTGATTCGAAGGAAGATCTGCAGGAAAAAAGAAAAGTCCCGGATCCTTTGCAATAAAACAAAAAGTAACGGTCCCTCCGAAGGACCGTTACTTTTTGTTAAGAAGAGGCCCCCTGCCTCTTCTTTTTATATTTAGCCCCAATGGTTTTGACCATGGCCGGGTCCTTCCCCCAAAGTTGCCGGCCGGTGATTCTCCCTATTGTAAAAAGTCTGCAAATTGGTTGAAGTTTTCGTTCACGAAGTCGACGGCAATGTCTGGGAAAATTCCAAACAGTATCGACGCTGCGACGGTGACGATGAGAACAACCACGATTCCAACTGGAATCTTTGGAAACTTGCTGTCGTCCGCTGCTGGGCGGAAGAACATTTGTGTCATGATGCCGAAGTAATAGATGTACGACACTACTGTTGTGGCAATCATAACGGACGCCAATACATAATGCGGCTCCTGGACCATAAAGGCACCAATAAAAATGTTCATCTTTCCAATGAAGCCTGCTGTTCCTGGGAAGCCTGCTAGTGCAACCAACAAGATCCCCATTGCAACCGCAAGAACCGGTGAGCGGCGATACAAGCCTGCAAAATCAGCGATCCGTGTCGAACCTGTCTTCTCCTCCACCAACTGAATGATGGCAAAAGCCCCTAGGTTCATGAATAAGTAAGCTAATAAATAGAACCAAACCGTATAAAAGAAGTTCGAACTCAATGACGTGAACGCCACAAGAACGTAACCCGCATGGGCAATACTTGAGTAGGCAAACATTCTTTTAATATTGCTTTGTCTTAGTGCGACCACGTTTCCGATAATCATTGTTGCACCGGCAACGACCGCGATATAGTCCTGCATATTATAAAGAATTGGCATCGAGCCTGGACCTTCTGTAGCTGCTACACCGAACACAGAAATCAAAATCCGCGCCACAATCACAAAGCCTGCTGTTTTTGAAACAACGCTTAGGAATGCTGTAACCGGCGTTGGTGCCCCTTGATAAACATCTGGTGCCCACATATGGAACGGAGCAGCCGCGAGTTTAAAGGCCAATCCAACGAAGATCATTAAGAACGCCAGTCCGAGCAAATACGCATGCTGCGGGTCTGCTAAGCCCTGGAGTGCACCAGCAATGGCGATTAAATTTGTTGTTCCCGTTAAGCCGTATACATAACTCATTCCGAACATCGTAATCGCAGTGGCTATTGAACCATTGATGACGTATTTCATCGCCGACTCGTTTGATTTCAAATTGCGCTTCTTAATACCCGCTAAAATATAAGAAGAAATGGATAACAACTCAAGACCAATAAATAATGTGATTAAATCTCCGCTTGAAGTCATAATCATTCCGCCGAGTAATCCGGTTAGGAATAGATAATAAAATTCTCCTTTGTACTCTTCCAGACCCTCATCTCCCTTATAGGAGACAGCTAAAAAGAGTACAAGTGCCGCACCTGCAAGAAGCAGGAATTTGAATGCTTTTCCAAAAGAATCAAGACGGAACGTGTCGTCTAAAATGGATTCAGGCGCTGCACCTACCAGCCCAGCAAGGGAAGCCATTGCGGCGAAAATCGCGGCAATCGCCACCCAGCCAAGGATGCGGCGGTCTTGTTTTTTCGGCATAAATAAATCGATTAA
The DNA here is from genome assembly GCF_057221695.1 of Neobacillus sp. plas4. Lineage (NCBI taxonomy): Bacteria > Bacillati > Bacillota > Bacilli > Caryophanales > Bacillaceae > Neobacillus > Neobacillus sp. plas4. The sequence goes on from NZ_CM170152.1 coordinate 5,895,280, forward strand.
TGTAAGAAGCGCTGCAACACCAACGATGATGAACTCTGGTGTCATGATGCCCCAATTGTATGATGTTAATTCCTCAAGACTCATCCTTCATCACCCTCCTAACCCTAGCATAATCGTTTCAAGTGTGGCTTGAAGCGGTGAGCTTAGAACGCTTGGTACTACTCCAATTAAGAGTATTAAGCCAATCAGGACTAGAACCGGTACGAATTCAACGCCCTTTAAATCAACGATTCCTGTAAACTCTCGGTGTGATTGACCATAGGTAATGCCGAGTACGGCACGTAATAAATAGACGGCAGTCATGATAATCCCGATGCAGCCGACCGCAGCGATCCAAGGCATTTCTTCGAATAATCCTAAGAATGCCATAAATTCACTGACGAATCCGGACAATCCCGGCAATCCAAGCGAAGCCATCGCGCCTGCCAGCAAGAAGCCGGAGGCAATTGGCATTCCCTTTGCCATTCCGCCAAGGTTCTCCATGAGTGAAGTATCGGTGCGCTCATAGAAGGCACCCACTAGGAAGAACAACAGCGCTGAGATTAATCCGTGTGAAACCACTTGGAAAATTGCTCCCTGCACGCCTGCCTCGTTCATGGCAGCTAACCCGATTAATACGATTCCCATGTGAGAAATCGAGGAGTAGGCCAAAACCATTTTAAAGTCGGTTTGAATGAACGCCAGGAACGCTCCGTAGAGGAGGTTTACGACCCCAAGGATGGCGATTAATACCGCTAGGGTTTCAAACTGCTCCGGAAAAATTCCCATTCCAAAACGAATTAATCCGTACGCACCGATTTTCAATAGAATACCAGAGTGAATCATAACAACTGATGGCGGTGCTTGTACGTGAACGCGAAGCATCCAGCTGTGTAACGGGAAGATTGGTAATTTTACGCCAAAGGCAATCAGAAGCGCAATGAATAGACCAAGTTTTAAGTCTCCCGAAAGCGGGATATTCGGATCGTTCATAATTTGTGTCAAGATTTCGATATTGGTTGTTCCCGTTTTTGCAAACAGAATCATAATCACGATTAACAGTACAGCTGAGCCTAAACCGTTGTAGATTAAGAAGCTGTAAGCAGCTTTTTCTTTTTCAAAATAACCCCATTTTCCGATTAGGAAGAAGGTTGGGATTAAAGTAATTTCAAAGAATAAGAAAAATAGAACTAAGTTTTCAGCGGTGAATACTCCGAGCATTCCGATTTCTAGCAACAGGAACAGCATGAAGTAGCCTTTCCATTCGTGTTTAATATAAATGGAGGCAATCGCTGCAAGTGTTGCCACTACGGCTGTCAGGACGACTAACAGCATGGTTAAGCCGCTGACGCCAAGCTCATAGTTTACTTGCCAATAGCCAGCCTCAGTCCCCTGCAGGCCGCCGAAGGTAATCCATTCTTTTGCTACATTAAAGTCACTTAACGCTTTACCTGCTAGATAGTGGAGATATAAGCCCATGGCAATTCCCAGTGCTGGCAGTGTGGCTAAGAAGCCAACGATTTTAATCAGTTTTTCCTGCGTTTTCGGCAGCAGGGCCAAAACGATGATTCCAAGTAACGGGGAGAATACTAATATTGATAGAACGAAAGAAAGATCCATTTATAAGTACCCCCCTGTTAACACAAAGATGACCGCTAGTAATGCCAGACCAACAAAAGCAACGGCTGCATAGGTTTGGATTTGACCGCTTTGCATCTTCGATCCAGCCGCTCCAAGGCCTTGAACAATCCCTGCTACGCCCTTCATGATTCCCTCGACAAGGAAAACATCAATAAAGCGTAAGAAATAACTGATTCCTTTTGTGATGGCCACTACCGACATTTGATAGAATTCGTCAATGTAATATTTGTTCAGCAAAATGCTGTGAAGCGTATCGCCGCTGCCAGAAAGCCAGTTGCGTGCGATGGAACGCTTATAGTAAATCAGGTAAGCAAGGTAGATACCTGCTAAGGATACAACCGTTGCTGCAATCATAATCCACATTGGACCTGCGATATGGCTATGTCCAAGTGCTTCATTTCCATCCACAAGCCATGCACCCAGGTTGTGGTTGAATGGTGTTTGCACGTAACCAGCGATGATGGCGAGGACGCCAAGAACGATCATTGGGAACGTCATAACCGATGGTGATTCGTGAACATTTTTCATTGGGCTCCGCGCTTCTCCGGTAAATACCATGAAGAATAAGCGGAACATATAAAACGCGGTCATAAATGCCGCCGCCAGCGCCAGTAAGAACAGAATTGGATGTCCGCCTTCCCAGGCTGCGATTAAAATTTCATCTTTACTGAAGAACCCCGAGAATAATGGTACACCGCTGATGGCAAGTGTTCCGATTAAGAATAGCGGTGCGGTAAACTTTAGCTTTTTCCAAAGTCCGCCCATTTCTTCGATATTCTGTGTGTGTACGGCGTGAATCACACTTCCGGCTGCTAAGAACAGCAATGCTTTGAAGAAAGCATGTGTCATTAGGTGGAAAACACCGGCAACATATCCAGCAGAGCCTAATGCTAACATCATGTAGCCGAGCTGGCTGACAGTCGAGTATGCTAGAACGCGTTTAATATCGGTTTGAACAAGACCGATGCTGGCTGCAAAAATTGCCGTAAACGCACCGATGACGGCAATCGTTAACAGTGCTGTTTCACTCGCTGCAAACAGCGGGAATAGTGCAGCAACCAGGTATACACCGGCTGCAACCATTGTTGCCGCGTGGATTAACGCAGAAACAGGTGTCGGACCTTCCATTGCGTCCGGTAACCAGGTGTGAAGCGGGAACTGACCTGATTTACCAACAGCTCCGATAAAGATTAAGATCGCTGTTAAGGTAATCATCGTCGTTGATACAGCACCGGCCTCAACAGCACGGAAAATTTCACTGTATTCAAAGCTTTTTGTTTCCCAAAATAATAAAATCATCCCGATCAAGAGACCAACGTCCCCGATACGAGTCATAATGAACGCTTTTTTTGCCGCAGCCTTCGCTTCTTCTTTGTTGAAATAGAATCCGATTAAGAGGAAGGAACCGACTCCGACAAGCTCCCAGAAAATGTACGTTTGCAGCAGGTTTGGCGAGATGACCAAGCCAAGCATTGCAAATGTAAATAGTCCTAAATAGGCATAGAATACTGGAAACCGCTCATCCCCATGCATATATCCCTTTGAATATGTATGAACAAGGAAGCTGACGAGCGAGACAATCACAAGCATTAATGCATTCAATTGATTCACTTCAAAGCCCGCTGTTAAAGAAATATCTCCTATCCTGAGCCACTCCGTTGAAGTTTTAAACGTTGGTTGCGTAAAACGCTCGAACAACACCAACAACGAATACACAAGCGCGGCCAGCGTTGCGAGAATACCCACATACGCACTCGCATCCCGGAGACGCTTACCAAATAGAAGAAGAATCAAAAACGATAATAGCGGGAAAAGCGGTATGATCCATGCATTTTCCATCATCATCACAATCCCCTTTTTTAAAAATGGTGCAACTATGGTGCCCAAATATGGTGCCTGTCACCCAGGGTGAATTTTTTCAATAAAATTCACCGGCGTGGACACTGTCCACCTGAGGCGGACACTAACTGACCAACAAAGGCACACACCATTAATTACCAATTTGTCCACCTGGAATGGACAGTGTCTTTTTGCGGTGACAGGCACCGCATTACTAAAAAAAATATATCCACTACAAATTAATTTTTCATTGTATCCATTTCGTCGATGTTGACGGTTTTGCGGTTGCGGTACAGGGCAATTAAGATTGCCAGACCTACTGCTGCTTCTGCAGCGGCTACGCTGATCATGAACAACGCGAAGATTTGTCCGGTAATGGATGGTGCCACTCCGTATTTGCTGAAGGTTACCAGGTTAATGTTGACGGCATTCAGCATAAGTTCGATTGAGATGAGGACGATAACAGTGTTTCTCTTTGTCAGTGCCCCGTACAATCCGATACAGAATAAAATCAGTGCGAGTGCCAGGAAGGCTGAAGCAGGAACTGAACTCATTCCTTGTCACCCTCCTTCTCTTCTTTCTTTGCCAGAACAATCGATCCGACAAGTGCCACTAATAGTAAAACCGATGTTGCTTCAAACGGAATCACCCATTTAGAATACAGGGCTTCCCCAATTTTCATTGTATTGTCGACATGGAGGTCTGTTGGAACCTGTACGACATTGAAATCATAAATCCCAATGTATACTGCTGCCGCAAAGCCCACTACGCCTAGAAAAATAAACACCTTTCTCCATTTGCCTGTGGTTGTTTCCTCATTATCATCATGCTTCGTTAACATAATCCCAAACAGCATGATAATGGTAATTGCACCGGAATAAATCAATACTTGCACCGCAGCAACAAATTCTGCTGACAGTACCACGTAAATCCCGGCAATGGCAACGAATGTGAAGATGAGGGCAACTACCATATGCACGACTTTGGTAAGGTTCAATAACAGGACGCCGCCAATGATAGCGACAAGGGCGAGGCCCATAAATGCGATAAACTCGCCTGAAAGTGTCATGGTTTATTCACCTGCCGTACGTTTTCGTCGTTCTCATCTAACCATTCAAGGTTTTTAAATAACATATCACGGCTGTATGACGCTAACTCAAAGTTATTGGTCATGACAATCGCTTCCGTTGGACAAACCTCTGTACACAAATCACAAAGGATACAAATCTCGAAATTGATATCGTAGGTATCGATGATTTTCCCCTTTTTCGTTGGATCCGGATGTTTTTTCCCCGTTAGATTAATACATTCCGTCGGGCAAATGTTCATGCACTGATTACACACGATACACTTTTCCGGATAGAACTTTTGAATTCCACGGAAACGGTCCGGAAGCGGAAGCGGCTCATCTGGATAATTATAGGTTACCTTTTCTTTCGTCAGCTGTTTTAGGGTATATTTCAAGCCTTTTGTAAATCCAAGCACGTTTTTCACCCCTTTTTCATTTTAAAAATACAAACTACATTCGTATGATAAACCCTTTTAAGGACTGTGCTTATCGCGATTGCCCCACTAGGTTCTTTTTTCAAGAAGCCTTAAAAAAATAATGTTTTGATTAATGCTGTTAAGAAGATGTTTGCCAGTGCAACTGGGAATAGTACCTTCCAAGCGAATTCCATTAATCGGTCGATTCGGAAACGTGGAAGTGTTGCCCGTAACCACATGTAAACAAAGACAACAGTACAAAATTTAAGTGCGAACCATACTGCTCCAGGGATAAATCCTAAGAATTCAAATGGTGGCAGCCATCCGCCTAAGAATATGACAGTAATTAAGGATGACATCGCAAACATATAAACATATTCTGTAAGCATAAAGAATGCCCAACGGAATCCAGAGTACTCAACAAAGTATCCGGCAACCAATTCATTCTCTGATTCTGGCAGGTCAAATGGCGTCCGGTTTAATTCCGCAATGGATGCGATGAAAAACACGATGAACGCTACTGGCTGCAAGAGAATGAACCAAGCTGTTTCTCCCTGTTGTGCAACGATATCTGACAAGTTCAAGCTTCCGGTTAATAGGATAACTCCCAGCACGGACATAACGAGCGGTATTTCATAGGAGATCATTTGTGCACCCGCACGCATTCCTCCTAGGAGCGCATATTTATTGTTGGACGCCCAGCCGCCGAGTACCATACCAAATACGGTCATTCCGGAAACAGCAATATAATAGAGCAGGCCAACCCCGATATCCGCGAATTGGAATTTGTCCGTAAACGGAATGGTCGCGAGCACCATGAAGGCCGGTGTGAAGGCAATGATTGGCGCGATGATAAATAACGGCCTGTCGGCTGCCTTTGGAATAATGTCTTCCTTTATTAAGAGTTTCAGAACGTCGGCTACGGTTTGCAATAATCCCCACTTACCGCCGAGCTGGTTAGGGCCGTGACGGGCCTGCATGTATCCTAAAACCTTACGTTCTGCTAATATCGCATATGTTACGAAACCTAAGACTACCAATAGTAAGACAACTGCGAGTAAAAAGAAGATACCAAAGTTCATCAAGCCTGGACTTGACTGGAGCAACTCTTCTACCATTAGCCGTCCACCTCCCCGAGGACAATGTCAACTGCCCCTAAAATCGCAATCAAGTTTGCAATGTTTTCGCCTACTAATAATTTCGGGAGAATCTGCAGATTATAAAATGAAGGTCTTCTAAACTTCAAGCGGTACGGCTCTTTTTTACCGTCACTTGAGATATAGCAGCCAATCTCTCCACGTGGAGATTCAATTCTAACAAATGCTTCCCCTTTTGGTGCTTTAATGATTTTTGGCACCTTTGCCATAATTTCGCCTTCTGCAGGGAACTGTTCACAGGCCTGCTCAAGGATTTTCAGGGATTCTTCAATCTCTTCTAGGCGGACATGGTAACGTGCCAAGCAATCCCCTTCGTCACGTGTCACGACATTAAAGTCAAAACGGTCGTAAATGGAGTACGGCTCATCTTTGCGGAGGTCCCATTTCACGCCGGTACTGCGAAGGTTCGGACCGCTGAGTGAATAGTTAATGGCGTCTTCTTTTGAATAAACGCCAACCCCTTTTACCCGGTCTAAAAAGATTTCATTTCCAGATACGAGGTTGTGGTAACCTTTCAGCTGTTCGCGTAAATAAGGAACAAATTCCTTAACACTGTCGACCCAGCCTTCCGGAGCGTCCCACTTTACCCCGCCGACACGCATATAGTTGAAGGTCAAACGAGCACCTGATAATTCGTTTAGCATATTGATAATCATTTCACGGTCACGGAACGCATAGATGAACGGACTTGTGGCACCAAGGTCAAGGATATACGTACCCCAGGCAACAAGGTGGCTGGCGATACGCCCTAATTCCATTGCCATTACCCGGAGGAAGTCGGCCCGTTCCGGCACTTGAATGCCCATCATCGTTTCGACAGCATGACAGATGACATAGTTGTTTGTCATCGCGGACAAATAGTCCATCCGGTCAGTGTACGGGATGATTTGTGTATATTGCAGGCTCTCTGCCAATTTTTCCGTTCCGCGGTGTAAATAGCCGATGACCGGTGTTGCTTCCGTGATGATTTCGCCATCGATCTTGACAACCAGCCGGAATACTCCGTGTGTACTAGGATGCTGAGGACCGACGTTAAGCAGCATTTCTTCAGTTCTAATCATTGGTTACACCTCCACATCATACGGTTCATAATCTTTACGCAGTGGATAGCCAACCCAATCTTCTCCAAGCATAATCCGATGTAAATTTGGATGTCCGGTAAACTTAATACCTAGTAAATCATAAGTTTCGCACTCAGGCCAGTCCGCTCCTGCCCAAATTGGCTGCAAGGACTCGATTGTTGGTTCATCGCGGTCTATCTTCACTTTTAATGCCACTGATTGGCGATTTTTGTATGAGAATAAGTGCACATACACTTCCATATGTGTTACAAAATCTGTTCCATGAAGCTCAGATAGATAATCGAATCCAAGGAGCTCATTGTATTTTAAAAATTGTGCTACCTTGAAATATGTATCTTTCTTCGCAACAAGTGTTGGAACGTCCTTCGATAATTTATTAATATAAGAATCTTCTAAAACATCAGATCCAAGGTTTTCTTCAATAACCTTCCTGTACTTATCTAAGAAATGCTGGTTTGGTGATGGTTCCGCAGGTGCAGTTTCAGCTGCTGCTGTGTCGCCGCCTTTTCCAGCTGCTTTTGCCTTGGCTGCCGCTGCTGCCTTTGCTTTCGCTACTGCTGCTGCTTTGGCTTTGGCTTTTTCATCGTCACTCGCGCCAGCTCCGTCTCCTCCAGCTGCTTTCGCTTTTGCCGCTGCTGCTGCCTTTGCTTTCGCTGCCGCCGCTGCTTTGGCTTTGGCCGCCGCTGCCGCTTTTGCCTTTGCGTCATCTCCAGCAGGTTCTTCAACTGATGCTTCTCCACCGGCTAGCTCCATGGCCTTGCGCTTCGCCGCTGCCGCCGCCTTCGCTTTTGCCACCGCCGCTGCCTTTTTCTTCGCGAGGTCATCACTGTCATTCCCTGCTCCTGCTTCAGCATCTGGTGTTGACGTCTCTTCAGCTGGTGCATTTCCCGCAGCTAACTCCATCGCTTTTCGCTTTGCTGCTGCTGCCGCTTTTGCTTTCGCTACCGCCGCTGCCTTCTTTTTGGCAAGGTCGTCGCCATCCTCCGCTGCAGGGGCCTCTTCTGCTTGAGCCGAATCAGACGATACAACTTCCTCCTCTATACCTTCGCGCTTCTTCTTAGCCAGTGCAGCCGCCTTTGCCTTCGCTGCTGCCGCTGCCTTTTTCTTTGCAAGGTCTGCGCCATCCTCCGCTGCAGGGGCCTCTTCTGCTTGAACCGGATCAGATGGTGCAGCTTCCTCCTCTATACCTTCACGCTTCTTCTTAGCCAGTGCAGCCGCCTTTGCCTTCGCTGCTGCCGCTGCCTTTTTCTTTGCAAGGTCTGCGCCATCCTCCGCTCCTGCAGGCGTACCCGCTGGCTGAGTTGAAGTTGGTTCTGCTGGCTTCACTTCCTGACTTAAACCTTGTTCAGAAGGTTTGTCCTGCTGTGATTCCGTACCGGCTGCCTTCGCTTGACGCTTCGCTAATGCTGCCGCTTTCGCCTTCTCAGCCGCTTCCCTTTTTAATTGATCGAGATCCTTTTCCCCGCTCATCGGTTAGATCACCTTCTTCCCAGTCTTCGCCTCATAGCGAATCTTTTCCTTTAATTTATTAATTCCATAAATTAATGCGGCCGGGTTCGGCGGGCACCCAGGAATATAAACATCAACAGGGACAATCTGGTCGACACCCTTTACAACCGAATATGATTTCACATATGGACCACCCGCAGTAGCGCAAGATCCCATCGCAATCACCCATTTCGGTTCTGGCATTTGATCATACAAACGGCGTACAATCGGTGCCATCTTCTTGGTAACGGTACCAGAAACAATCATACAATCCGATTGTCTTGGTGATGTTCGAAAAATGGTCCCAAACCGGTCAAGGTCATAGTTGGCTCCACCCGTACCCATCATCTCAATCGCACAACAAGCCAGACCAAAAGTCATTGGCCACAACGAATTACTTCGTGCCCAAGCCTTTATTTGCTCCAGCGTCGCGAAAAATACATTTCGTTCTAACTCTTTCATTTCCTGTGGCGTCAGGTCATCTAGTTTTAAGTCCATCGTAGCACCTTCTTCTTCCAGGCGTAGATTAAGCCTATTAATAGCATAACGACAAAAATCAACATCTCAATTAACGCAAAAACTCCAAGCTTATCATAGGCAACCGCCCACGGATATAAAAATACAGTCTCTACATCAAAAATAACAAACATAAGGGCAAAAATATAATAGCGGACATTGAATTGTACACGAGAATCGTGAAATGGATCAATACCGCTTTCATATGTGGTATATTTTTCGACACTCGGCTTATGAGGACGTAAAAATTTACCTAAAAATAAAGCCACCAACGGCAGCAGCACCCCTAGACATAAGAACACGAAAACAATCAGATAATTATTCTGATATAAATTCAAAAGTTCCATGTCCATCCCCTCCAATGTTGTAAATTTTCTTAACAATGAAACTTGTAACCGATAACATTATAGCATTGTTACAAACTTGTGTCGACAACACCACCTTAATAAAAATTGAAAATTCTATTGCCGCAAAACTTCCCATGCCAAACGTTTGGGAGCTCGCTCACAAAAACGTCTTGGCATGGGGAGTTTTGCAAGCGGACGCGAAAGCGGAAGCGCAATGTGCGTTAGTACATGGCAATAGAATTTTCAATTTTACCACAAAACTGGTTTTGAGACACAAAGGCCCCACCCCCTGAGCGTTGCGTGATCTCGCAGAAAGGGCTCCCAGGAATCACTTCAGAGATGACGCAAAAGCGAATTGATACCCCTGTACATAGGTGCACGTGATCTGAAGCGTAGCGGAAGATGACGTGCCTAGTAATAGGCCCGCAAGAGCCGGGATTTCCCTCCATATCGACATTTAACAACAAAAAAATGGAAATGTCAGTGAGAATTGTCATAAAAAATACACTAACTAGTAACCAAGCCTACAAAACATCAATTTACAAACATCTACTTGTACCACCATCATATTCAAGATTACCCAAATCATTCAAAACTTTCTATTAAAATGGAATAAATATAATGAACATCCTACTAACTTCCTATAAAAGCCAGTCGAAAGACTGGCCATCGTCATATTCTTCCCACTTGCCCTTTCGAATTCCCTCACCTTCCATTCAAATCAGCTTTGATACTTGCCGCCCAACCTCCTACCCGCCATTTCACTCCCTCCACCTGCCTAATTCAACCTCATACCTGCCTCTTACCTTTTTTCACCTGCATAAACCCATTGTTTACCTGCCTAACAAATTCCCACACCTTACAAACACCGAAAAAGCCAGTCGTAAGACTGGCCATCGTCATCTTCCTCCTCTGAAATCCATAATTTCCCCACACCATCCATTCAAACCAGCTATAAAACTAGCGGCCCAACCTCCTCCCTGCCATTTCTCCTCCTCTACCTGCCTAATTCAACCTCTTATCTGCCTCCAACCTTCTTTCACCTGCATAGACCCATTGTTTACCTGCCTAACAAATTCCCACACCTTTCAAACACCGAAAAAGCCAGTCGTAAGACTGGCCATCGTCATTTTCTTCCTCTGAAATCCATAATATCCCCCTCACCATCCATTCAAACCAGCTATAAAACTAGCAGCCAAACCCCCTACCTGCCATTTCTCCCCCTCTACCTGCCTAATTCAACCTCTTACCTACCTCTAACCCTCTTTCACCTGCCTAAACCCATTGTTTACCTGCCTAACAAATTCACACACCCTACCAAACAACGAAAAAGCCAGTCGTAAGACTGGCCATCGTCATCTTCTTCCTCTGAAATCCATAAGTTCCCCCACACCATCCATTCAAACCAGCTATAAAACTAGCGGCCCAACCTCCTACCTGCCATTTCTCCCCCTCCACCTGCCTAATTCAACCTCTTACCCGCCTCTAACCTTCTTTCACCTGCCTAAACCCCTTGTTTACCTGCCTAACAAATTCACACACCCTACCAAACACCGAAAAAGCCAGTCGTCAGACTGGCCATCGTCATTTTCTTCCTCTGAAATCCATAATTCAACCCTTACCATCCATTCAATCCAGCAAATACTTGCCGTCCAACCTCCTACCTACCATTTCTCCTCCTCCGTTGACCATAGCCCAAACTCCAACTACTACCAAATCCAAACACAAAAAACCCCCGCCAGTCCAAAGACCAGCAGGGGTTTGTATCATAACTATTATTGTTTTCCTGTAACCGATAAACGGTTGATGGCACGTTGCAGGGCAAGCTCGGCACGACGGAAATCGATGTGTTCCGTCTTCTGATCTTTCATACGCTGCTCGGCACGTTCTTTCGCTCTATGTGCACGTTCCACGTCGATATCCTCTGCTTTTTCAGCGGCTTGAGCAAGAATCGTTACCTTTTCAGGACGAACCTCAAGAATACCGCCAGTGACAGCAACAAGATCGTCTTGTTTAGCTCCAGACTTCTTGAGACGCACAACGCCAATTGCCAAAGGAGCAACCATTGGGATATGTCCAGGTAAAATACCTAATTCACCACTTTGAGCCTTCGTAACAACCATTTCCACATCTGACTCATACACCGGGCCATCGGGAGTAACAACACTGACTTTTATCGTCTTCATTTTTTACCCTCCTGACAGGCTTTAGGCCTCTACACCCATGCGTTTTGCATTTTCCACTGCGTCTTCAATACGTCCAACTAAGCGGAATGCGTCTTCTGGAAGGTGGTCATACTTACCTTCAAGGACCTCTTTGAACCCACGAACCGTATCTTTTACTGGAACATAAGATCCTGGCTGACCAGTAAACTGTTCAGCAACGTGGAAGTTTTGTGATAAGAAGTTTTGGACACGACGTGCACGAAGTACCACTAACTTATCATCATCAGAAAGTTCATCCATACCAAGGATCGCAATGATATCCTGTAATTCACGGTAACGTTGTAAAGTTGATTGTACTTGGCGCGCTACATTGTAATGTTCTTCCCCAACGATTTCAGGTGACAATGCACGAGAAGTAGAAGCAAGTGGATCCACCGCAGGGTAGATACCCATTTCAGATAGCTTACGCTCAAGGTTAGTCGTTGCATCTAAGTGAGCGAAAGTAGTAGCCGGAGCCGGATCCGTATAGTCATCGGCTGGTACGTAAATCGCTTGGATTGAAGTAACAGAACCTGTTTTAGTAGATGTAATCCGTTCTTCTAATTTACCCATTTCAGTAGCAAGAGTTGGCTGGTAACCTACCGCAGAAGGCATACGGCCTAATAGCGCCGATACTTCCGAACCTGCTTGCGTAAAACGGAAAATGTTATCGATGAATAACAATACGTCTTGTCCTTGCTCATCACGGAAATATTCAGCCATCGTCAAACCAGTCAAGGCAACTCGCATACGTGCTCCTGGCGGCTCGTTCATTTGTCCGAATACCATCGCTGTTTGCTTGATAACGCCTGAATCCGTCATTTCATGATAAAGGTCATTACCTTCACGTGTACGCTCACCAACACCAGCGAATACAGAAATACCGCTGTGCTCTTGTGCGATGTTATTGATCAATTCCTGGATTAAAACCGTTTTACCTACACCGGCACCACCGAACAGACCAATCTTACCACCCTTAATGTAAGGTGCAAGCAAGTCTACTACTTTAATACCCGTTTCAAGAATTTCTACCTCAGTAGAAAGATTTTCAAAAGTTGGTGCTTCACGGTGAATCGAATCTCGGCGTTCACTCGCTGGAATTTCTTCTTTAAGGTCAATTGCTTCACCTAATACGTTAAATACACGGCCAAGAGTTACGTTACCAACCGGTACAGAAATCGGAGCCCCTGTATCAAGAACGTCCATTCCACGCATTACACCATCAGTGGAAGCCATTGCAATTGTACGAACCGTATCATCACCTAAATGAAGGGCTACTTCAAGGGTTAAGTTGATATCAACTTCAGTTTGACTTTGCGCTTTGTATTCAATTCGCAAAGCGTTATAAATCTCAGGTAATTGGCCGTTTTCAAACTTAACGTCAATAACCGGACCCAAAATCTGAAGAACGCGTCCTTTGTTCATCATTTTCCCTCCTATCTTACTTTTTCACAAAATCCCTTTTAAAAAGGGATCTAGTGAATCACACTTTACTAGTCATAGTCCTGAAATGTAGTCGGGAACGATGAACTCATTCCCGCCCAGCAAGACTTAATAAGGCCCCCAAGTGGGGTTCATTTTTAAAAAAGTTGGTTTTTGAAAGGGTGTTCCCCCGACAAAAATTATTGTCTAGCTCCAGCGCCTAGGGGCTCGGGGTCATAAGCCAATCCGTCAAGAAGGTTAAAGAGCAACCTTCTCGCCGGCTCGTCTTATGCCTGTCGCCCCTGGTCAAGGCACTTCCGCTTTTCGTTCTATTCTAGTGCCGCCGCACCGCCGACGATTTCCGCAATTTCTTGTGTAATCGCTGCTTGACGGGCACGATTGTATATTAATGAATAATTTTTGATCATTTCTTTCGCATTATCAGTAGCATTTCTCATCGCAGTCATCCGAGCAGCATGCTCACTCGCTTTACTGTCTAATAGAGCACCATAAATTAAGCTCTCAGCATATTGAGGCAGGAGAACTTCTAAAATTTCTTCTGCAGATGGCTCAAATTCATACGATGTAAGTTTTGTAGAAGCCGAGATATCCGTTAGTGGAAGCAGCTTTTTCTCGATTACTTCTTGAGTAATTGCACTTTTATAATGAGTGTAATATACGTAAAGTTCATCGAAGGTTCCATCGGAGAACATACCTACAGTACTACTGGTAATGTCTTTAACGCTTTCGAAGCTTGGCTGATCGGATACACCAACAATATCAAGAGTGACATTGATTCCGCGTTTAACAAAAAAGTCACGGGCCACACGACCGATTGCAATAATCGCATACTCATCTTTCGACTTGTGACGTGATTGGATTGTTTGGAATACACGACGGATAACATTACTGTTATAAGCGCCAGCAAGACCACGGTCAGATGTCATAACAATATATCCCGTTTTCTTAACAGGACGAGATTGCAGCATTGGATGATTGACTCCATTGCTTCCCATTGCGACAGCTGCGGTAACTTCCTGGATTTTTTCCATGTAAGGAACAAATGCTTTTGCATTCGCTACTCCACGATTCCATTTAGCTGCAGAAGTCATCTCCATTGCTTTGGTAATCTGACTCATCTTTTTTGTAGAATTAATACTATTTTTTATATCGCGTAATGATGCCATAGGTTCTCACCACCCTCTTACAAAGAATGTTGTTCGGGGCTACAATGGTGGGAAAAGGGTGACAGGCACGCTTTTGTAGTGCCTGTTTCCCTTTTCCCAACCACCTTCGCCATCAAATATTGTCAGACCCTACTTATTCGGAAACTGCGAACGTCTTTTTGAAGGCGTTGATTGCAGCAGCCATATCGTCATCAGAAGGAAGATCTTTCGTCTTCACAATATGGTCTAACAAGTCTTTGCGGTTGTGGTCTAACCAATTAAGGAGTTCAGATTCAAAACGACGGATATCCGTTAATGGAATATCATCAAGGAAACCGCGTGTTAATGCATAAAGGATTGCAACTTGCTTTTCTACAGAAAGCGGCTTGTGAAGATCTTGTTTTAGAACTTCAACGGTGCGGGCACCGCGGTTAAGCTTCGCTTGTGTTGCTTTATCAAGGTCAGAACCGAATTGAGCAAATGCTTCTAATTCACGGTAAGAAGCAAGGTCAAGACGTAATGTACCTGCTACCTTCTTCATCGCCTTGATTTGCGCGGATCCTCCTACACGAGAAACGGAAAGACCTGCGTTGATCGCTGGACGTACTCCGGAGAAGAATAAGTCAGATTGTAAGAAAATTTGTCCATCTGTGATGGAAATAACATTTGTTGGGATATAAGCAGAAACGTCACCTGCTTGTGTTTCGATAAATGGCAATGCTGTGATTGAACCTGCACCTAATGTGTCGTTCAACTTCGCTGCACGCTCTAATAAACGGGAGTGCAAGTAGAATACATCCCCTGGATATGCTTCACGACCTGGAGGACGGCGAAGTAATAGGGAAAGCTCACGGTATGCAGCCGCTTGTTTGGATAAATCATCATATACGATTAATACGTGCTTACCGTTATACATAAATTCTTCAGCCATTGCAACGCCCGCATAAGGAGCTAAGAATAACAATGGAGCTGGTTGTGAAGCAGAAGCCGTTACAACAATTGTGTAATCTAATGCTCCATATCTACGTAATGATTCAACGGCACCACGTACGGTTGATTCTTTTTGACCGATAGCAACGTAGATACAAATCATGTCTTGACCTTTTTGGTTCAAGATTGTATCAATTGCAACAGATGTTTTACCTGTTTGACGGTCTCCGATAATTAACTCACGTTGACCGCGTCCGATTGGAACAAGCGCGTCAATCGCTTTAATACCTGTTTGTAATGGCTCATGAACGGATTTACGAGCCATAACGCCTGAAGCTACTGCTTCAACAGGGCGAGTTTTTGTAGTATTGATCGGACCCATACCATCAACTGGTTGTCCTAAAGAGTTAACAACACGACCAATTAGTTCCTCACCTACTGGAACCTCCATGATGCGTCCTGTACGACGAACCTCGTCACCTTCTTTAATTTCAGTGAAAGGTCCAAGAATGATAATACCAACGTTATTTGCCTCAAGGTTTTGAGCCATACCCATAACGCCGTTTGAAAATTCAACAAGTTCTCCAGCCATGACATTGTCGAGGCCATGAACACGTGCGATACCGTCACCAACGGAGATAACTGTACCGACATCACTCACTTGAATTTCAGCCTGATAGTTTTCAATTTGCTGTTTTATCAGGGCACTAATTTCTTCAGCTTTGATGCTCATGAGTTTCACCCCTATCTACGAATCTTAGCTTAATAATTTGCGTTCTAAACGGTCTAGCTTTCCGCGCAAAGACCCGTCGTATATACGGTTTCCGATTCGGAGCTTAATGCCGCCGAGCAATTCGGAATCCACGATATTTTCAATTCTTAATGATTTCTTTCCAATCTTTGCAGCAAACGTTGCAGAGATTGCTTCGCGTTCTGCTTCGGTAAGCTCACGCGTGCTGTAGACATCAGCATCGGCAATTCCTGACTCTTCATTCGCTAATTCAAAGAATTGGTTCGCTACTTCGATGACCTCATCTTCACGATGGCGATCAATCAAGAGCAATAGTGTATTCAGTACATATGGATTAACGGTTGTAAAAGCGGCTGATAAAATCTCTTTTTTCTTATCCATTGAAAGCTTTGTAGACTTTAAAACTGCTTTTAAATCGCTATTGTATACAAATACTTCTTTCACTACACGAAGTTCTTCTTCTATTACTCCAAGAAGCTGCTGTTCTTTAGCGATTTGAAAAAGAGCCAACGCATAGCGTTTTGCTACCATGGAGTTGCTCATCGCTGATCTCCTGCCTCTTGAATATATTCGTTAATGAGTTTATCTTGGTCTGCTGCATTCAATTCTTTTTCAATAACTTTAGAAGCAATTAATACAGACAAGGAAGCAACTTGTTCACGAATAGCGGCAACTGCCTTTTCTTTCTGCTGCTCGATTTCAAGCTTAGCAGATTCTTTCATGCGGTCCGCTTCAGTACGAGCGACTGCAATGATTTCTTCACGCTGAATATCGCCTTGCTTTTTCGCATTTTCAATTAAAACTTGCGCTTCGGAACGAGCTTCTTTTAATAGAGAGCGCTGCTCTTCTAATAGCTTTTTAGCTTCTGTGCGGCTTTGCTCTGCAGCTGAAATTTCACCCGCTACATGATCTTCACGCTGTTTCATGATGCCCATTAAAGGACCCCAAGCGAATTTTTTCAGCAATGCCATTAAGATGATGAACATCACAAGCTGGAAAACTATATCTCCCCAGTTCACACCAGTATGGGCTGCTGCACCTAATACAAAACTATTTGTTAACACCCGCGATTCACTCCTTTCAAGGTCTTTCCCTTAAACCAACCTCTATATCAGTCGAAATAATTGTCGAAATCAATCGTTAATGCCCAGTATTGAACATAAACGAATGGCGAAGGTTCTCACGAATGATCTTCGCCATCTTCATAAACGCTACTAAGCGCGTTCGATTATTGACCTTGAACCATGAACGCGATAACAACCGCGATGATAGGAATCGCCTCAACTAACGCAACCCCGATGAACATTGTAGTTTGAAGTGTACCGCGTAATTCTGGTTGACGAGCCATACCTTCTACTGTTTTTGATACGATAAGACCGTTACCAATACCTGCACCTAGTGCTGCTAAACCAATTGCGATTGCTGCTGCTATTAAACCCATTGAAAATTTCCTCCTTTAGTGTATGAAAAAATAAATACATATATTTTTGTTCTTATAATTAAGAACGGTTTATCTTAATGGTCGCTGCTCACTTTGTGAGCTAAGTACACCATTGTTAACATACAGAAAATAAATGATTGGATGGCGCCGACAAAGACTGAGAAGCCAAGCCACACGAGCGTTGGTAGTGCAGCGGCGATTGTTCCGCCCACACCGGTTGCTAAACCAGCCGCGAGTAAACCTAATAAAATTTCCCCCGCATAAATGTTTCCGTAAAGACGGAGACCTAGAGTCAGAGTATTTGCAAACTCTTCAATAATTTTTATTGGGAACATGAACCAGAATGGTTTAAAGAATTCCCTTCCATATGCTCCTGCACCTCTCATTTTGACACCATAGAAGTGCGATAATCCCACTATCAATGTGGCTAACGTCAAGGTAACAGCCGGATCTGCTGTTGGTGATTTCCACCAAAGTACTCCGTCCACAACTACCGAGAATGGCAGTCCCAGCATATTGGATACAAAGATATACATGATGATGGTGATTCCGAGTACATGGAACCGTCCGCCATCTTTCCAATCCATCGTACTGTTAATGATGTTTTTAACAAAGTCCATGACCCATTCCATGAAGTTTTGGATTCCGGTTGGTTTCATGGCCAGATTACGAGTAGATAGGATGGCAATCAAAAAGACAATGGCACTTGCTATCGTAATCATCAAAACGTTTGCTAGATTAAATTGGAGTCCAAGAAACGTAACTATTGGAGCTTCATGATGCAACAGTATTCACCTCGCTTCCCCCACTATTTATGTAAAAAGTAATTGTGACTAAAAAAATCTATCATAATGACAATGTAGGATGTCATTAATCCTATAACCACACTAATGAGATGGAATTGCTCAGGGTACCTCATTGTGATGACAATCGCTAAAGCACCGGTTGCCATTCGTGAAAAAGATCCAAGTGAACGAAGTTGTCTTCCTTCAGCTGCTGCTTGTCCGGCTTTGTCGATTTTTCTCGCCATCAACCACAAATTAAAGAGGCTCAAACTTGTCCCAAGAATCAATCCAAGAAAGATTGATTGATGCGCAGTGAACCCCCAACCAAGCACATAAAAAGACAATAAAAAAAACATCCACTTTCGCTGTCGGATAAACATTGTTTGAAATTCCTGCATGGTTGTTTTAATCTCCCGAGTTGAACTTGCGGATTGTAACGAGCATTGTGTAAATACCAGTTGCTAAACCGATAAACAATCCAACTATTAAGAAAATTGGCTCTGTACCCCACTGTTTATCCAGCCATCGGCCCGCAAAAAGACCGATTAAAATCGATCCAACTAAGGACGCCAGAATGGTGGACATTAAGGCATAGGCTTTAAATGGATTGCGGTTTTCCTTACTCATAAGTATCGCATCCCCGCTATATGAGAATACAAAGTTCGAGGTAGTATGTACAAAGAAAAACAGGTAGAAATTCTGAGGATTCTGTCGATTCATCTGAAAACCCTCTCATTTTATACCCTTTGTTAGCATACAATAGCAATTCTGCAATGTCAATGAATTTACGTGAAAATATCCACAATCTATACTGCGTAATTTCTTCCAATTGGAAGTTTAAGTTAACACTATTATTGTAGTGTATACCACCCTAACTTTTCCGCTGAAATTGTGACCATTTTGTGAACAAAATGATAAACGGTGGTGCATTTTTCCTTTTACTGTGCACCACCATTTTTTTACTCGCCACTTATTATCGAACCACTTCCCCAATCACAATCATTGTTTCAATAAAGTCTTCCTTCCCCGCCTTTTTCGCGAAGACTTTAGCCAGGTAGACACCATCAGGTGGAAGAGCATCAGCTGTTATGAGACCGTTAATTAATCCTTTTTTTACATTTTGGTTGGTAGCTAAAAAGCCAACAAATCGGAAATCATCCGGATTGAATAGGGCAATTCCAAACTCCTCTGCTCCGCCGGGAAGGTAGACCTCGTATTGGTAGGTTCCTTCTTGGTCGCCATCCTTAAAGTCAAATCCCATTACCCTTGGGTAGTTCGGCTCTTCCAGCACATAGATATAAGGTATTTGAATCGAATTGGCCCCCGCATGAATCGTCAGATACCCATCATGAATTTTTCCTTTTAATTGCGCTGGATCTACTTCTAATTCAATTTTAACATCGCGCTTCCCGCCTGCCTCAACTGTGAACGCCATGGGGAAACGCCATTTTAAGCCATCTTTATTCTTCGGGATATCAAATGTGTAACGCACCGGCTTATCACTGAGATTTTCCACATTCAAAAAAGCTTTATGAATATCGCCTTCACTTTCATATTTACCAAATCGGAGCGAACTTGGGGTGACCAGGGATGTTGCTTTCACTGCCTCTGTGACTTGAATTCTTCCTGCCCCCTGTTCATATGTCCGATAAAGCTTGCCATTTTTCAATAATGGTTTGGCCGTATTCATCAGTGCAGCCTTAATTTGTTCAGGTGTCCACTCTGGGTGCGCTTGTTTAATTAGAGCGCAGGCCCCTGCCACATGCGGCGCTGCCATGCTGGTCCCCTGTAAAGACATATATCCTCCTGGAATCGTCGAGTTAATGGCCACACCGGGTGCCACAATATCCGGCTTTACCTCCCAGGTGTCGGTCACCGGTCCTCTTGACGAGAAGTCTGCAAGCAAATCCCTTTCCTGGCTGACAGAAATACCTGCCAATGAATCGGTTTTACTTTTTAATAGCTCCCCCTCTTTCTTTGTTATGGACCCCACCGGGATATCCATCGGCGCTTCCAGATTCCCCATAAAGCTCCCGCTTAAATTATTGTAAATGATGACACCCTTGGCTCCAGCCTCGCGGGCATTTTTCGCTTTTTCAGAAAAAGTAATCTTTCCTCTTTTAATCAAAGCAATTTTCCCCATAACATTCTTTAATTCTTCTTTTGTTCCGATACCAGCTTCCACAATGGACAGGGAACGATCAAGCTTCCAACTACTCGACCCCTCCAGCGGCTGGATCCGCATTTTATCCCGGATTCCTTCTATTAATAAGTAAGGGATTTCAATCGTTGGAGTTGAAGCCCCAACCGAGATGGCTTTTGAGGCTGTTCCTGGGGAACCGACACTCCAGACATTCGGACCTGAATTTCCCGAAGCGGCAATCGCGACAATCCCTTTCTCTACCGCTCTATTCAGTGCCAAGCTGATCGGCAGGTCGGGACCGTTGATGTCATTACCCAGCGAGAGATTCATAATATCGACTTTATCTTTCATCGCCTGTTCGATGGCGGCCAGCACATTCTCCGTTGTTCCGCCGCCGCCAGGTCCGAGGGCACGGTACGCGAGAATTTTTGCTTCCGGAGCTACTCCTTTTAATTTTCCATTCGCCGCAATAATTCCTGCCACATGGGTGCCATGGACTGTAGCTCTTCCGATGATTTTGGTTTCCATCGGATCGGTGTCATTATCAACTAGATCATGCCCGCCCGCAAAATTCCGTCTCAAATCCGGATGGGTGTAATCCACACCGGTATCGATGACGCCAACGGTTACACCTTTCCCCGTCAAACGGCGATTTTGTTTATCAAAAAGGCCTCGAATCTCGTCGCCGCCAATAATTTTGACACTTTCCTCGGTTTGGACCTTATATTCGTTTATCGGTGAAACGCTAATGATTTCTTTGCTGTTCTGCCCGAGTTTCTCAATCGACGCTGGGTTTCCTTCTACCGAAAAGCCATATATCGCTTCTTGAAAAACGCGGCGCAAATGAATGTCCTTATAGGGTTTAATCATTTGTTGAATATCCTGAGGGGATTGCTGGTTTTTAAGCACCACAATGGCAATCCTTTGTTTTGGAATCGGAGGTGTCTCAAGCGACCTCGCGGATGTAGTTGTTTGGAGGGAGAAAATCATTACCAATAGAAGTGTCCATTTTTTCATGTAAAAAATTCCCCTTTTTTCATATCGTTTTCTTTATGAGGGGAAAGTATGCAGTTTTTTGGTAGAAAGTATTTGGTACTGCGTTTTGTGCCGGTGGAGGGGAGGTTAAGGCATTCCAGAAGATATTTTGCTTGAGTGGAGGTAATCTCTAGATACTCAGCCAATTGTTTCCTTGTGATTGTCTGATTGTAAAGGAGGAAATAATCACTTATCGCTGAGATATGCGCTGTTTTAGAAATGGTCTGACAATCAGAACACCGCCAGCTTGCTGATATGAATTCCATCGTTTTTTTGCAAGTTATACACAGTGCGCTAGGTTTCAATTCATCTTGAGAGAGATTGTATTTTTGGAGAATGTCTGTAATGAGGATAGTGTGTTCATTTAAGAGGGTATCTGACAGGTGGGCAAGATTCTTTTTAGGTAATCGGTGTTTTTCATATTTTTCTTCTAATTCTCTGATCTTATCAAGCAATGATTCCGCATAAATTAATTTTCGAAAAATTTGTAGGTTGTCAGGGGATGTTTCAATAATTGTAGACGTTTTACTAATTACCACTAGATGCCCCACCGGAATCCCTTTGAATTGGTGACCCTTCAACCAATTATTAAATTGGAGATGATGCCTTTTCACCTGCTGTATTGGATTATCCATGCCTTCTTCTAGGTCATTGAGTTCCCTCGTCATCAGGTCCGATCCCTTATTAAACTTCAATTTACCTGAGATATTTTTCACTTCGATTATTAGGATAAACTTAGCAGATACCAGTAACACATCCATCTGGAACCAGTTTTTATCCTTCAATCGCAATCCATGATAGATATAATAATCATCTTCAGTAAAAACGAAAGGTAATAACCTGCTGCCTGTTCCCCATAATATCCCTTCAGCCACGCTTTTAAATCTTTTTCAACAGTAGACATCATTGGGTGTCTTTTTGGCATTCTTTTTAGTAATGCGATACATTGTTCCGCCTGAACTGGCAGCTTTAACTCCAACATAATCAACTAAACATCACCTCTTTTTCATAATAAGAGGTTAATTCAATTTTTTTGGTCATTTCCCTGCGAACATAATAAGGAGATACGGTGAACTTTTAGTGGGCTCTCGGGGGGAAAATGTGTTTGGACATTTTTTTGAGTGTTTTGGATAAATTTCTGGTGGTTTTGGACAATTACCTGATGGTTTTGGCGAAATTTCTGTGTCTTTTGGACATTTTTCAAAGAGTATTGGACAATTAGACAATTTTCGGTAAAAAATTAAACAAAAAACACGCAGAAAACCCACCCAAACACAAAAAAGCCAAGCAAACATGAAGTCCACTCAGCCAACTAAACCTATCCTATTTCGTCCCAAACAACCGATCTCCAGCATCACCTAAACCTGGCACGATGTAACCATGGTCATTCAGCTTTTCATCTAACGCAGCAATATAGATGTCAACATCAGGGTGTGCTTCCTTCACAGCTTCCACGCCTTCTGGGGCCGCAATCAAACACATAAACTTAATGTGTTTCGCGCCGCGCTTTTTCAAGCTGTCAATGGCCACATTCGCAGATCCGCCCGTAGCCAGCATCGGATCGACCACGATGAATTCACGTTCTTCCACATCACTTGGAAGCTTAATATAGTATTCCACCGGCAGTAATGTTTCTGGATCACGGTATAAGCCGACATGGCCAACCTTGGCAGCCGGAATTAATTTTAAAATTCCATCCACCATTCCAATTCCCGCTCGCAGGATTGGGACAATCCCGATTTTCTTTCCAGATAACACCTTTGATTTTGTCAGACAAACAGGCGTTTCAATTTCGATATCTTCCAGTGACATATCCCTTGTGATTTCAAATGCCATAAGTGTTGCCACTTCGTCTACCAATTCACGGAACTCTTTCGTTCCTGTATTTTTGTCACGAATGTATGTAAGCTTGTGCTGAATAAGTGGATGGTCGAAGACGTATACCTTTGCCATACTAATCGCCCCTTTTCGAAAATTTAACTCCGTCTCATTTTACAGAAAAACTTTCTAAGTAGCAACTAGAGCACAAAAAAGAAATCGACCCTAATCAGAGTCGATTTCAAAATGCTTAATATTCAGGATATAGCGTGAATTTACCTGTCAAGTTCTCAACACGAGCAGCCGCTTCCTTCAGCTTCGCTTCGTCTTCATGGTTCTTTAAGGTAAACGCAATGATGGAAGCAATTTCATCCATATCTTCTAAGCCAAAACCACGGCTTGTAACAGCAGCAGTACCAATACGAATACCGCTTGTTACAAATGGACTTTGCGGATCAAATGGGATTGTATTCTTATTAACTGTAATCCCCACTTCATCAAGAACTTTTTCCGCAACCTTACCAGTTAGGCCTAACGTCTGCATATCTAAAAGAAGCAAGTGGTTATCTGTACCGCCGGAAACCAACTTGATGCCTTCCTTCTCTAAACCTTCTGCCAAACGCTTTGCATTGGCAATGATTTGACCAGCATATTCTTTAAAGCTATCTTGAAGCGCCTCACCAAAAGCAACAGCCTTTGCAGCAATAACATGCATAAGCGGTCCGCCTTGGATACCAGGGAAGATGGATTTGTCAATTTTCTTGCCAAATTCCTCTTTGCATAAAATCATTCCGCCGCGAGGTCCACGAAGGGTTTTATGTGTCGTAGTAGTTACAAAATCAGCATACGGAACTGGATTTTGATGAAGGCCTGCTGCCACAAGTCCAGCGATATGAGCCATATCAACCATTAAATATGCGCCGACTTCATCTGCGATTTCACGGAATTTCGCAAAATCAATTTCTCGTGGATACGCACTTGCACCTGCAACAATCATCTTAGGTTTGTGTTCGCGCGCTTTTGCTAAAACATCGTCATAGTTGATTCGATGCGTCGTTTCATCCACACCATACTCAACAAAGTTATATTGAACACCACTAAAGTTAACTGGGCTGCCATGCGTTAAGTGGCCGCCATGTGAAAGGTTCATACCAAGCACTGTGTCGCCTTGTTCAAGAACAGTAAAGTATACTGCCATGTTGGCTTGTGCACCAGAATGCGGCTGAACATTTACGTACTCCGCACCGAAGATCTCCTTCGCACGATCGCGGGCAAGGTCTTCTACAATATCCACATATTCACAACCGCCATAATAACGGCGGCCTGGATAGCCTTCTGCATATTTGTTTGTTAACACAGATCCCTGTGCTTCCATTACCGCTTCACTAACAAAGTTTTCTGATGCTATTAATTCAATTTTTCCACGCTGGCGTCCTAATTCCTGTTGAATTGCTTCAAATACCTGCTTGTCCTGATTCGACAAATGCTTCATGGTAATCCCCCCTGTATGTTTGAATCGTAATTAACATTTTGAAAATTTCCTCTATATAATAGCACGTTTCTCTCTAAAAGAGAAATGGGGATTTCGGAAAATCCTCACTTTTTTTATTTTCAACCGTTTAAAGATAGACTGAATTCGACATTATCCGAACGTTTACACGAATAAACCAATTGAACATTCGTTTTTTAACTAACTGCAACTTGTATTTCCCTTCGTCTTTTCATAGACAGCTCTCGCACCGCCAATAAGCTTTGGCCGTGTTTTCGCTAACGTTACATGCGCATGTCCTACTTTTTTCTGGGAAACTCTTATCGGTACCGCAACATGCTTCAAGTGCATACCGATGAAAGTGAGCCCAATGTCGATTCCGGCATCTGCTTTCAAAAATTCAACAACAACAGCATCCTCTAAATTTTCAAACGCAAAGGTTGCCATCGCCCCGCCTGCCTTACGAACCGGAACCACGGATACCTCGTCCAACGCCTTAGCCTCTGCTACAACTCTTTCAACAACAAGCGCCCGGTTCAAATGCTCGCAGCATTGAAACGCTAAACTAACACCCGTTTCTTGTGCGAACAAACGCAACTGACGGAAAATCATTTCCGCCACTTCAACCGTTCCAGATGTTCCAATTTTCTCACCCATTACCTCACTGGTGCTGCAGCCAACCACAAATAACTGACCACGCTTTAATGAAGCCTGGGCTTGAAATTCCGAAAGAATACTTTCAAGCTCTTTTTCCCATTCTTGAATCATTGTCATCATCCTATTTGTTTTCGTAATTGCTGATTTTCCCAACACGAGTGGCATGGCGGCCGCCCTCAAATTCACCAGTCAACCAAATCTGTGCAATATCACGTGCAAGTCCTGGTCCAATCACACGCTCACCCATTGTGAGGATATTGGTGTCGTTATGTGCACGTGTTGCCTTGGCACTAAATGTATCGTGCACAAGAGCACACCGGATTCCCTTTACCTTATTTGCTGCAATGCTCATCCCAATTCCCGTTCCACAAATCAAAATCCCTCTTTCAAATTCACCGCTTGCCACCTTTTCCGCAACCGGCAGGGCATAATCCGGATAATCGACAGATGTTTCACAATCACAGCCGAAATCCTGATATTCAATTCCAAGCTCGTCCATTAAATTGGCAATTTCCTTCCGAATATTGACACCGCCATGATCAGACGCTAACGCTACTTTCATAATTAAAAACCTCCTGTTATGATCCCTTTTAACCTACTATATAACTGAACTTTGATGACTGTCCAGCTCCAGAATCCTTCTGCTATTCTGACTTAATATTGACATACCCGTAAAAAAATATAAAGCCCTCATCACTGAGAGCTTTGTATTTTTTCAATTGCTTTAGTAATTAATTGATCCAATTCCTGATAGGTCTCCTGATAGATGGCCAAGCTGCCGCCAAACGGGTCGACCACATCGACATAAAATTCCTCACCAGTAAATTCCTTTAACGTAAAAACCTTATCTGATGTTTCAGGATATTGCTGCAGAATGGCATACTTGTGGGAAGCTGTCATGGTTAAGATTACATCTGCCCATCGGACAGCTTCAGTGTCAAGCATAGTAGAGGAGTGATCGTGCTCGATTTGATGGTCATCGAGCACCTTTTTGGCGTGAGCAGATGCCTCACTCCCGGTTGCTGCATATATTCCCGCCGACTTGACTTCAAAACCGTCAATATTTTTATTTTTTAAAATTGCTTCTGCCATTGGACTTCTGCACGTATTACCTGTACACACAAACAAAATGCGCTGCATACTGCCCCTCCTTTCGATATGTACTATTTTACCATGCTTTATCTATAATGAAAAAAGGCCTTTAAAAACCGGATAAAGTAATTTGATTCCAAATGCTAACAGAATACTGCCTCCAAGCGCAGTGCTATACGAGCCAAGCCAGCCTTGTGCTTTTTTTCCGAGCAGCAGCCCTGCCCACGTTAACACCGTTGCAACTGCGCCAAAGCAGATAATGACCAACAGCGTTTTGGCCCCATATATCCCTAACGTGAGCCCCAGTGAAAAGCTATCAAGACTGACACTTGTTGCAAAAATGATCAGGCCAAATCCAACTGGCGTCATAACCGATTGCTCACCTTTTCGAAGGCTTGACCATACCATTTGCGCCCCAAGCACAATCAGCAGCAATCCTCCAACGATGGATGCAAACGTTCCAAATTTATCGGATAAAAATTTTCCTGCAAGCATGCCGACAAGTGGCATCCACACATGGAAGAAACCAATGGTGATTCCGATTTTAAATATTTGCCGCAGCCTTAACTTGAACATTCCCATTCCTAGACCAACAGAAAAGGCGTCCATTCCCAGCGCAAACGCCATTAACAACAGCGTCACTAATTCTCCAATCATCCCGTACACTTAAACCTCGACCCCCTCGGACTTGCCCTGATTTAACATATGCACGTCCAAAGGGTTTTAGAATTATAAAAAAACAGGCATCCCTCCATGGGACACCTGCCGTTTATTCGTGGATAATTTTATTCCCTGCCGCCTTTTGCAGCCGGTTCATGATCGCATGGCCAACACCTGTATTCGGAAACATTTCGCTAAAAATGATATCCACTTTTTCTTGGTTAAAGTTCCTTAACGTTTCATACAGAGCTGTGGCTACACTTTCAAGCTCACTTCTCTTTCCGCATGCAATGGTAACGTCGCCGTGATAGTACTCCACACTTTCTTCCGTTGCCAGCACCCCGACTCGCAGCCCCTCATTTTGCTTTTCTTCTATTAAACGCCGCAGGAACTCCCTGCTTCCATTCACCAGAAAAAGCGGTGCGTTCGGTGCATAATGCTGATACTTCATCCCCGGAGCTTTCGGCTTAGAAGCTTCATCGCTTAAGGCCGCGTCAAGATGAACCTCACCAATCACAGTCTCAAGCTGCTCCTTCGTTATCCCGCCTGGACGCAAAATAATAGGAATTTCTTCGGTGCAGTCAAGAACCGTCGATTCAACGCCCACACCCGTCGGTCCGCCATCAAGCACACCGGCAATTTTCCCATTTAAATCCTCAACCACATGCTGTGCATTCGTCGGGCTAGGCTTCCCCGAGCTATTTGCACTTGGAGCTGCAATCGGCAGCCCGCATTTTTTTAACAGCGCAATTGCCACAGGATGGTCCGGCATCCTGACAGCGACCGTATCTAAACCCGCCGTAGCCTTTTCCGACAGGACTCCATCTTTCTTTTTAAAAATAATGGTTAAAGGTCCTGGCCAGAACCTTTCCATTAGGATTTCAGCTTTTTTAGGAAGCTCGGTAACAAACGCGTTGATCTGATTTTTATCCGCAATGTGGATAATCAGTGGATTATCACTCGGTCTGCCTTTGGCAGCAAAGATTTTTTCCACAGCTTCATCACTTTCCGCATTTCCTCCAAGTCCATAAACCGTTTCCGTCGGCAGTGCTACCACTTCATTTTCCTGTAAAAAATGAGCGGCTACCACAACCTGTGGATTATTTTCAAGGTTATCCACATATTTATCCACTATCCAGATTTTTGTGTTCATAATTATCCACCTTTTTTCTGAAGCGCAAATGTTATCGAATTTTGCCGAATTTAGGCTCTTTGTCTCATATTACCTTTGAAAGTATATTAGATGGTGTGTATAAACACAACCCCTTATCCACAAATTGTGGATAACTTACTGGAAAAAGTGGATAACTTTGTGGATTCCATCCACAATTATAGTGAAAATTTTAAAAATAACGAGTTATCCACATTTAAAATGTGTTTTATGTGTTCTAAGGTATAAAGCTCTGCAGGTAATTCGTCACGCTCTACCTTCTCGAAACCTAGTAAATCGAAAAACGGCACTGTCGCTCCTTTATTGGTTGCCAAAAACAAACTTTTCATGCCTTTTTCTTTTGCTAATTGCATCATTTGGGTAATCAACAGGACGATATCCTTTTCTGCCTGACCTGGTGAAACGACTAAGGAACGTAATAATCCACAGCCTTCGATCACCTCCATCCCCAGTGTACCCTTGATGGCCCCGTTCTCATCCTCCAGCAATAAAAAGTATTCTATCGTTCCCTCTGTTAAACCATCACTCCCAAGGTTCGCTCTCGTTAGAAACTCTCTTAAAGTGCCCAAATCCTCTTTGTTTGCACAGCGAATAAGTCCTTGCATGTCTACCACCTCTTTTAGTTTATACTCTATGATTATGAATAATTAAGAGAACTAGAACTAAATACATGCAAAAACTAGTAAAAATAAACAACCAGCCTCATTTTTGAGACTGGCTGGTAGATATCGGCGTTACTTTCGTTTTATCTGCGATAAATGAAATATATCTGCGTTCATTCCAATATATCTGCGCTAATTGAATTATATCTGCGATGACCCTTATCTGAAAATACTATCAAACATCTCAACAACAAAGAATTTTACTTTTACAGGCTTTTCATCCTCTGCAGTATAAACTGGAGCTATTTTTTCTTTCTTTGCTTCCTTTTTTACTTCCGTAACCTTTTCCGTTTCTTTTTCTACTACTGGTTGTACATCCTCTTCAGTATCCTCTGCTACTACCACTTGTTTTTTCTCTGCTACAACCGCTTGCTTTTTCACTTCTACTTGTTCTTCCTCGGTAACTTCTTCTACAATCCTTTTAGAAGGAGCTTCTTTCCTTACAGGAGCAGCCTCTTCTTTTACCTTTTCCTTCGTCACGTTGGAAACTTCCTCTTCTATAACCTTCTTCTTCGGCTCATCGGAAACTTCCTCAGCAACCGGTTCCTTTTCTACCTTTTTCTCAATCTCTGCCGCTTGAGCCGTATGGCTATCCTCAAAACCATCACTCTGTACCGCTACTCCATTTGAAAAATCTAAGAAACATAATGGCGGGTATAACACACACCACCAATTGGCGCCTGTCCCTTCACCTAGTGTTATCAAGATTGCTTGGTACTCCCCAGCTGGATATAAAAACTCACCATATAATTTAGTAGGAAACTGAACCTTACCAAATTCTACTTTTACACTCTGTGTCGATCCCTGCTCCGCCACAACCTTTTCCGCAATGTTTTGTACCTCCGGCAACTTCGAAGTCAGTACACTTTTCGCTTTTTCCAATGATGTTAACTCCTGAACCCACAACGTGATTTGTTCATTCACCTCGTCACGGACCATTCGTTTAATCTCCTGATCTTTTGCACTATCACTGTTTGCTAGAATCCGGAGCCTGATGGCCTCCGCCGGAATCACAACCGAGTCCTTCGCTAACGCTTCCGTTTTAGGTATATATAAATTCAATATCGTTCCCAACGATAATACGATTAAATAAGACCAAACCAATACTTTACTATTCATTCTCCGCACCGTCCCTTCACTATCCTCATTGTGGACAAATACAAAGAATCTTAAACTATTAAATTTTAAAAAATTCTAGTTTCTAAAGTAAAAAAGTATGCACCAATGATTATGGTACATACTTCAATATTCCATGTGGGTAAACGAAGAATTTCCGCTTAATATTAGCTGGTCTGCTGATTTCGCACCTGTTGTCATTAGGGGTCCGTACTTAACGGTTGAGGGAGTTCAGGGTAAGCACCCGAGCGGATAATAGATGGAGAAATTCCGCTTAATTCGTATTTATAATAAAAAAGAGCATAAATAGACGGAGAAATTCCGCCTATTGACTTTAAAACTTCGAAAATGGGAGATTTTGTTTTACATAACCGGAAAAATACGCTTATTTACTCCGAAATGAGCTCCATTCTGCATGTAACCGGAAAATGTCCGCTTATTTTAATTTTGCTGGTTACTCGATTACAGACATAATAACTCTAAGACGAATTTTCGTTATTCACTAATTTCCGCAAACACCATCCGGTCCTTGCCATTAATATCATTAAGAACTTCTACCTTCACATTTCCAAACGCTTTTTTAAAAAGGTCGGCTACCGCCTCCCCCTGTCCGGCCCCAATCTCAAAGCCAACCAGCGCGCTTGGTGCTATTACTTCGGGCAGTTCCACCATAAAGCGGCGGTAAAAATCAAGTCCATCCTCACCAGCAAATAAAGCCCGGTGCGGCTCATGCTCAGTGACCACTACTGACATCGTACTAATATCACTTAATGGGATATAAGGGGGATTCGAGATCACCACATCAAGCTTCTGCCCGCGAAAGGGCTGAAGTAAATCCCCTTGCACAAACTGGACGTCCGCTTCGAGCTGCTTAGCGTTTTCTCTTGCGACAGCTAATGACTCTTCTGCAATATCGGAGGCATAGACCGTTAATGACGGCTGCTCAAGCTTTAAACTAATCGCAATCGCCCCGCTGCCTGTCCCAATATCCACGACCTTTAATTCCCGTTTATTGATCCGCTTCAACGTTTCATAGACGAGTTCTTCGGTTTCCGGTCTCGGAATGAGGACCTCTTCATTTACGAAAAAGGTCCGTCCATAAAACTCTTCGAAACCGATTATGTATTGAACCGGCGTTCCTTTTACATGTTCGGTGACACCTGCTTCAAACGCTTCCCATTGAGAAGGCTTGAGATCATCCCGAACATTGGCAAATAGCTGCGCCCGTGACATCCCGGTGATATGACGCAGCAGCAACTCGCCGGCATTTTCATCACGATTGGCTTCTTTTAAAAAAGAAGAAGCCCATTGCAGAGCTTCATAAATCTTTTTACTCATCTGAACCACTTTCGAGCCTGCTCGTTTGATCTTCTAACGTTAACGCATCGATGATTTCATCGAGCTTGCCTTCAATGATTTGATCGAGCTTCTGAAGAGTTAAACCAATACGATGATCGGTTACACGATTTTGCGGGAAGTTATACGTACGAATACGTTCAGAACGGTCACCGGTACCAACCGCAGATTTACGAACAGAATCATACTCCGCCTGCGCTTCCTGCTGGAATTTATCATAGACGCGCGCACGTAGTACCTTCATCGCCTTGTCCTTGTTCTTGTGCTGCGATTTTTCATCCTGGATGGATACAACAATTCCCGTCGGAATATGTGT
The DNA here is from genome assembly GCF_057221695.1 of Neobacillus sp. plas4. Lineage (NCBI taxonomy): Bacteria > Bacillati > Bacillota > Bacilli > Caryophanales > Bacillaceae > Neobacillus > Neobacillus sp. plas4. The sequence goes on from NZ_CM170152.1 coordinate 5,927,028, forward strand.
TAAACGAACCGCTGACATCGTCGTGTTAACAGACTGCCCGCCGGCACCGCTGGAAGCAAACGCGTCAAAACGGATATCTTTATCATGAATTTCCACTTCCACATCTTCTGCTTCCGGTAAGCATACCACGGTCGCCGTCGATGTATGAATCCGTCCGCCGGACTCTGTTTCCGGTACACGCTGCACACGGTGAGCGCCATTCTCAAACTTCAATTTAGAGTAGGCACCTTGCCCATTGATCATAAAGCTAATTTCCTTATAGCCGCCAAGACCTGTTGGATTGGCGTCAATCAATTCCGTTTTCCAGCCCTGCGCTTCTGCATAACGGCTGTACATGCGGTAAAGGGTACCCGCAAACAAAGCTGCTTCCTCGCCTCCGGCAGCACCGCGGATTTCAAAGATAACGTTCTTGTCATCGTTCGGATCCTTCGGAATCATCAGGACCTTCATTTTTGCTTCGAGTTCCTCAATTTGCTTTTCTAGCTCATGAACTTCTTCCTTGACCATTTCACGCATTTCCGCGTCGAGCTTTTCCTCAAGCATCGCCTTGGCATCGTTGAACTGTTCACGGACCTCTTTATATTCACGATACGTTTGTACAGTCTCTTGTATATCAGATTGTTCTTTTGAATATTCACGAAGTTTTTTTGAATCATTAATGATTGTTGGATCGCTCAAAAGCTCATTTAATCTTTCATAACGATCTTCAACAGATTGAAGACGATCAAACACAGTTACCACCTCTAGTTTTTGTCCATAACATTATAATTATAGTATAGGTGAAAACCCCCGTCAAAACCAAATTCAGGGGGAAAAATTTTTTTAGTTCTATTATTAAGGCTTTGAGCTTTGTTATGTTGGGCACGGAAACGTCCAAGAACGGCGCCTAGAATGAAATTTTGGCTATAAGTCTTATCATCCGCACCCTATGTAAAAAAAACACGCCCTGAAGCCAGAGCATGTTAACGTTCTCTTATATTAATGTCATAACGCGGCAGTGCTTGGACGAGTTTTTTGTGAAGGGTGTTTATAGCTCTATCCCGTTCATCTCCACTTAGCCGGCCTTTCCGATCTACCGATACTGTCATCTGGTCACCAGCGTTATTAATCCAAATAGATTCAGCCGTAAAATCACCTGTTCGATTGACAATATCTCGAGCGATATCAATATCTGTGCCCATATTATTCCGATTAGAGGCATCATTTAAAGAAGTTCCCCTTAGATTAAGGAAATTCGGATTCTGGTCAGACCTCGGACCCACATCATAGTTCGGGTGGTAACCTGAAGGGTTAGACATTAAATTTGGGCTCGTGGTATCATTGCGCAAATCATAAGCGGTTTGCTCATTTCCTGCCTGACATGCCGAAAGCACAAGAACAGAAAACAACAAGAAAAACAGCGATTTTTTCATCATTTGCACCTCCTACCACTATCATTCCCTCACCACATCCAAAACGTCCAAGCAAATCCTGCCAACAACCAAAACACAAAAAAGCCTGAGAAGACTTACTCCCCAGGCTTTAAATGCATGAACGAATGCATAAACGAATGCATAAATGTCCTATTCTGTATAAACGGTGACAGGCACCCGTGATGCTGTTTTCGGTACTTCGTGATGGTGGCGGCATCTTGGTTCGTATGCTTCTGAGGCACCGACTAGGATGACGGGGTCATGGTACGATGCAGGCCTTCCGTCGATTAGGCGCTGGGTCCTGCTTGATGGAGATCCGCATACGCTGCATACAGCTTGGAGTTTTGTTACGGTTTCTGCAATGGCCATTAATGCTGGCATTTGCCCGAAAGGCTCACCGCGGAAATCCATATCTAGACCCGCAACAACGACGCGATGGCCGCTGTCTGCAAGCTGTTGTACAACCCTAACAATCCCTTCATCGAAGAATTGCACCTCATCAATGGCAATGATATCAATATCTGCCTCTACATGGTGTAATATCTCTATTGAATGAGAGATAGGTTTCGCATGAAAAGAGGTGCCATTATGAGAAACGACAGATTGTTCACTATAGCGATTGTCAATTTTCGGTTTGAAAACAGCTATTTTTTGTTTAGCAAATTGAGCACGTCTGACACGACGGATCAATTCCTCTGATTTTCCTGAGAACATACTGCCGCAGATAACCTCAACCCATCCGAGTTGCTTCATTAAATACATAATTCGGCGTCTCCTTCCTATGTACGAACCCTATTACGTCTATATTTTTAAAATTCATCATGTTTTATTCAATAAAAAACAGGCAAGTAAGTTTCTGCTTGCCTGTTTTGTGCAATTATTATTGAGCGTTGGGATCTTTAAGACCGTATTTTTTGTTGAAACGGTCAACACGTCCGCCAGCTTCAGCGAATTTTTGACGACCAGTATAGAATGGATGACATTCTGAACAAGTCTCAACACGAATTTCTTTTTTCACTGAACCAGTTTCAAAAGTGTTTCCGCAAGCACAAGTCACCTGTACTGTTTTGTAATTTGGATGAATTCCTGCTTTCATTCTTTTCATCTCCTTCCGCCCTGAATCCTTGAGAAACAGAGTTATATATATGCCTGTCTTAAGACTCGGCATTAATTACTAAAAAGACACTGCACCCATTATAACAAGGTGAATCTATTTTGGCAAGATGGGTTTTAATGGATTTATTTTATTGTCTAGCTCCAGCGCCTAGCCCCTCGAGGTCACTTCGGTCCTGCAGATGAAGTCGAAAAGCATGACTTCATCCACAGGTCCGCAAGCAGCTGTCGGGGCTGACCAAGGCGCTTCCGCTTTTCCTATGATCTTCTACCCTTTAATTCTTCCCCAATCTGCGCAAAGAACTCTTCGTTGGATTTGGTTTGTTTTAATTTTTTCATGAAGCGCTCGGCAAAGTCCGGTGAATCGGACATGGATTTTCGGATGGCCCAGAGCTTGTCCAAATGGTCTTTTGGAAGAAGCAGCTCTTCTTTCCGTGTACCGGAGCGGCGAATATCGAGCGCTGGGAAAATACGGCGTTCTGCAAGCTGACGGTCCAAATGCAGTTCCATATTTCCTGTCCCTTTAAATTCTTCATAAATAACATCATCCATCCGTGATCCTGTGTCGACTAACGCAGTTGCCAGGATGGTTAAGCTTCCACCTTCTTCAATGTTCCGGGCTGCCCCGAAGAAACGCTTCGGACGGTGGAAAGCCGCTGGGTCAATACCACCGGAAAGTGTCCGGCCACTTGGCGGAATCACAAGGTTATAGGCACGAGCCAAACGTGTGATACTGTCCATCAAAATTACTACATCACGCTTATGTTCTACTAAGCGCATTGCGCGGTCAAGAACGAGCTCTGCAACTTTAATATGGTTCTCTGGTACCTCGTCAAACGTCGAGCTGACAACATCACCCGATACGGATCGCTCAATGTCGGTTACTTCCTCCGGACGTTCATCGATTAAGAGCACGATTAATTCCACGTCAGGATGATTCGTCGTAATACTGTTGGCGATTTCTTTTAACAGCATTGTTTTCCCTGCCTTAGGAGGTGCGACAATTAAGCCCCTTTGTCCAAATCCAACTGGAGCAACTACATCCATAATTCGTGTTGAGATATGTTTTGGAGTGGTTTCAAGTTTTATATGTCTATTTGGATAGAGAGGAGTTAATGCTGGGAAGTGAACGCGTTCTTTAGCTGATTCTGGGTCTTCACCGTTAACTGCTTCTACATGTAAAAGTCCGTAATAACGTTCATTTTCTTTTGGAGGCCGGACCTTACCCGATACTTTATCCCCATTTCTTAAATCGAAACGACGGATTTGTGACGCAGAGATATAAATGTCTTCCGAACTTGGAGAATAGTTGATTGGCCGTAAAAATCCAAATCCTTCAGATTGAATAATCTCAAGTACGCCTTCCATAAAAAAATAACCTTGCTGTTCGGCACGTGATTTTAAAATTGCAAAAATAAGTTCCTTTTTCGATAATTTGCTGTAGTAGGTCACTTTAAATTCACGTGCAAGTTCATAAAGCTCCTTCAGCTTCATGTTTTCTAAACTAGATATTGTTAAGTCCATAGTACACCACACTTTAAAATTTTTACTCTATCCCGTCACCGGAGTTACTATTCGTATAATAGAGGGTTTTGAATACTATAAAAATGGAGGAAAAATAGAAATGAATAGAATAGCAGAATTTATAAAACACTATCTATTGTACCCCTTGGGTTAAAAATTAATCAACTGGAAATTTTCTAATTGTGGGAGAAGGCCGCTTTTTTATGGAGATAAGAGACTAGATTCCATATCTAGTCTCTTACATAGGTGTAAAAAAATATTTATCTGATCACTAAATTCGGTTTCTTTTTCAAACTGTGACGGCCTTCCACAAATCGGACCGTTCCAGATTTGGCACGTAAAACGATGGAATGAGTCGATCCATAAGAACCCTTAAATTGAACACCGCGCAGAAGCTCTCCGTCTGTAACCCCGGTTGCAGCGAAAATTGCGTCGTCCCCTTTTACAAGGTCTTCCATGCGAAGCACTTTGTCAACATCTAGTCCCATTTTAACACAACGTGCTAATTCTGCATCATTTTGCGGCAGCAGTTTCCCAATAATTTCACCGCCGAGGCATTTTAAGGCAACTGCTGAAATGACGCCTTCCGGTGCACCGCCAGAACCAAATAGAATGTCTACGCCTGTATCATCGAAGGCAGTATTGATGGCACCTGCGACATCTCCATCATTAATCAATTTAATTCGAGCGCCCGCTTCGCGAAGCTGTGCAATGATATGAGCATGGCGTGGACGATCCAAAACGGTGGCCACAACATCCTCAATATCCTTGTTCTTCGCCTTTGCCACTGCTTTTAGGTTATCGAGAACAGAAGCATTAATATCGATAAGACCTACCGCTTCAGGCCCGACAGCAATCTTTTCCATATACATATCTGGTGCATGCAGTAAATTGCCATGATCGGCTACTGCTAAAACAGCCAGTGCATTCCAGCCGCCCGAAGCTAAGATATTGGTTCCCTCCAGCGGGTCAACTGCGACGTCCACACGCGGACCATATCCGTTACCAAGTTTTTCACCAATGTAGAGCATGGGAGCCTCGTCCATCTCGCCTTCACCAATCACAACGGTTCCTTTCATCGGAATCGTGTCAAACACATCACGCATTGCCGATGTGGCAGCACCATCTGCTTCGTCCTTTTTCCCGCGTCCCATCCAACGTGCAGAAGCAAGTGCAGCAGCCTCCGTTACACGAACAAGCTCCATTGATAGACTTCTCTCCATGTTCTAATCCCCCAATTCATTTATACCTTTATTAATATCATTTAGTATAACATATTAGGAAGATTAGTATAGCTTATTTACGTATTTTTCAGCTGTTCGGCTTCATCTTTTGATAACGCTTCACGCCAAACCGTTGCACCGAGCCCATTCAGTTTTTCTACTAGCTGGCTATAGCCGCGGTCAATGTGATCGAGACCTGTCACCTCGGTAATTCCCTCCGCCATCAAACCTGCAATAAACAACGAGGCTCCAGCTCTTAAATCGCTCGCCTTTACCTTTGCACCTTGAAGCTTCACAGGTCCGCTAATAATCGCAGAGCGGCCTTCTACTTTTATATTGGCATTCATTCTTCTTAATTCATCAATATGTTTAAAACGGGCACCATAAATGGTGTCGGTTACTACACTAGATCCTGTCGCTTTTGTTAACAGCGTTGTGAACGGCTGCTGCAGGTCGGTTGGGAAACCAGGATAGACTAGTGTTTTAATATCAACAGCTTTCAATTTTTCCGAACTGCTGACAAACACCTGATCGTCGCCGGTTTCAATGGTTACACCCATTTCTCGGAGCTTGGCAATCAATGATTCTAAGTGCTGTGGAATGACATTATCAATTAAAACGCCTTCACCCATTGCGGCACCTAAAATCATATACGTACCGGCTTCAATTCGATCGGGAATAATTGTATGACGACAGCCGTGAAGACTATCGACTCCATCAATCCGGATCACATCCGTACCAGCACCTTTGATTTTTGCACCCATGTTTGTTAACAGGGTAGCTACATCAATAATTTCCGGTTCTTTTGCTGCATTTTCAATAATCGTTCTGCCCTTTGCACGTACGGCTGCTAACATAATATTAATCGTTGCACCGACGCTGACGACATCAAGGTAAATTCGTGCGCCTCGGAGCTCGTCCGCACGCAAATAAATGGCTCCCTGTTCATTGGTAACTTGGGCTCCAAGTGCTTCAAATCCCTTTATATGCTGGTCAATGGGCCGAGGGCCAAGATGACATCCACCTGGCAAACCGATGACAGCCTTTTTAAAACGGCCGAGCATCGCCCCCATAAGATAGTAAGACGCACGAAGCTTCTTCACTTTTCCATTGGGCAATGGCATCGAAATCATCGTTGATGGATCAACCGTCATATCAAAATCATTTGAAAGCTCTACTTTACCGCCGATTTCTTCAAGCAAGTCCTTCAGTATCTCTACATCTGAAATATCCGGCAGCCCTTCTATTGTTACCGGTGATTCTGCTAAAATGGTTGCTGGTATCAACGCAACTGCACTGTTCTTGGCACCACTTATTCTTACGGTTCCCTTAAGCGGATATCCGCCCGCAATTTTAAGTTTTTCCATTTTCGACTCCCTTCTACGCCATTGGGATGGACTGTTACCTTTATAAAATCTAGTATAAACCATTTATTTCCAATAGCAAATTACATAATCCGACAACTTGTCTAACCTCTAGTTTACACCAATATATTATTTTCATGTATCAATATCAAAAAAAGTTTAAAAAATGGTAAATTTAGACGATACCAAAAATCATTCTAAATATTCAATCTTTTTATTATACATTAAAACCGCCCACTTCACTAGGGGCGGTTTCAACTATTCTATCCAATAGAGTTCTCGGGGTTTACCCCCGAGGTCACTATTACTTTTAAAATTAAGCTTTACCTGCAGAACCAAATTCGCGCATTTTGCCGATAACGGTTGCCTTAATCGCGTCACGAGCTGGTCCTAAGTATTTACGTGGATCGTATTCATTTGGTTTCGCTGCTAATGTTTCACGAACCGCTTTTGCTGAAGCAATTTGGTTTTCAGTGTTTACATTAATTTTCGCTGTACCAAGTGAAATGGATTTTTGAATATCATGAGTTGGAATACCAGTTCCACCATGAAGTACTAGTGGAAGGCCAGTTGCATTACCGATTTCTTCCATTTCTTTATAACCAAGCTGTGGTTCACCTTTGTATGGACCATGAACAGAACCAAGTGCTGGTGCAAGGCAGTCGATACCAGTACGCTCAACAAGTTCTTTACATTCCGCAGGATCTGCGTAAATAACGCCTTCTGCCACAACATCGTCTTCTTGTCCGCCAACTGTTCCTAATTCTGCTTCAACAGAAACACCTTTTGAATGAGCATATTCAACCACTTTAGAAGTAGTTGCTACGTTCTCTTCAAATGGATGGTGAGAAGCGTCAATCATAACAGACGTAAAGCCTGCATCAATTGCTTCTTTACACTTTTCGAAGCTTGAACCATGGTCCAAGTGAATCGCAACAGGAACGGTAATTTTGTAATCTTCTAATAAACCTTCTACCATTTTCACGATTGTTTTGAAACCGCCCATATAACGGCCCGCACCTTCAGAAACACCAAGAATAACTGGTGAATTCTCTTCTTGTGCAGCTTGAAGAATGGCTTGGGTAAACTCTAGGTTATTAATGTTAAATTGCCCAACAGCGTAGCCTTCCGCTTTCGCTTTGATTAGCATCTCTTTCATTGAAACTAAAGGCATTTTATTTCCTCCTTGGTATAGGTTTTTATCTCTTCGAATTAGGGCTTTCCTATTAAGGATTTCCTACCATTTTACTGATTATGTATTCTCCGAGAAAGATAATGGTCAAGTCAAAAGTTCATAAGTATCATACCAAACAGATTCATAAAATTCCATTAAAGATGAATAGTTTTTTTAATGTTCACAATGAAAGCGGCACCAGTTTTCGACAATTATTTTTATCGCAAAATTGCTTTAATTTGCATTTTGAGGGATGTGTTTTCGCACAGCTGCCCGTATATCATCAATATCAAAAGGCTTTGCAAAATGAGTAATCGCACCCAGATTTTTGGCTTCTTGTATCATATCCAGCTCCCCATAAGCCGTCATGATAATCACGCGAATCTCAGGATCAATTACTTTCATTCTTTTTAAAATCTCAATACCATCCATACCAGGTATTTTCATATCCAATAGGACGAGATCAGGGTCATGCTTCGTGACAATATCTAGTGCTTGAATTCCATTTGCTGCCTGAAAGGTTTGATACCCTTCTTTTGAGAAAACTTCATTTAATAAAATCCGGATCCCAAATTGGTCGTCAACAATTAAAATTTTTTCCTTCATAACTCCACCTCTTTCACCCTATTAAAATTATCTAATGATACCTATTTCTTCCACTAGATAATCTTCGACATTTACTTCGAAAACCCTCTAATTATTTAGAGGTATTTTATGGTAATTTTCCTTTATTTTTTTAAAACGCTATAATAACCTTGTGAAGGAGGGCTTGAATGTGTTAAAAATGTTTACCACCCAATTAACTGGATTATTTAAAAAAATCAGCGATAAAGAAGAATTTTCCTTTGAGGATGGCGCCCGCTTGCTTGCTCAAGGACAAACGATTTATTTGCTAGGATTTCGAGAAATGAAGGCAATTGAGTTTGATGCCTTGGAAGGAGCGGAACCCTTAAAGGGAGCGAGGATATTAACGAATGCTGAAGAATTGACCAGTGCTGACAGAGTGTTGCTGTTTACCCGGACTGCTGGTGATCAAGAGGCGATTGATTGGGCTTTGAAACTTCAGGAAAAAGATATCCCCTTTGTTGCGGTGTCAACAGAAATTCCAGATGGGAAGTTAGCGGAATTGGCAGATGTCCATATCAATTTACAGTTAACAAAAGGTTTGTTACCGGACGATTTCGGGAATCGTTACGGATATCCGTCTTCGATGGCAGCTTTGTATGTTTATTATGGCTTAAAATTTACCATTGATGAGATTTTAGCGGAATATGAGTGATGTTTACGACCTTAATTGAGGTCGTTTTTTTGTTTTGAACATGTATTTATGAGTTTTGGACTATTTTCTTGTTGTTTTGGACGTTTTTCTTGTGGTTTTGGACAATTTTCCTGTCGTTTTGGACAATTTCCTTGTGGTTTTGGACATTTTTAAAGGGTTTTGGACAATTAGACATTTACTGGAAAAAAATACGCATAAAAGGCCAGTTCCCCACATAGTGAACTGGCCAAAAAGAATTATTTTTCCAATGTCGCTTTAATAAAGTCACGGAAAAGCGGCTGTGGACGATTTGGTCTTGAAACAAATTCCGGATGGAACTGTGACGCAACAAACCATGGGTGGTCTGTCAGCTCAATAATTTCCACTAAACGGCCATCTGGGCTTGTCCCAGAGAACACAAATCCTGCCTCTTCCATTTCCTGACGGTAATGATTGTTAAACTCGTAACGGTGACGGTGACGCTCATACACCACTTCATCCTCATAGGCAGCGTACGCTTTTGTCCCTTCAATCACACGGCAAGGGTAAAGTCCAAGTCTTAATGTTCCTCCTAAATCCTCTACATCCTTTTGCTCAGGAAGCAAATCAATGATTGGGTGCTGAGTAGTAGGGACAAACTCAGCGGAATGTGCATCTTGATATCCAAGAACGTGACGTGCGTATTCAATCGTTGCCAGCTGCATGCCTAAGCAAATTCCAAGGAATGGTTTCTTGGTTTCACGTGCATAGCGGGTTGCTTGGATTTTCCCTTCAATTCCACGGTCACCAAAGCCGCCCGGAACAAGGACTCCGTCTACATCATCCAAAAGCTCTCCAACATTTTCAGCACTCACTTCTTCCGCGTTGATCCACTTAATTTCTACATCCGCGTCAAATGCATAACCTGCATGCTTCATCGCTTCGACAACAGAAATATAGGCATCTTGAAGTTCAACGTATTTTCCAACCAAACCAATACGTGTTTTACCAGAAAGATTTTGAACTTTCTCCACAAGTGCAATCCATTCGGTCATTTCTGGCTCTGGTGTCGTTAACTTCAAGTGGTTACACACAATATCGTCCATATGCTGCTCTTGAAGGGCAAGCGGAATCGAGTAAAGTGTATCCGCATCGCGGCATTCAATCACGGCTTTTGAATCGATATCACAGAACAAGGCAATTTTATCCTTCATATCCTGTGAAACCGGCATTTCAGTACGAACAACGATAATATTTGGTTGAATACCAAGGCTGCGAAGCTCTTTTACACTGTGCTGCGTTGGCTTTGTCTTCATTTCACCGGCTGCTTTAATGTAAGGAATTAAAGTACAGTGAATGTACATGACATTTGAGCTGCCAATATCACTCTTAATTTGGCGAATAGCCTCCAAGAATGGAAGTGATTCAATATCTCCAACAGTCCCGCCGATTTCAGTAATTACCACATCTGCATTGGTTTCGTTACCTGCACGGAAGACGCGGTCTTTAATTTCATTGGTAATGTGCGGGATAACCTGAACCGTACCGCCTAAATAATCGCCGCGGCGCTCTTTGCGCAAAACAGTAGAATAGATTTTTCCTGTCGTCACGTTACTGTACTTGTTTAAGTTGATATCAATAAAACGTTCATAGTGACCTAAGTCCAAATCTGTTTCTGCGCCATCACCGGTTACAAACACTTCACCGTGCTGATACGGACTCATGGTTCCTGGGTCCACATTAATGTATGGATCGAATTTTTGGATCGTTACATTCAATCCTCGATTTTTCAACAAACGGCCTAAAGAGGCTGCGGTAATACCTTTTCCTAACGATGAAACCACACCGCCAGTTACAAAAATATACTTCGTCATAAAATAATCCTCCTCTAATTCAGTTTGTGCATTCTTTAAGTTGTTTAAGGCTTCTTTTATAAATTTTTTAAAAAATAAAGAAGTCTCGGCATTTGCCGAGAGAGCTATATGTCCATTTCCATGGAAAAATAAAAAAGCACTCCACATACAAAAATCGTAAGGGAGCGCTTTATAAGCTAATTATGATCCGTTCCTCTTTTAAGGAGCCCAAAAAAGATTGTACAAGTGCAGGATTAAAAAGTCAAGCCTATAATAAGTCGTCGTCTTCATCCTCTACTTCATCAAGATCTTCTTCGTCCTCAAGATCCTCATCTAGTTCTTCTTCCGCATCAATTTCGAATTCATCATCATCTTCAATGACATCTTCGTCATCGTCTAAATCGTCGACCTCATCAAGATCATCGAGCAGATCATCATCCTCATCTTCATCCTCATCTAGAAGGTCATCTTCATCGACAAAGTCATCCAACTCATCTTCGAAATCCTCATCAATTTCATCAATATCATCAAAGTCGTCTTCGACAACCTTTTTCGCCTTTTTCTTCTTCGGCTTAATTACGGTAACTACTTCTTCTTCCGCTGTATCTACTGGATACCATACGCGAAGTCCCCAACGATTGTCACCTAAGGATAGAAAACGGCCATCAATGTTGATGTCTGTATAAAACTGTGCAATTCTTGATCTAATACTATCTTCTGAAAGCTCTGTCTCTGCAGCAATTACTTTGATTAGGTCATTGAAGGAAATTGGTTGTTTGCTGTTTTTTAGATATTCATACGCCAACTCAATGAGGGAAAACTCTTTTAATTGCTCTTTTGAGTAACCTTGTAAACTCAATATCGGCACTTCCTTTCTCTATTTAACACTCTATTATGAGTGATAACGGGCAAATCGCCTATGTCTAGCTTTGGCACCTATGTGCCAGTTTTTTGACATATTCTTCATTATAAACATTATTCTCCCGTTTATGCTAGTTCTATCTACTGTTTTGTTTGTTTTTTTCCCGAGTCTTGCTGGGTATATCCAATTTTTTCTCGTTTTTTAGCATTTTCAGCTCTTTCATCGCCTGTACAAAGAAGAAAATAGCCAGCACTAGGAAGGAAATGGCCCCTAATTGATGTTGATAGAGATAGTATAATGGCCAGGCACTTATGAGTAAAAATAAAAACGTGTATTTCCTTTTCATCTATCTACACCCGCCCCGGGACACAATGATGTTCGCTAATCTATTATATAAGAAAAATAGATACTATTTGTACTAGTTAAAAAATTATTTTTGTTGGCTGTGTTAAACTGGACTGTTGATTTGCGCTCCAGGCACTTCGCTTTCCGCAGGCGTTGCGGTGAGCCTCCTCGGCGCAAGCGCCTGTGGGGTCTCACTTGCTCCGTACTCCTGCAGGAGTCTTCGTGCCTTCCGCGCAAATCAACAGGTGCCAATATCAATGTTTTGCTTTAACACAGCTTATAAAAAAACAATGGCTTATATAATCATAAGCCATTGCATAAAAGATTTACATATTCCTTCTGAACTGTCCGCCTACTTCATACAGTGCTTTTGAAATTTGGCCCAGGCTGGCTACTTTTACAGTTTCCATTAGTTGAGCAAAGATGTTTTCGTTGTTAACGGCTGCTGCCTTTAATCGTTCTAAAGCTTTGCCGGTTTCTGCCGCATGTGTTTGTTGGAATGTACGTAAGTTTGTAATTTGTAATTCTTTTTCCTCGTAGGAAGCTCTCGCCAGTTCCATGCTGTCGATTTCTTCTGCAGAAGGAGGATTTGGATTTAAATACGTATTTACGCCGATGATTGGCAGCTCGCCGGTATGCTTCTTCATTTCATAGTGCATCGACTCATCCTGAATTTTACCGCGCTGATACTGAGTTTCCATCGAGCCGAGAACGCCGCCGCGGTCATTTAAACGTTCAAATTCCTGCAGCACCGCTTCCTCCACCAGGTCAGTCAGTTCTTCCACAATAAACGAGCCTTGAAGTGGGTTTTCATTTTTTGCTAACCCATGCTCTTTCGTAATAATCATTTGAATCGCCATTGCACGGCGCACCGATTCTTCTGTTGGTGTGGTAATCGCTTCATCATAAGCATTGGTATGGAGCGAATTACAGTTATCTTGTAAGGCCATCAATGCCTGTAACGTTGTCCGAATATCATTAAAGTCGATTTCCTGTGCATGCAGCGAACGGCCTGATGTTTGCACATGGTATTTCAGCTTCTGACTGCGCTCACTTGCACCATATTTATCCTTCATTACAGTTGCCCAAATACGACGGGCCACCCGGCCAATAACCGTGTATTCCGGATCTAGTCCATTAGAGAAGAAGAACGATAAGTTTGGTGCAAAATCATCAATCTTCATGCCTCGGCTCAAATAATACTCAACATAGGTAAAGCCATTGGATAACGTGAACGCCAGCTGCGAAATTGGGTTAGCTCCCGCTTCCGCAATATGATACCCGGAAATTGAAACGGAATAATAGTTACGCACCTGTTGGTCAATGAAATATTGCTGAATATCGCCCATCATCCGCAGTGCAAACTCTGTTGAAAAAATACATGTATTTTGACCTTGGTCTTCTTTTAAAATATCCGCCTGTACCGTACCGCGCACCGTCTTTAGTGTAAATGCCTTTACTTGAGCATATTCCTCAACAGTCAGAATGCGGCCAAGCTCATCTTCTTTTTTCTTCACTTGCTGATCAATTGCAGTATTCATGAACATTGCTAAAATAATCGGTGCAGGACCATTAATTGTCATCGAAACCGATGTTGATGGGTGGCAAAGATCAAAGCCGTCATAAAGCTTTTTCATATCATCAAGTGTACAAATGTTAACACCACTTTCGCCAATTTTCCCAAAAATATCAGGACGATGGTCCGGGTCCTCTCCATACAATGTCACCGAGTCAAAGGCAGTACTTAAGCGTTTAGCATCATCATCCTTTGATAAATAGTGGAAACGACGGTTCGTACGTTCCGGCGTCCCTTCCCCGGCAAACTGACGTTTCGGATCTTCGCCTTCACGCTTGAACGGGAATACACCAGCCGTATACGGATATGAACCTGGCACATTTTCACGATACACCCAGCGAAGAATTTCACCGTAATCTTTATAGCGCGGCAATACCACCTTTGGAATATCAATCCCGGAAAGACTCTTTGTTTTTAGTACAGTGATGATTTCTTTGTCCCGAATTCTCGTTACAAATTTATCCGCTGCATAGTCTGCCTTTGTTTTTTCCCAGCCCGCGAGGATTTTCTTCGACTCAGCTGTTAATTTCTCTTCTGTTGCTATCTTAATCGCCTCTAGGGCAGCTATAACTTCCTCGTTTTCTGTTTCTTTGACTGCGGCAATCGCTCCCTCAAGCTGGAACAATTTCCGGGAAATATTTGCCTGCTCCTCAGCTTTTGCATGATAGCGGCGAACGGTTTCTGATATTTCTCGAAGATAATAACGGCGGTCGGTTGGGATGATGACGTTTTGCTTTTCTACTAACGCAGCCTTTGTAAATGAAGTCACCCAATCCGTGCCCATTTTTTCATTTATTTTTTCAATTAACGCGGCAAATAAACCATTCGTGCCGCGATCATTAAACTGGCTCGCAATCGTACCATATACCGGCATATCACTTGTGTCTTTTTCAAACAGCATATGACTGCGCTGATATTGCTTCTGCACCTGCCTTAATGCATCCTCAGAGCCCTTGCGTTCAAATTTATTGATTACAATCAAATCAGCAAAGTCAATCATATCAATCTTTTCAAGCTGTGAAGGTGCCCCGAACTCACTTGTCATCACATATAGAGCCACATCACAAATCTCAGTAATCTCGGCATCCCCCTGCCCGATTCCGCTCGTTTCTACAATCACCAAGTCAAAGCCTGCCGCCTTCACAACCGTAACCGCATCCTTTATCGCAAGCGACAACTCCGATTTCGACGATCTCGTTGCAAGGCTTCGCATATATACATTTGGGTGGAAAATCGCATTCATTCGAATTCGGTCACCTAAAAGCGCGCCGCCTGTCTTTTGCTTCGTCGGGTCAACCGATAAAATCGCCACTTTTTTATCAGGTAGTTCATTAATAAACCGGCGAATCAATTCATCTGTCAGCGAGCTTTTTCCGGCACCACCCGTTCCCGTGATCCCAACAACCGGAATTTCCTTGGTTAGGGTTTTTACCTTTTCAAGCAGACTTTCAGCTGCAGCCGCCGCTTCACGATTGCTGTCAACATGAAGTTCCGCAAGGGTAATCAATTTTGAAATGGCATTCACATCACCAGTTGGCAGCTTTTCAATGTGATCTGCGTGATCTGCCGAAACCGTTGGAAAATCACATTCCTCCAGCATCCGATTGATCATGCCTTGCAGCCCCATCGCCCGCCCATCGTCCGGCGAGAAAATCCAGGCAATCCCGTAATCATGCAGCTCCTTTATCTCACGCGGGATAATAACGCCGCCCCCGCCGCCATAAATGCGGATGTTTGGTGCACCCTTCTCCTTCAGCAAATCATACATATATTTGAAGTATTCCACATGGCCGCCTTGATACGAAGAAATCGCGATCCCCTGCGCGTCTTCTTGAATCGCCGCATTGACAACCTCCTCGACCGAGCGGTTATGACCAAGGTGAATAACCTCTGCCCCGCTCGCTTGAAGGATTCTTCTCATAATATTAATCGATGCGTCATGCCCATCAAATAAACTAGACGCAGTTACAAAACGAATATGGTGCTTCGGCTGATAAATTCCCGTAGTACTCATTTGTCTCCCCCTTATTTAAAAATGAACCTAGAATTCTTTTCCCGACTTTACAACGCTCGCGGACTTTTCTTCTGTACCTGACTCATTCCGTTAATCCCCGAAAACAATAATTCCGTTTGTAATTCAATATATTCATCCAATGTATAGAGCTTTTGCAATGACCAACGGCGGAAACTCCACATCTGTCCCTCGACAATAATCGTATGAGAAAGGAGTTTGATTTGTTGGTTTGTTAAGTTTAATTCCTCATTTTCAACGCATAATGTAATTAGTTTTTCGAACATGGCTGCCATTTCAATTTCCTTTTTCAACACATACGGCAGGGCATCCTTGGTAAGCGACTTGGCCTCCTGGTACATCACCAAAATTTCCTCCTGCATTTCATCAATAACCCGAAAATAATTGGCGATTCCATACTTCAGACTTTCCAATGTGCCCTGCATATCTTCAAGGTCCTCTTGCAGCCGTTCGCTTACATGTTCATAAATGCTGTCACAAACCAAGTAGAGCACGTCTTCCTTCGTGCGAATATATTCGTATAACGTCCCAATGCTAAATCCCGATGCTTTGGCAATTTCCCTTGTCGTCGTCCGGTGAAACCCCTTTTCTTTAAAAAGTGATACGGCCCCTTTGATCATCTGATCACGCCTTCTTTGTACAAGGCGTTCATCTTTCACCGAAGCCTGCACCTCACGCTTTTTCATCCCTTTTACCGCCCTTTGTTCAAAGTAACTTCTTTTGAACTTTGTATACTGTCCAGCTTTAGCGTCTAGCCAGTTTTCTTCCCGACCAAGGAGCTTCCGCTTACTTCGTAATCATTCGAGAGATTACGAGACGCTGGATTTCCTGTGTTCCTTCATAGATTTGCGTGATTTTTGCGTCGCGCATGAATCTCTCCACTGGATAATCCTTTGTATAGCCGTAGCCGCCAAATACCTGAACCGCCTCGGTTGTCACCTTCATCGCAGTGTCACCAGCGAATAATTTTGACATTGCAGATTCCTTGCCGTACGGCAGACCCTGTGATTCCAGCCATGCAGCTTGATAGGTTAATAGTCTCGAGGCTTCAATGTTTGTCGCCATATCTGCCAGCTTAAAGCCGATTCCTTGGTTAGCAGCAATTGGCTTACCAAACTGCTGGCGTTCCTTCGCATAATCGACTGCAGCGTCAAGCGCACCCTGTGCAATTCCAACCGCCTGCGCGGCAATGCCGTTACGTCCGCCATCCAGTGTCATCATCGCAATCTTGAAGCCCTCGCCTTCTTCACCAAGTACATTGGTGACAGGCACCCTACACTCTTCAAAAATAATTTCCGTTGTTGGCGATGAACGAATGCCGAGTTTCTTTTCCTTTTTCCCTACGGAGAAGCCTGGGAAGTCACTTTCTACGATAAATGCTGTCGTTCCTTTATGTTTGCTTGATGGATCCGTTACCGCAAACACCACATAAATATCAGCAATCCCACCGTTTGTGATGAAGATTTTTGAACCATTAAGGATGTAATGATCACCGTCTCGTCGCGCTGTTGTTCTCATTCCGCCTGCGTCCGAGCCGCTCCCTGGTTCTGTCAGCCCGTACGCTCCGATTTTACTGCCCTCTGCCATGGGACGAAGATATTGCTGCTTCTGCTCTTCAGACCCAAATTTGAAAATCGGCCAGCCAGCTAAGGAAGTGTGTGCAGAAAGCGTTACGCCTGTTGACGCGCAAACGCGGGAAAGCTCTTCAATCGCAATACAATAAGCGAGGTAATCGCTTCCAATTCCGCCGTACTCCTCTGGCCACGGAATCCCTGTTAACCCAAGCTCCGCCATTTTATCAAAAATCTCACGGTCAAAACGCTCTTCCTCGTCACGCTCAGCCGCAGTCGGTGCTACCTCATTTCGAGCAAAATCCCGTACCATTTTCCGAATCATTTCATGTTCTTCCGTTAAGCGAAAATTCATTTTATATGTCCCCCTCAAGTAATTTTTCTCTCATTTTTATGGAAACTGTACAGCTTTTACAAAAAACCATAACGTTTTTACAAATAACCACACAGCTTCTACATTTTGCCTAGGTATCTACACATTCCAGTAAGATATCTACAATTCAAAGATACTTACTAATCACAATCCGCTGAATCTCACTGGTTCCCTCATAAATCTCAGTTACTTTTGCGTCGCGGAAGTAGCGTTCGACTGGATAATCTTCTGTATAGCCATAACCGCCAAACACCTGAATTGCTTCCGTCGCGGTTTCTACTGCTGTTTTCGAGGCAAATAATTTTGCTATTGAGGCCTCCAGCCCGCACTTTAATCCTTGTGCACGTAAATCCGCTGCCCGATAGAGTAATAGTCTGGCGGCTTCCACATTGGTAGCCATATCCGCCAGCTTAAAGCCAATCCCTTGCTGTGCCGCAATTGGCTTACCGAACTGCACGCGACCTTTCGCATACTGAACAGCTGCGTCTAATGCAGCTTCGGCAATGCCCAGCGCTTGTGCCGCAATCCCAATTCGACCCACATCCAGGTTGGCCATTGCAATTTTAAATCCTTCGCCTTCTTGGCCAAGCAGATTCTCCACAGGAACACGCATATCTTCAAAAGAAAGCTGCAGCGTTCTTGAGCCATGGAGTCCCATTTTATGTTCATCCTTGCCAATCACAAGGCCGGGTGAATTTTTTTCCACGATAAAGGCGGAGATTCCTTTGCTGCCCAATTCAGGATTTGTCGAAGCAAAAACAATGTAAACATCGGCTTCCCCGCCATTTGTGATAAACATCTTCGAGCCATTGATCACATAATGATCATCCTTCTTTACCGCGCGGGATTTCATGCTTTTTGCATCTGAACCTGAGCCCGCCTCTGTTAAACAAAATGCCGCCAAATACTCACCTGATGCCAGCTTCGGTAAAAATCGCCCCTTTTGCTCATCCGACCCAAAATACAGGATCGGATTGGTTCCGACAGATGTATGAACGGAAAGGATAACTCCAACCGTCGCGCTAACCCTAGAAAGCTCATTAATTGCAATGATGTAGGAGACAAAATCCATCTCGGCACCGCCGTACTTCTCTGGAACCGGAATGCCCATCAAACCAAGCTCGCCCATTTTACAAAGAATTTCACCAGGAAATTCGCCCTGCTCCATTCGCTGTACAAACGGGCCAATTTCGTTCTCCGCAAAATCACGAACCATTTTCCGCATCATTTCCTGCTCTTCTGTAAATCTAAGATTCATAGTTTCATCTCCAAACTATTCGTATGTGTAGAAGCCTCGACCGGATTTCTTGCCAAGCCAGCCGGCTTTCACGTACTTACGCAGCAGCGGGCATGGACGGTACTTATCGTCGCCAAAGCCTTCATGCAGGGTTTCCATAATATAAAGGCATGTATCAAGACCAATAAAATCGGCTAAGGTCAACGGACCCATTGGGTGATTCATTCCAAGCTTCATTACTTCATCGATTGCTTCCTTCGTTGCCACTCCTTCGTAAAGGGTGTAGATCGCTTCATTGATCATCGGCAGCAGAATTCGGTTCGAAACGAATCCAGGAAAGTCATTTACTTCAACTGGTACCTTCCCCAATGTTTTCGTCATATCTTCAATCACTTGATAAACTTCATCAGATGTTGCCAATCCGCGAATGATCTCTACAAGTTTCATAACAGGTACTGGATTCATAAAATGCATTCCGATTACTTTTTCCGGGCGTTTAGTAGCTGCAGCTATTTCTGTGATGGGTAGTGAGGATGTATTGCTTGCTAAAATTACTTCTGTTGGTGTGATTTCATCTAGCTGTGCGAAGATTTTTGTTTTGATTTCCATATTTTCAACTGCTGCCTCAATAACGAGGTCGACCTCACGGGCATCATGTAAGTCAGTGGATACGGAAATTTGCTGAAGGACTTCCTGTTTTTGTTCTTCTGTCATTTTGCCTTTTGCTACATTCCGTGAAAGATTTTTGCTGATAACCCCTAAGCCACGCTCGACAAATTCAGGCTTTAAGTCATTCAAATAAACCTGATAGCCTGCTTGAGCACAAACTTGGGCAATTCCAGACCCCATTTGACCTGCTCCAATTACCATTATCTTTTGAACCTTCATTGCTTCCCCTCCGATTGGGGCCTGAAAATTGTTCAAGCCCCTTTTTTTTAAAAAATACCTAGCTAGCTTTTTCGATGATTTTGGTTTTGGCCATTTTTCTTAGTGTTTTGGCTATTTTCCCAAGTGTTTTGGACAATTTTTACCGGCTTTTGGACAAATTCCAAGCTGTTTTGGCTAAAAATCAAGTCCTTTTGGACAATTAGACATTATCTGGAAAAAAATTAACTCCTTGGCACCTCGATCATAACCGCATCGCCCTGACCGCCGCCGCTGCAGATCGCGGCAATACCAATTCCACCGCCGCGGCGCTTCAATTCGTGCATTAACGTGATAATGATACGAGCTCCACTCGCTCCAATTGGGTGTCCCAATGCGACCGCACCGCCATTAACATTAAGCCTTTCGGTATCAAGTCCGGCAATTTGACTGCTCGCCAATGCTACGGCTGCAAACGCCTCGTTAATTTCAAACAAGTCAATCTCGTCTACTGTTTTCCCGGTCTTTTTCAATAAGCTGTTGATGACAAGTCCCGGTGTTTGTGGAAAGTCCTTTGCCTCGACGGCTACTGCTGCATGACCTAAGATCACCGCTTCCGGCTTTCGGCCTTCTCGTTGCGCTCTTTCTTCACTCATAATGACGAGTGCCGCCGCACCATCATTGACACCAGGTGCATTTCCGGCCGTAATCGTGCCGTCAAAGTTAAACACAGGTGCTAATTTTGAAAGTCTTTCAATAGAGGTGTCTTTTCGTGGTGATTCATCATGTTCAACGACAACCGGCGCCCCTTTTCGCTGAGGTACGGTGACAGATACGATTTCTTCTGCAAAAATTCCGTTTTCAATGGCAGCAACTGCCCGCTGATGACTTCTTAATGCCCATTCATCCTGTGCTTCACGGCTGATTTCCATTTCCTCTGCAGTAGAATTCCCGTATGTTCCCATATGAACGCCAGTGAAGCTGCAGCTCAAACCATCGTGGACCATTAAATCCTTTACAGACGAATCGCCCATTTTTAAGCCCCAGCGAGCTTTCGGCAGAATATATGGCGCATTGCTCATCGATTCCATTCCACCGGCTACAATCACCTCTTCATCACCAGCTCGGATAATTTGATCACCGAGCGTAACACTCCGCATCCCAGAGGCACACACCTTATTAATGGTTTCTGTTTTTACTTCCCAAGAAAGTCCTGCCTCCCTCGCTGCTTGGCGTGATGGAATTTGTCCTTGTCCTCCTTGTAAAACAGTCCCTAAAATGACTTCCTGGACCTCTTCCGGATTTAGACCAGCGCGTGCAATCGCCTCTTTAACTGCAATACCGCCAAGCTGTGAAGCCGTTAAGCTGCTAAGAGAGCCGCCAAACTTTCCAAAAGGTGTTCGAACTCCGCTTAATATGACTGATCTTCCCATGTGAAACACTCTCCCTTTTATCGCTTTAAATCATTACCGACTGAACGCTCGCTCGAAATAGAACGAAAAAAAATTTAACCGAAAACGTTTTCCTATCCACTATCTATTTTACATAAAAAAAGGCAAAAATTGAATTGTTTTACAAAAAATTCTCAAAATTTTATGAATTAATTAAACATTCAACTTCTGCCTGAACACTTGTATAGCTCTAGCGCCTAAGCTACTTCCCCACAAACTGCTTTTTCTAACAATTCGGCCACATCATAAGTAGAAATCTTTTCTTCTACTTCTTTCGCCTTTGTTCCGTCAGATAACATTGTTAAGCAGTATGGACATCCGGAACTGATCACTGAAGGATTAACGGCAAGTGCCTGCTCTGTTCTAGAAACGTTTATGCGGTGACCTGTTTCTTCTTCCATCCACATCAAACCGCCGCCAGCGCCACAGCACATTCCGGTCTCTCTGTTTCTTTCCATTTCCACAAGCTGCACACCTGGGATTGATTTCAAGATCTCCCTTGGCGGATCATAAACATCGTTGTAACGTCCTAAATAACAAGAGTCATGGAAGGTAATCTTTTCATTGACGGCATGTTTAGGTACAAGCTTTCCGTCACGAACCAGTTCATAAAGAACCTCGGTATGATGATAAACCTCTGCCTCTAAACCGAAGTCAGGGTATTCATTTTTGAAAATATTGTAGGCATGCGGGTCAATCGTGACAATTTTCTTAACCTCAGCCTTTTCAAACTCCTCGATATTCTTTGTTGCAAGCTCTTGAAACAAGAACTCATTGCCAAGACGGCGTGGTGTATCGCCTGAGTTTTTCTCTTTATTCCCTAAAATGGCAAACTTAACGCCTGCTTCATTTAGGAGCTTTGCAAAGGAAAGGGCTATCTTCTGGCTGCGGTTATCATAGGATCCCATTGATCCAACCCAGAATAAGTATTCGAACTCTTCGCCTTTTTTGTTCATCTCTTTTACTGTTGGGATTTCAACATCCTCACGAACCTCACGCCAGCTTTCGCGCTCTTTTCTGTTTAAGCCCCACGGATTACCCTGACGTTCAATGTTGGTCATCGCGCGCTGAGCGTCAGCGTCTAACTTACCTTCTGTTAAAACAAGATAGCGGCGCAGGTCGATAATTTTATCGACGTGTTCGTTCATAACCGGACATTGGTCTTCACAGTTTCGGCAGGTTGTACACGCCCAGATTTCTTCTTCGGTAATTACATCGCCAATTAAGCTTGGATTGTATGCAAGTGTAGCTGCTGATTCTTGGGCACCTTGACCACTTGCAGCCAATGCGATTTGGTTACCAGTGGTGTTGCCAAACGCGAAAGTCGGCACCCACGGCTGTTTTGAGGTAACAGCGGCACCATGATTCGTTAAATGGTCACGCATTTTCACGATTAAATCCATCGGTGACAGCATTTTACCTGTACCTGTTGCTGGACACATATTCGTACAGCGTCCACATTCCACACAAGCATAAAAATCAATCATTTGGTGCTGTGTAAAATCTTCAATCTTCCCAACCCCAAAGGATTCTTGGGACTCGTCCTCAAAATCGACCTTCTTCAACTTACCTGGTTTCTCTAAACGGTTAAAATAAACATTTGCCGGTCCGGCAATTAAGTGTGCGTGTTTGGATTGCGGAACATAGACTAAGAAGGTTAATAAGAATAGCAGGTGCACCCACCAAGCGACATAAAAAATGACAATCGAAGCTGTTTCACCAATTCCTGAAAAAATAATCGCAATCAATGAGGCAATTGGCTCTGTCCATGTGGCTTCATGGCCATGCCAGATGATGCCCATTCCGTTACCGACAAGTACAGAAAGCATTAATCCGCCAATAAAAATCAGTACAAGCCCCGATTTAAAATTGCGTTTCAGACGGACAAGCTTTTCAACATAACGTCGGTAAAATGCCCAAATAACAGCAACTAAAATCATCAGTGTGACGATTTCTTGGAAAAAAGTAAACCCAGCATACAGCGGTCCCAAAGGCAAATGAGATCCTGGTACTAACCCTTTCCAGATAAAATCAATCGCACCAAATTGGACGAGGATAAATCCATAAAAGAACATCACATGCATGATTCCACTTTTTTTGTCCTTTAACAGTTTCTTCTGCCCAAATACGTTGACCCAAATTTTTTGCATTCGGTCTTTCACCTTGTTGTCAAACTCAACCTTTTTCCCCAGCTTAATGAATGCAATCCTTGTTTTAACCACGTAAACGAACAGACTGACTGCGTAAGCGGTTACAGCAAGAAATGCAATGAGATTCACCCATAAAAGCCCATTCATTCATTAACGCCCCCTTTGTTTTGTAATATCCAATTGTTTGGTTTTAGTAGAAAATTTTGAAAACAGTAAAATTTTCTGACTACTATTAAACCTATTATATAATGAATGAGCATTCAGTCAAAGGGTTTTTTCACTAATTCTTTTGATTCATACTATAAGCTCTGTTTGGAAAACATAAAAGTTAGGATTGGAGGACGGTACTGAATGAATTTACCATCCATAGTAATCGCTCTTATACTTCTTATCATTGTTTGGTTTTATCTTGATCTTTCCATCGGGAGAAAAAGGCATCGCTCCTTTTTCAACAAACGGGAAACCCCGATTCTATACGGAAACTTTGATATTTTCCCGCATGGAAAAGGACTGTTTGCTGATTACTTTCATGAATTGAAAATGGCACGAAGCCATATTCATATCCTCTTTTACATCGTTAGGGATGATCATTTTGGCCAGCAGTTTTTCGATATTTTAAAAGAAAAAGCCAAGGAAGGTGTCGAAGTCAGGCTGCTGGTCGACCGGGTTGGCAGTTATCAAGTGAAAAAGCCGGCAATAAAAGAATTGCGTAGTGCAGGTGTTGAATTTGCCTTTAGCAATCGATTACGGCTTCCATTCCTTTTTTATTCCTCCCAGGTGCGGAACCACCGTAAGATTTCAATTATTGATGGCAAAATTGGTTATCTTGGCGGCTTTAATGTTGGCAAAGAATATATCGACCAAGATCCGAAGCTGAGTCCCTGGCGTGATTATCATTTAAAAATTACCGGCGAAAGTGTGCCGTACCTGCAACGTGAATTTTTTATTGATTGGAATGAATACGCTTCTGACCATGTGGTAGTTGATTCTCGTTATGCTCCTGAGCAGCCCAAAGGGACGGTACCACATCAACTTGTTCCAACGGAGGCAGGCCGCCTTGAAGATAAGTATTTCCACTTAATTCTAAACGCAAAAAAGTCGATTACCATTGGTACTCCGTATTTTATTCCAAGCAAAAAACTCATCGATGAACTGCTTCGTGCGGCACAGCGCGGCATTAAGATTACCATTGTTGTGCCCTATATAACTGACCATATGCTTGTACAAGAGGCTTCATACCGTTATTTACGTTTGATGCTAAAAGCAGGAGCACAGGTTTTTCAGTATAAGAATGGTTTTTACCATGCAAAATCAATCATCATTGACGATCATCTGTGTGATATCGGTACGGCTAATTTTGATAAAAGAAGTTTATTTTTAAACAAAGAAATTAATTGCTATTTTTATGACCCTGCCTTTGTAGATCGGTTTAGGGATGTCCTCCATAAAGATGTTCTTGATTCAAAACCATTGAGGCTGAATGACCTAAATAAGCGAAACATTCTCAGGTCCATAAAGGAAGGCATTGCCGGTACAATTTCATTCTTTTTATAGTAAGGAGTTTGTTTCATGAAAATCCGCTTCGGCTATGTATCGACGGCCATCACTCTCTGGGACGCTTCACCGTCGAAGACACTAACATTTACACGCTATCAGCAGTTATCGGAGAAAGAGCGTAAAAATAAACTGCTAGAGCTCACACGACTCAATTTAGCCCATACGCTCCGAATGTTTTATTTTAATCTTGCCCATGAAATTGAGTTGTACCGGCTTTCAAGTTCGATTGTACCGTTAGCCACGCATCCCGAGGTGTTTTGGGACTTTGTAACTCCCTTTAAGAAACAGTGGAAGGAATTAGGGCAATTAATCAAAAAACATCATTTACGGGTTAGCTTTCATCCCAATCAATACACTTTGTTTACTTCTCCCCAGGTGAAAATAACCGATAATGCCGTCATCGATATGGAATATCATTATCGAATGTTTGAAGCCATGGGCGTCGAGGACCGGGGCATGATGAATATTCATATTGGCGGTGCTTACGGGGATAAGTTGGAAACGATTGTCCGGTTTCACGAAAACCTAAAAAAGCTGCCGCTCCATATCAAACGCGCCATGACCTTGGAGAATGACGACAAAACCTATAATACAGAGGAAACACTGATTGCCTGTGAAAAGGAAAAGGTGCCATTTGTGTTTGACTTTCATCACCACATGGCCAACCTTTGTGAACCACCGCTTGAGGAGTTAATACCGCGGATTTTTAAGACATGGGACCATGTTGACCTCGTTCCGAAAATCCATATTTCCTCGCCTAAGGGCGAAAAGGAATTTCGGTCTCACGCCGACTATGTTGACCTCGAATTTATTCTGCCATTTGTAAAAATGCTGAAGGATTTCGGACAGGATGTAGATTTTATGATTGAGGCGAAGGCAAAAGACCAAGCAACATTGAGATTGGTCGAGGAAACGAGTAAGGTGCGCGGTTTCAAACGAATCAGCGGGGCAGCCATTGAGGTGAAATAACTCCCAGCATTTTTTCAAGGAGGAATGGTTAAAGTAACAACAGATTCACACAAGGAGGGATTGTCGATGGAAAGCACCAGCCAATTCGTACAAAAATTAGCCGAAAACCAAAAAAAGCAAGAAAAAAATAGAAAGCAAGGCAATAACGACCCGGAAAGCAAATTGCCAAACCATAAACATTCACAAGGTGTGTAATAGGAAATAGGTGTAATGGAATCTCTTTTAAGGTGCAAAAGTTAAATGAAAAAGCATGGTATTCGATAAGAAGTCGCCATGCTTTTTCTTGTATTTTGACTTTAGACTCAAACGAGGGAATTTTGCCTTCTTCTGCCCGAAGATCTAATACAAATTAATATATATTCACAATTTTTTATTTGGTAAGCAATCTTCTAGTTAAATTTCGTTTGATTAAAAACGTTGATAGTTCAATAAAAAACAGGGTACGAAAAATCATTGCGATTTTGTACCCTGTTTCAGTATTTTGCCCTTAAAGAGAACCCGTTGCCTTCTGCAGGAGACTCTTTTCTACTCTTCAATAAGATTTAACACTGGAACTTCCCGTTCATTCTCCGGATCTGACTTTGCATAAATCCGCGCCATCTTCGTATTTTCATCCACATGCTGAATGATTACTGAACTTCCCTCATAAGTAACATTATAAGACTCCATAGACTCTGCAATTTCCTTCGCTCTACCTACATTCATCAGGGCCACTCCTCATCATAAAATTACCTTAATAATATTTACCAAAAAACGGTCAAATATGCAGTGATGAATAATTGGTGCCTGTCACCGCTCATGGACACTTTCCACCCCAGATGGACACTTCACGCAGAGGTAAATAGTAAAAATAGCCGCCCAATAAAAATAGCCCCCTTAAAGGGGGCCATACCAATTTTACATTTTTTCTGGAGCTGAGACACCGATCAACGCGAGGGCGTTGCGCAGTGTGATTTGTACGGTTTTGATTAACGCGAGGCGCGCCTTAGTGCGCTCTGGCTGCTCGCTGTCGAGCACTTTTTCCGCATTGTAAAAGCTATGGAAGGTTGACGCCAATTCCATGATATAGTTCGTGATGCGGTGCGGCACGCGCTTCAACGCCGCCTCCCCAACCGCCTGCGGGAACTCGCCAAGCTTCTTCAATAATTCAATCTCTTTTTCAGCGCCGATTAATGAAAAATCAGCATGTTTATCCACTGTAATTCCTTGCTCTTCACCTGAACGCAAGATGCTGCAAATCCGCGCATGCGCATATTGAGCATAATACACAGGGTTTTCATTCGATTCCGATACCGCTAAATCTAAGTCAAAGTCCATATGGGTATCAGCGCTTCTCATCGCAAAGAAATAACGAGTGGCGTCGAGGCCGACCTCATCGACCAAATCACGCATCGTTACGGCTTTACCCGTACGCTTACTCATCTTCATCTTCTCGCCGTTCTTATAAAGGTGTACAAGCTGAATGATTTCGACCTCGAGGGCGTCTGCACCATAACCTAGTGACTGAATTGCCGCCTTCATCCGCGGGATGTAACCATGGTGGTCTGCTCCCCAAATATTGATCAGCTTTTCAAAACCGCGGTCAAGCTTGTCCTTATGGTAAGCAATATCCGGCGTCAAATACGTATATGATCCATCCTGCTTGATGAGCACGCGGTCCTTATCGTCGCCGAAATCGGTTGAACTTAGCCAGGTTGCGCCCTCTTCCTCATAAATATAGCCGCGCTCACGAAGCACTTTTAATGCCTCATCAATCTTTCCATTTTTATAAAGGGATGTTTCAGAGTACCAAACATCAAATGAGACACGGAAGTCCTCAAGGTCCTTCTGCAATTTCGCCATTTCGTATTTCAACCCGTACTCACGGAAAAATTCAAACCGTTCCTGCTCATCCACGTTCACATACTTATCGCCAAACTCTTCTGCAAGTGACTTCCCAATTCCAATGATATCCGCTCCATGGTAGCCGTCTTCCGGCATTGACTTATCTTGACCCAACGCTTGAAAATAACGTGCCTCTACCGACTTGGCAAGATTATTAATCTGATTACCTGCGTCATTAATATAGTACTCGCGAGAAACGTCATAGCCTGCTTTCGCTAAAATATTGCAAAGTGAATCACCGACCGCAGCACCACGTGCATGCCCAAGGTGAAGGTCACCGGTTGGATTGGCTGAAACAAACTCGACTTGAACCTTTTCCTTGCCTCCAGCGTTTGTTTCCCCGTACTTTTCTCCTGCCTCAAGAACCGTCGGAATCAAATCCGTTAAGTACG
Organism: Neobacillus sp. plas4; assembly: GCF_057221695.1. Classification (NCBI taxonomy): domain Bacteria; kingdom Bacillati; phylum Bacillota; class Bacilli; order Caryophanales; family Bacillaceae; genus Neobacillus; species Neobacillus sp. plas4. Next base: position 5,955,191 of record NZ_CM170152.1, read on the forward strand.
CATTGTTCATATAAAAGTTAATAAACCCTGGGCCCGCCAATTCAATTTTTTCAATTGAGGCTTTGGAATGATCGAAATTCTCAATCAGCGCTTCTGCAATCATGCGCGGCGCCTTCTTTGCAACACGAGCCAGCTGCATCGCCATGTTGGTGGAATAATCCCCATGTGCCTTTTCCTTCGGTATCTCCAAAATCACATCTGGAATCTGCTCTTCTGTTGCCAGATTTGCCTTCACAACCGCAGCCCGAATTTCCTCTTTTAATCTACTTTGAACCTGTTCAACAATGTTCATCCTTTTTCCTCCTGAAACGCTATTTCTAACTCATATGTATTCGCCGGTGCACCTTCCATTGAAAAATCATACAGAACACTGAAGCGCCCTTTACCACTTTCATAGGAATAGTCCATCCTCTTGGCCATTGTGTCTGTTGCGAACTGACCAAACGGCATTTCATAATTGCCTTTCAACTTACGATTCACTTCAAATGGCAGGCGCATCTTAACCGCACCGCCGCGTAAAATCAAGGCTTCCTCGCTGCCCATTTTCACAATCGTCCGGACACTTCCTTCTTCCATCGCTTCCTCGTAGCGAAGATAGGCCGTATTTCCTTTTTCAAAGTATGTACCAAATACCAACAATTCAAAAGTCTCATCTTGGTCAATGGTCGTTTTTACATTAATTTTCACTGGTAATTCAGGGATTGACAAACGAAACGCACACCCTTTTTTTAAAAAATGAACCTATTACAGGCTATTTGAATTTTTCTAATTGCACACTTTTATCATTATACATATAGAAACCACACAATTCAAAAGATGCCTGCCCCTCGATTGGGACAGGCACCAAAAAAATTTTTATTCCACCCAGCCAAGCAGCATTTCACGAATTAACTTACTTGCCGTGTTCGCTGTTTGTTCTGATGAATCGTAAATAGGTGCGACTTCAACAAGGTCGCAGCCGACAACATTGACACCAGAGCGGGCAATTTCATGAATGGAGGCAAGCAGCTCCCTAGAGGTAATCCCTCCAGCGTCCACCGTACCTGTTCCCGGCGCATGCGCAGGATCTAGCACATCGATATCAATCGTGACATAAACAGGACGTCCTTCTAGCTCTGGAAGTACCTCTTTTAATGGCTGATGGACTTCAAATTTAGAAATATGCATGCCGTTCTCTTTCGCCCATTCGAATTCTTCTTTCATACCAGAGCGGATACCAAACGAATACACGTTTTTCGGCCCGATATGTTCAGCAATTTTGCGAATCGGAGTGGAGTGCGATAATGGTTCGCCTTCATAGTTCTCTCTAAGATCCGTATGAGCATCCATATGAATGATCGCTAAATCAGGGTATTTCTTATGAACTGCCTTCATAACTGGCCAAGATACCAAATGCTCGCCGCCCATGCCAAAAGGAAATTTACCAGCAGCCAAAACTTGATCCACAAACTCTTCAATCAAATCCAAGCTCCTTTGCGCATTCCCAAAAGGAAGCGGTATATCGCCGGCATCAAAATATTTCACGTCTTCCAGCTCACGATCTAGATAGGCGCTGTACTCCTCCAAACCAACTGATACTTCACGAATACGAGCAGGACCGAAGCGGGACCCCGGACGAAAACTCACCGTCCAGTCCATCGGCATACCGTAAAGCACAACCCTGCTCTCCTCAAAACTCGGATGACTCTTTATAAACACATTACCAGAGTAAGTCTCATCAAAACGCATCTTTCTAACCTCACCTTATATGTATATGTAATAAATCAGATAAACCTCTATGTTACCTTATTTCAATTTCAACCAGATTACGGTCACTATAAGCTCTCTATAGTGACCATAATCCCTATTTCATACTCATTTCGGTCACTATAAACAGTTTATAACGACCGTCGTCCCCATATTTTAATCGTTTCAGTCACTAACTGTCCGCCTGAGATGGACAGTGTCCACGGGCGGTGCCTGTCACCGCATCAACTGTCACCGCAACACTGTCACCACTACTCTATCACCGCGTCTATTTCACCAAGTCCCCAACAAACTTTGGCAAGACGAATGCTGCTTTGTGCAGTTCTTTGGTATAGTATTTGGTTTCGATTTCGTGGAAGCGGTCTTCGCTTACTTCTAGCGGGTCGTATTTTTTGGATCCGATGGTGAATGCCCATAGTCCGCTTGGGTATGTTGGGATGTTTGCTACATACAGACGAGTAATCGGGAAGATTTCGCGGACGTCACGCTGGACGCTGCGAATTAAATCTGCCTTGAACCAAGGATTATCGGACTGCGCCACAAAGATGCCATCTTCTTTTAACGCCTTCGAGATTCCCGCATAGAACCCTTTTGTAAATAAGTTTACCGCCGGCCCTACTGGCTCAGTGGAGTCTACCATGATCACGTCATACTCATTTTCACTTTTTGCAATATGCATAAAGCCGTCATCAACACGCACATCTACTCGTGGGTCATCAAGCTTACCTGCAATCTCAGGTAAATATTTTTTCGAGTACTCAATTACCTTGCCATCAATATCGACCAGCGTTGCCTTTCTCACGCTTGGGTGCTTTAAGACCTCACGAATAACGCCACCATCGCCGCCGCCAACAACTAAAATATTTTCAGGATTTGGATGTGTGAATAATGGAACGTGTGCCACCATTTCGTGGTAAACAAATTCGTCCTTCACAGAGGTCATAACCATGTCATCTAAAAGAAGCATATTGCCCCATTCTTCTGTTTCCACCATATCAAGCTTTTGGAACTCTGTTTGCTCCGTATGTAAAGTTCTATTTATTTTCATGGTGATTCCAAAGTTTTCGGTTTGTTTCTCTGTGAACCAAATCGACATCCTCATCATCCTTCCACATACTGTTTTATTAAGCATCCATCGTTATCAAATCATTCCATTTTTATAGTACCCAAACTATTGAATTACAAACATAAAGAAAAGTCTAGCAAAATCTATCAAAACCCTAGAAAAAATTTCTATTTAGTCGTTTAAAAACTTGGTTTTGTTTCAATACTATTACTATGGGATTTTTCTGAAAAAATGTGAATGTGATTTTTCAAATTTGGTGAAGGAGGGTATTGCTGTGGAATTGATAACAAATCATGGGTTTCGAAAAACAATTAAATACTTACGTGCGTTTATTTTCATTAGTTTGATAGGCTTTGGCTGTATGATGATTGTTTTTCTTGGAATTCTTGGTTATGCCAAAATTCTCGGTGCTCCGCCGCTTGCTGTTCCTCAATCTACTTTATTCTTTTCAAGTGACGGAACCCTGATAGGCGAGAGCAATAGCGGTCAAAAACGGTATTGGGTACCCCTCGAAGAAATCTCGCCAGATTTAATCAATGCCACCATCTCAATAGAAGATAAAAATTTTTATGACCATAATGGTTTTGACTATAAACGAATTGCCGGTGCCCTCCTTGCAGACGTAAAGGCAATGGCAAAGGTTCAGGGAGCCAGTACCATTACCCAGCAATATGCACGAAATCTCTTTCTAGAGCACGACAAAACATGGGCGCGGAAACTACATGAGGCCTTTTATGCAATACGGATTGAGATGAATTATTCGAAAGAAGAAATTCTTGAAGGCTATTTAAACACCATCTACTATGGTCACGGTGCTTATGGTGTTCAGGCAGCCAGCCAATTTTATTTTGGAAAGAATGCTTCTGAATTATCCCTTGCTGAAAGCTCGATGTTAGCAGGTGTTCCAAAAGGACCTGGTCTATATTCACCGTTAGCATCATTGGAAAATGCGACAAAGCGTCAAACCATTATTCTAAACTCAATGATTGAAAATGACTATATAAACAAAGAGACAGCCCAAAAGGCAAAGGAAACTGTACCTACTTTTGTCGGTAAACATCCACATAAAACGGTAGAAGCAGCCCCTTACTTTCAGGACGCTGTTAAAAACGCCTTGAAAAATCAGCTTAAGCTTAATGAACAAACGATTGCTCTCGGCGGACTAAAGGTTTATACAACGCTTGATCTGAAGCAGCAGGAAGCAGCCGAAAAACAAATTCAAGAAACCATTGCAAGTGATTCAGAAATTCAAGTCGGTCTGATTGCCATGGATCCGAAAAATGGTCATGTACGTGCGATGGTGGGCGGACGCGATTATGAACAAAGTCCATTTAACCGAGCTGTTCAAGCTGTCAGGCAGCCCGGCTCAACCATTAAGCCGCTCCTATACTATGCGGCGCTTAGTCAAGGATTCACACCATCCTCCACATTAAGAAGTGAAAAAACGACCTTCAAAATGGATGATAATCGGTCAGAATATGCACCGCATAACTTTAATAATAAGTATGCCGACGGGGAAATTACCCTAGCCCAGGCACTTGCTGTTTCTGATAATATTTACGCTGTCAAAACGCATCTTTTTATAGGTGCGGAAACATTAATCAAAACGGTGAAAAAATTTGGGATATCGACGAAAATGGATGAAGTTCCGTCACTTGCCTTAGGAACTTCAGGAGTCCGGGTCATCGAAATGGCAAATGCTTACAGCCAATTTGCCAATGGCGGAAAAAAGGTTACGCCAACATTGATTACAAAAGTAGAAGACTATAATGGAAATGTTATCTATGAAAGTAATCCCGAAGCCGAAAAGGTGTTAGATCCAGCTAAAGCTTTTGTCATGACACAAATGATGACAGGGATGTTTGATAAGAAGCTGAATGGCTATGCGAAGGTTACCGGCAACTCCCTTATTGATGATATCACTCGTCCTTATGCGGGGAAATCCGGTTCAACGGAAACAGACAGCTGGATGATTGGATTTACTCCGCAGCTGGTTACCGCTGTTTGGGCAGGTCATGATGTTGGTAAGCCGATTACCCTTACGGCTGAAAAAAGCTACGCAAAAAACATCTGGGCAAAGTTCATGGAGGAATCCTTGAAGGGTAAGCCTGTTAAAGGATTTACCCCTCCGAAAGAGGGAGTTAAAGGGGTTTACGTCAATCCTGAAAACGGCAAGCTTGCTTCAAAGGACTGTCCTGTCCGCCGCTTTACCTATTTCGTGGCAGGCACCGAACCAACCGAATACTGCATCGATCATTTAGAGCATAATAATGAAAAGCCTGTAAAAAATAAAAAGGATCCAAAGGACCCTTGGTATAAGAGGATATTTAACTGGTAAAATGAGAAAAGCTCCGGGAAGCGATTTAAGCCCCGGAGCTTTTCCTGTCCTAGTCTTACAGTGTTTACACACTGTATATAATTTTACAACGAATTACTAAAAAATGCTATTGTAAAAATATTTTATTCCACTGCTAACCCCTTTTTCAATTCCTCTGTCGAATGATTCCACATATCTTGATTATGATTTTTCAGGAAATCTGATAAGATTTTTTTTGATTTATCATCCATATGGTCGACGATGATATGTCTTTTTAACGATTTATCCATGCGGTTGACGTGCTCAGGCAGGGATTTATAACCGCGGCGAATTTCCCGGTCGACTGTCATTTCGCAGGCCGTCACCCCCGCATAATAAGGACCCTCTTGTTTTCGATCCACCGTTACCCATACAAGCCAATAAGGTTTCGCATTTGGAACTTCTTCCTTGGTCTTCAGGAATTTAATTCCCTTCTCAACCACACTGCGCGCGTGCATTGCGCCGACATCTATGATCGCGTCACCGGCATCAACATCAATAATTACAGGAGAAACATTATCAAGGCTCAAAGCCCCTTTGCCAAAGCCCTTATGTCCATCTGTCGGGTCCGGTTTAATTATATTAAAGCCTAATTTCTTCTTATTTTCTTCCATTAAAACTCGAAACCTCCTATATAGTAATGCGTAAGCCCCTAGGCTGCTTGCGCTAGTCAAGTTAAAAAAACAAATTATAAAAGAAAAGATCGATTCCTTCCCATAGTCCAGGAAGTATGAATTGGAAAATCGGCTGGATGGTGTAGCGGTCAAGAGGAGTAATGACCAAAATCAGAAAGATCAATACACCGTACTGTTCAAATTGCGTCATTCTTGCCCGGATATCGTTCGGCGCCAAATCCTCCAAAATTCGGTAGCCATCTAATGGCGGGAATGGTAATAAATTAAATACAAACAGAACTAGGTTGAGCCAATTAAAAATATCCAGGAATTCATAAAAACCTGTCAGATTTGCTCCCAATCCAGTTCGCGCTAATCCATACCCAGCTAAAAATCCGATCAGCGCCAATACTAAATTACTAAGTGGTCCTGCAACAGAGACCAACACCCCTGCGAGGCGCGGCTTTTTAAAGAAAAAGCGGTTTACTGGCACAGGACGAGCCCAGCCAAATCCAGCAATGAAAATTAATATCGTCCCAAATGGATCTAGGTGCTTAAGCGGATTTAATGTCAATCGCCCCTGCTTTTGTGCCGTATGATCCCCGAATTTATAGGCAACGTAGGCATGAGCAAATTCATGAAACGTAAACGCAATCATTAACGTAATCGCGACATAGGGAATGTCCCTCAGTGAATAGGCAAGAAATCCTTCCAAATTCGTTTCCCCTTCTCCTCTTTTTTCCTATAAGTATACCTTAAACTGGATATAAAATGAAAATGTTTGCTAAACTATCTTTGTAGTAATCAAAGGAGGAGTAAACCATGCCATATGTTACAGTAAAAATGCTGCCAGGACGTACCGACGACCAAAAGAGAGCACTCGTTGAAAAAGTGACGGATGCTGTCAGCGAAACAACCGGAGCCCCTAAAGAAGCCGTTGTCGTTTTCATTGAAGAAATGCAAAAAGAACATTACGGAGTCGCGGGTGTAAGAGCAAGCGATAAATAGAAAAGCGGAAGCGCCTCGTCCAGGGGCGACAGGCATAAGACGAGCCGGCGAGAAGGTTGTTCTTTAACCTTCTTGACGGATTGTCAGAAATGTGGAGGCGACTGCTCTGGGACGAAGTCATAAGACGAACCCTGCAAGAAGGCGCTCTTTGCCTTCTTCAGGGGGCGGCTTATGACTCGAGTCCCAAGGAGCCGAAACTAGACAAGCTTATGACCCGAGCCCCTAGGCTGCTTGCGCTAGACAATTCTCAAAGTTGAAAAATTCATATTTATTTTTAATTAAAAAAGGGTCTGTATCTTTGAACATAAATTCAAAGACACAGACGCTTTTCCATTATTGAACAGTTAGCTTTGCTTTTTCTTTCAGCGATTCAATATAAGCGTAAGCCTGGTCAATTTCTTCCTCTGTATATTTCTGGCTGCTCTTTAAGGTAAATACCTTTTCAGCTACCTCTTCCTTTGATAGATTATCAAAATATAAAACAGTCGAAACAAGCTCGAGGAATCTAGCATTTTGTTCGTTCATATCTCCAAGACAATCCTGTAAAAACGGCATATCCACTACGTTCAAGCTTAAAAACTCTTTTCCCGTGTCTGTCAGGGTGTAACGATATTGAAAGTAACCGCCTTTTTTCTCCTTGACCTCATTGAGAAAACCCATATTGCACAGCTCTTCGACCCGTAATGTTAACTCTTCCGAATAAGGACCATAGAAATGAAACTGAAACCGCTCTTGAAATGGAAATTCCACCTTTTTTGCAATATATATCATCTTTTGCAGCTTTTTTCTCCCGATAATTTCTCCGGATACTAAAATCGCCTGCATCAGTTTGGCGTGGTCTTTTAACACACTCCTCATCTCCTAATCCAAGGTTATATCTCTAATAAAGCACGTATTTGTTTCTTAATCTCTTTTTTTGAGGAGTCGTCCTCTAAAAAATCAGCAGGGAAATACAGCTTATGGTCCGTTCTCCGTTTACCAGAAATGGCGTCAACAATTTCCGACTCCCGGGAAAGCTCTCGTAATTCCCCATTTTTCATTAATAAATGAATCGGCAGCCGTTCCTCTTCTTCACCTGGACGATAAAAATCGTATGGTAAGTCGGACGATGAATCGACCACTAAATAATATTCCGGGTCAATCCCTGCTTTTTCAAACATCCTCGTTAGTTCTGCGAGCTTCTTATATTCCTTTGCAGGGTCAAATTCGGCATATTTAAATAAATTGCGGTTTACAAAGCGCCGGCAAAGATCACTTATTATCGGGTCAGCTTCTTCCTGCCAAATTTGAAAATAAAACAAAATAATCGATTCATCTAACTTTAGATAGTCTTCTAACGTTACCTGATTGGTAAAGAAAGTATAAAAGTGAATCGGTTCATATTTAAAAGAATAATTGTTTTCATATAGCTGCTTCGCACGGTGGAGAATTTTTGATAAAATGACCTCCGCACCGCGGGATACAGGGTGGAAATAAACCTGCCAATACATCTGATAGCGGCTCATAATATAATCCTCAACGGCATGCATTCCGCTTTTTTTAATGACCACTTGATCTTCCTTCGGTCTCATAACGCGAAGAATTCTCTCCATATCAAATTGCCCATAGCTTACCCCAGTAAAATACGCATCGCGCTGCAGATAATCCATCCGATCGGCATCAATTTGGCTGGATATCAAACTGATGACCAGTTTTTTTGCCGATGTTTTCGCAATGACTTCTGCCACTTGCTGAGGAAAATCTGGACTTACCTTTTTTAAGATCGCATTAACCTCCGTATTTCCTAATACGATAGCTTGGGTAAATTCTTCATGATCGAAGTCAAACACTTTTTCAAATGAATGGGAAAATGGGCCATGCCCCAAATCGTGGAGGAGTGCGGCACATAGCGTAAGGAGACGATCCTCATCATTCCATTCCGGTCTGCCTGCAAACACATCGTCAATGATGCGGCGGACAATTTCATATACTCCGAGAGAATGGTTGAAACGGCTGTGCTCTGCACCGTGAAAGGTCAAAAAGGTGGTACCAAGCTGTTTGATACGGCGTAAACGTTGAAACTCTTTTGTTCCGACCAGATCCCAAATCACACGGTCACGTACGTGTACGTAGCGATGAACAGGGTCTTTAAACACTTTTTCTTCATTCAGTTTTTCCGCCGAATATCGCATTCTCTTCCCTCTTCCTCTAAACTTTCTTCTATTATATCCCAATTTCCAACAATTTTCTGCAGGATTTTTCGACATTAAGATGAAAATAAAAATCACCTAAGGCTCGCTAGTCATAGGTGATCATTTTAACTTTTTATTTACTTTCTCCATTAATTCCTCTTCCGTTAGGGCAGCAACCGGACGATTATTGACAAAGGCAAATGTTTTTTTCCGGCCAGGTCCACAATAGGATTGGCAGCCAATTTTAATTTCAGCTTCAGGATCCAATTCTTTCAAACGAGGGATTAATGTCTTTAGATTCACGGCCTGACAATCATCACACACGCGGAATTCATTTGACATTACTTCCACCCTTTCTAAAAAGTAAGATAGTATAAGTTTTTGAACTTTGATAACTGTCCAGCTCCAGCGCCCTAGCGGCTAGTGTCCTTCGCTCTCCGCCCTACGATAAGTCAAGCACGAATGCGCCTCCGGCTCTTCGTGTTTCCATTATCTCAGTTGGAGCGCTCCAGGCCATACGCCGCTGAACAGGGCGCTTGCGCTTTTCTTATCTATTACTACTATTTTATCCAATATATTTACGGTTTAACTCCTTAGGTATTTTACAATTTCTATTCACCTATTGCAAGTTGCAATCTTTAGCAATGGCTGTTTAATAAGCTTCGTTGTTAAAATCTTAAAGCCGATTTTAACGTGCAAAAGGCTATTTTGCGCTTAAGATTTAGTTTGCAGGCTCTTTTCTTAAATTTTGTTCCAAAAAGCACCAAAGTTGAGCTTTAGCAATCCTTGTAACTCTTTCATTTAAAAAAACTATTATCCTTGCAAGATTTTGGTATAAAGCTTGAATATCTTGTCCAAGATAAGACTAGAACTTTTAAAAACTCGTCATGAGTTCATTATCATTATTTATTAAGGGAGTTGAAAGATATGAAAGTTCGTCAAGATGCTTGGACAGATGAAGATGATCTATTGTTAGCTGAAACGGTCCTTCGCCATGTACGTGAAGGCAGTACCCAGTTGAACGCGTTTGAAGAGGTAGGCGACAAGTTAAATCGGACGTCTGCAGCCTGTGGATTCAGATGGAATGCCGTTGTGCGCCATCGCTACGAAAAAGCCTTACAATTAGCAAAAAAGCAACGGAAACAAAGACAAAGAGTTTTAGGGAAAGACCAAGGAGGAAAGAAAAAGTTACTCTATAATCCTCCAGTCCCATCAACAACTGATTTCGAAACACTATCAACATCCGTAGAAATGCCTATGGAGACTAGTATGGAAATGCCAGATTTATCAACTGAAGCTGCATCTGAAACCTATGTAAAGCCAACAGTTCCAACTTACAGAACTGTACCAACACCAGTTGCGTCATCTGGTTTATCAATTGACAGCGTTATTGATTTCTTACAAAACTTTAATCATTCCAATCTTCAAAATGAAGCATTAAAAAGTGAGAATGAAAGATTGAAACGCGAAATTGCAGAGTTGCGCAAGCAAAATGAAGAAATGTCTGCAAAAATTGAGGGTCTTGAGCAAAACACCGAAACCATCCAAGAAGATTACGAGACACTCATGAAGATCATGAACCGTGCGCGCAAGCTGGTATTGTTCGAGGAAGAAGAAAGACCTGCGACAAAATTTAAAATGGACCGAAATGGGAATTTAGAGAAAGTCGCGGAATAAGGCGGAAGCGCCTTCAAGAATAATCGGGAGAAGGACAATATCCTCTTAAGGAAAAGCCGTAAATCCAGTCAGATTTACGGCTTTTTACATTTCATCCAGCTTTTTATTACGTTCGATGATTCTCTGATAATAGCCGGGGAGGAGGTCTAATTCGAGCTCATTTAGCTGTCCGGCGTAAAGGTGGTCACTGTTGTTTTTTAATTGGGTTAACAGCCGAAGCATGACATCGGAGACGGTAAATTCCCTGCCAAGCAGCTCAGATAGAGAGGCCATCACTTCCGGTACAATTTCCGGATAGGTTAATTTTGTCTCCTGCTTGTTCTTGGCAATCTCGTAAAATTTCTGGATCAGTGCTGCCCGCGCACTGCCGCTGCCATTCACGCATAAATAGATTTGAACAGCTACCCCTTTTTTGAGGCGCCGCTGCGAAATACCAGCGAACTTTTTCCCATCAATACTCAGATCATAGCTTCCTGGGCAGTAAGATCCGACGATTTCTCTTGCCTCAATTAATTGATTGAATTCCGCAAACATGTTTTGAATGAGCTGCCACATGGTATCATAGCCGCGGTTGATATCGATTCCTTTTTCCTTTTCCGGCAGTATCAACGAAATATTTAATACGCCTTCGTCAAGGACCACAGCTAAACCGCCTGAGTTCCTTACAATAGACTGATAGCCCTGCGTGCTAAGGTATTGCCTTCCTTCTTTTAAAAACGGCAGCTTGGTATCTTGTATCCCAAGGACAATCGTATTGTGATGGACCCATGTTCTGGCAGTTGCCGGTGCCTGCCCCGACCCAACAGAAGCACACAAGGTATCATCGGTGCCAAATGACTGTAAGGCGTGAAATTGGCTGCCTAACGAAGACTGATCAATTATTCGCCATTCGTGCTGTTGAAGCAAACCTTCCATAGTGTTTATCTCCTCAAAATGAATAATATATATATTTTAGCAAAATGAATCCATTTAAAATAGTTCCTGATACTGCAGGACTTTTCCAATCAATGTCTAATTGTCTAAAACAGTTGAAAAAACGTCCAAAAGTCAGTGGATTTTGTCCAATAACCTTTTAAAAAAGTCCAAACCCCCACCAAAAATGTCCATAACCTACGAAAATTTGTCCAAAACAAAAATACCCACCACAAAAAAGCCAGCCCACAACGGTGGACTGACCTCAAAACACTGCTTATAATCCCTGCGCTGCAGTGATTAATGCAAGTTTATATACATCTTCCTCATTACAGCCGCGTGATAGATCGTTAACAGGGCGGTTTAATCCTTGAAGGATTGGTCCGACTGCTTCAAATCCGCCTAAACGCTGAGCAATTTTGTAGCCGATATTTCCAGCCTCAAGACTCGGGAAAATAAACACATTCGCGTCCCCTTGAAGCGGTGAATCTGGTGCCTTACTCTTGGCAACAGAAGGTACAAACGCTGCATCAAATTGGAACTCGCCATCAATCACTAAAGATGGGTCACGGCGTTTTGCTTCTTCTACTGCCCCTGCAACTTTTTCGGTTTCAGGAGACTTCGCAGAACCTTTTGTTGAGAAGCTTAGCATGGCAATCCGCGGTTCGATATCAAACATATTCGCTGTTTTTGCACTTTCCACCGCGATTTCCGCTAAATCATTGCTATCAGGAGCAATATTGATCGCACAATCGGCAAAAACATACTTTTCATTTTCACGAACCATGATGAAGACACCGGATGTTTTCTTGACGCCTTCCTTTGTTTTAATAATTTGCAATGCCGGACGAACCGTATCTGCGGTAGAATGAGCTGCACCGCTTACCAAGCCATCTGCTTTATTTGTATGTACAAGCATAGTGCCAAAATAATTTTCATCTAATAGAATTTTACGTGCTTCTTCTTCTGTTGCTTTCCCTTTACGACGTTCCACAAACGAAGCCACAAGCTCGTCCATACCTGCATAATTAGCTGGGTCATAAATTTCCGCTGCCTCTAAGGAAACACCAAGCTCTGCGGCCTTTGACTGAACCTGTTCAATGTTCCCAATTAAAATAGGAATTAATCTCTTTTCCTCCGCAAGTCTGCTTGCCGCTCTCACAATCCGTTCATCCAAGCCTTCAGGAAAAACAATCCTCATATCCCGGCCAGCTAATTTTTGTTTTAAGCCTTCAAATAAATCTGCCACATTAAATCCTCCCTAATAAATCTTCCTCTTTTAGCATACTTTACCTGTTGAAAAATTCAACTAAGGCAGCGTTTTCACCGTAAATGTTCTTCTATTCAAAAAACTCACACTACCCTTTTACTATTTACCTTTTTTTAAAAAAATATCCATGGTGTTTATTCGAGCTTCACTTGGTCAAACTATGATATAGTAAAGATTGTAAATAATAAGAATGATTATCTAGGAGTGATTATAATGAGTGAAGCAGCTCAAACGCTTGATGGCTGGTATTGTTTGCATGATTTCCGCACCGTTGATTGGACAACTTGGAAGATGCTCTCAAGTGAAGAACGAGAGGAAGCTATTCACGAGTTTTTAAGTCTAGTTGAAAAGTGGAATCACACGCAAGAAAGTAACGAAGGCAGTCATGCCTTATATACAATTGTTGGTCAAAAGGCTGATTTTATGATGATGATTTTACGCCCAACAATGGAAGAGCTAAATGAAATTGAAACAGAATTTAATAAATCTAAATTAGCAGAATACACAATTCCTGCTCATTCCTATGTATCCGTTGTGGAATTAAGTAACTATTTGCCTGCTGGCGAGGATCCTTACCAAAATCCGCAAATACTTGCCCGTCTATATCCGAAATTGCCAAGAACGAAGCATGTTTGCTTCTATCCAATGGACAAGAAACGTGAAGGCAATGATAATTGGTATATGCTTCCGATGGAAGAGCGCCGTAATATGATGCGCAGCCATGGAATGATTGGACGTACATATGCAGGAAAAGTGAAACAAATTATCACTGGTTCCGTTGGCTTTGACGACTACGAGTGGGGCGTAACTCTTTTTGCAGAAGATGTTCTTCAATTCAAAAAGCTCGTCTATGAAATGCGTTTTGATGAAGTAAGTGCACGCTACGGCGAATTTGGTGCCTTCTTTGTTGGCAACCTTTTAGAAGAAGAAAGAGTATCCGAATTTTTGCATGTTTAAATTCATTGTCCTCGGCTTATGCTGAGGACTTTTTTTGTAAATTTCAGATGTCATATTTCAACTTTTCTCCTCATACTAATAAATCAGCGAGTCTTAATTTTAGCTCCGTTTTTCTCATATCGGATTATTCCGATTGTCATCATTTAGGAGTTTTGGAGTATGAATAAACTGTTGGGCCATTGGTTCAGTTATTTTTAGGAGGGGAAAAGATGAGTCAATTTTATAATCAGCAAGGGTATCAAGCTTATCCCGCTAGACAGCAGGGAGCCAGTCCATATCAAGGTCAGGGGCAAGGGTATTTCCCTGGCGGGCAGCAGCAGTTTCCACAGTTTCCGCCAGCAAGTGCACCACAATCACCCCCTGGAACGATACAGCCGCAAGGAATGCTGCCACTCGAACAATCATACATCGAAAATATTTTACGGTTAAACAAAGGGAAATTAGCTACGGTATATGCAACTTTCGAGGGTAACAGCCAATGGAATGCAAAACAGTTTGTTGGCATTATTGAAGCGGCAGGAAGGGATCATCTGATTTTAAGTGATCCACAATCTGGTCGGCGCACCCTTATTCCAATGGTGGCCTTCGATTATGCTACATTTGATGAAGAACTCGAATATGAATATCCGGGATCTTCACCTGGTTTAAGTACTTTTCCACCAAGGTAAAGATAAAAGGCATTGGAGCTTCCAATGCCTTTTACTCTTTTACAAATCTTTTATTGTCCCGATGATCATTAGAACCCAACCGGCAAGGAAGCACACGCCTCCGATTGGGGTAATTGCTCCTAGAACCCCTATCTTCGTCAAGCTTAAGATATACAAGCTGCCACTAAAGAAGATGATTCCAATCAAGAATAACCAACCTGACCAGGTGAAAAATGAGCTTGCATCCACTTTCCCGAGCAGAATTCCGATTACCAACAGTCCTGCCGCATGGAACATTTGATACTGAACGCCCGTTTTCCAAATATCTAAGTAATACGGGTCTAGCCTATCTTTAAGACCATGGGCTCCAAATGCCCCCAGTGCGACTGCTAAAAAGGCGTTAATCGCACCAATAATGATAAAGGTTTTCATCATACTATCTCCTTTCTTTGTCTAGCTGAGAGCCCCTGTGCACTAAGGAAATCCCCTTAGATTAATCCACACAGGAACAAGCAGTGCTTGTTCCGAAGGCACTTCCGCTTTTCGTATTAAAAGTCAAATAACGAATCTCCGTTTGCTTCATCTTCCATTTCTAGTTTCTTCGGTTGATTTAATGATACTGGCTGTTGAAAAGATGGCTGTGCCATCACAGGCTGATAAACAGGTGTAGTAGGTGGTGATGGTACTTGCAGATTTTGCTTTTCATCTAGTATCAACTCGCATAATATTTTAATAGAGTAGACTTTTTCCCGCAAGTTTTCTTGCTTCGGGCTATTTTTAGCAAGATGTAATTCGTCTTCGATTTTTCTTAATAATTTATCTACTGAAATATTCACGATTTATAACTCCTCTATTTCAATCTCTTACTCATCATACCAAATTCCAAACACATTTAAAAATTCGACACTTTTCAAATGTTTCACGTGAAACATGTCGTTTTGTGAAAATCCCTGCAACTACCCGAGAAATAATCTATCTACCGTTAAATACTGACACCATTACACTTCTTAGACGGGAAATATCCTTTTTTGCCAGCAACAAAAAAATCGCCTTTCAAAATGATTGGCGATTGGTGTAAACCTATTATCCTAAAATTCTTTGGTAAATCGATTTTGCATGGGTTAAATCTTTTGTGCCGTGGATAAGAGCACGGCCATCGTTAAAAATGACCATTCGCTCACTTCCCATTTCTACTGATAAGAGGTAGGGATTCCCCTTTACTGTATAGCCAAGCGAGCCTAGCTGCCCTGCTAACTGTTCAAGTGAAATAGCTCCTTCTTTGGCTGGGCGAATTTGGACCGTATCTCTGCCGCATAAGACTGTCGTCTTTGTCATGTTTTCCTGATCTAGGTATGGATAGGTCCTTTCCTCGCCGCAGGATAAACAGCTGGCAAATTTGGCTTTCCCCATTTTTAAACTGGTATATTGGTTTCGCCATAAATCGAAGCTGACAAACGAGGTTCGGACCGCTTCCCAATCCTCGACAAGCATTTTGAGGGCTTCTGCACTTTGATGAGCTATGACCATTTGGACCGCTGGACCGATAATTCCACCGGTATCGCAGGTTAATCCCTGCATTGGAATACTCCGTAACAGACAGTTTAAACACGGTGTTTTACCCGGTATAATCGAAAAACTCATCCCATAGCTGCCAACACATGCGCCATATATCCAAGGAATCTTATATTTTTGTGAGACATCATTGATTGTCATCCGCGTTTCAAAGTTATCTGTTGCATCAATAATGAGGTCAACATCCCTCACCATATCCTCCAGCATAGCCGGGGTGGCATCACCGATAATTGCATTTATTTCTACATCACAGTTGATTGCCTTAAGGCGTTTTTCAGCGGCCGCTGCTTTCGGAAGCTTTTCAGCCACGTCCTCTTCGGTATATAGCTGCTGGCGTTGAAGATTACTAGCCTCAACATAATCCCTGTCGACGATTGTAAGCCGTCCAACCCCTGCTCGAGTAAGCACTTCTGCATTACCTGACCCAAGGGCCCCAGCTCCAATCATTAATACATGCTTCGATCTGATTTTATCTTGTCCTTCTTTTCCGATCCCTGGAAAGAGGACTTGCCGTGAATATCGTTCATCCATTCTGTTTTCCCCTTTCCAAAATCGACCTTATTCCGGAGGAGAATTCTCCATCCGAGAGTTAAGTGAGCTTATCCGAGAGTAATTCCGCTCATACGAGAGTTAACCTCGCTTATCCGAGAGTATTTCCACTCATCCGAGAGTTAATCCCACTTATCCGAGAGTTAATCCCGACTATCCGAGAGTTAACCTCGCTTATCCGAGAGTTAACCTCACTTATCCGAGAGTAACCCCACTCATCCAAGAGTTACCCTCCACAGCTCAGATCATCCACCGCTAACAGGCGGAATAAACGCGATTTCATCACCGTCTTGAATCACTTCATCATCCTGCGCAAACTCTTCATTCACAGCGGTCATAACAGTATCCAATTTAGGAAGATCGTAGCCCGCAGCCAATTCCTCTTTCAATTCTCGAATCGTCTTACCCGCCGCATCTACCTTAAGAAATTCCTCTCCAACTACGTCCCGCAAATGAGCAAAAAACAATACTTTATTCATTTAAATCGGCCTCCTCTGGTTTTCCGCTTGGGTAGGCTACGGTTTCGAGCTGATTGCCCATCCATTCTTCGCCATCTTCCCAATGTTCTTTTTTCCAAATTGGAACGATTTCCTTTATTCTTTCAATCGCATAGCGGTTCGCTTCATAGGCATCGTTACGATGTGGGGTAGAAACGGCAATGACAACAGCAATATCCGTGATATCCAGTCTGCCAACTCGGTGGGTAATCGCAACTTGGGCACCTTCCCAGCGCTCTTCAATCTCCCTGCCAATTTGCTCTAGTTTCTTCACAGCCATCGCTTCATACGCATCATAAATTAAGAAAAGTGTTTTCTTTCCTTTTGTTAATTCACGAACCGTTCCGATAAACGTGGTAATCGCTCCTGCATTCCGCTGAACTACTTTATCAATAACAGATTGGATATCAATCGGTTCTTTCGAAATTTGAAAATTCATTTTCTGCACCTCTTTAGTCCAAACTCTTTGGCTCGGCATTTTCAACTACTTCGTATCCGCCAATTTTCTCGACCTTCTGCCTAAACTCAAAGGATTGGATAATTTCTATCAATTGTTTGCCGCTTTCACTTTCATAAAAGCTTCTTGTCATCAATAAATCATACTCTTCGTCGCTAACGGGAACAAAATCAAGGTCCATGGCTTTTGCCGCTGGATATATCCCCAGTCCGGCTCCCCGGATATCCCCATTTACTTCCGCCGCTACAGCTAAGTGTGAAAACATTTCACGGTCATACCCTGTAATTTCTTCAGTGGAAATACCATTCTCCTCTAGGAGAAGATCAAAGAGAATCCTTGTGCCTGCCCCTTTTTGGCGGTTAACAAAGTTCGCTTTTTTCTCGGCAATGTCG
Organism: Neobacillus sp. plas4; assembly: GCF_057221695.1. NCBI lineage: Bacteria > Bacillati > Bacillota > Bacilli > Caryophanales > Bacillaceae > Neobacillus > Neobacillus sp. plas4. Next base: position 5,973,082 of record NZ_CM170152.1, read on the forward strand.
GTAACTGCTTCAATCCCAAGTGGATTTCCTTTTGGTAAAATCCATCCTTGCTTCCTTTTTAAAAAGGGATAAAGGACTACATCGGTACCGGCTAAAATTTTCTTTACATATGAGAGATTATATTGCTTTGTAATGGGGTCAAGCAAATGAATACCCGCTACATGGGCCTCTCCTTTTCGAATCGCCATAATCCCAGCCATACTTCCAACATGTGCAGAGACTATCTTCATGTCAGCACGTACTCTTTTTAACTGTGATGATAAAAGGTCAATTGTCATATCATGACTGCCGCAGAACATAATCGCATTTTTAATTTCCTCTAATGGCCGAAACAGCTCCACCTCGGCAAAATCACCTTGTTCATAGCCAATTATGTTCGCTGGTACGACAAGAAGGCCATCTGCCCGAACATAGGACATGGTTACACCCGCGGCTCGTGTCAGCGGATTGGCAACAAACTGTCCATTCACATAGCCGATATTCATTCGTACAAAGTCCTCGGCACCCATACCTGAAACAATGCGGCGGCCAAGCTTAACAGTTACGGATTGTCGCTGTGGCTCAGGTAGCTGCAAATACTTGCAAATTAACGGAAGTACAAACCATTCTAATGCTAAATAGGCCGAAACCGGATATCCTGGTACACCAACAACAATTTTCTCATTTATTTTCCCTAACACTACGGGTTTACCTGGTCTTGCTGCCACACCATGGGTAAACACCGTGCCAATTTCGCCAATGATATGGACGGTATAATCTTTGGAGCCTGCCGACGACCCTGCATTAATCACGATAATATCCGAGGTTTCCGCTGCTTCTAATAAAACAGCCTTAATCTTCTCTGGGTCATCCTTCACAATGGAATGAAGTCTTGGCTCCCCGCCCCAATCTTTTACAAAGTTCGCAAATACGGTTCCGTTAAATTCAATAATGTTTCCTGAAGAAAGCTGTGCATTCGCCTCAACAAGCTCATTTCCTGTTGGAATAATCGTGACAATTGGCTTTTTGATAACCGGAATTATAAGCTGCTGACTGGCTAACAGTACACCTAAATCTGCAGGTCTAAAAATATGTCCCTGTGGAAACAGCATTTCCTCCTGAACAATATCTTCACCGATTGGGCGGATATGCTGCCAAGGTATTGCCGGTTCAATAATTTCAATCGTTTCTTCATCAATCATATCGACGTGTTCGATCATAATGACGGCATTATAGGGAGCAGGGATGGCATTTCCTGTATCCACAATAATAAAATCAGTTCCAAGCTTAAGCTGTAATGGACTTTGCTCATGAGCGGTGTATGTTTTTTCAGCGATTACCGCAATCCCATCCATTGCGGAAGCATGGTAATGCGGTGTCGATACATTGGCAAAAATCGGCTCAGCACTTACACGTCCAAGGGCATCACTTGTTGGGATCATTTCGATTTCAAGGGGCAGCTGAAAAGCATCGAGAATTTCTCGCTTCGCTTCCGATCGGGGTTTGTCCTCTAAATATATTTTCCGTTTATAGCGTTTTTGGTTCATTACACGTTCCCCCTTATCGTGTTGCAATCACAGGTACATAGTCTCCCTGTGAAATACCCTCTTTTTCAGAAGTAATCTCAACAATTCCATCACTTTTTACTAGTGTCGTAATCAAACCTGATTTCCCGATAATTGGCTCAGCCCACCATTCTCCCTCTTTCTCGAACAAACGGACCCGAATATAATCGGACCGGCCTGCTGCAGAAGGAATATTTTTCGTGATCCGGGCAAAAATTCTTTCAGGTTTCTTCTCTATTTTTTCACCTTTTAATTTTCTCAGGATTTTTTCACCAAACAGCATGAAAATAATCATCGCTGAAGCTGGGTGGCCAGGCAAACCAATTACAGGTTTTCCATTTGCCATCGCAAAAATCGTAGGTTTGCCTGGTTTGATAGAAATGCCATGAACAAATACACCCGGTGTACCTAGGGACTGAATGACATCTGTCGTGTAATCTTTTGCTCCGACCGAGCTTCCTCCTGAGAGAATTAAGCAGTCCACTTCATCATATAGGCTTTGTGCTTTTTGCTGAAATTCTTGATAGTCATCTTTGACGATTCCGCCATAAACAATTTCAATATTCCATTGTTTTGCGAGACCTGCAATTGTCAAATAGTTGATATCCCGGATTTGTCCTTCTGCTAGTTTTTCTGTTTGATAAGGCACAATTTCATCACCGGATGATAGATACCCAACTTTTAGTTTCCTATAAACTGTAACAGAGCTAATTCCTAGTGAAGCAATCGCGCCTAGCTCTTGGGGCCGAAGTCTTGTTCCTTCCGAAAGAAGAATTTCTCCTTCAGTGATATCTTCACCTGCACGAATAATATTTTCACCAGGTGCAACCGGCTTATAGGTATTTAATAAACCATCATGGTCTTCACAATGTTCAATCATGATGACGCTGTCACAACCTGGTGGAATCATTCCGCCTGTCGGGACGTAAACCGCTTCCCCTTGACCAACAGGTATAGAAGCAGACTCACCCATTTTCACTTCGCCCACCACCGTTAGAAATCCCGGCATCGAATCGGATGAGCCATAAGTGTCTTTTGCTTTAACTCCGTATCCATCAACCGTTGAGCGGTCAAAGCCTGGGACATTTTCCTTCGCGGTGACAGGCACCGCTAAAATATAATCAAGTGCGTCTTCTAATGAACGCTCTTCCGTATGTGTTATGTGGGGGATCTTTTCTTCTATCATTGCAATGGTTTCTTCGACTGTTTTTACCTTGAAAAATTGCACTGTGCTTTACACCCTTCCCATCTAATCAGCTTCTAGCCACTTTTTTGCGTCCTCATATTCATGTGGATGATTCATATTGAAAAAGACACGCTCTATGTCTATATTACTATAATCCTGTAAATCTTTTTCAGATAAATAAAGAACGTTTAAATGCTCGAGCAGATGTTTTATCGGAAGATGTCCATTTTCAATACATTCTTCAATTTGATTTACTGTCTTCTTTTGAAAAACACCACATAAGGTTTGCATTTTCCCATTAATAACGGGCACTAAGGCATCATAATGGTCAATCTTTTCCGCAAGGGCCGCTGCAAGTTCTCCAGACACAAACGGCATATCACACGCTACAATGAAATTCACATCATAGTTAGAAGCAGATAAGCCAGCATGAAATCCAGCCAGCGGTCCCTTTTCTTGATAGTGGTCGGACACCATTTTTACCCCTAAGCATTCGTAGGCGTCCTTATCATTGGTAACTACAATAATGTCATCAAAATATACCTTAAGTGTCTCCACAATTCTTTCGATGGTTGTCTTCTCATTTAATTTTAAGAGAGCCTTGTTCGTGCCCATTCTGCTTGATTTTCCACCTGATAAAATAATAGCCGCTGCTTTCATGAACATGCACCTCTTAATTCGTTTGTTTGGTTTCACCCACTGCTTGGTAGCCTTGTTCTTGGGCTACAAAATCAAGATGAATACTGTTTAAATCCAGCATTGCAGCTGACGGCTTGCTGAGGTATTGTCTTGTATCAATTACTTTAATATAACCTGTGCACTTGTCGCAGACTTGGATTTGGGAGGAAGCTTCGCCCTCAATCGTTAAGAACTGAATGGTTTTATGATCGTCATTACCACAGTGTACACATTCAATCCTTTTGGCATTCCAATGAGCAAGGCAGCGCGGACATGTCATTACTTTTTTCCCTTCATCCTCAAGAACCGCAAGTCGTGCAGGCTCACCGCAAACTGGGCAGCCAGCCCCAGGGACAGCATGAGTAATTTCGTGCTGAATTTTTTCTGCTGTTAACTGCAAATATGGTCGGAGTGCGGTCTCAGCAAGAAATTGCGGAATCCATTCTTCCAGCCCATTTTCTTCAGCAAAACTAGCAAAATAAACACTGTTAAACGAAAAAGCTTCATCAATCCAACGTATGACTGTTGCTTCGTTTAATAGGGCACTTACCCCAGCAAGTTTTGTTTCAAGTTCAGGATTATGTTTGATTAAAAGCTCATTTATCTCCTCTATCCACTGTTGGAATAGTGTAATTTCGAAATTAATAGACGTTAATGCCGCTGCAGGCACTCCTGCTGACATAGCTGTTTTATCGAGGTTAGGAATAATCGATTCTGGATTAATACTCTCTTTCCAATTCGCTTGAAGTGCTATAATTTCCTTCTGTAACTTCTGATATTCTTTTGAAACAACGGATTTTTTCATCGTTGTGCACCTCTTTTAAAATTTATAAAGCAATGGCTGTCCTGTTACAGACAGCCATTTTGTTTATTCATTCTTTCAATGGCTGTTTGTCTAGCTACAGCGCCTAGGGGCTCGGGTCATAAGCTTGTCTAGTTTCGGCTCCTTGGGACTCGAGTCATAAGCCGCCCCCTGAAGAAGGCAAAGAGCGCCTTCTTGCAGGGTTCGTCTTATGCCTTCGTCCCAGAGCAGTCGCCTCCACATTTCCGACAATCCATCAAGAAGGTTAAAGAGCAACCTTCTCGCCGGCTCGTCTTATGCCTGTCGCCCCTGGTCAAGGCGCTTCCGCTTTTCGTTTTCACGCGCCTTTTTTCTTTTTCTTGTTCGGTGTACCTGGTGTTCCAGGTGTGGTTGGATGGTGTGAATCGTCTAGTTTAGGGAAGTTGCCTTTTGCTACTTCTTCATCATACCAGTCTGGATAGTGTTCGTGTGCCCACCAAGCTGGTACTTCCCCAGTAATAACACCAGAATATCCCGGTTTAGAGTTTTTGTGAATAACAGATAGATAAACATGTCCTACGACTACCGCTATAGCAAGGCCGAAACCAACGTTGTGCAGTAAATATCCCCATTGTACTACAGCTTTAGGGAAAAATTGCGGGAACCACATTGGAAAGCCTGAGCCGATAATTAAGATCGCCGTGACAATCTGGATGATTGAGTTAATCTTTTCACCCGCATTAAAGAATGTTTGCCTTACGTGTTTGAAATTGAAACCGAAAAGCTCCTTTACGAATTCAGTAAAGAACTCAAGATCTCGCTTTTTCCAAGTAACAAGCTCCTTCATCCAAAATTTAAAGCCTTTGAAGTCGAAAATAACCCAGATGAACGTTGGTGAAATGAACGCTACGGCAAATATTCTATGAAGGAGGCGTGCTCCTTCTGGTCCGCCAAGAACAGGATACAGCCAGTCGAAAAACTCTGTATACATTGGCAGTGCAGTGATGTAAAGGGCAAAGAATGAAATTGCATTTACGGCATGCGCCCAAACAAACGCTTTAGAGAAACGCCTTACTTTAACTGTCGACTTTTGAGGTTTACTCATGGTGTTCACCTCCGTCTTCGTTTTTACCGTTTTTCTTCTTACTAATAATCGTATTCGTAATGAAAGCTCCGACAACTGCCATTGTGGTAGCCCCAATCATCATCTTACCAATTGGCTGCGCATAGTCTTTCCAGATAACAGCAGATGTAGGCACTTTTGGATTTTCAGGTAAGCCATATACAGATGGCTTTTCTGCTAATACATAAACCGTATGTGTACCGCCAACGCCTTGTGGATTATACACTTGAGCGTTTGGATAGCGGTCTTTAATTTGTTTCACGCGCTCTTCTGCTTTCTTGATCATAGCTGCTTTGTCGCCGAATTCCATGGCTCCTGTATGACAGGTTGTTACACAGGCAGGCTGTAAGCCTTCTTCCAAACGGTCTGTACACATTGTACATTTATTCGCCTTACGGTACTTGTCGCCATTTTTATCGACATATTCCTTAAGTGAAATGACTTCAAATGGGCAGTTATTAACACAATATCCACAGCCTACACATTTTTCATGGTCAATCACCACTGTACCAAATTCAGTGTAGCTAATGGCATCCTCCGGGCAGACCTTTTCACAAGCAGCATCTGTGCAGTGGAAGCATGCTGAGTGACGGAATAGGTAATCAAGGCCGCCCTTTGAATTTTCATGCTCGATATATTGTAATACGTTCCAGGTATAAGCTGTTGTCTTCGCATGTGATTGAGCACTGCCTAGGAAATCCTGCGGCTCAGCCGGAAGGTCATTCCAGTTCTTACAGGCCACCATACAGGCGCGACAGCCATCACACTTGGTTACGTCAACAAACTTTACATATTCAGTAGCCATTAGTCAGCCCTCCTTACGTCACAGAGGAATGCCTTATATTCAGGAATTGTCGTATTTGCATCCCCGATATGAGGCGTCAGGCGATTTGCTGTATCCCCAGTTGCGATTCCTTTATAACCAAAATGCCATGGCATTCCGATCTGATGGACATTTTTGCCATCGATCTTATGAGGCTTAAAGCGTTTTGTCACCATCGCGTACGCTTTTACCTCGCCGCGGGCGGAGCTGACAATCACTTTATCTTTGTTCTTGATACCTTTTTCTTTGGCTAACTCTTCGCTTATTTCGATATACATATGTGGTACAAGCTCTGATAACCATTCTTGGTTACGTGTCATCGTTCCAGACTGCCAATGCTCACTTACCCGGTAGGTTGTTGCAACAATCGGGAAGTCGGCCTTAAAGCCGCGCTCATTGAATTTACCGTCAAATAATTGAATGGCTGGGTTAATCTCTTGGCTGGAGAACAGATTCTTAATTGGGCTCTCAAATGGCTCATAGTGTTCTGGCAATGGACCATCATTTAATGTTGGAGCGAAAACTCCTCCTACGCCATCATTCATCATGATAAATGGATCTTCAAAACCTGCATCGCCAGGCTTTCTTGTTGCCACAAAGTCAGGTACGTCTACTCCAGTCCATTTACCTTGGACAGCATCATACCAGACAACCGCTTTATCTTTGTTATATGGCACCCCGTTTGGATCACATGAAGCGCGATTATATAGAATACGGCGGTTCATCGGCCAAGCATATGACCAGTTTAGGTACAAACTCATTCCTGTATCTTTTTTATCACGGTTTTTCGCACGGTTCTTTCCTTCTTCAGGGTAGAAACCGCAGTAAATCCAGTTGCCTGAACATGTTGAACCGTCATCTTTTAGGTTACCAAAGCCCGCGATTAACTTTCCTGTATTCACATCATAGCCATTAATTTCTTTACATACTAAATCGATATCAGGATGGTGCCCTTCACCATAGTTCCAGTAAAGTGCATGGATAGGGGCAGCTACTGGACCCGCTTCATTTTTATATAAACCTTTAATTTTTGTTGCAAGCTCATGGATGATTTCCAAGTCAGCCTTTGAATCGCCAAGCGGCTTAATGGCCTGCCAGCGGTACTGCATCCAGCGAGAACTGTTCGATACGCTTCCTTCTTTTTCATAAGAAGAACATGCTGGCAGTAAGAATACTTCTGTATTAACCTTAGATGGGTCATTGCCAGCCTCTTTTTGCCAGAACGCTGAAGATTCAGTCTCCCAAAGGTCAACTGCCACTAACCACTTCAAGTTGCCAAGAGCTTCTTTTTCTTTACCCGCGTTCGGACCGCCGACAACTGGGTTTGTTCCAAATAAGAATGCTCCTTCGAGCTTACCATCATACATTGCCTTAAACAGGTTAATATGTGAATAGTTTTTATTGCCTTTTGGCAGGTATTGATAACCAAATTCATTTTCTGCTGTAGCATTCGGTCCATACCATGCTTTTAACAAGCTGACAATGAACTTCGGTTTATTGCTCCAGTAACCTGTTTTTGGTGTTTCTTTTTCTAAATGTCCTGCTAATGTCGCATTCTTAACATCTGTAGAGGTAGGAGCATTCAAATATCCTGTTAAGTTACCATATAGCAGCCCGAAATCTGTTGAACCTTGAACGTTAGATTCACCGCGCATTGCGTTCACTCCGCCGCCTGGCAAACCAATATTCCCTAGTAGAAGTTGAATGATGGCAAATGCACGAACGTTTTGTGTACCAACTGTATGCTGGGTTGTACCCATTGCATACATGATGGTTCCTGCTTTACCGACTTGACCAGTGGCACAGAACGCCTCATATACTTTTAATAAGTCTTCTTTTGGTGTTCCTGTAACTTTTACAACGGTGTCAACATCATAGCGTGAATAGTGATTCTTCATTAATTGAAAAACGGATCTTGGGTGTTCTAAGGTGAAGTCTTTCACCAGATTTCCTTCGGCGTCTTTTTCATACGCCCATTGTGTTTTATCGTAAGCGCGCTTATCTGCGTTATATCCTGAGAATAAGCCGTCTTCGAAGTTGAAGCTAGTGTTTACAATAAAGCTAGCGTTTGTATATTTAGCAACATACTCTTTGTGGTAAAGATTATTGTCAAGCGCATACTTGATCATTCCGCCCATAAACGGAATATCAGTTCCTGAGCGTAATGGTGCATAAATATCAGACATTGACGATGTTCTTGTATAACGAGGGTCAACACTGATAATCTTTCCACCATTCTCTTTTGCTTTTGTTAACCATCTAAAGCTGATAGGATGGTTTTCCGCAGGGTTTGCACCCATAATCAACGCACAATCGGTATACTGCACATCATTCCAACTATTCGTCATTGCTCCACGACCAAATGAAGGTGCCAGACCGGCAACCGTAGAACTATGTCATATTCGTGCCTGGTGCTCTAAATAGGTAACACCAAGCCCTCTCATCATTTTTGCAAGCAGGTATGTCTCTTCATTATCAAGAGCTGCTCCGCCAAGGCTGGCAATTGCCTCGGTCTTATTTACAGTCATGCCATCTTCCGTGACGACAAATGTCTTGTCACGCGTTTCTTTCACTCGTTTGGCAATGGTTTCATACATCCATTCCCAATCTTTTTCTTCCCACTTATTGCTGCCTGGTGCACGATAAAGCGGTTTCTTAATACGTTTTTCAGAAGTATATAATTGTCTAATTGTTGTACCCTTGCTGCATAGCTTACCTTCGTTAATTGGGTTATCCGGATCCCCTTCCGTATAAACCACGGTGTTGTCCTTGGTATGGACTAAGATTCCACAGCCCACGCCGCAAAAGCAGCAAATGGTTGGTGTTACAGTTGATTTGGCAATTTTAAATTCTTTTGTCGCTGCATGGGCTTTTTTATTATCAAAGCCTAGCTCAACAACAGCCAATGTTGCCGCAGTAGCTCCTGACAACTTTAAAAATTGCCTGCGGTTTAAGTTGATTTCAACCATTTTTCTATCTCCTTCCCAGAATTGAATAAGAACATCCCTTTTTTTATCTAGTTACAGCTTGTTCGGTTATTCCTTTGTAACAAAAAATCGTAACAAAACGTAACAATTCCTTATTTGTTACCAGGTCCACCTCCTTTACTTGATTTTTATAACCAATAGATTTTTGAAAAGCGCCATATTAAAGATAGTCTTGATAGACCATATCTTTTCAAAATCTTTCCTTCTATCGTTGTCATATTACATTGATTCTTTTTCGGATAGAAAGCTGTGATATACGCCAGATAGGTTTTACCATTCCGTTTCGTATATTTAACAAAATCTCGATGATGAAAACCATTTACAGATTCTACCTTTTTACTAGACCTTTTTCTCATGGTTTTTATGATCCAATTTTTCAATTCACATTGATCAGACTGTACCTTTAAATTACAAATAACAATGCCATCATTTGCATGCGACTTCTCAATGCCCCAATCAATCCGTTTATTAGCTGTGTTCCCTCCTGTTGTAAGGGATAAAGGGGCTATTTTTATTAACTCTCTCTGGATATAGAATTTTCCCTGCATGACATACATGGCATCGTTATATGAGATATTTTTGCCCTTTATTTTTTTAAGGAGCCTTTCACTATGGTTTAACTCATCGCCGGTTACATAATCATGACATGTTCTACATAGGGTTATAAGATTATCAATAGAGTTACCGCCATTTAATCGTCTTGGAATAATATGGTGAACTTCCATTCTCGCGTTTGTCATTCCACAATTCTGACAACAGTTGTGGTCGCGAAGTACAGCTGCTTTTCGAATGTTTTCATCTAATCGATTGCTCCGTTGATATTCCCATTTGTAGGGTTTATGACCCTTTTCCAATAAGCGGATATCGATTAAGACATCTTCTAAAAAAATATGATCGATTCGGATCCATTTCTGGAGTTGGTTGACCACTCGTAAAATCGAATCTTTCTTCTGCCTAATACTAGGAGGAAGCCGTCCTTCTTTTTTAGAAGAGAATCGGTTGTTAAACCGCGCTGGTCGATACTTTTTGTGATATCTTCGGAAACGGCGATACCCTCTTCTAACCGTCATTTTTTCTTTTACATCTGTTCGAAGTTCAATCGTCCCTTTGAAAAGGGGTTTGTTTTTTCTTTTACATTCTTGTACCAAAGCAATACCTACATACTTCGAACCATCATCAATTCCCAGATGAATGGGCGTAGAATCGATTTTGTCTATAGGAATTTCCTTTTTCAGTTGGATAACTATTGGTAATTTGTTTTTCAAGATTGCTTTTTGTTTCCGAATCAAATACCATGCACGATTTTCTCTTGTTGGAGATAACTTGTTGCCTTGCGCATCTAACACAAAACAATGGGTCATTTCTGACCAGCCTCCATTACGGGTATTTTCCTCCTTGCCAAAGTCAATGGACAGGACATGCTATTTCGGTGTTTGGTTTCCAAACCCTAGGAAACGGTCTTCCTTATAGCTAACAGAGCAGCGGACTGGCGGTCACATCCACAGGTGTTTCTTTACCTTATCTATTAACGAAGTTCATCGTGCTATTCCCTTTTCAAGAAACTACACTCACTTAGGCTTGAGAGCACGAACCAGTCTCATACAAAATGATTGGGTTTCATTTTAGTATGATTTAGATCATTTTGTTACGATTTTTCACTGACTGTTTCGAGCTCCCTTCAATGCAGCTCTACAGCGGGTACTTCCACTAAATCATTTTGAACTCGACCTGTTGAGGTATAAATATTGGCCATCTTCCCTCGTAAATAGCCAATTACCTCGATATTCAAATATTTTGCCAGTTGAACAGCCTGTTTGGTGGCTGCTGTTCGCGAGCCAATAACAGGAAAACCAAATTTCGCTGCTTTGGAGAGCATTTCATATGAAACCCTTCCGGTTGTTAGTAAAATCAACCGTTCAGGCTGTAACCCATTTCGGAGTGTGTGGCCAATGATCTTATCGACTGCATTGTGCCGGCCAATGTCTTCACGGACGGTAATATTGCCTGCTTCATCTACAATACAGGCTCCATGCATTCCGCCAGTTTCTAAATAAAACGGTGAATTTTGAGCAAATTCACTTCGTTTTTTTAATAAATAGCTCAATTTATAACAGTGCTCGGAAGAAACTCTTTGAAAGTTTTTAACATCTGTCATCGAGAAAAATGTTACGCCGCGTCCGCAGCCAGCCGTGTAGTGTTTCTTCTTAGTAAATAACTCTTCTTCATTAAAACCATTCAGAAGTGAGACCTGGATACTGCCTATTTCTTCATTTATATGGATTGATTCAACCTCACTCGCTTCCTGAATAAAACCTTCAGAAAACAAATAACCATAGGCCCAATCCTCTAAATCGTGTTTCGTCAATTGAAATACAGCAATCTCATACCCATTTAAAACTAAGGTGATGGGATATTCATCAGGACATCCTTTGCGGTGCATTGTTTTCCCTCCTTTCAGGAATAACCTGCTTAGCGTTTTAATTGTATTCATGTTGCCATGCCTTCTCAGCGACAAATGTCACAGCAGTCTGCACAAAAATTGTAATAGTCTCTACTCTTTAAATTTATAATAAATATGGATGCCTTTATCACGAGACTTTGTCGGTACTAAGTCATTTTTGTGTCGAATTAACGAACTTTTTTGTAAAAAAACTACCTTATTACTACCAAAGGATTGTTAAACCAACATATGTATGCGTTTTCAATTATTCCCTCTGTATCCTTAGTACCATCCTACGATGAGTCCTTTTTCTCAGAAGTAAGATTTATCACATATAACCAACTAAAGACCAGAAAAGCGCTTAATTGTCATTCATTTGACAAAATCATTCAAATTAATTTTTTACTATATTTTCAGGTTTGATTTATAATAATGAATAGTGTTTTTCAAGAATTGTTAGGGGGATTATACATATGACAATAAAAAAAGTTATGACCATTGCCGGTTCTGATACCAGCGGGGGCGCAGGGATTCAAGCAGATTTAAAAACATTCCAAGAGCTAGGCGTGTACGGAATGACTGCCTTAACGACCATCGTTACGATGAACCCAAAGGATTGGCACCACAGTGTGTTTCCCATTTCCGTTGAGACGTTAAAACCACAAATCGATACCGTCCTGTCTGTAGGAATCGACGCGATGAAAACAGGAATGCTCGGTACTGTTGAAATCATTGAGCTAGTAGCAAAAGTCATCGATGAACAAAAATTGAAAACCGTGGTTATTGACCCTGTCATGGTTTGTAAAGGCGAGGATGAGGTATTAAATCCAGAAACAACTGATGCCATGCGTGAGCTGCTTCTACCGCGTGCCTTGGTTGTGACACCAAACCTGTTCGAAGCTGGCCAATTAGCACAAACAGGCCCAGTTAAAACATTGGAACAAATGAAGGAAGCTGCTATCAAAATTCATGACCTAGGTGCAAAATATGTGGTTATTAAAGGCGGCAGCAAGCTTTTAACCGAAGAAAAATCCATTGATCTTTTATATGATGGTAAGGACTTTACTATTTTTGAATCAGAGAAGATTGAAACGAACTTTACCCATGGTGCAGGATGTACCTTCTCCTCTGCGATTACAGCAGAACTGGCAAAAGGTAATTCTGTGGTAGAAGCAGTTGAGGTTGCAAAAGACTTCATTTCTGCCGCTATCAGCCAAGGCTTCCGTTTAAATGAATTCGTTGGACCAACTTGGCATGGTGCCTACCGCAGGGCAAAAACTGAATACTGTACTGATTGTTAATATTTTAAGCCATTCCCATCGAATGGCTTTTTAATATTTCGCCTAATGCATAGATTTCGCTTTTTTTAAGTGATTTTAGTATGATAGATACATTATTAAATACACTTTGTTTTTGATTACATACCGCATGGGGAAAGGAGAAAGAAGTTATGGAGCCCATTAAAAATCACCTCCAGGTTCAAGAAGCGATTAACAGATACGCGAATCAGGATGTTTATATTCACCTGGAAACAACCAACGGTGCCTATGCATCCCATCATGATCAAACCTTCTTTTCAGCAGGTGCTTATATCCGAAATGCCCTTGTTCGCTATGAACTAGGAAAAATCATTGGGACAGACCCCTATCGTGTTGGATTAAAAATAAATCTTGGCTGGATTTACGCGGAAGGCTTGACTCATTTTGAAATCGATGAGCAAGATCGTTTGCTGCTAGCGGGTCATGATAACAAAGGAAAACTCGCAGTTGCCCTTGAAATCAGCCCTACCCCATTTGAGTAGAGGAAAGGAGGAGCCTTATATGGAAAAAGAACGTCATGTATTAGTCATCTTTCCACATCCAGATGATGAAGCTTTTGGAGTATCTGGAACCATCGCCACACATATTCAAAATGGTACGCCTGTTACCTATGCTTGTTTAACACTAGGCGAGATGGGGCGCAATATGGGGAATCCCCCTTTTACTAATCGAGAAAATCTCCCAAAAATTAGAAAAGAAGAGCTTAAAGCAGCTGCTGCGGCTTTAGGTATTCAGGATTTACGAATGCTTGGTTACCGTGATAAAACCGTTGAATTTGAGGATGATGAAAAACTGGCAGACGCTATGTTGTCACTCATTAATGATGTAAATCCATCGCTGATTATCACATTCTATCCTGGCTATTCTGTTCACCCTGACCACGATGCCACAGGCAGCGCGGTCGTTAGGGCAGTGGAGAAAATGCCTGCAGCCGCAAGGCCGAAATTGCACTGTGTTGCTTTTTCCAATAATTGTGTGGAGGAGCTTGGCGAGGCGGACATCGTCTATGATATTAGTGCCGTTGCCGACAAAAAGCTCGCTGCGATTCGTGCTCACCGTTCCCAGACGGAGCAAATGTTTGGCGACGTAACCGAAAAATTGAAAAACCAAGATCCACAAATGATGGTGTGGATTAATAATGAACGGTTTTGGACGTATAAATTTGATAAATAAATTTGCCTTTTTCATAAAGGGCCTTGATGAAGGACAAATCCCCTGCGGTTTCATCGAGTTTTGTCCTTCAGAGCCCCCTATAAATCAAACCCCTTCGCCAAAAACATAGACGAAGGGGTTTTTTAATAGGCTGTTTTCATCAGTGCACATAGTTTACACATATCCAGGATGATAATTTTCCTTGATTTCATTTCGATGATTTCTTCTTTTTTTAACTTCGAAAAGATGCGGCTTACGCTTTCGCGTGTCGTGCCTACTACTGTCGCAAACTCCTGTATAGTCAAAGGAATCTCAATGTTCCATCTCGTAGAGCTGGTATTAAATTTATTTCCTAACCGCTCCAGCGTCTTTATTGTCTTCGCATAGACATCTAATAAAGCCACGTCCCGTAAGGTTGAGGTCATTTCACGCAGCGAATCACTCATGTATTGGATCATTTGGACAGCAAGCTCAGGGTATTCATGAAGCCCCTTTTCTAGTTCTCCTTTATCTAAATAGAAAAGCTGGCCATCTTCGAGCATGGTGGCGGTTGCTGGATAGAGCTCAGAGGTTTTAGAAAAAAGACAAGCCTCCGCAAAAACATCCCCCTTTTGTTTCATACAAACAATGATTTCATTTCCACTTTCATCTTGCTTTGTCAGCTTGACCGCCCCGGAATGAATAAAAAATACCCCTTTGGCCGCTTCATCTTCACAAATCACTTGTATTCCTTTTTTAACATTTAACGTTTGAATCCGATTTGCTACAAGATGAATGGAGTTTGCGGATAGATCCTTAAAAATGACAATTTTCCGCAAAAAATCTTCCATTTTAAACTCCTTTACTCTACCTGACGTCTGTTCTTGTAAAGCATGTACAGGTCTCATTTTGCTCCTCCCTTCATTTAAATTGCTGTGATTGGACATATATGTATCTTTATTGTAGTTACTATTTTCACATCTCGAAGTGATTATCTTCACAAAACGTTCATTTTTTAAACCCTTGTCACTTCAAGCCCCTTCACAAAACGTTCAAAGTTGAGCAAAAAGATGTGCGGTACATCACATTTTAAAGCTTGAATTCTTATTAGGATGAAGTTGTTGAATAGACAGAAGGAGGGGGAAGTATGAATAAGGCGATTATCAGCTTTGTCGCTAGTATTATTATTGGTTTTGGTCTTGGTTACCTGGTGTTTGGTGTTGTCTTGGGAGATTCCGATAAACAGCCCCAGGTCGCGCAGACAGAAGCAACGGAAGAACCGGCCACAACGGATGACCAAAAGAAAGAACCAGAAACGGTTGCAGTCGATGAAGCCAATATCCTTAATAGTAAAGGCTGCCTAGGCTGTCACGCTGTTGATAAACTTGGATTAGAAGGCGGGGCAACGGGTCCAGACCTTTCAAAAGCTTTTACAGAGGTTGAAGGAAAACATGGAAAGTCACTTGATGAATTCTTAAAAGAACCAACATCTGCGGTTATGTCCTCTGTTATTGGCGGTAACCCATTAACAGATGATGAACGTACGCAAATATTGGATATGTTGAAGCAGGCATCTGAAAAATAATAAGGTGGTGTAATAAATGAAGAAATGGGTTCCAATTGCCTCTGGTTTACTAGCAGGCTTTGTAGCAGCAACGATTACATTTGCTGATTTTTCAAAGAGTACGAACACTCAAGTTGCCTCTAGCAGCAACAAAAGTGACGCTGAGAAGGTTTATGTTCCTTTCGGTGAAAAAGACGATTACTACTTATTCGCATCAGGCGGACACTCTGGTCAGATGTTTATCTATGGTGTTCCATCCATGCGGCATATTCGAACAGTACCGGTTTTCTCACCAGACTCTGCAACAGGATATGGATTTGACGAGCACACAAAAAAATTGATGGGTGACTATACGTGGGGAGACCTTCATCACCCGGCATTCTCCGAAACAAATGGTGATTATGACGGTAAGTATATGTTTGCAACGGACGTAGGAAACAGCCGTGCAGCCGCCATGGATTTAGAAACGTTCACGGTAAAAGACATCATTAATGTTCCGAACACAAGCGGCCCGCACTGTGCGGCGTTCGTTACGCAAAATACTGAGTACATGTTCCTGCCGACACGTTTTGCCGTTCCAATCGGCTCTGAATACAAGTCTTTAGACGATTACAGCGAGCAGTACCGCGGTGTCATGTCAGCCGTAACGTTTGATCAAGACAAGGACAAACTGAATATCGCTTACCAAGTGGCTCTGCCGCCATGGTCATACGACTTATCAGACGCTGGTAAGAAAGGCTCTGCGGATTGGGCAGTTATGACTACTTACAACACAGAAGAAGCAACAACGAATCTAGAAATTAACGCTTCACAAGCTGACCGTGACTATATTGTTCTTTTTAACTGGAAAGAGCTTGAGAAAATGGTCGCAGACGGGCAATACGATGAAGTAACTGGACAAAAAATGATTTTCCCTGAAAAGCATAAAGGTGGCATTTACCTTGTACCGGTTGCGAAATCACCGCACGGCGTAGACGTAACACCTGATGGAAAACATTTTATTGCTTCTGGTAAACTTGCACCTTCGATGACAGTATTCTCTTTTGAAAAAGCATTTGAAGCTGTTAAAAACCAAGATTTCTCTGGCGAACGTAACGGTATTCCAATCTTAAAATATGAATCTGTTATGGAAAAAGAAGTAAACCCTGAAAACGCGTTAGGACCGCTTCACACTCAATTTGATGATAAAGGCATGGCTTACACAACCATGTTCATTTCTTCAGAAATCGTAAAATGGGACCCAAAAACAGGTGAAACATTAGATCGTGTACCTGTTCAATATTCACCAGGACATTCTGTAGCCGCTGAAGGTGATACAGTTTCACCTGATGGAAAATGGCTGATTGCCTTGAACAAAATTGCAAAAGACAGCTATTTATCAGTTGGACCATCACATCCTGAGTCTATGCAATTGATTGATATTAGCGGCAAAATGAAGGTGATTCAATCTTCACCAGTTAACCCAGAGCCGCACTACGCTCAAATTATTAAAGCCGATAAGATTAAAACGATTGAAGTATACCCGAAGGATGAAAGTAATAAGCTTGCAACTTATAAGCAGGATCAGGCGAGAATTGAACGTAATGGAAACGAAATTCATGTCTATGGCATCGCCATGCGTTCGAAATTTATCTTTGACGCGAAAGCAAAACGTCCTGATGTGATTGAAGTCAATCAAGGAGATAAGGTCTTTATCCACTTAACGAATACGGATTTTGATGAGGATATTACCCATGGATTTGCCATCAACAGCTATAACCTGAACATCGAAGTTCAGCCTGGCCAAACAAACACAATAGAATTTACTGCGGATAAAGCAGGTACATTCCCGCTTTATTGTACTAACTTCTGTTCTGCATTACACCAAGAAATGACCGGCTACTTCCTTGTAAAGCCTAAGAATTAATCCGAAAAGCTGCAGCACCTTGGTGCTGCAGCTAGACAAAAACGTTGATGGGTATCAATTGATTCAATTGGTACCCTTCTCCGTTTAGAAAGGACTTGTTTTACATGAAAGGCAAAAAATTATCGCTACTTTCTTCCTTACTGATTGCGCTGGCAGCGGTCTTAATTGTTGCTTCTGTTTTTTTTCCTTATTGGAAAATGGTCTTCTATGCTCCTCAATACCCGGAAGGTTTAAATATTATTGTTTTTCCAAACAAGCTTGAAGGTGAAATTGATATTGTAAACGGATTGAATCACTATATTGGCATGGAAAACTTCAGTGAAGAGAATTTCCCTGAATTGAACTATCTTATCTATATTATGATTGGTTTAGCCGTTATTACGCTTATAACCGCTATCCTTCGAAAAAAGGTAATACTTTATAGTGTTATTGGTCTATTTGGGATTCTCGGTATTCTCGGAGTGTATGACCTCAGCCGGGCCCTTAAAAAGTTCGGGACCAATTTAGATCCAATGGCTCCTATCAAAATCGACCCATTTGTACCGCCGATTTTAGGTCATAATACAGTTGCCAACTTTGTTACTGAAAGTATTCTTGGATACGGTACCTATTTCTTGATTGCAGCCTTTATTTTATTATTGATTCCGTTATGGAAGGATCGAAAAAGATGAAAAAGTTACTGCTCTTTCTATTCATTTTCTCTATCACATTTATCATGAACCCCGAGGAAAATAGTGCTGCCGAAAACTTGCAAGCCATGATCGACAGCTTGGAAGAAGGAGCAGTTTTGAAGCTTGAAGATAAAACGTATGAAGGGAATATTGTCATCAACAACCCCCTTACCATCATTGGCTCGAACAAAACCGTGATTAAGGGCGACGGTACGGGCAGCGTTATCGCCATTAAGGCACCAAACGTGACCCTTCGTAAACTGAACGTTTCCAACAGCAGCATGGATCGCAACTCTGCTGAGGAGTATGCAGGGATTAAAATTCATACAGACGGCAATGTGTTAGAACACATCAAGATTTCTAATTCCTTTCACGGAATCTATTTAAGCCAGGCACATGATAATAAAATTACACATGTTGATATAACTGGAATGGGCAAAGGTGAAATTGCTGCACAAGGCAATGGGATTCATGTCTATTATTCTAACAGGAACATCTTAGCTCATAACACCATTGAGGGTACTCGTGATGGCATGTTCTTTGACTATGCGAACAACAATGAAAGCTATCAAAATAATATTAGTGATACACGGTACGGTCTGCATTACATGTATTCCGATGAGAACATATTTAGGGACAATACCTTTACGATGAATACGGGCGGCGCTGCGGTCATGAATTCGAACCGACTGCTGCTAAAAGATAATCAATTTATCGTCAACTATGGAAACCAATCATTTGGATTATTGCTGCTTCAGGCAAATGATAACCGAATAATTAACAATACATTTTACATGAACCAACGCGGTATTTACATTGATCAAGCAACAAGGAATACCCTTAAAGGCAATAAAATTTCACAAAATCAGATCGGGATTGAGCTTTGGGCCAGCTCCAATGATCAGATTTTTACGGAAAACCTAATCACAGAAAACACTATTCCAGCTGTGACAATAGGAGGAACCAGTGAAACAAATTTCTGGAGTGAGCACGGTAAAGGAAATGACTGGGGAGATTCTTTCCCGCTCACAGACTTGAACCAGGATGGGATTGGAGACTTTCCGATCACCTACCGCTCATCACTCTATCAACTAATGGAAGACCAAGAACTATCCTATTTATTTTTAAAAAGTCCAGCACTTGCTATCTATGAAAAAATGAATGCAGTATTGGTGGACGAAAAAGTAATGTTTAATGACCCGCATCCGCTGGCTGCCGCAAAAGGAAAACAGAATATCATACTTTACCTAGCCTTAGGGCTAGCCGCGGTGCTGATTTTAATAAGGGCATGTTATCGTAATTTATTGTTAAAATCCTAAAGCCGATTTTAACGTGGAAATAGTATTTTAGCGACGTTGTTGAGTTTGCATGCTCTTTTCTCATTAATTATCACATAATTCAATGAGGATAATCTAAACCATCATAATGATATTCAAATAGTTACAATGTTGAGAAAAGAGACTTACTAAAAGGGAGACAAATACCATGCATTACATTTGGAAGGAATGGAAAGAAAATATAAGAGGAAAAGGATTATGGCTCGCCTTAAGTATCATTGTTCTCATTTCAGTCAGTATCTTGTTTCGTTCCACTGCCCTTTCATTTGATAAAGGCTTTTATGTCCTCTTACTGAATTTGTTTGATACGATTATTTATTTTATTCCGATCCTTTGCTTGTTCATCGGCGCCTTTTCTATCTTTCAGGAAAAAGAACAAAAGACGCTGATCATGTTATTAACAAAGAAAGATAGTTATACCAGCTTTTTGCTAAGAAAAAGTCTCGGGCTGTATACCATCGTTCTTGTTCCGATATTAGCTTGGTTTTTTCTCTATTTATTATTCCTAAAGTTTAATTTTCAACTTGATATGAAGGCCTATATTACGTTTATATTGGCAATCGTAATCATGTCACTTGTGTTTCTGCAAATCGGGGCGGCGATAGGCAGCTTTAGTCGTTCGAGAATGCAAATTATTGGCTACACGATTTTTGTCTGGTTTTACTTTTTCTTCTTACATGACTTTATCTTGCTGTCCTTTTTACCGGATGTTACCTATGAAAATGTAAAAATATTTTCAGCGGGGTACTTCTTAAATCCATTACAGTCTGTTCGGATGTTCCTTGAGACCGGCATGGGTGTTTATTCCTTTGGTCACATGTCCCGGCTGCTTCAAGCCTTTATGTGGACCAAACCGGTATTCTTTTTGATTGGAAATCTCATATTCTGGCTGATCGCGTCCATCTCGACAGCGATTGTGTTTCACCGTAAGGAGGGCTTTGAATGATTACAGTAACCAATCTAAACCAATCCTTCGGGAAAAAGGTAATTCTCGAGTCTATCAATATCGAAATTAACAAACATGAAATATGTGCATTGGTCGGCCGTAATGGTGCTGGAAAGTCGACGTTTATTAACAGCCTTCTGGGCCTTCTTCCTGTTAAACAAGGGTCAATTGCTATTAATGGTGTTCAAGTGACGAAGAAGAATCATGATTGGAAAAAGGCGATTGCCTATCTTCCTGAAAAATTTCAGCTGTATCCGATGCTGACTGGCCTTGAGAATATCACCTTTTTTGCGGAAGCAGTCGCAAAGACCGCTGACCAAAATCGTATAGAATCTGTTCTTAAATCGGTTAGCTTGTGGGATGACCGCGATGTACAGGTGAAAAAGTACTCTAAAGGGATGCTGCAGCGCCTTGGATTAGCGATTACTCTTTATCAGGATTCCAGCATTTTGATTCTTGATGAACCGACAAGTGGGATTGACCCAATGGGACGTAAGGAAATTTTAGAAGTGCTAAAGTCGCTTCATGATAAAACCATCCTTCTTTCCTCCCATCATCTTGATGAAATCAAACAGGTTTGTACACATGTTGCCTATCTAAATAACGGAAAAATGGAGAAATACACTGTAGGAGAATTCCTACAAACACATAATCTTGGAGGGATTGAAGCATGAAAAAAGCGATGAGGCTGACCGTACTGCTATTCTTAGCTGCACTTGCAGGCTGTAGTGCCGACCCTGAATATACGATTGAAGTAACAAAGCCGATCTACCAACAGCCAGATAAGGAAATGCCCTTTGAAATCAAAGTAACAGAAAACGATAAAGCCGTAACAGGGCTTGATGTTTCAGCTGTTTTTTCCATGACCAATATGGACCACGGCACCACTGAGGTAGACCTGACTGAAGGAGAGGATGGCACCTATACAGGTAATGTTGAGCTCCCGATGACTGGTAAATATGAAATAATCTTTACATTGGATAATGATGGAAAAAAGGGTGAAGAGGTTATCACGCAGGATATTGTAAAACCAGAAGGTGTTGCTTCAATTAATGGAGAATGGATTACCAACGAAGATATGGATTTTTACAAGTTTATTAATTATCTCCAGCTTGCCATCAATCGTGAAACCGATCAAAAACGTTACACAGGTGATCAATTAAAGGAAGCATTATCGTACTGGGATTCACAAGAAAAGATGGTGGATGATCAAAATCAATTACTCACACAAATCATTCGCCTCCGCTCCATGGCCATGCTCGCAAAAGAAAAGGGGCACACCGCTGGCGAAGCGGAAGTCCAAGCAGAAATCAATAAGGTTCGCGATCAATACAACCAATTTGAATCAGCTAAGGCGATGATCAACGAGTACGGAGAAGAGAAGTTTTGGAAAATCGAAGAGCAGCAATATCAGCTAATCGTCCTATCTCAAAAAGTGCAGCAAGACATCATTGAAAAAGTAAAAAAAGAAAACCCAAAAATGGGCCAACAAGAGATCTACTTCCAAGCCCAAAAACAATACGAAGAACTCCTCGTCTCACAGGTTAACTCTTTGAAAATAGATATTCTTTAATGGGTGTATTAATGGGTGACATTAATGGGTGCCTGTCACCATTTATGCAAAATCTGCTAATTATTCAGTCCATTTTGCATAAATGGTGTATACAAAAAACGCTGCATAACAGCGTTTTTTTGTATATTTGGTGCCTGTCACCGCAGCAATTGTCACCGCAGCAATTGTCACCGCAGCAACACTTTATAAAGTCTATCATCCTTTTCGTCAGGATTTCCCCTGCCATCTGTGTTGTTACTGACAAAATAGAGGTATTCTCCATCTACATAGACATCGCGTATTCTCCCTAGTCCAGTAATGACAGGATTTGTGGTACGATTTTCTAAGTTAAACTCTCTGACTGCATTTCCTCTTAAGGTCGCTGCGTACAGCTTTTCATTGTAGGCCGCCAAACCAGATGGTGCCCAGGTCTCCTCACCTGATTGAAATATCGGTGTCTCCATCCCAGCTTTCGTTTCTGTCCCTTCAATCAACGGCCATCCATAATTTGCGCCTGGCTTGATCAAATTGATTTCATCATGTGCTGATTGACCGTGCTCACTCGCATATAACGTATCCCCAATCCAGACGAGCCCCTGTGGATTTCTGTGTCCATAGCTGTAGACATAGGAATTCTCAAATGGATTATCCGCAGGAATACTTCCATCCAAATTCATTCTAAGAATTTTCCCATTTAAGGACCTAAGATCCTGCGAAAGTTCTGGGGCAGTCGCATCGCCTGTCGTAACATAGAGTTTCCCATCAGGACCAATCTTCAAACGGCCGCCATGATGGAAGGCTGCACTCGGAATTGTATCAAGAAGAATCTTTTCCTCCGTCCACTTGCCGCCTGCTAGGCTCAAGGTAACAACTCGGTTAAACTGACCCTGTCCATTTTCATACGTATAATATGCAAATGCCTTTGGATTATCAGGGAACCCCGGATCTAGGACAAAGCCAAGCAGTCCAGCCTCCGCTGCTTTAGCAAGTTTTTTCTCCAAATCAACTTGTTGGCGCTCCATTTTTCCATTCTCAATTTTCACGATATTCCCTGTTCGTTCACTAAGGTAGAAGACCCCGTTCACCTGATTGATCGACCAAGGAACACGAAGACTTTCTGCAATTACTTCCATCCCTGGCTGCAGGACAATCGCTTCGTCCTCATGCTGGCCTTTTGGCGGCGTATTTTCTTTTTCAAATAGAGAACAACCCGAAATTAAAAGAAGCATCGTTACGAAAATGGAACAAACTTTGACCATTTATCTCTCCCTTTCCTTTAGGCTCTTTTCTTAAACTTCGTTGCTTTTTGTAACAATAAATTATTGATTGTACTGTGCTAACGTAGAAAACAGCAAAAATTTAATAAGAAAAGAGCTTGCGAACTATTCAAAGGGGCAAAATAACTATTGCCACGTTAAAATCGGCTTTAAGATTTTAACAACCATCATTACGAAATCAGCCTTCCTATAAAACTTCCAATATCGCTTTAGCTACTCCATGTTCATCATTGGTTGCAGTAATCGCATCACAAAGTGATTTAATTTCATAGGCCGCATTCCCCATTGCAACAGCTCTGCCGACTCTCTCCAGCATTGATACGTCATTAAAACTATCACCCATTGCCATGGTCTCTGCTAACTCAATTCCCTTTACTTTCACAAAGGCTTCTAGAGCAATTCCCTTTTGCGCATTTTTATTGGTAATTTCAAGGTTTTCATGTCCAGAGCTGGAAATACTAAGCTCGCCTAACTCATGAAGCTCCGGTGTAACGGATTCAAGCCGCTCGGAGTCAAAGGAGAATGCTAGAAATTTATAAATTTGAATCTCCTCTTTTGTAAAAAGAAGATCATAACTTTCAATCGGATGTACTAAACCATCCCTCACTCTGGCCCCTGCAGCATAAACCACATCCTCCTGATTAACATCTGGATTGACACTGACAACGATATCAACCAGAATTGAGACTGCTTTTTCAAGATCGATGCTATATGTTCCTTTGTTTGTATACACTTCAAAATAGATATCACGCTCTTCAAGCTTGTCTGCCACTCTTTTTGCCACCTGTTTATCAATCGGAATGGCAGATAACACTTCACCTTCTTTTGAGCGGACCTCTGCACCATTAACACCAATAACAGGACATGTCAGCCCCGCTTCATCCAATACATACCGAGCTTCCTGATAGGATCTTCCGGTAGCAACAATCACTTCAATCCCCCGTGCCTGAGCTTTTAAAATTGCCTCTTTGTTTTCCAAACTAATCTGCTGAACCGAATTTAATAACGTACCATCCATATCTGTTGCAATACACTTAATCATGCTGCCCACCTAATTTCCTTTTAAGTTACTGCCATTCTAACACGACTCCACGACTAATTTTTACCACTTTGCTCACGATAGATACTTACTGCCTTCTCTTACGCTTAATGGAGCTAGAAGGTGTCCTTCGATAAACTCCTTAACAGACGCAGGGTTTGTTTTAGAGTATTCTCTCAACGCCCAGCCTATCGCTTTTTGAATAAAGAATTCCTTACTATCAGCGTTCTTACCAATATAGTCATATAAAAGTGCTTCGTTTGTCTGCCCCTTATATTTTAATTGAAAAAGGATCGCCGCTCTCCGCAGCCAAAGGTTATCCTCTGTCGACCAACCGTTAATACTTTCTTCTACAATCTCAGGATATATCCTTGCCAGCTCTCCCACCAAAGGGGCAATTGAATCCACACTATCCCACCAGGATTTGTTGACAATTAACCTTTCTATAAAAGGTATGATGTCTTTAGGCAATTTCTTTATGAATTTACCCATATATGTAATGGCGGTATAGTGATATTCTCTTTCCTCCTTTTCCCAAAGTCCTGCCACGAAATCTTCACTAAATGGCCTCTTTAAAATCTCAGTTTCTTTGAAAAACTGCCTCTCAAGCTCTTTTCGTAACGGCGATTTAATTCCTAAGAATGGGAAGTGGTCCTTCATATACTTTTTCATCGGACCAGCATTTTTTTCATTCCGGTTCTGTTCATATAATTTCGTAAGAACCCCTATTTCTTTCATCCAGCACCTCTCCTTTTTATATTCAACTGTCATAAAATAGACTCTATTTCTTCATATCATCTATACATGTCCTCTGTATTCTTTACTCATTAATATAATTGGAGGAAAGCACCATGGTAAAACGAAAAACAATCACAACAGCCGGCATTGCTACCGCTGTTCTCTCTGCCCTTTTGATCAGCGGCTGTGCCCAAAAGGAAGAGGCAGTACCAGCAGAGAAAGCATCTTCACCTAAAACCACCGAAATTAGTTTTGATGAAAAATTAGCTGGCGGCAAGCTCGGCAGTGAAAGTCTAGCTTATGTAGGCGGAGGCTCTAGCAATAAAATATGGGTTATTGACGCAAAATACCATAAAATGCTGACAGCCATTGATATCGAAGGTCCCAAAAATGAAAGAACGCAACAAATGTATCCCAATCTTCACGACACGCATGCTGTGACCTTTACAAAGGATTTTAAAACAATGTTTACGGTTGATTGGTTTGAATATGAAGATACTTCCTACGCCATTGCACTTGACCCTGTTACCTTCAAAGAATTATGGAGAGTACCCGTAGGCAAGGGAGGCCATCACTCAGCACTTTCCCCAGATGATAAATATCTTTATGTTGCAAACCAATACGGTGGTACGGTTTCCGTTGTAGATGTTCATTCACACAAGAAAATAGCAGATATTCCTACAGGTGAAGGGACAGACTATATTTCTCCTTCTATGTACTGGGATGGAAATGCCATTGACTCCCCTTATTTATTTATCAGTATTGACAAGGAAGATAAGGTTGCTGTCCTAGATTGGAAAAATAATAAAATTGTGAAAGATATACCTGTAGGCGGCAGTCTCCATGGTGTTAATATTACTCCAGACGGTAAATCAGTATGGGTAGCGGTTGGAGGTAAAAAGGAAGCGGTGATTATTGATGTTGCCACACTCGAGATTACAAAACGTATTTCCTTTGAAGGCGGTCCAATCCACATATCCCTTAGCCCCGATGGCAAATTTGCTTATGTTACAACTGGTGGCAACAAGATATTCAAGCTTGATACGAAAACGTACGAAAAACTATGGGAATCAACTGGGACAACCATACCTGCTCATACCGGTATCAGCCCAGATGGTAAGGAACTCTGGACATTAAATCACGGAATGGATAAGCGTTATCCTTACAAGCTTGGCGGTGAAGCCGTTTCTGGTGTTCAAATTTGGGACACGGAGACAGGCGAATTAATTACTGAAATCCCAGCAGAGGGTGTACCACATGAAATTCAATTTGTCCCTTATACTGCGCTCATTGATGAGGTGCCTTTAAGCAGCGAAGAGGTCCACTCCCAAGGAACCCATTCTGTTGCAGAAGCTGGAGAACTTTTATACAAAGATAGCTGTGCTTCTTGCCATGGTGATAAACTCGAAGGTAAGGCTGGGCCTTCTTTAACAGCTATCGGCGCCCAAAAATCGAAAAAAGAAATTCTCGATCGCATTCAGAACGGTAAAGGGATGATGCCAGGCGGACTTGTTGACGAAACCGACGCAAAAATCCTGGCTACATGGTTATCTGAAAAGAAATAAGCTTCCAAAAGCATTCTCCGTTAATTAGGAGAGTGCTTTTTTGCTAGAATCCCTTCTATAAAATTCGCCGCACTCTATTTATCCCCTTTTTTAACGAATAAAGAATGTCACAAATGCCAAACTATACTGTACCTAATGTAGAAAGGAGAAAACACGATGACAAAAAAAGTTAACAAGGGAAGCTCCAATCAAAATTCTCCGCAAGCAGGACATGCTGAAGCAGAATTTGCTAGTGAATTTGTCAGTGGAGACAACAGCAAGGGAAATAAGCGAAATAAAGGGCAACAAAGCAAAACCAATCCTCATTAAACCAAAAAGTCTGGCTTTCCATTTAGGGAGCCTGACTTTTTTTGTATCTATTGCGGGGTGGAAATGGCTGCAGGGGAGGTACGTAAATCTTTACTTTCATCATTATTGATTTGATTCTGTAACTCTATGTTTGCTCTTTCTGCTTCTGACTCCGCTTGTATGGGTTCATGAACCTTTCCATCTTCTAATTGTTTATTGATCGCAATATTCGCTTCGATTGTGTCATTGGTTGAATCTTGGTTATTTTTCATGAGTTCTAGCTCCTTCTATACAAAATTATAGGACAATACGTTTATCTTCCCCTAATCACCTCTACCGTATCACATAAAAAAACTGCCCCTAGTAGGACAGTCGTCTTAGTGGAGATTTCCATATTATTGATTGCTTACAATAGAGTCTAATTCTAAAGCCCTTATTTCGTCTGCAATTCTTGATTGAATGTGCTCGACAACGGTAAAATCCATCGCTGGAACATAGATAGCTTCAAGTTCGTCATGAAGTTCTTTCGCTCTCGCTAAATACGAGATTGCTTCCTTCATTTTCCCTTTGTAGCTTTCAGCAATTGGTTTGATTTTATCTTCATAGATTTCATCTGTTCCGGGTGTAATCAAATGTTCATACATATCGATAATTTCATCCCCGGCACGGCTTGGGAAATACTCGTGCGGAGCCGTACTGTCAAAAATGGCAATGCCTAGCTCTCTATATATAACCATATCCAAGCTGTTAGGATCGAATCCACAGTGATAAACCTCTGCATCGATTCCTTTCGCCTCTGCCGCCGCCGCCAGCTTTTTCAGCATGGTTGATTTACCAGAACCAGGGCGCCCTTTAATAAAGTAACGCTTTTCGATCCCCTCGGTTAAATTCGGAACGAAATCAACGGCACCTTTTGGTGTTGCTGCACCTAAGAATCGATGGCGGATATCGGATTGCTTATTTATTTTTAACTTGCCAAAAAAGGACTGAATTAACTTATTGGTCAACTGATCTGCTTTTTCAAAATCCATATTTTCAATATAAATTTTCTCCCAGTCATCATGAACATCCAAAGCCTGTTTAAAGGTCGAATACGCTAGGCTAAATGAAGCACTAATACGGTTTGTTAAACGTTGTATGTTTTTCTTCTCAACAGCAAGTGCCTTCGCATCCCATGCCTCACCTAGATTAATATATTGTTCTACAGCACCAGGGGTTTTTGGTTCTATAACATGCGGAGCAGTTCCATCCACAATCCCTACTTTTAAAGCGCGAATGATTACTCCATCAATCGAGTTGTTATCTGACGAGCAATGTAAGAACTCGATATCATATCCTTTTTCGACCCATTCATTACCAATCCTTTTCATCAGCGAGGATTTGCCTGTACCGGGACCACCTTTTAGAATATAAACCCGTTCAAGTCCTTGGAGGTTTGAATCATATAGGCTATGGAATCCCCTAGCTGTATTACCGCCCGCAAAATAATTTAGTATCTTTCCTGCCACTCTACCCACTCTCCTTTTCGTGACAAAAGCAAAGTTCATTTGTCCAGCTTGCAGCGCCTAGAGGGAAAAAATGAACTGCCTTTTTTCCTAGGGAAAAAATGAACTGCCTTTTTTCCTAGGGGAAAAATGAACTGCCTTTTTCCCTGTTCAATGCACTTCCGCTTTTCATTTCACTCTATCTTATGCATTCTGAGTTTATAGGTGAATGCCTATTACTTTATTTTCTAATATCAGCACTTTCTGCCTTTGTCAGATTCGCTAACCATTTGGGCTCGATTACAATTTGAACACCTATTTTCCCAGCACTGACAACCATATGCTCGAGTTCCAGACAGCTTTTATCTAAAAACGTCTTATATTCCTTCTTCATCCCAATCGGTGAGCAGCCGCCGCGGATGTAGCCTGTCCATTTCAAAATATCCTTAACAGGAATCATCTCCACGTTCTTTTCACCAGCTGCCTTTGCAGCCTTCTTTAGGTCTAATTCCGCCTCTACTGGTATCACATAAACATAGATACTTTTACTGGTTCCTTGCGCGACAAGCGTCTTATAGACTTCACGGGGATCTCTGCCAATCTTTGCGGCAACAGAAACACCATCTATTTTCCCATCTTGATTATCGTATGTAAGCACCTCATAGGCTATCTTTTTTGCGTCAAGTATCCGGATGGCATTTGTCTTCACCTTGGCCATAATCCTCATCCTTTATTATTTTTACAATAATTATATCAATTTTTTTGTACGAAAAAACCGGGCTGAACCATTTGGTTCAAACCCGCGTATTAAAATTCACGAGCATCTAAATGAGCGAATTCTCCTTAAGTCTGTTCCATAATATACCCAGCGGAAATTTCTCCAGCGATATCCAGCCACTGAGTCTCTTCCAACATACGTTGGGTAGAACCAGAAACTGCTGCCACTATTTAGCCAAACATAGGTAAAGCGGTAAAGGCAGCCTCTAATCGCTCCTGGATCAACAGCGAATGCAGAGGCTTGTTCTTGCGGCGTGTACGAAGGTGGTGGTGTAGAGGGTGCCCCGCCTTGCTGCTGGCCACCGCCAAACGGCGCCGTCCCTTGTTGTTCCCCGCCAAATGGCGGCATTCCTTGCTGCCCCCCGCCAAATGGCGGCATCCCTTGCTGCCCTCCGCCAAACGGCGGCATTCCTTGCTGCCCTCCGCCAAACGGCGGCATCCCTTGCTGCCCTCCGCCAAACGGCGGCATTCCTTGCTGCCCTCCGCCAAACGGCGGCATCCCTTGCTGCCCTCCGCCAAACGGCGGCATCCCTTGCTGCCCTCCGCCAAACGGCGGCATTCCTTGCTGCCCCCCGCCAAACGGCGGCATTCCTTGCTGCCCTCCGCCAAACGGCGGCATCCCTTGCTGCCCTCCGCCAAATCGAGGCAGCTGACTCTGTTCTTGAATCGATGACATTCCGTAATATTCGGGATAACCATATTCATTCACGGACATATTCCTCCTTTAATCTATTTCCCTATACTTTATGCTGGAAATATCATTGGGTTAAAGTAAGGGTGCCATTACGAATTCCACGGAATCTCCACATTGTTGTCACCCGTTTGTCACTCTATCAAACCATCATTATAGTAAAATAAAAGTAGTTAGAAAATACTTACAGAAGTGTATACGATAAACATTTATCCCGTTTATCGCTCTGCTCAGACACAATTAAATCCAAGAATATATGTGAAAACATTCACAATAACTACTATAAATTTTAGAAAAATGAAAAGGGTGGCTTATATGAAATATGATTTAGTCCTTTTACACGCGCCGAGTGTTTATGACTTTAGAAAAAATCCCCTGCTGGCAGGCCCCATTAGCGATGTTGTACCTTCTTCACCAGTATTTGAAATGTATCCAATCGGCTTAACCAGTATTGCTGACTATTTAGAACGATTTGGACTGCGGGTAAAAATTATCAACATTGCAAACAGGATGTTGATGAGTGAAAAATTTGATGTCGAAAAGAAGCTTAAGAAAATCAAAGCTCGTATGTTTGGAATCGACCTGCACTGGCTGCCACATGCTCATGGCAGTATTGAACTAGCAAAAATCGTAAAAAAGCTCCACCCAGATACACCGGTTTTATTTGGAGGTTTATCCGCTACCTATTATCATAAAGAGTTAATTGAATATCCATTTATTGATTTCGTTTTACGTGGTGACTCAACTGAGAAGTTAACACTACTGTTAATGAATAAATTAGAGCTCGGAAATACTCACTATGCTGACATTCCTAACTTAACCTGGAAAAAAGGAACTGAAATTGGCTATAATCCTCTCACCTATGTACCAAAGGATTTAGATGATATTGATGTACCGGGCTATCGCTATACCATCCGCTCTGTGTTTAAATATCGAAATTTCCTAGACCCGCTGCCATACAATGGCTGGCTGCAATATCCGAATACAGCGCTGCTTACAGCAAGAGGCTGTTCGCAAAACTGTCTCATCTGCGGCGGCTCAAAAGATGCCTACGATCAAAACTGCGGCAGAAGTTCACTTGCGTTACGATCACCTGAAAAGCTAATCGAAGACATCCAATTTATTTCCCGTTTCAGCCGCGCACCCATCTTTATCCTCCATGACCTTCGCCAGGGAGGCCGGGAGTATGTAAAGGAGTTTTTCAGCCGTCTTAAAGAACTTAATCTTAAAAATGAAATCGTCTTTGAATTATTCCAATATGCAGGGGAAGAATTCTTCAAGATGATGAATGAAAGCTGTCCAAAATACAGTATTGAAATTACCCTTGAAACCCATGATGAAAAAATCAGACGCTATAACGGGAAGTTTAATTGTACAAATCCTAAAGTAATCGAAACACTTACTTTCGCTTTAAAGCATGGTGCAAAGAAAATCGATTTATTCTTCATGACAGGTATTCCCAGCCAGACATACCAAAGCGCGCTAGAAAACATTGATTTCTGTGAAGAAATCCATCTTGCCTGCAATCAGGACCCTAGACTTTTCTACTTTGTAGCGCCGCTCGCACCATTCCTTGATCCTGCAAGCCCTGCGTTTGAAAATCCTGAACTGCACGGCTTTAAGAAGTTCTGTCATACGCTTGAGGACCACCGCAAGGCGATCACCCAGCCATCGTGGAAGCATATGCTCAGCTATGAGACGACACAAATGACCCGTGATGATATTGTAAAATCAACGTATGATTCTGCTCAAAAGTTAAACGAATTTAAATTAAAGTACGGTCTGATAGATCAAGCTGGCTACGAAGAAATTGAGGGGAAAATCGCAAAATCGCAAAACTACATTGAGAAAATTGATTATGTTCTATCTCTACCAGAAGCTGAGCAGCAAGTGGAATTATCAAAACTCCAAAAAGAAATAGAAGAATTAAATAAATACAGTATTTGCGGAAAGAACGAATTAAAGTGGGAAGTACAAAAGAATTATGCAAACTTCTTCTCGCTGGCATTAGTTGGTTTAGAACAACTGTATGAAGAGTATGTACGAAAGGTCAAACATGCACTTCAGCCAAAACTTCGTCATCAATTTAAATTAGAAACACAACGAGAGAAAGCAAAAATATAACATAGAAGACGTGTGAGGTCGGCCTCACACGTCTTTTTACCGCTATTAATGTCCGCCAAGGTACGCCATTCTTATCTGATCGCTTTGATTTAACTCGCTGGAAGAACCGGATAGGACGATTTTTCCTGTTTCAATCACATAGGCACGGTCCGCAATCGATAACGCCATGTTTGCGTTTTGTTCTACCAGCAGAATCGTCGTGCCTGTCTGATTGATTTCTTCAATAATCCTAAAAATTGTTTTTACTAAAAGGGGAGCAAGGCCCATAGAAGGCTCATCCAATAGCAAGAGCTTCGGCCGTGCCATTAACGCGCGCCCCATGGCAAGCATTTGCTGCTCTCCGCCTGACAACGTACCAGACAGCTGCTTACGCCGCTCTAACAGCCTTGGGAACAGGTTATAGACCTTTTCGAAGTCCTCCTTAATTCCCTGTTTATCTTTACGTAAATAAGCCCCTAACTCAAGGTTCTCTTCTACAGACATATTGGCAAACACACGGCGCCCCTCAGGGACATGGGAAAGACCTTGTTTTACAATCGCTTGAGCTACCTTGCCTGAAATTGACTGTCCTTCAAACAAGATAGAACCATTTTTAGGCTTAAGTAATCCAGAAATCGTTTTTAATAATGTACTTTTCCCGGCACCATTTGCTCCAATCAAGGTAACAATTTCCCCTTCATTGATTTCAAGAGAAACACCTTTTAGGGCATGAATATTACCATAGTAGACATTGATATCTTCGATTTTCAGCATTACGAAACCTCCTCCCCAAGATACGCCTCGATGACTTTTGGATTATTTCTGATTTGCTCGGGAGTCCCATCCGCTATCAGCTGACCGTGGTCAAGTACATAAATTCGCTCACATACACCCATTACGAGTAGCATATCATGCTCAATCAAAAGTATCGTAAGATCAAACTTCTTACGAATAAGTGCAATTAAATTCATTAGTTCTTCTGTTTCCTGCGGATTCATCCCTGCCGCAGGTTCATCCAGAAGCAGTAGTTTCGGATTGGCTGCTAATGCTCTTGCAATCTCTAGACGGCGCTGCTGCCCGTACGGCAGATTCTTCGCGGTTTCATGCATTACACTATCTAAATTAAAAATCTTTAAAAATTCTACCGCTTTTTCCTCCATATACTTTTCTTCTGAAAAGTGCTTAGGAAGGCGGAGGATTGAACTCATAATGGAATGCTTCGCTAAGGAATGATAGGCAACCTTTACATTATCAAGAACCGA
This sequence comes from Neobacillus sp. plas4, assembly GCF_057221695.1. NCBI lineage: Bacteria > Bacillati > Bacillota > Bacilli > Caryophanales > Bacillaceae > Neobacillus > Neobacillus sp. plas4. The sequence goes on from NZ_CM170152.1 coordinate 6,006,294, forward strand.
TAATTCATTGAACAAACGAATATTTTGGAAGGTCCGGCTGATCCCCTTTTTTGTAATCTTATAGGGTGCTAATCCATTTAATCTATCCCCGTCTAATTCAATACTACCTTCAGTAGGAACGTAAACTCCGGTTAACAAATTAAAAAAAGTTGTTTTCCCGGCGCCATTTGGTCCAATCAATCCCACCAATTCTCCTTGTCTTAATTCAAGGTTCACGTCTGAAACGGCCTTTAATCCGCCAAACCTGATTCCAGCGTTTTCTACTTTAAGCAACGGTGTGTTTGCTATCATCGTGGAACACCACCTTTTGCTGATCTTCCAAACGTAAACAATGAGGTCAATTCTCTTGTTCCCATTATTCCTTGTGGACGGTAAAGCATCATGAAGATCAACACTAAACTATAAATAATCATTCGCAGTTCAGGATAGCTTTGCAGGAAGGTTGAAACAATTGTGAGCAGGATGGCTGACAGTACCGCCCCTGAAAGACTTCCTAATCCACCAAGCACCACAAAGATTAAGATATCGAAAGATTTTAAGAAACCGAAGTTTGTCGGCTGGATAATGAAAAAGTTGTGCGCATATAAGGCACCAGCCACCCCAGCAAAAAACGCACCAATGGCAAAGGCAACGACCTTATAATACGTAGTGTTGATTCCCATGGCATCAGCGGCAATTTCATTTTCTCTGACAGAAATACAAGCCCGTCCATGTGTTGAATTCGTAAAGTTTCTTATTACCAGAACGGTAAGCAGGATACTGCCAAATATCCATGGCCAAGTAGTTAACTGGGTAACAGTCATTCCGCTCGCCCCGCCAACATAATCAATATTCAAAAAGACAATCCGAACAATTTCACCAAACCCAAGTGTGGCAATTGCTAGGTAATCTCCTTTTAGCCGAAGGGTAGGAATTCCAATAATTAAACCAGCAATCGCAGCAGCCAATCCGCCCGCAACGATACCCAACGAGAAGGGAAGCTCCAATTTCATCGTAATAATCGCAGAGGCATAAGCACCCACTGCAAGGAAGCCGGCATGTCCAATTGAAAACTGTCCGGTAATACCAATAATCAAATGCAAGCTCGCAGCAAGAATAATGTTAATCCCAATAAAATACAGAGTGTTCACATAGAAAAAATTAATAATTTCTCCGGTAATTAAAAATTGCATGACTACACCAAAAACAATGGCTAATACGATTGATGACCAAAAACCTTTTGAATCCCTGAGAATTTCCATCATTGCAGCTACGCACCCCCCTTACACTTTTTCCCGTACATTTTTGCCGAATAGACCGGCTGGACGGAAAATCAAAATTAGGATTAAGACAACGAACGCTACACCATCACGCCATAGAGAGAAACCTGCCGCACTCACTAGTGACTCAATGACGCCCAATAACAATCCACCAACCATTGCCCCTGGAATAATTCCAATACCGCCTAGTACAGCAGCAACGAATGCTTTAAGTCCAGGGATAATTCCCATTAATGGCTCAATTTTTGTATAGTACATACCAAATGCAACACCAGCTGCACCTGCTAGAGCTGAACCAATGGCAAAGGTAGCTGAAATGGTATTGTTTACGTTAATTCCCATCAGTCTTGCTGCATCCATATCGTGGGATACGGCTCGCATTGCTTTTCCAATCTTTGTTTTATGTACAATAAATTGCAGTAAAATCATCAGTACAACTGATGTACCTAAAATCAATACAGACTGACTACTCACATTTACTCCAAGAAATTCTAAGCTTTTGGCCGGAATCAGATCTCCAGGATAAGCCTCAGGCTGTGCACCGCGGACATAAATGACACCATATTCAATCAGTAAGGATACTCCAATTGCGGTAATCAATGCTGCAATCCTAGTGGCATTTCGCAATGGTTTATAGGCAATTCTCTCAATAAGAACCCCTAAAATCGAACAAGCTGCCATGGAAATAAGCAAGGAAGGGAAAAATCCTAAATCTAAAATTGTAATCGAATAAAAACCAATAAATGCACCGATCATGAAGACATCTCCATGGGCAAAGTTAATTAATTTTACAATTCCATAGACCATTGTATAACCAAGGGCTATTAACGCATAAATACTGCCTAATGACACCCCGTTTACTAGCTGTTGTAAAAATTCCATGTCTAGTTCCCCCTAAAATTAGGAAAATATTATCTAAATAGGAATAGGGAGACAAAATGGCTCCCTATTCTTTTTGTTTATTATTTTATTCTGGATCTACTTTCGTATTAAATTCTTGCTTTCCGCCATTATATTCAAGGATTACAGCAGATTTGATTGGATCATGGTTTTTATCAAGCTTCATTTTTCCAGATACTAATTCAAGACCATCTGTTTCAGCAAGTGCCTTTTGAATTTTCTCAGGATCACCGCTTCCCGCACGCTTAATTGCATCCGCAAGGAAGTAAAGTGAATCATATCCTAATGCATTGAACGCATCAGGAGATTTACCATTATATTTCGCTTCAAATGCTTTAACGAAATCTTGAACCTTTGGATCAGAATCACCAGAAGAATAGTGGTTCGTAATGAATGTGTTGTTTAATGGATCAGCACCCGCGATTTCTACTAGTTTAGGAGAATCCCAGCCATCGCCGCCCATAATTGGAGCTTCAATACCAAGGGCACGAGCTTGTTTAATGATTAGACCAGCTTCTTCATAATATCCTGGAAGGAAGATGAAATCAGGATTTGCAGATTTAATATTTGTTAAAATCGCATTAAAGTCTGTATCTTTTGCAATATAAGCTTCTTCCTTGATGACTTTTCCGCCATTTGCTTCAAATCTCTCTTGGAAAGCAGCCGCTAGTCCTTTTGCATAATCACTCGAGCTGTCAATAATGATTGCTGCATTTTTCACCTTAAGGTCCTTTGAAGCAAAGTTAGCTGCTACCGTCCCTTGGAATGGGTCGATGAAGCAAGTACGGAAAACAAAGTCGTTAAGCACGCCATCTTTATTTGTAATCGTCGGATTGGTTCCGGTTGGTGTCAATAATGGAATTTTGTTTTTCTGCGCAATTTGAACTTGTGCTAATGTATTCGTACTAGTAGCCGCACCGATTATGGCTGATACCTTATCTTGGCTGATTAGCTTCGTCGTACCGCTTGTTGCCTCAGCCGCATCTGATTTATTATCAAATGTAACAAGTTCCAATTTCTTGCCATCAATGCCTTCCTTGTTGATTTCTTCAAGTGCCAAATCGACACCTTCTTTAATGGATTGGCCATAGGATGCTACCCCGCCGGAAAGCTCAAGGTTGGCACCAATTTTAATGGTTTCACCGTCTTTTTCACCGCTTGTACTGGATGCGCCGCCACAGCCAGCTAACATACCTGCCGCCATCATGAACGACATAAAAATACCTGCTAATTTCTTCTGTCTCACGTCTATACCCCCTATTTTCGAATAAAATTTCTCTTTTATACATGTTGTATATCCCTGAGATGTCCAAAAAAAGATAATATTCTGAAAACAATTGTACATAATAATTTTCTTTCCGTCTAGTCTTTATCTGTGCTATTTTGCCATAATTCTGAAAATATTTTTTATTCTTTAGCTTCCTACTATCCACATAGTATTTAAGCGGGGTTTAATAGAATTTACCCGACTAAAGGACTAAAACCATACTGTATTAAAAAACAAAAGAGAAATTTCCATTGGAAATCTCTCTCAGCTAAACATTATACTAATACTTTATTTTTTGTTTCTTTTCCTAAAAAGATAACCGCTAAAGCAGCTATGAAAACGGATATACAAAAGATCGTAAATATCGTGGAAATTGAAGTATTTTGCCCTACCAAATACCCGACTAATAATGGTCCAAGCACCCCTCCTAAGCGGCCAAATGCGGCTGCTGATCCTGAACCCGTTCCGCGGATAACAGTAGGATATTGTTCTGGTGTATAGGCATATAATCCGCCCCATGCCCCCAAGTTAAAGAAGGATAACAGAACTCCCGCTGTGATTAGCATTGCCGTTGACTCTGCATTTCCAAATAATAGAGCACTAATAGCCGTTCCAATTAAATAGACAGACAAAACAAATTTCCGTCCAAATCTCTCAATACACCATGCTGCAGTAAAATAACCTGGCAGTTGGGCAAGAGTCATAATCAACACATACCCAAAGCTTTTAATTAAGGAGAAACCTTTCAATACCATCACGCTTGGCAGCCATAAGAACATGCCATAGTAGGAGAAAACCACAAAAAACCAAACAATCCACAACATCGTTGTTCGCCGACGATACTCACTCGACCATAGATTAGCGATACTTTGAAAGGCAGAAATCTTCTCCTTCTCTTTAATCGCTTCAAATTTCGGTGAATCCGGTAGACTCATTCGTAAATATAAAGCATATATTGCCGGCGTTGCGCTAATAAGCAAAGCGACTGACCAGCCAAACTTTGGGATAATAAAATAAGATATAACGGCAGCAATCAACCACCCAGCCGCCCAAAAGCTTTCTAGTAAAACCACGATTTGTCCTCGTTTTTCAGCAGGTACGCTTTCAGCAACGAGTGTCGATGCGACCGGAAGCTCACCGCCAAGACCCATCCCGATAAAAAATCTTAGTATAAGAAAAACAGTAATCGAGGTAGCAAATGCAGAAATTCCGCTTCCAATTGAAAACATTAATAATGTAATAATAAAAACATTCTTTCGGCCGATTCTGTCTGCCATTAAACCAAATAAGAGTGCCCCCACGGCCATCCCGATCGATTGAATACTTCCGATCCAGCCCATTTGCTCAGCGTTTAAGTTCCACTCAACACTTAAAGCCGCAATAATGAAGGAAAGCATCCCTACATCCATTGCATCAAACATCCATCCTGTACCCGAAACCCAAAGCAATTTCCGGTTTGAAATCTCTTTTTTCATAACCAGCCTCCTTCAAGAGTACCCATGTTTTCATTATCCCCTAATGGAAACTGTTTATTTATCAACTGCCGTTTCAACATTACTAAATTGATTAAAAAACATGCTATAGTACCTACCTTGTTTATTCATAAGTTCACTGTGACTTCCATTTTCCACAATTTCTCCATTATCGATGACCATGATGGCATCTGCATCACGGATGGTGTTCAAACGATGGGCAATGATAAAACTCGTTCTTCCCTCCATTAAAGAGAGCAGCGCTTCTTGAATATGAAGCTCTGTGCGGGTGTCAATACTGCTTGTCGCCTCATCTAAAATCAACACGGCAGGTTTTGCTAGGATTACCCTGGCAATCGCAATCAGCTGACGCTGCCCCTGACTCAGGTTACCGCCGTTTTCGGATAGAAGCGTTTCATATTGATGGGGCAGCCGCTTGATAAAGGGGTCGGCATTCGCCATCCTAGCGGCATGGATTACTTCCTCATCACTTGCCGAAGGCTTGCCGTACTTAATATTTTCCTTAATGGTACCTGAAAAAAGATAGGTATCCTGAAGGACAAAGCCAAAACAGCTCCTTAAGCTGTCCCGAGTATATTCTCTTATATCATGTCCATCTAACAAAATCCTGCCTTCCGTCACATCATAGAATCTGGTCAACAGATTAACAATCGTCGTTTTCCCTGCTCCCGTAGGCCCTACTAGTGCCGTACTGCTGCCAATTTCAGCTTCAAAACTGACATTTTTTAATATCGGTACATCGCCGCGATAGCCAAAGCTGACATTTTCAAACACCACATGACCTTTTGGCTTGTCTAAAACCACCGCGTTGTTCAAATCACCGGGTTCCTCTTGCTCGTCCAGTATCTCAAAAACCCGTTCTGCTCCTGCTACACCTGACTGCAGCATATTAAAAATATTTGCGAGGTCATTAAGAGGCCGGACAAATTGCCGTGAATAGGTAATAAAGCTCGCAATTGCACCTACCGTAATCATGCCTTCGACCGCAAGAAAACCTCCGGTGACTGCCACAATCGCAAAGCCCAAATTATTGATCACGTTCATAATCGGCATCAGAAAACCGGACCAAATTTGCGCTTTAAGGCCAACCTCACGCAGCCTCTGATTAACATCCTCAAATTCAGTAATCGCTTTTTCTTCATGATTAAACGCTTTTACGACTTCAATACCCGAGATGGTTTCCTCAATTTGTCCATTCAATTTTCCCAGCTCAATTTGCTGTGCTTTAAAATAAACACTCGTTCTTTTTGCAATCGTGCGGGTTAAGAAAAAGACAAGGGGCACCGTAAGCAAGCTTGCCAAAGTCAAAATTGGACTCAATATTAACATCATGATAAATGAACCGATAATGACAATAACCCCTGACATTAGCTGAGTCGTCGATTGAGAAATCGTATTGCTGACATTATCGATATCGTTTGAAAGCCGGCTCATTAATTCTCCATGTGTCCGCTTGTCAAAAAAAGCAACAGGAAGCTTTTGCAGCTTAACAAAAAGGGCGTTGCGCAATCTTTTCACAATCCGCTGCGAGACACCCGCCATTAACCAGCCCTGCAAAAGGGAGAGTGTTGCGTCTAGTATAAAAGCTGTTATTAAAATTATCACCATCAGTTCAAGGAATTGAAAATCTACCTTTTTATCCAACCCAATGGCATCAACAGCTTTTCCTATTAAAAAAGGAGAGAGCAGAGCTAATGCTGAACTAAAAAGAATAAAGATAAAGACAAGACTAAGCATCTTTCTTTCATTGCCAAAATAATGCCATAACCTTCGTATCGTCTCTTTAAAATTCTTCGGTTTTACAACCGGTCCTCCTCGGCGGTGGCCGCCTCCCATTGGCCTTCCCGGAATCGATAGTGGAGGCGGCGTATTACGTGCTTGATCTGATTGTGCTGACATTAGAGCGCCATCTCCTTACCAACTTGGGATTGATAGATTTCCTGGTAAACCTTACAGTCTCTTAATAATTCCTCATGTTTCCCCATTCCAACGATTTCCCCGTGGTCCATGACAACAATTCTATCCGCGTCCATAATTGAAGTAATCCGCTGAGCAATGAGGAGACAGGTTAGCCCTTGTGCATATTTTTTTAGTCCAGCTTTTATTCTGGCCTCCGTGGTAACATCAACAGCACTGGTGCTATCGTCTAAAATTAAAATTTGCGGATTTTTGACCAAAGCCCTGGCAATCGACAATCGCTGCTTTTGACCTCCAGAAAAGTTTACCCCGCCCTGACCAATTCTTGTTTGATACCCTTCAGGGGAAGCGCTAATAAAGTCGTGTGCTCCGGCAATCTTTGCTGCTCTTTCAACTTCTTCTACTGAGGCGTCTTCTTTCCCCCATTTAATGTTCTCCTCCACACTCCCGGTAAAAAGAATCGTTTTCTGCGGGACGAAGGCAATCTTGTCTCGAAGCACTTTAGGGTCAACAAGGTGAATGTCCTCACCATTCACTTTTATACTTCCCGCACTCACATCGTAAAAGCGTGGTATCAGCCCTACCAATGTACTTTTTCCCGAGCCTGTCGAGCCAATAATACCAATGGTTTCTCCCGGCAGACATGTAAGGTTTATATCTTTTAATACGGGTTCACCACTTGTTCCTTCATAGGAAAAAAAGACATGATTAAATTCAATCCTTCCTTTTTCTTTTTCAAGAGGAGGGAGGGATCCTTCTTCATTCCATGTGAGGTCATCCTCCAGGGCAAATACTTCACTCACCCTTACAGCTGACGTTTTTGCACGAACAAACATATTAAACACCATAGAAATCATCATTAAAGAAAACAGAATTTGGGTCATGTAGTTAATAAAGGCAATTATATGTCCAACTTGAACATTGCCATTGGAAACGCCAAAGCCGCCAATCCAGAGAACGGCGACAATCCCAAGGTTGACTGTAAGCATAATCGCAGGGCTGAACACTGCCATCAGCCTTGTAGCGGCTATCGATTGCTTTTTGAATTCTTCATTTGCATAGTCAAACTTGCCGTCTTCGACATCAAAGCGGTTGAACGCCTTCACCACACGCACGCCAGATAAATACTCACGCATCACACTGTTAACTCGATCGAGCGCATTCTGAACCTTCGCAAATCGAGGGAACCCAAGCCGTAAATTTAGAACAATAAAAACAGCAACAATGGGAACCACTACTGCCAACACAACCGATAAATGGATATTTAACCGCGTTGCCATGATTAAGCCCCCAATGGCTAATAGCGGGGATTTAACAAAAATACGCATTAAACCGTTTGCAAAAACTTGAATCTGTGTCACATCATTGGTCAATCTCGTAATTAAGGAAGCACGCTCAAAGCGGTCAATATTTTTGAACGATAAGGTTTGAATTTTTCTATACAAATCAGACCTTAACTCCGCACCGAAGCTTTGGGAAACCGTGCTGGCAAGGATACTTCTAATCGAGGCAGAAACGGCACCAAACAACGTGATCAGGAGCATGACACCGCCCATTTTCAACACATAATCCAAGTCTCTCCCTGCAACACCGACATCAATGATTTTCGCCATAATTGTTGGCATTAACAAATCACTAATGGCTTCAAAGGTTAAAAATAAAACTGCTAAACTAAAAGACTTCCAATATTTTCTTATGTATTTTGCCAAAAACCCCATAAATCCTTTCACCCCGACATTTGTTTGGAAATCTTTTGATAAGGCTGTTATGTTAAGAATTGTTGTTAAAATTCTAAAGCCAATTTAAACGATAATAAGGCTATTATAGCAAAAAAAGTATGAGTCCTATGAATAGAACCCATACTTTTTCTTATTCTTGGACAGGGCGAAATTCATGGACCCAAACACGCATTTGCGGAAGCCAAGGCATTCCAGGGTGGTAGGCAAGAATCGATTGCTTATACTCTTCAACCGTAGGGTAGCCCTCGCGGCGTGCGTCATCATCCGTCAATTCCCCCAAGCTTTGCGAATAGACACGCTCCACGACAAATTGACGTCCTTCGAGCGTCATGATCTCTCCTGGATCGGCATATCTGCCATTCCGGCGTGTAGCAGTCTTTTCTCCTGCGAGCACCTTTTTAACATCCGATTCCATCGTAACCAATCTTTCAATCGAGCAAGTTTTTGGCGGCAGTGTATTGTTTTCATTTTGCATAGTAATTTCCTCCTTATACCAATTCGGTTTTTACCATTTTAACACTATCACTACATTATTAAAACTTCTTACACATTTAAATCTCGTTTTTTAAAAAAGACAAAGGTTATAACGGTAAGTCCTGCAATCAATCCAACAGACAAAATAACAAAGATTAACTCAAACCCTTCTTCAATCATCAGATTTTTTGCTTCAAAATATTTAAATGGAGTAAGGTATTTCAACCCTTCGAAATGTTCATTTAAATCAATCGCCACCGAAATCACATACGTAAGCAAAAGAATCCCGGTTGCCATGGAGGCAGATCTTTTGGATTTCTTTATTACTGCAGCAAGCGAAGTACCTATTACTAGAAACAATGTTTGTAAAATAAACATACCTGCCATGGTGATGGCTATATCGCCGGAAACCACTTCACCGTTGCTGTATTTTCCAACCAATACAAGTGATGATAGCAAGGTAACTAGATTTAAAAGGAGGATATTTACGAATGCTGCCAGCAATTTTGCTGTAATAATTTGATTCCTAGAAACAGGCTTTACAAATAAAAACTCCGACGTTTTATCCCGCTCTTCTTTTGAAATCATTGTTGCTCCCAGCATTGCCGCATGGATGGTTGCCATTAGTAACAAATAGATAAATAGAAGGCCATAATAACCAGCTACTGTTGAAATATCAAATTCGCCGATTCCTAAGACAGCGAGCAGTGATTTTGGCATTCCAGCCAGCATTTCATTCATGGGCTGGCCAGAGGAAGCTAAACTCTCATATTTCACCATCCCCGATGCAACCATGAGAAAAACACCAATGCACCAAAATAACAGGGACTTTCGATGAGCCCTCATTTCTTTTAAAAAAATATTCATCCTTCCATCACTCTCCTTAGGGCATGTTAAACACAGTGAATATCCTTTTTGGCATAAATAAAATAACTTGCCACGATCGCTGTCACGATCACAACTGCTCCTGCTGCCAAAAAGGAAGCTTCATAGCCTGAATTATCCATAATGTAGGCAGTGTCAAAATATTTAAATGGAGAAAGATATCGTTTTGCTTCATCACCAGAACTGAACATCCCCAAAAAGTAGAAGGCAAAAACAGTCGCGAGTGACACCGTCAACACCGATTTAATCTTTGGAACGACGACTGAAATAAATATTCCTATTGCTAGAAAAATTAGCTGTACAAGAAACACGGTCAGGGAAAGCAGGATAAATGTTTCAATACTAAAATCCTCTGTTGTTACCTGGAAGGCGAGCAGGATTGCAGCCCCGATATATATAATATTCGTTAGTATAATGGAAATCAGTGCCGCCAATAATTTATTCGACAAAACTATTGTACGGGTTACAGGCTTAGTCAGCAGGAAATCAGCTGTTTTTTCTCTGACTTCCTTGCTGACAATGCTAGTACCTAGATTCATAGCCTGGATACTGCCGCAGAGTGTAACAAACGATAGCCCATAGCAGTAGAAACCAAGAATGGAAAAGAAATTTTCAAGATTAATCCCAAATGCTTCTCGGAGTGCCGCAGGATACCCTTCAAGCAGCTTTGTAAATTCCTCTGTATCCTTTGTAAAGGAAGGGAAAAATGACATAAACAGCGCCGCAATGCCCACCAGAGATATCGTCCAAATGATAGTCGACTTTCGGTACGCCCTCAATTCATGCAACAAAATATTCATGGCATTAGGCCTCCTTTTCGTAGTAGTGCATAAAAATCTCCTCAAGGTCCGGCTCTTCAATCCATAGATTCGTAATATCAATTGCAGCAATTTTTTTCATAACGTCGTTAATATTCCCTTTAAATAAAAAACTTGTTACGCTGTTTTTCACCTCTAATTTATTTACTCCGGTTAGGTTGAAGTAATCCGAGTCCAGCTCCGCTTTTGTTTCTATTTTGAACTTTTTATAGGTGTTTTCTTTTAGGGTGCTTATCTTCTCAACGGTAACAATCTGTCCTTCTTTAATGATCGCAACCCGATTACATAGCCGTTGAACTTCGGATAAGATATGAGAGGATAAGAGGATCGTGGCACCTTTTTTGTTCTCCTCTTCGAGCAATTCAAAGAATTTCTGCTGCATCAACGGATCTAGTCCGCTTGTTGGTTCGTCCAGTATAATCAGTTTTGGTGAGTGGAGCAGACCTTGAACAATTCCGACCTTCTTTTTATTTCCCAGTGAAAGGTCGTCAATTTTTTTACTGAGGTCTAAATCCATGATTTCAGCCAATTCCTTTATTCTCTTACGGCAATCTTTTTTATAAAAACTAGCTGAATAGTTTAATAGATCCTTTACTTTCATATTGTCATAGTAAAAAACTTCAGAAGGTAAATAACCAATTTCCTTTTTAATTTCCGGAGCAAATTGAACGGAATCTTTACCAAAAATCGTCGCACTGCCGCTGGTAGGGTAAATAAGTGAGAGGAGGGTTCTTATGGTCGTTGATTTCCCGGCACCATTTGGCCCGATAAAACCAAAAATCTCCCCTTCTTCAACTTGAAAGCTGACATTGCTGATTCCTCTTGATGTGCCGTACGTCTTTGTTAGATTCTTAATCTCAATCACATTCATCGTCACAGCCCCCTATCATTTATAAAAACATTTTGTTAAAATCTCAAAATATTCTTCAGCTTCTTTATAGACGTTTTGGTAATCGATTTGATGTCCAGGTGATTGTTTTGCCTTGGCAAGCTCTTCATCACTCATTTTTTCAAAGGTCCACGAAATAATCTTCAAGACTTTCTTAACATCGAGATCGTCTCTAAACTTTGACAAATCAATCCCCTCGAAGATGATTTCTGTGTTAATTGCATTCAGTTCTTGTTTCTTTTTATCAAACTCTACTTTTATTTCAGCGGAATCCTGCATAAACGCCTCTTGGATAAAGGTTAAGATATCAGGGTATGCACTTTGCAGATTCATTTTTATTTTCACAGCTTGGCGAATTCTTTTAAAAAAGTCTCTTTCGGTTAAATCAACTTTTTGATAAAATTCATCCGCAACCACGTTATAGCAATAGTCAAACAGAAAGAAGAATAACTGCTTTTTGTTTTTAAAATAATGGAAAAGAAGTCCCTTTGAAATACCTGCTTCCTTAACGATTTCATTGGTTGAGGCATTGTCATATCCCTTCTGGGCAAATTCCTTTATTGCTGCATTTATAATTCGATCTTGTTTTTCCTTTTCCAGGTTAAAAAACTTCGAAAACAATTAGCAGCCCCCTTTCATCACGAGCGTTGACCAGTGTAGTCAATCACAGTGTACTCCCATTGACTACACTGGTCAATGGTGGATAAGTTATATTTTTTACAAAATTATGAAGTTTATATATTTACCTGTGGAGATGTGCTAGGATGCGGGTGGAGGTGAAAAATATTAGTACAATAAATCGATCTGATTCACTTACATTAACAGGGCTGATTTATGCACAGGGAAGGTTACCGAACACTCACCCTACAGTTTCTGTATTATCTGGGAAACAAGCTTCAATTGAAGCAGGAATTGGCGGAGAGAAACAGGTAGCCGAAGTTCTTGAAAAGTATACTTTTCCTTTTAAAAACAACATTTTCCACGACTTATCACTCTCTTCAGATAGCTACTTTCAAATCGACCACTTATTAAAAACACCTTACTTTGGCCTTGTTTTAGAAACCAAAAACATGGCCGGCACCCTAGAATTCAAGGAAAATCCCCCTCAACTGATCCAAAGAAAAGAAAATGGGCAAATAAACTATTATGAAAGTCCAGTTGTTCAATTGGAACGGAATCTTGAACTATTAGAATCCTGGTTAGAGGAAAGGAATATCCATTTACCTCTATTTGGTGCTATTGTCTTAGCCTATCCGAAACAACATGTGGAAATCCCCCCAGCGAATACAACCTTGCTATTTCCTAAAATGATTCCACCATACTTTAAAGGCCTTTCACAGCAAGGGGACAAGCTTTCTAGTAACACCTTTAACTGGCTGTATGCGGAAATGAAGAAATGCGATCGTACTTATATTCCAAAACCGATTTGTGAATCATATCAAATTCCAGCTAGTGACATCATACCGGGTGTAAGATGTTTAGACTGTGGTAGGATAGGGATGACTAAGCTGCCACGAACATGGCACTGTCCACACTGCAAGGTCAATAATCATCTTGCACATGAGAAGACATTGTTAGAGTGGTTTTTAGTAGTGAAGAGGAGTATCACGAATAGGGAGTGCCGGGATTTTTTAGGGGTGGACATTCATACAGCTAAGCGTATTCTGCAAAGTATGAATTATATTACCTGTGGAACGTTTAAGGACAGGACATATAGGATGGATTTTAATGAAAAATAGGTATCATATGTTGTTTTCTCCCGGTAGTTCGTACTATCCGCCAGTATTTCTTGCCATCCGCCAGTATTTCTCGACATCCGCCAGTATTTCTCGACATCCGCCAGTATTTCTCGCTATCCGCCAGTATTTCTCGCTATCCGCCAGTATTTCTCGCTATCCGCCAGTATTCCTCGCTATCCGCCAGTATTTCTCGACATCCGCCAGTATTCCTCGCTATCCGCCAGTATTTCTCGACATCCGCCAGTATTTCTCGACATCCGCCAGTATTTCTTGCCATCCGCCAGTATTTCCCGACATCCGCCAGTATTTCTCGCTATCCGCCAGTATTGAAAAAACAGGATACCTATTTTCAGCAAACCCATCCAACCAACCCCCCCCTCATACAAATTTCCGCCCACCCCCATAAAAATGCTATTATAAGGTTGTAAAAAATCAAAAGGGAGTGCTGCATACGTGAAGAATGAGATGATTGAACGATTTACTTCCTATGTGAAGGTGGATACGCAGTCGAATGAGAGTAATGAAAACTGTCCTTCTACACCGGGCCAACTCACATTAGCCAATATGTTGGTGGAGGAGTTAAAGTCGATTGGAATGCAGGAAGTTACGATTGATGAAAATGGTTATGTCATGGCGACGTTACCGTCCAATACGGATAAAGAGGTGCCAACGATTGGATTCCTCGCGCACGTCGATACGGCAACCGACTTTACCGGCAAAAACGTGAACCCGCAAATCGTAGAAAACTATGATGGCAGCGACATCACACTAAACCCAACTGTCACCATGTCGACAAAGGATTTCCCTGCACTTGCAAGCTATAAAGGGCATACGCTTATCACTACGGATGGCACAACACTTCTCGGTGCTGATAATAAGGCAGGAATCGCCGAAATCATGACCGCAATGGCTTACCTGGTCCAGCACCCAGAAATCAAACATGGCAAGGTCCGCGTTGCGTTCACGCCGGATGAGGAAATTGGCCGAGGCCCGCATAAATTTGACGTTAAAGCCTTCAATGCCAAGTATGCCTACACCGTTGATGGTGGACCGCTTGGGGAGCTAGAATATGAAAGCTTTAATGCGGCCGCAGCCAAAATTACCATTAAAGGAACCAATATTCATCCGGGTTCAGCAAAAGACAAAATGGTAAATTCAATGAAAATCGCCATGGAATTACATAGCCAACTGCCCGCTTTAGAAGCGCCGGAGCATACAGAAGGATATGAAGGGTTCTATCACTTGATTTCTTTTAACGGTGATGTCGAGCAGACGAAGCTGTACTATATTATTCGCGACCATGACAAAGAAATCTTTGAAAACAGAAAAACGACCATCCAAACCATTGTCAACCAACTAAATGAAAAGCATGGCAAAGATACGATCCAACTAGACATGAAAGACCAATACTACAATATGGGTGAAAAAATCAAACCTGTCATGGAGATTGTTGACATTGCCCAGCAGGCAATGGAGAACCTTGATATTAAACCGCTGATCAAACCAATCCGCGGCGGTACGGATGGTTCCCAGCTATCCTATATGGGACTGCCAACACCAAATATCTTTACAGGCGGGGAGAATTTCCACGGCAAGTATGAGTTTATATCCGTCGATAACATGATCAAAGCCACCAACACGATTATCGAAATTACGAAACTGACTGAACAAAAAGCATAATCAAAAAAAGAAGCTAACCGATTAAGGTTGGCTTCTTTTTATCTCTGGTAACGGTCCAGAATCGAGAAGAAATCCTTGAGAAAGTCATAGAAAAGCTTAACCGTAGGGAGCATTTTCCGTTCCTTATGAATAATGACACCGACCGTACGGGTGACATCAGGCTCCGTAATCGGAACCTTAACAGTAGACCTCGGGATTCCCTCAACTAGTGTGATTTCAGGGATTAACGTGATTCCGAGCCCTGCTGATACCAATCCTTTTATCGAGTCAATATCTTCCCCTTCAAATGACACATTGGGTTGAAATGCTAGCTGTTCACAGGCATTGACAATGATTTCCCGTAAAACAAATCCCTTTGGAAACAGTACAAAGGATTCCTCACGCAATTCGCTTAATTTTATTGAATTCCTGTCGGATAGAGGGTGACTTAAAGGCAGTAAGGCAACAATTTTTTCTGTAAAAAGGGTTGTGCCGGTCAGGTGCTTCTCATGTTTTGGTACAGGACCAATTAATGCCATATCATATTCGCCATGGTTGACACCTTCAATTAACTCTTTATATGAGCCTTGTTTTAATTGAAATTTCACTTGAGGGTAGTGCTCCCGAAAGGCAGAAATGGTGGTTGGAAGTGTATAAGAAGCAAGGCTCGTTGGAAATCCTATGCGTATTGTACCTTTCAGCGGATCTAAGTATTCCTCAATTTCCCGTTGCGCTTCATCTATTACCTTCATGGCTTGTTCCATATGTTCTAAAAATATCTGTCCGATTCGCGTCAGCTTAACATTTCGCCCTTCCCTAATAAACAAGTCGACACCTAGCTCTTGTTCTAAATTAAAAATCTGCCGGCTAACAGCGGATTGGGCTACATGCAGCTCTAATGCGGCTTCCGTTACATGCTCACGCTTTGCAACTTCCATAAAATATTGAATTTGGCGTAATTCCAACGTACTCACCTCGATTCATCTCATTGTGAGATGGATTTTATCTATAATCAAGATTGTTTAGATTATTATTTAATTATAAAATAACCTTATTCGATAATCTAATAATTTAAAAAATTTGGAGGGGTTGCAATGAAAACAATCGAGCAACTGAAACAAGATAATCAAAGTGAAGCACTTCAATATGTAAATGAAGTGTTCAATACAGTAATGATCCGCAATCCTTATGAATCCGAGTATCAACAAGCGGTTAGGGAAATTTTCGACTCACTTATTCCTGTTTTTGTTAAACATCCTAAATACATGGAACAAAGTATCCTAGAAAGAATTGTTGAACCTGAAAGAGTCATTTCCTTTCGAGTTCCTTGGGTAGATGATAATGGGAAGCCTCAAGTAAACCGTGGCTTTCGTGTACAGTATAACAGTGCGATTGGCCCATATAAAGGAGGTTTACGCTTCCACCCATCGGTTAATGCCAGCATTATTAAATTCTTAGGCTTTGAGCAAACTTTTAAAAATTCATTAACCGGCCAGCCTATCGGCGGCGGTAAAGGCGGAGCTGATTTTGATCCTAAAGGCAAGTCAGACGCAGAAATCATGCGCTTTACGCAAAGCTTCATGACCGAACTTTACCGACATATCGGCCCTGATGTCGATGTACCTGCAGGGGATATCGGAGTAGGCGCTAGAGAAATCGGCTATATGTTTGGACAATACAAAAGAATTCGCGGTGCCTATGAAGCAGGTGTGTTAACAGGTAAAGGACTTGGTTATGGCGGAAGCTTGGCACGTACAGAGGCAACTGGCTATGGAACAGTTTACTTTGTTCAGGAAATGTTAGCGGACCAAGGATTAAGCTTTGAAGGAAGCACCGTAGTCGTTTCCGGTTCAGGAAATGTTTCAATCTATGCGATGGAAAAAGCACTCCAATTTGGTGCAACGGTTGTTGCCTGCAGCGATTCAAACGGATATATATATGACCCAAGCGGTATTAAGCTTGACACTGTTAAACGCATAAAAGAAGTAGAAAGAAAAAGAATCAGTGAATATGTTCTTGAGCACCCAGAAGCCGAGTATTTCGAAGGCTGCAGCGGTATCTGGTCCATTCCTTGTGACATTGCTCTACCTTGCGCTACTCAAAATGAAATTGATGAATCAGCAGCAAAAGTCCTTGTTTCAAACGGAGTAAAGGCTGTTGGTGAAGGTGCAAACATGCCATCTACACTTGAGGCTGTTGAAATATTTTTAGAAAGTGATATCCTGTTTGCACCAGGGAAAGCTGCAAATGCCGGCGGTGTAGCGGTTTCTGCTCTAGAAATGGCTCAAAATAGCCAAAGATTAGCATGGACATTTGAAGAAGTTGATGCGAAGCTACATGAAATCATGACTAACATCTATCGTAACAGTATGAAAGCAGCGGATGAATATGGATATCCTGGCAACCTTGTTGTCGGTGCAAATATCGCTGGCTTCTTAAAAGTAGCAGACGCAATGATTGCACAAGGTGTAATCTAATAAATTTAGGGGTGCTCCGAATGGGAGCACCCTTTATTTTTATGACGCTTTTTTCAGCCAATTCTTACCCTCTACCAATCGCGAAATCATCATCCCGGCAACATTATCTCCGCTGGCATTCAGCATGGTCGCCGGCGGGTCAATTAGTGTACTAATCGCTGCGATAATCGGTAAAGCTTCTGGCGGGAATCCAAATAAACTTAGGATTAACATTTCACCAATCATTCCGCCGCTTGGGATGGCCCCCATCACGGCTCCGACTAGAAGTGAAACACTAATAATTAAAAAGAAATTCCCAATACCTGAACTATTCATATCAAAAATACCAAACAAAAAGATAATTTTCAGTACGCCGCCAATAACTGAACCATCTTTATGTAAGGCAGCTCCCAATGGAATGGTCGTATCCCTGATATCTTTTTTAATTCCCATCTTAGCAGATGCTTCTAAATTAGCAGGTATAGAAGCAGCACTGGAGCAGGTGGCAAGCGCCGTGATCGAAGGTGCCAGCATATTACTCCAAAAAACTTTTACCCCGTACCCTTTACCTGCCATAAAGGCATAAATGGTAAAAGCAATAAAGAAATAGACAATGGACGCTGTATAATAAGTAATACCTGCCTTGATATAGGAGCCTAATAGGATGGGACCGTACTGGCCCACTAAAGTGGCAAAATACGCCCCGAGACCAATAGGTGCCAGGTACATAATCAAGGAAACTACCTTCATCATGACCTCAGAACCTGAGCTTAAAAAGCTGCTAAAAGCTTTTCCTCGTTCTCCGATCGATTGGGCAGCGAACCCAATTAGGATGGAAATCACGATTAAAGCCAGCATATTGCTTCTAGAGAATAATTCCACAAAATCTGGTACCGTAAAGGTTTTTACAATTTGTGTAACTGTATTTAACTCCTCTGTGCCTTCAGGTTTTACCAGTTTTATATTAACCCCTTCACCGGGATTTACAACTTTTACAATAAAAAACATATAGATGGCTGAAACCAGTCCTGTAAATAGGAAAGTTCCGAACATCCAGCCAATAATTTTTCCTAACCTTTTTGCTCCACTCATGTTGGCAATCGATGAAGAAATAGTAAAAAAAATCAGCGGTACAATAATTGTAAATAATAGATTTAAAAAGATATCGCCAACGGGCTGAAAAATAACTGCATCCTCTTTCATGGCTAATCCTAAAATCGCACCAACAAAGATGGAAAGCAAAAGGATCATCGGAAAGCGATAGTTTTTAAATTTTTCCATCTTGATTTTCTCCCTTAGACAACTTAGTGCCTAGTTATTTGAAATATCAACAATTCTACTGCAAAGTCTTTCGATAAGAGGTGCTTCATGGCTGATCACGAGAATTCCGATATTCCGTTTTTGAGCGATATCTAGGACAACCTGCCAAATTTGGGCTTGTGTAATCGAATCCAGCATCGTCGTCATCTCATCCGCTATGAGAAATTGGGTCTTGGGACCAAGTGCTCTTGCTACGCAGAAGCGCTGCAGTTCTCCGCCTGATAGCTCGTTAGGCCAGCGGTGCAGCCATTCTTTTTCAATCCCTAATCTTTCTAGTAATTCATCATCCGGATCCCAGCCCTCATGAAGAATTTTCTGCATTCTCCATTTAGGATTTACAGCTTTTTCAGGGTGTTGAAACACAAGCTGAACAGGATGATAACCAGTTGTTGGCAGGGGAGAGTCATTCAGCGTTACCATCCCTTCTAATGGCTTTTCATACCCCGCAAGAATCCTCCCAAACGTTGTTTTCCCAGCACCGCTTGGTCCGACCAATCCGACAATTTCTCCTTTTCCGATCGCCAACTGCAGGTTACGAAACGTCCAACTATTTTTCTGATAACCAAAACCAACATCTATCGCTTTAAGTTGCATGCAAACACCTAACCATTCCGTCTCGAATCATTTTTTCAGCAGGCAGCTCCTTCGAACACTCTGAGGTGGCAATTTCACATCTGGGAGCGAAAGGACAGCCTTTAGGTAAATCATGAGGGAGCGGCTGCGACCCTTTAATCGGAATGAATTCATTCTGGGGAAGGGCTCTCCATAATGCCTTTGTATAAGGGTGCCTCAAGTTCTTACCCGTGCCGAAAAAATCTCTGACAGGTGCAATTTCAACAACTGTTCCAGCGTAAAAAACGGCAATTTTATCTGCAATTTTTAAAGCAAAATCAATATCATGCGTAATAACCATCACTGCACTGCCATTATCGGCCAACTCCCTAAAAGAGCGTTCCGCTTCCTTGATGACTTCTGAATCAAGGCCTGGTGTTGGTTCATCAGCAATGATCACACTGGCTTCACTTACGACTGCCATTGAGACGAGTACACGTCTCGCCATTCCACCCGATAACTGAAAGGGAAATAATTTTTCTACATGCGGTTGTAATTTATATTTTTCAAAAATTCTCTTTTGTGCCGTAACTGCATTTTGCTTTCTAACCGAAGTTTGCACCTGTGAACCTATTTTCATGAGCGGGTCTAAAAACTTAACGGATTGCGGAACGAGTACTATCTCATGACCACGTAAATTTGCCAGCTTTTCTTCGTTCAGGACCTGACCATTGAAGAAAACACTGCCGGTCATTGCCGCATTTCCTGGTAAAATCCCAAGAATCGCATGTGCTAATAGGCTTTTCCCCGAACCACTCGAGCCTACAACCGCAACAATCTCACCTTTATTTATGGAAACATTTAAGTTATGAATCACTTGATTCTTTTCCTGTCTTAATCCTTTTGAATAATGAGAAAAGGAGATAGACAGGTCACGGACCTCAAGAATTGCCATAATCCCTTTCACCCCTTGTCTTATTCATTGGCACGACCTGGGTCTGTTAATGATCGCAGTCGATCCCCTACTAAATCGAAGGCACGTACCACCAAAAGTAAACTTAATCCTGGGAAAAATGCCAGCCACCACATGCCTGTTGACAAGTAACGCATGGATTCGGAGAGGATAATCCCGATAGCGGGTTGATGCGGTGATAGACCCATACCTAAAAATGTTACCGCCGCCTCATGCAGAATTGCGTGAGGAAACAGCAAAAACAAGCCGACTAAGAACTGTGGTAACAGATGAGGAAGGATATGATGGACTGCAATAAACCACCTTGATTTTCCAAGCCTTTTTGAACTTTGAACAAACTCAGCACTTTGTAACTGCATGACCTCGGCCCGTATCACCCTTGTTAAGCTTGGCCAGTGGGTGAGTGCTAAACCAATCACAACCCCTTTCATACCTCCGCCTAGTACAAAAGAGATTAAAATCAGCATCACTAAATGCGGGATACTTAAAAAAAGGTCAACCAGCCATGAAATGATAGCATCTGTGACTTTCCCCATTGTTGCAGCCATGATCCCTAACCCTACCGCTATTGTAACTGAGGCGGCAGCTGCTATCAGACCGACTAGAATACTAATTGACAACCCTTTTATCGTCCGAGTTAGCATATCCCTCCCCAGCCAGTCTGTTCCAAATGGATGGGCTAGTGTAGGGGGGAGGTTTCGGTCATCTAAATTGGTTACCATACCTTCATTACTTAAGAGTTGACCTCCTATTAAAATAGCTATTAAGAGAGCGGAGGTCACGGTGGTTACGATGACCGTCCTCTGCCTTTTATTTAATGCCAGCATTGAACTCATAGCGATCTTTTCTCCTTTATCCTTGGATCAATAACAAAAGAAATAAGATCTGCCATTACATTACCAACAAATACAAAGATGGCGCTAAAGATGACTAGTCCTAAAAGGAGTGGAACATCCCCGCGAAGTCCTGCCTCAACCGTTGCCTGTCCTAAACCTGGATAGGAAAAGACCTGCTCGGCTAAAACTGCACCTCCAAATAATTCACTAAATGCGGCAAAATGGAGCGTAATCGCCGGCAAGGAAATATTCCTTAACCCATGTCTCCATAGAAGGGTAATCCCCTTTTCTCCCTTTGCCTTAGCAAATAAGATATATTCACTTGAAAGGACCTCAATGAGCTTTTGTCTCGTATGTAAAGCAATATTGGCGACGCCGATGATACTAAGGGTTAAGGCAGGCAGGATGATATGCCTAATACGATCGAGAAGGGTAACATCTTCTGCAAGAACTCCAGCAGGAACTCCCATTCCGATTGGAAACCAATCTAACCAAACAGCAAAGACCATTAACACCAGCAGTCCCATCCAAAAGGCTGGTGTCGAGGCTAACGTATAACAATAGCCTTTAATCACCCGATCCTGCCATTTCCCTTTTTTCATTGCTGCTATTATTCCTAAAATAAAGCCCAGAACGCCTGATATGACCCAGGCAATACTCATGAGAGCAAGGGAGTGAAAGAATTTCTCACCAATGATATCCGTGACAGGCCGCCGATAAATCATCGACGTACCAAAATCCCCTTGTAATACGGAGGCACCCCAACGGAAAAATTGTTCTGCAGGTGGTTCATTTAGCCCCCAATTTTCCGCAATCTTCTCTCGCTGCTCAGGACCAACCCTCATCATATCCGCACCAATATAGGCTTGTATCGGATCGATAGGTGAATGGCTGATCAATATAAACGTAATCAAACAAATGGCGAACAGGAGAGAAACAAGCCTGATGCCTTTCCTTACTAAAAATGAGACTATACTTTGCATTTTTGTCTCGCACCCATCATTTATTCCTCATTCCATTTCCAGTCCACTAGGTTATCCGTAATTGGCCAGCCATGATTATGAGGTTGAATTCTCTGCTCCCCGATATCCAATTTTTCATTCACTAGATACAAGTGATCGATATTTACCAGCCATGCCCATGGTGCATCACCTAATGAACTAAATCCGGTCATACCATCCCATTGGGCTTTTTTCCAGTACTCAAGCGCTTCTTCCTCAGTAATCGCTGCTAATGCCTTTTCCAAATACTCGTCTACTTTTTCATTTTTATAAAAACCTGCGTTATAATACTCCATTCCTGCCATTTTTCCGCTAAACAGATTATAGATCTCAAGCGGATCATGGCTGCCCCAGCCCATTATCACTGCATTCGAATGCATTAGCGATTCAATTTCGTCCCAGCTCTTACCTTCAACATTTATTTTTATTCCTAATGGTTTTACCATATCCGCAACAGAAATAGCTAACGATTGTCTAATCCCATCACCAGCAGGGTAAAGGAGATTAAATTCCGCCTTTAATACTCCTTTTTCAAGAAGACCATCATCATTTTCGTCTTTCCAATCACCATTAGCCAAGATTTCTTTTGCATGTTTCAGGTTACTGTCTTTGATTTTTGTCTCTTCATTTCCCCAGGGCAAGCCATCTGCTGCTGAGTAGCCAGGTGTACCGTGACCCTCTAAAACTCCATCCACTAGAGCTTGGCGATCAATCGCAACATTAATAGCCTTCCGAATCGCGATGTCTGCTGTTACATCGTTGCCGATAGCAAAACCATCTTTTGTTTTTTCGCCTGAAGGAACATAAGGGAACATAATTCCACGATTATCCACACTTTGAACAGCTTCAAGACGCATACCAGAGACGCTATTCTTACTAAAAGAGGCAGGAATATACGCCATATCTACCTGGCCTGCTTTGGCTGCAGCAAAGGCAGCATCCTCATTTAAAAATAAGAAAGTAATCTTTTTAAAATATGGCTTTGTACCGTAGTATTCAGGGTTCCTTTCAATAATAATTTGTTGACCTTTATCCCACTGGACTAGCTTAAATGGACCTGAACCAACTGGATTTTCAGCATAGTGATCATCATAGGCATGCCTTGGGATTATTCCCAAAGCTAACAATGAATGAATAAAGGTTGAATTCGCATGGTGAAGGTGAAATTTAACCGTAGCGGCATCGGTAACCTCTACTGACTCAAGAATATTCAAATCAAGAACGGAATCACTTGTTAGTGCAGTTTCAAACGTAAATTTGACATCCTCCGCTGTTAATGGCTGTCCGTCTGAAAATAGAACATCGTCCCGTAGTTTCACAGTCCACGTCTTGCCATCCTGACTAACATCATAGCCTGTTGCTACGTCATATGTAATCTTTAAGTTGTTGTCTCTTTTTAGTAATGTACTTTGAAATAGCGGCGACCCATATTGCCCCCAGCCTAAAGCTGGATCAAAGCCTGTTTCCGGCTCATTTCCCACTGCTAAAACAAGCTCCTCTTTATTCGTTTCATTATTTTCTGCTTGGTTATTTTTCTCTTGTGCACAACCTGCAAAAATAAGTGAGAGCACCATAAGTAAAAATAAGGCCGTTTTTTTCAAGTTGCCCACTCCAATCCCTATAAAAATAGGTAAAATCTTTTCAAGAAAATTATAGCATAGGATACAAAATAGGTATTAAAATAACCACAAAAAAGATAAGCAAGAAACAATGCTTATCTCCGAATCTATTATATATCATTACTTATTCATGCTAGCTAGAAATCCGCCCAATAGATCATCTAGGTCGGGCTCTTCCTCTACCTTTTCTTCTTCAACCAAAGGTTCCGCTGTCTCCCAGTTAAACTCATCTAAATCATCCATATCGGATAAATCAATAGAAGCAGCGACTTCCTCATCGGTGCCATCATTGTCTCGATAGGAATGAATTTCAGGAATTCTTTCCTCCTGTAGATACAAGGCCTCGTCGATATCAGTTGAATGGCTGTTTAAGCTTGCCAGCAGGGTGGTAGACCGTACTGGATCAGAGATTAGTTGATAGATAATGCTCCCCAATAACGCCTCAGAATGCTCGTGCTTCAACCAATCGCGCTGTGCCTTGGTTAGCTTTTTGGGAAGAGGGACCGACACCATTTCCCGCTCTTTTGCATTCGCCTTACTAACGCCCTCCATCACAAATTCTGCGATTTTACTAGAAAAATTTCTTCTTTCGGTTTCCTTTAACTTTTGCAGCTGTTTGACTATATGGTCTGGGGTGTCAGAAGGGACGCGAAAGGAAATCGCCTGTCCCCGCTGAATTTCATTGGATCCTGCTTTTTTCATCTCATCACCCTATTAATTGGTAACAGGTTTTTTTGGTTGTTCAACCTTTTGTTTCTCTGATTTTCTAACAAAATCCATGATGAGCTTGTAATAAGCATTGGCCATCATCCAAATACTTTCCTTTTCATCTTCAAAGAAATCAATATTATAACCATCAAGGTTATTATTTAACGTTTTAAGATAATCTTTTAAAACCGTCGCACCACCACCGACAAAATAGCAAATTTCTGTTTGAGAGTTCTTTGACCAAACATTCCGTAATAAACGATATTGTTTCTTTGCCAAATCAAGCAGAATGCGGTCCGTAATATCATGTACACTCGTTCTGCTACCTCTCACCATGATATGATTCCGGTCGTTTTTCTTGGTGATAATGTCCACCACATCGCGGCGGCTATCTAGTTCCACACCGTGCTTTGATCTGATTTCCTCACGAATTTGTTCTAGTGATTCTGATACGCCTAGATTAAACCCTTGTGCCTTATCATCATCAACATTTCGATTTTTAATAACAGCAATATCTGTTGATAAACCGCCAATATCTTGAATTAAAATACGCTTATCAATTAAGTCCTTATTAATGATTTTTGCGTTATTATCCATTACTAGATTAATATAAGCTGCAAATCCCTCTGGATATACCTTAATTTCATCAAACTTAATATTGACTTTTAAACCTTGGTATTTAGGCGTAACCAAGAACTCAACTTGGTGAACAGATCCAATTAATTTCGAACGATAGCCTGCGTCTTTACCTTCCTTAACTTCACGAAGGGGGAGACCTGTTCCCAATGTATAATTCGCGTCGATGATATTTTTCACCTGACGGAAATTATTTTTATTAACATCCTTAACGGCATCTAAGGCTAGCGTAGTGAAAAGCAGAATTAAGGTTTGATCCTCTTCGGATTTACTGCTGCCAGGATCTAACTCTGTCGCATTAACACTTTTAGTTGCCAAATTTCCCACACGATAAATTGCATTATTATCTTTCAATGCGGGAGAATGCACTTTGATATGTATGCCATCAAGAGGGTTTTTATCATCTAATTCTTCAATTCCAATTACGGGGCGATCCTCTGTATCCCTTGCAATGATATTAGGAATATTAAGCTCATATTCTAATTCTCCAAAAATAGCCTTAATCGAATCATTCCCTACGTCAATTGCTGCCACTCTAGTATTACTCAAAATGACCATCCTCTCATTCTCTTATATTAGAAGTAAATGAAAATCTGTATCTAGCTTCTCTAGTTTTAGTTTATAGAAGATTGATAGATTCATCAATAAACTATTTGAAAAGAAATGAATGTGTAAAATTGTAAACATTATGTAATCGTTGTATACAAATGTGTTTACAACGTATACAAACTTGTACACATGGCTATATATCAACATGTATACGAGTTCGTAAACTTGTATACATTTTTGTATACACTATGTATACAAGTTCGTTTACATGTTTACAGAAAGTGTGTACAAGTAGACGGAAAGTGTATACATAAAAAAAGACCCAGAATTAACCAGAATCTACTCCTTATTTGTACGTCTTATACCTTCTTCGGTTACCGCAAAATCTCGAATTATTTTCTTGATTTTTTCAGGCTTTCGGAATCGTAATGCTGACCAATCATCATCAATCGCAATTTGCCGAACTGGTTCATAACCTTCTTCAGAGAGCATACCTGTCACAGTTTCACGGCTGCAAACGGAGCCTTTATAGATCTTCGAAGACTTCTTTGGGTAACAGAGCCATAATAAACCATCATTATTGATGTTGTACATGAGTTTTCTGAACATTGTAGTATTATAACCATCTTTCTATCTCTTAAGTCTAGAAAAACTAAATTTTCAATATATGTAAAAAATAGGTATTTCGCCTCCCTAAATTTAAAGGTAATTAGGCACTTTGTTCCTCCTATATTTTTGATAATTCTGATATATTATAATTCTTAAATAAATTTAGGAGTGACGTACATGTTAAAAGTACTATCAAAAACCGGTCTAACTCTAGCATTAGCTGGAAGTATTGTTGCAGCAGGCTTTCAACCTGCCGAAGCCCCATCTACAACAAAAACTACATACTCTTTAAGCCCAGCTGATTTCGTTGGAGCTGCTCCAGAGCTAGCTGCAAAGGCAAAAGAACTAGGTATCGATTTATCTAAGGTCGACCCTGCAGAAAAGGCTAATATAGGAACCAAGTTCCAGAAACCTGGTGACAACCACGTAGCATATAAAGCTGCTACAGGGGATGTACCTGTTCTAGTAATCCTAGCGAAATATGCAAATAGCGATGAACCAGTTGGTGACTTAGAAGGACAAGTCCCCGCTCATTACTATGAAGACTTAATTTTTGGTACTGAATATAATCCATATGAATTAGAAGAGTTCAAACAATACGCAACCTATAATGGAGTGGCGGCTCCAACAGATCGTACAATGCAAAATGCTTATAAAGAGTCTAGTAACAATAGAATTAATTTAGTACGCAAAGAAAACACTGAGTTTGTCTGGGTAGAAATGCCTAAGGGAGCCTCTTACTATTTAGACCAAGAAGGTAAGTATGCTGAAAATGGCAGATATGTACTAGGTAACGTAAACGGAGACGCTCATACTGGGGAATTCATCCGAGACCTTCTTAAAGCAGCTGACACACAAGTAGACTTCTCAAAGTATGCTGAAGATGGGGAAGTTCCAAACGTTTTCGTTATTCATGAAGGAACGGGAGCTGAGTGGAGCCAAGACCCTGCACAATTTTGGTCCCACAAATGGAGTCTATTAAGCGCATTATACTATGGTAAATACTATGAAACTGGTAAACCAGCAGATGTTCATGCTGGAATGAGTCAAAGTGCATGGATAAATCAGACGGTTGCTAATGATATGACGTATGATGGAGTAATTGTAAATAACTACAATATTCAGCCTGCTATTGGCGGTAACGTTGCTGGATTTAATTTAACTACAGGCGGCTATGATGATGCTTCTAAAACAGGTCCATATCCTGCACAGGCTGGGGTATATGCACATGAATTTGGACATGCATTAGGTCTTCCTGATTTCTATGATACTGTTTATACATCTGAAGGTGTTGGAAACTACTCAATGATGGCTGGCGGCTCTTGGATGCGTTATCCTGATAACGGGGCATACTCTGGTAACTCACCAACTCACTTTGATCCATTCTCTAAGGTTTTCCTTGGCTGGACTGAGCCAATTGTAGTTAAACCAACTGATGGAGTAAAAGAAATTACTTTACCGTCCATTAATAACGCCACTGCCACCGATGGAATCGTAAAAATGGAAGTCCCAGGTTCTAACGGAACAGAGTATTTCTTATTTGAAAACGTCCAACAAGATGGCTTTAATAAAGGTTTAATTCGTCAAGGCACTGATTCCCATGGATTATTAGCATGGCATGTTGATGAGAATATCATCAACCTATATCAAACTGCAGGATTCCGTCCTAACAACGTTGAAAACTGGATGAACAAGCGATTCCAGTTTAATCAAGCAGAAACAGCTAGCAACGGCACTGTTGTCACTCATTATGGCTTATCCCTTCTTCAGGCAGATGGGAAATATGACTTAGAAAAGAACCTAAACCGTGGTGATTCTGGTGACTTCTTCAAGACAGGCGCGAAAATCACTCCAACCTCGTCCAATGTTCATACTGGTTCCTACTACTTCTGGAAGGGCTATAGCGCGACCCCAGCAGACTCTGGAATTCATGTGACGGATATCAAAGAAAATGCTGATGGTTCTATCACAGCGAAATTCTTCTATAGTTTTAATGAAGCAAAACAAAAATAGCAGGCAAATGAAAAACCTGGGTCCACTGCGGCTCAGGTTTTTTGGATAACGTCATACAAAAAAACCCAGTTACTGACATTCTATCTGTCAATACCCGGGTTTATTTACTTAATTATTTACTTAACTTTTTTCTTGTTCTGTTTTAATTTAACTTCATATGAAAACTCAACCGAATTTTTATCATCCGCAGGAGCTGCGTAGGATGTAATCATATAATTCTTTCCATCTTTGAATAACTGTCTAAGATTTAATGCATCCTCTTCAGTAACATTGAATGGATCGACTGTAATTACTTTATAGTTTGTTTTAGCACCCTTTTTATTCCCAACTTCTTTTTCGTTGATAAATGTTACGGTGTAGTTTACATACTGTCCAGCAATCTCTTGTAAAGATTTGAGGCCGTCTGTAGAGTTTCCATCATTGCTATAACCGATTTCTGGAATTTCAATATTATCAATAAACCAGCCACCGTCTGTGTGACCCCAGTCCGTTAAGTAACGGAAAGAAACCAATACTTCTTGACCAGCATACTCACTTAAATCAAAAGATTCCTCTTGCCAAGCTTTTATATTTCCTGTAAAGCCAGGTAGGTTTTCTTTAATTTTCGGATAGCCTTGCTCAACAACATCACTGCGAGTGTTTGCATTTGCTAAGCTCTTCCAAGTCTTACCGCCATCCGTTGATACTTGAACTACTCCGAAATCCCACTGCTCTTCGATATCAAGGTAATTGTCAAAGTTTAATGTTGCTGCAGTAACACCAGATAAATCTGCTTCAAGAACTATTGCATTGTCTGATTCATCACCCTGACCGCCCCATAATACGTTATTTGCAGGATTTTCAGGATCAGCAACAGATACCCATGGAGTACCCAAGAAGTCCACCCCATCAAAAGAAATACTTCTAATTTTATCTTGGAAATCTAATTCTTTAAAATCGCCGCCCCATGCCGGAACGCCTTCTTTTTCAAATGTTTTAGCCTTTTCAAAGTCTATCGTCTTACCTCTAATTTCACCGTTCGCATTTACAACCATATCTCGAAGGTCAATACTATCAAAATTATAAACTCCATTACCGACTCTATCTGAATCAAGTGTTAAAGCCGTAATAAAATTTTGATAAAGTTGGGTAAAATCAAGTTTTGAACCATGTGCTTTTAAAACTTCATCCACACTGCTTATGCCTTGCTTTGTATTTAATGCGAGGTCACGAATGAACTCTTGTCCAAATTTATCATTCATATATAGCGTAAATAGGTATACTTGACCATAGTCAGCAATCGTTTCAGGACCTGTTTTTGTTACACGGTGCTCATCCCAATTTACCAATGAATTTTCAGGATGATCGAGGTAGAAGTTGATAGAACTATCATCGTGACCATAGCCGCCAAGGTATTCAGAAAAAGTAGACATACCTTCATTTATCCATGTCTCTTCTGCACCATCATTGTCTGCGTGGATTAAATGCTGTAATTCATGAATCGTTGTTCCGAAGAATGTTGACTCTAAACGAGTTTCCCAGCTATTTGTATCGATTGTAATAATGTTTCTATCAATATAGTTTTCTAGTGTTTGCCAAAAGAAACCAGCTACAAAGAATGGATAAGTCGGGTCATTATAGTTATCATCCTGGATATTATCTACTAACATGATAATTTTATCGCTGCCTTCATAATACCCCTCTGGCAGGCCAACCATTTCAGGTAATGGAGAATGAGAACCATCAAGTGTATCAGGTGTTCCAAAGAACTCTGTAGCCTTAGGATAGATATTACGATCAAATTCATCACGTAATTTATCCACTTGTTCTTGTGTTACGACATGTGCAGGTCGTGGGTCACCTGCTTTAAAACCAAGGTTATCCGCCACCCAAATTTCAACATTTTCACCTACACTGCGCAGCGTAAACTGTTTAAAAGCTAAATTCCTATTTAAAAACAATTTTTTCTCTCCAACGCTCACAGTAGAGATATTGTTTGTTGACTCTTCAGAAGTTCCATCTTCATTAAAATTAATTTCTGCTGCCTGTTCTTTCATTTTCTTTTCCGCCTGCTTTAAGTAAGAAGAATCATTACTTAGTAGATTTAGCTGACCATCTATATCTACTCGATCTCCATAACGCTCTACATCCCATTTTGGTGCTGTGGCTTCAGCTGCGTTGACCTTTGAATCGCTAACTGAAAGTGGTGCAAAAAGTGATAGAGCCAGTGCACCGGTTGATAGGATTGATAAAAGTTTCTTCTTTTTCATTTCCAAGTTCCCCCTTTTATGTATAGTGTTTTCCAAATAATAGTAACATAATGAATTTTTTCAACATATAGTTATTTTGTCGCAAACTAACCCCTGCTAAAGATTCAATTTTCTGACAACCGCCATGGAACTTATTACTTATAATGGGATTTATTCTACTAGTCATTTGCGAGACAAAAGACCCAAATCATTATTGTGGTAGTATTTCCGGGAAATAATTCATAGTTTTTCTAGTACAGTACATCCTAAGAATAAATATGCGTGTCAGCAGGAGGAATTTTATTGTGAATGTAGATGATATTATCATTGCCCGAGAGAAGATGAAGGGAGTGATTCATACAACACCTTTGGACTACTCAAAAACATTTAGTCTGCTTGCTCATAATGAAGTATATTTGAAGCTTGAAAACCTCCAAAAAACGGGTTCCTTTAAAGCAAGGGGGTCCTATAATAAGCTGATTTCCTTAACAGAAGAAGAGTTACAGAAAGGGGTTGTGGCTGCTTCTGCAGGGAACCATGCCCAAGGGGTGGCATATTCAAGTCAAATGTTGGGCGTAAACTGTACCATCGTAATGCCAAAAGGTGCACCGTTAAGCAAGATTCTCGCAACAAAGCAATATGGGGCCGAGGTGATACTAGAAGGGGATACCTTTGATGATGCCCTTTCCTATGCTTTAGAGTTAAAAGAACAAAGGGCTGCCACCTTTATTCATGCCTTTGACGATGAAGCCATTATAGCCGGACAAGGGACTGTTGGTTTAGAAATCCTTGATCAGCTTCCCGACGTAGAGGCTGTTATCTGCCCTGTAGGCGGCGGCGGGCTGATTGCAGGGGTAGCAATGGCTATCAAGGAGAAGAACCCTCATATCGGTGTATATGGAGTTCAGACAGTCGCCTGTCCTAGTATGAAACAGTCCTTAATAGAAAAAAGCCCTGTAATGGTAGATTCAACACCAACGATGGCAGATGGAATCGCCGTAAAAAAACCGGGGCAGAAGACATTTGAAATTACACAAAAATATGTTGATGATGTTTATTGTGTGGATGAGATGGAAATTGCTAGAACAA
Organism: Neobacillus sp. plas4; assembly: GCF_057221695.1. Taxonomy (NCBI): domain Bacteria; kingdom Bacillati; phylum Bacillota; class Bacilli; order Caryophanales; family Bacillaceae; genus Neobacillus; species Neobacillus sp. plas4. The sequence continues at coordinate 6,037,922 of NZ_CM170152.1, forward strand.
TGCTTATGCTATTAGAGAGAAATAAGCTGTTAGTAGAAGGCTCCGGTGCCTGTTCTCTTTCATCTCTTTTATATGAAAAAGTAAAGTTGAAAGAAAAGAAGGTCGTCGCTGTTCTAAGCGGTGGAAATGTCGATATGAATTTTATTTCAAGGATAATAGAACGAGGATTAGTGGAGTCAGGACGATTTGCTGCTTTTAACATTACCCTTAAAGATAAGCCAGGTGAACTTCAAAAGGTTTTAAGCTCACTGACAGACTTAGAGGCAAACATTCAATCTGTTAACCTGCACCATATGGGTAAAAATATATACCCGGGCTATGCACAGCTAGAGATTTCCGTTGAAACCAAAAACAATGAACATATAGACATATTATATAAAGTACTAAAGGAAAAAAACTATAGCGTTGAAATGACTGATTTTCAGCCATAAAAAAGAGTGTTGATATCTCAACACTCTTTTTTTGTGACTGCTTATTTTACTTTTTGCTCATTCTGATATCTTTCAAATTCCTTTGCCGTACAACGTACAAAGTGTCCTGGAATCACTTCTCTAAGCTCAAACTCACCACTTGTATCATGTACAGATGGATCATAAGTAATACGTTTGCGGGTGCGCTCATACCTTGGATCTGGAAGTGGAATAGCTGATAGCAATGATTTTGTATAAGGATGAATAGGATTATTGTATAATTCATCACTTTCCGCTAATTCAACTAAATTACCCATATACATAACGCCGATCCGATCTGATATATATTTAACCATTGAAAGGTCATGGGCAATGAACAAGTATGTTAAGCCGCGTTCTTTTTGCAGTTTCTTAAGCAAATTGACTACCTGTGCCTGAATGGACACGTCTAGTGCAGAGATTGGCTCATCGGCAATAATAAACTCAGGATCAACAGCCAGCGCTCTAGCAATCCCAATCCGCTGTCTTTGACCGCCGCTAAATTCATGCGGGAATCGGGTTGCGTGTTCTTTGTTAAGACCTACTGCTGCTAATAATTCTTCAACCTTTTGTTTCCGTTCTGCATCATTTTTTACTAGTTTATGAACATCTAGTCCCTCAGCAATAATATCTAAAACCGTCATACGAGGGTTCAAAGAGGAAGAAGGATCTTGGAAGATCATTTGCATTTTTCGATTAAATTTAAGCAGCTCGGATTTTGACTTCTTGCCATGAACATCTTCACCATTAAATTTAACTTCCCCGCCAGTTGCATCATAAAGACGAATAATCGTTCTGCCTGTTGTTGACTTTCCACAACCTGACTCACCAACTAGACCAAACGTTTCACCTTTATAAATATCAAAGCTTACACCATCGACAGCTTTAATCATGTTCTTATTCCCAACAGAGAAATGCTTTTGTAAATTTTTTACTTCAAGTAATTTTTCTCGAGTCACTTTTTGCCACCGCCCTTAGCACCAGTATTCGCAAAACCTTGCATCCTGCGCTTAACGGCATCAGGTGGTTCGATTTTAGGTGCATCTTCATGTAACAGCCAAGTTGCCGCATAATGTGTGTCTGACACTTTAAACATCGGCGGTTCCATCACTGTATCGATTTCTAATGCAAATTGGTTTCTAGGAGCAAACGCATCCCCTACAGGTGGATTAAGCATGTCTGGCGGGCTGCCGGGTATCGCAAACAGTTCTTCATCCGTACTATCTAATGTAGGCATGGAGCCAATTAATCCCCATGTATATGGGTGCTTAGGATTATAGAAAATATCATCTACCGTTCCAATTTCAACAACTTTACCAGCATACATAACCGCAACACGATCCGCTACGTTTGCTACCACACCAAGGTCGTGGGTGATAAAAATAATCGCGCTATCCGTCTTCTGTTGAATGCTCTTCATTAGTTCCAAAATTTGCGCCTGAATGGTTACATCAAGTGCGGTTGTCGGCTCATCGGCAATTAAAATCTTCGGATTACATGCCAAGGCAATCGCTACAACCACACGCTGACGCATACCGCCCGAAAATTGATGCGGATATTGCTCAATTCGCACATCAGGTCTTGGAATACCAACAAGCGTCAATAATTCAAGAGCCGTTTTTCTTGCCTCTTGTTTACTCATATTTTGGTGCTTAATCAGACCCTCCATGATTTGATTTCCAATTTTCATTGTCGGATTTAGAGACGACATCGGATCTTGGAAAACCATAGAAATGTCTTTTCCGCGGATTTTTTGCATTTCTTTATTTGTCTTCTTCGCAAGGTCTTCCCCTTCAAGGAGGATTTGCCCTTCTTTAATGTAGCCATGCGGTTCTGGAAGTAGTCTCATAATTGCATTAGAGGTTACTGACTTGCCTGATCCAGATTCCCCAACGATGGCCAATGTTTCGCCTTTATTTAAATCAAAGCTAACACCCCGAACAGCATGCACTTCACCGTTGTAGGTGTTAAATGATACTTTTAAATCTTTGACTTCCAATAATTTCGTCATTTATTAAACACCTACCTTCTTATTTATGCATTTTCGGATCAAATGCATCTCTCAGACCGTCACCAACAATATTAAATGCAATCATAAGTACCGAAATTACAACTGCAGGGAACACAAGCATGTAAGGATAAAGTCTAAGGTTATCAAATCCAAGGTCAATTAACGAACCAAGTGAAGCATCAGGAGGAACAATACCTAGTCCAATAAAACTTAAGAATGCTTCAAAAAAGATAGCTCCTGGAACAGTAAACATCGTGTTAATAATGATAATACCACTGATATTTGGAACCAAGTGTTTTCGAATGATGGTACCATTAGATGTTCCTAACGTTCTTGAAGCTAAAACAAACTCTTGGTTCTTTAGCTTTAGTACTTCACCACGAACAATTCGGGACATACCAATCCAGCCTGTTATCGTCAGAGCAATTACAATTGAAGTAATCCCCGGCTGTAGTACAAGCATCATTAAAAGGATAATGACTAAGTTAGGAATACCAACTAAAATCTCAGCTATACGCTGCATGATATTATCAACTTTTCCTCCATAAAACCCGGAAATTCCGCCATACGCAACCCCAATCACAAGGTCAAGCACTGCGGCAACAACAGCGATGATTAAAGAAACCCTTGTACCTTCCCAAAGTCTTGTCCATTGATCTCGCCCCAGGGCATCACTTCCGAACCAAAAATATGTGTCTTTCATATCTTTTGCCTCGTATATATGATAGGTTGCCTTAACTTCAGCAGAATTTTTAGTACCATCGCCTTCATTAATGACTTCAAGATCAATAAAATCCTCTTTATTATCAAATCTAGCATTTGCCTTAGCCGTAGCTTGGTTAACATCTTTACCTTGGAAAGTAGCTGTTAATGTACCATCTACGCCAAGCCAAGAGACCTTTTCCAATACGGGTATACGCGGAGGCATTTTTGCCCTTTTCAAATCCTGATCATCCGAACCAAAACTGTTCATCCAAGGACCCACAATACTCATAATGACAATAAGCAGGATTAGGAACATGCTGAAAACAGCGGGTTTATTATTAAAAAGTGTTCTTTTAGCGTCCTGAAAAAACGTTCTGCTCGGAGCTGAAATTTTTTCGCTCGTATCCTCTTTACGCACAAGAGGAACAAATAAATCTTTTGGTATATTATTCATGTTCTTTTTATCCATTTATTTATTACCTCCTGCTAGTCTAATCCTAGGATCAATCAATCCGTAAAGGAGGTCGATGATTAAGATAATTAAAATAAAGCCAAATGCAAATAATAATGTTGTTCCCATTATTGTTGGATAATCATTTACCATAACAGAGCTTACAAATTGTTCCCCAATGCCAGGAATAGCAAATATTTGTTCAATAACCAACGAACCGGTCATCAAACCTACGGCCATTGGACCTAAAACAGTAATTAACGGAATGAGTGCATTACGCAAACCATGCTTTAAGATTATTCCTGATTCAGCCACACCCTTAGCACGTGCGGTAGTGATGTAATTGGAATGTAATACTTCTACCATTTCTGTTCTTGTAAAACGTGCTGCGGTCGCCATTGGGTGAATAGCCAAGGCAATTGTCGGTAAAATGCTATGTTCAAATTTTCCCCATAGCGCCACCGGAAACCATCCTAACTTCACAGCAAAAACATACTGCAGTAATCCTGCAAATACAAACGATGGAATGGAAGTACCTAAAACAGCAATGATAGTAGATGAATAATCTATTGGTCCGTTTCGGAAAATCGAGGCCAATAATCCAAGGAATATACCAATGATTGAACCTACTACTAAAGCCTGAAATCCTATTTGTGCAGATGGCCCGATTCTGTCCATCAATATGGTTGTAACTGGCGTATTATCAAATTTAAAGGATACTCCCAAGTCACCCTGTACAAGTCCTCCAAGATATTTAGCATACTGGACTGGTATTGGATCATTTAATCCATACTTTTCAAGAATGATTGCCTTTTGTTCTTCGCTTAACTTATCCTCTGCATTTAGCGGGCTACCCGGCAAAATTTTCATCAGAAAGAATGAGAATGTCGCAATAATAAATAAAGTTATAAGCATATACCATGCGCGACGAAGTATATATCGAGTCATTTTTGCACCTCCTAAATTTCTCTTTTCTCTTTATTATATGTCATATCTTGTCGATTATAAATTTTTATTATAATCGGAATATTCAGGTCCACAGGTGAAAAGAGAGCATATGCCTAATAGCATATACTCCCTTTCAATTTTTTCATAGCATTTTTTATATACTATTTTTTTCTATTATTCTTCAGCGCCAACACTAGCCCATTTGTATTCGTAAGTTGCACCGAATGCGTTTGTGAACACACCCTGTACTTTTGGAGAAACTAGCAGAGCACTTGCTCTTTGATATATAGGAGCGATTGCTGCATCATCAAATAATACTTTTTCTGCTTTTAAGAAGTTCTCATAACGCTTATCTTGATCTTGAGCTAAAGTTGTTGCAGTCTCGTTGATTAACTTATCATATTCAGCGTTAGAAAAGCCCATCATGTTATTTCCACCATCTGTTAACCATAAGTTTAAGAAGGTATATGGGTCAAGGAAGTCTGGTCCCCATCCAGCAATTTGGATATCATAATCCATTGCAGTATCTAATTCTAGACGTTGTTCAAATGGTACTTCTTTTAAAGTAACTTTTAAACCAGGAAGGTTTGTTGATAATTGGTTTGCAAGGTATTGGTTCATCATTTTAGAAACTTCGCTGTCGCCGCCAAGTACTTCGATTGATACTTCTTTTGTACCAAGTTCAGTTAAAGCTTGTTCCCATAGTTTCTTCGCTTCTGCTACGTCGTATTTTACAAGATCTCCACTAACTTCGCGGAAGTCTTTACCATCAGGAGTTGAAACGAAATCTTTTGGTACAAGACCGTTAGCAACAATAGATCCGTTGTTTAAGATTTCATCTACTAATGCTTGCTTATCAAACGCTCTAGAGATTGCTTTACGTACGTTTACGTTCTTAAGAGCAGGATTTTTAGTTTGGTTCAACTTCATATAGAATACTGAAGTATCAGGTTCTACTGTGTAATCATCATGCGTTGAATATTGGTCAACAAGGTCAGATGATAGTCCAGCACGATCAACTTCGCCTTTTTCATATAAGTCAACAGCAGTTTGTGGATCTTTTACTACCACATAATGCATTTTTTCTAATTTTACAGTTTTTGCGTCCCAATAAGTTTCATTTTTAACTAAGTCCCACTCGTTAGCAGTACTAGTCCATGTAGCGAACTTGTATGGTCCGTTTGCTAATAAAGTATCAGCGCTAGTTGCGAATGTATCGCCTTTTTCTTCAACGAACTTTTGGTTCAATGGTAAGAATGTACCGAAAGTTGTTAATGATTCAAAGTATGGAGTAGCATTTTCAAGTTCAACAACAAATGTGAAATCGCCATCCGCTTTAACACCTAATTGATCAACAGGAACTTCACCTTTGTTAACAGCAGTTGCGTTTTTAATAACGCCGCCCATCATGTATGGACCATATTCAGATCCAGTGTTAGGGTCAACGGCACGCTGCCAAGCATAAACGAAATCGTGAGCAGTTACAGGATCACCATTTGACCACTTAGCATCTTCACGTAATGTAAATGTCCAAGTTTTTCCATCATCACTTACTTTATGTTCTTTTGCAATACCTTCAGCTATTAGTCCTTTTTCATCAAGACGGTATAGGCCCTCCATTGTAGCACCTAAGAATTGGAAACCATATTCATCAGTTGCTGTAGATGGGTCCATAGAAGGGATTGTATCACCATTAATAAAGTTTAATACTTGTTCAACTTCTGGCTTGTCATCAGCTGGTTTTTTGTCCTTGTCAGCTGTGTCCTTATCGCCGCCTGAGCAAGCTGCTAAAAACATGCTCAGCACAAGGCTTAGGGCTAAAAGCCATGCATACTTTTTCTTCATAAAAAAATGACCTCCTATTGTTTTATTTTTCTGTCAATTCGCTCTTAAAAAAGAAGCTAAGAAAATCATACTATTTTTCAACTACTCTTGTAAAGACTAAAAATATAAAAGAATCTAAAAATTATTATATCATTATAGATTACAATAACATTACAGTTGATATACCAGCACTTTTTTATTTGCTATTTAAAAAAAAATTATTTCTTCATAATTTTTCTATGTTCCCAGCATGGAGGGAAAACCAGTTAAAGTATACTTTCAGAGGAAGTTAGGTTAAAATACGTTTATTCTTCTATGCATGTGTAAAATAATAATCTAAATTATAAGGTGAATAGGATATGTTCAAAAATAAATGGAAGTTTTTTTCACTTAATCTGTTGCTTACCCTCTTGATTTTTTTCATTTTTTCGGCTGATTATAATTTGCTCAATTTCATTAATTCTTTATTCTATATTAGCATTATCTATTTTACCACCGTTTTACTAATGTACACTATTAAAGGGGGGTTCTTTGATGGTGTAACGTTCGGGTTTAGAAGATTCAACAGCATTATGTTTAAACGTAACGATTATCTCGAGGAGTGGCGTGAAAAACCTCTTCCCTCTGAAAAATTTAACTCTTCACTCTATCAAAGGATTAAATTCCAAGCTGTTTCTCTGCTTATCCTGCTCATACTTCTATTGTTCATTTACTATATCATCTAAATTCGAGAGGCAGGATATGATGAAGAAATAGAGAATTCTATTTTCGATAATGAATTCTCGTAAAATGTTTGGAAGTGAACAGAGGCATGAAGATCTTAAATTATTTAAAACTTAATCAACACCCCATTCAGCTTCGCTTAGAACAGAATCGAACGGAAACATTTACAGAAGTATATCATGCCCATCAGGGAATGGAACTTCTGTATGTGCATAAGGGTATTGGAAAAGCGATCATTGATCAGCAGCTTTTCCATATTGATGAGGGTACATTAGTTATCATTAAGCCCTATCAGCTGCATCATATTCAATTTTCAACTTCTCCTAGTCAACCATACATTCGTTCTTTATTTGTATTTGAACCCGCAATACTAGAGGGATTTCTGTCTCCTTTTCCATCTCTTTATGAGTTGCTGCAGAGCATGTGCTACAACAAAAAAATGAATCCAGTCCTTAAGGATGAGAAAATTTTAGAGATAGAAAATATTATCAAACTCTTTAAGAGGAAAGCAGCAGAAAAATCTCCAGCTGAACTGCTGGAACAACAGGCACTTTTTATGATTGCAGTGCTCTCTATCATAAAGCCTATATGGAATGAAGCCATAAATGTCATTAAAAACTCATCGATTCATCCATCCACGGTTGAACTCATCATGCGTTGGATTGATGAGAATTATATGGAACCATTTGAATTGAATGCGCTCGCCAAGTCTGTTCATTTATCACCTGTTCATGTCTCTTCCTTATTTCGAAAGCATGTTGGCAGCAGCATTACGGACTATTTAACCGCGCGGAGAATCAGGGAAGCATCTTGGCTGTTAAAGACAAGCAGCCTGTCTGTAAAAGAAATTGGTGAATCCGTCGGACTCACCAATTTCTCATACTTTTGCCAGTTGTTTAAAAAAAACGTCGGTGTCAGCCCTCATCAATTTAGGAAGCTCTTTTCTTAAACTTTGTTGTTTTTTATAACGAAAATTAATGAGTTTACTGTGTAATATTGAGAAAAAATCAATTTAATAAGAAAAGAGCTTGCAAACTTAATTCGTTGGGGCAAAATAACTAATTTCACGTTAAAATCGGCTTTAGGATTTTAACAACATTCGTTACGAAAACAACCCTCTTAAAAAATGATGTCGTGAAAAATTATTCTAATTTGAGCTCACTGGGATATCAAGAATTTTACCGCCAACAGGCGTTTGCTTTATATTTTTCACTGCCTGTTTACCAAGACGGTCTTCAAGCTGCTGTAAATATAAGCTTTTCGGTTTAACATGCTTTCCATGGCTTTCTACATACCCTTGCTCACGTGGACGCATATCGCCCGCCTTCGGCCAATCACCAGGCTCAATGGCACCAACATGTCCAATCGAATAATTTTGGGCAGTTGGAGGCTGCTGGATAATCAAATCGCCTTCTGTGTTCCAGGCAATATAGTTTGCTCCCGACCAGCCATGACCCGTTCCATACCATTGGCGGTCCTGGATGGCAATTGGTGCTTTTATATTGTCAAAAAGTCCGCCGACTGACCATCTGTGGTGCGGCTCACTCTTCGTATAATTGATTTCCCCAACGCTGTCTAAAAAGACATTTGGTCCCATTACACGGCTGTCAACTAAAAAGGCATGCCTAGCTGTGTTGGCATAAACACGCTGCGTTAACAGCAATTGCCCGCCGTATTTATAAGGATATCTCCGGCTTCCAGTAATCTGACTTACCATATCAAGTGATTTCGTATCTTGAACCGTCACCCATTTGGTTGCTTTTGAAATATCAACAAGACTATATCGGAAATGAAGTCCTGTCACGTCCCGTACCCAAGCATTTTTTGCCTTATCAATTCGGATGGCAGTATTCGCATGCTTTTCGTCGGCATAGTAGGTTTCTCCGTTATTATGCACTTTCGTTACTGAAGGATCAAACACGGTGTCAAAACGAATGTTCTCAACACCGACGTTCTCAATGCGTTCATCCTGGTATTTGAGGATTTCACCGCCGCCCCATCTTACATCAATCGAATCCGCCAACGGAGCATCTACCGTAACAATATTTCCGTTAATCGCCGTAATCACACGATCAAACTCAAGATTAAACGGTTCCCATTGCAGGGTTCCGTCGGTATCAGGACCCGGGTCTTTTACAATTTGATCCATATCAATTTCATGAATCCAATGTGAATTTCCATATCGGCGGACAATGATTTCATCCCCAACGTTAAAGTTTTCAGCATTCTCTACATGGAAAGAGCGAGAGCCCACCGGAACATATAATTCAGTAATTTTTTCTTTCACTTCTTCATTAATCGTAATTCCTTCTATTCCTTTTAACTCCAGCATATTAATTTGTTTCGTTGTTGTAGACAGTACAATGGTTCCGTCTTCCTCCTGTCCTTTCCCCCGCAGGACAACACCGCTTGCTTGGATTGTTAAAGGATTATTAATCTCAAATGTTCCTTTTTCTAGAACAACGGCGCCGCGGAATCCACTTTCATTCATCGGCAATGCAGAAACTTCATCAATGGCTGCTTGAATGCTGGCCGTATCGTCTCCCTCAACCGGTGAAAGTACAACCTTTGCTTGTACATCCGGAATTTTAACACCGCCGCCTTGATAGCCCGCGTTTGAAAAGTCTAGAATTTGATTCCCTTTATAATCAGGAGTGTATTCTAACGTGCCATCCTTCCCAACATATACAATCTTGCTTTCATTACCGCCGACTTTTGGTTCATCGAGAACGGTAAAAAAGAAGCTATCATGTCGAGGCTGACCGTCAAAATGATAAACTAGATGAATTTCATAATGCCCTTTTCCATTCACTAACCCTTGAAAAGTAACTTCCTCATTACTCCCTTTATTTAGTGCTTTTTCTTGTACTGTTTGAATGACTTTGCCATCCTTGATTAGCTCAGCCGTAACAGTCCCATTCACAAAGGGCTCCAACTGAATAGAAGGGATCTGATCACCGGACTCCAGCAGTGCTGGCTCCCCAATTTCAATGGTCATTTTATCATGCAACAATGCTGCATCTACAAACCTGTCTTCAGGGTTTCTCACTTGCATAAACACAGAAGTTGATTTTGTAACATCTCCAGAGCTTACTGTTGCTGAAATCTTCGCTACACCGTCAGCTTTTGCGTTAACGATACCATCTGAATCAACTGCAGCTACTTCTGTATTACTGCTTTCCAACGTAACTTTTGTATTCGGGATATCTACTACACTGCCGTCCGCCATTACACCCTTTACATCTAAATCACGCACTGCCTGGGGCAGGGACTCAATAGTTGCATTTTCAGGATATTTCGCTTGCTCGTTATCCGTAAAATACACACTTTCAATACTTAATTCTTCGGCCATGAATCCCCCGCTGCCCGGAACTAGAGTGCCCGTTAAAAGTATTGAGGCCACAAGAGTAGTCACCTTGCTTTTAAAACGTTTCACATGCATTTCCTCCCCTGCATTTTTAATAGTTTTTCAAAAACATTTAACTGTTGTTTGAATTTTCATACTAATACTACCATTTTATAGCAGAGAAAATTGTTGTCCTATTTGCTAAAAATGTTGTTCTATTACTGTTTTATAATACGTAAAGCAGGGGATAAGCCAAAAGAAATGCGTATAAATACCCAGTAATATCCTTTTTACACATAAAAAAACAAAACCAGTTCAAGTCAGAACTGGCTTTGTTTTATGCATTTTATTAAATTTTTTCAATTAATAATATACCAACATTTTTTAATTCTATAACCTTTTAATGTCGCCGGACTCTATTTGTCCGCTTAATGCGTCCCTTTGACATCTAACGTTGTGTTCGTTACATGCTTTTTCTCAAATGTGGATGTATTGATTTTTTCTAGTAATTTTTCATAATAGAGGTTTGGGTCCACTGGCAATTCTACCATTTCATTTAACCAAGAAGATAAGTAGATACCGTTGGAAATTTCTAGTGCTTTTATGCCATCTTCACCTGGGGAAAGGAGTGATAATCCTTTTTCGATTGCCTCCACCCAATTTTGAACAATTATTTTGTGATTCCCATTTTCACTTGCAACTGGAATTTTTATTTTTTTAGATTCAGGCATACCAAATCCACCTGTAAATGACAAGTTAAATTCTCGCTCCGACTGTGCTAATTGGTGGAAAACAAGTTCCTCATCCTCAACCACGATTTTACCACGGTCACCAACGATCTCGAAACGGCTTGTACCAGGCGCTTCTCCTGTCGATGCAATAAACACACCTGTAATCCCATTTTCATATTCCAAAAACGCCGTTACATCATCTTCCACTTCAATATCGTGATATTTTCCTAAACTGCTCACTGCACGGATACTTGTTGGCATTACTCCGGTCGTCCATTGCAGCAAATCGATTTGATGAATGGCTTGATTGATAAGGACCCCGCCGCCTTCCCCTTTCCATGTTGCTCTCCATTTACTTGAATCATAGTAGCTTTGAGGGCGGTACGGTGCAGTGTAAATCAAATTCACTCGTTTCAAATCGCCTATCTGTCCTGATTTGATAAGGTCTCGAATTTTTTGATAAAGGGGATTTGCCCTTTGGTTGTACATAATACCGAAAACTTTGCCACTAAATTTTGCTGCAGCATTCATTTCAAGTACATCTTTTGTAAATACCCCGGCTGGCTTTTCAAGCATCACATGTTTTCCTCTTGCAAAGGCCATTTTTGCAAGTTCTGGATGACTATAATGAGGGGTGGCAATAATAACGGCATCGATACCAGACTCATTGAAAAATGTCTCTTTGTCCTTGAAAATTTTCACATCACCCTGTGTATTTGCTTCCACCCATGCAATCCTGCTTTCATTACTGCTGCAAACTGCCGTTAACACAGCGCCTTTAATTTTCCCTTTATCCAGCATTTCAACATAAGAACTGCCCATATTTCCTATTCCGATTACACCTATTTTAACTATACTCATTATTTTCCCCTCTTTTATGTTCGAATAGTTGCTCTAGGTTATTTTTATTAGTTACAAGTACTAACCACATCGTGGTACACCTGTATCACATATTGGTTAACCATATTATAACGATGAATGATCTCCAAGGTCAACCTATTTGTACTCCTTCAAAAAGCAAAGGCATTGAAACAACACAAATTAAAGTTATAATGAAATAGATTATGTGGAAGGGGAAATATTTATGAGCACCGAAAAACAGGATCCATCGAGAACAGCTAATGTTCAAGTAATCTCCCGTGCGGCTAAAATACTGAGGGCTCTTAAAAATCATCCAAAAGGGTTAAGCTTATCGCAGATAGCCAAAGAAGTGGACATGGCCAGGTCAACCGTTCAACGTATTGTCACGACGCTAGAACAGGAAAGGTTTGTGTCAAGTGCTTCTAGTAATGGAGGTTATCGTCTTGGAGCTGAGATTGCTATGCTGGCAGGGGCTGTTCATCGTGATTTAAGAGAAGATATCAGGCCTTTTTTAATAAAATTATCGCACCAAGTCAATGAGACAGTAGACCTCTCCGTTTTAGACAATGGGAAGGTGCTTTTTGTAGATCAAATTATCGCCCCGCATCCATTGCAGGCGACTTCACAACCTGGTGCCTCTTTTCCATTACATTGCACAGCAAACGGAAAGGCAATACTTGCCTCCATGCCTATAGCGGAAGTTGAAAAACTGCTGCCAGATCATTTACAGCAGTTTAATGATCATACTATTACGAGCAGGGATGAGCTGTTTAAGGAGTTAGAAGTGGTTCGTAATCATGGGGTTGCTTTTGCAAGGGAGGAACACATTGAAGGAATTTGTGCAGTGGGCGCAGTTGTGGTCGACCGCATGGGGAATTTAAGCGCCATCTCGATTCCACTCCCAGCAACTCGTTTTTACGGGAATGAAGAGAAGCTGGCTGCAGCACTTCTCGATACTTGCAAGAAAATTAATCGGCACTTTGATTTTAAATAGAAAAGGCCCCTCGTTAAAAATAACGAGAGGCCCTTTTTCGGTCCAGTTTCCTTAACACTCTGCCTATTACTTGCCGGATAACGTAATATCCGCTTCGATCCTGCTCATAAATTCTTCTGCTGCGCTGTATCCTTGCTGCTTTAGATACCAGTTATTTGCTGCTGCCTCTATTAAGCCAGCCACATCACGTCCCGGCTGGAGCTGGATTTCCATGGATGGAATCTTAACACCCATATAGTCTGTATAGTTAATTTCCTGATCCAAATCATTATACAAGGCGTCTTTTTCCCATTTCGTCAAATTAATATCTAGTGTAATTCGTGTTTCGTCTTGAAATGCCTTGCGGCCATAAAGCCGCACCACATTCAACAACCCAATGCTGCGAAGTGCCAAAAACTCCTTGGTTTTCTCATCATGAGTTCCGAGAATGGTTTGCGGACTAAGCTTCTTTAGGACCACGATATCATCCGCTACCAGCCGATGTCCTCGGCGAATTAATGTATGCGCAGTCTCGCTTTTCCCTACTCCCGAATTTCCGCGAAGCAGTATTCCGATGCCGGACACATTCATACAAACTCCATGAATGGCAATTTCAGGTGCTAATTCCTTCACCAAATATGCATCTAATTTCGTAATAAATTCTGAAGTGATCTCAGTTTTGTTTGTTACTAACAACGGGATTGCCTGTTCAATACAATGATGCGTTAAATAGGTAATATCTTCTTCACCGGCCGTTACGATAAAGCATGGTGGATGATAGTGGACAATATTTCCAATCCGGATTTTCCGTTCCTCATTACTTAACTTATGCAAATAGGTAATTTCCTTTTTCCCCAAGATTTGAACTCGTTCAGTTGGAAAAAAATCAAAATGGCCAACAAATTCAAGGCCCGGACGATGCACCCGTGATTGCGTAATCACTTTCTGCAGTTGACCTTCACCAGCCACTACTTTCAATGAAAACTTCTGAACTAAGTTTTCAACGGTAATTTTTTTCACCTATATTCACCCTTTTAATATTTACTTATAAATAGTGGATTCCTCATCGCCCTCTACGAATAGCTGTAAGGCAAGCAAAAAGACGACTCCTATTGATATTATCAGGAATCGTCTTTCTAAAAAACCTTATTTACTAAATTTTTTAAAAATTAGTGTCGCATTATGACCGCCAAAACCTAATGAATTTGATAGTGTGACTTGGATATCCTTCTTCCTTGCTACGTTAGGGACATAATCTAAATCCAGTTGTTCATCAGGAGTTTCATAATTAATTGTTGGCGGGAGGATTCCTTCCTTAATTGCTAATAGAGAGAAGATTGCTTCGATCGCACCCGTAGCTCCAAGCAAATGTCCTGTCATTGACTTTGTCGAGCTAACTGAAAGAGTATAAGCGTGTTCTTTGAATACTTCCTTAATGGCTAATGTTTCATTCAAATCGTTATAAAAGGTGGATGTTCCATGGGCATTGATATAATCCACTTGTTCCGGAGAGATTTCAGCATCCGCTATTGCTAGCTTCATGGCACGCTGTGCACCTTCTCCCTCCGGTGCTGGTGTTGTAATATGGTGGGCATCACCTGTAGCACCATATCCAATCAGCTCTCCATATATGTGAGCATCCCGTGCTAGAGCATGCTCTAATTCTTCTAACACCAAGATCCCAGCTCCTTCCCCGATAACAAACCCATCACGATTTTGATCAAAAGGCCGGCTTGCTGTTTTTGGATCTGGATTTTTCGAAAGAGCGGTCATATTCGAAAAGCCAGCAACGGTCATTTCTGTAATGGTTGCTTCCGTTCCCCCAGCAATTATCATGTCGACATCGCCCTTTTGGATTACACGGAAGGCATCTCCAATTGAATTTGCTCCAGAAGCACATGCGGTGACGGAACAATTGTTAATCCCTTTTGCACCAATTTCGATGGAGACTTGACCTGCTGCCATATCAGGGATAAACATCGGAATTGTAAATGGATTGACCCTTCTTTGACCCTTTTCAATAAATTTACGGTGCTGTTCCTCGAACTCACCTAAACCGCCTATTCCTGACCCAATCCAAACCCCGACGCGTTCAGGCTGAATATCAACGCCAACCTCAATCCCTGCATCTTTTACAGCCATTTTGCTTGCAGCCACAGCGAATTGACTGTAACGCCCCATTCTTCTTGCTTCCTTTCTATCCATATATTCCTCAGGAGCAAAGTTTTTTACTTCTGCTGCAATTTTAATATCAACTTTTTCTACATCGAATATCGTTGCAGGAGCAATTCCTGATACACCATTTTTAATGTTCTCCCATGTTGTAAAAGCGTCATTCCCCAAAGGAGTAACTGCTCCAATACCAGTAACCACTACTCTTCTTTTCACTATTTCTCTCCTCCATTCTTATTTAAATTATAAGCCAGTTCTTTCTCCAGTAAATCAAAATAAACTTAGATTATTGTAAGCCTTTTATTTAACCTTTTACAAATATCCCTTCCTGCTATTGCAAATCACAAAAGAAATCTACTAATTATTAACTAAAATATTATATTAATCTATTATACAAATCTCGCAAATAATATCATATGGTGTGACAGAGATTCATACTGACAAAATAACCCATGTAATATCTTTACAACCAAACTAGTTAATGAGTATAATAAATTACTATAGTCCGAATATTCTATACATATATAATATTTGGAATTAGATAAAATTAGGAGGGGAAAATGAATGAAGGTCAAAAATTTGCTATTACTCTTGGTATTTGGATTGATGCTAAGTGTACTCGCTGCATGTTCTGATGAGACAAAGGAACCAGCGGGCACAAAAACGGATGACACGGCGGCAGAGGAAAAAGTACTTAACTTTTTAAATCCTGAAGCAATTCCATCAATGGACCCAGCTTTAGCAACAGATGAGTCTTCCTTTATCTACTTAGCGGCTACCATGGAAGGTTTATACCGGCTGGATGAAAAGACGCAGCCATCTCCTGGGATAGCCACCAGTCATAAAGTTAGTGATGACGGTCTGACATGGACATTTACATTACGTGAAGATGCTGTATGGTCAAATGGTGATAAGGTAACAGCTCACGACTTTGTATATGCTTGGCAGCGTGCCGTAGATCCTGCTACAGCTTCAGAATATGGCCCGTATATGATGAGCGGAGTAATCAAAAACGCTACAGCTGTTAACAAGGGCGAGGCGGCCGTTGATCAGTTAGGAGTAAAAGCTGACGGTGATTTTACACTCGTCGTTGAATTAGAAAATCCAACACCATACTTTGAAACATTAACGACATTCGGAACATTCTTTCCGGTAAATAAAAAGTTTATAGAGGAAAAGGGCGATAGTTTTGCAACAAGTTCGGAAAACTTATTAGCAAATGGTCCCTACAAAATTTCTAATTGGTCAAGCACAAGTGATTCATGGGAATTAGTAAAGAATGAAGACTATTGGGATGCAAAAACGGTAAAAATGGATAAACTGACTTTCAAAGTCGTAAAGGACCCGCAAACTGCACTTGATTTATATGAAGAAGGTACAGTTGATCGTATGGACTTAACATCCGACTTGGTCGACCAATATTCTACTAGTGACGACTATACAGTTTCAGCAGATACATTTGTTTATTTCTTAAAGTTTAATCAAACAAAGTCAGAGGCATTGGCGAATAAGAATATCCGTGCTGCTCTCAGCAGAGCATTTGACAAAGAAGCATTAGTAGGTGAGATTTTAAACAACGGATCCATCGCTGCAAATGGCTTGGTTCCAAAAGACTTTACACCTATGCCTGAGACAGGTGAGGATTTCCGTAAAGTAAGTGGAGATCTAGTCACGTATGATCTCGAGAAGGCAAAAGAGTTTTGGGCAAAGGGATTGGAGGAATTAGGAACTGATTTCGTTGAACTTGAGTTCTTAGCAGATGATGACAAGACAACTAAAAACCTAGTTGAATACGTTGCAAACCAACTTTCAACAAATTTAGAAGGATTAAAGATCAACATTAAACAAATTCCTAAAAAGCAACGTCTTGATTTAGATAAAAGTATGGATTATCAACTTCAGCTTACTAGATGGGGCCCTGACTTCCTTGATCCATTTACTTACATGAACTTATGGATTACAGATGGCGGGAACAATATGACTGGATATTCTAGTGCGGAATATGACAAGTTGGTTAATGAAACAGCAACAATATTTGCTACAGATAATAAAGCACGCTATAAAAACTTCTTAGAGGCGGAAAAAGTGCTGTTTGAAGACGCAGTAATTGCCCCTGTTTACCAGGCTTCAAGAGCACAATTAGTATCTCCTAGAATCCAAGGGGTGTTTGTGAATCCATTTGGTGCAACCTACGAATATAAGTGGGCAGATGTAGGCGAGTAAAACAGCCAGGAAAGCCGGGGGGACGGTTCTGGTGGCATTAGAGCCACCAGAACCGTCCCTCCGGTATTTTCATTAAAATTATGATCTCCTTTTGCATTTACAATTCAGATAGATTGCCCTGAGTCTATTTTATTGTCTACCCTTTTTATACAAGTATTTACTACCTAAATCTATGTCTACATTTGTAATTTTTTGTATTATAATAAACTTTTTTTGCCCTTTCTTTTTAAAAATATGCATATATCCCCGAATAAACAAATGATCATCGGCATAATGATAAAAAAAACGATTGGAGTTGATTGCTTTGAGCAATTTTATTCCTGAAAAACTATCTGTGAACTACAGACCCGGTGCTGATGTTACGAAACCTGTTATTCCAAGGCGTTACACACTAACGCACTCTGATTTAACAGGTGATTTATTTTTGGACATTGGAATTGATTATGCTTGGGATAAAATCAATTCCATGAGAGATGAAGTATTAGGTGAATGGAAACAAAGTGGAAATTCCTTGTATTATTGTGTTTATGTATCTATAGATCAAGGGCAATATACCCAAAATATATCAGCAAAACGCAATGAAATATTTAGACGTGAACTGCCGCTAGCACTAACAGCCATTCGGTACGGCGATAGGTTATTTTTCAATGCATACCCTCATTTAGATCAAGCTCCCATCTTTATTAACTTTATGTCCTCTTATCCCCAGTTTGCAAAGCGGGAAAATTGGGGAACCTTCCAAAATTTCAACAGCTAAATATAAACCCATTCAGGTTCACCGTGACTAGATCCGGTAATATAGCGTGCTTGTATATCGGCTCCAAATGTAATGCGGATTAAAAGGTTATTATGCCACCCTCGATCAGGTCCCGGAGCCTCAACTATCAACCTAGCAAAACTACCAAACTAATTATGATATAATAGTTTGGTAGTTTTGCTTCATCATCTAAAATTCCTCGTTTTATGAACAGAACGAGGAGTTTTTTCATTAGGACAAAATATGGTGACAGGCACCTTTTTAAATCAAATTATAAGAAAGAAGGGAAGCTGCTCCTAAAAAACAGGAGCAATGCAAGCATGAAAATTTTAATCATCATTTTGCAAACTGGTATTTTGTCTCTTTTTTATCTTGCTGGAACCGTAATTCACAATCTTTTTCACTTGGTCATTCCTGGTAGTATTATAGGACTTTTACTGCTTTTCCTATGTTTATATTTGAAAATAATCCCTGTAAAGTTTATTGAGAATGGAGCAGGTTTTCTGTTAAGTATATTAATGTTATTTTTTATTCCGGCTACCGTTGGGATCATGAATTATTCTTCTCTGCTTTCTTTTCACGGCGCTTTATTCATTGCGGTCGTTCTGTTAAGCACCATCTTCACCATTGTAGCAGCAGGAATAGCAGGTCAATATTTTGAGAGAAAAGCGCAGAAAGGGAAGGATGAGAAAGAATGGAAAAAGCCCTATTCACACTCTGGATGATTTTATTAACGGTCGCTGCCTTTTTTATAACAACTAGAATTTATAAAAGATATTCTTACTCATTTTTAATTCCCGTTTTAACGTCAACGACTCTCATTATCATTATCCTTTGCGTGCTTCAAATTCCTTATGAAAATTATATGATTGGCGGGCAATGGATTAGTTCCCTTTTGGGTCCATCCGTTGTAGCACTTGCCTATCCTTTGTATAAGCAGCGTCATTTTATAATCAAACATTTATTCCCCATATTAGGCGGGGTTTTGGTTGGCGCTTTTTCTGGTATGGTAAGCGTTGGATTCCTATCTAAGATATTAGGACTCAATCAGACGTTGATTCTATCAGTAATCCCAAAGTCCCTTACAACCCCTGTTGCCATAGAAGTGACTAGAGGATTGGGAGGTAATGCCTCGCTGGCAGTCGTAGGCGTCATGATTGCTGGAATCTTTGGTGCAATAGCAGCTCCTGTGATCTTTAAGTTCACCCGAGTTTCTAGTCCCATTGGCAGAGGGATTGCTCTTGGCAGTGCCTCACATGCCATAGGAACATCAAAAGCTGCCGAATACGGTGAACTTACCTTTTCGATGAGTTCCGTTACGATGACAATATGTGCAGTCATTGGCTCGTTTCTAGGACCCATCATCGTATGGATATTTCAAATTTAAAAACGTAGTGCCTGTCACATAATTATGCTTCTGATTAAATTTCTATTTTATGGCAGCAATGTTAGAGGAGAGAAAGAGAGAAAATGAAAACAAATATTGGAGAATGGAAAAGCGGGTTAAAGAACGGAATTCCCATTGCAATGGGTTACTTTGCGGTTTCGTTTACTTTTGGCATTCTTGCCAAGCAAGCCGGGCTAAATCCATTTGAAGCATTATTGATGTCGGTGACTAATTTAACATCAGCTGGACAGTTTGCCGGGTTGACGCTTATTGCCACTGCCGCAGCAGTCGTCGAAATTGCTGTCACACAGCTAATTATTAACTCTAGATATTTTCTAATGTCATTTGCTTTATCCCAAAAAATTGACCCAAACACGCCCATTTACCATCGATTACTCATGGCATATGGTATTACAGATGAGGTATTTGGAGTGTCTATTGGCGTTCCCGGAAAGTTAAGCCCTTATTACGCTTACGGTGTAATGAGTGCTGCGGTGCCAGGGTGGGCTCTTGGTACATTATTTGGCGTTATATCCGGAGATATTCTGCCGCCAAGGATGATTAGTGCATTAAGTATTGCACTGTTCGGAATGCTGCTTGCTGTCATTATCCCTCCGGCAAAAGGGAATAAAATCCTTTCTGGAGTGATTATCATCTCTATGGTACTAAGCCTGGTATTTGCAGAGCTGCAAATCCTTCAGTCCATCTCATCCGGATTAAAGATTATCATCTTAACGATTTTGATTGCAGGTGTCGCAGCGTTTGTATTTCCGGTAAAGGAGCATAGTAAAGAATATGAATAATGCTATTTTTTATATCTTAGTGATGGCAGTTGTGACGTACCTCATTAGAGTGCTGCCGCTTACACTCATCAGAAAAGAAATCAAAAATGTCTTTATCCGATCATTTTTATACTATGTTCCATATGTGACATTAGCAGTGATGGTCTTTCCGGCAATTTTAGACGCAACGGCATCGCCCTGGTCCGCATTAGCTGGATTTATTGTTGCCATTCTTTTTGCCTACCGGGGGGCCAGCTTAGTGAGTGTTGCCCTATTGGCCAGTTTTTCAGTTTTTGTAGTAGAACTGTTTTTATATTAAGTCAGGAATTAAATTAACTATTCTGCAGCTTCTTGTCCTTAAACGAGTAACCAGCAAGCGTAAAATACACGGAGAATTTCCGGTTAAATGCTGAATGGAGCTCGCTTCGAGGTAAATAAGGGGAGTTTTTCCGACTATGTATAGCAAAATTCCTCATTTTCACGTTTTTCGGGTCAATAGGCGGAATCTCTCCGTCTATTGAAACTATTTTTATTTGTATTTACAAAGTAAGCGGAATTTTTCCGTCTATTTTTCAAAGCAGGTGCTCACCTGGTTCCCCAACCGATAAGTGAGAACCTTCTTATTCCAAAAGGGGAAGGGAGCCTTAACAATAAAAAAGGCCCCCTTTCCTATTTTTCAATGCGCTTGGTGTAACTCCAATGATTCAATAAAATTCACAAAGACCTTCACGACATTCCATTCCAAGGATTCCTTATGGTAGTACATCCATGTACTCCTTAATATGGGTTTCCCATTTTGGTCAGTCAAGTCGTACTTTTTTAATTCCTTACTATCCTTAAGCATTCTGCTAGACATGATTCCATAGCCTAATCCATTAATAACCATTTGCTTACAAGTATCCACCTGATCCACTTCTATACTGATTAGCGGCGGCTGGGTATAGTTTTCGGCCCACCAATTTTCAATTAATGAATTTAAAAGGTAATCGCCGCTATAGTCAATTCTGGGGAGATTAGGCAAATTCACCATATCAATTGGCTCACTAGACGTAACAGCAACTGTTTCTTCAAATAATAGATGTTTCTTTAGTCCTTTACCGCTATAGTCACCCCGAACAAAGCCAATATGAACATCCTTATTGTGTATAGAATGTGTTACATCTTTACTCCAGCCAGTAATCACTTTAAATTCCACATGAGGATATTGACCTTTAAACAATTTTAAAATATGGGGCAGTTCATAGTTGGCGAAAAAGTAAGATACACCTAATTTCAATGTTCCTGCGACTTCATTACCGGACGTTTTACTCATATTCCGGACATGCTCTTTTATATTATTAAATTGAGCAATGATATCATCAGCACAATGAACAAGATATTCTCCCTCTGGAGTAAAATGAACCCCTCTGCTTTCTCGTGTTACGATTTTGACACCTAATTCTTCCTGCATGTTCTTTAAACGGTTGGTTAATGCCGGCTGGGTAATAAACAATAGCCGCGCTGCTTTCGATATATTCTTCTGACTATAGAGGACCTTCAGTATTTCCCAATCACGGTAATCCACTATTTACCTCCAAAATATCCGATATAATATTTTTTTATATCATCGTATATCTTTTTTGCATTTTATTTAATTCTATTATTGCATTATGATTGGTCTGTAGCAATTGATAATACATCCTAGATTTTGAATTGAGGGTTATGCAAGCAAGATTTAACGGGTGATTGATAGAAGTACTGTCTACAAGACAGAATACTTAAAAATAGGGAGAGAGATTTTAATGTGGATTATTACTTGTTATTTAGATTCAAAAATTTCTATGTTTGAATTTAAAACAGAACAAGAAGCAAGAGAGAAACTAAAAGACATAAAGGGCTATAAAGTTCTTTCTGAAGTTGTTTACTTCAATGATCCGTGTTTCCAGCAAGAAATTGCTTAATATACCAAAGCAAGGAGGCCAATGTATTTCACCATTGGCCTCCTTGTTTTAATATTATCAGCCACCACATGAAATTATTTTCGAAGAAACTGCTCCATTTATGATAAGGTTCCCCGCACTATCCTTAATAGTACAGCTTTAGCCATTTCTTCTACCCTTTTACAAGACAATTCCTTCAAGACCTACTAAAACTTCCCAAGTGGACATCTTAACTTATATTTCAGAAAACTTTAAAAATTGTTTTTTTTATATTGAAATCAAATTAATTGCCGTATATAATCTCTTAGTAGAGAACAATATTCACTATTAGTGAAGTGCAAAGGTTAGTAACTCACTTGTATTTAGTAAGCGCTATCAATAAATTGTAAAGAGGGGGAGAAAATGTGAAAACCATTAATTCGGCAGAGGTTATTGCTAACAGTAAATTTAACCGCTTCCATTTGAGCCTGCTTATTTGGAGTTTTCTCATTATTTTGTTCGATGGATATGATCTCGTTGTTTATGGAACCGTCGTACCAATTTTAATTGAAAAATGGGGTCTAACCCCGGTAGAAGCAGGGGCAATAGGAAGTTATGGCTTATTCGGAATGATGTTTGGCGCTATCCTTTTCGGAACACTTGCTGACCGGATTGGCAGGAAAAATGTCATTGCTATTACATTGATATTATTTAGTTTATTTACATTCCTATGCGGCTTTGCCGAAACACCCACTATGTTTTCAACCTATCGATTTTTAGCTGGCCTGGGGCTTGGAGGGATCATGCCCAATGTCATTGCGTTATTAACAGATTATGCTCCTAAAACAATGAGAAGTATGATTGTATCAGTTGTTCTATGCGGCTATTCGGTCGGAGGAATTCTTGCACCTTTATTAGGAATCTTTATTATGCCTAAATTCGGCTGGGAATCTATTTTTTGGTTTGCGGGCCTTCCTCTTGTTATGCTGCCAATTATGTATAAACAATTACCGGAAACTGCCAGTCATCTTATTAGGACTGGAAAAAGGGACAAGTTGGTTGCAACTCTATTAAAGGTAAATCCTGAGATGGACATCCAACAGAATGATGAGTTTGAAGAGCTTAGGGAAAAAGATACAAAGGTTCCGATTATTGGATTATTTCAAGATAAAAGGGCTTTAAGTACGGTTATGTTTTGGATTGCCTTTTTCAGCTGCTTATTGATGGTTTACGGTTTAAATACTTGGCTTCCTAAGCTGATGATTGATGCTGGATATGGACTAAATTCAAGTTTAGCCTTCCTAGTCACCCTTCAAGGAGGTGCCATTATCGGAACGCTAATCATAGGACGGCTTTGTGATAAATATGGTTCCAAAAAGATGCTTGTTCCAATGTATGCATCAGGGGCAATTGCTTTGACTTTACTTGGTTTTAGCGGAAATTCCTTTGTGATTTATCTCCTTGTAGCCATTGCCGGTGCTGCTACAATAGGTGCACAAAATATTGTACAGGCTTATGTTTCCCAGTACTATCCACCATCTATCAGATCAACTGCCTTAGGGATGGCATCCGGTATCGGGAGAATTGGAGGTATGCTTGGTCCGCTATTAGGTGGATTCCTTTTATCCGTATCTCTTCCAATTCACTTAAATTTCATCGCATTTGCTATACCAGGATTGCTCGCAGCTGCAGCTCTGGCAATCGTACCCGTTAGAAATGCGCACTCTAATAAGGTTGATACTAACACCAGACGAGATTCAATTAATGATGCCGCAGTTTAATTAGTACCTTATCAGATATAGAGATAATACCTTAACATGTAAATGGAGCCAAGTTTTCACACTGGCTCCATTTCTTTTGCTACTATTTATGGTCTGTTCACCGCATCTTTTATACAGTCAGTTATTGCAAAAAGTACTGATATTTTCAAAAAGGCATATGGCCGCCTAAAATGTTATGATATTTGCCTAAATTTCAGCATATACACCTAAATAAGATACATTCTTTACGGTGTTGCGTTGTGTGTAATTATTTTTTAAGGAGTTGATTTCTAACCTGTATGAATTACTATCTACTACCGGAGGATTTCGGGGCAAAAGGCGATGGTGTTACAGATGATACACAAGCCTTGAAAAACTGTATGGCCAGTGCACAAGGGGGGATGGGGATTGTAAACCTTAAACCTCGCACAACCTATGTAATTTCACAAACATTAGAAATCCCGGACTATATCTCGATTATTGGTAATAATGCCGTAATAAAGGTTGGCGTTACATGGTATCATATGTCTTTAGGTGCCAGTGTTCCTGTTAATACCATGCTTTGGGTAAAGGGCCGAGAACCCGCCGCCGGAACAGATTTAACTATGAGCACTAGATTTATTAAGGATTTGCAAATTGATGGAAATGCCAATTATAGTAACCTTATTGGTATGTATATGGGGACATCTGATCAGAGGAAAATTACGCAATCCTCCAGCGTTAACCATGCTGTCTATAACTGTACATTTAAAAATATTTCAATCTATCATGTTTCCACCGGTTTATTTCTAGCGGAAGTATGGGGATGTTATTTTGAATTTATATCCACCTCTTATATCAGGGACACCGGCTTAAAAATACAGGGTCAAATTGTGAATAACACCTTTGTTGGGTGTCAGTTCAGTGGTTTAAATTATGGAGTGTATGTAAATGGAGCAACGTACCAGGGCTTTATCAGACGACCAGAGGGCTGTATGTTCTTAGGTGGTTACATTGGTTCAGCCAGATGGGGTGTGAATGTGGTCCAAGGATTGGCTTTTAAATTCTCACACGTGATTATTGACTTAAATACCAACTTTGCTGTTACGGGGGTCGATATGTCTGACGTTGTATTTGACGGGTGTTGGATATACAGTAAAGCAAGGGCAATTAATATACAAGCCATATTTACGACCAATAATAACACCTACGTAGCTTTTAATAATTGTAATATTCTTTGTGATGGTGTAACGGATCCTTATGTAGTCTATGTCCATGTCAAACAAAATGGGATTGTGTTCAATAGTTGTAATATTAATGGTGTTATGTACTGGGATGATGGCACTAGTGGTATCGTGACCAACTGTCAATGGGGAGATCCAGCTACTACCAGGCCTAGAATTATCAAATATGGAACCGGAAATGTAAGACAATCTCTCAATATGTTTAAACATGATGGATCCCTAATTATAACATCAGGAACGAAGTAATTAAGCGATATAAATCCTATCTTAAACTCTCCCTCATTTTTTCTAAATAAGGATCCATTTTCATGGTTTAGCGGTAATTAAAATCTTTAAGATAAACCCGGTACCGGTTTAAATTTAATTCTGGTCTAAACCGTTCCTTAAAAAAAATTAATCCTTGATCTCCCAGATCACTGCCGTCATTCATGTATTCAATAGAAGAATTGACCTTAAAGCTTTCTTTTACCAACTCATATAAAAGCAGCTCTGATAGTCCCTCAACCTTATGGTCACCTTTCCTTAAACAAGTCCAAGATTGACCCGTTGGCAAACAACCTCCTGATGTCATACCAACAATTTGACCATCAATTTCAACAACTAAAGCAGTGTGGTCCAACTCATCTGGATACTTTAAGATTTCCTTAGA
The DNA here is from genome assembly GCF_057221695.1 of Neobacillus sp. plas4. NCBI lineage: Bacteria > Bacillati > Bacillota > Bacilli > Caryophanales > Bacillaceae > Neobacillus > Neobacillus sp. plas4. The sequence continues at coordinate 6,063,795 of NZ_CM170152.1, forward strand.
GTAGGTACCATCAAATATGGATTCACCTTTCTCGTTTGCCCAATTTTTATTAAATTCCATCACTTTGTGATAGTCGGTATCACCTTCATATTTTCGAATAATAGCTTGAGGATACTTGCGATGAAATTTATTGATTTTTCTGCGGACGTATGCGAATTCTTTTCCAGCCAAGCTGATGAGTTTTTGAATACTAAAATGCCTCTCAATCCCCAATAATTTCTTAGGGTCGAAACGTTGATTAAATTTCTTGGAGGTTTGTAAAAATTGTAGTTGGGCTTCGTTAATAGTCCGTACTCTGCTATATATCTGATTTCCAGTTAATTTGTTCAACTCATAGCAGTATGCCATGCATTTATATAGAACCTTAACGACATGTTCTGCATCTCCTTTCCCAAAAGGCAAACAAACAAGAGAAAGATATTGATGGTGCACATTATAAAAAAACGGTACTAGCATACCATCAATGATTTTCCAAACTGTTTTCCTTTTTCCAGACTGTGAAGATGCCCATAGGTAAGCAAAGTTAGAGGACCAGACGGTGGCCGGACATTCACTTTCCTTAATAAACTTATCAAAAAGAAGTTTGTCGTTAAGGTCAATTTCATTGAACAGCCATTTGCCAATGAATATACGCTTTGGGTTTTTATTAGGTTGATTCATAGTCCCCCTCCTAAGAGTACCTTGTCTTAAATCCTTTCATATATATTATGAAAAAGAATTTTAATTGTATTGGACAGGTATAGCAGGTAAGGCACTTAATTTTTTGACGGACAGAATGATGTCTCTTTTCTTCCAAACCATTTCTTGAACATTCCGCTCTCATCCAATTGATATGAGGACCCATAGAAAAAAGGCGAAAAGCTCTTCACCTTTCGCCTTCTTTGTATCTATAAAGTTAGTTTAATTCAGGCCAGTAACCTTGATTAGCTTCAATTAAATCATCCAAAATTTCTTTTGCAACTTTTGCACTTGGTACTGTTTTTGATAGTGTTAAAGCCTGCCATAATTTTTGATAGCTTCCTTCAATGTAAGCTTGTACGACTAATTTTTCAACCGTTACTTGCTGGTACATTAACGCTCTTTGGAATTCAGGAATCTTTCCTTGGCTTAATGGCTCCGGACCATCGCTTCCGACTATACATGGAACTTCTACCATGGCGTCATCATCAAAATTCGCAATGGCACCATTGTTTTCAACAATTAACAGCATTCTTTCGTGCGTGTTAAAGGCAATAGCACGGGCTAGGTCAACGACAAAGGTTGCATGAGCGCCCATTTCAAATTCACAGCCTTCTGCTGTTCCTCTTTCAATGATGGTTCTAGCTGTTGAAAAAACTGTTTTTTCTCTGCCGGCGATAACTTCATTGGCCCTTGTATATTCTGGATTTGAATGTTCGACCACGTAATCAGGATATAAATAATACTTTAAATACGTATTTGGCAGGAATCTTGGATCCACAGCTAACAAATCTTTCGCTTTTTTATGTGTTTCCTGCCAGCTGGCATCCGTATGTTGAGTATCTACTTCTTTTTGAGTAAGATAGCCGTTCTCTGCAACATAATCTCGGACTTGAGGCAGATATTCATTACCTTCTTTATCTTTAACGCTAGTCCACCAGCCAAAGTGGTTTAATCCGAAATAACGGACTTCTAAATCCTGCGGCTCTTTTCCGATGATATGCGAAATTCTGCGCAGGGTTCCTACTGGCATGTCACAAATATTCAATACTTTTGAATTTGGACGAAGTACGCGGCAAGCTTCTGCAACAATGGCTGCAGGATTGGAATAGTTTAACATCCACGCATTTGGTGCGTATTTTTCCATAATGTCAATCAATTCAATCATATCACCGATGCTTCTCATCCCATAAGCAATTCCGCCAGGTCCACAAGTTTCTTGCCCGACAACACCGTGCTTTAATGGAATTTTTTCATCCTTTTCACGCATTTCATATTTTCCAGTACGGATATGTGCAAAACAGAAGTCGATATCTGTGAAGGCCTCTTCCGGATCCGTTGTATAGCAGTATTCAATATCCGGTGCTTTTTCTTTTAATACAATTTCGATAGCTTCCCCTAATACCGCTTGTCTTTCACCATCATTATCATATAATTTTAATGTTCGAAGTGGGAAACGGTCCAGGTTATCCAATAACATCATAACAATCCCTGGTGTATAGGTACTTCCTCCACCTGCAATAACGACTGAGAACTTTTTCATTTTCCCCATTCCCTTCTAGTAATCTTTGTTTTTGTATTCTTCACGGTTCTACTCGTTTGTTGTTAATCCTAAATAGCTGTCGACAGCTTTTCTAATGTTTGTTACCTGTAAGCCATAAACAACCTGAACATTCTTATCTTTAATCACGACTCCACTGGCACCAGTTTCTCTTTTCAAAACTTCTTCGTTGACCTTTTCAGGGTTATCCAGTGTTAAACGAAGTCTTGTGTAACAGTTTGTTACTGTATTAATGTTGCTTGCTCCGCCTAATGCATCGACGATCACTGGGGCAATTCCGTCATTCCCCTGCGGCCCTGAAGCCCCGGTTTTTCCTTGGTGTTGCTTTTCCTTTAGATCTTTCTTCGAATATAATTTTGTCTCGTTGCCTTCATCTTCTCTTCCTACTGTCTTGAAGTTAAATTTCACGATTAAGAATCGGAAGACCAAATAGTAAATACAGAAGAAGATTAATCCAATCAAAATGTACATTGGCCAATGTGTTTTTTCAATTCCAAGCGGCAGGTTGAATAATAGGAAGTCGATCATGCCGTTTGGGCCAATGGCTCTGACATCCAATAGATTAAACGTCACCATCGCTAAACCGCTTAAGGCCGCGTGAACAACAAATAACAGAGGTGCGACAAACATGAATGAGAATTCAATAGGTTCTGTAACACCTGCAATAAAGGAAGTAACGGCAGCTGGAATCAAAATCGCTTTTACCTTAGCCTTGTTTTCAGGCTTGGCTGTATGATACATCGCTAAACAGGCTCCGATTAATCCAAACATTTTTGAAATACCACGTGCGTCCCAAACTACAGATGAAGAAAGCACTTTTACCGTTGGATCTGCAATCTCCGCATAGTAAATATTTCTTGCTCCTTCAAAAATTTGTCCGCCAACTTCAGCTGTACCACCCAATGAGGTATATAAGAATGGCGTATAGATTAAGTGGTGCAGCCCGGTTGGAATTAACAAACGCTCTAACATTCCATATAAGAAAATACCGAAGCTTCCACTGTGATTGATTAGTGTACCAAGGTTATTAATTCCGGCTTGGAAAAACGGCCAGATAAAAGTAAGTCCAATTGATAAAAGAACAACGATTGGAATCAGTACAATAAAGACGAAGCGTGATCCGCCGTAAATCTGAAACGCACCTTTAAATTCTTTATCAATAAATTTGTTATGAACCATCGCAGTGACAATCCCGAGGATAATCCCGAGGAATACACCCATATCGAGGATTTGTACACCCAAGACCAAGGTCTGCCCGGTACCCTGCAGAGATTCGCCTTCAAACAGCACACCGCTCAGCTGCATAAATTTATTCATCGCATTGACAAATACTAGGTAGCCAAGTAAGGCCGTAAATCCCGCCACCGCTTTATCTTTATTGGCTAAACCAACTGCAATACCGACACTAAATATAAGTCCCAAGTTACCGAGAATCGAAACCAATGATCCGGTTAAAATCGTACCAAAACCAGTAGTAATCGGATTATCTAAAAACGGGATAACTTCTATTAATCTTGGATTAGTAAATAAATTTCCCAGAGCAATTAAAATACCCGCAATCGGCAAAATAAGCACTGGAATGAACATTGCTTTGGAAAAGCGCTGCATGCCTTCCATGACTTTTGTTTTCATTTTGCCTCCCCCTTTTATCATGTTTTGTTGACAGGTTTAGAATACAATGTAACCGTTTTATAGTCGATAGATTCAACAAGATAAAAAACGTGTTTCACATATTGAAACACGTTTCACTCATTCTTATCTTTTTTTGGTAATAGTGTTCCAACATACTGTTTGACAATATATTCGAACATCAGCAGTAGACCGGGAAAAAAACTATTCGGCAGCATGTTTCTATCATCTAGTTTATTATGATCGGTGATTTTAAAATTTAAATCGGAAAGCACTGCAATCCTATTTTCAGTTTCCTTTGTGAAAGAAACAGTGAAAATATGGTGCTCCTTGGCAGCCTGTATTTTATCGAGGACAAGCTGTGTTTCACCTGATTTTGAAATGACTATTAAAGCACCGATATCTTCAAGATTATTTTCGAATACGCCAATCGAATCGGTTCCACTGGCAAAAATCGTCTTTCTCCCAAGTACTAATAGTTTTTTGTACAAATACTCTGCCGCAATTGCTGAAAAACCTGTAGCATAAATAAAAATATAACTTTGGCGGAGGGTTAAGACTTTTTTAATAAAGATTCCAATATCCTCCACTGTATTATGGGTCATAAAATCCTTTGAATTAATCTCAAAAAAGTCCTCCATCACGCCGTTTTCCGGTAAATCCGCTTTTTTAACCAGAGGGAGGAGGTGGTAATACATATCGATGAATCCCGTATATCCTAATTTTTTGGAAAGGCGAATTACAGTTGCAGGAGAGGTAAAATTCTCTTTCGCAATATTTCGTACTCCCATTTGCAAGACACTGTCAATGTTAATAATGATATATTGTACAATTTGGACTTCTATTTCTGATAAATTTTTCCCTTGAATAATTTTGCTGATATCAACCATATATTCTTCACTCCACTTTGCCACTATTTTTATTAGTATTTCCTATTAAGTGGAACTTTCCCATCTGTTTAGATTCTTAAAATTAATGAGTGCTGTTATTCTTATCTTATCACTTTAAGAAGACTTATGATGTTCTAACCTCCAAGAGAAAAGTGATTACCCTAACAGCAAATTCTAAAATAAAAAAACGCGCTTATTTATTATACGGTTCCCCGCACCTAATTAAATGGCGGCTTTCTTCTTGGCACTATTTGTTTCACGTGGAACAGGCATATTTACAAAGGCACCCTTAAAGATTGATGTGGACTTGTCGCTTCAAAGGCGCCAAAGCGGATGAGAGAGCAGAATTGAAAATAGGAATCCCCTCGCATTTCTATGCAAGGGGATCATTAAAATTTTCAACAAAGTCAATTTTTTTAAATATGAATCTGTTAATGTCTAGGTGACTAATTAGCTTTCTTAAGATATTTGCTATCGTCCATTCCTTTTCCACGTCCCTTAAGTTTATAGGCAATAATTAAGATACCCAACCAAACAGGGGCAAGGTAAAGGGATACACGGAAATCTGGCAGAAACCACATTAAAACAATCAGCATTCCTAAATAAGCCATTGTTACATAATTGGAAATCGGGTAGAAAGGCATTTTAAACTTTAACAGCCCTGCTTCACTAGGACTAATGATTCTTCTAAACTTATTATGAGTGATTAAAATCATAATCCAGTTAATAATAATAGCTAGAACTGCAATTGACATGACAATCCCGAATACTTGCCCTGGCAAAAATGCGTTTAAAATAACCGCTATACCGACAACACCCGATGAGAATAATACACAATAAATTGGAACGCCTGTTTTCCCAACCTTTTTTAGGAATTTCGGAGCGTTTCCTTGATTTGCAAGTCCGAAAAGCATGCGGGCGTTACTATACAAGCAGCTGTTATATGCAGAGAATGTTGCGGTAAGTACGATAACATTTAAAATGGATGCAGCCGCTGGAATTCCTAACTGATCAAAAATCAATACGAATGGACTTCCCTTTAAGCCTACTTTATCCCAAGGGAATAAAGTGACCAATACAAGCATGGAACCTACATAGAAAATAAGGATTCGGTAAAGTACCTGATTGATGGCTTTAGGAATCGTTTTGTCAGGGTTTTCTGCTTCACCGGCAGTAATACCAATCAGCTCGACACCGCCAAACGCAAAGGTTACAACGACCAAGGACAACAATAATCCTTTAAATCCCTTAGGCAGGAATCCCCCATGTTCCCATAAATTCGAAAACCCAATTGCTTCTCCTCCATACCCAAAACCGAAGAAAACAATCGCAAGGCCAAAAAGAATCATAACAATAACTGCTAAAACTTTAATAATTGCTCCCCAAAATTCTATTTCGCCAAAAGCTTTTACTCCAATTAGGTTTATGCCGGTAATAATCAGGAACATTACAAATCCCGACACCCACTGCGGAATATCAGGGAACCAATAGTTGACATAGATCCCCACCGCGGTTATTTCAGCCATTGATACAGCCACATAACAGAACCAATAGTTCCAGCCGGAAATAAAACCTGCCATTTCTCCCCAATATTTATAAGCAAATGTACTAAACGCACCTGAAACAGGTGTATGTACAGTCATTTCACCCATGCAGCGCATAACTAGGAAAATAAAAAATCCACCGAGTGCATACGATAACATTACTGCTGGACCCACAAGCCCGATTGTTGATGCCGAGCCATAGAATAAGCCTGTCCCGATAGCCCCTCCTAGAGCAATCAACTGGATATGCCTATTTTTGAGACCCCTTTTTAATTCTTGGTTTTCCTCCATATTTCCCACGCTCCAATTTGTTTTGCATTGTTACAAACGAATGATTAATAAAGCAAATTTGGATCTGAAATAAAAGAAAATCAGGTAAGACGGACTGAAAGAGGATTCTACAGGTAGACGTCCTCAGAGATGGAATGACTGAGGTGGAGGTCGGCAGCCTATTTTGTTTCGATCACTTTCATTTCCAAGGGACTAACTTTTTAAAAGACTCACCTTGTTATTTTACAGCAATTACTTCTACTTCACACAATACCCCTTTTGGGAGCTCCTTTACAGCTACACAACTACGTGCAGGTTTTGACACAAAATACTTGGCATAAACTTCGTTAAAAGCTGTGAAGTTATTCATATCTGCTAAAAAGCACGTTGTTTTAAAAACGCTTTCAAAATTGACCCCAGCAGCATCTAAAATAGCACCGACGTTTTTACAGGATTGTTCTGTTTGCGCACGAATGCCTTCGGGAATTTCACCATTTTCAGGATTAACCGGAATCTGGCCTGAAATATAAACCATTCCGTTAACCTCATAGCCTTGTGAGTATGGTCCAATTGCCCCAGGTGCATTTGCTGTTTCAATCAGTTTCATGTTATAAATCCCCTTTTTAGAAGTATATTATATCGACATTTTTTTTTCATTTTGCTTAAAGCAAGGCGGCGCTTTCCCGTTGAAAAGTCGCCGCCTTTTACAAAAATACTATAGACAGGGTTAGTCCAGCACGAATGGTTGGTTGCTATTCTATTAGATTGTAACTAGCTCTTCAATTTTTTTTGCAGTTTCTTCAGCTGTTCCAGTAATTGGTTCTAAGCTTGCCTGGAAGTGGCGAAGAATTGGCGGCTCCCAAGAGATTTTGTATCCGCGCTTGATTTCATGTGCTCTTTCTTTAATGTTAATTAATGCATCCACTACAACATCTAAATGTGCTTGTGTATATACCCTTCTTGGAATAGCCAAGCGGGTAAATTCAAAGTCTGCCTTCAATTGCTCTTTGGTGTCAGGGTCATTTCCGAGCATATAAGAGCCAATATCGCAGGTACGGATTCCAGCTTCTTTATATAATTCAATCGCTAACACTTGTCCTGGATATTCATTGTAAGGAATGTGCGGGAACATAGCCTGTGCATCTACAAACACTCCATGTCCGCCAACTGGTGCCTGGTAACCTATTCCTGCTTCATCTAAACGTGCTGCGATATACTCGCTTTGACCAATACGATAAGCAAGGTAAGATTCGTCAATTCCTTCATACATTCCAATTGCAAGCGCCTCCATGTCTCGTCCGGATAGACCGCCGTAAGTATAGAATCCTTCATAAGAAATACAGTTCGCTTTTATTTTCAGAATTAATGGGGAATTACCATCCTTAACCCCGATTAAACCGCCCATATTAACAATGGTATCTTTCTTGGCAGACATGGTGAACATATCGCCATAGCTGAACATTTGCCGAATAATTTCCTTAATAGACATATCCTTGCATTCTTCTTCTCTTTGTTTCACAAAGTATGCATTCTCTGCATAACGAGCTGCATCAATATCAAGAGGAATATTATATTTTTTACAAATCTCGGATACTTCTCTCATATTTTTCATGGAAACTGGCTGGCCGCCTGCTGAGTTATTGGTGATTGTCATAACCACGAGGCCGATATTTTCTGGGCCGTATTCATTGATTAACTTTTCTAGCTTTTCAACATCCATATTTCCTTTAAAAGGACTGCGAATGGAAGGATCCTTTGCTTCTTCTACGACACAGTCAATGGCCCTTGCACCGGCAAGTTCTACATGAGCACGGGTGGTATCAAAGAACATATTTGAGATTGCATATTTTCCTTCAGTTAAAAAGGTTGGGAACAATACCTTCTCAGCCGCACGACCTTGGTGGACAGGCTGTATGTACTGATAACCGAATATATCAATACCTGCATCGCGCAGCTTAAAGAAACTAGAAGCCCCGGCATATGCCTCGTCGCCCTTCATTATGCCGGCCCACTGATCGATACTCATTGCATTTGTTCCGCTGTCTGTTAAAAGGTCAATGTAAACGTCCTCACCTTTTAACCCAAATAAATTGAATTTCGCATCTTTAATTTTCTCTTCTCTTTCTTCACGGGATAAAATCTTGATCGGTTCTACGGATTTAATTCTAAACGGTTCTGCAACATATTTAATAGCCATATTCAAACTCCTCCTAAAAGATAAAATAGATCAATGTCACTAAATTGCTTGTAAAAGCTCTACATTGATTATTTATGCAAGTTCCATGCCAGTTTGAAAGCGCTCTAAAAACCAGAATTTCCATAGACTTCTGAAGGAGTGATAAAAAAAAGTGACAATATTATTTGTCACTGATAAAAAAACTTGTCACTTAACTGTACTAGTAATACCCAGGGCGTTCATTTTATTTAATATGGTCGTGTTGGATACACCTAGAATCTTCCCGGCTTTTCTCGACGAATTATGTTCTTTTAATACATGTGATAGAACTTGATATTCCACCTGAGCAACGATTTCCTTCATGCTAGGAAATTGCTGATTGACTGGGACCCTTATAGTAAATTCTTCACCGTCATGATTTTCAGCTTTGAGAATTGGCGTTGAAAGATCCGTCCAATCATAAAAATGCTGCAGCGTGATTACCTGTCCATCCATCATATTCATCACCCGTTCCAGCACATTTTCCAACTGCCGTACGTTTCCCGGCCATGCCTGCATTTTTAGAAGATTGATACTTTCCGTTGTTAACCAAACCTCTTTTTTTCCCAGCTTCTTTGCAATTTTTCTTAAAAGGTGTTCCGCAATCGGTTGAATATCTTCAACTCGTTCACGTAAAGGTAGTATTGTTAACGGAATTACATTTAAGCGATAATAAAGATCCTCTCTAAAAAGCTCCTTTTTAATCATTTCTTCCAGATTACGATGCGTAGCAGTGATAATGCGGACATCTACCTGAATTTCCTTCATTCCTCCTACCCTTCGGATTGTTCCCTCCTGAAGTACCCTTAATAAACGGACTTGTACCGACGGGGATATTTCTCCAATCTCATCCAAAAAAATAGTGCCATTGTTGGCTTGTTCAAATATCCCCTTTTTTCCACCCTTTAAGGCACCAGTAAAGGCACCCTCTTCATAACCAAATAATTCACTTTCCAATAATGAATCCGGCAAAGCAGCACAGTTGATAGCAATAAAAGGGGCATTTGCCCGATTTCCTTCCATATGAATGGCTCTTGCAAATAGCTCTTTGCCAGTACCGCTTTCCCCCCTAAGCATAATGGTTGAATTCCCACGTGCTACCGTTTTAGCCATCTCAATTAAGTATTTCATTTTTGCACCTTGATAAATAATATCGTCGAATGTTGTTAAACCATTCTTTAAATCTACCTTTGAAATAATCTCTTCCACATCTTTAAAATCTTTTATTGTTGCCACAGCACCAATCACATTTCCTTTTGAGTCAACAATTGGGTCGCTGCTAGTCAGAATCCGAATGAACTTTTGATTTCTTCTTATTTTCATCTCAATCAAACGATGGGATCGCCCGGTTTGGAGTGTCTCAAGAATCGGTGGATTTTTGCCAAATAGCTCATCGGCACCTCGTCCTAATGCCTCCTCGCTTGCACATTCAAAAATTTTACAGGCCAGCTTGTTTATATGCTGGATCTCCCCATTTTCGCTTACAGCAACGACACCCTCACTAATAGCATTAAGAATCGTGTTTAATTTATGTTCACGAGATTCATAGGGCATATAGTTTCGAAATGAAATCTTATTTACACCCTTTATTCCCCTTAAATCCTGCAGAAACGTTAATTTATTCTCCTCAATCGCCCGCATTTTGATAAACATTCCCTGATCCGGAATGACCTCCATGCTGATTTTATCGATTCCATTTTTCTCACAAACCTCGAATATCTCATACCCTAATCCCGTTCTGTCCTCAAAATCTATATTGATAATGATTTCATCCAGATTCATATGACTCTCCCGTTTATATATTTTTTGATACTTTGATTATACTAAGAATACCGTAAACATAAAATAGTCCCCGCCTTCTTGCAGGCAGGGACATGAAGTATTATTTAAAGGGATATCTGATTCGTAGTGCCATCTACTTTTGGTACGGTCACCTCATCTGCTTAACTGGCCGCTGGTATTCAAATAATCCTAATCGCGTCCATGGCCGTCGTAAAGAAGCGATTGGACGCCATGTACATGAGCTTCACCCAAAAGTGGCTCACCACGTTGAAAAACTATTGAAGGACTTTCATTCAGGAAAGCGTGACGAATGGGAATTTTGGTTCCCAAAACGCACTGGGGAAACTGGTCAAATTTATCAAAAATTCATGGCAGTGCGTGATAAAAACGGAAAATATCTTGGTTGCATGGATGTGACCGTTAATATCGACCTTTTCCAAGGAAAAGAAGGTAAACATACCCCTGAAACTATTGACGAATTTATAGCTGTTAAACCTGAGTAAAAAAGCTTTTCCATTTGAGAAGCTGCTGAAAAACGCACTGAATCCCATTCAATGTGTTTTTCTTTATGATAAAAGTTTTAGTCGTTACTTATGTAAACAATAGATGAATTATTACTTAGCCCCTAACGACATTGCAGTTCCACAGAACTAATAAATCCAATTGATAGATCGTTAGAGAATATTGCAACAAAGCTTAACAAAGCCAACGCCATGTAAGAAAACATTTGAGGAAAGTCTCCAACTTTTGACTCTATTTATGATACGGTTCACCACACCTACTATACCTGCAGTTTTTTTATTCCAACTACCTTTATTGGGTATTTGCCTTCAAAAAACATTGCTCGTGAATTGCGCTAACTTGGCAAAAGTATTCTCAGACAAAAAGCAAGGAGGACAAACTCCTAGCTTTTTACCCCACAGCTTTTTTTAAACTTTTTTCCGCTCTCGAGTGTCTTAGTTAAAATCAACGATTGCAAATAAGTATGTACAAGCATTTATTTATAAATTGAATATACTGGAATGATTTTGAATGTGGAGGTGAAATCATGAATACACCTTGGTTCAACGGTTCTTATATTAGTGAACAGGAAGTTCGTTTAAGTAATGCTATGCGTTTAGCTTGGGAACAACATGTATATTGGACAAGAATGACAATCAATAGCATAGCATTTAATTTACCTGATTTAGCTGCTGTTACCGCACGTCTTCTCCGAAACGCTACAGATATGGGAAATTTACTAAAGCCTTTCTATGGGAATAGAGTAGCAGATAATTTCAGCAACTTAATCAGGGATCACCTGGTCATTGCTGCTGAAATTGTTAAAGCTGCAAAAGCAGGCAATCAAAAAGCTGCAGCGGACGCAGAGAGACGTTGGTATGCAAATGGAGCAGAAATTTCCAAATTCCTTAGTAGAATAAATCCCTTTATATCAGAAAGAGAATTCAGAGAAATGTTTTTCGAACATCTAGCACTCACTATACAAGAGGCAGTATTAAATCTCCAAAAGGATTTTAAAGCTAGTATCGACGTGTTTGATAAAATTGAGGCGGAAGCTTTAGAAATGGCAGATACCATAACGGTTGCGATTGTGAGACAATTCCCTAGAAGGTTTTAAATTTAAATATATGGAAACAGTGTCTGCTCCCCATGATACAAAGCTTTAACGCATTGGAGGGGGCAGGCACTTATATCTATGATCCTAGAAAACGATAAAGCTCCAGTCTAATATGACTGGAGCCCAATTTATAACTATTTAAATTATTTTTAATTGATGTTGCTTAAATCAGTTACCTTATTTATTCTTTGGCATTTTTGATAAAGATGGCATACCAGAGATATAACCAATACCGCCTGTTTTATTAATACCAATTTGTTCGGCAACAGCTTTAAGTAGTTCTTCTTTATTAACAGCTGTAATGGACTTACCATCTACTTCATCACCAGGATGCTGGAAATTACTGAAGATGTATGAGAATCCATTGCGGTCATCAGCAGCGAATAATCCAGTTGCTTCCGCTCCTGCTGGAACAGATAAAATACGATCTAATTTTTTCGTATCAACATTATAAGCCCAAACGAAGTTATTTGTGTGGGCACCACTATCTTCTCCAATAAAGAGAGTTCTCATTGCTTCAGAGTAACTTAAGTTATCTGGATTAGCTACTTTATCTACATTCGCAGTGTTTCCATATGCATCGGCAGCAGGAAGGTCTTCCCCTACTACTAATCCAGACATGGATGGTGCTACATACGAGCTATTAATAGCCTTTCCGTTGCTATCTTTTTGGCCGCCTTGCAAGTCTAATTGATAAGTTACTCCAGCTTTAATTTTTGGTAATTGAATATGGTCTGCTGGATCTTTACCAGTTGAATCTTTTTCCATAGCCTTACTTTGATCGGCAATGGCAATATATACTTTTTTATCCTTTTCGTTTAGCGCTAGACCTTCCATTTTGTTAAATTCTGTAGTCGCACCAAGCATGGCTGCATAACGGCGAGTTTCAAGGAAGGCTGCTGCCTTTTCTTTGCCAGGTTTAAGCTTTAAGTACTCAACTTTTCCTTCATTTGAGTATGTTTTAATAGCCGTAAAACCTTCTTTAGGAGCATCTGAAGTTTCAAAAATATCATTGAATGTAATGCCGCTATCAATAATATCTTTCACTTCTTTATCCGTTGCATGTCCTAAATTAATCCATTGTAAATCTCCTGAACCACCGTTTTCAGTACCTGTTTGTTTGAATGTTGCTGCATAGAGTGTACCTGATGATAAATCTTTTTCCTTGTCAGCTACATACATAAACATTCCTGTATTGCCGCCGTCATCACCGTAAAAAACAGTTTTATTATCAGGCATTACTTTAGCTAACTCATGAGAGAAACGTCCTGTACTGTAATGTTTTTCAACTGATGTTTTACCATTCTTACCTACTGTAATTTCAGGAGTGTAGCCATAGAAATAAGGATTAGTCTTTGCTTTATCTCCGAAATAGTATTGAGCGAAAGTTTCAACTTGACTTCTTACTTTCGAAGTTGGGTTTAAGAAAAGACGTGCATCTGGTTCGTACTCTTCAGAACCTAAATGTGTATTCCATGGAGATAATGATCCGTTACATGGAATCCAAAGTCCATTTACTGCTGAAAAGTCAATTTTTTCTACATTTACAGGTTTAAGTTCACCTGTTTTTTTGTCCTGTTCCAATTCAGTTAAAGACATAGATGCTGGAACTAAACCATATGCTGATTTACCAGCAGCATCAATCGTTTGATATTCATAGTGTGTAACCATATAAAGTTTGCCGTTAATAGGCATTAATAAGCTGTTTGAATCCGGAGCATCAGAGACAAAGTATTCTCCGTTTGTGCCGCTAGGATCCTTAATTGGATTTCCATTTACATCAATGGGTGTACCTGCAGGAACTTTTTCACCTTTAACTGTTGCTACCGTATCTTCCGATTTAAATAGGTAGTTGTAAGTCAGCGGAAATGTTTTTACCTTTCCATTGATATATTTCACATCAACGGTTGCATTTGTATATGTTTTTACCATTTCATCAATCGTTGCAGGTGCTTGCATTCCATTAAATCTAATAGATTCTATTTTATTGTTATTCTGAGAAGCCGCAAATGCCGGTGTTACGGCTGGAATAGTAATAGCTAAAGCAAGTGCTAAAGTAGCCCCTTTTTTCACAAGTTTCTTATTAATCATCTAATAAATCCTCCTAATAGATTAATAGTTTACTGTTCAATTTAACATTATATTTGTAAAGTAAACGTTAATTAAGTGTATAGTTTTTGTATGTTTCTAAACATCAACTAATCCCACGTAAAACAGGAGTTTTTTCCTATACCTAACGGGCTAAAAATTGGATTGGGCCCAAACAATAATATTATTCCAGCAAAATCATTCTTATTATCCCCACTACTTTCGCCTTTTCAGAGAAACGGAGCTGAAGAACCTCCTACAGCTACTCATCGCAGGAATTTAGACCTATTTATTTACATGAAGTTTACGAACTTTTAAGAATTCTCCAGCCTATAGGCACATTTATGTATTGGAACTACTCTATATAATTTAAATTGGTTTGAAACAAAACATGTATAAGGAGCTGTTTCCATTGAAAAAACCGTTCGTTCAAGCAGGTAAAAGATTAGCAGCAACTACTATGGCATTATCCGTCTTAGCTGCTCCCCTTTCGTATCATACTGTGATGGCTGCCAAGCCCGATCAGACTGGAAAACACGAGGTATCCATAAGGATTCTTGGAACGACAGATCTTCACACCAATATTTATAACTATGACTATTATAAGGATGCTGGGACGCTTGAATTTGGTCTTGCCAAAACAGCTGCCCTGATCAAAGAAGCTAGAGCGGAAGCGAAAAACACTCTCCTCTTTGATAATGGTGACTTGATTCAAGGAAACCCGCTTGGTGATTATAAAGCAAGAGTGGACAAGCTTGAGGAGGGAGAACTTCATCCAGTCTTTCAAGCAATGAAACAATTAGATTACGATGCAGCAACTCTTGGAAACCATGAGTTTAATTATGGACTAGAGTTCCTTGATGAAGTATTGGACGATGCACCAATGCCTTATGTTAGTGCCAATGTGTTTAAGGATGATCACGATAACGACCCATCCAATGATGACCATTACTTCAAACCTTATACTATTTTAAAGAAGAAAGTAGTAGACGACAGAGGGAAAACGCAAGTGATTAAAGTTGGTGTAGTCGGGGCTGTCGCTCCGCAAATCATGCAATGGGATAAAGCCCATCTTGCTGGTAAGGTGACCACGAAGGATATTGTAAAATCAGTCGAAGCACAAATCCCAAAAATGAAAGAAGAAGGCGCTGATCTAATTATTGCCTTGGCCCATACTGGAATTGGTGATG
Organism: Neobacillus sp. plas4; assembly: GCF_057221695.1. NCBI lineage: Bacteria > Bacillati > Bacillota > Bacilli > Caryophanales > Bacillaceae > Neobacillus > Neobacillus sp. plas4. The sequence continues at coordinate 6,079,260 of NZ_CM170152.1, forward strand.
AAAAAATCAGTGATATGGAGGAAAATGCCGCCTACGACCTAACAAAGATAGAAGGCATCGATGCCATTATTTCCGGTCACAGTCATTCCACATTCCCAGGAAACTATGGAAATCTTCCGGGGGTAGATACGGAAAAAGGGACGATCAATGGGGTACCTGTTGTAATGGCAGGAAGCTGGGGTAGCCACCTTGGTGTCATTGATTTAAAAATTGCAAAAGAAAAAGGGAAATGGCTAGTTAAAGATTCTGAGTCAGAATTACGAGCAATTTATGATAAAACAACGAAAACAAGCTTGGCGGAGCCTGATATCGAAGTATTAGAAGCTGTTAAAGAAGCACACGAAGCAACCATTAAGTATATCCGCCAGCCGGTGGGAACTACGACAGCAGATATTCACAGCTATTTTGCCCTTGCTCAGGATGACCCTTCCATCCAGATTGTGACAAACGCTCAAAAGTGGTATGTGGAGAAAAAAGTGAAGGGTACCTCTGATGAAAACCTGCCAATTCTTTCTGCAGGTGCGCCATTTAAAGCAGGCTTCGGAGGCGACTATACGTATATTCCAGCAGGAACGATTGCGATTAAAAATGTGGCAGATCTTTATCTTTATCCAAACACCGTTGCTACAATTAAAATTACCGGTGCGGATGTAAAAGAATGGCTTGAAATGTCCGTCGGTCAGTTTAATCAAATTGACCCAACTTCAGATAAAGAGCAGCCATTAATTAATAACAGCTATCCAACCTATAACTATGACGTGATAGATGGAGTAACATATGAAATTGATGTAACAGAGCCGGCTAAGTATGACAGAAATGGCAATCTGGTTCATGCTGAGGCAAACCGTATTAAAAATTTACAGTACAATGGCCAGCCAATTGATCTTGAACAGGAGTTCCTTGTTGCAACAAACAACTACCGTGCAGGAGGAAATTTCCCTGGAGTCAGAAATCAAACAGCAGTCGAAATGTACCCAGATGAAAACCGTCAGGCGATCATTGATTATATTCAGGAACAACAAACCATTGACCCTTCTGCAGATGAAAACTGGACCTTCGCTCCTGTTACTAATGAAGTAAAAGTTGTATTTGAATCTTCTCTAAACGCACAAAATTCGATTTCATCTAAAAGCGGGATTAAATTTATCAGCGAAACCGCAAACGGATCTGGAAAGTATTCTTTGAAACTGCCAGTTGCCGAAGCTCAGCTAATTTTGAAATAGCCGTGTCAAAATGACAGTAAATATTACTTTTTTGATAGACATTTTTATAAGGTAAATTAAAAGCCAGATGGGATTTTCCAACTATCATATATCCTGTCTGGCCTTTAATCTCTATTTTATTCTGTCATATCAAGAAGCCCCGCTATCTTTGGTACACTTTCTTTTGTGGCAACCACTGCTTCATCGTGCTTCTTGCTAAATCTCACCTTAATGGAACTCAAAATATGATACGTCGTTGGTACAATAACCAAGGTTAACAGAGTCGAAGCCAAAAGCCCAGAAATAACAACAATCGCTAAGGACCTCGAAATCAATCCGCCCTCACTGGACATAGCTAATGGCAACAGTGCACCAATTGTTGCAAGTGCCGTCATTAAAATTGGCGAAGACGTGTCTTACCTGCTTCAAGTAGGGCAGCTCTGATCTGCATTCCCTTCTTTTCATTCTGCTTTACACGCTCCATTAATACAATCGCATTGGTAACAACGATTCCGATTAACATCAAGAATCCAACAAGCGCCGGCATCCCAAGGGATTGCCCAGACAAATACAATCCCAGCAATCCACCCGAGAACAAGAAAGGCAAGGAAGATAAAATGGCAATTTGCATGATCATATTACCAAACGCCACCAACATCACGATAAATACAAGTACAATCGCAATCGCCATATTGATAAACCCTTCGTTCATCGCTTGCGCTTGACCCTCCGAGTGATAGGTTACCCCCTCTGGCAGATCTAACGTTTTAAGAACCTTATCGACCTCTGCCTGCACGCCTAAAACAATGCCTCTATTTATGGTACGATTCACCGTGGATAGTGAGGATCAGAATAACCGTCCCCATGGTTTATACATTAGTCTATTTGATAATAACTGCATACAACTTGTCCAACAGCTTTTGCAGCCACAAGGAGGGCATCTTCATCGATATCAAATTTTGGATGATGATTGAAATAAGGATTTTCTATTCCTTTTGGTGTACATGCAATGTAAAAAAAGCATGCAGGGAATTTTTCGGCATAATAAGCAAAATCTTCAGATGGAGACATTGCCGGAAATTCTTTTACTTCTTTAATATCTTGATCATCCATGCTTCGTAAGCTTTCAGCAACCATTGCCGTAAGCTCAGGATCATTGTATAAAGGTGGATAATCTGGTGTATAGGATAGCTCACAGGTTACGCCAAATTCTTCTTCAATCCCTTTCACGAGCCGTCTTACTTCTTTCTCAATCTTTTCTTTTGTTTCTACCGTCATATAGCGAATATCGCCTTCTAATTCGACGCTGTCCTTAATTACGTTGAATGTCCCTTTTCCATCAAAAGAACCGATGGTGATAACACCGATTTCAAAAGGACTTAATCTGCGGCTTACAATGGTTTGCGCAGCTGTAACAAAATGGGCAGCAGCCACAATGGCATCGTTAGCTAGATGAGGAGAGGATCCATGTCCGCCTCTTCCTTGAACTTTCAATTTCATGTATGCCCGTCCATTAAAGGAGTAGCCTGCATGATATCCAACGGTTCCTGCTGCTCCCATCGGCAGCAAATGAATGCCATAAACCGCATCTAAGTCGTCAAGCAACCCTGACTCGACAATACTCTTCGCTCCGCCTGGCGGCACTTCTTCTGCATGCTGGTGAATGATTTTGATCGTACCTGGAATGGAGCCTTTTAACTGGATTAGGCAATCGGCCAAAACTAACATGTAAGCCGTATGTCCATCATGACCGCACGCATGCATAACGCCTTCATTTTTTGATTTAAACGGTACATCCGTTTCTTCTGTAATAGGAAGGGCATCAAAATCAGCCCGCAGGCCAATGGTTTTTCCAGGTTTTCCACCTTTAATCGTTACAACAATTCCGAAACCATTGCCAACATTTGTTTGAATATCGACATCTTTGCCTTTATAAAAATCTGCAATGAACTGAGCCGTCTTCTCCTCTTTAAATGAAATCTCAGGATTTTCATGTAAATAGCGGCGAATGGAGATGATTTCCTCTTTTCGTGACGCTAACATCGTCATTAATTCACTTTTCATCATTTTCGTCTCCTTTTTTATGGTGTAGATCGAAAGATCCCCTATTCTATAAAAACGAGCTGAATCCGACTTCTATTTTTAATTCGCGACCTTCTGTGGTGCTTGTGTGTGTATTTTTGCTGCTGAAGCTTGCGATGTTTTCCCTGCATTCGTTGGAACCATGATGACAATCGAAAGAATTGAAAGGATTCCGAATACAACGTTTACGATAATCCCTACGGATGCAGCAGCCTCAATATTTCCAGTCGCTGCAACTGAACTATATACCGTTGCAGATATAGCAACGCCGATTGCACCGCCTAATGAGCTAGCCATCTTATAAACCCCTGCAGCTTCACCTACTTTGTCTGATGGTGCATTGGATACGGATGTATCCGTAGATGGTGTTGCATATACGCCTAATCCAAGACCAAATAAAGCAAACCCAATGAATACAACAACTGTGTAAGTAAAATCAGGCAAGAAAGTTAATCCCATAAACGCTACACCCACTGTCGTGATGACAGCGCCCCAAATCATCGGCAATTTTGCACCGGCTCTTTGCAAGATTTTTTCACCGACGCGAATCATCGCAAGAACGGCTACTAAATATCCAATGGATAGCATCCCTGACTGAAATGCAGTAAATCCACGGCCAACCTGAACATACGTATTGGCAACAACTAATGTTCCGGCAATCGCGTTTAACAAAAAGTTTGAATACGTCGCACCTGCATATGGTTTATTTTTAAATAAAGAAAAATCAATAAGGGCAATTTTTTTTCTTTTTTCAACCTTGAAGAAGACAATCGCTCCGACAATGGTAATGATGGCTGTGATAATAGAAGTTGGGCTTGTCCAGCCTAAGTCTGCACCGAATGTAATAAAAACGTTCATGGCAATCATCGTAACGATAAAGATGGCTAAACCGCTAAAATCGAATTTAAATGCACCGGCTCCTTCCGCTTTGCTTTCAGGTGTATCTTTAATCAGCAACATAGCAAGAAGGGCAAAAATAATTGAGAAAATAAAAATCCATTTCCATCCCATATACGTTGCAATGGCACCACCTGCAAACGAACAAACTCCTGAACCTCCCCAAGATCCAATAGACCAGTAACTAAGTGCACGTTGTCTGTCTTTTCCATCAAAGTAAGCCTTCATTAGCGCTATCGTTGACGGCATAATACAAGCGGCCGAAAGTCCTTGGATAATCCTTCCGATAATTAATAATACAGCTCCGTTTGCTAAAACAAGGCATAAGGACCCAATAATACTTAAAATTAACCCGATATAGGTGACTTTTTTACGGCCTATTTTATCTGCGATTCCGCCAGCTGCTACAATAAACATTCCTGAGAATAAAGCTGTTAAACTGATGGCGATATTTAGCGTTCCATATGAAACCCCTAAATCTGATTGTACGGCCGGGACTACATTGACCATTGCCTGTGCAAAAAGCCAAAATGTGATAACCCCAAACACAATCCCAGTGATCATCTTATCTGTACCTTTGTAATTTTTCTCCATGGTTGAACCTCCGATTTTGAATTTCTACACCATGATTATAAAAATTTCCGCTTAATTAAGAGAGTCAATTTTCATGTAAAACCACATGACAATATATAAAATTATTAACTTGTTTTTTAACAAGGTGAAAATTATAGGGTTGATTTTTTACATCCAAGCAAAAAAAGGTCAAAACCCGCACTTTGTAAAAAGCTGCAGGGTTTGACCTTCGTTATCATTTATATGTTTTTCGAATATCAAAAAAGTGAATCGCATTACTTGTTAAATAAGAATAAAATGACCAATCCTCTTCAATCGATTCATCAAAGATTTCTAAAGAAGGCCTGCTGGAATTGATAATATAATCAATGATTTCAGCATCCATGCCATGTTTACTGTTTAAATTCCACCATTTTGTGTATAAGGCTCCATGATTTTTATCAAACACATGCTTGCGTATTTGATATTCTCCTTTTGGTATTCCAGAAATCGTTACATGAATTTCTTTATTCAGTTTTTGAAGAAATGTTTCTTCAACAGAGAAATAAGGATTGATGATATTACAATTCATAAGAATCAACTGATATCCCCGCTCATTCTGAGTCATCACGTAATCCTTACCCTGTGCCACTATCTCGCCATGGAGGCGTTTCAAAAACATCAACGCAAAATAAGCTGGTCGTTTTCCGTTTAGATAATGGAATAATTCTACCCCATCCATTCGATATCGCATATCTTTTCCTGCGTCTTCATGGACGATGGTATTAATCCAGAGAGCAACTGTTTTCACATCATTTGCTATTTCCAATACATTTTTCAAGACTAATGCACCTCGAAAAAAGGTGCCGTTCGTATACCTGGTATTGCCTGACAACGTGTTCCATGATACAAGATGAAGTGGTTTTTCTAGATTATTCTTTTTTAAATAGCGCTTCATCCTGTTGGTTTTTTCTTTAATATAATCTTTGGCTAATTCAAATTTAGTATCCGCCATTTCTTTAAAATCAATGACTTCATTTTGGTTAGCATTATAACCGATAAAATCAATCGAATCGCTATATTTAAGCTGCCATTCATGATGATCGCTTGTCTTTTCTTTGCGGAAAGAAAAAGGCATATACACTCCAACCTGAATGGAAGGTATCATTGTTTTTAATAGTTTATGAAGTTTTAAATAAACCCGCTGCAGTTCTTTTGCTTTGACTCCAGTATAATACGGCTCATAAAACATCACATGCCATTGTTGAATAAATGATTCCCCGTATAGCTGCAAACAATGTTTGATAAATTGGCTGAGTTTTGTAAAATATTGCTCTTCATTTCTCGAAATATCTTGATAATCGCTCCGGACATACAATGATAAGTCATGTTTTTTCATGAATTCCAAAGCACTATCAATATTAAAATACGGTGATGTTGTCGGAATCACTTCATCTGTCTCTACCTCAGGAGGAATGGCTGTATTGTTAAAAAGATGACGAACGCCGATATACTTTAGCTGCAAATCCCTTTTCACATCTAGTACTTGCGAACGAACATCTTCTCTTAATAATTCAATTATTCCTCCAATAATAAGAATGTGATGAGGATAATGTAATATCATTGGCACCGGTTGAGACAAGGTTATCGGCAGCTTTTCATAGCTTGTCTCTGTATGTGTATAAGATTTTTGATCATCTAACATAATGCTGCTTAATTTTGCAATAATTTCTGGTGACTGGATAAGATTTGAAACATCGACTTTGCTATAGCTTTGAACGGAATCTTCTTTTTGGACAGAATGGCTATCTCGATATGCATTTGGGGTCATTCCGTACACTTCTTTAAATAAAGTTGAAAAAGACTTTGTATTTGGAAAGCCATTGTTCATGGCGATTTGGGAAATCGAGTCTGTTGTGTAAAGTAAATCCTTCATACTATGCTTAAGCCTGATATTCATTACATAACGACTAAATCCCATTCCGATTTTCTGTTTAAAATAGCGGGAAAGATAGCCTTTTGAAAGAAAAAATTTCTTTGCAATCTCTTCTAATGTAAGCATCTGATCATAGTTTTTTTCCAGATAGTCAATAATCTGGGATAAACGCAGGTCACCTGTATCCATTTTCTGAAGAACACTGCCTTCTTCTTTAAAGCTACGAATCAATATAATCAACATTTGACAGATAAAGCTTTTAATCTCAATTCGGTAGCTTTCGTCTTGTTTATAATAACTAATCATCACATTTGCCAGCAGCTTGCGAATGGAAGAAATCATATCTTCTCTTCCGAGATCAATTTCTCTTGAATAGCATTCAAATCGCCGATTTCGGTAGTCGGCATAATGATGGTCCATAAAACCATCCGAAATCGATAAAATCATTACCCGATTATTTTCACTTCCTTGAACCTGGTAAAGCTGATTATGATTAATGACAAGCAAATCATTTTCTTCCATTTGATAAAAGCGGCTCGATGTTTCTATTTTTAATTGACCACTAATGACGAGAATAAATTGAATTCCTTTATTTATTCTTGGTACTAGTAATTCAATATGTTGAAATGATATTTGAAACTCTGACAATGGATCGTTCAATCCAATCACTCCTAACACATTACCTAAAAATATAAGAAAAAAAACCTCATTTACTTATGGTAAGGCTCACCCCGATTAATCCGAAAAGCCCGATAAATTTGCTCTATTAAAATCAACTTCATCAACTGGTGGGGAAATGTCATTTTTGAAAAAGAAAGCTTTTCATTTGAACGTTTTAGCACTTCCTCACTCAATCCCAAAGACCCGCCAATAATAAAAGCGATCTTACTTTTCCCGTAGGTAGCCAGCTTATCTAACGTATCCGCAAGCTCCTCAGAAGACTGCATTTTCCCATTGATCGCTAATGCAATCACATATGTATCTTGGCTAATCTTGGCCAAGATTCGTTCTCCCTCTTTTTGCTTTACTTGGAGCATTTCCGCATCACTTAGCTCCTCAGGTGCCTTTTCATCTGGGACTTCTATGACTTCCACTTTCGCATAGGAATTCATTCGCTTTAAATATTCATCGATCCCCATTTTTAAATATTTTTCTTTTAATTTGCCAACCGTGACAATTGAGATATTCACAATCCACAACCCCCTTTTTTATTTTACAAACAGTTTACAAACAAGTTATCCACAATAGTTATCCACATGTCCACAATTTTTATCCACATCTTGTATGGAATCATTTGTTCGCCACAATATATACAGCTGTAATTTGTCAGAATTCACACCCTGTTGATAAGTTATCCACAAAAATTTCATTAAAAAGCAGAAAGGCTATATCACCTTCCTGCTTCCTGTTATGACTGATCTTCGGCTAATGTGATAGTGGTCGTTTGCAGCTTTCCTTCACGATAAAACTTTATTTCCATCTTATCGCCGATTTTTGTTTCTTGATACAAATGCTTTCTTAAATCAATGACATCGTGGATTTTTTCGCCATCCATTTCAACGATAACATCGAGCTCTCTTAATCCAGCCTGTGCTGCAGGTGAGTTTGGCATAACCTGACGAAGTGCAACTCCATACGTGATATCGCGAGGTAATTTTAACGCTTCCTCTTGATAATATCCTGGGATCTCTGCAACGGATTTTAAATCGACTCCCATATATGGGCGTTTGACCACGCCAAATTGCTCTAGGTCATTAATAATTGGTCTCGCATAATTAATTGGAATCGATAAACCAATCCCTTCAACTGCACTTTGGGCAATTTTCATCGAGTTGATTCCGATAAGTTGTCCAGCAATATTGATTAATGCACCGCCGCTGTTCCCTGGATTGATCGCTGCATCTGTTTGTAATACTTCTGCATTCCAATCCATAATCCCATCTTGATTGATATCAACTGGAATCGTACGGTTAATTCCCGAAATAATTCCTTGGGTAACAGAACCTGAGAATGTAGCACCTAGCGGATTTCCAATCGCCATAACAGGCTCGCCCATTTTTAAGGCGTCTGAGTCGCCAAACTCCGCTACTTTCTCCACCTTATCAGCATCAATTTCAAGGACCGCTAAATCTGTCCAAATATCCCCGCCCAGCAACTTAGCGGGTATCTTCGTGCCATCATTAAGGGTAACTTCCAAATGCGTTGCACCTTCAACCACATGTTGATTGGTTACGACGTACGCCTTATTTCCTGCCTTTTTATAGACAACTCCTGACCCGGTTCCAGCAGGCCCCTGATTGTCCCCAGACTCATCGTACCAGAAGTTAGAGGTCTGGATATTATTGATTCCAACTACCGCATCTGCAGCCTTATCAATCGCTTTCGTTGTATCCGTTTGTACATCATACGATACCTGCTGCTGGATAAAATTGTTCTGATTATCATTATTTGATCCCGCAGGCTGATTTTGATTTGGCTGAACATTATAGGGAAGGAATCCCTGATTTGATAATGTCGGAATCAAAAGAACAACAAGCATACCTCCAATTATTGCACCAACGATACTGGAAAAAAGATATCCTCTACTGCTTCCATTTTTCTTTTGGTAGCGCTCTTGTGAATGATCATCATAATAACCCATTTCCACCACGTCTCCCTTTCATAAGTGAGCTTATTTATATTTTGGCTTATACTTACAATTATACTCTTTCAGGGAGAATTTTATAAAAAAAAGGCTGTTTTCTTAATGTTTGTTGTTAAAATCCTAATGCCGATTTTAACGTGGCAAGATTTATATTGCGCTTTTAATTTAGTTTGCAGCTCTTTTCTTATTAAATTTTTTCATAAATTTAATAAGAAAAGAGCATAAAAAAGAACAAAGATAAGTATCTTTGTTCCCCCTTAGACTGCAGTAAGAATCGTTGGTACCTTGGGATCCGTGTCATAGAGATCAAATCCCTCACCGACGATTAATCCTTGGCTTTGCAATGTTTGTGCTACTGACATTCTTGCTAAGTCCTTCATATTATTGTCGAGACTTAAATGGGCTAGATATACCCTTTTTGTATTGTCGCCAATGACTTCACTCATCGCAATCGCTGCATCTTCATTCGAGACATGGCCAAGGTCGCTGAGAATTCTTCGTTTAATACTCCAAGGATATCTTCCCATTCTGAGCATTTGCACATCATGATTGGACTCAAAAATATAGGCATCTGCATTTGAGATGATTCCTTTCATCCGATCACTTACATAGCCAGTATCCGTAATCAATACCAGCTTTTTACCAGAATGATGAAATACATAAAACATTGGTTCTGCTGCGTCATGGGATACACCAAAGGATTCAATATCTGTTGAGCCGAAGCTCTTTACACATTCTGTACCGAAAATCATCTTTTGCTCTAATGGAATATCCCCAACCAGACGATCCATTGCCTGCCAGGTTTTTTCATTCGCATAAACTGGCAATTTATATTTACGGGCCAAAACACCAATTCCTTTAATATGGTCGCTGTGTTCATGGGTTACAAAAATTCCTGTTAATTTACTTATATCACGATCTATATGTTTGAAAAATGCCTCCATTTGCTTGCCGCTAAATCCGGCATCGACTAGAAAGGAGTGTTCATCTGACTCTACATATAGCGAATTCCCCGTACTTCCGCTCGCTAAAATGCTAAACCTCAAATCCATACTTTTTCACTCCATCTCTAATTTCCATCGCTGTTAAATTGAATAATCTGTCCTTCTAATGCATTGACATAGAGACTTTCTTTATCATCCACCACGAAACGCCACGTAGGAGCTAATGCTTGTGAAGCTGCCAGCTGTATTAAGGTAGAATAACCAAGCTCAACCTTTGTAATCTTGCTTTTTGGCTTCAGGGCACCCTTTTGATGCAAGGTTTCAAGTGCCTTCAAAGGAGGGAGAAGTTCCTTCCTCTCTATCATTTTTTCAATATCCTCTAAATACGTTTGTTCATAGGATATGATTTGATTTTTATCATCAAGTTGAAAGATAATCATCCCGCTGAGGTTTTCATATAAGGTCATATTCTCATAATGTTGAAAGTAGATGATTGTATTCTTTTTATCATTTTTCCTCCAAAAGTGATATTCGTCCCCAAACAAAACATGATCCTTGATAAAAGGAGTAAGCTCTGCAGCTTCGAACTTTGCATTTAATTGTAATGGCTTATCCAACTTCACCTGCAATGTAGCGCTTGGTTCCTTCAGATTCACTGTTTGTCCCTTAAGTTTCGTTATATCATCCTTGGTAAACATTTTAGGTTCTGCACTAAGGTACTGGTCCTTTATAGGTGCCTTCGGCAATTCTTTATAGCTAATTTCGTCTGCATCCAGCTTTTCCTCAATTGATGCCTCTGCAATAATTTCGTACTTATTTGCGTCTCTAATTTTCATAAATTGAAACAAAAGGTACACATCTAATATCAAAAACGTTAAGATAAAAATCGTTTTTATTTTACTCCAATCCATGTAACAATCCCCCCAGGTCTTCCTTCGTGATTTGTCCCCATGACTGGTTATATCGATAGAACCAAGCAGGCTCTAGGAGGATCAGTTTGTTTTCATCGGTGTTCCTTGCCATCCGGTATCCTAAAACAAGTTGTTCCAGTAATTCTGGTTTAAAACTCTTTCGGCTTTTAAGAAATTCCAGCGCCTCAGAGCCTGATGGAAGTGTTACCTCTACCATTTCTGTGGTTAACGGAAGCTCTAATGCTATATTTGATCTTGTATATTTTGTAATCTCTTCTCTGCCCCAAACCTCATGAATTTCTGACATGCCAATTTCATTAAAGACAGGGTAGCCATCCATACTATATAAACGGAACTTCACAGATTTTCTTTTCAAATCCATAGCAACATACCGATAAGGATCTGTCCAACCCCCATGTCCATTAATAAAATCAATACTTCTAGTAAGTAAATCATAAGAGTTGGCAATAAAATTAGGATCGACGTTTGGATTGACATAATGCAGCATATTGGTTTGGTTGTTTACGGTCATCTTACTTGAAACATCACTGTATTCTTCTCCGTTAACGATCGTTCCCCTTTGGACAAATCTGGGGTCACTAAACAACGCCTCTTTGAATGCCTCCGAGTTTAAAATGACCGGTAAATACGTATATTCCATCATTTCCAATTTACCATCAGGGATAAAAATTGTCCGCTCTGCTGTTGTTTCAAAGGCAAAATAACGCTGATATTGCTCGGCATTTTTAAAAAAAGTACGGTTAAATCCATTTAATAACTCTGGTGAGATATGGCTCATATATACCCGCCGATAATCAGAAGAAATAAAATAAACTTTCCCATTTCCCTTATCCGAATTTTCAACATTAATAATCATACGATTAAAATTAAAAGCAGGAATCTTTTTTTCTTCAAATTTTAATACACTTCTATAAAGATCAATCGGGACATCAGCAGGAAAAACAATTTCTGTATTCCCATTTCCATGCACCAATTCCTTGATATCACTAACATGATCTGAATAATCAGTTACATCATAGAATGACCATCCTCTTATTTCACTTATCATCTTATCAAGGTCTGCTGCATTGGTTGTTCCATAGTGCTGACCATTAACATGAAATAGCGCTAAATCAGGACGGATGATCTCCTGGAGCTCCTGCTTCTCTTTCAACGTCACCTCAGCAACATAATCACTGTTTTCCATCCAGTCAAAATTAGGCTGGTACGTCCAAAGATTCCAGGTTAAAACAATGCTGACCAGGATTAGAAATATTAGAATCGCTGATTTACTACTTTCATACCTCATGACCATTCATCCTCTTCAGATTGCTCGTATGGAAGTGAAAAGGAAATCGTAGTGCCTTTGCCTTCTACACTTTCAGCCCAAATTATGCCACTATGAACATTTACCATTTCCTTTGCAATGGCCAAACCTAACCCCGTACCGCCCAATTTTCTTGTTCTTGCTTTATCAACCCTGTAAAAACGGTCAAATATCTTTCCGATATTCTCCTTTGGAATTCCCACACCTTCATCCGAGACACTGACTACAATCTTTTCCTCTTCCTCTTTGATTGAAAAAGTGACATGCCCGCCTTCAGGAGAATACTTTAATGCATTTGAAATGATATTGTAGAGAACTTGTGTCATCTTATCTTCATCGATTTCAACAAAGATAGCATGGCCTGGCAGATTTCTTCTGAAGCTGACATTTTGATCCTTCGCCATTTCAAACCGGTCAATAATTCGGTCGTAGAAATCAACAAAGTTCACCCATTCTTTTGACAGGCGATAATCGGTGCTATCTAATTTTGAAAGTTGAAGGAGGTCATTTACCAGACGTATCATTCTTTCTGTTTCTGTACGTGTAACCTCTAAGAAATTAGGGGCAATTTCTTCATCCTTCCATGCACCATCAGCCAGTGCCTCTAAGTAGCTTCTCATCGTAGTAAGCGGTGTTCTTAATTCATGTGATACATTGGCAACAAATTCTCTTCGTTCTGCTTCAATTTTTTCCTGGTCGGTTATATCATGAAGGACTGCAATCAATCCATTCACAAACCCAGTCTCCTTTTGAATAACAGAAAAGTTTGCTCGTAAAATATACCGTTCCTTTTTTGTACTATAATCTAGAATCAACGAATCCTTTTCTTCTAATAAATCTTCAAAGGTATTCGTGTCCGTTAAACCTAACAAAGAAACAATCGGCTGAGAGAGGACCGTTTCACGTGAAACATTCAGCATCTCTGCTGCTGGTTCATTGATTAAGATTACTCTGCCTTTTCGGTCTGTCGCAATAACACCATCGGTCATATAGGATAAGACAGAAGAAAGCTTTCTTCTCTCTCCCTCCGTCATAGCCTGAGCCTCTTGAAGTTTTTTCGTTAAATTATTAAAGGTCATCGCTAAGGTCCCTATTTCGTCCTGACCATACACTCGAACCTTTCGCGAAAAATTTCCCTTCGCCATTGCCATTGCTTGCTTTTTCATATCTGTAATCGGTCTAGTAATGGTTTGGGCAAGGAGGATTCCTAAAAAAGCAGTAATGGCTAAAGCAATACCGGTCCCAGTCGCAAAAATACTATTGATTGTTTTCATTTGGGTAAATACATTTTCTATTTTTGCTTCCAGATAAATCGCACCAATTACTTGACTGCCTGATTTTATTGGCGTAGACAGCACCCATATTCGATGGCCGCTTTTTTTATCAATCTTGATACTGCTTTGGTCCTCTGCTAAATTAATGGACTGTGTAATCCGCAGTTCAGTTGTCCTTTGACCGACGACTCCCTGATTGGCGCCTGAAGTTCCTAGGATTTTGCGTGACTTTCCTTCAATCACACTGACTTCAAAAATATCTGCAGACTCAAAATCTCGAAGAATTTTTCTGATTTCGCCTTCAAGGATAGGATCCTCAGGTGTTCTTTTCCTCTCCATCTCCTCGACAACATTATAGGCCAATAAATTAACTCGTTCTTTTATAGAAGTTTGGAAATTGGTCCTTAATGTTTCTTCGAGCTGCCTGACAAAATAAACGCCAATAACCTGCATAGCAACTAAAATAAGCAGGACATAAATGATGACAAATTTCACATGTATCGATCGAAAAAAACTAACCTTTTTCATAAAAGGCATTACTCCTGATCTGGATTACGTAAATAGTAGCCCACTCCTCTACGCGTAACGATCCATGTAGGGTGGCTTGGATTATCTTCAATTTTTTCACGTAATCGGCGAACTGTTACGTCTACTGTACGAACATCTCCGTAATAATCATAGCCCCAAACGGTTTGAAGAAGATGTTCCCTTGTCATGACCTGTCCAATATGTTTCGCCAAATAATAGAGCAGCTCAAATTCACGGTGTGTTAATTCAATTGTCTCTCCGCGTTTTGAAACTACATATGCATTTGGATGAATGGTCAGTGAGCCAACTTCAATCTCATTGGTTTCAACTTCCTCATCTGATTGAGAAACTACCACCTGATGACGACGTAAGTTTGCTTTCACTCGGGCAATTAATTCCCTTGTACTAAACGGCTTTGTTACATAATCATCTGCACCAAGCTCAAGTCCTAGTACTTTATCTATTTCAGAATCTTTGGCGGTCAGCATGATAATCGGCATATCATATTTCTTGCGGACTTCGCGGCAAACCTCCATACCATCTTTTAATGGAAGCATAATATCTAAAAGAATTAAATCTGGTTGTACTTCTTCCACCATCACAAGGGCTTCATTTCCATCATAAGCACTGTAAACATCGTAGCCCTCTTTTTTTAGATTGAACTGCAAAATATCCGCAATCGGTTTTTCATCATCTACTACGAGAATTTTCTTTTCCATACCCATTGCTCCTTTGTTTTAAAAAATAAATACAAAATGTCATTTCTACTCTAGTTTACTTTACCATGGTTTCTTCAGTAATTCACGTATTAGCAGTATTTAACACAGAAAGAGTCTCTAGTACGGACTAGAGACCCTTATTATTTAATCTACCCTTATTTTAAATAACTAAGAGGATTTTGCAACGCACCATCTTTATATACTTCAAAATGCAAATGCACGCCAGTTGAGTTTCCTGTTGTACCCATTACCCCAATACCTGAACCTTGTGAAACAGTTTGCCCAGCACTTACGCTGATGGATTCAAGGTGAGCATATACGGTACGTAATCCATTTTGATGGTCAATTACAATTTTGTTTCCATAACCGCCATCATATCCAGCTGATACAACTTTACCATTATCTGCTGCTTTAATTGTTCTGTTGCTTGGTCTTGCAATATCAATACCTTTATGACTTTTACCCCATCTCATGCCCTGCTGGCTTGATATATAGCCTCCAGATGTCGGCCATGCAAGGTTACCAGTACCACGTGATGGAATTACTTTTGTTCCTTTTACAACAATATGATTAACGGGCTGTGAAAGGACAACCTCGCTTGTAACTTCATTGCTAACAGTTGCTCCGTTTTGTGTGGAAATACGGTAATTTACAGAGCGTTCTCCGTTTTTACCTTCTTGCTGGACTTTAGTTTCACCTTTTGGCATAGAATCATCATTAACGATTTCATTACCATATGGAATAGCCTCTTTTTGATTTACCTCTTTATCGACAATAATTTCAAGATACGGTTTTAATGCCGTAACATTGACCTCTTGACCGATCTTTACAATAGAACTATCTGTCAGGTCAGGATTTAGTGCAAGAAAGTCTGCTAGTGGCAGCCCATGGTTATTGGCAATCGTTCCAAGTACATCGCCTTCTTGAGCAACATATTTCTTCTCTTCTAATGTGCCCTTTTGTAAAAAGATTACAGCTTCATCAACTGACAGAATTTTATCCGGAGTAACTTTTTCTGGATTAAATGAAACATTTTTAGATACCCTTACGTCTAATATACGAGTTTCATTTTCAGCAAGTGGTGGAAGTTCTGTTGCTGGTGCTGCTTTTCTTGCTTCTACCTCATCTAGTTGAGCCTGCGTTACATAGGCAAGTTTAAGTCTGTTCATGACCTCTTCAGCAGTTTCTTGGTTTTCTAAGAAAACAATTGGCTGACCGTCAATCGCAATCGCGGAAGCCTCTGCCTGAAGCTGGATTGTGTTCTCGAGATTTTTTACCGTCTCAGCGTTATTTGCTGTGGAACGAAAAACCTGCTCTTTTATGTACTCAATATTTGAGCCAAATTCTATGTCCTTATCCTTCAAGGATTCTTTTAGCATTTCTGCTTTTTCTTCGACAATTTTTTCAACAACCTCTTTATCGGAAACAGTACCTACATATTGTTGGTTATGGTATACATGGTAAACAGTTGTCAATTTAATTGAAGCAGCAGCACTTCCTGAAATAGTGCTAAATAGTAATGCGGAAGCCGCAAACGCTGTCATAACAGCTGTCTTTAAAGATTGTTTTTTCTCTAATTTACTTGATTTTCTTCCTTTATTAAAAAATAACATTGGAATCCTCCTAAATTACGGAAACAACTCTCTTAATCTAGTGCTTTTTAACCATCAAAAAGAAATTTGCCTCATTTTCTACTCTATAACTTTATCACAATTTCAATTTAAATAACGATTAGTCTTGATAATGTAACAAAATTGTATAAAAGCTGACATTTTACTACATTGGTAGGAGTTGGAAACAGGGGAAAATTATAAATTCCCCTATGATATTTTCCCTATATTCATAGGTAAAAGTTATTATATCAATGGTTATAGCTGTTAATAGAAAATGACTATCTTTTACAAAACAAGACAAGCCTCGTAAAAAAATATGTAAATACTTGGATGTTTTTTTACAAAAATGTTACGTTTGTAACAAATAAAAAAGAAGCTTACACATAGTAAGCTTCCCTTTTATAATGGCTCAGGACGGAATCGAACCGCCGACACAAGGATTTTCAGTCCTTTGCTCTACCGACTGAGCTACTGAGCCAACTCTTAGGATTGTTTCCTAAAATCAAGTTATGGCGGTCTGGACGGGACTCGAACCCGCGACCTCCTGCGTGACAGGCAGGCATTCTAACCAACTGAACTACCAGACCAATATTATAGTATGATCGTTAGCAAGCAGACCGGACTTGCCAATCGCTTACCAACAATCAAATGCCAATGACCCCTACGGGATTCGAACCCGTGTTACCTCCGTGAAAGGGAGGTGTCTTAACCACTTGACCAAGGGGCCATATTTTAAAATGTTATTTACTATGGAAGTTTATTTTGCTGTCGCAAATGGAAAGTTATTTTCGCTATCGCGAAAAAACTTTGGTGAGCCATGAAGGACTCGAACCTTCGACCCTCTGATTAAAAGTCAGATGCTCTACCAACTGAGCTAATGGCTCGTACTTAAGATTGTTACTCGTTCGTGACGACGCTTTTTATAATAGCATGGCATGTAGCTATCGTGCAATACTTTTTTGAAAAAAGTTTTAATAAATTTTAAAGCCCCCAAAATTGAGGGCTTATATTAGTCTAAATTTGTCTCCAAGGACTGCGAACCACATTTGTTTGATTACGGTCTGGTCCAACTGAGAAAGTAGTTAATGGAATTCCTGTTAGCTGCGTAACACGTTCCACATAATGACGAGCATTCACTGGCAGTTCATCTAACGATTTAACTCCTGTAATATCCTCAGTCCAGCCTGGAAGTTCTTCGTATACAGGCTCACACTCAGATAGAATCTTTAAGCTGGCAGGATATTCGGTAATCAATTCACCCTTATAGCTGTACGCCGTACAAATCTTCAATGTTTCAATTCCGGATAATACATCGATTGAGTTTAGAGAAAGATCTGTTAAACCACTGACACGACGGGCATGGCGAACAACTACACTGTCAAACCAGCCAATACGGCGCGGACGGCCAGTTGTCGTGCCGTATTCACGGCCAACCTCTCGAATTTGTTTTCCAATTTCATCAAATAATTCTGTTGGGAACGGTCCATCACCTACACGAGAGGTGTAAGCTTTACAAACTCCCACAACATGAGTAATTTTGGATGGGCCTACGCCAGAACCAATTGTTACACCGCCGGCAACAGGGTTTGAAGAAGTGACAAATGGATACGTACCTTGGTCAATATCCAGCATAACGCCCTGTGCACCTTCAAATAAAACACGTTTTCCTTCATCCAATGCGTCATTTAAAACGACAGATGTATCGCAAACATATTGCTTGATTTGCTGGCCATATTCATAATACTCATCCAAGATTTCTTCTTTTGTAAAACCAGTTGTCTCATAAATACGTTCAAATAAACGATTTTTTTCTGCAAGGTTGCGTTCCAGCTTTTCTTCAAAAACATCACGCTCTAATAGGTCGGAAATTCTAATTCCAACGCGTGCTGCCTTATCCATGTAAGCAGGGCCAATTCCTTTTTTAGTGGTTCCAATTTTATTCGCACCTTTACTTTCTTCTTCTACAACGTCAAGCTTCAAATGATAAGGAAGGATGACATGTGCACGATTACTGATGCGAAGGTTTTCCGTTGTAATTCCCTTTTCGTGTAAGTAGGCAAGTTCTGCTACAAGAGCCTTTGGATCAACGACCATCCCGTTGCCAATCACACAGATTTTTTCCTTATAAAAAATTCCAGATGGAATTAAGTGTAATTTGTATGTTTCTCCATTAAACTTAATGGTATGTCCTGCGTTATTTCCACCTTGATAGCGAGCAATTGCCTCTGCATTTTCAGAAAGGAAATCAGTGATTTTGCCCTTTCCTTCGTCTCCCCATTGTGTACCAACTACCACTACTGACGTCATATAGGCACCTCCAAATTAAATACGCTTTTCTTTTTCCATACACAAGTTTAACAATTAATGGAGCTAAAAGTCAATAAAACCCGAACGATTTATATTAAGATATTAAAATACGTTCGTAAAAATATTACTTTAGCAATCTAGGTTGTCATTCGTTTTGTTTTTCCATAAAATAGATAATATAGCTTTATTAAAATAATGATAGGGAGGCGTTATATGATTTTTAGAGCACGGCCAGAAAATATGAAATTGATTCTTTTACAGTATTTACATCCCCGAATGGTGTTTAACGAAGGTCAAGCACTAACCTTCTTCACCATTGAAAAAGGCTATGAGGGAGAGCTTAAAAGTGACGATTGGCTTAAAGGGTTAGCAGACGAGTGGTTGATTCTAAATGATTTATTATTTGACTATCATGGTTCCCGCTTTCAAATTGACACCCTGCTTATTGCGTATGAAAAGTTATACATATTGGATATTAAATACTGGGAAGGTGATCACACGTTTAAAGAAGATAAGTGGTCTACTCCAACAGGAAAACCTGAAAAGAACCCATTACACCAGTTGGAGAGGTGTGAGACCTTATTTCAAAGAATGCTGCATGAGTGGGGCTTTCACTATTCAATTGAATCCTATTTAATCTTCAACCACCCCGAGTTTCATTTATATACCACCTCCAATAATCCTGCTATCATTTTTCCAACACAGCTTAACCGCTTTTTAAAAAAGTTAAATACCAGACAAGTCAAGCTCCATAAAAGGTACTACGAGTTAGCACAGCAGCTTGTTGATCGTAACATTGAGGACTCCCCCTATGAACGGATATTCTCCTATACCTATGATCAATTAAAGAAAGGAATTACCTGCCCCGAATGCAGGGCAATTTATGAGGGCGCACTGCTCTGTAAGAATTGTGGATACGTAGATGAGGCAGAGACGGCGATATTGAGGAGTGTAAGAGAATTTATCCTGCTGTTTCCAGAGAGGAAGATTACCACCAATGAGATCTATGAGTGGTGCGGAGGGATTAGGTCAAAGAAGGTAATCCGGAGGGTACTGGGTAGGGATTTTAAACTGGTTGGACATAGGACTTCAGCTCATTATGTTTATAAATAATGCCTAGAGCTTTTTTGTTTCCCATCGTACTGGTTATTACAGCTATTGGGGATCCAAAAACCCTTTTTGGTTCCCTCCAAACCGTTGTATTCCATCTTGAGGGAACCAAAGTTCCTTTTTGATTCCCTCTAAACAGTTTTTTTAATACTAGAGGGAATCAAAGACTTCTTTTGGTTCCCTCTAAGCCCTGTTTTACCTCATGAGGGGAATCAAAGGTCTTTATTTCCTTCGATCCTCTGAATTTCCCCTCCCCACAGGAGGAACCACCCCCTCTAAACTACCTTTTTTAGAAAAACCGCCTACCCCTAACCCCAGATAAAAAAAAAACCAGCCAAATAGCTGGCTGGCTCAAAAAGTCTATGCACTCGGATCATACCGGGTCTCAAGATTTACGAACTTATTGTATTCTTTCACAAACGCGAGTGATACAGTCCCAGTTGGGCCGTTACGCTGCTTAGCGATGATGATTTCGATGATGTTTTTGTTCTCTGACTCTTTATCATAGTAGTCATCACGATATAAGAAGGCAACGATGTCGGCATCCTGCTCGATTGATCCGGATTCACGGATATCAGACATCATCGGACGCTTGTCCTGACGCTGTTCCACACCACGGGAAAGCTGAGAAAGGGCGATAACTGGAACCTTAAGTTCACGTGCTAATTGTTTTAGGGAACGGGAAATCTCTGATACTTCCTGCTGACGGTTCTCTCCAGCACGACCGCTTCCTAAGATCAACTGCAAGTAATCGATTAGGATCATGCCTAAACCATGCTCTTGCTGCAGACGGCGGCATTTTGAGCGGATATCATTGACTTTAACCCCAGGTGTATCGTCGATAAAAATCCCCGAATTCGATAGACTTCCCATGGCCATTGTCAGCTTGCCCCAGTCATCATCCGTAAGGGAACCCGTACGTAACCTTTGCGCATCGATATTTCCTTCCGAACAAAGCATACGCATAACAAGCTGTTCAGCACCCATCTCGAGACTGAAAATAGCGACATTCTCACTTGTTTTTGTCGCAACATTGGCTGCAATATTCAAGGCAAAGGCTGTTTTACCCACGGAAGGACGGGCCCCTACGATAATTAAATCATTGCGCTGGAACCCTGCTGTCATTCGGTCCAATTCAGCAAATCCTGTAGAAATACCGGTTATATCTCCAACACGGTTGTGCATTTCTTCAATATTGTCATACGTACGAACTAAAACATCTTTAATATTATGAAAAGAACCTGCATTTTTACGCTGCGCGACGGCGAGAATATTTTTCTCTGCTTCGCTTAAAAGTGCTTCGACTTCATCCTCACGGGAATAGCCGTCTGAGGCAATCTCCGTTGCTGTTCGAATTAATCGTCTCAGCAAAGACTTTTCTTCTACAATTCTCGCATAATATTCAATATTGGCAGCTGTTGGGACAGAACTAGCCAATTCATTTAAATAACTTACTCCACCAGTATCTTCAATGAGTTTCTGTGCTGCTAGATCTTCCGTTACGGTTACAAGGTCAACTACCTTGCCTTCGTCGTTCAGCTTCAGCATGGCATTAAAGATCTTTTGGTGGGAAGCACGGTAGAAATCCTCTGGTATTAATATTTCTGATGCCACAGTTAATGAAGACGGCTCTAGGAAAATTGCACCTAATACAGCCTGTTCAGCTTCAATATTTTGCGGCGGCAGACGATCTGCATATAAATCGCTCATCTATCAAAACCTCCATTTATTAAGAGGATCATTTATATATTTTCATAGTTTAAGTCCAAATTAAGTTTAAGAAAAAAAGCCAGAATAAAGAAAAGTGACCAGCCAGAACCGATCACATCACTTTTATTATTCTAACATGTTTATCTAAAATTTGAACTGGAAATTACTTTACCTCTTTTACTTGAACTGTTAATGTCGCTGTAACTTCATGATGAAGCTTCACCGGAACCTTTGTGTGACCAAGGGTACGAATCGCATCTGCAAGTTCCATTTTGCGTTTATCAATTTTAATTCCGTGTTTCTTTTGAAGCTCTTCCGCAATTTGCTTCGTTGTAATTGAACCAAATAGACGGCCGCCTTCACCGGCTTTTGCTGATAATTCAACCGTTATTTTATCTAACTGCTCACCAAGTTTTTTCGCTTCCTCAAGCTCTTCAGCAGCGCGTTTGTCTTCCTTTTTCTTTTGTCCTTCTAACGTGCTGATATTGGCACTATTTGCCTCAATCGCAAGACCTTGTTTAATCAAAAAGTTATGTGCATAGCCATCGGCTACATTTTTCACTTCACCTTTTTTTCCTTTTCCTTTAACATCCTTCAGAAAAATTACTTTCATTCTTTACTCCCACCTTCAAAATAATCTTCAACTGCTAGCTTTAATTGTCTATCTGCTTCTAACACCGAGATACCAGCTAATTGTGTGGCTGCATTGGTTAAATGCCCGCCGCCCTGAAGCTTCTCCATAATCACCTGAACATTTACATTTCCAAGCGATCTGGCACTTATTCCAATAAGCCCTTCGCTGCGTTTTGCAATTACAAATGAGGCTGCTACACCGTCCATCGTCAAGAGCGTATCTGCTGCCTGGGCAAGAAGGACTTGGTCGTAATGCTCATTTTCACTGCCTTTTGCAATAGCAATACCATCGCGGTAAAAAAGAACCGATTCAATTAATTTTGCTCTTTTTATATACGTATCAACGCTTTCTTTTAAAAACTTCTGTACAAGGATGGTATCTGCACCCTGACCTCTTAAATAAGAGGCTGCATCGAAGGTCCTGGCACCTGTTCTTAATGTAAAACTCTTGGTATCCACCACAATTCCAGCTAAAAGAGCAGTTGCTTCTATCATTTCTATTTTACCGCGTTTTGGCTGGTATTCAAGAAATTCGGTTACAAGTTCCGCAGTCGATGACGCATAGGGTTCCATATAAACAAGTACCGGATTTTCAATGAATTCTTCTCCGCGGCGATGATGGTCAATTACAACGACATTATCAATTTTATTAAGGAGACGCTCTTCAATCACGAGTGCCGGCTTGTGGGTATCCACGACCACCAGTAGTGTTTTTTCAGTGGCGATTTCCAATGCCTCTTCTGGTCCAATAAATCGAGAAAATAATTGCTCTTGCTGACGGATTTCCCCCATAAGTCTTTGAACAGCGCTATCCATTTCTTGTATGTTCAAAACTATGTAGGCGTCTTTTTGATTCATCTGTGCTACTTTGTATATACCTATGGAAGACCCAATCGAATCCATGTCAGGATTTTTATGCCCCATAATAATGACTTTATCACTTGCCGTAATTAAATCCTTTAACGCATGAGAAATAACGCGGGCACGTACTCTTGTCCGTTTTTCAACAGGATTTGTTTTCCCGCCAAAGAATTTTACTTTTCCATTTGGATGTTTTATCGCTACCTGGTCTCCGCCTCTTCCTAATGCTAGATCGAGACTGGATTGTGCTAACACGCCTAATTCAGGCAGCGAAGGAGTTCCAGCACCTACTCCAATACTTAAGGTAAAGGATATATTTTGCTTAGAAGTCATTTCCCTAACATCATCAAGGACAGGAAATTTACCTCTTTCAAGGAGTTGCAGAATCGCTTCATTAAACACTGCGATAAATCGTTCGGATGAAATTCTTTTTAGAAAAATACCATTGTCATGCGCCCACTTATTGAGGGTAGATGTAACCATATTATTAATGCTTCCGCGCATTTGGTCATCCATACCTTGTGTTAGTTCATCGTAATTATCTAAGAAGATAATGGCAATAACGGTCCGTTCATCATGATACATTTTTTCAATTTCTTTTTGTTCAGTGACATCAAAAAAGTATAGAAGCTTTTCCTCGCTTTTGAGAATCACTCGAAATTTACGTTCATGAAGGGTAATGATTTCTGTTTCAACTTCTTGCTTGATTAACGGTATTAATGTGTCTGCCACCTCGTAAAGAGACTTACCAACCAGCGTATCTTCATCGAAATAGGAGGAAAGAAAAGGATTGGTCCACTCAATAAAATATTCGTCATTAATAAGCATAATCCCTATCGGCATTTCCATCAGCGCTTCTTCGCCTACCCTTTTTACTCGGTAAGAAAGGGTTGAGATGTAATCTTCCATCTCTTTTCTTTGGCGGGATTCGATGACGATCATATAGTATAACGGCGGAATGATCAGAAATAATCCCACCAAGCTTAATATCCAATTATAGTAGGTCAGGACAATGAGCAGCACCACTGTAATGCCTATCAGCCCGTAAAAAGGATAGCGAATCGAGCGTTTTTCAATAAATGCAGGCAATTTTTTCAGCTCCTAAACAGTAGTCATCTCTCTTTTTTAGTAAAGCCTTTTCGTAAATCAAAGCTTAAATCAATTATACCTAATATCCCTACAATATAAAGGAAAATTGGAACTAGAAAAGCGACAATCGCTATTGTAATAGTGATAGCCTTCGAAATACCCTTTTGATCGAAGTAATAAAATATAAATGTATATCCTTGCAACACCATTAAAAACTGGAGGATATAAGTCAAATTAATTATAGCCATATACCAGAAGGTGCCTTCTTCAGGGTTCATAAACATGCTCAGTAACAAGGTAAGAAGAAAATAATATAATAAACTTTTTGGCAAGGAAATCTCTTTAAAGCTTTTCCACTTTTCTACCTTAACGCCAAATCTCTTAATAATCGGAAACGATACAAGCTGCATAATGAAAACGATGAAAAATGAAGTGACAACAAATAAAGTTGGAATTAAGGTTTTAATAAGGTTTAATCCATTATTAAATTGTTCTATAACTTTTTTATTGTCCTCTGGATTACCAAAACTCCCCAGCAAACCTGCGGATGTATCGAATGATTCACGCAATATATCAATCATTTCAGTAATCATATTCACATTAAATAAAACAATGCTTGTCACATAAATAATTATTAAGTTTATTAAAAAGACAAGGGACCCGCTAATAAATAATATCCCCATATTCTTTTGTTTTTGAATTAAGTACCCAATCACAACACCTGTTGTTCCGTATGCTAACGTTAATGGCAGCGACATAATCGTCCCTACAATAAACGAAAGGAAAAGGGATGCAATAATAAAAACAAAAATACTTTTGCCATTATTTTTAGCGGCAAATAATATAAAGGGTACAGCTAAAAATAAATTCACAATCATTCCAAGAACCGGAACATAAATGGTAAGTAATAATAAGACTGCAAAGGCTGCTAAAAGGATAGCACCTTCTGTTAGTTTACGAACATTTTTCACTGCTTCACCTCAATTATTTAGGCTCTTTTCTTAAACTTTGTTGCTTTTTATAATGAAATGTAATGATTCTGCTGTGTCTTCACCGTAAACAGGAAAAATACAATAAGAAAAGAGCTAGCACACTAATTTCAATGGCGCAAAATAGCTATTTCCACGTTAAAATCGGCTTTAGGATTTTAACAACAGTCGTTTCAAAAACAGCAATATTTCAAAAAGCCTATTCCTTAATTTTAGCTAGAAAAGCATTGCTATTCAACTTTAAAAAGAAAAAAGGCAGCAAGGGATGACCCTGGCTGCCTTAGAACAATTTACTCTAGCCTTAGCGCCTAGGGGCTCGGGTCATAGGCCAAGCCGGCAAGAAGGTAAAAAGCAACCTTCTTGCCGGCTCGTCTTATGCCTGTCGCCCCTGTCAAGGCGCTTACGCTTTATTATTCACCTGAAACGAATGGTAATAATGCCATTTGACGTGCACGTTTGATTGCAACTGTTAGTTTACGTTGATATTTAGCGCTAGTACCAGTTACACGACGTGGTAAAATTTTTCCACGCTCAGAAATGAACTTTTTAAGTAAATCTACTTCTTTATAATCGATGCGAGTGATACCATTTGCTGTAAAATAGCACACTTTACGGCGCTTCGCGCGTCCGCCTTTACGTCCTCCACCTGCCATGAAAATTCCCTCCTTTTAGTTATGATTACGTTCAGAAAAGGTTGACGTTAAAATGGTAGATCATCATCGGAGATGTCTATTTGACCGTTACCTGCGAACGGATCATCATCTTTAGGAAAACCTTTGTTATTGTTATTATTGTTATTGGCTTGATATTGGCGTTGTTGATTCTGATTGCCGCCGCCATAAGGATTTCCCTGCGGTTCCCTTGGTGGTGCACCGAAGTAATCATTGTCGTTTCTTCCGCCACCGCCGCCTGATGAATTTTTAGGCTCAAGAAATTGAACACTTTCTGCCTGAACTTCAGTAACGTATACACGTTTACCATCTTGTCCTTCATAGTTGCGGGTTTGAATGCGGCCATCGACACCTGCAAGACTGCCTTTTTTCAAGAAGTTTGCCACATTTTCAGCAGGTTTTCGCCAAACAACACAGTTAATAAAGTCTGCTTCACGCTCACCTGACTGACTAGAAAACGGACGGTTAACTGCTAAAGTAAAGGTAGCTACAGGAACCCCATTTGGTGTATAACGCAAATCAGGATCTTTTGTTAAACGGCCTACAAGCACGACACGATTCATCATCAGAATCAACTCCTTTTCTTCTGGTAAAATGTTCCATGCGGAACATTTAAACCAAAGTATATTTATATTAAGCTTCTTCTTTAATTACTAAATGGCGAATGATATCTTCGCTGATTTTCGCAAGACGAGAAAATTCTTGTACCGCGTCAGCTGAAGATGTAGTTTTCACGATTTCGTAATATCCATCACGGAAATCGTTGATTTCGTAAGCTAGACGACGCTTACCCCAATCTTTTGTTTCAGCAGTTTCCGCACCATTTTCAAGAAGAATTCCGTTGAAACGCTCTACAAGAGCCTTTTTCGCTTCGTCTTCAATGTTTGGGCGGATGATGTACATGATTTCGTACTTATTCATCACAGTCACCTCCTTTTGGTCTAAACGGCCCATTTGGGCAAGGAGCAATTATTCATTACTCACAATGTAAGATTATAGCATAGGATTCGCTGGAATGCAACGTTGTTCACCAATTCTAGATATTCCTTGTAGAATGGTAAAAAGCCTTGCAGATGCAAGGCTTACTGTTTTACACATTAAATCGGAAGTGAATGACATCTCCATCTTTTACTAAATACTCTTTACCTTCTAAACGGACTTTTCCAGCTTCCTTAGCGCCATTATAGCTTCCAGCTGCTAATAAGTCCTCATAAGAAACGGTTTCAGCACGGATAAATCCTCTTTCAAAATCGGAGTGAATGATTCCCGCACATTGTGGAGCCTTCATGCCATGTCGGAACGTCCATGCACGAACTTCCTGTACACCAGCTGTAAAATAAGTAGCTAATCCAAGCAGGTTGTAGGCAGCCCGAATTAATTGATCAAGTCCAGATTCTTCGATTCCAAGCTCCTCTAGGAACATTTGCTTTTCTTCGCCATCCAGTTCAGCAATTTCCTCTTCAATCTTTGCACAAACTACAATAACTTCAGCATTATCTGCCGCAGCAAATTCACGTACTTTTTGTACATATTCGTTTCCTGAAGGATCTGCTACATCATCTTCACCAACATTTGCTACATATAAAACAGGCTTAATCGTTAAAAGATGAAGCATTTTTGCGATTTTCATTTGCTCTTCGGTAAATTCTACGGTCCGTGCTGGTTTTTCAGCTTCAAATGCTTCACGAAGCATTGAAAGAACTTCAAACTCAGCAGCCGCATCTTTATCCTTTTGCTTGGCCAATTTTTCAACACGGCTAATCCGTTTTTCAACAGATTCCATGTCAGCAAGGATTAACTCTAAGTTAATAACTTCAATGTCGGAAATAGGATCTACTTTCCCTGCTACGTGCGTGATATTTTCATCTGCAAAGCAGCGAACCACTTGGCAAATAGCGTCCACTTGACGAATGTGGGACAGAAATTTGTTTCCAAGTCCTTCACCTTTACTTGCACCTTTTACAATTCCTGCAATATCGGTAAATTCAAAGGCAGTGGGAACTGTCTTCTTCGGCTGAACGAGTTCCGTTAATTTATTTAAGCGGTCATCCGGTACTTCTACAATTCCTACGTTTGGATCAATGGTACAGAAAGGGTAGTTCGCTGATTCTGCCCCAGCTTGTGTAATTGCATTAAATAATGTAGACTTACCCACGTTTGGAAGTCCCACAATACCTGCTGTTAAAGCCATAAAATTCACTCCTCATAAAAAATCCATCTATTTTATAATAAATTTACGTACAAATTTTAAAAAGCCTCTCACAATTATAGGCATTAGAAGCTAAAAAGACAAGAACAACAAAAAGTGGAGACGCCTTGATTAGCCCCGACAAGCAAATAACCTCTCCCCGATGAATACCGCACTTTGACTTCATTGAGGAGAGGTATTTGACCTAGAGGGGCTTGGCGTCGGAACTGGATTACAACAAAAACTTGTACCTAAGGCACCAGCTAAGTTGTTCTTTCAAGATTAACAAGGCAATCATACAAAGTGCTGCCTAATCCATTATCTGATTCCCCGCTTGAGGTTAGGCTATTGACAGGACCGCCAAACCTTTTCCAAATACCCTCATCGATATTAATCGTATTGGGATGTGCCTTGGGTAAAATAGAAATAAACCCTTTTACCTCACCACGCTGATTCCATACTCTCACTAAATCTCCATTCGTAAGTTGTTTATCTGCCGCAATATTTTCTGCAACTTCCACCTTTAGCTCAGGATCCTTAGAAAATAGATGATAGTTTTGCGAATGATTCGATCTTAAAGGATGAATGGTTAATAAATGATACGGATATTTCTCAGCTAGTTCTGGGTTACTCCACTTTGATTCTTCAGGAAGGGCCAATTTTAACTGGCCGTCATCCCCCTTCCCAATCGATGTGAACTCATATTTTCCGGAAGGAGTTTTGAAATTATAATTGCTCCACGGGATGGGTTCCACCGGAAGCTCCAGTGTGTGTTTTTCTTTAAGCTGCTCAAAAGTGATTCCCTTTTTTGCTAATGATTCCAGAGCCATTTCCATCCATTGTTCTCTTGAAAAAGCAAAATCCTCTCCAAATCCCAGCCTGTTTGCAAGCTGTGTCCAAATCCATAAATCAGATTTCGCTTCTCCAGGGGCAGAAACAAGTTTTGGCCCATAATTGACGTAATGATGGTACATAGAAGAGTAATAGAAATCTTCTTCCTCAAAAGAAGTTGTCGTTGGCAGAATATAACCCGCTAAACGAGCTGTGTCTGTCATATATTGTTCCACCACGACGAGCGTGGAAACGGAAGAAAATGCTTTTTCTATAATAGATGAATCCGGAACCTGTGTCAGTGGATTGCCACAAGTAACAAAAATCATTTTGATTTCTGGGTCTACTGTAGCCAATACTTCCTCTGCTTGTTTCATGATCGAAAACTGTCTGTGGCTGCTCTTACGATGATTCAATGTTAAATTACCGATATCAAAGCTCTGCCCTACTTGGAGGTTTGCATAATTGGCACCTCCGCCAGGAATTCCAATATTTCCACTTATCGCGACAAGGGCATCAATCAAGCGGATGGTATTTCCGCCATTTTTATAGCGCTGCATCCCAAGTCCCATGAAGGTAGAGGTTGGACGATCACCAAAAATCTGTGCTAAAAACTGAATACTTTCTACAGGAACCTCTGTCATTTTGCTAATTTTCTCTAGTGAAATACTTTCAACCATCTTCTCTACATCGCGAAAGCCAAGGGTATGATGATCGATAAACTCCCGATCTTCTAGCCCTAATCGGAGAATTTCCTTAATAATACCCGCAGCTAAAAGACCATCCATTCCAGGTTTTACTGATATATATTTATCTGCTATTTTAGCAGTGGCATTAAATAGAGGATCAATAACAAGAATTCTTGCTCCTTTTTTCTTTGCTTCTAAGAGCTTTTCGTAGAAGTGCATGTTAGTTCTTGCGACATTTCTGCCCCAAATGAGGATGTTTTTACTGTTTAAAACGTCCTCAGGTTCATGACTCCAGGCATTACCAAAATCCCATTTCTGTGCCTCAATTCCCGCACCCCAACAGAGTGATCCATAAACTTCCGTAACACCGCCATACGAATTAAAAAACCGTTGATCTAAATTTTTTAATATTCCATTGTTCGCATAGTCATGACTATGAAGAACGGCAGTCGATCCATACTGTTCTTTAATTTCCTTCAACTTGAGAGCTATTTCATCAAGAGCCTGATCCCATGATATTTGCTTGAATTCGCCATTCACCTTTTTTAAGGGATGAAGAAGACGCTCTGTTGAATTGGTCCTCGTTTCTAGCATTCTACCTCTTCCACAAATTTTCCCTTTTGTAATTGGGTGGGAAGGGTCTCCTTCTACTTTAGTTATTTTATCGTTCTCTACCGTTACATGGAAACCGCAGCTGTCCCAACAATTTAGCGGACAAGCCGATTTACGTATTTCAGTCATTTTCCCCACCCCCTAAATCAATCTATATAATTTTAACAACAATCTTTACGAAAACATCCATATTTAAAAAGGATAATCTATTTACTCAAAAAAAAGAAGCATGAACTACTGCTCATGCTTAACCAATATTTTCTTCATTTTCCGTGAAAATTCACGTCTTGGGATCATTACGCTATGTTCACAGCCTTCACATTTAATGCGGATGTCCATCCCCATCCGAATTATCTTCCAACGATTCGTCCCGCATGGGTGCTGCTTTTTCATTTCTACGACATCATTTAACCCAAATTCCTTTTCCTCCATTAAATTCCTCTCCTTTTAAACACTAGGTTCATTAACGTTTCCAGAATCCTTTGAGTACATGACCATACGTGGATATGGGATTTTAATTCCATGTTCATCTAGAGATTGTTTTATATCCCTTTTAATATCACGAGAAACACCTGCATGTTTCATTGGCAAGGTTTCAGCTACAATTCGTAATACTACTTCTGTTGATCCCAAGGTTTGAATACCTAACAGTTCGGGTACTTTTGTTAATTGTTCGTATTTATCGGGCATTTGTTCAAGTAAGTTTCGGATAATATTCTGCGTCTTATCAATATCCTCTTCATAGGCAATTGCAATGTCAATTATAGCCAGACTGTTATTTAAAGAGAAGTTGGTTACTTGAATGATACTTCCATTGGGAAGAATGTGTACTTCTCCCGTCCAGCTTTTTAGTTTTGTTGTCCTGAGACCAATTGCCTGAACCGTTCCCTCAAACTGGTCAATGCGAACTTGATCGCCAACTGAAAACTGATCTTCAAAAATAATAAAGAAGCCGCTTATTACATCTTTGACCAAACTTTGTGCTCCGAAACCAACGGCGAGTCCTACAACTCCTGCCCCGGCAATCAAGGCTTTTACGTCAATCGTTAGAACAGAAAGAATCATCATAAAGGCAATAAAATAGACAACATATGTAAGTACATTATCGAGAAGTTTAGACAAAGTTTCTTCTCGTCGTTCTGAAGTCTTTAGAGGAGAGCGTGTACGAATCTTAAATACATTATCAATTGCTACGCTGCCTAACTTAATTAAAATTTTGGCAACAATCAAAATGGCAATGATTTTAAGTACACCTTCCCCGATGTGAAGCCAGGTATCTTCGTTTTGAAATTTATCAATAAATCTGTTAATAACTGAATTCATTTAAAAACCAATCCCTCGTTTCCTATTGAATCACACTCATTTTATCAATTTTCCTTTGTAGTTTATAGTATTGTGATTTATTCATTTTTTCAATAGGAATATCTTTCATTGACTACGTATAGATTTTCAAAATTTTCCGTATACTGTTAGAAAGCAATTTTTAAAACAATAAGTGGTCACAAGTTAAGGAGTGGACTTATGAACCTGAAGCCTAGTTTTCTTGATAGGAGGACCAATACACAAAAAATTAATCATGAGGATTTTCAAGCAGTTGAAAATCTCGCCATGGAATTAGTCAAGTTTTTACCCAGGACGTCCCAACGGCCAATCGTTTTTGTTTGTATTGGAACTGACCGCTCAACAGGAGATTCATTAGGGCCACTTGTGGGATCATTTTTAGAAGAAAAGGATATTCCTTTTTTTCATGTGTACGGTACATTAGATGAGCCTATTCATGCCGTAAATCTTACTGAACGATTGTCGGAAATTACACTCAAACATCAAGATCCCTATATCATTGGCATTGATGCCTGCTTAGGAAGAATGAAAAATGTTGGGGTAATTCAGGTAGCTGATGGCCCTGTGAAACCAGGTGCTGGGGTAAACAAGGATCTTCCTGCTGTCGGAGATATCCATATTACCGGAATTGTTAATGTCAGCGGCTTTATGGAGTTTTTTGTCCTCCAAAACACCCGTCTAAACCTCGTCATGAAAATGGCAAAAACAATTGCTAATGGTATTTATCAAGCGAGTATTCTCCATTCAAAGGGACGTCTGCAGGAGTTAATGCAAGAGCAGAAAAAGACGAATTAAAAGAGCAATCGGGAATAGCCCAATTGCTCTTTTTGGAGTTTCTTGTAAGTAAATTAAAAATACTGATGATATTGATAGAGAATGGCTACTATAATCGCCGTTACGAGAATAGCAGGGAGGAGGTTCGCAACCTTTATTTTTACTAATCCAGTTAGATTCAATCCGATTGCAAAAATCATGACTCCGCCGGTCGCAGTTAGTTCAACGATAAATTGATCCATCAAGAGCTGCGGAATAAAACGATCAATTTGGGTGGCGAATAATGCAATCAGCCCTTGATAGAGCATGACAGGAATGGCAGAAAAAATAACGCCGACTCCAAGGGTAGAGGTTAATATAATCGATGTAAATCCATCTATAAGCCCCTTCGTATACAAAACATCATGGTCACCGCGGATACCACTGTCGAGGGCTCCAATAATTGCCATAGCCCCAATCACAAAGATTAAAGTGGCTGTAACAAATCCTTCTGAGATGCTGCCTTTTCCAGTAGAGCCTATTCCCAAAGAACCAATTTTCTTTTCCAGCCAAAAACCTAACTGATTTAGCTTTTCATCTAATTGCATGAGTTCACCTAGGACGGCTCCTATCACCAAGCTAATAATGACAATCAGGAAATTCTCACTTTTCAAGCCCATTTGTAATCCCAGGACAATCACCGACAATCCGATTGCATACATGACCGTTGTTTTCATGCTTTCAGGTATTCGGTTCAAAAGCCTTCCTATTAAAGTACCAATAATGATTAATGCTCCATTGACCAGCGTCCCTAATAAAAACATCGTTTGTTCACCTATTCTTCGAATCTCGAAATTTATAATAGTATTAACCTATCATGTTTTATGGTCAATGAAAAGATATTTATTTTTGGAAAAGTCCGTTTTATCAAAGCTCCGGCAAAAAAAAATAAACCATCCGATTTGATGGCTTAAAGTGATTCTTCTTGACCAAGCATTTCTAGAATTCGTTCTAGATCTTCTTTGGAAAAAAATTCAATTTCAATTTTCCCTTTATTTTTTGATTGTTTAATATTTACAGTTGTCCCGAAGCGTTCCCTAAGGGAGTGTTCACGCTCCTGGATAAATACATCCTTTTTCTTTTCAGGCTTTTTTGTTTCACGTGGAACATTATCATTTAATTGTTGAATGAGTTTCTCTAACTGGCGTACATTCAAGGACTCTTGAATAATTTTATCCACTAAAGCTGGGACCTTGGCCTTTTGACGAAGGCCTAATAGCGCGCGTCCATGACCCATCGAGATTTTCCCATCGGAAATTAACTCTTGAATCTTAACAGGAAGGGAGAGCAATCGAATATGATTCGCGATATGCGGGCGGCTTTTTCCTAAACGCTTCGCTACCTCTTCTTGGGTAAATTTTAGCTTTTCCATTAATGTCTGGTAAGCCTGACCCTCTTCAATTGGATTCAAGTCCTCTCGCTGGAGGTTTTCTAATACCGCTAACTCCATCATTTGCTGCTCTGTTAACTCTCTAACAACTGCTGGCACACTTTCTAGTTTTGCCTCTTTTGCTGCTCGGAAGCGTCTTTCTCCAACAACAATTTCATAGCCCTTTATGCTTTTTCTTACTACAAGCGGCTGGAGAATTCCATGTTCTAGAATTGATGCTTTCAACTCATCAATTGCTTCCTGCTGGAAGGTTTTCCTTGGCTGGTAAGGATTCGGACGCAGCTCTTTTACACTAATTTCTTGGACAGTCTCTTCCTTACCGGCCTCGATATTCGTAAAAAATGCATTTATGCCTTTTTTCCCTAGGCCCTTAGCCATTTGAGACCACTTCCTTTGCTAGATCTAAATAAACTTCTGCTCCTCGAGATTTTGAATCATACGTAATAATTGGTTCGCCATGGCTCGGTGCTTCACTTAGACGTACATTTCTTGGAATAATGGTTTTATATACTTTGTCTTGAAAGTACTTCTTAACCTCTTCAATGACTTGAATGCCTAAGTTGGTCCGTGCATCAAGCATTGTCAGCAAAACACCTTCTATTTTTAGGTCTTGATTTAGGTGTTTTTGTACTAGACGTACAGTGTTTAATAACTGACTTAAACCTTCTAGAGCATAATACTCACATTGAACTGGAATTAATACAGAATCAGAAGCTGTTAAGGAGTTGAGTGTTAGTAACCCTAATGAAGGAGGGCAATCGATAATGATATAATCAAATTGGTCTTTGACTTCTTCAAGGGCACGCTTTAACCGGACTTCTCTTGAAATTGTAGGAACAAGCTCGATCTCTGCCCCCGCCAACTGGATGGTAGCAGGTATAGCATATAAATTTTCCACTGATGTTGATTTTATAACATCCTTTGCTTCCACATCATCTACTAAAACATCATAGATGCACTGCTCTACATCTGCTTTATCAATACCGATTCCGCTTGTTGCATTTCCTTGAGGGTCAATGTCTACTAATAAAACCTTTTTCCCAATGTATGCTAAGCAGGCGCCTAGATTGACAGAGGTAGTTGTCTTTCCAACCCCGCCTTTTTGATTCGCGATTGCAATGGTTTTGCCCACGATGTCACCTACCCTTGTTTCAAATAATAAAACTTAAAGTCTAGTAAGTAAAACTAGTAATATAAAAATCCATGCTCTGTTATTTTATCATGAAACTGATTTATTGTTATTTTTTTTCATAAAATATTAATAATGATTAGGCTGTGATTACTTCCACTATTTTACACAAAATAAAAACCAAACTACTGAAAAGTCTGGTTCCATTTTGTAGAATATTTTATTTTTTCTTTGGTATTTTGATTGTAAATTGATAGTACTCTTCGAATTCTTCCTCTTCGGCGTCGAGAGAAATTCCGTTATCTGTCACCATCGTTAATGATTGACGAATGGTGTTTACTGCAATTCTCATATCCTTGCTGAAGGCCTTCCGTTTTGGCTTTGGCTTTTGGTTTTTTTCTTCCAGCAGCCGTGCCACTCGATCTTCCGTCTGCTTCACATTAAGATTTCTTGCAATAATATCCTGCATGAGTAAAACTTGCTTCTCTGGATCCTTAAGCGGGATCAGGGCTCGTGCATGCCGCTCCGTTATTTCCTTATTCAACAAGGATTCTTGGATTTGCTGCGGCAGTTTAAGAAGCCTTAGCTTATTTGCTACGGTTGACTGCCCTTTTCCAAGCCGCTGAGCAAGAGCCTCTTGCGTTAAATTATGGAGCTCGAGCAGCTTTCCATAAGCAATCGCCTCTTCAATTGGAGATAATTCTTCCCGCTGTAAATTTTCAATTAAAGCAACCGAAGCGGTTTCTGTGTCTGAATAATTCTTAATAATTGCGGGCGCTTCATCCCAGCCTAGCTTCTTCATTGCACGAAAGCGGCGCTCCCCGGCAATAATCTCATAATTTCCATCAAACTGGCGGACTACAATTGGCTGTATGATTCCGTGTGTATGAATTGTTCGTGATAATTCTTCTATTTTTTCGTCATCGAATACGGTTCGAGGCTGAAAACGGTTTGGAACAATTCTTTCAATCGGAATCTTTTTTATTTCTTCATTTTTTACGCCATCAAGCTCTTGGTCTTGCTCTTTTTCTAACTCAACCTTTTGATCTCCCTTTTCGCCGAGGCCAAAAAAGCGTGAAAACGAATTCTTCATCCCCAACACCACCTTTACGAAACTCCCTATTACTTATTCGCTGTCTATCCTTTTACTTCCTGCCAATTCCGCTGTTTTATTTAAGCTCTTTTCTTAAACTTTGTTGCCTGTAGGAACAAAACTTAATGATAATGCTAAATCTCTGCAGAAATTAGCAAAATTCAATAAGAAAAGAGCCTGCAAACTATATTCTAAAGTGCAAAATAGCTATTTCCACGTTAAAATCGGCTTTAAGATTTTAACAACAATCTTTACGTAAGCAGGCTTTATTTAAACAAATAAATCATCCTATTCAATTGGCATTTTGCCAGGTGTTCCTGGTTTTCTTGGATACTTTTTTGGCGTTTGTTTTTCTTTTTTAATCACAAGAATATTTCTTTCACTGTCTTCCATCGGCAAAGTAAAAGTAAACATCTGCTCTAACTTTCCACCAAGGGTTGTAATTGCCTTCTGCCCTACTGCCAATTCATCATTTGCATGTGCCGCTTTCATAGCGATAAAATGTCCGCCAACTTTTACAAGCGGCAGGCAGAGCTCACTAAGTACAGACATTCTCGCAACTGCCCGGGCAGTCACAAGATCGTATGATTCCCTATGGGATGGATTCACCCCAAAGGTCTCAGCACGATCGTGAATGAAGTGGACCTTATCCAATTTTAAAACATTTGCTAAATGGTTTAAAAAGGATATCCGCTTATTTAATGAATCAACAATGGTTACCTCTAGATGAGGAAAGGCAATTTTTAATGGAATACTTGGAAACCCTGCGCCCGCACCTACATCGCAAAGGTGAAGAGGCTGCGTAAAATCAAAATAGAAGGCAGCAGATATGGAATCATAGAAATGTTTTAAATAAACATCACTTTGATCTGTAATGGCCGTTAGGTTCATTTTTTCATTCCACTCAACCAAGGTATGAAAGTAATTTTCGAATTGGTGCAGCTGCTCATCGCTAAGGGTAATGCCCTTTTCAAGAAGCATAGCTTTGAATTGTTCGACGTTCATCAGCAAAACTTCCTCTTTTTTTCAAAATTATAGATTACTCGTCCTTGCTATTTTTCCTTGTTCTAAATAAATAAGGAGGATTGAAATATCCGCTGGATTTACACCAGATATCCTTGAAGCCTGAGCAAGAGATAATGGTTTGATTTGTTTTAAATTTTGCTTCGCTTCATTTGCAAGCCCAGATATCGAATCATAATCAATATTGTCAGGAATTTTCTTATTCTCCATTTTCTTTAGGCGTTCAACCTGCTGGAGTGATTTTTCAATATAACCTTCATATTTAATTTGGATTTCAACTTGCTCTTTAATATCTTGATCTAATTCCACATGACTAGGAGTTAGTTTCTCAATATGTTCATATGTCATCTCAGGACGTTTCAATAAATCTGCAGCTAGAATTCCGTCTTTAAGCTCACTGCCGCCCATGCTTCTAATGAGTTCTTGGACTTCGGCTGAGGGCTTTAGTCTAACGGATAAAAGTCTTTCTTTTTCTGATTCAACTGCTGCTTTCTTTACAAGAAATCTTTGATAACGCTCCTCTTGAATAAGGCCAATCGAATGCCCTAGTTCCGTTAATCTTAGATCTGCATTGTCATGTCGTAACAAAAGACGGTATTCTGCACGTGAAGTCAACAAGCGGTAAGGTTCAGCGGTACCCTTTGTAATTAAATCATCTATTAATACACCGATATAGGCATCTGAACGGCTAAGAATTAATGGATCTTTTCCTTGTATACTCAGTGCAGCATTAATGCCAGCCATAATCCCTTGGCCAGCTGCCTCTTCATATCCGGATGTTCCATTAATTTGACCAGCCGTATAAAGGTTTTTTATCACTTTTGTTTCCAAAGTCGGCCAAAGCTGTGTTGGATTAATCGCATCGTACTCAATCGCGTATCCGGCCCTCATCATTTGTGCATTTTCCAATCCAGGAACGCTTCTAATGAGTTGATGTTGAACATCTTCTGGAAGACTGGTCGATAAGCCTTGAACATAAACCTCTTGTGTTTTTCTTCCTTCAGGCTCTAGAAAGATCTGGTGACGAGGCTTATCATTAAAGCGGACTACTTTATCCTCAATGGATGGACAATAGCGTGGACCTGTTCCTTTTATCATTCCAGAATACATGGGTGACCGATGAAGGTTTTGGTCAATTAACGTATGTGTTTGTTCATTTGTATAGGTTAACCAGCATGGGAGCTGATCGGTGATATATTTAGTGGTTTCATAAGAAAACGCCCTCGGTTCCTCATCACCAGGCTGAATTTCCGTTTTGCTGTAATCAATTGTTTGGCTATTCACACGCGGCGGAGTTCCAGTCTTAAAACGAACAAGCTCAAACCCAAGTTCTTCTAAATGCTCAGATAATTTTATGGATGGCTGTTGATTATTCGGACCGCTGGAGTACTTCAATTCTCCGAGGATAATTTCACCGCGAAGATACGTACCGGTCGTAATGACGACTGTTTTTGCACGGTAAATGGCACCTGTTTTTGTAATAACCCCAACACAGACGCCATTTTCGACGATTAATCTTTCAACCATTCCTTGAAGGAGTGTGAGATTTGGAGTATTTTCAATTGTATTTTTCATTTCGGACTGATAGTCAACTTTATCGGCTTGAGCCCGCAGTGCACGGACTGCAGGACCCTTACCCGTATTCAACATTCTCATTTGGATATGTGTTTTATCTATATTTTTTCCCATTTCCCCGCCAAGTGCATCAATTTCCCGAACAACAATCCCTTTTGCGGGTCCGCCAATTGATGGATTACATGGCATGAAAGCAACCATGTCGAGATTAATGGTAAGCATTAATGTTTTTGCGCCCATTCGTGCCGCCGCAAGGCCAGCCTCACAGCCAGCATGGCCAGCACCAATGACCACAACGTCAAAATTACCTGCTTCGTATGACATTTTACTTCACCAACTTTCTTATTTTCTAGCTGCAGCACCTAGCCCCCCGAGGTAACCTCGGGGCTGAACGCTAAGGAATGCTCCTTAGAATAATCTTCGCAGGAACAAGCTGTGCTTGTTCCGAAGGTGCTGCTGCTTTTATTATTTTCCTATTTTCCTAAACAGAACTGTGAGAATAACTGGTCGATGAGGCTTTCATGAACACTATCACCGATAATTTCCCCAAGTATCTCCCAGGTTCTTGTAACGTCTATTTGGACAATATCAATTGGAGTGCCCATTTCTACTCCAGCGATGGCTTCTTCTATCGTATGCAAACTTTGCCCAATCAACGCAATATGGCGGCTGTTTGAGAGATAGGTCATATCACCAGCGTCAATGGAGCCGGCGAAGAACAGAGAGGATATGGCTTCTTCAAGTTCATCCACACCACGGTCCTCTAATAAGGAAGTGGTGACGATTTTATGCTCCGCTGCCAACTCCTTAACACGGTCCATATCAATTTGCTGTTCAAGGTCAGTCTTATTCACAATGACGATGACATCCATCCCTTTAACCGCTTCAAAAAGGTTTTCATCCTCTTTTGTAAATTCATCTGCGTAGTTTAGCACTAACAAGATTAAATCAGCTTCTTTTAATACCTGCCGTGACTTTTCTACTCCTATGCGTTCAACAATATCTTCCGTTTCTCTAATACCCGCTGTGTCTAATAGTCTTAGCGGCACTCCGCGGACATTTACATATTCTTCAATTACATCACGGGTTGTCCCAGGAATATCGGTAACAATTGCTTTATTTTCTTGAACAAGACTATTTAATAAAGAAGACTTTCCAACATTCGGGCGGCCGACAATAACGGTCGATAGTCCCTCTCGTAAAATTTTCCCCTGCTGTGAGGTTTGCAGCAGCTTTCTTAATTCATCCCTAACATAAATGGACTTTTCCAATAACATTTTATGAGTCATTTCTTCAACATCGTCATATTCAGGATAATCGATATTTACTTCAACGTGTGCGAGGATCTCTAAGATTTCCTGACGCAATCCCCTAATTAACTTCGATAATCGTCCTTCCATTTGTCCTAGAGCCACATTCATTGCCCGATCTGTTTTTGCCCTAATTAAGTCCATTACGGCTTCTGCTTGTGATAAATCAATCCGTCCGTTTAAAAACGCCCTCTTGGTAAATTCACCTGGTTCTGCAAGTCTAGCTCCATGAGCTAATACATGCTGCAAAACACGATTAACAGATACAATCCCGCCGTGACAATTTATTTCAACTACATCCTCTTTTGTAAAAGTCTTAGGTCCCTTCATGACCGATACCATTACCTCTTCAATAACCTGATCCTTCTTTGGATCGATTAAATGTCCATAATGGATCGTATGAGTTGGTACCTCTATCAACCTTTTTCCACTAATGCTTCGAAAAACTTGATCCGCAATTTTAATGGAATCATCGCCACTCAATCGTACTATTGCAATTGCTCCCTCACCCATTGGTGTCGATATGGCAGCTATCGTATCAAATTCCATTACATTCACCACTCTTTATATATATAAATACAAATTATTTTTCTCAAAATATTAGAATACCACATCTGGTTTTGTGTAAAAACCAAAAAACCTTATAAAAAATTATCCACAACCAAATAAATGTCCACGTATTATTTTAACTTATCCACATGTGAATAACAATAAAACATAGAATTTCAAATAATTGTTATTCACAGGTCATTTAGACTAAAAAAAAGACATCCTTCAAAAAAGGATGCCTTTTCTTATTTATCTGACAGGTGAAATAACAATATGGCGATGTGGATCTGAACCATCTGAATACGTCTTTACTCGTTTATTATCGGATAAAGCTGTATGAATAACTTTACGCTCATATGAAGGCATTGGTTCCAATGCAACATCCTTGCCTGTTTTAATTGCCTTCAGGGCTAGACGATGTGCTAATTGGATTAGCGTATCATTTCTCCGGTTTCGG
Source organism: Neobacillus sp. plas4 (assembly GCF_057221695.1). Classification (NCBI taxonomy): domain Bacteria; kingdom Bacillati; phylum Bacillota; class Bacilli; order Caryophanales; family Bacillaceae; genus Neobacillus; species Neobacillus sp. plas4. Next base: position 6,120,259 of record NZ_CM170152.1, read on the forward strand.
TAATCCTCTGCATCTAAAATAACGGTTAAATAATGATTCGAAAAGCGATTGATGATTAACTGCGTTAAATATTGTAATGAATTTAATGTTTGTCCCCTTTTTCCAATCAAAAGAGCGATCTTTTCGCCTGTCAAAACGAAATGCACTTGTTTACCATCCCGTTTAACTTCAATACTGACAGGCGCACCCATTTGTTCACTAACCTGAAGCAGAAACTTCTTTGCCTCATCAATTGGATCGATAATAACCGTAACCTTAACGACAGCAGGGCGAGAACCAAATATTCCAAAAATACCCCTTTTTCCTTCATCAATAATGGCTACATCCGTGCGGTCTTTTGTTGTGTTTAGTTGAGCTAAAGCTGATTCCACTGCTTCTTCGACAGTTTGTCCGGTAGCAGTTACTTGTTTCACTTTTTTGCTCCTCCCGCTTTACCGGCCTCTGCAGTCTTCCTCAAGTCCGGTCCTTTAATGAAATAAGTTTGTACAATCATGAAAATGTTACCAACTACCCAGTACAAAGAAAGTGCTGCTGGGAAATTGAAAGCAAAAATGACGATCATAATCGGCATCATCCAAAGCATCATCGCCATTTGAGGATTATGCTCCTGTCCAGCCATCATCAACTTTTGCTGAATAAATGTTGTGATCCCTGCAACAATCGGAAGAATAAAATATGGATCCTTATCCCCTAGATCAAACCAAAGGAAACTATGATCTGCAATTTCCCTTGTTCTAGAGATAGCATGATAAAAACCAATTAAAATCGGCATCTGAACGATTAATGGGAAACAGCCTGCCATTGGGTTTACTCCATGCTTTTGGAAAAGTGCCATTGTTTCTTGCTGCAGCTTTTGCTGAGTCTTTTGATCCTTTGAACTGTATTTCTCTCGAAGCGCCTTCATTTCTGGCTGTAATGCTTGCATTGCTTTCGAGCTTCTTGTCTGCTTGATCATTAGCGGTAAAATCGCTAATCGAATTAAAATTGTTACGACTATCAATGAAAAACCAAAGCTTCCGCCTAGTATATCTGCAAATTTCACAATGACCCAGGATAGCGGGTATACGATGTACTCATTCCAAAAACCTGTACTTTCGGCATCGATTGGTTTATTGATTTCAGTACATCCTGAAAGGAATAGAATGACAGAAACAAAACCAAGCAAAAGTAATATTCGTTTTTTCAACCTGAATTTTCCTCCTTGAACAATGTATATATATATATATAGATTAAACTACTATATCCATTTGGAATATTTCATAGGTATTTTACCATCTTTTAGAATAATTTGTCTCCTAAATTTATGACGATACCTCTATATTTTGACAAACTATCGTTTTTTTAAGACCTTTCCCACTTTAAAGACATGAGTTAAACTCTTTTTTACCTCAAAAAAATCCATTTCTGCTGCAGGCTTCCTAGCAATGATTACGTAATCATTCCCTGGCATCAGCAAATCGGATAATTCGAAAACGGCTTGTCTTATGTATCGTTTAACTTGATTTCTTGTTACGGCATTTCCTATCTTCTTGCTTACAGAAAGTCCAATCCGAAAATAGTCCTGATCTTCCTTTTTTAGACTATATACAACAAATTGTCGATTCGCAAAGGATTGCCCCTTTTGAAATGCCTCTTGAAATTCCTTATTCTTCTTCACACGTAATTCTTTCTTCATAGAAAACACCTTCCATCTATACCAAAACTTTTCCATTGAGAAAGACACTTTATTATAGGCACTTTTCTGTTACATTTTTGTTTTTGGAACAAAATTAATGATTGCGCTAAGTTTTCCGGAGAAAGAATAACTCATTAAGAAAAGTGCCTACAAATTTAATTCTTAAGCACAAAAGGCTATTGCCGCGTTAAAATCAGCTTTAAGATTTTAACAATAAGCATTAGGCAACAGCTATATTAGAAAAAAGACCACTGATGTTTCAGTGGCCTAAGCTGATAATACTTTTCTTCCTTTTTGACGACGGCGTGCTAGAACTTTACGTCCAGTAGCGCTGCTCATACGACTGCGGAAACCGTGAACTTTACTATGTTTACGTTTTTTTGGTTGATATGTTCTTTTCATTATATGACACCTCCCTGAGGAATAGCTGTTAAAGACAGTCTAACTAATTATAAAGACGGACTTTTATCTTGTCAACTACCCGTAAAATATTGTACTTGTATCACTATTTTTTTCACACAGATTTTTTTCATCCCAAAAAATCTTAATAACTCCAATTTCCTCTTAAATTTATCCTGTGGATACTTTTTTCGACATTTTTTTCACCATTTCACAAGATATTGACAGTTTTTACACAAGAAACACTACTTGTGGACAAGTTTTAATCACATATTGTTGTGGTTGTGGATAAACCATTAAAAGGCATTGCGTATCTGCATTTTATTTGATATTATATTTGTGTTTTCACTCTGAATAACTTTGCCCCCTAAATACGTTATCCACAAACTGTGGATAACATGTGGACAAGTTGTTCAAGCACACTGAAGAAACTTGTCCACAAGCAGTGGATATTGTCGAAACTCCACTTTATTTCCTATATTATGTTTTTCCACAATCATTGTTTCGTATATTTATAAATTAGTAGGTTGTACAACTTGTATAACATTGTTTTTCCGCGGAACTCTTGTCCATTTTGATATAAAAATGATGCAAGGATACTTCACAACTGTTTGTGAAAAAATATCTTTATATATGGAGTTTAGACAAAAAACATACCTGCAAAGTGCATTTCAATAATAGACAGATAAAAAGAAAAAGGAGGGATAACC